>OY762448.1:0-5899360 GCA_963665705.1 uncultured Saccharicrinis sp.
CCGGAAGGAGAAACTGAATATCCATGGTGGAGATATCTTAACAGGCCGGTGCCTTCGTTAAATGAGCAAAAGGTTATTGAAAAAAAATCGCTATTGGCTGAAGCCTCAACGTTTTGTATTGGATCTAGTAAAACCATATTGTATCAGGATAATTCATATGATAATGTTCGAGTATTTGGAGTTTCTTCAAATTTTGATAAAAACTGGTCCTTTGAGATTAATAATGGTCGGTATTTTTCTCCTTTTGAGTTTAATAATGGCACCAATGTGGTTTTGATGGGGTATGATGTGGCTTTTGAATTGTTTCAGGGGGAAGATCCAGTAGGTAAGAGAGTTAAGTTGATGGGGCGAAAGTTAACTGTAATTGGGGTTTTGCAAAAAGAAGGGGATGATATGTTTGGCAATAGCCTTGATAAGAATATTATTATACCTATTAATTTTGCTAAAAATTTGTTTAACATAAGAAGCGAACGTGTAGATCCATTTATAATTGTTAAGGCTAAAGATAGTGTGAGTGCAGATGATTTGATAGGAGAGTTAGAAGGAATATTGAGATCAGAAAGGAAGATAAAGCCTTCTGAGGATAATACTTTTGCATTGAACCAAATTAGTATAGTTCAAAAACAATTTGATGGACTTTTTGGAATAATTGATTTGGCTGGTTGGTTAATTGGTGGATTTTCTATTTTAGTTGGTGGGTTTGGAATTGCCAATATTATGTTTGTATCGGTTAAAGAAAGAACGCGAATTATAGGTATTCAAAAAGCACTAGGTGCCAAAAGGAAATTTATATTAATGCAGTTTTTATTTGAAAGTATATTTTTAAGTATGTTGGGAGGTGCAGTTGGATTGGTTATTATTTTCTTACTAACAGTAGTTGCTAACTCAACTATGGATTTGGGCGTTAAACTTACCTTCTGGAATATCTTTAGGGGCGTTTTTATTTCTGTTGCTCTAGGTGTGATTAGTGGATATATTCCCTCAAATAGTGCTAGTAAGCTTGATCCGGTAGTAGCCATAAATAATTAAAAAGCTGTTCCTAAATTGAAACAGCTTTTCAAATCATATTATATTTTGTTTTAAATCGACAATACCTCAGTTAATTCCAGTAAAGTAGGATTTAATTTCTTTTTATGTTTCAATGCTTGATTGAAAGGAACGTGAACAACCTCCTTGTTTACCAATCCAACCATGATACTTTTTTGATCGTCTATTAAAGCTTCAACTGCAGAAACACCTAATCTACTAGCAGTAACCCTGTCAAATGCAGATGGAGTACCACCTCTTTGAATATGTCCAAGAATGGTAACTCTGGTATCATATCCCGGGTATTCCTTAGAAACTCTTTCTGCAGCTTGAATAGCACCACCACTTATTTTCTCACCCTCTGCTACTAAAACAATACTACTGTTTTTATCTTTTCTCATTCCTTTTTCAAGAAAAGTATTTAATTGCTTAAAGTCAGTATCTATTTCAGGAACCATAATGGCTTCAGCACCAGATGCAATACCGCTTCTTAAAGCTAAGAAACCAGCATCACGTCCCATTACCTCAATAAAAAATAATCGGCTATGTGCACTTGCTGTATCACGAATTTTATCAACTGCTTCAACAACAGTGTTTAATGCTGTGTCATATCCAATCGTATAATCAGTACCGTAAAGGTCATTATCAATTGTTCCAGGTACACCTACAACAGGAAAGTTATGTTCTTGTCCTAAAAGTCTGGCTCCAGTAAAAGTTCCATCTCCACCAATTACAACTAAAGCATCGATAGAGTGTTTTTTTAAGTTTTCAAACGCTTTTTTTCTTCCTTCAGGAGTTCTAAAGCTTTGGCTACGTGCCGATTTTAAAATGGTGCCTCCCTGGTGAATAATATTACTTACAGACCTTGAAGTCATTGGCTCTATATAGTCATGTATTAAACCATGATATCCTTGTTTAACTCCAACAACTTTTAGTTTGTTGTAGATTGCTGCCCTAACTACAGCTCTGATTGCTGCATTCATTCCTGGTGCATCACCTCCTGAGGTAAGTACGCCTATTTTTTTTACTTGTCCCATATTTATTTTTCTTTTGTTATTTTTTCTATTTCCTCTGCAACTTCTTGC
Organism: uncultured Saccharicrinis sp.; assembly: GCA_963665705.1. Taxonomy (GTDB): domain Bacteria; phylum Bacteroidota; class Bacteroidia; order Bacteroidales; family Marinilabiliaceae; genus Saccharicrinis. Next base: position 2,112 of record OY762448.1, read on the forward strand.
ATTAGCCAATGTGGTGTGGATGTTGCTCCACAAATCCCAACAGATTTTGGTAAAGCGTTAAACCAGTCTGAATTTATCTGGCTTTTGTTGCTTACAAAATAGGATTGCTTATTGTTTTTTTTACATTGGTTAAAAAGCATTTGGGCATTGCTGCTTTTTTCACCTCCTACAAAAATGATTAACTCATGCTTTTGTGCAAAAGCCGCCATTTTTGGCAATCTGTTGGCAACCTGTCTACAAATTGTATCAAATGATTTATATTCAACTCCTGGTTTGATGTTTTTTAAGAGATAATTATTTATTTCTTTAAAACCATCGATGCTTTTTGTTGTTTGAGCATATAAATGAGTTGGTTTGTTTAAATCAAGTTTAAATACATCATCCAACGATTCAATAATAAAAGCTTCATTGTTGGTTTGTCCCTTAAGTCCTATTACTTCAGCATGACCTTTCTTACCATAAATGATTACCTGACCGTTTTGTGGTTTTAAAAGTTCCCAGGATTTTTTAATTCTGGATTGAAGTTTTAAAACAACAGGGCATGTGGCATCAATTATTGTAAGACCTCTGGATTTGGCCTGCTGATAGGTTTCTGGGGGTTCTCCATGGGCACGGATGAATATTTTGTTGCTTTTAATTTCGTTTATTTCTTCTTTGTCTATCGATATCATCCCCTTCCTTTTAAGACGGTCCAATTCCATATTATTATGAACTATATCTCCTAGGCAATATAGGATATCGTTTTTATCTAGTTCGTCTTCAACTGTTTCAATAGCTTTAACGACTCCAAAACAAAAACCTGATGATGGATCGATTTCAAGGTTCAAAGATGACACTTTTAAATAAATTATTGATAGCTTCTAAGATTATAAGAATCTTATTTAAAATTATTTAACAATTCGCAGCGAAATTATTGTATTAAACTCCTTTTACGCAATTCTTTAACAATAAATTCTAACTGCTTTTCTTTTCCTATTTTATCATTGTTTAAAACAATAGCATCCGCTGCTTTTTTTAGAGGACTTTCTTCTCTTGTTTCGTCAATGTGATCTCTCTTTTTTACATTTTCTAATACTTCCTCAAAAGTAATGTTCTCTTTCTTTTCCTGAAATTCTTTGAATCGTCTTTCAGCTCTAATTTCAGGTGATGCAGTCATAAATAGTTTTAAATCAGCCTGAGGAAAAACAACAGTTCCAATATCACGGCCATCCATTACTATACTTTCTGTTTCGCCCATTTTTTGCTGAAGTTCAACCATCTTATTTCTAACAAAGCCAATAGCACTAATGGCGCTTACATGATTGCTTACTTCTAAACTCCTGATTTTCCTTTCGACGGATACTCCATTTAAAAAAGTTTCATTTATTTTGGATGAAACGTCAAATTTAAAGGAGATAGAAATGTTACTTAAAGCAGATTTTAAGTTGTCTAAATCAATGTTGGTATTGTTAATTATTCCATTTTCCAGCGCATAAAGTGTAACGCAACGATACATCGCTCCAGAATCAATGAATATAATATTAAGAAGTTTTGCAAGGTCTTTTGCAACAGTACTTTTACCACATGATGAGTAACCATCAATTGCAATAACCAGCTTTGATTTTTGTAAAGTCATTCCGATAATTTTGAGCTGGTAAAAATACTATGATTGTTTGACTTTAACCTAAATAATTAGGATAAATTATTTTAAAAATTTGAAAGGTTTGTTGTAATCGAGAAATGGTTTGATGAGCCGCCTAAATGATAACGAGCAGAACCATAGGAGAACATAAATTTGTATACTCGAAATCCAAATCCCCAAGAATATCCAGCGGTTGACATTTTTTCTTCGTATCCAAGTTCCTTGCGTCTTCGATGGTTATATCCTAAATCAATATGGAAATTTTTAGCTGGCAGAAACTCAATTCCAATTACCATATGTCGCATAAATTTATCTCCAAACGAAGCGTCATTATTTGTATCTGCAGAAGAAGAATCTGCATCATCAGAATTTTCGTAGGTGAGATCCCAATCTAATAAATTTTGTGCTGTTAATGAAAAGCGGAAAGGCGCATGAGCTAACCTTTTTGTAATACCAATTTGTAAATCAGAGGGCATATCTTCTTTAGTTTCTGCATAAGTTGATATTTGAGAGCCCAGATTACGAAGTACAATACCTAAAGAAAAGTTTTTGTCTTTTCTATTGTAATTAAATCCAAAATCAGTTGCTAGACCAAATGAAGAATAAGAATCAAATTTAGAGTAAATAGGTTTTATACTCATACCCATAGATATTGTAGGCGAAAGTTGACGTGCATATGTTAGTATAAAAGCATACTCAGCAGCACTTGCGGTTCCTAGTGTTTCATTATATTCATTAGTTCGTGTAAAGCTACCATAGTTTACACTGTGAATTCCCAGACTAAAGGTTCCTAAATTTTTGAAATGTTGAGCATAAGCAACATACCCGTAATTGATATCTGCGATGTAAGGTACGTAGTTTAAAACCAAAGCCTGATTCATATCTTCCTTTAGAAGAGCCGGATTGTGAAATACAAAATTTAAATCTCCAATGCTATCAGTAATAGATACATTTGTACCTCCTAGAGCTCCAACTTTAGCCGAATTTGTTAGATTTAAAAAATCATAAGTGCTTTCACCACCATATTGTGCCTTAGTCAATTGGAATATTGCAAAGCATATTAATATTAAATATAGTCTCTTCATACTTTAAATTACCATCTCCATTACAACGACTAAAATACAAATTTAGTGTGTTAATATTCAGTTTTTAATGTTTCTAACACCTCATAAACAGCAGGACATACAAAAGAGTTTCTGTAAGTGAGGTTTAAAATCTGATAAAAACGTTTTCTATCTGTATGAGGATACTCACGACAAGCTCTTGGACGAACCTCATAAATCATACAGTAATTATCAGGCATTAAGAATGGACAAGGAGTTTCTTTAAAAACATAATCGTCATCTTCATCAATTTCAAAATACTGATCAATAGCTTCTGATCGTTTCATTTTTAGATGTTTGGCAATTCGGTCAATGTCACGGTCGATGATTATTGGACTGATTGATTTACAGCAATTAGCACATTCTAAACAGTCGATTTTTTCAAAGGCATCCTGATGAGCTCCAAGAACTGAATCATCCAATGTTTTGGGTTTCTTTTTTCTTAGTCGGGTTGTAAAAGCCTTGTTTTCCTTGGCTTTATTTAGGGCCATTTCTTTATATCGCTCCAAATCAAGCTTCATGCTTTTTAAATCTTATTTGAGAAATGAATAATCCAGTTATTACAGTGGCAATTCCTATTACTTTTTGCATGTCAATTTTATCTTTTAATATCCACCAGGCAAATATTGCAGTGAATACAGGAATAAGATTAATAAACATATTTGTTTTAGCCACACCTAGTTGTTTTATTGCTTTTGTAAATAATATAAAAGCTATTGATGATGCAAAGATAGCTAATTGTAGAATTGCTAAAACAGCATTTGATTTGATATGGATTTCTGGCAAAGTTTTAAGTTCTACAAATAAAAATACGGGTAGAAACATGAATATGCCTATGAAGTTTTGGTAAGCAATAATACTTACAGGTGGGTATTTTGAAGCTAGTTTTTTTAAGGCAAGAGAATAACCTATTGTAGATAGTACTGCCCCAAACATAAGCATAATCCCAAATATTGGAGTACTAAGCTTAAATCCATCTTCAAAAATCATGATGCCAACCCCTAAAAATGAAATTATAATACCCAGAACACTAATCAGCGACAGACGTTCTTTTAGGACTAAAAAGGCAAAAATAGAGGAGAAAATTGGTGTTGTAGAAATAATAACAGAGGCTAAGGTGCTGGAAACGATCTTCATTCCAAAGCTTTCACTCATGAAATATAAAAATGGTTCAAATAGTGCTAGTAGTAAAAAGAGTTTATAATCTTCTTTATTTATAGGGGTTAGCTTTCTTGTTATTTTAAGAAGTATAAATAATAATGCTGAACTTATTAATAGTCTGGTAAATATGGTAGTAACAGGCCCAAATGATTCATAAGCTTCTTTTACCCATACAAAAGAAAATGCCCAAAATATCATTGAGAAAATGATATTTAAATAAGTCGAAAAATTATTTTTTGCCATTTGAGAATTATGAATGGACAAAAGTAGATAATTCTTATTTATAAAATAATGACTTTGATAGGTATAATTAAAGATTTACTTGCTCCATTTTTGGTAATATCTCATCAATGATTTTCTTTTTAGCTTTCTTACGTGCATCCTTTAAGGCATGCTCAAAACTTCCAGGTAACATGCCCTTTAAATCACTAAATCCGTCAGCAAAGATTTCCATCTTGTTTTTGTTATCAATAATTGATATGTTAAACTCAACAAACACAATATATAATGAGTATCCTTTCCCTTTTTTTTCATCTCCGGATACAAAATTAGAATTGATTTTAACAGTAAAATCTGCGTTGTCTTTATTGTTGGTGATGTTGAAATAACTTTGAGCCAGCTCTGCTCTCATCATGTTACCAAATGTTTTGGTATTTGGTGTTTCGCCAAATACAACTTCGTTTATATCCAAAAAAGCTGATGATTTTTGAACTTCGATGTTAAATCTGGTTGTAGGTAAAAATTCATCATGAAAAAAAGCCTGCAATAATATTTTGGTTTCATCATTTTCTCCTTCAAATAATTTATTAGCATTGAAAATGGCTGTAATTTCCTGACTCTTTCGTTTGGATATAAAGCGATTGACATTGCATGTAGCTTTCCCATCATTATTTGTTAACCCTGTTGTAGAAAGTTCGCCTTCTCCTCTTGTGAAATAGAATTTAAGAGGTAAATTAGAAATGGGGGATTGATGGCTATTCTTGTCATGATAAGAAGCCTGTAATCTTAATGGAATTTTTAATTCTTTGCTAAATTGTACTAAATAGGAATCGTTTTCTGGTTGAAGGTTTATTTTCTTAAATGTATTTTGAATAGCATTAAATATGTCTGATCCCAGGTTTAAGTTACCATTTAAATCATGATAAGTTAAATCTTCTCCAACATGTGCTTCAATTGCTTTTATAGCTTGAATATACATCAGGAGTGCCTGATAAATATTTCCATTGTCTACAGCTTTTATGCCGTCGTAATAATATGTTGCACTTATTTTTTTTGCATTATCGAGTTTTAATTTCTTTTCTAATGCATACTTATCTTTTGACAGGCGTAACATCACCCAAAATTCTTTTTTGTTTTCCCAGGTAAATACTTCGTATCCTTCGAGCGTTGCTTCAACAGATTCGTAAGTTTTGGCTTCAAATTCCTCCTTAACCTGATAGTTGTTTTCAAATTGGTGTAGAATAGAATTGGATGATATATTTACTTTTATTTCAGAGCTTAATTGTTTTAGGGCTTTGTTTCTCGCTTCTGTCCGGTAATTTATTTCTCCATCCTGCTTTAATGACATTGCTCTACCTATATAGTATGATGAATCATCAGGACGTTGTTTTACCCAATTCGGTTTTTTCTTTGCACTACTTTCTTGTACTGGAAATAGAGTTAACGAAATGATAAAGACGATCAATTGCCAATGGAAATATTTTAAAGTAGAGCTGGTTTTCATTTGTTAGAATGTTTTTAATTGATCAAATATTACTCGCCAAAAGTGAACTTCTGCATGTGCGAGAACGTTTTTTATTGGCTCGTTTTATATAATATATTGTTTAAATCTTATATTTCAATATCATCATCAATGATCTGATAAATAAGGTCTGGCTCAAATCCTCTGGATGAGGCATATCTTATTAACGAACTTTTTATTTTGTAAGGATCTGTTTCTTTAATTGATGTTTTCTTTGTTTTTAATAAATGAGAAAGAGTCTCTTTATATTCATTCATATCAATATGACTCAATTCTTCATCAACCTTTTTGCCATATATATTTTTAGCTTTTAATTGCCATTTAATTTTTATTTTTCCCCACCTGTTAAAGGTAAATTTATCTTTCACGAAAAATCTAATATATCGTTCTTCATCAATAAATTTTTCTTTTATAAGTTGATGGATTACCTGTTGGCTAATCTCGGGTTCAACTTTCCAGTCAAATAATTTTTTTTCTATATCAAATACACATTTTTCCTGGCGAGCACAAATATTTGAGGCTTTTACAAGAGCTTCTTTAAATGTCATTTCTAAAGATAATAATTCGTTTTATTTAATGTAGACAGTTTTGATGTTAACAAACTCATGCAGTCCGTAAATAGATAATTCTCGACCATAACCACTTTCTTTAATTCCACCAAAAGGTAATCGAGGATCTGAACGAACAAGATCATTTACAAAACAACAACCGGCATCTATTTCATATTCAGCAATCCTTTTCCCTTTTTCTATATCAGAAGTAAAAATGGCTGCACCCAATCCAAACGTAGTATCATTTGCAATGCGTATCGCATTTTCCTCATTTGTAGCTTTAATTAATGATGCTACCGGACCAAAAAGTTCCTGGCTATAGGCTGGTTGTCCTGGTTGAACGTTTGATAGAACTGTTGCTGGAAAGAAATAACCAGGTATCTCCATAATACTACCTCCACATAATAAGTTCGCTCCTTTTGATATCGATTTATTTACCTGACTTAATATATCTTCTCTAATATAACCACGTGCCAATGGTCCAAGTTGATTATTTTCATCAAAAGGATCTCCTATTGTTGCAGCTTTCATTTTTTCAACAAATAAATCTTCAAATTCATTATACACACCTTCTGTAATAATGAATCTTTTAGCTCCTATACAACTTTGTCCAGTATTAAGTAACCGGCCTTTTACACAAATATCAACTGCCTGCTGAAGGTTAGCGTCATCAAAAATGATATATGGGTCGCTTCCTCCAAGTTCCAACACACATTTTTTAAGGTATTTACCAGCTGTTTGTGCTACAGCCTGTCCAGCTTTTGTACTTCCTGTGAGCGTAATTGCTGTAATCCTTTTGTTTGCAATCATCCGCTCAACTTTAGTATTTGATGCTAATACTGTACGAAATACATCATCCGGAAAATCAGCTTCAACAAATAAATCCTCAATGGCAATGGCGCAGCTTGGCACATTTGATGCATGTTTTAGTACAGCCGTATTTCCTGCAAGTAAAGCAGGCACTGCAAATCGGAATACTTGCCAAAATGGGAAATTCCATGGCATAATTGCCAGAATAACACCTTGTGGCTGAAGAGAGACGTATGATTCGGTTGCCTCTGTACTGATATGTTTATTTTTTAAAAAATCATCTATATGATCGCAATAATAGTTGCAAACCCATATGCATTTATCAATTTCAGCTCTTGATTCGTTAATAGGTTTTCCCATCTCAACCGAAATGGTAAATGCTAAACCTTCTTTTTTGATATCTAATAATCGGGCAATGGTTTTTATCTTTTCAATCCGATAGCTCAGTTTTGTTTTTTTCCATGATTTAAAAGCAGCATGTACATTGCGTATAATATTATCAATTTCTTCCCATTGAAATTCAGGATATTCTCTTACAATTTCTCCACTGTTTGGATTTATGCTTTTTAATAACATGATATTGCGACTTTAGAAGTTCAAATATGAAAACTCTTTTCTATTTTTTATATAAAAGTAAGATGAAATCTTTATTACCTTATAAAAAAGGTATCATAATTATAATATTTTTATGCAATAACAGTATTCACCTTTTGTTAATATTTGCTTTATATTTAGTTAATATACATGCTATACTTTTGAAATTGTAAAACGAAAGGTTTTGACCAGGTAAGAGTAAGTAGTCTCATAGGAAGGATTATAACTTATCAAGGTGAAAAACCTTTTTTTGTTTTAAGAAATTTGTAAGCTTACCTTGGACCAAAGAATTTTACTTTGATGGCTTTAGTACTAACAACTCCGATACAACCTAAGATAACAAGTGAAGCTCCAATCCATTCTTTAAAGCTTAATTCTTCATTGAATATATAATAGCCAAGAATTATATTAAATACAGGAACTAACATAAACATGGTTGACCCTTTTGAGACTTCGATGTGTTTATATCCTTCAGTCATGATTAATTGCCCGATTGCAGATACAATTCCAATAGCAATTAATGTAATAGCTATACCGGAACTTCCTTCAAATGAAACTGTATTTGAAGGAAAAAGGAAGATCCACAGTCCCACTAAACTCTGTGAAAAAAAGATTGATGTGGAGGAATCTGTATGGTGTAGTTTTTTCACTATAATCACGGATATTGCAGAAAGTAGTCCTCCTGTAATTGCCAAAAGTTCATTTTTAGAAATTTGAGTTATATCCAAACCGGTTTTTACAGATAATAAAATGATTCCAATGAAAGCTAGTAAAATAAAAAGCCATTGTATTAGTTTAACTTTTTCCTTAAAAATAAATACACTCATTAATGTTGCAAAAATTGGGTAGGAGTATACAAAAACCGTAGCCTTTCCAACGCCAATATTTACAATAGAATAGTATAAAAGAAAAACAGCAAAACCGCCAGTTAAGCCTCTAAGCAATAGTAGAGGAGTATTATTGAAACTCAGTTTTATTTTTTTTGTTAATGCTAATAATCCTAAGATGCCAAATCCTACAGAAAATCTTACAAAGGTTGTAACTGTTGTATTGATATGAGGAATTGATTTTACTAACGCGGACATTATTGCAAAAGAAATTACAGAACAAGCAATTAATAAATAACCTTTAGAACTTGACATAGTAAATATTGAATTTTATCTTACAAAGATATCTCGAATTATCTATATGATTTTCGCATTTCAGTTTAAAAAGTAAGAATTAGATATTATTTAGTAGTTTTATCTTTAGTTTTGGCAATCATGCAGTTTAAAATATAATTTTATCAATTATGAAAAGTAAAGTATCACCTATTATTTTAGGCGTATTAGTGGCGGGAGTAATTTTATTATTCTTATTCAGTAGCCGGGTATTTCATATTATTCAACCAGGAGAACGTGCTGTTGTATTTAAACCGTATACAATAGGTTTAGATGTTGACAATATTAAAGCTGAGGGATTAGCAGTTATTGCACCTTGGAACCAATTAATAACTTATGAAGTTAAAGAACAAACTCGTGAAGAAACCATGGATGTACTGGATAAAAACAGTATGTCAATAAATATGGATATTACAGTGCGATTTAATCCAATTTATAATAAAATAGGTCAGTTGCATCAAAAGTTTGGAAGAGATTATATCAATGTTCTTGTTATTCCTGAGGTTCGTTCTGTAGTAAGAAGTATTACTGGTCGTTATACCGCGGAAGAACTCTTTTCAACAAAAAGAATGGAGGTTGAAGACCTAATTGAGACTGAAACATCTCAGGTTTTAAAGGATAATAATATTGAATTACGAGCTTTGTTGATAAGATCTATTCAATTACCAGCTGAAATTAAAGCAGCTATTGAAAGTAAATTAAAACAAGAACAGGAAGCTTTGGCTTATCAATTTAAATTAGATAAGGAAAGAAGCGAAGCGGAAAGAAAAGCAATTGAAGCTCAGGGGATTGCTAATTACAATAAAATTATTAGTGCCAGTTTAACTAATAATATTTTGAAGCAAAAGGGTATTGATGCTACTTTGCAATTAGCAGAGTCAGAGAATTCAAAAATTATTGTAGTTGGTTCTGGAAAAGATGGATTACCACTTATTTTAGGCAACAACTAAAAAATAAAGATAAGAGATGGCAAATGTCATCTCTTATCAGATTACGATTAATAATATGCTTGACTACCCGTTGTACTGGTTCCGGTAATTACAATACTTCCTTTTCCTACTTTTAAAGATTTCTTCTTCGATTTTCCCATGGCTCTTAAATAAGAGTTTTCTGATTTAAGAATAAAGGCTAAATCTGTTTTGGTATTCATCTGAACTTTTATGTTTCCTTCCGTAGTAGTAAATGATGATGAAGCTGTAAATTTAATTCTGGTTCCTGTAATTCCTCCTGATGATGTTTGGATTTTATATACCCCTTCTGACTGAAAGATCTTTTGGTTTCCTTCAAATGTTCTTGTTGAAATATTTCCTTTCGCTAGTGATAATTTAATATCTCCACTAGATGTTTTTAATGAAATATCTCCTGTGATATTTTCCAACTCTTGATTTCCAGCTCCTCCATCAGTTTTAATTTTTCCCTCAAGTTGACTTACAGTAAAATCACCTTTGTTGGAACTGACATTAAAATCACCCTTAATATTTCGCAGAATGACTGCTCCTGTTTTTGATTTGCTTTTAATATTTCCTTCAAAGTTGTCTACAATAAAATTACCGGCAGGAGAATTACTTTGTATGTTTCCTTTTACATTACTAATGTTTACATGTCCTGATTTAGATTGAATATCAATATTGTTAACAACAAGTGATTGAACCTCTACTTTTCCTGATTGAGAAATGACTTCAATAATTAATCCATTAGGTATTTTAAGATTTATTTCACCCCAGTGAGAAGTCCAACTTGAAGGCTTTTGGACTTCGATGTTTAGTTTGTTACCCGAAATGTTGGTAATTAATTTGTATTGATCTGCGTTTTCATCAGATTTTATAGTACCATTAAATTCAATAGTATTGCCTTCATATCCTACAAGTTTTACAACGCAAAAGTCAGCGTTTATTCTAATGCTATCAACTCTGTTAAAGCTTTCTTCTCTTTGCGTAGCTATGTTTTGAGCTGCTAATTCAGCTGAAAATACGATGTTTAGCACGCTGATAAATGAAATTAAAAAAAGTAAAGGTTTATTCATGTTTCTGAAAATATATGAATGATTAATAATTAAAAAAGTGTGGTTTGTCAATTTTATTACGGCATGAGTTTTTTTTAGTTTCAACTTTTAGTTTATTTGTAATAGTATAGTGTAAGTATAATTTACTTACTTTTACAGTACATCAAATTTTTATTCATAGTGGATTTTAGCAACCTCAAAGTTTTAATTGTCTACAGTAGTCAGGGTATTTTTGCTCGTAAACATTTAGTTACAACCCAAGGTACATCTCTTGAAAAGATTGGTGTTAATGTTGAATATTATGATATTTCGGGGAAAGGTTTACTTACATATGCAAAACATATTAAACCACTTAAAAGATTTATAAGGCAACAACATTTTGATCTGATTCATGCTCAATTTGGTTATTCTGGTTTTACCTGTGCGTTAGCTGGGTGTAGACCTCTAATTGTGTCCTTAATGGGAACCGATTATCGACTCGAAAAAGCAACATCTATCTTAACCCGTATTTTTGCTAAATCGTTTTGGGATTATACAATTGTTAAATCTCAGAAAATGTATACAAATCTAAAAATCAAAAAATCAAAAGTAATTCCTAATGGAATTGATTTTGCCAGGTTTAATACAATTGATAGAGAGATTGCGCGCAGGCAGGTAGGATTTAATTCTTCAGCTCATGTATTGTGGGTTTCTGATCCGGAGAGAAAGGAGAAGAATTTTGATTTAGCGAGAGAGGCTCTGGGACATCTAGAAACAGAGGATGTAGAACTTACTGTTGTGAATAATGTAGAATTAGATCAGGTTCCTTTTTATTATTATGCCGCTGATGTATTGTTAGTAACATCTAAATGGGAAGGTTCTCCAAATGTAGTAAAGGAAGCAATGGCTTGTTCATTGCCTATTGTATCTACTGATGTAGGCGATGTTATTGATATTACTAAGGGTGTAGATGGATGCTATATTACAGATTATACTCCTGCAGCTATTGCGAAAGCTGTTGATACTGCATTAACATTTGGTAAAAGAACGAATGGACGAGAAAAAGTTAAATATCTTGATGTAGAATATATATCAGAAAGACTTCTAGATACTTATCGTAATGTTCTTCGCAAGAAAAAGTAAATCAGTTATTAAAAAGGTTATCTCCTTAAAAAATCTAAACGATTAAAAGTTTCTTTTTATATGCATCAGAAATCTATTACTGTGAGATTTTCGTGAACTACACCTACCTTCATTAGTTTTGATGATGTATAATTATCTATTTTGTGTTGATACAGTTATAATATTACAAAAAGAGCCTGGCTTTTAGTCGGGTTTTATTATTAAACACATATTCTAATAACTAATAGTAGTGATTATATTAAAATGTATTTCAATAATGGATGATGTTGTAAGTGGTAGTAAATGAGTGGGTAAGCGTGTTTTTTGTATTGCGTTTTATAGAATATTAGAGGTGATAATTCTTTAATTCTATAATTTAGTAAAAAATTACCTAATTGTAGGCATTTCTAGTAAACGTCGCTTTCAATAGTTTTGTAAAAGCATTAATAGTTAATTAAAGGATTTACAATTATGAAGGGGATATTTTTACTGTTATCATTACTTACTTTTTCGATAGTGTCATTTTCTCAAAATGAAAACACTAATAATTTGTATGACAATTCAGCTGAAAGATTATTAAAGAATGATGGGAACCTTACAATTGGTGGATATGCAGAGGTTCACTATAATCAGCCAATAGGAAGTAATTCAAAAAGTAATGCAACTTTAGATGTTCATAGAGTTGTAATGTTGCTAGGATATCAATTTAATGAAAGAACTCAATTCATTTCAGAAATTGAATATGAGCATGTAAGTGAAGTTTATATTGAACAAGCATTTCTGCAATATAAACTAACCAAAGGTATTAACCTTAGAGCTGGACTATTGTTGGCTCCAATGGGAATAATTAATGAGTATCATGAACCGAATACTTTTAATGGTGTTGAAAGACCTTTTGTAGATAAGTACATTGCTCCAACTACATGGAGAGAAATTGGTGTCGGTTTGTCAGGTACCTATTTACCTGCTAATATTCGATATCAGGCTTATTTAATGAATGGTTTTAATGGTTATGACGGATCTGCAAAATTTAGCGGGAAAAATGGATTGCGAAAAGGTCGTCAAAAGGGTGCAGAATCTTATATGAGTAGTCCTAACTTAGCATTGAAGTTAGAATACTTTGGTATTAAAAATTTAAATATTGGACTATCTGGTTATTTCGGAAAATCTCAAAGTGTTCTTTATGATGAGGTCGATGATGCAATTGCCGATTCATCTGTTGTGAATATAGCTATGATGGGTGCAGATTTTAGGTATGCAAATAGTGGATGGCAATTAAAAGGGCAGCTTTATTATAACTCTTTAGGAAATACAAAAGAGTATAATGAGTTTACAGGTGATGATGTAGTTTTAAATGATCTGGGAAAATCAATGATTGGATATTATGTAGAATTGGGTTATAATTTATTGAAGTCAAATACTAATGTTAAGGATGAGTTAATTCCTTTTGTAAGATATGAAGGTTATGATACTCAAAATACTGTGGATGAAGGAGTGATAAGAGATAATTCAAATGCAGCAACGATAATTACTTCAGGTTTAACCTGGAAGATAACTCCCAAAGTAGCATTTAAAACTGATGTTCAGTTTGTTAAAAAGAAATCAGATGATAAGTCTAATGCAACATTTAATGCAGGATTTGGTTTGATGTTCTAAGAAGTTGATAATATACTATTTATTATAAAATGTTTTAATAGTACCTCCTTTCGATGATAATATTATTAAGATAGGAGGTGCTAAGTTTTAGATTTATGTGTTGTTAAGTTTATGTATATGAGGAGTGTAGTTGTTTTTGTTCTTGCTTTTTTATTTGGATTTACGGTTAAGTCACAAGAAATTAATTATAATCATAAGAGTATTGTAAAGGAAATTAATCGACTTTGGAATATTGAGGATAGCAGATCAGAACTAAGAGAATTAAATAATCAAGGATTGTGCTTAGGTAAGTTCTATGTGCTTGAAAATAATTTAAATAAGTTTGTTTATGTAGGGAGGGTAAATAGTTGTAGAGCAGGTGGCTGTTCAATTGATAATCACAAGGGAGGCGCAAGTGAATATTTTGATTACTTTGTGTGTTTCAATGAAAAGGGTATTGTAGAGGGAGTTAAAGTATTTAATTATGCAGCAACTCATGGGTATGAAATAGCTGCAAAGGGATGGTTGAAGCAATTTTTAGGATATTCATCGAAGGAGGTTCTGGAAGTAGGAAAAAATATTGATTCAATATCCGGAGCAACAATTTCTGTTTTTGCAATTACTGAAGATATTCAAATGAAAACTCAAATTTTATCGAAATATTTAAGAAAATGAGCAAAAAAATGGTGTAAACTTCAATTTTAGCCCGTTTTTTTCGTCATTTTGTCAAAAAAACGCATACTTTACTTTTTCTTAACAAAAATATATAAACAAATTCTTTCATTTTATCGTTTATAAAAGTAGCTTTAAATCATTAAATAAAAATATTAGAAAATGAATTATTTATAAACCTTTTAAAACAAACTAAAATGAGCAAAGAAAAAGAAGTTGGAAAGATTGGAATTGAAGAGCGAATTATCTCTTTTGTTAATGAAGAGCAACCTGTTTATATGGGAGAGATCTTTAAAGAACTTAGAATTTCACAAACTAAGGGATTAAATTATGTAATTTCATTGATTAATCAAGGTAAATTAAGTTATGCATCCAATAATCAGGTACTTATCTAAGGGTAAGGATTACGCAGATAGAAAAAATCTGCAGGTAGACTTAAAATAGCTTCCCATTTGATATATATATTCAAGGGAAGCTTTTTTTATGCTTATAATTCTCATGAAAATATTAAACCCCTTCTCACATAGGAAAAGAGGTTCTTTATCGGATTTTTTTAAAAGATTAATCTCTCGATCCTAGATATAGCATTACATAATACATTAAAGTAACTAATGATGATAATGCAGCGACAACGTATGTATATGCAGCCCATTTTAATGCATCTGTTGCTTTGTTATGGATTTCTCCAGTTGCTACGCCACTATTATTAAGCCATACAAGAGCTCTTTTTGTTGCATTTATTTCAACAGGTAATGTTATAAATGCAAACAATGTAAAAATGGCATAACAAACTATGACAATTTGCAAACCTAGTGTATAAGGCAATATATTAGGTAATAAGAATCCACCAAAAATCATTATCATAAAAATGATATTTAAAATCCTGGCGCTTATGTTTTGAATAGGAACTAATGCAGAACGCATTTCAAGCGGTGCATAACCTACTGAATGCTGAACTGCGTGTCCACATTCATGTGCAGCAACAGCTGCAGAAGCAACACTTTGACCATTATAAACTTCAGGACTTAGATTTACTGTTTTATTTGTGGGGTTGTAATGATCAGTGAGTTGACCAGATACTGATGTAATATTTACATCATGTATTCCATGATCACGAAGCATTTTTTCTGCTACATCCCTTCCTGACATGCCGTAGTTTAATGGAATTTTTGAGTAAGCCTTAAATTTTGATTTTAAGGTTGAGCTTACAATCCAGCTCAAAAGAAAAAAACCTATGAAAATAATTATTAAGCCCATATTAAATATTTTTGATTACAGGTATTGATATTCAAAAACTTTGCCATCTTATATGTTATGCTTTTATGTCAGAGGAAATTCAATTATAAATGTGGCTCCAAGTCCTTGAGTGCTCTCACATTTTACTGTTCCATTCATAAAATGTACATACTTATATACCGAATATAATCCTAAGCCAGAAGAGCTAATTTCTTGTTCATTACCTTTTTTAAAGCGACTATATTTTTCAAAAATCTTACTTTGTTCTTCTTTTGTCAGGCCAGGCCCTTGATCGTGTATTTCTATTCTTAAATTATGATTTAGTTCACTGATAATTATTCTTACAGTTTTATTAAGAGGAGAGAATTTAATTGCATTAGATATCAGATTTTCAATGATCCTAATGAAAAGGTTTAAGTCTAAATAGACTTCTTTTTCTTTACCATTAATGATGAGTTGAATGTTCTTTTCAGAAGCCTCTTTTTCTAAAATCGACACAATACTAGTGATAGTTTGCTTTACTTCGAATTGAGTGGGTATGTACTCATATGAGTTTTTCTCAATATTATGAACTTCTAATACTTTGGATACTACTTCGTTTTGTTTTCTTAAAGACTGCAGAATTAAATTTAAAAACTGTAATTGCTCCTCTGGATTAATGTTTGGGTTTTTTATAAATTCAGAAATATCACCAATAGATTTATTGAGAGGTTCCTGAATTTCTGTTGCAAATAAGCTTAACAGTTGATTGATTTCAAAATTAGCATCTTCAAGCAACTGCATTTCAGAAGTCAATTGTTTTTTCTCATCTAAAATATGACTATGTTCATTTTTTAGGTTTTGCTGTTCGTTTACAAGATCTTGATATTTCATGGCATTTCCTATAGCAATAGATGCATAGTTTGCTATATTTTGCATGAAATTTAAATGATATGGCGTATAAGCGTTTTGCTTTAAGCTTTGAACAGATATAACTCCAATAACTGTTTTTGAGGTGCGCAGAGGTATGTATATAATTGACTCAGATTCTGCACCCTCTGGTACAGGTCTTATTTCCTGAATATACTTTTTGTAATCTTCATAAAAGTTATTCATGAAAACTTCGGAATTGTTAGTAAAGGAAAAAATAGCTAATCTTTCCTTATCTTCAAGTAGGTAACGCGTAAACGGTTGTCGTTCATTGTTTAATGTAGAGTAAACAAAGTCGATGGATTTTGAATCTTTATTGTAGATGCCAACTGTATAAATATCTGTACTCATTACTTTTGAAACAGACTCATATAAGATTTCAGCTATTTTCTCTACGGACAAATTGGCAGTTATTAATTGGCCAATATTAGTAAGGCGCTCAAGATTATTATTTGATGCTTGTAATGATGCAGCTTGTAATTGTAGTTGTGATTTTTGTTCTTTGAGTTCTTTGTTACGCTTTTTTATCTCAGATTGCTGTTTTTGTATTTCAACTTTTTTAATAGCAAGTCGCGATTCCAATTCTTGCTTTATGGATTTTTCTTTTAAGATTAATTGTCGGGAAATGATGAAAACTAAACCCAAAAATAATATGATTGTAAATATTTTAAACCATGTATATTGATACCATGCAGGAATAATTTCAAAGCTATAGGATGCACCTTCTTCGTTCCAAATTCCGTCATTATTACAGGCAATCACTTTAAAAGTATATTTGCTGGGCGATAATGATGGATAGAAAGCTTTATTTGAATAGTTTTCAGGAGACCAATCTTCTTCTATGGGTTCAAGTTTCCATTTGTATTTTACTTTTTCAGGAACAGTATAACACAAAGCATCAAAAATAAATCCAATGTGATTAGTGTTGTGTTTTAGTTCCAAATTTTGAGGTAATGAAAACCATGATGAAATAGAATCTAAACTATAAAAATCAGAAGGAGTTGACCAATCTTGAGTTTTAAAGTTTAGAAGTATATTTTTAATGAAAACAGGGGGTTCCAGATAATTTGTGTTTTCTTCTTCTGGATTGTATCGCATGGCACCTTTTATCGTTCCAAACCAAATTCTACCTTCCCGATCAAGAAGGTTACAGCCTCCATTGTTTTCTATACCAATAAAACCATCATCCTTATCATAGTTTTGTATAGAGGTAACGTCTCCGTTTGCCCCTATTGTAATCTTATCAACACCATTTTGTGTACCTGCCCAAATATTACCTTCTGCATCGGCAATAACAGAATAAATGTTATCTGAAGTAATTCCATTGGAAGTGTTGTATATATTAAAATTTTCACCATCAAATTGATTTAACCCTCCAGTGAAAGTGGCAAACCAAATATTACCAATTTTATCTTCTGCAGCCTGAAGTATCCAGGAGGCGTTTAAAGCATTTTTATCTGAATAATGTGTGAATTTTTCATTCTTAAATAAAAAGATTCCTTTTGTGGTAGAAATCCACATTCTGCTTTTAGAGTCAATAAAAATGTGAGTGATATAGTTTGATTTTAACTCACTATTTGTGGGAGTATACCAATGTTTTTTTCCGTTATTGTAACTAAGCAGACCTTTGCCATAAACAGCAAACCAAAGCGTGTTTTTGTTTTTGGTGATGTCTATAACTGGAGTTTGGCAATCTATTCCATACTTTTTAGGTGCATTTTTAATTGTTACACCATTGTATTCAAATAAACCTCCTGTAGTGCCAATTAGAATGTTTCCATTGGGTAGTTCTAGCATTTTTCTGGCTTGTCCCATTGTACATTCACTCTCTGCTTTCAGTAGGGTGATTTTTTGACCGTCATATTTAGAGATCATATTACCATCATCTCCAAAATAAAAATTTCCGTGGCTGTCTTCAAAGAGTGATCGGATAATATCCCCACTAAGTCCACTTTCTTTATTAAACGAAATAAATCTGTCTCCTCCGTATTTTAATATTCCATTTCCACTTGATCCTAACCATATATTACCTTCTCTATCTTCGCAAAAACTAGTAATGAGCTTGGCATTAAGACCGTTATTTTTGTTGTAAATTTTATATGAGTTATCATTGAATTTAACGATGCCTTGAGCTGCAATGGAAATCCAGACTCCACCCTGACGATCTTCATAAACTCTAAAAATTCTTTGCAATGGGATTTCACTAGGCCATTTTACATTCTCTATCCTTCCATTCAGATTAAATTTTTTAAGCCTCATTTCTTGGTTGGCATCAATCTCTAAAGCCCAAATATTCCTGTACTTATCATTTAAAAGTGGAATAATCATATTTTCGGAAAGTTCAAAGTTCCCAATAGATTTTACTCTTTTAATCTGTTCAGAGCTAACCGAAAAAAGACCGTTGGCTGTTGATACATATAAAGAATGTGCATTTTCCTTGCATACAAAGAAAATTCTATTGTCATTAAAAATATCAGGATATTTAAAAGTGTAATCTGTTACAGTGTTATCTTTAATTCTTATTAATTTTCTTACCCCGGAAACTTCGCGTGCAATAGCCCATATAGCTCCGTCAATAGTTTCTAAAAACTGAACTCTATCTTGATATAAAACGGTGTCAGATTCAATAATATGTTGGTATGAGGTGCCGTTATATTTGGTTATTCCACGTGGACTGGCTATCCAAATATTAAAATTATTGTCACTGTGAAGACCAATTATTAAGTTTTCTAGTAGGCCATCTTTCTTTGTGAAGATTTCAAAATTGTTTCCATTAAATTTACAAAGTCCACCTCCGTTTGTGCCTAACCAAAGGTAGCCAAATTCATCTTCAGCTATGTCATTTACTTCGGATTGAGGGAGCCCTTCCTCCAGTGAATATTGTCTGAAGTAATGATGTTGTGCTGTTGCAATAACAGGGATACAACCAATTAAGAGGATAATATAGAATAGAACCTTTTGCATATAAATTTTTAGTATTACAATGGATTAAAACCGTTTAAAACCTAAAATAGATAAATGGTTTTGCATCAAACAAACTAAACTGATAAATGATTATACAAAAGGTGATGAACAGTAGCAATTTAATGAACAAATGTGTTTTTATCAAATTTATTCTAATCATTCTTTTGAGTTCAATTGGAATCCAATGAATGATGTATCCAAAGATAAGAATTCCTAGAATATTATAATATGAGTTTAGCATTTCTTGATTTTCGTATATTAAGAAAGCATCTTTTATTCTTCTTATAAAAAGATAGAATGTATCTAAATCGGACGACCTGAATATAACCCAGGTAAATACTACAAAATGAAAAGTAATTAGGAATCCAATGGGTTTGGGTATTTTTAATCGATAGTGTTTTAAAACTGAAGTGATATGCTTTTCAATTAATAAAGCCAAACCATGTAATCCACCCCAAATAATAAAAAGCCAGCCAGCCCCATGCCATAAGCCACCCAATAGCATTGTGATTAAAAGATTTATTCCTTGTCTGAATTTGCCTCTTCTGTTACCGCCTAAGGGAATATATAAGTAATCTCTTAACCATGATGATAATGAAATATGCCATCTGCGCCAAAATGAAGTTACAGAAGTGGCCATGTAGGGACGATTAAAGTTTGCGGGAAGTCTGAATCCTAATATTAGAGCTACTCCAATTGCAATATCAGTATATCCTGAAAAATCGCAATATATTTGAATTGCGTATGCATAGGCACCAAATAATAATTCGATACCGCTGTACATCATGGGAGCATCAAAAACACGATCTACAAAATTAATAGACAGATAGTCTGAAATAACAATTTTTTTAAAAAGCCCACCTAATATAAGCCATGCGGCACTCCAAAACCATTTTTCTGATAAGCAATATTTTTTTGAAAGCTGTGGAATAAATTCCCATGCTCTTACGATTGGCCCGGCAACAAGTTGTGGAAAAAATGAAACGTAAAAACCAAAATCAATGATGTTTTTAACCGGTTGTATTCTTTGCCGATATACATCAATGGAGTATGAAATGGTTTGAAAAGTAAAAAATGAAATTCCAACAGGTAGGATGATTGTATCAATACTGAACTTTGAGTGAAAAATTTGATTAGTTATAAGTGAAACATAATTAATAACACCTACATCTTGTCCTGAAATTTGAGATATGATATCAGCAATAAAGTAACTGTATTTGAAATAAGATAATAATCCCAGATTAATCAAAAGACTTAAAGTTAATAGTGCTTTCTTAATAGATTTTTTATTGCTTTTACCTATACCAATACCAATGGAATAGTCAACAATTGTAGAAAAGATAAGTAATGAGAAATAATAGCCTCCTGCTTTGTAATAAAAGAACAAGCTGGCAATAAATAAAAAACTATTTCGTAGGATGCTTTTTTTGTATAGAATAGCATTGCCCAATAAAACCACACCAAAAAATATCCAAAATAAATAGTGCGTAAATACAAAATCACTATTAGGATTATATTTTATTAAATGTAGTAGCTGTTCCAATGTTAATCTTTGTACGGATTATCGTTGTTAAAAGTAGTGCTTTTCTTCCATTTATTATAATCGTGCAGAATAGCATAATAAAGCCAGTTGGCAACTTTTTTACCTCCTGCTTTGTTAAAATGAGTATAATCTAACATTGCTAATCGTGGATCGTGATTAACCCATTGAAGCATAGAGCCCTCGCCACCCATTGCTTTATATAAATCAAAAAAAGCGAATCCTGCTTTAAAAGCGGCTTTTTTTTGCGCTGCTGTAATTTTACCTATGTGAGTATATGATTTAGCTTTACCATCAGTTTGCGTGGCAATGTCTCCCACTCCGACGATAAGAACTGGTACATTTGGCATAGTTTCTTTAAGAATCATTAATTGTTTGTATAGCGTATGGCTGTAAAACTCATAATTGCTCGTAATTGTAGGAACCATATTAGTGCCGTATTGTAGAACAACCAACCCAATATTCATATAACTAGCCATTGATTTATATAATTCCTTGTTGGTTTTATCAAGACGAGGTGTAGATTGGCCTCGCATAGATATATTATCTACAGCAACTCCAGATATGCTATCTAAGCTTAAGCCTAAAAATATAGGACTCTCATCAGATTTGAAATCCAATGAAAATTCTTGAGGTGCCTGTTTAAAAGTCCAGTTAATTTCAGTAATCCCATCATCTTTTAATAATGAATCTTTACTTATTTCATCTCCATCCCAAAATGCTGATACCAGAAGAGGAGTGTCGATCTCTTTTAGATATAATCTTGATTTATAAAATCGACTGGCTTTAGGAAGAGCCAGGTTGGATCTGCTGATTTTTAATGACGATATACCTGCAGAATCGATTTTAGCGACTCGACCTATAATACCATATTGGTTGTTTTTTATTGTCCTGGGATATTTGTATACTGTGTGCTCGCTCCATTTTCCGTCATTGGTGATCCATACTGAAGGAAATTGTTTTTGCGGATCGTAAACAGGAATCAGTCCGGGACCGGAACCTTTGAATCTTTCTTGAAAGGATTCTCTTAGATAACGGGTTATACGATCACCTTCTATCTGTGAATCACCCATATGTAATATCCTTATAGTTTTTCCGGAATCTGCAGCGTATGTTATGTTATTATAGAAATGATATAATAACGCTTTAAATTCTTCATGATATTCAATAGAAGGAATGCCTGAAGTATCTATAGAAAAATTCAGACTGTCAACTGTTTTTTGAATATCGATTAAAGAGCTGTCTATGATTGTAAAGTCTGTTGGTGCAGATAAACTATCAGACTCAATTTGTATCTTTAAATGAAAAGAACTGTCTTTTTTGTGTGTGAATATATCCTGAACTGAAATCCACTTAACACGATAAGGGAAATTTCCTAATTGAATTCCTTTTTTAGGAACTAAAAAACTTAAGCCTACAAAAACACTAATGATTATCAGGTAATACATGAATATTTTCGGAGGCTTTATCATATCACATCAAATTTCTTAATGATAATTTTAGCTCTTTGGACGGATCTTTAATCGTTGGCCCGGGTTGATTTTTGATGAGCTGGTTAAACTATTTAGTCTCATAATATCGCTATTGGAAACTCCGGGGTATTTTTTAGCAATCGACCATAAGTTATCTCCACTTCTAACCGTATAATAAACGTAGTCAGAACTTTCTGTCGGAGCCGTTTGTTTTTTACTTGGTGAAGCTGTAGATACAGTTCTGCCATTCATTGCTTGTTTTTCAGAGTAGCTTAAAGAATTAATTCTTGCATAATGGTCAACTTTATTTTTAGGAACATAAATGACTAATTTTTGACCTACCCTGATGATGTTTCTACGTATGTTATTCCAATATCTTAAATCAGAAGTGAATACATCATACCAGTCAGCAATTAATCCCACAGCATCACCTGATTTTACAGTATAATATACTTTTGCTTTATTTTTGGGTACAGATGGTGCGTTGTAACTGTTTGAAGGATTAACGATAAGTCTGTTTGAAGCAAAATATTTATCTCGTTGATAGGCAAAAATAGAATCTTCCTGAGTAATAAACGATTCTAAAGAACTTGATGGAATACGCAATGCATAAGCTTTCTTTTGAGCAGGCACAATATCATGTCTGTATTGAGGATTTAATTGTCGCAGTTTTTCAACAGAAATACCCGTCACCTTAGAAACCTGTTTAAAGTGTAGTAAATCAGAAACCATGATAGTATCAGTTTCTATATCTATATTGGACGGCAATGGTTTAATTAAATGTTCCTCAGAATATGTCATTGTGTATGCCGCAGCAATAAATGCAGGTACATAGCCTCTTGTTTCGCGAGGTAGGCGATAATATATTTGCCAAAAATCTCTTTTACCCCCTGAGCGATAAATAGCTTTGTCAACATTACCCGGACCGCAATTATAGGCTGCAATTACAAGATACCAATCACCATATTTAGCATATAAATCTTTTAGATATTTTACTGCAGCTTGTGTTGATTTTAATGGATCTCTTCTGTCGTCAATATATGAATTTACTTTCAGACCATACATCTTACCTGTTCCATACATGAATTGCCATAAACCTGATGCTCCTGCACGGGAAAAGGCTCTTGGATTTAAAGCTGATTCAATAATAGGAAGATATTTAAGTTCTAATGGCAGGTCGGCAGCATCAAGAGTTGCTTCAAACATCGGGAAGTAATACTCCGAAAGACCTAACATGATTTGAACTTGTTCTCTTCTTCTTTGTGTGTAAAGTTCTATATACGCTTTTACCTTACTGTTAAAAGGGAATTCCATAGGAGATTCAATTTCTTGAAGTCGCTGTATATAAAGAGAATCTGTAATTATTTTTGGAAAAGTAACCTTGTTAGTCGTATTTTCTTCTGAGGCACTTTCTGATTTTACTGTATCAAGATTTTCAGTAAAGAATCCTTGTTCAACATTGTTATCTAATTTAATGGAGTCGTTTTTAATTGAATCACATTGAATAGAATCATTATGAACAAGTAAAGAATCTTTTTTTACTTCTGTTTGGCTATATATATTTAATGCCGAAAATAGTAAAGTTGCGGCTATTAGTTTTGATCTTAACATTTTTCTAATTTTTCTAAAATACGAGTTGTAATTGTAAACCTACTGTATTATTCCCAAAACCGGTTTGAACGATTGGTTCAACCCTCATACTTAAATCATCACTCACATCAAAGGTTTTAAAGTGAGCATCCACATTTGCATCAATAATATTAATAATATATACTAATGCTAATCCAACATAGCTTAAATTTCGCCATTTTTCATAGTAATCTTTCCCATTTTCAAGAGTGTTTTCAAACCAAGTGGAATGCTCAAGAATATACTCTTCAGTGATGCTTGTTCCTTCAATGATTTTTAAATAGCTTTTGTTATTGGGATCTAATATTAAAAAGTCTCGATATCCTCTTCTGTATTTGTTGTAATTGCTCGAATTAAAATCAATTGCATAAGCAATTCCTACAAATCCAGCATACAGAATTGGAATCTTCCAGTACTTTTTATTGTACGCTTGACCTAATCCTGGAAGTACTGCAGAATAAAGGCTTGCCTTATGGGGAGAGTGAGGTTTTATAACAATTGGTTCATCAATAACCTCATTTTCTACACTAGTAGTATCTGCTGTTTGTGCAATTATGCTTGGATGTATACATAAAGCTGTAATACACACGAACAAAAGGCTACATAGTTTCTTTTTATCCACAAATAATAAATTCAAAATAATTGTTTCTAAGTAATTACATCATTAATTAGTGAGGTATCTTACTTTGCGTTTGCCTTATCAAGGATACTTATGATACGTTCTAAATCCTCATCTGAATCAAATGGAATAACAATTTTTCCGTTCCCATTGTCTCCTCTGCTGAATTGAATTTTTGTATCAAATACCGATGATATTTGATTGCTAAGCTGTTGATACTCTTCAGGCAAAGCGGTTTTCTTTTTATTAGGTTGTTTTGTGGGTTTTTCGCTATTCAATTCACGAACTAATTCTTCAACTTTTCTAACTGAATAATCATGGTTAATGATTTCTTCGTATATATTAAGTTGAGTGTGTTCGTCATCAATACCAATAATGGCTCTTGCATGTCCCATGCCAAGTTTTTTATCACGAAGGCCTAGTTGAATTTCTGCAGGTAATTTTAATAAACGAAGGTAGTTGGTTACCGTAGCTCTTTTTTTACCTACTCTTTCAGACATGCTTTCCTGGGTAAGTTTGCACTCATCCATTAAACGTTGGTAACTTATTGCAATTTCGATAGGGTCTAAATCTTCACGCTGAATATTTTCAACCAGCGCCATTTCAAGCATGGTTTCATCATCAGCAATGCGAACGTATGCCGGCACCTTTTCCAAACCTACTAATTTAGAGGCTCTAAAGCGTCGTTCTCCGGCAATAAGTTGGTATTGGTTTCCGCTTTTTCTTACTGTAAGTGGCTGAATGACTCCAATCTCTTTTATAGAAGCTGCAAGTTCTTCTAATTTTTCTTCATCAAATCGGGTGCGGGGTTGCCAAGGATTAGCAACAATTTTACTTACCTCTATTTCGTCCATTCCTGATAGAGGTTTTCCTGTTCTTACCTCATCAGCGTTGTCAATAAGAGCACCCAGTCCTCTCCCTAATGCATTCTTTTTTGCCATTCGTAATTTATAATTGGCAGACTACAATATGTTGTCTGCATCATATTCTAATATTGTTATTTTATAACTTATAGTAATATCACTTATTTAACAATCTTTTCTTTATTGTCAATTTTAGTCATATTGTTTTTTTGTAAAAGCTCACGAGCTAAATTTAAATAATTAATGGCACCTTTTGAGGTTGCATCATATTCTACCACAGCTTTTCCGTAACTAGGAGCTTCACTTAATTTAATGTTTCTTGTAATTAATGTTTCAAATACCATATCCTGAAAATGGCGTTGAACTTCTTCAACTACCTGATTAGATAATCTTAATCGAGAATCGTACATGGTTAATAAGAAACCTTCAATAGCAAGAGTCGTATTTAATCTGCTTTGAATGATTTTAATTGTATTCAATAATTTGCCTAATCCTTCAAGTGCAAAATATTCACATTGAACAGGGATAATTACAGAATCTGCTGCCGTTAGAGAATTTACTGTTATCAAACCTAGTGATGGAGAACAATCAATCAAAACAAAGTCATATTGATCTTTCACTTTTCCAAGCACATCTTTTAAAACATTTTCTCTGTTTGTGCGGTTAAGCATTTCTATTTCAGCACCTACTAAATCAATATGTGATGGTAAAACATCAAGTCCTTCAATTTCTGATTTAAGTAGAGCGGTAGATGGTTCTATTCCATCAACAATACATTCGTATATGCTTGCGTCAATTTCTTTTAAATCAAATCCTAATCCAGATGTAGCATTGGCTTGGGGGTCGGCATCTACTACTAAAACTTTATATTCCAAAACAGCTAAGCTGGCAGCCAGATTTATTGCTGTTGTGGTTTTTCCAACTCCTCCTTTTTGATTCGCTAATGCAATTATTTTGCCCATATTGTGGTAATTAAATTTATTTTGCGATAAATATTTCCTACAAAATCTTGATTTTCTGATCTTTTAAAATAATTATGCAACGGTTAAAGATGCAAATTTTGAGTCAGAAAACGACTGTCAAAGTTAAACTTTTAATTAAAACTTCATACATTAATTATAACATAAAAGTTTCAATAATCTGTAAACTGATTGTTATTATTGATCTAGAGTTATTCGTCTTTAATTTTTTGAATGCACTCTTTTAGTAATAGGTCTTTTTTTACCGGAACAACTCCTGATTCCTCGCAAACAAGACCTCCTGCCATATTTGCAATGCGTGCAATTAAGTGAGGTTCTATATTTTCAATTAAACAAAGCGCACTAACGCTGATAACTGTATCGCCTGCTCCTGAAACATCGGAAATATTCCTTATCTCAGCTGGAACTATGGATGCACCATCGGAGTTATGATTAATGAATACGCCATGTTCTGATAATGTAATCATAAGCATATTAATATCCTGATCTTTCTGGAATTTTTTTCCTGCTTCGATTAAATCTTCATGCTGACCTTTTTTAAGCTCAAGTTTACATCCTTCATTAAACTCTTTGAAGTTGGGTTTAAAAAATGTAACACCTTTGTAGTCATTAAAGTTTCTTTTCTTTGGGTCAACAAGAGTGGGTATTCCTTTTCCTTTTGATATAGAGACTACTTTTTCTATTACTGAAGGTGTGATTACACCTTTGTCATAATCCTCAAATATGATGGCATCAATTCGATGTGTTTGAATTAACAGGTTTAATTTATCCATCATTTTTTTCTCTGTATCTGCAGGTATAGGAGTACATATTTCTTCATCTACTCTAAGCAAGTGTTGATGCTGGCTTATAACACGTGTTTTAACAGTTGTCATTCTGTTTGAGCATTTAACAATGCCGTCTGATGTCAGTTTCTGCTTTTTTAGCAATTTGAAAAAGTCATGACTCATCACATCATCTCCAATTACGGAACATAAAATTGGATTTGCACCTAATGATTGAATATTTAAAGCAACATTAGCGGCACCTCCTAATCGATTTTCTCTTCCAATTCCAGATAATATTGGTACCGGAGCTTCAGGAGATATTCTGTTAACATCACCCCATAAGTAGGAATCGATCATAACATCACCGATGATAAGTACATTTTTGTTGTTGAAAGACTCGAATAATTGTTCGAAATAATTTTGCGACATGTGATATAAATTTGTCACAAATATAAAAAAAATGGTTCAGGAGTGTTGAAGCACTTTAAATTGGTAACTTTAATATTTATAAACTCAATTAAATCAGTAATATTTGTTATTTTTGCAGTCCTTTTTTTAACGTATAAATGACATTTATCATACAGTAAAGATGTACTTCAAACAATTGTTGGGTATTTTAGTTAATATGATAAGCTGGTAAACGCATATGGATAGAACGAAAAAATTATATAAGGCAATTGAGGAAAGAATATTGCTTTTGGATGGGGCAATGGGAAGTTTAATACAAACCTATAAGCTTGAAGAAGAAGATTATAGGGGTGATAGATTTAAGGATTTTCATATGCCTATCAAAGGTAATAATGATATCTTGTCGATTACACAACCTGAAATTATTAAAGAAATTCATGCAAAGTATCTTGAGGCTGGTTCTGATATTATTGAAACCAATACTTTTAATGCTACTACAATTTCTCAGGCTGATTATGACATGCAAGCTGCAGTTTGGGATATTAATTATCAATCTGCAAAAATAGCTAGAGAAGTTGCTGATGAATTTACATTAAAAACACCTGAAAAACCTCGTTTTGTTTGTGGTTCTATTGGTCCTTTAAATAAAGCGTTATCGTTATCACCAGATGTAAATAATCCTGGATACAGAGCCGCTACTTTTGATGAAGTAAAGGTTGCATATAAAGAACAAATTGAAGCTTTAATTAAGGGTGGTGCAGACTTGTTAATGATTGAAACGGTGTTTGATACACTTAATGCCAAAGCTGCATTAATGGCTATTGATGAAGTTTTTGAATCTATTGGTAAGAAATTGCCTATTATGGTTTCCGGAACAATTACTGATGCCAGTGGAAGAACACTATCTGGACAAACATTACAGGCTTTTATTGATTCGGTATCGCACATGGATATCTTGAGTATTGGGTTAAATTGTTCTTTAGGTGCCGCAGAGCTTGAACCTTATGTAACAGAACTTTCGCAAAAAGCACCTTTTTATATAAGTACTCATCCTAACGCTGGTTTACCAAATCAATTTGGAGAATATGATCAAACTCCAGATCAAATGTCAGATTTAGTTGGTAATTGGTTGGCTGATGGTAAAGTAAATATTATTGGAGGTTGTTGTGGAACAACTCCTGAGCATATTGCAGCTATGGCAAAAGTGGCTGATAAATATAATGCACATAAAAAAGCACAGATACCAACTATCACTCATTTAAGTGGTCTTGAATCGCTTCAAATGCGTAAGGATACCAACTTTATAAATATAGGTGAACGTTGTAATGTTGCAGGTTCCAGAAAATTTCTTCGATTAATTAAAGAGAAGAAATACGAAGAAGCTGTTGATATAGCACGACATCAGGTTGAGAACGGAGCGCAAATCGTTGATGTAAATATGGACGATGCCATGTTAGAGGCCAAAGAAGAGATGGTGACGTTCTTAAATATGTTAATGTCAGATCCTGATGTTTCAAAGGTGCCAGTGATGGTAGATTCATCTAAATTTGAGGTGATTGAAGCTGGACTAAAGTGTTTACAGGGAAAGTCAGTTGTTAATAGTATAAGTTTAAAAGAAGGAGAAGATATATTTTTAGAGCATGCACGTATTATTAAAAAATATGGTGCAGCTGTGGTTGTTATGGCCTTTGATGAAAAAGGTCAGGCTGATAATTTTGAGCGAAGAAAAGAGATTTGTAGTAGGGCTTATAAGTTATTAACTGAAAAGGTTAATTTCCCTCCTCAGGATATTATTTTTGACCCGAATGTATTGGCAATAGCAACAGGTATTGAAGAGCATAATAATTATGCGGTTGATTTTATAGATACATGTAAGTGGATTAAAGAAAATCTTCCTCATGCACATATAAGTGGTGGTATTAGTAATCTGTCCTTCTCATTCAGAGGAAATAATGTAGTACGTGAAGCTATTCATTCTGTATTTTTATACTATGCCATAAAAGAGGGATTGGATATGGGTATTGTAAACCCAGCGATGCTTCAGGTGTATGATGATATACCAAAGGAATTGCTTGAATACGTTGAAGATGTTGTGTTTAATAAAAGAGCTGATGCTACAGATAGATTAGTAGATTATGCTGAAACTATAAAAAATACACAACAGGATGTGGGAGAGCAACAACAAGCAGCTTGGCGTGAAGGAACGTTGGAGGAACGTTTAACGCATTGCTTAGTAAAGGGAATTAATGATTACCTGGATGTTGATGTTGCAGAAGCTTTGGAGAAATATCCAACAGCCTTGGAAATTATTGAGCAACCCCTAATGGATGGAATGAACGTTGTGGGTGATTTGTTTGGAAGCGGTAAGATGTTTTTGCCACAGGTGGTGAAAACTGCCAGGGTAATGAAAAAAGCGGTTGCGATTTTACAACCCATTATCGAAGAAGAAAAAGCAGCAACAGGAGGAGCTAAAAATAATGGTAAAATCCTTATGGCAACCGTAAAGGGAGATGTTCACGATATTGGTAAAAATATTGTAGGTGTAATATTGGGTTGTAACAATTATGAGGTGATTGACCTTGGAGTAATGGTACCAACAGAAAAGATATTAAAAGAAGCTGTAGCGCAAAATGTTGATATTATTGGATTGAGTGGTTTAATTACACCTTCGCTTGAGGAGATGGTTAATGTAGCCAAAGAAATGAAGAAGAATGGTTTTACCATTCCTTTAATGGTTGGAGGTGCTACTACTTCAAAAGTGCATACTGCCGTAAAAATTGAACCAGAATATGATCAGCCGGTTGTTCATGTAAAAGATGCTTCAAAGAGTGCTCAGGTTGTAAGTGCTTTGCTTTCTAAAAATGGGAAAGAGGCATTTTCACAGAAAGTTAGAGAAGAGTATGCTGAATTAAGAGAGCGTAATGCAAATAAAAAAGCCATTGTTATAAAGCCTATTGAGCAAGCACGCGAGAGTAGATTTAAAATTGATTGGCATGATGGAGATGTATATACTCCTTCAATGCTCGGAGTTAAAGTGTTTGATGATTATTCTATTTCGGAAATTAGGAAGTTTATTGATTGGACTTTTTTCTTTCAAGCATGGAATTTGACAGGAAATTATGATGGAATAGAGGCTGTAGTTACTAAAGAAGAAGAAGTTGAATGGCTTAAAAAATATAAAACCGATCAGGCTAAAGAAAAAGCGCAGGAAGCTTTAAAGTTATGGCGCGATTCTCAAGCTATGCTTACCAATATTGAAAGGGATAAGATGTTAACAGCAAAAGCTGTATTTGGTTTGTTTCCTGCCAATACTGTGGGGGATGATGTTATTGTTTATACAGATGAATCAAGAACGGTTGAGAAAACAAGATTCCATCAAATAAGAGAACAACAAGATAAACAAGGCAAAGAAACTTTTCACTCGTTAGCCGATTTTGTAGCTCCCTTAGATAGTGGAGTTAATGATTATATTGGTGGATTTGCTGTTACTGCAGGTATTGGAATCGAAAAATGGATCAAAGCTTTTGAAGATGATCACGATGATTATTCTTCAATATTATTAAAAGCATTAGCCGATAGACTGGCTGAAGCTTTTGCTGAGTTATTGCATTTTAGAGTCCGTAAAGAATTTTGGGGTTATGCTCCGGATGAAGAGTTTAATGCTGAAAATTTCATACGTGAACGTTATCGTGGAATTCGTCCTGCACTAGGTTATCCAGCCTGTCCTGATCATAGCGAAAAACGTCAGTTGTTTGAAATGATGGAAGTTGAAAAGAATGCTGGTATTACTCTGACTGAGCATTTTAGTATGTATCCTAATGCTTCAGTAAGCGGACTGTATTTTGGTCATCCTAAAGCTATGTATTTTGGTGTCGGTAAAATTGGAAAAGATCAGGTGGAGGATATTGCAAAACGTAAAGGAATGACAGTAGAGCAAGTGGAGAAATGGATTCCCGTAAATTTATCATATAAATAATATCATATTTAAAAATAACGTTATAAATGACGGCTGCAGAGTTAGTTTTGAAGGATAAGGAAACAAAATTTTCTTTTGAATTATTACCTCCTTTAAAGGGGAATAATATTGATAAAGTTTTTCATACAATAGATATATTAAAAGAATTTAATCCTCAGTTTATTAATATCACTTCTCATCGCGAGGAGTATGCATTTGAACCTAATGCCAATGGGTTTATCGAGAAGCGGGTTATTCGCAAGCGTCCCGGAACAGTTGCTGTAGCAGCATCTATTCAGAATAAATATGGTATTAAAGTAATTCCTCATATTATATCAAGAGGATTTACGCGTAGCGAAACTGAATATGCTTTAATTGATCTGAATTTTTTGGGGATACACGATGTTTTAATTTTACGTGGTGACGATACGCATAAAGATAAATATCCTTTGCGCAATGAAAAATGTAATCAATATGCTATTGAATTAGCCGAACAAGTGAATGATTTAAATAAGGGTGTTTTTTTAGATGGAACAAGTGCAGAACCATTTGCAACTCCATTTTCGTATGGTGTAGCAGGTTACCCCGAAAAACATGAAGAAGCTCCAAATATGGATTCTGATTTAACTTATTTAAAAGCTAAGGTTGATGCGGGTGCTGAGTATGTCATGACTCAAATGTTTTTTGACAATCAAAAATACTATGATTTTGTTGAAAGATGTAGAGCTATAGGTATTACGGTTCCAATTATACCTGGAATTAAACCAGTAACAGCAGCTAGTCAATTGACTGTTTTGCCTAAAATTTTTAGTTGTGAAATTCCTGAGGATTTTGCTAAGGAATTACGTAGGTGTAAAAATAATGATGAGGTAAAACAAGTTGGTGTTGAGTGGTGTACTCAACAAGCACTGGATTTAAAAAAGAATGGTGTACCCATTATTCATTTTTATACGATGATGGCAACACAAAGTGTAAGAAAAATTGCAGAAGCAGTTTATTAAATAGATACTATATATTATTGAATATGGCCGCTAATATAAAATTAGCGGCTTTTTTGTGTAATTATAATTTTGCTTGGGTTTGAACAGGGACTGCTTTTATACTGAGTTGGGGGGATAGACACATTAAATGTATATGTAACCCATATTAAAGATAGATTAAACTCATATATTAGTGAGTTTAATGTGAGTTTGATGTGTCTTTGATGTGTCTTTGATGTGAGTTTGATGTGAGTTTGAGCCCAAGTAATCTCGACTACAACCTTAAGTTCAGCGAAGCGTCTTGCTTCGTTATTAGTATCCGGCCTCTGGCCTTCAATTATAAAACAGTTTTTTATAAATACTAAATCTATATATAAATTGGTATTCAATAACTTATTTCGGTTAGAAGCTTATTTTAAAAACGACATGGCGGGACGCTATGCCGAACATCGGGGCTGCAGGTATTACAGTTCCAATTATTCCGGGTGTTAAACCAGTAATTGCAGCTAGTCAACTTACAGTTTTACCAAAGATTTTTAGTTGTGAAATTCCTGAAGATTTTGCAAAAGAACTTCGTAGGTGTAAAAATAACGATGAGGTAAAGTAAGTTGGTGTTGAGTGGTGTACACAACAGGCATTAGATTTAAAAAAGAATGGTGTTCCAATTATTCACTTTTATATGATGATGGCAACGCAAAGCTTAAGAAAAATTGCTGAAGCTGTTTATTTAAGAAAGATAAGTATTATAAGTATATGGCCGCTAATGTTTTATTAGAGGCTTTTTTGTGCAATTATAATTTTGATTGGGTTTGATCAGGGGGTGTTTCCCCATTTTCATATTTCATTTTTAATTGAGATGGTATGTATTTCAGACTTTTTTTTATATGGTGAAAGATTATTTGTAATTTTGTGATTGAATTTATTTTATTATGAGAAAATCTAACCTAATAAAGCAACTTGTTGTATTTTTTATATTATTCCTGCACATATCTTCATGTGAATATGAACCTAAAGGTCAATTTGAGAGTGATATAGATTTGGAATCCTTTGATTTAGAGATTCTTCTCGAATCTTCTTTGTTAACAGAAGATACTATTACTATTTGGAAGGAAGATGTTTCCATTGATTATAAATTTTCATCTTCAAATTATGAAATTACTGAGGTAGAATTCTTTTTAAATGGTGAACAGATTTATTTACCAGGCATTGATGAAAATGTTATTCGTAACTTTTATAGTAAGGAGGGGGAGTTGTATATTTCTTTAGATGAAATTGAGGAAGGATACAATAAATTAACTGCAAAGGTAACTGGAGTATCTGGTTCGGGCAGTATAGCTGATTGTAAAAATCTAGAAGTTGATGTTGAGGAATTTGAGTGGATTATTATTGCACATAAAGAAGAAAGAAAACCATATTCTTTTTCAATTGAAAATAAGCAGTTAAAATTAATTTGGCGTAGCTATTTTTGGGGACATAAAAACTATATAGTGGAGAAGTATTGTGGGGATATTTTAGTGGATAGTTTTACTTCTGAAGATAATACTATTATAGATGCCTCATATGTTGGCGAAAGAGCAATTTATAAAGTATATGTTGTTTTTCACGATGGTACAAAGCAAGAATTATATAGGATTGATAAAGATAATGAGTTGCCAGAGTTGAAAATGTATGGTAATAAATTAAATGAACAGTTTATTTATTGGCATCCATCTAATAATTACAGTGCACTTAAAGAATATGTTATTGGATGCTATGATACACAGGGTGTTATAAGGTTTAAGGGTGTTGTTGGGGTAAACGATACTATAATTAAAATTAATGAAGATAAATATGGTGTTATAAATAAAGTGATGATGACCCTTTATCCTATTGATAATGATTTATCAGATTCTGACCTTCGTGATCGATTTCGAAAAGAAATGTATATGAGGATGGGTAGTCGCATTAATAAGGATATTTATCAAGAAAATGGAATTTTTCCACTTCATTCAAATTTGTTTTTACTTCGTGACTTAAGTCATATGTACATATTCTCACCGTCTGAAGAAACAAATGTTGTTCTTCCCTTTGATTATGATCGGGGATGTTATCCCGATGAGTTCATTAAATTAAAGATATCTCCAGATGGAAAAAGATTTTTATTTGTTTCATCCCAATGCAGTAAATATCATTTATATAATTATGTAGAGGGTAGTGATGAATATCGTCATCTGGTTCTGGATAGAGATGAGGATTTGATTTGGTGTTATGATTTTGAAGCTATATATAATAATCTTATAATGCTGGAATCGCATGAATATGGCAATGTACTTTTTGATTTGCAGGAGAAAGAAATTGTTGGAGAATACAATGAGATAAATAATGGTAATATCACCTTTTCATCAGATGGGAATTATGTTATTTGTAGAGGAGTTTATGATCAGCTTTATAAGTTAGAAAACGGAAAGTTAAATCAATTATATCAATCACCATATAGGGTTATATATAAGGAGTTTGAGTTTCATAAAATGTTTCCGGGTAAAGTCGTTTGTGTTGAGGAGGATAAAGTAGTACTTAGAAATATTAATAATTTTTCAATAAGTAATAGTTATTCAATTTCAGGTGAAGAAGTGATGTCAGTGGATACGGAATATAATCAATTGTTTACCATAAAAGATGGTAAATCAATAATTCGTAACCTATTGAATGGAAATAGAATTAAAGAATTTGATTTTGCCTATAAGGATAGTAAGCTTTATGGAAATATATTTTATGATAATACAGGGTTGCTTTACTATATAAATGAATAAATAATGATGAAGAAATTTTCTATATATATCATATTATATTTACTAAGTCTGACGAAGTTGAATGCTCAGTTGGTTAGTGATACATTAGATTTTTTTATCGCCGGAAGTGCAGGCTATGGATGGTATAATATGCAAGAATTGCGTGAAATGAATACCATGATTCATCAAAATACTCTATATAATACGCAGATTACCTCACAAATGCCTTCGTATTTTAACTATAATCTTGAGTTAAACTATAAAATAAAGAGTAATTTCTTTGGTGTTAGTGCAGGAGTTGCCTCAACAGGATCTCGTACTATTGCATCTGATCAAACTGGAGTGTATAAGTTTGATATGGAGGTTTCTTCTATGAAATATGGGATTGTTGGAGGGAAAAGCTTGTCTTTTTATCATAACAGAATATCCGGTGATTTTGTATTGTCAATAGGAGCTCTTAGTTCAAAATTAAAAACTGAAGAAACAACGGATGTTTATAGTGATTATATTACTGAAAATTATCAAGAGTTTCGAGCTGCTAATTTTTATATTGAACCCAGTATTAGAATTAATATTATTTCATTAAAATATTTTTATATCGCCGCAGAATTAGGTTACTTATTTCAATTTGGAGGTAGTAATTTAATTAATTATGACGATTCATATTTTATAAAAAATGATATTTTTTATACTAACCCTGATGGATATAAAGCTCAGTGGGATGGACTTAGGGTTGGGGTAGTTGTTGTTGTAGCG
This sequence comes from uncultured Saccharicrinis sp., assembly GCA_963665705.1. Classification (GTDB taxonomy): domain Bacteria; phylum Bacteroidota; class Bacteroidia; order Bacteroidales; family Marinilabiliaceae; genus Saccharicrinis. Next base: position 38,109 of record OY762448.1, read on the forward strand.
TTTCGAGAAAACTTTTTTAATATTCAATAACAGCCTTTTGATGTTTTCCATCCATTAATATGTTTAATGGATTTTCAAATTCAACATGAGTGAAGTATTTAGTCTCTTCAACTACTTTTTGTTGTTGAAGGATTTTATAATCTACAAATTCCTGTTTTTTAATGTGATGAACGGAAAAGTAGCCTACATTCATAGAAGTTACATTGTGAAAAAAGTGAGAACCTAACGATGCATCTAGTGGAAAGTCTTCCAAGCCCATTTCAACAATAACCTTTGCATGAGATATTTGTGACCATAAAACGGGTATGCCGGTAAATTTGTCCCGGGTTCCCCATCGGCCTGGCCCAATTAACAGATATTCTTTGTTTTCAGCTTCCATCTTTTTGTTTAATGCAGCAATCTCCTTAGCCATTTCATCAGTTTTTGTACGACTGAATTTGTCAGAATTCATGTAAATTACATCTTTAATATAATCGACTTTACCATTGCCCATACCTTTTTCTGAGGCTAATATTATTCTTGATTCATCAATTTCGTTAAAATTAATTTTGGTGTGTTTTTCAATTCTTATTAAAGGTTTTATTTGAAGCAGATATAGGGTTGGAAATCCATTTTGATCATTATTCAAGTCAATAGCAAATTCAATTTCAACAGGTGCTCCCATTGCTTGTTTAAAATACTTTAAAAGTAATTCAAGGCTTTTAGAAAGAGGTAAATATTCGTATTTAAGAATATTTGAAAAGTTGATGATTCTTGGTCCTTTTTTATTCAGGTTATTTACAATTCTATCATAACTATAATCGTATACAGAAGCGCATAGTTTTAAGTTTCCATCTTCTTCGGCTTCTTTAATTGGTAATTTTTTAATAAAAGTGTCTTCGTCATAATTGTTGATGTCGAATTCTTCAGTTTCCAGACTTAAGGCATAAAAATAAGTTTGGGAGTCCTTTAACTGGTCTTGTATTGAATTTAATTCCAGATTTGGATATTTAGGGCAAAAGCGCCATGCCTTTTCTCCACCTACTACATATTTACCTAATCCAACACCAATTACAGCAAAGCCATCTTCGGGTTTCATATAGGCAAAAGGGTAATAATTATAGCTTTGGGCAATTCCGCTTATATGAGGATAGAATCGATTGTGGGCTGTATCTCCAACCATTTTTTGAATAATTACAGCCATTTTTTCTTCCTCAATTTTGTAATTTACCGCCTCAAAATAAGCTCTGGCGGAAGTGGTGTACATAGAAGCATATACCATTTTAATAGCCGAGGCTAACTGCTCATAGCGCACTTCAGTATCGGGATGATTATTGGGGAGCATGTAGGTGCAATATACACCTGCAAATGGTTGTAATAGTGAATCTTCAAATAGCCCGGAAGATCGTATGGCTAAGGGCTCAGTAATGACTTCAATGTATTTTCGAAGTTTTAGTTTTAGTTTTTCGGAAAATGAAGCCTTTAAGAATAGTTCTTTTGCTTTATGGAATTGTTTTTCTAGATATATTTTGTTGTATAGATCGTTTCGTTGAATAAAATTAGTGAATTCATCTGCTCCAATAATTGCAGTTGTGGGTATTCGAATATTTAAATTAGGCAGGATTTTTTTAAAATCTATATTTTCCACAAAGTGACTCAAAAAAGCCAACCCTCTTCCTTTTCCTCCAAAGCTTCCTTCTCCAATACGTGTAATATATCTGTTACTTTCTATTAAAGAGCTGTCAAATCTAACAACTTTTCCTTTTATGCGTTCTAATTTAACTTCTTCAAAAATATTAAGTATCGCATTTCTAAGTTCGTTTGAGCTGTCAAAGTCTTTTATATCATACGGACGTAGCTTTTTAGCTGTATTTATTTCACCTCTGGCCATAAGCCAGGTGCTTATTCCGTTTCTTTTGGCGTGGTATAGTAATGATTCTGCCTCAACTTCTTTGATACAATTGTAAAATTCCTTTAGGTTATGTGCGGTGGCTATTTCTCTTCCTCTTGAATTTTTGAAAATAAAATCACCAAAACCTAATTTCTGGTGGATAAAATCTGATATGTCTTGTGATAAAGTTTCTGAGTTTTTGTCGATGAAATCAGAACCTATTGCCTCCGCTTTTGTAGCGTTTTTAGGATCTGAAGATTGTATTAAGGTAGGAATACTTAAAATGGATTGTGTGTATTTGAGTAATTCAACCCCGGCATTATCATCTATCACACCATTATGCATGTATTTCATATCTGAAATAACACATATTAAATAATCCTTAAATTGGTTTATAATGTTAACAGCATCTTCATAATTACAAGCCAGTAGTATTTTGGGCCTGGCTCTCATCTTCATAATTTTATGGAGTTGTTCATGTCCTTCTTCTGCTAGTAGGACTTGTGTTTGCTTCATAATGATTGAATAAAGCATAGGAAGGTATCTCGTGTAATATTTTTGAGAATCTTCAACTAAAAGAATAACTCTTACTTCGCCTATCTTTGTGTCGTTAGCTGCATTTCTGGTATCTTCAACATGTTTAATCATGGCCAGAAATACTTTTGAATCTCCATTCCAAACAAAAACACGATCAATAAATTTAACATTAGGTCCTGATTCATCAAAGAACTTTAAATCACTATTGTTATTTACCATTACAAGTAGTGGCATTGATGGATGACTTTCTTTAATGATTCTGCTATATTCTATTGGGGTTCTTTTATCTAAACCAGCCATTAAAATTACCATGTCAAAATGCCTTTTTTGCATTAATTCAGTGGCCTCTTCAATATTTGATGCAGAAGTGATTCTGGGAGCAGTATATAAATTTAATTGAAGAAATTCACCGTATATTCGGTCAAAGAATCTACCTTCTCGTACTATGGAATACGCATCATAATAGTTGGCTATCAGTAAAACTTCTTTGACTTTGAACTCCATTAGTTCAGCAAAAATATCCTGATCGCTCTTTTTTCTTTTATATATCTGGCTTAATTCAAAATCGTTGTTATCCATTATGAGGTTTATTTGATTGAATAAAGTTACTAAAATGAATATGAAAATAAATGACAGATGTTGGCTCAATGGAAGAGTGAAACCAATTGCATTTAATCTTGTTTATTTATTATGCAGCATAACAGTTCTTTAATATTGTATGACGGACATTGTTTATTATGTAGCCGGGTAGTCCAATTTATTCTAATTCATGAAAAGAATAAAGATTTAAGCTTTGCGCCTTTAACTTCAGTGTATGCCAATAATATTCTTAAAAAACACAAAGTGGATTCAGAACTGATTAATACTGTTGTGTTTATATATGAGGATGCTATTTGTGTGAAGAGTAATGCTGTATTTAGAATTGCTTCTTATTTAAAAATGCCCTATCGAATTTTGGGCTTTTTAAACTTTCTGCCTCGAGTTATTACAGACTATATTTATGATCTAATCGCTAATTCAAGATATAAAATATTTAAAAAGCAACGTTCTTGTTTTATACCTACAGATGAAAATAAGAATAGGTTTTTAAAATAAGAAAGGATTATTCGTAAATGTATTCAAGTATCTAAATCTTTATACTTTATATGTAACAGTTCCAGAATATTTACGTAAGAAAATTAGTGTTTTTTCTTAAACCTATTACACATTACTAATGCGGGCCAACTTTAGTCTGTAAATATTAGATCTAATAATGAAAATGGTAACTCTTTTTAGAAGCATCTTGTTTATACTCTTGTTATTGACTTTCAATAATGTTTATTCAAAAACAATTTATGTGGCTACTGATGGCGATGGGACAGATGGTAGTTCCTGGGCAACTGCCTATATTCATATTCAAACTGCTATAACCGCGGCAACATCTGGAGATGTGATTTGGGTGAAAGAGGGAGTGTATTACGCTGACCCCGCAGCACCAGCAGCAGAAACAGACAGATCTTTGTCAATTATATTAAAGTCTGGAGTGAAACTTTATGGAGGTTTTACCGCTGATGAGGTAACTATTGACGATCGACCCAAAAGTGATATTGATGGTGATGGTATTATTCAGGATTGGGAATACTCTAGTCCAACAGTTTTATCCGGAGAGATACAGGATGATGGCTTACAAACCAATAATACTCAGCATATATTTATTGTTCCTGATGGTGCAGATGCAAGTACCTTGGTAGATGGTTTTACCATAGAAGATGGTTATTCAGATGTGCAATCCTCGGTATCGGGAGTTGGTACTTATACATTTGCCTCTGGTGTTATAATGAGTGGCGGTGAAATATTTGGTTGTATTGTTCAAAATTGTGAAAGTAACTCAGTGTATGATGGTTATGCAGGAGGTATTTTAGCCTATAACTCAAGTGTTCAAGGGTGTTATATTGATGGGTGTGTTATTACAGGAAAAGGAACTTATGGAGGTGGTATTTATCTTGATGCATCTGAGATGAAGGGTACTGTTATTAAGAATAGTGGTTTAGTCGCCTCGGAGAGTTCTGGTTTAGCTATTGGTGGAGGTGTATATTCTACAGGTGCAATCATTGATTCTTGTTATATTTATGGTTGTAATGCAAATCCTGAAAGTAATTTTAAAGGATTTGGGGGTGGAATGTACAATGTCGGTTCTCAGATAATAGATTGTATTGTTGCAGATAATAAAACAGATGGATTAAATGGACATGGAGGTGGTGTTTATGGCTTATCAAGTACATATATTAATACAATAATATTTAATAACGAAGCATCTGCCTATGCCGGAGGAGCATATGCTCTTCAGAGTTACTTTACAAATTGTGTAGTTACCAAGAATAAAACTGTGGATACTAATGCCATTGGAGGGGGAGCATATGGTGATACAGAATCTACTTTTTATAATACGGTATTTTGGGGTAATCAAACTTCAGGAACCTCTCCTCAATTAAAGGTTGTTGATGGAGGAGATATAATCAATTGCGCTATTGAAGAGGTTGAGCTAGGTACAAATGGAATTTCAATCTCTTCATCAAACTCAGGAAGTGAGGTTGATGTTTTATATCCTCAATTTATTTCACCAACGAGTTTTATAGGTAATACTAATGGAAATACATCTTATGAAGATGAATTATATTTAGCGGATTGGAATATAGCATTTAGCTCAGACTTAATAGAAAAAGGTGATAATAATGGTTTTTATGAAGCCTATGTAAGTAAGGATCTTGATGGAGATGGCAGTAATACTAAAACAATTGTTCAGTTTTTAGATCTTGCTGATGAATATAGACTTTTTAATAAAGCTGTAGATATTGGTGCTTATGAACCTGCATTTATTGATTTAACCTTGCCCGATGCAATGAATATGGAGTATGGACTAAGTTTAGGTGAGATTGATATTGATGGTGGAAGTGCAACAGATTTGAGGGATGGAGTGACTATTCCAGGAGTATATTCTTTTACTGATGCAGCTACTGTGCCTCAGTATAATGATGGAGTTTCAGAAAAATTTAGAGTGGTGTTTACTCCAGAGGATTTAGATGCTTATGTTGAAGTGTATGATAGTATTTATGTAACCATTACCGCTAAGGAGCTTACCATGTCTGGTCTTACTGCCGATGATAAGGAGTATGATGGAACAACGACTGTTACATTTTCCGGAACTGCGGTTTTGGATGGGATTGTAGGAACAGATGATGTTTCCTTAATACAGGCTGCTATCGATGCTGCATTTGAAGATAAAAATGTTGGAGTCGATAAAAATGTTGTGTTTTCAGGATTTGATTTATCCGGAGTGGATGCTGGCAATTATACGTTGTCAGCAAATGGCGCTTTGGCCACGATTACTTCAAAGCCAGTTGAAGTATCTACTTTAACTGCAGTTGATAGAGTTTATGATGGAACAGTTGATGCAACCTATACGGGAACTCTGGATGTTGTAGGTAAAATTGATGGAGATGATGTGATTGTTGATGCTGGTTCAGGAGCAGCTTTGTTTGATACAAAAGTTGTGGACGTTGATAAAGTTGTTTCCTTTTCAGGATTTGCACTAACAGGAGTTGATGCTGATAATTACACCTTATCACAACCTGTTGATTCAAAAGCAACTATTTCTCCACTCTCAGTAATTGTTGAGGGAATTTCTGCTGCTAATAAAGTGTATGATAGCTCTGTGGATGCCACTATTGAAGGAACTGCAGTAGTTAATACAATAATTTCAGGTGATGATGTAAGCTTAAATATAGTTTCAGCTTCAGCTAGTTTTGATACTAAAGATATAGGAGCCAATAAGACAGTTACTTTAGGTGGCTATTTTATTATGGGAGCAGATGCATCTAATTATTCTTTATCGCAACCAGATGTAGTTACAGCGGATATTACTGCAAAAGAGTTGACCATAACAGGTTTGTCAGCGCAGGATAAACAATATGATGGAACAACATCTGTTACACTTTCCGGAACTGCAGTTCTGGAAGGAATTGAAGGAGCGGATGATGTTTCCTTAAATACAACATTGGCGTCATCTGTATTTACTGATGCAAATGTTGGAACGGCAAAAGAAGTGTCAGTAACAGGTCTTTCTCTTTCTGGTGTTGATCAGTCAAATTATACACTTACAATTCCTGCTTTATCTGCAAATATTACTGCTGTTGAAATAGTGATTGTTGCTGATGATAAGACTATGAATTATAATGATACAGATCCAGTTCTTACCTATGCGGTAACTTCAGGTTCTTTGGTTGGTTCTGATGAATTTGTAGGTGGTCTTGAAAGAGAAGCAGGTGATAATGCTGGTACTTATATCATAAGTCAAGGGACTCTATCATTAACTTCTAATTATAATATTAGTTTTACTCCAGGAGTGTTTACTATTAATAAAGCAGCAAACACAATTGATTTTGGTCTTGAAACAACTTCTTATTATTTAAGTGATACAGATCAAATTTCATTAAGTGCCACATCTACTTCCGGATTAACAGTTTCGTTCTCTAGTTCGGATGAAAATATAGCAAGTATATCAGGAAACACGCTTATTGTAAATTCATTTGGTAATGTTACTATTACGGCAAGTGAAACAGGTGGCGCTAACTATGATGCTGCAACGAATGTAACTGTAGATATTAAAATTGCGGTTAAAGTAATACAGAAAAGTGCAAATATGCTTTTAGTAAGCAATATTAAAAATGCATTTACATCGTATCAGTGGTATAATAATAGTGGAGCTATTTCTGGTGCAACAAATCAATATTATTATTCATCTACAGCTTTATCTGGAGATTATTATTGCAAATTAAATGGAAGTTTTGATAGTGATATATGGACAGGGGGTGCAGTTGCTGCAGCTATGGATGTATATCCTTCTCCGGCATTAAAAGGATCCACTTTAACTGTTGAATTTAAAGATGTTGATGATAGTTCATTGGAAAATAGTACTGTGAAAATATATTCTATAACAGGTAAACTGATAAAGCAATTGTCTGATGTAGGTACTTTAAATCAAATACAGTTAGCTGAGCCTGGAATTTATATTATAAAAACGGAAGGTACAGTTCAAACTGTTAAAAAAATCATTGTAAAATAATTAGTTCTTCAAGTTAGTATTCATAAATAAAGCAATCGTTGTGAAAATTAAATATATATACATCTTATTGATATTTATTACTATAGTATCTTCTTTAAGTGCTCAAATTAGGATTCAACCCATGTTGGGCTTTGGTATTCAGAAATTAAATTTTGATTCAGATATTGCACAAGTTGATGGAACAACAGGGGTAACTCTTGGTGCAAATGCTTTTTATGCTATTAATGAAGATATGTTTGTAGGTGCAGGATTTGCTATGATGACTTATGGTGCTGATGCCTCCATTAATTATAATTATGAATCAGGTTCTTCAAGAATTGATATGGATGGAGATAGTTATATTTTAAATGCCAGTTTTAATGGTGTTAAAGAAGAATATAGGATGACTACTATTGAAATTCCCATATTATTTAAATATCAAAGATGGGTCAGTCCGGATGTATTATTAACTGGTACAACAGGTCCGGTTTTTATTCTTCCTGGAGGCTTAAAAAGTGAGTTTGTTTCAGGTGATCTTGCAACTTCAGGATATTACTCTGAATGGAATATGACGATTGATGATGTTGAGGGGTATGGCTTTTATAATCGTACATTATCTGGAGATATGCCTGATTATGATTTGAAGCCTACTTTTGGATGGACCTTACAAGTTGGAGCAGAATATTATTTAGCAAAAAGACTTAATTTAACTGCCACACTATATTATCAAACAGGATTTGGTAGTGTTGTGGATGTGCAAAATGAAGGTGTTTTTATGGAAGATCCAGCAGTATATAACGGAAGTATGTACTATAGTGATAAAGTTACGCTTTCAAGTATGGGAATTAAAATAGGATTGTTATTTGATTTAACTCCTCCAGAGAAAGCGGGTGTGAAGAGTATTAGATAAAGTTTTTCAACAAAAATAGATATAGAGTGTTTTGTTTTAAACCCGGTTTGTAAAGCCATTAGTTTTTATACTTTTGGCTTTTTGTATTATTAGAGTTTAAGAATGGAGTATAGAAGATTTGGAAAGACAGAAAAGGAAATAAGTGTAGTTACACTTGGAGGAATGCGTTTTAAACATGTTTGGGATCAGCCTCGGGAAGTTGTGGAGAAAGATACTCAGGAGCATTGTAATCAGTTGGTTGATCTGGCTTTAAAAAATGGGATTAATCATTTTGAAACTGCATTTGGTTACATGAAGAGTGAAACAGCATTTGGGAGAACGCTTCACGATGAACTAAAATTAGATAGATCTTCTTATTTCTTAATGACAAAAGGAAGGGAGCACTCAGCCGATGATATGAGAAGGCTTGTAGAGCAACAACTTAAAACCTTAAAAACTGATTACTTTGATTTTTATGGTTGGCATGGAATTAATAATAAAGAACTTTTTAATGGTGCATGTAAATCAAAAGGTCCGGTTGAAGAATTGTTAAAGATGAAGGAAGAGGGGATTATTAAGCATGTAGGTTTTAGTACGCATGCCAGTACTGATGTTATCCAGGATGCTATTAATACTGATTATTTTGAGTTTGTAAATCTGCATTATTATTACTTTAATCAAACAAATAAGAGTGCTGTTGATTTGGCTAAAGAAAAGGATCTTGGAGTTTTTATTATTTCGCCAAATGATAAAGGTGGGCAATTATATAAAGCTCCTCAGAAAGTTAAAAATGCAATTCCTCATTGTACTCCAATTCAATGGAATGGTCGTTTTTGTTTAAACACACCTGGTGTTCATACTCTATCATTTGGTATGACAGAACTTTCGCATTTTAATGAGATGAAGGGTATATTTGATACATCACTGGAGGTGAAGGATAAAGATTTGGTATCGAAAATGAAATTAGACCAAATGGAAGATTTGGATCCTTATTCAAAATACAAGGGAGAAGAGTTAAGAGAGTATAGTGGAGAGTTGAATCTAGAATGGCTTTTACGATGGCGAAAGTTGTGGAAGTGTTATGATATGCTTGGTTTTGCAAGATATCGTTACAAAGAATTAAAGACTCCTAACGATTGGGTACCTGGAGTATATGCGACTATGGAAAATATTGAAAAGGTTGATTTTACAAAAGTTCCGGATACTATTCCATTAAAAGAAATGCTTACTGAATTGCATGAAGCTTTGTATGAAGAGCCGGAACAGAAGAAGATTGATGTGAATTCACTAAAGCCGGCAGTAAAATAATTAAAGTACACAGTACACAGTTCACAGTCTGCAGTACACAGTCCTAAGTTTGCATACTGCTTACTGTGAACTGATTAAATTTCATTTATCTAAAGTAATTGTCCTTTAAAATATGTTTTGCAGGATCCTCCAATAAGCACTCTGGAATCTTTGATTTCACAAAGTAGATTACCTCCTCTTTTACTAAGTTGTCGGGCTGTCATCTTTGATTTACCCAAACGTTTACTCCAGTATGGAGCTAAAGTTGTATGTGCCGAACCTGTAACCGGATCTTCAGGAATACCACATTGAGGAGCAAAATATCTTGAAACAAAGTCCACATCATCACCAGGTGCAGTAATAATAACCCCCCTTGAATCCAACTCTTCAATGATATCTAATGAGGGTAGGAAATCTTCAACCTCAGATTGTTTCGATAAAACAAACATATAATCTGTTTTTCCTTTATGTATCTCAATAAATTTATCTCTACTTCTTGCCTTCATTAAAGCAGGTAACTCACTTACTCTATGTATATCATCAACAGGAAAATCTAATACTAGCTCGTTTTCGTGTTTAGAAACTTTTAGTAGTCCACTTTTTGAGTTAAATGTAACTTCATCACCTTCAATTTCTTCGTGGTTAAATAATACATGTGCACTGGCTAAAGTTGCATGACCGCATAGTTCAACTTCTGTAGTAGGAGTAAACCATCTTATATGAAGTTCTGAGTTTTGAGGACAAATAAAGGCTGTTTCTGTAAGATTATTCTCCATGGCGATTTGCTGCAACGTGTTGTCAGGTAACCACTCATTTAATAATACAACAGCTGCAGGATTTCCTTTGAATAATTCAGAGCTAAATGCGTCAACTTGATATATTGGATAAGGCATAATTATTGATGTGTTATTTTCTTTTGTCTGTTAAAAACTGGCTTTAATATACAATAAAATCATATTTAAATACTTATGTCAATGAAATTTTTTAGTCTATCAAAGCTTTCTGTACAAAGATAAAAATAGCTTTAATAAACGAGATTATTTTAGTAACTTAATAATAATATTGGGCGTATATGAAATGTGGGGTTTATCTTTGTAATGTGTTAGTGTGTAGTTGAATATGTTTGTTGTTGGCTAATAGTTTGTTAATGCATAATTAATATTCAAATATACATTAGATAAAGAAAAATACTCACTTTTGTGCCAGAGTAAATAAACCAGTAAAACCAAAACTCATTATCATGTTAGAACATCAGATGAAAGTGTTGTTAGGGGTAGCAAAAAATCCTCATTTATTTAGAAAGGAACTTATTAAATCATTTACTTGGTTAAGTGTAGAGGAGTTGGAGGTGTTGCGTAAATGGATTAAAAACGAATTCGGTTCTTACTATGATCACCTTATTGGTGAGATCTTTTATGGTATTTCAGCTTAGTTTTGTATAGGTATTATGAATTTGTAAGCAAATTAAATTTTGATATTTCAAAAATTATAATAAAATTTGCACTTGCTAATAATTCATAAGCAAAATGACAAAATTAATGAAAAATACTTGGTGGTGGCATTGGCTTTTTCTTGACTAGAGGAGGTTAACGCTACGCTATTATAAAATATTATATAAAAATGGCTTGCCGAAAACCTCGGTAAGCCATTTTTTTTTTATGTTAAAATCAACAGTACTCAAACATACCATACAACATGGATACAATAAAAATTAAAAGTTCAGCAAAAAAAGTTCCGGCTAATGTTGCTGATATTATAACTCCAGTTAGTATTTATTTAAAAATAAGGGATTTATATCCAAATACTATTTTATTGGAAAGCTCTGATTATCATGGCAATAATAATTCTCAATCTTTTATTTGTTTTCAACCTTTAGCTGAGTTTAAAGTGTCAAAAGGAAGTGTTGAGCTTACTTATCCTGGTGGAGAATATGTAAAAGGTAAAACACCAAAAGAAACAAATATTCCAGCTCAATTGGATCAATTTATTAATCAGTTTGATGTAGTTGAGTCTGATCCTATAGTGAATGTAAATGGTTTGTTTGGTTATTCTTCGTATGATGCTGTTCAACATTTTGAATCTATAGAATTTAATAATGATGTACAGGATGAATATGAGATTCCAGAGATCAGATATAATTATTATAAATATATTCTTGCATTTGATCATTTTACTAACCAGCTTAATTTAATTGAAAATTTGCCAGTTGGAGATGAAAGCCAAATGGAAGAGATTATCGACCTACTTCATAATAGAACAGTTCCTACCTTTAAATTTCAACCGGATAGTGATGAAACATCTAATATAAGCGATGATGAGTATGTTGAGATGGTAAAAAAAGGAAAGGATCATTGTTTTAAAGGAGATGTTTTTCAAATTGTTTTATCTCGTCAATTCAAGCGTAAATACTCTGGTGATGAGTTTAATGTTTACAGAGCATTACGAAATATAAATCCTTCGCCATACTTATTCTTTTTTGATTATGGTAGTTATAAAATATTAGGTTCATCTCCTGAAGCCCAGTTGGTTATTGATGATGGAGAGGCTACGATCAATCCAATTGCAGGTACTTTTAAAAGAACTGGTGATGATAATAAAGATCGTGAATTAGCTAAAAAGTTAAGTAGCGATCCAAAAGAAAATGCCGAACATGTAATGTTGGTTGATTTGGCAAGAAACGATTTAAGTCGTAACTGTGATCAGGTTAGGGTAAAAACATATAAAGAAGTACAATATTATTCGCATGTGCTGCATTTAGTTTCAGATGTAAGAGGTCAATTGTTGGAAAGCTCTAATACATGTAGAGTTATGGCAGATACTTTTCCTGCAGGCACACTTTCTGGAGCACCTAAATATATGGCCATGGAACTTATTGATAAATATGAAAACCAAAATAGAGGATATTATGGTGGATGTATTGGAATACTTGGTTTAGATGGCTCTTTTAATCAGGCTATTATGATTCGATCGTTTTTATGTAAAAACAATACGTTGTTTTATCAGGCAGGGGCTGGTGTTGTTTCAGAATCAGTACCTGAGAGTGAATTGGCAGAAGTGAATAATAAGCTGGGAGCTTTGAAAAAAGCTATTGAACTGGCAACTGAATTTTAAAAAGAGATAGATCATGAAGAAGATATTGGTTTTCGATAATTACGATTCATTTACATATAACCTGGTTCATTATATTGAAGAAATTGTGGGATATAAAGTAGATGTGTATAGAAATGACCAGATTCCTTTGGAGGATGTGGCTAAATACGATAAAATTTTATTGTCTCCAGGACCCGGAATTCCCAAAGATGCAGGAGTTTTAATTCCCTTAATACAGCAATATGGACCTACTAAAAGTATTATGGGAGTTTGTCTTGGACATCAAGCCATAGCTGAGGCTTTTGGTGGTTCTATTTCAAACCTGTCTAAAGTATATCATGGGGTAGCTACTCCTATTAAAATAACTACTGATTCTGAAATATTATTTAAAGATATCCCTAAAAATATTAATGTGGGCCGATATCATTCATGGGTAGTTAATGAGGAAGATTTACCAGATTGCTTTACTATTACTTCACGAGATGAGGAAGGGAAGATAATGGGAATACATCATAATGAATTTGATGTAAGAGGTGTGCAGTTTCATCCGGAATCTATTTTAACAGAAAATGGTAAAAAAATGATGGAGAATTGGTTGAGAGAAGACTAAAATCCATAAAAATAACCTATTATCTATCATCTTTTATTAATTGATTATGATTAAAGAAACATTAAGAACATTACTTGAGCATAAAAGGTTAACTCGTTCTGAGGCAAAAGAAATATTAATCAATATTGCTGCTGAAAAATATAATGCATCTCATGTAGTAGCTTTTTTAACTGTGTATATGATGCGTCCCGTAAGTGTTGAGGAACTATCGGGTTTTAGAGATGCCATGTTGGAATTATGTAATAAAATAGACTTGTCCGATTTTAATGCTATTGATATTGTTGGTACGGGAGGTGATGAAAAAAACACCTTCAATATTTCTACATTATCTTCATTTGTTGTAGCAGGAGCTGGTTATAAAGTTACTAAACATGGTAATTATGGGGTTTCATCCTCTTGTGGTGCTTCAAATGTAATGGAGCATTTGGGATATCAATTTACAAATGATGAAAGCTTATTAAAAAAGCAAGTGGATAAAGCAGGAATATGTTTTTTACATGCCCCTTTATTTCATCCTGCAATGAAATCTATAGCTCCGTTTAGAAAAGAATTAGGATTAAAAACCTTTTTTAATATGTTAGGTCCACTAATAAATCCTTCTTTTCCTAAAAATCACATGTTAGGAGTCTATAGTTTAGAAGTTTTGCGTTTGTATCAATACTTATATCAGGATACTGATAAAAATTACTCATTAATTCATAGTTTAGATGGTTATGATGAAATTTCAATGACTTCTGAATTCAAAGTAATAACTAATTCAGGAGAGCAAATAATATCACCCGAGCAATTAGGTTTTGAAAGAATTAAACAAGAAGATATCTTTGGCGGAGATACAGTACCTGAAGCAGCTAAAATATTTACTGATATTTTAAATGGAGATGGTAGTGATGCTCAAAATTCAGCAATCATAGTTAATGCGGCTCATGCTCTTCAATGTGTTGATAGAAGTAAAAACATTGAAGAGTGTATTGAGAAAGCAAAAGACTCGTTATTAGGAGGAAAAGCAAATAGGGTTCTGAAAACGCTAATTGAAATTAAATAATAATAAAGATGTAAATAGATTAAATTTACATCTTGATACCACAGATAATGAACATTCTAGATAAAATAGTTGCTCAAAAAAAAGTTGAAGTAGCACAACAGCAGGAGTTTGTGACCTTGGATAAGCTAAAAAATTATGAGGCTTATTATAAAGAGGTACCATCACTTAAAACATATTTAACAGATGGAAATCATAATGGAATAATCTCTGAATACAAGAGGCAGTCTCCATCAAAAGGTGTGATCAATAGTATGTCTACTGTTGAAGATGTAGTTCCAATGTATGAAAAGGCCGGAGTAAGCGGTATTTCAGTTCTTACAGATTCAGAGTTTTTTGGAGGCAATAAGAGTGATTTGGTTGCTGCTCGAAAAGTGACTACTGTGCCAATTCTAAGAAAAGATTTTATGATATCGTCTTATCAGGTACATGAAGCAAAGGCAATAGGAGCAAGTGCTATTTTATTAATTGCTACCATACTAACCTATGAAGAGGCTGATGAATTATCAAAATTGGCAAAGGGTTTAGGTTTAGATATCCTAATGGAAGTTCATAGTAAAGAGGAGTTGGATATTGTAAATCCATTGGTTGATGTAGTTGGAGTGAATAATCGTAACCTAAAAACTTTTGAGGTAAGCCTGCAGCAAAGTATTGATCTGGCAGCAGCAATGCCTAATGATGTTGTGAAGATTTCAGAAAGTGGAATTTATACTCCTGAAGATATTTTCTTACTTAGAAAAAATGGGTTTAGCGGTTTTTTAATTGGTGAAAACTTTATGCGAACTAAGAATCCTGGTGAAGCATGTATTGAGTTTTCTAAAGCAATTAAAGAGTAAATTATTATATGCTGGTACCTCCTAAAATAAAAGTATGTGGTATGCGTGAGCGCAGCAATATTGATGCTATTGCTGAATTGCAGCCAGATTATATGGGGTTTATTTTTTATAGAAAATCCCCTAGATATATTGGAGAAGAATATTCACCAGAGAATATTCATCACCTTTCAAAATCAATTAAAAAAACAGGAGTATTTGTTAATGCTTCAGAACAGGAAATTGCCAATGCTGTTGCTAGATATGAATTAAATGCAGTGCAACTTCATGGTAGTGAGTCCTTTGAGTTGTGTTTGATGGTAAAACAGATGGGGGTTGAGGTTATAAAAGCCTTTCAGGTAGATGAAGAGTTTGATTTTTCTGTTTTAAAGCCTTATACTGAGGTTTGTGATTTTTATTTATTTGATACTAAAACAAAAGCTTTTGGAGGCAGTGGACATAAATTTGATTGGTCAGTTTTAAATCAATATGATAATAATAAACCACTTTTTTTGAGCGGAGGGATTACACAGGAGGATGTGAAAGATATAATGGAATTGAAGCATTTAAATATTTATGCAGTGGATATTAATAGTCGCTTTGAGATAGAGCCTGCATTAAAAAATGTGGAAATGGTAGATAGTTTTATTAAGGATTTGAAAAATTATAAGCAATGAGCGCAAAATATAATGTAGATGATAAAGGAAATTATGGCCGTTTTGGTGGTGCATGGATTCCTGAAATGTTACAGCCGAATATTGATAACCTGAAAAAGGTATACCTTGATATTATTAATTCGGAGAAATTTCAAAAAGAGTACATTTCCCTTTTGAAAGATTATGTTGGCCGACCTTCTCCTTTGTATTATGCAAAAAGATTGTCTGAAAAATACGAAACGAATATTTATTTGAAAAGAGAAGACCTAAATCACACTGGAGCTCATAAAATAAATAATTCTCTTGGGCAGATTTTATTGGCAAAGGAAATGGGTAAGGAGCGAATTATTGCTGAGACAGGTGCCGGTCAGCATGGCGTTGCAACCGCTACTGCATGTGCTTTAATGGGTATGAAATGTGTCGTTTATATGGGTGCTTTGGATATTGAACGTCAGGCTCCTAATGTGGCTCGTATGAAGATGCTTGGTGCAGAAGTAAAATCCGCTGAATCTGGTAATAAAACACTGAAGGATGCTACTAATGAGGCGTTAAGAGATTGGATCTGTAATCCTGAAGATACTTTTTATATTATTGGTTCGGTTGTAGGACCACATCCATATCCAGATATGGTGGCTCGTTTTCAAAGTATTATCAGTAAAGAAATAAAAGAGCAGTTTAAAGAAAAAACAGGAAGTGAGCATCCTGATTATGTAATAGCTTGCGTTGGAGGAGGAAGTAATGCATCTGGAACTTTTTATCACTTTTTAGATGATGAGAAAGTGAAATTGGTTGCAGTTGAGGCTTCTGGTTTAGGTATTGATTCTGGTGAAACAGCTGCAACTATTGCATTGGGAGATGTTGGAATTATTCATGGAAGTAAAACATTTTTAATTCAGGATGATGACGGCCAAATTATTGAACCATATTCAATATCAGCAGGTTTGGATTATCCCGGAATTGGCCCTCAGCATGCTCATCTGAAAGATACTAACAGAGCATTGTTTCTAGATGCAACAGATCAGGAAGCTTTGGATTGTGCACTTGAAATTACCCGATTGGAAGGAATTATTCCTGCATTGGAATCAGCTCACGCATTAGTTGCGCTGAAGAAATTAAAATTCACTAAGGATGATAATGTTGTACTAACTATTTCGGGTAGAGGTGATAAGGATATGAATACTTATATGGACCGATTTGGTTTGTAGTGGCAATCAACTATAAGGTTACAAAATTAAAGTCAATCAAATGAACCGCATAAAACAATTATTTAAGGATAAAAAAGATATTTTATCTATCTATTATACTGCAGGTTATCCTAATTTAGGAGATACTGTACCTATTCTTGAAACATTAGAAAAATCAGGAGCTGATTTAGTTGAACTAGGAATTCCATTTTCAGATCCTTTAGCGGATGGACCCACAATTCAGCACAGTGGCGAAACTGCATTAAAAAATGGAATGAGTTTAAATGTACTGTTTGATCAGTTAAAAGATGTTCGTAAAACAGTAAGTATTCCAATAATATTGATGGGGTACATCAATACTGTACATAAATATGGAATAGAAGAGTTTGCCAGGAAATGTAATGAAGTTGGTGTTGATGGCGTAATACTACCTGATTTACCATTTCAGGAATACCTTGATCAATATAAAGCTACTTTTGATGAAAATGGAATCAGCAACATCTTTTTAATTACTCCACAAACTCCGGAAGAGCGTATAAAATTAATTGATGAAAAAACCAATGGTTTTATTTACATGGTTTCATCTGCTGCGGTAACGGGTGCAAAAAAAGGTTTGTCTGCTGCACAATTGGCTTACTTTGAAAGAGTAAATAAATTGAATTTAGATAATCCGGCTCTTATTGGCTTTGGTATTGGCGATCATGATTCATATGTTGAAACCTGTAAATATGCAGATGGTGCTATTATTGGTAGTGCTTTTGTGAAGTTAATAGGAGAGGCTAAAAATCTGCATGGAGAAATTAAATGCTTTATTAAAGAAGTTAAGGGATAATAGGGTGATAAATGTCAGTATTTTATTTTTCAAGTGAGTTATAATGGTTAATTTTACGCGCTTAAAAATATTTTAAATGGAAAATAACGGAAACACAGCCATACTTAAAATACATTGTCCTGATCGTAGTGGAATTGTAGCCAGGGTCACTGACTTTATCAATCTTCATCATGGAAATATAATATCAGTGGAACAACATGTTGATCATGATGACAATCTTTTTTCAATGCGGGTTTCATGGGATTTGACAGAATTTAATCTTCCAAGAGAAGAAATTGCTCCAACATTCCAAAAATTTTTGGGTGAACCTTACCAAATGAAATGGACATTGAATTTTACCAATGAGGTTCCTCGAATGGCTATTTTTGTATCTAATGCATCTCATTGTCTTTATGATTTATTGGCGAGATATCAAAGTGGCGAGTTTAAAGTGGAAATTCCTATAATCATAGGAAATCATACAACACTTGAACCTGTTGCCAAGCAGTTTGGTATTAAGTTTATTCATATGCCAATTACGGCAGAAACCAAAGCAGAGCAAGAAAAGAAAGAATTGGAAATTTTAGCTAAGAATAAAATTGATTTTGTTGTTTTAGCTCGATATATGCAGGTGTTATCTCAGGATTTCATTAATCAATTTCCAGAGAATGTTATTAATATCCATCATTCTTTTTTACCTGCTTTTGCTGGTGCAAAGCCTTATCATGCAGCACATAAGCGAGGTGTTAAAATTATTGGAGCAACAAGTCATTATGTAACATCGGATTTAGATGCAGGGCCTATTATTGAACAGGATATTAATAGGATTACGCATCATGACTCAATTAAAACATTGATTCAAAAAGGTAAAGATGTTGAAAAAATTGTTTTAGCCAGAGCGGTTAAAGCTCACATTGAGCATAAAACTCTTGTTTATAAAAACAGAACAATCATATTTAATTAATAATATGCGTATTAAAAATCTATTATTATTTCTAATAATTGCAGTTTTTACTTCATCTTGTAATTCATCTAAAAAAGATGAGGATAGAGGATATATAGTGAAAGTTGGTGATGAAGCTCCTGATTTTACTGTAAAATTAGATAATGGAGAAACTTTTAAATTATCAGATTATAAAGGAAAAGTTGTCATGCTTCAATTCACAGCCAGTTGGTGTGGAGTTTGTATGAAGGAGATGCCTTTTATAGAATCTGAAATATGGACAAAGCATAAGGATAATGGATTAATAGTGTTAGGTGTAGACAGGGATGAGCCTATCGAAAAATTAAATATGTTTCGCGAAAGAACAAAGGTTACTTATCCTCTTGCCTTAGATCCGGGAGCTGATATTTTTGGCTTATTTGCTTTAAAAGAGGCAGGAGTTACACGAAATGTAATTATAGGTAAGGACGGGAAAATAAAATATCTTACTCGGTTATTTAATAGAGAAGAATTTGATACGATGAAAAGCAAAATAGAAGAACTATTGGCTGAGTAGATTATATATGGGTGTTTTGTTGAAATTCCTATTTCAAAGTACTTTTTACACTATGTAAAAGCTAACTTTGATTATTAAGAAGAATTAAAAGTATTCGCATGAAACGAACATGTAAATTTAACATCCAAATTCATACACAGGAGGATTATTAAATTTATTTGAGCGTTCCATATGGCAAATGAATATTAATTTTAAACAGATGAAAGTAGCTATTATTAAATATAATGCAGGAAATATCCGTTCTGTGAGTTTTGCTTTAGAAAGACTTGGTGTGGAGCATATCATTACTGCAGATCCTGATGAAATTAGAAATGCAGATAAGGTTATATTTCCTGGAGTTGGTGAAGCCAGTTCTACAATGAGATATTTGAAAGAACATAAACTGGATGAATTAATAGTTAGTTTGAAACAGCCAGTTTTAGGCATCTGTCTTGGAATGCAATTAATGTGTAGCTATTCTGAAGAAGGAGATGTTGATTGTTTGGGAATATTTAAAGAAAAAGTAAAAAAGTTTGTATTGCCTAATCCTAATCCGGATTTAATTAAAGTTCCTCATATGGGATGGAATGCTATAACAAATGTAAATAGTGATTTATTTGACATAAGTTTAGAAAATAAATTCGTTTATTTTGTTCATAGCTTTTATGTGGCATTAGGTGGTGATACCGCTGCTACAACTCACTATATTCATCCGTTTAGTTCTGCATTACATAAAAGTAATTTTTATGCTACACAGTTTCATCCTGAAAAAAGTGGTGATGTAGGATCTAAGATTTTAGAAAACTTTATAAAACTATAAAATGGCATTGATTGATATAATTCCTGCAATTGATATTATTGAAGGTAAATGTGTTAGGTTAAGTCAAGGGGATTATAACCAGAAAAAAGTTTATAATGAAAATCCTCTTGAGGTTGCTCAAATGTTTGAAGATCATGGAATCAAACGTTTACATCTTGTGGATTTGGATGGAGCAAAAGCTGGAAATATAGTTAACTATAAAGTTTTAGAAACTATTGCTACTAAAACCAATTTAGTGATTGATTTTGGAGGCGGATTGAAATCAAATGGTGATTTAAGGATTGCATTCGAAAGTGGGGCTAAGATGATTACCGGAGGTAGTATTGCGGTTAAAAATCCAGCTGTTTTTTCAGGATGGATAGAAAAATATGGTGCTGAAAAGATTATTCTTGGAGCAGATGTAAAAGATGAAAAAATAGCAGTAGGTGGTTGGATTGAGACATCTGATTTAGACCTGTTGCCGTTTGTTAAAGGATATACAGAAAAAGGTATAATCAAAGTGATTTGCACTGATATTAGTAAGGATGGAATGCTTCAAGGTCCATCTGTTGATTTATATAAAAAAGTGTTACAGGAGTTTCCCAATCTTTATTTAGTTGCTAGTGGTGGACTTAGTAGTATGGAGGATATTGATCGTCTGGTAGAAGCTAAAGTACCAGCAGTAATTACCGGAAAGGCAATTTACGAAGGGAAAATAGATTTAAAACAACTTGAAAAATACGCATAATATGCTGGCAAAAAGAATAATTCCTTGTTTAGATATTAAAAATGGAATGACCGTAAAAGGTGTCAAATTTGTTGGCATCAAAGAAGTTGGAGACCCTGTTGAATTGGGAGCTTTATATGCACAGCAAGGAGCTGATGAATTGGTGTTTCTAGATATAACAGCCAGTCATGAAGGGCGAAAGACTTTTGTCGACCTGGTACAAAGAATTGCTCAGCATATTAATATTCCATTTACTGTTGGTGGTGGAATTAGTGAATTAAAAGATGCAGAGGCATTATTAAATGCAGGAGCAGATAAGATTAGTATTAATTCATCTGCAGTTAAAAATCCTCAATTGATCAATGATATGGCTCAAAATTTTGGAAGCCAGTTTGTTGTTGTGGCCATAGATGCAAAGCATTTTGATGGTGATGAATGGATTGTTACTGTGAATGGAGGAAGAATACCAACAGAGAAACGACTTTTTACATGGGCTAAAGAAGCTGAAGATAGAGGAGCTGGTGAAATATTGTTTACATCAATGGATCATGATGGTGTAAAACAGGGGTTTGCAAATGAGGCATTGGCTAAAATGTCATCAGAACTATCAATTCCAATTATTGCCAGTGGAGGAGCAGGAAACATGGAACATTTTAAAGATGTTTTTACGAATGGGAAAGCGGATGCAGGTTTGGCTGCAAGTATATTTCATTATAAAGAAATAGCAATTCCTGATTTAAAAAGCTATTTGAACGGAGAGGGTATTAATGTAAGATTATAATCTTAGTTAAGATATAAATCCCGTAAAGTAAGAGTTTGTTATAGCTGACTTTTTGTTTCTCAGGATTTACCTTTTTATGAATCTTTGTGCCTTTCAATAAAAGCACTATTTTTGCAACAATTTAGTACAATATCATACATATAATCAAATGGATATCAATTTTGATAAGTTAGGGAACGGTTTGGTGCCGGCAATTATTCAAGATGCTGAAACAAGCAAAGTTTTAATGCTTGGTTTCATGAATCAAGAAGCTTTTGAAAAAACTGAAAAAGAAGGAAAAGTAACATTCTTTAGCCGAACTAAAAACAGGCTTTGGACTAAAGGTGAAGAATCAGGAAACTTCTTGAATGTAGTATCCATTGCAGTAGATTGTGATAACGATACTTTATTAATAAAAGCAAATCCGGTAGGACCTACATGTCACAAAGGTACTGATACTTGTTGGGCTGAAACAAATGAAAAAAGCCCGGTAATGTTTTTATCTTTCTTACAGGATTTTATTGATAAACGTAAAGAAGAAATGCCAGAAGGCTCTTATACAACCTCTTTATTTCAAAAAGGAACAAGAAAAATTACTCAAAAGGTTGGTGAAGAAGCTGTGGAAACTATCATTGGGGCAATGGCTAATGATGATGAAAACTTCTTGTACGAAGGAGCTGATTTGTTATATCATTTAATTGTATTGCTAACACATAAAGGTTATAGAATTGAAGACCTTGCAAAAGAATTGATGAAAAGACATAAATAATTTTTGTTTTGAGATAGGAGTATTACTCTTCTATCTCAATCTTTTTACATTGAGGAAGTGTTATAATAAATTCAGAACCTTTTTCTGTTTTGCTAAATACTTCTATTTTACCATTGTTAAGTTCAACCATCTCTTTAGATAAAGATAAACCAAGACCAGTACCTTTTTCATGTGCAGTGCCGTTTGTGGTAAGGAATTCTTCAAGATTGAAAAGGATGTCTAGTTTTTCTTTTTTTATACCTACTCCATAATCTTTTATCGTAATTGAAACTATATTTTCGTTAACATCATTTATAATACAGTCTATCTTCGAATTAGGATGAGAAAATTTAATTGCATTATGTAATAAATTTCTAAAAACAAATTTTATCATCTCACTATCAGCATAAATGCAACTTGTGTTTAATGTTGAGATATTTATATTTATATTTTTATTACGAGCCAATGATTTTAATGAATTTATGCATTCTTGAATAATATATTCAGGATTGACTTTACATGGATTAGCTTTTAATTGTCCAAGTTGAGATTTAGCCCATGTTAATAAATCTTCAAGCAGTTTATATGTTTGCTCGCTTGCTTCTACGATCTTAGATATAAATTCTTTTATTTCAGCGGATGATAAGCTATCTAGGTTATTGTCTAGTATAGTGCTAAAACCTAAGATCGCGTTAAATGGATTTCTTATATCGTGCGCAATAACAGAAAAGAGTTTATCCTTGGTGTTGTTTAATTTTTTGAGCTTTTTTTCACTGGCTTTTAGCTCTACCTCCATTTTATGTCTTTCTGTAATATCAATTATTAATCCTGCTATTTCAGTTACTTTTCCATCTTTCATTGAGATTGGAGATGTAAAGATATCGGCCCAAAAAATAGATCCATCTTTCCTATGAATCTTTCTTTGAATATTTATTTTCTTGAGTTTTCCTTCAAAAATATTAGTAATGTTATTTGTAGCTTCTGTTTTTTGGCTTGAGTCTAAAAAGTCAAAATAGTTAAGAGTTGTAATATCAACCTTAGGATTTGTCATTTCAATAAATTTGGGATTAGCCATAATAATGTCTCCATCTTTATTTAAGACTGTAATTCCCATTAAGGCATTATCGAAAATAGCATTAAGTTTATTCTTTTGTTCCTCCAGTTGAATCTCTGTGTTTTTTAGTCTTGTAAAATCCATTCCTACGGATTGATACTCAACTATATTGCCTTCAGAGTCAAAAAGGGCTCTATCTGTCCATTTTTGCCATCTGGTATTTCCTTTTGGGAGATGAATTTTTTGTTGATATTCTACGATTGGATTTTTTGGTGTTAATCTTTTTAGGTTCTCTTTAAATATGTTTCTATCCTCAATGTTAAAAAGCTTAAATATATTTTTCCCAAGAATAGATTCCGGTGTTTTGTTATAATATTCAGCGTAATAGCTGTTAATGTAGTTTACAATTCCATCTTTGTTAAATCGTCTGATTAAGGCTGGGGAGTCCTCTACTAATGAGTGATATCTTTGTTCACTTTCTTTTAAGGCTGTAATTGTAGTTCTGTATTTTGTAATATCATGCACATACATACAGAACCTTCCTTCTCCCAGAGGAAACGTTTTTAAATTAAGATGTTTGTTTAAGCTAGGGCATTTTAATTCAAAAATTTGCTTTGAATTAATGAGATCTTCAATTTTAGCATAGATTTGTTCATATTCCGGAAGGAAATTCCTTATTGTCATGCCAGTAATTCCCAATTTATTAAAGACATTAGCTGCAATAGGGTTTGCTTTTATTGTCATTAAATCCTCAAATTCTCCATCTTTGTAAATGGGTTTAAAAAGCATTGCTCCAACTGGTGCATTATCGAATAATTCGTCTAGTAGAAATTTCTCTTTATGAAATTGTTCTTCAAGTTCTTTTTTATATGTGATATCTTCTTTTGTGGCAATAAAACCATCAATTTTCTCATTAACAATGATTGGTGATATTTTAGCCCTTTCCCAAATTAATTTGCCTGATTTAGCTTTGTTTTGAAAAATTCCTTCCCATGTTATGCCGCTTAATACAGTGTCCCATAGATTTTTATAGAAAGAAGAATCGTGATAATCAGATTTTAGTATACGAGGATTTTTGCCAATAGCTTCTTCTTTAGTATAACCATACTTTTCTTCAAAAGCATCATTAACATATCTAATTGATCCATCAGCATCTGTAACTACTACAATGGTATCCAATTTATTTAGTGCCAGAAGCAGTTCTTCATAACAAATCATTAGCCTTCCCGTTTGTGCAATTAAGTATATACAATAACGTAAAATTATATTGTATCTGCAATATTTAGACTTTTGTTGATTACTAAAAATGTATTTGTAAGAGTAAAATTGTTTATTTTGTAAAAAAAAATGGCTAAAGACAGACAACCGCATATTGGTATTTTCGGACGTAGGAATTATGGGAAGAGCACACTTATTAATTTATTAGCCGGTCAGGAAGTCGCCATTGTTTCAGATGTTGCAGGAACAACTACAGATCCTGTCAAAAAATCATTTGAGATTACAGGTTTTGGTCCCGTAGTTTTAATAGATACTGCTGGGTATGATGACGAAGGTGAATTAGGGCAGAAGAGAATTGAGAAAACTGAAAAGACGGTAAAACTTATTGATCTGGCCATTTTGTTAGTAAGTAATCATGTTTTTGATGAGAAGGAGCAGACTATTATCAAAAGCTTTAAAAATCATGATGTTCCTTTTATTATCATTTATAGTAAGACTGATCTATTTTCTCCGGATAAAGATTTTATGGAACTTCTCAAAAATATTGGAGAAAGTGATTTTATACCATTTAATAAGGATGAAGATATATCCAGGATTATTAAATCCA
The DNA here is from genome assembly GCA_963665705.1 of uncultured Saccharicrinis sp. Taxonomy (GTDB): domain Bacteria; phylum Bacteroidota; class Bacteroidia; order Bacteroidales; family Marinilabiliaceae; genus Saccharicrinis. The sequence goes on from OY762448.1 coordinate 63,365, forward strand.
TTAAAAAAAGTATACCGGAATCTGCTTATACAAATCCTTCCTTACTTGGTGATATTGTAAAGCATGGAGATATTGTATTGCTTATAACACCTATTGATATTGAAGCACCGGAGGGTAGATTGATTTTGCCTCAAGTACAGGCTATTAGAGATGTTATTGATAATGATGCTGTTTGTATTGTTTTAAAAGAAAGAGAAGTGGATACTTTTCTACTCAAAACAGGAATAAAGCCCGCGTTGGTTATTACAGACAGTCAGGTGTTTCTAAAAGCTGATGCATCAATACCTAAAGAGATTCCATTAACTAGTTTTAGTATAATGTTAGCCCGTTTTAAAGGCGATTTTGTCAACTATCTTAATGGAACACCAGAAATATCAAAATTAAATGAGGGCGATAATGTTCTCTTGTTAGAATCTTGTACACATCATGTTTCATGTAATGATATTGGCAGGTCTAAAATTCCTAGGTGGATTTCAAACTTTACAGGTAAACAGCATCATTTTGACGTGGTTTCAGGTTTTGATCATTTACCTCAACCTATTGAAAACTATTCATTAGTGATTCAATGTGGAGGTTGTGTTATTTCACGAAAACAGCTGATTAATAGGTTAAAACCCGCAATAGATGCTAATATCCCTGTTACAAATTATGGCATGGCTATAGCATATGTGTTGGGTATATATCAAAGGGCAGTTGCTCCTTTTGTTAAAATTGATGATGCATCAATAGATTACTTGTAAAAAGCTTATGCCTGTAACAGATTTAATTCATCTAAGAAATTAGTTGTATCAGGAATTTTTGAATCCCATTTGCCTTGTTCCATCAGATGCTTTTTTAATATTAAAAAGTAGGTGAGTGGGAATTCATCTTTTTGCCAAAGTTGCTCGTAGTTTAATAATCCAATATCTTTAATCAACCTGTCTAATTCCTGAATAATTTCCTGGTAAAAATGTTGAAAGTTACAGATAGTGTTTATTACAGTATTGGCCTCTGATTCGTTGAAAATATCTTCTAAGAAATCGAGTTTGATATGTAAATTTTTACCATCAGGAGTGCTTAATATCCATTTATAACCACTTGAATCATTATACCAATCAATCCAACAGATGTTTTCTTCGTCCCAAAGGTGTGAGGGTTCATTAATAAGACTTACCATTCCTTTTAGTAAATCGAATAATGGATTACTAACATTAGTAATTTCAAAAGGTACAGTATGATTACGAATCGTCAGTTCACCAAGAGCTAGCCCTTTTGACGCAATGTTATATGTAAAGTGTACCTCTTTTTGCATTGATTATTAAAATATTGGTTAAAAATAAGAAAGAAGTTTTTATTTCATAATAAAAACCGAATTAATCTTTTTCTATATCCTTTAAGCGATATCCTAAACGTAATAGCTGTTCTGGTTTTAGGAGGGATTTTAATTTTTCTTCGTTGATTAATTCTAATTCTTGATTTGCCTCAATAATATTAATATTTTTTAAATTCATCAATCTTGCCAATTCAGAAGCTTTATGATATCCAATATATGGAGAAAGAGCTGTTGTAATGGATGGATTCATGAATATGGTAATTTCATTGTTGATTTTCTTAAACGAAATATCCTGTAAAAGGTTATCTTTTATAGTTTTGTTGCAGTTGATTAATAGTTTAATACTGTCAATAATCGCATGCCCAATTGTTGGTAGGTATGCATTTAATTCTAAACATCCTTGGCCACATAAAGAAGAAATGAGTTGGTCGTTAGCGTAAATCTTATGTGCGGCAGAAATAACAAATTCAGGTATAACAGGATTTACTTTACCTGGCATGATGGAACTTCCAACCTGTTTTTTCGGAATAAATAGTTCCCTGTTTTTAAATAGGTCTGCACTTAACAAACGGAAATCGGATACCATTTTCTCCAGGTTTACGGCATGTGCTTTTAAAGTGGCATGTATCTCTACAAAAGTATCTAAATTCGCTGTGGTGTCTGATAAATTTTCAGAACGGGTAATAGGTAAACTTGTTAGTCGCTGAAGTTGGTTAACAACTTCCATAATAAAGTAGGAGGGTATTGAAATTCCTGTACCAATGGCGCCGCCACCTAAATTTACTTCTTTAATTCGTTCAAAGCATTTACTAACTCGCCACCAATCTCTTGAAAGAGCATTGTTGTATGTACTAAATAACTTGTCGTATGATGAAGGTACTGCCGATTGCATTTGAGTGTATGCTTGGCGAAGGTGGTTTCTGGTTTTTGATTCAACAGATTCTAATGATTGTAATACTTCGTTTATTAAATCATCTAATTCTTTAAAGAGAGAAATAACTGCAACTTTTAAAGCCGTTGGAATAACATCATTAGTCGATTGGAAAATATTAGCATGCTCAAAAGGGTCTACTTTACTATAATTACCTGGTTTGTCATTTAGCTTTTGTAAAGAAACATTCGCTACGATTTCATTTAAGTTAAGATTAATGCTCGTGCCAGCTCCACCTTGTATGGCAGGTACAATAAAGTGTTCAAAATGTTTTCCCTGACTTATTTCAATCGCAGCTTCAGTCATTTTATCCAAAATTTCATTATCGATAAAAGATATTTCACTTTCTGAGTATTTTGAAGTGGCAGCTTGTTTAAATTTTATATAAGTTTCATAACATGCTTGTTTAACTACTCCAATTGCTTTATACCACTCAATAAAGAAAGGTGTAGTGTCAGGAAAATTATTTTTCGCACGAACTGAATGAATACCATATAGGGCATTAACTGGAATTTCAACGGCACCAATAAAATCTTTTTCTTTACGCATAAGGCTAACTGTTTTCGAGTAGTCTTAATTTACAATAGATCATTAAATTCTAAAATTATGATAATTCTAAAAGTTTAACGATCTGTTGAATTTAATATTATTAAATATAATGAATTTTATTGTGAGCTATTCCTGTGGACCTGCATACATTTTTACATCTGCAGAAGTAATGTTTTCAGGGCAAAGTATGATTAAGCGTTCAATAACGTTTCTGAATTCTCGAATGTTACCTGTCCAATTAATCTTTTGCATTTCCTGAATAGCAGAATCATCAATACTTTTCTTTGTAATACCCAGATCTCTACAAATTTCATTATTAAAATGTTCCGAAAGTAATGGGATATCCTCTTTTCTATCATTTAATGAAGGAACATGAATTAGAATCACACTTAAGCGGTGGTATAAATCTTCTCTGAAATTACTTTCTTTAATCTCTTCTTTTAGATTTTTATTAGTTGCTGCTAAAACCCTTACGTTAATTTTAATGTCTTTATCACTACCTACACGGCTAATTACATTTTCCTGTAAAGCTCTTAAAACTTTGGCCTGGGCACTTAGACTCATATCTCCAATTTCATCTAAAAATATGGTTCCTCCATTTGCTTGTTCAAATTTACCCTTGCGTTGTTTATGAGCCGATGTAAATGCGCCTTTTTCATGACCAAATAGTTCACTTTCAATTAATTCAGAGGGTATTGCGGCGCAGTTAACCTCTACAAAAGGCTGAGATGCTCTGTTGCTTTTTTCATGAAGCCAACGGGCAACCAACTCTTTTCCTGTTCCATTTTGCCCGGTAATCAAAACTCTTGCATCTGTTGGAGCAACTTTATCAATCATTTCCTTTACACGATTGATAGGTTCTGATTCTCCAATCATTTCATATGTTTTGCTCACCTTTCTTTTTAAAACCTTTGTTTCTGCTACTAAATCTTTTCGTTCCTGGGCATTTTTAACAGTAACCAGTAATCGATTTAAATCCAATGGTTTTTCAATGAAATCATAAGCACCTTTTTTTATTGCTTCAACTGCAGTATCGATGTTTCCATGACCTGAGATCATAATCACAGGGATATCAGAATTTTTACCTACGATGACATCTAATACTTCCATACCATCCATATTTGGCATTTTTATATCACATAAAACCAGGTCAAATTTATTTTTGTCGAATATTTCTACCCCCTCCTCTCCATCTTCAGCCAATAATACTTCATGACTTTCATATTCAAGAATATCCTTTAGTGTATTTCGAATGCTTTTTTGATCATCAATTACTAATATTTTTGCCATGCTCTAAATCTTTTTGTTTAAAATTTGATATATAGCCCCTTCCTTTAAAGCGTAATTACATTGAAAAACCTCTTTAATATTTAATTTTTCAATAGTGAATTTGATGAAGATTGAAGCAAGAACAATCATTTCTGCTCTATGAGATTCCATTTTTTTCATTTTCAAACGTTCCTCAATAGTGCTGGATAAATACTTTTGATGAAGTTTATAAAATAAATCCATTTCAATTTTATAGCTAGTTGTCTTGGATAAGTCTAAATGTGGATGTTCTTCTACAGCAATCATTGCTGCAATAGTGTCAAACGAACCCGAAGAGCCAATTAGGTGCTTTATTTTATGTTTGTTTACTTCTTTAAAAAGTATACTTAACTCTTGAGTAATATATTCTTCCAGCTTTGAAATTTCGTTTGCTTTTATTGGCTCTGAAGGTTGAATTAAATCAAGCATTCTTGCAGCACCTATATTGAAACTATGTTTCCAAACAACTTCATCCTTGTTTGCTATAATGAATTCGGTACTTCCTCCTCCAATATCCATTATTAATACATTTTCTTTTCCAATAGGAACAACTTGTTTTACCCCATCGTAGATCAACTCTGCTTCTTTATCTCCTTGAATAACGTTAATATCCAGGTCGAATTTTTCTTTTACCTGAGTAACAAAAGTCTTGCCATTAGAAGCTGATCGTATTGCAGAGGTTGCAAAACAAGTGATTTGATCTACTTGAAACTGAGATATGGTTTTTAAATGTGTTTCTAAAGCTTTGAATCCACGTTCAAAAGCTTCGGGTGTAATTGTATTATTGTTAATGCCACCTTTCCCTAATTTTGCCGGGTATTTTGTTTCAGATAGTATTGTATAATTATTGTTTGTATTTACCTCTGCAATAAGTAAATTAAAGGTGTTAGTTCCTAAATCAATGATTGCTATTTGCATATATTTTATTTCTATTTTCCTGATTGTATAAACCATTTCCATACTTCTTTGTATGATGCTTTTTTACCATACATTAATATTCCTGTACGATAAACTTTTGCAGCAAACCATGTAAGAATAATGAAAGATATAGTTAAGATTCCCATGGATAGTACAATTTCCCATGTTGGTACATCAAATGGAATACGCGACATCATTACAACCGGAGAAGTAAAAGGAATAATGGAAAACCAAAATGCAATGTCACCATGAGGATTGTTAAATGCTGCCATTGCAACATAAATAGACAAAATTAATGGAAGTATAATTGGTGTAACAAATTGTTGTGTTTCAGTTTCATTATCAACAGCCGAACCTACAGCAGCAAATAGTGCTGAATAAACTAAGTATCCACCAATAAAGTAAAAAAGGAATAAACCAATTATTCCAAAAATATTTGTATCAGCAATTAAGGTTAAAATGTTATTAAATTGTGCGGCAGTATCTGTAGGGCTAGCTCCGGTTTGAATTCCTTGCGACATTTGAATTCCTTGAGAAATATTTTCCGGAGATGGAAAAACAAAACTTTGCAATATAAAGATTGATATTAGAGATAGGATAATCCACAATGAGAATTGAGTTAAAGCAACCATCCCTATCCCAATAATTTTGCCCATCATTAATTGAAATGGCTTAACTGAAGAGATCATAACTTCTACAATGCGGTTGGTTTTTTCTTCTATAACACCTCTCATTACCTGAGTTCCATATAATAACAAAAACATGTATAGTAAAAAAGCTGCAGCTATACCTATGATAATTGCAACTGCAGCACTTGATTGTTTCTCTTCACCAGCTTCGTTGAACCTAATTGTTTGAAGATCTACATTAACATTGTTTATTTCTTGAATTTTTTCACTGAGGTCGTCAATTTGAAAACTAGCTAATTTTTTATCTTTTAAATATTGATTGATTTGATGCTTTATATTATCTATTACCTTGATTGTAATTTGTGATTCAGAAAATACTTGTATTGCAGATTTATCTTTTAATAGATCATCATTAATTACAACCAAAGCATCATAGCCATTTTTAAGTAATTCTTGTTTGTGAATGGAATCTTTAGATATTAAAGGCTCATATTTAATGTGCTGAGTGTTTTCAAATACATTATCGTATAAACTTGTAAGGTCGTTAATAGCAATAATAGTATCTTTTGTGTCTTCTTGTGTATTAAGATAGGTAACAAGCGAAATTAAACCAGCAAATAATAATGGGCTTAAAATGGTCATTATTATAAAGCTTTTTTTTCGAACTCTTGTTAAATACTCTCTACTTATAATGAGTAATATTTTATTCATGATATTTGCTTAGATTGGTTTGTTGTTATAGGTTTTTGTTTGATAGCTCAACCGCTTTAATGAAAACTTCATCCATTGCAGGTAAAATTTCATTTATACCGGAAATTTTAAAATCATTGAGCAGTGTTGCAATGAGGTTATTGATGCTTTTGTCTTCTTTTAAGATAATTTTTGCAAAATGATTTCTGTTTTTTATACTTAACTCTTTTAGTTCATAGTTGCCATTTAGTTTATCTTTAAACAGGTTTATGTCCCCATCGAATTCTATGGCCACTTCATTGTTTTTATATTGCTGTTTAAGGTCATCTATATTACCCTTTAATATAATTTTAGCCTTATTTACTAAACAAATATTATCACAAACAGCTTCAACAGAACTCATATTATGAGTTGAGAAAATAATGGTAGCTCCATCATCTTTTAGTTTTTGTATTTCCTGCTTAAGTAAATTTGCATTAATAGGATCAAAACCACTAAAAGGTTCGTCAAATATTAATAGTTCTGGTTCGTGAAGAATTGTTACAATAAACTGAACCTTTTGCTGCATTCCTTTGGATAATTCTTCTACCTTTTTATTCCACCATGCGCCAATTTCGAATTTTTCGAACCAATACTTTAATTTGTTATATGCATCATGTTTGGATAAGCCTTTTAATCGAGCAAGGTAAATGGCTTGTTCCCCAACTTTCATTTTTTTATATAGACCTCTCTCTTCTGGAAGATATCCAATATTATAAATGTCTGAAGTCTTAATAGGCCTGCCTTTAAAAAGAATTTTTCCTTCGTCAGGCATGGTTATGTGATTTATTATTCTGATAAATGTAGTTTTACCAGCACCATTGGGGCCTAATAATCCGGTTATTTGGTTTTCTGGTATGTCGATGTCTACATGGTCAAGAGCAAGATGGTTAGCATATTTTTTAACCACTCCTGAAGCTTCCAATAAGTTCATGTTAGTATAGTAATGTTAAAAATTTAATATTCAAAAATAAAACAATAATTGAATAATACCTATTAAGCCTGAGCTAGACTTATAATATGAATTTATTTATGGCTTACACTATTGTTAACAGTAAAACGATAGCATATTTATTTGATCATTAGTTGGCCTATACTAAATGTGTTTTTGAAAAATATTTTATTTAAAAATTACAATTGAGGCTATGGTTTAATATTTTGCATAATTCAATTAAGGTAGTTTTTGAAAATTGGGTAAACTAAAAAAAATACTTAGAAAGGTAAACATCGTTAAATTACCTTGGTAATAAATTCAAGTGGTTTAGTTTTATATAATAAATTTAATACAACATTTATACAAATTAAATTAATGAGCTACATAGCTGTTTTTGCTCGTTTGATTAAAGTAATACCATATTCTTTTTCAATAAAAAGGAAATAATTATATAGTTTGTAATTAAGTTTGATGCCATAATCTATCGATTGTTCATAGTCGATTCTTGTTTCGTAAAAATCTCCATATCTACCTGGATTGTTATGACGTATGTTCCATTCTGTCACATATTGATAATTCCAATTTTCATAATAGTTTTGAGAATAGAATTCTATAGAAGGTTGTGTAGCTAGAAAACCATCAAACCTAATGTCGTAGATAATTAATTCATATTGTAGTGTATCTGAATCAGCTTCCTCAATTTTAGGAGGAGTTTTAGCTTTGTTGGTTATCAACTGCTTGGTTTGGCATGAAGCCAGGGTGATAATAGTTAAGGTAAGAAAAATAAAAGCTTTCATTTTCTTAAAGTATTTGTTAGTACTTATAAAGTTAACAAAAATGAAAGCGATATGAAATAAAAAAAGCTCTGGAAAACCAGAGCCTTATATATTGAGATTTACTTTTTGTAATTTTCAATTAATTCAATAAAATCATCAAATAAGAACTCAGTATCAGTAGGACCACTTGAAGCTTCAGGGTGAAATTGTGTTGAGAAAAATGGTTTTGATTTGTGATAGATACCTTCATTACTATTGTCATTTACGTTAACAAATAAAGGAGCCCAATCATTCATTAAAGAATCATTATCAAGAGCAAAACCATGGTTTTGAGATGTAATATGACAGTTGTTTGTTCCAACTTTAATTACAGGGTGATTATGAGCGCGGTGTCCATACTTTAATTTATAAGTACTTCCTCCAGAAGCTATTCCTAATAATTGATTCCCTAAACATATACCAAAAATAGGTTTGCCTATCTCAATAGCTTTTTTGATATTTTCAACTGTAACAGCACAAACTTCAGGATTTCCAGGGCCATTTGAAAGCATAATGCCATCATAATCATCTTGAGTGAAATCGTAATCCCAAGGTACAACTGTTACTGTAGTATCTCTTTTTAAGAGGCAACGTAAAATGTTGTATTTTGCACCAGTATCTACTAATACAACTTTGTGTTTCCCGTTACCAAATACTTTTTTCTCTTTAGTACTTACTTTTGCAACAAGATTGTCAGTGTTTGGATCATATTGTTCGATGTTTTCATCGTCAATAATAATCTTTCCTAACATAGATCCTTTTTCACGAAGAACTTTTGTTAGTGCACGCGTGTCGATGTCAAAAATACCAGGAACCTCATTTTGAATCAACCATTCACGCAATGAATTTTTGGCATTCCAGTGACTATATTCAAAAGAGTAGTCGGAAATTATTAAACCTGAAATGTGGATTTGATCAGATTCGTAGAAAAGAGGAATTCCATTTTCATCTTTATCATCTCTAGGTACTCCATAGTTTCCAATCAATGGATAGGTTGAAACTAGTATCTGACCTTTATATGATGGATCAGTTAAACTTTCTGGATAACCTGTCATGGCAGTGTTAAAAACAACTTCACCAGCAACCGATTTGTGATATCCAAACGATTTTCCTTCAAAAACAGTACCGTCTTCGAGTACCAACTTAATTCCTTTTACTTCAGGCATAATATCAAGATAATCCATTATTTAATGTGGTGTAAAAATAATTTTTTTACAAATTGTCCACTAACTAATTCGGGCGCAAAGTTAGTAAATATTTGTAATCCTAACGAATAAATTTGTACTTCAAATGAATAAATATAAAATAAGATTTGCTAAGTTGTATAAATATGCATGTTAGTTGCGTTTGTATATCTGTTTGTTTTGTGTAAGCAGTAGATATATAATGTGTTGAGGAAGGATATGTTGGGGGTGAGGGTATTAATATATCAAATTTTTTATGTGTAATTTTAGTTTTTTTATAATAACTTCTTGATGATTTAATGGCTATTCTATTCACTATGTACTAACTTTAATAATGAAGTTCATTTTAGTTAGTCGTTTTGAGAATCCTTTTAAAATATAAAACCTGTTGTTTAATTGTATGTGTTTTTATTCACTTACCATTAATTGGTCAATTATATACAGATACTCCATGGTTTGTTTCTTTAAATCGAATAGATGGAGACTTTCAGGTTCATTCAGATAAGTTGCAATATTTTAATGGGGTAAATCCATCTGGTTTTGAGATGGATGTAGGTAAGTGGTTATTGTCAGAAAATATACAAAGTCGGTATGGTATTTATTCAAAATGGGGTTTACAGATAAACTATACTAATTTTAATCATAACGATTTAGGTTATACGTTTAATTCATTAGTCAGACCTGAAAAAGTACTATATTTTGAGTTACCCTGTTTTTTAGAAAGATTATTTTTGTAAAAAATAAAATTTGAAAAAGGTCAAAAAGAATTTGCTCTTTAATTCTATTGAGCATTTTCTTTAAATTAAAGCCTGTTCCAGCTAAAATTGTATTTATTTTATCTCCATTGGCCCCTTTTAAATAATTTCTTAACATCCTGTGATCATGCTTAATATGACCAATAATTGGTTCGATTCCTGCCCTTGCTTTAAAACGTTTCCTTGCTTTTTGTTTCTCATAGGGAGTAGTTCCTTTTTTCGGAACTGTTGGTGATATTATTTCAACACCGTCAATGTTCTTTTTTCCTCGGTATCCTCTGTCAACAATTCCAACCTTGGGTTTACTTTCAGTTAAGTACTCTGTTTGTTTTAAATGTTCCTCCAGGGTATGTCCATCGTAGGGATTATCTTCAAAAGCTATAGCTCCAACTACAATTTTTGTGGTCTTTGTTAATACAATTCCTGATTTATTTCCAAATTCAAACTTCTTTGCTTCTTTTCCTTTAGCGATGCAACTAACCTGTGGTTCGTGAATGCTGTAAATCTTATTCTTATCTCCCTTTTTTTGTGTTAGAATCTTATTGAGTATAATCAACAGTTCTTTATATTTTAATTTTTGTGTCGGATTAAATTGTCTTTCAATATCTCTTACTTGACGGCCCGCTATCGTTTTAATTTTTCGTAATGCCGATTTAGCTTTCTTTCTTCTTTTGGGATGATTATGAAAACGTTGGTCTATCATTAACTGTTTTAATGTGCGAGTATAAGTTTGTCGAAGTTTTATTCCCTCTTGTTCTGCTATCTTATTAACTTTTTCAATGATGCGTTTATGTAATTTGGCATCCGTTGGATAGGTAATATTCTTTTCTTGAACAGTACTGTCTATTAACACTTCTTTCTCTTGAGCCTCTTGGCCAAAAAGTTGCACTGAAATTTTTAATAATTTTTCTGCTCCTTCTTGGCCTATTCGCTTTCTAAAGTGAATGAATTCAGTTGGATCAAAAGGCTTTTGAGTCTGAAAGATTTTCTCTCCACTAAAATACTGCCAATATGGATTTTCAATCCATCTATCAATAAGTGCCTCATCACTAAGGTTGTAAATATGCTTAAGCAAAAGTAAACCAACCATCTTTCGAATAGGAACTGATGGACGTCCAAAGTCAGAATAATAAACAGAAAAATCTGCTTCTACCAAATCCCAATCTATTTGCTTTGATAAAACACATAATTCGTGATCTAAATTAATGAACCGTTCAATTGGCGTATCAAAAATTCTTAACTGTGGAGTATTATCTTGTTTTCCAACCATATCTGCAAGCTTTCTGACTAAAATACATATTTCCTTGCAGATTAATAAATCTAAAGAAAAATGTTATAAGCTAGTTATCAACATAATAGTTGGTTTTTAAGGTTAAACTCATTATTATTTATAGAGCCACTTTTAAAGGCAAGGGGCAAATGGCGTTTCTCATTAAAAACCGGTGCCGGTATTGGTTATGTAAGTAATCCTTATCATACCGAGAATAATGTTCACAATAAAGCCTACAGTACAAAAATTGTTTTCCCATTACAAGGAAGTTTTATTGCTTACTTCTTTATTAATAAACAGTTTGCAATCCGTGCTTCAGGTTCTATTAGGCATATTTCTAATGGAGGTGTGAAACAACCTAATTTGGGCATTAATTATACAGCTTACGGACTAGGAGTAGAGTATTTGCTTGATAAATATAAAGTTAAACCTATAAATACAGTTAATATTTATAGGAAAAAAGTAAAGAGAATGGCTCTTCTTTTGGGTTATTCACAGAAGAAAGACACCTTGGTAACCAAGACTGAAAATATCTTTAGTATCATGATAAATAAAAGCTTTCAGATTTCAAGAACTACAGGATTAACATTGGGAGGTTTATTGGAATATCAAGATGCTAAGAATGTTGAGAATGTAAAGTATCAGATTGGTATAGGGCCGTATATCGGAAATGAATTTTTTATAGGAAATGTTAGGTTTGGACAGCAGTTAGGTATTTATGTATTAAGACGAAAAAAAGTTCCAAATTTACTTTTTCAGAATTATTATTTGAGGTATTTGTTAAAAGAGCATTGGGTAATTGGTGCAGATTTAAAAGTTCATGGTATAGAAGCAGATTATATACTGGTTCAATTAGGGGTTGTTTTTTAATAAAAAAGGCTGTCTGATGTTTCCCCCACAGACAGCCTTTTCATTACCCAATCAACAAAAACACTTATCTAGATTCCAAAGGAAGATAAGTAGATCGATCAATTACACACTTATAAGCCGGACGAATAATTCTTCGGCTTGAGAATGTAACCTCCTCTATACGATGCGCTGCCCAACCAGCAATGCGGGCAACTGCAAATATCGGAGTATAAATTTCTTTAGGGATTTTTATACATTCATATACAAATCCTGAATAAAAGTCAACGTTAGCGCAAACAACTTTTGCATTGGCACCCTTATATTGATAGAATACTTCCGGAGCAAGTTCTTCAATAAGAGTATATAAATTAAATTCATCCATTCTTCCTTTTTCTTCAGCCAACTCTCTTGCTTTTTCTTTAAGCAATACAGCTCTAGGATCAGAAAGGGTATAGATAGCATGACCAATTCCGTATATTTTACCGGTATAATCAAATGCTTCTTTCTTTAATAACTTTAATAGGTATTCAGATACTTCCTTTTTATCACTCCAATCCTTTACGTTTTCTTTGATGTTGTTCATCATATCAATAACCTTAAGGTTTGCTCCACCGTGTAATCCTCCTTTTAAAGAACCCAGTGCTGATGCAATTGCAGAGTAAGTATCTGTTTGTGCTGAACTAACTACTCTTGTTGTAAATGTAGAGTTGTTACCACCTCCGTGTTCAGCATGAATTACTAGAGATAAATCTAATAGATCGGCTTCTAATTTTGTATAATCCTTACCCTTTAACATATACAAAAAGTTTTCAGCTAAGCTAAGGTCTTTTTGAGGGTGACGGATAATAAGTGATTTTCTTTGGAACGAGTGACGCATTCCATAATAAGCATAAGCTACAATAACCGGAAATTTTGCAATAAGGCTAATAGCTTGTTTCATTAGATTTACATTACTAAAATCTTCTGCATCTTCATCTGCTGCATATAATCCTAATACTGATCTGGCAAGCATATTCATTACACAACGACCTCTTAATGATAAGATCATATTCTTAGAAAAGAATGGAGGTAGCTCGCTTTGATCAGCTAAGTATGTTGTGAAGTTGCCTAGTTCTTCTTTGTTAGGAAGTTGTCCTGTTAACAAAAGATAAGCAGTTTCTTCAAAACCATGACGACCGGTAGAAAGAAAACCTTTGGCAAGATCTTTTAGTTCGTAACCACGATAGTAAAGTTCTCCTTCTCTAGGAACTAATTTACCGTCGATGTTATCATAACCAACAACGTTACCAATATGGGTTAAACCAACCAATACTCCTGAAAAATCTGCGTTTCGAAGTCCTCTTTTAACACCATACTGGTCAAAAAGGTCTTTTTCAATTTCACAGGATTGTACTGCTTGTTTAGCCAAGTTTTCCAATAATACCATATTCTCTCTTCTTAATTAATTTTTACTTAATGATTGAATTGCGTCCGAAACCTTTTCAAAATTGAAAGATTTAATCAGATCCTCCATTTTACTTTTAATGGAGTTGTTGCATAAATTACCAATTGTACCTTCATGTGTATGTTTTACATCTAATTCAGGTTCAAATTTTCCTTCTTCAATCAATCCTCCAACTTGTTTATATGCATCTCTAAAAGGGACTCCTTGTAAAACAAGTTTGTTTACCTCCTCAACACTAAATGCATATTTATATATATCCTTGCTAAGGATGTTTTCTTTAATTGTAATGTTATTTACTGCAAATGTTGCTAAATCCAAGCAACTAATTAAGTCATCAAATGCAGGTAAAAATGTTTCTTTAATAAGTTGTAAATCACGAAAATAACCTGATGGAAGATTTCCTGTAATTAAACCTATTGTTCCGGGCAGTGCCTGAATTTGATTACACTTGGCTCTAATTAATTCAAATACATCAGGATTCTTTTTATGTGGCATTATGCTTGATCCGGTAGTTAATTCGCCAGGTAGTGTCAGGAAGCCAAAGTTTTGACTCATATATAAACATGCATCCATAGCAAATTTTCCAACAGTTTGTGCAACAGAACTGAGTGCTGTTGCAACATTTTTTTCTGTTTTCCCTCTACCCATTTGCGCATATACAACATTATAATTCATGTTATCAAAACCTAACAAATCTGTTGTTAACTGACGGTTTAAAGGAAAACTACTTCCGTAACCAGCAGCGGCACCCAATGGGTTTTGATTTGATATTTTCCAAGCTGCATTAAGCATAAACATGTCGTCTGTCAGACTTTCTGCATAAGCTCCAAACCATAACCCAAAAGAAGATGGCATAGCTACCTGAAGGTGTGTATATCCGGGTATTAAATAATCTTTATATTTTTCGCTTTGATTTTGAAGAGCTCCAAAGAACTCAACAACACCATTAACTACTTCCTCTATTTTAGATCGAATAAAAAGTTTTAGATCTAATAAAACCTGATCATTTCTTGATCGGCCACTGTGAACTTTTTTACCAACATCACCAAGTCTTTGTGTAAGCATCATTTCTACTTGAGAGTGGACATCTTCAATGCCATCTTCAATAATAAAATTACCAGACAAAGTTTCTTTATATATGTTTTTTAGCTCAGCAAGAAGTTGTTGCAGTTCTTCTTTTTCTAGTAATCCAACACTTTCAAGCATGGTAATATGAGCCATAGTGCCAAGAACATCAAATGGAGCTAAATATAAATCCATTTCACGGTCTTTCCCTACTGTAAAGCTTTCGATTTTATCGTTTACTTTTATGCCTTTATCCCAAAGTTTCATTGTGAATGTTTTTCAGTGAGTTCATTGCTAACAAAACGTAACAATCTCAATGATTTAATTACCTTAAAAAAATAAGAAGTCGTTTTAAATTGTAAACTGCGTTAATTCTCTTCCTTATAATTAAGGCAAATATAAATTAATAAACTTATAAATTCAAATTAAGTTCTGTAAAATATGACATTTGTCACACTTTTTAACTTATTCCTAACATATCTCTAAATCATTGAGTAATTGATAGTATAGTTCAATTCCTTCTTTGATTTCACTAATTTTTATAAATTCGTTAGCCGTATGTGAGCGAGCCGAATCTCCTGGTCCAATTTTCAAAGTTGTAAATTTCATTAAAGCCTGGTCTGAAGTTGTTGGTGAGCCATAATATTCTCTTCCAACTGCTATGCCCCTTACAACAACAGGGTGTTCCAGAGGTATATGTGAACTATTTAGTCTTGTACTTCTTGGAATGGCGTCGCAATCAACGTTTTCATTTATGATATTGGCTGCCTCAATATTACTGTAAAATTCATTTACTCTTACGTCTACAACAAATTTACATGAATCCGGTACTACGTTATGTTGGGTTCCCGCATTTATTTGTGAAACGGTCATTTTTACCGGTCCGAATAAATCAGATACTTTTGGAAATTTAAAAGTTCTGAACCAATCAATATCTTTTAGTGCTTTGTAAATTGCATTTTCACCCTCGTTTCTGGCTGCATGTCCAGCTTTCCCTTTAGCCTCGCAATCTAATACCAATAATCCTTTTTCGGCAATAGCCATTTGCATTAAGGTTGGTTCGCCAACAATTCCTAAATCTATTGGTCCAAGTTCTTCTAAAATGGATGCAACACCATTGATACCAGAAACTTCCTCTTCTGCTGTTGCTGCAAAAATTAAATTATAGGGTTGATCTTTTTCTGATAAGAGAAAAAATGTTGCCATTAGAGAAACTAAAGGACCTCCGGCGTCATTACTTCCTAATCCATAAAGAATGTCATTTTCCACTGTTGGAGAAAAAGGATTGTAAGTCCATTTGGAAGAGGGTTTAACTGTGTCGATATGTGAGTTTAATAGAATTACAGGTTTTCTATTATCCCAGTTATTACTTTTGATCCAAACATTATTTCCTTTTCTGGTTGGGACAAAACCTTTTTTCTGTAAAAATGATTCCATTAAATCTGCAGCATCATTTTCTTGACGACTAAAGGATTCAATAGAAATTAAATTTTTTAACAGGCCAACAGCATCGTTGGTATAAGATTGAATTTTGTCCATTTATTCTTCTTCTTTTAATAAAGTTCCGGAATTCAATCCTCCTTTTAATCCTTGTGTATTTGTAATATTTACTTTAGCTACACCTGCTTTGAGTGCGTTAAATCCATTGTCCAGTTTTGGGATCATTCCTTCAACAATAACACCAGATTCCTGATGCTCTTTGAAAAGTTTGTGAGTTAACACAGGCATAACTGCATCGTCATCATCCGGATTACTTAATACACCTTTTTTTTCAAAACAATAAACTAAGTTTACTTTGTAATGAGTTGCTAAAGCACTGGCTAAAGAAGATGCCATGGTGTCAGCATTTGTATTTAGCATATTGCCTTTACCATCGTGTGTAAGAGGTGCAACAACTGGGATTACGTTTTTATTGATTAAATCCATCAATTCATTAACCTGAACAGATTCAACATCACCAACATAGCCATAATCAATTTCTTTTACTGGTCTTTTAACGGCTTTGATTAAATTTAAGTCAGCACCAGTAAGTCCTACTGAATTCGCTCCAAGTGCTTGTAATGCTGCTACAATATTTTTATTCACTAAACCTGCATATACCATAGTAACCACTTCTAGGGTTTCTAAGTCAGTAATTCGCCTTCCATCAACCATTTTTGTTTCAACACCGAGTTGAGAAGCGATCTTAGTTGCAGATCTGCCTCCTCCATGAACTAAAACTTTTAATCCGGGTAAAGCAACAAAATCATTTAATAGAGCTTGTAGCGATTCAGGTGTTTCAACAACTTTCCCTCCGACTTTTACTACCGTTATTTCTTGCATGTTATCTATTGATTCAAGTTTAATAATTATAAGTTCTCAAGCATTTTTTTTATGACTGTTTGTGCTGAAACAACTCTGTTTGCGGCTTCCTGAACAACTAAAGAGTTTTCGCTTTCGATAACACCGTCTGTAACAATCATGTTTCTACGTACAGGAAGACAATGCATAAACTTGGCATTGTTTGTTAGTGCCATTTTTTCTTCGTTCACAGTCCAGTCCATATCTTTGCATTTAACCTGACCGTAATCTGTATAAGATGCCCAGTTTTTTGCGTATATAAAGTCTGCACCTTCAAATGCTTTTCTTTGATCGTATTCCACAGTTACACCTTCTGTGAATTCATCAGCAAGCTCATATCCTTTGGGATGTGTAATTACAAATTCAACGTCAGCTTCTTTCATCCATTCGGTAAATGAGTTTGCCACAGCTTGTGGTAATGCACGTGGGTGCGGAGCCCATGTTAACACTACTTTAGGACGCTCTTTTTGTTTGAATTCTTCAATTGTAATTAAATCAGCAAATGATTGTAATGGGTGACGGGTTGCCGATTCTAAACTGATTACAGGAACTCCAGAGTATTGAATGAACTGATTTAATACTTTTTCGGAATAGTCATCCTCCTTATTTTCAAAAGAAGCAAATGAACGAACTCCAATTAAATCACAGTACTGACCAATAACAGGAACAGCTTCTTTTATATGTTCCGGTTTATCGCTGTCCATCACTACACCCATCTCAGTTTCCAGCTGCCATCCATCTTTGTTTATATCTAAAACCATTACATTCATTCCCAGATTCATTGCAGCCTTTTGAGAACTTAATCTGGTTCTTAAACTGCTATTAAAGAAAACAAGAATGATTGTTTTGTTTTTTCCTAAATCACTAAATGCAAATGGATTCTTTTTAACTTCAAAAGCATCTTTTAAAGCTTGTTTTAAATCTCCTATGTCGGTTACTTTTAAAAATCTCTTCATTATATTCGTTTTTTCTTGAATAACAAAACTTTAATTAAGCTGGTCTTGTATGACCGTTTCCTTTAATAAGCCACTTGTAACTGGTTAACTCTTTTAATGCCATTGGGCCTCTGGCATGTAGTTTTTGGGTGCTAATTCCAATTTCTGCCCCTAATCCAAATTGTGCACCATCGGTAAAGGCAGTGGATGTGTTTGCATAAACGGCAGCGGCATCTACTTCGTTGTAGAATCTGGCAATAGTTTCTGCATCTTCAGCAATAATGGCTTCACTATGTTTTGAACTATTATTATATATATGGTCTAATGCTTCATCAAAATTGTTGACTGTTTTTATAGACATTTTATACGATAGAAATTCTGTTCCAAAAGATTCCGGAGTTGCTTTAAATAATAGGTTATCAGGGTAATTGCCTTTTAACTTATTATAGGATTCTTCATCCGCGAAAACTTCCACATCAAAAGGAATCATTCCTTTCATTATTTCAGGTAAACTATTGACTGCATTTTTGTGTATAATCATGCAATCTAGGGCGTTACAAACACTTACTCTTCGTGTTTTCGCATTCACTACAACATCAGCTGCTTTAGTTATATCAGCAGATTTGTCAACGTAAGTATGTACTATGCCTGCTCCTGTTTCAATGACAGGAATGTTGGCATTTTCTCTAACAGAATTAATCAGGTTTTGAGACCCTCTTGGAATAAGAATATCTACATATCCAATTGCATTCATTAATTCAGTTGCAGCCGATCTGTCAGGAGGTAATAATTGTAGTAGCTCAGGATTGAAGCCTTCTGAACTTAAAACCTTTTGAATAATTGCTACAATTGCCTTGTTAGAAAACTCAGCGTCACTTCCGCCTTTTAATACGCAAGCATTTCCTGATTGCATGCAAAGGGAAAAAACATCGAATGTAACATTAGGGCGTGCTTCATAAATAACTCCTATTACTCCAAGTGGTACTCTTACTTTTTGAAGTAGTAAGCCATTATCTAATTCTTTTTCTTCAAGAATTTCTCCAATAGGAAAGGGGAGTTTAGCAACATTTCTGATGTCAGCAGCAATTCCTTCAATCCTATCTTTCGTTAGTTTTAATCTGTCATATTTAGGATCTTCAGAACTCATTCGATCCAGGTCTTTTTGATTAGCTTCTAACAATTGAGGAATGTTGAGTTCCGCTTCATCTGCAAGTTTATTGAGCATTTTTATAATGCTCTCTTTTTTTACCCTCGATAATTCACGAGAAGCGTCTTTAACTTTTTGAAATTGTGCTAAACATTGCATTTTTTGGATGATTAAGGTTATTATGTTTGTATAATAATTAAAACAAATATAAGTAATCGTAATGTATAAGAGGTTGAAATTTTGAGTCTTTCAAGTGCTCTGTAGCTTTTGATTTATCGTATTTTGCCTTGCCAATTCCAACATCGATTCCATCCTCAGAGATGATTTTTAATAAGTCTCCTTTTTTGAAATTACCATTGAAACTAACAACTCCAGCTAAAAGCAAACTTGTTGCTTTTGATGAATTCAGCGCATCAAATGCACCTTTGTTAATAATGACTTCAGCATTAGTAAAAGCTTCAGAATAAGCAATCCACTTTTTTATTGCCGGATATTTTTCCCCGGGTAAAAATCGTGTATGTTCAACCAAATCTGAGTTTTTATTTAAATCAATCAAGATGTTTGGAATAGTTCCGTTTGCAATATGTACTGAAGTTCCGGAAGAAGCTGTTTTTTGTGCAATGTGACACTTGGTTAACATGCCACCTCTTCCGAAATCAGATTTGGTAGTTGAAATAAATTCCGACAAGTCTGCATTTGTGCTGTCAACTGTTCTGATTACTTTTGCATTACCTGTTCTGGGGTCACCATCGTAAATTCCATTAACATTACTCAGGATAAATAAAGCCTCAGTATTCATCATTGAAGATAAAAGACCTGCTAATTCATCATTGTCGGTAAACATTAAAGCTGTTACAGAAACAGCATCATTTTCGTTTATAATAGGAACAATTCCATTGTCAAGTAAAGTTGAAATGCAATTTTTCATATTTAAATAATGCTCCCTCGAACGAAAATCTTGTTTGGTAACCAGTATTTGAGCACACTGAATGTTATGTTTTTCAAATAAAGCTGAGTATGTATTTAACAGCTTTACCTGCCCCACTGATGAGAGTAACTGACGTGAAGATACAGTGTCCGTTTTCTTATTGATTTTCACCAAGGAACGTCCTGCTGCTACCGCTCCTGAAGAAACAAGTATTAATTTCTTGTTGTTTTCGTGTAGTGTAGCAATCTGGTCCACAAGATGAGATACTCTTTCATAATGCAGCGTACTATCTTCATCAGTTAATACGTTAGAACCTATTTTTATTGTAATTGATTTAAACACAGTTTAAACTATTTTCCGTTTTCAATTTTATTAAAGGATGTAAGTAGACCTTTAATAAGAGAAGAACTAAATCCCTGGTGTTCCATTTCGTTTAATCCGGAAATGGTTACTCCTCTTGGTGTTGTTACTTTATCTATTTCGTGTTCGGGATGTGTTCCTGAATTGATAAGTAAATCGGCTGCTCCTTTTACTGTTTGAGATGCAATTTTTAGTGCTAAGTCAGCTCCAAAGCCAATTTCAATTCCACCTTGAGTTGCTGCGCGTACAAATCGTAGTGCAAATGCGATACCGCATGCTGCTAAAACTGTGGCTGCTGCCATTAGCTCTTCCGGGATAATTAAAGCTTGTCCAACTTGTTCAAAAAGAGTAAGTACAATTTGTTTTTGTTCTTCGTTTGCATTATGTGCAGAAATACAAGTCATTGATTGACCTATCGCAATGGCAGTATTTGGCATTGCTCTGAAAACAGGTAATTGCTTATCGAAGTGTTGTTCTAAAGTTGCAGAGTCAACGCCTGTTGCTAAAGAAATAATCATTGTGTTTTCAGTAACGCAATCTCTAATTTCTTCAATAATATCTTTTATTTGATATGGCTTTACTCCAAGAAAAATAATATCAGCTCCTGTTGATGCGTCTTTATTATCGGATGATATGTTGATTCCAGACTCAGTTAAGTCTTGTATAAGTTCAATTCTTCTGCGAGTAACAGTAAGATTTGAAGGGGTAATAACCTTTGAATTTACTATGCCTTTAGCTATTGCCTGGCCTAAGTTTCCACCACCAATGATGGTAATTTTCTTGTTTTTCATAACACGAAATTTAACTTGGCATTTGGATTAGCACCAAATGAACCAATGTCATTTCATGCTAATGTTCTACGCCATTTATTTCAACTTTTATGTGACCCCAGTTTTCTCCTGACTTGATGCGGTAAAGTTGCATTTCACTTATTCCAAACTGTTTTGCAATAATCTTAAGTCTGGATTTACGTTTGGGATCAAATATTTTCTTTTTTAGTCTTATTACTTCCGTTGAAGTTAGTTTGTGCCCTTCATCTTTTCTTCTTCCTTTCTGCTTCTTGCGGGCTTCTATTACAATTGGATTTTCTTTTTGGTGTGCAAAAACTTCATCTTTTGTGCACCATTTAAGATTTTCAATGTAATTGTTGTTTTTATTATGGTCTAAATGGATTACAAAGGTAGCATCAGATCTATCATTTTCAATAAAATATTGAGCAACTAGTTTATGAACGTAAAAGGTTTTTGATTTTCCATGCGGTCGAACCGGTAATGTTGAGTACCCCCTAAGTTTACCTCCTTTAATTAAAGTGCCTTCCTCGGGAATAGTCAAGTAACTGATTACTCTTCCGTAATTCGAAATTGCATATTTTTTTTGTAATGCACCTTCTTCGAACTTAATTTCTTTCCACTCTTCATTCCAGAATGATTTAATCATAACTTGCCTGTTTTATTGTATAAATATAATACGTATCAGGCACTTTGTTTTATAATGATTCAGATAATTTTTGAATAAAAAAATCTGCTTGCTCATTACTTAAGCTCAACGGAGGAAGAATCCTTATTGTGTTAGCACCTGATACTCCTGTAAAAATTTTTTCTTCGAATAGAAGTTTCTTTCTTAGGTCGGCTATTGGTGTATCAAATTCCATACCAATCATAAGGCCTAATCCTCTAATTTTGCATTTTTTAATGTTTTGGTTTAATTTTTCGAAAATGTAATTTCCTACAGTCTTTGAGTTTTCAATTAAATCTTCTTTATCCATCACTTCAAGTACTGCTAACGCAGCAGCGCATGCAAGGTAGTTTCCTCCAAAGGTAGTACCCAACATTCCAAACCAAGGTTCAAATTCTTTTGATATTAAAACGCCCCCAATTGGAAAGCCATTACCCATGCCTTTGGCAGTAGTAACAATATCTGGTTTGACATTGCTGTATTGAAATGCAAAGAATTTTCCTGAACGTCCATATCCTGATTGAATTTCATCTAATATCAATATGGCCTTATATTTTTTGCAAAGTTCCCCTAATCCTTCAAGGAAAGCTGCATCTGGTACAATGATACCTCCAATACCTTGAATTCCCTCAATCATAATAGCACAAACATCATCTTTTTTAAGTTCAGTTTCTACTGCATCCAGATCGTTTAGTTCAAGAATAGTAGACTCATGGTTGCTATTGATTGGTGCAATGATTTTAGGATTATCTGTAATGGCAACTGCTGCAGATGTTCTTCCATGAAATCCTTTTTTAAAGGATATTACTCTTTTTTTACCAGTTGTGAAAGATGCTAATTTTAAAGCATTTTCATTGGCTTCAGCGCCGGAGTTGCATAAAAACAAATCATAGTCTTCCATTCCTGACAATTTGCCAAGTTTTGTAGCAAGCTCTTTTTGCATCTGATTTTGAACGGAGTTTGAATAAAATCCGATGCTATTTAACTGATCAGAAATGCGCTTGATGTAATGAGGATGAGAGTGTCCGATAGAAATTACAGCATGACCACCATATAGGTCAAGGTATTTATTTCCCTCTTTGTCCCAAATGTAACAACCTTCTGCTTTTACTGGTTCAATATCAAAAAGTGGATATACGTCAAATAGTTTCATTTCTTTTTTCAGTTAATGTTAAAAATAAACACTCCTGTAAAGTCTTGGCTTCTCTACAGGAGTGTTAACTGGTTCTTCCTTTGTTTGTTAACACCTAATTTAAACCATCTATAATTTCTCCTTATGGTGGTTGGCTGTTTAATCTCTTATAAGCTAATCGTTGGTTATGTTTTGCTTATTTAAAAAGCTACCGGTTTAAGGCGAAGACCAGTTGTTTCTTCCAGACCAAACATTAAGTTCATATTTTGAACTGCCTGTCCTGAAGCACCTTTTACCAAGTTGTCAATCATACTGATTATAAACAACTTTCCGTCGTACTTCTCAACAAATACGATTCCTTTGTTTGTGTTTACCACCTGTTTTAAGTTCGGATTTACATCTGAAACAATAACGAATGGGTGGTTTTTATAAAAATCTTTATATAGTTTAATTGCCTCTTCAACAGATATGTCTGATTCTGTATAAGCTGATGCCATTATTCCTCTGGCAAAATCGCCTCTGACCGGAATAAAATTAACGGCGTCTGAGAATCCATTTTGTAACTGACGAAGTGACTGTTTAATTTCTCCCAAATGTTGATGAGAGAATGCTTTATAAACTGAAATGTTGTTGTTTCTCCAACTAAAATGTGATGTAGCTGTTGGCTTTTGACCTGCTCCGGTTGAACCTGTTATAGCATTAACATGAACTTCGTTCAGTTTGCCTGAGGCTGCAATAGGAAGTAAGGCTAATTGAATAGCTGTGGCAAAACATCCCGGGTTAGCAATTTTTGATGCTGACTTTATTTCCTCTCTGTTTATTTCAGGAAGGCCATAGATAAAATCATTCCCTTCAGCTTTTAGTCTGTAATCATGACTAAGATCGATGATTTTGATGTGTTCTGGAATTTCATTAGCTGTTAAATACTCTTTTGATTTTCCATGTCCCATGCAAAGGAATATGACATCAACAACCTCTGTATTCAGATTTTCAGAGAAAACCAGATCAGATTCTCCAACTAAATCTGCATGTACTGCGCTAATTGGGTTTCCGGCATTACTGGTGCTTTGAATACATGTAATGTCAACTTCCGGATGAAAAATCAAAATCCTTAGTAACTCTCCTGCCGTATAACCGGCTCCACCTACAATACCAACTTTAATCATATTTCTTGCTATAATGTACAGACGGTAAGCTAATTTATGCTTATCGTCTGTTTATTTTTAATTCTAATGGTGTTCTCTAAATGAAGTTTGCTATTTAGAGTTTGCCATTATTCAATATCTAATTTCCCTTTGTTAACTGTATTATAAATTTTAAGCTGATTGCTGATGATATTTGTAAATCCTTTCACATCATCACTTGTCCAGCCCTTATTCATTTCACCATACTCGCCAAATTCAGTATTCATTAAATCATTGGCTGATTCAATTCCAATAAGTTCAAATCGGTAAGGTGAAAGCTTAATGATCACTTTCCCGTTGACATTCTCTTGTGAGTTGTCAAGGAATTTTTCAATATCTCTCATCACGGGTTCAAAATACTGAGCTTCGTGTAAAAGCATCCCGTACCAATTACTTAATTGTTCTTTCCAGTACATTTGCCATTTAGTAAGAACATGTTTTTCAAGTAAGTGATGTGCTTTAATAATCAGCATAGGAGCTGCAGCTTCAAAACCTACTCTACCCTTTATTCCAATTATCGTGTCTCCTACGTGCGTATCTCTTCCGATAGCATATGCCGCACCCAGCGTTTCTATTGTTCTAATTGCATCTATAGGGTTTTTAATGGTTTCTCCATTAACTTGTGAAATCTCTCCTTTTGAAAACTCAATTGTTAATTCTTCTGAACCATCTTTCGTTGGTTGACTTGGGTATGCGTCTTCTGGTATATTAAGATTAGTTGTTAATGTTTCTTTTCCACCGATGCTGGTTCCCCAAAGACCTTTATTAATGGAGTATTCCATTTTTTTCCAGTCTTTTTCTACGCCGTATTTTTTTAAATAATTAATTTCTTCTTCTCTGGATAAGGTTAAGTCTCTGGTAGGTGTTATAATCTCTATTTCAGGAGCAATCACTTTAAAAGTCAGGTCAAAACGAACTTGATCATTTCCAGCACCAGTACTGCCGTGAGCAATATATTTTGCGCCAATTTTTCGAGCGTAATCAACAATCGCATATGCCTGAAAAATTCTTTCAGAACTTACCGAAAGAGGGTAGGTGTTGTTTTTTAGAATGTTGCCATATATCATATAGCGGATGCAGTTGCGGTAGTATACGTCAGTTACATCAAGTGTTACGTGCTTTGTAACACCCAGATTGTATGCTCCTTCTTCAATAGTTTTAATCTCAGAATCAGAAAAACCACCTGTGTTAGCAATTGCTGAATAAACATCTAATCCTTTTTCATGTTTTAGGTACTTCACGCAAAATGAGGTATCTAACCCGCCACTAAAGGCTAAAACAACTTTTTCCATTTTCTTTTATTTTTTGTTAGAGCTATGCTCTATCTTTTTTTACGATATTAATTTAGCTTGAAGACGCTTAAAATAGGAGTGCTTATTGTCTCCTTTTTTCTTATTGGGTCTTAAAAAAATAAATTGTTTAAATTTAAGCCATCTGCTATATACGTTCAAGCTCTTTTCGTCTTTCTTTTTATTCTCTTTTGCCGGGTCGTAAAGCATTCCTGTACATAAACAATGTCGTCTGTTTGTTCTAACCAGAATATCATAGTTTACACAGCTCTGGCATCCTTTCCAAAACATTTCATCATCAGTAAGTTCTGAAAATGTTACAGGTTTGTACCCCAGCTCAGAGTTAATTTTCATTACAGCTAATCCGGTGGTTAAACCAAAAAGCTTTGCATCGGGAAATCTCTTTCGTGACAACTCAAATGCTTTCTTTTTGATTGCTTTTGCCAGGCCATGCCCTCGATAATCATCGGCAACAATTAATCCTGAGTTGGCCACAAATCTGTTGTGCCCCCATGATTCGATATAACAAAATCCGGCAAATGTTTTGCCGTCCAAAGCAATGATTGCTTTTCTTTCGTTTATTTTTTGAATAATATAGCCAGGACTACGTTTTGCAATCCCTGTACCTCTTACTTTTGCAGCATCTGCAATAGTAGTAAGTATGATATCAACATACTCGAGGTGTTCCTCTTTTGCTACATCGATGTAAAAATCTTTAATCATTTTCAATTAACGCCTCAAAAATCAACTATAATAGTTTTTCCTTTAATCCAGGAATAAATAATGATAAAACTTCAATGATATGCCCTTTTGATACCCCTTCTCTGTTAATTAATAATATGGTATCGTCTCCGGCAATGGTTCCTAATATTTCGTAGGGATCATGACTGTCGATAACAGATGCAATACTATTAGCAAAGCCTGGTCTTGTTTTAATTACTGCCAGATTTCCTGTAAAGTCAATAGAGTCGATTCCTGAAACAGGAAAATCATCGTGAACTTCTTCATTGGTCTTAGCTAACCCTTGGGGTAATTCATATACATATCCAAGATCAGAATGTGGTACCTTTGCAACTTTTAAAAATTTCAGATCACGAGAAAGCGTAGCCTGTGTCGTCATAAATCCTTCCTTTTCAAGAAGCATTAATAACTCTTCCTGGCTACTTACGTTTTGTGCACTAATAATATTTTTAATAGTAGCTAAGCGCTGAGTTTTGATCTTCATTGTATAAATATTCAATTACAATGCAAAAATATTCACTTTTTTAAAATAATCAAAAGAAATTTGTAAAATATTTGTATTTTTGCAGCCGAAATGAATCCTGAAAAAGCATAAAAGCTACTAGCTTACAAAGGTTAGATTAGTTGTATGTAAGGATAGATGACGGTTATTGAAGTTTAAACGCATAGATAATTTAGTATATATAGAATCGGATTTAAAAATTTTTCTGATTTTTTTTTGTATAAGAATACATTACATCAATTTCATAATAAGCCAGTAAAACATGAATAAAGACATTAAAAAAGTAGTAATACTTGGATCAGGTGCGCTAAAGATCGGTGAAGCAGGTGAGTTTGATTATTCAGGATCGCAGGCTCTTAAAGCTTTAAAAGAAGAAGGCATTGAGACTGTATTAGTAAATCCTAATATTGCTACTGTACAGACATCAGATAAAATTGCTGATAAAATTTATTTTTTGCCTGTAACACCTTATTTTGTCGAGGAGGTTATCAAAAAAGAAAAGCCTGATGGTATTCTGCTGGCTTTTGGTGGTCAAACCGCACTGAATTGCGGTACCAAACTATTTGAAACAGGAGTACTTGAAAAGTATAATCTTGAGGTTCTGGGAACACCTGTTCAGGCTATTATTAATACAGAGGATAGAGAGATATTTGCGAATAAGCTTAAAGAAATTGATGTTAAAACACCTATTAGTCTTGCTGTAACTTCAGTTGAAGAGGCTGTGAAGGCATCAAAAGAAATTGGATTCCCGATTATTGTAAGAGCTGCTTACACATTAGGGGGAATGGGAAGTGGATTCTGTTATAATGAAGAAGAGTTAATTTCTCGTGCTGAAAATGCTTTTTCGTATTCAAACCAAATTTTAGTTGAAGAATCACTAAAAGGATGGAAAGAAGTGGAGTATGAAGTAGTTCGTGATAAGTACAATAACTGTATTACAGTTTGTAATATGGAGAACTTTGATCCACTTGGAATTCATACAGGAGAAAGTATTGTTGTTGCACCATCACAAACGCTTTCGAACTCAGAATATCATAAATTGCGTGAATTGGCAATTAAGATTATACGTCATATTGGAGTTGTTGGAGAATGTAATGTTCAATATGCACTGGATCCAAAATCAGAAGATTATCGTGTTATTGAGGTGAATGCACGTTTATCTCGTTCTAGTGCATTGGCGTCTAAAGCTACAGGTTATCCATTAGCTTTTGTTGCGGCTAAATTAGGTTTAGGTTATGGATTACATGAGTTAAAGAACTCTGTAACAAAAGTAACTTCTACTTTCTTTGAGCCGGCATTAGATTATGTAGTATGTAAAATTCCTCGTTGGGATTTAAATAAATTTAATGGGGTTAGCAAGCAGATTGGTTCAAGTATGAAATCTGTTGGTGAAATCATGTCTATCGGTCGTACGTTTGAAGAAGCTATTCAGAAAGGTCTTCGTATGATTGGTCAGGGAATGCATGGTTTTGTAGCGAATCAGCCATTAAAAGGGGTTGATGTAAAAACGGAGTTGGCAGAACCAACCGATCAGCGTATTTATGCTATTGCTGAGGGGTTTGAGAATGGAATGTCGGTTGAGGAAATTCATGAATTGAGTAAAATTGATCATTGGTTCCTTGAAAAATTAAAGAATATAAGTGATATAGAGACTGATCTTAAGAAATATTCATCATTGGAAGAATTACCAAGTGATTTATTAAGATTAGCTAAGCGTGCTGGATTCTCGGATTTCCAGGTGGCACGTTGTGTTTTCAAGAGTACCAGTGAAGTTATAAGTGACGATTTACTTAAGGTAAGAGCTGAGCGTAAGAAGCGAAATATATTACCTGTAGTTAAGCAAATTGACACAATGGCAGGTGAATTTCCTGCTCAAATTAACTATTTGTATCTTACATATAGTGGTACAGAGCATGATATTGATTATGAAGATGACGGTAAATCTGTTATTGTATTAGGTAGTGGAGCTTATCGTATTGGTAGCTCGGTGGAGTTTGACTGGTGTAGTGTAAATGCATTGAATACAATCAGAGATCAAAAATATCGTTCTGTCATGATTAATTACAACCCGGAAACGGTGAGTACTGATTATGATGTATGTGATCGTTTATATTTTGATGAACTTACTTTTGAAAGGGTGTTAGATGTTATCGATCTTGAAACACCTAAAGGGGTAATTGTTTCAGTGGGAGGTCAGATTCCTAATAATCTGGCGATGAAATTAGATGGACAGAATGTACCTATTTTAGGAACATCACCAGAAAATATTGACAATGCAGAAAACCGTCAGAAGTTCTCTGCTATGTTAGACAGGTTAGATATTGACCAGCCAAGATGGAGTGAACTTACATCTATTGATGATATCTTTACTTTTGTTGATGAGGTTGGTTTCCCTGTATTGGTTCGTCCTAGTTATGTGCTTTCCGGAGCAGCTATGAATGTGGTAAGTAATAAGGATGAGTTAGAACACTTCTTAACTTTAGCAGCTAATGTATCAAAAGAATACCCAGTTGTAGTTTCTGAGTTTATTGAAGAGGCTAAGGAAATAGAAGTTGATGCTGTAGCTAAGAATGGAGAGTTGGTGGCATATGCTATTTCAGAGCATGTTGAATTTGCCGGAGTTCACTCTGGTGATGCAACTATTGTATTCCCTCCACAGAAGTTATATATCGAAACGATGCGTCGTGTTAAAAAGATTGCCAGAGAGATTGCTAAAGCTCTTAATATCTCTGGTCCGTTTAACATGCAGTTGTTAGGAAAAAATAATGAACTTAAAGTTATCGAGTGTAACTTAAGAGCATCACGTAGTTTTCCATTTGTTTCTAAAATACTTAAAGTAAATCTTATTGATATTGCAACACAGGTCATGTTAGGGATGGATGTTGAAAAGCCAAATAAAAATCTATTCGATCTTGACTGTGTGGGTATTAAAGCTCCTCAGTTCTCATTTGCGCGTTTAGCAAAAGCTGACCCGGTGTTAGGTGTTGATATGTCTTCAACTGGAGAGGTAGGATGTATTGGTGATAACTTTGATGAAGCTATATTAAATTCAATGCTATCTGTAGGTTATTCAATACCTAAAAAGAATGTTTTGATATCTTCAGGACCTTTACGATCAAAAATGGAGTTGCTAAAAGCTGCTAAGTTATTGAAAGATAATGGTTATAATATCTTTGCAACTGGAGGTACTCATAAGTTCTTTGCTGAAAATGGAGTTGAAACAACTCATATTTATTGGCCAAGTGAGCCGGATCAGCATCCAAATTCATTGGAAATGATTCGAAATAAAGAAATAGATCTGGTAGTGAATATCCCAAAAAATTTAAGCACTAATGAGCTTAAAAACGGTTATAAAATCCGTCGTAACGCCATTGACTTTAATATTCCTTTGATTACAAATGCTCGATTAGCAAGTGCTTTTATTCAGGCATTCTGTAAAATGGGTAAAGAAGATATAAAAATAAAATGTTGGCAAGAGTATAAGTAATAAATAGTCTAAATAGATATTAACGATTAAAGCCGTTGGGATTCATCTCAACGGCTTTATTTTTGTATAGAAACCTGAGATAGATATGAAATTTTAATCTAACTCAGGTTATAAAGCTAAAAATTGCCTAAGATTTTTTATTTTCGTGAGTTCCAACATAAAAAGTATGAGGATGAAATCTACAAGATCGTTATTATTAATAGTTTGTCTAGTTCTATTCTATTCTGAATTTAAGGCTCAATCAAAATATGAGTTTGAATCATTTTTTGAGGTTAAAAATACTCCCGTTAAAGATCAACAACGAACAGGAACTTGTTGGTCTTATAGCACCACATCATTTATTGAAAGTGAAATAATGAGAATGGGAGGCCCAGAGCTTAATCTATCAGAAATGTACTTTGTAAATTATGTGTAT
The DNA here is from genome assembly GCA_963665705.1 of uncultured Saccharicrinis sp. Classification (GTDB taxonomy): domain Bacteria; phylum Bacteroidota; class Bacteroidia; order Bacteroidales; family Marinilabiliaceae; genus Saccharicrinis. Next base: position 93,972 of record OY762448.1, read on the forward strand.
CAGCAAAAAGCCCGACGCTATGTTATGCTTCACGGGATGGGTAATTTTAGTGAAGGAGGACAGGCTCATGATGTTTTTAATGTTATTGCAAAATATGGATTTGTACCAGAGGATGATTTTTCTGGGTTAAAAGATACACTTGCAATACATAATCATACAGAATTGGAGATGACGATGAAAGGGGTTCTTGATAATTATATGAAGCAAAGAAAACCTGAGCCTTCAGAGCTTTGGTTTTCTGTAATACAATCTGTTTTATCAAATTATTTAGGTGAGGTTCCTTCTGAAACTGTATTTAATAAAAGAACTTATTCACCTCTGGAATTTGCTTCTGGTTTAGGTATTGATAGAGATAATTATATTGAGCTTACATCATATACCCATCATCCATTTTATCAACCATTTGATCTTGAAGTGCCTGATAATTGGTCGCATGATAAATATTATAATATCTCTATTGATGAACTAATTGATGTAATGAAAAAAGCAATACAGAATGGATATAGTATTGTATGGGATGGAGATACTTCTGATCCTTTCTTTTCGCATCGTGATGGTGTAGCTATTGTTCCTGTTGATAAAACGAAAGGATTTGTTCCGCAGGAGGAAATTTATATTACACAAGATGCGAGGCAAAAATCATTTATGTCATGGAATACGACAGATGATCATTTAATGCATATTGTAGGAATTGTAAAAGATCAGAACGGATCCCTGTACTTTAAAACAAAAAATAGTTGGGGTGCAGAAAGTAATTCATATGGTGGGTATATATATTTATCAGAATCATATGTTAGAATGAACACTATTGCTATCATGCTACATAAGCAAGCTATTGGGAAAGATTTATCTAAGTTGCTTTTTAAGAAATGACCCAAGAATATACAGAGACTTTAAATCAAATTTCAGCTTATGTAGTTAGAAAAATGGAATCTGTTGATGCAGGTCATGATTTTAGCCATATAAAGCGTGTTTTGCATAATGCAAAAGAAATAAATAAGGTAGAGAAAGCTAATGATTTCTTTATAGAGGCAGGGGTTTTACTTCATGATATTACAGATGAAAAACTGTTTGATAAAAAAGAAGCTGAAGCTGACTTAAATCTTTTTCTTAAAGATTTGGGTTTGCCTTCCAAAGATATTATTCGTATTCAGGAGATAATTAAAGTAGTTTCCTTTGGCAAAGAATTTGATGAAAGAAAGGCGTTGACATTGGAGCAAAAAGTTGTTTGTGATGCAGACCGGTTAGATGCTATTGGAGCAATTGGCATTGCAAGAACATTTCATTATGGAGGAAATAAGAACAGAGAATTATTTAATGCTAATATTCCTCCTAAACAATATCACTCAACAAAAGAGTATAGAAATAGTACAAGTCCAACGCTTAATCATTTTTATGAGAAACTATTGTTGCTTAAAGATAGAATGTATACTTATACAGGGAAAACAATGGCAGAAAATAGACATCGATTTATGCTTGATTATCTAAAGCAATTTTATCTCGAAATTGGGGAAAAAGGATTTTAGCTTGGATTTATTTAATTACACAACTATAATTTCAAAGCACACCTAAATGGCTGTTAAAAAACAATCAACACGCAAAAAAAACAATAAAAAAGTTCCTTTAAAAAATAAAAAATCATATAAAAAGTTTATAATTCTATCCTTAAAAGGAATACTTGGAGTTATAGCTGTTGCTTTTTTGTTTTTACTATTCGTATATCTTGGTGTATTTGGGCGCTTGCCATCTTATGATGAGTTAGCTAAGGTTAATAATGACATTGCTTCTGAGGTTTATACTGAGGATGGTACTTTAATGGGTAAGTATTATCATCAAAACCGGATGAGTATTGAAAATAAGATTATATCAAAACATGCTATTAATGCTTTAGTTGCCACTGAAGATAAAAGGTTTTTTACTCATAAAGGTTTTGATGTTATTAGCCTAGGGAGAGTTTTATTTAGAACAATATTACTGCGAGATAAGGCTCAAGGTGGAGGTAGTACGATCAGTCAGCAGTTGGCTAAAAACTTATTTCCACGCCAAAAATTTGGACCTTTATCTATTCTAGTTAATAAATCGCGCGAAGTTTTTATCGCTTCACGTTTAGAGAAAGTGTATTCTAAAGATGAGATTCTAAATTTATACTTGAATACAGTACCTTTTGGTGAAGATGTGTATGGTATAGAAGCTGCTTCCATGCGTTTTTTTAGTGAACATTCATCCAGTTTAAAACCAAATGAAGCTGCAGTTTTAATAGGTATGCTTGCTGCAAATACGGCGTATAATCCACGAATCAATCCTGAGCGTTCTATTAAAAGACGTAATCTAGTATTAGCCAGAATGAATGAGTTTGGATTTTTGTCTGATAAAGAATTTACCAAATATATAAACTCAGATTTAGAATTAAAGTATCATAAAATTGATCACAACACAGGTATAGCACCTTATTTTAGAGAATTAATACGTAAGAAAGCGCAGGGTATTCTTGAAAATGAATATGGTGATAATTATGATCTTTATAAAGATGGATTAAAAATTTACACAACAATTGACCCTGTTTTGCAGAAGTATGCAGATGAAGCTGTTCAAATGCATATGGCATCATTGCAAAAAGAGTTTAAGTATCATTGGTTAAACAGAGATCCCTGGAAAAATCATCCTGCAGTTTTCAATCATGCTTTACATTCTTCTGATAGATATAAAGATTTAAAAGTTCAGGGGAAATCTGAGGATGAGATTATTGCAGAGATGAAGAAGATAACCAAGATGAATATTTTTGCTTACCCGGATGGAAAGGATGTCAATTTATCACCTCTGGATTCAATTAAGCACTATCTGAAAATATTAAATACTGGTTTTATGGTTATGGATCCTCAATCAGGTAAAGTATTGGCTTGGGTTGGTGGAGTAAATCATAAATATTTTCAATACGATCATATTACTTCTCGTCGTCAGGTGGGGTCTACATTTAAGCCTGTTGTTTATACGGCTGCTCTGATGGAAGGGATGAGGCCATGTGATTATATATCTAACGAAAGAAGAGTTTACGAAGATTATCAGGATTGGTCACCAGCGAATGCAGATGGTGATCATGAAGGTTATTATTCGTTGAAGGGGGGATTAACCAATTCAGTAAATACAATTACTGCTGAAATAATGGTTAAAACCGGGGTGGATAAGGTGTTGGGTCTTGCTGAAGATATGGGCGTTAAATCAAAGTTGCCAGCAGTGCCATCAATATGTTTAGGTACTGGTGAAATATCATTGCAAGAAATGTTAACTGTGTATTCCTGTTTTGCTAATAAGGGTGTAAAGAAAGAGCCTTTCGGTATTGTTAGGATTGAAGATAAATCAGGTAAAGTTCTATATGAACACGAATCTGAAGAAGATGAAGCCGCGGTTTTAGATAAGGAAACGGTAGATTTAATGAATTATATGCTACAGGGAGTTGTGCAAAATGGTACAGGAAGAGGTTTGCGTAGCGTTTATGGGCTAAGAAGTCAGATTGCGGGAAAAACAGGAACTACACAAGATAACGCCGATGGGTGGTTTATTGGTTTTACTCCAACATTGCTTGCTGGTGCATGGGTAGGGGCTGAAAGTCCTGTAGTTCATTTTAGGAGTACAACACTTGGTCAGGGAGCTCATATGGCCTTGCCAATATATGGATTATTCATGCAAAAGGTAGAACGAGATCCTAAATATAGAAAATACACCAGGAGTCAATTCCCTGATTTAAATAGAGATGAGGGATTAATGGTGGATTGTGCAGACTTTTCAATAACAGATCCTGATAGAAACTTTTTTGATATTTTTCGTTTTGGGAAAAGATCAAGGCCTGATACTACTGGTCTAAAGCTGTCTGATGAAGATAGGGCTCGCTATGAACAATTACAAGAAAAACAAAGAAAAGAGAAAAGTAAAGGGTTGTTAAATAGAATGAAAGATCTTTTCAGAAGAAAGAATTGATTTGGAATTGATGATGAGTTTGTAGTCTGAATGTTATTTAAGTATAGAGTTAAATTGTATTTAGGGTGCATTTTTATGTTCTTAACAAGGTCATATTGTATAAACAAACTTAATTAAATGGATTAGTTTCAAAAGTGCTGTTGGTTGTACTGTCTGTTGTAGTTTGAGCTGCTGTTCCTTTTTTATCTTGTCCCGGAGGCGTATCTGGTTTTCCATCCCCTGGTTGCCATACGGTAGTCATCATTACCAGCGAAATTTCGTTATCAATAATGTATTTTTCTATTGCAGGAGGAGTATATTTTCTTTTATGTTTAATTTCTTTCATAATCTCTTGGTGTTATTGTCACGTGAATCTTAAAATTAAATTCTTTAATTAATAACTTTTGTTGAGATATAATACAAAGGTAGTGAAAATAACTTAAGGATAATAAATGCTTCATTATCATAATGCAGTTTTCCGTACATAATGGGGGTGTGTGAGATGTTTCGGAAATACTGTTTTTAATAATGTATTGTTATACAGCTTCATTCTTATCTGGTAAAATATGTAAGGTAGTTAGTGTTAAAAGTAATTTTAAGTTAAGAATACATAGAAACCTACTGTCGTGATGATAATGATAAAAACTATTAGGATAGTTGTTTTTAATAGTTGATTTCTTTGTTCTTTAATTATACGGTGTTTAATACTATTTCTTAGCTGAATAGATTCAATATCAGATAGTTTATTCTTGTCGTAAAAAATACAATGATCCTCTGTGTGTTTTTGGTATGCAGTATTTATTTTCTTGTACTTGCTTAAATTAGCTTCACGGAGTGCCCGGTTATTTTTCATTCGGGCTATCATATCTAAAACATGTCCTGCAGAACTCATTATATATTGGATTGTGGTTTTGAAATTGTTATGCTTTTAAATGTAGCTAAAACCTTGTTAATTATTGGTGATAAAACAATTATATTATAAGTATTAGTTAATGTTTTTTTGTTGTTTCTTGATATTTTTTCTGTTCAGCTTTTATTCAAGTTTTCTTTTTTTCATTTTCTGTTCAGCATCACTTCACAACTTTATCGCAACAACATGGTGAACGTGATGTGGTAAGGTTGCGAACGCGTTGTGATTATTTGCGAAACTGTTGCGAAGCCTTCCTGAATTTGGGGTGGAGCTTTTGCGAACAGTTTGCGATAAAATGGCCTGTATTTGCGAATACTTTGCGAAGCCGTGCACAGAAAAAGTGTTAAAATGACCAAAACGTGCACAATTTTTGACCAAAACGTGCAAAAATGGAATAATTTTCCTCAAAAACGGCGAAAAATAGAATAATTGCCCTTTTTTGGCCTGTTTTTAGGAACTTTTATTTTAGGGCTAAATTGTTATGTGCAGATATTCAGCATTTTACAGGTGTGAAAAGTAACAGTAAAATTACTGTTATTTTTTTTATGCCATTCATATTCTACTTTAGTTAGTACAAAATCGGCCGATCAATGTTTAATCCGGTTCTTCTTAATATCCGATCAATATTCAGAAGAGTCACAATTTAAAAAGTCATGGGAAAAATTGATAAAGGAATCTTAGGCGGATTCAATGGCAAAGTAGGAAATGTTGTTGGTAGTTCATGGAAAGGTATTTCATATATGAGATCGAAACCGGCTTCAAGTAATAAGAAAGCTAGTGAAAAGCAAATCATTCAAAGAGCACGATTTATGTATGCTGCTAACTATTTACAACCACTACAGCCTGTTATTCAGGTTGGCTATAGAGCTCTTGAAAGGTGTAAAACTGCAAGAAATGCAGCGATGTCGGAATTTTTAAATTATGCTCTAATGGGTGATTATCCATCATTCACGGTGAATTTTGATCGATTAAAATTGTCTAAAGGTTCATTGGAAGTTCCCTCTGATTACACTGTAGCGTTAGTTGATGGTAGGGCTGTTATTAGCTGGTCTGTGGATTCGGGTAGTGAAGATGATCAAAGTGATGATAAATTATTAGCAGAACTATTGGAAAATAATGTTATGTTGGTAACTGTTGCTGAAGGTTCTATACCTAAGTATACATTACATAAGTTTAAACGACGTGATGGATCTGGTGATATAGGGTTGCCTGATGCTCCTTCGGGTACTGAGGTACATTGCTACTTGGCCTTTATGGCTACGGATGATAGTAAGAGGGTGAGTAATAGTATTCATGTAGGTACTGTAATTGTACCTTAATCTTTTATTATTAAATTAAGATAAAAAATCCCTTTAGCTTAATAAACTGAAGGGATTTTTTATGTTTAGAAATTCATTATTATCTTACTTTCCTGATTGAACCAATGCTTCTACATCCTCCGGATCAATAGGAATGCGTTCTCCTAAAATTCTGCTTCCTGTTTCTGTAATTAAAACATCATCTTCAAGTCTGATACCTCCAAAGCCTTTGTAAGTTTCAACTACATCATAATTAATAAAATCAGTGAATTTGTTTTCTGATTTAAACTGGTCAATTAAGTCTGGTATAAAATACATTCCGGGTTCGTTGGTAACTACGAAGTTAGGTTGCAACCTTCTTCCTAAGCGTAGAGCAGCTAATCCAAATTGTGAACTGGGTTGTATTTCATCGTCATATCCAACCAATTTTTGGTCGTAGTCTTCCATGTCGTGAACATCTAAACCAATCATGTGACCTAAGCCGTGAGGCATAAATAAAGCGTGAGCACCTTGAGCAACAGCTTCGTCAACGTTGCCTTTCATCAATCCTAGCGATTTTAAACCAGTGGTCATTATTTTGGCTGCAATTAAATGAACTTCTTTATAAGTAATACCCGGTTTTGTTGCTGCCAATGCTGCATTGTTTGTATCTACAACTATCTGGTAGATGTCTTTTTGCTTGCTGGTAAATATACCTCCTACAGGAGATGTTCTTGTATGATCAGTAGCATAATGCAATGGTGATTCACTGCCTGCATCTACTAATAATAAATCACCTTTTTTTAAGGTGTTAGGGTGAACGTGGTTATGTAGGGTTTCACCTCTTACGGAACAAATGATTGGGAATGAAATGGGGCCGCCACCAGACATAGATACGCCTTCAAGGATTCCTGTTATTTGTTGTTCCGTAATACCCGGATGGGCCATTTTCATTGCTGTGGTATGCATTTGGTAAGCAATAGCCATGTGTTGCTCCATTTCTGCAATTTCGCAAGGCTCTTTGATGGATCGTAAGCTCACGCAAGCTTTAATGAATTCAACCGAATGCATTTCTTTTACTTTAAGAGGATTTACATCAAGAAGATCCCCTATAGTTAAAGTATTTTCACCCCTGTATGGTGGTGTAAAATGAATAGGTCGTCCTTGTTTGTTAGCCTTGCTAACAATTTCTTTTAGTTTTGATAGGGGATATGTTTGGGAAATGCCAACTTTCAATGCATTGTCTTTAAGTTTTGCCTGAGGGCCCATCCAGATGATATCATCAATTTCAAAATCATTACCAAATAATATCTCTTCTCCGCTTTCAAAATCAATAATAGCTGCTAAACCCTGAAAATCCAATCCGAAAAAATAGAGGAATGTACTATCTTGTCTAAAATGATAAGTATTATCAGGATAATTCATACTTGCATCAATATTTCCTAATATTAAAGCAATCCCTTTATTCATTTTCTCTTTTAATCGATTTCTTCGATTGATGTATATTTCTTTATTGAACATGATGTTAAATTTTGGGAGCAATTTAATGAATTATGAAGGTTTAAAATATGTGATAGGTCAGTTTAAATTTACATGCTTGATGAATAAATATTAATTCTAATTACAATTTTTTTAATGTGTATTGAATAAATAAGCAGATTAATGAAATATAGAGAATGTATATTTTCTTAATTAGTTATAATATGAATCATCAATAGGTTAATAACTTCTTCTTTAAATCTATAAAATTAACGTGCTTATTAAAAAATAAATATAAATTAACATATGCAAAATCCATAAAATCAGATTGATATGATAGAGTGCTAAGGAAATGTTGTGGTATTACGATAGGTGTTGAGGTTTAATCAAGGTAGCTTTTTTGGATTAAGGACCTCAATTGAGTGATCTTTGATTCCGTATTAATAACTAAAAATAAATGGAATGAAAATTAAAATCTTAAGCTTATTATTAGTGCTGTTTTCAGTTTCTGTTTTTGCACAGGAAAATATTAATGTTTCCGGACGCATAACAGATAATACAGGAGAGCCCATAATAGGAGCATCAGTTTTGGAAAAAGGGACTTTGAATGGAACTATTACAGATGTAAATGGTGATTATACAATAAGTGTTCCATCAAATGGGGTATTGGTTTTTAGTTTTATAGGAATGCAAACTCAGGACATTTCAGTAAATAATACCCGTATTATAAATGTAACAATGTTGGATTCGACCACAGGTTTAGATGAAGTAGTGGTGGTGGGATATGGTACTCAAAAAAAAGCTGATCTAACAGGTGCTATCGGAAATGTTTCTTCAGCCGATATTATGAAACAACCGTCATTAAATGCTACTCAGTCAATTCAGGGTAAAATTGCAGGTGTTAATATCATTAGCAGTGATTCTCCGGGTTCTTCACCTACAGTAATTGTTCGTGGTTTAGGAACTGCACTTGGAGGTAGAGATCCATTATATATTGTAGATGGATTTCCTGTTGATGATATACAGAATATCAGTTCGTCTGATATTATTTCAATGGATGTTTTAAAAGATGCTTCTTCAGCTTCTATTTATGGAGTTAGAGCTGCTAATGGAGTTATTTTAATTACCACAAAAAAAGGTAAAGAAGGCAAACCTAAAGTTACGGTTGATGCCTATGCTGGTATAAAAGGTATACAGAACCAGGTTAAAATGGCTAATGCTAACCAATATATTGAATACTTTAATGAAAATCAGAGTGCGTTAGGTAAATCATGGTCTTTATCATCTAATCAGGCATACAATACCGATTGGTATGATGAATTGATTGAATTAGGTGTTTTTAATAATAGTTCAGTTTCAATTAGTGGAGGAAGTAAATCTATAGATTATTTTCTTAGTTATAATTATTATGGTGAGGATGGTATTTTAGATGAGCAAACCTATACTAGATCAACAATTAGAAATAATAACGTTTATAAGTTATTTAATGATCGATTAAAGATATCTCAGAATTTAAACATTTCGTTTTCTAAAGAAAAACCTAAGCCGTTTGGAGCATTTAATGAAGCTTACCGTCAATCGCCACTTGTTCCAACTTTTTACGATAATGGCAGATATGGTCAGGCATTTGTAAATACAACAACAGGAGTAGTAACTTATCAGGGAGCAGCTAGTGATGCAATTGGATCATTAAACTCAATTGGTAATCCATTATTTACGGTAGATAACTATAATCAGTTAAATAAAGATGTTTCTATTCAGGGTGGTTTAGAGGCTGAACTAAAAATAACTGATTATATAAAGTTTAATACACGCTATGGAGCAACTAAGTATTTTTCGAACGCTCGTAACTTTAACAATATTGAAAATGCGTGGTTAAATTCTGATCCTACCAGAACAGAAGAAGATTTTGATGAGTTAAAATTAGCTAATCCGGACGTAACAACTTATGCTTATAATTCTATGTCTTTTTCAAAGATTGAAACATTTAGATGGATATGGGAAAACTATGCTACATTTAATAAAAAATTCGGTAAGCATAACGTTGAAGCTACTGTTGGAGGTTCTAAAGAAGAAACAGGAGTAGGTAACTACATGTATGCTTTAGGTTATGATGTTCCGGATAAGAGTCAATACTGGAATATAGATTTAGCATCTGATGATTACGAAAAAACAGTAGAACAAACTTTCTATACTCCAACTACTTTAATGTCGTATTTTGGTAGAGTTGCTTACGATTTTGATAGTAAATATTATATTACTGCAACCTTACGTCGCGATGGTTCAAGTATCTTTAAAGATAGTGGTGACTACTGGGCTACTTTCCCATCTGTTGGTTTAGGATGGACTTTATCAAAAGAAGGATTTATGAGCAGTATGGATGCCATCAACTTTCTTAAGTTAAGAGCAAGCTGGGGTAAATTAGGTAATCAGGATGTTCCTCTAAATGTTTCTCAAACATTAACTTCAACAGGAAGTAGTAGTTATAACTATGTATTTGGTTCTGCTCAGGATTTAGTTTATGGAGCTGCTTTTGGAACACCAGCTTTAGGTTTATCATGGGAGGTTACTGAAGAATGGAGTATCGGAACAGATTTTAGTTTATTGGATAATCGTTTAACAGGTAATATCGATTATTATCATAAAAATAATACCAATACAATTTTGGATGTTACACCAACATTAGACTCTCAATATTCAGATAACTATTATGCTCATGGTGCAGAAGTGAAAAATACCGGAGTTGAATTGGTGCTGGGATGGTCTGATGAAATAAATGAAGACTGGTCTTATAATGTAAGCTTCAACTACGCCTATAATAAAAACGAAATACTAAATGTGAAATCTGCCTTTGATGGTGAAACGGGAGGTAGTTTGAATAATGGACAGATAACGAAACGATTACAGGACGGTCAGCCATTGTATGCATGGTGGATGTATGAGGCTGATGGTGTTTGGCAAAGTCAGGATGAAATTGATGCAAATGCACATGTGGGTACTCCGTTACCAGGATACTTAAGATATAAGGATCAGAATGAAGATGGCGTAATTGATGATAGAGATAAGAAATTCTTTGGGTCGTATATTCCAACTTTTAACTATGGTATGAATATCGGAGTGAATTACAAAAACTTTGATTTTAATATTGATGGATACGGTGTTGGTGGAAATAAAATTTATAACGGGCTAAAAGGAACACGAATTGATGGTGGTGAAAATATCACTTATGAAACTTATAAACAAAGATGGACTGGTGAAGGATCAACCAATAAACATCCCGGAGCTGCACGTGATTCATATGCATCAAGTTATTATTTAGAGAACGGAGGATTTTTCAGAATTAATAACATCACATTAGGATATACTCTTAAAGATAAATTGGTAAAATCATCAAGCCTTAGAGTTTACTTTACAGCTCAAAACCCATTCTTAATGACTAACTATTCAGGTTTTTCTCCTGAAATAAGTTCAGATGGTAGTCCAAGTGGAACATCAGGAATTGAGTTGTCAGCATATCCTACCACTCGCAATTTTATTGTTGGTGTTAATATTCAATTCTAATTGTAAAATCAGATAATCATGAAAAGATATTATATATATATATTCTTCCTATTAATTTTATTGAATAGTTGTAGTGAAGATTTTCTGGACGTTAAGTCCCGAGAAGTAGTGGAAGCCTCAGATAGTGAAGAGGTTTATGAACCAGAAGTTTATGTAAACGGTATTTATGGAATGTTTACAGACTGGAATTATGCCTTTTCATTTCTAGGAGTTACAGAAATTATTTCTGACAATGCAGATAAAGGTAGCTCACCTACAGATACCGGCGGTGATAAAGATTTATTGGATAAATTAACCTATACCAGTACAGCAGGTTCACTATCGGCAATGTGGGAGCACTGGTATAAATCGATTGGGCGTGCTACAGCAGCCATAGATTATACGGAGTCTTTTGGATTGGTAGATGAAGATTATAAAAACAGATTAATTGGAGAGGCCAGATTCTTAAGAGCTTTAAATTATTTCTACTTGGTAAGAGGTTGGGGAGCAATTCCTATTCAGGAAAATGACTTAACTCTAAGAGCTTCAGTTGATGAAGTTTATGATTATATTGAAGCAGACTTGTTGTTTGGTGTTGCTAATCTTCCTGAGAAGAGTGAATATGCTGATGAAGATTTAGGAAGAGCTACAAAAGGAGCTGCAAAAGCCTTACTTTCAAAGGTATATTTGTATCAGGAAGACTGGCAAAATGCTTATGATTATGCTAATGAAGTGATTAGTTCTAGTGAGTATGATTTGGAAGAAGATTACTCTGTATTATGGCACGCTTCATCAGAGAATGGATCTGAATCTATCTTTGAGTTTCAGGCCAGGGGAGAATCTACAGCACATGGTGTTCAACAATATTCACAAACACAAGGTGCCAGAGGTACCAGTGGTTGGGGATGGGGATTTAATGTTCCATCTGAAGATTTAGTGACTGCTTTTAATGATGAGGGTGACCTTATTCGTAGAGATGCTACTGTTATTTTTGCTGGAGAAACCATGTGGGATGGCAGAGAAGTTAGCTCTAGTGTTGAAAATCCTTATTATAATGAAAAAGCTTATTCAAGTGCTAATGCGGGTGCTGGTGATACAGATAAAAACATCAGATATATGCGTTTGGGTGAAGTGTATTTAATCAGAGCTGAGGCATTAAATGAATTAGGAGATACACCGAATGCATTACTGGATCTTAATAAAATCAGAAATCGTGTTAATCTTGATGATTCAGAAAGTTCTACTCAGGAAGAAGTACGCCAGGCTATCTGGAATGAAAGAAGACTTGAATTGGCATTTGAACATGATCGTTGGTTTGATCTAGTAAGAACCGGTCAGGCTGCTTCTGTAATGCAAAGTTTAGGTTTAACATTTGTGGTTGGACAGCACGAATTATTTCCTATTCCTGAGGAGCAGTTGATTGAAACGCCAGATATGGAACAAAATCCAGGATGGTAATTTAAAGCAAAGATTCATAAACTAAATATAGCTTCAAAATAGTCAAAAAGAGTTAGATAAGTATATCTCATTTAATGAGATATACTATCTGATTCATTCAATAAAATGCATAACAAGTTTTTGTAATAATTCCTCAAAACATATGGATGTTAGATGTATATAGGGTTTTGCCGATTGCTTGGAACTCATTTATATTAAGATGGCTGATTTTGAGTAGTAAAAAGTGATAAAATATGATTAGATGGATTACGCTGTTTTTTACTATTGCATTAGTTGCTTGTAATCTGCAGGAAAAAGATAAACAAAACTCAACAGTAATAATAGCTGATGATAAACCTGAAATTTATAAAGATTTATCCGATGCTCAATTATTGGATACAATACAATACTATACTTTTCAATACTTCTGGGATGGAGCTGAGTTAAATTCAGGTTTAGCCAGAGAAAGAATTCATCTTTCAGGAATTTATCCTTTAAACGATGAACGTGTAGTGACTACAGGAGGAAGTGGATTTGGTTTAATGGCTATTCTTGTGGGGTGCGATAGAGGATTTATTTCAAGAGAAAAGGCTGTTGATCGTTTTGCGCAAATAGCTGATTTTCTTGAAAAAGCAGATCGTTTTCATGGAGCCTGGTCGCATTGGATTGATGGTGAAACGGCTAAGGTGGTTCCTTTCGGTGAAAAAGATAATGGTGGAGATTTGGTTGAGTCGTCTTTTTTGGCCCAGGGGTTAATCTGTGTACAGGAATATTTTAAAGATGGAAATGAAACAGAAAAGGCCTTAAGTGCCAGGTATGAAGCCCTGTGGAAAGGAATAGAATATAATTGGTATGAAAAGGATGATAGTAAAGTGCTTTATTGGCATTGGTCTCCAAATTATGCCTGGGAGATGAACTTTCCGCTTGAGGGTTATAACGAATGCCTGATTACCTATATTATTGGTGCTTCTTCTCCAGACTATACAATAAATCCTGAATCGTATCATCAGGGTTGGGCCCGAAATGGTGCTATTGTAGATGCGAATACAAACTATGGTTATACATTGAATCTGGTACATAATGGAAATCCTTCTGCTGGAGGACCATTATTTTGGGCGCATTATTCGTACTTAGGTTTTAACCCCAAAATTAGTAAGGATCAATATGCTGATTATTGGGATATCAATGTAGCGCATACTATGATGAACAGAGCATATTGCCTGGAAAATCCTAAGAATTATCCCAATTACGGAGAAAAACTTTGGGGACTAACAGCCAGTTATTCTATACAAGGTTATGATGAATGGGAACAAGGTGGTGGCAGAGAAAGAAATGATTTAACTGCAGACCCTGTTTATTTAGGTTATACAGCTCACAATCCGGATCAGGATTATGGTGTTATTTCACCTACTGCAGCATTATCTTCTTTTCCATATGCACCCGAAGAATGTATTAAGGTTGCTCGTAATTTATACTTCAATTTAGGAGATAAAGTATTTGGAAAATATGGTCCGTATGATGCTTTTAGTATTGAAGAAGAATGGTATCCCAGAGCTTACCTGGCAATAGATCAGGGGCCGATTGTTTGTATGATAGAAAATTATCGAACAGGATTACTGTGGGATTTATTTATGGGTAATACTGATGTAAAAAATGGTTTAGACAGGTTAGGATTTACTATCGAAGATTAATGTTAGGATTAGGGAAAGGATTGTTATTTGATAATGGAGAAGCAATTTTTTTTAAACAAAAAATTTAAGGGAAAATGAGTAAAATAATATATATACTCCTCATCGTTTTATTTGTTAGCGCATGTTCTGTAAAAAAGCAGGATGGAAATAGTGCTATGGACGAAAAGGTTACTTCGTTGATGAGTAAAATGACATTAGATGAGAAAATAGGGCAATTAAACTTACCGGCAGCAGGAGATATCACCACCGGAGAAGCTAAGAATTCCAACATAGCCGAGAAGATAAAGCAAGGGAAGGTCGGCGGATTATTTAATTTAAAATCTGCAGAAAAGATTATGGATGTGCAACGTGTTGCAGTAGAGGATAGTCGATTGGGTATACCACTTATTTTCGGTATGGATGTAATACATGGCTATCAAACTGTTTTTCCCATTCCACTGGGTTTGTCAGCAACATGGGATATGCAGTCAGTTGAAACAATGGCTCGTATATCGGCTCAGGAAGCAAGTGCTGATGGTATTTGCTGGACATTCTCACCTATGGTAGATATTTCACGTGATCCCAGATGGGGAAGGGTTGCTGAAGGTGGTGGTGAGGATGCTTTTTTAGGAGCAGAAATAGCTAAAGCAATGGTTAAGGGTTATCAGGGTAGTGATTTAACTGCAAATAATACTATTATGGCTTGTTTAAAACACTTTGCTTTATATGGTGCGGCAGAATCCGGAAGAGATTACAACACTACTGATATGAGTCGAGTAAGGATGTATAATGAGTATTTTGAACCTTATAAAGCAGCTGTTGAAGCCGGGGTGGGTTCGGTTATGTCGTCTTTTAATGAAGTGGATGGTATTCCTGCTTCTGCAAACAAATGGCTTATGACTGATGTTTTGAGAGATCAGTGGGGCTTTAACGGATTTGTAGTTACCGATTATACTGCTATTCTTGAAATGGTAGCTCATGGATTGGGTGATTTTCAACAAGTATCGGAGTTGGCATTAAAAGCCGGGATTGATATGGACATGGTGAGTGAAGGACTCGCTGAACCTTTAAAAATAGCTATTGAAAAAGGAACAATTAAGGAAGAAGATATTGATAAAGCATGTCGCAGAATACTAGAGGCTAAATATAAGTTAGGTTTATTTGATGATCCATATAAATATTGTGATTTGCAAAGAGCAAAAAATGATATTTATACAAAGGAAAATAGAGCTATTGCCAGAGATGTAGCAACTAAATCATTTGTGTTGTTAAAAAATCAAGACGAATTGTTACCAATTAATCCATCAGGTAAAATAGCATTAATTGGACCTATGGCTAATAATAGTTTGAATATGCAGGGTACATGGAGTGTAGCCGGCGACTATAACTCATCAGTAACAATTTATGATGGATTAAAAAATGCAGTAGGAGATAAAGGCTCTGTAATGTATGCAAGAGGTGTGAATATTGTTCCTGATGCAGAACTAGAATCCAGAATCAGCATCTTTGGTAAAGATACTGAAAGAGATAATCGTTCTGATAAAGAAATGATGAAGGAAGCTACTTCAATAGCGAAAAAATCAGACATTATTGTTGCTGTATTGGGCGAAGCTTCGGAAATGAGTGGAGAGTGTGCTAGTAGAACTGATATTGGGTTGCCAGAAAATCAAAAAGTACTATTGAAGGAATTGTTGAAAACAGGTAAGCCCGTTGTATTAGTTTTATTAACTGGTCGTCCTTTAACATTAACCTGGGAACAAGAAAATGTACCTGCCATTTTAAATGCATGGTTTGCCGGAAGTGAGGCAGGTGATGCTATTGCTGATGTATTGTTAGGAAAGGTTAACCCATCTGGTAAGTTAACCATGACTTTTCCACAAAATGTAGGTCAGATTCCAATTTATTATAATCATAAAAATACTGGTCGTCCTTTGGAAAAAGGGAAATGGTTTCAAAAATTTAAATCAAACTATCTTGATGTATCCAATGAACCACTTTATCCGTTTGGTTTTGGATTAAGCTATACAACGTTTGAATACGGTGATGTAAACGTATCAAAAGATAAGTTATCTGGTAATGAAGAATTAACTGTAACTGTTAATATAAAGAATACGGGTAAAAGAGATGGACGAGAAATAGTACAATTATATATCAGAGATTTAGCGGGTAGTATTACCCGACCAGTAAAGGAGCTTAAAGGATTTGAGATAGTTGATTTAAAAGCCGGAGAAACAAAACAAGTTGTTTTTAAAGTGTCTACCGATATGCTTAAATTTTATAATTATGATTTAAAGTATGATTGGGAGTCCGGAGATTTTGAAATTATGGTTGGTCCCAATTCAAGAGATGTACAAACTAAAAGTATTAATTGGTTGAAAACTAATGAATGATAACGGGGGTAAGAGTCAGGAGTTTTGCTGCATTTTGTAGCAGGCTTTTGACTCTTTTTTTTATAAAAGGAGATTCCAATGAAATATATATATACAGTTTTAATTGTTTTATTTTCAATAAGTATCGTTAATGCACAGGAACGCTATCTCTCTGAAGTTACTGATTCCATATCTATATATACATATACCTATTCACAAAAGGCTGGGCAAAATTTAGATCTAGATGTTTATAAGCCAATTGAAAATAAGATATATGAATATCCAGTAGTCTTATTTGTTCATGGAGGAGGTTTTATGGGAGGATCACGTAATGATGAACGGGCTGTGAATTTTTGTTCAAATTTAGCAAAGAGTGGTTTTGTAGCAGTTTCTATTGATTATCGTTTGCTAAGAAAAAATACAGATACCGGTTTTGGATGTGAATGTCCAGTAGAGGATAAATTAGCTGCAATTGGTGCAGCTGTGACAGATCTTAACGACGCCACAAATTTCCTTATAGAGCATAAGAATGATTTGAGTATTGATCCCGATAAAATTGTATTGTGTGGATCAAGTGCCGGAGCTGAAACTGTATTAAGTATTGTTTATAATTCATCAATGTATGGAATTCCTTATAAAAAATATGCAGGAGTTATATCATTGGCTGGTGCAATTGTAAATTCTTCATCAATAACTAAAGAAAATGCAATACCAACAATGCTCTTTCATGGAACTAATGATGATTTGGTGCCCTACGGTATCGCTCCCCATCATTATTGTACCAGTAATTCACCTGGATTTTTAATGCTTTATGGCGCCAAAGCAATTTCAGATAAACTGAAAAGTTTAGATAAACCGTATTGGTTGTATACAATTAATGATGCAAATCATAGCGTATCGTCTACTCCAATGACCGAACAACTTAATGAAATTAAAATGTTTTGTGATGATTTTGTTTTGCAACAACATTCAAAACAAATATCTACAGTAATTCTGAATGAAAATAGTAAGTAGGTTATTCCTCTTTTTTTATTAAAGTTAAAGCAAATTTAGACATATGAATAAGTACTATAAATTTATATTAATAGCTGTATCTATAATTTTTAGTCTGAATGTTAAAGCCCAGGAGATAGTTCCGCAAACCTACTGTAATCCTATTGATATAGACTATACATATATGGTTTATAATTCAAGTAGAAATATTTCATATCGATCAGGTGCAGATCCTGCAGTAATTGAGTTTCGTGGAGCGTATTACATGTTTGTAACACGTTCTTTTGGCTATTGGCACTCAACAGATCTAGTACACTGGAATTTTATAAAACCAAAACAATGGTTTTTTGAAGGATGTAATGCTCCAACTGCTTTTAATTATAAAGACTCTTTGGTTTATTTTGCCGGAGATCCTGCTGGTTATGGAAGTATATTATATACTGATGATCCTAAAAGTGGCGAATGGACACCTACCGCTTCAATAAGTAATGATATTCAGGATTCCGAGTTATTTATTGATGATGATGGACGAACTTATCTTTATTGGGGATCCTCAAATATTAATCCTGTATGTGTTAAGGAATTGAATAAAGATGATCGGATGCTCGAAACGGGTTTGAGAAAAGAATTGATTAATCTTGATGAGGAAAAGCATGGTTGGGAAAGATTCGGGGAGAATAATTTCCACCCTACATTAAAGGAAGGTTATATCGAGGGAGCATCAATGACTAAGCATAATGGTAAATACTATTTACAATATGCGGCTCCCGGAACTCAGTTTAATGTTTATGGGGATGGAGTTTATATCGGTGAAACAGCAACTGGTCCATTTGAATATATGAAGAGTAATCCAATGTGTTTTAAACCGGGAGGTTTTACCAATGGTGCAGGACATGGAATTACAGTGAAACAAACTAATGGTCAGTATTGGCATTTCGCAACGATGGCTCTTGCTTCAAATTCGCACTGGGAGCGTCGTTTGTGTATGTTTCCTACCTATTTTGATCAGGATGGTTTAATGCATTCTGATACGCAATTTGGGGATTATCCACGCTTTGCCCCAAATCATCCAACAAAAGCAGGACAGCATTGTGGTTGGATGCTGTTGTCTTACAATGGAAAAGTCACCGTTTCATCATCTCAGATGCAAATTTGTAAAAGTACATCTACGGATGACGATTATGAGATTACAAATATGCCATTAAGAAGTGATAGTGAAGGGCAGATTATTTCTGAAGTTTTAACAGATGAGAGTCCAAAATCTTTTTGGGTTGCTGAAGCAGATGATAATAAGCAATGGGTTAAGATTGAGATGTTGCAACCCGGGAAAATTTACGCATTTCAATTAAATTTTCATGATCAGGAGGCTGGAATTTATACGCGAACCGAAGGTTTACGTCATCGGTATATTATTGAGGTCTCTGAAGATAATATAAACTGGAATACTGTAGTAGATAGAAGTAAGAGTTTTAAAGATACACCAAATGCATACGTTGTGCTTGATCAGCCAGTAAAAGCAAAGTATGTCAGATATAGAAATATCAGCGTTCCGGGTAAAAATCTTGCATTGTCAGAAATACGGGTTTTTGGTTTAGGATTTGGAAGAAACCCTGCAAAAGTCAAGGAATTTAGAGTAAATAGAAAAGATGATAAAAGAGATGCATTGTTGCAATGGAAATCAGTATCTGGTGTTCAGGGTTACAATATTCGTTGGGGAATTGCTCCTGATAAAATATATCAATCATGGATGGTTTATGATACTAATGAACTTTTAATGCGTTGTTTGGACAGAGATACTCCTTATTATTTTACAATAGAGGCATTTAATGAGAACGGGATTTCAGAAAAGTCAAGAATCCTAAAAGTAGATTAGTTTTTATGATAATCTGAATTCTAAAATTTTTATCGAACTCAGATTGTTAATATCTGGATTAATAAACGATAATACCATACTAATATTTGCACAGGGAAGTATGGTTTTAAAAGAGGATGTTTCTTAATGATAGACATCCTCTTTTTTAATATCTTAAAATCTCATGATAATATCCGATAAGTTATCCTCAGGATTTAAGTTCATCTTTTTCCGTAAGCGATATCTGCTTACTTCTACACTTCGGGTAGTAATTCCTAAAATCATAGAAATTTCTTTCGAATTCATATTCATTTTCAACAAAGAGCACAATCTTAAATCAGATGGGGATAAATCCGGGTATTCTTTTTTTAGTTTATCGTAGAATCCACTTTGTGAAGCTCTGAAGTGTTGCTCAAAATCAAGTATATCTCTCTTTCGTGTCATTTGATTCTCAATAACATTCAGTATTTTTTTGTAATCTTTTTGAGGGAATCGTCCTTCTAGTTTTTTATAAATTTTGTTTAATTCATCTTTAATTTTAGTTATGGATTTATCTTTTTCAACTAAACTATTTGCTGAAATAGTTAGTTTTTCTTGTAAATTCTCTAACTCTTTTTCTAATACATCGTTTTTTAATTGTTCAATAGTGAATTTATCCTGTTTATGCTTTTCCTGATGCTTTTCTTCAATTTCAGTAGTTTGTAATCGAATAATCCTTTTATTAAAAAGAATAAGAAAGGTAACAGAACCAATCAGAATTATTATTATAGTGACAATACCTTGATTAGAAGCATACCATTTAGGTAGAACTTCAAATTTATATTCTACAATATTTGATGCGGTACCATTAGAATACACCGCTTGAGCCTGATAGATATATTCTCCCGCCGGAATATTGTTAATGCGATGAATGTTTTTAGATTTACTATCTATCCAGTTTTTATTCAGATTTTTAATTCGGTACTGATAATTGATTTTATTAGGGCCAAAATTTACCGTAGTAATATGAAATATAAAAGAATTGAATTTGTTCTTTACTTTGATGGATTCAGTTCCGTTTAATGGAAGTTTACTGCTACTTTCGTTTACTCCGGTAATTTCATTACTAACAGATGATATTGATAATGGCAATTGTTGCGATTGCCCAATACCATCATTAGGAATTATCGCAACCCCATTTTCTAAACATAGAACACTATTGTTATCTGTTATGGAAATATTTTGATATTTATCCGGAAAAGAATAAGGTTCGTTTAAAGTAAGTATTTGTTTTACAGTAATAGAATCTAATTTGTTTTCTATATATGCAGCTTCATTTTTGGTAATAGCCCAGAAGTGTTGATGGTCGACATTAACAATTCTAACCGCTTTTTTAAACCTTCCTAAGGAATTGTTCAGCTTATGATACGGAACCATTTTATCGTTGAGGTAATCAAATGTGTAAATTTCTTCACCGGTAGTTACAATTACCTGATTAGAGAGTTTAAACACATTTAATCCAAAATCAGTAGGTAATCCGGATGAGGTTCCAAATTCTTTTCTTGCAATAATAGTTTTTAAATCCTCAGATAATTTCAACCTTGTTAAACCTTTAATTTCGTGACTTAGCCATAGATAACCTGTATGATCGATTTCAATAAACCGACATGATGCATAAAATCCATCAACAAAATGAGAAAATTGCCATTTGTTATTGACTCTTTTACTGACTCTTATATTACTATAAGTTGACTCTAAAAGCCAATCCTCAGTATTGGTATGATAGGTTATAAAATCAGTACCTCCAGATATTTTTGATAGAGGTGTAATATTTCCTTTATCAATGGAATATATGCCGTCATTACTACTGCATAATAGTTCGTTGTTCAGAAGGTCTAGCTTCCATATATGGCCGGGAATACCAGGTAATGGTTTTAAATCTTTAAAATCTAAATCAGTTAAAGACTTATCAAATTTCGAATATAACACACCATTGTTTGTTCCAATATATAGATATCCTTTATGTTTTATTACAGAATAGATGGCAGAAGGCGCGTTTTCAAGATCAATTTTGTATTCAACAGAAGGGTGAAGATCAAGAAAGGTAATACCATTATCCATTGCAAGCCATAAGTTTTTTTCATGATCAACTCCAATACCAAGAACTGTATTATTTTCAAGTTTCGATTGTCTGTTGAAATGGTTAAGAATTTCTCCTTTTGTATTAATTATAAAAACACCATTTTGAAGTGTGCCAATAGCAAGTCGCGAAGAATCAATCTGTACTGCACAATTTACATCAGTTGATGACAAGTATTGATTGGCCTGACAGTTCCAATAGTTAATTTTGTTGTTTTGTAATTTGTATAACCCACTTTTTCCATCTCCTACTATTATCTCTTTATTGAAAAGAGTAAAAAAACGGATTGTGCCATTTTGTGCTAAATGACTATTGTTTATAATTGATAAAGTTTTGTTGTTGTATAATGCTATTCCAGATTTTTTATCATTTAGGTAGGCTTGTAGATAAACCTTATTATTAATAGAATTTAAAAACATGATTTCACCACCCAAAGGGATAGATTTTACAATTTTTGTAACGGTATTGTAGGAGAATAAGGCAGAAAATGATTGAAATAAGATTTCATCTTTATAGGGTTTGATAGACCATATTCTCTCTTCTGAAAAGGAATAATCTAAATTGGTTGTTAATGATGTGTATATAAGTTCGCCATATTTGTTGCGTTCCCAATATCCAAAATCTTCAAAACATCCGGAATACAGGCGATTGCTTTTTTTATCAAAATACAATGATCTAATAGCTGATTTTGATAGGTGTTGGTGCAATTTCCATTCTTTGCCATCAAATTCTAGTAGGCCTCCGGAGTTACCAAAATATGCTGTTCCATTATTATCGAAAGTAACAGCCCAGTTCTGACTCAAGGCATTGTATTCAGATCTTTTGTAATTGATAGCTAATGGTGAATAATCTATGTTGTTTGCAACTAATATAGTGGTGGATAGACTGATTAATAAAAATATTAGATGTAGATGTTTCTTCATAAATCAATGTTGTATTAAAAAGGGGGAAAGCAAATATAAGAAATAGGAGTTACTATTTTATGTGCAATTTTGGTATAAATATTTAATGAATGAAATGTCAATTAATGGCTTATCTTACCATGATTCATATTTAAGTGTTTCACCCATGTTCTGATATTTGAACTAACTTTTTGTACTCCACAATTTCAATAGCCTTTCCAAAAATTTTAATGATACCATCTTTTCTGAATTCAGTTAAGGCGCGAATCACGTTTTCAGTCGTCATACCAATATATTCTGCAATTTCTTTTCTGCTTACAGGGAGTTCGAAATAATCATTTTTATAGATGTCGTCTCTAAAGTGTAATAGAACATATGCTATACGTCCACGCAAGTTTCGTTTTCTGATTTGTAAAGATTCTTTAATAACAGCATCGCTAACTTTACTCATTTTTTCTAATATACCCATTGCAAATTGCCCGTTAGTTAGTATTAGTTTTTTAACATCAAGAATGGATAAGTTGCATGTGGTTGATTCTTCAATAGCCATTACAGAATAACTATAATTTTTTTGAGAAAATACACTTAGCAGGCTAACGAAGTCAAAAGGTTTAGCAAAAGATAATATTTGTTCCTTCCCATCAGCATTAGTTATGAAAAGCTTTACTAAGCCACTTTTTAAATAAATAAACTCCTGAATTGATTTTCCTTGTTCAAATATATAATCGCCTTTATCGTAGTTCTTTTCTATTCTGCTTCCACAAAGACTCATAATTTCATTAGAAGATACGTTTTGAAAAAAAAGTTCCTTGAGTTCGCATTGATCACAGCTACATTCCTGCTTCATGTTGTATGATTTAATAAAGTTCTTAATAATCACAAATTGATATATATCATAAACTGATATTTATTACCAGTTCACTCATCAAATATTTAATATGTGTGTATTAACTTTCATCTGTACTACAACAAAGTACATAAAATAATACAAAACAAAAAGGGATGTCGTTATAGGATTTTGACGACTGAGTTTTTTAGGAATACTGCAAGAAATCAGCAAGACTAAATGTATAAAATTAAATCAGATGAAAAAGATTGTGATACTAGGAGGCGGAACTGCAGGAACCATGATGGCTAACAAATTAAGAAACGCTCTTGAGCGTGAGGAGTGGGACATTACGATTGTAGATCAGTTTCGTACTCATTATTATCAACCCGGATTTTTGTTTATTCCTTTTGGAATATACAACGAAAGAGATGTGAAGAAACCAAAGAGTAGTTTCTTTCCTGTTGGGGTGAATGTAATGTATACGGGAATAGATAAGGTAGATGCAGATAATAAGAAGGTTTTACTGGATGGTGGAAAAGTACTATTTTATGATTTTTTGATTATTGCAACAGGAACAAAAACATGCCCGGAAGAAACTCCCGGATTAAAAGAGCACCTTTGGTATAAGGATATATTTGATTTCTATACTATTGAAGGGGCTTTAGCTTTACAAAAGCATTTTAAAAGTTGGCAAGGAGGTAAGTTGGTTATGGCTATAAGCGAAATTCCTTATAAATGTCCGGTGGCACCTCTTGAGTTTGTATTTCTTGCAGAGGAGTTTTTTACTAAAAAAGGAATTAGAGATAAGGTGGATATCACTATTGTTACACCAATGGCGGGTGTTTTTACAAAACCAATAGCAACTAAAATGTTATCAGAGTTACTTGTTGAGAAAAATATAAATGTTGTTGCTGACTTTTATATTGAAAAAGTAGATAATGAAAAGAAGGTGTTGGTTTCCTATGATGAAAGGGAAGTGCCTTTTGATACATTAACAATAGTGCCTGTGAATATGGGTGATAAAATGGTGGAAAGAAGTGGATTAGGTGATGATTTAAATTTTGTATTCACTAATAAACATACCTTGCAACAACGTGATCATAAAGAGATATTTGTGATTGGTGATGCTGCTAACCTTCCAACTTCAAAGGCTGGTTCAGTGGCTCATTTTGCATCTGAAATATTGTTTGACAATTTAATGAATGCTATTGAGGATCGTCCGTTAACAGCAAAGTTCGATGGCCATGCAAATTGCTATATAGAAACCGGGTATGGTAAAGGTGCTTTGATTGATTTTAATTATGAAACAGAACCACTTCCCGGAACATTCCCATTACCAGGTATTGGCCCCTTTGGATTATTGAAAAATACAAAAATCAATCACTATGGAAAGATTATGTTTAGGTGGATTTATTGGCATCTGTTACTGAAAGGAAAAGAGCTTCCGGTAGAAGCAGAGATGACTATGGCAGGTAAGAAAAGGATGACTTTTTAAATAGCATGGTTATGGACAATCAAAATATACAAGAGCAAATTAATCAACTAAATCGCAAAATGGATTTGGTTTTAGAATCTCTGAATCAGCAAAATAGAAAAGCAGAACAAGTTGAAGATTTATTTGCTGATTTACAGATTGTTGGTAAGGATATGTATGATACGGCAGTTGTGGAACTTGAAAATCAGCAAGTTGAATTGGACATTGATCAACTTAAATTTCTTGGTCTAAAACTATTGAATAATATCAATGATATTACAGTGATGTTATCTGTTTTTGAAAGTACTGTTGATTTTGCAAAAGATGCAGGTCCTTTGGTGAGAGAGTCAATTATTGATATGACAAAGAAACTTCATGAATTTGAAAAGAAGGGCTACTTCGAGTTTCTTTCCGAAATAGGTAAGATGATTGATAATTTAATATGTCATTTTTCTAAAGATGATGTGGCTTTATTGGCTGATAATATTGTACTTATTGTAGATACAATGCGTAAGGTGACTCAGCCAGAAATGATGCATTCTATTCAAAATGCATTAAACATATACCAACATATAGATAGAGATAATGTGCCGGAATATTCTTTGTTCAAATTACTCAAAGAAATGAATCGGCCAGAAATGAAAAAGATGATGGGGTTGGCTGTCAATTTTATGAAGGAGATGTCAAAGGAAAATAAATTAAAGTAAGGAATTTGTTACTGAATATTAACTGATAAAACGTAAAAGTTATGGGACAAAAGGTAATTGCAAATAAAACAGTTGATGTAAATGAAGAAGGTTATATGACTGATCCTTCTCAATGGGATAAAGATATTGCTGCTGCCATTGCTCAGGAAATAGGTATAGAGCTAACAGATAAGCACTTTGAGGTGTTAGCGTATTTGCGAGAAAAGTTTAAGGAGGGAGAAGTGTTGACTATTCGTAAGGTTGGAAAATCTGGTATTGTAGATATTAAAGGGCTGTATAAGCTGTTTCCGGGTGGACCGCTTAAGTACTCATCGAAAATCGCAGGTATTTCAAAACCAGCAAGTTGTGTGTAATAATTGAGCTCACGTTAAAGATGGATATGATGGTTAAAGAAGAACAACCTTTAAAGAAAGTATGCATCATTTGTGCTAAAGGTGCAATTGAAGATGTATATGCAACGTTAGTTTTGGCTAATGGTGCTGTGATGGAAGGAATTGAAGCTAAATTGTTTTTTACGTTTTTTGGCTTAGATGCTATTACCAAAAAATACATGAATAAATTACATACCTCAACTGTTGGAAATCCCGCCATGAGAATGCCAGGAGGACTACCTTTTCCTACTTTTCTAGGCGTATTACCTGGTATAGAAAGCGGAGTGTCTTCAATGATGAGGAAGCAAATGGATGAGTTGGATATTCCTCCGGTAGATGAATTTCTTGAGATGATAACCGCTGGAGGAGGAGAAATATATGCATGTAAACTTGCAATGGATATGTTTAAACTGACTAAAGATGATTTATATGAAGATGTTAGTGCTGTGCTTACAGTTGGTGAATTTTATGCTATGTGCGGAGGAGTTCATACTCAAATAATATTTACATAAACTATAAAAAACGTCTCAATGAATTGTTTGAGTACGTAAAATGTTTTAACTTATTATTTATTAATTGTGGTTCATGTTATCTTATAGGTAGTTTAATGGTTAGTTTAGAATGGGAGTATAAAAGTCGTAGCAAGTTTGTTACGGCTTTTACTTTATAAGCTTAAATATCTTTTCTTGTTGTTTTAAAATTTGATGTGCTTCGTTCAATTTTACCTGGGTAAAATAGATTTTGTTTTTTGGTTGCATTTGACCAAGTAATGGTAAATCGGCAGTTATTACATTGGCTATTTTTGTGTATCCACCAATAGTTTGTCTATCTGCCAACATAATTATAGGATGGCCGTCTCCCGGAACCTGAATTGCTCCATTACAAATTCCAGATGAAATAATATCTGCATCCTTAATGTGCTTGATGGTAGGTCCATCTAAGCGATATCCCATTCTGTCACTCTTGTTAGATATGGTATAAGTAGAAGTTAAAAATGTTTTCACCCCTTCAATGTTAAAGTAATTTATCTCACTCCCTCCAATTACTCTGATAGCCTGTTCCGATTTTAATTGGGGTAAAATTTCTTTAGGTAAATTGCGTTGTTTAAATCTAACCTTTCTTTTACAAGTGTGGAGTTTATCATTAGTTTGTAGTGCTTTCCCATTTAAACCTCCAACCCTGGCTCTGATATAGGTTGAACGGCTGTTCATGATAATGGGCACATCTATTCCTCCGGCAAATGCAATGTAAATACGGCATCCTTTTGTTATAGGTCCGATGTGGATTATATCACCTGCTTTTATAAGGTGATTACAGTTAGTGGATTGGATCTTATCATTAATAAGTAATTCAGTTTCACCTCCTGTTATAGCCATTTCTGTGTCAGCCAACACTTCAAATTGAGGAGGCATAAAGGTGGCTTCCAGACATGCATCATTAATGGAATTCCCAACTAATAGATTTGCCAACCTATGCGAATATGAATCCATTGCTCCGGAAACAGGCATGCCGTATTGTTGATACCCGTATCTGCCTAAGTCCTGAATTGTTGTAAATAATCCGGGTGTAATTATTCTAATAGTAGCTGTAGTATTCATCTTCTGATATTGAATAAAATTCCAGATAATTTCCTGCTTCAATCAAAAAAGGATTTTCGGATTCAGGATTAAATAGTTTGAGTGGTGTTTTCCCAATGATTTGCCATCCACCGGGGCTGTCAATCGGGTATATGCCAGTTTGAGATCCGGCAATACCAACAGAGCCAGCTTCAATGTTTTGTGAAGGAATATGCTTTCTGGGTGTAGCTAATTGAGGATTCATGCCACCTAAGTAGCAAAAACCCGGAGTAAATCCCAGCATATATACTAAGTATTTTTCTTTTGAATGTAGTTCGATAACCTCTTCCACATGAAGTTTTGTATGGTTGCTAACTTCGTTAATATCTGGTCCATATTTACCTCCGTATAGAACCGGAATTCTAATAGTCTTAGGCTCCGGGTGTTGAAAATTACCTATTTGCGTATGTAATTTCTTTAGCTTCTTCAGTAATTTTTCATAATGAATAACAAGTGGATTATAAAGAATTAAAATATCAGAGTAGGAAGGTATCACTTCAGTAATTCCTTTAATTTTTTTCTTTGAAAGAAGTATTAAATAAGCCCGGATACATAAATGAACTTCCTTAGATATCTCATTTCCAAATTTTAATAAGAATGCAGAGTCACCAGATGGAAATATATTAAACATTTGCTGTAATCTTAATGTTATTTTGGACAAGGTATTCGTAAATCATTTTTGAAACTTCAATAGCTTGAGGATTATCACCGTGTATACATATGGTTTGAGCATTGATGATAATTTCTTTTTTGTCCAATGAAATAATGCTTTTGCCTTGAGCTATTCTAAGAACTCTTTCTTTACAGATTTTAGTGTCATATATTACTGCATTATTTTCTTTTCTGGGAACTAATAATCCTGAATTTGTGTATGCTCTATCCGCAAAAGCTTCAGCTCTAAATCTAAGTTTGTATTTTTGGGCAGCCTCTTGCATTACAGAGTTTGCCAAGCCCACATAAATTAAATCTTTATCTATAGATGTTATGGATTCTGCAATTGCCTTAGCAATGTCAATATCAACAGCTGCTTGATTGTATAAAGCACCATGTGGTTTTACATGGCGTAATTTAGTGCCAGCAATATTTGTTTTATGGTATACAATTGAAATTTGTTCACTTACTAAATCTCTAATTTCAGGATGTGATAAATTTATATTAGTTCTGCCAAAATTATTTTTGTCTGCATATCCGGGATGTGCTCCAATAGCTATTTTATTTTTTAATGCTAATCCAATAGTGTAATCCATTGTTTCATTATCTCCGGCATGAAACCCGCAAGCAATATTTGCCGAACTGATAAAGGGCATGATGGCTTCATCATTTCCAATACCTTCACCTAAATCACAATTGATGTCAATGTATTTCATTATAACAACTTAAAAGCGCTTCTTTCGCATCTATAGAATATAGAGATAGTAAAAAAGAGACGCTGAGCCTTGAGAAAGTAAAAATAGTAAAAATATAAGAGGGTAGCTTGTTGTAATTTTTCTATTAGTTAGAAAATTTATTGAGTAAGTTAGGTTTAAGAGTTTTGCTGACGTGTACATTCCACCTTCCTACCTTAACTTGATTTCCATCAATTTCAGAGATCTTATCAATAGCTACTATATATGATTTGTGAATCCTCATGAATTTGTCTTTAGGAAGTTCTTCTTCAAGTTTTTTAAGAGAATATAAGCCTATAATGCGTTCTTCTTTTTTTTGAAAAGTTACGTATTCTAATGCGCCTTCAATAAAATATATATCCTTATGATATAATTTAATAAGTTTTCTGTCTGATTTTATTATAATGTATTCTTTACTATTTTCAATTTTGTTAGTATCCCAAAGTTGTGCTTTTCTTTGGATGTTTAATGTATTGATTGCTTTATGTGTCGCCTTGAAAAATCTTAAAAAAGAAGTGGGTTTTACAAGGTATTCAAATGCATCAATTTCGAAACATTCAACAGCATATTGTGGGTAAGCAGTAACAAAAATAACAAGTGGGCGTTTTTCTACAGGTAATTTTTTTATAAAGTCAATTCCTGATATCTCTGACATTTCAATGTCAATATATATGATGTCAACTATGCCTTGTGATAATAATTCAATTGCATCCATAGGGTCAGAATAGGATGCGAGTAAATTTAATTGAGGAATTTTACTAATATAGTTTCCTAGTAATTTACGTGCAAGATATTCATCGTCAATTATTATGCAGTTGTTCTTCTCTTTGAGATTCATTCAAATTAATATTTAAATTCACAATAAATAGATTATTGTTGTTGCAAATATCTAATTTATGGGAATCAGGATAGATAAGTTTTAGACGGTTGATTACATTTTTTAGACCAATTCCGTTTTGTGGCTTATTGTTGTGAAATGAATTATCGTTTTTAGTTGTATGATTGGTTATTGAAAATGATAAATTGCCTTTTACCTGTTTTAATGTAATCTTTATCTGGTGTTCAGGGTGTCGCTCTATTTTGCTGTGTTTAAAAGCGTTTTCAATAAAAGGGATAAATATCATAGGCGCAATTAATAGGCTTGTATTCTCAAATTGATATGAGAATTCAATATTCTGCTTGCTTTCTGTTTTTAATTGTTGGAAATCAATAAAGTTATTAATGTATTCCAGTTCTTTATAAACCGGAATAAATTCCGATTCACAATCATAAAGTATAAAACGAAGCATATCCGACAGTTTATCAATTTTTTGTGGCGTAGTTTTGTCTCCCATGTATGACATGGTATATATGTTATTTAATGCATTAAATAGAAAATGTGGATTGATTTGCGATTTTAGCAATTGTAGATTGTTTTCAAGATTTACTCTTTTTAATGTTTCAATTTCCTTTTCATTGCGTTTTTCTTTTTCTACTAAATATTGATTTATTGCAATCCATAGTGCAATCAGGCATAGTACAATCTGAAATAAATATATAAAAATGTCATTTGGAGGTGGATCTATTTCACTTCGGGGTTTTATGATATAGGCGGCAATGTTTGTTAAGAAAATTACAAGAAAAGGAATGAAAATAATATTGTAAATAATGAATTTTTGCTTTTGTATTTCATAAAATTTTGGGATAAATAGGTGCTTGTTAATGGTGTATGTTATAAGTTGAAGTAGAGTTAATAATAAAGGTGCAATTAGGTTGTATTCTTTATTGTTTAATCCTACAGTAAAGTAGGTAAGGTATACAACTGACCATATAGTGAATGGACGCGTTTTTTTACTGATTCTGTTAAAATTGAATTTCATTTTTATTATAGTTCTGGGAACAAAGGTATGGTTAGCTGGAGATATTTATTCGATAAATATCATGAATTCTTATTCATTATAAAATTAAGTATGTGTTATTGATTGTATTGGTTCGTTAATTGAAATATTAAGGGCCGTGCTTGAAAAATGTTGTTGACTGTATATTCCTAAGTTAGTTTAGTTGCTTCGTGATTTCATTATTGCGTATTGATTTTATAAAAATATACAATGGAAAAGAGGAGCAGTGGTTTATTAAAATATTTAAGATGGGTATTTTTATTATGTATTATAAATACGATAGGTGTTGATTTAGTAGCACAGGATAGTGATAAATTATTTGAGGGGTACGTATATTTCGAAGACTCAATACCTGTAGAAAATGCATATATAATAAATTACAGAAATCAAAAAATTGTAACAACAGATAGTTTAGGGTATTTTAAAACATCTTATATCGAGGGTGATTCATTAATGATTAATCATATTTCATTGAGTCCTCGGGTTGTTTATTCTAACTTAAATAGCGCAAGAGAAAATACCTATTATATAGATTATAAAATATATACGCTACAAACATGTGTGATGCGAACAGAAGGGCAAGGGGTTAATATTGATAATTTTAATCGAAATATTCAGGTGATTTATAAATCAATAGAAAAATTAGGGTATAAGCGTAATATGTTTAAACCTATGGATAGAAATAAAATGCCTATTGACTTGAGTAAGCTTGGTTCAGGAAATGCTTCTGTTAATCTTTTAACTGTTAGGGATTTGATTAAACAAGCCAGACGGAATAGATATTTAAAAGTGAAAACTAAATCTAAGTGATTTTATAAAATGATTGATAGGGGAGTTGTGAATTAATTTCTCACCTTCCTATTAATAAATAAAAAGCCGGAAGAATTAGTTCCGGCTTTTAAAAGCTATAGATTGTTGTAATCTAATTTTTTCAAATTATAAGCTGCTTACTCCGGCAACTTCCATTTTACGATCTACCTTTTTAACAAGACCTTGTAATACTTTCCCAGGACCCACTTCTGTAAATGAAGTAGCGCCATCTGCAATCATGTTTTGAACTGTTTGAGTCCACTTAACAGGAGCTGTTAGCTGAGCAACTAAATTTTCTTTAATTTGTGCAGGCTCTGTAAATGGGGTTGCGCTTACATTTTGATATACCGGACAAACAGGAGCATTGAATTCTGTTGCCTCAATAGCAGCTGCAAGCTCTGTGCGGGCAGGTTCCATTAATGGAGAGTGAAATGCTCCTCCAACAGGAAGCTTGATAGCTCTCTTAGCTCCTTTTTCTGTTAAAATTTCACATGCTTTGTCAATTCCAGCAAAAGAACCAGAGATAACTAATTGGCCCGGGCAGTTATAGTTCGCAGCAACTACTACATCTTCAATGCTTCCACAAACTTCTTCCACAATAGAATCTTCAAGACCTACAATGGCAGCCATTGTTGAAGGTTCTGCTTCACAAGCTTTTTGCATCGCTAAAGCACGTTGCGAAACTAATTTTAATCCGTCTTCAAATGACATAGCACCAGCAGAAACCAATGCACTAAATTCTCCAAGAGAATGACCAGCCACCATTTCTGGTTTAAAATCATCACCCATTGTTTTTGCTAATAAAACAGAATGTAAAAATATAGCTGGCTGAGTTACTTTAGTTTGTTTTAGATCTTCATCAGTACCTTCAAACATTAAGTCAGTGATTCTAAAACCTAAAATTTCGTTAGCCTTTTCAAAAAGTTCTTTCGCTTCAGTTGAATTTTCGTACAGGTCTTTGCCCATACCTACAAATTGGGCTCCTTGCCCAGGAAAAACAAATGCTTTCATTTTATTATAAAATTAGTATAATAAATAATAGTAGTTCTGCTTAACCCTTAAAATCTTTAGAAATAAGGGGAGATGGCTATTATTATAACTATACAGGTTTTTACTTGATTATAATGCTCAATTAAAGAAGGTTGAGCATAAATCGCCGCAAATATAGTAAAAATGAACAACTCCAAAAGGTTGAAATTATTTATAGGGCGATATTTGGTTTTTTTATCTCAGAAGCGAAGTTTTTGATTTTTTTTATTCAAAACCTCATATCTCATTCAGTCAATTGTTTTTAGATTAAATTTCTTTAACAATCTTTTTCTAAAAAAAATAGATAAAGAATTGGTGTTTATTCATTGAAAATTAGTACTTTTGCATCGCTTTTTTGTCTAAATATATTAAAATGTGCTGAAAATCAGGATGTTTTATATGTGGTTAGACGTAAGTTATAAGCTATTTAATAAGGAATTTTATTTAAACAATTTTAGTTATATGCCAACAATTCAACAGTTAGTTCGTAAGGGACGCACCCAGTTAGTTGAGAAAAGTAAATCTAGAGCGCTAGATGCTTGTCCTCAGCGTAGAGGTGTTTGTGTGAGGGTGTACACTACTACACCTAAGAAGCCGAATTCGGCCATGAGAAAAGTTGCTAGGGTTCGTTTGACTAATGGAAAAGAGGTGAATGCCTACATTCCAGGAGAAGGACATAACCTTCAGGAGCACTCTATTGTTCTTGTTCGTGGTGGAAGGGTAAAAGATCTTCCAGGTGTACGTTATCACTTAGTTCGTGGAGCTTTAGATGCATCAGGAGTTGAAGGACGTACTCAACGTCGTTCTAAGTACGGAACAAAACGTCCAAAGAAGTAATTTAAATTTAGTGTTTAACTTATGGTTTTGTTTATTGGTGAGTTAAAACAAAAGGTTGAGTAAAAGGCAACGAGTTGCTTTTGAAGACACAGAAACATTGACAGCCAATAAAAAACTAATAAACAAGAAGAGATGAGAAAAGGTAAACCAAAGAAGCGAATATTGCTTCCAGATCCAAAGTTTAATGATACTTTGGTGACTCAATTTATTAACAACCTGATGCTTGATGGTAAAAAATCTACTGCTTACGGTATTTTTTATGATGCATTAGACCGCATGGCTGATAAAGCTGAGAAAGAAGGGAAGTCAGCTTTAGAAATGTGGAAAAAAGGTTTAGAAAACATTACTCCTGCTGTAGAGGTGAAAAGTAGAAGAGTCGGTGGTGCAACTTTCCAGGTTCCTATGGAAATTCGTCCATCAAGAAAAGCTTCAATAGCTATGAAAAACTTGATTCTTTTTGCTCGTAAAAGAAGTGGGAAATCAATGGCAGAAAAACTATCTGCTGAAATTGTAGCGGCTTATAACAACGAAGGCGGTGCCTTCAAGAAAAAAGAAGATATGCACAGGATGGCAGAGGCTAACCGAGCATTTGCTCACTTTAGATTCTAATCATCTAATCTTTTAAGGAATAAATAAAATGGGAAATACAGATTTAAAATACACCAGAAATATCGGTATCATGGCGCATATCGATGCGGGTAAAACCACAACTACAGAGCGTATTCTGTTTTATACTGGTATTACTCATAAAATTGGTGAGGTACATGATGGTGCTGCTACCATGGACTGGATGGAGCAGGAGCAGGAAAGAGGTATTACAATTACTTCTGCAGCTGTAACTACCAACTGGAACTACAATGATGAATCGTATAAGATCAACATTATTGATACCCCGGGTCACGTTGACTTTACTGTTGAAGTAGAGCGTTCTTTAAGGGTGTTAGATGGTACTGTTGCCTTATTCTGTGCTGTAAGTGGTGTAGAACCACAATCAGAAACTGTATGGAGACAAGCTGATAAATATGGTGTGCCTCGTATTGGTTTCGTAAATAAAATGGACCGTTCAGGTGCTAACTTTTTTGAAGTTGTTCGTCAGGTAAAAGAGATGTTAGGAGCAAATCCTATTCCTCTTCAAATTCCTATTGGAGCTGAAGATGACTTTGAAGGTGTTATTGACCTAATCGAAAATAAAGAGATTGTTTGGTTCGAAGATGCTCAAATGGGTTCTCGTTATGAATTAAGAGAAATTCGTGAGAGTTTAAAGGCCGAAGCACAAGAGTGGAGAGATAAGTTGGTTGAAGCTGTTGCTGAATCTGACGAAGAATTGATGGAGCGTTATTTTGAAGATCCAGAATCAATCACTAAAGAGGAGATGATTGCTGTTATTCGTACAGCAACTATTAATCAAACGATTACTCCTATGATGTGTGGTTCAGCATTTAAAAATAAAGGTGTTCAGCGTTTATTAGATTCAGTTGTTGCTTTCTTACCATCTCCAAGTGATATTCCTGAAATTACAGGAACTAATCCAGATACTGGTGAGCCAGATTCTAGACCACATGATGTAAATGCTCCACTTGCAGCATTAGCATTTAAAATTGCTACTGACCCATTTGTTGGTCGTTTAGCATTTATGCGTGTTTATTCTGGTAAAATTGATGCTGGATCATATGCATTAAATACTCGTACTGGTAAAAAAGAGCGTATCTCTCGTCTATATCAAATGAAATCAAACAAGCAGTTACCTCAAGATGTAATCGAAGCAGGTGATATTTGTGCAGGTGTTGGTTTTAAAGATATTCGTACTGGTGATACTCTTTGTGATGAGAAAAATCCTATCACATTAGAATCAATGGATTTTCCTGATCCAGTAATTGGTGTTGCTGTTGAGCCTAAGTCTCAAAAGGATATGGATAAAATGGGTGTTGCTTTATCTAAATTAGCTGAAGAAGATCCAACATTCCGTGTTCAAACAGATGAGGACAGCGGACAGACTGTAATTAGTGGTATGGGTGAACTTCACCTTGAAATTATCATTGACCGTTTAAAGCGTGAGTTTAAAGTAGAGTGTAACCAGGGGCGTCCTCAGGTAACCTATAAAGAAGCTATTAAACAAACTGTTGAACATCGTGAGGTGTTTAAAAAGCAGTCTGGTGGTCGTGGTAAATTTGCTGATGTTGTCGTTACTGTTGGACCTAGAGAAGACTGTAAAGAAGGATTAGAGTTTGTTAACGAAGTAAAAGGTGGTAACGTACCTAAAGAATATATACCTTCAGTAGAAAAAGGATTTAGCGATGCAATGCAAAATGGTGTATTAGCCGGTTTTGTTGTTGACAGTCTTAAAGTTACTCTTAAAGATGGTTCTTTCCACCCAGTGGATTCTGACCAGTTATCATTTGAGATCGCAGGTCGTCAGGCATTTAAAAATGCTTCGATGAAAGCTAAGCCAGTTCTTTTAGAACCAATCATGAAAGTTGAAGTTGTTACTCCTGAAGAATATATGGGAGATATTATTGGTGACTTTAACAAACGTCGTGGTCAGGTAGAAGGAATGGAGTCTAAAGCTGGTGCTCGTGTTGTAAAAGCTAAAGTGCCTCTTGCCGAAATGTTCGGATATGTAACAGTTTTGCGTACTATTTCATCAGGTCGTGCAACTTCATCAATGGTGTTCTCACACTTCGAAGAAGTTTCTAAAGCCATTGCAGTGGAAGTAGTAAAAGAAGCTGAAGGAAAAGTAGAATTATTATAATAAGATCTCAAGATGAGTCAAAAGATAAGAATCAAATTAAAATCTTACGATCATAACTTAGTTGATAAGTCAGCTGAGAAAATCGTTAAGACAGTAAAAACGACTGGTGCAGTAGTTAGCGGTCCTATTCCACTTCCTACTCATAAAAGAGTATTTACAGTGTTACGTTCAACATTCGTAAACAAAAAATCAAGAGAGCAATTTCAACTTTCTTCATATAAGCGTTTAATCGATATCTATAGCTCAACAGCTAAAACTATCGACGCTTTAATGAAACTAGAGTTACCTAGTGGAGTTGAAGTTGAAATCAAAGTATGATAAAAGAAAAATAAGTTCCAAAAGCCTGTTAGCCGAAACTTCAGGCTTTTTGAATCGATTATTTAATATTTAATTTTTGTAACAATGCCAGGATTAATTGGAAAAAAAATCGGAATGACTTCCGTTTTCAGTGCCGATGGAAAAAATATTCCATGCACTGTTATCGAAGCTGGCCCATGCGTAGTTACACAGGTTAAAACTGTGGATACTGACGGATATGAGGCCGTACAGCTGGCGTTCGAAGACAAGAAGGAAAAAAACACTACTAAACCAGAGGTAGGCCACTTT
Organism: uncultured Saccharicrinis sp.; assembly: GCA_963665705.1. Taxonomy (GTDB): domain Bacteria; phylum Bacteroidota; class Bacteroidia; order Bacteroidales; family Marinilabiliaceae; genus Saccharicrinis. Next base: position 130,761 of record OY762448.1, read on the forward strand.
AAAAAAGCTGGTGTAACTCCAAAAAGAAGTGTTGTTGAATTCAAAGGTTTCGAACAAGAATTTAACCTAGGAGACGAAGTAACTGTTGACATCTTTGCAGAAGATGCTTTTGTTGATGTTACTGGTATCTCTAAAGGAAAAGGATTTCAAGGTGTAGTAAAACGTCACGGATTCGGTGGTGTTGGTGGTTCAACTCACGGACAGCACAACCGTTTAAGAGCTCCAGGTTCTGTAGGTGCTGCTTCTTACCCTGCTCGCGTATTTAAGGGTATGAGAATGGCTGGAAGAACTGGTGGAAATAGAGTGATGGTTGAAAGCCTTAGAGTTTTAAAAGTAATTCCTGAGAACAACCTTATAATTGTTAAAGGTTCTATCCCAGGAGCTAAAGGTTCATATGTAATTGTTGAAATGTAATGGAACTAAAAGTATTAAGCATAACAGGAGAAGAGACCGGAAAAACTGTTGAATTAGCAGATTCAGTTTTCGGTATTGAGCCTAACGATCATGCTATTTATCTTGATGTAAAACAGTTCCTTGCAAATCAACGTCAAGGAACCCATAAATCAAAAGAAAGAGCCGAGATCGTAGGAAGTACACGTAAGATCAAAAAACAAAAAGGAACCGGTACTGCTCGTGCAGGTAGCATTAAGTCTCCTGTATTCCGTGGTGGTGGTCGCGTTTTTGGTCCACGTCCTCGTAATTATGGATTTAAATTAAATCGTAAACTTAAAGAGCTTGCTCGTAAGTCTGCTTTATCTTATAAAGCAAAAACTGGTAGCATTATCGTAGTTGAGGACTTCAATATGGAAGCTCCAAAAACAAAAGAGTTTGCACAAATCCGTAAGAGTCTTCAAGTTGAAGGAAAACGTTCATTAGTAGTTTTAAAAGATGCTGATAAGAATGTTTACTTGGCTTCAAGAAATATTCCTAAATCGGAAGTTGTAACATTAGCTGAATTGAATACTTATAGTATTATGAAAGCCGGAGCGTTAGTTCTAGTTGAGAGTTCAGTTGAAGGATTAGGTAATCTTTAATTTAAAGCTTAAGGAGATTTAAAAATGCAAATATTAATTAAGCCAATAGTTACTGAAAAACTCAACGAGCAAGGTGAAAAACTAAATTGCTTTGGATTTGTAGTAAACAAAGACGCTAACAAATTACAAATTAAGAAGGCGGTTGAGGAAATGTACAATGTAACTGTTGAAAGAGTAAACACCATGAATTATGCCGGTAAAGTAAAAAGCCGTTATACTAAAAGTGGTGTGCAGGTAGGTAAAACTGCTGCTTACAAAAAAGCAATTGTTACTTTGGTAGAAGGAGATAAGATTGATTTTTATAGCAATATTTAATTAAAATGGCAGTAAGAAAGCTAAAGCCCACAACACCGGGGCAGAGACACAAAGTTATTGGTGCATTTGATACGATTACCTCAAGTACACCAGAGAAGTCCTTACTGGAGCCCATAAAAAAGACCGGAGGTAGAAATAACACCGGTAAAATGACCATGCGTAACATGGGGGGTGGACATAAGAGACGTTACAGGGTAATCGATTTCAAGAGAAATAAAGATGGTGTTGCTGCTACAGTTGAGTCAATTCAATATGACCCTAACCGTAGTGCACGTATCGCATTATTAGCTTATGCTGATGGCGAAAAACGTTACATTCTCGCTCCTAACGGATTAGAAGTCGGTCAAACAGTGCAATCAGGAACAGGTATAAGCCCTGAACTTGGAAACACTTTAACCCTTAAAGAGATCCCACTAGGAACGATCATCCACAACATTGAGTTGCGCCCAGGACAGGGTGGAATTATGGCCCGTAGTGCGGGAACATTTGCTCAATTGGCTGCTCGTGAAGGTAAATTTGCAGTTATTAAGTTACCGTCAGGTGAAACTAGAATGATCCTTGTTACTTGTCGTGCTACTATTGGTGCGGTTGGTAATTCAGACCATGCATTAGAAAGATCAGGAAAAGCTGGTCGTTCACGTTGGTTAGGACGTCGTCCTCGAGTTCGTGGTGTTGCCATGAACCCAGTCGATCACCCAATGGGTGGTGGTGAAGGAAGACAGTCTGGAGGTCATCCAAGATCACGTACAGGTGTATTAGCTAAAGGCTTCAAAACTCGTGATAAGAAGAAAGCTTCTAGTAAGTACATTATTGAAAGACGTAAAAAATAACGTTTAATCAGAAGAACTTATGAGCAGATCATTAAAAAAAGGCCCATTTATAGATTATAGACTTGAAAAGAAAGTGTTCGATATGAACGATTCAGGTAAAAAATCTGTAATTAAAACTTGGGCAAGAGCATCGATGATATCTCCAGATTTTGTTGGACATACTATCGCAGTGCACAACGGAAATAAATTTATTCCTGTTTATGTGACCGAAAATATGGTAGGTCACAAGTTAGGTGAGTTTTCTCCAACACGTACCTATAGAGGTCATGGAGGTAACAAGAAAAGGTAACCTAACTTAAAAGTAATTTTAATAAAGAGAATTAAAATGGGTGCAAGAAAAAGACTCAGAGCAGAAAAAAATAAGGAAGCAAAAAAGCAAGTAAGTTTTGCTTCACTTCGCAATGTGCCTACTTCTCCACGTAAAATGCGCCTGGTTGCAGATATGATCAGAGGTAAAGAAGTTAATTTAGCCTTAGATATGTTGAAGTTTTCTTCAAAGGAAGCTTCTCGTAGAGTAGAAAAATTACTTCTTTCTGCGATTGCAAACTGGAAGGAGAAGAATGAAGGGGTACGCATGGAAGATGCGAATCTGTATGTTAAATCAATTAATGTGGATTCAGCGAGAATTTTAAAAAGGTTGAGACCAGCTCCACAAGGGCGAGCTCACCGTATCAGAAAAAGATCTAACCATGTAACCATTTATATTGATAGCAACGTTGATAACCAGCAAGAAATTAAAAGTTAGTTAAATGGGACAAAAAGTAAATCCAATAAGTAACAGATTAGGAATCATCAGAGGATGGGATTCTAATTGGTTTGGCGGAAAAAATTACGGAGATAAAATCTTAGAAGATACTAAAATCCGTAAATATCTTAACGCTCGTTTAGCCAAAGCTAGTATTTCGAGAATTGTTATTGAACGTACACTAAAACTGATAACGATTACTGTTCACACAGCTCGTCCAGGAATCATTATTGGTAAAGGTGGCCAAGAGGTTGATAAACTAAAAGAAGAGTTGAAGAAAATCACTGATAAAGAGGTTCAAATCAACATTTTTGAAGTCAAGAGACCAGAATTAGATGCTATTATCGTAGCTAACAATATTGCACGTCAATTAGAAGGACGTATCGCTTTCCGTCGTGCAGTTAAAATGGCTATTGCTTCTACAATGAGAATGGGAGCAGAAGGTATCAAAATTCAAATTTCAGGTCGTTTAAACGGTGCAGAAATGGCCAGATCGGAAATGTATAAAGAAGGAAGAACTCCTCTTCACACATTCCGTGCAAATATTGATTACGCTCAAGCTGAAGCTCTTACCAAAACAGGTTTGTTAGGTATTAAAGTTTGGATATGTAAAGGAGAGATTTATGGTAAACCAGATCTTTCACCAAATTTTGCTACCCAAGATAACAAGCGTAAAGGTGGGAATTTCAAAAAGAGAAGAAAGTAGTCATCAGCTAATGTAAATGAGTTAGAAAGATGTTACAACCAAAGAAAGTAAAATACAGAAGAAGACAAAAGGGTAGAATGAAGGGCGAAGCTCAACGTGGCGCGCAACTTGCATTTGGGTCTTTTGGAATAAAGTCGTTGCAAACTAAATGGCTTACTGGACGTCAGATTGAGGCGGCTCGTATTGCTGTAACACGTTATATGCAACGTCAAGGACAAATTTGGATTAGAGTGTTTCCTGATAAGCCAATTACCAAGAAGCCTGCAGAGGTTCGTATGGGTAAAGGTAAAGGTAGCCCTGAAGGATTTGTGGCTCCTGTTACTCCAGGTAGAATCATTATTGAATGTGATGGAGTACCATTCGAAACGGCAAAAGAAGCATTGCGTTTAGCGGCTCAAAAATTGCCTGTTACTACTAAATTCGTTGTAAGACGCGACTATGTTGAATCTAAATAATTTTTAAGGATGAAGACTTCGGAAATAAACGAAATGGCGATCAATGAGATCATCGAAAAAATTGAGACCGAACGAGCAGAGCTTATCCGTTTAGAACTCAATCATAGCATATCTCCACTGGAAAATCCATTGCAGATAAGAGGCTTACGTAGAAATATTGCTAGACTGCAAACTATTTTGCGTCAAAAGCAATTAACCGAAAAATAGTTTAGTGATGGAAAAAAGAAATTTAAGAAAAGAACGTATCGGTGTTGTGGCTAGCGATAAAATGGATAAGTCTATTGTTGTAGCAGTAGAAATCCGTGAAAAGCACCCTATCTACGGAAAGTTCGTGAAAAAGACTAAGAAATTTCACGCACATGACGAGAATAACACCTGCAACGAAGGAGATACCGTAAAAATTATGGAAACTCGTCCTTTAAGCAAAACGAAACGTTGGAGATTTGTAGAAATTATCGAAAGAGCTAAGTAATCATGATACAACAAGAATCCAGATTGGCTGTAGCCGATAATAGTGGTGCCAAAGAAGTACTGTGCATTAGAGTGCTTGGTGGTACTAAAAAACGATATGCCACAATAGGTGATCGTATCGTTGTAACTGTTAAGAGTGCTATTCCTTCTACAGAAATGAAGAAAGGTACTGTTACAAAGGCAGTAATTGTTCGTACAAAAAAAGAGATCAGAAGAGCTGATGGATCGTATATCCGTTTTGATGAAAATGCATGTGTGCTTTTAAATCAAGCTGGTGAAATGCGTGGAACACGTATCTTTGGCCCTGTTGCCAGAGAATTACGTGACGGTTTTATGAAAATCGTATCATTGGCTCCTGAGGTGCTATAAATTTTAATAAGAGATAGCAATGGGTAAATTACATATTAAAAAAGGCGATACTGTTATAGTAAATGCCGGAGAATATAAAGGACAAGAAGGAAAAGTTCTTGAAGTTCTTATAAGTAAGAATAGAGCTATCGTGGAAGGTATAAACATGGTTTCAAAACATGCAAAACCAAATGCTGATAATCCTCAGGGAGGTATTGTTAAGCAAGAGGCTCCTATCCACATCTCTAACTTGAACCTTAAGGATCCTTCAACTGGTGAAGCTACTCGTATCGGTAGACGTGCCGGTGATGATGGAAAATTAGTAAGGTTTGCTAAAAAATCAGGGGAGGAGATCAAGTAATGAGCTATACACCTAGTTTAAAGACAATGTATAAGGAACAAGTTGTTCCTACATTGATGAAGGAATTTGAATACAAAACTGTAATGCAGGTTCCGAAATTAGAGAAAATAGTTATCAACCAAGGTATTGGTCAAGCTGTTGCTGATAAAAAAATGGTTGATATTGCAATTAATGAGCTTACCGCTATTACCGGTCAAAAAGCTGTTCCTTGTTTATCTAAGAAAGATGTTTCTAACTTTAAGTTACGTAAAAAAATGCCTATTGGTGTTAGAGTAACTTTAAGACAAGACAATATGTATGAGTTCTTAGAAAGACTGATTCGCGTGGCTTTGCCAAGGATTCGCGACTTTAAAGGAATCAACAGTAAACTTGATGGACGTGGTAACTATACCTTAGGTATTGAGGAGCAAATTATATTTCCTGAAATAAATATTGACAATGTTAGTAAAATTTTGGGTATGAATATTACCTTTGTGACCTCTGGAAATACCGATGAAGAAGCTTTTGCTTTGTTAAAGGCTTTTGGTTTACCATTTAAAAAATAATAAAAAGAGGAAATATGGCCAAGGAATCAATGAAGGCTCGAGAAGTAAAAAGAGCCAAGCTTGTTGCCAAATATGCTGCAAAAAGAGCAGCGCTGAAAGAAGCTGGTGATTATGAAGGTTTACAGAAATTACCAAAAAATGCTTCTCCTGTACGTATGCACAATCGTTGCAAAATTACAGGACGTCCTAAAGGATACATGAGACAATTTGGTCTTTCTAGGATTCAGTTTCGTGAAATGGCTTCTGCAGGATTAATTCCTGGAGTAAAAAAAGCCAGTTGGTAGAAAAATTAGGTTTCAAGTATAAATATTGTCCCGATACCGGGATTAATTTAAACTTTTTTTAAAATGACAGATCCAATAGCAGATTTTCTGACTAGAATCAGAAATGCCATTATGGCAAAACACAAAGTTGTGGAAATTCCTGCATCAAATCTGAAAAAAGAAATGACCCGTGTCCTTTACGACAAGGGTTATATTCTTAATTTCAAATTTGTTGATGATAGCAAGCAAGGAATTATTAAAATTGCTCTTAAGTATGATGCAGAGTCAAAAACTCCAGCAATCAAAGCTTTAAAAAGAGTAAGTACACCAGGTTTACGAAAGTATGCTGGTTATAAGGATATGCCTAGAGTTTTAAATGGATTAGGAGTTGCAATCCTATCTACTTCAAAAGGTGTTATGACCGATAAAGAAGCTAGACAAGCTCAAATAGGTGGTGAGGTATTATGTTACGTAAGTTAATAAAGGAGAAAGTATTATGTCAAGGATAGGAAAACAACCCATCTCAATACCGGCCGGAGTTACAGTAACAGTTAAAGATAACCTTGTTACCGTTAGAGGCCCTAAAGGAGAACTTGTTCAACAAGTAAATCCTGATTTAGATGTAGAGGTGGAAGAAGGTCAGGTTGTGGTTAAAAGACCATCTGAATCTAAAGAGCACCGCTCTCAGCACGGTTTATATCGTTCGCTAATCAATAATATGGTTGAAGGAGTTACAAATGGTTTTGTTAAGAAATTAGAATTGGTTGGAGTAGGTTATAGAGCTACTAACCAAGGACAACTTCTTGAGTTAGCCTTAGGATTCTCTCACCCAATACATTTACAGTTGCCAGCCGAGATTAAAGTTGAAGCTGTAACCGACAGAAAGAGTAATCCGATTATTACATTGGAATCTGCAGATAAGCAATTGCTTGGTCAAGTTTGTGCAAAAATCCGTTCACTTCGTAAGCCAGAACCTTATAAAGGTAAAGGTGTGAGGTTTGTTGGAGAGCAAATCAGACGTAAAGCTGGTAAATCTGCAAAAGTTTAATCTGATTAAAATTTAAAATTATGGCTTTTTCTAAAGTAGAAAGAAGACTTAGAATAAAAAGAAGTATCCGAGGTAAGATTTCGGGTACTGCTGAGAGGCCAAGAATGTCGGTTTTCAGAAGCAACAAACAAATTTCTGTTCAAATTATCGATGATATTAACGGAAAAACGCTTCTATCAGCCTCATCTCTTGAAAAAGAGGTTGCCTCTCAAAAGGGAACAAAAACTGAGCAAGCTGCATCAGTAGGTAAATTAATTGCTGAAAAAGCAAAAGGTGCCGGAATCGAAACTGTGATTTTTGATCGTAATGGATTTTTATATCATGGTAGAGTTAAACAATTAGCTGACTCTGCTCGTGAAGCAGGTCTTAAATTTTAATAACTATGGCAGGAGATAATCAAAAAGTAAGAAGTAATAACGACCTTGATTTAAAGGATAGGTTAGTTGCCATTAATCGTGTAACTAAAGTAACCAAAGGTGGTAGAACTTTTAGTTTTTCTGCTATTGTCGTAGTTGGTAACGAAAATGGCATCGTTGGTTGGGGATTAGGTAAAGCTAATGAAGTTACAACCGCAATTGCAAAAGGTGTTGAAGCAGCAAAGAAAAACCTTGTTAAAGTACCCGTATTAAACGGTACAATTCCTCACGAGCAATATTGCAAGTTTGGTGGTGCAAGTGTTTTCATGAAGCCAGCTTCTCACGGTACCGGAGTTAAAGCCGGTGGTGCGATGCGTGCAGTACTTGAAAGTGTTGGTGTAACTGACGTTTTAGCTAAATCTAAAGGTTCATCGAACCCTCACAACCTTGTGAAAGCAACAATTAATGCGCTTAAGGAATTAAGAGATGCTCAAACTGTAGCTAAGCATAGAGGTGTTACGTTAGACAAAGTATTTAACGGTTAAGAAGAACAAAAATGGCTAAGATAAAAGTAACACAAGTAAAGAGCAAAATTCGCTCAACTGACCGTCAAAAGAAAACTTTGGCGGCTCTTGGTCTAACAAAAATAAATGCAACTAATGAATTTGAGGCAACGCCTCAAATTCTTGGTATGGTTGAAAAGGTGAGACACCTTGTTAGCATAGAAAAATAATTTTTAACGATTTTAAGAAAATTAGATATGGACTTAAGTAATTTAAAACCTGCTGAAGGTTCGACCAAAACAAGAAAGAGAATTGGTCGTGGACAAGGTTCCGGCCGTGGGGGTACATCTACTCGTGGTCATAAAGGTGCCAAGTCCAGATCTGGTTATTCTAAGAAAATTGGTTTCGAAGGTGGTCAGATGCCATTACAGAGACGTGTTCCAAAATTCGGTTTTAAAAATATTAACCGTGTAGAATATAAAGCAATTAACATTGCTCTTCTACAGGAGTTAGCTGAAAAGAAGAACCTTACTGTAATTGATATTGAAACACTTCAAGAAGCTGGTTTTATCAATAAGAATGACCGGGTTAAAATTCTTGGTAATGGAAATATTACTTCCAAAATTGAAGTGAAAGCTCATGCCTTTTCTAAATCAGCGGTGAGTGCTATTGAAGCAGCTCAAGGTACCGTTGTAAAACTGTAAATCAATGAAACTGATCGAAACAATTCGCAACATTTTTAAGATTGAGGATTTAAAATCTCGCATCCTTACAACTATTGGATTGGTATTAGTATACCGCTTAGGTTCATTTATTGTATTGCCGGGTATTGATCCTACTAAATTAGCAGAACTAAAAGACCAAACTTCAACAGGAGTTATGGGACTGTTAGATATGTTTTCCGGAGGTGCGTTTTCTAATGCATCTATTTTTGGTTTGGGTATTATGCCTTATATATCTGCATCTATTGTTATTCAACTTCTAGGTATAGCTGTTCCTTATTTTCAAAGGTTACAACGTGAAGGTGAAAGCGGTACTCGTAAGATAAACCAAATAACCAGATATCTTACTGTTATCATCTTATTGTTTCAATCGCCTGCATATTTAGCAAACCTTCCAGAGGTTGCCATTTCTGCACCAGGTTTGATGTTTAAAATAACATCAATCATGATACTTACTGCGGGAACAATGTTTGTAATGTGGCTTGGTGAAAGGATAACAGATAAAGGTATTGGTAATGGTATTTCATTAATTATTATGATTGGTATCATTGCTCGTTTACCTTTTGCTGTGGTCGCTGAATTTGTATCTCGCTTTGAAGAAGGTGGTGGTTTAGTGATGTTGTTAATTGAGATCGTAGTTCTATTTTTTGTATTTGCAGGTACAATTTTGTTAGTACAAGGAACCCGTCGTATTCCTGTGCAGTATGCTAAGCGTATTGTAGGAAATAAGCAATATGGCGGAGTTCGTCAATACATACCTTTAAAAGTAAACGCTGCAGGTGTTATGCCAATCATCTTTGCTCAGGCAATTATGTTTGTTCCGTTAACACTAGCTGGATACGTAGGAGGTGATAGCGCCAACAATTGGTTTACAGCAATGTTTTCCGACTATACAGGTTGGGGGTATAATGGTGTTTTTGCATTTTTAATTATTGCATTTACTTATTTTTATACAGCAATTACAATTAATCCTACTCAAATGGCTGAGGATATGAAACGTAATGGTGGTTTTATTCCTGGTGTTAAACCAGGAAAGAAAACTATCGAGTTCCTAGATTCTGTAATGTCGAAAATTACATTACCAGGATCTATATTCCTTGCTATTGTGGCAATCTTACCTGCTTTCGCAAGTATGGCAGGAGTAGATAGGATGTTTGCTCAGTTCTATGGTGGTACATCATTGTTGATTTTAGTAGGTGTTGTTTTAGATACCTTACAACAAATTGAAAGCCATTTATTGATGAGACATTATGACGGATTGATGAAGTCCGGTAGAATCAAAGGTAGAACTGGTGGCGGTCCTGCTGTTTACTAAAAAGAGAGTCGTTCGATAATGATATATCTTAAAACAGACGAGGAAATAGAATTACTTCGTGCAAGTAATATGCTTGTAGGAAAAACTCTTGGTGAAATTGCTAAAGCAGTAAAACCAGGAGTTACTACATTGGAATTAGATAAGATTGCTGAAGAATTTATAAGAGATAATGGTGGAATCCCTGGTTTTCTTGGATATCAGGGGTTTCCAAATACTCTTTGTACTTCAGTAAATGAACAGGTTGTTCATGGTATCCCAAATTCTACTCCGTTGCAAGATGGAGATGTGGTGTCCGTAGATTGTGGTGTTTTAATGAATGAGTTTTATGGAGATTCAGCTTACACTTTTGAAGTGGGAAATGTTAATCCTGAAACTAAATTATTGCTTAAAACAACTAAAGAATCTTTATTAAAAGGTATTGAATGCGCAGTTGCAGGAAATAGAATCGGAGATATCGGATATGCTATTCAGCAATATTGTGAAAATAAAGGATATACCGTTGTAAGAGAGATGGTAGGGCATGGCGTAGGTAAGGATATGCATGAGGCACCTGAAGTACCTAATTATGGAAGAAAGGGAACCGGTACATTATTAAAACCAGGGATGGTCATAGCTATAGAGCCAATGATTAATTTGGGAAAAAGAAATATTGTACAAGAAAATGACGGTTGGACTATCAGAACCATAGATAAAAAGGTTTCTGCTCATTTTGAACATACTATTGCAGTACAAAAAAATAAAGCAGATGTACTTTCTAGTTTTAAATTTGTCGAAGAAGTGTTAACTTTGCAGTCTGAAAATTAAAAAGGTAATTAATTATGGCTAAACAAGCCTCAATAGAACAAGACGGAACGATAATAGAAGCCCTTTCAAATGCTATGTTTAGAGTAGAGCTTGAAAATGGGCATGTAATTACGGCGCATATCTCAGGAAAAATGAGAATGCACTATATTAAAATTTTACCCGGTGATAAGGTTAAAGTGGAAATGTCTCCATATGATCTTACTAAAGGTAGAATTTCTTATAGATACAAAAATTAATTCTATAATACAATGAAGGTTAGAGCATCTGTTAAGAAGAGAAGTGCTGATTGCAAAATTGTAAAACGCAAAGGGCGCTTATACGTGATTAACAAGAAGAATCCCAAGTTTAAACAACGTCAAGGATAAAGAATAAATAATTATGGCTAGAATTGCTGGAGTTGATATACCTACCAATAAAAGAGGTGAGGTTTCATTAACTTATATTTACGGAATTGGGCGCAGTGCAGCTCAAACAATCCTTGGCAAAGCAGGGGTTGATGTTAACTTGAAAGTTAGCGAATGGACAGACGAACAAATTGCAAATGTTCGTGAAGTTATCTCTGAACAATTTAAAATCGAAGGTGAACTTCGATCAGAAGTTCAGTTAAATATTAAGCGATTGATGGATATCGGTTGTTATAGAGGAATTCGTCATCGTATCGGTTTACCATTACGTGGTCAGAAGACTAAAAATAACGCTCGTACACGTAAAGGAAAGAAAAAAACTGTTGCAAATAAGAAAAAGGCAACTAAATAATAATTGAGATATGGCAAAGAAGACAGCGAGTCAAAAGAAAAGAGTCGTTAAAGTTGAGGCTCAAGGAGAAGCTCATATTCACTCATCTTTCAATAACATTATTATTTCTTTAACTAATAAGAATGGTCAGGTTATTTCTTGGTCAAGTGCTGGAAAAATGGGTTTTAGAGGTTCTAAAAAGAATACTCCTTATGCAGCTCAAATGGCAGCAACTGATTGTGGAAAAGTAGCTTTTGATCTTGGTTTAAGAAAAGTAAAGGTGTATGTGAAAGGACCAGGTAATGGTCGTGAATCTGCAATTCGTTCAATCCATGCTTCTGGTATTGAAGTTACAGAGATTGTAGATATTACTCCTATGCCACATAATGGATGTCGTCCTCCAAAAAGACGAAGAGTATAATTATTTACTAGTTATTAACCATAAATTGAGTCTTTGGATTTTGAATTATGAATGATTATAATAGAACCTCCTCTCTATAATCTCGCGGCCTTCATATTCATAATTTGAAAACAAAAATTTAAACACAAAAATTTAGAAGAATGGCTAGATACATTGGACCTAAAACAAAAATTGCCCGTAAATTTGGAGAGGCAATTTATGGTTCGGATAAAAATTTCGAAAGAAAAAACTATCCTCCGGGACAGCACGGTAATAACCGTAGAAGAAAGACCTCAGAATATGGTCTTCAATTAAAAGAAAAACAAAAAGCTAAATACACTTATGGTGTATTAGAAAAGCAATTTAGTAACTTGTTTAAAAAGGCATCTAGAGCTAAAGGTATTACTGGTGAAGTATTACTTGGTTTATTAGAATGTCGTTTAGACAATGTAGTATATCGTATGGGAATTGCTCCTACAAGAGCAGCAGCACGTCAGCTTGTATCTCATAAGCATATTACTGTTGATGGTCAAGTTGTAAATATACCATCTTTTTCAGTAAAAGCTGATCAAATTATTGGTGTTCGTGAGAAATCAAAATCTCTTGAAGCAATCACAAATTCTTTGGCAGCATCTTCAGTACATAACTTTTCTTGGTTAGAGTGGGATAGTGATTCCAAAACTGGTAAATTTTTAAATACACCAGCAAGAGAAGATATTCCTGAAAATATTAAAGAACAATTAATTGTTGAATTGTATTCTAAATAATTTATTCTTATGGCAATATTAGCATTCCAAAAACCTGATAAAGTAATCATGCTTGAAGCGGACAATCAATTCGGTCGCTTCGAATTTCGTCCGTTAGAACCAGGATATGGTATTACAGTTGGAAATGCCTTAAGAAGAATTTTGTTATCCTCATTAGAAGGTTTCGCAATTACATCTGTTAAGATTGAAGGAGTAGATCATGAATTTTCTACTATTCCTGGAGTAATTAACGATACAACCGACATAATTCTTAATCTTAAGCAAATTAGATTTAAACAAATTGTAGAAGAGGTTGATAGTGAAAAAATTACTATTAATGTGTCGGGTAAGGAAGAATTAAAAGCTGGTGAATTGAATAATTTCATGACTGGTTTTGAAGTTTTAAATCCTGAACAACGTATTTGTTTAATGAACCCTGATGTAAACCTTAAAATGGAATTAACCATTAATAAAGGTAGGGGTTATGTTCCTTCTGAAGAAAATCATTCAGCAGAATCTGAGTTCGGTGTTATTGCGATTGACTCTATATATACTCCTGTCAGAAATGTTAAATATGCGATTGAAAATTATCGTGTAGAGCAAAAAACTGACTACGAGAAATTAATTATTGAAATAGAAACAGACGGTTCTATCCATCCAAAAGATGCTTTAAAAGAAGCCGCAAAAATTCTTATCTATCACTTTATGTTATTCTCAGATGAGAGAATCACATTAGATTCAGATGAGAAATTTGGAAATGAAGAATTTGATGAAGAAGTTCTTCACATGCGCCAGTTATTAAAAACTAAATTGGTAGACATGGATCTTTCTGTTAGAGCACTGAATTGTTTAAAAGCTGCTGATGTTGAAACATTAGGAGAGCTTGTACAATTCAACCGTAACGATTTATTGAAGTTCCGTAACTTCGGTAAAAAATCATTAACTGAGCTTGATGATTTATTACAAGTGATGAACTTGAATTTCGGTATGGATATTACTAAGTATAAATTAGACAAGGAATAATTGCGATGAGACATAGAAAAAAGTTCAATCATTTAGGAAGAAAGAGCTCTCACCGTAAAGCTATGTTATCGAATATGGCAGCTTCTTTAATTCTTCACAAAAGAATTAAAACAACTGTTGCCAAAGCCAAAGCATTGCGTATGTACGTTGAGCCTCTTATTACTAAATCTAAAGATGATTCTACACAACAAAGAAGAGTTGTTTTTGGATACCTAAATAATAAATATGCTGTATCTGAGCTGTTTAGAGAAGTGGCTGGAAAAGTAGGAGAAAGACCAGGTGGTTATACTCGTATTTTAAAGTTAGGTAATCGTTTAGGTGATAACGCAGAAATGTGTTATATCGAATTAGTTGATTATAACGAAAACATGTTGTCGGCTAAAGAGCCCAAAGCTGAAAAGAAAACACGTCGTACACGTCGTAAAAAATCTGCAGCTGCAACTGAAACTACTTCATCGGAAGTGGCTACTGAAGCTACTGAATCAAAAGATGCAGAAGAATCAACAGAAAATTCAACTGAAAGTGAATCTAAAGAGTAGTTATATAAATAGTTATTATATGCTATCTTAAAACATAAAAGGATAATTGCCTCGTGCCGTTATCCTTTTTTTTATAGAATTGTAAACTCAATTTTTAAATAAGTCAAATTATGGGACAAATTTCAAATGTTCATGCTCGTGAGATTCTTGATTCTCGCGGAAATCCTACTGTAGAAGTAGAGGTAACTTTAGATTGTGGTGTTGTAGGTCGTGCTGCAGTACCTTCTGGAGCATCTACTGGTGAGCACGAAGCACTAGAGCTTAGAGATGGTGATAAAGGTCGTTATTTAGGAAAAGGTGTACAAAAAGCCGTTACCAATGTAAATGACGTTATTGCTCCTGAATTAGTTGGTTTTAGTGTTTTGGATCAAGTAGGTGTTGATACAAAAATGCTTGAAATGGATGGTACTAAAACTAAAAGTAAGTTAGGTGCTAATGCTATTTTAGGTGTATCTTTAGCAACTGCAAAAGCAGCTGCTGAATACTTAGAAATGCCATTATATCGTTATATTGGTGGAGTAAATGCTTGTACTTTACCTGTTCCAATGATGAATATTATTAATGGTGGTTCTCACTCTGATGCTACTATTGCTTTCCAGGAATTCATGATTCGTCCTATTGGAGCTCCTACTTTTAAAGAAGGTTTACGTATGGGTGCAGAAGTATTCCATGCATTAGCAAAAGTATTAAAAGGAAAAGGTCTTTCTACTGCTGTTGGTGACGAAGGTGGTTTCGCTCCTATGTTAGGTGGTACTGAAGAGGCTATTGATTGTATTTTAACAGCAATCAAAAACGCTGGTTATAAGCCAGGACGTGCAGAAGATGGTGGTGATGTTTCTATCGCTATGGACTGTGCTTCTTCTGAATTCTACAAAGATGGTGTATATGATTACAGTATTTTTGAGCCAAATGGTGTTAAAAGAAACTCAGAAGAGCAAGCTGCTTATTTAGCTGATCTTGCATCTAAATATCCTATCGATTCTATTGAAGATGGTATGGATGAAAATGACTGGGACGGATGGGTAGCATTAAACTCTAAAATTGGCGATACTTGTCAATTAGTAGGTGATGACTTATTCGTAACTAATGTAGATTACTTGAAAAAAGGTATCGAATTAGGAGCTGCTAATTCAATCCTTATTAAAGTTAACCAAATTGGTACTTTAACTGAAACTTTAAATGCAATTGAAATGGCTCACAGAGCTGGATATACTTCAGTAACTTCTCACCGTTCTGGTGAAACTGAAGATGCTACAATTGCTGATATTGCTGTGGCTACTAATAGTGGACAAATCAAAACTGGTTCATTAAGTCGTTCTGACCGTATGGCTAAGTATAACCAACTTCTTCGTATTGAGGAAGAATTAGGTGCTAGTGCTGTTTACGGTTACGCAAAAGTAAAAAAAGCATAATTACATAAGTAATTATTTTACTATATAAGGGACATCTTAACAGATGTCCCTTTTTTTATTTTTCGTTTTGATATTCGCTTGGTAATTTTCCAAATTGTTATAAAAACCCGATTTCGATTCTAAAGTAAGGCTAATTGATCCGACTTAATTTCCTCAACTTTCATTGCTGGTTTCTTTGGAAAAAATGAATATGCGATTAATCCAGAAATCATGTTTATAATAAAATTTCCAAAAGATCTGTGTCTTGAATGTAGGATTTAACAAATGTTTTTAAGTTCATCGTTAATGGTCTCAATAACAGATTTTTTCCGAAGTAATTATTTATCTTTCATTTCCATGATAACATTCCTCATATTATTTCTTATGTAGGTAATAAGGTGGAGTCCATCTAAAAAAAGAATTTCAGTTAATTTCTGAGATAAACATCCTTTGTCTGCGTAAAGTTAACTTTGATTTTCTCAATAAACTTTTGGTTTTTATGAGGTTCTCTATCGTCTGTATCCCCTGGTATAATTATAAAATTTAGGATCTCACCCTTTTCGTTGATAATAAAATGAAGGTTAAAACCATAGAAGTAACCCATAGTTGACTTACCACGTTGTGCTATACCATCAAAAACCTTATGTCTTGGTATTCGTTTATTCTTACATACACGAATAGGAGTGGAGTCAACATAAGATATTCCAGCACAATTACCTAGACAACATGTCTTTAGAAATAAAGTCATTGGGAGTGCTGTTTTTTGCATCAATTCCACGAATCTATTGTATGTATGAAACTGTATGTGGAAATTCATTGTTATGATGCTCTTTTTCATAGTACAAATAAAAATGTTTAAGATTCTTGAAAGCGCCAAAATGAAATAATATCATTATTGTAATCACTTCGCTATGATTCATTTTAGGCTTTTAACTTAGCTTATTTCCCAATCTATTTTTTGAGATTGTTTTATCAAATTCAATGCAGAATTCATCGAGTAAAGCAAAAATTTCTGTAATTTTATCTTTACTTAAATACATGGATGTTTCTTTTAATTATTTGTTTGTCAGACTTTTAATTAGTAATATCTATTTTTATTTCAAAATATTACATGATTTTATTCTTGGTTATGTGATTGATTTACTGTGATTTAAGAATCGAACTGAGGTTATTAGCTAAACTTCCAAATGGAACAAAAGGGGTATTAGCAAATTTTTCAATTAAAATTTTCCTGTTGTTTAAAAACTATTAACTTGTGTTTTTAAATAGTCTAACGAAAAAGGCTTTTCAATATAACTATCAGCTCCATAATCTAAGCCTTCTATTTTAGCATCTAAATTGGTTTTTGCTGACAATAAAATTATTGGTCTATGGCTTGATTGTTCATTTTCTCTAGCTTTCTGTACCAGTTCAATTCCATCAACTTCAGGCATCATTACATCACTAATAATATTACTTATAGATATGTCTTTAAGAATTTCTAACGCCTCTTTTCCATTAGCTGCTTTATAAACGATTTACTCAAGTTTAACACGCTTTATGCATAAGAATATTTAAAAGGAGGGTTAAATTCTCAACTTTAACAAAAATTCCATCATACTAGGGTCTTCTTTTTGTATTTAAGGCGATCTTTAAAACCTTTTTATTAGCATGATTTACGCTCCATGCTTCTAATGCAAAGCAATAGACTTTCAATGTTGCTAATGTTGCTTTTTTATGAAATTGTAAGGCAAAATGTCGGAACAAGCTAATAATATTATAGGTTACCATTATGAATCTAAAAGAAGCTTCTGTAGCCCAAAAATATTTTATACAGAAGTTTTCCTGATCTAACAATTGTAAAAGCCGAGGATGGTAGCTTTTATCTGTATGCTACAGAGTATGTTCATAATGTGCCTATTAATCAATCTAATAACTTAATATACTGGAACTTTATAGTGACTGCATTTACAGATGAAATTCGACCTGACTTTGAGCCTAAAGGAGGTATTTGGGCTCCTGATATCAACCTGATTGATGGTAAATGTAATGTATTATTCAATGTCGGTTTGGGGTGGGGAATGGACTTGTGGTATTGGTGTTGCCACAAGTGATAATCCTGCAGGTCGATTTACTGATCAGGGAAAGCTTTTTAGGAGTAATGAAATTGATGTTCAAAACTCTATTGATCCGTTTTATATTGATGATAATGGAGCTAAATGTTTTATTTAGGAAGCTTTAGAGGTATTTACGCTATTGAATTGTCTGAAGATGGTTTGAGCCTTAAGTCAGGAGCTGAAATAGTTCAAATAGCAGGTACAGCTTACGAAGGAACTTATATTCATAAAAGAGATGGGTATTACTATATGTTAGCATCAACGGGAACCAGTTGCGAAGGAGTAAACAGCACTTATACAACAGTTGTTGGTCGATCAGAAGAATTATTGGGTCCTTATGTCGATAAAGAAGGTTTACTTATGATGGAGAATCATCATCAAATCCTAATTCATAAAAATGAACGTTTTGTTGGTACTGGTCATAACTCTGAAATTGCAACAGATAATGATGGAAATGATTGGTTTCTATATCATGCTGTAGATGTAAATAATCCTGCTGGACGAGTTTTAATGTTGGATAAAATAGAATGGATTGATGGCTGGCCTTATGTAGAAGGAAATACTGCCCGAATTAAGAATTTATCAATGCCAAATTTTAATTAAGATATGAGAAAGAATATCAGTGTATTCATGTTTCTAGGTTTGATATTGGCAGTAGGATGTCAGGTAGTGTCAAACAAAAAATAATGATACTGGAACAAACGCAAATTGTAGCCTGAGTCAAGATAGTTTTCAGAATGAAATTGAAGGCAAAACTACAGATTTGTATTGGCTAAAGAATAATAATGGACTGTTTATATTCTTATCCGAGTATTGCTGTTTGGGTTCCTTTTAATGAAAGATGGGGACAGTTTAAAACTGAAGAAATTGTTAAATGGACTGTGAAATACGATCCATCAAGATTGGTTAATCCTGCTAGTGGAGGAAACCATTATGCAGTTGGTGATATTCTGGATATACATCATTACCCAAGACCTGCCATGAAAATGTTTGATGCCCAAAGAGCTACAGTGCTTGGAGAATACGGAGGGATTGGATTGGCTTTAAAAGATCACTTATGGGCTCCGGACAGAAATTGGGGGTATGTCCAATTTAAATCTTCAAAAGAAGTTACCGATGAATACGTTCGTTTTGCTGAGGAATTAAAAAAGTTAGTGAAAGCCGGATATGCAGGAGCAGTTTATACCCAAACTACTGATGTAGAAGTCGAGGTTAATGGATTAATGACCTATGACAGAAAAGAAATAAAAGTTGATGAGGAAAAAATAAAGAAAATAAATCAAGAAGTAATATCTGTTGTTGAATAAACAAAAACATAATAGAAATTCTAATTTTTGAATTTTTGAATTCAAAGGGTGTCATAGAGATACCCTTTTTTGATTAAACAAAAATGGTGTTTTCCTGTTTTTAATTTGTTATATTTATAAGAATCAAATTAAAAATCTATGGATTACATAAAAGAGAAATTACTACAGATAGCCATACCCAAGGCACAAAAAGTTCGACAATTAGTTAAAGAACATGGAGATGTTAAAATTCAAGATGTTTCAATGTCTCAGGTTTTAACTGGTATGAAAGGCGTCGTTAGTTTATTAACTTGTACTTCAAAATTAGACCCAGAAGAAGGTATTCGTTTTAGAGGCTATTCAATTCCTGAATTAAAAGGATTATTACCCAAGATTCATGAGGATGGAGAACCTTTACCAGAAGGTATCTTTTATTTGATGCTGACAGGTGAGTTACCAACTCCTGATGACGTT
Organism: uncultured Saccharicrinis sp.; assembly: GCA_963665705.1. Lineage (GTDB taxonomy): Bacteria > Bacteroidota > Bacteroidia > Bacteroidales > Marinilabiliaceae > Saccharicrinis. Next base: position 150,272 of record OY762448.1, read on the forward strand.
AGACATATAAGTGAGCAATGGGCTAAAAGAGCTCAAGCAATACCTCCTCATGTGTATGATGTAATTGAATCTTTACCTAAAGATGCACATCCAATGATTCAGTTCAACACAGCTATATTAGCAATGTCTACTGAGTCACAGTTCAGGAAAGCATATCTGGTTGGTATGGATAAAAAGGATTATTGGGATCCTACATATGAGGGCGTAATGGATTTAATTTCCCGACTTCCCGCTATTGCTGCATATATTTATAGAAGAGTTTTTCATCAAGGAGATCATATTGCTCCAGATCCATCTCTTGATTGGGCAGGAAATCTAGCACACATGATGGGGCATAAAACTGAAGATGCAAAACGTTTAATGCGTTTATATATGCTCATTCATTCTGATCATGAGGGAGGTAATGTTTCTGCTCATGCAACTCATTTGGTAGGTTCTGCACTATCAAATCCATATTATAGTTTTTCTGCAGGGATGAATGGATTGGCAGGTCCTCTTCATGGAATGGCAAATCAGGATGTAATGCATTGGATTAATAAAATGAAGCGAGAAATAGGTACTGATAATCCAACTGAGGTGCAAATTAAAAAATATGCACAAGAAACTTTAGAAAAAGGGCATGTGATTCCGGGTTATGGGCACGCTGTTTTACGAAAAACAGATCCTCGATTTCAGGTTCAGCTTGATTTTGCAAATAAATATGTTCCAGATGCTCCATATATTAAATTGGTGAATAAAATTTACAATGTTGTTCCCGAAGTTTTACAAGGAACAGGTAAAGTTAAAAACCCATGGCCAAATGTTGATGCTATATCAGGATCTTTATTATCTAGTTATGGCATTACAGAATTTCCAATTTATACTGTATTGTTTGGAGTATCAAGAGCACTGGGTGTATTAACACAGCTAATATGGGATAGGTTGTACAGTTTGCCAATTGAACGTCCTAAATCCCAGAATTTATCCTGGTTCATGGAAAAAGCAAATTTAAAATAGGATATTCTAGCATTAATATACCTAAATTAAATTGTTTGATTCGATGTGAAGATTGTTAAAAAAAAGGGTTGTTTTTATTTTAAAGCTTAAAAATTATTGATTTGAATTATTACTTTTAGCAACTAATATGGGAGCTATAATTTTATTTGGTTATAAATATAAATTCATTAATTATATTTCATTAATAATTCTGTTCTTTATCGGGAGTGTTAGCTTAGTTCAGGCTTCTGATATTAAACTAGAAGCAACCTTCTCTTCATTGTCTGTCCAGGATGGTTTATCCGGAAATTCAATTAATATTTTATTTCAGGATAGTAAAGGTTTTTTATGGATAGGAACTCAGGATGGATTAAATTGTTATGATGGGTATTCATTTGAAATTTTCAGGCACGAAATAGGCGATTCTACTTCAATATCAGGAAATAGTATTCAGTGTATTACCGAGGATGCAAAAGGTGATTTATGGATTGGTACGATAGGCAATGGTTTAAATAAATGGAATAGAAAAACCAAAGAGTTTACTGTATTTTCCTCATCAGGTTATAATGACGTTATCTTTCCAGAAGATAATATATTAGGAATGTCATTTGATGTAGATTCAACTCTATGGATAAAAACGGATAACTTTCTTGTTAATTTCAATACTAAGACTAACGAACTTGCTAAGTATAGTTTATACAGTAATATATTTAAGCATTATAATAACATTAATGTTCCTATTTTTCATAAATCACTTTCATATTTATGGATTGGAACTAATGAGGGTATTTCTCAATTTAATAAATCAGAAAAATTATATGAACGAATTCAGTATGAAAATTATTCTGAATCTTTGTCAAAAGCATTAGCATCTGTTACAACAATTATCCCTATAACGAAAAAATCTATTTTAATAGGTGGGAGTGGAGGTGTTTATCAATGTACTAAAAAAGACTCTGGTTTATTTAAATTAAAAAAAGAGAATATCTCTAGCTCTAATCATTGTGTTGTTAATTGTGCTGTTGTACATTCCTTAGGAGAAGTTTGGTTAGGAACAAACACTGGATTGTATTTGATGTCATTTGACTACGCTAATGAAGAATTAATCTATAATTCCTCTTCGTATTACAATAAACAAGAAAACCTGATTACAGATAAAGAGGTTACTTCAGTTATTGAAGATAAGTCAGGATTGTTATGGGTTGGAACTAAGTATGATGGTATTATTAAAGTTGACTTTAAACCCAAGAGATTTAAGGCGCTAAGCAGGAATAGTAGAAGGTTTGAAGAGCTTAAAAATTGTGATGTAAGAACAATTCATATTGATAAAAGTGGTAAGTTGTGGCTAGGTACAGCTAATAAAGGAATTAAAATTATAGATCAAAATTCTGAGGATATATATAATTTCCCTGTTAATTATTCTTTATATAAAGTTAATAAGGATCAAATCCTAAGTATGTGTGAGGATTCAAAGCAAAGACTTTGGATAGGTACTGCAAATGGAATCTATATTTACTACAAAGACAGAGGTACAATTACTGCATTTTCATATTCTAATAATAAAGAAATTGCTTCTCTCCTAAATCAAAATGCAATCAATTCAATAGAGGAGGATTATAGAGGAGATATATGGTTTGGTACGCAGTTTGGTTTATACCGATATGATGGATTTAAGGTTGTTAGTTATTTTTCAGATATAGATGATAATCGAACTATTTGTGGTGATGAGGTTAATGTTATATATAATGATGATGAAGGTTTTTTATGGATTGGAACTTGTAATGGCGTAAATTTTATTGATAGAAAGCAGGATGTTTTTACCGGTTTTGGACACTTAAAAAATTCAAACGATTCTATTCCTTTGTTAAGTGGAAATCATATTTTATCTATAGCTGAAGATAATAGGCGAAAAATCTGGTTTGGAACAAGATCTGGCATCACCTATTATGATAAGGTAAAAGATAAAGTTGGATTCTATTCTCATATTAATGGTATTGCCAATGATATGATAAATAGTATTGTGTATGATGAAAATGAAGGAATATGGATAGGAACAAATAAAGGAATTTCTTTAATAGATAAAAACGAAACAATTTTTAATTTTGATGTGAACGACGGGCTTCCTGGTTATGTTTTTAACAGAAACTCAACGGCTATTGATGAAAATGGTAAAATTTATTTTGGAGGAGTAGGAGGAGTGGCTTTTCTGAATATGGATTCATTGAAGTTTAGTCATAGTAAACCAAATATTGTTATCACTGCAATGGAGCTATTTCATAAAGGGAAGGTAATAAAGGAATTTAGAGGAGATGAAAAGGAAATTTTATTAAAATACAGAAAAAGCTCAAACTTAAAAGTTAAATATGCTGCTTTAGAGTTTACAGAACCATTAAGGAATAAATTTCAAGTGTATTTAGAAGGATTTGATGATGACTGGCGTCCTGTAAGTTCTGAAAATGAAGTGGATTTTTCAGATTTACCATCCGGTGAATATGTTCTTCATATTAAAGGTGCTAATAGTGAATATGAATGGACCGAAAACCCTATAAATATTGTCATTAAAATCAGACCTCCAATATGGATGTCAAATTATGCATATGCATTTTATTTAATAGCATTAATATTTTTAGTACAGTCTATTATTAATTATAGAATTAGGCATTATAAAAATGCCTATAAATCATTAGAAGAAAAGGCTATTGATAAAAAGAAGATTGAAGCCCAAAAAGAATTACTATCCAAAATAAATCAAAGTTTAACTGATAGTATTTATTATGCAAAAAGAATTCAGGAGTCAATCTTACCAGATGAAAAAACTATTAAATCAGCATTGCCTGATTCATTTATTTATTACCGTCCTAAAGATTTAGTTAGTGGTGATTTTTATTGGTTCTTTAACAAAGATGATAAATTATATGTTGCAGCTGTAGATTGTACCGGTCATGGAGTCCCGGGTGCTTTTATGTCAATAATTGCCTATGATATGCTTAAGAGTATTGTTACAACAACAGAGTTGACATGCCCTGCGATGATATTAGATCAGCTAAGTAAAGAGGTTATCACTACATTTAAAAAAGACGAAGAGGGTTTTGATACTAGAAGGCAGTCTGTTAATGACGGTATGGATATTGCGTTATGCGTCATTGATAAGAAAAACCGTAAGTTAACTTATGCTGGTGCATATAATCCATTATATCTGGTGCGTAATAATGAGATTTTTGTGTATAAAGGAGATCGATTTGCAATCGGTTATATGTCAAATACAGAGTTGCATTATTCAAAACATGAACTAACTATTGAACCTAATGATATTTTCTATATTTTTTCAGATGGATATGTAGATCAATTTGGTGGAGTGGAAGGTAAGAAGTTTAAATATAGGAGGTTTAGACATCTCTTGTTGAATATACATAAGTTACCAGCAGATGATCAAAAAGCTATTCTACATCAAAAATTAGAAGAATGGATGGGGAATTATGAACAAGTCGATGATATTATTATAATGGGTATGAAACCCATTGTAGAGTTAGTTTAGTTATTAACCAGCTAAAATGTTCCTTATTTTTTGCTAAATAAGGTGTATAAAGGATAAGATATAGGTTATTTATACACCTGTTTCCTAATGGTTGATTATTGAAAATTTTTGATCTCTTTCTTTATATAAAAGGTTTTATTTATAATAATGCCTCATATAAAATCTCAATTGGATGTAAAGCATCTCTATCTGTTCCATCCTTTATTTGATGTCTGCATGATGTACCAGAAGCAGCAATTAGTGTTGATGCTTCAGTATTTCTTACTTCTGGTAATAGCTTCATTTCAGCAATTTTCATGGATAAATTGTAAGATTTCTTTTCATATCCAAAAGAACCAGCCATACCACAACAACCCGAGTCTATTTCAATTGCATTGTAGTTTGCAGGAAAAGATAGTACTTGCTTTACATATTTAGTAGAAGATAGTGCTTTTTGGTAGCAATGGCCATGGAATTTAATTTCCTTTTTCTCTTTTGTAAAGCTTTCTTTAGAAATACGACCTTTATCCATTTCATTAGCTAAAAACTCTTCAATAGTATATGTATTTCTTTTAATTTTTATGGCATCTTCTTTTAAATCCTCTTTAACCAAATTTATATATTCATCCCTAAAGGTTAAAACGCCAGATGGTTCTATGCCAATAAGAGGACTTAATTTAGATATCATGGGCGAAAGTAATTCGATATTTTTATTTGCTATACGTCTGGCTTTTTTTAATAAACCTTTCGAAATATAAGTTCTTCCGCTATATACATGTTGCGGTATTACAACTCTGTACCCTAGTTTTTCCAGTAAAAGTATTGCTTTAATACCGAGGTCGCTTTCTAAGTAATTTGTAAACTCATCAGCAAAGAGGTAAACTGTTCTGTGTTTTGCAATTGCCTTTGTGTGCCATTTAGCCCATGTTTTTAGTGTTCTACCAGACATTTTAGGAATACTACGTTTAGTAGAAAAACCAAGCATTCCTTGAATGATATTACTTAAGATGGGAGCTCCAACCACAAAATTATATAACCATGGTGTAAATGAGAATAATCTATTGATAACAGGTGAATTTCCTACAGAAAGAGCACTGGTTGGTGTACCTTTTTGATTGTAATAATATTGTAGAAATTCGGCTTTTAGTTTTGCTATATCAACGCCCGAAGGACATTCTGATTTACAAGCTTTACAAGATAAACACAGACTTAAAACATCATATACGTCTTCAAGGTAAAGGTTGTCTGATTCTAAAGTTCCTGTAAAATATTCCCTTAAAACATTAGCTCGTCCTCTGGTTGATAATTTTTCGTCCTTTGAAGCCATATAGCTGGGGCACATCGTTCCTCCAATGATTTCAGATTTTAAACAGTCTCCAGAGCCTGAGCACTTTTCTGTTGCCCTTACAATACCTTCAGTATCATCCCAATTAAATACAGTTTTAAAATTTTTAAGAGAATTGGATTGTCGATACTTCAATGAAGTATTCATTGGAGGAGTATTGACTATTTTATTCGGATTAAATAGTTCTTCAGGATCGAATGCTTTTTTTATTCTAAGCAATAGTTTGTAATTGATATCTCCTATCATTAAGGGAATAAACTCGCCCCGTAATCTGCCGTCTCCATGTTCACCACTTAATGAGCCGTTATATTTTTTTACTAATAAAGCTGTTTCTTTTGCTATTTTTCTAAACAGGATGACATCTTGAGGATCTTTTAAATTTAAAACAGGTCGCAAATGTAATTCACCAGAACCCACATGTGCATAAAAAACACATTCCTTATTAAAAGAATATAGTAAGTCTTTTATATCCTCGGCATAGGCAGGTAAATCTTTAGGATGCAATGCTGTATCCTCAATAACAGCCACAGGAAGATTATCTCCTTTCATATTTGAAAGAACGCCTAAGCCAGACTTTCTTAATGCCCAAACTCTGCTAATGTTTTTTGCATAAACCACAGGGTATGCAAAACCCATTTCTTTGTTTTTAAAGATGGAAATTAACTTTTCAATCTTTTCACCTAACAGAGACGGTTCGTTTTCTGCAAATTCTATAACCAGAAGAGCTGCAGGTTTACCTGTTATAAAAAAACGATTACTTTGTTGAGCTGCACTTTCTCCTGCTAAATCAATGATTTTATCATCAATTAATTCTACAGCTCTGGGATTATGCTGTAAAGCTAAAATATTGGCCTCAAGTGACTCTTTTAATGAATTAAAATGGACACATAACAGCGCTTTATGTATGGGTGGTACAGGAACTAGGTTTAATTTTATCTTATTGATAACCATTAATGTACCCTCTGATCCTGCAATTAGTTTGCTCATGTTAAAGACTTCACCATCTTTATTAAATGGTTGCATGTCGGCCAATATATCAAGAGCATATCCTGTATTCCTTCTTTTTATGTCTTTATGTGGATATTCTTTAAATATCTCTTTTACATTTTCGTTGTTACTGAGAATTTCATTTACTTCTCGATAGATATTACCTTCAAGTGATTCTAATTTGCATTTTAGATTAAACTCACTATTGCTTACAGGTTTAAATACTACTTCATTTCCATCTGCTAAAAATCCATGTACTTCTAATAAATGGTCTCTTGTACTTCCATAAACTAGAGAGTGGGAACCGCATGAGTTATTGCCAACCATACCGCCAATTGTACATCTGTTAGAAGTTGATGTTTCTGGTCCAAAGAATAAGCCGTATGGTTCCAGGTATTTATTTAATTCATCGAGGACAACACCTGGTTCCACCATAACCCAGTTTTCTTCTGTGTTTAATTCGATGATTCGGCTCATATATTTTGATGTGTTAACAACCAAATCATTTCCAACAACTTGACCGGCTAATGACGTTCCTGCTCCACGCGGAATAAGTGATATTTTGTTTTGCTGAGCAAACTCTACAATAAGGTCTAAATCTGCTTTGTCCCTGGGCCAAACAATCCCTAATGGTTTTTCTCTGTAAGCAGATGCATCAGTTGCATATTGAGCGATATATACACTATCATAAGATAAGTCTCCTTTTAAAAGAGTTGCTAAATGATTAAGTGAAGATTGTATACCAGCGTTGTCCATTTAAATAGAATTTCCTGTAAAAATAGGAAAAAATGGATTGTAGGATATAAGTATGTAGTGACTTTTATGTTTTTTAATTATTCTTTATTTTATTATAACGGTAGGTTATTCTTTATCAGGAGATTGCTTTTCGTATGCGTACCAATATAATGTGCCAACAAAAAAGGCCCCACCAACTATATTTCCAAGAGTTGCAGGAATTAAATTGTCAATAACAAAAGAGTTCCAGCTAATGTTTGCACCTTCAAATATAGCTAAGGGAATAAAAAACATATTGGCAATGGAGTGTTCAAACCCTAAAGCAACAAATGTCATCACTGGCCACCAAATTCCTAAAATTTTGCCACTGGTGTGTTGTGCTGACATTCCCATCCATAGTGCCAAACATACCAGCCAATTTGCTCCAATTCCTTTTAAAAAAGTTTTGTAAAATGGATTTGAAGTTTTGGATTCCGCAATGCTATAAATAGTTTTTGTCCATGGTTCTGTACTAACAACTTCTGTTAGATGGGTTAAAAAGTAAGCAATAAAGATGGCTCCAACAAAATTTCCGATATATACTAAACTCCAATTTCGTAATGGAGCTGTCCAACTTTGTTTTTTGCTTAGTACGTTTGGCATAAAGTAGGCGTTGTTGCCTGTAAAGAGTTCTGCTCCAGCCATTACAACCATCATGAGTCCTACGGGGAAAGCTGCACCAAAAACAAATTTGGTAATGCCAGGATTTTTTGCTGTTACTTCAGGCATACCTCCAGCCAGTAATATAGATAGTAAACCCCCGAAAGCAATATAAGCTCCGGCCATAAAAGCTAAGGTTAATATTTTTTTAACAGAGTATTTGTCCTTTTGCATTGCAGACTCACCTGCTATTTTTATAATTTCTGGTGGGGTAAATAAGCTCATTTTATAATTAGATTATTACTAAGTTAAAATAGGTAGTCGCTAATTAATCTTTACTTCCTTAAAATATGGAGTAAGAATTTCTTTTGCTTTTTCTAATTGTTCCGGTGTGTTTTCGTTAATGTGATTTAATTGATATTCTTCTTCGAGTGCCTCCCATTTATGGGTTCCTAACTTATGGTAGGGTTGAATTTCAATTTTTTCTAAATATTCAAATTGTTGATAGGTTTCACCTAATTTTTTTAGATCTTGAGGATTATCTGTTATTCCTGGAATTAATACATAGCGTAACCAAAATGGTTTTTTTGAACGTTCTCTATGATCTATGATTTCCTTATTTCTATCAAGATTACTTGCACCTGTTAACTTTTTATATCCATCCTCTTTCGTATGTTTTATATCTACCATAATCAGGTCTGTATAATCATCTAAAAGTCTTTTTATATTATCATTAAATACAGAGCCATTGGTATCGATATTGGTATGAATACCAATATTTTTCAAAGCCTTAAATAGTGTAATTAAGGCCTTGCTTTGAAGTAGAGGTTCTCCTCCTGAAACAGTAACGCCTCCTGTTTTACCAAAGTAAGGTTTCATGTTTTCCGCTCTTCTTACCAGATCTTCAATACTGTATTCTATTCCTCCTTTCGTTGATATTGTATCCGGATTATGGCAGTATAAGCATTTTAAATTACATCCTTGTAAAAAGATAACCATTCTTATACCCGGTCCATCATGTGTTCCAAAAGATTCAATGGAGTGAATTTTTAGTTTTGAAGACATTGAAATTTAATTAGATAAAAGACAAATGTATAAAGTATAAAGACGAAAGTAAACATCAAAAGCCTTTTGTCTTTATACTTATATTTATGCTTGTTTTTTACATTGAATCATGGAAAGATCGAGATAATACTTCTTGTTGTTGTTCTCTGCTTAAACGAGTAAAGTTCACTGCGTATCCCGAAACCCTGATTGTTAATTGAGGATAGTTTTCAGGATTTTCCATCGCGTCTTTAAGTAATTCTCTATTCAATACATTCACATTAAGATGTTGTGCATTTTTCATAAAATAACCATCCAGTGCAGTCACTAAGTTATCAATTCGTTCATCTTCATTTGAACCTAAAGATTTTGGGACAATAGAAAATGTATTTGAAATGCCATCCTGGGAGTCTTTGTAATCAATTTTTGCTACAGAATTTAGCGAAGCAATGGCTCCATGAGTATCTCTACCATGCATTGGGTTGGCTCCGGGAGCAAATGGTATTCCTTTAGCCCTTCCATCTGGAGTTGCACCTGTTTTTTTGCCATACACAACATTAGATGTAATGGTTAAAACGGATAAAGTAGGATTTGCATTTTTATAAACTTTTAATGCACTTAACTCATTACTGAAATGGTTAACCAAATCTCGGGCAATTAAATCAACTCTGTCATCATCATTACCATATTTAGGGAAATCCCCTTCTATTTCAAAATCAACGGTTAATCCATCTTCGTTTCTGATAGGTTTTACTTTGGCGTGTTTTATTGCTGAAAGAGAATCAGCAACAATCGATAGTCCTGCAATACCGTATGCCAAATTTATTCTTGGATTAGTATCAATTAAAGCCATTTGAGCTTTCTCGTAGTAATACTTATCATGCATATAATGAATAATATTCATTGATTCGTTGTATACACGAGCTATTTCTTTCATGGCAATTTTAAAATTTGCAATTACTTTATCGTAGTCCAGATACGCATCATTTGCAATCGATTCAATGCCCTCAACCATTTGAGTTCCTGTATTTTCACAACGACCTGCATTTAGTGCCAACAGTAGCGTTTTAGCTAGATTGGTACGAGCTCCAAAGAATTGGATATGCTTTCCTAACTCCTGAAAAGATACACAACAAGCAATCCCATAATCATCACTATCTCTATTACAACGCATTAAATCATCATTCTCATACTGTATTGAGGATGTGTCAATAGATACTTTAGCGCAATAGTTTTTAAATCCTTGAGGAAGACTGTTACTCCAAAGGATTGTAATGTTTGGCTCTGGAGATGGCCCCAGGTTATAAAGTGTATTTAGAAATCGAAAAGATGTTTTTGTTACTTTACTACGTCCATCAACCAGCATACCCCCAATACTTTCAGTTACCCAGGTCGGATCTCCTGCAAATATTTGTTCATAAGCTTCCATCCGCAAATGGCGAACCATTCTAAGCTTCATTACAAAATGGTCAATGTATTCTTGAGCTTCATCTTCTGTGATAATCCCTGCCTGAATATCTCTCTCAATATAAATGTCTAAAAAGGAAGAAACGCTTCCCAGAGACATCGCTGCTCCATCTTGTTCTTTTACTGCAGCCAGATAAGCCATATAGGTCCATTGAACTGCTTCCTGTCCATTTTGAGCGGGTCGAGATAAGTCAAGTTCGTATTTTTTACCCATCTCAATCATTTGGTGCAGTGCCTTAATTTGTTCTGCAACTTCTTCTCTTAGTCTGATAGTTTCATCAGACATTGGACCGGTGATGTTTCTAAGGTCCTCTTTTTTAGATTCAATTAAGTAGTTGATTCCATACAGAGCCACACGTCTATAATCACCAATAATTCTACCTCTGGCATAATTATCCGGAAGGCCAGTTAAGAATCCTAGTGATCTGAATTTTCTTATTTCTTCTGTATATGTATCAAAAACACCATCGTTATGGGTTTTTGTATATTTTTCAAATGCTTCTGTTATTGTATCGGATGCTTTTAAGCCATGCTCAGATAATGCTTTTTGAACAACTTTAAAACCTCCATATGGTTTCATAGATCTTTTCAATAAAGCATCTGTTTGTAAGCCAACTATAGCTTCGTTGTCTTTGTCAATATATCCAGCTGGGAATGAGTTAACTGTAGAAACTGTATTTGTATCTACTCCTCTCATGCCATTATTTGCTCGCTCTTCTTTTAGTGCTTGAAGGCAGATGTTCCAAAGTTTATTTGTTCTATCTGTAGGGCCCTTTAAGAAGCTGTGAGTTCCATTGTAAGGACTAATGTTTTTACGAACAAAGTCTCTTACATCAATGGCTGTGTTCCAATTGCCTTTTACAAATTCCTTAGTTTCCATATTGAGTTTAAATTTTGCGCAAAAGTATACTTATTAAGTTGAAATATAAAACATTTATCTTATTATATGTCTCATTTATAGACTGAAACAAGTTGTTATGTTTGACTCAACAAAATAAGTATGTGAATGCTTAATGTATTTAAGTATTAATAATTAGAGATGGATGAATTTAATTGTGTTGATCTTTTCGAATGTTAGTTAGCTTCTGTATAAATTTAACGTCTTTTAATTCAGTTTCATATTCGTCTATGAACATAGTAATTAGAACTATAATTTCTTCCAAATCTTTTGGATGTAGTAGTAGTTTAATAGATGATCCTTCAACTGGTATATGTATTTTTCTAACATAACTATTGTCTTGATTTTGTTTGACAAATAGATCCGAATCAATTTTTTCTAAGTAGTTTTCAAAATCTTTTAATGCATCCAGTGTTGAAAAGTTAATGCCTATCTGATTAAATTCGAAATGGAATTTATTACACTTATTACAAGTAAATAAATGACCATGATATGTTTTGATATCTACTTCAATCATAACTCGCGGTGTTTTTTTCTTTGAATTAAAACAATAAAAGTTGTGGTTTTGTTCTGTATTCATGGTGTATTATTTAGATTGATTCTACAAAGTGTAAATATAGAATAGGATAATTAGGTGTTCAATACCTAAATGTAGGGATTTGTTTAAGTGGTTAATTCGGCATTTGGTCGATAAAATATCTTATGTGGTCTATAAAGATTTGTCATACCATATAAATGCATGAAGTTTGTGCTTGTTAATTAAAGAGTAAGTTGTTTTATCAGGTATAATCTTGAAAGTAAAAGTGTAGTTATGAGTTTATTTTATAGAGAAAAAGGAAGATTAATAAAAGAAAATAAGTTACTTTCAGATAATTTATTAACGTCAATGTCTTATGAAGGGATATGGATTTATACCCTCAAAAAATCGGGGACCACTTATACTCTATTATTTTTAAGTAATTATTTAAACTTATTGTATGGCAATGGAAAAGAGGTGGATTTTGATGAAATGCAGTCAAATTTCTTTTTTCATTCTGCAGAAAATAAAATTAAAACCTGTGATATTGGGAAAGAACTTTTAAACCGAAAGCATCTTTCAGATAAGATTCCCAATGTAATTCATTCGCACACTGCATTGAATTATGATTTTTGGGAAAAGTGTATTTGTCTTTATCGAAATCCATTAGACTTTGTAGTGTCGTCCTTCTTTTTTCATAAATTAAAAAGGGGAAAGTCAACAAAACATCCTCGTAAAATTTTACCAAGAAGATTAAAAGCTTTCGGAGAAACTTATAAAAAACAACTTCAGCTCGAAAAAGATTTTTCAGGCAGTTGTTTACGCCTTTCTTATGAAGAATTAATCAAAAATCCATTTGAAGTATTTTCAAAAATGTTGAAGTTTATTGGTTTACCCTATCATGAAGATATGGTAATGAAAGCAATGGAAAATTCATCAAAGGATAAAGTTAAGGAAATGGAGAAAAAAAGAGGAGCTGCAATTGTAGTGCCTGAAGGTTTGAAATTTAAAGGCTCCTTCATTAATAATGGTAAAATCGGTCAATGGAAAGCATTTTTTAATGATAAAGATCTTAGAAATGCAGAAACTATATTGAATGATTTTGATCTAAGTTTAAATGATTTTGTACTAGAATAAAAACGACTGAGCTGTAACTAATAGCTCAGTTGTTTTATATTATAATATTTGAGTAATTTATTCAACCGGTTCGCAAAGTGTTTTTATTAAATTGCGTTCGTTTAAATATTGAGTATATCCACCAGTAAACTCTATTCTGGTTTCTATAGCTTGTGATAAATTACCAGTTAAACCAATGATTAATTCACAAATCTCACGAACTCCACCATTACCACCAGTATTTCCTGTTCGGTAATCGCAGCTTTTGTTATCTATTAAAAATTGATTAAATAGTGGATTTGCATTTCTGTTTATTTGAAAGCTGGCTCCGCAAGATCTGGCTAATTCCACATCCAGAATATCATCGAATACAAAGGCTATTTCATCTGGCTTAAGGTTGTTTTCGTGACAAATGCGGTCAAGGGCTTTGACTTTAAATTTGCATCTAAAAAAAGTCGCATTCATATGTTCTCTGGTGGCAAGGAATTGGGCACTTTTATTTTCTTCACCTGTAACAATAAAAGTATGAGGTAATTTTCCGTTTCTTAGCCAGTAATCTAATTTTAACATATTAATACCCATAGCATCTGGTTCTGCAAAATTACTGCCTTCATTGCCTACTTTTGAACCATTATTAAAAACGCCATCCCAATCAAAGATATATGCTTTTATTTTGGAAAGTTTTTCTTTTAAATGATCTTCAGGAGTGATAAAAGTACCTCCTATATTTTCAAATTGATTTTGAATAGTCATTTATCTGTTTTGAATAAATTCGTTTGCCTTTTTTAAATCTTCGGGTGTGTCAATACACATGGTTTCATCCATGTCTGTAATAACACAAGTAACTGGAATGCCATTTTCAATCCATCTTAATTGTTCTAAAGATTCAGCCTTTTCAAGAATTGATGGTTCTAATTCAACAATTTTGTTTAGCGTATCAATTCTGTATGCGTATATCCCAAGATGACGATAATAAGTATGATTTTTCAGCCATTCCGATTGTTCGATATTTCTTAGATAAGGAATTGGCGAACGACTAAAAAATATGGCTTCGCTTTTATGGTTTAAAACAACTTTAGCTTCACCCGGATTAAATATATGATCTTGTTCTGTGGCTTCTTGAATTAATGTAGCAATTTGAGTTTCCCGATTTTCAAAGCTTTTTTTTATGTCTTGAAGTATATCCGGATTAAAAAAAGGTTCATCACCTTGAATATTAATAATTACATCAGAGTTTAATCCGTATTTTTCCTTAATATTCTTAGCTGCTTCTGCACATCTGTCAGTACCACTGGTGTGGTCTACTCTTGTCATAACAGCTTTCCCTCCAAAGGCTTCTACGGCATCCACAATTCTTTGGTCGTCAGTAGCAACAAATACATGTTCTAATCCTTTACTGCAGTTTTCGTATACCCATTGAACCATTGGTTTATCGCCAATTAAAGCAAGTGGTTTACCAGGTAATCGTGTTGAACTGTAACGACTTGGAATTATTCCAACAATATTCATGTTTTATATTTTAGATTATAGATAAAAGACAAGAGACCGTTAATGATCTCTTATCTAACTATCTAATGTCTTATTACATTCTTTTAAAAAGATCTTTAATTTCTTCTTTTGAAATTTTATTTTTCCAATCAGGACCAAATGCATTATTCCACATATGCTCTAATGCCCAACTTACTTCTACCATTTGGTCAAATTGTTCTTCAGTGCAGTTTGCTGTGATGTTGCCTGGTATTTCAACTCCTTGGATAGCTTGCATTTCTTTAAAGGTTTTATAGCCTTCGGGATAATACTTTTCAAGTTGATTGAAAACGATGCAGTTTCCTACTCCGTGGTGCGTTTCAAGAACAACTGCTAATCCATAGGATAATGCATGGCAAACACCAACCTGACCATATGTAGTACTGTTTCCACCCATGATAGAGGCTACCATCATTTTCTCATCAGCTTCTAAGCGGTCTTTGTATTTGTTTGTAAATACATCAACAGTAATGTCGTTTGATTTTTCAGCAAAAGCTTGGCCCATTGAGTTTATCCAGCTTCCATTCATAGACTCAACATTGTGAATGAAGTTATCCATTCCTGTAAAGAAACGATCTTCATCTGGGACAGTAGCTAAAAGTTCTGGATCAAAAATGATTTCGTTTGGAATGGTGTAATCACATTTGATACCTAATTTTTTCTCCGGACCACTAAGAACAGCTGTCATTGAAACTTCTGCTCCGGTACCAGTAATAGTAGGGATGCAAATGGTGTAAACGCCTTCGTTTTTAATTAAATCTAACCCTTGATAATCTTTTGAATCACCAGGATTGGTAACCATTAAACCTGTTGATTTAGCATAATCCATGGTGGTACCACCACCCATTCCAACCATAACAGCAGGTAAAGTGTTTTGATGTGCTAAAATTTGATCGCGATATTTATTAACCAAAGTAGTTTTTGGTTCATCTTTAGAGTCAATGAAAATAATTAAATCTTTTTCAGAAGAAGGAATGCGACTTAATATTTCTTCTTTACCCTGAAAAAATATATCAATCATAAAAACGGTCCAATCATTAGTTGGTGTTTTTCTTCTATCTATTAATTCTCCCAAATGATTGAATGTTCCTTTGCCAAAGGCATAATGTCCGGGATTTACAAAACTTCTAAAATCGTATAACATGCTAATAAATTCAAAATGTTAATGTACTAAGGTGAAAGTACAATTGTGTTCTCAAATTAGGAAGAAATAAGCATCCACGAAAAGAAGTATTTTACAGATACTTCTTTCGTGGGGTATATTATTGAATTATCCTAACACTTTATCAAAAGCATCGCAAATAGCTTTTAATTGTTCAGGTGTACTAGTGATATTCATGTTAATTGAAACCAAACGTCCAATAATATCAAAAGATTTTGGAAGATCAAGGTTATTATAATCCTGAGGTTTATCAAGAAACTGCATACCTACTGGACCAGCAACTTTACATTCTTTTAAATGGTCCCAGTTCTTAATAAAATGGTAGTTGTTATTATACCAATAAGCTGCAGCTACCCCTTCTTTTGCTAAATCTGCACATGCTTTTTCTGCATCTTGTTGAGTAGGTAAAAAGAAGTTCAAAACAGTAGCAGAGTCTCCATTCTCATCAGGGAGTGGACGGAAAGTCACCTGTGAGAATTTCTTTAAGTAATCTTTCAATACTTTTTTATTGGCTCTTAATCTTTCAAGAATAGTATCAATTTTGCGGAATTGAGCTAATCCTACTGCTGCATGAAGTTCACTAATTCTATAATTAGTTCCTAAAATAGGGTGATCTTCAGCTCCTCGATTATCTCCGATATGACTATGTCCATGATCACTCCACGTATGAGCAGTTGTGTATACATCTTCGTCATTTGTAATTACAGCACCGCCTTCGCCAGCTGTAATTAGTTTAAAGAAATCAAATGAATAACAGGCTACTTTACCAAAAGTACCTAGCATTTTTCCTTTAAAAGAACCACCTAGAGCTTGCGCAGTATCTTCAATTAAAATAATGTTGTGTTTGTTACAAACCTCTACTATTTCGTCAATTTGAGCCATGGCACCAACCATGTGAATTAGCATTACTGCTTTTGTTTTTGGTGTAATGGCTGCTTCAATAGATTTCGCTGATAAACAAAGAGTTTCGTCTATCTCTGCAAAAACAGGTACTGCGCCACAATTTACAACAGCTTCAACCGGAGCTATAAATGTAAAAGGAGGAACAATAACCTCGTCACCTGCTCCAACTCCCACGGAAGCAAGAGAAACAGCATCGGCAGCAGTTCCGCTGGTTACCATATGACAATATTTTACATCATGGTACTCAGAAAATTCCTTTTCAAATTGTTTTGCTTTCCAGATACCTTTTCTTTGGGCATCGTGGTTATATCTGAATAGAATTCCTGTTTCAAGGACTTCCATTACCTGTTCTTTTTCTTCCTTACCAAATAATTCAGTACCTGGCATAATTTTATATTTTTAAGTTATTAACCTTGTTATAGTAAACGCAACAGGGGCGATTAAAAAATCACCCCTTTATAATTTAAGTTATCCACAAAAGGGATAAGTAGAAATCTTTTTTGATTAAAGTATTTCAAGCTTTACCAAATCCTGAACATCAAGCATTCCAACAGGTTTGCCATTTGAAACTGCGATGATGTTGTCAATTTGTTTTTCTTTAAAAATACCTACAGCTGTATGTAATTTTTCGTCAATGTCAATTGAAACTGGCATTTTCATATCAAAATCACCCATTTTCATGGTAAGGATTTTCTCACCTTCAGAATTCATATGGCGACGTAAATCTCCATCTGTGAAAATTCCTTTAAGATTACCATCTGCATCAACAACAGAAACCGCACCTGTGGCATACTTTGTCATTTCAACAGTTGCGTCAGTTACTTTAGCGTCTAATCCAATAGTAGGATTTTTACTTCCGATAACTTCACCCACTTTTAATGTCATCTGACGAGTGTGGTTAACAAACTGTTGGGTACCTATTTCTGTAAAGTTATTATTGTTTAGGTTTTTCATTATTTTCCAAGGAATAGTAATGTTTTGTGCACCTAATTCAATTGCATTTTTAATATGTTCAGGATAACGAACAGAAGAGAACATGATTTTTGTGTTGTAGTTGTATTTGTTAACTAAGTTAACACAGTCCTGAACTAATTTTAATGCATCATATCCTTGGTCTTGCATACGTCCTACTAAAACACATACATAAGTAGCTCCTGCAGCCATAGCCATATAAGCTTGTTGTATGTTATATACCAAGTGAATGTTTACCATCATGTCTTCATCGCGTAGCATTTTACATGCTTGAGCTGCCACTAATGAAGCAGGAATTTTGAAAACAGTTTTCTTTTTATCTAGTCCAAGACTTAATAGTCTTTTGGCTTCGGCAACAATTTCTTCAGCGGTGTCTCCTAGTGCTTCAATCATAAGCACAGGTACCATTTTAGATAGTTTTACAATAGCTGCGTCAATGTCAGTAATTCCGTGTCTGTGCATAAAAGTAGGCGTGGTTGTTAAACCGTCAATAAATCCTAACTTAAATGCTTCTTCAATCTCGTTAATGTCAGCAGAATCAAGATATAATTCCATGATAAAATATTTGTTTGGTGATATTAAATTTCAGTTCTTGTTTGTTTCTCTATGTTATGAATCTCAATTAAAGGCTTTAAAAACTCCTCTAATTCATCCAATGGATATTGACTTGCAGCATCACAAAGAGCTTCGCAAGGTACTGGATGAGATTCTATAAAAATTCCGTCAATTCCAGCAGCTACTCCAGCACGGGCAATTGGTCCCAGGTATTGACGAGTTCCTCCGTTAGGATCCGAACTAGGAATACCATATCGTCGGATGCAGTGAGTGATATCGAAAATTACTGGATACCCTGTTTGTTGTAGTTCATAAAAACTACGTGGGTCAACAATTAAATCGTTGTATCCAAAAGTATATCCACGTTCAGTTACCATGATGTTATGGTTACCAAAATGTTCAACTTTTTGAACCGGTTTAATCATATTTTCCGGAGCTAAAAATTGACCGTGTTTAATATTAATTGCCTTTTGTGTTTTTGCTGCTTCACTTAGTAAAGAGGATTGCATACACAAATACGCTGGTATCTGAATAACATCCAACACCTCAGCCGCTGCTTTAACTTCTGATGCTTGATGTACATCTGAAATAACAGGTACGTCAAATGCATTTTTCACTTTTTCAAGCATTCTTAATCCTTCTTCTAAACCAGGTCCATGGTAAAAGTCAAGAGAACTTCTATTGTCTTTAATATAAGATGATTTAAAAATAAAAGGAAGGTTTAAATTTTCGGCTATCTGCTTTAGTTTTTCAGCAGTCTTCATCATAATGGACTCCTCTTCAACCACGCAGGGGCCTGCGATAATAAAGAGTTTGTCCTTGCCAAATTCCTGTTGGCCTACTTTGATATTCTTCATGCGTTGTATTTGCCTATTAATTCTCAACGAAATTACTTAGGATATTTGAAATATATGCAATGAATTGTCATGTATTTCAATTCCTTTTTGTTTTAATAATGGTACTTCATTAATCTAAACTTGTATTTACAAGTTGAAGTTACAAAAGATTAGACAAATGAATATCTATAAACACGTAGATCCATTATTGCAAAATTGTCGGCTAAAATAGTAAATAGTTAGCACATAATAGAAAAAGAGTGTTTATAAATGCAGAAACTTTCATCTGTTTAAAATTTACTTTCATTTTTAATACGAAACTCTAAATAGATTTTAAGCATTACACGGTTCGTGATTTTTTGAGATTAAATTTTACATGTTCGTTTCATATGCAAGTAAATTTAACACATTCATAAAATTTTTTAAAACTAATGTGCCATTATGTTTTTAATGCATTTAAATAGTTTTTAGAATTCAGATAAAAATAAAAAGCTATTGTTTCTGTCGAACTCTTGTTTGCTAATATGTTTTGCTATAAAATTATTGTAGTTGATTTAATTGTTATTCAACAAAAGGATGTGATGCTCCTTTTAAAAGTACTCAGACTCTTGAATTTTATGTTGAACTATACTTATTGAGATAAGGCTCTTTTACCTACCTTTGCAACTTGATGTAAAATATAGATTTGTGTTGAACTTTGATCCATATAAAAGTGATTTACCTGTAGTTGAAATTTTTGATGAGGTAAAACATGTATTAACCGAAGAAAATACTTTAATAGTAAATGCTCCTGCAGGTGCAGGAAAGAGTACCTTGTTACCATTGGTTTTGATGCATGAAAACTGGTTGACAGGTAAAAAAATAATTATGTTAGAGCCTCGGCGATTGGCTGCCAAAACTATTGCCTTGCGAATGGCACAATTATTAGATGAAAAAGTTGGCGAGTCAGTGGGATATCGTATAAGGTTTGATAATTGCGTGTCAGATAAAACTAAAATTGAAGTTGTAACAGAAGGGATCTTAACCCGAATGCTTCAATCTGATAATGCTATTGAAGATGTAGGCTTAGTTATTTTTGATGAATTTCATGAGCGCAGTTTATTCGCTGATGTAGCTTTGGCTTTGGCAAGAGAATCTCAACAAGTGCTGCGATCGGATCTTAGGCTGATGATTATGTCTGCTACATTAAATCTACCACTATTATCAACGTTATTAAAAGCAAAAATTGTTCAAAGTGAAGGACGACAATATCCGGTTGAAATAAAATATGATGGGGATACCGATTTAATGATGTTGCCGGAATTAAGTGCTCGATTAGTAAAAAAGGTTGTTGCTGATGAGGATGGTGATGTGTTGGTGTTTTTACCTGGAGAAGGAGAGATTAGAAAATGCGAGGCGTTATTGAGGAAGGGGGTAAATAATGTTTTGGTTTATCCATTGTATGGACAATTGCCTCCTACGAAACAGATGGCTGCAATAATGCCAAATAGAGAGGGGAAAAGAAAGGTTGTACTAGCGACTTCTATAGCCGAAACGAGCTTAACAATAGAAGGTGTTAAAGTAGTTGTTGATTGTGGTTTGTCAAGGACGATGCGTTTTAATCCATCAACAGCTTTGTCTAAATTAGAAACTGTAGATATTACAAAGGATGCTGCAGATCAGAGAGCAGGAAGAGCAGGGCGTATTTCTCCTGGAGTTTGTTATCGAATGTGGACCAAGGCTACACATTCCAGGTTGAGAGAGCATCGAACTCCTGAAATTTTGGAAGCAGATCTTGCTTCATTGGTTCTGGATTTAGCAGTTTGGGGTATTTCAAATCCTAATGATTTAATTTGGTTAACACCACCACCCAAAGGTTCAATAGCGCAAGCTACGGATTTATTGCATCAGTTGGAAGCGCTTGAAGACGGAAAGATTACCAGTCATGGTAAGGCTATCAATAAATTGCCCTGTCATCCGCGTATTGCTCATATGTTAATTATGTCGCAGGAGGAAGGTTTAATGGAATTAGCTACAGATATAGCTGCGATTCTTGAAGAACGAGATCCGTTAGGGAAGGAAGTTGGAATTGATATTAATTTACGTATTGAAGCATTAAGGAAAAGTAGAAAAGGGCTAATTAGTAATAAGGTTTTGAGTAGAATAGAAAAAGTAGCAGCTCAATACCGAAAAATGCTCAATGTAGATGTTGATAATTCCAATGTCGATCCATATGAAACAGGATTGATGTTGGTTTATGCTTATCCGGAGAGAATTGCTCATGCCAAACCTGGAAATAATGCTCAATTTAA
This sequence comes from uncultured Saccharicrinis sp., assembly GCA_963665705.1. Classification (GTDB taxonomy): domain Bacteria; phylum Bacteroidota; class Bacteroidia; order Bacteroidales; family Marinilabiliaceae; genus Saccharicrinis. The sequence continues at coordinate 171,755 of OY762448.1, forward strand.
AATGGCAAATGGGGCTATTGCAGCAGCTGGACATAAAGATGATTTGGCTCATGAAGCATGGCTTGCAATTGCTCATGTAAATATGCGCGATTCGATAGGTAAAATATTTTCAGCCTCAGCTCTTAATCCCAGAGATTTAGCTTCAATGGTGAAAGAAAAAGATGTAGTTGAGTGGGATACAAAAAGAGGTGGTTTTTCTGCAGTGAGAAATTTGTGTGTGGGCCACATTGTACTTCAAGCGAAACCGTTACAAGAGTATAATGCTGTCCAAAAGATAAGTGCTATTTCAAAAGCGATTGTTAAAGAAGGTGAGTGGTTGCTGAATTGGGATGAACAGGTGATTCAGTGGCAAAATAGAGTGTTGAGTCTACGAAAATGGAATAGGGAAGAAAATTGGCCTGATGTAAGTATGTCGGCTTTGCTTGAGCAAAATGAAGAATGGTTGAGTCCATATTTAGCATCAGTAAAAAGACCAGAAGATTTAAAGAAAATAAAATTGCACGATGTGTTGCAGCATCATCTTAGTTTTGAGAAACAACAGCTTTTAGAAGTTCTTGCACCGGAGAGGATAGAAGTGCCTACTGGTTCAAAAATTAAAATACAATATCAGGCTAATGGTGATACTCCTGTTTTACCGGTTCGTTTACAGGAGGTGTTTGGTTGGCAGGATACGCCTACTGTAAATAAAGGAAATGTTAGTTTGTTAATGCATCTGCTTTCACCGGGATTTAAGCCTGTGCAAATAACAAGTGACTTAAGGAGTTTTTGGAGTAATGCTTATTTTGAAGTGAAAAAGGAGTTGAAATCAAGATATCCTAAACATAAATGGCCTGATGATCCATTGAACGAAAAGCCTAATCGAAAATGATTAATATCTATAAAAAAAATAGGAGCTGACAATCGTTTTGTCAACTCCTATTTATATGTAATTTAACTGTAATGGTAAGCTAAAATCAACAAATTAATTTGGTCTTTTTTTTCTAAAAAAATTAGAAAGTCCACTCAAGACCAATGTTTGCAGAAATTCTTGTATAAGCATCGCTGTCTAATTCTGAAAATTCCTTGAAATAATAGTTATATCCAGGATTAATGTTCAGACTCATGTTGTCTAATACTTTTATTTTAGCAATAAATGAAACATTTGCACCGAAATTTGATGTTGGATATGGTTCTTCTATTTCATCATAATTGTTAGTGTTGGTATCTCCATCCTCTTCGTAATTTTTGTATTTTACGCTGGCAAGATATTCGCTTATTGCGCCAACAGATGCAAATAATTGAAATTTACCTTTGTTTAGTAATAAATAATCAAAGTTTAAATCGATTTCGAATTTTTGTAATTTAACTTTTGTCTTATATATATTCGAAGTCTGTTTCCAGTTTGCAAAAAATGAAGATGAATTGTAACCAATACTTAATCTTGGTCTAAATCTTTTTGCTAAGAAATATCCTACATTAGCTCCATATGCAAAACCTTCATTTCTTTCTGTGTAAGTAAAGTTTTCATCATTTGTTGAAATGAAAGCGTTTGTATTGTACTGGAAACCACTATATACGCCAACGGTTAATTTGCCTTTTTGACTTGTTATGTTTGTTTCTCCTTCTTGAGAATAACTCATTATCGTAGTGGAAAGGAATAATAAAATAAATAATTTAATTTTCATTTTTGTATAAAATTTTATGTTTTTTGATAGTTAAGATATTGTTTTTGAATTGTTTGAATAATAAAAGTGTTGTTTCAAAATGTTATTTGTATAATTTTTTTATTTTCATTTATTCAAATGCTGGGCTAAAGTAGTAGATAATTTTTAAGAGAAAAAAGAATAATAGATGTTTATTGCAAAATGCTCGATGAATGTATTGTAATATTCGATCATTGAACGTATTGTTTTTTAATTAGAGATTGGTATAGTTTTATGTACTGTTTTAGTAAAAAATATTTCAGACTCAGGAGTATTTGTATATTTGAGACCTCATTTTATATACAAATGTACATTTATATTTAATATATGGCTATAATTAAAAGTGTAAATTCTAAAGTGCTGCCTGTTGTAACTGTGATGTTGGCTTCGTTAGTAACCCTTTCGCCTTTTGCTATTGATTCCTATTTGGCAGCTATGCCTGTCATGTCTGAGTTTTTTGGTGTTTCAATTGGTATTGTTGAGTTTACTATTACTTCTTATTTTTTAGGGTTTGCTATCGGTAATTTTATAGGTGGCCCATTGTCTGACTCTTTTGGTAGAAAAACTATTGCGCTAACTGGAGTCGCTATGTATGCCATAGCTTCTATTGTTATTCCGTTTTGTAGTAGTGTTGAGCAAATTATTTTACTAAGAGTTGTTCAGGCTTTTGGAGGTGGGTTTGCTACGGTAACAGCTAATGTTTTTATACGAGATTGGTTCTCTGGAAAGCAAGTTGCAAAGTTGTTAACAGTAGTGAGTATGATGATGATGTTAGCACCTTTGTTTGCTCCTGTAATAGGAAAATTCTTGATTGATTGGCAGGGATGGAAGGGGGTTTTCTATTTTTTATTTGTATTTGCAATTTTGCTATTTGTTGCTTTTCTTATACTTATTCCTGAGTCTAGAGATCAGAGTCTGATCACAAAAAAAATAACTACAGAACAGTTGTTTGGTAAATATAAAGTGTTTTTTTCACATAAGCCATCTGTACTTACGTTGTTTGCTGTAAGTTTTTCTATGGCAGGGATGTATATTTTCTTAACAGCTGCTTCGTTTATTTATATTAAATATTTTAATGTAAGCACTGCGAATTTTCCGTTTGTTTTTGGAGCAAATGTGGTATTGAATATTTTGTTGTCTTTTTTTAATACATTTTTACTTAAAGTATATAAGCCAATGTATATTTTAAGGGTTGGGATGTTAATTCAATTGTTGGCAGGAATTGTACTTTTTGTTACAGTGCTGTTGGGTAATCCATCTTTTGTTTTGGTGTTTGTTGGCATTGTTTTATTTATAGGAAGTTTGGGATTGATTTTTGGAAATGGAAGTGCTGTAATATTAAATCATAATCCAAGTGTTGCCGGATCTGCAAATGCAACAATAGGAATAACACGCTTTTTGTTGTCTTTTATAATTGGTAGTTTAATAGCTGTTTTTCATACAGAAGACTTGGTGCCTATAGGAACAGGAATGTTTTTATGTACTTTGGTTGGTAATTTGCTATATGTAAAAGTAATGCGGGAATATGAAAAGCAAGATCGCTCTTCTGTGGCTTGATAAAAGGAGTATTTGAATTTAGATCTATCTTGTAGTGAAAATATGAGGATTTATATAATTGGAGTTGGTTAGTGGTTTAACCAACTCCATTTTAAATATATTATTTCTCTTCCTTGTTTATCTGAGTGTCTTTGTCCCAGTGTGCTTTATTCATAAGAGAATTAAAGTTGTAAGTTCTAAACATAACCATTAAATAAGCAATCATTCCTGTCCAGCCAGTTTGATGGCTTGCTCCAATTCCAGCACCATTATCCCCATGAAAATATTCGTAAAATAAAATGTTGTTTTCCCAGTTAGAATCTTCTTGAAAATCTTTATACCAACCATATACGGGGCGATAACCTTTTTCATCTTTTAAAAAGATTTTTTCAAGTCTTTTAATGATATCCAAAGCAACTTCAATTAAAGTCATCATGTTTCCAGAGCCTGTTGGGCATTCTATTTTAAAATCATCACCATAAAAAGCATATTGCTGGTACAGAGATCTGATAATTACAGTATTTGCAGGAAACCAAATTGGTCCTCTCCAATTTGAATTACCGCCAAACATCAAGCTATCGGACTCGCCAGGGATGTATTTAACAGTAAATTCTTCATCGTTCCATTTAAATACGTAAGGATTTTCTTCGTGGTATTTAGACAAAGAGCGTATGCCATAAGGACTTAAAAATTCATTTTCATCGAGCATGATTTTTAAAACAGCACGTAATTTTTCTTCATTTAATATTCCGAGTAATCTTCTTTTGTGCTTACCCAGTTCCATTGGACTAGCAATCGTTTTTGACAATCGCTTAGTTCTGGTAATCATGTATTGGTATGTTTTAGCAAGATCAGGGAGTAATTTTAAATGCTCAGGTTCAAGAACAGTTACAGCGCACATGGGTAAAAGGCCAACAAGTGAACGTACTTTTAATCTCGTTGCACTTCCATCAGGAAAACGTAATACGTCGTAAAAAAACTGGTCTTTCTCATCCCACATCTCATCTTCATTCTCGCCAATTCTATCCATAGCGGAGGCTATTTCAAGGAAGTGATTGTAATAATCAACTGCTTTTTCTTTAAATTCAGAATATCCTTGAATAACAAGTTCCAGGCATATTTCCAGCATGTTTTGAGCATATAGGGCCATCCATGCATTTCCGTCAGATTGTTCAATATGTCCTCCTGTAGGTAAAGAATGACTGCGATCGAATACTCCAATGTTGTCTAATCCGAGAAATCCTGCATGAAAAGCGTTTTTGGAAGTAGGATCTTTATGGTTGATCCACCACTGAAAATTTCTATCTAACCCATCAAAACATGTTTTTAAAAACTCTTTGTCAACCACATTAAGCATTTGCTTAAGGTTTTTGTATAGAGTAATAACTGCGTAGGCATGTACAGGAGGATTTACATCATTAAAACTCCATTCATACGCTGGTATTTGGCCATTAGGATGTTGGTATTTTTTTCCAAGAAACAGTGTGAGCTGATCCTTTGCAAAGCAAGGATCCACCATTGTTAAAGGAATAGTGTGAAAGGCTAAATCCCAAACAGCATACCAAGGGTATTCCCATTTGTCGGGCATGCTAATTATATGCTTGTTTTTTAAGTGTTCCCAATCGTTATTTCTAAGAGAATTTCTTGGGCCGCCTTTGTATTCATTGAGCCATTCTGAAACGTCAAGTTCGTAATATTGTTTGCTCCATAGCATGCCTGCTAAGGCTTGACGTATTACTCTTTTTTCATCTTCCTTACAATTGGGTGGGTAGATGTCATCGTAAAAAATGTCAGCTTCCTTAAGTTGAATATCAAGGTTTTTTTCAAAGTTAGAAAAATCATGTTTAGCCTTATTCGATGCTTTAAGAGACATTCTTAACTCAACTTTGCCTTCAGCAGGAATAACTACGTCGTACATAGCTCCTGCTTTGGTTCCTTGATGTTCCGGATTAACAGAATCACTATTGTGGTTTACTATAAACTCATTAAAAGCATCCTTTACGTATAGACTTGAATTTGGTGAATTGTATAGTCTTTGGTGATTTGTTTCGTTATTTGTAAATAGCCATAGAGGAGAGAGTTCTGTGCTTAATACGTAGTCTCCTAATGAATCGTGAGTGGCTATTACTGAGTTGTCATCTAATATTTTAATGATGGGTTCTGTTGTATTGTAATTCCACCATGTATTTCTAAACCATAACGTTGGTAGTAATACTACGCTAGCGTCTTCTTTGGATCTGTTATGAGCCGTGATTTTAATTAAAATATTATCTGTGTCTTTTTTTGCATATTCAATAAATACGTCCAGATAATTATTGTCCTTAAAAACTCCGGTGTCTAACAGCTCATATTCAAAATCTTTTTTTGTACGAGCTCCATTTGTTTCAACTAAATCAAGATATGGGTATTCATTTAAAGGGTACTTATATAAGTATTTCATGTATGAATGAGTTGGTGTGGAATCTAAATAAAAATAGTATTCCTTAACGTCTTCTCCATGATTTCCTTTGGGTCCGGAAAGGCCAAATAATCTTTCCTTTAATATTTTATCTTTTTTATTCCAAAGCGAGAGAGCAAAGCATAGGTGCTGTTGGTCGTCACTAATCCCAGCAATACCATCTTCTCCGTACCTGTAAACTCTTGATCTGGATTGATCGTGAGTGAATGAGAGCCATGGATTTTCATTTGATCCATCATCTTCCCTAACTGTACCCCATTGTCTTTCGCTCAAATAAGGACCCCATTTTTTCCATTCTATATGTTGAGTTGAACAATCTTCTAAACGCTTTCTTTCCCTATTCATGTTGATATTGTTAGTATTGTTCTTGTGATAATCGAAAAATACAATAATAATTTAAAAAGAGATACTATATCTTTTTTATTAACAAATTTTTAGAGTAAGATTGATTGTTTTGATTTACTTGCGTTTTTGGCCTTTGGTTTTTGGTTTTTTATATTTGGCAGCAAGTTTTCTTCTGTATGAACCTCCAAGGTTAATTTTTTTGTTTTTCTCTTTCTTTTCGTGGAAAGCAGCACCCTTTGTAGCTTCTATCTTAGGTGTTTTTATTAAGGTTTTGCCTGCTATTTCAGGAGCTTCGCTATCGAGTTGGAGGGCGGATATTTCAACATCTCGAGGAAGATTTTCAATATTGATTTTAGTATCCATTAAGCTCTCAATATTTTGCCATCGTTCAGTATCTTGTTCTGCTACAAAAGCAATTGCATTACCTTCTGCTTCAGCTCTACCTGTTCTCCCAATTCTGTGTATATATGCTTCAGCTTCATCTGGTAAATCAAAATTAATAACATGAGTTACATTTGAAATGTCTAGCCCTCTGGCAATTAAATCGGTTGCAATTAGAATTCTCAAATTGCCTTCAGTAAATTCATTTACCATCCTAAACCTGAAGTTTTGTGATTTGTTGGAGTGAATTACGCCTATTTCGTCTTCAAATATTTCTTCCAGATTGTTGTGTAGTATATCTGCAACTTGTCTGCTTTTTACAAAAAGTAATACTTTATCCATTCCATGATTTACATCTAAAAGATATAGAAGTAAATTGATTTTTGTATAAAAGTTTGGGACTTTGTATCCCGATTGAAATATCTTATCAACAGGTTTTCCTGCTGGTGCAACTTCTATTTTTATTGGGTTATAGAAAAAATGCTTAATGAGTTCTTCAACGTCGAATGTTAAGGTGGCTGAGAACATTAAATTTTGTCTTTTTTCAGGTAATAACTCTACAATTCTTTCCAACTGAGGTTTAAAACCAAGGTTAAGCATTTCATCAACTTCGTCTATAACTAATTTTTGAATGGATTTTAGTCTTAAAGTTCCTGAAAGAGTTAAGTCAATAAGCCTTCCCGGAGTTGCAACTAAAACATCTAAGCCGTCATAAACAATTTGTTTTTGTGTATTTATATTGGTTCCACCATATACTCCTGCAATTCTTACATTCATATATTCTGTAAGCTTTAAGAATTCTCCAGCAACTTGTTCAACAAGTTCTCTAGTAGGCACTAAAACTAAAACTCTTGGATGGCGTTGTTTGCTGAATTTTAAATTTCTTAATAATGGTAGTATATAAGAGATGGTTTTTCCAGTACCTGTTTGGGCAATCCCAACAATATCACGCCCCGACATTGCAACCGGAAAAATTTCTTCCTGTATGGGAGTTGTTTCGTCAAGCCCCATGTCAGTAATGGCATTTAATAATGGTGTATTTAAGTTAAGATCTGAGAACTTCAAAATTGTATGATTTAATTGTTTGAGGCAAAGATAAGAGGATATTTGCAATTCATCTAATTAAATAAAAACGCAGAGTAAAAATATCTACTCTGCGTTTAAGTATAATTGATTAATAAATTACATCTATTCTAATCTGGATATTTATAAGTCTTTTATTTTTTCAATAATATTTATTTTTTTGCTTGAATCTTCACCTAAATCGATCTCAATTGAACCTATATTTTGAATTGCATTTAATACATCTTCTTTTAATGGTTTAGATTTTGAAGCGATGGATATTAAACATTCATACATTGCTTCTTTTGCCCAGTTTTCAGAAAATTGGATTTCTTGTCTGATTTTTTGTAAAAAAGCTTTAAAAAACAATTCACTCTTAGTGTCGTCGTTTTTAGCCAGATAATTTAATATCAAGAATCCTGTTCGTTTTACATATTCATCAGGAGATTGGATCCATAAATACATAATATCTTGCCCGAAACGTGTTTGAGCAATTAAGGATGCCAGATAGTCTGAAATGGCATAGTAATTTATTACAGATACCCATTTGTTAACCAGGTTCCTTGTTGTTTTTTTGGGGTCTGCTATCATACATGCCAGTATCCGAGATTCAATATTTCTTGTTTTCCAGAGTTCTAGAGCTATTGCATGATCAGCTCCTTTATCATCATTGTCAGAAATAATGTCGTTTTTTATTTTTTCGAGATCAGCTATGCTGACTCCAAAAAGTTCCCCTTTCGCACCTTTTTGAAGATATTCTTTTGTGTTTTCAGAGGTGCCGCAGTTTTTAAGTTCAGTATAAATATTTTCGAAATTCATGCTCGTAAATTTAAGAAAAATTAGAATTCGGTAAAAATTTATCTTTTATTTTTAAAGAAGTTTTTAACAATATTTGAGCACTCTAATTCTAATATTCCACTTTTTACAGAAGTTTTGGGGTGTAATATAGGGGGTGTGTGTCTTAAAAAACCTCTTTTGAGATCTTTTGCGCCAAAAATAATTTCTCCAATTTGCGACCAGTTTAGTGCCCCTGCACACATAGAACATGGTTCAAGTGTTACATATAATGTGCAGTCATTCAGGTATTTCCCTCCAAGGTATTCTGCTGCTGCTGTAATGGCAAGCATTTCTGCGTGTGCGGTTACATCATTTAAGGTTTCTGTTAGATTATGAGCTCTTGAAATAATCTGTTTATTACATACAACAATTGCGCCTACAGGTATTTCATCTTTTTGAAATGCTATTTGGGCTTCGTTAAGTGCTTGTTGCATAAAATATTCGTCTGAGAAATTGATTTTAGTCATCTTTTGATTTTATATTTTATAAATAGAGCTGATTTATTTAATTTCTTTATATTTTCGCATGTTAAATAATCAGTAGTTTGGTTTTAGAAATTAAGTAAAAGAATTTCAGCTGATTTTCAAATATAATTATTGAGTAACAAATAACAATTATAATGTACAGATCACATACTTGTGGAGAGCTTAGGCTTGAAGATGTAAACAAAGAAGTAACCCTAAGTGGTTGGGTTCAAAAGGTACGTAATCTTGGAGGGATGACCTTTATTGACCTTAGGGATAGATATGGAATTACGCAATTAGTTCTGGATGTAGAGTCAAGAAAAGATTTGAGTGATGAGGCAAGGAAATTAGGAAGGGAGTATGTAATTCAGGTAGTTGGCGAGGTTGAAGAGAGAAGTAATAAGAATTCTAAAATACCTACAGGAGAAATTGAAATTCTTGTGGATAAATTTGTATTGCTTAACTCTTCAGAGTTGCCTCCGTTTACAATTGAAGATGAAACAGATGGTGGTGATGAATTAAGGATGAAATATCGTTATCTTGATTTACGACGTAATCCTGTTAGAAGTAATATAGAGTTGCGACATAAGTTAGGTTTTGAAGTTCGTAATTATTTAAATCAGCAAAATTTTATTGAAACAGAAACACCTGTTTTAATGAAGTCAACTCCCGAAGGGGCGAGAGATTTTATTGTACCATCAAGATTAAATCCTGGTCAATTTTACGCATTGCCTCAATCACCTCAGTTGTTTAAACAATTGTTGATGGTTGCCGGGTTTGATAGATATTTTCAAATAGTAAAATGTTTTAGGGATGAGGATTTAAGGGCAGATCGTCAGCCTGAGTTTACTCAAATAGATTGTGAAATGTCGTTTGTTGATCAACAAGATGTTTTGACAACATTTGAAGGGATGACTAAGCATCTGTTTAAAGTCATTAAAAATCTTGATTTAGATTATGATTTTCCACAAATGCCTTATTCAGAAGCTATGAAATATTATGGTTCTGACAAACCAGATATTCGTTTTGATATGAAATTTGTAGAAATGAATGAGTTGGTTTCTGGATGTGGATTTAAAGTATTTGAAGATGCAGAATATGTAGGGGGAATTTGTGCTGGAGGATGTGCTTCCTATTCAAGAAAAGAATTGGATAAATTAACAGACTTTGTTCGTAAACCACAGATTGGAGCGCAAGGTTTGGTGTATTTAAAATATAATACAGATGGAACTTTTAAATCATCTGTAGATAAATTTTTCGGAGAGGAAGATTTTAGTAAGTGGGTAGAGGCATATGACGCCAAGCCTGGTGATTTGATATTAATTTTAGCTGGTGCAAAAGCTAAAACGCAAACTGCTCTTTGTGAGTTAAGGTTAGAAATGGGTGAGCGTTTGGGATTGCGTGATAAAAATAATTTTTCTCCTCTTTGGGTTGTTGATTTTCCTCTGTTGGAATGGGATGAGGAAAGTGGTCGTTATCATGCCATGCATCATCCTTTTACCTCTCCTAAAGAAGAAGATTTAGAATTGTTGGATTCTGAGCCGGGAGAAGTTAGGGCTAATGCATATGATTTAGTAATAAATGGTGTTGAAATTGGTGGAGGTTCGATTAGAATTCACAATGATGAGTTGCAACACAAGATGTTTCAATTACTTGGATTTTCAGAAGAGGAAGCTGAAAATCAGTTTGGGTTCTTAATGAATGCATTTAAATATGGAGCTCCACCACATGGAGGTGTTGCTTTTGGATTTGATCGTTTGGCTTCGTTGTTTGCTGGATTGGATTCTATTAGAGACGTTATTGCTTTCCCTAAAAATAATTCAGGCAGAGATGTGATGAATGATGCGCCTTCGGCAATTGCTCCGGAGCAGTTAGAGGAATTAAATATCTTACTAAAGAAAATAGAGTAAGAATAAAAATAATCAACAAAAAGGCCTATTCCAAATTTTGGAATAGGCCTTTTTGTTGATAGTCTGTTATTTATTCTTTATAGAAGTTTTTAACAGGATTGGCATACATCTCCATTAGTAAGTCTTTAATGAATTTTGCATCAGTATCTTTGTCTAATCTTGAGATATGCTCTTCAATATATTTGTTAAAAGTACTTTCTTCTTCTTTTGTGTATTTGTGAGAAAAATCTTTGGTGTTACTAATTATATCAGCAGCAATAAAGTTTCCTGGCCATAGTTTGTAATTATTGTGAATTTGTTCGTCAATAATTTCTGCCAATTTATTTATTTGTTCGTTTTTGTCTAATGAATTTAAGCTTTCCAATTCACCATTTATTGGAGATCCTGCTTTAAAGTTTACGCGGCCTTTTCTTCCTTTTATACCTGAAGCCATGTGTTTTAGATCATCCTCTTGAGTTTTTTTAAACTCAGGGTTCTCTTTTTTAAGTATAAACTCATGAGCTTTTAAGTAATCGCATGGATCATATTCGTATGAAATGGAAAGAGGGACAATCTGTAGTTCTTTAAAGTTATCTGCAAAGGTTTTTTTGCCACTTAAATTCAGCATTTTTAATAAGCTGGTTTGTGTCCTGTCATCTCCATCTTTAGATCTGCCTTCTCTTTGTGCAATCCATACACTTGAGTTTCTTTGTGTAAGATCGTATCTGATATATTCAGAAAGTAATTTCGAGCTTTGAAGCATTTGTCGGGCTGGTAAATTTCTTTTTACCATAAACGACTTATTTAATTTAACCAGCTTGGTAATCCATGGGAAAATTAGAAGGTTGTCACCTATTGCTATTTCACATGTATCATGTCCATGGTCATGTAATAAAATATTTAAAAATGCAGAGTCTAATACAATATCTCTATGATTTGAGATAAATATGTAACTTTTGTTTGGATCTAATTTTTCAAATCCTTCTGCATTAACCCCTTGGGTTGTGTTTTTTATTACTTCCTGAATGTATGGGTATATAACTCCTATTTGAAACTCCTGAATGGATTGTAGAGATAATAGCTTATTTTTGAAATTCTCAGTAGGTATGTGAGGAAATAGAAAAAGGAGCAATTTTTTAAAAGATTCTTCATTCATCAACTGCTTAAACACCTCTGTCATTTCGTTATCGCGATAAGGACGAATCGAATCAAAATATTGGTCTGTTACCATTTTTTGCTTTTAATTGTTTGGCGCAAAATTATCACAATCATTTGATATAAGAAATTCTTTTCTATCAATATATAATATTGGTGCCTTATTTTTGGAGGATTAATACATGGGAGGGGCTTGTGTTTATATTTTAAACAAAATCCAAAAAATGGAACTATTTCCAAAATGTGGCTGTAATTCATAAGTGCATAAACTTAAATTGTTGGTAATCAGGGTGTGTTAAAATGTGGCATGTATTTTGGAAATAACAAATCGAAACACAGACACACGTAGTTATGATTAAGATTAAAACTTACCAGAATACAATTCTAGTTTCTTTTGAAAAAGAAGCTAAGATAAACACAAATGAATCAACCAAATTTAAACAAGAATTAATAAATGTACTAACTCATCCTTATTCAAATGTCATGGTTGATTTTGGAGAGGTAAATGAGATAAACTTAGATACTATAGATGCTCTTATTGCCGGGCAAAGATTATCTGAGATGAATCAGGGACAGGTTAGTTTATTTAATGTAGGAGAAAAAGTATATAAAAAGTTCAGGTCTGCTAATGTGGATCATTTATTTTTCTTTTGCGATATACCAAAACCATTTTCAGAAGAGCTGCTAATAGCATAAAGATAGTGTTGTGTTGAATAAAGCCGGGAGTTGACTTTTTGTCCCCACATAAGCAACTTCCGGTATTTTCAAATTGAAATTGACACCTGATGTTAAATCTTTAATGCTTATTTATATAAAAACATAAAACTATAATGGTCAAAAGCCAGAAAAAACTAATTTAGCAGAAAATTAAGAGTGTTGTGTTGATTGATGCCGGGAGTTGCTTAATTTGTCCCCACAAATAGAACTCTCGGTGTTTTATCAAATTTAAGATATTTAAAATTGTGTTGTGTTGATTGATACCGGGAATGAACAAATCATTAGATATTGTTCTCCCGGTATTTTTCTTTTATGGCAAATTAAAATGTGTCATTTTTCTCGTTGAAATATTGTAATAAAATGTTAGATTTGAGATAACTATTTTACAATATAGTACGTATCTAAAATAAATCTTGCTTTATTAAAAAAAAATGTTGTCATGACAAAAATTTTAGTTCCAATTGATTTTTCGGATAATTCATTAAATGCCTTGGAGTTTGGTATTCAGATTGCAAATAGATTGAAAGCTGAGTTAAAGATTCTTCATGTTAAGACCAAAAAGATAGAGTATAGATATTCCAAAAAAGAAACAGAGCTGATGTTAAGTGATAATGTTGCTGAGTGGTTGCATGAAATTGTTGAAAAAAATAAAGAGAAGTATTTAGTTCCGGGAGGAAAATTTGACTATAAAGTTAGAGAAGGAAACGTAATAAAAGAAGTTACAAATCAGGCTAAGTATGATGATACAACATTGATTGTAATTGGCACGCATGGTGCTTCAGGGTTTGAAGATAAATGGATTGGGAGTAATGCATACAGATTGGTACACAATGCAACTGTTCCTGTTTTAACAGTGCGTCCCGAAAGAAAGTGGAGAAGCATCAGTAAAATAGTATTACCAATTAGTTTCAGCAAGCCTAGTCGACAAAAGGTGCCGGCAGTTGTTGGTATGGCAAAATTATTTAATGCAAAAATCTTTGTTGTAGGGCTTAAAGAACCAGGTTATAATATATTACGAAGCAGGGTTAGTTCCTTTGTAAAACAAACTGTACGATTTATTAATAAGAATACAGATTTAAGCGTTGAATCGAGAATTTTAAGTGGAAAATCAAAATCAGAATTATTGTTAGATTACATAAGTGAAGTTGATGCAGATGTTATTGCGACCAATATACTTCATACTTCAAATCCTTTAGAAAATTTAATAAAACCTTTCGCAAATCAATTAATTAATGAGTCTGATTGTCCTGTTCTGGCTGTTCCAACAAAAGAATCTTTATATTTGCAGTCAAAATATTAATAAATTCAAATGAAGATTAGAGTATTATTTATTGTAATAATAGGATTCGTTTTTTCTGTTGGTAATGCACAAAGTAAATCAGGACAGGCTTTAATTGAAAAGGTAACTTTTCAGGAAGGATCTGATGGGAGGTTTGAAATATCACAATCACCAGAAATTGAAGAGTTGTTGGGAATTCATTTAGATATGAATAAGAGAGCTGGAGGAATAGATGGTTTTAGGATTCAACTTTACTTAGGGTCAAATAATAATGCCAAGAAAGAAGCAAGTGATGTAAAAGCTAAAGTTTTATCATTGTTTCAGGATGAAAATATATATGTGATGTATGAAGCTCCTTTTTGGCGGGTTCAGGTTGGTGATTTTCGAAGCAAAAGTGAATCTTTAGAATTATATAGAAAGTTAAAAAAAGAATTTCCCAGTTGCTATCCGGTACCTGTAGATAACATTAAATTATCAAGTTTAGAATAATATATAACGCCTCCAAATTGGAGGCGTTTTTTATTTTAACCCTTTTTACGTGTCAGGATGTTGGGGATGCCAAAAAAATAGAATAAATTTGCGGTTTCTTAAAAATAGTTAGTCTCTTAAAATATGAGCGAGCAGATTAAGCATGAGTGTGGTTTTGTGTTGATTAGATTACGCAAGCCTTTACAGTATTACAAAGAGAAGTATGGTTCATGGCGATACGGACTAAACAAGCTCTACTTGTTAATGGAAAAGCAACACAATAGAGGGCAGGATGGTGCAGGCGTTGTAAGCTTGAAAATTGATCAACAATCAGGATCAAGATATTTGTCCCGATCAAGGTCAAATGCAGCAAACCCTATTCAGGATGTATTTAATGACATCGATAACCGTTTTAATCGCGTTGAAGGTGTTACTCCTGAATTAATGAAAGATCCGGTTTGGGCGAAGGAGAATTTGCCTTTCTGCGGAGAACTCTATTTAGGACACTTACGGTATGGAACTTTTGGAAAACATAGTATTGACTATGTTCATCCTGTTATGAGAGAAAATAACTGGCGTTCCAGGAATCTTGTTTTAGCAGGTAATTTTAACCTTACCAATGTTGATGAAATCTTTAGAAGTTTGGAAGATTTAGGTCAGCATCCAAAAGATTTTACAGATACTGTAACTATTCTTGAAAATATAGGCCATTTTCTGGATGAGGAAAATCAAATGTTATTCCGTCAGTATAAAAATGAAGGTTTTACAAACAAAGATATTTCTCATCAGATAGAGGATAATCTGGATGTAAGAAAAATATTAGAACGTTCTAGTAGAAGATGGGATGGAGGTTATGTTATTTCTGGAATGTTTGGTCATGGAGATGCTTTTGTAGCAAGAGATCCCTGGGGTATTCGCCCTGCCTCATACTATATTGATGATGAAATTGTTGTAGTGGCTTCAGAAAGAGCTGTTATACAAACTGCCATGAATGTTGGAATTAGAGAGGTGCAGGAATTGCGTCCCGGATATGCTTTGGTTATTAAGAAAAATGGAGAAGTAAAAGAAGAAGAAGTTCGTGTTCCACAAGAAAGGCGTTCTTGTTCTTTTGAAAGAATTTATTTTTCAAGAGGTAGTGATAAGTTTATTTATCAGGAAAGAAAAGAGTTGGGACGTTTATTGGCTCCAATTCTTTTGGAAAAAGTAAATTATAATATAGAGCAAACAGTATTTTCGTATATTCCCAATACTGCAGAAACAGCTTTTTATGGAATGGTAGATGGTGTTCGTAAATTAGTAAATGAACGTAAAATTGACCAAATACTAGGAGAAGGTAAAGAATTAACAAGGGAAGCATTATCTGAAATTATACATGTTCAACCTCGCGTTGAAAAGATGGCTATTAAAGATGTTAAAATGAGAACTTTCATTGCTGATGATGAAAGCAGAGATGATCTTGTTGCGCATGTTTATGACGTCACTTATGGTATTGTAAAGAATCAAGAAGATACTCTTGTTGTTATTGATGATTCTATTGTTCGAGGTACTACTTTAAAGAAAAGTATTCTTAGAATTTTAGACCGACTTCATCCGAAAAAAATAATTATAGTATCTTCAGCTCCTCAGATTCGTTACCCTGATTGTTATGGTATAGACATGGCGAAATTAGGAGATTTCTGTGCCTTTCAAGCAGCTATTGCTCTTTTGAAGGATCGTGGAATGCAATCTGTAATTGATGATGTGTATAAGAAATGTAAGGAGCAAGAAAATTTACCTAAGGAAGAGATAGTAAATTATGTAAGAGAAATATATAAGCCATTTACTGTTGAAGAAGTTTCTGAAAAAATTGCAAAAATGTTAACTCCGGATAATCTTGATGCAGAAGTGGAAGTTGTTTATCAAACTATTGAAAATCTGCACGTTGCTTGTCCGAATGATAATGGGGACTGGTATTTTACAGGTAAGTATCCGACTGCTGGAGGTAATAAAGTTGTCAATCAATCATTTATTAATTTTGTAGAAGGTAGAAATACCAGAGCATATTAAAAATTGAATTGACATTTAAAATATATATGGCTGTTTCATTTTTAGAGGCAGCCGTTTTTATTTTCTTTTATTAAGTATTCTTTGAGCTGTATTTAAGTAGCTGTATGCGTCACTTGGATGATGTTTAATATAATCTCGACTTCGTTTGTGACCAAGGCGTACAACAATAGCATTTTCATCTTCTAAAATAAAAATATATTGCCCTAAAATTCCTCGTGCATAGGGAATGTGTTTTCCATTGTAGTCTATTATCCACCATTGGTATCCATAAAAATCAACATTTTTCTTGGTTTCATGATCAATTAAATAGGATGCAGGATGTATAGAACTTTCAATGTATTCTTCCGGGAATAATTGTTTATTATTTATGTTTCCTTGGTTCAGAATGATTTTTCCAATTCGGGCAAAATCTCTTGCATTGCTATTTAGGCAACAGTAAGCTTTTTCGTGTCCGTTATTTCTATCAAGGCTCCATAGGGCAGTATTTGTTGCACCAAGTGGATTCCATATTTTTTCATATGTGTATTCGGAAAGTGTTTTGCCTGTTGCGTTTTCAATTATTATTGCAAGCACTTGTGTATTGCCACTAAGGTATTTAAATTCTATTCCAGGTGTTTCGATTATCTTTAAACTTAATGCCAGTTCATTTATATTTTCTCCATAATAAGCCTTAGTGGTCATTGAAAAAGGGTTGATGTAGCTTTCGTTCCAATCTAGTCCAGAGCTCATGGTTAGCAAATCTTTTATGCAAAGGTTGTTGTATGAGTCATTTTTAAACTCAGTAATAAATTCAGAAACGGATTGGTTAATGCTTTTTATAAAACCATCTTGAATTGCAGCACCTATCAATAGTGATACGATGCTTTTTGAGGCAGAAAAGGAATTTGATAAAGAGTTTTCATTGTAATTGTCCCAGTATTCCTCATAAATTATAGAATCATTTTGGATGATGAGATAAGCTACAGATTCATACTTCTCAAGAGTATCTCTTTCTTGAGGTAAGAGCTTAAAATCCATATAGTCATATGCAGTATTCCATGGATGTGGGTTGTTGGCAGGAATTTCTCTATTATAAAATATTTGGTAATCTTCAATTCCCGGAAACAAATGAATAAGTGCTTTTTTTATATATGTGGGAGTTGCAGAATAAATAAATGCCACAACCATTAATATCATAAAGACTCTTATGCTTTTCATATACTCTAAATTTGCTTTTAATTGCCATATGGAACTCTCAAATAAATTTGATCATTCTTTTGTATGTAAATTTTGATTATCAAATTTACATGGTCGTTTCATACATCTTAATTATAATAAATAACTATACAAACTTAATAATATGAATTAAATGAAAGGTTATTACTCTTCAGGTTGCCATTCTTTAAAATTAATAAGGTCAGGAAATGCTTCTGGTTTATAAATAGATTTTCCACTTAATGTTCTTAGGCACTCTTGTATTCCTTCAGAAACACTAGGGTGAGGATAAAATATTTTTAAAACTTCTTGTAAGCTATTACCTTGATTTATTAAGTGAGCAACTGAAACGATATATGCCGATGCCTGAGGTCCTGCAGCTCTCATCCCAAGTATTCTAGGTTCCTCTTCACTACTAACTATTATTTTAACAAAACCATTTGTGTTTCTCATTGCAATAGCTCTGTTGACTAGTTGGTTTGAGTAATAGGCAACCTTATGAGGAATATTTTTGGCCTTTAGTTGTTTTTCATTCATTCCCACAGATGCTAACTCTGGTTTGAAAAACATTAATGTTGACATGTTGGAATAGTCCAATGGGTATGATGGTGTTGAAGCTATTTTTTCAGCAGTTGTTCTACCTTGAAATTCAGCAACGCTATATAATTGTGTGTGTCCGGTAATGTCACCTGCTGCATATATGTGGCATTGATTATCTCCATCTTTTAACACGCAATCATCCGAAATATTTATAGTTCCTCTTTCAGTAGTTGTAATACCTATTTTTTCCAGACCTAAATTTTCAGTATTGGGAACTCGTCCAATAGCTACCAGTGCAACATCAACTTCAATAACTTTACTGTTTCCTGCATCATAATCCAGAATAACTTCCAGGTGATCCGGATGTTTCTTTATTGCTCTTAAATGGGCTGTATGATGAACCATTACACCATTGTCTTCAAGGTTTTTTGCCACAAAACTACTTACATCGTCATCTTCGTATGGAAGAACTTTATTGGCACGGTCAAGTAAGTGTACTTCTGTTTGCTTAAAGTTACTGAAGATCGTTGCGAATTCACAGCCAATAATTCCAGAGCCAATGATAAGCATTCTTTCTGGAAATTTTTTAAGTTTGAGGATATCATCAGAATTAATGATTCTTTCGTGGTCAATATCTAAGCCCGGGGCCTGACGAGGTTTAGCGCCAGTAGCAATGATAAAGTGTTTTCCTTTAAGCTTTTTTATTTCTGTGTTGTTCTCGATTGATATGGTATATGGGTTAATAAATTTTGCCCAACCTCTTACAAGTGTAAGAGATCCGCTTTTTGATTTATTTGATGAAAATGTTTCAATCTGACTTAACATTTGATATTGTTTCTCTTTAGCTGCATGAATAACAGTTTTAATTACTTTTGAGAAATCAACACTCAAACTACCCGATCTATATCCTCTGTCTGTTCGCGCTGCAACCGCATAATCCATTGAAAGTTCATACATGGTTTTTGAAGTCAGAGCTCCATTCATTATACCCGCTCCACCAAGATGTGCTCCTTCTACAATACAGATGTTTAGACCGTAATCAAGTGCTCTCATTGCAGATGAATATCCTGCAGGTCCAGAGCCAATTACGATTAAATCATATTCTTTCATATACTTCTATTCTTGAGAAAATTAAGAATCAGAGTTTCAATAAGTAGGTTTGGTTGAAAACGAAAACAAAAAAAACTGCCTTATGAGGCAGTTTTTAAATTATTCAGTTATTGATGCCTTTTCTTTTTTTATTCTTTCCTCAAATTCCTTGAGACCTTTTTCGGCATTTTCAATCTTTTCCTTTTTAACTTTGTATTCATCTTCAGAGAGTTGGCTTTTTTCTTTTTCAAGTTTATCTTTAGCATTCTTGATTTTTTCTTTTGCCTCTACAGTCTTTTCTTCTCCTTTGGTTACTACTTCATTCAGTTCTTTTTTCTTTTTTTCTTTGTACTGTTTTGCCTCTAAGGCTCTTTTTTGTCCGAATTCTTTACCTTCTTCAACTTTATCTTTACCATAGGCATTCCCCTTTTTGGCATTTTCTTTTGTTTTTTCGGTTAGATTCTTGTCATCTTCGTTAACGTCTTCAGTCTTTTCTTTGACTTTTTCTTCAGCTTCTTTCTCTTTTTTTTCAGCTTTTTCAAGTCCTTTTTTTCCTTTTTCTTCAGATTTATTTAAAGCCTGTTTGGTTTTATCTTTGCCTTCTTTAACTGATTTTTCAAGTTTCTCTTTCATATTGCTGTTAGCTTGTTGAGCAAATGAAGTTCCTGCTATAAGTAAGATTAGAAGAAATAAACCAGATGTTTTCTTTAATATATTAATCATAATTTTATTCTAATTCGTTTAATAAATTGTCTAATTTTTCAGCAGAAGCTTTAATGCTATCCACCGTTACTTCAATAGATTCAGCTTCTTCCTCTATTTTTTCAATTGCTTCGGAAGAAGTTTCTTTTATTTCCGAAACTTCTTTTTGTTTTTCTTTTTTATTTCCACAGCCCAATGCTATAAAACTTAATAACAAAAATGATAAGATTAATTTTTTCATTGTATTTTATGTTTATGTTGAAAAATTATTGTTCTAAATTTATTAAAATAAAAGAAATAATAGAATATAAACAGGATGAATTTAATTTTACATAGATTTAGAATTTATCAGTTAGAAGATTAGTTATAGAGAATTTACTTCAATTTCTAACTGATAAAGTATTTGTTTGAAAGTCAAAATCCTATTTGGTATTATGCTTGTAAAATAGCACTTACGTAGGCTTTATCTTCTTTTTGTATGTGACTTATAAGCCAGTCTTTTAAAAAATTTGTTATCTCAAAAGATAAGACCATTTTACCTTCATTAAAACGTTTTTCCAAATCAGTGACTTTATCAATAAAGGCTTGATGCTTAATTTTATGTTCTATTAATTCGCTGTAATTTGATTGGTGCAAAAGTTCCTCTTCTGTTTTAAAATGCACTTTAGTATAATCTTTCATCTTGTGAATTAGCTCTGAGATTAGATCATTATTCGATTTTTGTGTAATTTCATCGTAGAAATCATTAATCATTTTTGCTAATTTTTTGTGTTGTTCGTCAATTACTTCAATGTTTAAATTGTACGAATCATTCCATTCAATTAATGCCATAATTTGTTTGTTTTGTTTTTCTGGTTGTTTTGTACGTGAAAAAACAAAAAAGCTAGGGAAGAGGTTCATTATATATTGATAAATTCCTTTATTTATATCAATTCTAAAATAGATTGACAGCTATCAATTACTAATGAATAATCGTTTTATGCTATTAAAATCTAAGTAATATAATAGTTTTATGGAAAAAGTGTTAGTTGCTATAGACTCAAAAGTATCTTGTAAGTTGTTGTTTATTCCATAAATTGCATATTCTTGATCATTAAAGATCTCATTTTTCCAGGATAAAGATATTTCTGATCCAGGCGAAAAATACCATTTTAAACTAGTGTCGATATTAAAAATATTATAATTAGTATCGTGATTTTTATTGTATGAGTTATCTGTTAATAGAGAATCGTCTGATTGTAATTGATAAAACTCATCATAAGTGACTCCAGACCAATAATGTCTGCCTCTGAACTCCAGACTTAATTTATTATTAAAAGTAAAATCAAACTCAATTTCATTTTCAACTACTTTTACATCTCTTTTACCAAAATATATATTGTTTTCATCAGTAGAGTTATCAACATATCCTTTATCGTCATATTCATTGTCAATACTAAAGTCATATTCTAAAATAATATGTTGACCAATTCGTGCATTTGTGCTTAAGCCAAACCATTCTCCGTAATTGCTGTTGTTGGGATAATTAAATCCTCCTATATAAGTGTTGAAATTAAGATTCTTTCTGGTGTCTGAACTGAAGTATAGATTATAGTAAATATGGTATGGTTTTGTAAAGTACCTGTTTTCTACTCTTGTTTCATCGTAATCTTTTTGTTTTGTTTCCATGCCAATATTAGAGCTGGCGCTGCTATTATTTTTAAAACGCATGAAAATCCAAGTGTAAATTTCAGATTCAAGTTTATCCTTGGGTTCAACTATTCTTTTATATTCACCATTTAAACCAAAATACATTTCTCGAAAAATCCAAAATGGATCTATTATATCATATTCTGTCCACGCTTCTGAAATTAAGATGTTGTTTTGTTTTAAATAACCCATATCGTTAGGATTAAAATCTTTGGATCTGAACGTTTGCCCTACACCATATATAAGACTTCCTTTATCTTTTTTTAGTTCTAATTGACCAAAGCCTCCATTTTCTTTAGTGTTATTATCTGGTTTTCGATAGCTAATGCCACCTTTCCCGTTTAATGAAAATTTCTTTTTCTTATCACGTAATATAAATTCAGATGCTGTTACGTTTGCTCTGAAAGGATTATTTTCCATTGTGATGTTTGTGTTTATAATACTTATGTATGAGTTATTATTCAGTGTTTTATCTACTACCATTGTGTTGTAGTTGGTAAATGGTTGTACTTGTATTTTTCTTTTGGTATTTGTACTCGTGTTTTTTATTACCGATTTGGCAGGTAATGACATCGCATTTAAAAATCCTATTCCCCATCCGGTTTTATTTCTTCCGGAAATTTTAGTTGCATTAGCTAATCTTGTACTACTCGGATTGTATTCTATAATTTCATTTTCGTTTAAATTGTCTTCTACATCATCTGAAAATTTTGGAGTGCCACCAATTCTGCGTGAATAAAAAATATCTCCTCTCTCAAATAATTCTGTACCCTCATTAAAAAATTGTCTTTTTTCATCGTAATAAAGTTCGTAAGGCGAAAGGTTTAATTGTTTGTCGTCCGATTGAATTTGTCCAAAATCAGGTATTAACATCATATCTAAAGTAAAGCTTTCGTCAATACCATATTTTACATCCATACCTCCTTTATAAATAACGTCTGTTGTGTTGTTTTTTGAAGTTTCAAGATATGTTGCTGCGTATGGAGTGAACGAAAGGCGAATGGGTGGTTTGATATTTTTGATACCAGTTAAATGACCTTGTTGATGTATAAATCCAGAAACTTTGCGGTCAATAAAATTCCATGAGTTGTTAGAGTTGTATCTTCTTATATTTCTAAATATATTCACCCCCCAGGTGTGTATTTCTTTTTCTGGGAAACGTAGGTTTGAGTATGGTATCCTCATTTCAACTACCCACCCTTTATCTGTTATTCTTGTTTTGCTTTGCCATACTGCATTCCAATTTTCATCTTCATTGTCAGATTCTGATTTTATAGCCTTCATATCTGTTTGTACACCTGCAGGTGTAATGAAAAATCCGTATGCCAGTTGTCCTTCGTTGTATGGGTCAAAATATATGCCAAAATAGTCAGACATTCCAATGTTAT
This sequence comes from uncultured Saccharicrinis sp., assembly GCA_963665705.1. Lineage (GTDB taxonomy): Bacteria > Bacteroidota > Bacteroidia > Bacteroidales > Marinilabiliaceae > Saccharicrinis. The sequence continues at coordinate 194,676 of OY762448.1, forward strand.
CCCGGCCGGATAAATAATTAAAAATACTGTCGGTGTTGTTGTCGTATAACATGGCTCCAACATATAATGCATTTTGATCGTAAAATATGTATACTTCAGAGGGTTGGAATGAAGGTTTTCCATTGTTAGGTTGGAGTTGAGTAAAGTCTTTGGCCGGAGTTGCCAATTTATACTCTGGTTCATTTAAATATCCATCGATTGATAAAGGATGGGATATATTGATGGCCTCTACAGTTTTTTTGTTTTGGGAATTACAAAAAAAAGAGAGAGATAACATGAAGAATATGATTAAGTTAATTTTCATGTGAGATTTGACTTTTGGGCGAATTGGGTAAAACGATGTGTAAATTAATGATTTTAAATGAGAATGTAATTTTGAAGCGTTAAAATATTCATAATTTAAGAAATTATAATATTAGATAATGGTTTTAAAATACGGCATAACCTATATTTTAAAAAGCATGTATGTAGAATACTAATTACTCATGACTTAAAATAAACCATGAAGTAATGTAACTATAGGTAAAGGTATTCTGTTTGCATGACTTGCTTTAAACATACATCACTTGAGCTATTATATTTTATGTATGTAATATGTGTATTAATCTAAAATGGTCTCGATTTTTACTTCTTTTTTTGTATGGTCGTCATCATAATCAAAAATTAATGATCCATTTTTATTTATTGTAATTGAATTTAAATCATACCAAACAATTGCTTTTCCGACTTCAACTCCATTTAAAAAATAAATTTTATATGCATCCGAAGATGAGTTTGAGATTTGCATGTTTGAGTTGTTCTTAATAGTCATGGCATCCAGAGATATTTTTTTTTCTTTATAAGTTTCAATTTTAACTACCCCACCTTTGTTTACTACGAACTGCATTCTTAAAAGACTTTCGTACATGTTTGGATTGTTTTTAGGAAAGTTTGGATTGTTTTTACTAATCAAATTTCTGACATTTAATCCGCTAAAGCTTGCTCCATTCTGTGAAAGAATCTTTATTGCAGCAAATAATGAAGCTATGTGTTTGTTGTAGTCTTTTGATTTGTATTCAGAGATGTAAGATTCTAATTGAACTTCCGGATTGTAATTGCTGGAAGATAATGTAATCGGTACATCCTTTGTAAGACCTTCTATTTCTCCAACAATTCCTCTTACTACCACATCATTCTGAGAATCAACCGTAATTTTTGAATCAAAACGAACTTTGTCTGTTGGAAATGACACAAGGTCTACTTTTGTACCATCTGGTTTATATTTACCATAGAAAGCTAATTTTTGACCATCGGGTGCTTCAAAGTCAATGTTCTCTTGTAATATTGTTTGGGCTTTATCTGAAATGCCTAATATTAAATGAGCTGAGTGATCGCTTTTACTTACCGTTTTATTATTAATATTAATGGCACCTGTATAATTAATTAGGGCATACACGTTTCCTTTCTTTCCTACATTAAAAGCTTGGGTAAAACCATAGTTGGTACATTTTACAGGTAGGAACCATTCTATGTCTCCAGTATTTTTATACGAAGCAAACCATAAATCACGCGTATTATTTGAGGATGTAAAAGATTTGTTCCCAATCTGAATTGATTGATTGTACCATCCGGAAACGATGTATTTTCCATTTTCAGAAATTAATCTGTCGTTTATGTAAATATTACCTTCATTGTTTTTTTCGATACTTTTAGCAATCATTTGCCAGATATTATTCATCTGGTTGTTGTTGTTTATTTTTATCGCAATTGGTGTGTAGTCTTTATATTCCGGCATAACAGAACCAATCGGTGCGTTGATGTATGTCGGATCACAAATAGTATAATTTTGATCTCCTACTATAAAATTATAACCATCAACGGGTGTGGAAAAGGACACAGCAGCAGCCATATGACTGAAGTATGTTAATGCAACAACATCCAGTCCTAGTAAGTCGTTAACCAGTCTGGTAAATAAAACAGTTCTGTCTTCGCAATCGGAATATGGGTAATAAAATATTTCGTCAGGAAAAAACATCTTTTCCTTACCAAATTGATCGCGATCCGTTTTGTAATCAAATGAATTATGAAGGTATTTTAGTAAGTATGTGACAGCTTCCGTTTCGCTCATTCCTTCTATCCGTGGTCTTATATAATCGTAAAGTGTTTCTTTTGCGTTGCCTGACATCGCAGCGTTTAAATACACCGTATTATTCGTTTGTGGAAAACTGGCTAAAAACATCATAGTAGTTTTATCCAGTTTTAATTGAAGTGGAACTTTTTCGTTAGGAAGAGTTGTTTGTTTTATGATAGTATTATCGTTAAAATTTAATGCGTATGGTAAAAGTAGATCTAATGCTTTTGTAGCTCCTCCGAAATTTTTTTCATAGGTATACAAGCTTTTTTTACCCAACTTATTATCTATTAAGTAGTAATTGTATCCATCAATAAAGTAATAAGGTTTACCATAAATTTCTTGCAAAAATGGAAGCATCAAACATACAGTACTTCCGTTATATCCTATTTTGGCCTGATAACCTGCCTGATTTAATATAGCCCATTTCCAAAGTTCCTGATTGTTTGACGAGGAGAATAGTTTTTTAGAAGACTTATCAATTATTTGGTAGATTCCCCAATCATTCAGGTTTGTTTGGGAGGCGAAATCTATAACCGACTCAAGATAAACTTGATAGTAAGTTTCGGTAAAATCAGACCAATAGTTGGCAAAGCTTTCGGGTGTAACAGAAGCTAAATTTAAAGTTCTGGTGCGTGAGTCTATTTTTAATTGAGCTTCACTACCAAAAAAATCAACAGTGAAATTTTCTTTAAAATCATTAGCTGCCGTAGGTTGTTGAATAATTGGAGTAATAGAATAGGCAGGAGCTTCAGTTAATACAATTTGTGGAGTTATTGGCTCAGGAATTGAAATAGATTCCTTATTGGGCGTAGTTGTTGTTAGTGGTTGAAAAATTGGTTGATCTATAGGCTTAGGTACTTCTTCTTTTTTGACTTCACTATTTTTTTGTGGCACTTCTTCAAAATTACTTTTAAGATATGTCTTAAATGCATCATTCATTTTTTTTAAATGATCATCATATTCTTGTTGCATTCTTTGAAGGTTATCCTCGTAGTTTTTATTCATTTTGTTTAAACGAGCCTCATATTTACGATTTAGCTTTTCAAATGGATCGTTTTTTTTATCTTGAGAAGTCAACGTATTACTAAAAAAGAAAATGAAAACAGTTATAGTAAATAGTATTTGTTTTGTTGCCATAACTTAATTGTTTTTAATGTTAATTGAGGCAATGAGCTAAAAGACTCAGTTCAATATAAAGATATTTCGTAATTTTCATTATCCCAAGATTTTAGCTGTAATAAATAAGAAACGCGACCAAAAATATCTGGTCGCGTTTCGTTGTATGCTTGGTTTTACTTAAAAAAAGTCTTGTTTTGCTAGTTGTGCGGTTCGTTTGGATCGTAAGTTTCAACGTGTCTTTCTGTTTTTGCTTTATTGAATTCGTTTATGGTAATAATGATGCCTGTTTCTTCAACATCTCCAAAACGATCATTGACAGCTGTTCCAAAAGATCTCATTGAGGGAGAAAGATTCATATAGGCATTAACCAAAGGAGGAATAGATTCTCCTAGTTCTCGCACCATTCGGTTTAATACTTTGTAATCTTCAACAAATGTTGGTCCCTTAAAAATTTCATTTATCCTTTCTTGAGTAAGACTTATTTTAACTTTAAATTCATCATGAGGATAAAGTAATTTATCTGGATCTCCAAAGTATTTATTCATGAAGCTTAGAATCAAATCTCTGGCCTCTTGATTAAAATGAGTGTACATTGTAACCTTTCCAAAGAAATATTTCATCTCCGGATTGTTTACAATTAATGATCCAAGTCCATCCCATAGGTTGTCAAGTGCAAAAAGGCTCTTAGCACCTTGTTTGCTACTTTGGTATTGCGGTTGAACAAACGACCTGCCCAATTCAATGGTGCAAGGCATATATTCATCTAAAAATTTCTTTGAGAAGTGGAAAAGTCGGGATGTAGCTAATTTTACATTGCCATCTTTATCTCTGGGGATTGTATTTCCCATTATATAACGATATCCTCCCAGGATTTCCTTTTCAATAGGATCCCAAACAATTAATTGTCTGTATGGAACGTCTGCTAAATCATAATCATCGATGTCTGCATCTTTTCCGGTGCCTCCTCCTGCTTGACGAAATGATTCTTCTCGCAAACGACCAACTTCCTTCATTAAGTTTGGAGCTTCGTTTCCTTTAAAGTCATAAATTTTGTTCCCACCTTTATTAGTGTTGCGAACAAATCTTTCTTTTGTTAACTCTGCTTCCAGTTTTGACTTTTCAACCGGTGCAATAATAGGTTTTATAGAATCCATGAAAATAACTATAGATAAATTGCGCTACAAAATTAAATTAATTTTGGTAAGCTGTAGACTGTTTCTTTTATTTTTTCAGCCCATTCTTGTGGTGAACCATCTTTTGTTACTGTCTCCCAGGGGATTGGTTTTCCAAAAGTAAGTTTTACATTCTTGTTTTTAAATTTAAACATCTCGTCAACAAGGTATAGCATTTCAATATTTGCTTTTATTCCAATTTTTTTTCTAATACGCGAAAGATTATAAAAGAAACCGGAGTTGTTGCCGCTGATAAAAACAGGAACTATGTCCCTTTTATGTTTGATCGCTTTCTTAATAAAAGCAGGCTTCCATTCCAGGTCTTTAATTTCTTTTCCTTGTTTTCTGGAAACTAAACCAGCCGGGAAAAATAACATCTGAGCTTCAGATTCAAATGCTTTTTCAATTTGAATGGCTGCTTCTTTAGCCTGAGCTCCATGTTTGTTTACCGGAACAAAAATATCGTTAAAGCGACCTATTTGTAGTAGTATGTCATTTACCGGAAATTTAATGTTTTGAAAAACTTTTCCTACTTCTGTCATGAAAATGATTCCATCTAATCCACCAAGGGGATGGTTGGCTACAAATAAATAACGACCTTCTTTAGGGATCTTATCTAAACCCTCAGTAGAGCTGGTAACGCCAAAAAGTTTTTTACACTCTTCCCCAAAATCAACATTATAACTATCAGGGTGATCTTTAAGTATGCTATTTAAGCTATCCTGATGAATTACTTTCTTTAAATAAGAGAAAATAAACTTTGGTAAAATTTTATAAAGTCCTGCGTTTTTTTCTCTAAAAACCTTTTCAACATCAATTGTAATGCTCTTGGTATTTTTATTCTCCATGTCTCCCAAAATGAAAGTTCAAGTTTAGAAAAAAAATACTAAACAGCATGATTTATTTCATAGAAAATGTGATTGATCTCATATTTCAGGGTTAATTTTAATATTGATAAAGTTTCAACAAAAGATATTGAAAAAGCAGCAAAGAAATTTTTTAATAATGCTAATTGTCTGGAAATAGTTATTCTACCGGATGAAAAATATTAATGTTTCTTTCTTTAATTAGAAATACACATTAATACGGGTTATTTATAGTGAGCCCTTCCAATTTCGATATTGGAAGGGCTTTTTGTTTATTGTGATCCATCTTTTTTATTCGTAAAAATCATGTCAAATTCATGAAAAAAATATTCGAATTTTCTTGGTAAATATAAAAACTTATCAACAATGTGTAAGAAAGTGGAGTAAAGTGGTTGATTGTGGTTTAAAAATGTTTTATTTTTACGCAAATTAATCCACAATCGTAATGGCCACATTTATAGGTGATTTTGTTTGTAAAGCTGATGCAAAAGGACGGATTGTGTTACCTTCTCTTTTTAAAAAGGTGATGAACGCCATGGAAGAGAACCGTTTTGTGGTAAGGAAAGATTTATTCGATGATTGTTTGATTTTATCTCCATATCCCGACTGGGAGGAGGAAATGAATGATATTAGGGCTCGAATTAATATGTATAATCGAGCAGAAAATAAATTTTACAGACAATATTTCCGAGGGGCAGCTGAGGTTAGCTTTGATGGAAACGGAAGGATGTTACTGCCAAAAAGATTGTTGGAAAAAATTAATCTCCCAAAGGAAATTGTTTTAGTTGGGGTGGATAATAAAATTGAATTATGGAGTAAAGCTGTTTATGAAGGTGATGAAATGAGTGAGGGAGAGTTGGCATTAATGGCAGAAAGAATATTGGGAAATACTGAATTTAAAGAAAGGGAGGCTGAGTAATGGGTGAAGAAGTGTATCATGTACCAGTTTTACTTCAAGAGTGTATTGAAGGTTTAAACCTGAAAGAAAATGGAGTTTATATTGATCTAACCTTTGGAGGTGGAGGTCATACTAAAGAAATACTAAAACAACTTAAGGGTGGTAAAATGATTGTCTTTGATCAGGATGAGGATGCTTATAAAAATCGTCCTGATGATGATCGGATTATTTTTGTTCGCCATAACTTTCGATATCTAAAGCATTTTTTACGTTATCTTAAAATTGATGAGGTAGATGGAATTCTAGCTGATTTAGGGGTTTCTTCACATCATTTTGACACACCGGAAAGAGGATTTTCATTTCGCTTTGAAGGAGAGTTGGATATGAGGATGAATAAGCAGGCAAAACTCAGGGCTAATGATGTGTTGAATGAATATGAAGAAAATGATCTGTTTAGAATCTTCAAAACCTATGGAGAAATAAAGAATGCTGGTAAGCTTGTACGTGGTATTTTAACGTACCGTCAATCTTCTTCATTTAAAATGATATCTGATTTGCTGGAGGTTGTAGAACCTTGTGTTCCTTCACGTGAAAAAAATAAATTCTTAGCCAAAGTTTTTCAAGCTCTTAGAATAGAAGTGAATGGTGAGATGGAAGCATTGAAGGAAATGTTAATGCAAACTAAAGAAGTACTGGCTCCTCAAGGACGCTTAGTTGTAATCTCTTACCATTCGTTAGAGGATCGTTTGGTGAAAAATTTTATGAAAACCGGAGATTGTGATAAGACTCAGGTTGAGCAGGATTTTTATGGGAAAAGTATAGTCCCATTTAAATTAATTTCTAGAAAACCAATTCTTCCTACAGCAAAAGAATTGGAAGAAAATACTCGTTCGAGAAGTGCCAAGTTAAGAATTGCAGAAAAAGAATAAGTATGGCCAGAAAAAAGAAAGCAAAAGAATTTGTTGGTTCTGGTGATGATGCCTTTAAAAAGATTACCCTACGGGATTTCTTTTCGGGGAGAATATTTACCAGAGAAGTGGTGGTTAAGCAGCTTCCTTATTTTCTATTTCTAATAGTACTGGCATTTATTTATATATCAAATCATTTTAAAGTAGAAAAATTATTAAAGGAAGCAGCAGTCTTAAATAAAGAAATTCAAGAGCTGAGAATAGAAGCAATAACAACATCTTCAGACCTTATGTATATAAGTAAGCAGTCTGTAATATTACAAAAGGTAAATGATGCAGGAGTGGAACTTGAAGAATTAACAGAGCCACCACGAAGAATAATAGTAAGAAAAGAAAAGTAAGTATTAAGATAAATGACAATTAAGAGAGACATAACATGGAGAGTTGGTGTTATCTACCTGGCATTGGTAGTGCTTGCTGTTGTTGTTTTTGGTAAAGTGGTTTACTTACAGGTTGTTGAAGGAGAGAAGTGGCGCTCGATGGAGCAGGTTTTAACCAGTAAGGAACGTGAAATAGAGGCAAATAGGGGCAATATATTGGCTTGTGATGGAAGGAAGCTGGCGTGTTCTGTTCCTAGTTATCGCTTGTATATGGATATGATGGCTCATGGTTTAACGGATGAGATTTTTAATGAAAATATTGATAGTTTAAGTATATGCTTGTCTTCATTTTTTAGAGATCAATCAGCAAGTGTATACAAAAGGAGATTAGTTAAGGCGCGTCAGCAGGGAAAACGGTACTATCGAATTCACAGAAGAAGGATTTCTTTTACGGAATTAAAAAAAGTAAAGGAATTTCCAATTTTCAGATTGGGCAAAAATACCGGAGGATTCTTGCCGGAAATGTTGGATCAAAGAAAATTGCCTTTTGGAATTTTAGCCTCTCGTACTATTGGTAAATTATACGAAGAGAAGGAAAAAGGTGGAATGGTTGGTTTGGAGAGGGCTTACAATGATGTTCTGAAAGGTAAGAATGGTGTGAGTACATATACTCGTATATCAGGTCATTGGGTTCCTGAGGAAGTAATGCCACCACAAAATGGAAATGATATTTTAACGTCTATAGATATTGAAATTCAGGATGTTGCTGAAAATTCGTTAAGGCAACAGTTGGTTAAGCATAATGCAGATCATGGATCGGCCATTTTAATGGAGGTACAAACCGGTGAAATTAAAGCTATTGTTAATCTTCATCGAAAAAGCCCGGGTAATTATGTTGAAGATTATTTTAATTATGCTATAGGTGAAGCTACAGAGCCAGGATCTACTTTTAAGTTAGTTAGTATGATGGTGGCCTTGGAAGATGGATTGTTAAACCTTGATGATTCAATAGATACAGGAAAAGGATATTTAAAGTTTTATGATAGAGTAATGCGCGACAGTCATCATGGAGGATTTGGGAAAATAACTTATCGACAGGTTTTTGAAAAATCCTCAAATGTTGGAGTTTCAAAAATGATTGTAGATAGGTATAAGTCCAATCCTAAAAAATATATTGATCGTATTTATTCTATGGGGTTGAACCAGCAAAATGGTTTAGAGATTAAAGGTGAAGGTGAGCCTTTTATAAAATATCCGGGATCAGATACCTGGTCAGGAGTTTCTTTACCTTGGATTTCCATAGGGTATGAATCGCAGCTTACGCCTTTACAAATACTTACCTTTTATAACGCCGTTGCAAATAATGGTAGAATGGTTAAACCTCACTTTGTAAAAGGTGTGTATCGTCATGGCGAACTTACTGAATCATTTGAACCAACAATTTTAAATCCATCCATCTGTTCTTTGTCCACTATTGAAAAAGTTCATGAATTACTTGTGGGGGTTGTAGAGAGAGGTACAGCACAGAATATAAAAAATGATAATTATAAAATTGCAGGGAAAACTGGCACTGCACAAATAGCTAAAGGGGCAACAGGTTATAAAGGAGGTAGTGGAGTTGAATATCAAGCATCTTTTGCTGGTTACTTTCCTGCAGATAGACCTAAATATTCATGTATCGTAGTTGTTAATGGTCCTTCAAATAATGTTTACTACGGTAATGTTGTAGCTGGAACTGTATTTAAAGATATTTCAGATCGGGTTTATGCAACTAGTCTTGAAATGATGGATGAGAGAGTGGAGAAAGTTCCAACTGAGGGTGTTTTACCTTATTCAAAAGGTGGTACTAAGGAGGATTTGGAAACTGTGTTTGATCGTTTGAATGTTGCAGTGGAGGGTGAGGATGTGAATTCAGATTGGATATCAACACAAGCACAGGAACATAAAATAAATTTTGCCAGAAAAACATTTGCTACAGGATTAGTGCCAAATGTTAGAGGGATGGGAGCAAAAGATGCTGTTTCGTTACTTGAGAATATGGGTTTAAAAGTAATTGTTTCAGGAAGAGGTAAGGTGATTGAACAGTCAATTACAGCCGGTAGTCGTTTGAAAAACGGATCAAGAATATTTATAAAGTTAGGTTAGCATGGTAAATGTAAATCATATACAAGAATGGACTAAAGTAAAAGAGTTTAAAGGCAACGGAGAAGTGGCTTTTAATGAAATTACTTTTGATTCAAGAAATGCAATTGAGGATACTTTGTTTGTTGCAGTCAAAGGTGTTCATGTAGATGGCCATGACTATATATCAAAAGCTATTGTGAATGGTTGTAGTGCCATTGTTTGTGAATCTTTACCTAAAGAAAATTACGAAAATATTCCTTTTATCGTTGTTGAGGATTCTGCTAAAGCTTTAGGTGAAATTGCTTCAGGATTTTATGGCAATCCATCGGAAAAATTAGAGTTGATAGGAGTAACCGGTACCAATGGCAAAACGACTATTGCAACATTGTTGTATGAGCTTTTTAGAGACATGGGATTTGAGTCTGGTTTATTTAGCACAGTTGCTAATTATATTGGAGATGAAAAATTATCCTCTACTCATACCACTCCTGATCCTGTTGCTTTAAATAAAATCATGCGTCAAATGGTAGATGCCGGGTGCCGTTACTGCTTTATGGAAGTAAGTTCGCATGCAATAGATCAAAAGCGTATTGCCGGTTTGAAATATAAAGGAGGTATTTTTACTAATCTTTCTCATGATCATTTAGATTATCATAAAACTTTTGACGCCTATATTAAAGCCAAGAAACAATTCTTTGATGATTTAGCTAAAGATGCATTTGCTTTGGTAAATGTCGATGATAAGAATGGGTTGGTAATGGTGCAGAATTGTAAGGCTAAAAAAAATACTTACTCAATAAGGAGTATGGCTGACTTTAAAGCTAAAATTATTGAGAGTATGTTTGAGGGTATGCAGTTGATGATTAATAATAGTGAGGTTTGGACTCCTTTTATCGGCCGCTTTAATGCTCAAAATCTATTGGCAGTATATGGAACTGCAATAGCTTTGGGTAGATCTCATGATGAAGTGTTGTTGTCGTTAAGTAGGTTGCAGTCTGTGGATGGACGATTTCAAACCATTCGATCATCAAATGGAATTACCGCAGTTGTAGATTATGCGCATACACCTGATGCTCTAAAAAATGTTATAGAGACAATAAATCAAATTCGACAACCCGGACAAGACTTAATAACTGTAGTTGGAGCTGGTGGAGATCGAGATAAAACCAAAAGGCCGGAGATGGCAAAAGTTTCTGTGCTTGGAAGTACTCGTGTAATCTTAACATCGGATAATCCGCGTTCAGAAAGTGCTCAATCTATTATTGATGATATGATGGAGGGTGTTGATTTTAAAAGCAGGATAAAGGTTGTTTCTATTGCTGATAGAAAAGAAGCTATCAAAACTGCAGTAATGTTGTGTAAGCGTGGAGATATCATCTTGGTTGCGGGAAAAGGTCACGAGGATTATCAGGAAATAAATGGAGTAAAACATCACTTTGATGATAGAGAAGTTATCAAAGAGATTTTTGAAATGCTATAAGAGAATAAGGTTTAAGGTTAATTAATTGTCTAATATTTTAATATCTGTATATAAATGTTGTACTATCTTTTTGAGTATCTTGAAAAATTTGATTTTCCCGGAGCAGGGATGTTTCAATATATTTCTTTTCGATCGGGAATGGCGGTAATCTTTTCCTTGTTGATAGGTACTATATTTGGTAAGCAAGTAATAAAGAAGTTACAGAAGAAGCAGATTGGTGAGGTTGTTCGTGATTTAAATCTGGAAGGGCAATATCAGAAAAAAGGAACTCCAACTATGGGAGGACTTATTATTATAGCTTCTATTCTTATCCCAACCCTGTTGTTTGGTAAATTGGATAATGTATATGTTATTTTAATGATTGTTTCAACATTGTGGTTAGGAACAATAGGATTTTTAGATGACTATATAAAGGTATTTAAAAAGAATAAAGAAGGTTTAGCAGGTAAGTTTAAGATTGTTGGCCAAATAGGTTTGGGATTGATTGTGGGTTTAACACTTTATTTTAATGATACAGTTGTTGTTAGGGAAAAAGTGCCAAATGAAACCGTTGTTGTTCAATTAGAAGATGGTAGTACCGAAACAAGACCAGCAACCATTGATATTAAAAGTACCAAAACTACAGTTCCATTCATGAAAAATAATCGATTTGATTATGCCTGGTTTGTAAGTTTTATGGGCGAAAAAGCAGCTGATTGGGGCTGGTTGGTATTTATTCTGGCTGTTATATTTATTATCACTGCGGTATCTAATGGAGCAAATATGACGGATGGTTTGGATGGCCTGGCTACAGGGACTTCAGCCATTATCGGAACTACGCTTGGGATATTGGCTTATGTATCCAGTAATACGGTATGGGCCGATTATTTGAATATCATGTATATTCCGCAATCTGAAGAGCTGGTGATATTTATGGCTGCATTTATTGGTGCCACCATTGGGTTTTTATGGTATAATTCTTTCCCGGCTCAGGTTTTTATGGGTGATACAGGCAGTTTAACTCTTGGTGGAATTATTGCTGTATTTGCCATCATTATCAAAACAGAATTGCTGATACCTATTTTGTGTGGAATCTTTCTTGTTGAAAATATCTCCGTAATGATGCAGGTATCCTGGTTTAAATACACAAAAAAGAAATATGGTGAGGGAAGACGGATTTTTAAGATGGCTCCTTTGCATCACCACTATCAAAAGAAAGGGTATACAGAATCTAAAATTGTAACAAGATTTTGGATTGTAGGAATATTATTGGCCGTTTTAGCCATCGTTACATTAAAAATAAGATAATTATTGTTGTGGTACATGAGTAAAAGAGTTGTCATATTAGGAGCTGGAGAGAGTGGAGTAGGTGCTGCTTTACTATCGGAAAAGTTAGGTTTTGATACGTTTGTTTCTGACTTATCAGAGATTAAAAAGAATTTCAGAATGGAGCTGGATGATTCAGGAATCTTGTATGAGGAAAAACAACATAGTAGAGAAAGTATTTTTAATGCAGATGTGATTGTTAAAAGCCCCGGTATCCCTGATAAAGTGCCAATGATTGTTGAGTTAAAAGAAAAGGGGATTGAGGTTGTATCAGAAATAGAGTTTGCATCAAGATATAGTAAAGCTAAATATGTTTGTATTACAGGAAGTAATGGTAAAACAACAACTACACTTTTGACTTATCATGTATTGAAAAATGCAAATATTAATGTTGGACTGGCTGGTAATATCGGACAAAGTTTGGCTCGTCAGGTAGCTGAGGCTGATGATAAAGACTGGTATGTGTTGGAATTGAGTAGTTTTCAATTAGATGGAATGTATCAGTTTAAAGCAGATATAGCAGTTTTATTGAATATTACACCGGATCATTTAGACCGGTACGATTATAAAATGGAAAATTATATCCAAAGTAAATTTAGAGTTATCCAAAATCAAACAAAAGAGGATGCTTTCATTTATTGTTTGGAAGATGACAATATTACAAAGGAATTGGCATGTAGAGATATAAAGGCTCGTCAATATCCTTTTTCAAATTTAGAGGAAGTCAGTGAGGGAGCCTTTTGTCATAATGATGAAATCCAAATTAAAGTAAAGGAGGATGTTATGAGTATATTTACAGAACAACTGGCAATACAAGGTCAGCATAATCGTTACAATACGATGGCTGCAGGAATTGTAGCGCGTTTGTTTCAAATCAGAAAACCTGCAATCAGAGAAAGTCTTGTAAGTTTTAAAGGTGTGGAACATCGTTTAGAAAGAGTTCTTTCTGTTAGGGGGATGGAGTTTATAAATGACTCAAAGGCTACAAATGTGAATTCAACCTGGTATGCATTGGAAAGTATGAATACTGATGTTGTTTGGATTGCAGGTGGTGTTGATAAAGGAAATGACTATGCTGAGTTGAAGCAATTAGCTAATCAAAAGGTCAAGGCTCTTATATGTTTGGGAACGGATAATAAAAAGTTATTGGATAGTTTTGAGGGAGTCGTTCCTACAATAGTAGAGTGTGGATCAATGCAGGAAGCGGTTAAATCTGCCTATTTTTTAGGTGAAAAAGGTGATACTATATTGTTGTCTCCTGCTTGTGCAAGTTTCGATTTGTTCGATAATTACGAGCAACGCGGACGTGAGTTTAAAGAGTGTGTAAGAAATCTGTAGCATGGGTTTAAAGGGAGCGCTACAAAAGTATTTTAAAGGAGATCCTATTTTGTGGGGTGTTATAGCTGTACTGGCTGCAATTTCTTTGTTGGCAGTTTATAGCTCTACTGGTTCGTTGGCCTATAAATATCAGGGCGGTAATACTTATTATTATATGTTTAAACACTTTGTGTTTTTAATGGTAGGTATAGCTTTGATCTGGGGTATTCATCAGTTAGATTATAAAGTATTTGCTAAATATGCCACCCTATTATTGTGGGTGTCTATTGGGTTATTGTTTATTACTCTTGTTACAGGGATGAGTCTCAATCAGGCTTCACGGTGGTTAACGGTTCCTGGGATTGGATTGTCATTTCAGCCATCGGAGTTGGCAAAGTTGGCACTAATCATTTATATAGCACGAACATTAGCACGTCATCAGGATGCCGATTATGGGGCAAGGGATGCTTTTAGGCCAATCATGGTTTATGTTGGATTGGTTTGTGGATTGATATTTACAGAAGATTTTTCTACCGCCTTTTTAATTGGATTTATTGCCTTTTTGATGATGTTTATCGGTAGAGTTCCTTTTCGGTTTTTATTTGGTACGGTATCGGCTGTTGTTTTGATTGTTATCTTATTGTTTTTGGCAGCACCATATTTGCCATTTTTACATAGGGCTGAAACGTGGAAAGCTCGTATAGAAAGGTTTGTTAGCGATGATGATTCAGACTCTGATGGGAGTTATCAGTCGAGACAGGCGCAGATGGCAGTGGCTACAGGTGGGTTGATGGGAAAAGGGCCTGGAAATAGTAAGCAACGTAATTTCCTTCCTCACCCTTATAGTGATTTTATTTTTGCAATAATTGTTGAAGAATGGGGAGTTATAGGAGCTATTCTTATGATAATGTGTTATGTGGTGTTTTTGTTTCGGGCTGGAGTTATCGTTAGAGGGAGTACCCGAACTTTTCCTGCATTTTTAGCTATAGGACTGGCCTATCTTCTGGTTTTTCAAGGCTTTTTTAATATGGGTGTTGCTGTAGGAATATTCCCGGTAACAGGACAACCATTGCCATTGGTAAGTATGGGTGGAACATCTATTTTGTTTACCTGTGTTGCAATGGGTGCTATTTTAAGTGTGAGTAGGAATAACATGGAAGAGGCTCAGAGATTAAAACAAGAAGCTCAGCAAGAAGCATAATCAACAATATTTTCTTTATCTAATAATCTTTAATCTGAATTAGAATGAAAGTAATTATAAGTGGAGGAGGAACAGGAGGGCATATTTTTCCGGCAGTATCCATTGCCAATGCATTAATACAACGTGATAGTAATACTGAAATACTATTTGTTGGGGCAGAAGGAAAGATGGAGATGGAAAAGGTGCCAGCTGCAGGATATAAAATTGTAGGTTTACCTGTTGCTGGTTTTCAAAGGCGATTAACTTATAAAAATATTACCTTCTTTTTTAAGTTGGCAGCGAGTATGTTGAAAGCTCGTAAGATTGTGAGAGGTTTTAAGCCAGATGTGGTTGTTGGTGTTGGTGGATATGCAAGTGGACCGGTTTTAAGAGTGGCCTCAAATAGAAATATTCCATGTGTTATTCAGGAGCAAAATTCGTTTCCGGGTGTAACAAATAGAATACTTTCAAAAAAAGTCAGTAAGATATGTGTTGCTTATCCAAATATGGAAAAGTT
Organism: uncultured Saccharicrinis sp.; assembly: GCA_963665705.1. Taxonomy (GTDB): domain Bacteria; phylum Bacteroidota; class Bacteroidia; order Bacteroidales; family Marinilabiliaceae; genus Saccharicrinis. The sequence goes on from OY762448.1 coordinate 210,055, forward strand.
TTTTCCTGAGGATAAGATAGTGTTGACTGGTAATCCGATACGTCAGAATTTATTAGATAAAATAGAAAGAGCTGAAGCTGCTAAATATTTTGGATTGAATCCGGATAAGAAAGTGGTTTTTGTAACAGGTGGTAGTTTAGGTGCAAGAACTATTAATGAAGGAATTTTAGCCGGGTATCAGACTTTGCTGGAGGAAGGAATTCAATTGATCTGGCAAACTGGAAAATTCTACTATGATAAAATAAAAGATCAGGTTGAAGAAAATAGTAATGTCAGAATATTGGCGTTTGTTGATAAAATGGAAGCTGCATTTTCTCTGGCAGATGTGGTTGTTTCAAGAGCGGGAGCGTCATCTATTTCAGAGATGGCTTTGTTGAGAAAAGCCGCAGTTTTTGTGCCATCTCCTAATGTGTCTGAAGATCATCAAACTAAAAATGCAATGGCTTTGGTAAATGAAGAGGCTGCTGTAATGGTAAAAGATGTAGAAGTGACAGAAAAATTGGTTGCAGAGGTTCTTTCCTTAGTTAAGGATGAACCTAGACGTATAAAACTTATGCAAAATGTTGAGAAATTTGCTAAGCCAAATGCTGCGGATCAAATTGTTGATGAATTATTGAAATTAGTATAATGGAATTAAGTAAGGTTCAGAGTGTTTATTTTGTTGGAATAGGAGGAATAGGTATGAGTGCCTTAGCTCGTTATTTCAAAGCCAATAATTTCAATGTGGAGGGGTATGATCGTACCCCAACGTTATTGACTTCTGAATTAGAAAGTGAAGGAATAGTAATTCATTTCGAAGATGATGTTAATTTAATAAACCAGAAGTATAAAAATCCAGAAAATACACTGGTTGTTTATACACCTGCTATACCTAAGGAGCATAAGGAACTCAATTTCTTTTTTGATAATGGATTTGAAGTAAAAAAGAGGTCGCAGGTTCTTGGTATTTTAACTCAGGAGCATAAGGGGGTATGTGTGGCTGGAACACATGGAAAAACCACAATTTCTACGATGGTTTCTCATTTGCTAAAACAATCAAAAGTAGATTGTAGTGCTTTTTTGGGTGGAGTTTCTCAAAACTATAAAACCAATTTATTATTGTCAGAGTCGTCTGATTATGTTGTTTTAGAAGCGGATGAATTTGATAGGTCTTTTCTTCAGTTAAAGCCTTTTTTAGCCTTAATATCATCTGCAGATGCCGACCATCTCGATATTTATGGGGACGATTCTTCTGTAAAAGATTCTTTTAAAGAGTTTGCTTCTCTGGTTAAAAAAGAGGGAATCTTATTGAGTAAGTATGAGGTAGATTTAGCTTTTACCACACAAAAAGAAGTGGTCAGGTATACTTATTCTGTAAATGATATAAATGCTGATTTTTATGCTGAAAATATAAGATTAAATGAGGGTTTGTATCTCTTTGATTTAGTCACCCCAAACGGAAAATATTTAGATCTTAAATTAGGAATTCCTGCTTTGGTAAATGTGGAGAATGCTGTAGGTGCTTGTGCTGCTGCAATGCTTTGTGGAGTTGAGTATGAAGAAATAAAAAAATCCTTACCTAATTTCAAGGGAATAAGAAGACGATTTGATTTGAGAATCAAATCGGAGCAGCTAGTGTTAATAGATGATTATGCTCATCATCCGGAAGAAATTAAAGCAACAATTAATTCAGTAAAGGCCTTATATCCAAATAACAGGATAACAGGTGTTTTTCAGCCTCATTTATACTCAAGAACAAATGATTTTCATAAGGAGTTTGCTGAAAGTTTAAGTTTGTTGGATGAACTAATCATGTTGGATATTTATCCTGCCAGAGAATTGCCGATGGAGGGAGTTTCTTCTAAAATGGTATTAGACTTGGTGGGTTTGGATGTAAAAAAAATAGTAACTAAAGCTAATTTGTATGATGAAATTGAAGGATTAAAACCTGAGATTTTATTAATGATGGGAGCTGGAGATATTGATAAAGAAATTGATAAAATTACATTGAAGTATCAGCAAAAAATCAAAAAATAGAAGTGTGTTTACAAATACTGGAATGATTTTTTAATAAAACGTTAATAATTATTTGGTAAATGTTTATAAATAAAGGATGAGTGATTGGGGATAGTTTGTTAATACGATTATATTTAATAGATTGAAAGAGAGTGTATCAAAATGAAAATAAGGAAAATTAAAAATATTATTCTTTGGGTGTTGTTGCTGGCATTTTTTCCTGTAGTGTTTTCATTTGTTTCGCAGGGTAAGAGTAGTGTTGTATGCTCACAAGTAAAAGTTGAAGTAAAAGATAGTATTGATTTTGAGTTTGTTACTTCTGATCAAATTCGAAGCATTTTATTAAATAAATATCCGCGTTTATTAGGCGGTTCTATTGAGGATGTAAATTGTGAAGAAATTGAAATGTTTTTAAGAAAACATGAAGCAATAAATCAATGTGAAGCTTATTACACAATAGGAGGAAATTTGAATGTTTTTATCGGTCAAAAAAAGCCTTTGTTAAGAGTGTTTTCAGGGTATGATTCCTTTTATATCGATGAAAATGGTAAAAAAATGACTTTGTTTGATCAATATGCATCACACACTTTAGTTTTGAGTGGACATGTTAATAAATTAGATAGCTTGAATGAAGTTGTTGAATTTGCGCGTTTTATCAATGAAAATCCATTTTGGAAAGCGCAGATAGAACAAATATATGTTGAGCAAAATGGTGAGTTTTCTTTGGCTCCCCGGGTAGGTGACCAGATTGTGTATTTGGGATCACTCAATAATTATTCTGTTAAGATGAGGAATTTGTATGCATTGTATACAGAAGGTCTTCATCCAAGAGAATGGAATAATTACAAAGAGATTAATTTAAAGTATGAAGGTCAAATAATTTGTACAAAATAATAATGTAATGAAACTGGTATTGAGTTTTGATTGACTTATTTGAACTAAGAAATGATGATCGAATTTTTTTGCGAGTTTCATGTTACAATTGAAAATAATTTAAACTTATGAATAACCAATCCAATTTAATTGCTGCTATAGATATAGGAACCACCAAGATTGTAGCTGTTGTTGGACACAAAGATGACAATGGAAAGTTGCATGTAGTCGGTATCGAAAAAGTGCCATCTACAGGTGTCAAGCGTGGGGTAGTTCTTAATATTGAAGAAACTGTAAGTGCGATAAAAGATGTTGTATTTAATCTGGAATCGAAATACGGTGAAAAATTGTATGACGTATATGTTGGAATCGCAGGTCAGCATATTAAGAGCTTACAGAATAGAGGCTATCGCTATATTGAAACAAATCTGGAGATTACTCAGTTTGATGTAGATCATCTTTTTAAGGATAATTTTAAAATTCCATTGGAAGCGGGTGAAAATATTCTGCATGTTTTTCCACAGGATTATGTTGTTGATAATGAGGCTGGAGTTAAAAATCCAGTGGGTATGTCTGGTCGAAGATTAGAAGGGAATTACCATGTTGTTTTAGGTAGAGTGGCATCCGTAAATAATATAGAAAAGTGTATAAATCGTGTAGGTTTAAAGTTGAATCAGTTGTTTCTGGAGCCAATGGCTTCTGCTCGTGCTGTTTTAACAGAAGAAGAAAAAGAAGCAGGTGTTGTTCTTGTTGATATTGGTGGTGGAACAACAGATGTTGCTATTTTTTATGATGGGGTAATTCAGCATACCGCTGTTATTCCTCTTGGTGGAAATGTGGTTACGTCGGATGTTAAAGAGGGGTGTGCTGTGTTGCAGAAACAAGCAGAGTCCCTAAAGACACAGTTTGGATCGGCCTTAGGTGATTTAGAAAGGGAAGATATGGTGGTTACAATTCCTGGAATAGAAGGTTGGGAACCAAAGGAAATTTCATTTAAGTCGCTGTCATATATAATTCAGGCTCGAATGGAAGAGATTATTGATTATGTAATTTACCATATTGAAGCTTCTAAATTATATGATAAGTTAGGTGCTGGTATTGTGATTACTGGTGGAGGAGCACTATTAAAAAACCTTTCGCAATTAGTGAAATACAGAACCGGTTTAGAAGTGCGTTTGGGATTGCCTAATAAATATGTTCATACTCAGGAGGTTGAAGAAGCTGGAAAGCCAATGTATGCTACAAGTATAGGATTGCTACTAACAGCTATAGAAAACCCTGTTAAATCAGTTGTAGAACAGAAATTATTTCCGGATGAGTTCGACGATGAAGAGGAAGATGAGCGTCCTCGTAAAGTGTCATCTGTTAAAAAAGAGAAGAAGAAGAAAGAAAAAACTGAGTATACAGGTGACTTATTCGGTAATTTGAAAAAGACATTTGCCGGAATTTTTGACGAGAAAGATGTTGAAATGTAATTTCGCAATACGATAAACACAAGAAAAGAAAGTTGACATGAATGATGATTTGATGAGTTTTGAAATGCCTCAAAGCCAAAACTGCATTATTAAAGTAATTGGAGTAGGTGGTGGAGGAAGTAATGCGGTAAATCACATGTTCAATCAGGGTATTAAAGATGTAAATTTCCTGGTTTGTAATACGGATGCTCAGGCACTGGAAAGTAGTCCTGTACCAGTAAAAATTCAACTTGGTGAATCTTTAACTGAGGGTAGAGGTGCTGGAAATAAACCTGAAAAAGGAAAGCAGTCTGCAATAGAGAACCTGCAAAATATAGAAAAAGTACTTCAGGATAATACCAGAATGGTTTTTATTACTGCGGGTATGGGAGGTGGTACTGGTACTGGTGCTGCACCAATAATAGCAAAGGCTGCCAGGGATATGGGTATTTTAACTGTAGGTATCGTTACAATCCCATTTAAATTTGAGGGTAAGCTAAGAATAAATCAGGCTTTGGATGGTATTGCTGAAATGGAGAAAAATGTAGATTCTCTGTTGGTGATAAATAATGAAAAGCTTAGAGAGATGTATGGCGACCTGAAGCTTTCAAATGCTTTCTCTAAGGCTGATGATGTTCTTTCTACTGCAGCCAGAGGTATAGCAGAGATAATTACAGTGCATGGTTATATTAACGTTGACTTTGCTGATGTGGAAACAGTCATGAAAGACAGTGGTGTTGCTATCATGGGTAGTTCTTCTGCATCGGGCGAAAATAGGGCTCTTTTGGCTATTCAACAAGCTCTAGAATCTCCATTACTTAATAGTAATGATATTCGCGGAGCAAAAAATATTTTACTTAATATTACATCTGGTGTTGATGAAATAACAATGGATGAAGTAGGAGAGGTTACTGATTTTGTTCAGGAAACTGTAGGTTTGAGTGCTTCAATCATATGGGGTACAGGTTCAGATACTAACTTGCAGGATCAGGTTAATGTAACTATTATTGCTACGGGTTTTAATACTCGTAATATAGCCGAGTTTTCACAAAGAAATGAGCCTAAAGTTCAGCGTTTTTCACTTGATGGGGATATTGAGGGGGATGATAATGAGTTTTCTTCTGTTGATGAAGAGCCATTGGTGTTGGATCTTGATGAAGGGAATGAGAAATCTGAAGAATCTGTCAGCAGGGTTATTGACTTTGATGAATTGGAAAGGGCTAAAGAGGAACGAATTAATAAATTTTATAAGCCAACTCCAAAGAAAAAAGAAGTTGAAGAACCTGAAATAATATCAGGAAATCAATATCAAAGAGGTCAGATTACTACTGGAATAGGAGAAAGGTTTAGTATTACCCCTGAGGATATGGAAGATGACCGTTATATTGAAAAACTGGAAAATGTTCCTGCTTATAAAAGAAAGAAAGTGAAAATTAATCAAGTACAGGAAGAAGAGGATTATAAAGTATCGAGGTTTACAATATCGGAAGGGAAAGACGGTAAAACAAAAATAGTAAGAGATAATCCTTATCTACATGATAATGTTGATTAACTCTTTATGGAAAGAGGATTAAATATAGAAAAAGATAATGAGTTTATTAGAGCAAGTAACAGAAGAAATTAAGGCTGCAATGAAAGCCAAAGATAGAGTGTCATTAGAGGCTCTTAGAGGTATTAAAAAAGAATTAATTGAGGCAAATACAGCAAAAGATGCAGCTGATGAATTAGGAGAGGAAGCAGGAATGAAAATTTTGCAAAAAATGGTGAAGCAACGTAAAGATGCTGCTGCTATTTTTGTGGAGCAGGGGCGTGAGGATTTAGCAGAAAAAGAAAATATTGAAGCTGATGTTATCGCTCGTTTTTTACCAGAACAAATTACTGGTGAAGAGTTAGAGAAAATGGTTGCTGCAATTGTAGAAAAATCAGGTGCACAATCAATTAAAGAGATGGGTAGAGTAATGGGGATGGCATCTAAAGAACTTGGCGGTAAAGCTGATGGAAAAGAAATTGCTGACTTTGTAAAGAAAATATTAAGCGCATAATAATTTAGTTTTTCTCGGGTTAATGTAAGGAGGCTTAATGTAAGTCTCCTTTTTTTATGCCTTATTTTATAGAAGAATTGGTTCAGAGACGTGAAATGCAAAAAAAAAGCAGTCCCAAAATGAGACTGCTTTGAATTATATTGAGAATTTATTTACTAGAAATATTTTGCTCTATTGTCTGTAATCTGAGCTTCTTCTCGGATTGAACTATTTAATGATCTTACTTTATACTCAGTGCTTTGAGTAATGGTTCTTTTTACAGCTTCTAAATCTTTATTTTCAGCAATAGATTCAGAAGTTACTTTAACAACATAAACACCTCTATTTCCTTTTACTGGAATTGATATTGTGTTTACTTCTGCATTTGTAGCTAAACCTATTAAAGAAGGTTCAAAACCAGCACCTGTAACCTGATATGATGCAAAGTTGATATTTGTTGCAGACTGTACTGTACTTTCCATTTTTTGAGCTACAGAAGATAAACTTTGACTTGTTTTTGTGTTGTCAGCAAATCTCTTTATAATGATTTCAGCTTTCTTATCTTTAGCAATTAATGATTTAATTCTTGAAGCAACTTCATTGATGTCCTGATGTCCTTCTTCTTTTGCATCTGTAATTACTGCAATTACAAATTGATTTCCAAATTCATAGATAGTAGGAGACATGTCGTTTACTTCACCTTCAAAAGCCCATTGAACTAATCTGCGAGAATTTTCAAGACCTCTTACATTTCTGTCGTTCGCTTTTAATGTAGCAAAACGAGGAGTCATATTTTCTGTTTTGATTGCTTCAATAAATTTCTCAGAAGAATTATTGTTGGCTGCAAATTTATTTGCCTCGGAGTATACTTGCTGGTATGTTTTTGAGCTGTACTTAATTTCTCTTGCAAGTGTAGCAATGTTGTATTTAGTAACAGGTTTACCCACATTTTGTATGTTAATAATGTGAATTCCAAATTGAGTTTCAACTTTAAGTAAATCTCCTTTTTTAGCGTTAAAGCAAGCGTCGTTAAATGGTTTTACCATCATGCCTTCTTTAAACCAGTTAAGATCACCTCCATTTATTGCAGAGCCATTATCTTTTGAGTTTTTGCGAGCTAAGTCTGCAAAGTCAGCACCTTTTTTAATAAGGTTCATTAAACTATCTGCAATTGCATTTGCTGTAGTTGCATCTTGTTCCTGAATTAAAATATGACGTGCACGTATTGAGTCTGGCATTTCTTTGATACTTACAATTCTACTTAATTTATAAGTGTCATCTTCAAGATAAGGGCCATAAACATCTCCTTCTTTTCCTTTTACAGCAAAGTCCTTAATTGAAATTCTAAGTTCTTCTGCTTTTTGATTTTTGTCGGCATAAGGAAGGTCAGAGTTCATAGTAACAAATTGACCTGCATCTGTATTAGGATTTGAGAACTCTTCTTTTGTATCTGTAATCCATTTTTCTGCAAGTTCTTTGTCTTCTTCAGATGGGTTTACTGCATAAGAAACATATTCGATAGTGCGTTCTGCATCTTGTTTGAAGTCATCAATATGATTATTGTAGTACTCTTTAATTTCGCTGTTTGAAACTTCTATAGTGCTATCAGGAATGGTTGAGTAGTTTACTGCTACAAAATCAAAGTCAACAGTTCTAAGGTTTGCATTAGCTTCATTTTCAATCATGCTTTGTGTAGCGTAAAAACCTTTTCTATATAAGTTTGTGTACTTTGAATTTAATTTCTCATTTACAATAGCTTTCTTAATATACTCCCAGTATAAATTAGCGTTTCTGTCTCTTTTTCTATTGCGTAAGAAATTTACAACAGCAGCCTGATTAAAAATACCCGTTTGAGGATCTGTAAACATTTGACGAATAGCAGGGTGGGCATTTTTGCCGGTTGCTAATTCTAAAACTTCTTCAGTACTAACATCAATACCTGTTTCTTCAAATTTTTCACCCATAAGGATTTCCTGAACCATTTGCTCCCAAACCTGGTTTTTAATCTGATACTGAGTATTATCGTCAAGGCTTGTTTTTCCTGTTTGTAATTTTCTGAAATCTTCAGCTTGACTTATTTCGTTTTGGTATGCTGCATAAGTTATTGTAGTTCCATTGATTTCTCCTACTTCTATGCTATTGGCTTGATTACCTCCTCCATTTTTCTTTAAAAAGTCACCTAAGATAAAGGCAAATAAGGCAAGTCCAATAACAACAGCTACCAGAATACCGCCTTTATTTCTAATTCTCTCTAATGTTGCCATTCTTTTTTATTTGTTTATTTTATTTTTCAAAAAATCAGGTACGAATATACAAAAAAATGGGTAACACGGTTATGGGATATGAGCTGAATCCTAAAAATGATTAAAATTATTTTGAGAAAACATAATCCGGTTTTGTTACCAACTATAGATTCGGTGTGTATTTTACCTGTTTAAGTAATAAGATATTGTTTATTTTAACCGGATTGTTCTATGAGTGTTCCAGGTCTATTAAGTTTACTAGTTCTATTCTGTTATCTGATGCCAAATTGATTTTAAGCTTAAAGTGATCAATTGTTAATTCTTCTTCATTTTTAGGAATAGATTCGTTATGTTGAAGAATATAGCCCGCCAGAGTTTCGTAATTTTCAGATTCTTTAATGCCTAAATTAAATTTTTCATTAATATAATCTATTTCTAATCTTCCAGAGAAAATATATTCATTATCAGATATTTTCTTTTCAATTAAATCAGAAATATCATGTTCATCATCAATTTCACCAAAAATTTCTTCTAAAATATCTTCCATCGTAACAATACCTGCAGTACCTCCAAATTCATCAACAACAAGAGCGATGCTTCTGTGTTCTTTAATAAATACTTCAAGTAATTTATTGGCTGTCATTGTTTCAGGGACAATAGATAATGGATTGATCGCGTTTTTTAATTGCTTAGGTTTTTTAAATAATTCGGAAACGTGAATATAACCAATAATATTATCTATGGATTTTTTATAAATAAGTATTTTGGAATACCCTGTTTCAATAAAACGTTTCTGTAAAATATCTAAGCTTTCATTTACTTCCATCGCGCTGATTTCAGTACGAGGAATAATGCACTCTCGTATTTTAACTTTCGAAAAATCCAACGCATTTTTAAGTAATTTCACTTCTTTAGCATTATCATCATTCTCTTCCAGCTTGTCGTGATGTAGCGAAATAAGATTATCTAAGTCTATTCTGCCGAGTACAATTTTTTTCGAATTCTTCTTTTCTGGTGTTTTTAAAATTTTAGACATTAAAAACTCAGAAAGGTAGACTGTTAATTTTGATATTGGGTAGAATAAAGAATAAAACAGAAATAACGGTAATGCAGTAATGTTTAAAACTAAGATCGGATTAATCCTGAATAATATTTTAGGTAAGAATTCAGCCGTTACTAAAATTAAGATTGTAGATAGTGTGGTTTGAATAAATAGAATTGAAGTAGAAGATTTTACATAAAGTTCTATGATTGGAGATAGTAAATTTCCCATTTCTAGACCGTATACAACTAATGCTATATTATTGCCGATAAGAAGCGTGGAAATAAACAGACTGCCATTATTAATAAAAGTATCTATTATTTTACCTAAGCGAGGATACTTTTTCTTATTTAATTCTATTAATAACTTATTGGAGGAAATAAATGCCATTTCACATCCAGAAAAGAATGCTGAAAATAATAAGGCAATAGTTATTATGGTTATGCTGTCCATTAAATATGTATTACAAAAAAGTAAAGGTTAAATTAACAAAATGCATCTAATTTTAAAATATTATTTTGTTTCTGTATCTATTTCCAATATGGCACTAACATTTTTTATTTCGTAATTATTAAGGTTTTGAGTAGCTTCTAGTCCATAGCCTGTAATAATTTTATCCTGGGTTGTTATTTTAATGAATTTTTCAGTATAAATACGTTTGTCTTTTTCATCCCAAAACAATTGTTCAGTGTTGAAAATTACCCCATCTTCGTTAATCGCTTCAACATTATTTCTTAGGTCCCAAAGCTGTTTTTTTTCATAGCTAATGGCATATTTACATTTGATTTCAGATTTAATAACGTTTATTGAATCATAAGTAATAATATGACCTCCTAGCGGGAATTCTTTATAAGGATCTTCTAATTTATCAAAGTTTAGCAGTTGTGGGGTGATTAAGTGATATTTAACTTTACCGGAATCTGTAATAAATGATTCGTAATCATACAATTCTAACGAAGGAATGTTTTCAATTTCTTCAATAGCTTTTATTTCTTCAGGTTTATTTGATGTGCATGAGTACATAAAAAGTAAAACTGCAAGTAGCATTAAGCTACTTGCAGTTTTATAAATATTATGTTTTTTGCTATATAAATATTCAGATTTCATCTGTAATTATTTAGCTCTAACTTTAGTTGTTACGTTAATCCATCCTCCAACAGTATAAGAAGCTCCGATAGTTAAGTTGTGGAAGAATATCTCTTCAGTTCCAGGGAAATGTTTAGAATAGATTCCGATTAGCTCATTAGCTTTTGTGGCTACATTTGCATCTATACTTTTTGCTTTGTAGAATTGATCAACAGCAGCCCAGTAAGCAGTTGAGTGTTCAAATTCATCGGCACCTAAGTTTTTAGCTGAAGTAGCATATAAATTACCAATTAAAATGTATGGATCTCCCCAACCTGGTTTTAATTCAATAGCCTTGTTGGCATTTGCTCTTGCATCAGATAATTTTCCTTGGTTAAATTTAATTAAACCTAATTGGTAGTGGAATGTACCTTTTTGTTCAGCCTCTTCCTCTAGAGAAATTGCTTCGTTATAATATTCAACAGATTTATCAAGATCTTGAGATTTTAAGTACATACGAGCTAAACCATAAGCAGAAGATGATGAAGGTTCAATAGCGTGTAAACTTTCTGAAACATCATATAGTAATTGAGCATCTTCACAGTTAGCACGAGCTAATAATTTGGTTACTAATTTTAACCAATCTACATTTTCTTTGTTATCAGCTAATTGAGGTGCAAATATTTTTTCAATTGTTTCACAATCTGCAGCACCACTTGTTGCAAATAATTTCTCAACATTATCTTTTAAACCTTTGTACATATCAGCATACTTCTTTTTTGCTGCATATTTCTCAACTAAAACAGTTAAGATGTCATTAACTTTAACGTAATTGCTAACAACTTCTTCTGCGTCTGTTTGACCTGATTTAAACATTGCAACAGTGTTTGTCATGTAAGTTGCAAGTACAGCTCCTTCACTATTATTACCTCTTGAAGCAATAGATTTATTAAACCATTCCTGAGCCTGAGTTCGAGCATCAGCATCGGTTTTTTTATAAGAAAGTAATTTTACCGCTTTACGACCTAAGATGTAATCTTCACCGTATTTTTTGCTATTGCCAAAATACTTGATTCTTTGATCGTACACGCCCATTAATTGTTGAAAAAGCTCTTCTTTTTTTGTTGCATCTTTTTCTTTTTTAATTCTGTAGTCCATAATCTTTACACCATCAGTGTAAATTTTAGTACTAGCTAAAGGACATTCGTTAAAGCAGATTTCCCATGCAGGAATAGCATCTGCATAACTTTTTTGTTTTACGTATTCAACAAATAACGATAGGTTCTTAAGACATCTTAGGCTGTCTTCTCCGTGCCCATATTTTGAGCCGTCTTCAACTCCTTTTTGAGCACTTACTTGTACTGCTAAAAGAGTTATCATTCCCGTGATAAAAATCTTTGTAAAAATTCTTGGCATGGTGTTTATAAGTTTTAAATAATTGTTAATCAATTTACTTTAAGTATGAGTTGTGAATATTGTCCTGTGTTTTAGTATAAAAAATTTATGAAAATTTAGCTATACTTTCTGCTAGTACACCAAAAGTTATGCCAATACTTGGGGGTGGACATTTGGATATGTCTTTTGGGTTTTTATAAGAGGTAGATTTGTAACTGTTTTTAATTAGCATATATTTTGCTAATATATTTTCATTAAACATTGTATTCAAGTATTGTATTTAAACCTGTTAATACTAAATTTTGATTTACAAAGATGGGATTTTTTAAATTTTTGGCAAAAAAATATGCATCTCCTCCTGTTAAAATTGTTTTAGTGTTGATATTTAGGGAGATATAATGGTTAATATAGTGTTCTATTTCAAAAACTACCCCATTTTGAACCCCTGATTCAATTGCATTTGATGTATTTAGACCTAAAAAAGGTGAATCTTCATTTATTTTTAGCAGAGGTAATTGACCTGTATTTTGATGTAATGCATTGAATCTTGTTTGTATTCCGGGCGAAATGTTACCCCCTCTAAAACAATTTGTTTCATCAAGGTAATCAATTGTAATTGCCGTGCCAGCATCGATAACTAATTTTGGAGAGCCTGCAAACGTTTCAGAAGCCCCTACTAGTGCAGCAATCCTATCCTTTCCTAATGTTTTAGGTGTTTCGTAACAGTTTGTTATTGGGATGTTTGTGTCACTGTTTAATATGATAGCTTTTGTTGTAACAGGTAGTCCGATTGCTTTTATTATTGATTCTGGATTATCATATTCTTTTTTAACGGATGAAAAAATAACCTTATTTATTTTTTGACCATGATTAATTTTGGATATAATTTTTTCGTCAAAAAAATCGAATGAATCAAAATGAATCAGCTTACCCTTGTCAAAAACACCAATTTTTATAAATGTATTTCCCTGATCAATGACTAAATTCACGTAACTATATTTTTTCACAAAGATATAATTATTTGAAAGCTAAATATTAAGAATGTGAATCTAATTTTATTATGAGAAGAGTATTTGTAGTTGAGGATGATAAATTTATAACGGCCATTTTTACCATGTTTTTACGTGATTTAGGACATGAATTAGTGGGGCGAACCTCTTCTGGTAAAGAGGCGGTAGAAATGTGTAAAGAACTTCGTCCGGATGTTGTATTAATGGATATTCATTTAGAAGGAGAGATTGATGGTATTCAGACTGCAGAACTACTTCAGCGAGAGGTTAATATACCCGTTATATATGTTTCAAGTGATACTTCTTCACAGGTAATTGAAAGAGCAATTGTCACAAATTCATATGGTTATTTAGTTAAACCAATTAATAAAAAAGAACTGGGAATAAGTATTGATCTTGCTTTTTATAAGCATAAAGTAGATATTGAGCAAAAAGAGAGAGAACAGGGATATCGTGAGTTTATCTCAACTTCACCTTTACCTATAGTTGTTGTTACAAATGGTAAAATTATGTATTTGAATTGTTTGGGGATGGATGTTTTTAAAACACATTACATTGAGGATGTAATGGGGTTACCTGTTTCAAATTTTATTCAGGAAAAGTATATTGAAGAGTTTAATAATAAGTTGAATTCATCTCTTAGTGAGGATAAAAAGATAGAGCCATTTTTAACGAAATTAAAAACCGTTCATGGAGATACTTACTGGGCTGAAATTACAGGGTCGAAAGTTAATTTTAATAATAAAGTATCTGTGCAGGTTATCATTAAAGATGTTACAATAAGTAAATCATATGAAAAAAGAAATATGATTTATGAAAGAGTAATATTTGAGAGTGAAAAAGTTGTTTTTATACTAAATAATGAAGGCGTAATATTAAAAACAAATGCTTTTACACATAAAATGTTAGGTGAAAATGAACTGGTAGGAAAAAATATTAAATCTGTATTAGACGTTAATTGCTCTATTATAAATGTTTTTGAAGGATCGATAACGCAAGGGAGTTTAGAACCTCAGATAAAAATGCAATTTAAAAATGGTACTTCGATGGATGCTTCCTGCAATGCCTTAACTTCTCCTAATGGAGAAGTGTTTGAAATAATTATTGCTGAGAGTTAATTATTAGAGGATATATATAATATTTAATTATTGTTCTCAGTAAAAATCTCAGAGTGCATATTATCAATTAATTGTTTTATTGAGTTTACTTCTTTGATACTTGCAAATGTAAGACGTAGCTTATTGTTTTTTTCCTGCATTTTAGCAGTTTTTGCTTTGGTTTGTAAAAATCCAAGTATACCAGTGAAAACTGGTGATTGATAATAAGGAGATTCTTGATTTGAAACAAAATATATTAAAAGCTTGCTGTTTTTAAAGATGATTTTTTCAATGCCTAGTTCAATAGCTTTCCATCTTATTTGTACAACTTGTATAAGTTCTTGTGTTGTATCTGGTATTGGTCCAAATCGGTCAGTTAACTCGGTTTTAAATACTTCCAATTCATTTTCATTTTTCAAACCGTCTAATTTTCGATATAATTGCATTCTTTCTGCAACATTTTCAATATAATTATCAGGTAATACCAGAAGGGCATCTGTTTCAATGGAACAATCATTTACAAATTTAATGTTCTTATCTGCTGTTTGATTAATTTCTTCCTTATATAGTTCTTTGAATTCAGTTTCTTTTAGCTCAAGGATTGCTTCGTTTAGAATTCGATGATATGTTTCAAATCCAATATCCGCAATAAATCCACTTTGTTCACCACCTAATAAATTACCAGCACCTCTGATGTCTAAGTCTTGCATTGAAATGTTAAAGCCACTACCAAGGTCTGAAAATTCTTCGATAATTTTTAATCGTCTGCGCGCTTCTTGTGTTACAGATGTTAATGGTGGTGCTAAAAGGTAACAAAATGCTTTTTTGTTTGATCTTCCCACTCTCCCTCTTAACTGATGAAGTTCGCTAAGTCCAAAATGGTTTGCGTTATTAATAATGATGGTATTAGCATTAGGTATGTCGAGCCCTGATTCGATAATAGTTGTTGCAATCAGTACGTCATAATCCCCATTGATAAAACCGAGCATTATTTTTTCAAGTTGTGGTCCATCCATTTGGCCATGAGCAACAATTGTTTTAACATTAGGTAAAATTCGATTTACCATTGCCTCAATTTCAAAAATATTTTGAACCCTGTTATGAATAAAGAATACCTGGCCATTTCTATCAATTTCATACGAAATAGCTTCTTTTATGATTTCATCGTTTATTGTATGTAGTTCTGTAAGAATAGGATGTCTGTTAGGAGGGGGAGTGTTTAAAATAGATAAATCACGGGCGCCCATTAATGAGAACTGCAGAGTTCGAGGTATTGGTGTAGCAGTTAATGTTAGAGTGTCTACATTGATCTTAATTTTCTTAAGTTTTTCTTTAATGCTAACACCAAATCTTTGTTCTTCATCGATAATTAATAGCCCCATGTCTTTAAACTCAACATCCTTGCCAATTAAACGGTGCGTTCCAATAATTATATTGAGTTCACCTGTTTTTAATTTGGTAAGTGCTTGTTTAATTTCTTTTGGCTTTCGTAATCTACTTACGTAATCTATTTCACAGGGGAAATCTTTTAGCCTGTCTTTAAATGTGTTGAAATGCTGCATTGCCAGTATTGTGGTAGGAACTAATATGGCTACTTGCTTATTGTCTGTTACAGCCTTAAAGGCTGCGCGTATGGCAATTTCTGTTTTACCAAAGCCAACATCTCCACAAACAAGCATATCCATAGGAGTACTTTTTTCCATTGCTTCCTTTACAAGACGTGTCGATTTTTCCTGATCTGGCGTGTCTTCATAAATAAAGGATGCTTCCAATTCTGTTTGTAAATAGCTGTCTGGGGAAAAAGCAAAACCAGGTTCTTCTTTTCTTTGTGCATAAAGAGAAATAAGTTCACGAGCAATGTCTTTTACTTTTTTCTTGGTTTTATCTTTTATTTTCTGCCACGCCGCCGTACCTAGTTTATTAATGCGTGGAGGTTCTCCATCTTTGCTTTTATACTTGCTGATTCGGTGTAAAGAATGAATGCTAACCAAAAGAACATCGTTGTCTCTAAATACGAGTCGGATAGCTTCCTGAGGTTTGCCATTAACATTTGAAGTTACTAAACCTCCAAAACGCCCAATACCATGATCAATATGTACTACATAGTCACCAGGATTAAGTCTGCTAAGTTCCTTTAATGAAATAGCTTGTTTGGCAACACGAGCTTTGTCTGTTCTTAGGCTAAATTTATGATAGCGTTCAAAAATTTGGTGATCAGTGTAAAAACAAAATCCGGAATCATGGTCGATAAATCCTTCGTGTAAGGTTTTCTCAATTGGTGTAAACAAAACACGACTATCAAGATCTTTAAAAATATCACGAAGTCTCTCGTGTTGTTTTGGATTGTCTGATAAGATATATCTGTCATATCCATTTTCTTCATTTAATAGTAAATCTTTTTCAATTAAATCGAAGTTTTTATTAAATGCAGGCTGTGGCGATATATTAAATGCAATTTCAGTGTTGTTATTATAATAACTTCTTTTACCAAACTCTATAGTCGTTCTGGAATCTAAAGATGAAATTAATTCAGTGTTATTGATAAAATGCTTTTCAGATGGAATATTTTCGTTTTCACTTTTTTGGCTATTCCTATGCTTAATTTTTATATGTGCCTCCTTAATTTTATCCGCAATAAACTGGATGTCGTAGGTCCAAATAGAGGTGTTTTTATCACAGAAATCTAGTAACGAAATTTTATCATCGTTTTGTTGATTGTTTAGGTTTGGAATTATAGCAATATGATCAAATTTGTTTATTGATAATTGATTTTCAAGGTCAAAAGTACGTATTGAGTCTACCTCATCACCAAAGAAGTCAATTCTATAAGGTTCTTCATTTGCAAAAGAATAGATGTCAACAATACTGCCTCTTACTGAAAATTGTCCTGGCTCATATACAAAGTCAACTCGTGTGAATTCATATTCCTGTAACATTTCAGTTACAAATGAGATGTCAAGTTTTTCCCCTGTTTTGATATTAAGTGTACAATCTTTTAGGTTTTGATTTGTTGGAACTTTTTCAAAAACTGCTAATGGGTAACTAACAACAATGCCTTCGTTGCCTTCTGAACTAAGAAAATTTAAGGCTTCTGTTCTTAAAATAATATTGGAAGAATCAATATTCCCATATTCTGGAGAACGTTTATAAGTAGATGGGAGAAAATATACATTCTCTTCACCTAATAGTTGTGTTAAGTCATTATAAAAATAGGCCGCTTCTTCTTTGTCATTTAAAATAACAAGATGTTGGTTGCTATCAAGAGTGCCAGCTATTATTAAACTTTTAAATGAGCCAGTAGTACCAGACAAAAATAAACGTTGTTTTTTCTCTTTTATTAATGTTTTTACTTGGTTAAAGAGGTTTGAAGAGCTGTATTTATTTAGAATGATTGATTGAGTCACGTTATATACTTTTTTGCAAAAGTAGTAATAGTAGAATTTATTTGTAGAAATAACAACTTAGAAAGTAAATTAATTTAATTTACTTTTATCCTGATTGGTCTGTTATGGTTGCTTGTTTGGTAATTTTGGGATGTTTTTAAAAGAATTCTTATTGCTGGGAAGGTAAAAGTAGAACTTACTTCCATTGTTAAGCTTACTTTCTATTTTAAGTTCTCGTTGATGAAGATTTAGAAATTCCTGACATATCATCAGGCCTATTCCTGATCCTTCTTCATTTTCAGTTCCCGGTGTAGTATACTGTTCAGCAGCTTTTAAAATTTTATTTTTAATTGTTGAAGATATTCCTATGCCAGTATCAATTACTGCAATTTCAATTTCCTTTGGGCTATGTTTGCGAGCAATAATTGTAATATTACCTCCGGTTTTTGTGAATTTTATCGCATTTAATACCAGATTTCGAACAATAGTTCCGATCATTTCTTTGTCACAAAAAACAAATTCATAGTCATCACAATTGTATGTTAAATTAATGTTTTTAGATAAGGCAATCTCTTTAAGAAGATCTTTGTTTTCAAATAGGATATCTTTGATTATATAGGTTTGCGGCTGGAAATAATTATTACGTAATTGCGATCTTCCCCAGATTAAAATATTGTTTAATAAATTGTAAGTCCTTCTTATATGAAAGTAGATTCGCAAAATTTCAGTTCTTTTTACAGTAAAATTTTCTTCCTTGTTTTGTGTTAGTATACTAAAATATCCAATAAGTGTATTAAAGGGACTTCTTAAGTCGTGAGAAATAATGCTAAAGAATTGGTCTTTGGTTGTATTTAATTTTTCAAATTTCTCTTTTTGAGTACTGATGTTATCTCGTTCAAGGCATATTTTTCTCTGTGTTTGAAATAGTTTTTTAGAGAAGCCATCAATAATAGTGTTTGCAAAAATCCAAAAACCAGCAGAAGTAATTAAAAATGTAGAGGATTCAATAAATAGTAGTTTGTTGTAAGTGAAAAGGTTGTGTTTGAAAATTCCTACTGCTATAAATGTAAATGTTGATATTATTATAAAAGTATTAGATAAACGGATGTTGCCCATGGATAACGACAGACTTGCAGTAGTAATAATTAAACCTGAATAAAAAGTGTTAAATGCATTTTCATCTGAAGTTAAATGGTAATACATTAATGAAATACTCAGATTTATAATAAATAAAGCCGTTGAGTTTATTGTTCTTAGGTAAATTTGCATCCTATTTATATAGGATAGCGATAAAGCAATAATAAGAGTTGGAAGACCAATGAATAATCTTATAAATAAAATAGTTTTAAATGAAGTATTTGTGGCATAATAGTCTAGAATACCAAAGGCAGGGTAAAATATTAATATTACGAAAAATAAGCTTCGTATATATTGTTTATTTGAGTAAAACAACCATAAAACAAAGTCCTTGTTTCCATATTTTATTTTCTCATCCTTGTTCATTTTTCTACTGTTGTAATAAAAATATTATAGAAATTGAAGTGATTTTGTTTTTGTGTTAAGTTAAATTACTTTTTTTTAAACGTTAACTCAAAAGGGTAAGAAAAAGGTATTTTGTTATTGTAAAAATCTATCATAAAACTTAGAGTCTGGATAGATTCAGGCCGAAAGTATATAAAAGTTACTAATATTTAGTCATGTGTATGCAAAAAATACCCGACTTTATTTTTTGAGTTTGATCAATTGTATTAATTTATGGTGTTAATGAAGTAATTTGTCTGTGTTTTCGTATTTGTAGATTATTGGCTGTCTATAGCCTTGTGTCCGGGTGAAGTGTTTACTGATTTATAAGATTAATAGTTGTTTATTACGGGAGAATAATTTTTTAGATTAAAGATTGATGTTTAAAATAGTATGAATAAGGTAAAACGAAATACAATGTTTTATCAATACGTTTTATATGGTTTGTTTGGGAATGGAGATTTGTGTTTAACAGTAAGAGGTTGTCATTTTTTAATGACAACCTCTTTTCAATTGTTAATTTTGTATTACATATATTTACAATGCATCATTATAATCCGTTTCACCTTCTGGAATAACCCAAACCCATTCGTTTTCATCTTCAGGTTCAATAGTAACTGTATAAGCGGCAACAAAACTACCACCTTCAGCCCAACTCTTTCGTTCAATAGGATCTTTCCATCTTTTTAAATCAAACCAATCAAATCCTTCACCCCATAATTCAACAGCTCTATAAAACTTAATTTCATCCAAAAGATCTGTTCCGGTGCTTGTTGTAGTATATTCTGTATCACGTCCTGATTCTTGAGTTAAGGTGATTAATGCACTTCTGGCATCATCTTCATAGCCTAAGAAATAATTAGCTTCAGCCTCAATCAAGTACATTTCAGAAGAACGAATATTATTCATATAACCAACACCTGGTAATCCTTGCACTTTCATTTTAAATTGCATATATGCATAAACTGATGCTGTGGAATATAAATCTGGCCATTTCTCAAATGCATATGTATACATATCACCTTTTGATGTTGCCTTACCAGTTGAAGTACTATAATCTGAAAATCCTGTTGGATCAAGAAATAAATCTTTGCGGATATCTGTATCCGAAATTTTATTATAAATCTCCTTACTCATACATTTGGGTCTGGTTCTAACATTACTTGCGTTAGAATTATATCCAATATATGCTAAATAAGAATAATAGTATAAAGATTCATCTGAAGAACTATAACAACCCCAAATCCACTCTGATGTTGGCTCTGAAAATCCGTTGGAATAATCTTCTGTAGACATTAGTTCATAACCACTTCTGGCTTTTTGTGCCATTGATAAAGCTGTGCTGTAATCCCCTTTAGTAAGAGAAGCTCTTGCATATACGGCATAGGCCACGTTAATATTTGGCGTATAAATATCATCACTACTTCTTGATTCATTAGAATTGGCAAATAAATCAATTGCACTATCCAAGTCTTCATAAACCTGCGTATACACTTGCGCTAAGGTTGATAAACCTATATTTTCTGTAGATGTTGTTAAACGAAGTACTAAACCATCAGAACTACCACTATCTGAATCAACCCAACGTTTACAATACAATTGAGAAAGCATAAAATATGAATATGCTCTAAAAGTTAAAGCTTGTGCCTTAATGTAATAACGTTCTGAATCGGTACCGCTAGCCTCGTCAATGTTCGCTAACACATAATTGGCATTACTAATAATTGTATAATAATAATACCATGGGTAGTAATCATACTTTACTGTAGAATTAGCATGATAAGTACTATTAATTACATTTGTCCAGCCGCTTATATTAACAGTAAAATGATTACCCGGATAATTACCATAATACATTTTAATAGTTCCTTCACCATTAAACCCCTGACTATGTATATACTGAGACGTCATTAGTTTACACATTCCATTTATAGCCAAGGCAGCATTCTCGGTTGTTTCAAAAACAGTAGTTGAAGAGGTTTCACTTGTTGGATTTGTTTCCATGTAATCATCAGAACATCCTGAAAAAATAAAGATCGCCCCCAACAATAAACTCCAAATATTTATATATTTCATAATTCGCATTTTTTATAATTTCACATTCACACCTAAAGAAAATACTCTTGCAGTAACAAAAGCATTTGTATTTATTCCATCGAAGCTTTGTTGTGGATTCATCCCTTGTAAAGAAGTGAATGTTACAAGGTTCTCAACAGAAGCGCTCACAGATGCTCCTCCGATTCCTAATTTTTGTGTCAAATGAGAAGGAATATTATAAGCAAGATTTATATTCTTTATCACCAGATATGAAGCATCCTGTAAAAAACGGGAAGATAATGATGTATTATTATAAGTACTTAAATCATAATTCAACACAGGAATACCATTGGGATCAATTCTGTTAACTGAATTCTCAGTCATACCATCAGGTACGCCATCCCATGAATTTAATAAATCCCTGTGAAGAGCATGTACTCCGGAAGCTCCCATTAAACCAATATATGTTTTATCATAAACCTTTCCTCCAAGAGAGTATGTACATAGAACCCCTAAAGAAAGATTTTTATAACTAAGCTTTGTGTTAAAGCTTCCATAAACATCAGGAAGAGCATCTCCACTCCAGTCCTTATATGAGTATGTTGTGTTTGTTGTATAATAAGTACCATTTACATTCACCAAGTATTCTGCGTCAATTTCACTAGCAGGATCAGCATATTCTTCACTATCTATTTTATACAAAGAGTTACCGGTCATTTGGTCAACACCTGCATATTGATACATCCAGAACTCATATACAGAATGATCTTCCATATATTTCTTAGTATCTTTAATAATACCATTCTCTCTGTCCTCTTCGGGTAATTTCACAACTCTGTTTCGCATAAATGTGGCATTAGCACCCACATTCCATTTCCATCCATTTCTTCTTATCACATCATAATCAAAAGAAACTTCCACACCTCTATTACTAATGGATCCAATATTTTTTGCGATTGTAGCTTCTGCTTCACCTGTTGATGTACCTCCTGTGGATAGAGCCAAATTCACATCTAACAATAAGTCTTTAGAACGTTTGTCGAAATATTCTGCACTAAAGTTTAATCTATTAAATAATCTAGCTTCCAAACCAATACCTAAAGAACCTGTTGTTTCCCATTCTAAATCCAGATTCTCATTCTGGCTTTTATAAACAGCACCTTCCCCGCCATTTTGCTTAATTGCATATAATGATTTATACGCATAATAATCTACGCCCTTGTCGTTTCCAACTCCACCATATGAAGCTCTTAATTTTAAGTTGTTAATTTTGTCATTTAAAGCCTCCATAAAAGGTTCACGTGAAATACTCCAGCTACCTCCAATAGACCAGAAGCCTCCCCAGCGATTGTCTGTATAAAATCGAGAAGAACCATCCATACGATAAGAAGCATCTACATAATATTTATCATTAAAACTATATTTCACTTGAGAAAGATAACTCTCTGTTGTATAGTTGTCTGAATATCCGGATAAGGAGTTTATAGTACTAAAATTAACTAATTCAGTACCTCCTTCAAAAGTCTCCCCTTGTTTAGATCCTGCCAGATACTCATAATTATAACTATAATTTTCGTGTCCGGCTAAAAACGAAATATGATGATGATTTATATCCTTATTCCATCTCAAGTACTGCATAAAACTATATTCTTTATAGTTTCTGATTGTTTTAGAACTTTTTCCATTACCAGCGCCATCACCTATTGTTGCATTATAATATACCAGTTTATTCGATTTTCTTAATGAAAGATCTCCTTTTACGGTAAAAGTAAAATCCTTTAAGAATTTCAAATCCATATAAACCAAATCTTGCAAAGTGGTTCTTGTGGTTTTATTTGTATTTAACTCATACTCCCAAATCACGTGACGACCACTATTTTGAGATCTACCATATGTACCTCCATCGTCATATTGCTTATCGCCATTGGCATCAAGCAAATAATCGCCTGTATCCATATCATGTAAGTAGATTGGATAAATAGGTGCCATATTTCGGGCATAGTTAAATGGATTGGCATAAAGATTACCATCATCCACACTACCGCTCGTGTTATTGCTTGTTTGATATGACCCGGATATATTCATTCCTACTTTAATCCAGTCCTTAGGTGAAAAGTCAACATTTGTACGTCCTGTAAAACGTTGGTAGTCAGATGAAATGACGTACCCTTTCTCATTCAAATAACTTCCAGACATAAAATATGATGCTTTTTCTGTCGATCCACCCCCATTCATACTATAATTTTGTCTATAGCCAATTCTTTCAATGGCATCATTCCAATCTAAATCATCATAACCTGATAGTATTTGAGCGCCATCAACCAAATTCCCATCAGAATCAAACAATGCATCATCCTCCTTATTATAAATATTATAAATCAGCACATCTGATATCAATGAATTTGTAGCCTCCATAGCAGCATCGTCCTCTGTCATTCCATTACTTGATACAAGGGAGTTTTTATAGGCCTTCCAATTTGCTTTCATAAACTCATCCGGATTCATACGATCATACTCTTTAATTCCTCTTGCATAAATACCTTGATTTATAGTTAGGTTAAGGTTGCTTCCTGATCCTTTTTTACCTTTTTTTGTAGTAATCAATATGACTCCATTAGCAGCTCTGTTTCCATATAATGCAGCTGAAGCGGCATCCTTTAAAACTGAAATGCTTTCAATATCATTGGGGTTTAAATCCGTTATGTTACCCCCATATATTGATCCGTCTACAACGTATAAGGGGTCATTTGCACCGTCTATTGTTGACAAGGAAGAGATACCACGAATGCGTATATCCGGATTTGCACCAGGCTCTCCATATGAGCTATTTACCTGAATACCAGAACTGGAACCTTCTAATATTCCTGCGGCAGATGTAACAGGTCTACTTTCAATATCCTTTGCCTGTATGGAGGAAACCGCCCCTGTAATAGATTCTTTTTTAGCGGTACCATAAGCCACCACTAAAATCTCATCCATTCCTTGAGATTCAGGCTCCAATACTACATTTATGGTAGTTTGATTGCCAACTATTATCTCCTGAGATTTCATTCCAATAAATGAAAATAGAATAACAGATTCACTATCTATATTGCTTAATAGATAGTTCCCATCAAAATCTGTAATTGTTCCTGTTGTGGTACCCTTTATACCTACATTTACGCCGGGTAAAGGTAATCCATCATCTTTTGAAGTTACTTTACCCTTTATTGTTTGGGCATAAGCAGAACTAACTCCTATTGTAATAAGCAATAGGAGGATACAAAAATACTTTCCTCTCATGTTCTTAAAATTTAAACTTTATTAAATATTGAATTATCAAATTTTTACGAACGAATTTGAATAGAACAACCATTGAGTTGTAAATCCAAAATATACGGGGGAAGTGATTTTGTTTGATTTGTATTAATGTTTAAATCAGTATTTTAATTAATAAAAAACATGATTTGTTTTTATCAGATACAAATCCTATAAATTGATACTAACTCTAAAAAGTTATAATGAAGTAATTTTAAAATAAGCTTATCAGAAAAAGTATTATTTACTATTAATCAATTATAATTCATAATTTACATAAATTATATGATATATGTCATGTATTTTACGTACCTCTGTTTTATGGGGTGAAAAACTTCATTTTGTTATTTTTGTTGTGTAGAACCCCTTTCTTTTTGCAGTGTAGTAGTGAGGAAAAGGTGTAAAAGTGTAAAGTGGGTTGTTTTTGGGAATGAATTAGCGTTGTTGTGGTTTTTAGGTTTGTTATTGTTATGATAAGTTTAGTTTTAATTTTTTTTATATGAAACGTTTGTTAATCGTTAAGATGGTCTCTTTTAGATTAATGATCCAGACAAAAGTTTTGAAAAGTGTTTTTTGTTGAAATTGAATATACAGAATATTAATATCTCAATGCATTTTATGATAAAAATCACTCAAATAAATAGTGTTTAATAATAATAAAGGAATGCTAATTTAGTAACTTTGAGTATTACTATTATTCATTGTAAATATGCAAGTTCAGGTTTATAAATTTGGAGGTGCTTCTGTGAAAAATGCATCAGGAGTTAGAAATGTATGTAGCGTTATTAAACGTAATAATATAAAGATGGTAGTTGTTGTTTCTGCCATGGGTAAAACAACGAATGCCCTGGAAGAGTTAGTAGAAGCATACATGAAACAGGATGGAATTCAATTAAAAAATACATTTGAATCTATCATTGATTATCACGTCAAAATAATTAATGAATTGTTTGAGCACAGACATCCAATTTATGAATTGTTCGATCAGATAAAGATGTCTTTGTGGGAAAGAGTTAATTTACATCCATCCTTAAATTATGACTTTGAATATGATCAGATAGTCTCATATGGTGAGATTTTATCGACACAGATAATTAGTAACTATGCCAATTATATTGGACTGAAAAATGAGTGGGTTGATGGTCGCAAGTTGATAAAAACAAATGAAAATTATCGTGATGCAGCAATAAATTGGGGTCTGAGTTCGCAGTTTGTTATTAAGGAATTGAATTTTATTGATGAACCTATATATATAACACAAGGATTTATTGGGTCTACTATCAATAATATTACTACAACGTTAGGGAGAGAGGGGTCAGACTATTCAGGTGCTATTTTTGCACATATCTTAAATGCAGAAAGTTTAACTATTTGGAAAGATGTTCCAGGGGTTTTAAATGCAGATCCTAGATGGTACCCGCATGCCAAGAAGTTAAAAGATATATCATATCCCGAAGCCATCGAACTTGCATATTATGGTGCTCAGGTTATCCATCCTAAAACATTAAAACCGCTCCAGAATAAAGAAATTCCGCTTTATGTGAAATCATTTATGGATATTTCTTTAGAAGGAACTGTTATTAACTCGGTAGAACACTCAGGAAATCAACTGCCTGTTTTTATTTTAAAGCCTAATCAATTGTTCATCACGATATCTCCTAAGGATTTTTCTTTTATTGTAGAGGATAATCTAAGTGAAATATTTGCAATTTTTAGTAGGAATAAGATTAAAATTAATTTGATTCAAAATTCTGCTTTAAACTTTTCTGCTAGTGTCGATACTAAGAGAAATCCATTAAAACTTATTGAAGAGTTAAAGAAAGATTTTGTTGTAAAGTATAATGAAAATGTAGAGTTGGTAACTATACGTAATTATAATCAAGAGGCAATAGATGAAATAATTGCAGGTAAAATTGTGGTAGACTCACAATTGAGTCGAAATACAGCTAGGTTTGTAGTAAAAGAAAGCGAATGGAATTTCTCATAGTCTATTGACTATGAGAGAATTGTTAAAATAATTGTAAATATTATCCCTGCTATAGTAACAATGATTCCTTTCTTAAAGATTTTAGTTTTTGGTTTAAACATCCAAAAGGAAGAAATAGCTAAAAATAACAATGCTAATCCGAAAATTGTTGTTAACCAAGACATAGCACCTCCTGAGGCAGTCATATGTAATCTTGTTAATTTTGAGATAAATACAGGGTATTCTGCTTTGTCACATGAGGTTAATCCCGTTGTTTTATTATAGGAACCATCATGAAAATAAAGTACTCCTTCCTCTTCTTTGTCAACTTTTAAATGTCGTATTCTTAAAGCTTGAGCAAGTTGCTCTGTGTTTAATCCAGGTTCTAATTCAGTTTCAATGTGTGTTTTAGTTTTGAAAATATCAGTGTTACGATAGGTAAGAACAATTCCACTAATGGCATACATTACCATAATCCCAACTAAAAAAAAGCCGACATAGCGATGTAAAATTCGAATAGTTTTCATTATATAATATTGTTTGTTTAGTTTTTAAGACGATTAAAAAAATGAAAACCTTCGATATTGATATCGTTTTAATTGTTTTTAATATAAAAACCGGCTTTGTAACCTCGGATGTTATTTGAAGAATCGTATAGCGTATATGCAATTAGAATAGAGTATACCTGTTTTAAATATGTTCCGGTTTGTTTATCATATCTCCAGGCTTCTGAGAACTGTAGCTTTCCTATGTCTTTTCTTGGATATGAATTTTCAAAATCCTTGATTTCATCAATGCTGTATTCTGCATTTGTGTAATAATTATAAGCTGTTTTTTGTCCAGAATAAATACTATTAAATAAGTCATCTACTAATTTGGAGTGGTTCAGATTTTCTAGTTTCCGACTTTGCCACTCATCGGTTGAATCGGGGTTAATAATTAATACGTCATAGATAATAGTATCTGCCCACAATTCTGCTTTTTCGTAATCATTAATGGAATTATAATGTATATTTTCTTTTGGTTTGTTGCATCCAACAATGAAAAATATAACCAATAGTATTGTAGGCAGAAATATTCTCATCATTATAATTATTTGTTAAAGCTTAATCTTTCTCCCATTTTGCTCTCATTGAAAACACCATTGTGAAATGCCAGATGCCCGTTTACAAAAGTATGACTTACTTGATGAGAAAAATGATTCCCTTCAAAAGGACTCCATCCACATTTTGAATAAATATTTTCTGGCGCAACAGCCCAGTCTTTTTTCTCCACAATAACTAAATCAGCTTTGTATCCATTTTTAATAAACCCTCTGCTTTTAACTTTAAATAGTTGTGAAGGGGCATGGCACATCTTATCAACCACTTGCTCATAAGTAAAAACACCATCTTTTACCATTTCAAGCATAGCAACTAAGGAATGTTGCACTAGTGGACCTCCGGATGGAGCTTTAAAGTAGGTACCTTCTTTTTCCTCTTTCGTATGTGGAGCGTGGTCTGTTGCAACAACAGTTAAAGTACCATCTATAACTCCTTTTCTTAAAGCATCACGGTCCTTTTTAGTTTTTATTGCAGGATTCCATTTTATACGTGCGCCATATTTTTTATAATCATCATTCGTAAACCAAAGATGATGAACGCAAACTTCTCCGGTAATTTTTCTTTCTTCAATAGGCATATCTTTGTCAAGAAGCTCTAGCTCTTTTGCAGTTGTTAAATGCAAAATATGTAAACGTCCGCCATGTTTTCTGGCAAGAGCTGCTGCTTTTGACGATGATTTATAACAAGCCTCTTCTGAACGAATTACATGATGCATTTCAAAAGGAACTTCTTCTCCATATTTTTCTTTATAAGCTTTTAAGTTTGCTTGAATTGTATCCTCGTCTTCACAGTGTGCAGTTATAATAGTAGGAGCTTTGGCAAATATAGCTGCAAGAGCATCTTCATTATCAACAAGCATATTTCCTGTTGAACTACCCATGAAAACCTTTATTCCACATATCTTCTCAGGATCTGTTTTTAGGATTTCATCAAGGTTATCATTAGTGGCTCCCAGATAAAAAGAATAATTAGCTAATGATTTTTCTGAGGCTAACTTATATTTTTCTTCAAGTACTTCATGTGTAGTGGCTTGAGGTTTTGTGTTAGGCATCTCCATGAATGAGGTTGTTCCTCCGGCTACAGCAGCTTTCGCCTCGGTGTATATTTCTGCTTTATGAGTGAGTCCCGGTTCTCTAAAATGAACCTGGTCATCAATAATTCCGGGAAGCAGCATTTTACCAGTTCCATCTATTATATCATCTGCACTTGGTAAAGTTTCATCCTCTGTAAAAATAGCATCAATCTTGTCATCTACTATTAATAAGCTTCCAATAAACGATTTACCTTCGTTTACTATTTCAATATTTTTAATTAATGTTGAACTCATACCACTTCTATTTATATCCTGAAATATCAAATTCTTATCTGTTGTACTTTTTAAACCAGCTGGCAATTTTCATTTTTATTACCCCCCAAACGGCTTCATTAAAAATACCCCCACTCATTTTTGATGTACCTTTTTGTCTATCAGTAAAAACAATGGGAACCTCAATAATGTTGAAACCGTATTTCCATGTAGTAAATTTCATCTCTATCTGAAAGCCATATCCTTTAAGTTTAATCTTATCTAAAGGAATTGTTTCAAGGGTTTGTCTTTTAAAACATTTAAAGCCTGCTGTCGTATCCATTATCTTCATGCCGGTAACTAAACGAACGTAAACTGATGCAAAATACGACATCAATACTCTGCCCATAGGCCAATTTACAACATTTACTCCAGATTTATACCTTGAACCAATAGCTAAATCAGCACCATGTTTACAAGTATTATAAAGTTCAATTAATTTTTCCGGGGGGTGAGAAAAATCGGCATCCATCTCAAAAATATAATCATATCCTTTTTCTATTGCCCATTTGAAACCTGTAATATATGCCGTCCCAAGACCAAGCTTTCCTTTTCTCTCAATCATATGAAGTTTATTTTCATATTTGCTTTGTAGTTTTCTTACTATTTCTGCAGTTCCATCAGGAGAATTATCTTCTATAATTAAAATTTCAAATTCATTAGGCAAAGAAAAAACTACATCTACAATGGCTTCAATATTTTCTTTTTCGTTGTATGTGGGAATTATAACAATGCTATCAGTCACAATATCAAATTAAATGTTTATAGAGTACAGCACAAATGTAATAACTACAACAATATATTATCATTTTTATTGTCAAAAAACAC
Organism: uncultured Saccharicrinis sp.; assembly: GCA_963665705.1. Classification (GTDB taxonomy): domain Bacteria; phylum Bacteroidota; class Bacteroidia; order Bacteroidales; family Marinilabiliaceae; genus Saccharicrinis. The sequence goes on from OY762448.1 coordinate 239,730, forward strand.
TTTCAACATGTTATTGGGGCGTGCCCTCGGTGATATATTATTTTACAATTGAAATTTATATTTACTCGGGTCGGGCTATTCACTGCTACTCCTCGCTTACTTTTTCTCTATTCTGAATACCTTATATTGGTGTTAATTTTTAATTATCTATTGCAAGGATCCTTTAATATGGCGCTGTGGGGTATTCGTTTCTATCCCTAACGCATTTCTGATATATAAATATAATCAACAGCGATAAAGTCTTTTGGGCGTATTGTGTATCGTTAAAATTGTTCATTAAAATATATTATAAAATTATTTTGTGTGTTAAGTGGTTGATAAGTCGAATGTTAATATTTTATTTTGGAATTATGGGTAAAAAACTTTGCAGTTTTGTTTGGAAGTTAAATTTAAAGTCAGTTAATTTGCATCCGCTTTTAAGGAAAAGCAAGCTTGAAAAACTGAAATGTTGCGATGTAAAAGGTTGAAATAAGATGATTGTAATTTTGTTTCTGAGGTGAAAAATAAAGTTTGAAAATTTTCTCAAAATTTATTTGGAGTTAAGGAAATAAAGTTGTTATCTTTGCAGCCGCTTTTAGAGCGACACTCAACGAAGGTTGGGAGTTAAAAACAAGATTGAAATAAACTGAATGCGGTTTACAAAATATAAGAAGTTGTTTTGTTTATACCTTGATGTTGAATAAAGCAATCACGTTCTTTGAAAATATTGAAATGCACACTAAAAAAAAGGAAAATAGAGTGATTCTTTGAGTTAAAACTCTTGTAAAGAATAATAGACTGTTAAAACAGTCATAATAATTTTTATACAACGAAGAGTTTGATCCTGGCTCAGGATGAACGCTAGCGACAGGCCTAACACATGCAAGTCGAGGGGTAACAGAGGTAGCTTGCTACTTGCTGACGACCGGCGCACGGGTGCGTAACGCGTATGAAACCTGCCTTTTACAAAGGGATAGCCCAGAGAAATTTGGATTAATACCTTATAGTCTTTTTTATTCGCATGAATAGAAAAGTAAAGTTTCGGCGGTAAAAGATGGTCATGCGTGACATTAGCTAGTTGGTGAGGTAACGGCTCACCAAGGCGACGATGTCTAGGGGTTCTGAGAGGAAGGTCCCCCACACTGGTACTGAGACACGGACCAGACTCCTACGGGAGGCAGCAGTGAGGAATATTGGTCAATGGACGCAAGTCTGAACCAGCCATGTCGCGTGTAGGAAGACTGCCCTATGGGTTGTAAACTACTTTTATACGGGAAGAAACGTAGCTACGTGTAGCTATTTGCCGGTACCGTATGAATAAGCATCGGCTAACTCCGTGCCAGCAGCCGCGGTAATACGGAGGATGCGAGCGTTATCCGGATTTATTGGGTTTAAAGGGTGCGTAGGCGGACTAATAAGTCAGTGGTGAAATCCTGCAGCTCAACTGTAGAACTGCCATTGATACTGTTAGTCTTGAATTTAGTTGAGGTAGGCGGAATGTGTTGTGTAGCGGTGAAATGCATAGATATAACACAGAACACCGATTGCGAAGGCAGCTTACTAAGCTATAATTGACGCTGATGCACGAAAGCGTGGGTAGCGAACAGGATTAGATACCCTGGTAGTCCACGCCGTAAACGATGATTACTCGTTGTTGGCGATACATGGTCAGCGACTGAGCGAAAGCATTAAGTAATCCACCTGGGGAGTACGTTGGCAACAATGAAACTCAAAGGAATTGACGGGGGCCCGCACAAGCGGAGGAACATGTGGTTTAATTCGATGATACGCGAGGAACCTTACCTGGACTTAAATGTAGGTTGCATAGAGTAGAGATATTCTTTTCTTCGGACTGCTTACAAGGTGCTGCATGGTTGTCGTCAGCTCGTGCCGTGAGGTGTCGGGTTAAGTCCCATAACGAGCGCAACCCCTGTTGTTAGTTACCAGCACGTGAAGGTGGGGACTCTAACAAGACTGCCGGTGTAAACCGAGAGGAAGGTGGGGATGACGTCAAATCAGCACGGCCCTTACGTCCAGGGCTACACACGTGTTACAATGGTCGGTACAAAGGGCAGCTACACAGCGATGTGATGCTAATCTCTAAAACCGGTCTCAGTTCGGATCGGAGTCTGCAACTCGACTCCGTGAAGCTGGATTCGCTAGTAATCGCGTATCAGCAATGACGCGGTGAATACGTTCCCGGGCCTTGTACACACCGCCCGTCAAACCATGGAAGTCGGGGGTACCTGAAGTCTGTTACCGTAAGGAGCGGCCTAGGGTAAAACTGATAACTAGGGTTAAGTCGTAACAAGGTAGCCGTACCGGAAGGTGTGGCTGGAACACCTCCTTTCTGGAGAGAGTTAAAACGCGTTTAAATTAATTTAAACACAAAGAACACTATTTCCTTTTTTTAGCATTTCAAAATTAATTGAGACAGTCCTGTAGCTCAGTTGGTTAGAGCACTACACTGATAATGTAGGGGTCCGCAGTTCAAATCTGCGCAGGACTACTTAAAAAATACAGGTAACTGGGGGATTAGCTCAGCTGGCTAGAGCGCCTGCCTTGCACGCAGGAGGTCATCGGTTCGACTCCGATATTCTCCACAAATAAAACATATTGAATTTTAAAGCTGTTACAATGGTGAGAGCTGATTTAATGTGTAAGAAATATTGGAAAGACTTTAAGATTATTATAAAAAGATTTAAATAGAATAGAATTTATATCAGGAATCTGTAAGTCACATTGTCTAAAATACAGACAAAACGTACATTGACATATTGGCAATAACAATCAAAATCATAGGTTGGCTTTAATGCGAGAGCATAAAGCTAAACCAACAAGAAAGTAAGCAAGGGCGTACGGTGGATGCCTAGGCTTTCAGAGGCGAAGAAAGACGTGATAAGCTGCGATAAGCTGCGGGGAGAAGCAAATATTTATTGATCCGCAGATTTCTGAATGGGGCAACCCGGCTAGTTGAAGACTAGTCACCCTTCGGGGGGCAAACCCAGGGAACTGAAACATCTAAGTACCTGGAGGAGAAGAAAACAAAAGTGATTCCCTAAGTAGCGGCGAGCGAACGGGGATTAGCCCAAACCAATAATGTTTAGGCATTGTTGGGGTTGTAGGACTGCGACGTAGATTTAAAATTGAAGTGGAGCGTTTTGGAAAGAACGGCCAAAGAGTGTGACAGCCACGTACACGTAAGGTTTTAAATTTTAGCAGTATCCTGAGTAGTGCGGGACACGAGAAATCCTGTATGAATCTGCCAGGCCCATCTGGTAAGGCTAAATACTCCTGAAAGACCGATAGTGAACCAGTACCGTGAGGGAAAGGTGAAAAGTACCCCGAACAGGGGAGTGAAATAGTACCTGAACCCGTACGCCTACAAGCGGTCGGAGCCATTATGTGGTGACGGCGTGCCTTTTGCATAATGAGCCTACGAGTTAGTCGTAGTTAGCAAGGTTAAGTTATTAAGTAACGGAGCCGAAGCGAAAGCGAGTCTGAATAGGGCGTTAAAGTTAGCTGCGCTAGACGCGAAACCAGGTGATCTACCCATGGTCAGGTTGAAGTTCCGGTAACACGGAATGGAGGACCGAACCAGTTAACGTTGAAAAGTTTTTGGATGAACTGTGGGTAGGGGTGAAAGGCCAATCAAACCTGGAAATAGCTCGTACTCCCCGAAATGCATTTAGGTGCAGCCTTATTTTAATCTTATAGAGGTAGAGCTACTGATTGGACGAGAGGGCTTCACCGCCTATCAACTCCTGATAAACTCCGAATGCTATAAGATGATGAATAGGAGTGAGGGCATGGGTGCTAAGGTCCGTGTCCGAGAGGGAAAGAACCCAGACCATCAGCTAAGGTCCCCAAATGTATACTAAGTTGAACAAACGCGGTTTGATTGCATAGACAGCTAGGATGTTGGCTTGGAAGCAGCCATTCATTTAAAGAGTGCGTAACAGCTCACTAGTCGAGCGATCGAGCATGGATAATAATCGGGCATAAGTATACTACCGAAGCTATGGATTTGTACAAAGTACAAGTGGTAGGGGAGCATTCTAATGGCTTTGAAGCAGAATGGCGATGTTCTGTGGAGCAATTAGAAAAGCAAATGTAGGCATAAGTAACGATAATGAGGGCGAGAAACCCTCACGCCGAAAGACTCAGGTTTCCTGATCAACGCTAATCGGATCAGGGTTAGTCGGGACCTAACGCGAACCCGAAAGGGGTAGTGGATGGCGAGCAGGTTAATATTCCTGCACCTGCAATACATTGAAAGTGACGTATTGGTGAGATTACTACGTACTGACGGAATAGTACGTTGAGCCTAGACTTCGGTCGAAGCGAAGTAAAGCAGCCGGTACCAAGAAAAGCGAGTATTGGAGCCCGTACTGTAAACGGACACACGTAGTTGGGTTGAGTATACTAAGGCGCTCGAGTGATTCATGGTTAAGGAACTCGGCAAATTGGCCCCGTAACTTCGGGATAAGGGGCGCCTACTTCGGTAGGCCGCAGAGAAATGGCGCATGCGACTGTTTATCAAAAACACATGGCTTTGCAAATTCGAAAGAAGACGTATAAGGCCTGACACCTGCCCGGTGCTGGAAGGTTAAGAGGAGAGCTTAGCTTTTGCGAAGGTTTGAATTGAAGCCCCAGTAAACGGCGGCCGTAACTATAACGGTCCTAAGGTAGCGAAATTCCTTGTCGGGTAAGTTCCGACCTGCACGAATGGTGTAACGATGTGCGCACTGTCTCAACCATGAGCTCGGTGAAATTGTAGTATCGGTGAAGATGCCGATTACCCGCAACGGGACGGAAAGACCCCGTGAACCTTTACTGCAACTTAACATTGGTTGTGGGTAAGTAATGTGTAGGATAGGACGGAGACATTGATGCTGCATCGCCAGGTGTAGTTTAGTCGCCCTTGAAATACGTCCCTTTGCTTATCTGTGGCCTAACGGATATATCCGGACATTGTTTGGTGGGTAGTTTGACTGGGGTGGTCGCCTCCAAAAGAGTAACGGAGGCTTTCAAAGGTTTCCTCAGGACGATTGGTAACCGTCCGCAGAGTGTAATGGCACAAGGAAGCTTGACTGTGAGACCGACAAGTCGACCAGGTACGAAAGTAGGACATAGTGATCCGGTGGTTCCGCATGGAAGGGCCATCGCTCAAAGGATAAAAGGTACTCCGGGGATAACAGGCTGATCGCTCCCAAGAGCTCATATCGACGGAGCGGTTTGGCACCTCGATGTCGGCTCGTCACATCCTGGGGCTGGAGAAGGTCCCAAGGGTTGGGCTGTTCGCCCATTAAAGTGGCACGCGAGCTGGGTTCAGAACGTCGTGAGACAGTTCGGTCCCTATCTGTTGTGGGCGTAGGATATTTGAGAAGGCCTGACGTTAGTACGAGAGGACCGCGTTGGACAAACCTCTGGTGTACCAGTTGTTCCGCCAGGAGCATTGCTGGGTAGCTAAGTTTGGAAGGGATAAGTGCTGAAAGCATCTAAGCACGAAGCCTGCTTCAAGATGAGATATCCTTATCAGGGACGTTAGAGACTATGACGTTGATAGGCTGTAGGTGTAAAGGCAGTAATGTCAAAGCCGAGCAGTACTAATTACCCGAAACTTTTAGTTGGGCGTTAAAGCATGACATGTGATTTTGATTGAGCTAATGTGTTAATAAAGATATTTAAGTGGTTATTGCGATAGGGTTCCACCTCTTCCCATTCCGAACAGAGAAGTTAAGCCTATTAGCGCCGATGGTACTGCATATTGTGGGAGAGTAGGTCACCGCTGATTTTTAAAGAAAGAGCAATCGAATTTATTTTCGGTTGCTCTTTTTGCGTTTATACACTTTAAGTCAAAAGTTGAAAGTTGAATGTTCAGGGACGGATCAAGGATAATATTTGGGTCTGAACAAAAAAAAGCCTGAAAGCCTATAACATCACAATAAGGAGGCAGTACCTCCGCAGAGTAGCTATGGCGCTCGCGGATCGCCCCTTGTTATTGTCATAAGGAAAATATCAGACTGAAAGTCTGTAACTGTTTCCCTTGTTCTTGATATAAAGGGTGAGTTTTTAAATAAAAAAAGGTTAACATTATTAATGTTAACCCTTTTCATATTCTATTATTTCTTCTTTTTCTTTTTTGTTTTTTTCTTGTGATTCGAAACTAAATCATCATGTTCATTGATTAAGGTTTTCCAATCAGCATGACTCTCTGCCGAAAAGTCAATGGTATGAGAGTAATCTTCGTTATCTATTTCAAGTCTTTTAATAGGTTTTCCCAGAAAGCTTTCAATCTCTTTTAATATAGGTATCTCTTCTTTACTACAGAAAGAAACAGCATTACCTTTCTCTTTTCCTCTTCCGGTTCTACCAACTCGGTGAACATAATTTTCTGATAGTTCAGGCATGTCATAATTTACAACATACTGAACACCGGGAATATCTATTCCGCGTGCACTCACATCTGTAGCAACAAGAATTTTTATTTCTCCTTTACGGAATAAATCGAGCACTTTCTTCCTTTCATCCTGCTCTTTGCCACCATGGATAAATTGAGCCTCTATTTGCATCCTTTCCATAGCTTTCTGCACTCTTTCAGCACGTACTTTAGTTCTTACGAATACCAAAACTTTTTTCTCAGCATTCTCTTTAATTAATCTTTCAAGAAAAAAGCGTTTATCATCCATTTCAATGAAAGTAACAGAGTGATCAATGTTTCTAGCAACAGGATCCTTTGGCGAAACCTGAATTCTAATTGCATTATTAACTAGAGAATAAGCTAATTTTTTAATGGTTTCATTTATTGTAGCTGAGAAGAAGAGAGTTTGTCTTTTCTTTGGTAAATAGGTCATTAAATCTTTAATATCTTTGATAAAACCAAGGTCTAACATCTGGTCAGCTTCATCTAATATCAAGATTTCAGTTCGATTTAGTTTTATAAAACCTCTACTAGCCAAATCAAACATTCTTCCTGGTGTTGCAATTAAGATGTCTATACCTTTTTCTAGTTTGGCAATTTGAGGGCCTTCTTCAACACCTCCAAAAACACAAAATGATTTTACGGATGTATGTTTACCTATTGATTCAAATACCTGATGAATTTGCATGGCTAATTCTCTGGTAGGAACCATTATTAAACATTTGATACCATCACCTCTTCTTTTTATTTTTTTTGTATGAAGAGTATGAATTACTGGAATAGCAAATGCCGCTGTTTTTCCTGTTCCTGTTTGTGCTATAGCCAATACATCTTCACCTTTTAATATTGGAGGTATAGATTTAAACTGAATGTCTGTAGGTCTGCGGAAGTTTAATTTTGCTAAACTCTTTTTTATTTCGTTTGAAATGGAATAGTCTTCAAATTTCATTTTGTATCAATTGTGTTTGTGATGTCAAAGATAATTCTAAATGCCTGCGTATGAAAATATAGTTTGATAATTGTTGAACAATTAGTTCAATGAATAATATAAATTAAAAAAATATATTTTTTCTCTTGTTAATCTTTTGTTTGATAAGAGATATTTGTAAATTGAATATGAAATTTAAAATCTTTTTAACGATGGAAAAGTGGGCAAGAAACTTTCAATTGATTATAAATAAAAGAGATGCATTGCTTAATCAATTAAATAAGATTACTGGTAAGTTTTATACTTATCAAAACCTTAAGCATATTAATGCAAGTGATTTTCATACAACAGAAGAAAAAATTTTATTTGCTCAGTTGCAAAAATCAATCAAAGATTATAATGATGCTTTGGAAAACAGAGATCAATTAATGTTTGGTAAATTTTTGGATAGTATCATTCATGAAGAAAAGCCTACAAAAGAGAGTCAAAATTGGTGTGCAAATCAGTATTGAAATTAATTTTGAGTAGGAAGTGAAATGGTAAATTTTGTTCCTTTATTAGTTTCACTTTCTACAGTTATACTTCCATGGTTAATATCTACCATCTCTTTACATAAAATTAGACCTAATCCTGTTCCTTTTTCATTATTTGTACCTGGAGATGATGTTGTTTTGTCTGGAGAGAATATGCTTTTAAGTTGTTTTTTAGACATTCCAACTCCTGAATCTGATAATTCAATAATGCATTGATGGTCAGATTGGTATGCGTGAAATTTAACATCTCCATTTTCATGAGTGAATTTGATTGCATTTGATAATAAATTCCGAAGTATTGTTTCTGTCATTTGGTCGTCAACATAAGAATATAAATCCTTATCAGATGTTATTGTAATATTTATATTTTTTGCTTTCCAAGATTCTGATTGAAGATCAATAACATCTTCAATTTTTTGTTTAATATTTACATTGATTGGAACCGGATCTAACATGTTATTTTGTGATCTGCCCCAGTCCATTAGGTTTGTTAACATATTTAGTGCATTATTTGCTGTTTTGTTTATAGCATAAATGCTTTCTAAAATGTTTTCTTTTTCTAAGTTATTAAAATCATGTATCAAATATTCAGTCAATGAACTCTGAACACATAAAGGAGAGCGCAAATCATGCCCTATAATTGAAAATAGTTTGTTCTTTGTAGTAATTAGTTTTTCAAGACTGTTGTTCTGTTCTTGAATAACTTCCTTTTGAGAGTTTAGTTGCTCACTTAATTGTTGTTCAACAATTAAGCTTTGCATGGCCATTTCCTTTTTCTGGGTTTCTAAAGCCAATTTAATTTCAACCTCTCGTCTTTCGTTATTAGTGAGGTTTTGTTTTTCAACTAACCGGTTAATCATTTTCGGAATACTAAACATGAAATATCCCATTAAAAGAAAATATACACTTCTGTATATTGCTCCTTCTGGACCAGCTGATGCAACTTGTGTAAATAGATAAGGATCTATATCCTGATATCTCATAAAGTAGATTATGTTAGAGCAGATAACTACATAAATTGTAGTGAAAATAACTAATCTACCATCATATCTTAGAACAGAAAGCATGATCAATATTGCATATAAAAATAATGAAGGAGCTGTTGATACAGCAATCGGTTTAAAGAAGTAGGAATAATTAAAAATATGAGCAGATAATATTGTTACATCTATTGTTGACGATAAATATCTTATCCAGGAGGCATTATCAAATCGCCTAAGTAATATGTTTATTATAGAATTATAAAATATATATACCAGAGCAAGAGATAAAGAAATGAATCCCCTATGAGTATTTCCTGAAAGAAATATATAGCCTATTAAAACTATAACTGCTGCTACCAATACCCAACGAAATCTGCTTACTTCCTGCTCTCCCCAGGCAGCGTCTTCTTTTGATAGAAATGAATGATATCTCATTAAAAATGAAGGATTAGATAATGTTATCAAAAATATGTATATTTTTTATGATAAACAATACATATATCTATATATTATCAAGGATTTGATGAGTCAATTTTATAATGGTCTTTATTGGCGTTCTTGCGTAATAGATAATGTTGGTTAGTTTATTTTGTATTAAAATAAATATTCAGATTCTTTAATTTATTAAAAAGGATTACTTTCGCATTTAATAAGATATACAAGATGAATTTAAAAAGCCAAGAAGACGAAAAAAGGAATAAAGAAATGAATCTTTCTTTTTATAAGGATGGATATACAATTGCTTCGAAAGAAATTACAGATTTTGAAAGCTTAACTCCTCTTTTTAAAGGAATGCAGACTCAATATTCCGCAATTAGTCAATTAACTCAATCTTTCGCTTTAAGGACTTATCAAGAAGGGAATCCAATCCAATGTGAAAATGGGTGTAGTTGGTGTTGTTATCAACCTGTATATATGACTACGCAGGAGGCGATTTTAATTTTTGAGTTTATTCATCAGGTGTTTGATGTTAATCAACGCGATAAGATATTTTCAAAGGCTCAAGCAAAATATAAATTGACTAAAGGATTAAAAGAAGAGAGAAAACAAAAAATAAAATTTGCATGCCCTTTTCTTATGGATGGGAGTTGTTCAATCTACTCAGTTCGTCCAATGGCATGCAGGATATATCTTTCTTCAGATAGAGCCTCTTGTAAAAAGAAATTTGATTCTCCCGGAGATGATACTATTATACCAGCGTTATATGATTTTGTTTTAAAAGCTGGTAAATATATGAACGAAGGATTTGTTGGATTTTTAAAAGGCAAAGGACGAAAGATGGAAGAGCTTACTATTGAGGAGTTTATTGTGAGGTTGTTTACTGATAAGCAATTTATTCAGAATTGGTTAGTGGCTGATTACTGGGGTGAATCAGAAAGTAAAGATTCCTAAATTGAATAGGTAATTTGCACCTATTAAGGCAAAAAAGAGTCCAAGTATTCCATATAAAACTCTGGTAGGGATTATACCTATGGATTTTATTAGCATCTGGGCTTTTCTTTGTTTAAAGAAGTACTGCCAGTTAAAGAGTGCTGCTCCAAAAATTAATATTCCAAACAAGAATAAGATCCAATTAAGAATGAGTGAGTGTTCCATTTTTTACCAATTTTCTTTATTAATTAATTCGCCTGATTTGGAATAATATCTCCATTTACCAGTTTGTTTGCCTTTTTTAAATTGACCTTCAGTTTTTACATGAGTGTTTCTATAATAATAGAATAACTCTCCCCAACGTTTACCATCTTTAAATTCTATAGATGCTTTAATATTTCCATTGGAATAAAATTCTTTATATAATCCATCGATTAAATCATTATTAAAGTCAATTTCTGATCTAATTATATGATTATTATTGTCATAGTAAAATGTTGCAGTGCCATTAACCTGTCCATTTTTATAATTGACTGCTGATTTTATATTGCCAGAAGAATAATAACTTCGCCATATACCTTCAGGTTTTCCATCCAGTAAAGTGCCTTCGTTAACTAAAATACTGTCCTGAATTCGTTCAGGATGTGTAATGTAGTATGAAATTTCACCATCATACTCCTTGTGTTTATTGTTTAAATCAACTTTAAAATCAAGATTTTCAAACTCTTCTATAAATAAATCTTCGGCAGAATGTAAATATAAATCTATTTGATAGTCTTTATCAGGACTTTCTGTTGATTGAGCAAATATTTTTGTTTTAAGAAGATTTCCTTCTGGATGTAGCTGGAAACCAATCCATCCCATATTTTGTATCACTTTTCTATAATCTTTGATTTGATTTCGTTGGTTTGGTGAACCAAAATAATATAAGCGATCATATAAACGAGGCATGTTTACAAATGAAGTAAGTTGACTTTGTGATTTAAAATTGTTCATAAAGTTTATATAATCTTTATTTCTACTTAATGTATTACCTAATAAATAATTGTCAATACATTGTTCCAATAAATCAGAGGAATTGCTAAATAAAATAAAATCATTAATTATAGTATAATATGGTTTTGACCTATCGAGAAGAAATCCACCCATAAATAGTTTGAAAAAGCCTTTTATATTTAAATAGTTGATATCGTAATTTTTATACTGTATTTGTTTGAATTTAAACGATGTACGGTTTTTTATTTTTTTTGTAAGTTTTAAGAGGTTTTCTCTAGCTTCGTTTATGTTATTAGCTTCAACTACCACTAAAAAATCATCTTTATGTGCATTCGGTAATGGTTTAAATTGAGATATAGATATTTCTCCCGATAACCAGGAAAGAATATCCTTATTAATATCTATCCCCATATATGATTCAGTGAGTTGGATTCCGACTGAATAGGTTTGGTAACCAATTGGATCAATGCTGGAATATTGATTTAAAAAGTGCTTGTAAAAGTTCGTGAAGTTTTTAATATTAAAATTTAAATACCATGAAACATTTGATGGGATTACAGATTCGGTATCTCTATTTCCAGGTTTTGTATTTTTAATAGATAGGAATGGAGAGGCAATTGTGTTATAAATACTTGAATACCCTTCAAAAGAGAATGAGTTATCAGAAAAATCAGCTCCTAAAGCTGAAAAGGCAAAACCTTTATAAAAGGAAGAGGAATATTGAGCAAAATACTTTTGAATAAGATTGTTATTTGTATAGATATTAAATAAATCAGACGAATGAGCTTGAATTACTTCGTTTCTTTTAGCTAATTCGTGTGAGTTTAAGCTTTTTTCTTTTGTTATTGTTTTTTCTAATAATCGGTACGAAGAGCTACAAAGCATGAGATTGTCACTTGTAGCAAGATGAAGGTTTAAATCATATTCTTTTAAATATATAGAATATACTTTAACTGAATCAATCTTGTTTTCTTTATTAGGAACCTTTAACATTCCTATTATTTTGGGAATTATATCAAGTTGTCCAAATTTTTTAATGTCTGTAACAATTAAGTAATCTAGTTTGTTTTTTTGTATAGTATGAAATGAAATAGTTAGTGGTTGTTTTTTTAGGATTGGCTTTAACCATCTGTTATTTTTAATAGCTTCTTCATATGCTATAAGTGCATCCTTGAAGTCTTGCAGAACATTACTTTCTATGATAGATTTCCAATAGTTAGTGGAGGTAATGTTCATTGCTGTTTCTGAAAGATTATCAGTTTCAATTATTATTAATGCATCTGTAGGAACAATAGATAACGGTTTCTGATTACTATTAGAACCTAATTGGAAGTATATTAATATTCCTAAGGAAACAATAATTATTGCCAGAATAATGTATCCGATAAATTTTAATATGTACTTCATTTAATAGAGGAGCTATTTTTCTTGATAAAAAGATTAATTGTTCAAGGTTTGTTGGTTATTGATAAAAACGAACACAAACAGGATTTTTTATTACAGTGTTATTACTCATGAATGTCAGTTTTCCGCTTATTTCATCTCTCTTTAATACTGTTATATTATTTGAATCCCGATTAGCAACTAAAAGAAATTTACCATTATTAGAAATGGTAAAATTGCGTGGCCAATTAATACTTTCCGTAAAAATTTCAACTAATTCAAGATTCCCGTCATTTACTTTATATACGACTATACTATTATATCCTCTGTTTGATGCATATACAAATTTTCCATCAGGAGAAAAATGTATGTCCGCCGCCTTTGCAAAGCCACTAAATGTATCAGGAAGCATTTGTATTGTACTTATTTCTTTAGAATAAATATTAGCAGAATCTTTTTTATAGGTAGTAACCGTGCAGTTTAATTCATTAACAACAGCCATAATGCTGTTGGAAGGAGAAAAATCGATATGTCTGGGGCCTGCACCTGGCAAACAACCTATTGAATCAATTTTTTCCAGTTGATGATTATTAAATCTATATACCATTATTTTGTCTGCACCCAAATCTGCTGCATATACGATATTGCTGTTAGGACAATTTCTTATTGAATGAGCATGTGGACCTTCTTGTCTGTCTTTACTTGGTCCACTTCCATAGTGTTGTTGAGAATATTCAAAGGAGATATTATTGTTATCATAATCAAAAGAACAGATGTTACCGGAAACGTAATTGGCAATAAGTATTTTTTTGTTTTCGTTGTTGTATTCAATATAACAAGGTCCTTTACCATGAACAAAAGTTTTGGAGATCGGTGTAATTTTTCCTGTATTCTTGTTTACGGAAAAATTTACAATGCTCTGCACAACAGTAGAGTCAAGTTTATTGATTGATTCACCTACAAAATGGATTTGACTATTTAAAGTATCCGGAGAGAAAAAGTTAGCTTTTGCTATATTACCAGTATAGGTGGGTTGCGTTAACTCACCCGTGATATCATTAAAAAATGCAAAGGCAATTCCTTCTGTTGGATCAGGATTGTTAGTTCCAAAAAAGACTAATTTTTTATTATCAATGTTTGATGTGGAACATGACGTTGATAGAATAATAAATCCAATTATATAAAGTGTATTTTTTATATGCTTCATTGTTTCTGAATCTTTTTTAATGAGAAGATAAATATAAATAATTATATGACGTAAAATAAAATACCTAATGGTATTTAAAGTGTACGAATAGGTACATGAAGTGTTGTTGTTTCGTACATTATTTTCATTGTTATAAATAATAATAACTCTATTAATTATCATGTAGTGAGTATTTTATGTTGTTTGGTTCAGGAGTTGTTGTTGTTGATGTAATATCTAAAGTAATTATGGTGGAATTTAAAAATATATAGCGATGAAAAATTTATTGAGAATTAAAAAAGTATCTTTTATTTTGGTTTTAGTCACATTATTGATGGTAACTTCAAACAATATTTTTGCATCAGAAAATAAATTGATGGAGGGAAAGTCTACTACTTTGCTTATTCCTGCTAATTTGGATTTTGTAATTAATTATACCTCAATTGTTAAAGTTGAAGAAAGTTTAGAATTTCAATCATGGATGTTTAATCCAGAGGAATTTTTAGAGAAAAATAATCAGGAATTTGAGTGGGAAGAAAGTGATTTGGGGATAGAAGTTTGGATGTTAAATGTTTCTACATTTGTAGAAGATGAATTGCAAATAGATGATTGGATGACAAATATTGAAGAATTTTTACCTGAAAAATATTCAGAATTACCTATTGAAGATTGGATGCTAGATGTAAATGTATTTTTGAATGAAGATTTAGCTGTTTATACTATAAAGTAAAATAAGAAAATATGATTGGTGAATATTATTGAAGCCGTGATTTCTTAATTAATCACGGCTCTTTTTTTATAGTTGATTTAATTTTTTCCCTTTATGAGAACCAAATAAAAAGTTCTTTGGGCTTCCTATGATTTGCTCTCCATATATTCCTGTATGGCCCGAAAATAAATAAGCAGTTGCACAGGCAATACCAATAAATACACCGGCTTCAGAACCAAAAAGTTCAATGCCCATTAAGGTACAGGCTATTGGCGTATTCGTAGCTCCGGAAAAGACAGCCACAAAACCCATTCCTGCTAATAATGCCACCGGAAGGGGTATGAATAAGGAAAGTGCACTACCTAGAGTTGCACCTGTAAAAAATAGAGGCGTTACTTCACCTCCCTTAAAACCTGCACCAAGAGTAAATGATGTAAATAGTATTTTTAATGCAAAATCACTAAAAGGTAATTGCTGCTCAAATGATTCTACAATAACGGGAACCCCTAAGCCAATCCAGCGAGTTGTTCCTATAATCCATATCGTTACAGCAATTACTACGCCTCCAACTACAGGTCGTAATGGTGGGTATTTTATTGTGTTTTTGAAAAATTTACCCCAATAATGTGTTGCGTTGGAAAAAAGCATTCCACCTAATCCAAAACATATTCCTGCAATAACTGCCCATAGTAACTCCGGAGCCCATAAGTCAGGAACTGTTGGGATGGCGTAATGAGTATGGTGTATGGGCCATAGGTGAGCGGCTTCGTTAGCAAAAATAGCAGCTAAAAAACTGGGAATAATAGCGTCATATCGCATCCTACCAACAACAAAAACTTCCAGAGCAAAAATAGCTCCGGCAAGAGGAGTTCCAAAGATAGATGCAAATCCAGCGCTAACACCTGTAACGAGTAAAATTTTTCTGTCAATATCGTTTAGCTTAAAAATTTTTGTGAATTGGTCAGCAATTGCTCCCCCCATTTGAATCGCTGTTCCTTCTCGACCTGCTGAACCACCAAATAAATGTGTAACTACGGTGCTTAATAGAACTAAAGGGGCCATTTTTAATGGTATGATTTTTTTAGGACTATGAAATTCTTCTAAAATTTGGTTATTACCTTTAACTACACTTTTACCAAAATAATGATAGGTTAATCCAATAACTAATCCTCCAATTGGTAGTAAAGATATTATCCATAAATTTTCTTCACGCAGATTTGTTGCCCACTCAAGTGAAATAAGAAAAATGGCTGATGCAGATCCTGCCAGTAATCCTACTACTCCACATAGTAAGATCCATTTTCCTAAATAGATTATTGAAGGTATAAATCCTTGAGGTATATTTTGCTTTATTTTTTTTTGTAAGCTCATTTTTTCAAGACCTAATTTTCTACACTTATGTTAGTGATTATTCATAAAAAGCTTCAATGCCCGGATAGTTATATTTTTCTTTAGCCAATTCTTTAGGAAAGATAAAATAGGTAATCGTTCCTATTGAGCAAATTTTGTCTTCGTGGTTTTTAATTGAAGCTTTAATTGTGGCAAATCGTTTATTAACAGTTTCTATTTTAGCCGTAATTTCAATTTCTTTGTCGGTGATTTCTAATGGATGTTTATATTTTACATCAATGTTTGCAGTAACACCTGCTGTTTCACATTTAGTGTAAACAGTCCAGCTGGCAATTTCATCCAGTATTAATGCCTGAATACCTCCATGTAGTATTTTAGAATATCCTTCTAAATGTTTGTGTGGAATCCATTTACATATTACTTCAGTATCAGCATCCCAGAATTCAAGTTTTAATCCTGAATCATTAAGAGGCGAACAACCGAAACATTTGTAATCGTGTTTTTTACTTTCGACAAAGGGATTAACTATTTTTTTCATGTGATTATAATTTGTCTTTAATGTTCATCTCTATATATTGATGAACTTTTGTCAATGTCTGATTTTAAGAATAAATAAATTGTATATTATTCTTTGCGAGTCCTCAAGGTGTTAAGTGTTAATTGCTTAGGTAGTGATAAGAGTTGAGGCTATTATAGTACTGTTTTTTCAACGGCGTTAAAAGGTTGTTCTCTACTGACACTTATTGTTATATCGTTATTTAATGTTTTAGTTTAAAAATGATAGGAAATCTCCTTCGTGCATAAAAATAGAAGTGGATGGTTTATCGATTTGCTGGGCAAAAATACAGTTTTTCGTAGAAAAGAAAAAAGCTGGAGTGATTTTAACACTACCAGCTTTTAAATATGTTTTTGAATTTCCTCTAATTTTAATAGTATGGAATACTCATTAAAAATTTTATTGCTGACTTCCAGGAACAGATCCTCTCATTCCGGCAACATCTCTATCGAACATGTATAAATTATGTCCATCTAATAATTTTAGTTTGTCGATAATAGCAGATACTGAAGCTTCTTCTTCAATTTGTTCAGTTACAAACCATTGTATCCAGTTATGAGTAGTGAAGTCTTTTTCATCTAAACATACAGAAACAATTTCGTTAATACTTTCCGTTACAAATTGTTCGTGTTCTAATGTTTTTTCATAAAGTTCTTTCACATTTTCGAAATCAGCTGGTGGTTGTGCTACAGCCGGAATTACAGCTTTACCACCTCTTTCGTTTACATACTTCATAAATTTAAGAAGATGTATTTTTTCTTCTTCAGCCTGAGCGTACATCCATTCTGAAACTCCACCTAAACCGTTAGTTTCTGCCCAAGAAGCCATTGATAAATATAGATTTGAAGAATAAGCTTCTCTTTCTATTTGTCTTACTAAAATTTCTTCTACAGCCTTTTTAAACATGATATTTTGTTTTAATTATTTTCTAAAAGTCAAATTTAAAACAATTAGGATAAAAAAGTAGGAGTTAAACTATTGTATTATGTATTTAGAACGTATCTATATAATATTTGAATTAATTGTGTGAAAAGTGTTCTGTCAAAGGGGGAGAATTATCTTTTTTTACTTTTTTGATATTAAATAGTAAATTGTGTAAATGAACTCAGTATTTATAAATATCTATAATTATGAATGCTCTTGAACAATTAAAAACATATACTGTAGTAGTGGCTGACACAGGAGATTTTGAATCAATGAAAGTATTTAAACCACAAGATGCTACTACGAATCCTTCGTTGATATTAAAAGCTGTTAAGAATACCCAATATACTCCTTTATTGGATGAAGCTGTTAGTTTTGGCAGGCAATGTGGAAAGAATACACAAGAACAATTAAGTAAGGCCTTAGATAAGGTTGCTGTAAATTTCGGATTAGAAATATTAAACATTGTTCCAGGAAGAGTATCAACAGAAGTAGATTCCAGATTGAGTTTTGATACATCAGGGACTATTGAAAAGGCAAGAGACATTATTAAATTATACGAAGATTCCAATATCCCTAGAGAAAAGATTCTTATTAAAATAGCATCAACATGGGAGGGGATTAAAGCAGCAGAAGAACTTGCCAAAGAAGGAGTGTATTGTAATTTAACACTGTTATTTAATAAAACTCAGGCCATAGCATGTGCAGA
Organism: uncultured Saccharicrinis sp.; assembly: GCA_963665705.1. Classification (GTDB taxonomy): domain Bacteria; phylum Bacteroidota; class Bacteroidia; order Bacteroidales; family Marinilabiliaceae; genus Saccharicrinis. The sequence continues at coordinate 257,761 of OY762448.1, forward strand.
AGCTAAGGTTCAACTCATATCGCCATTTGTTGGGCGAATATACGATTGGCATAAAAAAAATAGAGGAGTGAACTATATCCCTGCTGAAGAAGATCCGGGAGTTCATTCAGTGACGGAGATCTATAATTATTATAAAAAGTTTGGTTATAAAACAGAAGTTATGGGAGCGAGTTTCAGGAATATTGGTGAAATTATAGAACTTGCTGGATGTGATTTGTTAACAATTTCACCTGCTTTATTAAAAGAATTAGAAGGTTGTGGCGAAAATGTGCAATTAAAGTTGGACAAAAATAAGTCTTCTGAATTAGTTTTGAAAAAAATATCACTTACGGAAAGTGAATTTAGGTGGGCAATGAATGAAGATGCTGTTGCTACTGAAAAACTAGCTGAAGGAATTCGAAATTTTGCAAACGATATAGTAATTCTTGAACAAATATTATTAGAGAAACTGCTAAAATAAATTAAATGTTTATGATAAGGTAACTCTTAGCCAAAATTAAATATTCTGGCTAAGAGTATTGTTTTTATATTAGACCTCTGTCTTTTAGTAAGGCCTTTTCATCAGGTTCATTTCCTTTGAAGTTGATATACATTTGCATTGCATCCTCTGTACCTCCTTTTTCAAGAATCTTTTTGCGGAATTTTGTTGCTGTTTCTTTATCAAAAATACCTTTGTCTTCAAATGAATCAAAAGCATCAGAATCAAGAATGGCCGCCCAAATATAAGCATAGTAACCAGAAGAATAACCGCCAGAAAAAACATGCTGGAAATAAGTACTTCTATATCGAGAAACTATTTCTGGAATGAGTTTCATCTTTTTAATACAAGCTTTTTCAAAATCATTAATGTCTCCATTAATTGGTTCTGTTAATGTATGATAATCCATATCTAAAATGGCCGCAGCTAAGTACTCGGTAGTAGCAAATCCCTGATTAAATTTGCCACTGTTCTCAATTTTAGCAATTAATTCATCAGGTATTATCTCCCCTGTTTTGTAATGTTTAGCGTAATATTTTAGTAATTCCGGATGGGTAGACCAATGCTCCATAACTTGAGAAGGCAGTTCAACGAAGTCGCGGGGAACAGCTGTTCCTGATAAGCTTCTATAAGTACAATTGGAAAGTAGTCCGTGAAGTGAATGTCCAAATTCATGAAATAAAGTTTCTACCTCGTCAATGCTCAGAAGTGAAGGCGTATTTTCAGTAGGGGCGGTAAAGTTACACACCATTGTAATAATTGGAGCAATGTTTTTACCATCCTTTTTCTGTTGTTTTCTGTATGAATTCATCCATGCTCCTCCTCTTTTACTTTCTCTTGGATGGAAATCCATAAATAATATACCTACATGAGTATCGTCAGCCTCTTTAACTTCAAAAGCAATGGCGTCAGGGTGTGGTAGAGGCAGACCTTCTTTTTTCTCAAATTTTAATCCGTAAAGTTGGTTAGCTGTATGTAAAGCCCCATCAATAACATTCTTTAATTCAAAGTATGGTCGAATTTCATTTTCATCAAGATTATATTTCTTCATTTTAACCTTTTCAGAATAATACCACCAATCCCAGGGTTGTAATTTGAAATTGCCACCTTCTTCATTAATTATTTGTTGCATATCCTTGGCCTCTTTTTTAGCTACAACCTGAGCCTTTTCCATTAATGATTCCAGTTTTTCATTAACAGCTTCCGGAGTTTTAGCCATATTTTTTTCCAGAATAAATGAAGCATGATTTTTATAACCTAATAATTCAGCTCTTCTAATACGAAGTGAAACAATTTCAGAGATTATATTTTTATTATCGTACTCGTTATTATTATCTCCTCTGTTGATATAGGCTTTAAATAGTTTTTCTCTTAAATCCCGGTTCTCTGCATATTGTAAAAAAGGAATCATACTAGGTTTATGAGTAGTGAAAATCCATTTTCCATCGTGTCCTTTTTTTGTAGCTAATTGAGCTGCGGCATCAATCGAATTTTGTGACAAGCCTTTTAAATCAGCTTTGTTGTCTACAATCATCATGTAATTATTGGTTTCATTTAATACATTATCACCAAATTGAAGTGTAAGTACCGCCAGTCTTCCATTAATTTTACTAAACTCTTCTTTAACATTCTCAGGAAGGTTAGCTCCTCCTCGTGCAAATGACTCGTATGTTTCTTTAAGTAATTTAGATTCTTCTGTTGATAGCTCAAGTTGATCTTTTTGATCGTAAACTGATTTAATTTTCTCGAATAATTCTTTATTTAGAAACATAGCATCATTATGTTTTGATAATAATGGTGCAATTTCCTGGGCAATTTCTTTTATACTATCATTAGTGTTGGATCCTGTTAAATTATAAAAGACATTGGAAACCTTTACTAAAAGGGCATCGCTATTTTCTAAGGCTTCAATTGTATTTATAAAAGAGGGGGTTTCTTTATTTTCTACAATAGTAGCAATGTTTTTATTTTGTTCTTCCATACCTTTAATAAAAGCAGGCATATAATGACTGTTTTTTATTTTTTCGAAGGGTGCAATTTTATATGGTGTATTATACTCCACCAAAAAAGGATTTGTTTCCATTTTGTTTTTCGTTTTACATGACCCTAAAAACAATAGAGCTGTAATTGTAAAAAATAATATTTTTTGCATCATTAGGTAATTTAATAAGTAATTGAATGCAAAAATATGAATTTTACTACTAGTTTTTAATGATGTATGGCATTAATATATGTATGAGTTGGAATATAAGTTCTGATTTTACATTATTTAACATTAGTTTGTAACGATATGAAATATATGTTGTTGTTTAGCTTATGGTTTTTTAATTTTTTTGGGTAAGGTTTTGTAAGATAATTAATGCTATTTGCCTGAAAATTAGTCATTAGAGAAATAATTCTTTAATTAAAAATAGGGCGTTCTTATATGTGTTTGTGTTATATAACATCTTGATATAGAAATATTTTACGGTTTTTTTATATGTTGTAAAACAATCTTTTTTTTAGAGTTATTTTAAGGTTTCGGTGATATTAAATTTTATTTTTGTAGCTCGATTTTATTAAACAATAAATTGAATTGAATTTTATATGTATAAAACCATAAAAATTACTGTCACGAGAATAGTCTTTTTTATATTGAGATACATATAAAATAATATATTATTACACATAAAATTTAAAATAATATGAAGCCATCGCACATTGAGCACATTGGTATTGCTGTTAAAAGTTTAGATGAAGCAATTCCTTTTTATGAAAAAGCATTCGGATTAGAATGTTATGCAGTTGAAGAAGTGCCAGAACAAAAAGTGAAAACTGCTTTTTTTATGGTAGGACAAACTAAAATAGAATTGTTGCAATCAACAGATCCAGAAGGCCCTGTTGGTAAATTTATTGAAAAAAAGGGAGAAGGAGTTCATCATGTTGCTTTTGCAGTAGAAAATTTAGCTGAACAATTAATTTCAATTCAGGATGCAGGGGTTAAGGTTATTGATAAAACACCACGTAAGGGAGCAGAAGGTTTAAATATTGGTTTCTTGCATCCTAAATCAACATTTGGTGTTCTTACAGAGCTGTGTGAAGATCCTTCTAAGTAATTAATTATTTTATAATAAGATTCAATGTCTAATCAAGATAAAATTAAAAAACTAATTGATCTTCGAACAGAAGCTAAATTAGGTGGTGGTCAAAAAAGAATTGATAGCCAACATGCTAAAGGAAAAATGACTGCCCGTGAGCGTATTGAGATGCTTGTTGATGATGGTAGTTTTGAGGAGTTTGATATGTTTGTTACACACCGTTGTGTAAACTTTGGAATGGAGAAGACCAAGTTTTTAGGTGATGGTGTTGTGACCGGGCAAGGTACCATTGATGGAAGAGTTGTTTTCCTTTTTGCTCAGGATTTTACTGTTTATGGAGGTTCATTATCTGAAACTTTTGCACTAAAGATTTGTAAGGTAATGGATATGGCCATGAAAGTTGGTGCGCCTTTAATAGGTATCAATGATAGTGGTGGTGCTCGTATTCAGGAAGGTGTCACTTCTTTAGCGGGTTATGCTGAGATTTTCCAACGTAATATTGAAGCTTCGGGTGTAATTCCTCAGATTTCAGCCATTTTTGGTCCTTGTGCTGGTGGTGCTGTATATTCTCCAGCGCTTACTGACTTTATTATGATGACTGAAAATTCTAGTTATATGTTTGTTACCGGACCTAAGGTAGTTAAAACAGTAACAGGAGAAGATATAACAACTGAAGATCTTGGAGGTGCTTCTGTTCATGCTTCGAAATCAGGTGTGTCTCATTTTAAATTAGATAATGAAGAAGAAGGTATTTTACTAATCAGAAAATTACTTTCATACTTGCCTCAAAATAATTTAGAAGAGGCTCCAATGCTTGAGGCTACTGATCCAATAGATCGATTAGATGATGCTTTAAATGCTATTATCCCAGATAATCCTAACCAGCCATATGACATGAAAGATGTTATTTATACAATGGCTGACCATAATGAGTTTCTTGAAGTTCACCGTAACTATGCTAAGAATATTATTGTAGGTTTCTGTAGAATGGGTGGACAGTCTGTTGGTGTTGTTGCAAACCAGCCTAGTTTCCTTGCTGGGGTATTAGATTGTGATGCTTCAAGAAAGGCAGCTCGTTTTGTTCGTTTTTGTGACGCTTTCAATATTCCTATTCTTACTTTAGTTGATGTTCCTGGATTCTTACCTGGTAGTGGACAAGAATATGCCGGTATTATTACGCATGGTGCTAAATTGATGTTTGCTTATGGAGAGGCTACTGTGCCTAAAATTACAGTTACACTTCGTAAGTCGTATGGTGGTGCTCATGATGTGATGAGTTGTAAGCAATTAAGAGGTGACCTAAATTACGCTTGGCCTACAGCTGAAATTGCAGTAATGGGTGGAAAAGGTGCTATTGAGGTTCTTGAAGGGCGCGCTATGTCTAAAATTGAAGATCCGGAAGAAAAAGCGAAATATTTTGCCGAGAAAGAAGCTGAATATGTTGATAAATTTGCAAATCCTTATCAAGCTGCAGCTTATGGTTATATTGATGATGTTATTGAACCAAGAAATTCTCGCTTTAGAATTATTAGAGGTTTTCAAGGTCTTCAAACCAAAAAATTAAGTTTGCCTCCAAAGAAACACGGAAATATTCCATTGTAATAACTAAAATAAGTAAAAATGAGTTTTTTAATTGTTGATTCCACTACGTGGACAATTACAATCCTGGGTTGGGTGATTGTTTTTGCAGCCTTACTTTTTTTAGTAGGAATATTTTTATTGGTGCCAAAAATTATTCATGCTGGTATCAGAAAAAGTCTTAAGGAAAAAGGTAAAGCCAATGTTACGGACGATCAACTGGAAATATCCGGTGAAACCAATGCTGTGATAGCAACTGCATTGTATATGTACTTAAATGAAAATCATGATGACGAAAGTAATGTGATTACTATTAAGCAAGTGCGTAAACGTTATTCTCCATGGAGTTCTAAGCTTTATGGAATGAATAATATGGGTTTTCCAAAATAATCGTAAATAATATTAGAAATGAAGAAATTTGATTTTACCGTAAATGGTAATAAATATAATGTAGAAGTAAAGGATTTTGAGGATTCTTTAGCTACTATAGTTGTAAATGGAACCACTTACGAAGTTGAAGTTCGTCAGGAGGTTAAAAAAACAAAAACTCCTAAATTAGTTCGTAGTGCAGTAGTAAGTAAACCGGGTGAAGGCGCAGTGCCAAATAAGGCTACAGGTGCAGGGGCAATTAAAGCGCCACTTCCAGGTAATATCTTTAAAATTAATGTTGCAGTAGGTGATGCTGTAAAAAAAGGTGACGTATTACTTATTATGGAAGCCATGAAAATGGAGAATAATGTTTTGGCAGAGAAAGATGCTGTTGTAAAAAGCATTAAAGTCGGTTTAGGTGATGCAGTTCTTCAAAATGATATATTAATAGAATTTGAATAACATGAGGAAGTTAGTAACATTTTATTTTGCTGTAGCCATATTGTTTTGTTTTCAAATAGCTTTTGGAACAGACATAAGTGCTGCTGTCGATTCTACAGCTGGGTCTACTGGTGGTGGAATTGTACAGGGATTAAGTTCTTTGTGGGAGTTTACTGGTTTTGCTAATGTGCATTATACGCATATTATTATGATTGCTGTAGGTTTGTTTTTTATCTTTCTTGCAATCAAATATGATTACGAACCATTGTTGTTGATACCTATTGGTACAGGTGTAATACTTGGAAATATTCCGTTTTTAGCAGGATATAAAATTGGTATCTATGAAGAAGGTTCTGTGTTGAGTTATTTGTATTTTGGTGTAAAGCAGGGAGTTTATCCTCCTTTGATCTTTTTGGGAATTGGTGCGATGACAGATTTTTCATCGTTAATTTCTAACCCAAAGTTAATGATTTTAGGAGCGGCTGCTCAGGTTGGAATATTTGGTACTTTTTTAGGTGCCTCTGCTTTAGGATTTATGCCTAATGAGGCTGGTGCAATTGCTATTATTGGTGGTGCCGATGGTCCTACTGCGATTTTCTTATCTTCTAAATTAGCACCACATTTAATGGGTGCTATTGCAATTGCAGCCTATTCATATATGGCTTTGGTTCCAGTTATACAACCTCCAATTATGAGATTGTTGGTTCCTAAAAAGGAACGTGCAATTAGAATGAAACCACCTAGAGCGGTTTCAACAACAGAAAAAATTCTGTTTCCTTTAATTGGATTATTGTTAACAACATTTATATCACCATCAGCCTTACCTCTTTTAGGTATGTTGTTCTTTGGTAATTTATTAAAAGAATCAGGTGTTACAGAAAGATTGGCTGATACAGCTCGTAATTCATTAATTAATATTATTACTATTTTATTAGGAATTACTGTTGGTGCATCCACTCAGGCTGATGTGTTTTTAACTTTAGATTCTATTAAGATATTTGGTTTAGGAGCTTTATCGTTTGTAATAGCTACTGCCGGAGGTTTAATATTTGCCAGGTTGTTGAATTTAGTCCTTAGAAAGGATAATAAAATTAATCCGCTTATTGGGGCAGCTGGAGTATCTGCTGTGCCAGATTCTGCTCGTGTAGTACAGGTGGAAGGCTTAAAAACAGATCCTACGAATCACCTGTTGATGCATGCAATGGCTCCAAATGTGTCTGGAGTGATTGGATCTGCAGTTGCTGCAGGTATTATGTTGAGCTTTTTAATGTAATTAAATAACGTTTGTTGGGTTAATTCCCCATAAAATATATAAAGGCTGTCTTTCGTAAGGCAGCCTTTTTTGTTTAGTGCTAATAAATGTAGGTTGAAAAAATGGTTATATAATAATAGTTGAGCGTTGTTGTGTTTTTTTTTTGGGGGTGTAGTTTAAATATAGATATATTTATGGTTGCGTGCAGTTATGTTGAGGGGGTGTTAGTATGAATATATGTTAAAAATATAAATTTTTGATAAAAATTACATATTTACACCTGAAGTGATTTATTAACGTAAATAACACGTATATAGGCATGTATGGGTGGGTGTTGTAGGTTTGTGTCTGGTTTTAAGATATATTATTGTTAAATTGTGTCTTGTTGGTTTTTTGTCACTTAGAATTTTGTTATATATTTGTCGATAAGTTTACGAATTATAAGTGTTCCCCCACTTTTGTAAATGAATTAGTAACTCACATAAATTACCAATTAATAAAAACCTTTAATCTGTATGGAAGTCATATTACAAAAATTACATTTTTCTTAATAGAGTTTAGTTCTTAATCTCATGAATAGGATTGATATTTTAAATCCTCTGATTCTTAATGACAAGAAGCGTTGTGCTTACTTGTTCGTCTTATTATAAAGTTATCTATATAGTTAAATACACAATTATTAATTTAAACCTTTTGTTTTATGCGGAAATTAGCATTATTTCTGTCTATGGTTCTTTTTATTGGACTACAGACAATGTCAGCCCAAACAAAAGCTATTTCAGGTAAAGTTGTCGATGATCTTGGCGAGGCTATACCTGGAGTATCTATTATTGTTAAGGGTACAACAACAGGGACGATTTCTCGTCCAGATGGTACATATAATTTAAATGTACCAGAAGATGCAACGGCTATTGTTTTTACATTTGTAGGAATGACGTTGCAAGAAGTGCCTTATACAGGGCAAGCAACTATTAATGTTACTATGCAGTCTGATGCTATTGATATGGATGAGGTTGTTGTAACGGCTCTTGGAATCTCAAGAGAAAAGAAATCTCTAGGATATGCAGTTCAGGAAGTTTCTGGTGAGGATATGAATAAAATCCAATCTTCCAATTTTGCAACAGCTCTTTCGGGTAAAGTTGCAGGTGTGCAGATTTCGAATGGAACGAATCTTGGGGGGTCTTCTAATGTAATAATTCGAGGTTCATCTTCTTTATCGGGTAGTAACCAAGCTTTATTTGTAGTTGATGGAGTACCTATTGATAATAGTATTAATAATTCTGATTACCAGTCAGAAGGTGGTGCTGGTTATGACTATGGTAATGCCGCATCTGATATTAGTCAAAATGATATTGAATCTGTAAGTGTACTTAAAGGTGCAGCAGCAACAGCCTTATATGGATCAAGAGCTGCAAATGGTGTAATTCTTATTACAACAAAAAAAGGAACTAGTAAGAAAAAGGGTCTTGGTGTAACCGTTAATTATAATCTTACTTTAAGTGAGATTGATAAGAAAACTTTACCTGACTATCAAAATGAATATGGCGCTGGATATGGTACAAATTTAGGTTGGTATAGTCATCCTGTATATGACGCTCTTGATGGAGCAGATATTGATGGTGATGGCAATGTAGATGCGTTAACACCATATTATGATGATGCCTCAAGAGGTGAGCGATTTGATAAAGATTTGTTGGTATATCAATGGGATGCTTTTGATCCTGAGTCTCCAAATTATATGACAGCGACTCCTTATGTGGCTACTAAAAATGGACCAGAAACCTTCTTTGAAACAGGAGTAGCACATACAACAAATGTTAGTTTAACCGGAGGTTCTGAAACAACAGATTTTAGAATGTCATATACTAATTTTGATCAAAAAGGTATAATGCCAAATAGTAAATTGCAGAAAAATAATTTTGCACTTACTGCTTCTCATAAGCTGATGGATAATTTAAAAGCATCAGGATCCCTAACATTTACAAATAATCGTGGTAAAGGTAGGGCTTCGACTGGTTATTCTACTAATATTATGTCAATGTTTCGTCAGTGGTATCAGGTAAATGTTGATCTTGCAATGCAAGAAAAGTTATATAAAGAAACTGGTCGCAATATTACATGGAACAGGAAAAGTGCATCAAATGGAGTTCCTGCTTTCTGGGATAATCCATATTGGGCTAGGTATGAAAACTATCAAACAGACGAACGTAATCGTATTATTGGATATGCTCAGTTGGATTACGATTTTAATAAAAATCTTAGTTTTATGGGGCGTTATTCATTGGATACTTATAATACGTTGCAAGAAGAGCGTAAAGCTGTAGGTTCTGTTGCTGGAGCTTTTGGTATAAATTTTCCGGATGTGAGTTCTGGATATGCTCGTAAAACATATTATGTAATGGAACGTAATATTGATTTCTTATTGAAGTATAAAGCAAATATCACGGAGAAGTTAAATTTTAATGGATTGATAGGTACAAACATCAGACGCAAAACTTATGATTATGTATTTGCTTCGACTAGTGGTGGATTATCTGTTCCAGGAATTTATGCCTTAAGTAATAGTGTTGATGCAATGCAACCTCCTGTGGAAGAATATTATAAAAAAGGTGTTAATGGTATTTTTGCAAGTGCTTCTTTTGGTTATAATAATACCGTATTTTTAGATGCTACTATTCGTAGAGATCAATCTTCTACATTACCAACTAATAATAATGAGTACTACTATCCTTCGGTAACGGGTAGTTTTATTTTCTCAAATTTGATAGAGAGTGATATTTTATCATTTGGTAAAATTAGATTGAATTACGCCGAAGTAGGTAATGATGCTCCTGCGTTAAGTACGAAAGATACTTATACTGGAAATGCTCCTCTTAATGGAAATTCATTAGTTACTGTTCCTGATACTAAAAAGAATGCAGAATTGAAACCAGAAAGACAGGTTGCTTATGAAGCAGGTGTTGAAATGAAATTTTTACATAATCGTTTAGGATTAGATGTTGCTTTATATAAGAATAGTACATTTGACCAGTTGATGGATGTTTCGGTTTCTTTTGCAACAGGATATAATGCTAAATGGGTTAATGCTGGTGAAATTGAAAATAAAGGTATTGAATTATTTTTAACAGGTACACCAATTAAAACAGCTGACTTTTCTTGGGATATTGCATTAAACTGGTCTAAAAATACTAATAAAGTTGTTGAGTTATATACTGATGCAGCTGGAAATAAAGTAACTAATCTTGAGTTAGGAAGTTTACAAGGTGGTATTACAATTAATGCAAGAGTAGGTGAGGCTTATGGTGCAATTTTAGGTACAGATTATGTATATGAAAAAACTACAGGAAAACCAATTGTGAAATCGAATGGAAGATATGCAGTTTCTGCAACTAATGATAATGTTATTGGTAATGTTAATCCAGATTGGACTGGTGGAGTTAATAACTCGTTTAGATATAAAAACTTATCGTTAGGTTTCTTAATTGATATTCAGCATGGAGGAGATATCTTCTCGTTAGATCATTGGTATGGTGCTGCAACTGGTTTATACAAAGAAAGTGCTGGCTTAAATGATTTAGGTAATCCTAAAAGAGACCCTATTACATATGATGCAAGTGGTGCGTATGCTAGTAATAGTGGAGGAACTCTTAATCCAGGAGTCGATGCTGACGGTAACGTAAATACAGTTAGAGTTAGTGATGAAAGTTATGGAGCAGCTGGTTATGCTGTAGATCCTAATAAAAGATATGTATATGATGCATCTTTTGTTAAATTGAGAGAGCTTTCATTAACGTATGGTCTTCCAAAGAGTTTATTAGAAAAAACGTTTATTTCTTCAGCTTCGGTAAGTTTTGTTGGATCTAATTTGTGGATCATTCATAAGAATCTGCCATATTCGGATCCAGAGGCTTCTCAAGGTGCGGGCAATATTAGAGGTTGGCAAAGTGGTACATTACCTGCTACCAAAAATTTTGGATTCAATGTTAATCTTAAATTTTAATCGAAAAAAGGAAAGATATGAAATATATATATAAATTATCAATAATACTCCTGATTATTGTTAGTGCATGTACTGATAAATTTGAGGAATTTAATACTGATGTTAAAAATCCAGCTGTAGTTTCTGGGGAGTCTTTGTTTTCTAATGCAGAGAAGTCTTTATCTGATCAGATTAATAATACTAATGTAAATAGAAATATATTTAAGTTAATGTCTCAGTATTGGACAGAAACTCAGTATATTGATGAGGCAAACTATGATTTGGTAAAGCGTAATATTCCTCAAAATATTTGGAGATATTTTTACCGAAGGACTTTAACAGATCTTAAAGAGGCAGCTACTCTTATTGAATCAACAGAAGTGCTTGCATCATTAGAAAGTCAAAAGCAAAACAAATTACATATTATTGAAATATTAAATGTGTATGTTTATCAACGTTTAGTTGATATCTTTGGTATGGTACCATATTCTCAATCATTAGATATTGAAAATGTGTATCCTGTTTATGAAGCAGGAGAGGATATTTATGAAGATTTGTTTGTTCGATTGGATGCTGCAATTAGTGGATTAGATGTAGATGCAGGTAGTTTTGGTGATGCTGATTTGTATTATGGTGGATCAGTAGCATCATGGATTAAATTTGCAAATACTTTAAAAGTACGTATGGGGATAACTATTGCAGATTATGATGAGTCTTTAGCTAAAAAAGCTGTTGAAGAAGGTGTTAAGGGGTGTTTTGATTCGGCTGCAGATAATTGTTTGTTCAGTTATGCTACTTCTGCCCCAAATTATAATCCATTATATGAGGACTTGGTTGTTTCTGGACGTGATGATTTTATTCCTGCAAACACAATTGTAAATGTTATGCAAAGTTTAGATGATCCTAGATTAACCTCGTTTTTTAATAATCCAGTTGTTTTTCCATTCCCTATAGATGAAGCCGGGAATGCATTAGATTCATTAATTACCTCTGATGTAGTAGCTGGTTTAAGGTTAATTGATGCAGACGGAAATGAAGAGTATAGAGAAACTCCTTTTACAATGAGTGCAACAGATGATGAGGATTTAATGTTGATAAATGGAGGAGAATATGGTTATGGAGCTTCTTATGCTGGTTTTAGTCATATTGAAGATAGAATTAAGGAGCCTACTTTTGAAGGTATTATGTTGACTTATTCTGAATTGCAATTTTATTTAGCAGAGGCTGCAGAACGAGGATATACTGTACCGAAATCAGCAGTTGAGTATTACAATGCAGGAATTAAAGCATCTTTTGAGTTCTGGGGAACCGAGGGTGTAGACGATTATTTATTATCAACAAAAGTTGCTTATGCTTCAGCAGAAGGTGACTGGAAGCAGAAGATTGCGGTACAGTCTTGGTTAGCTTCTTATACTAGAGGTTTAGTAGGTTATAATACATGGCGTAGACTTGATTATCCAATATTTAATATTCCTCAGAATGCTGAGGTTTATGAAGATATACCTGTTCGTTTTACTTTCCCAATTAACGAGCAAACATTAAATGAAGTTAATTATAAAGCTGCATCAGCTGAATTAGGTGGAGATTTAATTTCAACTAAAATTTTCTGGGACGTTAATTAATGATATTGATTAATAATACTTCAACTAAGCTGTGGTGGGACACATAGATTAAAGGTTTAGTTGTGTGAGTGGGAGCAGATCCGATTGGGTCTGCCCTTTTTTTGTTTTCACCTAGATAGTGTTTATAAAAGTTAAAAAAAATAAAATATATTTTGCATTAATCGAATTAATTAGTAAATTGGTTTTGCAATTTTCAAAAGAAAGTGTCCCCACTTTGTTTACAGCATAACTTTAATAAGTAAAAATCTTTAAATCTTAAATCTTTATGAAAACTGCTCACCGATTGTTTGTGCTTTTTTATTAATCGTTAAAACTCTAGGTCTCTCAGGCCTTATGCAGAGTTGTATAATGCTATTCTGGCATTGTGATTTTCCTCTTTACAAGAACTAATCTGTTTTCTTGTATCTCTATTCTTTGAATAACTATTAGCAAATACATATTATTAATTTAAACCTTTTGTTTTATGCGGAAATTAGTATTATTTCTGTCTATAATCCTTTTTGTGGGATTGCAGACGTTATCGGCCCAGACAAAAGCTATTTCAGGTAAGGTTATTGATGATCTTGGCGAAGCAATACCTGGGGTATCTATCATGGTTAAGGGTACTACAATGGGGACGGTTACACGTCCGGATGGTACTTATAATTTAAATGTACCAGGAGATGCAACTGCAATTCTATTTACATTTGTAGGGATGGAAATGCAGGAAGTGCCTTTTACTGGACAGTCAACGATTAATGTTACAATGACATCTGATACTGAAGATTTAGATGAAGTTGTAGTAACTGCAGTTGGTATAAAAAGAGCAAAACGGTCTTTAGGGTATGCTGTATCAACTGTAGAGTCAGAGTCGTTAACTGACGCTAGGGATGCTAATGTTGTTAATTCTTTAGCCGGAAAAGTTGCTGGTGTTCAAATTACTCAACAGTCAGGTTCTCTTGGTGGTGGATCAAAAATATTAATAAGAGGGGCAAGTTCTATGGCAGGAGGAAATGATCCTTTATTTGTTATAGATGGTGTACCGGTTTCGAATTCTAGTTATAATGGAACTCGAAATGAAATTATTTCTGGTGGAGTTGATGTTGGGAATAAAGCCAGTGATTTAAATCCTGATGATATTGAATCTATTAGTGTTTTAAAGGGGGCTGCAGCAACTGCCTTGTATGGATCAAGAGCTAAGGATGGAGCATTAATTATTACTACAAAGAAGGGTAAAAAGGGTGCTAAAAAGATAAGTGTATCAATAAATTCATCCTTTAGAATGGATAACGTTCTTAAACTTCCTGATTTTCAAAATGAATATGGTCCAGGTAGTTATGGTGAGTATAAATTAGAAAGCCAAAATGGTTGGGGACCAAAAATCAGTGAGGTTGCAGATCAGAAATTTGAAAATTTCCTTGGAGAAGAAGTACAATTAAAAGCCTATCCTGATAATGTTAAAGATTTTTATGATACAGGCTATTCATATATAAATAGTGTTGCATTTTCAGGAGGTGGTGATGATGGTGATTTTCGAGTAGGTTATACTAACCTATATCAAACAGGAGTTGTGCCTGAGAGTGAATTGAAAAGAAATTCTTTATCATTTAATTCTGGACGTGAATTGTCAGATAAATTAAAGGCAAGAGCTACATTTAATTATGTGAAGACCCAGATTGATGGTAAACCAGCACAAGGATCTAATAATCCTAATGTATTAGCATCAATGGTCAATGGTATGCCAAGGACAATGGATGTAAAATTATTAGAAGATAATGTATATGATGAAGATGGACAGTATATTTCTCCAAATTCAAAAAATGCAAACAACCCATATTGGGTAGCAAAAAATAATAAATTTACACAAGATATGAATAGGTTTTATGGTAGTTTTACTTTGAATTATGAACCTATTGAAAATTTAATTATAACAGAACGAGCTGGTGGAGATGTGTATTTTGATAATAGACGTCAAGTTACAAGAAAGGGTACATTTGGTGCTTTAACAGGAAGTTTCTTTGATAGAAATCTACAAGGAAAAGATTTTAATAATGATATAACAATTAGTTATTCAAAAGATGATTTAATTGATGGATTAAATCTAACAACGTTAATTGGTCATAATGTTAACCAAAGAACTTTTGATGAAGTTACTGTGGATAATAATGATTTGATTATAGATGAGTTATATAATTATACTAATGCAGAATCAACCACTACAACAAATTATACAGAAAAGAGAAGGTTGACAGGATTATATTATGATGTTTCTTTATCATACAATAATTATTTGTTTTTTAATCTTACAGGTCGTAATGATTGGAGTTCAACATTACCGAAAAATAATAATTCATACTTTTATCCTTCTATAAGTCTTGGATTTGTATTTTCTGAATTATTACCTACTAATGAAATTCTTTCTTATGGAAAAATCCGGGGTAATTTTGCAAATGTAGGTAGTGATGAAGATCCTTATCAATTGGATTTTCAATATTATCCAGATGAAGAATATTTCAATCAATATGTAAGCAGTGGTACTTATCCACATGGTGGAGTTTTGGCGTTTACAGGACCAAGTACTATTCCTCCAGGTAATACCTTAAAACCTCAAAATCAAAAGTCATGGGAAGTTGGAGCTGAACTTAAATTTATTAATGATAGAATTGGTTTAGATTTTACTTATTATAATACGGTAACTGAGGATCAAATTTTAAGTGTTCCAATTTCTCCAACTTCAGGATTTAATTATAAAAAAGTTAACGCAGGATCTGTAAGTAATAAAGGTTTTGAGGTTATGTTAACAGGAACGCCAATTGCTCAACCAAATGGATTTAGATGGGATTTTTCTCTGAATTTTTCTGCAAATAAAAATACAGTTGAAAAATTAGCATCAGGAGTTGATGAATTATCATTAACAAGCGGTTGGAGTGGTCTTGTTATAAAGGCAATTCCAGGTAAAACATTTGGAATGTATGGTACTGGTTTTAAACGCGATGATGCTGGAAATTATGTGATTAGTGATCAAACTGGATTACGTGTGGTTGAAGATAATGTTAGATTGGGAGATATATATCCAGAGTGGACATTAGGTATAAGAAATGAATTCTCGTATAAGGGAATTAGTTTGAGTGGTTTAATTGATATTCGTCAAGGAGGAGTTATTTATTCAAATACTGTTGCTGATCTAAGGTATTCTGGTTTAGCTAAAGAAACTTTGGTTAATAGAGATAAAACATTTATAGATATAGGAGTTAATGAGGTTGAAGGTTCAGATGGTGAAATTACATATGTTGAAAATGCAACACCAGTTAGAGGTATTCAGGATTTTTGGCAAGGTCATTCTCTAACATCAACTGCTGAGTCTAATACTTTTGATGCTTCTTACGTAAAACTTAGAGAAATTGTTTTATCATATCAGTTACCCAATAGTTTGATTAGTAAAACACCATTTGGAAGTATTGTTGTTGGTGCAGAAGCAAGAAATGTATGGATTATTAAAGATCATGTTCCTCATATTGATCCTGAAGTTAATTTCTTTGGTTCTAGTTTGACTGGAGATGGAGTTGAGTTTGGTAGTGTTCCTTCAGTAAGAAGTGTAGGTTTTAATCTTAAATGTACTTTCTAAAAGAGTTAATTATGAGAAAAATAATATTTATAATAAGTGTTGTTATAATTGGAATGTTAACGTCATGTGAATCTTGGTTAGATGTTAATACTAATCCTAATTCAGCAACAACAGTAGAGCCTGCATATTTATATTCAGGTGCTATTACAGCATTTTCTGCCAATAGAATAGGTGGAGATGGTTTTTGTCCTATTGGTACCGGAAGTCAAATGTGGTCTTCAGGTGGTTTGTGGGGTAATTACGGAGATTTTTATGTTTTTAGTCCATATAGTACAGGTAATTGTTTTAGTATTGTATATGGAACTGCAGGGAAAAATTTATTCTTAGCTGTAGAAGAAGCGGAAAAGAAAACTCCTGTTCAAACAAATACTATTGCACAATGTATGATTTTTTCTGCTGAGACCTTTTTTCAGAATACTTTAACATATGGAGATATTCCGATGACAGAGTCTTTTGATATGACTATTGATAAACCCAAATATGATACTCAAGAACAAGTGTTAGATAGTATTGTATTAATGTTAGATGCAGCCATAGATATGATAGATGAATCAAATACTGCAATTTCTACAAATGATTTAGTTTATGGTGGAGATATGGATTCATGGAAAAGTTTAGCAAAATCTTTAAAGTTTCGAACTTTAATGTATATGGTAGATAGAAAAACAGAATATGCAAGTAAGATAACTGCAATGCTAGAAGAGGGGGGGATGATTAGTGAACAAGATGGTAATTTTGCATTTCCATACTTTGATGTTGCCGGTAATAGAAATGCAATGTGGACAATTGGAGATCAGTATTATGGAGAGGAAGGAATTGATGATTTTTTTATGACACCAGAGGATGGGGATATTATGAATCCAACAAATGATCCAAGACGTAGCATTTATTTTAAACCAGGTGAAGACGCAGGTGGCGACTTTATTGGTTGTGCTGCGTCAGAAGATGCTACAACATCTTCTGCATATTATAATGCTGCAAATTTAGCAAAACCTGATCAAGAAGATGTAATGTTTTCTTTATCGGAACAATTATTGTTGGAGGCAGAAGCAGAAGTAAGGTTTAATAATGATCTTGTTACTGCTGAAGCAAAATTTGATGCTGGACTAAAAGCGTCTCTATCTTATTGGGGAATTGATGAATTAGCTCAAAATTCGTTTGTTGCACAATTTTCTTTTACATCTGTGGACCAGGCATTGAAATTAATTCATGAACAACAATGGGTTGATCTTATTCCAAGACCAATTGAAGGATGGTCAAATTGGAGGCGTTCAGGATCAGATGGTAATGAGGTACCTGCATTGACAGTGCCAATTAATGCCAACTCACCAGATTTATTTAGAAGATGGCCTTATCCAACAGCAGAAAGATCAGCTAATTTGGATAATATGCCATCTCCTCTACCAGAGATATATGATAATATGTGGTTTGATTTATAAAATAGAAAGACATGAGAAAGTTAAATATATTATATTTATTTATTATAGGGTGTCTTCTTTTTGTATCCTGTGATAATGACTATGACCTAGAGGTCGATATGTCAAATACTGAAGAAGCATTCTTATTAACAACGAGTGATGATGTGACTGTTTCGGAAACAAAATCATTTGATTTAGATCTAAAAACTTATATCCCACTTTGGGAAGATATTACTGTGAACTGGGTTATTTCTGGAGATGGATTTAATTCGTTTAGCGGAAGTAGTGTTTTTCCTAAAATGGTTGGTGATACGGGTGATTCTTCTGCATCTATTGAGATAGTTATTCCTGCTTCTGTTGTTCCTGATGGAGAGTTATCTATTGATGGAGTATTAACTTATGAATGTACTACTCAATCAGGTAAAATTGTTAATGCTGGAGATAATTTAGGAGAACGAGGTTCTATTGCTGTGACTATCAATAAGTATATACCTTTGGATCGTTCCGTATTTGTGGGTACATATACTGAAAATGATGGAGATGGAGGAGTTTATACTGGAGTGGTTGTTTCAGAAGATCCAGATAATGAGTTTGGTCTAATTATATCAACAAAATCATGGGGAAGTGGAGCGGCTTCTTATAAAGTTGTATTTAGTACCGTAGCTGAAATAATTAATTGTCCATCTCAATTTATTGGTTATGATTATTGGGATGGTGCTAGTACTGATGAATTATCTAGTGGTGCATTATGGTTTTCAAATGCTACAGATGAAACACTTGTAAGTTCTTTTAATACTACAACTGGTAGTTTCCAAGTTCCTGTAAATATGGCTTTAAAATATTATCCGTATGATTTTGGTGATTATTTGATGTCGTATGTAAAAGAATAATGAAATTTAATCTTCTAAAGGTGTTTTATATAAACATCTTTAGAGGAAATAATATTATAGATATGATCAAATACTTAATATTTATTTTTCTAAGTTTATCTACTTTATCTCATAGTCAATGTAAGGTGTTGGTAAATAGTTTGCAAGGAGACTATGAGGGAGAGTGTAAAAAAGGATTAGCTCATGGACAAGGAATTGCTAAAGGAATCGATACTTATACCGGTGAATTTAAAAAGGGTTATCCTAATGGTAAGGGGACGTATGTTTGGAGTAATGGTGATGTTTTTGAAGGAGAATTTCAAAAAGGTATTAAGCAAGGATTTGGAATTCTAAAAACTAAAGATTCTACAAAAGAAGGCTATTGGCGATATGGATATTATGTAGGGACAAATAAAGGTGCTCAAGCCTATAAGATTATTAATAAAAAGTATGTTAATAATTATACTTTTAAAAGAATAGGAGATGGAAATAAGATCTCAATAAAGTGGGTAAAAGGATCACGAGTTCTTTATTCTATGACTGGTCTTAATATGACATCAAGTAGTGGTATTGAGAGTAATGATATGACGTTTTGTGGCTTTAATCAAATCAAATTTCCTTTTCAGTGCAGATTGAATTACCAAAATACAGATAAAGCCGAAACTATGACTTATGATTGTATTTTTGATTTTGAGATAGTAGTTCCTGGTGAATATGAGTTAATTATAAAAGATTAATTATATACTTCCCATAAACAGCTACTCCGTGGTGGGACACATAGATTAAAGGTTTAGTTGTGTGAGTGGGGGCAGATCCGTTAGGATCTGCCCTTTCTTTTTTAGAGCCCCTCTAACTCCCCGGAGGGGAGGATTGATTTATAGCATTTTAATAAAATAAATAGAGGTCAGTAGCTAAGCACCTATCAAATCTTTCTGATTAATTTTGTCAGCTTCCACCATGCGGTACATTAAGTTGTTAAAGATGTTATCTTTCATTTGTGATCTATTGATTCTGTAGCAAAACTCATTAAAATATTTATCTATATGCCATTCGCTAACCCAAGAATAGGTTGTTCTAATCCACGACTTCACTTGGTGTATCATTGTATGTAAGGCTTTAAAATTCATGCCTCCCATGCTTTCAATCTGTTCTATGTTGTAATCCTTCATCAAAGGGCGATAACCTCTCCAACAATCAGTGGTCACACTGGCGTTTTGGGATATATGAGCATCAAAAAGCCTTTTAAGTTCTTTCGATGAGTAATTGTTGATTTTCATCGAGTACATACGTTTTACTTTCCCATCGTCGGTAAGCTCAACAGCACATACCGCCTTCTTTTTCTTGCAGTGGTAACTGCGACCAACCTTACCTTCTTCTTTGCCTCCTACCACAAACTCGTCGATGTGTACATTTCCATCCATCGGGTTGTTGCCGCTTGATTGCATCGCTTCCCTAACTTTATGCATGAATAGTCGTGCTGTTTTTTCAGTCACTCCTATGCGTTCTGACATATAACTTGCTGACAAACTCTTGGTTGAGGTTGACATCTCAAAGTAAATGTAAAAGGCTTTGCGTACTCCAAATTTCACTTTGTGAAAGAGTGTGTTGGCGGTAGCTGACTCAATATGCGCACACTTGTTGCAGATTTTTCCGTGATGCTTGCGCTGTTGGTAGCCTTGATGCCCACATTTAACGCACTTAAAACCTTGGTGCCACTTAATGTTGGCCAAATATTCCAAGCAATCATCATCTGTACGGAAACGATCAGCAAACTCTAGAGCATTTTGTCCTTTGAATAATTCCATGTATCCCTTATTTTTACTAGTGGCAAATATAAGTAAATATCTACTTACCTCTAAAAATAAATTTTATCATAATTCTTTATGTATGAAAGGCCTCTGCTGTATGTTACTTTCGTATTCTAATCAGGTTTTATTTGGCTTTTATTCGGGTACTATAGACCTATGCCTATCCGAACCCAACCCGAGCAGAACACTATGCCACCCGAATGCCACCCGAGCACGCCCCGAAGCCATATCCTATCTGTCTCAAAAAAGATGTTTTTCTGAATAATTTTTGTCGATTTTGGCCAATTTCGGAATAATTTTGCTTGTTTTTGGCATTTTTAAGAATAGTTGGGTGTTTTTTTGCTGTATTTTATTCAAAATAGAAATAGTGTTGTTTTCTTAGATATTGAATAATAAGGTGTTATGGTGGTGAAAAGTTACAGTAAAATTACTGTAATTGTTTTTTATTAAAATTTATTTACCAAGCTGTAAATCAGCTTCTCCCCTTTGGGGAGATTGAGAGGGGCTTCTATTTCACCTTCATCGGAATGCCGCTAACCATAAAAAATACTTCATTTGCTTTAGATGCTATATGTTGATTCATCCAGCCTTGAAGATCTGTAAATTTACGTTGGATTTCATTTTCGGGCATGCCACCTAAGCCAATCTCATTGGTAACGATAATAAAGTGAGCATCTTGTTTAATTAGTGCCTTAAACTCTTTTTTAGCTTCAGATAATGATAAATCTATATCGCTATTGTTATCAAAGTAAAAGTTAGTAAGCCATAGCGTGATGCAATCAATTAGAACTACTTTGTTAGTGAATATATGCTTTGACAGATACTTTTCTTCTTCAATATTCTCCCATCTATCATCTCGATCAGCTTTATGTCGTTCAATACGTTTTTTATGCTCATCATCCCAAATGCGTGAAGTGGCCAGATAAACAGGTTTCGAACTGTTCTCCAGTGCTAAATCCTGGGCAAATGAGCTTTTCCGAGATCGTTGTCCCCCTGTTATAAAAGTTATTTTTGTCATTGAATAATGATTATTTATTGCTCTGTTAGTCTCATTTAAACGGTTAATATGTCAAAGGGTATACAGGTTATTTTTTACCACCAAGGCTCAAAGACATAAAGTTTTTTTATTAATGTTTAAATGTATTCTTTGTTTCTGTGTGTTTCTGTGCTGAAAATTATATCTTTTCATTATTACATGGAACTATTTAACAACATTATTCCCTTTAACGAGTAAATTTTTTCAATCATAGCTTAGTGGATGTGTAAATCTGTAATTTATCCTTTTAGGATTTTTACTTGAGCATAATCACTGTTGTATACCGTAATTTTTATTACAGCTCCATAATCCAGTTGCCATGAGAAGATTTTGTGATATGGGATCTCAAGAAATTTCATTAATAGGCAACGAATAACACCGGAGTGCGAAACTATTGCTGTTACGGTTTCATCAGGAGTGTTGTTTTCAAGCTGGGTAAAGTATTCAATTATTCTATTGTAAAACTGACCAAAAGACTCTCCTTGATGTGGTGCTTGGTTTAATATGTCTTCAGACCAAACATGCATCTCCTGAGGATCAATATCAGCCCATTTTGTCATTTCCCAATTACCAAAATCCAGTTCTTTGAGTTGATTACTGTACTTTATGTTCATTTCAGGAAATAAAAAATGAGCTAGTTTATTGCAGCGTTGTAATGGACTGGAAAACACAAAATCTGTTTTAATATTCAACAGTGTTTCACAAATAACAGATGCTTCAATTTCAAAATCCTTATTTACATCCAGATTCGAAATGCCATAACAGATACCCTGGTCAATATCCGGAGTTGTATGTCGTATAATATAAAATTGTTTCATTGTTTTGTAAAGCCATAAATGTCACTAAGAATATAAAGTTTATTTTTACCACCAAGGCTCAGAGACGCAAAGGTTATTAATTTATAAATCGTTTAATTCCATTTTTAATTAGAGGAACATTGAAATTAATCAAATATCCAAGTCTGTTTTCTGTTAATTTCAAATAACTTAATAGTTGTGCTTCATGAACTGGTAAAATTGTTTCTACGGCTTTGAGCTCAATAATTATACAATTTTCAACTAATAAGTCAATTTTTAAAGCATCCTTGATAATCATATCATCATATATTATAGGGATGTTCACTTGTCGGTCAATGTTTAATCCAATCTTTTTTAATTCATGATGAAGACATTTTTCATATACCACCTCAAGTAGGCCTGGACCTAGTTTAGAATGTACTTTAAATGCGCAGTTGATAATACTTTTACCAATTTTGTTAATTTCATGAGGTATTTCAATGTGATTCTTAAAGTTACTCATAGTTGTAGATTTTTTAATGGGGTGTAAATTTCTTAGAGTCTTAGCGCCTTGGTGGTAAATAAAATATTTCTAAATAAAAGTAATTATATTACTCATTGCTATAATGCTTAAATAAAAAACAACTTCTGTTACTTGTTGAACGGCTCCCAGGCAGTCACCTACATATCCACCTATCCATTTTTTGAAATATTTATCGAGCCAGAACTTAGTTATAAGTAAGGGGATAATGCATAAGTAAATAATCCAGTTTTGAAATAAGAGTAGTGATGCTAATCCAATAAAAATAGCAATCCATAAATCTTTAATATGAAGATTTTTTGTAACAGGTTTTGATTTGCTTGTTTCATCTTCTCTAACATAGGGAAGGGTGAACATAGATGTAACTGCAAACATTCTACTAATAGCGTGGCCTGCTATTATGGAAGGAATAATAATTGGGGAGTGAAGAGCTGAGATTGCGGTGAATTTTAGTAATAATAATAAAATAGTTCCGATCATACCATAAGCACCCACTCTGGAGTCTTTCATGATAACAAGAATCTTTTCAGTAGTCCAGCCACCACCAAATCCATCGCAAGTATCAGCAAATCCGTCTTCATGGAAAGCACCTGTTAAAAGGATTGTACTTATCATAGATAGAATAACAGATATGTTTAGCGGAAAAACAAACGAAGCTAAATAATAAACTAATGCACCTACTCCTCCTACTATAATTCCTACTAAAGGAAAATACCTGTTGCATTTATTTAAATTATCAGTTGAGTAGCCTACCCATTTAGGGGATGGTATACTGGTTAGAAACATTAGGGCAGTAAAAAATAGTTTTAACTGGTACATTTATTTCAGATTTTGGAATGCGTAAATATAATGATGTCTGTAATAATTTGGAGGGGGTATGAAAGGTATAGATTTTATTCTGAATTCGAGGAATTCGTCTTATTATTATCAGGGAACTGTTTTGCTATTTCTTTTAGACATTTGTTACAAAGGCAATCCTTATAATTAGCCTTTATGTATTTTTGAGCTTTATCAGAAATTGGGACATGAATACAATGACACTCAAATATCTCATCATGTCTGCAATTAAACTCCTGATTACATTTTCCACAATTTTTAATCATAAGTAATGGTTTTGAATATAATTTACCCGTCTATTAAAGACAAAAACTCAATACCAATAAAAGATGAAGTTTCTTTAACTAAGAAAACTTTGCTTTTATTCCCGAAAGCATTGATTATTCACACACTGGCAGGTTTTCTGACTTATTCATGATTTTGAAGCCTTCCCGTTTAAAAAGTATTACAAAAACAGTGGCCTGAGTATTCAAAATCCAATACGGAACTTACAGCAGCGGGTACTGTTGCTGATTTTCACAGCATTCCCTTTTCATTTTATATTACAGCTGAAATATAAAACACCAGATGCAACAAAAGTATGATTATTTTAATTTATAAGGAAATTTTCATCGAGCTCAGGCAGTATGTTATAAATGTTTGTTGCCCTTTTAATTGTGTAAGGAGCCTGAATTATCAATATACCATGTTGTATTTGTTTCGTCGTCCTTAATGCTGGCAACAAAATTGTTTTTAGTAGCTTTAATATTTGGTCTGAATTGAAGTCTGGATAAATCAAAACCAACATCTTTAAGACCTGCAATTTTTTTTGCGTATCGTTTATGTTTTTGAAGATGCATTTTTTGAGCGTAGTATACATTTCTCAGTTCCCATTTAATTCTGCGTGTAGTAGTTAGTCTTTTATTATTGTCTTGTTTTTTCACATGCACTTCTCCCCATAACTCAGTGCATGTAATTGGGTTTTCCCACATGTTGGCCCATTGCCACTGTTCTCCATTGTATAAAATACCAGTGTTTGAGTTGATTATTTTTTTATACATGCCATTAACAATTACATAAGGCCACCGAGAACGAGTAAAATTCATTTTCAGGAAACCATCTTTTCGAATGTGGTTTGTATGATTAGTTTTGAGGTTTAATGGTAAACCTAACTCTAATTGCCAATATTGGTCAATGTCATTAGGATTATTGATTGTGCCTTGAATATAAACGGCACTGGATAACTTTAGATCTTTATAAATATAATTGGAATCTTTGTGGTTGCCTTCTTGCCGATGCTTAAATCCTTCCTTAACAATACCTAAGGCATTTACTTTTATATTTAAAAAATCGTATTCATTATTGTTATAGTTAATATAAATTTCAAAGAAATTATCTTTGAAATAATCAGAATTCTGATTAGTGTTTTGTGCCCAAATTTGATTTTCATTTATTTGGGATAATAAGTATAATGTATCCTGATAGATCCCCATTTTAAACTTTGTTTCAAAGTCATTGGATTCTATTTTACCATTAATTTCTGAAGTAAATATTGAACTCCATTTGATTGAACTCCACTCTTTGTTCGTGTTTTTTCCATCAATTAACGGAGGTGAAGAAAGTTCCTTTACATTGTATGTTTGTGGATTGAAAGTGAATGGTTTGTATGGTAAACCGAATTCATTTAATTCAGGTGTATTAGTTCCCGTGTTGTTTTTGCATGCAATAACAATTAGTAAGATACACATGCCAAGTGCAATATATTTAATGATACTCTTGAGCATAAGGTTTAATAGTATAGCATCTACAATTTACAGTTAAACCATGAGTAATTCAAGTATTAAAAGTAGAAATGTAGTTACATAATATGAACTCTATACTATTTGAATAAGTTTATGCTTCTTGAAGTAAGAAAAGTAAAAATAGGAAAGGGTGATTTTTAAAATATTGTGTTACATCTCATATTAATGTTTCCAAATTATAGTCCTTTTTTAATAATTTCTAAGTCATCTTCATAGTCAATACGTAAATCTTCATGCAGCTTAGCTAAAGCCTTTTCTATATTAATTAACTGTCTTTCATAAAGGTTTTTCATTACAGTACTTCGTCTTAGATTCATGCTAAACTGTTGCATCTCTTTGCAAAAGCAGATAAGCAGTTCTATTTCAGTTTCTTTTTGTGCAGAGTGTTTAATGTACTTGGTTGTGAGTTTGTGTATCTTCCGAATACCTTTTTTTATATAAATAAATTTAGTTCTGTTTATTTCTTTGAATGCATCAATGATTTCTGCTTTTACTTCATTAACGTAATTTGATTCGTCTGAAGATTCAAAAAGTAAATAGTGCAATAACTCCTTGTTTTCTTTTTTATATTTAGCCAATCGTAAAAAATGGTTAATAAGTACTTCCCGGGGAAGAATTTCAAGTTCTTTTTTAATTTGATGAATGGTACTTGTTTTAATAGCCATAGAATTTGTAATAAATGCGAAGTGATAAGTTTACAAAAAAATGTTGAATACCACCATTAATATTTTTTATATATTGTATGGCTTTATTTTGAACAAATAATGCAATCGGGTTTCATCTTATTTATAAATATCAGCATTGATCAATACAATCATAATGTGAGTTGTATTTGTTGTGACAAGAATGATTTCGTTCCGATATGTTTACATTTTAAAGTTAACCGACTCTATAATTTAGAATGCGTAAAAAAATATTTTTAATCCTAATTACTGCCCTGTTATATTGGGTGCTTGTAAATTATGTTCCATATGGAATGTATTTTGTGTTACCAGTAAATTTATTTGTTACATTTTTACATGAACTTGGGCATTCTGTTTTTGCATTAATAACAGGAGGTAGTGTTTATGAGGTGATGATTCAACCCAATGGAGCAGGTTATGCGGTAACATCAGGTGGTTTTGCACCGCTTGTACTGATGGGAGGTTATATAGGAAGTGCATTATTTGGAAATTTATTGCTCCATATTGGGTTAAGGAAGCCAAAGTCAGCGTTAGTAACCCTATATATTATGATATTTGTATTTGTAGCCAGCGCTATTATATGGTATAGTTCTTGGCTTTCATCTTTACTACTAATTATTTTTTCAGGATTAATGTTTTGGATAAGTAAAAGATCCAGATCAACGGTAACTGATTTTCTAATTGTTACAGGAACTGCATCTATTATATTTATTATAAATGATTATAATGTGGGACCATCATCTGATATTGCTAAATTTTCTAAAATTATTCCTGTTCTTCCTCAGTTTGTTTGGTCAATATTGTGGCTGTTAATTGTTGTTTACATTACATGGCTCAACCTAAAGAGTTTATTTCGAATGAAATAATAAAAGTATTTTTATGTGATTTGACGGTTATATATTTCATGTTTGTTTCATTGATTATGGTAACATAACAATAATCACCTTTTTTGTTCCATATAAGTATAATTTTGCAGTTTCAATTTTATCAATAGAATAATAATGAAACAGTCAACCGATCATATATTTCTAGTTCGTCCAGCAAACTTTGGTTTTAATAAAGAAACTTCAACTTCAAATGCTTTTCAGAATAATTTAGATCTTACACAAAAAGAAATAAGAGAGAATGTATTGTGTGAATTTGATAATTATATAGCTAAACTTAAGGAAGTTGGTGTAGATGTAACAGTTATTGAGGATACGAAATATCCAATAAAACCAGATGCTGTATTTCCAAATAATTGGGGATCATTTCATGCTGATGGAACAATTATTCTATATCCAATGGAGGCTCTCAATAGAAGGGTTGAGAAGAGAGATGATATTATTGAGGATTTCAAAAGAAATTATAAAGTAAAGAATGTTATTGATCTGTCTAAGTATGAGCAAGAAGGCAAATTTTGTGAAGGTACGGGTAGTATTATTTTTGATCACATAAATAAAATTGCATATGCTTGTTTGTCATCAAGGACTGATAATGGAATTTTTAGTGAAGTGTGTAATCTGATTAATTATAAACCGATTTGTTTTACTTCTAAAGATGCTGATGGTAAGGAAATATATCATACAAATGTAATGATGTGTGTTAGTGAAAAGTTTGCAGTTGTTTGTTTGGAAAGTATCATAAATGAGGACGAAAAAAATTTAGTTGTGACAAGTTTGATTGAAACCGGACATGAAATTGTGGATATTACTTTTGAACAAGTGTGTCATTTTGCAGGAAATATGTTGTCGGTTTATAATCATTCAGGCAAGGAATTTTTGGTTATGTCGCAAAGTGCATTTAATGTATTATCAACAAAACAAAAAGATGTATTGCAAAATTATAGTCAATTGCTACCTGTAAATATTGGAACTATTGAAAAAATAGGAGGAGGAAGTGTGCGCTGTATGATTTCTGAAATATTTCTTCCTGAAAACTAAAAATTATTGAATGTTAATGGGGCAGTTATATTTCTTTTGAAACGATAGAATTTATGGAGCAGATTATTTTGACCAAACATTACTTAAACTTAATTAACAACACTTCTAAATAGAATTTAAATGTATATTTTTGAGGATATATAAATAAATATATATCTACCATTGAAGACTAGTTTGTTAAAATATTTTACACTACTATTTATTTCTGTTATTTTGTTAGTAGGATGTGGAATTAAAAGAAAGAGTAGTGGTGTTGTAGACCATGGAACGATAGTGTTTCATATTGAATATCCTGAAGAATTTACAAGTTCTCCAGTTGGAAATATGATGCCCGATAAATGGTTGTTTTCATTTAATAAAAATATGATTAAACATGAGTTAAAAGCTAGCTTTAATGTTTTTTCCTTAAGTTTTGTATCTAATTCACCAATGGATTCGTGTGATGTTATATTTAGTTTTATGGATAAACATATGTACTATCCAATAGCTATAAACGATCATTTTTTTTTGTATGATAATGATGCTAAAGTTGTAGTGACATATGAGCCTGATGTAACTAAAAATATTGCAGGGTTTAAATGTACTAAAGCCAATATCAAGTTTGAAGGACATGAATCGTTTGATGTATTTTATACTGACGAAATAAAAGTTTTGGCGCCTAACAGACATACTCCACTGATAGTAATACCTGGTGTATTAATGGAGTTTACAGTGGAGTATGATGGTTTAAAATTAAAACTTACAGCCAGTGAATTTTTAGATGAAAAACCTCCGTTACGTGATTTTAAGGTGCCGGGTAAAGCTGTGTTAAGCAATCGTGACGAGGTTGTTGCTATGGTGAATACCATAATAAATACCTTTCAATAATATTCTTTCTATTATCACGTTTTTCTATCAAAAGAATTTTGATTTTGTATAGAAATAGGTAGCGCATTTATTACTTTTGCCTTTGCAATTGCAAGTGATACCATTTTATAATAAAATTAACACATGGTATAATACCAACAGATAAATGAATAAGGTTTAGAAGATACAAAATGCTAAACTGAATTATCATTACATAGTTGGTATGATTAACAAAATAGTTACAATGGCAGGAAAAACAAAAAAGACTAAATCAAAAAGAAATACTCATATTTTATCAGACCTAACAAAAAAACTGAGCGATTTTCGTGTCAGAATTTTTAGTGGTTTGTTTTTAATTATATATGCCATATTTTTATTTATAGCTTTTATTTCTTTCATTTTTACAGGAGGAATTGATCATAGTAAATTCAATATTAATTTCTTTGAGTTTATTACAAATTCAGATATTAATGTGGCCAACTGGACTGGTAAAATAGGCGCTTACTTTGCCGATTTATTTATAAATTCCGGAATTGGGCTATCTGCTTTTGTACTTGTTTTTACGTTATTAGTTTTGGCATTTAGGTTGATAAATATTAAACTGGTATCATTAAAAAAAGCGATTATACATTCTTTTTGTATTGGCGTATTTTTTTCTGTTTTATTAGGATACATTTTTAAGAGTTCAATCAACTCCCAGTACTTATTGCCAGGTGGTGAAATGGGCTTCTTTTTAAGTAAGTGGCTTTTATCTGCCATAGGAAATGTAGGATTAGTATTAATTCTGGTTTTCTCTTTGATTTCATATTTAACTTTTACTTTTGAGCAGTTTATACCTTTTGTAAGAAAATCTTTTATTAGTAATGTTAATCCAGCTAAAGAAACTTCAAGAGTTAAAGCAGAGGAAGAACAGGATACTGCTTTGTTAATTGATGAAGAGGGGGAAGTAGAAAAGGTTGAGATAGAGACAGAAGTAGCGCCTGTAGAAGTCACTCCAAAGGAGGAAATACAACCCGCAGAAGAAGAATTTATTGTTAAGAAGGTTGAACAGCCAATAACTGAAAAAGAAAATAAAGTTGGTGTAGAGTTAGATATTTCTGAAAATAGCGGTTCTGATGGGAAAGCTGATGAAGATGGGTTTACCATTGAAAAGGTGCAGGAAGAAGAAAATTTTGTGGTTAGTGATAATGTTCCTTTGGGAGATTATGATCCAACATTGGATCTTTCGAGTTACCAATTGCCCACTATTGATTTATTAGAAGATCATCATGTTGGAAATGAACCTGTAACTGATGAGGAATTGAACTCCAATAAGGATAAGATTGTAAATACGCTGATTGATTATAAAATTGAGATTAAAAGTATAAAAGCTACCGTAGGACCTACTGTTACTTTGTATGAAATTGTTCCTGCTCCAGGTGTGCGTATTTCTAAAATTAAAAACCTTGAAGACGATATTGCTTTGTCTCTGGCTGCATTGGGAATCAGGATAATTGCTCCAATACCAGGAAAAGGAACTATTGGAATTGAGGTTCCGAATAGTGAACCTGAGGTAGTTGCAATGAAAACAATTATTGGAGCCAAGAAATTTCAGACTACAAAATATGAATTGCCAATTGCCTTAGGTAAAACAATTTCTAATGAAACCTTTGTTATTGATTTAGCTAAAGCGCCACATATGTTGGTGGCCGGAGCTACTGGTCAGGGTAAGTCTGTTGGATTAAATGCTATTATAACTTCTTTACTATACAAAAAGCACCCTTCACAACTGAAGTTTGTATTAGTTGATCCCAAAAAGGTAGAATTAAATATTTACAGCAAAATAGAACGTCACTTTTTAGCCAAATTGCCGGATGATGAAGATGAGGCTATTATTACAGATGTTCAGAAAGTGGTAAATACCTTGAACTCATTGACCATTGAAATGGATGCGAGATATGATTTATTAAAGAAAGCACATGCCCGTAATATAAAAGAATACAATCATAAATTTGTAAAACGATCCTTAAATCCTGAAAATGGACACCGTTTTTTACCTTATATTGTTGTGGTTATTGATGAGTTTGCTGATTTAATTATGACAGCAGGTAAAGAGGTTGAAATGCCTATTGCTCGTATTGCTCAGTTGGCTCGTGCTGTGGGTATACATATGATTGTTGCCACTCAGCGTCCTTCAACAAATATTATTACAGGTGTGATTAAAGCCAATTTCCCAACCCGGGTAGCTTTTAAAGTAGCATCAATGATTGATTCCAGAACAATTCTGGATTCACCAGGAGCAAATCAATTGATTGGTCGTGGTGATATGTTGATTTCGCAAGGAAGCGATTTAGTGCGGGTTCAATGTGCTTTTGTAGATACACCGGAAGTTGAAAGAGTAAATGATTTTATTGGGTCTCAGAAAGGATACCCAAGTGCCATGTTATTACCAGAATATGTTGGAGAAACATCATCAAGTGAGCCCGGGGAGGTAGATATGAGTAACAAAGATTCCTTTTTTGAGGAGGCAGCTCGTGTTGTTGTGGCCAACCAATCAGGTTCAACATCGCTTATTCAACGCAGATTTTCAATTGGTTATAACCGTGCAGGAAGAATTATTGACCAGTTGGAGGCTGCGGGCATTGTAGGTCCGTTCGAAGGGAGTAAAGCCCGTCAGGTATTAGTTCCTGATGAGGTTTCATTAGAGCATATTTTAAAAGGACTTTAATTTTGGTATTGTTTTTGAAACTTGCACACATAAACTAGGTATAACACTACACTTAATATGAAGAACAGAAATATGAAGAAGATTTTATTATTATTAGCGATAGTACCAGGATTTTTATTGGCTCAAACAAACGAAAAAGCAGTGGAGATTTTAGATAAGGTTACGGCTAAAACTAAAACTTATAATACAATTAAAGCAGACTTTTCATTTAGTATGGAAAATCTTCAGGAAGATATTAATGAATTGTATGAAGGTACCATTTCAATAAAAGGAGATAAGTATAAGGCTAATTTAATGAATGTCGATACTTATTTTGATGGTAAAACCCTGTGGACTCATATGATAGATGAAGAGGAAGTGAATGTTGATGAGCCAGATCCGGATGATGAAGAGACTTTGAATCCAGCTTCTATTTTTACTATCTATCAAACAGGATTTAAATATGCATATTTAGGTGAAAAAACTATTGATGGAGTTGTGGTGTATGGAATAGATTTATTCCCAATAAACAGAGATAAACCTTATTCAAAAATTAATTTAGAAATAGTAAAGGATAATCTAAAGATATTCTCCATTAAGCAGGTAGGTAAAGATGGAAACAATTATACAATTAGAGTAAAGAAGATGGATACAAATGTTCCAATGGATGATTCTTTATTTGTATTTGATAAGGCTGCAAATCCGGATGTGGATATTATTGATATGAGATAATCAAATAAAATTGATATACTTTAGAATTAAGATATATTTTTACAAGGCGTTATGAAATTTCATAACGCCTTTTTTAATTTAAATATTTTAAAATGAAATTTGATATTCAATCTGTTAATTCAAACCTGACAGAAAAATTAATTCATAAGATTAATACAAAAACAAAGCCTGTAGGTTCATTAGGGAAGTTGGAACAAATTGCCCAAAAGATTGGTGAGATTCAGTGTTCATTAAGTCCTCAGTTACATAACCCTGCTATTCTTGTATGTGCAGGAGATCATGGTATCACAAATGAAGGTGTTAGTCCATATCCACCAGAAGTTACTTTTCAAATGGTTATGAATTTTTTAAGCGGGGGTGCTGCTATAAATGTTTTTACCAGGCAGAATAACATTAAGCTTTTACTTGCAGATACAGGTGTTAATTTTGATTTTGAGAAGAATCCAGATTTAATGGATGTAAAAGTTGCCAAAGGAACTGGAAATTTTGCAGTTGAAAAGGCAATGACTAAAGCGCAGTGTGAAAAAGCTATGAATAACGGAGCAGATATTGTTAAAGGATTGCATAAAACAGGAACCAATATTATTGGTTTTGGTGAAATGGGAATTGGTAATACAACGTCGGCTGCAGCTTTACTTTGTGCATATACAAAATGTACAGGAGTACAAGCCGCGGGTGCCGGTACAGGACTAGATGAAGCAGGAGTTAAAAGAAAAGCGAATGTAATTGATAAAGCTATTCAATTTCATGGAGCTATTGAATCTCCTTTTGAGGTACTGGAAACCTTTGGGGGATTTGAAATTGCTACAATTGTGGGAGCAATGCTTCAGGCGGCAGAATTTAAGATGGTAATAATGGTGGATGGTTTTATTATAACATCAGCATTGTTAGCAGCCTATCATATCAATAAAAATATTCTCGATTATTGTATTTTTTCACACAAATCACATGAAAAGGGTCATGAGTTGATGCTGAATTATTTGAAAGCCGAACCTATTCTTGATATTCAAATGAGATTAGGAGAAGGTACAGGAACTGCAGTAGCTTTTCCTATAATTCAAAGTGCGGTTCAGTTTTTAAATGAGATGAGTAGTTTTGAAGGAGCTGGTGTTTCCGGAAAAGAATAATTTTATAACTTGGGTTAATAGAAACTCAAGTAAGTAAAAAAGGGAATTTCATTATGATTGAGATTCCCTTTTTTGTTTTTTTTAAAAGAACATATTGTGTTTACTTTCGTGTTCAATGGTTGTTGTAGGGCCATGTCCGGAATAAACAATAGTTTCCTTAGGCAGTATTAATAAATGCTCTTTAATTCCATTTATTAGTGTGTCAAAATCACCTCCAGGAAGGTCAGCTCTTCCAACGCTCTCTCTAAATAAAACATCTCCTGCAATAACAAAACCTTCTTTTTCGCAATATAGTGCGATACCTCCAGGTGAATGCCCTGGGATATGCAATACTTTAAGGCTAGCATCTTCAAAAACTATTTCCTGATTATGCTCAAGGTATCCTTTTAGCGCAGGAGGATTTTGATCCAATTGCATACCCATTTGAGCAGCATAAGGAACTGTTTGTTCAATCCAGAATTCATCATCTTTATGTGCTTCAGCACCCAAATCAAATCGCTCGCAAACGAATCGATTTCCAAAAACATGATCCAGATGTAAATGTGTATTTAATAATCTTTTAGGTTGAAGATTGTTATCGGATAAAAAATTGACTAAATGCTGCTGTTCTTCAGCCGTTAGACAGCCTGGATCAATGATAATGCAATCACCATTATCTGCAGATATTACATAAGTATTTTCTTGCCAGGGGCTATAAATTAAAGTATGTACTTTTAACATATTATATAATTAATTAGTCTTAGTTTTAAGTTTGCAAACTTAAAAAGTAAAAATTAAAAGTAAGATTATTTTAGGATTCACTATAATTATTTTACAATTCCTTTTAACATCGGTACAAATTCAAACCTGCCAAATTCTTCTTGACTAAATTCAGTTTCAGATTCTCTAATCACACGAATCATTGTTTGTACTTTAGTTCCAACAGGTATTACCATTGAGCCTCCAATAGCAAGTTGGGTTAGTAGTTCTTCTGGTATAGATGGAGCTCCTGCTGTTATAATAATTCCATCGAATGGTTGAAACTGGGGTAATCCTTTATAGCCATCTCCTAAAAAGAAACTTAATTGGTAACCCATTTGAGGTAAAGTTTTGCTACTTTTTAAATAAAGCTCACGCTGACGTTCTATGGAAAATACTTTTGCTCCCATTTCTGCAAGTACAGCAGCCTGATAGCCAGAACCTGTTCCAACTTCTAAAATTTTATCTCCTTTTTTTATATTTAGCAATTGTGTTTGAAAAGCAACTGTAAACGGTTGAGAAATTGTTTGTCCTGCACCTATAGGAAAGGCTTTATCCTGATATGCAAATTTGATGAAACTACTCTCAAAGAACATATGACGTGGAACGTTTCCAATGGCTTGTAATACTTTATGATCTGAGATGCCTTTGTCGGCAATTTCCTGCACTAATCTGTTTCGAAGCCCCTTATGTCTTAATGTATCCATACTTACTTTAAATGTTACTGTAAAAATAGTGTTAAAGAATAACTAGCTGGTATTTTTTTGTGAAAAATTGCCTTATCTGATAATAAATATTGGAGTAATTCGTTTTTGTTGTGACTAGATATTACTGTATGGGAAATAAGGTTGTTGAAAATACTCCTAAACGAATAAGTGGAAGACGAATTGTGATGCGGCATTTGCTGTCGGACCTTATTGCGCTTGTTGTAAGCCATTTGATTTTTGTTGGGAAATATTCGTTCATCAAAACAGAAGTGGAAAACTTATTTCAAGATCAATTTTTAATTCGTTTTTCTCCTGTGGTATTTATAGGGGGTATAATTATCGTATGGATTTTTGCTTTTTATTTGGCTGGAAACTATCATAATTTAGCCCGGCGCTCAGGCATGCAAATTATAGGTCCAACTATATTTACTACATTTATTGTTACGTTATTGCTTTTTTATTTTTTGATTGGAGAACATTGTTTTGATATTCAAGATATTTACTTGCAAATGTCAATGCAGTACTTTGTTAGTGTTTGCGGATTTGTTTTTTTGTTTAGGTTGGGATTGATATGGTATTTTCAATATTTAATTCAAAAAGGACAAGTTGGTTATTATGGAATTTTGATAGGAAATAATGATAAGGCCTTGGAGTTGGCAAAAGACTATTACTCAACACTTTCAAAAAGTGGATTCCGATATGTTGGCTATATTTCAGAGAGTAATGATGGAGAAGATTTGTCAGAATATATTCCTTATCTGGGAGAGCTATCTGATTTACCAAATATTTTAAAAGCAATTTCTTTTGATGATGCTCTGATTGTTTTAAAAAATAATCATGCAAGAACAGTTAATAGAATTATAAATACACTTAAAGTAAAGGATTGTTTTATTCGGTTATCAGCCAATTTAAGTGATATTATTGAGCGTAAAATAGGTACTTCAAATCTTGAGTTTTTACCTTATATTACCTTTGTTAATAATAAGATGCCTATTTGGCAAGTGGTACTGAAAAGGATAATGGATATCTTTTTATCCTTGATAGTTATTATTCTATTTTCGCCTTTGTATGTCCTGCTAGCTATCCTGGTAAAGATTTCTTCACGAGGGGGTGTTTTTTACAGACAGATACGAATTACAAAGAATAAAAAACCATTTATGCTCTATAAATTCAGGTCGATGTATGCAGATGCAGAAAAAGATGGGCCGGCATTATCCTCAATAGATGACCCTAGAATTACACCATTGGGAAAGTATTTACGCAGATGGCATCTGGATGAATTACCTCAGTTTTTTAACGTGATTGTTGGGGATATGTCATTAGTTGGTCCACGGCCAGAAAGAAAGTACTTTATTGATCAGATATTGTCTCATGCTCCTCATTACGATCAATTGTTTAGCGTAAAACCAGGTATTACATCATGGGGAATGGTAAAATTTGGTTATGCTGAAAATGTGGAAGAAATGGTAAAAAGACTTCAGTATGATATTATATATTTAGAAAACAGAACTTTAGTTGTGGATATGAAGATTTTATTATACACCTTACGTTCTATTTTTAAAGGAGATGGAAAGTAAGATAGATATTTGTTGACATATTTATTACCCTAATATAAAGTAGGGAATTTGAGTTATATTAGTGGATGGTTTTAAGAAAAACCCCTGTTTAAATATTTAAACAGGGGTTTAATATTATCGGGAAATAGTAATAGACTTATTATCTTCAACCGTAACAGGTTTGTCGTAAACTAATAATTCTAATGGTCGTTCGGAATGTGAAATAATTTCAATTTCCTTTTCATTAACTCTTACTTCAAGATCCTTACCCTTAAATCGAATGCGGAATGCGTATTCTTCCCACTGTTCTGGGATTACCGGATTTAAATAAAGTTTCTCGTCATAAGCACGTTTTCCACCAAAACCTTCAACTATAGACATCCATGTTCCAGCCATACTTGTAATATGAAGCCCTTCGTGAACTTCTGCATTATAATCATCAAGATCTAAACGAGAGGTGCGAAGATACATTTCATATGCTTTCTCTATTTTTCCAAGTTTAGATGCTAATACAGAGTGTACACAAGGAGAAAGAGATGATTCATGAACAGTACGAGGTTCATAGAAATCAAAATTTCTAATTAGTTCCTCTTTCGAGAATTGCTCTTCCAGAACATACATTCCCTGTAAGGTATCTGCTTGTTTAATAAAGTTAGAACGAAGAATTCTATCCCATGACCAGTGTTGGTTTATCGGACGTTCAGCAGGATCAAGATCATCTGCCATAATTTGCTCTTTGTCCATAAATCCATCCTGTTGCATAAATACCTTTAACTCTTCATTATAAGGGTAATGCATTTTTTCTACAATGTCTGTCCAACGTACAGTTTCTTCTTCGTTGAAGTTCATTACAGATTTTAGTTCCTCATATCTCTGAGGATTATTGATTTTAACATATTCTAATGACTCTTTAGTGTATTGTAAACACCAGGTGGCCATTTTATTAGTGTACCAGTTATTGTTAATGTTATTTTCATACTCATTAGGTCCGGTAACACCAAGCATTACATATTTTTTGCGCGCTTCAGAGAAAGTAATTCTTTGGCTCCAAAATCTTGAAATACCTACTAATACTTCTAAGCCGTACTCTTCTAAATATTTTTTATCTCCAGTGTGGCGGATATAATTATGAATGGCATAAGCAATAGCTCCATTTCTGTGAATTTCTTCAAAAGTAATTTCCCACTCATTATGACATTCTTCTCCATTTGCGGTAACCATTGGATAAAGAGCGGCACCATTTTTAAAACCTAATTTTTCTGCATTTTCAATGGCTCTTGGTAAGTGCTTATATCTATAAATTAATAGTTGCCTGGTTACTTTTGATGGAGATGTCATTAAAAAGAAAGGGATGCAATATGCTTCTGTATCCCAATAGGTAGTTCCACCGTATTTTTCTCCGGTAAACCCTTTGGGGCCTACATTTAGTCTTTCATCTTCTCCAGTATAAGTTTGGTTTAGGTGAAATATATTAAAACGAATTGCCTGTTGTGCAGCTACATCCCCTTTAATAATAATATCACTATGTACCCATTTTTCATCCCATTTTTGTTTATGGTCTTCAAATAGTTTGTCAAAACCTTTATGGCATGCAAAAGAAGCTAATTCTTCTGCCTGACTTTTTAAGGCATCAGTACTGTAGTTTAGTGATGATGTTACACCTACAAATTTTTCAATGCATAAAGTATCACCTTGTTTAACTTCAACCTCAACTTGATTTCCTACCCATTTATTTAGTTGGATTACTTCCGAATTAGTTTTAAGTGCCTTTTCATTAAGTTTTACCAAATATTTCATGGCAAATCCACATCTGAAGTCAGATTTTTTGGTTTGAGATTCAAGATAGGCGAATCCATCTTCTGCCTGAACATCAAGAACATTCCAAAACTTCTCGTCGTAGTTGGAATCTTCATTTTCTATATCGCCATCAATATAAGGAGTAAAGCTTATCTTACCACTGAAATTAACAGGAGTTACACTATATCTAATGGCACCATTCTCAGTATCAGCCATTGATACAAAACGTTTTGCCTTTACTAAAACTTTTTTACCTCCATCCAGAGTTGCTGTAAACTCTCTTAAAAGAAAGCCTTCTTTCATGTTTAATGTGCGAGTAAATTGATCTACCGTACATTTATTTAAATCTAATTCAGATCCATCAATATTTACATTGATACCTATCCAGTTTGGTGAGTTCAATACTTTTGCAAAGTATTCAGGATATCCGTTTTTCCACCATCCAACTCTTGTTTTATCTGGATAATATACACCTGCAACATAACTTCCTTGTAAGCTTTCTCCTGAATATTTTTCTTCAAAATTAGCTCGCTGCCCCATTTTCCCATTCCCAATACTGAAAATACTCTCTGATGCTTGATGATTATTAGGATTGAATCCTTCTTCAATTATACACCATTCATCATATTTAAGATATTTCTTCATAATGTCATTGTTTAAGTTGTTTAGCTACTGAGACTTTTAAGCATGGTTATATTCATTTTGTGAAGTCCGTCTACAACAAAATTTGCTTTGTTTAATATTTCAGGACTTCCAATACCAACGCATTTCATACCACCTGCAATAGCAGCCTCAATTCCTGCTTCTGCATCTTCAAAAACAACACATTCACTAGGTGATACATTTAAAGCTTCAGCACCTTTTAAAAATACTTCGGGGTCTGGTTTTGCCTTTGAAACTTTTGTTCCATCAATAATAGCTTCAAAGTAAGATGTTAATTCTAGCCTTTCAAGAATGGTCATGGCATTTTTACTTGCCGATCCTAAGGCTATTTTTATTCCTTCCTTGTTTAATGATTCTAAAAATTCTTTGGTTCCCGGAAGAATTTCTTCAGGACCCATTTTTAATATATATGACAGGTAATTTTCGTTCTTCTTTGTAGCCAAGTCAAGTTTTTCCTCTTCACTTTTAACTACATTTCCAATTGATAGTAAAATATCTAAAGAAGTCATTCTGCTTACTCCTTTTAATCTTTCATTATCATCCAGTGTAAAATCAAATCCCATTTCATTTGCCAATTCTTTCCAAGCTATGTAATGATATTTTGCGGTATCAACAATTACTCCATCTAAATCGAAAAGGCATGCTTTTATTTTACCCATGTTGCTCTAATTAGTTGTTATAAATTTTAAATCCATGATAAATTGAAATCTAAAAGATCTTTATTTAATCTTAAATTATTGGTTTGACTTTTGAGGTTTTACAAAGACTACAGATAGTGCTCCTAAAAACATACTAAGTCCTGCAATAACTAACATAAAAATAGCTTCTCCATTAAAGAAGTGTTTTAGTATAGAACCAGCTATCAAACCACTTATTATTTGAGGTCCTGCAATTGTAAAATTGAAAATCCCCATAAAAACGCCCATTTTATCAGCAGGAAGAGATTCTGATAAGATGGCATAAGGCATTGCTAAAATTCCAGCCCAAGCAATCCCAACTCCAACCATTGGTAACATCCATAGTAATCCACTAGATGGAACATCAACCTGTGTAAAAAATAGATTTACATGTACCATATCGCCACCTTTAAATAAAAACATTGAAGTATATGCAATACCACCAATGAGTAATGCCAGACTGT
Organism: uncultured Saccharicrinis sp.; assembly: GCA_963665705.1. Lineage (GTDB taxonomy): Bacteria > Bacteroidota > Bacteroidia > Bacteroidales > Marinilabiliaceae > Saccharicrinis. The sequence goes on from OY762448.1 coordinate 297,825, forward strand.
ATACGGTTTTTCTTCCAACTTTATTGGCTAACCGGCTCATGAATACGGAAAATATGGCTGCGAATAAACTATAACCTGCGAATAGGATACCAATCCAGTCACCAGCATCTTGAGCCGCTTTTGATGTACTATCTCCAATTTCACATCCCCAAACGTGTTGCGAAACTGCGGGTGTTGTATATACCCACATGATATACATAGCAAACCAACTGAAAAATTGAACAATGGCTAATTGTAGCATTGTTTTTGGCGTGATTTTTAAGAGTCTGAAAAAACCTAAGATCCCTTTATATTTTGGATCTATTTCTGCCTTTGTATCAATTCCTTTGTATTCAGCATATTCCTCTGGCGGATATTCTTTTGTTTTAAAAACAGTCCATAATACAGATAACAATAAAGCACTTCCTCCAATATAGAATGACCATATTACTGATGGAGGGACTTGTCCATCAGGTGCGGTATTTGAAATATTAAGAAGGTTTGTTAAAACAAATGGCAGAATTGAACCAAGTACAGCCCCTGCGTTTATTAAAAAGCTTTGTGTAGAATAACCAATATTACGTTGCTCTGCAGGAGTCATATCTGCAACTAAAGCTCTAAATGGTTGCATTGTAATATTAAATGAACCGTCCATTAATGCAAACATTACTAAGCCAAATAATAATACAGGCATGATAGATACAACTATAGATGCATTGGGCATTAAGAACATCGCTAATGCAGCAATGATTGCACCGCCTAATATATAAGGGCTTCTTCTTCCAAGTCTATTCCAGGTTCTATCACTTGCAGAACCAACGATAGGTTGAACGATTAATCCCATTAAAGGAGCTGCTATCCAGAACAATGGTAATGAATGTAAATCAGCACCTAAATTTGATAAAATCCTACTAACATTTGCACTTTGCAAAGCAAAGCCCATTTGAATCCCCAGAAATCCAAAACTAACATTCCAGATTTGCCAAAAGGAAAGATGAGGCATTTTTTTCATAAATTAAATATTAATGGTAGAGGTATTTATAATGTCTAAAACTATGACAATAAAATACGTCGTATTGTTTATTAATTTGAGTAAGATAGATGAAATGATATGAATTTCCTATATACTCAATCATGTCTATAAAGAGTAATATGAATGCTAATCTCTGATGAGAATCCAGCTTAGGTAAGTATTATTTTAAATTTGTCCTTTTAAAATCCGTTAACAAAGATACAATATAATATAGGCAAGAAACAAATAGGATAATCCAGTTAAAGAGTTGAAATAATGAAGCTTTGGTTAAGAATTCCTTTTTGCAATCGTTTGCAGTAATAATAGAAAAAAAATAAAAAAAAATAAAAGTGAGATTGGGAAAGTTTATGCAACCGTTTGCAAAATCAATTAAAATGAAATATGATTATCCATAGAGCTTCTTTTTTAAGAAACTCTACCGGATGATTAATTACAACATAGTGGATTCTCTGATGCGTAGAACCGGAGTTATAATTTTTGTTGTAGGAATATAAGTATCCTCTTTATTCTCAATTTGATTTAGTAATAGCTGAATAGCTTCTTTACCAATTTCAGTTCCTTTTTGTTCAACTGTTGATAAAGGAGGATAGGCAATGGTTGCATTAGGCCCATCTCCAAAGCCAATTACAGATATATGCTCTGGTATTTGTATGTCATTTTTCATTAAAACCTGCATTGCAGCAATTGCAGTAGAATCATTAACGGCAAAAATGCCATCAATTTGATTGGCCATTTGCAAAATTTTTCCAGCATTTGCAAAAACATCATCTCTGGTATCACATTTTATTACAAAATCAGGATTGTACGGAATACCATTCTCTTCCAAAGCTTTTATATAACCGTCTCTTCGTCTTTGTCCGATTAATAAATGTGGGGGACCAGCTAAATGCAATATGTTTTTACATCCTGTTGCAATTAAGTGATGCGTAGCAATTTTTGCACCCACAAAATCATCAATAAAAACTTTATCTGCTTCAATTTCTTCAGGAGCTCTGTCAAAGAATACAACAGGAACGCCATGATTTATTAAGTTTCGGATATGATCGAAATTTAGTGTGGTTTTACTAAGAGACATTAATATTCCATCAACTCTATTGTCAAGCAAAGCTTGTGAGTCAATTACTTCTCGGTTATAATCTTCGTTTGATTGGCAAATCATTACATTATAGCCTGCTGCATAAGCAACCTTTTCTATCCCGGAAATAACAGATGAAAAAAAGTGGTGAACTATTTCAGGAATAATAACGCCTAATGTGTTTGTTTTACTTCTTCTAAGGTTTAAAGCTAATGCATTGGGGCGATAATTCATTTTTTCAGCAAAGGCCTGAACCATCCTTTTGGTTTTGGGACTAATATCAGGATGGTCTTTAAGGGCTCTTGAAACTGTGGAAGCTGAAATGCCAAGCATTTTAGCAATGTCTTTTATCGTTATTTGATGCTGAGCCATATTATTGTATGAACTTATATTATGTGTATAAGGTATAAAATAGGTTGAAGTTTAAAGATACTACAACCTTGTTAAAAAATGCACAATATCTATAAAATCTTCCAAAAAATGACGTTTAAAAGTTATAAAACCAAAAACGATATAGTTAAAATAATAGGTGAAAACGATCTAAAAACATGTTATACAACAGGTGATTGTTTTGCAAACGTCCTCGCAAACGTCCTCGCAAACGTTTGCGTTAAAAAATGTCAATATTTAACCCTGACGTGTTAATAAATGTTTATTTCGCATGCTTTTTTAATATAGATTTGTAATGTCCATTTAAAGTAAAATGACTGCACAGTAATGTGTGAGTTATTATTTGAATATAAAATTCTTATAAAATCCAAAAAAATTATTTTAAAAAATTAAGCAAGTTTTTTAACTGTTAAATCTTTAATTTTATGATTAAATCATTTAGTTTAAACAAAGTCTTTCTGCTGCTGGCTGGTTTGTTTTTGATAACAAGCAGCCTATTGGCTCAGGAAATGACAATTACTGGCGTTGTTAATGATGCTAGTACTGGAGATGTTTTACCTGGAGTAACAGTAGCAATAAAAAATACTACAACAGGAACCATTACTACGCCTGATGGTAAATATACTTTAAGTGCTAATTCGGGTGATGTTCTAATTTTTTCATTTATTGGTTACACCGCTCAAGAGATTACACTAACATCGCAACAAGTATTAAACGTGGCGCTACAACCAGACGTTATAGGTATGGATGAAGTTGTTGTAATTGGTTATGGAGTTCAGAAAAAGGAAGATAAAACAGGTTCTATTGTAAGTGTGTCTTCAAAAGACTTTAATAAAGGAAACATCACTTCACCTCAGGATCTATTAGTAGGTAAATCTTCCGGAGTTGTTATTACTTCATCAGGAGGTGCTCCTGGTAGTGGTTCAACTATTCGAATCAGGGGAGGGTCATCTTTATCAGCATCAAATGATCCGTTAATAATTGTGGATGGTATGGCAATTGAAAGTGTAGCAAATAATGTTTCAGGTAGTTCAAATGCACTTTCTTTTATCAATCCTAATGATATCGAAACATTTACAGTTTTGAAAGATGCCTCTGCAACGGCTATCTACGGATCTCGTGCTTCGAATGGTGTAATTATCATTACTACTAAAAAAGGAGAAAAAGGAAGACCTGTAAAGTTCAGCTATAGTGGGAGTGTTTCAGTATCTTCAGCAGCTGATTATGTTGATGTATACTCAGGAGATGAGATGCGTAAAATTGCTTATGAACACGAAGGATTGTTTGATGCAATCAACTATGATTTGTTAGGAACTGAAAATACTGATTGGCAGGATGAAATTTTTAGAACCGCAGTTTCACAAGATCATAATTTGGCTGTATCGGGTGCTTATAAAGCTGTTCCTTATCGCGTGTCTTTAGGATATACAGATCAAACTGGTATCTTGGAAAATACAGATATGCAAAGGATGACAGGAGCGATTAACCTAAATCCTAGTTTACTTCAGGATAAATTAAAAGTTAATGCCAATGTGAAGTTTATGAGTACTAAAAATAACTTTGGTGATGATGGAGCTGTAGGATCTGCCATATCAATGGATCCAACTCAACCTATTTATGAAGAAGGAGCAGATGAGTTTGCAGGATATTATCAGTGGCAAAATCATGGTGCAAATTTAGGTACACCAAACCCTGTTGAACAAGCTTTAGCTGTTGATAATAATTCTGATGTACTAAGATTTGTGGGAAGTTTAAAGTTGGATTATCAAATGCCATTTTTATCTGGATTAAGAGCAACTTTAAATATGGCTACCGATTATACAACAAGTGATGGTGTTAATAATCGTCCTGTTACATCTCCTTCTACATTGGTTCCAGGGGATTATGGTCAATTAACTGATTATTCATCAACAAATAAAAATAATCTTCTTGATTTCTATTTAAATTACAACAAAGAATTTAATGAAAATCATAGAGTTGATTTAACAGGAGGTTATTCATGGCAACATTTTGAAAGAGAAAGTGATAATTATGCAAGATCAATAGAAAGTCTTCCTGATCATCCATTAGAAATTGATGATGATTCTGAATCTAAAACAGAAAATTATCTGGTTTCATTTTTTGGTAGATTAAACTATGCATTAAAAAATAAGTATCTGTTAACCGGTACTTTCCGTTATGATGGTTCATCTCGTTTTGATGAGAGTAATCGTTGGGGGTTCTTTCCATCAACAGCTTTTGCATGGAAAATTCATGAAGAGTCATTTTTGCAAGGTGTTGAGTTTTTATCTGATTTAAAATTGCGTTTAGGTTGGGGTATTACCGGTCAACAGGATATTACAGATAGCGATTATCCGGCACAGGCTCAATATACAATATCAAATGATGGCTATTATTACATGATAAACGGTGAGTATATTCCTACTTTACGTCCGGAAACATACGATCCTGATATTAAATGGGAAGAGACAACAACTCAAAATATTGGATTTGATTTTGGATTTTTTAATAATCGTATTAATGGTACAATTGATTATTATTTTAGAGAAACAACAGATCTGATTAATAGTGTAACTATACCTAGTGGAAGTAATTTTTCCAATACATTAACCACAAATGTTGGTAGCCTTGAAAACAGGGGGATAGAAATAGGATTGAATTATGTTCCTATATCAAAACCGGATATGTCATTAAATGTAGGTATTAACTTTTCACATAATGAAAATAAGATCACTAAACTATTGTTAAATGATGATCCTGATTATATTGGAATATTGGAAGGTGATGGTATGACAGGAACAGTACAGGTAACACGTGTAGGTGAAGCTGCTCACTCATTCTTTATAAATAAACAAGTATATGATACAAATGGAAATCCTATAGAAGGTGTATATGAGGATTTAGCAGGTAATGGTGGTACAATTAGTGGCGAAAATGATAATAAATATGTTTATCATAATCCAATGCCAGAGTATACTTTAGGATTTACAGCAAGATTTAACTACAAAAATTTTGATTTATCAACTTCGCTAAGAGCTAATATCGATAATTATGTATTGAATCAAGTGGCTGCAGGAGCATCTTACGATCAAATGCAACAAATTGGCTATTGGAAAAATATGCCAACACATTTGAGTAAAAGTAATTTTGTAACCCGTCAGTTTACTTCTGATTATTTTGTTGAAAATGCATCTTTCTTAAAGATGGATAACTTAAGTGCAGGTTATAACTTTAGTAAAATAGCAGGGCAAAATATAAATGCAAGAGTAAGTTTTACTGTACAAAATGTATTTACAATAACTGAATACAGCGGATTAGATCCTGAGGTTGATGGAGGTATTGATAATAATTTTTATCCACGTCCTCGCACGTTTACTTTAGGTGTTAACTTAACATTTTAATTACTAAACAACAGATGAAGATGAAAATTAATATATTATATGGAATTCTATTTTCTGTACTGATGTTTGTATCTTGTACAGATGACTTAGATGTGACCCCTATTGACCCAAGTAGTATTTTAGCTGGTAATTTAGGTGATGATCCTGCCTATATGGATGAGGCTTTAGGTAAATTATATGCCAGTTTTATTGTGTCAGGACAATCAGATGATGGAGCAGATATTTCTTCAAGTGATGATGGTTTCTTTACTTTAATGAGAGCGTTATGGAATCTTCAAACAATTTCAACTGATGAGGGGATGTGTGCATGGGGAGATGTTGGTATCAGTGCTTTAAATACTCAAGCATGGACTCCTTCTAATCCATTTTTAACAGCAGTTTATCAGCGATTGAGTTTAAGTGTTACATATTGTAACGACTTTTTAAACAACACTGCTGGTACTACAAATGAAGATTATATCAGATATCGTGCAGAGGCTCGTTTCTTAAGAGCATTAGCTTATTACTGGTTAATGGATTTATTCGGAAATCCTCCGTTTACTACAGAAGAGGATGGTGTTGGAAAATATTATCCAGAACAAATTCAAAGAGCTCAGTTATTCAGATATGTTGTGGATGAGTTAAAAGCTATAGAAGATGATTTAGGAGAACCTGGATATTCTTATCCACAGGCAGATAAAGGTTCATGCTGGATGTTATTAGCTAAAACTTATTTAAATGCAGAAGTTTATGCCGGTGTGGATAAGTACGATAGCTGCCAGGTTTATTGTAATAAAGTAATTGGTAGTTCTGCTTACGAGTTAGCAAGCGACTATCGTAAAAACTTTTGTGCAGATAATGACAGGTATCATGGAAACAATGAAATGATATTTGCCTTTGCTGAAGATGGAACACATACTCAGGGTAATGGGGGGACTACATTTATAATAAACTCTTCAAGTGATGCAACATATATAGATGCAGAAGAATATCATGGATTGACTTCTAATATTAATTGGAATGGAAACAGAGCTCGTAAGCAATTAATGAATATATTGGTTGATACAATAGCAACCTATGGTAATGTTAATGTACCTACCGCTGATGCAGAATTTGAGCAATGTCCTGATAACAGAGTGTATTTAAAACAAAAAAGATCGTTAGATATTCCTGCTGCAAACTCAAGTGGTGACTTTGGTGTAGGGGTATATAAATTTACAGCTAAAAATTTAGATGGATCTCAAGCCGATAATTATAATTCAACATATGCTTGTACTGACTTTCCAATCTTCCGTTTATCTGATGCTTACTTAATGAGAGCTGAAGCTTTATTCAGACAAGGAGATTTACCAGGAGCAAGAGATGATATCAATTTTGTAAGAGAAAGAGCTTACGGTGATGGCAGTGGAGATATCCAAAGTAGTGATGTAACTGCAGATTTTATTTTGGATGAGAGAGCTCGTGAATTTTACTACGAAGGTCAAAGACGTACAGACCTGGTTCGTTTTGGTAAATTTACAGGTGATGATTATTTATGGGCATGGAAAGGTGGAACTTTTAATGGTTCAGCCACAAGTAGCTACAGAGATCTATATCCAATACCAGGAGACGAAATTTCTGCTAATGAAAATATAAAACAAAATGATGGATATAATTAATCATTTTAAAAATTAGGGAATATGAAACAAAGATGAATTTTAACTTATCTAACTTTATAAAAGCGAGAAGTTAAAATTCATCCAGAGTTCCATATTACAATAAATATTTAAATTATAATCATATGAAAAATTATTATATAATATTATTTGCATTAGTTGGGTTGCTTGGCATCTTTACTGGTTGTGAAAAAGATGGGGATGAGGCTGTAATGTCGGATGACGTTGTAGCTCCGGCAATTACATCTATGCCTGATCTGACTTTAGTTAGAGCTAATGGAGCTAATGATGTAACATTTATTTGTTCTGCAGTTGATCCTGGATTTAACGCTTCAGCAACTTATTATTTAGAAGCATGTCCAAACGGAGATAACTTTGAGAATACTGTTGAAATTTATAATGGAGTTACTTGCGATGACATAACATTAACAGTAAGTGAATTAAATGCATTGTTATTAGATCAATTTACTGAGGACGTTACTTCCTCTGCAGACATAAGACTTAGATGTGTTTTAGAAGCTGAAGCAGGATTTGGTGTTGAAGATTATGAATATACTTCAAGTACTTATACTGTAGATGTAACTATATATGGATTATTAAGACTAGATGTGATTGTTACTGGTGCTACAGATACTCCACAAAAGATAGTTTCTCAGGCAAGTGATGGTACATATGAAGGTTATGTGAAATTTGAAGCAGGAGATTCATTTACGTTACTAGATCCTGACAATAATATTACTTATGGTGCTTCAGGAGAAGTATTATCTGTTGATGGTTCTGCAATAACTGTAGCTGACGCTGGATGGTATAAGTTAACAGCAGATACTGAAGGATTAACTTTTGGAAGTTTGAAATATTTAGTTGGAATTGTAGGAACAGTTAATGGATGGGCTGCACCTGATATTGCTATGGATTATGATTCAGAGGGTAAATTCTGGTATAGTTATGGTGTTGAATTACCTGATGGAGATATCAAGTTCCGTCATAATGAGTCATGGAGTGAGGATTTTAATTTTGGTGTAGAAGATAGTTCAATAGATTTGGATTTTTCAGACTTGAGTTTATATAATGATAGTGGTTCTTCAAATATTACATTAACTGCAGGAACTTATGATATCAAATTATGGATTGATCTTACTACTGCTACTTCAAGTTCATGTTCAATTATTGCTAGTGAGTAATAAATAAAAAATAAAAAATTCTACCATGAATAGTTGTTCATGGTAGAATAACAGTTTTGTTTTTAATTAAAAGAATTTAATGTGATGAAAAATATATTTTTTAAAGTTACAGGTTTGTTCCTGGCTTCACTATTACTCATATTTGTGGGCTGTGAGAAAGATGACCTAAAAACGCTTAATAATGAAATGGTCACCTGGCAATATGACAAAACTACTTCAACTTCAGTAGAGTTAAGTGGATTCGTTGTTGCTCAAGGTAATGGCTTTACAGAGTATGGTGTTGTATATGGATTAACTGAAAATCCAACAACTTCTGATTCAAAAGTAGTGGCTACTGATGTTGAAAATGCTGTTTATTGGGTTTCTATTACAGGTTTAGATCATTTAACCACTTATCATTACAGAGCCTATGCTATAGATGACGATGGTTCTGTTTTGTATGGTGATGATGAAACATTTACAACGCTGGCTCATGTTCCTACTGTTACTATAGGAACAACTTCCTCAATAACTGACGTAACAGCGCAAATCTCTGCAGATGTACCTTATGATGGAAAAGCTGAGGTAACAGCAAAAGGTATTGTTTATAGTACCAGCCAAAGTCCAACTACTAATGATAATATGGTTGATGGAGGTACTGGAATGGGTGAATTTACATGTGATTTAACCGGATTAGTTGCAAATACTACTTATTATGTACGCGCCTATGCTACCAATTCAATAGGTAAGGTTTATACTGATGAAATTTCATTTACAACAACTATTGGTATTGCTACAGTAGAAACGCTTTCAGCTTCAGCTGCATCATCAACAGCGACTGTAATAGGAAATATTTCCTATGATGGTGGAGCTACAATTACTGAAAGAGGAGTGTGCTATAGCACATCAGAAAATCCTACAATTGATGATGATATTGTAACAAATGATGGAACTACAGGTCAGTTTACCGTTGATTTAGATGGATTGGCAACAAGTACTACATATCATGTAAGAGCTTATGCAGTTAATAGTGAAGGTGTAGCTTATGGTGAAGATATTGTATTTTCAACATATCCGTCTGCAATGTATATTAATGGAAGTTTTGTGACAGATTGGAATTGGGATGACGATGCAGTTATTGAAATGATACCAGTTCATAGCAATCCTCATTTATTCTGGAAAATTGCTTGGTTCGATGCCGATTCACAATTGAAGTTTAACTCTACCAGAGCATGGAACGGAACTGAGTTTGGTAAAACAGGTGATGCTGCAGGAGCTGAAGGCGTATGGAATACTGGAGTTGATAATATACCTGTTGCAGAAGAGGGGTATAAGATGATTGTTGTTAACTTGCTTACTAGTACTGTTCAAATTACAGACCCTGTTATTTATGCTCAAGGTACTGCTTTTGGAAATTGGAATGGTGGAGAGTTTTTATTTACTCCTGATGCATCTGATGCAAAAATTCTCGTTTCTCCAGCTGCTGTGGCAGATGATAATGCAAGGATGTATGTAACAGCAACTACATTAACTAACGAAGGTGGAAGTGTTGTTGATTGGTGGCAAGCTGAGTTTAATGTTTATCCAGCAGGAATAGAGTATAGGGGAACTGGTAATGATCAAGCTGCTGCACCTATATTAACAGGACAACAAGTGAAACTGAACTTTAGTACCGAATCAGGTGTATTTGAATAATTAATAATTCTGAATATTTTTTAAGCCGCCCTTCGTGGCGGCTTTTTTTAATCAAATGATTTTCTAATATGAAGACTTACTTCTTATATCTTTTGTTTATTGTAATATTTGTTTCATGTAACTATTCTACTAATAATACAATCAATGAAACTCATATTGCTTCTCCTCCAACTTGGGCTAAAAATGTCATTTGGTATCAGATTTTTGTTGAAAGATTTAATAATGGAGATATCTTAAATGATCCCACCCCGGAAACTATTTATAGCTCATCAAATTTTATTAAAACTCCGGATAATTGGAGTATTACACCATGGACTCAACAATGGTATAAAGAAGAGAATTGGACCGACCAAACAGCACAAGATTTTTACAGTAATCTTCAACTTCGACGTTATGGCGGTGATTTGCAAGGTGTATTAAACAAACTAGATTACTTAAAAGAATTAGGCATAACAGCCATCTATTTTAATCCATTAAATGACGCTCCGTCATTACATAAATATGATGCCAGAAACTACAGGCATATTGATGTTAACTTTGGACCAGATCCCAAAGGAGATATCGAATTAATTAAAAGTGAAAATCCTGTTGATCCTTCAACCTGGAAATGGACTTCAGCGGATAAGATGTTTCTTAAAGTTATAGAAGAAGCACATAAAAGAAATATAAAGGTTGTATTGGATTATTCATGGAATCATACAGGAGTGGAGTTTTGGGCCTGGCAGGATATTGTAAAAAATCAGGAAAAATCTCCATATAAAGATTGGTATATTATCAATTCTTTTGATAATCCCAATACAGTAGAAAACGAATTTAAATATGAAGGTTGGTTAAATATTCAAAGCCTTCCTGCTCTAAAAAAAATTAACACTACAGAAGAACATAAAATAGGTCATCCCTATGAAGGTGATCTTTATCCAGATGTAAAAAAACACATTTTTGCTGTTTCAAAAAGATGGTTAGCTCCCAATGGAGATACATCCAAAGGTTTGGATGGTTATCGTTTAGATGTAGCAGATCATATACCCATGGGATTTTGGCGAGATTATCGCACATTTGTAAAATCAGTTAATCCTGAAGCTTATTTAGTAGGTGAAATTTGGTGGGAAGAATGGCCTGATACCTTTATGAATCCGGTTCCTTATGTAAGTGGAGATGTTTTTGATGCTGTTATGTTTTATCAGATATATCGACCTGCAAGATACTTTTTTGCTAAAACAGATTTTGAAATTGATGCCGCTCAGTTTGTGGATAGCTTAAAGTTTCAATGGAACAGAATTAATAATGAAACTGCACAAGTAATGATGGATGTTGCAGCAACGCATGATTCACCTCGATTGCTCACATCTTTTGCCAACAAAAACAAGTATAAGTACAATGCCAATTCACGAGCAGACTCTACATATATTACCAGTAAACCAAATGCAGAAACCTATGAGCGATTAAAACTTTATTTAATGCATCAATTTACTAATGTAGGAGCTCCTCATATTTGGAATGGTGATGAGATGGGTATGTGGGGAGGAGATGATCCGGATTGTCGTAAACCACTTTGGTGGCCCGAATTTAAATTTGAACCAGAAAATGTAAATAGTACGCTGGATAAACCTGAAGAATTTGTTGAAGTAGGTTTTAATGAAAATTTAAATAAATACTACAGGCTGTTATGTGCTCTTAGAAATAACAACTTAAACATATTGTCATCAGGCAAAATCAATTTTGTAACCGTAAAAGGAAAAATTCTGGCATATACAAGATCTTTTCAAGATGAGAAAATATTAGTGGTTTTAAATGCAGGTGATACTCCTTTTGAATATGAATTACCATCAGGTGAAAAATATATGGATTTACTTACAAATGAAGATGTAAGTTCAAGTACTGTTTTATTAAATGGTATATCAGGTAAAATATTAAAAAGAAAATAAAGATTAAGATATGAACAGGAATAGATTGTATTTACTGATAGTATTTTGCTTTACGGCAATATCTATAAAAGCTCAGGTTTCTACCAACCCGAGTCCGCCTTTTGATGATCAATCTGTCACCATTACATTTGATGCTTCAGAAGGTAATCAAGGATTAATGGATTATACCGGCGATGTATATGCTCATACTGGAGTTATAACAGATCAAAGTTCTTCCACATCTGATTGGAAATACGTAAAGTCTGATTGGGGTGTTAATATAGATGCATGTAAACTAACCAGTATTGGAAATAATCAATATACTTTAGAACTTTTGCCATCTATTCGTGAGTATTATGGTGTTCCAGAGGGAGAGTCGATAGAGCAGTTGGCTTTTGTTTTTCGTGCCTCAGATAGTAGTCTTGAAGGAAAAACCAGTTCAGGAACAGATATCTTAGTTGATGTAAGTACAAACGATCTTACTGTTAGTATCGAAAGTCCAACAGAAAGTTCAATTTATACGGAGGGAGTTTCTATTCCGGTAGAAGTATCATCAACTAATTCTACAGGAATTACTATTTATGTGAATGATATTGCAACAGAAACTGTTAGTGGTAGTTCTTTGTCAACTACAATTACAGCAGGAACTTCAGGAAGTTACACACTAAAAGCAGAGGCCACAGATGGGAGTTCTACGGTAAGTGATGAAATACAATTTTATGTAAGAGATGTTGTTGTAAATGAAACAATGCCTTCTGATATGCTTAGGGGAGTAAATATAGTAGATGATCAAAGTGTAACTTTTGTTTTATATGCACCAGACAAAGAGTTTGTTCACATTATTGGAAGTTTTAATAATTGGGAAATATCCAATGACTACTTAATGAAGAAAGACGGCGATTATTTTTGGTTGACGGTTTCTTCTTTAGATGCAAATACTGAATATGCATTTCAATTTTTTATTGATGGAGAGATAAGAATTGCAGATCCATATACTAATAAGACGTTAGATTCAAATGATCAATATATTTCAGAAGATATTTATCCGGGATTAATGGACTATCCAAGTGATATGACAACAGAAATAGCCTCCGTATTTAAAATAAATGAGGATGATTATACCTGGCAATTAACAGATTTCGTCAATCCGGATATTGAAAAAATGGTTATTTATGAATTGCATATCAGAGATTTTACATCCAATGGAGATATAAAAACAGTTACAGATTCTATTAATTATTTCAAGGAGTTAGGGGTAAATGTAATTGAGTTAATGCCTATTAATGAGTTCGAAGGTAATGATAGCTGGGGATATAATCCTTCGTTTTATTTTGCTCCTGATAAAGCTTATGGTACAGAAAATGATTACAAAGAGTTTATAGATGTGTGCCATCAAAATGGGATTGCTGTTTTAATGGATATGGTGTTAAATCACTCCTTTGGACAATCACCTTTTGCCCGTATGTATCTTGATGGAGGAAAACCTGCTTCAAATAACCCTTGGTACAACACAGATCATAATATGCTAAATACGGATGCGCAGTGGGGCTATGATTTTAACCACGAAAGTGCAGATACCCAGGAGTTGGTTGATAGTATATGTTCATTTTGGATGAATGAATTTAATATTGATGGTTTTAGATTTGACTTTACTAAAGGGTTTACAAATACGTCATATCCTGCAGATTCCTGGGCCAGTGATTATGATCAAAGCAGAATCAATATTTTGATGAGGATGGTGGATGAAATTTGGGCCAGAAAATCAGATGCTATTGTTTCATTTGAACATTTGTCAGATAATTCAGAAGAAAAGATTTTGGCTAACCACGGTATTTTGCTTTGGGGTAACCACAACTACAATTTTAATCAGGCAACAAAAGGGTATAGTGATTCTGATTTTTCATGGGCATCGTATAAAGCAAGAGGTTGGAATGATCCTCATATTGTAAATTACATGGAAAGTCATGATGAGGAACGTTTAATTTACGAAAACCTGGAATATGGGAATTCTTCGGGAGATTATAATGTAACAGATTTATCAACAGCATTGGAGAGAACTGGTGCAGCTGCTGCATTCCTTATTTCAATACCTGGTCCTAAAATGATTTGGCAATTTGGAGAATTGGGATACGATTATAGCATCAACACTTGCGAAGATCTTTCTATAAGTAGTGATTGTCGTACAGGGAAAAAACCTGTTATGTGGACTTACTATGAAGATGAGGATCGTAAAGATTTGTTTGATATTTATAGTAAGATGATTAACCTTAAAAAGGTAGAGTCTGTATTTTCTTCTACAAACTTTTCAATGGATGTGTCGGCAAGAACAAAGCGCATTGAATTAAATGAAACAGATTCAGACGTTCGATTAATTGGTAATTTTGATGTGGAAACTCAGAGTATTCAACCTGGTTTTAGTTCAACAGGATATTGGTATAGCTATTTTGATGGAGATAGTATTAATGTGAGTGATGTAGATATGTACTACACCCTTGATCCGGGTCAGTTTGTTTTGTTTTGTGAAAAGAAACTCGATGGTTTTGAACCACATACATCCATAGGTAATCCTACATATTTTGAAGATGCCATTATTGCACCCAACCCAGCATCAGACAATGTTACAGTTCTTACAGGATCAAAGCCATTGCGAAGAGTTAAAGTAACTTCTATAACAGGAGCTTTAATGTTAGAGCAAAAATGTAATGAATCTAATCCACAAATAGATATTAGTTCGTTTCCCAAAGGTATCTATCTTATCCATTTAATTGGAGATAATGATGGGTATAGAGTGTATAAGTTGCTCAAAAATTAGGTGCAATTGAAAAGGGTTTTACATTGTAAAACCCTTTTTTCTTACTAAAAAACTATATGATTTTACTTTGATTAAACCTTATAACATACTTGTGTTCAATGAAAACTACCTAAAATGCTTCATATGAAAAAAACGGGATACCTGTTAATTGCAATTATCATATTCTTTAATATTGGTTGTCAAAATCCTAAAAGTGAAAAAATGCAAGAAAGTTCTACTCTGTCTGAAAAATATAAGCCAAAGCCATATGTAGAAATTAAGCATCCGGAATGGACAAAGAATGCAACAATCTACCAAATCAATACCAGACAGTTTACAGAAGAAGGTACATTTCAGGCTGCAGAAAAAGAAATACCCCGCTTAAAGGAGTTGGGTATAGATATTATTTGGTTAATGCCAATTCATGAAATAGGTGTAAAAAATAGGAAAGGTACTCTGGGAAGTCCTTATTCAGTAAAGGATTATTTTAGCGTAAATTCTGAATTTGGTACTTTACAGGATTTAAAACAATTTGTAAAAACAGCACATAACCAAGGGATGCATGTTGTTTTAGATTGGGTGGCTAACCATACTTCCTGGGATAATATCTTAGTAGAGCAACATCCGAATTGGTATGAAAAAGATTATAAAGGAGATTTCAGGCCAACACCCTGGTGGGACTGGGAAGATATTATTGACTTAGATTATAGTAATCCTGATGTGCGTGAGTACATGACAAAAGCGCTTATGTATTGGGTGAAAGAAGCTGATGTTGATGGGTATAGATGTGATGTGGCAGGGTTTGTTCCTGTTGATTTTTGGAATAATGTTCGTGAAGAATTAGATGCCATAAAACCTGTTTTTATGTTGGCAGAATGGGAGTCGAGGGATTTACATGCCAAAGCCTTTGATATGACTTATGCATGGAGTTGGAACGAAACCATGCATAAAATATGTATGGGGCATGCAGATGTGAATAGTTTATATATTTACTATTCATGGAATGAAAGTGCTTTTCCTAAAAACACTTTTAGAATGACCTTTGTAAGCAATCATGATAAAAATGCCTGGGAAGGAACAATGTGGGAGCAATTTGGAGATGGATTAGAGTCAGCTATTGTACTTTCTGTTGTAGGGGAAGGTATGCCGTTAATTTATAATGGACAAGAAGCAGGAAATACCAAGCGATTAGCATTTTTTGAAAAAGATCCTATTGTTTGGAAAGAACATTATATCGGTAAATTGTATAAAGATCTTTTTGTCTTATTAAAAGAAAACACTGCATTGTGGCATGCAAAGTGGGGTGCAACAATGGTAAAAGTTCCTAATTCATCTGAAACCGAGATATTAAGTTTTGTTCGGGAAAATGAGAAAGATAAGATATTTGCTGTTTTTAATTTTTCTAAAAATACTCAAAATATCACCTTTAAAGAAACTCTTTATCATGGAGAATACATTGATTACTTTACGAATGAGAGTTGCCCTTTTAGCGAAGAATCTAAACTTAAATTAAAGCCCTGGGGATATAAAGTGTTTGTAAAGAAGTAATGTTTACAAAGCACACTCTAAAGGTTTAATAAATAATTTTTTAACTTCAATAGGTTTTTTATGAATCAAAATAAAAACTGGTTTGTATTTTCAATAGTTTTAATATTACTGTCTCAAATGACAAATTTATATTCTCAAAATAGTCGAGTAATTAAAAAACTTGAACCGTCGAGTTGGTGGGTTGGAATGAAGGATCCTCACCTGCAAATCTTAATTTATGGAAATGATATATCAAAGTATGATATTTCCATTGATTATAAGGATGTTTCCATACAACAGGTGCATAAAGTTGAAAATCCTAATTATCAATTTATTGATTTACTTATATCAGAGGAGGTAAAAGCAGGAACCTTCCAAATCAAATTGAAATCTGGAAATAAAGTCATAGAAACATATGATTATATTTTAAATGAAAGGGAAGAGGATTCTGCTAACCGAAAAGGATTTGGCTCGGAAGACGCTATGTATCTGATCATGCCAGACCGTTTTGCCAATGGAAATCCTCAAAATGATTCAGTTCCGGGAATGTCAGAGAATGCCAACAGAAGAAAAGACTATGGCAGACATGGTGGAGATTTAAAGGGAATATTGGATCATCTGGATTATATTCAGGAAATGGGATATACTGCAATTTGGTTAAATCCTGTTTTAGAAAATAACCAGCCTCGGTCATCTTATCATGGTTATGCAATTACCGATTTTTATCAGATAGATGCACGTTTAGGTTCTAATGAAGAGTTTAGGGAATTGACAAAAGCGTGTGAAAAGCATGGGATAAAAATGATTATGGACATGGTTTTTAACCATTGTGGAAGTGCTCACTGGTGGATGGATGATTTACCAATGCACGATTGGATTAATCAGTGGGATGAATTTACGCGTTCCAATTATCGGTTGTCAACTATTTCAGATCCCTACGTTTCTAAATATGATAAGGACCTTTCCGTAAAAGGATGGTTTGATACCACCATGCCAGATTTGAATTTGGAGAATAAGTTTATGCTTACTTATATGATTCAAAACAGCATTTGGTGGATTGAATATGTAGGATTAAGTGGTATTAGAATGGACACTTATCCGTACCCGGATAAAAATGGAATGGCACAATGGACACAAAGAATTTTAGATGAATATCCTGATTTTAATATTGTTGGCGAAGCTTGGATTACAGAGGCTTCGAAGTTGTGTTACTGGCAAAAAGATTTTCACAATAGAGATGGTTATAATTCACATTTGCCAAGTTTAATGGATTTTCCAATGCAGGATGCCATTAAAAAAGCGTTTAACGAAGAAGATAGTTGGGGACAGGGAATGGAGCGTTTGTATAATACACTTGCCGATGATCATTTGTATCCTAATCCATTAAATATGGTTGTTTTTCCGGATAATCATGATGAGGGAAGAATATTGCATAGTTTAGATAATGACATTGAGAAATTAAAGATGGCCTTAGCCTATTCAGCCACTACAAGAGGGATTCTGCAAATATATTATGGAACTGAGTTATTAATGAATGGAGATGGCTTAAAAGGACATGCAAATATTAGAAAAGATTTTCCAGGAGGTTGGTCCAAAGATAGTATCAATGCCTTTATAAAAGAGGGACGGACAGCTGAACAAAATCAAGTATTCAACTATATTAAAAAGCTATTAAACTTTAGAAAACAATCAGATGCTTTAAAATTTGGGAAAACATTGCATTTTATCCCTGAGGGGGGGATTTATGTATATTTCCGTTATACAGATAATGATTGTGTGATGGTTATTTTAAATAATAATAACAGTGCCAAAAAGTTGGATACATCCCGATTCTCAGAAAAATTGCAAGAATATTCTGAAGGTACTAACGTAATAACAGGGCGATCTATCAACAACCTAAAACTTGTTAATATTAAAGCAAAATCAGCCTTGGTAATTCAATTGAAATAAACATTGAAAAACTAGCAAATAATAGTTTAATTAAAAGCAAATTTTAAACCTACCCCTTGAACTCTTTACAAGTCTCTTTCGTTTGAAGAAATCTATTTAATATAGAATCCAGAGTTTTAATTTTAATAGGTTTTGAGATAAATTCATCGCAACCACAATAAAAAGCTTTCTTTTTGTCTTCTTCTGTTGAATATGCAGTTTGGACAATTATTGGTATGTTAGGATGATTCTTTTTAATAATTTGTGTAGCCTCATAACCATCCATTATTGGCATTTTTATATCCATAAATGCAAGGTCTATGTCTGGGTGTTCATCACAAACCTGCACAGCTTCTGCTCCATTATTAGCGTGTAATATTTCAATATCAGAATTAGATATTTTATTTATTACAGTGTTTAGATAGAAAAGGTTAATCTCTTCATCTTCAGTAATTAGTATTTTAAAATTAGATTTTGGTTTATTTGTCATTAAATTGTTATTACATGTGGATTCTTCATCTGTTTTAATATCAGGTGTCGTATAAGGAAGCACGATTCTGAATGTAGATCCTTTTCCCTTTTCTGATTCTACTAAAATACGGGCATTAATTAATCGGGCATTTTCCTCAGCTATTGATAATCCTAATCCCAAGCCTTCAACTTTATTAGATATTTCTTTTTCTTCTTGTGAAAATTTATGAAATATAGTTTCTAAATTTTCAGGATTTACACCTATTCCAGAGTCTTTAACAAAGATTACTAATTTCTGCTCGAATTGCTTATATCCAAGTTCAATGTGACCGTTTAATGTGAACTTAAAAGCATTGTCTAATATATTACTTAGTATAGTTCGTAATTTTGAAATGTCAGTAAAAAACAGGTCGTTATTATCTTCTAACCCTTTTTCAAAAGTAAAATGAATGTTCTGTTTTAATGCTAAAGGATTATAATGTAAAAATAATTCAGAAAATAGTTTATTTAAATGAAGTTGTTCATTTTGAACATCAACCTGATCAGTAACAAGCTCCGAAATAGACAAAATATTATCTATGATTTGAAGTAGTTTATTTGAGCTTTTCTTAATAATTGTAATAAATTTTCTTTTTTCAGAATCGCTAATTTCAGGATTCTCTAATAAAGATGAAAATCCAATTATTCCATTCATAGGAGTTCGGATTTCATGTGACATATTATAAATAAATTCGGTTTTCAGGCGATCACTCTCTTCTGCTTTCTTTTTAGCAATTTCCAACTCTATTTTTTGGCGCTCATTTTCCTCTTCGAGTTCATAAACTCTAAGGGCATCACTCATAATATCTAACAGACCTGCTTCGTTCCAAGGTTTTTGAACATATTGAAAGACTTTTGCTTTATTTATGGCGTCTTCAATAGCATCAATATCAGAGTAACCGGTTATTAAAATCCTGTTTATTTTAGGGAATTTATGAAATGAATACTTTAGAAGTTCAACGCCAGTCATTTCAGGCATTCGTTGGTCGCTAAGAATTAAATCAATATGATTGTTTTCCATTATTTCAATACCTTCTTTTGCAGAAGATGCCAAAAATATATTAAATCTTCTTCTATAAGTATCTTTGAAGATTCTTAGATTGCTTTGTTCATCATCAACGTATAAAAGACTAAATTTTCTCATTGTTTTAACTTTTTAGGGAGGTTTGAATCTAAGTCAATTATTCAATTAGATGTAAATTTATAAATTAATTTTCATTTATTGCATGAATAATGATGTCTTTTAATTGGTCATAGTTCCACGGTTTTGTAATAAATTTGGATAGTTTAAAATTGTCAAAAGCTTTTTTTATTTCATCATCTTCTGCATACCCAGAAACAATTAGTCTGTTTGGAGGAATGTTGTCATATTTTTCGGTTATTTCTTTAAGAAGTTCAACTCCTGACATTCCCGGCATTCGTTGATCTGTAATAACAATATCTACCATGGTTGATTCTAACAATTTTAGTGCATCGTAACCAGATTCTGCGATAAAAACCTCAAAATCTCGCCTGAAAGAATCTTTAAAAATTCTTAGATTACTTTTTTCATCATCAACATATAAAATTTTTTTCCTCATGGTTAATTATGTGTTTGGACTTTTGTTTATAAAATCAAATTTTATTATAGTTTTCGATTATTACCTATTAGATTAATTTAAAGGCAACCTAATTATAAATTCACTACCCAAATCAGTGTCAGATATAACATCAATAGTACCAAAATGTTCTTCGATGATACCAAATGTAATAGATAAACCAAGCCCGGTTCCTTCTCCTACAGCTTTAGTGGTATAAAATGGATCGAATATTTTTGTTTGCATTTCTTTTGACATTCCACAACCACTATCTTTTATTGAAATATCTATAGATTCGCTGGTTTTTTCGGTTGATATCCAGATGGTTCCGTTTTCTTTAATAGCATCAACGGCATTTGATAAAATATTAAGAAAAGCTTGATTTATTTTTCCCGGATAACAAAGTAGTTGAGGTAGTTGAGGATCGTAATTCTTAATAATTTCAATTCTGTCTTTATATTTATTTTTAAGTAATAGCAAGGATGTGTCCAGTCCATTATTTATATTAAGAGTTTCATAAGTATCTTTATCCATGCGGGTAAAGTTTCGTAGTCCCTTTACTATTTCAGCAGTTCTGTCTGCACCAAGTTTTATATCTCCTATTATATCAGGAATTGCTTCTATTGCATCATCAAAATAGTTTTCTTCTTTTAACTTCTGGATGTATTCAATTTTGTCTTTTAGGTTATCTTTATCTATATCTATTTTACTTACTTCATTAATAACCGGTTCAATATCTTCAAAGTCACGTAATAAACTATTAATTCCAGCATATACAAAGTTAATAGGATTGTTAATTTCATGGGCGATACCTGCAGATAAAACCCCTAAGGAGGCCATTTTTTCAGATTGAACCAACTTGTTTTGTATTCTTTTGTTTTCCTCAAGCATTGTTTGTAATTCTTCATTTTTATCGCCTAACTCATCCATCATTGATTCAATAAGATTCTTATTTTTCTTAAGGACATTGTATTGATCTTCAATTTCTGATTTTTGTTTTTTGAGGAGCGTATTTCTTTTCTTCTTATCCCGATAACTTCTTAATAAAAGAAAAAACAGAATAAGTGTAACTATTATTCCAATAATAAAAAAGATAACAACAGCACGTTGAGTTCTTATCGTATCATTTTTTTTATATAGGATTTCTTTGTTTGCTTTGATCTTTTCTTGTTGTTCAAGCAATATTTTTTGATTGTTAGTAATTTCGTTTTTATAGGTAAGTAATTTATCTTTTGATTGTTGCAGGCTGTCGTTAAATCTGAGTAGTTTTTGTTCACTTTCAATATATGCTTGTTGCTGATTTTTTATTTGATTCTTGTAGTCTGTAATTTCATTAGTAAGTAAATAACGTTCGTTTTTTTGTTTTTCAATAGTAGTTTTTTGTGTGTGCAGTTTGTCTTGCTGGTTTGAAATTTCTTGCTGATTAATCATCAGTTCATTACTTAGTAATCCCAGGCTATCTTGAACTTTATTAAGATGAGTATCTACATTTTTTAATTGCTTTTGTGAGTTTATATACATTTCTGCAAGATCAATAATGTTACCACCCATCAATAATATTTCATCATCAATTTTTATTCCTCTACTATAAATATTCCCTTTATTCATCTCAAATTTTATTTTGTTCTCAGATTCATAAAGGTTCAGCATAATTAAAGTTTTGTCTTTATAATTTTCTGTAACCAGTAAGGTTTGTAGTTCTTTTGTTTTTCTATAGATTTCAGGATAGAGATAGGATTTTTCATTGTCAATAAAAATTAAGCAAGCTGTATTTAAATCTTTTTCTGCGTTAGGTGCAATTGTTAACTTAATGGGTTTATTTCTGATTGTAGCCTCCTTTTCCATTCTTTTAAATTCAGAAATAATTTCATTATTATTACTAATAACAACCATATGATAAAACGGTAGTTCTGTTTGTAATTGAGACTCAGATAACTTTGCAAAGTTATAGATGTAGGCGCCTAGAACATCCGTTTTTGTTATTTGACTATGTATACATATGTTGCAAACTAAGGCAAGAAAAATAAATGCAATTCGAATCATTGGGAGTAGGTTTTTATTGGTGTAATTTATAAATCAGGTTAATAAAAAAGGTTCTTCCGGGTTGAGGATGATATGCCGGAATTAGACCATCAGGATTAACATTACTCATATAATCATAATCGTCAATCAAGCCTGATCCGGATTCTCTCCCTACACCATAATATGATGTGTCAAGAATATTATCGATAACAATTTTAGCCATCAGATTTGAGTTTAATTTATATGAAACTACCCAGTTAGCTTTGAAATATGAGGGTGCATAGCCATTATGATATGTTTGTAACCAGGTATTTGTTAATGCTGCTTTTCTTTTACCAACATAATTAAAGCGTATATCAGAAGTTAATTTTTCTTGTAGGAAAGTAGCATTCACACCCACGTTTATTTTGTGTTTGGCTGTTCGGTCAATATCATAGAATTTATTGCCATTAGAATTGTATCCTGTTAAATAATTGTAGTTACAGTATATGCGTACATTCTTTTTGATTTGGTATAACAGATTATATGAGAAACCCCCAATTTTTTTTGTGCCGACATTCTCAAATCGTTCTCCTGAAGGCATACTGATATCACTCACTTTACCTATCAGGTTATGAATAACAGAATAGTAAATATTAAGTTTTGTAGATAGTTTTTCAGTAAAAAGTAAACTTGATAATTCTGCTTCGTAAGTATTTATATTCTGAGGTTCTAAATTTGAGTTCCCTCGGAACTCACTGTATAATTCAAAAATACTGGGTTGTCGAAAAGCTCTTCCGTAAATTAATTTTGCACCAAATTTTTGGGATTTATTATAGTCTATAGCTATTCGTGGATTAAAAATACTTCCATACTCTGAATTGTAATCATATCTAATACCAATAGAGCTGGAAAATATATCGTTAATTTGGTGATCCCAAAGGGAAAACAGAGCAAATTCTTTAACTAAATAGGTTGTATATTTTTTGTATTGATTTATACCACCACCAGAAGAAGCAATGTCCCAGGAGCTTTGAGTTGAATGAAAACTGTCAGGATATGTACCTAAAGAAATAATACGATCACTTTGACTACTGATACTAGCTTTTAACCCAAATGATAAATCATTATTGTTGTTAAGGTTGTATAATAGATTTTCTTTTAAATAAGTTTGATGACTATAGGCTGCATAGTTTTTTCTGAGATTTGAGAATTGATAAAGATATTTAAATCCTCCATCTGGAATAATATTAGTAGCACGAAAAACTAATTCAGATTTAAGATTTAGTTTTTCATTAAATTTAGTATTGTTGTTGGCATATATATTATAGTTTCTATAGTGCATCGTGTTTTCTTGATCCGTTAAGTCATATTCATATGCTACTATAGCGGAACCGTAAGCACGTTTCATATCAGAAATAAAGAAACCAACTTCATTATTTTTGTATTGTAATTTAGATCGTAAAGAATAATTTGTGTTCAGCGTATTAAAACCATCTTTAATATATTTACCTCCTTCCGGATTGTTTGTGTCTGTTACATAATTTCCTTCAGAATCATAATTGGCTAAAAGGGTATTGGGCAGTCTTATATGATGAAAATAGTTGCCCGGATCATATCTGTCTTTTCCTCCATCTCCAATTGAATTATAATAGTGGAAAGCGACTGTTAATTTGGTCTCTTTATTTATGTCTGATCCAAAATAAATTTCAGCGCTCTGCGTAGAATGTGAACCAGATAAAATATTAGCCTCAATACCATTGATAGATTTTTTTGTGATGATGTGGATGATACCTGTAAAAGCTTGTGCTCCATACATAACAGAGCCGGGGCCTTGAATTATTTCTATTCTGTCAACATCTATAAGCATATTTTCGTATGTCCATAAAAGCGACCAGTTAAAACTAATGTTATTCTGGATGATGCCATCTATCATAACTAAAATTTCTGGATTCCCCACATCTCCAATTCCTCTGTTCATGCTGAATGTAGGATATTCACCACCTCCATCGTTAAACATCATAAAATCAAATCCCGGAACATCCTGACAAATATCTACAAGTGTTTTATAACCTCTTTCTTCAATCATCTGATTTGTAATGATGGTTATATTAGAAGGTGCTGATTTTCTTTTTTCAGGTTTTATGGAACCTGTAGATATAGTAAGTTCAGATAGTTCTTTAAGAGAATAATGATAAGAGAAATTTGACTTTGATGCGTCTTGTGCATTTATATATTGAGATAATATAAATACAAAAACTAATGTATATTTTATTTTATTGACCATTATTTATGACCTCTAGTTCAGGGTAAATATTGTGATGATAATGAATAACAGCTAAAGCTTGCTAAAAAGGTAACAAAAGGTTCAACTCAACTGTTAATTCTTTAACGCATGCAAAAGTTAGCTATTAATTATCAATAAAGAAAAGTCATGGTAAAAAAAAGTCTGTACTAAGACTATCCATTGCCACCCCAGCAATTAAATAACCGATAATACAGACTTTTTCGAAATTGAAATAAACCACTGTACAGAACAGCAACTTACCTCTCGTGTAACCTCTCTTTTGGTGCCAGAGATTACATATAATAAATGGTCCAGGTTTATACTAAAATATTAATTCTATAAACTCATGATTAAATCTTTCAATTCATCATTGTTTACACTCTCTTTTTTATGCTGAGCAAGCATTTTAACTTTAGGTAAAATTTCTTTTCCTTCCTCTGCGCTAATATGAATTCCCATTGTAGCAAGGGCATCAAGAATTGATGCTACTCCCGAGTGTTTTCCAATAACAAACTGAGATTCTTTACCTACTTCTGATGGATGAAATGCATGATAGCTCATAGGATTATTAAGTAATGAACGGCAGTGGATACCAGATTCATGACTTGTAATTAATTCTCCGGTTATAGGTTTTGTTTGACTAACTTTTCTATTTGAAACTTCTTCAACGAATTGACAAGTTTTATTAATGTTTTTTAGGTTTATTCCAAGGTTTTGGTTTAATGAAAATTTAGCAGCTGCAGCAACCTCTTCTAAAGGTGCATTTCCTGCTCTTTCTCCTAGTCCATTGATGGTAACATCAATACTGTTACATCCGGCTTGAAGAGCTGCAATACTATTTGCTGTGGCCATTCCAAGGTCGTTATGAGCATGAAATTCAAGATCAACATCAGGAAATAAAACCCGATAGCTAGAAATCATCTCGTGTACTGAGAATGGATTCATTATTCCCACAGTATCTGCAAATCTAACTCGCTTTACGCCAAGTAGTGTTGCTTTGTTAATATACTCTTGTAAAAACGCAGGGTTAGCTCTTGAAGCATCTTGCGCTCCAATCCCAACAAAATCAAAGTGGTTTGAAGCTAAACCAAGCATTGTTTCCATTTGAGTAAGCACCCAGTTATAATCTTTACCTATTGCAGCTAATTGGATGTCACTGACCGGAAAAGAAACACTAATCCTTCGTGCACCAGTTCGTTTAGCAGCCATAATATCAGAAACAGTAGCTCTTGACCAACATAAAGAATCAAAAGAAAAACCTTGTTCTACAATAGTTTTAATATCTTTTTCTTCCTCACGAGAAATAGCTGGAGTTCCTATTTCAGCTTCTGTAACCCCTAATTTTTCGAGCATTTGAGCAATCTTTATTTTTTCTTCTAAAGAAAAAACAACACCGGCAGCTTGCTCTCCGTCACGTAATGTGGTATCTATCAGATATTGCTTCATAAGATATTATAATTAGGTATCAAAAATAATTGTTATCAAACTCAAGAGAAATTCTCTTGTGAGGAGCTAAATTGTCAATAGTTAGTGGTATCAATATCATACCATTAACTATTGACTTATTGACAATTGACAAATTAATCTGTGATTAAATACTCTTCAACAGCTTCGCCTTCTTCAAGAGCATCTAATATTTCGTCGATTTTTTCTTCGGTAATTTGTCCATACCATAAGTTGTTTGGATGTATTACCATAATTGGTCCTTGGCTACATACGTTTAAGCATGCAGTACTAGTCACTGCTACGTCAAGTCCTCTATCATTACATTCTTCTTGAATGTAAGGAATGAAATCTGTAGCTCCATTTTTGTTGCAAAATCCTTGTGCATCTCCTGCAACACGGTATGAGTTACATACCAGGATGTGATATTCAGGCTTCTTCATATCTTGATATTAATAGGTTAATTTAAAATGTTTATTTTGTACAAATGGTTTTCTTTAATTATAGGATTTGTGTTCAATCATAAAATCAACCACATCCTGTTCCTGTTCCTGAACATCCAGAACCACACTTAAAACTTTCTGCTTTAGTAATTGTTCTTAGTTCAGTACCTTTATAAACAGCATCCATTCCCTGGTCTATTAATCCTGACATTTCAATAACTTCAAGTCCTGATTTACCTAAGATTTTTGATGGTTTAGGACCAACACCTCCTACTAAAATAGCTCTACAGTCACTTAATATTTCGCCTAATTCTTCCCATCTTTTATCTCCGCTTCCTTTATCAGGAGTAACTCTTTGATTAACTAATTTATAGCCATTAGGAGTTTCTTTAAATATATATAATCTATCAGCTTCTCCAAGATGTTGGTTTACAAGTATACCTTCGTTACTTGCAACAGCTACGTATGGACGATCAGCTGAGTCTCCTTTATCGATTCTTACTTTAGCTGCATCTGATAGTAATTCCATAGCTTCAGCACTATCTTTTCCAAGTAATCCGGCGGCATCAGCTCTACATCTGCTACAGTGTGTCATTGGAGGTAGATGCTCTGCAATTCCTTTTCTAATTTCTTTCATAGTTGCTGCAGCAGGCTCTACTAAATCAGAGAAAGGAGTATCTTCTACCGGAATTAATGGAATTGTATTCATCAAATCAACACCCATTTCAGCTAAACCTTCCGCAAGTTCAGAAAGATGAGTATCATTGATTCCCGGAATTACAATCGCATTGGCTTTAACAGTGATTCCGGCAGCTTTTAATTTTTTGATAGCTTCTAATTGTTTTGATAATAACAATTCAGCTCCAGCTAATCCAAAATATCCCTTCTTCTCAAAGCGTACCCATCGGTATACTTTTTCAAGAATTTTAGGATCTAATGAATTTATAGTGATAGTTACATGACTAACTTCTAATGCGGCTAATTCGTCAACGTAAGGTGCAATATTTAATCCATTTGAAGAAACACAAAGAATCATGTCTTCAAAGTTAGCACGTACCTGACGTAATGTTTCCATTGTTTCCTCAGGATTTGCAAAAGGGTCTCCTGGACCAGCGATACCAACTACTGATAGGTATGGCATTTTCTCGCGCAATGATGTTAAATAAACAATTGCTTGCTCTGGAGAAAGAATATTTGAAGTAACACCAGGTCTGCTTTCGTTTACGCAATCAAACTTACGGTTACAATAGTTACAGCTAATATTACATTTGGGAGCTACTGGAAGATGCACTCTGGCATATTGTCCTTTTGCTTCTTTATTGAAACAGGGGTGTTTTTTAAAGTCAATCATACCTAATCGTTTTTATTATTAGTATAATGTATAAAGACATAAGACCTGATGCCCATTTATCTTTAAAGCTATGTTAATTAATTAATGATGTGATTTGATAATTTATTGTTTCATCAAATCCTACATGTATTTCCAACCTATCTCAGATTTCTCTTGTTTGTATTCGATCATCGCATTACCAATTTTATCGAATAATTCCTGAGCTCCTGTATAGGCAACATGTTTGAGTCTTGAACCACCCATTCTGTCATGAATTGGAAATCCAACTCTGACTATAGGAATTTCTAATTCTCGTGCTATATAATATCCTTTGCTGTTTCCAACTAAAAGATCCGGTTTCATATCAATACACATCTCATTGATTTTTTCATAATCTAAATCTCCTAAAACCTGAGTCGATTTACCATGAACCGGTGCGTATTTTTCAATATTTTGTTTTAGTAATCCACTATTCCCGCCTGAAGCTGCTAAAATAACTTCAACCCCAATTTCATCAAGAAAACTAGTCATGGCAATTACTAAATCTTCCTCACCATACACAACTGCTTTTTTTCCAAATATATATTTGTGTCCATCAGCATAGGCATCTATTAGCCTACCACGTTGCATAGTATATTTTTTTGGAATTTCTTTTCCACTGATATCGCTTAAAAGCTGAAATAATTCATCAGATTGAGTAATTCCAACAGGAATATTCATAGTGAATTTTTTTACTCCAAATTCTTTTTCAAGGTATTCAGCTCCCGTTAAAGCCAAATTATCACTTTTATATTTTCCTGCAAGGTTACCTCTGTTTAAGATTGGTCCAAATTCAATACTGGCTTTTGCGCCTCCCATCAATTTAAGGTCATCTACAGACGTTCCTCCATCAGGAATTCTATGATAGGTATCCCAAACTGGATTATCCAGTGTTTCAGAATAGTCTGGAACCATGATATAATCAACGTCAAAATCTTCGAGAATTGCCTTTAATAATCTTAGGTCTTCTGTTGAAATAAAACCAGGGAAAATATTCACTTTGTCATTCATTTCAACCTTAGTAGCAAAAGTTTTAGTTATAGCAGCTACTGTTTCATGAAAACCATCTACATGTGATCCTTGATAACTAGGTGTTGATGAATATACAAACTCAGGGATATTTTCATCATCAGCATTTGCGGCTTTATAGTTTCTAAGTGCCTGACCAATGTCATCTCCAATTGTTTCACTTAAACAAGTTGTACAAACACCAACCACTTCTGGTTTGTATTGAGCAATTACATTTTGAATTGCCATGCTGAGATTGCCTTCTCCACCAAAAATAGTAGATTCTTCACTAAAGTTAGAAGAGGCAATATCAACAGGTTCTTTATAGTGACTTATTAAATATCTGCGGATATAAGTTGCACATCCTTGTCCTCCATGAATTACAGGAACGCAACCTTTTATTCCTTTATATGCTACACTTCCTCCCAACGGTGAACATACTTTACAAGCATTTCTTGTTGCAACGAAGTTTTTTCTTTCTTTTAATACTGGTATTTTATCGGCCATCTTATTAGATTTTTTAATAATTTGAAAAGAGATAATTAGTTTTTATGATGCATAAAATGCATGTTTAAAAATTGTTATCTCTGAATAAATTTCCATACCGGGCTACATACTGATGCATAAACTTCTTTTGCAAAGTTTAGCATACCAACATAACCTGCCAGAGCTTCTTTTCGCTCATGGTTATGGTCACAAAATCCAAGACCTAGTTTATAAGCTATAGGTCGTTCTTTAACTCCACCGATAAATAAGTCAGCACCAGTTTTCTTTACAAAGTCTGATAATTCATTAGGATTTGAATCGTCAACAATTACAGTTCCCTTGTCACAAATCTTACTTAACAAATCATAATCATCTTTATTTCCTGTTTGAGAACCAACAACAACAGTTTGCATTCCTAACAATCTAAGTGCTTTTACCAAACTTATGGCTTTAAATGCACCTCCAACATAGATGGCAGCTTTTTTACCTTCAAGTTTTTCTCTATATGGTTGTAAAGCCGGAATTAGGGTTGCTATTTCTTCAGAAACTAAGGCTCTTGCATTTGCCATTAGTTCAGGATCATTAAAGTGTTGAGCAACTTCGTAAAGTGCGTCTGACATATCTTCAATACCAAAATAGGAAACCTTTTTATAAGGGATTCCATATTTTTCTTCCATAGAACGTGCTACATGCATCATACTACCTGAGCATTGTACCACATTTAACGATGCTTTATGAGATCTTCTTACCTGTTGAACACGGCCATCACCTGTTAAACACGCAATAATCTCAACACCAATTTTTTTATAATATTCGGATAATATCCAAAGTTCTCCAGCCAGGTTAAAATCACCTAATATGTTGATGCTGTATTTAGGAGGAACATATTCATCGTCAGTTCCTACAATTCTCATTAATGCATCACATGCTGCTTTGTATCCGTCTTTTTTTGTTCCTTTAAAACCTTCACTCATTACAGGTAGTACATCTACTCCTGTCTCCTTCGTTAGCCGTCTTGCAACAGCTTCCACATCATCTCCTATAACACCTACAATACAAGTACTATAAATAAAAACTGCTTTAGGCTTGTATGATTCAATTAATTCAGTTAGTGCGTTATATAATTTTTTTTCTCCTCCAAAAACCACATCCTTCTCACGTAAGTCAGTAGAAAAGCTTAATCGGTGTAATTGTGGGCCTGATGACATTGCTCCTCTGATGTCCCATGTATAAGCGGCACAGCCTATTGGTCCATGAACAATGTGTAGAGCATCAGCAATAGGGTAGAGTACAACTCTTGAACCACAAAAAACACAAGCTCTTTGACTTACAGATCCTGCTACTGATTTCTTTTCGCAGGCTAAATCATGTTGGTCTTCGCCTATGGTAACAATCTGGGGTGTTCTATCTTGTATAAACTTTGACATATTAATTTGTTTTAATAGAAAGATTGGATTTCATATGACTATTAGACCTATTGATAAAAAAATAGAGTCTTAAAAAAACTCCTTCATTTATCTTAAAATCTTTTAAAGTATAAATAATCTGACCTAATTCATTTTGTAGTGTTTTGTTTGTTTAGATCAATTATTTCTGTTAAATCAAAGACCGGCGGGGCAACTTTAAATATTTATACCACCTATTATTTATCTCTTCAGCGTTCCGAAGTAGAATCACCCCGCTAGTCTTAACCTCTGGCAAACACAAATCTTTATAAGGATTTTAGATATGAGATTAATGAATGCCCTAATAAATCTCATATCTAAAAATCTCTTAGTATATTACATTACAAGTTCAACTTTTTCATCAGGACAAGTCTCATCTTGTTTTTGCATTAACAAGTCAAGAATTTTTTCCAAGATTCTGATACCACCCATGTAACCAACTGTTGGGAAATATGAATGTCCAACACGGTCAACAATTGGGAATCCCATTCTTAAGAAAGGAATGTTCTCGTCACGTGCGATATACTTACCGTAAGTATTACCGATCAATAAATCAACACCTTCTTGTTTAATCCATTGGTGAATTTGATACATATCAGCGTTAGCACCATTTTTAAACTTAACCATGTCAATTTTATCACCAAATACTGTTTCCATTCTTTTAGAGAATGCTTTTCCTGGTGTTCCAGAAATAACATAACATGGAACCATATCAAGATCAAGTAAGAATTCACACAATGGTAAAATTTGATCAGGATCTCCGAATATTGCTACACGTTTTCCGTAGAAATATTGGTGCATATCAGTAATCATATCTACTAAACGACCTCTTTCTCTTTCAATTTCTTCAGATACTGAAACAGCTCCTGCTTTTGATAAAGACATGATGAAACGGTCAGTAGCTTTAACTCCGATAGGAAGATCGATTAAGTCAAATGGTACTTTACATGAGTTGTCAAGAGCAACTGCTGCACCTTTTGTAGCCCACTCTCCAAGAGCAACTGTTTTCATACTATCACCCATGCTTACTAGCTCAGGAATAGTTGTACCACCTTTTGGATACATTTCGAATTTACCAGTCATTGGAGTGTCAAGAACATCTGATGTATCTGGAGCTAAAACAGTTTTAACTCCTAAAGAACCAGCGATTCTTTTAATCTCACGCATATCTGAAGGCTCAACCCAACCAGCTAATATATTAACCTGGCGTTTTGCTTCGTCAGTTTTCATTGGGAAATACTTAACAATAGCCTCAAGCATGTTGTGATATCCAGTAACATGAGATCCTACATAACTAGGAGTTGATGCTTGGATAACGTGCTTTCCTTCTGGTATTTTACCGTCGCCATTAGCTTTTGCAACAATTTGAGCAAGGTCATCACCAATTGTTTCTGATAAACAAGTTGAGTGTACTGCAATGATTTCAGGATCATATACTGAAAATATTGTAGTGATTGCTTGTAGTAAGTTTGCTTGTCCACCAAATACTGAAGATCCTTCAGTAAATGATGATGTTGCAGCCATTACTGGTTCTTTATAGTGACGTGTAAGAGCTGATCTGTGGTATGAACAACATCCTTGAGATCCGTGGCTATGCGGTAAACATCCATGGATACCTAGTGCTGCATACATTGCTCCTACTGGTTGACACGTTTTAGCCGGGTTAACGGTTAGTGCCTTTCTATCTATTTCTTTTTCTGGTGTATGTCTTAATAACATAATAAAGTCCTCCTAAAATTTACGCGTTAATAGTCATGCTACCTACAATCTCTGGCTCTGATTTCCATGGAGTATCTACAAGTTTCCAAACATTTGTAACTAACATACGCTCCATTTCTTTGTAGAAATTAATTGCTCCGCCAAAAGCAGTATAAGGACCACCATAATCGTAGCTATGTAACTGTTTCAAAGGTACCCCTGATTTTTGTACTACATATTTTTCTTTAATACCTGCACAAAATACATCTGGCTTATAAAACTCAATTAATTTTTCAGTTTCCCAGTGAGAAACATCATCAATTACTAATGAGTTTTTCTTCATGTCTGGCATCATACCTTCGTAATCACTAAACTCAAATCCTTTTCCTTCTAATTCAGCTTTTCTTGAAACTAAATCTTCTCTCCAAAGTTCTGGATTCTCAGTTTTTGTAACTGTGATTTCTTCAATGTTACGAGTATCAGCGTCAATTTTAATATTAGGAATTACTTTACGTCCTTCATAATCATCACGGTGAGCAAACTCATATCCAGCAGATACAGTTTCTATTCCTAATTCTGCGAATAATTCCTGGTAGTGGTGAGCACGAGATCCACCTACGAACATCATTGCTAATTTACCAGTTGTTTTGGGCTTGATAGCAGCTAATACGCTTTCTGCTTTTGCTTTTTCACGAGCAATTACTTCTTCTATTTTAGCTGTTAATTCAGCATCCCCGAAGAATTCAGCAATTTTGCGAAGTGTTTTAGCAGTAGCTTCAATTCCAATAAAGTTAGCTTTAATCCAAGGAATACCGTATTTCTCTTCCATCATCTCAGCAATGTAGTTGATAGAACGGTGACACATTACGATGTTTAAGTCAACAGTATGTGAATATTCCATGCTTTCTACAGTAGAGTTTCCTGAGAAAGTAGAAATTAATTCGATACCAACTTCTTCGAAAATAGCTTCTAATTCAAAAGCATCTCCACCAATATTATATTCACCTAATAAGTTTAATTGGAATTTAGACTTACGAGGACGATCGTTTAATCCAACAACATTTTTAAATACACCGTTGTTTGCAATGTGGTGACCAGCTGACTGAGATACTCCACGGTAACCTTCACAAGAGAAACCAAAAATGTTGATTCCTAATTCTTCTTTCATTTCACGAGCTACTGCGTGAACATCATCACCAATCAATCCTACTGGACAAGTTGAGAAGATACCAATTGCTTTTGGTTTGAATAATTCAAAAGCTTCACGTACTGCTTGCTTAAGTTTTACTTCTCCACCAAATACGATGTTCTCATCTTGCATATCTGTAGAGAATGAATACATCATATAGTTATCATCAGTTTCAGAAACTGGTCTAGTTTGGTTACGACGAGTTAACCATGCGTAGAAACTACAACCGATAGGTCCGTGTACTAAGTTGATGATATCTCTTGTTGGTCCTAAAACCACACCTTTACAACCAGCGTAAGTACATCCTCTTTGAGTAATAATACCAGGAATTGTTCTTACGTTTGCTTGTATTTCCTGATCAACTTCTGGATCATTAGCTACCATCGCTTTTTTACGCTTTTTAGCTACTTTACCAGGGTATTTTTTAATAATTTCGTCTACTATTGGGGTTGGATCAGGTAATCCTGCTGAATAATCTTTCTTTTTAACCATTTGTCTTTGTTTTTTTAAATTAAACCAAGCCTTAAATTAATCCACTGCTTTGCTACCAGTTAATCCTGTTCTAACCTGAATTACTTCCTGAACTGGTAATACAAAGATTTTTCCACATCCGTGAGGAGCATCCTGATTTACTTCCATGATTGCGTCAATTGCAGGTTGAACAAAAGAATCGTTTACTACGATTTCTAATACTCTTTGAGGACGTAGGCGAGGCTCTTTTCCTAAAAGTTCTAAAGCTTCTGGAGAGTTTGATTTTACGCCTTCAAGTACTTTTGCTTCCCAAAGACCTTTTCCTCTACCAAAAACTCTTCCTGACGCAGTCATTGAAGTGATATTAGCATCTAATAAGGCCTTTTTTGTTGCGTTCATCTTATCGATGTTTATAATTGCCATTACTGTTTTCATATCGTACAGATTTTAAGTTTTAGATAAGAGAGTTTAGATAGTTAATCAGTTATTATGATATTATGCAAATTTTGTATCTAAGTCTCTTATCTTAAAAGTTATTAAAGCTCTTTAACTCCTCTTGAAATTGTATATGCTTCTTCAACTGGAGTGATAAAGATTTTTCCATCACCAAAGTTTCCTTTTTCTCCGGTTCTTGCTGCATCCATAATAGTGTTTACAGCGAAATCTTTATCTTCTGCTTTGATAACCATCATCAACATTTCTTTAGGCAATTCATCATAAGTAACATCTCCGATTTTGATACCTCTTTGTTTACCTCTACCAACAACTGGAGTTTTTGTTACTGCTATGTAACCAGCTTCGAATAATGCTTTAAGTACTGCAGTTGATTTCTCTGGACGAACGATTGCTTTTATCATTAACATTTTATGGGTCTCCTATAAATTTAGTTTGTTTATTAAGTTACTGACTTGAAAAGTGCAGATTAGTTTGAAATACCGAAATCAATTAATAATTTCTCTAATTCCTCAATCTCTAATGGGTTTGGAATTACTTTCATTTCATTACCGTCAATTGCTTTTGCTAAAGCTCTATACTCATTAGCTTGATTGTGCTCAGGAGCAAATTCAATTACTGTTTTACGATTAATCTCAGCTTGTTGAACCATGTTATCACGAGGAACAAAGTGAATCATTTGAGTTCCTAATTTATCAGCTAGTTGCTCGATCATTTCTTGCTCGTTATCTACTTTACGTGAGTTACAAATTAATCCTCCTAAACGTACAGTACCTGCTTGAGCATATTTTTGAATACCTTTACAGATGTTGTTAGCTGCGTACATAGCCATCATCTCTCCTGATACTACAATATAAATTTCTTCAGCTTTTCCATCACGAATAGGCATTGCAAAACCACCACATACAACGTCACCAAGTACATCATAGAAAGTATAGTCAGTTTTGTATTTTTCATCCCAAGCACCTAATTGCTCTAAAAGGTTAATAGAAGTAATGATACCACGACCTGCACATCCTACACCTGGCTCTGGACCACCTGACTCAACACAACGTACACCACCATATCCTGGTTTTACTACATCATCAATATCAACATCTTCACCTTCTTCACGAAGAGTATCAAGTACAGTTTTTTGTGCAAGACCACCTAATAATAAACGAGTTGAATCCGCTTTAGGGTCACATCCTACTACTAATACATTTTTACCCATTTCTACTAGTCCAGCTACTGTGTTTTGAGTAGTTGTACTTTTACCAATACCACCTTTTCCGTAAATTGCTACTTTTCTCATCTCAATAAAATTTTTAATAGGTTATACTAAATTGTCTTTACTAATTGTCTTTGTTGTTTTCTTATAATTCATATGATGTGCCAAAAAATGTTGTGAGTACTAAAAATGGTTGTTTGTATGGAGTCTAAAGTGCAGAAATACAGTGTGATAAAAAGTTTTATTTTTTGGCATGGCTATTTGGCATGGCAAAATTTTACTACATATATGTAGTAAAAGGCAGTTGTTCTACTTTTTGTGTAATAAAATGGTTAAGGTGCAGTGAATCAAGGGGATAAAATAAAGTATAGGAATGCCTAATTACAAAAGGGTAGGAAATGGTGGTTTATCAAAGGTTTTTAGGGGTTGCTCAAATCATATGATTCGAATGAATTTTCTAATTAGATTCTTTTTTTATCTTTATGCACAGGCTTAGATTAATATTCAAATATATATGGCTAACGAGAAATATACTCTGTTTTGTTTGTTTGTGTTTTGTATCTGCATTCCATTCACTCTTACAGCTAGGGAAAGCTCATTTAATAATCCGTTTTCTTTTGTACAGGTAAATAATATTACAAACACTGTTAAACAACTTAAAAATGAAAGTGGATTTAAAGATGCCCTTATTTTATTAATTAAAGAGAAAGAAACAAACGGGAATAAAAAGGAACTTTTTTCCATTTACTCTCAAGGAGGAATGCTTTTATTTAAATATGGAGAGATAAATATTGCATTTGATATTTTAGAGAAAGCAATTAAGCTTTCTAATCAAATCAAAGTTTCTAATCTACAAATTGGACAACTATATTATATTATATCTAAGATTCAAATTAAAAAGGGGGCTTATAAAGAGGCTCAGTATTCCTTGAACAAAAGTGTTGACTATGTTAGAAAAGTTAAGGAGGATAAATTCTTATCTAATATATTAATAGAACAAGGAATTCTTAATTCTGAAGTAAAGAATTATTCAAGTGCAGTTAAGTTATTTTCAAAAGCAATTAGACTGGCAAAAAAGAATAACGATACTACTAATGTAGCAAAGGGTTATTATTATAGTGGTCTTACGCTGGAAAAGAAAGGGGATTATGACCAGGCATTAGAAGCTTTAATATTGGCACAACAAGAATATGCAAAAGAGAGTGATCAAAGTGGAGTTTGTGCTTCGATTGTTACTACAGCCGATATCTTTTATAATTTAAATGATGTAAATCAATCGCTAACGCTATATTTTAAGGCCTTAGATAATTGCAATAATTCTGATACATGCGAATATATTGAGAATTGCTATTTGAAAATAGGTGAGATTTATATGGGTAAAGATCAAGTGGAAGAGGCCTTTGATTATTTGAATAGATATGAATCTCTTAATAAAAGTAGGAAAGATACATTAGGCATTATAAAAGGAAAAATAGCTTTTGGAGAATATTATGCACTGTTAAATGACTATTCTAAGGCAATTATAATTTTACATGAAGCATTGGATTTAATAGATAAGAAACCCGATGTATCTATAGAAGGTGATTTGCTTATTGTATTAGCTAAAGTATATGTAAAAACAAGAGATTTGTTTCAGGCTAAATCTTATGCACAAAGGGGATTAATAATCGCTTCCACTTTAGATGAGAAACAATTAAAAGCTGATAGTTATAATGTATTCTCTGAAATCTATGAATTAAAAGGTGATTATCGTTCGGCTTATTTTTATAAGAATAAGTATGAACAGATTAAAGACTCTATTTTGAATAAAGAAACTTTACTAGCCTTAAGAAAGCTTTCTGGTTTAAAGGAAGATAGTAATGATAAAAAGGTGATAGAAGAACTGGAACAAGAAAATATTTCATTAAATAATTATTGGCTAAAGGAAAAAAATAAAAGATATTTATTATTAATAACAACTTTATTGCTCTTTCTTTTTACTATAATATTATTTGCTCTTTTTAGAGCAAAGGCAAAGGTGGAAAAGAAATTAAAATTAAAAAATCAGGAATTAGAGAAACTGAATGCAACAAAAGATAAATTCTTTTCAATAATAGCACATGATTTAAAAAGTCCTTTTAATTCTTTGATGGGATTTTCAGAGATGTTATCCTTGCATGCCGAATCCAAAAGTTATGCAGATATTATTGAGTATAGTGGTATTATTCATAATTCTACACGAAAATTATTTTCTTTAGTAGATACTTTGCTTCAGTGGTCACGAACTCAGTTAGGTACAACGGAATATAAACCGGAGCGTTTAGAAGTGGGCATTGTTTCCAGTAATATTGTATCAATTTTAAAAATTAATGCAGAAGAAAAGGATATTGTAATTTCGGTTGATATAGATAATCATTTAATTGGATGGGCAGACAAAGATTTATACAGTGCAGTATTGCGAAATTTAATTAGTAATGCTATTAAATTTTCAAGGGTGGGTAGTGTAATTACAGTTACTGCAAAAACAAAAAAACAATTTATTGAGATATCTGTTTCAGATACAGGTGTTGGAATGACAAAAGAAAATTTATCGAAGATATTTAATGTAGATAAAAATGTGTCCACTAAAGGTACCTTTAATGAAAAGGGTACAGGATTAGGACTTGTGCTGTGTAAAGAGTTTGTTGAAATTAACAGAGGTTCAATATGGGCAGAAAGTAAACTGGAAAAGGGAAGTACATTTAAATTTACTTTACCTTTGGTGAAATAATTTATCAGAATAAAAGATGACAAAAAAGAAAATAGGATACGTTGAAGCTATTGAAGAGATAGAAGATATTTTAGCAAAAATTGAGGGTGATGAATTAGACGTAGATGAACTTTCAGAAAAAGTAAAAAGAGTTTCTGTTTTATTAAAGTTATGTAAAGAAAAATTGCATAAAACAGAAACAGAGGTGGAAAATATATTAAAAGAAATAGAGGATTAATGGTATCTTTTTCCAAAAAAATTAGATTGAGCTTGACCGATTTCTTGCAATAGATCAATGGTTACTAAGCCTGTATTTTCGCTTTGAGCTATATATGAAGATAGAGCTACGCCATAAATTCCTGTATTGAATAAGGGTAAAATGTCTTCAGGAATAATTCCTCCGATGGCTATTATAGGTAATTTGATATTATTTTTACTACACTTATTAATCATTGATTTATATCCATCAATACCTAATACCGGACTTAAATTTTCTTTTGTTTGAGTGAATTTAAAAGGTCCTAAACCAATGTAATCAGCTCCTTCTGAATGATGCTTTTGTATCTGATCAAAGGTGTTTGCTGTGGCTCCAATAATTTTTTCAGCTCCAAGGATATTTCTTGCCTCTGCAATAGATAAATCATTTAATCCAAGGTGAACACCATCAGCACCTATTTCATAGGCAATATCTGTATAGTCATTTATGATGAAAGTGGCATTATATTGTATGCATATTGATTGGCATCTTTTAGCTATGGATTTTATTTCATTTTTATCCATATTCTTGAGTCGAAGTTGAACCCAATCACCTCCTCCAGCACAATACTCCATTACTTGTTTTTCAATACTGATTTCGCTATTTTGATAAGTAACGAAATGTAAGCGGCTAATATATTTGTTCATGAGTTTTATACTTTTATTATTAGTTGGCGATGCTTTCTGGTATTATTTTGCAAGTTTATTAAATATCACTGAATAGCAGTATTTAAATTTTTAAAAAAATGAGGTATTTTATTTACATCTATATTTTCAGTACAATAATTCCAAAAACCACCTAAAATTGCAGCTCCGTAGAATCCTGTTTGATAAACATCATTAATATTTTTATGATTAATGCCACTTAAAGCAACCAATTTTTTTAACGGATTTTTTTCAATGAAAGTTTGTATATCTTCCATTTTAAATGAGTTTCCTCCATATCCTTGTTTAGAAGTGCTTTGAAAAATAGGGCTTAAAAAGTAGTAGTTAAAAGATGAAGGTAGTTGATCAATTTCTTCTAAGCTATGGGATGAAATACTTTTTGAAAAATCATGCGAATTAAATTCATTGATTAAGTGTTTGCTGTGTTTTGTAAAGTGAATTCCCTTTAGATTGTATTTGTTGATAAGTTCAAAATGATTATGTATTACAATTTTACCATGATTGTCTGTAGTGATTTCATCTAATAACTCCCTTAATTCATTTATAGTATAATCAGGTTTTCTTAAATGTATTGTAGCTAAGTCGTTGTCTAAGATGTAATTGATGATTTTAGACTCGTTTAGATATGCCGTCGGTTGTGTAATTATTATATAATGCATGGTCATAAAAAAGCTGCATAAAGATAAATCTTTTTATGCAGCTTCGCTTATTATAGTATTATCTAGTAATTTTATTTTGATACATTAAGTACTTCTTGTATCATTTTTTCCATTTCTTCTTTAGGTCTAAAGCCCATAACAGCTTGAGGTTGTCCGTCAACAGGAATGAAAACAATGGTTGGTAAACTTCTGATTCCAAAGATTCCGGCTAACTCCTTTTCCTTATCTGTATCAACTTTAAATATTTGTACTTTGCCATTGTACTCTTTCTGTATGTCTTTTAGTACAGGAGCAAGCATACGACATGGTCCGCACCAATCTGCATAAAAATCTAATATAGCAGGCGTAGTGCCTTCGTACTTCCATTCTTTATTAGTTTCGTAATTGAACACTTTTTCCTTAAAGGTTTCTTTGTTCAAATATATAACCCCGCTGTCGTTCTTTTCGTTATCATTACCTTTCGCCTTGGCTTCACTTGAGCAAGATATGCCAGTCAGAAAAAAGAATGATAGCATTATTGAAATCAGAAAATTTTTCATTTCATTTTTGTTTTAATCCAAACTAACCTTTAAAACATCTTTAAATGCCTTATGAAAAGTTTCTTTAGGCAAAGCTCCTTGAGCCATCTGAGGTTGACCATCACTAGGAATAAATAATAAGGATGGAATACTTTGAATACCAAACATACCTGCTAATTCTTTTTCAGCTTCCGTGTCAACTTTATATATATCTATTTTTCCATCATATTCTTTAGATAGTTCTTCTAAAACCGGAGCTACAGCTTTACAAGGGCCACACCAGTCTGCATAAAAGTCGATTACACAAGGTTTTTCTCCAATGAAATTCCACTCTTTATTCGCTTCAAAATCAAATACTTTACTCTTAAAAGATTCTTTTGTTAAGTGTTCTAACATGATTATATTTTTTAATTTATACTCAATTTTAAATTCACATACAAATATATGTAAAAATGTCGATATATCAATATCAAAATATGTGCCACTTTGTATTTGGCCGATTTTCTATATTATCCAATAAATATATTGTAATTTTGTCAGCCTAAATAATAAACATGGCAGAAATTAATATAAATAAAATATTTGACGCAACTGTTTTTAAAGCTGTTAGAGATGTAGTTGATTTTGAAGGGATAGAAGCATATGTTATTGGAGGTTTTGTTAGAGACCTGATGTTGGGAGAGCCGTCAAAGGATATAGACATTGTTGTTAGAGGGAGTGGGATTGAAGTTGCAGAAAAAGTTGCAGCTAAGCTTGGTAATATTAAAGTATCGGTTTTTAAGAATTTTGGAACTGCAATGTTCAAGTTTCGTGATGAGGAAGTTGAATTTGTAGGTGCCAGAAAAGAATCATATCAACGTAATTCAAGAAAACCTATAGTTGAAGATGGAACTATAGAGGATGATCAAAATAGAAGGGATTTTACTATTAATGCTTTGGCAATTAGCCTTAATAAAGACTCATTAGGCCAGTTGGTTGATCCTTTTAATGGAGAAGAAGATTTAAATAATGGTATAATAAGAACACCTTTAGATCCGGATGTTACATTTTCAGATGATCCGCTTAGGATGTTGCGGGCAATCAGGTTTGCTACAAGGTTTAATTTCAGGATTGATGACAACACATTTGAAGGAATAAAAAAGAATAAAGATCGTATTAAAATTGTATCAAGTGAACGTATTGTTGATGAGCTAAATAAAATGATGATGGCTGATCGTCCATCTGTGGGTTTTAAGTTGCTTGAAATAACTGGTTTGCTAAAAATCATTTTGCCCGAATTGCAGGACATGAAGGGTGTTGAAGAAAAAGGAGGAAGAAGACATAAGGATAATTTTTATCACACATTAGCTGTGTTAGATAGAATAGTTCCAAATACGGATGATGTTTGGCTGAGGTGGTCTGCTATTTTTCATGATATAGCAAAACCGGTAACTAAGCGTTATGATGATAAATTAGGATGGACTTTTCATGCTCATAATCATATTGGTCAGAAAATGATTCCTAGGATTTTTAAGCGGATGAAATTTCCAATGAATGATAAAATGAAGTTTGTTCAGAAGATGGTTTATCTGCATATGCGTCCTATTGTTTTATCTGAAGATATTGTAACAGATTCTGCTGTTCGAAGACTACTTTTTGATGCAGGGGATGATATTGATTCTTTGATGACACTATGTGAAGCTGATATAACCTCAAAAAATGAGGAAAAAGTGAAGCGATTTATGAAAAACTTTCGAGTTGTTCGTACAAAGCTAAAAGAAATAGAAGAAAAAGATCGTATTAGAAATTTCCAGCCACCTGTTTCTGGTGAGGATATTATGGATGCATTTGGTATTGGGCCTTGTAGAGAGATTGGTGACATTAAAACTGCCATAAAGGATGCTATATTAGATGGAGAAATAGAGAATAATAAAGATCAGGCTTATGAATTGATGCTTAAGCTGGGTAAAGAAAAAGGTCTTAAGGTTAAGGGAGAATAACATTAGGGATTAAGAAGTAATAGAGTAAAGTAAAATATCGCATGAGCAATAATAAAACTAAGTCTGGGACTTTGTTTGAAGCAAAGGAGTATGGAATCAATAGTCAGGGACCTATTATTGTTGCTTATCTTTTAAAATCTCCCGAGAATATGGGGCATGTCATCCGGCTAGCTTCAAATTTTGGGTGTGCAAGAGTTATTTTTGTTGGAGATAAAAATGCTATAAGAGAAAGTAAAATCAAGAAGGTTGGAGGAGCTGCTACAGGACAAGTAGATTGGTGCTTTGTAGATGAAGATTCCTGGTTGAGTCAAATTTCAGAGGATTATCAGATAGTAGCAGTTGAAACATCAGAAAACTCAAAGTGTGTGGCAAATATTCATTTTCCTGAA
Organism: uncultured Saccharicrinis sp.; assembly: GCA_963665705.1. Classification (GTDB taxonomy): domain Bacteria; phylum Bacteroidota; class Bacteroidia; order Bacteroidales; family Marinilabiliaceae; genus Saccharicrinis. The sequence goes on from OY762448.1 coordinate 341,127, forward strand.
AAAGTTGCCTTTGTATTAGGAAATGAAATTCATGGTTTATCTGATGAAACGGTGAATAAATGCCATATGGCTGTTCATATTCCTATGATAGGAAAGGTGAAGTCAATGAATGTTTCTCATGCTTGCGCTGTAGTGTTGTATGAGTGGGTTAAGCAATATCTATAGTAATATTTATTTTATTTGCACACATTGTAATGTAAGCCAAATTGGAAAGTGGTCACTGTATCCGTTGTTATATTTGTAACCAATATATGTTCTGAACGGTTTAGTTCCTGTATATTTATAATCTTCTTCCAATAAAAATTTAAAATCCAGTATGCTTTGATTTTCAGTTACAGTAACTATGTTATTGTTGCTTTTTATATTATTGGAGATTAAAAACTGATCAAAAGTATTCCACTCAAATTGATGTTTTAATGTGCCCTGAGCCTTATTTATTTGAGTTGTATGAGTGGCTAAATTAACAAGGTTAGTTTTTTGAACGATATATTTCATACTTGAATCAGAAGGGTTGTCATTAAAATCACCCATGACAAGAATGTTTGCCATCTTGTCAGATTGGTAAATGTTTTGGATGGTATCAGAAAGCGTTTTTGCTGCCTGAAGCCTTTTATCCTTCGTTTCCATTACACCTCCATATCTAGATGGAAAGTGACATACAAAGATATGTAAGGGAATGGATTCTTTATATAGACCAAAAGTATAAAGAATATCTCTGGTGGGTCTGTCTGTTTCTTTAAATTTTATTTTTATTGCTTTTGACTCAAGAGGAACAAATTGGTTTGCTTTATATAATAATGCACAATCAATACCTCTATTATCATCTGATTCAAAATGAATAATATGGTACGCAAGGTTTGATAATCCAGTTTTGAAAATCAGATCTTTAAGAACCTTATGATTTTCGATTTCGCAAAGACCAATTATTGTTGGTGGATTGTATTTTCCGGATTCAAGTATAACATGCGATATATGGTGGAGTTTTGTTTGGTATTTTTTATAGTTCCAATGTCTTAATCCATCAGGAAGAAATTCTTCATCTTGTTTAATTGAGTCATTGTAAGTATCAAATAGGTTTTCTACATTATAAAACATAATTCCAAACCTATCTGTGGGCAAATTGGTTTGACAAAGTGATGGAATGTAAATAATGGTAAGAAAAAGGATTAAGTATAGGTTGGTTTTATTCATTTTCAATTCTCTCGTAAGCTCCTAAGTCTGGGCCCGAATCTTTCGTTCGGCTATTATTTAATATGTCTTTAGGATAATTATTTGCAATATCTATTCCTCCAATATCTTTACATGGAGAAAGAGTGTCAAGTTGGTAATTGAATTCGTAAGGATCAATAAAGTTTGGATCCTCATTGGCAGTTATATATTTATATTTACTATTATCGCTAATGTCAATGTCACCAGATTTTAATAGACAATTTTTAAACATATAATTAAAACCATTATTGATTAACTCATCGCTTTCATCTGTTTCAATAAAATCAAATCCAATTTCTGTATAATTTCTGCCATAAATAATACTATTATAAAAGTTGGCTTCAATTAAAGGATTAATCACTTCTTCTCCCTCATCATCAATGTAATAATTATTAAGGAATAGGGCAGGAGTACTTCTGTAGGTCCAGTTAAAAAAATTAGCAATAGTACAATGGTAAAAGTTATATGTTCCACCAAGAGTTAGGGCAACGGAATGATACCCGCAATCTCCAATTACAGAATTACTTACTTCTATATTTGAATTTTGAGCAATAATTCCAAAGTTTGTAATGTGATTAATGGTTGTGTTTTCAATAATTAAAGGAGGTTTTGTTCCCAATCCTACCGAATCTACAAATAAACCAGTTAAGCTATTCTTTATTTCTGCATTGCTAATTATGTTATCAGAACTTCCGGGCATAAATTGAATTTGTCCCCATTGTCCGGGTTTGTCATCATACCATTCTTCCAGACGGGAACCAAGAAATTTTACAGGTTCTTCAACTGTTCCATTTACTTGCATGCTACCAAAAACAATTAATTGAGCATCATTGTAAAAATGGAGTCTTGTGCCAGGTTCAATACTTAATGTTTCAGCACTGTCAACTACTAAATAATCATAAATTAAATATGGCTTTTCTGCAGTGAAAGTTGTAGTTTTTATTTTTTCTTTCTTCAATAGCACAACATCTTGTCCGTAAGCAACAAGTTTTACGCTTTGTGATTTTTCTCCTGAGTTGATAATTACGGAATCATTAACAACAAAGGGAGAATTGCTATCTTCAGGTTGAATTGTTATATCAACAAAAATATATAAACTATCCAGCGCATTAATTTTAATATCATCCACATGATTTTCTGCATAGCCATTTATATTTAATCTAAACTCACTAATGTCTCCTCCTGCTAATTCAATTGAATTGATAATTAAATCTTCATCATAAGGATTGTAAATCTTGAAATTACGTGTGACGGAACCAATAGAAGAAAAGATGGTATCAAACATTAATGTATCTACCGAAAAACTTAAACCATTAAGTCCATTTGCATATTCAAACTCTCTCTCGCATGAAAAAAAAGACAAAGGTAAAAGGATAATAAATAGATATAATATAGCTCTCCTCATCTAAGTTGTTGTGTGTTAGTGTTATGTTGTAAAACGTATTTATTGAAAAAAAAGTATTTACTCAACTTGTAAATTAACAAATAATATTCCAGCTTCCAATAAAATTGCCTTTAAAATATTTATAAATAATTACAAAAATTAACAATAATTCACAGTGGCCTTTCTGTATCTATAATTCTTGGCAAAAGATAATTTCAATTTACTTTACTTTAGTAAAAAATTGGTTAATTATTTATCTTGCTTCAAATTTTTAAATTATGGATTATCAATCAAAACCTTATACATTTGATCGAGTAGTACGAATTTTACTCTCACTAGGATTTTTATTTGGATTTTATTTTTTACTACAAAGATTAAGTGGAGTATTAATTCCTTTTTTAGTGGCCGTTTTGTTTGCCTACTTAATAAACCCGTTAGTTGAGTTTTTACAATATAAAGTAAAGCTTAAGAGCAGAGGATTGTCTGTGTCTGTTAGTTTGTTACTCGTGTTTGGAACATTGTATTTCCTGGCAATTTGGTTAATTCCTCAGTTTATTTCTGAAATGTCGAAAATGGTAGAGCTTTTAAAAGAATCTTTACAGGATTCTTCTTTTTCAAGCCTTTTACCCAAAGAAACTTTGGCATGGATAAATGATTATATTAATCAAACTGATTTCTCGGATTTATTAAACCCTCAAAGTATGGCAGATACACTTAAGAAAGTTTTGGGACAAGCATGGAATATTTTTTCCGGATCGGTTAATTTTCTTATTGGGTTAATGAGTTTACTCATTATTTTAGTGTACCTGGTGTTTCTATTAATTGATTTTAAACAAATATCAGATGGATGGTCAAAATTAGTTCCCCCTAATTATAGGTCTCAGGTACTTGAGGTTTTTAATGATTTGACTTCAGGAATGCAGATTTATTTTAGAGCTCAGGGATTAATAGCTTTAATTGTAGGTGTTTTATTAGCTATAGGTTTTAAAATTATAGGATTACCAATGGCTATTATTATAGGATTATTTATTGGAGCCTTAAACATTGTGCCTTATCTGCAAATTGTTGGCCTTATTCCAGTGGCTCTATTGTCATTGCTAAAAGCTATGGAAACAAATCAAAGCTTTTGGCATGTTATAGCTTTGGCCTTAATTGTTGTTGCTGTTGTTCAGCTAATTCAGGAAACTATATTAGTTCCTAAAATTATGGGGCGCGTTTATGGATTACATCCAGCTATTATACTTTTATCATTGTCTGTTTGGGGGAGTTTGCTGGGACTATTAGGGATGTTAGTCGCACTGCCTGTAACAACATTATTATTTTCGTATTATAACAGGTTTGTTTTAAAAAATGGTGATGAGGTTAAAAATAAGATGGAATGATTACTGAAATATTATACAATTAAAAAACCATTCCTAGTAACTAAGAATGGTTTTGGGATTTAGGTTTGATGGGAATTATTATATCGGTTAGTATGATGTTTTTATAGATGTTGGAAAAGCAATGGAAAAAGATCTATACTCTCTCTCGTTGTGGAGTAATATTATTTTCTTCAATAAGCCAGCTTTCAACATCTGTCATCCATGCCTCAATAATTAAAGATTCTTCCATTATATTTTGACCATAATTACTTAGTTCTTCGGCATTCATTTGTTCAGGTGTAATCCATGTACAACATTGAACCATCCAATCTTCTATAGGTAATTCTTTTTCATAATTATTATTAAGAACTGCCCATTGTCTATTTGTTAAAGCTGGAACTTCCCAATCCTCTGTTGATAACATCCATGATTGCATTTCTAATTCTGCTTCAACATCAGAGTATAGTGTAGAATGGACTGGTTCAGTCCATTCTTTGGTTGATAACATCCAGTCTTCAATAGTTAGCATTTCTTCGGTATATTCACTTGTATAAACGTTACTTACAGATGGTGTCAACCACTCAGATGAGTTAAGCATCCAATCTTCAATTACCAAAGTTTCTTCAGTATATGTGTTGAAGGTTGTAGATGATAACATAGATGTTGGTTCTGTTAACCAAGTTGTATAATCTGTCATCCATTCCTCAACTTCAAGTGCGGATCCAATTTCTGAAAGATCATTTGCTGTTGTTAACAAATGGTTGTTTGCATCGTGTAATACAGGAGCTATTTCAGATGTATATGCATAGGATTGAAACATGTCCTTTTCTTGGAATTGTAATGTTTTGTAAATACCAAAAGCTAATAAAAGAACAGTAATGCTAATTAAAACTCCAATTGCATTTAAATATTGGTGATGATTTACATGTGTTTTCATTGCTTTATCCTCCAGTTAATTGTTTAATCTGATAACTAGATTTCATTTTTTGTGCCGAAAGATATAAAGCTCTGGTGGTTAGATTGTTGCGTGTGGTGATGAGTGCGGTGGTAATTTATTTTTTGAACGAATTAGCACGAAGTAGTGTACGAAAATGAACGAGTGGTTTGTTATTATAAAAAGAAAGGGACTAATCTAGTCCCTTATATTTTTGTTTTAATTTATTTAATTCCCTGGCTAATGTTTGTTCTCGTTCTAAGGCCCATTTTCTATGTGCATCAAATTCTTCTTGTTTATCAGCTAAGTCAGTTTTAGTTTTAGAAGTAACAGCATGGCTTCTTTTAAATAATAAAAACATTATAACAAAAGCTGCAGCAAGTACAAATACAAGAGTCCAAACAAATAAGTTATAAGTACCTTTCCCCATTAAGATACCTAAAAAGGCAAAGCTGTCTTTTTGTTGTGAAACCAGAGTTAGCTTTTCGTTTGTATCTTTTAAATCAGATTTTAAGCTATTGATCTCACTCTTTTGTTTTTCGCTTTCTGTTTCAAGATTTGTGATTGATTCTTTTAATGTTTTAATGGAATCAAGAGTATTGCTTTTTATTTTAAATAACCAGGTTTTCTTTACTACCTGATAAGCTTCGTAGGCTTCTGATTTTTTTATTATATAATTGAACTGACTGTCGAGAGTACCTGTATCCAGTCCAAATTTAGTTTCAGTAGATGACTCCTGAGCATTAATTGCTATAGTGCTAATAAAGAAGATCGTACTAAACGCTAGTGCTTTAAAAATTAGATTTTTCACGGTGTTCATGTTTTAAAAATGTTGTGTTGTTATTTTATTTTATCAAAATAACGCAAAAAATCGGAAAAAAGTAAATAAAAAAACCCGCTACTTTCGAAGCGGGTTACATTTTATATATTGTAGCATTATTTATTTAGAACATTCATTACTTCTAAAACATGTTGTCTACTGGTTTCCAATAAAGCCTTTTCGTCATCATTAAGTTTAAGCTCTATAACTTTTTCAACACCATTTTTACCTAACACAACCGGTACTCCTAGGTAACAATCATCGATGCCATATTCTCCTTCAAGTTTAATACAAACAGGGAATACTCTTTTTTGGTCTTTAACAATAGCTTCAACCATTTGAGCAGCTGCTGAACCTGGTGCATACCATGCAGATGTACCCATTAATTTAACTAATTCACCACCACCAAATTTAGTTCTTTCAATGATTGCATTTAGTTTTTCTTCATCAATAAGTTCAGTTACAGGAATACCGCCAACAGTTGTATAACGAGGAAGTGGAACCATAGTATCACCATGACCTCCCATAAGTACTGCCTGAATATCTTTTGGAGATACGTTTAATTCTTCAGCAAGGAAAGCTCTGTAACGAGCAGTATCTAAAATACCAGCCATACCAATTACTCTTGAACGAGGGAATTTAGAGCTGATATGAGCCTGATATGTCATTACATCTAATGGATTAGAAACAATGATGATAACTGCATCAGGAGAGTACTTTACAACACTTTCAGTTACAGTTTTTACAATCCCGGCGTTTGTTGCGATCAAATCATCACGGCTCATTCCTGGTTTACGTGGTAATCCTGATGTAATTACAACAACATCTGAACCAGCAGTTTTTTCATAGTCGTTTGTCGAACCTACAGTACGAGTATCATATAGGTTGATAGGTGCTTTTTGCCAAATATCTAATGCTTTTCCTTCAGCAACGCCCTCTTTAATATCTACTAAGACTACTTCGTTGGCAATTTCACGGTATGCCAGTACGTCAGCACAGGTAGCTCCTACGTTTCCTGCTCCTACTACAGTTACTTTCATAATTGTATTACTTTAAATTTTTCTATATTTTGTTTAGTGATTCTTACAAATCTATCAAGAATGACAAATATATTAAGTTGATTTTAATTACAGATATTTTTCTTCAATTATATACGATGTTTAACAACATCAAATTAAAAACAAAAGATAATAATTTTTGTTGATTCAAAAATCAATTTATTTGAAACAAAAAAAGCTGATAAAAATGAATTTACCAGCTCTTTTCGTTTTTATCGCTACAATAATTTTATATTCCCGCAATTTCTTTAATATCAGCAATTATCTTTTGAGCTAGTTCTTCTGCTTCATTATTACTTGGAGCTTCAGAATAGATACGAATTATTGGCTCTGTATTTGATTTTCTTAGGTGAACCCATTTATTTGGGAAGTCAATTTTTACACCATCAATATCATTTACTTTTTCGGAACTATATATATTCTTAATGTCAACAAGAATTTTGTCAACATCTAACTCAGGAGTTAGTTCAATTTTATTTTTTGAGATATAATACTCCGGATATGAGGCTCGTAATTCAGAGCATTTTTTGCCGGATTTAGCTAAGTGAGTAAGAAAAAGTCCAATACCAACTAATGCATCTCGCCCGTAATGAGATTCAGGATAGATTACACCACCATTTCCTTCACCACCAATAACAGCATTAGTTTCTTTCATTTTACTTACCACATTAACTTCACCAACAGCTGAAGCAGTATACTGACCTCCATGTTTTTCAGTAACATCTCTCAATGCTCGTGTAGAAGAAAGGTTTGAAACGGTATTTCCTGTTTGTTGACTTAAAATATAATCGGATACTGCAACAAGAGTATATTCCTCTCCAAACATGGTTCCGTCTTCATTTACAATAGCTAAACGGTCCACATCAGGATCTACAACAAAACCAACATCCGCTTTTTTGTCTTTTATTAAAGAAGAAATTTCTGTTAAGTTCTCCGGAAGAGGTTCTGGATTGTGAGGAAACTCACCATTAGGTTCACAATATAATTCTATTACATTTTTTACTCCAAGTGCTTTAAATAAAGGGGGTAAATATGTTCCTCCAACAGAATTTACACAATCAATAGCAACTGTAAAATCTGCTTTTGTGATAGCATCAATATCAACCAATTTTAAATTGCACACATGCTCAACATGTTTTTGGATATAACTGTCGTTATCTGACACTTTACCTAAGTCATCAACATCTGTAAAGTTAAATTCCTCTTTTTCGGCTATGGCTAAAATCTTTTCGCCATCAGCACCGTTTAAAAATTCACCTTTATTATTTAATAACTTTAAGGCATTCCATTGTTTTGGATTATGGCTGGCTGTTAAAATAATACCTCCATCAGCATTCTCCATTGTAACAGCTAACTCTGTTGTTGGGGTAGTGGCTAAACCCAGGTTAATAACATCTACTCCACATCCCATTAAAGTACCAACTACAATTTTATCTACCATTAGGCCGGATATTCTGGCATCACGTCCAACAACTATTGTTAATTTGTCTTTTTTCGTATCTTCTTTTGCCCATGCGGCATAAGCTGCTGTAAATTTTACTACATCCAGTGGACTTAAACCTTCTCCTGGAATACCTCCGATTGTTCCTCGAATTCCAGATATGGATTTGATTAGTGTCATAATTATTAGATATTTAAGTTTTGATTTGTTTTATTTCATGATGCCAGCTTTTAGAAAGGTGATTTCTTTTTGTGTTAGAAATCTCCATTTTCCTCGAGGAACATCTTTTTTTGTTAATCCAGAAAAATAAACGCGATCCAATTTGATTACTTCGTACCCCAAATGCTTGAAAATTCTTCTGACAATTCTGTTTTTACCTGAATGTATTTCAATACCAACCTCCAGAGGATTCTCTTTTACAAGACTAAGTTTATCTGATTTAATAAATCCATCCTCCAGTTCAAATCCCACTTCTATTTTCTTTAAATCTTCATTGGAGATAGGTTTGTCTAAAAAGGCATGATATATTTTTCGGTGTTCGTGACTGGGGTGGGTTAGTTTTTTAGCTAAATCACCATCGTTGGTTAATAAAAGAACTCCGGTAGTCATTTTATCTAACCTGCCAACAGGATATATTCTTTCAGTACATGCATTTTTCACAATATCAATAACTGTCCTTTTGGCATGAGGATCACTTAAAGTAGTAACACAATCTTTGGGTTTATTTAAAAGTACATAAACTAGTTTCTCTGGATTTAACTCTTTACCGTCATAGATTACGGTATCCGTTAATTTAACCATTGTACCAACAGCAGAAACAATTTCTCCGTTGACTTTGATAAGTCCTTCGTTTATTAATTTATCTGCTTCACGACGACTACAAACTCCTGCATTCGCTATAAATTTATTTAATCGAATTTCTGTTTTATCAGAATTTTTTTGAGGAACAACATCTTGACTTGATGATTTATGTTCTATGTTTTTTTTCCCCTTTGTATATTTATTAGGAGTTTTTTTATTCATAGGTTTTTAATTTTCTTCCATAAGGTATATGGAACTGTCGATGAAAATTATCATGCTTTTGCATGCTAAAATTCATTTACGCATATTTAAATTCGCTGCAAAGGTCTAAAATTATTTTGAAAATATTATGGAAGATATCTAATATCATGAATTTAACTACTCAACAATACTATCAATCTTACCATCATACAATTGCGTAGTAAGTTTGTCTCCTTTTTTAATTTCATCAGAATCTTTGATGGCTTTATTATTCAGGCAGGTAATTGAATAGCCTTTTTTTAATATGTTTTTAGGATTTAACAAGTTGTTGGTCTTTTCAAATAGCTGTATCTGAGCATTCTTATCAGAAAAGAAAAATTTAGTTCTGGTAGCTAATTTTTGAGGATATTGTTTTATTGCCTGTTTTTCATTGTGAATTTTATTCATTGATGAGGTTTTAATTCTCTCCGAAATAATATTTAGGCGATTTACTCTATCATTAATAAATGAGGAAGAAAAATTATCCAGCTGATGAGCCATGTTTGTTAATTGACTCTTTTGTTTGGTTAGTGAATGCGAAACCAGCGGTTTAAATCGTGATGAAGATCTTTCAAACATCGATTTATAAGTAGATAAAATTTCACGAGTAGTTGAAACAATATTATCTTTTAAATATTCTAATCTATTGTCAAAATCAGAAACCAGTTCAAGAATATGTTCTGCGACTGCTGTTGGTGTTTTTAATCGAGTGTGAGCAACAAAGTCAACTACAGTTTCGTCTCTCTCATGTCCTATTCCTGAAAAAACAGGGATGGGAAACTGCGCTATGTTATAGGCAATCCAATAATTGTCAAAGCACATCAGATCTGAAGTTGAACCTCCTCCACGTATAATAACTACAACATCAAACAAATCTTCATATTCATATATTCTGTCTAACGCAGAAATTACTGATTCTTCAGTTTTGTCTCCTTGCATTATTGCAGGAAATAGTTTTATGTAAAACTTATAATTGAGCGCATTGTTATTGAGCTGGTTGCAAAAGTCTTCGTACCCAGCAGCAGTAGGAGAGGATATGACTGCAATTTTTTGTGGCACAATAGGAACTTCGAGCTCTTTATTCATATCAATAACACCCTCTTCGCTGAGTTTATTTAATATAGCTTGCTTCTTTTGAGCCATATCACCTAAAGTATAATTAGGATCAATATCTCTAATGTTTAAACTAAAACCATAAACTTCCTGAAAATCAATGCTGGCCCGTACTAATACTTTTAAGCCGGATGTTAGTTCCTGTCCGGTAGTTTGAATGAAAAATGGTTTGAGCATTCTATAGGTATAGGCCCATATATTTGCTCTTGATTTAGCAATGATCTGCTCTGTTTTTTCATCTTTTTCAATCAGCTCAAGATAGCAATGTCCATTCCTTACTTCACGTATTTCGCTAATCTCAGCTACAATCCAATAAGTTTCTGCAAAAGATTGGTGTATTGTACTTTTAATTTTTGAATTTAATTCAAACAGCGATAGCGAAGGCTCGTTCATTGTTTATTTTTTTAAAATCTTAAAACTGTATTTCTGACTTGATTCAATCAATTGTAATATATACAATCCAGAAGGTAAATTTTCCAGATTATTAATCGTGTATGTATTTGTTGAAGTAACTAGTTTATTAACAATTTGTTTGCCTGTTAAATCAAAAATTTTTATTTGAGTCTTAATGATATTTTTTAAACCGTTAATGATTTCAATTTTGTCAGAAAAAGGATTTGGTGAAATAATGTAAGTGTTACCTAATTTAGTTTCATTTGTTGAACTATCTATATCAAGAGCAGTATAAAAATTAGGTATCCCATAACCAAAGCTGTCATCAGGATTGTAATAGTGATGACTACTCAATTTTATAATTTGTAATAATTCATTGTTGCTTATTGTTGGTTTAGCCTGCCATAAACATGATGCAAAACCGCTTATGACCGGCGCTGAAAAACTGGTTCCGTTTTTATGAGTAACATAACCAGTAATGTCCTGAACAGAATTTTGAACACCTAAAGCTGCAATATCTGGTTTAATTCTATCATCAAACGAAGGGCCATAACTGCTAAAAGAAGCTCTTGTACTATCAGTATTCATGGCTGCAACCGCTAATACATTTTCGCCATCAGCAGGTGAAATGATATATTTCCATGAACTGTTACCTTCATTTCCGGCACTGTTTACAACTAATATTCCTTTTGAAAAGGCTTTTTCAGCACCCAATACGCAGATCGTTGTTTTACCATCCATATCCGAATATGAGTAGTTAAATGAAGTATCGTCAAATTGAGAATATCCTAAAGATGAATTGATAACATCAACACCAGCACTGTCGGCATATTCTGCAGCAATAACCCAATTGTATTCCTCAATTGGATATTCACTATTATCATCTTCAGTTCTAAGTAAAATATAATTTGCATCAGGGGCTGAACCTTTATATTCACTCTCAATAAAACCACTTAATACAGATAGAACATACATGCCATGATAATATTCAGAATCAAAAACATTATTACCCTGATTTACAAAATCAACTGATGCCTTAATTTTGTTGTTGCTCCATAAATGATTAAACATTGGTAGCTCATCAACATGGCCAAATCCATTATCAATAACAGCAATTAACATTCCATCTCCTGCATACCCTTCTTGATGTAGCAAGTGCCCGTTAATAGTTACTGTCTGATTATAACTTTCTCCATAAATACTCAAAATATCAGCTTTTAATGACTCATCTGTATTTTGAGATGGAAATTTTTGAATGGTAGTGTTTGTTGTTGATTTCCATATAAGCCTGGAACTTGATATGAATGAAACGCGAGTAATTGTATCCATTAATACGGAATTATCAGATTCAATAATTGCTCCATTTAACCATTTCGAAGGCCAAAGAATTTTGAGATCCATTTTACTTAAGCTATCCAGATAGGATTGATTTACAGGAAGATCTTCCTCTGTAATTTCAATGTTTTGTCTTGCCCTTCTGCCTATAGCCCTTTGAGATAAATACTCTTCCGGAGCGATAATTGAAAAATCATTGTCGGCTTTATCTGTAAAACCGACAAAATATTTTTGAGCGTTTAAATCAGAAATAATCAATACGCAAAACAGAAATATTATATGAAGATGATAACGTCTCAATACACCTTTTTTACAATTACAAATGATGATTAATTACCTCTGATATATGAATCCGGGTCGTGTTTAAATTCTTCAGGATCTTTCAGTTTTCCTTTGTTTTTTTCAAATTCCTGAAATAGTATTTTTTGCTTATCGTCAAAATCTTCTTCGTTTAATGTTTGGCCTTCGTCGTATTCAATTTTGTAAGAGATATTCCCGGTAGGCGTAAAAATTATCCAGGTGCCATCTTCTTTTCCATTTACAAATTGTCCCTGAATTTCTATCTTACCATTTTCAAAATAAACGATGTATGGACCTTCGATTAATCCGTTTTTATGTGTGGCTTTTAATTTAATGCTTCCGGATTCATGATATTTATACCAGATACCATCTTTAACATCATTTTTCCACTCCACTTCTTCCGCTTTCTTTTCATTTCTAAAAAAGTAAGTGGTCATTCCATCTTTTTTCCCTTTGTTGTAATTTTCTTTGGTAAGAAGTTTTCCTTCAGTTGAATAAAACTCCCAAAGTCCATCTTTAATTCTTCCGAAATAGTTTCCTTTGGCTGTTAGCTTGCCGTTTTCATTAAAGGTTTCTACTTTGCCATATTCATCTTTATCATCATAATAGATAACAATTTGCTTATTTCCATTTTGGTAAAAACGTTTCATCTCCCCAACAGGCTTGTCATCTTTAAAAGTTACTGAATAAGCAAGTTTGCCATTGTTATATTTTTTTTCCCAATAACCTTGTTTTCGGCCTTGTTCATCTCTTTTGTTGATTTCTGTAGAATTAGATGATGAAACGGTTTTCTTTGTAGGGACTTTATTTCCAAACACGTCGAGTTCCTGAGCTTGAAGGATGCCTGTGCTAATACTGAGACCTATAATAATTGCTGCTATCTTCATTGTAATTTGTATGTTGATTATTGGATACAAATTTAATAAGACTTCCAAACAATTAAAGAAGACCTGTCATTTATTTAAAAAGTAAAATGACACAGGATATTAATGTTAAAACAAGAGTAGAGTTTTTAAATGTTCTAGAAGGGATTTTTGAATTTAATCGCTTCCCAAAATAGGAGCCAATATATAATAGCGGGAAGAATAAAAGAACCAGTTTAAGAGATTCTGTTGTTATAAGGTCTGCAATAAAATATCCTATAATGGCTACTAAAGAGGTGGTAATATTAAACCATGAAAATATTTCTCTAAATTCCTGATTGTTAATTTTTGATGAATTCAAAAATAAAGCCAAGGGAGGTCCGCTGACAGAAGTACTTCCTGTCAGTAAACCTACAACTGCTCCTACAAGAGGATAAGTAATCCCTGGGTAATTAACAGGAGACTTTGAAACAAAGAAGGAAAGACCTGTTAGGGCTATAAATATCATGCTTATTGTATGGATAAGACTTGCTTCATTGGCATTTTTTAAAATTAGTACCCCCAATAAAGTGAAAATAGCTCCTGTAAGAATTAAAGGTTTCACTTTTGAGGGTACTAGATTTTTGTCCTTCTTTTGAAGAACAATTATAGTTGATGAAATAAAGTTACACATTACTAAAACCGGAATTATTTCAACCGGAGAATACCAGATTAAAAGAGGAGGTAAGGATACAAGTGCAAATCCAAAACCAGAAATTCCTTTAATTAAGCTTGCAACCGATACGATTAAAATAATCCAGAATAAAGTCATAGTCTATAAAGTTGTTAACGTTATTAATGATGATGCTCCAATAATAATCCATAATAAAACACCATGTATAAAACTTTTAATACCTGCTTGTTTAGCTTCTTTTATTGAAATATCAGAGCCAATTAAAAATAATGCAGCCACCATTCCTTTTTTACCTAACCAGTTAAGGTGACCAAAAGTTGTTTGCCATTGAGGTAAATAATGGGCAATAACTATGGCTATGACGAATAGCCCAATAAATACAGGAATTTTTATTTTTCTTGTTGTAGATTTTTTTTGACTTAGTGAAATTACAATAGCTAAAGGAATTATCCAAAGGGCTCTGATTAATTTAACAGTTGTTGCCACCTCTAAAGCTTCTTTTCCATAACTGGCACCTGCTCCCACAACTGAACTTGTATCATGTATGGCTATCGCTGCCCAGTGTCCAAAAGTTACCTGACTCATATTAAAATGATGACCAATAACCGGAAATATTATCAAAGCAACAGCGTTAAGAATAAATACGACTACTAACGAAAATGACACTTGATAGCTTTTGGCATTTAATACATTTGAAATAGCTGCAATAGCACTTCCTCCACAAATCGCAGTTCCAGCAGAAATTAGTAAGCCAATTTTTGAATCTATTTTTAATAGCTTAGTAAGTATTAAGCCAGCTGTCATAACTGTAACAACCGATATGGCAGTTTCAAGAAATCCACTTTTTGAAGTTGCAATTACCTGAGTTAGATTCATGCCAAAGCCCATTAGCACAATAGAGGCTTTTAGAAATAGAGAAGTGTGTTTATTGATATTAGCATATTTTATACCTAATAATGACAATACAATTCCACAAGCTAGAGCTATTGCAGGCGAAAATATTGGAGTAAAACATAATCCAATAATTGTGATATAAATAAGTTGTATTTGTTTTTGGTTTAAATGCATGTTATCAACATTTTTTTGAATAGAACAAAAATAGTGAGTTGCAATAACTAAAACAAATACAAAAAAATTATAGTTTATAACTAAAAGCTATAGGAGCTTAAATAATTAATAAAGAGTTCAGCTGTATAGCTAGGGTTTCCCTGTCGTAATGCAATTCTAAATTTTCTGCCAATTTTAAGTCGGGAGACACTTAGTTTAACAATTTGTTTCAGCTCGATTTCTTTAGATATTGATTTTTCAGAAACGAGTGCCACTCCTTCAAAATTAGTTAGGAAGTTTTTTATTGCTTCAGTACTTCCGAGGTGAATTACAATATTAAGATCTTCAAGATTGATGTTGTTTTCACCTAATGATTTTCTGATAACTTCCAGTGTTCCAGAGCCTCTTTCGCGCAATACCATTGGAATATTTGCAAGGTCAGCAATGGCAATTTGACGTTTTTTTGCGTAAACACTATTGCTACCAGTAACCACAACTATTTCATCATCCAAAAAATCAGAATATTTTAATTCTTTAAGTGAAGAAAAGCCTTCAATAAGTGCAATGTCAATTTCTTCAGATTGTAATTTTTGTTGTATTTCGTGAGAGTTGCCACTTAATAAGTATAAATCTATTTTCGGATATCTTTTGTAAAAAGAGGCCAGTGTTTCAGGGATTAAATATTGTGATATTGTAGAGCTGGCCCCAATTCTTAGTGTTCCCTTGAAAGTGTTATTGAGACGGCCTAATTCAAATTCAAGTTCAGCATATTGTTGCTTAATCTTTTTTAAATATTCATAGTTTACCTTTCCTGCTTTAGTCAGGTATATTCTATTGCCTTTACGATCAAAGAGTGTACTTTTAAGTTTTGATTCAAGTTCTTTTATATGTTTGGTTACTGCAGGTTGACTAATAAATAACTCTTCAGCAGCTTTTGAAAAACTTAAATTCTCTGCAACAGCTATAAATACTCGGTCTCTAAAATCCATAATGTTATAGAACAGATCGTTAAAAAATGCAACAAATTATATATATTCAAGCAAAATTAACAAATTATATGAGGTAATGAATAGTACAGCGCCAGACTCAACAATAAACTGCAAAAACTGTGAAACTTCTTTTGTTGGTAATTTTTGTCCTCATTGTGGACAGTCTGTTAAAGATTACGAAAAACCTTTTGGATTGCTTATTTATGATTTGATGGGTAATATATTTGCTTTTGATACTCGTTTATGGAGAACATTAAAGGCTGTATTGTTTCAACCCGGCAAGATGGCACAGGAATTTATACGTGGGCGTCGTGTTGAATATATGCCTCCTTTTAGATTTTATGTTTTTATCAGTTTTATCTTTTTTTTATTGCTCAACACTGTGACTCTTAATAGTATTGAAAAAAATTATAAGCAGTCGAATGGAGATATTGAAAGATTGGCCGAAAATAATAAAAAGAACTTTATATTATTTAATTCAAATGATGCTGATGTTGCCCAAGCAGATTCCTTGATAAATAAAAAATCAGAGGTAGATGAATCGGAGACAGAAGATGAAAAGGTTATGGATCGTATCCAAGACATTAATAAGCATCCTGAATATTATTTACCTCAGTTTTTTAAATATTTATCCTGGTTTTTGTTTTTATTAATGCCTTTGTATGGAGCAATGCTTTGGCTGTTTTTTAAGAAAAGCTACAGGTATTATGTTGGTCATTTGATTTTTGCCATTAATCAACACTCATTTCTATTTATCATATTTATAGTAATGATGTTATTGGCTTACTTTTTGCCTGGTGTGGCAAGTGCAATGAATGGATGGTTATTTCTTTTAGTTCCGATTTATTCAATAATTGGAGCTCATAAGTTATATAAGAAAAAGTGGTTAACAGTTTTTGGGCGTTTATTGGCAATATTTTTTATGTATAGTGTAACTATTATTACAGGACTTATTACTGCTGCAGTTATTGTATTTATCTAAGATGATTTTCTATAATTACCGGGTGTCATGCCGTATTTGTTTTTAAAGCATTTTCCAAAGTATTTTAGGTCAGAAAATCCAGTCATATAACAAATCTCTTTTATAAGAAACTGTTCTGTTTTAATAAGATGAGCTGCTTTACTTAATCTCAAATCTCTAATAAATTCAACAGGAGGCATACCTGTTAAACTTTTTATTTTATTGAAGAAGGTAGATCTTGATAGCCCAACAGATTTGGCTAAGTTTTCTACAGATAATTCATTGTTATCAAGATTTTTTTCAATATGATTCATTACTTTTTGCATTAGTAATTCATCAGCAGGAGCTATTAAATTCTGTTTAACTTCTGTATTCTCTTCATTTATTTTAATATGATCCCTAAAAATATTATGTAAGTGTTCTCGTTGTTTTATTAAATTGGTAATACGTGCTTTCATATATGCCACACTAAAGGGTTTGGTTATATAATCATCGGCTCCGTAAGTCAAACCTTCGAGTTTACTTTCAATATTTGATTTTGCAGTTAGTAATATAACCGGGATATGGCTTGTAGCAGTATTTTTTCGAATATCTTTAAGTAATTCTATTCCATTTTTTTCAGGCATCATAATATCGCTGATAATAAAATCCGGCGATTGTGATTTAGCTTTTTCCAAGCCATCCATACCATTATCAGATTCAATTACAGCATAATCTTGCTCAAGTATTGTTTTTATAAATTGACGTAATTCATTGTCATCTTCAACAATAAGGATAGAATATTTTTCTTTAGGAGTATTTTGTTTTTGACTATAGGCATCCGATTCTAATTTTGCTTGAGATAATTTAACCTCATCTTCTTTTTCTGTGTTGTCTACAATTATTTCAACATTATCATCGTAATGGTTTTTGCCATTTAAAAAACTGATTGTAAAAGAACTTCCTTTACCTGTTTCACTTTCTACAGAAACTAAGGCTGAATGTTTTTCAGCAATTTCTTTAATAATTGATAAACCTATGCCTGTACTCGGTTTACTGCTATCATCATTAAAAGAAGAAAATCTTTTGAAAAGATCTTTTTGTTTTGTCTTTGAAATGCCTGGTCCACTATCTGTAATTTTGAGGATGGCATACTTATCAGTTTGTTGTACTACAACTTTTATTGAATCACCTTTGCTACAATATTTAAATGCATTAGATAATAAATTCATGATTATTTTATCTAATGCATCCTGGTCTGCCCATAGGTCAATGTTTCCTGAAATATCTTTAAAACTAAAATCAAAGCCTTTTTCCTCAGCTAGTTCCATAAAATCTAAACAAATTTTTTCTGTAAAATGTCCCAGATTTATTTTACTTACTTTTAAGTGTTTGTCTTGTATTTTTCTAAAATCAAGTATCTGATTTACTAATTTTAGTAAACGATTGGTTCCCTGAGAAATAAACTTAAGTTGATTTCGAATGTCTTGCGGTGTTTTTTTATCGTTAATTAAAAATTCAATAGGAGAGGTGATCATAGTAAGAGGTGTACGAATTTCATGAGATACATCTGTAAAGAACTTTAGTTTCATATCAGATATTTCTTTTTGAACCTTAATGTCACTCTTCAATCTATATATAGTCAGGATATATTTTTGTAATATAAAAAATAGAAAAAGAAATAGCGAGAAATATAAAATGTAGGCTAAAGGAGTTTCCCAAAACGAAGGCTTTACTGTTATATTTAAAGTATGTTCATTATTCATCCATGTACCTCTTCCGTTGGTTGATTTTACTTTAAAAATATAGGTGCCCTTGGGTATGTTGGTGTAATTTGCAATTCTTTGTTTTTGAGTATAATACCATTCTTTGTCAAAACCTTCTAGTTTATAGGCATACTCAATTTGTTTTGTGTTTTGATAATCTAAGGTAGAAAACTGAATATTAAAAAAGTTTTGATTGTGTCGTAGTTCTATCCTTTTTATATCATCAATATTTCCTAATAACGGAGAATCTTCAGTATGCCTTACATTCTTATTAAATAATTGAAAATTGGTAAAAACAATATTCGATTTTAAGGTGTCAGATAGAACAGAATCCGGATAAAAGGAAATCAATCCGTTCGAAAAACCAAATAGCAAAGAGTTGTTATTTAAACGTAGAGATGTTGATTCGGAGAAAGTTTTCTGACCTACTTCATGAAAGTTTTCAAATAATTCATTATCAGGATTAAATCGGATCAGGTTATTTTCAGTTGACATCCAGATGTTTCCATGCTTGTCATCTACCAAGGATAATAAACCATCAGAAGCTAAAATATTTTCATTGTTATAGGATTGAAAACCATTGATGTTTCCTTTTGGAGCTCTTTTTAATTTATTCAATCCGCCTCCATATGTTGCTATAAATATTTCTTTATTTTTTGAAAGCAGGATACCCATTATTTCATTATTACTTAAATTTTTAGTGTTAAAGGAATTACTGGTGTAATGGTTAAAAATAATGGATTCAGGACTATTAAAATCAGCTTTCCATGTAAGTAACCCATTAGATGTGCCAGCATATAATACATTGTTTTTTCCTATCGCCATACATCTAACCCTATTGCAATTTATTGCAGGGAAATTTTTTAGCTTATTTAAAGAATTTATAAACCTGTATTTGCCTTCCTGATTATATTGTATCAGGTTTATACCTCCTCCCAAAGTGGCACACCAAATGTTTTTGTTAGCGTCTTCAACTATGCTATATACATTGTTATTACTTATGCTAAAGGGATTTGTTCGGTCATGTACGAAATTTTGAACTTTATATGAGATAGAATCCTTGTTGGGTTTTAAAACGTAAATTCCGTTACCTCTGGTGCCTATCCATATTTTACCTTCATCATCTTCTTTAATACAATAAATGGCACTAGGCCAAAGCGTATTGTCGCTATTAATACCTTTGTCTGATATAGCAGTTATATACTCAAGATTACTATTAAACATAAGTAAGCGACCTTCTTTTGTGCCTATTAATATGTTTTGGTTGGCAAGTTGAAATATCGATCTTACATTATTAGATAATGAGGAACTTAGTATATCTGTTACTCTAAAGGATTTAAATTCATTATTTGAAAATGATATCTTTTCCAAACCATGGGATCTTGTACTCATCCATAAATTTCCTTGATGATCAAATAATGCAGTATGCAATATATTTGAAAACTTTTTATTTGGATCAAAGGCTTTGTTGTAAAAAGCTTCTAAGCTGTCTGTGTTTTTATTATATATAGAAAATCCGCCTCCTTTGGGGTGGATCCAGATATTATTATCCTTATCTTTTAAAATAAAAGGTTGCGGGGGATGATTATAAACTGTTCTATCATCAATATCAACATTAAAGTGTTTTAATTGGTTTGTAGATAAGTTGATTTTATAAATTCCTATTTCATTGTTAGTAAACCATATTTGCGTACTATCAACAGGATATATAAAATCAATCTGATTGTTATTTAGTCCTTTTGTATTGAATTTATTGATGTATTTAATATAGCTGGTATTTGTGTTGTAGATAAACATACCATCTGACTCAGACAGTATTGCAATATGTGATTCATCTATCCTTTTTATTTCTCTGATATTTGATTTGATATTCAGATTGAGCTCAGAAAAGATTCTTGAATCCTTATCATAAGTCCAGATTTTTCCTTTGGAAGATCCAAACCATATTTTTTGGGGGGATTCATAAAGGGTAAAGAAAGGTTTGTTAAGCGCAGTTTTATCAGTAGTGTTATTTAAAATGCTTTGTATTTCAGAATCTGAATTTGCAGGAATTAGTAAAAGTCCATTATTTGTAAGTATCCAGCTGTTATGATTTGCATCTTCATGGACAGAATAAATATTTTTACTTTTCATTAATTTATTATTTGATTCAAATTTTTCAATTGAAAAATTTGAATCCTTAATGCAAATGAGGTTTTTATTATTTAATATTAGCCATACTTTTCCTGATGGAGTAGTGAAAACTTTTGTTGAGTATACTTCGTTTATGTCTGAATTATTTTCCGAAGGTAAAGACCAGTATTTGTCGCGGCTGGTATCAAAGCAATATACATCATTTAAAGAATTTAACCACAGTCTGCCATATTTATCTTCTGTGATTTTATCTATTCGGTTTGATTTTGCTGTGGAATTTGAATTACTTAATTTAAATGTTTCAAAGTCGTAACCATTATACCGTATAAGTCCATTAAATGTTCCCAGCCATATATATCCTTTATGGTCTTGAAATATTTCATTTATTGTTGATTGAGATAGTCCATCTTTATCAGAATAGTGTTCAAAATTACACTGATTAAAAGCATTAGTATATATAGGTAAGCTTAATAAATAAACAGTAGCGATGATGATTTTTCTCAAACCATTAAGAGACATAAATAATTAATTATAAGTTTCTGACTAAGTTACTCGTTATTGAGATTATAATAAAATAGATGAACGTGTTTTAGCAATATGGCCAATTAATTTAGTAGAATAACCCCTAAGCAAATTATCGTGGAAGGGAGGTGTTAAAATGTCTCCTGTGTTTAAGTAAAATGTCCCATTTGTATCTGTAACGAGATTGTAATTTTACTACCATATGATTTAAGAATAAATTATATGAGGACAGCATGTCTAAAGTATTGAGATTCATAAGTGAAAATTTAGTGGGGATTAGCCCAAACAAAAAAATATATGAAATGAAGAAACTATTCTTTTTAATAGGATTTTTTACCATGTTAATGTCTTGTTCAAAGCAAGGGGAAGACAAAACAAATTTGCTTAAACTTTGGTATGCAGCACCTGCATCAGCATGGGAAGAAGCATTACCAATAGGGAATGGTCGTTTAGGAGCTATGGTGTTTGGTACAGTTGATACTGAACATTTACAATTAAATGAAGAAACTGTTTGGGCAGGAGGGCCGGGCAATAATCTTCCGAAAGGATTTAAGAAAGTATTACCCAAGGTAAGAAAGCTTATTTTTGAAGGTAAATATAAGGAAGCCGAGGAGCTAACAATGAAAGTAATTCCTCGTCATGCTCCGGAATGGAACAATTATGGCATGCCTTACCAAACAGTGGGAGATTTGTATATACAATTTCCAGGGCATGAAAAATACAGCCATTATAATCGTGAACTTGATATTAAAAATGCACTAAGTGCTACTTCGTACGAAGTTAATGGAGTTACTTTTAATAGAGAATATTTTATTTCGGCTCCTGCTCAGGTAATGGTTATTAGGCTTACAGCTAGTAAAAAAGGACAGATTACTTGTAATTTAAAAGCAGATTCACCTCATTCAACATATGATGTTTCTACTACGAATAATACTTTGATTCTTTCTGGAAAAAGTGAGGATGTTGATAATAAGAAAGGGCAGGTTCGTTTTCATACTTCAGTAAGGCCGGTTTTATCAGGGGGAGTATTGATTTCGGGAGAAGATAATTTAGAGATTAAGAATGCAGATACGGTTACCATGTTTGTGTCAATAGGTACAAACTTTAAAAACTATGAAGATGTTAGTGGTGATGAAATTAAAGTAGCTGATAATTATTTAGCTAAAGCTGTTGATAATACTTATGATGACTTGAAAAGTTCACATATCCAGGATTATAGAAGATATTTCGACAGAGTAGAACTCGACCTTGGTCAAACGGATTCGATTAAAAACTCTACTGATATCAGAATTAAAGATTTTAATAAGGGTTATGATCCACAATTAGTGTCCTTGTACTTTCAGTTTGGTCGATATTTGCTGATTTCATCTTCTCGACCAGGAACTCAGCCTGCTAATCTTCAGGGTATATGGAATTATCAAAATAACCCACCTTGGGATAGTAAATACACGGTAAATATTAATACCGAGATGAACTATTGGCCTGCCGAAGTAACAAACTTGCAGGAAATGCATCAGCCACTTTTTGCCATGCTAAAAGATTTATCAGTTGTAGGAAAAGAAACAGCAAGCGAAATGTATGGAGCTAAAGGTTGGGCAATGCATCATAATACTGATTTATGGAGAATTACCGGACCGGTTGATGGTGCTTTTTACGGAATGTGGCCTATGGGTGGAGCTTGGCTGAGTCAGCATTTATGGCAACATTATCTATTTACCGGAGATAAGGACTTTTTAAAAGATATATATCCTATTTTAAAAGGTGCAGCCATGTATTATGTTGATGTACTTCAGGAAGAACCAGAACATGGATGGATGGTAGTAGCTCCTTGTATGTCTCCAGAAAACAGACATAAATATAAAACCTCTATGGCAGCAGGTAATACTATGGATAATCAATTAATGTTTGATGTATTTTCAAATCTAATGAAGTCTTCAGATATTTTGGGTGTAGATAAAGATTTTGCTCAGGAAGTGGAGCACATGTTTAAGAAGTTACCTCCAATGCAAATTGGTCAACATGCTCAATTACAGGAATGGTTGCACGATTGGGATCGTACAAATGACCATCATCGTCATGTTTCACACTTATATGGGTTGTTTCCCGGAAGTCAGATTTCTCCATTTTATAATCCAGAGTTATTTGAAGCAGCTAAAAACTCACTGGTATACCGAGGTGATAAATCAACAGGATGGTCAATGGGATGGAAGGTTAATTTATGGGCTCGTTTATTAGATGGAAACAGAGCTTTTAAATTGATTAAAGATCAGTTGAATCCTGCACCAATACAAAAGAAAGGTGAGCATGGAGGAACTTATCCAAATTTATTTGATGCACATCCTCCATTCCAAATTGATGGTAATTTTGGTTGTACTTCAGGTGTAGCGCAAATGTTAGTACAATCATACGATGGTGATATTTATTTATTACCTGCACTACCGGATGAGTGGGAAAAAGGTGCTGTGAAAGGACTAAAAACAAGAGGTGGTTTTACCATTGATATGGTATGGGAAAACTGGAAAGTAAAAGAGTTAGTGGTTTATTCTACTATAGGTGGAAATTGTAGATTAAGGTTGGCTAATGATTTAAAGGGTGATGTTGAATTAAAAGCAGTAGAAGAAGGAGCTCAAAATCCTAATCCTTTATTTTACAGAACATCAATAAAAAATCCTTTAGTAAGTGAAAAAGCTACAATTCATTCACTTCAATTACCAGAAACTTCGTTATTTGAATTTGATACAGAGAAAGGTGGGGTTTACACATTTAAAGCAATATAGAATATTTTTTCAGTCGAAAACTATTGTAACAGAATAGGTGAATTATTGCCTCCTCTTATAAAATATAAGCCCCAATTTTTACTTGTAATATGTAAAGAATGGGGCTTCTATATTTTAAATCTGAATTCCAAAATTTTCTGTCGAATTCTGGTTGTTAGATTAATATCTGAATGCATTAGTGCTTTTTTTGCAGTGCTAAAATTATCTATAAACGTTACGTACCAAACATCATCTATTCAGCCTATGGTGTTACATTAACTATGGTGTTGGCAATATCCGGAAATATCCATTCATAATCATTTCGGTTAATTATTCCAAAATTATCTGCAGAACCATTATCCCACCAAATCGGACATATGCCCCTGCTTATACATCCATTGGCAAAGTATGCTGCATGCCTCACTCTATCCTCCGGGTTATTGCGATTCAAACTGCCCCATTCTCCCATCACTACTGCTATTCCGTTTGCAATAAACTTTTGGTACACTCTGTCTAATTCCGTATCCATAGCTTGTTTTTCTAATTCCGTTCCCCATTCAGTAACAAAGTTGCTAGTAGCAAGAGCAAAATTATATGGAAAATAATTATGCACCGAAACAATAAGATTTGAAGAAGATGGTAACTCTAAAGCATCTATAGCTACTTGAGACGATGATGCTGCATAAGGTGATATTAAAATGTAACGTTGAGCATTATTGCCTCCTGTTGACCTAATAGCATCAACGTTAACCTGGTGGTATTGATTTATACAATCTCTGCCTTCCGCAGTTCCTCCGGTCCATTCTGCAGAAGAGTCTATTAAGCGCGGTTCATTTAAACTCTCAAATATCAGTTGTTCATCATAATCTTTAAAACGGGTTGCTATTTGAGTCCAAGCTTTGCTTAGCTGGTCTTTAACAACCTCAACATAATCATAAGATGGAATGATCCACTCTTCATCGTGATGAATATTTATAATTACATACATGCCGTTATCCAAGCCATAATTCACCACTTCTTCAACCCTGTCAAGCCATTCAGACTCTATTATATAATCAGGAGCGCTTCCCATATGATATTGCCAGGTAACAGGAACCCGTAGCGTTTTAAACCCCTTATTACGTATAGCATCAATCAACTCTTTAGTGGCTTTGGGATTTCCCCAGACTGTCTCGTCTTCACTCTTTGTATCCAGAGTGTTCCCAAGATTCCATCCAACGCCCATATCGGAAACAAAAAGCATGGCATTTCCATCAATAATGGGAGCATCTTTTGTCTTAAATGATATCTCAACAGATTCCTCTAAAGGAATATTAAAAGTATTGATAACAGCTCCTTGGGGAATAACAATAGAATAATCGGTACCATATTCCAGATCAATAGTGAAGATTAATTTAGTGAAGTCGGACGCTACAGAGGCAGCCTCGTTATTTATTGTAATACCGTGATTGAGGGCAAGGGAAATAACTTCATCAAATATAATTTCAATTTCTGATGAAGGGTTTACATCTACAGCATTATTTTCCGGGATACTTGATTTAAAAACCGGAGCAGTATGCTCAATATTGTCTGATTTTGAACATGATGCACACGTAAAAATCATCAATCCTATAGTGATAATATTTTTTATACTTTTCATTTCCTTTACAATTAATCACTCATGCGTTAAGATATCAATTGCTTGAATATCTATCAAATATAATACACAAACAAGCAAATCAAATATACATAAAATAAAGAAGTACTTTTCTTCTCAGCTATCGCATACTAGTGACGGGTATCTATAAAAGGACACAGGATAAGAAGTAAATGGAAGTATAAAAAGTAAAAAGGTTCTGTAGCTTATGAAATACGACAGAACCTTCTTAATCTTTTAATGTAGCTTTTAAATTATACCATGCATTTTAAGCCACTCAAGCATTAGTGATTGCCATTGTTTATGCGTTTCTTTCACTTCTCTCATTCCATAACCATGCCCTCCTTTTTCAAAAATATGGATTTCACTTGCTACTTTGTTATCCTGTAAAGCCTTGAAATATCCTAAACTATTTTGAATAGGTACAGCACCATCATCAGCAGAATGTATCATAAAAGTGATAGGTGTATTTTTTGTGATTTGAAGTTCATTGGAATATTGATTAATCATGTCTTCAGATGGTGATTTTCCAATTAAGTTCTCTCTTGATCCTCTGTGAGTTACTCCATCTTTCATACTGATAACAGGATATACAAGAACAGAAAAATCAGGACGCGCTGAAGTTGTATCTTTTGTTTTATATACTTTTCTGTCAAATTGTGTAGAAATAGTTGAAGCTAAATGACCTCCGGCTGAAAATCCAATTACACCTATTTTATCCGGATCAAGATTCCATTGTTTTGCGTTGTTTCTAATCATTCGCATGGCTTGCTGAGCATCTTGTAGTGGTCCAACTTCTTTATGCTCCATAATTTCATCACTAGGCAAGCGATATTTTAATAAAATTCCTGCAATGCCTTGCTTATTAAGCCATTCTGCTAGTATAAAGCCTTCATGGTCATAGGCCAGACAAGAATATCCTCCTCCGGGACAAATTAATATGGCAGCACCTGTTGCTTTATCTTTTTCAGGAAGGAAAACTTTTATGGTAGGATCCGAAACTTTAATATATCTGTTTTCGCGACCTCTGCCATCTATGGGAGATTCTTTGTATTCTTTATTCTTAATGGCTCCGGGAACTCCCTTGGGCCAAAGTTTTAACTCTTGTTGTTGTGCATTCATGTTTGAAGTAAGTAAGATTCCTGATAATGAGAATAGGAAACTTAATAGTATTAATCTTTTAGACATGTTAAGTTTATTTATGTGGACTTTTAAAGGGAGATAAATATAGCAAATAAAAAAGAAAGAGGCTATCCGCTCAAGGATAGCCTCTCTATACAAACTACATATATTGAATTATTTTACTTCTTCAAAATCTACGTCAGTTACTTCATCATCACCGCCTTTTGCATCACTTCCTTGAGCTTGTTGACCTCCATTTGCACCTGGTTGAGGTTCTCCTGGTTGTCCTCCTTGAGCCTGACTAGCGTTATACATCTCTTGAGATGCCGCTTGGAATACAGTGTTTAACTCAGTAGTTGCAGCATCAATACCTGCTAAATCTTCAGCTTTATGAGCAGCTTTTAATTTTTCAAGAGCAGCTTCAATTGGTGCTTTTTTGTCAGCTGGTAATTTATCTCCAAACTCTTTTAATTGTTTGTCAGTTTGGAAAATCAAGCTGTCAGCTCCGTTCATCTTATCAATTTTTTCTTTAGCAGACTTGTCTGCTTCAGCATTTGCTGCAGCTTCATCTTTCATACGCTTGATTTCATCATCGCTTAATCCAGAAGAAGCCTCGATACGGATACTTTGCTCTTTACCAGTTGATTTATCTTTCGCAGTTACGTGTAGGATACCGTTTGCATCAATATCAAATGATACTTCAATTTGAGGTACACCACGTTGTGCTGGTGGAATTCCATCTAAGTGGAAACGACCAATTGTTTTATTTTGGTTTGCCATTGGACGCTCACCCTGTATAATGTGAATTTCTACAGATGGTTGATTGTCGGCAGCAGTTGTAAATGTTTCTGACTTTTTAGTTGGAATTGTAGTGTTAGCTTCAATCAACTTAGTCATTACACCACCCATTGTTTCAATACCTAATGAAAGTGGAGTAACATCAAGAAGTAATACATCTTTTACTTCTCCTGTTAATACACCACCTTGAATAGCAGCTCCAACAGCAACAACTTCATCAGGGTTAACTCCTTTAGAAGGTTCTTTTCCAAAGAAACTTTTTACGATTTCCTGAATAGCAGGAATACGAGTTGAACCTCCGACAAGAATTACTTCATCAATATCAGATGGAGACATTCCTGCATCTGATAAAGCAGCTTTACATGGCTCTAAAGTAGCCTGGATTAATTTATCAGCTAATTGCTCAAATTGAGCACGGCTTAATGTTTTAACCAAGTGCTTTGGAATACCATCAACAGGCATAATATATGGTAAGTTGATTTCAGTAGAATTTCCACTTGACAACTCAATTTTTGCTTTTTCAGCAGCATCTTTTAAACGTTGGTGAGCCATTGCGTCTTTACGCAAGTCAATACCTTCGTCTTTTAAAAATTCGTCAGCTAACCAGTTAATGATTACATCATCAAAGTCATCACCTCCAAGGTGTGTATCACCGTTAGTAGATTTTACTTCAAATACACCTTCACCTAATTCAAGAACAGAAATATCAAAAGTACCACCACCAAGGTCAAATACTGCGATTTTCATATCTCTGTCCATCTTATCTAAACCATAGGCTAAAGATGCAGCAGTTGGCTCGTTGATAATACGTTTAACAGCTAAACCAGCAATTTCACCTGCTTCTTTAGTTGCCTGACGTTGTGCATCGTTAAAGTAAGCAGGAACTGTAATTACAGCTTCAGTTACTTCTTGTCCAAGATAATCTTCAGCAGTTTTCTTCATTTTTTGAAGAATCATTGCTGAAATTTCTTGTGGAGAATATTTTCTGTCGTCAATAATTACACGAGGTGTGTTATTATCTCCTTTAATTACTTCGTAAGGTACACGAGAAACTTCTTTTGGAATTTCATCAAAGTTATCACCAATAAAACGCTTAATCGAATAAATTGTCTTAGCTGGATTTGTGATAGCCTGACGTTTTGCAGGATCACCTACTTTTCTTTCGCCACCTTCAACAAATGCAACAATTGAAGGAGTTGTTCTTTTACCTTCGCTATTTGGAATTACAACCGGCTCGCTTCCTTCCATTACAGAAACACAGGAGTTGGTTGTACCTAAGTCGATTCCAATTATTTTTCCCATTTTAATATAAAATTTATTTAAGTTCTTAATATTTTCTTTTTGAATACGTTCTCCTTTATTTCAAATGCTGTGCCATGCAATAAAATTGGCATATTGGTGAAATATTGACACGAGATGCTTTTGTTTCATGAATGCGTTGTCATGTTTTTGTGACAAAAAGGCATTTTTTATTTTAAAGTAACCGCAAAGAACACGGAGAACTTTCACGAAGTAGAACACAAAGGGATATAGTTCTTAGTTCTCAGTCTTCTGTGGCAAGATTGTATTTTTGACACTATCTCTTATTTATATAGGGAATATGATGAAATCGTGCACTAGTAAAAAGGTTTTATATAAGGTTCAATTTGCAAATTTGAACCAGTACGTGGGACTGCTGACTACCTAGTGCCTACTGCTGACTGAAGACTGTTGACTAAGGACTGCTACTTCAAACATCTCTTTATCAATCTAAATTTCTTTGTGCATCTTTGTGAAAAATCATCGTGACCTTTGTGGTTAAATATATGGAAAGCAAAAAATCTAATAAGTTTGTATGGTATGCCAGTTATGGCTCTAATTTATGTTTGGATAGATTCTTCTGTTATATTAGAGGTGGAATTCCTGAAGGTTCTTCAAAAATGCATGAGGGATGCAGAGATCAGACTCTTCCAAAAGAAATCAAGAATATTGAAATAAAAAGAGATCTGTATTTTGCCAAAGCACATAGCAGTTGGGGTAAAGGAGGTGTTGCATTTATAAATAATGAGAAAAATAATAATGCCTCAACATTGGGACGTATGTATCTTATAACCTATGATCAGTTTGTTGACGTTGTTAAGCAAGAAAATAATTATACTGAAGAATTATGTATTGACTTTCAGGAAGCTATTGATAGAGGTAATACTGTCTTTTTAAATAATAGCTGGTACGGAAACTTAATATACTTAGGTGAAGAAAGAGGATATCCTATATTTACTTTCACTAATGATAAATATTTGGAACAGGAAATAAATCTTCCAGGCATAGCATATTTAGCTATACTTAAAAAAGGAGTTAAGGAAAGTTATGGATTAGATGAGATAGATACTAAAAAGTATTTTGACAGTAAAATAAAATCATAGTAAAGGAATTTAAAATAAAGATGTTCAGAAACCGCTATTATTATTTTTTAATAACATTGTTAACCATAGTATTTGGGTTGGCATCCAGGTACTTTGCAAACTATTTTCCATCATGGGGCAAAGATTATCTTGGTGATGTATTGTGGGCCTTAATGGTGTTTTGGATATTTGGTT
Organism: uncultured Saccharicrinis sp.; assembly: GCA_963665705.1. Classification (GTDB taxonomy): domain Bacteria; phylum Bacteroidota; class Bacteroidia; order Bacteroidales; family Marinilabiliaceae; genus Saccharicrinis. The sequence continues at coordinate 371,337 of OY762448.1, forward strand.
TTCTTTTTAATCGGAAACAAACATATATAATAGCTGTTTACGCTTTGTTGTTTTCTTATGCCATAGAAATAAGTCAACTTTATCATGCTCCATGGATTGATGCCATTCGACATACGAGGCTCGGTGGATTAGTTTTAGGTTTTGGTTTTTTATGGAGCGATTTGTTGTGTTATCTTATAGGAGTAGGATTGGGATATATAATGGAGAAAATATTTTTGAAAACAAAAGGTGAAAAATCATGGATATATTAACTCATACTTTATCGGGAGTTGCAGCAGCCTCGGTTGTTGCTAATATTAGTAACCAAAAATTGATTGGTAAAATTAAAATTCTGATAACAGGAGCAATAGCAGGAGCTTTACCTGATATTGACGTTATTTCCAGATGGAATGGATTTGATGGAACATTTGGCAGATGGTTTAATCTTTCTATTTCGGGAAATGAGGCGTTTGGTGCCAAGCTTTGGTATTCGCATCATGCTTTTTTTCATTCTTTATTGGCATCTGTAATTTTCGGATTTTTACTGGGCATGATCATGTATCTGGCAAAGAGTAAGTTTAAAGTGTCAAAGTCATCCTTGTTATTGGTTATTCCATTTGCACTGGCATTTGTTTTTGGATTTAACATGCATCTGTTAGAAGACATGGTAACTCCAAGCGGAGGTTGGGGAGGTGTAGCTTATTTATGGCCTTCGAAAGTTTATATTGGTGGATTTGGTGATACCTGGTGGTGGAATAATTATGATATATTTTTATTGGCGAATGGAGTTGTGTTGGTCAACATTTTACTGTTTTTTATTGATAAAAAGCGATTCGTTAAAATATCCGGTATTTTGATTTTTGTTATTGGATTTACGATTGGAACGGTACAGATTAAATCACGTAATTATAATTTCAATTCACGAGGTAAACTAAAAAAAGAAGAACTTTCAAAAGAAATACAAAAGGAAGCGTTGGGAGAGAATGTTTTCTATGTGATGGAAAGGTTAGATGGCTTGATACCTGTTGCGTTTTAGAACAGCCTACAGTCTACAGCCTACTGTATACAAAAGAAAAACTCTCTGCTAAAGTATCTATTAACAGAGAGTTTCAGTCATTTATTTTATTCAATAATCAGATTCCTGTTTTTAGGATATTTTACTGAGTATTTTAAATCAAACTCTTTTTTATCGTTAGAGCCCAGTTTAAATTTCCATTTAATTTCTCCTGTTTCGGAATCAAGTTTTGCTCCTGAAGTATTTTGAATATTAACTTCAATCTCCTCCATGGTTGAAACCGGAACCTGGTCAAGGATTATCATATTAATATCCTGAGCCTTGTTGTTTTTAACTGTTGTTTTCCACGCTCGTGTTTCTTCTTTCTTATTCCCAATAAATTGTTTGTTGGTAAAGTCTTTTATCTTTTCACGATTAACAGATACTTTCTTATCTCTACCCAATGATATTTCAAGGGTGTCTGAAGCAAAACGAACATCCATTAAAGTTTTACCCACATAGGTTCCTTCAAAAAATACATTGGCTTCTCCTTCTAACAAGTTGTATTTTTCCCAATCAACAATATTGGCAATTAAGAACGCGTCTTTATCAATTTTAGGTACGCAATAATATTGGTAGAAGGCAGGTAACTCATATTGTTCCATATCTACGGTATAGTTTTTATTATCTGATTTTATCGTGTATGGCGTGTGAATTTCAAAATCAACGGTAGTCTGATTTTCAACCTGTGCTGTAGGTATGGCCAAACTCTTCATTCCCCTGATTCGTATCTTGTCTTTTTTAACACTGACACCTGCCATTCTACCTTGTAATGCACCAGTAACATCATCACTTGAACCATAGCCAACAGCAACAATTTCCTGAAGAGCCATGGTGTTTTCTTGCAGACTAACATTCATAACGGATCCGGATATCGGTATCGTTTGTGAGTTGAACCCAATAAATGAATATTTTAAACTGCTTGAGTTGTTTGGGATTGTAATGGAATAGTTGCCATCTATATCTGTTACTGTTCCAATGGTAGTTCCTTCTACAATAACATTGGCACCTGGTAACGGCTCTCCATACTGATCTAACACTCTACCATTTATGCTATTTGAAAATGCCTTGTATACCGGAGGTCGCATGTTGTAGTTTAAATAATAAGGTTGTAATTCAGGAGCTACACCAGATACATTAGGTTCTGCTGATGAAAACTTGAGCTTAACATTAGTCCAGTTTACTTTTGTATCCTGTTTTACATTGGCTTTATAAACCAATTGAACCGGTTCATTGATATTTTTTGCCCTTATATCGTACGAAGGAAACCACCCTGCATTTCCTACCAAATAATTTAGTTCTAATGAATATTTGCCGGCTTGTTTTGCATCAACTTTTACTAACACTTCTCCAGTAGGGTATTCTTTTTTACTTGTTATGGTATTAATCTGATTTTGTAAATCTTTCCTCTGTTGATTTAACTTTTTAAGCGTTTGATTGCGTTCAATCTCTTTCATTTTTAAGGCTGTTAATTTTTTGCCATAAAACTCAGATGCTTGTTGAAGATTGGTAACACTCAGTTGTTCGTTTTTTCCTCCTATATCTTTGTTGGCCTGAAGAAATGAAAGTTCTTCCTTAATGATGGCTAAATAGGTGTCTTCAATTTTAATTTTGTTGTTTACTTCGTCAAGTTGACTCTCTAATTGAGTTAGTTCTGCTGACTTTTTCGCTTTGTCAAGATAGTTTTGTTGATGATTAACAGCAAGAACAGTTAGAGCTCCCTCAGCTTTAACCTGAACGCTTTTGGCATCAATAAATGGCGAAAGGTTAATGAATTTTACAATTGTTTTTCCCTGAGATAAATCAATTACTTTTTTTCGGACAATTTGAGCTCCTTCAAGAAAAACAGTAACCTCATTAACATTGGTTTTAACTTCTTTTTCAGTGATTTTCTGTGCAAATATATTACTGAAAACCAGACTTAATAGAATAATGCTTAATACTCTCATAATTATTAATTATTTGTCAATTTTTACATGATACTTTACAAGAATCATCATTTATGATTCTATTTTCACATATAGGATGCATCATGTTCTAAGATTCCATAAAAGTTTTATGGGAAAATGTAGTTTTTCCTGATTTAATGAGTTATTCTGCACTCTGCAGCAGTCTTTTGGCCAATGGTGTAATCGTCTGTCGATGGTAACAATTTATCGGCAGAGGGCGAAAGTCTCCTGCAGGCTGCAGCACTTTTTCGCCCAGGGGCAGAAGTTCACTGAAAGCTGCAGCACCATTTTGTACCAGGACGAAAAGCTCATGTAAGTTGCAGCGTTGTTTTGTCTAGGGACGAAAAGCTTCTGCAAGCTGCAGCATACTTTCGCCCCATTAAGAAATCTTCTTGCACTCGTGTTTTGCTTTTTCCCCCTTATTATTTACAGAATACAAAGGTAATCCGGAGTAATATTTTTTTTGTATCTAAACTTCCTATATATTTGATCATCAAAATACAGAACAATATTATTTGTCGTCAAAATGAAAACCTTACTCACTTCACTTTTAATAATAGCCTTAGTTATTTCATCCTGTAAACAAGAAATCAAAAAAACATTGGAAAAAGGAGTTTCTAAAGAGTTAGCAGAAAACAGATTCGCAGATATTTCAGATATTGCATATCATCTTGAAATGACCGTGCCCGACTCTGTAAATAGTCCAATAAAGTCCAAAGCAAATATACATCTTACTAAAAAAGATGTTACTACTCCATTAATTTTTGATTTTGTATCGGATATGGATCATGTAAGATTGGTAAAAGCTAATGATCAAAAGGTGTTTTTTTCGTTAGAGAATGAGCATCTGGTAATTCCGGGTGATTATTTAAAAGAGGGTGAAAATAAGGTTGAAATAGAATTTGAGATGGGAGAGGGAGCTTTAAACAGGAATGATAAATATCTGTATTCGTTATTTGTGCCAGACAGAGCAAGAACTGCTATCCCTTGTTTTGACCAGCCCGATTTAAAAGCCAAAGTTTCGTATACGATTACGATGCCTAAAACATGGAATGCCATTACCAATGGTAAATCATATATTGAAGAGGAAGTTTCATCAACACAGAAAAAAATTACTTATTCGCAATCAAAACCTTTAAGTACCTATTTATGGGCCTTTGCAGTAGGTGAGTTTAAAAAAGTAACAGTGACCAGAGTTGGAATGGAGATTTCTGTATTTCATATGGAAGAGGATTCTGTTAAAATAAACAACAATATAAAAGCCGTTTTCGATCAGGTATATCATTCAATTGATTGGTTAGAACGTTATACTCATATTAAGTTTCCGTTTGAAAAATACGATTTGGTGTGTATACCTTCTTTCCAGTTTTCGGGGATGGAGCATCCGGGAGCAGTGTATTACGGACAAGAAAAACTCTTTTTAAGTGAAAATCCTATTCAGGATGAATTGTTGCATAGAGCACAGCTGATAGCACATGAAACAGCTCATATGTGGTTTGGCGATTTGGTTACCATGAAATGGTTTAGCGGTGTTTGGCAAAAAGAGGTATTTGCCAATTTTATGGCAGATAAAATTGTAAAAGAGCAGTTTCCTGACTTGAACCATGAACTCACTTTTCTTACCGCTCATTTTTCATCTTCATTTTCGGTGGATCGAACTCAAGCTGCTAATCCTATAGAGCAAAAGCTTGATAATTTAGCTAATGCCAGTTCAATGTATGGAACCATTATTTACCATAAAGCTCCCATTGTAATGAATCAGTTAGAAAAATTAATGGGTGAGAATATGTTGCAACAAGGGTTGAGTAAATATTTAAAAGAATATAGCTATAGTAATGCATCATGGGACGATTTAATGATGATATTATCTAATCTGAGTGAATATGATTTAGCGTTGTGGAGTAAAAACTGGGTGAATGAGCCAGGAAGACCAGTCATTGAATTTGTGCATGAAGATGGTAAGATGTTTATTAAACAAACTCCGGAATATGGTGATAGCAGTAGAGTATGGGCGCAACGTATAAAGTATACGATTATTAATAATAATCAAATGCAGGAGGAGGAAGTAGAATTTCTGAAGGCGAAACAAAAGGTGGAGGTGGATAAACCCCAGTTTATTTTACCGTCTGTAGATGCCTCAGGATATGGATTGTTTGTTTTTGATCCGGTTTCGCTTGAGTATGCTTTAAATAATGTGTTTTTATGGGAGGATGATTTAGTAAAAGGAAGTACTTTGGTTCATCTTTATGAAAATCTGTTACATGGTAATATTGCTGTTGATAAGTACTTAGTGATGTTGCTACATTTTATCGAAAAAGAGGATAATGAGCAGTTGTTAACGCTTGCTGGAAATCAATTGTCTTCTGTTTATTGGAGATGTGCTAACCCTGAGGTGAGACAAGGTATTGCATCTGATTTAGAGGAAATGCTGATTAATAAGATGGATAAAAAGCTACAGCCGAGCTTAAATAAAATGCTAGTTAAAACATGGGCTAATGTGGCTACTACATCTCAAAGTCTTAAAAAATTACGTCAGGTGGTTATTCGAAAAAAAGAGATGGCCGGAGTAAAACTTTCAGAAAGAGATTTAAGTACTATGGCCATGTCTTTGGCCATGAAAGATCCGGAATTAGATGATGCATTTATATTGGCTATGTCAGAGGAGGTTAAAGATGAGGATGTCAGAGGTATGATGGAGTTTGTAAGTCCTGTTTTTCAAAAGATGAAATGATTTTAGATGCCTTTGTAGAAAGCTTAAGTAAGCTCGAAAAGCGTAAAAAAGAAAATTGGGTATTAACAGCAATGAGTTTTATCCATCATCCATATTTACAAGAAAAGAATATGAAATACCTGGCTGCAGCGTTGGATTTAACAAAGACAATAAAAGAAACCGGTTCTCTGTTTTTTCCTATGTCGTGGGTACAAACTACATTACAAGGTTATGGTTCTGTTGAAGCCCTAAAAATTGTAGATTACTTTTTTAAAGACAACCCAGTTTATCCTGAAGATCTTAAAGCAAAAATTTTACAGTCTGTAGATATGGTTTCCAGAGTGAACATGATAAAGAATAAAATTTAGTATTTATTTTTAAGAGGTAATAGGAATGGTAAAATGAAAGGTGGAGCCTTTGTTAATTATACTCTCTACCCATATTTTACCACCTAGTAGTTCTATTAATTCTTTACAGAGATTAAGGCCCAGACCAGAGCCTTGTTCATTTGAAGTTCCAGTTGTTGTTTTGTCAAAATTATACTCAAAAAGCGATGAGATTTTTTCTTTTGGAATGCCAATGCCAGTATCAGAAATAATTATTTCAAATTCAGTATTGTGTTTTTTATAGGATATAGAAATAGTACCATTGTTTGGAGTGAATTTAATAGCATTGTTGATTAAATTTCTTAATACAGTTTTTATAAAATTTTTGTCAAAATGAACCAAACAGGAATCAATAATATGATTATTGATTTTAATATCCTTTATAGATGCATTTTCAGTGAATAATGGCGTGATTTCTTCTACAATAGATTTTAAATCGTATGTAGAAATAGTAGGTGTTAATTTACCAGATTCAAGTTTATACCAATCAAGCAAATTTTCAAGTAGGTCAAGAGTTTGATGTGATATTCTATTAATTATAGAACTCCATTTTTTGGCTTCGCTAATATCCTCGTTAGTTAAATACTCAATTAGCACGTCGTTTGAATTAATTAATACATTAAATGGGCTTCGTAAATCATGAGCAATTATAGAAAATAGTAAGTCTTTTGTAGTATTTAGTTTTCTAAGTTCAGAGTTTTGGTTTTGTATAATTATTTCATTACGTTTTCTATTGGTAATATCCATTATAGTACCACTCATATATAGTAAGTTCCCGTTTGTGTCGTACTGCAGTTCTCCTATTCCATGAACCCATATCTCTTCTAAATCGGTTTGTCTTATTACTTTATATTCTTTATTAAATTTTTGTTTTTTACCAATAACCTCATTTTGCAAGTAATTAATCATTATTTCTCTCCAATCAGGATGAATAATTTTTGCCCATCCATCAATAGATTTATCGTACGAAGCGTCGATTCCGAAAATGGAATCCAGTATTTCTGAACTTTCCCAATATCCTGTTTTAATATTTAATTTATAACTACCTAAACCTGCAATTTTTTGAGATGTTTTTAATAATTTTTCATTCTCTTTTAACGCGGTTTCAAATTTCTTTTTAAGTGTGATGTCACGTGATACAATTAAGATATTTTTGGTGCCATTAATGTCAATTATTTTTGCAGATACCATAACTACAATAATATCTCCGGTTTTACGCCGGAAATTAGCTTCATAATTACTACAATATCCATTTTCATTTAATTGATGAAGTATTTCATTACGAGCATCCTTTGATTCCCATATGTTGAGTTGTTGAGAAGTCTGGCCTATTACTTCTTCTTTTTTATAACCTAATGCTTGGCAAAATCCACTATTGACATTTGTAATAGTAAAATCAGAAAAATTTATGATGACAACAGCATCTGGATTTAATTCAAATAGTAACTCGAAATGTACTTTTGCTTCCTCCATTTTTTTGATAGCCTTTCTTTTTTCTGTTACATCAGAAGAGAGAAAGGCAAACTCACCTTCATTTGCCGTGAATACTTTCAGTTCAAAATATCTATTTAGAACTAGGCTATAACCTTCATATGTGGCTGATTTTCCAGTTTGCACAACTTTACCAAACATGTCAATCCAATATTGCTCTGTATTTGGGAATATTTCACTACCTTTTTTTCCAATAAGTTCTTCAGATTTTAGACCTGTCGACTCTTCAAATGAGCGATTAACTTCAATAATTTTGAAATCTATTGGATTGTTTTCTTTGTCGTATATTATTTCGTTAATAGCAAAGTCTACATTTACATTTCGAAATAATCTTTTGTAATAATCATCGCTTTTTTGAGAATCTATTTTTTGTTGATTTTCGATGATGGCTTCAAGCTCTGAAATACGTTTTTGTAGTTCTTCGTATGTAGGTTGTTTCTTTTTCGACATAACATTTCCCCCATATTCCTATTAAATGTACAATTTTTTGTGCAGACCTTTATTAATATTTGGTGTAATTATAGTTTGTGTTTACCAGTGTGTTATAAAGATGTTTTTTGAATTTGTATTCGAATTGATTTAATAAATAGTCTATTTTTAGGTAAATACTTTTGGTTGGCAATAACAGAATAGAAGGTATATGCGATCGTGAATTCATTTACCTAAATAATATTGCTGCAGGTTTGAAATCAATTAATAGTTAATTGCTAAATAAAAAAAGGAGATTTTAATTTGGGAGTTTAGTTCAGATTATAACCTTTACTAAGGTATCTGATTTAATTGTGTTTAGCATTTAATAAAGTATTAAATGCTATTGAGCATTTTAACATTGTTAATCATAGATTTAATATAATCCCAATCGCTAATTGGAATTCCAATGAATGTAAGAGCTGTTTCAACAGTACTGCATACTTTTACTTGTATTGGTAATTTATCCTTCAATAAGTCAAAACCAATTGATGTTATAACTTGATTTGGTGTTTTGGTTAGCATTGTTGATTTTCGGGATCCGATATATTTATTATCCTTAGATATAAGATCAACATACTTTGATACTTCTTCAATTTTTAATAGAAATTCTAATTCTCTAAAATCATGAATGATATTAAAGTTAGGATTATAATCTTTATCATTGCTTACTTTTATTTTGAATTCAATCAATTCATCTACATGGAATTGTCCATTATAGTATTCAATGATTAAAGATTTATCTGGAAGTATTAAATAATTTAACTTTTTTGTCATAGATAACATTAAAAATTCAGGTCAAAACTAGTTAAAATATTTGAATTATTTTGCGGTGAAGTAAATGGTAAGTGTCTGTAATATAGTGTTATGTGTGTGTTGTTTTTTTGTTGTGGCGAGAAGTTGATTAATAATCAAATACTTACCAATGCCTGGAGGAATAGTACTATTGTATTTAAATTAATACATTTTCAAACTTGAAATTAGGCTAACGATGATTAGCTATGCAAAACCCTTGACTTTATAAACCCAATAACCAATCCATTCTCTGAACAAACGTTCCCATTGGGCAAGAACTCCCGAAGAAGGTGTAATAATATCAGTAAAGTCTGGACTTAAGTTTCCTTGAAGAGGATCTGTTTTATAAGGGTGTACATTCATTCCTTCTTTTGTAAAACAGCTAATTGCTCTTTTCATATGATAGCCAGAAGTTACTAAAAGGAAATTCCCGTTTTCAATATGTTTTTCTTTTAACATTTTAAGTGTCTCTGTGGCATTTTCATGTGTGTTTCTCGATTGCCATTCTATAAGTAAACTATCCTTATTAATACCCATTAAGTATAGGTAATCTTTTAAAAAGTCACCTTCATGTTTTTCTTTTGCTATAATTCTTGCCGATCCTCCTGTAAAAATAAACCAATTAGCTTTACCCATCTTATAAAGTTCCAGAGCTTGAAATAACCTGTCGGCACTTTCGGTAAATCTTATGCGTTGTTCTTCAGATCTGTAATTAGAAAACCCACCTAAAAGGATGATGCCATCATATTGTTTTACATTATTGGGATTTGTCAGATTGCCTTCCCACCAGCCGCTAACATGATAAAAGATAAATTGGTTTGAAAATGTGATGAGAATACAAAAGGAGATAATAAGTAATCGTTTCCTGTTTTTGTATTTCGAAAAAAGAAAATATATCAGGATTAATACACAAATCCACCAAATGGGGGAAAGAAAAAAAGATAAGATCTTGGAAAGGATAAAAAACATGCTACTTTTCGTTGATGAATTTAAAAAACACAATTTTGACTTGAAAAATACAAAGAACATTTGATATATTTAGCCTACTCAAAATTATCCATTATGCATTTTAAAGAGTTAATAAAAAGCCGTTACTCGGTAAGAAGTTATCACGATAATAAAGTTGGCAGAACATTATTAAAGGAAGTGGTTAATGCTGGTCGTCTTGCCCCATCTGCAGCAAATCGTCAACCATGGAAATTTGTTGTTATAGATGACGATGAAGTGTTAGAAAAAATGAAGCAAGCCTATACCAGGGAATGGTTTGCTAAAATTCCAGGGGTGATTATTATTTATGGTAATCATGAGGAATCATGGAAACGTTCTTATGATAATAAAGATCATTGCGATATAGATATTGCCATTGCGATTGATCATATGACTTTAATGGCAACAGAATTAGGATTAGGAACCTGTTGGGTTTGTCATTTTGATCCACAACTGATTAATGAAATCATAAAAAATGAAGAAGGCTTAGAACCTATGGCATTATTAACGATAGGTTATCCTCAAGAAATTAAAGCTCCGGAAAAGATTAGAAAGAATATTGATGAGGTGTTAAGTTTTAATAGTTTATAACTCTCATTGTGTTATAACTTATTTTTTATTTAAAGCTTCCCTTTGGCATTGTTGTTAAAGGGTGGTTTTTGCTATTAAATCCGGATTCAGTATCAGAACTTCGTAATGAACATTGAACGTAGAATCAAACAAGACTTTACTGAAACAAATCATAGCATCGTTCTGGTGTGTTGAAGTGAAGAAATGAAGTGTCTTGTTTTGAAGTAATCATATTGCAGGTTAAAAGATAGGTATCTATATTAGACGACATTCTACCTGAAATTATAACCAATTCCAAAGTTTAAAGTATTATAACCTCCAAATGAATAATCAGCAAAAATATCAATAAATTTAATTTTGGCATTTACTCCAAAGTTGATGTCTATTTGAGAATAATCATAACTAACCGAAATAGGATCTATTTCTTCTATTTGGTCTGATGGGATTCCTACATAATATTTTCCTTTCAATTTATAATCAACATTTGCCGCACCGTAACCTATACCAGCAAAGGCCGAAAAAATTCGCATATCCATTCCTACTATAACTCTACCTATGTAACCAGCTGTGCGTCCTTGTAATTTTTGTCCTGATTCTACACTGGCAGGATATGAAACATCGATATCATTTAGCATTAAACTATAGCCCCCCATTAAGGCTAAGGAAAGCATGGGTATTTCATTTAAACCTGGCAAATACTCTTTAATACTATGTTTTACTGATGCTCCATATTTTGAAGTATTACCTATATTTTTGATTTTATATTTTGGCAGGTAATTTAGTCTTATTTCTGTATTATATGGTAGTCCAATCCCAAATGAAATCATTGGAGTGGATATTTTCGTTAGTCCCGTTCCATTGGGTAAGGTTATTGTTTCGCCACCAGTATTATTTTTTATTTCGGATAAAAAATTTGTCTTACCAGATACATTGGGTGTAATAGGAGTGCTGGTTGTTAGTACTGTATAGTTATTTTCAAAGTCAGGTAAATCAGTAATATAAAACCCTTTTTTAATATCACTCATATTTGTCATAGCCATTAATACAGAAAAATCAAAACTTAAAAAGCGATGTGTTTTGGCACTATGATACCAACCTGTATTTAAGTTACCTTGTTGCATTTTAGCTAAAGGCTCAAGGTATAACTCCATTAATTGTTCACGATATTCAGGTTCTGTCATTTGTAAAAATCCAACTACATCTTTTTGTGCAGATATTTGAATCGAAAAAATGACAAGCAGAATTGTATATAATATTTTGTTGCTCATTGGGATTGTTCTATTGGTTTATCTTTTGAAGATAGTTAATAGCTTCTCTTACTGAAATACGGGTTTTATTTTTATATGCTACAACATATCCTTTTATATTCGAATTAAGTAAAGCTTTTTTAGCAGAGGTATAATTATTAAATTTCCCAAAGCTATATCTATACCAACCATCTCCTTGGTTTTCAATTATTTTTAAACTTCCATTGTATACCTTTTTAATACGAAGTTCAGATACTGGTTTTTTATCAGCTAAAATTTGAACTGTAAAATATACATCGTCAATAGGTTTGTTATTCGATGATTCATCTGTTTTATCTAATGCTGAGGTTTGATGTGTTTTCTTTTCAGAAACAACTTCTTTTTGTTTAGTTTTAGTATTTACTATTAAGGTTTCCTCTTTTTTAGGAGTATCTGTTTTATTTATGTTTTTTGTTTCTGGTAATTGTTGAATTACAAGTTCTTTTGTTGTAGTCTGATCCTCTGAATTAGTGTTTTCCCCGTTTTTAATTAAAACAAGAGCTTTCTCACATAGAATTACAGCTGATTGAAGATTAATGTTGGATTGATGAACGGCATTAGCTGCTGCAATTAAGTTTCCTTTTATCTCACTTTTATCTCTGAAAAATCTGGCATCAGATAAGTAAATATCTATGGAGTCATTTAGCGCATGAGATATGGGAAGCTTATTTAGCGTATCAATTTTTAGGTAATGATCTAAATAAGGTTTGTAAATCTCTAATTTAGATTCATATCCAGAAGCAAAATATTCCTTTGTTTCTAATAATAACCTACTTGTTTTTTTGTTGATCATTAAGCCGTTCGATAAACTAAGATAGTCACTTTCTTCTTCTGGAATACTGTCTTTTATTTGTTTTAATTGTCGCGAGAATAAAATCTGTTCACCTTGATCAATACGTATTTCTGCTTTTCTGATTCTCGATAATTCATTAGAGCTTAACCAACTTTTAATATCTTCAGGTAGATGCTGAGATATTGCATTGACAGATGCTAATATAGAAACTAAACATATTATTGATCGACTAAATTTCATAAGCAGAGATGTAATTTTTGGTAATGTTATTCTTAATTTGAATTAATAATAACAATAATGAAAATTACTAAAATATCAGGTTAAAGTCCAGCGATTTTGTAGTATTTATAATAAGCACTAAAGGTTCTGCAAATTAGGATAATAAATAAAATAAAAAAAGCCATCTGTTTAGATGGCTTTTTAATCTATAATAAATTAAAAATTATCGGAAGTTTACTCCCAGTCCTGCAGTAAGTGAACTGTATTCGCCAACGGTATAGTCTGCATGCAATCCAATAACGCCAAGTCTTAAACGAAATCCAACATTAAAATCAAAACCTTTGGTATTATAACTCAAAGAAATTGGTTCAAGTGTTGAATCTGTGAACTCACCGTTAATATTAAAATCACTTGAACATTTTCCATAACCTAATCCTGTGTAAAAAGCAATTACAGGTAGGTTAGCACCAATTAATAATCTTGTAGTAAAAGCATTGGCATCAATATTTACCTCTCCATTATTAATTATGCCACTAACATTATCCATAGAGGCAGAACCCGCAAAGTTTGTGTAGGCAGCTAAAACGGACATGTTTAAAACAGGCATATGCTTAATGCCAGGAATATAGTCTTTAATGTCTTTTTGAATACCAGCTCCCCATAAGGATAATTTTCCGGCATCACCTAAGTCTAATTCAGGAGAAAACCTTCCTTTTACTTCAATACCATAAGGTAGTCCTACTCCAACAGTAATCATTGGTGAAATTAAATGATCCATCCCGGATCCATCAGGCATTTCTATATCTGTTAATTCATTTGAAGGAACATCCTTGGGTTTTAAATATGGTCTGTCTGATGATTTTCCTGCAATTGTAGGTGTTATTGATTGTGTAGGATCAACAAGTTCTACTGTAGTTAGTTGATCGCTATAATCATTAATATCAAAACTTTTAGCACTGGATGGAGCCATAGAATAGGTTCCTGTAAATGTAATGTCAAATCCTAAAAGCTTATGAACTTTTGCTGAGGTATACCATCCTGAATTTAAGTTAACACCAAGCATTTCGCCATAAGGTTGTAAATATGGATGAGCTAGTGTTTTTGCATCAGCAGAACCAGCTTTAAAAATATTACCTATATCAATTTGCGCTGAGGCATTTATTGTTGTAATAACTACTATTAAAACAAGAATTAATTTTTTCATTGTGTGTGTTTTTAATATTAAAATTTTGAGTTTTAGGTCTTTATTCTCCAGCTATTATTTCAATAGCCTGACGAGTAGATATTCGTTCGTTGTTATGGTATGCTACAACGTAGCCATTAACTCCTGAACTTTGAAGGGTTTCGTTGGCTTTGTTTACATCTTTAAATTTACCAATACTATATCTGAACCAACCATCAGCTTCATGCTTAATAACCTCTAGCGATCCACTATATAGCGAACTTATTTTTTCTTTTGGAACAGGTTGTTTATCTGCTAAAAACTGAATGGTAAAGTAAGTTTTGGAATCTTCAGTTGTGTTTAGTTCTGCAACCTGTTCTAGTGGTTGTTCTGCGATAAGATCTTCTTCGGTTGCTATTTCTGTTGAAACAACCAATGAATCATTACTTGGCAAAACTAAAGAATCTTGTGCTACAGGTGTTATATAAGCAGAATCTTGTTTTATTTCTGCACTTAAAGGAATAGAATCAGTTGGTACATTAATTACAGAATCGCTTGCAATAGCCAGGATTGAATCCTGAGGGATTTCTTCAATAATAGCTTCTGTAGGAGGAATCGGAGTAGTTAGAGCTTGCTGTTCAGTAGTATCTTCAATGGCCTCTGTTATTTGTTCTTCAGGCTGAGGTATATCACTCACGTTATTTAAGATTGAGATGAGTGATTCAATGGCAGTTCCTTCAACTTCGTTTGCTTTTAAAAGGTATTCAACGCCTTTGTCAGCATTGGCCTGTCCATTGGATTTTCTTCTCCATTTTCTACCTATTTTATAGGTTTTGTGAGCCTCGTTTTTTTTAGCAGTATAATCAGTACTTAAGATGCCTTCTTTTATATTTCGTTGAACTGCACTGCGGTAAGAACCATATTTTTTGCCATAACTATCTTTATAGTATGAAGAGGATTTGATGATAATACGATTTGCTTTAGTTTCTAGCTTTTGTATTTTTCTTGTCCTTACTCTTCCATCGTTTTTAAGTGCTTCTATTTGAGATGTATACTTATCTGCCTTTTTTACAATAAACTCAGCTTTTTCTAATTTTTTATCTGCAGTAGCAATCTTTTTCTTTTCTGATTCAGTTAAACTTTCCTGCGAATATGTTTGGTGCGACAGAAAAAGAAACAGACTAATAAATAATAGTTTAAAAATTTTAAGGGTGTATATTCTTTTCATAGGTAATAATATTCTGATTTTAGATTTTTGGAGTATCAATAAATTTAGTCATTAATTTTTAGTGATAATCATTTTAACAAATATGAGTTCTGAATTTACATTAAAACTAAATGGTTTTCTTATCTTTTTTCCTTTTACTTTATTTCGTAAACAAGGTTTCAATAAACTATTTATTAATTATTTGAACATTAAGTGAATAAAAACACGTATGTCATCTTTTTTGATGTAATTTTTCATTGAGACTTAAGTGTTAGATATTCAGTGGATTCGATTGTGTTTTTTTATTTAAAAAAATAAAAAAATCATTACGCATGAAACGAATACTGGTATATAGTTGTTTATTTTGCATATAATTAACTGCAAATTGCAAAAAAATCAAGATATAAAATGAACGAAAATCCGTTATTAGTAGAGTTTAATACGCCACATCATACACCTCCTTTTGATAAAATTAAGGTGGAAGATTATATGCCTGCATTTAAAGTTGCTCTAAAAGAGGCAAAAGAAGAGATAGCTCAAGTTATTGATAGTAAGGATAGCCCAAGTTTTAGGAATACAATTCTGGCTATGGAGAAAGCCGGAGATAAGCTTTCTAAAATTTCATCCGTATTTTTTAATATTAATCATGCAGAAACTAATGATGAAATTCAGTCTATAGCAAGGGAAGTATCTCCTATGTTGACTGAGTATTCAAATGATATTTGGTTAAGTGAAGCATTGTTTGAAAAAGTAAAAACAGTACATAATAGTATAAAAGGCGCTGATTTAAACGAAGAGCAAAAAAGGTTATTAGAAGATACATATAAAGCTTTTACAAGAAAGGGAGCCTTGTTGTCAGGAGAGAAAAAAGAACGATATCGTGAAATTTCAACTGAATTATCAAAATTAACTTTAACGTTTGGAGAAAATGTACTGGCAGAAACAAATGATTTTAAACTTCATGTTACAAAAGAAGCTGAGTTAGCAGGTTTACCAAACGCAATTAAAGAGGCTGCAGCACAATTGGCTAAAGCTGAAGAAAAAGAGGGCTGGATTTTTACTTTGCAATATCCAAGTTATGTGCCTTTTATGAAGTATGCTGAGAACAGAACATTAAGAAAACAAATGTTCATGGCATATACTACAAGAGCCAATCATAATGATGAGCATGATAATAAAGAGATTGTTAAATCCATTGTTAATTTAAGATTAGAAAAGGCTCAATTGTTAGGTTTTGAAAATCATGCTCAATATGTTCTGGAAGAAAGAATGGCTAAAACTCCGGTTAAAGTAAATAACTTTTTAAAGGAATTATTGGATGCTTCTTTACCTTTTGCTCAGGAAGAAATTAAAGAAGTTAATGATTATGCAAAATCGCATGGATTAGAGAACGAACTTCAGCGTTGGGATTTTTCTTACTATTCTGAAAAAGTTAAAGTTGAAAAATTTTCTTTTACAGAAGAAATGACTAAGCCATACTTTCAATTGGAGAAAGTTGAAAAAGGAGTTTTTGATCTGGCTACAACTTTATATGGAATAACATTTAAGGAAAATAAAGAGATTCCTGTTTATCATCCAGAAGTGAAAGCCTATGAGGTGTTTGATGAGAATGGAAAATATTTAGCAGTTTTATATGTAGATTTTTTTCCAAGAGCAGGTAAACAAGGTGGTGCCTGGATGACTAATTATGGGGAACAAAATAAAACAGAAGATGGCAATGATATAAGACCTTTTGTGTCATTGGTTTGTAATTTTAGTCGTCCTACAGAAGAGGCTCCTTCCTTATTGACTTATAACGAAGTGCGAACTTTTTTACATGAGTTTGGACATGGATTACACGGAATGCTTAGTCAAACAACTTATAAATCTTTAAGTGGGACTAATGTGTATCGTGATTTTGTTGAGCTTCCTTCTCAAATTCTTGAGAATTGGGGTATTGAGAAAGAATGGTTGAAAATGGTAGGTAAGCATTATCAAACAGGTGAAACAATTCCGGATGAGTTGGTTGATAAAATTATGGCATCAGCTAACTTTCAAAGTGGATACCATAGTGTTCGTCAGCTTTCGTTTGGAATGAATGATATGGCCTGGCATTCATTAAATAATAAGTTTGATGGATCAGTTGTTGATTTTGAAGATAATTCAATGGCTCCAACTGAATTGTTTCCTTCCGTTGAGGGAAGTTGTTTTAGTGCTGCGTTTTCTCACATATTTGCAGGTGGATATGCTGCCGGGTATTATGGGTATAAATGGGCAGAAGTTCTGGATGCAGATGCTTTTAGTCTTTTCAAAGAAAATGGCATTTTTGATAAAGCAACAGCTGCTTCTTTCAGGGAAAATATATTAAGCAAGGGAGGCACTAAGCATCCTATGGATTTATATGTTGCTTTTAGAGGTCAGGAACCTACAAATGAAGCGCTTTTGAAAAGAAGTGGATTGGTTAAATAATACTAAAGTATTAAAATATTGGAGGCTGTCTTTTTAAGACAGCCTTTGTATTTTAGTTATATATCTCCTCTCTGGTATATACGCCTGTGTCAATTAATTCCTTGTCAATATTATCTTTAGTTATTTCAATGGAGTTTACACGGTGTGTTGGTATATCATTAGCACCATTAAATTCAGTACTATTCACATATTCTTTAACATTTTTACCTTTCGCTATTTTAATAGAAATTTCTGCCGCTTTTTCTGCAATTGATTGTAATGGATGATAAAGTGTCATGGTTTGATATCCTGCAACAATGTTTCTGCATCCTCTTAATTCTGCATCCTGTCCAGTAACAGCTACTTTCCCTTCCAAATGATATTTTTTAAGTACATCAATAACAGCATCAGACATCCCGTCAAATCCAGAAATTACAGCATCGATATCAGTGCCGTATAACGATATTATTTTTTGCATTTCATGATGTGCAATTTCATAACTCCACTGCTCAACAAAAGATTCATAAACAACATTTACATTACCATTGTCAATATGTGGCTTTAAATATTTTGTTATTGAATTCTGAAGATCAAGTCCATTTTTATCAAATTTGTCACCTCCTAATATAACGTAATTACCTTGTGGTTTTTCAGTAATAGCTGCATTAACCATGGATTTTCCAAGTTGGTCGTTATTACTGGCAACAAAAAAATCTACATTACAATTTGTAATCATTCTATTATAGGCAATTACAGGAATGTTGTTTTCATTAGCTTCACGAACAATTGCAGCTCCAGTATTAACATTTACAGCAATAATTACAATAGCATCAATTCCCTGTTTAATAACTTCAGAAGCTTGTGCCTTTTGGAGTGTTTCGTCAACTTCCGAATCCATTATAATTACTTCAACTCCATTTTTTGCAGCATAGGCTTTAAAAAAATTACTTTCTTTTTTAAACCGCTCAATCGTTTTAGACGGGTATAGGAATGCTATTTTTAATTTTTTCTTATTAGAACAGCCTGGCGTTATGAGAAGTATAATTATGGAAAAAATAAATAATGTAAGTAGTAAATGTTTTTTCATCTGTTTTTGAATTTATTAACAATACAAATCTAGTAAAACTTATTTAAGTATGCTTAAAAGCTGATTATGAACTATGTTGATTTTTTAAAATTAAATTTAACTTTTGATGTAACATAATTTAACAAAAAACGTATATTTTTACTACCCCTAAATACGCAATATTTATTATTAAACTTATTTATATTTTAAAAGCCATGAAGTGGAGAGACCTTAAAATTAGAAATAAGGTAGGCTTCGGTTTTGGAGTTGTAATCCTTTTGTCCGTTGTATCAACCCTTGTGTTCCTTTTTAATTTGGTTAAAGTTGAACATGAAATAAACTTATTATCTAATAAATACATTCCATCTGTTAGTGAGTCTTCTAAGATGAATCAATTTTGGGAACAAACAAATGGTTTAATGACTGCTGTTGATTTGTCGAGTGACTTTTATTATGATGATCGAGCTGAGAAACAAGTCGAAAGTTTTGTTTATGCATTAAAAAAGTTAATTCAGTTGGGAGACTCTTCAAATAGTAATTTATCATCCAGAGGTATAAATTTGCAGGGGGTTCTTGAATTAACTAATGATTTTATCGCAAAACGAAAGGGTTTTATTGATGCTGAAAAAGAAACTGTAAATAAATTAGACGTTATAAATAATTTATTTGAAAAGGTAAATTCAGTTGGATTAGAGAATAAAGGTTCTTTAGCTGTTCAACAAAGGGTTGCTCAATCTAATTTTATCTATAATAAATTATCAGAGTATATTCACAAGAAAGATGGAGTTAAAGTCAGCAAATTAATGGAAGATTATGCTGACTTTTTTAATGGTAGATATCCATATAGTTTAAGAAATACATTATCTGAATTAGAAACTTTAATTAATGAGTTTATTCCTATTTATAAGAAAGCACGACTTGCCGAATTAAAAAGATATGAGGTTGGAAAGCAATTAATGTGGGAGGTAAGAAAATCTTCAGACTTAGGATTAGATTATCTAATGGAAATGGGAGATAAGAGCGCCACTATTGTTCTTCAGGAAAAACAATTGATTATAGTTAGTATTTTTGTTCTCATTATTTTAGGTGTTATTCTAACTTATTATTTAGCAACATCTATCAGCCGACCTTTAGAAACAGGTATTGCACTGGCAGAGAAAGTAGCAGAAGGAGATTTAAGTACAAAATTTGCTATTGACAGAAAAGATGAAATAGGACGACTTTCTGCAGCTTTGGATACAATGGTAGCTAATATTAAAACTGTTGTTGATGAAATTAGAATGGGAGCTGAAAAAATAGTTAAGGCAAGTGATAAGTTGAATAAAGAATCAATGGAATTGAGCGAGGGAGCTAGTGAACAAGCTTCAGCAGCAGAAGAAGTTTCTTCATCCATGGAAGAGATGTATGCGAATATTCAGCAGAATACTGATAATTCGAAAGAAACAGAGCAAATAGCCCAAAAGGCTGCAGATGGTATTAAAGTAAGTAATAAGAGCTCTATGCAGGCCCAAAAATCTTTAGAGGATATTACTGAGAAAATTTCTATTATTGGAGATATTGCATTTCAAACAAATATTTTGGCTTTGAATGCAGCTGTTGAAGCAGCTCGTGCAGGAACTGAAGGAAGAGGGTTTGCTGTAGTGGCTGCCGAAGTACGTAAGTTGGCAGAACGTAGTCAGCAAGCAGCTAATGAAATTAATGCGGTATCGCAAGAAACGATTGAAAGTTCAGGAGAAGCTACTAAAAACCTGATTGAAATAACTCCTGAGATTGAAAAAACAGCCAGTCTTGTACAAGATATAACAGCGGCTTCACTTGAGCAGGTTGCCGGTGTGGAACAGATTAATAATGCACTTCAACAGCTAAATCAGATTACGCAACGAAATGCAGTTAATTCAGAGCAAATAAATTCGGCATCTAAAGAGCTTGAAGATTTATCCTTAATGCTTAATAATTCAATATCAGTATTTAAACTAGAGGAGCAACAGCAATCTTTAAAGGGAAAAAAGGTTGAAGCTAAAAAAACGTCATCGAAAGTTGAGGTTACAAATAAAAAGAAAGTTACACCCAAAGTATCTTCCAAAGACAAAAATAATATTATTGATTTAGGACTGGATAATGAAAAAGATGATGGCTACGAAACTTTTTAAAATGTTGATGATAGCAACAATATAATATAGATGGATGAGCTCAAATACTCATCCATTTTTTTTGTTTAACCATTCCATTTAATGGTATTGTTTATAACTTAAATAATAAACTTACTTTTTGTTTTTATTAATCTTAGGATAAGCGACTCTGGCATGATAGATGTTTTTAAGTTTGGCCTTAAATACCTCCTTAATTTCAGTTATTTCCTTAAATGTAATAGGTGCATTATAGAACTGACCTTCTTTAATTTGAGTGTTGATAATATTTTCAACAAGTTTGTCTATCGTTTTGTCTGAATACTCACTTAAACTTCTGGAAGCTGCTTCTATTGAATCAGCCATCATTAAAATTGCTGTTTCTTTAGTAAATGGAGTCGGACCAGGATAAGTAAAGTTTTGCTCATTAGGTTTTTTATCCGGATTTTCATTAACGTATGAATTATAGAAGTACTTTGCTTTTGTTGTTCCCTGGTGGGTTGCAATAAAGTCAATGATTTTTTCGGGTAAATTGTACTTCCTTGCAATTTTAATACCTCCTTCAATATGGTTGATAACTAATTTCGCGCTATCCTCAAAGTCCATTTCATTATGAGGGTTTACACCCGATGTTTGGTTTTCTGTAAAGTACAAAGGAGTTGCTGTTTTTCCAATATCGTGATACATAGCTCCAGCTCTGACTAATAAAGGATTTGCACCTATTTTGTATGCCGCTTCTTGCGCTATATTTCCTACTTGTATTGAATGTTGAAATGTTCCTGGTGCATTTTCTGCCAATCTGCGTAGTAGTGGATGGTTTGTATCCGACAGCTCTACCAGAGTAACATCCGAAATAAATCCAAATAGTTTTTCAAAAATATATATCAGAGGATATACAATGAAAATTAAAAATGCATTAATTGTAAAATAAATAAAATATTCATAATTAATATCTGTAATTCCACCTTCTTGTAATAATGTAAGCCCTGTATAAAATAAGGAGTATGTAAGAAGTATAAATATGGCTGATCTTACAATCTGGGCTCTTCTTACCATTTTATATAAACTAAAAATAGCAGTTATCCCAGCTGGAATTTGTAAGAATATAAATTCAAAACTATTGTGACTAAAAAATGAAGCCAAAATAATAGCCGTAACATAAATAAAGAAACCAAGTCTGGAATCAATAAACGTTCTGACTATTAGTGGTAATATTGTAACAGGAATAACCCATATTGGAATATCCGGAATTTGGTAAGATATGTATGCAAGTACAATTACTGTAGTTAATATCAATAATAAGAAAGTGATATACTGTAGGTTTTGATATACATCTCTTCTATAGAAATATAGAAACAAGAATAATCCTGTCAGAAATAAGAATGTAATCATTAAATGCCCTGTGAAAATAATGTTGTATTGCGATAAAGTTCCAACTCTTGATTCGTATTCTATTTTATATGATTGCAGCTTCTTTATGGCTTGATTATCAATAATTTCACCTTTGTCAATGACCTTTTGCCCTGCTAACACAAGACCTTTGGTAAGAGCCATGTTTTTAAGTAGGTTTTCTTTTTCGGACTTAGATCTGTCTTCATCAATCTGTACGTTCGCTACAAGGAAGTGTTCAATTTGTAATTTAGAAACAAAGTCTTCAATTCCTTTAAAGTCATTTGAAACCAATGATAAGTTTTTAGCTAGTTCTCTTGTTATATATTGATAGGCTGACCTTAGTGAATAAAATTCAGAAGCAGAATATGGTTCTGCAAGATTATTTTTAATCAGCATTAATTCAAACTCCTTATTTTTTTCTATATATTCCTCAGGGGTTGATATAACGCCTTTTGCAAAAACATGATTAAAAAGGCTATCCGTAACAATTTTTACATAATCAGAATTTAATGTAGACTTATTTTTTCGTTTTAAGAATCTATATTTAGATTTTAAATCATCCAATTGTTTGTTGTACTCAAGAAGAAAGCCATTGTTAACTTTAGAGTATACAGTACTGTCCATTACAAAATAAGGACGGAAGTTTTTTAGAATGCTATCTCTTTCAGCATCGAGTTCATCTGTTGTTTTATAAATTCTAAAGTTAAAAGGAGCAATAAGTACTTCGTAACGCCAAGGTTCTCCTTTTTTAAATTCATATTGAAATTTTCCCTCGCGAGGCATTAGGTTAGCTATTAAAACCACAGCAGCAAGAAAGAGTAAGATTCTATATGTTGCCTGAGAATATTTTTTAAAATCGTGTAAGAATTTCTTCATTGCAAAAAAAAGTTTTATTAAGCAATAATGCCATCACCATAGTAATATTGGCGCAGCTAAAGGTATAACAAATATGAGCAAAAAAAAGGTAATATAAAATGAGCTGGTTAAATCAACTCACTATCAGGGGTATCTAAAGCTTGTTGTTTGTTTTGGATTCTAATAGACGATGAATTATGTTAATTGAAAAAGCGTAATAAATAGTAAATAATTCAAGTTGATAAAATTTTTAATACAGAATCAATCTTTATGCATAATTTAATATCTTCGCAGCATTAATTTATAATTGTATATGATCGGTTCTATTAGTGTTTATAGTTTCATACCAGTAAGGAAAGAACCTTCCGAAAAATCTGAACTTGTAACTCAGATTTTATTTGGAGAGACTTTTGTTGTTACTGAGAAAACAGAGAAGTGGGCCAAAATTAAGATGGATTTTGATGGTTATGAGGGGTGGATTGATGCTAAATTGGTGTTTTCTGTGGCTCCCACGGAGTATGAACTTTGGAAAAGTGCTAATGCATGGATGGTTCCAACTCCAAAAATCAAAATCGTTCAGGATGGTTCTAGTGCACCAATGGTAATTCCTGCTGGGAGTAGGATTGTATTTAATGGTCATGAAATGAATAGTTTTTCAATAGGGAAAAATGAATATTTTATTTCAGGTCAGGTTCCAAAAAATAAAGATATCAGTATCAGAGATGTTGCAAATTCATTATTACATACTCCATACCTTTGGGGTGGTAGGTCATACTTTGGGATTGACTGTTCTGGGTTAGCACAGATTGTATTTAAAATAAATGGTTATTGGTTACCTCGTGATGCTTATCAGCAAATTGAATTAGGTAATAGCGTCAATTTTGTAGAAGAAGCAAAGGTTGGAGATTTAGCTTTTTTTGATGATGATGAGGGTAATATAGTTCATGTTGGAGTTTGTTTGGGTAAGGGGCAAATTATCCATTCATATGGAGAGGTACGTATTGACCATATTGATCATCAAGGTATCTTCAATAAAGAGATTAATAAATATAGCCACAAACTAAGAGTGATTAAACGAATTATTCCTGAATAAATAATGAGTTATTGCTATGAATACCCACGTCCTGCTGTTACTGTTGATGTAATATTAATAACAGAGGGTAATAATCCAGAGATTTTATTAATACAAAGAAAAAATAATCCTTATCAAAACCTTTGGGCATTTCCCGGAGGTTTTTTGGATATGGATGAGGATTTGGAAACTGCAGCTAAGAGAGAACTTCAGGAGGAAACTAATATTGAAAATATTGAAATAGAACAGTTTAAAGCATATGGAGCTCCCAGTCGTGATCCGCGAGGAAGAACTGTTTCTGTTGTTTTCTATGCTTTTGTAAAGGAAAAACCCAAAGCAACTGCTATGGATGATGCCAAAGATGCTGCTTGGTTTAAATTAGCAGAATTACCAGAGTTGGCTTTTGATCATCATCAAATAATGAGTGAATTTATTGCTGCAAAATTTAGTGTGTAAAATCTATCCTTCTTTATTTGAAATAATATTGTCTTCAAGCCAGTCAATGGCTTCTGGTCCCTTATTAAAAATTAAGTCAATTACACTTAAATTGGGTTGGAAATCAAATCTGTCCTGAAAAACCTGTCTGTATTTCAGTGGTTTAAACGATGCATCGAACTCCATATAATTTTTCTTTGGATGGATAAGATTTCGATAGTCGATAGACTTATTTTCCCCGGTTTTTATATAATCTTCAGTAAAAATAAGATTGGTATCCAGTTCTAATGCATCCAGAATAACTTTCATCAGTCCAATGTTAAAATCATAAAGAAATTTTTGCTTTTCTTCATAAAACGGTTTGAAATCATCCATATAATACTCAAAAAAAGGAGATGAGTTGTAAGCTGAAACTATAGATTTCCAATGAAGTGATTGCCATCTTGTGTCATATGATATTAAAACATCTTTCGTTTTAATCTTAGGCTTTTTTGCCTTTGCTACAGGTATAGTTAAAGGAATTATCCCATTTGCAGCTAATATGTCACATCTATTACGATAAGTTTGTCGTATGTAATTACAGTGTTTTTCTAGAGTTGGGGTTTTACTATTTACCCAATGGGAAAAGTATTGGACTGAAGGTAAATAATTAATAGTGAATAAAGTGTTATTATTATTCATTGAGCTTCGTTTCTTTAAGATCCTGGTCTTCTTTGTTCTCTATGTTTTCTTCTTTTGTGTTGTCAGAGAAAGCAATATCTCCAACTGGATTTTTTTCTTTTTTCTTTTTCTTAATACTCACTGCATAATATATTGCACCAACGATTAAGCCAAATAAAAAAGTTAAAATCATTAAGATAGCCAAAGATAATTCTCCTTCCCAGACTATAAACTTAATGGGGACAACTTCTGCATTTTGAACAGAAAAAATAACTATTAATAATGCAATAATTATTAAAAACCAAAATGATTTTTTCATAGCAGTATGTTTAATTTATAGCTTTAAAAAACCTGTCGTCTTTATAGTTAAATAAAGATTTTGAGTCTGTTTTTTTTGAATAAAGAATATATTCCACTTTCCCTATGATGTGATTATCAGGAACAAATCCCCAAAACCTACTATCAAATGAATGCGGTCTGTTATCACCCATTACCCAATAATAATCCATTTTAAATTGATAATATCTTGATTCTTTTCCATTAATTAAAATTTTATCATTGATGATTTCAATTTTATTTTCTTCAAATGTAGAGATTATTCGTTTATAGAACTTCAGGTTATTGAGATTGATTTCAATTTTATCTCCTTTTTTAGGAACATAAATAGTTCCCATGTTATGCATGTTCCAAAGCAAATGTATTGAGAACGGAAAAACAAGAGCGTCGGGATAATTTTTTGGTAAACAATCTGTCGATAAATTTATGCCTTTCTGAGCAAGTAACTTAATGTCTTTCTCATAAATTTCCCAAATGATTCCATCATTTGTAATTAACTCATTGTAGGGTTTAATATTGTTTTTTACTAGTTCTGGTTTAAGTTCTGGTGAAATCTTGTAACGACCAATAGATAATTCAGGGTAAGTAATTTTTTTATTGTTGCAGTATATTATTCCATTGCTAATTGTGATGCTATCTCCAGGTAATCCATATACTCTTTTTACAAAGCGGGGGCGCTCATCTACAGGGTAGTATTGTAAGTTGGATAGTTTATCTTTTTTTCCAATAAGTTCGTTTTTAGCATACAATCTCTTTAGGTAATAGTAACTGTCAGTAGGTCTGTTTTTTAAAAGTGAGTCGCCTTCTGGGAAGTGAAACATTATGATGTCTTTATGTTTTAACTTACTTGTGCCAATACTACGATGAAACCATTTTTCTGAATTTATATTTCTTCCAACTCCAGGTTCTAATTTATTTACTAATAAAATATCTCCGGGATCCAAAGTGCCATTCATTGATGAAGTATGGAAAGTATATATACCTACAAAATTATTTTGAATGAAAAAAAGTAACCAACCGGCCAATATGATTGCAGTAATCCACTCTATTATAATAAATTTTTTTTCTGTTTTGGATTTTAAAAAGGCGATTGTTTTTTTTACAAAACGTTTATTTCGGATAGAGTCAAGAATCAATAATAGTCCAAAAAATGGTAAAATGCTTTCTGTCCATATGCCAAGTATAAATAGAACAAAGACAAAACCTAGTTGAGATATTTTCTTTGGAGTCATTAGTATTCTTGTATTTGTGGGATTGTATAATTTTATAAATAAAAAATGGAGTTAGTATTAATATGCTAACCCCATTTGTTATATTTTATATGTTTTAAAATTAGCAATGTATAATAGCCTGTATGAAAATTATTATGCGAATGTGCGTAATGATTAACTAAGGCTATGTTACTGCTCGTTGGCTACCCATTTAAAAAATCTGTCAAAACGGATTTTACCTTCAAATAGTGACTTATCCTTATTTAACGAAAGCCATACTAATAATGGTCTACCTACAACATGGTCTTCCGGAACAAAGCCCCAGTATCTACTATCGGCAGATTGATGTCTGTTGTCACCTAACATAAAGTAGTAGTCCATATTAAAGGTGTATTCATCCTGTTTTTCTCCATTGATATAGATCTGTCCATCTTTAACATCAAGGGTATTACCTTCGTATGCTGTGATAATTCTGTCGTAAATTACAAGATTTTTAAGATTAAGTTTTACTGTAGCTCCTTTTTTGGGAATCCAAAGAGGACCAAAATTATCTCTACTCCAATTATAATCAGTGCTATAAGGCCATGTTTGAGTATAGTTGGAATCCGGAAGCTCTTCCGCCATTGATATTTGTCGGATAAATGGATATTCTTTTAGCATATCTGCTTTAGCTTTAGTCAAAGGCAATGTGTAATTAGGACCATTACCTAGAAACCTTGCATCCTCATTTGAGATTTCCATCTTTTCAAGGAATCTGCTATTGAACTTAGTTCCGTCTGTAATAATATTATACCAGTGTTGCAGTCCTTTAGGGTTTTTAACTTTTTCACCATTGATGTAAATCTGATTGCTCCTGACTTCAAAAGTATCTCCTGCAACAGCAACGCATCTTTTAACGTAGTTGTCTCTTCTGTCTACAGGGCGATAAAGTACTTCTCCCCAGTATTCTTTATTTTGTGAAATATTTTTTTTGCCTAATTCTCGTAATTTAGAATTTATTTCCCACTGACTTTTATTTTGGTATCCTTGTAATAACGATGGATCAGCGTTGGCACGATTAATACCTTCTCTTCTACACGAAATATAATAATCTGGATTAGGAACATTAAATGGAACAGTATCCCCTGTAGGGAAGTTAAATACAACAATATCCCCTTTTTCAACTTCTTTAAAACCTTTTAGTCTTTTATATTTCCATTGTGGCCACTCAGAATAAGATTTTGTGTTAAAAATAGGAACCGTATTCTGTAGTAATGGAAATGATAGGGGCGTATTTGGAATACGAGGACCGTATGTTACCTTGCTTACAAATAAGTGATCTCCTACTAAGAGTGATTTTTCAAGAGAAGAAGTTGGTATTTTATAATTTTGAAATAAAAACAGGTTAATGAAATAAACGGCAACTAGTGCAAATAATAATGCATCAACCCATTCTACCCAAGCTTTTGGTTTTTCTCCATTCTTGGTTTTTTTCCAAAAACTCCAGGGAACCTTTTTAGAGATATAAATATCAAATATGATAGGTAAGCCCAGTAATAACCAGTAATTACCAACCCAAAGTACCCATAAAAGGTAAACCAGGGTAGTAATTGAAAATCTAATCCATTTAGCTAGAGAAATTTTTGGCAT
The DNA here is from genome assembly GCA_963665705.1 of uncultured Saccharicrinis sp. Taxonomy (GTDB): domain Bacteria; phylum Bacteroidota; class Bacteroidia; order Bacteroidales; family Marinilabiliaceae; genus Saccharicrinis. The sequence goes on from OY762448.1 coordinate 399,602, forward strand.
TATAATGAATTTAATAAGTTAAAATTTAAGTAAATCACTCATTCCTAAAAGGCCTTTGTTTTTAGCTGCAAATTCTGCTGCTAATACAGCTCCAAGAGCAAAGCCTTTACGTGATTTAGCACTATGGTGAATCACAATTTCATCAACGGATGATTCGTATTTTATTGTGTGAATTCCAGGGACTTCATCTCTTCTTATGGCTTCGATATGAATTTCCTCTTTAGATGCTTCTTTGCCTTCAACCCATCCTGTTTTGCGATCAATATTATCAATTAAACCTTCAGCAAGGGTAATTGCAGTTCCACTAGGTGCATCTAATTTGTGAATGTGATGTGTTTCATCCATACTTACTTCGTAGTCAGGTAACGTATTCATTAATTGAGCTAATTTCTTATTAATCTCAAAAAATACATTAACACCAACACTAAAATTAGAAGCGTAAAAGAATGTTTGACCTTTATTTTCACATTGATCTTTTATCTCCTCGATTTTATCTAGCCATCCTGTGGTTCCTGAAACAACAGGCTTGTTGTGTTTGAAACAAGACTGATAATTGTTATATGCAGCTTCAGGAACTGTGAATTCAATGGCAACATCTGCGGAAGCAAAACCTTCTCCGTCAAAAGTGTCATCAGATTGCATATCTATTTTTGAAGTAATTGTATGTCCTCGTTCAATGGCAATTTTTTCAATTTCTTTTCCCATTTTGCCATACCCAATCAAAGCGATATTCATATTGTATATTGTTTTGTATAAGAGATATTTATATCTGTTAAGGAAGATTTTAATACTCAGGTATAAAGATAAAAGAGTTTAACTTTTACAAATAATGAAAAGTAGGTTTTAACTAAATATTAACCTAAAGCTAATCAAGTTCTTCCTTTGGTTTTATTTAATGAAAAGCAAATATAATAATAGAATATTAGAATTATACTATTGCAGTTTAGTGTATTTAAACACAAAGAGTACAGTAATTAAAAACTGTACTCTTTGTTGTGCTTTTTAAGTATAAATATAACTGCTCTAAGTTTCTTTATTTATGTCTTTATTCAAAAAATAACTTAGTGATTACATTTTTAACATCCTCAAGGGGTGGAGTAATATCAAATACATGTGTTGGTTTAAGGTAAATAATTTCTTTCTCACTCTTAATCCTTTCTTCTCCACCCCCTGTAATATTTAATGATATATAATCATCTGGTTTTACAATGCCGTTTTTTACAGCATTTATTAGTGTTGCTGTAGCTACCGATGCTGCAGAATGGATATCATTTCCTTCTGTTTCTTTAAAAATACGAGCTGCTTCGGAAGCTTCCTCATTATTGGCAAGAAGTACGTCACCACCTGCTTCTTTCATCGCATCATACAAACCTCCGATAATTGGATAAGGAGGTTTTCTGTTTGATAGAACTTTGGCATCAATAGCTTCAACTTGTTTTCTGGCTTCATCATCATCCAGGTGTAACATGTCTCTTGAATCCGCTTTCCATGCATTGTGAATAGGTATGAATGGATGGTTTTGCGAAACCATTAATTTCATATAATTGTTGCCAAATCGTCCGTCTTCAATTAAGCGTTTGTTGGCTTCCCATGCAGCAATAGCTCCAGTTCCACTACCTACTGCCTGAAAGTAATAATCAGGAATTCTGCCAATAGTAGTAACTGCAGATAGAGTTGTAGTTCCCATTCCATCTCTTCTGGCCACATTTTTAGCGCCACCTTCAGCTATAAAACCATCTATTTCACAGGCTAAATTAGAAAGGTGAATGGCATCGAAATAATCACTTCCGGATTTAGTAACTACTAATTTTACATTATCTTTTATTGGCTCATCAAACCAAAGTGCATTTATATTGTCTTCAGGTACACAAAGTAATAGTGGAATATTATTGTCAGAACATACACGGGCAAAAGCTCTTGCTGTGTTTCCTGCAGAAGCAACAACCAATACAGAGCCATTATCAGAACTTAATCTTCCTCCAACAGTATAGGCTTCGGTTTCTTTAAATGAACAAGTTCGGAAATTTGCACCTTTTTCGGGCCAATATCCACTAAATGTAATATATAAGTTATTAAGGCCTAGTTTTTTGGATAGTCCTTCGCTTTTGTATGTAATTGGAGCTGAAGAGCCTTCTAGCATTTTATGAACAGGTAACCAATCTGCAAAACGAAATATTCCATATGATTCATCTTTAACTTCAATCTGTTTTTTATTGTAAACAGCTCTGATAAGTGTTGGTTGATTTTCGCCAGGTGCGTCTAAAGTCCATCCTTCATCACTAAATTGTTTACCTGTATTTACAGATTCCAAAATGTATGGAGTAGGTTTAAAATCTTTACTCATGGTGCATAATTTCTTTGAATCGCAAAAATATGTGTTTTGATTGTTTTGAAGAAGCGGAATAAATAAAACTTCTATTATTTAGACCGTATCTTAGAAAGAATGGGTAATGATGCTTTTATCTCAGTATGTTATGTGTTGATGTATGAAATGAAAAAGGCAGGAAAGTAATGCTCTCCTGCCATTTTGTATTTCATTATTGGCCTTTATTAATTAGCCATTGCTTTTTGTACAACAGCTTTAAAAGCGTCTGGATGATTAACTGCTAAGTCAGCTAAAACTTTTCTGTTAATCTCAATATTTTTCTTAGTCATCATTCCCATTAATTTAGAGTATGATACTCCTTCTAAACGGGCTGCAGCATTGATTCTTTGAATCCAAAGTGCTCTAAAATGACCTTTCTTTCTTTTTCTATCGCGGTATGCGTAACCTAAACCTTTTTCGTAGGTGTTTTTTGCTACTGTCCATACGTTCTTTCTTCTTCCAAAGTAACCTTTAGTCTGCTTTAGAATCTTTTTTCTTCTTGCTCTTGAAGCAACAGCATTTACTGATCTTGGCATTTTTACTTGTTTTAGAATGATTAGCGTCCTGCTTTCAGGATCTTTCGGCTAACTTCATTCGGTTAATAATTAATACAATAAGGAATTTTCCCTATTATTTCATGTTTAGTAACAACTTAACGTTGCTCTCGTCTGACTTGTGAACAAGTCCTGCGTAAGTAAGATTTCTTTTTTGCTTTTTAGTCTTTTTTGTTAAAATGTGACTTTTAAAAGCATGCTTTCTCTTAATCTTACCGCTTCCAGTGATTGTAAAACGTTTTTTCGCACTGGAATTCGTCTTCATCTTTGGCATTGTACTTACTATTAATTGGTTTATATAATTGAAATTACTTTTTAACTTTTTTAGGCGAAAGGAAAATAATCATCCTTTTACCTTCAAGTTTTGGTAATTGTTCAACCTTCCCATATTCTTCTAAATCCTGAGCAAATCTTAAAAGTAAAATTTCACCTTTTTCTTTAAACAAGATTGATCTTCCTTTGAAGAATACATATGCTTTAACTTTTGCTCCTTCAGAAAGGAATTTCTGAGCGTGTTTAAGCTTAAAGTTGTAATCATGATCATCAGTATTCGGACCGAATCTGATTTCTTTAACGATAACTTTAACCGCTTTTGACTTAAGCTCTTTTTGTTTTCTTTTCTGTTGGTATAAAAACTTTTGATAATCAGTAATACGACATACAGGAGGGTCAGCTTTAGGAGAAATCTCCACCAAATCCAGCTCTAATGCATCAGCCATTTTTATTGCTTCCGATGTAGAGTACACTCCCGGATTATCTATATTATCGCCAACAAGTCTTATTTTAGGTACCCTGATTGCATTATTAATGCGAAAATTAGCAGAATCCTTTTGCTGCGAACCGTGTGGTTTTCTTCTATTCTGTGCTATTGTAAAATCCTCCTATAATTAGTTAAAAATCAATTTGTTTATTTACTCTCTATTGCTGAAAGTTGCTCTTCAACTTCCTTGTTTATAAAGCTAATGAATTGTTCTATTTCCATTGAACCCTTATCTCCATCGCCTTGCTTACGTACCGAAACTGAATTTGTTTCAGCTTCTTTTTCTCCTACAATTAGTAGGAAAGGTATACGTTTTAGCTCATTATCACGTATTTTACGACCAATCTTCTCATTTCGGTCATCTAAAACGGTGCGAATATCGGAATTATTAAGGACATTTGAAACTTTTTTAGCGTAATCATTAAATTTTTCACTGATTGGCAGAACTACCACTTGTTCAGGAGTTAACCATAATGGGAATTTTCCGGCAGTGTGTTCTATTAAAACAGCAACAAAACGTTCCATACTTCCAAATGGTGCTCGGTGAATCATAACCGGACGATGTTTTTCACCATCAGATCCCATGTATTCTAACTCAAAGCGTTCTGGTAAGTTATAGTCAACCTGAATTGTTCCTAATTGCCATTTGCGTCCTATGGCATCGCGAACCATAAAGTCTAATTTTGGCCCGTAGAAAGCAGCTTCTCCATATTCAACAATGGTTTCCATACCTCTTTCTTCACAGGCCTCAATAATAGCTGATTCTGCTTTTTCCCAGTTCTCCTCGCTTCCAATATATTTTTCAGTATTTTCCTTATCTCTTAAAGAAACCTGAGTGATAAAGTCATTAAAATCAAGCGCTTTAAATATATAAAGGATGATGTCAATTACCTTTTTAAACTCGTCTTTTAATTGATCTGGAGTACAGAAAATATGTGCATCGTCCTGAGTAAATCCTCTAACCCTTGTTAAACCGTGTAATTCACCACTTTGTTCATAACGATAAACAGTTCCAAATTCTGCCATACGTATTGGTAAGTCTTTATATGAAACAGGTTTTACTTTATATATTTCACAATGGTGCGGACAGTTCATTGGCTTAAGTAAGAATTCTTCTCCTTCAGCTGGTGTGTTGATAGGTTGAAAAGAATCTTTACCATATTTAGCATAGTGACCCGATGTTTCATATAGTTCTTTGTTTCCTATATGAGGAGTGATTACTTGCTGGTATCCGTATTGTAATTGTACTTTTTTAAGGAAGTTCTCTAAACGTTCACGAAGTTTAGCACCTTTAGGTAACCATAATGGAAGACCTTGTCCAACTCTTTGAGAAAAAGCAAAAAGTTCAAGCTCTTTACCTATTTTTCTGTGGTCGCGTTTTTGAGCTTCTTCAAGTCTCACTAGGTACTCATCAAGCAATTTTTGCTTAGGATAAGTAATTCCATATACTCTGGTTAATTGCTTGCGGGTTTCATCACCTCTCCAGTATGCACCTGCAATGCTCAAAACTTTAACTGCTTTGATTAATTCTGTAGAAGGTAAATGTGGTCCTCTACATAAATCGGTAAATTCACCTTGTTTATAAAAAGTAATGGTTCCGTCTTCAAGTTCATTAATTAACTCAAGTTTGTATTCATCACCTTTATTATTAAAATATGAAAGCGCTTCTTCTTTGGTAACATCAGTACGCACGTATGCGTTTTTCTGACGAGCCAATTCTTTCATTTTAGCTTCTATCTTAGGAATGTCAGCATCTCTTAAAACTACATCATCACCGGGATCCACATCATAGTAAAAGCCATTTTCAATTGAAGGTCCTATTCCAAACTTCATACCTGGATACAGCGCTTCAAGTGCTTCTGCCATTAAGTGAGCTGAAGAGTGCCAGAATGCATGTTTGCCTTCTTCATCTTCCCACTTATATAATTTAATAGAGGCATCCTCCGTTATTTGACGTGTAAGATCCCATGTTTCCTCATTTACTGAGATAGATAAAACTTCTTTGGCCAAACGAGGACTAATGCTCTTGGCAATTTCCAAACCGGTAACTCCTGATTCGTACTCTCTTACACTATTATCTGGTAAGGTTATTTTAACCATTTTAACTTAAAATTTTAGATTTTGTAGACTTTAGATTATACGAACACCTAACTTCTTACAAATTCTAGTTGTATACAAATTCGTAATAAAAAACACGCAAAGATAAATATTATTTGTTACAAGCATTAATCTGGGGAGAAAGATAATTGTTAAAGATAGTTTTAACTACTTTATATTACATTTCAATACAAAAAAAAGACTTTTAAAATCAAAAAATATAAAACTGTAGATATATAAATAACATATTAGTAAAACTTTTTTTAGAGTGGTACGTTTCTGATGGTACTAGTTAAATAGTGCAATCATAAAAAAAACGAGTCAATAGAAATTGTATCTATTGCATGAAATGAGCCACGATAAAAATTTATCACAGATGAGGATGACTAAATTGGCGAGTTCAATATGGCAATTTGAAGCAGATTTAGATATGTGAAAATATCTAAGTTGTTGAATTTTATGTAGTAGTTCTAATGTATAATAATATTGTATATGAAAAAGAAATGGGCGCTGTTATTAACTTCATTACTAATAGTTTTTAGTGTAGTTGGTCAGGAAAAGGAGCTTGTGATGGAACAGGCTAAAACATTAGCTCAGCAGCAAGGGAAACGTATTGTTCTGGTGTTTCAGGGGTCTGATTGGTGTGCTCCTTGTATTAAACTTGAAAAAGAAATTTTAGATACTGAAGAATTTAGAGTCCTTGCAGAAAAGCAATTTGTAATTGTAAAAGCTGATTTTCCACGAAGTAAAAAGCATCAATTACCTGAAGAAAGGCAGAAGCAAAATGCTGCATTAGCCGAAAAATATAATCAAGGTGGGTACTTTCCTTATGTTGTTGTATTAAATGCAGATGGAAAAGCTTTAGGTGCGTTAGGGTATAAAAAATCCAGTCCAAAGGATTACTATAATCAACTCAACTCATTTAAATAACAGGCTTTGAAGGTTCTAGTATTATTAATTTTTGCTGTGCTTGTTGAATTTTCAAGCAATGCCGGGAATATTTATAAGAAAACCACAAAACTGATGGGATGCCGGTTTGAGATAACAGTCGTGGCTGAAAATCAGGAGTCTGGGGATCGATATATTCAATTGGCTATAGAAGAGATCTCAAGAATTGAAAAAATGATTTCTTCCTGGGATGAAGATTCAGAGACCTCAAAAATAAATCGTAATGCTGGTATAGCTCCTGTTAAAGTAAGCAGAGAGTTAATAAATCTGATTCAACGTTCATTAAAAATATCCAAACTTACTGATGGTGCATTTGATATTACTTATGCTTCAATGGATAAAATCTGGAGGTTTGATGGTAGTATGACTGCGGTGCCTTCTGTTGATGAAGTAAAGCATTCAATTAGAAACGTAGATTATAAAAACATTATTATAAATACGGAAGAACAGACCGTGTATTTGAAAAATAGAGGAATGCGAATTGGTTTCGGCGCTTTAGGTAAGGGATATGCAGCGGACAGAGCTAAGGCTTTACTTCAAAAGCAAGGAGTTGTAGCTGGTATTATTAATGCATCCGGTGATTTAAACACTTGGGGAACTCAACCTGATGGTAAAGATTGGGTGGTGGCAATTGTAAATCCTTTAAATAAGTCAAAAGTGTTTTCGTGGATGCCAGTGCAAAATAGTGCTGTTGTAACTTCTGGTAATTATGAGAATTACGTAAAATTTAATGGGGAAATCTATTCACATATTATCAACCCAAAAACGGGATATCCAAGTAAGGGTATTTTGAGTGTAACCATTTTTACGGCAAATGCAGAGATTGCAGATGCTTTAGCAACTTCTGTATTTGTAATGGGTGTAGATGCCGGGTTAAATATGGTCAATCAACTAAAAGGTGTTGAGTGTATTGTTGTGGATGAAAATAGTAAAGTTATTGAGTCAGATAACATACAACTAAGTCGGTATAAAAATTTAAAGAAAGAGTAAGGTAATGAAGAAGATATTAATTATAGCACTGATAATTATTGGCTCAATGAGCTCGTGCACAGTTCTAAAAGAATATGAAAAGGTAAATATTAATGATCCGGATATGGCCTTAAGTGATAAGAAGTTTAAAAAGTTTGAGACTAATTATCAGGTTTATAGGGAGGGTGCTTCAGGTGCTAATGGAGGCAAGTCTGGAGGAGGCTGTGGATGTAATTGATTTATGAAATCTTAATAATTAAAAAAAATGAAGAATTTAATCTTAATGATATTCTTGTTTGTTTCTGTAATTACCTATTCACAGTCAGACAGCACTTTTACTTTTAAAAAGCGAGTTTTAGAAAATACTGAAGTAGATATTTTATCAAGTTATTATAATCAGGAAGGTGATAATGCATCTGTTACCGGAGGGGTAGGAGATGAGAAAATAACCGATTTTACACCTAATATTATTGTTAGTATTCCATTGAATGATGATGATGTTTTAACTGTTGATGTTGGTTTTTCAACTTATACATCTGCATCGTCCAGTAATGTAAATCCATTTGATAAGTCCGGAGCTTCGCAAAATGTTAATAACGATATGACAGGAAGTCCTTGGGTAGCTTCGTCTGGTGCTTCACAAAAAGATACCTGGACTAGTTTATCCGGAAATTACGCTCATAGTTCTGATGATAGGAATAAAATATGGGATGCACATCTTTCGTTTTCTAAGGAGTTTGATTACACTTCGTTGGGATTTGGTGGTGGATATACAAAGTTGTTTAATGAAAAGAATACTGAAATAAATGTAAAGGGGAGCTTGTTTTTGGATACGTGGAAACCAGTATATCCAACTGAGTTAATTTCATATGATGATGTAAATGGTGATTTATATAGTGGTTTTTTTGCCAATGCCGATATTTTAAATAATCAGGGAATAGTTACCAGCAAAAATGGAACAACATGGAATCCAGTTGGTTTTAGTAAGGTTGCGGATAAAGGAAGAAATACCTATTCTCTTTCAGTCTCTTTTTCTCAGATTTTAAGCAAAAATGCTCAAATTTCCTTGTTCTTCGATTTGGTTCAGCAAGATGGTTGGTTATCTAATCCAATGCAGCGGGTGTATTTTGCTGATAAAAGCAATTATTACATTGGGAATGCTGAGAGTATACCTTATTATGCAACTCGTAATAACCGAGATGTTTTTATGTTGGCAGATGATATTGAAAGATTACCAGAAACCAGATTCAAAATTCCTGTAGGAGTCAGATTTCATTATTTTATTAATGAGTATTTGTCATTAAGAACATATTATAGGTACTATTATGATGATTGGGGAATAACATCCAACACGGTGAATGTGGAAATTCCAATAAAGATCTCACAAAAGTTTACATTGTATCCGAGTTACAGGTTTTATAATCAAACTGCAGCAGACTATTTTGCACCTTTTGATACACATTTGTCAACAAGTAAATATTATACTTCAGATTACGATTTATCAAAGTTTAATGCTGATCAATTTGGTTTTGGAATATCATACACAGATATTTTTACCAAAGCAAAAATTGGAAAGTTTGGTCTTAAAAGTATTGATTTAAAGTATAATAATTATAAGAGGAATACCGGTTTGAAGGCCAATTTTATAGCTTTTGGATTGAAATTTGTTAGAGAGTAGGCTCGTTTGCGTTTGCAAGGCTTTTTATTGGTGAAATTTGATATTTAAAGGTAAAATTTGAATCCTATCATCTAATTATTAGTTTTGTTCGCAATAATTGTTTAGTTAATTAGTAATAAGGATTTATAAATATATGTATCAAACAACAAAAACATCTAAATCGATAAAAAAGATATTACTTTTTAGTGCCTTTTTTATTCCATTGTTATTAACAGCTCAAAAAAAGACTGTTACTCTTGAAGATTTAAATAAAAATTACACTTTTCGTTCTAAGTCAATTGCAGGGCTTAAGTCTACTTCAGATGGTAATAATTATACGGCTCTTGAAGGAGGAAATAAAATTGTTAAGTATGCATATTCTTCAGGAAAACAGGTTGGTGTTGTATTAGATTTAGGTAAAGTTAAAGATTGCCCTATTGATAATATTCAAGGTTATGAATTTAATAGTACCAATACAAAAATTCTGGTTTATACTCATAAAGAAAAAATTTATAGGAGAACATTCAGAGCTAATTATTATCTGTATGATATTAAAAGAAAAGAGATAAAACCTTTATCAGAAGGAGATAAGCAACAAGCTGCCATTTTTTCGCCTAATGGGGATATGGTTGCTTTTGTAAAGAATAATGATGTGTACATCCATAAAATTTTGTTTGGTACAGAAGCTCGAATTACCAAAGATGGAGAATTCAATAAGATTATAAATGGTGTTCCTGATTGGGTTTATGAAGAGGAGTTTGAGTTTAATAGAGCTATGGAGTGGTCACCTGATAGCAAGGAATTAGCTTATTTGAGATTTGATGAATCGAATGTAAAACAATATAAGTTTCCATTATATAAAGGTAGTCAACCTACTTATGATGATTACGCATTGTATCCGGGCGAATATAAATTCAAATACCCTAAGGCAGGGGAAGATAATTCAATAGTAGAAGTGAAAGTTTTTCATGTGAAAAACAGGACTACTAAGACCATGAAAATAGAGGATGGAGATTATTATATTCCTCGTATTCGATGGACTTACGAAGAAGGTAAACTAGGAATTTTAAAGTTAAATCGTCTTCAAAATCAATTTGATCTGTTAATTGCAAACACAGCATCAACTCTAACTAAAAGTGTATTTACTCATCGAAATGATTATTATATTGATGAGAATGTGCTGGATAATTTAACCTTTTTACCCGGAGGAGATTACTTTGTTTATGTAGGAGAGATGGATGGATATAATCACATTCATTTATACACAATGGCAGGGATGAAAATCAGACAGCTTACAAAAGGTAATTGGGATGTGACTGATTTTTATGGTTATGACACCAATAAAAAAATGATCTATTATCAGGCAGCTAAAGTTTCTCCAACACAAAGAGAAGTGTACGCTGTTAGTTTGGATGCTAAGAAGCAATGTAAGTTAAGTAGTAAAGAAGGTACTAATAGTGCTGAATTTAATTCAAATTATAAATATTATATAAATACATATTCAAGTACAACAACACCACCTCAATATACACTAAATGCACAATCAGGAAAATTAGTAAGAACGATTGAAGATAATTCAGCCTTGAAAACAAAGTTGGCTGCATATGAATTGGCTGACAAAGAGTTTTTTACATTTACTACAAGTGAGGGAGTAGAATTAAACGGATGGATGATTAAACCATTAAACTTTGACGCTTCAAAACAGTATCCTGTTTTAATGACTCAGTATAGTGGTCCAAATTCTCAGGAAGTGTTGGACGAATGGTCTTTGGGTTGGGAGCAATATTTAGCTTCTGAAGGTTATCTCGTTGCCTGCGTTGATCCACGAGGAACAGGGGCCCGAGGTGAAGAATTTAGAAAGTGTACCTACATGCAGTTAGGTAAGTATGAGTCTGATGATCAAATTGAAGCAGCAAAATACCTGGGTAGTTTAGATTATACAGATGCTTCACGAATAGCTATTTGGGGATGGAGTTATGGTGGATTTATGAGTTGTAGCTGTTTAGGTAAAGCAAATGGTGTATTTAAAGTTGGTATTGCCGTAGCTCCGGTAACTAATTGGCGCTATTACGATAGTGTTTATACCGAAAGGTTTATGCGTAAACCACAAGAAAATCCTAAAGGATATGATGAGAACTCACCTATTAATATGGTTAATGATTTAACCGGACGATTATTTATTATTCATGGTTCTGCTGATGATAATGTGCATTATCAAAATACAGTTGAGTATGTAGAGCAATTGATACAGGCAGGAAAGCAATTTGATATGTTTGTGTATCCAAACAGAAATCATAGTATTTATGGAGGTAACACAAGAATGCATTTATATCAGATGATGAGTGATTATTTAAAGAGAAACTTATAAATAATTAGACTTTAGTTTTTTTAATATCAAAAACCTTATCATTTTATTATTGTAAAAAGTAAGATGATAAGGTTTTTGTTTTTATTAATATCTTTATCCTAATTTAAAAACTACTATTTTGCATATATTTAAATACTTAGCACCCTTCTGCCTGTTTTTTTGTTTTGTAAATTCTTCCGCTCAGGAAACATCGTTACAGAGTAAGAAATATGGTTTTTTTTATGAGCAATATTATGCCATGAAAAATGATACTTCAATTAAACATGGAAGGTATTTTAGAAAATACAAAGGCCTTGTTATTGAACGGGGAGTGTACAAAAATGGTGAAAAGAGTGGGCGATGGGTCTATTTTTCTTTGAATGGTGTATTTGAATTTGAATATGATTACAATACAAATAAGGTAACTAAAATTGCGAATAGACAAACTCCGGAGGAATATTTAGAAACACCTGTGTTTTTTGATGGTAGTCCTTTAATACCTTATGTTTATATTGTAAATCATATAGATTATCCTCAGGTGGCTAAGAACCAAGATGTTAAAGGTAGGGTTACTTTGGCTGTTACCGTTAATGGTATGGGTAAACCTGTTCAGCTACAGATAGTTAAAAAACTTCACCCCTTACTGGATAAAGAAGTTTTGAGAGTTGCAAAAACATTTCCAAGGGAGTGGAGTTGGATTCCTGCTACTTATAATGGACAAAATGTGAGCAGTGAATATCATATTGATATTGAGTTTGAGTTGGTAGAATAGTATTTGAATTATATTGCATTCGCATAACTTTTTTATCTTTGCACTCTCATTTGTAAAATAAAGCAGAATAACAGCAGTTATGGATATAGAATTGCAATTAAAAGGAAAAGTAATTGCCGCAGTTAAGGAACTATACGGACAAGAGATAAATGAAAAACAGGCTCAGGTACAAATTACCCGAAAAGATTTAACGGGTGATTTTACAATTGTGGTTTTCCCTTTACTTAAAATATCAAAAAAATCACCTGAAGAAACAGGAAAAGATATTGGTGAGTTTATTAAAAACTCAGACGAAAATGTAGCTAATTATAACACTGTTAAAGGTTTCTTGAATATTGAATTGGCTGCTGATTATTGGCTTAATTTAGTAAATGATATTGCTCAGCAAGAAACTTATGGATATCAACCAGTAGAGGAATCTTCTCCTTTAATGATGATTGAATATTCTTCTCCAAATACTAATAAACCATTACACTTAGGACATATACGTAATAACCTGTTGGGATATTCTTTATCTAGAATTGCAGCAGCTAATGGTTATAATGTTGTAAAAACAAATATTGTAAACGATAGAGGTATTCATATTTGTAAATCAATGTTAGCGTGGAAAAAGTGGGGTGAGGGAGCTACTCCTGAATCAACTGGTATCAAAGGCGATAAGTTAGTAGGTGATTACTATGTGAAATTTGACCAGGAATACAAAGCTGAGATTAAAACGATTATAGCTGAGAAATTAAATGATTATCCAGCGATAAGTGAGGTTGATGATTTTGCTACAACCTTTTCTGCCTTAAAAGCTAAAAAGAAAACAAAAGAGGGTTTGAATGATGCTGAAAATGAGCAGTTCAAAGCTTGTGAAGAATTAAGTAAGTACGCTGAAAATAATGCTCCTTTAATTCAGGAAGCACGTGAAATGCTTAGAAAATGGGAAGCTAAAGATGCTGAGGTTTACAAAGACTGGGAAACCATGAATAGTTGGGTTTATGCAGGTTTTGATGTGACTTACAAAAAAATGGGCGTTGATTTTGATAAGATTTATTATGAGTCTGATACATTTACTGTTGGTAGAGACATGGTGTTGGAAGGCTTGGATAAAGGTCTTTTTTATAAAAGAGATGATAATAGTGTTTGGTGTGATTTAGCTAAAGATGGTCTTGATGAGAAATTGTTACTTCGTAAAGATGGAACGTCTGTTTATATGACTCAGGACATTGGTACTGCAAAACTACGATTCGATGATTTTAATATCGATAAGATGGTTTATGTAGTTGGAAATGAACAAGATTATCACTTTCAGGTTTTGGCCTTATTGCTTGATAAGCTAGGATTTAAGTGGGGTAAGGATTTGGTTCACTTTTCATATGGAATGGTAGAGCTTCCTGAAGGGAAAATGAAATCAAGAGAAGGTACTGTAGTTGATGCTGATGATTTAGTAGAAGATATGGTGAATACTGCTCGTGAGATGTCTAAAGACCTTGGGAAATTAGATGGATATTCAGAAGAAGATGCAGAAGCAGTATACAGAATGATTGCACTTGGAGCCCTTAAATATTTTATATTGAAGGTGGATCCGCGTAAAAATATGACTTTTAATCCTTCAGAATCAATTGATTTTAATGGGAATACAGGTCCGTTTATTCAATATACACATGCTCGAATTCAGTCTATTTTCAGAAAAGCTGCAGAAAAAGGAATTGAAGTGGCAGATAAAGCACCAATAAATGTGGAGATCGGGGAGAAAGAGAATAACCTGATTCGTATGATTGCTTATTTTCCGAATATTGTAAAAGAGGCTGGTAAAGTGTTTTCTCCTGCTGTGATAGCTAATTTTGCCTATGATTTAGCAAAAGAATACAACCAGTTCTATCATGATTGCCCAATTCTTTTTGAGGAGGATGAAGATAAGCGAATGATGCGTTTGGTATTGTGTAAAACAGTTGGTAAAACAATTAAAAACGCCATGTGGTTGTTAGGTGTGGATGTACCTGAAAAAATGTAGTTCAAATAGTATTTTAGATATAAAGGCTCGTAGATTTTAATTTCTGCGAGCCTTTTTTATGGGTACGTATTTTTATTTATTCTTTTGATTTTAGGTATTTGTCGCTTAAAAGTATGCTGGCCAATATTTTAGGAGCAACTTCGTAGCCATACCTTTTAATCTTATCTACAATCTGAGTTTCAGATACAGTTTTGTCTTTTAATAAGTTTAATAACTCATCAAACTGAGATTGAGACAATTCTTTCTTTATAGCATCCTCAACTAGTTCAATGCTGTTAATAGTTGTCTTGGTTTTATCAGGAATTACGTTTTCTGCTAATCCAAATGTTTCAATTTCTAAAATGATAGTTTCAAGAACATCTGCACAGGTCTTTTTTACTGAGTCTACATCTCCTGTGGAATCCCTTAATGACCAGCTGTTGTTTTGAAAATCTATATCGCCAATTAGTTTCCTTTTTAAATTGTCAGGTCCAAGTATCGAGTCGATAACGGCTATGGTTCCTTGTTTCCAGCTGTTTAAATCAAAGCTTCTTTCATCTAATTTGCGTAATCGGGAGTGTAGTAATTGTAATTCCTTTTCCATGGTGAAGTAGGTTTAAATACAAATTAAATATACGTTTTTTTGATGCAATTTACCACAGGAGTTTTTTTGTACTTGTGTATTCAGAAAAACAAGTGTCTTTTTTTTAAAAACACCTTACATTTTCACTGAAAATACGTGTGTTTTTACTGATTACCTGTAGTTGTTTAGTGTTGAGTTGTTTGCTTGATCTGTGTGTATAAAAAAAGCTCAGAGTAATTATTGAATTAACTCTGAGCTTTAATGGCAAAAGAAGACTATTAAGGATTATTCAAAATCAGCAAAAGTCTTTTTTATAATATGAATGGCTTCTCTTAATTCTTTTTCCGTGATTACTAAAGGTGGTGCAAAGCGAATAATATGACCATGTGTTGGTTTTGCAATTAAACCATTCTCTTTCATAGCTAAACAAACATCCCATGCTGTTTTGCCATTCTTTGGTTTAATAACAACAGCATTAAGTAATCCCTTTCCTCTTACTAATTCAATCATATCTGATTGAATGTTTTCTAGCTCACTTCTGAATATTTCCCCCAGTTTAGTTGCATTTTCTTCAAGTTTCTCATCTTTAATTACATCCAATGCAGCAATGGCAACTTTACAACCCAATGGATTACCTCCATATGTAGAGCCGTGTTCACCAGGTTTAATGCAAAGCATAATTTCATCATCAGCTAACACTGCAGATACCGGAAAAACACCTCCTGATACGGCCTTACCTAAAATTAAAATATCAGGACGAACATCCTCATGATCACAGGCTAACATTTTTCCGGTACGGGCAATTCCGGTTTGTACTTCATCAGCAATAAATAAAACATTGTTAGCTTTACATAGCTCATGAGCTTTCTTTAAATAGCCATCTTCAGGAACGTATACACCTGCTTCTCCCTGAATTGGCTCAACTAAAAATCCAGCTACATTAGGATCTTCTAAGGCTTTTTCTAATGCTTTAATATCATTATAAGCAACAACTTCAAATCCTGGAGTGTAAGGCCCAAATCCTTTATATGAATCGGGATCGGTTGACATGGAAATAATTGTAATGGTTCTTCCGTGGAAATTACCTTCACATACTATTATTTTAGCTTTGTTTTCTTCAATGCACTTTTTCTCGTATGCCCATTTTCTACATAGTTTAATAGCTGTTTCATCAGCTTCGGCACCGGTGTTCATAGGTAATACCTTGTCGTATCCAAAGTATTGGGTAATATACTCTTCAAACTCTCCAAGCACACTACTGTAAAAAGCTCTTGAGGTTAATGTAAGTTTAGAGGCCTGGTCTGTTAGGGCTTTTATTATTTTAGGATGACAATGACCTTGGTTAACGGCAGAATATGCAGATAGGAAATCAAAATATTTGTTACCATCAACATCCCAAACATATATGCCTTCCCCTTTATCTAAAACTACTGGAAGTGGGTGATAATTATGTGCACCATACTTATCTTCTCTTTCTATATAATCATTCTGAGTCATTAGTGTTTTGTTTTTAAAGGATTATCAAATTGTTCACTAAGATACAAATTGGATGTTTTTATCTGAGTGATAAATGTCAGGAGAGTTTCATAGGTGTGTGATGTTGAATTATTATTTAACGTAATGTTTACAAATTAATATGTTGTTATTACGAGTGAAGTATAATGTAATGACGTTGGTGTAAAGATTTTGTTTGTGGTTTGGATTTGTGTAATAGAGTAATGTGTGGTCATTGAATGCCGCAGTATAGAAGGTGTTTTAATGTTGGTTGATATATATTGTTAAGTATATATGTAAAATAAATAAAACAATTATTTGTGTATTTAAAATAAGCTCGTTATTTTTAGATCATAATAATCTTTAGTATTCAACCAATACCTAACTTATGTATTGTAAAGGACGTTTTTATGTAGACGGCTTCGATTATCCCATGTTACGATGCCGTATTTCTATTCCGGGATATTCCGTAAATAAATCAGGTGCCCCCAGGAGTGTACCTCCCGCACCTAAATTTCATATTGAATTAGAGAGTCGACAAGAAACTCATTTGTTACGTTGGATTTCTGATGAGCAAATCAAAGATCATGTAAAATTAGAATTTGAAAGTACTCGTTTAGACGAAAGAAATAAATATTTCGACCTTCACGATGTTACTTGTGTGAAAAATGAAGAAGATTTCTGGAGCGAAAACACCCGCCCCATGACCAATTCAATTACACTTATTCCTGCCATTTTAATTGCCCAGGGCATTTTAGTTCGAGTACAAGGCTGGCATATTCAAAATCCAAATTCTTTAATGGGAGGTTCTAAAGTGGAGGCAACGGAAAGGCCTGTTGAGGGAACCTTAGCCGATTGCTATTTTGAAGATACAGAGGGTAATGTATTGACCACAGTAAAAAAAGATCAAGATATCTACGCTGTAGTTAAATCTGCAAACATGACAGGCAAAGTCATTTCTATAGATTTGAGTGATGATAAGGTGGATTATGAATACAATGGTCAGTATTTAGAAAATGATTTGCTGGAAAATATTAATGTTACAGCAGATATTATGAGAATACCATTAAAAACCCTAAAACAAAGAAACTAATGAGAGTATATGAAGTTGGTAAAGAATCTAATTCCGCAGATGCCGCAGGATTAACCATGTGGGATGAGTTTTTGCCATATGTTAGATTAAATGTTGATAAATTCAAAACAGAAAATTCCAGTTTAGAGGAACCAACACTAGGTGAAGAAGCAAAATCCTTATCAGCCACTTTGAATATTTTATCGGAAGAACAAAAGAAGGTATATACTATTGTAACAGATGAAGATGAGACAATTATTCCATTAGTAATTGAAAAAGGTTCTGATAAAAATATAGATGAAGATGGAATTATTCAAGTCTGTACTGATAAAAAGGTAGAAGGTATTGAATTTGAACAGGAGTCATTTGACACCAGTATTGGTCAATCAATATTATTAAAAGTAACCAAAACTGATCCTACCTTTGAAGATGAAATAGAGTTGAGGTTAGTTGCAAATGATGATAAGGGATATATCGGAGAAGAAGGTGAATTAGAAGATGTATTGTGTGGTAGGGTGATTGTGAAGTTTAAGAAAAGTATCGAGTATGTAACCTTGGATATGAAATTTAATAATCTAGCTAACGATGAACCTTTAGCAAGAGCTATGGTTCAAAGCTATACTGTAAATGGTGCATTCTCCTATCAACAGAACTTTGCCCATGGACAAAAATGTCCGCAATCCTCTGATGAGGTAAAGAAAAAGCAAACCTATTTAAAACATTTAGCTCTATATTCAAAGTCAATAGATGGTAATGATAAAGATAAACCTAATGGTTCAAATCCAACGCGTGAAGCCTTCAATACTTTTTGGACAAATAGAGGTTATAATGTAGATGATTTCACCAACGAACAACTACTAAAAGGAATTAAGTTAGAAGATGGCAATATGTATACGGATGAGAACGGAGAAATAAAATTCAAAATTTTGAAATCCGTGCTAATCAATGCCGATACGACATTAACATTGCAACTTAAAGATATAGATTCATCCCTAAGTGATGATAATTTCTCTGAATCAATAGAAATTCACATAAAAAAACAAACAGAATCATTCGAATCTTTTGATGGTGATGATGTAAATGGTGATGGCATTGTAGAAGTTAATGTGAATGCAACTTGTATCTGTAATAGAGGAATGACTTTGGTCGATCTGGAGAACTTAGCTCCTAATGCTATTGCAAATGATAGGAGTACTTATCTTGATGCATTAAACCTGACATGTAATGAATTTGAAATACATACATGTATCGAAAAAGCACATTTTATTGCGCAGTTATTAACTGAGTCAGCTAATTTATCAGCTACTAAAGAATTTGGAGTATCCAATACTTCATATGGAGGATATCCTGGGCGAGGTTTAATTCAATTAACTTATAAGTCAACATATAGGGGGTATGAAAAGTTTGTGGGTACAGAAGGTGAAAATGAACAAAATAAAACTGATGATTTTACCTCTAGTCCTACAAATAAGGAAAAGTTGGAACAATTGCCCCATGCAGCCTTATCGGCGGGGTGGTTTTATACAATATATAAGGGGAATATATTGAGTGCTTCAAGAGGAGATGATATCCTTGAAGTAAGCGCAAGAATCAACGGTGGATTTAATGGGTTTAATGATAGAAAAAATAAATTAACTATTTGCAAAGCTTACTTGCAAACTTTATGTTCAAATAATCAATTAGATAATAATACTTATAATTATGAAGATAGTCGAATTTATAATAATAAGACTTATACATTTGGATGGGCTATTTATCACGACACGAAGTTTACATGTAAAACGGGAGTTACTAAGGATAATGATGAAGCATTAGTTGCTTATCAAAGGTTTCATTCATTTGATAACACTTCTGATTATAAAAATACGTATGGTATTGCAACTCTTGCCGAATTTTCTGAATATCAAAAAACTGAATTGAATAGCCAAGGTGTAGAAGAAACAGTTGTCTATTTTGATGATGTTGTTACAGATAGAGAGAGTACACTTAATCCTCCAGAAAATGATGATCAGGAAAGCACTGAACAAATAAACAATAATCAACAAAATGAAAATGCAAGAACGAATTAATTTTACCGTATTATCATGTTTGATATTACTTTTTACAGGTATATCAATTATTAATGCTCAGGATAATAAAGATTGGTTACTGGTTTATGCGAACAAATACTTCTGCTCAGATTTGGCTTGTGAAAAATCCGTTATCATATATGCACGAAGAGATACCATGATTGAAGTATGGATTGATGGGGTTAAAGACACAGCTGATTATTCACATGGAAAGTCGGTTGAATATTTTGAAAGTTGGGATAATGGCGTAATGCTTACTTTAGAATTATATGATGATAATTCTCTGGGTGTTTATTCAAGAACTTTTCTTGGAATAGAATCTGAATATCAAGTAGAGCCTAATATACAGCCTGTTACATTTGATGAGTGCACATTTTACGATTGTTCTTATTACAGAAATATTGATAATTTTAAACATTTACGTTCCTCTAATTTATTAAAACTAAATAAAACAGCATCCTATTTAATTCAGATAGGAGATGACCAATGCTACGATTGTGCTATTTCCATATTAGAAAAAATTACCGATGCTAACCCAACCTTGGCTGCTCCTCTTCTGAATTTGGCAGATGCCTATTGGGATACAGAGAACTTTGATAAAGCAAAAGAAAGCTATCTTAATTATACTGAATTGATGAAGCAAAACAATCATTGTGATGATATTCCATCTCATGTTATTGAACGATTATCTGATAAGTGAAGATCGTTAATGAACGATCGAATTAATCAAACGATATTATCATGTTTGATATTACTTTTTATAGGTATATCAATTATTAATGCTCAGGAAAAGAAGGATTGGTTACAAGTGTATGCAGATAAATATTTCTTCTCATATGAGTATGCAGAAAAATCTGTTATTGTATATGCATGTAGGGATACCATGATAGAAGTATGGATAGATGGAGTTAGGGATGCTGCAAAATATAGAAAAGACCGATATTGCGATAGTTTTGAAAGAGAAGACAATGGAGTTGGGTATTTTTTAGAAAGGACAAATAGTGGATATTTATACGTTTTTAATAATGAATTACTTCACGGTTTAACAATGTGCCCACGACAGATATAATATAAGCTTTTTAAAAAGTATAGGCTGGCATGCAACATTTAGGTGTCAACAACTTACTGCTTGGCTGTTTCTGAAACAATTAATACAGTATTCATACATTATTTAAACACATGTTAGTTACTAATTAGTGAGTCAATAGTGAATCAATAGTGAGTGAATAGTGAGTGTAAACTACAGTAGAACCTCAGGTGACCTTTATCTGACAGTCAGTAAATAATATCTATCTTGAGTCTTTTTATTGAATAGGAGTATGTAAAAGTAGAGAACTGGTAGTGTTGATCTAGGATTTTCTCATCTATTATTGCTTTTAAGAAGACAAATATCTTTACATGGTGGACTATTCGTTATAATTCAATGATACAAATGATTTGTGTTCGTGTTTTTATTATTTTTAATTTTGCAAAGGTTTGTTATCTGTTTAAAAATTAAAATAAGTACACACAAATATTTAGCTTTTCTTTAAAAATTTATAACGAAATGTATTTAACAATGAAAAAACTTAAATCTTTATTACCGCTTCTAATTACTTTGGTGTTGTTTTCATCATGTGCCAAAAAAGAAGTGAAATACAGTGGGAACCCCCTATTTAAATCCCCATTAACTGCAGATCCTAGTGTTTTAGTATATAATGATACACTGTATTTATTTACGGGTAGTGATGAACAGGAGTTGGGTAAAGATGGGTTTTTAATGAAAAAATGGTATGTATTTTCAACACCAGATATGGTAAACTGGACTAATCATGGTGTAAAACTTCAGGTAGAAGATTTTGAGTGGGCAGCAGCCAATGCTTTTGCTGGTCATTGTGTTGAAAATAATGGAAAATTTTGGTGGTATGTACCAATGGTGCATAAGGATTCTACAGCTCGTGTTAACGAAGGTTTCGCTATTGGTGTAGCGGTTGCAGATCATCCACTTGGACCTTATAAAGATGCCTCAGGAAAACCTATTATTGCCGACACAACACAAAATTCAATAGTATTAAATATCGATCCTGTTGTTTATGTTGATGATGATAAGCAGGTTTATATGTTGTGGGGATCGTGGAATGAGGCTCGTATTGTGAAGTTAAAAGATAATATGACGGAGGTAGATGGGCCTGTTGAAACAGTGACTGCTAAAAACTTTTTTGAAGCTCCATGGATTCACAAACGTAATGATACTTACTACTTATCTTATGCCGCTCATTATCCATCAACAACAGAATATTCAACCAGTAAAAGTATAATGGGGCCATGGGAATATCAAGGTGTAATTAATGATACATTGCCAAATTCACCAACTAATCATCAGGCAATCATTAATTTTAAAGGGAATGATTATTTTATCTATCATAATGCCGGATTATCTGATGGAGGTCCATTCAGAAGAAGTGTTTGTGTAGATAAGTTGGAATATGATGAGAATGGAAAAATTAAAAAAGTAGTGAGAACTACAACAGGAGTTCCTGAAATCAAATAGCAAGCCAACATACGTTGATTAATAAGGTCGGTAATATTTATTGCCGACCTTGTTTTTTATATAAGCGTTATTTCAATATCCAGTTAAAAGCGGGTAATCAGTTTTAAATTGAGTCTTCGGGAAGTTAGGTAGTTGGGGACTGCATATTGGGTGTTATTAACATCTGTTACCCAGAAATAAGAAATAGTATTATCAATATCAAAGAGGTTGAAAACTTCCAGCCCTATCCAGATATTTTTAAAAGTTCCCGTTTTTTTGTCAGGGTGCAACTGCGAACCTGTTAGCTCTTTTGAGAAACCAATATCAACTCTACGGTATGCAGGCATCCGGTTTGTTGCTTTGTATCTTTCTGAATTCGGTGGGCCAAAAGGTAAGCCGCTTCCATAAATTAAATTCAGATTTACTTTAAAAGATGGGTTATTCCTTAGATAATCCTGAAACATCAAACTAAAATTAAATCTTTGATCTGATGGACGAGGGATATATCCGGGATAAATAGTTTGTCCTAAAGAGTTTACATAAGAGTCTCCTTTTATATCTTCTTCTGTTTGCATTACAGAAAGACTGGCCCAGGATTCAATTCCTTTTACAAACTCCCCATTCACTTTCATATCTAAACCTGCTGCATATCCTTTTGCATTGTTTTTAGCTGAATATCTTATTCTTACATTATCAATCTGATAGGGGATAAGATGTTTCATTTTTTTGTAATAAAGTTCTGTGGAAAATTTAAATGGTCGTTCCCATGCTTTAAAATAATAATCAAACCCCGTTACGTAGTGAATGGATTGTTGGGCCTTGATGTTTTTATTAATACCTTCTCCTTGTGAGCGATATTCTTTGTAGAAAGGGCTCTGATAATAAATGCCTGATGCAAATTTAAATCTAAAATCATTTTCCCAATCAGGAGTATATAACAAACTGAATCTGGGACTTAATAAAAACTCATCATTAAAATCCCAATAGTTAGCTCTGATACCTATGGCTATATCCAGTGCTCCATTTTTCAAATCGAAATTTCGGTTTTCCTGAACAAAACAAGTATATCTGTTTGATTCAATATTATTTTCGTCATTGTATGCGTATGAGAGTTGTAAGCTTTCTTCATTTAATGGGATGTTGTAATCAGCAGAATCTCTTAATTCCCATTCGTTTATGATATCTGAGAATCTCTCGTGCTGATATTTTGCCTCCCATTCAATGTTATTAACTCCCAGGCGATGGTTTCCTCTCAGTGCAATATTCGTAATTGCTCCGAATAAGTAATTGCGGGCATGTTCCAGGTAGCTTCCAACACCAATATCTTCAGCTTCACTATAGGTAATGTCACCATTTTCATCAGCTTCACCTAAGTCCTGAAGCCAATATTGTCCTAAAATGTCATAGGTTTCATCTTCCGAAGTTCTATATCCTGAAGCTACTAATTTAAGGTTACTATTGTTGTTGGGCGAGAAGTCTAAAGAAACCGCTCCAAAACCAGTCATAAATAAATCTTCTTCCTGACCTTCAAAATATATCTTTAAGGTTTTAACCTCACTAATGGTACCAAAGGTAGTTTCTCTATCAACAGGTTTAAAACTATAGCTATTTCTGGAAAGGTTACCTAAAAAGCCTAAACGCCATTTATCATTTAGTCGGTAGGTTAAGTAAGTTTGAATATCTAAAAAGTTAGGTTGATAATCTCCGGATACGTCCATTGAGCCAACTAGATATTTATTGGTTTTGTATCTAATCCCTGTTATATGCGTGAATTTACCACTTTTGTTTGCTCCTTCTATATGTGCATTGGCTCCTAATAAACTTCCGGAAGCACTACCTGCAAATTCGGTGGGTCGTTTGTATTTTATATCTAATACAGATGACATTTTATCTCCATATCGGGCATCAAATCCTCCTGCAGAGAACCGGATATCTGAAACTAATTCCGGATTGACAAAACTTAAACCTTCTTGTTGTCCTGCTCTTACTAAAAATGGTCGATATACTTCAATGTCATTTACATAAACAAGGTTTTCATCAAAGTTTCCACCTCTAACCCTGTATTGAGAACTCAATTCGTTATTTGAAGTTACACCCATTTGTGTTTTAACCAATGCTTCAATACTTCCACCAGTGGCATCTGGTAAATTTGCTGCTATTTTTGAATCTATTGCAGTAAAATTTTGGTTGGTCTGTTCCTTTGCTTTAACATCAATTTCTTCAATGCTTTCTTGCTTTGGTGTTAATACAATATTTAAATTTTTAGCATTACTAAAGTTTTTTATATTAATCTCTTTTTGTTGATACCCAATGCTACTAAATATTAGAGTAAAGGGAGTTGTATTGTTTACAAAGATCGAAAATTCACCATTTGTATTAGTCGTAGATCCTCCAGCTTTTCCTTTTATAGAAACATTCACTAATTCAAGAGGTGTATTCTCTGAAGAAAAAACCGTTCCTGTTATTTCTATTTTTCTTTGAGCGAAAACAGAAGTACATAAAAGTAGTACTGTAAGTAAAATATAGAGTTGCTTATGCATTTAGTCAATGTATTTTAGGCTAACAAATGTAACTATCCCTTTGGATTATTGAAAACCAATTGTGGATTCATTAAAAAAACGATAGTTTTATATTTTTATTACAGCGAAGTTGTTTTGTGCTCAAAAACAAAAGTTTTAAAATGAAAAAGATACTGGTAATGCATAAAATTCCCACTTGTGGTTTTAGTGAGTTGGGAGATGAATTTGAAGTTGTTTTTCCTAAGGGAGATAGTTTTTCTGATGAGGAGTGGATTGAACATGTTAAAGAAACTTATGCTATTGTTTCCATATTTGGTCATAAGCTAACTAATGAAATGATTGGTGAAGCTAAGAATCTGAAGTTAATTGCAAACTTTGGTGTTGGTTACGATAATATTGATATACCCTATGTTACATCCAAAGGAATTGTAGTGACTAATACTCCTGATCCGGTTACAGAACCAACAGCCGAATTGGCTATGGGTTTAATGGTATCGGTTTGTAGAAAAATAGGATATTTAAACAATCAGCTTCGAAAACCGGAGGGCGTAGTTACGGGTGTGATGAAAAACCTGAGTACAACACTTACAGGTAAAATACTGGGAATAGTTGGGATGGGAGCCATAGGTCAGGCTCTGGCACGAAGAGCAATTGCGTTTGGTATGAAGGTTATTTATTATAACAGGAAACAGCTTTCAAACGATATAGAAGAGCAGTACCAGGCAAACCGTGTAGAGTTTAACGAATTATTAAAGCAATCTGATGTGGTTTCACTGAATTGTCCTCTTACTCCTGAAACCTATCATCTGATGGGGAAAAAGGAATTTGAATTAATGAAGGATTCTGCATTTGTTATAAACACAGCAAGAGGACCAGTAATAAATGAAACTGAACTGATTGATGCATTGATGAAAAATGAAATTTCAGGAGCAGGGCTGGATGTTTATGAGCATGAACCTTATATTCCTGAGGAATTGTTGAATATGAATAATGTTGTGTTAACACCGCATACTGGAACTGCAACTCTAGAAACTCGTGAAGAAATGAGTAGGCTGGTTAGCGAAATTATTCGTAACTTTTTTAATGGAACTTTAAATAATTATATTGTGAATAAATAAAATGGATTGAATAAATTCCAGATTTTGAATTGGTGAACTGCTTACAGTTATTAATGATACTCCATTTATGAGGTAATGACTAAGGTGTTGAGTTCCATATGGTACAATGATGAAAAAAATATACAGATGAAAAAGATTCTCGTTTTTAGTAATAAAAATTCTGCACGGTCACAGATGCTTCAGGGTTGGTTATCATATTATTTAAAAGATAAAGCTCAGGTAGAAAGTGCAGGAAAGCATATTGAACCAATCCACATGTTAGCTCAAAAGGCAATGATGGAGTCGGTTATTGATATTAATAAATATAAGTCTAAAAATATCTCTGAGTTTAAAAATGAAATCTTTGATTATATTATCGTTGTAGATCATACAGAATATGAAGATATTGTTTTATCTCATGAGCCTGGAGAGGTTGTGATACATCCTTTTGATAACCCTGGATTAGCAGAGGGTACTGATATGGATAAATTAAAATCGTACAGAGAAGTATGTAATCAAATAGAAGATTATGCAATGGAGTTTGCCATGAAATATTTTAATTTACTTCAATAGTATAGTCATAATACTATTTTTTATTTTAGTATTTTATTTTTTGAATCATATTATATTTAATTGAAATGGTTGAGCAGAAGACTATTCGTTTACCAGAATATAGAAGAGGATTTCATTTAATTACCAATGTTATAGAATCACATCTTGATTTGCCTGAAAAAGGATTGCTTAATTTATTTGTTCAGCATACATCGGCTGGTTTAACAATCAACGAAAATGCAGATCCTTCAGTGCGTTATGATTTTGAAACGATCTTAAATAAAATTGTACCAGAAGGTTGTGATGAGTATACGCATACTTTAGAAGGATGTGATGATATGCCGGCTCATGTTAAGTCTAGCTTAATGAGTCCGTCTATTACAATACCAATTTCAAATGGGAGATTAAATATGGGTACCTGGCAGGGTATTTACTTTTGTGAATTTCGAAATTTTGGAGGGCATCGTAATATTATAGCCACTATTTATTCGTAACAAACCAATAAATAGTAAGTGTTATTATTTTAGTTATTTAAGAGTTAATTAGGGTTTGTTAGTTTTAATAGGTAAACTAAAATAGAATTTACTTCCCTTATTAATTTCTGAATTCAGTTGTATTGATCCACCAAGTATTTCAACAAATTCTTTAACAATGGATAAGCCCAGACCGATTCCTCCTTTGTTTGAATTCTCGATATCAACCTGATGAAATCGTTCAAAAATAAGAGTATGATCTTCGGGAGAAATACCTTCACCACTATCTTCAACAAAAAAATCCACATTGCTATTCCGGGTTATGTAGCCGAATTTAACATACCCACTTTTTGTGTATTTTAATGCATTTTTAATTAAGTTGTAGAATATCTGTTCTAGTTTACTTTTATCTGAATATAGTTTTGAAAAATCAGGATCTTGTTCTAATTCAAGAACTAAATTTCTATCATGTGCTTCTTTTTCAAAGAATAAAAGCATCTCTTTAAAAAAATCAACTAGGTTAATTTCTGAGCAATGTAATTCTACTGTTCCTGATTCAATTTTTGAAATGTTTACTAAATCATCAATTAAGCGTACCATTCTTTGTCCGCTGGAATCTATTAAATCAAGATATATTTTTTGTTCCTCATTATCTAAGTTACCTTCTTGTAGAATTCCGGTAAAACCAACAATACCATTCATTGGAGTTCTTATTTCATGACTTAGGTTAGTCAAAAATGCAGTTTTTAATCTATTACCCTCTTCAGCTTTTATTTTTGAGAGTTTAAGCTTTTCATTTGTTTTCAGAAGCTTGTTTCTTATTTTTCTGAGTTTTTTATTCTTACGTTTAATTTGAATCTCAACTTTTCTGCTTTTTTGATAAAGGTAAGATAGTGCCAGAACTACACATAATAAGGATATGATAATGATTGAAAGCGTTGCTACTAATTTTTTATTTGCTTGCCAAAATGATGTTGGTTTATTTAAAATAATACTTCCTTCGGGTATATTATTTAATGGAATATTAAATTTTTCTAATTGGTTGTAGTCAAATTTATATAATATGGGACCTCCGGAAATTTTTATGTCCGTTATTTTGTTCCCGTTTAAAATTTTTTTTGCAATATGGGCGGCCTCAGATCCTTGATAAAATGGAGGTGATATTTTTCCGCCAACAACACCTTGTCCTACAACATCCCAAATGCAGTATATTGGTCTTGATGTATTGGAAGAAATTAAATGGATACTTTCTTCACTGGAAATAAACTTACCATTAGGTAATCGCATATATATGCCCCATATTATAGCTGTACTGTCATTTAATTGTTGTAAATATTTTTTTAGAGGTCAGTAGTTAAGCACCTACTAAATCTTTCTGATTAATTTTGTCAGCTTCCACCATACGGTACATTAAGTTGTTAAAGATGTTATCTTTCATTTGTGATCGGTTAATCCTGTAGCAAAACTCATTAAAATATTTATCTATATGCCATTCGCTAACCCAAGAATAGGTTGTTCTAATCCACGACTTCACTTGGTGTATCATTGTATGTAAGGCTTTAAAATTCATGCCTCCCATGCTTTCAATCTGTTCTATGTTGTAATCCTTCATCAAAGGGCGATAACCTCTCCAACAATCAGTGGTCACACTGGCATCTTGGGATATATGAGCATCAAAAAGCCTTTTAAGTTCTTTCGATGAGTAATTGTTGATTTTCATCGAGTACATACGTTTTACTTTCCCATCATCGGTAAGCTCAACAGCACATACCGCTTTCTTTTTCTTGCTGTGGTAACTGCGACCAACCTTACCTTCTTCTTTGCCTCCTACCACAAACTCGTCGATATGTACATTTCCATCCATCGGGTTGTTTCCGCTTGATTGCATCGCTTCCCTAACTTTATGCATGAACAGTCGTGCTGTTTTTTCAGTCACTCCAATACGTTCTGACATATAGCTTGCAGACAAACTCTTGGTTGAGGTTGACATCTCAAAGCAAATGTAAAAGGCTTTGCGTACTCCAAATTTCACTTTGTGAAAGAGTGTGTTAGCGGTAGCTGACTCAATATGAGCACACTTGTTGCAGATTCTTCCGTGATGCTTGCGCTGCTGGTAGCCTTGATGCCCACATTTAACGCACTTAAAACCTTGGTGCCACTTAATGTTGGCCAAATATTCCAGGCAATCATCATCCGTATGGAAACGATCAGTAAACTCTAGAGCATTTTGTCCTTTGAATAATTCCATGTATCCCTTATTTTTACTGGTGGCAAATATAAGTAATTATCTACTGACCTCTATATTTTTTAATTTGCTCAGGCTTTTTATTGATTATATAATCAATGGTGAGTTTGTTCTTAAAAAGTATTTCTGCTCTTTTCATTCTTGCAGTTAAAGCTTTCCCTGATTCTGTAATGTCTGATATAAATGCAATGCGATTAATTTCAGGATGAATTGTCTTGATCAATTCTAAATTTGTGGGAATGTCATAAGTTTCATAAACACCACTATACAATTCGTGATCTTCGGTTCTGCTAGGATGAAAGTCTACTACTCCACAAAACGAAACAGGTACTTGAGGGAAAATGCGATCCCTGTATAACAACATGAAATTTAGAGCATTATCGTCACAGGCGATAATGATGTCAATATCAATATTTTTATATTTGTGTAAATAAATATCTTTAAGCTGTTCATAGTATACAGAATCCGAGCATCGCTTTGTATCCATATATTCTACAAATAATTCAAAGGAATTTTTATCGCTAAGTTCAGAAAATATACCTGCCATAATTTCACCAGCCCAATGATAATTTTGATGATAAGCATTTAAAATAAGTACATTTTTTTTATTGAAATGATGAGATAATTCTGACTTATTAATTTCGAGTGAGGAAGGATAGGCATAGCAATCATACACTGCAAAAACAATAAAATATAAAAGCGATGCTAAAAAATATCTTTTCAATGTATTATTTTTTATAATTTAAATTGAAAATTTATCTAATCCTCTAAAGATCAAATACATTAAAATTACTTATGTATTACACATTTGGAGTATTAATTTATTACTAATTATCCAGTTTTTTTATTTTAAAAAATAATTTTGATCAAATTCTGTCTTTTATGTATAAATATAGTTCTGTTGTATTTGATAAAATAATATCCGCTTTTTCTTGAGCTAATATTTTATCTTCCAGAACTCCTGTATTTACAGCTATAGTTGTAATGCCTGCAGCTTTAGCTGATCTAATGCCTAAAGGTGCATTTTCAACCACCAAGCATTCCTCTGCTTTAAAACCAGAGCCAGTTACTGCTTTTAAGTATGGTTCTGGATGAGGTTTTCCGTTGGTTACATTTTTAGCACTGATTATCTGATTCTGATTAATTCCAAAATCATTGTTTAGTTTATCTAATAACGAGGGCTGTTTCGATCCTGTGACTACCCAGATTTCTTTACCTTGTTTTTTTAAGTCGTTTATTAAATCTAACATTTTAGGCATTTTTTCAGGCTTAGGAGCTAAGGCCATCAGTCTAACCTTTTCGTTATAAACTCTTTCTTTATCTTTCAGAGAGGCTTCCTTATTTAAATATTGTTTAAAAGCATAGCCAATCGTGTCATGTCCTGTTCTACCTTCATGGATATATGCTTCATAAGCCGGAAAGTCAATACCTTCAGGTTTTAAACAGCCTTGCCATGTTGATTCATGATTCTTCATAGAGTCGTATAAAACTCCATCCATATCAAATATTACACATTTTAAATTACTGGGAATAACAGAACTAGTCATTTTAATTTGGAAAATTTTGAGAATAGCAGAAGTGAAATCGCTATTGAAATATTTATAATCAGACACAAAGGAAAGGAAAAATAGGTAAGTTATCTAATTTTTTAAGTTCGCATTTCTTAAAAATAAAAGACATTATGCATTTATTTTTATGTATTTCTACAATTAATACTAAAACTTAGTTTTTTATTAGCATAGTGTTATATTTGTCGAACTCCCCTTTTCTTAATAACCATAAAAACATCTCATATGATAATATTAAAAAGGCCGATTTTACTCCTATTCTTGTTTTTAATAGGTACAACAGTTCTTGCTAACAAAAAAAATAATTCGAAGGATTTTAAGGAAGAATATAAAACCTTTAAGTATAGCTTATATAAATATCTACAATACACAAGTCCTTCAGATTTATTAAAATTTGAATTTTCTCCAAATGATAGTGTAAATATTGTTATTGATGCATTTTTTAATAAAAATGAAAGAGAAATCCAGATTTATCAAACAGAGGTTATGAAGTCTTTGGAGAATAAAGTTATTTATTCTGATAAGGATTATGAAACAGAAAATTTTGATTTCAATATATTTACAGAATATAAAAAAGAAATAAATTCAGGTATATACAGATTGTTACTTTTGGAACCATTAAATTATGCTAATACCATTATTTCTGTTGTGGAAAGTGAGAATATGAATTCAACAGAAATGGCGTTAGAATCAGTAAAAAACAGCATTGCTCAAGCTAAAATTATTTCAAGAAAAATAGATCAGTCTAATTGGGAGCTAATCATTGATAAATATTATAAAGTATATGTATTAAGTTATAATATCAGCAATAATGAAATGAGCCTGAACAAAATATTAAGAAGATTGGAATAGAAATTTTTTTAAGTATTGATGTAGATTTCTTATTTGATTTAATCATCTTTATTACTTTTACATTTCAAAATACTTCATGTTATGATTCCTGTTAAAATTGCTCCTGAATTATTATCTAAACTTCCTTCGTTAACTTTAGGATGCATTGAGGCAAAAGTAAGTGTTGTTCCGGGTTCAGAAGATTTGAATGACTGGATAGCGAAACAACTGGAACAAATAAAAGTGTCATTAACACCTGAAACGATTAGACAATTGCATACCGTAAAAGCAACAAAAGATGCTTATCGTACGTTAGGAAAAGATCCTAATCGATACCGTCCTGCAGCTGAATCATTAATGAGGCGTGTTGCAAATGGAAAAGGGCTGTATCAGATTTCGAATGTGGTAGATATTTTAAATTATATCTCTATAAAAACAGGGTATTCTATATGTGGTTATGACTCTTCCTTAATAGAAGGTGAAGTTAGTTTAGGAATTGGAGAAGAAGGGGAACCATATGAAGGTATTGGTAGAGGTAAGGTAAATATTGAGTTGTTGCCGGTTTTTAGAGATTTAAAAGGGGCCTTTGGTACTCCAACAAGTGATTCAATTAGGACAATGATAAATGAGCAGTCAAAAAATATTCTGTTTATTTTTATTGGGTTTGAAGGGAAAGATGAAATTGAAGAGGCGTTGAAGGAAACGAAGAACTTGCTCATTCAACATGCCGGGGCAGAAAATGTAGAGATTTATTTTATATAATTGAAAAGGAGATGATTGAAGTTTGTGCGTTAGCGTCAGGTAGTAATGGGAATTGCTATTATATAGGAAATGAAACAGAGGCTGTGTTGATAGATGCCGGAATTAGCAGACGTCAAATTATAGATAGGATGAAAGAGAAAAAACTGGATCCATATAAGGTTAAGGCTGTTTTTATATCTCATGAACATTCAGATCATTACAGGGGGGCTAAAGTATTGAGTAAAAAACTTAATATACCTATTTATATGACTAAAGAAACGCATGAAAAAAGTTATTTTACAATGCGCCCAACTAATGTTGTTGTGTTTGATGCGGGTGCCACAATTCAAATAGGTCATTTTAGTATTCATTCTTTTTTAAAACAACATGATGCTATTGAGCCAGTAAGTTTTAGAGTGGAATATGACGATAAAAATATTGGTGTAATGACAGATATTGGAGCTGCTTGTGAAAACGTGAAATTACACTTAAATAAATGTGATTTTCTTTTTCTGGAATCGAATTATGATGTTGATATGCTCCAAACAGGAAAGTATCCTTATTATTTAAAGCAGAGAGTAGCTGGCGATCGTGGGCATTTATCAAATGTGCAGGCTAAAGAATTGGTAGAAGAGCATGCCAGTGAAAAACTTCACACGATCTATTTGTCGCATATTTCTGAGGATAATAACAGAGGTCAAATAGCATTGGATACATTTAAGCCTTTAATGGATAAGTATGCTGTTAAGTTAACATCGCGATATGCAGCATGTGAGGTAGAACAGTTATAAGTATCCGGTCGTCGTGGTGTATATTAATGAAATGGTAAATTAATATGATTCAAACAATTTAAAGATATTTAAAAATGAGAATTATAAAAGAAGAAACAATAGCTGTTTGTGTAGATATTCAGGAACGTCTGTTTCCTCATATCCATGGTCACGAGCAATTAAAAAAGAATACAGAAATTTTAGTTCAGGGACTTAAAATTCTGGAGGTGCCAATGTTGGTTACTGAGCAGTATAAAAAAGGACTGGGAGATACAATTGAAGGAATAAAAGAAATGGTTGCAGGTTATCCGTCATTTGAAAAAACAGCTTTTAGTTGTTGTGATGATGCTCCGTTTTCGCATAAGCTGGAAGAAGCTAGCTTTAAAAAGTATGTTATTCTTTTCGGAATTGAGGCTCATGTTTGTTTAATGCAAACAGCTATCGATTTGAAATCTAAAGGACATCAGCCTGTTATTATTGAGGATTGTGTGGGTTCAAGAAACCCTGAAAATAAAAGAATTGCCATCAATAGAATGTTGCATGAAGGAGTTATTGTAACTAGTTACGAGTCCGTATTGTTTGAGTTATGTCGTTATGCCGGTTCTGATTCATTTAAAGCTGTTTCTAAATTAGTGAAGTAAAATATGATTTGGAGATACATGGAAGTCTGAATCTGTATCATAAATCATTCATTAAAACTCGTATTATGAGAAAAGTATATGGTCTGGGTGAAACTGTTTTTGATATTATATTTAAAGATGGACAACCGATATCGGCAAAAGCCGGAGGCTCTGTTTTAAATGCAATGATTTCTTTGGCCAGATTAGGGCATCAGGTGAGTTTTATAAGCGAGTTGGGTAACGATAAGGTTGGTGATGTTATTATTAACTTCTTAACTGATAATCATATTGACAGTTCCCTGGTGCAGCGTTATGAAAATGGACAAAGTGCCTTGGCTATGGCATTTTTAAATGAACGTAATGATGCTGAATATGATTTTTATAAAAACTATCCTCAGGATCGGTTGAATATAAAATTACCGGATTTTAAAAGAGATGATATTCTACTTTTTGGATCCTTTTATGCCATCGATGCTAAATTAAGAAACCGTATTTTACGAATTGTAAATCATGCCATTAGGAAAGGGTGTGTTGTTGTTTACGATCCAAATTTCCGAAAAAATAACGCAAAGAATTTAGTTCAACTTAAAGAGTATGTAATGGATAATATCAAAGCTGCAGATATCATAAGAGGCAGTGATGAAGATTTTAAAAATATATTTTCAACAGAAACACCTTCCGATTCATATAAGGAAGTTGAATCAAGGTGTGCAAATATGATTTATACAGCCAATACTAATGGAGTTTATTTGCATGCAGAACTATTAGAAAAGCATTATTCAGTGCAAAAAATTAAACCGGTCAGTACCATTGGGGCAGGCGATAATTTTAATGCGGGTATCATTCATTCTATTTTACAACAAGGTATATTGAAGGATGATATGCAAAATATGAATGAAGAAAAGTGGGATCATGTAATTCAAAGTGGTATTCAGTTGTCCTCAGAAGTGTGTTTGAGTTTAGATAATTATATTGCAGGATAAGAAATAGTTATTAACTTAAATTTTCATTATCATTAAATAGCGGTTGTTCAAACAACAGAGGAGGCATTTTCCAATAATCTTCCATCTTACCAATTTTCCTTAATTTTCTATATATCCTTTCTCCCCCAACGAAGTTTTTTGAAGGATATTCCCAAAAGCATTTCAGGTGATTTAATATTTGAGCATCAGAATAACCAAAGTCAACTAATTGATGGTAAAAAGCATCATGGAGATTTTGTAAAGTCGTTATGAGTTGTTCAGATAAAATAATATTGTGAGTGTGAATTAATGGATTGGACAGAAGACCTCTACCAAGCATCCATCCTTTGATATGTTTAAATTTTGTCTGTTTTTCTTTAATTTCATTGGCAGAATTAATATTGCCATTACCAATAAGTTCTCCATTCCAAAGGTTGGCTATTTTATAACAAGAATCCCAGTCGGGGAGACCTCTGTATTTTTGTATTCCTAATCTTGGGTGTAATATAAGCTCATGTATTGGATAGTTATTTAACACTTCTATTACCGCTTGAATTTCTTTAGAATCTTGCCATCCTAGTCTGGTTTTAACAGATAATTTAATGGGTAAGTCATGGGAATAGAATCCTTCCAGCATATCCTTGATTTCATTAGGGTAGGGTAATAATCCTGATCCCAAATGTCTGTTTGTTACCATGGGGAATGGGCATCCAATATTTAGATTGATTTCATCGAATCCCCTATTAATCATTTCTTTGGCAAATATGGTTAAGTCATTCCTATTATTTGTTAAAACTTGAGGGATGATGTGAATGGCTTTATGGGCGAATAACTGCTTTTCAAATTCAAAGAAACCTTGCTTGTTTTTTCTGTAGAAAGGAGTGAAATATTTATTTATTCCACCAATTTGCGATTCGAAAGCAAAATAATAAGGTAGCGTTGTATAGCTCTGTAATGGGGCAAAGTAAACCAAAGTGATCAGTAAAAAGAAAAAGCAGATCCGTAAAACTGCTTTTAATAATTGAATCTATTTCCCAAAACTACGGATTTTATAAATACAAATTTAAGAATAATTAGCTATCTGTCTTTTATTTAGAGAGTAATATTTTGCTATTTTTGCAAAAAAAATAAATTGAAGAAATACTTAGATCCCCTAGGAGCAGCATGTTTGGATTTTATGTTGGGTGAGAAATCTGCTCAAATAACAGTACAGTCAAATATTGTTGAAGATGATGTTTTACCTGTAGAATATCTTTTTCGTTCATTTAAGGATATGCCTGATCTGGAGAGGAAAGCTTTAACCCTCAGTTATGGAAAGATTTTGGATGTAGGAGCTGGTGCTGGAAGTCATGCCTTATATTTACAACAAAATAATAAGGTGGTTTATGCAAATGAAATAAGCGCTGCTGCATGTGACGTAATGCGCAAGCGAGGAGTTAATAATATTTTGGAACAAGATTTTTATTTACTTCCTGAAGATGAGAAATACGATACAATATTAATGCTAATGAATGGTATCGGGATAGCAGGTGATACCAATAATTTGGAAAAGTTTTTTGAAAAAGTAAAGAAATTATTAAACCCTGGTGGATGTTTGATTGTAGACTCCAGTGATATTCGATATCTTTTTGAAGAAGATGATGGTAGTTTGTTGATTAATTTGAACGATGATTATTACGGTGAAATAAGTTACCGAATGTTATATAAAGATGTGAAGGGAGAGTCATTTAAGTGGTTGTTTATTGATGATGAGCTGCTGAAGTTTTATGCAGAAAAGAGTGGTTTTAAGATGGAAAAGGTAGCTGAAGGCTTACATTATGATTATTTAGCAAAACTAACTGTAAAGTAATAGGTCATCCATCAATAATCTTATGCTATTCATAAATAGAGATATGTAAATAGTAGGGAAAATTCGTTTAAAAAATTAATTTTATCTTTGCAAATCAAACGATTTCACAGGGGAAAATAATTTTTTAATATGACATTTAGTTCGTAACATATTCTGTTATGATAAAAAATATATAGAAGGTATGAAGAAAATATACGCGTTATTTTTATTTCTAAGTCTTTATTTAGTGGGGTTTGGGCAGGTGACAGATCCAACTTTTTATCCATTAAGTGGAGCAAGTGGTGTTGAAATTAATCCTGTACTAACACTGACTTTTGATGACTATACAACAGCGATTATAGAAGAAAATAATACAAATATTTATCTTCGTGATTTAGATAATTCTGAATTTGATGTTACATTGAGTACTGGAGATGGATTTTTAACAGCGCAGGATTCTAGAATTAGTTTTTCAGGAAATACAATTACTATTGATTTATCATCTTCAGCCCTTGATTATGGAACAAATTACGCAGTTGTAATTTATGATAATACGATACTTGTTGACGGTTCTGAATATTACAACGAATTGCAGAGTATTTCTAAATGGACCTTTACTACAGCTGTACAAACAATAACAGACCCTTCTTTTTATCCAACAATTGGGGCTAGTGGAGTAGAAATTAATCCTATATTAACACTAACTTTTGATGATTATACAACAGCAATTATAGAAGAAAATAATACAAATATTTATCTTCGAGATTTAGATAATTCGGAATTTGACATTACTCTTAGTACTGGGGATGGACTTTTTACAGCGCAGGATTCTAGGATTAGTTTTTCAGGAAATACAATCACTATAGATTTATCTTCTTCAGCCCTTGATTATAGTACAAATTACGCAGTTATAATTTATGATAATACAATACTGGTCGATGGTACTGAATATTACAACAAATTGCAAAGTGTTTCTAAATGGACTTTTACTACAGCAGATCCTCCTATTCCAATTATAAATACATATTCACCAGTTCAAGATGAAACAGGAGTTAGTTTAGATCCATCCCTACAAATCACATTTGATCAGGATGTTCAATTTATAGATCCTTCTGTTGAGTATAAGATATTTTTACGTCAGAATGGAACAA
This sequence comes from uncultured Saccharicrinis sp., assembly GCA_963665705.1. Taxonomy (GTDB): domain Bacteria; phylum Bacteroidota; class Bacteroidia; order Bacteroidales; family Marinilabiliaceae; genus Saccharicrinis. The sequence goes on from OY762448.1 coordinate 437,133, forward strand.
CAATTGATGAGTTTATTGTATCTCCGGGATATGTTGATGGAAATCTGGCTTTTGATGGAAACTTGCTTACTACTGATCGGTTAACAATTACACCTTATTCTACACTGGATGTAAATACAGAATATAATGTTATAATTCCTAGTGGCTTAATTGAATCTACATTAGGAGGTTCGTTTGATGGAATAACATCATCAACAGGATGGCGTTTCTGGACACTATCAGAGCCGGAATGGGCTACGGGATATCCACTAACAAGGGATATCACACCTACTTCAGTTGATTTAGTTGGGCAAACAAATAGTACAGGTACTTATTATTATGTGGTAACAGCAAGTGCAACGGCACCAACGGCTGATCAAATTAAAGCTGGTCAGGATGAATCTGGCAGTCCAACCACCTATATTAGTGGTTCGGGAGCAATGACGAGTGATGTTGAGTTTGTACAGGCTATAGATATTTCAGATTATGACTTGTATGATGCAGAAACTACATATTATGTACATTTAATTGCCACAGATGATGTTAACTCCTTGGATTCATCTATTGGAACTACAAGTTTTACGACTTTAGAAAGAACTGCACCTGTAACATCATTCGATCCTATCGATGGAGCTACTGATATTTCAATATCAACTAACATAATTATCTCTTTCGATGAACCGGTTAGAATGACTAATGAGACTGTTATCGATGATTCAAATGTGGCGTCACTGATTAATTTTTATATTGAACCAAGCACACCTGTTAGTTTTACGGCTACAATAAATGCAGAGAAAACCATAATTACTATTATTCCTGATGTTGAGTTGACAGAAAATACAACTTATGGAGTATCTGTTTTTGCTGTTGAAGATTATTATGGAAACCAACAATTAAGTAGTTCTTCTGCGTCCTTTACAACTTCAGATTATATCGTTTGGGATGGAGACACATCTACAGAATGGTTGAATGACTTAAATTGGGATGTAGGTTTTACAACAGGTGTTAGTATTCGAATTCCGGCATCAGCTACATATATGCCAATTATTAGTACTGATGTAACTGTTGGAAACATAATAATAGAAGCTGGAGCATCCCTTGAAATTACATCTTCAGGTAGTTTAACGGTTAATGAATCTATTGTTATGGAATCATCAACTACTGATCCGGGAAATGCATCTTTAATTGATAATGGATCAACGCCAATTTCAGTAGATGGATCAAGTGTATTTATATACCAACAAATAAATGCATCGGATAGAACCTATTATGTTTCATCGCCAGTAACTGGAGCGACAAAGAGTTCAATGGGAGTAGATAATGCAATCGGTTCTTATAATAATACTACCGATAGTTGGTATTGGATGGGAGATTCAGAACAATTATCAGTTGGTACTGGGTATGCACTGCGCACAAGTTCTGATCTTACTTTTACTGGAGATATTAATTCTAATAGTTCGTATGGCGTACAGTTAACCAGAACGGATGGCGAAGGTTATGGTTGGAATTATATTGGAAATCCATATCCTGCAGCACTTGATTGGGATGCTATAGGACTTAAAACTAATATTAATGATGCTTATTGGATTTTCTTAAATGATGCTACTAATTATGGCACTTATGCTACTTATAGCTCAGTTGGAGGAGGTACTTATGGGTTAGATAATATTATTCCTTCAAATCAAGGGTTCTTTGTTAAAGTGTTAATTGGATCTTCTTCTGGTTCAATAACAATGCCTAAAACCGCATTGTCAACCAATGATAAGTCAATATTAAAAGGAGCTCAGGTTTCTTATCCTAAAATAAATATTGCAGGAGTTAATGGAATATATGAAGATGAAACCATAATAGCCTTTGCTGATATTGCCGAAGATGGAGATGATGTTTATGACGCATCAAAAAAGTTTGGAACAAATTCTAATTTTATTCAACTATTTTCTTATGAAAATTCAGAGCCTTATGCAATAAACTGTAAAAGTGAGTTAACTGAGAGTTTGGTTGTTCCATTGGGATATAGCATTGAGGCTAGTGGTGCATATCAAATTAAAGTTACTAACGAAGAAAATATCTTTTCGCAATTTGATGTTATGTTGGAGGATAAATATAGTGATGAAACAGTTAATCTTGCAGAACTAGCTTCGTACAGTTTTACAGCGACTGAAACAGGAAAAGTTTATGATCGTTTTGCGATACACTTTATTGAAAAATCGGTTTCTACTGATGTGGAAGAAGTAAGTTTAGCTTCAGAAACTAGTATTTATTCTTATCAGAAGACTATTTATATATCTGGAGAAAATATTGTGGATGGTCGTTATGAAGTTTATGATACAAATGGTAGATTAATATTAAATGGTAGATTAAATAGTACACTTAATACAGTTGAAACTGCTTTAAGTGGAATATTTATTGTGAAAGTAATTGATGAAAGTAGAACACTTTCAGAAAAAGTTTTGCTTAAGTAGTTGAAAATACTTTACTTTGTTTATGTAATTTACAGAATGAAAGTCATTAAGAAGAAATATATAGCACCAGATGTAGAACAAATATTCATTGATAATGAAATTAGTTTAATAATGATGTCTACAACTGAAGATACAGGACCTGATGATCCGTTTGGAGGAACGGCAGCTACAACCGAGACTTCTACAACAACAGAGTCTGCAACCACTTATGAAAATCCATTGGAAAGTAATCCTTTCGAATAATATACAAAGCCATCAATTTTTTGATGGCTTTTTTATTTCAAATAAGTTACTGCTCACTTGTCTTAAATGTACAATCTATTGTATATTTGCAGCCTGAAATAAATATAGTTACAGTGGGTAGATCAAGAAAAAGAAAGCCTCTATTTGAGAGTGTTGAAATAATAGACGTTGCAGCCGAAGGAAAAGCTTTAGCTAAGATTGATGATAAAATTCTTTTTGTGCAAAATGCCGTTCCCGGTGATATTGTCGATGTGCAAGTGAATAAAAAGAGAAAGAATTTTTATGAGGGGTATGTAACGCAGTATCATAAATATTCAGATATTAGAGTTGAGCCATTTTGTGAGCATTTTGGAACATGTGGAGGATGTAAATGGCAGGCTTTACCTTACAGTGAACAACTCATCTTTAAACAACGTGAGGTTGAAAATAATCTACAGCGTATAGGAAAAGTTGAGCTGCCTGAGGTACAAACTATTTTAGCTTCGAAAAAAGATCGTTATTACAGAAATAAATTAGAGTTTACCTTTTCAAACAAAAGGTGGTTAGATAATAGCGAAATGCAAATTGAGGAAGACTCCATTGAAAGATATGGCTTGGGCTTCCATGTACCCAGAATGTTTGATAAAGTAGTTGATGTAAAAAAATGCTATTTGCAGGAAGAACCTTCAAATAGTGTCAGATTAGCTATTAAAGAATATGCATTAGAAAATGGCTTGACATTTTTTGATATCCGCAATCATGAAGGTTTTTTACGTACGTTAATTATTCGTACAACATCAACTGGGGAAGTTATGGTAATTGTAGCTTTTTATCATGAAGATGTAGAAAAAAGAGAAGGGTTATTGAATCATTTAAAAGAAAAGTTCCCTGAGATTACTTCTCTATTGTATGTGATAAATTCAAAAGCCAACGATACAATTGGTGATCAGGATATAATTTGCTTTAATGGAAAAGAGTTTATTGAAGAAGAGATGGAAGGATTGAAATTCCGTATCGGACCAAAATCTTTTTATCAAACCAATTCAGAGCAGGCCTATGAGCTTTATAAAGTAGCGAGGGAATTTGCTGATTTATCTGGTGATGAGGTTGTTTATGACCTTTATACAGGAACCGGTACCATAGCTAACTTTGTAGCTTCAAAAGCTAAAAAAGTAGTGGGTATTGAATATGTGCCAGAGGCCATTGAGGATGCTAAAATTAATTCAGAAAATAATAATATTACAAACACTGTGTTCTATGCAGGTGATATGAAAGATATTCTGAATGAAGATTTTATTAAGGAAAATGGTCAACCGGATGTGATGATTGTAGATCCTCCACGTGCAGGTATGCATGAAGATGTGGTTAAAACCATTCTAAAAACTAATGTTCCTAAAATTGTCTATGTCAGCTGTAATTCTGCAACACAGGCACGTGATCTTAATATTTTGGATGAAAAATATAAGGTTGAAAAGATTCAACCGGTAGATATGTTTCCACATACACACCACGTTGAAAATGTAGTGTTACTAAGCATAAAATAGAATAATGTAAAATATGGTTGGTTCATGATCAAATTTGTTGAAATATAAATTGAACCATGTGAATTATTTTATGTTTTAGTTCAAAATATTTGAGTTTTAACTATGCAAATTATTATATCTCCGGCGAAGGCACTTGATTTTGAAAAACCTGCAACAACGAATGATTTCAGTGAATTTCGTTTTGTAAATGAGGCTAAGCAGATATCTAAGGAACTGAAAAAATATAAGCCTAAAGATTTAGCAGGTTTAATGAAGATTAGTCAGAAGTTGGCTGATTTGAATTATAACAGATATCAGGAATGGCATTTCCCAATAGAACAAGAAAAAGCTAAACAAGCGTTATTTGCTTTTAATGGTGAAGTTTATAATGGCATTAAAGCTGATACTTTAAGTGCACCGGAGGTGATGATTGCACAACAAAAATTACGTGTTTTATCCGGTTTATATGGTGTTTTACGTCCATTGGATTTAATATTGCCCTATAGATTGGAAATGGGTACAAAGCTATCTTTAAAATCATCAAAGAACTTATACGAATTCTGGGGAGATAAAATAACGAAGTTGCTTAACGCAGATATTGAAGAGAACAAACATCAAGTGCTGATTAATTTAGCTTCTAATGAGTATTTTAAGTCTGTAAACAAAGATAAAGTGAAAGTGCCCATTATATCTCCGGAATTTAAAGATCAAAAGAATGGAGTTTATAAAGTAATTAGTATTTATGCCAAAAAAGCTCGGGGACTAATGACTCGTTTTATTATTCAAAATAACATTGAAAACCCTGAGGATTTAAGAGCTTTTGATTTAGAAGGCTATTTTTATAACAACCAATTATCTACAGAATTTAAGCCGGTATTTACTCGCGATCATTAAGTCTTCTTTATCACGTGCAAATTACTGAGTGATATGGTTTTAGAGGTTATTGTCACTAGATTGGTGATTTGTCTTGTATTTCATTTTGCGTCAATTGTTTAATGTAATCTAATTTTCTTTATTAGTTGAAACCTAGTGCCTAAAGGTTTATTAACTATGATCTCAACTTCTATCATCTGAGTTTATACAACTGTTGTGCTCTCTGCTATCCATATGGTGTTAAAGTGGAGTCATTCATAGGCTCTATTGTTATCAAATTCAGGATTAAGTTATATCAAAGTCACTATTTCGTGAGTTTAATGTGAGATTAATGTGAGTTTGATGTGAGTTTAATGTGAGATTGATCAAGCTACATATCCATTACTTTCCTGTTATGACATTACTTTAAATGGGTGTTGTCAGTGATCCATTCAGGGGCAAATGAAATTTTATGTTGAATACTGATTATTAAATAACATTTTGTGTATTATTTTATTTTCTTATAATATTTTTTGTAACTTATAATTGTGGAATCTAAAAAATACAACCATCATGTTAAATTCAGATATATTAGAAAGATATGGTAACTTGTTAAAAGAGGAGCAGTTAGTTACTATGGATGATAAGATTATGCCCAATACTTTTGTTTTGGAAGCTCCGGAACCATTTCCTGGTTTTTTTCATTATTATAGTGAATCTCCGGGAGAGTCAAAACCTTTATATGTGTATTTGGTAGTAGATAGATTATATACACTTGAGGAAGTTACCAGAGCAAGAGTAAATATTGAAAAGTATTTTTCATCTGTTTTTCATGCTGATGCAGGGACTGTTACCATGTTTAATAAAACGTATCATATTATAAGGGTACGTCATCTTGATACCTATGATCATATAAAGGATTTGCAGGCATGCTTTATTGATCAGGGATTTGAGTTTAAAAAGAAGCCAGTAAAAAACATTAATGCAGAGGCACTGATTCGTATCAAGAAGTTTTACAAACTACAAAGAATTGAGGAGGGAATATATCTTGATTTAATAGAAAAAGATCATGGTTATATAACACTTCCAACATATTATAAATGGACTGAATTTCAGGAGTTGACTAAAAAAGTGAAATATAATTGGGATGGTAGTTTTTATGATGCAGCACTGGCTCATTTTCATAATAACTTTGATATTGAAGATGTGATTCGTATCTATAATCCAAAAATTGATTTAAAAATGCTTCTTGAAATTAAGAAGAAGTATTACGAACAAATAAAATAGCTGTTGAATAATTTTCTCAACTATAATCAGGGCTCCTTATTGGGAGCCTTTCTTTTTTAAGTCATAACCAAGGGTTGGTATAAAGTTTTTATTTTGACCAGTTTAAGGAATAAAGAGGTTTTTGTAGTATTTATTATAAGTTAAGTGTACCAATTGGTCTATTTGATTTATTAATGTTTCAGTAAGGTAAATATTTGCTAAATAATAGATTATTAATGTATTTTTGTTGTGTCGTTGATTTAAAGTATATAACATAATGATATTAAAAAAATATTTAGTGATTTTGATGTTACTGGTGTCCTTGTTGACTGCTTGTAAACAGAATGTTGATGTGAAAAACATTTCGGGTAGGCTTGTTACTATTGATAGTACAATGGTTGATGATACCATAATTGCCGGTATTGTTAGTCCGTACAGGGAAGAGATTGATAAGCAAATGAATAGGATTATCGGGATTAGTGAAAAAGTTTTAAGTCCTTATTATCCTGAAAGTCCATTGTCAAATTTAGTGTCAGATATAATACGAAAGAGAGCATTATCCTATTTAAAGTCGAATAATGCAGATTCTTTATCACTAATTTCATTGATGAACATTAAGGGGTTAAGGGCTACATTACCCAAAGGAAATATTACTGTTAGAAATATTTTTGAAATTATGCCATTTGAAAATCAAATTGTAGTTCTCAAATTATCAGGAGAAAGTGTAAAATCTTTTTTTCATTATATAAGTACTACAAATGGAGAAGGTATTAGTGGTGCCAGGTTGGTAATAAAAGATAAAAAGGCTGAAAGTATTGCTATTGATGGGCAAGCTATTGATTTAAATCAAAATTATTATCTAGCTACTTCTGATTATTTAGCAAATGGTGGAGATTACTTTTCAATGATAACTAATCCTATACATTCAGAGTTAATTGGATGTAAAATCAGAGAAGCAATAATAGAGTATATTGAAGAATTAAACCAAAACAATATAAACATTGTTTGTAATATTGATGGTAGAGTAATAATTGATTGAGGATATGAATAGCAGAAGAAATTTTATAAAAAATATGGCTCTGGGAGCAGCCGCAGGAACCTTAATTTTACCTTCTTGTAAAGTCAATAGTAAGGATGTAAAGCTTACCATACTTCATACCAACGATGTTCATAGTCATATTGATCCTTTTCCTATAAATCATTCATCGTATCCTAATCAGGGAGGTTTTGCCCGACGATCAGCTTTGATAAAACAAGTAAGGCGGACAGAAGAACATGTTTTATTACTTGATTCAGGAGATATTTTTCAGGGTACCCCATATTTCAACTTTTACAAAGGCGAATTAGATATTAAGCTAATGAATAAAATGGGGTATGATGTGGGTACTATTGGAAATCATGAATTTGATAATGGTGCTGAAGAACTGGCCAATCAAATAAGTAAAGCTGACTTTCCTTTTGTTAATTGCAATTACGATTTGGAGAATAGTGTATTGAAATCGTTGACTCAACCTTATAAAATTATTAATAAAGGAAATGTTAAGATTGGAATTATTGGTTTAGGTATTGAACTTCATGGATTAGTAGACCCAAGTAAATGCGGAGATATTAAATATAATTGTCCAATTGATTATGGAGATAAGGTAGCAGGGTATTTAAAAACTCAGAAGAATTGCGATTATATTATAGCGTTATCACATTTAGGTTATACTTATAAAAATGATAAAGTAAGTGATTTAGAATTGGCTAAAAATACCGAATATATTGACTTAATATTGGGTGGCCATACCCATACTTTTCTGGATAAACCCACCGTAGTGGATAATAAAATAGGGAAAGAAGTATTGATTAACCAAACAGGATGGGCTGGAATCAAATTAGGACGAATAGATATTCTTTTTGGGGAGGATAAAAAAGATCAAAGATTGGCTTATCATGCACAATTATAATATTTTTGCATAATAGATATAGTTCGAAACGAGCCATGATAAGGTATTTCTCACACAGGAGGATAATTATCTTTCTGGCCAGTTGCATGTGACAAACGAAAGAAAATTAGAGTATATGAAAATACCAATAATTGATTTAACCCTTGAAAATGTTCAAAAACTAAAACTAGAAAATGAATGGAGTGATCATTTTAATTTGATTTTATGGCCCAGAATTTTGGTTTGGTTAGGGTTAAAAGAGCATCTTAATGAAAATAGAGATTTAAGCTGGAAGATTCATTATACTCCTGAAAATATGCATAATAACTTTGTTTCAATGCATGTTAATGATCCAAATGAAACATTTAATTTTTATTTTCAGATTCCTTTGGTTCAAAATCTATCATTTAATCTTTATTTAGGAGATAGTACATATAATTTTTTTGAGATTCATCCTTATTTAATATCAAAGGGTGTAATTAATAAGGACGCGTTTAAAATAGAAGCTACATCTACAATTTTACCTCATCTTGTTTTGTCAACACCCAGAAGTAAATATGATAGAAAGTTGCTGATGGAAATTACTGAAGAAAATTTTGTTGAGCTAACAAAGAATGATCCTTTGATTAATCTTTTGATATCAAACTTTAATAAGTTTATTCCGCCTTTACAAAATATTATTTCAGGAAACTGGAAGCTATAGTGAAGTTATATATAAGATATTAAAAATGCCGAATATTAAGTTATTCGGCATTTTGTATTTTATTCTATAGGTAATTGTCTTTTGAAGGTTTCTTCTAAAGAAATTATTGTTTCCGTTGAAGAAATTCCTGTAATTGATTGTAAACGATCGTGCAACATTGATTTTAAATCTTCATTATTGCGAGCGTATATTTTAATAAAGATTGCGTACTGGCCTGTTGTGTAATGACATTCCACAATCTGAGGGATTTGTTTTAATTCATCAACTACCTTAGTAAACAAACTGGCTTTTTTTAGGAATATTCCCATAAATGCACAAGTGTGAAATCCAATTTTAGTTGGATTTATAGTGAACTCTGAACCTTTGATAACGCCCATGTTCATTAATCGTTGAATTCTTTGGTGAATAGCAGCTCCGGATACTTTACATTCTCGTGCAACTTCTAAAAAAGGAATTCGAGCATTTTTCGTGATAAGCGAAAGTATCTTCTTATCTAAATGATCAATTTGTTGGTTGTTTTCCATTTTGCTTCAATTGAAGTAATAATTTGTAATTTTTTAATGGGTTATACTGATAATTCGGTGTAAAATTATAAATAACTAAGTAAATATTCAATTATTTACACCAAATAAGTAAAAATTTATGAAGCCTTCTTACAAATTGTTAGTGTTTGAGATTTGAGCTCCTTTGTGGTTTAATGTATTAGTATTCAGGTTGTTGATGTTGTTTTGTTTTGGAATTTATTTACTCATTTGCCATAATAGATGTTTCATGACTTTGATTAGTTGGAAATTGAAACACTCTTAAGCCAAATTCAGGTAGTACTGCTAGTATGTGATCAAATATATCTGCTTGAATAGATTCATAATTTGCCCATGCCTGATCTTTACTAAAAACGTATATTTCAATAGGTATACCTTTTTCATTTGGTTGTAAGTGACGTACTAAAAATGTCATATTATCATGAATTAAAGGGTGGTTGTGTAGATAGCCTTCTAAGTATTTACGAAACACCCCCAGGTTGGTCAATCTTCTTCCGTTGATTATTATTGATTCATCGATATCGAATTTTTCATTGTGTTTATCAAGCTCTATGAGTTTTTTATGAATATAATCTTTTAAAATATGAATTTTTTTAAATTTAGATATCATCTTATCAGAACAAAACTGGACTGAATTCATATCAATAAAAACGGCGCGTTTGATTCTTCTACCTCCCGATTCTTCCATGCCTTTCCAGTTTTTAAAACTTTCACTAACTAAAGCATAGGTCGGTATCGTTGATATGGTTTTGTCCCAATTTTGTACTTTAACTGTGTTTAAGGTCATTTCTAAAACAGACCCATCAGCTTTATGCGAAGGCATTTCTATCCAATCTCCGGGTTTTACCATATTGTTGGCTGAAAGCTGTATGCTGGCTACAAAACCCAGTATAGTATCCTTAAAAACAAGAATTAATACAGCAGCAATAGCTCCAAGTCCGGTAAATACAGTAGAAAGTTTAATGTTAAGAATGATAGATATGGTAATTAAAACTCCTATTAAAATAAAAATTAATTGTACCCCCTGAAGATATCCCTTTATTGGTCTTTCTTTACTGTTGGGTAAGGTTTCGTATACGTCACTTATAGCCTTAAAGAAAGCATCGGATAATAGTAAGATTACAAATATGAAGTATATAGCAACAAGATTATGAAGTATCCCATTAAGGCTTTCGAATTGCGAAAATATTAAGTCTAAAGAAGAATAAATAATTATTGCAGGAACGATGTATGAAGCCCGGCTAATTAGTTTTCTTTTTACAAAATAGTCATCGTATTTCGATTTTGTTTTTTGCATAAAGTGTTCTATATATTTTACCAAATACCTTTTGATCAGTAGGTGAGATAGTTTGGCAATAATAAGAACGATGGCAGAAAACAAAACGATTGATATATATGTAGTTAATTCTTCATTTACCCCTATGTTTTCTAATATGTTTTCGAAAGAACTTACCAGTGTTTCTGTCGTTACTTCATTAATGGTTTCTTCAATAGATTGTATTTGAATCATGTTTTCATTGTTTGGTTATAGAATATAGCTTGTAATCTACTGTAAAATCTCAGCTTTTATTCTATCCTGTTTCATTATTTTTACAAAAATATAAGTTAAAATGAAATTAGTATGAAGTACATTCTTATTATTCTGTGTTTTTTTAATATTCAGGGTTTATTCATTAATGCACAAACAAACAGTCCTTTTACAAATGAAACATTACGTATTGATTTCGTACTAAGTGGAAATAATACTGATACAAAAGCTGCCATATTTGAATTAAAGAAAGAACCATTCTGGGGAGGTTCTCCTAAAAAGCAAGATATGTTTGATTATGGAGAATTTAGGATTGTAGTAAAAGATTCGTTAAATAATCAGATCCTTTATTCCAGAGGATTTTGTACTCTTTTTGAAGAATGGCAAACAACAGATGAAGCTAAACATATTGATAAAGCATTTCAACAAAGTATTGTATGTCCTTTCCCTACACAGAAAATTAATATAACAATAGAACGACGTAATAAAGAAGGGGGATTTTATAGTTTGTTTAAAACAACAATTGCTCCTGATGATTATTCCATTAAACAAGTTGCAGCTTCATGCATAAAAACGCACAAAATAATTGATAATGGAAGTGCTAATGATTGCGTTGATATTGTTTTTGTGGGAGATGGATATTCAAAAGATGAAATACAAAAGTTTCATAACGATGTTAAGACACTAGCTGACTTTCTTTTTACACAGGCTCCATTTGATAAATTAAAATCCAGGTTTAATATTTGGGCAGTCGATGTTGTTTCAGATGATTCAGGTATGACAGATCCGCGAAAGAATATTTGGAAAAATACAGCATTGAAATCTAGTTTTAATACGTTAAATTCTGACCGTTATCTTGAAAGTGAGCATACATTTTTAATTAGAGATTACGCAGGTTTGGTTCCTTATGATCAGATTTATGTAATCGCTAATACTGAAAAATATGGAGGTGGGGGTATTTACAACCATTTTTCATTAACTTCGGTGGATAATATAAAATCACGTACTGTTTTTGTTCATGAGTTTGGGCATTCATTTGCAGGTTTGGGGGATGAATATTACACTTCATCCACTAGTTATAATGATTATTTTAATCAGAAAATAGAGCCTTGGCAACCTAATTTAACCACTATGGTTAATTTTGATTCCAAATGGAAAAGTATGATTGATGGATCGACTCCAATTCCAACTCCTGTTAATGACGAATATAAAGATAAAGTAGGTGCGTATGAAGGCGGAGGATATGTAGCAAAAGGAATATATAGACCAATGATTGACTGCCGAATGAAAACTAATGAGGCAGAGAGTTTTTGTCCTGTATGCCAAAAAGCAATTGAAGAGATGGTGAAATTTTTAATTGGAGAATAAACAAATTGTTATAACGATGTAAATTAATCTAACTTCGGGTTTACGAAAATAATAAACCATTAGCTAAGTCTATAATCAAAAAAAAGAATATGCAACATCAAGCTTGTGATAAACGATACGAAGAAATGTTATACCAAAGATGTGGTAGAAGTGGAATAAAATTACCTGCTATATCACTAGGTTTATGGCATAATTTTGGGTCAGTTGATATATATGAAAATGGTAAAGCCATTATATTTGAGGCATTTGATAAAGGTATCTCACACTTTGATCTAGCAAATAATTATGGTCCGGAACCAGGAAGTGCGGAAGAAAATTTTGGTTCTATACTTAATAAGCATCTTAAGGCATATCGTGATGAAATGATTATTTCCACTAAAGCAGGCTATTATATGTGGCCTGGTCCTTACGGGGAGTGGGGATCGAGAAAAAACCTGATGGCCAGTCTGGATCAAAGCTTAAAAAGAATGAATCTGGAATACGTAGATGTATTCTATTCGCATCGTTTTGACCCCGAAACACCATTGGAAGAAACAATGAAAGCTCTAGATCATGCCGTGAGGCAAGGTAAGGCTTTATATGCTGGGATTTCTAACTATCCGGCTGATAAAACCCGTGAAGCAGAATCTATATTAAGAGAATTGGGAACGCCTTGTTTGATTCATCAAGCTAGATATAGCATGTTTGAACGATGGGTAGAACCTGAGTTGTTAGATGTATTAGATAAAAGAGGGATGGGATTAATCGCCTTTTCGCCCCTGGCTCAGGGTTTGTTGACAAATCGCTATTTAAATGGAATACCGGAAGGTTCACGTATGACAAGGAATCATTTTCTGAAGCAAGAACATCTTTCTCCGGATAGGCTGCAAGCAATTAAAAAATTAAACGCTGTTGCCCAAAAAAGAGGACAGTCTTTAGCTCAAATGGCAATAGCCTGGTTGTTGAAAGATCCAAGAGTTACTTCAGTGTTGATTGGTGCCAGCTCAGTAAAACAGTTAAATGATAATCTGGGAACGCTTAAAAATCTTGAATTTTCCAGAGAAGAATTGTTAGAGATAGAAGATATTCTTAAGCTATAGAAGGTTCAGGTAATAACAAAATTTCCAAATAATATTATACTTCGTACTTCCATCTTCTTTTCTTACTTTTGCATCAAATAGATGATAAGAAAAGAAGATGGATTTTAAACCAGAATTATTAATTCCTGCGGGGAATATAGAAGCTTTTCATGCTGCAATAGAAGGTGGTGCTGATGCCATATTTTTAGGATTGAAACAATTTAATGCCAGAGGACGGGCAGTGAATTTTTCAAATCCACAATTAGTTACCATGTTGGATATTGCGGAAAAGCATGGTGTTAAAATCTATGTTACCTTAAATACGGTCATTAAAAATGCTGAAATTCCTGAACTTTTAGACGTGCTGAACTTTTTATCTCAAACAAAAGTTAGTGCAGTTATTATTCAAGATTGGGGAATTTGGTATTTGGCTAAAAAGTTCTTTCCTAACTTAACCATACATGCCAGTACTCAAATGGCAAATCATAATTCTTTAGGAGCTAATTTTTCAAAAAAGCATGGTTTTGAACGTGTGATAATGGCTAGAGAATTAACGCATCCGGAGTTGGATGCTATAATGAAAAAATCTAAAAGTGAAGTAGAGATTTTTGTTCATGGAGCACTTTGTTATTCTTTTTCAGGTTTGTGTTTGTTTAGTAGTTACCTAGGTGGGAAAGGAGCTAATAGAGGTCAGTGTACTCAGCCTTGTCGTAGAGTTTTTAAAGATAATGGTAAAGAGCATGCTATATTTTCATTAAAAGATAATCAGCAAATAAGTATGATTCCTGATTTTTCAAAGATGAATGTTGCATCTCTGAAAATCGAAGGAAGAATGAAGTCGGCAGAATATGTACATCGTGTGGCTCAGGCTTATAGAATGGTTATTGATGATCATTCAAAGTTAAAAGAAGCAGAGGAACTTTTAAAATGGGATTTTGGTAGGGAAAAGACCGATTATTTCATGGGAGGAAAGGTAAAAGGAGCTATCTCTGAAAATACGAATAATGGCATTTTCTTGGGCTGTGTTAAAAAACTCTCAGATATAGGATTTATTATAGATCCTAAAATTGAACTTGAAAAAGGACAGCAACTTAGAGTTGTGAATAAAGTTGGAGATTCAACTTCTGTAAAAGTAAAAGAGTTTGAAGTAAAAAATGATGGCGTTGAGGTATTTACAGATAAAAAGATTATTAAAGGCAATGATGTTTACTTAATAGGATTGCCATCAAAGAATTTCTCAAATAAATTTGAATTTTTAAAGAAAGAAAATACCAAGCCGATAAGTGGTGCGTTTAAACGCAAAATTCGCCAGGATATACAAATTAGAAATCAAAAAAGTTCACGACAAGAGTTTTTTGTAAGAATAGATAATTTGGAATGGTTGCGAAAATTAAGGGTAGATGATTTTACTGGCATTTTTCTCGATTTATCTAAAGATGAATGGCGAAAAATACCATTTGAAAGTCCTTTTTTTAAGAAGAATATAACTCGTTTCTATATTGAAATCCCAGGATTTATTTCAGAAAATCATTTACAGCAGATGCAACAAAATATTAAATGGTTGATAAGGAAAGGATTAAAAAACTTTGTTATTAGTCATTTATCTCAATTGGATTTGTTTCCTAAAGGTGTTAATGTTATTACAAATGAAAGAGTTTATACTTATAATGATGCTGCTATTAGAGGTATAAAGTCATTAGGGGTATCTCAAATTATTTATCCAATAGAGAGTGATTATGAAAACTTGCAAAGAGGCACTTCTCGTGATGGAATTGTAGCTATGTATGCCAATCCTGAATTGTTTTTTGCTCGTATGCCAGTTGCTGTATATGATAAAGAAGATGAATTTAAAGATAATACAGATAAGGAGTTTAAGAGATATGTGCGAAATGGAATGACTTCGGTATATTCAAAAACTCCGGTAGCCTTATTACAATATTCAAAATCATTGATGAATGATGGGTTCTTTAGATTTTTATTTGATTTAAGAACAGAATTGCCATCAAAACATTTACCCGTGAAATTATTTAAGAAGTTTAAAGCTTCTGAACAACTGCAACCATCTACTACATTTAACTTTAAGCGAGGATTAAGCTAGTTAGTCTTTATAAGAAAATGCCAAATACTTAGTTATTTAAGTATTTGATATTTGGTTGGGGCTGTAGGTTAAAATATCGTTGCTATTTTGGCCAAAGTTTTGTTATCATTCATTCCTAAAGTACATGTTATTATTTAATATCACCACAAAGATTTATTTTTTCTTAGTGTCTACTTTGCGACTTGGTGGTGAAAATGTATTGGATATGAGAACTTAACTAACTCATAATATATCTGCAAAATATAGGTATACTGCTGCCAGTTGTTACTAATGATCAGATTTGTTTCGCATATCATATAGGTAATAATTTGCGAGGTTGTTTTATTCTATTTCGACCTGATGGTGTGAATTCACGAATAAAACAGTTCCCAGATTTTCATATCCGGTAAATAAATCTTTATTTTCAAACTTAAGTTGATCTCCTCTGAAACCTAATATAGTTAATCCGGCATCTGCAGATCTTTCATTGATTAGATTTTTGATGCTCATGTTTTCTTTTTCGGTAATAATTTGGATGTTTTTAGAAGTTATAGGCAGGCGTCCGGATTTTACTAATTCTTCCATTCTTTCAAATGTTTCTTTTTCCTGACCTGGTTTACAAGTTTCGAATATGCGGATATTAGATTTTTTCCAATCTGGATGTCCTAAAGTAATAAAACTTAACATAATCATTAAGTTGGCATTGTCAGCATCAATACTTCTAATCCAAACATGAATATTGCTGTTGTATTCGATTTGTTTTGCCGCAGTTCCTAATATACAAATATCAAAATTACCAGATTTTACCAGTCCAAAATTATCGATGATATGTTCCAGATTATCAGGATTTTCCTTATCATACTCAAATATAACCATGTTGTTTTCCATTCCTGCAATACCCGGAACCTGAATGGTTTGAGCAACAGCTGAGGTATAACTGGGTGAAATCAGGGTGTCAACATAAACATGATTTTCAATTTTATCAAAACGTTCTATAAGGCGACCTAACTCATTACTAGCCTGTTCATGTGTTTTCCTGGAGTAATAGCCTTCTATTAAATGTATATAGGTTCCAAAACCGTATTTGTATGAAATCCAATTGAGTAATTTAAAAGCAGTGTTTCTTTTAAAAGAATCTTTGGAAATACAAACCGCACTAGGTCTCCACTCTTTTTTAGTTTTCTTATTACTCGATTTTTGAATATAAACCTGCAGGTTTTTATTGAGTTGAAAAATAGTGTTGACAAAGATAGCTTCTAACCCTTTTCTGTTTTTGTGATAGCTATTAATATATAGATAAATGCCAGTCATTAAAATCACAGATATAAATGCATAAGGTGTATTTATTTTAAACATAACCCATACTGAAGTTAAAAATCCAATTAATGAAATATACCATCTTGATTTAAAATGAGGGCGATAGGATGGAGATGCACCAAAGTGATTTAAGAATGAGATGAGGCATAGTGAGCCATATGTTACCATAAAAAACATAGAAATAATCTCTGCAACTACATCAACATTTCCCATGGCAACAAAAATTAAAGCAATTACTGAAGTAACCAGGGAGGCATTGAGCGGTTCTCCATCTGTTTTTCTGGATTTAGCTAACCAAATGTTTATTTTTCTCGAAGGGAATGAATGGTCTACAGCCAACGCCTGCAACGTTCTGGGAGCTACCATAATAGATCCTAATGCTGAGGAGATAGTAGAGGCTGCTAATCCTAAAGGTATAATAATCAATCCACCAATGGCAATTTTAGCCATGATTAATTGGTTGTTAGTCAGGTCTTCAATATTTGCAGAAAGTGCTAGTTTATAAACAATAAACATATATATAACCATTCCTGCAAAAGTAGCAGTGGTAGTTCCCAGTGGAATAGATTTAGATGGATTTTTAAGATCTCCTGATAATCCTACACCTGCAGTCATCCCTGTAAAAGCCGGGAATACAATGGCAAATACAGCAAAAAACTGATTCATGTTTCTAAATTCGGCTGAAAATAGTGAGAACTCAGAAACAGAAGCATGATCTGTTGTTCCAAGAAAAAAGCAGGTGATAGAAATAAACAATATGGCGATAACAAAATATAATGCTTTTACTCCTAGGTTGGCTCCTTTTTTAACAATTAGCAGTGCTAATCCCAGCATGGCCGGAATGCTTATGATTTGTCGGGGTAGTTCAAATCCAATAATGTCTTTTAAATAGGAGAATAAAAACTCAAAAGACTCCGTAAAGGCAATGATATAAAAAGCAACACTGATAGCTTGCGATAGATATAAAGCAAATCCAATAGTTGCACCAATGTTTAAACCAAACGATCTGGATATAATAAAGTATTCTCCACCTCCTTCAACACGTTTGTTGGTAGCTATTTCAGATATAGCTAAAGCAGTTGGTATTGTAACTAAGTGACCCAAAATGATAATGCCAATGACACCCCAAAAACCAATTGAACCAACAGCATACCCAAATCTTAAAAAAAGTATCGCTCCAAGAATTGTTGAAATAGCAGTAAAGAATACTGGTGCAGTGCCAAAACCTTTTGTTTTTGAATCCATTTATTATTATTTATAATATTAATCGTTAATGAAAATAAGAAGATTATAGCTTTAAGTCAATGCTAAATTTAATTGTTAATTTATAATTTCGTTATCTTTTTAAGTTTATTTAAGTAAGAATGTTCATTGTATTTAATGCATCTTTTTTAATCTGCACAAAAACAATTACTTTTGTAATTCAAAACGATAAAGAGTGGGAAGAATTTTAGCCATTGATTATGGACGTAAAAAATCAGGATTGGCAGTAACAGATCCGTTGCAAATTGTGGCAAATGGATTGGAAACAGTAGCCTCTCATACATTAATAGATTATCTTGAAAAATATATGGCTTCAGAAGAGGTGGAGCTCATTGTTTTAGGATATCCCAAGCAGGTAAATGGTCAGGATTCAGAATCAATGAAATATATTAAGCCATTCTTTAATCGCTTAAGAAACAAATTCCCTGATTTAAACGTTGTATGGGTGGATGAAAGATTTACTTCCAAAATTGCCTTTCAGGCTATGATTGATGGAGGGTTAAAGAAAAAAGCACGTCAGAATAAAGAATTGGTAGATAAGATAAGTGCAACAATCATCCTACAAACTTATTTAGAACAAAAAGGAAATTTTACATTATGATATTACCAGTTGTACTATATGGCCATCCGGTTTTAAGAAAGGTGGCGGAAGAGATTGATGAAGATTACGAAGGATTGAAAGATTTGATTGATAACATGTGGCAAACCATGTATAAATCAGATGGTGTTGGTTTAGCTGCACCACAAATTGGAAAATCTATTCGCTTAATTGTAATTGATGCAGAACCTTTAGGAGAGGAATTTCCAGAATGCAAAGGGTTTAAGCGTGTATTAATTAACCCTATTATTACAGAATTTAAGGATGATGAATGTAATGAGTCTGAGGGGTGTTTAAGCTTACCCGGAATTAGAGAAGATGTAAAAAGACCTTCGAAAATTAAGGTTGAATATGAAGATGAAAATTTTGAGTTGGTTGAAGAAGAGTTAGATGGCTTTACGGCTCGTGTTGTTCAACATGAATATGATCATGTGGAAGGGAAGCTGTTTGTGGATCATCTTTCACCATTAAAAAAGCGATTTTTAAAAGGTAAACTTTCCGCTATATCAAAAGGTAAAGTAGATGTTTCTTATAAAATAAAGACGGCTTAAGTCGTCATTACAAAAAATAGATAAAAGGTGTTGGATGTATGGTCATTCAACACCTTTTTTTTGTTAATCATCATCGTCTTCGTCAAAAAGATCGAAGCTGTTTATATTTGATATTTCATCATTGTATAAGTAAATAGTCAAACCTGAAAAAGTATTTAAATGATGCGCCTTTGTCTATTATTGTATGCCACGCTTGTACATTATTTGTTCGGTTTTTACCAGATGCAAAAATGATTTGATGCTATATTTATATAAGGAAAACTCCATTTGGTTGTATCTTTAATGTCATCTGTTAAAGTGTAATTATCAAAATTAATTACTTCATTGGATGTGTTTATCAATTCAATCCAATCGGAATATTCATCATCTTCATCGGTAAGTTGAGATGTGTTAAATGAGGCAAATTCATTAATCTTAATTTGTGAGCAAATCTGGTTTGAAAATAATTATATATAGAAATACAATTGAGAGTCTGTAGGTGCTGCTTATTCTCATGTATGTTTATTGAATATTGGTTTAAAAATTTCGAATTTTAAAACTATATAAAATGTTGATTTTAATTGGTTTTTTTGTTGAAATTGGAGTTTATCATGATTGTTGTCTAATCTATCAAAATCAATATCGTTTTTTGAAATAGTTTGTGTATAATCATGGTCGTAATTGTCTGATGATTTTTTGATTGGATTTAATAACAATTAATCCATGGTTAATTTTATTTATAATCAAATCAGATATTGTTGAATTGGATTCTATATTTTATAGATAGAAAAGTCTTTATTTAGTAAAGAAGATTATTGAATTATGTTTTTATATAAGAATAGTTTTAAAACAGCTTTAACTATAATATTTACACTATTTATTGTGTGTAATGTGGGTGCTCAGAATTTTAGCGGTGTGGTTACATTTACAGATGGGACTCTTGTTGAAAATGCGAAGCTAACATTCTTTAATAATTATGATTCTTCAGATAAATCAACTACCTATACTAATACTAATGGAGAGTATTCTTTATCTGTTTCAAAAAGAAATAATGATTTGGTTTATGCCTACGCAATTGGAGATAAGCTTTCCAACAAACTAACCTTTAATTTTGCTTTAAGAAATAGTTCAAAACTTGATATTACTTTATATGATCTAAATGGAAATGTTTTAGATATAATATATTCAGAAAACTGTTCTGCAGGAGAGCATAGTTTTTCATGGGATTATTCTTCTAAAACAAGGTTAATCTCTCAAAGGATAACATTAATAAATTTTAGATCAACGAAGTCAAGTAAGACCGTGAAATTCGGACAGTTTGGATCCAATCGTCTGGATTTTTATTTTGAGAATCTGGAGTTAAATGATTTTGATTCTTCTGATTCTGAGGATGAAACATATACTGCTATTGTTGAAGGAAGTGATTTTAAAACACATACTAGTCGTATTATTCAATCAAGTTCAACTGTTCAAAACTTTATTATTAATAAAGATAATTATATCCCTTTTAAATGTGGGACGAGCTATATTAAACAATATCAAGGAGAAGCATATATTCCTTTTTATATTAAAGGTATTAATTTAGGAGCCGCAATACCAGGAACAAGTCCTGCTGAAATGGCGCCTACCGCAGAACAATATGCCGCTTGGTTTAAAATGATGAAGGAAGCCGGATATAATTTAATTCGTATTTATACCCTACATTACCCTCGTTTTTATGAGGAGTTAAAGAAATTTAATGAAGCAAACCCTGCATCACCTTTATATGTAATGCATGGTGCCTGGCTAGATGAAGAATATGATGGATTTGATGGTGTGGCTGATTTATACACTAGTGAGATAGAGTTTGTTCGGGATGTTAATGTAAGTACAGAACTGGAAAAAGAACCTATTACAGAGTATTTCGATAATCGGGTAAAAGAAGTTGTTGATGTAGTTCATGGAAATGCTATTCTTCCTGAAAGATGGGGGTGGGCATCTGGTTACTATACAGCAGATATTTCCCCTTGGCTTGTTGGATATATCATTGGTAGAGAAATCTATTCAAACGAAGTGTATTATACCAATTTATTAAATCCGGATATTACTTATTATGAAGGGGAGGTTTTTAATTTATTTAATGCATCTGCTTCCGAGGTATGGGCAACAGAACGTTTGGATAAGGCAATGAGTTATGAGAGGGATAATTATCAGGAGCAGCATCCAATTAGTTTTTCCAGTTGGCCAACATTAGATCCTATTGATCATCCAACTGAAAGTGGATCAGAGGATTTAGTATCAATAGATTTGGATAAAATTGATGAAACAAATGCCCCTGCAGGCTATTTTGCTAGTTATCATGTATATCCTTATTTTCCCGATTTTATATCTTGCGATCCGGGGTATAGGGAATATGAAGATTATATGGGAGAGAATAGCTATCTGGGATATTTAAATGATTTAAAATCTCAGTATTCTGATCGCCCTTTAATTATATCTGAATTTGGAGTCTCCAGTAGCTGGGGAACATCTCGTTTTTCAACCAATGGAATGCATCATGGAGGATTAACGGAGCAGGAACAGGGAGCATATATTGTTAGAATGATGTACAATATTAAAGATGCTAATTGTGGAGGTGGTATACTATTTTCCTGGATAGATGAATGGTTTAAATATGTTTGGATTTTTGGGCAAACAACATTGCCAACATCAAGAAATCGATGGCATAATATTTATAATTCAGAAGAAAATTATGGGTTAATTTCGTTTATCCCGGAAGAAGCCGATTTTTCTGATTTTGGATATTCATCAAATGATGATAAAATTGATCAGGTTAGAGTTGCTATTGATTTAGAAGCTGTTTATATAAAATTGAAATTGAAGAAGGATATAACTTCTTCAGATACTATTTGGTTAGCTCTTGATACCTATAATAAAGCGAAAGGAGAGTCTATGCTTCCAAATGGTAAAGTGGTAAAAAATAGAGCTGAGTTTTCTGTTTCCATTACAAAATCTGAGGGACTATTGTATGTTACAAAAGCCTATGATATGTATGGAATTGGTCAATCAGGTTATCCTGTGTCAGGACAGTATTTTAGGTCAATAGGAACAGATGGAGCAGGATGGAATCTGGTAAAATGGAAGAATCACCGGGATGATGATTATTGCGCAGGCTCTATTTTTAATGCTGGAATTTTAAGCGTTAGAGATAATTCAAACCCTTTAAGGAGTGATGCTGTTATTTTTAATAAAAATGAAGTCATAGTTAAATTACCATGGGCTATGATAAATTTCAATGATCCTTCACAGTTAAAAGTTGCACATATAACAGATTATACATTATCAGGAGGTAATAATAATAATCAGGTTGCGGAATCTGATGGTATTGCCATTACAGCTTTTTGGGGAGATTCAAAGGTTAGTACCCCTCGGTTTGTTTGGGATACATGGGACTCCTATTCAATGCCAGTAACTAAAGAACATAAAAAATCATCATTTTATATAGTTAAAGAAGCAATGAAAGATTTTGATGGTTATATTAACCCTTAATTCTAATCTATTATAATGATACATTTTAGTATAGATAGTATCAAGTAACCAATAATGAAAAAAGTGTCTTTTACTTGATTGATTATTCTAGAGTTGCATGTGAATATAAAAAACAAATTAGAGTATATGAGACGAGTCAAGATAAGGAGTTATCACACATGAGGATGGCTAAATTGGCGAGTTCCAAATGGCAATTAAAAGCAAATTTAGATATATGAAAAAATATTTTTTAGCAGAGCTTATAATGTTTATGTTCTTATTGACATTGAATGTATCTTGTACAAAGTCAGGTGAATGTAAGGAGTGTTTAACGGAATGTGAGGAGTGCGATTGTGAATTAACTGAAATTGAAGAAGATATTTTACCTGCCTATAATGATATTCCTGTACGTGAAGATCCTAAAGTTATTGTATTGTTATATCATAATTTAGTATATGGTCGCACAGGGAATGTATATAATAGAGACATATATAATTTTGAAAATGATCTTAAGTTTATTAGACAGAATTTTAAGGTAATTAGTTTTGATGACTTGAATGATATAAACAATGGAGATATGACGCTTGAAAATGATGCTGTTATTATCACTTTTGATGATGGGGATTTATCAATTTATCCTTTAGCGTTCCCGTTGCTAAAAAAATATAATCTTAAAGCTACATTTTTTATTGTTTCTTCATATGTTGGAGGTGTTAATTATGTGTCATGGGATCAATTAAGTGAAATAGCCTCATATTCAAATCCTGATGCAGAAAGTATTTTCAGTATAGGTTCTCATACGGCAACGCATGCCGAACTTGGCGATTTATCTTTAGAGGATGCCGAGTTAGAACTATATGTATCAAAACAACAAATTGAAGAAGAATTAAGTGTAGGTGTGGATTTTGTTGCATTGCCATACGGAAGTGGAGCAGATGATCCAGAAATACAGGCTTTAGCTAAAGAAATAGGGTATTTAGGTCTGAGGAATTCTGTAATTGATGTAATCTCAGACTTTCCGACTGAAATGTATAATATTCCTGCTGTTAATATTGAAAATTATAGCAATGATGTATTTGTTGCTAAAATTAAAGAGTTGACAGGACGAAATTAGTGGGATTTGAATACTTATTCGGTATAAATATAAGGGGTATACTTAAATGAAGTAATAGTAACTTTAGTGCTTTTTCGAATTTTCCTTTTTAGAGGTTTTGTAAGCCATAAGTTAAAGTGAAACCTGGTTGATTGAAATTTAAATTCATCAGGTCTATTGAATGTATTTTTATCAATAACGTAGTATTCTTTATTGTTTTGGTTGTATAATAATGATGATATTGTGATATTTTGTTGAGAGACGTCGATGATATACTTTGTTATTATTTTTTCTTTTGGAAGAAGAAAACGGTGTACAAGGATTTTATTATTAGTATGAATTGCAAATTGTGAATTTTTATTCTCTTTACGTCCCCATTGTGAAAATTCAATATCTATTTCATTGAAATGCGGGGGCGAAGATGAATCAAATAGAAATATACCAAGTACCATTTCAGGTGTAAAATGCTCAGCATTAGTTTTAACTATAATTTCATATTTGCCTTCCTTAAAGAAAAAAGTAGAATATACTTCAGCACAAGAATAGTTATCTCCTTTTTTTCTAATTTGTAATACTAAGCAACCATTCTTATCTATAGAAATGTTTTGTTTGTGTATTCCAAAAATATTATTGCCTGGTCCTGCTCTTTTTTCAGAAGTTCTTTTATTCCATGTTGTGTTGCCAAACTGAAATGTTGAGTTGTTGTTTTGAGCTATAACAATACTAAACATTCCGCTAAAAACGAAGAGTGGAATAATAGATAGATATCTTTTATCTTTGTTAATTTTAAACAAAACTTAACTGGTTAATTTTATTTTGGAATTATTAAGGTAATCAAAAACTACCTCTCGATACATTTTATCCTCAATAAGTATATGACTAATCAACCATTTCTTTAGAAAATTAAGAATGTTACTTGCAAGAAAAGGATTGTCGTAGTTGAATTCATGAACAAACTCATCTACTTTAGCAATAAACAATTTATGCATATTTATGTGCTTGTCTGATTCTGTGTAACAGGCTTCTTGAATTAACTTTTCTTCTTCTTTTAATTGATCTGTGTATTCTTTAAGGCGCTGTATTATTGGTGATATGGATTCTTTTTTAATTAAAATGTCTTCAACGTCATATAATATCTCAATAAATGAGTTGTGCATAGAATCTATTGTCTCGATCTTAAAATGATCTTCAAGCCACAGTTTTGTTTTATTCGTTTGTTTTATTTTCATTTATTTGTTTCTCACTTCACTAATATATTGAGTTTATGACGGTGTTTGTATGTTTTTAATATCCTTATCTTAAGTGTTTTATTGATTAAATCCTTTTCGTTTCATATGTCCCCATCCTTTTTGTTTTTTTCTAAAAAAGAAATCAAAATTGCCAGATAAAGAAAATGCCAGGTTAAGAGGGTGATAAATAAGCATTTCTAAAATTGATATAAATATAATTTTTAGCATAAATAAATTTCCCCGGTATCTACCAAAGATATATTTTTCATAAAATATTGCAAAGGAAGAATACAATAATGAAAAAGAGAATGTGAATATTGTAAATAAAATAAAATAATAAATATTGATTTTAGCGAATATGACCATTAAAATAAAGTAAACAATTCCAATGAATTCAAAAATAGGACCTAACCATTCAAAAAATACCCAATAAGGGTAGGCTATCATACCAATTCTTCCATACTTGGGATTGGCAAACATTTTTCGATGCTTAAAAATAGATTCAATTAATCCTCTTGTCCATCTGTTTCGTTGACGTCCTAATGATTTTAATGAAGAAGGGACTTCGGTCCAACATAATGGATCCGGGATAAATGCTACCTTATATGGCTTTTTTACTATAGTATGCATGTAATTTCTCATGCGCATCACTATTTCAAGATCCTCTCCAACAGTAGTTTTATCATAACCACCACAGTTTATCACTATTTTCCTATCAAATAAACCAAATGCTCCCGAAATAATTAAAAGACCATTAATTTTACTCCATGCCATTCTACTTAATACAAAAGCTCTAAAGTATTCAAGTATCTGAAATTGTGCCCATAGATTCTTGGGGAAGTTTACTTTTACGATTCGGCCTTCTTCAATTTTGCACGAATTAGCTACCCTAATTACACCTCCGGAAGCAATTACCTTTTTATTGTCCTCTTCTTCTAAAAATGGTTTTACCATTCTAAAAATAGCATCAGGTTCAATAATGCAATCCACATCAATTCCTAAAAACAATTCAGATCTGGCAATGTTTATTCCGGCATTTAAGGCATCACCTTTTCCCCCATTTTCTTTATCAACTACAATAAGGTTTGAATAGGCTATATTTGTTGACTTGTAAATATTTCTCACAATAGCCGTTTCAAGGTTAGCCTCATAAGCATAGTTAACTTTTATGAGATTATAATGTTTTATCATTAATGATAAACTTTCATCAGAACTTCCATCGTTAACAATAATTACTTCAACATCAGGGTATTGTAGTGATAGTAAACTTCTTATATTTTCGACTATACTTTTTTCTTCATTGTAGCATGGAGCTATGATTGAAATTGTTGGTAGTAACTTATATTCAGAAACACTATTAAAATTGAAGTATTTATTACGTTTAGCATAAAAACTTAATTCGAAACTCGAAAGGACACCAATTATTATATAGGATATAAATAAGGCAGACCCAAATATTAAAAAGAATATATTAAATATATAATGTACTGTACTTAATGAATCCATAGATTTATTGGTTAATGTTTAGATCTGATACTTCATGTAATGCCATTTTAATTTCAGAATCTTCAGAATTCACAAATGGAGAAATAAAATCAAATTTTTCCTTAAAAAGTATTTTTATAGCTTCAATTTTAATTAATAATGAGCTTTTAGAAATAACTTCCTGTAAAAATTTATAATAAATTTCACTTTTTGTCTGATGAGAGTTTTTTAATATCATGATTTTGATACTATCTGTTTCTTGTTCAAAGCGATCCATGATGATGTCAACTCCTTCATCTTTAGGTACTAATTTTAAAAATGAACTCCATGCTAATTGATTTAGTAGCGGGTCTTCATTTCCGATGTAATTTAAAATAAGAATAAGACTTCTTGAACCTTTACGATACCTGTATCTGGCAAGCATTAATCCTACAATAATTTTTCTATTCAGTTTTGATGAAAGAAAATCAATGTAATTAATATTCATTTTATGATTTTTCACCACTGCATTTACAACAGTGTTGATATCAAACATAGATAAATTATATTTACTGCCAATGAAATCAGCTAGTTGATTGTTGTCGCCTTCCATCAATCTGATCAGTGCTGTATATGCCTCTGTTCTGAGCGCATAATTTTTAGAATCAGAGTATTCATATATTTTGCTATTGTATTTTTCATTTCTAATTCTCAGGTAAGAAATGATTCGCATTGCCAGAATTCTATCACTGAGGTTGTATGAGTAAAGAAATCGATTTATCTGCGAATACATTTCAGATTTTAAAAGCAGTTCTTTAAAATCGTCACTGTGATTTATTGCAACGGTTTCTTGGATTTTTGTAATTGAGGTAAATAATGCTTCAACATGTAGTTTGTAATGAGTAAACCTTTTAATTTTTTTATAGAAGGCATCTTTTTCTTTTTCAATTTCAAACTTTTTTGAGTACAGAAAATCAACAATCATATTTACAAAAACCTGTGAAAGACGAGGTAGTATTTTTTCATTTCTAGTTCTTTCGTAAGTATAGAATATACTTAATACGGTAAATATTAATATACCTAAAAAATTAATGATGATTAGATATACTAACAAGCATTGCCACCATTTGAAACTAGGAAATACAGGATTTGTATAATGGTATGAGCCTATATTTATATGTGGTTGATAAAGAAAGTATAATCCAATAAGAGGTACTGCAATAGCTAGAAATTGCAATAGTCTTTTTAAAAATCTTTTTATTTTAAGAATATATATCACCATCATATCAGAATCTATGTTTAAATATGACCTCAAACAGATATCTGTTTCTGTATGAATTATTACTTATTTCTTCATATGCATAACCAGCTCCAACTCTCAATTCATTTGATGTAGAAATAGCAATGTTTCTTTCAAGTTTTATTTTATACGCACTTAACCATATTTTGTCTCCAGGTTGTGTATATGCAAATCTGTCATCTGGAGAAGTTCCGTATCCCAGTTCTAATCCGGTATAACTGATTTGATTCCGTGCATAAAATCGCATGTTGAAAAGTATTGCAAATGAATTTGAACCTTCTTTAATTGTGTAATAAGGACGAAGAGACAACCATTTGTTAGTCATGTATTTTCCAATATGTCCTGTTAAAACTGTGGCATTGGTCGTGTTATAAACAAAATATTTTCCACCAAAACTTGCCTCAAAACTATTTCCAAAAGGGAAAAAGTATTCTATCCCAAATCTATGTTGTGGAAATAATTTGTTGTTTATACCATAGCCATAATTAGTATATAAATAATGACCATTATTGAAAATATGATACCAGTCAATTTCGGGTTGAATATCTTCAAAGGAAAATCTATAGGCATAATTAAGTCTGAAAATAAGTATGTTTTTATTAAGGTTTAGGCTGTAGTCTACATATGCCAGGTGTTGAGGAGTTGGATTGTTTTTGTCAAATAAATCTAATGAGTAATATGCGGTAATTGTATTTTTACTGGCTGATTTTTTAAGATTTAAGTATATGCTATTAATGGCACTAGAGTCAAGTAAAGCAGTGTTTTGATTTAAATAATTAACACCAGCATTGTACTGTTCCAGTCCTTGATACGCTAAAGCTTTTTTTAAGACAATGTTATATTCGTTCTGATAATCATTTGCTTTAGCAATGTTTATGGTATTTAATAATTCCTTATATTCTTTATTCCATAGGAGAACATTAAGCCATGTGTCATACAGATCTTGATTTTGTGGCATTGCTGTATATACTTCTTTAATATATGCTTTTGAATTTTGATACTCTTTTTTCCATGCATAAACATTAGCAATAAATATTTTTACATCGTATCTACTGGAGTCTAATTTGATTACATTTTGTGCTTTGTTAATAGCTATTTTATACTCTTTAGCTTTGGCATGGTTAATTGCTACAGAAAATAAGGAGTCAATATTCGTTTGACCAAATGACTGGAATGAAAAAAAAATAAATAATATAAAGTACAGTGATCTCTGCATATGTTGGTTTATTTTTGCTTATAATTTAATTGTAATTCTATTTCATCCATCACTTCAGTCGGAACAAATGGCTTCTTAAAAAAGATATTAGCTCCTTTTTGGCGTGCTTTTTCTTCATCAATTTCCATATTGCTAAAATAGATAACTGTGGTTGTGATGTTTTTGTGTAGTCTTAAATAACTTATTATTTCATAGTTAGCAGCTCCTGTTATAGAGTCATCTAACAATATTAAGTCGATGTGTTCATCTTCATCAATGGATTTAAGTGAAGAATATGAATTTATTTTTTTTATAACTGAATCTTTAATACTGTTAAGTAAAAAGCGTTGAATAATTGCTCTAAATACAGGGTCTTCAGATATGATTAAAAATTTTGGATTCATATTTTTATGCGTTTGAAACAAAAATAGCGTAAATTAAAAAATACAAAAATGAACTGAGTTAAAATCATTAATAAATTTGACGAACAAGTGATTATAAGGGGCTAATACTTAGTGTTTGAGTTGGGGAAGATATAAGTTAATCAGCTTGGATGGAGAACCATTTATAGGTATTTTGATTTATGACGCAGATTTTCTCTGTTTGTACTTAATATTCTACTATTAGTCGAAAAACAGTAAGTATTATGTTATTGTAAAAAAACTTATCAATTACTAAAAATGATTTTATATATGTATAATTATATTGATACTATAAGTAAAGTCTTTTATTGTAAATAAACTTGGTTGTTGTAATTATAAATATATGATATACAAGTTTATGGTGTCCAATTTTTTTGAGCTGTATGGTTTTAGATTAATCCTTTTTTAATATTTTAGAATTGTTGGAGTTGATTAGATTAATAATAAAATTGACCTCGAATATTAAATCAACTAAAGTTATTTCTTGATTAATCTTAAAATCTGGTTTTTCCTATTTTTCTCTGATTGTTGTTTAACCTTAAGTTTATTTCTAAATAAAGATAACCTTTGTATTTAAACATTCTTAATACCTAATAATGAAATTATTAATAAATGGTATGCTAATTTTATATTCATCGTAATATACCAGTCATTCAACAAATAATATAATACATTAATCATTTAGTGCTAGGAGGAGAAATTAGGAATGTATAATTTAAAGAATGTTATATCGTAAGTTTTTTCAACCTCAAATATTACTGTGATTGAGAGGGCGAAGCTGTGAATGTTTTTTATTAAAAATAGAGGATTATATGAGAATTCTATTGTTTTTCATTGTGGTTGTATTAATGGGATCCTGCATTCCTCAACGTAAGTTAGAGTATTTACAAAAGTCAGGAGCAATTAAAAATTTCAAAATTTCCAGAGAAAATAATAATATTTATAAAAGTGCTGAAAAACACGTAATTAAAGCTAATGATGAATTATTAATTACGGTGTCCAGTTTTGATGACGTGTCATTTAACTATTTTAATGGACAAGGAAGTAATGCTTCAATGCAGGCTAGCAATGAATTGGCATTGACTGCGAGAACCTACACCGTGGATGTTGATGGGTTTATTTATTTTCCTGTAATTGGAAAAGTTAATTTGACAGGACTGACTCTTGATGAAGCAATGGAGAAAATGCGAGCGATTTTGACCTCATATTTTGATCAACCTAATGTTAGAATTAAATTTGCCTTTAAAAAGATTTCTGTATTAGGTGAAGTTAATTTACCTGGTTATTATACATTTTCAAAAGATCAGATCACTATACTGGAAGCTATAGCAATGGCTAGAGATTTAACAATTCATGGCGACAGAAGAGAGGTGTTGTTAATAAGAAATGATGAAAACAATAAGGCTTTAAAGTATGAAATCGATTTGACGGATGATAATATGGTTTTTAATTATTGTTATTACCTGGAGTCTGGTGATGTAATTTATGTAAAGCCAAGAAAATCATCTAGATGGTCAGTTATCTCAACTCCAATATCATTGATATTCTCAACTATTACTACTGCACTATTAGTGTATAATGCCATTCAAAATTAATAATTGACAATTTATCTATATGAAGAAGAGTAATAACCATGAAACATTAGATGTTAACTATTTTATTCGATTTGCTATAAAGCATTGGCTTGTAATTGCTTTATGTTCATTTGTATCTTTGGCTTTTACATACTTAATTAATAAATACAGTGTTAGGATTTATGAAGTATCAACCTCTGTAGTGATTAATGAAGAAAGTGGTGGTTTAGCTGATGCATCAGCTCAGTTATTAAATGAATTCGGTTTTTTTTCAAATAATAAAAGTTTTGCAAATGAATTGTTAGCGCTAAAATCAACTCCATTAATAAGTGAAACAATAGAGAAACTTGATTTCCAAATTTCTTATTATGAGCATGATTTATTAACTCAACGGGAATTATATAAATCTTCACCATTTATAATAATACTGGATAAAAATTACCAGCAGCCTATCAGTGCAACTTTTTATATTAAAATCATTGATAATTCAACTTGTGAGATTACAATGGATGAGGAAAATGTTGGTATATATAGTTTTGTCTCTAAAAATGTTGTTCAAAGAGTTCCTAAACTAAAATTTGAAGAACAAGTAGAGTATGATAAATATATTTATTCTGACTACATGAAATTTAAAATTTTATTGAATTCAACTATTGATGTAGAAGAATTAAAAGGTAAAAAGTACTCATTTGATATAAATACCAATGGGGCATTAGTAAGAGCTTATAAAAGAAGATTAGTAGTAACTCCACCAGATTTAGAGGCTACGGTTGCTCAAATTACATTGAGAACTGAGAATCCGGTAAAAGCAATTGATTTTTTAAATACGCTTACTGAAACATATGTAAATCTGGATCTTGAAAAAAAACGGCATACCTCAGTGCGTACCATTGAGTATATTAATGATCAATTAAAAATTGTAGGTGACTCGCTTGAAAGAGCCGAACAAAATTTACAATCATTTAAAACAAGAAATGAAGTAACAGATATTTCTATGCAGTCTGGCCAGTTTATTGAAGAAATGAGGGTGTTGGAAGGTCAAAAAGCAATATTAGATGTAAATAAAGAATATTATTCATACGTAAAAAACTATTTTAATAAGAATAAAGAGTTTAATGAGTTAATTGCTCCTTCAGCTATGGGGATTAATGATCCAATGTTGAATAGTTTGATAGAGGAACTAATTAGATTGAATAGTGAGCGTGTTAGTTTTATTGAAAATAATCAGGGAAAAAGTCCTTACTTAAAGAAAATAAATATTCGAATAGAGAACTTAAGAAAGATGGTGTCTGAAAATATTGCCTATTATGAAGAGACCAATTCTATAAAATTAACAGACTTAAATTCAAGGATAAATAGATTAAATAATGAAATAAGAAAGTTACCGGCAACGCAAAGAGTATTAGTAGGTATAGAAAGAAAATTTAATATTAATGATGCTATATATACCTATTTGTTGGAAAAACGTGCTGAGGCAGAAATAGCAAAGACGTCTTATCAACCCAATACAGAAATAATAGAACCATCTACTATTGTAGGATCAGGACCAATTTCTCCTAAGAAATCACTGAATTACATTATTGCACTTTTTTTAGGTGTCATTGTCCCAGTTGGCTTCATAAGGTTAAAAGAATTGACGCAAACAACTTTTTCTAGCGTAATGGAAGCTGAAAGTCAAATTGAATTACCCGTTTTGTGTAAGATTTCAACCAATGATAAAGGTTATGAAAATGTTGTTGAGAGATATCCACAAGCACGGGTCTCTGAAAATTTCAGACATTTAAACGTCAGCCTAAAATACTTTTTTAAGGATCACAATTGTAAGACAATTCTTATAAGTTCATCTGTTGGAGGAGAGGGGAAATCTTTTGTAGCTTTAAATAGTGCAATTACATTTGCAAATTCCGGATTTAAAACAATATTGCTGGCTTTCGATTTAAGAAAAAATCAATTTAGCAACTATTTATCAGGATATATTGGAAATGAAAAAAAAGCTGGACTAACAGAGTTTATTAGTCAGCAAGCTTCAATTGAAGATGTGATTATTCATACAGAAAACAAGAATTTCGATGTGGTGTTATCTGGAGAAATTGCACCAAACCCTAATGAGTTAATTTCATCGGAGCAAACAAGTGTGTTGTTTCAATCATTGAAGAAAATGTATGATTATATAATTGTTGATACTTCTCCAATAGGTCTAATATCAGACGGATATCATTTAATTAATTATAGTGATTTAAGTGTTATTATATTAAGATTAAAGATATCTCCAAAATCAGAATTCAAAGCATTACAACAGGACTTAATTAATAAAGAAATTAAATCATGTGTTGTATTGAATGATATTTCAAAACAAAAAAAGGATGGTTATGGTTATTATGATGATAAAGCCTAACCATATCTATAATCATTTGTTGAATTGACTATATTGATTTAGTTTGGATGTTTAAAAATAAGTCTTTACCAGAAACCTTTACATTTTACCTTTACCTTGTTTTAGTATTAGCTCCAATATATTCAATGTTGGTTGAAAAAGCTATAGGTAAAGGTATTGTTCCTGCGTTTTTATTTCCAACTATTATTGTTTTTATTTTATTACTGTATCAAAGAGGAGTTCTTAAAATTCCTTTTTATATTGTGGTTTACGGACTATTTGTGACCTATACAATTATTTCTGATTATTATTTAGTAAGGTTAGATCTAAATAATGAATTTTTCAGGAAACATTTGGGAATTGCAGGTTTTATAGCGCTGATTATTATTGAAAATGTTCAGTTGGAAAAGAAACAATATGCATTGCTTATTAAAATAAGCTTTTGGTTAATTATAGTTGCTTTTATTGTTCAACTACTACAACAATCTATTTCACCCTCATTTTTAGCTAAAACATCTGATGCCTCTGATCTTAATACAAACATCAATGGAGTTCGCCTGGAATCAATATATACCTGGGGAGAAAGAATAACTTATTTTGGGCTGAGTTTTTTTCCTGTATTATCAATTCTAGTTGACATAGAACTGAAAAAATCGAATAAGAATGCATATCTATTACTTTTTTATGGTTTTGTATGTGCCTTACTCAATAAATCAAGGTTTGTTCTTCTTAATTTTTTTATGATTCTTGCCTTAATCCCAATAAATATCAAAATCAATTTAAATATGATTTTAAAAACTTCTTTAATTATTATTTTAATAATTGGAGGTTTTGTGGTTGCAGCTCCTGTTATTGGTTTTGATACAGAAAAGTTTGTTAATGAACGACTGCTTGAAAAAAACAGGTCGTTTCAGAGTTCTGGTGCAGGAACACGAGTTTTAGCAGTTAAAATATTTAATAAACTATTTGATAAAAATAAAGTATGGGGTAAAGGTAATCTACATGCTGTCAGAGTTAAAGGACAAAACGAAAGTAGGGATGTAGAATTAGTTAGAGAATTACATGGTCGTTCTTCGCAAATTCATGTAGGGTATCTTTCTTTATTCTATTATTATGGCTATGTGGGTGGAGGTCTGTTTATGCTTTTCCTTTTGGTGCTTACTGTTCGATTGTATAAAGATGCAAAGGCTACTAAATTTTGGGGAGGAATGGTAGGTTGGTCCATGTTTCTGGTTTCAAACTTAACATTGGTTTATTTCGATATTTTTAACATGGGGATTTTATTGATATTAATATTAAACAAAGCAATTGCAAATAAATTAATTGCTGTGGATGAGAAATAAACTATTTTCGTCATTATACAATAAAATAACTAATGTTATTAATAAAGGTCAGGAAAGATCGGTAATAGCAAAAAAGAATATAATTGCATCTTTTGGAATAAAGGGTTTAAGTATATTAAATGGCTTCTTATTAGTAAGTGTAACTCTTGATTATCTCGATCAAACAAGATATGGTATCTGGTTAACCATCAGTTCTATGTTTGTCTGGATAAGTTTTATGGATGTTGGTTTAGGAAAAGGACTTAGAAATAAGCTAACAGAAGCAATTTCAAATAAGGATTTATCATTAGCAAGAAAATATGTAAGTACCTCTTATGCCATATTGGGTATTATTCTTACAATAATGCTTATTGTTTATCTGATAGTCCATCCTTTTTTAAATTGGTATATAATATTAAATACAGATAAAGAAACTGTTGATAATATTTCATTAGTGGCTTTAGTTGTTTTTTCGTCATTTTTTGTTCGTTTTTTTCTCCAGATTTTCACTAATATTCTATATGCATACCAACGTTCAGCATTAGCTATTTCATATGGGCCAGTTGGCAATTTTATTGTATTGATAACCATCTTTATTCTTACAAAGACAGGTTCAGGAACTTTGTTATCATTAGCAATAGTACAATCTTCGATTCCACTATTAATATTGCTGGTTTCATCAATCTACTTTTTCAGAACAGATTATAAGGCTATCAGTCCAAATTTTAGTTTTGTTGACTTTAAGTATGCAAAAGAAATTTTGTCTTTAGGGATTAATTTTTTTCTAATTTCTTTTGGAAGGATTATAAGATATCAATCGGCAAATATATTAATTAGTCAGCTATTCGGACCGGCTCAGGTAACTCCTTATAATATTGCTTTTAAGTATTTTGGAGTTTTAAGTATGTTTTTTAGTGTGATCCTGACCCCTATGTGGTCAGCGTTTACCGAAGCCTGGACTTTAAACGATATAAATTGGATTAAAGCTTCCATAAAAAAATTAAACAAAGGGATTATTTTTGTTAGTCTATTAGGTGTAGGCTTATTATTAATGTCCAATTATGTATATAAAATATGGGTTGGTGATTCAATTCAAATTCCATTTGTTCTTTCTTTTTTAATGCTAATCTATAATATAACATTGTCGTATGGAGGTATTTATTCGTCATTAGCAAATGGTATTGGGAATGTAAGGTTTCAAATGATTTTATCTGTAATTGGTTCAATAATCTACATTCCAATGGTGTTGTTTTTTGTTCAGTATCTTAAATGGGGAATAGAAAGCATTATATTATGTACAATATTAACAAATTGGTATGGACCCATTATTGGCCCTTTCCACTTAAGGCATGTTATAAGAAAAAAGTATAATCGAAACTGATAAAATATGGATGAAATCAAGGTGCTCTGGTTTACAAATACTCCTTCTTTAGCTATATCTAAACTAAATAAGACCATATTTGGAGGAGGGTGGATAATGTCGTTGGAAAAGGCAATAAAGGAAAATGCTGAAAATGTTAAGGTTTCAGTTGTTTTTAATAGTGACGAGGATAAGGAATATGAAATTGATGGTGCAAAATATTACTCGGTTAGTTCCCTTGATGTAAATCGAATTAAAAAGAAGCTTTTTATCAAGAAATATGAACATGATAATGATGAATATCAGCTAAAAAAGTATTTGAAAATTATTGAAGATGCCAAACCGGATGTGATTCATATACATGGAAGTGAAAAAAATTATGGTTTGATTTCTAAATACGTTGATATTCCTGTTGTTATGTCAATTCAGGGGTTATTAAGTGTTTATCAATATAAGTTTTTTAGTGGCATTGATGTTGTTAGGCAAGCTAAAATAAAAATTCCAGGAAAGCTTTATAAATATTACGAATCATATAAGTTGAGAGGTAGTAGAGAACTTAAAATGATTGGTGATATTGACTATTTCTTTGGACGTACTTTTTGGGATAAAGCTATTACAAGGTTAATTAGCCCTCGTTCACAATATTTCGTAGTAAATAGAGTAATACGAGATCATTTTTATAATATAAAATGGAAAGGAATTAGGGATAATACTAAACCAATTAGAATTGTAACCACAATTAGAGATAATGTTTACAAAGGATTTGAAACTGTATTGGAATCTGCACGAATTTTAAAAGAGAAGAAAATTAAATTTGAGTGGAAGATAGCAGGGTCTTCTAATAAGAGTTTTTTGATCAATATGTATGCGAATGAGTTTAATGAGGTGAAAGATTGTGTGGAACTTGTAGGTTCTTTAAACGAAAAGGATTTATCATCTCTATTATGTGAATCCGATATGTATGTTCAGTCTTCCCGAATTGAAAATAGTCCAAATGGATTGGCTGAAGCAATGTTAATAGGAATGCCTTGTATTGCAACAAATGTTGGAGGAACAGGTAGTTATATTTCACAGTACAAAGATGGCATTTTAATACAAGATGGCGATCCCTGGATTATGGCTTCTACAATTTATGAATTAATAAGTAATGAGGAGTTAGCTTTAAACTTAGGTGCTAATGCTACAATTACAGCTAAAGAAAGGCATGATCCAAACAACGTAGTACAAGCTATCAGTGCTGCATACAGAGAAATAGTTGATCATTATAACAGGGATGAAAAAGATCAATAATGGCGAATTTCTATCGAAAAGTTATCAATAGGTTACGATATTTGAAAGATAATTCTTACGATAATTTAATGAGTATTATTTTAAGGATTCACTATAGGAATTATGGGATAAAACTTGGTGAAAATGTGAAGTTTTTAGGTAATCCTAGTTTTAATATCAGAGGAAATGGAAAGCTCGTAATAAACAATAACTGTAGGTTCAGGTCGCGTCCCAGAAGTAACGCATTGGGGATTAACCACCCTTGTATTATTACCGTGTTAGGAGATGATATAAGTGTTACGATAGGTGAAAATTGTGGATTTAGCGGGGTGTCGATTACTGCGGAGATTGGCGTTGAAATTGGTAATAATTTATTATGTGGGGCAAATGTTACTATTGCCGACACTGATTTTCATGTGAAGGATTCAAGAAGTGGAGATCCTCAAAAAGTTGTTATTAAAGATAATGTGTGGATTGGTATGAATACTGTTGTTTTAAAAGGAGTTACTATTGGTGAAAATACATTGATTGGAGCTAATAGTATAGTAACAAAAGATATACCTGAAAATGTTATTGCAACAGGTAGTCCGTGTAAAGTAATTAAACAGATGAAAGATGCTACTCAATAAATGCTACATTGTCTATTTCCTCAATCTATCAGAAAGAATTATAATATTCTACAATTAGTTGTCTAGCAAAATATGGCAAGATTATTAGATTATCTTAAAAGTGATTTGTATCGGTATAGTGGAAAAACTAATTTCAAAGTTTTTATCAAAACTTACATGGTGTTTCGGTTATATCGCCTAATGTTTTGGAATAGATTGACTTGCTATTTGCGATCTAATAACATACGTTTCTTTTCTTTTATTGCAAAACGAATATATTACAGGATTTGTCGACGTTGTGGTGTAGAATTACCATTGACTGTCAAGATTGGTTATGGTTGTAAAATAAATCATGGTTTTGGTTTGGTGGTTAATTCTAAAACTATATTCGGAAACAATGTTACGTTGATGCATAACCTAACGTTTAGTGATGAAAAAGGAAAAGCTCCTGTAATTGGAAATAATGTCAGATTTACACCAGGAGCTGTCATTGTTGGAGATGTATATGTTGGTAATGATTCTGTTGTAGGAGCAAATTGTGTTGTAACAACTAATATTCCTGAGAACGATATATCAGTAGGCGTACCAAATAGAAATTTAGGCAGAAAATATATTGATAATGTTGATAGATATTACTGGGAGGTAAATGAATATTAGAAATCAAAAATGCTCAAGTTTTATATAGTGTAATTATTAAAAACGATAATGATGGATTCATATAAATACACTTTTACAATATTTACACCGGCTTATAAATGTGAAAAAACTATACATCGCGTATTGGAAAGCCTGAAAAGTCAAAGTTTCAAGGATTTTGAATGGATTATAGTTGATGATGCTTCTCCAGATAATTTACAGTGTGTTTTAAAAGAGTTAATAAAAGAGATAGATATTGATGTTACCGTACTTAGGCATAAAGTAAACAGAGGAAAACATATTGCATGGAATCTTGCCTTAGAACATGCTAAAGGAAAATTTTTTATACCTGCCGATGCCGATGATAGCTTTGTGCCGGAAACATTGGAAGTATTCTTAAAGCTTTGGAATGATATTCCGGAAAAAGAAAGGAATGAATTTAGTGGGATTAACGTTCTATGTAAAGATCCTTACACAAATGAAATAGTAGGTAATAATTATCCAAAGGATCCATTAATAAGCAATAATCTGGAACTTAAGTATGAATATAAGATTGAAGGAGAGAAATGGGGAATGATACGTACCGATGTGTTGAGGATGTTTCCATTTCCTGATTTGGATTCAAATCGTGGATCTTATATTTTGAGTTATGCTTGGTTTTCTATTGCCAAATCGGGTCTTAAAGTTATTTGTTACAATATACCTCTTAGAAATTATTATACAGATGATTCTGCATCAATAATTCAAAAAGCAAAAGCTAACCCTAAAAAAAGTTCTAAGACGTTATTTCATTATCTGACATGGCATATCAATACTAATTTCTATTATATACTTAGTACCGGTAATTTTAAATTAGTTTTAAAAGATATGTTGAATTTATTCAGAAATGGTTGGCTTGAAGATAATTCCTCCTTTTCGATATTGAAAAAGTTAAAGGCAACATGGCTAAAAATCATCATTCTTCCGTTGGTTCCGGTTTTCTATTTAATATACCTAACAACTTATAATATTTACAAGCAATAATTGGTTTAATGTATAATGGTGAATAATACCTGATGTTGATTAGTGCGTATCAACAAAAATAGATTTCAAAAGATATGGCTGACAAAAAACATAATATTTATACTCTTGGATTATGCGGATTCCCATACGGTACTGCATCCGTCCAAAAATTAATGTTAATGGCACGAGCTATTGTAAAAGAAGATGTTTCATTTACAGTAATCAGCCATACTTTTCTAAAAAAGAATGATTTAAATAATATTCTTACTAAGAAAGGAAAAATGAATGGAATCAATTATTTTACAACATCACCATATGTATTTTCTCCAAAAAGTAAAATTTTAAAAACTTACGCTAAGACATTAGGTTTTATAAAAGAAGTTTTATGGATTGTCTTTAGAATTAAAAAGGTTGATGTAATAATCCTTTATTCGTATAAATATCTTTATGTAAGATTTTGGTCTTTTCTATCCAATTTTTTTAATATACCTGTCTATTTGATATATTTTGAGTTAAGATCATCTTTCACCATGCCAAAGTCTTATTTAGATAGAATTAATGATGAATTATTGGACAAAAAGTCCTTTAAACATGTATCTGGAGTTATCACCATAAGTAACCAATTAATAGAACAAGTTAGAAAATATACCCCTAAAAAGCCATGCTTTATTATTCCTCCTATTGTTGATTTTGAAGCGTATGATACTATTCCAGTCAGACAACAGGATGCGAAATGTTTTTTGTTTTGTGGATCAGTGGCATATAAAGAAATTATAGATTTTATTATAGATTCATTTAAGCTTATAGAAAAGAATATTCATGATGCAAAAATCCAGCTGATTATAAATGGGAGTAATGATGATATTGAGGATTATCGAAAACAAGTTGAATTGGATCAACTTGAAGAAAAAATTTTGATACAAACTGGGCTTTCCAATGAAGAGCTAATTCAAGCATATAAAAGTGCTTATGCCTTGATGATACCATTGAGGAACACACAGCAGGATATTGCAAGATTTCCACAAAAAATAGCAGAATATTGTGCCTCTAAGAGACCAATTATAACTACTCCTTTTGGAGAAATCATTAACTATTTAGATCAGCAATCTGCATTTTATTGCGAAGATTATAACATTTCTTTATATAGTGAAATGATATTGCATGTATATGAAAATGAAGATTTAGCTAATTTCGTAGGAGAGAATTCATATAATGCCGGTCGCAAATATTTTAATTATAAATCCTATTCCAACTCTTTATTAGATTTTGTTTTGGTTGATAATAATAAGAAATAATGAAAGTTTTTGTTATTACAGATAACCTCATGAAAGGTGGTAAGGAAAGGAGATTGTTAGAGTTACTTCGTTCTTTCGATAAAGAGGAGAATATTGAAATAAAGCTTGTAATCTTAAGAGATAAAATAGAATATCCTGAAATATTTGAACTTAAGCATACTGAATTAATTGTTTTAAAGCGGAGAATAAAAAAGGATCTTTTTGTTTTTGTACAAATTTGGAATTTGATAAAAAGTTTTAAACCAGATGTAATACATAGTTGGGGTTCAATGCCATCCATTTATACTTTTTTAATAGCATTTATTTTAAGAGTACCATTTATAAATGCCATGATAACTAATTCCAAATGCAAAAAATATAGTTCTGAATGGTTAAGAGCTAAGATTACTTTCCCATTTTCTGATATTGTATTATCAAATTCAAAAGCCGGGCTAATTGCTTATAAGGCTCCAATAAAAAAAGCCAGAGTAATTTATAATGGTTTTAATATGGACAGGATTACAAATCTTGAAAATGCTAAAAATATCAGACAGCGTTATTCAATAAGTACAAAATATGTTGTAGGCATGGTTGCTGCTTTTCATCCGAGAAAAGATTACGAAACATTTCTCGAGGTTGCTCATGAAATTAGTTCTCATAATTCTGATGTCACGTTTTTAGCGATAGGAGATGGCAAAAAATTAGAGTATTATCAACAAAAGTATAAAGATAATAACAGAATTATTTTTACAGGAAATTCTAATAAGGTGGAATCTTTAATCAATATTTTCGATATAGGAGTGCTTTTAACAAATTCCAATAATCATTTAGAAGGAATTTCTAATTCAATCATTGAGTATATGGCTTTAGGTAAGTCGGTTATAGCCACAAGGGGAGGTGGTACTGATGAACTAATTAGTCATATGAAGAATGGAGTATTAATTGATAGTTTATCAAAATCTCAATTTAAGAATGCAATATCCGAATTACTGGATTCAATAGAATTAAGAGAACAACTATCGAAAAGAGCAAATCAGCAGATTAAGGATCAATTTAGTATAGAATCCATGTCAAATAAAACATTAAAATTATATCAGGAGATATTAAAAGCGAATTAACCTCATTGCAAACAGTAGATTAAGGTAGTTGTAGTGTCGTTTTTTGTCGATTTCTGTGTGGCATATAAAAAATAATAGACAGATGAATAATTACCTGGTGAAGAAGATTGTAAATTTAATCGCTCCTATTATACAATATTCAGGGATATCTAGAATTATTAAGCCTATTTATGGTGGTCGTGGACATATCATAATGCTTCATAGAGTAACGCCATTGGTTAATAAAACAAGAGTTCATAATCATCAAAGTTTAGAAATTACAAAAGATCATTTGCACTCTTTAATTCGGTATTTCAATAAGCATTTGTATGTGACAATAACATTGGATGAACTTCATAATGGGCTTTTGAATCAAAATTTACCAGATAAGTTTGTTGTATATACTTTTGATGATGGTTATTCGGATAATTATCATATTGCTTATCCAATTTTTAAAAAGTATAATATTCCATTCTCTATTTATATTACAACCTGCTTTCCGGATAGAAATGTATTATTATGGTGGTATGCGTTAGAAGATCTTCTATTATCAAATGATAGCTTGAGTCATAAAGATTATCCCTTTTTAAATCCTATTAAATGTAAGTCTCAGCATCAAAAAGAGATTTCTTTTAACAGAATACGTAATGAGTTGCTAAAAATGAATAGGCCGGAAATTATTTCATTTTTTGAGGCATTTAAGATAAATCTGAATTCTTATGCTGAGAAAATGGTTTTAACATGGGATGAAATCATTCAATTATCAAAAGATCCTCTGGTTACAATAGGGGCTCATACTAAAAATCATTTAGCACTTGCTCATTTGTCTGAAGATGAATGTTATAATGAAATAATAAATTCAAAAAAGGAAATTGAGGATAGAATTGGATTGGAAGTAAAGCATTTTAGTTATCCTTTTGGAAAATCGTCTCAGGTTGGAACCAGAGAGTTTAATATTGCAAATGAAATTGGTTTTTCAACGAGTACAACAACCCGGTTAGCAAATGTTTTTTCTGAACACAGAGATCATCAACAAGCTTTACCTCGAATTAGTGTTAATTCAGAAACAAGTGAAAGTATATTGAGAGCAAATATTAATGGATTCTTTCCTATGATTCGCAATAAATTTAAAAAAGTTGTGACCGAATAATAGCTTGTGTTAAAATAAATTATACGATGAGTATAACCAAAAAAAATATTTGTATTTTATCAAAAGATCTTGTTGCGGGAGGGGCTGAAAAACAAGCCTTAATATTAGCTAAAACACTTGATCAATATCATAATATATCGGTAATTGTTTTCAAGGATGTAATACATCAACGAAACAGAACGTTTATTGAAGAAAATAATATCCCAATAAAAGTACTGAAGGGACATTTGATGATCAAACTGTTTGTCCTTTATCGGGTTTTGAAATCGAATAACACAGATATCCTGATTTCATATTTGTTTAAGGGGAATGTATTATGTGGAATTATTGGTTCATTGGCCGGAGTTAAAGTTAGAATTGGAGGGATTCGTAACGCATTTCTAAAACCAAAGAAAGAGGTATTTGAGA
Organism: uncultured Saccharicrinis sp.; assembly: GCA_963665705.1. Lineage (GTDB taxonomy): Bacteria > Bacteroidota > Bacteroidia > Bacteroidales > Marinilabiliaceae > Saccharicrinis. The sequence continues at coordinate 480,633 of OY762448.1, forward strand.
GAATAATGCACAATGTGTTTAATACCTATACAATCTTTAATAATTTATCAGGGGCGGAATTATATTCTAAAAGAAAATTCAATAGAGAGAAAATTGTTGTCATTCCTAATTGTATTACATCACCGGATTTTATTGCACGAAATGGAATTAAAACAGTGGAAATATTAACAGTTGGTAGATTTGTACCTCAGAAAGATTATTTAACTGCGCTAAGATCAATTGCCAGGATGATAAAAGAGGGTGTAAGCAATATTCATTACACAATAATTGGATGGGGAGAATTGGAGGAAACGATCAAGGTTTGGATTAAAGAATTAAATATTAAAAACAATGTGAGTATTGTAATCAATCCAATAAACGTTATGAGTTATTATGAAAAGTCCAATATTTATCTTTCTACTTCTCTTTTTGAAGGAATTTCGAATACTATAATGGAAGCAATGAGTTATTCTTTACCCTGCGTAGTTACGGATGTGGGTGATAATTCAAGACTTGTTGTAAATAATTCAAATGGATTTGTTCTTCAAATAAAAGATGTTGATGGAATTGCTGATTCTTTACAGAAATTGGTTCAAAATAAAAATATGAGACATGAATTTGGAATGAATTCTCATTTAAAGATTACCAATGAGTACAGTGTTAAAAACTATACAGAAAAATATTTAAAAATTATTGATAATGCATAGAAAACCAAAAGTAGCTGTAATTGGAATTAAAGGACTTCCTTCATTTGTAGGTGCAGGAACGGTAGGGGAACATATTATTAATAATTTAAAGGAAGACTTTGATTTTTACGTTTATTCAATATCCTCGCATACTCATTTAAAATCAGGGCCTTATAATGGTATATATCAAAAGGTTTTTAAAAAGTTACCTTTCTTAAAAATAAATGGATTTTGGTATTATTTTATTTCCGCTTTACATGCTCGCTTTAAAGGTGATTATGATGTAATCCATCTTCATAATAGTTTTGCAGCCTTTACTTTACTCTTTTTAAAGCCAAAATATAAAGTTGTTTTAACCACCCATGGAAGTTTTAATATTGTTGATAAATGGAAAAAGTTTGAATGGTTTTGGAAGGCAAATAATAAATACTATGTAAATAAAGCGGATAAATTATGCTGTGTATCAAAATTTGAAAAGAGAAAATATAAAGATTTATTTCAACTTGAAGCGAGTTTAATTCCCAATGGTATTGATCCGGTAGACATTGCATCACTTCCTTCAATTGAATTGAAGGATTATATATTCTTCGCAGCAGGAAGAATTATTCGCTCAAAAGGATTGCATGAATTAATTCAAGCTCTTAAACAAATTAATTATAAAGGACATTTAGTTGTTGCGGGAGATATGGAACAAATAAAATCATACTCAGAGGAACTATATGGTTTAAAGGGTGACTTAAATATTACTTTTCTTGGAATGATTAAAGAAAAGAAAGTGTTATTAAGTTATTTGGCGCATGCTACTTTATTTATTTATCCATCACATATGGAAGCAATGTCTATGATACTTATGGAAGCAGTTACTGTAAACTGTCCGGTAGTCTGTAGCGATATCGTTGGTAATAAAGATATTTTAAATGAGGAAGAAGTACTTTTCTTTAAAGTAAAAGATGTGAATGATATTGCTAATAAAGTATCCTGGGCAATATCAAATATTGAAGAAATGAAGAATAAAGCAAATAGAGCTAAAGAAAGATTTCTAAAAGAATATAGCTGGGATAATATTGCAAACGAATATAGAACCATCTATAACCAGTTAAAGTAATGAGTGAATTGTAATTAGTATTTAAATTAAAAATAAGTCATATGGATCAACCAAAACTTAAAATTGGAATAATTGGATTAGGTCGAATGGGATTAATGCATGCTGCTATTTTTAATTCACTTCCAGATAGTGAGGTTGTTGCAGTCGTTGATCCGGCTATATTTCCTGCAAAACCATTAAATATGCTCAATCCTCGAATCAATGTATATAAAAGCATTGAAAAGATGATTAAAAAGGAACAGATTGATGGTGTGTTGATTGGAAGTCCTGTTGGATATCACATTGACAATGCAATGGAATGTATAAAGCATAATATCCCTTTTCTTATGGAAAAACCTTTGGCTGTTAAAGCTAGTGATGCCGTTAATCTTTTGCAGGAATTAGAAAAACGTCAAATTCCAAATATGATTGGATACATGGCTAGAAATATTGATAGCTTTAAACAAGGGAAAAAAATAATTGATGCAAAGGCCCTAGGAAATATTATAAATGTTAAGGGCACGGTATATGTTTCACAATTATTTAAAAAAGGAAAAGGATGGAGATATGACCCTAAGGTTTCTGGGGGAGGAGTTTTAGAAAGTCAGGGGTCTCATCTGTTAGATTTACTTTATTGGTATTTTGGTCCTATCCAACGAGTTAATGCTGATGTTTTGTCTGTTTACTCTCCCGGAATTGAGGATTTTGCACATGTGAATTTAAATTTTGAGAATGGATTAAAAGGTTGGATTGATTCTTCTTGGAGTGTGAGGTTTAAAAGAAAGATGGAGTTGAGGTTAGAAATTCTTGGAGAAAATGGTAATTTAATAATAACGGACGACACTATTGATTTATTTTTAGATGAAACAGTTGGCGAATATAATGCGGGAAAAACCTTTTATTCTGCAAATGATTTATTTACAGGGGTATGTATAGATATTAATGGAGCTAAATTTACTAATCAGGATATTGAGTTTATTAATGCAATCAAGGAAAAGCGCCAGTCATCTCCTTCAATCGCAGATGGTTATCACATTCAAAAGGTTGTTGATGCTTGTTATGAATCCGCAAATGAAGAGGGAAAACCTGTCATTATTGCATAATCTAATTGATTAGTAGCGTGTAATTAAATAATAACCTGATTTTGATCAAAATTCCTTGTGAGTTTCATATGATCATTTAAAAACTAAAATTAGATACATGAAGCAACTAGATAAAATATTATTGGGTCACAATCCTCTTTTTGGTGTAGATCACTTATCTCAGGAAAGGGGAAATGCAAAACAGCAAAAATTTGAAGATAAAAGCGCTTTAGTTGAAGTTTTAAGATATGCTCATAGTAAGGGAGTTAAGGCTATGATGATGTCCACCCACCCTCGATCTAAAGTAATACTTGATATTGTAGCAAATGATCCCGTATTAAAAGATGATTTTACAATATATCCCTTGTTACCATATATTGTAAAATATGTACGACAAGCTAATGAAAAAGGAATGTTTAATGTTTTGACTGATTTACTATCTCAAGCCGGAACTGGTAAAAGTTTGTCTATGATGTTTTCTGGTATGACAGGGCTTGTTGGTGGTAATTTATATAAAATGATTAAGATTTTAATTGACATTGAAATGTTGCCTTTTAAAGGTCATAAAATAGGAGCCATCTTTATGCATGATGCCCTTGTAGATTTAGCATTGGGTCTGGGATGTGATGAAGCTTTTGACGTATTTCGGGAACATATAGAAAAAGAATATGGAGTTCCTGGAGGGTTAATATCTAAAAATGTACCTTTATTAAGAAATCGACTAGATGAAAGAGGGTGGGATGATTATTTAATTATGGCAGCATTCAATAAAACTGGGTTTTATTTAAATCCATCACTGGATGAAACAATAAAAGCAGTGCAGAAACCTGGAATGAATTTTATTCCGATGAGCACGTTAGCGGCTGGTGCAATCCCTCCAAAAGAAGCATTTGAATTTATTGGGCAGTTTCCGGAAATAAAATCTGTTGTTGTGGGTATGTCAAAGAAAAGTCATATTGATCAAACCGTGGATCTTATAAATAAATATATTAAATAGGTTGAAATGGTTTTTAGTTACTTCTTTGAGAGGATGTAATCCAATAATCAATGTTTTATTAATTATAGTTTTTATAAATAGAACTTGTATTAGCTAAGTGCGATTATAGCTTTATGTCGAATATAGGTTAATAAATATAAGGTATGAAGAAGGTTATTTTTTTAGTGTTATTAGTAATTTTATTTAATACTTCATGTAATAAGAAAAATACTATGGAAACTAATAAAGAAAAAAATTCATATATATTAGATAACAATATGGTTGATGATTTACTGACAAAAAGAATCTATTTCGGGCATATGTCTGTAGGTAAAAATATTCTTAATGGAGTATCAAGATATGTTTCTAAAAATAACCTTAATTTAAATATTATAGAAACCTTAAATGATGAATATCTGGATTCAGATAAGGGATATTTATATCATTCAAATATCGGAAAAAATGGGAATCCAATATCAAAGATTAGTGATTTTCAAGGGAAGTTGGATACAGAGTTATCGGATAAAATAGATATTGCAATATTTAAGTTTTGTTATATTGATTTTAAAGATAGTACAGATGTTGAAAATGTTTTTAATATTTACACGTCAACGCTTGATTCATTATCCCATAAATATCCTAATATTACTTTTGCACATGCAACAGTACCGTTAAGAGCATTGCAAGGAGGTTTAAAGGGCATGATAAAAAAACTGATCGGTAAGTCTATTGGTGTTGAAGATAATATTGCAAGAAATAAATTTAATGCATTATTAAAAAGTAGGTATCATAATAAATCACTAATATTTGATATTGCACAATTTGAATCTACGAAGCCTGACGGAGAACGAGAGTTTATTAAAACAGGGAATGATACATGCTTTACTTTGGCCAAAGAATATACATATGATGGAGGTCATCTTAACGCAATAGGAGAGGATTATATGGCAAAAAAATTACTTATATTTTTATCACAAATTAGTAAATAAGGATGTCTGAAATAATTCGATTAGTAAAATCTGCTGATTTTGTTCATTTACATAATTTGTATCAGAAACGTAAAAGTATTTCTGAATTAAAATGGTTACTTCAGGATCCTGATGATTCAGCGAAGTTTAATGGTTATGTGGCTGTTAATAAGGAGGATACTATTGTTGGTATGATTGGTTTTATATCAAGTACATATAAGTTTGGGGATAAGGAATTTATAGGGGTGATTCCTATGTCATGGAAAATTGAAGAAGGCTATAAAGGTATGGCAGGCATACAATTATTTAAAAAAGTACTACAGCATGGGGATTTTAATTTAACCATAGAGGGGTCTCTCTTAGCCCAATCAATATACCCGATGTTTGGTTTAAAAAATGTAGGATGTTCACATACCTGTATGAAACTACTTAAACCATTGCAATATTATCTATCATTTGAGAATAAACCATTATATAGAAGGTTGGGTAATTTTGCTATAATGTTGCAAAGTTTTATTAAAAAGACTCCAAAAGTCAAGGGTGTTTTGGATATAAATGAAGTGAATATTAATGATATAGATAAAAATGTTCCTTATTTATACAAAAACTATCTGGAAAAGAAAATGTCAGCAAATTATATTAAATGGCTATTGAAATGTCCTGTAAATAAATCTTTTGGGTTTGAAATTTATAATAAAGATAAATTTATTGGTTACAGTGTATGTTATGTACATAGAATTAAAGGTAAGTATAATAGGGGGCGGATTGTTTATATACCAAATTTTGAGTCCAATAATTTATTGTCTGAAGATTTAATAGCTTTTTTAACACGTTTTTTAAAAAAGAAAGGTTGTGCTTCTATTAGTATGTCATTGATGGATTTAAATTTATTAAATGTTGTTAAAGGATCGGGTTTTATTGATTACACATCGAAAGATAAGCCCATTTTTGTTAGACCTTCAAATATTCTTGAGACCATTGGTGTAAATGTGGATAATTGGTATATGCAATATACAGAAGGAGATAAAGCTTATAGAAATATTTGAATAAGTATTAACGATTAAAATGATTTGAATGATTTTCAACTCACTTGATTTTGCACTTTTTCTTCCCGTTATTTTTATTTTGTATTGGATATTAAATACTAAAATAAAGTTACAAAATGGTTTAGTAGTTATAGCAAGCTATATATTTTATGGTTGGTGGGATTGGCGATTTTTATCACTAATAATCTTTAGTACAATCGTTGATTATACCGTGGGATTAAAATTGGGTAAAGAGAATAATAAAAGGATTAGGAAACTTTTGTTATGGACAAGTATTATAGTGAATCTCGGTTTCTTAGGCTATTTTAAATATTGTAATTTTTTTATCGATAATTTTAGTACTGCATTTTCAATATTTGGATATAATCTTACAGGTTATTCATTAAATATTATTTTGCCGGTTGGTATCAGTTTTTATACATTTCAAACATTAAGTTATACTATTGATGTTTACAAGCGAAAATTAACCCCAACAAACGATATTATTGCTTTTTCAGCCTTTGTTAGTTTTTTTCCTCAGTTAGTTGCAGGTCCCATTGAAAGGGCTACACATTTGCTACCTCAATTTTATAACAAAAGAGTATTTGATTATAACAAAGCTGTTGATGGTATGAGACAAATGCTTTGGGGATTTTTTAAGAAAGTAGTGGTGGCTGATAATTGTGCAGAAATTGCCAATCAAATATTTGACCATTCATCAGAATTAAATGGAAGCACATTATTAATTGGAGCTTTATTTTTCACCTTTCAAATCTATGGTGATTTTTCAGGGTATTCTGATATAGCAATAGGAACCTCAAGACTTTTTGGTTTTGATCTTATGCAAAATTTTAATTTTCCATATTTTTCAAGAGATATTGCTGAATTTTGGAGACGATGGCATATTTCATTGTCAACATGGTTTCGTGATTATTTGTATATTCCACTGGGTGGAAGTCGTGGTGGAATGAAGATGAAGATTAGGAATACTTTTATCATATTTATAGTAAGTGGATTTTGGCATGGTGCAAATTGGACCTTTATCATTTGGGGAGCGTTAAATGCTATTTATTTTTTACCCTTATTAATAACAAATAAAAATAGAACTAATATTGAAGTTATTGCTAAGGGTAAAGTTTTTCCTTCAATTAAAGAATTTATAAATGTATGGGTAACTTTTAGTTTAACCGTATTTGCCTGGATATTTTTTAGGGCTGAAAATGTTTCTCATGCATTTAGTTATATTAAAGGAATTTTCAATGAATCGTTATTTGATTTTCCTGTTTTAGATTCTGATTTAAAGATAATTTCTACTGTTTTTTTTACAATAATATTGATTGTTGTAGAATGGATAAATCGGGAAAAGAAGTTTGCTTTGGAAATGAATTATACTGGTATAATGAAATATAGTTTATCCAGAAAAGTCGTATATGTTACAATCATTTTTGTAATTTTTATTTTTAGTGGAGGCGAACAAGATTTTATATATTTTCAGTTTTAAGCAATATGAAACAATTTGTAAATAAAATTTTAATACTTAAGTTATTAGTTTTGTTAGTTTTATTTGTTGTTAGTGTTGGAAATAGAGTTCTATTTGATTATATTAAACCATTCAAGTTAGCTTGCAATGTTAATGAAGTGATTTTAGGAGACTCACATGCAAAATTCGCTTTTAATGATAGCATTCTAGTTCATTCAAAGAATTTATCGAACAGTGCGGATTCGTACTTCTATAGTTATCTGAAATTAAAAAAAATAATTAGTGAAAATAATTGCATTGATACTATTTTTTTATCGTTTTCAGAACACAATCTGAATAAAGATATAGAAAGCAGGTGGCTGTTAAATGATACACAATTAAAACAAAGATTGCGGTTATATTTTCCGTTGTTAGATGGAGAGGACCTTCTATTTTTATTAAAACATAAAACTATTGATCTGTTTATAGGGACTTTTAATCAGCTTTATTTTCCTATGTATGTTTCAAGAGGAACAAAAAAGTTTGGAGGATATGAAGATTTATACCTTGATAATTTAGCACAAGAATTAGAAAATTTTAAAAAACAGGAATCTAATAATGATACATCTTTTATTAAGGCTGATATAGAAATAGAATATTTAAGAAAAATTGCTAAATTATGTAGAATAAAAAAGATTAGTTTAATATTAGTAAATACACCTTTGCACAAAGTTTTACACAATCATCAGGACAATTTATATCAAACTTATAATAAGTATTTTTTAGACATCCCTTTTTTTGATTATAGTACAATGAGTTTGGATGATAGTTGTTTTACAGATTTGGTGCATCTTAATAAAAAGGGAGCTATTATCTTTTCGAATGCTTTTCGAAATAAAGATGATTTAGAATTTAAGGATAACAGATATGTTTATATGATAAAATAATTTTTTTTAACTAAATCTCAAAATTTATAGATATGAAAAAAGAAATTCTTATTAGTTTGGTGTTATTGTTAACTATTATTTCTTGTTCTAAAGATGATTCAGAGGAAATAGATAGAGATTTTATTATTGGTAATGTTACTGATATTGATGGTAATATTTACGAGACTATTGTTATTGGAGATCAAACATGGATGGCTGAGAATTTAAAAGTTACTCATTACGCAGATGGAACATCCATCCCACTGGTTGAAGAGAATAGTGCATGGGCATCATTGGGGGAAAATAATGACGATAAAGGTTATTGTTATTATGATAATGATCAAAGCGAGTATTCAGATTATGGTGCTTTATACACTTATGCAGCAGCTATTAATGGAATTCCTTATGAAGAGGAAAATTCTCAAGGTGTTTGTCCTGATGGCTGGCATGTTCCCAACAAAGAAGAATGGTTAGAGTTGGTTAATTATGTAGGAACCGTTGAGGATGCAGGTATGTATTTAAAAGAATCTGGGACTTCTCACTGGATAAGAACGATAAAAGATGTAAAAAACGAATACTACTTTAATGCATTACCTGGTGGCAACAGATATTTATATGATGGTGTATTTGATAGGATTGGATCTACAGGTTATTGGTGGTCGAGCACACAAAATACAGAGGCGGATGCGATAGGATTTAGTTTTGGTAATTCTACAATTGGTGCTTATTATTCAAGGTATGGCAAGTCTTATGGATTTTCTGTTAGATGTTTAATGGATTAATTAAAAACACATATTACCTTATTAATATAATTGAGGAGCTAGGGATTCAGGATATAATTAAATTGCGTTAGATTTTGCATAAGTTATAGGATCTTATATTATTTAAAGTATAAATAATTGTGTAAGTATTCTATTGGAGTTAGTTTGTTAAACTCATTACTCGATAATGCTTTATCAAGTAATAACTTCTTTTTTAGGCAAAATGTATCTGATTGATTTAGTCTCTAAATATTAAATCCGGTACATAGTTATTGATACTTGATTTCTGAAGAAGATTTTTTGTTGTAGCAGAATTGATATATGGTGAAATTTAAATTAATGAATTTCACTAATAATAGCGAGGGATGTCTATATTCGTTAGGTAAAATTTATTTTTCAAATTGTTGTTATGATAATTTTGATAATGGGGTGAGACTATTTATATAATCAATAGCTTTTATTCCAATAATGACTTCAGATACTATGAAATGCGAATTATATATAAACTCTGTTAATAGGCATCTTCAACAAGTATATGCAGGCTTTAGTGAGCTAGCAAATAAGGGGGTTTTTAATTCTTTTAAAGTTTATAAAAATAGCGCAAAAGATCATAAACATAATCAAACTCTGTTAGCAGTAGTCAATGATGTGAAAATTATTTATGATGTTAGGGATGATTATAATATTCCAGAGGAATATTTTAATTTCGATTTTGATTTTTATTTTAAAAGAGGTTGCTCCAGAAATTATTTTCCGAAATTGAAAAATTCGAATAGAGTTTTTCCGTTAGGTTTTAACTATTTGGTTACTAGTGATAATAATTTTGGATTAGAATTAAAGTATATAATTAAATTTCCTGGTATGTTAAAATTTCTATTAAAACATACATTTGTGAGTACCTGGATGAATGATTTTAAATGGGAAGTTTGTAATTATAATAATATTGAAAGTGTCCCCTTATATTTATCGAATCCAAAAATACTTTTTTTAACCAGGACGTGGGATCCTGATGAAATACCAAGATCTGAGGAAAAGAAAGAGGAAATGCGTTATATTAATGATACAAGAGCAAAATGTATTCAATTATGCAGAAAAGAATTTGGAGATATCTTTATAGGAGGATTTGCAAATAGTAGATATTCATTAAAAAATTATAAGGATTTTTGCATAAATGATTCTAAAATTGTTTCTAAAACGGGTTATTTTAAAGTATTGGATGAATCTTCCATATGCATTTCAACGATGGGGTTACATAAATCAATTGGTTGGAAAATGGGAGAATATATAGCTAAATCGAAGGCTATTGTTAGTGAGGAATTTATTTCAGAACTACCCGGTGATTTTAAAGAAAATCAAAATTATTTGGCATTTAAGGAACCTAATGATCTCATTGAAAATATTCAAAAGCTTATTGAAGATTCAACACTTCGCAAATCCATGATGATTAATAATTGGCTCTATTATCAACAATATCTGCGTCCGGATATGTTAGTTTATAATACTCTTTATAAGGTTTTTAATGATTCTTAATATGTTGTTTAAATGTAACCATGCGGGCTAATACATATTGTTAGTGCTCATATCCAAGCCTATTTTTGAGGCAAAAAACCATGCGTATTATCGAATCAAGTTTTAGGAAGTTATACCGGGAGTATTTGGAATCCGGTCTTAGTGTTCGCGATTTTTGCAGTAACCAGGATTTCGCAGTCTCCACGTTTTATCGTTGGAAGAATCTAATTGAACAAGATGAACCAACCATTGGGTTTGTGCCATTAACAATAAACAAAGATTCATCTGTAAACAGTAAGGTACACCAATCAGACGTCATCAATAATTGCAAGGAAAACACATGTGATAGCCACTTATCTTTTACATTTCCCAACGGTACAAGATTGGATATAAAAGGAGATGCAGACATTGCTCTGATCAAGTCCATTATTCACCTTTATTGATCAGGACCTATGTTTCATTTACACGGGAATCTGCAGTACTTCCTCTATCCAGCTCCGGTTGATATGCGAAAAAGTTTCTATACGCTTAGCGGTGTCGTTTCATCAGTAATGAAGCGCAATGTGCAGGACGGCGAAGTATTTATTTTTGTCAATCGTAACCTGACTATTATGAAGATATTGCATTTGGAGCACGGCGGTTTGGTTATCTATCACAAAAAGCTAGAAAACGGTACATTTAAGCTCCCTACTTTCGACCAAAATATTACATCGCAGTCAATAGACTGGCAAGATTTGATGGCTATTGTAAGCAATGTAAAACCCATAGAAAGACAATTGAAAAAACGTCGAAAAAGCATTTGAGTTCATTACTTATTTTTTGGCTGAAACCCTTGAATTTAGTATCTTTGAGACATATTCAGAAGGAGATAAATGAGCCAGATTTCAGATAACGAAGCATTCATTCAACAGTTGTTACAAGAGCGTGACGAGATGTATTGTGAACTCTCACGTTTGCGTCAGACAGATAATGGTTATATGGAGTCTCTTAAAGCTCAAAACAAGGAACTGGAAGACCAAATTAACAAGCATAAAGAGCTTCTTCAAAAAAAAGAAGAACTACTCAGTAAAAAGGAGGAGTTGCTTCAGCAAAGAGAGGAACTGGTTAATAAACTAACTGACCAATTGGCATGGTATCGCCGAAAGTTCTGGAAGGCTTCCAGTGAACGTTTTATTCCATCTGACCCAAACCAGCGTAAGATCGATTTTGACGGATTGGATGTTCTTCCCGAAGAAGAAGAGATCGCCAAAGAAGCGGATAAGGAGTTGTTGTCCTATAAACGTCAACGACCACAAAAAGAAAAAAAGAAACCGGTTCGTCTTCCTTTGCCGGAAGACCTACGCCGTGAGGAAGAAATAATAGAGCCGGAAGGCATTGATGACAACTGGGTACGCATTGGAGAGGAAATTACCGAAGTTTTAGAGCACAAGCCCGGTGAATTGTTTGTCCGAAGAATTATCCGTTCCAAATATGCATTAAAGCCAGCCTCACAAGAACAGGAGAAAGCTGTTGTACAGATAGCGCCACTTCCACTGTTGCCATTACCACGCAGCAATGCAGGCGCCTCGCTTTTGACAGAGTTACTGATCAATAAATACCAACACCATCTACCATTTCATCGTCAGATTGCCATGTTTAAACAGATTGGCGTTAATCTACCAGCTTCAACCATTAATGGTTGGTTTCAGGGGACCTGTGATTTACTACGTGCTTTGTATTATCATTTACGTGAAGTGATAATGGAATCGGATTATATACAGGTGGATGAAAGCACGGTTCCGGTAATCAACAATGAAAAACATAAAACCGTAAAGGCTTACCTGTGGATGGTTCGATCGGTGATGAACAACCTGGTCTTCTTTCATTACGATAAAGGCTCCAGAGCACAAAAAGTAGTGGTTGAGCTATTAAAGGGTTTTAAGGGAGCCATCCAAACGGATGGGTATGAAGCTTATTCTATTTATGAGCAAAAGAAAGGTGTCCTATTATTGGGATGCTGGGCGCATGCACGCCGTAAATTTGAAGAAAGTCTTGCCGAGGACAAAGCCGGGGCTAAATATGCGTTGGCACAAATCGGCAAACTCTATCAAGTGGAAACAATGGCTGACGAACAAGGCTTGGATGATGAACAACGAGTGGAACTACGTAAACGTTTAGCTTACCCTATTATGGTCGTCTTTGAAAAATGGATCGTCAATCACTATCCTAAAGTATTGCCCAAAGGCAGAATGGGTAGAGCCTTATCGTATACTTACTCAATTTTCCACCGTTTGTCACGCTATCATCTTGATGGTCGTTATAAAATAGATAATAATCTGGCTGAAAATGCTATCAGACCTCTGGCATTAGGTCGTAAAAACTATTTGTTCTGCGGCAATCATGATGCAGCCGAAAATGCAGCTGTCATATACTCTTTGCTGGGTTGCTGCAAAGCTGCAGATGTAAATCCAAGAGAATGGTTGACGGATGTACTTACAAAGATACCTGAATACAATAATGACTACTCCTTAGATTTAGCTGACCTTTTACCCCATAATTGGAAGAATTCATAGAATACCGGGAATTGTCCATAAATTCCATAGACAATAGGAATGTCTCGTTTTAATTAATATACTTACGTGATGTAGTAGGCCGAATGCTTACGTTTAAATATTAAGGAATTTCAGATAAAAAAGAAGGATGTCTAATTAAAAGACATCCTTCTTTTTTATTTTTTTTGGAGCTTATATTGATATATTTCCTAATGTGTTTTTGATGTTTTATTTATTTCTTCTTTATTAACTCTATTACAGTTTCAGAATCTCCCTGACGAATGGTAACATTATAAGGCCCATTTGAGTTTACATTACCATCTTCGTCAACTGATATATCAATTGTTAGCTTATTTGTGCCTATTTCACAGCTTTCTGTAAAACTATTAATATACTCTCCGGATTTGCTTTCAACTATGATTTCAATTGTGGAAGCAGTAGGACTGGTATATTCAATTGCCACTAATCCGGACGTTGGATTTGGATAGTATTTTAATACTTCCAAAGGAATAGCTTTTGTATCTATTGTGAAACTTAATTGTTCATTACATCCATTTGAATCAGTTATTTCAACAGTGTAGTTACCTTCGCTAAGATTGTCTCTGTTTTGAGACTCATTATCATCATTCCAACTAAAAGTGTATGGTTCCGTTCCTCCATTAATACTTAAAGTGATGGTACCAACATCCTGATTGTATTCAGTATCCGTTTTTTCTCCGGAAACCTCAAAGCTTTCACAAGGATCTACTGTTGAAATATAACTAAATGTTCTGGTATCACTTATATCACCACAAGATAATTCTAAACTGTATGTTCCATCTGTACAATTACTACATACATTGGGAACATTAATTGTAAAATTAGTTTGAACATATGTTGATGGACTATAGATCACATTGTTAGATTGATCAAACAATATATATGTAATATTAGTACATTCACCTGTTGTTGTATAGTTGGTTGTAATTACCCCATTATCTACTTGAATATCACTTATCTCAATTCTGTTTTCTTTTACAGCAAAGGACCTACTTATTGAACAGTTATTGGCATCAGTTACAGAAACAGTGTATGTTCCACTTGCTAAATTAGTTCTATCACCATCGCTTGTATTATCATTCCATAAGTAACTGAATGGTTCAGTTCCACCTTCGGTAATAATTGTAATTGATCCATTATCCATTCCATAATCAGAATTGGTTATGTATCCATCAATAGCAAAACCCTGACAAGGATCTGTACTTGTTGTAGGAATGTAATCGATACTTTGCTGTGCTGAAACATTTTCACAAGATAACTCAAGGTAATAAGTACCTTCTGTACATGAGCTACATTCTTCAGGAATATTAATAGTAAACCCACTTTGTGCATTTGAAACAGGACCTATAACAATGTTGTCATTGTATATTAGTGAATAAGTAACATTTGAACAATCTCCGGAAGTGCTGTAAGTGGCAGTTATAATCCCATCTGTCAAATTTACTCCTGTAATCTCAATAGCATTTTCTTCAACAACAAAAGATTCGGATATAGTACAATTATTATCATCTGTTACGGTTAAAGAATAAGTTCCAGCTTGGATTTCAGTAAGGTCTTTACTGGAAGATCCATCATCCCAACTATAGATATATGGTTCCGTTCCTCCGGTTATGGTAATTACGATTGATCCATTACTTTGACCAGAATCTTCATTAACAATGTTCTCTGATAAAGAAAAATCAGAACATGGATCTGCTATAACATTATTAATCAATGAGCTTGTATATGATAAACTTTCGCTATCATTAAGATTTCCACATGATATAGTTAAGTTATATGTTTCATTTTCGCAGTCTGGACATATATTGGATAAGTCAATAGAATACCCAGATTCTACATCATCTGAAGTTGTATAGATACTTGCTCCATTGATGTCATCAATGTTAATAGAGGCTGTTGTACAGGAATTTGTAGCATTAAAATAGGTTGTAATTATACCACTTGTTACATCAATGTTTTCAATGTATATACTGTCTTCCTCTACTTCAAAGGTTTTGCTTATCTCGCATTCATTGGCATCTGTTACTGTAACCGTATATGATCCTTCTCCCAGATTATCTCTGTTTTGATCCGTGCTATTGTCATCAGACCAAAGAAAACTAGTTGGATCCGTAGCACCGGAAATTGTTAGAGTAATAGAACCATTTTCAAATCCTTTTTCTGTATTTAATATTTCACTACTTAAAGATAAGCTGCAGTTATTATTGAATATCCAATCTTCAAGGTTTGTATATCCATTTCCATCATCATCATCATGAGGATTACTAGGTGGATTTAAATCATGCGTGGTTTCTACAGCCTCTGGGTATCCAATATATCCATCACTACCATGATATGTACCAGGATAAATTCCAAATACACGAAGGTCATCTCCACTAACGGTCATAGTGGCATCGCTACCTGTGCTTGTTGTTTGTATAATAATATGGTGTGATAATTCATGTGGGTGATCTATTGCTTCAGTCCCGGATGGTAATTGGTTGTTGATAGCATTAAGGACTGCTGATTCTGAAGTCAAATTACTATTTAAAGTTATTGTATTGCCATTAACCGAAAAAGAGATGGGGTCACTGGAAAAGTCATATCCATCTTCCATATTTCCAACCGTTGATTTCCACCCTTCATATATTGAAAAATTGTATGCCCTTGCAGGTAAATCAGCAGGGCTATTGGTATAATCATCAGTTCTGTTTTTTAATCGATTTAATGCATTTATATCATATTCATCTCTGTCCCAGTAAAATGCTCCAACTTCATCATAAACGTATTGTTCAACTTCAGAAGAAGGAAGTATCTCATAATCATCTATGTTTAGCCCTGTACTGGCAGGGTCAGAAACTAATATACTGCTTCGTTGTGTTGATGATAAATCAGAAGAATTAACACAATCTATGTCCGAATATCCATTTTGCTGACGTATACATAAATTATCATGAAAGTACATTCTGGAGTCTGTAGGCATGCTACTTAAAAGTCTACAACAATATTCTGCTGCAGAATTTCCCAATCTGCCTTCTGTTGGAAAATTAACATTACCAACAAAAAGAGCCCTGGTGGCACCTTTTCCTCCATTAATATGAGGTCCATGATAACCATACGAATATAGAAAGTTGTTGAGGTGAGTAAGTGTTACTGCATCGTAGGCAGGGTTTCTGTAATATGTCCAACCCAGAAAATTTCTAATAAACGAAAAATTAGCTTCATACATAGGTACAAGAGGTCCATAGCCATGTGTTTCGGGATTATGTTCTCCTGCTTCATCAGCATGAGAAGCATAATGTAGAGGATCGTAAATTAAATTGTTTGAGAAAGTTGTATTTGGTGCATAACAAGAAATAATTTCATCCTGTGACCAGGAAATACTACAATGGTCAACAACAACATTTTCTGCATTTTCCATTACAGCAATGCAATCTCTTATGTCCACATCTCCTGAAGGTAAAGGGTAATCACCATATCTTATCTTTAAATGTTGAATTAAAACATCGTGATCTTCTACATATAATCCACATGAAAATATAGTAACACCAGGTGATGGTGCAGTTTGACCATATATACTTATATAAGGATCTCTGATAGATATTCTTCTTGTACTAGTTCTGGAATAATCAATGATACCACCAACTTTAAATAAAACTATTCTGGGATAATCTCTACTAATACACCATTCAAAAGAACCAGAGTTACTTGAAGTCTGAACAGAACCTGCATCAAGTACATCAACATATAAAATAGTTGGTGTTGAACTCCCACTATACGCCCCTCTGGAATCTGTTCCAAATCCCATTGCTCCCGGAAATATTTTTTGTGCATTAATCTCATTTACTCCAAAAGCAAGTAGCGTTGGAATTAAGAACACAAAAATATTTATCAACTGTTTAAATCTTACCATTAATAATAACTTTTGATGATTGAAAAATATTGTAAAAAATATACTAACTATTTGTTAGCCACCATAAAAGTTGAGAGAATTGTCTATTGATATCCTGATTTTTCATTTAATGAAAACAGATTCTGACAATTTTAAGTTCTAGGAATACTGAATAATAAAATGATAAAAATATAAGCTAAACTAGTTACAAAGATAAATACAAAACATGTAAAAAGCAATTGTAATTTTTTTGTTCTGTCATAGATTTGGTATGTGTTTAATGAAAAAATATATCAGAATTTACTTTTACTTTTAAGTCGCGTTTGTTATGGTATAGTCGCATTATAGTTAAAATTTTTTTATAGAGGTCAGTAGATAATTACTTATATTTGCCACCAGTAAAAATAAGGGATACATGGAATTATTCAAAGGACAAAATGCTCTAGAGTTTGCTGATCGTTTCCATACGGATGATGATTGCCTGGAATATTTGGCCAACATTAAGTGGCACCAAGGTTTTAAGTGCGTTAAATGTGGGCATCAAGGCTACCAGCAGCGCAAGCATCACGGAAGAATCTGCAACAAGTGTGCTCATATTGAGTCAGCTACCGCTAACACACTCTTTCACAAAGTGAAATTTGGAGTACGCAAAGCCTTTTACATTTGCTTTGAGATGTCAACCTCAACCAAGAGTTTGTCTGCAAGCTATATGTCAGAACGTATTGGAGTGACTGAAAAAACAGCACGACTGTTCATGCATAAAGTTAGGGAAGCGATGCAATCAAGCGGAAACAACCCGATGGATGGAAATGTACATATCGACGAGTTTGTGGTAGGAGGCAAAGAAGAAGGTAAGGTTGGTCGCAGTTACCACAGCAAGAAAAAGAAAGCGGTATGTGCTGTTGAGCTTACCGATGATGGGAAAGTAAAACGTATGTACTCGATGAAAATCAACAATTACTCATCGAAAGAACTTAAACCCGCTTTATGCATTAGAATATTTAAAAGGAGGGCTTAAATTCTCAACTTTAGCAAAAATTCCATCAAGCCAGGGCCTTCTTTTTGTATTTAACGCGATCTTTAAAACCTTTTTATTAGCATGATTTACACTCCATGCTCCTAATGCAAAGCAATAGACTTTCAACGTTGCTAATGTTGCTCTGTTATGAGATTGTAATGCGCAATGTCGGAACAAACTCATAATATTATAGGCTACCATTATGAATCTAAAAGAAGCCTCTGTAGCCCAAAAATCTTTTAAACAGAAGTTTTCTAAACCAAAATCTTGCTTTAGTTCCTTGATTCTATTTTCACAATCAGCCCGTGTATTATACATGTTCCAAATTACATCAAGAGGAAGATCCAGATTGGTAACATAACAACTATATCTATAACCGGGTAAATCTTCAAATAGTAGTTTTCCACCGGCTTTGGGACGTTTTTCAATCTCTTTTCTAACTACAATATATCTTCGAACTTTTCCTCCTTCATGTTTAAAATACATTTGATTTACCTCTATTCCTGGACATATTGAAATCCAATCCTCTAATCCATACACTTCACTTTTGACATTAGGATACATCCGTGTGGCAATTATATAATTGAGATTTTGTTGTTCGAGATAACTCAATATTTCTTCGGTATAAAAACCACTGTCTGCACGAACTAAACCAATCCTTAGTGCTGACAATATTTCTTCAATTGTCTCTTGAAGAAATGCTTTGCAATTACTGCTGTCTGCAGTATTTCCTGGCCGAAGCCATGCGTTTGCAACCATACGTGTTTGACTTATGAATGCCATTAGAGGGTGATGTGAGTTTCGACCTCTTTTTAATGGATTATATCCTTTAGCGCTTCCTTCCTGATTTCCGGATCTAGTGATGACTGTACTGTCTATATCCAAGGTAATATCATTAACTTGTAGTTGTGAAAAGAACCATTTTTGTAAAGCTGGAAAAACTTCGGTGTTACGTTGTTGTGAAAACTTACCAAAAAAGCGGCTATAGGTACTTTGAGAAGGCATCTTGTCCCAACCAAAAATATCTTGTAAGGTTGTATCATAACGGAGCCAGTCTGCATGGATATATCTTGAGGCTCCTGTCCAAATACTTAACCAAAATGATTCAATAATATGCTTGGCCTCATAGCTTCTATTGGAACCTTTTTCTGGTAAGTCTAATGAATCTAGAAAATCACGTATCCCTATTGAATCAACAAAACGTTTCATTAAACTCATGCCTCCAAATGGAGTTACTTTCTTATCTGAATATTCAATTGGAAGATTAACCATATGGGTTAAATATTATTATTGTATAATACTAACTAAGATAAGTATTTACTCGGTTTTTTCTATTTCTATTGCATAGATCAGGTTAAAAGGCTTTTTGATGCTCATATATCCCAAGATGCCAGTGTGACCACTGATTGTTGGAGAGGTTATCGCCCTTTGATGAAGGATTACAACATAGAACAGATTGAAAGCATGGGAGGCATGAATTTTAAAGCCTTACATACAATGATACACCAAGTGAAGTCGTGGATTAGAACAACCTATTCTTGGGTTAGCGAATGGCATATAGATAAATATTTTAATGAGTTTTGCTACAGGATTAACCGATCACAAATGAAAGATAACATCTTTAACAACTTAATGTACCGTATGGTGGAAGCTGACAAAATTAATCAGAAAGATTTAGTAGGTGCTTAACTACTGACCTCTATTTTTTTATTTAACATTCGCTAATATTTCGGGTAAAGGAAGTCCCTTTCTGTTAACTTTCCCGGTTTTAGTCAATGGTATCTCATCTATAAAATAATAAAAATGAGGAACCATATAGGTAGGTAGTTTTTCTTTTAAATATTTTTTAACCTCTTCAGTAGTAAGGTTATAAATATGATTTATTTTTATATAGCAAATCAAATATTTTTGAGACAACAAATCTTTACTCCATGCATTAACGATAGAATGTAAAATATACGGATGTTGATTTAAAATAAATTCAATCTCTTTTAATTCTATTCTATAACCATTGACTTTAACCTGAAGATCCCTCCTTCCTAATATCTCAATATTCCCATCTTCCATATATTTACCTAAATCTCCTGTTTTGTAGATAAGTTTGTTTGTTAGAGGGTGAGTAACAAAGGATTTATCAGTAAGTGCTTTGTTATTTAAGTACCCTTTAGCTAATCCTAAGCCAGATATACAAATTTCACCAATTTCGCTTGTTTTACATTCGTCCAAATAATCATTGAGTACATACACTTCCTGATTTGATAGAGCTTTGCCATAAGGAATACTATTCCATTTTTCCTCCACTTTATTTACCTCATAAAATATGGACCAAATGGAAGCTTCAGTAGCACCTCCAAGACTTACAATTTTAACACCCGGAATTAGGTTTCTTATATTCCCGGGTAAATTTATAGGTATCCAATCTCCACTCATCAAAACTAATCTTAAAGAGATTGGAGTTTCAGCCCTTCTTGCACACTCAACAAATAACAGCATAAATGAAGGGGTTGAATTCCACACTGTAATGTTGTGTTGGGTTACTAAATTAAGCCAATGTAAGGAGAATCTTTTACTTGATTTTCTAGGGATGACGATTGTAGCACCTGAAGCCAATCCTCCAAATATATCAAAAACTGACAAATCAAAATTGAGTTCAGATAAGGCTAAAATAGAGTCGTTTTGATTAATATTAAATCTACTATTAATGTCGAGAATTGTATTCAACGCAGCTTTATGATTAATCATTACACCTTTCGGTTCATTTGTAGTCCGTAAGCATATGGTCTCGCACGTATGTTAAAATTAATTGAGTTCAAGATGTAAAGCCATTTTTAGCAACAATGTAGAAAATCTAACAATTATTGGAATCTGTTGGAATAATCTCTATTTTTTTAGAATTTTTCCAATTGTGAGGTAAAAGATCTGCTAAATCTTTAGAGTAATCATTATTATAGTTTGGAATCTTTGTTAATACATCGATTAACCATTCTCGAACATCAACATCACAAGCATTACAGCATCCTATTAAAGAATATATAACAGCAGCGTTTTCGGCAGCTTCATGATTGCCGCAAAACAAATAATTTTTTCTACCTAAAGCCAGAGGCCTAATGGCATTTTCTGCCAAGTTGTTATCCAATTTATATCGTCCATCCAAATGATAGCGTGACAAGCGGTAAAAAAGGGAATACGTATATTTCAATGCTCTTCCCATTCGTCCATTTGGTAAAACTTTCGGATAATAATTGACAATCCATTTTTCAAATGCAACCATAATTGGATAAGCCAAACGAGTACGAAGTTCTGCTCGTTGCTGAAAATCTAATTCCTGATCATCAGCCATTGTTTCGATTTGATATAGTTTACCTATCTGAAGCAATGCATATTCAGCTCCAGCTTTATCTTCCTTGAGGCTTTCTTCAAATTTACGACGCGCATGAGCCCAGCATCCCAAGAGCAAAACACCTTTCTTTTGTTCGTAGATGGAGTAAGCTTCATATCCGTCTGTTTGGATAGCGCCTTTATAATCGTGTAAAAGTTCAACCACTACTTTTTGAGCTCTGGAACCTTTGTCGTAATGAAAATAAACCAGATTTTTCATTACTGATCGAACCATCCACAAATAAGCTTTTACCGTCTTGTGTTTTTCATCATTTACAACAGGAACGGTGCTCTCGTCAACCTGTATATAGTCACTATCCTTCACTATTTCTCCCAGTCGGTAATATAATGCCCGAAGCAAATCACAAACATCCTTAAACCATCCATTTACTGTTGATGCAGAAAGTATCAATCCCAACTGTTTGAACATGGCTATCTGGCGATGAAAAGGTATATGATAAAGGTATTTATTCATGATTATCTCTGCCAGTAATGATGCATCTGCATTGCTACGTGGCAATGGTAATAAGGGAAGTGAAGCAATCCTGATTCTTGATTGTTCTTCAGTTATTTGTTCTTCTGATTTTACAGCATACTTTGGGCGTATTATTTTACGCACATAAAGTTCTCCCGGTTTATATTCTAGTACCTCAGTAACTTCTTCTCCTATACGTACCCAGTTTTCATTAAGACCTTCTGGTTCTATAAACTCTTCTTCTCTTCTAAGATCTTCAGGAAGTGGTAAACGAACAGGTTTCTTTTTTTCTTTTTGTGGTTTGCGACGTTCGTAAGCGATTATTTCTTTGTCAGCTTCTTTTGCCAGCTTTTCTTCCTCCGGCAATAAGTCCAATCCGTCCCAGTCTATTTTCCTTTGATCAGGATTCTCTGGTATATACCGTTCTCTGGAAGGATTCCACATTTTACGTTTATACCAGGCTAATTGATCTAATAGCTTATCAATTTTTTCTGATTGCTGCTTAATGATAGTATCTTTTTCTCTATTTTCTTTTTCAAGAGTATCTAATGTACCATTATCTGCATGACGAAAACGAGATACTTCTGCATAGAGTTCATCTCTTTGCTGAAGTAGTTCTTGTATGAAATCATCATTATCTGAAAATTGGCTCATTTATCCCCTGATCTATTAGACGCCTAAAGATAGTAAAATCAGGGGGTGTAGCCTAATTTGTGAATGGAAATCAGATTGATTTTTGACGTTTTTTCAATCTTCTTTTTATAGGTTTTACATTGTCTACAATCATCATTAATTCCTGCCAGGTTATTTGCTGTGACACGATATCTTCATTAAATCTAGGTAATGTAAAAGTGCCATTTTCAAGTCTCTTATGGTAAATAACCAATCCTCCATGCTCTAAATGGAGAACTTTCATTATACTCATATTTCGATTAACAAAAATAAAGGCCTCTCCATCTTGTACATTACGTTTCATAATAGAACTAACTACGCCACTTAGGGTATAGAAACTTTTACGCATATCAACTGGTGCCGGGTATAGGAAATACTGAAGCTTCCCATGTAAATTAAACATAGTCTGGTTTTATTAAAGATGAATAATTGCTTTGAGAACTGATAGATCTAATTCCCCAGTGAGCTTTAGCTTTGTTCCGTTTGGAAAAGTAAACTCAAATGTGTTATTATCAATTGTTTTTTCATCTCTTACAATCGGTACCTCTTTTGTATATTTCTTCTCTTTTATTACCAGAGGCACAAAACTCTGAACTTGTTCTTCTTGCAATGTCTTTTTCCATTTGTAGAAAGTTGAAACTGCAAATCCTTGGTTGGAACAAAAATCTCTAACGCTTAATTCTGATTGTTCTTGTTCTTCTATTAACTTCCTGTAACTCGATTCTTTCATGCTTATTTTTTGAATCAAAGCTAAGTAGGCATGCTTTTGTTAACAATATGTATCAGGCCGAATGGATACTGTAGTCCCTGAGGTACAAATAACATAAGCTATTTCTTCATGATTGATAACTTTCAATTCCTCCATTTCAATGGTGTCATTGAAATTCAAATTATTGAAATCCAGAAAATTTATCTCTTGTGAAAAAAGACTTTTAAAATCTCCAAATGAAATTATAATATTAATATTTGCTTGATCAACAATGGAGGATATTCTATTGATAGGATATTCCGGTGAAATTGGAATATAAGTAAATCCCGCTTTTAATATAGCCAGCACACTCACGATTTGTTCCCAACCTTTATCGAAACTAACTGCAATAATCTTTGTTTTTTCATTTGAAATAAAAAGTATCTCCCTGGCTAATAAATTCGAGTAAATATCAAGCTGATGATAACTAATTTGTTTATCATCGTTTATGATCGCAATTTTATCATTTAATAATTTAACTGAATCTAAGAATGGTTCATATAGATAATTATAATTCATGAGTGATAAGTGATAAAGAGTTATATTAAAATTTAATCTTAAACCCGGATATGTATTTTATCCTGCTAATAACTATTATAGTACAGCGTTATAGATTCACCAATCCATATACTGTGGGTTAATCCGATTATTAATAAATATTCAAATATTACACTTTAGAAATAATAGTTTGTTTATTTTATAGGTTGATTATTAGAGATAAAGGTGATTAAGGTTGGCTTAAGGCGGTGTTTTTTGAATGTGCGATAAATCCGTCTTGTGTCCTGGGTATGAATCTAACGATCTATTATAATTAACAAAAAACGTATTAATATAAAGTATATAATATGAAAATTAAGACATAATAATTTACTTCATTATTAATTTGGAATGTAAATTATCTTATAAATTACCTTGATAAATGATCTTGTGCGTTCTTATTAAGAACTTTTTATTCTTCCTGAAAGAATATTATATAAGGCAAGAAAAAAGTATTTAATATCTGTTTTATAACCATTTTCTAATCTTTCATTCATATATATTCTTTCTGCTTCAATATTTCCATTTTCATCAGGCATATTAAGTGCAACGTAAGGAGGAATACATCCTGGCTTAAATTTAATTCTCATTTTTTGTACATCCTCAGGTAATTCATTAAACCTTGTTACACTTAATGGTCTTACTCCAACCAACCCTAATTCACCTTTGAATACATTAATAAATTGAGGAAGCTCATCCAACCAGTATTTTCGATAAAATTTTCCCCATATGGCTAGTCTAAAGTCATCTGCAGGTTTACCATACTCATTATAACCATTAAGTTTTATTACAAAACCTTGTAAGTATTCAGAATAGGGATGCATCGTTCTCAACTTGTATACTTTTATCATTTTCCCATTTTTACCCACCCTATTCATAGGGAAGAAAGGCATAAAAGAAGGTTTTTTACTTGAATCGGGTTCACTTACTTTCATTACCACGAAGTAAAACTTATTATTTACAACGTTAAACTCAATTATTTCAAAACCACAACTAACTAATCTTCCTAAAATTTCTGCTTGAGAAATCCAACGAAATTTACCTTTTGTTAGAAAGAAATATAATTTTTGAAAATATAACATTTTGGGGAAAACACGATGTATGATAAAACAATATAACCAATATAATAAATTGAATAGGCTACGTTTTTTTCCAAGTGTATTTTCATACTTTTGTTCAACAGTTTCTAAACAACCAATAAAAATACCGGCATCAGGGAGGCATTTATTTACCTGGATTAAAAATTGATTAATATAACGGGACTTATTTAACAGTCGAAGATTAATTAGACTTGTTGCATGGCTAAATTCAGAAATATTAAGGTCGGATACATTATTGGCTTGCTTAACCTTAATGTTAGTACGTTCAGGAATTAAATGTCTTGAAATATATTCGTATTCTAACTTATCCAGATTATCCAATAATCTTTTTTTCTCTGGATCCATGGATATATTTAAATGAGTGCCAACTTCCTCGTAAATAACATTAGAACCCAAACTAACTGTTGCATTTGTACTTAGTGAATTCATAAGCTTATTATTTAATCTAACCTTAGTTTACAAGGTACAAAGGCAAATATTAAAAATCCACTTATTTACACTAACAACATAAAATATGTGATAACTGATAATAAATAGATGAAGAACAGACAAAAGGCTGTATTATTTAAGATAATTTCACAATTTCTTAGCTATTTTTTTTCCTGATGCATTTACATTAACTTTTGAGGTAAACTGAATAAAATGAGGTATTTTATATGAAGATAAGCTCTTACTGCAAAAAGCTTTAATTTTATCTTCAGTTAATTCTTCATGAGATTTGTTTTTTACAATAATTGCCTTGATAGCTTCACCTAATACTTCATCAGAAACAGCCTCAATAGTACAGTCTACAACTCCCGGAATAGAAACAATAACTTCCTCTATTTCTTTGGGACTTACTCTCTTTCCTCCAACTTTAATAATTTCCTTTTTTCGGGCTGCATGATAGATATATCCATCTTCATCAATCTTTGCTAAATCACCGGTATATAGCCAATCATCTTTTAAAGTTTCTTTAGTTGATTTTTCGTCCTTAAAGTAACCTAGCATAATATTATTCCCTTTAGCAATTATTTCACCTATCTCATTAGTTTTTATTTGGTTACCGTTGTTATCTATCACTTTTAATTCCACTCCCGGAATACCCTTTCCGATTGAACCCAACTTATCATTTAGTTTCTCCGGAGGTAAATAGGAGAGTCTTGCAGTAGCTTCTGTTTGACCATACATTACAAAGAACTTTGTGTTTGGCTTAGCTTGCCGAAATTCGTCAATAAATACAGTATGTAATTTACCCCCGGCTTGTGTTACATATCGTAAATCCGGGAATTCTTCATTTTTAAATGAATCAGATATCCTTAGTAGTATTTGAAAATGACTTGGTACTCCTGCAAATCCGGTACAGTTATATTTTTTTAAATCCTTAATAACTGTTCCTAAAAACATAAAATTATTATTTAAAACAATTTTACCACTGACTTTTAAATGAGTGTGCAGTAATGAAAGACCGTAACAATAAAAAAAAGGCAAAACACACTCCATCACATCTTTATCTGTAAGTTTAAGATATTCAATAATTGAAGATGTATTAGCAATAATATTCTTATGTGAAATCATGACTCCTTTAGGCATTGCAGTAGAGCCCGATGTGTAAATTATTTGTGCAAGAGTATTGGGGTTAAATATTGTATGGTTCTCATAATCAATATTTTCTTCTGTTATTCGGTTGACTTTATT
This sequence comes from uncultured Saccharicrinis sp., assembly GCA_963665705.1. Classification (GTDB taxonomy): domain Bacteria; phylum Bacteroidota; class Bacteroidia; order Bacteroidales; family Marinilabiliaceae; genus Saccharicrinis. The sequence continues at coordinate 507,134 of OY762448.1, forward strand.
TTCGTCCCAGACGTTTTCAAATGACACTAGAGTTTGTTTTTGAAGAACTTGTGTGATAAATGCCAATTTTACCTCTGCTTGTTCCTTTACAAATTCAAGTGAATCTTTTTCAATAGATGGATTTAATGGAACTACTACATTTTCAGATTTCATTATTGCCAGGTAACAAATAATAAAATAGTTACTATTGGGAGATAACAAAATGAACTTATTTCCTGTACCAAATTCCTGTTTTAAATAATAAGCTAAAGAAGCTACTTGACTTTTTAGATCATTAAAACTTAAGGTTTCTCTTTGTCCTAAAACAAATAAATCTCCATTGTTAGTATTATTCGGCAACAAGTAATCAATACAGTTCATATGTCAGATGTTTTTAATTAAACCATAAACACTTAATTTTCGTACAGGCTTTAATTTACATTTTGGCCACTAAACTTTCTTTAATGAAATAATCGTGCAAAGGAGGAGTCCGCAGGTATTCAGTAGTATGCTTTTTACGAGCAAAATTCTTAAATATTTTTTTTACCTGTTCGTCTGTCATTTCCATTACAGGAGCGACCTCTTCCGGTGAATATTCATTTTCCCATCCGTACCATAATAAATCCATTTTTTCAAATGGCATTTGGTAAAAGAATTCTTCCTGGGTTTGTTCGGCAGAATAGGTGTCGGTAGTAGGAGTTCTTTTTATAATAGCATCAGGTACGCCCAAATGTCTGGCTATTTGATAAACCTGAGTCTTAAATAAATTGCCTATTGGCATAACATCAGCTGCACCATCACCATATTTTACAAAAAATCCTTGCTGAACTTCATGTTTATTTGGTGTACCGATAACAGCATAATTTAATGCTTCAGCATGATAATATAACATATTAGCCCGACATCTCTGTTTGAAATTTGAAGCTGCTACTATTTGTAAATATTCTTTCAATGGTAAACGAGCCCTTTGTTCTGTTCCATCTTGAAATATAACTGACACATAATGTACCGGAGGAAGATTTTTATTGACAAACTCCTCAGGAATTATAATTTTCATTTTATCTGTTGATGGGTTGTATTCAGGTATTACATTTTTAACAGCTTCGTCTCTTCTCTTGTAGCAACCAAATCCATCCAGCGCATTGCTTATGTTTTCTATAATGCTTTTAACTCCAAATGTATTTGCCAGATCTTTGGCTAGCAATTCGCTTTCCGGACTGGAGTCAGTTTCCGGTAACATTATTCCCAATAATTTTTCCGGACCAAAAGCTTTTGTTGCCAGCGCTAATGTAACAGAAGAGTCAATCCCTCCACTAATGCCAACAACTCCTCCATATCGACGAAAGCGTTTATATACATCTTCTCTTAGTTTCTCGCAAATTAGATCAATTACTTCATCAATATTATCTAAGTGAAGTATATCTTTTGAAAAAGGTCTTTTAGTCATATTGTTGAATTTTGGTTATATTTTATTATTAATGCAAATCAATTGTTAGATTTATCCTATTCAAAAGGCTAAAAGCCTATATTATTATAGCTTGGGGTATCACCCCAAGGTCTTGAGCGAAATACTCATTCATGCTGTAAGTCTGATACATCAACCATAAGTTTCAGACTTATAGCATGAGATTTATATATAGACTAATACAGGGGGCGGTGCCCCTTGTTGTGATGTTTTAGGCTTTGACTTCGTCGATTTTCAATTCAGCCTTCTAAAGCACTACTTCCAACACTTTATTGACATTATTAGCTGTTAGTTTTTTGCTATTCTTCTAATATCTAGTCTTATAACTCTTTTATTAGGATTTGTAGCACATATACATTTTTTTTAGCGATAGTAATATTCATTTCAATACTGAACGTTACTCCATGTTCTATTCTATACTCTCCTTACTCTTTAACAACAGATTACTGTCAACTAATTCCTCACCATACCTTTTCTTATTTTATTATCTTTCAGGTATTTAAAATTCTCAATATATTGTTTGTATAATATTTGCGTTGATAAAATACCCATCAATGCCATATTATCAATTTCTGAAACATTAGACGTTTTTCTCATTTTCGAAATTAACCCGGAAATACTTTTATCATTAAATACACCAACAGATTTAATATTGGAGGAGGTTAGTATATCGTCAACAAATCCATTTTTATCATTTAATAATGCTTGAGCAATAGGTGCTCTGTAGGCTTGTTTTGGCCTTTTTAAAACAGATTGTGGAATAACATACTTTACAACTTCTTTCAATAAAAATTTTTCATTTAATCCGTTCAGTTTGAAATCATCAGGTAAGGATGCACAAAACTCAATGAGTCTATGATCCAGAAATGGATATCGGCCTTCCACAGAGTTTCCCATAGCCATTCTATCTCCTTGAGATGATAATAAATAGCCTGACATAAATACTGTTGACTCAATGTACTGGGCTTTTGATAAGGGAGAATAATGATTAATTTTTGCTCGCACAGTCTTCTCGTAATTGCCGACTAAATCTGTTCCATTCAGATTACTTCTCACCTCTTCAGAAAAATGATTGGTAATACGACGTGTATTATTCCATCTTAATAAATGTGAGTATATAGGAGAATCCGTTTCTTGGAGCTTATATCCAAAAAATAACTTTAACATGCTATTACCTGATCCTTGCATTTGTGGCAGATATGGGTACAGCTTTTTTAAGAGCATTGGTCTTATTTTAGAATCCGGATATTTTGACCAAAAATGCCTGATGATAGCCTCTTTAAATATATTGTAACCACCAAGCATTTCATCTGCACCTTCTCCGGTAATAACAACTTTTATATCATGATCTCTAACTAGTTTTGAAAGTTTATACATCGGAAAAGGAGCCGAACGCAATAAGGGTATTTCTGTGTGCCAAATTACATTTTGAAATAAATCTACAACGTTTTCATTTTGAAATATTATTGAATGATGGCGGGTATCCAGATTAGCTGCAACTTCCCTTTGAAAAATGGTTTCGTCAAAATCTTTTTCTTCAAATCCTATTGAAAAAGTATGGAGTGCTTCCGGAAACATTTTCTTTATGAAAGCAGTCGTACTGGTCGAATCCAGACCACCACTTAAATATGCAGCTACGGGAACATCTGCTCTCATTCTTAGCCTTAATGAATCTTCAAATAAAGATTTAAATTGACTTTTAGCATTATCCAAAGTCAACGAGTGATCTTTTTCACATGATAACTCCCAATAACGTTTAATCGTTAAAGATTTATCATTTTTTAATAAGGCATAGTGTCCGGGAGGTAGTTCATAAACATCTTTAAATATTGTGTTTGGAGTTAAAGTTGTCCAAAAAGTAAATACCTGCTGAAGGCCACTATAATTTAATTCTCGTTCCACCAAAGGAAATTCAAAAATAGATTTGATCTCAGACCCGAATACAAAATTACCATTTTGATAGGTGTAAAAAAGAGGTCTAATCCCCATTCTATCTCTGGCAAGAAACAATTCATTTTTTACTTTATCCCAGATTGAAAAGGCAAACTGTCCGTTTAAATACTCTAAGCATGCAGGTCCATATTCCTGATACATATGAACAACAATTTCCGTGTCACAATTGGTATTAAAAATATGACCTTTATTTTCCAGGTTCTTTTTTAATTCCAGGTAATTGAATACCTCTCCATTGTATGCAATCCAATATCGTCCATCTTGTGTAGATAACGGTTGCTGACCAGAAGCAAGATCAACAATACTTAACCTAACATTCCCCATGCATAACCTATCCGAAAGGTATAATCCACACTCATCCGGACCGCGATGTTGAATACGGGTCAGCATTGCGTTCAATGTGCGCTCTGAATTGGATATTAAATGATCAGGTATAAAACCGGCTATTCCACACATATTCTAAATGTTTATTGATTTTAAACAGTTTAGTTTAAATACATAATAACATCATCACATACTGTAGTTTACTAATTATATACAATATGCTGTTAGCTGCTTAAATTGAACCAACTTATTTTCGTTATTAGACTTTGCAATTTTTATAATACAATTAAGTTGTTAGATGTATATAGTATTTTATGAAACGTTCCAGGCTAAGGCTTTGTTTCACTTAGAAACGACTACAGAGGTGAGTTTTGTGAATTAATTGAAAAACAATATTTAGACACACAAAAATCTCGCTAATCTCATTCTTTGCATCAATATACTTTTAAACATCTACTGCTCACTGAATAATACTAAATTATGCAGCCTGAGTTTGCTTATTTGCTATAAAAGTTGCAATTCTCTCAACAGATCCGAAATTTTCCTCTTGAAGATCAGCATCTTCTGCCAGTACCTTAAATTCGCTCTCAATAAAATTAATTAAACCTAATAATCCCATGGAGTCAAAAATTCCTTCATCAAAAATCATCGTATCGTCCTTAATTATTGACGGATCATTGAATGTTATTTCAGCAATAAAATTTCTAATTTTTTCTTTCATAACCTCGATATTAAATTTATTATCCATATTTAATTGATTCATAGAAAAAGATATAGAAAAACACTATAATAAAACAATACTTAAGGTACAGTTTTTGACTTTTATAATTTTAATAAGTTTGCTTAAACATCTAAAATAGTTGATAAAAACCCTAATTGTTTTTATCAACAATAGATTATATGAACTCAATCATATTTATATGAATGACTCATATTCGATTTATAAATAATAATAGGAGTCGTTGAGATTTGAAATTTTTATATTTAATAAAAAAACACTGAAAAATAAAGAATATACAAAAGAATAGGTATGTACTTTAGTCTGTTTGCTTATCATTCGTATTTAATAGGTAATCCCGGTATCGTTATCAATTTATATTGTTCTCTATAATTGTTTCTGGTATTTAAACTTAATATAAGTTGTTATTGTTTAAGCTGTAATTTTGGGTGTATATGATTTATTGATTATAAAAATTAAAATATCTTTTCAGAAAGATGATTTTTTATGTGTGTTAAAATAGTTTGTTTTTATTTTGTAAGCATCATATATAAAGTGTTTTATCGTTGTGTGGTAAATTGTAAATGATACTGGTTTTATGTAAGTTTCCAATATTTTTAAAATCCTACATTTTGCTTTATACTTAAAATTAAAGAGTTTATTATATATATGATTGGTTGCTTTTGATGTTAGGTAATATTATGACATATTTCTTTAAATATGCGGTTATATTCGATACTATACGTCGATTTTGTTTCAAAATTTAATTTTCACCTCATAAAATATTCCATTTAACAAATAAATAAGGATGTTAGTCATATATAAGGTGACATTAGAGTATAAAATCACGTAATTGCACCGGTAATGCTTAGAACTATTTTAAAATGAAAAACATCTTATTAAAAATATTTAAGGAAAAGATTGTTTCTCCATGGTGGATTTTATTTATTGACTTTGTAATTGTCATAAATGCATACCTACTTGCATTTATAGTTAGAATAAATCTGAACATGTCTGATTATAATGTATTGGATTTTTTTATAAATGGAGAAGTTGTATTTGTTCTGTATTTAATTTCTTTTATAGTTTTTGGCTCTTATAAAGGGGTTATTCGTCATAGTAGTTATGCTGAATTTAAGCAATTAACAGTATCATGCTTCGTTTCATTTTTTTTGTTAATAATTATTAATCAAACCACTCATTTTTTGGGGGTGGGAATTGTTAATCTATCCAATCTAGTGTTGGTCTTTCATGGATTATTAACATTAATGCTAACTTTTTCGTTTCGAATTTTTATTAAGGAAACCTACGGATTTCTAACAAAAAAAAGAGCAGATACTAATGTGCTGATATATGGTGCAGGAGAAATGGGACAGATTACTTTTGAGGCTATTCGTAATGATAAAACGAATACTTATAATGTAGTTGGTTTTGTTGATGATAATTCAACCCGGTGGAATATGAAGCTTCAATCTAAAATAATATATTCCTGGGAGAAAGCGTTAAATCAAATAAGTGCGACCAGAGTTGAGGTTGTAATACTTGCTATAAATAATATATCTGTTCAACGAAAAAGAGAAATCAGTAACGATTGCTTAAACAGAGGGGTGAAGCTTAAAATTATGCCATCTGTAGGATCCTGGGTTAACGGTATTTCAAATCAAAGTCAAATTCGAGATATTAAAATAGAAGATATTTTAGGTCGAGAGGAGATTAAGTTGAATTTGAAAACTATATCAGATGGTTTGGTAGGTAAAACTATTCTCGTTACAGGTGCAGCAGGTTCTATTGGATCAGAAATTGTGCGACAGTTATTGAAATTTCCGGTAAAGAAAATAATACTATTGGATATTGCAGAATCTCCTTTGTATGACTTGCAACAGGAGTTAATACAGCGTTATTTTGATGCCCCGTTTGAAGTTGTTTTGGCAGATTATACCAATGAATACAGGATGCGTCAGGTATTTGAAAAGTTTACTCCTCAAATAGTATATAATGCTGCAGCTTATAAGCATGTTCCTTTAATGGAAGCAAATCCTTATGAAGCAGTACGTGTTAATATTGGAGGTGTTCGATTGATGGCTAATTTGGCTGTTGAATACAATGTTGAGAAATTTGTGATGGTATCAACAGATAAAGCTGTGAATCCAACAAATGTAATGGGAGCTTCAAAACGAATTTGTGAAATTTATATTCAAGCCTTGTCTCAGTGTGAGAACATGAATACCTCATTTATTACAACTCGTTTTGGGAACGTTTTAGGCTCCAATGGTTCTGTTGTTCCTTTGTTTTTAAAACAAATAAATCAAGGTGGACCAGTAACAGTTACAGATCCTGAAATTACACGATATTTTATGACAATTCCGGAGGCTTGTCAATTAGTGTTGGAAGCTGGATTTATGGGGCAAGGAGGCGAAATTTTCGTATTCGATATGGGTGAACCTGTAAAAATTGTTGATTTAGCCAAAGAAATGATACGTTTATCAGGATTGAAACTGAATGAAGATATTGATATTGCATTTACCGGATTGCGTCCTGGAGAAAAACTATATGAAGAATTACTGGCTTCAAAAGAAGATAATTTGCCTACTCATCATAAGAAAATCATGATTGGTAAAGTGCGAAAATACGAGTACAGTAGGATCAAAAAACAGATGGATGATTTATTGTTTTCATTACAATATGAAAATAACATTTTACTAGTGTCCAGGATGAAAGAAATTGTTCCGGAATTTATCTCAAATAATAGTGAGTTTGGTGAATTAGATCAGGAAATAAATATAGCAGTAGAAGTAGTTCCGGTTAATTAAATGCTTGAATTAATAATCGAGTATAGATATGTACTTCAGATATGAGATATGTATTGTTAAAAACAAATATATAGTTGAGAAAGAATCTTGGTAACTATTCAGTGATTGGAAAAGACATAGCAATAGCACGCAAAGCGCACAATGGATTCTGAATGTTTTTTATTGCACTATCAACAATAGAACGCAATATAGCATAGCAGTCGGCACCTTCTATAGACTTGAAGAAACCGCTAACCTTTTGTTTTACTTTAAAATTTCGCACAGCTCTTTCTGAAGCATTGTTGTCAGGTGGAATCTCTGGATTTATTAGAAAATTAAACAGATACTGCTCGTACTTTTTCAATCGGTTTTGAAATGTTTGCACTTCCTTGACTTCTTCATCAAGTTCTTGTTTCAAGAGGGCTTGGAATCTGTAAGTAATATCGGAAGGTTGCGTTTCAGTACATTGTCCTTTGTAGATACTTAAGGCATTTTTTATTAGAGTTCGCATTTGGAATGCCCAATTATTCTTAGGGTATTTTTGGCAGAAGTATTCAAGTTCTCGTAATAAATGTGCAGTACATAATTGGTGGTTGTTAGCATCTGTCATAAAATAAGATTTCCAGCAATCTGTTACCAAAGTATTGTTCTTAAAACCTTCGGGCATGATTTCTTCCATTGCAGCAAAACCTCTCTTGGTATGGATTGATAAAAATGTAGCATCGGGATTCTGAAAGACCCAAGCCCAATGAAGTTTACCATTGACATTAGTGCCTGTTTCATCAGCTCCTATGATTTTACCGGAAAGGATTTTCTTTCGGATTTGCTCGTAATAAGGTTTCGCCTTGGCTGTTATTTTTCCAATAAGCTGATTAATGCCTCCAGAACTAATCTCAATCCCTAATACAGTATATAAAAACTCTTTCAAACGTTCATACGGCATGTATTGTCGGGCACTCATGTAGCCAATTAAAGCCTGCACTCCAGCTCCGTAACTTATGGGCGCATTAATTCCTGAAGGGTAATTGCCTTCATTTAAAGTTCCGCAGCTGCATTGTTTGTGAAAAATTCGATGTTCGGTAATAACTGGTTGTATTGGCGGTATGTCTATTACCTGGCGTTTTCCTGCATATTCTCCAACAATCATTGATAAATCATTGCCACAACAAGTACAGTAACTGGCTTGGTGGTTGGTAATAATATCTGGATTAGATACTGTTTTCAAAGTGTTGCCCATATGCCCCTTTTGGCCTCCTGGTTTCTTTCCTGATTTCTTTCTTAACGAACTTGTTTTCGCTGGTTTGGGAAAATCGCTTGACGGAGGCTTACTGCTATTCTTACTGTTTTTAGGAGTCTCGTATTTAGATAAGCGTTTTTTGAGCTTACAATTCTCTGCTTTCAACTGTTTGTTTTCAGCTTCTAACTCAACTACTCGATTCTCTAAATTATCTACTTTGTTGAGTAAATTGTCTAACCGTTCCTCTATGCTTATCTTCTTTGTCATGCGATGCAAAGTTCGCTATACAAATGATTGCTGCTATAGAATTTGCACAAAGGTTATTCACAATTCTGGTGGTTTTCAGCTAAAGTTACCAACATTTTTTCTGAAATATTTAGTTTTTGAAATCTACACTGAATAGTTACGAATCTTGTAATTGCTTTTGTGAAGTAGGTATAAATAGGTAAAATAAATAATTTGATAGATATGAAAAAGTTATTAAGTTTTGTAACATTGGCATCTTTGTTATTGTTTGTAGCTTGTCAGGATGATGAAACAAAGAGTAAAGAAACACCAAGTAATATTCCCGGGATGGGAAATGCCGGAGGAGAGCTTCAGGCTGAATCGTATGAATTTAATGAAGACCTTACTTTTGACGAAATTGTGGGAATTGGGGCCACAGAATTGGCAGAATCATTAAAATCAACTACGAGTGATGATGTAGTAATAACTGGCTCAGCTTATGGTTCCGGAGATCAGGTTGTGGTAACATTGACAATAACAAATAATAATACAGAAGATTGTAGATCTGCATGGTTGAGAGCTGGAACTGTTTTTGCATCAAGTTTAACAGGGGTTCAAAATGCCATATTATTAGCACCAGTTAATGTTTGTATTCCACCAAGTGCTACAAAATCCTTTGTTCTGCATTTATATTGTTTAAATCTGGGTATGGATAATCCTGATGGTAATGATTCCTATGAGATGTTAGGAGTAACAACTTCAGAGCCTGTTTTAAAATTAATTAATGCATTAGCGTTTAAAAAGGTTAATTTTGAACATTATGAGGCTTATCCGGAAGTAGAAGGTGGTTTAACATACACAGGGGTTAGAAGTAAACTACAGGACATGATATGGAAAATAACAAATGGAGGAGGATTGGTTCAAACAGACTATGATTTTATAGCAACAATACCTGACTTACCAGACGGAGTGTTGCCCGAGTATATATATGATTTAGAATATACGAATTTACCGGATTGCTGGTGTATAGATGAGTGTAACGTTGTAACAAATTCTGGTGCTTTAAGTAATGTTGTATTTTTTGTTGCATGTTCACAAACACCTTATGCAGAATATGAAGGTCAATATTATAATCCGGATGGATTTCCTTTTGTGGTCTCAAGTGGTTTTAGTGATCCAAATTATGATGGAGAATATGAAGATATCTTAGATTTTAGTAGAGCTATAAAATTTGAAGCTCCTAATGAGGAAGAATATGGCTCAACCCCTCCACAATTGGGTGAAGATGGAAGTATCGATGTTGGAATTTTTGAGTTTATTACATCATGTCAGGATGAACAAATTTATGTTAGAACTAAAAATAAAGATGAAATAATTAGTTTAATAGATGTAACTCAAGTTGGAGAGGCTGTGTTAATGACTAATGGGTTTATGGTTGAGTTTTTAAGCGTTGTAGATAACGGAGATAATTCTTATACCTATAAGTTTAGAATCATTAGCGATTCTTGTGGAGGAAATTAATTTAAATATCCTTGTTGGTTTGATGATCTAATAATAATTCTTATAAGTCTTCAAGTGGATTTCACTTGAGGACTTTTTTATTAGAATTTTATTAAGCTGTGAAAGGCGTTTTTATAAAATAGAGGCTAGTGTTTAAATTGTTTATTAGCCTGTTAAATATTTTAACGCTATTAAAGGGTTTTTTGTGTTTTGTTTCTAGGGTGATTGAAGTAATTACAAAGATTAGTTTGTTTTTTGTCAAACTATACAAACATGTGATAAGAATAATTGAACTGTTCGTCAAAATAGTAGATTGCTGTAATTTGCATTTCACTTCGATAATGGATTGAATATTAGGTGTATAGGGTAATTTGTGTTTGGTGGGGGTGTATTACTGTCTTGAAATTGGGAAAAATCTGCTTTAAATTAGCACGAAGTATAAAAAAAGATTAACAATACCTAATTAATTTAATTGTAAATGAGAAAGTTATTAAGTTTTTTTGTGGTAGCATCTGTAATGCTATTTGCATCTTGTCAAAAGGATGAAACAAAAGTTGAAGAAACGGCAGGCAACATCCCAGGTATGGGTAATACTACAGGAGATCTGGAAGTTTCAGAATTTAACCTTCCTAGTGGTTTAGAGATTGTTGGAGACATTTCTGGTATTATAGGAAGTGAAGCAACGGTGGCACAGGATAATTCATCTTTAAAGGCCACAACTACTAGCAGCCGGAGGTTTTATGGTTGTGGAGGTAATAATATTCAGCTTCAGTTAACAATGAAAAATAATGTAGAAAGACGAAGAAGTTGTTTTTTCCCTCCAGGATTAATTTTCAAAGTTAATAATGATGGATATCAGCATGCTATAAATTTATGTTGGACCTGGCTTAGTTTTGAACCAATGGAAGAAAGGACTGTTGTTCTTTATTTATTTTGTATCAATCTAGGAAAAACTCAATCATTGGTAAATTCTGTTTATGAAATTATAGGTGTTACTGAGTCAACAAATATGAAATGGCTAACCAATAGATGTAATGGTAAGCGAATAAATTATGAGTGTTTTTCTCATAATACACAATCTGTACTAAAGTCAGGTGATACTTATTCGGAAGTGGCAAGTGAAATGCAGGATATTATATGGTCCTTAACAAATGGAGATGGATTAACCGAAGAGCAGGAAGCATATATTAATGAGCTTCCTCTATTGGATACAGATCAATTACCAGAAGGATATGATGATATTGATAATTTTGAAGCTCCATATTTTTGGGAAGAGTATACTCCCGAGTATGTGGTAGAATAAAATGTATAATTAATTGAGTTTTTTAAGCCTGTTTTAATTATAAGACAGGCTTTATGTTTATAAAAAGAAGTAATTTATTGAAGATTAAATTTATAGTGAAAAACGATAATGATTTTTGTTTTTAATTATTTACTCAATGCAACAAAATAGTAACTATTCTATCATTGTTTATGTATTAATTGTTTTGCTTAGTTCACTAAGTATCGGATGTGCTAATAAATCCAAAAAAGAAGTACTATTAGATATCATAGAATCTCCTATATCGTCACTAAGCAGTGTGCAATTGAATCCATGGTTAAGTGAGAATTCTGGTATGATTTTTTGGAATGATACTGTTTGGTTGCAGAATGATAGCTCAGAACCTGTTCTTTATGGGATTGATTTATTATCAGGTGCCATAATAAGTCAAATGAAGTTCCCCGGTTTGCATATGCAGGATTGGGAGTCTGTTACTCAGGATAGTGATTATATTTATATAGGGGATTTTGGTAATAATTTCAATTATAGAAAAAATCTACGAATATTCAAGGTTGAGAAAAAATCATTAGAGTATCAATGTATCAAGATTGATACCATCAGTTTTCATTATGAGGATCAGGTAGATTATTCTTATAATGAAACCCTTGATACGGATTATGATTGTGAATCGATGATTATCGTTGGTGATAGTATATATTTATTTACAAAACAATGGATTAATAAAGGTACTGCCGTTTATTCTCTGCCTAATGAATCTGGTGTTTATAAGGCCCATAAAATTACGGAGTACCCTGTTGATGGTTTAATTACGGATGCGTTTAACTTCCCTGAAGAAAATACTATTATACTGACAGGTTATAGTAAATTAATGATTCCTTTTTTTGTAATACTTGAAGGTTATCATGGAAACCATTTTTTCTCAGGAAAGGTAAAGAAGATAAAAGTTGATTTGCTATTTAGTCAAATAGAAGCCATATGTCAAAAGGAGGGGTATAAATGTTATGTAACAAGAGAAGGCTTTTTAAAATCACAACCAGAATTGTATGTTTTCGATTTTACTACTTATATAAATGCAATTAAGTCATTAAAGGATTAATCTCTCTGATATGTTTGTTTTAATAAGTCTACATGATTAGGCTCCACCAAATTAGCTTAGCCAAAAAACGTACTGCTGTCACAAGATTGTATCTTGTGACCCTATCATTTAATAGTATATGATGATATCCTTCTTTAATAAAAAGGATTTAGATAAAGCTCCAAGTTGCAAACTTGAACCAGTAAAAGAAGTTTTTATTAATAAAATATTATTCTTCGCTCAAGCCGCTGGGCTCTTCATTTTTATTCAGATAAGTATATTTTTAATGGTCTTCATGATTAGGCTCCACCGAATTGGCTTAGCTCAAAAACGAACCAAAAAACCCAAGACTGCACCTGCTTCTCTCATAAAACTACGATTCTTACGTCGAAAGCGCTGAACTCATCCTTTCGTTCCTCAAGGACTTAAGCAGCACCGCTTTTACCGACTGCTGAATCTTGTTTTATGGTTCACCAACGGAGGCCGTTTAGAATCACTCTTAAGAGGAGATATTTTAATTACATAAGTGTTTATTCTGAAATATGAATCAGGTGCGATGGCCTGTTCAATTGGCCCGGGCCGGAGAAGGCGAGACGTAGGCGAATGCGGGTGATATTGGGATGTGTGATAGGAAAGATTCGTCAAGGATGTGGGCTGAAGGATTAATTGAACTAGCGTTTTTGGTTCTTTTAGGGCGATGCAAAAAGAATGAAACTAACAATATTACAAAAACAACATTTATCTAATCTGAGAAATCAGTTGTTAAAAATTAAACTTATCGCTCCAGCCGCTGGGCTTTTCATTTGATCATGCTATGTTAATTTTAAAGGTATTCACGATTTTCAATTCTTGTCTTGATACAAGAAACGAAACAAAGAAGATCAAGTCTGCACCTGCTTCTCTCATATAACTACGATTCTTACGTCGAAAGCGCTGAACTCATCCTTTCGTTCCTCAAGGACTCAAACAGCACCGCTTTTACCGACTGCAGAATTTTGTTTTATGGTTCACCAGCTGAGGCCGTTTAGAATCACTCTCAAGAGGAGATATTTTAATTACATAAGTGTTTATTCTGAAATATGAATCAGGTGCGATGGCCAGTTCAATTGGCCCGGGCCGATGAAGGCGAGACATAGGCGAATGCGGGTGATATTGGGATTGTGTGACGGAAAAAATTCGTCAAGGATGTGGGCTGAAGGATTAATTGAACTAGCGTTTTTGGTTCTTTTTGGGCGATGCAAAAAGAATGAAACTAACAATATTACAAAAACAACATTTATTTAATCTGAGAAATCAGTTGTTAAAAATTAAACTTATCGCTCCAGCCGCTGGGCTTTTCATTTGATCATGCTATGTTAATTTTAAAGGTATTCACGATTTTCAATTCTTGTCTTGATACAAGAAACGAAACAAAGAAGATCAAGTCTGCACCTGCTTCTCTCATATAACTACGATTCTTACGTCGAAAGCGCTGAACTCATCCTTTCGTTCCTCAAGGACTTAAACAGCACCGCTTTTACCGACTGCAGAATCTTGTTCTATGGTTCACCAGCTGAGGCCGTTTAGAATCACTCTCAAGAGGAGATATTTTAATTACATAAGTGTTTATTCTGAAATATGAATCAGGTGCGATGGCCAGTTCAATTGGCCCGGGCCGATGAAGGCGAGACGTAGGCGAATGCGGGTGATATTGGGATTGTGTGACGGAAAAAATTCGTCAAGGATGTGGGCTGAAGGATTAATTGAACTAGCGTTTTTGGTTCTTTTTGGGCGATGCAAAAAGAATGAAACTTATATAAGAATTATAATTATGAGGTTATATTAAAATAGGCACAACAGGATAATAATAAGGTATTTTCAATGATTCTAAGGTATCAATACTACTACGGGACAACACAACACACATCGCGAATACTAAATTGTTGTTTTTTTAAGGAATATCATACAATAGATAGTAGTTGTTTCATAATTATATACATCATGTAAATTAAACTCTCCTCCTGTTTAGGAGGAGTACCCGAAGAATGAGGGGGAGGTGGTTTTTAAATACCTTTGTGTCCTAGCGACTTTGTGGTTATTTATTTACCATTTATTGTAAATGAAATACATTATTAATACAATATAAAGATGTATTAAATACAGACTAAATTCGGTTCAAACCAAAAATAAATTGACATTAATACTAAAATATTATAACTTATAAACTTTTAAGTCTTATTGCTAAAATACCTTGGTATGGCTCGAACAACAAATAGTTTATTGAAAGGAATGTCAGGAAAGATTGGTGATTTAATCATTTATGAGATGGATGGAAAAACTTATGCAAGATCAAAACCAACATCTTATAAAGATTCCAAATCCCCACTACAACTTAATCAGCGTCAAAAATTAATTTTGGTTAATGATTTATTGAGACCATTTAAGGATATATTAAAAAAGACTTTCTTTAATAAGGAAAATACAAAACGACCCTATTTAAGAGCGCAGTCATATAATCTCAAGTATGGAACAACAGGATTTTATCCCGATTTAGAAATAGATTATAAAAAAGCTTTTTTATGCAAGGGGAGTCTGCCAATGTCAAAGAATGTAAAGGCTTTATATACAGAAGGAGGAATTGTTATAGAATGGGAAAATATTAAAGGGTATTCTAAAGACACTTTGTTTGTAATGTTACGTCAAAAGAATACGGTTTATTCAATGTATAAATTCACTGGAGTGGAGCGCTCTGAAGAATACTATTTATGGAAAGATACCGCTAAATATAAATCAGATGAAATTCAGTTATGGATTGCATTTAGAGATCCCACAGAAGAGGAAATGAGTGATAGTTTGTATGTGGATGTTTCTTAGTTTTCAGTACACAGTTCTCAGTACACAGTCTTCAGTTTTCAGTTTTCAGTTGGCAGTTTTTTTATTGGGTAATTTCTACTGTTAAATGAGATGATTCGGGTGTTTCATTTATAAACATATCTACAGGATAGATGTATTGTATGGAAGTGTCATATTTATATGGTGAAAAGTCCGGTATAGGTTTTATCGGTGGATTCTGTGCAAATCCTTTATGAGAGGTGTTATCTGCCATAAATCCATTTAACTTTAGCAAATAAGAATCATTTAGTTTGTTTAAATCTATTGTATCTGTTTTATAAATAAAACTTGGTCGGTCTTCAAAGTATTCATTGCCATTCTTTGAGCGGTCAATCTCAATGCATACTCTTATTTTTAATTTCTTATTATTAATGTATAATTCTCTTTTTATATTAAAGGCTTTTTGAATGGATGCACCTGTAATCGCATCTAATTGAGATGGATTTATTACAGATGATTTATTTCGGCGCCAATATGGAAGAGGTTCTCCTAATAGCTGATCCGGATTTGAAGTGATGTCGTTGAGTATCTTTTCGCATATATAAAGGTTTTGTATGTTATTGCCTTCAAGATCTTCAATCCATGCTACATAGGCAGCCTTCCATCCATTAGAAGATATCTCCGGGAAATTTAGAGTTAATATATATTTACAAGCATTGTTATTTGTAGGACTGCTGCAATTAATTAATGAGGCTGTAATTATGAAAAATAAGCTAAAAGTTATGGTGAATTTCATAGGTTTACTTGTTTGATATCACTAAAAATGAATAGCTAGTGAATGATATAATACTTGAGAATTATATATAACTTAATAAGAGTATTCCATGAATAATATTCAGAGTTTGGGAAAATATTGTATATAAAATTGCTTAATCTTAACCTAAACTTAATCTATTAGTATATTGAATTATTTAAATAGAATTTCAACTCTTTTCAATAAATATAATCACATCTTTCTAAAATAAAAAGAATATTTCTATTCTTTAGCGGGTTCTAGATCGGCATCAGCCAGTGAACCAAAAAACAAGATTAGCTTGACGATTAAAAATCGTTTTTGTTTGAGAGCAACGAGTTTAAACGATTTCAGTCAAATAATCGTAGTTTTTTGAGAGAAGTGGGTGCAGCCTTGCCTTTTTTTGCTTCTGTTTTTTGTGGTAAGACAAAAAATGAAGTCTGGTCTGGGCGAAGCACCAGTTTATAAATATATTTAGTATAGCTCTGAAATACAATGATATGTTATTTGTTTTTTATTTAATAGCTTCTATAAATAAAGCAACTGAACTGCCCTGATTATCAAAATACTTTGGATTCCTCATAACAGGGCTTGAACTTTGTCCTGGTGCCATGATTTGAATTTTAGTAAAACCTGCTGCTTTTAAGGCACTAATTAGTTTTTCGTGATTCCACCAGTTAATATGGTTAGATCGATACTTTCTTTGAATTTCAACAGAGCATTTTTTAGTACAATAATCTAATGCATCCTCCATTTTCATTGTATTCATTACATGTTTGTATTCTTCATCTGTAATTTTATGTGGGTTATCTTCTGAATGAATGGTTGAGACATTGGCGGCAAAAAAATCTAGAGCAACCTGTTCAAAAGACGCTTTATTTAAAGGTATTTTATGCCCGTAGACAGATTGATGTCTTTGGGAGCTTTTGATATCTACCCATTTATAATAGGTTTTGTCTCCATTTAAGTAAGCTCTATAGCCCAGTTCAATATTTGGAGTAACCACTTTAAAAATTCCTTCTGGTTTAAGAGCCCGGTATGCCTCTTTTAAAAAGTAATGGGCAGCTTCATTATCTAAATGTTCTATGGTGTATTGAGATTGAATAATTTCAGCAGAATTACTTTCTAAAGGAAGTGGTGTCATGTCCAGTAAATCATGTTTAATATCCCTATGCGGATCAAATCTTTTCCATCCGTCAAGGAGTATTGGAGCTTCTATGTCAATATTTGTCCAGAAAGGATGATAAAAGTAACCACCAAAACCACCATGTCCACCAACGCAGATATTGTAAAACCGTCTGTTTTTCACACTATCTTCATTGTAAAGTTGAAAATACAGTTCTGTATCATTTTTGATGCTATTATAAGTGATTCTAAGTCCTAAATCATTTGTGATTTTAAGCCCTGTGTTGTTTTCAATTATATTTAGAGTTTTTAGTGCTAATTTTCTTACAGTATTGTTTTTTGGTGGTCTCATGTATCGTGTAATCTAGATTGTTATAACTCAATACAATAATAAAAAAAACATATGATGCTTATATAAATATTTGATGATTTGGTTCTATTCATTAGTAAAGGGATGATATTGGGTTATTAATTGGCCTTTGAATGGGGTAAAAAGTGTAAATTAAAGCATCTTGTTGTTATTAAACGAAGGTGACAAAATTATTAGTTTATGTAGGGACTTTAAAAGATGGTAAGTATAGGCATTATAAATTAATGTATTTAAATAAGCTTTTTGACAAAAAAAATCAAGTGTTCATCATCATTAATTCTATGATTAGAAATAGAATTGTATTTTTAAGAAGTTAATCAAAATTTTTTTTAATCTATTGTAGCTGTTTTATACAGAGGCTGTATTGAAACAATTAATTTATATAAATGTCAATAAACCAATTAAAAGTAGGTGCTTCCTTAACTTATGTTAATATTATTCTTACAAATGTTATTGGATTAGTTCTAACCCCATTTATTATTCATTCATTAGGGGATTCAGAGTATGGTCTTTATACTCTTTTAGGTTCATTTATAGCCTATTTGGCATTAATGGATATGGGTTTGAATAATACAATTGTACGTTTTGTTGCTAAGTATAGAGCAGAAGATAATATTGTTGAGGAGCAAACATTTTTGGGCTCAATATTTATGATTTATTTTATCATATCAGGAGTTGTATTAATTGTAGGCGTATTTTTTTATTTTAATCTTGAAAATATCTTTAGCCAATCGTTAACTATTGACCAGATAGTAAAAGCGAAAATGATGTTTGTTATTTTAGTTTTTAATGTTGTCATAACTCTACCTGGTGGTGCTTTTACTGCAATATGCAATGCTTATGAATACTTTGTTTTTCCCAGAACTTTAGGAATTATTCGATATATAGTTCGGGCAATTACTGTAGTTGCAGTTCTTACTTTGGGGGGAGATGCCTTGTCTATTGTTATATTGGATACTGTTCTAAATATAATGGGGATATTGGTAGTTATGAGTTACAGTTTTAGGAAATTAAAGATTAAAATAAATTTTTCTGAATTTAAAAAGGATAAGATAAAATCCATATTTAGTTATTCTTTATGGATGTTTATTATTGCAATTACACAGTCCTTTCAGTGGAATGCCGGTCAGGTTGTTTTGGGAATCAATGCAAATACTGTTCAGGTAGCCATATTTGCGGTCGGTATAATGTTAGGAACTTATTATGGAGCTTTTGCAGGGGCAATAAATACACTTTTATTACCTAAAGCAAGTCAAATGGTTGTTGAAGGAAAGTCCTCATTGGAGCTTACAGAGATGATGATAAAAATTGGGCGTATATGCAATGGTATTTCTTATCTTATTTTAAGTGGTTTCTTTTTGTTCGGTAAGGAATTTATTTTTTTATGGTTAGGATCCGAATATGCACAATCCTGGTTTGTTGCATTGATGGTTATGTTAGGTATGACGATTCCATTATCTCATAGTTTTGGTAATTCAATTATTGAAGCTAGAAATAAAGTTCGATACAAAGCTGTAGTTAATATGGTTACTATTATTATAGGTGTATTAATTGGTTTTTATTTATCAAAGTATTTTGGTCTTATGGGAATGATTACGCCTTTAGCTGGAGCGATGTTTATGAATGCAATCATTACACAGTTATATTTCAGGAAGATTTTTGGTTTTAATATCCTTCTTTTTTACAGTAAAGTTTATTGCAAACAAACCTTTTTTATTTTGATTTTAATTATTGGTGCAATGAAATTC
This sequence comes from uncultured Saccharicrinis sp., assembly GCA_963665705.1. GTDB lineage: Bacteria > Bacteroidota > Bacteroidia > Bacteroidales > Marinilabiliaceae > Saccharicrinis. The sequence continues at coordinate 526,528 of OY762448.1, forward strand.
AAGGAAATTATTCAGATAGATTCATGGATTGTTCTTGGTGTAATAATTAGTAGCTATGCAATTGTATATTCTGTTATTTTTTATTTGATATTAATGGATAAGAGTGAAAGAAAAATGATAAATAACTATGCTTGATTAAAAGGATTAAAAGGATTAAAATGGTGCTATGGAGAGTTTTAGGTTTTGAACTGGTCGTATGTAGTTTATATTTTGAGCTAATTAGAGAGAATATGCATCACGTTATTAAATGCTAAGTTGTTGAGACGGATATTTCTTTAATATAATTGGGTAATAAAATTAACCAAAAAACCAGTGATTTTATAGAGTTATCGATAGAAGAATTTTAAATAAAATAAAAATATAAAGATGAAACTTGTGTATTTTATGGAAACCCTTGCTAGTAAGGGGGGGACAGAAAAGGTGCTTGCCACAAAAGCATCTTATTTTACAGATGTTTTGGGTTATGAGGTACATATTATTATTCTACAGGATAAGGAAAAATCTTTGTTATATGAATATTCTTCTAAAATTCATTTCCATTATTTAGGTTCCACTATCCTTGATTCTTGGCTTGCAATTCCAGGAATTCGTCGTTTTTTAAGAATTCGGGAATTAAGGCGGATGAGTGAAACTTTAATATTAAGGATTAAGCCTGATGTGATTGATGGATTAGGATTAGGAATTGGCGATTTTGTATTTCCGTATGTAGCACGTAAATATAAAATTCCAACTGTAAGGGAGTATCATTATTCTACGATAGCAGCAAAAAATACTATTGCTTTAACTAAACCATTATTAAATAGGTATAGATTATGGCTGACTTTCAGGCGAATGTTTGCAGCATTAAATAAATATGATCAATTGGTTTTGCTTACCCAACAGGATGCTCAGGAAGGTAATTATAAGACCCCTTATGTTGTTATTCCAAATGTATTAGATAAATCCGAGGAAGGGGGAGAATCAATATGTGTAAATAAAAGAGTTATTAGTGTCGGTAGTATGCGTAACCCTATTAAACGTTTCGACCGACAAATAGAAATGTGGAGAGAAATAGTTAAAACTCATCCTGAATGGAGATTAGATATCTATGGTGACGGAGTTGAAAGAACCATGTTACAAGCCTTGATAGATCAATATAAACTAAATGATAATGTGATTTTACATGGTAATGTGGATAATATAAAAGATAAATATTTGGAGGCTTCAATTTTCATTATGACTTCGGATGGAGAGGGATTACCTATGGTAATCATAGAAGCAATGTCTTATGGCTTACCTTGTATATCATATAACTGTTCTTCCGGACCACAAGATGTTATACGCAATGGGGTTGATGGCTATGTTGTAGAAATGGAACAAAAGCCTGTTTTTCTGGAAAAATTGAAATCATTAATGGAAAACGAAGAATTAAGAAAAGAATTGGGACAGAATGCAAAAGAGCGATCTCAAGAATATACTATTGAGAAAATTATGCCCATGTGGATTGAATTATTTAAAAAAGTGAAGAATTTCTACAAGTGAAAAATTCGATAATATATTCCATATTGAATTAGTAAACAGAAATATTCAGGAAACTTAAAATCGTAAAAAATATAGTATTAATAGTATGCTTTTTAATTCCATTGAATTTGCAATTTTTTTACCCATTGTTTTTATTATTTATTGGTTTGGGACTAATAAAAATTTGAAATTGCAAAATTTGTTAATTGTTGGGGCAAGTTATCTTTTTTATGGATGGTGGGACTGGCGGTTCCTTTCTTTAATATTTTTCAGTACAATGGTTGATTATATTGTTGGACGAAGATTAGGGAAAGAACAAAGAGCGATTAAACGGAAAGTGTTATTATGGATTAGTATTTGTGTGAATCTTGGCTTTTTGGGCTTTTTCAAATATTACAATTTTTTCATAGATAACTTTATTGAAGCATTTACTTTAATGGGTAATACAATTCATGTAAGTTCTTTAAATATTATTTTACCTGTAGGAATTAGTTTTTACACTTTTCAAACCTTAAGTTATTCAATAGATGTTTATAAACGAAAGTTAGATCCAACCCATGATTTTATTGCATTTGCTGCTTTTGTAAGCTTTTTTCCTCAGTTAGTAGCTGGTCCTATAGAGAGAGCTGCTCATTTATTACCCCAATTTTATAAAAAACGGACTTTTGATTATTTAAAAGCGGTTGATGGATTGCGTCAAATTTTATGGGGACTTTTTAAGAAGGTAGTGATTGCAGATAAATGTGCTGATTATGCAAATCAGATTTTCAATAATTCATCCAATTATAATGGAAGCACTTTATTATTGGGAGCCATATTTTTTACACTTCAAATTTATGGTGATTTTTCTGGTTATTCGGATATTGCCATTGGAACATCACGTCTGTTTGGATTTGATTTAATGCGAAACTTTGCTTTTCCATATTTTTCAAGAGATATTGCTGAATTTTGGAGACGTTGGCATATTTCCTTATCCACCTGGTTTAGAGATTATTTGTATATACCATTGGGGGGAAGTAGAGGTAGCTTGTGGGCAAAGATTAGAAATACCTTTATTATTTTTATAGCTAGTGGTTTTTGGCATGGCGCTAATTGGACATTTATAATTTGGGGAGCATTAAATGCTATTTATTTTTTACCTCTATTGTTGACAAAAAGTAATCGGACTCATGTAGATATTGTAGCAAAAGGAAAGGTTTTTCCAACTCTTAGAGAATTATTATTGATACTTACAACATTTGGAATGACTGTTATCGCATGGATATTTTTTAGGGCTGAAAATATATCTCATGCAATTAGTTATTTAAGCGGAATCTTTTCCTCTTCTCTCTTTATTGATCCCGAGATATTTCCAATGTACACAATTATTCTCATTGTTGTTTTTGTTTTGATTGAGTGGTTAGGAAGGGAAAATCAATATGCGATAGAAAAGTTGTGGATAAAGCAAAAACCGATTTATCGTTATGCCTTTTATTATTTATTGATGGCATCAATTGTAATTTTTAAGGGCAATCAACAGGAATTTATTTATTTTCAATTTTAGTAAGACTATTGTATATGAAAAGGTTTATTAGAAAAACAGTATTGTTTATTGTAATACCTATGCTTGCAACGATATTGTTTGATTTTTGGTTAAGAAATCAAGATTCATTATATAAAGAGAAGTATAATGGAGCAATTAATCAAAAAGATTCAATTCAGGTTTTAATATTAGGAAATTCACATGCTACTTATGCTGTAGATCCTGCATGTTTTGAAGAGTATTATGCTTATAATATAGCTAATGTAAATCAATTTATATATTTCGATAAAAGATTAACTCTTAAATTAATTAATGAAGGGATTCCTAATTTAAGATATGTTTTTATTAGTGTTGATTACCATTCATTATATAATTCATCTCAAGGGATAAGAGACATATGGTCCTTTTATGGTAATGGAATTAAATATAAAGATAAAGATTACACATACTGCAATATATCCCCTTTTCTATGGGGGTATACTCCGTCCGTAGCTTTCTCATTATTAAAGAAAAAGTTGATAAGGTATTGGCATTATGGAGATAGGCCAATTTTAGATTTTGATGTTGAACAAGGAGTTTCAATTACTGATACTATTTATAGAGGTTTTATTTCTTATACAGATACAGATTATGATAGCTTTAATAAATTGAAGTATAAAAATAGAGCCGAAGAATTTGATGAACCTGAGATAAGTGAAAGGGAAGATGTTTTAAATGATCTAACAGACTTTATCATCCAGCTAAAAAAGGATTCGATAATCCCAATACTTTTTTCATCTCCTACATATATTGAATATAATTCATATTTAAATTCTGAGATTATAAGATGCAATCAAATTAATATAAATGGAATTTGTTCAAAATACAATCTTGAATATTGGGATTGTACAAAAGATATAAATTTTAAAAAGGAGGACTTTTATAATTATGATCATCTTAATAAAAGAGGAGCAAAGAAATTTAGTAAAATATTAGCAAACAAATTACATGAGTACTCAACTTTAAAACCATTAAGATAAAACAAATCCCTCCGATTTATGGTTAAAATACCTTCTGTCAGGACTTTGTTTTATCTTTAAATATATATCAATAAGTTGTGGAAATTTATGTGATTGCTGAGATTTTGAGTGATTTTAGTCTCATTCAAAAATACCATAATTTTCTACATCATTGCCGCTAATACCATTTGACTTTTCGATATGTACCAAGGCTCTGTTTGAGTCATTTCTTACACAATCTATAAAATTATTATTTTCAATTGTCGCAGTATAATCCTCTTGGCCTTCGGTAATATTGATGTAAGCAATGCAAATCGGTTTGTAATCGCACTCTTTAATGTTGTTTTCCTTGATTATTGCATTATTCATAGAACCTGCATAACCATAAATTCCATATGTGACATAGGAATCCTGGCGTGGTATGATAGTATTTCCATATATTTCAGAATTAAAGCAAGATCTTATGGCTATCCCGGTAGTTTTATCATTAATTACATTATTATATACTTCAGTATTATGACATTGAACTAGAATACCAATCTCATTATACTCATCGTTTGTGTCGTTTTTAGTAATTGTGTTGCCATATACTTTATTATTGCTAATATAAGGCCTGTACACACCGTCACCAACGCCTATTTTTGTTGCCACTATATTGTTTCGAATTGTTACATTTCTTGCACCGGCAAATCCTATTCCACGTTCTACATCATTGTTTTCTATGATTACATTTTCCCCTATTGCAACTAAAAAAGAGGAATTGGCACCACCTCTCTCGTAGTTGTTACTTATTACAAAATCTTTGGTGGTGTTATATTGGATTAAATTTAAATTTTCATCGAGCTCCCACCAGGATTCTACATCAATGGCACATCTAGGTGCAGTGCCTTTTGATTTTTCTGTATCAATCCCGGAATTTAAAAAATTATTACTGTCAATAGTAATTCGGACTCCGTCCCCTGGCGATATAGCATTTCTTCTGTTACTATCAAATGTACAATTAGAAACAGTAATATCAATTGATTGCTGGTAGTTGATTCCAAGACCTCTATCTGTATATGTACCTAAACAGCCTATAGCTAATCCATCAGCTGTAGAATTTTTTAGAGTTACATTATTTACTAAAATATTAGTGCTTCCTTCTATTACTACAAGATAACCTCCTGCATGTTCAGTGTCCCCATTAGATGTTGGTGTGTAATCATGTTCATCTCTATCTCCATAAAGGTTTCCTCCAATTACATTTACATTTGAAACTTCGAGAAGTTTAAGTAGGCAATAGGACGGATTCCCATTGGGTTGTACCCTAATATGTGTATTGTCTGTCATATTTAATACAAAATTACTAGGGATATCAATAGGAGCAATATAATAATTGTCATAAGAGACATTAAAGTAGGCATCAAGTTTTTCAATATTAAAGGATGTAGCATTGAGGAGATGAGAATCATCAATAGCTTTTTGTATTGCTTTCTTATTAATTAAGGCTATTTCATCAGAAACCTTTCCTTCTGTAATACTCCAATTTTCTTTTTTAAATGTAAAATCGGAGTTAATTAAAGTTGCTTCTCCTTCAATTTCAAGTTGATAGTTCAATAAACGTCCATCAATCTTTCCTTCATTGAAAATGAAATGTCCATTAATAATAGAGCCGCCATTGTATTGAAATACAACGTTTTTAGGTAGTTCTATGCTTTTGCTATTAAGGTCATGATTATAGCCTATATGTATAGTGTCACCCTCTTGAATTGTACTGAAGTCAAAATCACTAGGAGTAATATCTTCTTCATTGATATTCTCTAATTCTTCACTTTGCTCCGAAATACTATCTATTTCAGGTATGTTTTGATTTTCAGAACAAGAAAGCATACCCCAAAGGCATAGCAATAAAATAAAATAATAATTTTTCATAATGTGTTGTGTTGTTGTGAAAAAAATAATGCTTAATTTCTTTGTGTTGTCTGTTATATGAAACATTTGAAAAGTTTTCCCCAAAACAATTTTTATGTTTCATTACAGTTGTTCGTGTTTTAAATAATTTTAGAATTTTATAATATATATCATCTTATAACGAGAGTTGTTAAAAAAGGTTTGTATTATATTATTATTTTTTTAATACAATTAACTTTCAATAATTGAGGATTTAGCAATGAAATAATTAAGTAGTTGATGAAATATATTTCTGCTATTGAAAAATCAATCCCTTCAAGTCGGGTTAAAACAAATTAAATGTTTATTAATAAAAAATCAATTTAAGTGTGATTTAACAGATAGGAATTATAATAATAAAGATCATAACTATATTTTGATATTTAATAAGGTTACTTTTTTATTCGCTTTTTAGTAAATCAAAAACTTGAAATCCGTTATTGGAATTAAAGGTATGTAATCCAATGTAACCATTTAAAGGAATAATCGGTTCAATTGGTTTTTCAATATATTCTGTAGTAGTAAGTTTAATGATTTCATTTATCATTATATTACTTCCATAAGAAGTAAAACAATTTTGGGAAGGTCTGTATAATTTACCACTATCTTTATATATCTGACCTGCATTTCTTGCTCGTTTTGCATCTACTATCACCGGATTTTCAGGATGTTCCACCCATTCTGTACTAAATAGACTTTCAGAATAAAAGATATATAGTTTCTCATTGTTTTCGGTTTCAAATTCTTCTATTTTATTTGCAAACAGCCAATATAAACCTTCGTGGTAAATCCAAATTGTATCTATTAACTTAATGTTTTCAAATAAATTCATTTCATGTTGCCACAAATGGGGGAAATTTTTACACTTATATAACGATAAAGTGTTGTTTCCACTAGATTCAGGTATCATATAGTAATCACCTTGAAACGAAAAAATATTAGGAAAAGAAAGGTGATATTCCTTATTTAATATTATTTCTTTTCTAATAATTTTAAAGTCAGGATCCAATTCTACTACAGACAAGTGGCCTAAATTTGTTTTTTTATCCAGTTCTTCAAAAAAGACATACAATCGTTCTTTTTCAACAACTATAAATGGGTCAGCCCAAAAGCTATTGTCGGGTTGATTGATGAAATGGACTTTATTGATCACAATTTTCCAATTTTCTTCTTTGTTGTTTATTTTTCTAGAAAATAGAAATGATATTAAATTTAGATAATAATATGTTAATTTAAGAATATTGATGTTTCTTGTATTGTTATTTTCTTCATAAAATTCAACATTACTATTCATGCATTTGGGCAGAAAGACTGAATAATTTAGCAGTACTTTGTTTAAATTATTAATAATACCTTTTTCAGTTCTAAGATTCATAAATGACTGTTCCCAAACTTGTGTATCAGTATTGAATTTTTCAATCCTTACACTAGTGTGAGGATTGTTGTTAATGGATTGAAAGTAACAATATTCCGGGAGTGTCTTTAATCGAAGTATACCATTTGAAAATTTATTTTCAAATAGATGGAAATCTAAATTCGAATTTAAAAGTATTATCCAATTACTTACTTTTAAATGATCTGTTTGTTTTATATATGTCAGTTTTAATTCATTATTCAATAAATTAACCTGTTCTAGTGCATTTTGTTTAGTAATACTCAATCTTCCATCAATCCATTTAATTAACTTCCATTTGTATTTGAATGTTGTTCTTTGTTTGTTTTCTTGAGTTATATATATATCAACTGTGGAATTTTTAAAGTAACCTTGTATTTGTTTAATGCAATTATATTGATACAGATATATTATTTCAGAATTAGCAACAAAAGTTATTATCATTACAATTTTTTTTATAAAAATTAAACATATTACTACTTTTTATTTAGTACTCATGAGTGTAATAATGACCATTTCTTTCTGTCATAAAGAAAATACAATTACTTAATAATATTAATATTAATAATTTAACTTCAAGGAATGTAATTATTGAACTCTGCGTTATTCGTAAAAAAAGGATTTTTGATCCTTAAGAATAGTTGAAGTATCGATTCTCTAAAGTATTCACACAGTTACCTCTTTAATACAATAATAGAAAATAAAATTGAAAACTTAACTTAACAATTAACCTATTTCTAGCAGTTAAAAAAAATAAACTAAGTTACGATGGTGGATGGATAAGTTGTGACCGTGAGATTTTGCCGGTATGAAAAGTAAAGTGATAAATAGGAATAATAAATAAAATCAGTAGTTGTATATTATTAGGACAATTTCAACGTTTTGGAATTCATGTAATTATTGTAATTGTATTGTGATGTTTTAATATAGTGATAGTTAGGTGGATTACAACTATAACTCAGGATAATATGAATGTTTAAGAGAGAATAATAGATAACGGACAATATTAGTTGTTGCAAGAAAAGTTGGTTGGTATCATGTAAATAAGTAGAAAACTTATAGCTTATGATAGGGTAATTAACATTAATACAACTATTACAACGAGTATAATAATAGCAGTTTAATATCATTGATTAAAAAGTAAAAGATAGGGATAAAAATAGAGCGATACATATGGGAGCTAAAGTAAGGTTTATTATGACATATTTGCTTGATTTCAAGACCGAGGGAATTTTACAAAAAGTGCTAATGCGATAGGTGTACAATGTATCTTTGCTTATATGATAAACTATACATTTAGGTTAATTTGTCATCGTGTTGCTCCTTTTTGGTTTATATTCAATATTTATTCCATAGCGTTGTTTTTAATAGTTGTATTATTATATTTATATATTTAATTATAAATAATATACATCACTTTCTTATATTTATTTACTTATTAATGGTATACTAAAATGATTTTAAAATTCTTAATTATGAACAAAAAGAGAATAACTCTATTTTTATTTGTCTTAGTTTCATTTATCATATTTGAGAATATTGTTTTTGAGAATATTATTGGCGCATCTATAGGGCTTTATAAAAATTCAAATATTTATAAAGCTTTCATCTATATATTTGTAACCATGCTGGGATTTTTTAGTAATGCGTTAATTCTTTTTGTTCGAAATAAAGTAGTTTATATATCACTATTGATAATAACTATAATTACGAATGCATTAGATCTAGTTTATAAAAAGATCAATGGAGCTGGATGTACCACAACTGATTTGAATATAATTAAACAAGAAGGTAAGGGACTATTTTTTGAATCGATTATTACATATTACGAAAGTATTATACAATCTCTGATAATAGTCACTCTGCTTGTTATGTTTTATTACATAATCAGAAAAGTTATTATCAAAAATACATATTATATTAATTTTAGGTGGGTAGTAGGGTTTTATATTGTATCAATAATGTTTTCATATTCAATATTTTTTAAGACACTTGGATCTACAAATCTTAGACCCACGAATATTAAAATAGTGAATTCATTAATTTATAATTTTACAAACAGTTTATACTATGGTAAAAGAATAGAACTTAAGGAATTCCCCTCTTCCAATAGTAGATTTAAGGATATAATACTTATTATTGATGAAAGTATAGAGGGAGAGTATTTGTCAATCAATGGTTTTAATCTTGAAACCACTCCTTATTTGAAATCCATTCAGAATTTATATGTGAATTTAGGAATTGCCTCGGCATCATCTAATTGCTCAGCATCAAGTAACTTAATACTAATGAGTGGAGTGCAGGTAGAAGAGTTGCCAGATCTTCAACAATATGCCCTTAGAGGTCCGAGTATTTTTCAATATGCCAAAAATGCTGGATTCAAAACGCATTACTTAAATGGGCAAGGATTTACTGGGGGATTTACCGGAGGGTTTTGTAACTTCATGACAAAATTTGATTTGAAATATATAGATGATTATTCTTTATTAGATAAATATGGATGTAAATCAATGCCTGAGGAAGATTTAATATTGAAGACAAAAGAGATTCTTACAAATTCTGATAAGAATTTTATTTTTATGGTTAAACGTGGCAGTCATTTTCCATGGCAACATAATTATCCAAAGACGCATAAGTATTTTGCTCCAGATCTAAAAGATAATGAGCCATTATCTATTGAGGGAAAGGATAAGGCAATAAATTCATATTTGAATAGCGTTAGGTATAATGTTGATGATTTTTTTAAATGTTTTCTAAATCAAATTGATTTTATACATAAACATAATACATTAATTATTTACTCATCTGACCATGGGCAGTCAATTTTAGAAAATTGTAATAAAGCTACACATTGTCAGGCAGATAATCCTCCATTAAGTCAAGGTAAAGTTCCATTATTATTATTTTCGAATGATGAAGAATCTTTAGTTAATAATTTTAATTTCAAATCAGATATTTATAGTCACTTTCAGATATTTCCTACTTTGCAAAAAATAATGGGTTATAAATTGCCAAGAGGTAAAACACTATTTGAGATTAATGAAGAAAATTTCACTCAGAAGTTTGTTTCAAAAAATTTGTTTTGGACACCTGTGATATTAAACGATTTAAATAGAATTCAAAACTAAAGCTTTTCTTGTGTCAACTCTATTTTATATTGGTATATTATTTTGATTTATTGTCAATATATTTTAATATTTTTAGTTGTAATAGTGCTGAGATTTAATAGATCTCTTAACTTATGGCGATTGTGAATTAACTCAAACTCATAGAAAAGAATTGTTGTTAATTAAAAGGCTGTCTAATAGGTATATGGTAATACTTAATGTTGGTACCTAGAATTAAGAGTCATCTATTGTCAACTTTAGCAGTTTAATCATTAAACTGCTATTAGGTGAATAGATGTCTTAATAAATTCTTAATATATTGTTTGTGAATCATGAAACTTATCGCCTATGTGAAAAAGGTGCCGGAATATCCTATGTTGGCATTAATATCTTTGCCAACAAAAACTACATTTCAAAGGACGAATTGGAATGTGGATCTTATCAATAAGCACTGGGAAAAAGATAATAGAGTGAGTTTTCTGATATTGAGAATCTTGTAAAAGAAAAGTTTACCACTTTTTTAGACACTTCAATAATTCAAATTCGCGACTGACAAAATGAATTTTATGCCAGTTTTACTGATGTAAATACTAATCAGTAAACAACTTTATGATTAAGTAAATAAAAGCATACAATAACCTCCCTAAAACGAATCCAACATGATATGTATTTTGCTGTATATGAACTGCCTGATGGGAAGTCAGTGAAAGTTTACTCTAGCGAATATAACCGGCACACTTTTAAGAAGCTGAAGATCGTGTTGTCTCATTGTCGCCATAAATAACTATGCTTTATGATTTATTATTTTAATTCGGAACTGTCCACCATAAGAGTCCTCGAAAAGACCTTTATGTTTTTAACTGAAATTCCTTTTCATATTCAGTGGTATTAAAGTAGCAAGAGGTGTTGTTGAAGAAACTTTTCGTTAATAAGGGAAAGTTAACGTTTTAGCAAAAAAAAATAAGTGTTCATCATTATTTTTAAATTTAAATATAAAAGAATTATATTTTTAAATCCCGTTATTCGTTACCTGCATTAATGTGACTGAATAGGCGAAGCTGTATGAAATTATTCAAAGTGTAAAATACTCTTGAGTAAGCTGATAACTTTCAAACTTATTCAGGTTGTTTAAAATATTTAGCTAAAACCAAGTGGTAAGGCGAATTTAAATTTGAGCAAAAATATCCCACGTAAAAACATAAAAGATTTTTGGATGATCGCATTTCTGAATAAGTTAATGTATTTTGGGGGTATCGCATTTGATGAAAAACTACAATATTAAGTAAAGTGAAGGTTTGTTTGGACTAAATATCAACCCAACATACTAGGATGAATCGGGTTAAATTCATAGGACAATCTATATATTCTTGGATTAGAGAATCACATACTCACAAATGACAGACAGTATTTTAAATAAACTAATTCATAAAATGATCGCTGCGAAGAAAGTTTATCTTTATTATGTTGTAAGTGTTTAATTACTAACTTTTAATAAAATAGTATATACTTAATTATTGATAATATTAAAATGAACATAAAAACCATTACATGTCATGATGTTTATAATCATGGAGCTTCCTTACAGGCATTTGCCTTACAGGATTATTTGAAAAGTTTAGGGCATGAGGTTGAAATACTTAACTATATGCCAGATTATATAGATGGTTATTATCGATTATGGATTATTAATAGTCCGCGATGGAACAAGAATATCGTAACAAAGTTAATTTATCTAATAATTAAGTTACCATCACGTTTATTAAATTTAAGGCGAAAAAAAGCATTCGATAATTTTCGTGATAATTTTTTAACATTAACACCTGATAAATATGTTTCAAATGAAGATTTAAAAAAGAATTGTCCATCTGCAGAAGTCTTTATTGCAGGGAGTGATCAAATTTGGAACGTAATACTTCCCAATGGACGTGATGCAGCCTTTTATCTGGATTTTGCTCCTATAGAATCAATTAAGATTTCATATGCAGCAAGCTTTGCTACTGAAACTGTAATGTCTGAATATAAGAATTTTGTGAAAAAAATGTTACAAAACTTCGATCATATTTCAGTTCGGGAGCAGGGAGCTTTAAATATATTGAAAGATTTAGGAATTAAGGATTCAAATTGGGTGTGTGATCCAGTTTTTTTATTGGATAGAATAAGGTGGGATGAAATAGCTACTAAAAAATATAAAGAAAACTATGTGTTGATTTATGATTTTGATGAAAATGAACGAATTAAAGATATAGCATTGAGATTGGCAAAGAAATTGAATTTGAAAATTTTTTCTATCAATCTCAAACTGAAATATGCGGATAAAGCTTTTAAGAATATTGGGCCATCTGATTTTGTTTCATTAATAAGGGACGCTGAATATGTAATATCCAATTCATTTCACGGTACAGCCTTTGCTTTATTATATAATAAAGAATTCTTTGTTGTGTCCCGTAAAGAGGGAATTAATACCCGAATGCAAAATTTATTAAAATTTCTAAAACTATCAGAAAGATTGGATCCAACGCCTGAAAGAGCTTTGAAATTAAATAAAATTGAATATTCTGTAGTTAATGAGGTTTTAACTCAGTTTGCAGAAGATTCTAAGTTGTTTTTAAATCAAAAGCTTAAATAAATTGAGATTTATAATTGCTCTTATAATAATCAAAATCGTTTCTGTCTAAATATCATCTATGAAGAAGACTATCTTTATTACAATGCAATATATGGAGTTGGGAGGTGCAGAACGTTCCTTAATCGGTTTTTTAGATGCCATTGATTATTCTAGATATGAGGTAGATGTATTTATACAACATCATAAGGGTGAATTAATGAACTTTATTAATCCCAATACGAACTTATTACCTGAAATTTCTGAATACGCAGCATTAACAAAACCAATAAAACAAGTATTAAAAGAAGGATTTTGGAGAGTTGCTATAAGGCGTTTACTTGTTATGCTTAAATATAGATTTAGTAAGTTTAGAAAAGATGAAAATAATATAGCGGTATTTCAGTATGTGGCAGATGCAGTTGTAGGGATTTTGCCTCAGATTTCAGAAAAAGAATATGATGTAGCTATTAGTTTTTTAATTCCTCACAATATTGTAAGAGATAAAGTAAAGGCTCGTAAAAAAGCAGCCTGGATTCATACTGATTATTCTACAGTAAAGTTAGATGTTAGCGTTGAATTGCCTGTGTGGGATAGTTTTGATTACATTGCTGCCATCTCTGAAAGTGCTCAGAATGCATTCTGTAAGACTTTTCCAACTTTGCATTCCAAGACAATGATAATAGAAAATATGCTTTCTTCTATATTTGTAAAGGAACAAGCTGAATTAGAAATGGTGAAATATGATGGTGAAATTAATTTGTTGTCGGTGGGTCGTTTTTGTCATGCAAAAGCTTTTGATAATGCTGTTTATATATGTTCTCAATTGGTACAGATGGGAGTTAATGTAAAATGGTATATTATTGGATTTGGAGACCAAAAGAGTATTGATGATGCCATAACAAAATGCAGAATGGAAGAGAATTTTATTATTTTGGGTAAAAAAAGTAATCCATATCCCTATATGAAAGCTTGTGATGTTTATGTACAACCCTCTAGATATGAGGGGAAAGCAGTTACAGTTCGTGAAGCTCAGATGCTATGTAAACCTGTAGTAATTACTGATTTTTCTACTTCGAAAAGTCAATTGAGAGAGGGGTTTGATGGAGTGATTGTACCTATGGATATTGTGGGGGCTGCAAAAGGAATAAAAGAACTTATTCAAGACAAAGAATTACGAAATAGATTAGTTGAAAATTGTAGAAAAACGGAATACGGAAATTTTTCGGAAATAGAAAAAGTATATGAAATGTGTCACTTATAATTTTAAATAGTTCGGTGGTTTTTTTATAACTATCATATTTATATGTGTTTACAATTTACTGTATAAAATATATATATAATTGAATTTAAGTATCTTGTAAATAAGTCTTGCTCCTCCACTAAAGCTTCGGCGGCATGCGAAAAATCATTATCTAAAATCTAGCGATCTATTAAACTATATTGATTAATAATTATTACTCATATGAGATTATTAAATTTTTTAGGTCAGATATTTTTTATACCACATCTATTATTGTATATGTTTTCAGATAAGAAAGAGCTAATAAAAGAAGATTTGAAGGCAAATACAACCGAATTTCTATTAAGTAAAAGGAATGTTTTGGATTTGTTATCTTATAAATTAATGATAGATAAATGTTTCAGGACTTTATTTTACTTTCGGTTACAAAATATTTTTTCAAAAGTACTTCGAATTTTTTATTCTCCTTATAATAGTTTTGTAATTGATGTAAATACGAAGATCAAAGGAGGAGTAAAATTAGCCCATCCATTTGCAACTATTATTAATGCACATGAGATTGGTCGTAATTTATATATCAATCATTTGGTTACTATTGGAGAAAAAGAGGGATCAAAACCTATTATTGGAGATAATGTGGAAATACATGCAAATGCTACAATAATTGGTGGAATTTCTGTAGGAAATAACTCAATAATTGGTGCAGGGGCAGTTGTTATTAAAGATGTGCCTGATAATGCAGTTGTAGCTGGTAACCCTGCCAGAATAATCAAATTGTTAAAATAGAATGTAATCGAAATGGTACCAAAAATAATTCATTATTGCTGGTTTGGCCGAGGTGAGATGAATGCATTAGCAAAGCGTTGCATCAACACTTGGAAAAAACAGTTGCCTGATTACCAATTGTATTTATGGAACGAGGATCGTTTTGATGTAAATTCCACCCCTTGGACACAAGAGGCGTATAATGCAAAGAAATATGCTTTTGTCGCAGATTACGTAAGGTTATATGCCTTGTACCAGGTAGGAGGAATTTATATGGATACAGATGTGGAAGTTTTAAAATCTGTTGATTCGTTTTTAGATTGTCCTGCTTTTGCCGGATTCGAATCGGAAAAAATGATTCAAACGGGTATAATGGGCTGTGAAAAGGAAGGGTTTTGGGCAGGTAAGATGTTAAGTTACTATAAGGATCGTCCTTATTTTCGTCCGGATGGAACACCTGAACCCATAACTAATGTGACCATTATTTCTGCGATGATGAAGGATTATGGTTTTATCCCAAATAATCAATATCAAACTTGTAATGGAATTTTGCATTTATATCCTACTGATTTTTTTTGTCCAAAAGATCAGTTAACACTTAGAGTTCACTTAACAGAGAATACGCATTGTATTCATCATTTTGATGGTTCTTGGTTTCCTCAACGGGTGAAACTTAAAAAGAAATTAAGATCATTACTACCTACTCAAATCTATCTTTTTTTAAGAAATTTATTTATTAAAGATTAATGATTGATTTTATTCCCCTGGAGTATTATACAGGTATATTTAATTATTCGGTATTATTACTCATTCTTGTAACTACAATACAGGGCTATGTGGGAACCTTATTTAATGAACGTACAGTAAAGAGCCAAAATATTGTAGGTCTTTTTATCACTGTTATTTTGATTTTTTATATCGGATTGAGACCGATTTCAGGACAATATTTTGGAGATACATCTAATTATGCACATAGTTATGATTTATTGCAAAAAGGAAGTTTAATAATTGATACAGGTACTGAATGGATTTTTAATGGGATGACACAATGGTTTGCTTATAGTGGATTTTCGGTGCATCAATACTTTCTGTTTTGTGCATTTTTATATATTGGTTTTAACTGGTTAACAGCCTTTAAATTATTTGGTAAGCATTTCTTTGTGCCCTATCTTGTCATAATAAGTATGTTTTTGTTTTTTAGTAATGGAGTGAATGGGATTAGAACAGGATTGGCTGTATCAGCACTTTTAGTAGGAATGGCCTACAAGAGAAATATCTGGATAGTAATTTTATGTGCAATTTATGCATATTTTACGCATAATTCTACAATTTTAGTAATATTGGCAGGAGTTTTAGCTTTTTTTATTAAAAATCCTAAATATTATTTAATAGGATGGTTTTTCTCAATATTTGTATCTTTAACATTGGGTAATTCTGTAGCAAACCTATTTGTAAGTATGGGGCTGGCAGATGATCGTTTGTCTGGTTATCTTAATGCAGCAGACCGTTTTGCGAGTGAGTTTTCACATACTGGATTTAGATGGGATTTTTTATTGTACAGTGCCATCCCCATTGTAGTAGGAGCTTATTTTATCTTTAAAAATAATTTTAAAGATCCACATTATATCTGGATTTATAATATCTACTTGGTGAGTAATGCTTTTTGGGTAATTGTAATCAGAGCTGCCTTTTCCAACCGTTTTGCAATGCTATCATGGTTTATTATTCCTTTGGTTTTAATTTATCCATTTTATAAAAAACGTTTTTGGTATAATCAATCAGAAAAAATTGGACATGCAGTATTGTTATTTTATGGCTTTACTTTTTTTTATAATGTGCTGATGCCTTTATTAGGATAAACATTTGGTGTCACGTTTTTGGTTAAAATATGAATAAAAACAAGCTGGTAAGTATTATTATACCTATATATAATGTCGAGTCTTACTTACCTTACTGTTTGGATAGTATATTGGGGCAGACTTATGAGCATATTGAAGTAATTTGTGTTAATGATGAGTCTCCGGATAGATCTAGTGAAGTATTAAATGATTACTCCAACAGAGATTCTCGTATTATCGTTATTAACCAAAAAAATCAAGGGGTATCGGCAGCACGAAACCGGGGATTAAAAGAAGCTAAAGGTGAGTGGGTTTTATTTGTTGATGGAGATGATTGGATAGATGGTCAAACTTGTGAAGTAGCATTGAGAAAAGCAAGGGAATATCATACGGATATTGTTTTCTGGGGCTATAAAAAAGAATTTGAAAATAGATCGGAATTAAAGCATTTATACCAGAATAGTACATTTTTTGATCTGAATAGATATAACGAGCTACAAAGGAGGGTATTGGGGTTATATGAAAAGGAATTAACTGATCCGGCTGGAGCAGATTCATTGGTTACCGTTTGGGGTAAATTATATAGAACTGATCTAATCAAAGAGATAGAATTTGTTGATCTAAAGGTTATTGGTACTGCGGAAGATGCCCTGTTTAACCTAGAAGCCTTTGGGAAAGCAAAATCTGGCTATTATTGCAAAGATATTTTCTATCATTACAGAAAGAATAATACTGTTTCTGTAACCTCGGGTTACAGAGAACAGTTAGCCAAACAATGGGCTGTGTTATTTCAAAAGATGGCTGTATTTATTCCCGATGATCATAATCAAAAATTGTATTACGAAGCTTTGCATAACAGAATTAGCCTAAGTATTGTGGGAATAGGTTTAAACGAAGGTAATAGTGCGAAGAATATGATTGGAAAGGTGTCATTTCTTAGGGACTATTTGCGATCAAATACTTATAAAGAGGCTATTGGTAGTTTGAAAATTCAATATATGCCATTTCATTGGAAAGTATTTTTCTATTGTTGTAAGCATAATATAACCATTGGAGTATACTTATTATTAATAGTGATTCGTAAAATAATAAACAGATAGATATGAATACTTCTCCTGTTAGGGTTTTAATGCTTTTTACCATCATGAATCGCGGGGGAGCCGAAACCATGGTGATGAATTATTTTAGAAGTATTGACCGTAGCAAACTGGTTTTTGATTTTATAGTACACCGTGAAAAAAAAGGGGATTATGATGATGAAATCAGAGCTCTGGGGGGAAAAATATTTATCCTTCCTGCCATCACTCCCGGATCTATATTAAGGTATCAAAGGGCTATTAAGTCTTTTTTTAACGAGCATCAGGAATATCATATTATTCATGGCCATTGTTCTGAATTGGGATTGTGGATATATAAAGAAGCGTCGAAAAGAGGTATACATTTTATTGCCGCTCATGCACATAATGCTCCTGTGGGTTGGGATTTAAAAATGCCTTTCAGAAATATGCTGAAACATTTAATGAGACCGTACCTTACTCATTTTTTTACCTGTTCTGCAGATTCTGCCCGTTGGTTATTTGGCCCTCAAAGAGCAGTAAAAGCCATCTTTCAACCCAATGCTGTTAATGCATCAGATTTTCAATACAATGAAGAAAAAAGATCCATGATCAGGGAACGAGAAGGATGGGGTGATAAATTGATTTTAGGGAATGTAGCCCGCTTTGATAAACAAAAAAATCATTTATTTTTAGTTGATGTCATTTCTCAAATTGTAAAGGAACGTCAGGATATTTTATGTGTATTGATTGGAGCCAGCGGAGGAGAATATGAAAAGGTAAAGCAACGAATTAATGAATTGCAGTTAGAATCATATATTCAATTTTATGAAACTCGCTCGGATATACCTGATTTAATGCAGGGAATGGATATATTATTATTTCCATCATTACACGAAGGTTTGTCTGTAACTATGATTGAGGCTCAATCCTCCGGATTAAAGATTGTTACATCTACCGGGGTTTCTGATCAGGTGGCCATTGTTCCTGAATTAGTTGATTTTTTACCATTGGAATCAGGATCGGGTTATTGGTCTGATCATATACGGCAAGTGAAATATCCACGTGAAAATACCCTTATAAAAATTAGAAATGCCCGTTTTGATATTCATGAAAATGCCCGTTGGTTAACGGGTGTATATCTGGAAGCCTTAAGTTGAAAGTAACGAAAAAACAAAATAATGAATAAGCCTACACTAACTATTTTTACTCCGGCCTATAACAGGGCGCATACTATTCACCGAACTTACGAGAGTCTGTTACGACAAACAAGCAAGGATTTTGAATGGCTTGTTATTGACGATGGATCTACCGATACCACCCGTGAATTGGTGGAAAGTTGGGTAAAAGAGAACAAAATACCTATTCGCTATCACCATAAAAAGAATGGTGGTATGCATACTGCTCATAATGCTGCTTATCGTTTGATGGATACAGAACTGAATACTTGTATTGATTCGGATGATTATATGCCGGACAACGGTGTGGAATTAATTGTAAATCTTTGGAAAGAAAAGAGATCGGATAAATATGCAGGAATTATTGGTTTGGATGCCCGTATGCAGGATGGCAATGTTATCGGTTCTCAGTTTAATGAAGAGGAGACTACCTTAACCGAATATTATCATAAAGGAGGAAGTGGGGATAAAAAACTTGTTTATCGTACTGATATCATGAAATCACTTCCTGAATATCCTGAGTTTGAAGGTGAGAAATATGTTGGTTTGGGATGGAAGTATATGCTGGCTGACCTTAAGTTTAAAATGATTACTATTAATGAGATATTGGTGATAGTGGATTACCAACTAGACGGGTCTTCCATGAATATGTATAATCAATACTTCCGAAATCCCAAAGGTTTTGCCTTTATTAGAAAGGAATCAATGAAGTATCATCCCTCATTTAAAAGACGTTTTATTGAAGCCATTCATTATGTAAATTCAAGCATTATATCTAGAAATAGCCGGTTTATTAAAGAATCTCCAGCTAAATTATTAACCGTATTATCCATTCCGTTTGGATGTGTTTTGTATTTATATGCAAGGCATCAGGTGATTCGAGGGAAAAAGATGGAGGTGAGATAATTAATCTTTAGGTATTATTCGATTCCTTTTATATCAGTTATATGAAAAAAAAAATCAGAGTATTGGAAATCTTGCACGGTCTTGCTCCTGCAGGTACGGAAGCTTTTGTTTTAAATACTGTCGATCATTTGGATAATAATAAATATGAAGTAAGTTATTTAATAGCAGTAGATAAAAGACAATACCATCAGGATGAGGTTGAGAGAAAGGGGCATAATGTATACATGACTAACGATTTGGATGGAAAGGTAAAGTTATTGAAGCATTTTGTTAGAATGTATAAATACTTGAAAAAATATGGACCATTTGATGTTTGTCATTCGCATATGGATTTTTTTAACGGATTAAATCTAATGGTTGCATTTTTTGCCGGTGTTAAGTTAAGGGTATCGCATTCGCATAATGCAGGTAAAATTGAAGATAATAAGGTAGTTAGGTACTATAGAATGATGATGCGTTGGTTCATAAATACTTTTGCTAATGTTAGGTTGGGATGTTCCGATGATGCAAATAAATTTCTATATGGACAGAAATATTTCAATAAAACCAAGGTGATATACAATGGTATTGATTTAGGCAGATTCTTTGTTGAAAAAAGAAATAAAGGATTAGACTTTATTACTGTTGGTAGAATGGTAAGGCAAAAAAATTGCTTGTTTATAGTTGAAATTATTGCTGAATTAAAAAAGATATACCCTGAGGTTAAGTTAAAATGGGTTGGAGATGGTGATGAACGGGAAAAGATTGTAAATAAGATAGCAGAATTAGAGGTAGAAGATAATATCGAGCTTTTAGGAGTAAGAAAAGATATTCCGTTGTTACTGAAAGATGTCAATTTTTTTTTAATGCCCTCCTTGTTCGAAGGATTACCCTTCGCTTTGGTTGAGGCACAGGCATCCGGTTTACCATGTTTTATCTCAGATGCTGTACCACAACAAACGAATTCTGGTTTGTGTATGTCCATTCCTTTAGCTGTTCCAGCAAGTGAGTGGGCCAAAAATATAGCAGATTATATTGATGGAAGATTACCTCAAATGCAGTTAGCGCAAAAAGAAATAGAAAAATTTGATATCAAGTCTTCATCTAAAACCGTAGCTGAAATATATGCTCAAAATAGTTTACAATAAATCATTATAATTAAAATTTTATTTCCATAATTGATTTCATATAATGGATAATGTAGAAAATCAAAAAAAGCTATTTAGGATTACTACTATTCCCGGATCCCTAAATTTTTTGAGAGGACAGCTTAAGTTCTTGTCTGATTATTATAAGGTAACAGCTGTATCTTCCTTTAAGGCAAAAGGGGAATCTTCCGAAGGTCAGGATTTAATTAAGATATCAGAGGAAGAAGGGATTGATATCAGGGTGGTGAATATGGAGCGACATATTTCTTTAATAAAGGATGGTATTTCACTTTTAAAAATGACCATACTCTTTATAAAAGAAAAACCGGATATCATTCATTCTTTTACACCTAAGGCCGGTTTAATATCCATGGCAGCAGGTTGGTTAGCAGGAGTACCTGTGCGGATACATACTTTTACCGGATTGATCTTTCCAACTTCAACCGGTTTTAAAAAGAAATTATTAATAACTATGGATCGATTAATCTGTAAGTTTTCCACAACAGTTATTCCGGAAGGAGAAGGCGTTAAAAACGATTTAATCAATTATAAAGTTACAAATAAGCCAATTAAGGTATTAGCTAATGGAAATATTAACGGTTTAGACTGTAATTATTTTTCGCGTGAAGCAATCAAAAGGGGGCGACAGGAGATTCGTGATGAGTTAGGATTTGCTGCAGGTGATTTTGTGTTTGTTTTCATAGGAAGGATCGTTAAGGATAAAGGGATAAATGAGTTGTTAACTGCTTTTAAAAGGATGATACAACCTGGGGTGAAATTATTATTATTGGGACGTTTTGAGCAGGCTTTGGATCCAATATTACAAGAAGATGAAGACTATATAAATAATTGTGAAGATGTGAAGTATATAGGTCATGTAAGCGATGTCCGGGATTATTTGTTTGCTGCAGATGTATTGGTTTTACCCAGCTATCGTGAAGGATTCCCTAATTCCGTTATGCAATCCGGAGCAATGGAGATGCCTTCCATTGTTACTGATATAAACGGATGTAATGAAATTATAATAAATGGGGAAAATGGATTGATTGTACCTTCTAAAGATGGTGAGGCCTTGTATCAGGCAATGTTTAAGTTAAAATTAGATAAAATGCTTTTTAACCAGATGACAAAGAGTGCTCGACCTTCCATTGTAAACCGGTTTCAACAAGAAATTGTATGGGATGCCTTATTAAAGGAATACGGGAGGTTTGAAAAGTATAATTAGTTGAGTTTTATTGGTGAAGACATCGATTTGTGTTTATAACTAAATGAAGGTTAATAGTATCATATTTTTTAAAATGTTTAAACAATCCGAACTTAAGATTAAAAATTAGATGATGTATATGTATTTTTTTAAACCGGTTATTGATTTTTTGTTAGCATTATTTAGCTTAATAGTGTTTTTACCGTTATTGATTATTACCTATTTATTACTATTAATAGCTTTAAAAGGAAATCCATTGTTTTTTCAGATTAGACCAGGGTACAAAGCCAAACCTTTTAAAATAGTTAAATTCAGAACTATGACCAATGAAAGGGATTCAAATGGAGAATTATTGCCGGATGAACAAAGATTGACCGGTTTTGGTAAATTTATTCGCAAGACCTCCCTTGATGAATTACCTCAATTAATTAATGTAATAAAAGGGGATTTAAGTTTAATAGGTCCCAGACCTTTATTAATGAGTTATATTCCAATATATAGTATAGAGCAGTCAAGAAGGCATGATGTAAAACCTGGTATTACAGGGTGGGCACAAGTAAACGGAAGAAATGCTATTTCATGGACAAGAAAGTTTGAGCTTGATATTGAATACGTAGATAATGTTTCTTTATTGATGGATGTAAAAGTAATTTTTATGACAATTAAAAAGGTATTACTTCGGGATGATATAAACTCTGATAATCATGCAACAATGGAAATGTTTAATGGCGCTAACTAAAATTTAAACATGAAGATTTTATTATTGCTTAGTAAAATAGATCAAACCGGGATGACGACTAATACTTATGATTTAGGAATGGGTTTGATTGAGAAAGGGCATGAGGTTCACTTAATAACTAGTGGTTGTGGTTATGAAAATAATGAAGAATTAGAGCGTCTCTTTAATAAATTCAAATTAAATGGATTTATAATTCATCAATTTATTGCTTCAGATAAAGCTGATTTACATAGAAGTAGGTTAGTTAAAACTTTTTTTGATATTTGGGCTATTATACAAATAGTGATAACCATATATTTTATTAATGCTAATGTTATTCATGTTAGTTCTCCATATATGTCTTTTATTCCTTACTTCTTAAGAAAAAAGTTTATATCAACTTTACATGTTAATGACTTAGTACCAGGATTTAAATATAAAAATGCAACTAAATTAATTGCAATAAGTAGAGAGACCAGAGATTATGCAATGAAAGTATTTGGTTATAAAAGTGAAGATATTAGTTTGATTCGTCATGGAGTTGATGTTAGGTTTGCAAAGCAAGCTACGTTAATTGAAAAAGACAATATAAAATTGCAATTTAATATTCCGGAAAATAAAATTATAATTGGTTTAGTTGGTAGTGTTGAATATAGGAAAGGACATGATTTGTTATTAAAGTCGATTGAAAAATTCGGTGAGGAATTAAAATCAAGAATACATATTGTATTTATAGGTTCATCGAAAGATGGAAAAACAAAGGAATGGTTAAATGACAATATAATTGATTCTGGTTGTAAGAATATTGTATCTGTTTTTGAATATCAAGATCCCAAAAGCTTTTATGATATAATGGATATTTTTGTCCTACCATCTCGTTTAGAGGGATTTGGATTGGTCTGTATTGAGGCGATGTTATCTGGATGTTGTGTTGTTAGGTCTGATACAGAAGGGGCTTTAGATCAAATTTGCAATGATGTTGATGGATATATATTTGAATCAGAAAATTTTAGTGAACTATCTCAAGTATTAGAATCTTTAATTTTAAATGAAAAGAAGAGATTGCTTATTGCTAATGTAGGTAGAGAGAAAGCTTTAAAAAATTTCACAAATAACATAATGGCTGAGAATACATTAAGGTTGTATAATAAAATGATAGAAATTAACTAAAATGAATATACTAATTACATCAGCAGGTAGAAGAGTATCGTTAATTCGTGCTTTTAAAAAGGAATTAATAAATTTCTTCCATAATGGCAAAGTGTTTACAACAGATATTAGCCCGGAACTATCTTCTGCATGTCAGGATGCCGATGGTTATTTTAAAGTGCCCAGGGTAAATGAGGCTAATTATATTTCAGAATTATGTGAAATTGTTAAAAATAACCGTATTGGATTAATAATTCCGACTATTGACTCTGAGTTATTGCTATTATCTGAACATATAGAAGAAATAGAAGTATTAGGCTGTAAAGTTGTTGTTTCAGATAAAAACCTCATTGCAAAATGTCGAGATAAGAGACAAACCAGTGGTCTTTTTTCCAGCTATGGAATTCAAGTCCCCAAAATATATGATAAAGATAATTTTCAATATCCTATGTTTGTTAAACCGTTTGATGGGAGCAGAAGTGTTGATGCACATTTGGTTAATAATGAAGAAGAGTTGCAGGAAAGATTTATTACTAATGATCGTTTTATGCTCATGGAGTATATTGATCATAGCCAACATGTGGAATATACAGTAGATGCTTATTATGACAAAAATTCCAACTTGAAATGTTTGATTCCCAGAGAAAGAATTTTAATTCGGGATGGTGAGGTAAATAAAGGAATTACCAGGAAAAATGAGGTATATGATATCTTAATCAAAAAATTATCCTCAATCAAAGGTGCCATAGGAGTGCTAACCATACAGTTCTTTGTTAATAAAGAAAACAATAAAATGATTTATGGGATTGAAATTAATCCTCGGTTTGGAGGCGGATTTCCTTTAAGTTATGATGCAGGTGGAAATTATCCAGGTTATATTATTCGTGAATATTTAATGGGAGAGGAAATTGACTGGTGTGATAGTTGGGAGGATCATTGTTTGATGCTGAGGTATGATTCAGAAGTAATAGTGCATGGATATACAGCTGAAATATAAACCTTTTTTAATCTTTGATCTTGATGATACATTATATAATGAGATCAACTTTTTAAAATCTGCCTTTTTTGAAATTTCACATTTTTATGTGAATGTTGAAAACAATGTATTGAATACCATGCTTGAGCTATATCAGCAGAAAAAGGATGTATTTGAATATTTGACCGCGAAATATCCAAGTCTTTTATCCAAAGAAGATTTGATTATACTTTATAGAGAACACTATCCAAATATTTCGTTGTTTAGATCAGCTAAAACATTTATCGAAAAGTGCGCAAGTCACCATATACCAATGGGATTAATAACTGATGGAAGAAGTATAAGTCAGCGAAATAAACTCAAGGCTTTAAAAATTAAAAATTGCTTTGACAGAATTATTATTTCAGAAGAATTAGGAAGTGATAAACACCACGAAAGGAATTTCAACATTTTCGAGTTGGAATTCAAGGGATATCAATTTTATTATTTTGGAGACAATATGAAAAAAGATTTTATGATCCCCAATAGATTAGGTTGGAAAACGGTAGGAATTCTGGATAATGGTGAAAACATTCATACTCAGGATATGAGTCTCTCTCATGAATACCATCCGCAGTTTTGGATAAAAGGCTTTGATGAAATTGAATTTATCAGATAATATCTATTAGGGATATTTCGTTTCTTTATAAATTATTTCCTACAATATTATTTATTCTAAGTAATAAATTTTTATTATAATATGACGATTCATATCATGGAATATTTGGAGCGAACACACTCTAAATATGAGAATAAAGTCGCTATAATTGAGGGTGATAAAAGAATTACTTTTAAGGAACTAAGGAGCAAAGCAATTGCAATTAAAAATGTGTTAAAAGCCTTTTCTATAAGCAATAGTTCGCCAATCGCTGTTTATCTTCCAAAGTCGGCCGATACTGTGATTTGTTTTGCAGGTATTCTTTATAGTGGTCATTTTTATGTTCCATTAGATACGAATTCACCTGTTGGAAGAATTGGGCATATCCTTGAGTCGTTGGAACCACAGTTCATTATCACAAATGATACATTGCAGAAAAACTTATTGGCACTAGGATTTTCTTCAGATAAAATAATTAAAATTGAAACCATATTCAATGAGACAATTGAACCTCTTGGTATAGAAGATCTTTTTGTACAACATACAGATACAAATCCTGCATATACACTTTTTACATCCGGGTCAACAGGAAAACCTAAGGGAGTGGTTGTTTCGCACCGAAGTGTTATTGATTATATAGATTGGCTTATTAAGCAGTTTAATATTGATGAAACACATATTATAGGTAATCAGGCACCATTCTTTTTTGATAATTCGGTATTTGATATTTATTTGATGATGGCTACCGGTTCAACACTGGTTCTTATCCCGGAACAGTTGTTTATGTTCCCGGCAAAGCTATTGGATTACCTGAATGAGGTGAAAGTAAATATGGTGTTTTGGGTACCTTCTGTTTTGGTAAGTGTAGCCAATTATAAATTGTTGGAACAGATAAAAATGCCCTATCTGAATAAAATTGTATTTGCAGGAGAGGTTATGCCAACCAGACAGCTTAACTATTGGAGACAAAATGTTCCACATGCCATGTATATTAACTTATATGGACCAACAGAAATCACAGTTGATTGCACTTATTACATTGTAGATCGTGAAATTTCTGATGATGAACCTGTACCCATAGGTTATCCATGTAGAAACTCGGATGTGCTGATACTTAATGAAAAAGATCAGTTATCGGTAATTGGTGAATATGGCGAATTATGTGTGAGAGGAAGTTCTTTAGCTTTGGGGTATTATAACAATCCTGAGAAAACAGAGGAGGTATTTGTGCAAAATCCATTAAATAGAAATTATCCGGAGAAAATTTATCGTACAGGTGATATTGTTTATATAAATGAGAACGACGAAATAATATTTGTTGGGCGTAAGGATTTTCAGATAAAACACATGGGCTACCGTATAGAACTTGGAGAGATTGAAAATGCTGTCATGGGATTGGAGGATATTAATAATGCCTGTGTGATATATGATAATGAAAACAAGATGATAAAGTTGTTTTTTACAGCAAGTCAGGATATGAATACTAATATTATACGAACTCAGTTGGCTCAAAAGATACCTAAATATATGATACCAACATCGTATACACAGTTGGGTGAAATACCATTAACAGCCAATGGTAAAGTTGACAGGAAGGTAATTCAAGATATAATTTAAGTAAATATTTTTATACAATAGTTCGGAAAGTATTTATAACTGTAAGAATCATAAGTGTTTATAATTTGTAATGTATAAAAGAATGATTTTAAGAATCTTGAAAATAAGTCTTGCTCCTCCGCTAAAGTTTCGGCGGCATGCGGAATATCTATTATCTAAACTCTAACGATCTATTATTATATGCAAATAAATATTATTGAATATTTAGAATCAAGGTACTCTAAATATGAAAGTAAAACAGCAATAAAAGAGGGAAATAAGCAGATTTGTTTTGGTGATCTGAGAAGAAAATCCATATTATTATCTCAACATATACAGGAAATATATAAATCAACAAATTCACCGATTGCTGTATATCTCCCAAAATCAATAGAAAGTATTTTATGTTTTACCGCCATATTATATAGTGGTAATTTTTATGTACCCTTGGATGTTAAAACTCCAACAGAAAGAATGGAATCCATTCTAGAGTCTTTAAATCCAAAATTAATACTTACAAGCAGTACTTTAAAAAAGCATCTTATAGAAGCCGGTTATCAACCTGAACTAATTTTTGAAGTTGATAAAGTAGTAATGGATAAGGAATTTGCAGTAAAAGATTGTTTTGTTCCGGTTAACCATATAGATACCAATCCTGCTTATACATTGTTTACATCAGGTTCTACAGGAAAGCCCAAGGGTGTGGTAGTACCTCATAAGGCAGTGATTGATTTTATAGATTGGGCAAAAGAACGTTTCAATATTGATGATACTTATATTATAGGAAACCAGTCTCCTTTGTTCTTCGATCATTCAGTTTTTGATATATACCTTATGATGTCAACGGGGGCAACATTGGTGTTAATCCCGGAACCATTATACATGTTTCCTTCCAGGTTATTGGATTACCTGAATGAGGAAAAAATAAACCTGATATTTTGGGTTTCTTCGGTACTAGTTAATGTAGCTAATTACAAGCTGTTTGAACATAAAAAGCTGCCTTTCCTAAAAAAAGTATTTTTTGGGGGAGAAGTGATGCCTACCCGTCAGTTGAATTATTGGAGAAAGAACTTAAAGGATGTGACTTATATCAATATGTACGGCCCCACAGAAACCACGGTCGACAGTGTTCATTATATTGTGGATCGTGATATACCCGATGAAGAGTCGGTACCTATTGGATATCCGTGTAAAAACACCAATGTATTAATTCTCAACGAAGAAGATAAGCATGCAAAGACAGGGGAAACTGGTGAGTTGTGTATAAGAGGGAGTTCTTTGGCATTGGGGTATTATAATAATCCTGAGAAAACTGCTGAAGTATTTGTGCAAAATCCATTAAATAAACATTATCCGGAAAGGATTTATCGTACAGGAGATATTGTATACCTGAATGAACTAGGTGAAATCATATATGTTTGTCGCAATGATTTTCAGATCAAGCATATGGGATTCCGAATAGAACTTGGTGATATAGAGGCTTCGGTTATGAGTTTGGAGGAAGTTGATAGTGCGTGTGTTTTATATAATAATGAGAAAAAAGAAATATCACTGTTTTATACATCAACCAGGGATATAGATGAAAGTGGTTTAAGAATTCAATTGATAAATAAACTACCCAAATATATGATTCCTACCTTATATGTTCAATTAGATGAAATGCCATTAACACCTAATGGAAAAATTAACAGAAATGCGATCAGGCATTTAATTGAAAATGATTAGTGACCATTATGAAATTTAGTATTCTTAAAATGAATCATTAATCAATGATATTGAATAATTAAACAAAAATTACAAACAAACCATATCAAATCAAGGTAGAATTAACTAAGTTAGTTTGCAAAAACTGAAGAATTGGTTGTTGGAATTGTTAAAGAAAGCAATGGAAAAAATAAATGAAATATTGAATAAGATAAGACCGGAGGTTGATTATTTATCCTCCAAGGATTTTATTACAGATGGGTTGTTAGATTCTTTTGATTTATTAATTCTTGTATCAGAATTGGATAGCCATTATGCTATTTCAATCGACGGTACTGATATTATACCAGAAAATTTTGAGAATATAGATTCAATTCATTCTCTAATAAGTAAGTATACTAATTTAAGCTAGTTATGAATTTAAAATTCAATAATAAGAAGGTTACCGGTATATTAACAGTTGTACCCAAAAATGAAGTTAAGTTTGAGGATACAATTGATAATTATAATTTTTCGCAGCGACAGTCAAAGCAATTGGGAAAAATAATGGGATATGATCGCCAACGAATTGTTGAAGAAGGAGTAACGGTATCAGAACTTTGTGTTTTTGGCTTAAATCATTTGTTCGAGGCAGGAAGTTTAAAAAAGGACGAAATAGATGCACTTATTTTGGTCACAGAATCATCAGACTATATTTTACCACCGACAAGTAATGTTATTCAGGGAAAATTAGGAATGAAAGATGATGTTCTTTGTATGGATATCAATCAGGGATGTGCAGGATTTCAAATTGGATTGATTCAGGCTTTTACCTTATTAGAGCAGGAATCTATAAATAAAGTAGTATTGTTAAATGCTGATGTTTTAAGTCAGCGTGTATCTAAAAAAGACAGAAATAGCAGGCCTTTAGTTGGCGATGGCGCATCAGTTACATTAGTTGAAAAATCTAATGAGCAGAATACAATCTTTAGTAATGTTAAAATGGATGGTAGTCGGCATGATACATTAATTATACCTGCAGGTGGATTTAAAATGCCTTCATCTGAAGAAACAGCCATTTTAGAAGAAGATGAGAATGGTAATTTGAGGGCTAAAGATCATTTGGTAATGAAAGGAGATGGTGTTTTTAACTTCGTACAAAAGGAAGTTCCAATTATGATTGATAGTTTGTTGGAGTTTGCAAATGAGGATAAAAATAACGTGGACTATTTTATGTTTCATCAGCCTAATAGGTTTATGCTTCAAAAATTAGCTGATAAAATGAAGGTTTCTTATGAAAAAATGCCAAACAATATTGTTGAAAATTTTGGGAACGCCAATGGTGTTACTGTTCCTACGGTAATATCTTATAATTTGGGAGAAAAGGCTTTAGAAAATGAATATTTAATCTGTATGGCAGGATTTGGAGTAGGATTGACCTGGAGTTCGATGCTAATGAAATTGGGGAATCTGGAGTTTTGTAAGTTGATAGAATATTGAATGTGATATAGGCTTAATTGATATTTTCAGATATAGAAAAGTAGTACTCATTTCACCTCTGTCCTAAATAAAAAGGATATTTCAAGTCTTTAGTAGGTTCTACATTGGCCTCAGCCAGTGAACCAAAAAACAAGATTAAATTTACGATTAAAAATCGTTTTTGTTTGAAGCGAGGCGAGTTTAACCGATTTCAGTCAAATAATCGTAGTTTTTTGAGAGAAGTGGGTGCAGCCTTGCCTTTTTTTGCTTCTGTTTTTTGTGGTAAGACAATTGTAGCGAAGCGAAAATCATGAACATATTTGGAAAACAAACCTAGTGAACTAAAAAATGAAGTCTGGTCTGGGTGAAACACCAGTTAAAAAAAATATTTAGGACAGCTTTGTACTTGTTTAATTAAAAAAACGAATTATGAAAATTGATGATTTTATTAGTACTGTAAAAGAAGAACTTCAGATAGAAGAAGATTTTAATTTAGATACCAGATTTGATAGTTTGGATATCTGGGACTCTGTTGCCAGATTAGTAATGATTTCATTGGTTGATGAATCATTTCAAATTCAATTAAAAGCAGATGATTTTAGAAGCATCATTACATTACAGGATTTAATTAATACAGTAGGAAATGAGCATTTTGTTGCCTAGTTAACTTTTTTGTTCAAATTGGATTTTATATTTTTTATCAATAAAAATTAATGAAAAAAAAATTATTTATAGTTGGAGCTGGAGGACTTGGTAGGGGAATGGAGTCTTATCTTGAAAAGATACCTGAAGAGCAAAGAGATTGGGAGTTGGCTGGGTTTATTGATGAATCACCTATTGCCTTAAATAATTACCCGTCAGATTATAAAATATTAGGAGGTATAAATACTTATCAATTTGAGGAAACCGATTTAGCAATCATTGCTGTTGGTGATTCAAATATCCGAAAAGATATTTATTTGCGATTAAAAGGCAGGGTGAAATTTTTTACATTTATTGATTCCAGGGCAATTATTGGTAAATTTAATACAATAGAAGAAGGATGTATTATTCTGGCAGGGAGCATTATTTCTAATAATGTTAAACTTGGGAAATTTACAACAATATTAGAAAAATCGATAGTAGGGCACGATTCAACTCTGGGAGATTTTTGCTCATTAATGCCAAATGTTGATATTGCAGGAGGATGTACTTTAGGGCAAAATGTATTTGTAGGAACAAATGCTACAATTATTCCTCAAAGAAAAATCGGAGACGATGTAACCGTAGGTGCAGGGAGTGTTGTTTTAAGAAATTTTAAAAATAAGTGTACCATTTTTGGTAATCCAGCCAAGAAAATTGAATAAGGTAGAATATATCTAGAAGTGAGTACTGAAAATTATGTTAGATGATATTTAAATTATTCGGTGTTGTATAAAAATAAGATAGATAGCTTTGATTTATTAAGAGGGCTATTGGCAATGTTAGTTGTTATTAGTCACATTCCAAATATATCAAGTGCTGTTGGATTACCTTTTTTTAGAGATGCTCCTATTTTTCAAAGAGGAACAGAGGCCGTACTTGTTTTTTTTACATTAAGTGGTTATTTAATTATTGGTTTACTGTTTGATGAAAAGAAGAGAAATGGATCAATAAATATTCGGAATTTCTATGTTAGAAGGATGTTGAGGTTATATCCTGTGTATTTTCTGGTTTTATTTTTCGGACTTGCATTTTATCATTATTTTTTACCAGTATTAGGAATCCCATACAATGAAAGCTATAGCCTGACTGAAGGTATTTTATGGAATGTTGGGTTTTTTCCAAATATATTTATAAAATTATATGATCCGGGATCTATATTGTTGGTATTGTGGTCTATAGGTATTGAGGAGCAATTTTATCTGGTTATAGCACCTTTGTTGTATTTTATCAGTTTAAATCATTATTTTAAAAGTATTACTGCGTTTACTATTGGATATTTTATACTATTTCATAGTAGCTTTTTCTCCTTTTTTAAGGAATATTCCTTTTTATATTTCTTTATTTCTGCAGGAGGAATAATAGCCATACTTGACAGACACGGAATTCCATTGCATTTTAAATCTATTTTTCTAAGATTTATGTTGTATCTGGTTTTTATACTGAATTTTACAACAGATTGGTTTCTTTTTAAAGATGAGATAATAAAGAGTGCATTTGAAGTGGTTCTTTTTTCGTTATTGATTGTAAATATTGTTGTAGATAATAACATATTAAAGAGATTTAAATTGATGAATTATATAGGTAAAATATCGTATGGAATATATCTGTATCATATGATATTAATAAACTTAGTATTGTTCGTTTTTTTGAAAATTAATAATGCGTTTAAAATATCGTCTACTTATATGGTTGTTCTAATATATTTCACTAGTATTCTGGTGACTGTATTGTTTTCACATTTATCGTACAGATATTTTGAGACTTATTTTTTATCTCTAAAAAATAAATTTCGAAATTAGGTTTGGTTTCCTAACATTAGGAGAATAGAGGATAATTATTGATGATAGTTTTAATAATAAATTTTTATTGACATGTGTGGAATTGCAGGAGTATATGGCCCGGATTTAAATAAAGATAACAGAAGGATAGAAATTCAAAAGATGATTTCGTCCCTTCAGCATAGAGGACCTGATGGATGGGGATATTATGTTTCTTCTGATATGGCTTTAGGGCACACCCGGTTGTCAATAGTTGATTTATCAAAAGGTAGTCAACCTCTTATATCTGGTAACTATGTAATTTCATTTAATGGAGAAATATATAATTATATAGAACTACTGAATGAACTTAAGAGTAAAGGAGTAAGATTTAATACAACAAGTGATACTGAGGTATTTCTGAAAGCTTATGAATATTATGGGGAGAAGTGTTTTGAAATGTTCAATGGGCAATTTGCCGCATTGATATGGAATAAACAAACGAAAGAGTTGGTTATAGCCAGAGATCGATTTGGAATCAGACCTTTGTATGTATTACAAAATAATAACAAGTATTATTTTGCATCAGAACTGAAAGCATTTGATTATCTAAGTGGTTATTCTCGTGAATTTGATGTAAACCGACTTTTTGAACATTGTCTTTTATGGAATACTTACGGGCATAATACCGTATATAAAGGTATTAAATCATTGCCGGGAGGGAGTTATGCGAAGTTTAAAAATGGAATATTAGTGTATGAAAAGAAATTTTATGAATTAGGATTAAACTATACTAATGATAAAAAGTCATTTCAGGAAGTTGAAGAAGAATTTAAATATTTGCTCAACGACTCAGTTAAGCTTCGTTTGAGAAGTGATGTTCCTGTAGGTGCTTATCTTAGTGGAGGGATTGATAGTTCGGTAATTACACACCTGGTAAATTCGAATACAAACAAAAGATTTAAAACTTTTTCAATTTCATTTGAAGATAAAGAATTTGATGAGTCCGGATATCAAAAGGATATGATTGACAAATTAAATACTGAACATTATTCATTAAATATCAATTATAAGAAAGTTGATGAAAACTTTCTGGAAACCATTTATCATACTGATCGTCCTGTGTTTAGAACCGCCCCGGTTCCATTGTACTTATTATCAGAGAAAGTAAGACAAAGTGATATAAAAGTTGTGCTGACTGGTGAAGGTGCAGATGAGGTATTATGGGGATATGACTCATTTAAAGAGGTTAAATTACTGGAATTTTGGTCACAGTTTCCGGAGTCCAAAATGCGTCCTGAATTGATTAAGAAATTGTATCCGCATTTGAATCATTATAGCGACCCAAGGCAATTCGGTATGATGAAGATGTACTATGAAGGCTTTTTAGATAAATTTGATAATCAATTGGCCTCCTTAAACATTAGAATACACAATAATAAAATCATCAAGAATTATTTTAACAAGGATTATTCTCTTTCCTATGATAGTCATTCATTAATCAATGAAATGCAGTCTGATTTTCCTGAAAATTACAATAACTGGTCGCTTCTTCAGAAAAATCAGCACCTGGAGATCAGGACTTTATTGGCTGGATATCTTCTATCATCTCAAGGCGATCGAATGTCTTTAGCTCATGGAATAGAAGGTCGTTATCCATTTTTAGATCACAGATTAATTGATTTTCTTTTTACCATTGATGAAAGATTTAAATTAAATGGATTTTCACAGAAACATTTGCTGGTAAAATCCTATAAGAATAATATTCCAAAGACTATTCTTAATCGACCAAAACGTCCGTATATGTCTCCGGATCTAAGATCTTTTGTCGCAAATGGTAAGCTTACTGATAATACAGCTTATTTTCTTAGTGATGGATTAATTCAAGATTATGGGCTGTTTAATTTAAAGTTTGTAAATCGTTTTCTTGATAAATTTAAAAAGGGTATACCTGATAATATTGGGTATCGTGATAATATGATTATCACCTTTATATTATCTACACAAATAGCTAATTATTGGATTAAAAATCCTAAAACACATACTTTGTCAGAAGACAAAATGAAAGTAGAAATTATTGATTACTAAAATAGATATTATGAGTTTCGAAATAAATAATAAACCACAGATCCAATCGATGTTAATTGAATTTTTATGTCTCCAATTTATGGTAGAAGAAGAAGATATTGAGTTAGATGAATCTTTAGTTGATACTGGTATTATTGACTCAATGGGACTTATTGAAATTGCTTCTTACATAGAAAAAAAATATCAATTTAAAGTAACAGAAGAAATGATGAATCGATCAAATTTTGGATCGGTTATAAAGATTGTTGATTTTATTAATAACCAGGGGCGTAATTAACTTTCTGGAATTGATTGTTGTTTCAGTATTGTTTGCGTTTAAATTAGGAATTTATTACTGACAATATCAAAGATAAGACTAAACTTGATGGATACTATTTCATACGTGCAAAAACAGTTTTATATTAATTATATGATGTATCCTCAATCCCCGGTATATAATATATGTTCTGTTTTTAAGTTAGAAGGGAAGGTAAATCTAAATTTATTAGAAGAGTCGATTAATTGTGTAATAAGAAAATATGATCTGCTAAGATCCTCATATTCTAGAGAAGGGAGAGAGATACTTCAAACTATTGAAGGGAATAAGTCGTTTTATTTTAAAGTTGAGGAAGTGAAAATTTCCGGACATTTTTCAAGTAATAATGTAGCGTTAAAAGAAGAGGTTCATCAGCCATTTGATCTCACAAGAGGACTTTTGTTACGCGTTAAGCGATTTAACTATGAGGATGGAGTGTCTTTGTTAATCATTACTTTTCATCATATTATTATTGATCTTCGCTCAAAAATATTATTTGGTAAAGAAGTTTCTAATTTTTACAATCAATTGCTCCATGAGGTAAAGAAAGAAGATAATTCATTGGTAGATGGATATTCAAAATATGTTGCTGCAGAAAAAGAATGGATGAAGACTGAGGAATGCTCTAAAAGCATAAAGTTTTGGCAGTCTTTTTTACCGGAAGAAGGTTTTGTGTTGAATTTACCTATGGATTTTAACCGGCCTGAAATAAGCACAAAAAAAGGCAAAAGAATTTATTTTGATGTTAGTAAAGAGATTACGACAAGAATTGAAGTCTTTGCCAAGATGAATCTACTCAAAATTTTCACGGTATTATTAGGCAGTTTTGCGATTTTGTGTCAGCATTTAAGTAAACAGAATTGCTTCAATATTGGTGTCCCTTTATCCAATAGACGAAAAACAAACTATAAAGAAATATTTGGTCCAACCTTGAATATTGTACCTATACCAGTTAATTTTTCAAAGATTGAAAGTGAAAAAGAAGTATTAAAAGATATTCGTCAAAGCATGTTATTTGCACATCGACATCAGGAATTGCCTTATACCTTTTTATTGAATCATATAAAATTTGAGAGAAACTTTTCACATAATCCAGTTTTTCAGGTAGGTTTTACAGAAGAACCACCAATGGAATTGGCC
Organism: uncultured Saccharicrinis sp.; assembly: GCA_963665705.1. GTDB lineage: Bacteria > Bacteroidota > Bacteroidia > Bacteroidales > Marinilabiliaceae > Saccharicrinis. The sequence goes on from OY762448.1 coordinate 563,097, forward strand.
TTGGATGGTGTAGTAGTAACTCCCATTCCCATTGAAAAAGAAGGTGCCCAACTTGATTTATTTCTTACCTTTTGGCAAAGAGAAAATCGTATTCATTTTTATTTTGAGTATTCCAGTGATCTTTTTAAAGAAAGTACGATACAAGAATGGATCAAAAAATACACAAATATTTTAGAGGATTTAGTTGCTTAATTATATGTGATGAATAAATTTAAATGTTTAGATCCAATAGAGCTAGAACCTGGATTCTATTATCATAATGGTCTCACCTCAGATATATGTCATTTTGATGCGGATGTTTTTGATAAAGGGTGTCATGTTGGTCAGTTTGCATCAGTTATTGAAGTTGAGGAAGGAATATATAAAGCGGTTCGGGATCCTTTAGGGATAGGAAAAATGTTTTATACAGAAACAAAAGATGGTAAAATACATTTCTCAGATAACTTTGCAAGTTTGTTCAATTTTAAAAGTCCCATTTTTTCTGTACCCACAGGTGCTATGGTAAAAATAGGAACCGGAGGACAACGTGAGTTGATACGTAAGTTAGGTATTTATCCAATGATCAATGAAAATTTAGATAAAAAGGCTTTTGAAAAAGAAAATAGTGCTGTGCTTAATGATTTTAGATTGCATATTGAAAATAGGCTTAAAGTATTATTTACCTCATTTCGAAATTATGAGGCGGAAGGATGGACCTTTTTTGTGGCTTTATCAGGAGGGTTAGATAGCTCAATAATTGCTTCCTATGCTGCAAAATATTTGGATAAACCGATCGCTTGTACATTGGATTTGGGAAAGTCTGAAGATTCTGAAAAGTCTCAAAAAATTGCTGGTTATTTAGGAATTGATCATTTAGTATTTTCTACAGAGCAAAAAGAAATCATAGAAGCACTTGAAGGCGCCCCATCTTTGTGTCAGGACTATAGAGATTTTAATGTTCATTGTGCAACATTAAATATTTTGCTTGCTAAAAACATTAAGCGATATGTACAGTCTAATCCTGATTTAGAGAAAAATAAGGTAATTGTTCTTACTGGTGACCTTATGAATGAATTTACATGTGATTATGAAGGTGAGAAGATCGGAGACGTTGAATATTACAGATTACCAAAAGTAGAGAAAAAAGAATTGCAGAATACTTTGATTAGAGGTTTAGATACTTCCGATCGTGAAATATCTGTTTTTAAAGCCTATGGTTTACATTGCATACAACCTTATGCTATGCTTTATGATTTATATGAATCCTTGTCAGAAGATATTCTTGAAACCAGCGATCCCAAAAAATTATTGAATTCATTTCTTGTGGATAAAGACTTACTAACTTTTATGCCCAAAGTTAAACTACGAGCTCAGGTTGGAAGTCGTGAGAACATGGGGATTTTAGGACTTTGTCATAGCAAGGGAATCAATAATAAAGTATTTCGTAAAAACTTATTAGAAAAGTCAGGCTATGAAAAAGGGGATATTCCAATTTTTGCAGGGAGATATGAAATAGAGATATTTAAATGATTAGTAAGGGGTTTAATTTCAAGAGTATAGGTAAGTATTATTAATATTAAGAAAGACTTTAAAATGTCAGATAAAATTTGGCTTTCATCACCTCATATGGGAGGGAATGAAATGACGTATGTTCAGGAAGCTTACGATACCAACTGGATTGCTCCCTTAGGTCCTAATGTAAATGGTTTTGAGGAGGTTATTTCAAAATATTTAAAATGTGGAAACGCTTCTGCACTGAGTTCCGGAACGGCTGCAATTCATATTGCTTTGATACTATCAGGAATACAGCCTGGAGATGAAGTAATTGTACAAAGTTTTACATTTTCGGCGTCTGTAAATCCTATTAAGTATTTAGGTGCAACACCTATATTGGTAGATTCAGAGAAAGACACCTGGAATATGTGTCCAAATGCATTAAAGAAAGCCATTGATGACAGAATGGAAAAGGGAAAAAAGCCTAAAGCCATTATTCCTGTTCATTTATATGGTATGCCTGCTAAAATAAACGAAATTATAGAAATTGCTCAATCATACTCTATTCCCGTTATTGAAGATGCCGCTGAAGCATTAGGTTCCATGTTAAAAGATAAAAAGATGGGTGCATGGGGTAAGTTTGGAGTGCTGTCTTTTAATGGAAATAAAATAATAACCACTTCCGGAGGCGGGGCTCTGGTTTCTGATGATGAAGCTTTAATTCATAAATCCCGTTTCCTCGCTACTCAAGCCAGAGATGAAGCTCCCCATTATCAACATAGTCATATTGGGTATAATTATCGAATGAGCAATATTGTAGCTGGAATTGGTCGTGGACAGATGGAAGTGTTAGATGAACGTGTAAAAAAAAGGAGAGAAATTAATGCATGGTATAAAGAATTGTTAAAAGAGATACCCGGCATAAGCTTTCAATCGGAACCTGATAGTGAATACTTTTCAAACTATTGGCTAACTGCCATTTTAGTTGATCCTGATAAAACAGGAGGAATAACAAGTGAATATATTAGATTGGCTTTAGAGAAAGATAATATTGAATCACGTCCTTTGTGGAAACCAATGCATTTGCAACCTGTTTTTGAAGATTGTCCTTTTTATGAAACAAATATCTCTGAAAAACTATTTAATCAAGGATTATGCTTGCCATCAGGTAGTAATATGACTGAATTAGATTTGGAACGTATAAAAAAAGTACTAGTGAAGGTAATGAAGGATTAAGTGTAAAACTAAGAGAGAATATGTTTAAAATACTTAGGGCAAATAATCATAATGATTATCTTGAATGGCGTTCGATTTGGAAATGTTGGAAAGGTAAGGAAATATTTGCGCACCCTGATTATTTATCATTATATAACAGGTGGTCTGAAGTAATGTGTGCTATATATTCTAAAGGGGAGCAAATTGTAATGTTCCCTTTTTGTTTACGAGAAATCATTCAGAATTTTTCGAGCACAAATTATTTCGATATTATAACACCTTATGGATATGGTGATATCTATTTTATAGGTAATGGTGAATTCAATGACCTGTTGCAAGAATTTCAATATGATTTTTATCAATGGGCATTCGACTCAAATGTGGTATGTGAGTTTATCAGATTCGATATTCTTAGTAAAAGTAGAGGTGAATACAATGGAGAGGTGGTTTTTAATAATGATAATGTTGTATGTGATTTAACCAAAGGAAAATCTGTTATTTGGAAAGAGTTTAAACCTAAAGTCAGAAGGAATGTACGTAAGGCGTTTAGTAACAACCTAAGAGTTGAGGTTGATTATAACGGAGATAGATTGGAAACATTTATTGGTCTGTATTATAGAACGATGAACAGACTAAATGCAGAAACCAGATACTATTTTAGTAAGGAGTATTTTCGATCATTAAACGATAGGCTAAAGGGTAATTATGCTTATTTTTTTGTGATGAAAGGAGATGTTGAGATTGCTGTTGAATTGGTGTTTATTTCTGATGAAAAAATATATTATTATTTGGGTGGATCTAATGAGGAATATTTTGGAATACGACCTAATGATTTATTGAATTATGAGATTATAAAGTGGGGAGTAGATAATAATCGTAAGTATTACATTTTGGGAGGCGGTTTTCGTTATAATGACAACCTTTTTAAATATAAAAAGGATTTTGCTCCCGAAAGTATTTATTCGTATAAGGTAGGTGTGAAAATCTATAATCAGGAAGTGTATAATACATTAACAAAAAATATGAATACCTCTAAATTATCAAATAAGCAGAATTCTTTTTTTCCATTATATAGAAAAGGTAATAAAGACGGTTTGATATAGATTGGGTTGCATGTAAACTATCGTTTTGAATGAGGGATGAATAATGAATAAGCAATATGATATAAATTGGACAAATTTATATGATGTTATAAACCAATGGGATGTATTTCTTCACTCTAATTTAAAGGTCATTATCAGCAGGTAGGTCGTTGATTGTCGTCTTTTAAAGATTACTGTGACGATTTTGAAGTACTCGTGGTTCGGTATCAGAAAAACAGGATTAGGGATTTAAAGTAGCATTATAGTCTTTCTCTTTTCCATAATCAAGACTTGTATTGATGAAAATACAAGAGGATAACCTTTATAGGATACCTCCTTGTTGAAATTATTGTTCTGAAATTGTTTGTAACACTATGGTAATGTGTTAAAGTATTTCAATGCTGCCCAATATATTCCTCAATTGTTATTATCTTATAAATTTTCATAATTAGAGTATGGCAGAGAACTGTCAAGTGGAATTTCGACTTCTTCGCTTGAAACCATATTGCCACTTGCCTGTCCGGTAACATTTTTGAAAAATAGAAATCTACCATATAGAGGACTGTTTCCTTCAAAAGTGTTTTTTGTAATAATAAGATTAGACATGTCATTGAAGATAACGCAACCGTTAATAAAACTATTTTCCTTGATTTCTAAATCTGCCCCGTTATACATATACATCCCGCAAGTATTAAGAGTATTTCCGTAAATATAGGTGATTGCTGGATTTGTTTTGGGGTTATTGTTTGAATACATAATAATGCCATGCCAGAAATTTGCAGATTGCGAAAGCATAGTGATTTGGTTATTGCGAATTGTTTGGTCGCTATTTTTCCAATAAACCAAAGGCCCTTCAATATATGTACTGCCTTCTCCTTGTTCAAGAATATTACCTTCAATCATAACATTTGTACCATCACAATTGACAATATCCCCTCCATGGTTATGATGAAAGTGATTGGTGCTAATGGTTATGTCCTCATTGGGATATGTGCCTGCACCTTCAATGTCAATTCCAAATTGGGGCGAAGTACCTTGCATATGGTGAATTTCATTTTCTTCTATCAGGATGTTAATGCCACCTACAATTGAAACACCCTGGCGTCTATTGTTGTGAATATTGTTTTTTCGAATGATGACGTTTTCCGGATAATAAACAACTAGTATTCCATCTCCGGTTGCTTTGCTAAGGTTTATATTTTCAACTGTAACATCCTTACTTGATGAAATTGTAATTAAATGTCCTTCATCATGAGCTCCACCTCCGGTATAGATGTGTCCATCTCTGTCTCCAAGTATTTGTCCTCCTGAAATAAAGACATACTGTTTTTGATCCACGCTTAATACAGAATAATTCCATTTATCATTAACAGCCATTTCAATGATTGCATTAGAGTCTAATATGAATGCCATATTACTATGTAAATTGATACCAGCTCGATAGATTGAATTTCCCTCTTTACCAACTAAATAATGTCCGGCAGGTAAGTATATAATTCCATAGCCTTCACCGACAGCCCAATCAATGGCTGCCTGCAAATTATCGGTTGTCTTCTCTGGCATCGTTCCATCATTGGGTATGTCCCATTCCTCAATGTCAATGATATAGGTATGATCAGGTATTTGGCTATAGGGAATGTCTTGAATCTCAGGTGTGATGTTCTCTTCACTGCATGCAAGATTAAGGATTAGAGAGATGAAAATTATCAGGTATAAATAATAGTTTTTCATGGTCTAAAGTTTAATTAATTTGTGTGTTGTTGATTTCCCTTCAATGGGATTTTGCAAAGTGTTTCTGTTAAATAAATTGAAAGCTACATGTTTTGCAAAAATCTTATAGTAATTATTTTTTACGGATATGTAAATATTTGGTTTTAACGCAATTGGAAATGGAAAGTTTGGATTTTCACCATTTTTTTTACACCAACTCTCAATTACTGGTGAGTATAAAAACAAGGTTTTAGTGGCGTGAACTCACGTATTGTTTGAGCACTTGACGTAGGAAGGTGTGAGTTTTTAGCGTTTTAGCCAGAAAACCGTAGCTTTTTATAATGAAGTAGGCGCAGTCTTGAATTATTTTGATAAGAGAGTGCTATGTCAAGCCTGCTTGAATATTGTCGAACGTAGAAATAACCATGAAATAAATTCTTTGCTTACTGTCGTTTATTAAGTAAAGGAAAGTAAAACAGTGTTTTAGGGGTGAATTATCAATCTTTGTGGCCATTAAAATAAGATGTACACAAAAAATCCCTAAGGGGTAGATGTTTACAAAAGAAGTTTTAATCCTTGATTCGCATTAGTATTAATTTCTGACGATAAAAGATATTATTATCTTGGGGAATCTAATGAATATTTTTTTGATTACGACCTAATGGTTTATCGAATTACATTGTTGTCCAGTAAAAATCACATTATTCAATGTAAGGTGGTTTATTTCAGAACAATACAAATTTCCACGCTATGTAAGTGTAGCTCATCCGCCTAGCATTAAAAAGCGTTAAAAAAATATGCAGTTGAAGCGTAAGAAAGAAAAGCTGCTTGAGCGTAGCGAGTTCTTTTCTTTTAGCGTAAATTGCATGTTTTTAGGTTTTTCATGCAAGCGGCGGCTTTTTTTGTTTACTTTTTCGAGCTGTAGCGAAAAAGTAAAAGCCCGTCGGCTTGAGACATATAAAGAGTTTTGAATAAGGACCATATTTTACCCGGACAATAGTGATAATCTTTTTAAAATATAAAAAGGATTTTGCTTCGGAAAGTATTTATGCATATAAAGTAGGGATGAAAATCTATAATCAGGAAGTCTATCATACATTAACAAAAAATATGAATACGGATACTTATAAATTATCAAACAAACAGGATTCTTTTTTCCCTCTCTATCGAGAAGGTAATAAAGATGGTCTGATCTAAACCGGATTTATGATGTTTAAACAATGATTCTTGAATGTGAAGATATTATGGATAGGAAATATGATATAAATTGGACAAATAGAATTGAAGATATAAAGCAATGGGATGTATTTCTTAAAAGTAATCCAAGAGGACACTGTCAACAGGTGGGTTATTGGCTAATGTCTTTTAAAGAGTATTTCGGTTTTGATTTTGAAATATTAATAATTAGAGATCATACCGGGAAAATCATTGCAGGACTAGGCATATTGATAATCGGTATTCCTTTTTTTAAGGTTTTAATTGCCCCTAATGGACCGGTTATTTCAAAAGGAAAAGAACAGCTATTTGATGATATTATTCGATTATTTGTTGAAAAGGCGAAAGAAAGGAAAGCTTTTTATTGTCAAGTAAATGTTCCTGTATTAAAGGATTCAAACGTAAAGTTAAAACCATATACTTTAGATAATATTGATGAGAAAAGTGTTTTTTTTGAAGGGAAAAGCGGAAATAACTTTCCTTATGTAAATTGTATTGATGGATTTAGACCTGTTTTCATTGATCAATCTCCATTATCATATCCTTGTACCATTAAGAAATTTAGTAAGGGAACAAAAAGGAATATAAAATTAGCATTAAAAAATAACCTTGAAATTAAATATGCAACAACAGAGGCTATGCTCAGAGATGCTTATAAAGTTATTGAAGATATTGCTGAATTACAGCAGTACAAAGTTAGAAGTTGGCGAAAAATTAAACAGACTCTGTTGGATTTGATAGAGCAGGGAGCTTGTATTGTTCCTTGTTGTTATTACAATGGAGAGATAAAGGGAGCGCTAGTTGTTTTTGATATAGGTTGCCGTTTAACCTATATCTACGGAGGAGTGTTAAGGGAAGATCAGGATAAGAAAATAGGACATTTCTTGCATGATCAAATGATTAAATTAAGTATCGAGAAAGGTTATGGTATTTATGACTTAGGAGTAGCGGGAGGTAAAGGTGTAACGCGTTTTAAAGAAGGATTTGGAGCATATCATATACAAACAGAAACAGCCAGGTATTGGGTGCTTAACCGAGTTAAGTTTTTTATATTCAGATTTTTTGAATTGATACTTCGAACTGTTTTATAAAAAAAATTTATTCATATAACAAAGGAGGCATACAAGTTATACCAATTAAATATATAAATGCGCCTTAATTGCTTTCATGTAACAATTATGATGAGTTATTGATTTGACAATTTCAGGTTGCATTTCTTTTACAATAAAATTAGCCAACCATATTTTTAACGATTTCATATTTTCAAATAGCTTGTTTTTATAGCTATTTTTAATAAAAGCCCATATTTTTTCAGAAGGATTTAGTTCTGGCGAATATGGTGGGATTCTAATTAGGCTTATATTCTCAGGAATTGTAAAGTCTTTAAGTGAGTGAAATCCAGCATTGTCAATTACTACTATTTTGAATTCATTTGGCTTGTGTAAAGAAAGCTGTTCTATGTATTTATAAAATATTTCACTTGTTGTACCCTCTATCTCATAGACAAATGCATCCCCGTCAATTGGTGAAAAAGCACCATATAAATATGTATTTTTGAATGCATGTTGGTACGTTACAATAGGCTTAATTCCCCTGGCCGTTAAACATCTACCTACATGAGTCATCAGTCCAAATCTGCTTTCGTCTTGAAAATACAAATTGATAGAAGTGAACTTATCTTTATTAAGACTGGTTCTAATTGCATCCAATTCGTTAGGTAGTTTTAAAAAAGGCTTCAATAGCCTGTTCATCTTTTTTATAATGAGATTTGCGTGGCGATTTAAGTTTTGTTTTGAAATGACGTATCAGATAAGTCCTTAAAGTGTTGTATTTTATATCCAAATTATGTTGTTTCTTTACCCATAATACAGCATCCCAATAACCTAATAATGGATCTTTTGAATCATTTAATTTTATAGCTAAACTTTCATGCACATCACTATCAATAACGCTTTTGCGTTTACCTCCGCTTTTTAATCTAACCAATGATTCAAGACCTTCTTCTCGATATTGTTTAAGCCATCTTTTTATTGTAGCATAATCAACGCTTAAATACGTTGCTATTTCCAACTGCCCACTTAACTTGGATTCCTTCACTAAAATCAAGCATTTAATTCTGGCGCGCACGCGATGGTTCCTCTCTTTTTGGTACAAATTTTTTAGGAATTCTAGTTCCTCTTTTATCTCAATATTTGATTGTCTTGACATGCATTAAAGATACAAAATATACAGCGCATTATGAATTATATTTGGTATTATTTGTATGCCTCCTTTGTTATATATCAACTTATGTAATGCGAATCAAGGCTGTATACTTATTCAAACATACAGCCTTGATTCAGATATGTAATTAATTTTTATAATATTCTCCTCCATAATATCCATATGAATAACCATTTTTAGTATCAGGTAATCCATTCAGAATGTGACAAACATTATGCATTTGATTAATATTAATATTACGTAAGGTATTTTTCAATAGAGGTTTTGGAGTATAGTTATGTCTGGAGGTTATGATATTCACATCTGCATATTTTGATAATAACTGTGCATCAGTAACTAATCCAATAGGAGGAGTATCGATGATAATTATATCATAAACTTTTTTTAATTCCTCTAACAGCGATTTAGTATGTTCACCAGCAATTAGTTCTGAAGGGTTAGGTGGTATATCCCCTCCGGGAATAATTTCAAGGTTTTTTATTTCTGTAGGTTCTATTAAATTATGAGAAATATTATTATTGTCCTTAACTAAAAACTTACTTAAACCGGAACCTTTCATTTCCATTTTTAAATAATCATTAATCTTTGGTTTTCTCAGGTCATATCCAACGATTACTGTTTTTTTCCCTAGAAGTGCAAAGGAAGCCCCTAAGTTTATTGAGAAAAAAGTTTTTCCCTCTCCTGAAATAGTTGAGGTCACTAAAATTGTTTTACTTCCATTGTGCGAAGAATAGAAATCTAAGTTAGTTCGGATTGATCGAATACTTTCAGCAAATGCTGATTTGGGATAGTGTAAAAAGAACAGCGGATCATTCTTTTCCTTTTTCTTTGGAACTTCTCCAATAATGGGGAAATTTGAAAGTAATTCTAATTCATTTTTATCCTGAATTTTGTTATTTAATAATATGGAGGAAAGAATGATTGCAGCAGGAAGAAATAGTCCTAGAATAAAAGCAATGATGATTACTTTCTTAATATTAGGAGCTATTTTACCATCGTAGTATGCTCTTTCAATGATTTCATTATCAGGTAGGTTGGATGCTTTTGCCAGCTGGGCTTCAGATCTTTTTTCCAAAAGAAAGGTATACATCTCATCATTCATTTTAAACTTTCGTTCAATACCGGATAGCAGTTGTTCCTTTTTAGGAAGTTTTCTGATTTGAGAACTAAGGTTCATCAACCTTTTATTTAAATCTGTTAAAGAAATATCTGTAGTGGAAATTAGACTTTTTGTATTTTCCAGAATAGATCTTTTTAAGTTTTCAATATGGCGGTTGATTCTTGTAATATTGGGATTGTCTGCTTTTGAATTAAATTGCAAACTTAATTTTTCAGCATTTTTTGCAGATAAATCACCAATCAGCTGTGTTAAAATAGGATTTTCAATTCCCATAGATGAAGGAGCCATTAACTCCTGAATATTCTGGTTTTTTTCTATATAGTTCAATAAATAATTATAATAATCCATTGTCAGTAACAACGCTGCCTTTTGGTTTTCAAGTTCCTGAGATTGATTGATAATCATCTGTCCTTGCATGGATACGTCCATTAATTCATTGCTGGAACGAAATTCTTCCAGAACCTGTTCCGCAGCACTTAATGAGTCGGATACACCAGATAGTTGTTTTTCGATGAACTTAATAGTGTTGTTAGCAATCTGGTTTTTTTTATCCAGATTGTAATCGACAGCACTTACAGAAAGTTTATTTAGAAAGTCGATACCCTTTTCAATATTTGTTTCGGTTAATGAAATTTTATAAACAGAAGACTCTCTTTTGTAAGGAGCTATGTAAATATTGTTTTGGTAATGTTTTACCAAGGAATTAATCGTATTGAATTTAAAACTAAATTCTATATTGGAATAGTTTTGAGTGTTAATATATTTCTTATTGGGTATAATGCTAAAATGATAATTCTCTAGAGAAATCTTTTCATAAAATTTGAACTGATAGACCTTTTCAGGATTATTTTCGTTGATTAGATTGAAATGGTCTTTATCAGTAAAAGTGATATGGAAATATCCATTCTGTAACTTCTCTGAGGTAGTATCAGGTACAACAATAAAAGGTGCATTTTTATACAGTTCTTCATATAAAAATAGATTTTTTTTGTAATAGGATACTGAGAAGTTAAACTTCTTAATGACATTTTCAATGTGTTGAGTTGAGGTAAGAAAGATAATCTGATTTTCAATATTACTATATTTTCCCAAATTTACACCAGGTAAAGCATCTGCAGAATTGATGGAAACTTGTTGCTCATTTTGAGAATCAGAGATTAATAATAATGAAGATATAGTATATTTAGGTATGGTGGTTTTGTGTATATAATACCCCAAACCTATACTAATCATTAAACTAATTACAAATATATACCAATATCGAAGGCATCGGAGAAGAATACTTTTTATATCAATAGTACTCTCATTTTTATCGTTGCTAAAAGGGAAATCATTATTCTCCATTTGCTAATTATTTGTTGATAAAGTATAAAATAATAATGCTGTATTAAGAAAAGTTAAGCCTAGTCCTATAGGTATATTACTTAGACTCATTGATTTTAACTTTCTGGGTTCAACATATATAATATCGCCGGGTTTGATATAAAAATAGGGTGAAAAAAGAATGTTTTCATCCAATGTGTTAATCACAATCATTTGTTGTATATCACCTTCTTTTCTAATCAAACGTATTCTTTTTTTATTGGCGAAACTAGTCATGTCACCGGCAAGACTTATGGCTTCTAATAAATTGATTTCTTCATCGTAAAGTAAGAATCTTCCAGGTGAATTAACTTCTCCGATAATTGTAATATTATCATTCAGTAATTTTACGTTAACACTCGATTCTTCAATATATTTTGAAATTGCTATTTGAATTTTATCTCTGACTTCATCTAACGTTAATCCGGCAATGTATATTTTATCTATAAAAGGAAGTCTGATTGAACCATCTAATTGAACTCGATAACCAGCTAAGCTTGCAGCCATTGGAGATGATAATTGTTGACTTCCATTGCTTCCACCTGTTTCATTATTTAAAAAGGCAGAAGTCCTTTCATCCAATGAATTTACTTTAATATATAAATTATCATTAGGCTTGACAAGGTATGGAGATGTGTTGGTTTGGTATGTTTGTTCAACTTCTTTTAAAGCTTTTGAAATATTACCTTGAAGATAAATGTCATTTTTCAGGCTTACGCATGAAGAAAGAGTAAGTATTCCAATTACCATAATGATGATGTTTTTCATATGATTATAATTTGTTTTCATAGGTCATATGGAATTCGCCAATTTTGTCATCTTCATGTGAGAGAATATATTCTCCTGGCTCGTTTCATATTCTATAAATTATTGTACTTCAATTACTGTCTGTTATTAACCTTCTTAATTAATTCTTTATGTGATATTTAATATTATGGCTTTTTTTAATATGTCTGATATTTATAAAGTATTATATAATCTGTTTTTATTATGGTCGAATTGTGTGTTTTCAATATTTTGAAAAAGCAAGGCCTGTTTCATGATTTTATTCAAATCACACGATCTGTTTAAAAATTTCAAAACACAAATATAAGGGGAAGTTAATCATATTTAATATAATAAAATGGGGTGTTAATCAAATTTGTTTTTAAACATAAAATTTAAAACACATTTCGAATTTGATGCTGGTCTGTTTTTAGAAATGTGGTAGGTAATTATTTAAAAATTTTAAGTGGGTCGATTATATTTATCTGTTTATTATCTGTTAGAATTGACCTAAAGTATTTGACCTCTAGTTGGTTATTTGTTTATGAAAATTAAAATGTAATAAGGTATATATAAATATAAGTGTAATAAAGGTTGATTCAAGACAGTTATTAGTAGATATATCGGGGTTCATAAAAAATTATTGACTAAAAATAAATAGAGGGTATACATATATTACGATTTTTATTAGCTTTATACTAAGCTCATGACTTTGCGGGACGAGTGTTAACTATATTGGTAATTAAAAATGACTGTTCTTTTTTATTTTTCCAAATTTTTGCTGTTTTCTAATAATTAAATGAAGCGAGCCATGAGAATAGGTTCTCACATACGAGGATGTTTATTTTTTTGCGAGTTCCATATGGCCGATGAAAAAAAATTATAATCATATGAATATGATATCTGAACTCAAGGAAAAATTTCATGTGCAAACAGTAACACTAATGCTTATATTGCTTTTATGTACTGACTTTGTATTTTTTGTACTACATGCAATGAATAAGATGTTTTATTGGGATGATTCAATGCTTTCTTTGGGTACTGATAGAGGATATTCAGAGATATATCAATATATCAAATGGTTTTGGATCATATTTCTTTTGGTATATCTTTCTATTAAAAGAAAAAAACTCAGCTATAGTGTATGGGGATTGTTTTTCACGTATCTTTTTTTAGATGATGCTTTGCAAATACACGAGATTGCAGGGGCTTTTATTGCAAGAAATTTCCAAGAGTCTTCTATAGCAGGACTAAGAATTCAGGATATTGGAGAATTAATTGTTACTGGTAGTGCAGGTTTGAGTTTATTATCCCTGGTTTTATTAACCTATATTTTTGGATCTAAGTCCTTTAAGAAATTTTCTCATGATATGCTATTGCTTATAGCTGTATTGGTGTTTTGTGGTGTGATAGTAGATGTGATACATACTTCAATTCAAATGGGTAAAGTAATTAGAGGTTTATTAGGATTTATAGAGGATGGTGGAGAAATGGTTATAGTAAGTTTTATATGTTGGTATGTACTTCTACAGTGTGTACTTAAAGAAAATGATAAATCGAATCTTATTGATTTTATATATGTGAATTTGATTAAGCGATCGGCCTGAATTTATTCATTCTACAGTCTTCAGTACCCAGTCACCAGTATACTGCTGACTGAGAACTGCTGACTATCCACTTAAACCCTATTCGTATAATAGGCATTAGCTTGCTGAGTGGGCATAATTAATATATCATTGATATTTACATGCGGTGGACGTGTAACAACGAACTCAATAGTTTCTGCAATATCTTGAGCTGAAAGTGGAACAACACCTTTGTAAACATTATCCGCTTTATTTCTATCCCCATCAAAACGGACCAAAGAAAATTCGGTTTCTACCATTCCCGGAGCAATAGATGTTACTTTAATATTGTGCTTCAGTAAATCAATGCGCATTCCTTTGGTTATAGCATTTACAGCATGTTTAGTGGCACAATAAACACTTCCTCCTTCATAAACATTAATTCCGGCAATTGATGAAATATTTATGATGTGACCAGATTTTCGATCTACCATTCCTTTTATAATCTCTTTGGATAGGAAAAGCAATCCTGTAATGTTAGTGTCAATCATTTGCTGCCATTTTTCCCAAACCGCTTCATCAACTTTTTCTGTTCCATAGGCTAATCCTGCATTGTTAACTAATAAATCAATATTCTTCCAATCGGATGGAATACTATTTAATGCTTTTAAAGTGTCTTCCTGATGACGAATGTCAAAGCAGAGAGAAAGAACTTTTACTGAAAAGGTATTGGTTATTGATTCTTTTAGTTTTAGTAATCTATCTTCTCTGCGACCAGTAATTATTGTGTTGTAACCTAGTTTTGCCAGTAATAAAGTAGTGGCTTCTCCAATGCCTGAAGTAGCTCCGGTAATTAGTGCTATTTTATCCATTTTCATTTAAATTATGTTACGGCCTAAAATTTGAATTATTCATCAAAAGCAATAGACCAATCTTTTATCTTACGCAATTTTTTTATACATTCAAAAAGTTAAAAAATGTTATTCTGATAGAAGGGTCACCTTTTAGAATTAACGTTTTTCAAAGATAAAACCTGAGTCATTAAAAATAGATGATTTTTAGTAGGAACCTAAAAAAATGTTGAAATGAGCAGTAATATTACCTCTAAAGATACCGAAAATATTAATCTCTCCCCTTCAGAAAGAGAATTAATCTCTGAAATACTTCAGCGCCAACCAAATGAATTGGAGTTAGAAATGTTTTCCCGATTATGGACAGAACATGCCTCCTATAAAAATTCATTGAAATGGTTAGGGAAACTTCCAAAATCAGGTGAAAATGTTATTGTCAGAGCTGGTGATGAATCTGCTGGTGCCATTGATATTGGTGATGGTTATGTTTGTGTGTTTAAGATGGAATCGCATAATCACCCATGTTCCATTCAACCACGTTTAGGTGCTTTATCCGGAATGCGTATTGTAACCAGAGATGTCTTTTCTATGGGGGCAAAACCAGTTGCATTCCTTGATTCTCTTAGATTTGGAGATGGGGAAAGAGATACTGCCCGATGGTTGTTTGCCGAGGTGATTAAAGGGATTAAGGATTTTGAAGGAAATATGAAGGTTCCGGTAGTGGGGGGTGAAGTAGGTTTTGATAAGGGTTTTAATTCAAATCCAATAGTAAATAATATGACTGTTGGAATTGCAAAAAAGGAGGATTTAATATCTGGTATTGCAGAGGGTGAAGATAAGTTGATATTAGTTGTAGGAGCTCTAACGGGAAAAGAAGGTGTTGATAATGATGTGTTTTCTGCTGATGTGATTTCTGGTAATGGAACTGAAAATATTTCGTTTGAGCAAATGATGGACTCAAATATTGAAAAGAGTTTGTTGGATGCTGTAAAAGCCTTAAATAAGAAAAAACTTGTAGTTGGAATTCAAACAATAGGAGCAGGAGGTATTGCCGGAGCTGCAACAGAAATGGCTGCACGTGGAAAGTCAGGTATTAACATGGATTGTAGTAAGATTCCTGTTCGGGATGAGGATCTTGACGACAGAGAAAAATTACTTTCAGAAACCTGGGGGCGAATTTTAGTTTGTATTGACCCAAAAGATTTACCTGCTGTCTCTGAAGTTTTGCAACCCATGCAACTGGCTTTTGCAGTAATAGGAGAAGTAAATAATTCGGAAAAATTGGTTTGTAAGAACGATGGTAAATTATTGGCTGAAATTCCGGTATCTTATGTAGGATTAGGAGGAAATGCTCCTATTTATGAAAGAGAGATTCAGGAACCAAGAGAAAATGATATCAAAGAATTATCAATTGAGGATGTGCCTGAACCTGATCATTATCCTAAAGTGATTGCTGAACTCATGAAGAGTTTGAATATTGTTTCGAAAAGTTATTTGTTGGAAACATTTGATAAAACACTGAAAAAAGATTCGTTGAGTAATAAATACCCTTCAGATGCATCTTTTGTTCATGTTAAAGAAGCTAATAAGACATTGGCACTAACAGTAGATTGCATCTCTTATTATGTTGAGGCAAACCCCTATGTTGGAGCTCAGATTGCAGTTGCAGAGGCAGCTCGTAATATTATTTGTGGAGGAGGAATTCCTCTGGCTGTTACTGATTGCCTGAATTTTGGTAATCCTTATGACCCGGAAGTTTTTTGGCAGTTTACACAATCTGTCGAGGGATTATCAGATGCTTGTAAGGCCTTTAATACCCCTGTTGTAAGTGGAAATGTTAGTTTTTATAATCAAAAATCAGAAGAGGGAAGGTTAAAAGCTATTACGCCATGTCCTGTTATTGGTATGGTGGGTATAGTGGAATCGAAAGATCATCATACCGTATTGACTTATAAGCATAAGGGTGATATGATATTTTTGATTGGACAATCAAAAGACGATATTAATGCATCGGAATATCTGAATTTTTATCATAAAAAAAAGAGTCATGCAGCTCCATATTTTAGTATTGAAGAAGAAAAAGAAGTTCAGGAAGTAATAAAACAGTTGATTCGTAATAAGTTGGTACGGTCTGTTCATGATGTTTCTTCCGGAGGGTTATTTTTTAATTTATTGGAATCATCATTACCCTTAGGATTTGGGTTTGATATAACTACTGATGCCGAAGTTCGGAAAGATGCCTTTTTGTTTGGAGAGGCTCAAAGTAGGGTAATTGTTTCTGTTTCACCTGAAAATCAAGATGATTTTGTAGATTTCATGCTGGAGGCTCAAACGCCTTTTTCTGCATTGGGACATGTAACAAAGGGTGAAATTCGAATTGATGATGAATCATATGGTTTTATAGAAGATTATAAAGAAAAAATATCAAAACAACTTAAAAAGTGGTTGGATGGGGAAGTGTGATTTAATTGTTTAATTTTGCAATAAAAAAATAGCAGGAACTATTTTGAAGGTTAGAGAACCTTCGGAATAGTTCTTTGTTTTATGTTGCAAATAAATAATTTTTCATGGATAGAGTTTTAATATTCCTTATTTTCAATTTAATTACTATTGGTGTTATTGCACAAAATGAGTCGGATATCATTAAGATTGGAGATCAATTACCATCATTTAAATTAGAGTCTTCAAAGGGTGTAATTAACTCCCGGGATTTAAAAGGTAAAGTTGTTTTAATCAACTTTTTTGCCACATGGTGTCCTTCTTGCGTTAAAGAACTTCCACATATCGAACAAAAAGTTTGGAAAAAGTATAAAAGTAATCCTGATTTTAAGTTATTGGTTGTTGGTAGAGAGCATACCGAAAAAGAGCTTTCTTCTTTTTCTAAAGAAAAGTATACAATGCCTTTTTATCCGGATGAAGGAAGAAAAGTATATCAACTATTTGCGCATAATACAATTCCCAGATGTTATGTTGTAGATAAAAAAGGTGTCGTAGTGTATGCTTTGACCGGGTTCTCGGAAGAATCATTTAAAGAAATGTTGGATGTAGTAGAAGATTTAATAGACTAAATACAAGAAAGATTAGAAAAAGGAATCAATTCATTAGTTAGTATGTTGGGTTAGTATTTCTCGTAAAATACTACCTTGCCATATAACTAACTTTGCTATTTTTGCATGCGAAAATATTCAAATTTAAATTCATGACAGTTACTCCATATAAGGCATCTTCAGAGGGTAAAAAGATGCAAATCAAGACAATGTTTGATAATATTGCTCATAAATATGATTTTCTAAATCATTTTTTATCGATGGGAATTGATAAAATATGGAGAAGAAGAGCTATTAAACTCCTAAAAGATATTGATCAGCCAGAAATTTTAGATATTGCAACCGGTACAGGAGATTTAGCTATTGCAGCCATGAAATTAAAGCCTAAGAGAATAGTTGGATTGGATTTATCTGCTGAGATGCTAAAGGTCGGAGAGGAAAAAATTAAAAAGAAAGGGCTGGATAAAACGATATCTATGGTCGAAGGTGATTCAGAGAATTTGCCTTTTGATGATAAAGAATTTGATGCGGCTATTGTTGCTTTTGGTGTAAGAAATTTTGAAAACCTGAATAAGGGATTGGTAGAAATTAACAGAGTGTTGAAAGATGGTGGAAAATTTATGGTGTTGGAGTTTTCAAATCCTTCAAAATTTCCATTTAAACAAATCTATCAATTCTATTCTACAAAAATATTACCTTGGTGGGGAGGGATTTTGTCTAAAGATAAAGCAGCTTATTCCTATTTGCCAGAATCTGTAGCTGCTTTCCCGGAAGGAGATGCATTTGTTGCAGAGTTAAACAAGGCCGGATTTAATAGTTTACGTGTTTGGCGACAAACGTTTGGAATCGCAACAATTTATTTTGCTCAGAAATTAGGACAATAAATTTTTAATTGTTGAGTTTTTTTTAAGGACTTCGTTATTGGTTAAGTCGTATTAGAATTGAATGAAAATCATGATAAAGAATAAATTAATATATTTATTGCCTTTGCTACTTGTGTTATTCGTTGATTTATCAGCGCAAAGCACATCTAAAAAAAAGGTTCCTAATTTGACTACTTTTGATGAAAAACGTATTCATTTTGGTTTTATCATCGGATTTAATACCATGAATTTTAATATACAGCACTCTAGTGCCAGAACGGCAGAGAATGATGATGTTGCAATGTATGCTGAAGTGTTGGATTTAACTCCGGGCATTAATTTAGGAATTGTATCCAGCTTGAGACTTAGAAAGAATTTAAATTTGAGAGTTTTACCTGGTATATCATTTGGACAAAGAAATTTGACCTATATATATAATGATAAGAATCCTGAGACCGTAAATGATAATCCTAATCATAACTCAACAAGTAGTGTGGATATGGCAGATCCACTTCAAATAAAATCAACATATATAGAAATGCCAATTATGCTTAAATATGGTTCGGATCGAATGCATAATTTTAAGCCATATATTGTTGCAGGTATTAATCCTAGATTTGATCTTGCTAAAAACAAGCAGGATAGGATGTTGTTAAAAAATATGGATCTCTATTATGAAGTGGGTGTTGGATTTGATTCTTACCTAAACTATTTTCGTTTATCTACAGAGTTTAAAATTTCTATTGGTACGATGGATATTCTGGATCATAATGGGACAGGCGAAATTGAAGATCTGAAATACACCCAGGCAATAGATAAGCTAACTTCAAGAATCTTTGTCTTATCTTTTTATTTCGAGTGAAAATTAGTTGAAGTCTATAAATGCCTGGTATTTTCTGGATAAAGTTTTATATATGCCAATCGAGGTAGTGTACTTAACTTTTGATTAAATGAAATGAGCATGCGAATAGTGAAAACGACAAAGTCAAAAAAATATCACACACTGTCTGTCCTGATTTATCGGGAAGAATGATTGTTTTCCAGGTGAGTTCCATATGACTAATGAAAATAATTAATTAGAGTATATGAAATAATATCGAAAATATAGAGTATAGAAATTCTTTCTACATTCAGATTTTTTTATTATTTTAAATATATTTATCTCACATGTAGTGGATTAAGGGGCGTTAGCCCTGTTATCTTAAGTTTTTATTATGGCCAATACCTATACCCAACTTTTCGTTCAATTTGTTTTTGCCGTTCGAGGTAGAGAAAACTTAATACATGAAGAATTCAGAAACGAATTAGAAAAAATAATATGCGTACTTGCAACCAAACATAAATCAAAACCTCTTGCTGTGTTCTGTAATCCGGATCATACACATGTTTTTTTAGGGATACATCCAACTATATCGATCTCAAAGCTTATTGAACAAATAAAAGCTGGCTCTTCAAAATGGATTAACGATAAAAGCTTTTTATCTGGGCATTTCTCATGGCAGGATGGATATGGTGCGTTTACATATTCTAAATCACAAAACGACAGCGTAATAAAATATATATTAAATCAACCAGAACATCATAAAAAAGATGTTTTAAAGATGAGTATCTATTATTTCTTAAAAAATTTGATATTAACTTTGATCCAAAATATCTTTTTGAATGGTATAGTCCGGTTTAAGACAACAGGACTACGCCCCTTGATTATATACATTAGCTATTTTCTACTAAGAAGACAGGCCTAACATCCCTTTGGTGAGTATACTAATATAGTTGACCCCAGTTTAAGATTTCTAAATGTGCTCCTTTTTGCAACGTAAATCTTAACTATAGTCCAAAAATCTAATAAAGTGTACTCAATCATCAGTTTACTGATCAATCACTTCATTTTCATACCGTGTTTAGCATAACACTAAATTTACTATCTTTGCGCCACAATTTAGTTGAGGATGAAGAAGGACATAGCATTACGATTAACTCCAAAAGAAGCTTCTGATGAAAAGTATTATAAATCATTGGTAGCAAAGAAAATGAAAGTGAGCCCGGATCACATTACGGCCATCAGAGTTCGTAAAAGATCTATCGATGCACGTCAACATCAGGTAATGGTTCAATTATATCTTGATGTGTATGCAAATGCACCAGCTCCTGAACTCGAAATTGTAAATTTTGAATATCAGGATGTTTCCAATAAACCAGAAGTTGTGGTTGTTGGTGCTGGTCCTGGAGGTTTGTTTGCGGCTCTTCGATTAATAGAATTAGGTTTAAAGCCAATCGTTCTGGAAAGGGGTAAAGATGTCAATGAGCGGAAAAAGGATCTTGCTCTTTTAAACCGAAATAATCCGGTTAATCCCGAATCAAACTATGCTTTTGGAGAAGGTGGAGCAGGTACTTTTTCTGATGGGAAACTCTACACCAGAAGTACAAAAAGAGGTGATTTTAAAAAGATTTTAAATGTACTTCGTTTTCATGGAGCGCAAGATGATATTTTAATAGACTCACATCCTCATATTGGAACAGATAAATTGCCAGGTGTTATTAAGGCAATGCGCGAATCTATAATTAAAGCTGGTGGAGAAGTTTTATTTAACTCCAGGGTTGTAGATTTGGTAATAGAAAACCAGCAGGCTAAAGGAGTGGTTCTGAAAGATAATACTAAGATTATTTCTGAAGCCGTAATTTTAGCTACGGGTCATTCTGCAAGAGATGTTTATAGAATGTTGCACGAAAAGGCCATTGAGCTTGAAGCAAAAACCTGGGCTATGGGAGTTCGTGTTGAGCATCCTCAAGAATTGATTGATCAGATTCAATATCATTCTCCTGAAGGAAGAGGTGAATATCTTCCTGCTGCATCCTATAGTTTTTCTTGTCAGGTAGAAGAGAGAGGCGTGTATTCTTTTTGTATGTGTCCAGGAGGTTTTGTCGTTCCAGCTATGACAGGAGAAAATGAGATGGTGGTCAATGGTATGTCTCCTTCCCAAAGAAATTCGCCTTATGCTAATTCAGGAATGGTGGTTGAAATTCGTCCTGAAGATATTCCTGATGAATTTAAAAATCATGGTGTGCTGGCCGGGTTAGAGTATCAAAAAGAAGTAGAGCGGTTGTGTTACATCAATGGGGGTAATAATTTAATTGCTCCTGCTCAGCGTTTAACTGATTTTGTGGATTCAAAATTATCTTTTGATTTACCTCCTACCTCCTATGTTCCCGGAACTATTGCTTCACCATTGCATTTTGTACTTCCTGAAGGTATAGCTAACAGGTTGCAAGGAGGTTTTAAGCAATTTGGAAAATGGGCTAAAGGATTTATAGAACCAGAAGCTATTGTTATAGGAACCGAATCAAGGACTTCCTCTCCGGTGAGAATTCCTCGAGATCCATATACATTTCAGCATAGTCAGATTCAAGGTCTATTCCCATGTGGAGAAGGTGCGGGATACGCAGGGGGTATTGCTTCATCTGCTATTGATGGTGAAAAATGTGCAGATGCAGTGAGTCTAATGCTTGAAGGAAGTATCTGATCTTAAGAAAAGAAAATTTTTTATTCCGGGATTATATAATTTGTCATTTATCTTCTTTTAAACTCACTAAGCGTAATGGCTGTTGCTGTAGATACATTTAACGATTCTGAATGAATGGGGTTGGTTGAGAATGATGGAATCAGTAATTTATCTGTAACAAGACTTTCAATTTGAGGAGAAATACCTTTTCCTTCATTTCCCATTACTATAATTCCTGACGAACTCAAGGTCTTTGAATAGATATTTTCACCATCTAAAAAAGTACCATATATAGAAATATCTTTCTTTTGCGCTTGCAGAAGAAATTGGTCAAGGTTGGTGTAAAAAAGGTTGATCCGTGCGATTGCCCCCATCGTTGCTTGAATAACTTTAGGATTGTATGCATCTGCCGTATGATTTGAGCATACAATGTTTTTAATTCCAAACCAGTCTGCCAGTCTAATGATAGTTCCCAGGTTACCCGGATCTTGAATGTCGTCAAGAGCGAGAGTCAATTCATTTTCAAGATTCTGATTATGAATTTCTTTTTGATGAATTTCGCAAATAGCTATTACAGAAGGCGGGGTTTTAAGTTGAGTGATCTTTTTTAATTGAGTCCCATCGCAATCAAATTTTTCTTCTGCTTTTATCTGCACATTCTCATCAAGCCATTCTTGAGTTGCAAATAGCCACTTAATATCAATGGAAGAATCTGATAAATCAGATACTAATTTCTCCCCTTCAGCAATAAATAGCTGATTGATATCTCTGTATTTTTTCTTAGAAAGTGAATTGATTAATTTTATTTTACTCTGACTGATCATTTTTTATTGTTTAAGCTGATGCAAATTTACTTTATTCCATTGGATTTAGATACTTTTGCATAAAAATTGCAGAAGGGTGTCAAAAAATATCCCAACTTTAAAACTAATCTGATATTTTAGCAATAAAAAGTTAACTCGTACATTGAAGAAAATTCTTTTTTATATCATCTTCGTTCTATTTATAAGTAGTTGTAGTACTGTAAAGCATGTGCCTGCAAATTCGTATTTGTTGAATGAGGTAGATATTCATAATACTGCCCGAAATATACCTAAGGAAAGGTTTACTCCGTATATGAAACAAACCTCTAATATTCAGATTTTTGGAATGTTTAAATTTCATTTGTGGTTGTATAACTTGGCTGGAAAAGATTCTACAAAAGGTTTTAATAAATGGTTGAAACGAATAGGGGAGGAACCTGTGTTGTATGATCCATTTCTTACAGGACAGACGATGTCTCAATTAGAACTCTTTATGCATAATAAAGGATATTATCATGCGGAAGTGGATACCCTTGTGAAGTATAAAAAGAATAAGGCAAAGGTTAAATATTTAATTAAAGCAGGCGATCAATTTATTCTAGAAAAACTTGGGTATAAGGCTGAAGATACTGTAATTCAGAAACTGGTTGAAGAAGATGTTAAAAATAGTCTGCTTAAGGAAGGTGGTCCTTTTGATGTATCGATGCATGATGGAGAAAGAGAACGGATTACTAAATACCTGCGAGATAGAGGATATTTTAGTTTCTCAAAAGAATTTATCTACTTTAAAGCGGATAGTTCTTTGGGTGGTAATAGAGTGATTGATTCTGTATTAATAAAAAATGCAAGTGTAGAAATATCAAAACAAAAAGATTCAGCATTCGTTCATCCGACTTATCGAATTAATAAAGTATTTTTCAGAACAAATTTTGATCCGCATAAAGCTCTAAACGAAAAGGAAAGTTATTATGCTCAATTTGATACCACAAAGTATGGCGACTTTCAATTTCTTTATATCGATAAATTAAATCTGAAGCCAGATGTTCTGGTTAGTTCAACATATATTACGCCAGGTCAGCTTTTTCAGGCAAATTTGGTTGATAAAACTAAAAACTTACTATCGAGTTTGCGGTTATACAGGTTTATTAATATTCGTTTTGAAGAAGTTAATAATGCTACGAGTAATATTGATGGTTCCAGGTTGTTGAATTGTTATATACAATTGATTCCTGCTAAGTTTCAATCCTATTCTATTGATGTAGAAGGTTTAAATTCATCTGGGAATTTAGGAGCTGGGGGAAACTTAGAATACCAACATAAAAATTTATTTAAAGGAGCTGAAGAATTTTCTTTTAATATTGGTGGGTCTATGCAAAATCAGTCCAATAGTAGTAAGGAGCAGTTTAGTACTATTGAGTTTGGTGTTGAATCAAAAATAGTTTTTCCAAAATTTTGGATGCCCTTTCAAATTAAAAAATTTCGTCAGCGTTTTAATCCTAAAACATCATTGTCTGTTGCATATAATTATCAAGAAAGGCCTGATTATACACGAACTATTGCTAATGGTAAAATTAGTTATTTGTGGAATTCAAGTAAAAAGGTGTCTCATCAATTTACACCCTTGGGTATTAATTTCGTACTAATTCCAACGATTGATGATGATTTTTGGAGCTTAATTGAAGGTAATTATTTAGGTTATTCATATCAGGACCACCTGATCACCAATACATCTTACTCTTTAGTATATAATCAACAAGAAGTAAATAAAAGAAAAGACTTTCTATATGTAAACTGGAATATTGAAGAAGCTGGTAATTTTTTAAATTTATGGGCCAGAGCTATATCAGATAAATCTCAGGAAGGATATTATGAAACATTTGGAGTTCGGTATGCACAATATGTTCAAAGTGATATTGATTTAAGATACCATCATTACCTTAATAAGGTAAATAGTATGGCTTATAGATTTTATCTTGGAGTTGGTTATCCATATGGTAATTACAATGTGTTGCCTTTTGAAAAAAGATATTTCTCCGGGGGAGCTAATAGTATACGAGCATGGCCTGTACGAGGTATCGGTCCGGGGTCTTACGATTCAGAAGATTCAGATTATTATAATCAAACCGGAGATATTAAATTGGAGTTTAATGCAGAGTATCGCTTTAAGTTGTTTTGGATACTCGAAAGTGCTTTGTTTCTGGATGTAGGTAATATTTATACCATTAGAAAAGATATTAGTCCGGATGGAGGATTGTTTGAATTCGATAATTTCACCAGTAAACTTGCAGTAGGTACAGGGTTAGGGTTGAGATTTGATTTTAAATATTTTATTTTCAGATTGGATTCAGGAATGAAATTAAGAAATCCGATAGAAAACAAGGGGCATCGATGGATTCCCGGAACAAGAAAATATACATGGGATGATTTTGCAATGAATTTTGCAATTGGTTATCCTTTTTAAGGATGGAGTGAATAAAGCATAAAAAAAGCTGGCTAGAAAAATTCAGCCAGCTTATATATTTTATTTCAAAGTATAAATTATGCTTTTTCAGCAGAACCCAATACGTTGATATTTTTGTTCATGTAAAGATCCTTTAATAAATCACGAGCTGGTCCTAAATATTTTCTTGGATCAAATTCTCCTGGATTTTCAGTCATTACTTTACGAACAGCAGCAGTCATAGCGATACGACCATCAGAGTCAATGTTGATTTTACAAACTGCAGATTTAGCAGCTTTACGTAATTGCTCTTCGGGAATACCAACAGCAGCTTTCATAGATCCACCAAATTCGTTAATTGTTTTAACGTGATCTTGAGGTACAGAAGAAGAACCGTGAAGTACGATAGGGAATCCTGGGATTCTTTTTTCGATTTCTTCTAGGATTTCAAATTTCAATGGTGGTGGAACAAGGATACCTTCTGCATTTTTAGTACACTGCTCTGGAGTAAATTTATGAGCTCCGTGAGATGTACCAATAGAAATAGCTAATGAATCAACACCAGTTCTTTTTACAAAATCTTCAACTTCTTCAGGTCTTGTGTAAGTAGACTCTTCAGCCACCACATCATCTTCAACACCTGCTAAAACACCAAGCTCACCTTCTACAGTTACACCGTGTGCATGAGCGTACTCAACAACTTTTTTAGTTAGTTCAACGTTTTCCTCGTAAGAGTGGTGAGAACCATCAATCATAACTGAAGAAAAACCGTTGTCGATACAATCTTTACAAAGTTCAAAAGTATCACCATGGTCTAAGTGAAGAACAACAGGGATTTTATAACCTAATTCTTCAGCATACTCCACAGCACCTTTTGCCATGTTTCTTAATAAAGTAGCATTAGCATACTTTCTAGCACCTGCAGATACTTGAAGAATAACAGGAGATTTTGTCTCAACACAAGCTTGGATGATTGCTTGCATTTGCTCTAGATTGTTAAAGTTATATGCTGGAATCGCATATCCACCTTCTACAGCTTTTTTGAACATCTCAGTAGTGTTCGATAAGCCTAGCTCTTTGTAATTAACTGCCATTTGATTATTAATTTATTGATTAAATGTTTGTTTTAAAGTTTTTGTCTGTACTAATCCCTAATGTGTCGAATAAGAGGCATTAATATAAATAGCGTTTGCTAGAGTGAATTTTTTGAGAGCGCAAAAATAATTATTCCTTCATTGTTATCCAATAATCTTTTATAATAAGGGGTGGTTAGTTGTATATTTGTTGTGATTCTAAATTGTAAATGTCTTTTTGATGAGTTATTCTGAACAAAATTTGATTTTATCTTGTTTTATTTTTCTTTAATACGGATATTGCATGTTGAAATTATAAATCCAAAAATATATATTAATAAGTCATGGGAAAAGTACTAGATGTAATTAAACCCGGTGTTGTTACTGGTGACGATGTTGCCAAATTATTTGAGGTTGCAAAAGAAAATGGTTTTGCAATACCAGCAGTAAATGTTGTTGGAACAGACTCTATTAACGGAGTTATTGAAGCTGCTAAAGTAGTGAATTCTCCAGTTATTATTCAGTTGTCTAATGGAGGAGCTGCTTTTTATGCAGGAAAAGGAATTGGTCTTTCAGGTCAGGAAGGTCAAATTTTAGGAGCTATCTCAGCTGCAAAACATGTTCACATCATGGCTGAAGCTTATGGTGTGCCTGTAGTACTTCATACTGACCATGCTGCTAAAAAATTATTACCATGGATTGATGGACTAATTGAGGCAGGTGAAAAGCATTTTGCTGAAACAGGAAAGCCTTTATTCAGTTCTCATATGTTAGATTTATCTGAGGAGCCTCTTGACGAAAACCTTGCTACTTGTAAGCAGTATTTCGAAAGAATGAATAAGATAGGTATGACTATCGAGATTGAGTTAGGAATTACAGGTGGAGAAGAAGATGGTGTTGATAACTCTGATGTAGATAATGCACTTTTATATACTCAACCAGAGGAAGTAAATCAAGCTTATGAAGTATTGAGCTCAGTAGGTAAGAACTTTACTATTGCTGCTTCATTTGGTAATGTTCATGGTGTTTATAAGCCAGGTAATGTTGTGTTGACTCCAAAGATTCTTGATAATTCACAAAAATATATCGCTGAAAAGCATGGTTTACCAACTAATCCTGTGAATTTTGTTTTCCATGGTGGTTCTGGTTCTACTTTAGAGGAAATCAGAGAAGCAATTGGCTATGGTGTAATTAAAATGAATATTGATACTGATACACAATGGGCTACCTGGGATGGTATTCGTAAGTACGAAGCTGCAAATCGTGATTATCTTCAAGGTCAAATTGGTAACCCTGATGGAGACGATAAGCCAAATAAAAAGTATTATGATCCACGTGTATGGTTAAGAAAAGGTCAGGAAACTTTAATTGAACGATTAAAAGTGGCTTTCAATGATCTTAATTGTATAGATGTATTGTAAAAGTTTATAAAAATTATATTTAAGCCCCTTGTTGAATAAGCAGGGGCTTTTTTTTTATGTGTTTTTTTTGTTTTTTAGCTGCTTCAAAATTGTAATGATTATCAAATGTCAGAAATAAAAGAGAGTAAACGAGGTAATTTTAGTAGTAAATTTGGAGTTATTGCTGCAGCAGCAGGATCTGCTGTCGGACTTGGTAATATTTGGAAGTTTCCATATATAACAGGACAGTATGGCGGTGCAGCTTTCTTGTTTGTTTATCTTGGTTTTATTTTAGCAATAGGACTTCCGGTAATGATTTCAGAGTTGATTATTGGTCGTAAAGCAAAAAGAAATGCATTTGGTTCTTTTCGTAAGTTAGCGCCCAAATCGGTGTGGTTTGTTACGGGTTTTTTAGGTGTTGGAGCAGCTTATCTGATTCTTTCATTTTATGGAGTTGTAGCAGGTTGGGCCATGGATTATATAGCTGAATCAGTAAAAGGAACTTTTGTAGGAAAGACTCCAAAGGAAATATCTCAATATTTTAATCATTTTAGTTCGGAATCATTACGTCCTGTTTTATGGCAACTTGGATTTATGGTTTTAACAGCATCGATTGTGTTGATGGGTATTCAAAAAGGCATTGAACGATATTCAAAGATATTAATGCCGTTGTTAGTTGTATTACTGGTTGTTTTGGTATTTCGATCTGTTACATTACCCGGTGCAATGAAAGGAATAGAGTTTTTTCTTAATCCTGATTTTTCAAAATTGTCATGGGAGGGTGTATTGAATGCTTTAGGTCATGCCTTTTTTTCGTTGAGTTTGGGAATGGGAACACTTATAACATATGGTTCGTACATAGATAAGAAAAATAATTTGGGAAAAACCGCATTGCAGGTTACTATTGCAGATACGTTAATTGCTATTTTAGCAGGATTGGTAATTTTGCCAGCAGTTTTTGCTTTTAATCTGAAGCCAGGTGCCGGACCTGGATTGGTATTTAAAACACTACCTAATGTATTTATGCAAATGCCGGGAGGAAGCGTATTTGCTGTTATGTTTTTTGTGTTGTTAACCATAGCCGCGTTAACGTCATCTATTTCAATTTTGGAGGTAGTTGTAGCTTTCTTATCTGAAGAACTTAAAATAAGTAGAAAAGTGTCTACTGTTTTAGCAACGGTTTCTATTGCTTTTGTAGGTGTGTTCTGTTCTCTTTCATTAGGTCATATGGATGGCGCTGTATTTTTAGGTTTAAACTTTTTTGATACCTTAGATTTCTTTGCCGCAAATATTTTTCTTCCTTTTGGAGGGGCTATGATTTCATTGTTTATAGGTTGGAAGTTTGGTTATAAAAAAACTAAAGAAGAATTGTCTAATAATGGAAAAATCAGAGTTTGGTATTTGCATGCAGTCTTCTTTTCTTTAAAATATATTGCCCCTATCGCAATTTTGATTGTTGCTGCTTATGGTATTTATGAACAAGTTGAGACATATTTGGCTACTTTAGGGTAGCTGTAAATTTTTAGAATTTTTTTGCATAACTTTATAGTGATGCTTTTTTAACCAAACCGTATATTAATTATGTGGAAAGATTTTTTCTACTATTCCAGAAATGAGCAAAAGGGTATTGTTGTTCTTTTAATTTTAATCGCAATTGTAGTAATTGTTAGGGTTAGCCTGCCCTTTGTTCTTTTAAATCAGGAACTTTCAGAAGGTCAGATAGCTTTTTTAGATAAAGTAAATACGATTAATCAAACTAGTGTTATGGCAAATCGTAGTCAGGATTCTTTATTTGTTTTTAATCCCAATTCAGTTTCAGAAGATGAAATGCGAAAATTAGGATTTTCTTCCTATCAACTTAAATCATTGATTGGCTATCGTAATAAGATTGGCCATATTTCCACATTTAACGATTTGAAAAAAGTTTATGGAGTAGATTCTACTTTTATCTTGAAATACGCTGATTATATTCAATTTGACAAAACTAATCAGCTGATAAAGAAGGATATAGACCATAAGGTGATTCGTTGGATTAATTTTAATAAAGTAGAAGCGCATTTTTGGGATGATATTGTTCAATCATCTAAAATTAGGGATAGTATTAAGCATTTACTTCAAATAAAATTCATAACAAAACAATTGCCATTTAATACAGTAAGAGATTTTGATGATCATAGAATGTTGCTGTGGTTAGATAAAAATTCAAAATTAAAAACCAAAAATAGAATATTGGATTTATCAATAGAGTTAAATTCAACAGATACCATCGAGCTTAAGAAAATTAAAGGGATTGGTAGCGTTATTTCAAAAAGAATATTGAAGTATAGGGATTTACTTGGAGGATATGTAGAGGTAGATCAATTAAGAGAGGTTTACGGGATATCAGATACACTTTATTCTGAGATTAAAAATCAGTTTGTTGTTGATTTATCAACAGTAAAAAGGATAGATCTTTCTAAAGATAAAATAAGCGAAATCTGTAGACATCCTTATTATAATTATAAACAAACAATTGAGTTGAAGAATATTTTAAGAAAGGGCGTTGATTTTGATACCCTCAGCGTTTTGGATTCGAAAAATATTACAAAGGAGGACTGGTGTAAGATGAAAAAGTATTTGAAATAGGAGCCAGTAAAATAAAAACTAAATAATTTTTTAGTCGTAAATTAGCTTGTTTAAAGGTGTTTTATAGTTGGTTACAAAAAATATTAAATAAAAATTTGCGGCAATGAATAAACTTTAGTTTCTTTGTACCCGCAAATAATCGAGGGGTTAAGATGGTTCGTATTGAAATCAATTGATTGTTTGGAAGTTAGTAGTAAAAATATAGCGAAAATATAAAATCAAAGGAGAAGATTATGATTGTTATTCCGATTAAAGAAGGTGAAAACATTGAAAGAGCATTAAAAAAATTCAAAAGAAAATTTGAAAAAACTGGTGCAATGAGAGAATTACGTTCTCGTCAAGCCTTTACTAAACCTTCTGTTGAAAGAAGAGAGGAAGTTAAAAAAGCAATTTATATTCAAAAATTGCAACAAAACGAGGAATAGGAAAATAATTGAGACCAAATACTGGAAATTTTAGTATATTCGTTTATACAGAAACAGTAGATAGGTCTTGGATGATTTCGATTAATTCGTTTTTAAAATATTTAGAGTTCGAGAAGCGCAGTTCAAAGTATACGCTAGTTTCATATCGCTGCGATCTCGAACAGTTTATATCTTTTTCTATGGAAAGAGATATAGATTCGGTTGCATTAATCACCAGGAAGCACATTCGTAATTGGATTGTTAGTATGGTAAATTATGGTTTGGCACCCAAAAGTGTAAATCGAAAAGTTACTTCGTTAAAGTCGTACTTTAAATTCTTAATGAGAGAAGGTGAGGTCGATGTAAATCCAGTAGATGGAGTTCCTACTCCAAAGTTGCCAAAGAAATTACCTGTATTTGTTAGAGATTCTGAAATGGAACTTTTATTAGATGAAATTCCTTTTTCTGAAGATTATGTAGGAAGACGTGATAAGATGATTCTGGAGCTTTTTTATGGTTCTGGAATGAGATTGTCAGAGTTGGTGGCCCTACAGGATCGTGATTTTGATTTAAAGCAAGGTCTTGTTAAGGTTACAGGTAAGTTTAATAAAGTGCGACTTATTCCTATGTATCCTTCATTAGTGTTGCTGGTGAAAAATTATATTGATTTTAGAAATATTATTTTTGGGAAAGAAAATATTTTTGCATTTTTCCTTACGGAAAAAGGACAAGGTGTATATCATAAATTAATATATAGGGTAGTCAATAAATATTTAACATTAGTTACTACATTGCATAAAAAAAGTCCGCATGTTTTACGTCATTCTTTTGCTACTTCATTGTTGAATGCAGGAGCTGATTTAAATGCAATAAAAGAGTTGTTGGGACATAGTAATTTAAATGCTACCCAGGTATATACTCATAATAGTTTTGAAAAAATAACCGATATATATAATCAGGCCCATCCGCGGTCTTAAATAATGGAGGATTTAATATGAATATTACAATTCAATCAGTGAAGTTTGATGCAGCTGATCATCTACAAAGCTTTATCGAGCAAAAAGTAAATAAATTAGATGTGTTCTTTGATGGAATTATTGATGCAGAAGTTATACTTAAGTTGGATAAGTCAGAATCATTGGAGAATAAGGTGGCAGAAATTAGTTTGAAGGTGCCAGGTGCTGAGGTGTTTGCGAAAAAACAATCAAAAACATTTGAGGAGTCTATAGATCTTTCTTGTGAAGCGCTGCGTAAGCAGTTGATTAAGAAGAAGGAAAAGGTAAAAGCAAAATAATTTAAAAAAACTGATATATTTTTGTTGTATTAAAAAATAATTATACATTTGCACACCGTTTTAGGAACGTGAGTTTAATACACTAAAATAAAAGCATAAGATAGGCTGGTTGTTGAAAAGTAATCAGCCTATCAAATGAAATAAAGTAGCCTTTTAAAGAAAAGGTGTTTTGGGGGAGATACCAAAGTGGCCAACTGGGGCGGACTGTAACTCCGCTGACTTTCGTCTTCGTAGGTTCGAATCCTGCTCTCCCCACAAGAACCAGAACAAAATATTGAAATAAACATCGGGATATCAGGGATTTTGAGGAATATTTCATTACCTTTGTAGCCCCGAATCAAAAGCGGGAGTAGCTCAGCTGATAGAGCATTAGCCTTCCAAGCTAAGGGTCGCGGGTTTGAATCCCGTCTCCCGCTCTTTATCGCCGATGTAGCTCAGGGGTAGAGCGTTTCCTTGGTAAGGAAGAGGTCATGGGTTCAAATCCCATCATTGGCTCTATTCTGGTTCGGATTTTAAAAAATATAAGTTAATATCTAATTGTCTAATTATTTCGAGTTATGGCTAAAGAACATTATGACAGGTCAAAGCCTCACGTGAACATCGGTACAATTGGTCACGTTGACCACGGTAAAACTACCTTAACGGCTGCGATTACTAAAGTATTGGCAGATAAAGGTTTTTCAGAAGCAAAGGATTTTGATCAAATTGATAACGCTCCTGAGGAAAAAGAAAGGGGTATTACAATTAACAGTGCTCACGTAGAGTACGCAACTGCAAATCGTCACTATGCACACGTTGACTGTCCAGGTCACGCCGATTATGTTAAAAACATGGTTACTGGTGCTGCACAGATGGATGGAGCTATCATTGTAGTAGCTGCTACTGATGGTCCTATGCCTCAAACTCGTGAGCACATCCTATTGGCTCGTCAGGTAAACGTACCAAAATTGGTAGTTTTCATGAACAAAGTTGATATGGTTGACGATGAGGAGCTTTTAGAGCTTGTCGAAATGGAAATTCGTGAACTATTAGATTTTTATGAATTTGATGGTGACAATACTCCTGTAATCCAAGGATCTGCTTTAGGTGGATTAAATGGAGATGAAAAGTGGGTAGAGAAAATTATGGAGCTTATGGATGCTGTAGATTCATGGATTCCAATTCCTCCACGTGATGTTGATAAGCCTTTCTTGATGCCTATCGAGGATGTATTCTCTATTACAGGTCGTGGTACTGTAGCTACTGGTCGTATTGAAACTGGTATTATTCATACTGGTGATGAAATGCAAATCATTGGTTTAGGTGCTGAAGGTAAAAAGACTGTATGTACTGGAGTTGAGATGTTCCGTAAGATTCTTGACGAAGGACAAGCTGGTGATAACGTAGGTCTATTACTTCGTGGTATTGATAAAAACGAAGTGAAAAGAGGTATGGTTATTGGAGCTCCTGGTCTAATTACACCACATACTAAATTTAAAGCTGAGGTATACGTATTGAAGAAAGAAGAAGGTGGTCGTCACACTCCTTTCCACAACAAATATCGTCCTCAATTTTACCTACGTACACTTGATGTAACAGGTGAAATTACTTTACAAGATGGAACAGAAATGGTAATGCCTGGTGATAACGTAACTATTACTGTTGAGCTTATCTACCCTGTTGCTATCGATCAAGGTCTTCGTTTCGCTATCCGTGAGGGTGGTAGAACAGTAGGTGCTGGTCAGGTAACTGAAATTATTGAGTAATCAATATATGAATTAAAGGAAGGGTTTTTCCCTTCCTTTTTATACACGGGTGTAGCTCAGTTGGTAGAGCACTGGTCTCCAAAACCAGGCGTCGGGAGTTCGAGCCTCTCCTCCCGTGCTTAGCCGGATAAAAAATCCTTTGTCGATTGTTATCCGGCAAGTTCGTGAATAGGAATTAATTTTTTTAGATTAATTTCTGATGTTATAACCATTAAAGAGAAATCTTGTGAGTAAAATAGTAAATTATTTTAAAGACGTTCAAAACGAATTAGTGAACAAAACTTCATGGCCAACATGGTCAGAGTTGCAAAGTAGTGCTTTAGTTGTAATGGCTGCGTCTGCTATTATTGCTGCTATTGTTTTTGGCATGGATTACTCGTTTGAAAAAGTTCTTGACATGGTTTATAATCAACTTTACTAATAAATTATAAGATGGGTAATGTTGAAAAGAAATGGTATGTATTAAGAGCCATTGGAGGAAAAGAGAAAAAAGTTAAGGAAAGTGTTGAGAATGAGATTGAGCGACTTAACTTACATGATTATATTTCTCAGGTTTTAATACCAACAGAAAAAGTTTACCAAATACGTAATGGTAAGAAGATAAGTAAGGAAAGAAATTATTTTCCTGGTTATGTGATGATCGAAGCGGCTTTGGTTGGAGAGATTCCACATATTTTAAAAAGTATTACTAATGTAATTGGCTTTTTAGGAGATAGAGATAATAGTGCTGTTCCATTAAGAATGTCGGAAGTAAACAGGATTTTAGGTAAAGTAGATGAATTGTCTGATACCGAAAATACTGAACTAGATGTGCCTTATTTTGTTGGAGAAACAGTTAAGGTTACAGACGGACCTTTTAATGGATTTAATGGTATCATTGAGGATGTAAATGAAGAAAAAAGAAAATTGAAAGTAATGGTTAAAATTTTCGGAAGAAAAACACCATTAGAATTAAGTTTTCTTCAAGTAGAGAAAGAATCATAAATTTTTCATCTTGTATGTTTAAGCTTCCATAAAAGAATTTATTCTTTTATCACTACAAGAAAGTGAATGATTTGTGTCTTTATATATATAAATAACTAATTAGAATTGCTACATGGCTAAAGAAGTAGAAACTTTTATCAAATTGCAGATAAAAGGTGGAGCAGCAAACCCTTCACCACCAGTTGGACCTGCTTTAGGTGCAAAAGGTGTAAATATTATGGAGTTTTGTAAGCAATTCAATTCCAGAACTCAGGAAAAAGCAGGTAAAGTTTTGCCAGTTGTAATTTCGGTGTATACGGATAAGTCTTTTGACTTTGTCATTAAAACACCACCTGCAGCTGTTCAACTTTTAGATGCTGCGAAGCTTAAAAGTGGTTCTGCTGAACCGAACCGTAAAAAGGTAGGATCAGTAACTTGGGACCAAGTTAAAGCAATTGCTGAAGATAAGATGGCGGATTTGAATTGTTTTACAGTTAGCTCTGGTATGAAGATGGTAGCTGGAACTGCCAGAAGTATGGGTATCACTGTAGATGGTGAATTCCCTGGTGATAATTAATTAATACCATTTTGGAGTTATGACAAAACTAACAAAAAATAAGAAGTTAGCGTTAGATAAAATCGAAGCCGGAAAGCAATATTCGCTTGAGGAAGCAGCCAAATTGGTAAAAGAAATTACCACTACAAAATTTGATGCTTCGGTAGATGTTGATGTACGGTTAGGTGTTGATCCAAGAAAAGCAAACCAAATGGTAAGAGGAATTTGTACTCTACCTCATGGTACAGGTAAAGAAGTTCGTGTACTTGTTTTATGTACTCCTGATAAGGAGGAAGAAGCAAAAGCTGCAGGAGCTGATTTCGTTGGATTGGATGAATACGTGGAAAAAATCAAAGGTGGCTGGACTGATATCGATGTAATTATTACTATGCCTAGTGTTATGGCTAAAGTTGGACAGTTAGGACGTGTTTTAGGTCCTCGCGGTTTAATGCCTAACCCTAAGAGTGGTACAGTTACAATGGAAATTGGTAAAGCTGTTAACGAAGTTAAAGCGGGTAAAATCGATTTTAAAGTAGATAAATTCGGAATTATTCATACCTCTATAGGTAAGATTTCCTTTGATGAGAACAAAATTGTTGAGAATGCTAAAGAGTTTTTAAATGTTATTTTGAAACTTAAGCCTTCTTCAGCAAAAGGTACTTACATTAAAAGCATTAGTCTTTCAAGTACCATGAGTCCCGGTATTCGTGTCGAAACCAAAGCGGCTGAAGCCTAATGTTTAACTAACAGAAAAAAGGAATCATGAATAAGGAAGATAAAAGTGTACTTGTAAAGGAACTTACTCAAAATATCGCTGATTATAGCCATTTTTATGTGGTTGATGCCGGCGATATGGATTCGGGTAAAACTAGTGATCTTCGTAGAGAATGTTTCAAGAATGAAATCAAAATGATGGTAGTTAAAAATACCCTTTTTGTTAAAGCTCTTGAAGAAACCGAAGGAGATTTTGCTGAATTATATGATACTTTAGTTGGTTCAACAGCTATTTTCTTCTCAAATGTAGGTAACTCACCAGCAAAACTTATTAAAGAGTTTGCTAAGGCTAATAAAAAGCCTCTATTAAAAGGTGCCTATGTTGAAGAGAGTATATATGTTGGACAAGAGAATTTAGACGCTCTTGTTAGCATTAAGTCTAAAGACGAACTACTTGGAGATATCATCGCTCTATTACAGTCACCAGCGAAGAACGTTATTTCTGCACTTCAATCAGGTGGCTCAACAATACATGGTGTATTGCAAACATTAGCAGAAAGACAATAAAAAAAGTAAAAAATTAATATTTAATAAATAGAAAAATGGCAGATTTAAAGAAGCTTGCTGAAGAATTAGTTAACTTAACTGTAAAAGACGTTAACGAACTTGCTGAGATCCTTAAAGAAGAATATGGTATTGAGCCTGCTGCTGCAGCTGTTGCTGTTGCTGGACCTGCAGCTGGTGGTGATGCTGGTGCTGCTGAAGAGCAAACAGAATTTGACGTAATTCTTAAATCAGCTGGTTCTTCTAAACTAGCTATTGTTAAGCTTGTTAAAGAAATGACTGGCGTTGGACTTAAAGAAGCTAAAGAATTAGTTGACAAAGCTCCTGCACCATTGAAAGAAAAAGTTTCTAAAGAAGAAGCTGAAGCATTAAAAACTCAATTAACTGAGGCTGGAGCAGAAGTTGAACTTAAGTAATTATTACTACCTTATATAGGGAACGGTTTAGGGACTTATCTATGATAAGTTCCTAGACCTTTTTATGCATTTATGTTATTAAGTTCAATTAATATTGCTGATAGATGACTCCAAATACCACAAGCGAAAGGATTAGCTTTGCTTCTATTAAAAATCAGTTAGATTATCCTGATTTTTTAGAAATCCAATTAAAATCATTCCGTGAGTTTTTCCAACAAGGAACTACTCTTGAGGAGAGACGCGATGAGGGATTATATCAGGTTTTTCAAGAAAACTTCCCTATCACGGATACAAGAAACAACTTTGTACTTGAGTTTCTTGACTTCGGTATTGACCCTCCTCGATACACACTTCAAGAATGTATCGAACGTGGACTTACCTTTAGTGTTCCATTAAAGGCTAAGTTAAAATTGTATTGTACCGATCCTGAACACGAAGATTTTGATACAGTTGTTCAAGATGTTTATCTTGGAACTGTTCCATATATGACCGATAAAGGTAGTTTTATCATCAATGGTGCAGAAAGGGTAGTTGTATCTCAGCTACACCGTTCACCTGGTGTTTTCTTCGGTCAAAGTACCCATGCTAATGGTACTAAACTTTATTCTGCTCGTATTATTCCTTTTAAAGGATCATGGATAGAGTTTGCTACTGACATTAATAGCGTGATGTATGCCTATATTGATAGGAAGAAAAAATTACCTGTAACAACACTTTTACGTGCTATTGGGTACGAAAGTGATAAAGAAATTTTAGAAATTTTTGATTTAGCAGATGAAATTAAAGTTTCTAAATCAGGATTAAAGAAAGTTGTTGGTAGAAAATTAGCTGCCCGTGTTCTTAAAACATGGATTGAGGACTTTGTGGATGAGGATACAGGTGAAGTTGTTTCAATCGAACGTAATGAAGTAATCATTGATCGTGAAACAATAATAGAACCTGAGCACATTGAAGAAATTGTTGATTCAGGTGCTAAAACAATTTTGTTACATAAAGAGAATCAGAATCTTTCTGATTTCGCAATTATATATAATACGCTTCAGAAGGATCCTTGTAATTCCGAAAAGGAAGCTGTATTACACATTTATCGTCAATTACGTAATGCTGAGCCACCTGATGAGGCTACAGCACGTGATGTTATTGATAAGTTATTCTTTTCTGATAAGCGTTATGATTTAGGAGAAGTTGGACGTTATCGATTGAATAAAAAATTAGGTTTAGAAACAGAAATGGATACTAAGGTATTGACTAAATCTGATATTATTCAAATCATCAAATATTTAATTGAATTAATTAATTCAAAAACTGAGGTTGATGATATTGACCACTTAAGTAACAGACGTGTTCGTACTGTAGGTGAGCAATTAGGTAATCAGTTTGGTGTTGGTTTAGCACGTATGGCTCGTACTATACGTGAAAGAATGAATGTAAGAGATAATGAAGTGTTTACTCCTATTGAGTTA
Source organism: uncultured Saccharicrinis sp. (assembly GCA_963665705.1). Lineage (GTDB taxonomy): Bacteria > Bacteroidota > Bacteroidia > Bacteroidales > Marinilabiliaceae > Saccharicrinis. Next base: position 601,548 of record OY762448.1, read on the forward strand.
ATCAATAGTAAAACATTATCATCTGTTATAAATAGTTTCTTTGGAACAAATGCATTATCTCAGTTTATGGATCAAACAAATCCATTAGCAGAGATCACTCATAAGCGTAGAATGTCTGCATTAGGACCTGGAGGTCTTTCTCGAGAAAGAGCAGGTTTTGAGGTTCGAGATGTTCACTATACTCACTATGGTCGTTTATGTCCGATTGAAACTCCTGAAGGTCCAAACATTGGTTTGATTTCTTCACTTTGTGTTTTTGCTAAGATTAATGATCTTGGATTTATTGAAACACCATACCGTAAGGTAACAAATGGTCAGGTAGATCTTTCTGAAAAAGGTGTTGAATATTTAAGTGCAGAGGAAGAGGAAGAGTTAATTATTGCCCAAGCGAATGCACCTCTTGATGAACAAGGTAATTTTGTAAATTCAAGAGTTAAGGCGAGGTTAGAGGCTGATTATCCTGTTGCAGGTCCTGAAGATATTCACTTAATGGACGTTGCTCCAAACCAAATTGCATCAGTAGCTGCATCATTAATTCCTTTCTTAGAGCATGATGATGCCAACCGTGCATTGATGGGATCTAACATGATGCGTCAGGCTGTACCATTATTAAGGCCTGAAGCTCCAATTGTAGGTACCGGATTGGAAGGAAAATTAATTCGCGACTCAAGAACAAACATTGTTGCAGAAAAAGATGGTGTTATTGAGTATGTTGATGCAGAAGAGATTGTTATAAAATATGATCTTTCTGAGAATGAAAAATTTGTTAGTTTCGATAATGAAACTAAAAGATATAAGATTACAAAGTATCAAAAGACTAACCAGAGTACTTGTATTGACTTGAAACCATTAGTTGTTACTGGTCAGAGAGTTACTGCTGGACAAATTCTTACACAAGGGTATTCTACTGAAAAAGGAGAATTAGCGCTTGGTCGTAACCTAAAAGTGGCATTTATGCCATGGAAAGGTTACAACTTTGAGGATGCGATTGTAATTTCAGAAAGAGTTGTAAGAGAAGATATTTTTACTTCTGTACATATTGATGAATATTCGTTAGAGGTTCGTGATACAAAACGAGGTCTTGAAGAGCTGACATCAGATATTCCTAATGTGAGTGAAGAAGCTACTAAGGATCTTGATGAAAACGGTTTAATTCGTGTAGGAGCTCATGTGAATCCAGGAGATATCTTAATTGGTAAGATTACTCCAAAAGGAGAAAGTGATCCTACTCCGGAAGAAAAATTGTTAAGAGCTATCTTTGGTGAAAAAGCTGGTGATGTTAAAGATGCATCATTAAAAGCCTCTCCTTCATTAAAAGGAGTTGTGATCGATAAGAAATTATTCTCTCGCATTATTAAAGATAGAAAAGCCAGATCATCAGATAAACCATTGATTGCAAAAATTGATGAGGAATTTGACAGATCAGTGGCTGATTTGAGAAACCGTTTGGTAGATAAGTTGTTTTCTTTAGTTAACGGAAAAACTTCTCAGGGAGTAAAAGATTATTTTGATGTAGATATCGTATCAAAAGGAACGAAGTTTACACAGAAAATGCTTTTAGATATTGATTATCACAATATTGATCCTAATAAATGGACTACTGATACTGAGAAGAATGAACTAATTCAAAAATTAGTTCATAATTATCTGTTGAAGTTCCAGGAATTTGAGGCAAAAGAAAAACGTCAGAAATATAATCTTACTATTGGTGATGAACTACCAGCAGGTATTGTTCAATTGGCAAAAGTTTATATTGCTAAAAAACGTAAGATCTCAATCGGTGATAAAATGGCGGGTCGACATGGTAATAAAGGTATTGTGTCCCGGATTGTTCGTGCTGAAGATATGCCATTTTTAGAGGATGGATCTCCTGTTGATATTGTATTGAACCCACTAGGTGTACCTTCAAGGATGAACCTTGGACAGATATATGAAACTGTTTTAGGTTGGGCTGGAAAAGAGCTTGGAGTTAAATTTGCAACACCAATTTTTGATGGTGCAAGTTTTGCAGATATGGATTCTTATACAGATAAAGCTGGTGTGCCACAATACGGTAAGAGTTATTTGATTGATGGAGGTACAGGTAATCGATTCCATCAGCCAGCAACCGTGGGTATAATTTATATGCTTAAGTTAGGTCACATGGTTGAAGATAAGATGCATGCTCGTTCTATCGGACCTTATTCCTTAATTACGCAGCAACCACTTGGAGGTAAAGCTCAGTTTGGTGGTCAGCGTTTTGGAGAAATGGAAGTTTGGGCATTAGAAGCGTTTGGTGCAGCTAATATCTTACAAGAAATCTTAACGGTTAAGTCTGATGATGTGATGGGACGTGCAAAAGCTTATGAAGCTATTGTTAAGGGAGATGCTCTTCCTACTCCGGGAATTCCAGAATCACTTAACGTGTTATTACACGAGCTTAGAGGTCTTGGTTTAAGTGTAAACCTAGATTAAAGCCTTACTATCATTGGATAGTGCATGGCATTATTCAATGATTGCCTTATTTGTTTTAAAATTAATAGAAGACGTTGACATATGGCATTCAGAAGAGATCAGAAAGTAAAGAGTAATTTTACAAAAATCTCTATCGGGTTAGCTTCACCAGAAGAAATCTTAGAAAGATCGAGCGGTGAGGTTTTAAAACCTGAGACCATTAACTATAGAACTTATAAACCAGAAAGAGATGGATTATTCTGTGAAAGAATTTTCGGTCCAGTAAAGGATTATGAGTGTCACTGTGGTAAATATAAAAGAATAAGATACCGAGGTATTGTTTGTGACCGATGTGGTGTTGAAGTAACGGAAAAGAAAGTTCGCCGCGAAAGAATGGGGCATATTTCTTTGGTTGTACCTGTGGCTCATATTTGGTATTTTAAATCTTTACCAAATAAAATTGGTTACCTATTGGGTTTACCAACTAAGAAATTAGATTCTATCATTTACTATGAACGATACGTAGTAATTCAAGCAGGTATTAAATCTGAAGATGGAATTCAATATATGGATTTTCTTACTGAAGAAGAGTATTTAGATATACTTGATACACTTCCAAAAGAAAATCAATATTTAGAAGATGATGATCCAAATAAATTTATCGCTAAAATGGGTGCAGATGCGCTGCATATGATTTTATCGAGACTTGATTTGGATGGTCTTTCTTATGACTTAAGACATAAAGCAAATACTGAAACATCTCAACAAAGAAAAAATGAAGCTCTTAAACGTCTTCAGGTTGTTGAGTCTTTCCGCGAATCTGTAGGAAGGAACCGTCCGGAATGGATGGTTGTTAAAGTTGTGCCTGTAATTCCACCGGAATTACGTCCTTTGGTTCCTTTAGATGGTGGTAGATTTGCTACATCCGACCTTAATGATTTATATAGAAGGGTTATTATTAGAAATAATCGTTTGAAGAGATTAATTGAAATCAAAGCTCCGGAAGTAATCTTACGTAATGAAAAACGTATGCTTCAGGAATCTGTTGATTCATTATTTGATAACTCACGTAAGGCTAATGCAGTAAAAACAGATGCTAACCGTCCATTAAAATCTCTTAGTGATAGTTTAAAGGGTAAACAAGGTCGTTTCCGTCAGAACTTATTAGGTAAAAGGGTTGATTACTCAGCTCGTTCTGTTATTGTTGTAGGTCCTGAATTAAAAATGCATGAGTGTGGTATTCCTAAAGGAATGGCTGCAGAATTATATAAGCCTTTTGTAATTAGAAAACTGATTGAAAGAGGTATTGTAAAGACGGTTAAATCAGCTAAGAAAATCGTTGATAGAAAAGATCCTGTAGTTTGGGATATTCTTGAAAATGTATTAAAGGGACATCCTGTAATGCTTAACCGTGCTCCAACTCTTCACCGTTTAGGTATTCAGGCTTTCCAACCTAAATTAATTGAAGGTAAAGCTATTCAGTTACACCCATTAGCCTGTGCGGCATTTAACGCCGACTTTGATGGTGACCAGATGGCAGTTCACTTACCTTTAGGTCATGCTGCTATTCTTGAAGCTCAAATGTTAATGTTGGCTTCTCAGAATATCTTGAACCCTGCAAACGGTGCTCCGATTACTGTACCATCTCAGGATATGGTTCTTGGGCTGTATTATATGACTAAGGCTCGTGAAGGTGCAAAAGGAGAAGGTTTAACTTTTTATTCTTTAGAAGAAGTTAAGATTGCTTATAACGAAGGTAAAGTTGCCCTTCACGCAATGGTAAAAGTAAAAGGGTATGACTTAAATAAAGATAGTGTACCTGAATTACAAATTATAGAATCTACTGTAGGACGTATATTATTTAATGAATTTGCTCCAAGAGAAGCAGGATTTATTAATGATGTATTGACTAAAAAAGCATTACGAGATATCATTGGTAGAGTTCAGAAAGTTTGTGGTACACCACGTACGGCAGATTTCCTTGATGATATTAAAAACCTTGGTTACAGAATGGCATTCGAAGGAGGTCTATCATTTAACCTTGGTGATGTAATTATACCTGAAGCTAAAGCTAAAATGGTAGAAGAGGGTTATGCTGAAGTTGAAGAAGTAAAGAATAACTATAATATGGGATTCATTACTAACAATGAACGTTATAACCAGATTATTGATATTTGGACGCATGTTAATGCTCGTTTGACGAATACTCTTATGACACAGTTGAGTACAGACAATCAAGGATTTAATGCTGTTTATATGATGCTTGATTCTGGTGCGAGGGGTTCTAAAGAGCAGATTCGTCAGTTATCAGGTATGAGGGGTCTGATGGCCAAACCTCAAAAATCTGGAGCTGAAGGTGGTCAGATTATTGAAAACCCAATTCTTTCAAACTTTAGAGAAGGACTTTCTGTATTAGAGTACTTTATTTCTACTCACGGTGCTCGTAAAGGTCTTGCGGATACGGCTCTTAAAACTGCTGATGCAGGATATCTAACACGTCGTTTAGTAGATGTATCTCAGGATGTAATTATTACAGAAAATGATTGTGGTACTTTAAGAGGATTGACAGCAACTGCAATTAAGAATAATGAAGATGTTGTTGCTACTTTATATGAGAGAATTTTAGGTCGTGTATCTGTTCATGATGTTTACCATCCTTCATCAGGTGAGTTGATTGTTGAATCAGGAGAGGTAATCGATGAAGTTAAAGCTCAAATAATTGAAGATTCGCCATTAGAAAGAGTTGAAATTCGTTCAGTTCTTACATGTGAATCTAAAGTAGGAGTTTGTGCTAAATGTTATGGTAGAAACTTAGCAACTGGAAACTTTGTTCATATTGGTGAAGCTGTTGGTGTTATTGCTGCACAGTCAATCGGTGAACCAGGAACACAGCTTACGCTACGTACTTTCCACGTAGGGGGTACTGCTGGTAACATTTCTTCACAAAATAGTATTGTTGCTAAATATGATGGTATTGTTGAAATTGAAGAATTGAGAACAGTTCCTACAAAAGACGAAACAGATAAAGATATAGATATCGTAATTGGTCGTTTAGCAGAATTACGAATTCTAGATAAAAATACAGGTATTGCTTTAGTAAATCATCCAATTTCATATGGTTCTAAACTGTATATTAAAAATGGCGCTGAAGTAAAATCAGGAGACTTAATTAGTGAATGGGATCCATATAATGCTGTAATTGTTTCTGAAAAAGCTGGTATTGTTAGTTTTGACAATATGCTTGATGGTGTTACTTTTAAAGAGGAATCTGATGAACAAACTGGTTTCCGTGAAAAAGTAATTATTGAAACCAGAGATAAAACAAAGAACCCTGCATTAAAAGTTGTTGATGATTCTGGTGAGATCCTTAAGACATTTAACCTACCGGTAGGAGCTCACGTATCTGTAGATGAGGGAGCTAAAGTTAAAGTAGGTGAGATCGTTGCTAAAATTCCTAGAGCTATCGGTAAGGCGGGTGATATTACTGGAGGTCTTCCTCGAGTAACAGAATTATTTGAAGCTCGTAATCCATCTAACCCAGCTGTTGTATCTGAAATTGATGGAGAAGTAACTTTTGGTAAAATTAAGCGTGGTAATCGTGAAATTATCGTTACTTCTAAAAATGGTCAGGTGAAAAAGTACTTGGTTTCTTTATCGAAACAAATACTTGTTCAGGAGAATGATTATGTACGTGCAGGTATTCCATTGTCAGATGGAGCCACTACACCTTCAGACATTCTTCATATTATGGGACCAACAGCTGTTCAGGAATATATTGTAAATGAAGTACAAGATGTATATCGTTTACAAGGTGTGAAAATTAACGATAAGCACTTTGAAGTTATAGTTCGTCAGATGATGCGTAAGGTTGATATTGTTGATCCAGGTGATACTAAATTCCTGGAAAAACAAATTGTTGACAAGCTTGAGTTTATGCATGAAAATGATAGTATCTATAGTAAGAAAGTTGTTGTTGAGCCTGGTGATTCTGAAAATTTACGTGCTGGTCAGATTATTACTGCACGTAGATTAAGAGATGAAAATTCTCAATTAAAACGTAGAGATTTAAAACTTGTAGAAGCAAGAGATGCAGTTCCTGCAACTTCAAGTCAGGTATTACAAGGTATTACTAGAGCAGCCCTTCAAACTAAGAGTTTTATGTCGGCAGCTTCCTTCCAGGAAACTACCAAAGTTCTTAATGAAGCTGCTATTTCTGGTAAAATTGACCAACTAGAAGGATTGAAAGAAAATGTAATTTGTGGTCATTTAATTCCAGCAGGTACTGGTCAACGTGCTTTGAAAAATTTAGTTGTGGGTTCACAAGAAGAGTTTGATAAACTTGTTACCAAAACTGAAGTAGAAGAAGAATAAGATTAGATTTATAAAATCATAATTTGAAAAGGGAAGTATTTTATACTTCCCTTTTTTTATCTAATTGAGATTTATATTTTTATAAAAAAGATATCATGGACGAAAAGAAAAATAAAAATCAAATTAATATTGAGCTAAATGAGGAAGTAGCTCAAGGTGTATATTCAAATTTAGCTGTAATTACACATTCTCCATCTGAATTTGTGCTGGATTTTATCAGAGTTATGCCAGGAGTACCTAAAGCTCAAGTTAAATCCAGAATTGTTGTTACTCCTGAACATGCCAAAAGGTTAATGATGGCTTTAAAGGATAATATTCAGCGCTATGAGTCACTTCATGGTCCTATTAAAAACATTGAAGATGGACATCCCGGAGCAGGGAATATACCTATGAATTTTGGTGGAAATACGCCTCAAGCATAAAGATTTATTTAGCAGGATTCTATATGATTCCTGCTATATGCCTATTATCTTTTACCATATACTTTCTTATAATTTATTTGATTATGTTTAGGAATATAATTTTACTATTAATCTTTACATTTACTACTTTGGCATGTTATGCACAAAAGGTGAATGACATGGTTGTTAATCCTGGATCTAGTAATTTTAGTGAGTATATACCTATCATAAAAGGTAAAAGAGTAGGCTTATTAATTAATCATTCTTCGCAGGTACAAAATGTACATCTATTAGATACCTTACTCTCTCTTGATATTAATATTGTTAAAATATTTGCTCCGGAACATGGGTTTAGAGGAACTAATGATGCAGGAGAGCATGTTGGTAATGATATTGATAAAAAGACTGGTATTCCTATCATTTCTTTATATGGGAAAAATCGTAAGCCTGCATCAATGCAACTTGAAAATTTGGATGTTGTTGTTTTTGATATTCAGGATGTAGGTGTTAGATTTTATACCTATATCAGTACAATGCATTATATGATGGAAGCTTGTGCAGAAGCAAAAGTTAAGTTTATAGTATTGGATAGACCTAATCCCAATGGTGATTATTTTGATGGACCTGTTTTGAAGAATAAATATAAATCTTTTGTAGGAATGCATCCAATTCCAATTGTACATGGACTCACGGTTGGAGAACTAGCTACCATGATTAATGGTGAAGGTTGGTTAAAAGATAGCGTTAAGTGTGATTTGACTGTAATTAAAATGAAATATTGGAACCATAATGTTCCATATGATCTACCAGTAAAACCATCCCCTAATCTACCTAATTATTTATCTATTCGTTTATATCCTTCATTATGCTTTTTTGAGTCAACTAATATTAGTATTGGGAGAGGTACTTTTATGCCTTTTCAGATCATTGGTTATCCTGACTCAGTATGTGGAGATTATACTTTTACACCAACTAGTATTGAAGGGATGAGTAAAAATCCTAAACAAAAAGGTATAGAATGTTTTGGTATAGATTTAAGAAAAGAATCGATTAATAATAATTTTACTTTGCACTATTTTCTAGATTTTTATCAAAAATTAAAAGATAAGGAAGGTTTTAAATTGGATTCAAATTGGTTTAATCTTTTAGCAGGAAATAGTCAGCTATGTAAAGATATTATTGATGGATTATCAGAAGCTGAGATTAAAGCACGATGGCAGGAAGACTTAAAGAAGTATTCATTATTAAGAGATAAATATTTACTCTATTCTAAATAGGAATAAGAGTTGGAAATCTCCTCTTTAGAAAGCGTGTAATAGACATTTTTTTCAGTAAAATGAATTTTGATAATTTTCAAACAAAGTAAACTAACTAAAATTTTTTCAGCTTTAAATCTCGATATATTAGCTCTTTTATAAAATTGAGAAAATGATATCGATTCATTCACTGATAAGTAGTCAAGTATGAACTTTTCTGGTTTATTTAATTGGAGTAGTTGGTTTTTATTTCTTTTTATTGCTTTCCAATATTGAAGTAGAATTTTATTTGCTAGTAGATTTTGATCTTTTACACGGATGTACACCTTATAAATACCATCTTTAGTAGGTGCTTTATGCGGTTTATTCTCACTTGGAGGAATCACTATTTCTAAAACAGTTTTACCTTCATTTTTCCATTCTAATACATCAAATTTAACCGGAGGTTTACAATACATATTAGCTGCTGCTTCTATCATGTAAAACTCCTCTTCAGAAGCCACTCCAGCTATTTTGTAAGCGTCTCCACGATAACGTATAGTTTTATGTGATAAAACTTTGAAGCTTTGTATCCTTATTTTTCACATCAAAGGATACATTATGGTTTTTAATTTCACAGAGGATACACGTTTTTACTTTTTTCACGAGCCCGTTGATATGCGAAAAGGAATTCATTCACTTTATCACCTGGTAAAAACTTCAGGAAATATGAATGCGCTCAATGGTGATGGTTATGTCTTCATTGGCAGGACTCGAAAATCTATCAAGGTACTAAGATGGCAAAGAGAAGGATTTGTTCTTTATAACAAGAAACTGGAATTAGGATGTTATACACTTCCACAACAGTTAAGAGACGGTGCTTTTACTGAGCTTGAACAGGATATTTTAGACAAAATGGTAAATTGCGTAAAGCACAAAAGTAGTTCTAATGAATTACGGATAAAAGCCCAGTTAACACTCTAATACATAGTGACAAAAGACGAAAATAGTGCGAATTTTTCATGGTAAAATCGCACTATTTTCGTATCTTTATGCCATGACAGACAGGGAGTTAGCCATATTATTACAGCAGCAGGTTTCAGAATTAACAGTTACAATTGTTTCTTTAACAAAAACCATAGAAGAGCAATCTAAAGAGCTAACAGCCCTAAAGGAGGCTATCTTAGAGAAGGATAAAGATAGCGCACATCTGAAGCGCTTTGCGAATATTAACCTTCCTAAAAAGACCGAAAAACGAAAGAATACAACACCTGTACCTGCGAATACACCTAAAGCTCCCACTCCCAAACAAAGAGGTAATAATGGAGCCAAAAGAAAAGTATACGATAATATCGAAGAGCTTGTAGAAGAAGTTATGCCGTCCGATGCTAGCTTTGACGAAAAGGCTGCTGTTTACCTGTTTTACCGCGATGTGATAAGATATGAGTATATTCCACCTCGTCTTATCAAACATATTTACCGCTGTAAAAAATATAGAATGGGTGATGATTTTTTCGAGGGCAGAGCCCCTATGACTCCTTTCATGAATTCTAATTTTGACAGCTCGTTACTGGCACACCTTATTCAACAAAGATATGTGTATAGCTTGCCAGTTGAACGCATCAATAAATACCTAAATGAGATGGGCATTGACATGCCTAAGGCAACCACTCATGGATTAATTGAAAAATCAGCAGGGTTACTTGATAGATTAATGCCAGTACTCAAAAATGCTATTTTAGCTGATTCCTATATTCATTTTGACGAAACCTACCATACGATATTAGGTGGTGACAAAGGAAGTCGCAAGGGCTACTTTTGGAGTGCTTTTTCTCACCAAAACAATTTAATACAGTTCATTTATGAAAATGGTTCACGAAGCAAGACGGTGTTCACGGATTATCTACCTAGGGATTATAAAGGTGTGGTACAGACTGACGGATATAGTTCTTACAAAGTATTAGAGGGATGGGATTATCCCAAGGCAATACGCTTAGGTTGTGTTCAACACTGCAAAAGAAAATTTATAGAGATTCAGGAGCAACCCGAAGCACAAGAAGTTATTGATCTATACAATCAATTTTATATCATCCGTAAGAAAAAGCCAAAAGAAAAATGGAAAGAGGCTTCCCTAAAAGTATACAAGAAGTTAGAAAATAAACTCAGAGACATAGAAAGAGATTCCGGGGTATTGCCTAACCACATATTAACTAAAGCTGCAGCTTACTGCCTGAATGAACTAGAGTCCATATACAACATCATCATATCTACCGAATACGATCTGGATAATAATATAATTGAACGACCTATGCGCTATATCAGCCTTAGTCGTCGTAATTCACTTTTTTGTGGTTCTAATGCAGGGGCCACCAGAACAGCTACACTTTATTCTCTAGCTATATCATGTAGATTGAATAATATAAATACATTTTCCTACTTCAAGGATGTTATGCAGCGTTTAGCAGAAAGTCCAACAATGACAAATGAACAATTACGCAACTTGCTTCCTGATAGGTGGGCGGATCAATAATAAAAAACGCCACATCAAAATAACGAATCAATTTGATGGGGCTTTTTTTGAGGGGCGACGCGGAGACGGATACGCTATTTTACCATTATCTTTAACGCCAACAAGTAAACAGCCTCCATCAGTATTAGCAAAAGCAGCCAAAGAACGAGCAATTTTTTTAGAATCATTAATTGCGAACTTAAAATCTTGCTGTTGGTGCTCTCCCTGATTTATTTTCTCCTGTAGTTTCTTATTTCTCATTTTTACTTGTGACTTTCACGCAAAAATAAAAGTTTTAGTGTGTTTACACAATATGATTGATTCTTAAAGTAGCTCTTATTTAACCTAGCTTATACTGTTTCTAAATAAAAATATATGACAATCGTCACTTTTATAATTGTTAAAAAGTATTAAATTATTAAAGAAATTATTCTCTAATCAAGTTGTTTAATACCAAAATTACTTATTATGTCTGAAATAACTAATCTGGTTAAGTCGTTGGCTGATAAGCATGGACGATATCACGAAAGCCTCCTGCCTATTTTACAAGGGGTAGTAGAAAAAAATAAATATCTATCAGAAGAAGCAATGGTTGAAATAGCTCGGGAGCTTGATATTTCTGCAGCTAGGGTTTTTGGAACTGCATCATTCTATTCATTCCTTAATACACGTCCTATGGGACAATATGTAATTAGGGTTTGCAAAACGATTACTTGTATGATGCACGGCAAAAATCAAATTATTCAAGAGTTAGAGAAGAGTTTAAAAGTGAATCTGGGAGAAACTACATTGGATGGGAAATTCACACTTTTGGAAACCAATTGTTTGGGGCAATGCCATAAAGGACCAGCTATGCTTATAAATGATGAGCCATATACTGAATTAACTCCAGATAAAGTGCGTGAAATCATTCAGACTATAAAAATGAATGAATCATTAAAGTCGTCAAATCCTGATTTAAACTAATTAGTTATGCCAAAGAAAAATCTAAAAAGATTAGATCTCATTTTTAAAAATGAGCAGGATGGAGAACAAATCCTTACAAATATATTTAAACAATCCAATCAAGATATTATTAATGATTTAATTAATTCTGGACTAAAAGGCAGAGGTGGAGCTGGTTATCCTACCGGGATAAAATGGAAATTAGCATCCGAAGCTCAAGGAGATTTTAAATATGTAATTTGTAATGCAGATGAAGGTGAGCCTGGTACATTTAAAGATCGTGAGATACTATCACAAGTTCCTATTAAAGTGCTGATAGGTATGGCAGTCTGTGCTAAAGTAATTGGTTCGCATGAAGGTTTTATTTATTTGCGTGGAGAATATAAGTTTTTACGGGAACAATTAATGGAGGTAATTGATGATTTTCATGTGTTGTTAAATAAAATAGGTTTTGATTTTAGGGTTAAAATATTTTTGGGCAGTGGAGCATATATATGTGGAGAAGAGAGTGCATTATTTGAAAGTATGGAAGGACATAGAGGAGAGCCAAGAAATAAACCTCCTTTTCCAACTCAGGCTGGTTACAGAAAATTACCAACGGTGATCAATAATGTAGAAACTTTAGCTCATACTTATTCTATTTTTAAATATGGACCTGATAAATTTAAAGATCTTGGAGTTCAGGATTCCAGAGGTTCTAAAGTGTTTTCAGTTTCAGGGGACACACCTGTACCAGGTATTTATGAATTAGAATTTGGAATGTCGTTACAAAAGTTTGTTGAGGATTTTGGTGATGGAGATGCTAAGGCAGTGCAGGTTGGTGGAGCTTCAGGTTTTTGCGTTCCTCGTAAAAAATTTGAAAAAACAAAGATTGGTTATCAGGGTAAATTGACTGGAGTTTCTCTTCCTACAGGCGGGTCTATGATGATTTTTAATTCATCTAGGAGTATGTATAATGTACTGCATAATTATTTGGAGTTTTTTGTAGAAGAGAGTTGTGGACAATGTACTCCATGCAGAGTAGGAACTCAACAACTTTTACTTGGAATTGAAGCCGTTAAAAAAGGTGAGAGATCATCTGAATATCTAGATAAATTACTTGGTTTAGCTGAAAATATGAGAGTTACGGCAAAATGTGGGTTAGGTCAATCTGTGGCTAACTCTTTTTCTTCAATTGTAGAAAACTTCAAAGAAGAAATGATTTATTAATCATAAATATGTTGGATATGAGTAAAGTAAATTTAATTATAGATCATATACAAGTTAGTGTCGATAAAGGATCAACAATATTAAAGGCTGCCAAACAGCTGAATATTAAAATACCCACATTGTGTTACCATGAAGATTTATGTGTAGCTGGAAATTGTAGGGTATGTGTAGTCGAACAATCAGGCAGCGACAGGTTAGTCCCATCCTGCGCTACTCCTGTTTCAGAAGGTATGGAGATATTAACAAATAGTTTAAAAGTTCGTAATGCTAGAAAAAGTGTAATTGAATTGTTAGTGTCTGAACATAGGGCAGAATGTACTAGATGCTATAAGAATGGTTCATGCGAATTGCAACATTTGTCTTCAGAATATTTAATAGGTGAAGATAGTTTGATAGATCTTGTGGCATTGAAAGAGTATACAATAGATTATTTTTCCCCTTCTATTATTAAAGATGATTCAAAGTGTATTCGTTGTCAACGGTGTGTTCGCTCTTGTGATCAACTTCAAAACATTGGGGCTTTATCTGTGGCTTATAAGGGTGAAAAAATGAAAATTGCCTCGTTTTTTGAAAAACCAATGTATGAAGTAGTTTGCACCAATTGTGGTCAATGTGTAAATCGATGCCCCACAGGAGCTTTAATCGAACGCAATTATATAGATGAAGTTTGGTCTGCGATTAATGACCCACAAAAGCATTTGGTTGTTCAAACAGCACCAGCTGTAAGAGTTGCTTTAGGGGAGGCATTGGGTATGGATTCAGGACATGTTGTTACTGGTAAAATGGTAGCTGCACTTCGACGATTAGGATTTGATTCTGTTTTAGATACTGATTTTACGGCTGATTTAACCATTATTGAAGAAGGAAATGAATTACTTCAAAGATTAAAAGGAGCTTTAGTGGATAAAAATCCAGAATCTACATTGCCAATGACTACATCGTGTTCTCCCGGGTGGATTAAGTATATTGAACATATGTATCCTCAATTATTACCTAATGTTTCAACGGCTAAATCGCCCCAGCAAATGTTTGGAGCATTAGTAAAGACTTTTTATGCTAATAAGATTAATGTTGATCCGGAGGATATTGTTTCGGTTTCGATTATGCCTTGTACCGCTAAAAAGTTTGAGGCTAATCGACCAGAAATGCATTCTAGTGGATATAAAGATGTTGACCTGGTTTTAACAACACGTGAGTTAGCAAGGATGATAGAACAAGCAGGGATTGATTTTCAGGCATTGGAAAATGAAGAGTTTGATTCATTTATGGGTGTTTCGAGTGGAGCTGCTGTAATATTTGGTGCTACTGGTGGTGTTATGGAGGCTGCATTACGTACTGCTTATGAGATTGTTACTGGTAGGGAGATTCCTTTTGATGGTTTAAATATTACCCCAGTAAGAGGTATGGATGAAGTGAAAGAAGTTAATGTTAAAATAGAAGATCCATTACCAGAATGGGAATTTTTGAATGGTGTAGAATTAAAGACTTGTGTTGCTCATGGCCTAGCAAATGCTAAAAAAGTGATGGATAGCGTAGTTAATGGTAAAGCTCAGTACCACTTTATAGAAATTATGGCTTGCCCTGGAGGCTGTTTAGGAGGAGGAGGACAACCAATTCCAACTAATATAGAAATTCGAAAGAAAAGAACAGAAGCAATTTATAAAGAAGATGCGGGTAAACCCATTCGAAAATCACATGAAAATCCGGAAGTCGTGAAATTATATAACGAGTTTCTAAAAAAACCACTTGGACATAAATCTCATGAATTGCTTCATACCACTTATACCAAAAGAAACCGGTATTAGGAGTTTATTGTGCATGCACAAATTAATATTTGACTGTCTACTCTTGTGTAGACAGTCATTTTTTGTATTTTAAACTTTGAGGAAGATTAATTATAATTAAACTATGCAAAACGAGCATTCTATTACCATATGCATGGGAAGTTCTTGTTTTTCCAGAGGAAATAAAGAGGTGTTACCCATTGTTAAAAAATTTTTAGCAGAACATCAATTAGAGAATTCCATATTCTTTAAAGGGGAGTTGTGTACTGGAAATTGTGAGAAAGGACCTATTTTAAAAATTGATGAAGAAGAGTTTTCATTAGTTAATCCCGATAAAATTTATGATATTTTAGCAAAATACTTTGAAGTTTAAATAGTTATATAATGGCTCCACTAATTGAAGTAGATAAAGATAAGTGTAATTTGAGTTTAACCTGCATCAGAGTTTGCCCTGCAAAAGCAATTAAAATAGCTGATAAACATGCAAAAATAATAAATAGCAAATGTATTGGTTGTGGAAATTGTGTAGTTGTATGTGCTCAAAATGCTATTAAATACAGGAATGAAGAAGTAAGTGTTGAAGAAATTTTAAAGACTGAAGGGAAAGTTGCTGCAATATGTGATCCTGCCTTATCTGGTGAATTTATTGATATTTCTGACTATAGAAAATTTGTTGCTATGATAAGAGCATTAGGTTTTGATTTAGTTGGTGAAGTTGCTTTCGGAGTTGATTTAGTAGCACAAGAATACAAGGGACTATTGGAAAATTTTCAAGGGAAGTATTATCTTACAACACACTGTCCTCCGGTAAGATCTTTTGTTGAAAAATACCGACCTAATTTAGTTGATAATCTGGCACCTATTGTACCTCCTTTTATCGCTATGTCAAAGGTTATGAAAAAACGATATGGACAGGATATTAAAGTAGTATATATTACATCTTGTGTGTCAGCAAAAGATGATGTACGAAGTTTTTATAATACAGATGGTCGCATTGATGCTGTGATTACCTTTACTGAGCTTCGAAAGTTGTTAGAATTAAATAAGATTAAAGAATCTTCAGTTGAATTTAGTGATTTTGATCCTCCGTTAGGTCGAAAAGGCGGATTATATCCAATAAATCATGGATTGTGGCAGGCAGTTGATATGTCGCAAGATCTACTGGAAAGTAGTGTGATTTCTGCTGATGGGAGGAATGATTTTATTCAGTCATTAAAAGAATTTGCTGAAGTAAGTAATTTAAAACAGCATATTGATCTTTATTATTGCGAAGGATGTTCAATGGGGCCAGGTATGACTCAGGGAGGCAAAAAGTTTACACGGCAATCAGATATTGTAAGATATGTTGAAAAGCGATTGAAAGATATTGATGATGATCAATGGCGGGCTGATATGAAGGAATTTAAAAAACTGGATCTTTCCCGTTCTTTTAAAATTACGGACAGGCGTTTACCAAAACCATCAGAAGAGGAAGTTCAGCGTGTTTTACACGATATGGGTAAAAGTGATATTAGGGATCAATTAGGATGTGGTGCTTGTGGATATCCTTCGTGCAAAGAATTTGCGGTTGCCTATTGTCAAGGATTAACCAATTTTGAGATGTGCTACTCCTATTCAATAAAAAGTCTTCATACCTATATCAACAAAGTACATTCGGCTAATGAGAAATTAAAAAACACAAAAGAAGCCTTGCGCGAAAGTGAAGAGCTTGCGCGAAAGGAAGGGAAATCAGCTCAGGAAGTTGCAGATACGATGACTGCCATGTTAAATAAATTGAGAGCAGGTGTTGTAATGGTTGATGCTAATTTAAATATCATTGAATCTAACCAAAGTTTCGTGGAAATGATGGGAGAAGATGCCAAACAGCTGGATGAAGTTATACCAGGATTAAAAGGTGCTGATATAAATTCTTTATTGCCTTTCGGAAAGTTATTTTCTTCAGTGTTACAAACAGGGCAAGAAGTGAAAAATCGTGATATTAAGATGGGAGAAAATATATTAAACGTTTCCATTTTTGCAATAAAGAAACATAAAATTGTGGGTGGCATCATTCGCGATTTAACAGCACCTGAAGTTCGAAAGGAAGAAATTATTAATCGAGCCCGAACTGTTATTAGAGATAATTTAGAAACGGTACAACAAATAGCATTTTTATTAGGAGAGAGTGCATCTAAAACTGAAAAAGTGCTGAATTCAATTATTGAAGCACAAAAAATTGGGGATAGTCATGGAAGTTAAAGAACCTGATTTTTATTTAGATATAAACTGTAGTCAGAATAATCACCGAGGCGAATTTATTTGTGGTGACGTTTTTATTTCACGGCGTATAAAAGAAGATGGTAGGACTATTGCAGTTTTATCCGATGGAATGGGAAGTGGTGTAAAAGCTAATGTTTTAGCTACTTTAACAGCATCAATGGCTGTAAACTTTACAATTGAGCATAAAGAGGTACAAAAAACAGCAGAAATCATAATGAATACACTACCGGTTTGTAGTGTACGAAAAGTGAGTTATTCAACATTTACCATCATTGATGTTGATGACGATGGTAGTACTACCATTATAGAATATGATAATCCGAGATGTTTAATTATGCGTACGCATCGTCCCTTTGATCCGGGATGGGAAGAAATAATATTAGATAGTCAAAAGAATAAAGGAAAGAAACTATATACATGTCATTTTAAGGCTCGTAAGGAAGATAGGATATTTTTTTGGTCAGATGGAATTGTTCAATCAGGCATGGGGTCAAAAACATTGCCTTTTGGTTGGGGAAGAGAAGAGGTGGAAAATTATGTAATTAAAAGTGTAAAAAATACCCCATTTATATCATCATCTAAATTGACTCGTAAAATAGTTAATATGGCATCATTAAATGATGGTGGTAGTCCGCTCGATGATACATCGTGTGGTATTATCTATTTGCGTGAACCCAGAAAGCTATTGTTTGTAACCGGACCGCCATACGAAGAAGAAAAAGATGCTGACTTTTCTTTAAAAGTGCAACAGTTTAGTGGGAAGAAAATAGTGAGTGGGGGAACAACAGCAGAAATCATAGCCAGAGAACTAGGACTTAAATTTGCTGCAAGTTTAGAGATGCTTGATCCGGATTTACCTCCAGCTGCACAGATGGAAGGTATTGATTTGGTAACAGAAGGTATACTTACTTTGGGTAAAGTGGTTAGAGTGTTGGAGAGATTTGAAAAGGATGATGTTCTAGGTAAAGGGCCAGCGCATCAGATTGTTAAGAAGTTTTTGGAGAGTGATCAAATTTATATCATAAATGGTACGAGAATTAATGTAGCACATCAGGATCCCAATTTACCAGTAGAGCTTGAAATTAGGAGAACGGTAGTTAAACGAATAGCTTTATTATTGGAAGAGAAGTTTTTAAAAGAAGTTTCTATTGAGTATATATAATTTATACTGGTTCAAAATAGCAAGTTATCAAATGATATGTGTAGTTTTTGTAGCTGCTAAATTTACTATATAGGGGTGGTAAGATGTTGTATGATAGTAGTATATGTGTTTGTGGGTGTGTTGTTTGTTTAGTATATTCGGATAAATAAGTTGAAAGTTTAATTTATATTTTTTTATGGTTTATTTAGATTGCTTATGTATTACGGTTATACATTAATTCTACTTTTTTTTTCGTCTGATACACCGTATTTTGCATTTCAATTCTTGAAATATTTCTTTAATTGAAGATATTAAGTTTATTTTAAATGAATTAAGGCAAATTGTTGAATGAAAATTAGCGAGATTATACAAGTTCTGGATGCAACGATAGCATGTGGAAGTGCTTATGTTGATTTAGATATTATGCGTGGTTTTGCCAGTGATTTGATGAGTGATGTGCTTACTCTGGATACTGATAAAATGATTTTGATTACAGGTCTTGCTAATATGCAAACAATTAGGACGGTAGAAATGGCAGATGTTCAGTGTATTTTGTTTGTTAGAAATAAACAGATAACTGAAGATATGCTAAAATTGGCCAAAGAGCATAGCATGATTTTGCTCCAATGTAAATATTCAATGTTTAATGCGGTAGGTAAGTTATACGAAGCAGGACTAAAACCCGTTTATTAAAATATATCATGGAATTTATTTACGAAGTAGAAGGCGGTGATTTTACAAAAGCAGGAAATGCTTCAAGTGCTGTAAAAAAAACATTGAAGCAATTGAATGTTAGTCCAAAAGTTGTAAAAAGGATAGTAGTAGCTCTTTATGAGGCAGAGGTTAATATTGTTGCACACGCATATAATGGAGCAATTAAAGTAAATATTGATGCCAAACATATTCATATTGTTTTAGATGACAAAGGCCCGGGAATACCAGATATAGATTTAGCCATGCAGGAAGGGTATTCAACGGCTTCTTCAAAAGTGAGGGAGATGGGCTTTGGTGCAGGAATGGGACTTCCTAATATGAAGAAAAATGTTGATGAATTAAAGGTTACCAGTGAAGTAGATATGGGTACTAAAGTAGAAATGATAACTTATTTATAATAACAGGATTTAATGGGAAAGCAGCAAATATATCATGCCTTAAAGGTTGACCAGGATATTTGTTATGGTTGTACACATTGTATGAATGTGTGTCCAACCGATGCTATCCGTATTAATGATGGTAAGGCTTTAATTTTAAAAAAACGTTGCATTGATTGTGGAGAATGTTTAAAAGTATGTCCGGTTCATGCCATTTATGTTGAGCAGGATGATTTAGAAAAAATATTTGATTATGAGTGTCGTGTTGCACTCGTACCAGCCGTTTTTACAGGGCAATTTCCAACACAAATTACCGAAGAAGAAATATTCAGTGAAATGAAGGAATTAGGGTTCACTCATGTTTTTCAGGCTGAATATATGGTTGATGTGATCAATAATCTGATGAATGAACAGATTGATCAGAGTGAAGAAAAGCCTTTAATATCAACATTTTGTCCGGCTGTAGTTCGTCTTATTCAAGTTAAATTTCCTTCTTTAATTGATAATATCGCATCAGTAAAGCCACCCGTTGATGCATCTGCAGCTTTTTATAAAAAGATGTTGAGTAATCAGGGAATCCCACCGGATCAAATCGGTATATTTTATATCACTCCATGTGCTGCAAAAATTGCTGCTATCAAAGGTTTTGGTCAGAACACCAATGATATGATAAATGGAGTTATCAATATGAGTTATATATCGAATAAACTTTATCATAAAATTAAAAATAGAAAGGATTCTTTAAAAGATTTACCCGTATTGCCACACTTATCCAGTAAGGCTATGAAATGGAGTTTATCACATGGAGAAGCTGAGCATATGCAAGGTCATACTTTATCTGTAGATGAGATACATAATGTAATCGAATTTTTAGAGATCCTAGAGAATGATGATATTCCTGAAGTGGATTTTTTGGAGTTGAGAGCATGTGATCAAGGGTGTGCAGGAGGAGCTTTATTGCAGGGGAATAGATTTTTAACTGTTGAACGTTTGAAAATTCGTGCGAAACAACTTGAAAATGAAAGCGAAAGTGAAGGGTTGAAAGCCCATAAAGATATTTTACAGGATAAAGATTTATTTATTACAAAGATTGACCCACTTCCTGCAATGTCTTTAGATCAGGATTTTTCTGAAGCATTGAAAAAAATGGAGCGAATTCGTAACTTGATGTGTTATTTGCCAGGGATAGATTGTGGTGCATGTGGGTCTCCTAGTTGCCAATCATTGGCAGAAGATATTGTTCAACGAAAAGCGAACTTGTCTAATTGTGTTTTTATGCAGCGAATGATGGAGAAAAATAGAAAGCTTAGTAGTGAGCATGCAACCAGAATTATTGAAAAAACCTGGGGGCAACAACGATTGGATAAAGATTGTAGAAAAAAAGGAGCAAAAAATGAAGGTATGTGATTTAGTTGAAAAACTGAACCTTAAGGTTTTTTGTGGAGAACAAGGTATAAACAATGAAGTAGTTGGTGCCTATACATCCGATTTACTTAGTGATGTTATGGGAAATGTGGATGAGGGAGAAGTTTGGATAACCTTGCAAACGCATAAAAACATTATGGCAATAGCCTCTTTAAAAGAAGTGGCTGCAATTATTCTTGTAAAGGGATATAAGCCTGAAAAGGCTGCACTTGATCAAAGTAATGAAGAAGGTATTCCAATTTTGGGTACTGATATGGAGACGTTTGAGGCATCAGGTACTTTGTACCAGTTATTAAATGGATAACCAATGATAGAATACAGGGCCGATTTACATATTCATACTGTCCTTTCTCCATGTGGAAGTTTGGAAATGAGTCCTGAAAGTATTATTCAATCAGCAAAGGAAAAAGGATTAGATATCATAGGTATTGCTGATCATAATAGTACAAAGCAAAGTAAGTTGATAAAAGAGTATGGAAAGCAGCATGATGTTTTTGTGCTATGTGGTGTAGAGATAAATACAAAAGAAGAGGTTCATTGCCTGGCTTTTTTTGAGGAAGAAGAAGAATTAGATGAATTTCAAAATTATATTGACCAGTATCTTCCTTTTATAAAGAATAAGCCGGAACTGTTTGGAGATCAGGTTTGGGTAGATATGAAAGGTAATATTCTGGGAGAGGAAGAAAGGTTATTGATTGTTGGATTGGATCAGTCTATAGATGAAGTGGCTGAGAAGGTTTATGAATTGAACGGTATTTTTATTCCTGCTCATGTTGATAGACCCAGATATAGTATAAGTAGTCAGCTTGGTTTTATTTCTAAAGATTTATTAGTATCAGCTTTGGAAATAAGTAGAGTTGCAAATTTAAAAGAGGTATTTGATAAGTACAGTTGGGTTAAGAATTACCCAATTATAACAAATTCAGATGCGCATGTACCAGAAGATATAGGAGCTGGTTATTCAACTTTATTATTGAAAAAATTAAGTTTTAAAGAAATAAAAAAGGCCCTCAATAATCAGAATGGGCGTAAAATATTAAATATCAGTTTAAATTATTGATAGAATGCGAGATATATCCATGCACATACTTGATATAATTGGAAACTCAGTTAGAGCTATGGCTTCACTGATAGAAGTATCTGTTATTGAAAATACAAAAGAAGACACATTGGTTTTTAGCGTAAAAGACGATGGTTATGGTATGGATGAAAAAACGATAAAAAATGCTTTAGATCCGTTTTTTACTTCTCGAAAAACACGAAAGGTAGGATTAGGAATTCCACTTCTTCAACAAAATGCTCAATTATCAGAAGGAGAGCTGAATATAAAATCAAGAGTAGGAGAAGGTACTGTAATAGAGGCGTTATTTATCCGATCGCATATTGACAGACCGCCTTTGGGTGATATACCTTCAACAATTAGTCTTATGATATCAGGAAATCCATCAGTAGATTTTGTTTATACTCATTCAATGGATGGAGATACATTCGTTATAGATAGTAGAGAGATTAAGCAGATTCTGGATGGTGTGGAAATTACCAAGCCAAGTGTAGTGAAGTTCCTTAAGCAAATGGTTGAAGAGAACTTGGTTGAAATTGGAGTTGATTTATGAGAGGAAAGAGTTGATTGGGTAAAATGAAAAGGAAATCCTAATCAGAATAATCAAATTTAGAGAAACTATTTACAAATTATAATAAATGCAAAATGGCAAAAGTTAAAACCTTAGACGATCTGAAAAAGATGAGGGAACAACTTCAGTCAAAGTTGACCCTCCGTGAAAAAAGTGATCATCCTGAAAAAATGATTCAGATTAAGGTTTCAATGGCAACCTGTGGAATAGCTTCAGGTGCTAAAGAAACCATGAATTATCTGATTGAGGAATTAGATAATCGAGCGGTAGAGGCAGTTGTGACACAAACCGGCTGTATGGGATATTGTCATTCCGAGCCAACAATTGAGGTTCATGTGCCAGGTTCTGACCCTGTAGTATATGGACATGTGGATACAAAAAAAGCTGAAGAAATCATCACCAAACATATTATTGGAGGTGAATTAGTTGATGGGATTATTCCTGTTGGCTACACAACTGCAAACGAAGACGATAACGAAAACTAATTTTGAATCATGGCCAAGTATAAAAGTCACATATTAGTTTGTGGAGGAACAGGATGTCGTGCCTCGCAAGGTGAAGAAATTGTTGAAAATTTAAAACAGGCAGTTGTTGATAATAGCCTGGAAAATGAAATTCAAGTGGTTCGCACAGGATGTTTTGGATTCTGTGAAAAAGGACCCATTGTAAAGATGATTCCCGATAATACTTTTTACGTTCAGGTAAAACCTGAAGATGCAGGAGAAATTATCTCAGAGCATATTGTAAAAGGTCGTAAAGTGGAGCGTTTGTTATATACAGATCCTGAAAAGAATGAGCATATTGCTGATTCAAAACATATGGGATTTTATAAAAAACAAATACGCATTGCTTTACGTAATTGTGGATTTATTAATCCTGAAAATATTGATGAATATGTTGCTCGAGAAGGTTACTCTGCATTAGGTAAAGTGCTGACAGAGATGACTCCTGCAGATGCAATTAAGATAATCAAAGATTCCGGACTTAGAGGTCGTGGAGGTGGTGGTTTCCCAACAGGATTGAAATGGGAAATTACTCATAATGTTGAGGGAGATGAGAAGTATGTAGTGTGTAATGCCGATGAGGGAGATCCAGGAGCCTTTATGGATCGCTCCATTCTTGAAGGAGATCCTCATTCAGTACTTGAAGCAATGGCTATTTGTGGATATTGTATTGGTGGTAGCAATGGTTTAATTTACATACGTGCGGAGTATCCATTAGCAATTGAGCGTTTAAAAATTGCTATTAAGCAGGCTCGGGAATTAGGTGTTTTAGGAAAAAATATTTTTGGAACTGGTTTTGATTTTGATGTTGAATTACGTTATGGAGCCGGAGCTTTTGTTTGTGGTGAAGAAACTTCTTTAATCCATTCAATGGAAGGTTTAAGGGGTGAGCCAACAGTTAAGCCTCCTTTTCCATCAGTTAGCGGATATAAAGAAAAGCCTACCAACGTAAATAATGTTGAAACATTTGCTAATATCCCGGTAATCATCAATAATGGTGCTGAATGGTTTAGCTCTATTGGAACAGAAAAGAGTAAAGGAACAAAGGTATTTGCTCTGGCTGGAAAAATTAATAATGTTGGTTTAATAGAGGTGCCAATGGGTATTACTTTAAGAGAAGTAATATTTGATATTGGTGGTGGTATAAAAGATGGTAAAAAGTTTAAATCAGTTCAAACAGGAGGCCCTTCTGGTGGTTGTTTGACTGAAAAGCATCTTGATATTCCAATTGATTACGATAACTTACTTGCTTGTGGTTCTATGATGGGATCAGGTGGTATGATTGTTATGGACGAAGATGACTGTATGGTTTCTGTTGCTAAATTTTATTTAGACTTTACTGTAGAGGAATCGTGTGGTAAGTGTGCGCCTTGTCGAATCGGTAATAAGCGTTTATATGAGATGCTTGATAAAATTACAAAAGGGAATGCAACTGAAGAGGATTTAGGAATTTTACGCAATTTAGGTAATGTGATTAAAGATACTTCACTTTGTGGATTAGGACAAACATCTCCAAATCCGGTTTTATCTACAATGGATAATTTCCCAGAGGAGTATTTAGCACACGTTAAAGATGGAAAATGTCCTGCAGGACAGTGTAAAGACTTGATGGAGTATGTTATTAATCCGGATACTTGTGTAGGATGTACCTTATGTTCTCGCGTTTGTCCTGTTGATGCCATTTCGGGAGATAAGAAACAGCCTCATGTAATAGATACAACTGTTTGTATTAAGTGTGGTGCGTGTATGGAGAAATGTAAGTTTAATGCGATCAGCATCCAGTAATCTTAAAAAGGTCATAAAACAATGGATATTGTAAAATTAAATATAGATAACAAATCAGTAGTCGTTGAAAAAGGTACTACATTGTTAGAAGCGGCAAAGTCTGTAGGAGTTGAGATACCTACACTTTGTCATATGAAACTGCATGATATGAATTATGAAAACAATCCTGGTGGTTGTCGTATCTGTGTAGTAGAAGTAGAAGGGAGAAGAAATTTAGCTCCAGCCTGTAAAACAGAATGTTCTGAAGGGATGAGTATTAATACTCATTCACTAAGAGTTGTTAATGCACGTCGTACTGTGATGGAGTTGATTCTTTCTGATCATCCGGCAGAATGTTTAACATGTGTAAAAAATGGAAATTGTGAGCTTCAAACGATGGCTCAGAATTTAGGTATCCGTGAAATACCATTTGAAGGAGAGCAATCTCATTATAAAGAAGATAAATCTCCATCAATAATTCGGGATATGGACAAGTGTATCATGTGTCGTAGATGTGAGATGGCTTGTAATGAAATTCAAACTGTTGGATGTTTATCAGCCATCAATCGAGGTTTTGAATCGGTGGTTTCACCTGCCTTTGAAATGGATTTAGAAAAATCTACATGTACCTATTGTGGTCAGTGTGTTGCTGTTTGTCCTACGGGAGCGCTATCTGAAGTAGATAATACGCGCAAAGTAATTTCAGCTTTAGTTGATCCATCAAAAACTGTTATTGTTCAAACAGCTCCTGCTGTGCGTGCTGCATTAGGTGAAGAGTTTGGAATGGAGCCAGGAGCATTAGTAACTGGTAAGATGGCATCAGCACTTAGAAAACTTGGTTTTGATAAAGTGTTTGATACTGATTTTGCAGCTGATCTTACCATAATGGAAGAAGGTACAGAGTTGTTAGGTCGTTTGCAAAAACATCTTTCTGGAGATAAGGATGTTAAGCTTCCTATCTTAACTTCATGTTGTCCTGGATGGGTTAATTTCTTTGAGAGTAATTTCCCGGATATGCTGGATGTACCATCAACAGCTAAATCTCCCCAGCAAATGTTTGGTGCTATAGCAAAAACATATCTTGCCGAAAAAATGGGTATTAAACGTGACGATATGGTCGTGGTTTCTATCATGCCATGTTTAGCTAAAAAATATGAATCACAACGTCCTGAGTTTGCAGTAGATGGTAATCCTGATGTTGATTTTTCTGTTACAACTCGTGAATTGGCACAAATGATTAAAGGTGCAAACATCAATTTTAACGAGTTGGATGATGAGGATTTTGATAATCCTATGGGAGAATCAACAGGAGCAGGTGTGATTTTTGCTAATACAGGAGGTGTTATTGAGGCTGCTGTTCGTACGGCTTACGAAGTTCAAACTAAAAAGAAATTAGAAAAAGTGGAGTTTGAATCTTTACGAGGGTTCGAAGGAATTCGCTCTGCTGAGGTTGATTTTGATGGACTTCCTATTAAAATAGGTATTGCTCATGGTTTGGGAAATGCTCGTAAACTTCTTGAAGATGTTCAGGCTGGTAATTCAGAATTTCACGCTATTGAAATTATGGCTTGTCCAGGAGGATGTATCGGAGGTGCCGGTCAGCCATATCACCATGGTGATACTAGTATTCTTAAGAAAAGAGCTGCTGCTATTTATCGCGAAGATGAAGGAAAAGAGATTCGTAAATCTCATGAGAATCCTTTTATCGTGAAGTTATATGAGGAGTTCTTAGGTGAACCATGTGGTGAATTGTCGCATAAATTGCTTCATACTCATTATTTTGATAAGAAAAAGAAAGTTGAATTGAATCCGTAAATTTAATTATATACCTTAATAACAAATAATTAAATTTTCTGGTGAAATCTATCAGATAAATGAAAAACAGAATTAAACTGATAAAATTAATAACGACTAACAGTTATGGCAGAAATAAAATTAGCTGAAAGCAAGGTTCAGGAGCTAAAAGATGTTTGCAAAAAGTTTCAATACGAAAAAGGCGAATTAATAAATATATTGCATGCAGCTCAAGGTATCTTTGGATATCTGCCTGCTGAAGTGCAAGAAATAGTAGCTGAGCAATTAAATGTAAATATTGCTCATGTTTATGGTGTAGTTACCTTCTATTCATTCTTTACAATGACTCCAAAAGGAGAGCATCCAATTTCAATTTGCATGGGTACTGCATGTTATGTAAGAGGAGCTGAGAAAGTATTAGATGAGTTTAAACGCTTATTAGATGTAAAAGTAGGGGAAACAACTCCAGATGGTAAATTTTCAGTAAGTAGCTTACGTTGTGTTGGAGCATGTGGTTTAGCTCCGGTAGTTACTGTCGGTGAAAAGGTATACGGAAGAGTTGCACCTGAAGATGTGAAAGATATTCTGGCTGAGTATAAATAAAGTGTTAAAAAGAAGTTTGGATATAAGCCAAAATTCCAGCTTCTTCTGTAGATAAAGAACCTTAAGCCTGTTTTACAATTGTAGAACAGGCTTTTTTTATGTTAAAAATGGGAATGTAAGCTGAACTCTGTCCGATGATTTTATTTATGATTTCAAATTAACTTATTTTTTTTCTTTGAACCAATTTCTAAAAGCATAATTGGGAAGCTTTCAGATTCTGTCAAGGGCGGCTGAGGCACGAAGCCGTTTATACACCCTTGACAGGTTCTGTAAGCGACTTACCTTTGCTTTTAGATTTTGGTGATTATATTTCAAGATCGAACCTCCCTTCAAACTTGATGCACAGTTGTTGAGCTGTCAGTCCCCAGTTTTGCACTGGCTGTGTCCATTTCTTTGAGATGTTCTCTATTGCCAAATAAATGAGTTTTAGTAATGCCATGTCACTTGTGAATGCACCTTTGGTTTTGGTTACTTTTCTTACTTGACGATGAAAACCTTCTACTGCATTTGTTGTGTAAATCAGTTTTCTGATAGGTTCATCATATTGGAAGTAAGACGATAACTCTTCCCAGTTTTCATTCCAGGATTTAATTACGACAGGGTATTTTTTACCCCATGCTTCTTCCAGGTTAAGCAACTCTGTTTCAGCTTGTGACTTGGTTGGAGCTTGATATACTTTTTTAAGCTCCTTCATGAATGGTTTCTGGTCTTTAGAAGCCACATACTTAAGAGAGTTGCGTATCTGATGGACAATACACTTTTGTATTTCAGTTTCGGGAAAAATGCTTAGGATAGCTTGGGTGAAGCCGGTTAAGTTGTCGGTACAGGCAATCAGGATATCTTTAACTCCACGGCTCTTTAAATCAGTCAATACAGAAAGCCAGAAGTTTGCTCCCTCGCTTTCGGATATGTACATACCGATAAGCTCTTTTCTTCCCTGTTTGTTTATGGCAAGAATATTATAAACAGCCCTAGATACAACTTTTCCGCCGTCCCTTACCTTATAATGCATAGCATCCAACCATACAATCGGATAAACTTCGTCCAATGGTCGGTTTTGCCATTCTTTTACTTGAGGGATAACTCGGTCAGTAATTTCGCTGAGAACTGTGGGAGAAACCTCCGTATCGTACATGTCTTCAATGTAAATACCAATGTCTCGCAAGCTCATACCTTTTCCGTATAAACTTATTATTTTGGGTGCCAGGCTGTCGGCTAATACTGTTTGTCTTTTTTTTATTATTTCCGGTTCAAAATTACCGTTCCTGTCATATGGAGGCTCAATGGTAACATTACCAACACCTGTTTTAACTGTTTTTTGTCCTTTGCCGTTCCTTTTGTTGCCCAAAGAGCGCTCCTCCTCGCCAAGATGATCTTCCATCTCCGCTTCAAGGGCACTCTCTAAAAACTCTTTCAATATAGGCGCAAAAACACCATCTTTTCCTGTTAACGACTTTCCACTTTTTAATTGTTCCAATGCCAGATCTCGCATTGCAATGTATTCTGCCGATTCTTTCTTCTTTGCCATAAGCTACAATATTAATAATTTATTCACTTATGGACAGAGTTGAATTTACAGTCTCTTAAAAATTTCTGATGGATCTGATACTGTCCTCTTCTTTATCCTTCTTCTTTTTCTTCTTTTTCTTTGCAAAATTTCGTTTGCGATTTTTCTTTGCATATTTAAAACTATCAAAGCATAAAGAAATTTCATGACTGTTGTTACCAATGTTGCTGTTGTTATTGTTTATGTCATAGGAGTATCCAACAAGAAGTTGCTTTGATATCTGCATATTTACAATAAACGACATATTATTTTTTATTCTATAAGAGGCTCCAATAATAAATTTGTTATTAATGGCCAATAGCGCATTTAAATCTAAATTCATTTCCTTGTCTTCATTTATTTTAAATAAAGCAGATGGTCTTATAGCAAATGATTTATTGATGTTTATTGTAGTTCCCGACGAAAGATAAGCATTTCGCTTATAGGTTGGAGTTTCGATGTCTTCGTATTTTGAAAAGTTAGTTTGAACTAAATGAGGAAAAGATATTCCTATATAAAATGATGGAGAATACATAAAGGCTCCTGCTCCAAAATCGGCATTTATTTGATTTGATATATCACTTTGAAACATAGGATCATTGCTATTGACAACATTTATTTTGGAAAGTGATATGTTTTGATAATTAGCTCCAATATTTAATCCTAATGAAAGATGGAGCTGATCATTCAGTTTTAATAGGTGAGCATATGAAAAATTTCCGCAGTAAGTATTTATAGGACCAACACTATTGTTTGATAACAAAACTCCTATTGCACTAAATGTTTTATTTATGGGGGCGTTTATTCCTACCATATAAGTAGTTGGGGCACCATCAATACCCATCCATTGCTTTTTAGCATTTATACTGGCCGAAATGGAGTTTCTAACCCCCGTATATGCAGGGTTGATACACAATTGATTATTCATGTATTGGGAAAAGGAAGGATCCCATTGTGAATATGAATTATGTATTGTATAAATTAAAATAAAACTTAATAATATGAATTTCAAATGTCTCAATCTGTTTAATGGTTTTTTAGGTTAAAAATTGATATATACATATCCTTTTAAATCCAGATTTAAATCAGCAGCAACAAATCTGTAATAGTAAGTTCCCACCTTTAATTTATTTCCATTTGTTGATCCGGAATTAGAAATGCCATCCCAATCATTTTTGTAATTGCTGTTTTCATAAACTATATTTCCCCACTGACTAAATACTGTAAGCTTTACATTGGAAGCATTATCAAAATCAGGAACAACAAAATAGTCATTAATACCATCTCCATTTGGAGAAAAACCATTAGGTACAAAAATCTCATTTGATGAACTATCATGAAGTAAATCAATGATTATCCAAGCATAACCATAATCACCATCCTCATCGCATATTGAATATTTAATGGAATCAGCGCCTGAATATCCTTTACCTGGCGAGTAGAAAACAGTTGATTCTCCATCCGTATAACAATCTCCTTTTTGAGATGGAATTTCTATATTCAGTGTAATAGGTGGATTGAATAATTCTAAATCATTATCCACACAAGTTATTGATTTTTCTTTTGTCCAATAAGTTGTGATGCTATCATTTATAGCTTTAGGAGTATAGTCCTTATATACAATATCAATATTTACATTTCCTTGGCCGCATTCTCCATAAGTATTGCAAATTTCATATTTAAAAATATCAGTGCCAACATAATTTTCATTAGGCGTGTAGTAAATTGAATTATCAGTATTAATTATTACACTGCCATTTGAAGGTTCTTGAATTATGGTGAGAGCACTTACACCGTCAGAAAAGCCATAATCATTTGCTAAAATGTTTATCTTTTCTTTTTGATTTAAATCTATGGTTGCATAATCATCATAAATATAAACAGCGTAAGTTTTAGCATTATTATTTTTAAAAGATAAGCTAGTAAGGGCCAATATAACCCATGTTGTTATTACATAAAACTGTTTGTGTCTTCTCATTTGTTTAACAGTTATGTTAAATTTTTAATAAAGAAAAACAAATGTATGTTTTTTAAATATTAAATGAAATTTTGTTGGTTACCTTCTTTCGAATCCTTTGTAAATTACATCCTGAAAACTACAAGGAACAGCACCTTTTTTAAAGTTGTTGCAGTTAAATCGATATCCCATAACCATTTGTACTCCGTTTCCATAATAATTCTGAGAGCCTGACCAACTAAACTGGTATTCTAATCCAAAGCTAAGCCTATTATAATTAATACCTGCCGTTATACTTGAAGAAAGGTCTCTTCCGTAATCATGATCCATGCTTCTTCTATAACATAATATGGTCCAATAGGCAAGGTTATGGTTGTAGGTTGGCATTTTTAGTTTTAAATTTACATCAAAACGTGAGTCTGCTTCTTTATTTCTACGATACATTATCTCAGGAAATAAATAGACATCTCTTGACGAAAGTTTAAACCAGGTTCCCATATGAATATGCACATCTGCAGGTAGTTCATTTTCGTAAGAATTATCGTACAAGGGGTTGTTTTGCGGAAGCATGTTTGTTAATGACATTCCTATGTGGTGATTGTTGTATTTTAGCATAAATCCAGCATTTGCATTAACTCCCCAACCGCTTTCTGAGCCTCCACTTATTATGGGATCGTACAATTGGCTATCATTAATAAAATTAGTTTGATCAATTTTTGACTGTTCAACATTTAAAGAAAGACCAAATTGAAAGGTTGACCTTTGTCGTCTGTTATCAAGTAGTTTAATTTCATAAGAAAAAGACTGCTGAAGTCCTATTTGACTTGTGTAACCATTTTTATCATTATAAACATATGTACCAGAGCCTAATTGATTATTTATTCCAAATTGATAACTTAATAGTTGGGTGGAAGGAGAATCTTGCATTCCAAACCATTGCTTTTGATAATATGCATTTACCAGATTGCAGCTTTTATCTCCACCTGCAGTAGCAGGATTCATTAAAAAAAGATCGTAAACGTATAGGTTTGTAATAAAGTGTTCTTGTCCCCAAATTGACTTTCCCCATAGAATTACAAACACTAAAAAAATATATTTTCTCATTGTGTTGGTTGATTATCGTTTTAGTGTAAAGTGTCCTTTTAGTAATTTTTTTGTTGGTAATAACTCCACTACATACCAATAATCCGTTGATGGCATGCGTTTGTTTTGATAGGTACCATCCCAACCCGGATCCGAAGCGTTGTACAAAATCAGTAGTTTCCCATATCTATCATAAATTCTAATTACAGATTCTGGCAATTTCTCAATACCATCAATGTCCCAGGTGTCATTATAACCATCGTTATTGGGCGTGAAGAAATTAGGAATGTCTATTTCAATAGCTTCCGTAATGTTAAATGTTTCAGAATTAACACATCCATTATTATCTATGATGTATACAGTATATTCACCTTCATTTAAATCAGTAAATAGATTTTCACCTTGCCAATTTAAACTATCGAGACTATATTCATAAGGTGGATTTTCCATGTCCATTTCAAGCACTACCTGTCGATATATTGATGTATCTAATACTTCAATTTGAGGAAGCGGATAATAATTCATAATAACCGTATCCTGTTTGAAATAGCAGGTTGTCAAATTATTATCTATAGTAATTCCGATATTTACAATGGCTGTATCCTCTTCAAAAAAGTCTTTATAATAGAGGTTTGAATTATCACTTAACCATAAATATTCGCCAGTATGGTTTTTTTCATCCGGATCAATATCTATTAATGAAATTGTTGTGTCCTTTTCGCAAATAGTATAGGTGTAAGTGGTATCATCGATTGACATATATTGTATTTTTTGTTGATCAAAAGAGCTACAATTATTGTCATCAGTGATAAAAACAGTGTTGATGTATCCAATGTCTCCATTTATTTCGTAAGTAGTCAGGTTGTTATGCCATAAATAACTTTTAAAGATATTTCCCTCAAAAGGAGATATCGTTATAATGTCAACTAATGGGCAAATCAAGGTATCTGCTCCAAGACTAACTTTGGGTGCATCATACCATGATACTGTAGTTGTTGCAGAACCCGAACACCCATTTACGTTATCTGTAACAGATACGGTATAAGTGCCTTCTCCAACGGTAATGGTTTCGTCATTTGTGTTTGTAGACCACCAAATTGAATATGATGCTGGTTGATTGACTATTTGAGGGACTAATTCTGTTTTAATTCCAGGACATGTTGTAGGCACGTCTGCTAATGTTACAATAGGAAGAGGAATTGGTGTAATGTTAATATCATCAGAAGCATAACATCCATTGTTGTCGTATACCGTAACGCTGTAATTAACAGGATTACTTGCTTCTTCAATTATTATCGAAGATTCAACTGAGCCTGTATTCCATGTATATGAACTGTAATTTTCAGGAGAAGGAATAGATAGTTCCTCTCCAGTACATATGTTTCTGTCATTACCTAAATCAACACTTGGCGATTCATAAATTTTAATTTTTACAGAATCTGATGTTTCACATAAATTGTTGTCAATTATAGTTAATATATATGTTCCGGATTCATAAACAGTCCAATCTGTATCTGCAACAGGATTTCCAGATGTGTTGCCACTTTTGATCCATTGGAAACTTGTAATGTCACTACCAATTTTTAATGGACAATTCAATGAAATTCCCTCATTGCTGCAACCTGACGTTGCTATTGAAGAAAGATCTATTTGAGTTTGAGGATATTTTATGACTGAAACTTCAGCATTGTTTGTACATTCTCTACTATCTGTAACTTCAACCGAATAGTTGCCTGTTTCGTTTACTGTTATATAATTGCTTGTTTCCCAATTACTCCATAAGTATATCGGATTGATGACATCACTACCATCTGAGTTCTTTACTGATTCTATAGAAATAATATCAGAGGTTCCTTCACATATAGCTAGTGTGGATGTATTTAAATTGATAATAGGTAGTTCGTTGACAGTTAAATTGAAGGTTTCAGTTGTTGTACAACCATTAAAACCTTCAACGGATAATTGATACAATCCTGCAGTGTTTACTATGGTTGTGTCATATATTGAACCTGTAGACCATAAATAACTTTTATATGTAGATGGATTTGCATAAAAGATAGTGGTATCTCCTTGACATATTTCATTGTCTCCAAGTATACTAATATCTGGATTTTCTTTGTTAATAAGCGACATGGTATCAGATGCATAGCACAGCTCGTTAGTATAAGTAACCATTAATGCGTACTTAGCTTCATCTCCTATAGCTAACCAATCCTGATTTGGAGTATTAGATGTCTCAATGTTGTCATTTGAATCCAGTTTATCCCAATGGTAACTCTTTAACTCACTATAGTTTTTAACTTCATCAGGAGTTATTAAGTCTGTTGTACTTCCCTGACAAATAAATTGGTCAAATAAACCAGGGATAATAAGTTCATCGTGGTAATCTACTATTGTTTCAGCACTGGAATAACAAGAGAACGGACCACTTGAAGACATATTGCTATTTTCAATTTTAACTGTATAAGTACCAGATTCTGTTATTTCTATATCATCTATTGCACTAGGAGTATCACTATTATTCCAATAATATGTTACAATGTCAGGATCGAGATAGTTTGAATTTGAATTTAAGTTTGATATTAAATCAGATAAAGGAACAGTACTATTTGCGCATGGTTCTATGTGGTCAGTAAGTGTAAATTCTGGAAGTTTTACCTTTTCAACTATAATGTCATCATCAAGAGAACAGCCACTTGAGTGTGTTGCATGCAACATCCAATGTTCAGATGTTTCATTACTAACCTGACCAGCTAATACATATTGGTTTGTAGAAACCACAGTAGATAGATCAGTGGATAATTTCCATTCGTAACTATCAAAACCATCATTAGCATTTAATTGAATAACATCACCATTACAAATTAGTCTGTCAATTCCAAGATTAATAGAAGCAACATCTACAACATATACATTTATTGTATCCCGAACATCAGTACATCCTCCATCATCAGCTTCTACAATGTATTTACCTGCATCATTTGTGGATGCATTATTAATGAAATATGAATCAGTATTATTGTTTAAATCAATTGTACTACTACCATCATTAAAAAACCATGAGATATTAGAAATACTAATGTCTGTGTTAATTGTATAATTAATCGTTGGACATATAACAAGAGTGTCATTTGTGAAAATGTTTACATCTTTCCAACTATAATTGGTAACATCAGAATTTTTACATCCGTTTGTATCTGTTATAGTAACAGAAACTTCTTCAGGTTGGCTTGCTGTATAAGTTTGTGCTGTAGATCCATCTTGCCATTCATAGGTAAACCCAGTCCCAGCATCATAAGTTTCTGTTTCACCCTGACATTCTTTAGGTATATCAGGTAAGTCAATAATTGGAAGCGAATTTACAGTAACATTAACATGGTCAACACTAGAGCAACCATTAGCATGAGTTGTCATTACATAATATGTACCTGTTGAGTTTACTGTATATGTAACGCTAGTTGCCAGTGGAGTTAAGCCTGTATTGGTTTCCGGATCCTGATTGTACCATTTAAAAGCTGAAGCAGGAGTGGAACCAATACTTAAAGTTGTTGATTCTCCATCACAAATACTTTTATCGTTCCCTAAATCAATAGGATCACCCAGTGTAACATTTACAGTAAATGTTTGTGTGGTTAAACAACCATATTTATCAACACCAGTAACAGTATAATCACCTTCTTGCGATTTTAAAATATTAATAATGTTTAGTGTTTGTCCAGTTTCGCTCAATGTTGAACCATTGTATTCCCATGTGTAGCTTCCTAAAATTAGGTCATCAGTTTTTAAACTAACATCTGTATATGCACAAATAGTTACCGATTTTGGTAATGTTGTAGTTTCTTCTCGAAAAGTAATAAAAGCACTGTCATTTATCGTACATCCAGTAGTGTTGTCTGTTATGGATAAATAAATACTATCCTTTTGATTAAAGGATATTTGTTCTGCTGTTGAATTGATACCTGTATTTATAGTTTTCCAGACATATTCAAAAGAATTATTGTTGTATGCCGGAGAAGTGTAAGTTTCATCATGACATAAAATTTCATCGTTTAGTTCAATTGATGGCAACGGAGTTAGGATAATTTCAATACTATCCATGTCAGAGCATTCATCTTGTGTTGCAGTTAAATAATACCAGCCTGATTCATTTGCCTGAACGTATGGATCAGTACTTATGATTGCCGAATTTTTGTCACCATACCTCCATTCGTAGGAATCTAGTGATGTGCTATTATAAATAGTACTTCCTGTACAAATGCTATTTTGAGAGGTAACATCAACTTGTAAATTAATAGGAATTTTTGGACGAGTAGTTATTTTTATGGTATCCATTGCACTGCAGCCGTCTTCATCAGTTATCTCTAACCACACTTCCTCAGTTCCATCTGTTGTTGATGTGTAAGTATATGTTTGGCTTGTGGATTCGTCGTACCAATAAAATGTTCCTTCATTAATAGTAGGTGTAACTACATATGAATCATTATAGCAAATTTCTACATCATCACCCAAATCAAACTCAGGCATATTAAATTCAACTTCAATACTATCTGTGAGTTCACATCCTTCATCGGAGTTTATCATTCGTGTGGCAACAACCCAATACAGTCCAGATTCTGTAACATCAAGTGTGGGTTCTGTTGATAATACGTCGGTTTTTGTTTTTTCGCTAAACCAATTATAAGTACTTAAAAATTCATTTGCACTTAGTTGAATGACGTCTCCGGCACATTGCTCTGTTGGTCCAGCAATTTTTAGGCTGTTAAAAGCTGAGAAATATCCAAAACTTGCACTTCCTGAGTTTTCATCAAATACACTTAAGTGAAATAAACCTTGCGAATTTGATAAGGTATATGGTGTTCCTACAGATAATCCATCAACACGTTCATTAATAAAATACCATGTGTTGTCATCGTTATCAGCACCCGTGTTTGGGACTTTTACCCAGTTGGCACTTGTTAGAGTGGCAGCAGGTCCTGTAAAACTAAAGTGGCTAATGTTTTTATACTGAGTTAAAATTTGGATGAAAAACCTTGAATTTAATACTCGGGTAAATGTTACCGATGAAGAACCGGTGCATTTTATGGGAGGAAGTATAGCACTTCCTAATTCATTAGAACTGCCAACCAATCCGGATAACTGATAAACGTATATAGGAGCAGTTGATTTAATATGTAAAGCAGTTGATTTAATTGTAGATGTTGCATTTTCAGGAATATCCAGAGATAAACTTTCACCTTTATTCAAATTGTAGGATCCAGTACTTGAGCCTTCTATATCAATAGTTATAGTTGTATTGTCTTCTGTAGATAAAACATAAACTTTTTGTATTGGAATTATTGCGTTTTTATTTTTTCGTGGAGCCCCTGAATACATCGCTATGTATTCAGTACCAGTAACCGAAACAGGAATCGTTTGATCTCCAATTAAATCCCATGAGCTTCCATACTCATCCCTAACGGAATCATCAGATATTGTAACCGCTATGTTTTTATTGGATTTAATATAAGTTCCGGCAAGAGTATAGGAAGCTTTGATTTTATTTCCTGTAATAGAGTATGTTTCTCCTTTGTTCAGATTGATTGTATATGTGCTGTTAATACTATGGCCAACAATATTTTCAGTTGGAGTAATTTCAATTATGGTTCCATCTTCTGTAGCTACAATATCTATCTTTTCATAGGGTAGAGGGTTGTAATTATTGTCTTTATTGGCATAATCAGTCTGTGAAGATGCAAAAAATTCTGTACCAAGTGCATTTTCTCCTTTCAGTGTAAATTTATCCGGATTACTACTATTTGCCACTTCATAATAAGCTGTAATATCATTATCTGAAGTAATTAGAATTCCTTTAGAATTTATTTGGTCAGCAGGTTGATTTTCAATAGAATTTATATCAGATTCATTTGTGAATTCAAACATTCCTTGTTCATACGCATTTAAATTTAGTGTTTTGGGCGTAAAACTTGCGTTTGCTGGCATTGATATAGTTACCGTGGCAGGTTGATCTAATGCTGTAATTCTGAAGGCAATAGGAGCATCTCCGTGTGCCTGAATAACAGAAGGTGCAACAAACCAAAATTCTGTATCAACTTGTGCATTAGATGTAGTGCAAAAAAGTGTAGATATAAAAAACGATAGTACAAATATTAAAATATTTTTGTTTGGCATAGTGTTGATTAATTGTGTTGAAGATTAGTTTTCTAGGATTGTATTTTTAGATTTTTGTAAATTTTACAGCTTGATGATTTTTTGTTTTTATAAAATATGTCCCCGGTGTTAATTCGCTAACTGAAATAGTGTTTGATTCATAGTTGTTTAATTGAATAGTCTTTATGATTTGTCCATAAAAATTTATGATTTGTACAGTGTTACTTTTCTGGATTGTTGATGTGTTCGTTGTAATGGTTAATTGATCTTTGGTTGGATTAGGGTAAAGTATAATTTCATCTATTGACGATGGGTTTATAATAGCAGTAGAAACACCATATATTACTTCAATTGTTTTATCTGAAGTAAGATCAGACATAGTAATGGAAGATTGTATTGTTGGTATACTAGCGCTATTTATTAAAATACTGTTAATTTCATAATTGTCGTCAGGTGTAAAGTTGTAAGTAATAGATTCACTATCTATTAAAGTGTAATAACCTAAAGGATCTATTGTACCTCCCGTATTGCAACTGGAAAAGATCACATAAGAGTTTGTTAGGTTAAAAATATATGCCGATCCAGCTTCGCTTTTTGTATTTAATCCATCGGCGTCATGATCTTCCAGGTAAGCACCAATAAATATGTTATTTCCTGATATGGAGACCGAAGAACCGAAAACATCTGTTTCTTCATAGTCCGATGCTTTAATTTTTTGAAACAGATTCCAAGTTCCGGATTCATTTAATTTGAAGCAGTATGCTGAACCAGATTCAGAAGTTGGATTAGTTTCCAAAGCATCTTCATCTTCATTTCTGGATCCAATGGCAGCAAGATTATTACATAATGCAACTGAGTTTCCAAAATTATCAGATACATTTCTATCCGGTGCAACTATTTTCTGGATTTGTGACCAATTATTTGAATTGTCACATTTGAAAATATATGCAGAACCAGATTCAGAAAGTGTATTGGTTCCAGAAACATCTTCATCTTCTTTATAAGCACCTATAATGGCGTAATTTCCTGAAATCGCTACTGAATGTCCAAAACAGTCGGAAGCTTGCCTGTCAGAAGATACTATCTTTTGCATCTGATTCCAAGTGTCTGATTCTGTGTTCAATTCAAAAATATATGCAGATCCTGCAAAATCTATGTAATTTGATTGGTTTTGGTCTTCGTCTTCTCCCTCAGCTCCAATTAAAATATGGTTTTGGTCTATAGAAACCGAATAGCCAAAATAATCTTCAGCATTGTTGTCTGAAGCAGAAATTTTTTGGGTGGCAGACCAGGTTTCATCCTCGTTTTGTTTATAAATATAAGCAGCTCCCGCCTTATTGTTACCATCTACATAAGCATTATATGCACCTATTACTAAATAGTTGTTTGAAATAGATATGGAGTAGCCAAAATAATCATTGGTGTTTTTATCTGGAGCTATTAATTTTTGTTTTTGTGTCCAGGTGCCGTCTGTTTGCTTAGAAAAAATGTACACAGTGCCACAGTCCTCATAACCATCAATATCCTCAAGGTAAGCACTTATAACTATGATGTCTTCAGAGCAAGCAACACTATAACCAAATTTATTATTTGTATTACGAGAAGATGCGCTTAGTTTCTGAATCTGATTCCAATCTCCATTAGTGTCTTTTTCATAAACATATGCAGATCCTGCGGCCGAAATCCAATTTTCTCCATTTGAATCTTGGTCTTCAAGAGGAGCTCCTACTACTGCAAAATCTCCATATATAGCTACGGAACTTCCAAAATTATCATATGTAAATCTATCAGATGCAACAATTTTTTGTACTTGATCAAAATTTTGAGCATTGATTTTTATGTTAATAATGATTGTTAGTATAATGATGGATGAAATATATATGTTGAAAATTTTGTTTTTCATAATTTAATAGTTGTCCTATGCCTTTATTTATGGGTTTTGAAGTTTATATTTGTTTTTTATATATGATTATTTAGAGTTTAATTTCTTTTAAATAAGACATCTATATATCTATATTTATAATTGTTATTTAGAATTAATAAAGGTTGCTAAAAGTAATGAATATTTAAAAATGTCCTTCAGTTATACAGATATTATGTCAAAAAGTTACGGTAATATAATTGTGAATTTATTATTTCATTGTTTTAAGCTATTTACATAATAGTGGTGTAGTTTATCTATTGAATATTGATAGATGTGAATGATATTCTGGCTGAGTAGAAATAAATATTGTCTTAATAATAGATAATTTAACCCATCAAATTATTTTTTGACGGATTCCTTTTTGTATATTGTTTTTATACATAGTAGAAAGATGAGGATAATATTCTGATTTTGATCTACCTCTTTAATTTCTTATGTTTTTGAAGATAAAATGAATTCAAAAATTTTAATCGAATTAAGCTTAGAAGAAAATATGTTTTTGTATCGCTTACTAAATTATTCATGAAAAATATGTTTTTTAATAAGACCATTTTTTTTTGATATAAAAAATTATCTTCACATTTTGATCTCTCGTTAATAAGTGTAATTTTAAAGATCTTTTATTTTAAAATGGACCAATACCTAAACGTATTAAAGCAATATTGGGGATTTGATGGCTTTAGAGCCATGCAAGATCAAATTGTACATTCTATAGGAGAAGGTAAAGATACCTTGGGCCTTATGCCTACAGGAGGAGGAAAGTCTATTACTTTCCAGGTTCCGGCTTTAGTTAAAGAAGGTGTTTGTTTGGTGGTGACACCATTAGTAGCATTGATGAAAGATCAGGTTGCTAACCTAAAAAAAAGAGGAATAAAAGCAGTTGCTGTATATGCAGGACTGTCTCGTGAAGAAATTAACATTGCATATGATAACTGTATTTTCGGAGACTACAAATTCTTATATCTGTCACCAGAAAGACTATCAACTTCGTTGTTTCTTGAAAAACTTGAACATTTTAAAGTGAGCATGATTGTTGTAGATGAAGCGCATTGTATTAGTCAATGGGGCTATGATTTTCGACCTTCTTACCTTAAAATTGCAGAGTTAAGGGAGGAATTGCCTGATGTTCCAATTTTAGCACTAACAGCTACCGCAACCGCACAAACTGTTGATGATATACAAGAACGTCTTTTTTTTAAAGAGAAAAATGTAATAAAAAAAGGTTTTGAAAGAGATAACCTGGCATACATTGTCAGGGAAACTGAAGACAAATTAAATCAGCTGGTAAAAATTGTAAAGGCTATTGATGGATGTACTGTTGTTTTTGTAAGAAATAGAAAAAAAACAAAAGAATATACTGTTTGGTTGAGGGAGAATGGAATTACTGCACATAATTATCATGCGGGTTTAACACAGGAATCAAAAGATCTTCGCCAAAAGGAATGGATGGAAGACAAGGTTCAGGTGATTGTGTGTACCAATGCTTTTGGAATGGGTATTGATAAACCTGATGTGCGGTTGGTGGTTCATATGGATTGTCCTGATTCAATCGAAGCTTATTTTCAAGAAGCTGGAAGAGCAGGTCGTGATGGTAAAAAAGCCTATGCCGTAATGCTTTGGTCTAATGCAGACAAAACACGGTTAAAGAAAAATGTTACCGTTTCTTTTCCCGAAAAAGAAGTGATTTTTAGAGTGTATGATGCATTAGGAAATTTTTTTCAATTAGCATCAGGGCATGGGGAAGATTTAGTGTATGATTTTGATATGGTTGCATTTTGTTCTGCATATCATTTTAATTTACTTACTGTTTTTAATAGTTTAAAAATTCTTCAGCGGGCTGGTTATATTGAATACGAAGAAGAAAGTAATAATCCATCCAGAGTCCATTTCCTTGCTCATAAAACAGATTTGTATCGATTTCAGGTAGAAAATGAGAATTTTGATGGTTTTATCAAATTGCTGTTACGTTCTTATACTGGTTTTTTTACAGAATATGTAGTTATAAACGAACAGCAACTAGCTAAACGAGCCAATGCTGATGTGAAGTTAGTATATCAATATTTAAATAAGTTAAATCATCTAAAAATAATACGGTATATCCCACAAAAAAGAACTCCATTGATAAGATATTTACAACCTCGAGAAGAAGTTCGGTACATGAAGCTAGCAGATGAGGTTTATAAAGACCGAAAAAAGGATATGGAATTTCGAGTAACTTCAATGATTGATTATTGTGATTATACGCATATCTGCAGAAGTAGATTTTTATTAAACTATTTTGGACAAAAAGATGCAAGAGATTGTGGTGTGTGTGATGTTTGTATTGAAAAAAAGAAAAGAGGCATAGATTCTCAGACTTCTAATAAGTACGAAGCAATAATTAAAGAAAATCTTAAAGAACCGATGACTTTATCTGCGTTGGAAGATGTAATAAAAGGTCAGTTAAAAGAATGGATTGAAGTATTTAATTGGATGGCAGATAATCAAATAATTTATCCAGTTGATGATGAAAAGTGGGTTGTACGTTAGTTTTTAAGGTTTGTATCTCAGGCATTAGTATTTAGCTATTAAAATTACTAGTTTTGCACATTATTTATATTTAGTCATCCTGAAAAAATAAATGGAAGAAGAAGGGTTAGATAATATTGTATATTCCAAAAATGTATTGGAATTTGTTACCGTTGGAAATGAATTTTGTAATCAAATAGAAAATTCTTTTGATATGTCATCAAAAGAGTTGCTTACAATTATGGTTAGGATTTTGCCTTTGATTTATATAAAGGCAGTAGTATTACCAAAAGCAGAATTTGTTCTTGAGGAAAATATTGAAAAAACGGTTAGAGAAGAAGATTATATTAGAGTTCAACATTCTTTATTAAATGTGTTGGGACAGCATAATGATTATTTGGAAGTGTTTGTGCCGGATAATGAGTTGGACCAGAGAGATGTTGCCAGTAGTATTTCTGAGAATCTTACAGATATATATCAGGATATGAAAGATTTTCTGTTTGCATACAGAATTGGAGTTACTGATATTATGAATGATGCGTTGGTTGAGGTTGTCAATTCATTCGAAATGTATTGGGGGCAAAAATTAGTGAATGTGCTAAGGGCTTGTCATCAAGTACTATATAGTGCTGAGGATTTGGATGATGATATTTTAGGAGGACCTGAAAAAGGAGAGCCATTAAAAAATAATGATTGGTTTAACAGATTTCAGGGACAATGGAATGATGAGGATAATTAAAAAGAAGAGTTTTGGTTAAAAATACAATAAGTAACGAAGTATTAAACGAATTGCCATTACAACATTTTGAAGGAGACATTGTATTGGTTGAACATGAAGAGGGGATTTCTCAAGTGATGAATGAAGTTGAAGGGGAGACAGTTGTTGGTTTTGATACAGAAACCCGACCTTCTTTTAAAAAAGGTATCACAAATTATATTTCTTTGTTTCAGCTTTCAACAAAAGATTCAACCTATTTGATCAGACTTAATAAAACAGGTATTCCCTATAGTTTGAAAATGTTGTTAGAAGATGAATCTGTATTAAAAGTTGGAGTTGGTATTAGGGATGATATCAGAGGCTTGCAAAAGTTAGTGCCAT
Source organism: uncultured Saccharicrinis sp. (assembly GCA_963665705.1). GTDB lineage: Bacteria > Bacteroidota > Bacteroidia > Bacteroidales > Marinilabiliaceae > Saccharicrinis. Next base: position 644,910 of record OY762448.1, read on the forward strand.
TTAAACCTCAAGGATTTGTTGAGCTGCAGTCGTTAGCTGTAGAGAAGGGATTAAAAGATTTTTCACTCAAAAAATTAGCTGGTATATTATTAAACTTCAGAGTTTCAAAACGTCAAAGGTTATCAAACTGGGAAGCAGAAACATTATCCAAAGCACAAATGATTTATGCTGCTACAGATTCATGGGTGGCTCTTGAAATTTATAAAAAGCTATTAGTGTTAGATTCGAGTAAAGTTATTGATGTGGAAGTTGAAAAACCATAATAACTAATTTTAGATATATTAAATTACAATAATAATTCATGTCATATATAAAAGTTGTTTTAAAGTCTGGTAAAGATCAGTCCTTACGCAGATATCATCCGTGGGTGTTTAGCGGTGCTATCAAAAAGATTTATGGAGAGCCTGCAGAAGGTGATATCGTATCCGTTTTTGATAATAAAGATGAGTTTTTAGGTCTGGGACATTATCAAATTGGTTCTATAGCTATTCGAATTGTTTCATTTGAAGAGATTGAAGTTGATGAGCAGTTTTGGGAAGAGAAAATCAGAAAAGCTTATCAATTAAGAGTTGACCAGGGCTTAGCTACTGATGAAACAACAAATGCTTATCGTTTAGTTCATGCAGAAGGAGATAATATGCCAGGACTAATTATTGATATGTATGATGACACAGCAGTTGTTCAGATGCACTCCGTTGGTATGTTTTTAATTAAAGATACCATTGATGAAATATTAAAAAAGATATTTGGAGATCAATTAAAAGCTATCTATAATAAATCCGAAAATACAATTCCTTATAAAGCAAAAGTAAATCCTGAAAATGGTTATACATTTGGTAAATCAGAAACACGTATTGCATTAGAGAACGGATTGAAATTTAGGGTGGACTGGGAAAAAGGTCAGAAAACCGGATTTTTTGTTGATCAAAGAGATAATAGAGCTTTATTAGAGAAGTACAGCAAAGGGAAATCAGTGTTAAATATGTTTTGTTATACCGGAGGATTTTCTTTTTATGCCATGAGAGGAGGAGCAAAATTAGTTCATTCTGTAGATAGCTCAGAACGCGCGATAGATCTTACCAAAGAGAATGTCGAGTTAAATTATCCTGGAGATGAACGCCATGATGCTTTTGCTGTAGATGCTTTTAAATATCTTGACGATATTAAAGATAAATATGATTTAATTATTTTAGATCCACCAGCTTTTGCAAAACATAATAACGTTTTAAATAATGCGTTGCAAGGCTATAAGCGATTAAATGCCAAGGCATTTGAGCAGATAAAACCAGGTGGTATTATCTTTACTTTCTCATGTTCTCAGGTTGTTAGTAAAGATGCCTTCAGAAAAACAGTTTTCTCAGCAGCTGCTAAATCTGGTCGAAATGTTAGAATATTGAATCAAATGACACAACCTGCAGATCATCCTGTAAATATTTATCATCCAGAAGGTGAATATTTAAAAGGTTTAGTGTTATATGTTGAATAGTTGATAGTCTTCAGTACACGGTAGATAATACCTTGTTGATAGAGGTTGGAGACTGTAGACTGAGAACTAAATACCTCAACTCCTAGTATAAATAAAAATGTATGAAATTTAAGGAATTTGGATTTACCCCGGAAGTAATGGATGGCTTGGATGCCATGCGTTTTGAAACAGCTACCCCTGTTCAAGCGCAAACAATTCCGGTAATACGATCAGGCGCTGATTTAATTGCTTGTGCGCAAACAGGTACAGGAAAAACTGCTGCATATTTATTGCCGGTTTTAGATCGTTTGGTAAATGGAAATCAACAAAATACGTCTACTGTTATTCTTGTTCCAACAAGAGAATTAGCCTTACAAATAGATCAGCAAATTGAAGGTTTCAGCTATTTCTTATCCGTTACTTCTTTGGCTGTTTATGGAGGTAATGATAAAGATTTGTGGGATCAGCAAAAAAAGGCCCTAACACAAGGAGCAGATATAATCGTTGCTACTCCGGGACGAATGATTCAGCATCTTACAATGGGATATGTTGATTTTAAATCAGTGAAACATTTTATCCTGGATGAAGCAGATCGAATGCTGGATATGGGATTTAATGAAGATATCATGCAGATTGAAAGTTTTCTTCCAAAAGAAAACCGTCAAAATTTGTTGTTCTCAGCAACGATGCCTCCAAAAATACGTGATTTGGCAAAGAAATTACTAAGTAATCCACAAGAAATAAATATTGCCATCTCAAAACCAGCCGAAGGAATTTTACAAGCTGCCTACATCGTACATGATTACCAAAAGAATGACTTAATAGTTGATCTTTTAAAGGGGAAAGATCTTCAAAGTATCATTATTTTTGTATCCCGTAAAGCGATTGTAAATGATGTTGTTAGGGTGTTGAGAAAGAATGATTTTAATGCAAGGGCGATTCATTCCGATTTAGATCAAAATGAAAGGGTTGAGGTTCTTAGGGAGTTTAAAAATAGAAATGTTCAGATTTTAGTTGCCACAGATATTGTAGCCCGAGGTATCGATATCGAAAAAATCGATTTGGTTATTAACTATGATGTTCCCAATGATGCTGAAGACTATGTTCATAGAATTGGTCGTACTGCACGTGCCAAAACAACAGGTGTAGGTATTACATTTGTTAATGAAAAAGATCAGGCGGATTTTCATAAGATAGAACAACTAATAGAAACTGATATCTATAAAATTCCGTTACCACCGGAATATGAAAAAGGACCAGAATACAATCCGGAAGTAAAAGTAAAAAAGGGTGGTAAAAAATGGAAAAAGAAATCAAAAGGCTTTCACCCCAAGAAAAAGCAAGATAAAAAATCATAAAATATTTCGAACCGTTCTTATATGTGCAATTAGCAAATGAGGGCGGTTACTTATTTAATAGAAATAATACTTACCCAATGTCTGCTCAAATTAATCAAATTATAGCAACCGAATTACAGTTGCAGATAAATCATGTAAATAATACCATTGAATTATTCGATGAAGGAGCCACAGTTCCATTTATTAGTCGCTACCGAAAAGAACGAACAGGTAGTATGGATGAAGTAAATGTAGCGGCTGTAAAGGAACGATATGAGAAACTCCAGGAAATTATAAAAAGAAAAGAATCCATCATAAAATCGATGGAGGAGCAAGGTGTGCTTACTTCTGATTTAAAAGAGAAGATAGATAACTCTTTTAACGCTACAGAGCTGGAGGATATTTATTTGCCTTTTAAGCCTAAAAGAAAAACAAGGGCAGTTAAAGCTAAGGAAAAAGGATTAGAACCACTTGCTAAAATATTAATGAAGCAGTATGAACGTGATGTTGAGGGGAAAGCAGTTCAATTTGTAAATAACGATGTTTCAGATGTGGATGAAGCTTTACAAGGTGCCCGCGATATTATTGCTGAATGGATTAATGAAAATAGCGTGGCCCGTGATATTGTACGTACTGTTTTTGAGCGTGGTGCCATTATCACCTCATCGATGGTTAAAGGAAAAGAGGAAGATGGAATAAAATATAAAGATTACTTTGATTTTAGTGAGCCATTAAAAAAATGTCCAAGTCATCGTTTATTAGCAATAAGAAGGGGTGAAAAAGAGGGAATCTTAAAAGTTTCAGTGTCTCCTGAAGATGAGGATATAACTCACCGTTTGGGAAGATACTTTGTAAAAGGTAATACAGAGGCTTCTGAGCAAGTGGAATTAGCATTGAAAGATGCCAATAAAAGATTGTTAAAACCATCTATAGAAACAGAATTTGCCAATGTTTCTAAAGAAAGAGCTGATGCAGAAGCAATTAAGGTTTTTTCAAATAACCTGCGTCAGTTATTGCTATCTTCTCCATTGGGTCAAAAAAGAGTTTTGGCTATTGATCCTGGATTTAGAACTGGATGTAAAGTAGTTTGTTTGGATGCTCAAGGAAATTTATTGCATAATGAAAATATATATCCTCATGCACCTCAAAGAGATACAAAACAAGCTGCAAAAAAAATAAGCTCATTGGTTGATGCCTATAGGATTGAAGCTATTGCTATAGGAAATGGAACTGCTTCAAGAGAAACAGAATCGTTTATTAGAAATTTGAAATATAGTCGCGACGTTCAGGTTTTTGTAGTGAGTGAAGATGGGGCATCAGTTTATTCAGCAAGTAAAGTAGCCAGAGATGAGTTTCCTGAATATGATGTAACTGTTCGTGGGGCAGTATCTATCGGGCGAAGATTGATTGATCCTTTGGCAGAATTGGTAAAAATTGATCCAAAATCAATAGGAGTTGGACAATATCAGCATGATGTGGATCAAAATAGCTTAAAATCTTCTTTGGATCAGGTTGTTGAGTCATGTGTTAATAAAGTAGGGGTTGATTTAAATACCTCAAGTATGCATTTGCTTACCTATGTATCAGGATTAGGTCCGCAATTAGCGAAAAATATTGTTGAGTATCGTAAAGAAAATGGTGCTTTCACTTCAAGAAATGAATTGAAAAAAGTTGCCAGGTTAGGAGCTAAAGCTTATGAACAAGCTGCTGGTTTTCTTAGGATTACTGAAGCTAAAAATCCACTTGATAACTCTGCAGTCCATCCGGAATCATATGCAGTTGTAGAAAAAATGGCTAAAGATCTAAAATGTCAGGTTCAGGATTTGATTGCAGATGAGGAAAAGAGAAAAGAAATTAAGCTAGCAAATTATGTATCTGATAAAATAGGATTACCGACTTTAAAAGATATCGTTAGTGAACTTGAAAAACCAGGTAGAGATCCACGTCAGATAATTAAAGTATTTGAGTTTGATAAAAGTATATACTCAATTGAAGACTTGAAAATTGGTATGGAATTGCCAGGTATCGTAACCAATATTACCAATTTTGGAGCTTTTGTAGATGTAGGTATTAAACAGGATGGTTTGGTTCATATTTCGCAAATGGCTGATCGCTTTATTAGTGATCCTAATGAAATTGTAAAGCTTCATCAACATGTAAAAGTTAGAGTTGCTGAAGTTGATATTGCACGTAAAAGAATACAGCTATCGATGAAAGGACTTTAGTATTCATTAAATGATCGATTAGAAAAACGGGTTAAAAATTATATATTTGCTTTTTTAGTAGATATTAATTGTAAAAAAGAGGGTTTATGCAGGAGATAAATGAAATATTAAAGCTTGTTGATTCATATATTGGGAGTAGTGAATGGTTTGTTTATCTTTTGTTAGGCGTAGGTCTGTTTTTTACACTTTATTTAGGTTTACCTCAGTTCAGATATTTTAAATATGCCATAAGGATGGTGCGAGGTAAAATGGATACCGAAGGAGGAGAGGGTGATGCTTCTCACTTTCAGGCATTGGCCACTGCCTTATCTGGCACTATTGGGACTGGAAATATTGCAGGTGTAGCTTTAGCTTTGTATCAAGGTGGACCTGCTGCTTTATTCTGGATGTTAGTGACAGCACTGATAGGAATGACCACAAAATTTGTGGAAGTAACTTTATCTTTAAAATACAGAGAAAAAGCCAAGGATGGGACAATGTCAGGAGGGCCCATGTATTTTATGAAGAAAAGATTGGATGTGAAATTGCCATCCGGAAAAGTAATTAAAACAGGTCATGTAATGGCTGTAATTTTTGCTGTCGCAACAGTTCTGTCTTCATTTGGTACAGGAAATCTTCCTCAGATTAATAGTATTGCTGATACAATCAAAACAACATTTCATGTGCCTCAAATGGTAACAGGTCTTGTATTATCAATTTTACTTGGCGTTATTATTATTGGAGGAATTAAAAGAATTGTTACAATTACTTCCAAGCTGGTTCCTACTATGGCAGTTGTGTATTTTATTGGTGCAGTTGCTGTTATCTTATATAATTACGAAAATATTTTACCATCCATTATATCTGTATTTTCACAGGTCTTTACAGGAACCGCTGCGGTTGGTGGTTTTCTGGGAGCAACTGTTGCATTTACATTTAATCAAGGCGTTAACAGAGGGTTGTTTTCAAATGAAGCCGGACAAGGATCTGCATCTATTGCTCACTCCTCGGCTCGTGTTACTAATCCTGTTTCAGAAGGTATGGTAGCGATGTTAGGACCTTTCATTGATACAATATTAATATGTTCATTAACCGGTTTAACAATATTAGCATCTGGCGTATGGACGCAAAAATTTCAATGTGATTTTGAACGAGCAGATATGCAGATCGTTCAAGGTGTTTATGATGATCATGTAGCATTTGATCGCGAAAGGTTATCTAATCATATAAAAGGAAAAAAAACACTTCCATTATTTACTGGAAATATTCACGTTGAGGATGGAATCATAGGGGGTGATGTTTCTGTGATTCATGCAAGATCTCTTGCAGAATATGTAAAAGTATATAAAGAGGATTCACTATACTCAGGAGGACTGGAAGTTGAATCAGGTAACCTGATAACAAATGATGGAGTTCTTTTAAAAGGAAAATCACTGATACATAGTGCTCCCTTAACAACAATGGCATTTACAAAGAGTTGGTTTGGAGATTTTGGTAAATACATTGTTTCTATTGGGTTATTATTATTCGCATTTTCAACAGCTATTTCTTGGTCGTATTATGGTGATAGAGCCGTTGTGTTTCTGTTTGGAGGAAAGGGAATATGGTTATATAGAATTATCTATGTTGTCGCTTTTTTCGTTGCTTCGTTTATGGATACTACGATTATTTGGACCTTCTCTGGAATTACAATAGCATTTATGACAATCCCAAACCTTATCGGGATATTTATTTTACACAAAGAAATGAAGTTAGAAGTAAAAGGTTTCTGGAAAGAATATGCTAAAAGATTCCCTAAAGACAAGCTTCCTATGTTTGTTAAGAAGTGATTTTTAAATTTATTTCAAATAATAAATGTGGAATCAATTGTAAATGAATTATCTTTATTATCATTGTCAAGTCTTTATAAAGAAAGTTATTTGTGATGATTCTATTATCAAACCTGAGACTAAAATGGTTTTTTATAATATTATTTGTTCTCTTCACCCCGTTAAACTCTAACTCTCAGTATAAAGAAAAGAATCTGGATGTAGATAGGTTGTTTTCTGAATTGGAATTTAATGGGACTTATTATCCGGAGAAAGCTAAACATGATTTAGATTCCTTAAAAAGATCTATATCAGAAGTTAATTTCTATAGGTATAATGGATATCTCGATTATACGGAAGCGTTGCTCTTGTTTTCAGATTTAGAAATGGATTCTGCTTTAGTCTTTATTGAAAGGGCTATGTCTTCATTTTCAGTGTCAGAAAATTCAAAGTGGTTAGCAAAAAGTCAGATTTTATTAGGTCAAATAGCTGAAGTTTCCGGATTGTATGAGCAAGCAAAGATTAACTTTTATGAGGCGATTACTTTAAGTGAGAATAAGAGTATTGATGCTGGATTTGCCTATGTAGGAGTGGCCCGATGTCAAAGGGTTCTTAAGGAAAATTATGAAGAAGAACTTAAGTTAGGAGTGGAAATACTTCAGGAAGCCGATGAAGAAGAAATTCAATTGTTTGCTGATTTTATGGAACTTCTATTTGTTTTGAAAGAAGAGGGTACCCCAAAAAAATTACAGGAGTTAGCAGATAATTATTTAAGTTTAAAATTGTATTTAAGAGCTGCAAGTGTATATAAGGTAATTGCGAGTAGTTATAATGCAAATGGTGATTTAAATGCAGCTCATAAATATTGTGATATTGCAATTAATCTTAGTGAAGACCATAAAATAGGAGATTTAATTAAACCTGCTTTATACCAGTTTAAAGGTGTATTATTTTTTAAACAAAAGGATTTCGATACAGCAGAGATTTATTTTAATAAATCTTTAGAGCTATATCGAAGTTTACACCAGAATAACCGGATGTTGTACTCCTATAGTTACCTGCATAAAATCGATTTGGCAAAAAATGATTTTGTGAAAGCTTATGAAGATTTAAATACGTATCAGAAGTTGTTGGAAGAAACAAAGTCGTTTGAGACCATTAGAATGGCTAAGGTTTTAGAGATAAACAACAAAATGGACTTGATCAAGAGTCAGTTGGTAAAATTAAAAGTAGAGAAAAAAGCCAGTGAATTTATGTTGTATCTGGTTGTTGTTATTACAATGGGTATTTTAGGTGCAGTTGGTATTTATGTGTATTTGTATCAGAAGAATAAGAGAGCAAAAATTGAAGAATTAAATAAAGAATTCCATAATCTGTTAATTGGGATTGGTGAAAAACAATTGTTAGAGCATCGATTAAGTCATGATAAAAACTTATTAAAAAAGCAGAAGGAAGAATTTGAGGAGATTAATGGTAGTAATGGTAATATCGTTGATAGTTTTGATACTTGTTATATGGAAACCATTAATTTATTTACAGAATCTTTCCCTCAATTAACAAAAACTGAAGTTCGGTATGCAGTTATGTTGTGTTTAAAACTACCAATGGAAGTAATTGCAAAAGTTCAAAATGTTCAAACAGCTTCTATTCGAAAGGCAAAACAAAGAATAAGAGCGAAGCTTAATGTTGAAAACAATATTGAAGATTATTTGCAAAATTATCGTGAGAAATTAATATCAGATATGACAAAATAACCTATTATTATCTGTTTTAATCATTGTTTTGAGTTTGTAAATGATGATAAAATAGGGTTTAATCAAAAAAAATAAATATTATTTGCATAAGTTGATTAAGAAGTGTGAAAATAATCGTCTGGTAATTAGATAAATGAATTTTGTCACGTTTTTGTCACGCTAAAAAAACCTAAAGTGCTTGTTTTCATATAGATATTTGTAGTGAACTACAAAAAACAAATATCATGAAAGCAACTTACACATTTTTAAAAATTACAGCCATAGCTTTATTGTTAACAATAACTTCATCAGTATTTGCCGAAGAAGATCCTATTATAGTTACTAAGTTAGTGGAAGAAGACCCAATTATAGTTACAAAACTAATTGAGGAAGATCCTATAATTGTAACAAAATTAATTGAGGAAGATCCCATTATAGTTACTAAATTAATAGAAGAAGACCCAATTATAGTTACAAAGCTAATTGAAGAAGATCCCATAATTGTAACAAAATAGCATTCAAAAGAATTTTATATAAATATATTGTTTAATACTATTTTAATGATTTGATATTTAATGTATTAAACTTAGAGTAGTAGTAAAAGCCCATTTTTTTAATGGGCTTTTGTTTATTTATAGAAAAAGGTTTAACTTAAAGGTAAATGGAACATAATTCTACATATAAAATATATAAAAAAGATAGGTTTGTCTGTATTACTCATGTGGGATTAATACGTTTAGAGTCCTTAAACAAATATATAAGTGACTTGGTGAATAGCTGTGATTTCTGTAAAGATTTCAATTTTATTATTGATTTAAGAGAAGCTAAATATACTCGTAATACACATTTAGCATATAGATTTGTTTATCAGTTTAGAAGAAACTATCCTGAGTTGATTAGACGTAAATATGCTATTCTGGCAGATAGTCCAGAACAAATAGCAATGGCTTCTATATTTCGCTTTCTGGTTGGCGGAATTTCAAGGAATGTATATGTTTTTAGTGCTATAGAAGAAGCAATGGTTTGGTTAGGGGTGAAAATGGAAGCTGAAGAAATCGTTGGTGCTTTTGATAGAATGAATGCCAGTTTGTAATACTTTTATTCATCATAGTAATTTAATAAGTCCTTCATTTTTTCTGTAGATGAAGATAACCCTCCAATTCTATTTCTATATATCCATAATGATTTATGATTTTCAATAATTTTTTCTAAGTCGTTTTTTAAGATTTGCTTCTTTTGGTCATCTATGTTCTTTGTCTCATATTTAGGGGCGTTTAAACGTGCTATACCCAAATGGATGCCGTGTTTGGCAAGTGTACAGGCTTGTTTTATTTCCTTAATAATAATTTGTGCATCAGAACTTAAAGGTTTGGCTTGATTTAGTTGGGTTAAAGCCATGTCAATTTTGTTTTCTGTGGATTCTAAGTTTGCAACTTTTAACTGTTTAGTTTGATAATGTCCTTTCATAGTCCATTTGTACCTTCTAAGCATTAAATGAAAAGCATTTGCATTTCCTTCAGGAATTTTACAGGCCAGATAAGCATCGCCTAATTCCAAAATAGCCTTAGCTGTATATCCTGTAGGATCCTTAAAAACATAATTATTTAATATCGATTCTATTTTTAATTCAGGAGAAGAGTTTGTATTCCAGGAATAGGCAGAACCAACACCCATAGCGGCATAACAAACAGAAAGAGGTTGCCAATGTCCGTAGTCGCCCCAATTGGTATTTAAATATCCTTTTGCATTGAATTTTTTGCCGTTTATAGCTGCGTTTTTCAGGTTTAAAAATGCGTCGTGATTTCTTCCTATGATAGAACGCCATGTCGAGGTTCCCGGACAAACATAATATTGTAATCCTGCTTTTTGAAATTCAGGTAGTTTTTCATTGAATGGAAAATTACTTTCATATCCCCAAACCAAAGCGGTCATATTTTTAGGTAAAGAAGGTATTAATTCAGGATGGTTTGAAATAATATCACCCCAAAATTGAGCTTGCCTGCCATTTGAGTTAACCTCCTTGTTTAATTCAACTAAGTAATTTAGATATACTTTTCCTTTGCCAATGTTATCGCAGGAATCTTTTGATAATCCACATCCTAACTCAACTGTTTCATCACAACCAATATTAAAATATTTGCTGGTAAAATTAGGTAGTAATTCCTGATATAGTTCTTTCATTAAAATTAATGAACCTGGATTTGTGGGGTTAAGACTGGTGCGATTTCGCATTCCCCATATGGTTTTGCAATCAGTAGGACATTCTGCTAAGTCTAAATATTCATCATGTTTTAACCAATTTTCCATGTGTCCAAACGAATTTTGATTTGGAACCAGATCAATAAAGCGCATTCTGCAATAAGCATCAAGTTGTTGAATTTCTTCTGCTGTTATTGGACTACTATCCTTCCAAACTTCTTTATGGTTCTTGTAGGCGAATGTATGTTCAGTATATAGTTGAAATTCATTAATTTTCCAGCTTGATAATAGGTCTATAATGTGAAATAAAGTTTCCATAGTAGGAACTTTATTCCTGCTAATGTCTAACATGTAACCTCTTTTTTCAAAGTCTGGCCAGTCTTCTATTTTTAAACTAGGTATCGGCAAGTTAGTGGTTTGGCTATATTTAATGAGTTGTTTTAATGTTTGTTTTCCATAATATAATGCCGCTTCATCTTTTCCTGTAAGTTTGATGTTTATAGAATCAATGAGAAGGGAGTATTGTTGTTTGTTGGGGAGTGTGCTATCAATAGATAAACTAATAATATTGTATTGTACTGGAGTACAAAATTCCTTTAATTCTCCCTGGATATTCATTGTTTCCAAGGTCTCAATAAGATTGAATAGTTTGTGTGAATCGTATTGGAAATTATTTAGGTTATTTAAAAAACCATCCTGAATAGTTATTTGCTTTGGACTTGGAAATAGAAAATCCTGAATTGATTCTGCCTTAATATTACCGAAAAAGGTAAGAAGAAAGAAAATGATTGAGAATTTTGTCATATTGTGATAGCTATAAGATCAATAAAAGTTTGAATTTAAATAGTGTTACTTCTTGGTTAGATAATATAAACCATTTGATTTGCTTTTTAATAGTGTTAAAAGAATTTTAGAATTATTTATATTTCTTTCTAGGGTGAAAATAACAGTATTTTTATTTGCAAAATATTTAAAAGCATCTGTAATTCCTACTTTATTGGCCATTTATTCAACTGCTTTTTCGTTATCTGTTATTTTTTTCAAAATTATTATCTTTTACTCTTTTATTGGAAAAAGGAATTGTAACTATTGTTGTAAATCTATAAATGGATAAAACATTATAGAGGTCAGTAGATAATTACTTATATTTGCCACCAGTAAAAATAAGGGATACATGGAATTATTCAAAGGACAAAATGCTCTAGAGTTTACTGATCGTTTCCATACGGATGATGATTGCCTGGAATATTTGGCCAACATTAAGTGGCACCAAGGTTTTAAGTGCGTTAAATGTGGGCATCAAGGCTACCAGCAGCGCAAGCATCACGGAAGAATCTGCAACAAGTGTGCTCATATTGAGTCAGCTACCGCTAACACACTCTTTCACAAAGTGAAATTTGGAGTACGCAAAGCCTTTTACATTTGCTTTGAGATGTCAACCTCAACCAAGAGTTTGTCTGCAAGCTATATGTCAGAACGTATTGGAGTGACTGAAAAAACAGCACGACTGTTCATGCATAAAGTTAGGGAAGCGATGCAATCAAGCGGAAACAACCCGATGGATGGAAATGTACATATCGACGAGTTTGTGGTAGGAGGCAAAGAAGAAGGTAAGGTTGGTCGCAGTTACCACAGCAAGAAAAAGAAAGCGGTATGTGCTGTTGAGCTTACCGATGATGGGAAAGTAAAACGTATGTACTCGATGAAAATCAACAATTACTCATCGAAAGAACTTAAAAGGCTTTTTGATGCTCATATATCCCAAGATGCCAGTGTGACCACTGATTGTTGGAGAGGTTATCGCCCTTTGATGAAGGATTACAACATAGAACAGATTGAAAGCATGGGAGGCATGAATTTTAAAGCCTTACATACAATGATACACCAAGTGAAGTCGTGGATTAGAACAACCTATTCTTGGGTTAGCGAATGGCATATAGATAAATATTTTAATGAGTTTTGCTACAGGATTAACCGATCACAAATGAAAGATAACATCTTTAACAACTTAATGTACCGTATGGTGGAAGCTGACAAAATTAATCAGAAAGATTTAGTAGGTGCTTAACTACTGACCTCTAAAACATTATATAATCAGAAGGCCGGATTCTCTTAGCTGATTGAAAGTATATCCATTATAGAAAATGTTGAAATCACCCAAGTTTTTTTCGAGGAAACTTTCTTTTAATTTATTGAATGTAAATTCAGATTGATTATTTACTTGTGAATTTTTAAGCATCTCAATAATCCATTCGCCTATGTTTTCTTTTGTATTAATCGTAATAGAATCTTCTATTGAATGAATGGTGATTTCTGCCATCCTGGATGTTTTACCTTTTTTCTTTTTTTGATAGAGTTGTATTTCGGGTATTTCGTTGATCCATATAATTTTACTATTGTCCTTGTGAACATCAATATGTGCATGTTGTATGCTGTCATATATATAATTTGGAGCTACATTTGTAGGAGGTACTTTAAAATCAAACCAATCTTGTAATGGTAAATCAAACCCAATATCGTGCATAAAGTTATAGATTGATTTTTTTAATCCATCGCTGAATAGTTTATGTTGAGCACCTTTTTTATCAATGTGTTCCAGATCATTATTGGCAAAAGGATTAATGCTACTGTTGGGGATTGAAACATTATACTTATCAGGGTCCTTTCCTACCGGACTATGAGCTGTCATTGCAAATTGGTGCCAATAGCCAGAATGGAGTATATTGTTTTCAAATAATTGTCTTACAATTTCCAGAGAATCTATTGTTTCTTGTTTTGTTTGTGTTGGAAAGCCATACATTAAATAGGCGTGTGTTAAAATACCTGCACTCGTAAAATTATAACAAACCTCTGCAACTTTTGAAATACTAACACCTTTGTTTATAAGCTTTAATATTCTTTCAGATGCAACCTCTAATCCTCCGGAAACAGCAATGCAACCTGATGCTTTTAATAATCGACATACATCATATGTAAATTGTTTCTCAAACCGAATGTTTGTCCACCATACGATGTTTAAACCTCGTTTAATAATTTCTTTGGCAAATGAAATCATTAAAGCGGGAGGTGTAGCTTCATCAACAAAATGAAATCCGGACTTACCAGTTTGTTTTAGAATAACCTCGACTTTATTGCAGAGTATTTTTGCAGAGATGGGTTCATACCTTTTTATATAATCTAAAGATGTATCGCAAAATGTACATTTACCCCAGTAACATCCATGTGCCATAGTTAATTTATTCCAAAAACCATCACTCCACAATCGATGCATAGGATTAATGATCTCAATTACAGAAAGGTATTCGTTAATTTTAAGTCCTGCATAGCAAGGAGCTATATCTTCCTTGTAAGAAAAATCTTTTGACTCGGAATTGTTGATATAACAAACTCTATCTTCAGATAAAACTAAAGTTCTTTTTAATTTAGAAATAGGTCGCTCTTCATTAATATGTTCGATGAGATTTAATAGCGGCATTTCACCATCATCAAGAGTAATGTAATCAATGAATTCAAACATTCTGGTATCGCTAACAGCTCTTAACTCTGTATTAGGATATCCTCCTCCAATACATATTTTTATGTTGGGATATTGGGATTTAATAAATTGACTGCATTTTAAGGCAGCAAATAAATTTCCGGGAAAGGGAATGGAAAAAGCAATTAATGATGGTTTTTCATTAATGATGTATTTCCCAAGAATTTTGTTTTGAATTTTAGATATAAATGAATCTGGATTGTTTAATTCATCATAAATCGGATCAAAGCTAAAAGCAGATGAACTAATACGTTCTGCATATCTGCTAAAGCCAAAGTGAGGATCAATACATTCAATAATAAAATCACAAAGATCCTCTAGGTAAAGAGTACATAAATGTCTTGCTTTATCTCTTATTCCCATGTTTCCAAAAGCCCAATCTAATTCGTCAAAGCTATTGAATCTAGATGCCTGAGGAAGAAATGACTCGTTGCAGATTGTGTGTGCCAACATTTCATTTTTTCCCTGTAAAAAAAGAATGACATCATGGATTGTTGAGATATATGTCTTTCGTAATGAATAAATCCTTTTCGAATTATCAGTAAAATTTGATTTATTATTAGTGGATTCTTCAAAGATTTTTGAAAGACCTGACTTTGAAAAAATCGATAAAATAACATCTAAACCTAAATCTACTTGCTCAGAAGAGATGCCTTTGTGATCTAAAAACCCCTTGAGGTACGCAGTTGCCGGATAGGGTGTGTTTAACTGAGTAAATGGAGGAGTAATTAATAAAATTTTATTATTCAATGCTTACTTATTTATTAATGACAGTACAAAAGTAAAAACAAAATGAGTTTTCAGTTAAAAAAAAGTTAAAATATCAGTATGTCGTCAAATGAAATGGTTGTTTTATCAAAAACTTTTCTATTTTTGCGACTCCTATTACTTCACGCTCATTGAGAGACGAATATTTTGATTTAAAAAATTATAATGTGTGGGGACTATTTATAATTCTTTAAAAGCAAAAAAACCATTTTGATACTAAAATTTTTGAGAATTCTCAAAAAAGAAAATAATAGTGTAAAAGCTAATATAATAAAGACTTTTGCGCATTGGAGATTATTTGTTTTGAGAAAAAAGGAGTATATCTCTTTTTAAAATCGAAACCTTTTATAAGAGCTTTCGTTACAAGTTGATAAAGTGCCATAAGTTTAATGTGAATGTATAGTTTATATTGATGAATGGATTTTTATAAATAATGGAAAGTGCACCTGTGATGAAAATTGTAATTTGTTTTGGGGAAAATGCATTACAAATTTTATTTGACAGACTCTAATGAATAAATAAACATAATGAAATAGAATTTTTAACAACACAACAACACAACAACACAACACAAAATGCAAAAACTTATTTTAATTTCACTTATCCTGTGGGGAGTGACAGCTCAGATTATATCTGGGCAGGGGGGAGAATCTTGTACTGAAGCTGTAATTGCAAGTCAAGGATTGAATATTAGTGATAATTCTGCTGGTGATCAGTGGTATTCTTACACTGCAACAATGGATGGTAAAATTACGATTTCTTCTGTTGGAATGACATCCGCAAATACTTATGTTGAGATTTATGATGGTTGCGATATGGATGCATTTACTTTCAGTGATGATTTTATCGGAGAACAATCAGAAGTTTCATTTGAGGTTATTAATGGATTAACATACTACATTAACTGGCGAAATTATTTTACAAATCAGGAATTTGAGTGGACTCTTGAAGAGTCGGCTGTAGCTCAGGGAGAGTTTTGTAGTTTCCCACTAGCATCAATTGCTGGTTATATGGTAAGTAATGCTCCTCAAAATAAGTACCGTTGGTTTGAATTTACTGCTTCCAGAGATGGAAAAGTAACACTTAGAGCCGTAAGTGAGAATGCTGACAGTTGCAGAGTTGCTGTTTTTGATGATTGTAGTTACACTTCTTCAATAAATAATGACCAGAGTTGGAACCCTAGTAAGATGGCATTTGATGCTGTTGAAGGTGAGACTTACATCATTAGTTGGCAAAATGGAGCTGAGAATGGTGAAATTGAGTGGACTATAGAAGAAAGTAATTGGGAGGTTGGAGAACGTTGTATTGATCCTGTCGATATTGATGTTTCTGAAGAAAATTCAATAGATCATGAATCAGCCACTAATAAATGGTATAGATTTATTGCACGTCAGGATGGAGACCTTACTATTACTAGTGCAGGGTTAACTTCAGAAGATACATATTTAGAAGTGTATACTGGTTGTGGAGAACAAAGAGCCTATTATAGTGATGATGCAGATGGTCTGCAATCTGAATTAACGTTGGATGTTGAGGCTGGAAAAGCGTACTTAATTAAGTGGGATAAAATCTTTACACCAGAGGCTTATTCTTTCAGTCTTAAATCATCTCAGTTGACTACAGATCTTACAGATGTTGAAAAAAATGATTTGGTTATTTATCCAAATCCTACAGAAGGTCTTGTGAATATTGATTTAACTAGTTTTGATTCAAAAACTGTTCAAGTGAAAGTTGTAAGTCTTTCAGGAGCGATAGTAAATATATTTGAATTGAATGCAGGTATGGTAGATCAGTTTGATGTATCTGATTTACGAAGTGGAATTTATCAGATTGTTGTAGAGGATTTAGTGTCTCGAAAAGTTGTTAGATTGGTAAAACAATAAAATATAACCACGCATTTTGAATGATGCACTTTAGAGAAGTTTATGCTGATCTAAAGTGCATTTTTTGTTTATTTTTGCCAGTATAATTTATATAACGATGATTACTTTTTTAGTTTCTATTTTATTATTGATATTAGGCTTTGTTTTTTACGGTAAGTTTATCGAAAGATTTTTTGGAGCAGATAATTCAATAGATACACCTGCAGTGTCTCAGGCTGATGGCATCGATTTTACACCACTCCCTACTTGGAAAGTTTTTACTATACAATTTTTGAATATAGCTGGATTAGGGCCTGTATTTGGAGCTATTTTAGGTGCGCAATATGGTCAATGGGCTTATGTTTGGATTGTATTTGGGTGTGTGTTTATGGGAGCTGTGCACGATTATTTTTCAGGGATGTTATCAGTAAGAAATGGTGGTGCAAGTGTTCCTGAATTAGTAGGTAAGTATTTAGGGGATGGTTTTCGTTATATTTTAAGGATCTTTACTCTTTTGCTATTAATATTTGTAGGTGTTGCTTTTGTTTCAGGTCCTGCGGGGTTGCTAGCATATCAAACCAATGGTGGTTTTGAAATCTGGGTATATGTTATTTTTGGATATTATTTGTTGGCTACATTGTTACCTATTAATAAAATTATAGGAAAAGTATATCCTTTTTTTGCAGTAGTATTATTATTAATGGCTATTGGAATTGCAGTGGCAATGGTTGTGAATTATTCCGTTGGAGATTTTCAGATGACAGAGTTGTCTTTTAGTGGGTTGAAAAATTTGCATCGAAATCCTGTTAAAAACCTTCTTTTTCCAATGATGTTTATAGTTATTTCATGTGGTGCTATATCTGGTTTTCATTCAACTCAAGCTCCTATGATGGCAAGATGTTTGAAAAAAGAAAGCTATGGAAGATATGTCTTTTATGGAGCAATGATTACAGAAGGAATTGTGGCTATAATATGGGCCACCGCAGCGATGAATTATTTTGGTGACGTAAAAGGTTTAAATGAAATCATGCTACCAAAAGAACATAATCCTGCCTGGGTTGTCAATGCCATATCAGAACATTGGATGGGTAAAGTGGGAGCTATATTTGTAATTGTAGGTGTAATCGTGTTGCCAATATCAACCGGAGATACGGCATTTAGAAGTGCCAGATTAACTTTAGCAGATATATTTTCATATAATCAAACCAGTGTCAAGAGTAGGTTAGTTATAAGTATTCCTCTTTTTGTAATTGGTTTTATTCTTACCCAACTTGAGTTCTCTACAATTTGGAAATTTCTGGGTTTATCGAATCAAATCTTATCAGTAGTAATGTTATGGACTGTAGCTATGTACTTAAAAAAATCACAAAAGAATCATTGGCTTTTAACAATTCCTGCCATGTTTATGACAGCTGTTTGCGTAAGTTATATATTTATAGCTCCACCAGCTAATGGTGGATTAGGGCTGAATGATAAAATAGGAATTTCAATTGGTGTTTTATTCGCTTTGTTTGCTTTGATAGTTTTTCTTCTAAGGACAAAAAATAAGGCAGCCACTTTTAAAAAGTAATGCGACTGCCATACTACAGTATTACAAACAAAACTCTAATATTTTATTATCAATTCATCTATTGGGTATCTTACCTTTTCTAGATATTGATATTTATCCTCATCAGCTCTGTATCCAATTGATGCAACAACAACAGAGGTGAGGTTTTTATCCTTTAATCCAAGTACTTCATCAAAACCCTTGTTGTCAAAACCTTCCATTGGACAAGCATCGATTGAGATTTGAGCTGCTGTGTACAATAAAAATCCTAAACCAATATAACATTGTTTTGAAGCCCAGGTTGTGAGTTCATCTTTTGATAATCTATTTATTTTATTAAGCATTACAGCTTTATAATCAGCAAGGTTATCTTTTGATATTCTTCTTGTTTCAGCGATGCGAAGCATAAAATCATCAACATCTTTTTCTGTTACATTACTGTTCGCTGCAAATACAATAATATGAGATGCATCTGTAAATTGTGGTTGCTGAAATCCTACCTCTTTAAGTTTCGTTTTTATTTTTGCATCTTCAATAACCAATACTTTGTATGGTTGTAAACCGTATGATGACGGTGCTAAATTTGTAGCATTTAATATAGTGTCTAAATCTTCAGAATTTATTTTTTTGTCAGGATTGAAATGCTTAGTTGCGTATCTCCAGTTTAGTTGTTTTAGTAAATCCATATTTGTTTTTTATTGATTAAACAGATAACTGTAATAATTGTTTCGACTAGTTAAAATATATAAGATTTGCATTCGTTATTTATAGTTAAAAAAAAATTATTCTGAGTGTTTTGTTTGAATTAATTGTTATACTTGCATCTTATAAAAGTAAACTAAGTAAACCTAAATAGTATACAAATGGCTAAGGTAGGAGACATAGAAATTGAAACCCGAGTATTTGAAACAACTAAAGAAATGTTGGTTAGATCAGGAGTTCGTGGTTGGAATATGGATGAACTATCAAAAGAATGTGGAGTTTCAAAACGTACTCTATATAAGATAATTGGAAATAAAGAAGATCTACTGTATAAAGTTATAGAAAGTAATTTTATTGCTGATATAGAAAGAAGGCGCGAATTTTTAAATGGTCCCGATGATTATGGAAAGAAGCTTGATGCTTTTGGCGGATTCTTTGCCAATAATTTTGAGGAATTTGTTCTATTGAATGCAAAGGATATATCAAAGGAATATCCACGAATTGAGGATATGATACTTACCAGGAAGAAAAGTCTTAATACTATTTTAAATGAGTTCTTTTTGGAAGGACAAAAAATCGGATTTGTTGATAAAACAATTGTTCCTGAATTTATTTCTGAATTTATTGATGTAATTATTACTGCAAATATTCATTTAGGGCAATTAGCAAGTGAATTTAGGGAGAAGTTAAAGCCTGAGTTAGAAATTATAATAAGAGGCGTAAGTGTAAAGTAAGCGTATATTTTTTTGCTCAAAAGTAAACTAAAAATACAAAAATAGTATACTAAGTATTTTGGATTTAATATTTATAAATAATTGTAATTAAAATGAGAAAGGGAAGTTTATTTCTATTTCTGTTAATCGCTGTTTTGTTCGGGTGTAAAGAGAATAAACAGATTCAGAAGAAGAAAAGAAGTGTAAAAGTTACTAAAGTTGAGTCTTTTGATAAGACGATGAATAAGTTAACCTTACCAGCAACTGTTAATGAGCGAAGACGAGTTGACTTGGCTTTTAGAGTTGGAGGACCATTAGTATCACTTAATAATATTGTAGGTAGCTATGTTGAAAAAGGGCAGGTTATAGCAAGTATTGATAATCGTGATTTTAAAGTAGGATTATCAAAGGCCGAATCAAATTACAAGCTAGCTAGTGCTGAGTATGAGAGGTATAAAATGTTACTTTCTCAGGAGAGTGTTTCCAAAAGCCTGTTTGATAAAATGGAAGCTCAATATATTTTAGCAAAAGGTAATTATGAGGATGCTAAAAATGCATTAGAGGATACAGAACTTAGAGCTCCATTTTCAGGTTATGTAGACTTGGTTTATGTGGAAAACTACGAAAAAGTAAATCCAGGTCAGCCTATAGTTTCGTTTCTTGATTTATCCAGTTATAAGATTAATGCCTGGATTTCTGTTGAGGATGCTAAATCAATCACTTCTAATACAGAGTTCGTTTGTATTATTAATGATAAAGATTCAACTTATCAACTGAACTCAAAGTTATTGGAATTAGGTTCGAAATCGAGTTTTACAAAACAATCCTATCCTATTTCTACAGTGATTGAAGCACCACAAGGAGTGAAATTACGTGCTGGTATGACAGCTCAGTTGTTGGTGTATAAATCAACTAAGAACAAAAGTAATTTATGTGTAGTGCCTGTAACTTCTGTTTTTTCTAGAGGAGAAGAAAATTGTGTATGGATTTTGAATCAAAATGTAGTAACGAAAAGAATTGTGAAATTAGGACAAATTCTATCTACAGATGAAATTGTAATAGAAAATGGACTTAAAGAATATGAGGTCGTTGTTACTGCAGGTGTAAATTACTTACAAGAGGGTGAAAAGGTGAAGATATTCAAAGGATTTTCATCAACAAATAAAGGAAATCAACTTTAAAAACAGACATGAATTTAGCAGAATATACATTAAAAAACAGGGTATTTGTGTACTTTATTTTAGTGTTGGTTTTAATTGGAGGAATTGTATCTTATTTTAAAGTTGGTAAACTTGAAGATGCTGAATTTACAATAAAAACTGCACTTGTAGTAACCAGATATCCGGGAGCCTCTCAGTATGAAGTTGAGCAGGAATTAACGGAGAAAATAGAACGAGCTGCTCAGCAAATGGATAATATTGATGAGATATATTCCAGTTCTTATGCAGGACTTTCAATTATTCAAATTGATTTAAAGGAAAGTATGGGTTCTAAACAAATGCCTCAGGAGTGGGATATCTTACGTAAAAAAATTAATGATGTTAGAGGTGAGTTACCCCCTGGTGCTATGGCGCCAACTGTTGTTGATGATTTTGGAGATGTGTATGGGATGTTTTATGCGCTGACAGGTGATGGATACTCTCAGGATCAGATTAATGAGTATGCACGTTTTGTTCAACGTGAGTTGTTAACAGCAAGTCAGGTGGGGAAAATTATTTTGTTTGGTGATAGAACCGAATGCGTTGATTTAATCATTAATTATGCAAAATTATCTGAACTTGGGGTTAATCCAGGAGTGATTATTGGAGCTTTAAATGCTCAATCTAACATAGCACCTGCAGGTACTATCCAACTAAATAAATTAAATGTAAGAGTGGCTGGTAACACCGCATTTAATAGTATAGAAGATATTAAAAATACTATCGTTCAGGTTGGTCCGGAACAGTTTTACCTGAAAGATTTAGTTCAGGTGAAAAAATCTTATCTGGAACCAATGCTCAGTATGCAACGCTTTAATGATAAACCGGCTGTAGGTATTGGTATTTCTACTATTAATGGTGGAAATGTGCTGGAAATGGCGGATAATATAAATGCCAAATTAGAAAAAATAACAGAACAATTACCTGTTGGTCTGGAGCTTCATACTATTTATGATCAGGCAAGAGAAGTGCGAAATGCAAATAATGTTTTTGTAGTCAATCTGATTGAATCAATTGTAATTGTAATTGTAATATTATTGGTTTCCATGGGTTTACGTTCCGGGATATTGATAAGTAGTGGTTTGTTGTTTTCTATATTAGGAACATTGATCGCCATGAAAGCCTTTGATATTTCACTTCATCGTACTTCTTTATCTGCTATTATTATAGCAATGGGTATGTTGGTGGATAATGCAATTGTGGTTACTGATGGTATCATTGTTTCATTACAAAGAGGTTTAAGTGTGAAGAAGGCTATCTTAAATATAGGTAAGTCAACTGCCTGGCCTTTGCTGGGTGCTACATTTATTGCAATTTTAGCCTTTTTACCTGTATTTTTAGCGCCTAATAGTGCTGGAGAAATTAATACGGATTTATTCAAAGTACTTGCTATATCACTTGGACTAAGTTGGATATTTGCAATGACACAAACGCCTTTGGTTTGTGAGAGATTTCTTAAGACAACAAAAGACGTAGAAAATCCCTTTGAAGGGAAATGGTATAAACTGTTTCAAAATATTCTTGAAAACATACTGAAATATCGTAAGATTTCTTTGGCAGGAGTTCTAGGATTATTGGTGGCTTCAATCATTGCTTTTGGCCATACGAAAAAAGCATTTTTTATGCCCCTTGAAAAAAATTATACTTTAGTTGATTATTGGTTGCCGGAGGGAAGTAATATTCATCAGGTATCACGAGATCTGTCAACGATAGAAGAGTATTTATTAGATAGTGTAGAGGCTGTAAAAAATGTAACAGCAAGTATAGGACAAACACCTCCAAGATATATTCTGAGTGCACAAACGCAAAGCTATAATTCTAGTTATGGTCAGTTAATGATCGAAACAAATACTTTGGAAGGTGTTGACTCTGTCAATTCTATTATTAGAGATAAACTGGAATCTCGTTATCCCAATGGACGATTAAGAATTAAAGGATATATTGGAGGCCCTCCAATTGAGTATAAAGTAGAGGCTCGATTTATTGGTCCGGATCCTGGAGTATTGCGTGATCTTGCAGAACAAGCAGAAGCTGTATTTAGAGCTGAACCTGCTTGTGGAGATATAACAAATGATTGGCGCAATCAGGTAATGGCATGGGAACCTAAGTATTCTCAGGTTAAAGCCAGTAAGGCCGGAATCACAAGAACGGATTTAGGTAATGCCATTTTGAGTTCTACTTCTGCTGGTTTAGGCGTTGGTTTATATCGCGATAATGATGTGATGAGGCCTATCTTCCTTAAAACTGATCAGGAAACACAAAACAATCTTGAACGTATTTCAAATACTCAGGTTTGGGGAAGGAATAGTAAGTCTTCTGTCCCATTAAAAGAGCTTGTTGATAATAAAATTGAAGTCTCTTTTGAAAATAGTGTTATTCAGAGATATAACCGCCAAAGAGCGATAACTGTACAATGTGATCCTCTTGATCCAAATATGAGTGGAGCTTCATTACAGGCACTGGTAGAATCTAAAATTGAATCGATTCCATTACCAGAAGGATACTCATTAATGTGGGACGGAGAGTTTAAGCCTTCATTAGAGGCTAATGAAGCTACAGGTACATATATGCCAATGGCTATGTTGTTAATAGTGCTAATTGTAGTCATGTTATTTAATAGTATTCGACAATCGCTTATTGTAATGGCAATTATTCCACTTTCAATTATAGGTGTGTCAATAGGTTTATTTGTAACAGGTAAAGCATTCGGTTTTATGGCAATTACCGGATTTTTAGGATTAATTGGTATGGTTTTGAAAAATGCCATTGTAATGATGGATGAGATTAATCTTAATCTTAATATGGAGAATATTAGTCCTTATGAAGCAGTGGTAAATGCAGCGATAAGTAGAATGCGTCCGGTATTATTAGCAGCGTTAACTACCATTTTTGGAATGTTTCCACTAATAACAGATGCAATGTATGGATCTATGGCAGTTACAATCATCTTCGGATTGTTCTTTGCAACTTTCCTTACCTTATTAGTATTGCCTTTGTTCTATGTGTTGTTTTATAAAATTAAACCGGCAAATTAAACGTATTTATTATGAGTGATAATTCAAGTAATCCATATTATAATATAGAAAGTAAAAATGGTATTGTTCAAATTCAACTTAACTATTCTTTGTTTTTGGAAAGCAAAACCTATGAGTATCGTGATGAGCTTCTTTCTTTATTGGATAAGTTGGCCAATAATAATGATGTAAAAGTTATTATTATTAGTAATGATCATCCGGAATTTTCATTGGAAAGATATAATGAGTTATGGAATTCTTTTTTTAAGGATAAAGATTTTAAAGATGATGTGCTTCGTGCTTTTCGTGTTTTTGATCAATTAGTGATAAAACTATATACCTTGAAAAAGGTAATCATTTCAATGATGTCAGCACCAATGAATTCAATGTTGTTTAATTTTAATCTTATAGCTGATGTAAGGGTTGTTACAAATGAGTTTTATCTGGATAATAACAATGACATGATGGTCAATATACCTAAAGGGGGTATTATGTATGATCAGTTTAAAGTTGCTAATATAAATCCGGTTAAGCTTTTATTCTTATCAGATAAGGTATTCTTCCAACCATTAATAAGTAATAATCTGGTTGATAAAGTATTCAGTCAGGAAGAACTTGAAGATAGAATTTATGCCTTGGCTGATAGATTTAAAGCTATCAATTATGCAGAAATTGAAGCTGCAAAAATGGCAAAGTCAGTTGAAAACCTGGAAGAATTTGAAAAACTACTTCAAAAGGAAAATGCCTTTTTGATATCCTGTATTAGAGAGAAATTAAATCCAGGCTCTCAAAAAATTTATCGTTTCCATTAAAATTAAAAATAATGTTTAAATATATTGTTATAACAGTGTTTGCTACACTTTGTAATGTTGTTCAGGCGCAAGAATATCTTACGCTTGAACAATGCAGAGACAAAGCAATCAATCATAATCAGGATTTAAAGTCAGCTCAGGCTGATTTAGCCATAAACTTGGCTTCTTTAAAAATGAGTAAGAGAGCTATGTTGCCCCAATTTGATTTTTCTGCCAACTATACATATATGAATGATCCGCAGGTGATGGACATTCCTAGCTGGGAATTGCCAGCGATAGATGGTTCTGCTAGTGGAGTGCTTTTTACTGGTTTGTATAAGGAATTGACATATCATAATATGTACGATGGTGGAGTTGATCTTAGTTTGCCTATTTATTTAGGAGGTAAGTTGAGAAATTATGCAAAAATGTCTTCAATAGGAGTTGATATTTCAGAAAAGAATGTTGAAAATACAAAAGAAAACCTGATACTGGAAGTCGATCAGAAATATTGGACTTTAGTTTCTTTAAAAGAAAATTATTTAGTAATCCAGAAATCTGTTAAGCTTTTGGAAGATGTGGTAAGAGAAACCAATAACATGTATAAAGTTGGGATCTTAACCAAAAATGAAGTGCTTAAAACACAGGTTGAATTAAATAATACAAAATTGGCATTGATTCAAATGAAAGATAATATTCAGTTGGCCAAAATGTCTTTGAATCAAAGTGTTGGTAATGGCATTTTAGATAAAATTGCTATTGCTGATTCTGTAATAGTTCCTGAGGAAAATACGGTTTCTGTAAGTGAAATAGAAAGTGTAGCGAGTAATAGAAAGGAATTAAAAATGATGGAAGGACAAGTTGGGATAACAACCACTGATATTAAAATTGCTCGGTCTGATTATATGCCACAACTGGTTTCTTTTGCAAATTACGGATTTCAAAATCCAAATCATAAAGCAGAGGATGAAACAGAATTGACATGGGTTGCAGGTTTGTCTTTATCCGTGCCTATTTTTCACTGGGGAGAAAAAAATCTTGCTATTGAAAAAAAGAAACTGGTAAGTCAAAAGGCTCAGTTGAGTTACGAAAAAGCTAAAGAAGGTATCATATTGCAGATTCAACAGAGTGCTTTTAGTTTAAATGAATCGATGGTTAAAATATCTTTTACGAAAGCATCTTTGGAGCAGGCTGAAGAAAATCTTAAGCTTGAAATGAACCGATTGACTCAAGGTATAGTTACTACAACAGATGTGCTGGATGCTCAGGTGCAATGGCAAAAAGCAAATTCTGATTTTATTTCAGCTAAGGTGAATTATAAAATTAATCAGTCGAATTATCTGAAAACTATCGGACAATTAGATATTTAGACTTATTTCAGCGTGTTATATAACATGCTGAAATATATATAAGAACTATAACAAAAAAATAAAAAAATTAATAGTTTTAAACAATTTTAAGATAATTGAGGTTGTAAATAGTTATAATTCTATTTAAAGATGATATAGGTCAATTTCTTTTATTTTAGGATAAGTTATTTTTATCAGATGTTTTTATTGGTCTAGATGTGAATTACATCATTTGAGTCTATTATATAAATGTCTCAGAAAAATTAAAGATATATTTAAATCGATTTTACTAATTCTTTGTTAATAGATAAATATTGTAGTTCAACTATGTATTTATCAAAAAATACGAGTCAAAATTATGCAATCAAAACTTCAAGAGCTTACAGATAAGCTTTATGCTGAGGGCGTTCAAAAGGCGAACCAAGAGGCTGAAGCTATCTTAGAAAAGGCCAGAAAGGAAGCTGAGGAAATTGTTTCTGAAGCAAAAAGTAAGGCGTCCGGTATTATTGAAGATGCAAATGAGAAGGCTGCAGAAAAACAACGAAATGTTGATGCAGAAATTAAGTTGGCTTCTCAACAGGCAATCTCATCTTTGCAACAAAAAATAGGAAATAGTATCGCTGTTCAGGTCGCAGAACCTTCATTAAAAGAGGTTTTTAGTGATAAGGAATACGTACAATCTCTTATTCTGAAGGTTGTAGAGGGGTGGTCGAAAACAGGTAACTTTGATATTGATCTAGTTTTATCTGATAAGGATAAGGCTGAGATGGAAAAGTTCTTGAAGAATAATTTGGCTACCGAAATGAATAAAGGTTTAAGCTTTGAATCAGATCAGTCTGTTAAAGCCGGATTTAAAGTAGGACCTACTGATGGAAGCTATGTAATTAGTTTTGAGGAAGGTGATTTTCAAAACTTTTTTAAATCCTTTTTACGTCCTAAAACCAATCAATTGTTATTTGAAGAGGAGTAAAAATGGGTAAAAAGTACTATTGTTTAATTGCCGGATTACCTGATATTGTATTAGGTGATAAAAAAGTTTTGTTTAACTCAATAATTCTTAGAGAATCATTGTTAGATGAATTGAGTATACAAGACCTGGAAATGGCTAAAGCGCTCTACTTACCCTTTGATCATTATAATCTTATAAGTTTGATGTTCAACCAGCAAAAGGAGTTCGATCCCAGAGGTTTATTTACCTTAATGGATTTAGAACTATTGGTTGATAAGAAAAATATTGAGGATTTTGAGAATTCTGATTTTCCTCAATACCTGGTTCAATTTACAAAAGAGATATTATTTGCCGAAGAAAAAATCTCTTCCACTGTAGCGGAAATAATATTGTATAAAAAGTATATCGACTATTTAAAACGTTTTTCAAATCAGTTTTTGAATGATTTTGTTGATTACGAGGTGAATGTAAAAAATGTATTCACAGCATTAATCGGTAAAAAGTACGAAATTGAATATGAAAAAGAACTGATTGGAAATGGTGAAATAGTTGATGCTTTAATTAAAAGCCGATCACGGGATTTTGGATTAGCCAGTGAGTTTGATCAGATAGAAACTTTAGTGCAGACTTATGAGAATGAAAGTTTGTTAGAGCGAGAACTTAAAATAGATCAACTTAAGTGGGAGTATCTTGATGAAGCGACCTTCTTTCATTATTTCACAATTGAAAAAGTGTTAGGGTTCATTTTTAAACAGTTTATGGTGGAAAGATGGATTGCTTTGGATGAAGAAGAAGGTCAGAAGATGTTCCGAAAATTACTTAGTGAGTTGGAATCTAGTTATGAATTTCCTGAAGAATATAAATTAAGCCATGGAAAGAAAAAATAAAACTACCGGAAAAGTAGCCGGTATTATAGCCAACCTTGTTATTGTTGAGGTTGATGGTCCTGTGGCCCAAAACGAAATATGCTTTATATCGCACCCTGAGAATAAACTGATGGCTGAGGTGATAAAGATTTTGGGTAAAAATGTTTATGTACAGGTCTTTGAAAGTACTCGTGGATTAAAGGTAGGAACTCCTGTGGAGTTTGAAAATCACCTTTTAGAAGTTAATCTAGGTCCGGGTATTTTATCCAGAAATTATGATGGTCTGCAAAATGACTTAGATAAAATGGATGGTGTTTTTCTTAAAAGAGGAGATTATACCGATCCTTTAGATAGAGAAAAAAAATGGGACTGGACTCCTATTGCTAAAGTTGGTGATCAGGTGATTGCCGGAAGCTGGTTAGGAGAAGTACCAGAAAATAGTGTTCCTCACCGTATTATGGTTCCTTTTAAATTTGAAGGTTCATATACTGTTAAAAGTATTGTAGCTGCAGGTCAATATACAGTTGACGATGTGGTAGCAGTTGTTACAGATAGTGAGGGTAGTGATATTGAATTAACAATGGTTCAGAAATGGCCGGTTAAAATGGCAGTTAAAGCCTATACCGAAAAACCACGTCCATTTAAGTTGTTACAAACAGGAACCAGAACATTGGATACCTTAAATCCAATTACAGAAGGAGGAACTGGATTTATCCCTGGACCTTTCGGAACAGGTAAAACCGTATTGCAGCATGCTATTTCAAAATTTGCTGATGCTGATATTGTAATTATCGCAGCTTGTGGTGAACGTGCGAATGAGGTTGTAGAAATCTTTACAGAGTTTCCTGAGTTGGAAGATCCAAAAACAGGCCGTAGTTTGATTGAGCGTACAACAATTATAGCAAATACATCAAATATGCCGGTAGCAGCTCGTGAAGCATCCGTTTATACTGCCATGACATTGGGTGAGTACTATCGTTCAATGGGATTAAAAGTAGTATTAATGGCAGATTCAACTTCTCGTTGGGCTCAGGCACTTAGAGAGATGAGTAACCGTTTAGAAGAGCTTCCAGGACCGGATGCATTCCCAATGGACTTAACAGCTATTATTACTAGTTTCTACGCTCGTGCTGGTTTCGTATATTTAAATAATGGCGAATCAGGATCAATTACTTTTATTGGTACTGTATCTCCAGCTGGTGGTAACTTAAAAGAGCCTGTAACAGAATCTACACGTAAGGCAGCAAGATGTTTTTATGGATTGAATCAGGGACGTGCTGATAGTAAGCGCTATCCTGCGATTGATCCTATTGATAGTTACTCAAAATATCTTGAATATCCGGAACTTCAGGAGTATCTTAAAGAAAATATTGGTGAAGACTGGTTGGATAATGTACTTAAAACAAAAACATTATTGTTGAGAGGAAAAGAGGCACAGGAACAAATTAATATACTTGGAGATGATGGGGTACCATTAGAGTTTCATGAAAAATTTTGGAATTCGGAATTAATTGATGCGGTAATTCTTCAGCAAGATTCTTTTGATAAGATTGATGCAAACTGTCCAATGCCTCGTCAAAAATATATGTTGGAGAAAGTTTTAGAAATCACCGACAGGAAATTCAAATTTGATTCTTTTGAAGAAGTAAACGGATTTTTTAAGCGAGTCATCAACCAACTTAAGCAGATTAACTATAGTGAGTGGGAATCTGATAAGTTTAAAACTCATGAACAAGAGTTGGAAGAGATAATGAATGAACGCTTAAACTGATATATTCAACAATTTTCGTTATGAAAATGTAAAATGCAAAGAAAAAAAGTGAAGTGGAGAATTTAAGCTCGCAGGAATAATGAATTATTTTGAGAACTTAAAATGAGCATTTGCTTTTTATCACAGCAGTTTACATTCGTAATAGAATAATTTTGAATGGTTCAGTTTTAATTAATTTTGAAAATTATAGATGCATGGAAACTCAAGCATTTCAAAAAGTTTATACTAAAATTACTAACCTGACAAAGGCTACCGTAACATTAAAGGCTACAGATGTTGGCTACGATGAGATGGCTATGGTACATGGTCGTATGGGGCAGGTAGTGAAAATTATGGGTGATGAGGTTATTCTTCAGGTCTTTGCAGGTACTGAAGGTATTCCTACAAATGCCGAAGTGGTGTTTTTAGGTCGTCCTCCACAATTAAAAGTAAGTGATCAATTAGCAGGTCGTTTTTTCAATGCCTTTGGAGATCCTATTGATGGAGGTCCTAATGTAGAGGGTAGAATTGTGGATACAGGAGGTCCTTCTGTAAATCCGGTTCGAAGAAAACAACCTTCTCAGTTGATTGCAACAGGTATTGCAGGTATTGACCTGAACAATACATTGGTAACAGGTCAGAAAATTCCATTCTTTGCCGATCCAGATCAGCCTTATAATCAGGTAATGGCAAACGTGGCATTAAGAGCCAAAGCTGATAAAATTATCTTAGGAGGTATGGGATTGTCAAACGATGATTACCTGTACTTTAAGAATGTTTTCGATAACGCAGGGGCGTTGGATCGTATTGTTAGTTTTGTAAATACAACAGATGATCCCCCGGTAGAACGTTTATTAATTCCGGATATGGCCTTAACCGCAGCAGAATATTTTGCCGAAGAAAAGCAACAAAAAGTATTGGTTCTTTTAACTGATATGACATTGTATGCCGATGCCTTATCTATTGTATCCAATCGTATGGATCAAATTCCTTCTAAGGATAGTATGCCGGGTTCATTATATTCTGACCTAGCCAGATTATATGAGAAAGCGGTACAGTTCCCTCATGGTGGATCGATTACAATTATCGCTGTAACAACTTTGAATGGTGGTGATATTACTCACGCTATTCCGGATAACACAGGTTACATTACCGAGGGACAGTTATTCTTACGTATGGATTCTGATGTAGGTAAAGTAATTGTCGATCCTTTCCGAAGTTTATCGCGTTTGAAACAGTTGGTAATTGGTAAGCAGACTCGTGAAGATCATCCACAGGTGATGAATGCTGCAATTCGTTTGTATGCAGATGCAGCCAATGCAAAAACAAAACAGGATAATGGTTTTGATTTAACAGACTATGATGAGCGTACATTGAAATTTGCTAAAGAGTATTCAGAACATATTTTAGCTGTAGATATTAATATTGATACAGAAAAAATGTTAGATACCACCTGGAGTTTATTTAGCGATAACTTTGCGCGTGAAGAAGTTGTTGTACGTGAAGAGTTTGTTGAAAAATATTGGAAGGGGATTAAATAAGAGGATGGTGAATTAATTAAACTCTTATTCATTTCAAAAAGCTAATAAAATGGCCGTAAAGTTTCAATATAATAAAACTTCTCAACAGCAACTAGATAAGCAACTGAAAATTCGGGAGCGTGCATTGCCTACGCTTCAGAATAAGGAGGCTGCGTTGCGTATAGAAGTTAAAAAAGCAAAAAGACGAGCCGATGAGCTCGAGCAAGAACTTGAAACCCAAATGGCTGCTTTAGATAAAATGTCCCGATTATGGGGAGAATTTGATATGCAAATCATTTCTATTGAGGATGTAATCCTTGAAAGTAAGAAGCTTGCAGGTGTTCAAACTCCTATTTTAAAGGATGTAGTATTTAAAAAAGAGCCGTTTGCACTATTTAGTAAACCGGTATGGTTTTTTGACGGTGTTAAAATCATAGAAGATTTAGCAAAGGTGGCTATTGAAAGAGAAGTTTTTCATAGAAAAATGGAACTTTTAGATGTGGCCAGAAAGAAAACAACGCAAAAAGTTAATTTGTACGAGAAAGTGCAAATACCGGGATATAAGGATGCCATAAGAAAGATTAAGCGATTCCTTGAGGATGAAGAAAATCTTTCAAAATCGGCACAAAAGATTGTGAAAAACCGTCAACAGCAAGAAAAGGAGGTAGAATCATGATAGTACCTATGTTTAAATATTCTTTTCTGGTTCATCATTTGGATTATAGTTCATTCTTAGATGACTTGAAGAAGTTGGGGGTAGTTCACATTATTCAGCAAAAAGAACCTTCTGTTGAAATTCTGGATGCTTATCGTCAGGTAAATGAAGTTGAGAAAACATTAAAATCTTTAAACGCCTATAAAGACGAGAATTCATATGGTGATATCAAAATACCTCAAACAGGTAGCGATATCATGGAGGCTGTTTCTAAAGTTCAAAATAATATTGAACATTATAATCAGCAAATAAGCCTATTAGAAAAAGAGCTGAACCAACTATTGCCATGGGGTAATTTTTCATGGAATAAAATAGAACAGTTAGAAAAAGAAGCTGGAGTTCAGATGTACTTCTTTTATGTTTCAACAAAGAAATTTCAGGATGATTGGGAAAAAACCTATAATCTAAATAAAATTTCAGAGGAAAAAGGTTATACCTATTTTGTAATGATATTGGAGAATGAGGAATCAATTCCTGATATTGATGCAGAAGAAGTGAAATTGCCTAAGCAATCTATTAAAGAAGTTGAAAGTCAAATTAAGGAGCTATCTCAAAAGCTTGAACACGAAAAGAAAACCTTACATGCATATGCAAATAATGGCAGTTCTATTCTTGAAAATTATAGCCTTGAATTGAAGGATGCTTTAACATCAAGTGAAGCGGTCCATCATACAAATGATGAACTTGAAGGACAGGTGAAATTGATGGAAGGATGGGCTCCAAAGGATAGATTATCTGAGTTGGATGCTTATTTAGAAGAAGCATCTGTTTATTATCTGAAAAGTGAGGCGAATCATACAGATAAACCTCCTGTGCAATTAAAAAATAATAACTTCAGTAAGTTATTTGAAACCATCAGTAACTTATATGCTTTACCTTCATATAATGAATTGGATTTGACTCCGTTTTTGGCACCGTTTTATTTATTATTCTTTGGTTTTTGCTTTAGTGATGCCGGGTACGGACTTTTGTTTGTATTGGTGGCAACTATAGTTAAAGCTAAACAAAAAGAAGCAAGTCCAATTTTATCATTGATTCAGTTGCTTGGTGCATCCACAGTGTTCTTTGGAATACTAGGGGGTACATTCTTTGGTATTGAATTGTATAAAACCAATCTTCCGGTATATCGTGAATTAGCAAAATCAATGAAAGCATCAGGTATTACAGTTCAGGATATCATGTTTAAATCATCTTTGATTTTAGGATTGATTCAGATGTTATTTGGAATGTTTCTGAGAGCAGCTAAAGAGATTAAACAGGCCGGGTTTATTCATGCCGTTTCTACTTTAGGTTGGGCTTTTCTGATCATAGCTTCTGCTATAAACTATTTGTTAGCAGACAAAATGAATGTTGAGTTTATGAATATTCCTTACATGATTATTGGTGGAATATGTCTGATCGGAATTTTCTTTATGAATACTCCGGGAAAAAGTCTTTTATTAAATTTTGGATCAGGATTATGGGACACATATAACACTGTTGTTGGTGGAGTAGGTGACTTATTATCGTATGTAAGATTATTTGCTTTAGGTTTAGCCAGTGCTATACTTGGATTGGTTTTTAATGATCTTGCGCTGAAATTAGTAAACCCGGAAGCTGGAATAGTAATGCAAATTGTCGGTTTTGTTCTAATGCTGATTATTTTAGTAGTAGGACATGCCATTAATATTTTTATGTCAGGATTAGGTTCTATGGTTCACCCATTGCGTTTAACCTTTGTGGAATTTTATAAAAACGCCGGCTTTGAAGGTGGAGGAAAAGCTTATAATCCTTTTAAAAAACAAGTAAACTAAAAAATTAACAGATTAAAATAAAATAATTATGGAAGCTATTGTATTTGCTTATATTGGAATTGGATTAATGGTTGCACTTACTGGTATTGGAAGTGCGTATGGTTGTTCTATGGGTGGTAACGCTGCAATTGGAGCAATGAAAAAGAATGAATCAGCATTTGGTAGTTATTTAACACTAAGTGCACTACCTGGATCTCAGGGATTATATGGTTTTATCGGATATTTTATGTTAGCTGGATTATTACAAGCTGATATGACTTGGTTACAAGCAGGTGCCGTTTTTGGAGCGGGTTTAGCTTTAGGTATTGTTGGTTTATTATCCGCAATTCGTCAGGGACAAGTTTGTGCTAATGGTATCGCTGGTATTGGAGCAGGTTATGATGTATTTGGTAAGTCGTTAATTCTTGCAGTATTCCCAGAGTTATATGCGATTTTAGCATTAGTAGCTGCTATATTAATTGGACAATCAGTAGCTTAATAAAAATAATTAATCATAGATATATAAAAACCGATGGCTTTTGTCATCGGTTTTTTTATGTTTATAAAATGATCAAAAATGTAGGTTATAACTTTTTATTACAAATAATCGATTGCATAATTTTAGGAAAATACAGAAAAATTTTAGATATTAAATAATAAAAAATAGTTGTAACCTGAGTTTCAATATAAAATTTTGGATTCATAGTGCTTTTAAATAGTGCTTTTTCAGGAAGAAGGTTGCTGTTTATAAGAGATTATTTTATGCTTTACCATAAAAAACTAATCTACTACATTAAATTTTTCGTGCTAGCTCGCTAGCCCTGCAAAATTTGCCTTGTATATCAGATTTTTATGATCATTTGGATTCTAAAATTTTAATCGAATTCAGGTTTGTAGTATTAAACTAGGAGATAGTTAATCAAGAATAATGCAATTATTGGTCTTTCTTGAATACCTTTTATTGTCTGAGCTGTTATAATATGGAGAATAATTATTTGTCACATTTTTCTGAAAATAAAATTGAGGTGGATAAATCATACCTTAATAAGTGGACATCTAATATGAGTTTGATATCTGACTTTTATATGAACTCAACTAGTATTTTAACACAACAAGGAGGGGATCGTATTACTGTTATCAGTTCACATTCTAATGTAATTGAAAATATTTTAGAAATTGGAATTAAGCTTGATGTTGAATATTTATTAAATAAATTAAAAGATCAGGAAGAACCTTCACATGTTCTAATCACTTCAGATGAATTCAATACTCTTGGAAAACTTAGATACAAATCAATTCTTATTGTCCCTGTCTTTATTCCGGATAAGGTTATTTTTGGGTATTTATTTTTGGTTGATCAAAATGAGAGTTTATTTACCACAAAGACTATAAAATTAATTAATCAGGTAAAAGAGTTGATTCAAAAGGATCTTTCTTTTATATATAAAGAAAGTATTATATCGAACAATAACCTTCCTTCAGAATATGTATACAAGGTTTTATATGAAAAGTCAGGTGCAATAAGTAGTTTTTATAATGCAAAATTAAAGCTGTTCTTTTATAATGATAACTTTAAATCTACTTATCTGGATCAAGATGGTAATAAAGGAGATAAGTCCACAATTAATAAAGAGTATTCTCAAATAATATTACCACATTTAAAAAAGGTAGTTGAAACCAATAAAGCTATTAATTCTATTGATAGAATAGAGCAAGAAGAATCCTTTCTATGGATGAATTCAGAATTTATACCGGTCCTTGACACTGAAAATCAATTAATAGGTATTCATGTAATTTCAAATAATATTACAGAACTTATAGCAGCCAAAGAAAAAGTAATTAATAAAAAACATGATCTGCTGGAATATGAACGAATATTTAATTTAGTAGCTAATCCTATATGTATTGTAGATATCAATGGTGTGTTTATTAAAACCAATCCCGCCTTTCAAAGAATTTTAGGGTATGCATCTCAGGAAGTTGAAGGTCACTCAATGTTTGAAATGATTCATCCAGAAGATTTACAAAGAAGCATTGATTATATTGGTGAAAAAATAAAAGAGCAACCTGAACTATTAGAATTTGAGAATAGATATTTATGTAAAGATGGTAGTGTTGTTTGGTTTTCATGGATGGTACAACCAATCTATGAAAAAGGAATATCCTATTCAGTGGCTCATGATATCACAAAACTAAAGCTTATTGAAGAAGAGTTAAGTAAAGAAAAAGAAAAAGCGTTGGAAAGTGATAGGTTAAAAACTGCTTTTTTATGTAATATGTCACACGAAATCAGAACACCAATGAATGGAATTGTTGGATTTTCTGATTTATTAAAAAGTACAACCATTCAAAATGATGAATTATCATATTATTGTGATATTATCAGATCAAGTGGACAACAATTGCTTCGAATTGTAAATGATATTATTGATATTTCAAAGATTGAAATTGGTGAAATTGAAATAATTGATAGTGAGGTTAATATTAATGAACTAATTAATAGTTTGATAGCTTTCTATAAACCAGATATTACAAATCAAGGATTACAAATAATAACCGATGTTCCCTTAAATAATGAAGAAGCTTATTTTAGGTGTGATGAAACAAAATTACGTCAGATCTTGGATAATTTAATTAGTAACGCGCTTAAATTTACGGAAAAAGGGTATTTGAAAATTGAATATAAAATAATAGGAAGTGAAATTCTTATTTCAGTAGAAGATACAGGTATTGGAATCCCGGAGGATAAAAAAGAAAGTGTCTTTGAACGATTTGCACAATTAAAAGAATCCAATAAATCATATGGAGGCGCTGGGTTAGGATTAGCAATCTGTAAGGCCTATACAAATAAAATGGGTGGTGATATCTGGGTGGAGTCTTCTCTGGGATCAGGAAGTACCTTTACCTTATCTCTCCCATTAAAAAAATAATATTGTTTCTACAATAAAACAAATCATCCTCAAAGTGCATCTGATCTTGAATTTTTAAGGTCAAGATGTGCGAAAGAAAACCAGTTCATAAATTATACATACTAGAATCAAGAAGCTAAACTCTCGGGTTATTATATGCAAAACATACATGTACTTCAAAATCATATTTAACTTTCAAAAAAGTCCATTGTAATAATTAAGGTTCTCACATTAAGTTATAATGGAGTATGTTGGTGAATTATATTCATTAATGACATTGTTTCTGAGTACTAATGTATTTATTAAAACACCTATAAATACCGTATGTTCAGTAGGATATATTGATGCTATATTACTTTGATAAAAGGGATTATTCCTTGGATGAAATATTACTAAAATTATTCTGTTGGTATAATTGTTGAATTATCTTTATAGTCGATTAATCGAATAAAGAAGTAGAATAGTATTTTATTCGTACAGAAAAAATGTAATAAGAAAAATCCCTTAATGTATTTCCTTTTTCTGTATAGAATAGTTTTTTCTATGATCTAGTACAATTACAAACAAACAAAATTTTAATTTTTTTAGGAATTATGAACTTACGGAACATTTCAATTCGTTTAAGGTTGACATTGGGGTATAGTATTCTGGTGTTATGTTTAATTATTGTGGGAGCTATTGGTTGGATAGGTTTAAAAAATACAACTAATATAGCAAAGGTATCAAATGAAGTTAGGGACGTTCAAAGTAATTTGTTGGGTGCACGACTTGATGTAATGTATTATCTAAAGTTTACAGATTTTGGTGTAGTTGATAGGGCTAAAGAAAATTTAGATAAAGCAATGACTTACGTTGATTTGGCTGTTCAGGATTCTGATAAAAGGATAATGAATGGCAATGAATTAAAAAATCATATTCAACTTTATAAAGATTCTTTTAATGAGTATGTAAATTTGGAAAAGAAGAAAGAACAAACTTATAATAAATGGTACAAAATCGGAGGAGGCTTAAGTGATATGATCTCCTCAAACAGTTTTGATGGAATTTCTTCTGTATCGCGAAAAATAATGAATCCACATAGTTTATTACGAATCTCTGCCTGGGAATTTATAGCTAATCCTATGAATGCAGATGGTTCAATCAATGATATAGCAGAAAATAAGTTTAAAGCTAAATTAAGAGATTGCACTAATGTACTAGATTCATTTAAAAATAAATTAAGTGTAGGTTACCATAAACCAATTGATCATTTATTATCTCAATACAGTGAGTATGAAAAAGCATTTAATGAGTATGCTGAAACTATTGTAAAACAAGGAAATGAAGTTGCTAAAATGCAAAATGAAAGTACTGTTGTTGCATCGTTAGGAGGACAGTTAGTAAACGAAATATTGACTGAAGAAGAAGCGGTTTTGCGTGCGGCTGATAATAAAATTATTTTAGTGATTATTATAGCTCTGGTACTTGCAGCGATAGTAAGTAATCGTGTTTCAAGAAGTATTATTAAGCCACTGGAACAAGGAGTTCTTCTTGCGGAAAAAATGTCAATGGGAGATTTATTTCATACTATTGAAATTATGGGGAAAGATGAAGTAATCAGATTGGCAATAGCCATGGATACAATGTGTGAGAAACTCAAGGAGGTAGTTGGTGAAATCATGAGTGGATCACAACAACTAACAGTAGCAAGTGAACAGCTAAATACAAATTCTCAATCTATTTCAACAAGTTCAAGTGAACAAGCTGCTTCATTAGAAGAGGTTTCAACGGCTATAGAAGAGATGGTTGCTAATATTGAACAGAGTAATGATAATGCCGAAGAGGGAGAAATGTTAGCAGATAAAGCAATGGGAGCCATTCAAGGGGTTAGTAAAGAATCGCGAAAAGCAATGGAAGCTAATAAACGTATTACAGATAAAATTACTGTAATTAGCGAAATAGCTTCGCAAACTAATATATTAGCATTAAATGCGGCTGTTGAAGCAGCTAGAGCAGGACAGCATGGAAGAGGTTTTGCAGTTGTTGCAGCTGAAGTAAGAAAGTTAGCAGAAAGAAGTAAACTAGCCGCAGATGAGATTGTTCAATTGGCGAAAGAGAGCAATGATTTATCAATTAAATCAAATGATAAATTGGAGGCTGTATTGCCAGGTGTTAATCAAACCAATTTATTTATGAAAGAAATTGCAGCTTCCTCTAAAGAACAAAGAACAGGAGCCGGACAAATAAATAGTGCTGTTCAACAACTAAACCAGGCAACACAAGAAAGTGCTTCCGGAAGCGAGGAAATGGCAAGTAGTGCAGAGGAGCTAAGTAGTCAGGCTATTCAATTGCGTGAATTAATTGATTATTTTAAGATTGAAGAATGTTTAGATATAGATACTAAAAATCAAACATCAAATTCATATACGAAGATTCCTAAACCAAATGTTCCTGGCATTAATGCATTAAACGTTATAAAAACTAATGTAAAGGAAGAGGAATACGATGTGTTTTAAATTGTAGTCTTTTGTACTATTATTAGTAAATAAGAAGTAGTCCTCTTTTTACGTGATATATTTCTGACTGTCAATGATTATGTGTTTTAATTTTGCTACATATTTCTTTAATTTCTTATATTGTAAGTATTAAAACTAGACGATATGGATTTAACTGGAAGATGGAATTTTAAGGAAGAATTTGATTCGGGTAAAGATGAAGGTGTGGCAATTTTAGCACAAGCTGGAGATCGATTGTATGGGGTCTTAGATTTTACAGAATATATTGATAAAGAAACTCCATTTCAGGTTAAATGCCAACTTGAAGGCAAGGTTGATGGGGATAAGGTATCTCTGGAGATGGTTGATTATGAAATTATATCAGTAGAGCCTTTCGAGTATTTTCCGGAAAAAAGAGAAGGAGTAATTAATAAAAATGGTCAAATAGTAGGCTCTAGTGAAGATGAACAGGGAGTTTGTGGAGTTTTTGTTTTTGAAAAAGCAGAGTAAGCGTCTCCACGATAACGTATAGTTTTATGTGATAAAACTTTGAAGCTTTGTATCCTTATTTTTCACATCAAAGGATACATTATGGTTTTTAATTTCACAGAGGATACACGTTTTTACTTTTTTCACGAGCCCGTTGATATGCGAAAAGGAATTCATTCACTTTATTACCTGGTAAAAACTTCAGGAAATATGAATGCGCTCAATGGTGATGGTTATGTCTTCATTGGCAGGACTCGTAAATCTATCAAGGTACTAAGATGGCAAAGAGAAGGATTTGTTCTTTATAACAAGAAACTGGAATTAGGATGTTATACACTTCCACAACAGTTAAGAGACGGTGCTTTTATTGAGCTTGAACAGGATATTTTAGACAAAATGGTAAATTGCGTAAAGCACAAAAGTAGTTCTAATGAATTACGGATAAAAGCCCAGTTAACACTCTGATACATAGTGACAAAAGACGAAAATAGTGCGAATTTTTCATGGTAAAATCGCACTATTTTTGTATCTTTATGCCATGACAGACAGGGAGTTAGCCATATTCTTACAGCAGCAGGTTTCAGAATTAACAGTTACAATTGTTTCTTTAACAAAAACCATAGAAGAGCAATCTAAAGAGCTAACAGCCCTAAAGGAGGCTATCTTAGAGAAGGATAAAGATAGCGCACATCTGAAGCGCTTTGCGAATATTAACCTTCCTAAAAAGACCGAAAAACGAAAGAATACAACACCTGTACCTGCGAATACACCTAAAGCTCCCACTCCCAAACAAAGAGGTAATAATGGAGCCAAAAGAAAAGTATACGATAATATCGAAGAGCTTGTAGAAGATGTTATGCCGTCCGATGCTAGCTTTGACGAAAAGGCTGCTGTTTACCTGTTTTACTGCGATGTGATAAGATATGAGTATATTCCACCTCGTCTTATCAAACATATTTACCGCTGTAAAAAATATAGAATGGGTGATGATTTTTTCGAGGGCAGAGCCCCTATGACTCCTTTCATGAATTCTAATTTTGACAGCTCGTTACTGGCACACCTTATTCAACAAAGATATGTGTATAGCTTGCCAGTTGAACGCATCAATAAATACCTAAATGAGATGGGCATTGACATGCCTAAGGCAACCACTCATGGATTAATTGAAAAATCAGCAGGGTTACTTGATAGATTAATGCCAGTACTCAAAAATGCTATTTTAGCTGATTCCTATATTCATTTTGACGAAACCTACCATACGATATTAGGTGGTGACAAAGGAAGTCGCAAGGGCTACTTTTGGAGTGCTTTTTCTCACCAAAACAATTTAATACAGTTCATTTATGAAAATGGTTCACGAAGCAAGACGGTGTTCACGGATTATCTACCTAGGGATTATAAAGGTGTGGTACAGACTGACGGATATAGTTCTTACAAAGTATTAGAGGGATGGGATTATCCCAAGGCAATACGCTTAGGTTGTGTTCAACACTGCAAAAGAAAATTTATAGAAATTCAGGAGCAACCCGAAGCACAAGAAGTTATTGATCTATACAATCAATTTTATATCATCCGTAAGAAAAAGCCAAAAGAAAAATGGAAAGAGGCTTCCCTAAAAGTATACAAGAAGTTAGAAAATAAACTCAGAGACATAGAAAGAGATTCCGGGGTATTGCCTAACCACATATTAACTAAAGCTGCAGCTTACTGCCTGAATGAACTAGAGTCCATATACAACATCATCATATCTACCGAATACGATCTGGATAATAATATAATTGAACGACCTATGCGCTATATCAGCCTTAGTCGTCGTAATTCACTTTTTTGTGGTTCTAATGCAGGGGCCACCAGAACAGCTACA
This sequence comes from uncultured Saccharicrinis sp., assembly GCA_963665705.1. Classification (GTDB taxonomy): domain Bacteria; phylum Bacteroidota; class Bacteroidia; order Bacteroidales; family Marinilabiliaceae; genus Saccharicrinis. The sequence goes on from OY762448.1 coordinate 686,446, forward strand.
CTTTATTCTCTAGCTATATCATGTAGATTGAATAATATAAATACATTTTCCTACTTCAAGGATGTTATGCAGCGTTTAGCAGAAAGTCCAACAATGACAAATGAACAATTACGCAACTTGCTTCCTGATAGGTGGGCGGATCAATAATAAAAAACGCCACATCAAAATAACGAATCAATTTGATGGGGCTTTTTTTGAGGGGCGACGCGGAGACGGATACAAAGCAGATAAGTAGATGTGAATAACAATAGAACCGCTTATACAAATGTGAGTTTTATGTTGATTTTAGTTTCTGGTTTTATTCTTTTATTTAAAATAAATTATGGGAATAAAATTGTAAGAGTATTCTCACCGATTAGTAAAATGAGTTGATCCAGTTATTTATTTCAATTTATAATTGGATCAACCATTTACTATTGATTTGGACTGATTTATTAAATATACAGGTGCCACTTATATTTTAATTATAGAAATTTTACTTGCTATAATATTCAGTGCTTTTTGTACTAGGTGGTCATAGCGCTTTAAGCATGGATCACTTAAAGCTGTATGGTATAAATTAATAAGGATAAAGTTTAAAAAATTATCCGAGCTTTGATATTTTTTCTAATGTTTCAATATCAAGAATGCGTATAATTCTACCATCAACGGTAATTACTTTTTCATTTACAAATGTGGATAGTGTTCTTATTGCATTTGAAGTGGTCATATTTGAGAAGTTTGCTAAATCTTCTCTCGACAAATAAACATTTAAAGTAACGCCATCATCCTCTAAGCCATAAATATCTTTTAATACAAGTAAGCTCTCAGCTAATCTTCCTCTAATATGTTTTTGAGTAAGCGTAACTGTTCTGTAACGCGAAAAACCTAATTCCTGAGCAAGTGAACGAATGATATTTAAACTAAACTGATGATTACTTTCAAGTAGTTCGTAAACAACTGCTTTAGGAATATAAAAGATGGTACAAGGTTCAATCACTACAGCCGATGCAACATGAGGTCCTTCTGCAAAAAATGCCCGATAACCAATAAAACTAGTAGGATTAGCCATGCGAACAATTTGATCTCGTCCTCCAAATCCAACTTTATATACCTTAACTTTTCCTGATCCAAGACATAATAAACTATCAGGTATTTCTCCTTCTTGATAGATTACATCATTCTTCTTGAAATGTTTGACCTTATGATTGTTCAATACCTTTTCCTTTTCTTCGTCGGTAAGAACATCATATAATTGCGAAACATCTTTTATTGTAGGTTCAGTATTAAAATTGTTATCTATTCTTCTTGGCATCTTATGTATTATTAGCTCCGCTAGATTTATGTTTTATAACATAACGAGCCCAAAAATAGAAAAAAGCCCACATACTAGCAACTATTATAGTTGTAATGCAGACTTTTTTATCTTATTTTAAGTATAATAATTTGTTAAAACTTGGAAACCAGAGGGATTCTTCTTCCTAAACCAAACGCTTTTGAGGATACTCTGATAATTGGAGCTGTCTGAAAACGCTTGTATTCATTAAGATTTACCAATTTCACCGCTTTGTATACCACTTCTTTATCAAATCCTTCTGCTATTATATTTTGAGGATGTTCGTTTTTTTCTATATAATTAAATAAAACTTTATCTAATACATCATAGTCGGGTAATGAGTCACTATCTTTTTGGTCGGGACGTAATTCTGCTGATGGTGGTTTTACAATAGTATTAACAGGAATGATTTCTTTTTCTTTGTTAATGAACCTTGCCAAATCAAAAACATCAGTTTTATATACATCACCTAAAACAGATAATCCTCCATTCATATCGCCATATAATGTGCCATATCCAACAGCAGCTTCACTTTTATTGGAGGTGTTTAAAAGTATGTGTCCAAATTTGTTAGAAAGAGCCATTAATAAGGTTCCTCTAATACGAGCCTGTATATTTTCTTCTGTCACATCTGGATTTAATCCGCTAAATAATGCTGCTAATGTATCATCAACACTATCTACTACATTTTTGATAGGAACAATATCATATTGAATTCCTAAATTTTCTGCTAAATCCTCAGCATCTTTAATAGAGTGATCGGAAGAATATTTAGAAGGGAGTAAAAGAACCCTCACATTTTCAGCACCCAAAGCTCTTTCTGCAATAACAACAGTCACTGCAGAGTCAATACCTCCGGATAAACCTAAGGTAGCTTTGGTGAAGCCCATCTTATTAAAGTAATCTTTAACACCTAAAACTAAGGCATCATGTATTAATTCTATCTTTTCTTTAGGTTCAGTACTAATAGCATTGTCTGAACTCATCTCTTCCAGATGGCAATATTGGATATCCTCATTAAATGAATTCAATTGCTTTATGATTTCTCCCTGGCCATTTACAGCTAATGAACTTCCATCAAATACTAATTCTGTATTAGCACCAATTTGATTGACATAAAAAAATGGTATTTCATTTTTAGCTGCTTTTTGAGAGATGATTTGCTGACGAATTTGTCCTTGATTATAAGAAAATGGTGAAGCTGCAATGTTAATTACCATATCCGGATTTAATTGCTTTAATTCCTTCATTGGTGATTTTTTGTAGAGCTTACTTTTTGCAAAAGAATTGAACACTGGTTGCTCATCCCACAAATCTTCACATATTGTAATGGCTAACTTTTTGCCTTTTAATTCTACTAAATTAAATTCGCTATTAGGTTGAAAATATCGGTATTCATCAAAAACATCATAATTGGGTAATAATGTTTTATGATGTATTGAATTTACTTTTCCTTCTGAAAGCACAAAGGCTGAGTTAAATAGTTTTTTCCCTTTGGGTTCGTGGTTAATACTAGGGCACCCAACAATAGCCATAATGTTTTTACATTCCTTAGCTATTCTATCCACATGAAGTAAACACTGCTCAACAAATTCCTCTCTTTCTAATAAATCAAGTGGTGGATAACCACACACAGCTAATTCACTAAATATTATTAAATCACAATGATCACTTTGTGCTTGATTTATGGCATCAATTATTTTAGTTGTGTTGGAAGCAAAATTTCCAACATGGTAATTAAGTTGAGCTAATGCTATTTTCATATTTGGACTATTTAATAAGAGATGAAAATTAAACAAGGATAGTTGATAAATCAATATCCATTATTATCATCTGTCTATATGATTTTAGGAATACAAAGAAACATCAAAGAATTGAAGATGCAAATAGTGAGAGAGTAGGAATTTTAAATTATAGTATATAAAAAAGGGTTTCGAATTCCCGAAACCCTTATTCTTACAATATTATATTTTTAAAATATAACTCCAAAGTTAAATACCAATCGGTTTAAAACCGCTTTATCATCAATGGTTGAATTATCAGTTATATCTGTTAATCCTTGATTATAGGTTAAACCAAATTTTAAGTAGGCATCCCCCCCGATAGAGTAGTGCATTCCGCCACCAAACTGATAGCCAAAATTAATGAATTTTACTTCGTCATTAATGTTATTACCTGAACCATCATTTGTTTTAATATTAAACTGAGTTGTTACTCCAAAAACACCGTAAAAACTACTTCTTTGAAAATCATTGGTTTGTAGTTTTAATCTAAATGGAACTTCAAGGTACTTTAAACGGTACTCCAAAGTTTTTTTTGTCTCAGTTACAGTTTCGTCTCCAATTTTAAATGAGGATTCATCTTGATAACGTAATTTACCTCCTGTCGTATTAATAGTTAATCCTGTTGATAAAGCATAGTTTTTAGCAAAGAATTTATCCATTTCAACGCCAAAGTTATAGCCAAATAAGCTTCCGTTACTATCGATTGAACCATGATCGGATTTTAACCAACTGATTTGAGGGCTTAAAACAAAGGCAAACCTTAAGTCTGTTTCTCTATCGCTTTGAGCAAAGGCAGTATTAGCTATTATTAAGGCTAGAACAATTAGTGAGGTTATTTTTCTCATGTTAAATAAGTATTAGTATTGATTTTGCAAACATAAATAAAATAGTCAACCTCTTCAAGTGTTTATCTATTAGCTTTTCTTCCCAATTTTTGAGCAATAAAACTAACTACAATCAATTGAAGTGAATGATAAATCATAATAGGAACAATAAATATTCCCTGAGAGGCCATGTTTTTAAATAGTACATTTGCCATTACAGTACCGTGTATTAAAGATTTTTTTGATCCGCAAAAGGTAGCAGTAATGCTGTCTTCTCTGGAAAAATTTAACCAATGTGTAATCCCAAAAATAATGCCATATATACTTGAAAATATTATTACAATAGCTATTGCAGTAATAATTAAGTAGGTAAGGTTAATGGAATCAAATATATTTGCAGAAAAAGATTTGCTAAAACTATTGTATACAATGGATAAGATAATACTTTTATCAAATAAGGTTAAATATTTGCCATATTTACGAGCGTAGAATCCGAATTTATTATTTAGCAATAAGCCTAAAGTTACAGGTAACAAGATTTTAAGGATTAAGCTCATAATACTATCCCAAAAATTGAAATCTCCTGAGCTGGAGTTCATAAATAATCCTATCCACATTGGTGTAATAATGATACCTAAAAGGCCTGAAATGCTGGCATTAAAAATAGCTCCAGGAATATTTCCTTTAGCTATTGAAACCATAACTACTGATGATGATACAGTAGATGGCAACGCTGCCATAAAAAATAAGGCCAACCATAATAAATTTTGTTCTTCGGTTTTAATAAATGGTTTTAAGCATAGTACTATTGCTGGAAATAGTAAAAATGTTGATAGTTGTGATAAAATGTGAAGTTTGTAATTACTTAAACCTTTTTTCATATCATTAGGACTCAATTTTAGTCCATAAAAAAAGAAGATAAGTGAGATGCCTACTCCGGATATATTTTCAAGATTAAAAATTTCATCACGACTTCCAATCCCGGGGAAAAAATAGGCTAAAGTAATCATACAAAGTAAAGCTACTATAAAGCCATCTATTTTTTTTAGCATATATATATAAATATTAGATACGATAATGGTGATTGTTAAATGTTAGAATGTTCATTTATATAAACGAATATTCAGGAGGCAAAAATATGCTTTTTTATTTTTAAGTTTGTTCTCAAACTATTGTTCTTATGATTACCAAAATAAAAATATCCATATTCGGTTTTATCGTATTAATTTTTACATCGTGTGTAAATCAATCATTACACCCTGATTTAAGTGATGTTCATGTTGATTTTGAGGTGATTCCGTTTTATCAGGATTTAAATCAATTAGATACATTAAATGTAAGATCTGCAATAGCACCTTTGCGCCAAAAGTACCCAAAGTTTCTTGAAGCATATAATAAAAAAATTATAAAAATTGGAGGATATGAGAGAGATGATTATCCAAAACGATTAATGAGCTTTGTTAATTATGACGCAAACAAAGATATCGTTAAAAAGTCCAGTGAAGTATTTCCTTCATATGAAGGCTTTAAACAAGATTTAGAGAATGGATTTAAACATTATAAATATTATTTTCCTAAAGCACATATTCCTGATGTTTATTTAATGATCTCAGGCTTTAGTCAAAGTATTGCAGTTGATTCAGCCTGGGTAGGTGTAAGTATCGAAAAATATCTAGGTGTTGATTGCAAATTTTATGAGTGGTTAGGTATCGCAAAATATTTACGAAAAGGTATGACTAAGGAAAAGATGGCCCCTGATATTCTTAGGGCTATGGCATTAACAAATTATGATTACGACCGACAAAAAGATGATGTAATTAATCATATGGTTTATACCGGAAAGATAAAGTATTTTGTGCAGCATATGTTTCCTGATATAGCGGATACTTTGTTATTTGATTACTCAGCTTATCAAATGAAGTGGTGTAAAGATAATGAAGAAAATATGTGGGCTTCGTTAGTTGAATGGAAGCATTTGTTTAGTAATGACCGAATGTTAATTCAAAAATACACCGGTGATGCACCATTTACTGCCAATTTTGGAGAGAATTCGGCTCCAAGAGGAGGTGAGTTTTTGGGTTATAAAATAGTTCAGGCCTATATGGAGAATAATGATAATGTAGCATTAAAAGATTTAATGTTGGAAAAAGATGGACGTAAGATATTGGCAGCATCACATTATCGACCTTGAATTATGTCTACAGTATACCAGAAGCAAAAGCTGAGAAAGATTATTCAGCAAAGAAAAAAGACCTTATCAAAAGCAGAGAGGGAGGAAGAAAGTGTTAATGTTTTTTATGAGCTGGAAAAGACAGCTGTTTTTCAAAAGGCAACACATATTTTAGCATACTGGTCTTTGTTTGACGAATTGCATACACATTATTTCATTAATAAGTGGTGTAACAACAAAAGAATATACCTTCCCAAAGTAGTTGGTGATCAAGTTGAAGTTGTGCCATATCTCGGTATAAAATCAATGAAAAAAGGTGCATTTGGTATATTGGAGCCTCAAGGAATTGCTTTGTCCACTTTGCATGAGATTGATCTGGTAATTGTACCAGGTGTTGCTTTTACAAAAGATGGTAATAGAATGGGAAGAGGAGGAGGTTATTATGATAGACTATTGCCTTTATTAACAAAGGCTACTATGGTAGGAGTTTGTTATAAGTGCCAAATCTTTGATATAATTCCGGTTGAAGAACATGATATAAAGATGGATATTGTACTGTTTGATGGAAAGAGTTACTGATCCTCAAGTATAGCATAGTAAAGCAAAAAAGCCTGCTTAGATTAACTAAGCAGGCTTTTCGTGTCTTTTTACTGCAAATTAAGCAGGTTTAATAGCCTCTGTAGGACAAACATCTGCACAAGTACCACAATCAGTACAAGCTTCTGCATCAATTTTATAGATTCCTCCTTCAGAAATAGCATCTACAGGACATTCGTCAATGCATGTTCCACATGCGATACAATCTTCGTTTATAACGTAAGCCATTTTTCTATTGTTTTTATTAGTATTACAGCTAACAAAATTATTTTCTTTTTTTTTATATGAAAACAATATTTATTGTTTTGACTCAATTTGAAATGTTTATAAATAATTGATTTGTCTAATATTTTTAGTTATCAGCCTTATTTATAGTCTTTTATTGAGCTAAAACATCTAAAGCAATAAATGCCATTAATCCTACGGAAGTCTCTAGAGATGATTCGTTTAGGTTGAAACCGGGTGTGTGCAACCCACCTGTAGGAATATTGTTCATCTGTTTTACACCAAAACGGTAAAATGTACATGGATATTCTTGTGTATAATACCCAAAATCTTCAGCAGTCATCCTAATATCCATCTTATGTACATTGTCTTGCCCCAGATAATCACAAGCTGATTTATAGGCTAATTCAGTAACATATTCAGAGTTGGTTACAACAGGATAGCCATCATTGATTTTTATTTCGCAAGTAGCGCCCATACTTTCGGCAATTTCACTTGCCATTTTTCGGATGTGAGTTTTTATCTTAGCTCTCCATTCTTCATTCATTGTTCTTAAAGTTCCAGCTATTTCAACCTTTTCAGGAATAATATTGGTAGCTCCATCTGCTATAACACGTCCAAAAGATAATACAGTAGGTATATTGGCGGGTACCATGCGTGCAACAATTTGTTGTAATGAAACAATAATGTTTGCAGCAATAAGTACATTGTCATTGAGAGTGTGTGGCATAGCAGCATGGCCACCTTTACCTCGAATCGTTAAATACACTTCATCACCAGAAGCCATATACATACCTTCTTTAAAACCTACATGTCCGGTTTCCATATCTGGTAAAACATGCTGGCCAATAATAATTTCTGGTTTAGGATTATCAAGAGCTCCTTCTTTCATCATTAATTTAGCCCCTCCCGGAAATTTCTCTTCTCCCGGTTGAAAGATAAGCAATATGGTACCTTCCCATTGGTCTTTTAGTTCATTCAGTATTTTTGCAGTTCCTAATAATGATGCAGAATGAGCATCATGCCCACATGCGTGCATTACACCTGTATTACATGATTTTACTTCATGATCATCACTTTCATGAATTGGTAAAGCATCCATGTCAGCTCTTAATGCAATGATTTTTTTATCTGGATTTTTCCCTTCAATCTTTCCAATTATTCCGGTTTTAACGTATCCTGATTTATAAGAAATACCGTATTCTTCAAGCTTTGAACATATATATTGAGATGTGTTATGCTCCTCAAAAGAAAGCTCCGGGTTTTGGTGAATATATCTTCTTATATCAAGAATTTCATCAAAGTACTTATGAGTTAACTCTTTTATCTGATCCTTAAAATCCATTTCTACTATTTTATATTTACTGCAAAGATAGTTTTTTAGTTGATAGCCTTTATTATGACAAAGTTAATCTCTGTCTCAAAACATACGCCTCAGTTCGGCATAGCGTCTCGCTATGTCGTTTTATATCCGGCTTCCAGCCGATTGTATGTAAGAAAAAATCAATAATAGGTTTTGTTAGTTGATGCAAGTAGATTAAGAACGGCCAGAGGCCACTTTTAAATCAACGAAGCGAGACGCTTCGCTGAGCAATGGGTGTCCAATTTAATGTTCTTATTTTATGCTACCCTCAGTTCGGCATAGTGTCTCGCTATGTCGTCTTATATCCGGCTTTCAGCTAATTGTAGTTGAATAAGGATCAATAATATGTTTTGCTAGCTGATACAGGTAGATTTAGCATGGTCAGAGGCCGGTTTTAAAACAACGAAGCGAGACCTTTCGCTGAGCAATGAGTATGGGTAAATTCAGGATTTATATTGATCAATTATCTTCCAACTATCTAGAGCTTTCATAATGACAAAAATCATCTTGAAAAGAAGTGTCTGTCATTTTTATAATTTTCTTATTATCTTACCTTTAAAGCCTTCCTGAAAAGGAATATATATGGAGTGTCAGGGTTGCCTAATGTAGGGTAACTCTCTTGTTTTTAAATAAATAATTAAAAATGGCTACAGATAAATTTGTTGCACGGCATATTGGCCCCAGAGATATTGAGATTGATGATATGCTAAAAACCATTGGTGTAGAATCAATGGACCAATTAATAGAAGAAACGGTTCCAGAGAATATCAGGTTAAAGGAACCTTTGCGTTTGGCAAAAGGATTGACAGAGCGACAGTATTACAGAAAGATATTGGATATCGCTTCAAAAAATAAAGTATATAATACTTATATAGGAATGGGGTATTACGATACTATTACTCCTTCAGTTATTCATAGAAATGTATTGGAAAATCCGGTATGGTATACGTCCTATACACCTTATCAGGCAGAAATATCACAAGGGAGATTGGAAGCTTTGCTAAATTTTCAAACTGTTATCTGTGAGTTGACAGGAATGGAGATTGCTAATGCTTCGTTGTTGGATGAGGCTACTGCTGCAGCAGAGGCTATGGTTATGATGTTTAATTCTCGTCCGAGAGCCATGGTAAAAGCTGAAGCCAATATCATGTTTGTGGATGAGAAAATATGGCCACAAACAAGAGCAGTGCTTGAAACCCGCGCAAACCCGTTGGGAATTGAGCTGCAATTTGGCGATTGGAAAACTTGTACTCCTTCTGAAAAATATTTTGGAGTGATGGTTCAGTATCCAAATTCAGATGGAAGTATTGTTGATTATACAGCTTTGGTAAAAAATGCCCATGAGGCAGGATGCAAAGTTGCTGTGGGTGCTGATTTAATGAGTTTGGCCATGTTAGTGCCTCCAGGTGAGTGGGATGCTGATATCGTTTTTGGTTCTTCGCAACGATTTGGCGTACCGATGGGTTATGGAGGTCCTTATGCTGCTTATTTTGCCGCTCGCGAGGAAGGTAAAAGACATATGCCGGGACGTATTATTGGTATAACTAAAGATGCCAATGGCAACAGGGCTTTAAGAATGGCCTTGCAAACACGAGAACAACATATTAAACGAGAAAGAGCCACTTCAAATATTTGTACAGCACAAGCACTATTGGCTACAATGGCTGGCTTTTATGCCGTATATCATGGTGCTGAAGGAATACGTAGAATTGCAGGTCAGATTCATAATATAGCATCTATATTAACTGAGGAAATTGAAAAATTAGGATACAAGCAGTTAAATGAAAACTATTTTGATACCATTCGTTTTTCAATGGCTAAACATGCTTCTGTTGAATTAATTGAAAAATACTCACTTGAGTTGGAAATGAATTTCCGCTATTTTGAGAATGGTGATGTGGCTATAAGTATTGACGAAACAACAAACCTTGAGGATATAAACTGGATCATTGAAGTTTTTGCCAGGGCTGCCTGTATTGATGTACCGGAAGTTTATGACATCAAAGAGGTTTGTAGTATTGATGAGGCATTTTTAAGAAAGTCATCTTATCTGCAACAAGAAGCTTTTAGATTATATCGTTCAGAGACTGAGATGGTTCGGTATATTAAAAAATTGGAACGTAGAGATATATCGCTTACACATTCTATGATTTCTTTAGGTTCGTGTACTATGAAACTTAATGCAGCAACAGAGATGCTACCTTTGAGTTGGATTGAGTTCGGAGGAATACACCCATTTGTTCCGGTGGATCAGGCTGCAGGATATCATTTGCTTTTTGCCGAATTAAAAAGAGATTTGGCTGAAATAACAGGTTTTGCAGATGTAAGTTTACAACCTAATTCAGGAGCTGCAGGTGAATATGCAGGTTTAATGGTTATCCGGGCTTATCATCAAAGTATGGGGGAAGACCAGCGTAATGTTGCTATTATTCCATCTTCTGCGCATGGTACTAATCCTGCAAGTGCAGTAATGGCAGGGATGAAAGTCGTTGTTGTTAAATGTGATGAAGGCGGTAATATTGATGTAACTGATCTAAAAGAAAAAGCAGAGAAATATAAAGATACACTGGCTTGTTTGATGATTACTTATCCATCTACGCATGGTGTTTTTGAAGCTTCTGTAGTTGAGATTTGTAAGATTGTTCATGAAAATGGAGGTCAGGTATATATGGATGGTGCTAATATGAATGCTCAGGTTGGACTAACAAATCCGGGCTTAATTGGTGCTGATGTGTGTCACCTGAACTTACATAAAACATTTGCTATTCCTCACGGTGGTGGTGGACCTGGTGTTGGACCAATTGGAGTTGCTGAACATTTAGTGGATTTTCTGCCAACGCACCCTGTTGTTCAAAATGGAAGAAGAGGTATTTCGGCAGTGGCAGCGGCTCCTTGGGGAAGTGCTAGTGTAATGCCAATTACGTATGGATATATTAAAATGTTAGGTAGTGATGGATTAAAGAAGTCAACAGAACTGGCTATTTTAAATGCCAATTACCTGGCGCATCATTTAAAAGAAGAATACGGTATTTTATATACTGGAGAAAAGGGTAGAGTAGCCCATGAAATGATTTTAGAATGTCGTCATTTTAAAGCGAGTGCTGGTATTACTGAATTAGATATTGCCAAGCGTATGATGGATTACGGATTTCATGCTCCAACCTTATCATTTCCAGTACATGGAACATTAATGGTGGAACCTACAGAAAGTGAGTCTAAACAAGAGTTAGATCGCTTTATTGAGGTGATGAAGTCTATTTATACAGAAATTAAAGAGGTTGAGTCGGGAAGTGCTGATAAAGAGGATAATGTGCTTAAAAATGCGCCTCATCCAGATTATAAAGTAGTGGCAGATGAATGGAGTCATTCATACGGAAGAGAAAAAGCTGCTTTTCCACTAGCATGGATTAAAGAAAATAAATTTTGGCTGACAGTAGCTCGCGTAGATGATGCTTTTGGAGACCGAAACTTATTGTGTACTTGTGGATCACCTGAAGAGTATGAGTTACTTAGTAAATAAAAATTGAAGTTTAAGAAGATGCCGTTCTAATTTTAGAGCGGCATTTTTTTATGCCTAAGAGTTAGGAACAAGATATGATATGTAGTTGAAACTGCTCCTGGACAAATAAAGGAACAAAACATATGATTTACATATAAAAGATATATTCAAGTCAGACTAAACTCACTATTTAGTGAGTTTAATGTGAGTTTGATGTGTCTTAAATGTGAGTTTGTACTAAAGTTGTTACCTGTTTGTTACTAGGCCGGTATATTGTTAATTGTAGAAAGTGGATTTTAAAGGCCAGAGGCCAACTATAAAACAGTGAAGCGGGATGCATCGCTGAATACCATCACAGATCCAGATTGCAGAAATAATATTTAAGTATTAAGTGATAGATTTAATATGCAGTAGTTTGGCATAGCGTCTCGCTGTGTCGTATTATATCCGGCTTCCAGCCGAAAATAGTATGATAAATATCGATAATCAGTTTTGTTATGTTAGTTGTAGCGAGCAGATTAGTACAGCCAGAGGCCGGTTTTAAAACAACGAAGCGAGACGCTTCGCTGAACACAAAGCGCAGGCACAGAGCATACTGCATGCTAAAATAGGTGTCAGAACAAATGATTATGGATAAGTGATTAATTCAATTTGCAGCAGCTAGGTATAGTTTCTTTGTTAAACTTAATGGCAAATGATTGTTAGTAGTTTCTTTTTTATGATAGATTATTGATATATTACAGATGCAGTTTGGCATAGCGTTTCGCTATGTCGTATTAAAAAAGGCCTCTGGCTGGCCTTGATCTACATTAGGAGCATTGCTGTACAAAAATGTTTATAGATGATTAGCCAAAATGATACCTTAACTTTATTAAAAGCTATACTATGAGTACTGGTTATCAAATAAAAGAGCAAGGTGAACCTTACTTCGTAACGCTACAAATAGTTAATTGGATTGACTTGTTTAGTAGGCTTGACTATAGAAATATAGTAATTGATAATCTGAAATTCTGTCAGAAAGAAAAAGGATTAGTTATTTATGCTTATGTCATAATGAGTAATCATATTCATTTAATTATACAAGCAAAAGAAAATAATTTGAGTAATGTGCTCAGAGATTTTAAGAGTTACACAAGTAAATGCTTGCTTGATAGAATAATGAATGGTGTTGAGAGTAGGGAGGAATGGCTTTTGATGCTGTTTAAAAAGGCTGCACAAAAGCATAATAGAAATAGCCAATATCAGGTTTTTACTCATGAAAATCATGCTGTTCAACTGTATTCAGATAAGTTTATCGACCAAAAACTTGATTATATACATGAAAACCCGGTGAGAGCCGGGATTGTTAAAGAACCTCAGGATTATCTTTATAGTAGTGCAACTAATTATGCAGAAGAACACGGTGTTTTGGATGTTGTTATTGTTGACAGAAGTTGGAACTCTATTTAATACCGGCCAGAGGCCGATTGTAAAAAAGCGAAGCGAGACGCTTCGCTGAACACAAAGACAATGAAGCGGGATGCATCGCTGAATACCATCACAGATCCAGATTGCAGAAATAATATTTAAGTATTAGTGATAGATTTAATATGTAGTAGTTCGGCATAGCGTCTCGCTATGTCGTATTATATCCGGCTTCCAGCCGAAAGTAGTAGGATAAATATCGATAATCAGTTTTGTTATGTTAGTTGTAGCGAGTAGATTAGTACAGCCAGAGGCCAATTTTACAACAACGAAGCGAGACGCTTCGCTGAACACAAAGACAGTGAAGCGGGATGCATCGCTGAATACCATCACAGATCCAGATTGCAGAAATAATATTTAAGTATTAGTGATAGATTTAATATGTAGTAGTTCGGCATAGCGTCTCGCTATGTCGTATTATATCCGGCTTCCAGCCGAAAGTAGTAGGATAAATATCGATAATCAGTTTTGTTATGTTAGTTGTAGCGAGCAGATTAGTACAGCCAGAGGCCGGTTTTACAACAACGAAGCGAGACGCTTCGCTGAACACAAAGACTGCGAAGCGATACACTTCGCTGAACTAAAATATTTCAATGAATATTAGTGAAGTTATAGCAGGATATGTTACAATGCAATTCTTTAAAAAATTAAAATAAAAAAAGCTGCACTTAAAAAATGCAGCTTTGATTTAATGTATATATTATTTATACTTTAGTTTGCTCTGTTAATAGCATCTTCTATAATATCAGTAAATACCTCTTTAATATCTAATCCTGCAGCCTTTATTTGTTGAGGAATAAAACTGGTTGTTGTCATGCCAGGTGTTGTGTTTACCTCAAGTAAAAAGATTTTATTCTCACTTAGCATGTAATCAATACGTACAATACCCTTACATCCTAAAATATCGTAGATTAAAGAGGTGATTTTTTGAATTCTGTCTGTTGTTTCCTGAGGTAGACGGGCAGGAGTAATTTCCTGGGCTTTTTCAGCATTGTATTTAGCTTCAAAGTCAAAAAACTCATTTGAAGGAATTACTTCTGTAATTGGAAATACACATTCTTTATCTGGTGTTTTGTATAGTCCGCAAGTAAATTCATGTCCGTCAATAAATGACTCAATGATAACTTCGTTACTTTCCTCAAAAGCTTTTAGTATTGCAGGTTCAATTTCTTCCATTGCTTTGGCTTTTGAAATGCCAAAGCTCGATCCTCCTGCGTTGGGTTTAATAAATACAGGTAAGCCTAATTTATCTGCAATATTCTCGCCAGCATAGTCGGTCCCTTTTCTAATCAGTAAAGAGTCAGCAACAGAAACTCCAAATCCTTTAAGGTAAGTGTTACAGGCAAACTTGTTAAAAGTTAAAGATGCGGCTAATACACTACATGTTGAATATGGTAACTTAAGCATGTCAAAGTAACCTTGAAGTTTTCCATCTTCACCAGGAGTTCCATGTATTGTTATGTATGCGCAATCAAAACAAACTTTTTCTTTATTCAAAATAAAGGAAAAGTCGTTTTTATCAATAGGGTATTCATTGCCGTCAACTTCAGCCATCCATTTTTCTGAAGTTATTAATACTGCAACAGTGTTATATTTTGAGTTATTTATAAAAGAAAGTACGCCTTGAGCACTTTTTTGGGAAACGATAATTTCAGAGGAATCGCCTCCGTATACTACTGCAATATTTTTCTTTTTCATTGATTAGTTTTTATGATTCAATATCTCTATTTGACACATATACCCTCCACTTTTCAATACACTGCATCATATCATCAGGAATTTCAGTGTTAAAACTCATTTTTTCACCAGTATGAGGATGAATAAATCCTAAAGATTTAGCATGTAAAGCCTGTCGAGGTAATACTTTAAAGCAATTTTGAACAAACTGTTTGTATTTTGAAAAGGTAGTTCCTTTTAAGATTTCATTTCCACCATATCTTTCATCATTAAATAGGGTGTGGCCAATATATTTCATATGTGCCCTTATCTGATGTGTTCTACCAGTTTCAAGTACACATTGTACAAGTGTAGTGTAGCCAAATCTTTCAAGTACTTTAAAATGGGTTACAGCATGTTTCCCCATTTCTCCATCAGGATAAACGGTCATTTGCATCCTGTTTTTTAAACTTCGGCCAATATGTCCGGTAACTGTTCCTTCTTCTTCATCTATATTTCCCCAAACAAGAGCTACGTAACTTCTTTCTGTTGTTTTTTCAAAGAACTGACGGGCTAAATGGTTTTTTGCCTGCTCAGTTTTGGCAACTACTAACAAGCCGGAAGTATCCTTATCAATTCTATGTACCAATCCCGGTCTGGGATCATCAGAATTAAAAAGAGGTACGTCTTTTAGGTGCCATGCTAATGCATTAACAAGGGTACCTGTATAATTTCCATGTCCGGGGTGAACTACTAATCCTGGTCTTTTATTGACAACTAACAGGTGATCATCTTCATAGTGTATATCCAAGGGAATATCTTCCGGGATGATTTCAAGCTCCCGTCTTGGATATTCCATTACAATGGAAATAACATCATTTGGTTTAACCTTGTAGTTGGGTTTAACAGAGACTTCATTAACCCGGATATTACCAGCAGCTGCAGCGTCCTGAATTTTACTTCGAGAAGCATTTTCTAGTCTGTTGACAAGAAACTTGTCAATTCGAATTTGTTTTTGACCAGGATCTGTAGTAAAACGATAATGTTCAAACATCTCGTTTTGTTCTTCCTCAATGTCATTCAGCTCTTCTTGCTTGTCATTCTCCTCAATCATGGCGATGCTTCTTATTGTAGTTCTGGTATTAAAATGTCGGTACTTAAACTGTCTGTAGCTAATGTATCTGGTAATATCTTTGCCGAATCAATAGTCAACCAAATGTCAAGAGAAGATCCTAGACGAAGTTTCTTGGCCATATTGGCCTCTGGAAGTTGTTTCCAAATAAATGCTCTAAGACTATCTTCTTGTATTGCTATTGTATCGTCGTAAATTGTTACGTCAATGTTTAAAGAATTACTTTGGCAAAGCGTTAATGCTTCTTCTAAAGTGAGTCCTTGTAAATCCGGAACTTCTGTTTTTTTATTGCTTAAACCTTGTCCAACGAGTAAATCAATGGATGATCCTTTTGCAATTAGAGTTCCGGGTTCAATTGGCTTGCCATTGTAATGTTGACCTAAAACCAGTTGTGTGTATTCAGAAGGAATATAAATCAGCTGTCCGACTCTTAAACCATATGATTCCAGGGTAACCTGAGCATTACGTAATGAAATTTCGGCAAGTTGCGGCATGGGAACTTGTTCTGCAGTATATGCGTTGATTGTAAAAAAGATAGTTCTGTTTTCTTTTACAAAGTTGCCTGGTTTAGGTGTTTGCTCCACAACTACACCTGGTGTTAAGTCATCAACATGTACAGAGTCGATTATTTTATATCGTAAATCTTTTTGCTGTATTATGTCTATGAATTGTTGTTCGGTTAGTCCTGAGAAATCCGGAGTTGCAAAGCTTTCTCCATGGTTTGTATAGATGCTGATTCCTGTGAATGTAATGATTAATAGGATTGCAAATATTCCAAATGCGATACCTATATGTGCAAAAAACTTCTTGCTGATAAAAAATTTAAGAACAGACATATTGTTGTGTTTTTTCAAGATGAGCTCAAAAATAATATAAATACTATAATCTTGAATTAGAAATGGCTTGATTTTAAAGCAAAAAAAAAGGATTCATAAAGAATCCTTTTTTATATTCAGTTAAGCAATTAATTATGCTTTGTGTCTTTTTTCACTAGAAACGCTTAGTTTGCTTCTTCCTTTAGCTCTTCTAGCAGCTAAAACCTTACGTCCATTTGCACTAGCCATTCTAGCTCTAAATCCGTGCTTGTTTCTTCTTTTTCTGTTCGAAGGTTGAAATGTCCTTTTCATCTTAGTATTATTTTATCTTTCGACTATTCTTTTATTATTCTATTTTCGGACTGCAAAAATACATCTTTATTCTCTTCTTCCAAAAAAAAATTACTTTTTATTTAAGTAAATCTATTTTTTTGTTTAGAAGAATGTATTCAGTTTATAAAGATAGGTGAATCAATTTCTTTGTTTCAAAGAACTCTTCTTCAAAATAATCTGTTAAAGAAACGGTTGAGATTCTTTTTTTATACGGTTTAATCTCTTCTTCAAATTCACCACCTTTTAAATATAAAATACCATTTGATATTGGATTTTGATTTTTTTCGCTAATCAAATGGCGAGTAAGAGAAACAAACCTAGGGAAGGCTGTAACAGCTCTACTTACTACAAAATCATATTTAGATTTAATTTTCTCAGACCTTTCTTGTTGTGCAATTACATTTTTTAAGCCAAGTTCATCGGCAATGGTTTGTACTACCTTTATTTTCTTTCCAATAGAATCAACTAAATGAAACTGACATTCAGGAAAATAAATTGCAAGGGGAATACCCGGGAAACCACCACCTGTTCCAATATCAATAATTTTTGTTCCAGGTGTAAACTTTATGTACTTAGCTATTGCCAGCGAGTGAATGATGTGTCTTATGCTTAGTTCTGAGATATCCTTTCGGGATATAACATTTATTTTTTCATTCCATTCCGGATAAAGTTCTTCCAGCTTATTAAATAAATTGACTTTCTCCTCTGATAACTCCGGAAAATATTTTTTAATCAAACCCATCTTGTTTTTTCAGTCCCTCTTTTGATGTTAAATAAAATTAATCAAGCTTAACGTCTGTATTCTTAAGCGTGTTAAATAATAATTCACGGGCACGAAATAGTTGTGCTTTAACAGTTCCTAAGGGTAAGTCTAATTCTTGAGCAATTTCTTCGTATGAAAACTCATTAAAATACCTTAATTCAATCAATGTCCGATATCTGGGTTTTAATTTTTTAACAACAGTTCGCATTAAAATAGCTTTTTGTTGTTTTATTAAACCTTCTTCAGGATCGGGAGTTTCATCTTTAAGATGAATGGGTTGATCGTTTTCTTTTTCTTCGCTAATATGAGTGCCGTCTATTGATATAATATTGGTTCTTTTTTTACGAAGATAGTCTATGCAGTTATTTGAAGCTATTTTAAATAGCCATGTACTAAAGGCATAATTAGGAGAATATTGGTGAATGTTTTTAAAAGCTTTACCAAATGCTTCAATGGTTAAATCTTCTGCATCGCTTTTATTATTAACCATTTTTAAAAGCATAAAATATATTGCGTCCCGATAACGCCCCATTAAATCGGCAAATGCTTTTTGATCCCCCTTAACAGCTAGTTGAACTAGACTGAAATCATGTCTTGCTTTTTCGGATAAGTTAGGATTTATGTCCATTTATTTTTTTTTGCTTGTCTTTTTCCGCCTAGTAATAATATACCTGTAACTAAAGGTAAGATAAAATCAAATAAAATACCTCCAAAAGTTATATCTCTTTGATTGAATTTTTTAGAAAGGTTATATAGTACTAGTAATTGAAGTACTAATTTCAAAAAAATCAATACTAAAACCATTAGTGCAAAAGTAGAAAAAAAAATAGAAATTAATGAGAGCCCCCAGAATAATTGTCTGGATAATACTTCAATACCAATTAGATATTTAATTTCGCTTTTATAGTGGGGGGATGTTGTTAAATGTCTGCTTTTTTGTCTCCGCCATTCTTTAAATGATTGTGGTGGTAAAGAGTAGGTAAAAGATTCAGGATGAGTAACAATGCCGACGTTGGTTTTTGTGGCAGCATCTCTTATAAATAAGTCATCATCTCCCGATAATATATGTTGATGTTTTTTAAATCCCTGATGTTTATAAAATAAATCTTTAGTGTAAGCCATATTTCTACCTACTCCCATGTACGGAACACCTCTAAGTGCAAACGATAAATATTGAATAGCAATTGTAATGGTATCAAAACGTATCCAGTAATTTAAAAGGCCTTTTTGTTTCTTGTATGCGCCAAATCCCAATAAAATGTCTTTTCCTTCATTAAATCCGGCAGCCATATGTTTTAGCCAATCTTTAGAGGCCGGAATACAATCTGCGTCAGTAAAAACCAAGTGGTTGTTTTTAGCTGCTTTTATACCAATAGTAAGTGCTAATTTTTTACCATGTCTGAACTTTTTATCGTAAGGAATGGAAGTGTAGTAAAGGTGTTTGTGTGTTTCTTTAAACTGAGCTAAAACAAGTTCTGTATCATCCTCAGATGCGTCATTTACCACGATTACTTCATGAGCCCCAGGGTAATCCAGATTTAAAAAATCCGGTAAATTATTTTTTAAATTTTTTGATTCATTCTTTGCGCATATAATTACAGATATGGGTGGGTAATTATTTGTGGGCTTATCTTCCTTTTTTTTAATGTACCTGTTGAGTTTCAAAAAGAAAAAGAAGTAGTAAAATATTTGTATTAGTAACAGGACTGAAAGGGCAATTATAAGATAAAGCCATGTTCCTGTAGTTGGTATGAAGTTTGATATATCCACCTGATAAAATTGAGTAATTTTTGTTGATTGCAAAATATTAGCGCAAGTGAAAATACTATTGTTTTTTTGAAAAAGCGAGGTGTGTTACAATATTTTTGTGTTTGCTAATTAAAGACTGTTTATATTTGCATCCCCAAAATTAATGAAGAAATGGATTTTAAATTACAAATAACAGATTCTAAATCAAGGGCGAGAGCCGGTAAAATAACTACGGATCATGGAGAAATTGAAACTCCAATTTTTATGCCTGTAGGGACTGTAGGTAGTGTTAAGGGAGTGCATTTTAACGATCTTAAAGATGATATCGAAGCTCAAATTATCCTGGGAAATACTTATCACTTGTATTTACGTCCTGGATTAGAGATTATTGAAAAGGCAGGTGGATTACATAAATTTAATGGGTGGGATAGACCTATTTTGACAGATAGTGGAGGATATCAGGTTTTTTCATTAAGTGGGAACAGGAAATTAAAAGAAGAAGGAGCTGTGTTTAGATCGCATATTGATGGTTCAAAACATTTATTTACAGCAGAAAATGTGGTTGATATTCAGCGTGTGATTGGCGCAGATATAATTATGGCATTTGATGAATGTGCACCAGGTGATGCAGATCATAAATATGCTAAAAATTCGATGGAATTAACACATCGATGGCTAAAAAGAGGTATTGCTCATTTTAAAAATACTCAACCCAAATATGGTCATAGTCAAACTTTTTTCCCTATTGTACAAGGTGCTGGATTTAGAGATTTAAGAAAACAATCAGCTGAATATATTGCTTCATTTGGTATGGAAGGAAATGCGATAGGCGGTTTGTCTGTAGGGGAGCCAGCTGAAGTAATGTATGAAATGACAGAGGTTGTGACAGGAATTTTACCAGAGGATAAGCCAAGATATTTAATGGGTGTTGGTACTCCGGTAAATATATTGGAGTCGATTGCATTAGGGGTTGATATGTTTGATTGTGTTATGCCAACCAGAAATGGTAGAAATGGAATGCTGTTTACATCACGGGGGATTATGAATATGAAAAATGAGAAATGGAAGGATGATTTTTCTCCTGTAGATCCTGAAGGTACATCATTTGTAGATCATCATTATACAAAAGCATATCTTCGTCACTTATTTGTTTCTAAAGAGTTGTTAGCTGGACAAATAGGTAGCTTGCATAATCTTGCCTTTTATTTATGGTTGGTAAAAGAAGCACGTAAGCATATTATTGCCGGAGATTTTGCAGTTTGGAAAGATCAAATGGTAAAACAGTTATCTGTTCGGTTATAGATTTGTTTTTTAAGTGCTATGTGTTGACTATATTATTAATATACAATATGTAGCATAGTTCATTATATTTTTGTTCTTTTGTAATCAATTTAGAATATACCACTTTATGAGAGGCGCTATACAAAGGCTTGACAGGTACATTATTCGTAAATTTTTAGGTACGTATTTTTTTGCAATCCTATTGATTATCAGTATTGCAGTTGTGTTTGATATCACAGAAAAGATTGATAATTTTCTTGAGAATGGAGCTCCCGTTAAAGCTATTATCTTTGATTATTATTTTAGTTTTATTCCATACTTTGCCAATTTATTCACTCCATTATTTGTATTTATTGCAGTAATCTTTTTTACATCAAAAATGGCTTATGATACGGAGATTATTGCCATTTTATCAAGTGGAATAAGCTTTAAAAGGTTAATGTTTCCATATTTTATTTCAGCCTTGATTATTGCTATATTTTCTTTTCTTTTAGGAGGTTATGTTATTCCTCCCTCAAATCAAACAAGATTAGAGTTTGAAGGTACATATGTAAAAAAGAAGAAAAAGGATACTGGGTTAAAGGGTATACATTTTCAATTAGAACCGGGCGTTTTTATTTATATGGGACGTTTTTATGGTTATAGTAATAAAGGAAGTAAGTTTAGCGCAGAAAGATTTGAAGGAACAGTGCTTAAATCGAAATTAACAGCAAAAAATATTAAGTATTTAGAAGACGAGAAGAAGTGGCAGTTATCAAAATATATGATTAAAGATTTTATTGGTGATAATAGAATCGATATTAGAGAAGGTGAAAAGTTAGATACCGTTTTTAATATGACACCAGAAGATTTTAAATCAGAACATAACTGGTTTGAGACGATGACCTATACTGAACTTCATGATTATATAGAAATTCAGACTCAAAAAGGAGTTGGCTCAATAAAACCATATGTGATAGAGTATTATAAAAGGTTTGCTAATCCTTTTTCAGCATTTATATTAACGCTTATTGGAGTGTCTTTGGCATCACGAAAAGTAAGAGGTGGTATTGGATTACATATTGGAGTGGGATTAGCTTTAAGTTTTGGATATATTTTATTCATGACAATTTCAACCACCTTTGCAATAAATGGTAATATGAATCCTTTATTGGCTGTGTGGTTACCCAATATTGCCTTTGCAGTAATTGGGGTGTATTTGTATTTTAAAGCACCAAAGTAATATCGGTTAATGTTAAATATTTATCGCACTAGTTGCATAAACGTATTTATTTTCGGTTATTTGTGCGGTTTTTGAAAAATAATTTTCTAATTATTATATACCCAGAAATTCGCAAACTTTGTCTTTGTTATGACATTGATTTGTATTAGGTTAATTAAAAATGTTTAATTATGTCATTGAAAAAACACATCCTTGATCTTCGTAAAAGAAAAGAGAAGGTTGAAATGGGTGGTGGTGAAAAAGCCATCGAAAAACAAGTGGCCATGGGTAAAATGACTGCCCGTGAGCGTATTCTTGCCATTCTTGATCAGGATTCTTTTACAGAGTATGATCTTTTTGTTGAGCACGAAGCTAAAGACTTCGGAATGGACAAAAAGCAGCTTCATGGTGACGGTGTGATTATTGGTACAGGAACAATCTATGGAGCACCAATTGCGGTGTTTGCACAGGATTTTACTGTAGCAGGAGGATCTTTAGGGCTTATGCATGCTCGTAAGATCACAAAAATCATGGACCATGCATTAAAAATGCGTGTGCCGTTAATCGGAATTAACGATTCAGGTGGTGCCCGTATTCAGGAAGGTGTAAATTCACTTGCCGGTTACGGTGAGATCTTTTACAGAAACACAATTGCATCAGGAGTTATTCCACAAATTTCAGTAATCTTAGGTCCTTGTGCCGGAGGAGCAGTTTATTCTCCAGCATTAACCGACTTTGTGTTTGTGGTTGATAGCATTTCTAAAATGTTTATCACAGGTCCTGGAGTAATTAAGTCAGTTCTTGGTGAAGAAATTTCTATGGAAGAATTAGGTGGTGCTCGTGTTCATGCAGAAACTACAGGTAACGCCCATTTCTTTGCAAATAGTGAGCAGGAATGTTTTGAGCAAATTAAAAAGCTGATTACATTTATCCCTTGGAATAATACTAAAAAAGCTAAAGAATTCCCTCCAAAAGAACCAATTTATAAAGGTAATATTGAAGATTTAATTCCTTCTGATCCGCGTAATCCTTATGATGTACGTGATGTAATCAAAGCTATCGTTGATGATGGTGATTTCTTTGAAATTCAGGAATTATTTGCTGCAAATATTGTAATTGGTTTTGGTCGTTTAAATGGTCAAACAATAGGTTTCGTAGCAAATCAGCCATTAGTGTTAGCTGGTGTATTAGATTGTGATAGTTCAGATAAAGCAGCTCGTTTTATTCGTTACTGTGATTCTTTTAATATTCCAATTGTAACTCTTGAGGATATGCCAGGATACCTTCCTGGAGCAGATCAAGAGCATGCTGGTGTTATTCGTCATGGAGCAAAAGTTCTTTATGCTTATTCTGAAGCTACAGTACCAAAAATTACTGTAATTCTTCGTAAAGCTTATGGTGGTGGTTATATTGCCATGAACTCTCGTCACTTAGGTGCTGACTTTATGTTTGCATGGCCTACTGCTGAGATTGCTGTTATGGGACCTGAGGGTGCAGCTAATATTATCTTTAAAAAGGAGATTGAAAGTGCTGAAAATCCTGATGAAATGCGTAAACTTAAGGTGCAAGAGTACAAAGAGAAGTTTGCAAATCCATATGTTGCAGCAGCTAAAGGATATATCGATTCTGTTATAGAACCTAATGAAACACGTAATATTTTATTACATGCTTTAGAGGTTTCTGAAGGAAAAGATATTATTCATCCTACTAAAAAACATGGTATTCCTCCATTTTAAAAACAACTAACGATGAGTAAGAAAGAAGAATTGGTTGGTTTTAAGGTACATACTATGGAGTACCAAACAAAAATTACTAAAAAGTATGCCAACAGGAAATCCTGGCAAGCACCAAATCCAAACGAAATCAAGTCGTATATTCCTGGAACTATCGTTAAAATTAATGTTTCGGTTGGAGATAAAGTGAAAGAAGGAGATTCGTTATTGGTTTTAGAAGCTATGAAAATGCAAAATCAAATTGCTATGCCTTTTTCGGGTAAAGTAAAAGAGATTTGTGTTAAAGAAGGTGATAAAATACCAAAGAACGAGATTATGGTTGTTATTGAAGAGTAATTATTTCGAAACAATTAGATATATTAAGGCCCTGAGTTTTCAGGGCCTTTTTTATGTGTATTATAATTGTTCTGACCAACAGAAATATTCAGAAAATGTAAGGTGTGGTTTAGTGTCAAAAATACCAAAAACAGCCGCTCCACTTCCTGTCATTGATGCATATATAGCACCTTTATTATATAGTGTGTTTTTTATGTCTTCTATTGTTGCGTGATTGGGGAAAACTGAATTTTCAAAATCATTGACGATAGATTTCTTCCAGTTTTCAATGGGCATATTGAGTTTTTCTTTCAATCCAATTTCAGGTATATATGGCGTAATGCCACTATAGGCTTCAGGTGTTGAAATATGAATGTCAGGTTTAACCAGTACTAAATATTTGTTTTTTAAATCAAGATTAAATGGATTTAAGATATCACCTATTCCTGTTGCAATGCATGGTGTATTTAGAATAAAAAAGGCACAGTCAGCTCCTATTTTTGATGCATAGCCGATTAGCTTTTCCTTTGAAATATTTAATTCAAACATCTCATTTAATGTGACTAATGTAAAAGCTGCATCTGCAGATCCTCCTCCTAAACCAGCGCCAAACGGAATGACTTTGTGTAAATGAATTTTTACAGGAGGTATGTTAAAATCTTGTTTGAGTAATAAAAGAGCCTTTATACACAGGTTATTTTCAGCCTTACCATCAATTTCTATTCCACTACTACTCCATATGTAAGGTTCGTTGCTTGATTTATTTTCTAATATTTCAATGACATCATACAATTTTGTTGGGTAAAACAGAGTTTCAATATTATGGTAACCATCAGGTCGTTTTTCAGTAACATGAAGTCCGATGTTTATTTTTGCGTTTGGAAAACAAATCATAAAATAATATTAATACGAGATTTTTAAAACTTTTCAAATATATTAAAGTATCAAGTATTGAGTATCAATAACAAGTATTTTTAAGTGAAATATTTTGACGAAAGGGTTGTGTTAACGTGATATTTTATAGCAAAAACTAATTAACTTTGTCAACCCTTTGAAAAAATGAATTACAGGTTATGGCACAAAAAAGGAATTATACAAACAAAAAAGTACCAAGTGTAGATTTAGAGGTGGGTAAGATGCCACCGCAGGTGTTGGATTTAGAAGAGGCTGTATTAGGTGCTTTGATGTTAGAGAAGGAGGCTTTTACCAGTGTGGGAGAGTTGCTAAAACCTGAGTGCTTTTATAAAGAGGCTCACCAGAAGATTTATGCGGCTATTCAGAATTTATATAGTAAGGAATATCCTGTTGATATGCTTACTGTTACTGAAGAGTTGAGAGGTGCTGGGCATCTTGAAGAAATCGGAGGTGCTTTTTTTATTACACAACTTACCGGTCGGGTGGCTTCTGCAGCGCATATTGATTATCATGCCCGTATTATTTGGCAAAAATATTTACAGAGAGAGGTTATTAAAATTAGCTCTGAGATACAAACCAAAGCATATGATGAAGGGATTGATGTTGATGATTTGCTGGATGAATCAGAAAGTGCATTCTTTAAGCTGAGTCAGGGTAATATGAAAAAGGATGTTACCCAAATTAATCCGGTTATTGATGAAGCTATTGAGATGATTAAAGAGGCATCTCAGCGTAGTGATGGATTAAGTGGTGTACCTTCCGGCTTTACCGAATTGGATAGAATAACATCAGGATGGCAGAAAACAGATATGATTGTTATTGCTGCTCGTCCTGCCATGGGTAAAACGGCTTTTGTATTATCTATGGCTCGAAATATGGCCTTGCAATTTAATCAGGGAGTAGCAGTTTTCTCTCTGGAGATGGGGAATGTTCAGTTGGTTAATCGTTTGATTGTTTCTGAAACTGAACTTCCTGCTGAAAAGATTAAAAAAGGTAATCTGGCTAGTTATGAGTGGGAACAATTAGACCATAAAATACAGAATTTAATTGATGCTCCTATCTTTGTTGATGATTCTCCCGGTTTATCTGTTTTTGAATTAAGGGCCAAGTGTAGGAGACTTAAAAAACAGCATGATATTCAGGTTGTTATTATCGATTACCTTCAGTTGATGAATGCCAATGGTATGAATCCAGGTTCTCGTCAGGAGGAGGTGAGTATGATTTCCCGTTCCTTAAAAGGTTTAGCCAAGGAATTAAACATTCCTATTATCGCCTTATCTCAGTTGAATCGTGGTGTGGAGGGACGTGCTGGTGCTGAAGGTAAGAGACCGCAGCTTTCTGATTTGAGGGAGTCTGGTGCGATTGAGCAGGATGCCGATATGGTATGCTTTATTCACCGTCCGGAATATTATAAAATTACTGAGGATGAGCAGGGTAATTCACTAATAGGAATGGGTGAAATTATTATTGCGAAGCATCGTAACGGTGCAACAGGAGATGTAAGATTGAGGTTCCGTGGAGAATTGGCTAGATTTGAGAATCCGGATACAGGGGTATTTGGTGATGATCTGGGAGTAGACCAGGGAGGGCAGTCTGTTACCTATGGTTCAAAAATGAATGAACCTGCTGAAGGAGGATTTGCTCAACCAGCAAATAATAATTTTGGATTACCTGATTTTCCAGATGCTCCGCCAACTCCATTTGATAATGATGCACCTTTTTAATAGATATTAAGGAAGATATAAAATATAATGCTCTGTACGGATTTGAATAATGTATAGAGCATTTTTTTTTGATATTTTATTTCACAATTTCTAATAATTCCGTTAAATCAGATATCTCATTTTTTAGTTTTCGATTGTGAGTGTTTTTGTTTGGATTAAAAAATACGTAATCTAATCCAAAGTTAATGGCTCCATCAATATCTGTATCAAGATTATCTCCAATAATTAAGCATTCTTTTTTTCTTGCATTTGCACTTTTTACAGCATACTCAAAAAAAGCAGTTTTGGGTTTTGAAGCACCAATTGTTTCAGATATAAATATTTTAGAAAAGAATTGTTCAAGATTGCTATTTTTTAATTTAATGAATTGAACTTCTTTAAAACCATTTGTGATAATATGTAATATGTATCTTTTTTTAAGTTCCGTTAGTACTTCTATGGCATTAGGCATAAGGGCTGTTTTAGTTGGACTCACGGTAATGTAGTCTTTGCCGAAATGTTCAGCGATTGATTCATCTTTAATACCTGCTTCGGAAAAAGGAGTGTTAAATCGGTCAAAATTTAGATTCTCTTTTGTTATTTTTCCTTGGCGGTATAAAGTCCATAGTTCTTCGTTATGAGCCTCATACCTTTCGTAAAATTGAGTAAAACTATCAAAAGATGCCTCAAGATGATATTTTGCAAATAATTCTTCCAGAGTTTGTATAGAATTTGTTTCAAAATCCCACAAGGTGTGATCTAAATCAAAAAATAAGTGGCTGTATTTTTTCATGATAAGTAAATGTTGGTACAAAGGTATTTATAAACTTGTAAAACCATCTTTGTTATCTGAATAAAGTTTTATTTTAGAGTAAACAAAAAACTCCGCTAAAAGCGGAGTTTAATTATATTTTAAAGGGAAATATTAATTCACTTGTACTACAAGGAATTTAGAGATACTCCAAAAATCTTCTTTATTTAAAATTTTAATTGTTTTAGTATCCTCTTCTCCATTAATCATTTC
This sequence comes from uncultured Saccharicrinis sp., assembly GCA_963665705.1. Lineage (GTDB taxonomy): Bacteria > Bacteroidota > Bacteroidia > Bacteroidales > Marinilabiliaceae > Saccharicrinis. The sequence continues at coordinate 714,307 of OY762448.1, forward strand.
GTATGAACCTTCCGGATGGTTGGTTAAGAATTTGTATTTAGGTCTGAATAAAGGAATCTCTTCAACTTCACGAATATCTACTTTTGTAAAGTAATCTTCATTGAAATCTTTAGTAAGTACCTTTTGTTTGCCAATTATGGGTAGGCCTTCACTTGAAATAACATTATGTTCCTTAAGTTCTTTTTTAGTTCCAAAAGCATAATATCCTGAGTATAACTCTGTGGTTGTTGAGTCTAAAACAGCTCGAGTTTTTTCATTGGAATTGCGAATTGAATCAATTACCTGACTCATGCTTCTACAGTAAAGTTTAAAGAAGCAATTTCAATATTCTTATTGTTTAATAACTCGTTTAATTGAATGATTTCTACACTTTTATCTTTTAATTGTTTGTTCAGGCGAGATACCAGATTTGTTAAATTTTTATTGTCAGAACTTGATTTTTTTATTCGTTTTTCTAATTCTGCTATTTTTTCTTTATTAGCAAGCATTAGATTATAGATATCCTGAATGTCATTATTAATTTTATCCTGAATTTGATCAGAATTTGCTTCAGGAGCACTCATGTTTACTTCAATAAGATTTTCTTTTTCTTTGATAGCCTGTAAATTTTCATCTATAGCAACCAGAGAGCTTGCCAGATCGTTTAATATTTTGTCTTTTTCAGCACTGGCTATTAATAATGAATCTTTTTGTTGTGTTATTTTTTTTGTTGAAGAAGGACCGTTACATGCCACGATACTTGCGACTAAGAGTAGTGAAAAAACTATTTTCTTCATAATAAATTGTGTTGTGTGTTAATTGTATTTTTTATTATTGGCTTAATATAAAGGTTTAATTTTATAAGTCATTCATTTCTTTATATTTATTTCCTTTTTTACGTTCAATTTTTTCATGTAAACCATCAACAATAATAACAATTTCTCCCTTTACAGTTTTGCTATTAAAGTGATCAATCAGCTCTTTAAGCGTACCTCGGGCGTTTTCTTCATGTATTTTTGTCAATTCCCTTGAAACTGAAGCTTTCCTGTCTTTGCCAAGTGTTTCTGCTAATTGTTGTAACATTTTAACAAGTCGAAATGGTGATTCATAAAAAATCATGGTACGGCTTTCATTTTCAATAGCCTGAAGCCTTTTTTGACGACCTTTTTTTTGCGGGAGAAATCCTTCAAAACAAAATCGTTCATTAGGCAGGCCTGAGTTTACCAAAGCAGGAACAAAAGCTGTAGCACCAGGAAGGCATTCTACATCAACATCTTCATCAATAGCATGTTTTACCAGTAAATAACCGGGATCTGAAATAGCAGGAGTTCCGGCATCAGAAATTAAAGCACATGATTCTCCTCCCAAAATTCTTTGAACAATCATCTCTGATGTTTTGTGCTCATTAAATTTATGATGAGAATACATTTTTGCTTCTATTTCAAAATGTTTTAGTAAAAAACCTGATTTTCGAGTGTCTTCAGCTAAAATAAAGTCTACTTCTTTAAGTATTCTTAAAGCACGAAGTGTAATATCTTCGAGGTTTCCAATTGGTGTTGGAATAATATATAGTTTTGCCATTTAGTGACTTAATTTCTATAAAACTAATAGTATTTTCTTTTGATGTAATTATAAAAGGCCTGTGTTGCTTCCAATTCATTGTCCCAATTAAAATTAGTGGAAATAAATGCTTGAGCGGATTTGAAATCAGGCATTTCATTTAATTGAAGCAATGTTTGTTTCATTACTTCGGTATTCCCTTCAAATAATTCTCTTTGGAACATAAAACGATCATTTAGTCCCAGGCTTTTTGTTAAATCAGCAACGGGTTTTCCTAATAAAGTTTGTTGCAGTTTTGATTCTTTGTTATTGGATATTATGTCATTTACTGATTTTTTTTCACCACCTAAAGATTCTCCTAAAGTTTTAGAATTTTCTTCTTTGGGCTTTGCTTCAGGTTCAGGTATGGTTGCAGTCGTGACAATAGGTTCTTGGTTTATACTTTCAACTTTATTTTGGGGTTCTGGTTCTTGAATAGAAACTGGCTGTTCTTCTTTTTTAGATTCAACAACTATTTCAGCCTTTATTTCTTTTTCTTCAACCTTAATATTAGAAGATGTTTTTACGGCGTCTACTTCAATACTTTTTTCCTTAATTTCTTCAATGATCTCCTTTGAAGAAATGTTTTCTTGAATTGTATCAGAAACATCCTCTTTAATGCTGGTGATATTTTCTTTTACTGTTTCTTTTATTGAAGAAGTTGATATCGGATGATTGATGGATTTTAATAGTCCAAATTCTTCTAAAATATGTGTTAGTTTTCGTTCCGTAAGATCAATAAAAGCAGAAGGAATTTCTTCAGAACCCTGAAAAGACTTTAAAAGCGTTTCAACTTCATTAATATCACTTAATATAATTTTTAGTAGTGCTTCTTTATTCATCTGTTTATAATTTACTTTCATTTGTCAGATGGAACTCTCAGGAAATTTTAATCATTAACGTGTGAGTAATTTTTAAGATTAAAATTTACATGTTCGTTTCATGCTTTTTAATTTTCTTTTATTTGTCACCTGGAACCTGCAAAATATAATATTTTGTGGTGTGAGAATACTTTTAAAACGCAATCAGGAATACTCCGGTAAACTCAATTATTCTATTAACTTCATTTCATCATAAATATTTCAAATAAAAGTACCAAAGTATGTATTTTGCAAATTGATGCTCATGTTCGTTTCATAATAATATCAAAACAAATGCTTTTTTACTTACTTTGCAAAGTTAGTTACAAAATACAATATTAAGTTTTAAGACAAAAGTATCAAGAAATTATATTAAAATATAATGGTCTGTCTTTTATCTTTTGTTAAATAATCTGGATATAGCATGTTTCTTGAAAATAAGTTAAATAAAGAAGGAAGGCATGGATGGATTGAAGTAATTGCCGGCTCGATGTTTTCGGGAAAAACAGAGGAATTACTTCGACGGTTGAAAAGAGCAAAAATTGCCCGACAAAAAGTAGAAATATTTAAACCACATATTGATGTTAGATATAGTGAGGATGAAGTGGTGTCGCATGATTCTAATTCTATACTATCAACTCCTGTAGAAACTTCAGGAAATATCCTTCTATTAAGTGGAAATGTGGATGTTATAGGCATTGATGAAGCTCAGTTTTTTGATTCTGGTTTAACTGAAGTTTGTCAGCAGTTAGCCAATCAGGGTATTAGAGTGATTGTTGCCGGTTTAGATATGGATTTTAAAGGTAAACCTTTTGGTCCTATGCCAAATCTTATGGCCGTAGCAGAATATGTTACTAAAGTGCATGCTATATGCATGAAATGTGGCGAATTGGCGCATTTTTCTCATCGTATGTCAAGTGAAGAAAAGTTGGTGATGTTAGGGGAAAAGGTGGAGTATGAACCTCTTTGCAGGGCTTGTTATACTAAGATAAAAAAGTAAATCATGATACAAACTTATTTGTTTAGTCAGGTGTCTGCATGGGCAAAGGCTAAGTCAATTATAAATAACGATCTTGAAATATCATATATAATAACAGACAGCCGTTCTGTTTCTTATCCTGAAAAATCTTTGTTTGTTGCCATTTCTGGAGATAATCATAATGGACATAACTATATTTTATCCCTTTATCAGCAGGGTGTGAGATGTTTTGTTGTGGAAGATGATTATGTTATAGATAATAGATTGACGCAAGCAAATTATCTTGTTGCAGATGATACATTGTTGTGTTTACAACAATTGGTTTCAGAAAAAAGAAGACTATATCATTGTCCGGTCATTGGTGTTACAGGTAGTAACGGAAAAACAGTTGTAAAAGAGTGGATCTCGCAATTAATTGGAAGTTCCAGAGTGTTGGTTCGTTCCCCAAAGAGCTATAATAGTCAAATAGGAGTTCCGTTGTCGGTATGGCAATTAAATAAACATGCCGAGGTCGCTGTTTTTGAAGCTGGAATATCACAAAAGGGCGAAATGGAAAAGATTGCTCCGATAATAGCTCCTACAATAGGATTGATTACAAACATTGGAGCTGCGCACCAGGAAAATTTTGCCTCTCGAAAGGAGAAATTAGTTGAAAAATTAAAGCTTTTTAAAGAGAGTAATTTAATTGTTTTTTCCACGGAAGTCCCTTTTGTTGAGGAAGGAATAAAAACGATTTATCCTAATAAAAAACGATTACGTTGGGGAACAAAAGATCATAATGAGCTACAGATTATAAAGAAGAAAATATCATCGGACTCTATTCTTGTAGAATTAAAGTGGTTGAGTGAAGTGTTTTCTCTTGAGCTACCTTTTATAGATGAAGTGTCGTTTGAAAATGCCATGCATGCTATCGCGATAATGTTACATCTTGAATTTTCCTTTGATTATCTGAAAAATGCTGTGAAGAAGTTGGTGCCGGTTGCTATGAGAATGGAGTTAAAAGAGGGTGCCAATAATTGTATTTTAGTAAACGATTCTTATAATTCTGATATATCATCTTTAGGTCTTTCTCTTGATTTTTTGGTGCAGCAAAGTCGTAAAAGTAGTGTAGTTCGTACTTTAATACTCTCTGATATTTATCAAAGTGGAATGGAACCAGAGGAGTTGTGTCGTCAGATAAATATTTTGTTAAAACAAAAAGGAATTTCCAGGTTAATTGGTGTTGGAGAAATGTTGAAAAAGCATTCCTACATGTTTGATTTAAATACTTCATTTTATACTACTACTCATGAATTGTTAGAATCGATATCACAAAATAGCTTTAAAAACGAAGCTATTTTAATTAAAGGATCCAGGAATTTTGAGTTTGAGGAAGTAAGTGAATTTTTAGAAAAGAAACATCACCAAACCAGACTGGAAATTAATCTCAATGCCTTGGTTGATAATTTGAATTATTTTCGTTCTAAACTAAATGAATCCACTAAAATATTAGCCATGGTTAAGGCTTTTAGTTATGGTAGTGGTTCATTTGAAATAGCTAATGTATTGCAACATCAAAAGGTAGATTACCTGGGAGTTGCTTTTGCAGATGAAGGTGTTGAGCTTCGTAAAGCAGGTGTGTCCTTGCCAATTATTGTAATGAATCCCGAAGTAAAAAGTTTTCCTGCTATGATTGAACATCATCTGGAACCTGAAATTTATAGTTTTAAGGTGTTGAATCAATTTTTAGCATTGCTTAAAAGTGAGGGATTGAATGAGTATCCTGTTCACATAAAGATGGATACAGGGATGAATCGATTGGGGTTTGTTACTTCTGAATTGGATGCATTAAAAGGTGCATTAAAAGATGTAAATGCGATTAGGGTTAAATCTGTTTTTTCTCATTTAGTAGGTTCTGACGAAAGTCAATTTGATGATTTTACTAAAAATCAGCTTGAAACATTTAATCAGGTTACTCAGGAGTTGAAGCAAGCTTTAGGTTATTCTTTTATTCGTCATATATTAAATTCAGCTGGAATTCTTCGCTTTACAGATAATCAGTTTGATATGGTTAGGGTCGGTATTGGAATGTATGGAATAGGAGCGGTTGAGCAGAAGAACTTAAAGACAGTGACCAGTTTTAAATCTTACATATCACAAATTCGTGAAGTTAAGGCGCATGAAACTATAGGTTATGGGCGAAGAGGTGAATTAGCTTATGACTCGGATATTGCAATAGTGCCAGTGGGGTATGCTGACGGTTTAAACAGGAAGTTAGGTAACGGAGTTGGAAAAATGATGGTAAATAATCAATTGGCACCTATAGTTGGAAATATTTGCATGGACATGTGTATGATTGATGTTACAGGGTTAAATGCCAAGGAAGGGGATGATGTTCAGATATTTGGACAAGCGCAATCTGTGGAAAATTTAGCCAATGCATTAGGAACCATACCGTATGAGATTTTTACAAGTATAAGCAGAAGGGTTAAGAGGATATATTTTTACGAGTAAAAGCAATATAAAATGACTGTACTTAGAACAATAAAGAGTGATTATGAAATGTATGAGAACCAACGTTTGGAATGCTTGGTTGCAATAGAACGTGGCGATTGTAAATTGATAAAAGCTTACTTTAAAAAATATAAAGGCAAACAGGATAAGCCTAAAGATAAAGTATCTGGATTTAAGTTTGTAATGGATGAAGAATTTGATTCCCTAAAAATTGATTTTGAAACAAAATTGGATTTTGAAATAAGAGATTTAACTAAAGTGAAGTAGTTAAAGTTTGCTTGTAATATTGGAGAGTAGAGATATTGCTTCCTGTTCTATTGAGGTTATTATATCTTCATTAAAATTTAATCCAGCATGTATAAAGTGTTGGTGTAAAACCCTTAAATCGTGCCAATCACCAAGTGAACTTCCAAGTTCTTTTTTTTGAGACAAGAGGTTTTCGTTAATTCCATATTTATACACATCCTTTAAAATAGAGAGTAAGTAATATTGTTCCTTTATCCACTTTCTAATTAAATGATAATTACATTGGAGTATAGAGAGTTGTTGATTAATCAACTTTTCATTTTCGGAGATGTAATTCACACATTCGTTAATAACAAAATCAGCACGCAAATTATCCAGTGAATAAAATAATTGGGTAATAGCATTTACTTCTTTTTTTATGTTTTGAGTATTTAATGTTTCGTTTAATTCTATAAAAGAGGATTTAATAGTCTTATTACAAACTTTTCTAAAATTGATGTAATCATTATGAGTAAGCCTTAGGTGGGCATGGTTAATCATGATCTGATTATCACGAATGATTCCGGTAATCCTGAATATTGTTTTTACGTGATGAAATTGAGGCTTAAAGGAAAGTTCATAATCAAAAACAGATTGTTTAAGAATTTTTCTAAGTGCAAAAACTCTTTTTAAAGCCACGCGTAAATCATGAATAGCCTCTTTATCTTTATTGTTAGAAGCTATGTCAAGATTGTTTGTAAAAACAATAAGTTGTTTGTTTACATGAGTGCTTATTTTCATGAATGTATTAACCTGATTATAAAACTCTATTTATAAAGATAAAATGGATGGGTTGTATAATCAAGGATTTTGTATTAAAAACAATGGTTGTAATCATGGTTTTTAATTCTTAAATATCTAAAAAATTAGTTTTGCTCTAATAGTTAAGGCCTGTGATCCAATAATATTGTCGCATTAATCCCAGTACAATAATTTTTAAACCTTAAGTCATTGTTTATATAAGAAATCAGATTTATTCTACGGTTGAATTATTTATTGACTGTTCCAATCTTCTTTTCTATAGAATCAATCTTACTTGTCATTCTGCCTAATTCACCTTTTCGGGCATCAATAGTTATGGTAGAATAAATTCTTTCGTGATCGGATTCTAATACCTTATAAGCGCCATTAATAATTTCAAGAGCTTCTTCCATTGTTTCAGTTTCAACAGTAGTGGCCATTGGACTTAATTTATAATCAACGCCAGACTTTTTAATAAAGTCAAGGACTTTACTTACAGAATCACTTTTACTGGTTCCCTTGTCAGTTGGAAACATTGCGAAATTTATTAATACAGACATGGTTTATAGTTTTTTATAGAAATAAAGGATAATACATTAATTATAATGATTTAGTCAGCATTTTGTTTATCTGCCTCCCCTACCTTTTTTCTTATCGTCATTATTCTTACTGTCATCTTCTTTTAATGAATAATCATATATGTCAAATTCTGCAGGATTCCATGGTACAGCAATATCCCAGTTTTTTCTTGCTTCAACTTTGTCAGGATAAAAGAACACTTGTTCTGGTTGTCTTTTTGCAGCATATTCACCAGTGTCCCATTTTCCATTTCTATTTTTATCTATAATTAATTTTAGTTGGTATGAACCAGGTTTAATATATTCAAAAGCAAATTTTCCGGATTTAGGAACGTATTTTTGATTAACAAGTTTAGAACCACTCCCTAACAGTTGGATGAGCCAATTTTTTCCTGGATTACTAATGTTTATCAATAATCTGCCATAACTATCCAATGTTTTTACAGAAAATGATTGACCAATTGAATCACAGGATAAGCCATAAATGTCTTGTATTGCAGCAGAATCAGCAGCGAAAATATATTGACCTCCCGGAGTCCATCTTGTTTTTGTGTTTATGGAGTATCTTCGTGCCATATTTAAATCCTGAATATGTTCATACTCAATATTCTGAAGTGTGCTATCTATTTTTTCATATAGATTTATATGATTCCAATCTATTTTTTTTACCGGAGTTGGTAGTGTAAAGTTAAAAGTACCTATTACATCAACAGATGATGAGGCATTATTTATTTGTAGGGTCTTTTTGCGTTCTGGTCCTTCTTTTTTTCTTCTTCGTTTATTTTCTTTTTTAGGAGCCTCGAAATAGTATAGTTTTAAAGTATCTTCAACTTGAACCGGATTTTGTAATGTGTCTAAACCTATATATGATAATGCAAAGTCAAGTGTATCTTTTTTATACATTGTACTATCTGATAGCCAGATTTTAATGGTGTCATTATTTACCGAAGGTTCGTATATTGCCCAATCTTCTTTATAGTAAATGTTTAAAGGTTTTATTGATAAATTTTCAACAGGTAGATTGAATATAAAGGAGACAATGTTTGAATCTTTTCTTTCTTCACCAACAAAATATTGTTGTTTTGATTTTTCTTCAAACATAAAGAGCTTAATGTCATTAGGAGTGTATACTAACTCGTCTTTGAAAACAACAGAGTCATTTTCTAATGTGTCGGGCATAGCAACATATTCCATATAAGGTGATACAATAGTGTCGTACCATGCAATTCTCTCCCCGGGTTGATCGAATTGGTAATTTCTATTGGCATCTTCAATGGCATATAATCTGTATTCACCAGGACTTAAATTGCGTATTGCAAAGAATCCTTTTTCATTGGATTTACCCAGTCGTACAGGAATGTCATGAGTAAATGCCGTATCGTTTAAGTTTTTGTGAGCTAATATAAGAGCTCCTTCAACAGGTTCAAGATCAAAACTATTCCACACATTACCCATTATGGCAAAAGAATCAATCACTTCTCCGGTTGAAAAAGAAAAAACAAAGGATTCAATAGGATTCCCTTCGTTATTATCTTGAATGGCATCGGCAAAATCCAGGGTATAAGTAGTATTTTCCTGAAGCTCTTCGTTAAAATTTATATATAATTTCTGAGCTCGGGCTTCAATGTTAGGTCTTTCTTTCAATGGAGGAGAAACTACCAATTTTTGATTGACTTCATCAAGTTTTATGATTTCATCAAACTCAATGACGATTTCTTTCTTTTTGTAGTTCATCTGACCGTTTATCGGAACTGATTTTTTAATAACAGGAGGTTCTTCATCTTTAGGGCCGCCCGTAGGGTATCCTGGGTTAGCGCAAGAGTAGGCTATGATGAAAAGGATGAATAATCCAAGAATATATTTCTGCATCTATTATAATTTCAATCGTTTAAAATCAATGGCAAATTTAATCCAATTATCGTTTATCTAAAATCTAACTCTGTATTATTACATGAAGAATGCCAAAAAATCATAAATTTGTCGCTGATTAAAAAAAAACTGTTAAAAAATTATGAGTAATCAGGACAACACACAACCTCAAAACACACATAAAACAGCAATTATTGTCGGTATTATATCTGCGGTATTATTAATTATTTTAGGGTTTTTATACTTTAAAAATAAAAGCGAAATGCAGATGTTAGTAGATGAGATGTCTGAAGAGAAGGACCTTTTAACTACTGAGTTTGAAACTTTAGCATTGGATTATGACTCATTAAAAACCAGTAGTGATACTTTAAATTTACTATTAGAAAAAGAAAGAGAAAAAATTTCTCAATTGCTGGAAGAAATTCAAACAGTAAAAGCCACTAATTCTTCGAAAATACGTGAATACAAAAAAGAATTAACCTCGTTGCGAAAAGTTTTAAAGAATTATGTTATTCAAATAGATTCATTAAATCAAACGAATAAAGCATTGCAGCAAGAAAATCAACAAATTCGGCGAACGGTTACAACTATAAAATCTTCCTATAAAAAGTTAGAGAAGGAAAAGGATAACCTGGCCGAAAAGGTTGATATCGCATCTAAGCTCGAAACCTTTAATATGGAAGCCGCCGGGCTGAATTCTAAAGATAGGAGTACAACGCGATCTTCAAGAATCTCTAAGATTAGAATTTGTTTTTCTATACAAAAGAATATTACTGCTGAAGTAGGAGAGAAAATTATTTATTTAAGAGTTTTAAGGCCGGATGGAGCACTCCTTTATCATTCAAAAGATGATTTATTCCTGTATGAAAACAAGGATATTAATTTTTCAGCTAAAAGAGTAATTGAATATGGCGGTGATGAATTAGATGTTTGCCTGTACTATAAAGTAGATGCAGGTGAATTAACTGAAGGAGAATATACTGCAGATATTTTTGCAGATGGTCACCATATCGGAAATATGACTTTTAATCTGAGATAATATGTCTGTTTTCCACTCCAAAAATATCATCCTTATAATACTTTTGTTAATAGGTGTCCGGATTTCGGCTCAGGATGAGAGTATTCCTCAATTTCCGGAGTGGATGGTGAAAAAACGTATTGAAGCTTTAAATTATCAAACGCCTATACAGCTTGATTATAATGAAACGGTACAGGCATATATAGATGTATATACAGTAAAACGGAGGGAACACTTGGCTAATATCATTAGCCGGTCGAAATTGTATTTTCCATTGTTTGAAGAGTATTTGGACAAATATAATCTTCCAATGGAATTGAAATATTTGGCGGTAATAGAGTCTGCATTAGATCCCAGAGCTAAATCAAAGTCCGGAGCAAAAGGTTTGTGGCAGTTTTTATATCATGCTGGAACGATGTTTGAATTAGATGTTTCAACATACATAGATGAAAGAAGCGATCCAATTCTTGCAACAGAAGCGGCCTGTAAATATTTGGAATATTTGTATCGGAATTTTAATGATTGGCAATTGGCCTTGGCCGCCTATAATGGAGGTGTAGGTATGGTTAAAAATGCTATTGAACGGTCAGGAGGAAAAACAGACTATTGGGAACTTCGTCCATATTTACCTGCTCAGGTAAAAGGTTATGTGCCAGCATTTATTGGAGCTCTGTATTCTATGAAGTTTGCGGAGAACTATGATATTGATGAAGTGCCGGCTAAGTATAATTTTAATGAACTCGATACCGTTTTTATTCGCAAAACACTTTCTTTTAAACAGATTTCAGAAGCATCGGGTGTAAGTATAGAGGAAGTTGCCTTTTTAAATCCTACTTATACAAAAGAAGTAATTCCGGTTAACTCAAAACCCGTTAATATTTTTCTTCCTAAAAAAAATATTGCCAGCTTCGTGAAGAATGAATATCAGGTTTATGGGGAAGTTAAACAAACACCTACAAATGAAGATGTTGTTGATAGAGTTAAATTAATACACATTGTAGCCAAAGGAGAATACTTTCATAAAATTGCCATAAAGTATGCATGTACTATTGAGGATATTATGAAATGGAATCATTTAAAATCTAAAGATCTTCACCCAGGACAAGCTCTTGATATTTGGAAAGAGGAGAAAAATAGCCGTTTCTTTTTTGTTAGAGACGAATTGGATTATTTTGTCAAAAAGTAATTGAAATATCATTAAGCTCTTTTAAACATTGCTATTATAATAATGTTCCTTTTTGTACATTTGTGAGCAATACAAGCCCCTTAATACCTAAATTATTAAATTAAAAGTAATATCATGAAGTATACTATTTTATTTATTCTACTTATTTCTTTCATATTTAACGGATGTAAAACAACTCCTGATTCAAATAAACCAACGCCTTCAGGATCTGCCGGTGTGATGATTATTGTAATGAATGATAAAGTGAAAAATACAGATTCGGGTAAAAAATTATGGGATATGATGGTGCAGCCAATGATTGGCTTACCCCAGGAAGAACCCATGTTTGATGTATCGGTAATTCCTCATCGTTCTTTATCCGATTTTATGAAAACCTATCGTAATATGGTTATTGTGGAAGTTGGTGAAAGTGTTAAGAAAGATGGTATAAAGTTTTACAGAGGAACCTGGGCTAAACAGCAAGCATTAGTGCGAATTGAAGCTAAAACCATGGAGGCATTCGATAAGATGATTGCGGAGAATGAGTTAAAACTTGTTGGTTTCTTTACTAAAGCAGAACGAGAAAGACTTGCGAAATATTTTAGCAAATCATTTAACCAACAATTAAGTGATAAATTAAAGAGCGATTGGAATTTTTCAATGACTGTTCCTCGTGATTTTGTTTTAAGAAAAGATGGCCAGGATTTTATATGGATGTCGCATGAAACTGCAAAATCAAGTTTAGGTATATTGGTTTATCAATTTGATTATGTTGGAGAGGGTAGTTTTTCAAAAGAATATCTTTTAAATAAAAGAGATGAAGTTTTAATGAATGAGGTTCCTGGTGAATATGAGGGATCATATATGACTACAGAGCACGAATTCCCAATTAACTATCAGGTTATTAATACGCCTAATGATTCTAATGTGGTGGTAATGCGTGGATTATGGAAGGTTCAGGGTGATATGATGGGAGGTCCTTTTATTAGTATGTCGCATTATAACAAAGAAACTAACAAAGTAGTTGTTACTGAAGGTTATTCATACAATCCTGAAAAACCAAAGAAAAGGAATATGATGCGTCAGTTGGAAGCTGTACTTCAATCATATAATACTAAATTTAAAGCAAAGAAGAAATGAATTTTCCTGTTCTGTCAAGAAATGAACTACAAAAAGCTTCCAGAAAGGATGATTTAATAGTAGAAACTGGTTATCAAATTCAAAAAGATTTTGGAGAGTTTGGACTTGAAATTAAATTCTCTGGAAATGCGGCTTCTTTTTATGAGGAATTATTTGATCAGATGAAAGTTCATGTAGATCAAATAATGACAGAAAGTATGGAACGTTTTATGCACTTTTTATATCGTATTGATATTAATCAATCAAATATTACTCAGTATGAACTGGAAATGGAAGAAGAAGATATTCAAATTGTTCTTACTGAGTTGATCATTCACCGAGAATTAAAAAAAGTTATTACACGGGATTATTTCAGACAGCAAAGTAAGCAGAATGGTCAAAGTGAGATTGATCAATAGAAGAGTCTTAGGTAATTATTAAATTTAAAATTATGCAGCCAGTTATAAAAAAAGCTATTGATATAAAACAAGATACTGATTTAGTATTTCTTGTAAATGAGATTGGATTATTAAAAGATTTTGGTTTTTCTGATGCAGAAATAGAGTATATAGAAGGTAAAATATCTAAAAAAAAATACTTGATTCATTTAAATCGATTGGCCCAGCAAATATTTATTAAATATTCAGATGCTACAGGCAATGATGAAAATGAAAAAATACGAAAAGATGGATATCTTATCTTTAAGGAATTAAAAAAAGAGGAGGTGTCTGAAGTTTCTGTTGTAGACTTAATTGGATGTAAAAACAGAACAATTGCTTTGTGTGAAGGGCTTGCGTTGAGTGCTTATGCATTTGATCGATATAAAAGTCAGAAAGATAACGAGGATCCATTTGTTTTAAAAGAAATTTTTGTATCAAGTCCCTCTGTTACAGGATGTGAAATTGCAGAGCTAAATAATATTATAGAGTCGGTTTATATTACCCGAAATCTGGTTAATGAACCTGTTGATAGGTTAAATGCCGTTCAGCTTGGAGAATTTGTATTAGAGCAAGCAAAAAAAGATGGTTTTAATGCAGAAGTTTTTAATAAAAATAAGATTGAAGCATTGAAATTTGGTGGTTTATTAGCTGTAAATAAGGGAAGTATTGATCCACCTACATTTTCTATTTTAGAATGGAATCCTGAAAATGCAGTAAATAAAAAGCCTTATGTTTTGGTGGGGAAAGGTGTTGTTTTTGATACTGGAGGTATTAATCTTAAAACACCTCCTGGAAGTCTTGATACAATGAAATGTGATATGGGAGGAGCAGCTTCTGTTATTGGAACTATAACTGCTATAGCCAAAAATAAACTTCCAATTCATATTATAGGATTAGTTCCAGCTACAGATAATCGCCCAGGTAAAAATGCATTTGTGCCAGGAGACATTCTTAAAATGCATAATGGAATAACAGTTGAAGTTTTAAATACTGATGCAGAAGGAAGATTGATTTTGGCCGATGCTTTAAGTTATGCAAATAAATATGAGCCGGAATTAGTTATTGATTTGGCAACACTAACCGGTTCGGCAGTTATGGCTATTGGTGAGTATGCCACTGTAGGAATGGGAACTGCAACAGATGAAGTGTTTAGTACTTTGGAAAAGCAAGGTTACATAACACATGAAAGAATTGTGAAATTTCCTTTTTGGAGTGATTATGATGAATTAATAGAATCGGATATAGCTGATATTAAAAATTTAGGAGGTCGGGAAGGCGGCTCTATTACAGCTGGTAAATTTTTGTCTAAGTTTGTTAATTATCCATGGATTCATCTAGACATTGCAGGTCCGGCTTTTCATTTAAAAGAAAGTAGTTATAGAGGAAAAGGAGCTTCAGGTGTTGGCGTAAGGTTATTGTATCAATTTTTTAAATCTATTGCTTCTGATTCAGCCAATCAAAATAATTAGGAGATAATTAAGAAATAAAAAATATCAAATTATTTAATTTTATCTGGCTTTTAATGAGATGAAGGATAAAAATTAAAATAATTAAGCTGAATGTTAAGTAAAAATGTCGATATTTAGCTCCCATTGAATGTAATATATGGAATAACAACATAATATTTCTATATTCAGAAAATTATATACTTTGTTTATTTCGTATGATCATTGAAAAAAAATTAATAAATGAGGACAGATAAAATAAGATTGGGAATTTCCCATGGTGATATAAATGGAATAGGATACGAGATTATTTTTAAGGCACTAAATGATAGTAGGATGTTAGATATGTGTACTCCTATTATTTATGGGTCATCAAAAGTTGCAGCTTATCACCGTAAAACTTTAAATATTTCAAATTTTAGTCTTAATAATATCAAGGTTGCAGATGATGCACATACTAAACGAGTAAATATTATTAATTGTGTTGATGATAATGTTAGGGTAGAATTAGGTAAGGAAACAAAGATGGGAGGCGAAGCTGCTTATGATGCGCTAAGTTCAGCAGTTCAGGATCTTAAAGATGGGAAAATAGATGTTCTGGTTACTGCTCCTATTCATAAAAAAAATATTCAATCAGATACATTTAAGTTCCCCGGACACACTGAATACTTACAGCAGGAATTTGATTCGAAAGATTCATTGATGTTTTTAGTGAGCGATGTTTTAAAGGTCGGTGTTGTTACAGGACATATCCCATTAGGCGATGTATCAAAATCAATTACTAAAGAAAAGATTTTAACTAAGCTTAAAATCATGAATAAGTCTCTTAAAGAAGATTTTACTATCAGAAAACCTAAAATTGCAGTTTTAGGGTTAAACCCACATTCAGGGGATAATGGATTGATAGGAAAAGAAGAGCAAGATATTATCATACCAGCATTGGAAGAAGCAAAAGAAAAAGGTATCGTTGCATTGGGGCCTTATCCATCTGATGGTTTTTTTGGTTCAAATAACCTTTCAAAGTTTGATGCTGTTTTAGCAATGTATCATGATCAAGGGTTGATTCCTTTTAAAACAATTGCATTCTCTTCTGGTGTTAATTTTACAGCAGGGTTGCCTATTGTAAGAACATCGCCTGATCATGGAACGGCTTTTGAAATTGCAGGACAGGGAGTGGCTGATGAAGAATCATTTCGTCAGGCAGTTTATGTGGCAATTGATGTGTTTAATAATAGATCTTCTTATAAAGAGTTATCAAAAAATCCATTGAAGTCATATGATATAAGTAAAATGGATGATAAGCTGGATGAGTCTCTTCCTAAAGAAGTGGATGAACCAGAAATATAACATCTGTTGATTTTAAAATATATGAATCCTGCTCTGATTTAAGTGCAGGATTTTTTTATAGATTTTATCTAATTAACTCAATTAGGAAGGTTATTAATGGACAATGTTTGATGTAAAAGAAAAAAAAGAAACTTTTTCATCCATAAGTAAAACAAAATTAGATTTTAAGCGTAATTCTTATAACAACACAACTTGTAGTTTTTAATAAAAAGGATAAATTAGCAGCTATATTAATTTAGCTGATCAGAAAAGAATAGGATAGAGTGTTTTTGAGATTTTAAAGTGGGGAATATGAAGAATAATAGCAGTAAAACAAGTATATATATTAAGGTTTTAACCGTTTCAACCAGTATAATAGCCATATTTATAGTTCTAAACTTATTTACATATTCTGTAGATCCTAAGGTTTCTTCAGAAAAATTTTTACCATCATTTGAGGATAGTTATTCAATATTTTCATTAGATATTCCATCGGATTTATTATTTGCTAATGAACCTGTTCCAGTTGAAAAGCATTGGGTAAAAGAAAGTTTAGATAGAGAATTGTTAATTAATACATATTGGCAATCACAAACAGTTCTTTTTATAAAAAGAAGCAACCGATATTTTCCTATAATAGAGCCTATATTAAAAGAGCAGGGGATTCCTGATGATTTCAAATATTTAGCTGTAATTGAAAGTGGATTGATGCCTCGTTCTGTATCTCCCGCGGGAGCTGCTGGTGTTTGGCAATTTATGTCAGCAACAGCAAAAGAATATGGCTTAGAAGTAAATAGTGAGGTGGATGAAAGATATCATATAGAAAAAGCAACCGTTGCAGCCTGTAAGTATTTTAAAAAATCATATGACAAATACAATGACTGGACTTTAGTAGCTGCAACTTATAATGCGGGTAAGAGAGGTATTAGTAATCAGTTAGATCGTCAGAAAGTCAATAACTATTATGATTTACTATTAGGCGAAGAAACCGGTAGATATGTATATAGGATTCTTGCAGTTAAAGAGATTCTCTCAGATCCTGAAAAATATGGATTTTATGTGGATAAAAAGGATTTATACCCTGTTATTCCTACACAAGCACTTACAATTGACAGTGCAATTTCAAATATGGCTGATTTTGCAGGAAAATATGGTATTTCGTATAAAGAGTTGAAAGATTTAAATCCTTGGTTAAGAGATGTTATGCTTACAAATAGATACAAAAAGGAATATCTTATTAATATTCCTAAGGAAATTGCTTTGGTAGAAAAGATGGAGCCTGTTGAAAATGAGGTGAATATGTCAATTTCTATTGATAAAAAAGAAATGAAAATGGAAAAACAGTCGCTTATCATTCAACAATAGTTTTCTATATTTGCTTACTTATATAAAAGGGTATTTGAGTAAGCGCTATGAAAAATAATAAGACTGTTCAAGATAATACTGGAGAAAGTGAATTTGTAGAAGATGGTGTGGTATCTGTAATGGGTGCCAGAGTACATAATCTACAAAATATTGATATAGAATTCCCTCGAAATAAACTGGTTGTTATTACAGGATTAAGTGGAAGTGGAAAATCTTCACTTGCATTTGATACTATCTATGCCGAAGGTCAAAGAAGGTATATTGAAACATTTTCTGCATATGCCCGTCAGTTTTTAGGAAATATGGAAAGACCTGAAGTAGATAAGATTACTGGTCTGAGTCCTGTTATTTCTATAGAACAAAAAACAACCAATAAAAATCCTCGTTCAACCGTTGGTACCATAACGGAGATTTACGATTTTTTACGCCTTTTATTTGCTCGTGCTTCTGATGCTTATTCTTATAATACGGGTGAAAAGATGGTGAAATACACCACTGAAAAAATCCTTTCTTTAATCAAAGATAACTTTAATGGAAAAAAAGTAATGATAATGGCTCCTTTGGTGCATAACAGAAAAGGGCATTATAAAGAATTATTTGAACAGATAAGAAAAAAGGGATATTTACATGCCCGTGTAGATGGTGAAGTAATTGAGTTGGCACATGGATTTAAAGTAGATCGATACAAGAACCATAGTATTGAAATGGTCGTGGATCGAATAAAAGTATCAGAAAAAGATACTAAGCGACTATCGGAATCAGTTGATCTTGCTATGAAAAATGGTAAGGGAATTATGATGATTTTGGATGTTGCAACTGAAGAAGCTAAGTTTTATTCGCAAAAATTAATGTGTCCTACAACGGGTATTTCATATAACGAACCAGCGCCGCACTCGTTTTCATTTAATTCCCCTCAGGGATCATGTAATAAATGTAAGGGATTAGGGACTATTAATAATATTGATATAGAAAAGGTAATTCCAGATGATTCAATAACAATTCATGCTGGAGGTATTGCACCTTTAGGAAAATTTAAAAATACCTTGATATTTTGGCAATTAGAAGCTATTGCCGAAAAACATGATTTTACATTAAAAACACCAATTAAAGATATTCCTGAAGAAGCCTTAGATACTATATTAAATGGTTCAAGTGAACCTATTACATTAAAGAATACTCCTCTAGGGACAAATTCTAATTACTTTATAAGTTTTGATGGTGTAATCAAATATATTTTACAACAACAAAGTAATGATACCTCTAAAAAGGCTAAGAAATGGGCCATGCAATTTGTTACAAATACAATTTGTCCGGAATGTAACGGACAACGTTTAAATAAAGAGGCCTTACATTTTAGATTAAATGAAAAAAATATTGCCGATTTATCTCATATGGATCTAAGTCAGTTAGCTGATTGGTTTTCAGATATTGAGAATCATATGAGTGATAAACAAAAGGCCATTGCATCTGAAGTTTTAAAAGAAATAAGAAGCAGATTAGGCTTTTTATTAGATGTAGGTTTGGGATATTTGGCTTTGGATAGAAGTGCTATGACATTATCTGGTGGAGAAAGTCAACGGATTAGGTTAGCAACACAAATTGGATCCCAATTGGTTAACGTGCTATATATTTTAGATGAGCCAAGTATTGGTTTGCACCAGCGGGATAATCATAAATTAATTCATTCGCTACAACAACTAAGAGATACCGGAAATACAGTATTGGTTGTTGAGCATGATAAAGATATGATGCTTCAGTCGGATTATTTGATAGATATGGGACCTTTGGCAGGACGTCATGGAGGTGAGGTGGTTGCTCATGGAACTCCATTACAGGTAATTCAGGAAAATACACTCACCGCAGATTATTTGAATAACAAAAAGAAAATTGAGGTACCAGAAATTAGAAGGAAGGGATCTGGTAAAAAGTTAGTTTTACATGAAGCCTCAGGCAACAATTTAAAAAATGTTACTGCAACATTTCCTTTGGGTAAATTAATTTGTATAACTGGAGTTTCGGGCAGTGGAAAATCTACTCTGATTAATGAAACTCTATATCCCATTTTAAATCAGCATGTATATAGTTCCGTAAAAGATCCTCTTCCGTTTAAAAAAATTGATGGATTAAAATATGTTGATAAAGTAGTAGATGTAGATCAATCTCCATTAGGAAGAACACCCCGATCAAATCCAGCAACCTATACTAAGATGTTTGATGAAATCAGAAAACTTTTTACTGGTTTACCGGAATCAAAAATAAGAAACTATAAGCCCGGTAGATTTTCATTTAATATGGCTGGAGGTAGATGTGAGACTTGTAAAGGTGGAGGTGTTCAGGTTATTGAAATGAATTTTTTACCTGATGTAATGGTTGAGTGTCCGGAGTGTCATGGTAAAAGATATAATAGAGAAACCTTAGAAGTCAGATTTAAAGGCAAGTCGATAAGTGATGTGTTGGATATGACAATAAATCAGGCAGTAGAATTTTTTGAAAGCATTCCGAAAATTGCTCATAAATTAAAAGTTTTACAAGAGGTAGGATTAGGATATATAACGCTTGGACAGCCATCAACAACTTTATCAGGGGGAGAATCGCAAAGAGTAAAATTAGCCAGTGAATTAGCTAAAAAAGATACTGGTAAAACCATTTATATTTTGGATGAACCTACTACCGGCTTACATTTTGAAGATATCAGAGCATTGTTGGATGTACTAAATAAATTAGTTGACAAAGGTAATACAGTTATTGTGATTGAACATAATCTGGATGTGATTAAAGTAGCTGATTATATTATAGATATAGGTAAAGAAGGTGGTCGATTTGGAGGGGAAATTCTTTGTGAAGGAACACCTGAAGAGGTGATGGATAATAAGGATAGCTTTACTGCAAAATACTTGAAAGAAGAGTTGAATGCATAATTGCTTTTTTGAGATAATTCAGTTTTTGTTTCTAATAAAATTACTTACTTAGTAAGAGTATAAAACAAAACCGGATTATGGGACAGAAAGTGAAAATTAAATGTATAAATAATAGTACCTATAAAAAATATTCAAGAGGAGTTACCCTAAAAGATATTGCCGATGATCAGAATATTCGATTAAGAAGTCGTGTTCTGGGAGCTTTGGTAAATAATAAGTTACAACAACTGCCTTTTGAAGTTTTTAATCCATTAACAGTTGAATTTATTGATATTACACATCCTGATGGAATGAGGATGTACATTAGGAGTTTATCATTTTTGTTGTATTATGCAATAGAGAATATTTTACCTGGTGCCAAATTAAGAGTGGAACATTCTGTATCAAAAGGTGTTTATTGTGAACTTGATGGAATAAATGAAATAACAGTCGAAAAGGTTGCTGAAATAGTTGAATTTATGCGTAATGTTGTTCAGCAGAACTTGCCTTTTATTCATCATAAAAAAGAAACCGAAAAGGTAAAAAAGCTTTTTAATAATAATGGTTTTATAGATAAAGTAGGCCTGTTAGAAAGTAGAGGAGAGTCCTACTCGTCATATTTTCAATTGGCAGATTCTATTGGATCTTATTATGGACACCTGGTTCCTTCAACAGGATATTTAGAAGTTTTTGATGTAAATAAATACTATAAAGGGATTTTACTTCAAATTCCCAAACGTTTTGAACCAGAGGAGGTTGAAGGTTTGATTATTCAGAATAAAATGTTTGAAATATTTCGGGAATATAGTGATTGGAATAAGGTTTTAGATGTAACGAATATTAATGATCTGAATGCATTACAGGATACAAAAGGAACCGAGCAGCTTATTAAAGTATCTGAAGCTTTACATGAAAAGAAAATTGCTCAAATAGCTGATCAAATAGCAGCAAAGAGGGATAGTATAAAAATTATTCTGATCAGTGGTCCTTCGTCTAGTGGCAAAACAACCTTTAGTAAACGATTGTCTATACAATTGCTGGTTTCAGGATTGTGTCCAAAAACGATTTCTTTGGATGATTATTTTGTTGATAGAGACAATACGCCGAAAGACGAGAATGGAGAGTTCGATTTTGAAGCACTGGAGGCTCTGGATGTTGAACAGTTTAATCAGGATTTGAGTCGTCTGTTAAAAGGTGAGGAAGTTGAAATTCCAAAATTTTCCTTTGAAAAAGGGCAACGGTATTACGATGGTTCAAAACTACAGCTTGAGAAAAATCAAATATTAGTAATAGAAGGCATTCATGGATTAAATCCTCAGTTAACCCATTCTATACCAGATGTTTTTAAGTTTAAGATATATGCTTCAGCTTTAACTTCAATAAATATAGATGATCATAACAGAATACCCACAACAGATAATAGATTAATAAGAAGAATTGTTCGGGATTATAGATACCGAAACTATTCAGCAGCAGAGACAATTTCGAGATGGCAGAGTGTTAGGAGAGGTGAGGATAAACATATTTTTCCTTATCAGGAAGAAGCCGACGTTATGTTTAATACGGCTCTTTTGTATGAGTTTGCAGTTTTAAAACATTATGCCGAACCAATACTTTTAGAAGTTAAAAATATTAATCCAGAATATGCTGAGGCAAATAGGTTGTTGTATTTCTTTAGTTATTTCAAACATATAAAGGACGTTAATATTCCGCCAACATCTATTATTAGAGAATTTTTTGGAGGTAGTAGTTTTAACTATTGATGAAATTATAAATTAGATATCACAACATTTTTTCTTATATTACTTTAAAATTGTGTGGTGTGTCTGGATCTAGAATAACTATAAATTATTTATTGGGGATTGTTTTTTTGTTTTCCTTTTGCAATGATATGTTTGCTGTTAAAAAGGAACACAAAAAAATACTCATAATCAATTCTTATCATATTGGTTATTCCTGGGCTGATGAAGTAACTAAAGGTATAAAAATGAAGTTAGATTCTGCTGATGAGGTAGATTACTTTATGGAGTTTATGGATACCAAAAGGGTTTTCACAGACAGTACGTTTAATTATTTCTACTGTTATCTAACTAATAAATATCCAAAAAATAATTTTGATGCTATTAAAGCGTTGGATAATAATGCTGTTGATTTTTATTTCACATATATTGATTCTGCTTTATTTAAAGATAAGCCTTTTGTTTTTGGAGGAATTGCAGATACTAAAAGATATCCGTTCGAGCGCATTGGTGCTTATGGAGTAGCTGAATTTAATAGCTTCCCATTACTTTTTTATACCATGCATCGGTTTTTTCCAAAGAGGAATAATGTAGTTGTGTATTTGGATAGTACCTCTACTTCTCAATCATATAAATCTTTACTAATACGATATGAGGAAGAACATTCAAAACCTCATTTTAAAATTATTGAGAATATTCCAAATGATTCAATAAAATATCATATCACTACATTGCCTGAAGATGTTATGGTTTATCTTTTTGATATGAACTATAATGCTGATGCATATAGACCGTATGACGCATACCTAAGTGAATTATCTGATTCTTCTAATATTCCGATATTTTCAAGTAAGTTTGATACTATTAAGGGGATTGTGGGTGGTGAGATGAATTACGGTAAAAAACATGGGGAAATTGCAGCGCAAATTGCACTTAAGGTTTTACATAAGGAATATATACCACAAAAGATTATATATCCTGAACCCATTTTATGTTTTAATGAAAAGGAATTAAAAAAATATAAAATACAGGAATCTTTATTACCTAGAAATTCTATTGTTATAAATAAAAAACAATCTTTTTTTAAAACTTATGGTCAGCTATTTCTGGTAAATGCAATTTTGATATTTTTTGTTTTGCTGGTTGTAGCTGCATTAATTAAGAGTAA
Source organism: uncultured Saccharicrinis sp. (assembly GCA_963665705.1). GTDB lineage: Bacteria > Bacteroidota > Bacteroidia > Bacteroidales > Marinilabiliaceae > Saccharicrinis. The sequence continues at coordinate 737,372 of OY762448.1, forward strand.
TCAGAAACTTAAAAAGTTTAAAGACGTATTGCAGGATGCAAAGAATAAGGCGATTCAGTCAGAGACTGTAAAAACTGCTTTAATTGCTAATATATCACATGAATTAAGAACTCCGTTAAACTCAATAATTGGCTTTACCGATGTTTTACAAGACGCCAATAAAGATGAAGAATTAACAGATTATATTAAGTATGTTAATGATAGTTCCAGGCTTTTAGAAAACTTGGTAAATGAACTGCTTGATTTATCATTAATTGATTCAAATGAAATAAAATTAAATTTTAGTGAAGTGTATTTACCTGAATTGTTAGATCATTTGGTTCAGCAGAATACAATACAAATAGATCATCAGAGAAAACCTAAATTAGGTATTAGGATAAGTAACTCTGAAAATGAGCCTCAAACGATTTATACTGATAAGCTGAGACTGAATCAGGTTTTACAAAATCTGATTGGAAATTCAATTAAATATTCATTTTCCGGTACTATTTCCGTTGGCTATCATTTGCTTACACAACCAGAGGTGAAAGAGCATTTACCAGATAATGATAGTTTAACTCATGATTATTACTTTATGTTTTTTGTTAAGGATTATGGAATTGGAATTCCCAAGGACTTAAGAAGTTTTGTTTTTGAACGATTCCGTAGAATTGATCAAGTATATGATAGTCTGCATGGGGGAGTTGGACTGGGTTTAAGTATATCAAAAGCTATTGTGCAAATTATGGAGGGAGATATGTGGTTTACAAGTGTGGAAAAGAAAGGATCTACCTTTTATTTTGTAATACCTCATATAAATAAATTGTAGAAGTTATCAATAATAAAATGATTGTAGGATTGGGCTTAATGTTTTTGATTTTTATTTAGCATGGTAAATTAATCAATAATATGCACAGTTTGTATTTCCATTTATAGTTCTTCCAATAATTCTAGTTGTTATAAAAAAGGGAGTTCTTTTAGATATGATTTTTTTGATTCAGAACGCCTATAAATAGTGAGATGCAACTGAAAATAATGATAAAATAACGAACTCTTTTAATTGATTTTTAGGTGGAATTTTGCTGTTTATACGTGGAACAAAAATTGTTTCGCATAAAATACCGATCAACATTCTTAAATTGTTCAAGCTATCTCGCAAGCGCTGCAAAATTTGCATTGTACCTCAGCTTTTTATGTCAATCTGAGCTCTTTAATTTTAATCGAACTCGGGTTAATAGTAATATTTACTAACAAAATCTTTAATTCTTCATTAAACTCACTATTTTTGTTACTTATACAATTCTTAAAGCCTGAAGATGAACAACTACATTCTTTTCTTAGATACCGAAACTTCTGATAAACCTAAGCATTGGAATGCTTCAACAGGTGAGGTTGAGCAGTGGCCATATATATTACAAATAGCATGGACGGTATGTGAAAAATCAGGAGAAACAGTTTTAACTAAAGATTTTTATATAAATCCAGGTGATATTGAAATGGGAGAGGAATCGATGAAAGTTCACGGTATTACACTGGATTTCCTTAAAAAAAATGGTATTAAACGTCAACAAGTGTTACAAAAATTAAGTGATGACCTTAATAAATATAATCCTCTTGTAGTGGGTCATTTCTTAAAGTTTGATATTAAAATGTTAGAGGTTGGATTTAACCGGGCAGGTATAAAACAAAGCTTTGTAAAAAGACCAAAGTTTTGTACAATGTTTTTTACTCGGAGTATTTTTCTTGGTGCAAACAACAGATTATTAAGGCTTAATGAACTTTATAAGTCTTTGTTTGGTGAGGAGTTTAAAAACCAGCATAACGCTTTGTATGATGCTTTGGCTGCAAAGGACTGCTTTTTTAAATTATTAAATCAGGGAAAAATTAAGGATAAAGAGTTCGATATACAAGCAAAATACTTTGATGAGTTTGCTAAATCATGGGTGTTAAAAAAAGTTGTAATCCCATTTCTAGTTCTAGTATTTGTCATATTTGTAGTTTATTTTTTAATAATGTATGCGGGTTAATAACTTTTTATTTAGTGTGAGATGATAAACAGAAAAGAGATCCTTAAAAATGTTGCTCCATTTACAATTCTTCCGGAGGAAGTATTAGAAGAGGTTTCAAATATGATGAAACATCGGGTTTTTAAGAATAAAGAAACTGTTTATGTTCAAGATGAAACACCTCTTAATACAATAGATGTTATTGTAAAAGGAGCATACAATGCCTATTTCTATGATTCAAATAATGAAGTTCGATTAGAAGAGTTATATGCTGAGGCAGATATTTATGGAGGTAGTTCTGTATTATTAAATAAGCATAATTCAATTCGTACTGTAATTTCAAAAGAAAATACAGAGATTTTAACTTTAGATAAGGATGAGTTTAAAGCACTCTGCCGAAGTTATAATAAGTTCTTTCAACATTTTACCATACAATTTGGCAATAAGATGCTTAATGATGAGTATGCTCATTTTGTAAAGCGTAATACTACATTTGAAGAGAACTTTATGGATGCGGATATTATTTTTACACGTAAAATAAGTTCTATAACTCCCCGCCTACTTGTTACATGTGAACCCTATACTCCAATTAGTGATGTTGCAGCACTAATGTCGGATAAACAGGTTAATTGTGTTTATATAAAAGAACATGAAAAATTAATTGCTTTTGTATCAAAAGATATTCTTATAAAGGAAGCATTGGCCTTGGGTAAAAATGTTGATACACCCATAATGGAGGTAGCTCATAAAGATATTATTTGCATTCAGAAAGAAGCATTGGTGTATGAAGCATTACTGGCCTTATTTCCTTCAAAGCAAGAATATATATTGATACAGGATGGAAATGAAAGTCTTGGCTATCTTAGTCGCTACAGGTTATTGACAGAGCATGCTCAATCACCACTTGTTTTTATTCAATCAGTTAAATTATCCAACACTATTCTTGATTTAAAAGAAAAGTGGGCTAGAGTACCGGAAATGATATCGCTGATGATTGGTAGGGGTGTTAATGCTGAAATTGTTAATAGAATTGTAACAACAATTGCAGATGAAATATTGCTTAGAATAATTGATGGGGTGCAGAAAGAAATGGGGCCGGCTCCTGCCAAATATTGTTTTATGGTAATTGGTAGTGAGGCAAGACAGGAACAAACTTTAGCAACAGATCAGGATAATGCCATTATTTATGAAGACAAAGCTAATGAGCAAAGAGAATTAGTACGCGAGTATTTCCTTGATTTTGCAGATCGTATTTCAACAAGATTGAATGATGTTGGGTTCAAATTTTGCACTGGAGGATTTATGGCTAAAAATCCGAAATGGTGTCATTCACTATCGCATTGGAAAAGAAACTATGATACGTGGATTAATGAAGCTGCTCCGGATACCGTTACCAAATTTTCTACATTTTTTGATTGTAGATTTGTATATGGAGAAAAATTACTGTTTGATGAATTATATGAGCACATGATAAATTGTATTGATAAAACATCATCAAAGTTCTTAATGAATTTAGTAACAAATGCATTACATTATGAAGCTCCTCTTACATTATTTAATAATATTAAGACTTTTTCTAAAGATGAACGTAAAGTCTTTAATATTAAAAAAGCTATGACTCCAATAGTAGATATGATGCGCATGTATTCACTAAAAAATAAAATTTTAGTGGCCAATACTGGTAAAAGAATGCAAGCTTTGTTAGAGGCTGATCATATAAATGAAGTAAAATATAAAGAAGTACGACATGCTTATTATTATTTAATGGGAGTCAGATTGAAAAGTCAATCTTCTGAAATATTAAATGATTTTAAAGAAGCCTCAAATTTTATTGAACCGAAAAAATTAACCCATGTAGAACAAGCTACCTTAAAAGAGATTTTTAAGTTTATCAAAGATCTTCAGTGGGGTATTAAAATGAGTTTTAATAAGCCAGGGTACTAAATTTAAAAGTTTTTTTATTTTCGAAGTTTTAAACCAATCTTATTGATAAATAAAATGAAATTAAATTTAGCTCTAACTATAACACTTCTTATTACACTTGGGGCCTGTTCAATCCCTAAAAAAGTAACTGTAAATTCAGCTAATTTAAAAGATGCAGCCAAGGATTTTTCTTTATCCATAATCAAATCATATTTCAATGAAGATTGTTATATGGTTTATACATCTGTGAGTGATTCTATTTTACTTTTAGATGGAGATGGAATAATTGCAAAGAAAGGAAAAGAAGATAAGATTTGTCAATCATTAAAGAAAGCTGTTAGAGATAAAGAAAAGTCATTTCAAGATTATCTTGTGTTTTATAATGTTGAGATTCTTACTCCTAACGAAATATATGTAAGGTTCAATAGACCCTTACCAGAATACTATAAACTAACAGAGTCAGATTTCTTTTTTCTTGGTTATGAATTAAAAAAAGGAAAAGATCATGCTGATAATTTTATTTGGGATGATATGTTTGTTTTTATGGTAAGGAAAGAAAATGGTGTTTGGAAAATAAAAGGAGTAACTGGTTAAGACTATGTGTTAAAAATGCAATTAGTTATAGGTATAAAATTTGGAATTGTATTTCATATGAGCTAAAAAATATAAATGTTTAGCTCTTTAAATATTAAAGGGGTTGTAAAATATTTTACAACCCCTTTATATTTTGAGAGTTATCTGTTTAAATATGAATTACTTCATCATAGGCCGCCGCAGCAGCTTCCATAATAGCTTCTGACATGGTTGGATGAGGGTGAATTGATTTAATTAATTCATGCCCTGTTGTTTCCAATTTTTTAGCAACAACTAATTCTGCAATCATTTCTGTTACGTTTGCTCCAATTAAGTGAGCACCCAATAATTCACCATATTTAGCATCAAAAATAAGTTTTACAAAACCATCTTTATGTCCTGCAGCACTGGCTTTACCTGAAGCAGAAAATGGGAATTTACCAATTTTTAATTCGTATCCAGCTTCTTTGGCTGCCTTTTCAGTCATTCCAACAGAGGCTACTTCTGGTGAAGTATAAGTACATCCGGGTATATTTCCATAATTTATTGGCTCAGGTGAATGTCCTGCAATTTTTTCCACACATAAGATTGCTTCTGCAGATGCAACATGGGCAAGAGCCTGTCCTGGAACAATATCTCCAATGGCATAAACTCCCTCAACTGATGTTTTATAGAATTCATCGACTTTAACTTTACCTTTTTCAACAACTACCCCTACTTCTTCAAGCCCGATTCCTTCAAGGTTTGGAGTAATTCCAACAGCCGATAAAATTACATCAGCCTCATGTGTTTCCTCACCTTTTTTTGTTTTAATAACAGCTTTAACTTTATCACCAGTTGTATCAACACTCAAAACCTCAGATGATGCCATTACATTAATACCGGCTTTTTTAAATGAACGTCCTAGTTGTTTCGAAACTTCTTCATCTTCTAAAGGAACTATATTTGGTAAGTATTCAACTAAAGTAACTTTTGTACCAATTGAATTATAAAAATAAGCAAACTCGCTACCAATAGCACCTGAGCCAACTACAATCATTGATTCAGGTTGTTTTTCAAGAGTAAGTGCTTTTCTGTAACCGATAACTTTTACACCATCCTGAGGTAAGTTTGGCAGCTCTCTACTTCTGGCTCCTGTTGCTAAAAGGATATGATTTGCAGAAACTTGCTCTGTACTTCCATCTTCTTTTTTAACCTCAATAGTTTTGTTATTTACTAACTTTCCAAAACCATTGATCACATCAATTTTATTTTTTTTAAATAAAAACTGAATACCTTTGCTCATTCCATCGGCTACACCGCGACTTCTTTGAACCATAGCTCCAAAATCTGCTTCAGCTTGGCCATCAATTTTTATTCCATACGACTCGGCATGTTGCAGATATTCAAAAACAGATGCGCTTTTTAACAAAGATTTGGTTGGGATACAGCCCCAATTTAGACAAATACCTCCAAGTTCTGCTTTTTCAATAACTGCTACTTTTAAACCTAATTGTGAAGCTCTTATGGCTCCAACATATCCTCCGGGACCGCTACCCAGAACAACTAAATCGTATTGCATATCTTATATCTATTTTTTAGTTACACTCTAATTTAATGTTATTGCAATTAGATAACAATGTTATCATTAAAAGGTTGGAATAAAATGATATTTTTTATTTTTAATTAAAAAATATTACATCTAAACTACAATTTTATATAGTTTCTGTTTATAAACTATTGGTTATCGTTAATTTTAATACTAAAATAGGGTAATTGGATATATGCAATGGATTATAAATGTAATGATGATTTCTTTGATGAAAATACTAATCGCAAATTTGAGGTAACATTTCAGAATAATATTCGTTTAGAGTACCAATTCATATTTATATAGGTACGTTAACAACTTGTTAATGCTTTAATTTTATAATTAAAGAATCATATGTTTTATTAGTTTTGTGTAACAATTTTGGATATAACTTTAATTTAGGACAAAATAATTCTATGGCAAAATGAATTGAGCAATAAGTTCAATAGTCTTATTATTAGACTAATATTGAGTTTTGTTGTGAGGTTTTCCCTAATACTGGGACATGCTATCTGACAAATGAAAGAAAATTTAAACAAATGAAAAAGTTAGTTTTAAGTTTAATGGCACTACTTTGTTATGCAGCAATAGATGCTCAACAGAGTAAACCTTCCTTTTCTTTTAAAGAGACACTTCATAATTTTGAAGAAGTAGAGGAAGCAAATGGTAAAGTTGCTTATCAATTTGATTTTACAAATACAGGAGGACAACCTCTTGTTATTCATAATGTGAGAGCAAGTTGTGGTTGTACTTCGCCGGAATGGAGTAAACAACCTATTCCTCCGGGAGGGAAAGGATTTGTTAAAGCTACATTTGATCCCCGTAATCGTCCGGGAAATTTTAATAAAACCATTACTGTTACAGCTAATACAGAAACTCCTAATACTGTTTTACGAATTACAGGAAAGGTTTTACCTCGTCCTAAGACTATTGAGGATGATTATCCAAGAGAATTAGGTTTATTACGTTTAAAATCTACTCATATAAGTTTTACTCGTATTGAGCCTAAAGGTCAGAAAACTGAAGAAGTAGAGGTTATCAATACTTCAGATGAAACAGTAAAAGTAGCTTTTGAGAGAGTTCCTGAACATATATCCATTAAGGCTGAACCTGAAATTCTTGCTCCGGGAGCAAAAGGAAAATTTGTGGCGACTTATGACGCTGCAAAAAAGAATGATTGGGGTTTTGTTTATGATCAGATTTTTGTTTCATATAATGGAAAAGTAGATTATAAAAACCGTATTAGTGTGAATGCTAATATTCAGGAAGACTTTAATACATGGACTCCAGAGCAGAAAGCTAGTGCTGCTAAGATTACTGTAGATAATAAAATCTTTGATTTTGGAACTATAAAACAAGGAGATGTAGCAAAGCACACTTATTATATTACTAACGATGGAAAAACTAATTTGATTATTCGTAAGGTAAAAGCATCATGTGGATGTACTGCAATTAAACCTGAAAAAACGGTGATAGCACCAGGTGAAAAGACTTCCATTATAGCAGAATTTAATTCAAGAGGAAAACATGGACGACAAAATAAGTCGATTACTGTGATAACTAACGATCCCTTGGCAAGTAATATTCTTTTAAGAATTCAGGGTACTGTTACAGAACCTGCAAAATAACGTAACATTAATTTTATAGTATTATAGTAGGAGTACCCTTTCATGGTACTCCTTTTTTATATTAAAAAAACTGTAAATATTTTGATATTAGGAGGTTTCGAATTGAAAATAATGTTTGTGTTTGAATAATTAGCATCCATATGAAATATATCATTTACCCAAATTTAAACAACTTAATGTGTGGGTTAAGTGAGTTATAAAATGTAAATTCGCATCAATTTAAAAGTTTTAAGAAGCATGCATCAAGACGATCATATAGAAAATCATAAAGATTTTAAAAACCTGGTGGTAAATAAAGGGGTAGAGCAGGTGCAAACTGTAAACTCTGCAGCTGCAAAACGTTTCTTGCAAAAAAAGAGAAGACTACCTTCTGTTGATGAGTTTTTTGAAGGTATAAGAAAAGGAGATATAAGACTATTAAGTCAGGCTGTTACTCTTGTTGAAAGTTCAAGACCTGATCATCAAAAATTAGCTCAACAAATCATAGAAAAATGTTTGCCTTATACTGGTAACTCATTACGTTTAGGAATAACAGGAGTGCCCGGAGCAGGAAAGAGTACTTTGATAGAAGCATTAGGAATGCATATTATAAATCAAGGTGGAAAATTAGCTGTTTTGGCAATAGATCCAAGTAGTGAACGTTCTAAAGGAAGTATATTGGGAGATAAAACCCGAATGGAGGAATTGTCAGCAGAGTCAAATGCATATATACGTCCTTCTCCATCGGCAGGTTCGCTAGGTGGTGTGGCGCGTAAAACTCGTGAAACAATCATTTTATGTGAAGCCGCAGGTTTTGATACAATTTTTATTGAAACAGTAGGTGTTGGTCAGTCTGAAACAGCTGTTCATTCAATGGTTGATTTCTTTTTGCTTATTATGCTTGCAGGTGCAGGAGATGAGTTACAAGGGATTAAACGTGGTATTATGGAAATGGCTGATGCTATTGCCATAAATAAAGCTGACGGTAATAATATAAAGAAAGCCACCATGGCTAGGGCTGAATATACAAGTGCGCTTCACTTGTTTCCTCCTACAAAGTCTGGGTGGATTCCGGAAGTGAAAACTTGTTCTGCACTTGAAAAATCAGGAGTTGGAGAGTTATGGGAAATGGTATTGAAATATGCTGATAAAACCAAGGAAAATGGCTATTTTGGCAAGCGCCGTAGCCAGCAGGCAAAATATTGGATGTTTGAATCCATTAATGAGGCTTTACAATCCAATTTTTACCTTAATGAGGAAATTGGAAGAGCTACCAGAAAGCTTGAGGAAAAAGTGACCAATGACGAAATGAGTTCATTTGCTGCTGCTCAGGAGCTATTAAATTTGTATTTTAAAGAACTAAAGTAATAAATACTGGTACTTGTAAATTATCAAGACCAATAAATAATTTAGAGACAATAATTAAAAACGCGTATAATGAAACAATTACTATTAGTGGCTTTATTAGCCATTTCTTTTATTGCTTGTCAGCAGAAAGAATACACCATTGAAGGAACCGTTGAAGGTGTAGAAGATGGGCAAGCAGTCCTATCTAAGATTGAAAAAGGTCGTCCAGTATCTATTGATACTACTCAAATAGTTCAAGGAAAATTTACTTTTACAGGAAGTGAAGAGGTTCCTCAAGTTTATTTAGTATTTATTGATGATATTAAAACCCCCATAATGCTATTTGGTGAAAATGGGAATATTAGCATTAATGTTGCAGACAAGGAAAAGATTTCTGATGCAGAGGTTTCTGGTTCAGCAACTAATGATGTGTTTAATACCTTTGTAAAAGAGTTGCCAGGAAGAGCAAGGTTAGAAGAGCTTCAGGCAGAATTCCAGAAGGCTATGATGTCTAACGATAAGGAAAAAATGGAGGGCTTAAAAACTGAAGCTAATGAATTAATGGAGGAGCAAAAAGCTTACTTTGTTCAATTCGTTAAGAATAATACTTCAAATGTAGTTGGTGCATATTTAGCTAATCAAGCAGCCAGAGATTTAGATTTTGATGAATTTAAAGACTTAGTTGCTCAATTTGAGGCTAATCTTGGAGATCATATGTATGTAACTAATTTAAAAGATGCATTAGCTAGTGTTGAAAAAGCTGAAAATGCAAAAAAAGCTACTGAAATAGGAGCTGTAGCCCCAGAATTTTCTTTAGAGAGCATTGAAGGAGCTTCTATCTCATTATCTTCTTTACAAGGAAAATATGTATTAGTTGATTTTTGGGCATCTTGGTGTAAGCCATGTAGAGAAGAAAATCCTAATGTTGTAAAAGCATATAACACATACGGATCAAAAGGATTTGATGTATTAAGTGTTTCTTTGGATCGTGATTCTGCCGCATGGAAAAAGGCTGTTGCTGATGATGGTTTAGCTTGGAATCATGTAATTGATGCTAAGGGAGATATTGCTCAAACTTATGGTGTGCAGGGTATTCCATTTACTTTATTACTAGATAAAGAAGGTAAAATTATTGCTAAAAATCTTAGAGGACCAGCTCTTGAAGAAAAATTAGCAGAGCTTTTAAACTAGTTGTAAATAGCTATAGATATTACAAAGGCGTCCAATAGGACGCCTTTTTTAGTTTAAAATATTGAATGAGTTCTTATTCTGCTAATTCATATCCTAATTCCTTACCTTTCTTTGTTGCTGGAATTCCATCTTTCATCCAAACAGGCATTGACTTTTCCTTTAAGTAATGATCAAAGAATTGCATCATTCTCCGGCTTAAATCTTTTGAGTTTGCTCTACGAGTCAGGTTGTGTTCTTCATTATTATATACTAACATCCATACAGGCTTGTTTAATCTTCGTAATGATACAAAATATTCAATTCCTTGATACCAGGGCACTGCACCGTCATTATCGTTATGCATCATTAATAATGGTGTTTCTACCTGTGGTGCAAAAAATACAGATGAATTTTCTATATACTTATTCATTTTATTCCAAAGAGTTCCCCCAATACGACTTTGTGTATGTTCGTACTGAAACATGCGACTCATGCCTGTTCCCCATCGAATGCCACCATATGCACTTGTCATGTTACTAACAGGAGCACCAGCCATAGCTGCTTTAAATAAATTTGTTTGCGTGACTAAATATGCCACCTGATATCCGCCCCAACTTTGTCCTTGAATACCCATATGATCACGATCAATAAAACTATAAAGATCGGACATAGCCAAACAACCGCTAACAACGGATTCGTAGGCGCATAGACCCGGATCTCCCTCGCGATAAAAAATATCCGGGATAAATAGTACATATCCATTTGATGCGTAAAAACTCCAGTTTACAGTAGAACGGCTTGGTGCTGGGCGATAATACCTGTGTAGGTTATTAGAATATCGTTCATAGAAATATGATATCAGGGGGTATTTTTTCGTGCTATCCATATTTTCCGGAGTAATTAGTAATCCTTGATGTTTTAACCCATCAGATGCAATCCATTCAACAAGTTGAATATCACCCCAGTTAAATTCTTTTTGTTGAGGATTCGTGTTTGATATTACTATGTCGTTAGTAAAAGATTGGTTGCTGAACCTTAATTCCGGATATTGCTTAAATGTTGATTTTCTCCATATATAAGTATCTGCATTCTTAGCTTTAATTGGATTGTAAATGTAATAGTCTCCTTGTATAAGCTTTTTAGTTTCGCCTTTATTATATGAGCAAAAACCTGACTGTTTATTTTCTTCATTCACAGCACGAAGCAATAAAATTTGGTTTAGTTCAATAAATTTTTCTTCTTTATCTAATTTAATAACCCTCATTTTTGTTTTTTGCTTACGACCTAAGTTCTGAGTTAAGCAGACTGGTTCTTTTTTACCAGTAAGATCTAATTGCCATACATCATATCTGTCATAAACTATAATACTCTTATCATCCTTTGAAAAGTCAGCAATACCATAACAATCAGCATCAGTAGGTCTGTCGTTTAGTTCATCCACCCATGAAACTTTTGCCCCTTTACTTATTGGTGTTTTTAATCCGGATTGGGTATTTATAGAATAATATAAACTGTCTTCGGGTTCGTAAAAAACAATCCATTTACCAGATTCAGAGATAGAAGTATTACTGATTACTTCTTTTTGAAGTAAATATTTTTGTCCCGTAAACAAATCTACTTTATAGATATCGTTAGTCCATCTGCCAGACCATGATTCAGCTCTTTTATATGGCGTATCTACAAAACAAAAACCTACATTTAAATCACCCTTATGCGGAACTTCTACTTTTCTAAAATCATTTGACTCCAGCGCCACAATCAATTTCTTTTTGACTTGATAAACACATTTGTAAGCAGGATCTTTATCCTTTTTTAGGTTTTTCTTTTGCATGGGTTGGAGTTCAATATCTTTCCAGTTCCAGATATCTACATGAACCGTTTCATCCTCAGTCAATGAATCTTTAGGTTCTTCGTGAGGTCTGGTGCCGGCTCCAAAGTATAATTTGCTTCCATCACGTGAAAACATTAATTCACCTTTTGACAAAACCGACCAATCAGCAGGAAGAGATGAATGAATGGTATCCATTATCATGGTTGGCTCCTCTTGTTTAGTTTTAAAGTAATATAATTGGTTTACTTTTACTTTGCTTGTATCATCATTAAAAAGAAAAGCACATTGATCTGCAGTATAATCGCTTGTTATTTTCTCAATTTTTCCAATCCTGTTAAAGATGGTATCCACGGAAAATGTTTGAGCATTAAAGTAAACAACCTTTGAAACTTCGGTTGTATCTCCTGTACTTTGAACGATATAGGCTCCATTCCCATTGTCTGCCACATCAAAAAAAGAAACTTTATTTATATATAAACTATCTCCGGTTGAAGGACGATAAAACACAAGTGGATTACCTTTTGATGTGAATTTGTTTTCTTTTTTGTCAGATTTCTTATCTTTTTTAGTTTCTTCTTTTTCTGATTCAGTCTTTGTTTCAGTCGTATCTTTTTTCTCTTTTTCTTCAAACATATAAGCAAGCCAATCACCCCCATCTTTGGGAATTTTCCAATTCTTAAGATTTGCTATTTTTGTTGTGTTTCCTGTTAACAAATTCTTGATATACAAAGAATCTTTAGGGAGATCTTCTTTTTTTGTTTTCTTTAACTTAAGCGCTCTTATTGTATCGTTGTACTGCTTAATATTAAAAGCTATAAAATCGTTTTGAGCAGAAAATTTAGGCTTTTTTCCTCGGGGAATGGAATCTAACAACCCTTTATTGACATTATAAATATATAAATAAGAGTCGCCTTTCTGGGGAGAAATAACATAGGAAATAAAATTTCCGTCATTTGAAATAATATAATTTTTATCAATAGATTTCCACGAATCATAATCTGAATAATTCAGCGTTTTTTTCTCTTTGCTCATAGCTGAGAATGAAAAAAACAATGAGAAAATACTGAATAAGATAATTTTGTAAATATAGCTCATAGTCTTTGTTTTGTTGTGTGAAGATCTAGAATGATAGATATTTATGTTAATTAGAATCATAAATATTCTTATAAACAAACAACTCAAACGATTTTGAGACTTTGTTTCTCATTTTGTTTGAGTTATTTGTTTTTTTGTAACTATTCAGTGTAGATTTCAAAAACTAAATATTTCAGAAAAAATGTTGGTAACTTTAGCTGAAAACCACCAGAATTGTGAATAACCTTTGTGCAAATTCTATAGCAGCAATCATTTGTATAGCGAACTTTGCATCGCATGACAAAGAAGATAAGCATAGAGGAACGGTTAGACAATTTACTCAACAAAGTAGATAATTTAGAGAATCGAGTAGTTGAGTTAGAAGCTGAAAACAAACAGTTGAAAGCAGAGAATTGTAAGCTCAAAAAACGCTTATCTAAATACGAGACTCCTAAAAACAGTAAGAATAGCAGTAAGCCTCCGTCAAGCGATTTTCCCAAACCAGCGAAAACAAGTTCGTTAAGAAAGAAATCAGGAAAGAAACCAGGAGGCCAAAAGGGGCATATGGGCAACACTTTGAAAACAGTATCTAATCCAGATATTATTACCAACCACCAAGCCAGTTACTGTACTTGTTGTGGCAATGATTTATCAATGATTGTTGGAGAATATGCAGGAAAACGCCAGGTAATAGACATACCGCCAATACAACCAGTTATTACCGAACATCGAATTTTTCACAAACAATGCAGCTGCGGAACTTTAAATGAAGGCAATTACCCTTCAGGAATTAATGCGCCCATAAGTTACGGAGCTGGAGTGCAGGCTTTAATTGGCTACATGAGTGCCCGACAATACATGCCGTATGAACGTTTGAAAGAGTTTTTATATACTGTATTAGGGATTGAGATTAGTTCTGGAGGCATTAATCAGCTTATTGGAAAAATAACAGCCAAGGCGAAACCTTATTACGAGCAAATCCGAAAGAAAATCCTTTCCGGTAAAATCATAGGAGCTGATGAAACAGGCACTAATGTCAATGGTAAACTTCATTGGGCTTGGGTCTTTCAGAATCCCGATGCTACATTTTTATCAATCCATACCAAGAGAGGTTTTGCTGCAATGGAAGAAATCATGCCCGAAGGTTTTAAGAACAATACTTTGGTAACAGATTGCTGGAAATCTTATTTTATGACAGATGCTAACAACCACCAATTATGTACTGCACATTTATTACGAGAACTTGAATACTTCTGCCAAAAATACCCTAAGAATAATTGGGCATTCCAAATGCGAACTCTAATAAAAAATGCCTTAAGTATCTACAAAGGACAATGTACTGAAACGCAACCTTCCGATATTACTTACAGATTCCAAGCCCTCTTGAAACAAGAACTTGATGAAGAAGTCAAGGAAGTGCAAACATTTCAAAACCGATTGAAAAAGTACGAGCAGTATCTGTTTAATTTTCTAATAAATCCAGAGATTCCACCTGACAACAATGCTTCAGAAAGAGCTGTGCGAAATTTTAAAGTAAAACAAAAGGTTAGCGGTTTCTTCAAGTCTATAGAAGGTGCCGACTGCTATGCTATATTGCGTTCTATTGTTGATAGTGCAATAAAAAACATTCAGAATCCATTGTGCGCTTTGCGTGCTATTGCTATGTCTTTTCCAATCACTGAATAGTTACGTTTTTTTAAACTAAACTGAAGTGTAATTATATTTTGCTGATCACAATACTTTGATTTAACTTTTCAGAAATGTTTTTGTAAAATAACTTTAACTCATTATAAGCAGAGGCAGGATATATTGGTTTTTTAATATAGTAATTTGAAGATATTGTTATTGAATGATTATTCATTTTAATTACTTTAATATCAAGAGAAACATTTTTAGAATCTTTGTTAGAGATAGTCGGTAATTTTTCGAATACATAATCCTCCGGTATTTGAATTGTAGCTGTGAAACTTTTCATAGATGGATATATAAAGTCTATACTATAATCTCTCTCTTTTTGTTTAAAAGGATTCTCTTGTACAGGAAGTTTCATTAAAGGATTAAAGATTACCTGATCTTCAATTTGATCAACATGGCTGGTGAAATTAAAACTATACTCAAATTTTTGATAGTTGTCTTCACTAAAAGTTATAATGCTATCAGATATAAGTAAACCCTCAGATTTAAGTTGGTTTATGAATTTATCTTCATCAGAAGTATATCTCTTTCTTTCGTTTATGGCAAGGTGACCTGTGGTAATAATTTTAGCATTTCCTTCTAATTCCCCTGTTTCAGGATTAAATTTATAATTCAGTGTAGTGTAATTTTTTGAAGGTGTTTTATTGTAAATCTTCAGCCATCGTTCCTGGTCTTCATCAATAATAAATCCTTTACCATTACAACATTTTGCAGGGATAATATTTGTTGGACAATATGGATCTGTGGCATCAAGTATCAAACTTTTGTCCCCATTAACAGCTAATATCAATACATTATTAAAGATGTCGGAAAAAGGAAAATCTTCATAAACTTTTCCGTGGTCACGAGTACTAATTATTACAGGTTTGCAATCAATACCAAGGCTTTTTAATATACCTAAAGCCATTAAATTTATATTGGCACTATTACCTGTTTTTTGAGTGGTAAATTCTTTAATACTTTTTGAAGCCCACTTATTATTGATGCCATTAAATTTGTAATTAGTTTTCATATAGCTTAATACAGCTTCTATTTTTTCATTGTCAGTTTTGTTTTGCAGGTGTAGAAAGTTTTTACTTCCAAATTTTTCCGACTTTTTAATATACCTTCCAAAATCATCTGCATCATTAAATTTTTTAGCTAAGTCGGGCCATGTTGTTAAAATCTTTTTTGAATATCCTGCAGGATAATTAATTTCCGATAATTGAAAATCAATTTTTTTGATATAATCCTCTTTTGAAGAAATAAAGCTTTCATCACTAAATGATGGAATATTTTTCATGCCAAAAGTGTAATTCATATCATTAAAATTAAGGTTCATGAATTGTCTTTCTATTCCATTACATTCCTTGTTTTCAAAAACATCAAAGGCTTTAAACCCTTGAGCTCGGTAGGTATATGTATAAAAAGGAATCATATTGGTTTGGTACTCGCTATATATGGTTGGAATGTTTGATTGAAATTCCCAGTCGGGTAAATTAAATATGAAAGGAGAAAATACGGTGTAACTATAATCAATGATACAGCCTTCCTTCAGGTTTGGCATAGCAAATTTCTTCTTATACCAGAATTTATTTATAGGTTCCTCAAATACTTGACTGGAATTTAGTTTAGTTGTTTCTATGATTTTACCATCGTAATAGTAAGTTGTAGCTTTTATATCTTTAACTAATTCTATTTCATTTTCACCTATATATAATGGTATTTCAATTTCAGCCTGATCAAAAGCAGATTCTTTAAATATCTTAACTCTCTTATGTCGAGTATACCTTATATCAAATCCTCCTTCATCTCTAATAAACATAACCTCACCTTTATCAAATAGAACTACTGCAGGTGCATTCGGTTCAAAATCACATTTCTCAATGTACATTAATGCATTGGATTCTTCCGGTGGGCTGTATCCGTCTCCGCGTCGCCCCTCAAAAAAAGCCCCATCAAATTGATTCGTTATTTTGATGTGGCGTTTTTTATTATTGATCCGCCCACCTATCAGGAAGCAAGTTGCGTAATTGTTCATTTGTCATTGTTGGACTTTCTGCTAAACGCTGCATAACAACCTTGAAGTAGGAAAATGTATTTATATTATTCAATCTACATGATATAGCTAGAGAATAAAGTGTAGCTGTTCTGGTGGCCCCTGCATTAGAACCACAAAAAAGTGAATTACGACGACTAAGGCTGATATAGCGCATAGGTCGTTCAATTATATTATTATCCAGATCGTATTCGGTAGATATGATGATGTTGTATATGGACTCTAGTTCATTCAGGCAGTAAGCTGCAGCTTTAGTTAATATGTGGTTAGGCAATACCCCGGAATCTCTTTCTATGTCTCTGAGTTTATTTTCTAACTTCTTGTATACTTTTAGGGAAGCCTCTTTCCATTTTTCTTTTGGCTTTTTCTTACGGATGATATAAAATTGATTGTATAGATCAATAACTTCTTGTGCTTCGGGTTGCTCCTGAATTTCTATAAATTTTCTTTTGCAGTGTTGAACACAACCTAAGCGTATTGCCTTGGGATAATCCCATCCCTCTAATACTTTGTAAGAACTATATCCGTCAGTCTGTACCACACCTTTATAATCCCTAGGTAGATAATCCGTGAACACCGTCTTGCTTCGTGAACCATTTTCATAAATGAACTGTATTAAATTGTTTTGGTGAGAAAAAGCACTCCAAAAGTAGCCCTTGCGACTTCCTTTGTCACCACCTAATATCGTATGGTAGGTTTCGTCAAAATGAATATAGGAATCAGCTAAAATAGCATTTTTGAGTACTGGCATTAATCTATCAAGTAACCCTGCTGATTTTTCAATTAATCCATGAGTGGTTGCCTTAGGCATGTCAATGCCCATCTCATTTAGGTATTTATTGATGCGTTCAACTGGCAAGCTATACACATATCTTTGTTGAATAAGGTGTGCCAGTAACGAGCTGTCAAAATTAGAATTCATGAAAGGAGTCATAGGGGCTCTGCCCTCGAAAAAATCATCACCCATTCTATATTTTTTACAGCGGTAAATATGTTTGATAAGACGAGGTGGAATATACTCATATCTTATCACATCGCGGTAAAACAGGTAAACAGCAGCCTTTTCGTCAAAGCTAGCATCGGACGGCATAACTTCTTCTACAAGCTCTTCGATATTATCGTATACTTTTCTTTTGGCTCCATTATTACCTCTTTGTTTGGGAGTGGGAGCTTTAGGTGTATTCGCAGGAACAGGTGTTGTATTCTTTCGTTTTTCGGTCTTTTTAGGAAGGTTAATATTCGCAAAGCGCTTCAGATGTGCGCTATCTTTATCCTTCTCTAAGATAGCCTCCTTTAGGGCTGTTAGCTCTTTAGATTGCTCTTCTATGGTTTTTGTTAAAGAAACAATTGTAACTGTTAATTCTGAAACCTGCTGCTGTAATAATATGGCTAACTCCCTGTCTGTCATGGCATAAAGATACGAAAATAGTGCGATTTTACCATGAAAAATTCGCACTATTTTCGTCTTTTATCACTATGTATCAGAGTGTTAACTGGGCTTTTATCCGTAATTCATTAGAACTACTTTTGTGCTTTACGCAATTTACCATTTTGTCTAAAATATCCTGTTCAAGCTCAATAAAAGCACCGTCTCTTAACTGTTGTGGAAGTGTATAACATCCTAATTCCAGTTTCTTGTTATAAAGAACAAATCCTTCTCTTTGCCATCTTAGTACCTTGATAGATTTTCGAGTCCTGCCAATGAAGACATAACCATCACCATTGAGCGCATTCATATTTCCTGAAGTTTTTACCAGGTGATAAAGTGAATGAATTCCTTTTCGCATATCAACGGGCTCGTGAAAAAAGTAAAAACGTGTATCCTCTGTGAAATTAAAAACCATAATGTATCCTTTGATGTGAAAAATAAGGATACAAAGCTTCAAAGTTTTATCACATAAAACTATACGCTATCGTGGAGACGCTTACGGTGGGCTTTGTGCTTTTAAGATTGGTGTCAGTATAGAAAATACTAGTAATAGTTGAAATACTTTTTTCATAATATTTGATTATAGGGTTTTTATAAAATTAAGTTTTAGAGGTCAGTAGTTAAGCACCTACTAAATCTTTCTGATTAATTTTGTCAGCTTCCACCATACGGTACATTAAGTTGTTAAAGATGTTATCTTTCATTTGTGATCGGTTAATCCTGTAGCAAAACTCATTAAAATATTTATCTATATGCCATTCGCTAACCCAAGAATAGGTTGTTCTAATCCACGACTTCACTTGGTGTATCATTGTATGTAAGGCTTTAAAATTCATGCCTCCCATGCTTTCAATCTGTTCTATGTTGTAATCCTTCATCAAAGGGCGATAACCTCTCCAACAATCAGTGGTCACACTGGCATCTTGGGATATATGAGCATCAAAAAGCCTTTTAAGTTCTTTCGATGAGTAATTGTTGATTTTCATCGAGTACATACGTTTTACTTTCCCATCATCGGTAAGCTCAACAGCACATACCGCTTTCTTTTTCTTGCTGTGGTAACTGCGACCAACCTTACCTTCTTCTTTGCCTCCTACCACAAACTCGTCGATATGTACATTTCCATCCATCGGGTTGTTTCCGCTTGATTGCATCGCTTCCCTAACTTTATGCATGAACAGTCGTGCTGTTTTTTCAGTCACTCCAATACGTTCTGACATATAGCTTGCAGACAAACTCTTGGTTGAGGTTGACATCTCAAAGCAAATGTAAAAGGCTTTGCGTACTCCAAATTTCACTTTGTGAAAGAGTGTGTTAGCGGTAGCTGACTCAATATGAGCACACTTGTTGCAGATTCTTCCGTGATGCTTGCGCTGCTGGTAGCCTTGATGCCCACATTTAACGCACTTAAAACCTTGGTGCCACTTAATGTTGGCCAAATATTCCAGGCAATCATCATCCGTATGGAAACGATCAGCAAACTCTAGAGCATTTTGTCCTTTGAATAATTCCATGTATCCCTTATTTTTACTGGTGGCAAATATAAGTAATTATCTACTGACCTCTATTAAGTTTATTATCATCTTTTGATTATCCAATTGAGCCGACTTTTTATAAAATTCATAAAATTCAGCGTAGTCTTTTAATGGATATCGTGCTTGTTTAACTTGAAAAATCCTGGTTATTATTAATTTATTATTGTCAATTGTGTATATCCTTTTATAACTTCCAAACCGGGAATTAATATTAGTTTGACTTAATCCTTTAACATCATTAATCTTTTTGGGAAATTCATAAATAATAGTATCACATTTATTAATTGGATAATAGATAAATAGGTCATTTTTTCTTTTTTCAGGAGCCTCAAACGGGGATTTTATTGTTTTAAATGGTTTAAGTAATATTTTGGAACCTAAATTTTCAGATAGAGACTGAACTGTTCCTTTTAACAGTAGTTCTAACCAGGTGGAATCACGATGAGGTCGGTTAATATTAAATTCTATAATGTCAGCTTTACTCATTAACCCTATATGGTCGATATACTGTTCTTTGTTTTTATCAGAAAGCTGAGTGTCAAATGATTTAAAATTATCAAATTCGTTACCCTTTATTTTTGCTTTGCTCGTAAATGTTACACCTTTGCCATCTTGAATTATTACATGGGTTGTATAAGATTGTGTAGCATCGCAAAGATTGTGTTTGGGTGTTTTAACTAACTTACTTTGGTTTTTATCAATAGTTAATGCTAAACGGTTTTGAGTATAAGAGCTTAAATAATTAAAAGGAGAAGTTTTGTCTGTGCATTCTAACCAAATTGTATCTTGTTGCAGAGGAACGCAAAGTATAATATGGTTTGATTGGTGTGAAGGAAATTCTGAATTTACAGGATTGGGTTTTAACCCGGAATATATAGTTGTATAATAGGATTCTACATCGATTTCTTTGAGTAGAGCCTTCATGTAATTAGACAGAGCTTTACAGTCCCCAAATCTGTTAGTACACACATAAGATGCCGGGTAAGGAATTAAGCCTCCCTGTTTTAAAGATATGAGTATATATCTGGTATTATCTTGCATATAGTGATATAAAGTTTTTATTTTATCTGTTACATCAGGTATACTATCTGTTATCTTATGTACTTTTTTCGATTCCTCTGGAGTTAGCACATCTAATCCTTTTATTAGTTCATATTTCCAGTTGCCAAAATCTTTCCAAGATTTTACTTCGCCTTGAACACCGTAAAAAAAACGTTCAGGCATTACTTCAACCATTGGATTAATTTTATTAATGTGAGGCGAAAAAGGTTCGTTTTGTGGCGAGGTATAATTTTTTAGCTCCCAGGTGTATATATCATTGTCTTCGATTGTTTTTACATTTGCCGAATCAATCTGCTGTTTGTATATATTTAATGGTGTATGTATGGGAACCTGAAGGATTAATTTTGATTTTTGGGTTTTAATTTTCGGATCAATTATTGGACTCCAATAGGCTAGAGATATGTAATTATTAATATTGATTGAATAGCTGTATTTGATTATGTATGGAAAACGGTTATGGATTAAAGTAAAATTGAGTGTACGGTGATCTGTATGGAATTCACTTCCACTCCAAGGTGTTTTTGTAACAATCTCCTTTTTTTTAAGCGACCTTATTTTATTACCAAATACATCATAAATATCTGCTTGTAAATTTTTTGGTGCATTTTTAAGTTGATAAAAAATTTCTATTTCTGCATATTTGGTCCCGCCTCCGTTATTTATTTGTATTTCATATTCATAGGTTTCTTTTATGTTTCGGCCATTATAATCAACTGTGGTATTAAAATTTAATATTTCAGCATCATATTTCTGAGAAAGACATAATAAGGGAATGATTAAGAAAAGAACTGTTAGGTAATTTTTGAGCATTTATTCTTGTGTTTTATTTAATAGTTTTAAAGAAAACCATCCTAAAAGTGTTATTATTAAAATCATCACTCCCCATAACCAATACTTGTTAAAGAAAGGAGCAGCCTGAATGGCTTTACTTGTTTTACAAATTTCCTCTTTCCCCAAAAAAATGTTTGTTAATTCTTTGGGAATTTGATCTGTAGTAACTATTCAGTGTAGATTTCAAAAACTAAATATTTCAGAAAAAATGTTGGTAACTTTAGCTGAAAACCACCAGAATTGTGAATAACCTTTGTGCAAATTCTATAGCAGCAATCATTTGTATAGCGAACTTTGCATCGCATGACAAAGAAGATAAGCATAGAGGAACGGTTAGACAATTTACTCAACAAAGTAGATAATTTAGAGAATCGAGTAGTTGAGTTAGAAGCTGAAAACAAACAGTTGAAAGCAGAGAATTGTAAGCTCAAAAAACGCTTATCTAAATACGAGACTCCTAAAAACAGTAAGAATAGCAGTAAGCCTCCGTCAAGCGATTTTCCCAAACCAGCGAAAACAAGTTCGTTAAGAAAGAAATCAGGAAAGAAACCAGGAGGCCAAAAGGGGCATATGGGCAACACTTTGAAAACAGTATCTAATCCAGATATTATTACCAACCACCAAGCCAGTTACTGTACTTGTTGTGGCAATGATTTATCAATGATTGTTGGAGAATATGCAGGAAAACGCCAGGTAATAGACATACCGCCAATACAACCAGTTATTACCGAACATCGAATTTTTCACAAACAATGCAGCTGCGGAACTTTAAATGAAGGCAATTACCCTTCAGGAATTAATGCGCCCATAAGTTACGGAGCTGGAGTGCAGGCTTTAATTGGCTACATGAGTGCCCGACAATACATGCCGTATGAACGTTTGAAAGAGTTTTTATATACTGTATTAGGGATTGAGATTAGTTCTGGAGGCATTAATCAGCTTATTGGAAAAATAACAGCCAAGGCGAAACCTTATTACGAGCAAATCCGAAAGAAAATCCTTTCCGGTAAAATCATAGGAGCTGATGAAACAGGCACTAATGTCAATGGTAAACTTCATTGGGCTTGGGTCTTTCAGAATCCCGATGCTACATTTTTATCAATCCATACTAAGAGAGGTTTTGCTGCAATGGAAGAAATCATGCCAGAAGGTTTTAAGAACAATACTTTGGTAACAGATTGCTGGAAATCATATTTTATGACTGATGCCAACAATCACCAATTATGTACTGCACATTTATTACGAGAACTTGAATACTTCTGCCAAAAATACCCTAAGAATAATTGGGCATTCCAAATGAGAACTCTAATCAAAAATGCCTTAAGTATCTACAAAGGACAATATACTGATAAGAAACCTTCCGATATTGCTTACAGATTCCAAGCCCTCTTGAAACAAGAACTTGATGAAGAAGTCAAGGAAGTGCAAACATTTCAAAACCGATTGAAAAAGTACGAGCAGTATCTGTTTAATTTTCTAATAAATCCAGAGATTCCACCTGACAACAATGCTTCAGAAAGAGCTGTGCGAAATTTTAAAGTAAAACAAAAGGTTAGCGGTTTCTTCAAGTCTATAGAAGGTGCCGACTGCTATGCTATATTGCGTTCTATTGTTGATAGTGCAATAAAAAACATTCAGAATCCATTGTGCGCTTTGCGTGCTATTGCTATGTCTTTTCCAATCACTGAATAGTTACGATCTGTAAATTTCTCTATATCATAATGTGGTTTATAAACATTGTTATTTCCATAGCATAAAAAGTATTGAGCTTCTTGAGTAAATCGAGCCGTTAGTTCATGTTGGTAACAAATGAGATTGATGTTTTCTATATCTAAAGGTTGATTATGACTGTTGTTAATGCTAATAATTAGGTTGTTAAGACTTGTGCTTTTTAATGAAAAAGGGTTGTTGTTTAGAGAGTTTAATGTTGCATTACCTAATAATTCTGTTTGGTAAATCCATCCTGTTTCAGTTTTAACACTATCTTTTATATATTTGATTTTAATATCTCTGTAATAATCAAAATTACTTGAAATATTGAGTTGAACTCTGGATAGGCGTACAAAAGATGGAAGTTGAACTTTTATTTCAGTTATATTCTTTTTTTCAGAAATGTGAAGTTCTGAATTATTGATTTTAACGGTATCAGATACTCCCTTATTTTTCCTTAAACGAATTAATTTTGCATTTAAAATACTAGGTGTTTTTATAGAGGGAATCTCTAACTTATAATATTGAAATTGAGATGGCTCAAAATGAAGTGTGGTATATTGGTATTCTATATCTTCATTTTTTATTGAAATAATACGGTAATTATCAATAATAGAATACCAATCTTTTTGATTGTTACTTCCCTGTAACTTAACTTTCCAATCAAAGTTTTTATTTTTAAAATAAAGTTCAATTGTGTTTATTGGTTTATCTTCATCCATTTTAAAGGTGTAATAATATTTTTCACCTTGTGATGTATTGTTTATTGACTTAAAAGTATATTCCTCATAAATATTTTCCGGAGCATTGATGTTTAATATATAAGGGGCTTCAATGGTATCTCTTTCAATTGTGATACCGTAAATCCTGATATCATTTAAATTGGGCAATGTTTTGCTGTATACATCATTAGGTAATTGAATATGATGCCATTGTTTTGTTATGTCAAGTAATTTTCTTTTGTACTTATAATCTTTCATCTGTGCCCACATTGTTTTGGGAATGATGAAAAAAACTAATATTAATAATAGAATAGGCTTGATTTTATTCATTAATAAGGTTTTTATATTTATTATATAAAAATGATATGATTAACAATATTACACCTAGGGATACAAATACTATTGTTTTTTGAATCGTATTTAAATTGGTTAGGTCATAAAAGAATAGCTTAATAAGGGTTACCCCAAATATCCCCATTGAAGCAAATCTAATATGTTGCTTTTTTTGAATGATACCAAGAATAATAATAACCAAAGAGTAGGCACCCCATAGGATGCTTAAACTTGTTTTATAAGCTACTTCAGCATTATAAATAGAAAGCCAGGTAATTAATTCATTACTTAAAATGGTTAAAATAATGCCATAGATGATTAACTCAAAATAAAGTTTATACTCTTTTTTAAGAGGGTAATTTTTCTGAGATTTAGTACTGCTAAAAACTAACAATGCGAGTAATAATATGCTGATATACCTAATCGTAATACAGAAGAAATTGCGGTTGAAATACTGAGCCGAGGTTTGTTCAACGTAGCTATCTCTTAACTCTCCAAGAGCAACAAGTCCTTCTGTTAAAAAAAGAAATATTACAGCACCACTAATTATAAGTGTGTATAAGGCCAGATTCTTCTGTTTAATTTTAAAAATATTTAAAAATGATAATACAGAAAGAAATACAAAAGTGTAATTATATAACCAAACAGTTTTAAAATAGCTAAGATTGTCATTTTGTATATAACGAGAATACTTTTCGCCTTCAGGCTGTATTGAAATACTGCTATCGGCTATAGCTTGATTCCAATATTGAGCTATTTCCATTCTAAAAGCATAATATATTGTAAAGATTAATACAGTTGGAATAAAATAGCTGAAGAACTTAGTGATTTTTATATAGGAGCTATTTATTTGTTGATATTTATGATTAATAAATTGCATCAACGATAAAGCTACAATGAATATTACCGAACTTAAAAAATTGATATTTAAAATAGGAATAATGTGCTGATTTATTTCATCATAAGCGGGTACATAATTTAAAAACCAATCTTGAGCAATACTTATAACTGCAAGTACTACTATAGGATATGAAATCATTTCATAAAATTGAATGTTTTTTGACTTTCCAATATAAAACAAAACTGCAGCCTGACCAGCCCAAAGTAAAGTAACCCAGTTGCCGTCGAGCTGTACAGGAATAGCAATTGTTATAAAAACAAGTACTAAGCCAATGATTACATAGAACAAGTTTTTATCTGCTAGTTTTTGTTTATATACAACATATCCAATACTGAAATGAATAATGGCATTGCATAAAGTAAATAAGCCCAATAACTCTTCATATTTAATATTACTATCGATAAAAATATAGCTTATAATATAATATATAAATGAGTTGGTTAGAAGTAGGATGATATCAGTTTTATTGAACACCTCATTTTTAATTAATTTATATGCTAAAAATGTAGTGTAAAACAATAAATAGAATATGGTTGAAAAGCTTAATGCAATGCCAAAATGTCTTTCAGTAGTATAACTGGATATCGACCAGGAAATATAAATGAGCCAAGTTAGAATAAACGAAGCATAGAAGAGTTTTTTCCAATATTTATAAAATGAAATAAAAAGTATTCCTGCATTTATGATAGCCATATAGGAAAAAAGAACTTGAATATTTCCACTGTCATTACTAAGCAAGAAAGGAATGGCATAAGCCCCAACTAACCCAATGTGTGCAATAACCTGTCGGTTGTATGATAAGGCCGCCAAGACGGTGAATATTGTAAAAATAACCATAAGAGCAAAAGCAACACCTTGTGGTATAAGGTCAAAAAAGCTATAGGCAGAAAAGGTAATAAAGTAATTGGAAGCCATTGCGCCGCTAACTAATACAGCACTATAATTTTCGTATTTTGAACGTAATCGTATCCCAAAAACCAACAGTGTTATACCACACAAATAGCCTAAAATAATTCGAGTTAATGGACTTATTAAGTTATGCTCAATGGAATATTTTGTACCTATAGCAATCCCTATAATCGTTATTGCTATCCCTACTTTATTCATCAGGTTTTCACCTATGAATTTTTCAAGATTTCTTTTAATTTTGGGTTCTGGAGTCTTGGTTGATAATTGATCTGATTCATTTATCTGTTGTTCTAAATGAGCTTCTTCAACAATGTTATCACTTGTACTTTTTTTAGAGAAAGATTCATTAATTGAATATGTATCTATTTTATTTTCAGCTTTTTCGTTATGAATATTTTTAAATAAATCAGATCCTTTTATTTGCTCTATTTCCTGTTTTATTCGACTAATTTCAGTATTAAAATCTTCTTGTTTTTGAATGAGAGCCTCGAGTCGTTTTTCAAGTCTAAGAATAGGCGTTTCAGAAGAGTCCATTGCTAGTTTTTCTTGGGTTTGTAATTATAGGCAAAGCAATGTACAAAAAATATCTGATATCATTATTCGCAATATACGAAGAGGTTGGTTTATGGTAATTGTGAATTATAAGATTATTTATTTATTCTCTTCCATATCCAAAAGAACTTTGCCACTGTCTCTCAATAAGCCTACTGACCACTTAATAATAACTATTGAACTCAGAATAGCTACAATTGGGTCAATGAAAGCAATATCCCAAACCATGGCTACTATCAATCCAACAATTGCAGATAAACTGGTTAAAGCATCCGCAATAACATGTAAATAAGCAGCACGGATATTATGATCAGAATGTTCATGATCGTGGTGCAGTAAAAAGGCACTGGCAATATTAATCACTAAACCAATAATAGCAACTAAAATGGCATCTTTGTATATGATCACTTCCGGATTTAAAAATCGTTGGAAAGCTTCTATTAATATAAAAAAAGCAAATATGAGTAGTATTAAGCCACTACTGTAGCCAGATAGCGAAAGAATTTTATTTGAGTCACCATTATATTTTTCACTTTTTGACACTCGTCTAACAATTACATAGGCCAGCCAGCTTAAACCAATAGCTAATACATGAGAACCCATATGAATTCCATCAGCCAATAAAGCCATAGACTTGGTTGTTATACCATACGTTATTTCAACCCCCATTGTAATTGCAGTTAATAAAACTACCCAAAGGGTTTTTGTTTCGTGCTTTTTGTGATGATGGTTATGGTGACCTGACATATGTTTTTTAATTGAGTTGCTTTTATAAAACTATCAAATTGCTATTTTGTTTAGGGTTACAAATGGTATTAGTATTAGAAAATTGGCGTGAAGTCTCTTTGTTCTGTATTCGGATGGTTAACAACAAGTATCTTAAAATGAAAGTTGATTATCATTTTGATACTTGTTGAAGATTATCTTTTGAATTAAAAAACTATTCTTTTAAAACCATATCAATACACATAACAGCTGCCAGAATCATGATACGGATTGGACTGTTTTCCGGAACTCTTTCATCAATTTCGAGCATATAGTTATCGGCAGTAGTAAAAAGTTCTTTACCAATACCAGCCCATTTCTTGCTAACATGAGCAAATTCAACTTCATCTTTGATAAATCTGAAATCCCAGCTAGTCCATTTACCCTTCAAGGTACAAAGCATATTTTCGTTGGTGTCAAACAAATTAAATTTACCCCCAATTGAGAAGAATTTTTGTTTAAATCTTCCAACTAATTGATCATTTTCATCAAATACCTCTACGTTAGATACGAATAAGGCAATACCCCTTTTTACTGTTAATACTTTTTCTCCTGAAGCTGTTTTTATTTCTACATTAAAAGGTGTCATCCTTTTGTAATCAGTAAAACGCAGTATTTTAGTAAAAAAACCAAGTTTTTCTTCACGACAAGTCATCATCATTTCTTGCGAATTAGGGTCAAAGATATCGTAGTTGTTGGCTGCCTTAAACATACCAACATGTTCTTTTACAAAAAATAAGTTTTTGTTTAAAATTGAGTTCATGTTAAATGATTTATAAAATTTTCTTTAAATAAAAACAGGGGGTGTTTTCGGATGGCCAAAATAATGAAAGTTTTTTTATATCAGTTGATTTTTATGGTAACTTGTAATGAAACATTAATGAAAGATGATAATAAGACTGATATACGTATTATTAAGTATTTCTCTTTTTTCAACTTCTTATGGACAAGAACAAGAGAAAGATATGATCTTTCTTAGAGATAAAAATAGATTTTATCTGGGAGGGGGTATTGGACTTTCAGTGTATAATCAAAAGTACCTAAATAGTCATTTTAAAACAGAAAGAGATTACTATAAATATGGTTTTGAGTCTGATATATTAACTGCAGTATATGGAAAAATATCGCTAAATTTCTTTCTTAAGGAGAAAGTTGATTTACCTTTTTATGGAGAAGTATCAAGAGGGAGAGAATGGAAAATCTTATCAGATGACTATAATGCATTTACGATATATTCACTTGGAGGTGATTTTAAAAGATATTTTCCATTTGGAACTGGTCGCCATTCGGTATGGGGATCAGTAGGGGCTAAATTCTCTTTTTATGAATTTAGTGATTATAAATCTTTTAATGAGATTTTAAGATTGCAATTTGGACTTAATCTTCATGCAGAAATAATGATGGTTCAAATTTATGGGGCCTTAAATGTTGCCAGAAAAATGTATGATGATGTAAATATCTTACCAAATTATATTTTTTCTGATTTACAAATAGGCTTTGAATTATTTTTTTAATGATATATCGTACAGTTACCAAAGTGGCTGTGATGAGGGCAGAAAGATATAATAACCTACTTGCATTCCTTTTTTTATAGTAATCAATCGGAAATTACCTTTGAAATTAGCCTCATTATCAGAAAGTAATTTAAGCTTGGTGTTGGCATGTATTGTCTGAATATTAGGGTTTTGAAAAAAAAGAATTCTGCTTTATATCAATATTTATAACTGATGCAAAGCAGAACTACTATAATCATTAAATTAGTGGTGTATTACAATGCTTGTTTTACAGCTTTAGCTAATGGAGTTGTTGGTTTACCAATCAATTTTGATAGTTGGTAATTGTCGTCATACAAATCATTTTTAGATGCACTGACATCCCAACTCGCTATTGCTCCGGCAAAAGCTTCTGGCAAACCAAATCCTTCAAGAATTTTAGCATATTCAGCTTCAGGTAAATTATTATATGGAATATCTTTACCAGTTTGACTTGAAATTTCCTTTGCTAAATCAGATAAAGTATATGATTCATCACCTGCCAATTCGTATACTTTGCCTTTATGGTTTTCATCAGCTAAAACAACAGCAGCAGCTTCTGCATAATTGGCACGTGGAGCAGATGAGATTTTTCCTTCACCTGCACTTCCAATAAAAGCACCTCCGGCTAAAGCACCTTCAATTGAAGCAGTATAGTTTTCAGTGTACCATCCATTACGCAAAATTGTGTAATCAATTCCTGAATCTTTCAATTTTTTTTCAGTGGCCAAATGTTCGCCAGCCAAATTTAAGGTAGAAGTATCAGCGCGAAGTAAACTTGTGTATACTATCCATTTTACACCAGCTTTTTTTGCCGCATCAATTACATTTGCATGTTGAATGGCTCGTTGTCCTATTTCGTTTCCTGAAATCAATAACATACGGTCAATTCCAGTAAGAGCTTCAACCAATATCTCCGGTTTTGTGTAGTCAAATGCTCTTGCTTCTACACCTAAGTCAGCTGCTTTATCTGGCGTACGAACCAATGCTACAATATCTTCTGATGAAACTCGTTTTTTTAATTCTGCTACAACAAAACCTCCTAATTGGCCTGTTGCTCCTGTTACTGCTATTTTCATTATGTTGCTTTTTATTTTTATTAAAATATATTTTATGCTAAAAGGCATTGGATAATGAGCCTAAGCGCTTAACCAATTTTTACTGAAGTCATAGATAAGGAACCCGCTACTGGTTCATTATTGAATAAGCTAATTCCCTCATTTTTATTTTGAAGAGCCAACGTGTACAGCAATGGTAAAAAATGCTCTGGAGTTGGAATTGAAAGATCAAACGCACGCCCCTGCTTTGCATAATTGATTAAGCTATTATGATCTCCATTTAAGATATATTGATTCATCTTGCTGTTGGCTTCTTGCGCCCAGTCATATGCAAAATTTTCATTCAACCTATGCCAATCAACCATTTGTAAATTATGAACCAAATTTCCGCTTCCCACAATTAGAATTCCTTTTTCACGAAGCTTAGCAAGCTCTTTGGCAATTTCATAATGCTCTTGAGTGCTTTTATAATAATCTAAACTTAATTGTATTACCGGAATATTTGCTTCCGGATACATATGTCTGATTACGGACCATGCCCCATGGTCTAATCCCCATTTTTCATCTAAATGAACATCGGTACTTTTAATCAGGCTTTGTGTTTCTTTAGCAAGATCAGGACTTCCGGGTGCAGGATATTGCACTTCAAACAGTTCTTTAGGAAATCCACCAAAATCATGAATCGTTTGTGGATTAGCCATCGCTGTTACTCTGGTTCCTTTAGATTGCCAATGTGCTGAAACTACAATAATAGCCTTTGGAGTTTCTATTTTGGAAGATACTTTTCTAAAACCCTGAACAAATTCATTTTCTTCAATAGCATTCATTGGACTTCCGTGGCCAAGGAATAGCACTGGCATTTTGGGTGTGTTTTCCAGCGATGATGATAATTGATTTAATGCATTTAGTTTCATACCAATAAAAGTTGCTGGCACTGCTGCCAATAGTGTTTTTAAAAAAATCTTCCTGTTCATAATTGTTGATTCAGAGGATTATCTATAGTTTTAATTTAAGGACTATGTTTCGTTTATATAACATGATATCATAGGATTAGTTTTACATCCAGAGTAAAAATATCGTCAATTACTTTATCGCCCAGGTTGTCAAAAAATGAATCAGAACCATAACGTACATCAAATTTTGAGCGGTCAATTTTAAGCCGTGCTGAGTAACTACCTCCCGATTTTACAAGGTCAAAGCTTAACTCATCTGTTTTTCCCTTAATGGTTATTTTTCCAGTAATAGTAGCTTTACCTCCTTTAAATTTGGTTGCTTTTGTTATTATAAATGATGCTGTAGGATACTTTTCAACTCCAAAGAAATCATCTGATTTTAAGTGACCTACTAATTTTGCATTATACCCGGGATCTTCTAGATCTTTATCTGTAATGGTATTCATATCAATCACTATTTTCCCGGCAACAATTTGATCACTTTTTAATTCGATAAATCCGCTT
This sequence comes from uncultured Saccharicrinis sp., assembly GCA_963665705.1. Taxonomy (GTDB): domain Bacteria; phylum Bacteroidota; class Bacteroidia; order Bacteroidales; family Marinilabiliaceae; genus Saccharicrinis. Next base: position 768,981 of record OY762448.1, read on the forward strand.
TTTACCTTAATTTCTCCATTGTGCGATCCACCAATTTTTTCACCAGTCCATTTTACAACTGATTCTTCTGCTTTTACCTCTTTTTTTTGTGCAAATGTTGATAAACTTCCTGCTATCACTAATGCTAAAACTAATTGTAGTGTTTTCATTTTATTTGTTTTTTTATTGTTTAAAATATTCGATAAATAGCCTTTGTAGTATTCTTAGTTTTAATTATGCTACTTAGCATGATTCTGGTTAATAATGGTTAAATATTATTTCGTTTATTATTTCTCCATCACAATTCCATTTGTGCATTGATATTTGGGTGTATTTTTTAATCCCCCAATCTTTATGAGTTAAATCAAACTCCCATTCAACAACACTTATATTATTGCTGATAATTACGTTTTTAACAATGGCACTTCTAAATTCAGAAATGTTCGTAACAAAATGTTCTGCAGCTTTTCTACATGTATCTTTACCAACAAGAGGTTCATTATCATTTTCTTGTTTAGTCATATTTTCAGCATAAAATTTTTCGAAAGCTTCCAATAAGTATCCATGTAAAATCAAGTTATTTAATTTAGATACCCGATCTGTTAACGATAATTTATTAGGCTCTATTTTTTGCATTGTTTTTAACTTTAATGTTACAATACAAATGTAGGCAAGAAGGTATACCCGTACACTTGACCTATGGTAAGAAATGAAATTGATCTAGGTTAAGAAGAGGGAATGATGATTAGGTATAGATTGGGTTTGTGGCTATTTTTTCTTTCTGATTCTACTTAAACTTTCAGGCGTGATGCCAAGATAGGAGGCTATATAAACTAAGGGTACCCGCTGAAACATGTCTGGATTTTCTTTAAGCATATTGTTATAACGATCAATAGCAGAATCCCACATGGTGCTATTAAGTCGTTCCAATGCATTAACATAGGCCTTTTGGAATAATATGCGGAAATAACGTTCCAGATTGGGAACTTTTTTATAAAGTTGTTCTAATTCTTCAGCCGAAATTCGAAGCATTTGCGTGTCTTCAAGAGCCTCAATATAATATTTTGATGGTCGTTGAGAGAAGAAACTCTCAAGATCGGAGATCCAATTATTATCCATTCTAATCTGATAAATATGCTCTACTCCTTTTTCATCAACAAAATAGGAACGTAAACAACCTTTTGTAATAAAATAGATGTATTCACAAATATCATCAGGAACCAATAAATCTTTCTTTTTTTTAATTGAAGTTTCTTTAAATGCAGATAGAATAGTCTCTTCTTCAGTTTCTGAAATATCAACCCACTTTTTTAAATAATATAATAATTTATTATTCTGAACTATATTCATAATGCTTTTGTTGACGATGAAAGTACAAAATTAAAGGTATAGTTATATCATATCTTTTGTTGTAACTATTCAGTGATTGGAAAAGACATAGCAATAGCACGCAAAGCGCACAATGGATTCTGAATGTTTTTTATTGCACTATCAACAATAGAACGCAATATAGCATAGCAGTCGGCACCTTCTATAGACTTGAAGAAACCGCTAACCTTTTGTTTTACTTTAAAATTTCGCACAGCTCTTTCTGAAGCATTGTTGTCAGGTGGAATCTCTGGATTTATTAGAAAATTAAACAGATACTGCTCGTACTTTTTCAATCGGTTTTGAAATGTTTGCACTTCCTTGACTTCTTCATCAAGTTCTTGTTTCAAGAGGGCTTGGAATCTGTAAGCAATATCGGAAGGTTTCTTATCAGTATATTGTCCTTTGTAGATACTTAAGGCATTTTTGATTAGAGTTCTCATTTGGAATGCCCAATTATTCTTAGGGTATTTTTGGCAGAAGTATTCAAGTTCTCGTAATAAATGTGCAGTACATAATTGGTGATTGTTGGCATCAGTCATAAAATATGATTTCCAGCAATCTGTTACCAAAGTATTGTTCTTAAAACCTTCTGGCATGATTTCTTCCATTGCAGCAAAACCTCTCTTAGTATGGATTGATAAAAATGTAGCATCGGGATTCTGAAAGCCCCAAGCCCAATGAAGTTTACCATTGACATTAGTGCCTGTTTCATCAGCTCCTATGATTTTACCGGAAAGGATTTTCTTTCGGATTTGCTCGTAATAAGGTTTCGCCTTGGCTGTTATTTTTCCAATAAGCTGATTAATGCCTCCAGAACTAATCTCAATCCCTAATACAGTATATAAAAACTCTTTCAAACGTTCATACGGCATGTATTGTCGGGCACTCATGTAGCCAATTAAAGCCTGCACTCCAGCTCCGTAACTTATGGGCGCATTAATTCCTGAAGGGTAATTGCCTTCATTTAAAGTTCCGCAGCTGCATTGTTTGTGAAAAATTCGATGTTCGGTAATAACTGGTTGTATTGGCGGTATGTCTATTACCTGGCGTTTTCCTGCATATTCTCCAACAATCATTGATAAATCATTGCCACAACAAGTACAGTAACTGGCTTGGTGGTTGGTAATAATATCTGGATTAGATACTGTTTTCAAAGTGTTGCCCATATGCCCCTTTTGGCCTCCTGGTTTCTTTCCTGATTTCTTTCTTAACGAACTTGTTTTCGCTGGTTTGGGAAAATCGCTTGACGGAGGCTTACTGCTATTCTTACTGTTTTTAGGAGTCTCGTATTTAGATAAGCGTTTTTTGAGCTTACAATTCTCTGCTTTCAACTGTTTGTTTTCAGCTTCTAACTCAACTACTCGATTCTCTAAATTATCTACTTTGTTGAGTAAATTGTCTAACCGTTCCTCTATGCTTATCTTCTTTGTCATGCGATGCAAAGTTCGCTATACAAATGATTGCTGCTATAGAATTTGCACAAAGGTTATTCACAATTCTGGTGGTTTTCAGCTAAAGTTACCAACATTTTTTCTGAAATATTTAGTTTTTGAAATCTACACTGAATAGTTACCTTTTGTTTAATTATGTAATTAAATAAGTATAGTCGTCATTAATTATTATGGCAACAACAGGCAAAGAAGTTTGTAGAATTGTTCTGGTTGACTAAATTTGTAGTTTTGTTATTAATCAAACCTAATTGTTTAAACTAATGAGATATATTATTATAGGAGTTGTTATCACTATGCTATTTTTTGTTAAGAGTTCTGCTCAAAATAGCAATTCAGATATTTATACTGTCAATGTTAATCATAATAAAAATATTTATGTAGGAGTTGGTATTGGGTTTGGAATATTTAATCCTGGGGATGTTAATGATTATATAAATACTCAACTAGAAGACTATTATATAGAGGACGGGTTTAGCGAAATTATTTTTAATTATAATGCCAAAGCTTCACTTAACTTTGCGATTACAGAGTATATTTATTTTACTTTCTTTTTAGAAGGAGCATGGGCTCCTAAATGGATATATAGTGAGGATGAACAATACTTTTCATTCACTAAGATAGCACCGGGTTTTGCTCCTAAATTTTATATCCCTTTTGGTTCCGGACAACATGCTTTTTTTGTTTCTCCGGGAGTTACCTACAATAAAATGAGTTTTGAAAGTTATTCCGCAACTAATTTTGGAGGTAAATTGCAAGGGGGCGTGAGTTTAAATTTTGGAACGCTAAAATTACAACCCTACGGAGCTATTAATTTTGTTAAGGCTTCGGATGGTGTAAGATATCAGGAGTTTGAACTAAATTATACAGATTTTCAAATGGGAGTAGAGCTTCTTTTCTAATATTATTCAAAATTATTTTTAAGGTTAATTAAATTTTTGAAAGATTTAGTAGCACTGTTTTATTCTATCTTTAGCAAATGTTGAATAAGCTGTAACTATGATTGATTTTTTGATGGATTCAGATAGTTGTAGGTTTGTAAAATAGAAGATTATGGTAGGTACATTATATAGCAATACAACTAAACGATTGGTGTTATTAAATCGTTATTATAAAATAACTCGTTTTTATCCTTTTATAAAAGATACTGCTTATAAAGGTGGTGCTGTAATGGTTGGTTTTGTTTTATTATTACTAGGACTGGATTATTTTTTATTAGATTTAAATTCCATACTGAACCATCTTGTTGAAACATACTCTCCACAGGTTATATTTCCTTCTTTTTTAGTTTCCGAAACAGTATTAGGATTAGTTCCTCCTGAAATATTTATTGCCTGGGCTGCAAAATCAGTTAGTCCCTGGGTTTTTCTATTTGTACTTGCTACTATGTCGTATATCGGTGGTATTATTTCTTATTTAATTGGGAGTAGATTATTTTTAATTTCAGGAGTTAAAAATCATATTGAGAATAAGATTGAAAAACATATTGTAAACTTGCGTAAGTGGGGTGGGTTTTTTGTTGTATTAGGGGCTATATCTCCACTACCTCATTCAATGGTTAGTCTTGCTTCTGGATTGATTAAATATGATTTTAAGCAATACTTATTGTGGGCGTTATTTCGTTATGTTCGTTTTGTAATATATGCACTGGTTATTTTTCAAGTATTTTAGTCTAGATTAATAATCTAAATACGCTGGATTTAATATATGTCAGATGTTAATTCCATGTTTTTTGAATACCTGTTTAAAAAACGAATAACTTTTTGAAAGTACGCTTCTCCACCAATTTTCCAAACATTTAAATGATTGGCATCTTTATATTCTATAAATTCTTTATCCTTACTCTTTAAATTTTTAAAGTTCTTCAATCCATATTTAAATTTAATGCGGTGATCAATTTTGCCATGAACCATTAGAACAGGTTGGGTGATATGTTTTGCAGATTCAGAAGGAACAATATCATTAGCTTCGAATCCGCCAATGCTTTCTGCTCTCCAAATAAGGTAATTATTTAAAATAGGCAGTTGAAATCCAAATATATTTTTAGCATAATCATTTACGATTGTTTTAAAATCAGCAAAAGTGCTTTCAATAATACCATATTTTAATCTATGGTCTGTAGCAAGTGTTTGCATTGCTACTGCAGCACCCATTGATTGCCCCCAAATACCATAATTATTATTTAATCCTTTAATGGTGCTTAAGGAGTCAATAACTATCGATATATCTTTTTTTTCTTTGTATCCAAAAGTACAGTATTTACCCTCGCTTTCGCCATGTGCTCTTAAATCTATAATAACCGAATTATAACCATGATCCGCTAATAGCTTACATGCAGGAAAGTAAATTTCTTTGTATGCCCGTATTCCATGAACAAGTATTAATGTTCCTTTTTGAATAGCAGAATCCGTTTTTATAATATATCCTGATAGCTTAAATCCTTCACTGGTTCTAATGTAAAACCTTTCTGAGTTTAGGTTGTAATCGGAAGGTTTTGGTAATTTTCTAGTATCATTTTTATGTTGGTTGATTATTGGATTATTAATCTCAATAATCATTCTTGGACCAATATAATTTAAAGTTCCCAATCCAATAGTAATAAGTGTAATACAAGGGATTAATATTTTATATCGAAGTTTCAAAGTGGTGGTTTTTGTAGATAGTAATAGCCAGTTTCAGAATAGTTTTTTATGGTAAATGCTAAAAATAGGGTATACAGGCGTTAACAAAAACACCCCTTTGACGATTTTAGAAAGGGGTGTTTTTTTCAAAATAGTTCTCTCATTTTTGAGGATAAATCTGGCTATATACATATGCCGTTCTTTATCTTCAATTGTATTTTTGTGTTTCTAGCAAACTACTAATTCGTTATTTAACATCCTGCTTCCTGATTTCCACATGACGAATTTTACCACTGATTGTTTTTGGCAGTTCTTCAACAAATTCAATTACACGAGGGTATTTGTATGGCGCAGTTACTGCCTTAACATGATCCTGCAATTCTTTTATTAAATCTGGACCAGCCTTATGTTTACATTCTTTGGCTAAAACAACGGTGGCTTTAACCACTTGTCCTCGTATTTCATCTGGAACACCGGTAATGGCACATTCCACTACATCAGGATGGGTCATTAAAGCACTTTCCACCTCAAAAGGTCCTATACGATATCCTGAACTTTTAATTACATCATCAGCTCTACCTACAAACCAAAAGTAACCGTCTTCATCTTTCCACGCTAAATCACCGGTATAATAAATACCATCAGTCATAGCTTCATCAGTTAGTTCCTGATTTCTGTAATAGCCTTTAAAAAGTCCGGTAGGATAGTTTTTATCATATCGAATAACAATTTGACCGTGTTCACCTGCTTTTGCAGGTAATCCTTCAGAAGTAAGCAGGTCGATATCATAGTGAGGATTTGGTAAGCCCATTGAACCTGGTTTTGGCGTAACCCATGGAGATGTGAAAACAGTAAGCGTTGTTTCGCTTTGTCCGTATCCTTCTCGTAATCTAATACCAGTTAAACTGTAAAATTTGTCGTATACTTCCGGGTTTAATGCCTCTCCAGCAATTGTACACCATTCCAGTGATGATAAATCGTATTGAGACAGATCTTCACGTATTAAAAATCGAAAGATAGTAGGAGGTGCACATAGTGAGGTCACCTTATATTTTGAAAGAACCTCCAATATGGCAGGAGGTGTAAATTTTTCATGATCGTAAACAAATACGCTGGCACCCACAAGCCATTGTCCATACAATTTCCCCCATACTGCCTTCAGCCATCCGGTATCTGCAATAGTCAGGTGAAGACTATCCTCATGCAGGTTTTGCCAATATTTTGCAGTAACAATATGCGCTAAAGGATAAACACTGTCCAGAATAACCATTTTGGGATCACCTGTAGTTCCTGATGTAAAACTAACAATTAAAGGATCTTCGTTTTTGGTTGGTTCAGCCGGACGTTCAAAAGGTTGCGCCTTTTTAATTCCATCCTGAAAATCTTCCCATCCTTCCGGAATATTTGGTCCTATAGAAATCAGTTTTTCAACCGATGGAGATTCCGGCATGGCATCTATCACATGATTCAGGATGATATCATCTCCATCGCAGATAATTGCTTTTATAGTAGCAGCGTTAGCGCGATAAATAATATCTTTTGAGGTTAATAAATGAGTGGCCGGAATAATAACTGCACCAATTTTATGTAGTGCTATGATAGAAAACCAAAACTCAGCGCGACGTTTTAAAATGGCCATAACCATGTCGCCTTTTTTAATACCCAGAGACGAAAAATAACCGGCCGTTCGATCAGTTATCTCTTTTATTTCACCAAATGAATAGGAGTGACTTTCTCCTTTATCATTAGTCCAGAGTAAGGCTCTTTTGTTTGGTTCTTTAGTGGCCCATCCATCAACCACATCATAGGCAAAATTAAAATCCTCAGGGATTACCAATTCGTAATTGGCTTTAAAATCTTCAAAGTCGGTAAATGCGCTTTGCTTTAAATATTTATCAATCATATAAACTTGATTTCCTCCATTTTTAACTTATGGGTAACGTTAATTTGTCCCAAAAGTTCTCTCCTTACATGCTTAGAGTTCGGTTATGTTTTGTAGCAGATAAATCTCTCCTGTAAGTTTACTTAAATAATGAGCTTGCAAAAGTAGAATTAATTTTCGGGGCTTGAAATTATTTCAGGGATTAACTTAAGTTCTATAAACTGCTAATATTCATTTACTATATACGTTAGAAAATAAGATATTGTGATTCCTTATAATTACCTATTTTATGAGTGTTAATAGCCGGAATAATGAGTGTATTGATATACTTAAAATTTCACTTAAATATGATTCAGCACTCACTTTTGTCATTCCATATCCACTACTAGTATCGAATAGAGGTAATATTATAAAATTCTGGTCCTAATGTGTGTGTAATTATCCACACAATGAGTAAAAATACTACAAAGTGTGGACATGTGTTGTGATTTATTTATCACGATAAAAATGTGTAATCGTCATGTATTTAAGTAATTGGATGAAAATGGAATTTACGGTTGATTATTTGTTATGTGATGACACTAATATTAAAATGTAGTGTCCATGTTTTTTACTTTTTCTAAATTATTCACATTTGCACTGTCTCCAATTTTTTGGGTGGGTATTCTATTGGTTGTATACTTACTTTTAAGAAAGAAAAAATTCAGAAAGTATATATTAATGTCATGTGTAGCTATATTGTTTGTTTTTACTAATCCATATATATTTTATTATGTAAGCGGATGGTGGGAAGGGCATCATGAAAATATGAGTACTGTGCAGCATTATGATGGAATTATTGTTTTGGGTGGAGGTGTAGCAGGTTATAACTTTCAAAAACAAGAAATAAATTTTAATAATAGTAGTTCAGATCGCTTATTTAAAGCTATTGAATTATTTAAAAATGGTAAAGCTGATCGTTTAATTTTTTCGGGTGGTTCAATAGGTGAGATCAAGGAAGGTCAGATAGTAAAAGACTATCTTAAAACAATTGATATTCCTGAAGAAAGCACTTTAGTGGAGTGGAATTCATTAAACACTCATCAAAATGCTGTAGAAACCTCAAAACTACTTAAATCAGCAGGGATTGATCAAGGCCATTTTTTACTGGTTACTTCCGGTTATCATATCAAAAGATCCATTGATTGCTTTGAAAAACAAGGCATCTATGTTAAGCCATTTATAACAGATTGTATACAACAATTTGGTACTCCTGAATATGCTGGTATTTTCCATCCTTCTACTTTTATTTTAAAGAAATGGAAGACCATAATAAGAGAATGGGTAGGTTATGGTGTTTATTGTTTGGTTGGCTACGTGTAGTTTAATTAATTTGAATGTTGATTTCATTATTTAGCTGATCATTCCTTAAGAGAATTTATCCACTCTGTTCTTTTAAAACCAGGGAAATATCCCATTCTACTGTTTTTTATTTGAGTCAGTTCACTTAAATCAATTTCAGCCATACAATAGCCTTGCTGATATCCTTTTTTTGAAGAGATTACTTTACCTCGGGGTGAAATGATTAATGAAAAACCGGCATAAGGCTTTCCATTTTTTGAGGTACCACAAGTGTTACAGGCCATAATAAAGCAACAGTTGTCATAAGCCCTTGTTTGCAACATTGCGCTAATGCGATTTAGTTTTTCTTCTGGTGTTTCGCGAGGTGAGGCAAAGGGAGTAGATATGATTTGAGCTTCTTTTTGTTGAAGAATACTACTTAATTCAGGAAAGTGACTTTCCAGGCAAATTTGAAAACCAGTTTTGCACTTATCCATATCAAAAGTATTTAGTTCATTGCCTTCAGAGAAAACTCGTTTTTCATTTTCTGATAAATGGGTTTTGAAGTGTTGCCCAATAATGTATCCATTTTTAAAAATTACCTGAGCAATATACCATTTTTCATTGCGGAGAACCGGCATTCCAACAGCAAAGTAAAAAGTGTACTTTTTTGATAATGATATGATCTGTTCCTGAACTTCAATGTGGTGCTTTTTATATTCAGCTAACTCTTCTTTTGTATTAAAATAGCCGGATACACTCATCTCAGGAAACAAGGCATAGCTTACTTTCTTTTGATCGAAAAGCTTCAGATACTTTTCAATATTTGAAAGGTTCTTTTTAAAGTTTAATGGTTCTGAAAGTGTATGAGCGCAGGCTATTATCATAAGAATTGTATCAATTATCAGATGTAATGCAAATGTAGAAAGTATAAGTGCTAAAGACAAATTCAGTCCTCAGTCCTCAGTACACAGTTGTCAGTTGCTGTTACTGAAAACAGAAGGCTTAATCAAGCAACTTCAAACTTTCTGTAGCGGCTTTATCTCCCGGATTATATAGAAGAACTTTATGGTATAGAACTTTTGCTTCTCTTACTTTTTTAAGATGGAAACTGGTATGTGCCAACATGATTAATCCATCATAATCAAAAGGAAATAAGTCTACTACTTTACCAAACAGTTTTTCAGCTTTTTCAAATTGTTTTAAGTTAAAGTACACGAGGCCTAGTTGATATAGCGCATAGGTATTGTTGGGAGCTATTTCAAGTATCTGGTTGTAATAATTAATGAGCTCTGTAACATTATTAGAGGCATTTAAAGGGTATGCAATTCCAAATTTTGGTTCAATAGCAAAGGGCTTTAGTTTAATAGCCTCTTTATAAAATCTTATGGATTCAACATGTAATCCATTTAAATAATTCAGCCATCCCATGCGTAGATTTATTTCGTATGAATCCTGCTCATACACTTTATTCAAAGCTTCAATAGCCCCACTGTAATCTTTGGCAGCTTCATTGGTGTAACTGGTTTTAAAAGCTTCAGAGAGTGCTTTGTAATGTGCATCCTGTGCATTTAAGTTTATTGTAATTGATAAGAAAAAGAAAATTACAATGTATACGGACTTAGATACGAAATTATCAAAGACAAAGCTTTTCTTGATTTTGAAATCAAGAAGTTTACTTATAGTAATTGACAGTTTCAAAAACAAGAATAAGGATGTGTTTGGCATCTTCTTGCAATGAGCAATTGTTTTTAAAGTTTCCATAATATGCCTCCCGTAATATTAAAGTTTGAATAAGATTGTGGATTTTGTTGGTTCATTATATCATCAGTAGGAACAAAAACAGATTCAGAATCAAACATTCCCACATTAAAAATGAATCGTAGATGAGAGTTTTTAACCAGGAAAATGTGATTAAGGTTATAAAGGTTTTTTGTGCCTTCCAGTCCGTTCCATAACCCGCCTGATGATGTATCGTAAAAATTATGAAATTTAGGAAGCATAACCGAAGCTTCCATCCACCAGTAATTGGTGACTTTAAAACCTATTAAATGTTTTTGAATGTAGTTAGTTAGTGTTTTGTTTCCAACTTCCTGCTTTTGAAAATATCCATCATAGCTGTAATATAAATTTAAGTTTCCATTAGGGAAAATACCCAGATGAGTCCCTAATTGATTTTGATTAGCCATATTCATTTTGCCTGTTGAATAGGAAATACCGGCTTTAAAAAAACTAAAGTCTTTGCTGATAATGGCACCAAAAATATCAGATGATTCTGTGTAGTCACTATAACCGCTCACAGTCGATGGGATTTTTATATATACATGGTTATAAACAGGAATTAAATTTAATCCATTAGCTATCCTAATTTGTATTTGAGCATTATAATTCCACTGAAATAAATCTTGTTTTTCCTGTTCGTATAAAGCTCCATCATAAGTAATGAAGTTGTGTTCGTTCTTTTTTAAGTACGATAAGCTATGATGAATAATTACGTTTCGGGCTAATCGGTGACCAAGATAGGCTGAAGTAATCGTATAGTTATTGGTTGTCTTCTGGATTCCGTCTGTGTTAAGGTGTGCATCCAGATTCATGTTTTTTTGTGTGTCATCAGGATTACCAGAATTGTATGTAAAGAACACACCTGCACCTGTGAATCCTGTTTTATATTTATCATACAACAGCGTGTTATTTACAGAATCTAATTTTACCGATGTAGCCTGTGCATCGTACGATCTGCCACTATATTCGTAGGCATACATCAGATACATTAAAGCATAAGGCTCATCAGGTACAAATTTTAATGCCTTACGATAGTGTCGGATAGCAAAGCGATATTGCTTTTTTTGAAAGTGAGCCCATGCAATACGCATCCTTAAATAATAAAAGTCAATGTTATTATCTAAAACCTGTTTGCATTCTTCAATTAGCTTATCCCAGTCTTCAGTAAGATAGGTGGCATAAGTTGAAGAGTCTGCTTTAGCATAATCCTCCTTTGTTTGTGCGTTGATAGGCAAAACAATGAATAGCAGGATGAATACTATTAGCCATTTTGATATGTGATGTTTATTTTTCATAGTTGTAATTTCTTACTAAAGTGAACTTGCTTCCCTTACTATGAATAGTATATTTATCTATTCCTTTTGAGCCAATTTCAATATCAAAAGCGCTTCTTTCAATACTTTTTTTAATGATGAGATTATCCATTTCTGATTTTAATTTAATCTCGGTGGGATTAAACTGATCATTACTAAAGCTGTAGTGAATAGCATACTTCGAATGAAATAATTGTATAAAAGGAGCTATAAAGTCGTGCCACCATAAGTATTTCATTGGGAAACTAATGTGTAATGGTATCTGGTCCTTTAAAATGAGATCTTCGTAAAAGCTCTTTTGTATTTTAAAATTTCCCAGGTAGAAATAATACAGCAAATTATTTTTATTACCCTCGTATTGCGTAAAGTAAAACAGGTTTCCGGAAGTATCGAAAAAGGCTTTGTTGCCTGTTTTATTACAGTACAAATAAGTTTGGTTGGAGGAATTAATCTTTACTTCCCAACTCACTTTTGTAATGGTATTGTGGCCATTTACATCGAAATTTAATATTTGTCCCGGAACAAAATGATAAGCATGACTTACTAAAGCATTGTTTTCGGAGTTTGAAATTCTATCCTCTTTTACAGGGACATGCAGCGACATTATTGCACTTTTATTTCCATCGTATTTTAAATAATTATTAATTGGGTAGTGAATCGTTGGAGCTCCAATATAAGGTTGTTCCTGAATTTGAAAATGTAAATGAGGGTAAGGAGACCGACCTGAATTACCACATTTAGCTATTACCTGACCAGCTTTAACTGCATCGCCTTTTTTAATAATTACTGAACCCTTTTTTAAATGACTTACCTTGGAATACACATCATCATCGTGTTTTATAATGATTGTGTTTCCCCAATTGTGCTCCAGGTTAACATCTCCAATTAAGTTATCATCAATATGATTGACAATCTCTTCAATAATACCATCTCCACAAGCTGTAACTGGTTTATTATAACAGTAATAATCTTCTACAACAAAGCCCTCGTTTTTAAATTGTTTTCCATCAGAATTGTTAATGATAAAATCCCAGGCATGCCGCCATTGGTTTTGGTGGGTATATTCTCCATCATGTCCCTGCGAAACATTCCAAATACCCATAAAAGGTAGTTGAATGTTTTGATAGTTTAAAAATTGAAACCGCTGTTCGTAATTAACAAAAGTATAAAGGTTTTTTTCTGGCGAATTAAATTGATAATATACTTCTGTTAATTTAGGAGAATAATCCATTCTGTATTTTAATACATACAAAAACAATAAAACCATAGCATTAAATGGCAAGGAGTATATTGCCAGGTGGAAGTACATAAAAATAGTACTCATGCTTATGGAAATAATAGCCACAAGAGGAACCAAAATACCCACACTAAGGTATGAACGAATCGATGGAATTAAAAAGAATCCCCCAATAGCAATAGCGGTTAAAATATAATTAAACCCGATATAACTATAGTCAATCAGGGTGATGTTGGCATCTATTAAATGATAAAATGTATAAGCAATACCAAAACCTAACAATGATAAAGTAAAAGCTATTCTGCTGAAGAGCATTATTCCAATGGCAATAATGATTCCGGCCAAAACATTATACTGGAATAAGATGGCACTTAACGAAATAAAATACGATTTTAAAACAGGAGGGAGCAAGGCCGCATTAAAAAACTCGTATAATTTAACCAACTGATGACCACCAACTACATAGAGCTCATTCATAGTATATATGCCTCTTTCGCTAATTCCCAAGGCTTCAAAATGTTTAGTAGCCAGCGTAAACGTCCAAATCCCAATTAAAAAAGGAATACTCAAATAAGGAAGATGGTATTTTCCAATAACACCCTGCATGGATACAGATATAAATAGTGAGAATATACCAGCCAAAACAACGATTAGTACTAAATGCCAGTTTAAGCCATAATACATTCCTAAGCCCAAACCCACTAATAATCCATTAAATCCATATAGTCCTTTAGCAATTGTTGCTTTGTCGAGGTTTAACAAAAAGGCAGTTGTAGATGTTGTTAATACAGCTATTAAACCAACCAAGCCGGTATAAAAATCAATAAAGGTAATAGCCAGTATCAGCACAGCAAAAAGCTTATGAGTTGAAAAGAATATTTGAGAATAACTGTTCAACAAACTATCAGAAAATTGCTTTGTCTGATCAATTGTTACCGTATGGTTTAAAATGTTCTTCATTATTATGAAGTCTCTAATTTATTAGATGCTAAAATGTATGTAAGGTTTAATAATCCAGGTCTCAGTCTTCAGTCAACAGTCTTCATTTCACAGTTGTCTGTTCATTAGCAAAAAAATATACTCCTTGAACAAAATGATGCCCTCCTTGTGTAAAATATCTATCTCCCTGAGTAATATCTTTACCTCCCTGAGTAATATTAACCCTTCAAAGACTAATATCGAGTAGCCCTTGAGTAAATTAATTTACTCCTTGAGTAATATTGCCCCGTCCTTGAATAAAATAATCAACTCCCAGAGCAATACAGACCTGCCCCGGGAGAAAATGATCCTTCCCCTGATTGTATTCACCCACCCCTGAGTAAATTTGTTCCTTTCTCGGGTCTGTACAATAAACTCCTTTAACCTTTTTCCATAGCCCTTACTTTATTAACTCAAAAATATCTCTGGCTGCCATATCATTTTCTGCAGCAATATCTTTTAGTGTTTGATCTTTAGTAGCTACTATGTTATTTTCCTTTAATAAGTTTAGTATTTCATTAATATCTTTTCCATTCTCTTCGGCAACTTCCTCCAAAGGTTTTTTCCCAATCCCGGATCCAGCCATGCCACTCATCGAAGTTTTTGTGATTGCATTATAAATTTCAAGTGGAGGAAGATTATTCATTTTTCCAATGTCAGATAATGTTTCTTCGGTACTATTAAATTGAATATTGTTGGCTTTTAATTTGTTTTGAATTTTTTCAATACTGGCATTGTCAAGTTGTTCTGATAGCTCTGTTAATGTAAGCAATTCAGCATGAGGGAGAGGAGGCTCTTCTGCATCGTTTTCCCATGATTGAGTTAGTTGTTCTCCTAAATTAATTACAGAGCTAAACGGGGGAATTGAATATAGCACCCCAACAGAAATGAATAGGGTTAATACTGCTGATATCAATAGCTCTTTTTTCTTGTTTATTCCTTTAGAAGTTTTACTCTTGATGTATGATAAAAATACTTTCCAGTTTATTGAAAACAAGTGAAATATGGAGAGTATGATAAATATAAATGAAAAAATGATGTGTAAAGCCTGCCAATCTTCTTTTGATAGGGCTATTAATTTCCAGTTTACCCAGTGGGCAATTCTTCCTGCAGGAGCAATAAATAATATGATTCCTGTAAAAAATATGATGAAAAATGAGAATAGCAATCCAAAGCTGATGAAGCTTCTCCAGCTGAAATTTTGTTTAGTTTCCATGATTTTATTGCTTATTTATTTTTTGTTTAGTTGCTTTTTTTGCGATTTGTAGATTTGTTTTTTACAATACTGCCAATTGATCTAACGATCTTTATGTTTTGTTCCTTGTTCCCTTTCCCTTCTTTTACTTCAGATGGTCTGGTAATCGATCCATTTGATTCATTGATTCGTGAGTTTCCTGTTCTCTGATAATATGCGTGTTTTGATCCATATCAATTAACACAACTCTTGGTCGGTAATTGATAAATTGTAACCACTGAGTCATATTGTAAGCCCCGATTCTTTTAATCACCACATGTTCTCCTTTTTCAAGGGTAGGGAAGTTGATCGCTTCACGGATGACATCAATATTCATGCATAACGGTCCGTAGATAGTAGTATTCTCCAAATCAGGTTGTGTATAAGATGCCGGAACAATATTATGCTCATACCAAAACGAAGTAAAGAGAAGGTTAACACCAATATCTATAATCAAAGATTTTCTGCCATCGGGCAAACGTTTATTGGCAATTACCGAACCTAACAGGTAACCTGCATCATCAATTAAAGCCCTGCCAGTTTCTAAAAATAAGGTAGGCATATGATCATAAGGAATATCTGATTGATGAAGTGCTTCTGTAATGTGTTCAGCATAATCATCAAATGTTGGACAAGTATCCGAACCTGGAAGATAAGCTCCTTTTAATGTGTTTTTTGATGCAAATCCACCGCCTAAATCAATATATTGAATATGATGATTGTATTTATGATATACTCTTACTGCCAACTGAGTTAGTTTTGTAGTTGCTATACCATAGGCTTGTGGCGAAAGGATATAGGTACCAATATGTGTATGTAAACCCTGCAACTCAAAACCCGGAGTCTGCATAATTTTATTAATCACATTCCAGGCCTCACCACTTTCAAAGTTAAAGCCAAAGCGGAACCATTGTGGGTAAATTCCAGCATCAAGGTTCACCCTGATAGCAACCTTTGCAGTCAGTTGAAGTTCTTTGGTAACTGATGCAATTTCATAGAATTCATCCAGATGGTCGATGTGAATTAAAGATTTGTTTTTGATCGATTTGACCAAATCCTCCCTTGATTTATCCGGACCATTAAAAATAATTTTATTTCCTGGTACTCCGTTTGCCAATGCTTTTTCATATTCAAAACCAGAAACCACTTCAGCCCAGGAGCCTTCCTGATGATATATTTTACATACGGCATTCAGGTAATTGGTTTTATACGACCATGCAAATTGAACCTTTGGATACATGGTTTCAAAAGCGTTTACCGCCTTTTTATAGGTTTCGCGTATTGTTTTTTCTGATAGAACATATAAAGGTGATCCATATTGGCTGATTAATTCTTTTATAGCCACATCATCAATGTCAGTAATGGGTTTTACTGTTGATTTCATTCCAAATTTATCAGGAACGCCCGCACTGATTCTATTTATAACCGGCCTTTCATAAGGTGCTTTTTCCATGACTTGCTTTTTTAGAATTTTCCGTGAATTGATATTTTCTCAAGGTCAGACATGTCGCCTATTAAATCCCATGAGTAACGTATAAAAATCTTACCTACTTCATAGGCTGTCATAGGTTCTACTTTTTCGCCCATTGTCAGGCGAACCAAAGCTTCCGGCATATTCTGTCCGGCTCCCACAGCTAAATAAACCCAGGCCGGAATGCGAGGATTGATTTCAATCAAATAGTACTGATCATCAGTAGTTCTTATCATCTCCAGTTCCATACCTCCACGCCATTGTGTATCTTTTATCAAATCTCTGGTTATTCTGAGTAATTCGGCATCGTTTAAAGTTACTCCTCCCCAGGCTTTTCCTTTGTCTGTGATATATTGTTTTCGCATAGGAACGGCCGCAATAGTATTACCTAAACCATCACCAATAGCTACAACATTAACTTCAGTTCCTTTTACAAATTCCTGAATAATGATGGGCAATCCCCATTTTGCACTTAGTTTGTTAAAGGCATTGGTTACCTGTTCTTCGTTATAAGCAACATAAGCATCATAAAACTTTCCTTTTACCAGTATCGGATATTCAAAATCATCTTTTAAACGATGAATATCGTTGTACGAGGTTATAGAAATTCCTTTAGGAACTTTGATGTGATACTTTTTGCCATAGGTTTCCAGATTGCCTTTATTTCTTTCTTCCAGTTGTTTTTCGGTAGGTAAAAAAGTTTTAATGTTATTGGCTTCCAGTATATGTTTTAGCTTGATAAAAGTAAACAACTCAGCATCTAAATTTGGAATAATCATATCAATGGGATCTTGTTGATGTATTTCAAGTATCCGATCCATATATGCTTCTTTTCCAACGGATGGGTATGGAATCATATAAGTAATATCAACCAAGTCTTTTAAATAAATGCCGGGTTCCAGATTTTCATAAGCCAACCCAATAATCCGTGCATCAATCAAATCAGAATCTTTAATTCCCCGAATAACAGGAATTCCAGGTCCGGGGTTATCGGTATTGTTTAATCCGGTAACCGCAATTGTTATTTTTAATTTTTCAGGCATGGCGTTATTCTTTCTCAGTCATATTAAAATGCATGAGCATTTGTGTGTAGTCGTCTAAATGTCTTAAAAAAGTAGTTTCCGGAACATTGTATCTGCTAAGAAAATATTCTTTTATCTCATCTTCAGATCTACCTTCAATAAGTAGCTCAAGAATTTCGCGACCAGTATTATTTAAAGAAAAAGATTCTCCGGTTTTTGAGTCAAAAACAAATCCGGATTTACTTACGGATATGTGATCTGATATCTTCATAATAACTAGACTTTAAGGCGCTGCCTCAAAAGTGTTTTGTGCTCTTGAGACAGCATCAATGATATAATATTTAGACTTTGAAACGAGTCTAAGGTTTAATATTTACTCTTTATTGTCGCAAACACCATTTTTATCAGCATCAATAAATTGTCCCTGACCGTTTCCCTGACCGTTTCCCTGGCCATTCCTTAAACCATTGCCATTACCTCTGCGGTTGCCTTGTTTTACTCCGTATCTGTTTCCATTTCCGTTACCATTACCTTGCCTTAGGCATTGGCCATTACCATTACCATGTCTTTTCCCATTACGATAGGCTTGGCCTTGTCCGTTACCTTGTCCGTTACCAGCTCTTGCAACATAGTTATCGCATACGCCATCATTATTACTATCAACAAAAGAAGTTTTTGCCTTGTTTGTAGATGTATTGTCTGTTGTAGTTTGTGCGTTTCCTGCAACTAAAAATGCTGTTAAAGCTAACCCGATAAATAAAACTCTTGCTTTCATGTGTCCAATTTTTTTATTATTAATACCACATGGAACTCGCTTGAATTAGGCATTCTTTTTTAATTGAAAGCTTTTGTCAAGCTCGTTTCATAACCCATTTTTGTTCTACTCATGTCTGTTTTTCCCGAATCCTTTTCCTTGTCTTTGGTCTCCTCGTCCTTTGTGAGTTTCACTACCAGCAAAAAAGCTTTCAAAAATTTTATTTAGCTCGTTAGTTTGTTTTTCAGAACAAATTGATTTTATGTCTAAATAGTATTGATAAGTAAACTTTTTTAATTCGCTATGTAATGATCCTACAGAGTCAGCGATTGTAATTAAATCATTGGTTTCTTCAGATGTGTTTTTCATCTGATCTAACATATCTGCCCTAAGAATATTGAGCTCATTGTTTATTCTTTTAGCGTTAGAACGAAACTTTTCATTCATCGATCTGAACTGATTCATTTGATCAGGACTAAGTTTTAAATGATCCCTAAAGTATCTTCCGTTAAAATTTTGAGTATTCTTAATAGCTTTAGATGAAGCTTGTGGCAACTCCTTTTTCGATTGATATACATGTATACCAATGGATATAAATGTAGCCACATTAAGAACTGCCAGAAAGATTACGGCGTAAATCAATATTCTTGATGTATTCTTATTCATAATTCTTTTATTCAGTAATGATCAAGTTTAAAGATTCCATCGATGCATCATCCATTAACATCAATTCTTCAGGGATTGAGTTTTGAGCAGTTGTATTTTGGTACAAATTACCGGCCGAAATACCAATATACAAAGCCAAAGCTACAGAGGCGGTTAATAACATGGGTTGAAGAACTCTTGACCAACCAAAACTTCTGCTCACACTAACTTCTTCCTGTTGATTAATGTGCTCCATTATTCTGGTAGAAATAAATGGATTGGCTTTTAGTTCTTTTTCCTGGCTAATGACCTTATTAGAAATAACCATTGCGGTGTAAACCCTATGGCATTCCTCACACTCCTCAAGATGAATTTTGAGGTTCTCTTGAATATCTCCGGATAAACTTCCGGCGATAAAGGATTCGAGTTGTTTTTGACATGATGAACAATTCATAATTAATGTGATTTATTGGTTAGACACAGAAAGCAACTGTTTCCTACGGGTACTTTTCATTTTTTTTAAAATAATTTGATATTTTTTTCTGAAGGTTGGTTTTAGCCCTTTGTAATAAGGACTCTACAGCACCTTCAGTAATTTGCATAATGGCCGCAATCTCTTTTTGCGGAAGCTCTTCATACTTACTAAATACAAAAGCGGTTTTTTGCTTGTCAGATAAGCTCTCAATGGCTTTAGAAATAAATTCGGTATGCTCATTGGTAATTAAAATATCTTCAGGATTGGTATGATCAGAAATTTGAATCTGAGGTTTTGAGGTCATTGAGTCCAAAGCACTCTCAATTCGATCAAACAAATTACCTTTTTTCTTACGGAGATGATTTAAACTAATATTAATAGCAATTCGATAAATCCATGTTGAAAATGCAGCTTCAAATTTAAATTTATCTAGTTTTTGATAAGCTTTAATGAATGTTTCCTGAGTCAGATCATTGGCATCGTCCTCACAATGAACATAACCCATACTTGTACGAAATATCTGATCCTGATATTTTTCAACCAGAATACTGTATAGGTTTTTATTGCCGTTTAATATTTCCTTTATAATGTCAAAGTCCTCCATTTAGTAGGAGCATTTATTGGATTAGATATTTAAATGTAGCATTAAATTATGAATTTTAATGAAAGGCGATAATGAATTAATGATCTGATCAAAAATGGGTTAAACAATAAAGCCGGAATTAAGTAAATCTAATTTCGGCTTTATATTGTTTTTTTTAGAACAAGCTATTTCGAATTCTCTTCTAGCATAAGCATGAAACTATATTCTAATGCTGTTTCTTTATATCTTTTAAAGCGCCCCGAAGCACCACCGTGTCCTGCTTCCATATTAGTATGAAGCATAAGTAAATTATTATCTGTTTTTACATCTCTTAATTTGGCTACCCATTTTGAAGGCTCCCAGTATTGAACTTGTGAATCAAACAGACCTGTTGTAACCAACATATTAGGATATTTCTGAGCTTTTACATTGTCGTATGGAGAATATTTCATCATATATTTATATGCAGCCTCTTCTTTTGGATTTCCCCATTCATCAAATTCATTGGTGGTTAATGGGATGGATTCATCAAGCATAGTTGATACTACATCTACAAAAGGAACGGCAGCTATTACACCATTATATAATTCTGGAGCCATATTAACCACTGCACCCATCAATAAACCTCCGGCACTTCCTCCCATCGCATACAAATGTTCCGGAGCAGTATAATTTTCTTTTATTAAGAATTTACTACAATCAATATAATCAGTAAATGTATTTATCTTTTTCATCATTTTACCGTCTTCATACCATTGGCGTCCCATCTCCTGACCTCCACGAATATGGGCAATCACATAAACAAATCCTCTGTCGAGCAAACTAAGCCTTGTAGAACTAAACCATGGGTCTATAGAGTTTCCATAAGAACCATATGCATATAATAAAAGAGGAGCTGTTCCATTTAAAGGTGTTGTTTTTTTATAAACGATCGAAAGTGGTATTTTAGTTCCATCTTCAGCAATGGCCCATTTACGTTCTGTAGTATATTCTGATGGGGTATGACCTCCTACAACTTCTTGTATTTTCTTTATTTCCTTTGTTTTTTGATTCATATCGTAATCAATCGTTGAAGCAGGAGTTGTTAAAGAACTGTATACATATCTAAGTTTATTCGTATTAAAATCATTGTTTGCGGTAGTATAGGAAACATATACTGGTTCTCCAAAGTTTAAGTAATGTTCATCTTTCGTCTGTTGGTTGATAATGCGTAAATGCATTAACGCATTTTTTCGTTCACTAACAACAAGATAGTTGCTGAATATGTCAATATTTTCCAATAAAACATCATCACGATGAGGAATAACTTCTTTCCAATTACTTATATCGGTCTTGTCTTCAGGAGTTTCCATTAACCTGAAGTTTTTTGCATTATTATTGGTTAAGACGTAAAATTTATCCTGGTAATGGTAAAGGTTATAAAGGTGATCATTACCCCTAGGTGTAAATTGTTTAAAGTTACCTTTGGGATTATCGGCCTTTAATATTTGATAGTCACTTACTAAAGTACTTCCTTCTGATATGATAATATATTTATCGGATTTAGATTTATATACACCAATGTAAAATGAAGGGTCTTTTTCGTGGTAAATCATTACATCCTTTGCTGTGTTTAAACCAAGCTCATGTCGCCAAATTTTTTCACTTAATAAAGAAACTTTATTTTTTGAGGTATAAAAGAATGTTTTGTTATCATTTGCCCAGGCTCCTCCCGGTTGAGTATTAGGAATCTCATCTTTATAATATTTTCCGGTTTCCAGGTTTTTAAAGCGAATTGTATATACTCTTCGGCTTATGGTATCTTCAGCAAATGCTAATATTTTATTGTCCTGACTTATTTTTAAACCAGATGCAGCATAATACTCATGACCTTTGGCTAACTCATTAACATTTAAAATAATTTGTTCTTTGTTTTCTAATTTATCTTTCTTTCTGCAGAAAATTGGGTATTCATTATTTTCTTCATATTTCGTATAGTACCAATATCCATTAGAAAAATAAGGTACAGATTCATCATCTTTTTTTATTCGGCCTACAATCTCATCAAATAGTTTAGTTTGTATACCTGTTGTGTTTCTCATTACAGAATCAGTATAATTATTTTCTGCATTTAAATAATCTAAAACTTTTTGAGTTTGCTTATCCGGTTCTGAAGCATTTTTTTGTTCGTCAGTCAAGCGCATCCAAAAGTATGGATCTACTCTTGTATCATCATGAATAGTTAGTATTGAATCTTCTTTTTCAGCTACAGGAGGAGTAGGCAGGTTTGAGGGTAATAATTGCATTTGTTTTTGTGTATTTGTACATGAAAATAGAATAAGGCTCATGGTTAACCATTGAAATACTGATTGTTTCATTATTTGCGTTTTTGATTGGTTTGATTTTAAAACTAGGTATAAATTACAATAGATTTCTTGATAAATAACATGATTTTATGTTTTAATATTAATTAACATTTATGTAAAAGACAGAAATTCAGTTGTATACAGTTTTTTTATATTGAGGGGGTGATGTTTTAGTCTAACAAAATTAGATGTTTATCGTATCTATAAGTGTGTTTGTCAAAAAAACACTTAATAAGATTATAGATTTATTAGATAAGAATAGGGTTTAAAATTTAAATTTTTAGTTATGGTTTGTTGGGTATTATAGAATAATAGTAAATATCTATTGTGAGTTTGATAGGTTAGGGATGGGATATTTATTATTTTAGTTAGGGGAACTAAAAATAAAATGGCAGCATATTTGAATATGTTGCCATTTTTTATTTTGTAGAATTACCTGTAGTAATGATTATTGGGATGTTTGATTAATATAAAAATATTTATCTGTATTAATATTTTTTGTATATTGATATTATTAAGTACAATTATTCTGCATTTTTAAATATTAATTAGCGAGCAAAATCATAAGTAAACCTAATTCTGGAATTATGAAAGATACTGCCTTAATAAAAGTGAAATACTTTTTAACAACTATACTTTATGCATCGGTAGTTTGGATGTTAGATTCTGTTATTGAATATTTCTTTTTCGTTGAAAATAATAGTTTTTGGGATGTTGTAATTCTACAAATATCCGGTACAGAGTTTTATCATAGAATGATTTTTGTAGGATTTATCTTTTTTTATGGATTTATGCATGGGGGTGATCTATTGCGTCAAAAACAAAAAAATATTGAATTCAGGAAGGTTACTGATGAATTTCTTTTGAATAAAGAAAAACTGATAAAAGTGAATGAAGAGTTGTTTAATAATAATACCAAATTTATAAGTTATCTTGAAAATTCTCCATACGGTATTATTGTACTATACCCCAATAATAATGTATATGAGGCAAATTCAGAAATGGGTAATTTAATGGGGTGTTCCAGACATGATCTTGAAAATTTAACTTTTGGGGACTTTATACCAGACTTTGCAAAAAAAATGGGAGTGGACTTACTGAATAAAGTTGATAAAGAAGGCAAAGGGAGTGCTGATTTACCATATATAACAAGAATGAATATAACTCGTTTTTGTAAAATAAAGGTGGTGAAATTAGATGATGGTAATAAACTTTGTTTTGTTATTGATATAACCAAAAGACTTGAGGCTGACAAAAATATTAAAGAAAGCGAACATCGATTTCAAACAATTTTAAATGATATTGAAACGGTTGCTGTTCAGGGGTATGATAAAGACAGGGAAGTAATATATTGGAATAAAGCAAGTGAACTCCTTTATGGTTATTCTGAAAAAGAGGCATTGGGACAGAAGTTAGAAGATTTAATAATTCCTGAAGAAATGAAGGATGGAGTTATTAAAGGGATTAAAAATTGGCATGAAAATAATCAACCTATACCACATGGAGAATTAATACTTAAAGGAAAGGATGGGAATCCAGTACATGTATATTCAAGCCATGTAATGATTAATAAATCAAATGAAACCAAAGAGATGTTTTGTGTTGATCTTAAATTAGGTACAAAAAAAGATGAAGCCAAATCTTATGTTAATTTAAATAAGGGTTAAAACCAGAACTAATTTACAGGTATCAACTATATTATATTTACATTTGAGTTTTCTTTATACTTTTTTTTCGTTTAACTACCATTTTTTTGTAATCAGCTTTGCGTTGAGGATTGCATCGTAAAGCTGCTGTTAATAATTTATCTCTATTTAACAAGTCACTATTATCCTTTATATTCAGGCTTTTCACTTTTGTTCTTAACTGATCAAAAAAAGCGATATTCTTAGGGTCATTATTGTTTTCATCGATTAAAAATTCTTTCATTTTCCAGGGATGGCTAATTCCAAATTTCAGGGCAAATTCTTTAGCTTCTTTTTCGCTTTGCCAGGTATGATAACTTAATCTTAACCAAGTATAACCTATTGTTAATTTTGCTATTCGCGCTTTATCATAATCATTGAATTCTGCCATCATTACTACAGCTAAAGAATCACTATGATTATTAATTCTTCCAGGATAAAACCCATATATTTTAATTGCTTTTTCAAATGTTTCAGAGTCAATGATTATATTATAATCATCGTCTAAATATTTATAATTAATAGTAAAGAAGTCGGTATGTTTAATAATACTATCACACTTTGCGTAGTGAGCTTCTAAATTTGGGATACTATCTTTTTGTTGCGATTTTATTTTGGGCGAAATTAATAGAAGTAATACACCCATAGTTATAGTTTTGATATAGATTATTTTGTATAAATATTAAATTGTTAGCATGTTTGTTGGGGTTTATATTTGATTCTATTAAGGAGGCTTGTTGTTTAGAAAAGATACAAGCTAAAATTATTACACTTACTTTTTTATAGAGGAAGATAGAAGAAGAAACAATAATGATCCAATTGTTGGAAATATTATTACACAAACTAACCAAAACTCCGGATTCTTTATAATTGACCAATTCTTTTTTAATCGTACTAGTGAAATAATTAAAATTAATATTGAGCAAATTATTATTGCGTAAGCAATTAATACAGGGGACGGTTCAATAAGAGATTTCATTTTATAAAAGTTAATTGTTCTAAGATGATATAGCGACTATTTAATAATAAAATAGTCGCAGTGTCTTATATCTGTTATACTTGGTTCAAAGTTTTTTTTATGAAATGAGGAAAATAGATTTTAACTATTCGGAAATAGTTAATTATTTGTTTTTATAGTTTTATAAAGTAATGTATAATGAGCTTTGTTGGCACCTTTCATCTTCCTTTTTACATATTTCTCAGCCTTATCAAGTTTATCTAGGGCTGCCATAACAGCAAAATGATCTACGAAGTTAATTTTGGCAGCATTACCAGAAGCTAGTGATTCTTCATAATTGATGTTTTCATCTATAAGGTTGGATGAATGATTAGACTTTAAGTGATTTTTTGATCCATAAGCTATATTAATTAAGTTATGAACATAAGCTTGTTGAAGAATAATATCTGTTTCGGATAAATCTCCATCCTTTGATAAACCCCAAATAATATTACTTAGCTCGCTTAAATACTCTTTAGACGAAAATATCGGACGATAAGTCTCAATACGCTGAAAAAAGTATCCACTCATCATTTGGTCCAATGAACCGACAATTAATTTGTAATAGTCATTTTTTAAAGAACCAAGTCTGTCTTCAATATCTTTATTTAATAACCATTTACTCTGAGCTATTTCATTTACTATCCATTTAATAGCTTCTAATTGCTTTTCTTTTTTTACGGGAGTATACAATGGAACATTCTCTCCTTCAACCCCAAAATATTGATATGCACCACCAATATATGACATAGAGTGTTTAAGATATCGTTCATATTGTTTTGATACTTCTTTGTAAATCTGACGCAGGTAATCATATTCCTTGTTGGGTTCAGTACACCATTCTACAAGATGATCTGTAATATATTTAAGATTTTTAATGCCATAAGTTCCGGCTTTCACCGCATCATCACCTAATGATTCTGCCTGAGCAGATGGATCGCCTGATATGCCCATTGCAAATTGAGGCGTAAAACGGAATGTTGGATCATCAGTATGGGTTAATAACATTTGGTTTAAATACTCATACTCCTCCGAAGGTTTGTTAATATCAGGTAACCATTTGTAACCGTATTCAACAGCAAAAATATCGTATTCCCCTAGTAATGGCGGAGCTAAAGCTGTAATATTATCACCTGGCTGTGCAATGTAGTTATTACGTGCATAATCCATTATTGATGGAGTAGAACCGTATTTGTCAGTAAATGAAGTAGAACGTAAAGAGTCAACAGGAAAGGCATAGGATGCCCTCATATTGTGCTGAAATCCTAAGGTGTGTCCCATTTCGTGAGCTACAGCATAACGAATTAATCGTCCCATCATTTCGTCTGAATATATTTTTTTCCGGGCAGCTTCCTCAACAGCACCACATTGAACCAATCGCCAGTCATGTAGTTTTTCAATTACATCAGAAAACCAATAAATATCACCCTTTAAAATTTCTCCGGAGCGAGGATCAATCCAACGTGTTCCTTGTGCATTTATTTTCGAATTAGGAATATAACGGAAACAGGTGTTTTGGAGATTATCAGGATTAAAGTTAGGATCATCAGGGAATGCTTTTGCTTGAATGGCATTCTTAAATCCGCAAGCTTCAAAAGCTTTTTGCCAATCTTCAATACCCTGCATTACATATTTTTTCCATCTTTCAGGAAGCCCGTTATCAACATATACAATGATAGGTTTTTTAGGTTCAACCAGGATGCCATTTAAATAATTATTAACATCCTTATCTTTAGGTTCTAGTTTAAATCTATGTATATAGGATTCACTGACAGAAGTATATCCATTGTCGATGAAATATTTCTTACTATTTGCGAAAAAATTAATTCTTCTATCCGACAAGCGTGGCATCATAGTTTCCTTAGGTAAGAGAACGATAGATCTGTTCAATAAAGCCCTGAATGGATATGAATTGGTACTATAGTTAAAATAGGATTGCAATTCAATATTTTTTTCAAAAACCTGCACCTTATCCAGAAAGGAAGATGCTTTATCTAGTTTTCCCGGTTTACCTTTGCTGGCAAAAGGAGTGATAATTGGTAATTCACTGGCAAAAAAGTCAGTTACGTCAATTACAATTGAACTATCATTACCGGTGGCTTTAATGGGAAAGGTTTCCAGTACGGGATCTAAGTAATTGCGTTCAAATGCATTTTTAATGTTCCCACTTTCATCTGTAATTGTTTCTTTATTATTGGGGGTTAGTATGTATACATTTTTGTCATCATGAGAAAATCTAATAACAATAGGATTTCTTCTCAATTCTCCGGCAAATCCTTTACCTCCATCAGGATCACTGACTTCTGCAATTTGTGATGCAATTAAAAATTCACGGCTGAATAATGAATCAGGAATCTCAAAATATAATTTGTCATCATTTCTATGAACCTTAAACATGCCAGAATATGTTTTATATTCCGGAGTGATTACTTTTTCGTAAGGTTTAATTTTTCCATTTGTCTTTTTTTCTTCGTTGTTATCTTTCGAAGCTTTTATCGACAATGAGTTTATTAAAAGTAAGCTTATAAATATGAAATACGTCTTCATTATTTTTATTTTATAACTAGTCAATTTTTTGATTATAAATCCACGGCTTCAATACATCCATCTGTTAATGGGTCAGGATCTCCACCATAACTATTGCTATTGTATATTTTATAATATGAAACCTGAGTGCCACCAAATAACTCTTCATTTGTGGCTCTGAATTCTAGTGTAATTTCAAATAATCCGGAGGATATTTCTTCATAGGTACCTTCACCAGAGATAGAAATATTATGACTATTTCCTTCTTGGCTTGAAACTGTAATGATTTGCGGTATGACTAAAACAGTTCCTTCTGTTTCGCTTATTCCATCTTTAGGGTAAAACTCTAAAGCTTCCGGAACGTTAAAACCAGGAGATACATCTGAGTTTGTTGATTCATTATTAAACCATCTTTTAAGGTTAAATGCATTGGTTGTTCTTCCTGTCAGGTTTGAGTTAAATCCAATTCTAAAGGCATGATGGTAAATATCATCACTTTCATCTTCAGTACCATTGTCACTGTATAATATAGCATTGTCATCATCTTTTTCAACAACTACAGGATATGTAAATGCATTAAATGCCTTCCATCCACAAGCTTCATTGCTTGACGACCACATCCAGTTTTCACCATAAGTGCGGTAATAAGGATTGCTTAAGTCATAGAAGTTTGCTGATGTGTAAATAGCCTTATCTCTGGCTATGTTTAATGGTTTAATAATTTGTAAAATGGTATTGCCAGTAGGTGAATATTCCGATGTTTCATTTAAAGATATAGTAGTAGTATAACTTACTTCATCGTTTTGTATATCATCAGATAAAGTCATTACATATGTAATGCTTTCATTGTTGCCTTCTTCACTAATCCTATCAAGAGTATATTCAAAGCCTTTTATTTCGTTAAAAAGTTCCATGTTCTCAATTTCTTCAGGAAGAAATCCATTGTCAAATAATACTTCAAATTCTACTTGTTCCCCAGCTTCTCCTGTTATTTCAATTCTGTTTGATGAAAAAGTACAGGTAGTCAAAACTTCTCCTAAAGTAATATCTAAAATGTTGTTTTTATTATAATCATTTAATTGACCTAAAGAAACAGAATTATCACTACAGTTAGTAAGTTCTAAACTAATTTTGTTAATATCTTCTGCATCCCATCTTTCTGTAAAAGATATTGTGATAGTATCAATTAACTTGTCTTTGTTAAAGCTTAAAGAGCTAGGATTTATGCTATAACCATTAAATTCTCCACTAAGGTTTTGTGAAAACTCTGCAGTTATTTCGTTATCAATATTAGGATATGTTAGCGTAACCGGAATTTTTAATGGTTTTAACGACTTATGAGTATATTCCTCTTCAGGTAGCACTCCAATTTCTATTACACCATCATCAATAGGTTCATCATTACTATTGGTGATCAGGTAAAATCGCATAAATGCTTGTCCATTATATGTTGATTCACCTGTTATTTGATCAGATTCACATCCCCAAATAGCAACAAATAATATAATTAATGGGATAAATATTTTAGTAATAGCCTTCATTTTGTTCTAAATTTGAATTTAAGTCTGTACTATTTTTAGGAATTGGCAGTACAAAGTAATTTGATGGATAATCAAGGTTACATGTAGAGGCGATGCAATCGGAATAGCGTTCTACATCTTTATGAAATCTTGCGATATCAAAGAAAAGTTCTCCTTCAAAGCAAAGTTCTTTTCGTCGTTCTAAAAATATTTCTTCTAATAAGTCATCTGAAATAAGTGCCGGAGTAGACCCTCGGTTTTCTCTTATTGAATTTAAATCTGTAAGTGCATTTTCCGGTTCATCTAATCTGGAATATGCTTCAGCTCTGATTAAATAAATTTCGCTCAACCGTAAAATAGGATTTCCCGGGTTGTCCTGGAATTTATTAGTGAAATAGTAGTTTGTTAATACTGCTTCAGCTTCATCGCCAATTATTTTGTTTATTGCGTAACTGGTATACATTTCACTTCCTCTGACATCATTTTCTTCAAAAAGATTTAAAAGATCCTGATTTGCACTGTAGTCTGAATAATCAGCTTCTGATGCAATTATACCATAGAACCCAGATAAGGTGTTTTTATAATCACCTTCATCATCTATTTTAGCAGAAAGCTCAAATATAATTTCCGATACAGGTGTATTTGTTTTTTTCCATTCAGAAACATAATTATCTGTGGTTAATAAATTTATTCCACTGTTTAAAATTACATCACTTGAATAATCTATGGCTAATTGATAATCTTCAGCGTATAAAGCTACCTTTGATAATAGCGCTTTACATGAAGTAGACGTGAAATAGGAATATTCAGCTCCTTCAAGAATTGTTTCAGATTTAAAATAATCGATTGCATTTTGAAGATCAGCTATGATAATATCATAAGTTTCTTTTACTGTGTTACGAGCCGGGTAATCTACGCCAACTTCTTGTGTTTTAGTATTACATATGATTCCTGGATGCGAAGCGTCTGAAGTATATGAATAATTTTGAGCATAATATCGAACTAAATAAAAGTGAGATATAGCTCGTATACATAAACATTCTGCTTTTAATTGTGATTTCTGATCATCTGTAGCATCCTCCAGACTCGATATGTGCTCCAATATAAGGTTTGCCTCATTTATAAGTTCATACAAACTTTGATATATGGTACTCATATCACTATCATCTGAAACATCAGAAAATGAATACACATTTTCAATTTTATATGGTGCCGATATTTCATAAGAAGTTTCAGATGGGGTGAAATTAATATTCCCACCTAAAGCATCTGCATACACAGCGTTTCTTTCACCCGATAAGGCAGCTTCTAAATCATAATAACATCCATTAAGACTCATCTTAAAGCCTTCGTACGTTGAAAATATCTCATCAACAGATGTCTGTGTTCCTGGTTCTTGTTCTAAAAAATCATTACAAGCTGTAGTTGTAAAAATCAATAGGGTAATATATATGATTATTCTCTTCATAATTTTTAATTAAATCAGTGAATAAATTAAAATGTAGCATTTAAGCATAAAGTCCATGTGCGGGCATTAGGGTAGGTGTACATAAATTCTTTAATTCCATTTTTACCGTTAGGACTTTTTACCTTATAAAATATAGCAGGGTTAGTTACATTGAAATTGATGGCCATATTTTTTAAACCTAAATTTAATTTTTGAACAGGTAAATTATATGATAAGCTTATACTACTTATTTTTAAATGTGAAGCATCATAAACATATTTGCTTAAGCTAGTATAAATGACCTCGTTATCCGTAGGAGCCTGTTGAGTTGCGATGTCACCAGGTTGTCTCCAAAAATCATAAGCATTTACACTTAAATTTCTATTTGAGGTAATTCTGTAATTTGAAATTAAATCTCTACTAACCAATTTGTCTACTCCGTATTTGTATGATCCTCTAATAGATAATGTTAATTTGTTTTTAAATGAAAAAACAGAGCTAAATCCACCATAAAAATCAGCTTGAGTATTTCCGATTGGTTCCTTATCTGATGTTTCATAGTTGTCGGCATAAGTTTTTGCATCCATGATTTGACCATCTTTTTTAACCAGGTCTCTACCTGTTGCCGGATCTATTCCAGCCCAATTAACACCCCATATAGTGGAAGTGCTGTATCCTTTTTTTATGGCAGTAGCAACACTTGCAATAGAATAGTCATCACCATAATTTTTAACAGAAGTTATTTTGTTATCTAATGTAGCAATGTTAAATGTTAGATTCCATTTAAAAGGAGTTGAATCGATAACTCGGGCAGAAAATGCGATTTCAATACCTTTGTTAACCATGTCAGATCCATTGATTTGTATTGAGCTATAACCTGTTTCGTAAGGAACATCTCTACTTGAAATCATATCTTTGATATCATCGTAAAAATATTCAGCAGTAAGTGAATAGCGAGATAAAAAATTAAAATCAATCCCCAAATTATATTTTATAGTTGTTTCCCAACTTAAGTTGCCATTTGGCGCAGTTGAGGGATTTGCATAAGGTAATTGATTGTATCCTTCATTGTCTTCATCGTAGGTGTAAAGTCCTTTTGATCTGTATGAACCTATACGTGAATTGCCTGTAGAACCCATACTTCCTTTTATTTTCAAAAAGTCAACCCACTTTATTTTTTCAAAAAAGTTTTCTTTTGAAACAATCCATCCAATACCAAATCCTCCGTTGTAAGCCACATTTGAATCATCACCAAAAACAGAACTTTCATCTCTTCTGAAGTTAGCTAATAGATAATATCTCTTTTTAAAATTGTAATTCATTTGACCCAAAAAGGAAACTCTTGAATTTGTGTCTGAATCAGAATTGAAACTTTGGTTATTGTAAGTATCATCATTTTCAGTATCAGGATCATCATCTCTAAGGGCTGCTGATACCGGATTGATAATGTTGGGATTTACAAATCCAGTTCCCATCTGGCGTTCAAAATCTTTAGATTCTTCGCGTAACTCCATGCCTCCCATTATATCAAAATAATGGTTTTCTGTAATCTGTTTTGAATAAGAGGTTGTGGCATTCCAATTCCATCCTAAAGACTCTCTTAAATTAATGACTCTTTTTCCCCATTTAGGATATGTAATTCCATCTAAAGTAAAAGTACCATTGATTTGCCCGCTTTCATTCTCTCCGGAATAATACCTGTCTTGCTTTTTATCTTTATAATCAACACCGAAGCTTGTTGTGACATTCCAGTTTGTATTTATATCATAGTTTACTTTAAAGCTACTTATTAATCCTTTTGTTTGTGTTTTGTTACGATTCTGTTCTATGGCAGCTAATGGATTTGCTAATCCGCTTACTCCAACGTTAGCATAAGTTCCATCTTCGTTGTAGGCTGGCAGGTTGGGTGCATAGGCATATGAATAATAAATATTAGGATTGATTTTCTCTGTTAAGGATGGATTAAGGCTAAAACTAAGGTTTAATTTTTTTGCCTTATAAACAAGAGAGGTACTCATTCTGTATTGATTAGCATAGTTTCCATCCTGTGGTTCATTATTTTTTAAATAACTTAAACCAACTCTGTAGGTAAGACGATCTGATCCACCAGAAGCATTTAAAGCATATTTATGAAATGATCCACGTCTGTTTAACAGGTCAAACCAATCTGTATCTATGCCATTGTACGATATAGTTTGAGAACCCGTATTTTGGAGGTAAGCATTTCTTACTTCAGTGTATTGTTCACCATTTAAATATTTAATTTGATTGATGGCTTCTGAAATACCATGTTGAGTTGAAGCATGAAAAATTGTTTTTCCTTTTTTTCCTTTTTTGGTTTCAATAAGAATAACTCCGTTAGCTCCATCTGCACCATAAATACTAACAGCAGCAGCATCTTTAAGTATATTAATAGAAGCTATGTCTTCTGGTGCAATTTGAGCTAAAGGATTTTGGAAATCCTCGGTAAAAGAACCGCTTCCATCAAATAATTCATTATCAATACCACTTTCTTCGCTCATAATTACACCATCAATAATAATCAGGGGTTGTGATGAGGTAGATAATACAGTATTGTTTATAGGGCTTAATGTTCCTTGTCCTCGAATGTCGATTTTTACAGGATCTAAAGGTGAGGAGCTTACTTCCATTGTTACTCCTGCAACCTGACCTTCCAGCATTTTATCAACACTTTCAAAGGCTTGTTCAACTTGAATATCTTTAGCCTGAATGCTTGAGATACTTCCAACAACTTCTTCTTTTAATTTTTTTGTGCCGTAGGATGAGGTAACAATAATTTGTTCTAATTCATTGATAGAGCTTTCTAATTTTATCTCAAAATAATTTTCTGAAGTGATAGGTGTCTTTATTGTTATCATTCCAATAAAAGTAGCCATCAGTTCAAGATTTTGAGCGTTGGTTTCTTTGATCGTTATTGAAAACTCTCCGTTTGCATCAGATACTGTTCCTTTATAAAATGGAAGTATTACTACGTTGGCCCCGGTTATTGGTGAATTATCAGCAGCATCAAGAATGCGGCCGGATATAATCCTTCCCTCATTTTGAGCTACCAGATTTGTGATAAATAGTAGGCTTGTTAACAGAATGCTTATGAATATCTTCATGAATAATTAGTTTTCTTGGCTTTGATTCAATTGTACTTTTTGCCTGTTGTATTTATAGAGTAAAGCATTATTGCTTTTAGTTCGTAAAAGTAGTTTGTGATCGTAATTACTTAAAAAGAGAAGGTGATGCTATAATAGCTTACCTTCTCATATAATTTATACAATTATTTAATTTGTACTTTATGCGTACTTATATTATTTCCATCTTTTAATTCAATAATATAGATTCCAGATGCTGCATCTAGTCTAATTTGATTATTAACAATACCTGCTTGTACTGTTCTACCAGAAATATCATAAACAGTATATTCAACGTCTGAATTCTCTAATCCACTGATATTAATAATTCCATTTGTTGGATTTGGATAAAGACTTAATGAATTTAAATAATTTTGATCTATAGCATTAGGAATATAAGTTGATGGATCAAAACTAAAAAGTTCATTACCTGTTGTTTCTGTACCGGTAGCATCCTCAGCTTCAAAGTATAAAATGCCATTTAACTCCACAATTTCATCAACATCTATTATCGCATCATCAATTTGTTCAATAGAAGAACCGTCAGTTCTAAATAGATGTTTTTTAGTGTCATTATTGTCGCAACCTGCATAATAAAGATAACCGTCGTAAACACAATAATCAGATGGATTATGATCAGAGTTATCTCCTGAAATATTACTTAAGCTAGTTACTGATGGTCCTGATGGATCATATACGTATAGTTGATCTCCATTTGTACCATTGTCTCCTTCAAAATATAACTTGTCGTTCCATGCATAAAAATTTGCAACTCCACTAATACCTGAGGCTACACTCACTTCAACAGTTCCGTCGGTTGTTCCATCTGTTTCCCATAATGTATTTAGTGCTTCAAAGTAAACTTTAGTACCAATAACTGTCATGTTAGAGATACTTGCACTACTGTCATCTCCTGTAATATCTTTAATTAAGGTATAGATGCCTGTTTCGGGATCATATTGATACAATTCTATTCCTATAGATGCAGACTCATTTGCCGTTTTCATGTATATGATTAATTTATTACTTAAACCAATCATATTTCCTGAAGATATCAATTCCGTACCCAGATTACCGTTGTTAGCTGCTGCACTAACAACCGAACCGTTAAAAGTGTATAGTGTATTACCAGCTGTAGAATTGACAAAGTAAATTAATCCATTATATTCTAAAGGGAAAAATATTCCTTGGGATAATTCTAAATCTAATGTACCAGTTTCAGTTCCATCAGTAGAATGAACAACACTTGTAGTTCCGTTGTGAGCGGTAAAATACAATGTGCTATTAAAGTTAAAAAAGTTTCCTGGAGTTGAATTACCGGTTCCTTCTCGTAAGTCTTTCACAAGTTCAGTTGTAGTTCCATTGGTTCTCCATAACTCTTTTCCGTGATCTATAGTTGCTGCTGCATCATCAGCCGCAAAATATATATAATCACCATCTTTAAATAAATTGGCAGGAGATGAATTACCTGTTCCCGGGTTAATATCTTCGACTAGAGTAATTTGACTAAATGTTGTAGCTGCTATAAAAGAGGCTACCAATAATGTGTAAAGCTTCTTCATCTTTAAAAAATTTAAAAGGTTATAAATTAATATTGATTATTTCCCTTTGCGAGGGCAAAGCTAGACTTATATCAGGCTACCGGCAATCACCATAAATAGGTAAATAATTGCATGTAGACTGATATAAATCTGCTCTGATTATTTTTACTTAAATGTGTAAGGATTATCAATTTCTTCGGAGACTCCATTGTCATATTCAATGGAAAGTTTTTCCTGAGTAATGAGTTCTACAATTTTATCAGGAGTAGTTTTGTCTTTAACAAAGAAAACGCGTAATGTAGGTTTTGTTTTGTAGTAAGTAATCATTCCAACAACGTATGGGTTTTTCTTACCTACGTGGTTTACCATAAATGGCATTTTTGTTCATTTCGAGGGTATGTATCAAATGTCATTTCAAACGACATCAACTGATCATTACTATACTTATTCCGGTCGTTAAAGGCTCTTTTAAAAGGTAAAAACATTCCTCTTTTTAAATTCAAACCGGTTGCGTACTCGTTAGTACGTGTAATATCAGAAACTTTAAAATTGATACTTTGCTGATACTCTTTATCACCACTTTTAATGGTTATGTATTTACGTTCTATACTTTTCTTTAAAGAGTCGAGTTTTAAATTGTAATTTGCATAAAATTTAATCTTTACCGGTTCCCCAAATGAAGATTCAAAACTGTAAATATTACCATCATTTCTAACTATTTGATCTAGATAGAAAACATCCATCTGGTCAAAGAAATTATAGACTTTTGCATTAATTATGGCAACTTTTGTAGAGTCACTTGAAGCATCCATTATATGGACCCTAACCGGACTGAATAATGCTTTTTTTACTGTTGTTGCATTAGTCGCTAATGTATCATACCAAACCTTAACGGTGTGAGAGTTAACGTATGTAGCAGCTCCAATAACACCTTCAACTGTTTTCATTTGGTTTACAAATGACATACTACTACCGTAGCATTTTACATTTTTAAGACCTGAGTATTCAATATATTGACTTCTACTTTGTTGTTCCTCTGATCCCCAGTTAATATTAACTGTTGGAACTTCTAATTTGCTACCTAAATAAATACCACTCAGAACTAAAATTGCTAGGGCAATTATCGGCATCCATCTAAAGTTATTTTTATTATTAACTAATAATGTATTTGATACAGGGCAGTTACTTACACATTCTCCACAAAGGTTACAGTCTGAGTGATTTACAACCTCGAGAGAGGCCACGTCAATACCTTGAGGACATTTCTTAGAACAAAGTCCACAATCAATGCAAGAATTGGTATTTCGTGTAATTTTCAACATCTGCAAACTTTTACTCTTTTCCGGCAAAATTGCTTCGAAAAAGTACCCTGCTACGAACAATGCTAATAAAGGATAAATCCAACTAATTTCCAATTGAAAAAAGTAAATTATTACATAAATAACTACCAATGCAATAACAACGTATATATGTTTAAATAGAGTTGATAATGCCCCTAACGGACAGGCATATCTACACCAAAACATTGGGATAATAGTTGACCCAATAATTAAAATTGCAATTGCCATAATAGCCATCCAGGGAATAACGTCATTGCCAAACCTTGAAACAATAGCAAAAAATGGATCGTAACTTTTACAAAAAAGTTCATTTGTTGACAAGGTAAAGTAGAATGTAACCCCTAATAAAACATATTTAAATAATCTCAATAATTTGTCAAGAGTATTTGGTATGGTAATTTGAATTTTATATTTATTTCCTATTTTACCAAACCATTCTGCAATTGTTCCCAAAGGGCATATATATCCGCAAAAAAGTTTGCTAAATAGTAATACGCATACCATTAGTACTATTCCTAAAATAAGTTGCATTCCTGACATAGAGCAGGCCAGCGCACCATTTTCAAGAAACGTAAAAAAAGACTGAATACCACCCATTGGACAGTAAGCCTCAAAATCTACATAAAGTTCAGGATCTAATAATACTCTTATTAACCAATAAATGGCAACTCCCAAAATACTTAGTTGTATTAAATTTCTAATACCGTTTTTGCTAAAAAACCTCTTCATAAATAGTTTGCTTTCATCATCAATTTGAAAACAAATTTGAATATTAAAAGAAGAGGTATCGCCCCAAACTAAATTTATGGTACCATTTTATGAAGTACCATAAATTATGAAACGTTCCATTGCTTGGTAGTCAGTGGGTTGCTGTGGTTGTGGGTGGTGTTTAAAAATATAAAAATATTAATTAAGCCATTTGTTATTGTGGGAGAATGAAAGGAAAGGGGGTGTTTTTCTATTTGTCTGTTACAAAATTATTGGTTTTTACTTTTAAATAATAAGTATATTTTGTGAGGTGTTTAACATTAAGAGTGAAAATAAGATGTGTTTATACTTGATTGTTTTTGTATTCAGAAGGTGTCATTCCGGTGTGATGCTTAAAGATTCTATTGAAACTTGTTTTTGAGGCGAATCCACAATCCAATGCAATAGAAAATATAGTAAAGTTTTCGTTAGCAGGGTTATTTAATTTTTCCTTAAAAGTCTCAACCCTAAATTTATTCATATAATCAGTATAATACATATTTGTTTTTGTATGAATGATTTGAGAGATCTCAATTTGAGGAATATTGATTTTGTCTGATAATTCTCTGACAGTGAATTGCCCATTAAGAAAAGGTTTTTCAATGTGTAGATACTTTT
The DNA here is from genome assembly GCA_963665705.1 of uncultured Saccharicrinis sp. Taxonomy (GTDB): domain Bacteria; phylum Bacteroidota; class Bacteroidia; order Bacteroidales; family Marinilabiliaceae; genus Saccharicrinis. The sequence goes on from OY762448.1 coordinate 807,005, forward strand.
CAATAAGGTCGAATTTTTTATCGAGATCTATAATTTCCAGCTGGTCAATTGATTGAGAGATGCTTTGAAGTGCAGGTTTAGCGGTTGTATCCAAATCAATTCCTTTTCCCTGGTATGGAGCCACAAAAATGTAAGCATAAGAATTTCCTAGATATAAGAATACAAGAATGAAGAATGAAACCATTAGGTTAACGACTGTGATATCATTTCCTAAAAAAGGAAAACCAAGTCTTGATATTACCTTATAGCCAGCAGCAAAAAAATAGATAATAAATACGCCTATTGTGATATTTCTAATCCAGTTTGCCCTTATTTTTTCAAAATTATCGCTATGTGTTTTATGAATTATATTGTGATGAACAAGATGCCACCCCATAAATAAATAGGTGCCAAGTATTCCAAATTTTAAGAAAGTAAGCAGGTCTACATATTGGTTTCCTTCATGTAAGCAGCCGGAGCCGTAGCAGTCAATAACTCCTAATACTCTGTTAAAATAGGTTTTTAAACTAAAAACCATGAGAAAGGGAAGTAGATGTATTAAATGAAAAGGTTTAAACTTAAAGTTCTTATTGGTGAAACTTTGTACATAAAAATAGAACAGTGTGCCATGTAATATATGTGTATCACAAATAAATGCAAAAAGAAGGGTGTAATCATTGAAAAGATTGATGGAATTTAAAAAGAAAGATAATTCCGTTATGGCAAGAAGGAATATCCATCCAACAAATATCTTTTCAGATAATGTTTTATGAGGTTTTATTATCAGTGAAAATGAAAAGAAAACAATAAGTGCGATGCAAGCAATAAAAATATACGACATACTATACCATTTGTTCTTTTAAGATTAGTGGTATACTACCGTGAAAATATAATTATTGATTTGTAATTATTTGTTTCACGATAACAATCTTTCCCCCCTGTAGATGCAAATATATATATTGTGAAGGATAAAAAGGTATGCATGAAAGGAAAAAGAATCTCAAATTATAGAAAAAGAGTAATAATCTCAAGGTAGTAATTATACTTTTTATTAAAAATATGCGTTTTTGTACCAAGCTAATAAATGTTACTTTTACATCTGATTTTAGAAAAAGTATGAGAAATAGTATCATCAATAAGATATTAATAATAATATCCTGTGTTGCATTAGTTTCATGTGCAAGTAAAAAAAGAGTTTCATTTGCACGCAAATCTTTTGAAATAGGTGAATATACAAGGGCTGCAGAATTATATAAGAGAGCTTACTCAAAAGAAAAGAATAAATACCTAAAAGGCGAGTATTCTTATTATATGGGTGAATGTTATCGTATTACCAATAAGCCTACAAAAGCAGCTTCTGCATATTCCAAAGCTGTACGATATAAATATCCGGAAAGGCAGGCTCAGTTTTATATGGCTGAAAGTTATCGTAAAGCCGGGAAGTTGGAGAAAGCAATACCTGAATATGAAACTTATCTTGAAGAAGTTCCTGCTGATATTAGAGCTCAGAGAGGATTAGCTTCCTGTATGATGATTCAAAAAGAGGTAAATGCTAAAAGATATCAAATCAATAAACTTAAAAAGCTAAATAGTAAGTTTAGTGATTTTTCGCCTGCATTTGTTGGGGACTCATATGATTATGTCATTTTCTCATCAATGCGAACAGAAAAGAAGAAGAAGAGGAAAAACAGAATAACAGGTCAGGGGATCTCATCGTTATATTTTTCTAAAATAGATGCCAAGGGTGTTTGGTCAGAGCCCGAGGCCTTTGAAGAGCCTATCAATGCAGCTCAGGTTGATAATGGAGCTCCTAATGTGAGCGCCGATGGAAAGCAATTGTTTTACACAAGGTGTAAATATGATAAAACCAAAGCTATGGGGGCCGAAATTGTAACAAGTGCTCGTAGTGGCGGAAGATGGGGCGAACCTACTGCTATTAAAATTGGTGAAGATAGTATGGTTGTAGCACACCCGGCAATTTCTCCAGACGGAGAAATCTTATATTTTGTGAGTGACAGAGAAGGTGGTTATGGGGGTATGGATATATGGAAAACTACTAATGTTGATGGATCATGGGGAAAGCCGGAAAACTTAGGTTCAGCAATAAATACTCCAGGTAACGAAATGTTTCCATATGTGAGAGTCGATGGAATTCTGTATTTTAGTTCAGATACGCATATAGGTTTTGGAGGTCTGGATATTTTTAAGGCATATATTGATGACGAAGGGCGTTGGCTGGTTTCAAATTTGGGAAAGCCAATTAATAGCGAATCCGATGACTTTGGTATTGCTTTTAAAGGAAAAGCTGAGGAGGGAATCTTTTCATCTACTCGGGGAAGCTCAAAGGGGATTGATAATTTGTATAGTTTCATCCTACCAAAACTGAACTTTGTGCTAAACGGAACTATTAAAAATAAAAATGAAGAGGTTGTTCAACAGTCCTATGTTAGGTTAATTGGAAGCGACGGAACAACATTAAAAATAAATATTCCGGAGGACGGAACCTATAAAGTAAAATTAAAGCCAAATACAGATTACGTATTTTTGGTGGCAGCAGAAGGATACTTAAATCAAAAAGTGAAATTTACCACATCAGGAGAAACTGATGATAAAGATTTTGAGTATAATATTGAGTTGGAAAAACCATTGAAACAAGTAAGTGAATAAAGCCTGCTGAAAAGAATAAGTCATATTGGTATTTAATATAATGCAGTCTGGTTCGGGACTGCTTCGGATTGTGTGTGGAACAGCTGCGGTTATTAAACACTATTGATTCACTATTGATTCACATCAGACTCACTGATTAGTGATGGATATGTGTAGTGTATGTGAATGTTTATAAAAGTATATTTGTTTTATATCCACATCTGTTACGATTACATTCAGGAGCAGGTACGTAGACCTCCAGATTTAAAAGGATGCGAGTTCTTAAAATCAAACCATCAAGGTAAATTACCAAAATTATTAAAACAGATATTAGAATTAACCTAAATTTTAGCAGTAGTTAATGAATGTAATTAATATTGTAGTGTAGGCTAATATTCGTTATTAAGTGAGGAAAAGAAGTGATAAAAAAACATTACATATTACAATATACATGATTAGCCTAAACTCTTAATTGATAACTGACAAAATTGTATTACTTTTGTCCTCCGAAAATTCTAAATAATTATTTCGTGAGTTCAGATTCAAGGTATAATCAAAGAGGGGTTTCTGCCTCAAAAGAGGATGTGCATAACGCCATTAAAAACATCGATAAAGGACTATATCCTAAAGCTTTTTGTAAAATTATTCCTGATATTCTTTGTGGAGATGAAGAATACTGTAATATAATGCATGCAGATGGTGCTGGTACAAAGTCTTCGTTAGCATATTTGTACTGGAAAGAAACAGGAGATGTTTCTGTGTGGAAAGGAATTGCGCAGGATGCTTTAATTATGAATCTGGATGATTTGCTTTGTGTTGGTGCTACTGATAATATATTATTGTCATCAACAATCGGAAGAAATAAGAATTTAGTGCCGGGTGAAGTTATATCAGCTATAATTAATGGTACTGAAGATTTGTTAGCAGATATAAGAGAGATGGGAGTTTCAATTTACTCAACAGGTGGAGAAACTGCTGATGTTGGCGATTTGGTAAGAACCATTATTGTTGATTCAACAGTAACTTGTCGAATGAAACGTTCTGATGTTATTGATAATAAAAATATTCAGGCAGGTGATGTTATTGTAGGACTTTCTTCATCAGGAACAGCAACCTATGAAAAAGAGTATAATGGCGGAATGGGAAGTAATGGTTTAACTTCTGCTCGTCATGATGTTTTTGCAAACTATCTGGCTCAAAAATATCCAGAAAGCTTTGATCCAACAGTTCCTTCAGATTTAGTTTATTCAGGAGGTTTAAAATTAACAGATGCAGTTGAAGGAGTGGATATAGATGCTGGTAAACTAGTGTTATCCCCAACAAGAACTTATGCTCCTGTGATTAAAAAGATGTTAGATCAGTTCCGTTCTCAAATTCATGGAATGGTTCATTGTTCAGGAGGTGCTCAAACAAAAGTGCTTCACTTTGTAGAAAAATTACATGTAATTAAAGATAACTTATTTCCAGTACCTCCTTTGTTTAAGACAATACAAGAACAATCGGGTACTGCTTGGGACGAAATGTATAAGGTGTTCAATATGGGACATAGGATGGAATTGTATGTTCCTGAAGAGATTGCTGCAGATTTGATTGAAATCAGTAAGTCATTTAATATTGATGCTCAAATTGTAGGACGTTGCGAAGTAAGCGAAAATACAGAACTTACTATACACAGCGAGTTCGGAACATTTAAATACTAATTTAATATATATGCTTCTTTCAGGATTTATATAAGGAACGAGAAATTGTTAGGCCAGAAGGTCTGATGTGTCTTTCTATTACTTATTTAAAAATCTTATAAAATATAAAAATGGCAGAAAATAAATTATTAGACATGCTAGGTGGTGTCGTAATCCGTTTTCAGGAAGTTTCTGAACAGATAACAGATCCTGAAGTGATTTCAGATACAAAAAAATATATCAAGCTTAATAAAGAGTATAAAGAACTTGAAAGAGTTGTAAAAGCTCATGATGATTATAAGTCAACATTGGAAACCATTGCAGAGGCAAAAACTATCTTAAAAGAAGAGGATGATGCTGAAATGAGGGAAATGGCAAAGATGGAGTTGGATGAATTAGAAGAGAAACTTCCAGGAATGGAGGAAGAAATTAAGTTGCTTTTAATTCCAGCAGACCCTGAAGATGGGAAAAATAGTGTGGTTGAGGTTCGTGCAGGTACAGGAGGTGATGAAGCTAGTATTTTTGCTGGTGACTTATTCCGTATGTATACTAAATATTGTGAAAAGCAAGGCTGGAAAGTAGATGTGACTCATATGAGTGAAGGAACTTCTGGTGGTTATAAAGAAATCGTATTTAATGTAACTGGTGAAGGTGTATATGGGATTCTAAAATATGAATCAGGAGTACATCGTGTACAGCGCGTCCCTCAAACAGAAACTCAAGGACGCGTTCATACTTCTGCAGCATCTGTCGCTGTATTACCTGAGGCAGAAGAATTTGATATTGATCTAAGACAAGAGGATATTCGTAAAGATACTTACTGTTCATCAGGTCCTGGAGGTCAGTCTGTAAATACAACTTATTCAGCTATTCGTTTAACTCACATTCCGTCTGGGATTGTAGTTACTTGTCAGGATCAGAAATCTCAATTGAAGAACCTGGATAAAGCAATGATCGAATTAAGGACTCGTCTTTATAATTTGGAGTACCAAAAATATTTGGATGCGATTTCTTCAAAGAGAAAGACTATGGTTTCAACCGGAGACCGTTCTGCAAAGATTCGTACATACAATTACCCACAAGGTAGGGTGACAGATCACCGTGTTAATTTTACATTGTATAATCTACCTGCAGTTATGGATGGTGATTTACAAGGTGTAATAGATAGGCTAATTGTAGAAGAAAATGCAGAGAGATTAAAAGCTAGTGAGCTAGAATAGTAGTTAACTGTTTATAAGGTTAATAAGTTTTTAAAGTAAGATTCGCATTAGTGTAATAATGGTCAATAGTTATGATGATATTATTGCATGACAAAAAGATTCTTGACCAGAGGTTAGATCAATGTAGTATTTGGTCTTGGAACTTAGTTTTATAGATAAGTCAGGATCTCAAGGATTGATTTCTTTATATGGAGATTTCAAGAATGCTATCAGGATGGATAAAAGCTTTAAATAATGAATAACTTTATAAATTAACTTTAGTAACAAACTGCTTTATAAACTTAATAACATTAAACTTTATAAACTTAATAAAAATGACTTCTCAGGAACTATTTGAAAACATTAAGAAAAAAGGGAGCTTTTTATGTGTTGGTTTAGATACTGATATCAATAAAATTCCTCGCTTTTTATTAGAAACAACTGATCCTATTTTTGCGTTTAATAAGGAGATTATTGATGCAACACAAGAATATACCGTGGCCTATAAACCTAACTTGGCATTTTATGAAAGTATGGGAGTATCAGGATGGAATAGTTTAGAGAAGACAGTGAATTATATCCGCTATAACTATCCTGATATTTTTATCATTGCAGATGCTAAAAGAGGTGATATTGGTAATACATCAAATATGTATGCCAAGGCATTTTTTGACACAATGGATTTTGATTCAGTTACAGTTGCACCATATATGGGTGAGGATTCAGTAAAACCATTTATGACTTATGTTGATAAGTGGGTGATTTTATTAGCTTTAACATCAAATAAAGGAGCTGCTGATTTTCAGTATATGGCAGAAAATGATGAAAAGCTTTTTGAAAAAGTGATTAAAACATCTGCAGAATGGGGTACGGAAGAAAATCTAATGTATGTTGTTGGAGCAACTAAGGCAGAGAAATTAAAAGAAATTAGAAGTATTATTCCTAATCATTTCTTATTGGTTCCTGGAGTTGGAGCTCAGGGAGGAAGCTTACAAGAAGTAGCTGAAAACGGATTAAATGATAAATGTGGATTGTTAGTAAATTCATCAAGAGGAATTATATACAAAAGCTCAGAAAAAGATTTTGCGGAACAAGCAGGGATGGCTGCAAAAGAGGTTCAGCAAGAAATGAGTGAGCTTTTAAAAGCTAAAGGATTATTATAAAGTATTATTACAGTATTATATAAAGAAAGCCTCCAGTTTTGGGGGCTTTTTTTGTTTCGGCATACATTTATATTTTAAAAATAATGCTGTAATGCCGTTGACATATCTATGGAGCAGTAGTATATTAAGTTCATGTCAAAATTATATAGTCATGAATTGTGGTCAGAACTTAATGTGGAAAAGATGGTCAGGAATGTTGTTATTTTCGTTATTGATTTTATTAATGACGGCCTGTACCAAAGAGTCTTTAGAAGACGGTGTGCCGATATTAGATGAATCTGAATTAAAAGGATTCAATGTGTTCTCAGAATATGAGCTAGGAGGAGAGGATGGCTTTTATTATAAAGGAAAAGTCAATGATGATATCATTGAAATAATAATTCCAAAAAACTGGGATGGAGATGTTTTTGTTGTTTATGCCCATGGATATGTTGATCCGGTAAATCCGATTGAGGTACCGGACGATTATATTGGAGCTGCATCTATAAAAGGTTTGTTAACATCTATGGGAGTTGCTTATGCTGCTACCAGTTATAGTGAAACGGGTTTTGTTGTAAAAGAAGCCATTGAAGATGTTAAATTTTTAGGAAACTTGGTTAAAGCACACTTTAAATCAGCAAAATTGATTTTAGGAGGAGTTTCTGAAGGTGGTCTGGTTGCAATAAAAACACTAGAGAAATATAAAAATATTTTTGATGCAGGTTTAGTTACTTGTGCTCCTGTTGGAAATTTTCAGAAGCAGATAGATTATTTTGGAAATTTTCATGTTTTGTTCAATTGTATTTATCACGATGAGATAGAAATGATAAAATTATTGTTAGGTGATAATGATTTTAATATGGGATCTCCTGCATATGTTCCTCCCAAAACTATGCAATTATGGGCGGATGGAGTTTTGCAGCAACTTATTTTCTCGGTTATAACAGCCCCTGAGAGTCAATGGAAGTTACCTGTATTATTAAATTTGGCAAATGTACCTGTTGATTGGAGTAGCCCAACACTTGAGGATGATTTGGTGAGTGTAGTAGGAGGTATTCTGCGTTTTAATATTATGGCAACTAATGATTTGGTCGAAAGGATGCATGGGGTTCCATTTGATAATACAAAAACTGATTATCCTGAAGTTTTTATCCCTGGAATAGGAATGTTGGATTTGGATAATTGTGTTATTGATATAGAAGGTGATAAGCAAGCCATGCTAAGAGTTAAATTATTATTTGAGACAGTTGGTTCTATAAGTGTTCCGATTTATTATATGCATACAGAATATGATCCAATTACTCCCGTATGGCATATGAGTTTTTATGATAGTAAGGTAGTAGATGGAAATTTATTATTTACAGCTGAAAAATATGGGGTAAGTGGACATTGTAATTTTTCAATTGATGATATTGTAATTGCATTGCAGGTTTTGCTAGCTGAATTATAAAATGTAAATATCATATTTTTGGAAAGCCTCCGTTTATGGAGGCTTTTTATTTGTAACATTTTGTATATTAGTTGTGTAAAATCTTATTCTTATGACCAATAACCCAACCAATGAGGATTTTCTTCATTTTTTATGGAAGCAAAAGCTATATAATCAAAATAACTTAAAGACTAGTTGTAACCAATCTCTGGAAATTATTAATCCGGGAGAGTTAAATACCGATTCAGGACCTGATTTTTTTAATGCAAAAGTGAAGATAGGAGGAATCCTTTGGGTCGGAAATATTGAGGTTCATCAGGATTTAAACGATTGGAATCTGCATAAACATAATGAAGATAAAGCTTATGATAATGTTATTTTACATGTTGTAGTACATGGAAAAGGTAAAACATTCCGAACCAATGGAGATCAAATTCCTGTATTTTATATTACCTGGCCTGATGAATTATGGTCTAATTACATGGAGTTAAAAAGTAATGATGATTGGCTGGCTTGTTCTGGAAAAATAAATAGAATGAGTCCCTTTGAATTGTCATTTTGGATAGAGCGAATGTTGATTGAACGATTGGAACAAAGATCTCTTCAAATAAAGGATATATTAGAAACTACGGTGTCAGATTGGGATGAGACATTTTATCGTATTTTATTTCGTAGTTTTGGATTTGGAGTCAATAGTGAACCGTTTGAATTGCTGGCAAGATCTATACCTTTAAAAGTTCTTTTAAAATATGCGGATAATATTAAAATAATAGAAGCAATTTTATTTGGACAGGCAGGTTTTCTTGAAGAGGATTTTCAGGATGAGTATTTAATAAATTTAAAAATAGAATATCTTTTTATCCAGCAAAAACACAAACTTAAAAGATTAGAAAAATATATATGGAAGTTTTTACGACTCAGACCATCTAACTTTCCAACGATTCGGATTTCACAATTAGCACATCTGATCATGGAAGTTCGAGGTGTTTTTGGTAGCTTAATAAATGAAGAGGATATAAATGTGATTAAGGATTATTTGGATGTTGAAGTTTCTGAATATTGGACCAGACACTATTTGCCAGAGAGAAAAAGCGAAAAAATATTAAAAAAATTAGGGGGCGGTTCAAAAAATCTAATTATTATTAATACGATAATTCCATATTTATTTACTTATGGTAAACTTACTCAAAATCATGTGTTTGAAGATAGAGGGTTGAGGTGGATTAGTGAATTGAAGCCGGAACGGAATTCGATTATTTCTCATTGGGAAGCAAATGAAATATCAGTAAAAAATGCCGGAGATTCACAGGCTTTAATATATTTGTCAAATAATTACTGTAAAAAGAAAAAGTGCTTGCATTGTAATGTTGGGCATAAGGTTTTAACAATTAAAAAGGTAGAGTGAAAAAAAGAGTGCCATATCATGAAAATTTTAAGACCATTCTTTATGGTGTAAGTGCATTGTTTTTTATCATTTTCGCAGGAGGTATTGGGTTTTCTGTTATCGAAGACTATTCTTTTGTAGATGCACTTTATATGACTACCATTACGGTTTCGACTGTAGGTTTTCGAGAAGTGTATCCTTTATCAGAAGGAGGGAAGATATTTACAGTACTTCTTATTATATTTAGTTTCGGAATATTTGGTTATGTAATTACTTCAATCACACGTTTGGTTGTAGAAGGTGCATTGCAGCAATCTTATAAACTTTATCAGGTGAAAAAGAAGATAGTTAAATTAGAAGATCATATCATTGTCTGTGGTTATGGAAGAAATGGTTTTCAGGCTTGTGTTGAGTTAAAAGAGCATGGGGAAAAGTTTGTTATTCTGGAGAAAAGGGATAATGTTGTAACCCGAATTCTGGAAGACCCTAATTTACTATATGTACAGGGTGATGCAAGTTCTGAAGAGGTTTTAGATGTGGCTCAAATTCGAAAAGCAAAAGCGTTAATCACTGCCTTGCCTAATGATGCAGATAATATGTTTGTTGTATTAACTGCAAGGGAGATGAATCCAAAGCTCAAAATTATTAGTAGAGCGAGTGATTTTAGGTCTGATGTTAAATTACGACATGCAGGAGCTACTAATGTAATTATGCCAGATAGGATAGGAGGGCAAAGGATGGCTAAATTAGTTACTCAGCCAGATGTTGTTGAGTTTGTAGAAAATATTCTTTTGCAGCGTAGTCGTGAAGTGAAGTTGACTGAAGTGGAATGTGGTTGTATTAGTGAAGTAAATACCTCAAAAACAATTCAGGAGTTAAACTTACGCAAAAAAACAGGTGCTAATTTAATGGGTTTAAAAACACCAGAAGGAACTTATATATTTAATCCTTCACCACAGATTAAAATATCAAAAGACGATAAGTTATTTATATTGGGTACGGATGAGCAAATTACCCATTTTAAAGAGATATTAAGGGAGAATTAAATTAATTAGTATATTGCAAAGTACATTTGGCTTATTTTTTGATTTAAGTCAAGTAGTGTTTACTAACCAAAAATATTCGATATGAATTTAAAAAAGACAATTGGATTTGGCGCATTAGCTCTTAGCCTTTTATTTGGTGCCTATAGTTGTAAATCAAAAGAAAAAGTTGCTTCTCAAACAAAAACAAATTCTGAAGTAGGTACCATACTTGAGAATATGCCTTGTGAAAGTGAAGGAAAGTCAGATAAGAAATTTTTTAGAGCATTTTCTATGGCTACAAGTAGTGATTTAAGCCTATCAAAAGAAAAAGCACTATTGTTGGCAAAGCAGAGATTGGTGACATTGATTCAATCAAATACAAAATCAGTTACAGATAGATATGTTAACGAAAGAGAATTATCATCAGCTTCGGAATTTGAACAAAAATTTGAAAATTTAACTCGTGAAGTAGCAGATGAAACTATTAGTAATATCGTTGTTGCTTGCGAAAAATCAAGTGTTTTAGCAGATAAAAAATATCGCTCGTTTGTTGCAATTGAAGTTGAAAAAGAAGAATTGCTAAATTCTATGAATAGTAAAATTACAAACAATGCTAAGATTCAAATCGATTACGATAAGCAAAAGTATGAGGAGATCTTTAATCAGGAAATGGAGAAATTAGCTGAGGAAAAAGGTTATAAATAGAGAATTTTATATTGAAAAATATGATATAGTAAGGCCGGCTTTTGCTGGCCTTATTTGTTAAAAAGTTACTTGATTGGCTTATTGATGTTTTTATTGTAATAATTTTCACTTTGAAGTGTTGCAACGTGTAATTAATTGATTATCTTTGCACCGCAAATTTTTTAAATATATAAGCTTTATGTACTTGACAAAAGAAAAAAAGCAAGAAATCTTCGAGAAGTACGGAAAGTCGAATACTGATACTGGTTCAGCTGAAGGCCAGATAGCATTATTTACCTACCGTATCGCTCACTTAACTGAACATTTAAAGGTTAATAAAAAAGATTATAGCACAGAGCATGCTCTAGTAAAATTAGTTGGTAAGCGTCGCAGTCTACTTGATTATGTTAAGGCTAAGGACATTGAACGTTACCGTTCTCTAATTAAAGAACTAGGTTTACGTAAGTAATCTTGCAAAGAAAGAATTTAAGGCAATCCATAAGGGTTGCCTTTTTTGTTTTTGTACATAAACTAAAATGAATCTTCTTTGTTTACCTCTGGGTTTATGAATCTTATTGTAGATTTATTTAGTCAGATAAACAATGTCTATCAGAAACAATGAATTTGTTATTGAACCTTTATCCTGCAAGCTTGTAAAAGTTTAATATTTGACTCCTGTTTCAATGACTTATTGTAATTAGAATACGATAATTTGAATTAAGCTGGGATTTTTAATAAAACAGACTTCAATCTTTGGTATAAAGTGAATTAGCAACAAAAATAAATGCCTGAATACGAATATTATCTAATGATATTCTATATATTTGGGGCGACAAAAGAGATAAAGAGAAAAATATGATTACTCCAATTGAAAAAACTATCGATCTTGGCGATGGAAGATCGATAACTATTGAAACGGGTAAATTAGCTAAACAGGCTGACGGTTCAGTAGTAATTAAGATGAACAATACTTATTTATTGGCAACTGTAGTGTCGGCGAAAGATGCTGCCCCAGGAACCGATTTTATGCCTCTATCGGTAGAGTATAGAGAAAAATTTTCAGCTATCGGTAGATTCCCAGGTGGATTTATGAAAAGGGAGGCTCGTCCTTCTGATAATGAGATATTAGTATGTCGTTTGGTAGATAGGGCTTTACGTCCATTGTTCCCAGAGGACTATCATGCAGAAACATTTGTTACCATTAACCTGATTTCAGGTGATAAAGAAGATTTGCCAGATGCTTTAGCTGGATTGGCAGCTTCTGCAGCATTAGCTGTGTCAGATATTCCGTTTAACGGACCGATTTCAGAAGTTCGTGTAGCAAGAGTAAATGGAGAGTTGGTTGTAAACCCAACCAGATCACAAATGGATGATTGTGATATGGAATTGGTTGTTGGAGCAACTATCGATAATATTTTAATGGTAGAGGGTGAAATGGAAGAAGTTTCAGAGCAGGAAATGCTAGAGGCTATGAAATTTGCTCATGACGCTATTAAAGTTCAATGTCAGGCTCAGATTGAGTTGGCAGAGATGGTGGGGTCTCAAACTAAGCGTGAGTATTGTCACGAGGAGAATGATGCTGAGTTGATGGAGCATATTAAAGCTGCTACTTATGATAAAGTTTATGAGGTAGCAAAAGCTGGTCTTCCAAAGCATGAAAGAGCAGATAAATTTGCTGCTATAAAAGAAGAGTATGTTGCAGCTAACTATGCAGAAACAGAAGAAGCTGAAATTCCAAAAGAATTGATTGGTAAATATTACCATGATGTAGAAAAAGAAGCTGTTCGTCGTTGTGTATTAGATGAAAGAGTTCGTTTAGATGGTAGAAAAACTGATGAAATCAGACCAATCTGGAGTGAAGTGGATTATTTACCAGGTCCTCATGGTTCTTCTATTTTTACCAGAGGTGAAACTCAATCGTTATCTACAGTTACGTTAGGTACTAAATTAGATGAGAAAATTGTTGATGATGTTTTGAATAAAACTGTTGAGCGTTTTCTTTTACATTATAATTTTCCTCCGTTTTCAACTGGTGATGCAAGAGCATCAAGAGGAACTTCAAGAAGAGAAATTGGTCATGGTAATTTAGCTTTTAGAGCACTAAAAAATATGTTACCTGATGAATATCCTTATACAGTGCGTATTATGTCTGATATTCTTGAGTCGAATGGTTCTTCTTCAATGGCAACGGTTTGTGCGGGAACTTTAGCATTAATGGATGCTGGTGTACCTATTAAAAAACCGGTTACAGGTATTGCAATGGGATTAATCACTGATGAGGATAAGAATTTTGCAGTTCTTTCAGATATTTTAGGAGATGAAGATCACCTAGGTGATATGGATTTTAAAGTGACAGGAACTCGTGATGGAATTACAGCAACTCAAATGGATATTAAAGTTGATGGTCTTTCATATGAAGTTTTAGAAAAAGCACTTCTTCAGGCACGAGATGGTCGTTTACATATTATGGATAAGATTATGGAGACAATGGATGAGCCTCGTGCTGATCTTAAACCACATGCTCCACGTATGGAAACAATTATTATTCCTAAGGATATGATTGGTGCAGTAATAGGACCAGGAGGAAAAATTATTCAAGAAATTCAAGCTACTACTGAATCTACGATTACAATCGAAGAGGATGGGGATACAGGAAAAGTAAGTATTTCTGCTAGCAATGCTGATTCAATTAATGCAGCAATGGCAAAAATCAAAGGTATTGTTGCTGTTCCTGAAGTTGGTGAGGTTTATAAAGGAAAAGTGAAATCAATTGTCCCTTTTGGTGCATTTGTTGAAATTTTACCAGGTAAAGATGGGTTACTTCATATTTCTGAAATAGAATGGAAAAGACTTGAAAAAGTAGAAGAAGTTTTAAAAGAAGGTGATGAAGTTGAAGTGAAGTTGATTGAAGTAGATCAACGTTCTGGTAAATTGAAATTATCAAGAAAAGTTCTTTTACCTCGTCCGGAAAGAAAACCAAAGGATAATTAAAAAGATAATTTTTAATCATTATTATAAAAAAAAGGCCTGAAAAGGCCTTTTTTTTTGTCTTAACTTAATCAGTAAATTGTTATCTTATTGCAATAAGAAGGTTTAAAATAGAAATCATTATGATGTCGTATGATGAGTGGATTTCTTCGTTGGAAGATAAAGTAGATAAAATATCTAAGATACAAGCTGCCATTTCTAATTTTCAGGTTTTACCACGTTTAGGAAAATTACTTGAAGGAAAATCAGAGAAATGCCCCGAGTGTAAAGTTTATTGGAAAAAATTACAGGATTCAACAATACATCTAGATGAATTTTTTGATGATGGTAATCGTTATTCTGCTGATTTTGATAATTTAGTAGGCGAGATATTAAAACATCTAAAGCAATATCATCATATCAAACCAAAGGGTTATGTACTCTCTATAAATACTTTTGTAGGTATGTTTATAGGTGTTTTGATAGGAGCATTACTGTCGTATATTATTTCCGTTTTTCCATTGAAATCAGGAATAATCTTAGGCTGGTTGTTTGGTACTTTGATTGGCTGGTTTGTAGGTAAGTACAAGGAACGAAAATTAGTAAAAGATGATTTAGTATTCTAACAAATCATTTTATATTGAGCAATATGAAATATCATTTGATTCACTCATGTCTTTTTATATTAATTGCCCTGGTGGCCTGTGATAACACTTTTAAAATGGAAAAATTAATATATCCACAAACTCGTCAGGATGATACTGTTGATGTTTATTTTGGGACAGAAGTCAAAGACCCGTACAGATGGTTGGAAGATGATATGTCCGATGAAACAAAAAAATGGGTTGTTGATCAGAATGATGTGACAGAACAATATTTAGATAAAATTCCATATAGAAAAGTTATTCAGGGTCGTTTGACAAAAATATGGGATTACGAAAAAATGAGTGTTCCTGTTAATAAGTCTGGTTTGCTTGTGTATTCTAAAAATGATGGAATACAGAATCAAAATGTATTCTATTATGAAAAGGAAGGGAAGGATGATGAGAAACTTTTATTAGATCCTAATAAATTTTCCATAGATGGAACTGTTTCTTTAAGTGGATTTCGTATTTCAAAAGACGGAAAGTATTTAGGTTATTTAATTTCGCGCAGCGGTTCTGATTGGCAAGAGATTTTTGTGAAAGATATTGAAACAGGTGAGCTTCTGAAAGATCATATTAAATGGGTGAAATTTTCTGGTATTTCCTGGTACGAAGATGGGTTTTATTATTCCAGATATGAAGAACCTGAAAAAGGAGATGAGCTGAAGGGAGTAAATAAAAGTCCAAGGATTTTCTATCATAAGTTAGGGGACGAAATAGAAAAAGATATATTGGTTTTTGAGGATGTTGAACATCCGGAAAGAATTACCAATGCTTATGTGACCAAAGATGAAGAATATTTGATTTTGTATCAAACGGAATCAACAAGCGGCAATAATCTCTATGTAAAAAGTTTACATGATCCTTTATCTGAAATAATTACAATAGTTGATGATTTTGATAATGATCACTCATTGATGGAGCATAACAATGGAGATTTTATATTAAAGACCAATTATAATGCTCCTAAATCACGTTTAGTAAAGTTTAATATAGATAATTTTAATAAGAATTCATGGGTTGATATTGTCCCTGAAAATTCTGATGTTTTGGTTGATGCATCAATAATTGGAGGTAAAATCATTACGTGTTATATGCATAATGCTCATGATATAGTTAAAGTATTTGATATAAATGGTAATTATTTAAATGATGTGGCATTGCCCTCAGTAGGTTCTGTGGCTGGCTTTAATGGAGAAAAGGAGGATACGATAACCTATTTTTCATTTAATTCATTTGTTAGTCCATCTACCATATACAAATATGATATTTTAAATAATAAAACATCTTTATTTTGGAAGCCTGATATTGATGTTGATCTGGATCAATTTGTGACCAAACAAGTATTTTTTACAAGTAAAGATGGAACTAAAATACCTATGTTTATAGTTCATAAAAAAGGACTGGAACTAGATGGAACTAATCCAACTATGTTATATGGTTATGGAGGTTTTGATATTAGCCTGACACCGATTTTTTCAGTAAGTAGAATGGTTTTATTAGAGAATGGGGGAATATATGCAATGGCAAACCTAAGAGGTGGAGGAGAGTATGGAAAAGAATGGCATGAGGCAGGTACTTTATTGCGTAAACAAAATGTATTTGATGATTGTATTGCTGCGGCAGAATACCTGATTGATAATAATTACACATCATCTGCAAAATTAGCCTTGCACGGAGGTTCTAATGGAGGCTTGTTAGTTGGAGCAGTTACTAATCAGCGTCCTGATCTTTTTAAGGTTTCAATTCCAGCAGTAGGAGTGATGGATATGCTTAGATATCATAAATTTACTATAGGTCGATTTTGGGCAGCAGATTATGGTACATCAGAAGATAGTGAGGAAATGTTTAAGTATTTGTATGGTTATTCGCCTGTACATAATGTTACGAAAAGTGTAGAATATCCAGCTATAATGGTGATGACTGCTGATCATGATGATAGAGTAGTGCCTGCACATTCTTTTAAGTATATATCAAAGCTTCAGGAAAAATATAAAGGTGAAAATCCGACCATTATTAGGATAGAAAGTAAAGCTGGCCATGGAGCAGGAAAACCAACAAGTAAAATAATTGAGGAGGCTGCTGATATTTGGTCGTTTATGTTTTACAATATGGGTGAATCAATTAATTATAAATAATAGATTGACAGGAAATAGAGTTGAGTTTGAGTAGGAAATATATAGTAATAGAAGGGAATATCGGAGCTGGGAAAACAACACTGTCGCAGAAAATCGCCTGTGATTATAATGCTAAAATGGTTCTGGAAACATTTGAGGATAATCCGTTTTTACCAAAGTTTTATAAAGATAGTGAAAGGTATGCTTTTCCATTAGAGTTATCTTTTTTAGCTTCAAGATATAAGCAATTAGTAAATGAAATTGAACAGTCGAGTCTGTTTAATGATTTTACGATCTCTGATTACTACTTAATGAAGTCTTTTATTTTTGCTAAAATAACTTTGGCAGATGATGAATTTAAATTATATCGTGATTTTTTTGAATTGGTAAGGAGTTTATTGGTAAAACCGGATGTTTTGTTTTATATTCATCGAGATTTAGATATTATAAAACAAAATATAGACAATAGGGGGAGAGAATATGAAAAAGATATTAAAATTGAATATCTAAAGAAAATTAGTGATGGATATTTTGATTACTTTAAAGAGGTTAATGATTTTCCTATTGTAATTGTTGATTCTAATCAAGCTGATTTTTTAACTAAAAATCATTATACCCGGTTTTGTCAGTTATTAAATAAAAATTTTAAAAACGGAATAACAAATATTAAAATTGAATAAATAATAAGTAAATTTAGCTAAACTACATCTTAAAAATAAAATATCTTAACATTAAAGTGTAGGGCATAGCTATATTTTTAAGAGTTTATCTATATTTGCAATAATTTTAAGAGGGTCTTTTATTTTTTAAAAACATTCTTAAATTTGTACAAACTTATCGAAAGTTAGTTGAAAACACATAATTAGGTTAATATTATGAAAAAATCAAGAATCAATGTTTTTGCTTCAATAGCCCTAGCAGCGCTTTTAGCTAGCTGTGCTGGGTTAAATAAAATGAAAACTGGAGCACAAGATGTAACATATACTGTTACGCCGGAAGTATTAGAAGCTCATGCCGGAAAAGTAGACGTTACTGTAAAAGTTAAAGTACCAGAGAAATACATGGATAAAAAAGCCACTGTAGAGTTAACTCCGGTATTAAAGTATGATGGTGGAGAAACCGCTTTCCCTTCTAAAACGGTTCAAGGAGAATCTGTAGAAGGTAATAATCAGGTTATTTCTTACCTAAATGGAGGACAGTATACTTATACAGGATCTGTACCTTATAATGATAATATGAAAGTATCTGATTTAGTAGTTCGTATTAAAGCTACTAAAGGAACTACAGATCTTGATTTTGATGATTATAAAATTGCGGATGGTGTAGTAGCAACTTCTGATCTTGTAATGGATAAAGGAGCTATGGCTGCTTTAGGAAAAGATAATTTCCAAAGAATTATTCCAGAAAGTAAAGATGCTGATATTTATTTCTTAATACAACAAGCTGCATTACGTGGTACTGAATTAAGAAAAGAAGAAATCAAAGCTCTTAAAGAGTATATTAAAGAAGCTGAAGCTGCTGAGAACAAAAAATTCACAGGAGTGTCAATTTCTGCTTATGCTTCTCCTGATGGACCAACTGATTTAAACACTTCTTTATCAGAAAAAAGACAAAAAGTAGCTGAGAAATATTTAGCTAAAGAATTAAAAAGAGCTAAAGTTGATGGTTCTGCTGAAGGTTTCTTTGATCTAAAAAATACTCCTGAAGACTGGGAGGGATTTAAATCATTAATGGAAGCTTCAAGTATTCAAGATAAAGAGTTAATCTTAAGAGTACTTTCTATGTATTCAGATCCAGAAGTTCGTGAAAAAGAAATCAAGAACATGTCTGAAACCTACAAAGTAATTGCTGATGATATTTTACCACAATTACGTCGTTCTAAAGTTGCTGTTAATGTTGAGTTGATTGGTAAAACAGACGAAGAAATTGCTGAATTAGCAGCTTCTAATCCAAGCGAGTTAAATGTAGAGGAGCTTCTTTATGCTGCTACTTTAACTGAAGACTTAGACGAGCAATTATCTATTTACAAAAGTGTTAACAAAGTATTTCCTAAATGTTGGAGAGGTTATAATGACGTTGCTTATATTTTAGTTAAACAAGATAAATTAGATGATGCAAAAGTTGCATTAGAAAAAGCTGCTGAATTAAATGCTGCTAGCCCAATTGTTAAAAACAACTTAGGTGTTATTGCTTTACGTCAAGGTGACTTAGCTAAGGCTGAAGAGTATTTTGGAGCTGCTGCTGGTGTTGGTGCTGAATTAGATAATAACTTAGGAATTGTTTCTATTCACAAAGGAGATTATGATGCTGCAATGCGTTATTTCGGAAATAGTACTACTTGTAATGCTGCTTTAGCTAAAATTTTAGCTGGAAAATATGATGCTGCATTATCTACTTTAAATGCTAATACAATGGAAGTAGGTTTCAAATATTACTTAAAAGCTATTTGTGGTGCAAGAACTGCTGATAACGATTTAATGTTTGATAGTTTACGTAAAGCTGTAGACCTTGATGGTTCATTAAAAGAATTAGCTGCAAAAGATATGGAATTCGGTAAATTCCTAGAAGATGCAACATTTAAGTCTATTGTACAGTAATTGAATATAAGTTATTCTAGATATATAAAAGCCAGTCTTAAGACTGGCTTTTTTTGTTACAGGAAGTTTGGTTGAGTATTTATTATTCAGTTTTTGAATGTAAATGAATAATTTAATTTTATAACGATTTGTGCAATTATTACTTATTGTTGTCTGGTAAGGATAAAGAGTTGGTAGGTTATCTATTGTACCCTTTGTCTTAGATTGTATCGAGCTACTTTTTTATTACAACTATTTATGAATTGATTTTCTCTGGATGATTTGTATCGTTAAATAGTTTTATGACCCAAGTCTAATGGAATTTGAAGTATGTGTAGTGTTTTTATGGTTAAGAAAATGACGTTTCTAAACAGCAATCTTTTTCCTGAAAATCATTTAAAATAGCTCGCATATTTTCATTGTTTTCAGTTGAACTCCACTGTTTATAAGTGCTCTGAAACATCATTCCATCAATCCCTGATAAGTGATAATTGCAAGAGATTAATCCAAAAATTATGTCGAACTCCGGTTAATAGTGTTTACGTATTGGGTTGTTTTGTATTGCTTCTCTTTAAGATGGAAAAGCATTAAAATAAGGTAGTTGTATAATATATATCAAAAAGAAAAGGCATTAATCAAATGGTTTTATACATTTGATTAAAGCCTTTTGTAGTAAAAGTGTATGTAAAAGAAGCTGTTAGACTACTAGATTATTATTTCTTAGTTAACCATTGTTTAACTAGTTCTTTGTTTTCTGAGATCCAATTTTGACTCACTAATGTTTTATTATCACCATCTTCCATTTTTGCTAAAAGAGCAGACATTTGATTTGAAGATAGTTCAAAGTTTGCAAATAGATTGGCAGCAAAAACATCAGCTTCTTTAAAGCCCTGACGTGTATATGTTTCAATATGTTCTGTTTCACCGTAAACTTTTTTAGGATCATCAAGGAATTTTAAATCAAAGCGTCCAAATTTCCAGTGTGGAGCCCATCCTGCAACAGCAATCCAGCGTTTTTCTGTAATAGCCTTTTTTAATTCAGATAACATTGCAATACTTGATGAATTCATTTGTTCTAAGTCAAGATTGTATTCTTTAATAGCAAGGTCTGTTTTAGCCGTAATTCCAGCTCCTTTTTCAATTCCAATGATGTTGTTGTCAAACTTTTCTTTATTAGCATTTAATTCTTCAATGGAATTAATAGTTACATAAGCTGGAACAACAAGTCCAATTCTCGCCTCTTGAAAGTTAGTTCCAAGACTTTCTAGTTTGTTAGCAAATTTAGCTACTTTTTCCTTGTGAGTTTGAGGTAGCCAGGCATCCATGAAAACATCAATGTCTCCATTTGCTAGTGATGCATATATCATATCTACAGCCGCCTTTTTAATTGTCACTTCATATCCATTTTGAGTTAGGATTTCCTTTGCCACATTTGTCATTGCAACGCCTTCTGCCCATCCGTCAACAAGACCTAAGGTAATTTCTTTTTGTTCTTTTGCTTTATTTGTATTTCCACTATTACATGCTGATATAAGAACGGTTAATACTGCAATGATTATTAATTTAAATTTCATAATAAGTATTCATTTAAGTTTATATATGTTATTTCTTTTTTCCTAATGCCTGTGTGGTTCTATCGAGAATAATAGCCAGTATCACTACGGCTAACCCGCTTTCAAAACCCAGACCTATGTTAAGGTTGTTAATTCCTTCTAGAACTTTTTCTCCTAAACCACCTGCTGCAATCATACCCGCTATTACTACCATAGATAAGGCCATCATAATAGTTTGGTTTACTCCTGCTAGAATTGTATTTAATGCAAGAGGAAGCTCAACTTTAAAAAGAAGTTGTTTTCTTGTTGCTCCAAATGCTCTGGCTGCCTCAACAACTTCTGGAGGAACTTGTTGTATGCCGAGTGTTGTTAAACGAACAGCTGGAGGCATTGCAAATATTATTGTTGCAAAAGCACCTGGAAGTTTACCAATACTAAAAAAAAGTACAGCTGGGATTAAATATACAAAAGCAGGCATTGTTTGCATAAAGTCCAATACTGGTCTTATTATTTTTGAGGCTAATTTGTTTTTTGCAGACCAAATACCAAGAGGTATAGCGATTATTAAAGCCGTAATTGTAGAAACAAATATAAGAGCTAATGTTTCCATTGTTTCTTGCCAAAAGCCTAATAAATAGATTAAAGTAAGGCCTAAAAGCGTTGTTATAGCTGTGCTCTTATTGACTTTGAAATAAGACAGGGCGGTGATTGCTACAATAATTACATAAAAGGGAATGGTTAGTAGTAACCATTCAACTCCTTCAATGGAGGCATTGCCGCTGTTTTTTACAAGGTCAAAAAATGGCTTGAAATTAATCGTCATCCAATTAACGATAATTTCTATGTATTTTCCAATATCAATAATCTTTTCCATTTTATTGCTCTTTAGCTTTTTCTTTAAGTTCTATTATGTCGTTTTTATCAAATCGTGTAGATTCAATAATAAGAGATGTTTGACTTACAATTCCTAAAAATTTTCCAGAATCTTGATCAATTACAGTTATAGGAGCTCTACTTTCAGTGATAAGAGGTAGCATTTCTTCAACAGTGTAATCAGTATAAACACTAGGAACTTCAGTTTTTAAGATTGATGACAGAGTTTTCTCTTCTTTCTTTTCAGCAAGCAAGCAATCTTTCAGCCAAACTAAACCTAAAAATGTTCTGTCTTCATCAAGTACGGGAAGAACATCATTTCCAATGGCTCTCATCTTTCTAATTGCCGCTTTAGGACCTTCTTTATGAATGTGACATAAGGTTACTTTTTCAAACATCAAAGAGCCAGCGGTGATGATATTTTTTCTATCTACTTTTTCAACAAAAGCTTTTACATAATCACTTGCAGGATTAGTTAATATATCCTCTGCTGTTCCAATTTGCTCAATAATACCATCTTTCATAATCAGAATGCGATCGCCTAACTTGATAGCTTCATCTAGGTCATGTGTGATGAAAACCACTGTTTTTTTGAGTTTGCTTTGTAGTTCAAGCAATTCATCTTGCATATCAGATCTGATTAATGGATCTAAAGCAGAGAATGCTTCATCCATTAATAGTACCTGAGGGTTATTTGCTAGTGCTCTTGCAAGTCCTACGCGCTGCTGCATACCTCCAGATAGTTGAGAAGGCATTTGATTTTCAAAACCTTTTAATCCAACTGTTTCTAATGCTTCTTGAGCTTTGTTGAGTCTAGTGTTTTTTTCTTCATTCCTGATTTCTAATCCGAAAGCTGCATTTTCTAAAACATTACGGTGCGGTAGTAAACCAAAGTTTTGGAAAACCATACTCATCTCAGTTCTTCTGGTGTCGAGTAGTTTTTCATTGCTTTCTTTAGTAATGTTTCTACCGTTTATAATAACATTGCCATCTGTAGGTTCAATTAACCTATTCAAACATCTTAACAATGTAGATTTTCCACTTCCGGATAATCCCATTATTACAAACATCTCACCTTCAAATATTTCAAATGAAGCCTTATTTACACCAACAGTACTGTTGGTTTTCTTTAGGATGTCTTCTTTTGAAAATCCTTTATTCAGAAGTTTTAGAGCTTCAGATTTATTGTTGCCAAAAATCAGAGTAAGATCCTCAACTTTAATTTTTAAATTTTTATCAGATGCCATAGTAATACTTTTTAAAAGTAATAGCCAATATTGATGTTAAATCTTGCCTCCCAATTATTATCTCCTCCGCTTGCTAATCCATTAGTCCAGCTTTTTCCAAGCCAAGGTTGGTTCTTTCCTGCAGCATAGTCAATATAAGTGTATATAGAACCAGCAGTAAGTAGGAATCCAAAGTCATTCATCATTGTATCATCAAAACCTTCTATATTTTTCTTCATGTAACCATAGTCGTTATATACCATTACTGAAGAAATTGGTCCCCATTCTACCTGGAAAGTGTGATTAATTCCAATCGTATAAATAGAGGCTTTGGATGCAACCATATATGGAGCATTGTAGGCTGTCATTGCAATCATATCCTCACTTTCTCCATTTGGAGCTTCGGGATTATATTCGTAATTGGTTAATTGAGCCTTTAAGTTCCAATTTTTGTATGTTGCCTCATAATGTAAAGCCCATGCATATCTGTTTCCTATGTCTTCTGTATCCAGGTTTAATAACGCCCCGTATTGAACTGATGCTCCTAATTTACTTTTTACGGAGTTGCCAAATTTGTAATTTGCTTTTGCATTGAGTTGGTTAATTTCTTTATTTCTATAAGTGCCATCTCCTTTTGAACCAACATCATAAGCATATCTGCTATCGTTAACATCAGACAAGTTTCCAAATGTGTTTTCTTCTGCATTTTTGAAGAATGCAATGTCTAAATCCCATTTGTCACTGCTTCTGCTATATTTTAACCCCATATCGTGGTCGTCTTCCAGTCCAACATAGTAATTTAACGAAAAGAACCAGCTGTTAGAGTTATAGGTTGTAATACCAAAAGGAACTTGTGTTAATCCAAGTTGAAATTGACTGTTATCTTGAAAATCATATTGAATCCAGCCTTGTTTCAACATTCCTCCACCAAAACCGCTGCTGTAGAATCTGTATTCAGCATTTAATTTAAGTCCTTTATACGCAGCTTTTGCGTTGATTCTAAAAACATCAAAACCAAAATCTCCACCTCTTTCTGTTTGGTTAGGTTTCCATGATGATGAGTTGTAATTAAAACGTAAAGCTCCACCTATTTTAACTTCAGGTTTTTCTTGCGCTTTAGTGTTGTAAAACGATAATAATGATAGTGATACAATTAAGATTGTACTAATTGATTTAATAGACATATAAATGTATGATTTAATATTTGCAAATAAAAATACTTTCTATAGAAAGTAAAATACAAACAATATGATTGTATTTAAAAAATTATATTGTTGGGGGAATGTAACGATCGGACTGTTTTTTATTAAACAGATATGAGAAGGTGAAATATACCCTATATGAGATATTATTTAATCGTTTTTCATTCATTAAGTGTGCAAAAGTAGTCCTAATGCTTTATAAATCCAACTATTATTCAAATGCTTAATGAAAATTAACATGATTACTGGGTGTTGTTGTTGGTTATGATTGTAATTTTGTTTCTACAGGATATAATTTACGAAAATTATAAAAGCAGGATTATTAATGATTATGAAAATCAAACTAATGTAGGTGTGAGATATGATGTTTAGAAACGTGTTGATTTATTATTGTTTCTGTTGAACATTTAGAGGAATTAATGTTTGTTATACAAGTGAATAAGAGGGCGGTTTGGATTTCTTTAGTTTTACATTTTTTTTATGTTTTTAGTGGCTTCCCATAGTACAATACCTGCGCTAACACTAATATTAAATGAATGTTTTGTTCCAAACTGGGGAATTTCAATGCATCCATCCGATAGATCAATAACAGATTGTTGTACACCCTTTACTTCATTTCCAAATATTAAAGCAATAGGTTGTTGCACCTCAGGTTTAAAGCTTGGGAGAGAAATGCTTTTTTCTGCTTGTTCAACACAGTAAACCTTATAACCTTTTTCGTGTAATGCATCAATTGTTTGTTTTGTGTCCTCAAAATAGATCCAATCCATTGACTCTTCTGCACCTAAAGCTGTTTTATGAATATCATTGTGAGGTGGGGTAGGGGTAATGCCGCATAAATATATGGCTTCAAGGCCAAGAGCATCTGAAGTTCTAAATACAGATCCAACGTTGTTTAAGCTCCTAACATTATCAAGGATTACTATTATTGGTGTTTTTTGAATTTCTTTAAACTCTTTTATAGTTAATCTGTTTAACTCTTTGTTACGTAGTTTTCTCATTTAATTATTTCTGTTTATAAGATTACAAAAATAATTAAATCTAGCTTTTATTTATAAAAGCAAAATAGTACATTACGGATATAGATATGTTAATATTTGATAATCTAAAAAATCTACCATGAATATACACGAATACCAAGGTCAGCAAATTTTAAAAAGTTTTGGAGTGCGCGTTTCAGAGGGTATTGTAGCAGAAACCTCAGATGAGGCAATGAATGTGGCCAAACAATTACAACGATTAACAGGAACAGACAAATGGGTTGTAAAAGCTCAAATTCATGCTGGAGGTAGAGGAAAAGGTGGTGGTGTGAAAGTAGCAAAGAGTTTAGATGAGGTTAAAGAATTGTCTGAACAAATATTGGGAATGCAATTAGTAACGCATCAAACTGGTCCTGAAGGTAAAAAGGTACATAAAGTATTGATCGCGCAAAATGTTTTTTATCCGGGAGATTCTGAACCAAAAGAATATTACATGAGTGTTCTTTTAAATAGAGCTACAGGTAGAAATATTATAATGTATTCTACAGAAGGAGGAATGGATATTGAAACAGTAGCAGAGCAAACCCCACATTTAATATATAAGGAAGAAATTGATCCGGCAACAGGCGTTTTGCCATTTCAAGCCAGGCGTATAGCTTTTAATCTTGGATTGTCAGGAAAAGCATTTAAGGAAATGGTGAAATTTGTAACTGCTCTTTATAAAGCATATGAAGGTTCTGATGCTTCTCTTGTGGAAATTAATCCGGTATTGAAAACATCTGATGATTTGATTATGGCCATTGATGCTAAATTAAATTTGGATGACAATGCATTATACAGACATAGAGATTATGTTGAGATGAGAGATCTTACAGAAGAAGATCCTGCAGAGATAGAAGCCTCAAAGCACAATCTGAATTTTGTTAAGCTGGATGGGAATGTTGGTTGCATGGTTAATGGAGCGGGACTTGCTATGGCTACCATGGATATTATAAAATTGTCTGGTGGTGATCCTGCTAATTTTTTAGATGTTGGTGGTGGTGCAAATGCTCAAACTGTAGAAGCTGGTTTGAAAATCATTTTAGCTGATCCTAACGTTAAGGCAATTTTAATTAATATTTTTGGGGGAATTGTAAGGTGCGACAGGGTTGCAAATGGAGTGGTTGAAGCGTATAAAAAGATTGGGGAAATTAAGGTTCCAATCATCGTTCGATTGCAAGGAACCAATGCTGAAGGAGGTAAAAAGATTATTGACGAATCCGGATTAAAAGTTTATTCGGCAATAACTCTTAAAGAAGCCTCAGATTTAGTTCAGCAATTAGTTGGTTAATAGATAATATTAAAATCAAGACTAAAGGTCAGGTTGTTTATTTTTATAAATAATTTGACCTTTTTTTATTAACTAAATCTGTTTCAATATTATGATTTTATTTATTGATGGTATTTCCCGGATATATTTTTTGTAGGACATCAATAATTACAATGAATTGAATATCTTTGCAAATTGGAAAAGATGTGTTTTTTTAACACTGTAAAATTGATTTTATCAAAAAAGAACGGTAGAAACTGTATATGAAAAATATAAGAAATTTTTGCATCATTGCTCATATTGATCATGGGAAAAGTACATTAGCAGACAGGTTGTTAGAATTTACTTCGACTGTATCTGAACGTCAGGCACAAGCACAAGTACTTGACGATATGGACTTGGAAAGAGAAAGAGGAATAACAATTAAAAGTCATGCCATCCAAATGGATTATGAACTGAATGGCGAAAAGTATGTGTTGAATTTGATTGATACCCCGGGGCACGTTGATTTTTCTTATGAAGTTTCTCGTTCTATTGCAGCGTGTGAGGGAGCTCTTTTAATTGTAGACTCAACTCAGGGTATCCAGGCTCAAACTATCTCGAATTTATATCAAGCTATAGAGCATGATCTGCATATTATTCCTGTTATGAATAAAATGGATTTACCCAATGCAATGCCTGATGAAGTGGAAGATCAGATTATAGATTTGATTGGATGTGAACGTGAGGAGATTATCAGAGCCAGTGGGAAAACTGGTTTGGGAGTGGAGGATGTATTACAGGCAATTGTTGAAAAAGTTCCAGCACCGGTTGGAGATGAAAAGGGGCCATTACAGTGTTTAATTTTTGATTCTGTCTTTAATTCTTTTAGAGGGATTATAGCTTATTTCAAAGTTGTAAATGGTGAAATCCGAAAAGGAGATTTGGTAAAATTTATGGCTACAGGTAAAGAGTATGATGCTGATGAAATTGGTGTTTTACGATTGGATATGGAGCCAAGGAAGGTTTTAAAAACAGGAGATGTAGGATATATTATTTCAGGGATTAAAACCAGTAAGGAAGTTAAAGTAGGGGATACGATTACTCATGTAAAAGGAGGTTGTGAAAAACGAATTGAAGGTTTTGAAGAAGTAAAACCAATGGTTTTTGCCGGAGTATATCCTATTGAAAGTGATGATTACGAGGATTTGAGAGCTTCTATGGAGAAGCTTCAGCTAAATGATGCATCACTTACTTTTGAACCTGAATCATCAGCTGCCTTAGGGTTTGGATTTAGATGTGGATTTTTGGGTATGTTGCATATGGAAATTATTCAGGAACGTCTGGATAGAGAGTTTGATATGAATGTAATAACTACTGTTCCCAATGTTCCATATATAGTACATACCAAAAAAGGTGAAGAATTAGAAGTGCATAATCCGTCAGGGTTGCCAGAACCTACAGTAGTTGATCGAATAGACGAACCATATATACATGCTCAGATAATTACCAAAAGTGAGTTTATTGGCCAAATAATGACACTTTGCTTAAATAAAAGAGGAGAGTTGATAAAACAGCATTATTTAACGGCAGATAGAGTTGAATTAAATTACAATATGCCTTTAGCTGAAATTGTATTTGATTTCTATGATAAACTAAAGAGTATTTCAAAAGGATATGCATCCTTTGACTATTATGCTACAGGATTTAAAGCTGCAAAATTAATTAAGCTGGATATCTTGTTGAATGGAGAAAGTGTTGATGCCTTATCTACATTGATTCATTTCGATAATGCATATACCTTAGGGAAAAGGATGTGTGAAAAGCTTAAGGAGTTAATTCCTCGTCAGCAATTTGATATTGCAATTCAAGCAGCAATTGGAACTAAGATTATCTCCAGGGAAACGGTTAAGGCTGTTCGAAAAGATGTTACCGCTAAGTGTTATGGTGGAGATATCAGTAGAAAACGTAAATTACTTGAAAAGCAGAAGAAAGGTAAAAAACGTATGAAACAAATTGGTAATGTAGAGGTGCCTCAAAAAGCATTTTTAGCCGTTTTAAAGCTTGATTAGTATTGTTTTAAGATAAAAAAAAGCCTGAAACTAATGTTTCAGGCTTTTTTTATATGAATATCTAATAATTCTATTCTGTGGTTATAGTTACATTACTAATTTGTATCCTTTACCATGAACATTAATTATTTCAACAGAAGTTTCGTCTTTAAGATGCTTTCTTAGTTTGGTAATATAAACATCCATACTTCGTGCATTGAAATAATTATCATCTACCCAAATTGTTTTTAAAGCAAAGTTACGTTCCAGTACTTTATTGGCATTGTTACACAGTAACTTTAGTAGCTCAGATTCTTTGGTGGTAAGTTTTACAACCTCTTCACCATCAATTAGCTGCTGTTTTTGTGTGTCAAATTTGTATTTGCCTAATTGGTAAACATCCTGAATAGCACTTGAACCTTTAGTTCTTCTAATAATTGCTTCTAATCTGAAAAGCAATTCTTCCATACTAAATGGCTTTGTGATATAATCATCAGCACCAATTTTGAATCCTTGAAAGACATCCTCTTTCATGGATTTTGCTGTCAAGAAGATGATAGGAATTTCTGTGTTGATTAGTCTGATGTCTTTGGCTAATGTAAAGCCATCTTTTTTAGGCATCATAACGTCTAAAACACAAAGGTCATAACTTCCACTGGTAAAAGCTTTATATGCTTCTTCACCATCAGGGAAAAGATCTGTTTCATAACCTTTTGCCTCAAGGTATTCCCTTAAAAGCATTCCAAGATTTTCGTCATCTTCTGCTAAAAGAAGTTTGTATTCTTTTTCCATTCCTTTGTACTTTTTATAGGTAGAAAAATTTTAAATTTTGTTCCAACATTTACTTCACTTTCCGCTGTAATTGTACCTCCATGGTCATCTACAATTTTTTTAACGTAAGCCAGGCCTAAACCAAAGCCTTTTACATTATGTACATTACCTGTAGGTACACGGTAAAACTTCTCAAAAATACGGTTTAGGTTCTCTTTTGAGATTCCCATCCCATTATCTTTAACAGAAATCATTACTCCATTATCCTGATTCCAGGTTTTTACTTGTAAAATAGGAGTCCCTTTTCTGTATTTAAAAGCATTATCAAATAGATTGTAAATCACATTGGTAAAGTGAACCTCATCAACATAAACTGTATTGTTTTTTGCATCAAGGCTTTCGATGATTTTACCGTTTTTGTTCTCTACTTTCAGCTTAAAGTTAGTAGAAACATTGTGAATTAACTGGTTTACATCTAATTTTTTTATTTTTAATCCTGCTTTACCCTTTTCAAAGATAGCCATTTGTAGGACTTTTTCAACTTGAAAACTTAATCTTTTGCTTTCATCTTGAATTACACCTGAAATATGTTGTAATGTTTTAGGTGTTTTTGCTACACTTGGGTCTTTTAACATTTGTGACGCTAATGAAATAGTTGAGATTGGAGTTTTGAATTCATGCGTCATGTTATTGATAAAGTCGTTTTTAATTTCATCCAGTCTTTTTTGTCTGAAAATTATCATAATAGTGATAATTGAAGTCAAAATCATCATCAGAGTGAAAGTGGCAGATGGAATTACCATGCCTATGGATTGCATTAAAAAATTTGGTCGCTCAGGAAAGTATAAATTTATATTATGAGCCTTAGCGTGTAGGTCGTTAGGGAATAAATATTTTTGATATACCGTTTTTGATCCGTTATGTTTATAACCAGGTGTTGCCATGGCCATTTTCCCTTTTTCATCAAATACAGCAAATTCAAATTGTAGTGTAATGTTTTTTTCTGCAAAATGATTCATTAACATTACATCAACATTTTCTCTGTCAATTCTTTCAGATATCGACCTCTTAGGGAATAGTGCATCTAAAAGCATTTCACTTTTATCTTCTACTTTTGATTTTAATTCATCCTGAATTGTAAGTAATGCACTTGTTAAAGGGCCAAATTTGCTTGATCTGGTTGAAATAGGAGATCTTTTATCAAGATTAAAAATAAGAGAATCCTGATTAAAAGTTAGCATTGTTGTTTTAATAAATTGATCTTGAAGCTGAAACTTAAACTCAATATCAATGCTTTCCTTATCTAAAATTTTATTGTCATTCTTTTTGTTGTCGAAATATTTCGGAGCTCTCTGTAAGTTATCTGGCAAATTTTTAGAGTTCTGATTTTTGAATTGAGATGTTAAAAGTGAGGCTTGCTCTTTACTTTCAAATCGTTCAAGTTTATCAATAACTTCAGTCATTGCACTTTTAACTAACTTGTCAAATTCCGCTTCCTTTTGTTCACTGGCAGCTTCCATCCATAAAGTTTGAATGTAAATTATACCAATTAAACTGGCTGCAATAATAATTGTTAAAAGATATATGAATTTCTTGTTCATTATGATCGTTTTCTTAAGAAAAACAAACTATTTTTCTAGCTTAAAATGGGCTTGTATTAAGAAAGCAACAATATAGTAAAAATGTTTAACTAAGATCTTCTTTTCTTAGTGAAACATTTTGTAAAGCTTCCATTGCTGCGTTTTGCTGTGATTCCTTTTTAGAACTTCCTTCTCCACGTCCAAATACTTTGCTATCAATTTCAACAGAGGATACAAAAACCGGCGCATGTTCACAATTATCTGGAATTTCATCAGTGATAAACTGGATATCATGTTTGTTTTTTTGTCCCCATTCAATAAGAATAGATTTAAAATTTGTATCGTGTTTGGTTATTTCGTTTAAGTTAACAAAAGGAACCAAAATTTTTTTAGTAATAAATTTCTGGCAGGATTTATACCCTTTATCTACGAAAATTGCTCCAATAAGAGCTTCCAATGCATCACCCATGATGTTTGTTTTTTCTAGAGCAATTCTAGACTGAGAACTAATGATTTCTTTTAATCCAATTTTAAGCGCAGTTTCATTTAGAAATGCTCTGTTAACAATTTTAGATCTTGTCTTGGTTAAAAAACCTTCATTAAAGTCAGGATATTTATTGTAGAGTTCTTGTGCAACTATGGCTCCTAATAATGCATCGCCTAAAAATTCAAGACGTTCATTATTGATAATTTCTCCATTTGTAGATTTAATCATTGCCGATTTATGTATTAAGGATAACTCATAAATCTGTAAATTATTTGGATAAATTCCTGTTATAGATTTCAATAAATAATAAAGCTTTCTCCTGTCAGAAGAAAGCTTTATTATTTGAGTTAATATTTTTATCACAATATTTATATTGCTTTAAATATAATTGATGCATTATGACCACCAAAACCAAATGTGTTTGAAAGAGCAGCTTTAACTTCTCTTTTTTCTGCCTTATGATAAGTCATGTTTAAATTAGCATCGATCTCCGGATCATCAGTGAAGTGATTGATTGTAGGAGGTACGATACTATTTTTAATAGCTAGGATACATGCAATTGATTCAATTGCTCCTGCAGCTCCTAATAAGTGACCAGTCATTGATTTAGTAGAGCTTATATTTAAATTAAATGCATGCTCTCCAAAGACTTCTTTAATTGCTATAGTTTCGGCAATGTCACCACGGGGAGTAGAAGTACCATGAACATTGATATAATCAATGTCTTCTGGTTTTGTATCATTGTCCTTTAAAGCCATTTTCATCACGTTTATAGCTCCTAATCCTTCTGGATGTGGCGCTGTTAAGTGATGAGCATCAGCTGTCATTCCCGAACCAATTACCTCACAGTAAATTTTTGCACCACGGGCAACTGCATGTTCGTATTCTTCTAAAATTAATGAAGCACCACCTTCACCCATAACAAATCCATCTCTGTCCTTGTCAAATGGTCTGGAAGCTGTTGTTGCTTCATCGTTTCGGGTAGAGAGTGCTTGCATAGCATTAAATCCACCAACACCAGCTTCACAAATAGCAGCCTCAGAACCTCCTGTAATAAATGCTTTTGCTTTTCCTAATCTGATTAGGTTATAAGCATCACCTATTGCGTTAGTTGAAGATGCACATGCTGAAACAGTATTGTAATTAGGACCTCTGAATCCGAATTTCATTGAGATATGACCGGCAGCAATATCGCCAATCATTTTAGGTATAAAAAATGGGTTGAAACGAGGAGTTCCATTCCCGTTTACATACCCTCTAACTTCTTCTGTAAATGTTTGAATTCCACCAATACCGGCTCCCCAAATTACACCCACCTCATCATGGTCGATGCTTTCTGCATTGATGCCGGAGTCTTGAACAGCCTGCTCAGCTGCAATTAATGCGAACTGAGCAAACATATCAAGTTTTCTTGCCTCTTTACGATCAAAATAATCGTTAGAGTTGTAATTTTTTACTTCACAAGCAAATTTTGTCTTGAAATTGGTGGCGTCAAAACGAGTAATGGGTGCAGCACCACTTACTCCGTTTAACAGGTTATTCCATAGTTCATCAATGGAATTACCTAATGGAGTGATCGCTCCTAATCCCGTTACTACTACTCTTTTTAACTCCATAACTTCTTTTAAAGTATAATACTACTTTTATTTACTTATTTAGCGTTTTCCTCTATATAAGAGATGGCATCACCTACTGTGCCAATGTTTTCGGCCTGATCGTCAGGAATAGCGATATTGAATTCCTTCTCAAACTCCATGATCAATTCCACAGTGTCAAGAGAGTCAGCACCTAAATCATTAGTGAAGCTTGCTTCAGGTGTAACTTCAGTTTCGTCAACTCCTAGTTTATCAACGATGATTGCCTTTACTCTTGATGCAATGTCAGACATAGCTTTTAATTTTAAGTTAATAATTAAAATTTATTGATTTAAATAACTTTGCAAAGGAAAAAAAATCAGGATAATTATTCAAATTAAATTGAAATAAAATCGTTTTGATTGCAATTTTTTCTAATTTTGGTATTCAATTTTCGATTTTTTAATAATAGGTAAAGTGCAGGTAATGAGTATAGTTGCGGTGTTTGTATCGGGGTCTGGTTCTAATGCAGAAAATATTGTAAAATATTTTTCAGGGAGGCTAAGTAGTGATGATTTTAGCTTTTATTGCAATAATAAAAATGCATATGTTATAGAAAGAGCTCAGAAATTAGGTGTTAAGATTACATTATTTTCGAGAGAAGAATTTTATAATTCAGATTTAATATTAGACCAGTTAAAAAATGAAGGATGTGAATTGATTGTTTTGGCTGGGTTTTTATGGTTATTTCCGGATAATTTAGTTAGGGCTTATAAAGGAAAGATAATAAATATACATCCTGCATTACTTCCTAAGTACGGGGGGAAAGGAATGTATGGTAGAAATGTGCACGAAGCTGTTGTTGAAAACAAAGAAAAGGAATCTGGCATAACAATACATTATGTAGATGAGAATTATGATGAGGGTAAAATTATCTTTCAGGCAAAATGCAAGGTTGGTGAAAATGATTTGGCAAGTGATGTGGAACAAAAGATACATGATTTAGAATATCAGCATTATCCTAAGGTTATTGAACAATTATTAAATATGGATTGATTTTTTTCTTACTTTTCTGTAATAAAAGAAACACATATACAATATATCATGGCAAAACTTATAGATGCTAATTATTTAATGGATAAATTAGGTATTGATATTCCATTAATTGCTGTTTATGATGCTCCGCATGATGCTCCTTTTGATAATGTAATTGAACCTATATCGTATAAGAGGACTTGTATGTTTGCATACTATAATGCTTGGATGCGGGGACAAATGTTAAAGATTACTTCTACAAATTACGGTTGCAAAGGTTGTGGTTATTGGTTGTTCGGTAAAGAATCCAGAGATCGGGAAGAGTTGGTCGATTTTTTATGTGAGGAGGAAGGGCTTAAGTGTTCAAAGGAAATTACGAACAAGTGGTTAGACTTAAAAGCACCTTATAAATCAAAATATCGCTGTATTTATATTGGGACTTATAGAAATTCGATGAACCAATATTTAAAATCAGTTACCTTTTTTGTAAATCCAGATCAATTAAGTGCTTTGATTATTGGTGCTAATTATTTTAATGATGGTGCTCAATCAAATACAGTTGAAGTTCCTTTTGGTTCAGGTTGTGCGCAGTTTTTAACCTTGGTTCCTCAAGAGGATGAGCCTAAGGCAGTAGTAGGGGCAACAGACTTAGCTATGAGAAAATACTTGCCAAGAAATATTATGGCTTTTACTGTAAATGTTGCAATGTTTGAAAAGCTTTGTTCTTTGGGTGAGGATAGTTATTTAAATAAACCTTTTTTGAATGACTTGGTGGATTTTAGAAGGGCTTCAAAATAGTAATTGTATATTATTTGACTATATATAATATATATATAGTATGGGGTGTAAACTAAAAAGAGAATATCTAAAGCTGGTTCAGATATCCTCTTTGAAGTAATATTTAATGTAAATTTTCAATTAAAACTAATTCGTCAATTTCCTTTTTTAATGGTTTGTAAAATTCTTTAAACCTTTTCATGTCTTCCTTTTTTACAGGTTCAACAGGTGGCGCTTTTACTTTTAAAGGATCAATAGGTTTTCCGTTTTTAAATACCCTATAGTCAAGGTGTGGTCCAGTGGCTAAACCTGTAGCTCCAACATACCCGATTAGTTCACCCTGTTTTACTTTATCTCCCTGGTTAATTCCTTTGGCAAAACCATTTAGGTGCATATATACTGTTGTATACACACTGTTATGTCTTATTTTAAGATAATTACCACCACCTTTAGGTTGATATCCACGGGCAATCACTCTTCCATCACCAATAGAAAATACATGCGTTCCTTTTGGGGCTGCATAATCAACGCCGTGGTGCGGTCTGCGAATTTTAAGAACCGGATGCATACGACTGTTTGAAAAACGACTGCTTATTCGTGAAAACTTTAGGGGAGCCTTCAAGAATGCCTTCCTTAAACTTTTCCCTTTTTCATCAAAGTAGTTGTAAGTAGCACTGTCTTCCTGAAAGTTGAAGGCGTAATAATTATCACCTCTGTGATGAAATAAAGCACCTTCAATAGAGCTAATACCTACAGAAGTTGAGTCAACATATGATTCTGTATATAGTACTTTAAAATAATCTCCTTTTTCAATTCCAAAGAAATCAACTGTCCATGCATATATATCAGATAGCTCTAATGCCAGAACAGGTGAAACACCATTTTCAGTCATAGCATTCCAAAGTGAAGAGGTGATCTTACCAGTAGCTGTTTTCTTTACTTGTTTAACTTCTTTTTGCCCTTTTGAAATTGTAATCGAATCATCAAGACTATATGTGATATAATTAATTTTGTCAATCTCATACACAAAATATTTGGCCTGGTGTAAAGAATCATTACTCAGGAACATATAATAAGGATTACCTACTTTTATCTTTCGCACATCAAAAATGCTTTTACTTTTTGTGGCTAATGCATCAATCTGCTTATATGAAATATCGTATTTAAGAAGGATTGATGCTAAAAATTCATTCCGCTTAACTTCATTGTTTTCAATTACAAAAGAATCAACAGGTAATCCAAATAGTAAATTAGGAGGGGCAATGATAACAGTATCTTCAGGAATTTCAGCTAAGTTAGTATCCTTGCTTTTGTTAGATGTGTTGGTGCAGCTATAGATAAATACAGAAATTAGTGCTAAAATAACCAGTTGTGGTAGTGCGAATCTTTTAATCATATACTTTATTTTTTATTGCGTTGTGTGTTGCTACTGGAATAAGAGAACAATAAACCGATTGGGTTTATTGTATTTCGCTTTGCAAGTTATTACAAGATTAGAATAAATCAAGAGTTTTGAATGGATAAATGCTCTTAGAATACAGAAGAATCAAACTTTTATTTTTTCAAATCCTTGTCCGTAAACACCCGAAACACTTCCCATTGTAATAAAAGCATTGGGATCAATATCTTTTATAATCTTAAAAACAATGGATGAAGTTCTTTTTTTAGAGATGACTAATAGTATTTTTTTATGCTCTCGGGTGTATCCTCCAACTCCATCAATCATAGTAACACCTTTATTACCATCAATAAGAATTTTATCAATAAGTTCTTCGTATTTTTCGCTAATGATAAAGAATTGAACAGTTTGTTTGTTTCCGGAAATCACCATGTCTATGCTATAGGTAAATATGGCCATGGTGATTAAGCCGTAAACTATCTTTTCAATATCATGAAAAACAATATAGCTGGTAGATATAATAAAGATATCCAGTATAAGTAGTAAACGACCTAAGCTTATGTTTTTATATTTGTTAATAATCATGGCAATGATTTCATTACCACCAGTGCTCCCTCCATTAATAAATAATATACTTGTTCCCACTCCTCCAAGTCCGGCACCAATTAAAGTGGCAATAAAAGTATCGCTTACAATAGGTTCCTTAAAGTATTGTGTAAGCACAGATAGTAATGCGGAAAATACGACAGTACAATAAACCGTTTTTACTCCATAGGATAATCCTAGTATTTTAATAGCGAGCAGAATTAAAAAGGCATTGATAACTAAAGATGTAATACCCACATTCCATCCCCACAGAAAATAGAAGGTACTCGATAATCCGGTTATTCCACCCCCAATGATATCAGATGGAATGATAAAACCAGCCCACCCTAAAGAAGAAATACAAACGGCAATGGTTAAAATAATATACGATTTGATTTCTGTAATTATTTTTTTTGATGTCATAAGTTCAAACTCTAAAACAAGTTGTGATATATAATTAAGAATGTATTTTATAAGTTGCTTAAGAAACTTATAATTTTATTTGGTCGAAACCCTTTCCGTATACGCCAGAAACTGTACTAAGTGTTACAAATGCTTCAGGATCTATATCTCTAATGATTCGGAATAAAATACTCGATGTTTTCTTTTTAGAGATGACCATCAGTACTTTTTTTGCATCTCCTGAATAGGCACCTATTCCATCAAGAATGGTACAACCTTTTTCTGTTTTGCTGACAATATGTTTTGAAATTTCCTTGTACTTTTCACTGATAATGAAGAGTTGAACCGTTTGTTTGTTTCCGGTAATCACTGTATCTACTACATATCCGTATATGGCCATGGTGATAAACCCATACATTACAATTTCAATGTTATGAAAAACAATGTATCCTGTTGAAATAATAAATATGTCACATAATAGAAGCAGACGACCCAGACTTATGTTTTTGTATTTATTAATGATCATGGCAATGATGTCTGTTCCACCAGTGCTACCTCCATTAACAAAGATTAGTCCGGCTCCGGTACCTGCAAGTGTTGCACCGATAAGTGTAGCCATGAATGTATCTTTAGTTAAGGGTTCGGTAAAGTATCGGGTTAATATTGACAATAGAATACCAAAAATAATAATGCAGTAAACGCTTTTTACTCCAAAGGAAAACCCCAGGAGTCTAATAGCTAGTAAAATAAGGATTGAGTTAATGGATAGAGAAACAATACCTACATCCCATCCCCATAAAAAATGAAAAGTACTGGCCAGTCCTGTTATGCCACCGCCTACAATCCCTGAAGGTATTATAAATGCAGACCAGCCAAGTGCTGCTACACAAAGAGCAAAAGTCAACATTAAATATGACTTTGCTTCTCTAAAGAAAATTTGTTTAGTCATTGCCGAAAAATATGATAAATATCAGGCTTTTATACCTGGTTATTAATGTTTTATACTTTTCGGCAAAGTAAGGAAAAGGTAGTGAGATTAACCCACTACCACATTGATTATTTTCTTAGGAACGATTATGATTTTTCTCACTGTTTTTCCTTCGATCCACTTCTGAGCACTTTCGTGATTCTTAACCGCTTCTTCAATTTCATTATTTGGAGCATCTACAGGCATTTCTAATTTGAAACGCATCTTACCATTAAATGACACCGGATAGCTGAATGTTGATTCAACTAAATGAGATGCAACAAATTCAGGCCATTGAGCATCACAAACTGTATTTCCTTTTTCTAATAAACTCCATAACTCTTCTGATAGGTGAGGAGCAAAAGGTGCAAGTAGTACTGTTAATGGTTCAAGAATTTCTCGCTTATTACATTTTAATGAGCTCAGTTCATTTACACAAATCATAAATGCACTAACACATGTATTGAATGAGAACTTCTCAATGTCTTCTGTGATTTTTTTGATGGTTTTATGAAGAACTTTCAGCTCGTCTTTAGTTGCTTTTTCGTCGGATACTTCAAAGGCTTCATCAGCATTGACAAATAGGCGCCATGTTTTTCTTAAAAACTTATGTACTCCATCAATACCATTCGTATCCCAAGGCTTACTCTGTTCAAGTGGTCCAAGGAACATTTCGTATAAACGAAGTGTGTCTGCACCGTAATCTTCAATGATATCATCTGGATTAACTACGTTAAACATGGATTTAGACATTTTTTCTACAGCCCAACCACAAACGTATTTACCATCTTCAAGAATAAACTCAGCATCTTTATATTCAGGATTCCAGTTCTTGAATTTTTCAGTATCTAAAACATCGTTGCTCACAATGTTTACATCAACATGAATAGCTGTTGTTTCGTGTTCATCCTTAAGATTTAAGGATACAAACTTATTGGTACCATTGATTCTGTATACAAAGTTTGAACGTCCCTGAATCATTCCCTGGTTGATCAGCTTTTTATATGGCTCTTCTTTTACCACATAACCTAAATCATAAAGGAATTTATTCCAGAAACGAGAATATATTAAGTGACCGGTAGCATGTTCAGTACCTCCAATATATAAATCAACATCCTGCCAGTATTCGTTAGCTTCTTTACCAACTAAAGCAGTGTTATTTTTAGGATCCATGTAACGTAAATAGTATGCTGAAGATCCAGCAAATCCCGGCATGGTATTTAATTCCAAAGGATAAGCATCTTTATAAACCCAGTTTTTAGCTCTTCCCAATGGTGGTTCACCTTTTTCAGTAGGTAAAAACTTATCAATTTCTGGTAATTGTATAGGAAGATCAGCTTCGTTTACCATTTGAGGTAAATTATCTTTGTAATATACTGGGAAAGGCTCTCCCCAGTATCGTTGACGACTAAAGATCGCATCGCGTAAGCGGTAATTTACTTTTACATCACCCACTTTTTTCTCGCGGATATATTCTTTTGTTTTAGCAATGGCTTCAGGAACATTTAATCCATCAAGGAATCCTGAATTGATCATAGTACCAGCTTTTGAGTCTTTTGAATCTTCCCATGTTGCAGGATCAGAAGCTTCTTCTCCTTCTGGAATCACAACTTGTATGATAGGTAGATCGAAATGACGAGCAAATTTAAAATCACGTGAATCGTGACCCGGAACAGCCATAACGGCTCCTGTACCATATCCTGCTAATACATAATCTCCAACCCAAATTGGTACTTCTTCTCCTGATAAAGGATTGATAGCATAAGATCCGGTAAATACACCGGTTACTTTATCAACCTCGGCCTGACGCTCACGCTCTGTACGTTTTTTGGTCTGTTGAATATAGGCTTCAACAGCTTCTTTTTGTTCTGGTTGAGTTAATAGAGGAGTTAAATCACTTTCTGGTGCTAAAACCATAAATGTTACCCCAAATACTGTGTCGGCACGAGTAGTAAAGATGTCCATTACAATGTCAGCATCTTTTACCTTAAATTTCATCTCAGCACCTTCACTTTTCCCAATCCAGTTACGTTGAATTTCTTTTAATGAATCTGACCAATCAACGTTATCTAATCCTTTAAGTAGTCTTTCGGAGTATGCTGAAACGCGTAATAACCACTGACGCATTACTTTTTGCTCTACAGGGTGACCTCCGCGAACAGAAATTCCTTCTTTAACTTCATCGTTTGCTAATACGGTTCCTAATGCAGGACACCAGTTTACCATTGTATCAGCCAGGTAAGCCAAACGATAGTTTAATAATATTTCTTGTTGTTCTTTTTCTGATTTAGCTTTCCACTCTTCAGCTGTAAATTCCAACTCTTCGGTGCAAGCAATATCTAAACCTTGCGTACCAACTGCATTAAAGGCCTCAATAAGCTCTGTAATAGGAGCTGCTTTTTTAGCCTGATTGCAATAGTAACTGTTAAACATTTGTATAAATGCCCATTGTGTCCAATGGTAATATTCAGGATCACAAGTTCTGATTTCACGATCCCAATCGTAACAGAAACCTATTTTATCTAATTGCTCACGATACCTTGTTAAGTTAGTATCGGTTGTAATTTGAGGATGTTGTCCGGTTTGAATAGCGTATTGCTCTGCAGGTAATCCATAGGCATCATAACCCATAGGGTGCAAAACGTTAAAGCCATTTGAACGTTTAAAGCGACTGTAAATGTCAGAAGCAATATATCCTAGAGGATGCCCAACATGCAAACCTGCTCCCGAAGGATAAGGGAACATATCCAAAACATAAAACTTTGGACGGTTTTTATCAATGTCTACTTTGTAAGTTTTATTATCTACCCATTGCTTCTGCCATTTTTGCTCAATGGCTTTAAAGTTGTATTCCATATTGTAATATCGTATCTAATTCTGATGTAAAAACAGATGTTAAACTGAGTTTAACCATGAAAGTGCGAAATTATAAAAATCTTTTATAAATACCGGTCGATTTGAAACAGGAGTTTTATAAACTGTTGTATTATTGATAGTATAGATGGATTTTTATAGAGAAAAGCTAAAAATGAAAAGATTTGATGATGTTATTAGTTGATTGATAGATGTAATATGGGCAATACAACAGTAATCGTGCTGATAATTCAAAAGTTTTTATAAATTTGCGCGTCCTTAAAAATAAAGATTTATTTTAAAACATTAAGTGTCCACCACATAAGGCCCCTTAGTTCAATGGATAGAATTCTGGATT
Source organism: uncultured Saccharicrinis sp. (assembly GCA_963665705.1). GTDB lineage: Bacteria > Bacteroidota > Bacteroidia > Bacteroidales > Marinilabiliaceae > Saccharicrinis. Next base: position 848,437 of record OY762448.1, read on the forward strand.
CCGGTTCCAGTGATATGGGTTCGAATCCCGTAGGGGTCACAAAAGCGGGGATTTTGTCATTTTTGATGAAATCCCTTTTTTTATGCCCTTCTGTGTACCTTGCCAGTTCAGAGATTAGAGAGAAAAAAGAATTTACACAAGGGGTTCGAACTTGGTTGTTTTCGTGATTATAGTAAATTCCTTCGGGGAATAGCAAGTTTTGGAATACTTTCTTACTGTCAATGCTTAGTGACTCCCACATATTCAATAAATTAGAACTTATTTTGGTGACAAATTTCAGTGCCTTATTGAGGTTCGAACTATAATTACCCGTTGCATTTAATTCTTGCTCAATTTCGATGATTTCTTTCTCGAATTTTGGCTTGAACTTATCATATAGGGGGCGGTCGATTTCTCCGATAACAAATCTTTCTTCGATTGCATCCAGTTTCTTTTGCACTTCACTTTTTTGAGCTTTAAGTTTTTTAGAATCTTCACTTTTCGATTTGAAAAACACATTCATCTGCTCTGATAATACGACCTTGATAACTTCTTGCTCATCTTTGTCGATATGAAAAGCAGAAACTAAATTCTGAAACATTTGGTGCAATGATTTGGCACTTTTATTCACTCTGCAACCTTTCGTTCTGCATTTGTAATAGTATATGCCTTTCTTTTTTACCAAATATCCGGTCATAGGTGTTCCGCATTTCTCACACTTTGTAAATACCTTTAGTGGAAGATTCTCATTGTCTTTATCATGTACAAAGCCATGTACCCTATTTTCTTGACGTATATTATTTACTTGTAAAAACAAATCACGAGTTACCAAGGGTTCATGTCGTCCTTCTATAACCTCACCCGGTAGCATTTTGCTTGTAATTAAACCACAGTAAAACGGATTTGTAAATAGGTTGTGTAATCTTTTTTCAGAAATATCAACGCCCAATGTTTTTAATTTACGAGATATTTCTGCATTAGGAGTTTGTTTATAGGCTTTCCATTCGAAAGCCTTCTTCAATATTTTACCTTCTTCATTTACAACTAAATTACGCTCAGTTGCTTTTCCTTTATTAAGGTCTGTATAACCTCTTGGAGCAGCCCAAACCCAATGCCCTTTTATAAGCAGTTCTTTCATTCCTGTCACTACCTTGTCCCGCCTCAATTCGTTGTCCATTTGCCCTACAAGGAAAAGAATATTTTGTTGAAACGAGCCAGCTGGAGTTGTTGGGTCTAATTCTTGCGTAACTGCCAATGTAATAATCCCATGCTTTTTGATTAAGTCATTAGCGATAGAAGCTCCATTTATACCTGAACGAGAAAAGCGTTCATAAGAATATACGATAACGTAATTAATGCTTTTCGACCTCTTTACAAAGGTTAGCATCCTATTGAATTCTTTACGGTCATCAGTTTTTGCTGATTCGTAAGTTCCACCAAAATAGCCTACAATATTTAACCCCCTTCTTTCAGCAAACATTTCGCAATGCTTTTTCTGTGAACCAAGACTTGTATTATCCTCTTGGTCTGCCGACGATACTCTTGTATAAATCACGGCATTATTACCTTCCTTGAATTTTTCAGGGACTTTCGGTGCAAATTGTTGAAAAAGGGATAAATTATTCATAACCTTCATTTTTAGACTTACTCTCTACAAATATACTGATTCCCTGGATTTTACATAACGCTATATCTCTTGCTCTACAACTTCTTCCTTTGATAAGGACTCAAGAATTAATAAAGAAAAGGTTTCAGCGCAATCAAAAAGGTCATTGTAATCCTGTTCTGTAATATCCTTGTATTTATTTCTTCTTTGTAGTTCCCCTATAGGAAGGCGTTGTTTTGCCCTCTGAGTAGCTTCCTGAATAGTATGAGAATCCGGCTTTTGCATAATTGCTATAAAAATTATGCTACAAACCTATACCCATTGCGTAGTCTGCTCTGGCTGGTTTTGATCAGATTTTTTTAGAATTGTCTTGAATATGCTAAATGTGGTTATTTTTGTTTGTATTTGTCTATTTGTAAGGTTGCCAATGGTAACTTAATGAGTGAATTTGCTAAAAGAATTGGTCATTTTATCATATAAATCATAGGTAATATAGCAAGAATTATAGCTTAAGGACTATAAAGAATATTAGAATTAGAACTATGTGAGTTCTAAAAAGAACTATTTTTTAGCATTATACAATCCCTTATAACTCATTCAAGATGTCCACTATTTCATTTAGCACATCTTTCTTTATCGAAGAATTTGTCGTTGTAATCTTCCGACGTAGATAATTTTGTGGCACTTGCTTTTTAATAAGCACCTTTGCCATTTTGCCCAAAATAATCAACAATTCTTTTTCAGGTGATTTACCTTGAAAAAAGTCATTGGGTGTAGCCTTTGAAAAATGACTACTAACGGGATTGTGACACTCTTGCAATCTTGAAAGTGTAATTCTATATTCATCCTGCATTTTTTGAAATTCACTGACAGTTCCTCCTGTATCTGGGTGTAGTTGCTTTGCTAGTTCTCTGTAACGCAATTTAGCTTGAGGCACATCTGCTATTCCTTTAAAATAATTCATAGTTGCTCCAATTCTTCAATGGTTATACTAAAATGTTCCAGGATTAATAGAAGCTGCTGTTTGTTGTAATAATGGCATTTTGTGCTCCCGGCTTCTGAAATTTCTTGTTTTAAGGCAGGACATATATCAATTTCATTCCGAAGTTGTTGCAGTGCTGACTTAATTGAAATGCTGTTTGGATAAAGCTTCTTTACTAATTCTTGTTTTAAATATGTTCTTGGGATTATCATCACATTAAGATTTTATCAGGAATTGATGAATTTTGAAAAAAAAGAGGTGACTTTTTATAATTCAATAGGAATACTGTAATTTCATTGCTAATAAACCAAAATAAGAGATAATAAATCAAAGAAAACGAAGGGTCTATAAACACGAAAAGCCTCTTCCAGAGGCTTGTTTTAAGTGTTATATGTAATTTTTTAGGCACAATTCATAATATTATACCTTTTTTGGTAATTAGCTCAATAAAGATAGAAATTCTAGTTACAAGAGAAAGAAAGCTAACGCTTAAAATTTCATGTAAATTTTGTAAATAATGTAAATCAATGGTTTTATATGATTAATATTCAATATCATATATATTTACTTCACTATTGATATCAAGTAAATATATTTACCTAACATCTAATTCTTCTTACGTTTCACCAAACATATCATGTGGTAGAAAGAAACTATGAACCCTTGGGTTTTTACGTATTGTGAGCTTTCTGAATGAGATACTCCTAAAGCGGAATATCTCAAACTGTATCTTAGTGGTTTTATATATGTAAGATGGTATTATTTACAAATTTGTTCGTTCATTCTGTCACAATTACTCCACCGTTAGGTTGAATTGTCAAATTCATCGAACCACTATTTTTAATTTTTGTTTCAGAAAATTGTGGTTCCGATTTCTTATTGTCAAGGTATAGTTTCACATCTTTTCCTGCCATCATCGGAAGATTAACATTTAACTTAATCTCCTCTTTTTGTGCATTTACTCCAATTACATACCATTGGTCTTTATGACGTCGTGCTAAAACACAGTATTTACCGGGATAACCATCAATGAAAACAGTTTCATCCCATGTAGTTGGTACTTCCTTCATAAAGTCAATCTCAAACGCAGGAACATCTGTTAGGTTGTTGGGTGCAAGGCCAAACATTTGTACAGGGGTTTGATACAAAACTGCCGTAGCTAGTTGAAAGATATCAGATGTTTTTCTTGTTGTTCCTCCATCATTTGTTCTGTTATGACGTTTATTTAATAAAACAGGCCCAAATTCCATACTTCCAACAGTATTTCTAATAAATGGGTGTAAACAGGCATTATATGCTTCAATATCATCAAAATGTTGATTGAAGATTAAATTCTCAGAAGCTAAAACAGCTTCACTACCAATATAATTCGGATACATACGTTCCCAACCACGAGGTAATGTACACCCATGAAAAATTATCATTAAGCCATACTCATTAGCATCCGATAGAATATCTTCATATAGCTTCATTGTTTCCTGTTTATCTCCTCCAAAGAAGTCAACCTTTAAACCTTTCACACCTAAACTCTGTAACCACTTCATTTCCTTTTTTCGGGCAATGGAGTTATCCATTTTATTTCTTGGTCCTTGTGGAGCATTATTCCAATAGCCGTTTGAGTTATACCATAAGAACACATCTATTCCTTTTGAATGAGCATATTTTATTAGTTCCGGCATTTTGTCATAACCAACCTGAGTATCCCAAAGAGCATCCATCAAAATATATTCGTATCCCATTTCAGCGGCCAAATCAATGTAGGTTACCTGGTCATCGTAATTCATGCTGTTATCCTGCCACATAATCCAGCTCCAGGTTCCTCGACCATATTTATATTGCTGAGACGGTTCATATAAAGGTTCTTCTAAATCAAAAGGAATAGTTGTTTCAACGATTGGTTTCAAATTATTAGATATGGTAATGGTACGCCATGGTGTTGAACCCGGTAGTGATATCACAGGAGTTGTACTTCCATAACCATTATTTTCCCCGGCTTGTGGAAAAGCTATAGAATAGATTCCATCCTTTGTGCCATCACTTAAATGAGATGCGCAATATTGACTACTTACACCTGTTTCAGAAACCAGTACCCAACCTTTTTCTCCAACATGGAAAAGCGAAGGAAAGGTATATCCTTGGCCATATTTTGATGGCGTGGAAATGGGTTCGTCAGGTACATATTCCTCTTCATAACTTGGTTTAGTACGTTTCCATCCTATTCCTGGTGTAGCCTGCGGAGATAGAAATGTGGTTGTTTCCTCCGGAAGATTGAATCCGGTAATTTCTTTTTCAATAATGCATGAAGCAGTTTCTCCAAGTTGAGGTATATTGTATTTAAATCCGATATTGTTATTGCTAACCCTGAAAACAACATCTATTTTTTGGTTTTCTTTATTGCTAAGGTTTATTGTTAATTCATTTGCTTTATAGTTAATGCTTGATTGTTTTATTCTATCCTGAGTATACTCTTTTTCTATAGTATTATTTTCTGTTGATTGAATAGATAAATCTTTACTAAAGTCTCCTACATTGGTGATTAATCCAAGTGGTGAATCTTCAAGCATCATATTGTTATCATACTGTACAGAATAAGAAACTTTACCATCTGTTAGTTTTACAGTCAAGGTTAATTTTCCATCAGGACTACTGATGGATTTTTCTTGTGCAAATGTTAATGTTGTAAGTAAAAGTAGATAGCAGATTACTAAGTGTTTTTTCATTTTATCAAATTTGTTTTATTTATAACAATTGAATTGCTAAAATAAACATAATTGTGTTGATAATTTAAGTTTATCGTTCTTTATAACCGTAATATTTTTTGATTTTGTTAATCATGTATTTTTAAGGTTCCCTTATAAGAATTTTCTTTTTCCAATAATTCAACAACTTTAATTTCAACTCGTATACAATATTTTGTACAATAATCGTAATCGGTTTCGTCAGTTAAATTTCCACAAGAATTTGTTTCTTCTTTATTCTTAAAGTGGGTGATTAGCTCTGTTGTTAAAATAGTTGATCTTTCACTTCTAACATATATTCCAATAGCAATAATGCCAGCATAAAGTGCAGCCCATGGTCCCTCTGCGTATGCATTATTTTCTGCACCAGCGAAACCAATGGACATCGCTTTTAGTTGTTCTTCATTAAGATTTGTTCCAAATGTTCTTGTAATACCTATAAGAGTGGCTTGTGAGCTTGTGTATCTTTTAGCACGTAACTCAAGTATATTATTCTTTACAATTTCATTATACCTGGTCATTTTCCAAAAAGCAGTTTTTAATATTTCTCATTTTCCAAGCCACTCTTTAAATTTTGTTGCTTTGGTTTTACTAACAAAAATTTTATCTGGCATATCAATTTTTAATTTAACAAACAATTTACCTTGATAGTAAAGTTCAAAATATTCGAAAGCATTAATGTTTATGATACATATTCTATTTGGTCTATAAAATGTTAAAGGATCTAACTCTTCTTCTATTTTATTAAGAGTCATATCAACAACATATTTAGTATTGTTGAAGGTTATAGCATATGCAATACTGCTTTCATATAAAAAACATGCTATGTCACAGATTGGAATAGAATAGTATTTATGCCCTTTTGAAAGCAAAATCCTTTTACGATATCTATTCTGAATATTTAAATGTTTTAGATAAATGTTATTTAGATTGCTAATAGTCAACGGCTAACTCTTAATTTTTTGTTCTATTGTATGTTATTGTTTATCACCATTATTATCTTTCCAAGATTATCTTTCATCACTTTTGTTTTTCTACATTCTACTCAATATTGGATATTTAATAAAAATTGTATTTTAATCTCTAAAAAGTAATTACAAACTGTTTCTTTTCCGAAGTGTGAGCACTAAAATATCCAAGAGTTGCTCCTTCAATATTAGTTTCCGGATTTGTTGGTGTAGCTGCCATGCCTGATGAGGACAAGTCGTTAAAGTAATTATAAACATCCTCTGAAATACAACGCAATTCAATCACAACAGTATCTCCTTTTTCAAGAACCTCATCCTCGTCATCATCATCATCCGCGCTATTTATATCCTTAAATGTAACAGAGTTTTCAACGCTTATTCCATCTGTTGTTAAGTCTGAAGATGCCGAACTATAAACTTGCTCCCCATTTTTATACGCCAATATCTGGTAATAATTATCCACATCAACAGGATCTGTATAATAAACATAGAAACTATAAACAGTATCATTATCATTCCCAAAAAAGCTGTCATCTATTTCTTTTTTCAACAATATGGAATCCATCTTTACAATGGAAGGAATCTGACAACTGGAAGTATATGTAGTGTCATTTATAATGACTTTTAAGTTGTAGGTAACACCTTGTTCGCCTGTAATTAAGCTTGATATATATTCGCCAGTCGAAGCTTGAATTAATTCATCGGAATTTCCCAGGTTATCAGACAACTGAACATAAGCTCCCTGAATGGCATCAAAAGTGTTGTCACTAGAAAAATCCTTGCTTCTTGTTAAAGAAACCGTTGAATACTCAGAACTGGTAGAAACAAGTCCTTCAAAAACGACTACAGAATCCACACTGTTTAAATCGACATCTATTTCTTCTGTACAACGAGTAAAGCCTAAAATAACAAAAACGGCTACTAATAAATTATATATATTAAATTTCATGGTTTGAATATTTATTAAAAGTGGATATCATAAAACACAAAAAAAATCTTTGATAAGAACCCTTAATTCTTGTTGAAAAACTTATAATTTTCATCATGTGGCTAATAAAAAACTTTGAGAACAAGGCTTGGTAATTTTTAAAACCAAGGAGTTTACTAATGTAAATGACTGTTTAAAAATGGCATAACGCAGTTATCGGAGTTTTTTATAGTCACATATTAGAATTTGAAATTATAAGATACCGATGGAATAAAAGTAAACAGATAAATTTTCTGCGCTATAGTTCTGGTTTCATCATCCGGATCCACCTCAAAAGAAATACTATAAGCATTCTTTCTTCCATACGCATTATACAGCGAGAAACTTAAACTACTTTCAAATTTTTCTGTCTTTTTTAACTGACAAGTCGCACCTAAATCCAGTCTGTGATAATCCGGCATTCGGTAACCATTTCTTTCTGTATAATAAAATTGAACATCACCATTAACCCGGTATTTTCCACTGGGAAAAGTAATGGCATTTCCTGTATAATAAACCCAGGTAGCCGACAAGTTCCATTTATCATTAAGTTTGTACATACCCACAACAGAAAAATCATGCGTTGCATCCTGACGAGCTGGATACCATTCGTTATTATTCACATTATCTATTTTCTTCTCGGTTCGGGATAAACAATACGACATCCAGCCATTGAATCTTCCTGCCTTTTTCTTCAACATAAACTCAAAGCCGTATGCCCTGCCTTCTCCAAATAACAACTCGCCTTCCACTTGATCGTTTGCCATGGTGTTAGCACCATCTTTCAGATCAAGCTGATTGTACATCCATTTATAATAAAGCTCAGCAGACAATTGGTATTTATCCTGGTTGAAATTTCTGAAATAACCGGTTGATATCTGATCACTCATTTCCGGCTTTATATTTTTACTGGAAGCAATCCATATGTCTGTAGGTGTCGAGGTGGAAGAATTCTGTATCAGATGCAGATTCTGGACGTTACGGGTATACGAAAGTTTAACTGAGTTTTGTTCATTAAGAACATATGCCATATTTAATCGGGGCTCCAGATTAATATATGACTGAACAACTTTTCCCGAACCGTAATAGGTTGTATCAACTACCTCATTGTTATCATAGGAGTAAAAATCTCCCGCTCCAACTAAATCAAAGCAATTTAATCTTAATCCGGCAGTAATAGATAACTTAGCATTCGGTTTCCATTCATTACTAACAAAAGCACCATACTCAAAATTATGACGTTTTTGTATATCAATAGTATTCATTGCTCCGCTGTAAACTTTTAGCTGTCCGGGGGTAATATTATTTCTTCTGCCAAACACACCAAAATTCAGATTGTCATTACTTCCTACAAACCATTGAAAATCATGTTTTATTTCCATATTTTCAATAAGGGATAAATAACTAATGTCAAGCTCGTCTACATTGATTCGTACATCATAATCATATTTTGAATAAATCAGAGAGGTATTACTAAACAATTTATTACTCCATATATGATTCCAGCGTATGGTTCCTGTTTTATTACCCCAATCTAGTCCAAATAAATCCTGAGCTTTCATCACATCCCTACCAAAATATCCGGAAAGAAATACTCTGTTATTATCATTTACTTTGTAATTTGCTTTTACATTTAAATCATAGAAATACAATTTATTACTGTTTATGTCGTCATCGGAAGAAAGTTTTAAAAACAAGTCGGCATAAGTTCTTCGCCCGGTGATTAAGAAGGAACCCTTATCCTTTACAATAGGTCCCTGCAAATTTAGCTTTGAAGAAATTAATCCAATTCCTCCTCCAATATGATAATCCTGGTTGTTACCATCATTCATTTGTACCTCTAACACAGAAGATAATCGACCTCCGTATTGCGCAGAGGCTGTACCCTTGTATAAAGTAATATCTTTAATGGCATCACTGTTAAATGTAGAGAAGAAACCCATCATATGGTTCGAATTGTAAACAGTAGCCTCATCCAACAAAATTAAATTTTGAGAGTTGTTACCACCTCTCACAAACATTCCTCCACTACCTTCACTGGTTGATTTGATTCCGGGTGTAAGGGTTAATGTTTTAATCACATCCTGTTCACCGAATAAAACTGGGACAGCTTCAACCTCTTTTGGACTGATTTTTTCAACTCCCATCTTATCAGATGTAATGTTGTCGTTTTTCTTTTTAGCCGAAACAACCACTTCGTTTATTGTTTTAGTATCCGGCTTTAATTTAACATCCATTCTCTTGTCATCAGATAAAGAAATTTTAAAAATCTGTGCTTCATAACCAATGTAGCTGATCATTAAATTATACTCACCCTTCGGAATTGTTAAAGAGTAAAAGCCATAGGCATTAGTAACTGTTCCTATGTTGGGTAATTCTTTAATTGTTGCAGTGGCTCCAACAAGTGTTTCTCCATTCGTTATATCCGAAATAGTTCCGCTAATGGAATATTTTTCCTGAGCAAATAACGTGTGAAAACACGTGAAGCAACAAATTAATATCACAATACTTCTAACCATATTTTTATTATTTAAAGATGAAGTCAAAAGTATTTTAAGTAAAATAAATAAGGAAATTATATCGGCAAAGAGGGATGTTGTATCGGGGAATAATTTTTAAATGTAAAATATTATTAAGTTTTGTATTTTTTATAGAAATCCTTTTTATAACTAGACCCCATTGATATTTCGGTTTCATCAATAAATAACGTATTTCCTCTCACGGAATTAACTTTTGAAATGTTTACAATATAAGATCTGTGTACTCTTGCAAATTCATCTTCAGGTAATTGATTTTGCATTTTTTTTAACGACATAAGTACTTTTACAGGCTTGTCGTTAGTTCTATGTATTATTACATAATCGTCCATTGTTTCACAATAGACAATATCTTCATAAGGTATTTTTACAAGGTTGTAAGAGGATCTCACATATAGGAATCTTTGTTCTGTTTCAGTTGAGCTTTGTAAAAAATCATGATATTCTATGGCTCTTTTACAGGCTAATTCAAAACGATCAAAAACAATTGGTTTTAAGAGATAATCAACAGCTGCTAAATTAAATCCTTCAATTGCATATTCTGAGTAAGCAGAAACAAAAATCACCATTACTTTTTGTTTTACGGTTTTAATAAACTCAATACCATTTACATCCGGCATCTGAATGTCCAGAAAAATCAAATCGACAGGATAGTTTTTTAAGTAACGTTGAGCAAGTGAGACCTGCGTAAAACATTGTTGCAGCTTTATAAATGAAATATGTTCACAGAATTTTTTAATAATCTCTAATGCTCCCGGTTCATCATCTATTGCAATACAGTTTAGCATTATGTTATCTTTTTATTTCTAATTTAACTTGATAATATAAATTTTCATTCCTGATTTCTAAAGAATACTTGTCTCCATAAATCAAATCCAGTCGACTACGTATATTTTTTAGTCCTACTTCTGAGGATTCTAAACGAACAGAATCTTTTTTTATTTTTAAATTTTTTACATAAAAAAATAAACTGTCCCTGCTTATATCTATTTTAATATCAATATTCGTCTGTATTTCAGTACTTACTCCATATTTAAAAGCATTTTCTATAAAATTAATAAAAATCAATGGAGGTATTTCCCATTCAAGTATTTTACCTGTAATCAGAAGGGATACTTCTGTCTTATCTGTTAATCTAAATCTTTGCAAATCAATATAATTTCTTAGATACTCTAATTCCTCATCCAGCGTAACCATGTCTTTTTCTGATTTAGTAACATTATACCTCATCAGAGTTGACAACCGGGCTATACTTTCTGCGGTTTTATCAGATTTATTTAAAGCTTGTGAATAAATAGTATTTAAAGTATTGAATAGAAAGTGAGGATTTATTTGGGCCTTCAAAGCTTTTAACTCCATGTCTTTTTTTATGATTTCAACCTGTTTATATCGCTTGTAATAATACACAGTAAAGGATGCTAAAAGTGCTAATAATCCTCTGAAATAATATAGGAAGACGGTAAATTTAACTGTAGGATTAAATTCATAATTTACTAAATACTCAAAGGCAGTAACAGCTAAATTATTGATTAATCCAAATAAAATAAGAAATACGCCGTAAGCAAAAAATTTCTTTTTTATTATATATTTTGGTATTGCATAATAATAGTTTATATAATATAAGGCGATTGAAAAACAACTGATTATCAGATATCTTAATAACTGGGTAAGGTCATTTAAAAATAAAGATATTGATTCCGGAAATACAATTACCGGGAAGCCTAAATAAGCAAGCCATAATAAGACTATAAATATTGTCTGTATATACTTGTAATTATTTTCTTTATCCATATTAATATTTTCATTTAACGAGCTTGTGTTTTTAGTTTTTCACGCACTACTTTGTGTTTGTCTATAAAGTCCAACTACTACGTTGTTGCTCAAAAATTAAATCCTCATATACACTAGTATACTGCGGCTTAATTTTATCGCACGCCTTGTATTTGAACTTTATTGTTCAAACACCCCACTTTATGGACAGACTCTACTTAGTTATCTCATCAAAATATTCCAGCGCCCAATCCACCATCATACCAACGGCTGGCATTAATTTCTGACCTGTATTGGTTAAAGAATATTCAACACGAGGTGGTATCTCAGCATACATTTTACGATTAATAAGTTTATCTGTTTCAAGTCTTTTTAAAGTACTTGACAACATTTTTTGGGATATATCAGGTATAGCTGCTTTTAAATCCTTGTAACGCATAATGCCGTTTTGGTTTAAAGTGCTTAAAATTAATAAAGACCATTTGTCACTCATTCGGTCTATAATGTTCCGTATTGGGCAGGTTGGATATAAGGGATCTAATCGTTGCATAATTTCCTGTATTTTTTATTACAAAATTATAAAATAATCTCTTTTGGAGAGTAATGTTATTGAATGGATATAATAATTCTTGTAGAGATTAACTTTTTTTAAAAAAAATTGCCTTGTAAATATCTGTAATTCAGTAATTCTAACCTTACGGGTAGGTTGCGCACCCATTTGCACAGGTATGATGAAAACTTCAAATTTGAGTCATAAAACAATCAAAAACAGATTAATTATGAAAGATTTAATAGTAAAAAATGTAGAAACATTAAAAGGTGAAATAATTGTTAGTGATGGCAACGAGTTTACAGAAAAGAAAATTATCACTGAACCAGGAATGTGTAGAGCAAATTTTGTGGAAATTGAACCCGGAAATTATGCGTATGGTTATCATTATCACGAAGCAAATGAAGAAGTTTTTTATTTCATCAGCGGAACAGGTGTTGTTCGTACTAAGGATGGCGATATAAAAGTTAAAGCAGGTGATGTTATTGGTTTTCCTACTGGTGTTAATGGGGCTCACGTGGTAAGAAATGAATCGGATGAAAAACTGGTTTATATTGATTTTGGTACTACAAACCTTCCTGAGATTGCTCATCTTCCGGATTTCAATAAAATCATGGTTATTGGTAAAGAAATAAATGGAGTTTATGATAAGTAAGAATTTGGTTTTATTCAGTCGTAATAATTAAAAAGCTATCAAATTATGAAAAACTTAGTGTTGATAATAGCCTTCGTCGGGATAGTAATTAGTGTAAAAGCACAAGAAAAGTTCCAGGTTAAAGATTTGGGCAAATTTAAATTACACTCCTTTATTACCGGAGACCCTTTGGGAGATATCAATTATATTATTGAAGGTAAGAATGGAGTTGTAATAATTGAACCGGTAGCATTCTATGACGATATAAAAGTGATGAAAGACTACATTGCTCAATTAGGCAAACCTGTAGTTAAAGTAATTGCAGATTATCACATTGCCGGATTTACAGGTTATGATGAGTCTTTGTTTGCGCGTGTAGAAGGAATGCCTGAGTTTTCGGAAGGCGCTATTTATGGAGGTATGATGAACCATTTTGGCGATGTGTTCAAAGATAAAATGGATGTGACCAAATACTCAGAAACCGAAGTTATTGCTAAAGATGCTAAAAAGAAATGGGCAGGTGTAGAGTTTCAGTTTGCTCCTGGTGTAGCATCCGATTTTCCTGCTTCTAGTATCATTATCGGAAAGAAAGTATATTATACACATTTTACTCCAGCTAAAGCACATCCAAGTCCGCTACAAATCCATAACAGGGATGCAGTAAATGCTGTGCTTTCAGAATTAGAAAAAGTTAAAGCATCAGGTTGTTCAGTTGTTATCGGAGGCCACGGAATGGCAACAACAGATATTGAAACGGTAGAGTTTGAAATAGAATATCTGAAGAAAATCAACAAAGTCCTGTTAGCTGAAAAAACAAAAGATGGTTTTGTTGCTGCCGTTAAAAAAGTCTATCCAAATCTGGATGGCGATTTAGAGGCATTGGCTTCGGTACTCTATAAATAAAATATGTATCAGGGGTTGTTCAAAATGAATGACCTCTGATAAAATATATTAAGCTTTGTATCATATGACATTAACTGTAAAAGATAAAACAATAGACTTATCATCTCCAATTGTAATGGGGATTTTAAATGCTACACCTAATTCTTTTTACTCAGGAAACAGGAATAGTACTGATAAAGATATTCTTGATTGCGTTGAAATGATTCTTTATAATGGGGGTTCAATAGTTGATATAGGTGGGTATTCGACACAACCGTCAGCCCCAGTTGTTAGTCAAGAAGAAGAACAAAGAAGAGTTTCTAATTCCATTGAAATTATCATTAAAAAGTTTCCGAAAGCAATATTATCAATTGATACATTTAGGTCGGAAGTTGCTCATCATGTTGTCTCTAATTATGGTGTGGCAATTGTAAACGATATTAGCGGTGGCACTTTGGATAATCAAATGTTTAACACCATTGCTCAATTAGATGTAGTTTATGTTTTAACTCATACCAGAGGCACACCTCAAACAATGCAAACCCTAACAAATTACAATGATGTCTTTCTGGAAGTCTATAATTCGATAGAATCAGATATAAAAAAGCTTAAAACTCTTGGTGTTAACAATATTGTCATTGACCCCGGTTTTGGTTTTGCAAAAACAATAGAGCAAAACTATACCTTACTCAGAAAGTTGAATTTATTTGAAGAGTTGAATGTTCCCATCCTTGTAGGTTTATCAAGAAAATCTATGTTGTATAAAAAATTAGGAATAGAAGCAACTGAATCATTAAATGCAACAACTTCAGCCAATATGTTAGCCTTAGTTGGTGGAGCGTCCATTCTTCGTGTACATGATGTGAAAGAAGCTGTTGAAGCTATTGAAATATTTAAACAGTATAAGTTGAACTAATAATTGAAGCCATGAAAACACAAATATTATCAATCTTATTTATTCTTTTTGCTTGTTCAAATATATTCGCACAGCAAAGCCTACGAAGAGTATTTCAACCTGAAAATATAATTAATGAAATACCTTACGGAGCTAATCCTGAAGCAGGTCATTACGTTCAATCTGACGATGCAAAGATTTATTATGAAGTATATGGCAAAGGGCAACCCGTTGTAATACTTCATGGTGGGATATTTGGCTCAACCATTGAGATGGCAGAATTTATTGACAGCTTAAAAGTAGATTACCAGGTAATCGCTATTTCAACCAGAGGACATGGGAAATCAGAGATTGGAACAAAACCTATTACCTATGAGCAAAAGGCTAAAGATGTTATGGCTGTTGTTGATAAAATAACTAAGAATAAAGTGATTCTATTAGGCTTTAGCGATGGTGCTTATACAGGATATAAAGTAGCAAGTATGTACCCTGATAGAATTTCAAAGCTTATCGCTATTGGTGCCGGAGAACAAAAGCCGGGTTTGCGTAAAGTTGTTTTTAATACTACAGAAGAAGCATTTAAGATGGATAGTGCATATTGGAAGCAACAATTGTCGTTAATGCCACAACCGGAGCGGCTTCAGGAATTTTGGAATGATATGGCTCATTTCTATAATTCTATGGTTGCGAGTAAGGATTTGTTGATGTCGATAGAATGCCCGGTATTGGTAATGGCTGGAGAGAAAGATATGAACGCACCTTTGCCTACAGTAATCAATGCATATAATATGATTCCTAATTGTCAATTGAGTATTGTACCTAATTGCGGACATACTGTCTTTTTAGATAATTTTGCTGCTGTTTGGGCAAGTATATTGCCCTTTATTAAAGAGTAAAATGTTATGCACGATATTTGGAATCCCTGGCACGGTTGCACTAAAATAAGCGAAGGCTGTAAGCATTGTTACATGTTCTTTCTTGACAGGCAACGTGATAAAGAAGGTTCCATTATCTACAAAACTAAATTAGGCTTTAATTATCCGTTACAGAAAAACAGAAAAGGCCAATACAAGATTAAAAGTGGTGAATTAATAAGAGTTTGTATGACATCCGATTTCTTTTTGGAAGAAGCAGATTGCTGGCGTGATGAAGCATGGCAAATGATGAAGATTCGGAGTGATGTAAAGTTCTTTCTACTAACAAAACGACCGGAACGGGTTGAAAAATGTTTGCCAAATAATTGGGGTGATGGATGGGAAAACATCTTCTTTAATGTGACCTGCGAAAACCAAAAACGTGCCGATGAAAGAATCCCCATTCTCTTAAACTTACCCTTCAAACATAAGGGAATTATGACTGCGCCTTTAATTGGCTCCATTCAGATTGAAGATTATCTGAAAACCGGACAAATTCAACAAGTGATTGCCGGAGGTGAAAATTATGATGGAGCAAGACCTTGTAATTTTGATTGGTTAAAATCTTTGCAACAGCAATGTATTAAATACAATATTTCATTCTGTTTTATCGAGACCGGAACGAATTTTATAAAAGACGGTAAAGCTTTCTCCATTCCAAAGAAATCTGTTCAAAGTCAAATGGCATTTAAATCGGGCATGAATTACAAAGGAAAGCCCATTAACTTTATTCTAATAGATACAATGGGTTTTCCTATTGAACCTCAGTACATGTTCCAACCCAAATACAAAGCAAATTGTCATACTTGCGGAAGTAAACCTATTTGTAATGGTTGCAGTAATTGTGGGAAGTGCTAACTTTGCTTTTTTAAAAAAGAAAAGCATTATGGCAAGATTAGAGGATAAAGTATCAACAATTCAAGCAACAATACAAAAACTTAAATCCAATAATTTCGAGGTTTATTTTGCAGAGAATACATCCCGGGCAAAAGAAATTTTTAGCAACGAAGTTTTACCAACAATTTCATACAAAAGTGCCTCTTATGCCGATTCCATAACTATGAGGGAATCCGGAGCACTCGATATACTGAGGAATATTCCCGACATTGAATTTATTGACACGTTTTCTCCGGAAGATGATTGGGAAACAAGAATGATAAAACGAAAGCAAGCGTTAACAGTAGATTTGTTTCTCACTGGCACAAATGCTATCGCAGAAACAGGTTGTCTGGTTAATCTGGATATGGTCGGTAATAGAGTAGCACCATTGACATTTGGACCGGAATATGTTGTTTTATTTATAGGAACCAATAAAATAGTGAAAGATAAAGAAGAAGCTTTTCATCGTATTAAAACAATTTCAGCTCCGTTAAATGCCAAACGTCATACAAATTTTAAACTACCTTGTCAAACTACCGGTGTTTGCCATGATTGTAAAAGCAATCAAAGAATCTGTAATAGCTGGGTTATAACAGAAAAATCATTTCCAAAACACAGGATCAAGATTATTCTTATCGATCAGGATTTAGGATATTGATTTTAATTCATTCCCCGAAACTCACTTGGAGAAACTCCAACACTCTTTTTAAACATCCTTGTAAAATGCTGAGGATATTTAAAGCCTAATTCGTATGCTATTTCACTAACAGATTTTGATACGTCATGGATTTTGTCTTTTGCAATATTCATTACTTTAAGATGAATATATTCCTGGGCTGATTTACCTGTTTCTTTTTTAATTAAATCACCGAAATAATTTGCTGATAAATGGAGGGCGTCTGCAAAATAGGCAACTGAAGGCAATCCAATTTCCTGTGGTTTTTCTGTTTTAAAATAGGTATTGAGCTCCGTTTCAAATTTCTCAAGAGCTCCTTTATTTAGGTGTTCTCTGGTAATAAACTGACGATCATAAAACCTCATGCAATAATCAAGGAATGACTGAATGTTGTTGACAATAATTTTTCGGCTATGCTTATCAATTGGTTGGCTGACTTCATATTGTATTTTCTCAAAAAGTTCCATTATCATCTTTCTTTCTCGTTCAGAGATATGCAATGCTTCGTTTATATCGTATGAAAAAAACGTATAATCATTGATTTGTTTCCCCAGATTTGTCCCTGATATCAAATCTGGATGAAACTATAATAGTAAAGTATGTTTTGTTTATTGTTAAACGGGTATGTTTTTTATTATTTTCTATTCTTTCACAATTACACCACTGTTAGGTTGAATTGTCAAATCCTCGGAAACACAATTTTTGTTTCAGAAAATTGTGGTTCCGATTTCTTATTAGGCAATCAATACATATTTGAATACCATGTAAATAGTAAATTATTAGCCATTAAATACTCCTAACTATTTCTTATACAGGCTAACAGATAACTCTTTGATAGATTTTTTGATAAATCCGTCTCTGTCTTTTTTTACCTCAGTCAGAATTGCTTTTATATCATCCGGTATTGAGAAATATTTCTCAGACCACAAATCTATTTCAATTAATATCGGGAGTAAATCAATCCCCATTGGGGTTAACTTGTAGAATCCTTTAGATTTGCCTTCAGGGTCATCTATTTTCTCTATAATCTTGTTTGCCTCCAAAGATTGTAATCTTGTTGCTAAGATATTAGTCGCTATTCCTTCTTCCGATTTTAAGAAGTCGGAATATCTACATTTCTTCGAGAATATTAAATCCCGGATAATCAATAGGGACCATTTATCTCCCCATATATCAAGTGAGCAACTGATTGGGCAATCTGATCTTTTGTTTGTATTCTTCATAAAAAATATTTCTCTATTACTTGCAAAATGCAAGTAATGTATTATTTTTACACTTGCAATTTGCAAGCAAATGTAATACATTCTATCAGTAATCACAAGCAACAAGAATAATGAGCAAAGTATTTGAACCAATTGAATTAGCTGGAATAACATTTCCAAACCGAATCATAAGATCGGCAACCTATGAAGGTATGAGCGATGAAAATGGGAACCCTACCGAAATATTGTTAAAAAAATATACGGCATTAGCTAAAGGAGGTGTCGGTGGTATTATTACTGGTTTTATAGGAGTTCATCAACAAGGTAAATCCGGCAACTTTATGTCAATGATTAACGAATCGGAACATATTGGCGCACACAGTAAACTGACTTCGGCTATTCATAAATTTGGAACCCCGGTTATAGCTCAACTAAATCACTGTGGTGGTCAGACAAAAGAAAAATTAACAGGAATGGAGGTTATTGCTCCTTCCAAAATTGCTGATTACAAGGCTCGAATGATGACTGAAGACGAAATAACAGATGTCATTCATTCTTTTGTTCAAGGAATAAAAAATGCAAAAGATTCTGGATATGATGGTGTTCAACTCCATATGGCTCACGGCTATTTACTCTCTGAATTCGTGTCACCCAGAATGAATCGGCGCTCAGATAGGTGGGGTGGAAGTACAGAAAATCGATTTAGAATAGTCAAAGAAATAATTGCGTTAGCTAGGAAAGAAGTTGGTAACTACCCAATAATTGTAAAAATGAACGGATACGAAACCCTGAAAGAAGGGATGACTATAGAAGAATCTGTAAAAATTGCAAAGCTATTGGAACAAGTTGGGTGCAATGGTATTGAAGTTTCGAATGGAACCACAAAAGCAGGAATGGCAACGATGCGCGGACAAGTACCTTGGAAATTAATCATTGCACAAAATAAGAAGCTTGATAGAATGCCTCGGTTTTTAAAAAATCTGATGGGCGCAGTGATTGAGAAAAGCGTACCCCAACCTCAGCCTGGCAGTTTATATAATCTGGATGCTGCAATGGCTATCAAAGAAGCTGTTAATATACCAGTGATTGTTGTTGGTGGTATCACGAACTTAGAACAAATAGATGATATTATTAATAATAATAAATGCGATGCAGTCTCACTGTCGAGACCATTTATACTCGAACCAGATATAGTTGGCAAATTCAAAACGGGTAAGCAGACCCGGGCGAAATGTATTCAATGTAATTTCTGTATAATAGGACTGGAAAGTGGTTCTCTAAGATGTTTCTATGGAAAACTTCCGGCAAGTCATACTTAATAATTAGACACACAACAATCAAATTGAAGCAATATGGATTTAAAAGGGAAAAAAATATTAATTACCGGTGGTTCATCAGGCATTGGGCTAGAAGCAACTAAACAATTCATCGTGAATGGTTCAACAGTAATCATTACCGGCCGGAATCAGGAAAAATTAAATGCTGCTCAAATATTGTATCCGGGAATCACAGCCATAAAGAGCGATGTTGCTGATGAAAAAGATGCACAATTATTACTCAACAAAGTCACTCTCATCCGAAAGTTTAAAAATTGAAAAGCCCTCAGAATCCTATATTTTTGTTTTCACCACAAAAACATTCAAATATGGGACTCTTCAGGCGAAACAAAAATAACAACAAACCAGTAATTCGGCAAATATTAGATTTGGTACCTCGTTGGCTGTTTGATAGCTGTGCCAATACCTATAAAACAGACAAAGGCTGCAGTAAATACAAGACATACGATCAGTTTGTAGCTTTAACTTTCGGACAGCTTTATAAATGCCATACACTAAGTGACATATCAGCCGGCATAGGCGTTAGCGAAACTTTCATTGGGGATCTTGGTCTCACACAAAGTCCAGCTAGATCCACCATGAGCGATGGCAATAAGAAGCGCAATTGGCAAGTGTACGAAAGTCTTTATTATAAACTATTGAGTCACTACAAAAGCATTCTTAAGAAGCATCATCAGAGTTTTGTGCTGGAAGATATCAAAGGCCGTTCAGTAAAGTTGATTGATAGTTCAACGATACCGCTTTGTCTGTCTATGTTTGACTGGGCAAAGTTTCGGACAGCTAAAGGTGGAGTAAAAATACATACTTGTTTGGATGTAGAATTGATGCTTCCCGATGTGGTTAATATTAGCGAGGCTAAAGTGCATGACCGGTATGGATTTCAACAACTTATTTTAGAGGTCAGTAGATAATTACTTATATTTGCCACCAGTAAAAATAAGGGATACATGGAATTATTCAAAGGACAGAATGCTCTAGAGTTTGCTGATCGTTTCCGTACGGATGATGATTGCCTGGAATATTTGGCCAACATTAAGTGGCACAAAGGTTTTGAGTGCGTTAAATGTGGGCACCAAGGCTATCAGCAGCGCAAGCATCACGGAAGAATTTGCAACAAGTGTGCGCATATTGAGTCAGCTACCGCCAACACACTCTTTCACAAAGTGAAATTTGGAGTACGCAAAGCCTTTTACATTTGCTTTGAGATGTCAACCTCAACCAAGAGTTTGTCTGCAAGCTATATGTCAGAACGTATTGGAGTGACTGAAAAAACAGCACGACTGTTCATGCATAAAGTTAGGGAAGCGATGCAATCAAGCGGAAACAACCCGATGGATGGAAATGTACATATCGACGAGTTTGTGGTAGGAGGCAAAGAAGAAGGTAAGGTTGGTCGCAGTTACCACAGCAAGAAAAAGAAAGCGGTATGTGCTGTTGAGCTTACCGATGATGGGAAAGTAAAACGTATGTACTCGATGAAAATCAACAATTACTCATCGAAAGAACTTAAAAGGCTTTTTGATGCTCATATATCCCAAGATGCCAGTGTGACCACTGATTGTTGGAGAGGTTATCGCCCTTTGATGAAGGATTACAACATAGAACAGATTGAAAGCATGGGAGGCATGAATTTTAAAGCCTTACATACAATGATACACCAAGTGAAGTCGTGGATTAGAACAACCTATTCTTGGGTTAGCGAATGGCATATAGATAAATATTTTAATGAGTTTTGCTACAGGATTAACCGATCACAAATGAAAGATAACATCTTTAACAACTTAATGTACCGTATGGTGGAAGCTGACAAAATTAATCAGAAAGATTTGGTAGGTGCTTAACTACTGACCTCTAACTTATTTTTCCTAAGAATACGATTATTGTCGAAGATCGTGGGTATTTTGATTTTGATTTAATGCTCAATCGAATAGTGGCTGAAAATGTATTTGTAACCCGTATCAAAACCAACACGGTTTATGAAACGGTCGAGGAACTTGAACTTCCAAAGGGTGAAAACGAACACATTGTTAAAGATGAGATTATTAGATTAACCTCTGCAAAAGCCTTAAAATGTGGAATCAGCGAACAAAAACTTCGCCTGGTACATGTTTATAAAGAAGATGAAAACAAAATTATCGAAATCATAACCAATCAATTGGAGTGGGATGCCTTGACGATATCGGAACTTTACAAAAAACGTTGGGATATAGAATTGTTTTTCAAAGCAATAAAGCAGAATCTTCAAATAAAAAGTTTTGTAGGTACAAGTGAAAACGCAGTTAAGTCCCAGATATATATCGCTCTCATTACATTCCTTCTATTGGAATTAATCAGAAGAACTATGCCAAAGAAAACCCCTGCTTTCACAACTTTTGTTGAAAAAGTAAGGATGAGCTTATGTTTTTATTTATCTCTTGACTACGTTTGTAATACAATGAGTGAAGGAGCAAAGCGTATCCGGCAGGTTAAACAACTCAAAATAGAAAACATGGATGACTTTTTTTCTCAAAAACAGCAATGTTTGTTCTATGGATAAAGGGATACAGAGCTTTTATATCTAATACGCTAAAACTTTCGGATCAATATGCAACAAAGTAAAAGAATTGGGTGGAATTGATATTCTTTACAACAATGCAGGTGTAGTCAGTCCTTATCGAAATTTAGGTTTAGCGAATAACAAACATATTGAAGATGCTACCTATGAAATGAACGTCAATTACATTGGTGTAGTCCGTTTGAACAATCTTTTCATTGAAATGCTTAAGTCCAAAAAAAAAGGAGCAATCATTAATACTACTTCCATCTTGAGTTTAGTCCCTTCTGTGGTTGAACCAACTTATGCCGCATCAAAAGTAGCTCTCCATTTTTACACAGAATCTCTTAGAAAACATTTGCAGATAATCAATAGTAATGTAAAAGTTTATGAATTGGTGCCGCCTGTAGTGGATACAGACATGGTTGTTGAAAGATTTGCAAAAAAAATGAGTCCGGAAACATTGGTAAATGCTCTTATTGATGGATTAAAAAAAGATAAATACTTGATTAGAGTCGGGGATTCTAAAGCACTTTACTTCATCAATCGAATCTCACGAAAGAAAGCATTTAAGTTAGTAAATAAATAAAAATCAATTTTATATGAAAGCATTTCTAATAAATCAGTACGGTAAACATGCGAGTTTAGAGTTAGCCAATGTACCGGAACCGGTAGTGGAAGAAAACGATGTTTTGATTCAAGTACACGCCGCAGGTGTAAATCAATTGGATTCAAAAATAAAAAAGGGCGAATTCAAACTTATTCTGCCATACAAAACTCCATTTGCCTTAGGTCACGATGTTGCCGGTATTGTAACAAAAGTTGGTTCAAAAGTCATTAAGTTCAAGGTTGGTGATGAGGTTTATGCACGACCCGCTGATTTTAGTATCGGCACTATTGCCGAATATATTTCAATTAACGAGAGTGATTTAGCCTTAAAACCAAAGAATCTATCTATGAACGAAGCGGCCTCAATTCCATTGGTGGGTCTAACTGCATGGCAAGCATTAGTTGAAAAGGCTGGTTTAATAAAAGGGCAAAAAGTATTTATCCAGGCTGGTTCAGGCGGCGTTGGTACATTTGCGATTCAATTAGCAAAACATTTGGGCGCCACCGTAGCAACCACAACAAGTACAGCAAATATCGATTGGGTAAAAAGTCTGGGCGCTGACATTGTTATAGATTACAAGAAGGATGATTTCGAAGCAATACTAAAAGATTACGATGTGGTTTTGAATAGCCAGGACACACATATTCTGGAGAAATCACTAAAGATATTAAAGCCGGGAGGAAAAATTATCTCCATCTCCGGACCTCCCGATTCTGCTTTCGCTAAGGAATTTGGGTTGAATTGGATGCTAAAGCTCATCCTATCTCTACTAAGTTCAAAAGTTCGAAAAAATGCCAGGCAGCTGGGCGTTTACTATTCATTTCTTTTTATGAGAGCGCAAGGCGATCAATTAACTCAAATTACGAAACTAATCGAAGGTGGTATTATAAAGCCGATTGTTGACAAGGTGTTTCCATTTGAACAAACAAATGAAGCTTTGACCTATGTCGAAACCGGTCGGGCAAAAGGAAAAGTCGTTGTCAAAGTGAAATAGCCATACATTGATTGATGACACTAATAGTACAAAAAAATATAATCAACATTAATACATAAGAGCAATGAATACACATATGTTATTTGAGTCTTTTAATTTAAATGGATTGCAATTGAAAAATCGAGTTGTCATGGCTCCAATGACACGTAGCTGTTCAGATAATGCAAATAATGTAGCAACGAACTTAACAGCCCTGTATTATAAGCAACGCAGTTCCGCAGGTTTAATTATTACGGAAGGAACCTATATTAGCCGTGATGCCGTTGGAGCAATTAATGTTCCTGAAATATACACGGAAGAGCAAGTTGAGGGGTGGAAACTCGTTACAAATGCCGTTCACGAACAAGGCGGGAAAATATTTGCTCAATTATGGCATGTTGGCAGACTTTCTCATCCCGACTTGCTTAATGGAAAGACTCCACTGGCTCCTTCTGTGTTAAATCCGAATTATCAGGTATTCACCCAAGAAGGGTTTAAAGATAGCGTGAATGCTCGCGAGATGACACTTGAAGATATTCGAACAACCATTAATGATTTTAAGCAAGGTGCTGTAAATGCGATGAAAGCCGGATTTGATGGAGTGGAATTACATGCAGCCAATGGTTATTTACTGCATCAGTTCTTTAACCACTATTCAAATATACGTCAGGATCAGTACGGTGGTTCTATCGAAAATCGTGCGCGAATTTTGTTCGACATACTCGATGAAGTAAAAAAGGTTATGGATATCAGGCGGGTTGGAGTGAGGTTGAATCCTTCTTTACATGGCATACAAGGAATGATGCTGGATGAAGATACAATTGCTGTACACGATTATATTGTAGAAAAACTAAACAATTATAACTTAGCTTATTTGCATTTGACCGAACCGTTCACAGATGTATCGGGAAATCCCTTGGCCATTCATGAAGTAGCGAAACACTTTCGACCTGTTTATAAAGGCACCCTGATTATAAACCGTGGATTCAATAAGGATACGGCAAATCTGGTATTGAATTCTGGTGATGCAGACTTAGTGGCATTCGGAGCTCCTTATATTGCCAATCCGGATTTAGTAGAGCGCTTTAAATTAGATGCTCCACTCAATCAACCGGACTCATCTACATTTTATACTCCGGGCGAAAAAGGATATACTGATTATCCAACGTTGAATGAAGCACTAAAGTAACTTGCTTTTCACAGGTCAATCTCATAAAATATTTTAAACTAAAAAATGAAAACAACAGGAAATACCGTATTTATTAGCGGCGGAACAGCTGGAATTGGATTTGCGATAGCGAATAGACTTAGCGCACAAGGTAATAAAGTAATTATAAATGGTCGTAACGAGGATCGTTTGCAAAATGCATTACAGGATTTGGACAATGCCTCTGCGATACAGGGAGACTTATCAATAGAGGAAGATAGAATTCGTATTGCCACAAAACTCAAGGAGCAATATCCCGATGTTAATATTATAATAAACAATGCAGGGACCGCATTTTCTTATCTTTTGAATGAAGTAACCAATGCACATCATAAAGCTGCCATTGAAATGAGTACAAACTACTTTTCAGTGATCCATTTCACTGAATTGTTATTGCCTCATCTGTTACAAAAAGAAGAAGCAGCGGTTGTGAACATTTCTTCAATTGCAGTTTTTGGAAGTCACAAATTAGTACCAACCTATGGTGCAACTAAGGCTGCGCTACACAGCTATACCATTGCCTTGAGAGATACTTATGAAGACTCGAAAAATGTTCAGATATTCGAAGTATATCCTCCGTTAGTAAATACAGACTTTTCCGCAGAAATCGGTGGTGCTAATGGTATTCCGCCCACAGAAGTAGCAGACGAATTGTTCCTTGCTTTAGTACCTTACCTCAAATATTCTTGCAAAAAAAGCAAGAATATTTGAGGTAAGGTACCCAAGCAAAATTTTTAATTTACTGTAGAATAGCAAAATAACAATCTAAAGATGATAGTTGAAGCTTATCTAAATTACCAGAATTAAAAATTTTGCCGGCTAACTTGGACAAATCAAAACCTTTTTGGTTTTGGCTTGTCCAAGTTAGGAAATAATCAGTTTGACGTCCCTGTTGGAGAAGCAAAACGCTTTTTTCAATAAATTTCTATTAAGGTATCATAACGGTAATCCCTGAACTAAATTATAATATGTAACATCTCAGGAATTCTTTAAATGCGTTAAGAATTGCATTTAATACAAATGTATTATTGAAACTGTAAGCTGCAAAGTTAAATTGTAGCTTGCAATTTTTAATGCTAATTAAATTCTATAATGCATTTGACCAATTCTCCGAAATAATTGGCCGATAGATGTGACTGGTCTGCAAAATAAGCAACGGATGGTAATCCTTCCAATTGAGGTTGCTCAAATTTAAAATAGGAAATTAATTGTTTCTCGAATTTTTCCAATGCTTCCGGATTATACTGCTTACAGGTGGTTAAACTGGCAGTCGTAGAAACGTTGGCAATAATCGAGTAATAGTTCTATATTGCGAGTAATATACATTGTAAAAATGTAATATACCACAAATAGTCGTTAGGAAAAATGTGAATAAATTTAAAAAGACGTTTGTAAAAGTGTATATTTGTATCCACACAGGTATAAAAAAAAGTAGATATGGAAAGGACTGCAATACATACTCTTTATGATTGGAAAAATAATGAAAATAGAAAACCTTTAATCATAAGAGGAGCTCGTCAGGTAGGAAAGACCTGGCTTATGAAAGAATTTGGCAAGAAAGAATATGTTCAGACCGCATACGTTAATTTTGAGAGTTCTAAAGTTTTAAAGGATTTGTTTTCTGAAGATTATAATATAACCCGAATAGTTAATGCAATTCAGATTGAAACAGGAGTACAAATTAATGCACACGACACCTTAATAATATTGGATGAAATTCAGGAAGCTAAAGGAGGAATTACTTCGTTAAAATATTTCTATGAAAATACTCCGGAATATCATATAATAGCAGCGGGGTCTTTATTGGGGGTTTCACTCCATCAGCACACTTCTTTTCCTGTTGGTAAAGTTGAATTTTTAGACTTGTATCCATTAAGTTTTCCCGAGTATTTGAAGGCTTTGAATCAAGAGCCTTTGTTAAAACTAATTGAATCTCAGGATTGGGATTTGATACGGAATTTTAAAACAAAATTTACTGAACTATTAAGACAGTATTATTTTACAGGAGGAATGCCGGAAGTGGTATTGTCTTTTAAGCAAAATATGGATTACACGGAAGTCAGAAAGATTCAAAAGAATATTTTACTGGCCTATGAGCAGGACTTCTCAAAACATGCTCCTGTTGAGATGGTTCCCCGAATCAGAATGCTTTGGAATTCAACCTTGGCACAATTGGCAAAAGAAAACAAAAAATTTATATACAGTGCTATTAAGAAAGGTGCAAGAGCAAAAGATTTTGAGCTGTCGCTATCCTGGCTAACCGATAGTGGACTGATTTATAAGGTGAATAGAATAAACAAAGCAGGTATGCCACTTAAAGCTTATGAGGATATGGATGCCTTTAAAATATTTATCGTTGATGTTGGATTACTTGCTGCCATCGGCAACCTTGATGTAAAAACTTTACTTGCCGGGAATACCATTTTTGAAGAATTCAAGGGCGCATTAACAGAGCAATATGTATTGCAGCAATTAAAAACCATACCTGATATTCCGATATATTATTGGTCAGCAGAAAAAGCAAATGCCGAAATTGATTTTGTGATTCAACATCTGAACAAAATTGTTCCAATTGAAGTCAAAGCTGCTGAGAATTTACAGGCTAAAAGTTTAAAATCATTCAAACAGCGATTTCCGGAATCCGTTGCTATAAGAACCTCAATGTCTGATTTCCGGAAAGAAGATTGGCTGACAAACACCCCGTTGTATGCAATAAATTATCTAATGAAAATTACGGAAATTTAGCACTTTGCAGAATAAATTGATATTTTAAAAACTAGTTATTCAACTTCCTTTTGCATTAGGTTCAACACAATGCCATTTAACTTATGAATGTACTTTTCAATTTAATTATTCAGATTAAAAAAATTATAGAGGTAAGTAGATATTTACTTATATTTGCCACTAGTAAAAATAAGGGATACATGGAATTATTCAAAGGACAAAATGCTCTAGAGTTTGCTGATCGTTTCCATACGGATGATGATTGCCTGGAATATTTGGCCAACATTAAGTGGCACCAAGGTTTTAAGTGCGTTAAATGTGGGCATCAAGGCTACCAGCAGCGCAAGCATCACGGAAGAATCTGCAACAAGTGTGCTCATATTGAGTCAGCTACCGCTAACACACTCTTTCACAAAGTGAAATTTGGAGTACGCAAAGCCTTTTACATTTGCTTTGAGATGTCAACCTCAACCAAGAGTTTGTCTGCAAGCTATATGTCAGAACGCATAGGAGTGACTGAGAAAACAGCACGACTGTTCATGCATAAAGTTAGGGAAGCGATGCAATCAAGCGGCAACAACCCGATGGATGGAAATGTACATATCGACGAGTTTGTGGTAGGAGGCAAAGAAGAAGGTAAGGTTGGTCGCAGTTACCACTGCAAGAAAAAGAAGGCGGTATGTGCTGTTGAGCTTACCGACGATGGGAAAGTAAAACGTATGTACTCGATGAAAATCAACAATTACTCATCGAAAGAACTTAAAAGGCTTTTTGATGCTCATATATCCCAAGATGCCAGTGTGACCACTGATTGTTGGAGAGGTTATCGCCCTTTGATGAAGGATTACAACATAGAACAGATTGAAAGCATGGGAGGCATGAATTTTAAAGCCTTACATACAATGATACACCAAGTGAAGTCGTGGATTAGAACAACCTATTCTTGGGTTAGCGAATGGCATATAGATAAATATTTTAATGAGTTTTGCTACAGAATCAATAGATCACAAATGAAAGATAACATCTTTAACAACTTAATGTACCGCATGGTGGAAGCTGACAAAATTAATCAGAAAGATTTGATAGGTGCTTAGCTACTGACCTCTAAAAAATTATTTATGAATGAGAAATTATTGGCTGTGTTTGATAAGAAAATGCACCCACATCCACCTCAACCTTTTTATGTATATAAAATGATATTTCATTGCACGCTTACCGATTCAACCGAAGAATTTAAGACAGCCTTCGATACCATGGATGTACAATATTTTTCAATCGATGACCTGCCTCGTTTATCGGAAGATAGAATTGTACAAAGTCAATTAGAACTGTTGTATAAAGAGCATGTAGATGGTAATGGTAAAGGTTTTCCAATTTGTGATTAATTAGTGCCTGTCTATAAAGTAGCTGTTTTCGAGAGTCTATCCATAAAGTCGGGTGTTTGAGCAATAAAGTTCAAATACAAGGCGTGAGCAAAAATTAAACCGCAGTACACTAATGTATATGAGGATTTAATTTTTGAGTAACAACGCAGTAGTTGGACTTTATTGACAAACACTAATTAGCTAAGAGTTTTATTCTCCCGATTATAAAATTAACGGGGAGTGTTTTTGTTACAATTCAATTCAAATTCCGATACTCGTTTGGCGTATAACCTACTCTTTGTTTAAACAACCTATTAAAGTGTTGTGGATATTTAAAGCCAAGTTCATAGGCAACCTCGCTTATAGATTTATTTGTATCAAACACCCTCTCCTTTGCAACTTCAATAACCTTATTTTGAATGTATTCCTGTGCCGTTTTACCAGTTTCCTTTTTGATTAAGTCACCAAAATAGTTAGATGATAAATTTAGCTTTTCAGCACAATATCCAACTGAAGGCAGACCAATAGTCTGAGCCTGGTCTCCCTGAAAATATTCATCCAAGAGCGTTTCAAACTTTTCCAAGAATCCTTTATTAACATCTTCACGAGTAATAAATTGCCTGTCATAAAAGCGTTCGCAGTAACTTAAAAATAATTCAATATTCGTAGCAATCACTTTTTTGCTGTGTTTATCAACACCCGCTTCTAATTCATGCTGAATTTTTGCAAATAAATCAAGTACCAAGCCCCTTTCCTTTTCAGATAAATGCAAAGCTTCATTGGTGTTGTAACTAAAAAAATGATATGATTTAATGCTTTTACCCAAGGATGTTCCGTGTAATAAATCAGGATGAAAAACTAAACCATGCCCCATTGGTTGATAAGGTTCTGTTTTGTTAGTAACATCAACAACTTGGCCGGGAGCAATAAAGACAAGCGTGCCTTTCTGATAGTCGTAATAGTTTCTGCCGTACACCAAATCCCCACATTTTACATCTTTAAGAAAAACACAATATAAACCGAAGTTCATTTTCTGTCCTGTTCTAATCTCAGCTTTTGAGAAATCTATAACACTAACCAAAGGATGTAGAGTTTCGTGATTATTGAAATCGTTATAATCACTTATTGTATCAAAGTTTATCATACTAATTTGATTTCATGTAAATTATAAAACAAATTTACGCAATAATTTATAGCAATAAACACTTCATCCCCCATATCTGTAATATTGGTAATGAATTCAGTAATCCATATACAAGCCATCTTATATAATAGCTATAATTTTGTAGTGTAAGAAATTAAGTCGAATAAACGAATTAGATTATGAGTAGAAAAGTTGATAAAATAGGAATAGTAAAATTTGTGTTGATGTCAATATCAATATTGATTTTTACTCAGTGTTCAAACACAACAAATTCAATTGTAATTGAAGAACAAGGCAGCTTTACAACTGGAGGAACTGTTATTTCCAACCCTGGAACTTTTAATCCATACAATCCGACACCGGAAGGGCAAACATTGCATGGAGACCATGCCTATGTATTCTATCAGATTCCAAAAAATCCAAAAAAATATCCATTGGTGTTATGGCACGGATTCGGTCAATTCTCAAAAACATGGGAAACAACTCCTGATGGTCGTGAGGGGTATCAGAATATTTTTCTACGCAGAAAATTTCCTGTTTATGTAATCGACCAGCCACGAAGAGGAGATGCAGGAAGAAGCACGGATACAGCTTTTGTTGCTCCAATTCCTGACGAACAGCAGATGTTTGGTACATGCAGAATTGGTATTTGGCCCAACTATTTCGATGGTGTTCAATTTGCTCAAGATAAACAAACACTTGAACAATATTTTAGAAGCATGACCCCAAATATTGGGAGCATAGATTACAATGTAAATACAGATGCCGTATCGGCATTGTTTGATAAAATCGGCTCGGGAATCTTGGTAACACATTCGCATTCAGGAGGTATGGGCTGGCAAGCAGCTATGAAAAATCAAAACATAAAAGCAATAGTTTCTTATGAACCTGGTAGTGCATTTGTTTTTCCCGAAGGAGAAGTGCCTGCACCTATGCCAAGTGCAGGAGGAACACTAGAAGCCCTTGGCGTACCAATGCAGGAATTTAAGCAGTTGACAAAAATTCCAATAGTAATTTATTACGGTGATAATATTCCTTCTGAGCCAAACCCTAATCCCGGGCAGGATGGATGGCGAGTACGTTTAAAGATGGCCAGGTTATGGCGCGATACAGTTAATAAATATGGTGGTGATGTAACAGTCGTTCATCTACCCGAAATCGGAATCAAGGGTAATACCCATTTCCCTTTTTCAGATTTAAACAATTTAGAGATTGCCGATTTAATGGCAGAATGGTTAAAAAGTAAAAATTTAAATAACTAAAAAATTATTGAGATGCAAAAAGTAAAATTAAACAACGGCGTAGAGATGCCAATCCTTGGATTTGGTGTATTCCAAATGGCAGATTTAAAAGAGTGCGAAAATAGTGTGTTAACAGCAATTGAGACAGGTTATCGATTAATTGACACTGCTGCGATATACCTTAATGAAACAGCAGTAGGAAATGCCATTAAAAGAAGTGGTGTTGCCAGGGAAGAATTATTTGTAACAACAAAAGTTTGGGTTCAGGATGCCGGGTATGATAAAACTAAAAAGGCTTTTGAGAAATCATTAAAGAAATTACAGCTCGACTATCTTGATTTGTACTTGATACACCAGCCTTACGGTGATGTTCATGGTTCGTGGAGAGCTATGGAAGAATTATATAAAGAGGGAAAAATCAAAGCCATTGGGCTTAGTAATTTTCATCCCGACAGGGTTATGGACATGATAGTTCATAATGAAATTATTCCGGCTGTAAATCAGATTGAAACACATCCTTTTCATCAGCAGATTGAAGCACTGAAATTTTTATCAGAAAATGGTGTGCAACATCAATCCTGGGGTCCATTTGCTGAAGGAAAAAATAATCTTTTTACCAATGAGTTGTTAGCCGGAATAGGTGCAAAGTATAACAAGTCGATAGCACAGGTTGTGCTTCGTTGGCTAACACAACGTGGAATAGTTGCCATTCCAAAATCAGTTAATAAAGAAAGAATTGTGCAGAATTTTAATAGCCTCGATTTTGAACTGTCAACCGATGATATGGATGCAATTGCAACACTGGATATGAAAGCAACAAGTTTCTTCGACCACCGTGACCCTGCAATGGTTAAATGGCTTGGGGAGAGTAAAGCTGACCTTTAGTCCCGTTCTAATCCTTAAAAATGAGCAAATGAAAATAGTAAAACAAATTTTGACTGCTTTGCTTATGACAACAAGTATAATTGCTTCAGCTCAAAATAAAATTGACAATCCTTTTGGTCTTGTTTATAAGGATGCAATAACAAAAAATGTAAAAGGCAAAGTGAACATACACCCGGTAAGTTATAAATTAAATGGAATTGATATTGCAGCCAATGTGTACACACCTGCCAATTATGACCCTTCAAAAAGTTATCCTGCCATTGTAGTTGCGCACCCCAATGGAGGTGTTAAAGAACAGGTAGCCGGGTTATACGCACAACGTTTAGCCGAATTAGGTTTTATCACCATTGCTGCCGATGCATCCTATCAGGGAGCAAGCGGTGGAGAACCACGAAATGTAGATAAACCAGCGAATCGCATTGAAGATATACGTGGAATGGCTGATTATATAACACAATATGAAGGTGTCGATTCTGAAAGGCTTGGTGCATTAGGAATTTGTGGTGGTGGAGGCTATACCTTGGCCGCTGTGCAAACCGATAAACGCTTTAAAGCAGTGGCAACATTAAGTATGTTTAATTCAGGAATAGTCCGAAAAAACGGATTCAGGGATTCACAATTGGAATCAATTCAGGAACGATTGGAACTTGCATCAAAAGCCAGAGCGCATGAAGTTGCAACAGGACAGGTACTATATACCGCTGAAACAAAAACTACAGATGAAATGGCTGACAAAATGCCTTTTGATTTGTATCGGGAAGGTCATTATTATTACAATAGAACTCATGCTCATCCCAATTCTACTTTTAAATATACAACAAGTAGTTTATTGGATTTAATGGCTTTTGATGCAACTACAAACATGGAGTTAATTAATCAACCGTTATTGATGATGGCCGGAAGCAAAGCGGATACGTATTACATGACAGAGGATGCTTTCAGTAAAGCTACCGGAACTACCCAAAAAGAGTTATACCTAATTCCGGATGCAACGCACATTCAAACCTATTATGTTCCTGAATATGTAAACCAGGCAATGGATAAACTCAATGAGTTCTTTGGAAAGAATTTGTAAAATAATCATTCACTAAAATCAAATAATATGAAAAAATTAACTACAGGATTTTTATTAATTCTTATTTCGATGCAGTTTTCAATTGCTCAGAATACAGAAAGTGATAAGGAAATCATTCAGCTTTCAAAAGATAAATGGCAATGGATGTCGGATAAAGATGTCGACAAACTAAGTAAGCTGTTCCACGAAAAAGCTGTGTTTGTTCACATGGGTGGAGCTTGGGGAACAGAACAGGAACTTAATATTATTAAAGAAGGTGGTATCTGGTACAAGAAAGCTGATATTCACGAAGTATCTGTAAATATTATTGACAATACTGCAATTCTTTTAAACCGGATTGATTTATTAGCCGAGGTTGGAGGCAACGAGGTTACTAATCCATTTGAAGTAACTGAAGTATATATAAAACAAGGTGATGATTGGAAGTTGGGGGCACTATCTTTTACAAAATTACTAACTCCCGGTGGTCATTAATTTAACTCATTTAAATGTCAAGCTATGAAAGATTCAGTTAATGATAAATCAAATCAGGGTATAAACCGAAGAAAGTTCTTTAAAACTGGGGCTGCTGTGGCTGGAGGCACATTACTGACCACAACTATTGGTGGCAATAAAGTTTTTGGAAACGATTCAAAAAACTTATCGGAAAAAAAAGATAAGAATAAGTCAAATACTTCAGGCTTAAGCCATCGCAAGCTCGGAGGAACTCTTGAGGTTTCTAGTGTTGGTTTGGGTGTTCAGAACATGAGCCGGACATATCAAACCACAATTCCTACTCGTTCTGAAATGTACAATATTATTCGCACTGCGTATGATAACGGGGTTACATTTTTTGATTCAGCAGAAGCTTATGGACCATTTGAAGTAGAAAGAATTTTAGGAGAAGGAATTAAGCCGTTCAGAGACAAGGTTGTTGTTGCCACAAAATTTGGTTGGAATATCGACCAGGAAACAGGACAACGTTTGCCCGGATTAAACAGTAAGCCAGAACATATTAAACTGGTTGTTGAAGGCATGTTAAAACGACTTCAAACTGACCGAATTGATTTATTGTATCAACACCGGGTTGACCCTGAAGTACCTATTGAAGATGTCGTTGGTGCAATTAAAGACCTTATTAAAGAAGGAAAAGTATTGCATTATGGCCTTTCGGAACCGGGCATGCAAACTGTTAGAAGGGCACATAAAGAGCACCCGGTTACAGCTATTCAAAATGAACATTCTTTATTATATCACGGGTCAGATAAGGATATTATTCCATTGTGTGAAGAGTTAGGGATTGGTTTTGTTCCTTGGAGTCCGCTTGGTGTAGGTTTCCTTACAGGTGCTATTGATGTTAACACTCATTTTGCGCAAGGCGATATTCGTGGTGCTGAGTCCAGATTTTCAACTGAAAATTTACCTAAAAACTTAGCATTGGTTGATTTATTGAAAAAGTGGGGAGAAATAAAACAAGCAACTCCTGGACAAATTTCTCTCGCTTGGTTGCTATCACAAAAACCTTGGATAGTACCTATACCCGGTACAACACAAATGGCACACATGCAGGAAAATATAGGTGCAGATGCAATCAAATTCTCTAATGATGAATGGGACCAATTCAACAAAGAATTAGGCAATATTCAAATTGTAGGAGAACGTTTACCTGAATTTGTATTGCAATTTTCTAAGGTTGAAGCCCCACTAAAAAAGTAAATTAATGGTGAAATATAAAGACATAGAAAATGGTAAAGCGTTATCAGCTCCACTTCAACGTATATCAGTTCTGGATTCATTAAGAGGATTTGCGCTACTTGGTGTAATACTTATTCACATGCTTCAACATTTTGGTATTGGTTTCGGTTTTGCCAATACAACACAAGGGATATTTCAATTTCCTGTTATCGATAATATTGCTCAATGGATTGGCAATAATATTATTATGGGTAGATTCATTAATATTTTTGCCTTGTTATTTGGTTTAAGCTTTTTTATACAGATGGATAGAGCTGCCAAAAAAGGTATTGATTTTCGCGGGCGATTTGTGTGGAGAATGATACTATTAATGTTGTTGGGAGTATTAAGCCATTCTTTTTATAGTCTTGAGATTATTTCAATCTATGGTTTTTTCGGACTATTAATGATTCCTCTTTACAAGGTAAAAAAAAGGGTTTTATTGATTTTATGCGCTGTTTTTCTTCTAGGTATTCCTCGATTTATCCAATCGACTCACCATAATTATGAGGTAGCAATCGGCAAATCTGAAAATGTAGAAATAAGCATAAATAATAGTCAGAGAGAAGTGCCGAAACATATTAGTAATCCTTCGTTCTTAAACTCGGTTAAACACAATTATAAGGATAGATTTACAGGCAAACTTACCTATCAATTCAGCTATTTTGGAAGAGGTTACATTACTTTTGCATTATTTCTGTTTGGGCTTTTTCTTGGTCGAATCCGTTTCTTCGAAAAATTAGGGGAGCATAAAAAAAGAAACCTCAAAATATTTATAGGATTATTGGCGGCAACTATTTTATTAATAATTACATATAATCTGTTGCCTAATAATAATTTTAGAGTGTTTTTCAGAGCCGATGGTATGAAAATTACATCTTCCTTATTGTTTGCTAAAGCAATAGACGACATTAGTCTTGTTATATCTTCGATAACCTTGGCGATGGGTTTTATATTGCTGTATCAATTTGGGAATGCTAGAAAATACCTCGACATATTAGCGCCCTACGGTAGAACAGCACTTACTAATTATCTTTTACAAGGCCTTATTGGTTTTCTATTATTTTCTAGCTGGGCATGGGGTAATTTATTTAATGAATGGGGGGCTGCTTCATTATTTTTGTTAGGTCTTATTATTTATGTACTGCAAATAGTGATGAGTAAAATATGGCTAAGATATTTTCTATACGGCCCCTTGGAATGGCTATGGCGTTCGTTAACGTACCTTGAAATTCAGTCTTTTAGTAAGAAGTAAATCAATAACATTATGAGTAAGATAAATGTAATTACGATAGTGCAATGTCTCTTTTTTCTATTTTCAAATATTATGGCTCAACAGAACCATTTACTTAGTAGTAAAGAAAAAAGTATAATACCAATTGCAGCCTTTACGGCTAATGGAAATCTGGAACAATTGAAGCCCGCATTTAATGCTGGATTAGATGCAGGGTTAACGGTTAATGAAATAAAGGAAATCATTGTTCATTTATATGCTTATTGTGGTTTTCCACGTAGCATCAGAGGCTTGCAAACTTTTATGGAAGTACTGGATGAACGTAAGGCCTCAGGCATTACGGATAAAATAGGAGTTGAAGCATCTCCTATTAATAATGACAAAAGCAAATACGACCGTGGCAAAGCCAACCTTGAGGAATTGATAGGAAGTCCTTTAGGCGAAACTAAAAGCGGTTATGCTGCCTTTGCTCCGGTAATCGAGGTTTTTCTGAAAGAGCATTTATTTGCCGATATATTCGACCGTGATGTCTTGACATTTGCAGAAAGAGAATTGGTCACTGTCTCTGTACTTAGCAGTATTGGAGGTGTTGAGCCTATGCTTCGTTCTCATCTAACAATTTGCCTTAATGTTGGCTATACTTCTGAACAGCTTAATGAATTTGTTAGCATTATAAAATCAGATATAGGAAAAAAACAAGCTAAAGCAGCACAAGCTGTCTTAAATGAAGTATTAAATGCTAATAAGAAGTAGCTTGTAAAATAATGAATTTAAAATTAAGAGTAATGAGAAAGCTATTTGGAATCATAATTATAGGGTTGACTTTGATGTTTACATCTTGTAATTGTGAACAGGATAAAGCAGCTAACACAATTAATGAATCTCCTTTCCCGAAAGGGAAAATATTGGAAAGTTCAAATTTCACCGGAACGGTGTGGTTACAAATGATGGGTGCAACAGATACTACCATGTATGCCAGATATGGCAATGTGACTTTTGAACCAAAAGCCAGAACCAATTGGCATTCACATCCGGGTGGACAGCTTCTGTTTATAACCCAAGGGGAAGGATATTATCAGGCAAAAGGTGAAACCGCTCGATTATTACGGGCTGGAGATTTTGTTGAAATACCGCCCAATGTTGTTCATTGGCATGGTGCAGCTCCAGAAAGTGAATTTGCACATATTGCTGTGAGCTTAAATACAAATTTAGGAGGGGCAGTTTGGAAAAATGCAGTTTCAGAAACGGAATATTTAAACGCTACAAAATAAAAAACTCATACAAAAATGGATAAACGTAAACTAGGAAGCCAAGGATTGGAAGTATCTCAAATGGGATTAGGCTGTATGGGATTAAGTTATGGATACGGAGTGCCAACAGAAAAAAAAGAAGCCATTAACTTAGTAAGAAAAGCCTATGAACTAGGCATCACTTTCTTTGATACGGCTGAGATATATGGCCCATTTCTGAATGAAGAAGTTGTAGGAGAAGCATTAGCTCCTTTTCGTAACGATGTAGTTATCGCTACGAAATTTGGGTTTAATTATGTTGATGGAAAACCTGATGGATTAAACAGTAAGCCTGAATATATTCGTCAAAGGGTTGAAGGTTCTTTGAAACGTCTGAATGTAGAAACTATAGATTTGCTCTATCAACATCGCATTGACCCCAATGTTCCGATTGAGGATGTGGCTGGAACAGTGAAGGATTTAATCCAGGAGGGTAAGGTGAAATATTTTGGAATGTCGGAAGCAGGAGTTATTAATATTCGCAAGGCTCATGCCGTACAACCAGTATCTGCCTTACAAAGCGAATACTCCATGTGGTGGCGTGAACCTGAAACTAAAACCTTTGATACGCTGGAAGAATTAGGGGTTGGTTTTGTGCCGTTTAGCCCTTTAGGGAAAGGCTTTTTGACTGGAAAGATTGATGTAAATACTGAATTTTCGAAAGATGACTTCCGAAATGGTATACCCCGTTTCAAAGAGGAAAACCGACTGGCCAATATGGCTTTAGTGGATTTGGTAAAACAGATTGCTCAGCAAAAAAATGCCACTCCTGCTCAGGTCGCCTTGGCATGGATTTATGAACAAAAACCTTGGATTGTACCCATACCTGGTACAACTAAAATTGGTCGTTTAGAAGAGAATATTGCTTCCGTAGATGTGCAATTAACCTCAGAAGACTTGAATGGGATTCAAGAAGCTATTGCAAAAATTGACATTGTAGGCCATCGCTATCCTGAAAGTAGCGAGAAAATGGTGGATAAATAGTGAAATACTCCCGACTGATTTAATTCGGTCGGGAGTTTTTATTTTATGTTTTTGTATATTCTAAAAATCGACTTTATCTGGGTGTAGCCCTGAACCTCCACAATATTCCATTGCATTGATAGTTTGCATATCTTCCTCTGTGATTTCAAAGTCATCAACAGCTAAGTTTTCAACAATACGGCTTGGAGTTATTGATTTAGGAAGAGGTAATACATTATTTTGCAATACCCAACGAATGCATAATTGAGCTACTGATTTGTCGTATTTAGCAGCGATGGCTTTTAGTGTTTCATTACCCAACATTTTTCCGGTTCCTAATGGACTCCATGCTTCAACCAGTATATTATTGGCTTTACAAAATGAAACACACTCCTGTTGCATAAATCCGGGATGGAACTCTATTTGATTTACGGATGGTCGAATAGTAGCAGTTTCCATTAATGCTTCTAAATGGAGAGGTAAGAAATTGCTTACTCCAATTGACCTTACTTTACCTTCTTTATAAAGTTCATCCATTGCTCTCCATGTTTCACTATTTATTTCTTTCCAGTTTTGGAACTGATTTTCAGAAGCTGGCCAATGAATAAGGTACAAATCAAGATAATCCACTTGCAAATCATTTAGGGTTTTATGAAATGCATTTAGAGTTTTCTCATACCCTCGTTCAGTATTCCATACCTTACTTGTGATAAACAATCCCTTACGGTCGACACCACTCTCTTTTATTCCTTTTCCTACACTGGTTTCATTTGCATACACAGCTGCACCATCAATATGTTTATATCCGGCATTGATAGCACACTTAACAGCTTCAACAGCTGTTTCTCCGTCAGGAGTTTGCCATGTTCCAAATCCAATAGAAGGAATAGGCATCTGATTGATTAATTTGAAATACTTCTCCATTATATTTTTTATTTATTTGATATATATCTAATTATTCGGGCAGGATTTCCTGCTACTAAAGCGTTTTCAGGAACGTCTTTCGTAACAATTGAACCAGCACCGATTACTGCATTTTTGCCAATAGTAACACCCATTACCACAACTGAATTACCTCCAATCCATACATTATCACCAATTGTTATTGGTTTTGCAATACCGAGTGATTTTTCACGCCCCTCAGCCTCCATTGGATGGGCTACCGCATAAAGTCCCACATTCGGACCTAACCATACATTATTACCTATGGTTACAGTTGCCATATCAAGAATAGTAACATTGAAGTTTGTAAGGAAATTATCACCTATATGAATATTGATTCCCATATCACACAGAAATCCTGGTTTAACTTTTGGATTTTTACCTAGTGAACCAATCAATTTCCGAAGGACTTCCTCTCTTTTATCTTCATTAGTAACTGGTATTGTATTAAATTCCTGACAAAGTTTAATTGCCTTTGTTTGTATCTGCCCGATTTCACTATCAAACATATGATAGTATTCACCATTTTTTAATTTTTCTATTTCCTGCATAATGAAAAATTTTATTTCTTTTTGTTTTTAACCCATTCATTATAAGCTTTTACCTGAGGCGCACCAGCTATATAAGAAAGTTCTGGTATATCAGGGCGTTTTTCAATTAATTCCTTGTATGCAGGAACGGAAACTACACCGCCTCCACAATGAATCAGTACAGGACGGTTTTTGGGAATCTCATTAAACCGTTTTGACATTTGTGTGTGTGGAATCCACATAGCATCAATAAATCCCGTTTTTAATTTCCAAACTGGTTCATTAACTTCCACAATGACCAAATCTGGCGTCTCTTTCATATATTTCAGAGCTTCACTGGGAGTCAAACCTCCAAGAGTTTTAGTTTTTGATGGTATTTGTGCTTTTAGGCATGTTGGCATCAAAAACAGCACGATTACTAAAGTCGAAAGGTTTAATGATAAAACAGTTTTATTGCTTAAGTTTACATTCTTCATATCTTATCTTTCTTAGTTTAAACTAACTGGATTGACCTTTTCTTTTGATAACAACTCAGCTACTTTTTCTCCTACACAGATACAACAACTGGTACAATTTGTAAAGCCTCCTTTTTTTACCATTTCACCACATAAAACTGTCCCTTTTACTTTTTTAAAATGGTTAAAGAGTTCTTTCGTTAAAACAGTTGCTTTTTCCGCTGGTAGATAAATTCCCAACGCTATTGTTCCTGCTGAAAGTGCCCCACATGGGCCAATATCGTATGTTCTTCCTATTCCGCCTCTGAAACCTACAGAAACAGCATTTAGCTCTTCTTCAGCAAGTTCTGTTTTGAAGATTCTACTGATACCTATAAGCGTTGCTTGCGAGCAGGAGTATTTATTGTCACGTAGCTTATTAATACCCTCTGTTACTTTGTTGATTAGTTCCAATGTATTATTCATTTTACTTGAAATATATTTTATAATATATAACACATTTG
This sequence comes from uncultured Saccharicrinis sp., assembly GCA_963665705.1. GTDB lineage: Bacteria > Bacteroidota > Bacteroidia > Bacteroidales > Marinilabiliaceae > Saccharicrinis. The sequence continues at coordinate 889,338 of OY762448.1, forward strand.
ATATGATATAAACGACATTCTTATATAGATAAAGTCTAAATCATATTGTAATACAAAGGTATATGAAAGGTGAAGTATGTGTTTTTTCAAAAAGTTATTTTCAGCTTTTCTTAAACGTCAATTTGAATTGATGAAACGAGCCATGAGCTAACATTCTAACACATGAGTATGATTGAATTGGCGAGTTCCATGTGGCAAATAAAATACAATTTAGACACATGAAAAAGAAAAAAGCAACACCAGACAGTGTTGCTTTTTTATCTCTTTGAAAGTTAATCTATTTGCACTAAATATTTCCGGTGATTGTGGATGGTGAAGAACCAAATTCCTTTTTAAATGCTGTAGAAAAATGGGATAGGTTTTTAAATCCTACTTCAAGATATACTTCTGCAGGTTTCTCTCCTTTGTCGTTTATTCTGTATCTTGCTTCCTCCAGGCGTTTTTTTACTATCCAACGACTAGGGGTGCTATGGAAAATTTGATAAAAATCTTTTTTAAAGCTAGATAAGCTTCTTCCTGTATAGTGGGCAAATTCTTCAACTGAAAGATTACTCTTGAAATGATTGTTCATAAAACTAGCCAAATCAATTTTCCAAGGGTCTGTAAAATCAAAAAGTACTATCCCTATTTCAGGCTTTACCTGCAATAAGGTAAAAACAGCTTCTTTAAGTTTGGCTTCCATTAGCTCTTCTGACGGATACTGGTCTACATCAAAATATTGCTCAAGTGAAACAAACAGACCATTAAGGAAGGGATGTTTTTTCAGCATGATATATGGCGAGTTTTTGAAATCAGATGATGCTGATGTTAAGGGAATCATTATATCCCTTTCCTTCATGATTTTCTTTAGAAAAGGTACTTTTAATTGCAGAAATAAGCCCTTAAAAGGTTCACCATTTTTTGAAGCTCTTTTGAACTTTCGTAACATGTGATTACGTTTTAAAAAGAATGAATCTCCTTTTTTTAAGATGAAATTCTTTTCTGGTGAAACAAGCTCTAATTCTCCCGAACAAATGTAAACCAACATGTGCTCAGTTACCATTTCCTCGCAATAGAAATCTTTTTCAACATACCCACAATAAAACGTGTCCATGTAGTTGTAAACGACAATATTTGAATCTTTTGGCATATGGCAAATGTTAAATTAATAAAGTACTAATTTAGGGTTTTATTAAGTAGGTTGTTTTTTCAAAAGGTTATTTTGAACTTTTCTTAAACGTTTTTCTTGAAATTAAAAACAGTACCCTGTTCTGTTTTATGATAGTGTATAAGCAAACCGGGAATCTCTTCTGTTTGCACAAAGTTTGTCTCGCTAATTTCCATAAGAAATTGGTTCGTATTCATATGAGCAGGAAAAATTGAAATGATAGCATCTGGTTTTGCAACCCTCGATATTTTCTCCTAAAAATAGTTTTCTTGTTTCAGGAGTGAAGTAGTAATGATGAATAATATCGTAGAGAAGGATAATGTCGAATGTTTCATCCTTAAACGGCAGTGAATAATCAATTGAACTTTGTATTACTTTGATATTTGTCAAACCACAAGTTTTGGCTTTGTTTTTTAAAAAATCTAAAACGTTCTCATCAGAATCAATTGCTGTTACTTCTCCATTTTCTCCAACAACATTGGCTGCTGGTATAGTATAAGTTCCTGTTCCGCATCCGAAATCTAAAAGCGTATCTCCTTGTTTAATACCAATTTTATTGATAAGATTCTGTGCTATTTTTTCCATATCTATATCAGACGGTTATTTACATCCAAAGATAAATTGAGAATCTGCCCAAAAGGTTTTCCAATAAGTTAAAATATGCTTTTCTTAAACGTCATTATCTTTAGGGAATAGTTTTTGGCGATGATTGGTTCCCCATTTATGTAACTCTTTCATAATGCCATTTAGCGATTCTGCATAAGGGGTTAATGAATATTCTATTTTAACAGGGTAATCATCGAATACAGTTCTTTTAATTAATTGATGTTCTTGTAAATCCTTTAATTCCTTTGTTAGTACTTTTGGAGTAATTTTTGGAATGCTATCCTGAATATCTTTAAAGCGCTTATTGCCTAACATTAAAGAAACAACAATTAATAACTTCCATTTACCATTAATCACTTCAAGTGCATCTTGTATAGGAAGCATTTGTTTCATGCACTCTTGAAATCTATTGTCATTGTCTTTCATATATCACTATTTTACTTTCCTAAAGGTAATTACTATCATTTGGATAGTAAAACTAACTAATTTTGATGACAGAAAAAATAGATAGAGATATGAAAACAATTTTAATAACAGGTGGAACTAACGGACTTGGAAGAGGTTTGGCAACACATTATTTAAAAACAGGAGAACGTGTTATAGCAATAGGAAGTTCGGTCAATAATGGGAAAATATTCCTTGATGAAGCCAATGAAATTGGAGCTGAAGAAAGAGCTGTTTTTATTCAGGCAAATTTAAATTTAGTAAGTGAAACCAAACGTATAATTGAAGAAGTAAAAAATCAATTTCCTGTTTTGGATACTTTAATTTTTTGCGCCACAAAACACAATAATGAATATATCGAAACATCTGAAGGTTTTGAATCTTCATTTGCATTAGATTATTTAAGCAGGTTTAATCTAAGTTATGGTCTTAAAGAAAGTTTAGAAAAAGCCGACAGTCCAATCATTTTGAATATTTGTGGTTCAGGAATGAATGGTGATGTAAATTGGGAGGATTTGCAGCATAAAAAGCAGTTTGAACCAATGAAGGTGATGATGCATGGTAGCAGATTGAACGATTTATTAGGTGTTGGATTTGCAGAAAAAAATCCGAATAGTAAAATTAAGTATATCCTTTATAATCCCATGGCTGTAAAAACTCCAGGAATGGCCAATACTGGGAGCTTTATGATGAAACTCATGTTCAAGTTAATTGCAAAACCTGTGGATAAAGCTATAGTACCAATTATTGATTTATTATCAAATCCTCCGGCTCAACCTATAACATCATTTACACAACGTAAAGAAAATAGTCTTACAAAAGAAACATTTGATAAGACGAATTCTTTAAGATTATATCAAGTCACAAGTGATTTACTTAATCGTATATAAGGGGTATATAAGCAAAATCTTAGTCATTAACACTCTCGACTAAATGAATTTAATAGGGAGTGTTTTTATTTCAAACTAATTAACAGCTTCATCTAAAGCCTTACCCGGCTTAAACTTAGCAACTTTCTTTGCAGCTATTTGAATTTCTTTTCCTGTCTGAGGGTTTCTACCAGTTCGAGCCGAACGTTCGCTGATAGAAAATGTACCAAATCCTATTAATTGAATGCTTTCGCCTTTAGCTAAAGCATCTTTTATTGCCTCTGTTGTTGCATTTAATGCTTTCTCTGAATCTGCTTTTGTTAAGCCACTTGCCTCTGCAATGGCACTTACTAATTCTGATTTATTAATTCTTTTAATTTTTTAGATTGAGTGAAATATTCAATGCAAGATAGTGAATTCCAATTATACTAATGGTGCATCGAAAAACTTACTCCATCAAATCGCTTTATAAACTAAGACGATTGTGTAAGAAAGATAGAGCATTAGCAATAACGCTGCTTCCCAACGGTCAAGTTTTTTACGAATTCCTGTAAACATAGCGATAAAAAGTAATAGGGTTCCTGTTATTAATATCAGGAGGTCTGTATTAAAGTTAGGATTAAAATCAATCGGGTGAATAAAGGAGCTTATTGATAGAATGAGAAACAAATTAAAAATATTTGAACCAATAACATTGCCAATAGCTATATCACTGTTCTTTTTTAATGCGGCTACAACCGATGTAACAAGTTCAGGTAAAGAGGTTCCGGCAGCAACAATGGTTAATCCGATTATTTTTTCACTAACACCCAATTGACTTGCAATTTTCACACTGTTCTCAACCACAAATTTTCCACCAAGAATAAGACCTGCTAATCCAACAATTATTAAACTCCAAATTTTCACATTTGAAGTAGTTACAGATTGATTTGATTCACTTGTATTATTCTTCTCTTTCTTCATCTGGCTAAAAACATAATAAAGAAATGCTCCAAAAGAAAAAAGAAGTAGTAGTCCGTCAATCCTGCTAATAATAAATATACTTGAACCTGTAAAGTAATTATTGGCAAATAATAAGACAAGTAGAGCTGCTATTAATGAAATAGGGATTTCTTTCCAAGCTGTTGATGACTGAACTTGAATTGGATAAATTAACCCGGCAATTCCGAGAATTATAAACAAATTAAAGTTGTTACTTCCTATTACATTCCCTAAAACGATATCAGAATAACCTTGAACCGATGCTATTGAATTTACGACAAGCTCTGGTGCAGAAGTACCAAACGCAACTATTGTAAGACCAATAACTAAATCAGAAACATTATGTTTTTTTGCTAACGAAGACGCTCCATCAACCAACCAATTAGCCCCAAATATTAAGGAGGTAAAACCAATTGCAACAAATAGGAATAACAATATCATTTTGAGTATAATTAGACTATATCAAACATACAAAATTCCATAATTGTATGTATTGGAAGGGGTTGATAATCTATTAAAATTCTATCGAGGCAATCCGCTTCAACCTAATTTCAAGGAATAAATGATTTTCGCCTTTCTTGGTAATTTTATTGTAATAGCGGATTCTAGCTTTCTTGATTGCCAAAAATAGTTCCTTTGATTGGCAATTGCAGCAAGTGTCATTTTACCAATAATGAAGTCCATTTCTAAAATTTCATCAAAGATTACTAACAAGTATGTATGTTAACCATGTCTACCTCATGTTAACCGCTAAAGAGTTGTAATACTGAATAATATGATATGTGGTTAACACGGTTAACATAGTTAACAAAGTTATTCGTTCAATATCTTTTCAAGTTTAAAAAAGACAAAAAAAATACCGATTAAAACGGTATTATAAGTTCAGTTCAACATCATTTATTATTATCCCCATACTTTCGGGTATATCTTCATATTTAAACCGATAACAGCTCCCTAACGGTTTTTTATTAATTGCTTTATCTCTCGACTTCTGCGTTGTATTTTGAATGAAAGATATATTACCTTTTGATGTAAGCAATGATTTCAATGAGTTCGCATCCAAATCGTTTAAGCCGTTCTTTTTTACATATTCCTTGTAATATGGAAACAGGAGAGGAAATTTAATAAACAGGTTTTTATTTACCGGGTCTTTTAAATAATGCGTGTTTACTTTAATCTCACTTTTAGGTTGGCTCAGTTTAAAAGCAATTGCTTCCCAAAATATGGTGACATCTTTAATGGTACTGGCCATTTCATTTTGCCTAATTGTATTCTCAATAACGGACTGTTTGTATGTTGAATAATCAAATGGAAGCTCCAAACTGTTTTGTAAAAGCTGAACAGGAGTTAGCAATAAAGCTATGTGCTTAATCTGTCGGTCAGAAATTTCAGTAACAGCCGTTATTTCCGGTTTAAGTTCGTAAAAAATAGAATCAAACACCGTTTTAAACCTCGATTCAATTACATTCCTGTATTTTAGAAGTTCCCTGGTTATGTTACAAAAGCCTTGTTCTTTCTCTTTTAATAGGGTTTTATAAGCTTGGGTGCTTTCATCTGAAAACTTATTGTCCTCAAAGTGTAATACTATCATTCGGGCAAATAATGCCGCTTCAGATGTGGGCAGCTCGTTACCATCAACCATACAGGCAGAACTGATTTCAAGTGTTGTAGTTTTATTATCGTTACTCTTTTGAGCCATAGTGTAAAGCTCTCCATCGTAGCCAGTTTTAAATACATCAACAGTTTTCTTATCAATAGCGTTGGTGTATTCTTTCAGATAATAAAGTGCATTATTTCGTTGTGTAAGCGAACGAGAAAAACCTTTATCGGTTGAGTTTAGTAATGATATGCCATGATTAGGCTCACCGAACAAATGCAGAAAGAAATTTACAAAGTTTGACTTACCAGCTCCCTGGTCTCCAAACAGGAACAGGAATGGAAAAAAGCCTGTAAGTTCAAGTATAAAATCACGATACAAAGCAAGTATGATGAAGGAAATACCAATTGCACCATTAATACCATAAGCCTTATAAATAAGGGCCGACCACTCTTTAAAGTTCAGGTTTCCTGCTTTGTATGTAAATTTACGTTGACCAGAATAGCTTTTATCATCAAGGTTTGTGTATGCAAATGGAGGTAAGTAAAAGGCGGATTTACCATAATTCACAATACCGAGTTTATCAGGATAAAGCAATTTATTATCATAGGTTATTGTTGCATCCGCAAAACAATAGGCTTTTGATTCTTGCTGATAGCCAAGCTGATTAACAGCGGTGGCATTTTTTTCATTATCGTACAGGTAAGTCAGAATTGTGTCAAGATTTTGGGTGTTTCCAAAGAAAGTTAAACCACGCCCGGATATGCTACGAATTACCTTCTTAAACTTATCGAGGTTAAGCTCCGAGCTTGTAATTTCATTTACCGTAATCTCTCCGGTATTTCGTTGAAACTTAATCAAGCGTTTGCTTTCTTTTGTGCCATCCATTAAGTGATAAACCGAATCCATCAGGAAGTTGGATAGCTTTCTTTCAACAGGTTTGCTTTTATGAAACTCATTGGCATAGTAACATCCATTTTTCTTATAAAAGTTGTATTCTTCAATATCGGTCAGCTCATCAAGGCTAAATTTTGGAATAGGTTTATTAATAATATCTTCCCAAAGCAATTGGTAATTGTTCATGTTTTGAAGAAAGTCAACTATTGTTTTGTCCTGAAGTAAATCATTGGCATCCTTATTCTCAGGTAATATCAACCTGCGAATCGATTTAATGTCAAAACGGTTGGACAAAATAAAATCTTGATAATACTCCGCACATTTATTTCCTGCACTATCGTTATCCATTGCTAAAACAACTATTTTTCCTTCAATATACTTTTGTAGGATTTTAGGATTTTTGATTTTATTCTCTGTGGAGAACAAAGCTATGGATGAACAGCCTTTCATAGATAATGCATTTACAACGCCCTCCTGTATGAAAACAACATCATAATCAGGATTGTACATTTTATCATAGATGCTGCCGCTTAACGTTCCGTTATTTTTTGCTTTGGGCTTACCTTTTTTAGGATTAATCATCCTGCGGTTAATGAGTTGATTATTGGCATCAATAAAGACAATGGCATCAGCGTGTGAATCGTACCAATAACTATCGTCAGGCAAAGCCTCAATAAAATTAATTCCACGAGATTTTAGGTAATCAGCAGCTGTTTTTTTAGGATTGTTTTTTATGGCAAAAAGCATTTTGTCGAAAGCACTTGTTATATTCTGTGATGGCTGGAACGGCTCTTTAATGCCGAGATATTCCTCCTGCAAATATTTAATAGCCTTATGTTCGTTCCAACCTGAGTTTAGAGAAATCAAGAAATCAATAGTGCTACCACCGGAACCACATGAAAAACATTTGTAGAAATTATTTTTCTTTTTAATGCTAAAAGCCGGAGATTGGTTCGTGCCTTTACCGCTACCACAAAAAGGACATTTTTCCAGTTGATTGGTCTTATTAAAGCAAGTTCCGGTTTCCTTTTCAATAAGTGCTTTTATATCAATCTGCTTTACTTTTTCAATTGTTTGCATCTGCAATGTTATTGAGCCTTAACCTGGCTGTTTAAATCCTTTTATTCTTCTTTCCCTGCGCTTTCATCATCTTCCTCAATGCTCAAACGTTGTTTTTCCTTTTCGAGATGCTGAACCATGCTCTTGGTCAGCTCTTTGCTTTCCATGCAATTGCCAATTATTGTTATCATATAAATAGCAAATTGAATATCGCTTTGTTTTAGTGCTTTTGCAGTATCGTTTATGGCATTAAAGATTTGTTTTTGCTGCTCTGTTTTTGGGATTGGCATTTCTTCTACGTCAACATCGTGTTGGATAATGGAAGAATGTCCATGTAGTTCTTCATCCTCTTCAACAAACCCCAAGGCAGCTTGCAACTCATCTTTTGATAAACCCATTAATTCAGCAGCCTTTGGGTTATTTCCAAGTATCTTGCTTCCAATTCCTGATAGTACGCCTGTTGCTACACGTTTTAATAGTTCTGTGTTTGAATACCCGGCAAGACGGGTTTCAAGCTCAGACACCTCAGTTCTGTACTCAGAATTTGCCTTTTCTAATTCCTGATTTTGTTTTTTGAGGGTATCTCGTTCAGAAGTTATATCAAGTAACTGCTTTTTCAATGAGTTGAGTTCGGTTTCCTGTTTGTAATCGCTGAACTTTTTCTCAAACTGCATTAAAGAATTTTCATACCGGGAATTATTTACCGCTCCCAATAGTCCTGCTAATCCGCTTAAGGAATTTCCGTTGTTTTCTTTGTCGGCATCATTTCCTGTTAATGCACCAAATAACAAATTGAAGTTTTCAATACTTCCCAATCCACCTATATTATTATTCAATTGGTATTTTTTAATTGCCATATCAACCGCCTGCTCTATCTGCGCCAGATTTGATACAGGTTTCTCAGCGTTCCTGTTCTCCTCTAAATCAATGTTGTACCGTGTAACTAATCCTGCTTTTGGACTTTTACCACGATAAATATCTACTTTGATATTACCGCCATCTTGATTGACAATATCTTTAGCCGATTTCATATTCTCATTAAAAGCTTCAATATTATTGGTTCTTGGTACAATCAGTATAAGTCCTGAATTGTCTTCGACTAATATTTCATAAGCGTAAGTTGCGTTTTCTTGCAAATTCCGATATATGGCATCTTGCAAATTGCTTTGTTTTTCCTTCATTGTTGCATTTTTTTATGTTGTACTTAATTCTTATGGTATTAAAGCTATTGGTCAGGTACATTTTTTTATAAAAAGCTATTTCGACCAACTTTGCAGCGATTATTACCTATTGTGAGCAATAAAAACCAATCAAAAAGCAACATATTTAAATGTTGAAGCTATTAAATAGTGACTGCTCATCTATTATTTTTAAAAACTCCATTTGTGATTTTCTCTTTGACTTACTTCTAATAGACTTTTCAATACTATTGAGCAAAAGAGAGGGATTCTTATCCTATTAGACTGAGGCTATGGGTTGTTTTTAATAACCCATAGCTTACCTTCATCTTACTCATCATCTTCTTCTGAGTAATCATCATCCAGGTCTTCTAAATGGTCAATCATTTCAATAATAGCCTGGCTGTGTTCCTCTGGCTCGTATTCTACTTTAACAAGGATTTCATCATCTTCATTTGTGCCAATGATTGCACCTTCAAGTTCATACTCTCCCAATAAACCGGCAAATTCAACCATCAAATCTGCCGAAACATTAAATGTTCTGTTTTTCATATTTATTAGTTTTTAATGAAACAAAAATTTATCTGTGCTTAAATAAAAGCCATTCAATTTTAGGGTGGAGTTTATTGATTGCTTTGATAAAGATTACAGTTCCTCAAATTCTTCTGGTTCAACACAGAAATGTTCGAGTATTAATAAAAGTTGCTGCTTGTTGTAGTAGTGCCGTTTAGTATGACCAGCTTTCGCAATCTGCCTTTTTAAATCGGGGCATGTGTCTATTTCACGCCTTAGATGCTGCATGGCAGATTTAATTGAGACACTATTAGGATATAACTTTGTTACTAACTCTTGCTTTAATATTGTTCTGCGATTTATCATAGCGATGAATTTTATTTAGATAATTGATTTTTTATAGAGGAATTGATGTTGAGAATAGAATACAACTGTAGAACCTTGATATTTCGCATAATAAATCGAAACATAAGGCAACAAATCAAAAAACACTTAGGGACAATAAACACGAAAAGCCCCTGAACGGAGCTTGTTTTAAAAGAATCGACATGTATTTTCGGCATAATTATAAAAATTACACCCTTGACAATTAGCAAAGGCAAATATATAATTTTAGCTGAAAATTGCTGATAGTTTTCGTTTGAATTTATTTGAGGTGGATTGATTAACATATCTCGAACTTTAATAAGTTAATCAAGTACTCCGCTACGGATTACATTAGAAATTGCCTCTAAATCTTCGAGTATATAGTTCGAAATTTGACCGCTTGGGATCACCAAAGCGGTCAGTAATGACCGCTTTTTTTATGACTTTTTCTTTAGTAATGCAGGGTTTGGCCACATTTGGCGATTTAGGTAACCTGAGAGTTAGTATAAGTAGCGAAGCTCGCGAAACTGAAACAGAAATAAACGCATCGTGTATTAAAAATTCAAGAGTTATTTTTACTCCGGGAAAACAAATAAAAAGTATGTTAAAGGATTTATCCTATGTAAAATCAAATTAATAAATTTTTAATCGTAATTAGCCAGACTTTTGTAAATCTAATTTTGTGAGAAATCGCATAACATAAAATCGAATAGGTAAGGGTTTAAAATTCTATGCTTATTCGATTTTTTTTTATAGGCATAGGATTTATTTCTATAAGCATAAAAAAAAATCTTATGCCTATAGAATTTTTTACCTTTGCGTATTGATTAAAAATGAGCATGAAAATGAATTGCGTTAATGTGCATCATTTAAATGATTTTAGATTTCTAAAATGCCAAATAAGTAGCTAATAAACAATATTGTATATGTATTTAGCTATTCATGCTAACAAGGTTTTTAAGCTCTGTGTTAGATAAGTCTCCAATCCATTTTTCACCTGCAGAAACGGTTAAATCAGCCAGGTGTTTTTTATCCTGAATCATTTCGTTGATTTTTTCTTCAAAAGTTCCCTTGGAAATCATGCGATGTACCAATACATTTTTTTGTTGACCAATACGAAAAGCCCTGTCGGTAGCCTGGGCTTCAACGGCCGGATTCCACCACAGATCGTAGTGAATAACATGATTGGCTGCGGTTAAGTTTAATCCCGTACCACCTGCTTTTATTGAAAGAATAAAGATTTTTTTATGCCTTTTAGTTTGAAATTCATCAACCATTTCATCTCTTTTCTGACGCGAAACTCCTCCATGTAAGAAAAGTGGTTTGCTATCGAAAACATCTTCTAGTATGCGAACCAAAATTTCTCCCATTTCTTTGTATTGTGTAAATATCAGTACTTTTTCATCCGTTTCGTAAATGGAGCGAAGCAACTGAATGAGCATTTCGGTTTTTCCTGATAATTCTATACGGTCATCTTCCTTTTTAAGGAATTGCGAAGGATGGTTGCATACCTGTTTCAGAGCTGTCATCATTTTAAGCACCAGCCCTTTTCTTTCAATGGAGTCTTCTGCTGCGTTTTCAAGCGTTTTCATCATTGAATCAACCACATTTTGATACAGTGCAGTCTGTTCTTTGGCTAGCTCCACAAAACAATCATGTTCAATTTTTTCAGGTAAATCAGTAATGATTGATTTGTCAGTTTTTAATCGTCTAAGGATAAATGGTTCTGTAATTTTCTTAAACCGTTCAAGTTGTTCCTCATTATTGTCATTCTCAATAGGAGAGGCAAAAGCTTTCTTGAAATATTTTGCTGAACCCAGATAACCCTTGTTAACAAAATCAAATAAACTCCAATATTCGCTTAGCCTGTTTTCAACAGGAGTTCCACTCATAGCTATTTTAATATCAGCTTTTAATTTTTTAACCGCTTTTGTCTGTTCCGTCCCCGGATTCTTTATATTTTGAGCTTCGTCAATTGCCAATACTTCCCATTTAATTTTTTGAAATTTTGATGCATCGCTACGCAGCATTCCGTATGAAGTAATTACCAAATCGCAGTCTTCGGTTTTAAATTCACGTTTAGCACCATGATATATATGGGGTAACAGTTGTGGAGCAAATCGTTCAATTTCTTTTTGCCAGTTCGTAATTAATGTAGTAGGAACCACAACTAATGCTTTCTTTTTATCGAAACGGCCTTCTTGTTTAAATTGTAGTAATAAACTAATGACTTGCAATGTTTTTCCAAGTCCCATATCATCAGCAATAATGCTTCCAAAACCAACTTTGCTATTATTGTATAGCCATTGATATCCGCGTTCCTGGTATGGACGCAATGTAGCATTCAATTCAGCAGGGGTTGCAATTCTGTCGCTTTGTAATAATTCATTAATAAGCTGTTTAGCAGTCTTCGATATGGATATTTTGGCTTCCTGATATTCTTCGGTCAATGCAGATTGCAACAATTCGGCATGCGAAAGCTGTTTACCCTCGTCCAGATTAGCGAGCATGGCTGTTACTTCCTTTTGGTCAATTAGCACATATTCTCCTTTAATATTTACTACGCCTGATGTACCTTCAACCAACTTTTTAAATTCACTTATTGGAATGGTTTTATCGCCAATGGCTATTTGCCATTCAAATTGCAGCATTTCGTTAAGGTTGAGATAACTTTTGCCGGACGAGTTTGAATTGTTACTTTCTAATTTTAACGATGCTTTAGGACGAGCCAGGCTCTTCAATGAATTAGGCAATAAAATACGGATGCCTAACAATTTTACCACAGGCAAGATATTTAATAAAACCTCGACAAAAGTTTCTGAATCAAAGAATAGTTGTTCTTTACCTGAGGATGATATTAATGGATTTATTGCCTTAAAATCGTGCGATAAACTTGCCAGTGATTGAAATAATGATGTCTTATATTTATTGTATGTCTTATCTTTTATAAAATCAGCCAGAGATATTGGTTCCTGAATTGAATCCTTACGGTTTTCAACCCAAAGTTGAAATTCAAAGTTGTTTTCATCCGGATTATCATCAATTTTAATAAGTGGTACATAAGGCTTTTCGCTAATGTAAAAACGTTGCAAATATTGATGAATGGCTTCCGGTATTTGTTTTTCGCCAAGATGATTAAAAGTATAACATTCATTCCTGAAGAATAATTGTTCAATTTTTGTTTCTAAATACTGCGTTGCCCTTGCTTGAATTGTGCTATTGGTTTTTATGTAATGGCTTAAGAAAATTGATACAAGCGTAATGGGTTGTTCTCGAAACGATAAATACTTTTGCTTTTTTGCACTAGCCGATACTTTAACCAATGTCGGAGAAATACCTTTCTCAAGCGCCTCAAGTAAAGCATTAACATCTTCGTTTATGGTAGCCGGAATCCACCTTATTATATATGAGTCCTTTTTTGTTGAAAGTATTTGAGGCAAGAAAGCTCCGCATTCGGCAATTTTAACACTTAAATGCCAGGCTCTGTACAAGGTTTTTAAATCGGGAGATAATCGTTGTACATATTTTTTCGGCAATCTGGCAAGGAAGTTAATCAGGGAATCTATACCATCGTTAGCGGCATCAAAAAACAAATCTCCTTTATCGGAATGGAAGCTTATTTTTTGGAAAGACGAATCGTGATTAACCAATAACTCCACCTTTTCTATGCTTTCAAAAACTTTTGGTTCGAACTCAACTACCTCTTTATTCACTAATGATTTTGCATGTCGGGAAAGGGCTTTGTAGTTTTTCCTGAGTAATGGTACAAAAGGTTTATCGTAAAAAATACTTTTCGCTTCAAGCAACGACAAAAGATTTTCGGTTTGAGGTGTTACTTTTGACAAATCAAAGTGTACATCATTTACTTCTGCTACGTTAAGGTTTTTCAATGGATCACCCTGGAGCATTTGTTGAAAATCCGGAATATCCATTTCATTTTCAAGGGTCATTCCGGTTTTGGTTAATTCTTTTAAAATATCTAAACCATGTAATTGAAAAATAAGAAATGGATTTCTGTCAATTTCAGCCGAAATCATATAAATAACAGAAGCCAGATGTTTGCAGGGAACTGCCCAATCGGGGCATGAGCATTGCATGTTAAAATCAGACCACTTTTTGGGGAATACTGCTATATTATGTGTTTTTGCTATTTCGTTTAATTCAAGTGGCAATTTCCGGTTAAGTAAATGGGAGAGCAATAAAGGGTCTTCACTAATGGCTTGTATTAACTTCTCCTTCTCTGTATTGGTAAACAATGGTACTTTAACCTGAACACTATATGGTGTTCTGCGACTTCCTTTAACTTTGGCATCAATACTGTTATTTATGATATTAATGGATGTCACATATCCATTACGGGCATAGCTTCTACCTCTGGGTAATCTGTTTGAATAGTCAATATCGGTTAAAGCTTTAAGAAACTGTTCACCCCACCATGTTTTTCCAAATTGTTGTGCCATAGTTATTTTATATTTTTACTGTTTTGTTTAATCCTGAACTATTATTTTCAACATCGTTTTTCTTGAACGATTATCAATATTTCTTACTGCTATACCCAATGCCTTTCTTGTCCCAACAAATATCGCCATCTTTTTTGCCCTTGTAAGTGCTGTGTAAATCAGGTTTTGATATAGCATATTAAAGTGTTGAAGTACAACAGGAATAATAACTGCATCAAATTCACTACCCTGCGATTTATGTATAGTTATAGCATAGGCAAGGTCAATGTCTAAAATATCCTGTTTTTCGTAGTGTACCTGTCTCTTAGTTTTTCCGGTGACATAGGTTATTTCCAAGGTCATGTTCTGGTTGTCAATGGAAGTTATATATCCTATATCTCCATTAAAAACTTCGAGGTCGTAATTGTTTCTGCGTTGGATAACACGGTCGCCTATGCGGAAAATTCGTTCTCCAATTTGCAAACTTGCTTTATTTGAATTATCAGGGTTTGCTGTATGTTGTACCAATTGATTTAGGTTACGAGTTCCCATGCTGCCTACTGTCATGGGAGTTAGTATTTGAACCTCTGTATGAACTCCTAAACGCTCTTTGATGGTTTTTGTATATAACCGTACAACCATTTCAGAGGCAGTAAAGCCATAGCTTAAGCTCGACCAGGGATGAATGCCTTGCACAATGTTTTTTAAAGCCTCTGCATCACTTTCTGATTTTAATAAAGATTGAATATCGGCATGTATGTAATTATTCGGCACATTAAATATGTACGAACGAATCCCTGTCTTTCTTAGTTCTTCTATTTCGGCTTCGGAGGTATTATTAATGTAAATATCATCCTTCTGAGTTATAGATTTATAGTTGTCGTCAACATCGTCAGGTGTTTGCTCACGTACAAATGCAATACCTTTGTTCTCTATAACATAACGCATACTCTTCCTTATTTTCTTGATAAAAAGTAGTTGCTCTTTTGTAGCCTCTTCTGAATCCACAAAAAGGCAATCAGTATTTTGATTCCAGATATCAGGAACATTGATTGGTGATTCGATACGTGGTATTTGCCGTTTAATTATTTGATGGGCAAATTTTATTATCTGGCTTTCGCTTGCCTGGCGAAATATCTTTTTAAGGTTAAAACATGGTACTTTCTCACTCTCAATTAAATCTTTTAGTACGTTTCCGGCTCCTACAGATGGAAGTTGATTGGGGTCGCCAATAAATAATACCTGTGCTGTTGTAGGTATTGCTTTTAATAATGATGACGATATGGAAATATCAAGCATGGAGCATTCGTCAATTATTACAAAGTCGGTTTCGAGGGGTTCTTCCTGATTCTTTTTAAATTGACCCGTGTGAGGTTGCCAAACCAACAGCCGATGAATAGTTTGTGCCTCCATGCCAATAACTTCACTCATTCGTTGTGCTGCTCTGCCTGTTGGTGCTGCAAGAGTTACCCTTTTTCTCATGGCTAATAATAGCTTGACCAATGCTTTTGTTGTGGTTGTTTTTCCACAACCCGGACCACCTGTTAATATTGAAAACGGTTGTTGGCAAATACCAAGAACAGCACTAAACTGTTCATCACTTAAAGGAAACTCTTGTTGTTCATTATAACGGTTCAGCCAGTTCTTAACCCTATCGGAATCAATACTTATGCTGTTAGAAAGAAATGTTTTTGTAATTTCTGCTGTATACAGCTCATCGTAATAGAGCGATTTAGAATAATAACACTTAGTTTCGTTTTCATTCTCTTGTTTCAGCCGCACTTTAAGGTCATTTTCCTTTTCCATTTGGTTGACAATCCCAACCAATAGCTCGGAAAAGTTTTCTTTCAAAAGTGCTTCAACATCGTTTTGTATATGTTCCAGTTCTAAATAACAATGCCCCTGTTCACGAGCTGCTGCAAGCACATGGCTAATTGCTGCCTGCATCCGTTTGGGGCTGTCCTTTTCAATCCCCATGCTTAGGGCTATCTTATCTGCTGAGAAAAAGCCGATACCATAAATATCTTTTGACAATTGATAGGGATTATCCTTTACAATTTTAATGGCATCGTTGCCGTAAGTTTTGAATATTTTTACCGCAAATAAAGTGCTTACACCGTATTCCTGTAGAAACAGCATTACATTCCTAATTTCACGGTGTTCTGTCCACGAGGATTGTATTTGGTCGAGCTTGGTTTGTGCTATTCCGGTTACTTCTTTCAGGCGTTCAATATTGTTTTCAAAAACATCAAGCGTTTCTTTTCCAAAATATTTGACTATGCGTTTGGCAATTTTGGGGCCTACACCATAAATAAGTCCTGAACCTATATATTTTTCTAATGCAGAGGCACTGGCTGGTTTACGTTCAAAAGAACTATGTGATTTAAACTGCTCTCCGTATTTTGGATGTTGCACCCATTCGCCTTCAAACTCCATAGTAGCTCCGGCAAATACATTAGCCTGATGTACTGTTACAGTTTTTAACTCTTGTGGTTTATCCGAAGGACTCACCTTTAAAACCGTCCAACCATTTTCATTGTTGTGATAAGTTACTCGTTGTATGATTCCTATGAGTTTCTCCATGCTCAAATCTATTCTGTATTAAAGCACCCATTCCCCAGGTCTGTACTTCTCTTTCATCTTATCCCAAAATCCATTACTCCAGTCCATAGCTACAGCAGGTTGCCATTCATTAGAAAAATCTTGAAAAACGGCTTCCACCATCTTACTGCCAAGTCCTTTTTTAGGAGAATTAATATCGAAAAAGTTTATTGTTTGGTAGGTGGTGCTATAAATAACCTGAATGCCAATTGCTGTTTCGTGGTTCATAGTTGTTATTGGCACTTTAGGACGTTTAGGATAATTTTCGCTTGAAGCTGCCAGAGTTTCATCACAGATTCTTACATAACTGATAAAATCTAAATCGGCTAATCTTATTGCCATATTAACAATTTCAAGAGGTAGCTTTTTTACTCTTGAAATCACCCATATTTGTGTTCCATTATCATTAAATAGAGCAAACATCTTCTCAAACTCTTTTCGTTTTACCCATTTCATAATTACCCACAGCACTTTTTATATTTCTTCCCACTTCCGCAAGGGCATGGTTCATTCCTGCCAACCTTTTTTTCTTCTCGAACATATGGAATGTCGGTGTCTTCATTCACACGTAACAACTCACGTGGAGATCTTTTACCAGAACCATCCAAAGCATTTTGAGCTAATTGTTCATGAGAGTCAAAAATACTGTCAAATAAGCTCGTGTTCATTTTAGGAGACTGTTTTGCACCTTCATCAATATGATGTGCCAATTCCCCTATTTTGGCTAATTCATCAGATATTTCAGCTCTTAATTCATCAAATGGTTTGTATTTTAAGTCCATACCTTTTTTGAAAATATTACGCTCCTGAATAAATTCAATTTCGGAAATACAATCTGGTTTAGGCCATATGTGCACAAAGTCTGACTTCCATAAATCAGGCAAATAACTGGCAATAATTCGGCCTTTAATCACTTTTGAACTTTGTAAGAAGTTTTCAAATGTTTCTTGTGATATATAATTTTGCTTATGCAAAAAATCATAGAAATGAACACAGCCCCAGAGAATTGCTATAGATTCTGATTCATTTGACGTAAACATACCTCCTGAAAAGCTTTGAATAAACTCGTCAAATGAAGATGTTTCAATTGTAAAAAACGCATTAGCTGTTTTTGCCGTTTTATTTTTTTTATAAAAGTAAGATGGGAGGCTGTCGGTAATTTTAGCACTTACATAAAACTGAATGTTTTTTGAGTGCATATAGCTAAAAAAAGAGGAGCGGATAACTGTAAATGCCTTTTCCTTATCTTTTTTAAACAAATCATTTATTCTATCAGCATCAAGAACCGGCTCAAACAAACCTGTTTCTATGGATGATGCAAAACTGGATTTAAATTCAAAGTCGTACTCCTCCATTGTAGAAATAAACGAAGCTATATCAGGAGCTTTTCCCTTGCTTTCATAAACTCTTTGCAAAGTAGTGAACATTTTAATAAAAGCTAAATCAAATTCAGCCCCATCCATTAGTTTATTTGAATTTTGTACCAACCGATAATTATCTTCATTTATAGATTGCTCTAATATTTCGGTATGTTGGTAAAAAAGCACTCTGTTAAGTTGTGTCAGATAAGCATCAAAATCCTGTAAAGGGTCATTATTAAAATTCTCGAAAGCTTTTATAACTTGTTTACCATCTTGTTTAAAGCAATAGTAGTCAATTAAAAAATCATCAAAATATTGGAAAAGCTTCTGATATAATTCAGGCTGTTTATCTTTTATTACAGCAGTAAATTTCAATATCTTATCGAAATTTTTCTCAGTTTCCTGATGTCCTTTAACTTCAAGCAATATTTCTTTTACATCATATTCTTCAATAAAATAATCCGGTAGGTCTGTTGAAAATAATTCGCAAGCATCATCAAATATTTCTAAAATGTCATTATTTGAGTATTTATCCCAAAATTCTTCTACTGTCATAATACTTTATTATTTATTTACGCTTTAATTTTTAACGATTTCTTTCTGAATCTATAGTATACTTCTATTATATTATACTTTAAAATCCATTTAGACAACAGACTACCATTTATTACTGAATTTCGTCTAATGGCATGATATAATCGTAATTGCTTTCTCCCACATTTCGGTTGAGAGTACCTAATATCATCTTGACATTATCAAATTGTCCTGCAATAAAAAGTGGTTTCCCATCTTTCCCTAACTCAATTGTGTCTATTCCATCATCAATATATTCTTCGCTTAACAAATATTCAGCAAGTGCAAAATCCCTATTAGGACTAAAGCCTAACTCGTTAGCATAGTCAACAGAGGCATATATAAGGTTATGGAAATAATTAGGGGTAACCTCTTCTAAAATTCCTGTTCCTGAAAATTTCTTTATAATATCACGAAGTTCATCCTCGGTTACATTGCAATTTACAACAGTATTCTTAATACCTAAGCAATATCTATCTACAAGAAAAAAGCCAAATGCAAAATAACCACTTGGTTGTTTTCTAATAATCATACATTGTTCTAAACCAATGTCTTCTTGTTCTTTTATTATAATGCATCGCTCAATTGGCAAACTACGCCCTCTCTGCTTTATATATTTCTTTTTTAACTTCTCATTCATATTTTTCAATCTAATATATTCTAACAATAATCCTCTCATTCAGGCTATAAAATTGAAAACTTCAACTCCGACAAAACTACTTTAATTTCCTCTTTTGTCCAATAAACGATATAGTTTACAGTCCCGTCTGTTAGTTTATAGCTCTGTCTTTCTTAATCTGCTATTATCTCTTTATGGCTGTTTGAAAATTTTAAGATGCAATTTACATTATTGTCGAAACAACCTTTATGGCATCTATTCTGGGTAATAAAACAGTGCAATAGTAATATTAACCTCAGTTTGATTAAAATTTTAGAATTTACCTCATTAGATATTTAGTAACTATTCAGTGATTGGAAAAGACATAGCAATAGCACGCAAAGCGCACAATGGATTCTGAATGTTTTTTATTGCACTATCAACAATAGAACGCAATATAGCATAGCAGTCGGCACCTTCTATAGACTTGAAGAAACCGCTAACCTTTTGTTTTACTTTAAAATTTCGCACAGCTCTTTCTGAAGCATTGTTGTCAGGTGGAATCTCTGGATTTATTAGAAAATTAAACAGATACTGCTCGTACTTTTTCAATCGGTTTTGAAATGTTTGCACTTCCTTGACTTCTTCATCAAGTTCTTGTTTCAAGAGGGCTTGGAATCTGTAAGCAATATCGGAAGGTTTCTTATCAGTATATTGTCCTTTGTAGATACTTAAGGCATTTTTGATTAGAGTTCGCATTTGGAATGCCCAATTATTCTTAGGGTATTTTTGGCAGAAGTATTCAAGTTCTCGTAATAAATGTGCAGTACATAATTGGTGATTGTTGGCATCAGTCATAAAATATGATTTCCAGCAATCTGTTACCAAAGTATTGTTCTTAAAACCTTCTGGCATGATTTCTTCCATTGCAGCAAAACCTCTCTTAGTATGGATTGATAAAAATGTAGCATCGGGATTCTGAAAGACCCAAGCCCAATGAAGTTTACCATTGACATTAGTGCCTGTTTCATCAGCTCCTATGATTTTACCGGAAAGGATTTTCTTTCGGATTTGCTCGTAATAAGGTTTCGCCTTGGCTGTTATTTTTCCAATAAGCTGATTAATGCCTCCAGAACTAATCTCAATCCCTAATACAGTATATAAAAACTCTTTCAAACGTTCATACGGCATGTATTGTCGGGCACTCATGTAGCCAATTAAAGCCTGCACTCCAGCTCCGTAACTTATGGGCGCATTAATTCCTGAAGGGTAATTGCCTTCATTTAAAGTTCCGCAGCTGCATTGTTTGTGAAAAATTCGATGTTCGGTAATAACTGGTTGTATTGGCGGTATGTCTATTACCTGGCGTTTTCCTGCATATTCTCCAACAATCATTGATAAATCATTGCCACAACAAGTACAGTAACTGGCTTGGTGGTTGGTAATAATATCTGGATTAGATACTGTTTTCAAAGTGTTGCCCATATGCCCCTTTTGGCCTCCTGGTTTCTTTCCTGATTTCTTTCTTAACGAACTTGTTTTCGCTGGTTTGGGAAAATCGCTTGACGGAGGCTTACTGCTATTCTTACTGTTTTTAGGAGTCTCGTATTTAGATAAGCGTTTTTTGAGCTTACAATTCTCTGCTTTCAACTGTTTGTTTTCAGCTTCTAACTCAACTACTCGATTCTCTAAATTATCTACTTTGTTGAGTAAATTGTCTAACCGTTCCTCTATGCTTATCTTCTTTGTCATGCGATGCAAAGTTCGCTATACAAATGATTGCTGCTATAGAATTTGCACAAAGGTTATTCACAATTCTGGTGGTTTTCAGCTAAAGTTACCAACATTTTTTCTGAAATATTTAGTTTTTGAAATCTACACTGAATAGTTACGATATTTATTAAAAAGGCATTCGATAGAACGTTGTTTCAGCTTTTTATATAAAGCATGCAATATTCCTCTTATAAATAGCAATCTTCTGCCTGAAAATTACTCAAAATAGCCCGCTATTCTTTCATAATTTTCAGTTGAACCTCACTATTTATAAGCGGTCTGAATCCAAAATTTTATGTCGAACTGAGGTTATTAAGTTTGAATAAGGCATTATGTATCTCGTGTTCTGCTTTTAATTCGTTTACAGAAAATTCTACCAAGACCTGCTCCTTATTCTTGTCAGTAACCGAAAGATTTTCATTACCTTTTAAATAAAGATGATCAACAATAAATCGGGCTACTCATGTCGCTTCTCTAACTTTTCTTTTAGTTCAGGCTTCGAATAATTTGATAATATTGCCAAATGATTATTTGAGCTTTTGTTTTTCTTTCTTTTAATCCAGTTTTTTATTACCCAAATGTTGACTGTTATTCTATTTTTGTTTGGCGAAACATCAGTACACCCTGATTCTTCAGCTTCATCAGTAGCTTGTTTTCTGCTTTTATTTGAGAATAGTTTTTTGATTATCCTGACAGCCTGTTGTTTTTGTTTTTCGTTAGATTTATCGGATAATTTGATTTTTTCAATTGTTTCTCGGGCATTTTTTGAAAGAGTACTGTTGTCAAAAATCCTATGCCTATAAAATGTTAAACCTCTGCGTATAGATTAAAAAAAATGATAAAGTGTTATCTTTTTGTTGTCAGGTTAATAATGTGTGAATAGAAGCTCCGTTACACACCAATAAAAATGTTTGTTTAAGATGATAATAAAAACTAAGAAGCAATTTAAGATGGTTGTTTTTCGTGTTAATCCAGATGGTAAATTTCCATGATATTTTCTAATAATTTATCGAAGTCAATTTTAAGATCAATTAATTTTCCTGAGTGAATATCGAATACCCATCCATGAACTGTAATGCCTCTTTCGCGATAAGCTCTTTGGACTTCGGCAGTTTTAAGAACATTAATACATTGTTCTTCTACATTTAATTCAACCAATCGTTTATACTTTTGCTCCTCGTCTGTAATTGCGTTAAGTTCATCTTTATGCATTCTGTATACATCTCTGATATTTCTTAACCAAGGATTAAGAATTCCCAAATCCTGCGATTGCATGGCAGCTTTAACTCCTCCACAGTAATAATGACCACATACCACAATATGGTTTACTTTTAGTTGCAAAACAGCATAATCAATTACCGACATTACACTTAAATCGGTATTGGGAACCATATTGGCAATGTTACGGTGTACAAAAGCCTCACCAGCCGATACGCCCATAAGTTCTTCTGCAGTTACACGGCTATCGGAACATCCTATGTATAAAATATCAGGACTTTGACCTTCGCTTAAGTTTTTAAAGTAATTGGAGTCGATACTTAATTTTTCCTGAACCCAGTTTTGATTGTTCTTAAATATTTGCTTGATATCCATCTCTGCTACTTTTTTTTACGTATATAAATCCTTCTTTTTTAACAATATTGTTGAGGATTGGTTTAATGCGAATATAGATTAAATAAAATATTTTTAAGCTTAATGGAGTAATGGAAATCAATTTATAGTTACTTATCCAGAGAAAGGATTATGTATAAGTTATAAATCATTGAAAGTTTATTAACAAAAATTAATTATATAGGTGATGGAAAAAAGAGTAATCAAATGGGGCGTAATTATGTATGTTGGATAAAGAAAGAATGGAATTCACTGATGCCGTAAGTATTTAAGCACCAGTGAATTTTTATAATAAATTAGTTTGGAAGCTCTATGTAACCTCTTAGTTTGCAATTTCGTGTTTCGCGAATGGCTTTTGCAATATCAAGCGCATTTTGGCGAGCACCTTCCATTGAGGTATGTGTGTGATCTTTGGGGTGTAATTTACTTACTTGCTCTGGTCCTAATTCCTGATATCTGTTGGCAATGCGTTCGTTAATATTAAGAAAAAGGACTTCGGTTGAGTCTGCAACTTCTTTTGCCCAGTTACAGTAGTTCACGTGTCTTCTGTCTACTTTATCGTCTTTCCACATATTGCGGGGAGTAAGCGACAATACGATAGGCGTAGCCCCTGTTTCTTTAATTTTTTCAACGTATAGTTTTAAATACCAGCCATATGTGTGAACAACTTCTTTAGTGCTATCGGCAAGTGATACTGTTTCTGTTTCATTACCAGTGCCGTGAATCGTTCCTCTGTATTTTGGAGCCCCAGGATTAGAATCATCGTTATGACCAAATTGAATCAAAGTAAAATCTCCTTCACCCATTTCTGACAATGCTGAATCCAAAAGACCTTCATTCATAAAAGTACGGGTACTACGACCACCACGAGCTTTGTTATGCACAATTACACGAGCTGTATCAAAGAATTCAGGAATCATACGCCCCCAACCAATGGCAGAGTCATTACCAAAAGCAGCAGTAGAGTCACCCAAAATAAACACATCTTTTTTTACAGGGAAGTTAATTACAGGGTTCTCTAATAGATATTCACTAAGTCCGCACTCCTGATTTTCTTTGATACCTTCAACCACCAATGAAGCTGCAATAACAGCACCTTTAGCCGATGGATGTGTTTTGTCTTTTTCCCAAAACATGTAGTTCATCACTTTTTCAGGACCTAAATTCTCCATGTAATCCGACATTTTATGGTTTAAGTCAATGAAAGTTACATTTTCAGCAGTTGCGATCTGACGTGCCCAGGTTGCATAAGTGTCTTTAAAGCTACGGGCTTTTCCGTCTTCCCACTTGTTTTGAGGAATAGAAGAAATAATTATTGGAGTAGCACCTTTATCCTTAATTTCGAGAATAAATTGTTTTAAATACCAACCGTACGAGTGTACAATTTCATGTTCACCGGTAAGCATGTTATCAATTTCCTCTGTTTCATCACCAATACCTTTAATAGTTCCGCGGGCACGTTTTTCATCGTTAATGGCACTGTTATCGTTGTGTCCAAACTGAATGGTTACAAAATCTCCTTTTTTCAACTTGGCAAACACAGGTTCCCATAGTCCTAACGATCGGTAAGTTCTAGTGCTGGTACCACCTCGGGCATGGTTTTCGTGATTGATTTTTTCTAATTCGAAATACTGTCGTATAGGGTCTCCCCAGCCCCATAATCCTCCAGATCCATCGCCTTGTCCGTTTTTAACCGTTGAATCACCTATGGTGTATACTGTTGGTTTAGAGGTAGCATCTGTTTTATCCTTATTGCTGCAGGATAAAAAGGAGGTTGTAATAAAAATAGTTAAAACAATTAACGCTAGTTTGTTCATTTGCTAAGTCTTATATTGATTATAGATAGTTTATTAGATTAATTCCCTGTTCAAAGTTATATTTTGTCAGAAATAATTACAATTTATAATATGGCTTCAAAAAGTGGGTGTGATTGTTGTAATGTGTAGATAGTGAATTGTTTAGATGTGTTTTTTGAGTATGGGAGTGGTACCGTTGAACATAAAAGTGGATTATTTTACATTTAATTTTTAGAACTTAAGTCTTTAGTATTGAATGCCTATATGTTCTGATACATCATTTTAAATAAAGCATTTATTCTTATGCTTAATTATTCTAACTTCGAGCTTTATTTTTGATCCATGAATAAAGCTGATTTAGTCCTTCAAAAGGAGTACACCATAAATAGTTTATTAATTAATAGTAACCAGCAATTGGGCATATACGGATTGTTGGGGTTGTTTCAGGATATTGCATATGACCATGCAAGTATATTAGGATATGGCTATGAGGATATGGTTAGAAACAATACCTTTTGGGTACTAATTCGTCAAAAGGTTAAAATGACTTACTGGCCTAAATGGAAAGAAATTATTGAAATAAGGACGTATCCAAAACCAGGTAAAGGTTGTTTTGCTGATCGTAGTTTTGAAGTTTTCTGTCAAGGAGAAAAAATAGGAGAGTGCGCCTCAAGTTGGATGATTTTAGATGCTCAAACAAGAAAGCCACATTTTCACCATGGATTTGATGAAACTTATGATCCCGGAGAGCAATACGACTTATCTTTTACAACAGATAAATTAAGGATGCCTAAAGATTTGGAGTTGCTAAAAACTGTAGAAGTAAAAAATAGCGATCTGGATTTAAGCAGGCACGTTAATAATTTTAAATATTCGCAGTGGATTTTAGATTTGATTCCAATAGAACATCATCAAAAATATTCAATCGTAGAATATGATATCAACTTTTTAGGAGAAGCATTTTTAAATGATGAAGTAGATTGTTTTAGTAATTTAAATCAAATAGAGCCTGAATTTAAAAATGAAATTTATTTTTGTGGAATAAAAAAAGATAATTCCAAAACTGTTTTTAGTGTTAGGGTAATTGCCGAAAAGATAGGGAAAGATGTATAGAGGAATGTAAATTGTTAATGTATTTTTATCTTTATTTATTAATCAATAAAACAATATAATATGTAAAATAGTATATTTTAAAAATATGTTTGTTTGGTTTTTTTTTGATAAAAAACACTATTTTTGATGCAATTATTTACCAGAACTAAAAATAATTGTATGAGATTTTATCAGCCGAACCCTTATTGTAATCAAATTTCAAATAATCAATTGATTTGTAATCAAATTTAATATTATTGCACTTCCTGTTGTAGCCAATAATGTTGGCGTTTATTATTTGCTTTCGTGATATAATATCACTTTTGCAATCATAATTCTAAACTGTATTCTTATGTCTTTTTTAAGAGTGTATGCCAGATTTGGTATATTTATGTTCGTTTTGTTATTAACATATTCATGTGTTAAGGATGATTCTATTCCTGAAAGATTTGAAATAATATCCCAAAAGCAAGTTGATAATTTTCATTATTCATCTGTTCCAGGAGACATTATTATATCCGGTGAGTTTATAAATAATTTGGAAGGTTTAAGTTCATTACAAAATGTTGGAGGGAGATTAGTTGTAAAGCAGAATCCAATGTTGGAATCATTGGCAGGACTGGGTAATATTGTCGCAGTTGATAGTGGAATAAGTATTTATGATAATTATATTCTAAAATCCTTCCCGGATTTTAAAAACCTTACAGGTGAATTGTATAGATTAACCATATCCAATAATCCTAAACTTACTTCATTAAAAGGTTTTGAGCAGATTCATAAGCTGTCTTATTTGTCTGTGTCTGATTGTGATTTGTTGACTAGTCTTAATGGATTGTATGGAGTCCGTGAAGTTGAAATTTTTAATATTGAAGGAAATGAGAAACTAAGTTGCTTAAAGGGGCTTGATAATATTGAGGAAGCCGAAAGAGTAAATATATCAAATAATCCTAGACTGGAGTCAATTAGTAATTTAAATAATATAAGCAAAGTTGAATTGTTTGAAATTAGAAATAATTCAAAGCTTACTGTTATAAAAAATCTTAATGCTCTTCGTTATATTGGGAAAATGTATGTAACGGAACATGTAAATCTGGATACTATAAGTATACCAACCATTTCAACGATAGATACATTGTCAATAGCAAATTTAAATTGCAAAGTATTTAATTTTAATGAAAATATAGCCTGTAGTTCAATTGATATAAGTTATTGTGATAGTATAGATAATGTAGATTTTTTATCAGAATTAAATAATGTTACTTCTGTTTCAATTCTATATTGTAAAGGTATAAAAGATCTTAATGGGTTATTTCAGTACATGCAACTCAATAGTTTAATATTAACAGGTAATCCTTCTATATCTAATTTGTATGGATTAAAATCATTAAAAACTGTTGGAACATTAAGGATTGCAGAAATGCAAAATATTGAATCACTTGAAGGTTTGGATAAATTAGAAAGTGTAGATGAATTATACATATTAAGCAATTCTAATCTAACATCTTTAGCCGGTTTGGAAAACCTAAATGCAATAAATAAAAAATTAGTAATAGGCGGGTACGAAAAATCAGCCTTAGCAAATCCTTTATTAATAGATTTTTGTCCCATTTCAAATGCTATAAAAGCTCATGTACCCGATGAGTTTAATGTATATCATAACTTATTTAATCCTACAATAGAAGATTTTGAAAATGGGATGTGTAATAATAATAATTAAAAAAAGTAAAAATGTAAGTAATTCACCTACTTCTATTTTGAAATGAATAATAGTAGTTTCAGAGTAGCGGGATAAGGAAAAAGCCTCCAAGCCTAAAATACCGAAATATTTCAAACGTTGGAGACAATGTATAGTAATTAATGAGAGTTGCAGCTCTCATTGCAAAAATAATAAAATGATTAATAAAATATTGTTTTATAGTCTATTTGTACTGCTATTATGTAGTTGTAAATATGATGCTGGTAATCCTAGTTCTACACCTGATTGCAGTTGGCAAAAAAATGACGATATACACTATCAATACGTTGAATTAAAACATCCAGATAATGCTTCGGATTTATTGTGTTATTCTAGGGATGTCTATCCCAATAGTACTTATATCTCTTCTTTATTAGATGTTTTGGGAGATCATTATGAGCAGTCTAAATCAATAATAAAAGTTTCGGTATCGCCAAGTGGCTGTGAAGGAACCAGTAAAACTACTGTTTACACAAAATCAAATCATGGTGATCTTGGGATGTGGAGTATAAACAATATTTATACTCCTAAGAATTCTAAAAATGAATTTGATGTAAAGGTTGAAATTAAAAGTGGATTGCATGCTGATGTAAATGGAGGAGAAGGGTATGTTGTATGGACAAAATCGTGTACTGCTAATCAATTGGATGGAACACAAAGTGGTGTGATTCAAGGAATGTATAAGAAGGTTTCAAATGGTGCTGTTGGTACTTTAGTTAAGCCTATTTTAATTTACAAAAATGGAGAATATTTAAAAGCAATATTGTGATGATGAATAGATTTTTTTTAATATTAATAGCGATTGCTTTATTTTCTTGTGAAAAGGAGTCTCAAGAAAATCGAGACGGAACTTCAGTAGTATTAGATAATGATGTTAAAGAATGCATTTTAGCAACGGAACCATCTGTATATAGTAATTATTTTAATCATGATAGTTATTTAGCTGGATATTCTTCAATAAAACAAAATTCTCTGGCAGATGAAGAGCTGGTTCCTGTTTTTGCAGAACAAGAATCTGGTTTAAAGGCTGCTAAACAAGTATGCTTTACTGCAAATAGTCATGATGTTTTAGCAGGAGTCAGTAGTTTGAAGAGTGCTCCAATTACAAAAGGTCATGATTTATTTAACAGTTGGTATGGTCAGGATGTAAAATTTGTTTTAAGCTCAAATAGTAATTTGAAGAATGCTTCGTCTGATGATACTGTGGCAATATAAATGTATGTTCCTGAGTTAGTTGAAATATTATCACCGCCTATCGAAACTGTACAGGAGTTATATCCATATTGTTATTATGATAATTTTATTTTAAAGTGGAATGCAGATGTAAATAACGAAAATGGTCTGGTTGTAATTGTTGAATGGCTTGGAACTGTACTTTCTGAAGAGGGAGATGAAGCTACTTATGTAAGAAATATAGATGTTATTACAGAGGATGATGGGGAAGCAGTATTGAATAGTAAATTATTTGATAATATTCCAAATATGGCCTTAAGTTATGTGACATTGCTTAGGGGGAATATAGAAATAGCAGAGCTTGATAGCACCAGTTACAGAGTGTTTGGTGAAAGTCATGCTATTTTGCCAATGGTGTTAGTAAGAGAAGTTAATAACTAATAGTGTATTACAATATGCTCGTCAAGGCAATTAGGTTTTGGCGAGTTTAATTTTGTTATCATTGAGAAAAATAATTTTTGTTCAAATATTATTGATATGTGTTCCGATAGCTATATATGGGCAAGATCGTGTAATGACACATGATTTAAATATTAAATTGGGTTTTATTGCATATAATAATAAACTTTCTATTCCTAATGGGGTAAATGGTAGTGTTATTGGTTTAAGCTATTATTTATTTAAGCATAATCATATTAATAGTAATGATAGTTATTTGCTTGTTGATTTCAATACCGGAGGATTGAAACGCAATGCTAATGTTTATGGTAATAGCAATCAGTATGTATTTTATGGTGGAAAAATGGGGGTAGGCAAAGAATGGATGTTTTGTAATATATCTTCTTGTGCAGAGAATAAATTTTATATAGGTGGTTTCCTGGGATCAGAAGCTGAATTTGTAGCAGTCAACTTAGAGGACGAAGATAATGGTTTGATTGGGGCAAACGTATTTGGTAGGTGGACAACAGGAGGTGATTGTACATTAAGAAATAGAATAAAATTAGAAGATGTCGTAATTGAGAATTTAGTTTGTGTTCCGCTAATAGGGGGAGGGTACTTTCCTAATGCTCCTTATAAGTCTAAAAATATAGAATTACCTGTTTCATATTATTTACGCCCTAATGACATAGTTATTATCGGTAGATTAAAGCAATTGTAACTATTCAGTGATTGGAAAAGACATAGCAATAGCACGCAAAGCGCACAATGGATTCTGAATGTTTTTTATTGCACTATCAACAATAGAACGCAATATAGCATAGCAGTCGGCACCTTCTATAGACTTGAAGAAACCGCTAACCTTTTGTTTTACTTTAAAATTTCGCACAGCTCTTTCTGAAGCATTGTTGTCAGGTGGAATCTCTGGATTTATTAGAAAATTAAACAGATACTGCTCGTACTTTTTCAATCGGTTTTGAAATGTTTGCACTTCCTTGACTTCTTCATCAAGTTCTTGTTTCAAGAGGGCTTGGAATCTGTAAGTAATATCGGAAGGTTGCGTTTCAGTACATTGTCCTTTGTAGATACTTAAGGCATTTTTTATTAGAGTTCGCATTTGGAATGCCCAATTATTCTTAGGGTATTTTTGGCAGAAGTATTCAAGTTCTCGTAATAAATGTGCAGTACATAATTGGTGGTTGTTAGCATCTGTCATAAAATAAGATTTCCAGCAATCTGTTACCAAAGTATTGTTCTTAAAACCTTCGGGCATGATTTCTTCCATTGCAGCAAAACCTCTCTTGGTATGGATTGATAAAAATGTAGCATCGGGATTCTGAAAGACCCAAGCCCAATGAAGTTTACCATTGACATTAGTGCCTGTTTCATCAGCTCCTATGATTTTACCGGAAAGGATTTTCTTTCGGATTTGCTCGTAATAAGGTTTCGCCTTGGCTGTTATTTTTCCAATAAGCTGATTAATGCCTCCAGAACTAATCTCAATCCCTAATACAGTATATAAAAACTCTTTCAAACGTTCATACGGCATGTATTGTCGGGCACTCATGTAGCCAATTAAAGCCTGCACTCCAGCTCCGTAACTTATGGGCGCATTAATTCCTGAAGGGTAATTGCCTTCATTTAAAGTTCCGCAGCTGCATTGTTTGTGAAAAATTCGATGTTCGGTAATAACTGGTTGTATTGGCGGTATGTCTATTACCTGGCGTTTTCCTGCATATTCTCCAACAATCATTGATAAATCATTGCCACAACAAGTACAGTAACTGGCTTGGTGGTTGGTAATAATATCTGGATTAGATACTGTTTTCAAAGTGTTGCCCATATGCCCCTTTTGGCCTCCTGGTTTCTTTCCTGATTTCTTTCTTAACGAACTTGTTTTCGCTGGTTTGGGAAAATCGCTTGACGGAGGCTTACTGCTATTCTTACTGTTTTTAGGAGTCTCGTATTTAGATAAGCGTTTTTTGAGCTTACAATTCTCTGCTTTCAACTGTTTGTTTTCAGCTTCTAACTCAACTACTCGATTCTCTAAATTATCTACTTTGTTGAGTAAATTGTCTAACCGTTCCTCTATGCTTATCTTCTTTGTCATGCGATGCAAAGTTCGCTATACAAATGATTGCTGCTATAGAATTTGCACAAAGGTTATTCACAATTCTGGTGGTTTTCAGCTAAAGTTACCAACATTTTTTCTGAAATATTTAGTTTTTGAAATCTACACTGAATAGTTACAAGCAATTTAATTATGAATTTAAAGTAAGAATGTGCATAGGAAATGTTGATGTGCATGTTTTATATTGCTATAAGTATCATTGTTATACAAAAGGTATCGAAACTCAAAAATATATGCTGCATCAATTCGGATTGGGTATTGAATTTTAGAATATGATAATAAAATTAAATAAAGTAATTGTTTTTTTTGTACTGTTGATTGTTTGCTTGTCTTGTAATAATCAGCTTGTTAATGAGGATGATAGTTATGTTAATACGTTTCAGTCTTTTTGGAATATTCTTAATGAACGCTATGTGTTTTTTAAAGAGAAAAATATAGATTGGAATGCAGTGTATGATGATTATTATACGAAGTTTGAAATGGTGACTAATGATCAGGAAACTAAATATTTGTATAACGAGATTGTTAACTTGTTTCATGATAGACATGTGTGGATAAGCATTAAGGGTGATTATGGGATTAAATATGATTCTGAATTGGAAGTTTCTAAAATTAGTTTTGGGATGGTTTATGGTTTTTATAATTTAACTAATCTAAAGGAATATGATTGTTTTCACTTAGGGCAATTACCTGATAATATAACCTACCTAAGAGTATTGTATGATTTGAAAGGAATATCAGGTAGTAGTTTGCCGTTGAGTGATTATAATTATGAAAATGGTTTTGTATTAGATTTAAGAGATTGTAGTGGAGGGAGTGAATCCGGTTTAAAATTGTTAGATATTTTTATTGATGCAACCAAAGTTGTTTATTATGAACAATATCGTAATGGTATTAACCAATTTTATTTTACAAAAAAGTACCCCATTGAACTAAACGGAAAAGGTATCATTTTAAATTCAATACCTAAAGTTGTTTTAATTAACGATAATACTTATAGTATGGGTAATTATATGGCATCGATAATGAAAGACTTAACCAATAGTACTTTTGTGGGGCAAAAAACAGGAGGAGGTGGAGGAAGTGTAAATTCGGTCTACTTACCCAATGGCTGGGGACTTAATTATACGTTTTCAAGAGCCTATAATTTGGGAGGAGAGTTAATTGAGGAGGGTATAAAACCAGATGTTGAAGTTATAAGAGATAATGATTTTTGGGAAAATGAGCATAGAGAAACAGGTATTGATCCTCAGTTGGAAAAAGCAATTGAAGTGTTGCTTGAAAATAATTGAGAAAGAATATCTGGTATGGGGAATTATTTCCGGACTATTGATTTGTGCGTCATACTCTTTCTGCTATTTGTCGTTTATTAGCTTAGTTCCATTATTATATTGTTTTAAGCATAAGGAAAAAAATAATAGGTATAAAGTTTTATTGGCAACAGTTCTGTTTCTGGTTATTTGGAATGCTTTTAATTATCAGTTTCTATATTCTTTTTATATAGATGATGTAAAGGTGTATATTCCAATTTTAATTGGAGTATTTACTGTATTAGGTCTATTCCCATTTTTTATTTTACAATCTAATTTAAAATTTAAACATGTATATTTTATATGTTCATGGATATTGATAGAACATCTGATTTCACAATGGATTTTAAAAACCCCATTTAGTCATTTAGGAATATTATTAGCAAATAATGCTTCTATTATACTTTGGTATAAGTATACAGGAGTATTGGGTGGATCGTTGTGGGTAATGGTTGTAAATGTACTAATTACTTATGCTGTTGTTGAGTATAAAAAAAGTAATTTTAAGTCATTTAGAATTATATATGTAATTGTTGCTTTAATAGTTATGCCGATATTTATATCATTAATAATACAAGATTCTAAACTTGAAAATAAAGACAAAGAAAGGAGTGTGAAAATACATAGTTATAGTAATGTTAGTACCATTGATCAAATTCAGAATAGTATCATAGAATCAAGTAATGATAGTTTAACAAAAGGTGTTAGCTATGATGTTTTTCCGGAATTAGTAATTAATTTAAACAATGAAAATCCAGAGGATAATAAGCTAATTGAGTCGATAATTAAAAATAAAATTCAGCATAAAAATGATTCACTTAAAACAATTGTGGGGGTAAATTTAACAACATGGGGTAGGCAACAAGTCTTGGCAGTATTAATTGATAAAAATAATGTAAAAAAGAGATTTAAAGATGTATTAGTGCCATTGGGTGAGAATATTCCTGATTTATTTGAGTGTTTTAAGGGATTAGATGTTTTTGAAAAGTATCTTTCTGAAACATATATCACACCAAATAATAATGAAAATGTTTTTGTTTGTAGGAAAGATTCAATTCATGTAGCAATCTGTTATGAATCTTTTTTTGAGCATAATCTTAAAGAAAAATTAATAAATAATGTGGGGGTTTTGTTTGTGATAGCACGAGAGCCATTTCAGAATAATCATCATTATGAAAATATAACTAGATTATTGTCAGTGTGTAATGCTATAATCTTTAATAAGTATTTAGTAAGGTCTTCATGGTGTGGATTGTCTTGTGTTATTAGTAATAGAGGGAACGTTTTGAAAAGAGTATATAATAAAAATGAAGTTATTGAGTCTAGATTTCTTTTGAATACTGAAGATACCTTTTTTCTAAGAGTAAAATTTAATCCAATTTTGACCTTTATTTCAATACTATTGATATTTAGTATAATGATTAATATTATTCATAAATAGAATAATTATTGAATTAAATTTATTTTTGTGGAATAAAAAAAGATAATTCCAAAACTGTTTTTAGTGTTAGGGTAATTGCCGAAAAGAAATAAGAATAAGTATATGCATAAAATAAAAATTTGGGTTGAGTTTAATGATGTGGCCAGCATTGGCGCGATTTCGAATAAAGCCAATATAAAATTAACTATAGAGGGAGACATGAAAAAAGTAGATATTGTTTCTCAATTGGATTTAAAATCCGGATATGAGTTTGAATATGAACTTCCTGGTGAATATTGTTTGTCTTTGGAAAGTGAAAATATTAACTATAAAGAGAATGTTTTTATTAATATGTCAATAACAGATATTGAAATTGAAATAGAATAGCTACGATTAATTTTTATAAGAAATTGAATTTGAAGGAGAAGCTTTAGGCTTCTCTTTTTTTATGTAGATGATTGATCCTATTTAATATCAAACTTGGGTTTATAGCCATATTTCAATAGTGTTAGATATAGCAAATAGTGAATGTGTAGGTAATGAATATTGGTTATACATATATTAATATATAATTTTTAAAGTAGTAACGATGGATTTAATTCGATTATAACCGAAGAAAAACCGAAGGAAGTCCGAAGAAAGTCCGAAGAAAGACCTTTGAAAAATGCTTTTCTTCTTATTGTTATCCACTAGAATCTCTATCTAATGTTATATGTATTTTGTTATTACATCTTAGCAAAATCTTTCTTAACTTGATATAGTTAATTACAAACAAGTTAAAATTTTGCCTTATGCCTATTATAAATGTATACTTAACTTTTAATGGCGATTGCGAAGAAGCCTTTAATTTTTACAGAGATGTTTTTGAGGTTGAATTTGATATGATTAATCGCTTTAAAGATATGCCACCTCAAAATGGCACTAAGATATCGGATGAAGATGCAGAAAAAATAATGCATGTGTCGCTGCCCATTAGTAAAGAAACCGTTTTAATGGGGTGTGATGTTGGTGGTGAATGGGCTAAGGATTTTATTCAGGGAAATAACTTTTCAATTTCAATAGAAGCAGATACCAAAAAAGACGCGGATAGGTATTTTGATTTGCTCGTTGAAGATGGAGAAGAGATAATGCCTATGGATACAACTTTTTGGGGATCCTACTTTGGGATGTTAACAGATCAGTTTGGAGTTAATTGGATGATTAGTTTTGCTGAAGAAAATAAGGAATAAAAGAGTCGTTAATTAACTGATGTGAACAAAATCAAATAATAGTTGTTATTGGATCTTTTATTTCATATTGGTGTTTAATGGGCATTAAATAAGGAGTTTAACGATTTGTGTTGTAAACTCTGTGTTTTTGAATTTGTACATATTTTTTTGTTTTAGTGTTTTATAACATATAAAATTACACTATTGTCTTGTGGGAATAATAATAAACTGTACATTTGCGCATTCAATTTTAAAAATGGGCAGATTAATTTACATTATTATTTCTTTTTTGTTTTTGAACATTTTTGTTGTATTGGAATATAATACAGAAGTTGTTCAATTAGTTTGTCGGCAAAATTCATTATCATATTGTAAGGCTAAAGTCTATCAATTAGTGGCGGCATTAGAAGAAGATGATATTGAAAATTTGAATAGTGATTTTGATTTTTGTAAAAGAGAGACTGTCTGTGCAGTTGAATTAAATTTTCGACCCCAATTCAACAAAAAATATAATAGTTTTATCTTGTTTGAAGCAGATGCTTCCCCTCCGTTATATATTTAATATTATAACACATTTCTGCATTGATCATATTAAGATAATGTAATACGTCTTAGAATTATTTTATTTACATAACTATCATATTTAAAAAGTAACACAATGTTTTATTTAATGCTAATCCTGTTTGTTGTAGGATATGGATTTATCATGTTTGAGCATGTGAATCATATTAATAAAGCGGCTACTGCTTTGTTAATGAGTTCATTACTTTGGGCTATTTTTGCCTTGGGGGGTTCAGATATTTTGAGTCTAGGGTATAGTTCGGCCTGGACAAACTATTTAAAAGAACTCGGTGATTTAGCTGAGATTAAAGAATTTATTACCCACCATGCATTATTGGATAATTTGGCTGAAACTTCATCTATTTTATTCTTTTTGTTAGGTGCCATGACAATTGTAGATCTGGTAGATAGATATCAGGGATTTAGAATTATTACCAATAAAATTAATAGTTCAAGTGCAACAAAGCTGCTTTGGATTATTAGTTTGTTAACGTTCTTTATGTCTGCAATTTTGGATAACCTTACCACTACAATTGTATTGATTACTGTATTGCGTAAGTTATTATCCGATAAGCAAAATAGATGGATATTTGCCAGTGTTGTTGTTGTTTCTGCCAATGCGGGTGGTGCATGGTCGCCTATTGGTGATGTTACCACAATTATGCTTTGGATCGGTAGTCAGTTAACAGTCGGTCATATTATTGGATCTGTATTATTACCTAGTTTAGTGAATGTAGTGGTGGCAACTTTCCTATTTTCATTATTAACCAAAGGGCAAACTTTACGTCCGGTATTAGCTGATGAGGAAACTGTGGAGTTTACTACACCACAAGAAAGAATGTTTATGTTATTCGTTGGAATTGCAGCCTTAGTTTCTGTTCCTGTGTTTAAAACTGTAACTCACTTACCTCCATATTTGGGTATGTTATTAGGTTTAGGTGTTTTGTGGGTAATGAATGATAGGTATTTACGTCACAGACCACATGAAGATAAAAGACATTTGAATGTTTCGTCAGTTATTAAGTCTGTAGATATACCAACAGTTCTTTTCTTTTTGGGTATTTTAAGTGCAGTTGGAGCTTTACAGGCTGCTGGACACCTTGATTTAATGGCTCAATATTTAGATGACCATGTTAAAAATATTTATGTGATAAATATTATTATTGGTATGGTTTCTTCTATAGTTGATAACGTTCCGTTAGTAGCTGCTTCAATGGGAATGTATAATATTGCAGGTGCTGAAGCAACAGGATATATGGCTAATTTTGTTCAGGATGGTAATTTTTGGTCGTTTTTAGCTTATTGTGCTGGTACAGGTGGTAGTATATTGATTATTGGTTCTGCAGCAGGTGTAGCTGCTATGGGATTAGAGAAAATAGACTTTATGTGGTATCTAAAAAAAGTAAGTTTAATTGCTTTGGCTGGATATTTAGCAGGAGCGTTAGTGTTTTATCTACAAAGTACGATATTTTAATAGCATATTAATTTATGTTGAATAAGAAATTCATTCTAAACACGCTGGGTTTAATATTGGTATTTGAAAGTCTTTTCATGCTTT
Source organism: uncultured Saccharicrinis sp. (assembly GCA_963665705.1). Lineage (GTDB taxonomy): Bacteria > Bacteroidota > Bacteroidia > Bacteroidales > Marinilabiliaceae > Saccharicrinis. The sequence goes on from OY762448.1 coordinate 926,373, forward strand.
TAAGTGCTGGAGTTTCCCTATTTTACGGAGATTTTGATGTAGAAGCTCTACTGATATCCTTTGTAATTACTTTTACTATAGGTGGCTTGTGCTGGATTTTTAACCGGAAGGTTGAAAAAGATATGCTTAAAAGGGAGAGTTTCATTATTGTTACTCTTGTTTGGGTTGTTATGTCAATATTCGGTAGTTTACCTTATATTTTTAGTGGTACTATTCCGGGATTTACAGATGCGTTTTTTGAAACTATATCAGGTTTTACAACAACCGGGGCTTCTATTGTAAATGATATAGAAGCTTTACCTCACGGAATCCTTTTTTGGCGTAGTATTACTCACCTTATAGGAGGAATGGGGATTATTGTACTTGCAGTTGCCATCTTGCCATTTTTTGGATTTGGAGGTATGCAATTGTATAGTGCAGAAGCTGCCGGGGTTACAAATGATAAGCTTCATCCAAGAATTACAAAAACTGCAAAAAGTTTGTGGGGAATTTATGTTGTTTTAATACTATCAGAAACTGTATTTTTAATGTTTGGAGGTATGCCTTTGTTTGATGCATTGTGTCATAGTTTTGGAACTATTGCTTCAGGTGGGTTTTCAACAAAAAATGCCAGTATAGCTGAGTATTCACCATATATACAATATGTAATAATTGTATTTATGGTTTTTGCAGGTACTAACTTTGCCTTATTCTTTTTTGTTTGGAAAGGTAATTGGAAAAAGCTTACCGGTAATAATGAGTATAAAGTGTATTTAGGTGTTATTCTTATTGTATCTCTTTGTATTGGGACAACACTGTTTTTCCATACAGACCAATCTTTTGAGAAATCCTTTAGAGATGCTTTGTTTCAGGTAACAAGTACAATAACAAGTACCGGATTTGTAACCGCTGATTATACCTTATGGCATCCGTATCTAACGTTTGTAATTTTTCTGTTGATGTTTAGTGGAGCATGCGTTGGAAGTACATCCGGTGGAATAAAATTATTCCGTCATATGATATTGGTGAAAAACATCAAAATAGAATTTAAGAGGATGAGTCACCCTAATGCTGTTATTCCTTTGAAGATTGGAAAAAATATGGTGTCGCACGAGGTTATATATAAAGTACTGGCATTTTTAGTGCTGTATATGGCTATTTTTTGTGTAGGTACTTTGTTAATGACAATTGTGGGGTTAGATATGGATTCAGCTTTTGGTGCTGTGGCAACATCAATGGGAGGTATAGGTCCTGGTTTGGGAGTTGTTGGTCCAATGAATAACTTCTTTGCTATTCCGGAGGCTGGTAAATGGATATTATCTGTTTTAATGCTTTTAGGTCGTTTAGAACTATTTTCTGTATTAATATTATTTTCACCTGGATTTTGGAAAAATAATTAAATTTAAATTATAAGAGTTTGTAAAAACGGTTTGGATTGCAGGTGCATGAAAAACCGTTTTTTTTGTTTGTAATATACTATATGTGATTTCATATTTTAGTAAACAAGTTCTGCTTGATGTGGTTATTATTCTAAATAATGAGATTTTGTATTTATAATACGGGTTCTTTTTATTTATATTGTAAATGGAATTTTAGATATAGAAAATAGAAGTGTTTACTTCTCATATTTATTTGAAAGAAAATATATAGTAAAGAATGAAAATTATATCATGGAATGTAAACGGTATTAGAGCTGTTGCGAAAAAAGATTTTTTTAAAGATTTTGCTGAAATCAATGCAGATATTTTTTGTTTACAAGAAACAAAAGCGCAGTGTGATCAGGTTGCTGAAGTTTTAAAAGATGTAGAAGGATATTATGTGTATTCTAATTCTGCAGAAAAAAAAGGTTATTCGGGAACCGCTGTTTTATCAAAAGTTGAGCCTACAACTGTAACAAAAGGTATAGGTATAGAGGAGCATGATAATGAAGGTCGTGTTTTAACGCTTGAGTATGATAATTTTTACTTGGTTGATGTTTATGTACCTAATTCAGGTAATGATTTAAAGCGTCTGGATTATCGTCAGGAATGGGATAAGGCTTTCTTTGATTATTTAAAAAATCTTGAAAATAATAAGCCTGTAATTACCTGTGGTGATTTTAATGTGGCTCATAAATCAATAGACTTGGCTCGACCAAAGCCTAATTATAATAAGTCTGCTGGTTTTATGCAAGAGGAGATAGATGGTATGGATAGATATACTCAGGGAGGACTAAAAGATACTTTTCGTCATTTTTATCCGGATCAAACAGATATTTATTCATGGTGGAGTTATAGAGCAGGAGCCAGGGGTAAGAATGTAGGCTGGAGAATCGATTATTTTTTAGCTAGTGAATCATTTTTACCTTCTATAAAAGACGCTTTTATTATGAATGATGTGATGGGATCAGATCATTGTCCCGTGGGAATTATATTGCAATAAGAATAATATTTATAGAGTAAGCACGGATTTAGCATAGCGCAATCCGTGCTTTTTTTTGTTATGTAGCAGATGTAAATTTTCTCAAATAAAAAATCTTACATTGCGATAAATGGCAAGGATTTGAAATCCGGATACAAATAGGTTTTTGATCAAACTCCCAACAGGAATCCAATTCCTTATATTTATGCTTATCAAGAAAAATTATCAAACCTACAATTCTGTAAATTAATATATAATAAACCTAGTACATCGAAATAAAATACAGGCAAACTGCTTATTTATAAGTGAATATATGCTTTAAAACTTATTTTTAAATTAAATAACGTAAAAATAAGTTGATAAACTTAAAATTAAGTTGTAAGTTTGAATTGCTGATTAACTAACTTAGTAATACGATGGTAACATTAACAAAAGCAGAAGAAAAAATAATGAAGCTTCTATGGGAGCTAAAGAAGGGATTTGTTAAAGATATTATTGAAAAAATGCCTGATCCAAAACCACCTTATAATAGTGTTTCGACTATTGTTAGAGTGTTGGTGAAAAAAGAAATTGTAGGATTTAATAAATACGGTGGTACCTATGAATATTACCCATTGATTTCGAAAGAAGATTATCGTAAGAATCAATTGGGTAGTTTGGTTAAAGGTTATTTTAATAATTCGTTGTCGCAGGTGGTCAATTTTTTCTCTGAAAATAAAAACTTAAAAATTGAAGAAGTAAATGAAGCAATAAAGATGTTAGAAGAACTCAAAAAGCAACAAAATGGCTAAGTTTCTGATATATCTGTTTGAGTCAGGTTTATGTTTGACGCTGTTTTATATGGGGTATGTAATTTTCTTTCGTAAAGAGACTTACTTTACTTTTAACAGGATTTATTTGATTGGAGCAATGGTGTTGTCATTATTAATGCCATTAAGCTCAGTGTCAGTAAATTCAATCAGATCCAATGTGCTTTCGGAAACTATTGTTAAAGTTGGTCAGTTTAGAAGCTATTATGAAGAACTTATTTTATTAACAGATCCTGATTATGCAGTGTCTCATGAGGATGAACAAAATAAAGCATTCTTCAGTGGAGCTCAAACAGAAAAAGAGCTCCGGCAAAGTCAAAAGAATTCTTCTTACAATCTTATAAAAATCTTTTTTTATATCTATTTATCAGGATTCCTCTTTTTTATACTGAGGTTAGTTGTTCATATTATTCAATTAGCACAGTTAATTCATAAAAACAAAGCAATTAAAGAAAAGGATTATACACTGGTACTGTTATCAGATGAGGTGCCAAGTTTTTCTTTTATGCGGTGGATTTTTATTAATAAAGAGGCCTTAACAAATAGTGAATTTGAACAAGTGTTAGCGCATGAAAAAATTCATGTGAAACAGAAACATACAGTAGATTTATTGCTGGCTCACGTAATTATTACGTTCCAGTGGTTTAATCCACTAACATGGCGCATACAGAAATCGATTAAGTCGTGTCATGAGTATATTGCCGACAGGCATGTGCTCACTCAAGGGCATCAATTATTCGATTATCAGTCTCTCCTACTGAGTCAGTTAATCAGCATTCGCTCAGTTGAGCTGGTAAATAATTTTAATTTATTATCAATTAAAAAACGAATAGCCATGATGAATAAAATAAAATCAGGACGATTAGCTAAATTAAAAGCTATTATTGTACTACCGTTACTTGCAGTTGCATTTTTATTTTTTGCTAATATGACAAAGGGGAAATTAATTTCAGAAAAAGTAAATAATAATAGTATTAGTGATTTAGCCGAAGTAACAAGAGCTAATGGTAATATAGATTTACCAAGAGCAAAGGAAGTTAAGCCTTATGACGAAGATTTTATTCTTTGTAGAATAAAAATTGAAGGTAAACAGCTTTATGTTAATGATGAAAAGGAAGAGTTTAATCAAATAGAGAAAATTCTGAATTCAATTAAAGCAAAGGCAAATCAAAAGAAAGTTCATAAAATGACGGTTTTACTGATAATTGATAAGTCGGTAAAAATGGAATTCGTTGATAAAGTGAAATCGGCATTGCGTAATACCAATCTTTTAAAAATTGGTTATGTGGTAAATCCTGCAGATAATGATTTTGAAGGAAAAGAAGTGGCGTTATTTGCATTGCTTCCTCCTAAGGATGCTATGTGGGTAGATGAAGATAAAATTGACTTTTTGTTTACGGTTACTGATGCCGATGTGAGTAATATTGATAAAGTAAAAAGTGATCTGGATAGTTATATTAAGGCTCATGAAAAATATGTAATGTTATATAAGTATGATAATAATACCTTGTATAACGATTATATGAAATCAATGGATGCTGTGTGGACAACTGTTTATAAATTACGTAGAACAGATGCATTCTTTAAAGGAAAAAAATATGATGATATGACACCTGAAGAGCAAAAGAAAATTAAAAAACGTTATCCTATTACACTAACATTTAAAAATATGGATATAGATTAAAAAATAATCCCGGTAGTGTAATCTACCGGGATTTATTTCTTTTAACTTTCAACTTATTTCTATTAACTCTTAGCTATCTGCTCAACCTTTTTAAATACTCTTAAAAAGTTACCTCCCCAAATTTTAGCAATATCTTTTTCTGAGTAGCCTCTTTTTAATAGTTCAAGAGTTATTAATGGAAAATCAGCAACATTGGTACAATCAGCTAATCCACCGCCACCATCAAAGTCAGAACCGATACCAACATGATCAATGCCCACTAAATTAACTACATAATCAATATGATCCACAGCATCAGATATGGTTGGTAAAACCTGAGGGTATTTTGCATTTATTTCATCCCATTCTGCCCATGCTTGTTTTCTTTCTTCGTCGTTTTTGTATTGCCAATTATGATACTTCTTTTTAAGTTCCTGCATTTTAATATAGTGAATAGCAGTTGAATCGGGAGATTTTATGTAATCTCCAAGTATGCATATTTGAATTACACCATCATTTTTAGCTAATAATTTAATCATATCATTGCTCATGTTTCTTGGGTGATCACATACGGAACGAACACTGGAGTGAGACGCAATAACAGGAGCTTTGCTGTATTTTATTACATCATAAAATGCAGTATCAGAAATATGCGAAACGTCGATAATCATGCCTAGATGGTTCATTTCAGTAATCACTTTTTTGCCAAAATTACTTACGCCATGATGTTCAACTCCTTGTGGATCAGTAGATGAATCGCAAATATCATTATTGGAGCTATGGCAAAGGGTAAGATAACGAATGCCTTTATCATAAAACTCCTTTACCCGATTAATATCTTTTGCAATGGGAAATCCATTTTCCATGCCTAAAAAGATAGCTCTTTTATGTTCTGATTCAAGTGTTTTTAAATCCTCAGTTGATAGAGCTAATCCCGCAGTAGATATATTGTGCTCAAGACTAACCAGTGTTGAATCAATCATTTGGTTGGCTAAGGCGTAAGTTTGTTGGTACGTTTCAGTATTTCTAGGTTTTTGACCAGTAAAAATGGCAAAAAAGATGGCATCTAATCCACCTTCTTCCATTCTGGGAATGTCAACTCGGCTGTCTGGAGCTTTGTGTGTTATGCTAATGTCAAAACCTTTATTTACAAATTTCATTGGGGTATCGCAATGTGTATCTATTGTTGTAACAGAATTATGTACACGTTTTGCATCAGAAAGGGAAATGTTTTTAGGTACAAAAACAATTAGGGTAAAAAATATTACCAAAGATTTTATAATTGCCATAATAATTGTGTATTAGGGTGGCAAAATAGTTATTATTTTAATTTTAATAGGTGATATTTATTAGGGGGTGCTTTTTTTATTAAGAAAAATGTGTTTTAACTTTTTTGAATGATTTGGGTAGATTAATCCTCCAAATATAGCTGTAATAGGAGCTACTAATACCAAACCAAAACTACCTACGAGGGTATGTAGAATTTCGGCTGCAATGTAATTGGTATTACAAATAGTTATTATTGGAGTTCCTTTAGCCATAAAAACCATAAATACAAACATAAAGCTACCAGAATAGGCAAACAAGAGGGTGGTTGTCATTGTTCCAATTACTGGGTAAGCTACATTAAAACCTGATTTTATTAAATCTTTTTTTTTAATGAATGGATTGTTTTCCAGTACTTCATGTTGAGCCGCTGAAATATCCATAGCAACATCCATAACAGCTCCTGCAGCAGCAATAAAAATGCAAGAAATAAAAATAGAGGTTAAGTTGAGGTGTGTGTAGCCAGTATAAAGCAAAGTTTCTGAAAATTCCTGAACGGTACCTGGAACTTTAAAATAGTAGCCAAATATTAAGGCTAATAATGTAGTGATTCCTACTCCGGTAATGGAACCTGTTAATGCGACTAATCCTTTTTTTGAAAATCCATTTATTAAAATAATAATGACAGTAGTACACAGTACAACTATTCCAAAAGCTGATATTAAAGGGGAGTAACCTTTTAAGAAAAATGGAATAAGAATTTTCCAAAAAGTAAGTGCTGTAAATAAAAATGATAATAAAGCTTTAAAACCAGTAATCCCTGCAAATCCAATTAAAAATAATGCAAATAAACCCAGAAGAATCCATTCTATCTGAATGCGATAATAATCTTGGGCTCTAGCTTCTATAACCATTGAGCCTTCTTTGTTATACTTAACTACAGCTAATACTTTGTCGTTAATATTAAAAATTTTATCCAACTTTTTTTGACCTATTAAGATATTATGAGCAATCACGGTATCGCCTTTAGCTTTACCTGCTAATAGTTGTATTGATATATCCTGAGTGCCTACAGTTACCACTCCATGTTGGTCTAAATCGTCATTGTTAATGCTAATTACCTTAGCTTTTACATGATCGGTATTTTTTAAAAGCTTTGGGTTTTCATGGCCTGTTGGTAAATAAATAAGAACAATAGTTAGAATAGAAATGATAATGATAAAAGCAATATTAAAACGATTTTTTGTATTGAAAAGCATAAGCGTAAATTAAGAGCAGTAGTATTAAAAGGCCTGCATGTATAAAGATGCAGGCCTTTCGTGTATGTGAATGTTTATAGCAATGGAATGATTATTCAGCGTCTAATCCAGCTACTTCGATTATTTTTTTAGCCACATCTGTGTTGTCATAGTATCCGGTAAATGTATATTCACCTTGACCTAATGCTAATACAGGAACAGGAACTGCAGTATGTGAGTATGTAGTCCAGTCAATTCCAGCTTTTTCATTTAAAATATGAGTGACTGATACTGTAAATGGATCATAGCTATTTCCTCCAAAAATATCAACATCATATCCAGTACATTCTTCTCTGTAATTAACAGAACCATTCATAATGCCAACTGTTAAATCATAAGCAGTTTGAAGTCTTTCTGTTTCGTAATCAGATAGCTCAAGAGAAAATTCAAATCCTTGTTCGCTGGTTTCTGTTTTGGATGCGTCACCAAGTCCAAAATATTCTTGAGCTGAGGCTAGAGCTTCTTCAAATGTTATAGTTGATAAATCCCATTCTTTTACAACATTATTATAGTATTCATCATATGAAATGGTTTGGTAGTTTAAAAAGGTAAATGCAGTTTCGTAAGCAGTTCCTGAATATCCAAGGGTTAATCCTCCTGTTTCATGGTCTCCGGTAACAATAATTAATGTGGAATCAGGATGTTCATTATAAAACTCAATAGCTTTTCCAATGGCATCGTCAAAAGCAACTACATCCATAGTTGATGCCACAGCATCGTTAGCGTGACAAGCCCAGTCAATTTTACCACCTTCAACCATCATGAAAAAACCATTTTCATTCTCTAATAATTCAATTCCTTTTTCAGTAAAATCAGCTAATGAAAGATCATTCGAAGCACGATCTACTTCATAAGGAAGCGCAGCAGAAGCATCATATTGATCTGAATAAGCCCAGCACTTTGTTCCTGCAGCAATAGCGTCTAACTCTGTTTTGTTTGTGGTAATGGTGTATCCGGCATCCACCATAGCCTGATCAATGTCAACAGGCGTAAAATCTTCAGGAACTCGGGATTCGTCTCTGTACTTAGTAAAGTTACCTTTTGCATAACCTCCACCAAAGTAATCGAAATTACTGGTAGCCATTTGACTTGCAATGTAGTTATAGTAATTACGTGTTTCTGAGTGAGAATAGAAACAAGCTGGAGTGGCATGGTCGATACTTACACTGGATACAATACCTACTTTCATTCCTTTTGCTTTAGCCAATTCAGCCATTGTTTTAAAATCTTCAGAATGCTCTCCGTCTTGAGAAATAGTACCACAAGTGGTTTTTTCTCCAGTTGCTAAAGCTGTTGCAGCAGCTGCAGAGTCAGTAATGTAACGGTCTTCTGCGTGAGTGGTTTGCATACCTGTTACATCAAATTGTTGCATGTTTAATGTTCCAATTCCTACAGATTTTAGGAAGCTAGAGCTATTTAATGCTGCTTCAGCTGCATTAATTTGAACATTTGCCATACCATCACCAATAAAAAGAAATACATATTTAGGTGTATTGTACTCTTCTAGTAATTCTTCTGTTGAAGACTTGGAGGTAGAATCAATATTGTCATTATCATCATCACATGAAGTTAAAGTAAAGCTTGTAATGATTACCATTGTGAAAAGCAGTTTGCTTAAATAGTTTAAGTTTTTCATCTTGTTTTAAAAAAATTTAGGTTGTTGTCTTTTTCTAAGTAAAATTTGTTTGTTTCAAACAGTGCAAAAGTCTACTATTATTGTTAAACCTGTTTAAACAAGTGTTTTTATTAAAGTCAATTAATTAACCGCATTTACATAAATACAACAATACAATAACGTTTAGTTGTATTTGATGTTTGTATTAATGGTATTTTATGTTTTTATAATAAGAAATGTATTGGTAATTAGTCTTTTAAGGTGTTTTGAAGAAAATAGTAATTAATTACTTTAATTAATGATTATGTAATTGTTTTTTTTAGGTCGATGAAAATGAATCACATCACACTTACCACATGTTAAGTTATATTATATCCATATTTATCGTGAGACTATAGTTTTTCAAGTATTTTATTTGGTAAACGAAAATCAATTCTAAAAGGATAGCTGTAATCTTACTTTTCCTCATTTTCACATTCTAAACTTTCTATAACCATTAATACATATTTATCATTTTCAAATGCAAAATATTTGGTTGTGTATTGGATTGTCATATCTATCTTTTTGTTGTTTTCTATGTAGAATGGTCTAGTTATTTTTTTTCGATAAGTAATTGTATTATTTAAATAAGTGGAAATAGCACTAAGTCTTAATTCACAGTTTCTGCATTTCGTTGTTTTCCCACAATCCTTTTGTTCTTCTACCTGGTATGCACATCCAAGGGCTTCTCCGCATCGAATAAAGATGAGATCTTTGTCTTTGTTTTTCGGAAACATTGTTAAAAAAGCACTGTTGAATGAAATAAGTTCCATTTTATTATTTAATAATAATACAGAACTATTTATGTTGTCGAGGATTAATTCAAGAAACTCATGTGAACCTTTTAAAAAGTTAAAAGAAACATTGGTTAAAGCAATATTTGTGGTCATATATAATTTATTAAAGTTGTATCTTAAATTTAAGAAAACTGATTCTTAAAATCAATTATTTATTTAGATGTATATCTTTGTAGTTTTATATAATTTTGTAAAAATGATGTTCTTATAGAATAATCAAAAATTGTATGTTTACAGCGATTTTAAAAGGGAGGAAATGTTGAAAATTAAGAGGGGAATACTATTCTTTTTCTATCTGCTTACTATAAATATTTATGCTCAGGTTCCACAGGTTGGAGATCCTACTGATAAGTCATCTGATCAATTGGATTCATTGCATCAAATTAATTCGAATAATAAAAATTTGATGTTCACACCTTATGTAGCACCTACTTATACTCCCGAATTAGAATTCTTGTTTACAGCTGGAGGATTAATGTCGTTTAAATTGCAAAAAGATAATCCATTCGTTGACAGATCAAGTATTCCTTTTTCGTTTGGATATAGTTCAAATGAATCTATTTCAATTACAGTTTTACCCTATATTTATGGTAAAACGGATAAAATGAGATTGTTAACTCTTCTGTTTTACCGAGATATGCCTGATAATTATTGGGGAGTAGGTTATGATGCGGGTAATAGAACCGCATCACCTGATGCAACAACTAAATATCATCGAAGATGGTTTTCTGCTGAAGGAAAAGTTGTACATCGTATCAATAAAAGTTTTTTTGTGGGAATTACTTATGATTTTAATAGTACTCAGGCTACAAGTATTAATGATTATATGCAAGCTGATGAGTATGTTCAAAAATACGGGAGCAGTGCAACAAACTTTGGTCTGGGTTTGACATTTGATATAGATACTCGTGATAATGTACAAAATCCATATCAGGGGCATTTATTGAGCTTGTCATTTGTAAATTATAATAAGATTTTCAAAATAGTAGACAGTAATGAATTTTTAAAGGCTACTCTGGATGCACGTAAATATATTAAATTGGGAGATAGGAAAGTATGGGCTTTTCAATTTAAGAGTCAATATGGAGACGGAGATATCGCATGGATGGATATGCCCCAATTAGGAACCCAGTTTGATTTGAGGGGATATCAGTGGGGGCGATTTAGAGATAAAATTACGTCATTTGGTATTACAGAGTATCGTCATATGTTTTCAGGAATGAGGATGCCTGCCATGAAAAAGTATGTAGAGCATATCGGTTTTGTTGTTTGGTCTGGAATAGGAAATGTTACTTCGCGTTATGATCAGATGCGTGATTTTTTACCGAATTTAGGGGCAGGACTAAGAGTGGAAATTCAACCTCGAATGAATTTAAGGGTAGATTATGGTATTGCTAAGGATCGACGATCGTTATACGTAACTTTTAGTGAAGCATTTTAGTATACTTATGTTTGAACTCGGGTTTAAGAGTTGGAGTAAAGCAATCGGATATTGAAAGATAGGTTTCCTTCATATTCCGATTGCTATAAAATAGATCCTTAATCAACAATAAGGAGGTTTATGTTTGTTGTGTTAAGGTGCTTATAATTTAATTATATGCATTTGACCCAATAATGCTGTATTAATATCTACATTCATGTTTTCGTTTTCCGGTTCAAAAGTTAGTTTTAATGAATGCTTACCTTCTGACAGATTAATTTTTAAACGATTCGTTTCTCCTATGTTAGACCATTCATTTGTTCCTCTTTGGGCCATTATTACCGGACCGATTTTGTTATTATCTATCCATAATGTTCTATTGGCACATTTGTTATCAGTATTCCAGGGTCCACTTCCATTCGTGTATTCAAAAAAGATGATATAAGCAGCATCGTCTTCAATTTTTAGATCCCATTTTACTTCACGATTTTTAATTTTGGTCAGTTCAATCATTTTTGCAGGAGCTCCTTTAATTGAAATGCTCTTATTGCACTGGTTTGGATAGAATAATGAAATATTATTTTTTTTAGGTGTATAATATACTGGCTCACATATAAAGGATGGATCTCCAACAATATCTACAGCTCTTATTGTATATTCTCCATTTGATTCATCAAGCTCTAATTTAGTAACATCAGTTGTGGTGGTATATAGCTTTCCATTTTTATAAACTTCATATTTTACCGCATTCGGAATGGAATCCCATAATAATTCGTTGTTTGAAATTGTTGCCTGAGGAGTAGTAATATGGAATTTGTTGGCTACCAGATTTATATCTCCGTAAAAATCATTGTTAGCCATTTTTATTTCAATTACATCTTTTCCTTCCCCAAGTAAGCTTACTGCGAATTCACTTTGCTTTTTTCCGTTGATTGTAAATGATTTAATTTTATTTCCATAGCCGCTAATCTTAATAACAAATTCTTTGTTTCTAATTTTCAGATTGCTCAATTCCATTTTGCATTTGTATGAATTTGGAATTACAGGATTAAAATAAATTTTATCATCAGGGCTAAAACTCATTCCAAAAAATATTTTATAAATATGACCCAAATTACCAGCAACACTCCAAAGTTGTCTGTCGGAGTTAAGAGCTGTTATAAAATCACCATTTTCAGCCACCATATTTTCTTTATTGGTTAAAAACAACGCTGCAGCTCTATAAAAAGAACTTATTCCTTGTTCTAAGGCATTACAATTACCGGTTTTGGATGAAGCTAAATTCCAAAAGGTTTGTACAAAAGGCCATATGCCATTGTTGTGATATGGTCGAATATTTGGTATTTGTGGATATACGCATGGTATTCCCCAGGTTACGATGGGGGTGTTTTCAATGATGGTCTTTGATTTTTCATCAGCAACATTAAACAATACAGAGAATGCTTCCCCTAATGATTCTGATTTAGGTGAAGCATATTCAAAATTTCTACCATATATATACTGATTGTAATATCCTTTTCCAGAATTCCATAGTTTTTGATTGATCGATTTCTTTAAATCTTCAGCCCACTTTGAATATTTGGATTTATCGTCCTCTAAATTTAATAAATGAGCCATGTTGCTCAATATAGTTAATGCTTGATAATGTACAAGATTAGTTCCTAGGTTTTTGGATTGGTATATATCCACATTATCCATCCATCTTGGATATGTTTGAATTCTCCAGTCTAAAAAAGAAGATTCACCTTTATAAAGTTCAGAAGCCTTGTCAAATACAATATATCTATCATCTTCAACCGTGTTTTTGATAACTTTATAGCAGTATTCAAGCCATAAATCATCGCCAGATATCAAATAAATTTCCCATGCAGCTAGCGCCCATGTTGTTCTGTCTGACGAAACAGGCCATGCACCTCCTGAACCAGTATCTTGAATTATTCTATCTCTTTTTACCTTTTTCAAAAGGCTATGTCTTGCTCTTTCTGTGTCTGCAATGCCCATGCCTAAAACAGTGGCATAACTTACATCTCGAGTCCAAACACCAGCCCATTTTGCACCTGTTCTGAAAGTGCCATCCTCCTCACTCAATAATTTAGTTTCTTCAAGAGCCATATTGTATAGGGATTGAATTAATTCATTATCTGTTTTTAGCTGAGGATATTGGCTAATATCTTCTTTTAATTTCCATTGAGGTTTTATTAATTTATCTTCATCAAAAGTATTTATGTTGATTGTGATCTCGTAAATATGGTCACCATCTTCATCCTTAAGTTGTTCATTTTTAACTAGGTTCTCAAAATCGAAATTTAGAGGTGCAATATTTCCTGCAACAAAAACTCCTTTAAAATCTTCCTTTGTAATTTTCTCATTATTAATGTCTTCGAAATAGCCTTTTGTTTTAAAATCATTAAATACATTTCTTAAATCCAGCTTAATATTTAGTTTAATATTTGATTCAAGAAGCTCCTCTGTATTAGGTTGTTTATCAACATATTGTTCTCCGAATGTAATGAGAGGAGTAGTGTAAATTCCATTTGTTGGTTTAACAACAATTTGGTGATTTGTGGCAAAAGGTAGCTCGTTATCTTTTTGATTGATGCTAAATTTTAATTCTATAGTTCTTTTGTGTGGTTTGTTTTCCGGACTCATATAATTACTGGTCATTGAGCCATCTGGTAGAACTTCTGCAACATAATTTCCCTGAACAACTTTATTGTTGTATATAGTAAAATTTTTATTTATATGATGGATTTTCATAGATTGGTTGCAGCTGAATAATACTATACTTAAAAGTAATAATGGAATTATTTTCATAAAATACAGTTTAATAATTATTGATTCAATTTCAAAATTGATAAAGAATATCGTTTATGAACTTGTGATGAGTTTGTAGTTCAAACCAATTAAAAACGGGGATGAATAACTAAATATATAAAAAATATATTATAGTAAAAATGGTTAAGTGTTTGTTATGTATTGGTTTAGGTGTGTTACGTGTTTTGTAAAATATAGATGGGTTTGGTGTTTGAAAATTATAATTAACCCTAAAATTAGGAGTGTTTTATCAATGTAGAATGTATTTTATTCTCTTGAAATTATAAAAACTGGTTTAGCTAGGTTTACTTTATTATTAGTGATGGGCTTTATAAATTTAAAAGGAGTAAGAAAGAAAATTAATTATGATGGTTATCATGTAATATGGGTTTTTAAGTGGATGTAATGAAGTAATGTGTACATAATGAGTTATATATGAATACGTAAAATAAAAAAAATAAATTGCTAAAAGTCATGTATTGGATTAAGGTAAATATCTAATTTTGATTTGATAAAAATCTATAAAAGTATTGACCATGGATGCTAAAATAAAAGAGTTCATAGATACAGTAAGGATGAAAAATCCTGGTGAAGATGAGTTTTTGCAAGCTGTTGAAGAAGTAGTAGAAACTGTTTGGGATTTTTACCAGGAAAATCCACATTATCAAAAAGCAAAAATACTTGAAAGAATGACCGAACCGGAGAGAGTTATTATGTTCCGCGTTCCATGGGTAGATGATAATGGCGAAGTTCAGGTAAACAGAGGTTTTAGAGTAGAGTTTAATAGTGCGATAGGTCCATATAAAGGAGGTCTTCGATTTCACCCTAGTGTTACATTAAGTGGGTTAAAGTTTCTGGGATTTGAGCAAACTTTTAAAAATAGTTTAACGAGTTTGCCTATGGGCGGCGGTAAAGGAGGTTCTGATTTTAACCCAAAAGGAAAGTCTGATTATGAGATAATGAGGTTTTGCCAGGCTTTTATGAGTGAGTTATATCGACATATAGGACCAAATACAGATGTGCCTGCCGGAGATATAGGAGTTGGTGGTAGAGAAATTGGTTATTTATTTGGACAGTATAAAAAGCTACGAAACGAATTTACTGGTGTGTTAACCGGAAAAGGTTGGGAATTTGGAGGAAGTGTAATTCGTCCGGAAGCAACTGGTTTTGGAGCCATCTATTTTGTTCGCGAAATGTTGTTATTAAAAGGGCAATCTCTTCAAGGTAAAAAGGTCGCTTTATCCGGGTTTGGAAATGTAGCATGGGGAGCTGCCTTAAAAGCAGTAGAATTGGGTGCTAAAGTAGTTACTTTATCAGGTCCTGATGGGTATGTTTATGATCCTGAGGGTATTTCAGGAGATAAAATAGATTTTTTATTAGAGCTCAGAGCTTCAAATCAAGATGTTATTCAGCCATATGCGGAACGATATGGAGTTGAATTTTTTGAAGGTAAAAAGCCCTGGGAACAGAAAGTTGATATTGCGATACCTTGTGCCATTCAAAATGAATTAAATGAGGAGGATTGCGAAAAGCTAATTGAAAACGGATGTCAGTTAATTGCCGAAGCATCTAATATGGGATGTACTGCTGATGCTGCTTTTTTGGCAACAAAGAAAATATCATTTGCTCCAGGAAAAGCTGTGAACGCAGGAGGTGTTGCAGTTTCTGGTTTGGAAATGAGTCAGAATAGTATGCGATTAAACTGGAACGAAGAGGAAGTGGATAGTCGATTAAATGAAATAATGATCAATATCCATAAGGTATGTGTACAATATGGAACAGAAATAAATGGTAAAATAAACTATATAAAAGGAGCTAATGTAGGAGGGTTTGTAAAAGTAGCAGATGCCATGATCGCTCAAGGTGTAGTTTAGTTTTATATTATTTAAGTTGCTTGAATTTTACTATTTAAAATTTCATAATATTTTTTAAAACCTTAAAGGTGCAAATGCCTTTAAGGTTTTTTATATTGGTCTTTATAAAAAATGTAAGAACTTTGTGCTTCAAGAGGTAAAATCTACTATTGTTTATGAAGATAATTGATACACACTCACATATATATCTGGAACAGTTTGATAATGATCGTGAGGAAATGATGAAAAGGGCTTTTGATTCAGGAGTTGATATGATTCTAATGCCTAATATTGATGAAGAATCAATTCCACAAATGCTGGAAGTGCAAAAAAAGTATTCTTCAAAATGTAAGTCAATGATGGGGCTACATCCAACTTCTGTGGATGAAAATTTTGAAAAGCAATTAGATAACATGTATTCTTTATTTTCAAAACATGATTTTTGTGCAGTAGGGGAGATTGGTATTGATTTATATTGGGATAAAACTTTTTTAAAGCAACAGATTCGTGCCTTTACAACTCAATTAAAATGGGCAAAAGAACTTAACTTGCCAGTTGTGATTCATGCTCGTGATGCTTTTAATGAGATTTTTGAAGTTTTAGATGATTTTGATTTGGAAGGCATGTCAGGTGTGTTTCATAGTTTTACCGGTTCTGTTGAACAAGGAAAAAAAGTATTGAATTATCAGAATTTTTATTTGGGAATAAATGGTGTAGTAACATTTAAAAATTCTGGATTAGATAAAGTCGTTGCAGAATTGGGATCTGATAGATTAGTTTTAGAAACAGATGCTCCATTTTTAACACCAACACCTTATCGTGGAAAAAGAAATGAACCGGCACATTTAAGTTATGTAGTAGAAAAATTGTCTGCTATTTTTGATATGCCCAAACACAAAATTATAAAACAGACTACTCACAATGCAAGTCAATTATTTAACCTATAATAAATTAATCAATTGAAAAGAAAGGTACTTATTATATATACAGGTGGAACTATTGGGATGGTGAATGATCCCGTCACCAATTCGTTGGTGCCTTTTGATTTTTCAATGATTGAAGAAACAGTAGTGGAATTAAAAAGATTTGACTTTAAAGTTGATAGTACATCTTTTTCTCCTATTGTTGATTCTTCAGATATGAGTCCGGAAAAATGGATTAAGCTTGCTCATATCATTGAGGAGAATTATTCTATATATGATGGATTTGTAGTGTTGCATGGTACGGATACTATGGCTTATACAGCAAGTGCATTAAGTTTTATGCTTCAAAATTTGGATAAGCCTGTTGTATTTACCGGAAGTCAATTACCCTTAAGTACATTACGTACGGATGGCAAAGAAAACTTAATTACAGCATTAGATATTGCATCTACTTATACAAATGATCAGGCCATGGTTCCTGAAGTAAGTATTTTTTTTCAGGATAAATTGTACAGAGGTAACAGAACGACTAAATATAATGCCGAACATTTTAGAGCGTTCCGGAGTGATAATTATCCTCCATTGGCAGAAGTTGGTATTCATATAAAGTATAATCATCCCTATATTTTTAAACCAGATCCTAAAAAAGAGTTCAGTGTGGCCAAAAAAATGGATAATAATGTAGGGTTACTGAAGTTATTTCCGGGTATGAGTCAAGTTTATCTTGAAACTATTTTAAAAACTCCCGGATTGAAAGCACTAGTGTTAGAAACCTTCGGATCAGGTAATGCACCCACTTCTAAGTGGTTTTTGGACGCTATTGAAAGGTCTGTTAAAGAGGGGCTTATAGTGTTAAATGTGACTCAGTGTTTGGCTGGAAATGTGGCCATGGGAACCTATAAAACAGGTGTGCATTTATTAGAAATGGGCGTTTTTAGTGGTGCAGATATCACAACCGAGTCTGCAGTAACAAAACTTATGTACTTGTTAGGTAATACTTTAAGTTTAGATGAAGTCAAGATTAACTTAAATATGTCTTTAAAAGGTGAAATCTACATCTAATATCTTTGTATTTGCTGATTTTTTTGTATTTTGCACACCTAAAATTTTTAGAATTTCAATTATTAACTTTTGTTTATTGCAATAAAAAGGGAATTATTAGCAAATAAACTATAGTATTAACAAACTAATACAAACAAAAATTTTTTACAGACTATGAAAAAGCTATTTGCGTTTTTTGCAGTTTTCGGAATGATGACGTTTGGTGCATCTACAATGTATGCTCAGGAAGAAACTGAAGCTCAAGAAGAACAAGCTGTTGAACAAGTTGCAACTGAGGAAGTTGCTACCGAAGAAGTTGCTACTGAAGAAGCAGCTACCGAAGCTGAAGCTCCACAAGGAGTTCACAAACAAATTAAAGCAAAATTTATTGAAGGTGGTGCTATCTTCATGAGTTTCGTATTGTTATGTCTAATCTTTGGATTAGCTCTAGCAATTGAAAGAATCATTTATTTGAATCTTGCTTCTACTAACACTAAAAAGTTACTTCAAAGTATTGAAGATTCTTTGAATGAAGGTGGTATTGAAGCTGCTAAAGAAGTTTGCCGCAATACTCGCGGACCTGTTGCTTCAATTTTTTATCAAGGTTTAGACCGTATTGATGAAGGTGTTGAAGTAGTAGAGAAATCTGTTGTTTCTTATGGTTCAGTACAAATGGGTCTTTTAGAAAAAGGATTAACTTGGATTTCTTTATTTATTGCTCTTGCTCCTATGCTTGGGTTTATGGGTACTGTAATCGGTATGATTGAAGCCTTTGATAAAATTCAGGCAATGGGTGATATCTCTGCTACAGCTGTGGCCGGTGGTATTAAAGTAGCTCTTATTACTACAGTATCAGGTTTGATCGTTGCTATTATTCTTCAAGTATTTTACAACTACATCGTATCAAAAATTGATGGTATTGTAAACTCAATGGAAGATGCTTCTATCTCTCTATTAGATATTTTAGTAAAATACAACATGAAAAAATAATTAGAACATGACTAAGCTTTCAAAAATATTAAATATAGTATTATATGCATTGATAGCTGTGACTGTTGTATTTACTATCATGTTTTATACGGGAGGTGATGTTGTTGGAGAAACATATCAAACTCCTGTTTATACAGACATGTTATTAAACTGGGCGAAAATCTTAGTTTTTGCAACAGCCATTATAGCTATATTATTTGAGATTTTTCATTTAGTACTAAATCCTAAAAATGCAGCTAGAACTTTATTTTCGATAGGAGCATTAATTGTTATTGCTCTTCTTTCTTACAGTATGGCTGATGGTACACCTTTGCAATTAGGTGGTTATGAAGGAGCAGATAATGTGCCTTCTATGCTTAAACTTGCAGGTGCATTCCTTTATGGCACATATATATTGTTAGGAGTTGTTATTGCTGCTATTTTGATATCAGAGGTGTCGAAAATATTTAAATAATTTGGTAATATGGCAAAAAGAGAAACACCAGAAGTGAATGCCGGTTCTATGGCCGATATTGCTTTCCTTCTATTGATATTCTTCCTTGTTACTACTACCATGGATACTGATTCAGGATTGGCGAGGCTTTTGCCTCCTCCTGTACCTGAAGACGTGACGCCTCCACCACCAATTAAGGACAGAAATGTTTTTACTGTTCTTTTGAATAGTAATAACCAATTGTTGGTGAAAGGTAAGCCAATGAAGGTAGAAGAGTTAAAGGATGCTGCTAAAGAATTTATCCTAAACGAGAATAATGATGAAAAATTACCTGAGTTTAAAGAAATTGAGGTAGACTTTTTTGGAATTGTTCCTGTTACAAAAGGTGTAATTTCTTTACAGAATGATAACGGAACTCAATATCAAATGTATCTTACAGTTCAAAATGAATTGCAAAGAGCATATAGTGAAGTGCGAAATGATTTAGCCAGAAGAAAATGGGGTAAAGGTTATGACGACATAAATGAAGATCAACAAAAAGCCGTTCGTAAAATATATCCACAAAAGATTTCTGAGGCTGAACCTAAAAATATTGGTAAAAATTAAAGATTATGGCAAAGTTTAGAAAAAAGGGATCCAAGGGGCTTCCACCAATTAGTACAGCTTCTTTGCCTGATATCGTATTTATGCTTTTATTCTTTTTCATGGTATCAACTACTATGAAAGAAGTTTCATTAAAAGTACAAATAAAAGTACCTCAAGCGACTGAGTTAGCAAAACTTGAGAAAAAGAGTTTGGTTACTTATATTTATGTGGGTGTACCTACAAAACAGTATAAATCTTTATACGGTTCTGAACCAAGGGTACAGCTAAATGATCAGTTTGCAACAGTTGGAGATATTCAAAGTTATATTGCTCAAGAAAGAGAAAGTATGAAAGAGTCTGATCGTCCTAAGATGACGACTTCTATCAAAGCTGACTTTGATTGTCCAATGGGTATTATTACTGATATTAAGCAGGCATTGCGTAAAGCACAAGCGTTGAAAATTAATTATTCAGCGGCTCAAAAAGTAGAGTATTAATAAAACTCTAGATATATTAAAAAGGGGATCGTAAGATCCCCTTTTTTGTTTTTTATAAGTTTATAATTGTTTTCTTACAATACGTAATGGTATATTTTCCAATCTGATTTTATAATACTCTAATACCTTTATCTGTTGTGTCTGTAATTTCAGCCTCGTCAAAACTTGTCATGTTGTTTATCATAGCTACAGCTCCTTGAATAATAGGATATGCTATGGCAGCCCCGGTTCCTTCACCTAATCTTAAATCTAAATTTAAAACAGGTTCAGCTTTAAAGTAATTCATCATTAAAGCATGACCACCTTCTTTTGAATGATGAGAGTGAATTACGTAATCTGTAACGTGTGTATTTATGGCTTGAGCTGCTATTAGAGCTGAAGTAATGATGAAACCATCGTTAAGTATTAACATTTTTAATTCTGCCGCTTTTAGCATTCCTCCTGCTATTGTAGCAATTTCTAATCCTCCAAATTGAGCTAATATTTCTATCGGGTCTGATAGATTACTATGGTTGGCAACTGCTTGTTTTAAAGTAGCTAATTTATTAGAGACTCCTTCCTGATTTAATCCACTACCTGCACCAACACATTTATCAAGAGGAATATTACAGAACAGATGCATTAAAATAGATGCTGGAGAAGTATTTCCTATTCCCATTTCTCCAAATCCAACAACATTACAACCCTGATCATAAAGTTCAGAAACAATTTTGGCTCCATTGTTTATCGCATTGATACATTCATCAATGGTCATTGCTGAACCTTTAAGGAAGTTTCCTGATCCATTTTTAATTTTAGCATTAATTATATTATCAACACCATTAAAATCGTAATTAACACCAGCGTCAACTACTTTTAATTTCATATTGTATAAATTTGAAAAAAGTCCAATTCCACCACCCCCATTTGAGAAGTTTAACATTTGTTGCCATGTAATCTCTTGTGGACATGGACTAACTCCTTCTTCACAGATGTTATGATCTGAACCAACTAATATAATATGTGGATTTGATAGAATAGGAGTTGTAGTCTCCTGAATTTTACATATTTGGTATGCTATTTTTTCTAATAGACCTAGTGATCCTAATGGTTTAGTTTTATGATCTATTTTGAATTTAATTTCAGAATCTAACTCTTTAGTAAGAGGTGTAATATTAAAATTAATCATTTTATGTACGTTAGTTATTTTTTAATGTACAAAGATGACTAAAAAATAATTCTGATGCTTAGATTTATATATGTTGTACAATAAGGTATTGTATATTTCTACTTATGAATAATTTTGATAAGACATAGTTTTTATGGATGACTAAATATTTTTTATTAAACAGCACCCTGGTCAATCATGGTATCTGCAACTTTAACAAAACCACCAATATTTGCGCCATCCATGTAGTTTACATATCCACCTTGTTTTGTACCATATTTTAAGCAAGTTTTATGTATTTCCTTCATTATGATTTTTAGTTTTTGATCCACTTCTTTTCTGGTCCATTTCATTCTCATAGAATCCTGACTCATTTCTAATCCCGATACAGCAACACCTCCTGCATTTGCAGCTTTTCCTGGTCCGTATAAAATCTTATTTTCAATAAATTTTTCAATTGCTTTAGGAGTGCATGGCATATTTGCTCCTTCCGATACACAGATACAACCATTTTTTATTAATGCTAATGCATCATCTTTTTCTATTTCATTTTGAGTTGCACTTGGTAATGCAATTTCACCTTTTTCGTTCCAGGGTGTACGCTCTTCTACATATTTTACATTGAATTGTTCTGCATATTCTTTAATTCGTCCCCGTCGAATATTTTTTAGTTGCATTATGAAATCCAGTTTTTTCATATTAATTCCATCAGGATCATATATGTACCCATTGCTGTCAGACATCGTAACTACCTTTCCTCCAAGTTCAATTACTTTTTCTGCACTAAATTGAGCTACATTACCAGCACCTGAGATTAATACAGTTTTTCCTTTAAAGCTTTCATGTATCGTGTTTAGCATTTCTTCTGCAAAATAAACATTACCATAGCCAGTGGCTTCAGGTCTTATATTACTTCCACCCCAATTTATTCCTTTCCCGGTAATTGTTCCTGTAAACTCATTTTTAATTCTTTTGTATTGGCCAAACATATATCCTATTTCACGCCCACCAACACCAATATCACCTGCCGGAATATCCGTGTTATGACCAATGTGCCTGAATAATTCGGTCATAAAGCTTTGACAGAATCTCATTACTTCATTATCCGATTTTTCTTTTGGATCAAAATCCGATCCACCCTTTCCACCACCCAAGGGGAGTGTTGTTAAACTATTTTTGAAAACTTGTTCAAAGGCTAAAAATTTTAGTATTCCAAGATTTACTGTAGGGTGAAAACGTAGTCCTCCTTTATAAGGACCAATCGCACTATTCATTTCAATTCGATAACCCCTGTTAACCATTATTTTTCCCTGATCATTTATCCAGGGTACACGAAATATAATTACTCTTTCCGGCTCAATCATTCTTTCCAAAATTCCAGAATGGATATAATGAGGATTCTCTTCGAGGAATGACGAAAGTGATATGAGTACTTCATGAACGGCTTGATGAAATTCAGGTTCTGCAGGATTTTTTTTGATGAGGTCCGACATAAAAGACTCAACAAATGAATGAGTTGAACTTTCCATGATTGGGTGAATTAAGGTTTTAATTATTCTTTAAAAGTTAGTGATTTATTTTTGTTTTTTAAGTATGAACTCATTAAAAAACAATTCATTAAATACTTTTTTTATTCGAAATATTGTGTCCGTCTGTTTAATGTAATGAATTTAAATTATAGTTATCTTTAAAAGTATGGAATAAAATTAAAAGTATGGATAAAGAAAGTGAAATAGCTTACCTGGGATTGTTTGCAGAAACAGCATTTACACATTTAATGCAAAATCGTATTCAATCGGTACTTCTAATATCTAGTAGTTACGATGCTTTTATGCTTGAAGAGGATGGTCGTATAGAGGAACAGATTTTTAATGAATATGTGACTTTAAATCTCCGTTATCCACCTAAGTTTATACAGGTTAATTCGGCAGAAGAGGCACTTGATATCCTCAAAAATGAGTCCGTTGATTTAATTATTTCCATGCTAAATATTAGAGGTATGGATCCTTTTTCTCTTTCTAATACCATAAAACATAAATATTCCAACATACCCATAGTTGTTTTAACACCTTTTTCCAGAGAGGTTAGTTTAAAACTAAAAAATGTAGATACAAGTGCTATTGACTATGTGTTTTGTTGGTTAGGAAATGCAGATATTCTTTTGGCAATAATTAAATTAATCGAAGATGAAATGAATGCAGAATCTGATATTTTAGAAATAGGTGTTCAAAGTATTCTTTTAGTTGAGGATTCTATTCGATATTATTCCAGTTATCTACCTATCATTTATAAAATTGTATTTAACCAGTCCAAAAAATTTATGACAGAGGGTTTAAATGAACATCAAAAGATGCTTAGAATGAGAGGTAGACCTAAAATTTTACTTGCCAGAAATTATGAAGAGGCTATTGATATATATAGTAAGTATAAATCAAATCTTTTAGGAGTAATTTCAGATATATCATTTAATAGGAATGGAGTAAAAGATACTTCAGCTGGTATCAAATTAGCAACTCAAGTTAAACAAGATGATATGAATATGCCTTTTTTATTACAATCATCTGACATTGAAATGGTTTCTGTTGCGAGGGAATTGAGGGTGGGTTTTTTATATAAATATTCAAAGAAATTACTTCAGGAATTAAAAAGTTTCTTAAAGTATAATCTTTCATTCGGAGACTTTATTTTTATTGATCCAATAACGCAACAAGAGGTATGTAGAGTAGGTACATTAAAGGAGCTACAAGATAAATTATTTGATATATCTGATGACTCTTTGCGTTATCATTTTCAGCGGGATCATGTTTCAAAATGGTTGAGAGCAAGGGCTTTATTTCCTATTGCTGAAGTTATTAAAAATTTGAAGGTTGAGGATTTTGAATCTCTTGAAGCATCAAAAAAGTTTTTATATAATACAATTGTAAATTTTCGTATATCAAAAGGAAAAGATGTTATTGCTCAGTATTACCCGGATAGGTATGATAAATATGTTAAGATTGCAAGAATAGGGAATGGGTCAATTGGAGGAAAAGCTCGTGGGTTAGCATTTTTAAATACTATAATTAATAAGAATGCTTTATTGTTAAATTTTGAAGGAATTAACGTTTCAATTCCGCGAACAGTTGTTGTTGGAACAGATGTTTTTGAACATTTTATGGTTAAAAATAATCTGTACGAAATAGCCTTGTCTGATGCAAGTGATGAAGTAATATTAGATCATTTCATAAATGCTGAAATCTCAAGTTTATCAGAAACTTATTTAAAAAAATTTATATCTGTTGTTAATAACCCTATAGCTGTTAGATCATCAAGTGTGTTGGAAGATAGTCAATATCAACCTTTTGCCGGAATATATTCAACCTATATGATATCTAATACGGATGAAATAGATGTAGTAATTAAGCAGGTTGAGGATGCTATAAAATGTGTTTATGCTTCGGTGTACTTTAAATCAAGTAAAGCCTATATGACCGCAACTATGAATGTTATCGATGAAGAGAGGATGGGCATTGTATTACAAGAGGTTGTAGGGCAGCAATATGAAAATAGGTTTTATCCAATAATTTCAGGAGTGGCCAGGTCTGTTAATTTTTATCCTATATCTCCCGAAAAAGCAGAAGAAGGAATTGTTAATGTAGCATTAGGTTTAGGAAAGCAGATTGTAGAAGGTGGCACTTCGTTAAGATTTTCACCTGTGTATCCTAAAAAAACGCTTCAGTTATCAACTCCTGAAATGACAGTGAGGGATACCCAGAAATACTTTTTTGCTTTAAATATGGATAATAGTAGTTTTAAACCTTCAGTAAATGATGCTGTTAACTTATTAAAGTTAGATGCTAAAACAGCTCTTAAAGATGGTACTTTGCGGTGGTTAGGTTCTGTTTATGATTACCAAAATAATATAATCAGAGATGGTGTTACTTATAAAGGTATTCCTTTGATTACCTTTGCAAATATTTTAAAATATGATGCATTTCCTTTAGCGCAAATTGTAAAGCAGATACTTGATATAGGCCAAAAGGAAATGAATCAACCAGTGGAGGTGGAGTTTGCTGTAGATTTACAAAATCAATCAGGGAATCATATTTTTTATCCTCTTCAAATACGTCCCATTGTTGAAGGAGAAGAAGCTGTTAAGCAAGAATTTAAAAATGTCGTACCTGAAGATTATATGGTGTTTTCATCTTCAGCATTAGGTAATGGTGTTTTTAATAATATCAAAGATGTGGTATTTGTAAAATCTCAAAAATTTAAGGCATCTAGTATGGTGAAGATGGTTCCTGTAATAGAAAAGTTAAATCAAGAATTACTGAATGCTAAACGAAATTATATTTTAATTGGTCCTGGAAGATGGGGGTCGCAAGATCCCTTGTTGGGAATTCCTGTAAAGTGGCCTCAGATTTCAGGGGCAAGCGTAATTGTAGAAACTGCTCTTGATGGATTTTCTGTTGATCCTAGTCAGGGCACACATTTCTTCCAAAATCTTACATCTTTGCGGATTGGATATTTTACGGTAAATCAATTAATGGGTAAAGGTTTTATTGATGAATCCTTTTTGCTAAGCCAAAATACCCTTTATGAAGATGAATGGATCAAGCATGTACAATTGATATCTCCCTCAGTTATTAAAATAGATGGTAAACATGGTGTTGGGATAATTGAATACCCACAATAATGAATTTTTACAAATTGTATATCAATATTTAGCTTAAATGATGTTTAATTTTTCCAATTAAATCTTCTGGTTGAAAAGGTTTACTGATATAATCATCCATTCCTGAAGAAATACATCTTTCCTTATCTTCAGGAAATGCATTAGCTGTAACCGCAATTATTGGCGTATGAGTGTTTGTGCTTTTTTCAATTTCTCTGATTTTTTGAGTTGCCTTAAAACCATCCATTATTGGCATTTGCACATCCATTAGAATTAAATCATACTTAGCTTTACCAAATTTATCTAATGCCTCTTTACCATTGTATGCCACCTCAATTTTATTTACTTCATTTTTAATATAAAGGATGATAATCTGTTGATTGCTAAAGTTATCCTCAACAAGTAGGATGTTTGCATTTTTTATATCAACAGATGGCTTGTAAAATGATTCCGTATTTGATATTTTGTCATTCAAATTCTGAATAGAAATACTTTGTTTATTTTCTTTAAAGGTAATGCCAAATTCAAAAGTTGTTTCTTCAATATCCGGGTGAATTATTAAATTATGGCTATCCTGTTCAATTAATTTTTGAGTTAATCCAAGGTCTAGAAATTGAATGTGTTTTGAAGTATTTGATCTTAAAACATCGTTTTTGTATAGCGAATCTTCTGATTTATATTCTTTAGGAAAAGGAATATTTCCTGTGCTAATAATTTTAAAATTTAACTCAACAGTTCCAGGCATTGTGTTTATTCTGGATACTTCAATATTAATGTGTTTTTGCTCTGCAATATTATATTTAGCGATGCTATTTAGTATGTTTAAGAATATTTGTTTTGTCTTAATCGAATTTCCGGTCATAGTAGATGGAATATCTGCAGAAAAAGAAAGACTAAATTTTTGTTTTGTGTTATTTTCAGAAAACAACCTGATAGTGTTATTTAAAGTAGCGTATAAATTAAAACTAATTTCTTCTTCAATAGCAGGTTTTAGTGCAGATTTTGATGTAGAAACCATATTAGTTACAACATTAACAAGGTTATTTGCTGATGCATGAATTGTATTAATGTAGTCTCTCTGGTCATCAGTTAAATTTGTTTTACTAAGAATATCTAAAATCCCAGTAATATTACTTAAAGGAGTTCTAATTTGTCTTGATAAATCTGATATTTGCTCTTCTTTTGAATTTTTACTATTCTGTGAATTTATCATTGCCCGTTCCTTAGTAAGCATTACTTCTGCAAAAATGAATTTAAGAGTATATGCGATAATGAAAGAGAAAATAAAATAGATTGAAAAAAGAATTTCAAGATTAAAGCTATAATTTATTGCTCCCGGAATGATTAGACTTAATATTAAAAAGTCAATAATCATAAACAGAAACATGCCAAAAGAATATATGGAGCCAGTTTTTCTACCAAATAAATTAATTGAAATAAAAGGAAACGTTCCTAACCAGATGATATTAACATTTGTAGGTCCTCCAAATATAATGAAAAATAAAAATGTTAAGGTGATAAAAGTAAAGAGTATTTCCTTATAAAAAACAGAGTTAGGTTTTCTTCCTGTATATAAATAATTAAAGGCAAATAAAATACTAAAGAATAAAAGAGGACCAGCAAAAAACAGATTTTCCTCTAATAATGAGATAATACCTTCAATAAAAACAATAACGAATAAGAAAAAATTTAGAACATTTGTAAATAGTAGAGTTGTTTTTGTTTCTACTTCAAGTTTTTCTTCTTGGTCAAAAGTAAATAGGAGCAAAAATTTATTTATAAATTTCATTGGTTTTAATATTCAAATTTTGGATTTCAACGCCTTAAGTTACACCCTGTGTAATGAGTACAGTTTGTACGTATAAATTTAAAATAGGTTTGGTATTTTTTAACCAAATTTAATAACGAATATGCAATAATATATTGAAAAATAACATTATTATTTGCTTAAAATATTTTAACTCTGAATTCTTTCAATGTATAGTTTTATAAGTGGTTGATATGTAGGTTGAAACGCCAATGTGTGATGTGAGAAGGAAATGTTTTTTGCAAATTTTTCCTAAAAACTATAACTCAAATTAATATTTTACGTTTTTATATGAGGTATTAAGTCTGAAAAAATAAACTGAATTAAATATTTAAAAAATGAAAAAAGTATTAGTAAATCTGGTATTTCTGATGTTAACATTTTGTATGTCAGCTCAAAAAAAACAAGCTACAGAAAAAGATTATCAGAACTTTTTTAATACAAAAACCTTTGTGGTTTTAGATGATAATCCTCTTTCGGATTTTAATTTTATGATTAAAAAAGTAATGCCTAGAGTATGGAATATTACTGACTATGAAATTATTTCACATGCTGAGTTTGATGAAAAACGTCGTGATCCATCATATTCTTTTATTGTAACATCTACAGTAACTTTTGATAGAGATAAAACTAAGGCTCGTTATACTTTTGTAAGTTTATTAATGGGTCAAGATGTTTATTCAATTACTGATATGCCTGATTTATGTTCTATACCACTATCTTATTTACGAGTTGAAGATGATAGCTATGCATATAAAATGGAAGGATTCATTAAGTTTATGCAAGATCATGTAAAGTTAGTTTCACAAAATCCAAAGATTATTAATTCTAACATTTTTAAGTATTATAATAAGAATGTTAAGAGCTTAAATAATAAAAAATTGTTACTTGTAAAGGAAGATCTGACAACAGAAGTGAATACGCTAAGTAAATTACAAAAAGTATATCCTTATCATGTTGAGATTGTAACACAAGAAGAAGTTACAAAAGCTATTGAAAACAAAGATCCAGATGTTGTTTATTTACATAAGGTGGGTCCGGAAGGTACTAAATATAAGGCACGATGTTATAAAATTGTAATTGGAGCAGCAGATTCGCAATTTTATTATTTCGATTGGCATATGGTTTCACCCAAAAAACGAGATGGGCTATTGTTAAGTGATTTAAAAGCTATGGCAAAATAAAATAAACATTATATAATGATATTAAACCTTGTTGTTTTGCAGCAAGGTTTTTTTATGCTTTTTTTGCTATAATTGAACTAAATTTGCGAGCATATATGTTGATTTAATAATTTATAAAAAATGTCTGACGATAAAAAGATTATATTTTCGATGGTAGGAGTAAGTAAAGTGGTTCCTCCTCAAAAAAAAATTTTAAATAATATTTACCTCTCATTCTTTTATGGAGCAAAAATTGGGATTATTGGTTTAAATGGTTCTGGTAAATCTACATTAATGAAGATTGTTGCTGGTATTGATAAAAATTACCAGGGAGAGGTTGTTGCATCACAAGACTATTCTGTTGGTTATCTTGAACAAGAACCTGTTTTAGATGAAAATAAAACCGTTAAACAGATTGTAGAAGAGGGTGTACAAGAAGTTGTAGATGTGCTAAATGCTTACAATCAAGTAAATGAAAAATTTGCAGATCCAGATGTTTTAGAAGATCCGGATAAGATGCAGTCATTGATGGATGAACAAGCAAGATTGCAGGAAAAAATAGATCAGTATGATGCCTGGAATCTGGATACTAAATTAAGTATTGCCATGGATGCACTTCGCTGTCCTGAAGAAGATAAACAAGTAAAATATTTATCTGGAGGAGAAAGAAGACGTGTTGCATTATGTAGGTTATTACTTAAAGAACCTGATGTATTACTTTTGGATGAGCCAACTAACCACCTGGATGCAGAGTCTGTTCAATGGTTAGAGTTACATCTTCAGCAATACAAAGGAACTGTAATTTCTATTACTCACGATAGGTATTTCCTTGATAATGTTGCAGGTTGGATCCTGGAATTAGATAGAGGGGAAGGTATTCCCTGGAAAGGAAATTATTCATCATGGCTTGAGCAGAAGACAAAACGTATGGAGCAGGAAGAAAAGACAGCTTCAAAACGGAGGAAAACTCTTGAACGAGAATTGGAGTGGGTTCGAATGGCACCAAAAGCACGTCATGCAAAGTCTAAAGCAAGACTTTCTGCTTATGATAAGTTAATGGATGAAGATGTAAAGCAGAAAGAAGAAAAGTTGGAAATATTTATTCCTAATGGTCCTCGATTAGGTGAAAAAGTGATTGAAGCTCATGGGGTTTCAAAAGGATTTGAAGAGCGATTGCTTTTTGAAGAGTTGGAGTTTTTATTGCCAAAGAATGGAATTGTTGGTGTAATTGGGCCGAATGGAGCAGGAAAAACGACTTTGTTCAGAATGATTATGGGATTAGAAAATGTGGATAAAGGCTCTTTTGAAGTTGGAGAAACGGTTAAAGTTGGTTATGTTGATCAATCTCATGAATCCATAGACTCTGAAAAATCTGTTTACGAAGTAGTTTCAGAAGGACAAGAGACCATAAAGATGGGAGGACGAGAAATTAATGCCAGAGCTTACTTAGCAAGGTTTAATTTTACAGGTGGAGATCAGGAGAAAAAATGTGGTATTTTATCGGGAGGTGAAAGAAATAGACTTCATCTGGCAATGACCTTAAAAGAGGAAGCTAATGTTTTGTTACTGGATGAGCCTACAAATGATATTGATGTAAATACATTAAGAGCATTAGAAGAAGGTCTTGAAGATTTTGCAGGTTGTGCTGTTGTTATTTCCCACGATAGGTGGTTTTTAGATAGAATAGCAACTCATATTCTTGCTTTTGAAGGGGATTCAACCGTGTATTATTTTGAAGGGTCGTTTTCAGAATATGAAGAAAATAAGAAGAGAAGACTAGGAGATCATACTCCTACAAGAATTAAGTATAAAAAGCTTATGAAATAATTAAATACAAGAGTTGGTTTTAATAGCCAACTCTTATTTTATTCAGTAAGTATTTCTACATTGCTTAAAATAATAGGCTCGTTTATTTCTTTGTTAACGCAGTTGAATATCTGAATTCCTTTCATTCCTTTTAGAGTCACTATACCCTTATCATTATAATTAAAAATGTTTTTAGTAAGATCATATGTGCTATTGCTTACTGCAATATCCATTGGGTTGCATTGACTTTCAATTCTTGCAGCAGTGTTTACGTTCTCACCAAAAATATCAAATAGATAATTTTCATATCCAATGAGGCTTCCAATAATATCACCGCTATTTATTCCTATGGTAATATCCCATTGAGTATGATGTTTCTTATTTCTTTTTATAATGTAATTTCTAAAGTCAATTGCAGCTTTTACAATATTAGATGCATGCTTTTTGTTGGAATCAGGTAAGCCACTAACAGCCAAATAAGCATCTCCTATTGTTTTTATTCTTACACATTTATGTTTTATAATTATTTTATCAAAAGCCGAAAAGATATCGTTTAATTCGTCTATTAATCTTTTGGGAGACATACTTGATGTTTTCTGAGTGAAACCCACCAAGTCTGCAAACATTACACTTGAATTTTTATATCTTTGTGGTTTTGATGATCCGGATACTTTTATTTCATTTAATATTACTTCAGGGATAAATCCTTTTAATATTTTTTCTACTTTTTGTTGTTCCTTTTCGAGCTCAATTTGTTTGTGTTTTAATGCCTTAATGCTGCTGTTTAATGCAAGAACAGATCTCACTCTGGCAATTAGCTCAATAGGATCAATGGGTTTACGGATATAGTCAATAGCGCCTGAATCAAGTGCTTGTTTTACATTTTTCGCATCAGAAAATCCTGAAGAAATGATTACAGGAATATCTTTTGTTCGATCATTTTTTTTTAAAAGGTTTAGGGCATCAATGCCTGTCATTTTAGGCATTTCCCAATCCATAATTATTAAATCGGGATTATGCTGAATCGCAATTTTACATGCATCTCGTCCATTACTAGCCTTCAGATAAGTGAAGTTTTGACACATTTTGTCAAGGTGGGAGATGATAATGTCCATAATGATTGACATATCATCCACAAGAAGTATTTTTGTTGATTCGTTTTGCATTGATTATTAAAGAAATAAATTAATTAGAAGATAGTTTTTCGATTAGGTCACCTAGTCTGTTTTTTTTAAATTGAGATTTGGTGATATCTATTGAACTAATTGTAGATTTTAAGTAATACATTCTTCTTTTACCAAATCCTTTAATATCATGAGGTAACCTTTCAATAAATCTATAGGTATTTCTCGATAGCAAATAACTAGATCTGGAGACATTTATTTGGTTAGGTTCACAGGAA
The DNA here is from genome assembly GCA_963665705.1 of uncultured Saccharicrinis sp. Lineage (GTDB taxonomy): Bacteria > Bacteroidota > Bacteroidia > Bacteroidales > Marinilabiliaceae > Saccharicrinis. Next base: position 958,774 of record OY762448.1, read on the forward strand.
CTTTCAAGTCTGGCTGCTTCATTTACAGTATCTCCAAAAACGTCAAATAAATAATTGTTGTTTCCTAAAATACTACCTATTACTTCCCCTGAGTTTATGCCAAGTTTTAAATCCCATTTTACATTATTAATAAGGTTACGCTGAAAAATATACTCCCTCATATCCTTAGCAGCATTAATCATATTGTTTACATGTTCATGACTTGGAGTTGGTATCCCGGATACAGCTAAATATCCATCTCCCATTGTTTTAATTCGAGTGCAATGATTTCTTTTTACGATTTTATCAAATTCGGCAAAAATCTCAGATAACTCATCTATAATAATTTTTGGAGATAAACGTCTTGATTTTTTAGTAAAGTCAACTAAATCTACAAATAAAACAGATGCATCTCTATATTTTTTGGGTTTTGAACTACCATATTCTGTAATCTCATTGATGATTTCAGGAGGAATAAGACCATTAAGCATTTCTTGCATTTTGTGCTGGCCTTCATTAATAATATGAGTTTGTCTGTCAAGTTTTTCAATAGTACTAGATAAAGTCAAGGCTGTTCTAACCCTTGCAAATAGTTCAATAGATTTAAAAGGTCTTTTTATGAAGTCTAAGGCACCATTCTGAAGGATTCGCTCAATATCTTTGGGAGTGCTATCTTGAAAACATATTAAAATAGGAGTATTAAAATTCTTTTCAGATTGCTTAAGTTCTTTAATTTTACTAATTAAATCTTCAGTAGGTTTTTCGCAGTCTATAATAATAAGGTTATAACGACTTCGATTAATTTCTAGGAGCGCATCTTCACATTTCATATTAAAAATAAGCCAATCCTCTTCAAATTCAAGCAGCCTGCTTTTAATAATCTGTAAATTTATCTTATCATTACCTATAGCTAAAATTTTCACAGTATCCATTCTTTCTCTTCCTTACCGTATATTAAACCTATTTTGAAAACCTTTTTCTTCTTTTACTTGCTTCTCGCACAAAAGTTGATTAATAGTGATGAACTATATGGAAATATTTTTGAGGGTGTGATTTTTTTAGACTAAATGAATTCTATATTTAAATTATATGATTTAAAGGGGGGATAAGTAGCATTAATTACTTATTGATTTTTGGCAGGTAGTTTATTGGGTAGTATCTTTAGAAATTTATTTTTTATCTATTGGGTATATTGCTCTTCTGTAGGTGTTTGTGTTGGTTGTTGTGTTGTCTGAGTAATGCTAATAATAGTAATAAATTTAGAATATTCTCAATAGAAAAATGACCTGTAGTTTAGATCTTTTTTTAATGTTGCTTTATTTTTATTTACTATGGAATAACAACCTTACTATGGATAATAGAGGATTTATTAATAGGTAATATGCAATATATTTAAATGTTTTTTTAAAAAAATACTTAGCTTATATATTTATGTATTATGGAAATTATAGATAAAACAATATTACAATCATTAACTACTGAAGCTCAGGATAACGATAGGAAAAGAAAAAATAAAAATTACCATACTAATGTCAAAGATCCTATTCAAAGGATGCTGAATGCATTTGAACCCGGAACTTATGTTCGTCCTCATATTCATAAAAATCCAGATAAAAGAGAAGTTTTTATCGTATTAACAGGTACACTTCTGGTTATCTTTTTTAATGATGAAGGAGTAATTATAGATCATGTTATTTTAAATAGGGAGAAGGGACTGTTTGCCGTTGAAATTAAACCCGGAGAATGGCATACTGTAACAGGATTAGAAAACGGAACTGTAGTTTATGAAATAAAAGATGGACCATATAATGTTTCTGATGATAAAAATTTTGCTTCCTGGTCTCCTGAGGAGGGGACTAATGCTTCTGAAATTCAGTTGGATAAGTGGTTGTGTGACTTGGGTATTAGTATTTAAGATATGCTATTTATATAGATGAAATATTTATTCACAGCTATAATTTTTCATGTATGTTTAAATAAATTGAATAACTTTGCGCTTCATTAATAAAAATTAATAGCATAATGGCTCAAAAACCGGCTATTCCAAAAGGAACCAGAGATTTTTCGCCTATTGAAATGGCGAAGCGTAATTATATTTTTGATACCATAAAATCTGTATTTTTAAAGTATGGATATCAACCTATAGAAACACCTGCAATGGAAAATCTTTCTACTTTAATGGGAAAGTATGGAGAAGAAGGAGATAAACTGCTGTTTAAAATATTGAATTCAGGTGATTTTTTATCTAAAGTTGATGGGCAGGTTTTAGCAGAAAGAAATTCTATAAAAACAACAACTCAAATTTCAGAAAAAGGGCTTAGATATGATTTAACGGTTCCTTTTGCACGATTTGTAGTTCAGCATCAAAACGAAATTACGTTCCCTTTTAAAAGGTATCAGATACAACCTGTTTGGAGAGCGGATAGGCCACAGAAAGGAAGGTATCGAGAGTTTTTTCAATGTGATGTGGATGTTGTAGGTTCTGATTCATTAATGAATGAAGTGGAGTTGATTCAGATTGTTGATGATGTTTACAAGAGTTTAAATATCAATGTGATAGTTAAGCTTAATAACCGTAAAATTTTAACGGGAATTGCTGAAATAATTGGTGAGGCTGATAAAATCGTTGATATAACTGTAGCTATTGATAAACTTGATAAAATAGGTTTAGATAAAGTTAATGACGAATTAAGACAAAAGAATTTATCAGAGGATGCAATAGGAAAGCTTCAGCCAATAATTCAATTGGCTGGTTCTAATCAAGAAAAAATAGAAACACTAAAGTCTGTTCTTGCTGAATCAGAAACAGGGTTGAAAGGAGTTGATGAGATAGAAAAGGTCTTCGGTTATCTATCATTGTTGGATGTTTCTACAGAAGTTGAGCTTGATTTAACTTTAGCTCGTGGATTAAATTATTATACAGGTGCGATTTTTGAAGTTAAGGCATTAGATGCTCAGATTGGAAGTATTACAGGTGGAGGTAGATATGATGATTTGACAGGTATATTCGGATTGAAAGATGTATCTGGTGTAGGTATTTCTTTTGGGGCTGACCGTATTTATGATGTTATGAATTCTTTGGATTTATATCCAAAGGAATCTATTGTGTCTACTCAATTATTGTTTATTAATTTTGGAGAGAAAGAAGCTTTGTATTCTTTACAAACTTTACAAAAAGTAAGAGCCGCAGGAATTAAGGCTGAGTTATACCCGGATGCTGCTAAAATGAAAAAGCAAATGAATTATGCTAATAAAAAAGAAATTTCATTTGTAGCAATGGCAGGAGAAAACGAAATGCAAGAGGGTAAGATTACCCTTAAAAATATGACTACAGGAGAACAACAGTTGGTTACTGTTGAAGAAGCTATTGAAATAATAAAATAAATGAAAATATAAGTGTTAAAAAAGCAGGATCTTCCTGCTTTTTTTATTTTCGTTTAGCCGGTCTGTTTGGATCACCAATTGAATTTTGATTCCTAATTTGTTTTAGTAGGTAGTTTTTAAATTGCGATTCTGCATTATACAACATAATAACTTTATCTATAGTTAAAACTGCTTTAAATTTGTCATGATAAACTTGTTCTAGATTAGCCTCTTTTAGTCTGTATAAAATTAGACTATCAGCTAACTCAGTTTTTCTTATATCAGCATATTCTTTCCAATTTTGGCGAAGTTCAAGAGTTATTAATTTCTTATCTGAAGATATCTTTTCTTTTTCTTTAAAAAATTCATTATAAACGGGCCAGAAATTTTGAGCCTCTTCAGTAGATAAATTTAATTTAGTAGTAATAAACGCTACTTTTTGTGCTTTCAGACGTTCAATTTTTTGTTCTTTGGTAAACTGTTGGCCAATTACACTAATGTTAGCAAATATAAATAGTATGAAAAATATTATTTTATTCATTTCTTCTTCATTTTTTAAAAGATTACTAAATCTTCAATGTCTTCATATGTAAGTCCTTCCAATAAGTTTGAGTCTGTATTTATATTTTCAAAAATAGCATTATTCTTATCGTCAGAAATGATATCTATTAATTCTAACTCATCAAAATCAGATGATAATAGATCTAATGTAATCTCATTGGAAAAGGAAGCATCTGCAATAGTATTAGATGAATTAAAATATGGTGTATTATAATATATAAGAGCTATAATTGTAAAAATAGCAGCTAAAGATAGCCATGGTTTTAATACGAGTACAATTTTTTTTGCTAAAGGTTGTTCCTCAGCACTAATTATATCCATCATTTTATCATCAAATGATTCAAAATAATTATCAGGGACATTAAATCCTGTGGAATTTTTATTATGCTCTTTTATACTATCTAGTATTTTAAATTTTTCATCCATTGCTTGTTACCACTTTAATTGTATTTAAAAGGTTGTTTTGTATTCTGATCATTTAAAAATATCTATTTGTTTATTTGATGATTATAAATATAAAAGGTTTAATTATCTAAATTAATTTTTCTCGACTAAGTTATTTTTTAAAAATGCTTCAATTTTTTTTGCAGCATGATGGTACGATGCTTTTAATGCTCCTACTGAAGTATCTAAAATTTCTGATATCTCATCATATTTTAGTTCTTCAAAGTATTTTAAGTTAAAAATAATTCGTTGTTTTTCAGGTAGGGTATTTATGGCCTTCTGAAGTTGCATTTGAATTTCGGTTCCATCAAAATAAGGATCTGTAGTTAATTGTTTTTCATAATTGTTTTCATCTTCATCAATAGAAAATTGAACAAATTTCTTTTTTTTCTTTAAATGTGTTAATGCCTCATTTGTTGCAATTCTGTATAGCCATGTAAATAGAGCCGATTTTCCTTGAAAAGAATTTATGTTTTGCCATATTTTTAAAAAGGTGTTTTGTAATACATCATCAGCGTCATCGTGATTAATTACTATCTTTCTAATATGCCAGTATAATCTTTCTTTATACTTTTGCATAAGAATCTTGAAAGCAATTTGTTTATTACTTTCATCTTTAAATAGTTCAACTAATTCAATATCTGTATATTGCTGATTTGTCATTAATGCAATTTATCAAGCTCTTTTTGTAATACTTTTCTTTTGACGATATATAATGGAAAAGGTTTAAAAATTGGATAATATTAAATTTCATTTTTTAGTCGGAGTTTATTAAATGTTTGATTTAATGTAACTAACAAAGTTGTATTAACCTTTGTAATTTATGAATTAAATTGTTTTTATTTTTTTCTCAACCCGAAAATTTGATGTACTTTTGCACAAATTTTTGATAATATAGTGATACTGAAATATATATAAAATGGCATTACAATGTGGAATAGTAGGTTTACCTAATGTAGGTAAATCAACCTTATTTAATTGTTTATCAAACGCAAAAGCACAATCTGCTAATTTTCCTTTTTGTACAATAGAACCCAATGTAGGTGTAATTACGGTACCAGATGAGCGATTAATTAAATTAGAAGAATTGGTAAATCCAGAAAGAGTATTGCCTGCAACAGTGGAGATTGTTGATATTGCAGGGTTGGTTAAAGGAGCAAGTAAGGGTGAAGGATTAGGCAATAAATTCTTATCAAATATTAGAGAAACAGATGCTATTATACATGTACTTCGTTGTTTCGATAATGATAATGTAACTCATGTGGATGGTTCGGTTGATCCTGTTAGAGATAAAGAGGTGATTGATATGGAACTTCAAATGAAAGATTTGGAGACCGTGGATAGTCGTTTACAGAAGTCAGAGAAGGCTGCTAAAGCTTCTAAAGATCAGGATTTAAAAAGATTGGTAGAGGTTTTACAAATATATAAAGAAACTTTAGAAGCTGGAAAGTCAGCAAGAACAGTTGAGTTAACAGAAGCACAGCAAAAAGTAGCTAAAGATTTATATTTATTGACAGATAAACCTGTATTATATGTTTGTAATGTTGATGAAGCTTCTGTTATTGATGGAAATAATCATGTAGATGCTGTGAAAAGTGCTGTTGCTGATGAAAATGCAGAAGTATTAGTTATTGCTGCACAGACTGAAGCTGATATTGCAGAATTAGATTCTTTTGAAGAAAGACAGATGTTTTTAGAAGATATAGGATTAACAGAATCTGGAGTTTCCAAACTAATTCGTTCAGCGTATAAATTATTGAATCTTGAAACTTATTTTACGGCTGGAGTAAAAGAAGTTAGAGCATGGACATATCCTAAAGGTGCTGTTGCTCCTCAGGCTGCAGCTGTAATTCATACTGATTTTGAAAAGGGATTTATTAGAGCAGAGGTTATTAAATATGAAGATTTTGTAAATTATAAATCTGAATTAGCATGTAAAGAGGCAGGGAAAATGAATATTGAAGGTAAAGAATATGTTGTTCAAGATGGTGATATTATGCACTTTAGATTTAATGTGTAAGTAAAATTAATTGAAGTAATATAGAAAAACCGGTTTTACAGATCGGTTTTTTTTGTATTATGAGTTAACTAAACCTGTAATATATCGTATTTTTATAAAGTAAATTTTTATTGACTAGATGAGATTTGTTTATGGATATATTCTTATTGTGATCTTGCTGATTTTTTCCTTGGAGGGGGCGGCACAGAAGGATAGTAGCCATATTCAACATTATAACTATTTAAAAAGCAGGGTTATTGAGGGAGATACTTTACCACATGTATACATTGGAGAGATAAAAGTTTGTCCACCTTGGAAATTCAAAAGTAAAAGACAGCATAAGAGGTATAGCCGATTGGTGGTAAATGTGAAAAAGACTTTACCTTATGCTCGTTTGGCTAAATACCGATTAAATGTAATAGCAAATGTTTTGGATACACTACCTAATGGTAAAATAAAAAAGCAATATCTTAAAAAGGCAGAGAAAGAATTGTTTGACGAATTTGAAAAACCATTACGAAAACTTACCTTTTCTCAGGGGAGAATGTTAATTAAGCTAATAGATAGGGAAACAGGGGATACCAGCTATGATTTAATCAAGAATTTAAAAGGTGGTTTTTCTGCATTTATGTGGCAATCTGTAGCTCGGATTTTTGGTTCAAATTTAAAATCAGAATTTGATTCTGACGGAGATGATGTTATGATAGAGCATATTGTAATAATGATTGATAACGGAATGCTCTGATTTAAGATGTTGTGTTTGTTAGTCGAGAAAGTTCTTCAATTAAATTTTTAAAGTTAGCAGAAGCTAATGGAATTTTAATTCCTTCAAGATGAATGATATTCTTTTCTTTGTCAATTTCCGAAATGTAATTTAGGTTGGCAATACAGGATCTATGTGTTCTGAAAAAATGTTTTTGAGGAATGTTATCTTCAATACTACCAATAGTTCTAGATACATATAAAGGTTCATCACTTTCCCTGTAAATTTTACAATAGTTTCCATCGGCTTCTATTGCAATAATTTTATTGTAAGGGATAATATGAACTCCTTTTTGGTGATTTACAAGCAATTTATGGTTGTTGTAAATCCATTGATCTTCAGTTCTGTATGTTTTGGTGTTTTTTTGTTTAATATTTATCTTTAGGATCAGATCAATGATTTCTTTTGGTTTAATTGGTTTTAATAGGTAACCAGAAGCTCCTAAGCCAACAGCATCAACAGCGTAATGTTGATGAGCTGTAACGAATATTACATCAAATGAAATAGTAGAGAAATAATTAAAAAGCTCAAGCCCATTTTCATGAGGCATTGAGATATCAAGGAACACAACATCAGGATTATGTTTTCGAACTAACCCAATGCCATCCATAAGGTTATCGGAAGTAGCTATTACCTCAATAACATCACTTAGGTATATTTCAAGTATTTTTCTAATGCTTTGACGAGCTGATTCTTCGTCGTCAATAATTATTGATTTGAGCATGTTACAGATTTCTAATAATGAAATTCATTGCTAATCCGAGCTGTGAATTTAAACATTTTATCCAAAATTCCCAGTAAAAAAAGATTTCATTTAAAAAATATACCCTTTTAAATGTAAAATGCACTATTTTATTAACAGAATCAATTTATAATTTAATATTTGATTAAAATATAAGATATTTGTATGCTTAAACTGCACTTTGTTAAAATGCAAAGATATATAATATTACATTAAACTAAAGGAATTGAAAATGGGAACAACCAAACAAATGCCCTCGCTACAACAATTATTTAAATTAGATGTCCCTAATATTATTTTAACATTTCAATTTTTATTTGTTACAGTGATATTATTGTTGATCTTGTTTTAAAAGTTTATGAAGATTACAAAAAGAGAGATTTCAATTTGTTGAAATCTCTCTTTTTGTTTATAATAATTCTAGCTTGTCAATAAGGTTTTTTGCTCCTTGTTCAATCTGAGCAATATTGGCATCAAGCATATAACAAGGAGTTGTAACAATTTTATTCTTGGTATCAACAGCAACTTCTTCATGCGTAGTAATCTGATGATGTGCGCCCATTTTCTCAATAGCATCTTTTGTTTCTGTATCATTGCCTATTGTAAGGGTTGCATTAGGAATAACCTTAGCAATAACAGCAGGTGAAATACATAATGCACCAATAGGTTTTTCAGCTTTCCAAAAAGCTTTTATAGCATTGCTGATAGAAGGTAAAACTTCACTATCATGTCCTTTAAATGCAAAGTTGCTAAGGTTTTTAGCAACACCAAATCCTCCGGGGAAAATAATTCCATCAAAACTATTCACATCTAGTTCCTCAATTTCTTTAATATTTCCACGGGCAATTCGGGCTGATTCAATTAAAACATTTCTGGTTTCATCCATTTCTTCGCCCGTAATGTGATTGATTACATGATGCTGTTCAGTATTTGGGGCAAAACATTCATATATGAAACCCTTCTTTTGTATAGCTAAAAGTATTAATGTAGCTTCGTGTATTTCTGCACCATCAAATACACCGCATCCTGATAATACAACTGCATATTTCTTCATGATTATTTTTTTAGTTCAATAATTAATGCTGTTTTTGATTCTATTAAAATATTTTTGAGATCATTTAACTCAATGTTTTCTATGGGAGCATGAGCTAATTTATAATGATTTAAAAAGGTAAAGCATTTAAAAAGATTTACTTTCTCAATGGAGTTATTGTTGTTGTAAATAATAACAACTTCCTTTTCATTTAAGGATTTTAATATGGAATAAACTCCATCTTTACATATAGAATGGAGAATTTGTCCTTCATATATTACAGGATTTTCATTTCTATATTTTATCAATTGTCGGATAAAATAGTGATAATCATTTTCTTCAAAGGAAATATTTTTTACTTCAAATCCATTCTTTATATCATCTTTCCATCCACCAGGAAAGTTTTTCTTCGGAACACTTTCTCCTCTCATTAAATTTCCTTCTAATAAATATTCTGAGCCATAGAATAAACTGGGAATTCCTCGTGTTGTAAAAAGATAAGTAGCAAGCATTTTAATTTGGTTTTTGCTTTTTTCAGCAAGTGTAAATGCACGCGAAGTATTCTTATTGTCAATAAAAAGAATATTGTGTTCTGGATTATTATAATTAAAATCTTTAGATAAAGCTTTGTGCAAGTTTAAATTGCTTTTATTTGGTGGATTAAACTGAGAAAATGCACTTTCTAATATTTTCGAAACAGGATAATCATAAATGTAGTTAGTTTCTTTGTCGACCAAATTTTTCTCCCAGTAAGCTAATTCATCTGCATTTTTGGTGTCATAATCATATATAATACCTAAATTAGGATATAACTTCATTAAGATATTGCTTAATTTTTGAATGAATGCTAATTTATTAAGTTGGCAGTCTTCAATTTTTATTGCATCGGGATTAATTTGCTCAATCCACCAAATCGTATTTTGTATTAGAAAATCAGAAACTAAAGATTCATTTTGATTTAGGAACTGAGTGTTTATGTCATATTTTGTTGCCAATTGTTTGTTAAAATCTTGTACTGTTGAATAGGGATCTGTTTGTAATGAATATGAATATTCTTGAGTAGAAAACTCTTTTGATTCGGAAATAATAGCGTTTATAATCTTCTCATCTTTAAATAACCAATTGTTTTTACTGGCTTTATGGAGTGTGAATGATTGAATATATTTTAAGTTGTTTAATTTTAGATCAGATGATAGGTTTATCATGTCACTTATTTTCCCTAAGCGTTGATCAATATTATAAAAGTTTGTTACTTCGTCATGGTAATAGGAATTAAATATTTGGTTGCTCTCATAAAGTGGAGATAATTCTATTGCCGATACACCCAATGATTTTATATAGTTTAGATGATTTGAAATACCTTTTATATCTCCTCCGTGAATTCCGGAAATATCATTATTGTTAGGCTTTTCCAAGTATTCTTTTATGTAATCATTATCTGAGTTACCATTTGCAAAACGATCAATAATAATACTGTATAAAATATCAGAATTTTCAATTGGTCTAAATTCCTTGTTGTGATTTCTGTTTTTTATTTGAAAATAGATTTTTTCTTGAAGCCTTCCTTTTTGATATACTTCAATAGGAACATTTCCTGGTAAAACATTGTCGTCAATATTAATATCTATAAAAATGACATTAGGACTTTTCGTAAATATTACCTTGTTAAAAGTTATTCCTGCATAATTAATTTTAAAAAACGATTGAGCTAGGTTTTGACCTTTTAAAGCAATCTTTAAATGTTTGTAGTTAAAATTTGTCCACCAATAGTTTGGTTCCATTTTTTCAACTATATTTTTAGCTTGTATATAAGGAGTCTTGACTACAATTAGGAATAAAAAAAGTAACAGTGTCTTATAATTAAATTTCATCTGTATATAATTTACTTTTATTTGTCTGAAGGAACTCCCCAAATTTGGTTATTTTCCTGTGTAATAAAGATTTGACTTCGTTGTTGTGACGAATATCATGGCTCGTTTCATCTGCATAAATATATTTTTATTTGCCAGATTGTATACTTCGATTTATCGAAGAGTTTTATATAAAGAAATGATCATTTAGTTATATATTATTGCTATATAATATTGGCATAAACAAAAGACAAAATAACCATTTCTATCTTAACAAAATTACCTTATTATAAATAAAACCCCAATATCAACTCCATCTTTATTATAATAAAAAGCATCGTTATCTAGATATGATGAATTTTTTATTAACGGGATTATGGACCTAACCTAGTTTAGAGATAAATTATTAATAATTTTTAACTTTTAATGATGGTGATTTTTTAATAGCTTGTCATAGTTAATTTAAGTTAAGATGATTAATTGTTGGGGTATTTACATTTAAAAGGTTTAAATTATTCGTAAATATATTCAACTAAATGAATCAAAATTGTAGTTAAAAGCTGTTAATAGTTTTTTATTCAATTAGTTAAACTGTTATTTTTGTAGAGAAATGATTAAAAAAGTCAGGGAGATGTTTAGAAAGACAGATGATAATACAGTAAAATTAAAGAGGAAGATTTTTTGGTTTTTTGTTATAGAAGTTTTATTAGTAATTGCATTATTAGGATTTACATTTTTCTTAATAACTGTAGTACTAAATTAGAATATTACATTTCTTTAACAAATAATGATTTTTGGATTAAAACTTTACCATCAAGCCAGGTAGTTAATTTCCATTCTCCTTTTTTATTGTAGATGGGTTCCCATATTGTATCTCCAAGAAAAAATTCGTAATCATTTGATCGAATAAAATATTCTCCTGTAAAAGGAGGAGCAATTTTACCTTCTTCATTAGTAAAAGGTGGATGATCAATTTTAAATGATATCTTTTTTCCTTTGGCCCCTTTTATTTTTATTACATATCCAAATTCAATATCTAGTTCCAGAGGTATTTCATCTGTAATTTTAAGTAATTTAGGCAGATTTTTAGAGTTTCTATCCCAATTCGTATAAATTCCGTAACTATATAAATCTGATTCAATTTTCTTTTTTGCCATTTTATATCGTTATAATAATTTTATTATAAGGTAAGGATATCGTTACCTTAATAGGTGATTATGTGATATCCAAACTATTATGAATAATCACGATTATAATTAAGAATTATTCTTCAATATTATATTTTATCTGATCGATAATAAAAGGTATATCATCTTTGTTAATACCATTTTCTGTTAAATAAGGAATGTCTTCATTAAATACATCAAAAAAATCATCAAAGTTATTCTTCATTTGGACTATTGCTTTTTGATAAAATTTAAGTGCTTCTTTTCTGTCGTTTTTGCACCACATAACATGAGCAATGTTTATTAAATCATGTTTGTTAGATGAAGATACAAGTAGTTTATGGTAATATTTTTCTGCTTGATTTAGTTTTCCACAAACAAAAGAACACCATGCAATCGGTCTCCAAACTTTAGTGTTTGAATTATCCAGATATTCTACTTTGAAATAATATTTTAGGGCTTCGGTATAATTTTTTAAATCTAAGTGACAATGTCCAATTGATGCTTGAGTATAAAGATCTTCAGGTTTAACTCTTTCGGCAATTAAATAATACTCTAAAGCCTTTTCAGGTTGCTTTAGGTGTTTATACATTAAAGCAATTTTTTTAGTAGTCCATAATTGTTCTGGTTTTAAAATATCTGCTTTTAAATATTGATTAAGAGCTTTTTTATACTGTTTGTTTTGTTGGTAACAAAAAGCTAATTTTTGAATAATTTCAATATTATTGGACTGTTTTTTCAGGATAATTTCAAAAGCTTCAGAAGCTTCTTTAAAATATTCCTTCTTAAAAAAGAATTCTGAAATTTGTCTTAAACTATCATCATCGCTAATGTTCTCATTAAAGAAAGATTTGTTATGAAAATCCATTTTCCATGAAAATACGTCTTCAAATTGAGGGTGCTGAGGATGTAGCTTATAAAAACGATATAAATCCTGAATATATCTGTTTGAAATAATTGATTCTTGTTTTTCAGGAGTTATCATTTTCTCACTATTCTCAATTTCATCCATCTGTTCCAATTGTTGTTTAAACATGTTACCCATCATCTCTTTTTGAAATTGTGGCATGTGAGGAATACTAAGGAATAGTGAGTATTTATCAGAATTACATAAAAAACCGGAGTTAGCTAGACTATCTTGTACACTTTTACTTGAGAATATAAGGTTGTCTTCGTCGAGTGCACTTTTTATTTCAGGATTTTCAAGGTAAAATGGCATAAACCAATTTTGTAGGGTATTAAAAAAACTAAAGTGTTTAAGCATTTTAAAAGTTGATAAAAAAACATCAGAACCCTCCATTTGAAGCTCAGTTAACTCTTCAAGTTTATTCATTAATTCAGGTGAATCTTTAAAAAAATCTTCCCATTCCGGATTTTCACCTTCCATAAATTTGTCGCCAAGTAAATTTTCTAGATCAAGTTTATTTCTTAGGTTAGGTTGCATTTTTACAACTTCTGGTAGAATTTCATCATTCAGCTTTGATGATATTTTTTCTGTTTCCCGAGTTCTAATAAGTTGTATTATTATTGTTAAAATATTTCTGGTAAGTTTTGCGTTTTCCTGTAATAACGATAATCTGGATTTAATTTCAGGATATAAAAATAATCTGTTGTCATATTTAAATAATGTCAGTATAAGTCCGGTTAATGCCCTTTGTATAATTGTATCTTCTTGATTAGAAATGGCATTAAATAAGATTAAAATTTTTCCTTCATTAAATTCTTGCAGTAAACTTATTGTAATTGCTGAGATAAGAATACACTTAATGCTGTAGTGAATATTATCGTCATTAATTAAAGAATTGATTCTCGTTTGTTCTTCTTTTGTTATTTTAGAGCAAACCCAAATGCAATTGAAAAGTTGATGGGATGAAGCTGATTCTTCAATCAAAATATTGGCTTGATTTGCCATATGAATTTTGGCATATTCACTATAAAACTCATCAATTGTTTTAATAATGGAACTATTAGGAGTGTTATTAATACTTCTTCTGGTTTCATGAAAAATAGTGTTTGATTGAGCTGTATATATGGACGAAAAGATAGTGTCGCTAAGGTCGTAACATGATTTTAGTATATTATTGTATACCTTTTGTTGTTCCGGATCACTAACTCCATCAAAAGTATATTTAAGCATACTTTTATATGTAAGCTCAAGGTTGTATAAATCATCGATTAATAATCCTTTATGATGAACCTGTGCAAGCTCATTTAAAATGGTAAAAGCATCTTTTATTCTTCGTTGACTTAGTGCTGATTCAACCTTTTTATGTAATTGTGGTATATTTTCGTTCATATTACTTATTTCATGTTTATGCCAAGTAAAAATACGAAAATATCAAAATTGTTTTATTTGCAATATAAATCCTGAATTAAATGATTGTTTTAGCTAAAATAGATAAAATCAAAAATGGATTAACCATTATGTTATTGACCTTTCCAGAATTCTGATTCTTCTAATTCATTTTTGCGCCTTTTACAGTATGCTTCTATAATGCTTTCACTTGTAGGGGTATTATTAAATTTTTGTAATAAGTCATTATATTGTTTCAGTGCTTTTTGTTTATTTTTTAGATCGTAATCATATATCATTGCAATTTTATATCTTCCATATATATTTTTAGAATCTGATTTCTCAATTAAAGCATAATATTCAATTGCTTTATCGTAATTTTGTATCCACTCGTATGATTCAGCGAGTGCCTTATATATCATAGTTAATGTTTGTGGATTGTTTTGATAAAGATTATACGATTTAGTAATATATTTGATGCTTTCCTGTGGTTTATTATTATGCAAGCAACATCTACCTAGTACATAGTACGCTAAATAATCGGTGGAGTCTTTTTTTGTATAAAAAGCCAGCATTTCTTCTCCTTTAGTATAATGTTTTATTTTCCAGCTGGATAATCCTAGAAATTTATTGGTTACCTGAGATGAATCTCCTTTTTTATGTAAGTCATTAAATACTTCATAAGCATCATAAATGCTATCACATAAATAAAGTGCTTTTCCATAAAGGCGATGAAGAACTTTACTATATTTCTTTTCCGGGTAGTTATATTTTTCAAATAGAAGGATGACTTCTTGATTCTTTTTGTTTTTAAGCAATATATCACTGGCTTTTATTAAAATAGAATTGTTTGGTTTTATATTGCATGCAATTGAATAGTAATAATATGCACTATCAACATTGTTTATATTTCTGTAAGCATCAGCAATCTGAGTAATTAAATAGTGATTACTTGCGTCATTTTGTAGAGCTGTTTTGAAAATACTAATGGCTTTATCGTATTCTTTCATTTTTTCCAGAATAATACCTTTTTTTATAAGATAATGGCAATTACTAGTATCAATCCTTAATATCTTATTAACGAAAATTAGGGCAGAATTGTATGCTGAGGTTTTTGTGTATAAGGCTTCTAATTCTTGTATAATACTGATGTTTATAGTATCTGTTTTATAAATTTCTTCATATAAAGCAATGGCATGATCTAACTTATATTGGTATACCATTTCTTTGGCTTCAGTAAGTTTATTTACGTATTTGTTGTTTTGTATTGAATCCGAAAATTTTTGAATTTCAATTTGAGAAATTGACTCTAATGTAAATGCGGTTAATAAGAATAAACTCAAGATTAAAGATTTCATAAGAATTGTATTTTATATTCAAACTAATAGTTTAGTTCAAAGTTAGTGTATAGAATTCTTTTATCAAATAATTTAACTAAAAAAATAGTTTAAAGTGTGTGATTTTGATTAATGTATTTAGAAAGTACTTTTTTAGGTATATGTATAGTCTATATTTTTCTTTGAGTTTAGTGGTGTAATATGCATTGATATAGATTGTTGTATAAAATATCGTTTATATATTTTGATGATGGGATTAAAATATTGGATATTGCATTAATTGAGAAACAGATCAAAGGTTTTTCT
Source organism: uncultured Saccharicrinis sp. (assembly GCA_963665705.1). Lineage (GTDB taxonomy): Bacteria > Bacteroidota > Bacteroidia > Bacteroidales > Marinilabiliaceae > Saccharicrinis. The sequence continues at coordinate 974,610 of OY762448.1, forward strand.
TAAAAACATTAAGGGAATGATCTGTTAGAAAAAACAGAAAAATTTAATAATATGTATGCAAAACTTCGGGTAATTTTTATTCTATCCTTTTTTATACTTGGTTTTTTTTCAAGTTGCAATTGTAATTCTGATGGACGATATGTAAAAGATTTTTTTAAAACTCGTACAGGAATTATTCTAAAAACAAATGATGCTGATATTCATTTGAATGTTTTAACTGAAAATGCAATAGAAGTTAATTTTTTGCCTGAAGGATATCAGAAATTCCCATCTTATGCACTGGATAGTCAAAATCAAAATGTAGCATTTACAGTTGATGATAATTCTATGCAGATTGAATTGGCTACTCATAATTTAAAGGTTGAAATTCATAAATGTCCATTATCAATATCATATTTCTATAAAGATTCATTATTGTTTAATGAAGAAAAAGGATTGGTATTTAATGATTCGATAAACGGATTCAGAATGAATCTTAGGCCTCATGAAAAACTAATGGGTGGAGGAGAGCGTGTGCTGGGAATGGATAGGAGAGGAAATAGACTGCGATTATATAACAAAGCAAGTTATGGATATGAAACCTATGCTGAGTTAATGTATTATTCTCTTCCTGTTGTTATTTCATCTCAAAAATATATGCTTTTTTTCGATAATGTAGCTGATGGATGGTTAGATTTAGGAAAAACAGAAAAGGATATTCTTCAATTTGAAACAGTTGGAGGAAGGCTTAGCTATGTTGTTGTTGCAGGTAATGATTTTCCTTCTATTACAGAAAATTATACTCAGGTTACAGGGCATCAACCGATGCCTCCCCGTTGGGCTTTGGGTAATATTTCTTCGCGAATGGGATACAGAACACAGCAAGAAGTAGAAGATGTAGTTGAGAAGTATCGAAAAGACCAGGTCCCATTAGATGGTGTTGTGCTTGATTTATTTTGGTTTGGACCAGAGGTGAAAGGTTATATGGGTAATTTGGAGTGGGATAAAAAAGCTTTTCCAAATCCTGAAAAAATGTTGAGCAATTTAAAGAGTAAAGGTGTAAAAACAGTTCTAATAACTGAACCTTTTATTCTAAAAAACAGTGGTAAATATAAAGAGTGCAAAGAACAACGTTTATTGGGAACCGATTCTATAGGAAACCCTTATGTTTATGATTTTTACTTTGGAACAACTACTTTACTTGACATTTTTAAACCAGAAACAAAACAATGGTTCTGGGATATTTATAAAAAACATACTTTAAGTGGAGTTGAAGGATGGTGGGGGGATCTGGGAGAACCGGAATTACATCCTAAAGATTTACAACATGTAAACGGTAGAGCCGAAGTAGTACATAATGCATACGGTCATGAGTGGGCTAAAACAATTTATAACGGGTTTAAAAATGATTTTCCCAATAAAAGGCCGCTTATTCTAATGCGCTCTGGTTTTGCGGGATCGCAACGTTATGGCATGATTCCATGGAGTGGAGATGTTAACAGAACCTGGGGTGGTTTAAAACCTCAGATTGAAATTTCATTGCAAATGGGTATGCAAGGTTTGGCTTATATGCACTCTGATTTAGGTGGTTTTGCAGGTGATTATAAAGATACAGAATTGTATACAAGATGGTTACAATACGGTGTTTTTCAACCTGTATTTAGAACACATGCCCAATCAGATGTTCCTCCTGAACCTGTTTTCTGGGATGATAAAACAAAAAGTATTGCTCGAAAATTTATTCAACTAAGATATAGTTTAACACCTTATTTATATACGCTAGCATACGAAAATACAACTAAAGGAACTCCTTTAATGCGTCCTTTATTTTATTTGAATGGTGATACATCTTTAATAAATAATGATTCAGATTATTTATGGGGAGATTGTTTTTTGGTTTCTCCAGTAACGGAAAAAGGAGCTAAGTTGAGGAGTGTTACTCTTCCCAAAGGACACAATTGGTTTCATTTTTTTAATGAGCATATGTATACAGGAGGGCAGAAGGTAGATATTCCTATTACTATAAATGAAATTCCCGTTTTTGTTAAAGGAGGTTCTTTCATCCCAATGGTGAAACCATATAATAATATGGAAGAATATAATACGCAAAAATTGATTTTGTATTATTATTACGATGCTGAAATACTAAAATCTCAAGGTTATATGTACGATGATGATGGCAAAACTAATGAAACATGGAAAAAAGATCAGTTTGAGAAATTGTATTTTGAATCTACAAATAGCGATGATGATATTAATATAAAAATATCAAGAAAAGCATTTGAATATGATGGAAAACCGGGTGACAGAAATATTTCATTAGTAGTACATAACATATCTCAGAAAATTACCAATGTGTTAGTTAATGATGTTGTATCAGCATTTGATTATAATGAAAATGAAAAAATCGTAACTGTATTTTTAGAAATGAATGGAGAAAACGAATTAAATATTAAAATCAGGAAATAATATAATCATTATGAAAAAGAAGCTTGCAAGTCTAGGAATTTTAATGATATTAATAATTATCGCTTGTCATAATCAGCCACAAAGTTCCAATGCAAAAGAAGATACTCCTAAGAAAGTTGTCGTTTATCAGGTTTTTACGCGATTATTTGGTAACAAGAATACTAATAATAAACCATGGGGGACAATTAAGGAAAATGGAGTTGGTAAGTTTAATGATTTTACCGACAAAGCTTTAAGAGAGATAAAGGATTTAGGGGTTACACATATTTGGTATACAGGAGTACCTCACCATGCAACCATAACAGATTATTCTCAATATGGTATATCTAATGATGATCCCGATGTAGTTAAAGGTAGAGCAGGTTCTCCTTATGCTGTAAAGGATTATTATCAGGTAGATCCTGATTTGGCAGTAGATCCAGCAAAGCGATTAGAAGAATTCAAGTCTTTAATAGATCGTACACACGAACATGGAATGAAAGTTATCATTGATATAGTGCCTAATCATGTTGCCCGAAATTATCAAAGTTTAAATAATCCTAAAGGGATTGTTGATTTTGGAGCTAATGATGATACCTCTTTAGAATATAATAGAGATAACAACTTTTATTATGTAGTTAATGAACCTTTTAAAGTACCAGTTCCAAAGCAAGGGTATAAACCATTAGGAGGAGAACAACATTCAATGGCGGATGGGCAGTTTGAAGAAAATCCCGCTAAATGGACAGGTAATGGATCGCGTTTAGCCCAGCCAAGTTATTATGATTGGTATGAAACAGTAAAAATAAATTATGGAATTAAACCAGACGGAACTTTAGACTTTGATACATTACCTTCCGACTATGGTCAAAAAGATTATAAATCTCATTTTACATTCTGGCAAAATAAGGATGTTCCGGATTCCTGGATTAAGTTTAAGGATATCGCTTTTTTCTGGTTAGATCAAGGGGTTGATGGTTTTAGATACGATATGGCTGAAATGGTTCCGGTAGAATTTTGGAGCTATTTGAATTCTGCAATTAAAAGAAAAAAACCTGAAGCTTTTTTGTTGGCAGAAGTTTATCAACCTAAGTTGTTTCGTGATTATATTCATAAAGGAAAGATGGATTATTTATATGATAAAGTTGATTTATATGATACGCTTAAACATGTAATGCAGGGTTATGGCTCGACTGATCATATAGCACCTATTCAAGATAAGATAAGTGATATTGAGCATCATATGTTGCATTTTCTTGAAAATCATGATGAACAGCGAATTGCTTCAACAGAGTTTGCTGGAGATCCTAAAAAGGGAATGCCAGCAATGGTTGTTTCTGCAACTATAAGTACATCTCCAACCATGATATATTTTGGACAGGAAGTGGGTGAGCCGGGCGCAGAAAAACCTGGTTTTGGAGCTCCTTCACGAACGTCGATTTTTGATTATATCGGTGTTCCTAATCATCAGAGGTGGATGAATAATGGAGCCTTTGATGGAGGTCAGTTATCGCCAGATGAATTGGAATTACGTGATTTCTACAAGCGACTTTTAAATTTCACGATTAAAAGTGATGCATTGATGGGAGAGTATGCTGATATACATGATTACAATAGGGTAAATACAGAAGGGTATGGAGATAAGGTGTATTCATTTGTACGTTGGAGTAAAAAGGAAAAATTGATTATTGTATCTAATTTTAGCGCAGATACTATACAATTTAATTTGGTTATTCCATCTCATGTTTTGGAAAGGATGGATTTGAATAAAGGTGAGATTCACTTAAAAGATCAATTGTATAATAATAAAATGATACTAGTACAGAATAATGATAATTTAGAAATTCCTGTTCAGTTAAGTTCGTTTCAATCCTATATTTATAAAGTAGAGTAAAAATATGTGTTGGAATGCATATGTAAGGTACAGAAAATCAGTATTGTGTAATTTTGGCTTAGTTTTTGGATTGAATTGGGTGTGATTAACAATGTTTTTTGAATCTTGTTTTGTTAGTCCCAATTCAATTGAATTTACTGTCGTGACAGTATGTGTTATTATTAACTAAAAAAACTAATGTCATGAAAAGAGCTATTTTAATATTATTTGTTTTTGCTTTAGTAATTAGTGTGTCTGCTCAAAATAGAAACAGATATCAGAAAAGCAAGTCTGAAAACTATAGAGAAGTCAATTCTACATATTCTTCTCGTGGTCAGAGTAATTCAAATCATTCAAACAGCAATTCATCCAGAAGTAGTAAAGACTATTCAAATAATCTCGATAAACAAACTAAGAAAGGATATTATGTAAATAATAATAAATCGAACAAGAAACATTCAAACAATAAATATTCAAATTATAAGTTTTCTAATACTAGAAATCACAATACTAAATATTATAATAATTGCTCATGCGGAGTAGTTAAGCAAAATAGTTACAAAAGGAGAGTAAAGCATATTCCTAATAATTATTTTAGATTTTCCATTAATGGTGTATCCTTATTTTTTACAGATGGTATTTTTTATAAGAGACATGGTGGATATTATGAAGAGGTTGTTCCTCCTGTAGGAGCTGTTGTTTATAGTTTGCCTGCATTTACAGAAAGAATATCAATTGATGGTCGAATTTATTATGAATTTCATAGTACACTATTTAAAAAAATTGAAACAAACCGAGGTTATGCCTATGAAGTAGTTGGGCAATTAGGTTGGAATTAAATGGAAAAGTGAAAAAATAGATTTGTATTAGTTTATATAACAAAGCCTCTTTTATTGATTTGTAGGAGGCTTTGTTTTTCCAAATATATAATGTGTAATAAAAAATCTATTCTAGATATATACTTCTAATAATTCAGCATTTCCTTCTATTGAAATATTATCAATATTTGCAGGTATTAATGCTGTTTCCATCATATTTAGTGAAGTTGTATAATCTCCGCAAGTAATATTACAATCTCCGGAAACATTCATTAATATTACAAAAGAATCGAGTGACTTATAATTTTTATTTATCTCCCCATTTAATTCAATGAAGTTTGTGGTAAAATATTGACATTGAGCAATGTTTGTGCTTTCATTTTTAACAGGAGAATAGTCGACCTTGCCGGATTCATTATCAGAAAAGTTCATGGCATCCATAGCTAATTCATGATGTAATTCTCTTGGATTACCATTTTTATCAGTTCTTTCAAAATCATAAATACGATATGTGATATCAGAAGTTTGTTGGATTTCAGCTATTAAATTTCCTTTACCTATTGAATGAACTTTACCGGCGGGGATAAAAAAAGTATCACCTTTGTTAGTTTCATGTTTTTGCATCAGTTCCATGATTTTTTTATTTTGATGCAATTCTTCAAACTCTTGAGCGGTTGTTTTCTTTGAAAAGCCAGAAATCAGACCTGCGTTATTCTCAGATTCTATTACATACCACATTTCTGTTTTACCAAATGATTGATGCTTTTTTGCAGCCAGTTCATCATTAGGGTGAACTTGAATTGATAAATCGTCGTTTGCATCAATGTATTTAAGTAGTAGTGGGAATTTGTTGCCAAACTGTGTGTATATCTTTTGACCTAATAATTGCTCTTTAAAGCTATCTATTAATTCAACTAAATTTTTACCAGCTAATTCTCCGTTTGAAACTACAGAGAGGTCTTTTTCCAGACCTGAAATAGCATAGTTTTCCCCAATCTTGATTCCTTCTTCAACTTCAATATTTAAAGTTGTTGGAATTTTCGAACCTCCCCAAAGCATTTCCTTTAATATGGGAGAAAATTTTAATGGATATAACATAATAATAAAATTTATTGTTCTAATCTATTTAGAGCATAGGCATATGCACCTAACGAAATAGCCATACTTGCATCTATATTACTAGTTGCAATGGCTACCTTTTGTTCATTATTGTATTGAATAGTGTTATTTGAAAATGGAATTTTTATAGTAGTACTATTGGATTTGTAAAATTCCTGAGCATCTTCATCATCATCTAAAAGGTATACTTTATGAACAAGTCGATTTTGTCCACAATCAAATTTGCCTCGAAGTACATTCATTACTTCAGGCATCAATAATTTACTGGCACCGGTCAGGCCTCCTCCAATTACAACAATACCATCATATAATGTAATCAGAGTAGCTATCGCATCACCAAGATGTTTTCCAAATTCAATAAATGCTTTTTGAGCTGCTAGTTTATTACCTTCAGCATTCCCTTGGGCAATATTGAAAATATCAAAGGGCATCGTTTCTGAGTTAACTACTCCTGAATGTTTTTCGTATGCATTTATAATTGCTCTGGTACTAACCCCTTCTTCTGCATTTTTATCAGGAGACAAAGAGTTTGCAATGAGCCAAACTTCAGAGGCAATACTATTGTCTCCAGTAATCAGCGTTTCGTTATGTACAAAGCCAGCTCCGAAACCAGTTCCTAATGTGATTCCAATAAGGTTTTTATATTTCTTTTCGCTTTTGCTGTTTATTTCAGGAAGAATCCCGGCTAATGCTTCTCCATAAGCATATAAGTCTCCATCATTTTGTATGAACACCGGAATGTTAAAATGTTCCTTTAACATGTCACCTAAAGCAATGCCTCCTCTAAATGCCGGAAGGTTACCTAAATCGCCAATAATTCCCCTTGTATAATCTGCTGGTCCGGGAAAAGCAAAGCTAATGGCTGTCGGTTCATCAGAAAGGGAAGATTTAACTTTTTCAAAGCCCTCAATTATTGTTTTTAAACACTTCTCTAATTGATCCCCATATGAGGGTGTTTTATAAGGTTCAAGTAGATATTTGCCTGATTGTATAGCATTAAAAACAAAATTTGTTCCTCCTGCATCCAGGGTAAGTATTATTCTTTTGTCTGTGTAAATATTCATTTCAATGGGTTATTTATTTTGAACTGGGATTTTATTTAATATTTAATTGTTGAGTTTTAAGTAATATATAATAAACCGGTTTAGTAAAAGACTGTAAAAAATATTTTGTGTCATCATCATTATATTCTTATCGGTTTATTATTGAGGTTTCTAATTGAATTCCTTTAGATACAGTATTGCTATTTATTTTGTCGTAAAGCATATTAACCGCATGTATTGCAATCTCAGTACTTGGCTGGAGTGCAGATGTTACTTTAGGAGTTACGTAATCAAACAAATCCAGATTATCAAAAGATGCAAAATCAAGTTTTTGTTTATATTTGGGATACATGGTATTTACAGTCCAGATTCCTTCTGCTGCCATTACATTATTTAAAAATAATACTGCAGTTGCAGAATCTTCTTTTGTAACAATCATTGTTAAAGCATTTTTTACTCCATCTTTTATATTGGATGGATCAATCTCAAAGATTATATCTTCGTCTAGCTCAATGTTGGCTTTTTCTAAAGCATTTTTATAGCCTTTTATTCTATCCAAAATATTAGGTAAATAAGAGGTTATAGAAACTAAACTAATTTTCTTATGTCCTTTGTTTATTAAAACTTCAGTTAATCGTTGAGCTGTATTATAATTGTTTATACCAATAAATAGGTTTTCATTTTCTGGAAAAAAACGGTCAAATAAAACAATTGGATAATCTGTGCCAATACGATCTTTTAGTTGATTGTAATCTTTAAATGCACTTGCTAAAATAATACCATCAATTTGCCTTGCTCTAAAATTTTCAATTATATCAGTCTCTTTATTTATATCCTCATTGGTGTTAGCTACCATTACAGAATATCCTTTTTTCTCTGCTATTTCTTCAATTTGTTTAGCAATCTTACCATAAAAAGGGTTCGAAATATCAGGAATAATAAATCCTATGGTATAAGATTTTCCTAAGGATAGACTTCGTGCAATAAAATTAGCTTTGTAGTTATTATCCTTGGCAATTTTACGAATCTTTTCTTGTGTTTTTTGACTGATGTTTTTTTCGTCTCCTCTACCATTTAAAACAAAAGAAACCGTAGTTTTAGAAACTTTAGCCATTTCGGCTATTTTATTTATTGATATTTTCCCCATACTACTAAATCGGTTTAGCAAAAATATAAATTTTTTTTTAAATGGTGTTGATTTAATAAATATAGATGTTTTGTTTATTTTTTTAATGTTGGATTAATAGGTTGAATAATAGATTTATATGCTTTGTTTTGTGAGGTTTATTATTTTTGGAATCAATTTTAAACTAAAAAAATAGTTTAAAAGTTTGCTTTATTTCATTTCATACATTACTTTTGAACTAGTGATTTAGTTGAATTGAATTTGATCTTATACATATTGAGATGGAATTTTTTGTTTTAATATAGTAATTATACGAATTAAGGAATGAAAGAATTAACAAAAGCAGAAGAACAAGTGATGCAAATAATGTGGGAGTTAGGCAAAACCACGGTTAAAAGCATTATAGATAAAATGTCGGATCCCAAACCTGCATTTAATACAATATCAACCATCGTTAGAATATTAGAAACAAAAGGTTTTGTAAATCATGAAAAGGTTGGTAGAGGTTATGTTTATTTTGCTATTGTTTCTAAAGAGACTTATCGTAAAAAGTTTATGAAGCGATTTGTTTCTAATTATTTTCAGGGTTCTTTGAAAGAACTGGTTTCCTTTTTTGCAAAGGAAGATAAAATGGACTTAAGTGAACTGGAAGAGCTCATGAATGATGTTAAAAATGAATTGAAAAACGAAAAGGAATAATTATGGAAACTTTTGTTCGGTATTTACTTGAGTCATCGGTTATATTAGGCCTTTTAACTGTTTTTTATCGTTTAGTATTACATCATGAACGAATGTTTCGGTTTAATAGAATTTATTTGTTGTTATCTCTATCGATAGCAGTTTTTGTTCCATTTGTTCATTTTTCAGCTATAGTAGTTGATCAAAACCATGCTGAAGGATTCTCATATTTGTTAGGATCTGTAAATGTTTATTCAGATCAAGTTCAAGAGACTATTGTGCCTGCTATTGTTAATATTCAGTTGTTTAATTGGTTGTACTTAATTGGTGCAGTATTATTGTTATTCAGGTTGTTTTCTGGTTTTATTCGATTGGGAGGGCTTTCACATAAGGCAGTCTGGTATAAATTTAAGGGATATAGAGTGGCAGATTTGCCTGGTCGCTTTAATCCGTTTTCATTCTTTAATGTCATTTTTATGAATCGTTCGTTATATACAGATGACGATTTGGATAAAATAATGGATCATGAAATGGCTCATGTTCAATTCAAACATTCACTAGACGTATTAATTATTGAAGCGTTTTTAATTTTGCAATGGTTTAACCCTTTTGCCTGGGTAATCAGAGGCTTATTAAAAGAACTTCATGAGTTTCAGGCTGACAAAGAAGTATTAGATAAAGGAGTTTCTCTAGGTCAGTATAAAATGTTGTTATTGTTTCAGGCTTCAGGAATGCGTTTGCTGCCGGTAAATAATTTCAATCAATCAATTACTAAAAAAAGATTTAAAATGATGACAAATAATTCAATAAGAAAATATGGTGTTATAAAAGCTATCCTTGCTCTGGTTATGGTTTCTACAGTAATATTCTTTTTTGCATGTGACAATGATTCAGTAGGAGAGAGTGATGAAATATTATCAACAGAACTTAAGAGTTCAGGAACAACATTAGAAGATGAAGTGGCATATGATATTGTTGAAATGATGCCCGAATTTCCCGGTGGTGAAATGGAATTGAGAAAGTTTATTGCTATGAATGTAAAATATCCGGTTGAAGCTCAGGAGTTAGGTGTTCAAGGAAAAGTATATGTAAGTTTTATTGTAGCTAAGGATGGTACTATAAAAGATGTAAAAGTAGCCAGGGGTGTGCATGAATCAATTGATAATGAAGCTGTGCGTGTGGTAAGTTCACTGCCTAAATGGGAACCAGGAATGAAACAAGGAGAGTATGTAAATGTAAATTATACCATTCCTATTAATTTTGTTTTACAAGGAGAAAGTAAAACAGAATCTGTAATAGGGTCTTCAAAACAACCACTTTTAATTATTGATGGTAAAGAAGTGAACTATAGTGAACTTGATAAGATAGATCCTGAACAAGTTGAGTCCATCGATGTTTTAAAAGATAAAGCCGCAATTGAGAAATATGGAGAAAAAGGAAAGAGTGGTGTGGTTATGGTAAAAACAAAATTGGCTAATTCAGAAACGAATGCAGTTCATGTTGTAGCTTATAAATAGTAGAGATAAAAAAGGATTGTAAAAACCATCAGTTTAAATAAGCTGGTGGTTTTTGTGTTTAAAGATATTTTCTATTTATGTATATTTTTGAAAATCTCATATAGTTGTATTAACTTTCTTCTTGTCGGTTTAAATCAATTTGTTATGTCAGGAAAATCTAATATTACGGTTTTGGGAGTAGGAATTTATGATCGTATTAAAGAAGCTGGAGAGGTTCAAAATATTCTTACAAAATTTGGATGTTCTATTAAAACACGAATAGGATTGCATGAAGTTACTGACGAATTTTGCAGTAATAGTGGATTAATTATACTTGAACTTTATGGTAGTGATGAACAGAAACAAGCACTAGAGTATGAATTAACTAGTATTGAAGGTGTTAATTTACAGAAAATGGTATTTGCATACTGATTAAATCATAATAGTTAAATTATTTATTATAGTGATTTCGAATGTGATTAAATAGTTGTAGTACAGATTATTATGGATCTTGTGTTGTGTTGAAATAAGTTTTATTCGGTATATCATTGCTTTTATGTCCTTAAAACCAGTTATTTTTGTATTTCAAAAACTATTTATAAAATGTCAATAATCTATCATCCTCAAAAATATAAGATAGAAGATAAGGCCATGCAAAATTTTATTGATACAGATGAGATCAACAAAATTTTAGCAGATGCACAGAATCCGTCTAAAGAACAGGTAAGAAGTATTATTTTAAAATCCTTGGATAAGAATCGTTTATCTCTGCAGGAAACAGCTGTTTTATTGAATGCTAATGATCCTGAGTTGATAGATGAGATTAAAAATGCGGCGAAAGAACTAAAAGAGAGGGTTTATGGAAAAAGAATTGTTTTGTTTGCTCCTTTATATATAGGTAATTTATGTATTAATAACTGCACTTATTGTGGATTTAGAAATGATAATAAAGCACAAAAAAGGATTACTCTTTCTGAAGACGATTTAAAGCAACAAGTAAAAGTTTTGGAAGATGCCGGGCATAAGCGTTTAATATTAGTTTATGGTGAACACCCTCGGTATAATGCCAAGTTTATTGCAGATTCTGTTAGAACAGTTTATTCGGTAAAACATAAAAACGGGGAAATTCGTAGAGTAAATATAAATGCTGCACCTTTGGATGTTGAAGGTTTTAAAACAGTAAAGGATGCTGGTATAGGTACTTACCAGATCTTTCAGGAGACCTATCATAAGGAAACCTACTTAAAAGTTCATAAAAGCGGATTAAAGAGGGATTATGATTGGAGAATCACTGGTCTGGACAGAGCAATGGAGGGTGGAATTGATGATTTAGGTATAGGTACGCTGTTAGGATTGTATGATTGGCGTTTTGAAGTGCTGGGCTTAGTACGGCATGTAAATCATTTTGAAGCTGTTTATAATGTAGGTCCTCATACTATTTCATTTCCAAGATTGCAAGATGCATCAGGTGTTGATGTGGATGAAAAATGGAGGGTGTCAGATGAGGATTTTACAAAACTGGTTGCCATTTTAAGGTTGGCTGTTCCATATACCGGGTTGATTCTTACAGCAAGGGAACCTTCAGAAATAAGAGATGAGATACTTCAATATGGTGTTTCGCAGATTGATGGAGGGACAAATATTGAACTGGGAGGCTATACTCAAAAAGAAGAACAGCAGGACTTAGATCAGGAGCAATTTGAAATAAGTGATGATAGGTCATTAAACGAGGTGATGGAGGAATTGGTTAGTAATGGTTTCATTCCATCATTTTGTACAGCATGTTATAGGTTGAATAGAACAGGTGAGCATTTTATGGAGTTTTCCGTTCCTGGTTTTATAAAGCGCTTCTGTCAACCCAATGCCATATTAACGTTGGCTGAATATCTTGAAGATTATGCTCCACAAGAAACAAAGGAAAAAGGATATAAGCTAATTGAAGATGAATTGATGAATTATGATGATGAACGATTTAAGAAAAAATTAGTTGAAAGATTACAGAAAATAAAAGGAGGAGAACGAGATTTGTATTTTTAATTCAAAGGTTCTGATATTAGCAAAGTGGAAGTTATTTTAAGCAGATTCATTTTTCTCAAAAAAACTTTTCAGTATAAACCATTGACAAGATGCCTATTAAAGATTATCTTTAAAATCTGTCAAAAAAATAATGTCATAATACTTTGAGATTAAAAATAAAGTTCATTTCTTTGCACCCGCTTTGAACGAGAGGCGCGAATAAAAGATGACATTTTGAATGACTTTATAAAGGAGATAGTTCTTGATACAGAGCAGGTTTTAGGAGGTAAAGAAAGGAGATAAAAAAAATAGAAAATATTTTTCAATTTTTATTTGGAATTAAGAAATTAAATCAGTTATCTTTGCAGCCGCTTTTAAAGAAAGGCCAGAAGCTCAAATGATGGAACAAGAGGAAGGGTTTAAATTACTGAAAGGTAATTAGATAGGAGTTAAATAAGTCTTGAAAAAATAAATAAAATTTTCTCAAAATTTATTTGGAGTTAAGGAAATAAAGTTGTTATCTTTGCAGCCGCTTTTAGAGCGACACTCAACGAAGGTTGGGAGTTAAAAACAAGATTGAAATAAACCGAATGCGGTTTACAAAATATAAGAAGTTGTTTTGTTTATACCTTGATGTTGAATAAAGCAACCACGTTCTTTGAAAATATTGAAATGCACACTAAAAAAAAGGAAAATAGAGTGATTCTTTGAGTTAAAACTCTTGTAAAGAATAATAGGCTGTTAAATCAGTCATAATAATTTTATACAACGAAGAGTTTGATCCTGGCTCAGGATGAACGCTAGCGACAGGCCTAACACATGCAAGTCGAGGGGTAACAGAGGTAGCTTGCTACTTGCTGACGACCGGCGCACGGGTGCGTAACGCGTATGAAACCTGCCTTTTACAAAGGGATAGCCCAGAGAAATTTGGATTAATACCTTATAGTCTTTTTTATTCGCATGAATAGAAAAGTAAAGTTTCGGCGGTAAAAGATGGTCATGCGTGACATTAGCTAGTTGGTAAGGTAACGGCTTACCAAGGCGACGATGTCTAGGGGTTCTGAGAGGAAGGTCCCCCACACTGGTACTGAGACACGGACCAGACTCCTACGGGAGGCAGCAGTGAGGAATATTGGTCAATGGACGCAAGTCTGAACCAGCCATGTCGCGTGTAGGAAGACTGCCCTATGGGTTGTAAACTACTTTTATACGGGAAGAAACGTAGCTACGTGTAGCTATTTGCCGGTACCGTATGAATAAGCATCGGCTAACTCCGTGCCAGCAGCCGCGGTAATACGGAGGATGCGAGCGTTATCCGGATTTATTGGGTTTAAAGGGTGCGTAGGCGGACTAATAAGTCAGTGGTGAAATCCTGCAGCTCAACTGTAGAACTGCCATTGATACTGTTAGTCTTGAATTTAGTTGAGGTAGGCGGAATGTGTTGTGTAGCGGTGAAATGCATAGATATAACACAGAACACCGATTGCGAAGGCAGCTTACTAAGCTATAATTGACGCTGATGCACGAAAGCGTGGGTAGCGAACAGGATTAGATACCCTGGTAGTCCACGCCGTAAACGATGATTACTCGTTGTTGGCGATACATAGTCAGCGACTGAGCGAAAGCATTAAGTAATCCACCTGGGGAGTACGTTGGCAACAATGAAACTCAAAGGAATTGACGGGGGCCCGCACAAGCGGAGGAACATGTGGTTTAATTCGATGATACGCGAGGAACCTTACCTGGACTTAAATGTAGGCTGCATAGAGTAGAGATATTCTTTTCTTCGGACTGCTTACAAGGTGCTGCATGGTTGTCGTCAGCTCGTGCCGTGAGGTGTCGGGTTAAGTCCCATAACGAGCGCAACCCCTGTTGTTAGTTACCAGCACGTGAAGGTGGGGACTCTAACAAGACTGCCGGTGTAAACCGAGAGGAAGGTGGGGATGACGTCAAATCAGCACGGCCCTTACGTCCAGGGCTACACACGTGTTACAATGGTCGGTACAAAGGGCAGCTACACAGCGATGTGATGCTAATCTCAAAAACCGGTCTCAGTTCGGATCGGAGTCTGCAACTCGACTCCGTGAAGCTGGATTCGCTAGTAATCGCGTATCAGCAATGACGCGGTGAATACGTTCCCGGGCCTTGTACACACCGCCCGTCAAACCATGGAAGTCGGGGGTACCTGAAGTCTGTTACCGTAAGGAGCGGCCTAGGGTAAAACTGATAACTAGGGTTAAGTCGTAACAAGGTAGCCGTACCGGAAGGTGTGGCTGGAACACCTCCTTTCTGGAGAGAGTTTAAAACGCGTTTAAATTTATTTAAACACAAAGAACACTATTTCCTTTTTTTAGCATTTCAAAATTAATTGAGACAGTCCTGTAGCTCAGTTGGTTAGAGCACTACACTGATAATGTAGGGGTCCGCAGTTCAAATCTGCGCAGGACTACTTAAAAAATACAGGTAACTGGGGGATTAGCTCAGCTGGCTAGAGCGCCTGCCTTGCACGCAGGAGGTCATCGGTTCGACTCCGATATTCTCCACAAATAAAACATATTGAATTTTAAAGCTGTTACAATGGTGAGAGCTGATTTAATGTGTAAGAAACATTGGAAAGACTTTAAGATTATTATAAAAAGATTTAAATAGAATAGAATTTATATCAGGAATCTGTAAGTCACATTGTCTAAAATACAGACAAAACGTACATTGACATATTGGCAATAACAATCAAAATCATAGGTTGGCTTTAATGCGAGAGCATAAAGCTAAACCAACAAGAAAGTAAGCAAGGGCGTACGGTGGATGCCTAGGCTTTCAGAGGCGAAGAAAGACGTGATAAGCTGCGATAAGCTGCGGGGAGAAGCAAATATTTATTGATCCGCAGATTTCTGAATGGGGCAACCCGGCTAGTTGAAGACTAGTCACCCTTCGGGGGGCAAACCCAGGGAACTGAAACATCTAAGTACCTGGAGGAGAAGAAAACAAAAGTGATTCCCTAAGTAGCGGCGAGCGAACGGGGATTAGCCCAAACCAATAATGTTTAGGCATTGTTGGGGTTGTAGGACTGCGATGTAGATTTAAAATTGAAGTGGAGCGTTTTGGAAAGAACGGCCAAAGAGTGTGACAGCCACGTACACGTAAGGTTTTAAATTTTAGCAGTATCCTGAGTAGTGCGGGACACGAGAAATCCTGTATGAATCTGCCAGGCCCATCTGGTAAGGCTAAATACTCCTGAAAGACCGATAGTGAACCAGTACCGTGAGGGAAAGGTGAAAAGTACCCCGAACAGGGGAGTGAAATAGTACCTGAACCCGTACGCCTACAAGCGGTCGGAGCCATTATATGGTGACGGCGTGCCTTTTGCATAATGAGCCTACGAGTTAGTCGTAGTTAGCAAGGTTAAGTTATTAAGTAACGGAGCCGAAGCGAAAGCGAGTCTGAATAGGGCGTTAAAGTTAGCTGCGCTAGACGCGAAACCAGGTGATCTACCCATGGTCAGGTTGAAGTTCCGGTAACACGGAATGGAGGACCGAACCAGTTAACGTTGAAAAGTTTTTGGATGAACTGTGGGTAGGGGTGAAAGGCCAATCAAACCTGGAAATAGCTCGTACTCCCCGAAATGCATTTAGGTGCAGCCTTATTTTAATCTTATAGAGGTAGAGCTACTGATTGGACGAGAGGGCTTCACCGCCTATCAACTCCTGATAAACTCCGAATGCTATAAGATGATGAATAGGAGTGAGGGCATGGGTGCTAAGGTCCGTGTCCGAGAGGGAAAGAACCCAGACCATCAGCTAAGGTCCCCAAATGTATACTAAGTTGAACAAACGCGGTTTGATTGCATAGACAGCTAGGATGTTGGCTTGGAAGCAGCCATTCATTTAAAGAGTGCGTAACAGCTCACTAGTCGAGCGATCGAGCATGGATAATAATCGGGCATAAGTATACTACCGAAGCTATGGATTTGTACAAAGTACAAGTGGTAGGGGAGCATTCTAATGGCTTTGAAGCAGAATGGCGATGTTCTGTGGAGCAGTTAGAAAAGCAAATGTAGGCATAAGTAACGATAATGAGGGCGAGAAACCCTCACGCCGAAAGACTCAGGTTTCCTGATCAACGCTAATCGGATCAGGGTTAGTCGGGACCTAACGCGAACCCGAAAGGGGTAGTGGATGGCGAGCAGATTAATATTCCTGCACCTGCAATACATTGAAAGTGACGTATTGGTGAGATTACTACGTACTGACGGAATAGTACGTTGAGCCTAGACTTCGGTCGAAGCGAAGTAAAGCAGCCGGTACCAAGAAAAGCGAGTATTGGAGCCCGTACTGTAAACGGACACACGTAGTTGGGTTGAGTATACTAAGGCGCTCGAGTGATTCATGGTTAAGGAACTCGGCAAATTGGCCCCGTAACTTCGGGATAAGGGGCGCCTACTTCGGTAGGCCGCAGAGAAATGGCGCATGCGACTGTTTATCAAAAACACATGGCTTTGCAAATTCGAAAGAAGACGTATAAGGCCTGACACCTGCCCGGTGCTGGAAGGTTAAGAGGAGAGCTTAGCTTTGGCGAAGGTTTGAATTGAAGCCCCAGTAAACGGCGGCCGTAACTATAACGGTCCTAAGGTAGCGAAATTCCTTGTCGGGTAAGTTCCGACCTGCACGAATGGTGTAACGATGTGCGCACTGTCTCAACCATGAGCTCGGTGAAATTGTAGTATCGGTGAAGATGCCGATTACCCGCAACGGGACGGAAAGACCCCGTGAACCTTTACTGCAACTTAACATTGGTTGTGGGTAAGTAATGTGTAGGATAGGACGGAGACATTGATGCTGCATCGCCAGGTGTAGTTTAGTCGCCCTTGAAATACGTCCCTTTGCTTATCTGTGGCCTAACGGATTTATCCGGACATTGTTTGGTGGGTAGTTTGACTGGGGTGGTCGCCTCCAAAAGAGTAACGGAGGCTTTCAAAGGTTTCCTCAGGACGATTGGTAACCGTCCGCAGAGTGTAATGGCACAAGGAAGCTTGACTGTGAGACCGACAAGTCGACCAGGTACGAAAGTAGGACATAGTGATCCGGTGGTTCCGCATGGAAGGGCCATCGCTCAAAGGATAAAAGGTACTCCGGGGATAACAGGCTGATCGCTCCCAAGAGCTCATATCGACGGAGCGGTTTGGCACCTCGATGTCGGCTCGTCACATCCTGGGGCTGGAGAAGGTCCCAAGGGTTGGGCTGTTCGCCCATTAAAGTGGCACGCGAGCTGGGTTCAGAACGTCGTGAGACAGTTCGGTCCCTATCTGTTGTGGGCGTAGGATATTTGAGAAGGCCTGACGTTAGTACGAGAGGACCGCGTTGGACAAACCTCTGGTGTACCAGTTGTTCCGCCAGGAGCATTGCTGGGTAGCTAAGTTTGGAAGGGATAAGTGCTGAAAGCATCTAAGCACGAAGCCTGCTTCAAGATGAGATATCCTTATCAGGGACGTTAGAGACTATGACGTTGATAGGCTGTAGGTGTAAAGGCAGTAATGTCAAAGCCGAGCAGTACTAATTACCCGAAACTTTTAGTTGGGCGTTAAAGCACGACATGTGATTTTGATTGAGCTAATGTGTTAATAAAGATATTTAAGTGGTTATTGCGATAGGGTTCCACCTCTTCCCATTCCGAACAGAGAAGTTAAGCCTATTAGCGCCGATGGTACTGCATATTGTGGGAGAGTAGGTCACCGCTGATTTTTAAAGAAAGAGCAATCGAATTTATTTTCGGTTGCTCTTTTTGCGTTTATACAAGTTGCAAAATCGTTAGACTACTATATCTTTTCTTGGGAATTGTTCCATTTCACGTTTCCAACGTCTAACTATATCTGGTCGAATACCTAATTCTTGACCCACTTCTTTTGGGGGAGGCTGAATGACATAAACTTACTGCCATTTCTTTAGTGGCCTTATCAAATTGTCTTCTTTCTGTTTTCATACGCTTGTATATTTAATCATTACAAGCTTAACTTGGTGTCTTGGTAAATATAGCAGTTCCAGTACCAAAGTACGGAGTATAAATTTATGGCTTGTTTCTTTATATTTATACAAAATAAAACACCGCCCCGAATATTTTCGAAAGCGGTGTCAAACTACACTAAACTAAACCTCTAAATTATTATTAAATGATTATGCTTGTTCGTATTCACTGTCCCAATCCGTACCATCGTCTCCCTTTTGCCCCTCCATTTTAATCATAAAATTTTTGGCTGGGAAAAATGGTTTCATATGGATGTCAAGATGAACTTTATCTTTTTGAATTGGATCTTGTTCAAATCTTTTGATAGTAAAATTTTCAATTAATTTGTCAGGACCTGATATGGTATCTAAAAATCGAATTATTTGACCTAACAACTCTTTACGTGTTTTGGCATTAAAGTTTTCAAAGGCTCTTCTATTTAAAAAGTCCATCATAACCTTAGTTACATAGTCAAAAACTCGTACTACAGAATAAGTTTGTAGACCTAAATTATCTCCGTTAAATAAAGTTTTAGCAGAAAAGGCCATTACTTTACCATATTCATTAACCATTGGAATTAAACCCATTTTTTCAAGGTTCGCTATTTCACTTTTCTTTAAGTCGAAGCGAACTCCTTGAATTTCATTTAATCCTCCATATTTTTTACCTGCAGTAACCTGAGACATAAGTGTTCTATATACTTTTCCTGCTAAGGCTCCTGCTGGAGGTACAAATAAGTCTTCTTCTTCTCCAACTTCACTGAATTTTCCACGTCCAACAAGCCAATTACAAGTCATCATTACATTAGAACGATAAATATCTCCGCCAGTTAGTTTTGCAGCATCAAACATTTCCATTACATCATCTGGCTCATCTAGATGTTCAAAGTCTGTGATCAGCATTACTTTGTTTTCGTGCGCTATTTTAGCCCATTTCTCTATTACCATGTTAGATCCTAAATAACCTGGAAGAACAAGTATTCCATAATTATCGCTAAGGTCCAGACGATCATAGGCATTGGTTAATTCTTCGGTTACTGAATCAATAAATCTTGTATTATCAAGATCTTTTAATTGATCCATCTCTGCATTGAGGATGGAAATATTTTTTATTTTAGATTCTTCTGTATTCTTATAAAATAGGGCTACGCTTCTATACGAGCGTTCCAAATCTCTGGTATTTTCAATTGCTTTAGAAAGATTTTTTTCTAAAGTTTTTTCTGACTCCTCAGCTTTCTCTTTGCAATTATCTATCATTTGAAGAATATCATCAGCACCATTTATTATAGATTCCCAAATTTCCAGATTCTTTTTAAGTAGTGATCGTTCTTCTTTTTTTGAATTTTCAGATAAAAAGATTCTTTTACGAGCTTTTCGTTCTGGATTCATATTTTGAACGCTGTCGATACATGATTCTAATAATTCAAAGCCGCCATATTTGGCTAGTTGGTCAAAACTTTCTTTTAAAGACAGTTGTTCACCCTGTGCATTCGCAGCTACCTGTTCTTGAGTTTCAGCCATGTTATTAATCTTTAGTTTGGTTTAATTCTTCTAACAATCCTTTGATCGCACTTTTTAATGCTTCTTTTGCTTCGTTATCAGTTAATGCAGCTTTTAAAATCTTATTTGTTTTTAGCTGTTTTATAATTTTGATATACTGATCTTTTTCTGTTGATAAATCTTTTAAAAACGGACTTTGATTAGTAATTCCTTTTATACCAAAATCACCCAGATTTTTAAATTGAAGGCTTTCTTTTTTAGTACTTCCATCAATTGTTTCGAATTCCATATTAACTTGAGGCTTGTAATGTTCAAAAACCTCTTCTACGGTTTTTATTCCTTTTACAATTTCAGGTTTAATCGGAGTGTCTGATGTTAATTTTTCAACAAATAAAGTTTTGTTTTGCGGAATTTCTTGAATTGCTTCATTAGCATCTAATTTAACTTCTGTTCCGCCTAATCCATAAGTATTTGTACTCATAGTTAAGATTTTTGATTATTATTGGTTTGTATAGTGTTATTATATATTGACTATAATATTATTAATTACAAAGTGGCTTCAGCTTTTTTGCATTCCTTTTTAGGCTCAACTTCCAGTTTGATATCAGTTTCTTCGTGTAAACATATTTTTACAGTACTTCCTTTTTTTAGCTCTTCCCTTATAATCATTCTTGATAAAGGAGTTCTTAATCTTGAACGTATAATACCTCTTAAAGGGCGTGCTCCGTATGTAGGATTATAACCTTCCTTTGCTAAAAATATTTTGGCCTTCTCATCTATTTTTAAATGGATCTCTTGTTGTAGAAGTAATTCTTCAAGTTCTTTTATTTGAATATCAAATATGCGTCCTATCATTTTTTCAGTTATAGGAGAGAAGGGTACAAGACCAGTAAGGCGTCCTAGAAATTCAGGACGAAAATGTAATGTCATGGCCTCCATTAGAGTAGTTTGATTAGGTAGGCTGTTCATATTATTGAATTGTTCAATTATTTTTTCGCTTCCTATATTAGAAGTGAAAAGAATAACTGCATTCGAAAAATCTCCTGTCTTTCCTAAACGATCATGTAGTTTACCTTCATCCAGAATTTGTAAAAAGATATCAAAAACTGAAGGGTGGGCTTTCTCTATCTCATCAAATAATACAACAGAGTATGGTTTTTGTCTAATCTTATTTACCAACATACCACCTTCCTCATATCCAACATATCCCGGAGGAGCTCCATATAATAAGGCCGCAGAGTGCTCTTCTTTGAATTCAGACATGTCGAAGCGAATCAATGATTCTTTACTTTGAAATAAATATTGTGCTAATTGCTTAGCTAATTCTGTTTTACCAGTACCAGTAGGACCCAGGAAAAAGAAGGATCCAATTGGAAGCCCGGGTTTGTTTAATCCGGATCTTGATTCGAGAATGGCATCGCAAATGGTTTGTACAGCTATATTTTGACCAATAACTGTGTTTTGTAATATCTCCTCCATATGAAGAAGGCGTTCTCTTTCTTTTGTAACAATTTTTCCCACTGGTATATTTCTAATTCGACCTATAGTTCCGGCAAGATCTGTATGGGTTACTTTATCTTCTCTTAAATCAATATAAGTTTGTAACTTATTAAATAAAGTTTGATGTTGTTTAATATCAATTTCCTCTTCGGTTTCAAGTCCTGTATATTTCAATAGTTTCTTTAAATCTGCAAGTAAAATCTCCTGGTTAATATTTTTATCTTTCATTCGTTCCTGATTTAGTTCTAATTCTAATGGAATTGTATCAAGTTGAGTACGAATGGATGACATGGTGCTGTCTATCAATTTAATAGCGGATTCCGGAAGTTGAGATTCCGGAAGATAGCGCTTTGCTAATTTTACAGCATCTTTTATGCTTTGATGATCAATTGATATTTTATGATGTTTTTCCAAATTTTCTTTGTTGGCATAAATCATAAGTACCGATCTCTCTTGATCAGGTTCTTCCAGGTGAAACTTTTCAAAGGAACTTTGTAATGGATTATCTTTCTCCAATAATTTTTGAAACGCTTCATTAGATGCTGTGCATATAAGTACATTATTTGATTTACTTAATTGATTTTTAAGTAAAAAATAGATGCTTTTACCATTGGCAGGATCATCTAAAAGTATTTGGATTTCATCAATAAATAATATTGGACGATTAAGATTCTGTAAGTAATTGAATACTTTTCTTAGTCTTTGCTCTAATTCACCTTTGTGAGTTATTCCTGCCAGAAGAATATTTGTGTCTAACTCAAAAAATAAACTATTTTGAAGTACAGTTGATGTTTTTTTATTCTTTATCAGCGACACAATACCTTGAATCAAAATAGACTTTCCAATGCCCTTTTCTCCGGTAATAACTACATTCGGTTTATTTTGACGACCAATGATTTCCGTTATATTTAAAATTTCCTGATCGCGTTCAATAACTTGATGTTTTTGAGTGGGCTGTGATAACAAGTCTATCAAGTAATCAGGTTGTTTTTCCTGAGATTTATTAATAAAATGTGATGGCGAATGGTCTGCTTTTTCATTGAGGGTCATTATTTGACTCGAAGTAATTACAAATGTTTTCAACTCATCATAAGAAAAGCCAACTCCCGGAGTTGCAAGTGAAGCTAAGGTATGAATCGGGAGAAGTTGTTCATTCCCTGCCCCAGTTGCAATATTGAATGCCTCTTCAATTATCTTTTCAACAGCATTATCTACAGCTGGGTTATCAATTGTTCCAGAGGTTTTTTTATATCCCTCCATTTTAACTTCAGCCCATTCTTCTAAATAGAATATGTCAATATCATGTGAGAACAAAATATCTCTAATCTTACTGTCTTTATGTAATAATCCTATTAATAAATGGGCTGGCTGAATATGTGGATGCTGATTTTCTTTTGCCACTAAACTGGCAATTTTAAATGCATTTTTAATTTCAGGAGAGAATAATTCTTCGTTATATCTCATAGTGTAGTTTGGTTTATGTTAAGTTGTAATTGGTGTTACTGTTGCGAATATAAAACATATTTTTTTAAAGTAGACAATTTTTGGATCTAGAAAAATATATGTTAAAAAAAGTTAACTAAGTATTTGTAATGGTATTGAAATCGTCCAGAACTATAGATTTAATCCTAGTTTGAAGCGTATTGTAATAATGTTTTGGTGTATGTTTTTTAGGTGCTTAATTACGGGAGTGTGGATTGGTATATCTACAATTACATGCTGTTAATCATTAAAAAAGTGATGTTAGTCACAATTATATAACCTTTTGTAAAAGGAATGTATTGTCTTTATTGGTGTAAGTATGTCTAAAAACAAATATTCCCTTACAAATAGAGACATATAGGAGTATTATATGTGATTTTTGAAATGTGATGTTAAAAATGTAAATTTTTTCATTTAAATAAATTAACTATTTTTGAATTCGTAATACCAGAACTACAGATTGCTATTTGTATTTTATTTTACATATAATAATCTTTAACCAAGCTAAACTAATGACTAAACAAGGATATTTTAATTATCCTCTTGATGTAGGGAAAATAATCAAGGGGAATACACTTCAACGAATCTCATTAAGAGAATCTATAAGCCAGCATCTTCATTTAATTATAACATCATATATAGGTGAAAATTTATTTGAACCCTCTTTTGGTTGTGCAATTTGGCAATACGATTTTGATAATACAGTTACTGATGTCCGTTTAAGAGATTTAATAAAAGATAGCTTGGTTGAGGCTATTGTTACTCAGGAAACCAGAATAAAAGGACTAGATGTAAAAGTAATTATTTCCCAATCAGAGATTAATAGTCTTGCTGTGTTAAAACGAATCAAAAAACGTGTAGATATTGAGATTAATGCCAGTTTGGTTTCTACAAGCGAGGAGTTTAGGTATTTTGAATATTTCTATTTAGGACCTCTATCTTATTTCTAAAGTCTATGTTTCATAAAGAATATATACGCGACCGGATGTTAAAAGAGGTTGCTCGAACATGGAGTGTGGAAGGGCATGTGAATGAGGATAATTTTGATCCTTTGGTAAATATGCTTGTGACTGCACTCTCTTCCGAATCGGAATTGGTTTACAAAGAAATTGGTCGAACTCAGGATCGAGTGGCTAGTAGTTTAATGTCTAAATTAATTCCCTATGTAAATAAGGGAGTTCAACCCGGACATACAATGGTTCTGTTAAATCCAGGAGAGTCATTTGTGGTACTGCCTGGTCATACAGGGGTTATGACTCAGATGCGTTCCAGTTCAAACGAATTAGAAGAAATACAGTTTGTTACTTCTCATAAAGTTAATTTATTTAAAGGTGGGGTTGTGAGGATGAGTTCATTAAATAAATGTTACGATGTTGTAGATTATCGTTTTAAAGTTGAGAGTGAGGTAGGACTAAAAGATAATGATACAATTAAAGATTCACAATTAAAAATAGATATAGAGTATGTTGGTAATGGTCTGGATTTAGATTCAATACCTCTGTTTTTAGACTTACGCGTACCAGGATTTAAAAGTAAACTGTTTTATGATAAACTTAATAGAGCTACATTTTTTATTAATGATATTCCTGTTTCAAAAGTACAAAAGAAGTATTCTGAATCTTTAATAGAAGAAAGTGAAAATCCATTGGTGAATATTGAAAATGCAGTAAATGAGTTTTATAAGCATCAGTATTTTACTCTGGAAATTCCTGAACAATTAAGACTAACAGATGATTTTAAGTCGGACACATCACCGGATAAGAATACTTTTACTATCACTGTAGATTTTGGAGGGTTTGTTCATCCTGATATTTTTCAGGATTTGTTTTGTTTTGTGAACGCGGTACCCATTATCAATATCCGTAAGCATAATAAGGTATTTAAAGGGCGTAATGATTTTTCTGTTTTTCATTTACTGCAAGAAGATCCTTTTTATTGCATAAAATCAGTTTATACTGATGAAGGAAAGGTTTATCACAAATACGATGGAAGTGGTGAAGGAGCCAATAGAGAAGGAACTTATTTATTAAGAAAAGAAGAGGTTGAAGGATTAACAGGAAAGGGAGCTCGTGAGATAATCGATTATTTAGTAGGAGTTATGCGTAATGAAAATGCTGTATTGTCGAATATAACAAAAGGTAATTTCGCAAACGATATAAAAATTCTAAAGCAAATTACAACTAAGCTAGAGCATAGTTTGACAGATGCTGAAAATAGGGGTGATTCAACCTATATCTTTTTAAAAGATGAGCAACCTCCCGAGTATGTGTTTGTAGATTATTATACAACAAAAGGGAATAGTGTTAAAGGGCTTAAGGTTAATAATCCTTTGTTTGCTATGGAAGGTTCAACATTAAATCAGCATGGAAATTTTACATTAACACCTCTAATAGGAGGTAAAGATGCTTTGAAAGAAGATGAATTTATGTACGAGGTAAGGCATTCAATGCTTTCTGGTGGAAGAATTGTTACTTCAAGAGATGTATCTAGTTTGTTGAATAAGTATTATGGTGAGTATGTTGTTGATTTAAATATTGACAAAGGAATGATGGAGAGTACGGATTTAAAGAGAGGATATGTCAGAACTATTGATATTAAATTAAAAACCAATGGTAATTTATCGGATGAAGATTGTTGTTCTATAGGAAAAATAGTTTTGAGTGAATTAGAAGAAAAAGGTTCTGAAATATATCCTTATCGTTTAATTATTGATCAAAAAGAGATTTTAAAATAGGCCAAACAAATAACTATGAGTAAGAAAAACATACACCGTACTCAGTATCGGGTTGATTCACGAGTTATAAATTTATTTATGCTGATAAGTGTAATAGGTGTTGGGGTTTTAAGCTATCAGTTTTATTCGTATAAACCCCAGCCTGATATTGATTTTTTAATGTTGGGAGATCATCATAAAGTTAACGAGATGATCAAATTTGAAAATAAAACTTATGGCAAACATGTTTTTGCTTGGGATTTTGGAGATAGTAGTAAAATATCTGTACGAAGATCACCTGTGCATGTTTATAAAAAGCCAGGAGAATATCAGGTTTGTTTATTAGTAGATGATCAGTATAAAAAAGTTGTTACAGTAGATGTAAAAGATGAGTACGTAGCTGCTCCAAAGACTGTAATGCCAAGAATTGTAGGGCCATCTACTGTTTTTGCAGATAAAAAATTTACGCTTACCTGTCCTACAGCTAATGTTAAAAGTTATACCTGGTATATTGATGGTAAAAGAACTCCTTCCGGTTATCATAAGCAGTTCTCGCATGTATTTAAAAAACCGGGATATAAAAATGTTGTATTAGTTGTAAATGGAGAAAGTAGGTATAGTGTAAAAAAGAGTATCTACGTTAAGCAACCGAAAAATACCAATGCAAAAGAAATTGTTCAGGAAATTGAAGAAGATACTGTAGAAGAAATATTTATTCCGGAAACCCCTGATTTATACACAAGAATTGATGAATTGGAAACTCATGAAGAAAAATCGTGGATTTTACCACCAGATAGTCAATTACAGGTAGAGTTAGTTAATGTTTTAACTAAGGATGGTAATCAGGAAGATTTTATAAAGTACTTGAGTGAAGGAGTAGATTATAAAATGGTTCTGGCAAATATGAGTTACATCACATTTAATGAGCTGGTGAAGGAGTTGAAAGGAAATGAATTTGTTATTAAAGAGTTTTCAACTCTAAGAAATGAGAATAGAATAACCAAGTTAACCATAAGGTACCGTATTAAAAGAAGATTGTTATAATGAAAACTTTGGCTAATAATAGTAAAATATATCGACCAGTTAACTGGTTGAATGGTATGAATATCAATCAATCTCATTTTGTAATGGAGCAAATGAGTAATATGTCGTTACAAATGTCGGTTTTACAAACCTGCATCTCACCATTTAATTATGGGCTTATTGTAGAGGAGGACAAAACCAATGATAGTATTTGGATTGATGTTAATGATAATATAGGCGTAAATGTTGAGTTGAATCATATAAAAGTATTATTTCCTAATGGGTATTTACTTGAAATAGAAGGAAGGGATGAGAATTTAGGTGTTTATTATGCTCCTATTCCTGAGGATGAAGATGGTGAATATGCTATTGTTTTAAGTGTAGCACCGGAACAAAGAGTTTCTTTTGGTAATCCTGATCCTGATGAAATGCCAATTCGAAAACCTTTTGTTGTTCCTGAGGTCAAAGTTTCAGTAGTTAGTTTTGATAAAATGAGTCCATCATTTTATGGGCAGCACTGTATAATGCTGGGGCGACTTTTAAATGAGGAAGGTTCCTGGAGTGTTGATGCTGATTATATAGCTCCGGTTCATAATGTGGCTAGTCTTTCTAATTTAATAAGAGTACATCAAAATTTCGAGAATTATTTAAGTAGTATTGAACGAAGCACAATAGAAATAATACAGAAAATTCGACAAAAGAAACAGAAGAATGAACTAGCTTCAATATTGTTAGATGTTTCATTGCGATTAAATGTGTTTTTGGTGGATGAGATTACTGCTTATAAAACCTCCTCAATTTATCGAACTCCAATTGAAATGTTACAGAGTTTCATTAAAATGGCTCGTTTAATCAATAATATTTTGGATACCTGGCAGGGCTGTGGTAAGGATGAGATGATGACCTATTTATCAGATTGGTGTGATATTTCACAAGGTGAACTTGAAAAGTTAATTCAAGGACTAATTCATCATAAGTACAATCATAATGATATTTATAAGTCCGTACAGGAGGTTACTTATTTTGCTGATGTGATTTCTGCCATGTTTACTGTTTTGGCAAGTCTGGATTATATAGGCAAGAAGATAGAAACTAATTTATTTGTTGCTGAAGAAAAAGAAGAGCAGAAAGAGGAGGTGGGAACAACCAGGAAAAAAAGAAAATTTAGTTTACTTGGAAATTGATTGAAAATATAATTAAGATAGTAGATTTTACGT
Source organism: uncultured Saccharicrinis sp. (assembly GCA_963665705.1). Classification (GTDB taxonomy): domain Bacteria; phylum Bacteroidota; class Bacteroidia; order Bacteroidales; family Marinilabiliaceae; genus Saccharicrinis. The sequence goes on from OY762448.1 coordinate 1,002,637, forward strand.
ATTAGTGTGGGCAAAAGACTAATCGTACCTATTGAAAATTTTAGTATTTCAATATGATCTTATGTTTTAATGAATTAATTAAAAATCTATTACACCCAGTAGTGATTATGTTGATGTTGAAAAATGTAATTGCTATTTCAAACTTAACAAGTTATGAAGCCGATAAATAAAACTCAAAGAAATAAAGCATTTTTTATTTATTTTTTACTGTTTCTTATTACCAATGCATTTGTAGTGGGTATTGTTTACTTTAACTACAAAGTGCCGGGTGAGGAAAATCAATTTCTTCATCAAAAGATAGATTATCTATCGTTAAAAACTGAGGAGCAAAAAGATTTTCTTCAAAAAATGAATCGGGTGAAATCCTTACTCGATACTATGGATACTCCGGGAGTTAGCCGAGAATATATTGAGCAGCTTATAAGTACTGAATTGGCATTTATGCGAACAAATTTTGCAGCAAAAGATTCAACTTATTTAAGTGGCATGTATAATAATGTAATTGTAACATGTCTTGAATTAAAGGTGGCTAAATCGCAGTTAATGGAACTGGAAGATGCCAAGTCGGATATTGATACTTATGTTGAAACAATTGATAAGCTTAATGATAAATTAAAGGAAGTGGAGCGGGATTTGGATATCTGTCGTCAATTGAATCGATAGGATTTGTATTTGTAGAGTTGCTACAATCAAATAAGAATGGAGTAATAAAGTTTAAAGGTAAGTCTATAATAAAACTAGTGGTTTGTTATAGGCTTGCTGAATAAATGATTGTAATATTTTAGAGGTATTTGCCTTTTTTGCAAATGCTTAAAAGTAGTTTGAAAAATAACTACGAAAATGATCTTTGACGTATTGAATCTAACCCTTGTATGAGGATTTAAAAATCCAATCTTCATACATATAAGTTATACTGCATGTAGTATGGAACCTGCCAGAATAATCATCCTTTTGTATGAGAATCAAAGATTAGTGTTCGTTAAAATCTTCTTAATACTCGATTTGGGATACTACTTTATTTAAAAAGCGAATTGGAATTATACTTCCCTTTTGACCTGAGTCAAAAGGGAAATGTTGAGGTGGGAAGTAGATAATTATAAAACTCTTTCACATACAATGCAGTGGTTTTCTTTGATTGAATTCCGAGCGATAGTTTGGTCTACATTAACCATTTTCCATGAACCAATAAAACGTGGTTTACGATAAAATATCCATCCAAAATCATTAGAATCTTCTTGTGATTTATATTCAATGGTTGATTCTGGATGTTTTTGGTTGTAATCATTAAGAAAATGGTAAAAGAATTTTCCAAAATCCATATTTTCCGGAGCTTTAACCATGAATCGGGATGCTTTCTTTTCGTTAATGTGTTTGCTTACTTCAAGTTTTATAAAAGTAGGATTTTTTAGTTCTTCGAGTTTTGGTTGAACATAAACTGATTTTAAAGGATATTCCCATTTTTTATAAATAGCAAGGGGAATTTTCATGGCACTTTCAAACAATTCCATGAATAACCAGGGAAGCATAAATGTAAAGGTGCCAGTTAAGAAAAAGTAGTGTAAATCTTTTATGCCCCAATGTCCTGCAATTTGTATGAATACAATAGAGCCAACTAAAATTACAATGATTGAAAATAATAGTTGAGCCAGCCATTTGTTTTTATCTTCCCATGTAAATACTTTGTTTAAAGCTGATATATGGATGATTCCAAAAACGAGGGATAATACTTGCAAGGTAATGTAATTGGGCATAAATCGTTTTGAAATAATATTTTCAAAACTGAATAATGAAAGAATTGCAAAAGCAAGTGCACTAACTAATAAATAAATAATAGTTTTTTTCTTGTCTTTAGTAATAAGCTTTTTTAATCCTTTTACAAAGGCTATAATAACAGCTCCAAATAAAAACATAATAATGCTGATGGTTTGGATATCACCATTTAATAAACTTTTAATAATCATAAGGCTTAGTTTTTTAAGATTTGTAATTTTGTTGAATGGCCTAAAATGCCAAATTCTTCTTTTGTTTGTTTGTAATTTGGTTTTACTTTAATGTTGTATTCCAGTTCTATAGGAAGTAGATATTCAAAATATAATGTGATGAATTTGTAATAGTAACCATCTTTAATGTAGTTAAGTAATTCTTCGTCAGAAATGTTATGAATAATAAATTCAATATATGGTAGTTGGTCAGATGTATTTCCTACAATAAAGTTTTGACCAAGTATTAAACCTTGTTTACTTGAATTAGCAGGTATATCTATTTCCATCCAACTTCGTTTATGTGTAATTTCTTTTTGTAAATGATGAGATAATAGTTGGGTGATTCTGTTTATATTTCCTTTGATGTTTTTGGTGTAAGGAAGAATCTGAAGCATGAAAATAAATTGTTTGTCTTTTATCCATGAATCCATACCCCAAAATTGTTTAAAGAAAGAACGGAATTCGTGGCTGTTGTTGATGAGATTTTTTTCTTTGTCTTCAATTTGAATTAAAAATTGAAAAATGTGGTTCTCAAACGGTTTAAAGAATAATCTGGCTTGAGCTTCTTCTTCTTTTTGTTTTTTGTGTGAGGCCAAAAGATTTTTAACAGATATTTTATTTTCATTTTCAACAATTTCAGGATGAAAAAGACCTTCAGGTAACATGTCGTATAATCCATTTCTTGAAATAGATAAATCTAGTACACCATTTTCATTATTAAAATCAGCGTTATACACATCTTTTCTGTATGAACGATTAAAGCTGCTGGTGTAGTTGCTTTGTACTGATGTTTTGTTTACGCCCAAATCGGTTAATAAACTGGCAACTACTTCAGCTTTTAAGTTAATTGGAAGTTTATTTACAATTTGTGTCAATTGTTCTGGTTTAGTGTTTGATTTACTCATTAGTTATAAAGTTTAGCGTTTGATAATATTTTAATATTGCTTATGGTGTCTTTAATTTCATAATATTTTAGCTCTCCGGTTAATGAGGCAGAAGTAAAATGTTTGTTTTTAAGATATATACCAATGGATTTTTCAGGATTGTCTTTTTCTTGAAAAAAAACCAGATCGCCCTCCCTTAAATAGTTGGTATTACGATATAGGTAAACTTTTTTGCTTTTTATAATTTCATCGTAGGTGTATGGTAGTGCTATATGATAGTGTTTGTAATATATATAATTGATGAATAAAACAGAATGTGATATTGACTGAAAATTTAATGAATCTTTCATAGTATTCCAGCTTTCTAAGTTTTTATACAAGCGTAAATTATATATGCTGTCAGTGGGAACATTTAATAGATTAGAAAATTTTTCCTGAAGAGCACTTTGTTTGTTGTCGTCTATTACTTCAGTGTTATGGATCACCTTGGGACTACAGTTGTATAGTGTTAGTGTAGTAAACAAAAACAATAAATATTTCATCTTATTTTAATTCGTTTATAATAGTAATATGTTATATACAAAAGTATATAAAAATATCGTATTAATCATTATTTGTGGCACTAATAAATGAGGTAAAAATAGATTTATAAATTACATAACAGTTACTGAGTTAATGTTTTATGGTTATTGTTGTGTTTTCTGTGTTTGAGTAGTGTGTGGAATAAAAAAGATAAAAAATATAGGTATTTAATTGTAACATAATAATAAAATATACTATATTTGTTTTCATACTTATTTATATAAATTATATTAATTAATTAAATTTTTAAATTATGTCATTTAAAGCAAAATTAAACGTAGGCGGAACTGAAATGAATGTTCTTTCATGTAGTTATGATTTAACTCAGGAAGTTGATGCTACAGGTCGTCCTTCATCAGTAACTCGTGGTGGAAGAATTAAGTTATCAGTAGAAAGTACTGGTGGAACTGAACTGTTTGAGTGGATGTGTAATAACTTTGAAAGAAAAGATGGTACCATCACTTTTTATAAAAGAGATACAGATTCAAAACAAAAAGAGTTGGCTTTTACAGAAGGTTACCTTGTAAAGTACGAAGAAAAATTTAATTCTGTGGATAATATGCCTATGGCTGAAGCATTTGTAATTTCTGCTCGTGAGCTTAAAATGGGTAATGGTGAGCATGTTAACGAATGGGTGTAATAAGTACTTTCTTATTACAATGAAGGACGACATTGCCCTGTCGCCCTTCGCTTAGCTTGTCAGGATGTCAGCAACATTCTAACGGTGTAAAGTTAAAACTTTATTATTAGAATTTTACTATCCTGACAGCTTTTGCTGTCACAACTATTGTGGCAGCTTTTTTCTGTAGATTCATATGTTGCTCTATGTTAATGCGTTTAGCATAGGTCTAATTATTAAAATGTTTCAGTGTACCTTTTAAGTAGTTTCAATTAACAGATGGGAGTTGGAATACGGTAGTGTGCATTAAATCATGGTTATGAGGTGGGAGATTGTTGTTTTTAGGCTTTCTTCTTATAACTTATATATATTATGGAATCTATTGTATATTAATCTTAACAAACTATTACCTGTATAACTATGTCTTTTTTATCAACTTTAACTATTGACGATACTGAATATAAAGTATTAAAATGTCATTTTGGAATGAGTCAGTCTGTAGCAAAAAACGGAATGGCCATTCAAAATCCAACAGGAGGAGGGCTTATTAATATAGAAATAGAGTCAACCTCAAGTACTGATTTATTTGATTGGATGGTAAGTGCCAATAAAAAGAAAAATGGCAGCATCACTTTTTATCGAAGAGATGCTTTGTCGCGTTTAAAGCGTTTAGATTTTACAGATGCTTTATGTGTACGCTATGATGAAGATTTTTGTCATGATGGTACAAACCCGATGATAACACGAGTTACAATATCAGCCAGAGAGATTGTTTTGGAAGATGTTACAATTTCAAATAATTGGACGGTGGTTTGATAATGCTATTTCAGAGGAAGATTTATTTTTTTCTGTTTATTGTTGAAAAATATATTTTGACGTTGTTTAACAATACTAAATTTTGCAATTCATATGAATTTAGCAGATGCTGCTATTAAATTAGGGAGTGATACACTTGTAATGTCTTCATATTGGAATATGCAGACAGAAAAGCAAAGTTGGTTTTTTTCTCCTAATCCAGACTTGAAATCAGCAACAAAAAGACCATCTGTATTTACAAGTTGGGGCGATTGGGATAAAGCTTCCTCTAACCAAAAAAAAACGTTGGCAACCATGGCTGGTTTTAAACAAGATGCAACTAATGTGATACGAAGAGATGCTGATTTAATAAAACTGAAGTCGGCCTATTCGAAATGGAGAAGTGATTTGTTTAGTGTTTTTTGGGGAAAACAATATACCTGTAACATATTTGTTGGAGATGCTATTTTTTTAGCATACGGTAGAATGGTTAATGCTATTAATGTCAATGGACATTATTATGATCCTAATCAAATAAGATCATGTATTGGGCCATTTAAAAAAAGATCAAAGATAGAAGATGTTAAATTAGGAGATATTGTAGTTATGCTTGATGGACATCATGTTGAAATTATTACAAAAATCCAAAATTATACGTTTGCTGATAAGGGATTTTGTTCTTGTGGTGCGGGTAGGGCTTATGAAGACGAAATGGGTACTGAAAAATGTGATAGTAGTTTTACCCTAAGTGAAACAAGAGAGCTTGAAAATTACCAAAACACCTTTTATTATATTTAGGTTATGTTGAAAGATGCTAAAAATAGTATATATTTTGCTATAAGTTTTGCGGTTAATTTACTCATCATTATTGGTGTTGAATATTTGGCATGTGAGTTTATAAGCATGATTGATAGTATGTATTATATCAGCTATCCGAATTTAGACAGGAATACATATTTATTTAGTTTGTTTTTAGTTTCATGGGCTAGTCCATTGTGTATATATATTATCCATGACTATCGCAAACATTTTAAAATTCTTTTAATCATCTTCTTATTCTTTTTATTAATTCATCAAATTATTTATGTTGTTTTTTTGTGGAGATGGCCTGAATCTATAATGGATTTAAGTTGGTGGCATAGCTTTTTATGGCCTTTAATGTATGTTTTACCTAAAGTCCTTTTAATATCGTTGGGTATATTTTATAATCAACTTTTTGTAGGGCGAAAAATCTTATTGAATCGGTATGGCGATAAACGTAGTTGCTGATAAATTAAGTGTGGATATCTTTGTTCATAAAACAATGAGCTTATACCTAAGGAGCAATATGCCTCTTGTGTATACCTTTATAGGTTAAATAATTTATAAATATGTTTAGCATATAAAAGTAAAACAAATCAACTTCAAATCTCTAACTTAAAAACATTAACCAAAGTCAGAGCATGTTACTTATGAGAAAATCATTTGTAGCTTCCAGCTTTCGACTTCAAACTTATTAAGCTATGGCGTTACAAACCATTATTACTGTTGCTATCGATGGACAGGAATATCAGAATATTAATAATTTTTATTTATCCCAGTGTGTTTTAGGACATCATCATTTTTCTGTTGGCTTATTGTATAACCATTTTGAAGAGGATGGTTCAACCATCATTTCAAAAAGTCAGGATTTTATTGGTCAAACTGTAGATATTACTATTTGCAATTATGATGATAATACAACAATGAGTGAGGGTTTCTTTACAGGTGTAATAACCGAAACAGAAGCTGATAAATCGCAAGACAGCTTTTCGGGCGATTTTATTACTATAAAAGGGTATAGTCCAACAATACTAATGGATAATGGACCTCATTGTAATACTTTCGAAAAAAAGACTTTAACAGATATTGTAGGAGCTGTTTCAGGCGATTATGGAGTGGCCATTAAAACTACACCATTAAATACAAATACGCTTGAATACACCGTTCAGTATAATCAAAGTAGTTACGAGTTTATAAAACATCTGGCCATAAAATATGGTGAGTGGATGTATTACGATGGACAAGAAACCATTTTTGGAACCAATAGCGGTGATGAAATAACACTCAGTTATGGTGTTGAATTAACCGATTTTAATTTGCGATTAATCACCCAACCTAAATTGGCCGAGTATGTAACCAACGATTATTATACTGATAAACCCAGTTCGCAAAAATTAGCTAACGGAACAGCTTTACCTGATTACTATAGTTTTATGGCTGGTAAATCGGAAAAATTATACATACAACAACCATCATCATCTTATTTACAGCATAGTGCAGATGGTAGTCAGGATGCCAATTTGCAAACAGCAGTAGGGTTGCAGGCTGAAGGGAAAGTGGCCAATATGGTTATGCTAACCGGAACATCGCGAAACTCAGGTGTAAAAATAGGATCAACAGTATCTATTGTTCATCAAACCGTAAGTCAGGAAGTAGAGTATGGTAAATATGTGGTGGTTAGTGTAAAGCATTTTGCAAGTGAGTCGGGCGATTATCAAAATAATTTTGAAGCCATACCCGAAGGTGCAATTAATCCTCCTTATACTAATATTCATGCACAAAATAACTGTTCAACTCAACGAGCAATTGTAATGGAAAATGCCGATCCTGAAACATTAGGATGCATCCGAGTTCAGTTTCCTTGGCAAACAAGCACTTACTCACCCTGGATACGCATTGCACAGCCACATAGTGGAGCCAACAAAGGCTTTCATTTTATACCTGAAGTAGGCGAAGAAGTAATGGTGGGTTTTGAAGGCAATAATGTAGAAATGCCTTTTGTAATAGGTTCGTTGTATAACGGAACCTTAAAAGTAGATGAATTTACTACCGATACCAACGATGCTAAAGTAATCCGTACCCGCAGCGGACATACCATTGAGTTGAATGATAAGGACGGTGAGGAAAAAATAAACATCTACGATAACGAGGGCAGCATTATCACCTTCGATACTGCCAATAAATCGTTAATCATCAATTCTGCCGAAAATATTGATATCGCAGCCAAGAACATAAATATAAGTGCCGAAGAAAACATTGTTATGGGAGCCAAAGGAAATATTGATATAGCTGCGGAAGGTGACCTGAATGAGCAGGCAAAAGGTAATGTAGCCATACAAAGTGATGGCGATACAACAGTGAATGCAGGTGGTGCAGCTACAGTTGCAGCTAAAACTGATGCGGTTATGAATGGACAGAATGTATCTGTTGAAGGGAAAATGAAAGCAGGATTAGTTGGTACGCAAACAACGGTTGAAGGAAAGATGACTGCAGTTCAGGGAGCAAGCGGTAAAGTGGAAGTAATGTAGTGAAAAATCAGTAGTGTAAAGTTTATACTATTCGAAAGTATTAATAACCCTTAAAACTAGTATTTTATGCCAGTTAAATTTAAAGTAATTGAAAAAGGACAACCTGGAGTAGCAGGTGGAGGAACAAAAAAGTTTTATGCCAGCACTTCGTCAAGTGGAGAATTAACTCTTGAAAAACTTACAAAACGAATTGAGAAAAATAGTACAGTTGGCGGAGCTGATATCAGAGCTGTATTGTATGCTATGGTTGAAATGATGCAAGAATCGTTAGAAGATGGACAAATTGTTCGTTTGGGCGATTTAGGCAGTATTCGTTTAAATGTAAAAAGTAAAGGAGAGGAGAAACAAGATGATGTTTCGTCATCTTCTATTATTGGTGCCAAGGCCATATTTACGCCAAGTACCAAGCTAAAAGACATGCTTAAAACCTTAAAATATGAAAAGGTAGCAAGTAATTAAAAATGGCAGTAGCGTGTTGTTGAAAAAAACACGCTACATTTTTATAAAAAACACACGTCTTTTTTCAAAAAACACGTTACATTTTTCAAAAAACACGTGTGTTTTTTTTGATACGAATAAATGTATTAAAAACAAACACTTTAAATATGGCCGGAAAACCTATCGCAACCCAAGGAAGCACGCATGTATGCCCAATGGTAACAGGATATGTACCACATGTTGGGGGACCAGTAGTGAGCCCTTGTGCACCAAACGTATTAATCAACGGAAAACCTGCAGCTTTAATGGGAGACATGTGTGTATGTGTAGGGCCTCCGGATATGATTGCTCAAGGAGAGCCGACCGTATTAATCAATGGAACTCCTGTTGCAACCCAAGGATGCATGACAGCCCATGGCGGAATGATTACAGTTGGTGAACCAACTGTAATGGTAAGTACTGCAACACCGGGAGCAAAAGCCTCTATGGCTTTACAGAAAATTCCTTTTCCTACAATAAATACACTTCAAAAATTTAAAGCTTCGGTTATAGGTAAGGGAGGAGATCTTAAAGAAGCAGAACAAAATATTAAGGAGGCCAAAGTAGCCGAAGAGAAAGAGATGCTGCAAAAAGGGCATGTCACTAAGTTTGATGTAAGTTTATAATTATTAGCAAACATGTTTAAATTCCCAATAAAAGGTTTAAGTGAAGATGTAACTTCATATAATGGAGGTAACGGCTCGTACGGAATTACTCCAAAATTTACCTGGCACGGAGGCTTACATATCAGGCCTGTGAAAAATAACGGTTTAATTAACCCAATAGCAGATGGTGTTATTATTGCTTATCGATTTGGTCCAATTTCAAATGTTGTACAAAAAATAAAAGGAATTGAAGAAACGTTGTGCATTAGCAATAACTTTATATTAATGCAGCATGTTCATAGATTAGGTGAAGATAAGTTTTTTTATTATTATAGTTTGTACTACAACTTATGTACTTTAGATGAGTTAAAAAAGATTGTCGCAAAACATACAAAAGAATATGCTTTTCCTCACCTACAGTCAATTAAATATGTAACCTCAAAGCGACATCCGGATAACACTTTGGAGAAAAGGACTGAAAGTGACGCAACAAAGTCATTTGGTTATAGTGTTGCTAACGAAACAAAAACACTTTTTATCGGCGATAAAATTAAGCTGCATCGTGACATATCTAAATGTCATCTTGTAAAAAAGCCGGTTACAAAGCAAAAAGAAGAAAATAACGAGTCAGTCTCAAATTCTAATCTAATTTCTGATTCAACTGAAGTGTCTTCCGACTCAACTTTATTAACAAGCACAGCAATAGCCGAACCGATAATTGCATTAGCAGAAGAAGATAACAAAGCCATAACAAAAAAAGTTGTTTGTGATAAGTGTAAAAAGCAGCCCGGACTGGAAGATTATTGTTTTTGTAATGTAAAATGTAAAGGTTGTACTTCGTTATCATGTTTTGAGCCCAATAAAGAAAAGCAGGTTAAGGCAATCGTAGATGGAAGTGATGTAATTGTGCCTTTAACACATATTAAAATTGAACCGACAATTAGTAATTATACAGCACTTGTTGTATTTAATAAAGAGTGGTTTGATCCAGATGCCAATTATCCATTGGTAGGCCAATATATATATTCAAAGCCTAATTCAAAATGGTATACCAATATCATAAGATGTGATAAAGAGGGAGTAGAATATTTACTAGATCCTTATTATAAAGGTGGAAAATGGCGCAAAATATTTGGTAAAGATGAATATATAGTAGTAGGTGAAGATAAGGATAATGAATTAGAGCAGCTTCATAAAGAATCAATGCCCAAAGATGCAAGAGGAGAATATATTATAAGCAAATTGGGTGACTATACCGAAGGTACTGTTAAAACCTGTTACGAACCTGTAAAAGCGAGTGATATTATTGCTGAATGTGGCATTGTTCATAAGTCATTTAATGGGCAGGCAGTAAAAAGATTTGAACCGATTCAAAAAATAAAAAAAGAATTTTTTGAAATTAAACCTGTAAATGTAACAGCCGAAGGTTTAGATGGTACTTATAAAAAAGTATTTGTTTCATATTATCAATTTAAAAATGTAGATTTTAAATATAATTCTACTACTCATTTTTATGATTGGAATGATGATAATGCTCAAAATATACAAAGTAAGATACCGGGCTATAATAAGTCAACTAAAGTAAAAAAAGTATATAGTGGAAAAGGTGATTTACGAGCGTTTAGTTTCGATAATAACTTATTAGATAATGGTGAAGGCGAATATTGGATAAAAGAAGGAGATGAAGGTGCTGAAATATTGGATTTACGTAATGCCATTGTAGTTAATGATTCAATTACTCATGTAGAGGTGTTTACGCATGAACGCGAAGAACAAATAAAGCGTTTTTTAAGAGGAAATACCGAACTTGAAGACAAGGACAAAAAATATGTATTGCTTAAAAAAGATACAAAGTTTACCAGTGAGTTAATTCTTGAAGATGCAATAGATAAAAATACTGCGGTAGAAATTGTTGAAGGCGATTTTAGTAAAGATGATTATGTAAAAATAAAGTTCCCAACAAAAGTTGTGCGAAATATACCTTATAATCTATTAGGGAAATATAAAAACAAAAATTACGAAATAGCAGGTGATACTGATTGTAAAGTGTGCCTAAAAAGTTGTAAGAATAAAAAGGGAGATAATTATTACTGTAGTTATAATACAGCAAAAGTTTGCTCCACAGAATTAAAAAAGGTAACTGAAGCTTGTGTTGTTAATGAAGATGAGCTAAAAAAATACCTGCCAACCAATTATAAAGGCACTTTAAAAAAAGAGAAAGGACTTACCGGATACCGTAAAGTATCGTTTGCACAGAAGGTGCCGTCCATAGAACTGGTAGTTGCTAAAAGCGAACTAGAAACCAAAAAAGTGCCCAAGTACAATAGTAAAAATGGCGAAAAGGAAACGCATTATTATTTAAAAAACAAACTAACAAAAGCGTTTAAAAGTGTTCCCAAGAAGAGTGAGTATTACGAAAAACTTGATACAAATAACAAGAAGGATGAATTAGTTGAAACCACCTATGAAGATTTAGGTAAAGGTTATAAAATGCCAGAGTATCTGTTAAAAGAAAATGTATTAATACCTCGTAGTGCTGCTAATGTATCAAAAAATGAAAAAGTTACTGAAGTAAATGCCAGTTATTTGAAAGAGGAACTAAGTGGCAAAGAACTGAATTTAAAAGCTTACCTAAGTCAAAACGTAAAACTAAAAGAAATACTGGTTAACCAGCAAGACCTTACGGCATTTGATTTTGATTTTGCACCTATGAACAAACAGGATGAAGAAGTCTTCTTTTATGATAAAGTGCCACATGGAGAGGGGATTACAAATAATGCATTGAAATTGGCAGAGTATCTTAAAGAATGCTGGGAGGATCATTATTCAAGGTATACCGATAATCCGGAAGAAACAAAACGTAAGCTACAAAATCAACGATTTTTAAGGCATTATGCTCTTTCTACAGTTCGCTCACCGGAAGTTATGCTAAAGATGTCGCGCAGTATATGGAAACATCAATCAGAATGGGCAAGTCATTCAAACAACTATATGTCCGATTTAGAGGAGTTTTACGTAGCTGAGCTAAAAGATATATTAGATAGATACCCAAAGGTTGATAAAGATGATCTGGAAGACGAAATAGAAGAACATAAGCAAAACGTACATAACCAGCTCGATACCCATAACTGGTGGCAGGATGTTTGCAAAGGCTCTTCTGCATTTAAGGATAAACCTGCTATATTTGATGATGAAAACCTTAACAAACCCAAAGACGAAAAAGAACTTCCGGAAATTAAACTACAAGAATTTTCAAGTGATAGCTTAGTGTATTATTTTCATCCGGTGGCTTTTGTAGAGGCGATGAGGAGGATGAGTGAGAATATCGCACCGTGGGTGACAATAGCAATTAGAGAATGGAATAAATATAAGGGAGTCAGACAGACAGAGAGTCCACTTAAGCAACAAATTTATAAATATTTTGATTCAAGCAGTTATCCTTCGGGAACATATAAAACAAATTGGTGTGCGGCGTTTGTAAATTGGTGTTTTGAACAAACAGAAGAATTTAGAGGAACCAATCCAATTGCAAATGTTGCAGCTTATGATTGGCTCCCTTCCGTTTTGGCAAAAGAGCATAGGAGTGATATAGATGGCTGGAAGAATAGTGTAAAATTAGAATCTGTTAAAGATGCATTTGTTGGAGCAATCATCGTATTTTCACATTCTCATGTAGCAATAGTGGTAGGTCAGTCAGAGGATAGGAAAAGTTTAATATATTTAGGAGGAAATCAGTCTGATGGTGCGCCGAATGATGGTAAGGGAAAAAGGACAATATGTACAAATCCCAAACTTAAATCTGGATTCAATAGTTCATTTTGGTTAGTAAAACCTAAAGATTTTAAAATTTCATGTAATCCTTATTTGCCAGTTTTGTCTGCTGATGGTGCTGAATTATCTTATGAGGATACACATAACTAAGTATTTTGATCATGAAAAAAGAAGTATTATATTTTTTATTATTATTATCGTTTGGATTATTTATAGGTGCAGATGTTTATAAACTTCAAAAAAAAATAGGAAGTGTACCTGACGAATTAAAAAATGATTCCATATTTAGAGAAATACTTTGGAAACAGCTAAGTAATGGGGAGTCTGCTTTATATGATAAATCTTTTGATATTGAAACCTATAAATTTTCAAAAGAAGATTTTGAGTGTTTGATTCCGTATTTAAATGGGGTTTTGAAAGATGAGGGATTTAAGAATCCTAGTAAAGAAGAGTTTGCTAATAAAGTTAAATCCCTTTTTAATAGAACTATTGATTATGGTACATCACTTAAGTATCTGTATATAAATATGGGAAACCCAGCTGATAGAAGTCCAAAGTATTTTCGTTCAGAAAACTCTATAGTAATACATCCATTGGGTATTTTTGTTAGTAAAGAATATTGTTTTATAACTCAGTTGTATGCCATTCCAGAGATATTAGATTATAAGAATGAATTTTATAATTTGTATCAGAAAGAGTGTCAGGTAAGTGTTAACTTAACAGATGCTGATGGTTCGGAATTGTTATTATATCTATGGAAGGATAATATGGATATTGACGTGACTAATAATCTGAAAACATTTGTAGCAAGAAATAAGTATATCTTCAATAATGATTCAACTCAGTTGGATTGGTTATTAGAGCATGATGCAGTATTTATGAATTTATTAATCAAAAACTATGGCTTAAGAATCAATCTCAATAAAGAATAGTGTCTTATTGTATCTGACCTGAGCAAGCTCCCAAAACATTTTATTACACGGTATACCCCCGCTACCGCGCGTGTCCTCACGCGTGGTTCAATAAAGCAAAGAGTCTTTCCTATAAGAAAATACCAACCAAATAATCCAAATTCTAATGAGTAGAAATTATAAATTTTTCAATTCGGAAGGTGTTTACTTTGTGAGTTTTGCAGTTGTTAAATGGATAGATGTATTTACCCGCAATGAATATAAAGACATTGTTATTGACAACTTGCAATTTAATCAAAAAGAAAAAGGGATGGAGATATATGCATGGTGTTTAATGACCAACCATGTCCATCTGGTTTTTAAGAGTACTAAAGGCATAAAACCGGCAATACTATTGGGTAATTTCAAAAGGTTTACAAGTAAAGCAATACTATCAACAATAAAAGAGAATCCAAGAGAAAGCAGAAGAGAATGGTTATTAGAACAGTTTGAGAAAGCAGGGTTAAAATCGTCCAATGTTAGTAAGTACCAATTTTGGCGACATGATAACAAACCAATTGAATTATGGAGTAATAAAGTTATAGATGAGAAAATCAATTATATTCATAATAATCCTGTAGAAGAAGGAATAGTATATAAGCCAGAAGAATATATCTATAGTAGTGCCAGAGATTATAGTGGAGAAATAGGTCTAATTGAAGGAGTTGTAGTTGTGAAGTAAAGCTATACCACGCGTGAGGACACGCGCGGCAGCGGGGGGTAAAAAAAACAGACTTAGGAACCTCAAGTAAACCTGCTGGGCAATATACTTTACCACAGGATATAAGTACTCTTTATTATAAAAAGCCTGAGAATAATAAAACAGATTCAAGCCTTGAACACGATTTTATTAGTAATAAATCGGAGCTGGAAAAAAATATTGTAAAAATTGCTGATAGTAAATGGTACAAAATAAAGTGTATTACTCCTGTTAAAAACCAAAACGGCTTTGTTCAATATCAACAAATTGAAGGATTAATAAAGTCTGATGATAGTAAAATTTCAAAAGTATCAGCCTTTGACTGGGAAGCTTTTGGTTTTAAGGTTTATAAAGATCAACCAGATACTTTTGTCTATAAGAATAGTGTACAGCCTTTAGAAAAGATGACGCCACCTGCCTTTTTGAAATCAGCTTGGAGTCATATTGATGCAAATGGTGATGGTAATTTAAGTAGTAGAGAACTCAAAGATGCCCTACAAAATCAATTTGCACAGCAAAAACTATCAAAAATGATATGCTATCACCAAAGTGAATGGGGTATTGATTTTGGTTCGTTAAAATCAGAAGTGGAAGTTTTGTTGGATGAAGGTATTGAATTAGAAGAAGATGATACAGAAAAACAAAAACTGCAAGAAGAAAAGAAGACTATACTTAACACTGTAGAGCAAAAAATAAAAGCATTTAATTTTTGGAGCAATGTAAAAATTGCTATCCCCGAAAGTATAAGCAGTATGCCCGATGATTGGATATACGATCCGATACTAGATGTATCGCGCAAGCGTTATGCTTGGGAGATGACGTATGAAAAACAAGAGAAAAAAGAGTATAAACCATTTCCAAAATCCAATAAAGTTTATCATTTTCATCCAATTGCTTTTGTTGAACAGATGAAGAGGATGGAAGATGACTTGAGTTTTTATAGGTGGGCCCATAGTCCATTAGGACTTTTAATCGCAGAAAAAGAATCAAACAACAACTATAATATTTGCAATAAAATTAAAGGTGGTTTACGTGTTGTACGAAGTGTTAAAGTTGTGATGTTATCGATAAGAGAGATTCAAGAAAAACAAAAATCAGGTAAAATTTTTGCTGTTGGTAGATATCAATTAATACCTATTACATTAAAGGCTGCGGTGAAAGAATTAAAACTTGATATAAATCAAAAACTAAGTGAGAGCATGCAAGACAGAATTTTTGAAGAATATCTAATAAGCAAAAAAAGACCTCAAATAATAAGTTATTTAGAAAAAGAAGGTTCAATTCATGACGCAATGTATGCAGCTGCAAAAGAATGGGCGAGTATAGGAGTTGAAAAAGGCAAGCGCATCAGTTATAAAAAGATTGAAAAAGATGGCAAAGTCACCTATGAAAAAAGATTTGCAGAAGGTGGTGAATCATTTTATGCTGGGGATGGATTGAATCAAGCACATATCTCACCCAAAGAAATAAAATCAGTTTTAGAAAAATCAAAAAATCAATTTTCATGAATAAGTTGACCGTATTATTGTTGTTATGTATAATATTTTTTTCATGTGAATATAAAAGCAGAAGTAATGATGCATGTACAAAAACAGAAGATCATTTGGATGAGAAAGATCGAAGCTTAAAGAATCAGAAAAAGAAATATGATGTTTTTAAAATAATATTTGAATGCACTACATATATTAATCAGCAGATTACTGATGTATCTATCGAAACATACGTTGTTAAGTTTGAAGATGATATTTTGCAATCTATTAATTATGATGGAGATAGTATTGATGTAATGCAAGATATTCATCCGGAACTTAAGTCCGAAATAATTAATAGTTGTAAAAATAAACAAAAGGATAAAATATCAACTTTCACAATAAGTTGTGGTTCTGGTTGCGCTATGACATATGTGGAACAATAAGTTTGAGATTAATGATTTTATCATTAATAGTTTAGTCAATGGTTAACAAAGTAAAATACCATAAAGGAATTATGCTAGAGTAAATTAAAATAGAGAGAGGTTGTTGCCTCTCTTTTTATGTAAAGACATAAGCTTCAATAACCCAAAAACCGAAATATAAAACCTGCTTGGCAAGTGAAAATCGTAAACCAAAGACCAAATTATCAACCCCCCCCCGCTACCGCGCGTGTCCTCACGCGTGGTTCAATAAAGCAAAGAGTCTTTCCTATAAGAAAATACCAACCCAATAATCCAAATTCTAATGAGTAGAAATTATAAATTTTTCAATTCGGAAGGTGTTTACTTTGTGAGTTTTGCAGTTGTTGAACCTGATCTATGCAATAGAAATAGAAAAAACCGAGTAAATACTTATCTTAGTTAGTATTATACAATAATAATATTTAACCCATATGGTTAATCTTCCAATTGAATATTCAGATAAGAAAGTAACTCCATTTGGAGGCATGAGTTTAATGAAACGTTTTGTTGATTCAATAGGGATACGTGATTTTCTAGATTCATTAGACTTACCAGAAAAAGGTTCCAATAGAAGCTATGAGGCCAAGCATATTATTGAATCATTTTGGTTAAGTATTTGGACAGGAGCCTCAAGATATATCCATGCAGACTGGCTCCGTTATGATACAACCTTACAAGATATTTTTGGTTGGGACAAGATGCCTTCTCAAAGTACCTATAGCCGCTTTTTTGGTAAGTTTTCGCAACAACGTAACACCGAAGTTTTTCCAGCTTTACAAAAATGGTTCTTTTCACAATTACAAGTTAATGATATTACCTTGGATATAGACAGTACAGTCATCACTAGATCCGGAAATCAGGAAGGAAGCGCTAAAGGATATAATCCATTAAAAAGAGGTCGAAACTCACATCACCCTCTAATGGCATTCATAAGTCAAACACGTATGGTTGCAAACGCATGGCTTCGGCCAGGAAATACTGCAGACAGCAGTAATTGCAAAGCATTTCTTCAAGAGACAATTGAAGAAATATTGTCAGCACTAAGGATTGGTTTAGTTCGTGCAGACAGTGGTTTTTATACCGAAGAAATATTGAGTTATCTCGAACAACAAAATCTCAATTATATAATTGCCACACGGATGTATCCTAATGTCAAAAGTGAAGTGTATGGATTAGAGGATTGGATTTCAATATGTCCAGGAATAGAGGTAAATCAAATGTATTTTAAACATGAAGGAGGAAAAGTTCGAAGATATATTGTAGTTAGAAAAGAGATTGAAAAACGTCCCAAAGCCGGTGGAAAACTACTATTTGAAGATTTACCCGGTTATAGATATAGTTGTTATGTTACCAATCTGGATCTTCCTCTTGATGTAATTTGGAACATGTATAATACACGGGCTGATTGTGAAAATAGAATCAAGGAACTAAAGCAAGATTTTGGTTTAGAAAACTTCTGTTTAAAAGATTTTTGGGCTACAGAGGCTTCTTTTAGATTCATAATGGTAGCCTATAATATTATGAGTTTGTTCCGACATTGCGCATTACAATCTCATAACAGAGCAACATTAGCAACGTTGAAAGTCTATTGCTTTGCATTAGGAGCATGGAGTGTAAATCATGCTAATAAAAAGGTTTTAAAGATCGCGTTAAATACAAAAAGAAGGCCCTGGCTTGATGGAATTTTTGCTAAAGTTGAGAATTTAAGCCCTCCTTTTAAATATTCTAATGCATAAAGCGGGTTGAATGGATAGATGTATTTACCCGCAATGAATATAAAGACATTGTTATTGACAACTTGCAATTTAATCAAAAAGAAAAAGGGATGGAGATATATGCATGGTGTTTAATGACCAACCATGTCCATCTGGTTTTTAAGAGTACTAAAGGCATAAAACCGGCAATACTATTGGGTAATTTCAAAAGGTTTACAAGTAAAGCAATACTATCAACAATAAAAGAGAATCCAAGAGAAAGCAGAAGAGAATGGTTATTAGAACAGTTTGAGAAAGCAGGGTTAAAATCGTCCAATGTTAGTAAGTACCAATTTTGGCGACATGATAACAAACCAATTGAATTATGGAGTAATAAAGTTATAGATGAGAAAATCAATTATATTCATAATAATCCTGTAGAAGAAGGAATAGTATATAAGCCAGAAGAATATATCTATAGTAGTGCCAGAGATTATAGTGGAGAAATAGGTCTAATTGAAGGAGTTGTAGTTGTGAAGTAAAGCTATACCACGCGTGAGGACACGCGCGGCAGCGGGGTGGTAAGTCTTGTTTTTCAGCACCTTAGGTTTTGTGCCCCCGCTACCGCGCGTGTCCTCACGCGTGGTTCAATAGTAAGCATTCGGCCTACTACATCACGTAAGTATATTAATTAAAACGAGACATTCCTATTGTCTATGGAATTTATGGACAATTCCCGGTATTCTATGAATTCTTCCAATTATGGGGTAAAAGGTCAGCTAAATCTAAGGAGTAGTCATTATTGTATTCAGGTATCTTTGTAAGTACATCCGTCAACCATTCTCTTGGATTTACATCTGCAGCTTTGCAGCAACCCAGCAAAGAGTATATGACAGCTGCATTTTCGGCTGCATCATGATTGCCGCAGAACAAATAGTTTTTACGACCTAATGCCAGAGGTCTGATAGCATTTTCAGCCAGATTATTATCTATTTTATAACGACCATCAAGATGATAGCGTGACAAACGGTGGAAAATTGAGTAAGTATACGATAAGGCTCTACCCATTCTGCCTTTGGGCAATACTTTAGGATAGTGATTGACGATCCATTTTTCAAAGACGACCATAATAGGGTAAGCTAAACGTTTACGTAGTTCCACTCGTTGTTCATCATCCAAGCCTTGTTCGTCAGCCATTGTTTCCACTTGATAGAGTTTGCCGATTTGTGCCAACGCATATTTAGCCCCGGCTTTGTCCTCGGCAAGACTTTCTTCAAATTTACGGCGTGCATGCGCCCAGCATCCCAATAATAGGACACCTTTCTTTTGCTCATAAATAGAATAAGCTTCATACCCATCCGTTTGGATGGCTCCCTTAAAACCCTTTAATAGCTCAACCACTACTTTTTGTGCTCTGGAGCCTTTATCGTAATGAAAGAAGACCAGGTTGTTCATCACCGATCGAACCATCCACAGGTAAGCCTTTACGGTTTTATGTTTTTCATTGTTGATTACCGGAACCGTGCTTTCATCCACCTGTATATAATCCGATTCCATTATCACTTCACGTAAATGATAATACAAAGCACGTAGTAAATCACAGGTCCCCTGAAACCAACCATTAATGGTTGAAGCTGGTAGATTAACGCCAATCTGTTTAAACATGGCAATCTGACGATGAAATGGTAGATGGTGTTGGTATTTATTGATCGTAAGCATTCGGCCTACTACATCACGTAAGTATATTAATTAAAACGAGACATTCCTATTGTCTATGGAATTTATGGACAATTCCCGGTATTCTATGAATTCTTCCAATTATGGGGTAAAAGGTCAGCTAAATCTAAGGAGTAGTCATTATTGTATTCAGGTATCTTTGTAAGTACATCCGTCAACCATTCTCTTGGATTTACATCTGCAGCTTTGCAGCAACCCAGCGAAGAGTATATGACAGCTGCATTTTCGGCTGCATCATGATTGCCGCAGAACAAATAGTTTTTACGACCTAATGCCAGAGGTCTGATAGCATTTTCAGCCAGATTATTATCTATTTTATAACGACCATCAAGATGATAGCGTGACAAACGGTGGAAAATTGAGTAAGTATACGATAAGGCTCTACCCATTCTGCCTTTGGGCAATACTTTAGGATAGTGATTGACGATCCATTTTTCAAAGACGACCATAATAGGGTAAGCTAAACGTTTACGTAGTTCCACTCGTTGTTCATCATCCAAGCCTTGTTCGTCAGCCATTGTTTCCACTTGATAGAGTTTGCCGATTTGTGCCAACGCATATTTAGCCCCGGCTTTGTCCTCGGCAAGACTTTCTTCAAATTTACGGCGTGCATGCGCCCAGCATCCCAATAATAGGACACCTTTCTTTTGCTCATAAATAGAATAAGCTTCATACCCATCCGTTTGGATGGCTCCCTTAAAACCCTTTAATAGCTCAACCACTACTTTTTGTGCTCTGGAGCCTTTATCGTAATGAAAGAAGACCAGGTTGTTCATCACCGATCGAACCATCCACAGGTAAGCCTTTACGGTTTTATGTTTTTCATTGTTGATTACCGGAACCGTGCTTTCATCCACCTGTATATAATCCGATTCCATTATCACTTCACGTAAATGATAATACAAAGCACGTAGTAAATCACAGGTCCCCTGAAACCAACCATTAATGGTTGAAGCTGGTAGATTAACGCCAATCTGTTTAAACATGGCAATCTGACGATGAAATGGTAGATGGTGTTGGTATTTATTGATCAGTAACTCTGTCAAAAGCGAGGCGCCTGCATTGCTGCGTGGTAATGGCAACAGTGGAAGTGGCGCTATCTGTACAACAGCTTTCTCCTGTTCTTGTGAGGCTGGCTTTAATGCATATTTGGAACGGATAATTCTTCGGACAAACAATTCACCGGGCTTGTGCTCTAAAACTTCGGTAATTTCCTCTCCAATGCGTACCCAGTTGTCATCAATGCCTTCCGGCTCTATTATTTCTTCCTCACGGCGTAGGTCTTCCGGCAAAGGAAGACGAACCGGTTTCTTTTTTTCTTTTTGTGGTCGTTGACGTTTATAGGACAACAACTCCTTATCCGCTTCTTTGGCGATCTCTTCTTCTTCGGGAAGAACATCCAATCCGTCAAAATCGATCTTACGCTGGTTTGGGTCAGATGGAATAAAACGTTCACTGGAAGCCTTCCAGAACTTTCGGCGATACCATGCCAATTGGTCAGTTAGTTTATTAACCAGTTCCTCTCTTTGCTGAAGCAACTCCTCCTTTTTACTGAGTAGTTCTTCTTTTTTTTGAAGAAGCTCTTTATGCTTGTTAATTTGGTCTTCCAGTTCCTTGTTTTGAGCTTTAAGAGACTCCATATAACCATTATCTGTCTGACGCAAACGTGAGAGTTCACAATACATCTCGTCACGCTCTTGTAACAACTGTTGAATGAATGCTTCGTTATCTGAAATCTGGCTCATTTATCTCCTTCTGAATATGTCTCAAAGATACTAAATTCAAGGGTTTCAGCCAAAAAATAAGTAATGAACTCAAATGCTTTTTCGACGTTTTTTCAATTGTCTTTCTATGGGTTTTACATTGCTTACAATAGCCATCAAATCTTGCCAGTCTATTGACTGCGATGTAATATTTTGGTCGAAAGTAGGGAGCTTAAATGTACCGTTTTCTAGCTTTTTGTGATAGATAACCAAACCGCCGTGCTCCAAATGCAATATCTTCATAATAGTCAGGTTACGATTGACAAAAATAAATACTTCGCCGTCCTGCACATTGCGCTTCATTACTGATGAAACGACACCGCTAAGCGTATAGAAACTTTTTCGCATATCAACCGGAGCTGGATAGAGGAAGTACTGCAGATTCCCGTGTAAATGAAACATAGGTCCTGATCAATAAAGGTGAATAATGGACTTGATCAGAGCAATGTCTGCATCTCCTTTTATATCCAATCTTGTACCGTTGGGAAATGTAAAAGATAAGTGGCTATCACATGTGTTTTCCTTGCAATTATTGATGACGTCTGATTGGTGTACCTTACTGTTTACAGATGAATCTTTGTTTATTGTTAATGGCACAAACCCAATGGTTGGTTCATCTTGTTCAATTAGATTCTTCCAACGATAAAACGTGGAGACTGCGAAATCCTGGTTACTGCAAAAATCGCGAACACTAAGACCGGATTCCAAATACTCCCGGTATAACTTCCTAAAACTTGATTCGATAATACGCATGGTTTTTTGCCTCAAAAATAGGCTTGGATATGAGCACTAACAATATGTATTAGCCCGCATGGTTACGTTCAATAAAGCAAAGAGTCTTTCCTATAAGAAAATACCAACCAAATAATCCAAACTCTAATGAGTAGAAATTATAAATTTTACAACCCGGAAGGTGTTTACTTTGTGAGTTTTGCAGTTGTTGAATGGATAGATGTATTTACCATCAATGAATATAAAGACATTGTTATTGACAACTTGCAATTTAATCAAAAAGAAAAAGGGATGGAGATATATGCATGGTGTTTAATGACCAACCATGTCCATCTGGTTTTTAAGAGTATTAAAGGAATAAAACAGGAAACACTATTGGGTAATTTCAAAAGGTATACAAGTAAAGCAATACTATCAACAATAAAAGAGAATCCAAGAGAAAGCAGAAGAGAATAGTTATTAGAACAGTTTGAGAAAGCAGGGTTAAAATTGTCCAATGTTAGTAAGTACCAATTTTGGCGACATGATAACAAACCAATTGAATTATGGAGTAATAAAGTTATAGATGAGAAAATCAATTATATTCATAATAATCCTGTAGAAGAAGGAATAGTATATAAGCCAGAAGAATATATCTATAGTAGTGCCAGAGATTATAGTGGAGAAATAGGTCTAATTGAAGGAGTTGTAGTTGTGAAGTAAAGCTATACCACGCGTGAGGACACGCGTGGTTCAATAAAGCAAAGAGTCTTTCCTATAGGAAAATACCAACCAAATAATCCAAATTCTAATGAGTAGAAATTATAAATTTTACAATCCGGAAGGTGTTTACTTTGTGAGTTTTGCAGTTGTTGAATGGATAGATGTATTTACCCGCAATGAATATAAAGACATTGTAATTGACAACTTGCAATTTAATCAAAAAGAAAAAGGGATGGAGATATATGCATGGTGTTTAATGACCAACCATGTCCATCTGGTTTTTAAGAGTACTAAAGGCATAAAACCGGCAATACTATTGGGTAATTTCAAAAGGTATACAAGTAAAGCAATAATATCAACAATAAAAGAGAATCCAAGAGAAAGCAGAAGAGAATGGTTATTAGAACAGTTTGAGAAAGCAGGGTTAAAATCGTCCAATGTTAGTAAGTACCAATTTTGGCGACATGATAACAAACCAATTGAATTATGGAGTAATAAAGTTATAGATGAGAAAATCAATTATATTCATAATAATCCTGTAGAAGAAGGAATAGTATATAAGCCAGAAGAATATATCTATAGTAGTGCCAGAGATTATAGTGGAGAAATAGGTCTAATTGAAGGAGTTGTAGTTGTGAAGTAAAGCTATACCACGCGTGAGGACACGCGCGGCAGCGGGGGGCAAAAGCCAATATGGGTACTTATATTCCTATTTTTGGTTTAGATCAGAAAGAAGAAGTGAGAATAGGTAGTTTAAATGAATTGAAAGGCAAAGATATATGGGATTAAAAAAACAAAAAAACAAACATCCACTCTATAGAAAGGTAACTCACACTACCTATACAGGAATAAAAAAAATAGGTGATAAGGGGCCAAAGAGTTGGCTCCCAAAAACCATTATTTCTTTGGATAAGTTCTTTTATAAAACTGGAAAATATGGATACTCAACAATGAATGATGAGTATATAGAAGCCCCTGCTCAAGCATGGATATTGCCTCTAGTAGGGGGGGAGTAGCTTTATTTGCAAATATTTTATTGACCTATGTGAATATCAAGAATGGAAATTTAGGAAGTGTTTTTGAATCGTCTTTATATTTATCAATTTGGGGAATTATTGTACTTTTTATCATTTATTATTTTTCTATGCCAAAAAAAGAAATTATTCTTAATCGATTAGATGGTACGATTACTTTTCCGGGTTGGATGTGGAATAAGAATATTACCATGCCTTTTGATGATATTAAGTTTTCCTATACTTCAGCGGGGGTCTCTTAATAGAACCTATAAAAACAGTTTTTTAAATAAACTAAATTCTTTTGTGATCAGGTATTATGCTAAGCCTAAAATCTTGATTCTGTTTACATTTCCTGTGCTGTTGATCTGTACCATTATTCTTGTCCTTATCGGTCAGAGACCTGATAGTCTGGTAAAAGCTTACACAGATACTACGTGCTGGTGTTTTTCTCAGATGACGCATCCTGATTATCTTCCGTATGAGGGGCATTATTTATGTACTGTGGCAGCCCGTGGTAATGCAAAAATAGTTAAGCCTTTACGATTAGGGTAAGCGTCTCCACGATAGCGTATAGTTTTATGTGATAAAACTTTGAAGCTTTGTATCCTTATTTTTCACATCAAAGGATACATTATGGTTTTTAATTTCACAGAGGATACACGTTTTTACTTTTTTCACGAACCCGTTGATATGCGAAAAGGAATTCATTCACTTTATCACCTGGTAAAAACTTCAGGAAATATGAATGCGCTCAATGGTGATGGTTATGTCTTCATTGGCAGGACTCGAAAATCTATCAAGGTACTAAGATGGCAAAGAGAAGGATTTGTTCTTTATAACAAGAAACTGGAATTAGGATGTTATACACTTCCACAACAGTTAAGAGACGGTGCTTTTACTGAGCTTGAACAGGATATTTTAGACAAAATGGTAAATTGCGTAAAGCACAAAAGTAGTTCTAATGAATTACGGATAAAAGCCCAGTTAACACTCTAATACATAGTGACAAAAGACGAAAATAGTGCGAATTTTTCATGGTAAAATCGCACTATTTTCGTATCTTTATGCCATGACAGACAGGGAGTTAGCCATATTATTACAGCAGCAGGTTTCAGAATTAACAGTTACAATTGTTTCTTTAACAAAAACCATAGAAGAGCAATCTAAAGAGCTAACAGCCCTAAAGGAGGCTATCTTAGAGAAGGATAAAGATAGCGCACATCTGAAGCGCTTTGCGAATATTAACCTTCCTAAAAAGACCGAAAAACGAAAGAATACAACACCTGTACCTGCGAATACACCTAAAGCTCCCACTCCCAAACAAAGAGGTAATAATGGAGCCAAAAGAAAAGTATACGATAATATCGAAGAGCTTGTAGAAGAAGTTATGCCGTCCGATGCTAGCTTTGACGAAAAGGCTGCTGTTTACCTGTTTTACCGCGATGTGATAAGATATGAGTATATTCCACCTCGTCTTATCAAACATATTTACCGCTGTAAAAAATATAGAATGGGTGATGATTTTTTCGAGGGCAGAGCCCCTATGACTCCTTTCATGAATTCTAATTTTGACAGCTCGTTACTGGCACACCTTATTCAACAAAGATATGTGTATAGCTTGCCAGTTGAACGCATCAATAAATACCTAAATGAGATGGGCATTGACATGCCTAAGGCAACCACTCATGGATTAATTGAAAAATCAGCAGGGTTACTTGATAGATTAATGCCAGTACTCAAAAATGCTATTTTAGCTGATTCCTATATTCATTTTGACGAAACCTACCATACGATATTAGGTGGTGACAAAGGAAGTCGCAAGGGCTACTTTTGGAGTGCTTTTTCTCACCAAAACAATTTAATACAGTTCATTTATGAAAATGGTTCACGAAGCAAGACGGTGTTCACGGATTATCTACCTAGGGATTATAAAGGTGTGGTACAGACTGACGGATATAGTTCTTACAAAGTATTAGAGGGATGGGATTATCCCAAGGCAATACGCTTAGGTTGTGTTCAACACTGCAAAAGAAAATTTATAGAAATTCAGGAGCAACCCGAAGCACAAGAAGTTATTGATCTATACAATCAATTTTATATCATCCGTAAGAAAAAGCCAAAAGAAAAATGGAAAGAGGCTTCCCTAAAAGTATACAAGAAGTTAGAAAATAAACTCAGAGACATAGAAAGAGATTCCGGGGTATTGCCTAACCACATATTAACTAAAGCTGCAGCTTACTGCCTGAATGAACTAGAGTCCATATACAACATCATCATATCTACCGAATACGATCTGGATAATAATATAATTGAACGACCTATGCGCTATATCAGCCTTAGTCGTCGTAATTCACTTTTTTGTGGTTCTAATGCTGGGGCCACCAGAACAGCTACACTTTATTCTCTAGCTATATCATGTAGATTGAATAATATAAATACATTTTCCTACTTCAAGGTTGTTATGCAGCGTTTAGCAGAAAGTCCAACAATGACAAATGAACAATTACGCAACTTGCTTCCTGATAGGTGGGCGGATCAATAATAAAAAACGCCACATCAAAATAACGAATCAATTTGATGGGGCTTTTTTTGAGGGGCGACGCGGAGACGGATACCGATTAGGTAAAAGACATGGTAAAACGATAATTGTAAACCGTCAGTTGTTGATTGCCAATGCCTTTGAGTATGTGATTGAAAATCATATTCCTTATACGCATGCTTTTATTCGTAGGTTGTATGATAAATATGGTCTTCCATTGTCAAAGTATATTAATACGCCTTTGCTTTCTGATATTACCTATTGGCTAATGAAACCGTTGGAGTGGTTTTTCCTTTTGGTTTTGTATTCTACCTGTGTAAAACCAGAGGAAATTATTAATAAGCAGTATTCGGAATATTATAGGTACAGGGGTATATGGAGGCAAGGATTATGTGTTTGAGAACATGGATGAGAAGGTAGCTAAGGAGTTATGATTTTAGGGGTATTGAATAATATTCTTGATAGCATGGGAGAAATTTTGGTTAATAGTATCTTTATTATTTGTTTTTTGGGGGGAGTAATAATTGATAGTAATAATTGGTTTTTGGTTATTATTAATTCCTGCTTTTATTTCCTTTATTTCTCCATTGTTAATGATTTAATAAAGTAAAATTTATAAATAATAGTATAAGCTATAAAAAATGCTCAAATACAGTGAATGGCCCGGGTTAATCTCTAAGTTGCTCGAGCAGCATTTCTAACTGTTGTTTGTGCTCCGGGGTGTAATTTCCTGAAGAAGCTATTAAGCCCAAAGCATCTGTATAATGAGCCTTAAAAATAGAGCCCTCCAGTAGTTGATTTAATTGCATACCGGCAATAGGTCCGTATGCTGAAAATGGTCCGGTAGGTCCGCAAAGTGGATCGGTCACGATTTCCTGTAGTTTTTGGAACAGGAAGATTGCAATATCTGTATTGTTTTTCAGAAAAATTTTAACTTCATCCTGTTTCATGATCAGTGCAGATAGAAGCATTGGATTGTTTGTCCTGTCTTTTTTATAGTACTGAAGGTGGTTGATAAGGGTATTCATCTGTTCTTCATTTACCGTAAAAGAGGACATAAACATTGTTATATCTGCAATATCCATATATATTTCATCAGAATCGTAGTCCATATCTTCTGGTATTACCAAAGGGGCTGTTGAACCCGATGACGCATCTTCGTAAACAGGCTTTAGGCCTTTGTCTTCCAGGCAGGAAGTTAATTTTGATACATTAAAGAAAGAAATGAGATCGTTATCAATCATGTGATATATTTCATTCACAACCTCTTGTCCAAAAAGCTCAGTCGAAATAGGTATCAGTACATTGATAAAATGTTTTTCTATATCCTTCAAGGCAAATGGTTTATCGTTACGTTGATGTAGTTCCGAGATGAGGTTTATTAAAATACGGACAGTGTTTTCAAACAAAGATTTGTCTGTTTGTATAGCTCTTGTTATTGTACTTGTTTTATTGTTAAGCACGTCTCGTACCCATTGGGTATTGTTGTTATTTGTCAGGTAATAATCTTTTAAAAAGGTATAAAATATATTTAGTCCTTTCTCGGGAGTTTTCTCAATTAAATTAATCGTACTACTTTTTACTGCATCATAAACCTTTTCAGAAACAGAAAAATGTACTTCACTGACTGGTAGCAGGTGGTTAATGTATTCCTCTTTATTTTTAATTCCGGGCTCCATTGCAATTATTACTTCGATTACCTGTGTAAGCCAATGCTCTTTCACATGGCTCGAATTATTTTCATTACATGCCATTACAATCAACTGTTTTACCAGTTTTATAACCATTTCCGAATCTTCCTTACAAATATTCAATAGGTTTTCGCGGCAGTTGAATAATAGGTGTACGATAAATAAATTAGTTTGTGGATTGAGACCGTAAATGTGATTTGCTTCTATATAAGCTAATACGTCTTCTATTCCATTAAATATGTGGCTGAAGACATATTCAGCATCTAGTTTAAATAATACGCCTTTGTGCAGAACGGTAGCTAATTCGCTTTTACCTGAGTTAGGTATCAACGACTTGAATTGGTCATTGTAAAATGCCATCTTATTCAGATTGACGACTGAGGGGGCTCCTCTATCCAACCACGACTTAATCAACCCAAGTGGTATTCTTGTGCTATCAGCGGAAAAAAATTGAAAGAAATGGATTCCGTATTCTTTAAAAACCTGGCTGTCAAAATTATTTCCATCGTCATCAACAAGCCATTCATGAAATCGAAGCAAGCATTGTTCCGTTTGTTCTGCACTCAAATCTGAAGGACGACTATTGTAAAGAATCACATCACCTGCATCCCATTTCTTATCCTCCAAAGCTCCAATTAGCGGATAGTATTCGTCTTTTGTTTTTAATCTTAAATTAGCCGATACGTGTTGGGGTTTTTCGGCCGAAAAAGTTTCTTTATAAGCTTCGATGGTAGACATCGCCCAATCTCGGTTTTCTGAATATTTTTCTGCCAATGCAGTTGGATTTCTTTTTATAAATTCCTCTATCAGACTGGCTGACCCAAACCACTTTCCACTGTTTAAAGCCATTACACTATTGTAGGTAAGAATAAAGTTTTCCCATCCGTCGAAGAAATCTTGCACAAAATTATCCGAAATGGCATATTGCCCGGACCTTTCATTTCCAGGTATGATATAACGGTGATCTGATGCAAATAAGTCGTTTTCCATGGCCAATTTGGAATACCATTCAGATTCTTCATGTGTATATACATCCAATGCCTTCTTAATAATAAATTCAGATATATGGAATGATATTTCGGTTGGAATGGATACAAGCGCTTTAATTAGATCAACCATTAAACTGTAGTTTCGTGTATTGGCCTGATTTATTCTTGCTCTATATTTTT
The DNA here is from genome assembly GCA_963665705.1 of uncultured Saccharicrinis sp. Lineage (GTDB taxonomy): Bacteria > Bacteroidota > Bacteroidia > Bacteroidales > Marinilabiliaceae > Saccharicrinis. The sequence goes on from OY762448.1 coordinate 1,032,307, forward strand.
GAAAGAATTGAATAAAGATTTTAACGTCTTCCACTTCTGGATAGTGACAGGCTTTGATAATAGGTAGCCACTTTCCATATTTTTCAACGATTTCGTTGTATGAGCTGAAATTTTTAGGTAGTTGGACGATCCGCTTTATTAATGCTTCATAAGAAATCCCATCCTGTGGTTTGACTCTTAGAATGATTTCTAATGCTTCAGTTTTGTTATAGCGGTCCAGCAGGGAAACTAGTTGATTCAAAGTAGCCTGTGTAAAGCCACAAAAATATGTTGTAAAATTGATCCTGTGCAGAAACAATGGAATTCGATCATAACCAATTTTCAAGGCTTCTTCAAAATTCCGGCTTTCCAAAATCCCACTTAGAGCAAATGGCGCCAGGTAGTAAAGTATATTGGCATCGTTTCCAGGTGTATTGGTATATTCAAGTACAGCCTGAAACTGGTATTTGTTTAATGCATTGTTACGTATCGTTTTTTCAATGATTCCGGTATTGTTTTCAAAAAGCCATGACATGGCGTAATAAGCTACCGGATGATTTTCAGAAGCTGTAGCAAGAATAACCTCTTCTTTCTTCAATAGAAATGCGGCAGTAAGCCGAAGAGAAAGATTAGTATTAGTTAATGCTTCGCCAACGTAATAAAGGTATTTTTCATAATCAGTATATTGAACTGTTAGGCCGGTATGTTGAAGTAAATTTACAATGGCAGTAGCGGCATACGCTTGCAATTTGTTATGGTTGAGATAAGACTTGAGTATATTAATAATCAAGTCTACCGGATTTCCCTCTGCATTAAAAAATAGTTTCCATGAAAACTGCTTGTTGAATGTATTGATATGACTTAAAAAAAGTACAATCTCATCTCTCTCAGGAGTATATTCAGTAGAAATGCCAGTTGAACCATAAAAAAGATTATTGAGTGCTTTGTCTATTTCTCCAACAACAGGCATTGGAAGTTGTTTTAAATAGGCAAGTTGCTTAAGGGTAACAACAGTATTGCATGGATCCAGTGAAGTAGTAGAGAGAAATTCCTGATCGGATTCATAATGTGTATCGAGGTACTTTTTGTACATCGATTTAAATGAATCGTTAAACGGAATTTGTTTTATTAAAGCCGACTCTATTCGGGAATACAATGCTTGTCCAGGTATTAAAGTCCAATGCTCCAAGCGTTGCAGGTCTTCAAAAGAGCGTTGAATATACCTGTAATCCCTGATATACTGATTTTGATAATGTTGCAGACGATCCTGGGGAAGTTCTGAAAGCTTTTGTGTAAGTTCAAACTGGTTTACGCCCAGTGATTTGAGGATAATGGCCGGACCAAAATATTTATCCGGCTGTACCTCATTTCCGCAATGCTTGCAAAATTTGCCTTTAGGCGTAAGATTCAGGCACCACCCACAGCGCACTTCTTCTCTTACTTCTCCACCACAATTAACACATAAATCTCCTGATGTCCAGTTGTTAGGTTGTCTGGAGTCACATTGTTTACAATAAATTACTGCTGCCATGGATTGTATTTACCTTCTTATTTTAGCCCATAATTTTTCTTTTTCTGAAAGTGACATGTTTCTGACCAGGTTGCCAATTGCACTTTTAGATTCTCCCTCTCTTTTTAGATACAGGGCTAACTCAAAATCTGCTGATGGAACAAATTCAGCTCCGCAAGCTCTACAGAATTTTCCAGGACCACTATTCAAACACCAGTAACAGGAGAGTACCGGTTCAGCTTGATTTCCACATGAAAGACATAAATCCCCTGATTTATAGTCTTTGGGCTGTCTGGCTCCGCAGTGAACACATTTTATTATGTCAGCTCCTTCAATTACTATAGAGCCTTGTTGAATTGATGAAGCTTCGGATTTGGTATCATTCTGTGAGGCTTTTTGAGTTCCCAACGCCCATTCCATTACATTTAGGCTGGTCTGCTCATCTAACCCTGTTATGTCTACAAGAGTCTGAGCATCTCCTACCATCTCAAAATCTGTTTTTTCACTGATACCTGCTTCTTCTAATGCAGTAATATGCTCATCGTTCAATCCCTTTGATTTTAGGATTTTGTTCATTAGTTTGGATATTGTACTCATAATTCGTGTGATTATTGATTTGGCTCTAAAGGTATTCTTTTTGGTTTAAGTTCCAAAAAAAGAAGAGTTGACGAATGTAGCTCTTAATGCTTTTGGGAAATCATGGGACCGAAATGAAATTATTGGCTTATACATCGTGATAGTATTTGTTTAAGCATCTGTAAAATAGTGTAAATCAATAAAGTAAAGAGTGTTGTTTGTGTGTTTTGCTGATGTTGAGCATTTTGTAAATCGGTATAATATCCTCTATCTAAAATCAAACGATCTGTTGAGTGATCTGTGTGAAATTGATTATGCTTGTATATCAGTACTTTAATAATGTGGGAGCTCTGTAATTTTGATGGAAATTAAGTTGTTAGTCTTAGGTAGTAGAAAGGATGAATGATATAATTATATATTTGTGATATTTTAAAATTTAAAAAACCTAAAATATGATGGATTATAATGAATTAATGAAACTCCCTGCTCTAAGACCGAATGAGGTACTTGATATGTTATTTGAATTTTCTAAACACGAAAATGAGGAAGGTACTTTTAATATGCCTGAGGTTACCATAATAACCACGTATGGTATTACTGTAAGTGGCCATATGTTGTCGTTTGATAAAAAAGAAGACTGTTTTGTTTTAGGTATAATAGGAGAGGGTAAGCCATCTATTCGTTATTTGTATCTTTCTTCAGTGCAAGGTGTTGAAGTAAATCCTACTGAGTATTGGTTGCATATGCTATCAAAAGGAAACCTGCCATTTACCGCAAAAGATGAAGATGTGTTGAATGGGTTGCAGTTAAGGGCTTATTTAAAAGAGAAAACCGAAAATATACAATCCCTTTTTACAACATTGGAATTGATTGAATTAAAATTAGTAAATAAAGAAGATAGAGGTTCTAAATATTTAGGAAAAGCATTGATTGATTCATTGGTTATTGTTTTAAGAAAAATATCCGAAGACACTTTGGCTAAAGAGGCATTTGAAGACGCTTTCCGGAAAATAGAGTTGAGAGTTGAGGATGTTAAGGAGTTTAAAAAAGAAGGAAATACCCTGATTCTTTCAATTGCTGAAAAAGAGGGACCATACGGATTGTTAAAAGTAAATGTTTTGATACAAGAGATTGAAAAATTAATTTGATTTATGAAAACCAGGTATTGGGATGATTATATGTAAAAAAACCTTCAGATTGAAGGTTTTTTTATAATAATTATAAATTGTCTTCAAGGAATTCTTTCATTGCTGTGTCTGTATAGCATCCTCGTAATGATCCTCCGTAACCGGCGTTAATCGTAAGTGTTTTATTCTCAAAACTCATCGACTTACTGTTTTCTGCATCTTTTACATCAATGTTATTGACTACGATCTTATCAAGAGATTCTGCTATTGCATCCTTACCAAGCTGGTCCGAACAAATACCTTTTATAGCATCTAAAATTCGTTCAAGGCAAACATTGGGGATCATATTTATTGAATTCATATCGAAAGAATCCCAGTTAATGTCGTATGGAAGTTCTTTACCTGCAATTTCATTTAATTTTTTTTGGTAGTCGCCAAAATAATTGTCTTTGATGTTTTGGATGGCTCTTTTTTCTTGTAAACCCATAATTTTTTTTGTTTAATACTGTTAGATAGATTGGTGCAAATATAATTTTTTTTAGGAATAGTACATCTTTTAACTTCAGGATTTCGACTCTCCGTTTTTTTTCTGGTACATTCTTGATTGTATTTTTATTATGTTTGCCGACTGAGACATTATTTTTTTGATATTTCAGCAAAGGGTAGTTACGATATAAATGTTGACCCTAAAAAAGCTACTCAATTAAAAATAGAACTAAGCATTCCTCAAGAAGAGAGAAAAAGGGTGTCAGAAAGTAGTGATATTTTATTTGCTATTAAGGTTAGCAACACTGACCATGCGGGCGCAACATTTCCATTTAAGGCAAGTAATTCTTCCATAAGATACATAGGTGCTAAAGCCAATTTGGGTATATATGCTCTAATTTTAGGTACTTATCAAAAAGAAGAAGTGAGAATAGGTACTTTAGAACAATTGAAAGAGGAAGAAACAATAAACGGCAAAAGCATATGGGATTAAAAAAAGCAAAAGCCAAGCATCCGCTCTATCGAAAAGTAACGCATACAAAGTATACAGGTATTAAAAAAATAGGAGATAAAGGACCTCAAAGCTGGTTGCAAAAAAAGATTATTAAAATATATGGGAAACGACTTGGATTTAAATTTGTTTCAGATGAGTTTATTAAAGTACCTGCGGATGCTCATATTACACCAATAGTTGGGGGGGGGTTGCTTTATTTGCTAATACGTTATTAACATATGTGTCTATAAAAAATGGTAATCTAGGTGATAATAATTTTGAAACATTTTTGTATTTTTTTATATGGGGAATTTTTGTGTTTTTTATCATTTATTATTTTACCATGCCTAAAAAAGAAATTATTCTTAATCGATTAGATGGTACCATCACATTTCCAGGTTGGATGTGGAAAAAGAATATAACCATGCCTTTTAATAAGATAAAATTCTCCTATACCTCAGGAGGACCGAATATGGTTGGAGCTTATCAATTACTAATTGTTCGTCCAGACAAAGCAGGTAGTATTCTTCAATTTCCATTTGGCGGAGTAGATTGTTATACTGATTTGTCATTACTAACATGGTATATGGATAGTAACCGCCCTTTACCACCTCATACAGACTTGGATCCATATCGAGAAAAAGATTACGAGCGTCGTAAAAAAGCAAAGTTTAAAAAACCATTGTATCCTAGCCAAATACCAACACCAGAAGCTACTCCCGAACAACAAGCAGAACGGGAAAGGATTGGGAAGTGGTGATGAAAGCAAACAGGTTAATATGGGATTAAAAAAAGCAAAAGCCAAGCATCAGCTCTATCGAAAGGTAACGCATACCAAGTATACGGGGATCAGAAAAATTGGAGATAAAGGGCCACAGAGTTGGCTACCTAAAACTATTATTCCTTTGGATAAGTTCTTTTATAAAACTGGGAAATATGGATATCCAACAATGAATGATGAGTATATAGAAGCCTCTGTTCATGCATGGATATTGCTTCTAATAGGGGGGAGCTTTATTTGCAAATATTTCATTGACCTATGTGAATATCAGGAATGGAAATTTAGGTAGTGTTTTTTGAAGCGTCTTTATATTTATCAATTAGGGGAATTATTGTATTTTATATGCTAACTTAATGACATTGCACGCGCGGCAGCGAGGGGTAAAATATATGATCATCAAACATTAAAGTGGTTGCGGGCTACATATTTTCATACCTCTCATGACTGTAGTACATTAAAAGCAGGTACAGGTATTCCTTATTTCGATCCTTATAAATCCAGTATTCGAACAAAACCATCGCGAAAAATAATACATAGTTGATAATAAATAGTTTAACCTTAAAAACCAACTATTATGTTGATAACTAGCTTATAACATTTTTCTTTAGATTTATTAATCTGCAAGGAAATATGTATTTTAGTCAGAAAGCTTGCAGATATGGTTGGAAAACAAGATAATACTCCACAGTTAAGAATTTTTGATACGCCAATTGAACGGTTCATTAATTTAGATCACGAATTATGTGTTTTATCAAAGCAAATAGATTGGGATTTGGTAGAAGCAGATTTTTCTGTTTATTATTCTGACTTTGGACGTCCATCAGTTCCTATTCGAAAGATGGTTGGTTTACTTTTGCTTAAGCATATTTACAACCTTAGTGATGAGGCACTTATTGATAGATGGATTGAAAATCCATATTGGCAGTATTTTAGTGGAGAGAAAATCTTTCAGACTCAAAAGCCTTTTGATCCAACTGAATTCATTCACTTTAGAAAGCGAATAGGCCAAGAAGGAGCAGAAAAATTATTAAAAATTTCAGTGCAACTTTTTGGCCAAGAGGCTCAAGAGAAAGAAGTGTTAATAGACAGTACTGTTCAAGAAAAGAATATTACCTATCCAACGGATGCCAAATTACATAAACGCATCATTGAAAAAGTTAATAAGATAGCAGAACAAGAGGGAATAAAACTTCGACAAACTTATACTCGCACATTAAAACAGTTAATGATAGACCAACGTTTTCATAATCATCCCAAAAGAAGAAAGAAAGCTAAATCGGCATTACGAAAAATTAAAACGATAGCGGGCCGTCAAGTAAGAGATATTGAAAGACAATTTAATCCGACACAAAAATTAAAATATAAAGAACTGTTGATTATACTCAATAAGATTCTAACACAAAAAAAGGGAGATAAGAATAAGATTTACAGCATTCACGAACCACAGGTTAGTTGCATCGCTAAAGGAAAAGAAGCAAAGAAGTTTGAATTTGGAAATAAATCAGGAATTGTATTAACAAAGACCACAAAAATTGTAGTTGGAGCTATAGCTTTTGAAGATAATCCCTACGATGGACATACCCTGGAGGAACATTTAAAACAAACAGAGTACTTAACTGAAAGTAAACCCAAGGTTGGAATTGTTGACAGAGGATACCGAGGAAAAAAGAACATTGACGGTGTTGAAATAATATCACCAACAGTTCCGAAAAAAGGAACTACTCCCTATGAGAAACAAAAAGCAAGGAAACGTTTTAAAGCAAGGGCAGGAATCGAACCAATTATTGGTCATATTAAGCATGATCACAGGATGTTAAGAAATTATTTAAAAGGGGCCAATGGAGATAAAATAAATACAATTTTAGCTGGAACAGGCTTTAATTTAAAGAAAATGCTCAATAGAATTAAAGAGCAAATTCTTTTTGACCTTTTTCAAATTTTATTTTTTACAAAAATAATCTTTCTAAAAAACAGGGTAACTCAAAATATAGTACTTTTTCAGGTCTGACTAAATAGTAATGAAAAATATATCGAAAAATTTAATTTGTATACTAATGGCAATTCATTTATTCTCATGTACCTCTGGTCAAAAACAAAAAAAAGAAGCATTTAAAATAGAGTGGCGACCGGGTATTAATGCCCCTCGTTATTATCCGATTACAACTGTATTTGGCTCTTTTTCAGCAGAAGGGAAGATGTGTGGTATAGCCACAGGAGGCAGGAGAAGTGGAGGTTGGGGTCTTGGTGGTATGGAGATGTCTACAGGCCATTTTGTACCGGATCGTTTAGAGATAGGATGGTTTTCTTATGCAGAGGATAAATTTTTCAGGGGTGATTTTAAGCTTCCTGCTGATACTATACGAGCATTGTTTGAACAAGGATATGTAGATAAAAATGGGAAGAAATTTGGCTATGATGGATTAATAGTAAATGTATATCCCAAAGGAGGTGTTGCTTTGTGGATGTATGTATCAGGTACACGAACCGTTGAAATAGGTCACTTTCAGGGCGAGGAAATGGATTACGATTGGAAGAGTATGTTTCCGGATATGACAGATACAAGATCAGAGTTTAATACGTTTGTATTAGGAAGCATTGATGGAGCTAATGAATATATTGCCAAGCACGGCATAAACCCTGAACCTTTTAAGTCAATATATAGGCAGCGTTTTAATTATACCATAGAAGTAGACAGTGTATCGCATGAAAACATAGTTTTTGTTCAAGTTGATTTTTATAACGGAGAAATGGATGTGATGGAAGGGAAAGAATTGGATGATAACTATTTTAAAACAAAGGCAGTACCTAATCATATATTTTATAGATGGATAAAGGATGGAGTGGTGTATTTTGGGGAGATATATTTGCAAGGAGCTTATGAGATGTTTAAAGTGTTTGAGGAAATGCATAAAGAATGCCCCGATGAGCCTTATGTATTGTATTTAAAACCTGATTTTACCACCCGTAAGTTAACCGCCTCATTGCGAAGTCAAACTAAAGAAATAGAAATTAAACAGTTTGGTAAAATTGGGAAGTCAGCAAATCAGCGCGCTGTAAAACAGTAGTGCAGTGTTTTTATAGATGTCATATATTATGCGGTGCATCCTCTACAATCCTTTTACGATAAGGGATACGAAAAATCGTAATGTACTTTAAGTTGTATTAATTACTAATAAAAAGGAAAAGTTAGAAATACTTATCTTAAAAACGGAATGAAATTAGATATGTATTAGTCTCATTTACTAGAACTAGCTTTTACATAACTCACAATTACTATTTTTGTTGCAGAAAATCCTGATTTTAGCTGCATTTTTAATGTTTTGAGCATAATTTGTGCATGGTTTTTCATTTTCAAGAGCTTCGAGTGGAGTTAAACCATTTAACTCACCATGAGGTCGGTTGTTGTAATCATATATAGATTGTTCCCCCCGCTACCGCGCGTGTCCTCACGCGTGGTTCAATAAAGCAAAGAGTCTTTCCTATAAGAAAATACCAACCCAATAATCCAAATTCTAATGAGTAGAAATTATAAATTTCATAATCCAGAAGGTGTTTACTTTGTGAGTTTTGCAATCATAGAATGGATAGATGTATTTACACGAAATGAATATAAAGACATTGTTATAGATAGTCTTGAGTTCAGTCAAAAGTGTGTTATGACTAATCATATCCATTTAATTTTCAGAAATTCTAAAGGAAAACAGCAAGAGGAGTATGTTTATAATAGTGCTAAAAATTATGCAGGTGGTATATGACTTATTGAAGGTGTGATTGTTGTGAAATAACGGAGTCTCACGATGCAATCGTACTACAGCGGGGTGTTTTTATCCGGATTGTAAATCCTGTATTCAATTCTCAAGAGTTAGCCGTATCTAAATTAAAAGAATATTTAAAATGTAGATATTGCTTATTGCACGAATAAATATCCGCACCAACCTTTTGTATTCTTTAGCTAAATCATATATACAAAAAAATAACGGTATTTTTACCGCTACTTTTATGGTGGTTAAAAGTCTTTAAAGTCAGTTATTTATGAATTATTTGTAATGTTTTAAGTTTCTGTTTTCTACTTAAAAAAGTTGATTTTGTAGTAATTGTGCATGTTTTTGCAAAAACAACAAAAAACTGTGCGCAAAAGTGTTAAAAATGGCATTTTACTGTGCATGATCGGGATTGAAACGGACCTGATATATACCTGCTGCGGGGCTGCTGCGGATAATGATCGGGTTTCTGCGGGTGTTCATCGGGTAGTCTGCGGGTGAGCAATCGGCCTATAGTACCCGCAGAAATACCGCAACCTATCCGATCAAAAACCGAGAATGTATGCTTTTAAGTACCTGGTTGGTCCGTCTGCGGGATTATGGAGGTGGTAATGATTTAATAATCATATTTCATTTTCTTCCTTTACTGGTAATTAAGAAATCATGATTTTGTTATTTTCTTGATCCTTAAAAGAATCTTTTTTTAAAGTTAATGATTCATTAGCTGCAAAATCCATTGTTTTTTCATTGAGTTCTTGAATGGCATCATTCATTTCGTCTATGGCTCCAGAAACTTTCATGTATAGCTTTGAGGCCTGAATAAATTTAGAGGTTGATTGACCAAGTTTCTTTTCTGTATTATTAAAATATTGTTTTATTTCATTGGTGTTATCTTTAATTTTTTCTGTTTCAAGAGTTGTGTTTTCAGCCAGTTTTAAAACTTCATTGGCTACCACGTTAAATCCTAAACCTGCCTGACCTGCTCTTGTTGCTTCAATGGAAGCATTTATGGCCAGCATATTTGTTCGGTCAGATACAATATGAATGGTATCTGCAATTTTTTCAAACTTGTTGATGAGTTTTGTTTGTTGTGCGATGGTGCTTTCTAATTCACTAAATTCCGTTTGTAGATCTTCAAAGATCTCAAGCATTTGGTGTATGGACGAGAACTTTTTGTGTAATTCAATGATTGTATTGCTTACCGACTGTGATAGATTAATAATTACTGAGCTTTTGTAATAATGACAGTTTTCCTTGCTGTTTAAGCCATTGTGAATTGCAGTGGCCATATCATCACAATTACCATATCCGCATGCTGAACAATTATAGACATCATCATCAGAATATTTATTCATAGTATTAAAAAGTTCCCACTTATCCTGCTCTGATGGAATGACTATATGATTGTTGGAACTTTTATCTACGTATTTTCGAGTGTACAGATCTTCTTTCCAATATTGGGTTATGGTCTTTTTTAATAACTTTTTGCCCTTGGGAGAATGATATCTTTTAATAGTCTCTTTTTTTCGGTTTTCGATGAGGTGTTCCACTTCTTCAAGATTTAGATTTTGAGTAATGGTGCCAGGACCACTATTACATCCTTGTTCACAGTTTAAGCAATCAATTAAAAGAGGAGCTATTCCATTCTTTATATTTTTATGTAAGCTGTTCAGGTATGGATATATTAAATGCGATCCTTCAATTTTTCGTGTTTTATCTATTATCTCAGGAACTTCCCGTTCTGCTGTTTTTAATAAACCTCCGGGAGTTGAAAATAGCACAGCTCTTTCGGCTGGAGGATTGTCATATTCGATAGCATTAAAATGTTTTAATTCAATTTTGTTTTCTTTTAGTATTTCGTTGAAGGTATTAAATGTTACATTATAAATGTTTTTACCTGTATCTTCAAATTCTCTTGATTTAGCTAAACATGGTGAAACTACTAATACATGATGTCTTTTGAATTCAGGATAAAACTCTTTTACCATTTTAATAGTGTGCATCATCGGACTGTCTGCTGGAGCTAAGTATGGAATTAGTTCTGGCTGGTATATTTCAATATAGGAGACAATCGCCGGACAAGGTTGGGCTATAATCGTTTTTTGTTGTTTGTTTAGAGCTTCTATATATGATTTAACTGTTAACTCGGCTCCAAAACTGACATCAAACACTGCTTCAATACCAATGGTTTTTAACCAACCGTTGAATTCTTTATAGGTTTCTGGAAAACTTGCTGCAATAGCTGGTGCAACAATGGCAATAAAACGATTTCCTTGATCCAAAGAGGTAGTAAAGCTATCAAAGTCATCAATGGGTTTTCTGGCATTGTGTTTACATGCTTCTATGCATTTACCACAAGCAATACATAAGTCCGGATTAACAGACATGTGATTGCCTTTATCAACATTGCAAAATTTTACCGGACAAGCAGTAATACAAGCGTGGCAGTTAACACAATTGTTTTCGTCAACGAAGATAACCTTTCGTAAAGGAGTTGCTGTAGTATTTTCCATATTAGGGGGGTATTTGATTAATTGTATTTAAATTTTAATCAATTAATTTTCATTAAGATAATAAAAAAATAATAAGTTTTATTCTGGAGTTAAACGTTCATATTAAATTTATATAATATTATAGGCTGGCATTTGTTAGGTAACAATATTGCTTTTATAAGAAGGATGAAGATTCTGAATACATATTAGTAGTAATATGGTAATTGTAAAATATAATAAGCTATTACTATAATTAATCTATGTTGCATTACAGGTGTGTTGTTTAAATGTATAATAATAGTGCTATTAAAAGTCAAAACTATTGATTTATTGAAATGACATTATTTTTTTTAAAAAACTTTTCAGTATAAACCATTGACAAGATGCAGATTAAAGATTATCTTTAAAATCTGTCAAAAAAATAATGGGATAATACTTTGAGATTAAAAATAAAGTTCATTTCTTTGCACCCGCTTTGAACGAGAGGCGCGAATAAAAGATGACATTTTGAATGACTTTATAAAGGAGATAGTTCTTGATATAGAGCAGGTTTTAGGAGGTAAAGAAAGGGGATGAAAAAAATAGAAAATATTTTTCAATTTTTATTTGGAATTAAGAAATTAAATCAGTTATCTTTGCAGCCGCTTTTAAAGAAAGGCCAGAAGCTCAAATGATGGAACAAGAGGAAGGGTTTAAATTACTGAAAGGTAATTAGATAGGAGTTAAATAAGTCTTGAAAAAATAAATAAAATTTTCTCAAAATTTATTTGGAGTTAAGGAAATAAAGTTGTTATCTTTGCAGCCGCTTTTAGAGCGACACTCAACGAAGGTTGGGAGTTAAAAACAAGATTGAAATAAACCGAATGCGGTTTACAAAATATAAGAAGTTGTTTTGTTTATACCTTGATGTTGAATAAAGCAACCACGTTCTTTGAAAATATTGAAATGCACACTAAAAAAAAGGAAAATAGAGTGATTCTTTGAGTTAAAACTCTTGTAAAGAATAATAGGCTGTTAAATCAGTCATAATAATTTTTATACAACGAAGAGTTTGATCCTGGCTCAGGATGAACGCTAGCGACAGGCCTAACACATGCAAGTCGAGGGGTAACAGAGGTAGCTTGCTACTTGCTGACGACCGGCGCACGGGTGCGTAACGCGTATGAAACCTGCCTTTTACAAAGGGATAGCCCAGAGAAATTTGGATTAATACCTTATAGTCTTTTTTATTCGCATGAATAGAAAAGTAAAGTTTCGGCGGTAAAAGATGGTCATGCGTGACATTAGCTAGTTGGTAAGGTAACGGCTTACCAAGGCGACGATGTCTAGGGGTTCTGAGAGGAAGGTCCCCCACACTGGTACTGAGACACGGACCAGACTCCTACGGGAGGCAGCAGTGAGGAATATTGGTCAATGGACGCAAGTCTGAACCAGCCATGTCGCGTGTAGGAAGACTGCCCTATGGGTTGTAAACTACTTTTATACGGGAAGAAACGTAGCTACGTGTAGCTATTTGCCGGTACCGTATGAATAAGCATCGGCTAACTCCGTGCCAGCAGCCGCGGTAATACGGAGGATGCGAGCGTTATCCGGATTTATTGGGTTTAAAGGGTGCGTAGGCGGACTAATAAGTCAGTGGTGAAATCCTGCAGCTCAACTGTAGAACTGCCATTGATACTGTTAGTCTTGAATTTAGTTGAGGTAGGCGGAATGTGTTGTGTAGCGGTGAAATGCATAGATATAACACAGAACACCGATTGCGAAGGCAGCTTACTAAGCTATAATTGACGCTGATGCACGAAAGCGTGGGTAGCGAACAGGATTAGATACCCTGGTAGTCCACGCCGTAAACGATGATTACTCGTTGTTGGCGATACATAGTCAGCGACTGAGCGAAAGCATTAAGTAATCCACCTGGGGAGTACGTTGGCAACAATGAAACTCAAAGGAATTGACGGGGGCCCGCACAAGCGGAGGAACATGTGGTTTAATTCGATGATACGCGAGGAACCTTACCTGGACTTAAATGTAGGCTGCATAGAGTAGAGATATTCTTTTCTTCGGACTGCTTACAAGGTGCTGCATGGTTGTCGTCAGCTCGTGCCGTGAGGTGTCGGGTTAAGTCCCATAACGAGCGCAACCCCTGTTGTTAGTTACCAGCACGTGAAGGTGGGGACTCTAACAAGACTGCCGGTGTAAACCGAGAGGAAGGTGGGGATGACGTCAAATCAGCACGGCCCTTACGTCCAGGGCTACACACGTGTTACAATGGTCGGTACAAAGGGCAGCTACACAGCGATGTGATGCTAATCTCAAAAACCGGTCTCAGTTCGGATCGGAGTCTGCAACTCGACTCCGTGAAGCTGGATTCGCTAGTAATCGCGTATCAGCAATGACGCGGTGAATACGTTCCCGGGCCTTGTACACACCGCCCGTCAAACCATGGAAGTCGGGGGTACCTGAAGTCTGTTACCGTAAGGAGCGGCCTAGGGTAAAACTGATAACTAGGGTTAAGTCGTAACAAGGTAGCCGTACCGGAAGGTGTGGCTGGAACACCTCCTTTCTGGAGAGAGTTTAAAACGCGTTTAAATTAATTTAAACACAAAGAACACCATTTCCTTTTTTTAGCATTTCAAAATTACACTATTAGTAAGTAAATAACTTATGCACTAATAGCTATCCCGAAAAAATGGGAAAAACGTACATTGACATATTGGCAATAACAATCAAAATCATAGGTTGGCTTTAATGCGAGAGCATAAAGCTAAACCAACAAGAAAGTAAGCAAGGGCGTACGGTGGATGCCTAGGCTTTCAGAGGCGAAGAAAGACGTGATAAGCTGCGATAAGCTGCGGGGAGAAGCAAATATTTATTGATCCGCAGATTTCTGAATGGGGCAACCCGGCTAGTTGAAGACTAGTCACCCTTCGGGGGGCAAACCCAGGGAACTGAAACATCTAAGTACCTGGAGGAGAAGAAAACAAAAGTGATTCCCTAAGTAGCGGCGAGCGAACGGGGATTAGCCCAAACCAATAATGTTTAGGCATTGTTGGGGTTGTAGGACTGCGACGTAGATTTAAAATTGAAGTGGAGCGTTTTGGAAAGAACGGCCAAAGAGTGTGACAGCCACGTACACGTAAGGTTTTAAATTTTAGCAGTATCCTGAGTAGTGCGGGACACGAGAAATCCTGTATGAATCTGCCAGGCCCATCTGGTAAGGCTAAATACTCCTGAAAGACCGATAGTGAACCAGTACCGTGAGGGAAAGGTGAAAAGTACCCCGAACAGGGGAGTGAAATAGTACCTGAACCCGTACGCCTACAAGCGGTCGGAGCCATTATATGGTGACGGCGTGCCTTTTGCATAATGAGCCTACGAGTTAGTCGTAGTTAGCAAGGTTAAGTTATTAAGTAACGGAGCCGAAGCGAAAGCGAGTCTGAATAGGGCGTTAAAGTTAGCTGCGCTAGACGCGAAACCAGGTGATCTACCCATGGTCAGGTTGAAGTTCCGGTAACACGGAATGGAGGACCGAACCAGTTAACGTTGAAAAGTTTTTGGATGAACTGTGGGTAGGGGTGAAAGGCCAATCAAACCTGGAAATAGCTCGTACTCCCCGAAATGCATTTAGGTGCAGCCTTATTTTAATCTTATAGAGGTAGAGCTACTGATTGGACGAGAGGGCTTCACCGCCTATCAACTCCTGATAAACTCCGAATGCTATAAGATGATGAATAGGAGTGAGGGCATGGGTGCTAAGGTCCGTGTCCGAGAGGGAAAGAACCCAGACCATCAGCTAAGGTCCCCAAATGTATACTAAGTTGAACAAACGCGGTTTGATTGCATAGACAGCTAGGATGTTGGCTTGGAAGCAGCCATTCATTTAAAGAGTGCGTAACAGCTCACTAGTCGAGCGATCGAGCATGGATAATAATCGGGCATAAGTATACTACCGAAGCTATGGATTGTAATTTATTACAGTGGTAGGGGAGCATTCTAATGGCTTTGAAGCAGAATGGCGATGTTCTGTGGAGCAGTTAGAAAAGCAAATGTAGGCATAAGTAACGATAATGAGGGCGAGAAACCCTCACGCCGAAAGACTCAGGTTTCCTGATCAACGCTAATCGGATCAGGGTTAGTCGGGACCTAACGCGAACCCGAAAGGGGTAGTGGATGGCGAGCAGGTTAATATTCCTGCACCTGCAATACATTGAAAGTGACGTATTGGTGAGATTACTACGTACTGACGGAATAGTACGTTGAGCCTAGACTTCGGTCGAAGCGAAGTAAAGCAGCCGGTACCAAGAAAAGCGAGTATTGGAGCCCGTACTGTAAACGGACACACGTAGTTGGGTTGAGTATACTAAGGCGCTCGAGTGATTCATGGTTAAGGAACTCGGCAAATTGGCCCCGTAACTTCGGGATAAGGGGCGCCTACTTCGGTAGGCCGCAGAGAAATGGCGCATGCGACTGTTTATCAAAAACACATGGCTTTGCAAATTCGAAAGAAGACGTATAAGGCCTGACACCTGCCCGGTGCTGGAAGGTTAAGAGGAGAGCTTAGCTTTGGCGAAGGTTTGAATTGAAGCCCCAGTAAACGGCGGCCGTAACTATAACGGTCCTAAGGTAGCGAAATTCCTTGTCGGGTAAGTTCCGACCTGCACGAATGGTGTAACGATGTGCGCACTGTCTCAACCATGAGCTCGGTGAAATTGTAGTATCGGTGAAGATGCCGATTACCCGCAACGGGACGGAAAGACCCCGTGAACCTTTACTGCAACTTAACATTGGTTGTGGGTAAGTAATGTGTAGGATAGGACGGAGACATTGATGCTGCATCGCCAGGTGTAGTTTAGTCGCCCTTGAAATACGTCCCTTTGCTTATCTGTGGCCTAACGGATTTATCCGGACATTGTTTGGTGGGTAGTTTGACTGGGGTGGTCGCCTCCAAAAGAGTAACGGAGGCTTTCAAAGGTTTCCTCAGGACGATTGGTAACCGTCCGCAGAGTGTAATGGCACAAGGAAGCTTGACTGTGAGACCGACAAGTCGACCAGGTACGAAAGTAGGACATAGTGATCCGGTGGTTCCGCATGGAAGGGCCATCGCTCAAAGGATAAAAGGTACTCCGGGGATAACAGGCTGATCGCTCCCAAGAGCTCATATCGACGGAGCGGTTTGGCACCTCGATGTCGGCTCGTCACATCCTGGGGCTGGAGAAGGTCCCAAGGGTTGGGCTGTTCGCCCATTAAAGTGGCACGCGAGCTGGGTTCAGAACGTCGTGAGACAGTTCGGTCCCTATCTGTTGTGGGCGTAGGATATTTGAGAAGGCCTGACGTTAGTACGAGAGGACCGCGTTGGACAAACCTCTGGTGTACCAGTTGTTCCGCCAGGAGCATTGCTGGGTAGCTAAGTTTGGAAGGGATAAGTGCTGAAAGCATCTAAGCACGAAGCCTGCTTCAAGATGAGATATCCTTATCAGGGACGTTAGAGACTATGACGTTGATAGGCTGTAGGTGTAAAGGCAGTAATGTCAAAGCCGAGCAGTACTAATTACCCGAAACTTTTAGTTGGGCGTTAAAGCACGACATGTGATTTTGATTGAGCTAATGTGTTAATAAAGATATTTAAGTGGTTATTGCGATAGGGTTCCACCTCTTCCCATTCCGAACAGAGAAGTTAAGCCTATTAGCGCCGATGGTACTGCATATTGTGGGAGAGTAGGTCACCGCTGATTTTTAATAAAAGAGCAATCGAATTTATTTTCGATTGCTCTTTTTGCGTTTATACAAGTTGCAAAACCGTTAGACTACGTAAGCATGCTGTAATTTACATATTGCATATTATCAGTGATTTTGTCAGCTTGCCAACATGAAAACAAGCATAATAGAACGTCATGCTGAAATACGAAAAATCGTAGATCTGTGGCATAAAAGTAAGAGGCAGATGAGGCAACCTGATTTTTGTAAGAAAGAAGGAATTTCTCTGGATTCACTTAAATATTGGATAACAAAGTTTAATAAAGAGCAGGCCTCAAAACAATCAGATCCATGCCCTAGCGGATTTATTCCTGTCAAAGTTGAAAACACAGCAGAACAAGCCTATCAAGAAATTGAATTTCCCAATGGAGTAATATTTCGATATAGTCATATGGCAGAGTTTATGCTTGAAAAGATGCAGAAACTTTATGAAATAGAAAGAACAGCAAAAGAGCGATTGATAGATTATAAAACCTTACAAAAAGGTACAGAAGCATATATGCAAGACCTGTCTTAATTGAAATAGAACAATGGCTAAAAAGCAACATTGATAAAGTTGTACCCAAAAGTCCAATTGGAAAAGCAATTACCTATACATACAACCTCTGGCCGAGATTAAAAGCCTACATTGATAATGGTAAATATGAAATCGATAATAATAAAATTGAAAATGCTATACGTCCATTAGCTTTAGGTCGAAAAAACTATTTGTTTGCAGGTTCACATAGTGCAGTACAAAAAGCTGCCATGATGTATTCCTTTTTTGCTACCTGTAAAATTAATGACGTAAATCCTTTAGAATGGCTAACATTTGTACTTGAAAGGATACAAGATTATAAATCATCTCAATTAAAAGAACTTCTTCCTCAAAATTGGAAAACCATTAAGAACTAATTCCTATATTTTCAATCTCACTATAGTGTACTTTGCAACACGGATACTTCATACGCTTGTACATTTAATCATTACAAGCTTAACTTGGTGTCTTGGTAAATATAGCAGTTCCAAATTGATAGAAGTGAACTTATCTTTATTAAGACTGGTTCTAATTGCATCCAATTCGTTAGGTAGTTTTAAAAAAGGCTTCAATAGCCTGTTCATCTTTTTTATAATGAGATTTGCGTGGCGATTTAAGTTTTGTTTTGAAATGACGTATCAGATAAGTCCTTAAAGTGTTGTATTTTATATCCAAATTATGTTGTTTCTTTACCCATAATACAGCATCCCAATAACCTAATAATGGATCTTTTGAATCATTTAATTTTATAGCTAAACTTTCATGCACATCACTATCAATAACGCTTTTGCGTTTACCTCCGCTTTTTAAACTAACCAATGATTCAAGACCTTCTTCTCGATATTGTTTAAGCCATCTTTTTATTGTAGCATAATCTACGCTTAAATATGTTGCTATTTCCAACTGCCCACTTAACTTGGATTCCTTCACTAAAATCAAGCATTTAATTCTGGCGCGTACGCGATGGTTCTTCTCTTTTTGATACAAATTTTTTAGGAATTCTAGTTCCTCTTTGATCTCAATATTTGATTGTCTTGACATGCATTAAAGATACAAAATATACAGCGCATTATGAATTATATTTGGTATAAGAATATATGGGAATCTTTATTGGTATTTAATTAACAATATTTGATACAATAAAAAAGGATTAATAAATACATCTTACGTATTTATTAATCCTAATATTATTTTAGTAATAACTAATTAGTGAATTTGAAATTCGATTCACTATTAATTATACTTTAAAGAAACCCACTAAATCATTTAATTTCTTTGACTGATTCATTAGTTGATTTGCACTGGCTGTCATTTCCTCACTATTAGCACTTGTTTCTTGTGTAATATGGTTTAATTCTTGCAGAGAACTTGAAATCTGGTTCATAGCAAGCTTTTGTTCCATAGCACCGGCATTTATCTCTTCTACTAATGAAGCTGTATTTAATACCTCAGGTGCCATTTTACTTAAAGAATCAGACGCTTGAACAGCAAACGATAAAGCTTCAGATGATAAATTATGAATTGCATTAGAAAAATGCTTGCTATTTTGTGCTAATTCTTGTACCTCATTTGCAACCACAGAAAACCCTTTCCCTTGCTCTCCTGCTCTGGCAGCTTCTACAGAAGCATTTAATGACAGAATCTTTGTTTGTTCACTAATATCATTAATTTTACCAATGTTTTCAAAAATGATTTTAATAGACTCGCTTGTTTTTTCTGAATGTGCAATGTTATCCTTAATGCCATTGGCAGCATTTGTAGAAATATTCTTGGCATTTACAGCGTTTGTGCTACTTGAATCAATTATAGATATTATTTCTTCTATAGAACTACTTATTTCCTCTGTTGATGCAGCTTGTGTATTAGTGCCATCGGCTAATAATTGTGTTACAGATGTTAACTGAGCACTATGCGAAACTACTTCTTCTGAAACTTGTTTAATTTCTCCAATAATATTTAATAATGTTTGAGAAACATTCTCTATACTATTTGCTATTTTCCCTAATTCAGTTTTGTCATTTTTTAGTTTGTCATCAATATCAATATTTAACTCACCATTAGAAAATTTAGAAATTATTTGTTCAATATTTCCAAACGGTTTTTTTATTAACCTTGTTAGGAAGTAAAAAGTTAAGAAAATTGATCCTAATGCAGGAATAAACAAAAAGTAATTTAGAGATAACGCAAAAGAAAATGATGTATAAGCCAGTATTAATATTGGAAACATTATTGCCAAGGCAATTCTCCATACAATGGATCCTTTTCCAATATAGTATGCTACTGGCACATACAAAATCGAGCAAAGTAACAATAAGATTAAATAGAGTTCGTAAAGGTTCATATAGTTTATTAATTTAAATCCAGCAACTTAAGCGCGCTGAATGCTTAGTTTCATTATTTTTATATGCAAATGTATCAATAAATGACTCGTTGTTATTGTCTGGTAATGAATCATATGTGCTCTTTAGGTTCATTGTTTCACCAGCAAATAAAAATGAATTTGCATATAGTATTACGCGCTTTATTTTAATTGGTTTCAAAATTTCTTCAATTATGTTATTTTGAATAGATGCCATAGCTGTTAAAATTTGTGCTATTCTAGCTACAGGTAACGCAGGATAATCATCAAAATGACCCACACAGACTTCTTTTTTTATCAGTCCCATGCTTGCTGAGCATTGCTCTTTTGATTTTACAATGTCATATAATGGAATACTATCTTTATAAGGGTTGAATCCAACTGGTTTATTTGTTTCTTGTTTATGTTTTTTAAACATACGCTCAAACAAAGATGCAGTAAGCACTGAGTATTCAACTTTTATTTTATAAATTATTTCTCCAGTAGTTGTTGTAAGGTGCCCTTCCGCAATAGCATTTTTTCTGTTAAATGATACTGTTTTCATGTATCCAATGTGATCTACCTCATCGTATGCCTCCTGATAAACTCTTTCAACATAGGCCTTATTAGCAAGATAATAATGTTTTTCTTTTAAAGGATTTGAGTTGGCTAGAGCAAGAGAACCTAATATGGCAAGATGTCTTCCAGCTTCTGAATATGACATCCCTTTTACTTCATGTTTACAAGCTAATTGTTTTTTGATTGAAGCTTTAAGAATTTCGTCATTTTCCAGACTTAAATTTTCCAGAGCATAATAAGGCTCTGTAACTTCAATAAGTGATTTTAAATATTCCTCAAAGTTACTTGGTTGGTTTTGATTGTCCTGTGTTGTGATTTCTTTTTGTGTTAGGTTTAATGTTTGAAGCATAGTAAAATGTTTTGTTTGTTAATAATGGTTAATACTAGATTGCTTAATTGGTATTTACTTTTTTACTAAATAAATACTACTGTTAGTTATAATGCTCGAAAATATTAATTATTTTTTTAAAATGTATGAATTTTGTAAAGTAAATCTACGCTCTAATAAATTAATATGTATAAAAGTATTGAAAATATAAATTTATAAATATTATTTAATTGTTAATTGTGTTTAGGTATATGTAGGTATTGTAAATAAAGGATTATTTGGAAAGGTGTTTAATGTTAAATCTGATTTAATTATGTATGTATTAATGTTTATATATGTAAATGTTAATGAATAATAATATATACAATAAAATGTTTATTGAACAAAATATATAGATTTTTATTGTGATTTTAGAGAAGGGGTGTTCTTTTTGTCTTTAAATATAAACTTCGCATGAATCATCAATAAAACTCTTGTATTCCAATACAAACTTACCTTTAAAGCTCCCTCTCGATTTTAGATGAATATCCTCTTTTATTACAATACAATTAAAATCTGCAAAAACTTCAATTATACCATTTATTTCATCACTATAATATATGTAGCTATCATATATGTTATTTAGCTCACTACCATATTGCTCACAATTGAGTTCAATACTATTGGGAATAATGATATCTTTTAGTTTTTCCTGAATAATTAGTTTAATATCGTATTCTATATACTCCATATTGCAAATAATTTTTTCTTATAACATTTACAAATATACGTCGGAACAAAATTTATAGAGTGTTGTTTTTCCTCGATAATACTAATTACTGGAATATTTCGGGGCTAAAAAGTTTAAAAATATTAAAATTTAGGATTGTACTCTAAAACATGTTATCTGTCAATTATAAAAAAGTATGTTATTCTTATTTTTGGTTGTTTTTTTAGATAGTTTAATTGAAAAAATGTAATTATTAATATACACCCATAACAACAATTTTTATGTATAAATTAATAGCAGTACTATATGTACTTATTATTGGAGTTTCTTTATCTGCGCAAAATAATAAGGACAAAGCTAAACTTCAAATTATTGAAAAAGGAAAAGGATATTATTATGAATCTATTTTAAAAGATGTAAATGCCGTTAATGATTCTATAGAGAATGGAAATAAAGATCCGTATACGAGGTTTATAATGGATCAATCGAAAATGGACCTGCCCAATGATCCTGAATTATATACCACATCATGGTGTCAGGATTTGGAATCTCAAGGTAATACTGGTACTTGCTGGTGTTTTTCCACTACTTCTTTTTATGAAACGGAAGTGTATCGTTTAACAGGTAAAAAAGTTGAGATTTCAGAACTATACACTGTTTATTGGGAATATGTAGAAAAGGCTCGTAGATTTATTGAAAAGAGAGGTGATTCAAATTTTGATGAGGGATCTGAAGGAAATGCAGTGGCTCGTATTATGAAAGAATATGGTGCTGTGCCTAAAGAATCATTCACAGGTTTAATTGATAATAGGAAATTTCATACTCATGCAAAAATGTATGAAGAAATGAATTCCTTTTTAACGTCATTAAAAGAAAGTAATGCCTGGAATGTAGAATATGGTTTGGAGACTATTAAATCTATTATGAATCATTATATTGGTGTACCACCTACTACTTTTGTTGTAAAAGGACAAACTTATTCACCACAAAGTTATTTGAAGGAATATCTGGAGCTAAATCCTGATGATTATGTTGAAATTTTATCATATAAGCAAGAGCCGTACTGGCAGTTAGTGGAATATAAGGTGCCAGATAATTGGTGGCATAGTAAGGATTATTACAATATTCCATTAGATGATTTTATGAAAGCAATTAAAGAAGCTGCTAAAAAAGGGTTTACTTTAAGTATTGGCGGAGATGTGTCTGAAACTGGATTTAGTAGAGAAACTAATTGTGCTATAGTTCCGGATTATGATATACCATCAGAATATATTAATGAAGATGCTCGTCAATTTCGTTTTTCTAATGAAACAACTACTGATGATCACGGCATGCATTTGGTTGGTTATTTAGAAAATTATAATGGAACAGGAAAAAATTGGTATTTAATTAAAGATTCAAGTTCTGGCTCAAGAAATGTTGGAGAGGCTGATCCTCGATTTGGATATTATTTTTTCCATGAGGACTATATCAAATTAAAGATGATGGGTTTTACCATTCATAAAGATGCGGTAAAAGATCTTTTAAAAAAGTTTATAGAGGTCAGTAGATAATTACTTATATTTGCCACCAGTAAAAATAAGGGATACATGGAATTATTCAAAGGACAAAATGCTCTAGAGTTTGCTGATCGTTTCCATACGGATGATGATTGCCTGGAATATTTGGCCAACATTAAGTGGCACCAAGGTTTTAAGTGCGTTAAATGTGGGCATCAAGGCTACCAGCAGCGCAAGCATCACGGAAGAATCTGCAACAAGTGTGCTCATATTGAGTCAGCTACCGCTAACACACTCTTTCACAAAGTGAAATTTGGAGTACGCAAAGCCTTTTACATTTGCTTTGAGATGTCAACCTCAACCAAGAGTTTGTCTGCAAGCTATATGTCAGAACGTATTGGAGTGACTGAAAAAACAGCACGACTGTTCATGCATAAAGTTAGGGAAGCGATGCAATCAAGCGGAAACAACCCGATGGATGGAAATGTACATATCGACGAGTTTGTGGTAGGAGGCAAAGAAGAAGGTAAGGTTGGTCGCAGTTACCACAGCAAGAAAAAGAAAGCGGTATGTGCTGTTGAGCTTACCGATGATGGGAAAGTAAAACGTATGTACTCGATGAAAATCAACAATTACTCATCGAAAGAACTTAAAAGGCTTTTTGATGCTCATATATCCCAAGATGCCAGTGTGACCACTGATTGTTGGAGAGGTTATCGCCCTTTGATGAAGGATTACAACATAGAACAGATTGAAAGCATGGGAGGCATGAATTTTAAAGCCTTACATACAATGATACACCAAGTGAAGTCGTGGATTAGAACAACCTATTCTTGGGTTAGCGAATGGCATATAGATAAATATTTTAATGAGTTTTGCTACAGGATTAACCGATCACAAATGAAAGATAACATCTTTAACAACTTAATGTACCGTATGGTGGAAGCTGACAAAATTAATCAGAAAGATTTAGTAGGTGCTTAACTACTGACCTCTAAAAGTTTAAATAAATTGAAAAGGAGCTATCATAGGTAGCTCCTTTAATTAGTCTTTTTTATTAATTAGATATTTGCATGTTCTTTATATTATCTTCAAATGCCGATAAGGCAGCTTTTGATCCTTCACCCATTGCAACTACTATTTGTTTATAGGGGACCACAGAAACATCACCAGCTGCATAAATTCCAGCTTTATTCGTTCGGCATGCAGCATCTATTTCAATTTCTCCCATTCTGTTAGTATTAATAATATCGGCAAATATCTTACTATTGGGTTTTAAACCGATTTGAACAAACACCCCGTCAATTTCAAGATGCTTTTCTTCACCAGTATCTCTATTTTTGTATTGTATTCCTGTTACTTTTTTACCGTCACCTTCTATGTGTTTGGTTTCAATACTGGTGTATATATTTACATTAGATAATGATTTCAATTTGTCTTGCAGAACCTGATCACCTTTTAGTTCATCCATAAACTCAAAAGCAGTTACTTCAGCTGCAATCGAAGACAAGTCGATAGCAGCCTCAAGTCCTGAATTTCCACCTCCTATAACTACCACTTTTTTGTTTTTATAAAAAGGACCATCACAATGAGTACAAAATGCAACACCAGAACCAATATATTGGTCTTCTCCAGGTACACCTAATTTTCTCCAACTGGCACCTGTAGCAATTATCATTGCTGGAGTTGTAATAATCTCGCCCAAGGATGTTTTAAGTTGTTTATAACCATCTACAATATCTACCTGTTCAACCAATCTGTTTTCCAATATATCTATTGGGTATTCATTAAGGTGTTTCATTAAGTTTGCTGATAGTTGAGATCCTGTAGTTTGCGGAATAGAGATCATGTTCTCAATGGAAACTGTTTCTGTTACCTGACCACCTACTTTTTCAGCAATAATAGCTACAGAAAATCCTTTTCGTGCTGAATATACAGCCGCAGATACGCCTGCAGGACCGCCTCCAATAACAGCTACATCATATTTTTTATGAACAGATTTTGTTTCAATGTTATCATTAGAACCTACTTGTTTTTCAAGTTTGCTTAGTAATTCACCAAGTGATGATCTACCCACATGAAGTAGCTCTCCATTTGCATATACACTAGGGACTGCTTGTATTTGTAATTTTTCAACTTCTTCCTGATTAATGGCTCCATCAATAATTTGATGACTAATATTAGGGTTCAATAAAGCCATTACGTTTAACGACTGAACAACTTCAGGACAATTTGTACATGTTAACGAAATATAGCTTTTTAGTTCAATTGATCCGTTTAGATTCTGAATTCTTTGCTTTAAAACATCATCAGGTAAATTTTTACCAATGCCATCAGCGTTTAGAATTGCGGCTAGTAAAGATGAAAACTCATGACCGGTAGGCACAGCTTTGAATATAATATTTAATGGGGTATTATCTTTTAAAATAGTAAATGACAACTCATTTCCATTGTTTACTATTGTTGTAATTTTATCAGAGCAGGATGATACTTCATTTAAAAGGCTAATAAGCTCTTCTTTTTGAGAGTGATCATCAGCAATACTAATATTGAAAGTAAATTTACTTTTAAGGTTTCCGAAAACGGCTTTTAACTGGTCTTTTATAGCTTGTTCTAACATGTCTCTAAAAATTTAATGGGGGAGAGGAAGGCTCTCCCCTCATGTTGAATAATTTTATCAATTAAATTACACCAACAAGATCAATACTTGGTTTTAAGGTTTCAGCACCTTCTTTCCATTTTGCTGGACATACTTCAGAAGGATGTTCGGCAACAAATTGAAGAGCCTTCAATTTTCTAAGTAATTCATCTGCGTTTCGGCCTACATTTCCGGCAACTACCTCGTAGGAAACAATTTCACCCTCAGGATTTACAATAAATGTTCCTCTTTCGGCCATGCCATCCTCTTCAATCATAACTTCAAAACCTCTTGAAAGAACTCCTGTTGGATCAGCAAGCATTGGGTATTTAATTTTTTTAATTGTGTCGCTGGCATCATGCCATGCTTTGTGTACAAAATGTGAGTCAGTAGATACTGAATAAATTTCTGCACCTGTTGCTTTAAACTCATCGTATGAGTTTGCAAGGTCTTCTAACTCAGTTGGGCATACGAAAGTAAAATCTGCAGGATAGAAAAAATAGATTCCCCATTTTCCTAATGTGTCTTCTTTTGATACAGTTTCGAATTGATCGTTTACGTAAGCTTGTACTTTAAAGTCGGTTACTTGTTTTCCAATTTGTGACATAATCTCTATTTTTTATTTATTAAACGTTTTTGTTATTGTTTCTGAAACAAATGTAGAGGGGTTTGTGATATAAATCAAACAGATATTATCTATATTTGTATAAGTAATATTTATATCTTATGACTATTCAGCAGTTAGAGTACATTGTAGCCTTAAATAAATTCAGGCATTTTGTTACCGCATCTAAAGAGTGCGGCGTTACACAACCTACATTAAGTATGATGATTCAGAAATTAGAAACAGAATTAGATGTTTCTATTTTTGATAGAAGTAAGCATCCTATAGAGCCTACAGATATTGGATTGCGTATTATTGATCAGGCAGAATCTACACTTAGAGAGTTGCGTAAGGTAAAACAAGTGGTTGTTAGTGAAACCGAATCGTTAGCTGGGCCCTTACATATAGGAGTAATTCCCACATTATCGCCTTATTTAATACCAAAGTTTATCAATGAATTTAAGAAGAATTATCCTGAAATACAGTTAACAATTTCAGAGATGAATACTGAAACATTAATTCAGGCTTTAAAGCGCGAAAGTATTGATATGTTTATTGCTGCAACGCCTTTAGAAGAAGAAGATTTTTATGAAATTCCCTTGTATTATGAGAAGTTTTTGGCTTATTTTTCAAAAGAACATCCATTAAGGGACGTGCCTTTGTCAGCAAATAATTTGCCACAGGAAAACTTATGGATATTAGAAGAAGGACATTGCTTAAGAGATCAGATTTTTAATTTTTGTCAAAGATCTCTTCCGTATAATCATACATTTGAGGCGGGGAGTATTGATACATTGGTAAGAATTGTTGATATGAATGGTGGTTATTCTGTAATACCTGAATTACATATGGATTTTTTAACTGAAGAGCAACAAATAAATGTTAGAGAGATCAATGAACCACCAGCAATAAGAGAAATATCTGCAGTGATAAAGAATAGTTTTATTAAGGAAAAAATGATTAATGCAGTAGCAGATTCAGTAAAATCGATTATTCCAAATCATATGCTGGATGAAAGGTTGAAGAAATTTTCTATTAAGTTATTGTAATCGTAGTAATCAAATTTTATGAGAGCCCACTATCAGCAAATTACACTTATTTGATTTGAATATGTATATGATCGTCATGGCGAACAGACTTACAACCTTGATATCTCACTCTGGAATCTTTTATTCCCATACGGATTTTTAGATGCGGTTCAATAAATATTTTACTGATAGATTTTTGTTTTAATACAGTTATCAGTAAAATTTTTGTACCATTTTCTGAAAACCTTAAATCCGAGTTTATTTGACCTAGTGTGAGATATTTTGGAAAATCATATTTGAAATAACCTTCTTGAAAACAATGATTGGTTTGGTTTATTTCATTATTTTGGGGCTCTTCAAAAACGCCATATCCACTTACTGATTTACTTTTATTTATTATTTGACCTTTATTATTTTCATATACCAAACTTAAATCAATCTTTTTCCCATCATTATGACTTAGGTGGGGGAGTAGAGGAAATCCATCAAAAAAAGGAAAGCACGCGTCCAGATATCTGACCTTAATATTTAAAGCGGTTAATGAAGGATCGTTTGATATGTTCTTAAGGACGTGATTTAATTCAGGAGATACGTAATTTCGGTTAAGTAATATAGTACCATAATTTACCGGAGTAATATTATGAGTAATCAGAACCCGTTCCCTATTAAATATTTTGGCAATGATAGGAACAATTAGGAATATGCTTAATAGGTATGTTGTAATAAATATCAAAAATAGTTTTAGCTTGAAATCCTTTTTTATGATAGGGGATGTTAATCGGGCAATAATCCAAACAATACCTCCAATCTGAGTCAGTAAGGTAAGTGTTGTGACAATGAAGACATCTGCGATTATTTTTAATATTTTGACTATCATTTTTTATTACCTGATTTTTTAAAATTGATATAAGCTACAAATTCATTATTTTATCTGCTGTTAAAACGATGACTTCATTATTTGTAGGAATCATATTTTGCCATACCCAATTGTAATGATCTATAACTTGCTTTGCACTTAGGTTAGGGCGATCAGCTGTTGTATGTGCATCAGAAACAACAGCTACTTTATAATCTTTTTGTATGGCCGATTGAAGTGTAGATTCTACACAAAAATCAGTGGCACATCCTGTAATATATAGTTCATTTATATTTAAACTTTCTAGAGTTTGACCTAGTTCTGATTTATAAAATGAATCGTTGATGTATTTATTAATATATATATCATTTGGTTGTAAATTCAGTTCATCTAATACTTTCCATTGCTCAGTACCTGGGATAAATTCGTTATTTGAAGTTCCATCATGTTGAATAACTATTACCTTATTTCCTGATTTTCTGAAATGTTGAGATAAAAGATTAATTCTTTTTACAACTCCTTTTGTGTCATAGCGTGGTGTTGCTGGAGTAAAACTCCCTTTTTGCATATCTATAATGAGTAGGGCTTTGTTATGTGGCATATTTATAATTTGTATGATAATTTTTAAAAGATGTTTGTATCTGAAAATATTCTTCCTTGTATTAAGAAACTAATCTTTTAATAATTCATTAATTTCATTCATATGTAAAAGTAGGTGTTCAGGGTAACCTTCAATCATGTCTTTTAAAGTTACAGGGTGGTTTTCAAAGTTACGCCAAATGTTATTGAACATAGAGTTATCAACGGTATCAATAATTTGAATGATGTGTAAATTATAATATTTCCATAGTTGAATTAAATTAAACCAATCTGCATTATCATAGTGTTGAAGTGCAATCCATAAGTCATTATCCTGTTGATAATCGGGAAAGATTAATTCTTCTACGTATTGCAACCGAACCATGCGTTGGTGGTTGTTTGAAGCGGAATCAATCAAATGACCTAAAATATGTTTAATATTTCTGCTTTGTTTATTTTTATTCCGGGTGATCTTTTCTTCAGAAAGTTCAAGTAATATTTTTTCCCATTTGTTGATACAATCCTGTATCGCATTTTGTGTAGCTAAAAATTTAGAGTGATTTTCCATCTTAAATATTTACAATATTTGGTTATGAATATTCTCCCACTGAGCACGCCTTAATCCATAGATTAGTTCATCCTGATAGATTCCGTTTTTAAATATTACATTTTCTAGCGAAGCCTCTAATGTGAAATTATTTTTCAAAAGAACTTTTTGGGAAGCAAGGTTTGTTCCGAATACTGTTGCATAAATACGGTTAATATCATATTTGTTAAATGCAAAATTTATAATCCATTCAGCGGCCTTAGAGGCAATACCTTTATTCCAATAGGGCTCTGATAACCAATACCCCAGTTCGGCATTTTTACAATAAATGTCACTTTGAGGCATTATACCAATACTTCCAATGGCTTCTCCATTAACTTCAATTGCTAGAATAATATCTGCGTCATCTTTAATCACTGAATTAATATATGTTTTAGCATCATCTTCAGTATATGGATAAGGATATCTATCTGTAAGATTTTGTGCAATATTCCAATTGTTAGCATGAGCAGTAACATCCGGTACATCGCGAAGTTTCCATGGGCGAATTTTGAATTCTATTTGGGCATATAATGTTATCATGTATTTGATGTAGTCAATGATTTACTTTTTTGTTTTCAAATAACCTAATTCATTTAAAAAAAGATTTACATCTTTGAGTGTTTGATGGTAATTAGATGTATGCTTATAGTTAAAGAACCCATGTTTTTGATTGGTGTAAAATTTTATTTTACATAAACTGTTTATACTATCCATTTTTGTTTTGTAGGTGTTTATGGTTTCAATAGGTATGAGTTGATCTTTTGTACCAATTAAAATAATTGTTGGAGGAGCACCTTTTGTAATATTATGTATGGGCGAGAAGTGAGAATATTCATTACCAATTCTGTCATATCCATACCCGTTGGGTCCATTGTTAATTACTGGATTAAATAAAATCAGTGCATGGGGTTTGGTACTAATATTTAAATCATCAGTATCTTCATTGTAATAGCTAACAAATGCAGTTGAAGCTGCTAAATGACCACCAGCCGATCCACCACAAGCAATTATTTTTGTTGTGTCAATTCTAAATTTTTTTGCATTTAATTTTATATATCGCATGGCCGATTTAGCGTCTTTTACGGCTTCAAAAGGAGTTGTGTGATAACGTTCTTCAACCCGGTAATCAACTAAAAAAGTAACAAATCCTTTTTTTGCATAATATTCGGCATGAGGGGCAAACTGATTGATTGAACCATATTTCCATCCTCCACCATAATAAAATACGATGGCAGGTTTTTTTTGTGCTTATGTTTGTCTGGATAAAAAACTTCTAAGTGTAAATTGATGGAATCAATAGTTTTATAAATATCTATTTGGTCAGGAGTATAAGTATATTCTTTTTGAGGATCATTAGGTTTACTTCGAAATGCAAAACAAAGTACGGTAAAAAAAAGGATGGTTATATATTTTAACAAGTGCATTTGAAATAGAGTTACTAAGAGATTTATTCCGATAAATTTAGATAAATAATTTATTTATGTAATAACAAAAGAGTTTTTGTTATTAAAGAACATGCATAATGATTTTTATTTAAAGTAAAAAATGCAAGTCCAAATAAAACCAGCACAAATAATGGGGTAGATGATGTGTGTCGGTTTTGTTTATTTTTTACCTTTTAAAACAGTTAATACCACTCCCATAAGAGCCATTAACGCACCAATAATTGTTAAAATTGAGAATGTTTCGGGACTAATCCAGGAAACATGATAATAACTTAAAAATATCATTGCACTAAACGTAATTAACGGATTTAGAGTAATGATAACACTTACTTTATTTGCTTCTGTATATTTAAAGGCTAGTGCCAATGAACCATAAGCTAGTAAAGTATTAAATCCAAGGTATGCCATTAATAACCATTGTGATGCAGATAAATGAATAAAAGCACTAAAGTCTGCAAATGGGGTTAATAATAATGCCGGTACACCAAAAATAATTAGGTTTAATTGCAATGGATCAAAATTATGGACTACTTTTTTCTGAAATATGGCGTATAAAACCCAGGTTAATGCTCCGAATATTAAAACTGCTACTCCAATTTTAAACATTTGTATGTCTCCACTCATGGTAACTGTAGCCATTTTATCTTTATAAAACACAAGCATTCCTGTAATTACGATTAACAAACCAATGATTTGACGAAGGTTCATCTTTTCTTTAAAAATAAAGATGGAAGAAAAAGCTAAAACAGCAGGACCTACCTGTGCAAATACCTGTGCAATTGTAGGCGTGGTCATCTGAACTCCTGATATAAATCCAACATAATTGCAACCTAAAAATAAACCAGCTAAAATAGCAAACAGGGGAGGTCGTTTCAATATAGTTAGTTTTTCTTTTTGTCTAAAGGAATAAAAGAGAAGCATGGTTGTAAAGGCCAAAGTAAACCTAAACCATGTAACTGTTACGGCAGGTACAATGTTAACCGCAACCTTTAATCCTATTGCTAAAAACCCCCATAATAAGGCAGTGAAAATAGCATAATATATTCCTTTATTCATTTTGTAGAAATTAACAAAACAAAGGTAAACTGTATGTCTGAAAATATTTATTAAAGAATAATCCTTTTTTATAATAAATGTGAATCTGAAATATAGAAAGTAATCCTTTATTATGGTGGGTTTGTTCAACAACTTTCTCTTAATTATTGAGAAAGTTGTTGAATAGTAACTAGAAATTAATGTAATAATAAAGCGGAAAAATCTTGTAAAATATGTATAGGTAAATTATACTAGTTACTTATATAAGTTTTATTATAATTGAATTCGATCAATACATATACTGTATAAAGTATTATAACTCATTATTCATAACCTGATGAATATTGTATTTAAGCTTTTCTGTAATATCGTTTTGTGGGTTTGTAATGTATTATTTGATCCAATTCTATACGTTTTTGAGGTTCTGCTATCACATATTCTTTGCATTTATCAGAGCATGTGTTTTGATATTTTTTTGCACATTCCTCACACTGAATAAATAATAAATTACAACGAATGTTTTTGCAATTGGTATGCGTATCACATGATGACCCACATTGATGACAATGACTAATTACTTCATCGCTAATTCTTTCACCTAAGCGGTTGTCGAAAACAAAGTTTTTTCCTTTGAATTTGTTTTCCTGCTGGGATTGATCAATTTGCTGTTTGTAGTTAATGATGCCACCATAAAGTTGGTTTACATCTTTAAAGCCATGATGTTTTAAATAAGCACTTGTTTTTTCGCAACGAACGCCTCCTGTGCAGTATAATAGTATTTTATCTTCCTCCTTGCCTTTTAGTGTATTTAAAACCTCAGGAAGTTCATCAGTAAAGGTTTCTGAATTTGGTAATATCGCACCTTCAAAATGACCAATTTCACTTTCGTAGAAATTGCGCATATCTACAACTGTAGCTCCTTGGGTCATTGCATCATTCCATTCGGTAGCATTTAAATGTTTACCAACATTGGTAACATCAAATGCATTGTCATTTAATCCATCAGCAACTATTTTATCACGAACTTTTATCTGTAATTTTAAAAAAGATTTTCCATCATCTTCAATAGCGATTTTAAAAGGAATATCTTTTAAGTATGTGTTTTTCTGTATCTCATTTACAAATTGCTCCCAATGATGTTCAGGAACATTCATTTGTGCATTGATTCCTTCGTGAGCAATGTATATTCTACCTAAACAATCTAAATTATTCCATTGGGTATAAAGAAGATCTCTAATCTCCTGAGGATTTTCAATAATAATATATCTATAAAATGAAACAGTTTTGCGTTTAAATGTTTCTGCATTAAGTTTTATCTCTAATTGTTCAGGGCTTAATCTGTTAATTAATTCAGTTTTGCCTTTATTTGGATCCATTATTATTTTTTGAGGCAAAGATAATAAAAGATAATAAAATCTGAATATCCTACATGAATATGTGAGTAAAGTGATTTTTATTCATGAATCATTTAGCTATTTGATATGTATTGATTACTGTTTATAAAGTCGGGTGATACTATATTTCTATGCCAAACATATGTTTAACAGCGAACCCAATTCCAAAAGACAGGGCTGCAACTCCCAAACTTATTAAGGCCATTTCTGTAAATCTTCTTTTAAAATTAAGATCTTTTGCAATTGCGATATAATAATTAAATCCTAGAATTATTAAGATTGCAATAGCTAGAGTGATTGCTAAACAAATCAGGTAGTTATCGATTAATAAATAAGGTAAAATCAGAAATGCAACTGTAATAATATAGGCTACACCTGTATATATGGATGACTTAAGGGCATCCTTTGACTCCCCATCTGCTTTTTGTGAAAGATAATCTGAAGCTGCCATTGAAAAGGAGGCTGCAATACCTGTAATTAAACCAGCCATGGCAATAATTTTTGAGTTTTGCATAGCTAATGAAAAACCGGCTAAGCTACCAGTTAATTCTACCAATGCATCATTTAATCCTAATACTACAGAGCCTACATATTTAAGTCTCTCTTCATTAATTAAATCAATAAGCTGTTTTTCGTGCTCTTCTTCGTGTTCAATTATTCTTTTAAAGTCAGGAATTGATTCAACGTATTTTAAGTATTCTGCTTGTGCTTTTTCTTCTCTTCTTTCAAGTAATTTTACACCAAAAGTAATTCCCAAAAATCTGGATATTATAGAAAACCACCAGATTTTAAATTTACTTGGAGCAATATCTTTTCCACTATATTTTTTAAGTAATTCATAATGGAGTTTTTCGTCATGTGCAATTTTACTTAAAACCTCAGCATTTTTTTTGTCTTTAATAACTTTTGATAAACGCAAATAGGTTAAGTGACCATTGATTTCATCTTTTTGAAAACGTTCAATTGCGTTTTGTTGCTTGGGAGTTAAAGATATTGACTTCATTTATTATAAATTATTGTAAAAATATCGTACAAAAAAAGACATGGAAATAATATATGTATATTCAATTGTCTTTATATAATTATTATTGTTTATGATTTAATGCTTCGTTTACCATGTGTGTGTTTATACCATCTTCAACATAAACAGCATGCACACCCAGTGAACCAACTTCTGATATATTGCGCATTTCATCATCAAAAAATACCATATCAGAATATGCAATGCCACTTGCTTTTTGTAGTTGAGAAAAGTGCAGTAGTTTACTTCCCGGATATATTTCCTGATAATGAAAGTAATGCTCTATATCCAGTATGTTTAATAGTTGTTTTGCCCATGAAGGAGCTCCGGTTCTGGAAGCCAAAGCCATTGTAATATTCTGTTGTTTTAAATCATCTAAAATATTTAACACATCTGGATATAGCTTAATTTTGCTTCCGGATGAATCTTCAACATGACTGTTTACTTTTTTATATGGAGGATTTGTACAATCGCACCATGTTCCTCCTGCATCCCATAGTGTAAAGTCTAAATCAAAAACAACTAACTTTTTCATATACAGTATCAATTCAACAAACATTTTTTAGTCAATAAAAGCCGATCATTATTAAGAATTCGTATTTATGAAAGCTGATTATGTTTGTTTTTTGCACCTCAAAAATAAATAAATTAAGACAAAATTATCCTTTATTTAGAGGTAATATCATCACAACTGTTGTTTTCTGCCATTTTAGGACATTGTAATAAAGAATCAACATTGATACCATTTACTAAGTCTGTAGCTAATGTGCTGTCAAAACCACAGCCAAATTTTTCACCATACTGAATCAATGGACGTTTTATTAAATAAGGATCATTAACCATAGCCTCTAATGCTGATTGTTCATCAAAGTTATCAATCGAAACCTCACCATTTTTTATTTTAGGAGCACTCATGTTAAATCTCTCTTTTAAAGGTCGATCCTGCATAAATGTTTTTAATTTTTCAACGGTCCATTTATAAGTTAAGATGTTTTCAGCTATTATAGTATAGCCCTTTTCGGCTAAGATTTTTTTTTGCTTTGTATTATTAATACAACCCGGTTTTTCGTAAAAATGAATTTCCATAATTTTTTTATTAATCAATAAAGCAATGGTTGAACCAATAATGTTATTTGTTTTATTAATAATGATTTAGATATGTTTTTTTATACATAAAAGTAGGAATGTTGAATACCTAATTACTTTATTGTTGGTTTAAATTTATTTTACTTTTCCTTCCGCATCATTATCATTTATATATCTGTTAAATTTATTTATTCATTTAAATGTTGATGATTTTTGCTATTTCAATTACTTTTGGATCACCAAAAAATAAACAACAATGAAAAAAATAGTATTATTATTAAGTTTAACTCTTGCCATTTTTGCATGTACTCAACAAAAATCACGAAATATTATTGCTTTAGGTGATTCAAATGGTGCATTCGATATTGGATGGGTAATGAAAATAGATTCCATTTTAGTTAACGACACTGTAAAGAA
This sequence comes from uncultured Saccharicrinis sp., assembly GCA_963665705.1. Classification (GTDB taxonomy): domain Bacteria; phylum Bacteroidota; class Bacteroidia; order Bacteroidales; family Marinilabiliaceae; genus Saccharicrinis. The sequence goes on from OY762448.1 coordinate 1,067,928, forward strand.
TTACTCAAAAGGAGGAAGAACAATTGGTTTTGACAATTTGGGAAGAACAGAATTGAATGAATTAAAAATGATGGAAAGTCAATTAAAAGATGCTGACTCTACATTAAAAGATATTGACATCGTTATTCTTAGTTTGGGAACAAATGATTGTAAAGCTTGTTTTGATTCTCTTCAATCGGAAGTTCCAGGGAATATGAAAAAAGTTGTGGACTACGTTAAATCTTTTCCATATTCAAATGGTAAAACTCCAAGGATTATTTGGTTAATGCCACCTCAGGTAGCTCCGGATTCAATGTTAATTGCTAAATACACAGGTATCTCTGATCGATTAGTCAATTTGATCCCAAAAATGATTGATGTTGCTAATGAAGAGGGTATTGAATATGTAGAGCTTCGCCCTGTAACAACTCCAAATTTTGCAGAGATTACAAAAGATGGTATACACTTTAAACATGAAGGCTATAACAGAATGGGAAAAGTAATTAGTGAAAAAATTAATGAGAAGAAATAAATTCTCATTTGATAATATTTAATATAAAACGGTCAGGTTCATTTGCAAAATATGTAAATAAACCTGACCGTTTTTTTTATTATTACAAAATAGGTATCCCGATAGATATGGCAGGAGCAATATTTTTAAATGCTCCATCAAAATATATCTTAGGAGTTATGTTAAAGTATTTTCCAACCTTGTGAGTAATTGATAAACTAAATGTATCATCATTATATAAGCCTCCCTTTTTATTCAGAAGATATCCCACTTTGAAAGTGTATGATCGACTTTTTTCTGGATCTTCAGAAAAATCTCTTGTGTACCCCACATTTATAAAGTGATTAATACTACCTTCTCTGCTGTCCGAAAAATCATATTGCCATTCATACCCAACAAAATATTTGTTTTTTGTAATACCTTTACTACCAAAAGAAAGAGCCATTGTAGCTTCCAGACTTGAGGCAATCGTATTTTTAACACTCTCAATGCTTGAACCTAAAGAAAGCTCAATTTGATCGTTAGCAGTTTTATAATTTTCATTAACCAATTTGTATTCAAGATCATCGGTTACTAAAATATCTGCTTTTTCTATGTGTTTACTCTTTTTTGATAGGTAATCTTGCATCACAGAATCAATTACCATAAGCATGTCTTTCGATTTAATGGAATTTAACTGATCCATCTCATCAAATAAAATGTTTATTGTAAAGAACTTATTTTCAAATTGAAATTGATGTTTTTGTAGGTAATAGAGGTTCTCAGTAAAATCATCGGTTGAGATTATTCTATTAGGAATTTTTCTTTCCTCGATAGATAGTTCATAATAAGGATTTTTATTTGAGCTTTCAAAGTAATAGTTTGATTTCGAGTTCTCATTCAATATTTTTATTAATCGAGGTGCAGACTGAAGCATCTCTTCAATATTTGAAGATTTAGAAAAGTTAAATAATCTGTCAATATAACTAGAAATAAATGCAGTGTCCAGTTCGTATTTATTTACGTCAATGCTTAATATTTCGATTGCTGCGTTATTAGGTAACGATATTTTTATGATATCTTTTTTTTCCTCTGCTATTATGTTTGCAAGTGAAAATACAAACATGAACAATATAGATAATATAATTTTTTTATTCATTGTTATTTTTGTTAAAATCGAATTCCCTGTTGATTTGGCGCCTTGTAAACAGTGTTTTCTTGTTTATTAAATATGGAAAATTTCAACTTTGATTTTCTATTTTCATTACTGGTTTCAATTTTATCAAAATTGGTGCTTGATAGGTCATTTATCTCTGATTCTTTAATTTTTAAACTAGGATCAGCAACTTTGCTAGAATTCTTACTTTGATTATCTGTGCTTTGAGTATAATTACCAGCCAAAAATTCAATGCTGTCGCTTAACGTTTGATTAATATTGTACTGTTCTTGTAATAACCGTTTCAACTCATTCAGTTCATTAATTAGGTTCCCATTATTGTTTTTTAATTGATTTAAGCTATTGTGATCTTTTTCTGTTGTCGTGTTTATAATTTTAATAATGGTATCTGTTTTTAATATTGTTTTAATTTCTGTTTGTTGCTGGCACTTTAGTTGCTGAATTTCTTCACCAAGAGTATGTATGTTACCTGTTAAAGCGATCTTTTCTTTTTTTAATATCTGGTTGTTTACTATAGCGTATGCTAATCCTGAGCATAGTAAAATTATAACAGTTATTGATGCAATTTTACTCCAGGTTAAAACTATCTTTTTTTCAGTTTTTTTATTCGCAATAGATTTCCAAACTAACTCTTTATTAAAACCAATATCTGATTTTTTGTGGTCCCAGGATTCAAATGCCTTTTTTATATCTTTTTCAACAAACTCTTTCATCTTTTATCTGTATTATAGGTTTGTTTTTCTGTTTTTGTAATTATTTCTTTTAATTGCAAGCGAGCCTTTCGTAACTGAGATTTTGAAGTACTTATTGTAATCCCTAGTTTTTCCGCAATTTCTTCATGTTTATAGCCTTCAATTATATAAAGACTAAATACGGTTCTGTATCCATCAGGTAAGTTCAATATCATATTAATCAAATCCTCTTCCAGTAGTTTTTCATCAGATGTTAACTGTGATTCTTCTTTGTCCTCAATTAATTCCAGTTCTGTAAAAAATAATTTTCTTTTTCGAAGTTGCATCAAACATTGGTTAATGGTAATTTTTTTCATCCATGCTATTAGCACAATTTCATTTTCAATTGTGGTGTTATTAATATGGTCGAATATGTTTAAAAAGCTTTTTGAAAGAACATCATGTGCATCTTCAGGATTTCCCATATAACGAAAACAAATTCTATATAAATAGTCGCCATATAGCTGAAATGCTTTATGCTGAGCCTTTGATTGTTTCTTTTTTAATTCTTTTATTAATTTATTCACCTGATATGTTTTCTTCTCTATTATAAAAATGCAGCATTTTTGAATATAGTTGCCTGTAGTTGAATTTTTTCTTAGAATAAATATGAATTAGTGTGTGCAATGATCTGAAAATGAATACTTATAAACAAATGTTAAATGTTAAATAAATATGTTTTTCTTGCTTAATTAAATTTATAGTGTATATTTGCAAACAGAACAGACCAGAACGGATAAAATAATATAACTATGCAACTAATAGGATTTGATATTGGAAGTTCATCAGTAAAGGTTTCAGTACTTGATGTAGAAAAAGGAATAACAGTTTCTTCGGCTCAATATCCGGAAACAGAAATGACTATTGTAGCCAGCCAACCAGGTTGGGCAGAGCAAGATCCTGAATTATGGTATCAAAATCTAAAGAAAGCCTGTAATCAAGCACTTTCATCACCAGAAGTCAAAAAAGATCAGATAAAAGCAATTGGTATTTCGTATCAAATGCATGGATTAGTTATTGTTGATGAAAAAGGTGAAGTATTACGTCCCTCAATTATTTGGTGTGATAGTAGAGCCGCTGAGATTGGAAATAAAGCGTTTGCTGAAATTGGTGAAGATTGGTGTTTAAAGAACCTATTGAATTCTCCTGGAAACTTTACTGCATCAAAATTAAGGTGGGTTAAAGAAAACGAACCTGAGTTATATAGCCGTATTCATAAAATTATGTTGCCGGGAGATTATATTGCTTACAGACTAACTGGACAAATAATGACTACAGCTTCTGGTTTATCAGAAGGTATTTTTTGGGAATTTCCTAAAGATGGCGTTTCAGATAAATTGATGGAATATTACGGTTTTGAATCATCAATGATCCCTGAAGTGAAAACATCATTTTCTGATCAGGGAACTTTAATCGATCAAATCGCTGAAGAATTTGGATTACCTAAAGGCGTAAAAGTAACTTACAGAGCAGGTGATCAACCTAATAATGCCTTTTCATTAAATGTGTTGAATCCGGGAGAAGTTGCGGCTACAGGTGGAACTTCGGGTGTTGTATATGGTGTTACAGATAATAATGTATATGATGATGATTCTAGAGTAAATGCATTTGCTCACGTAAATCACCAAATGCCAACTTCTAGTTTAGGTGTGTTGTTATGCATCAACGGAACTGGAATTTTAAATTCCTGGATGAATAAAAATCTGGGCAAAAAAGAAGTTAGTTATCCAGAAATGAATGAATTAGCTACTAAGGTGCCTATTGGTTCTGATGGATTAACAATTCTTCCATTCGGTAACGGATCAGAACGAATTCTTAAGAATGTGGATTACGGTTCACAAATCAATCATTTGAATTTTAATATTCATACTCCTGCCCACTTTTATCGTGCATCACAAGAAGGAATTGCATTCTCATTCAAATATGGAATGGATATTATGGGAGAAATGGGGATAGAAACAAATGTTATCCGTGCAGGAAAAGCAAATATGTTTTTAAGTGACTTATTTAAGGATACCTTATCAAATGTTTCTGGTGCTACAATTGAATTGTATAATACCGATGGAGCTGCCGGTGCTGCAAGAGGTGCTGGTATAGGAGCAAATGTGTATGCATCCTTTGAAGAGGCATTTGGAGGATTAAAGAAAGTTGGTCAAACAGAACCGACAACTTCAGATGTTGAGGCAACTCAAGAAGCCTATGAAAAATGGAAAACAGCGTTAAATAAATTATAAAATATTAAACATAATTCTTTAAAATTAATATCATGGATGTTTTAATTGGTAATAAGGAATACTTTAAAGGTATTGACAAAATTAAATTTGAAGGGCCGGATTCAAAAAACCCTTTAGCTTTTAAATGGTATGATGAGAACAGAGTAGTGGCTGGAAAAACCATGAAAGAGCATTTAAGGTTTGCTATTGCATACTGGCATACATTCTGTGGTGGAGGTGGTGATCCATTTGGTGCTGCAACACAAAAATTTGCTTGGGATGTAGCTTCTAGTGAAATGGATGCAGCTAAACAAAAAATGGATGCAGCCTTTGAATTTATTACAAAATTAGGTGTTCCTCATTACTGTTGGCACGACACAGACCTTGTAGGGGGTGGATCTGTGTTAGATATTGAAAAGAAATTAGTTCAGATTGTTGATGTTGCTAAAGAAAAGCAAGCTGCTTCAGGTGTAAAATTACTTTGGGGTACAGCTAACGTTTTCTCAGATCCAAGATATATGAACGGAGCAGCTACAAACCCAGATTTTAATGTGGTTGCTAATGCTGGTGTTCAGATTAAAAATGCTATTGATGCGACTATCGCTCTTGGTGGTACAGGATATGTATTCTGGGGAGGACGTGAAGGATATATGAGTCTTCATAATACAAAAATGATCGATGAGTTAGATCACTTAGCTCAAATGTTGACAATGGCTCGTGATTATGCACGTAAGCAAGGATTTACAGGAACATTCTTTATTGAGCCTAAACCAATGGAACCAAGTAAGCATCAATATGATTTTGATGCACATACTGTTATTGGTTTCTTAAGAAATTATGGTTTAGATAAAGATTTCAAATTAAATATTGAGGTAAACCATGCTACATTAGCTCAACATACTATGGAGCACGAATTAAGAGTTGCTGCTGATAATGGTATGTTAGGATCTATGGATGCAAACAAAGGTGATTACCAAAATGGATGGGATACAGATGAATTCCCAACTAATATTACAGAAACAACAGCGGCTATGTTAGAGGTTCTTCAAGCTGGAGGATTTACTGATGGAGGTATCAATTTTGATGCTAAAATTCGTCGTAACTCTACAGATATGGACGATGTATTTATTGCTCATATTGGTGGTATGGATGTGTTTGCACGTGCTCTTGTTATTGCTGATAGAATAACTACAGAATCAGATTACTTTAAAATGAGAAATGCTCGTTATGCATCATTTGATTCTGGAAAAGGTGCTGATTTTGCTTCTGGAAAATTAACATTAGAAGATTTATATAAAATTGGTAAAGAAGCTGGAGAACCAAATCCAATAAGTGGAAAGCAAGAATTATTTGAGCAAATACTTAACTGGTATTTGTAAAATTATTTTTTAAGACAAGATTCCCTGACGTTTTCCCTGACGTCGGGGATATTTTCTTTTTTACCTAAATCATAAAATACTTCATCTTTAATTAATCTCACCTAAACAAATCACTTTACCTTGTTATACTATTATTTCTAAAATTTCACCTATGAAAGAAGGACATAAACTAGCCTATATCATTCTTTTAACACTAGCTGCTACCCTTGGTGGCTTGTTGTTTGGATACGATACGGCAGTAATTTCAGGAGCAGAAAAATCCATTCAATCGTTTTTAATAAATGGATTAGATCTAAGCTCTTTTGCCCATGGTGCCACTGTTTCAAGTGCACTAATTGGATGTATTATTGGAGGAGCTATATCAGGACTATTGGCCGCTAAGTATGGTCGTAGAATATCATTAATAATTGCAGCAGTTTTATTTTTTATCTCTGCTTTAGGGTCAGGACAACCTGAATTTTTATTTTTTGAAAAAGGAAAAGTCACTATGGGGCTTTTATATATGTTTAATTTTTACCGTGTCATTGGAGGTATTGGTGTAGGATTGGCATCGGCGATTAGTCCTATGTATATTAGTGAAATAGCACCAGCACATCTTAGAGGACGCCTTATTTCGTTTAACCAATTTGCCATTATTTTTGGTATGTTGGTTGTTTATTTTGTTAACTGGTCTATTGCAAAAGGGCAAACTATTGAATGGATCAACAATATTGGTTGGCGTTATATGTTTATGTCAGAAGCAATCCCAGCAGGATTATTTGGTGTATTACTAATATTTGTTCCTGAAACTCCGCGTTATCTGGCTATGCAAGGATTTGATGCTAAAGCATTAACAATACTAGAAAAAATTAACAACGTTGATGTTGCAAAAAATATTTTAAAAGAGATTAAAGGTACAGTTCAAAAGAATTCATCCGCACTATTTACATATGGAAAACTTGTTATTATAATAGGTGTTTTGCTGTCTGTTTTTCAGCAGTTTGTAGGGATTAATGTGGCGTTGTATTACGCACCTCGTATTTTTGAGAGTATGGGTGCTGCTAAAGATGCCTCAATGCTTCAAACCATTGTTATGGGATTGGTAAATGTTGTATTTACTGTTGTAGCTATCTTAACGGTTGACCGTTGGGGACGAAAACCGTTATTAATTACAGGTTCAATAGGGATGGCTATTGGTATGGTTGCCATTGGTATGTTGTCATTCTTTAAAGTAATTGGGATAAGTACTTTAGTGTTTATTATTATTTATACCGCATCATTTATGATGAGTTGGGGACCTATTTGTTGGGTTCTTATTGGAGAGATTTTTCCTAATAAAATTAGAGGGAAGGCAATTGCAATTGCAGTGGCTGCTCAGTGGGCTGCCAATTATTTTATTTCATCAACCTATCCGGCAATGATGGAATTTAGTGGTGGCGTTACTTATATGTTTTATGGTATTATGAGTATTTTATCAGCAATTTTCGTTTGGAAAATGGTACCGGAAACAAAAGGAAAGTCCTTAGAAGAAATGGATAGTCTTTGGAAATAAATCATTGACTTTTAAAAGATATAAAAAGAAGTTGCTTTTTACCCCTGAAGGTAAGTTGATTGGTATTATTCAATTGGCTTACCTTTTTTTGTTTTATAGACCAGCTTTTTTTTATACATTTGGCATGCCTGTGCTTAATATTTAATTAAGATGTAAAACCAGTAAAATAAGTAAAATGAAAAAAGTATCAGTTGGAGTTGATATAGGTGGGACTAATACAGCTATTGGAGTTGTTGACGAAGCTGGAAAAGTAATTGCCAAAGACTCTATTCCTACACCAGATCATGGTGATATTGAAAAGTATATGGATGATTTATCTGCTGCAATTCGTAAGTTGTTAAATTCTGCAGATGAAATATTCACAGTATTGGGAATCGGAGTTGGAGCTCCAAACGGAAATTATTACCAGGGAACTATCGAATATGCTCCTAATTTATCTTTTAAAGGAGTAGTTCCTGTTGTGGAGTTACTTAAAAAGAGATTTCCAGAATTGGATTACCTTGCATTAACAAATGATGCAAATGCTGCCGCTATTGGAGAAATGATTTATGGTGGAGCTAAAGGTATGAAGAATTTTGTGATGTATACCTTAGGTACAGGTGTTGGTAGTGGTTTAGTTGTAAATGGCGACTTGGTGTACGGGCATGATGGTTTTGCTGGAGAGTGCGGGCATACAACATTAATTCCTGACGGAAGAATTTGTGGATGTGGCTCTAAAGGTCACTTAGAAGCTTATTGTTCTGCACCAGGCATGAAAAGAACAGCATTTGAACTAATGGCTAAATATAATGCTAATGATAGTTTATTAGCAACAAAATCATTTAAAGAGCTAGATTCAAAAGCAATTTTTGATGCTGCTGAGCAGGGTGATAAAGTTGCCTTAGAAGTTTTTGAACTAACAGGAAAGTATTTAGGACAAGGATTGGCTGATACTGTTCATCATTTAAGTCCTGAAGCTATTTTCTTATTTGGAGGACCTACTGCGGCTGGAGATTATATCTTTAAACCAACTAAAGAAAGTATGGAAAAACATTTATTACCAATCTTTAAGGATAAAATTGCAATTCTTCCTTCTGAATTAGATTGTGGTGATGCAGCTATTGTTGGTGCAAGTGCACTTGTGTACAAAGAAATGGAAAAGTAAGATTAATATTTACTTTATATATAAATGAAAAGGAACTCGTAGAGTTCCTTTTTTATTGATCCGTTTTCTTAAGTAATTCTTGTAATTTAAACATCTCATCCCGGAATTGAGCTGCAGAAATAAAATCAAGTTCTTTTGATGCTTTCTGCATGGCTTTTTTTGTCTTTTCAATCGCTTTTTCAAGTGCAGGTTTATTCATATATTCTATTACTGGATCAGCAGCGTATTCAACTGTGTCCGGTTCAATATATGCATTCTCTTCGATACCTTTTCCTAGTACATTGGTTTGTTTCTTTGTAATCTGCTGAGGAGTAATGCCATGATCGGCATTGTATTTCAATTGTTTTTCTCTTCTGTGATTAGTAGAGTCAATTGTTTTTTGCATGGATTTTGTGATTGTGTCAGCATACATAATTACAAAACCATTTAGGTTTCTCGCTGCTCTTCCTGCTGTTTGAGTAAGTGATCGTTCGGATCTAAGAAATCCCTCTTTGTCAGCATCTAATATGGCAACTAAGGAAACTTCCGGTAAGTCAAGTCCCTCACGTAGCAGGTTTACACCAATTAATACGTCAAAAATGCCTTTTCTAAGATTTTCCATTATTTCTACTCGAGTCAGGGTATCAACATCAGAGTGGATATATTCACATTTAATATTGAGCTTTTTTAGGTAAGTAGATAGTTCTTCTGCCATCCTTTTGGTCAAGGTAGTAACTAAAACTCTTTCTCGTTTTTCAATTCTAATCCTAATCTCTTCAAGCAAATTATCAATTTGGTTCAAACTTGGCCTTACCTCTATTATGGGGTCAAGAAGCCCGGTTGGCCTGATAACTTGTTCTACAATAACACCCTCGCTTTTTTCTATTTCATAATCAGCTGGAGTAGCACTAACATATATGGCAGAGTTTACAATATCTTCAAATTCCTCAAAACGCAATGGTCTGTTATCCATTGCAGCCGGAAGTCTGAATCCATGTTCAACCAGTGTTTCTTTTCTTGATTTGTCGCCACCGTACATCGCTCTAATTTGTGGAATAGTAACGTGGCTTTCATCAATTACCATTAAAAAATCATCAGGGAAGTAATCTAATAAGCAGAACGGTCTTGTGCCTTTTTCTCTTCCATCAAAATATCTGGAATAGTTTTCAATACCAGGACAATAACCTAATTCTCTAATCATTTCTAAATCGTAGGTAACTCTTTCTTCAATCCTTTTAGCCTCATGATGTTTACCTATATCTTTTAAATAGGTAATCTGTTCAACTAAATCATCTTGAATCATTCTAATGGCTAATTGAGTTCGTTCTTTTGTTGTCACAAAAAGGTTAGCGGGGTATATGAGTATACTCTCTCTACTGGTTAAAGTCGTACCATTAATAGGGTCAAAAATTGAAATTTCTTCAATTTCATCACCCCAAAAGCCAATTCTATAGGCATCATCAGCATAGGCCGGAAATATTTCCACATTGTCTCCTTTTACTCTAAAATTTCCCCTGTTAAACTCCACTTCATTTCTAGAGTATAGACTGTCAACTAATTGTCGCAATAGCTGGTTACGTCCAATTTGTTGTCCTACTTCTAGATGAGTTACATTAGCATGAAAATCTTCAGGGTTTCCAATACCGTATAAACAAGAAACAGAAGATACAACAATCACGTCTCTTCGTCCGGATAAAAGGGTGGAGCTTGCGCTTAATCTTAATTTTTCTATCTCATCATTGATAGAAAGGTCTTTTTCAATGTATGTATCTGTTACAGGTAAGTATGCTTCAGGTTGGTAATAGTCGTAATAGGAAACAAAGTATTCAACTGCATTTTCCGGAAAAAAATTTTTAAACTCTCCATACAATTGGGCAGCTAATGTTTTGTTATGACTAAGTACTAATGTTGGTCTCTGAATTTTTTCAATAACATTGGCAATAGTAAATGTTTTTCCCGAACCCGTTACTCCTAGTAAAGTTTGATAGGGTGTATCATTTTCAATTCCATTTGCCAATTGTTTGATGGCTATAGGTTGATCTCCAGTAGGTTTATAATCAGACGTAATCTTAAAATCCATATCAGAAACTTTTAAAAGTGAATGGCTAGTATCGGTATGTTATAAGCAAACTGATAAATATAGAATTATTAAAACAAAAAAAAGGCTCTTTAATAAAGAGCCTTTATATATTTTGCAGTAAATGTTATCTTCTATATCTTTTTGAACTTCTTTTTGATGGTCGTCTGATACTTTTAGCTGATGATTTATAAAGACTTCGTGTTCGTAAATATGCCTTTCTGTTATACTTTGGAGAGTTTTTCCATTTAGAATCACTAAATAGATAACTAATACCAATTGTACCTACATAAAAGAAGTCATTACCATCAGTTTGGACTTCTGTTCCATCTGCCATATACCAAACGTCATGCCCATCTACTCTGTCATTAAAAGAAAAGGATCCTAAAAATTCAGCATTGATACTAATTCTGTTATTATAAAAAATACTCACACCTCCACCCATTGAAATTGTTGGAGCCATTTCACTGACTTCTCGCCAAACTGATCCTTCCGGGTTTCCACTTCCATTTCCCCAATATTCTGTTGCCGAAAACTGCATTACTCCAAATTGACCAATAACATATGGATTAACTCTTCTTTGTTTAAATAATCCATAAGCCAAATCTAAAGGTCTGAAGGTAGCTCCAACGTTAAAATGAATGTATGAATTATCAAATGTGGCATAAGCTTTATCACTATTAGGTAGTAATTGAGTTCCTTGCATCGAACCATAATTCACGTCAAGTCTAGCGTTTAAATAGGAACTTAATTCTTTTTCAGCAGCAACACCTAAAGTGTATTTAGTTCTTTTTTCTGAGACTAAATCACCATAGAACATATTAAAACCAACCTTAGGTTGTATTCTAAGCCCTTCAAGAAACTGTTTTCTTTTATAATATTGACCAAAAGAAGAAACAGTTATTAAAAATATAATGCTAGCAAAAAGTGCCTTTTTAAGGTATTGTTGCATTTAGATTAGTTTATTGAACAAATTTTCTACGTATAAAAATGATAAAAAGTTTGGAATAAATAAACTATTTCTGCAATTATATTAATGACACTTAACCTAAATAAGTATATTTTATAAGTGTGCAAATAATATTCTTACTGAATAATTTAATCTATTATTCTTTTTATCATTGAATATTAAACAAAATAATTAATGAATAATTATATCGTATGCAAAAATAGAATTTAATATCTTTTTGCAGCTTATAATTATTATATTTTTTGATATTATTTCATTAATCTTCAAAATTTTCAGGGCAACGTATCTTTTTTTTACTTGAAAAGTATTAATCAATCAATTTTTTAAGGTTTAAAATGTTGTTTTTATTATCGATTTTTTTCCCTTCTGAAGTATAACAAAAATCAATTTCTTTGTTAAAGAAATCGCTTACTTTATCCCGGACCATTTTCATTGTGCTGTTAATTAATTTGTTTTGTTCCGAAAAAGGTTCAAAAGCAATGGCGAAAGTTGTTGGTAACCATCTTTGAGGAAATAAGTTGTCAAGTTTACCTCCGGTCTTAAATTCTTGTATCTCATGATCTATTTTATTTATTGCATTTTGAAATTCGCTATCAGAACTGCCTTTGATTATAGATTTTATTTTTTCAATATTTGGAACCAGAATTGCAATGGTATAAGCATTTTGATTATTATATAACATACATTGGTCAATGTAAGAACAGTGATCAGTTATAGCTTCTTCAATTTCTTCCGGACTATATTTCTCACCATCAGATCCAATTAAGAGACTCTTAAATCGTCCTTTTACATATAGATAGTTGTCATCATCGAGAAATCCTAAATCACCAGTATATAACCATTCATCCTTTATAGTTTCCTCGGTTGCTTTTATGTTTTTCCAATATCCCTTCATAACATTTTCACCTTTAATAACAATTTCACCTATTTGAAATGATGGTAATGACTCTCCTTTTGAATCACAGATCTTAATAAGTAAATCGTTTACAACTTTCCCTGATGATCCTAATTTATGATGTTTGGGTGTATTTGCTGAAATAATTGGGGATGCTTCGCTTAATCCATATCCCTGAAACATGGGTATTCCTATCGCATAGAAGAAGTGTTGTAATTCAATGTCAAGTAGGGCCCCACCTCCAATAAAAAACTGTAAATTTCCACCAAAGCCATCCTTAATCTTATTGAATAAAAGTTTTTTAAACATGAATATTAATGGGTATACTAATTTTTTTAAATTTTTCCCTTTATCGAACCCATTGTTATTATACCATATAGATACTTTTACTGCATATTTAAAAATAGTATTAATTAACTTGCCTTTCTGTTCAATGCTTTTTTCAATATTCTTTTTAAAATTTTTTGCTAATGCAGGAACACTCATCAATACGTGAGGTTTTATTTCATTGATATTTAATGTGATATTTTTAAGTGTTTCTAAGGTTGTTTTTCCAATTTGAACAGAAGCAATACTAGCTCCTTTTAACATAAATGCATATAACGAAGCTGTATGTGCAAATGCATGATCCCAAGGAAGTAACGCTAATGTTTTATAATAGGAGGGAATATTGATAAAACTAAATGCTTGCTCAACGTTTGCGGTATAATTCCTGTGTGAAAGCATGATTCCTTTAGGCTGTGCTGTAGTTCCTGAAGTATAAGTTATTGTTGCAATATCTTCTGGTAAAACTTCTTTTGAAATGTTGTCATAAGCATTTGCGTTTTTTTCTAAAAGCTGTTCGCCAATACCGATTAAATCATCAATAAAAATTTCGTTCTTATTAAGGTTTTCGCAAGGATCAAGAATAATGATTTTCTCAATATCTAAAAGCTCATTATTTAGTGTTCTTATTTTTTGTAGTTGATTTTTTGAAACGATAATGAATTTACATTCAGCATGTTTTATTCTAAAGTCCAGTTCGTTTTTAGCTTCTAATTTAATTGATAGCGGAACTGTTATGGCTCTGTTACTAAATACTGCAAGTTCACTAATTAGCCATAGGTTTCTGCCTTCAGATAATAGGGCAACTCTTGTGTCTTTTCTAATTCCAATGGAGGAGAGCCCAATGGAAAGTTTTTTAACAAGTTCAAAAGTTTCTGAGTATGAAGTGGGAGCATAACTATTATTCTTTTTTTCCCATAAAAGAGGGTTGTTAGAAAAGGTATTGACTTGATTTATGAAAAAGCTTACAATTGAGAGCATGACGATATAATTAAGGTTTGTACAAATATACTTTATTATATTTTTAGTTCGTAGTGTTCGAAAATGAACGTTTTAGTGTTGTTTTGAACGAAATTGAATATTAAAATAAAAATATGATTCTTTTTTAAGATGTTGATATTTAGCTGATAGTAATGTGTGGTACGAGGGTTGATTGATGGTGGATATTCTTTGAATAAATATACAAATTGAGTATTAACAAAAAAATAAATCTCCTATGATGAAGAAGCTATTTATAACATTTTTTGCAATAACACTTAGTGTAGGAATGTTTGCAGAATCAAACACTAGAACACCTAATAATATTAGTGAAAGTGATAGTGTTCAATGTTTAAAACATTATTCTATATATGTCTTAAATCTGAAAAAGAAGATGTATGATTATTCTGTAGATTCATGGAATTATATGTTTAAAAATTGCCCGGATGCAGGTGCTCGAATCTATGCTGATGGTATAAAATTGTATGAGCATTTTTATAAAGAAGCTGACACACCTCAAAGAAAAGTGGAAATTGTGGATACCATAATGATGATTTATGATCAAAGAATAAAATATTTTGGAAATCATCCTAAGTATCCTGAAGGATGGATTAGAGGGCGAAAGGCTTTGGATATTGTAAAATATCGAAGAGGTAATTCGGGAGCTATGAATGAGGCCTATCAAAATTTTATGACATCATTTGATATGATGGGAGATAAAGCCGAAGATGTGGTTCTTTTTACCTGGTTAAAAACGTCATCTAGTTTATTGTCTCATGGAGATATAGAGGAAGTACAATTTATAAATGATTATTTAACCATTTCAACGGTATTGGATGTTCAGATGGAGAAATCTACAGGGCAAGCAGAGGAGCGTAAAGAAAAGATAATAGATGGTTGTGAGGATTTATTGGTTAGAAGCAGCGTAGGGGATTGTTCTTTAGTAGAACCCTATTTAAATGATTTGTTTTTGGCAGATGAATCAAGTATTGTAAATATGAATAGAATAGTACGAATATTAGATAAATTAGGATGTAATGAGTCGTCGTTTTATGAATCTGTTGTTGAGAAAAATTTTGTTTTAAATCCATCAGGTAAGGAGGCTTACCGTTTGGCTAAAATGTTTGTGAAAAGACAGGAGTTTAACAGAGCTAAAGAGTATTATAATAAGGCTATTGAAATGTGTGAGAAAGATGATTTTAAAGCAGCGTTATTTTATGAATTAGCAGTACTTGATTTTGCTCACTTTAAAAATTATTCTGAAGCTCGTGATTTAGCGAAGCAATCCATTACGCTTAAAGAGGATTGGGGTAAACCTTATATATTAATTGGAAATATATATGCAGCAGAAAGTAATAGATATGGTAAGGATGAATTTGATCATTCAACTGTTTATTGGATAGCTTTAGATAAATTTTCAAAGGCTAAAACTCTTGATGTAGATTGTGAAGAAGAAGCTTCAAGGCAAATTGCTTTGTATTCACAATATTTACCAGACAAGGAAACCGGCTTTTTTCATGGTTTGAAGGAGGGAGATAATTTTACTATCAACTCATGGATTAATGAAACAACAAAGGTGAGGTTCAGATAAAAAAAGAAAAAGGTTCCGATGAGGAACCTTTTTTATTAATAGTTAGTTTCTTTAATTTCAAAATATGATTGAGGATGTAAACAAGCAGGGCAATTTTTAAGTGCTTTTGTTCCTTCATGAATATATCCGCAATTTCTACATTTCCAAATTACTTTTCCGTCTCTTTCAAAAACTTTACCACTTTCTAAATTTTCATAAAGAGTACGGTAACGTTTTTCGTGAGCTTCTTCTACTTTTGCAATTAATTTAAAGGCAACAGCAACTTCTTTAAATCCTTCTTCTTCTGCAATTTTTGCAAATTCAGGATATAATTCTGTCCACTCTTCATTTTCGCCATCAGCAGAAGCTTTTAGGTTTTCAAGAGTAGTGCCAATTTTTCCTGCTGGATATGAAGCTGTAATTTCTACCATGCCGCCTTCTAAAAATTTAAAGAAACGCTTAGCGTGTTCTTTTTCGTTTTCAGCTGTTTCTTCAAAAATAGCAGCAATTTGCTCTAATCCTTCTTTTTTAGCTTGCTTTGCAAAGTAATTATATCTCATTCTTGCTTGAGATTCACCAGCAAATGCTTTCAATAAATTTTGTTCTGTTTTTGTTCCTTTTAAACTATCCATGGTTATTCTGTTTGTTTATTCTGCTTATTCTAACAAAGGGGTTGAATATACGAAAAATATGATTTTAACAGGATGAGAAACGGTAATTTAGACTGTTTATTATTAATGAAAAAAGGAGTCTCAAATGGACTCCTTTTCTTAATGTTTTGATTTGTTGTTATTATGCATTGATCATCATAGGCATTAATAGCATAAGTTCATCTTCAGGTCCATCTTTTTCTAATGGTAAGAAGATTCCTGCTCTGGCAGGATCTGCTAATTCCATAACCACCTCTTCTGATGAAATATTATCAAGTATTTCAGCAAGGAAAGCTGATTTAAAACCTATTTCAATTGATTCTCCATCGTATTGACAACTTAATTTCTCATAAGCAGAAATTGAAAAGTCAATATCTTGTGCAGATACCATTAATTCATCTCCATCAATTGATAATTTTACAAGATTACTCGCTTGATTTGAGAATAAAGAAACTCTACCTAATGTATTTACTACATCCTGACGGTTAATAATAATTTTATTAGGATTGTCTTGTGGAATTACCGCATTGTAACTTGGATAATTTCCTTCAACTAAACGACAAACTAACTTGTGGTTTTCCATCTGGAAATAAGCATTTTTGTCATCAAATTCGATGCTGATATCACCATCTTCTTTTACAAGAACATTCTTTAAGAATGAAGCAGGTTTTTTAGGTAAAATGAATGAAGATGAAAATTCAGTTGTAGCATCAGTTCGTTGGTATCGTACCAATTTGTGCGAATCACTAGCCACAAAAGTTAAATTCTCAGGAGACATTTCTATAAGAATACCATTCATCACAGGACGAAGTTCATCATCAGCTGTTGCGAATAATGTCTTGTTAATTCCTGATAATACAAGAGATGCAGGAAGCTGTAATCGAGAAGCTTTATCTGTATCAATTTGTGGAATTTCAGGGAATTCATCACCACTTAATCCTACAACACTAAATTTACCTTTGTCTGTAACAATATTAACAGCTCTGGTATCAAGTGAAATATCTATTGTAATAGGTTGTTCCGGGAATTTTTTTAATGTTTCAAGTAGAATTTTAGCAGGTAATGCAATGGCTCCTTCACCTTCAGTATTATCAAGATTCATAGAAGTAACCATAGTGGATTCTAAATCAGAAGCTGTAATTGTTAATTTACCGCTTTCTAATTCAAATAAGATATTTTCCAAAATCGGAATAGTGCTCTTACTACTTACAACACGACTTACAGCCTGCAAATGATAAAGGAGTTCAGAACTTGAAACTACAAATTTCATTGAATTATAATTTAAAAATTTACTTAAATATATACTTAAACATGGTAATAATAAGCTAAATCTTTGATTAAACCAAAATTATAAAAGTGTAGTTATAACAAATTAATAAACATGGTTTATAATCAAAACTTTGCATTACCAAATATATCAAAAATCTGTTGTTAAAAACAGAGTAAAAACAATAAAATTTATGAGCTGAGCTTATTTTGTATAAGTTAATTTTCTATAGATGAAAATAACTAATGCTAAAATAAATATGAATGCCAATGGAAGGATCATGTTAATAAGTTTCCACTTGAATGATTCGTTTGAAACTTTGTCTTTATCAAGTAATCTTAATGTATAACTTCGGGCTCTTAGATTCATCCATCCTTCATCATCGCATAAATAGTTAATCGCATTTAAAATGAAATCTTTGTTACCAAAATTCTCTTTGGTTAATTCATCGTAACCCAATGGAAGTACTTGAGGATTTGTGTCCTTGAAACGTACTTTGTTTTTAATTAAATCTCCATCTGCAACAACAATAATTTTAGTTGGACTACTTTCATTTTTTACTTTCTTGTGATCAATGCTTACACCATTAGGAACCATTCTGTTTTGAAATACAGAAGGGAAAATACCTTCCTCCAATACAGCTACCGGTAAGTATGATTGATTGAAGTCCTGTTGTTTTGGCTTTTCATTTACAAAATTTAATGATACAAATATTGGAGCTTGGTCTGACTTAGTGTATTTAGATGTTCGTAGAAGAATCTCTCTTTTTAATGGCAATTGACTGTTCACGGTATCAATAGAGCTCACAAACTCCCCTTTTACAACATTAATATTTTTTGATATAGCATGTTGGGGTTGAGGATTTAATAGTGGATTAAATAACCATGGTGCCGGAACTATTTTTGGTTTGTCCCTTTCTGATACAGTAATTGGAATCATTGCAGCCTGAACATCCTGTAGTAAAACAGGATTGATTCTTATTCCGTATTTAAATAATTGGTCATTAATATTTATATCACTTAGTAATCCTATGGTTTCGCTTGTTTTTCGTAGGCTATCTACTGTTATGTTTACAGCATCTACAAGCCAAAGAATTTTACCTCCATTCATTAAATATTGATCAATGATAAACTTATCACTTTCTGAGAATTTCTTTTGGGGTTTAGCTATAATAATGGCCTTGTAAGGATTTAATATGTTTGGATCCGATCCTAAAACGCCTCGATCAACCTGGTAATATTGAGAAAGGTGATCTGTGATATCTAATACATCTAACTCATCTAATTCTCCATGACCTTCTAAAAATGCAATTTTAATTTTTTCATTAATAGTTAACCTTTTTACTGCATCAGTAATTTTATATTCTAAACTCTCAATAGATTTATTAAGATTCTCAGCGCCGGAATAACCTTTTATATTTTCTAATAAATTAATAGGGAGTTGGTAATCTTTATAATTAACAATAGCATATGGGTATACATAGGATGTAGAGTTTCTTCCATCTTCTTTTTTCTCAAAAATAGATTGAGGACTTAAACCTAATTTTTTTAATACTTCCTGTACCTGTTTTTTTTCTTTTATGGTTCCGGATGAAGGGTCTGTAAATGTATAGCTTAAGTTACTTCCTCCATAAACTTTTAATTCATTTAGTAGTTCATAGGTAGCCGTAGATAGCTTTTTAAATCCTACGTTTAAGTCTCCTTCCAGATAGACTTCTATTTCAATATTTTCATCTAAGTTTTCAAATAAAGACTTTGTGTTTTCTGATAGTGAATACCTTTTTTCGCTTGTTAAATCCAGTCTGAAAAACCAATCTGAAGCAATATAATTTATGCCAATTATAAGGATGATAAGTAGTGTTGACTGACGTAATATTTTGTGTTTTATATTTTTGGACATAGTATTTACCACTTTTTACTTATTAATACGAATCTGGTAGCGTAAGTAAATATTGAGATTGTGCTAAAAAAATAAATGAGATCTCTGGAATCAATAACGCCCCTGCTAATGGATTGATAATGCACATCAATGCCTAAAAATACAATTGAAGTTTTTAGTTGGTTTGAATCAAAAACCTGTGATAGCGCTTCGAAGCCGTAGTAAAATATAAAGCATAGCATTACTGAAAGCACAAAGCTTACGATTTGATTATCAGTTAGCGACGAGCAGAATGTTCCAATGCCTACATAAATGGCAGCTAAAAAGAATAGTCCTATAAAAGAGCCCCAGGTACCACCATAATCAATGTTTCCAACAGGATTACCCAATTGAACCACAGAGTAAAAATAGATTAGTGTGGGTAATAAGCTAATGATCACTAAGCTAACTCCGGCAAAATATTTTGCTAAAACAATTTGAAGTTCACTGATAGGTCTGGTGTATAAAAGTTCAATTGTACCGGTTCTTTTTTCTTCAGCAAAAAGTCGCATGGTAACTGCTGGTACCAAAAATAAATATAACCAGGGAGCCAGGTAAAATAATGATTCTAAAGTAGCATAACCACCATATAGAATATTCATCTCTCCTGGAATTACCCATAAAAACAGTCCGGTAATAATGATGAATACTCCAATTACTAAATATCCTGTCAGACTGCTAAAAAATGATGCGATTTCTTTTTTGTATAAACTCCACATAAAAAGTAGTGCATTTATTGTTGTTAATATACTATGATCTTAATGCTTTTACCATAAGTTTTGCCGCTCTGTCACTAGTTCCCGGGCTACCCATTATTTGATGTAGTTGATTGTAACTGTTGAAAATGTTAATTCTGTAATCCTGGTTATTGAGTAACTTTTCTAATTCAGATTGAACATTTGCTTCATTTAAATCATCCTGAATAATTTCTTTAACAGCTTCTTTATTAACAATCAAATTAACTAAGGAAATATATTTTACCTTAAGAATAAAGCGTTTTACAAATTTAGTGATAGTTTTGCCTCCCCACATTTTATAGCACACAATTTGTGGACATTCCAATAGTGCTGTTTCAAGGGTAGCGGTTCCCGAAGTTACTAAAGCACCATGAGCTTGTTGTACTAATTCGTAGGTTTCATCAAAAATAACTTTTACATCAGCATTGACGATGAAGGGTTCATAGTCCACTTTAGTAAAAGATGGTGCTCCTGCAATTATAAATTGATAATTTGGAAAATGTTTAATCATGCTAATCATGACAGGGAGCACATTGTTTAGTTCCTGATGTCTTGAACCTGCCAGTAGGGCAACTATGGGTCTGTTGTCAAGTTTATTTCTCTCCTTAAATGTTTCTAAGTTTTCATTTTTGTGAGGTCTGTTTTCAATAGCATCTAAAACAGGATTCCCCACATAATCAATATCTACTTCATGAGTCTTATAGAAATCAGTTTCAAAAGGAAGAATAGTAAACATTTTATCCACAAAGGCTTTAATTTTCTTTACTCTACCTGTATTCCATGCCCATATTTTAGGTGATATATAGTAATAAACTTTAATGCCTTTTTTATGTGCAAACTCCGCCATTCTTAAATTAAAACCAGGATAATCAACTAGTATTAATACGTCAGGATTATAATTAATAAGGTCGGATTTGCATAATTTAAAGTTGGCTTTAATTTTTCCCAGATTAACCAATACTTCTTTTATGCCCATAAAAGCAGTTTGGTTATAGTGTCGAACCATATCACCTCCAACTTTTTTCATCAAATCACCACCCCAAAATCGAAAATGGTAATCTGCATCTTCTGCAACTAATGATTTCATCAAATTTGATGCATGCAAATCACCCGATGGTTCTCCTGCTATTATGTAATATTTCATCTATTTAAACTTTCTTTCATTTGCCATATGGAACTCACCAATTTAGTCATTCTCGTGCGTAAGAACTTTTTTTTAAGGTTAGTTTCATGTGTCTATAATTTGATCATATGGTCACATGGAACTCGCCAGATTAATCATCCTCTTGTGAGAGAAATACCTGCTCATAGCTCGTGTTATTTAATAAATAACTTAACTTTTAATTGTGTAGTATGATGCAGGCAATAAGAATACCAAAAAATTATTATATGCCCTGATTTTCATATCCATGTTGTTATATGTCTGCTATATTTTAACCGATTATAAAACAAATCTTAAAATTATAATAGTTAAAGCATAAAGCAAGGTTGCGGTAACAATACCTCTTGCAGCAAGCAATCTGTCAAGTTTAATAGCAATCAGGAAAATTGCTAAATTAGGCAAAACGCTAACACTTAAAAGTTTAGTAAAGCCATGGGCTTTCATTAAATTGGTGATGAACTCATTAAAAGTTAAGGAATCTCCAAAGCGGAAATAAAATATTAACCACGATGTAATCGCAGGTAAAATGATACCAATTATTAATCCGATATATAATTTATTGCATTTACAAGGCATAATTTATCTCAGTGTTTTTTAATGTGTCAAAATCTGTAATATCAATTAAACAAGGTACAACTGTGGCATAATTGTTTTCAAGATAATATTCATCCGTATCCTTAGCTTCAGGTTCCAGATTTTTAAAATGTCCGGTCAGCCAATAGTATTTCTGTCCACGAGGATCTTCTCTTTCAATAAACTCTTCAATCCATTTTCCTTTTCCTTGTCGGCAATGTTTTATGCCAGCAAGCTTTTTTGAATCAGGAATATTTACATTAAGGAATGTTCCCGGTTGCATTCCATCTTTAATAATTTCAGATAAAACAGCTCTAACCACTCTTTTACTTTCGGTAAAATCTGCATTTGCATCATAACTCAGTAATGAAAAGCCTATGGAAGGAACACCATTTAAACATCCTTCTCTTGCTGCACCCAGAGTTCCTGAATAATGTACGCTAGTAGAACTGTTTGTTCCATGGTTAATTCCGGAAACAACAAAATCAGGTTTCTTGTCAAGAATAAAATGCAGGGCAAGTTTTACACAATCCGCTGGAGTTCCATTTGTTTCATAGAAATGAATACCATCTTTTTCTCCAATATCTTTAATTCTCAATGGGTCTTTTACTGTTATGGCATGAGACATAGCAGAGAAAGATTTATCTGCAGATACAACAACTACTTTTCCAAATTCTTTAACTGCTTCTGCTAAAGATAATATTCCCTTAGCATGAATTCCATCGTCGTTTGTTACAAGTATTACTGGTTTTTCTTTAGTCACAATTGTGTTGATTTGATTTAGATTCCAAATATAGAGAGTCTTTCTTAGAAAATTTGAAATTATGAAACAAAAAGCTCAAGACTACAGTGTTGTTTAATAATAATTATGAAATTTTAGAAGTCATATAAAAATAACAATAGAACATATCATCTTTAATTCACAAAAATTCGGTACTTGAAATCAAAATAATTACTTTTGTTGGCTCAAAAATAATATTCTGTGTAAGAATGTGTTTTTGAGTTGTCATATTCCTTGTTTAAGGTTAAATCAAAATCATTACAAATGCAAATTTCATATAACTGGCTAAAGAATTATTTAAATATTGATATTGAGGTAGATAAAGCGTCTGAAATTTTGACTGATATCGGCCTTGAAGTTGGTGGAGTAGAGGAAGTTCAATCTATTAAAGGTGGATTAGAAGGATTAGTAGTTGGCGAAGTGCTGACTTGTGAGAGACATCCTAATGCTGATAAGTTGAGTAAAACTACAGTTAATGTTGGAGGAGAAGAAATTCTGCCTGTTGTATGTGGAGCACCTAATGTTGCTGCAGGACAAAAAGTAGTTGTTGCAACAGTAGGAACTATTTTATATGATGGAGATGAAAGTTTTACTATTAAAAAATCAAAAATCAGAGGTGAAGAGTCTCGTGGGATGATTTGTGCTGAGGATGAAATTGGTTTAGGTAAAAGTCATGATGGTATTATGGTATTGCCAGCTGATGTAGCTGTAGGTACTTTAGCTAAAGATTTTTTCGATGTTGAAACCGATGTGGTTTTTGAAATTGATTTAACGCCTAACCGCGTAGATAGTGCTTCTCATTTTGGTGTTGCCAGAGATTTAGCTGCTTATATGAAATCAAATGGGTTGGAGGCTAATTTGCAATTACCATCTGTTGATGATTTCAAGGTAGAAAATAATGATTTCCCAGTTGAGGTTATTGTTGAAAATCAAGAGGCTTGTCCTAGATATTGTGGCGTGACTATTTCAGGTGTTACGATTAAGGAATCACCGGACTGGCTAAAAAATAAATTGAAGTTAATAGGCTTATCGCCGATAAATAATGTGGTTGACGTAACCAATTATGTTTTACATGAGTTGGGACAACCATTACATGCTTTTGATGGAGATGAGATCAAAGGCAATAAAGTAGTTGTAAAAACACTTGCTGAAAAAAGTAAATTCACTACACTGGATGAAATGGAGAGAGAGCTTTCAGATAAAGATTTGATGATCTGTAATGCTGAAGAAGGAATGTGTATTGCTGGTGTATTTGGAGGAGTTAAAAGTGGAGTGAAAGAATCTACTACTAAAGTGTTTTTAGAAAGTGCTTATTTCAATCCTGTTTACGTACGTAAAACAGCTAAAAGACATACGTTGAGCACCGATGCATCTTTCCGTTTTGAAAGAGGTATTGACCCAAATATCACCGTGTTTGCTCTTAAAAGAGCTGCTTTGTTAATTAAAGAAGTAGCAGGAGGAACTATTTCTTCGGAGATTACAGATATTTATCCTAATCCAATTGCTAATTTTGAAGTAGATGTAAAATGGAAGAATATTTTACGTTTAATTGGAAAGGAGCTTTCAAAAGAAACCATTAAAACGATTGTTACATCATTAGAAATGGAAATTCTAAATGAGGATGAGGTTGGTATGAAATTATCAATACCTCCTTATAGAGTGGATGTTCAGAGAGAAGTAGATGTGATTGAGGATATCTTGAGAATTTATGGATATAACAATATTGAAATTCCTGAAGCGGTTCACTCAACATTAGTATATTCTGATAATCCGGATGATCATAAGGTTAAAAATATTATTGCAAATCAATTGGTATCACAAGGTTTTAGTGAAGTTATGTGTAATTCGCTTACAAAACCCGGATTTTATACTGATTTGAAAAAATATCCTGAAAATAATGTAGTGGCTTTATTTAACCCATTGAGTAATGACTTAGGTGGAATGCGTCAAACATTAGTGATGGGAGGATTGGAGTCTATCGTTCATAACGTGAATAGAAGAAATGCTGATTTAAAACTTTTTGAATTTGGAAACTGCTATAGTTTAAATAATCCTGAAGGTGAAAAAGGTTCTCTTGAAAAATTTTCAGAGCATCATTCATTAGGCATTTTCTTAACAGGAAGTATGATTGCTGCTAACTGGAATGCACAAGAAAGAAAAGTGTCTTTTGCAGATATAAGAGCGGTAGCAAATCAAGTGTTGCAACGCTTAAATATTCCGGAGGCAATGTTAGCTGAGACTGAGGTTGAAAATGATGTGTTTGTTGAAGGTGTTTCTATAGCAACTAAGAATAAAATTCATTTGGTAGATTTCGGTATTGTAAACCCTGAGGTAAGTAAGTTGTTTGCATTGAAAGAAACTGTATATTTTGCAGAATTTAATTGGAATAACTTATTGAAAGTAGCAGGTAAACAAAAAGTGATCTATAAAGAGATTCCTAAATATCCTGAAGTAAGCCGAGATTTAGCATTATTGGTTGATAAAACAGTAACCTTTGGTCAGATTAAAGAAATTGCCTTAAAAACCGAGAAGAAGTTATTGAAGAGTGTTTCTTTATTTGACATTTACGAAGGAGAAAAATTAGGAGCAGATAAAAAATCGTATGCGGTGAATTTTATTTTACAAGATGAAAATAAAACGCTTACAGATAAGCAAATTGATAAGATAATGAAAAATATGATTAAGAATTTAGAGCGTGAAGTTAGCGCTTCGTTGAGATAATCATTCTTACATTAAGATATATGAGGAGTTGTTGGTTTTTCCGGCAACTTCTTTTTTTTGTTAAAATTCTTCGCAAATCATCACATCGATATCACAACCTGTTCAAAATATTATGGTTATTTATTGTTAAGTATTTACTATGCAGAAGTTATAAATAGGAATGTATTTCATTTTTTAAATAGTATTTAACATTGAATGTTTGTTTTTACATATATGAAATTATCTTTGACTAATTAATTAAATCACTAAGATCCATAGTAATAATATTTTGAATAAATAATCTTTGAGAATATGATAATTTTTGGAAGTCGAGCTGTTCATATAAAGTCTGGACAGTTAAAAGAAGTAACATGCCCGAGTTGCGGAACAAAAGGGTCTGTAGTACTTAATATATATAGAAGACATGCTCATGTTTTTTGGATTCCTGTTTTTCCAATGGGCAAAAAAGGTGCTACTCAATGTCAGCATTGTAAAAATGTGTTGCGACCAAATGAAATGCCCGAGGAAATAAAACGTGAGTTTGATATCTTCAAGCGTGAAGCTAAAGGTCCTGTTTGGCAATTTTTTGGATTAGGAGTAATTGTTGCTCTAGCAGTGTTGATATCTATTCTTGGAGAGAGGGATAAAAAGAAAGAGGTTGAGTATATAAAAGCTCCAAAGAAAGGAGATGTTTATGAATACAAAATAAAAGCCAGAAGTTATTCTACATTTAAGGTTATTGGGGTTTCAAACGATAGTGTTTTTGTGGTTCCAAATGAATATGAAATCAATAGAATAAGTAAGATTTATAAAATAAAAAAAACAGAAAACTATTCTAATAATTCTTATGGAATTGCTAGAGATAAATTAAATGAGATGCATACATCAGGCGACATAATTAATATAGATAGAGATAATTAATGATATTCATTTAATATTGGAATATTATCGTTCATACCGTAAATAGACGAAATGCTGGTTTAAGATTTAAAACTTTTTGAATTTGGAAACTGGTATTGTTTAAATAATCCGGAAGGTGAAAAAGGTTCGCTTGATAAATTTTCAGAGCATCATTCATTAGGTATCTACTTAACAGGGAATATGATTGCAGCGAACTGGAATGTACAAGAAAGAAAAGTATCTTTTGCAGATATAAGAGCGGTTGCATATCAAGTGTTACAAAATTGCCTTAATAACAGAGAAGCTGTTATTAAAGAGTGTTTCTTTATTTGATATTTACTTAGGCAAAAAATTGGAGCAAATAAAAAATCCTATGCTGTAAACTTTATATTACAAGATGAAATAAACCATGAGAAAGATTTTCTCACACATAGGATGACAAAATTGGCGAGTTCCATATGGCAATTAAAAGCAAATTTAGATCTATGAAAATAAAACGTTTACAGATAAGCAGATTGGTGAGATTATGAAAAACATGATTATGAATTTAGAGCGTGAAGTTATCGCTTCGTTGAGATAATCATTTATTGCATGAAGATATATTGGGAGTTGTTGATTTTACCAGCAACTCCATTTTTTTGTTCAAATTCTTCGCAAATCATCGCGGGTTATTCGCAAGGTCTTCGCAAATTTCCACAACGGCATCGCAAATTTATCGCAACGGCATCGCCAAGGGGTCGGATCAGGATTGGAACTGAGAGGCAAAGTTTCGCGAACTGAACACAACCTTATAGCAACATCATGGCCATATGTTTGCGAAGAAGTTGTGATAAGGAGTAGATGAAGTATAGAAGAGTGGTGGATGTGAATGGAGGTAGGTTTGGAGTTGCCTCTCTGTAATATTAAATTGTTTAGGAAATTAACATAGAAACTCGAGGTATTAATCTAAATTAATTTCAAACACTCGTTCAACTACAAAATAACACCATGTATAAAAGTCGCTGCAGATTGCAGAACGGTTTCTATGGACCGTAACTCATACCAAACACTAATGTTTTAACAAGTAACTAGGTGTAGAAAGCTTCCTGCACTCTGTTCATATGAGCTATGGCTCGTATTTTTGTTCCTGGACTCTGTTTAGAAAAATTACGACCTGTTACAGGTTTGTCGCACGAGTGCTTGGAGTATTTGTCGATTATGTTCGAAGCTGAATTATACGTTTTTAGCTTTAGATTGAATAATTTAAATATCAATATACTATAACGATTATGATGAGAATAGTAGCTGATTTCAGGCCATATACTAATCAAGTTGATAGAATTAAGTTAGCTCAAATCAATTGAATAAGTAGCTTTCTAGCTATTGTTTTTATGTATGGTTTTAGGCTGGTCTTTTGTTATTTGTTTGTGAATCTCATATATCTTTTTACTTCTTCCACATTTTTTATAGAAGTCAACATTTCTAACAATTTAAACGCAACATCCAAGCCCGTTGCTGGTCCTGTTGATGTAATTATATTTTTATCAATTACTATATGTTTATCTTGTACGTTTACTCCAAAATTTGCAAGATACTCTCTCCCATAAATATTTGTTAAATCGTATGTAGTTGCCATTCGTCTCTTTAAAACACCTGATTTTGCAACAGGTGCAGCAGCGGCACAAACGGCTGCAATTATTTTTTTGTCTTTGTCAAACTTACGTATCACATTTTGAAATCTCTCATCAAAAACATCATCATAGTATCCTGAATTTTTAAAGCCACCGGGTATTGCTAAAGCATCATAATCATCGAGGTTTACTTTGTCAAATTCAATTTCTGGACGAACAATTAAATTCCATTTACATTTAATCTCAGGTCTAAGTGCTGTGGATATCATCTCAACAGGTTCTTTTCCTAACTCCCTACTCCAACCGATCACATCGGTGAATACTGCGGCTTCATATTCTTCGAATCCATGCGAAAGAAATAATAAAACTTTTTTACTCATTTGTTTTTACTGATTTATGAGCAATATTGCTCAGTATTTTCTCTTTAATTTTCTCTTTTAGTTTGTTAAGTTCAATTATTGACAACAAAACATATCCTCCAATCATCATAGTTAAACCAATCATGTACCCAATAAACCCGAATGAAGAAAAAGGTAAACTAAACATGATAATCCATATTAATCCAATAAAAAGACTAGAAAATCCAATCGAGTATCGTATCGAAAGAATGCAATTTTGTGGATTATCAAGGAAATTGAATTTAGCAATCACATCAGGTCGTAATTGCAATAGTTGCATTCTGAACTTTGAAATCCAAAAGCCATTTTTAATCCAGTTACCTACGAATGTTTTTAATGTAATTCCAGTAAAACTTTGTTTAAACATCAGTTGAGGGCTCAAATTTGTTTTACATGTTTCCTTTGCCATTTTATCTTTAATTACATCAATATAATAGTTGTCAATCTTATATTTTTCTCGTTTTATCTGAATCATTGCTAATTTTTACGATGGGGGTAAGTCTTGTTTGTAACTATGTAACTAAAACAAATATATCTAAAAATAAAAAAGGCTGTCCAAAAAATGAACAGCCATGATATTGTGTAGCAAACGTATTTGTTATGCGTTTTGCTTTTTAATTAAATTTAATGCGCTACCATTTTTAAACCACTCAATTTGTTGAGCGTTGTAAGTGTGGTTAGCTACGATAGAATCTTTTGAACCATCAGCGTGAACCACTTCAATAGTTAAAGGCTTTCCAGGAGCAAAATCAACAAGATCAACAAAGTTGAATGTATCATCTTCCTGAATTTTATCGTAGTCAGCTTCGTTGGCAAAAGTTAACCCTAACATACCTTGTTTTTTAAGGTTTGTTTCGTGAATACGAGCAAAACTTTTTACCAATACAGCTCTAACGCCAAGATGTCTTGGTTCCATCGCTGCATGCTCTCTTGAAGAACCTTCACCGTAGTTGTGATCACCAACAACAATTGTAGGAATTTCAGCTTCTTTATAGGTTCTTTGAGTTGCAGGAACTTCTCCATACTCACCTGTAAGCTGAGATTTAACTTTGTTTGTTTCGCCGTTAAATTTGTTTACAGCCCCAATAAGCATGTTGTTTGAAATATTATCAAGGTGTCCTCTGTATGTTAACCAAGGACCAGCCATTGAAATATGGTCAGTTGTACACTTACCTTCTGCTTTAATTAAAAGTTTAGCTCCTGTAATGTTTTTACCATCCCATTCACTGAATGGAGATAATAATTGAAGCCTTTTACTCTCTGGTGAAACAATTACTTCAATTCCGGAACCGTCTTCTGCAGGTGCTTGATAACCCGGGTCTTTTACGTCAAATCCTTTTGGAGGTAATTCATTTCCGGTTGGAGCATCTAATTTTACTTGCTCTCCTTTATCGTTGGTTAATGTATCAGTAATTGGATTAAATCCTAAATCACCAGCAATAGCTAAAGCGGTAACTAATTCTGGAGAGCCAACAAATGCAAATGTATTTGGATTACCATCAGCACGTTTTGCAAAGTTTCTGTTAAACGAATGTACGATAGTGTTTTTTTCTTGTTTTTCAGCTCCCATACGTGCCCACATTCCGATACAAGGTCCACAAGCATTAGCAAATACTACTCCATCAATCTTTTTAAAGGTATCCACTAATCCGTCTCTGTCAATAGTATAACGAACTTGTTCTGAACCAGGAGTTATTGAGAACTCGGCTTTTGCTTTCAGTCCTTTTTTAACGGCATCTTCTGCAACAGAAGCAGCTCTGGTAATATCCTCATAAGATGAGTTGGTACAAGAACCAATTAAACCTACTTCAACTTTTAAAGGCCAGTTGTTTTTCTTAGCTTCTTCTTTCATTTTACTGATAGGTGTTGCTAAGTCAGGAGTAAAAGGTCCGTTTAGGTGAGGCTCAAGTTCATCTAAATTAATTTCAATTACCTGATCGTAATATTTTTCAGGATTTGCATATACTTCAGCATCGGCAGTCAGTAAATCTTTTACTTCATTAGCTGCATCGGCAACATCATCTCTGTTTGTAGCTCTTAGGTAACGCTCCATTGATTCGTCGTAGGCAAAAGTTGATGTTGTTGCACCAATTTCAGCACCCATATTACAGATAGTACCTTTTCCTGTACAAGATAAAGAATTAGCACCTTCACCAAAATATTCAACGATACATCCGGTACCACCTTTAACGGTTAAAATTCCGGCTACTTTTAAGATGATATCTTTAGGAGCAGCCCAACCATTTAATTTTCCGGTTAATTTAACACCGATTAATTTTGGAAATTTAAGTTCCCAAGGCATTCCGGCCATCACGTCAACAGCATCAGCACCACCAACACCAATAGCAATCATACCAAGACCACCGGCATTAACTGTATGTGAATCTGTACCAATCATCATACCTCCGGGGAAAGCATAGTTTTCTAGTACCACCTGGTGAATAATTCCAGCACCCGGTTTCCAGAATCCAATACCATAACGATTTGTTACAGAGCTTAAAAAGTCATAAACTTCTTTATTTGTTACTTTAGCTGTGGCTAAATCCTTTTCTGCTTCTACTTTTGCTTGAATTAAGTGATCTGCATGCACCGTAGCAGGTACCGCTGATTTATTTTTACCAGCCTGCATAAATTGTAACAGAGCCATTTGTGCAGTAGCATCTTGCATGGCAACCCTGTCAGGATTAAAATTTACATAAGATTCACCTCTTAAAAAAGCTTCTTTGGTTTCTTCTGCAAGGTGGGCATAAAGGATTTTTTCAGTAAGAGTAAGAGGTTTGTCCAAAATGGTTCTAGCTTTTTCAACTTTTTCCCCCATTTGGGCATACACTTTCTTAATCATGTCAATATCAAACGCCATAGCTATAATATTATTTTAATGTTTCTATAATTATATATTAATTTAGGGTCGAGTATAAAACGTAATCAAACATTTATATAAGATTCTTTTAAGAATTGGAAGATAACAAAAGTAACAAAAAAATGGTTTAATATGCTTTTTGTCATGTTTAAATAATAACCAAACATATCTTAAAAAGTTTAAAATGTATGTCATTTTATTATATTTAAGAAATAATTAATGAACAAACCTATATCATGGTTTCAAAACTATTCATTGAAAATGTTAAGATTGCTTTTGGAGCGATAAAATCCAATAAACTAAGAACCATCTTAACTATTTTAATTATTGTAATTGGAATTACTGCTTTAGTTGGAATAATAACTGCAGTAAAATCTATAGAAACCGCTATATCCAGTAATTTTACAAGCATGGGAGCTAATACCTTTACTATTGAAAGTAGAGGATCTAATATTGTTATTGGTAAAAAACGGCATCGAACTAAAAATTTTGGTTATATATCATATAAAGAGGCTACGGAGTTTAAAGAGCTATATCAATTTCCTGCTGTTGTAACCATTTCTTATGTAGCATCAGGCACAGCCACTGTAAAGCATGAATCTAATAAGTCAAATCCTAATGTTCAGGTTATTGGTATTGATGAGAATTTTATTTCAACTTCTGGCCATAAAATTCAAAATGGGAGAGGATTTTTAAAACAAGATATTGAAAATGGCAGAAATGTAGCTGTCATAGGTTCTGCTCTTTATAAAAAAATATTTCCTAATAGATTGAATGCTGTTGATAAGGTGATATCATTAGCTTCAGGAAGATATAAAGTGATTGGTGTGTTGGAAGAAAAAGGTGCTGGTTTTGGAGGGCAAAGTGACAATATTATTCTGCTACCGGTAAGTAACGTAAGGCAGTATTTTAGTCGGCCAGAGATGTCTTTTAAAGTAGAAGTTAAGGCTAATAATTCTTCTCAGGTAGATGCGGCAATTAGTGAAGCAACCGGAACCTTTCGTTTAGTAAGGCGATTGAAAACAACTGATGAAGATAATTTTAATATCACAAAAAGTGATAATTTATCCCGAATGCTTATTGAAAATCTATCTAATGTAACCATTATTGCAAATATTATAGGTTTTATTACGCTGTTTGGAGCCGCTATTGGTTTAATGAATATAATGCTGGTAGCTGTTACAGAAAGAACACGAGAAATTGGAATTAGAAAAGCCATTGGAGCCAATAAAAAAGCTATTAGAAACCAATTTTTAATGGAGTCGGTAACAATAGGTGTATTAGGAGGTATAGGTGGTGTATTATTAGGCATATTTGTAGGAAATATTTTATCGTTAGTTTTAAATTCCGGTTTTGTGGTTCCGTGGGGGTGGATTATGATTAGTATTGTTCTTTGTTTGTTGGTGGGATTGTTTTCAGGATTAATGCCTGCTATTAAAGCATCAAAGTTGGAGCCTATAGAATCATTAAGATATGAATAATCTTTAATTCAAAAATAAATGCAGAGTGAGTTAAAAAAAGTACTTTCCAGACAAAAGTACATCCCGTTAGTGGGAATTTTAGTTGCAGTGTTGGTTTTGTTTTTTATCAATCGCAACTTTAAAAAGCAGGCAGCAGGAGAAAATGTTGTTGTTTGTGCTTGCCATTCAGTAGATTCAATTGTAGAAATCGAAACTGAAGAAGTAAGCCCGATATTATACAGTTCGATTCCTGATTTAAGAAAAGTCCATTATAAAGTTCGTACCCAAAAATTTATTAATATGATGTTACCATCTGTATTAATGGCATGCGAAAAAATGGACAAGAAAAGAGAAAGGATTCTTAAGATTAATGCAGCAATAAACAGTAATGTAGTTACTGAAAGAGATTCCTTATATCTGCAAAGTGTAAAGGAATATTATAAAACAGATGATGTAAATGATATTATAAAGCGTCTTTATCCTCACCCTGTATCTATTATCATAGCACAGGCAGCCATTGAAAGTGGATGGGCAACCTCCCGTTTTTGCAGAGAAGCCAATAATATTTTTGGTATTTGGTCCTATAATTCTTCTGAAAAAAGAATAAAAGCAGGTCAGTCAAGAGGGGAAAATACGGTGTACTTGCGAAAGTATGATTCTATTTTTGAATCGGTGTATGACTATTTAGAAACCTTAGGCAGGGCAAATGCTTATAAACAGTTCAGAGAGGTCAGACTTTATTCTGATAATCCATACAGACTGATTTGGTATTTGAATAATTATTCAGAAAAAAGATTTGAATATGTGCAAACTTTACGCAATATGATTGAATTTAACGACTTGCATAAATACGATCATTACAGACTAACTAAAATCAATAAGAATGATACTATTTGGAAGAAATTATTGGATTAGTCTGCTTGTATTATTGATTTCGCAAGCCTGTATATCACAAGAAAATAATGTGAGGCAAAGCACTGTTAATAAAGAGTTAAGTGCTGTGGGGTTGGTGTTTCATCGTTTTGGAGATGATAGATATCCATCTACCAATACTTCGTTGTCGATGTTTGAAAATCAATTAAGTTATTTGAAAGAAAATAGTTTTAAAACTTTTACAATAAACGAGTTGTTTGCAAAAGAAGAATCATCTGATCATGCCATATTTTTGACTGTAGATGATGGTTTTATGTCTTTCTATAAAAATGCTTTTCCAATACTGAAGAAATATAATTGTAAAGCAACCATTTTTGTGAATACAGAAAGTGTAGGTTGGGCTGATTATATGAATTGGGAACAGATAAATGAGCTGGTGAAAGCAGGAATGCAAATAGGTTCACACTCTCATGCACATCCTTATTTTTTAAATTTTTCTAATGAAGATCGATTAAAGCAATTTGAAAAGGATCTGGACCAATCAGAAAAGTTGTTTCGTGAAAACTTAGGTTTAGTACCAAAGGTTTATGCCTATCCATACGGAGAATTTGATAAGGATATGAAAGATATATTAAAGCAACGAGGATATACCCTGGCTTTTGCACAAAAATCAGGTGTTTGGAATGTACATTCCAACAGGTATGCTATCCCGCGTTTCCCTGCTTCGGGTAGTTCTTTTAGTATGGAAAAATTTAAGCAACGAATCCATATGAAAGCTTTGCCTTTATCAGCGGATGAAAATAGTCCTATTCAACTAAATGGAGGCGCAAAATATCATATGGAATTCATGTTGGATAGTATCCGGCAATACAATGGCTTAAATTGTTTTTTCAATAATCAATATAGCAGTGATTTATTTACTGTTGTTGGTAATAAAATAATAGTTGATCTTGTGATGCCTGAAAATTCAAGAAGATCTTTGCTTACTTTTACA
Source organism: uncultured Saccharicrinis sp. (assembly GCA_963665705.1). Taxonomy (GTDB): domain Bacteria; phylum Bacteroidota; class Bacteroidia; order Bacteroidales; family Marinilabiliaceae; genus Saccharicrinis. The sequence continues at coordinate 1,102,247 of OY762448.1, forward strand.
ACAAAAAATAAAAACGGAGATTGGTTTTGGTGGAGTATATTATTTGTAAATCCTAAATATTTAAATTAAACATATGAAGAAAATTCTGACGACAGTAGGAGTATTGATAGCCATCGTTTTCTTAGGAAATTTTGTTTATGGACTTCAGTCGGTACAAAAAATTGATGACAATATAAAATTAGGAATTGAGAATGGAAAGATTCCGGTTAATATGACTTATTCTAAAATTAAAGTTAATCCTCTTTTTTCTGAGTTTACATTTTATGATTTGGATGTAAAGAGTAAAGATAACAAACACCTGTTTAGTACACAGAAGCTTACTGTTAACATGAAGTATAAAGAGGCTTTGGAGTTATCTCAAAACGGGCATTTAGAAAAACTTACTTTTTGCAAACTGAAGTTTAATGAGGTAGATTTTTATTTTGGAGAAGAAAATTCTCTTTTTGAAGCTGAAAAATTAGGTTTCGCATTCAATGGATCATTAGATCAGTTTAGTATTGAACAGCTAAAAAGCCAATTGCCAACTGAAAAACAAGAGTTTGATTTTAATATTAGTAATGGAAAAGTTAATCAGACTTTAATGGGGAATAGTAGCTTTAATGTGTATTCGTTATACGCCAACAATAAGATTAGTTCCGGGCAGTTTCATATTACCTTTAATCCCGAAGATCATCACATTACCTTCAGCAATGTTGCCATGTCAACAGATGAATATGCAATGAACGGAAATTGTGATTTAGAATATTCAGGTTTAAATATGGATGATTTTAAACCACACATACTTTCATTTGAATCCAATTCTCATAGTAAAGGCAAAATAGTAAAGGAGAATCCAAAGATGAAAGGATTTGTATATTCTATAGAATCATTTGATAACGAGATGTCAGGTGAATTCGCATTTGGTGAGAATCATTTGATAGCTGAAGAAAGTGACCCGGAGTTTGCATTGCATTTTAAAATGAAAGGATTATCATTTGAGATTCCTGACGAGCAAAAAGAAATGGTTAATACGCAATTATCGATGGTTGGATTAGATGCTGATGATTTAAAGGTGGATGAATTTCTAGTGAACTCTGAATTAAAGGATGGAAAACTGGTTGTAAATGATACAAAACTGATTTTACCGATCCTTAAAGCAAATTTATTAGCCGATTTAAATATGAATTATTTATCGATACAAGGGTCTGAAATAAATAATTTTAACCTGGTTGTTACTGATATAAAACCAGAATTGCGAAATAGTCTTAAAGGTATTGAACAAATGGTGGGCATTCAATTTCCTATGGAAGGTGATGATATAGTTTTTGAAGTAAAAGGATCTTTAGCAAATCCACAGGTTAAAGGAATTCATTATTAACCATCTATGATGTAATGTGATTTTCGAATAAATGTTTTTATAAAAATAAGAAAGGGCCTGAATCTGAATGGAATCAGGCCCTTTTTGTATATTTAATTTCTATAAAAGATACTAAAATTAAAACAAGACTAGGATTTAATTCTGGTACCTTTTGTAATTTATTCAGTAAAACCTATTTTACGGTGAGTACCATCACAAAATGGTTTGTTTTTTGAAGCTCCACATCTACATAAATGAGGATTAGTATATTCTTTGGTTGTACCATCACTTTTAGTTATTGTTACAACACCTTTTACTGCATATGGACCATCTTTTAGGGCTTCAATATCTAATTTTACATTTTCCATATCGTTACATTTTTTAAGTTTGTTAATATTAGTAAAGTAACAAAAAATATAATATTTTGTTTGACGATTAGTCTTAAAAAGTGAACTGTTATTATTGGGGCATAGCTGAAATATGCTATTTATAAGCGTTTTGAATCCATAGTTTTATATCGAACTCAGTTCATTATAGTTTTCAACAGGGAAGATAATTTAAGTGCTTTTATCCTTCATGCCCTGAAAAATCTACATTATTTTGCACCAGACTTCTCTTTACAAGAAAGAAAACTGATTATTTTAATGCTATTCCCTCTAATTCGCGTATTTTTGCACTTCGTTAATAAATTTTGACTAAAGTAAAATTTGAAGAAGTGTGTTGTAAATCGCACTAGGATAATAAATAGTAGAGATCATGACTTTAAATAAATCACAATTCACAAGATATGAAGACAGCAATAACGTGTGGTTGTCTCAAAATAGCAATCAGGAATTTAATTATAATGATTTTGGTGTAACACCTACTGTTCTTGATAGTGAAGCGGAGGTTGGAAAGGCCATGTTAAATGAGTTATTTATAACTGCTGATGGAAAAGAAGGTGATATTAATATTGCACTTTTGGGGGGGAGAGGTGCTCAGGAATTACATCGTTTACTAGGTGAGATAGCTAAGTCAGGTGAACAGGATGAATTGCTTGGAAGATTAAATGTTTTTACTCAGGATGCATTAGCTCCTATGGGTATGGGGAATGGTTTTAGTTTTGTCAGAGATTTTGAGCGTATTTTAGGTGATGCTTTTTTCAAGAAAATAAAAAGCTTTACACCAATGCAAACTGATACTAAGGATTTAGAATCTGCACTAATAGCATATTTAACTAAGTTAGAAGATTTAGGTGGATTAGATATCTTTTTTATTGGTCATGGGCCAGAAGAAAATGAAGCATCTCACCTTGCTTATATAAAACCTTTTTCCGGTGCTCAACATCATAATGTAGCTGGAATAATACCAATATCAAGTAGTATTTTAGAGCACCATATCAGTAAGTTTAAAGCAGGAGGAAGTCTTGTAAATGGAAGTGATGAAAAGGAATGTAGATCGGCCGAGTATATTCTTACTTTAGGACCTGCAGCTATTTTACAAGCCCGAAAGATTGTTCAGTCTGTTGTAGATGCAGATTCTGCTCCAGCTAAAGTTAAAACATATGCTAACGTTCTTAATACAAGTCTGAGTTCAAATAAAGAGGAGGCAATGCAACAATTAAATACAAACCCGGGTTTATGGATAAGGTTACATCCCAACACTAAATCTTTTGTGTTGCCTAACTTAGGATTGTAATGTAGAAATTGCATTATTAGGAGATATCATGATAGATTTACATACACATACATCAATTTCTGATGGAACATTAACTCCGAAGGAGATTATACATCAGGCGAAAGAAACCGGACTTTCAGCTGTTGCCATAACAGATCACGACACGATTGCCGGATTAGAGGAGGCTCAGCTTGAAGCTGACAAGCTGGGGGTTAATTTTATTAATGGGATTGAATTTAGTACGGCATTTGGTAAAAATCGCCTGCTACATATACTCGGTATTGGAATAGACCCTCATCGTGAAGGCTTTTTGCATATATATACTAACTTTAGAAAAAAGAGATCTGATAGACTTTCTGTAGTTTTTGAGAAATTGCGTTCTATGGGCGTAGATATTGATCGAGAAGCTACAAAACCATTTGTTTCTGGTGGATTTATGGATAGACAGGCTATTGCTAAGTGTCTTGTTGCCAAAGGTTATACTACAAATGTGAGAGATTCATGGATAAATTTTTTGGATAAGGTTGGTTATATCGACGGGGAGCTTATCAAACCAGAAGACGCATTTCGTGCTATTCATGCTGCCGGGGGTAAGGCGTTTTTGGCTCATTATCATTTAAATATTGGTTTAAAAGGATATTCTGAAGAAGAGGCCCGTACCTATCTTAAAAAACTTAAAGAATTGGGTTTGGATGGAATGGAGTGTTATTATCCTTCTTTCACTGAAGCAGACAAAATTCGTTGTGCTGAGTATGTTAAAGAATTTGATTTTATTAAGTCGGGAGGGTCTGATTTTCATGGCGCAAACAGGGCTCATGTTAAACTAGGAGTTGGTGAAGGTGATTTAAATATTCCTGATGAATTGCTGGAAAATATTATTCCTGAAATGCTTGTGCAACTTAATAAGTAACTTGAATCAGCGCTCAGAAGAAATTATTAAATTATTGTTTTGTTCAGATGTTTTCTAATGAGCTTAAAACAAGATAGTTCTTGCCTAGTTTAAGAGATATGAAATATATATGCAAAGTAAACACTTCAAATAAGGTGTTTACTTTGCAATAAAAGATATTGTTTAGTTTACTTCTTGTATAACTGCATCAAACGTCTCTTTTTGAGTAATATTAGTAAGCTCTTTGCCACCAAGGCCATCTAAACTTCCTTCTATTTCATCACCAACGTTCACTACAGAACAACCAACAAGTTCGAAAACAGATACGATAGTATCAGTTTTAACTTCGTAAAAACCATCTAAACGAGTTTTTGTAACTACACCTTTCATAATGTATTAATTTAGTAAAATAAGATTTTTAGTATAATGATATTAGAATTAATATCATTTATATTGGGGTGGTATTTTGAAGGACTAAAGATATGGAAAATGTAATGAAATATATCACTGTGGCTATTTAAAATTTATATAGATCTATTCAAAAACATCGAATAACAACCTTAGTTGATTCAATACCAGATACAAATAAAATTCAATTATAAATTGTTTTAAATCCAAATCCAAATCCAAATCCAAATCCAAATTCTCTTATTACATTAGGGGTTATTTGATTTCTCTATTTGATTTTTATTTTTTTTAACAATGTGATAAAAGTCTTTCTTTCTTCTTTCAACGATTAAAAAGCATTGATAAAGGTCTGTTTGCTCTTGATTAAAATCTCTGTAACACCTGTAAACGCTGAATTGTAAGGAAACATTATCTGAAATTAAGACGTATTGGATGAAAAAGATAACCACGGATTATGTATTAGCTGAATTTTATCAAATTAAAGTAATCTTTTGTTTAGGAGTGATTTTACGTTGAATACAATTATCAATGCATATTTCAGGTTCTGGTCGTAATTGATAGTATAAATACTTCGTTTATGACTTATAAGGCTCTTGAATGATTATATCTAAGGAATAATCTAACTCTATAAAATCAGATCCATTTAATTAATGAATCAATCGATTGATTGTGATAAATTATAAAAACAGCTTATAAAATTAGGCTCGTTAATGTAATTAGAAAAACATACAAATGCGAAAAATATTATTTTTTATATCTATACTATTGGGTTTTGTAACTTACAATGTTTATGGTCAGATAGATCAGGAATTTTGGTTTGTAGCACCTGATGTTTGTGTGGAAAATGGGGACGATCCTGTTATTTTAAGAATAACAACATTTGATTCTGATGCAAATGTAAAAGTTTTATTACCTGCAGAAAATAATAAAGAGTTAGCATCATTTCATATATCAGCTAATAGTCAGTATAGTATTGAACTAAATAAAGATGATATTGAGAATTCACCATCAACCAATATTAATAACAAAGGTTTATATATTACTTCCGATGCTGATGTTTCTGTTTATTATGAAGTTAGTAATGAATATAACTCCGAAAAATTTATACTAAAGGGTGATAATGCTTTGGGTAAAGATTTTTTTATTCCATCACAAAATATTTATGAGAATTATAAGGAGTATAACGGATCGGCAAATGAAAAAGCAGATATTGTTGCTACAGAAGACAATACTGTAATTGAAATAATTCCTGCCACAGATATTACTGGTCATACAGCCAACGAACCTTTTGAAATTATATTAAATAAGGGACAAACTTATTGTTTAGAGTGTACAGATATTTCCTCAACCGGAGCACTGGCTGGTACTGAAATTAAATCCAATAATAGAATTGCAGTAACTATTTCTGATGATGCTGTAATTGAGGATGTAGAAAGTACAGTTAATGATTTAATAGGAGATCAATTAATTCCGATTAATGCAATTGGTACAGAGTACGTTGCTATTAATACAAGTAAAGCTTCTGATAGTTTTAAAAATACAAATACAGTACAAAAGGTATTTGTTATGGCTATTGAGGATAATACCCTTGTATTTATAAATAATACTACAAAAAATACAAAAGCTTTACAAAAAGGTGAAATTGCAGAATTTGATATTTCAGACCACTCATTATTTATCTATGCAACAAAAAAAGTGTATGCATATCAGGTTACAGGATTGGTAAATACAAGTACTACTACAGCTAATGAGTTAGGTAGCGCTATTTTGCCAAATTATAATTGCAATGGATCGCGTAAAGTGTCATTCACCAGGGTTTTTAATAGAGATTTATGGGTGAATATTATTGTTAAACGAAAAGATAATAAGTCTTTTGTTTTATACGACAATCAAGGAACTGCACTAAATATTAAAAAATATATTAATAGTTGGCAAACCGTACCAGGACAAGATACAGGTCCGGATGCCTGGGTTTGTTGTGCTGTAAATATGAATGATTTATCTACAGGAAATCCATATATATTAGAAAATACTCAAGGTGTTTTTCATTTATGTGTATTAGATGAAAATGGTTCAGAGGATGAATTGGGATGTGTTAGCTTTGGTTATTTTTCATCTTATAATTCATTATGGATTGATGGTGCAGATATAGCGTGTAAAGGTGATGTAATTGAGTTGGCAGCCAAAGAAAGCATGAGGAGTTATCACTGGTATTCAGCTGAAACCGGTAATGAAATTTTATCCACAGACCGCGTTTGTACGGTAACAAAATCAGGTACTTATTATGTTGAGGCTGAAGTAGAGTCTGGAGAGTGTTCTTTATCAGATAGTTTGTATGTAGAATTTACAATGCCAGAAATTGAATTGGGTAATGATACCGCTGTTTGTCAGGGAGAGGAAATGGTATTTGAATTAGATAATAGTTATGCTTTGTATGAATGGAGTAATGGCGATTCAGATAACCAGACAAGTGTGCCAACGATTACTGCAGGTGATTTAACGTTAAGTGTTGAGGTTACCAATGATATTGGATGTACAACTAAAGATTCTATTGAAATAACAGTTAATGGTGTTCCTGAAATTATACTGGATAAAACAGAGGTCTGTGTAGGTACCTCGGTGGTTAATACAACATCTTTTGAATGCTATAAATGGTTTTTTAAAGGAGAACTATTAAATAGTAATACTTCGCAAAATTGGATAATACCCCAGGAATCAGGATTATATACAATAACTGCATGGACCCCGGAAGGTTGTTCTGTTACAGACGAAATAAATATTACTGTCTATTCATTACCTTCGATTGGTTTGGAGGATGTCGGAGCTTGTGAGGGAGAAATAGAGATTATTAATGGGCCTTCAGGTTTTTCAAGTTATTTATGGAGTACTAGTGCCATAACGCAAAATATAGAATTAAATACTTCTACAGATTATTGGTTGGAGGTTACAGATGCAAATGGTTGTAAAGCAAGGGATGAAGCTACTTTGACTTATTATAAAGCCGCAACAATTGATTTGGGGCCGGATAGGGATGAGTGTGTAGGTGTTGATATCCATTTATCAGGAGATCCTTCTTTTGATAACTATAGTTGGACTTTTGAATCGTTTTCAAATCCAGGTTCAGAGGTGTCTTTAACTTCAGAATCCTTCAATACTCTGGACATTAATAATGCAAATTTATCTGATAATGGAATTTATAAAGTTGAGGCTTCAGATGTTAATGGTTGTATAGTTTCAGATCAGGTTTCAATCATAACTTATGAAGCAAATCCTCCTGAGTTGATTTTAACTGAAAATTTATGTGATGGTGAATTTGTGGATATTATTGCTACTGATGGATATGATACCTATAAATGGTATCAGGATGGATCACATATTAGTGCTTCAGATAACTTAAATCAGCTTGCTGATGTTGCAGTATCTGGATTATATAGTGTAGAAGCAAGTATAGGAGCTTGTATTAAAACTTCAAATATTCAGGTTGTCAGTCATTCTTTACCATCAGTACATTTACCCGATGATTTTTCTATTTGTCAGGGAGATTCTGAAGACTTAAAAGTTGAAAGTTTTAATTCAAATAATGGTGCTGTTTTAGATTACTTATATTGGAATGAGAATTCAAATTTAAGATATGGAGATTGGACAACTTCCTCTCTAGAAGTTATTGAATCAGGGGATTATACAGTTACAGTAGTTGATACATATGGTTGTATTGCAACAGATCAAATAACAGTTGCAACAATTACTCCTGAAATATTTGATCTGGGATTACCGCAGAACTTCTGTGAGAATACAAGTATAATCCTGGAAAATCCTGTATCAGGTGCCATAGACTATAGTTGGTATCAGGTTTCTTCATCAAGTGATGTATTATTAAGCTCAAATTCTCCCCTTGAAGTAACTCAACCAGGAACTTATCTATTAAATGTAACTGATGCAAATGGTTGTAATGTAACTGATGATATTGTAATAAATATGAATTCATTACCTGAAATTAATATTGGAGGTGATCCTACAGGTTGTGGAGGAACAACTTTATATGCAGAATCAGGTAATAGTGATTTATTGTATCAATGGAATAGTACTGTTGGATTAAACTCAGATCAGATGGTGGTGAATCAGTCCGGATCATATCAACTCCAGGTTTGGGATGCGAATGGATGTTCTGCCCAGGATCAGGTTGATGTTGTTATTTATCCTGTTCCAACTATTGAATTGGATGATCAAAGTGCATGTGAAGAAACCGTGGTTACAATGAACGGGCCTTCTGGTTTTGATAAATATAATTGGAGTACAGGAGCTACATCTCAAAATATTGATATAAGCAATAATACCGTTTGTTCATTACAAGTAACTGATAAAAACGGATGTAATGCAAGTGATAACGCTGTGGTGAGTTTTTTGAAACCAATAGCTATTGATTTAGGTGAGGATAAAGAAGACTGTGAAGGTAGTTCTGTAACTTTATTAGGGGATAGTGAGCATCATTCATGGACATGGACTTTTACGCCAATTTCATCACAGGAAAGTACGGTAACATCCATAACTTCAAATCAATATAATATTATGGATGCAACTACAGATCAAAGTGGATTATACCTAGTTGAGGCCTTAGATGTGAATGAGTGTCCGGTTAGTGATGAAGTGATGTTGACATTTTATTCTGCAGACGCTCCCTTATTAAACGCTACTGAAAACTTATGTAGTGGAGAGGCTATTGATATAGAGGCTTCTACAGGTTATGACTCTTATACATGGTATTTGAATGATATTGAACAAACAGATTATGCTAATTTATCAGAGCTAAAAAATATCAGTACAGCAGGAACCTACAGGGTAGAGGCAACTTTGGGGGCTTGTATCAAAAATAATGAAATAGAAGTAGTCAGTCATGAATTACCAGTAGTGCAATTACCTGAAAATTTAATGTTATGTAATGGTGTAGAAACTACCTTGAATGTTGAGCGCTTTGAAAGTACTGATGGAAGTTTTGATTACTTGTACTGGAATAATGATGAAACTTTACGGTATAGCAATTGGGAAACGGCTTCCTTAAATATTGTGTCAGAAGGAAGATATTTTGTTACTGCAATAGATGAGTTTGGTTGTAGTGCCAGTGACTATGTTGATGTTTTTCGTTTGCCAGAACCTGATTTATTGGGAGATAGAGTATCTGTTTGTCAAAATGATGTTCTTTCAGTAAAGGTAGATGAGGGATATAGTTCATATATGTGGAGCAATGGTGATAATGATAATGAAACACAGGTTTATACTGATAATGTTGGAGAATTAAATTTAGGTGCTACTGTTACTGACAAAAAAGGATGTATTGCTTCAGATAATATGGTTGTTGAAGTAGATGCAATCCCTTCAATAGAGTTGAATAAAACAGAGGTCTGCAGTGGCAGTACTATTATTAATATGTCCGATTTTGTAAAATATGAGTGGGTTTTTAATGGAAAGATAATTAATACGATAGAAACACAGAATTGGATAGTTCCTGGTGTTAGTGGAATTTATACCATCACAGGTTGGACCGAAGAAGGGTGTGTGGTAAGTAAGGATATTAATATAACAGTACATTCATTGCCGGAAATTACACTTAAAGAAAAAATTGCATGTGCCGGAACTAATGTGGAGATCAATGGACCTACAGGATTTTCATCATATCAATGGAGTACAGGTGAAACAACGCAAAATATAGAATTGTCTTCAGCATCTGATTATTGGGTAGAAGTAACAGATGCTAATGGGTGTGTAGGTCGTGCAGAAGCTTCCCTTAAATATATTCAACCCATGGATATAGATTTGGGGAATGATAGAAACGAATGTGTTGGAGCTTCAGTTGAATTATTAGCTGAACCTGATTACACCAACTATAACTGGAGTTTTGAGCCTTCATCTAATCCAGGTGCTTATGTGTCAATAAATCCAGACGAAGAATATGTATATCATATAGAAAATGCAGAAGTTTCAAATAGTGGAGTGTATTATGTTCAGGCAACAGATTTGAATGGCTGTGCCGTTTCTGATGAAGTTTCTATTATGTTTTTTACTGCTGTTCCTCCTGAATTAAAATTAACAGAGGATCTCTGTATTGGAGAAGAGATAAGTGTTGAAGCATCTGTAGGTTATGATTCCTATACATGGTATGATGGAGAAACCCATTTGGCAGTATATGATAATCAAACAGTACTTAATGGTGTAAATAAAGGCGGGATTTATAGAGTTGAAGCAACACTTGCATCTTGTTTGTTATCACAGGAAATTGAGGTAGTTGAAAGAGGGTTGCCATCGGTATCATTATCGAATGAGTATAAGTTGTGTGAAGGAGAAAATATGAATATTACAATTAATAATTATACATCTTCAGATGGAACTCCTTTGGATTATTTGTATTGGAATAATGATGTAGCGCAGAGATATTCTGATTGGCATAGTGCCAGTTTGATGGTAAATACACCAGCTACTTATAGTGTAACAGTTGTGGATGAATATGGATGTAAAGCCTCTGATGAAATTAAAGTAGAAAATATAATACCGGAAACAATCGATTTGGGTGATCCATACAGAATATGTCAGAATGATAAGGTTTTGTTAGAAAATCCAGTTAGTAATGCATTAAGTTATCAATGGTTTCGTATTCTGCCAGAATCGGAAGAGTTATTATTGAATGACGGTGCATTGGAAGTTTCTGAATCTGGAATATATAAATTACAGGTAGAAGACTTGGATGGATGTGTAAGTGAAGATGAGATAGATGTGAATGTAATGCCACTACCAGAAATTGATCTTTTGGGGAGTCCGGAAGCTTGTGAAACAACAGAAATAACTATTGCAGATGAAGGGCAAGATTATACTTTTCTTTGGAATGGAAATGAAAATCTGAATACAAACGCAATAAGTATTACCGAAACGGGTACTTATACGCTTGAAGTATGGGATGAATATGGATGTTATAATACGGCTGATATTGATGTTGTAATACATGGAATTCCTGATTTATCATTAACAAATGATACTGTTTGTGCTGGCGAATATGCAGTATTGACTGGTCCCCAAGAAACAGATATGCATTATTTGTGGAGTACAGGCCAAAGAGCTTCTTCAATAGTGGTGTCAGAAGGTGATTATTCACTTTGGGTAACAGATAAATACGGGTGTTCAGCAAAAACGGATGTGTCAGTAGTATGGAGAGAGGTTCCGGAAGTGGATTTAGGTCCTGATATGATTATTTGTCCATTGGAGAGCTGGTTACTTGATGCCGGGGCTAAATTTAGTTCTTATTTATGGCATGATGGTTCTATATCGCAGTCGTTTATAGCAGATTTAATGGATACAGTAAACACCGTTGTCGTTACCGATCAATATGGTTGTAACGGTTTTGATAGTCAAACCGTAAAATATAAAGCAGTTCCGGAGTTAGAATTATGTTCAGATACAAGTGTCTGTGCATCCGAAATCTTTGTGATTGATGTGGGTAGTGGATTCCATAGTTATCTGTGGAATGATGGAGATGATAGTTCTGTAAAAGAGGTAAATGTACCAGGAGAGTATTCCGTTGAAGTAAGTGATGGTTGTTTTATTTATAGAGATACAGCTCAAATTGTATTTTTAGATGAACCGGTTGTGGCGTTGCTTGATTCTACAATTTATGGACAGATAAAAGTTTATGCAGAAAATGGCACAGAACCATATACCTACTCATTGGATGATTCATATCCTCAATCAGAAAATGTATTTAAGAATTTGAAAAATGGAGTACATGAAATCTATGTTATAGATAGTAATGGTTGTTATGCGGTAGTATCTATTGAATTAAATAGTATGCTGGATATTGTAGTTCCGCCATTTTTCACTCCTAACGGTGATGGTTTAAATGATAGTTGGGAAATAGAAGGTATTGATAAATTACCAGATAGTATCATTAAAATATATGACAGATATGGTAAGTTATTGATTAAATATTTTGCTTCGGATCCAGGTTGGGATGGAAGGTATTTGGGAAGACCTGTTCCTACCGATGATTATTGGTATGTAATTGAGCTGGCAAATACAAGACAAGTAGTAAAAGGTCATATAACATTAAAACGTTAAGATTGCTGGAGATTTTATAATGTGGATTGTAGTTTAATGAAAAAGCTAGGTGTACTATCGATATTGTTTGTAATCTGTTTATTTGCAGAAGCGCAGAAATACTATATAACAAATTTATATATGTATGATATGTTTTTGCTAAATCCAGCTAGTGCAGGAACCGATGAGAATTGTTATAGCTTTAGTGCTTTCTATCAAAATCAGTGGTTAGGAATGGAAGAATCCCCAACTACACAAATTTTGAATTTCCAGGCGCCAGTGCGTCATAATTTAGGAATGGGAAGTTATATCTATAATGATCGTAATGGAAATATGAAGGAGTTCGGAGTGCATCAGGCTTTTTCGTATGAAATTTTATTAAAGAAAACACGACGTACTATATCAACCCTATCTTTTGGATTGGCTTTTTCATTAGAACAAAGTAAAATAGACGAAAGTAGTTTGAATGATTATCCGTCAGCTGTTCTTGATCCTGCTATATCTGGTGGTATATCATCAGGTTGGGGGTTTAATACGAGTACTGGATTTTTATATAAGTACAATGATTATCAGTTTGGTTTTTCTGTAACCAATATGTTAAATCAAAATAATCCATTGTATTTATCGTATGAAGAACCTGAGTTACCCACTGATTATAATGTTTTTATCAGCTCCTTATATAAAATTTCTTCCATAGGGATCTTTGTTGAACCAATAGTAATGTATCGTCAAAATTCAAGTGATGATAAAAAACTTGATTTAACAATGAAGGGAATTTTCCCAACTATGGATCCGGAATATGCTTTGTGGGGATTGGTATCATACCGAAGAACGATGGATCACGAATATGGAAAAAGTTTAGGTTTAGGAACAACGGTTGGGGTTAATTACCATAGAATAAGTTTTGGTGTAGAGTGGCAGCTAGGTTTAACGGGTGCACAAATGGATTTTGGAAGTGCATATCAATTAATTCTGAAATATGTGATATGTAATAATTTAAAACATAGAGCAATACCTTGTTCTGAAGTACAACAGAATAAGAAATCAAGATATTCTGGATTGAGTTGGTAGTATAACAGATGAATGAATTATAGGTATATAAATAAAAGGGAATGTTAAAGAGTAAACTCATAATTAGTATTTGTGCGGTATTGTGTATTTCTAATATAATGCACGGACAAGTAGTGGATCAATCGCTTAAAAGTACCTTGAGTCTTGTGGCGAATTCTGATTATGTATTGATGTATGAGGGAACTACAGAAAAGATTAATATATTAAATAATGACTATGGTTTATTGAGTGGCGTTAAGGAAGTTGAAATCATAAGTGGGTCTGAAAATGCAGAAGTATCTATTGAAGATTTGATGATAGTTTATACTCCTGACACAGGCTTTGTTGGGACTGATGAATTGAAATATAAAGTTTGCAATAATGAAGGAGAATGTGATGAAGCTATTGTAACCATTGTTGTTGAGGATGTTGACTTTGTTCCAGTAGCCTATGATGATAGGTATACTATTGACTATAATGAAGATGTTAATTTAGATGTGATTTCAAATGATGAAAGTTTATTTGATTTGCCAATAAGTCTATCTATCATCAGTGATTTGAATCATGGTTTTTCAACTATAGAATCTGATCTAACCTTAACACTCAATCTTAATGAATATGCTGATGTGGATTCTATTCTGTATGAGGTGTGTGATGACGAAGGTGATTGTTCTCAGGCCTGGTTGTATTTAGATATTCAAAAGTCAAATTCTCAAAAAGTATTTATTCCACAAGGAATATCACCTAATGGGGATGGTATTAACGATGTGTTTAATATTCCTGATTTTGATGAGTGTCAACTTCAAATTACATTATTTAATAGTAATGGGGTAATTGTGTTTAAATCGTTAGATTATAATAATAACTGGGATGGTAAAGGAAATATTGGGAGTAATAAAGATCAAGTGCTCAATAAAGGAATCTATTATTATGTGTTAAAAGTAATAGATATCAATAAAGAATTTACGGGCTTTATTTATTTGAATTAGATATTTTCATTATGAGAGATTTAAGAAAGAAGATATCGTTGTTAAAAGAATTGTGGATAAGCATTTTTGTGTTTTTTATTTTTGGGAATATATATGCACAAAACAATGAAACTTTATCACAGACTTTGTATACCCAATTTTTTATAAATCCTGCATATGCTGGTGTAGATAATGCTTTGTCAGTTGATTTATTTGCACAACGTCAATGGTCAGGAATCGAAGGAGCTCCTCAAAAGTATATTTTGGGTGTACATTCACCAGTTAATAATACTCAAATGTCGTTAGGAGGAGCGATGCAGTTGTATAAAAGTGGAGTGTCTTCTGTTTATCAAGGGAGTTTAGCTTATTCATATTTACTAAAATTGTCTGGTTCAACCTTACTGTCATTGGGTATAAAAGGAAGTATTTGGGGAGGGCAAACCGGATTTAGCCAGTTGGATTTAAATCAAAGTAATGATCCTAATTTTAATTCGTCGTATCATTATCCTGCACAATTTAATACCGGAGTAGGTGCGTTTTTATATTCAACCAATTATTTTGTAGGCGTTTCTTTTCCTTACTTGCTGAAAAATAATAAAAAAGAGGAATTTAATATTTGGGATGGAGCAGATATCGACAGATCAATAATGCTCTCTGCAGGATATAGTTGGCAAGCAACAGATTTGATTCGTCTAAAACCTGTAGGTGTGTATAAATATTATGAAACAGTATCTTCAGTTTGGATGCTAGGTACAGTAGTTAATTATAATCAGTTTATTTCAATAGGATCTGCTTATCAAAGTATAGGAATGGGGTTTTTATGTTGTAATGTTACTGTACTTAAAAACCTGCAGGTGCGGTATTCATATGGATTCTCTATTAATAATAATCTAATATCAAGAAATACTAATGAGCTTTCAATAGGATATACCTTAGATTCTATTTATAAGTTTAATAAAAAACGCACATTTGATTCAAAAGAGAATAGAGAAAAGTCCAGTGTGAAATCTCTACGTTTCTTTTAATAATTTTTAGTTAGCTTTTGTAGTTGTTAGATTCTCTCTATTCAGATTGTATTTAAGACTATAATAGATAATAAAATATAAGGCATAAAAAAAGGCTCACTAAAAGTGAGCCTTAATTATATCTGATAAAATTTAATTATTTTACAGAATCCATGTACATGATTAATTCACATACTTTTGATGAATAACCCATTTCGTTATCATACCATGAAACAACTTTTACGAAGTTGTCAGATAAAGAAATACCAGCTTTTGCATCAAAGATAGAAGTACGAGTATCACCAGTAAAGTCGTTAGAAACAACCATATCCTCAGTATAACCAAGAACACCAGCTAAATCACCTTCTGAAGCTTCTTTCATAGCAGCACAGATTTCGTCATAACTAGCACCTTTTTCTAAACGTGCAGTTAAGTCAACTACAGATACATCTGGAGTTGGAACACGGAAAGCCATACCTGTAAGTTTTCCATTTAATTCAGGAATAACTTTACCTACAGCTTTAGCAGCACCAGTAGAAGAAGGAATGATGTTTTGACCAGCTCCACGTCCACCTCTCCAGTCTTTCATAGAAGGACCGTCAACAGTTTTTTGAGTAGCAGTAGTAGCGTGAACAGTAGTCATTAAACCTTCAACGATACCAAACTTGTCATTTAATACTTTAGCTACAGGAGCAAGACAGTTAGTAGTACAAGAAGCGTTTGAAACAAAGTTCATGTCGTTAGTGTATGAAGTGTTGTTTACACCCATAACGAACATTGGAGTATCGTCTTTAGAAGGAGCAGACATAACAACTTTTTTAGCACCAGCGTCGATGTGACCTTGAGCAGACTCTTTAGTTAAGAATAAACCAGTAGACTCAACTACATACTCAGCCTCAACAGCACCCCAGTTGATGTCAGCAGGGTTTCTTTCAGCTGTAACACGAATCTCAGATCCGTTAACAATAAGCTTACCATCTTTTACCTCAACAGTACCATCAAAGATACCATGAGTAGAATCATACTTTAACATGTAAGCCATGTAGTCAACGTCGATAAGGTCGTTGATAGCTACAACTTCAATAGTTCCTTTGGCAACAGCCTGACGAAATACGAAACGACCGATACGGCCAAATCCGTTAATACCAATTTTGATTTTTGACATTTTATAGGTTTTTTAGAAATAAAATTTACAACTCCATTAAAAATGAGGTACAAAAGTATAAAATCATTAACAATTGGTCAAAAAAAACAGGGAATGTTTTTAAAAATGATTATTAAAAAATGTAAAAACGAAGATAAAGGTGCTGTATAGCAGGAAAAAGCATAAAAAAAGGAGCTATTCTAACGAATGCTCCTTGGGCCAACATAAATAAATGGTGTTAGCTTATGCGTTTTTAGTATTTTTTTCAACTTTTACTTTGCTGTAAGCCGGACAATCTTGAGTTGATTTGCAGGATGTAAGGCCTAAGGCAACAAAAAACACAACAGTTGCTACAATAACGAATGCTTTTTTCATAACTTCTAAATTACAATATAATTAATGATAGTTTCAGTATTTTTCTTTTTTAATCTTTCTATCAATTGTAACGATAAAATTGTAATAGTGTTACAAAATTGTGAGTATTTAATGATTAAAAAACAATATTTACTGACCAAATAAATATTTTATTACAGTAAAACGTGAGGCTAAAAATATTATTTAAACTTTTCTAATGCAAAAAAATAGAATAAATAATTACATTTTGAGATTTAAAGTTTAAATAGAAAGTGATACTATTTGCTTTTAATAGTTAGCAAAAATCCTTTAAGGTAATTCTATATAGTTGTGATTAAACACTGTATGTTTTCCCCGGTCGTTTCATTTTTTTTAATTCAGAAAAAGCCCTGTCTACGTCTTCATCATTTACCAAAATTGTAAATTCATTTGTTGTAGAAATTACTTCAGTAATATTGATTCCTTCCCAGGCAACTGATTTAAGGATATAATAATAGAAACCAGGAATTCTTGAATTATTTTCATGAAGCTTCACCGTAATTGCAGATAAATTTTGTGTTTTATGAAGTAATTCTTCTTTTTCAAAAAAATTATCTACCAGTTCAGAGTAATAACTTGTTATAACAAGATTAGATTCGTGAACACCTCTTACTAAAGTGTAGAAAATATCAGAATTGTCTGCAATTGATTCAATTACTTTCATATGACACCTGATTAGTGTTTTGCTGTTTCTAAACGTACAATCTGTTAAATCAGAGCGAACAATGATATCTCCAAGCATTGTTCTCATTTTATCAATACTCTTATTAATAGATAAATTTACTTGTGGAGAAAGACGATTTAGAGCCATAACAATAGCACCATGTTTTGCTTCCTTTGAAATAATTTTTTCAATGTCAGGTTTAATTTTTCTTGCTAATGCAGATATATTAATTAAACCATCGTAAAGTGCCTCCGATAAAAAAGGCTTTACTTTTACAACCATTTCAACGGCTTGTGGAATTGTTATCATATTATTAAAACTTTGTGCAAATATATAAAATGTTAAAAATTTAACAAGATGTTATAAAATGGTTTTTTTTAAACATAAATTTTATAATTAATTAAAACGCAACTATATTTGCACTCGATATAAAAACAAGAATATTGTTTTGAATTAGTATCGATAAAATCGTATTAAGAATTTAAATACTATGGCATTTACACTTAAAGGATCAATAGTCGCGATAGTTACCCCGTTTTTAGAATCAGGAGAAATTGATTGGGATGCCTTTGATAAAATTATTGATTTTCATCTGAATAATAATACAGATGGAATTGTGGTATGTGGAACTACAGGAGAAACTCCTACTTTAACAGATGAGGAAGATGAGGCACTTGTAGCGAGAGCAGTAGAGCTTATTCAAGGGAAAATTCCGGTTATTGCAGGTAGTGGAAGTAATTGTACTGAAACTGCAATAAAAAAAACAAAAAAAGCAAAAGAATTAGGTGCAGATGCTGTTTTAGTTGTAGTACCTTATTATAATAAACCAACTCAAAAAGGAATTTATAGTCATTTTAAAGCTGTTACAGAGGCTGTTGATATTCCTATTGTATTGTATAATGTACCATCCAGAACTGGTGCAGGTATAGAACCGGAGACTGTAATTCAACTGGCAAATGATTTTGATAATATTGTTGCAGTGAAAGAAGCTGCAGGTGTTTTGTCATATTTTACTGAAATTTTAGCTGGTGCTCCAAAAGATTTTCTTGTATATAGTGGCGATGATTTTTTAGCTTGTTCAGCTAATTTGTTAGGTGCTCATGGATGTATTTCTGTAGTTGCTAATATTATACCAAAAGACTTTAGTATTTTAATGGAAGCATCTCAAAACGGAGATGTTAAAGTAACAAGAGATTTATTCTACAAGTATCAAAAGTTAATGGATTTATGTTTTATAGAATCTAATCCTATTCCAATAAAAACAGCATTGGCTGAGATGGGAATGATGAAAGAAACATTTAGAGCTCCATTATGTACAATGCTTGAAGATAATAAACAAAAATTGGTGGATGAACTAAAAGATTTATCTATTATTTGAAGATAAAATAAACCTTTGTTAAGGTTAAATGATTTTATATTTTGTTGGTGATGATGCAAATGGGTCTTTCAATTTTGAAAGGCCTTTTTGTTTTTTAATATATCTTTGTATTTCAAAAAAACATAGAAAATGATTGATACAATATTAAACCATAGATCGATTAGAAAATATACTTCAGAAAAAATTAGTGTTGAAGTATTAGAGGAAGTATTAAATGCTGGAATAAGAGCTTCAACTACTGGAAATATGCAGGTTTACAGTGTCGTTGTGACGCAGGACGATGCTAATAAAGAAAAATTAGCACCATGTCATTTTAATCAACCAATGATAAAACAGGCTCCGGTTGTACTTACTTTTTGTGCCGATTATAACAGGTTTAATAAATGGTGTGAGTTAAGTAATGCAAAACCAGGTTATGATAATTTTTTATCTTTTGTAACGGGTGCTATTGATGCTTTATTGGTTGCTCAAAATGTATGTGTTGCTGCAGAGAGTAAAGGATTAGGCATTTGCTATTTAGGAACAACAACATATACTGCCGATAAAATTATTGATGTATTAGATTTACCCAAAGGGGTTGTGCCAGTAACTACAGTAACTCTTGGTTATCCTGATGAGACACCTAAATTGGTGGATAGGTTGCCGTTAGAAGGTGTTGTTCATTATGAAAGCTATAGAGATTATTCGGATGAGGATATTAATAGAATATATTCCTATAAAGAGCAATTACCTGAAAATATTGGTTTTATAAAAGAAAACGAAAAAGAAACCTTAGCACAGGTATTTACCGATATTCGATATAAAAAACAAGATAATATTGTATTTAGCAAAATACTGCTGGATGTATTATCAAATCAAGGATTCATGAATAATGAAGAGTAAAGGTTTGATAATTAATGAACAATACATTACATAAAAATTATGAAAAAATTGATTTTTGAATGTTTTATGTATATATTGCTAAATCATTGATGATAAGTTTAAAGTATTAACTGTTCATTTGTTAAGTGTTGTGTGTTATTATTACAAATGAATGTTGTGTGTTGTGTTAGTTGAGAATAAAAAGGCTGTTGTTTCCCCAAACATGGCCTTTTTCTCTTTTATACAGTATTTTATATATAAGGAAAATAAACTTCTCCTATAAAATTCATTATTTCTAAAATCGTTAATCTTAAATTTAGTTATTGTGGAATATTATTAATCTTCATGAAGAAGATTGCTGTTTATAAGTGTTTTTTTAAACTTTACCATAAAAAACTAATCTTCTACGTTAAATTTTTCGAGCTAGCTCGCTAGTCCTGCAAAATTTGCCTTGTATATCAGCTTTTTATGATAATCTGAATCCTGAAATTTTAATCGAGCTCAAGTTATTAAGTATACTATAAGGTTATAACAAATTTTCTAATGTCAAATTAGTAACATATCTGTACAAAGTCAAATGTGAATTAATACAGATATGTTACTAATTTGTTGATAGAATGAAGTTGTTGTATTTGATTGTAATCCTATGTATTAGCGTGTTTTTTTTGATTGAATAATTGAATTTTAATTACGAAAAGAAGAAGCTATTTCTTTCAATTTAACAAAATTATTTTAATTTTGTTACTGAATGTTAAACCCTAATTGAACTACAAAATGACTAGAACTCTAACTCTGATTGCATTTTGCATATTTGCAATCGTACATCAAACCTATGCCAAAGCACCTATCAAATTTGGAAAGATTGATATTGAAGATTTAAAAATGACAGTTTATGAACCTGATACTAGTGCTGCAGCTGTTGTTCTTTGTAAATATGGTTATTTCAATTCAAATAATTATACATTTACAACCACTACCAGAGTAAAAATTTTAAAGAAATCCGGTGTTTCCTTATCTGAGTTTACTTTTCCAGGAAAAGAGGATATGCAAATACGCGGTAAAGTATATAACCTTGAAAATGGAGAGGTTGTTGAGGAAAGGTTAAAGAATGAATCTATTTTTAAGTTAAAGGTAACAGAGGATTACTATAAAATGAGAGTGGCATTACCTAATATAAAGGTAGGCAGTATCTACGATATTGAAACATCTCAATTATTACTGCCTTCAGAATTTGCTTTTCAAAGAGATATTCCAATAAAACATTGTGAACTACAGTTGGATCCATGTACTGAGATTGAATATAGAAAAAGAGCAAGAGGTTTTATTATGATTAAGAATGTAGGATCCGGTAGATTTGCTCTGGATACAGTTCCGGCTTTTAAGGAAGAACCATATATTGATTCTAAGGAAAATTATATTTCAAAATTCGAGTTTGATATTTTAAATGTTAGTTTTCCTGGATATTATAAAGGATTTACAACATCTTGGGAAGCTGTAAATAAAAGGTTACGAGCAAATAATTATTTTGGTGGTGCATTAACAAATGGAGTAGGTGCATTAAATCCTATTAAAAAAGAAATTGAAGGAAAGTATTCGGATCCTTATGATAAAATGGTAGCAGCTTATGAGGCGATAAAAAAAATTAAATGGAATGATATTGAGTCTCTTTTTGCTTCAAATGAACATTTGGGAGGAGTTTATAAAGATAAGAAAGGTAATTCGGCAGATATTAATATGATGCTTTATCAATTGTTGAATAAACTTGATGTATATGCCTTACCGGTTGTTATTAGTACTAGAGATAATGGGACTTTGCATCAGTTTTATCCTAGTTTAGAAAAACTTAACTACATGTTGGTGCGGGTTAAAATTGAAGATACAGAATATTTATTAGATGCTACAGAAGAATTAATGCCTGTTGATATGGTTCCGTTAAGATGTCTTAATAAAAGTGGCCGCTTAGTTAATAATGAGAGTGGAAAATGGATTGATTTAAAGACGGATAAAAAAGATAAATCAAGTTTTATTTTTAATTTAAAATTGGATGAGAATTTAGAGGCTGAGGGAACAATGCAATGTGCAAAATGTGATTATTCTGCATATAGATTTCGTAAAAATTATAAAGGATATGCTAGTGAGGATGAGTTTCTTGAAGCTATGGAAACAGAACATCCGGGGTTAAGGATTAAAGATTTTACTTTAACTGATGTAGATTCTATTTATAAGGATGTCAGGGAAGAGTATCAGGTTAAAGTGAGTAATATCGCTCAGAAGGTCGGAGATATGATTATGATCAATCCATTTTTGTTTGAACGAGAAGAAGATAATCCATTTAAACTAGAAGAAAGAAATTATCCTGTTGATTTTGCGTATAAAAAAGAAAAATTGGTATTATCCAATTTAACAATACCGGATGGCTATGTTTTTGAAACAGTTCCAAAACCAGCAAGAATATTATTACCAGAGAAAGGTGGTTCTGTGTTAGTGTCATATGCTACTATGGGTAATAGATTAAGAGTTACTTATAAGTTTAGTCTCAATAAGACAGTCTTTTATCCAAAAGAATACGAATATTTAAAACAGCTGTTTGCATTAACAATTGAAAAACAAGCAGAGCCAGTAATTATTAAAAAGAGTGAGGATGCAGCTTCGTTATAAAGTATATGTTGTTTTAATTTTTTGTTCATTGAATATGTGGGCAAAAAAAGTACCTAAATATCCAGTGTCAGAAATACCCAAAGAGTTAAAAACTGGAGCAGATGCTGTTATTAGAGAAATGAGTACAACCGTTGAGGTGTTTTCGCCGGCTAAAATTTTATATGATCATAAATTAGTGATTACAATATTAAAGGAGAGCGGAAAAGATAAAGCTATATTTCGTGAAGGTTATGATAAATTTATATCTATTTCTGGAATTTCAGCAACCGTTTATGATGCTAATGGACAAAAGGTTAAGTCAATACCGCAAAATGAAATTAATGATTATTCTTCGGTATCGGGATTTTCATTATATGAAGATTCAAGGGTTAAAGTAATTGATCCTAAATATGCAGTATATCCTTTTACAGTGGAATATTCCTACCAGGAAAAATGTAATTCGGCATATTATTTAATGGGGTGGTGTGCTTTGCAGGATTATAATACTTCTGTTGAACAGTTGAATTATAAAATTATTAGCCCTAAAGATTTCGACTATCATTATAAAGAATATAATCTAACCCATACAGCTAATGTAGAAGAGTTGGATGGTAAATTATATCGGACCTGGAATTTAGAAAACTATAAGGCTATTCAATACGAAGTATTAAGTTCTTTTATTGAAGAATATGTACCATCAGTTATGGTTGCACCAGATCAGTTTATTATGGATTCTTATGATGGAACGTTAGATTCATGGAAGAATTACGGTCTTTATATTAAGGAATTAAACAGGGGTAAAGATGATGTTCCTGAAGAAACAGTTGAAAAAGTAAGGAGTTTATTTACTGAGGGAATGAGTGATTATGATAAAATTGCTGCAGTATATAAATATTCACAGGATAAAAACAGGTATGTAAGTATTCAGGAGGGTATAGGTGGCCATCAACCATTTTCTGCAGAAACGGTTGATCGATTATCGTATGGTGATTGTAAAGCACTGTCTAATTATATTGTTTCTCTTATAAATAGATTAGGATATAAGGCTTATTACACTTTAATTTATTCAGGTTCAAATAGAGAGACAAATAAAGAATTTGTAAAAGACTATTTTAACCATATTATTGCATGTGTACCATTAACAAATGATACCATTTGGCTTGAATGTACCAATTCGCATTACCCGTGTGGTTATATCGGGAGTTCAACTGATGATAGATATGCTTTAATGATAAAAGAAGATGGGGGGGAGTTGGTTAGAACGCCTTCTTATTCTGTTACCGATGATAATATTTTTACAAAAGCTACATTTGACATAAGTATAGATAATGCTACGAATATTACTACTAAAATGATATATCAGGGTGTTCATTTTAGAGAAGAATTCGGTTTAACTATTTTGGATGAAACAGATCGTAGAAAAGAGGTCATCAAGTCGATTGATTTACCTTATATTGAACTAAATGATTATAAAATATCACCATATAAGGAGCGAAAACCTTGGTTAGAAAAAGAATTGTCTTTATCAATTCCTGCATTTGGAAGTAAGATGGGAGATAGATTGTTTTTTTCATTAAATACAATGAATAAAATGACTGATATACCAACTTATTCCAGGAATCGAGTCTCACCTTTGTTGGTATCCAGACCTTATAGTGAAAATGATTCAATCACATATAAAATACCTGATGGATATAAGATGGAAGCACTTCCTGATCCTGTTAAGGTAGTCTCTGAGTTTGGAAAATACCATAGTTCGGCAAAGCTGGTTGGAGAAAGTATTATTTATGAACGTGAATTTATTTTAAACAAAGGTCATTATCCAAAGGAAAAATATAATGACTTTGTTGAATTCTTAGAGTCCGTTGTTAAAAGTGATGATGCGAAAGCTGTATTAATAAAATCTATTTAATTCATAAAAAAAACCGGCTTGTTAATATTAACAAGCCGGCTTTTTTTTATGCTATTTCTTTTTCTTCTTTTTTGAATCCTTAGATTCTTCAGGACTATTAAGATCTTCTAATAGCCATTCCAGATCTTCTTTTGAATAATCAAGATTAGCCTGAGCTTCTTTTAAGGTTCTTTCATATGTTTTTATATAGCCTTTCCCTTTACTAAGATTTCTATCTCCAGTACTTATCAGTTTGTCGTTGGTCTTGGTTTTATTTGAAAGTTCTTTATAATCAAGTTTGTATTGAGTGTCTATTTTCTTTAGTTCAGCTTTTGCTTCCTTGGCTTCCTCTCTGTTTTTTGAATTAGATAATTTAATTAGAGGTTTACTATCAGTTTTGTATTGTTTATTTAATGATTTTGTTTCTGTTTTAAGTTGTTTTTGCAAAGACTTACCTTCTGCTAATTGTAAAGATCCAATTTGAATTAAAGAGTCGGCATAGTCAACCTTTATTTGGGCTTTTTTAACTTTTTCTTCAGTCAGAGAAATTGTTTTTTTTAGTTTGGCAACATTTGACGAATCTCTTGAGGTCCAGGTTTTTTGAGCGATTCCGTTCAATGGAATAAGCATTGTGAAAAATGCGATAATAAGTAGTTTCATTGTTGATTTATTAGATGGTGATTTAATATTAAATGCTTTAATGATGCATATACGATAATGAATGATGAATGTTTTTGTAGAATCATAATTTATTGTGCTATAGTTGAATGAAATATTTATAAGTTAATGTATATTAAGTATTTGATGTATTTTATTTTTCTGTATAAAATAATGTATCTTTGTGCGCTAATTTTATTGCTCATTATTATAGGAAGTACATAATGCAAAAGAAGAAAGTTGTAATCGGATTATCAGGAGGTGTTGATTCAAGCGTAGCAGCCTTTGTTTTAAAAGAACAAGGGTATGAAGTGATTGGCTTGTTTATGAAAAACTGGCATGATACAACTGGTGTATTAGAAGCTGATTGTCCATGGTTGGAGGATAAATTTGATGCTATGGCAGTCGCTAAAAAACTAGATATTCCTTTTCATTATGTAGATTTAAGTGAACAATATCGTGCTCGTGTAGTAGATTATATGTTTAGCGAATACGAAAAAGGAAGAACTCCAAATCCAGATGTGCTTTGTAACAGGGAGATTAAGTTTGATGTTTTTATGGATAAAGCATTTGAGCTGGGTGCGGATTATGTAGCAACAGGTCACTATTGTAGAAAAGAAACAATAGTAAAAGAAGGTAAGGAATATCATCGTTTATTAGCTGGTAGCGATGGTAATAAAGATCAGAGCTATTTTTTGTGTCAGTTGTCGCAAGAGCAATTGGCAAAAGCATTATTCCCTATTGGAGATATTGTAAAGCCGGAAGTTCGAAGAATAGCTAATGAATTAAATTTAGTAACAGCTCATAAAAAAGATTCACAAGGTATTTGCTTTGTGGGTAAAGTTGATTTACCTGTTTTTCTTCAGCAAAAGTTAGAATCTAAAAAAGGTAAAGTTTTTATTATAGATATAGATAGTGAGTTGTTTCAACGCAATTGGGATCAGGCAAAAGATAATCCCACCGATGAAGTGCTCGAAGAGCTTAGTAAACCCTATGTTTTTCATCCAAAATACGGAAAGAGGGTAGGAGAGCATGGAGGTGCTCATTTTTATACTATAGGTCAGCGTAAAGGTTTAAATATTGGAGGTTTTCCGGAACCTTTGTTTATAATAGGTACTAATATTCCTTTTAATCAAATCTATGTAGGGATGGGAAAACAACATCCAGGTTTGTATCGTCAGGTGTTAAAAGTGAATGCGAATGAACTCCATTGGGTTCGACCTGATTTAGAAATGGAAATTGGCGAAAGCAGAAGACTACAAATACGAATTCGTTACCGTCAACCATTACAGCAAGGTATCATTCATCGAAGAAAAGAAGGAATGTACGTGGTATTTGATGAGCCACAAAGGGGTATTACTGCCGGTCAGTTTGCAGCCTGGTATGTAGATGAGGAATTGATAGGGTCAGGAGTGATTGATTAAAGTAAGTTTAAATCACGCTTTCCATTTTAGTGAAGATGAGAGGCGTTTTTATTTAAGCATCTTAGGGTATAGATAAAGTTCCATTTTACCTGTTCCTACTTCTAAATCCTTCCAGTTTTCAATATCAAAATTGATTACTGTAGTACAGCTTGTAGGAAAATGCCATAGTTCATCAGTGACTAGTCTGGTGGTTAAGCTAGCTATATCCGGATTGTGCCCAAAAATAATGATGCAGTCATGATCAGTTTCAAACTTTGCCAAATAGTCAAGAATTTCTCCGGTAGTATAACCATCATATAAAAATTGTTCTTTAGTTATTTCATCTGCTTCAAAATTCAAATGCTCTGCAAATATTTTAGCGGTTTGTTTGGCTCGTTTAGCCTTGCTTGTAATATAAATATCAGGATGAATATCTTTTACTTTTAATTGTTCCGCGATTAACTCTGCATCTTTATGACCCCGAGGTAATAGTTTACGTTCAAAATCAGATTTACTATAATCGAATAATTGTTCTGTTTTTGCGTGGCGGACTAGTATTAGTTTTTTCATAGAAGAAATATCATGTAACAGGTACCAAGATCAAAATAAATCAGGTTTGATGCTTGATACAAGTGCTTATTAGACTTATTAATTGTTCAAATTAAGTTATTTTCGGGCAATAAAAAAATACATTATGACAAGAGTTGGGCTTTTATCCGATACACATTCCTTCTTTGATCCAAGGTTTAAAGAGTTATTTGCAGATTGTGATGAAATTTGGCATGCCGGAGATATAGGAGATATTAAAGTATTGGATGAGATGAAGGACTTTAAACCAACACGTGCTGTTTATGGAAATATTGATGATGCAGTCATCAGGCGATCTATAGATGAGCATTTAAGATTTAATTGCGAAGGGGTAGATGTTTGGATTACCCATATAGGAGGTTATCCAGGTAAATATGATCGGAGCGTAAAGCATGAATTATTTAATAATCCACCGAAATTGTTTATAGCAGGTCATTCGCATATTTTAAAAGTAATTTATGATGATCAGTTAAATTTATTGCATGTAAATCCAGGGGCTGCAGGACTTTCTGGATTTCATGCTGTAAGAACCGCTATTCGGTTTGTTTTGGATAAAGGCGAAATTAAAGATTTAGAGGTTATAGAGTTGGGAAATAAATCATTTAGTCATTAATTCAATCTATTTATCCATAGATTTAAATAAAAAATGCCAACCTAAATAAATAGATTAGCATTTCAATTTTATATTGTGAGTATGTACTATTTGTACATACTATCTCTTCTTTTCATTAAGTCTTCGTCAGTAATATAATCATCGTATTCTGCTTGTTTATCTATAATTCCGTTAGGAGTTAATTCAATAATGCGATTACTTACTGTTTGAATAAATTCGTGGTCATGACTTGAAAATAGAACAATACCTTTAAATTGGGCAAGCTTTTCGTTGAACGCCTGAATTGATTCCAAATCTAAGTGGTTTGTAGGTGTATCCAAAATCATGGTATTGGCATTTTTAAGCATCATACGAGCAATCATACAACGCATTTTTTCTCCTCCGGAAAGTACTTTACAGTTCTTGTAAATCTCTT
The DNA here is from genome assembly GCA_963665705.1 of uncultured Saccharicrinis sp. Taxonomy (GTDB): domain Bacteria; phylum Bacteroidota; class Bacteroidia; order Bacteroidales; family Marinilabiliaceae; genus Saccharicrinis. Next base: position 1,130,278 of record OY762448.1, read on the forward strand.
CTCCCGAGAAAAGCATCTTTCCTAAATATCCTCTAATAAATATTTCTGTAGTATCGTCAGAAAACTGACATAACCAATCAGCAATATTGATGTCTTTATCAAAGAATGAAGAGTTTTCAATAGGAAGATAAGCTGTGGTGATGGTTTGTCCCCATCTGTATTCACCTGTTTCAGGTTCTTTATGGCCATTAATAATTTCAAAAAAAGCAGTCATGGCACGAGGGTCCTTCGATAAAAAGACAATTTTATCATCTTTTTCCACATTAAAGGAAACATCTTTAAATAAAGTTTCTCCTTCAATACTGGCACTTAAATCTCTAACCTCTAATATGGTATTACCAGGATCTCTTTCAGGAGTAAAAATAATAGCTGGATACTTACGTGTTGAAGGTTGAATTTCTTCAACATTTAATTTTTCCAACATCTTTTTACGACTAGTAGTTTGCTTACTCTTAGCAACGTTAGCACTAAATCGAGAAATAAATTCCTGAAGTTCTTTCTTTTTCTCTTCAGCTTTTTTGTTTTGTTGTTGCTGCTGACGTAGGGCTAACTGGCTTGATTCATACCAGAAGCTATAGTTCCCAGAAAACAACTGAACTTTACCAAAGTCAATATCAACGGTATGTGTACAAATTGAATCCAGGAAGTGACGGTCATGGGATACGACCAATACTGTATTTTCAAAATTAGATAAGTAATTTTCTAACCAGCTTACTGAATCTAAATCCAGGTCGTTAGTAGGCTCATCTAATAATAAGTTATCTGGTTTACCAAATAAAGCTCTGGCCAAAAGGATTTTTACTTTTTGCTTACCACTTAAGGTACTCATTTGGACATAATGTAATTCCTCTTTAATTCCTAATCCACTCAAAAGGTTAGCTGCATCACTTTCTGCATTCCAGCCGTCCATTTCAGCAAATTTTTCTTCTAGCTCAGAAACTTTAACACCATCCTCATCAGAAAAATCAGGTTTAGCATATAACTCATTTTTTTCATGCATTACTTCCCAAAGAAGAGTGTGTCCCATCATTACAGTATCCAACACTGTAAATTCATCAAACTCGTGGTGATCCTGCTTAAGTACAGAAAGGCGTTCTGATGGTCCGAAGGTAACAGCACCTCCGGTAGAGTCAAGTTCTCCACTTAATATCCTTAAAAAGGTTGACTTTCCTGCACCATTGGCTCCAATTATACCGTAGCAGTTACCTTGTGTAAACTTTAAATTTACGTCTTGAAATAGGGTTCTTTTCCCAAATTGAATTCTTAAATTCGAAACTGTAATCATTTAATTAAATGTTTTTTCTATCATTTAAAAGGAGCGCAAAAATATACATTATTAATGAGTTAGCCTTAATTATTTGAAAGTAATATTGTTAAGGAATGTTTAAATAGTAATTAGCGAGCTCTATTATTATTCTTATTAAATAGATTGTTAGTTAATTTTAGATGTGCTAAAAGGAACTGATTCATACATTCTTAAGACTGCTTTCGTAAATAAATGTTTCAATTTATTCATTAATTGTTACCCGGCAAATCGAATTTTTGTAGAAGGTGTTATAAACAATAATTTATTAATATTGCCTCCGAATTGTAGAATATAAGAGCGTAAATTATGTTAGATTTTATTATTGATGAAGGGAAATGCACTAAATGTGGATTATGTTCTCAGGATTGTCCTGTTTTAATTATTGATGGAAAAAAAGGAATTCCAGAGATAAAAGAAGGTAAAGAGGGGCAATGTTTAAAATGTCAACATTGTTTAGCAATTTGTCCAACTGGTGCGCTATCAATATTAGGTAAAAATCCAGCCTTTAGTGAGCCGGTAAAAGGTGCTCTTCCAACTTCTGATTCAATGCTAAAGTTATTTAAAACCAGACGTTCCATTAGAAGATTTAAAAAAGAGGAATTAAGTAAGGAGTTAATTGTTACGTTACTACAAGGGGCTGCCAATGCACCAACAGGACATAATACAAATGGAGTGTTATTTTCAGTTATTGATAATAGAGTGGATATGAATTTGTTTAGAGATGCTGTATTTGAATCAATAAAAACTGCGTTTGAAAATAACCATAATCACCCTTATTTGCCCATGTTAAATGATTTCAGACGTTTATGGGTAAGTAAAAAGATTGATGTTATTTTACGAGATGCACCTCATGTACTGATTACGACCTCAGCTAAAAAAGGAGTTACACCTAAGGAGGATAGTTTGGTTGCATTAAGCTATTTTGAGTTGTTGGCAAATACTTTTGGTGTGGGAACCTTATGGAATGGCATGCTAAAATGGGTTATCAATGATATTGATTTAAACCTACGCGAAAGATTAGGGATACCTGTTGATCATGAGATTGGAGATGTAATGGTATTTGGTTTACCTGCAATAAAGTATACAAGAGGAATTCAAACAGAAGGTTTAAACCTAAATAAAATAAAGCTTTGATGATTATATCAAAGCTTTACTTCTTTACCTTTGTATATCTATATCCCATTAGTAATACATCATCAACCTGTTCGTTGTATCCCATCCATTGATTGAAAAAATTAAGCAAGTTTTTCTTTTGATCCGGCATCTTTTGTTTGTGAAACTTTATTAGCATCTCTTTAAAAAGACTATGCATCATTTTTCTACTCTGCTCTCCACCAAATTGATCTGCAAAGCCATCTGAAAATAGATAAATGCAATCATCTGGTTGTAAATTAATGTTGTGGCAAGTAAATGGTGTTTGTCGGGGGTAGGCTCCAACTGGCATTCTATTGCCTTTAATTTCAATGAGTTCTTTATTTCTGATTAGATATATAGGCAGGTTAGCACCTGCAAATTTCATCGTGTCGTTTTTTTTATCAATCATTACTACAGATGCATCTAAACCATCTGATATTTCATCTGATCCAGGACTGTAAAAAGTTGATATAATTGTTTTACGCAGTTTATTTAAGATTTGAGCCGGAGAATGAATTTTTTCAATGGCAATAATTTCTTTAATAAATGCCATACTCATCATACTCATAAGCGCTCCAGGAACTCCGTGTCCAGTGCAATCTGCAGCTACCAGTAAAAGGTTTCCATCTATTTCATTAACAAGATAAAAATCACCACTAACAATATCTCTGGGTTTGTAAAAAACAAAATAATCATCCAAAAGTTTATCTAAATAACTTTTATGAGGGAGTGTTGCATTTTGGATACGTTGTGCATAGTACATACTATCTGTAATCGTATCATAAATATCTTCAATAGACTTTAAATATCGGGCATTATCTTCAAGTGATTTTTTATATTTAAGCTGAGTGGAAACTCGAACTTTAAGTTCATCGATATTAAATGGTTTTGTAATAAAATCAACGCCTCCAACACCAAAACCTTTAACAAGACTTTGAGGATCCGTTTCTCCAGTAATAAAGATAACTGGTATGTCACTCGTTTCAGAATTGGTTTTTAGTAATGAACACACATCATAGCCATCCATGCCTTCCATAATTATGTCCAACAAAACCAAATCAGGTTTAGCATCTCCTTGTGCTAATGTTAAAGCTTCTTCTCCAGAACTAGCCGTAAGACAATTATATTCAGTCAAACAATCTGAAAGAATTAAGATGTTTGTAGGAGAATCATCTACAATTAGTATTTTTTGGGGTTCTGGAGTAAACATACAATGTTATATTTCCATCATAAGTTACGTAATAATAATAGTAGAAGTAAAATAAATGATTGATAATTTGATTAAAAACTTATTGGTGAATGGATGTTTGCGTTGTATTTAACCTCTATAGTGCTTATAGAATCTAATTATTTAGTATAATATCATTTTTAATATCTAAATATTGAATTATGTGCACTTCTATAGAAACTTAGGTGATAATATTTTACTAATTTTGTGCACATTTTTAAGGTGAATAATTATTTTATCAATTGAAGATATTTAATAATTTGCCATTTTATGGAATTTTGAATTAGTAAAAGATAATACATTGATATATCCAGAGTTTTTTGAAGATAAGATCCGGTTTACAAAGGTAAGAGAGTTAGTGAAAGAGCAGTGTTTGAGTTCTTTAGGTAAGGAGCGTGTAGATGAGATGCGTTATGTTACTTTGCATGATGTAATATCGAGATGGGTGAATCAAACTAATGAGTTTAAAAAGATATGTGTTGAAGAGTCTTCTTTTCCAACAAGTTATTTTATTGATGTCAGAGGCCCTTTGCAGCGAATTAGGGTAGAAGGATTGTTTTTAGAAGAGCGAGAGTTATTTGATTTACGTAGATCGTTAACTTCTGTTAAGGATATTGTTCGTTTTTTTAAAAATAAGGAAGAGTCAAATACTTATCCTTACTTAAGAGAGATTGCTTCTAAAGTAATGGTTTATCCCTATATTTTCGAGCGTATAGATGGGATATTAAATAAGTTTGGAAAAATAAAAGATAATGCCTCTCCTGAATTAGCAAGAATCAGGAGTGAGATTGTTAAAAAGCAATCGAGTGTCTCTCGAAGAATGGCATCAATTCTGAATCAGGCCCGAAAAGATGGTTTAGTTGATTCAGATGTTAATGTGGCTATTAGAGATGGTAGAGCAGTAATTCCGGTTCCTGCAGGTAATAAGAGAAAACTTAATGGTATTATTCATGATGAATCATCCACTGGAAAAACATCATTCATTGAACCTACAGAAATAGTTGAAGTAAATAATGAAATTAGGGAATTGGAATATGCAGAAAGACGTGAGATCAATAGAATTCTACTTGCATTTTCAGATAGTATCCGTCCTTATATTGATGATCTGGTATTTTCCTATGAGTTTTTAGGAATTATTGATTTTATCAGGGCAAAAGCCAAGTTTGCTTTGAAAATAAATGCTTGTTTACCTAAAATGGTGAATCATCCCGAAGTAAATTGGGAAGAAGCTACGCATCCACTGTTGTATTTACAAAATTCTGCCGAAGGTAAAGAAGTGGTACCCTTGGATATTCAGTTAAATAAAGAACAGCGAATTGTATTGATTTCTGGTCCAAATGCCGGTGGTAAATCTGTTTGTTTACAAACTGTGGGGCTTTTACAGTATATGTTCCAATGTGGTATGTTGGTTCCTATGGATTCAAGAAGTACAATGGGGGTTTATAAACATATATTTATTGATATTGGTGATCAACAATCCATTGAAAATGATTTGAGTACCTATAGCTCTCATCTATTAAATATGAAGTATTTCCTTAAAAATGGAACTCCGGAGACTTTAATTTTAATTGATGAATTTGGAACGGGTACAGAGCCTGCATTAGGTGGCGCTATTGCTGAATCCGTTTTAAAAGAATTTAATAAGCAAGGTTTGAATGGTGTGATAACTACTCACTATACAAATTTAAAACACTATGCCAGTGGTGTTGATGGTATTGAAAATGGAGCCATGCAGTTTGATACGCATCAAATTAAGCCATTGTTTAAATTGTTAATCGGTCAGCCGGGTAGTTCTTTTGCCTTTGAAATTGCCCGAAAAATTGGACTTCCGGAGGATTTGTTAGATGAAGCAAAAAATCAGATAGGAGAGGAACATATTAATTTTGATAAGCACTTGCGAGAGATTGCCCGCGATAAAAGATATTGGGAAAAGAAAAGAGATAATATCAGAAGAAAAGACAAACAGCTTGAAGATGTTTATGATAAATATTTAGAACAATTAGAAAGAAGTAAGAAAGAAAGAGATAAGATTATTGATTCAGCCAGAAAGGAGGCAGAGGAATTAATGTCTACTGCAAATAAAAAGATTGAGCGCACCATACGTGAAATTAAAGAGAGTCAGGCAGAAAAGGAGCGAACAAAACAAGCCAGAGAATCGTTAACGAAGTTTAAGGATCGTTTGGAGCATCAGGATGATAAACAAAAGAAAAAGATAGAGCGAGAGATTGAAAGAATAAAAAATCGTCAAAAGAAAAAGGGTGAGAAGGCTGATGAGCAGGAGGAAGAATTAGTTGATGGAAATAAATCTACTCAATCAGAAAAGTCAAAACCAGTAAAGCTATCCAAAGCAATTAAGGATGATGGAATAATAAGAAAAGGAGATAAGGTTAGATTGGAAGGACAGGCATTACCTGGTGAGGTGATGGAAGTGAATGGAAAAAATGCTTTAGTTGCATTTGGACATTTAATGACTAATGTTAAAGTTTCTCGATTAGAGAAGGTTAGTAATAAGCAGGTTAAGCAAGCGTTAAGAAATTTGAATCAACCCAGCCTAGGTGCAACTTTAGCAGATAAAGTGCGTAAAAAGAAACTTGTTTTTAAACCAGATATTGATGTTAGAGGTCAGCGGGCAGAGGAGGCAATACATATTGTTACAAATTACATTGACGATGCTGTAATGTGTGAGGTTGAAACTGTAAAAATACTGCATGGTAAAGGAAATGGTATCTTAAGAAAGATGTTAAGAGAAATGTTAAATACCATGCCTCATGTAAAAAGTTATAGAGACGAGCATATACAGCATGGAGGTAGTGGAATTACTATTGTTGAGATTGATATTTAAAAATAATATTGGTTTTTATTCTTAATGTAGTGGAAAAGAGATATTTTTAAATCTAGATAATTAAAATAATAGAAGTTATTAATGATGAGTGAAGTGCAAGTACTTATGATAACAGCCGCTGGAGCTGGTTTTGTGCATACGGTTTTGGGTCCTGATCATTATTTACCTTTTATTTTAATAGGAAAGGCAAAAAATTGGAATATTTCTAAAGTATTGCTATTAACTCTGGTTTGTGGAATAGGACATATATTGGGTTCTTTGGCCTTAGGTATTGTTGGTGTATTTATGGGGATAGGAATTGATAAACTTGAGTTTATTGAGTCTATTCGAGGAAGTTTAGCGGCATGGGCATTAATTGCATTTGGATTAGTGTATGCTATTTGGGGGTTAAGAAAAGCTGTTAAAAATAAGACACACTCACATGTTCATATGCACAATGATGGTACTTTGCATCACCATAATCATTTAAAATCCCATAAACATATTCAAGAATCTAGTGATTCTAAAAATATAACACCGTGGGTTTTATTTATCATTTTTGTACTTGGGCCATGCGAAGTGTTAATACCCTTACTGATGTATCCAGCAGCTCAGTATAGTTTGTCAGGAGTAATTCAGGTAACACTTGTTTTTGGTATTACAACAATTTTAACAATGATGAGTGTTGTTTTAGTTTCAAGTTATGGGATAAAATTTATTCCAACAAAAAAAATAGGTTTATATACACATTTTATAGCTGGGGTAATGGTTTTTATGTCGGGTGTTGCAATACAATTGTTGGGAATATAAAAACAATATAAAAATAAAGAAAATAGATTTAAAGGTTAGATTTTAAATATATATGGAGGGAGCAAACAGTGTGCTAAAATACGTCTTTTTTATTTTCTTATTTGGATTTTATTCCATGAGTTTATGGTGTCAATCTCCTTATGGAAGTTTTGAAGATTATGGACGTTATAACGGAGTCTATCATACTGGAATAAATACATTGTTTGAAGATAGCAGGGGCTTTTTTTGGATTGGTTCATCTGATGGATTGATGCGTTCAGATGGAGTTTTCTTTGATACATTTAGTAAAGAAAATACATTCTCAAGTTCTCTTACTGATAATACAATTAAATGTATTGAGGAAGATGTAAGAAATAAAGTAATTTGGGTTGGTACTTCAATAGGAGGTATTAACAGGTTTGATATTACAAAAAAAGACAGTGTTAACTTTTATATAGAACCAGACTCATCAAATACACGAGGGTTTGTTTCTGTAAATGCAATTTGTCAAATAGATTCTACAAAGTTTTTAGTGGGTACACAATCACAAGGTGCTTATTTCTTTTATCCCAAAAATGGTGTTTTTATCAAGCTGCAAAGTGTATTTCAAAGAGATATTGATTTCCCAAAAACAATTTATAGAATAGTTAAAGCTAAAAATTATATTTGGATTTGTACATCAAAGGGGATACTTCAGTTTAGTTTAGGCGGAGAGTTTCTTTCATCATATTTTTTTAATGGAAAAGATTTTTCAATATTTCCTTCAGGTAATGATCTAAGTATTCCACAAGTTATAGAAGTAAGTGATAATACAATAGATTTTATCTCAAATGATTTCTTAGGCTCCTTTAATTGGAAAGAAAATAAAGTAAAAATAATTTACGAAACAGAGAGCTCAATAAAGCTTAATTGTGTGGAAAAAGATCCAAAAGGATATTGGTTAGGTACACTAAATCAAGGGTTGTTGTATCTGGATTTATCTAGTTATAGCATAAATCACTATAGAAAGAATAATGAAGGGAATTCTGTTCCAAATGATATGATAACTGATTTGAAGATTTGTCAGGATAGTACTGTTTTATGGATAGCAACAAAGGATGGATTAGGAAAATACGATTATCATAAATCAAAATTTCTACAATTCAATATTGAAAAACTAACTAATAATGAGCTTAATTCAGTATTTGCATTGGCAAAAGATTCCTATGGGAATAATTGGGCCAGAGGTCCACAGGGATTATTCAGAAAAGAAAAAGTGGCTTCAAAGTTTAGTAAAGTAGAGGTTATTGGAGACAGGCATGTTTTTAGAATTTTTGAGGATGATTCTTCTCGCTTATGGATGCCTTCGGATAAAGGATTAATAAGTTATGATTTGAAGAATAAAGAGTTTGGTTTTATTGAGTTTGAGTATTATGATTTTGATACTGGAGACTTGAATTTTATAACTACCTATGAATATAATGATAGAGATAGTAGCTTGTGGCTCATGAGTAAAGTCGGGTTGATAAAGTTTAATGTTAATACTTCAGATTATGATTTTTTTCCACTAGATAGCACTCATGGATTATCAAATTATCGGTTTACAGCTCTTAAACTTACAAAGGATAAAAATTATTTTTGGATTGGAAGTAGAAGAGGTGAGTTAATTAAATTTGATATTAAAAATAAAGTATATAAAAAATATAATGTAAAAGAAACACAGGATAATAAGTACAAGCCTTGTATTATCTTAGATTTAGCAGTCGATTCAGTAGGGAAAGTCTGGATGGCAACATTTGGCGGAGGATTATTAATTTTTGATGAATCTAATACTCAGGTTAACAGAAAAATGGCCAGGGATGTTTTTGAAAGTTATGTTTATGCTATAATTGATGATGAGAATGGAAATTATTGGATAAGCACAAATTACGGAATTGTAAAGGTTAACAAAAAAGATAATAGCACTAAACTATTTTCTAAAGCAGACGGAACTTTTTGCTCTGAATTTAATGAAGGATCATGTTATAGAACTAAAGATGGTAATATTTTATTTGGGGGAATAAATGGTTTTATAGAATTTAATCCTAAGAATATTTATAAAAATGTTTATGTTCCCAAAATATATTTTAGTTCTTTTTCAGAAAACTATAGTTCTACAGTTTATGCTGATGAAATTTTAGATGATGTAAGGTATGATGTTGATTCTGTAATTACTGTGCAAGGAGACTCTGAGCTTAAAATTTATGCAGCTGTAATTAACTTTTCTTTAAGCAACGATAATAAGATTAAATGGAAGTTGGAGGATTATGATGAGGAATGGAAAGAAGGGTATTCGTTTGAAACCATCATTTATTCAAACTTAAAAAGAGGAAGTTATATTCTACGCTTAAAAGGGATAAATAATGATGGTTTAGAAAGTGAAGATGAAGCTGTGTTAAGAATAAATGTACACTCAAAGTTGATTGATACAGTTGTTTTTAAACTACTTTTAGTGTTACTCATTGTATCATTAATATTACTCTTGATAAGAGTTAGGGCATTATGGCAAAAGAGTCAAAAGGCATTGCTTATTGAAAGGGTTAATGAAAAAACAGAGGCATTAACCAAAGCAAATCAAGAGCTTGAAAGTTCAAAAGAAAAGATAGTTAATCAAAAAACAGAATTAGAAATTCATCGTAATTATCTTGAGGAAATTGTTGAATTAAGAACTGCTGATTTAGAGCAGGCTAAAGTAAAAGCTGAAGAATCAGATAAGTTAAAAACCTCATTTTTGGCAAACTTATCTCATGAAATTAGAACTCCAATGAATGCTATCATTGGGTTTTCAAATTTATTAATGACAGGAGAGTTTGATGAGGAACAGCAGAAACACTTTTTAAATGTGATTAATCAAAGTAGTGAATCGCTTTTAGCTTTGATTAATGATATTATTGATATTTCCAGAATTGAAACAGGGAATATTGAATTAGTAAAGCAAGAAACAAATATTCCTGATTTAATTCAGGAAGTGTCAGACGAATTAGTATTTGAGAAAAAGAGTGAAGAAGTTAAGTTTGTTCAGTCCTATAATCTTTCAGATGCAGATTTAGAATTGTATATTGACCGGTATCGATTAAAACAAATTATCTCTAATTTGTTAAGGAATGCCTTTAAATTTACCGCAAATGGTTATGTAAAGATTACGGTTCAGTCTACTGATAGTGAGCAGTTGTTGAAAACCGGGTTTTCACTTAAAGAAGATAAAGAAACCAATTTTAATCCTATATTATTCATTATTGAAGATACTGGTATTGGGATTAAAGAAGAGGATCATAAATTAATTTTTATGCCGTTTCAAAAAGCTCAGGATAAGAAAAAGCTATATGATGGTATGGGATTAGGATTAAGTATTGTTCGAAACCTAATTGATTTATTTGAAGGTGATATTATAGTTAAATCAGAATATAAAAAAGGAACCGTTTTCTGTTTTTATATAAATAAAAATAAACACCAATTTAACTAATCTTTTTACTTCGTTTATTTATCAAACTGTATAATATTAAAGAAGCACCAATAATAATCATTCCAATTATAGGTATAATTTCTGGTTTTTCTCCTGGTATGATAAGCCAACTTAAAATTGCACCAAATATTGGGATAATAAATTTCCAAATATTTAAATCGGATACTAAAACATTAGGACGCTGAAGGAGTAAGAACCATATCGTAAATGCGGTTGCCGATAAGAAACTTAACCATCCTAAAGATAAAAAATAAGGTAAAGGGTAATTGAAACCGTTGAATGGTTCAATAAACAAAGAGAAAATAAAGATAATTAATCCTCCAAACGACATTTGCCATGAACTCAAAATAACTGGAGAAACTAAACCTTTTAATTTGGATACATATACATTGCCTATTCCACTGGATATATTTGCGCATATTAAAATAAGAATCCCCATAACTTGTTGGTAGCCGTCCGCAGAATTCCATGCTTTATGATATGCAATCAAAACTATTCCTATAATTCCCATAGAAATAGTAATAAGTTTTTTAAAGCTTAAATTGTCGTTTCTTAGCATAAAATGAGCTACTAATGCAGCAAAAAGAGGCTGCGAACCAATTATAATGGCAGCTATTGCACCCGGAACTTTACTCACACCTAAATAAAAAAGGCTATATAATATGATGGTTTGGAATATTGAAACTCTTAGGATTTTAAACGGATGTGTTTTAATAGCTTCAATTATAAGGCTAGGTTTTTTCGTTAAAGGAAGTATTAATAAGCCTGCAATAAAAAAACGAATACCAGCAAATTGAAAAGGTGTAGTATAGTTTAATCCTATTTTAATGCCAGCAAAAGCAGTTGACCAAAGTAAACAGGCAATGATAGCCAGAATATATGTGTGTGAAAAAATATGCCTCATAACTATAGTTAAAGGCACAAATGTATTGGATTTAATAGTATGTCAGGTATAATTTAACCAGTATTAACAGTTGTTATTGAGATAGAGAAAAACTAAAGCTAACACCAAAATTACTGGTTGTTGTAGGATAGGAAGTTGAAATATATGGATTATTCACTGTCCTGTCATAATAAACCTGCATGCTAAATTTGTCGCTTAATACATAATCTGCAGTAAAATCAATTGCTGTAATTTTACTACCAGCTGTTAACTGACTTGTATTATCTTCTATTTGTCTAATAAGAGACATATTGTCTTTTATGGATATATCAAGACTTAAATTTAAATCACTTGACATCTTTTTCGATCCTTTACCGCTACCCAAAATCATATCCATTTTATCAAAACGATAACCTAAACCAACCGTAAATTTATCATTATAGGTTTCAACCAGCTGATCACTTGTTAAACTAAGACTTAAACCTCTGGATTTAGCTATTTCTACTTTTGTTATTAAGCTATTGTTCCATGTAATATTAAACCCAATTAGAGGGGAGAATGTTTCTGATAAAGTAACCGAATTTACTTGATATTGCGAGATGAAATTTTCCTGAGTATCTCTTACCCAACTAATTCCGGATGTATTTTCTGAGTAATCTGAGTTTGTAGAGTAAGAACTAATTGTATAAGTTGATTTATAAGTATGGCTAATGTCAAATGATTTTATGTACTTTTTGAAAAAATCTATTTTAGAAAGACCATTGTATGTTATTCTCCAGTTTGGTTGCATAAAGAATACTGAAGGGAATAAAGTTGTAAAGATATTATTAGGATCAGTTCCGCTATATGCAGACAGGAATGCTGGGATTAATACATCTTGCGAACTTTCTCCATATCCATTGGGATTTGGATTGTCAGAATCTACAGAAGTAGCATTGTTAATATAATTAGGGTCAGCCTTTAATCTTTCCGTTACTAATCTTTTAGTTATCTTAGATCTGTTTTGTAAAAATGTATTATAAGTTTCGGATTCGTAGGTACCATTTTTACCAACTTTTTTAAATGCAGTTCCAATAATATTATATGTCATTGAAAAGCTTCCACTCTCGCGAGTGTTGTAAGCGTTAAATGAGCTTACACCTTTATAATAATACTCCTGCATGTTATTCGCATATCTTCTGTTTGAGCTTAAGTCAATTCTTAATCCATTTATAGGCTGAATAGTAGCTTTTAAAGTAAGATCCTGCAGTTGAGTCATTATATAAGGATTATTAATTGTATCAATAGTAATCCATCCTTTATTTGCAGCTTTCTGAGCAAATTGTCTATCCTGAAAACCGGCAACAAAACTATAACCAGGCGCATTAAAACCATTATAAGTTGAAGTACCTAAGAAATTTGATTCAGGAAGATAACCGGGAAGTGTAGTAGTATTAGTTTCGGTGTAACTTAAACTAATATTTTTAATTCCAGTTAATATCATAGCCGAATGATCAACAACTTTATTAAAAATAGTTGTTTTATCAATTACGGTACCACTCACCATTACTCTGGCATTTTCATAATCAGCTTCAGGTACAAATTCTGTTTTTGAGTCATTTATTTGTACAATTTTACCCCTTGCTGTTCTTCCGTTTTTATCAAACATCCTAACCCTGACATCAGAAGTTTTTAGTTTGTGATTGATGATGTATGATTGGCCCTTTTTTAGGTTTATTCCATCCTTGTTGTATCGTACTGTACGTTTCTGATTTTGATTTTTACTGTTTCTATTATTTGAATATTTTCTGGATAATCCTTTTAAATATTTTGATTGGTTGTATAATGTATTCATAGTAAGGTTAACAGTACCCTGAATATTATTACCGTTTGTTATGGTATTTCCCCATTCAATATCATCATCAGTAGATGATGGAGCAATCTCCCAGTTATACTTTCCGGTATATCGAATATTTGAGTTTATCCAATTTAAATAAGGAAGTTTGTTAATTGGGATATTATAATTTACATTAAAATTATGTTGGTAATTTGTAGTTCTACCACCACTTAAAATATTTGTAAGAACTGAATCTTTCCAAAGTTCATATTGTGTTTTATAGGCATCTTTATCTACTACTCCTTCTGGTTCATCAATTCGTGCATTTGTAGTTGAACTAAATGTAAACTTCAATGATTTAGTAAAATTATAGTTCAAATCGAAATACCTGTTCCAGTTAAAACTCTTACTTATAGTTATAGGAATCTTATAATCCGGATTATTTACATTTCGGAGTTGTGTTTGTGAATAATCCCTAAGCATTTCTGTTCTATACGAAATTTGGGTTGGCATTAAGTAAAAGTTAAAATCTTTAATGATTTTAAATGCTTTTCCTTTTAGCGCTTTGCTCTTTTTAAAAGGTTCATAATTTTTAGGTCGGTTATTGAAATTATAGGCAATAACAGCTTTAAAGTCTTTATCAATGGCTTTTTCAGTATTTACATCATGCGATTTTGTTTCATTATATGCATATGTAGTAGATATGTTTGATATATCGTAAATTCTGTTCTTTTTCTTATCATTTTTAGCCTTAAGCCGTACATTAGTAAAGTTTACACTTTTACGGGATACAACATCTTGTGATAAATTTTTAATACTATCTCTTTCAGCTTTAGTTTTAGCATTATCAAGAACTACATCCAGTTTTATATCCGGATCGAGAGGGTAATATTCAGGTGTGGTTACTTCCTTTGACTGTGAATAATAAAACGGAACAGAAAGGCGTGAGTCTGGCCCTAAAAATTTACCTAGTTCCAGATTTGTAGCAATATCATATTGTGAAAAATCTTCCTGACTTCTTTCCGAAACGCTTTCATCGACACTTCCAAATCCCACGGTGGATTTGTTTCCTGCTAATGATACATTACCTAAGTCAGAGAGTTTAATATTCATACGAGCATTGGCTGCCCAGCCTCCTTCTTCTTCAAAATCAGATAGTCTAAGCTCATTAAACCAGGTTTCAAATGAAACTACTTTTTCTGTTAATGTACTTCTAACACCAAGCAAAATTGTTTTAATGTTACCCATATTCGGGTTACCTTTAATTTTAACCCAGTTATTACCATCCTGCATTATATATACTTCACTTGTTGAAGTAGAACTCTCATTTCGTTCAAGTTTTACTGTTTGGAAAAGACTTAATGCAAAATCAAACTGGTTATTTTCAGGCCAAACCTCCTCGTCGCTCATTGCTCCCCCATGCGCTGTCATTTCCAGAGGAACTTCATATTCATAATAATTGTCTTTACTATCAGTTCCAATTCGAATAAATGCTCTCACATTGTTATCACCAATAGATCCTTCATCTACTTCTTCAGCATGGACTTCCATTTTTAATCTACCATACTGACGAATATCTAAACTTACGGTTTTATAGATAGCACGCCTGTCATTTTTTGGTAAATCAGTTACATTTACAGTGATAGATTGTTCGTTTAATTGCCTGATTTGAGGATTAGCAGGATCAATTACCCTATCAATTCCAGGAGGAAGTACATAGTTAATTGGTGTACGTTCTGCATTTTCTTCAATGTTAACAGCTCCTGTTGTAAAAGTTGTATTTTCATTTTCAATAACTGTCTCATCATCCTCCGCTAGATCGTTTTCATATTTTCGCCATTCACTTCTAACTAAATCTAAACTGGCAAAACGAAGAATAGTTGTATCTGCAAAACCATGTAAAAACATTCTCATAAAACGTATTGAAGTAAAATCGGAAATACTTCCAACCGTTTTATCGGGTGATGTTACAGGGATTCGGAACTGGTACCATTTAACTTCATCAGTAGTATTGTTTTTTAAATCAACAGTTGCAGTGCGAATATCAGTAATATAGTTTTCGCCAACCTCCATATTCTGAGGATCTAAACTAACTTTATATTGATAGTAACTTTCTGTTTCACTTAAAGTGTTATCTCCATTAATATCTTCTTGATCAGGAATTGAGGTAGCGGCAGTTGAATAACTTTCAGGAGAATATTCTGAAGGTACAGAGTTTCCTTCCGGACCATTAAAGTTTTTATATCTATCCAGAATATTTGTTTCTTTACTATCAAAATCGCTACCTCTAAAATAATGGTAGTCATCAGCAGATGGGTCATTTATTATTTTTTGATATGCTTCATCTGTTAACTGACCCATATTCAATAGGTTGTTGATGGAGTTTATATAGTCTTTGTAGAAAGAAACCTCTTCATCATCAGCTAAACCATCAAAACCAATATCTTGCAATATTCTAGCATCAGCTTCGTTACTAAATGCACTTACTAAGCTTGTTTTTGTAGGAATATTACCCCATACTGTTTGATCAACATCTGAAGTTTCATCAGGACCAGGCATTCCTTGTTCAAAGAATTTACGGGAGTCATTTAACACATCTTCAGATACATTACCCAAGTTAAAATATAGATCTCCGGCTTTATCAGGATCGTCATCGTAAATAAAAGGATCCATCATCCAAAATTCTATATATTCAACGTTAGCCGTTTCAAAGTCTGTTGTTTCAACCTCCCGTTGAATACCTGCCCATCTTTCCTCTGGTGCATTTAATTCCCCGTCTACATTAATATCTGTATCAAAGTTATATGGACCTCTTTCTTTAGGATAATAGGCAACGTTTAGTACTGAAATGTTTGTAGGCTCACCATATGCCGATTCCATTTCCGGCCAAATTTCCTCCTCGTAAATAATCCTGACAAAATGGTTTGATTGCTCATCTAAATCGTTAGCAATATGATTTGGTGTATATTGATTGTTTCTGAAGAATAGAGGATCAATGTTATACCATGCAATCTTGGCACGATCGTAGCCATAGGATAAATCATTAATATTACTTGAATTCGGTATGATGCTTTCCTGTTCTTGAGGAGCACTGGCTAAACTCCATGCTGTCCAGTTACGCATATCAATTGAAGTTTCAGTTCCTTCAAAGTCATCAATGTAAGCTTCTCCTTCTTCACCAATTATATTTGGATGACCAGGTATAATCTGGGCAAACTCTCCTTCAAATGAAATACTTGAGGGTTCTTTAGCTTGTAAACCGGGTAATTTGTTTAATACATTAGTAAGCCATTGTGATTCCGAAAAATAAGAGGTGTTAAAGCCATATATTGTGTTTGCAATTGGCTCATCTCCAATACTTACTTTTTGAGTTAATGGTTGTTCTCTTAAATATTCTACTGTAGCTCCAATATTAAAGTTTTCATTAAACTGATAATTTAAATGTGTTCCTAACAGAGTTTTTGTTTGTAAATTAAACAAGCTTTGACTCTCAAGAGATATTGATATTGGCGTACCACTTTCAAGTAATCCTTGATTAATGATTTTAACAGTACCAAAAGTATAGTCAACAGTGTAGTCAACATTTTCAGTCAGTTTAATTCCTCCTGCTGTTACAATAACAGAACCTTGTGACAGGTTTTGTGCATTCAGTGATATTTCGCTACTTGTACTTGAACTATAAGTTCCTCGTAACCAAAATTTATTTTTTTCAGAGTTTTGAGTAGCATTTGTTTGTGTTGAATCATACAACGACTGATAGACGTATTTATCAATCAACTCATTTTTTCTAGAAGACGATATGGACGTACTACTATTAATGACATCTTCTAAGTGAGATCCAAAAGGCTCTAATACAGGGAAGATAATCCTACCATTTTCCGGGTAAATGGTTTGGTCTTCAATATAATCAAAAACACCATCAGGGATAGGGTCAAGAATGTCATTCAACCTATCCAGATCCATTATCCGTAAAATTAAAGGGATACTATCGTCTTGATTTGCAAAAATATCTGTTTCAGGTAAATAATTAATGTAAGCACCTGTTGAATCATCTACATAAGCAATGTCAAATTCAAAATCTTCGCTGTCAATCTGGTAGGCACCTAAAGAGTAGATGTTTTTCATCATCAGATCCCAGGTTGGTTTAACAGAAGGAGTTAGGTTTGTACTCTTTAATAATTTTAGATATAAAGATGTACTGGCTTCATTTCCTGAATTGGTAAATTCACCAACAGTATAAGTTTCTCCATTATAGTCATATTCAAATGCAACAGCTAATACCTCATCACTATTTAAAGAGCTGTTTAATGAAATAAAACCAAGTTGGCTATTCAATGTATATTCCGAAGATGAAAGCAATCGTGCATTTTCAATTTTTTCATAATCTTGTCCACTCACAAAACCATTTCCACTAAGAGCTTTAAGTGTTTGAGTAACCTGGTTTATATCCCTGATGGCAGAATACGTTGTATTCATTTCGTTATATAAGTTGTTTGTACCATTATCAGGGTTTTTATCAGAAGATGATTGAGACCATAAATTAGTATTATAAATATTATTGTTGTTTTCACCAATATCCATAAAACCAACAATATCTCTTGCATCATCATAATCTCCAGCAGTGTTAGTAACCCACACTTCTATTTTTTGAATGCTAATTCTCGAATTTATAGGATATGAACTTTGAGCGTCATTATATAAATCTCTAAAAAAGTTCGAAAGAAAAAAGTGTCTGTTCTTATCATATTCATTGATGGCAACTTCGAACTCTTGTTGGGTAGCACCGCCTTGTACATCAAGTACTGTAGTTTCTCCTTTTTGTTGAGCGGCTATGGCACTTACACTTAATTTTCCAAATTGTAGGTCTGTTTTAATACCAAATAAACTTTGACTACCTGTAATTAATGTACCGGGTAATGATAATGAAACATTACCGGCCTCGATAGATTGAATAATATCATCTTCTTTACCTTCGTATTCAAGTTTCATTTCATTTTCAAACTCAAAGGTAGCTTCAGTGTTGTAATTTATACCGAGTTTTAATTTATCTCCAATGTTACCTTGGATATTCATTTGAATTTTTTCTTCAAAGTCAAATGTAGTTGTCTTTCGGAGATCTTCTTGTAATGTTGGATTATCAATAGTCGTTTGATTTATACCAATTTTAAGTTCAGCTCTACCTTGAGGTTTAATGTTTATTATGTTTCCACCTAATAAATTCTCTATTTCACTTCCTAAACTAAATGAGGGATTGAAAATGGAGAACTTATCATCCGAGTCAACAGTCCGAGCTCTTCCTTCCCAATAAGCAAGCATTGAGTTTCGTACATCTTTATCCAGATATTCTTCTAGTGTCATCGTGTAAGGAAGACGTACATTGATATTACCTATTTTTCTAAAAAATGAAACTTCTCCGGTTTTAGGATTGTAACTGGTTGTATATTGAAAAGTTTCAGATTCCTGAAGTTGAATGGCACTTTGTTGTTCTGGTTTGAGAAAAGGGTTATTCGATTCTCCAGATATGGATGGGTATCTGGTTTCTTGTTGCAAGGAGTCCGGATCCTGCATAAGAGGAGCATATACATTGCTTGCATTCAGAGTGTGATGCCCTAAAAGAAAGACTAGTATAATAACAAAGTTATAGTTAAATATATATCTTAAAACTTTTCTCAAGTTTTTTTTATTAATGGTTACTATTTGGAGGTTGGATTTTAAAATACAAAATAAATCTATAGCATTTTTAAAGCTTTTTTGATTAATTCTTCAACTTTAATACTCGATTCTGTAGATGTAATTTTATCAACAACTTTTTGTGCACTGTTTTTAGCAAATCCTAACATCACTAAAGCAGATAACGCCTCTTCCTTTATTGTATTGTTTGGTTCTGCAAATATTTTTGGATCAACAGGCTCTTTTCCTAATTTATCTGCTAAATCAACAATGACTCTTTGAGCTGTTTTAGCACCAATTCCTTTTATACTTTTTAAAAGATTAACATTACCTGAAGAAATCGCTTCATGAATTTCTCCGGGAGACATAGATGAAAGCATCATACGAGCCGTATTAGCTCCAATTCCATTTACAGATATTAAATGAACGAAGATATTTCTTTCTATAGTTTCATAAAAACCATATAAGTTATGAGCATCTTCACGTATTTGTTCGTATAAGTATAACTGTATTTCTTTTTGGTTTTGAAGCTTGGTAAACGTGTTTAAAGAAATATTGATAAAATACCCAATGCCATTGTTTTCAACAATGCAATGAGCCGGACTGGATTCAACGATGTGACCTTTAATATATTCTAGCATAAGTTATGTCTCAAATATCAGATGTTAAGTCTACACAACAATTATAAAAAACGATTATTTTACAGAGTTCCAACCTTGAGCCTGAAGCTCAATCTCTTGATCGCCATTAGTAACAAGATAATTACCTTTACTTTCTTCTGTGATATGGCCGATAGTATAAATCTTTAAATCAGTTTCTTTAGAGAATTTTTCATAATCTTCTAAAGAAATAGTAAAGAGTAACTCATAATCTTCACCACCATTTAGTGCTGCAACAGTTGGGTTCATATTGAGTTCTTCTGCCATTAACGAAGTTGTATGATCAATAGGGATTTTATTTTCGTAAATTCTGCAACCTGTTTTCGAATTTTTGCAGATCTGCATAATATCAGATGATAATCCATCTGAAAGATCAATCATAGATGTAGGTTTTACACCAATTTCTTGTAAAAAGTCAATAATATCTTTTCTTGCTTCAGGTTTTAATTGACGTTCAAGAATATAATCATAACCAGATAGATCAGGTTGAATGGCATTATTATTATCATGCACTCTCTTTTCTCGTTCTAATAATTGAAGTCCCATATATGCAGCACCTAAATCACCAGTGATACATATTAAATCATTCGGTTTAGCTCCTTCTCTATATACTAAATCTTCTTTCTTTGCTTCACCTATTGCTGTAATACTAATCGTTAAACCAGTTAATGAAGTAGTAGTGTCTCCACCAATTAAATCTACATTGTATTTTTCGCAAGCTAACTTTATGCCTTCATATAATTGGTCTATTGCATTAAGACTTATCCTTGAACTTATTCCTAATGAAACAGTGATTTGTTTAGGAGTAGCGTTCATTGCATAAATATCACTAATATTAACAACTACAGCCTTATACCCTAGGTGTTTTAACGGTGTGTAAACCAAATCAAAGTGGATCCCCTGAAGCAGTAGATCTGTTGTTACAACAGTTTGTTTATTATTATAGTCAAGTACAGCAGCATCATCACCAACTCCTGTTATAGTACTGCTGTTTTTTATTTTAATATCTTTAGTTAGATGATCAATCAATCCAAATTCGCCTAAGTTCTTAAGGTCTTGATTTTTATTTTCTGCCATTTTTCAATGTTAAGTCATTAAGCTGCAAAACTAATAAAAAATAAGAGGTAATTAACAGGCATTATGATGTGAGTTACGTTTTAGGTAAAAAAAATACAAAAAAAAGCCACATTATAATAATGTGGCTCTAAATAGTCCTGTTTTTATGCAGGAAAATATCTCAATTTAATAAGTCCTTCATAACTTTAAACTAGTCCGGCAAATCCCATGAATGCAAGAGCTAAAATACCTGCAACTAGTAATGCAATAGGTGTACCTTTCATACCTTTAGGTAAGTCAACTAATTCAAGTTGTTCACGAATTCCAGCAAAAATGATTAAAGCTAAACCAAAACCAATCGCTGTTGCAGTAGAAAAGGCAACAGCTTGTAATAGATTAAGGTTTTTTTGAATCGTCATAATGGCAACCCCTAAAATGGCACAGTTTGTTGTAATTAACGGTAAGAAAACACCAAGAGCCTGATATAATGGAGGGCTCACTTTTTTAAGGATGATCTCTACTAATTGTACTAATGCTGCAATAACTAAAATAAAGGAAATAGTCTGCAAGTAACCTACATTAAAAGTATCTAATACAAATTTTTGAAGTAAGTAGGTAACTATAGTTGCAATTACCATTACAAATGTAACAGCACCAGTCATTCCAATACCTGTGGAAATTTTCTTTGAAACCCCAAGGAATGGACAGATTCCCAGGAATTGAGCCAATACAATGTTATTAACAAATATGGCCGATATAAATATTAATACGTATTCCATGTTTTAGGCTTTTTTTAATTTGTTAATAATAGCAATTAAGTATCCAAGAGCAATAAAAGCTCCGGGTGCTAATACAAATACTAACATTCCATATTCTTCAGGAAAAACTGAAATATTAAAGATTTTACCACTTCCTAAGAATTCGCGAATACTACCAAGTAATGTAAGTGCTAATGAAAAACCTAATCCCATTCCTGCTCCGTCAATAGCTGAAGCAATAGGATTGTTTTTCGAAGCAAAAGCTTCTGCACGACCAAGAACAATACAGTTTACTACAATAAGTGGAATAAACAGTCCTAATGAGTCGTATAATGCAGGTACATATGCCTCCATTAAAAATTGAACTACAGTAACAAAGGTTGCAATAATTACAATAAAAGAAGGGATTCTTACTTTATCTGGAATTGCATTTTTTACCAATGAAACCACCATGTTACTCATAATCAATACGAATGCAGTTGCTAACCCCATTCCTAATCCGTTGATTGCAGAAGATGTAACTCCTAACGTAGGACACATACCCAATAATAATACGAAAATGGGATTTTCTTTAAATAGTCCTTTTGAAAAATTCTTCAATTGATTCATGATTGACCTCCCTTCTTAGTAGTTGCACCAGTTCTGGCGTCTGAACTTTTGTTTTGTTCCATATAAGTATTGTAAGCCACCATAATCGCATCTAAAAATGCTCTGGAACTAATTGTTGCTGCAGTGATCGCATCAACGTCACCACCATCTTTAGAAACTACCATTTTAGTGTTGGCTGGATTTTTACCTAGAATAGATTGATTTCCTTTATCCATTCTAAACCAGATTTGCATTTTAGCACCTAATCCTGGAGTTTCTTTGTGTTCAAGTACAGAATAGTTGATGATAGTTCCGTCTGGTTTCATTCCAACCATAACTTTTACTTCACCACTAAATCCTTTTTCCGTTTTTGTTGAAATAGCTACTCCTAAAAGTTCGTTTTCTTTTTTGCAAGGAAATACTTTAAGGATATATCCTTCTTTTGAAGTTATTTCGTAAGCTTCTTCAGTAGGATTGTTATCAAATCCCGGAACTACTGCTTCTATAGCCTTTTTCTGTTTGGCTAATTTTGCCATCGCAATAGGTTCTTTGGTTACCTTGTAAACCATACCTAGCGATGCACCTGCAATTGCTGTAATTATAAGCAATGCAAGTACCATATTTACTAATGTTGATTCTGTTTTTGCCATGATTTACATTTATTTTGCAATAGCAGTTTTTTCACCAAAGCGTTTTGGCTTAATATATCTGTCAATTAATGGAACAAAGGCATTCATAATCAATATTGCAAATGAGATACCTTCAGGATATGCTCCAAAAACTCTAATTGCAACGGTTATAATACCAATACCTATTCCGAAAATAATTCCTCCTTTGTTACTCATTGGAGAACTGGAGTAATCAGTAGCCATAAAAATAGCTCCTAATAAAATACCACCTGATAGCAAATGAAATATAGGAGGAGCATAAACTGTAGCGTCAGCTAAATGTAATAAAGCAGAGAAAATATATACACTTCCTAAAATAGCTACAGGAATATGCCATGTGATAATTTTTCGTACCAACATGAAAATAAGTCCTAAAATTA
Source organism: uncultured Saccharicrinis sp. (assembly GCA_963665705.1). Taxonomy (GTDB): domain Bacteria; phylum Bacteroidota; class Bacteroidia; order Bacteroidales; family Marinilabiliaceae; genus Saccharicrinis. Next base: position 1,153,515 of record OY762448.1, read on the forward strand.
GAGCTGCTCCAGCCATTTCACCAGCGCTACCTCCTGTAAATCCCCAAAACATATCAGAGTAGCTAGGTAATGTACTTAATATTTGAGCAGGTGTTTGACCTGTTCCAATAGCTTCCTTCATAATGGCAAGAGGAGTTGCTCCTGACGTAATATCAGCAAACGACATTGGTAATACGCCTGGATCTACCCATGAAGTCATTTGAACGGGGAACGAGATTAATAAAAATACCCTTCCTACTAATGCTGGATTAAAAGGATTATTTCCTAACCCTCCGAATGACATTTTACCAATACCAATGGAAACTAAAGCTCCAATAATTACAATCCAAATAGGAATAACTGATGGCAGGTTGAATGCTAATAAAAGACCTGTAATAATTGCAGAACCATCAGTAATAGTTACATCACCTTTTAGCAAATATTTTTGAATAACATATTCAAAAATTACGCAAGCTAATACAGATGTAATTACAACAGACAGAGTCCCAATCCCAAAGTTGTATATAGAGAAAAGTAAAGCCGGAATTAAGGCAATGACTACTCCATACATATTTTTTTTCACGCTGTCGCCACTGTGAACGTGCGGTGAAGGTGAAATAGTTAATGTGCTCATATCTTAATTTTTGTCTAAGTTCTTACCTTAATTATTTAGTGCGACTACGCATGATTTGTCCAACTTTTCCTTTTCCTAATCGGATATAATCTAATAGAGGTCGTTGCGATGGACAAGTATAGCTACATGAACCACACTCAATACAATCCATGATTTTTTCTTCTTCAGCTCTATCCCAAATAGCTTTATCAGATACCGTCATTAATAAGTAAGGCTCAAGTCCCATTGCACATGCAGAAATACACTTGCCACATTTAATGCAGTTTTGCATCTTTTTGCGGTTTGCCTCTTCATTTTTAATGATTAAAACACCTGAGCTACCTTTTGTAACCGGAACTTCCGTTGTTGTTAAGGCTTTTCCCATCATAGGTCCACCTCCTACAATTTTTCCAGTATCTTCTGGTAATCCTCCTGCAGCCTCAATTAAGGTATTAATTGAAGTTCCAACTCTGGTTAAAAAGTTTGATGGTTTAGAAACAGATTTTCCAGTAACTGTTACAACTCGCTCAATAAGAGGTTTGTTTTTTTGAACAGCTTCATATACAGCTACTGTAGTACCCACGTTCTGAACTACCGCACCAACTTCAATAGGAAGTTTTCCGGAAGGAATCTGTCGTTTAATACAAGCATCAATTAATTGCTTTTCTCCACCTTGAGGATATTGAACTTTAAGTGGTTCAATAGTAATTCCTGGATAAGAGGATGCAAGCTTTGTTAAATGCGCAATAGCATCTTTTTTATTGTTTTCTATTCCAATAATGGCTTTGTCAACTTTTAAAGCCTTCATTAAAATTTGAGTTCCTACCATTATTTCTTCACCTTTTTCCATCATTAACTGATGGTCAGCTGTAAGGTATGGTTCGCACTCTACTGCATTTAAAATGAGTACATCACAAGTTTTTCCCGGAGGAACCGATAATTTAACATGTGATGGAAAAGTAGCACCTCCTAAACCAACAATACCTGCATTAGCAATCTTTTTGATGATTTCTTCAGGTGTTGCAGAAATATCTTTTACTAAATCCATAGACTGATCTATTGATTCCTCCCATTCATCACCCTCTACGTTTATTATGATAGCTGGTTTTTTATAACCACTTGCATCAACAATATTATCAATTTTAACTACTGTACCTGATACTGATGAATGTATGTTTGCAGATACAAACCCACCTGCTTCTGCAATTAAAGTACCTACTTTAACGCGATCACCTTTTTTTACAACAGGTTTTGCAGGTGCCCCAATATGTTGAGCAATAGGAATAGCTACTTGCGTAGGAATCGGCAATGCTTCAATGTTTTTGCCAGCCGAAAATTTGTTTTCCGGAGGATGGATTCCCCCAAGCGAAAAAGTTTTAAGCACGATTTATTCCTCCTTATTTTTTATATCCGAAGATGTTTTGTTTTCATTTGATGTTGCTTCTTCCTTTATAGGTGCAGCTGGCTTTTCTACAGCGGGTTTTACCTTTTTAGGAGGGAAATTCACTTCGTGAATGGCTCCGGTAGGACATACAGCAACACATTTGCGACAAAGTTTACATTTGTTGTAATCAATGTATGCAATGTTGTTTTCTACAGTAATGGCATCAAAAGGACACTCTTTTTGACATTTTTTACAGCCAATACACGCAGCAGAACAAGCTTTTTTAGCAACTCCACCTTTGTCCTGGTTAATACATGACACAAATACTCTGCGCCCTTTAGGACCTGCTTTTCTAAGCTCAATGATGTTTTTAGGGCAGGCTTCAACACAAGCACCACAAGCAACGCAGTTGTCATTAACAACCGGTAAACCTGTCTTTTCATCCATAGAAATCGCGTCAAATGCACAAGCATCAACACAATCACCACACCCTAAACAACCGAAACTACAACCCGTTTCACCTCCATAAAGAGAGGCTGCAACTGCACAAGAAGTAGCTCCGTCGTATTTATTTGTTTTAGGACGGTTTTCGCATGTTCCATTACATTTAACAACGGCAATCATTGGATCAGATTCAGCAACCTCTTTGCCTAAAATGCCTGCTGCAATTTTCATGGTTTCAGCACCTCCAACCGGACAATTTAATTCCGATATGTCATCACTCTTTACCAATGCTTCTGCAAAAGCTCTACAGCCCGGGAAGCCACAACCTCCGCAGTTGGCTGCAGGTAAAACTTCCTCCACCTGATCAATTCTTGGGTCTTCAAACACTTTAAATTTTTGAGCTACAAAATATAGCACCAGGGCAGCTACAGTACCCAAAATAGCAAGTGTTAAAACTGTTATAATAACTACATTCATTTTATATGATTTTATTCTACTCTTTTAATTTAAATGTAAAGGTTTTTTGTAATCGGGGCGATATGTATTTGATTACTAAGAAGTATGGGATTAGAATGGCTAGGGATAAAATTCCTGCTATTCCTTCACTTTTAGTAAGTCCATAACTAATGAACAAAACAATGAACACTAAAATAAACGGGAAGATATAAGCCAGTAATGAAGCTTTTAATCCAAGAGATTTTTCGCCTTGAATAGTTACCTTTTGACCTGGTTTGTACTGAGAACTTTTGTTTGTATATACATCAACATTTTTTTCTTTCATATCAGCAGCGGTGCACGCACCTTTTGCATGGCATGAAGCACAGGCTGATTCGCTAATAATGCGAACTCTAACCTGGTTTAAATTGACCTCTTCGATGTATCCTGTATGCTCTACTAATCTAACTTCCGACATGATATTTTCAGGAAAAATTCTGAACAAATGTAATTAATAAGGTAGTTTGTGAAAGTCAATTTTGCTATTTGTAATTGGTATAAATAAGTAAAGTTGCTATTTCCACATTGCAAAACCTTGATGGTTAGTGTAAAGTAGAGATTGCAATTTTGGAAAATGACCTAAAAAAAATTTTTCACTATGTAAAAAAAAGTGAAATAAGTCATGTTATGTGTTGATAATTTGAATGTTATAAAGAAAAATTTCTTTAATTATTTGACGAGAAAATACTAATGTTTTTTAATGTGTGCGGACACAGTAATGCGGTTTGTTAATATTCTGGTTAAATTAATCCATAAAGGGCTAAATAATAATGTTAGAGCAATTGTACTTATGGTAATTTGGTACGAGTATTCTTTAATAATTCCAGTTTGAAATCCTGTTGCGGCCAAAATAAAACTAAATTCTCCTATTTGTGATAGTAAAGCACTAACATATAAACTAATTTTCCAATCCTTACAGAAGAATCGTAACATAGAAATATTGATAATACTATTAAGAATGAAAACAACAATCAATAATGTAATAATTGTGAATAAGTTTTCTTTTAAAAAAGTGAGATCTATTATCATTCCGATCGAAATAAAAAATAGAGCTACAAACAGAACTTTGAATGCAGATAAACTATTGTGTACCCACTCTGTAGATTTTGTTGCAGAAATTAAGATACCGGCAATAAATGCACCTAAAGCTGCAGATAAATGAAAAAATGCCGATAAAGTAGAAAAACCAAAACACAAAGTAAATGCTATAAACACCTGCATTTCATGATCGTTACTAATGTATTTTTGAAACGGTAGTTTAATTTCTTTTTTCTTTAATAAGAATATAATCATTCCAATAATTATTATTCCACCGGTTATTTGTTTAATTAGTTCGATTTTGTCGGGCCTATGACCTCCTATGTATCCCAGAAATATGAGCATGGGAACGATCAGTATATCCTGAGCTATTAATATGCCTAAAGCATATTGTCCTGCTATACTATTAATTTCATTTCTTTCCTGAAGTATTTTTACAATTACTGCTGTACTACTTAGGCTAATTACAAAACCAAACATAATTACCTGACTGTTGCTCCATTTAAAGTAAAAACTTAGAAGCCATATGATAATTAAACTAATAAATACTTGAATTGAAGTACCAATAATTGATACTTTCCAGTTGTGTAAAAGTTCGGGTAGCCGAATTTCCATTCCTATAAAAAACAATAACAGAACCAGACCTAATGAACCTAAGTTTGAAATAAGAGCTTCGTCCGTAACAAAGCTAAGACCATATGGACCAACTAAAATACCAACCAAAATATATGAAATCATATATGGTTGTTTGAGTAATCGTAATAAAAACCCAACTATAATTACGATACCAGACAATATCACGAATTTTGAAAATAGAGGATCTATATTTACAGCGGCAAATATCATATTGTATTAATATATATTGAGCATAAAAGATACTATTATTTTAAGTTAATAGGAATATAATTTAAGTTAATAGAAATATAAATACTCTTTACAATTGAAAAGATTATTGGTGAAATTGTATGAGATTAAAAGACCTTGTTTTTAGTTTGGTTAAATTAAAACAGAATGAGCCACTTAGCTTATCATGCTCCAGTTCATCTTTTGTCGAGCTAATTTTGCAAGTTGACGGTTTAAGATTTGGTTTTCAGGTTTTTCCAGATTGCTATCATTTTCTAATATAACGTTAGCAACATTTCGTGCATGTTGAAGAAGTTGACTGTCTCTTGTTATATTGGCAATTTTAAGTTCAAAAGGTAAGCCACTTTGTTGAGTACCTTCTAAATCTCCAGGTCCTCTTAGTTTCATATCTGCTTCAGCAATTTCAAATCCATCGTTTGAATCTACCATAATATTCATTCTTTTTTTTGTGTCTTCGCCTAATTTATGTCCGGTCATTAATATGCAATAGCTTTGCTCAGCACCTCTTCCTACACGACCTCTTAACTGATGTAGTTGTGATAAACCAAATCTTTCAGCACTTTCAATAATCATTACAGAGGCATTGGGTACATTTACTCCAACTTCAATAACCGTTGTAGCCACTAATATTTTAGCATCACCGCTTGCAAATTCTTGCATTGCAGCGTCTTTTTCAATAGGTTTCATTTTCCCATGAACCATGGTGGTCTTGTATTCAGGAAATGCAGATTGCATGTATTCAAAACCTTCAGCAAGATTTTTAAAATCCATTTTTTCTGATTCTTCAATTAATGGATAAACAACATAAATCTGTCGACCTTTCTCAATTTCTGATTTTATGAATTTATTTAAGTTATTTCTTCGGTTATGAAAATAATGTTTCGTTTCTATAGGCTTTCTTCCCGGGGGAAGTTCATCAATAACAGAAACATCCAGATCACCATACACTGTCATGGCTAATGTTCTGGGTATTGGAGTGGCTGTCATCACCAGGACATGCGGAGGAATGTCGTTTTTCTTCCATAGTTTGGCCCGTTGTGCAACTCCAAACCTATGTTGTTCATCAATAATAACCATCCCCAGATTATTAAATTGAACTACATCTTCAAGTAGGGCGTGTGTGCCAATTAATATTTGGAGCTCCCCGGATTGTAATTCTGAATGAATGATTTCTCGCTCTTTCTTTTTTGTAGAGCCAGTCAATAATTTTACATTTAAATTCATTTCGTTGAGAAGTTCCAAAATAGATTCAAAATGCTGAGAGGCTAAAATTTCAGTTGGAGCCATAAGGCAAGCCTGGTATTTATTATCTAATGCAATGAGCATTACCATTAATGCCACCATGGTTTTACCACTACCAACATCTCCTTGCAAAAGACGATTTAATTGTTTTCCTGAACCTACATCATTTCTAATTTCCTTTATTACTCTTTTTTGAGCATTAGTTAATTCAAAAGGTAGATTATTATAAAAAAAATGGTTGAAGTAATCTCCTACAGTGGAGAATATATGTCCTTTTATATTTCTTGAACGTTGCGTTTTTAGTTTTAAAATATTTAGTTGAATGTAAAAAAGTTCTTCAAATTTTAACCTGAACTGAGCTTGTTGAAGTTCCTGACTATTTTTAGGAAAGTGAACTGTCCTTAAAGCTTGATCTAATATCATCAACTTGTATTGTTGAATGATATAGGCCGGTAAGGTTTCTGAAATCGCACCCTGAAAAGATAGAAATATATTATGTTCCATTTTCTGAATTGTTTTTGAACTCAGATAATTATTTTTCATCTTTTCAGTAGTATGATAAAATGCCTGCAAACCAGAAACAATTTTAGGTTTGGTAGGATCTACTTTTTCCATTTCTGGATGTACAATATTGTACGAATTGTTGAATTTGCTAGGTTTTCCAAATATAATATAGTCTGCATTGGGATCTAATCCTGATTTTATTTGTTTCAGAAATTTAAACCATACTAATTCAATAACGCCTGTTTCATCTGCAAATTTAGCCACCATTCTTTGTGATCTTCCTGATCCAACTGTGTTTAAACCTACAATCTTACCTTTTAATTGAATGTGGGATGAAGTATTATTGATTTCACGCACTTTATAGGTACGACTACGATCGATGTATTTATACGGAAAATGATATAACAAATCTTCATACGATTGAATTTTTAATTCATTACGCAATAAATCAGCTTTTTTAGGGCCAACTCCTGGTAAATAGGTTATATCTCTGGTAGCTAAATCGGACATTGTTTAAAATAGAACCTCAAAAATAGTAGAATGAAAGTAATGTTGCAAGACCTGAGACTATTCAGTATGGTTTTGGTGTAAACAAAAAAGCCCCGATAGTAATAAATACTATCGGAGCAGATATATTGGAATAAAAAAATCTTATAATTTCACCTTAATAGCTGCACTGGCTGTATTTGCTTTTTCTCTGGCTTCTTCCACCGAATTAGCTCTGGCCAGACAAACGCCCATTCTTCTTTCTCCTTCAACCTCTGGTTTACCAAATAAACGTAATTGAGTGTCAGGGACAGCTAAAGCTTGTTCTAAACCAGTAAATTGAACCTGTTTAGAATGGCCTTCTACCATAATAACGCTACTGGCTGCTGGGGCATGTTGCACGATATTAGGAATAGGTAAACCAAGAATTGCTCTCACATGTAACGCAAATTCACTTAAATCCTGTGAAATCATTGTTACCATACCAGTATCATGCGGGCGAGGGGATAATTCACTAAAATAGACTGCGTCTCCTTTTATAAAGAATTCAACGCCAAATAATCCTCTGCCGCCAAGAGCTTTTACTACTTTTTCTGCAATGTATTGTGCATCAGTCAAGGCTTTTTCACTCATGGCCTGTGGTTGCCACGATTCTTGATAATCCCCACCTTCTTGTCTGTGGCCTATTGGAGCACAAAACGATACTCCATCGATATGACTGATAGTTAATAATGTAATCTCATAATCAAAATCCACGAATCCTTCCACAATTACTCTATCGCTGTTTCCTCGTGCTCCCTCTAAGGCGTAATTCCAGGCATAATCTATATCAGCATCGCTTTTTACAACACTTTGTCCCTTACCAGAAGAACTCATTATCGGTTTAACAACACAAGGGCAACCAATCTCTTTAATAGCCTTTTCAAATTCTTCTTTTGTTCCTGCAAATTTATAAGGTGAAGTTTTTAAACCTAAATCTTCAGCGGCTAAAGTCCTGATACCTTCGCGGTTCATTGTTAATTTTGTAGCATTAGCTGTTGGAATCACATTAAAACCTTCTTTTTCAAGGTTTAATAATGTGTCAGTAGCAATGGCTTCAACCTCAGGAATAATATAATCAGGTTTTTCTTTGCGTATGATTTTTGCTAAGGCGTCTCCGTCAAGCATAGATACTATATAGCTTTTGTGTGCAACTTGCATTGCCGGAGCATTTTCATATTTGTCAATAGCAATAACTTCAACTCCGTAGCGCTGAAATTCAATAACTACTTCTTTTCCTAATTCTCCTGATCCTAACATAATAACTTTAGTTGCAGTAGGAGATAAAGGTGTGCCAATTGAGGTATGTGATACAGTGTTCATTGTAAATTGGTGAATTGTTTGAATTTTAGATTAGTAAGAAATAATTAGGTGATATTGTAATTATTTATATTAGACTAATCTAGAATAAATTAAAGGCACAAAAATAGCTTTAATATTTTAACCAAAAAAGCTCGGATTAATTTAATTAATCCGAGCTGGCAAAGACAATTTGGTATTCTATTTTATTTAAGATATGAATTCAGCATCCATAATGTTTTTTCTGTTTCTGATATATAATCGCTCATTAAACTAACCGTTCCTTCGTCATTAGCATCGCTTGCTAACGATAATATTTCTCTTTCAATCTGTATTAAGGTTGAAAAATTTTCAACAATGACAGCGACTGCATCAATACCATTATTAATTCCTTTTGATTCCTTAATTGAAGAAGTAGTAAGGTAATCACTGAATGTATGAAGTGGTTCTGATTCCAGAGTTAAAATTCGTTCTGCAACTTCATCTATTTTTAGAACCGCATCATCATAGTATTCTTCAAATTTTGCATGTAGTTCAAAAAAGTCTCGTCCTTTAATGTTCCAATGGAAACCTCTAAGGTTTTGATAAAATAATTGATAATTGGCTAATAGAATATTTAATTTATCAGCTAGTACTTTTACTTTTTCTTGTTCTAATCCTATTAAATTTTTCATATGCTTATATTTTATTTTTGTTTCTGTTTTAATTTCTAATTCAAAGATGCGGCATTAAGGTGTATAAATCAAATCGATTGTGTATATGTAAATATAGATAGAAATTATAAAAATTGATAATCAGGTTTATATGACTTAGGTGGGGTTTTAATTATGATGGTTGTTCTTTATATTGGTTTTATGAGTATTTATATTATATAACTGATATTTCCCAAGAGAGTTAAAATATTGAAAATCAGATAAAAAGAAGCATGGTTTATTTTGTTAATCCATTAAATATCAGTAATTTAATGGTACTACATTAAAAAAACAAAACCATGCTTCAGAATAAAAGTACAAAAGTTTTTTCAGAGACAAACAGCTTTTTTACTTCAAGTGAAAAAGGAATTTACAGAATTATGGAACTATACCGGTCATTAAATTTAAACCGTTTAGATTTTGGTGTTGGTCACATGCCCCAATCCATTTTCCGCAAAGGTGATTTATTATTGGCGATGTTATTGTTTCCTCTTTACTCGTTATCCAATGTATATAGGTATACCAAACATCCATTGTCACAAAGTATAGAAGCCAGCAAAAATACTTTTTACAGGCTTAAGAACGATTACAATATCAATTGGAGAAACCTTCTTTCCAAATGCAACAACAAGTTGTTAAAACACACAGAGAGTTCAGTATCTGCGAACAATGCACAGGAAAAGTGCCTGATAATAGATGATACGGATTTTGAAAAGTCAACATATAAAACAGAACATGTAGGCAAGATATGGTCGCATGTAAAACATGGCAGGTTTTGGGGTTTTAAAGGTTTGTTCCTGGGCTATTGGGACGGCAAGAGCTTTTTCTCGTTAGACTTTAGCCTTCATAAAGAAAGGGGAAAAAATGAGAAAACACCATATGGGCTGAATGCCAAACAGAGAAAAGCACAATACACAAAGAAACGAGATAGAAAATCTGCTGGTTTTTCACGAGAGAAAGAACTAACAAATGATAAAATATCAACGGCTATTTCTATGATCAAAAGGGCTGTCAAACAAAAGGTAGAAGTGCAATATGTTTTGATGGACAGTTGGTTCTTTTGTGAATCAATATTAAAGTCTGTTTTGTCACTAAAAGCCAAGGTAGATGTAGTCGGTATGATAAAAATGGCCAAGGCGAAATACATCTTCAAGGGAGACGAGTATACAGCAAAAGAGCTTGCTCAACTCCTCAAGCGTAGAAAAAAGGTAAAACGAGAAAAAGCCTTGAACCTGTTTTGTGCCGAAGTACTAGTAGAGTATAAATCAATACCGTTAAAGCTGTATTTCTGCAAAAATAGCAAACGGGGCAAGTGGCACCTGCTCGCTTCAACAAACACAAAACTCGGTATCCTAAAGGCTTATGAAATATACAGTATCAGATGGAGCATCGAAGTATTTTTCAAAGAATCGAAGCAATATTTTGGCTTAGGGAAATCAAAATCCCAAGACTTTGATGCTCAGATAGCAGATATCTCATTAGCTATGATCGAATACAATGTATTTAGTTTGGCAAAAAGGTACGATGCATATGAATCAATGGGCGGACTGTTTGAACATGTATGTGACAAAGCCAATGAACTTACTATATCTATGAGGATATGGGGTTTTATATTGCAACTACTGCAAGTAATCGCCGAGTTTATCGATGGTGATTTTAATGAGTTAGTTACCAATGTAATAAAAAACAAGCCTGAGGATAATAAAATCTTCAGGCTAATAGAAATGCAGCTTGCAGAAGCAGCTTAATAGACATGGGAAATGTAAATTATATAAAACGAGCCATGAGAAAGTTTTTTATACACAACATGACTAAAATGGTGAGTTTCATGTGATACATAAAGGGAAACTTAAACCCATAGAAAATCATATTGTCACATCGCAATTAATAGTAGTTGTGGTAATTATTATATTTGCATAAAAAAACAGTGAATTGGTTTCAGGTAAGAGCGTATTTAAAGTATAAAAGAAACGCTAAGTATAAAAAAGGTCATCGTATTCATCCTCCTTTTGCTTTTGATTTAGTGCGTCATGATTTCTATGACAAGCATTCTTATTATCATTTTGATGTAATAAATACAGTTCGAAAGAATTTACTTCAAACCGAAGAAAAAGTTGAAGTTGTTGATTTGGGTGCGGGTTCAAAGAAGTTTTCTAATCCTATACGAAAGGTAAGTAGTTTAGTGAAATATAATGCTACTCCTCAATTACAAGGAGAATTAATATCGAGATTAATTACTCGCTTTAAGCCTGATAATATTGTTGAACTAGGAACTTCGTTGGGTTTAGGAACACTTTACTTGGCTATGCCAAACTCCTTGGCAACAGTTTATTCTATCGAAGGATGTCCTAATATATCTGCCATTGCAAATCAAACGATTAATGCTGCCAAAGTAAAAAATATAACATTGTTAAATGGAAGTTTTAATGTTGAGTTACCTAAGATTTTAGATGCTTTACATGAGGTTGATATGGTTTATTTTGATGGTCATCATAACTATGAGGCCACGATTAACTATTTTCAGATGTGTTTAAAAAAAGCTTCTGACTCTGCGTTATTTATATTTGATGATATTCATTGGTCAGAAGGAATGGAAAAAGCCTGGAATGAGATCGTGGCTAACGAAAATGTTTCCATATCGTTTGATTTATTTAGGTTTGGTATAGTTATTATAAATAAAGATGTAGAAAAACAGCATTATATTGTAAAGTGGCCTTAATAATACTAATGTAAGTTCATGGAAAGCATAGTAAAAAAATTATCTTTGTTTAAACCAAGTTTGTAAACTATGTCCGAAAAAGTAATTGAAATAAAGGGGATTACAAAATTTTATCAAGTAGGAACTCAGGTTGTAAAGGCATTGAGAGGTGTTGATTTGAAAATTGATAAGGGAGAATATGTTGCAATTATGGGACCATCGGGTTCGGGTAAATCTACTTTAATGAATGTAATTGGAGCTTTAGATTCACCAACAGGAGGTAATTATGTTTTAAATGGAACAGATGTGAGTCACTTAACAGATGATCAATTGGCTGATATCAGAAACAAAGAAATAGGATTTGTATTTCAAACTTTTAACCTTTTACCTCGATATTCTGCTATTGAAAACACAATGTTACCTTTAATTTATGCAGGTATTTCGAAACAAGAAAGGCTGAAAAGAGGAGAGGAGGCTATTCAAAAAGTGGGTTTGGAGGATAGAGCAATGCATAAACCAAATGAATTATCAGGAGGTCAGAGGCAGCGAGTTGCAGTAGCTAGAGCTTTAATAAATAATCCATCCATCATATTAGCCGATGAGCCTACTGGGAATCTTGATTCCAAAACTTCAGTTGATATAATGCAACTTTTTGAAAATATTCATGCAATGGGAAATACAATAATCCTGGTAACTCATGAAGAAGAAATAGCACAGCATGCTCATAGAATTATCAGATTAAAAGATGGTTTAGTAGAATTCGATGTCATAAATGAAAATGTTTTAATTACACAACATTCATAATCAGTTTAGAACCATTTTTGATTAGAAGTGTTTCATGACCAGAGGTTAAAATAAAACAAAAAAAAGAGTAAATGGCGAAAAGCGTTGTATATACAAGAACAGGAGATAGAGGAAGGACTAGTTTAATTGGAGGCACCAGAGTTCCTAAGAATGATGTTAGACTAGAGGCTTATGGTACTGTTGATGAATTAAATAGTTTTATTGGCATGATAAGGTCTTTTGATATTGATGAGCAAAGTAAGGAGCAACTGATTGATATTCAGAAAAGACTTTTTGAAGTAGGTGCTTATCTGGCCACAGATACAAATGTGGCTGATTTGCGAGATAAAATGCAGTATGATGATACTGTAATTGAAACTTTAGAAGCAGCAATGGATAAAATGGAAGATGAGTTGCCTCCTTTAAAGTATTTTGTATTACCAGGAGGTAATCCTTGTGTTAGTTATTGTCATATTTCACGAACAATTTGTAGGAGAGCAGAAAGACGAATATTAGAAATGGGTGAAACAATGGACTTAAATGCCTGGGTGGTTCGATATGTTAATCGCTTGTCTGATTATTTGTTTGTTTTATCGCGTCATTTGTCAAAACATTTTAATACAAATGAAATTCCTTGGGTTCCCGAGTTGTAAGTCTTTAGTTTTTTTTTATATTCGCAAAAAATAAGAGATAAATAATAAACAAACTATAATAGTTAAATTTTCAGGGTATGTATTGGACACTAGAATTAGCATCTAAATTAGAAGATGCTCCCTGGCCTGCTTCTAAGGATGAATTAATCGATTTTGCGATTCGTTCGGGGGCACCATTGGAAGTTATTGAAAATCTTCAGGAAATAGAGGATGAAGGGGATATTTACGAAAGTATCGAAGATATATGGCCTGATTATCCTAGTAAGGATGATTTTTTCTTTAACGAAGATGAGTATTAGTACTAGCCAGGGCTAAAGAGAAAGAAAGCTGTATTTGAATAATACAGCTTTTTTTATGTTTTGAAGTTGATACTTTATGGATTTTCATAATCATCATAAGTATCATCTAAATTATATTCCGATTTATCTTCGCCTCTATCCAGTTCGGGTAGTTCTTTCCAAGTAAAAATATCTTTTTTACTTTTCGGTCTGAAAATATCCAGCCAATAGAAGCCTGATAGTCTAAGCTCTTCATCAGGAACCAGTAAGATTGGTGACATCTTTCCTGTAGGCGAAACTTGCATGTTGATTTTACTTACCATGCGTTCTTTTAAATAAATAATCATATTGCTACATTCAGCTTTATTTACACCTAAGGCATTTTCTTTATCCATAGGGTAATAAATTGATTGCGCATTGCCATTTACATCAATTTTATATATTTCGTTATTTTTTATAAAACCAGTCATCGCAGAACCTTTAATTTGGTTATAGCGACCAGAATCCTCTTCAGAGATTATGAAAGCTCTATCTATTAAATCAACCTTATCCAGAACTTCATTTTTAGTGTACATTTTTATTTCATCAGAAGTAAGTTGATTACCCAATGACCACATGATTGGATCATAATAAAAAGTGTTTGTCGTGTCTCTTGAATCAAAAACCATAGAATCGCACCTTCCTTGCAAGTCGCTCCTGTAATATTGAACTTTTCTAAAGGCTTTAATTAACTTTTCATCGGGATTCTCTAAAGGAACAGCAACAAGTGTATCAGCATGTAGAAAAAGTGTATCTTCATTATAAATTTGCATTAAAACAGCATTTTTTGTTGTTAATGCATCTTGTGAAATTTCATTGTAAAATCCATAATCACCAGTAATAATAACATTGTTTGTTGTATCATGTAGCTCCATGCTATTAAATACTTCTCCAATACCTTTTTTTCTGTCGTAATGAATGGAATCTCCTTTTAATAGTTGTTTGCCATCAACATAAGCATTCTCTTTTAGTAATGCTATATCATTTTGTGTGTCGTAAAATCCCGATTCTGCATAAATCGTATTATCTTCACTTATAATAAATGTTGGTCCTTCTATTGTGGCAACCTTAGTTAAGGTATGGTATTTTAAAGTGTCGGAAAACATGGTGTATTTAGGATTGTTGACAACAACACTATCTTTATAAAAAGCCATGTCTGAATCCGGATAATAGTATCCTGTTTTACTGGTAAGTGTATTGTCTTTATTTACAATCTTACCATTGTTAAAGTAATATGCAAAATTATTTTTTCTATCGTAATCAAGAAATTCAGTAGTTAATACAATGTCTTTATTAATCAGTTTTACATTTTCCCTAACCTCAGCTATACCTGTATTGCCGTAGTAATTTAATCGGTGACCGTATAGATGTAGTGTATCGTTTTGAATGATATGAATATTTCCAACAGCATTTAGCTTGTTTTCTTTTTCGTTAAGATAGGCTGTGTCACAAAACATGGTTGCTGTTTCGTGCGTAAATTTTACATTTCCAATTAAAACATTAATGTCCTCTCCATATAAAGCCTTGTCTCCTTTTAGTACATCGGCATGTTTTACATTGATTTTCTTTTGGGCTTGAGTTGAAACAAAGCCCAAAAGGAATAGACATATGAATAATATTAAAATGCTTTTAAGAGTTCGCATTATCAGAATGAATTGCTGTTAAGAAATTTAACTGAGTTCAAAAATAGTAGTAAAAAGTATATATAGAAACCAGTAATGTTATTTGAAACTATTCTCTGGTAACTTATCCGAATTAAACTTTGCAGCAGATGTTTCAAAACGAATTTTCCTTTTTAAATAGATTGTATCAGGCATTTGCTCTTTTCTTGGGTTAAATACAATTGTACTTTGTTCGTATTCATTAGCATCAATAACCATGCTAACTTTGTAACCCTTGGTAAAATATAATTCAAAAGTGCCTAGACTATCTGTTTGAAAATTGGATAAATCACTTGAGCTTTCATCTATATTAAGTTGGAAAAAGCATTGAGATTGAACAGAGGATTCTGAAATAGGAGATAATGTTTCATTATCTAAAATTATTGCTTTACCTGATATATTATAAGCTTCTCTTATGCAAGAGATGCTTATAAATAAGGTTCCTATAATGCAAATGTATTTTATCCCAGTAGAAATCATCCTCCATTCTTCAAAAAGCCCTTACAAAATAGTTAAAAAAACTACTTAATCCAATTTTTATACTCGAATTTACAACCTTCCCATTCATCTCTAATTGTTATATAGGTGTCAAGTTGCTTTTCTTTTATCCAATCATTAATGGCATCAGCTTTCTTTTTCTCTGTCATAATATTCTGAATAAGCTGATAATCATTGCTCATATTGGCTCTGTGTGGAGCTATTTTTTTCTTTTGTTTAATAATAACAAAAACATCGTGTCCTTTGTCATCTTTAATGCTAAATGGTTTTGACATTTCACCTTCATCTAATTTTTGTAATTCTTTAGCTATTAAAGGTAATCTCATGGATGATAATTCAGCTAATTCAAATTGAGATGACTGAGTTCTTTGGTTTACCATTAAACCTCCATTTGTTCTGGTATCTTTGTCCATAGACCAATGAAAAGCTGCATCTTCAAATGATATAGAATCTTTTTCAATTAATGTTTTCATAGAATCTAATCTACTAATAGCAGCTTTGTTGGCATCTGTTGATACTTTAGGTTTTATTAAAATATGACGAACATGAATTCTTTCTCCCTTTTTGTCTAACAATTGAATGATGTGGTATCCAAATTCCGTTTGTACAATCTTTGATACTTTATTTTTCTCTTGCATATTAAAAGCTACATTGGCAAATTCAGGTACATAAGTAGAGCGTGTTGCCCAACCCATATCACCACCTCTACTTGCACTACCAGGATCTTCTGAATATAAAACAGCTAATGTTGCAAAATCTCTTCCTTCTGCTACCTGACGTTGGAAGTCACGAAGTTGATTTTTTACTCTATCAACTTCTTTTTGATCAATTTTAGGGTAAACTGCAATTTTTTGAATTTCGTATTGAACAGGAACCATTGGTAAGCTATCCTGATTTGTTTTTCTGTAATATGCTCTAACTTGGGAAGGAGTTGGTTCAATTCCTTCTGTTATATTTTGTTGCATTGACTGTGTCATCATTTGATCACGTACAACTTGCATTTGTTCTTTTTTAATTTGAAAAATAGATTTTTTAAACCACTCTTCAAGTTTATCTTTACCTCCCGCACGATCAATAAACATATTCATCTTGCGATCCACTTCATTAATTACAGAGTTCTCATTTATCTCAACACTATCCAAAACAGCTTGATTAAGCATTAATTTTTGAATCAATTGTTGTTCAAATAATTGACATTTAAGATCACCTTTTGCAGACATTCCTTGCATGATAGCCTGTTGGTATTGATATTCAATGTCAGATTTAAGTATGGCATTATCACCAACAACAGCGATAACTTCATCAATTACATTTTTTTGAGCCAAAACAGTGTTGGTATAAAGAAATGTCGCGGTTAGCGTAATAATCAGAGTATAAATTGTTTTATGCATATATAATCTTTTTGCGCAAATTTAATAGAATTTTATAACTTTTTGCTTTAATCCTTCCTGGTATAATTCTTCTTCAAGATTTTGAATGAATTCTATACGTTTTTTGTTTAGTAAAATAGCTTTTATCTTTTCGGTAACATATTGGATAGGAGCTATTTCGTCTGTTTTGTGATAATCTCTGAATGAAACTAAATATTGAGAAGTTGAGTCAGAAACTTCATAAAATTTATTATACTTTAAGAAATTGGCATTTTTAGGAATCGGTTTTGGTAATAGTTTGGAGATAGCATCTACAGTAACCCATTTGTCAAGAAAAATATCAAAATTTTTGGCATTTAGATAACAATATTCCTCTAGTTTAACCATATCTTCTGGATTTTCAGAACGATACCATTTTTTTAGCTGAGCGATGTTAGGTGCATTGCGAGGGATTTTGATAAATATACCTTTAATAATATCTTCATTTAAAATGAAGTTCTCATTCATAGTATTATAATATTCCTCAATCTCTTTATTAGTAATTAAAGGAGAGTGCTTTTCTAACAATAGTTTTTGTTGGTATTTATGAATCAATAAAGAAGCTCTGTAGTCTTCGAGAATTTGTTTTACATCTTTTTCTTCCGGAGATAAATTTAATTCAGCTTTTCTTAATAATAATGATGATTTTACCCATCTTGAAATATAATTCTGAGTAAAAGCAAGACTATCGTTTTTGCTTAAGTTTTTGGGTATTGCTTTTTGTAGTTCTCCAATAGTCAATGCTTTACCGTCTACAGATGCAATAGCTTGAGACGACTCTGAAGTTGAGATTTTAGAACATCTATTAAATGTAAGACATGCTAAAATCCCAATAAAAATTATGGTTCTCATTCTTAATTATTTGTTTTTAGAGAATTTTAGAGCTTTAGTGTTGATTACTGGATTGTATTTTTCTTTTAATCTGGTAATCCACTGTTTTTCAAGTTCGCTTTGGTAATCACTAATTACTTGCCCTTTGGTTTCTTCTAGTTTTTTGTATTTTTTCGGAAAAGTTTTTCCATTGGCAAAAACGTATGGGAAATCAGGTTCTTTTTTGCCGTTAGATTTTTTAATATTCCAAACCTCTTTATCAATTTCCGCATATTCACCTAAATGAAATTCACCTTTAATACATTTAAGATTTTTTGATGGTATCATTTGTTTTATTGAATCATTAGTGATGTTTGGCGATTTTTTAAATTGAGATTTAATTGTATTTAACGTTTTTTTGTCTGTTGTAAAATAAGCCGTTCCTACTATTTTTTCAGGTTCAAAATAATTATTTTTATGCTTGTTAAAATAGTTTTCAATTCCTGTACTATCTTGACTTGCTTTGTTCCATATTTCTTTTTGACTTATTTCAAAAATTAATAGTCCATCATGATATTCACTCAGTAGATACTTATATTCAGGATATTTATTTTCAAGTTGCGTTTTTTCAAATGAAAGAATTTCATCTTCTAAAAATGATTTGATCATTTGGTCTATTAAAGTTGCTTTTTTTGTTTTTGTAAATTGTTTGTTAATTTTTAAATACGTTATAAGATCCTTAGTTTTTAATGTCTTAGTGCTAAAAGTAGCTATATTATCACTCGTAGCATTAAGATAGTTGTAGAAATCTTCATCAGATATGTTGTGTGATTTAGCTTTTTCCTTAATGTTATTTATTAAAGCCTCATCCTGCTTAAAATTATATTCTTTTTTTAATCTGTTTATTACGCTTTGTTTTCCTTTAAAAGCTCTTTCATCTCTCGAAATCTTTTTAGTGATTTCATCTTCCATTTCATCGAAGTCTTTTATTCCTCGTTTTTCTAAAAGCTTAATAATATGAAAGCCATAGGGGGTTCTTATTACCTTAGATACAGATCCTATACTATCTAAAAGAAAAGCTGGTTCACTGTATTCCGGAATCATTCTTCCACTTCCAAACCAAGGTAATTCACCATTGTTTTTAGCACTTCTTTTATCTTCAGAAAAATTTTGAGCCATAGAGCCAAAATCCTCACCTTTTAAAACTAATTGATAAATAGAATCTATTTTTACTTTTTTTGTCTCAACGATTTCTTTTGGAGAGTTTGGAGGGAACATCATCATGATATGTGCTGTTCTTAGCTCGCCTCTGTTTTCTCTCTTTTCATGAACTTTAATAATATGATATCCAAATGAAGTCCTTATGATGTCTGATACTTGGTTAACAGGTGTATTGTATGCAGCACTTTCAAAAGGGTAAACCATCATAAAACCACTAAAAAAACCAAGTTTACCCATATTTTTTTTGGCAGATGGATCATCAGAAAATTCTTTTGCTAACTGATTAAAATCCTCACCATTTTTTATTCGATCCTTAATGTTTTTTATTTTGTTATAGGCTTGTAATGTATCTTCCGGAGTGGGTGATTTTGGAAGTTTAATTAATATATGACTTGCATTTACCTCCTGTTTTAGTCTTTCGTAGGCTTCTTTTTTTAGATATTCAGTTATTGATTTATCTGATAAATATGGTTTTGCTAATTCGTCTTTATAATAATTATATTCTTTTTTAAAAGAAGGCAGTGTATCCAGTCCTTGGGCAATCGCCTCATGAACTTTGAGTTTGTAGTTAACAAATAAATCAACATACTCTTTCTTTGATTTAGGATCTTCAGTATAGCTATTGTTTTTATTATAAATAAAATCGAATTCTCCTATGCTGTAGTTTTTATCTTGAATAGTTACTAAAGTATGTGTGTTTTGAGAAAACGTAATGTTTGAAATTATTAGTGCAATAAATGAAAATAGAAATTTAATTCGTGTCATCTTTCTTATTAATTATATTACTATCAGTTCTAGTGTCACTAAATTAACACACAAAAGAATTTATTATTGTGTTTGCATTTATTTAAGGTGGCTAAATAAAATAAAAAAGCCCGAAAAACAAAAGTTTACGGGCTTTATAAATATGTAATATGAATAATTATCTTGTGTAATTAGGAGCTTCTCTTGTAATTGTTACATCGTGAGGGTGATTTTCCTGAACTCCAGCATTGGTAATTCTAGTAAATTTAGCTTTGTGTAGTTCTTCAACTGTAGCAGCTCCACAGTATCCCATACCGGCTCTTAACCCACCAATCATTTGATAAATAACTTCGTTAAGTGTACCTTTATAAGGAACTCTTGCTGAAATTCCCTCAGGAACTAATTTGCTTACATCATCTTCTACATCCTGGAAGTATCTGTCTTTTGATCCTTGTTGCATCGCTTCAACAGAACCCATACCACGGTATGTTTTAAATTTACGACCATTATAGATAATTGTTTCACCCGGAGATTCATCCACACCTGCAAATAGAGAACCAGCCATAACGCAACTACCTCCTGCAGCAACTGCTTTTACAATATCTCCTGAATATCTGATACCACCATCTGCAATAACAGGTACACCGTGTTTTTTAGCTTCCTGAGATACTTCATAGATAGCTGATAGTTGAGGCATACCTACACCAGCAATGATTCGGGTTGTACAAATAGATCCTGGACCAATTCCTACCTTTAAAGCATCTGCTCCAGCAGCTATTAAGTCTTTAGCAGCATCTGATGTAGCAATATTACCTACAACAACTTCTAATTTCGGATATTTCTTTTTTGTTTGCTTTAGTGTTTCAATAACACCATGACTGTGTCCATGTGCAGTATCAATAACAATAGCATCAACACCTGCTTCCACTAAAGCCTGAATTCTTTCGAAAGTATTATGAGTAACACCAACTCCTGCAGCAACTCTCAATCTTCCCATTTCATCTTTACAGGCTAATGGCTTATTTTTTGCTTTTGTAATATCTTTATAAGTTAAAAGCCCAATAAGCTTTTTGTCTTTGTCAATAACAGGGAGTTTTTCAATTTTATGCTTTTGAAGAATTTCAGCAGCTAAAACAAGGTCAGTAGTTTGGTTGGTCGTAATTAAATTTTCTGAAGTCATTACATCCTCAACTGATCTATTTAGATCAATGATGAATCTTAGGTCACGATTAGTAACAATACCCACTAAATAACCATAATCATCAACAACTGGAATTCCACCAATTTTGTATTCTTTCATTATGGCTAATGCGTCACCAACAGTCTTATCTCTTTTTATGGTGATTGGATCAAAAATCATCCCGTTTTCAGCACGCTTAACCACTTGAACTTTTTTTGCTTGTTCTTCAATGGTCATGTTTTTGTGTATTACACCAATTCCTCCTTCACGGGCAATAGCAATTGCTAGTCGTTCTTCTGTAACCGTATCCATAGCAGCGGATGCGATGGGTGTATTTATTGTGATGTTTCTGGTAAATTTAGATGCCAGGTTTACTTCACGTGGTAATACCTGAGAATATGCAGGTATTAATAATACATCGTCGAATGTTAAGCCGTCTGATATTATTCTATCCTCTAAAAATGACATATTGTTGATGGTTTATTGAATTAGAAAATTTTGGCAAAATTACTAAATAAAATGATTTCTCAAGTGACTTTATGATTTTTTAATGAATTGTTTTTTTTATTAAAAGATGTTTTAAAATGAAATTTTATAAAGTGATGGATTCTAGGTGTTTATTGTGTTGGTTTTGTTGATGTGTATAAAAAAGCTTTTAATTTGTAATCTATTATATATTATAATAAGTAAAGGGAATAAAATTTATTAAAGCACATGTAATGCATATTTTATTAAAATGTTATTTGTTTTGGATACTTTTAAGCTTAAGTGTTTTGGGAAAATAATTTAGTTTTGTCATAAAAGGTATTTTATTTAATAAATTAATACAATATTGTAAATTCATGAAAAATGAAAGTCTAGGTGTAATGCTAGTATTGATTCTTCTTTTATTTGGAATGAAGGAATTGTATTCTCAAAAAAAAACAGATACAATATCATATCCCCGATTATCAAAATTTACAATAGCATCAATTAATCAGTATCAATATTCAAACTCAGATTTAAAAAGTTCATATCTGAATAGGGGAGTTAAGATAAATGAATTTAGAGCATCTGCTCAGATTGCTATTCCATTTAATAAAGGCAAGAGCTATATTTTTAATGGGTGGGATTATATTAAAGTTAACTCATTAGCAGATAAACTAACTCCAGAAGAATTTTATCATAATCAATATAAGTCAATAACCTGTAATTTGGGTATTATAAATAATTTTAAAAATTATTGGAGTTTGCTTTTCATCATCTCACCATCAATAGCTAGTGATTTTAAGGAGTCGTTGAGTAATGATGATTTTACACTTGGAATTTCTGCGATGGCAAGTAAACGATATAATGAATTTTTTGAATATGGGATTGGTTTTTCGTTTAATACCAGGTTTAAATACGAGATGTATTTACCATTGCTGAGTTTGAAGTATAAAAAGGGTAGGCACGAACTCTCTGCATTACTTCCTTTGCAGTTAAGTGCGTTTTATTGTTTTAAATACTATAAAATAGGATTTGAAGGTAGGTTATTTGAGAATTATTATAATGCAGATAATGATTTGGCAACTAATATTAATATGGATAAATTTGGTTTTTCAAAAGTTAATTTTGGTCCGAAAATACAAGTGCAACTATATCATGCATTACATTTTAATGTTGCAACAGGAATTACCGTTTTTAATGAACTCACATCTCTTAATAAGCGAGGTGCAAGAACTGAAATTACTGCTGCCAAAAACAAATTGTTTTATAATTTCGGATTAAGTGTATTGAAATAATGCTGGTTGCTTTAATTAAATATATAATGTAGGTTAAAACAAGGTATATTGATGATAGGTGAAGAGGATATTGGTGTAAGAAAAATTATACATATTGATATGGATGCTTTTTTTGCATCGGTTGAACAACGTGATTTTCCACAATTGGTTGGAAAACCTGTAGTTGTAGGTTCTCCTTCCCAAAGAGGAGTTATTGCTGCAGCAAGTTATGAAGCCCGTAAGTTTGGTGTTCGATCCGCCATGTCTTCACAAATAGCATTAAAAAAATGTCCCAATCTTATTTTTCAACCGCACAGGTTTGATGTGTACAAATCTGTTTCATCTCAAATAATGAATATTTTATCTGAGTATAGTGATTTAGTTGAGCCATTGAGTATTGATGAAGCGTTTATAGATGTTTCTAGAAATAAAAAGAATCATAATTCGGCAACATTAATTGCCAGAGAGATTAAAAAGAGGATAAAAGAAGAAACTCAATTAACAGCATCTGCTGGTATTAGTATCAATAAGTTTTTAGCAAAAATAGCATCTGATCAGGATAAGCCGGATGGTATATTTGTGATTAAACCAGATGATGTACTTCCTTTTATAGAACAACTTCCGGTAAAAGATTTTTATGGAGTAGGCAAGAAGACTGCAGAAAGAATGACTCAGTTGGGAATATACTTAGGAAAAGATTTACAGGCATGGAGTTTAAATGGATTAGTAAAGAATTTTGGAAAAGCTGGTTATTTCTTTTATTCGATTTGCAGAGGGATTGATGAACGACCTGTTGTACCTAATCGGAAACGTAAATCTGTAGGTATTGAAAATACATTTTCAACAGATTTGAAAGTTAAAATAGAAATAAGCAATGAACTAGATAGATTAGTTGATGGTTTGTGGAAAAGGATGGTCAGAACAAATAAGTACGGAAGAACTTTAACATTAAAGTATAAGTTTAATGATTTTAAACAACATACCCATAGTAAAACTTTGCTTCATAATATCCACAAAAAAGAAATGCTTACCTCATTGGCAAGCACTCTATTAAATAATGCGGTTATTGAAAAACCATTAAGATTAATGGGATTATCCATTTCAAATTTTGAGGAAGAGGTAATCCCTAAACCTTATCAATTAACAATTAACTTTGACTAATTAATTGCCTGGATTTTATCTAATAACTCAACTGTTTTATTCATTAAATTTTTTCTAAGTGCTTGATAATACGATTTTACAATTTTTTTATTTTTTTTCCCATCAGGATGATTAGCTCTTGAAACAAATTCATTTCTCATTTCAATTGCTTCAACCATTACAGGTTGAATTTTTTCTTCGCTTACATTTTCCATAAGCGCAAGTTTCATATATGCTTGAGAAAGAATTTCTGCTGCCAGATAATTGATATCTTTTTTTAATTCTCTGCGACTTGCCATAACTAAATATTGAGGTTAAATAATTTATGCAATATACGCTTATTTTTTAACTATCGAGCCAGTTTTTAAATACAGAAGCTTTGGCTCTGCTGATCACAAATTTTTCATCAAATTGAGGTAAGAGTTTTACGATGAGCTTTCCTCCAAAGTAATTTTCTAATGAATGGATAGCATTCATATTTATTATAGATTGTCTGTTTGCTCTAATAAAAATAGATGGATCTAATTCTTCTTCGAGTTTATCTAACGTAA
Source organism: uncultured Saccharicrinis sp. (assembly GCA_963665705.1). GTDB lineage: Bacteria > Bacteroidota > Bacteroidia > Bacteroidales > Marinilabiliaceae > Saccharicrinis. The sequence continues at coordinate 1,178,001 of OY762448.1, forward strand.
AATTGATAATATGTTCTTTGTTTTCAAATGTAACTGCATAAGTTAGTTTTGACTCAAAATAGATATATGCAATTTCACTTACCGGAATTGAAAAGAAAGCATCTCTTTTTGATACAAGAAACCTTTTACGGTATGGATTTGTTCCATTTGTTAAGCCAGATAAAATATCTTTGTAGTCTATTTTATTTTCATTTTCAATCTTTTTAATAATGCTTTCTAATTTTTCAATAGCTGTTAGTAAAATATCTTTTTTTACAGGTTTTAAAATGTAATCTACGCTGTTTAATTTAAATGCCTTTACTGCATATTCATCATATGCGGTTGTAAATATTACACCGCAATCTACTTCAACCTTATCAAAAATAGAAAAACTTATTCCGTCAGATAGTTGGATGTCCAAAAAAATCAGGTTTGGTTGTTCGTTGTTTTGTAGCCAGTTTACGGTATCCTCAACAGAATCAAAAGTATCAATGATATTCCATTGAGGGCGTATTTCGTTTATCATGCTCTCAAGCATTTGAGCACTATGAAATTCGTCTTCTACAATAATAACATTAAAAGCCATAGTAAAATAATTTAGGTTAATTTATCAGAGGAATTTCTACTCTATAAATATCATCATCCTCAATGATTTTTAATTCTTCATCAGTTAATATTTTCAACCTTTTACTTAGGTTCGAAAGTCCTGTTTTTGTTGAATACGTGGATTCTTTCAGTTGCTTATTGTTTGCTACATAGAGTCTGTCTTCAATAATTCCAATTTTAATTATTAGGGGTTTGGTTTTTGAAGTTATATTGTGTTTTATTGCGTTTTCAACTAATATTTGTAGACTTAAATGGGGAACTTTTTTATTCAGGTTTTTCTGATCCACATCAATATCTACACTTAATCCATTACCAACTCTTGCCATATGTAATGTAGTATACGCTTTTAAAAAAATTAATTCGTCATTCACCGTTACAGCAACCTGTCCTTCTTTGGTTAATACATATCGATAAACATCAGTAAAGTTTTCAGCAAATTCAATGGCCTTTTCTTTATCATTATGAATAATAGCAATTAAGGTACTTAAGTTGTTAAATAGAAAATGAGGATTTAATTGATCCTGAAGTGCTTTATAATCACTTAGAATTTTATCTTGTTTTAATTTTTCATTTTCGTATACAAAGAAGTTAAGACTTTCGTGAAAATTACGAGCTATGATTAATATTACATAAATGATTAAATATAAGAATCCTACAAGTAAAATGAGTTTGTATTTTTCTGCGTCTTCTATTATGTTTTTAACTACACTTTTTTCAATTTGAGGAATATATATCTTTGCTATAAAGAAAAAGGCTACGGCAAATAAAAACAGGGAGATAATTCTTTTTTTAACAGAGGTATGCCAAGGAAATTTAATGGCTATTATTTTATCAAAAAGGAATATAGATTCTGAAAAAATAAAAAACACAGCCATTGAAAATAAAATTCCATCAATTTGGTATTCTGCACCTGAAAGAATAATTTTATAAATGGTATAATGAAAGGTAAACCCCAGCAATAAAGTAAATAGAATTCTTTTTTTAAATTTTAAAGAATCCTCTTTGTGAAGTTTTCGCCAATGCTTACATTTTTCATCAAATTTATTCAAATGCTTCAACATAGAGTTTCTCATTGCTTTGCTTTATAGGTATAGTTCAAAAATACAATTTAACCGATAAAACAAAAATCTTTAAATCCTAATATTTGTTTTTTGAATTTATTATTGATTCTAAAAGAAAATCTCGTCCCTAAACAAGAACCATAATTGTTGAAGAAATAAAAATTAGGAACGAGATTTTACCATTCTATAATAACCCAATCACTTTTTTGTATTTTGTTTTGAGTACTTCAAATTGTGTTAAAGCCTCTATTTCTTGAGCAACTGCATCTTGCCATGATGCTTGTGCATTTAGTAAATCAGTAGTCGTGTTTAGTCCTACTTCAAAGCTTACTGATGTTTCTTCTAAACTTTCTTTTGCCTCAAGTTTGTTTTTCTGAGATAATAGAATATACTCGTAACCTTCCTGTAACTCTATCTGTACTTGTTGTACTTCAAGCTGAATTAAATCCTGTGAGTTACTTAGGTTTAGCTTTGCTTGGTTTAAATTAGCTTTTGCTTCAGAGGATTTATGTTTTCTTTCATTCCAATGAAAAATAGGAATCGTTAATGAAGCAGCAACAGTTAGGTTGCCTTCATCAATAAGATCTGCAATCTTATAGTGTTGATAACCAACTTGAGCTCCTAATTCAGGTAAGAAATCAGCATTTGCCATTTTCTTTTTGTACTCAGAAATTTTTCTTTGATCATCTAATATTTGAAGTTCTTGTCTGTTAGATAAAGCCTGGCTTGTGGCATCCATAAAATCGGGTAGCTGCGTTTTTTCATTAATTTGTTCCGAAATTTCTATTTCAGTGTTTAATGGTAAACCTATTATACGACATAAATTCATTTGTATAATACGATAGGCATTTTTTGCTCTTAGTAATTTTAACTCTGCATCATTTTTATTTACAGTTACTTTTAGTTTTTCACTTTTGGGAACTAAACCTAGTTCATATGAATCATTTAAAGTTCCTTCAAGGCTATCTAACATGAGAACATATTTTTTAGCTAGTTCTACTTTGGCACTCATCGCATATAAATTCCAATAAGCTTCATCGGTTTGTAAAATAACTTCAGCTTCTTTTAGTTGAAATGCTTTTTCTGCAATTTCAACACCAGTACTAGTCATTTTATTGGCCAATCTGATTTTTCCTCCTGCATAAATTGGTTGAACCAAATTAACTCCTGCTGTAAGAATAGAGAGATTTTCTGTTTCTAATTCTAAACCCGGAAATAAGGCATCACTAGCTTGTGTTGGATCTTCAGCAGATGGTAATGTCATTGCTGGAATTTCCTGATTTTCCATAGTTGGAAAATACATGGCTGAACCGCTAGCTTCAATTTTAGGTAAGTAATTTGTAAAAGCTGCTTTTTTTTGTGATTCTGCAGCAATTTTTTGTTGAGATGAAATTTTTAAAGTTTTATTAAACTCAAGTGCTAAATTGCGAGTTTCCTCTAAATTAAGCGTTTTTTGAGAAAATATAGGATTGCTAATGGCAACAACTATACCTACTACTATCAATATTTTTATATTATTTATCATTGCTTGATCTCATTAATCATGTAAAACTTTTGTATCTACTTTGTATAAAATAGCATACATAACAGGAACTACTACCAGTGTAACTATTGAACCTACAAGTAATCCAAACATTACGGCAACAGCCATTCCTTTAAACATTACATCAAATAACAAAGGAATCATTCCTAAAATTGTAGTTAAAGAAGCCATCATTACAGGACGCATTCTTGAAATAGCAGAATTAATGATTGCATTTAGTGTGTCAACTCCTCTGGATAATTCGTCATTAATTTCATCTAATAATACAATAGCATTTTTAATCATCATTCCAATCAATCCTAGTGTTCCAATTATTCCAACAAATCCAAATTTGGCTTGCATAACATGATAGCCAAAAGCAACACCAACAAGTGCCATTGGAACAACCCCCATCACAATTATTGGTTGTTTTAAGTTGTTAAATAACATTATGACTATTAGAACCATTAATCCTAGAGCTAGAGGTAATAATGAAAATAATCTTCTGTTTGCATCTTCACTGTGTTTATGATCTCCCAACCATTCTAATTGATATCCATAAGGTAAATCAATCGCTTCAATTTCTTTATGGATCTGTTGCCATAATTCAGGTGCTGTATAACCTGGTTTAGGATCACATTGTGCTTTTATAGCTCTTAGGCCATCATAACGTCTAATTGTTTGATTTTCCCATGTAACTTTTACCGAATCAATTACCTGCCCTAAAGGAACACTCGTCATGCTACGGTTACTCCATACGGGTACAGATTCAATGTTTTCAACATGATTTCCAACTGGTTGTTCCATTTTTAATATAACAGGAAGCATATCAGAGCCTTCGTATATCGCTCCTACCGGCATTCCATTAGATGCAACGGCAAGTGAGTTTGCTACATCGCTTCTGGTTATACCTTGCAAGCGAGCTTGTTCAACAGAATATTCAGGATGGATTACTTTTTCCTGATTTTTCCAGTTGTCAGTTGTGACTGCAGTTATTGAATTCGCTCGCATAACCTCTTTAGCTTTATCTGCTAGTTTACGAAGTACAGCAGGATCAGGTCCTGTAAATTTGGCTTCAATTAAAAAGTCGCCAAAAATTGGGCTGTATGTTCTGGATCTTACAAATGCCTGAGGGAAATTTTTATTTAAATAATCAATTATTTCAATGGATGACTTTTGGGCCGCCTCAAAATCCTCTGCATCAATAATTAATTCGCCATAATTACTGTTTAAAGTCGTCATAGGTCTTAGTAGTGTATATCTTGCAGGAGTTTGACCTATAGAGGTTACCACTTTTTTGATATCATCCCAAGTACTTAACTCTTGTTGAACTTCATCCAAATCTTTTTCAACCTGGTATATATTACTTCCTTGGGGTAACCAATATTCAACAACATATTGGTTATAATCCAAGGCTGGGAAAAATTCTTGTTTTACAAATTTAAATGACCAAATTGAAACAATTAGAACTACTATTGTTGCAATAATAAATGCAGTTTTGTGCCATAGCATCATTTTTAGTATTTTTCTAAACCAACGATATAAACCATTGTTGAACATGTCTTCATCGTTACCTTTTGATTGAGCTATTTTTCCCCGGTAAAACCAGTTCGCCATAAAGGGAGTTTGAATCATGGCAAATATCCAACTCAAAAACAAAGAAATGGCTAATACATAGAATAATGATTTAAGAAATTCACCAGCTGCACCGGGAGAGAAGCCCAGAGGCATAAAAGCTAATATAGCAACAATAGTAGCACCTAATAATGGCATAGCCGTTTTTTGAGCCGTATTAATAAATGCCTTTTTACGCTCCATACCTTTTTTCAGATCTATCAATATTCCATCTGCAACAACAATGGAGTTGTCAACTAACATACCCATTGCTACAATAATGGCGGCAAGAGAAACTCTTTGCAATTCAATCCCCATGGCTTTCATTACAATAAATGTTGCCAAAATGGTAAAAACCAATCCGCTTGAAATCAATAAACCAGATCTAAGTCCCATTGCAAATAGCAATACGATAATTACAATAACAACAGATTCAATAAGATTAATCATAAATCCTCTAATGGATTCACTAACTCTGTCTGGTTGAAAGAAAATCTTGTTGATTTCGATTCCAACAGGTAAGTTTTCTTTGATTTTCGCTATTTCATTTTCAAAAACTTCACCAACTTTAATCACATTGACTTTGCTTTCCATAGAAACAGCAAGCGCCATAGCGCTTCTTCCATTGTATTTAAAATCATTTCGTTTAGGGGTGTAGAACGAACGTTCTACAGTGGCAATTTCACCCAATAAAAAAGATCCCCCATTAGGAACCTTCACTAATAAATTTTTTATGTCGTCAATGTTCTTGAATTTGGCTCCCAAATCCATTCGGATTCTTTCTGTACCCACTACTACACTTCCTGGGTTTACGGTTGATACCTGATCATTTAACGCCTGAACAATTAGCATCGGATTTAACCCTAACTGAGCAAATTTTTCAGTTGAGAATTTTATATCTATGGTTTCTGTTTGTTTACCATATATTTCAACCCGACGGATATTATCAACAAGTAAAAGCTCTCTTTTTATATATTCAACATAATTGTTTAATTCTTCATAGGAATATCCATCAGCACTTACCGAAACAAATATTCCGTAAACGTCTCCAAAATCATCGAGTATAATAGGTTCCGATGCACTTGTAGGTAAATCTCCTTTTATATCGTGTATTTTTCTTCTTAGATGATCATACATTTGAGGCATCTGGGCCGTGTGAACATTGGCATCGATATTAACGGTAATTTCAGATAAACCAGCAATTGAACGAGATTCAATAAAATCAATATTTGCTAGTTTTTGAACTGCTTTTTCTAAAACATCCGTAACTTCTAACTCAACTTCACTAGCAGAAGCTCCTGGATATGGTGTCATTATTACAGCTGATTTAACCGGAATCTCAGGATCTTCTAATTTCCCTAATCCATCAAATGCAAGAATTCCGCCAAGTATAACGGCAAATAGTACAGAAGTAATAAAGGCTTTCTGACCTAATACTTTCTCTAAAGTTCCTTTACTCATAGTAAACCTCCGATGTTTGTTTCAGATTTTTTAGGTAATACTTTTACTTCCTGGTTTTCTACCAAAGAATGAATTCCCGCAGTAACCACAACGTCTCCTACTTTAATATTTGAAGATATCTCGACCAATCCATTTCCTTGGATTTTAGCAACACTTACTTCTTGTTTAAGAACCTTATGGTTATTGTTGTCTATTATCCAAACATATTTATTAGGACCATTTGAAAATACAGATTCAACAGGGACCAATAAATTTTTATTGTCCGGATTATTTTTCTCAATTTTAACTTTTGCAACCATTCCTGGTTTTATTTCATGTTTTATATCACCTCCTTGCAGAAGAATTTTTGCTTCAAACATTCGGTCGCTTCCTGTTTTTTTACTAATCGATTTTAATGTGGCAGGAATGTCTGATTTATCCGCATTTCTGATCTCACAGGTAATTTGATATACATCATTCATTTGATTGATGTTGTTTTCAGGAATGCTTACAACTACTTCAAGATCAGAAAAGTCTAATAATTGAATAATTGGAACACCGGGTCCTACAGTCTCAAAATTTTCAATGTATTTTTTATTTACATAACCAGAAAAAGGAGCTTTTAGCTCAGTGTCTTCTAATGCATTAACTGCTGCTTCGTATTGGCTTTTAGCCATTAGATAGCCAGCTTTTAATTTATCAAGTGTATTTTTGGGTAACTTCTTTCTTTTATAAAGCTCCTGATAACGCTCATACTCACCTTTAGTCTGTGTATATTGAGCTTCGGTTGCCTGAAGTTGAATTTTATAATCCCGGGTATCAATTTTTGCAATAGCTTGTCCTTTGGTTACATAATCACCAACGTCAACTAATAGTTCATTTACCGGACCACCAACTTTAAAGGATAGAGTTACTTCTCTACGCTCTTTGACAACTCCATTGTAGATTAAAACATCATTACCTTTTGATGGTAATACTTCTGCAGCTTTTACATATCGAATACTTTCGGTATTATTAGTCGTGTTACCTCCACAAGATGATAAGAGACCAATTGCTAAAACCATTGCTGGAATAAAAAAGCTAATTTTTTTCATTACTATTTCTGATTATTAAATTCTTTAACTTTATTCTTCTTCAATTACAAAAGTACAAGGAGAATAAGCAGCTATTTCTCAGAAGAAAATGAAATGTAAAAATGTAGGTGTGAAATAGTCAATATGGAATATTAACAATACGACTATTTGAAGAAATTAGAATAATAGTTGAAAATATTGAGTGTTTATTAGTTGTTGACATAAAAAAAAACCGGATAAGTTATTATCCGGTTTAGTATGAGTTTCAGTATTGTATACTTACATTTGTTTCAATAGGTTTCTAACAGCATCAACTGATTCAACTTTGTAAGCTGCTTTTGTGTGTTTCATTCCTACCTTGATGGTCACTGCATCTTCAGGTAATTCACGAAACATAAATTCATCAGTCCAATCATCACCAATTGCCATAATGAAATCATAAGGTTCATTATTTAAAAAATTAAGAGCTGCAACACCTTTGTTAATACCACCACTCTTAACTTCAATCACTTTATTTCCTTCCATAATTTCAAGGTTGTGATTAGATAGGTGTGTATTTAATTCATCTTTCAGTTCGTTGGCTCTTAATTCACCTTGCTCTGGTTCGGCCTTACGATAGTGCCAAACAAGTGAGTAATTTTTTTCCTCGATAAAACTACCTGGAGTGCGGTCAACAAAATGTTCCATAACAGGACGTACATTTGGCATCCAATTGTTATTTACGTTTGTAAGCATTTCCCATTCTCCATCTACAGTTTTAAGCCAAACTCCATGTTCGCAAATTAAATTAACTTTATGATCTGCAAACCATTTTTCAAGAGTATACCTGTCTCTTCCACTAATTATTGTAACTGTATTTAACTCATTAGAGGTTAGATTTTTTATGATGGAGTGCAATTCTTCATCAGGTTTAGCATCCTGAGGATTCTTTTTAAAATGAGCTAAAGTTCCATCATAATCTAAAAATATAGCTCTTTTCTTTGCATCAGTATACCTGGTTATTAATTTTTCTGCTACATTTTTGGATACTCTTTTGGCAAGGAAGTCATTTTGTACACTTTCCGCTTTTTTAAGAGACTTAACAAATTCATTAGCCCATTTGTAAACGTCGTAACGTTGAATACGTTCTTTCATGTAAGCCATCCTGCTTTTTTGCTCTTCAATAGGCATTGTTAATGCTTGATGGATACTGTCAGCCATATCTTCGTCATCAACAGGATTAATGATTAGTGCTTCTCCCATTTCTTTAGCAACACCTGCCATTTCACTTAGGATTAAAACGCCAGTGTTATTAATTCTGGATGCAACATACTCTTTGGCAACCAGGTTCATTCCATCACGAACAGGAGTGATAAGTGCTACATCGCAAGAGCTATATAGTTCTATTAAATTATTAAATGGAAGTGAACGATAGAAATACCAAATAGGAGTATAGTTAATACTTCCGTAAGCACCATTAATTTGTCCTACGAGCTCATCAACTTCCTTTTTTAGTAATTGATAGTGATCAACTTCGTTTCTGGAAGGTACAGCTAGCATGATCAATGTAACTTTTTGTCGGAACTCAGGGTATTTTTCCAAAAATCGAGCAAAGGCTGTAAGTCTGTTTGGAATACCTTTGGTATAATCCAGTCTGTCAATTGATAATATTAATTTACGTTCCGGAGAGGCAAGAAAATATTTATCTAACTCTTTATGAAGTTCAGACTTTTCACTTACTGCTTTTAAACTAACATTTTGGGCATTGGTCATAAATTTTTCATAGTCGATACCCATTGGGAATGAATCAGCAATGATAATACGTTCATCGATATGAATTTGGTTAAATGAAATTTCATATCCGAATAAACGTCTTACACAACTAAAGAAATGTCGCTCATAATCATAGGTGTGAAATCCGATTAAATCAGCACCCAGCATTCCTTCAATAATTTCTTTTCGCCAAGGTAAAATTCTGAATACCTCAAAAGAAGGGAATGGAATATGCAAAAAGAAACCGACGGTAACATTGGGTTTCTTTGATTTTATCATTTCAGGAACCAATAATAACTGATAATCATGTACCCAAACAGAATCACCATCTTCCAGTGTTTCTATTGCTGCGTCTGCAAATTTTTGATTTACAGATTTATAAATTTCCCAATCTGCTTGGTTAAAATCAGCAAACTGAGTAAAGTAATGGAATAGTGGCCAGATAGTTCGATTACTGAAACCTTCATAGAACAAATGAATTTCTTCAGAGTTTAAATGAACAGAAGCACATTTCTCTTTGTTGAATAGATTATTAATTTTCTGCTGCTTATCATCAGAAATAGTATCGCTATCTATTCCAGGCCAGCCAATCCAGGTTCCTCCATAATCTTTGTAGATGGATTTCATACCTGTGGCTAAACCCCCAACACTGGCTTCGAGAGAGATTTCTTCTCCCTCCTCCTTAATGCTAAAGGGGAGTCTGTTTGAAACAATGTGAATTTTTTGCATAGATATAGCGTTTTTTATTTGAATTTTAGAAATATTACTCCTTTTTTTGGAGATATTACAAAACTAACCAATAATTTTTAATATATGGAAAATCTGAATTACGGGATTATCGGAAATTGCAAATCAGCAGCTTTAGTTTCCGAAAAGGGAAGTATCGATTGGTTATGTTTGCCTAAATTTGATGCGCCATCAGTTTTTGCGAAACTGTTGGATAAAACTAAAGGGGGATCTTTAAGTATTGAACCAAAGAATTTGTTATCAATAGGGCAGGAATATATTGATAGAACAAATTTACTTTGTACCCGATTTATTTGCGAAGATGGTGTTTTTGAAGTAATAGACTTTATGCCTCGTTATAAAACGGTTAAAGGAACTCCTTATGCACCACCTGATGTTATAAGAATTTTTAATAGGATTAGTGGCGCACCGGTTTTTAGAATAAAATACGATCCGAAGTTAGAGTATGGTTTACATCCAACTAAAGTGTCGGTTCATAAGAAATTTATTAAGGGGGTAACAAAAAAAGGTGCCTACGATTCGTTATATCTGTATTCTGATTTGGATTACAATGATATTTATGAAGAGAAAGAGATTACTTTAACTTCAAGTAAGTTTGTTGTTGTAAGTTATAATCAGAAATTATTAAAACAAGATATTCATCGTGTAAATCTTCAGATGGAACGTACCAAAGTTTATTGGTTAAACTGGTCTGAAAGAACGACTACATTTAGTAAGTATAATGATGAAATAAATAGAAGTGCCTTAACTTTAAAATTATTAAGTTACCAAAAAACAGGAGCTGTGTTGGCAGCTTTAACAACTTCATTGCCTGAAACCATAGGTGAGGTTCGTAATTGGGATTATCGTTACTGCTGGATCCGGGATGGATCTATGGTTGTTAAAATCTTAAATCAGGTGAGCCATAAAACGGTTGCTAAAAATTATTTAAATTTTATCATCAATATTCTTCCGGAAAAAGATGAGAAAATGCAAATTATGTATGGCATAAGTGGAGAAAAGAGGTTGTCAGAATATGAGCTTCCTCACTTTTCGGGTTATGCAGATTCTAAACCGGTAAGAGTTGGAAATGCAGCTTATAAGCAAAAGCAAAATGATATTTACGGTATTTTGATGGATGCCATTTATCAACATTTTAGTTTGTATTCAGCAACGCTTGATTTTAGTGAAGATTTATGGACCGTTGTGAGAAATGTGGTTAAAATGGTTGAACGCAACTGGAAAAAGCCAGATAAAGGTATTTGGGAAATAAGAGGTGAAAGTAAGCACTTTACATTTAGTAAAGTTTTGTGTTGGGTTGCCATTGACAGAGCTCAAAAAATAGCCGCATTGCTTGAGCAGGAAGATTATATGAAAAAATGGAAAAAGCTTGAAGATAAAATCAGAGCTGACATAGAAAAGAATGCATGGTCGGAAGTAAAACAGTCTTATACTCAGGCTTATGGTAGTGAGGATTTGGATGCCTCTGTTCTCCTAATGGAAAATTATGGGTACATCGAGGGAAGTAATGAGAGATATAAATCTACCGTATACGCTATTCAAAGAGAATTAGAACACGAAGGATTAATGTATCGTTATGCAAACCATGATGATTTTGGATTGCCAAAGAGTGCATTTACAATATGTGCCTTTTGGTTAGTAAATGCTTTATATAAAATAGGAGAGAAAGAAGCCGCGATTGAACGTTTTGAAAAACTATTAATTTATAGTAATCATTTAGGCTTATTTAGTGAGGATTTGGATTTTAAAACAAAGCGCCAGTTAGGAAATTTCCCTCAGGCCTATTCTCATCTGGCATTAATTGAAACTGCAATTAACATATCAGAAGGAGAATTATCAAAAGAAGAAAAGATAAAGAGTGCAATTCGATAATTGTAATTAATTTGCAGTCAACAGAGTTATTACAAAAGACTGTTGACTGCAAATTAAACTACTCTTTTAAAAGTGTTACAAACTCACTTCTAAAAAAGTCGGTATTATCTACTTTATATTCTTCTGGCTTTTTTTTCCAATCAACAGTAACCGTTTCAATAGGATATTTAACAAGAAGCGCCACTTGCTCATTTGTAACATCAGCAGTTCCTTTAAAAATAGTTACGTTATATTTTTCTCTGGCTTCAGTTAAAAGGTCTTTGGTAAGTGTAAGTTGAATATTATTATCTCCTTTTAGTTTTAGAGTAACCATGGTTCCTGATTTTAAATAACCAAAATATCTATTGCCATCTCCTAAGTAGGTTTCCCAACTAAACTCAATTTGTGGTTTCCCATTTTTGATGATACATTTGGCTTTTCCTCTAATTTTATTTTTTGGACTGCTAAAAAATCTATCCAGGCGTTCACTTTCACAAAAATAGATTTCTTTTATTTCACTTTCGGCGTTCATGTTTTCTGATATAGAAGTAGATTCTACTTTTACAGTTTCAGAAATTTCTTTTTTAAATTCCCAAGTTCCATCATCATATAATGTAACTTCTTTACCATCTTTGGTAGTTGCTTCAGTTTGTGCAAATATGGTCATTGTACTGCATGCAAAGACCATTAAAAATACTAACCTCATTTTATTTTATAGTTAATTAAAAATTGTATGAATATTTCTCTTAATGCATCTTTAAATTTATAGAAAGGAGCATTATCGGAGATGAATATAGTATTTTTATCTATTAACCTAAATTCTCCTTATTTAAAATTGCTAATTCTAGAAGACTTAGGTCTTTACAAACATACAGCCTGAGGGGGATTAAAATATTTAGAATTTACTTCATTACAGATTATTAGTTTTGATAACAGAAAATGAACTGTAATTTTAATTATTGCTGGTTTTGTAATCTTTAACAAAGGTGTTTAAACTGGATACGGAAGAATAAAATGAATCGAAAGAGTTATTCATTAACTCAACAATATTTTTCAGTTGATTTATAGAATTAATAAGATTGGAGTTTTCCTGAATATTAGAGCTTGTATGATTTTCTACGGTATTTACAATTTCTGCGAATCTTATGTTTTCAACCAGATTATCTTTAAATTGCCCCATGATATCCTTATTAATGAGGTTGGCTTCATTTAAATTTTGATTTATTGAAGTGCTGATAATATTTATTTCACCAACTGAATTATTGATGTTTTCAGAAAGAAGTCGTACCTCATTGGCAACCACAGCAAATGGTTTTCCATATTCTCCGGCCTTTGAAGCTTCAATTGATGCATTTAGAGCCAAAATGTTAGTTTGTTGAGCAACACCGCTTATAATATTAATGATAGAATTGATTTCTTCCGTTTTATCCACTAATTCATTCATCTTTTCAGTAAAAACATTGACATTACTATCAATTTTATTTAAGGTTTCAGCAGACTTACTAACAGCGGATTGAATTTTTAATATTTCTTTTTGAATTGTGTCTGAAAGGGACGAAATTTTTTCAGATACCATGTTAATATCTAGTATAGAATTATTCAGGTGTGATATTTCATTGGTAGAATTATTCTTATTATTACCATGAAACCTTTGTACATTATCAGTGATGTTTTTTGTTTCTGATACAAAAATATTTAGTGATTTTATAATTTCACTAAAACCATTTGCAATTTCACCAACAGCATCATCACTTTTAATATCAAGTTGAACCGAAATATCTTTTTGAGTTACGTTTTTAGCAATATAAGAAACCTTTAAAAGCTCTTTTATCAGAATGGTTTTTACAAAAGCAAATGAAACGATACCTACAGTTATACCAGCCATTATACAGCCAATTAAAAAGTAGATGAACAATCCATCTTTCCATATGACGAAGAAATTAGCATAAACGGGAAATATAAAACCCATCAGAATTCCAAACAACATCATATTCCTAAATAGTTTTCTTAGGATACTTTTCTTTTTTTTAGGCATTGGGTTTTAGTATTACGGGGGTTAATATTAAAACATAGTTTTATTTTAACCGTTAAAATAGTAATTTTGTTTAAGTTATGAAGTGCGAAAATGATTTAATAAATAAAGTTACCTGTCCTCAATGTAAAAAAGAATATACAAAAAGCGATTTAAGACGTAATTGTAGTAATTGTTTTGCATGTACAGGATGTGAAATATATATATGCTATAACTGTAGAGGTAGGATAGTTGTAAAGCCTCCAAGGGAATTAAAGTCAAGGAAATAATAAAGAAACTACAATCTATCAGGTTTTACCAATTATTATTCATTAAAATATTATTAGGAGGTATTTTTTCTCTTTTCAAATTGATTATTTTGTCTTTCATGAAATTTAAATAAAAATTTACTTTTGCCTTTTCTAATGGAAAGTTTAGTGATTTATTTTCGGAAAAATAAAGATCTATCTTACTGCGAATTATGCAAAACAGAGACAACTGTGATTTAGTCCCATTATTAAAGTTATATTATCTAATTTTCTTATAGCTTTTGTTGTTTTAATTTACTTATTATCTCCTTTTTTTGTGGGCAAAGATATATCAGCTATAGGATAGCATTGTAAAGAACAGCATATTTAATAGAACTAAAGACTAAACTTCATATAATTATGAACGTATTTTAATTGGTTTTAACCGAAGGAAAACCGAAGAAAGTCCGAAGAAAAACCGAAGATACTCCCTTTAAAAACTATAGCTTTTACCTCTCTTTCTCGGCCTCTTTCCGTATTTCATTACTATCAGTTTCTATTAGGCTTTTTCTTTCATTGGTTCATAGGTCTAAATTTGCTTTTAATTGCCATATGAAACTCGCTAATTTTGTCATTCTCATGTGTGAGAAACACTTTCTTATGGCGCGTTTCATATTGTCATAATAACAGATAAAAACCTCCAATTTTACCTATTTGTAATTTTCCCACTTCCCCTTTTGTTTTTTCTTGTTCACAGATCGACTTCATACTTAAGTGTTTCTTTTATATAATTTAGCAATGCAAAAGAATTAAACAATACAGTCTGTTTTCTTCGAGGGATTAAATAATAATTATCGTCTTATCATGTTGTAGTTGAGAGTATTATTTGATAAATGAATTATTAATTGAAAATTTATAACAGATGCAAAAAATTAAGTTATTTGTCCTATTAGGTTTTTTATTTGTAGGTGTTGCAGCGGCTTCTGCTTGTGAGATTACATTGAAAGTTGTTGATAATGAAGAAGAGTCTTACGAAGTAGGAGACGAAATAGTAGTGGAAGTTCATTTGCAGTTTACTCATCGTAATTGTCCGGTTTCGGTAAAAGAAACGAAGTTTCAGTATCAGGGTGTGAAAATTACTGGAGCGACAGACTGGAAACGAATTTCTGATATGGAATATACCAGAAAATTAAAGGTGAAAATAATTGAGGTAAATTCAAACAAAAAGAAAAAAACACAGATAGTTGCAATTCGTTCTTGTGAAAAAGAAGGTGGAATGGGGAGTTTAGAAATTAAAAGGAGTTGATGCAGCGCTGGATTTTCATATTATTATTTGCCTTTGTTAGCTTTAAATTAAGTGCAAATGTTGATAAGGTAAGTACGAATAATGTTACCTGTAGGATTAATCAGGAAGAATGTGTTGATTGTCCGTATGCTACTAATGATAGCGGTTCTGGCGCAACAACAAAAACGATAGGATTAATTGCCATCATTGGTTTAGGATCATATTATCTTTGCAGCAGATACAAAAAAAAGCTGTTTTTAGTTCTGGGAGGAGGAGTCATAATCGTTTTGATTTCCTCCTCTTTTATAAGACTTAACTATTCTAACGATAACAATTGTACAGCAATAGCTGACGAAAACGGAGTGGATGAATTTAATCCAATAGGAGAGGAGTTTGAAACTTTAGATAAAGAAGAAAACATCGATGCATCACTGGATGAGTTTAGTGAAGCCGGAGATGAATTTTCAGAAGCATCAGGTGAATTTTCAGAAATTTCTACAGATGAGTTTTCTTCAACTTTAGATAATAAAACAGTTGATAATAGTACAAATGAAGGATTGACAGATGTAGATAAAGAATTCCTGATTGAACTGTTGATTTTGTTTCTTATCACAATAATAGTTGGTTTATTTATTAATCATTATTTCTTTCAAAAATTGCGTCCTTTTGTTATGCTGTCAATGCTTGTGTGGCTTGGTTTTATACACGGAGGATGTCCTTGTATGATTTCTTCTTTTCAAAACCTGATTTTAGCAAGTGTGGGAGTTGAAGTAAACTGGGTTTCTCTTTTGTGGTTTATAGGGCTTATTCCCATTACTTATTTTTTAGGAAGAGTTTGGTGTGGTTGGCTATGTCACCTTGGAGCCTTACAGGATTTTGTTTTTTCCGCCACCCGATTTGAGATATTAAAAAGTCAAAAGCATCAAAAAATACTCAAAATAATACAGGCTTCAGTGTTTGTTTTATTATTACTTCAAATAGCTATTACGCGCACTAATATTTATATTCATTATGATCCGTTTAAGGTTGCTTTTAACCTCTTTTCGGCAACAGTAACCGGTTATGTACTGTTGTTTATTTTGCTCATATCGTCAGTGTTAATTTATCGTCCGTTTTGTAGAACTATATGTCCCGTAGGATTGGTGTTAGGATGGATTAGTCTGTTACCTAAAGCTCGTAAAGTTACTCAGGATATATCTTGTATTGACTGTGTAAAGTGTAGTAAAACCTGTAAAACAGGAGCTATACTTTATGTACAAAAGCAAAGTGTTATTAATGAGGCAAATTGTATAGCCTGTGGAGATTGTTTAAAAAGCTGTAATAAAGAAGCCTTACATTTTAGTCCCGTAAAATAAAACTCATTTGATATGTAGTTTCTGCATAAATGGGTGATTACTAATATATAAAGACTCGTTCGGTTAATTAGAAAGCTTAAGAGAAGAGTTTTACATGGATAAAATAAAATTTAATGTATGAACAAATATATTATTACAATAGCATTAGCTTGTGTTAGTTTATCTATGCAGGCACAGTGGAATTGTAGAAGTCGTTTAAGTAGTTTTTTGAAACCCGTTGGGGATTCAAATTTAATGTGGGCTGCAGAAGTAACCGCATCTCAGGGCTACTTAACCAATAGTCATATTGCTAATGGTATGGCTTTTTTAGGATTGGATTACACTAAAAACTCAAGTTCGTTTTACGTTGAAGGAGGATTGAAGTATTGGTACCAAAAAAATATGGATACAGAAATTGCGTTTGATAACACAAGAGTGGGATTTAGAGAATTGTTCTATAAATATAGTGGCTCAAATTCAAACTTAACATTAGGTATTCATTCTGCTGGTTTAGGCGATTATTATCTTTTAAACGAACGTGTTTTAGGGGCTAGCTATCATTTTGATAATCAAAAATGGAAGGTGGATCTTACTGCTGGTTCTGTGTCGAATGATTTTGCTCGTAATGGTACTTTTTGCAGTACTTGTTATATCTATGATATTATTCAAAATCGTTCTGTAAATCATACTGCATCAACCATAGGAAAAACAAATGTAGCAGCTTTAACGATCAGTTTATCTCCACAGAAATTAACAGATATGGATGAATTTAGTAATGATGGGGATGAATTTAGCTCAATGGATGATATGGATTCTCACTCCTCGATATCAGTAAAGGATATTGGATTAGCCTTCTATACAGAATTTGGAGATGAAGTAGATCAATCGCTAATAACTACTGGTTTGTATACAAATATTGATTTGGGAGCTGATTTTAGTATTAAACCAGAGTTATTGTATCAGGAAGCATCGGATAATCAGGGAATTATATATAGTGTAAAATTGGGTAAAAGTTTTATGTGGAATAATATGCATAGAACCCATGTACAGTTAAATTATTATGATTTTTCAGATTTAAATGATAACGCTTCTGTATTAAATAGATATAGTAATATTTTGGCAGGAGAAGTATTAAGGTTAGATGCAGTAGAAATGCCATTGTTTCTTTTTTCAGTAAAGCATAATATACCAAAAGCAAAAACTCATTTTAAAGTACAATATGCATCGTCAAATCAACAATCCTCTATGCAGGAGTTTGATTTTCAATGTGGAAAAATATTTTTTAAGCATTTACAAGCTAATGCAATAATGGGATATATCAAGAGTGATTACATTCAAGATGATGATCATGCCGTTTTAGGGCGTTTGGAATTACGATTAAACTTTTAATGTATAATACAATTACACAATCACGCATATGGATAATAAATCATTTAACCGCAGAGATTTTTTGTTGAAATTGGGGAAGGCATCAGCTCTTTTAACGATACCTCCCTTATTGAAATCGTGTACAAATAGTTTGTATGGAGAATATTTTGTAAGTACAGAATTGTGTACTGGTTGCGAAGATTGTTTGCCGGTTTGTTACTATAATGCAATTAGTATAGATACGCCAACAAATTATTCTATTGATAGTGATGAGTGTATTGAATGTAAACTATGTTCAAATGCTTGTTCAGAAAATGCTATTAATGTTGAGCCAATAATTTATACAATCAATTCAGATAATTGTAATGAGTGTAATATGTGTACAAGTATCTGTACACATAATGCCACTTTAGTTGCTGTGAAGACATATAGCATAGAAGATGATAACTGTACGGATTGTGGTAATTGTGTTAATGTCTGTGATCAGAATGCCATTTCTTTAAATACTTCAAATGTTACTTATACAGTAAACAGCAAGTGTATTGGATGTGGTGACTGTATTGAAAAATGTGAGAGTGAAGGAAATGCCATTACTTATTCTGTCGCAAATTATAGTGTAAGTACAAGTAGATGTCATGGTTGTACCCAGCATTGTTCAAGTGCTTGTTCATCCGGTGCTATTTCTAAAGTAGACGGCAAAGCTTCTATTGATACTTCAAAGTGTACAAAGTGTGGTAAATGTTTAGATAAATGTGGACATAATGCTATTACTAATGCTGAAGTAACTATTTCACAAAGTAGTTGTATTCAATGCGGTGATTGTTATAGTGTTTGTAGTAATAGTGCCATTACAAAAAGTGGAGAAACCAGTTCCAGTGTTTCTTCTATAGATACCTCTAAATGTAATTCATGTGGTAACTGTTTTCCTGTTTGTAATGATGATGCTATTGTTGTAACACAGGCTTCATCTCCATCAACACCATCTATTGATCAGGATGAATGTGTGAGCTGTGGAGATTGTTATTCTGTATGTACGTTTGATGCAGTTGAAAAATCAAGTTCTTCTTCATCACCTGAAATAGATTCATCTTTATGTACTAACTGTGGAGACTGCTATACAGCTTGTAATGATGATGCTATTTTAAGAGAAATTGGAGTTGCAAGTATTGATCAAAGTAACTGTTCTAAATGCGGAAAATGTGAAGATACTTGTCCACAAGGGGCAATTCAAACGAATTAATGATAATAATAATATAGATGTATAAGGGAATATTGTTTGTTTTTATATGTACGCTTTGTGTAGTTGTTTATGCACAGAATAAAGATGCTATTATTCAAATTGTAGACGGGGAGAAGGATGTTTATAGTGTTGGTGATGAGGTTTCTATGGAGATAAAAGTGACGTTGCCTCCGGAAATTTGCTCTGAGGGAATGGAAAATGTAAAAATGTATTTGTCAGGGTTGAATATTGAAGAAGAGCAACCCTGGATTAAGGAAAATGAAAGTGATTGGACCAGAAAGTTGAAATTAAAAATAATTAGAAATAAAAAATCATTAAGTAAGATTACTGTTTTTCGAAAAGCAGATAAAGGATCCTTCTTTTCTCAATTAGAACTGAAAGTACATGATAATATCATTAATTAAAAATAAGTATTGTGATAAGGAGCTTCTAGCTAAGGTCATTATTTATAGTGCCATAACCTTAATGGTGTTGGATACGATTTATATGAATGTAATGGGTATTGCCTATGGCCACAAGGAAGAATGCGTTATATATAATTTTTTACCCCAATGGGCATTCTTTATTTATGAGCATATTATTGAATTGTTTATGGTGGTTTTATTGGGGATTTTTGGAGGAGTTCTCATCGAACAGTATACAAAAAAAATTAAACGATTCTTTCCACGAAATCAATTGTTGGCATTTCTTTATGCCTCATTTTTACCGGTTTGTTCGTGTGGTGTAATTCCTGTTGTAGAATCAATGAAGGAACGGGTTAGTATAAAAACGTTGGTTACTTTTATTATTGCAGCTCCATTATTGAATCCCTACATTGTTTTTATGTCTTTTACTATTTTAGGTGTTAAATATGCTTTTATAAGAATTGTAGCATCTTTGTTTTTAGCTGTTTTTTCGGGGTGGATTGTTGAAGTTGTGGCCCGTAAATTTCATTTGAAAATGAATGGTGTTTACGATAACTGCAATACCGGATGTGAAGTGAAAGTATTAAGCCCATATAGAAAAACAATGGTTTATATGAAGAGGATTTTACCATATGTTTTTATTGCAGGCGCGTTAACAGTACTTTTTGAGATATTTCAACCTCAGCGATTTCTAGAATCATTTTCTTTTGCAAATGAGCCATTTTCATCGGCCATAATGATGTTGGTGGGAATTCCTATTTATGTATGTAATGGTGCTGATGTATTATTTCTAAAACCATTTTTAGTTTACACTGATTTATCTATTGCATCAGCCATGTCTTTTTCGATGGCATCATCAGCTGTTTGTATTTCTTCTATTGTTATGCTTGTTAAGTTTTTTGGTAAAAAAATGACGATGGTTCTTCTTGCTAGCATGATTATTAATATTGCAATTATTGTAGTTGGAATATATATGGTATTTTAAACCGTACTTTGCATGTAACCAACGATTACATATCGAAACTACTTCAAAACAAATCGTTTTACTCACTTACTTCAATTCATCATAACGGTGCTCTATCTAATCTCAGTATATGATTGTTTAATTAGTATTTGATTATTTGTTTGCTTAGCAAAATCAAAATAAATTTTATTCCTGTATTCGCTTAACGCAATAACTGAAGTTTTAATGCTCATTACGATGTTTAAATGCATAATCAGGGTTAGTCAATTAAAAGTATTCAATAGTATCTGATTGGCATATAACTTGTAATGTATCATAATCTGAGCTCTTTAATTTTAATCGAACTCGGGTTATTGCATATCAGTTTCCAAATTTTTACCGTTTCAGTGTTTTATTTTTCCGTTTGACAGTAAGGAGTATATTTATATATGTAAAATATTTGTAGTTTAGCTTATGTTATTAGAAAGTACCAATAGACATATATAATAGGTTAATACAATGGATGTTATTTATTAAGTATAATAGAACGCTAGTGTTGTTTAATCGTAGTATGGAAATAATTTAATTTTGAAATGTTTATATATTATGATTGAGTTTGATTTTATAATTGAAAATCATATCTTTATGTTCTGTTAAACGATTTGTACTACTCGTAAATTTCTATTTTATAAAGTTATTTTATATTTTTTATAATATCTAACATATGATTTTATATTCTGGTATGAAGTTTGTTTAATATAAAATATAAGAAGAGAAGTCGGATAATAATAAAACAAAATATATTATTTTATAACAGCTAGTAATGTGATTTTTTATGATATATCAATATCTGTAAAAAACAATTTTCAACTTTCACATTTTCCTCTTTCAAAGGAAGGAGGGCTAGCTGATTTTAAATTTATCTCCCAAATAAAGACCATCTTTTAAATTTTTCCCGCATCAATTATAATTACTTTAAGTTTATTATTTTAGTGTAAATTAAAAGAAGAGAAGTCTGTGTCTATAGGTTAAATTCTACAGAACGGGTTACTCAATTCGTGGAATATTTTACTCACTTAGACAGTATAATTTGATTAGATATTACTTAACAAGATAAAAAGAGAGGGTGTTCCTATAGTTAGAAACACCCTCTCTTTGTTTTATGTCGAAACTCAGTTTATTTATTTTATGACCATGTTTTGAATGGTAGTTAAATTTCAAAAGCCCTATTCAAATAGTTAAAATTCAAATACAGGTCTT
The DNA here is from genome assembly GCA_963665705.1 of uncultured Saccharicrinis sp. Classification (GTDB taxonomy): domain Bacteria; phylum Bacteroidota; class Bacteroidia; order Bacteroidales; family Marinilabiliaceae; genus Saccharicrinis. The sequence goes on from OY762448.1 coordinate 1,199,739, forward strand.
CCGTCCTTATCAAATTTCACCTCCATAACTCTGGCATGTCTGTTTGGATCGTAAAGAGGATCTTTAACAATCTCTTCAAGAGGTCTGGTGTCTGACGGAGGAACTACAGCCGGATCTCCAACTGCATCTTCATAATCTCTGGCATGGTATACACATAATGGTGTTATATCATCCTCTGCTACGGTAAAGCAATTATGTCCCGGACCATAAATCTTCTTCTCATAATTTGTTTCAAGAACTGGGTTTCTTGATTTTTTCCATGAATTTCTATCCAGTAAATCAGCCTCTTCATCAGCTTCCATTATGCCCATACAATAGCATGCTCCGGTAGCACTGGCTGAAAATGAAATAAATATTTTACCATTATTTTTAATAACAGCAGGACCTTCGTTTACCCAAAAATCAACTCTCTCCCAATCGTAATCAGGAGTGGTAAGCATAAACTGTACAGTTTTTAGCTTGATTGGCGATTCCATTTCTGCCAAATATAAATTAGAAGCAGCAAACTGGCCTCCAGTTTTCTCTGCCCAACAAAAATATCTCTTCCCTTTATTTTCAAATATGGTAGCATCTAATGAAAAATCAATGAATGTTTTTTCATCGCCATCAGCTGCCTGCATTTGTCCTAACTCAATCCATTCATCTTTTAATGGATCCTGACCTGTACACTCCAATACGTATGGACGAAGTTTCCAGATATCTTCTTCTTCACTGGCAGCAAAATATACATACCATTTTCCATCCAGGAAATGAATTTCAGGAGCCCATATATGTCTGCTCATAGGCCCTGATTCGTGCTTAAACCAAACATCAAATGTTTCAGCATCTTTTAATCCATCTATGGTTTTTGATCGACGAAGTTCAATGCGATCATATGTAGGTACGGAACCTGTAAAATAATAGTAGCCGTCAGTATGTTTATAAACAAATGGATCAGCACGTTGCTCTACAAAAGGAGCGTTTTTTTCTGTAGCCATCTTATATTGTGTTTCTATGAATTTAACTATGTTATATTAGTTTTTATAATACTTGTAAAAATTGTAATTATCAGAGACTTAAATGTGAATTTTAGCTTTTATAGTTTCATAATACTTGTCAGTAATCTTATATCGCATAATCAGCATACCGTTGATTACATGGAATACTCCCGGAATAATGGTTAACATCAATGCCAGTCCCAACAACGCAGTATCAGACTGTACCGGATTTAAAATTTCTTCTGTTGGAGCCACATATCCAAAGCCAGATAGTAATAAACCAACTACACCGCCAGCAATACCCATACCTGCTTTTTGAGCAAAAGAAATTCCACCAAAGGCCAAACCTGAAACTCTAACTCCTGTTTCTGCTTGTCCGTGGTCAACAGCTTCAGCAATAGCTGTCCAGAAGATAGGTGCATGTACATCAACTACAAATGAAAGAATGAAATACATTATATAAGCAAACATCATACTTTCAGGTTGAGGCTGAATTAAGAAAAACATAAGTATACTAAGAATTCCTACACCAAACTGCGACATCCAAAATAGTTTAACTTTACAAAAGCGTTTTGTAATAAGTGTAGATGCAGGCATCGCTAAAATAGCTGCAGCCACTCCTGTACCCATAAATGTTGATTGAACAACTTCGTCTCCGCCTAAGTAGTATTTTGCATAATAGATAGCCACTGATGCACGTATAACATAACCTGTAGTGCCTGATAAACAAGAGCCTAACAGTAACATCCACTGACCGTTTTTAATAAGGTATTTTAATTGTTTTAAATATGGAGTTGTTTCTACAACATGTTCAATACGCTCTTTGGTTGTAACAAAGCAGAATAAAAATAAAAGAGTACCACCCAGTGCCATTACTCCCATGGCCAATTGATATCCACGGGCAATGTTACCTGCTCCAAAAGATTTAGCCATTATAGGCACTAAAATAGATACTCCAAAAGCAGCTACTTTGGCAAAGAATAAGCGATATCCACTTGCCGATAAGCGTTCTTTTGGATCATTGGTTAATACTCCGATTAATGAAATATAAGGAATAGTAACTGAGGTAAACATCAGTGTAACGAGGATATAAGTTGCGTAAGCATAAATCAATTTACCTGTGTAATCAAATCCTGGAGTTGTAAAGGTTAGGAATACAGAAATTCCGAAAGGAATAGATAGGTACAAGAAATATGGACGAAAACGACCAAACTTTTCTGATTTATATTTATCAGTAATAATGCCCATTAAAGGATCACTCACAGCATCAATCAATCTTACCAATATGAACATAAGCGCTACGTCAGTAGGCTTAATTCCAAAAATATCGGTATAAAAATAGGTAATGATAAGAAACATTGAAGATATCACAACATTTACTGCTGCATCTCCTGATCCGTATCCGATTTTTTCCAGTACACTTAGTTTTTGTGGTTTCATAATTTTTTAAGTATTCAATAACAATAAACTGTTAAGGAGTTATTTCTATCCAGGTTTTATTTACCATTCAATTTTAAAGTCAAAAAATATCATACGATATTAGAATTAAAACTGCATAGGTTTACTTACTCCATCCCTACAAAGATTGCTAACAAAAACTTAATACAGGGGGAGTATTAATTCAAATGAGGAGGATATATGTATAATTATGATAGGGGTGAAATATCGTTAAAATATGTAATTTAAATAAAATTAGAGTGTTAGCTTGTTTGTTGGGTTTGATAGGCTTAAGACTATAGTATATTGGGGTTTATTAAAAAAGAAAAAATATAGATTGTATAATGGGTATGAATGAACTGGTTTTAATCAAAGATTATTTAACAATTGTAGTCTAAATAATCATTTAAAGAATTGTAGTTTGTCTGTTTTGAAGAACCCTTATTCTGTTGTACAAACAATTTCATATTTGATATTTTCCAAATCCTTAAAATAAACTGCGTAATAGTTCTCGCTATATTCAGAATGTATCTGAGGTTTAGACACAATGGTTGCTCCAATTTTTATTAATTCTTGATAGGCAGTATCTACTTCAAGTCTGGTGTTTGCTTTAAAGGCTAAATGATGTAATGCACCAGGCTTTCTTCGGTTGATAGTGTCGTTTTTAAAAGCTTCACGAGGTGAAGTTATTGCAAAAGCTAATAGCTCGTGGGTGTATTCAACAACATGGAAATCATGTTCCTGAATAAAAGCTTTTACTTTATTTTCGATATTAAACCCTATGATCGGAAGAAAACGGTCATAAAACCTTTCTGCAGACTCAATGTCTTTAACTGTAATTTGAATATGGTCAATAATAGGTTTCATTATTGCAGATCATTCTATTTATAGCTTTATTGTTATTTGTTACTTTTTAATATGATATTATCAATGTAGGGTTTTAATGCATTGCCCCATATTTGATATCCGGCATCGGTAGGATGACAGAAATCTGAAGTCATTTCTTTTGTTAGAATCCCTTCCGGATTAAGCATCTTATTGCTGATATCCAGCAAGGTTACATTGTTTTTATCGGCAAATTTTTTAAGGATTTTATTGGTTTTATTAATTAGTACTCTTCGGGAATTATCAGGCATTTCTTCGCGAGGCATTATTTCCATTAATACAATTTTTGCTCTTGGAACTTTAGAGCGAACTCTCATGAAAACAGCTTCAATGCCTTTTTCTATTTCAGCAGCTGTATTCATTCTTGCATTCTTTGTTTCGCTGGTATTATTGGTTCCTATATGAATAATTACCAATTTAGGGTCAAGTCCGTCCAGTTCACCATTATCCAGTCGCCACAAAACATTTTGGGTACGATCCCATCCAAAACCTAAATTCAATACTTTATGATGGCCAAATGTGGCTTTCCATGATTCAGGGCCATTCGGATTTCTTGAAGTTCCATCGGCAAATTTAAGTGGGGGACAAGTGCCTCCCCAAAAATGAGTGATGGAGTTTCCAATTAAAACAATATCAGGATTAAGAGTGTCTTTTGCTTCAAGAACATCATTATGTCTTACCCACCAGTCGTAGCTGTCTTCTTCAAGTTTAGAAGCAGGAATTATTGCTGTATTTGAAAGTTTCTTATTAACCCTTAATTTATCTCCCATCAATTCAGATAAGAGAGGTTCCATGGCCTGTGCCCATAGCTTTGCACCTTCTGGATTGGGATGTAACCAGTCCGGGAGTAAATCATGGTTTATAGAACCATCATTATTAAGAAAAACATGGTTAACATCGCAATAAAAAATGTGTTTGTTATCAGCCAAATGAGAAACAATATCAGATGCCCGTTCTAATATTCTGCGATGTGATGTAGGATTTGGACCTCCATAGCACCCCGGAAAACAACGAAGCAGGATGATTTTTGAATCGGGACATTTTTCTCTGAATATACTTACTATTTTTTCCATCCCTCCGGCAAGTTGTCCTGCTGTATGCCGGGTAGGATAATTCTTTTCATCAATATTATTGGTTCCTATTTCAAGAATGATCACTTTAGGAGATTGATTTTCAAGTTCTCCATTTTTAATATTCCAAATGATATTTTCGGTACGATATCCGGAAAAACCTAAGTTAATAGCATTTCGTGAGCCAAAATATTTTTTCCAAACAGTTTGATATGCTGGTTTTTCCCAATTGTTTGTTATGGAATTACCTACAAATAGCAGGTCGTATTTGTGTTTTTTAACGAGTTGTATTTTTTCGGCATGTCGTTTGGGTGAATATCCTTCAACAGGAATAGCTGCAGGATTTTCTTTTTCTACAGGAAATGCCATTTCCCCGTTCCAGAAAGAAGTTAATACTTCCGTTAACTCTTTATTTCCGGGAACAAAATTTTCGGCATTGGAAATCTCTTTAAAAAAAGCAATACCATCATACCCGATCCATGTTTTGGTATATTCACTGGATGCAGTTAATGCTGTTTTATTTTGCGTTACAGTATCAGTTATGCATAATAATTTCGTTTGTGTATTTAGAGGTGGATTAACTAAAGGAAATACTGTGCCTTGAGTGGTTTTATCAAAATCATTCGGATTAATTAAAATCAAATCATTCGGCTGTTTGTCTTCACTTAATTCATACTCAGTTAAGGCTGCCATTTTTGCTCCGTCACCATAACCAATAAGGCAAGTATACTCCGTGTTTATATTCAGTTCACTATCAGAATGTATTAAATCAATCGCTTTAATTGCATCAGTTAGTTTAATCTGATTTCCTTTTAATAGAGCAGCTGAAAATCCTTGTTGATTAACTATTGCAGAAATAGAATCATTTGAAGATTGATTACCTGCAAAAACAACAACTATTCCTTTAGGTGATTTTGCCGACTTTATTTGTAAGTATGGCAATGCAGATTTATTAGCATCATTGGTACTAAGAATGTTACCATCTAAGGAAACGAATACTTCTTTTTGTTGACAACTGCTAATACTAAAAGATAGTATTGCAAAACAGAGTAGTTTTGTTATTTGTTTCATCTGTTCAAATTTTGTGATTAACAGTCATATGGAACTCGCCAAATTTGATCATTTTCCAGTTTGTGAAAAATCTCTCATGGCTCGTTTCAAATACGTTTAATGTTTCATCCTAATTTCTCCATTTATATATTTATGGAGTTTGATGTAAATAATGCCTTTAAACTTTATGAGCAAAGTTAAGTTCTTGAAAAGCTCAAAAGTGCAAATTTAAATTTAGTAGAACAAATGGTTTTGGAATTCAGGTTAAAATGTTAATCTGCGTTACTTTTTACAATTACATTTATATAGATTAACTCCTTTTACCTGGTCAAGTTCATTTATATTTTCAGTCCTCACAAGCTTTATTCATCATATTTAGTGCTTAATAGGCTTCGGATCGCTTATAAAGAGCAACCCCAAAAATAGGATCATTTTCGAATTGTTTGGTGTTATATCGAGTTGCTTTTTCATAGCGATTCTTCTTAAAGATTTAAGAGTATTGTCAATGTTTTCATAATAAGGGGTTATATTTTGATTGTGGAAGTACTACCTGTTATCTCTTATTGGCTAATGTATTTTGGTATACCATTCTTAAATAAGTATGCTGAAATTGCAGACCACAAGACTATGACTGAAATAAATACTAAAATTTGAGCTCCGGGTAAATGGAATATTTTAAATACAACACCTGTCCAGAAAAATAAATACCAAATAATTTTCAGTCTTTCAACTGATAAATCATCCTTCTTGGTTTTTAGTCTTAATAATTGGTCGATTAATATGATTATTAACCCTGCTGAAATTAAAACGAAACTTACAATAAACGGAAGGTGAAGTATTTTTATTCCAGTACCAACAATAACTAATCCATCTCCAATTTTTACTAGTGTACGTTTATGATTTTCCAATACTTTAGTTGTAAGTAGTATGAATGCAATTCCTAACAGTAGAAGTACTACATATAATCCATCAAACAGCTTTCCTATGATAATACTATTTTGTTCAGTTGTTTTAATAGATATTCCCAATGCTGTATAAATAATCAGGATAATGATGGCTAAATAACCTAATATTTTATTTGAATTCATTGGTTGTTTTTTTATAGGCGGTAATGGTTGAATCTATTAGGTGTTGGTTTGAACTGCTATTTCAACAAGCCAATGTTCTACGAACCTTTTTATGTGTCTTGTATAAGAACCGATGCAACCAGACCAAATTTTTTGACAAGCTTAAAAATACAACTATTTTTAAATAATGCTCATGTTGTGAGCGAAATTTTAATTACAGAATAAGGCATCAAGGTAATGTTGTTATTATTATATTAAGGTTTGAAATAAGATATCGAACCTTCTCATTAGTGTCATAGTTTAACAAAATATAATATTTGGGTTAGCAGACCTTCATAATTAGACTTATAACTAAATAAAATAATAGAATTTAAATGTGTTGAAATTATAAGATTCAGATTGCGGGTTTAAACAAGTATATTTGCATTTAAATTTTTTATGTAACATGAATACAGCCTTGTATTATTTTTCTGGTACTGGTAATAGTTTAAGTGTAGCCCGATCCATTAAAAACCATATAAAAGGGAGTGAATTATATCCTATCATAGGGTGTTTAAAGCAGAAACCTGTAAAAGTTACTGCCCAAAGAGTTGGCATTATTTTTCCGATGCATTTTATGGGAGTACCCCGCATTGTACGTGAGTTTCTGGCAGAGGTGAATTTTCATAATCCCAAATATATTTTTGTTGTGGTTACAGGGGCCAGTCCCAGGTTTGGAAATGCACTATCAGAGGTTGAAAAATTTGTAAGCAAGGCAAAAGCAAAACTCAATGCCGGTTATTTTATACCAATGGTGGCTGCGCATTTTCCATACCTGCAATTGACAAAAGCAAAACAACCCGATCAACTATATCAGGAAGCCCAAGAAAAGGTATTGTACATATGCAAAAATGTAGAAAAATTTAAAAATGAATTTGATGATGAGGTTACCTTACTCGGTAATGTTAAACAATTGCTAACAAAGGAGCCCAATAGTAGTCATAAGCATTTTACGGTAGGAGAGGGATGTATCCGTTGTGGGTACTGTATGCAGGTTTGCCCTTTTCAGAATATCAGGCTGCATGGCAAACAAGTTCAATGGCTCAATAACTGCCACTATTGTTTTGCCTGTCTTCATTTTTGCTCGCAGTCAGTTATACAGTATAAAAAATTGTCTGTAGGTAAACCACGAAATCATCATCCCTCCATTGATCTTAATGATATCTCTTTACAGCGGGGTTAGAGCTTCTGATGTAGAATATTTTCAAGTTAGGATGTTAGCTGATAATTACTCATATTAACCACCTCCCTCTAGTATTTCGCGTACTTCTCCTTTTGAAGAGAATTTATTTGCATGATGCAGAATTGTTTTCATTGAAGAGAAGAGCTTTCGCGCCACAATGTTCCCCTCCAAAAGGAGGGGTGGCAGATATGATGCATGAATATCTGACAGAGTGGTTTAATAAACTTTCAGTTTTTACAACTTACTTAAAAATCTTTCTACATCAACAACAAACCTGTCATGAGATGCTTTACCAATTGTAGCGCCAGATTCGTCAGTACATACAATTTCGTAGGAAACTTTTCTTCCATCAACTTCAGAAATAGTTGCTTCACACTTAATTTTAGCACCAACAGGCGATGCTTTCATATGATCAGCATTCATTTTAATTCCAACAGAATCACCACCTTCCGGCAAATAAGTATTAATCATATTCATTGCAACATTTTCCATAAGAGCAATCATTGCAGGTGTTCCGTACACATCAAGTCCCCCTGAACCAAGTGTTTTGGCAGTGTCTTTTGTTTCAACTGTTATTTCTTTATCTGCTTTTAATCCAACAGGTATAGTCATAATATTATATTTATTTAATTAAAGTCTCTTGTTTATTGTGTCGGCAAAAGTATAATCAAAAACTAAATATTCAATAGTTAAAGCAATAATACCTTTAAAACAAAGCATCCCTCAAGTATGGATATTCATCTGCTGAAAGAAAATCGGAGAAGAAAATGGAACTACATGATGTAAAAATGATAAAAAGATATTGCTGAAAACAAGATTAGTGATTAAGTATAAAATGCTGATACTCATAAAGGGAAGACCTTTACGTCAAAAGGAGGGGGAGGTTCTTCAAGAAGTTAATATTATTTCGGTAGCCAACTCGTTTGTGTTTTGGCGTTATTTGTGATATCAATATCTATTATAATTTTGGATTTGGAGGATTGATTATTCGTTTCTGTTTATCATATATCAAATTAATCAGAATCGAGCTTATTGATTTTCAAGATGGGCTAATACTTGTTCTTTATAATTTCGGCCAATAGTAAATTGTCGTCCATCTATTTTAATGTATGATGATGTGTAGTGATCGATTTGGGTGATATTAATAATGAAAGAACGATGGATACGAATAAATACTTCTGCAGGCAATTCCTTTTCCATACTGGATAATGATTCGTAACAGATGATACTGTTCGACGTTGTTTTAATTTTAATGTAATTATCTAAACCTTCAATATAAAGTATGTTATCAGAGGGAATATTATAATGCTTTTTATCAGCCTTAATATGAATGATTTCTTTTGGCTTAGTAGGATTAGTTTGTTCTAATGAAAGGAATTTGTTGATGCTCTTTAAAAATCTTCCGGTTGAAATGGGTTTAACAAGGTAATCAAGTGCATCGAGATCAAAAGCATCAACAGCAAATTCCCTGTAAGCAGTTGTGAAGATTACATAGGGTTGATTAGGTATGGCCTTTAAGAATTCAATGCCCGAAATGGATGGCATATTAATATCTAAAAATAATATATCAATACCTCCTTTATTTAACAGAGGCATAGCTTCAATGGGTTTTGTGTACTTTCCTAAACACTCAAACTGTTCACTAAAATTATCAAGATGTTCTTGTATCACTTTTATGGCCAAAGGTTCATCATCAATAATCAGACAAGTATATTTTGTTTTACAGGGCATTAGCGTATAATTATTAGATTAACGTTAAAGATGTTGTTCTCTGTTGATATTTGCAAATCAAATCTATTCTGGTATAATAAATCAAGTCTTTCGCGCACATTTTTAAGACCTAAACCGTTACTCTTTCTAGTTTTATACCCGGATAATGCAACATCGTGTTTATAGTTCTTTACATTGAATTCTATTTTGGGTGAGGTTATGCTAAGTTGCATTGTAATAAAATCGTTATTGGTTTGTTTTAGTCCGTGCTTGAAGGCATTTTCAACAAAGGGAAATAAAACCAGAGGTGCAATTTTTATCCCCGATACATTTTTCGGGAAATTAGTTGTAACATTAAAACTATCGTCGTGCCTTATTTTTTCAAGTTCAATATAATTATTGATGAATTCTATTTCTTTGCTTAATTCTACCTTTTCTGTATTGCACTCATAAAGCATATATTCCAGCAAATCAGACAAGCGCACAATAACTTCTCTCGAAAGAGCAGCACTTTCATTTACCAGGGCATAAAGGTTATTCATCATGTTAAAGATAAAATGCGGGTGAATTTGCTCTTTAAGCAACTGCAGCTGTACTTCTTTGAATTTTAATTCCAACTTATTCTTTTCCTTCTCAATAATTAATTTTTCTTCTTTTGATTGATGCGATTCTTTCGTGAAATAAAAAACAGAAGACAGTAATGCAATTATATAGGTACCTGTCAGAAGAATGATAACATCTTCTCTGGAAGGCAAAATGGTATTTTCAAAAGCAATGTTGCTATAAAAAGTAATTAAAAAGAGTGCTATGCTAATAAGCCATGACGATATAATAATTAAGAAAAAGATCGAATATATAAATAACCCTTTTTTTCCTTTAAATAAAAACTTAGGGATTAATACTTTATTGATAATTCTGGCGCTTGCAAAACTAATCAGTAATAGCAAGATGGATACATTAGTACGTATTTCAATGTCGTAGTGCCTGTTACTAAAAACAAAAAACATAAATAAGGATGCTATGATCCAATAAATAATTTCCCAAAACGGAAAAGCACTTAAAACGGATTTTATGTTTTTGTTGTTAGCCATAGCTAACAAATATAAAAGGAAAATAGCTTGGATATTTAATATCACTCTTATTTTATGTCAACAACACGAAACTTACCCTGAATGACAAAAATGCTATTTATTGTTCTAAATTTGTTGTTAAGGATGCCATTTGTGTTGTTTCTATAATATATTTTTAAAGGTTATCATGAATCTTTACTATTGTTTCATTATTTATTTACAAAACTTAAAATCATGATAATTAGATTATTTTTTGAAGGTGGAGCTTTTTTTATGTCTCTTGTGTACTCCATGTGGATAATTGCAATTGTACAGGCAATCCGTTTTATTATTTTATACCGCGGTAATAAAAATCCTCAAAAACTTAAAAGAATCAACGATAGTATTTTGTTTTTTGGCAGTTTATCGTTTCTATTTGGTATAACCGGACAAATGATTGGTCTTGTAGCAGCTTTTGATGTTATCCAGAGTATGAGTGATGTTAGTATTAAACCGGGCATGCTGGCTGGTGGTTTAAAAGTAACTTTTATTGCCCCGCTTTTTGGTATCACATTTCTTATGATATCAGCTATTACCTGGTTTGCTCTTCGTAATTTAAAAGGATATCCATCGCAAACAGAAATTACAACTCAGCAGGAGTAGATTATCGGCTATAATAAATTACTTTTCCTTTGATTCTTCTCTTGAATTTCCATAACATGAATAAACCAGAAAGAATTGATTAGGTTTTCTAATTTTATCGTTTTCTAGCAGAGTGTGATTTTACTATACTGTCGGCAAAGTTATTATAATCAGACTTTTGTTTAAATTCAAACTATTTTTACAAAATATTACTTATCTATTAATCTATATATTTCGTAGGCTGATATTCCTATTTCTTAGTTGTGTGCAATTTCCAATAAATTCATTGAATTGATTTTTGAAATTAGGTAATCAAAACCTTTAGAATTTATATGTATCTTAAATATTAACGATAATGCAAATTGTAATATTTAACATCTTTCAGAATTAAAAACTACTAACTATGAATCAGACACTAATTAAACTATCTCTACTTCTTGTACTTTTCATCCTAACAAGTACCATCCAGGCTCAAACTGACAAAAACAAAAAAGTTGATGAACTTTTTGCAAAATGGAATACTAATAATACTCCAGGAGCAGCTGTTGCAATAGTTAAAGATGGGACAATTGTTTATAAAAAAGGCTATGGTATTGCAAATTTAGAATACGATATACCCATAACGCCTAATTCAATATTTCATATTGCCTCAGTATCAAAACAGTTTACTGTTTTTTCGATTCTATTATTAGAAAAACAAGGTAAATTAAGTTTAAATGATGATGTTAGAAAGTATATCCCTGAATTACCTGATTTTGGAAAAGAAATTACATTAAAACATTTAGCTTCTCATACTAGCGGATTAAGAGATCAATGGAATTTATTGGCAATGGCTGGTTGGCGATTGGATGATGTTATTACAAAAGAGCATATTTTAAAACTTGTGAGTAAGCAAAAGGAACTCAATTTTAATCCTGGTGATGAATTTGCATATTGTAACACTGGGTTTACACTTTTGGCTGAAGTGGTTTCGAGAGTTTCTGGTATGTCATTCGTCGAATTTACCCAAACGAATATTTTTGAACCTCTAAAAATGAAAAACACGCTTTTTTATGATGATCATGAGAAAATTGTAAAGAACCGCGCCTACTCATATAAACCTGTTTCTGAAGGATATAAAAAAAGCGTCTTGAACTATGCTAATGTTGGAGCTACAAGTCTATTTACCACTGTTGAGGATTTGAGTCTATGGACAATGAATTTTGCTGACATAAAAGTGGGAGATTCAACTATTATTAATAAAATGAATACCCTTGCTGTATTGAACAATGGAAAAACATTTGGAGGAGCTTTTGGACAATTTGTTGGTGATTATAAAGGATTGAAAGAAATACAACATGGAGGAGCAGACGCAGGTTATCGTTCATATTTAACTCGTTTTCCTGACGAAAATTTTTCAGTAATTGTATTAAGTAATTCAGCCGAATTCAACCCAGGTGGGATGGCACATAAAGTGGTAGATATCTATTTAAAAGACAAAATTAAAACTGAAGTAAATAAGGAAGAAGTTAAAGAGGACAATACGACAGAGCCGATTATTGTCGATAAAAAGGTACTTGCTACCTATGTAGGAGATTTTGAATTACAACCCGGTTTTATTATAACAATAACAGAGGAGAATGATATTTTACGGGCTCAGGCTACAGGCCAGCCTATGTTTACATTAAAAACAATATCAAATACTCAATTTAGTGCTGAACAAGTTGGTGCAACCATTGAGTTTGTACCCAATAAAGGAGACAGCGTTAAGTTACTCAAGCTTCATCAAAGTGGTCAAATAATGGAGGCAGCACGAGTTGGAGCATTCGGCAAGTCTTCTTTGGATCTTTCTGACTTTTCAGGAGAGTTTTATAGTGAAGAGTTATCTACAACATACAATTTTATTGTTGCCGGTGACAGACTTGTTGCTAAACATAGCAGGTTAAGTGATTTCAATTTAATTTCTATTAAGAAAGATATGTTTGCAGGAGAAGCTTGGTTTTTCGGTCGGATTGAGTTTGTCAGAGATGAAAATAACATCATAACTGGTTGTAAAGTTTCAAATGGTCGTGTTCGAAACGTATATTTTGAAAAAGTAAAATAGAAACAAAATAAATTCTCACAAGATTTAGAGTTTTACTAACCGCTCAAGCTGAATCAAAATTAAATAATCAATATTAATGAAAACTCCATCTACAATAATAAAAGCTGTCGAACTAACTTGTTTGGCAGTAATACTACTTTTTTCTTCGTGTAATAAACCTATCGAAAATACAACTACCATTTTTAAGGATGTGAATGTCATAACTATGGTTAATGATTCAATTTTGTATGGACAATCAGTATTAGTAATGGATGGCAAAATTGCAGATATAGGGATTTATGAGGCAATGACCATTCCAAAAAATGCCAACATAGTTGAAGGTAAAGAACAATATCTTATACCTGGATTATGCGACATGCATGTTCATTATAACAATGAAGATGACAGAATATTGTATGTTGCTAACGGAGTAACATTTATAAGAAATATGTTTGGATCACCCTCACATTTGAAACTTCGAAAAAAAATAAAAGAAAAGAGCCTAATTGGCCCCGAGTTATATACTACCTGTCCCATTATTGATGGAAAAAACCCTATATGGCCCGGTTCATTTGAAATGGGTGATAAAGAGCAAGTGTTTGATGCCTTATCTCAATTTAAAAAGGATGGTTATGATGCTATTAAAATATATGATAAGCTTACGAAGGAAGTGTATGATGAAATTACCAAGGTAGCCAAAGAGCTCAACATGCCGGTTGTAGGCCATGTTCCTCAAGCTGTTGATCTCAAGCATGCGTTATTTTCAGGATTAAGCTCAATTGAACACATGGTTGGATATGAAAAGTATTTTGATGACGAGCAAATTGTGGCAGAAACACTTAAAAGTGGCATTTGGAACTGCCCTACCTTAGTAGTTCTAAAAAATTTAGGAGGTAATGATTCCTTAAACAATAATCCGCCTAACGAAATTAAATATGTTTCTCCGGTCCAGGTTGCATGGTGGAAAACAGGTAAATCCTGGAATGCACATTTTACACAAAAAGTCAAATTGCTTAAGACACTTGCAGATAATAAAGCCAACATTGTAACAGGAACAGATGTAAGTAATCCTTATACCATTGCAGGCTATAGTCTTCACGAAGAATTGTCAATTTGGCAAGATGTTGGTATAGCACCGTATCAAATTCTTTTGTCGGCAACCCAAAAGTGCGCAGAGATGATTGGGGAGGAGTCGAGATTCGGAACTGTTGAAAAGGGAAAGGATGCTGATTTTGTATTACTGAAAAAAAATCCTCTCAAAAATATTAATAACACAAAATTGATAGCCGGAGTAATGACAAAGGGAACTTGGCATCCTGAAGCAGAGCTAAAATCAATGCTGGATGAAGTTGCTGCAAAATATGCTTCCGGCATGCAGAGATTAACGATTCACAATAGTAATTTTATAAAATTATTAGTGCTATTCATGTTTTTATCTTTTTTAAGCACTTTAATAATACGACCTGTTTTATTCTTTTTTAGTAAGGACAAATTAGATGTGATAAAAACTGCTGACAATAACATCAAAAAGTATCGTATACAAACTCTGGTTATTTTAATCAGTTCTATAAGTTTAATGCTTCTGCTTTTGTTACTTACACTGCCCGAATACATGTTTCAAGGTGGTATCTCAACATTGTTTATTGACTTATTAACTAAAATTGAAATTCTGTTACCGGTTATTAATCTTATACTTCTGATCACACTATGCATAGTGTTTACCATAGTACTTGTCAGAAACAATCTATCATTATTTAGAAAGTGGCATACCCTGTCTGTTATTGTTGCAGCAATAATCTTTAATGTATTATTAAATTATTATGAGTTACTATTATTAATTCTATAAAAAATGGATGTATAGAACTATCGATGGTATGTCTGTTAATATGAGTAATTCAATCGGATAAAATAGTTTAAGTAGAGAGGCTGCATAAAAATTTTTACACCCTGTGCTAACCTCTCTTTTTCCATTAATAAGGAGAATCTTAATTTAGCGTATATGCAACTAGGGTTCAGAAAAAATGAAAAACTTTGTCACTATAAAAAGATTTATGATTTTATTTTTAACATCCTCCACACTACTTTTTTGCTCTGCATAATCAAAATCCAATGAAAATATAATTAGAGGCTTATAAGCGCTAAAGTGATATTTCCGTTAGTTGTAATTTACTGTTTGAATATACTTTATTAAAATTTAATTGTTTTAATAAAAAGTTAAAACGTTATTAAACATAGACGAAGAAGTGGATTTTAAAGGTTAAAGTAAAAAGGATAAGGGGTAATAAAGTTAAAAGAAGAAGGTTAAAAGGAAATAGTTTTTAGCTGCATTGTATATTTATATACTGCATGTATTGCAATACCCAACCACATAGGGTTTATACTTAATGATGAGGAGAATAGAAATGAAAGGATAAAGGTTAAGCATCCTTTAGTTTTGAACTTACATAGGCTCCAATTAAACCCAGTATGGATAGCCCAAGCACAATACCTTCAACAGAAAATAAAGATAGTAGTGCGCTTATACCTCCTGTAATGAGCAGTATAAATCCAATAATTGTATTACCAACAGCAACATATTCGATGCGTTTATCTCCTGTTGCAATGTCTACAATATATGTTTTACGGCCAAGTCTTACCCCATCATGTGCAATACCTAAAATGAAATAAACAACAGGATAAAACCACATTGCATTACGAATTAATGGTACCCAGGAAGTGATACTAAAAACAATGATTCCTAAAATTGCGGCCATTAACGATGCATTTATCAATACACTTTTACTTGATAAATCTGCTTTTTTCCCCCAGTACGGAGCACTAATAGCGGAGGCAAGACCATTTGTAATGATAAATATGCCTAAAAGCATTGGCTTTGAACCAATATATTTTTGAGCCAAAACAATATAAAAAGGAGCTACCAATGCAGAGCAGAGTAAAAGAGATCGAGCAATAATAAAATTACGAAAAGTTTTGTCTGTTTTTAAAATGCTTACTTTTTGTAATGCTTCTTTCAATCCATTTCTACCCCCCGTTGTTTCGCCAGGAAATTCATTGATGGTGGCATATACTATGGATGCAATTAACCACAATAGTGCGGCTGAAAAAATAATATAGGTAAAATAATTTATTCCGGGATCACTGTTGCTGTTTAAGAGCATGATTCCTCCGCTTATAATTACTAAAACTCCGGATATTGATGTAGAGTAGCCATTTAATCTGCCTCGTCGGGTTTTAGGTATGGTTTTTCCTAAAATATCTTTTGAAGCAATAGAGCAAAAACCACGTGAAAGACTAAAAATAACAAGGAGTATAATAATTAAGTATCCGGCTTTATTCCCCGTAAAGTTTAAAGCAACAATTCCTACACCAACCATTGAAGCAAATTGTAATGCCGAACCGAATACCCATACCCATTTACGAACAGGTAAACGTCTGATGTAATTGGCAATAACAATTTGGGGCAGCATTGAAAATGATTCCCTGATGGGAACAATAAAACTGATTAAAAACAATGGAGCATTTAAATATTTTAATAACCAGGCTAAAACCGTTTTAGGGTTCGCTAAAACATCGCCTAGTTTTGAAAAGGTATTACTAATGATAATGATGAAAAAATTCCAGGATGTGTATCTACAGGATTCTTCTGAAATATCTTTGCAAATTCTGGCATCTTCTTCATTGGTAATGTAATTATAGGCTTTTTCAAATTTGTCAAATATATTATTAGTCATATAAATAATTCTTACTTAAAATTAGTCCTGATTATTCTTTTGGGGGTTGCCATTATTATCCCTAACAATAAAATAATCAAGTGGATTGCTGAAAAAATCTTTAACAGAATACATAAATAGTTGAGGAATAAATAAAAATGTTGCACCTCTGGATTTTAAAGCTAAAACCAAGGTTATTGAAAAACTAACAACAAGGTTGGTGAGTCCAATAATTAATATCCCTAAAAGAGCTTTAATTATTATAATACTCTCAAAAGGCTGACTCATTATTGAGTAGCCAAGGTAAGAAGTGCTAAAGGCAATATGCCGTATATCAATTGAAAAAGAAAATATGTAACTTAAAAGAAATGCACTGCCAAGGAAAAATCCCAATGTAATATTTCCCATTAATGACCCGCCTTTATGCAAAATAAAATCGGCCATTTTTTTACTGTTGAAAAATAATTTAGAATTAACAATACGGTAAGCAGCTCTTGATGCTACTACTTTATTGTCAACATATCCCGATATAATACCAGATAGGGCAAGAAAAACACCTGCTGTAGCCGCATAACCAAATAAACCTATTGTTGGCATAATATCTTTCATTAAATAGTCAGGTTTTATACCTAAGGACTTTTGCATTCCAAGCTGTTCAAAAAGTAAGTATATAATACTAGCAAAAACTAATGCCATGGTAAAATTACCCACTAATGATATAAACTGACTACCCAGTGCCTTTTTTATTACCTTGATAATTTCTTTTTTGGAGTCTATTTGTAAATTATTGTTTTTATCAATATGCCGGGCAATTGTAGAAGCCGTCATGGCCGGTTGTTTGGTTGCAATAATACCTCCCAATAGTTTAGCCAGAATAAAACAAATGGCGTAATTCGTACTGAAGATAATGGCATCACCAACAGCTTTAAATTCATAATTAGATCCAAAGTATATTTTAAAGAGGGCAAAAACGGCAATAAGGGCACCTCCAAGCATAGATTTGTATAGAAAGCGCCAGTATTCTTTATTAGTTTCGGCAATATACTTATCACCTTTGTTCGAAGTGTGTTCAACCGCTTCAAATATCAATAAATCAAAGTGTCTGACAATAAATCTTCTTAAGCTGTATTTTCTCTTACTATAAGCAAGATGTTCTATAATAATTTCTTTCCAATGCGCAGGCGAATTAATGTTTAAACTTAAATTGATTAACTCTTTTACTCGTTCAATATATTCAAGTATTCGTCTTGTAACAATGGTTAAGTGCAGACTAATTCCTATTTTATTCTTATACTTTCTTAAAGCATTAATATTATTTTCAATCTCGTTTAAAAGGTGAATTAAATACCTTGTTTTTTGATTGTCTCGACAATCTATTGTGCTCATTTTATTGAGCAGGATTTCAAAACAGCGATGGTTTAATTTCAGTATTTTAAATTTATAATTAATATCGCTATCAAGTCCAAATGCCGATATTTTAGAACATAAAGCTTTGATGCTTAGGGTTAAATCTTTAGAGATGTGATTGTCATCAGTAATGTCAAATTCAAGAGTGCTGAATATATAATCAATATTGTTTTTGTTCTTTAATAAAAAGAACTCAAAAGTATCTTCCTCAGGAATAGAGGGGAGAATTTTCTTATATAGTCTGCTTATTAAACCAGAAGTAAAGCCATAGTCCTCCATTAAAGAATACTTTGTAAAAAAGGTATAGAAGCTTAAATCTTTAGTGGTTTTTTGCATATAGAATAAGAAAATAATTTATTGACTAATATTCGTATCGCTACATTACTATGGCATGTTTTTTATAAAAAGGGTAATAATATCAACTATTCTTTTATCCGTTATGTTGTGAATATACCATTTTTAAATAAGGTAAACACGACTTGTATGCTGATTGTTTAACAGTTTAATGCTATTATTGCATTGCTTCTTCAGCATATACTTTGGCTGCCTTTATATCTTCATCTGATAACATTCCATTTCGGTAATTGGCAAAGCGCGGACCTATAAACTGATTTAAGAAATTAAAGGTTTTGGATTTCTGTTCAAGCTCAGCTTTTAAAAAGCGTATGCAACCTTTGCATTCCGATTTTTTTACAGGATGTTTATAAGCATCAATGCCATTAACCCAGCCTAAAAACCGCATCCCCCAAACCAAAGGATCTCTTACAATATGGAACCACCAATTTTTTTCGTAGCACTTTATGGCGAGCATTAATGCACAACCTTTGCATACAATAGGTTTATATTCTTTGTTTCTCATTTACTTTAACTTTAAATCAGTTATAAATTTTGCGAGAGATATATGGTGGTATAATTAATATGTTAAAACATATATTATGACATTCATTGTTGTAAAATTAAAAAGATATGATGAACTCCGTTAATTTTATAATATAATTATTCTAAAACAATGTTAATGGAATTTGTTTGTGTGCATTCAATACAAGACCGGGTTCTTTGAAGCGCACAATCCTGTAAATTGTAAATAATTAAGTGCATGTATAAATTAAGTCACCCTTTGCAGAGAGGTGTTTCAAACAAAAAATAATGTCAGCGCTAGTACACGCATTTAAATAATTTTGGGCAGAAAAAAAATAACCCATTGACTAAAATCAGTCAACGGGTTACACTTGTTTTATTAACATAGAAACTGAGTGTATTAAGAAGTTATTAATTACCAGTTTCCTGTTCTCCATTTATTATGCTATCGTATTGATCTTGCGAAATATATTGTGGTGTATAGTTAACTCCCAACCTTACCAACTGACGATTAAAGGCTCTAAGGTGATTTCGGGATCCACGAAGTAGATTATTAAAAACCAGGATGATATTCTCATTACTTGTGGCATCTAATTTTTCCTGAATGTCTTTAATGTCCAACTCTTCAACTAAAGCACCCACTTTCATAGCCTCCTCAATAGATTGTGAGCCTTGTTCTACCAATTGATCGTATAGCGCTTTAAAAGTTTCGTTTTCGTATTCCCCCAGAGCTAAAACATCCGTACTTCCTAAATTGTAAAATTCCACCAGACTCATAACTGCTGCAATATGCCTTTCTTCCGAATTAGAAATATTAGAAAATACTCTGGTATTCCATATTTCATTTAAAGCATAATAAACATCACGAGCCAGCTTTTCTTCTTCCTTCATATATTGAAGCATTTCAGTTTCTGCAGCAGTAAGTGTTTCAGTATCAATAAAACTTGCTATTAGAGCGTCGGTGTTTAGTTCTTCATTGTTGCCATAAGCAAGTTCTTCGGTAATTTGATCTTCTACTATTTCTTTTTCGTCGCACGAAGCGGAAAATACCAATTGCGAGGCCAATAGTCCTGCAATAACCAATGTTCTGTTCATCTTTTTCATGTGTCTAAATATTAGCAAAACCTGATAACCAATGCAAATTATACTCATGCTCTTGTGGGACTCATTATTTGCCCTGGACATGCCGGTTTCATTATTTATAAATATCTAATTCTATAAGTGATGATTTATAGATTGGACACAGAAATTGATGATTTCCTATGGGTGATGTTTATTTTTTATTTGTGGATGAGTTTTATGTTGAACTTAAGTTATTATAATTTGATGATGGCTAAGGATTTGGATTTAACTAACCAAGCTAGTCCAAAAAAGAATAAGGCAACAGCTTCTCCAATAAGAACAATAAATGGAGAAAATGGTGGCTTTATAAGAAAGTCGAACACTAAAATAAACACAAGTGATAGGAGTACCATTACGGCACAAATTCTATACATTTTGTTTCTTCTCTTTTTAATGATTCGATCATATTCAGAGTCATGCAAATTATCACTGCGTGTAAAGCGGAAGTACGATAAGTAAGCCATAATCATGAAAAAACCTGTGGCACATATTAAGTGGATGGTGTTAAGCGTTCCGTTATTGTGTCCTCGCGGTGGATTAAACAGGTGATAGGTGTCTATTAACTGACTGTTGGCTTTGGTAGGAATAAATGCTACCATGATAATAAGGATTCCGGCAAAATTTGTAACCCAATTGTCGTTTATAAAATCAAGTTTGTTCTTATCCTTTTTATATCCCCGGTACGAAAACAAATACAATCCATAAGCAAACAACAATCCTATAAAAAGTACATTCGATTCGGAATAATAGTAATGACTAATAGAGGGAAGTATTTGAAAATTGTTGAGGCAAATTAATAATGGAGCTAAAGCAATTCCTATAATTCCTAAATTTCGGCGTAGAGTTAGGTGTGTGTCACTTATTAATGATTCTTCAATAAATTGATCATTTTTATTTTTCATAGGTTTGATTTTGGTTTCAATAATTTAATTATTCATATTTCAGGTTAAACATAATAAACAATTTGAATGCAAACCAAAAGCTCGATATAAAAAGTTATAGAGGTCAGTAGATAATTACTTATATTTGCCACCAGTAAAAATAAGGGATACATGGAATTATTCAAAGGACAAAATGCTCTAGAGTTTACTGATCGTTTCCATACGGATGATGATTGCCTGGAATATTTGGCCAACATTAAGTGGCACCAAGGTTTTAAGTGCGTTAAATGTGGGCATCAAGGCTACCAGCAGCGCAAGCATCACGGAAGAATCTGCAACAAGTGTGCTCATATTGAGTCAGCTACCGCTAACACACTCTTTCACAAAGTGAAATTTGGAGTACGCAAAGCCTTTTACATTTGCTTTGAGATGTCAACCTCAACCAAGAGTTTGTCTGCAAGCTATATGTCAGAACGTATTGGAGTGACTGAAAAAACAGCACGACTGTTCATGCATAAAGTTAGGGAAGCGATGCAATCAAGCGGAAACAACCCGATGGATGGAAATGTACATATCGACGAGTTTGTGGTAGGAGGCAAAGAAGAAGGTAAGGTTGGTCGCAGTTACCACAGCAAGAAAAAGAAAGCGGTATGTGCTGTTGAGCTTACCGATGATGGGAAAGTAAAACGTATGTACTCGATGAAAATCAACAATTACTCATCGAAAGAACTTAAAAGGCTTTTTGATGCTCATATATCCCAAGATGCCAGTGTGACCACTGATTGTTGGAGAGGTTATCGCCCTTTGATGAAGGATTACAACATAGAACAGATTGAAAGCATGGGAGGCATGAATTTTAAAGCCTTACATACAATGATACACCAAGTGAAGTCGTGGATTAGAACAACCTATTCTTGGGTTAGCGAATGGCATATAGATAAATATTTTAATGAGTTTTGCTACAGGATTAACCGATCACAAATGAAAGATAACATCTTTAACAACTTAATGTACCGTATGGTGGAAGCTGACAAAATTAATCAGAAAGATTTAGTAGGTGCTTAACTACTGACCTCTAAAAAGTTAATTGATTGATAAGTATTGTTTTTTTAGGTTTGAGATAAAAAAACGGGCTTCTATACATCATATAGTAAGCCCGTTTTAAAATTTATAAATCTATCTAATTATCTTCTAATCATAGGGTCATTGCGGTAACCGTGTTTTCCAAAAATAAAGTTAATACCCATCATAAACGAAAAAGACTCGGCTTTAGTAGGTGCAATATATTCATCTTCACCATCAATAATCTTATCAAATTGGTAAGGGATATGGTTGGCTAAAATATATAACTGAGCAGGACCTAACCTTAACGCCAATCCCAGTCCTAAATCTTTAGAACCGCCAATTTCGTAGTTATAGGCAAGGTTGGTTGTTAAAGCTTTATATAAGTTTAAGTTAGCTGAAACAACAAACTCCTGTCTAAAGTTATACTTGGCAAATGTACTTTTAGCAATAAAGCCCATATCTAAAACATGGTTTGCATGATATACCGAACCTAAAAATAATTCAGGAGAAAGTGTTGTTGAAAACGATTTGTGAGCTGTTTCTCCATTTAAAGCATCCTTCATATTATCGATAATATCATCATAAGCTTCGTCAATCTCATCTGTTTCGGTAATGCTAAGATCCGGACCTGTAAAAGTATATTCACCATTAACCGTTGTTGAGTTTAAATTCTTTTTCCATTTAATAAAACCCAGGTTGTTAAGAGATGCAGAAAAGGAAATCTTATTATTTAAATCATAAACAGCACCTAAATCAACAGCCATACCAAAGTTTGAAAACGAGGGTACAGATTCACTTGATATATCAGAGCCTGAAATATCATCATCTTCATTTATTTCTTCAGGAAAACCATCTTCATTAGGAACAAACTCAATAAAAGGCACTGATGTTAATAGTTCACCATCAACATTCATGCTATAACTTGTTTGTTCGTTTTTAATTGTTAAACGGTTGTATTTCATTTGTGCAGCTGCAATTCCTGAAATAGGTTTAATATGAGCCCCAACGGTTAATCGTTCATCTACTTTATGTGCATATCCTATTGAAATTTCATGGTACATCATCATCTTAGTTTCCAACGAAGTAAGGTTTAATGTTGTACTCGATTCAAATCCTTTTTCTGTTATTTTAAATAAATCTTTCGGCAGGCTGGCAAAAGCGCCTGCTTTTAAAGCCCATGAAAAAGTAAAATATCCTTTTTTTGTTCGCCATCCAAAGTATAATGGAGCATAACCTATTGAGGTGCTTGTTTGTGCTGATTTACCAATACTTTTATATAATTGATCGTAATCAAAAGCTGCGTCAATAGGGGTTACCCAAATGTCGCCCGACTTTTGAAGTAAATCTTTAGGCGCGATATCATTTTTTAAATCCAGCGATACCGAACTAAAACCAGGTAAGCTAAAAAAGCTATTGGCACGTGGCATCATGGCAGGATTGGTGTAGTTTACTTGTGGTACATTTTCTAAATAGTACAATAAGTTCGAGTTCTGAGAAAACGCCGTAGCTACAGTGTATAATAAGGCCACTGTTAATAAGGCTTTCTTTATATATATATGTTTCTTCATTGGTCTTTTTTATCTATTCAAATGAATTCAAAAATTATTCTGCGTCAAAACTTCCTATGGCTGAAAACCAGATGGTTGTATTTAAATAGTTATCCTCAGTTATTTTAACATAAACGTCCTGGTCTGCATCGTTAGTAATGGCATGCGTATCAATAATAATGTATTTAACATCGCCATTTTTCCATTTCTCAAGATTTTCATTGGTAATCTCTGATTCAAAATGAGATTCAGTAGCTTCAGTAACCAATCCGGTAGTAGCATTTGTTTTTCCTGATTCAATAAGGGTTTCTTGCGTAGTGGTGTTAAAAAGGGAATCGACTTTTTCGTATTCTTCGTCAGTAAAATATACTTGTAAAGTAACATCAAACGGAAGTCCGTTTTCAAAATCCATATAAATCTTAGCTTTTTTAACCTGATCAGATAGGTTAATATCTTCATCCTCATCCTCAAAATCTTCATTGTAGTTAAACTCAATAGTATCTTTACGTTGGTATGCTGATGATTTAAAATACAATGGTAAATTTAAATTAACAGAAGCGCTAATCTTACTTTCGTTTGTAAGAAAATTGATAGCTGTTTCACCTTCCGGATTAGCTGTTATTTCAACATTAGCAGTTACTTCATCAGGAACAAATGATTCGCTTATCTGCAGGATATTTTCAATAGAGGAATTGTCTTTATTGATTTTTAGCTCGGTTAAAGTTGTATCAATTACCATATTGTTGATGGTAGCAGGATTTACATAAGTGATATCAGCTCCATCTTCAAGTTCAACAGTTTCAGAAGTGTTTGCTTCAGTATCTTCAAATAAAATATCGCTTATTTCAATTTGAAAAGGTGAACCATAGGTGTTATAAGCTTCTATATCAACAATTAAATCATCAAAATCAATGGTTGTACCAAGCTTATCTGATGAAAATAAATTAAAATCGATGTTTACTGAACGGCTATCAATAATTCTGTTACCAAAATATCCAAAAGCTATTTCCGGATTAATATTAGTGATGGCATAGCTAATTGCAGCATCGGTTGATCCCACATACGAAGGATTATCTATTAATTCAATAGTTGTATTTAATTGAATATAGGCCTCGTCACTACCTTCATCATGACTAAATCGCATGATAGCTCCACTTAAATCTACATAGTAATTTTGTGGTATCGAAGGATAAGTAAACGTGGTGGTAAATGATGTCCCATCAATATATACCTGCGGCATTTCAATAGTAATGGATTCAATCATTTCAGATGGAACATCAAGGTTCAGCTCCATATCAGCGCTCGAAATATAAACACTATCCAGGCGAACACCATCCTGTGCATTCATTACTATTTTATCTGAAAAGGAAACTTGTTCAGCGGTGCTTTTTAAGCTTGATGCCGCTGGTAAGGAAGCTAAATTATAACTAAATGTTCCGGTATGGTCGTCCAAAGAAAGAACCATGGGCCATTCTATATCAAATTCTGTCGTATGATTCACATACAAAAGTCCGTCTTTATCCACTTCAATTAGTGTGTCCACTTCAAATTCTGCTAAAGCATCTTTTATAGTGGCATGTATAGTTCCTCCCGGAATATCTAAAGTATACTCTCTGTTTGCTTCATCAGAAATATCATCAACGTTTATAGTATCTTTAACACAAGAAAATGTTAAAATGCTGATTACCAACGTGAGTATATAAATATTAATCTTTTTCATTGTTTTACTTTTTTATACTTGCCTCAATCTATTCAATAACTTTTATTTCAACTCGCCTGTTTTCAGCTCTTCCTTCTGGTGTATTATTAAGAGCAATAGGTTGATCAAAGCCATAACCTTCATATTCTAATCTTTCAGCTTCAATGCCTTTGTTTATAAGGTAATTCATCACTGCAAGAGCTCTTGCTTTCGATAGTTTTTTGTTAATGGAAGCGGAGCCAACATTATCGGTATGACCAGAAACTTCTATTCTAATGTCTTTGTTTTCAATAAGTAGATCGGCTAATTTATCCAACTCACTATATGATTCTGGTTTAAATGAAGATTTTCCAGAGTTGAAAAGGATATTGCTAACTACAATTTTAGCTCCTGACTTCATCTTTTTAAGCGTGTAGTCTTTCATTAACTTCAGACTGTCTTCGTTTTCGTAAATAATCGTATCGTTAACAAAAAAATACCCCTCGGCCTTTACTTCAATTGTAAACGGACCGTAATGATCAGTATCTATATTATATTGTCCTGTTGAATCACTTTTAACGCCAATGGCAATTTCAGCATCAGAAACATTATATAATATTAAAGAAGCATTGATAATACTTTCTCCTTCTTCTGATTTAACATTTCCGGATAGGTTATAAGTTTTTTTACTGCTAACAAGGTCAAATGTTTTTTTAATAGCAGACGCTGAAGAAAGCAAGGCATTTAAACTATCTGTACAAGTAAAATAATCAGGAGAAGTTACCTCTAGTCTGATTTTATATTTATCAGCCAGCGTAACAGAATATTTTCCGTTAAACTCGTTGGTTGTTATTTGGGCAAGTAAGGTGTCTTGTTCAGCATCAAAGCATAAAATAGAGGCTTGTAATGGTTCGTATGTTGCAGAATCTCTTACATATCCCGAAATTGTAAACGGAAATTTTAATTTTTCAAGTTGGAAATATTGTTCAACCTGAGCGTGTCTTTCATTAGGACAGCTAATAGAATCGGTAATGGTTTTATAACCTTCGGCATTCACCTGTATGCTATAGTTTCCTATATCTTCAAAATCAATAGAAAATGTTTTTAGTAAACTATCAGAAACAGCTGAAGTAATTAGTTGTGCAGAATCCTGATTAAATACATTAACACTGATATCTAGAGTATCTCCTGTTTTAATATCAGTTGCATATCCGGATAAGTTAAATGGGATACGATTGTCATTTACTATTTTGTAAATATCCAGACCTCCATAACCACCGGCTCTAATGGCAGCATATAAAGCAATGTCCTTATTGTCTGTAGGTCGGTAAAAAAGTTCGTCTGCAGGAGTATTGATAGGATGCCCAAGGTTTACAGGTTTATCCCATGTTCCGCTGGCTGTTTTTTCACATTTAAAAACGTCAAAACCACCCATACCTTCATGTCCATTTGATGAAAAGAATAAAGTATTGCCATCTTCAGTAATATATACACACTCTTCATCAAAAGGAGTATTGATTACATTACCAAGGTTTTTAACTTTGGTGTATCTGTTTTTTCCTTTGAGTTTACATTGCCAAATATCTTTACCACCTTGTCCGCCTCTTGTTCTGTTCGAAACAAAATAACCAGTTCCGTTTTCATCAACAGCTATAGTTGTTTCCTTGTAGGCAATATGATTGACTTTCCCGTTTAATGATTTAATCTTTTTTGCTTTCCCATTTACGATTAGCGCAGAATAAATATCTCCGGTTCGTTTTTTGCCTTTGTAAAAATATAGTCGTTTTTGTTTTGAATTATATCCAGCTACAGCATAATTGATAGAACTTTTTGTACCTTTTAACTGATGATTCATAACTGCATCTGTACTAATGCTATTTTCAGTAAATAATACCTGCTCATCAAATTTATATCTCGAAACTCTTTTGGATGGTTCGTTTTTAGGACTTCGGGATGTATAAATAAGAGTGGTGTCTTTAGGCAAGTAAATGGCTCCATATTCATCGTAATATGAGTTTACTACCTGACCTAAATTGTAAATAAATACCGGCGTAGAATCTTTAATAGCCTGCTGACCAAAATTACATTCACGCTTAAGTTGCATTAATTGTTTTAACTTATCCTTCCTGTTCCAGTTGTTTAGCTGTTCAAAATGTTTTTCATAAGCTTCTCTGGCTTCAGTGTAATTGTAATTATATTGGTAGGCTTTTCCTAACAAGTAGTAATAGTCTTTTGCAGTTTCTGGTTTAGCCTGCAGTAAATAGGGAAGGGCTGCCTTTTTATTTGAAGACCAGAGATAGCAGGCTGCTATTTTGTAATTGAGCTCATCTATATTGTTGTTTTGTTCGTATAATCGTAAATAATATTTTAGAGCTTCATCGTATGTTCCTACTCCTTTCTTATAATACTTTTCTGCCGTATTAAAATCCTTTAATATGGATTCTGAATTTGTAGGTTTATTCCCTAGAATTTCACCTTTTGAAATTTTAGGATTTTCTTGCGCATGAATACCAATACATACTAGTATTGCAGTAACAAAGAGTAATGTAAATCTTCGCATTAAATATTTAAGTTTAAAAGTTTCTCAAAAAAAAAAGGGAAATTTTTCTCTCTATATCATATTGTATTAAAAAATGAACCAATAATGAATTACTAATTTTTAAAATGTATGATTATAGATTTGTTGATTTTATTGGGTATTTAAAATTACGTAGGATTTTAGAATTGGTTACTATTAACTTGATTAATCACCCGAAATATCCCATGAGTACATGATTGTTTTATGTAAAAGTTTTGGCGATGATTATGGATTAACTGAGAAATACACCAGACAGGGCTTGAAGGGGATGCTTTTCATGATAAAATCAATGACGTGGAATGTGTCCTTTATGTAAAATGAAAATTTTAATAAATAAAATATATTGAATAGTTGATTCAAAAATTTAAATTTGTGACTGTTAGCTATAATAATAGTGAAAAAGTAATCTGAAACCATATTGTTAATGAGTTTATTAAAAATTATAGAACCATGAAAACTAACCACACAAAGATTATTATGATTGTTTTATTGATAATAATTGTACCTATTCTGGGAATAAAAACTTACTTTGAAATAAATAATACACTGTACGAAAACCAGATTGAAAAACTGAATATAAATGTTGATCATGTAGAAAGTAATGTTGAACATAAAACATTACTAATGGATGGTTATGATATTCATTATTTTGTATCTGGAAAAGAACATGATGATTTGATTGTATTATTGCATCCGGCCTATTCAGACCACAGAGCATTTAACCAACAGATAGATTACTTTTCTAAAAATCATTGTGTAATTGCAATAGATTTAATTGGACATGGATTATCAAAAGCGAATAAGTCTACAGACAAAATTGATGCTTCCTCTAAGCATATTGAAAAGATTCTTGAAATTGAAGGATTTGATAAAGCTCACCTGGTTGGGGTTTCAATAGGTTCATTGATTGCTCAATATTTTGCACTTAATCATCCGGATAAGATAAAGTCATTAACTGCATTAAGTGGCTACGATATCAATAAGAAAGGTAATTTTATTAAAATGGCGAAAAGCTCATTTAATCCGGGTTTCGTTTTCAGAATAATTTTCTCAATAAAATCATTTAGAAAGATGGCTGCTGAAATAACCTGTAAAACAGAAAAAGGGCAAGCTTTATTTTATGAAGCCGGAAGTTATTACGAAAGGAAATCTTTTATGGTAATGCCAGGTTTAAAAAAAATAATTACCGATAGAGAAAATACTAAACCACAATATCCAACATTAATATTAACGGGTGAGTTTGATATGGATATTGAAAAGGAAATGTCAAAAGAATGGCATTTGGAAATTGATGATAGTGAGTATTTTATGTTTGAAAATGCCGGGCATTGCGCAAATATTGATAAGCCTGCAGAGTTTAATGAATATGTGGAGGATTTTATACGTAAAGTGAATAAAAAATAGCTAATGTTTCTTCTTCAAGTGAAGAAGGTGTTGGTTGTTTAATAAAATATTATTATATTTGTACATAACTCATAGTTTAGGGTTAGGTTTGGTTAAAGATTGAAAGCTACTATCAGAACGTTTGATAGTGGCTTTTTTTATGGATGCTTATTAAAACCAAATGCCTTTGCGTATACAAACTATTTTTCTAGGTTATACCTCAGAACTGGTCTAAATGTTTATAATACAATTTGTTATTTCTTCATTCGTATGGCAAGTATTTCTCCGGTAACACATACTTGTCCATTGGCACTTAATGTCATATCAACAATAACTTTTCTACCCGAAATGCTTTTGAGTTTTCCTTTTATTTCAAGTTCAACACCAAGGGGAGTCATCTGCCTGTAATCAATTTTTAAAGAGGCTGTCATACAACGAACTTCCAATGGTGCTTCCATGGGGATATTTTCTTCTTTGCAGATAAAGGCTGCTGCCGAGCCTGTTCCGTGACAGTCTAACAGAGATGCTATTAAACCACCGTAAACAGCACCGGGAATAGCTGTATACTGTGAATCTGGAGTGAAATGAGATATGGTTTTGTTTTCAACCAGGAAAGTTTTTAATTGTAATCCGAGGGGATTGTTTTTTCCGCAGCCATAACAGTGTGCTACGTCATCCGGATATAGGTCTTGAATTGCTTTTGACATGGAGTATTGATATTAGGATTATTTGATTTTTAAATGCTGCATGAATCACCCATACAGTTTGGTGTTACTTCCGGAGCTTTAATTAATTTAATGCGTATTGCTAAAAAATAAAGCTTGCAACCAACACAAATAGCAAAGGCTGTTTCCAGAAACATTAAAAGCAAACATACCAAACAAAGAATGCATACAGGTTGAAAATACGAAATATCGCCCGTTTTATATAATAGCAATGAATATATAAAAATGGTAAGCGAAAGAATACTTCCCAAAGACCACGCAAAGCGTTTTTGAACAGCTCCGATGTATATGGGAGTTTGTTTACGTATAAAAAGTTTTGCGAATAACGAAACAGGAGAAATATTAGGATTAATCAATACTGATATTAAAAAGTGAGACAGCATTATCCCGGATATATATGGTAATACGGCATAATTTTTCAGAATAAAGGCTTGTATAAAAGCAATTATTCCCAATAAAAACAGTATCCCGGAAATACCACGAACCTCTCGTTCATTTAAAACCTTGTATTCGAAACCATCAATCGTTTCGCCAAAAGAAAATAAAGCCATAATCTTAAATAATTTTATAAATCAATACTACAAATAAAAAGTATTAATGTTTACCCGCAATAATTTATGGAGAAATATATCCTTTTATTTTGATAGTATTTCAAAGGAGTTATAACCCGATTTCGATATAAAATCTGAGCTCTTTAATTTTAATCAAACTCGTGTTAATAGCAGTATCCGGATATTTTATATTGACAATAAAGACGTGTTTGTTTTTTGTACTGGAAATTATCACCAATCGAAACTGACTAATAACTTTTTCGAGAGAAAATTAAAAATAGGAGCAAGTACTAGAAACTGGAAGACTATTTTAAAACTCAACGAATTAAGTAAATAAGCGAAATGAATATGAAATTTAAAACATTTAAAAGACTGACATTACATATTAAAAAAACGAAGTGATTTCAATGATAGAGAAATGAAATTACGTGCCCTACAACACTTAGTCTCTTATGTAGGGCTGCTTGCATACCTTACACATTGCAGTGTTTGTTCAACTAAACAATACTCCAGCAATTAACTTGTAAAGTTTTTATAATGTATATGCGGAAGGTATTCAAATTGATTGTGGACAATTCTATTTTTACACATTTCTTATTTTATCAATCCAAATTGGTAGTTATTTTTTATCAGAAACATAGCTTTAAATCCCTGAAATTTGATTCAATCTTATTATTTTACGTCCTGAATTAATGTCGTAGAATGCTGTAGATTGTATTTTATCGAGTAAAGGAATTAAGAGATGGATGACTTCGTAAAGCATGTTAATGATATTTCTCCCTTATCAAATGAGGCAACAGAGGAATTAATAAAATGCGTTCGTACAAAAACATTTAGTAAAGGAGATATGATACATAATATTGGTCATGTTTGCAGACATTTGTTTTTTGTAGAATCCGGGTTGGCAAAGCATTTCTACTATCATAAGGGGAGTCAGTTTGTATTTAGGTTCTTTGAAGAAAACCAGTTTTTTATTGCTACCGACAGCTTTTTTAATAATTTACCAGCAGAGTATTCTACTGTTGCACTTGAAAATACAACAATTAATTATCTCCAGTATGAAGACTTCGAACGTTTGTGTAATCAACATCACTCCTTTGAGAGCTTTGCTCGTAAATTTGTTTCGGTTGTAGCGTACACTGCCATTTCTAACCTAAAAGGTTTACTATATCTGGATGCAACAGCCCGATATGAGAAGTTTATCAAAGAGTATGGGCACCTTCAACAAAGAATTAGTTTGGGTGATACTGCAGGGTTTTTAGGAATTTCACAAGTATCATTAAGTAGAATCAGATCGAAAAAGTAACTTTTTAACATTTGTAAAAGGAATTGTAATCTGTCAACAATATTTTTGTAATACAATCTTCCAAAAAATCGATATCGATTAATCAGTAAGTGCACTAGTATCTGTATGTAATAAAACTATTGAAAGTAATGGTTTTAAATGGAGAAGTTGTATCCGAATTGCAACACAGGTTATGATAGGGAAGAGGAGCGAGTTTAGAGTTGATTAACAAATAGTTTAATAGAAAGAATATGAGCAAATTGTTGTATATCAAAGCCAATGCAAAGGCTGACGGAGAGTCAAGAACTTTTCAGATTTCAGATAGCTTTATTGAAGCTTATAAAGCTAATAATCCAAATGATGAAGTGATAGAGCTTGACTTATATGATGCAGGTTTACAGTTTTTACCAAAAGGTAAGATGAATGAGATGCGTGAAGCTGTTATGAAAGAAGATAAGCAGCATCCTGTGTTGAAATTTGCATACCAATTTGCAGAAGCAGATAAGTATGTTATTGCAGAACCAATCTGGAATTTAGGTCTACCAGCAATTTTAAAGGCCTATGTTGATTATGTTGCAATCAGCGGTATTACTTTTGCCTATACAGAGCATGGTCCTGTTGGTTTATTAAAGGATAAAAAAGCTGTAAATATCATTACCAGAGGGGGAGATTATTCAGCAGAACCAATGGAATCACTTGAAATGGCTGATAAATACCTACGTAATATTTTCGGATTTATGGGTATTACAGATTTTACTACCATTGCAACAGATCGTCTTGATATTATTACAGAAGATACCGAGGCTTTACTATCAGGAGCTAAAATTAAAGCTAAGGAAGAAGCACTGGCATTCTAACAACTTGAGTAATAATTTATTTTCTGACAGAATATCCCATCTAAAATGCTTGACATTCAACTTGTAATTATGCAAGTTGGATTCTTCTTCAATTATAACGGAGTACTATTAACCCGAGTTCGATTAAAATTAAAGAGCTCAGATTTTATTAAAATACTGATATACAAGGCAAATTCTTTTTGCATAGCGAGCTATGGTAGAAGAATTTAACGAAGTAGATTAGTATTTTAATAGAAAGCCACATATAAACAACGATTTTCTGCTTCATATTTGTTTGACAGTAACTATTCAGTGATTGGAAAAGACATAGCAATAGCACGCAAAGCGCACAATGGATTCTGAATGTTTTTTATTGCACTATCAACAATAGAACGCAATATAGCATAGCAGTCGGCACCTTCTATAGACTTGAAGAAACCGCTAACCTTTTGTTTTACTTTAAAATTTCGCACAGCTCTTTCTGAAGCATTGTTGTCAGGTGGAATCTCTGGATTTATTAGAAAATTAAACAGATACTGCTCGTACTTTTTCAATCGGTTTTGAAATGTTTGCACTTCCTTGACTTCTTCATCAAGTTCTTGTTTCAAGAGGGCTTGGAATCTGTAAGCAATATCGGAAGGTTTCTTATCAGTATATTGTCCTTTGTAGATACTTAAGGCATTTTTGATTAGAGTTCTCATTTGGAATGCCCAATTATTCTTAGGGTATTTTTGGCAGAAGTATTCAAGTTCTCGTAATAAATGTGCAGTACATAATTGGTGATTGTTGGCATCAGTCATAAAATATGATTTCCAGCAATCTGTTACCAAAGTATTGTTCTTAAAACCTTCTGGCATGATTTCTTCCATTGCAGCAAAACCTCTCTTAGTATGGATTGATAAAAATGTAGCATCGGGATTCTGAAAGCCCCAAGCCCAATGAAGTTTACCATTGACATTAGTGCCTGTTTCATCAGCTCCTATGATTTTACCGGAAAGGATTTTCTTTCGGATTTGCTCGTAATAAGGTTTCGCCTTGGCTGTTATTTTTCCAATAAGCTGATTAATGCCTCCAGAACTAATCTCAATCCCTAATACAGTATATAAAAACTCTTTCAAACGTTCATACGGCATGTATTGTCGGGCACTCATGTAGCCAATTAAAGCCTGCACTCCAGCTCCGTAACTTATGGGCGCATTAATTCCTGAAGGGTAATTGCCTTCATTTAAAGTTCCGCAGCTGCATTGTTTGTGAAAAATTCGATGTTCGGTAATAACTGGTTGTATTGGCGGTATGTCTATTACCTGGCGTTTTCCTGCATATTCTCCAACAATCATTGATAAATCATTGCCACAACAAGTACAGTAACTGGCTTGGTGGTTGGTAATAATATCTGGATTAGATACTGTTTTCAAAGTGTTGCCCATATGCCCCTTTTGGCCTCCTGGTTTCTTTCCTGATTTCTTTCTTAACGAACTTGTTTTCGCTGGTTTGGGAAAATCGCTTGACGGAGGCTTACTGCTATTCTTACTGTTTTTAGGAGTCTCGTATTTAGATAAGCGTTTTTTGAGCTTACAATTCTCTGCTTTCAACTGTTTGTTTTCAGCTTCTAACTCAACTACTCGATTCTCTAAATTATCTACTTTGTTGAGTAAATTGTCTAACCGTTCCTCTATGCTTATCTTCTTTGTCATGCGATGCAAAGTTCGCTATACAAATGATTGCTGCTATAGAATTTGCACAAAGGTTATTCACAATTCTGGTGGTTTTCAGCTAAAGTTACCAACATTTTTTCTGAAATATTTAGTTTTTGAAATCTACACTGAATAGTTACGTTTGACATAGCCCGCTATGACTTCACAAATATTCATTGAAACTCATTATTTATAAGCGGTCTGAGCCAATAATTTTATATCGAACTCGGGTTATTACACTACTCCGTTGTAATCTGAATAGGGCAGATTATACCCTAGTGAGATCTCTAATACACTTAGTTTTATAAGTGTTTTCCAATAAATTACCATTTATACATATCTAATGAACAATAGAGTTAGATATAATTACACATTAAAAATAAGAGAAATGAGACGAATATTAGCAGTAATGCTACTTACAGTAGCAACAACATTTAGCGCAATAAAAGCACAAGCGCCACAAGATGGTTCACCACATCAATCCGCACCTATTCCATTGGAAATATTTTTAGGTAGCGATGGTTTTACCACACAATTAGTTTTAGATAAGAATTTTAAAGGTAGTAACAAACTAGGATATTTTGCCTTATCATATATTAGAGCGAACTATGATAACGATGCTTATTTAAGAGAGTCTATTAACCTTGCCATGTTTAAATATAAAATTTACAAAAATTTAAGTGTTCTTTCCGGTGCTTTAGTAAATTCTCATTGGGGATTCAGACCCTTTGCTGGTGCACAGTATGGTTATCATACCAAAGACTTTATGGGAATGGTGAATACCGGATTTCATCTTACAGAAACCAAGAATTTTGAAACAATAGCCATGGCTGAATATCGTCCTGCAATTAAAGGAGTATGGTCATTATATACTAAAATTCAGGGAATGTATAGTCAAAATACTTTAATTGGTGAGCACGACCGTAGTCATTTGTACAGCCGCCTTGGTGTTAGTTTTAAAACATTCTCATTCGGATGTGGATTAAATTATGATTGGTATGGATATGGACCAATGAAAATTGATGACAATCAATGGGGGATTTTTATAAGTACTATTCTATAAGAATTGCACTTTGGTTAGCAGATTTAGATTTTGTATTCATAAAACGAATTAATGTGAGATTATTAGAAAAGGAAGCTGTGGTGAAAAATACAAAAATATTAGAGTTAACATTGTTATTGGCTAGTATGTTAACCATTTTGGCCAATGCTATTATTGCACCATCACTACCATTAATTAGTAGTGCGTATCAAGATGTAGAGAATATAGAAATATTAACAAAGATGATGTTAACGTTACCTGCATTAACCATTGCAATTATAGCTCCTTTAGCTGGTAAATTATTAG
The DNA here is from genome assembly GCA_963665705.1 of uncultured Saccharicrinis sp. Classification (GTDB taxonomy): domain Bacteria; phylum Bacteroidota; class Bacteroidia; order Bacteroidales; family Marinilabiliaceae; genus Saccharicrinis. The sequence goes on from OY762448.1 coordinate 1,235,578, forward strand.
ATAAAGTAGGCAGACTTAAAGTTTTAAATATTTCTTTATTCATTTATCTTTTGGCAGGAACTTCGGGTTATTGGTTAGGAGGATTGTACGCAATTTTAGCAGGTAGAATTGTTTTTGGACTTGGAGTTGCCGGTATTATGACTGTTTCAACAACACTCATAGGTGACTATTTTACCGGTTCGAAACGTGAGCACTTTATGGGCTTACAAGGTGCTTTTGTAGCACTGGGAGGACTGATATTTATAACGTCAGCAGGGGTTTTGACAGATATCAACTGGCGCCTTACCTTTTTAGTGTATGGTTTTTCGATAGTGGTAATTATTTTATCACCTTTTGCTTTACATGAGCCTAATGTCAATAAAGAACGAAGTGCATCAGGACCTGTGGAGACTTCTAAAATATCGCCATGGGTATGGCTGGCATTATTGAGCGCATTTATAACAACCGTTAGTTTTTATCTTATTCCGGTACAATTACCTTTCTTTTTACAGAAATTAGATGGAATAAATGGCAACAAGATAGGTTTAGCAGTGGGATGTCTTCCTTTTGCTCAGGCTATTGCTTCATTCTTTTACAAAAGAGTTAAAATGAAACTCAATTACATTGCTATTTATAGTTTAGGATTTATACCTATGGCTATTGGTTTTTCTATTATTGGTTTTAGTGAAACATATTGGCAGGTTATTACTGGTGTGCTTATAAGTGGTTTGGGAGTTGGATTACTCATACCAAACGGAAACTTGTGGGTAATGAGTTTAGTACCTGTACAAGTCAGGGGGAAATACATTGGTTTATTAACAACAGCCACGTTTTTAGGAATGTTTTTTTCGCCCGTGATTATACAGCCGGTACAACAATGGGTAGGTCTTAATACCAGCTTTATTTTAGTTGGAATCACGTTGGCAGCTGTGTCATTGATTTACTTCATTATTAAAAGTAGAAAGAATGTATAATTCATAAGGGGATAGGCATCCCCTTTACATTAATCACTTTGAAATAATTAATAAACGATAATATCTATGAAGAATTTTTTAAAACAAGGCATTATTGGCGCGTTAATGGGGTTTATAATGAGTTTTATTATGAATTATTTTACAACTCCGGTACCAGAAACATTAATGGATCATGCAATAGGACACGGTATAACTGGTTCTATTAGTGGCTTCATGGGAGGATTTATGGGCATAATGGGGTACTATGCTCAACAGAAGAAAAATAGAAAAGTTTCTGAATAGAAATTTTATTTTAACCTATATGTCACCTATATAAAAATTAACGTAACTATTCAGTGATTGGAAAAGACATAGCAATAGCACGCAAAGCGCACAATGGATTCTGAATGTTTTTTATTGCACTATCAACAATAGAACGCAATATAGCATAGCAGTCGGCACCTTCTATAGACTTGAAGAAACCGCTAACCTTTTGTTTTACTTTAAAATTTCGCACAGCTCTTTCTGAAGCATTGTTGTCAGGTGGAATCTCTGGATTTATTAGAAAATTAAACAGATACTGCTCGTACTTTTTCAATCGGTTTTGAAATGTTTGCACTTCCTTGACTTCTTCATCAAGTTCTTGTTTCAAGAGGGCTTGGAATCTGTAAGCAATATCGGAAGGTTTCTTATCAGTATATTGTCCTTTGTAGATACTTAAGGCATTTTTGATTAGAGTTCGCATTTGGAATGCCCAATTATTCTTAGGGTATTTTTGGCAGAAGTATTCAAGTTCTCGTAATAAATGTGCAGTACATAATTGGTGATTGTTGGCATCAGTCATAAAATATGATTTCCAGCAATCTGTTACCAAAGTATTGTTCTTAAAACCTTCGGGCATGATTTCTTCCATTGCAGCAAAACCTCTCTTGGTATGGATTGATAAAAATGTAGCATCGGGATTCTGAAAGACCCAAGCCCAATGAAGTTTACCATTGACATTAGTGCCTGTTTCATCAGCTCCTATGATTTTACCGGAAAGGATTTTCTTTCGGATTTGCTCGTAATAAGGTTTCGCCTTGGCTGTTATTTTTCCAATAAGCTGATTAATGCCTCCAGAACTAATCTCAATCCCTAATACAGTATATAAAAACTCTTTCAAACGTTCATACGGCATGTATTGTCGGGCACTCATGTAGCCAATTAAAGCCTGCACTCCAGCTCCGTAACTTATGGGCGCATTAATTCCTGAAGGGTAATTGCCTTCATTTAAAGTTCCGCAGCTGCATTGTTTGTGAAAAATTCGATGTTCGGTAATAACTGGTTGTATTGGCGGTATGTCTATTACCTGGCGTTTTCCTGCATATTCTCCAACAATCATTGATAAATCATTGCCACAACAAGTACAGTAACTGGCTTGGTGGTTGGTAATAATATCTGGATTAGATACTGTTTTCAAAGTGTTGCCCATATGCCCCTTTTGGCCTCCTGGTTTCTTTCCTGATTTCTTTCTTAACGAACTTGTTTTCGCTGGTTTGGGAAAATCGCTTGACGGAGGCTTACTGCTATTCTTACTGTTTTTAGGAGTCTCGTATTTAGATAAGCGTTTTTTGAGCTTACAATTCTCTGCTTTCAACTGTTTGTTTTCAGCTTCTAACTCAACTACTCGATTCTCTAAATTATCTACTTTGTTGAGTAAATTGTCTAACCGTTCCTCTATGCTTATCTTCTTTGTCATGCGATGCAAAGTTCGCTATACAAATGATTGCTGCTATAGAATTTGCACAAAGGTTATTCACAATTCTGGTGGTTTTCAGCTAAAGTTACCAACATTTTTTCTGAAATATTTAGTTTTTGAAATCTACACTGAATAGTTACAAATTAACAATAGAATTTGATCAGTTATCTCAATATTGTAAATAACCATTATACCATGCCAACTTATTTATTATATAAAAGGCTGTTTCTGTTTCAGAAACAGCCTTATTAAATCTAATAAACTTTATAACAAACTACTCTGCGTATGGTACTCACTCAAAGCAAGCTTTATAAATTGCTTTAATATCTTCAGCAGTTGGTTTCTTTGGATTGAATAATGTACATGGGTCGTTTAATGCATTTTTAACCATCGTATCCAACTTTTCATTCCATTCTTTTTCATCTACACCTGCATATTTAAAAGAAGGAACAACGCCAACCTGAGTTCTTAGATTTTCTATTTCCGTTGCAAAATCTTCAGATGTTTCTTTACCAAATAATGCTGCAAGATGTTGTATTTATCTGTTGCTGTAGCATTGTATCTGATCACATTGGGCATTAAAATCGCATTGGCTCATCCGTGGGGAACTCCGAATGTACCACCTACCTGGTGAGACATTGAGTGAACAATACCTAACCAAACATTTGTAAAAGCCATACCTGCCATACAAGAAGCATCATGCATTGCCTGACGAACTTCTTTATTTTCAGGATTTTCAACTACTGTAGGAAGATTTTAAAATACAAGGCTAATGGCATCCTTAGCTAATGCATCCTTATATCTATCTTCAATATTTAAAACTGAATAATGTTTACTGTGAAGCTATTTTAAGTATTGCTTATACTATACTTACTAATTTTTAATTACCAAAACTCTCTCCGCTAATAAAAAGTTAATAGAATTTTTATACCTGATTGCTAAGTACATGACAAAAGTTTATAACATTCATCTAAATCGCTGTTATTTATTGGATTGATTAACGCGTTTGCGATTCTAATCAGTCCGTATTTAAAGAAACTATAAGCTCTTCTGTCATGCTTTTTCACCTTTATCGCTTTAATGTTCACATGTTTGTCAATACCCGCTAAGTATGCCCAAACAGAAGCAATTGCCACAACAGCCAAAAGTTTAGCTATGCGTTCCAAATCAGTCAAGTGAGTATCTTCAAGATTGAACCCGCTGGATTTCATAGCTCTAAACATGGTCTCTATCTGCCATCGTTCTTTGTAGTTGATCAGAGCCTGATCGTGTTGATTGAAAGAGGCAATAATGGTAAACTCCACTTTTCCAGTAGCTTTATTGAAGGACTTAGCTCCCGATAGATATACCAGATTTTTACCGAGGTAATACGGTTTATCACAATGTTTGTAAGACCCTGTTTTGATATTGTTGAACAGCCAAAAGGCTTTAATTGGAGGTTTGCCGTGTCGATGCACCATCATATTGTTGCGTATGCGAATGTAGAATGGAATCTTCTGACGAATAAGATCCTCGAACCATTCTTCTCCGATAAATTCCCTATCCGCCATAAATGCTTTAATATCTTTGGTACCAAAGAACCGAATATAAGTGTCCAGCACCTCTTTTCGCTCTTTGGCATTGGAATTTCCCCGCTTGGGAAGAAGTTTCCATATTAATGGGATAGCAACTCCTTTATAACAAACGCTTAACATTAGGATGTTAATGTCGGTTTTGCCAAACTTCCAGTTGGTTCTATCCATACTGAGCATATAGGGAGGTTCGTCAGGCAATAAACTGTAAATTAAACGAGTAAAGATCAGTGGATCAAAGAAAAATTCAGCAAAAAACCGTTGTACTCGCCGAAGGCTTGATTCATGTTCAACATTAGGGTTAAATCCCTGTGCAAGTTTCACATATGAAACGGTTTGGAATTTTATCATGCTATTGATAATAATGACAAGGCATTTAATCCTTGCTTTGTGCCAACTGGTTGTTGTCTTGAACAACTCAAATAATTGAGTATTTTTACTGTCTACCTTGGTATTCGGATGCATTACAAAATGATGTGGGAATCTTTTGTAAGATACTGAATATCAAGGTTTTAAACAAGAAAATTCACCTTTTAAATCATTGATTTTCAATTATTTATAGTTTTGTCATGTACTGAAACCTGATTGATATGTCATTAAAATAGGTAATTTAAACAGTTATAATAGTCTAAAATCTACTTGATTTGTTCATATAAAGGTCTGTTAGCAGTGTATCAAATTTGATAATAGTGTAACAAGTGTGATAGTTTTTTATTCCTTGTATCAAATGTAATAGTAATTGATACAAGGTTGTTAATGACTCTGTTTATCCTTCCATAACTTTGATAATATAAATTTTTCGATTCCACTTGACGCAAAATACAACGTTACAAATTTTATCAAAGATGAAACAGTATAATATTTTTAGATTATCGCTACTTATCGCAATGGGCGGATTTTTATTTGGGTATGATATTGCGATGATGTCTGGTCCAACGGCTCAGATTCAGGATATATTTAATTTGTCAGATTCAAGCCTTGGGTTTACTGTGGCAATTGCTATTATAGGTACTATAATAGGTACGGTAATAATTGGGAAGCCGGCAGAAAAATATGGAAGAAAGCATTCTCTTATATTTTTATCAGGATTGTTTGCGCTTTCTGCCATAGGAAGTGCTCTTGCACAAAGCTGGGGTGTTTTGATGTTTTTCCGTTTTATAACAGGTATATTCCTTGGTAGTATTACAGTTGTTACTCCTATGTTTATAGCAGAAATTTCACCTGCTGATAAACGTGGAACGTTAGTTTTATTGAACCAGTTTTTAGTTGTGTTTTCAATTTTTCTGGCCTATGTAATTAACTATGTAATTTCGCAAGCCTTTGTTGGAGAAACCTGGCGCATCATGATTGGAGTTGAGGCTGTTCCTGCAATTATATTTTTCATATTATTATTTACAGTTCCGGAAAGCCCACGTTGGTTAGTTAATAAAAACAGGAAGACAGAAGCGTTTCAGGTATTTGAAAGCATTGGAGCTAAGGATCCCAAAGGAGAGTTAAATTCAGTAGTTGAGGCTATTGAAGCAGAATTACATTTGGAACATGGTGAACTTTTCGTAAAAGAAAATCGTTTCCCAATTATACTTACTATTCTTATTGCTGCATTTAATCAACTTGCAGGTATCAATGCCATAATGATTTATGCACCTCGTGTATTTGAAATGGCAGGATTTGCAAATGACTCAGCATTACTTCAATCTATATCAATAGGCTTAACCAATTTGGCTTTTACGTTCCTTGCTTTGTTCTTAATTGATCGATACGGAAGAAAAACGTTATTAATGATAGGTTCTGTTGGTATGGTTTTCTTTTTAAGTATGCTGGCTAAAGCGTTTTATACTAACAATTTTACTGAATTTGGAGGTTATGGAGTAATGATTTACCTAATGGGATTCATTGCCTTTTTTGCCTTTTCGCAAGGCGCTGTTTTATGGGTGTTTATTTCCGAAATATTTCCAAATAAGATACGATCTAAAGGACAGGCATTAGGAAGTTTTACGCACTGGATTATGGCAGCTGCATTAATCTGGGGATTCCCTATAGTGGCAGAAATGCCAAGTGTGGGTGGCGGTTTTTCATTTGCATTCTTTGCCGCGATGATGGTGTTACACTTCTTTTTTGCATGGAAGATCATGCCTGAAACAAAAGGTAAAAGCCTTGAAGAAATTCAACGTGAGATACAAAACAGACATTAAAATCAGTTGAAACTCAATCTAAATAGAAAAAAATCAAATGAAATGGAACAAAAGGAACAAAAAATATTATGCATAGGAGAGGTGCTGTGGGATATGCTTCCCTCAGGAGCCAAACCAGGAGGGGCACCAATGAATGTGGCTTTGCATCTGAAAAATATTGGATTAAATGTTCAGATAGCAAGCAGAGTTGGAAATGATGAACAAGGTCGCAAGTTGATTGATTTCATAGAAAAATCAGGATTATCTACAGATTTAATTCAAATAGATGATCAACTACCAACAAGTGAAGTGTTAGTGAACCTGGATAACAAAGACCAGGCTAGTTATACGATATGTGAGCCTGTAGCATGGGATGCTATTGAATTTACACCAGAGTTGGAAAAGGCTGCAAATGAATCTGATGTATTAATATATGGCTCTTTGGCTTCAAGAAATTCTGTTACCTGCGATACTATTATGAAATGCATTGACCGGGTAGACTTTAAAATTATTGATGTAAATCTACGTCCTCCTTATGACAAGCAAGAGATAGTAGAGCCTTTAATAGCCAGAGCTAACTTCATAAAGCTCAATGATGATGAAATGAGAGAAATTGGAAAATGGGATAACCTGACAAATGAAAGTGAAGAATACTTGATGAGCTGGTTAGTAGAGAAGTTGGGTGTAGATATTATTTGTATGACTAAAGGACCTGAGGGTTCAGTATTATTAGATAAAGGTGAATTTTATAAACACAGTGGATATAGAGTTGAAACAATAGATTCAGTTGGAGCAGGCGATGCTTTTTTGGCAGGTTTTATTTCTTCATATCTACAAGATAACAACCCAACCAAAGCTTTGTATTTTGCTTCTGCTACAGGTGCTTATGTAGCTTCAAAGGAAGGTGCAACTCCAGCTTATGACATAGAGCAGATTAAATCAATTTTTACTAATTTATAAACAAATTTATGCTATGAAAAAATCTAAAAATTGGAATATATTAACTGGCATTTTTCTGTCCGTGTTTCTATTTATTTTTACAATAGGAGCCAACGCACAGGAAAAAACTGTTAATGGTAAAGTTACCGGGACAGACGGTTTAGGTATACCCGGAGTAACTATTCTGGAAAAAGGAACAAATAATGGCACTATAACTGATCTGGATGGAGCTTATAGCATTAACGTTCCGGAAAGTGCAACCCTTTCAATATCGTTTATCGGTATGGTAAGTCAGGAAATAGAAGTTAAGGGGAAGTCAACAATTAATGTTATACTTGAACAAGAAAATATCGGTCTGGAGGAAGTTGTAGCTGTTGGATATGGTGTATTGAAAAAGGCTGATTTAACAGGTGCTGTTGAGGTTGTGAAGATGGAATCTGTGTCTGATGTTAGTTTGAGTTCCGGAAGTCCTGTTGTTGCTTTACAGGGAAGAGTACCTGGAATGTATATTGAGAAATCAGGATCGCCTTCAGGAGCGGATACCAGAGTTCTTATTCGTGGAGAAAATACCTTAGGAGATAATAATCCTTTATTTATTATAGATGGAGTTCCAACAAAAAGACCAGAGGTATTTCAAAACCTGAGTCCGGGTTCTATTTCCTCTGTTCAGGTATTAAAAGATGCTTCTGCTTCTTCTATTTATGGTGCAAGAGCCTCAAATGGTGTAGTAATCGTTACTACTAAAAATGGTGCAAAACAGGATGGAAAAGTAACTATACAATTTAATTCTAATGTTTCCATCCAATCAGAAAAACCACAACGCTTTAAAATGGCCAATGCTGTTCAGCGAGGAAGAGCATTGTGGCAGGCTTCAGTGAATGACCGTGTAGATCCGTCTGCAGGATATGGCGAGATATACAATTTTGACTGGAATAATAATTTTGATAATCCGGTATTAAACAGTGTAACAGTTCAACCTTATGTAGGAGGTGATACTAATGTACCTGCAGGAGATACAGACTGGCAGGATGAAACCTACGAAGCAGGATATGTAATCAATAACGACCTGACGATTTCTGGCGGTAATGAAACATCGTCTGTATTGTTGAACCTGGGCTACCTTAAAAATACAGGTATGTTAAAATATACCAATTACGACAGAATTACAGCTCGTTTAAATGCGCAAACAAGTATGTTTAATGAAAAGTTAAAAGTAGGAATTAATACTCAGGTTGTTTCATCAAACGAAACTCTTGAAACACCGGATTTGGGTAGTGTACCAACTCCTGCGTTAGCTATTTCTTCACCTCCAACTATACCGGTATATACCTCTACCGGTGAATATGCAGGTCCGTTAGGTTCTGGTTATTCAGATAGAAACAATCCCGTTTTTATGCAGTATATAAATCGATTTGACAATACCAATCGTTCTTATCTTTTTGGAAATGTTTTTGCAGAATTGGAGCTTATTCCAAATTTAGTGTTGAGAACTAATGTTGGAATTGATTACTCAATGGTAAAAGATAAAGATATTGAACCAGCCTTTGAGAATGGATTTATTTCGCGATCAGTTAATAGCTTAACGATGTATAATAGTGATTTTACTAGTGTAACCTGGTCAAATACTGCAAACTATAAGTTAAAGCTCGGCAATAGTAATTTTGGATTTTTATTGGGAGTTGAATCTGTTAGCGATAATTTTAAAGATATAACGGGTTATAAAGAAGGTTTTTCAACCCAAACCGAAGACTTTTTTGTATTGAGTGCCGGAACAAGTAATGGAAATAGCTATGGATCAGCATATGGTAGCAGGCTTTTATCTCAATTTGGAAAAATAGATTATGGCTATGCGGGTAGATATTTGGCTTCTTTTACGCTACGACGAGACGGATCTTCTCGTTTTGGTAAAGATAATCGTTATGGTTTATTTCCTGCTGCTACTTTAGGATGGCGATTGAGTGAGGAAGCATTCTTTAAATCGATTAAGAAATTAAGCAATCTTAAATTAAGACTTGGGGCAGGACGAGTAGGTAATCAGGATGTTGGTGAGTATGCCAGTCTTGCATTATTCGAACCTCGTTATGGTGCTACTGCAGATCAGATTTCATCGATTGAACACAATTCATTTTTCGACCAATTCTGGAATGTAGGTTCAGCCTATGCACTGGATGGTTCAGATTCTGGTAATCTTACCTCTGGTTTTGTTTCGGTACAGGGAGCAAACCCTGCTTTAAAATGGGAAACTACAGAAGAACTAAATATTGGTATTGATTTTGGATTTTTCAATAACCAGTTAATGGGTGCTTTTGATTATTTTACCAGAACAACATCGGATATTCTTATTCAACCACCAGTTGCATCAGCTTTAGGTGAAGGACAAAAACAATTTCTGAACGGGGCTACTCAAAAGAATAACGGATGGGAGTTTGCATTGAGCTATCGAAAAGATGTTAATGAGGATTTTACCTATGAAGTATCAACCACTTTAAGTCACTTCAGTGATAAGATTACAAAACTACCTGAAGAAGTTAGAACAGCTTATGCCGGAAATGCTGAAAAAACTATTATTGGTCATTCCAGCCGCTCTATATTCGGATATGAAACCGATGGTATTTTTCAGAACGATGCAGAAGTAGCAGCTCATGCAACACAAGTAGGTGCAGCTCCGGGAAGAATCAGATATAAAGATTTAAACAATGACGGTAAAATTGATGCGCTTGATCAGGATTTTCTGGGAACAACCCTTCCGGATCTTGAATATGGTTTGAGAGTTGCTGTTAACTATAAGAACTTTGATTTTTCGTTATTTGGTTCAGGAGTAGCAGGCAAAACAGGTTATGATTATTATATAAACGTAAATAATTTTGTAAGAAGTAGGGATAATGTGGGTCCTGGTGTATTTAAAGCATGGACACCTCAAAATACAAACACATCTATTCCTGCATTAAGTTTATCAGATAACAATAATGAAGTAAGACCTTCTGATTATTATAATGTAAATTCATCTTACTTCAAATTAAGAAATTTGCAAGTAGGTTACAATCTAACTTCGTTAGTATCAGATAAGTTAGGCTTTGAAAATCTTCGTGTATATTTCATGGCTGAAAACCTGTTTATCATCAAGAGTAAAGAATTTCAAGGGCCGGATCCAGAAAGAACTAATATAAATACTATTCCAATTCCAAGATCATTCTCATTTGGAGTAAACATCGTATTATAAAGAATAAAAATGAAAATTATGAAATACATATATAAAAATTGGTTTGCTATCATATTAGTAGTCTTATTATATTCTTGTAAGGACTATCTTGAAGTTGAACCACAGGGTTTTATCGAAGCAGGATCTCCATCTGTAGAAAGTGCTGAAGGTTTGGTAACTGCAGCTTATGCTGCCATTGGTAACAATGATATGATTGGCCCTATTGCCAGCATGTGGGTTTACGGAAGTGTTCGTTCTGATGATGCCTATAAAGGTGGTGGAGGAACAGGTGATGTTGAACCATTTAACTTTTATGAGCAGTATAATATAACGCAACCTGAACAAAGCTGGTTAGCCGGTCTTCCTTATACATGGGAAAACTATTATTCTGCTATCTCGAGAGCTAATTCAGCTTTAAGAATGTTGAATCAACTTACAGATGATGAATATGAAGAAAGAACAACCCGTATTGCAGAAGCCCGATTTTTAAGAGGTCATAGTCATTTTATGCTAAAAATTCTGTTTAAGTATATTCCATATATTGATGAAAATCTATCCAACGATGAAATCATACAAACATCAAACAGGGAGTATACTAATGATGAGCTATGGGACGTAATTGCTACTGATTTTCAGTATGGTGTGGATAATCTTCCTGAAGATCAATCTGAAATAGGTAGAGCAAACAAATTTGCAGCTGCTGCGTATCTGGCTAAATTAAGACTATATCAGGCATATGAGCAGGATGATAACAACCAGGTGGTGAATATCAATGCAACTCGTTTACAGGAAGTTGTTGACTTAACACAAATGGTAATTAACTCAGGTAAATATTCTTTACAGCCAGATTTTGCAGAAAACTTTTTGGATGGATATGATAACGGCCCTGAATCTGTTTTTGCCATTCAATTTTCTATAAGTGATGGTACTACTGCCGGACGTTTAAATTTCGAAAATGGATTAAACTACCCTCATGGAGCTCCTCAGTATGGTTGTTGCGGATTTCACCAGGCAAGTCAAAATATGGTAAATGCTTTTTCTACAGATGAAAGTGGATTGCCAAAATTTGACACTTTTAATGACGTGGAATTAAGTGCTGAAGATATTACACCTACAGGTGTAACTGTTGATCCCCGAATAGATCATACAGTTGGTATGAACGGACACCCTTATAAATATCGTAACGAGGAAGCTTATATTTTTGATAATAGTTGGATTAGAGAGCCAGGCGTATATGGTTACTTTCAAAGTATGAAAGAACAACAAGCTGCTGATTGTTCTTGCTATAAGAAACAAGGTCCGTTTATGGGAGTTTCTAAAAACATTGATATTATTCGTTATGCAGATGTACTTTTAATGCAGGCAGAAGCTTATATTGAACTTGGTGAACAAGCTATGGCAATGCCATTAATCAATCAAATTCGCAATAGAGCATCTGAAAGTACAGAACGAACTAAGTTAGCAGATGGTACAAATCCTTCTAATTACCTGATTAATGAGTATGATGGAGCAAACCTTTCATGGACACAGGAAAATGCAAGAATAGCTTTACAATGGGAAAGAAGATTAGAATTTGCAATGGAAAGTCCTCGTTTCTTTGATTTAGTACGTTGGGGTATTGCAGAACCTACATTGAATGCCTATTTAGAAAAGGAAAAAACCAGGAAAGATTTCTTGAATAAAGCTCAATTTACAGCAGGCAGAGATGAATATTATCCTATTCCACAACGTGAGATAGATTTTACAAAAAAATTGTATGAACAAAATGTCGGATACTAGATCCTGGAAGTCTAATTAAGGAATTAATTGCCGGAGTGAATATTTCACTATTCACTCCGGTTTACATCACCTTGTGTTGAAGTACAACCTAAAATATTTACAATGAAGGCATCTTTTATTATACCTTTTATGTTAATTCTGCTATCGTTGCTTAGTTGCAAGATGGATCCTAAGGTTAAATCACAATTAACCGGAATTCACTTTGCAATACCAGAGATACAGCAGGAAGCTCCAAAGGAACTATTTTTTTACAATGGAGAATATCACTTATTCTATAAGGCAAAAGAGAATGACCAATTAATTCATTGTAAGCATGCAGTTAGTAAGGATTTAGTTAACTGGAATCCAATAACAACAACTAAAGAACTGGATTCGCTTGGGACAATTGGAGTATGGAGTGTTGTGGTTGACCAAAATAATCAGAGTGGTCTGGCAACAGATAATCCTCCTTTTATTGGATTTTATACTAATAACAGTAATAAAGCAGAATCAAATAACCGTAATTATAAGTCAATTAATTTAGCAATTAGTACAGATGATGGTAATAGTTGGTTAAATATACCGGAACACGAGATTCTACTTTATAACACTAACTCAGACATTAAAGATGTAAAAGTGATATGGCACGAAGAAATGCAACGATGGATAATGTTGGTATTATCAGGATATCAAGTTCAGTTTTATTTCTCCGAAGATCTTTTAAATTGGGAGTACTTTAATGAATTTGGGAATGAAGTTGATGAGAAAAAAGGAGAATGGACAGATCTTGAGTTTTTTCAAATAGGAGTTGATAACTCAAACAATAAATATTGGGTTCTTTTTATAAGCACAACAGAAGGTTCGCCTAATAATGGAAGTGGAACTCAATATTTTGTAGGAGAGTTTAATGACTTTGAGTTTACTCCAATCACACATAAACCAAAGTGGGTGGATAATGGAAGTGATAACTTTGCCGGGGTGGGGGTAACAAACTATTATGAACAAGGAGAACCCAGCTATTATCTTGGATGGATAAATAATAGTAAATATGGAAATTTCATTAATAATAATGAGATGACTACTTCATATACTCTTACACGAAAACTAATATTGATCAACAAATTCAATGATTATTACCTCAAATCTGTACCCCTTAAGAATTATGAAAAATATAACACCACAAGCACATTACTTAAACCACAGAATATTAACAGTCAATTCTCTCTTGGTAAACATTTAAGGTTGCCAATAATATTAAATCTGACTTTTGATGTAAATAACCGAACTTATCTAGACTTAGCTGAAGTTTTTGGGATTGAAATTATAAATCATCAAAATGAAAAGACCATTATAGGTTACAATAGTGTAAGGCGTTATTTCTTTATCCGAAAAGAAGACAAGAATAAAGTCACAGAAGAATACACCGACATGGATTACGCATTTTATGCTATCGATAAATCAACCCTAGATCTTAATATAATTATCGATCAAACATCCGTGGAGATATTTGCCATTGACGGATTTATTTCAATGACTAAAAAATGTGCGTTTAAAGAAGGAGTTAAGTACCTAAATCTTTTTGCAGAAAAAGGTCAAGTGAAATTATTAAATGGAAATCAGGCTGAATTATAAGAGTCTTAAATAAATAGTTATGGAGATTATAAAAAATAAAAATATAAAGAGAATATGGATGAGCACTGTGATGATGGTTTTTCTTGTATTTAGCAGTGCTGTATTTAGTCAGAATAAAGATGTTATTCCCATTCATACAAAAGAAACATCTTTAGTTTATTCAGTTGATAAGAATAATAGATTGGTATTTCAATATTATGGTAAAAGGATCGAAGACATTAAACCTTTTCACCATCAACAATCTTATCGTAAACTTGATACCGACAGAGACTTAAGTTATGAGGCTTATCCTACTATGGGATTAGGAAATATTAATGAACCCGCATTTGCAGTTATCCAATCAGATGGAAGCCTGAATACAGAATTGGCCTATGTGGGACATGATATGGATAAATCAGAAGAAGGTGTTTCTCATTCAATCATCAAATTAAAAGATAAAGTTTATGCGTTGGAAGTTGAGTTACATACAAAAGCCTATGTTTCAGAAGATGTTATTACTCAATGGGTAAAAATTATTAATCACCAACCCAAAGCAATAACACTTAAAAGATTTTATTCTTCTTTTCTGAAAGTGAATTCAGCAAGTTATTATCTGACTCATTTCTATGGTCCGTGGGCAGGAGAAATGCAAAAGGTGGAAGAAAAAATAGAAAATGGAATTAAAGTTATTGAATCAAAGAAAGGAGTTCGTACAACACAGGGTGAGAACGCATCATTTATATTAAGCCTTGATCATCCGGTACTTGAAAATGAAGGTGAATGTTATGGCGGAGCTTTGGCCTGGTCAGGTAATTATCGTCTGTCTTTTCAAATTGATGAATGGAAAAACCTGAATGTACTTTCCGGAATTAACCCCTTTCTAGCTGAATGGAATTTAAAGCCAGAAGAAACATTTACCACTCCTGAAATGATTTATACATTCAGTAATGAAGGCCAGGGAAAAGTATCACGTAACCTTCATCGTTGGGGACGAAAGTATGGTATGACAGGTGGATATGAACCACACGACATTGTATTGAACAGTTGGGAAGGAGCTTATTTTTCTTTTGATGAGAAAACGCTTACAGGTATGATGGATGAGGCTGCCAAAATAGGAGTGGAGATGTTTGTACTTGACGATGGATGGTTCGGTAATAAGTATCCGCGCAACGATGATAAAGCTGGATTGGGGGACTGGCAAACTAATATCAAAAAATTACCTCATGGACTCGATTATTTAATTAAACACGCAAATTCTAAAGGAATAAAATTTGGATTATGGATTGAGCCGGAAATGGTAAACCCTGCGAGTGAACTTGCCGAAAAGCATCCGGAATGGATTGTTCAAAGTCCGGGAAGGGAAAAAATTACATGGAGACATCAACTTTTACTCGATCTTTCAAATCCAAAGGTTCAGGATTTTATTTACAATATGGTTGACAGTCTTTTAACTACTCATCCAAAAATTGAATATATTAAATGGGATGCCAACCGCCACGTAGAACAGGTTGGTTCAACCTATTTGCCAGATTCAGAGCAAACTCATTTTTGGGTATCATATACCAGGGGGCTTTATTCTGTTTATGAGCGTATCCGTGCTAAATATCCTAATTTTGTGATTCAGGATTGTGCTTCAGGAGGTGGTCGTCTTGATTATGGAGCACTAAAATATCACAATGAATTCTGGGCTTCAGATAATACCGATCCTTTATCGAGAATATTTATTCAATATGGTACTAACCTGATTTATCCGCCCGTAGCCTCAGCTTCACATGTATCTACCAGTCCTAATCATCAGACAGGAAGAGTAACTCCGCTTAAATTCAGATTTGATGTAGCCATGACTGGTCGTTTAGGAATGGAACTTCAACCCAAAGATATAAAGGGCGAAGAGCGAATTTTTGCAATAGATGCAATCAATAGTTATAAACAACATATACGTCCATTGGTAACAGAGGGAGATCTTTATCGCTTAATATCTCCCTATGATGAAGGAGGTTGGGCATCGCAATTATTTGTTTCTCCGGACAAAAAAACAGCTGCATTATTTGCCTTCAGTATTGAGCCTCATTCAAGAGGATTATATCCGATCATTAAACTAAACGGACTTGATCCTTTAAAAGATTATACCATTACAGAGATCAATGAAAATGGTAAAGAACGTTTTTGGGGTAATGGCCTAACTTTTAAAGGGGAGTATTTGATGAGTGTTGGTGTAGAGCTGCAAATATCTGATCAGTTTGATAGTGGTGTATTTCTTCTTACAGAAGATAAATAGGGTTAATTGGATAAATAAAATAAAGGTATGAGAGCATTAATTATAATATTTTTGATAATTCTGGCAGTTGGATGCCGATCAAAAACTAATAAGATGGATTCAACAATAGAAAGAGTAACTCGTTACTCTGAACAGTACAGACCGCAAGTCCATTTTACTCCTGATAGTATGTGGATGAATGACCCAAATGGTATGTTTTACTATGAAGGAGAATATCACCTTTTTTATCAGTTTTATCCTGATAGTAATGTTTGGGGACCCATGCATTGGGGGCATGCCATTAGTCGCGACCTTGTTCATTGGGAGCATTTGCCTATAGCATTATACCCGGATAGTTTGGGGTATATTTATTCTGGTAGTGCAGTCGTAGATTGGAAGAATACTTCTGGTTTTGGTAAGGATGGAGTTCCTCCATTGGTTTCTGTATTTACTTATAATGATAGGGTTGGGGAGATGGATGGTAAAATTGATTATCAGACTCAGGCTATTGCATATAGCAATGATAAGGGGCGAACCTGGACTAAATATGAAAACAATCCTGTGTTAATAAATCCGGGTATCAAAGATTTTCGTGATCCTAAGGTACGGTGGTACCAACCACAGCAAAAGTGGATCATGAGCCTGGCTGTTAAAGACCGTATTAGTTTTTATTCTTCCAAAGATTTAAAAAACTGGCAACATGAAAGTGATTTTCAACCTGAGTTGGGAGCATATGGAGGGGTGTGGGAATGTCCCGATTTATTTCCTATCGTGGATGAAGTTTCTGGTGAGGAAAAATGGGTGCTTTTTGTTAGTATCAATCCGGGAGCCCCTAATGGCGGTTCGGGTACACAATACTTTGTGGGAAACTTTGACGGTCATGAATTTATTAATGAAAATAAGAACCTTTATTGGCTCGATTATGGAAAGGATAACTATGCCGGGGTTACATGGTCAGGTGTGCCGGAGGAAGATGGAAGAACTTTATTTATTGGCTGGATGAGTAACTGGCAGTATGCTACTAAAGTTCCAACTGAAAGGTGGCGTTCAGCAATGACAGTTACCAGGGAATTAAAACTTAAAAGCCAAGGTGAGGATTTAATTGTTACATCTATGCCAGTTAATGAATTTGAAACCCTAAGAAAAGAAATAATAACTAAGGAGCAACTTATGATCGTGGGGTCTGAAAAAGTATTTCAAGAAATAAAGTTACCATGTGAATTTATACTCGAATTTGAAACGATTAATCATTCAGAGCTTAATGGTGTTTCAGAATATGGATTCTCGTTACAAAATGAGGACGGTGAGGAATTTATTGTTTCCTATAACACAACTAAAAAAGAATTGATCATTAACAGAGATAATTCTGGTGTCTCAGATTTCTCTGAGGATTTTAAAGGCCTTCAATATGCGCCGTATCAAGAAAAAAGTACATTGAATTTTAGAGTTATTGTAGATTGGTCGTCTATAGAAATATTTGTGAACAATGGCGAAAAAGTAATGACAAGCCTTGTTTTTCCTAAAGAAGATTTCTGTACCATTAATGCATTTGCAAAGAATGGTGGAATAGCAATCAATAAAGCTACTTTGTATGAATTAAAATCTATTTGGAATAATTAGGAAGATTTTATCAGAATGATCGTATAGCAAATTGGGCAAGTAAAAGAGGGTGTTTATCAATGAGGACACCCTCTTTTCGTATTCAAATAAATAATTTTTAATGTCAAGAAAGGGTTGGAGGTAATGGTTTAAAAGGTTGAAAAGCCTGAAATATCACAGCAAGGGGCATCGCCCTTAGGTGTTTGAAAAGATATTGATATTCTCATTAAGAGTAATTTGAAGCTGTAAATCCGTACTCCTCCTTGAATAAGGAGGAGAATTGATTCCCGTGGTGCATAGTCAATTACGATTAGGAGTATCTTTTCGAACACTAGAAGGTGATACATCAAGTTATGATGTATTAGGCCCTCAGCCTTTTGAATAGGATAAATCCAACACTTGATTCGGATTACTTATGATTTATCTCGTTTAAATATTCTCTTGGTGTCTGTTTATAAATATCCTTAAAGCATTTTGAAAAGTAAGAAGGAGTACTAAAACCAGTTTTAAAAGCTGCTTCTGAAATTGTACGATTCTCCTCTGTCATTAATTTAATTGCCTTTTTTAGCCTTATAGATTTAATATAATCATTAGGAGATAGTTCAGTCATTTGTTTAATTTTTCGGTATAGCTGTACTCGTGACATACCGATTTTTTCACCTAAGAACTCAACTCCAAACTGCTCATTATTTAAATTTTCTAAAATCAAATTGTCGATATTTTTGATAAAACGATTGTCTAGTTTTGAGAGGCCTGTAATAGGCATGTTGGCCCCTAATTCTTTAAAGTATTGTTTAATATTGTTTTTGTTTTCAATGAGTTGGTGGATTTTAGCATAAAGATAATTTGCGCTAAATGGTTTGGTAATATAGTCATCAGCTCCTTGTTCAATACCTTCAATAACTTGTTCTTCAGATGATTTTGCAGTAAGCATGATAACCGGTATATGGCAGGTTTCAATTTTTGATTTTATAATCTGGGTAAATTCAAGTCCATCCATTTCCGGCATCATAACATCAGTAATAATTAAATCCAGTTCATTTTCTTCAATTAAATCCAGCGCTTCTTTACCATTCCCGGCTTCTACAATAATATAATTCTGAATAAGACTTTTTTTAATATAACTCCTTAATTCTTCATTGTCTTCAACAAGTAATAAAACAGGCTTGTTGGTATTTTCTGTAACAACCTTCTTTTCCGTAAAAGAATCACTTACTTCATGATTAATTTCTGTTTCGATAAGGTCATTCATCAAGCCTTTTTCTGTTTGAGACTGGTTTATTTCATCTAATCCGAAATGTTCATTTCCCAGTTGCAGGTATATGCTAAAGCGTGTTCCTTTACCTTCTTCACTCCAGACTTCGATTGCTCCTTTATGAATTTCTATTAATCCCTTGGTTAATGAAAGGCCAATTCCTGTACCTTCTAAACGGTTTTCACTTTGTTCTATTTGATAAAAACGATCAAAAATCCTATTCAAGTGTTCCATTGATATTCCTCGGCCATTATCTTCTACAACAATTTTGGCACACTGTTTTTCTTTATCACCAAATGTATATGTAACCTGGCTTAAATGTATGTTTATAGTACCTTCCTGATCCGTAAATTTCAGAGCATTCGATAACAGGTTAAAAAATACTTTATCCATGTGGTCTTTATCGAACCAAACCTGCAAACTCTCAACATCAGTATTAAGGTAAAGGTTAATATTTTTGTTGGAGGCGAGGCTGGTAAAGTCATTTTTAATAGATTGAAGAAATTCTACAAGATCATATTTACTAGCTAATAATCCCATCTTTTCCATTTCTATTTTTCTGAAATCCATTAACTGGTTTATCAGCTTTAACAGCCTCTTTGCATTTTTATGAATTAAATTCAGTCTCCATTTATTCTTTTCATTTAGGTCTGCATCCTTTTCCATATCATATACAGGACCTAAAAGAAGGGTTAAAGGGGTTCTGAACTCATGAGAAATATTTGTAAAAAACTTAAGTTTAGCCTGAGTTGCTTCATCCAATTGGTCGGATACTCGCTTTAGTTCAATATTCTGTTTCGAAATAGCTTCTTTTTGTCTCTCAAGGTTTAGATTAGCTATATTCTTGTGCCTAAAAGCTCTAAAAACCAAAGCTGTAAGAAGGATAACGATTAAAAGTAATGATACAGCAATTAATAATAACATATGTTGTGATTGATATTGTTCCGTCAATTTTTCAAGCATATTCTTTGACCTGTCAATATCCTGTTGGAGTGTCTCGATGTAATTATATTGAAGACGGGTAGTTTTTACATTTGTTTTATCGATAAGAACAGTGGGTAAAAGATTATTTTTATTAAAAGGTTCATTATGAAGTATTTTAGATGCTATTTGTATGGCTTCTTTTCCTCCGGTTGGGTAAATTAATGTGGCTGTTATAGTTCCGTTTTCAACCATTGAAATACCACCTCTGGGAGTTGCTAATCCATCAACACCCACTACTACTAGATCAGAGTTATATGTTTGATTATTGAGCACATCAACTGCATCAGATGCTAGATCATCATTGAATGCAAATATTGCTTTGATATCAGGATGTTGTTTAAATCCTGAAGGCAAACTGTCTGTAAGTATATTCTCATTCCAAAAAGAATGGATTTTGTAAACATTATTTAGTTCTGAATAGTTGGCCAAAACATCATTGAAACCTTTACTTCTTTCTACAGCAGCAGAAGTAGTCATAGCCCCCTGTATTTCCAATATGTTGCCTTTGTAATTTAGTTTCCCACCAATATATTCAGCAGCGAATCTTCCTATCTCATAATTATCTCCGCCAATATATGCTGTATAGTTTTCTGAATCAATTCTACGATCAATCAGAATAACTGGTATTCCTTTTTTATAAACTTCTTCAATTGCTTTTTGTATAGGATTTATTTCATTGGGAGACACAATTAAAAGATCAATATCTTGATTCATAAGTTCTTCAATCTGTTTTAGTTGAGTTTTACTGTCATCTAAGGCTTGTTTAATAATTATGGAAAAATCCGGATGGTATAGCAATTCTCTTTCCATTTCAGCTTCCATTTTTAGTCGCCAGTTATCTCTTTGTCCGCACTGAGAAAAACCAATAGTATATTTTTTTTCTGCAAAAGAGCATAGTGAGAGCATTAAAATAAAAAAGGTTGAATAAGTTTTAAGTATCATGTAAAGCTTTATATAATTGAAGTATAAATATATAAAATCAATTATAGTTTTGTCATGTACTAAAAGTATTTGTATAAAAATAATAATTCGATTTTACATCACTCGATATTGATGCAAGATTGCATCTTGTAACTAACTTTCTCGCTTTTCCCTTCTTGTTATTCAATTCCACCAATTACCATTCAACCCTTTGTCCTAATAATATTCTTTTCTATCAATTGTATATAACTTATTATGGTAAATGTGAAGCTTTTGATGATGAATGAAGTATATTCAACCTTTTAATTATAAATAACGTAAAAAATATTGCCCATAGTAAATATAAACGTAGTTAATGACGAATATAATTCCAAAATGGTATTATAAACGTAGGCTAATGACGCATATATTTTTAAAGGTGCATTTATTATAAGTTGGCGTTCATGCAAAGAAAGCCATAATGCACATCGTACTTACCATAAAAAAGTTATTTTTGAAAGAAAAATTCGCATGGCAAAAGAATCTGAAATAATATTTTATCAAGGAGATGATGGAAATATAAGAATTGAAGTTTTCTATCATGATGATACATTTTGGATGACGCAAAAAAAATTAGCAGAATTATTTGGAGTACAACGACCAGCAATAACTAAACATCTGAAAAATATATTTGAAAGTGGAGAACTGGAAGAAAATTCAGTTAGTTCCATTTTGGAACATACTGCCGAAGATGGGAAGAAATATAATACTACATTTTATAATTTAGATGCAATTATTGCTGTTGGATATCGTGTAAATTCTAATAAGGCAACAAAATTCAGAATCTGGGCAACAAAAGTTTTAAATGAATTTATTACCAAAGGATTTGTATTAGATGATGACCGTTTAAAACAAGGAAAGAATTTTGGGAAAGACTATTTTGACGAATTAATTGAAAGAATCAGAGAAATTCGTGCCAGTGAACGGAGATTCTATCAAAAAATAACTGACATATATGCTCTTTCAATTGATTATGATAAATCAGATTTAGCAACAAAAGAATTTTTCGCAACGGTTCAAAATAAATTACATTGGGCAATAACCGGAAAAACTGCTGCCGAAATAATTTATTCTACAGCTGATGTCACTAAGCTATATATGGGATTAACAAGTTGGAAATATGCCCCAGATGGAAAAATACTCAAATCTGATGTCTCAATTGCAAAAAACTATTTGAATCAGAAACATATTGAAGAATTAAATAGAATTGTTTCTGCATACCTTGACCTTGCTGAAAATAGAGCAAAAAGACAAATTCCGACAACAATGGAAGAATGGATTAATTTTTTACATCAATTTTTAGAACTATCAAGCTATCCAATATTAAAAGACAAAGGTAAAGTATCTGCTTTAGAAGCAAAATTGAAGGCAGAACAAGAATATAATAAATATAGAAAAATTCAGGACAGAAACTACCAATCTGATTTTGATAAGGAAATAAAGAGATTGAAGGGAGAAAAATAAAGCACGAAATGCCAACACAAGCTAATACGTAATGCGGAGGTATTCGTATTTTGGAAGTTTGTAGGTTGTTTTGGGGCGCCAAATTTTCGTCTCGAAAATTTGTTAAGTTTAAGGTAAAATTTCAAAACGTAAATTTGTCTATGCATCGGTTTGAAAGGATATCTCTTCGAATTTCGCACTACGCATAGCTTAAACGTTGCAAACAAATTCAATGGTGCTCTATATTGTATCTGAGATGGTTGCGAAGCCATCCGGATAGCACGCAGAACGCAGCCCTAGTCTTACTATTTTCGTGTTTAGCGGCAATCTCGGATCAAACCGTGCCAGTTTGGTGAATACTTATTAAAGGTTTAAGCTAATTCACCTCTTATTTTTAACGAACAATTGAATGTTTACAGACCCATTTTAAATACAATTAAATCACTTTTTTCCGTTAACCTTGTAGCGCTAATTACTACAAAATTATCATCAGTGGCTGTTAAATCGTTTAGTTTAATTCCTTGCGGTAAACTAAATTCCTTTTCTGATTTAATACCACCCGTTTCATCAATATGTACTACCTTTATTTTATTATTAAATGTTCCTGCAATAACAAAACTATTATCAGGTAATGTTATAATTTGTTCTATATTTCCATTTTCAGAAATATTAATTGGAGATTCCCAAATCTTTTCCCCCTCTATATCATATGCACTTGCAAAAGCTCCAGAATCATTTAAACCAGCAAAAACTAGTTTATTGTTCGTATTTATATCTACAGCAGTATATTTTATACCTTGATCCAATAAAAAATCCCATTTTAAATAACCAGCCTGATCAATAGCAAATATCCAATTGCCAGCAGCAGCATAAGTAATACCTGACGCATCATTAGTTAAATTATAAACCTTGCCCTTACTTGAGTATGCGCGAGTCCACAACTTTTTACCATTAGCATTGAGCTTTACTAAATTAGGTGTAAAAGTTGATTCTTTTGTATTTTCGCTATAGCCCGCAATTAAAACTTTATTATCGGGATAAACTACAAAATCAAGTACTTCATCAATATCAATTCCTTGATTAAATATATTGTTACCATTCGAATCAAGCTTATAAAGCCAAGCCTGGCCTTTTAAACTATCAGCAATGGCACCAGTAATACCTGCAACGTAAATTTCGTTCTGAGCACTTATGCTAACTTTATTTACAATATCATCAAAACGGTTTCCTAAAAACGTATTCCAAATCATTTTTCCACTAGCATCTAAACCTAAAAGCCAGGAGTCATACATTTCTCCCTTTGCTTTACGCGACGATGCAGCTACTACAAGTTCTCCATTTGATCGATTAGCAATTCCACCGCCAAAATCATTAAATTGTTGGTTATCAAATATTTTTACAAACTTGTAATCTTCCTCTGGAAATTCCTTAACTATTTGTTCTGCTAATGCATTGGCTTTTAGATTAAAAATATCAAAGTAACGATTGCCTTCGGGGAATGAAGACACAAATTTGTTATAAGCCTCTAAGCTATTTTCACTTTTAGCCCATTCAAAAAGCAATTGCTGTTTTAAGGCTTTGGCTTTTGATATTTTTGATGAATTAGGAAAATTTACAATAAAATGATCAATAGCTTCAAGAGTATGTTTATTGTATGCGTCTTTAAAAGCCATTTCTTCCATAAGTTTCTTAATCTCTCCAACATGTTCAGCCTTAGGATATTTTTCAATATAATTTAGGTAACTTTTTAATGATCCCTCACTTATAGCTGTTTTATAGGCTAACTTATTGCGCATCTTTTTTGCTATATCAGCTTGTGCTGATTCAGGATAATCCTTTAGAAATTGATTAAATGCAGCAACCGTATTTTCATTTTCGGCTTCACGAAACTTTATATAACTCAAAATATGCGAAACATTGCGATAGTATCTTGAATGAGGGAAATCTTGCAAAAAACGCTGGGCATAATCTGATTTTTTTTCTTCGCGTATATATTTGATCAGTTTATCTTCAATTTCTTGTTTCAGCCAATCCATATTCTCAATAAAAGGTCTGTTTCTTCGAGTATGATCTTGTTTTAAAACCAAATCATTAATCGCATCTTCATCTCCGGATGTAAACTGTGATTTTGCTTCATAGGCCTTATTAAAGTGTTCCAGCGCTGTGCAATAATCTTTGTTAGAATATTTATCATATGAGTAGACAATAGCAAGTCCTAAATTAGCCATGGCTGATTCTGGTTCTTTTAATAATACTTTATCGAAATCTTCTTTAGCCTTACCAAGTTCATTATCAATATCAGCTTTAGCGCTTGCCTCCATGCCTTTGAATACATTATTAGTTAATGTTCTTTTAGGATTCTGTGCCAGGCTAAAAAACGATATTAGCAGTGATAGAAATAGTATATTTATTTTTTTTGAATTCATAATTAAGAGCTTATTTTTTTAGTACTGTAAATTCCACCCGACGATTCTTTGATCGTCCAACTTTGGTTTTATTGGTATCTATAAACCTGGATTCACCATACCCAACACCTTTGATTCTTTGAGGATTGATTCCTTTACTAACAAGATACCTAACCACTGCCTCTGCTCGTTGTTGACTTAATAGTTGATTTGAATTATCAGAACCTACTTCATCAGTGTGACCACTAATTTCAATCAAACTAACTGTTCCTTCTTTTAAAAAATGGACTACTTTATCAAGTTCTTCAAAAGAAGCTGGCAAAAGCGTACTTTTAGCTGTTTCAAAGAAAATATTATTTAAAATAAGAGCGCCTCCTTCTTCAATATTTCTTAATCCCACGATAAACGCATCTTCAGGTAGTTCAGGCTCTTTAAAAACAACAGTACCCTCCGTGTGACAATTGTTTTTATCACGTACATAGTAAGTATATGAGCCTGCTTTTAGGTTCTGAATTTTTTTTGTATTTGTTGTTCCATTACTCCATACAATATTATAAGGAGCTTCTCCTCCGGATATTTCTAAGCTAATGATACCATCATTTATTATTTTATCAATTTGACCTGTAACAGGATTTTTACCCCCTGTATAAGAAGAATCAATAACCACGGCTTTTAATCCTTTAGGAACACATGCACACATATTACAATCCACTAGTGGACGAATTTCAAAATCGTCAAAAAAGTAGTATGCATATGACTTGCCTTTTTTATTTTTAGTATCACGACCAGTAGCTACATAGTTTGTATAGTCATAATTATTAAAGTTACCCACAACAAAGCATTGCTCACCACCTTTAGCAGTATATACTTGACAGAACTGATTCCATTCTTCTGTATTGTCTAAAAATAAACCTTCTTTGTTCGTTAAATCGGGCGCTAAACTTAAAAATGAACTATTGTCATTAAGTATTTTTGAAGTTGTAAAATGCATGCTCAACTGATCAATAGCAAATTTGCTTCCCGATGCTAATTTGTACCAAAATGAAACACAATATTTTTGACCTTCAACCATAGGACCGTTTAATGTACCTTGTATGTATTCTCTGAAATTTCGATTACTTCCACTTAAAATGGCTCCTGCGTAACCTTTACCAGATTTAGCCTTGCTGTATCCTGCAAAATTATCTGGTACTTTTACTTCACCCAAACCGCACTCATTGAAATAATCAGGAGTAGTAGCCGTTGGATACGTCCAGTCAGGAATTAATATATGAGAATTGTTCATGTGAGTGTATCCTTCTGGACATTCATCATATACCTCAAAACCAGGGTTAAGTACCATATTCTGAACTTGTGCATATGAATCAAACCATGTGAAAATAACACTTAATGCAATAAGATGTTTTACGTAGAATTTCCGCATTATTAAATGAAATTATGTGTGTTGAATAATAATAAATTAGAGCGTTTAATGATAAGGTTAAAGTAGGAAGTGCCCCCAATATTAAGCGTTAACGGATTTTTGCATAAAAAGTTATCATTTCAACCAGCTAATTTATATCATAACTTAATTTTTTACCATAATAGTTTGTTGAAAAATTCAGCGGCATTAGTGACGTTAAGCAAAAGTTCTAAAGCTCTTTTTATATGATTATTTTCATGGATCATACAGAACTGGCCAAATTTAATCATACTTATTTGTTCTAACTTTTAAAACTCGAAGCGTAAGTGTTTTATGTTCCTCTAAGCCTTAAACAGTTAGCAATCTGTAGATTTGTTGCTTTCTTTCTCGCGGTATCATGTTTCTTTTTTACTGTTTCATGTTTAGTGATGTAAATCACTTTACCATTTCTACTTTTTCCTGTGCCTTGTTCCTTTATTGTTATTGCTAAAATATAATGAAATGTGCATCGAAAAAATAACAGTAATTTTACTGTTACTTTTTATTTTTGTAAGTGGTTGAAATTTAGGTGGATGTATTTTTGTGCGTTCGATGTTTATGTTTGATTTACCCCCTCATAATGGCACAAAATTCCATTTTTAGTCTAAAATGATGTTTTTGGATTCCACTTTTGGCCAAAAACAGTTATATTGAATTCCGTTTTTGACGATTTTTGCACTTTTAGAATACTTTCTTCGCATTGTCTTCGCATTGTCTTCGCATTGTCTTCGCAATTCTTCGCATGCTCTTCGCAGAACCTATGCATTTGCTATGCACTTTGTTTGGAACACGTTCGCAATTCTCCACATGTGCAACACAACTTCTGTACAGCCTGATCGCCCTAAGAGTGCGAATAAACCGCATAAAACCTGAGACGGAAGTGAGTAGAATTGCAAACTTGTATCGGAGATGAACGGAAGGAGGGTGGCAAATGGGACATTAAAAATTCATGAATAATAACACATAGATGCTCTTATTAATATCAAAATATTTAAATTAATATGTCCATTATATGTGTATATGACCAAGGCACAGGTTTAAGATTGCATCTTGTACCCAAATTTTTTCGCTTTTCCTTTTTCTTTGTCCTTATTGATATCTTTTTTATTAATTGTAAATAACTTTTTAAGGTAAGTGTGAAATATTTGACAAATAATGAAGTATATTCAACCCTTGAATTATTAATAACGTTAAAAAACATTGCTCATATAGGAAATATAAACGTAATAAATGACGTATATAATTCCAAAATGGTATTATAAACGTAAGTTAATGACGCATATATTTTTAAAGGTGCATTTAGAAATAAGTTACCGCCAAGTGGGAAGGAGACTGCGAATTCAATAATCTAGTGCAACAAAAATTATAAACCAGCTATTCATTTTTTTTATTTGTCAATTCTATTATTCGATTTAAAATGAACAGACTTATTGGAACATTGGGCATTACATTAATCATTTTATTGCCTTTAATTCGATTTTACCAAAGAAGCAATTATACAAAGAAACAGAATTTAATCACCATTTTCGGGTTAGCTGTTCTGTGGTTTTTTATAGCAACTCCATTGCACGAACTATGTCATTTCCTTGGTGCAAAAATAGTTGGACAAGAGGTTTTTGAATGCCGATTTTTGCCGGAATATTGGAAAGGCGATTTTAGAAACGCTTTCGTTCAAACTTATTACAACAATGTTTTTAATGAATTTGTTATCCGAACAGCTCCCTATTTCAGAGATTTAATAATGGCAATCATCGGATTCTTTATATTGATAAAAAAGCCGTTACGACATTCATTCTTAGTCGGATTTATATTTCTGTTTTTTATGTTGAACTCGGTTTATGATATTATGGTCAACTTCTTGGGCTATTCAATTGACAACGATGGAGACTTAAACGGCTTATCAAAGCTCATCGGAGAAACTTGGACATACGTTTTAGGTATTGGCATAATTGTCATCACATCACTACTTACTTATCGTATCTTCAAAGTTTATAAAGGTTTTCCTGTTGAGGAAAAAGAGACCATTCAATTCGTTGTTCAACAAAAAGAGATCCAATAAAATTATTGACATAACAACTTCAATATCAAACTATCCATTGTCATATTATAATTTTTCTTTTACCGAAACCGAAGGATTCAGATTTTTTCACGACTAATAAGTGTAATTTGAAAGAATGGCCCAAACAGACAAAAAAACAGTCAGAAAAATTAAAGCTGGAAGCCAAGAGGCTTTTACGGAACTTTATCAAAAATATTCCGATTTGCTGTTTGCCTATCTGTTGCGTCGGTTAGACAATGACAGGGACGTTGCAACAGATATTTGGCAAGAAACCTGGCTTGTTGCTGTTGAGAAAATTTATGTTTTTAAATCTGATTGTACTGTTTTTACATGGCTTTGCGCAATTGCCAATAATAAAATTTCGGATTATTTCAGACTTAAAAAAAAGCACCGAAAGTTTGACATTGAAATGAAGCTTGCTATGGACATCGACAATGACGTGGTCGAAGTGGTTAATGAAGACGTTCAGGAAACCGTTATAAAAGTTTTAGCCGATTTAAGTGACGAGCACAGGTACTTGCTTATGGCAAGGTATTTCGAGAACAAAAGCGTTGATGAAATTTCGTTGCAAATAGGAAAATCGTATAAGGCAACCGAATCTTTATTGACCCGCTCCCGCAATGCTTTCCGAAAAAAGTTTAAACAAAATCAATAATCAAAATGAGCCGTAACGAATTAAATACAGAACAAAATATCCAAAAATTGATTAGCTCCAGCTTAAACGCTGACAATAAGTTGGATGAGCAAAAAAAAGAGATGTTTTTGAATTTGTTGCTGCACAAAATGGAACAACAAAAAGAAAAAACGCCATTTGTAAATGTGAGCACTATCGGACTTTCTGTTTTGTGGATAGTGGCTGTAGTGTTGGTTTTTACAAAAATTCCAAATTCGTTACACATCGTCGAACTCATAAAATTTACTTTAAGCTTAAGCCTATTTATAATCCCTGTTTCAAGTATTGTAATAATTTTTAAATCAAGGACAAATGAAAAAAATATGGTATAATAAATTGCCGTGGATAGGTTTAGTTTCAGGATTGTTAATGATAATCCTGCTGGTAATGGCTGTTGTTTTTAAACCTACGGTAAATACAGAAAGCCCTGTATCAAGAAAAATCGTAACCGACAAGCTTAATGAAATTCAAATAGATAGCAAGAAAGCGTTCAATAGCAATGAATTTATTGATTATCTAAATAAAACACTAAATGGTACGCCAGTTAACACCAAGTGGCTAATCAGCAGCGATGGATTAATTGTTTACGCCAATGGGATGATGGCACCAAGCACTCCGCTGAATTCAAGTATTTACGATTTAATTAATGAGCAGAATTTCGGACTGATAACTGCCGTTGAAGATAATATGAATGAAGCGCAGAAAATATGTTTGTATGCAGCAGCTGCCATCCGAAAAGAAGGAGACCACAACAACGTTTACGGGCACATTGTTGTTCCGTTAAAAACAGATGCCAACGATTTGGTTGGTTTTGTTGGAGTGGCTTTTGATTTAGACGACACAACACAATCTTCTATGATTTATGTAATCGACATTGCCCTAATTATCTGCTTTTTGCTATATTGGTTGTCGTTTCCGTTATGGGTGTATTTCGACTGCCGCCAAAAGGACAACAAATACATTTTTTGGACATTGTTTGTACTCATTGGCAACCTGCCCGCCTATATAGCCTATTTCATAACTAAAAAACAATAAACACAATGAATGTATTTGCGTTTATAAAAGATGAAAAAAAACAGGCACTGTTTTCTGTTATTGTTGAAATTATTGTCGTTGGGTTATTAGGCATCTTCTTACTGAAAATTTCAAATGATTATGTGATTAAGAACCCACCAAATCACATTTTTCGAATCATCGAATCGGTATTGTCGATACTCATATTATCTGTTTTTCTGATAATCAAAAAGCCATCGCTATCCGATTTGGGATTGTCGTTACGCGATGTTAAACCAGTGCTTCGCAACCTTTATATTATTGGTGCTTCAGTCGTTTTACTGATGGTTGTATCGTCTTTCTTCTTTATGGACAACCTATCATCAACAATGAACCTGCGATTTGGTTTGGTAAGCCCACTTTTTGAAGAGGTGCTTTTTCGGGGATATGTGTGGTACAGGTTGAAGAAAAGTCGTATTGAAGACATATCGGTAATTTTTATTACAGGAATACTTTTCGGATTATTTCATCTGTTCGGGTACTACGAGTATTCTTTCGAAACAGGTTTTACAACAGAATCCCAATTAATGATGAATGTTGTTGTACAAAAGATTCTGCTCAATATCGCCTTTGGTTTGTTGCTCGGATATATCCGATATAAAACAAAAAAACTATATCCTTCATTATTAATTCACTCACTTAACAACATTATTCTCGGACATTAATACTATTTTATGAAAAAGATACTCGTTTTAATAGCTACAACACTTCTGTTTGGTTGCCCACAACAAGAGCCTTCCTATTTCGACAGCAATTACGAAAAGGTAATGGCGGCAGCCAAACAACAAAATAAACCCGTGTTTATCGATTTCTACACTCAATGGTGTGGGCCGTGCAAATTGTTCGAAAAAGAAATGGTTAACGACAGCGTATTTCAATACTATATCACAAACAATTTCATTTCTGCAAAAATCGACGCAGAACTAAAAGAAAACATAGAAATTGCTACCCAATACGGCATAACCGGCTATCCAACGTTTATCATTACTGACAGCAACGGTGAAGAAATTGACCGTATAGTCGGACTTCAAGCCGAAAATGCACAGGAATTTATTGCGACATTAAAAAGAATCATTGAAGGGAAAGAAGATATTACCCTCTTAAAACAGCATTATTACCAACATCCCGACAGCCTGGATTTGTTCAGAACGCTTGTCAGAAACAAACTTATTGCACAAGATTTTTATGAGCAAGCTCTTGAAGTTTCCAAATTTGCAGAGCAGAACAGCAGCAACAATGAACTGAAAATAGAGGCGCAATTGTACTATGCCTATGCTATGATTCGTAAACAAAATCCATCGCCGACTGAGATGAGACGTTTCGTTAAAAATGACGAAATAACCATGCAATTTAAACAATGGGGCTACAATGAATTGTATCAATATTACCGAGCAGAAAACAATACCGATAGCGTTGATTACTATTTGGATATTCTGATAAAAAGCGATTTTAGTAACAACTTGGGTTACGTGAGAGATTATGCCGATTTTTTATACAAGCAAAACAAAGACATTGAAAAAGCCGACAGTTTAACGAAATATTACAGCGACTACGGTGAAAATTACGCCGACCATTGGACACCTTATCTCAATGCCCACAGCCTTGCCCGACACGGAAAGATAGAACAGGGAATTGCCATTTTTGATAAATGGATGGCGGAATATTCAAAGCCTGAAAACTTTTCCGAGGATATCTGGCACTACTATTTTTACATAGATTTTACCAATTTCTACAATGCCCCATCACCAAATGCCGTTAAGTATGCCAAAATAATTGAAGATAATAATCCTACCGTTCATAACAAAAAAATATTGGCAAAGGTTTATCTTATCAATGGAATGCAACCACAAGCCATAGACAAGCTAACCGAAGCCAAAAGTTTGTATGAAGACCCAAACAAAAAAGCGGAGATTGATAAACTAATTCAAGAAGCAAAAGATACCACACACTAAATTATTTGACACTATCTGTAAATATTTTTCACACACAACAACATCTTGCTTTTTCTTATCTTTTGATAATTAGCCTCTTAACATAATGGCATTGTGATTGTAAAATCAACTAGGGAAGAAATTAGCCAAAGCTGATTTACAATTGAATTGAAAATAAATACTCATTACACTTTGTTTATTACTAATTGATTATAGCTATGATATCAAACAACATAAAACAATCGTTCCGAAGTTTAAAGCACAACAAACTGTATTCGTTTTTAAATATTGGCGGCTTTGCCGTAGGTTTTGCCGTGTGTATGGTTTTGGCACTTTATACCTACAAAGAATATAGCGTGGATAAGGGGTTCGAAAATCATTCAAGTCTTTATCGGTTAATCGACGCTGAACGCAATTCGTCTCGTATCGATTATGATTTGGCACAAAACTTAAAAGAGCAATATCCTGACATAACGTTGGCAGTACCATTTAATTATGTGTCGTTTGCAGATGAAAAAGTATTTCTAAAAAGACTGAAAGGAGACGACTTTATTCAATCTAAAGCAATCATTAGTACCACTAATGATTTTTTCAAAGCCTTTTCGGTGCCTATTATTGCAGGGAATAGCGAATCACCTTTTGCTGATTTGAACTCAGTGGTAATTACTGAAAGTATAGCCCAAAAGTTGTTTGGCAGAACAGATGTAATAGGTGAAGTGGTAGATTTTGCCAGTATTTTTAAAATTCCAGTCGGCGCTGTTTGCGCAGACTTACCGGAGAACTCAAGTTTCAATGCCGATATTTTTTACAATGGCGAAAACGAAAATGTCCGCTTTTCAAAAAGCTGTACCAATAATGTATGCTACAATCCGATGGATATTTTTATTTTGTTGAACGAAAATGTTAATGCCAATCAATTTACCTCACTTCTTAACCAAAACTTTCCGGTAAATAAAATGTCAACAGAGAATATCCGTCTGCAACCGTTAACCAATATTTATTTGGAAACAGGAATAGAAGGAAACAGAAATAAAGCAGGCAGTATGGGAATGATACGCATTTTTCTCTCTATTGCTATTTTAATTATGCTTTTGTCAGTAATAAATTATGTCAATCTTTCTATATCCAAACAATTGTCAACACTTAATGATATTGCCATAAAAGTAACCAATGGTGCAGGAGCAAAGCAGTTAAGGGCTTATTATCTTGTTGATGTCAGCGTTTTCGTTTGCATTGCTTTTTTGTTGGCAATAGGAATTGCGGCTCTATCTATTCCTTTTGCAAGTCAACTTCTGGGAACAACATTAAAAATCGACTGGTTAGCTTCTCCTGTGTTACTTGGCATTTTTGCTGCCATATTACTATCGGTAATCCTTATATCATCATTCGCTCCTGTTTATATTGTCTCCCGTTTCGATGTTCAACGTTTATTCGGCAAAAAACAACCGTCACTCGGTAAACAATTTGGAAAGAAAGCATTAACCATATTTCAGATATCAGCGGCAATGATGCTATTAATTGGTTTGATAGTTATTCAAAAACAAATTTATTTTGTAAAAGTCAAAGATTTGGGTTTTAACAAGGAACAATTAGTGCGCATTGATTTTAACAGAAATGCTTCAACCATTGATGCGATGAAACAGCAAATTGACCAGCTCGCATTTGTGCAAAATTCATCACTCACTCACGGTGCTCCCGGAAGTATATATAACAAAATGTCGAGCAATACAAAAGACAAAAACAATTTCGATGTTGATTGTATTTATGTCGATGAATATTTTTTGGAAACATTCGACATTCAGCTACAACAAGGGCGCACTTTTCAATCATCCGATTTGGATAATGCTTGCTATATTAACGAGACAGCTTATAAAAAATACAGATGGGATAACCTCGAAAACCGAAAATTCAACACCGGAAAAGAAGGCGGATACAACGTTGTTGGTGTACTTAACGATTTTAACGTGGCATCGTTACATTCCGAGATGAGTCCGGTTTGTATAATTTACAAACCCAAATACACTTGCATTAGCATAAAACTGGCTCAAGGCAACCTAAGCGGACAAATGCAGCAATTAGAATCCATTTGGGGCGACTTTTTCCCAGAAGAGCCTATACGTTATACATTTTATGACAGTTATTTCGACCATTTCTATAAAAAAGAAGAACGTGAAGGCAAAGCCATTGCCCTATTTTCAATCATTGCATTTATGATTACTTGTTTGGGATTAGTCGGACAAATATTCCAAACAACCAATGCACGCATCAAAGAAATCGGCATCCGCAAAGTTAACGGCGCTAAAATCTCGGAAGTAATGACAATGCTCAACAGCGACTTTATAAAATGGGTAGCCATAGCCTTTATTATTGCCACTCCTATCGCCTATTTCGCAATGCACAAGTGGCTTGAAAACTTTGCCTACAAAACATCGCTTAGTTGGTGGATTTTTGCTTTGGCTGGCCTTTTGACATTGGGGGTTGCATTGCTTACTGTGAGTTGGCAGAGTTGGAAGGCGGCTACGATAAATCCGGTTGAAGCTTTGAGATATGAATAATAAAATATGTAAATTTGAACCTCGTTTTAGATAGAGTAAGTTGTTTATAAAAAGCAAGTTATTGCCAGCACAAACATTCACACATATTGCCATGTAACACAATCCAACACACCAAAACTTGACAATAAGTGTTCCTGTTCCATCGCACGACTGAAAAAAAATGCAGCAAATTGAAAAACAAAATATAATACACTAACCACCAGGCGGTAACAATGTGTATAGTGCATAAGGGTTTCAGAGGTTTTCAAAGGGTATCACCTGCATCAACTTTAGGTGGTAACTTGATAGGTTTGAAGCCCGAAATCCCTTACGACACCATACACTCAACGTTAGGCGCAATAGTCTACCGCATATGTTATACCATCTCATAAGGAATTAAACAAACAAAATTATGACATCTAAAAAGAAAAAGTGCAAATATGAGGACTGTAACCATTATGCTAATAATGAATCTGATGATTTCTGCATTTTTCATTTAGAAGACAAAGGAGATGTAACTGAATCTCAATTTGACCAATTATTTAAAAATCTTCTGAGTAAGAAGCATTTTGATTATAAGGGATACATTTTTCCATGGAAAGTTGAGATAAAGAATAGTAGTCTCTTTGGAGCAGACTTTACTGGTGCAGTTTTTAAGGAAGGTATAACTATTGAGAGTTCCGAATTAGAGGGCAGATATAACTTCTCAAATGTAACTTTTAAGAAGCACTCAAAGTTTGTTAAAATTAATCAACACCCCCCTATTAAACATTGCTCTTTTGAATTTATAAATGCCATTGCAGAGAAATCATTCCAGTTTATAATAAATAGGATATCACACGAATTAAATTTTCGAGGATTTAGAGTGAAAAATGGACTTCAGATAAACCATGTACAAACAGGAACTGCAACATATTTAGATAATATGGAGATTTATGATGGTTTACAGTTTGTTGAAAACATATTTAACGAAACAGTTTTTTTTCGGGACACTGTTATAACAGGAAGGTTCAATGCGGATAGTACAAAGTTTAATAATTTTCTCGTTTTTAAGGATTCTACATTCAATAGTGAAGTAACATTTAATGGAACAGGTTTCCTTTTTTCAGGAGGAGGAATTATAGAAAATTGCACTTTTAATGATACCGTAGCATTTACCAAGAACAAAATTGCCGCTCGATTAAGTATTGATAGAATTAATTTTGGAGAATTCGGTACTTTTACTCTTGATTCTACTGAATTTCTGCAAGTTGACGGAGAAAACAAGAAAAATATAGGAGTTGGTTCAATAAAATTTAATCAAATAATATTTAATGAATTTAAAACAATATTTAAAAACATTAGGTACAATGTATTACCTCCGGTTGTTCTACTTGACTTCGACCATTGTGAAATGAAAAATGTGTATTTTGAAAACATGACCTTCAATAATATTTCATTGTTTACTTCAAATTTTAAAGACTCAAGATATATTCAGTGCTGGGAAGATAATATTGGGCGTATACAACCTGACAATTTCTTTACTAGAAGAGGTTTATTTAAAAGAAAAAGAGAATATTAAAGAGTATAAAAAACTGAAAGATATAGATGAGTTGGAAGTTAGCCATATGTATAGTGAATTGAAATTTGCGTATGACGCCAATAAAAAATATCACGTTTCTGGGGAGTTTTTCTTTAAAGAGTTAGAACTTAAAATGCAATTTTATCATAAATATGGTAAAAAGCGTATGTATTTATTGTACTGGCTCAATAAATATTTTACATGGTTTGGTCAAAGGCCTTTGATTACTGGTATTTATATAATTATCTGTTTCTTGTTTTTTACAGTATATAATTTGATGAATGGCCTAATAGTCAGGAGAGGAGATGTTGAAAATATTATTAATGGTTATACTTTAAGTTTAGATAAGGATGGGTTTAAAAATCTTATAAGTTCCGAATTTTGGGAGAATTTTGGATATGCATCAATTTATAGTTTAAATAGAGTTTTACCATTTAATTTTACCAGATTTTATGAACAAAGAGTTGAGTCAATAATTTCTTCACCAGGGCATTTTTTATTATCTATTTTTTATACTTTTCTGTGTACACTTTTTATTTATTATACATTAATTGGACTTAGAAGGCATTTTAAAAGATTTTAAAAACTACATGCGCCTAACACTTAGCCTCTAATGTAGGGTTGCTTGCACACCCTACACATTGGAGGGTTTGTTGAACTAAACAATATTCCAGCAATATGTTTGTAAGATATTTATAATGTGTGTTTTAACTATAGTGTTTTAAATAGCATTTTTTAAGCATTTAATTCGGTTTTATCATTGTCATTTTTGATGTATTTCTGTTTATAATGAACCATTATATTAATTTACTGCACATGGTAATTAATTGTAATACTGTTTTTTAACCACTATTTTAACTAGAGGATATAGCATTCCCATTTACGCTTAAAGGCATATTCGTTAGTTTGTTGGTAAATAGATAGTTGCTGTAAAAATTAGTAAGCAGGAGGAGCCCTTTTTCCAGGATAAGAAAGTATTAAAGCTAACTCACCACCACAATCTTTACAACTAAGACAGGAACGTTTCCCAAACTTCATTTCAAGTACCTGAGCTCTTGAAAGTTTTAGTTTATGAAAAGTTACCTTTAAGTCTTTGCGCAATAGCTCCAAACATTTGGATTTATTGCGAGCGCTTAAAAATCCAAGATGCCTTATTCTTCTGAAATGAGGTGGGACGATATGCTCCACAAACCTTTTTAAAAAATCAACGCCAGTAATAGTTTGCGTTTCCGATTTATAATTATCTTTTCTGTTGCACTATTTAAAAGTGACATGAGTATTGGTTACTTTTAAAATACGTGCATTAGAAATCGCCACCCGGTGTGAGTATCTACCCAAATATTCCACTACAGAATGTGGCGATCCAAAGGCTTGTTTGGCATACACCACCCAAGGTTCCGGAATTAAATCGCGAGGTATAAACTTGTTGATTTTACCCTGCTGCTTCAGCTTACGTAGCTTTTTAGCAAAAATGGCACTAAACTTATTCGACATTTGTTTTACATCAAACAAGAAGTCACCGTTTTGTTTGGTTGTTTTCCAATGTCCATTTTTGTCGATACCACCTGCCGGAATAATATAATGTATATGCGGATGGTATTTAAGTTGCTGATCCCAGGTATGCAAAATAGCAATGGCACCGGGTAAAGCCCCTAATAGTTTAGGATCTTTGGCAAAGTGACAAATCGTCTCCCATGATTTTTCAAACAATAGGTTATACATTGTTTTTCTGTTAAAGCGAAACAACTCCAACAGTAAATGTGGAACGGTAAACACCACATGGTAGTATTTTACCGGAAGTAGATCTTGTTTACGATCTTCAATCCACAACTCTTTGTCAATTCCCTGGCACCTTGGACAGTGTCTGTTTCGGCAACTGTGCATCACATAATGAACCGATCCACAGGAAGCACAAGCCAAAACAGACCCTCCAAGTTGAGGCGTACGGCAAGTAGCCAGCGCATTTAAAACCTTAAGTTGATATTCAGTGAATCCTCTTAATTTTAAAAGATCCGGTAAAAAGCGTCTGATGACAGTAGCAATATCAGCACCATCAAACATTAGGATACATTTTCGACAAGGGACTAAAACCAGCATTGGGAGAAGATTGAGCAATATGCAGATACATCATGGTAGTTCTAATTTCCGCATGTCCCAACTGGTTTTTAACACTTACAATATCCAGTCCCATTTCCAACAGATGTGTCGCATAACTATGTCGAAGTGTATGAATACAAACCGATTTATTAATACCGGCCTTTTTAACCGCCTCTTTCATGGCATGTCTGGCACCAGTAGTACTGAATTGCTGACCTCTGATTTTGCCATTAAATACCCATGTTTGAGGACACACCGTTTGAAAGTAAGTGTATAAACCCCGAATCATAAGGTTAGACATCGGTACATATCGGTCTTTTTTATGCTTAGATTGTTTGATGTGTATTTGTTTGCGGTCAAAATCCAGATCTTCAATTTTTAAGTTAAGCACTTCCGAAATACGAAGACCACAATCATAAATAATGGCAAAAAGTATTTTATGTTTTAAAAGTTTAGGTGTTTTCAGAAGTGTTTTAACTTCTTGTTGCGATAACACCACCGGTAAGGCTTTACTGCTTTTAATAGGAGGAAGCGCCAGCAATAGATCTTCGTTTTTAAACATAGAAAACATCGCTCTTAAACCATATACCAGATGTTTGAAAGAGCTGCGACTGGGTTTTTCGTTGATTTGAATTTCAAATAAATATTCTTCAATTTGATCAATGGACAAATCCAAGGGGGAACACTTAAAATGTAACACCATCTTAGAAATTTGCATCAGGTAATTACGAGTGCAAGATTCTGATTTTCCGGCAATGGTGTATTTCCGCAAAAATTGTTCGCTGATAAGTTTAAATTCAGGAACTGCTTTACAAGCTTGTTGTAGGTAAGATTCTCTACTCATTACAATTGTATTTAAAAATTAATAATGGTAGAAGATGTAATTATATTACGAATTTTGTTAGTTTTAGCCTAAGCTCCCGCTTTGCGGGTTTAGTTCAACAATGGCTCATACGCAATATGCCTGCCGCAGGCGCAACACAGGCACACTGCGCATAGCCTAGCCGTTGTATGCAAGGCAAAGACCGAAATTGCACATAGATAAGTTAGATTGATAATTTTGAAATAATAAGCGGAGACAGAAAGAGCATTGATTGAAGTTCAGTGCAAGAAAAAAATAGTTTTTTGCCACCGCGCTTCTGCCCTTCGGGACAGTTGGGGTAGCCACCGCGCATTGCACACATGCCGAAGAAAAATCGGCAAGAGTGCAATTTTCCCCACGCTCTATGGTGCTACTAGAAAGCAAAATGATAAATTTGGGGTTTATTTAATAAAAGGATTTAGTAAAAGTATATGCAAGGAAAAGAGCTTAGGAAATTAGAGGCAGAACTTTGGAGGGCAGCAGACCAGTTAAGAGCAAATAGTAAACTAACAGCATCGGAATATTCGATGCCAGTACTTGGATTAATATTTCTTCGACATGCATATAACCGTTTTCAGAAAGTTAAAGTTGAAATAGAAAAAGACCTACCCACTCACCCACAACGAGGGAAACGACCACTTACCAAAAAAGATTTCGAAGAACAGAATTCAATGTTTTTGCCTGAGAAATCACAATTTGATTATTTGGTATCATTGCCCGAAAGTGAAGATGTTGGTGAAGCCATTGATAATGCAATGAAGTTTATTGAGGACGAATATGATAACCTTAAAGGCGTATTACCTAAAAACTTCTCCATATTTAGTCAGGACTTATTGCGAGAATTACTCCGCATCTTCAATAAAGAAGTATTACAAAAAGCAAGCGGTGATTTGTTCGGAAAAATTTATGAATACTTTCTAAACAAGTTTGCAATGACAGGCGCACAAGAAGGTGGAGAATTCTTTACTCCAATGAGCTTGGTGCAAACTATTGTAAATGTAATTGAGCCAGACCACGGAATTGTATTTGACCCTGCCTGTGGTTCTGCAGGTATGTTTGTGCAAACGGGATACTTTATAGGAAGCGAAGGATTAAAACCAGCCGAGAAAGTTACTTTTTACGGACAGGAAAAAGCAGACCTTAATACCAAACTGGCAAAAATGAACCTTGCCGTTCATGGTTTGGAAGGGAATATACAAGAAGGAAATACCTTTTACGAAGACAAGCATAACTTAAACGGTGGTGCTGATTTTGTGATGGCTAATCCTCCTTTTAACGTAGATGGTGTTGATAAAGGCAAAGATGTTGTAAAAAAAGACCCTCGCTTAATGTTTGATGGCAAGGTTAACTTACCAAAGAACGACAATGCCAACTACTTATGGATTCAATATTTTTACAATTACCTAAAACCAACGGGTAGAGCTGGTTTTGTAATGGCATCCTCTGCAAGTGATGCAGGGCATACGGAAAAAGACATTCGTGAAAAATTGGTAAAAACAGGAGCTGTTGATGTAATGGTTGCCATTGGAAATAATTTCTTTTATACTCGTTCCTTACCTTGTACACTTTGGTTTTTCGATAGAAATAAAGAACAAGACGAGCAGAAAAAAGACAAGGTATTAATGCTTGATGCTCGCAAGATATACCGTAAAGTAACCACAAAAGTAAACGATTTTAGTCCTGAACAATTACAAAACATTATTTGTGTTGTTAACCTTTATCGTGGCAACACCGAAAAGTTTACAACTACTTTAAAACAATACTTAGAAACTTCTGCCAGTCTTGCCAAAGAAACAGCAAAAGCTACAACAGAACTTCAAAAGCATTTTGATAAAACTCTAAAAACAGTAAGCAACTTTGCTGCAAAACTGCTTAGGGAAAATGAAGAAGCAACAACCTTTGTTGAAGCATTAAAACTGGAAGATATTACCAGTACAGCAACCTTACAAAACACTTTAATTGTCGATGCTGAAAAAGCTATTGCCGATAGTGAAGTTTTAGAAAAAATAGCCAACCAGTGCAAAGCGATTCGTAAACCACAAGATAAACTGATTAAAGCTTTTCTTGATGCTATTACTACAGCCATTAAAGAACTACAGCTTAATAAAAATAAAGATTGGAAAGAACTGAAAATTAAAGAGCAGTTAGACCAATTAAAAGAATTACAACAAACATTAAGTGGTAATTCTAACGAAGAAGAACCTGGTTTACTGCACGAAACCCGCTATTTCTGGAAACAAGCCCATTGGCTTGAAAAACATTTTCCTGATGGAAAGTATACCGATGTAGAGGGACTTTGTAAAATAGCTACCCAAACAGATATTGAAGCCAAAGATTGGAGTTTAAGCCCAGGGCGTTATGTAGGTGTAAGTGCCGTAGTGGAAGATGATATTGATTATGAAGAACGTCTAAAAGAAATCCATATTGAACTGGACAGTTTGAACGAAGAAGCCATTGGTTTAGCAAATACCATTTCAGAAAACTTTAAATCGTTGAGTTTATGAGTTGGGAAACGGTACAGATTGGCGATTTAGGCAAAGTGATTACAGGAAATACGCCACCTCGTAAAAATCCTGAATATTACGGGGATTATAAACTATTTATTAAGCCAACAGATATTGATATTGATACAAGGTATACGCCTGCACCAGATGAGTGTTATTCGGAGCTTGCTTATGAAAAGTATCGAAAGTCTTTAATTCCGCAAGGTGCCACTTGCGTTGTTACTATTGGTAGTATTGGGAAAAAGATTACTCAGGCTCATACCGATTGCTTTATTAATCAGGCGATGAATGCAATAGTACCCAATGAGCATTACGATAAAGATTTTGTTTTTTACTTACTAAAGAATAATCTTCATCAACTTAAAACATACGATTCGGGAACATCTTCGGGTAGAGAGAATGTTTCGAAATCTTCATTTATGGGTATTGAGGTGAAAGTAACCAAGCACCTCCCTACCCAACAACGAATCGCCTCGATTCTATCAGCCTACGACAACCTGATTGAAAACAACCTGAAACGGATAAAATTGTTGGAGGAGAAGGCTCAATTGCATTATAAGGACTTAATGCTGGAAACGAGCGAAAAACAAAATATAAAGGAAGAATATATAAAAGATTGCCTAGAGTTTTATATTGGTGGTGGTTGGGGACAAGAAAACTACAAAGAAGGTTTTTCATCACCTGCATATGTTATTCGCGGAACTGATATACCAGAGGTTAGAGGAGGGAACTTTAGCAACGTTCCTTTACGATTTCATAAAGTATCAAATTTAGCATCTCGTAAAATGCAAATGGGAGATATAGTATTTGAAATATCAAATGGACAGATTAATAATATTGGTAGAACTGTTTTAATATCAGATAAGCTTATATACCAAGCTAATGAGTCAATAATGTGTGCTAGTTTTGCCAAATTAATAAGAGTTAATAAAGTGGTAACCCCCGAATATTTTTATTTGTTTTTAAATGAAAGTCAGGAAAATGGGTTGCTTTACCAATATAAATCTAATAGTGCAAATGGGATAAATAACTTTGCTTTTGAAACTTTCATTGATGAAGTTAGAATTATCATTCCAGAAGAAAAGGAAATGGAGCTTTTTACAAAAAAAGTAAAAC
Organism: uncultured Saccharicrinis sp.; assembly: GCA_963665705.1. GTDB lineage: Bacteria > Bacteroidota > Bacteroidia > Bacteroidales > Marinilabiliaceae > Saccharicrinis. Next base: position 1,278,231 of record OY762448.1, read on the forward strand.
CTCTTTTTAGTATAATTAATACAATTGGTGCACAAAATACAAAACTCCGCGAAGCCCGTGATATACTTTTGCCACGCTTGATGAATGGAGAAATAGATGTTTAAAACATGTTAATAATTAACTTAAAAGTGAATATTAATTTGAAATTAACTTAAAAGTGAATATCTTTGCCGTAGAAATATTTGATGATACAGGTACACATTGTACGTTTTACACCGTACGATGGGACGATGCGAAGCTTAGCGAAACCGACAAGTTCTTCGAGGATTTTGAAGACCACGAAGAGTTTGGAGATTCGCTGATGGAAATGGCAACGTTTTTAAACCAAGTAATTGCAAATGATTATGGAGCATTGGACGACTTCTTTCGATTCGAAAACGCAGCGCAGGCATTGCCTCCTGCGGGTAAATACCAAATTGGTGAGTTACATGTTAACTTTTTCAATTTCCCTTTAAGATTATATTGTTTAAAAATTACAGAAAACATACTAGTACTATTCAACGGTAATGAAAAAACATCACAAACAGCGCAAGGTGGTAAAACAAGCATGGCATTCCATAATGCCAATGAGTTTGCCAAACGCATTACCGATGCACTCAACGACGGAACCATAATAGTTTCAGGCAATAACCGTCAATTATTAAACTACGGAAACAGTACAGATATACTACTTTAAAAAGCAAATTATGAGAAGCAAGGTGTTTCAACGCATACTCGATAAAACCCCCGAAGATGTAAAAATATTTACACGTCACTATGGCGATTTGGTGGTTCGGATCAACAGTTTGCTAAAAGAGAAAGGCTATACTCAAAAAGATTTAGCTGAGAAACTAGATAAGAAGCCTTCGGAAATAAGCAAGTGGTTAAAAGGTGAGCACAATTTCACATTACGCTCATTAGCAAAGCTCGAAGCAGAATTAGGTGCACCATTATTTTATGTGCCTAAAACGAAATCATTCCAATCTACAGGTAGCAAGAAAACAACGCTAACTGTATATCGTAATGTGGAGGCAAAACAGTCAATAGATTATTCGAAATTTGAAGAAAAAAAAGTAAAACAAAGTAACGAATTAGCAGATGTCAGCTGAAAAACAAGGAAAACTAGTTCCTGAGAAAATAAATATTGTCAACACGCAAATTGTAAAATGCAATATCGATTGTCCTTTCGATTTTTCCTTGGATAATGTGCAAGGGCATGAATATAATTTGGAATTTGACATGGCGTTTAATTTAGATGATGGTTTAGTAAAAGCTGATTTTGAATTAAAAGTAACAACAAAAAGTAAAGAACAAGTTGAAACAGAAGCTACAGGCGATTTTCATTTTGTTTATATTTTTCATGTGGAGAACCTGCAGGAATTAGCTGTTCCCGATGAGAATAAAGAAATTGCATTACATGGCGGATTAGGAAATGCTTTGGCTTCAATTTCGTATTCAACATCGCGTGGAATGCTATTCGCACGGTTAAAGGGAACAGGTTTAGAGAGTTTTATGCTACCTGTAATTGACCCTAATTCTTTATTAAAACACTAAAAGCGCCTCATGTCCTGGGAATACTCAGAAGATAATTTAATAGAGCAAACAGCCATGGAATTATTCCATGAGCGTTTAGGTTGGGATACGGCAATAGCTTATAACAAAGAAACCTTTGGTGAAGGAAGTACATTAGGGCGCTTAAATAAAAAAGAGGTCATTCTCAGTCCTCTTTTTATGGAACACCTTAAAAAGTTTAATCCGAATCTTCCAGAACAAGCCTATAAAAATGCTTTTGAAAAACTAAGCGATGTAAGTATTACCAAATCTCTTGGCGAAATCAATTTTGAGAAATACCAATTTTTACGAGATGGTATTCCTGTTGATTTTATCAACGAGAAAGGCGAGCAAGTGAAAAACAAAAAACTTAAAGTTTTTGATTTTGAAACGCCAACAAACAATAACTTTTTAGCAGTACGCCAACTATGGGTTAAAGGCAAAAGTAATCGAGACCGTCGCCCCGATATTATTGGTTTTGTAAATGGTATTCCCTTATTGTTTATTGAACTAAAAGCCGCTCATCGTAAATTAGAGAATGCCTATAACGAGAATTTTACCGACTATAAAGATGTTATACCTCAATTGTTTTATTACAATGCTTTTGTTCTTTTAAGCAATGGTCTTGAAAGTCGCATAGGAAGTGTTACAGGTAAATACCAGCATTTTCATGAATGGAAACGCATTACTGAGGAAGATGAAGGAGTAGTTGCTTTAGACCGAATAATTGTAGGCGTATGTGAGAAACAACGCTTTTTAGACCTTTTCGAAAATTTCACCTTATTCGACAATTCCTTGGGTAAGGTGGTAAAGCTAGTCGCACGGAACCATCAGTTTATTGGTGTAAATAAAGCTATTGAGAACATTCAACATAAAAACCAACTCTTCGATTTAGATAAAATCACCTTAGAAGAGAAACAGAAACTTGGCGTATTCTGGCATACGCAAGGTAGTGGGAAATCATATTCAATGGTTTTCTTTTGTCAGAAAATACATCGTAAGTTTACTGGTAGCTACACATTTTTAGTTGTTACAGATAGAACGGAACTGGATGGTCAGATTTATGGTACTTTCAGCGGAGTTGGTGCAGTTCCTCAAATTAAAGCAGGTGCAAAATCTTCACTAAAAGCCAGTAGTGGTAAACATTTAAAAACACTTTTATCATCTGAAAACCGATACTTATTTACCTTAATACATAAATTCAATTTCGAGGAGGTAATTACCGAGCGTAAAAACATCATCGTAATTTCTGATGAAGCACACCGTAGTCAAGGTGGTAATTTGGCAATGAATTTAAGAAATGCACTTCCAAACGCTTCATTTATTGGTTTTACAGGTACTCCTTTGTTTAAAGATGATGAGTTAACACGCCGTATTTTTGGGGATTATGTTTCGCGTTACGATTTTAAACGAAGTGTTGACGATGGTGCAACTGTTCCACTATTTTATGAAAACAGAGGTGAATACTTAGGGCTTAAAAACCCTGCGATTACTGAGCAAATAAGAAGTGTAATTGATTCTGAAAGTGAAGATTTAGACAGTGACCAACGCAGCCGTGTTGAACAACTTTTTGCACGGGAATATCCAATTTTAACAGCAAAGAAAAGATTAGAAGCCATTGCAAAAGATGCCGTTTGGCATTTCTGTAATCGAGGATACAAAGGCAAGGGTATGTTTGTTGCTTTAGATAAGATTACAGCAGTACGCATGTACAATCTTATTACCCAACATTGGGCTGAATATGTGGCTAAGTTAGAAAAGGAAGTTTCAAAAGGAAAATATGGCGACCAAGAATTATTAGCCAAGAACCGAGAATTACAATGGATAAAAGAAACAGAGATATGTGTTGTCGTTAGTGGAGAACAAAACGAAATTCAGAAATTTCAAAAATGGGATTTAGACATTGAACCTCACCGCGAAAAAATGAATAATCAAGACCTTGAAACAAGGTTTAAAGACGAGGAAGACCCTTTCCGTTTTGTTATTGTTTGCGCCATGTGGATTACAGGTTTTGATGTTCCTACTCTTTCTACATTATATCTCGACAAACCATTAAAATCGCACACCTTAATGCAAGCCATTGCTCGTGCCAATCGAATTAGCGAAGGCAAAAATAATGGTTTAATTGTGGATTACATCGAAACATATACAGCTTTATTAGATGCTTTAGCCATTTATGGCGAAGGTGGTGGAGGTGGCACTAGCGGAGGTGATGATAAACCTGAACCACCCGTAAAACCAAAGTCTGAATTAATTAAAGAATTAGAAGAAGCTTTAGATGCAACAGATTCGTTTTTAAAAGATGAAGTTGATTTTGATTTAGAAGAGTTAATAAAAGCCGAAGGTTTAGCAAAGTTAGCTGCTTTAGAAAAAGCGGTTAATGCAGTCTATACCAATGATGAAACCAAACGAAAGTTTCAGATTCATGGTCGTGAAGTTTTTAAGAAGTATAAAGCCTTACAGCCTGATAAAGTATTAAATAAGTTTGCGCCACAGCGTAATGCCATTGATGCAATTTACAAAGCAATTGAAGATAATATTGTAAGTGCCGATGTTTCAGAAATCATGCGTAAGATTCAAGATGTTGTAGATGAATCCATCGAAAATATGGTTGCTGAACCTTCTGCAAATGATGAAAAGATAATTGATTTAAGCGGTTTAAATTTTGAGTTGCTTGAAAAGTATTTTCTTAAAACAAAGAATAAAAATACGGTTGTACAATCTTTAAAAGATAAGATTGAAAAACAACTGAAACACATGGTTGAACGAAACCCTCTTAGAGTTGATTTTTATAAAAAATATCAAGAAATAATTGAGGAATACAATCACGGAAAAGATGAAGTTGTGATAGCTGAAACTTTTCGAAAGCTAATTGAATTTGTAAATAACCTTAGTGAAGAGGAAGCGGATACGAAGCGTGAAGGATTAACAGAAGAACAAAAAGCTATATTTGACATTCTGAGGAAACCAAAACTTGCAGAATCTGATAAAAAGAAAGTAAAAGAAATAGCAGTAGAATTATTAGAAGAACTCAAACTGGATAAGTTGAAAGTTGAGCAATGGGCTGATAAATCAACAACAGCTGCAGCCGTTTTTAATATGGTAAATAAAACACTATTTGAGACTTTGCCTTATCCAACCTATGAATCGGAAGACGTAGATGTAAAAACAAATCTAGTGTACGAACATTTAAAACATCAATATTTTGGTGGAGGGATGAGTATATATGGTAAGTATTAGCCACCCCACAAAGCCAAGCACAATTGCAATTCGCACAAGCCAACGCACGTCCAAAAATTACAATAGAGCTTGTCTGTTTGCCATCGCTTTTTTGCCGACCCTAAAAACTATTTTTTTCGGGAACAGCAGCGCTTCGATTGAGCGGATTATTGATTGTGCTAAATTGTTAACTGACTGATAATGAATAAAGCCCAGCATACAACAATGTATATAAAACATTTGGCGAATAGTGCTAATTTTAAGGTTGTTACATTTAATAAAATTTGTAGCGGCTTGACAGGTAGTGCTTCGAAATGCCAAACGATTTCATATACGTAACGTTACCACACATTTAATGAAATACTGTAGATATATATTAATAGCTTTAATATTAAAATGTTGTAATCCGTTTCAGGAAGATAGAGTAATGAATTACAATTCTGAATTGATGGACATTTTTAAAATTATGCAGGAATATAATAATGTAACATTAGAGATTGATTCTGATGATAGATTAGCAGAAAAAATGCAGGACTTAGGTATAGATTATATTGTAAAAAATGCAGACAGAAAAAATATTCATTATTCGGGATTTACAGAAGAAAATGATAGTTTACTAATTTTTATAAAAAATAGCCAAAACATATTAACTTCAGAAAAGAGGATTATTTATGATTTTTCAACAGAACCACGAAATTTTGGAAATGATACAATTGTGAATGGTTCTTATAAGATTATTCAGATTAATGATAGATGGTATTTTTCAATAGTAGCTTTTGATTAATGAAAAAAGTAAGAAGGAGTGTATTATGGTTTTCAATAATTGTTGTGTTTATATATTTGCTACCTAAGTTAGTTTTTGAAGAAGGATTTAATTATAGAGAAACATTAAGTACAAAATATATTGCAGAAGACACTACGAAGATAATTAGCACACAACATTTTATTATTGAAACGCCAAAAGATTGGTTTCATATATTTCATTGTTATGGAGAAGAAGGAGAGGCTGTAGGTTCATTTATAACCAAATATGGACTATTAAAATATGAATATGGGATGTTTTCAAGTACATATAATATAGATTCAATTTTTGTTTTTAAGAGAGATTCTTTAATTGTGAATAGATTTGAAATTTTTATAGGACACAATAATACAAATGAAATAGGAATTTATATACCGAAACAACATGAAATGGAATGGCCTTTTTCATTTTTTATGAGTCAACCATGTAAGGACAATAAAGCAGATATAATTGAAGGTATTAAGCATATGAAGTTTAAGAAATTTTATAATATAAGTAGAAAACAAGAATAGTAAAAACGTGTGGTAACAATTTATAAATTCCATTGCGGGGGCGGTTATATTTGGAGGTTTTGTTTAGAGTTGGAACCTCGCCAAAGCTTTGGTTTTGGCTATGGGTAAAAAAGGTATAACCAAAAACAAAGCTTTGGCTAAGTTGTGGTTGGACAGAGACGATCTTTGAAATCCGCAACGGTATTTATAAGTAACGTTGGCGGCAAGTGGACAACTAATGCATCGATTAATTATTTATTGACAAATAAAGTTTATAGATATGGCAACGATTTTAAAAGCAACCCAAAGAGATTTTAAGGAAAGCCCAAATAAAATTGATAATTACAGAATATTCACAGATGTATCAAGAATTAATAAGGGACTAAATCCTGAAAACCTGAATTTTGATTTTAGACAATTTAACCCGCTTTATGCATTAGAATATTTAAAAGGAGGGCTTAAATTCTCAACTTTAGCAAAAATTCCATCAAGCCAGGGCCTTCTTTTTGTATTTAACGCGATCTTTAAAACCTTTTTATTAGCATGATTTACACTCCATGCTCCTAATGCAAAGCAATAGACTTTCAACGTTGCTAATGTTGCTCTGTTATGAGATTGTAATGCGCAATGTCGGAACAAACTCATAATATTATAGGCTACCATTATGAATCTAAAAGAAGCCTCTGTAGCCCAAAAATCTTTTAAACAGAAGTTTTCTAAACCAAAATCTTGCTTTAGTTCCTTGATTCTATTTTCACAATCAGCCCGTGTATTATACATGTTCCAAATTACATCAAGAGGAAGATCCAGATTGGTAACATAACAACTATATCTATAACCGGGTAAATCTTCAAATAGTAGTTTTCCACCGGCTTTGGGACGTTTTTCAATCTCTTTTCTAACTACAATATATCTTCGAACTTTTCCTCCTTCATGTTTAAAATACATTTGATTTACCTCTATTCCTGGACATATTGAAATCCAATCCTCTAATCCATACACTTCACTTTTGACATTAGGATACATCCGTGTGGCAATTATATAATTGAGATTTTGTTGTTCGAGATAACTCAATATTTCTTCGGTATAAAAACCACTGTCTGCACGAACTAAACCAATCCTTAGTGCTGACAATATTTCTTCAATTGTCTCTTGAAGAAATGCTTTGCAATTACTGCTGTCTGCAGTATTTCCTGGCCGAAGCCATGCGTTTGCAACCATACGTGTTTGACTTATGAATGCCATTAGAGGGTGATGTGAGTTTCGACCTCTTTTTAATGGATTATATCCTTTAGCGCTTCCTTCCTGATTTCCGGATCTAGTGATGACTGTACTGTCTATATCCAAGGTAATATCATTAACTTGTAATTGTGAAAAGAACCATTTTTGTAAAGCTGGAAAAACTTCGGTGTTACGTTGTTGCGAAAACTTACCAAAAAAGCGGCTATAGGTACTTTGAGAAGGCATCTTGTCCCAACCAAAAATATCTTGTAAGGTTGTATCATAACGGAGCCAGTCTGCATGGATATATCTTGAGGCTCCTGTCCAAATACTTAACCAAAATGATTCAATAATATGCTTGGCCTCATAGCTTCTATTGGAACCTTTTTCTGGTAAGTCTAATGAATCTAGAAAATCACGTATCCCTATTGAATCAACAAAACGTTTCATTAAACTCATGCCTCCAAATGGAGTTACTTTCTTATCTGAATATTCAATTGGAAGATTAACCATATGGGTTAAATATTATTATTGTATAATACTAACTAAGATAAGTATTTACTCGGTTTTTTCTATTTCTATTGCATAGATCAGGTTGAATCCAGATGAATATTCAGCTCCTTATCATTTTCATAGATATGCAGAGGAGCTTTTTATGATAATTTCTGGCTCCGCAACATTGAGAACTCCAAATGGATTAGAAATCGTAAATAGTGGCGACTTGATTTTTTTTGAAAAAGGAGAAACAGGGGCTCATCAGTTATATAATCACACGACTGAAACTTGCGTGTTTTTGGACATTCGGACTTATTTGGGTTATGATATTGCTGAGTATCCGGACTCAGACAAAATACTCTTAGCGCCATCATTCGAGATTTTTAATAAAGACTCGCAAGCAGACTATTTTGATGGAGAAAAGAATATCAAGAAAATATGGAAGCAAATTGAGAATAAAAACACAAAATAAAAATCAACGGGCAGATGCAGTTTAATGAAACTTTGTACATTTAATCGAAATAATAACGGGTTGAAAGAGAAGTGCAGAAAATTGCCCGCCGCTTCTTATTTCCAACCGTTGGCGGTAATCATAGCAGACCAAATTGGAAATGAGTAAAAACAAACAACATAGAGAAAATATTAAAGCTTGGAAAAAGAAAAAAGAAGAGGAATTTCTAGCTTCTTTACCTTTCTCTGAACAAAAATTTCAAGACTTGTTTGATTACTTGGATGTTCAACTGGAAAGGGCGCCTTGCAAACATGATTTTAGCCTGACCAAAAGGTTCTTAAAGAAAAAATGGATAAGGTTCGATAAGCATATTGACTTTTTTATGGAAAATGGAGGAGGTTGTGACTGTGAGATTCTAATGAATATGGTCGACTTGTTTCCGAGTGAAGATGAACCGATAACTGTTCAGAAGTATACACCAAGAGAAAAAATTAATGAGCTAATATTGCAAGACCTAGAAATCAAAAAAGTTCCCTCACCTTGGAAATTGTTTCGTTCAGGTGACCAATATGAATTCCAGTTTGGGAAAAATAGTAACATTAAAATTACCTTAATTGATAGTTTGAATAACACAGACTGGACAAATGTAAAGTTTTGGAAAAAGCAGTGGGAAAAGTACACTGAATTAAAGCTTAGACCCGACTGCGAGGTTATTTATGATAAAGTAAATCAATTGGACTTAGTGACAGTAAAAACAAAAGACTGGATTCCTGTTTTGACTTGGATAAAACCAACTGACGATAAGACTTGGGGATTCTTGTTCAGGACTGAGTTGAGTAGATTTCGTGGGGACATGAATGAATTAAAAAACTTATTGAAAAAGATTGAATAGAAATGACATTTATGGTGTATATTAAGAGTAGACTATCAGGCTCTACTCTACTATGCAAGGCTAAGAGACCGAATTACACAGAAATAACCTGATTAGAAATTTGAAAATACGGATTGAAAATATTGTCTCATTGATTGAAGGTTGGTGCAAAAAAAAAATAGTTTTTGCCCGCCCGCTTCTGCCCTTCGGGACTAAATACTTTGATTTCTTTACAAGTCTTAAGAATTATTTTTCAATCGAAGATTATCTATTTGTTCATGCAGGATTTAATGATAAAATATTGAATCCTTTTCAGGATACTTATTCAATGGTATGGGAAAGTCAAGTTGAATATTTAAATCCTTTGCTCGCTGAAAAGACAATTATCCATGGACACAGACCGATTACTGTTGAGCATTGTGAAAAGCAGATAAATGATAAAAAGCCAGTAATAAACATTGATACAGGCTGTGTTTATAAGGAAAAAGTAGGATTCGGAAAATTAACAGCAATCGAATTGTATTCTAAAAAGCTATTCTCGGTTTAATTTTATATATTTTCAATTCGCGAATTACGAATTGAAAATATTAAATATGAAAAAGCATAATGGGATGCGTCCCCAAGATATTGTAGTTTTACTGAAAATCATAGCCTTAAAACATGATGATTGGTATAACTCCGATTTAGCTCAAGCATTAAAAATCAGTCCGTCTGAAATATCAGAGGTGTTGAATAGATGTAAGATTGCTGGCTTGATTGATTCAAAAAAGCGAAAAGTAAATATCAATTCCTACATCGAATTTTTAATTTACGGGCTTCGATATGTATTTCCTACACAACCAGGTGCAATTGTAAAAGGAATACCGACTGCACATTCTGCATCGCCAATCAAAGAACATATTTCAAGCGGTTCTGATGTTTATGTTTGGTCAAGTGCTAAAGGAACACATCGAGGACAAGCCATTGAGCCTCTTTTTAAATCTATTCCTCAAATTGTACAAGAAGATAAATTATTCTATGAATTGTTGGTTATTGTTGACACAATTCGGGTAGGAAAAGTAAGAGAAATTAATATTGCAAAAGAAGAACTTGAAAAAAGATTAAAGCATGCCTAGTACAAATATTTCGATGCTACAAACAGTAGCAAATGGTTTGGGTAATTTAAAAGACGATATGGTATTTGTAGGAGGTGCTGTTGCAGAATTGTACGCAAGTAATCCTGAGTTATCTGATATCAGACCAACACTTGATGTTGCTTGTGTAATTGAACTACAGTCAAAAACTGCTCATGCAAAATTAGAAGATGATTTAAGAGCTTTAGGTTTTGCAAATGACACTTCCAAAGGAGCTCCAATTTGCAGATGGATTTATCAGGATATTTTAGTTGATGTTATGCCCTCTGATTCAGAGGTGCTTGGTTTTAGCAATACATGGTATGAGGAAGGAATTGAAAACAAGATTTCAAAAACACTTCCCGATGGAACAGAAATCTTTGTGTTTCCTCCTGAGTATTAATTAGCTGCAAAAATTGAAGCCCATAAAGGACGTGGTGGTAATGATTTACGACAAAGCCATGATTTTGAAGACATCATTTATATTCTGGATAATTGCTCAGAACTACTCGAAAATATAGCCAATGCAAATGAAAGTGTAAAAGCATATTTAAAAGAAGAATGTTCCAAGCTATTGAAAAACGAAGGATTAACCGAAGGTATAGAAAGTGCTTTGCCTTATGGTTCAGAAGAGGAAGCTACTGAAATTATTATGGAACTCATCCAAAATATTGCAAAAATTGAATAATGGAGAAAGGTAAACAAACATATAAATTACCTGAGGGGTGGATTTGGACTAATATTGGCGATATTTCAGTTTTATTCAGTGGAGGTACTCCAAGTAGAGGTAATTCAAGTTATTTCAAGGGAGATATTCCGTGGGTTAAGTCTGGGGAATTGAATTATAATATTATTACTGATACTGAAGAAAAAATATCACAAGAGGCTCTTGATTCTTCAAGTGCCAAAATAGTTCCTGCTAATACATTATTAATAGCTCTATATGGTGCGACTGTTGGGAAATTGGCGAAATTAGGAATTGAAGCAACAACAAATCAGGCAATAGCTTCAATTTTGACTTTTTCAAATTTTAATCAAGATTTTCTTTATTTGAACGTGGGAGATCTCTTGTTTTAAGGTCGGCAACCTCAAAAGAGCTGATATAAGTATAGCGAAATTCAGCAAGGAATCAGGAGAAGTCGGAGGAGCCCATAGTACCAGGCATTGTAGTGACAACATAACGCTACGTAGGGAAGGGGCTCTACTTTAGAGAAGCGAATATAGAATTAATGCTTCGGTACTGGCACTGTCCTATCTGGTCGAATTACTAACCCGAGTTCGATTAAAATGGAAGAGCTCAGATTTTATTAAAATGCTGATATACAAGACAAATTCTTTTTGCATAGCGAGCTATGGTAAAAGAATTTAACGAAGTAGATTAGTATTTTAATAGAAAGCCATCTATAATTATTGCGATAAGCGAATGCAGAAGCAAAGTTTACTTTGATTATGCTGAGTGTAGCAATAATCAAGAATTAAACAACGATTTTCTGCTTCATATTTGTTTGACATAGCCCGCTATGACTTCACAAATATTCATTGAAACTCATTATTTATAGGCGGTCTGAGCCAATAATTTTATATCGAACTCGGGTTACTAGTAATTGATTTTAAATGTCGCTATAGGTTTGATCAAATATGAAAGGAAGGTTCTTTTAATTCACTAAGCTAATGAATTTAAACAGGTGCTGGGTAGATTTATATGAATATCAAACAAAGAACTCTATCGGTAAGCCGTATGAGGGAATTGAAAATCATGAACACGGATAATTAATTTAAATTAGGTGAATAAAACTTCACGTACGGTTTGATGAAGGGGGCGCTGATAGTTTACTTATTATTACTACTTTTATGGTGTATATTAAGAGTAGACTATCAGGCTCTACTCTACTGGGTAATTTAACGAAACGGTATAAGGCATTGAAAATATAACAGATATGACAAAAGAAAAAGTTTTATTAGCTGGTGCTACTGGATATTTAGGAAGATTCATAACTCAAGAATTAATTGACAGAGGTTATGAAACTAAAATTGTCGTTCGTAATAAAGAAAAAGTAAAATTAAATGCGCCGAATCTTGAAATTATAGAAGCACAAGTAACGAAACCTGAAAGCATAAAAAATATTTGCAAAAATGTGGATATTGTAATAAGCACGGTTGGAATTACAAGACAAAAAGATGGATTAACTTATATGGATGTCGATTATCAGGCAAATGCAAACCTGATAGATGAAGCTAAAAAAAGCGGAGTTAAAAAATTCATCTATATATCCGTTTTAAACGGAGAGAAACTTAGTAACCTGAAAATTTGTGAAGCAAAAGAAAATTAGGAGATTATTTGAAAACTTCTGGATTAGATTACTGCATAATTCGACCAAATGGATTTTTCTCGGATATGGCAGATTTTCTTAAAATGGCAAAAGGTGGAAAAGTTTACTTGTTCGGAGATGGAAAATTAAAACTAAATCCAATTCACGGAAAAGATTTAGCGAAAGAGGTTGTAAATACTATCAACCAAGAGAAAAAAGAAATTAATATTGGTGGTCCTGATTTGCTTTCTCAAAACGAAATTGCGGAATTGGCATTGAAAGCTTACGGAAAGAAAATTAAGATTATTCATTTGCCTGATTGGATAAGAAAATTTGCACTTTGGTGCCTTCGAACATTTACGAGTCCAAAAACGTATGGCTCGATTGAATTTTTTATGACAACGATGGTTATGGATATGACTGCTCCACTATTTGGAGAAGAAAAATTAGAAAACTTTTTTAATAACGAAGCGAAAAATAAATAAAAAAACACTTAGCCTCTAATGTAGGGTTGCTTGCATACCCTACAGATTGGAGGGTTTGTTGAACAAAACATTTCTCCAAAATTCAGCGTAAAATTCAGTGAATTTTTTCGTAACTATTCAGTGATTGGAAAAGACATAGCAATAGCACGCAAAGCGCACAATGGATTCTGAATGTTTTTTATTGCACTATCAACAATAGAACGCAATATAGCATAGCAGTCGGCACCTTCTATAGACTTGAAGAAACCGCTAACCTTTTGTTTTACTTTAAAATTTCGCACAGCTCTTTCTGAAGCATTGTTGTCAGGTGGAATCTCTGGATTTATTAGAAAATTAAACAGATACTGCTCGTACTTTTTCAATCGGTTTTGAAATGTTTGCACTTCCTTGACTTCTTCATCAAGTTCTTGTTTCAAGAGGGCTTGGAATCTGTAAGCAATATCGGAAGGTTTCTTATCAGTATATTGTCCTTTGTAGATACTTAAGGCATTTTTGATTAGAGTTCTCATTTGGAATGCCCAATTATTCTTAGGGTATTTTTGGCAGAAGTATTCAAGTTCTCGTAATAAATGTGCAGTACATAATTGGTGATTGTTGGCATCAGTCATAAAATATGATTTCCAGCAATCTGTTACCAAAGTATTGTTCTTAAAACCTTCTGGCATGATTTCTTCCATTGCAGCAAAACCTCTCTTAGTATGGATTGATAAAAATGTAGCATCGGGATTCTGAAAGCCCCAAGCCCAATGAAGTTTACCATTGACATTAGTGCCTGTTTCATCAGCTCCTATGATTTTACCGGAAAGGATTTTCTTTCGGATTTGCTCGTAATAAGGTTTCGCCTTGGCTGTTATTTTTCCAATAAGCTGATTAATGCCTCCAGAACTAATCTCAATCCCTAATACAGTATATAAAAACTCTTTCAAACGTTCATACGGCATGTATTGTCGGGCACTCATGTAGCCAATTAAAGCCTGCACTCCAGCTCCGTAACTTATGGGCGCATTAATTCCTGAAGGGTAATTGCCTTCATTTAAAGTTCCGCAGCTGCATTGTTTGTGAAAAATTCGATGTTCGGTAATAACTGGTTGTATTGGCGGTATGTCTATTACCTGGCGTTTTCCTGCATATTCTCCAACAATCATTGATAAATCATTGCCACAACAAGTACAGTAACTGGCTTGGTGGTTGGTAATAATATCTGGATTAGATACTGTTTTCAAAGTGTTGCCCATATGCCCCTTTTGGCCTCCTGGTTTCTTTCCTGATTTCTTTCTTAACGAACTTGTTTTCGCTGGTTTGGGAAAATCGCTTGACGGAGGCTTACTGCTATTCTTACTGTTTTTAGGAGTCTCGTATTTAGATAAGCGTTTTTTGAGCTTACAATTCTCTGCTTTCAACTGTTTGTTTTCAGCTTCTAACTCAACTACTCGATTCTCTAAATTATCTACTTTGTTGAGTAAATTGTCTAACCGTTCCTCTATGCTTATCTTCTTTGTCATGCGATGCAAAGTTCGCTATACAAATGATTGCTGCTATAGAATTTGCACAAAGGTTATTCACAATTCTGGTGGTTTTCAGCTAAAGTTACCAACATTTTTTCTGAAATATTTAGTTTTTGAAATCTACACTGAATAGTTACATTTTTTCTATAGTGGTTTCAATCCCTTTTAAGTTAGTGAAAATTATTAATGAAATAGACTACCTATGCAGATGTTAAATTTGTAGAACCCTTTTAAATGAAATTTTAAATTTTGGTGGATGTTTTTATCGGAATATTAATTGATAAAGATCCCCCCCCCCGTTTTGCGGGTTTTGTTCAATATTTTGTTAAGTAATGGCAGGTAATGTGGTAAATATTTAGGTTTGTAACTTGTACAAATTGCCCGGCGCTTTGACCGAAAAGTACTACGGAATCTACTAATACACATACAATTTATCGTACGTTGATAATTCATTTGCAAAATCTGAATAATGAAAAGGAAAATGGAATTCGTACCATTCAAACTACTCCATTTTCCTTTTACACGGCTATTATTCTTAAATAAAAGATATGAATTAATGCTCAGTCTTCATATCCTTAAAAAATGAGTTGATGCAAACTACATACCTAGCCATAAGGTTATGGTTTTTCTGCTTTCATTTTTTCAATCATTTTTTTTGCATTTGTATTTTTAGGATCTAATTCGAAAGACTTTTTATAATATTCAGTTGCTTTTTTATAATCACCTTTTTTCATATAGACTTCAGCTAAGCTATCCCAAGTGTTTGAGGCCATTGGGAACATCTCCGTATTTAATTGAAAAATTTTAATGGCTTCATCAATTTTGTCTTTACTAAGAAAATTATATCCTATCCAGTTCATCCTAAACTCATTGATGAAATCTGAATTTTCATAGGAAGATTTGTTAACCACAGTTAAGGAAATAATTTTCCAACCAGAATCTGTCTTCTTAAGTAAATATTTTATATCGCTAGAAAACACTCTATCCTTACCAAACATATAGGTCTTTTGTTCCTGTGTTGCAATTACAGAAGCCATATTACCTGAAATGTTGATATCAAATTCGCCTACAAATTTTAGGTTGAGTACATCCTTTTCATTGTCAACATACTTTTTCATACTGACATAAATAGAATCCCATGATATTTTTTCATTTATAAAAAATGAATTTATGGTAGTATGAGAAACATATTTCTCATGCAGCCAATAACTTGACCATGCCTCAATGTCTTTATCAAGAAAAGCTTTTGTCTCTTTTTCAATGGTTTCTTTAATAACATCCTTAACACTCTCAGCACTGGCAGCTATGGAAACCAGAAATATTCCCATAAAACATGCAAAAATTATTTTTTTCATAATGTTATATAATTAATAGTTAATGCACAAGAAGTTACAAAATAATAATTACAATGTCAGGTATTATGAGAGTGAGCTAATTTATATACAGAGAGAATGGTATTGATGAAAGGTTTTAAGCAGACTTTTAATATAAAATTTAGCATAAAAATACTCGAATTATTATTCATTCGAGTTTCTTCCATGGTATTTAATAATTAATTCAAATTTCGATACTCACTAGGCGACATGCCAACACTTTTTTTAAACATACGAGTAAAGTGTTGGGGGTGTTTAAAACCTAATTCATAAGCTATTTCGCTAATTGATTTATCGTTATCAAAAATCTTTTCTTTGGCTACCTCAATCATTTTTAGTTGAATATGTTCTTGTGCAGATTTACCCGTTTCTTTTTTTAAAAGATCGCCCAGATAGTTAGATGAGATAAATAACTTTTCAGCACAGTATTTAACTGATGGTAATCCGGATATCAGCGGTTGCTCTGATGCGAAATAATCTTTTAAAACATTCTCAAAACGAGCTAAAATGTCTTTGTTTACATGGCTTCGTGTAACAAACTGACGTTCGTAGTATCGTTTTGAATAGTTTAAAAATAATTCAAGATATGATACCATCAATGTTTTACTATGTGTATCAATAGCATGTTCCAATTCATATCTGATATTGTTAAAACATTCATTTATAATATTTCTCTCTCGTGTAGACAAATGAAGTGCTTCGTTTACCTCGTAAGAAAAAAATGTATATTCATCAATATACTTACCCAGAGATGTTCCTCGTATTAAATCAGGATGAAAGATAATAGCATTACCTGCAGCTTGTTTTATCTCCCCTTCACTATCAATTCCGTAAACCTGGCCTGGTGAAATAAAAATAAGTGTACCTTCTTCGTAATCATAGTTATTAATACCGTAGGTAATATTTCCGCATTTT
Source organism: uncultured Saccharicrinis sp. (assembly GCA_963665705.1). Taxonomy (GTDB): domain Bacteria; phylum Bacteroidota; class Bacteroidia; order Bacteroidales; family Marinilabiliaceae; genus Saccharicrinis. The sequence continues at coordinate 1,295,010 of OY762448.1, forward strand.
ATATCTTTTAGAAATATTGCGTACAAGTTAATCTGTGTTTTTTTGAAGGCAAATGGTTTCACTTTTGAAAAATCAATAACGCTAACTAATGGATGAAGTGTTTCTTGCCCAACCATATTGTTATATTCCGTTACACTGTTTATTTTAATAATATCACTCATAACCAATTAATTTACGACTTCATTACGAAGTTAATGAACTTTGCTCTATGTTGTTACTCTATGTCTTTATATTCTGTAATATGGGTAAGATATCCAGTAATTTGGGTAAATGAGCATTAGTTATCCCTAGGTTTATTTTAATAAACTAAACTATTTCAACAGTAAAAGTTACATTTTGCGGTAAACTCTTTACCAAATGCAAGTCTATAGTATCAATATGAGCTATAATCATCATTTCTGCATAACTTGATGATTGCTCTTCGCCTTCAAATAGGACAGCAAACCAACCGCCCCCAAGACTAATATCTCCATTTTTCCATCCTCCTTGTATCTCTGCAGAATCATATTTTCCACCTTCTGCTTTACAGCAATAGTCAAATGTAGACCGATATCCGGAGACAACAAATGGTAATCTCGATTTAAAATCTTGCGCTGCCACAGTATCATTTAATGTTGCAGGTATTTTAATCGAACTCGTGTTAGTAGTATCGTTTACTTTTAATATAATGGGAGTTGACATTATTATGTATGTTCTGATTTTATATTTATTCTTGTTTAACAAAGAAAAAAGGAGTTGTTATTAAAGAAAATACCTCAGAAATAACAACTCCATAACCTTTAATATACGGGGGGTATATATACAGCTGGTTTATTCTGCTATGTAAGCAACTTTTAAAATATTAAGAATATCATCCGAAGTAAGTTTTTTGTATGCACCTAATATAACTGTTGATTCAGCTATAGCTGGTAGCATTTCTTCTGTAACCATGCGGGCTAATACATATTGTTAGTGCTCATATCCAAGCCTATTTTTGAGGCAAAAAACCATGCGTATTATCGAATCAAGTTTTAGGAAGTTATACCGGGAGTATTTGGAATCCGGTCTTAGTGTTCGCGATTTTTGCAGTAACCAGGATTTCGCAGTCTCCACGTTTTATCGTTGGAAGAATCTAATTGAACAAGATGAACCAACCATTGGGTTTGTGCCATTAACAATAAACAAAGATTCATCTGTAAACAGTAAGGTACACCAATCAGACGTCATCAATAATTGCAAGGAAAACACATGTGATAGCCACTTATCTTTTACATTTCCCAACGGTACAAGATTGGATATAAAAGGAGATGCAGACATTGCTCTGATCAAGTCCATTATTCACCTTTATTGATCAGGACCTATGTTTCATTTACACGGGAATCTGCAGTACTTCCTCTATCCAGCTCCGGTTGATATGCGAAAAAGTTTCTATACGCTTAGCGGTGTCGTTTCATCAGTAATGAAGCGCAATGTGCAGGACGGCGAAGTATTTATTTTTGTCAATCGTAACCTGACTATTATGAAGATATTGCATTTGGAGCACGGCGGTTTGGTTATCTATCACAAAAAGCTAGAAAACGGTACATTTAAGCTCCCTACTTTCGACCAAAATATTACATCGCAGTCAATAGACTGGCAAGATTTGATGGCTATTGTAAGCAATGTAAAACCCATAGAAAGACAATTGAAAAAACGTCGAAAAAGCATTTGAGTTCATTACTTATTTTTTGGCTGAAACCCTTGAATTTAGTATCTTTGAGACATATTCAGAAGGAGATAAATGAGCCAGATTTCAGATAACGAAGCATTCATTCAACAGTTGTTACAAGAGCGTGACGAGATGTATTGTGAACTCTCACGTTTGCGTCAGACAGATAATGGTTATATGGAGTCTCTTAAAGCTCAAAACAAGGAACTGGAAGACCAAATTAACAAGCATAAAGAGCTTCTTCAAAAAAAAGAAGAACTACTCAGTAAAAAGGAGGAGTTGCTTCAGCAAAGAGAGGAACTGGTTAATAAACTAACTGACCAATTGGCATGGTATCGCCGAAAGTTCTGGAAGGCTTCCAGTGAACGTTTTATTCCATCTGACCCAAACCAGCGTAAGATCGATTTTGACGGATTGGATGTTCTTCCCGAAGAAGAAGAGATCGCCAAAGAAGCGGATAAGGAGTTGTTGTCCTATAAACGTCAACGACCACAAAAAGAAAAAAAGAAACCGGTTCGTCTTCCTTTGCCGGAAGACCTACGCCGTGAGGAAGAAATAATAGAGCCGGAAGGCATTGATGACAACTGGGTACGCATTGGAGAGGAAATTACCGAAGTTTTAGAGCACAAGCCCGGTGAATTGTTTGTCCGAAGAATTATCCGTTCCAAATATGCATTAAAGCCAGCCTCACAAGAACAGGAGAAAGCTGTTGTACAGATAGCGCCACTTCCACTGTTGCCATTACCACGCAGCAATGCAGGCGCCTCGCTTTTGACAGAGTTACTGATCAATAAATACCAACACCATCTACCATTTCATCGTCAGATTGCCATGTTTAAACAGATTGGCGTTAATCTACCAGCTTCAACCATTAATGGTTGGTTTCAGGGGACCTGTGATTTACTACGTGCTTTGTATTATCATTTACGTGAAGTGATAATGGAATCGGATTATATACAGGTGGATGAAAGCACGGTTCCGGTAATCAACAATGAAAAACATAAAACCGTAAAGGCTTACCTGTGGATGGTTCGATCGGTGATGAACAACCTGGTCTTCTTTCATTACGATAAAGGCTCCAGAGCACAAAAAGTAGTGGTTGAGCTATTAAAGGGTTTTAAGGGAGCCATCCAAACGGATGGGTATGAAGCTTATTCTATTTATGAGCAAAAGAAAGGTGTCCTATTATTGGGATGCTGGGCGCATGCACGCCGTAAATTTGAAGAAAGTCTTGCCGAGGACAAAGCCGGGGCTAAATATGCGTTGGCACAAATCGGCAAACTCTATCAAGTGGAAACAATGGCTGACGAACAAGGCTTGGATGATGAACAACGAGTGGAACTACGTAAACGTTTAGCTTACCCTATTATGGTCGTCTTTGAAAAATGGATCGTCAATCACTATCCTAAAGTATTGCCCAAAGGCAGAATGGGTAGAGCCTTATCGTATACTTACTCAATTTTCCACCGTTTGTCACGCTATCATCTTGATGGTCGTTATAAAATAGATAATAATCTGGCTGAAAATGCTATCAGACCTCTGGCATTAGGTCGTAAAAACTATTTGTTCTGCGGCAATCATGATGCAGCCGAAAATGCAGCTGTCATATACTCTTTGCTGGGTTGCTGCAAAGCTGCAGATGTAAATCCAAGAGAATGGTTGACGGATGTACTTACAAAGATACCTGAATACAATAATGACTACTCCTTAGATTTAGCTGACCTTTTACCCCATAATTGGAAGAATTCATAGAATACCGGGAATTGTCCATAAATTCCATAGACAATAGGAATGTCTCGTTTTAATTAATATACTTACGTGATGTAGTAGGCCGAATGCTTACTTTCTTCTGTAGCTCCAAGCTCCTTTAAGTTGATTACAATTCCACATTTTTTTACAAATGCTTCCAGGGCATCAATTCCGGCAAGAGCAATTTCTTCTTTTGTTTTTCCTTCAGTATCAACACCCCAAACCTGAGTAGCAAAACGCACAAATTTATCTAATCCGTTTTTGTAAATAAAGCGGTAATAAGGAAGTGATACTGCAGCTAAGCCCATTCCATGAGCACAATCGGTATAGGCACCAATCTGATGTTCAATCATATGAACCTGCCAATCCTGTGGTTTACTTAATCCCATTAATGGATTCATAGCAAGGGTTGCACTCCACATTAAGTTACTTCTTGATTCATAATCTTCAGGATTTTCAATAGCAATTTTAGCGCTATGAATAATTGAACGAAGTACACCTTCAACTACATAATCTGAAGTTACATCATCTTCACCTGAAAAGTAAGCTTCCATCAAATGCGACATCATATCAAAAATACCACTGGCCATCTGATATTTGGGTAATGAGAAAGTATACTCAGGATTTAAAATTGAGAATTTGGGATATACATTTGGAGGAAAAACTCGTCCCATTTTTAATTTCATATCATCGTTGGTAATTACCGAACCTCCATTCATTTCAGATCCTGTTCCTGCCAAAGTAAGTATAGAGGCAACAGGTACAATTTTATTATCAACAGGTTTAAATTGAAGCCAGTATTTAGTCCAGGCATCCTCTTCACAGTATGCAGCAACAGAAATCCCTTTAGCACAATCAATAACTGAACCTCCACCTACAGCAAGAATCAGGTCAACATTATTGTCTTTAACAATTTTAGCTCCCTCTTTTACTTTTTCGTAAGTTGGGTTTGCCATAATTCCGGTAACTTCTACAATGTTTTTTCCACATTCTTTTAAAATAGAAACAACCTGATCATATAGGCCTGACTTTTTAATGGAACCTTTACCGTAAGCTAACATTATAGTATCACCATAATTAGCTAACGCTGCTTTTAAATTATTTAAAGCTTCTTTCCCAAAATGTATAATCGTTGGGTTGTGATAAGTAAAATCTATATTCATAATATTTAAATATTGTTGCTTGATGCCAAGCAATACTTTTGATATAAATGTTTTTGTTGATTGGGTCGTTATTAAATTCTGATGCAAACATAATAAACTATTATTTAGGGTATTACTCCTCTGGTTTACATTCCGGAATATGGGTAAGTAATTCAGTAATTCAGGTATCCGGAGTGCTTTTTAATATAAGATAAAACATTAAAAAAACTCGTTCAGGATGTATTCCGTAATAATGGTAAATACTACAGTAATAATGGTCATTTTATAATGTATGATAGCGTGATATTTGTATCCTGTAAAAATTAACAAAAACACAGATTACAATGAATATAATAGAAAACAAGTCATTTGAGGGAGAGAGACCATTATTTGCATCGAATAACATACAATTAAAAAATGTAAAGATCTATACAGGTGAGTCAGCATTAAAAGAGTCAGGTAATGTTCATGCTGTCAATTGTGTTTTCATGGGAAAATATCCATTTTGGCACAATTCAAACTCTGTTATAAATGATTCCTTGTTTACAGAGGGGGGAAGAGCTGCTATTTGGTATTGCAATGATTTACGTATGATTAATACTCGTGTTGAAGCACCAAAAATGTTTCGGGAAATAGATGGATTATATGTTGAAAATGTACACTTAATTGATGCACAAGAATGTACGTGGTGGTGTAAAAATATTGTATATAAAGATGTTGAGGTTTATAATGGTGATTACATTTTTAAAAATTGTGAGAATATTAAAATAGAAAACCTTACACTGCAAGGAAATTACAGTTTTCAGTATACTAAAAATGTTGAAATTCGTAATTCTCATTTGAAAACCAAAGATGCATTTTGGAATACAGAAAATGTTACGGTATACGATTCTGTTATTGAAGGAGAATATTTAGGTTGGCATTCAAAAAACTTACGTTTAGTAAACTGCATTATTACAGGAACTCAACCATTATGCTATGCTCAAAACCTTGTAATGGAAAATTGTCAAATGAAAGATGATGCGGATTTAGCTTTTGAATACAGTACTTTAAAAGCTGATATAAAAGGTTCTGTTACTAGTATTAAAAATCCAAGGAGTGGAGAAATTGTAGCCGATAGCATTGGCGAGATCATTATTGATGAAAACTGTAAAAAACCGGGAAATTGCTTGATTAAAGTTAAAAATGAGGTTAATGTGTAGAAGGGCTACCAGCTCTGTTGCATGGGGCTTCGGGCATAGGGCGATATACAGCTAGCTTAGTTTTTTACCACGGAGACGCGGAGACACGGAGTTTTTTAAAGAAAATAATCATATTGAAAAAACTTCTCTCCAAAGAAAATATTAATCTCTGTTTGTAAACAATCAAACATGATATTTTACAATCTTAAATTCTATTGTTAGTTTTTGAAATATGTTGAGCAATCGAGAAATAACACTTTCGATTAAGGTTACGAGCTTATAACCGAACGACTTTCAACTCGGTACTTTCAACTAATTAACTTTTATCTAACGATCTATTAAAATGAAAAATAATTTCGACGAAATAGTAAATCGCAAAGGAAGTAATTCCTACAAATGGGATACGAATAAATACGAGGAAGTGTTACCTATGTGGGTGGCTGATATGGATTTTAAAACAGCACCTCCCATTATTGATGCCCTTGCTCAACGGGTGCAACATGGTGTATTTGGATATGCCAATGTTCCTGAACCATATTATAATGCCGTAATTGATTGGTTTAATAGAAGACATCATTTTAATATAGAAAAGGAATGGATAATCTACACAATAGGCGTAGTTCCGGCTGTATCTGCAATTATTTTAGCCATGACTAAACCTGGTGATAAAGTAATTGTTCAGGAACCGGTTTACAATTGTTTCTTTTCTTCTATTCGTAATAACCAATGCGGAAGTGTTTCGAACGATTTAGTTTATGATGATGGTGTTTATTCAATTGATTTTGATGATTTAGAAAAGAAAGCCTCAGATCCTAAAGCTAAAGTTCTATTATTATGTAACCCGCATAATCCGGCAGGCAGATCATGGACTAAGGAAGAGTTAATTAGGGTAGGAGAAATATGTTTTAGAAATAATGTTTTTGTAGTGTCAGATGAAATTCACTGTGATTTAGTTCATAAGGGACACACTCATATTCCTTTTGGTTCTTTAGGTCAGGAGTTTTTAGAAAATTCAGCAACTTGCATAGCACCAAGTAAAACTTTTAATTTAGCTGGTTTACAGGTTGCTAATATTATAGCTTATAATCCTGCAATCAGACAAAAAATTGATAAGGCCATTAATATTAACGAAGTATGTGATATTAGTCCGTTTGCTATTGAATCGTTAATTGCTGCTTATACTCATCCCGAATCGGAGAAATGGTTGGATGATTTAAAAGATTATTTATGGGATAATTATATGCTTGTAAAAGAGTTTTTTGCAGAATATCTACCTGAGTTTCCTGTTTTACCACTTGAAGCCACGTATTTGATGTGGATTGATTGTTCAGTGTTAAATATGTCTTCAGATGAATTATTGAATAAAATGATTGAAGCTGAAAATATCAGACTGAATGAAGGTATCATTTATGGAAAAGCCGGAGAGGGTTTTATGCGTTTAAATATTGCCTGTCCTAAAGATACATTGCTTGAAGGTCTTAATAGAACAGAAAAGGCTTTGAAAAAGATTCTTGCAGAAAAGTAATCTTTATAAAAAATCATATAAAGTAAAAACACAAGGATAAGATAGCCATTGAAAAAAAGTGATTATTTGCTGTCGCTGATACAAAAAAAGCGACCAATGACATTAAGACAACAACTGCATTTAGTTGTGCTACTTAGTATACCAACTATTATAGCACAACTATCCTCTATGATCATGCAGTATATTGATGCATCGATGGTTGGAAGTTTAGGAGCGCATGCTTCTGCATCCATCGGAATTGTGATTACTTCTACATGGTTGTTTTGGGGTATTTGCACTACGGTAGCTGCTGGTTTTTCAGTTCAGGTAGCGCATTTAATAGGTGCTGGTGATCGTAAAAATGCCAGGGCTGTTTTACGTCAGTCTATTATGGCAACTTTACTTTTTAGTCTTGTAATGGTGGTTATTGGTGCATCAATTTCTCATAAATTGCCACAATGGCTTGGAGCAGATGAAACTATTTTGGAAGATGCGTCCAGATACTTCCTGATTTTCATATTATCACTTCCAGCATTACAGTTAAATTTTTTAGCAAGTGGAAGGCTCAGAAGTAGTGGCAATATGCATATTCCGAGTGTTTTAAATGTGCTGATGTGCATTTTAGATGTGATTTTTAACTTTTTTCTCATAGTCCCCTCACGAGACTTACAGTTTTTTGGTTTTGATCTATTTCTTCCCGGAGCTGATTTAGGAGTAGTTGGAGCTGCACTGGGAACGGCTTTAGCTTATTTAGTTACTGCTATCATGCTTCTGTGGTATTTGTTTACGAAGGATAAAAACTTACGATTAACCAAAGAAAAAGGTAGTTTTCGCCCTGAAGCGAGAATCTTAAGGAAAGCGATAAGGATTAGTGTACCTATGACGTTGGAACATTCGGTAATTATGGGAGCTCAAATATTATCAACAGTCATTGTAGCACCATTAGGTGTAGCTTCAATTGCAGCAAATTCTTTCGCCATTACGGCCGAAAGCTTATGTTATATGCCTGGGTATGGAATAGCTGAAGCTGCTACAACTTTGGTGGGGCAAAGTTTTGGAGCACGTAAAAAACTACTGGCAAAACGCTTTGCTCATATTACGGTATACCTTGGTATGATTGTAATGACATTAATGGGAGCCATTATGTACATCGCTGCTCCTTTAATTATGGGGTTTATGACTCCTGATGCGGAAATATTATCACTAGGAGTTATGGCTCTTAGAATTGAAGCTTTTGCAGAACCAATGTTTGCTGCATCTATAGTAGCTTATGGTGTTTTTGTCGGTGTAGGTGATACTTTAATTCCCAGCATCATGAATTTTGGAAGTATATGGCTTATACGTTTAACTCTTGCTGCTATACTTGCTCCAATAATGGGATTGAAAGGCGTTTGGATTGCCATGTGTGTGGAGCTATGTTTCAGAGGTGTTATTTTTCTTATCAGGCTATATAGGGGACAATGGTTAAGCAAATCATTTGATAGTGATAAATAGATGAAATTCATCAATTGAAGGTATTGAAAAATAAGAGCAAAATCTCCTATGATCATTAACTTCCTTTTATATATAATGTTTCAGTAATTTGGGTAGGAGACTCCGTAATTATGGTATTATTTTAATACATTTTCTGAAGATCTTTATATAGCGAAATTATATGAATCAAAAGATTAGCTACATGAATGTAGTGTATTGATTGAATAGTAGAAGTTATATCATTCTGAAAAACAGGAAATAATGAAGATTAAAATAACAATTGATGGTAATGTATTTAAAGCAACTTTAAACGATGGTCATGCAGTAAAAGACTTTGTCTCTTTATTCCCTTTAACACTTAATCTAACGGACTATGCCAATACTGAAAAAGTAAGCGATTTAAGTCAACGATTAAGCACAAGTGGGTCTCCGGCTGGATGTTGTGCAAAAGTTGGTGATATAACCTATTATTCTCCATGGGGAAATTTAGCCATATTTTACAAAAGCTTTGGATATGCAGGCGGACTCATCAAATTAGGTGAAATTGATGGTGATATGAAACTATTTACTGCAAGTTGTGAAAAAGCAGATGCATTATTTGAAACTTTATAAACCTTGCAAGGATCAATTATGAAATTGAACACAATACGTATTATAACAATAATAATTGCAATTTTTTGTATATCAGTTCATTCAGAAGCAAAAAATAATAAAGCAAACAATGAAAGATTAGATGCTCAGCAAAAAAGTTTAGTAGCCATTTCAAGTTATACAGCTCAGGGAAAAATCTCAGAATTAACTGTTGCTTTAAACCAAGGTTTAGATAGCGGCATTTCAATCAACGAAATTAATGAAGCACTTGTACAACTATATGCGTACTGTGGTTTTCCACGAAGCTTAAATGGTATCAATACATTAAGGAAAGTACTTGATGAAAGAAATGGTAATGGTATTACTGATAAGCAAGGTGAAGAGATCAAGATGCATAGTAATGAAGGCGACAGGTATGAAAGAGGAAGAAAAGTGTTAGAAGAACTTACTAAGATGCATCAATCAAAACCAGCACCGGGTTTTGGTGAGTTTTCACCACGAATTGATGCTTTTTTAAAGGAGCATTTATTTGCCGATATCTTTGAAAGTGATATACTTACTTACTATCAAAGAGAATTGGTGACTAATGCAGCATTGGCCAGCATGTCTGGAGTTGAACCCCAGTTAGGTGCACATCTTTTTTTTGGAATGAATGTAGGTTTCACCGAAAGTCAGTTGAAAGATATGTTTGATATTATTGAAAAAACAGTCGGCGAAACAGCAGCAAATGAAGGTCGCGAAATATTAAACAATCTTTTAAAAAGAGTAAACGGAAACAAGTAAAAATTATATGTCATGAAGCGATTATTATTAAATAGCATAATAGCATTAACTGTTTTATTAGCATTATATTCTTGTAATCAACCAACAGAGAAAACGCAAGATGTAGCAAAGCTTGCTGAAGCCGTTAATGCTATCGATCCCATTTTTACACAGAATCCGGCAAAAGGAGATTTTCTGAATAAATTCTTTACTGGGAAAGTCGGTGTAAATATGATGTTGAAAAGTGATGAGAATAATGAATATTCTATTGCCAATGTCATTTTCGATCCAAAATCCCGTACAAACTGGCATACACATCCTAAGGGTCAGGTGTTATTAGTGCTTGCAGGAGAGGGCTTTTATAAAGCAGAAGGAGAACCTGTACTAAAAATATCAAGAGGTGATGTGGTTAATATTCCTCCTCATGTAAATCACTGGCATGGAGCTACTGCTAACAGTGAGTTTGTTCATATTGCATTAACAAATTATAAAGATGGACAAAATGTGGCTTGGGGGGATAAAGTAACAGATATGCAATATTCATGTGTTTTAACAGAGTAATTGTTTTGACATGGATTATGTAGTAACTTTTGAAATACATATTTCAGGTTAATAATTTAAATGAAAATAGTTTTGGAAGAATCAGGTCTTACTTTGGTAGCATATTTTTCATGGAGCGGCAATACTGCAATGGTTGCAAATCAAATTCACAATCAATTAGGAGGTGATATTCTTGAAATTCGTGCAGAAGAGTCTTATTCCATAGTTTATCGTGATGTTGTAAACAGAGCCAGAAAAGAACTTCGTGACAATGAAAGGCCAGAGTTAATGGAAGATTTGGATACAATAGCTCCTTATGATACTATTTTTATCGGTTACCCTAATTGGTGCAATACTTTTCCGGCCCCGGTATTAACTTTTATTATAAATCATGATTTCTCAGGTAAAACCATCGTTCCATTTTGTACCCACGGAGGTGGAGGATTAGGAAATAGTATTAACCTGAGTTCGATTAAAATTATAGAATTCAGATTATCATAAAAAGCTGATATACAAGGCAAATTTTGCAGGGCTAGCGAGCTAGCTCGAAAAATTTAACGCAGTAGATTAGTTTTTTATGGTAAAGCATAATGATTTCGCTTATAAACAGCAATCTTCTTCCTGAAAATTATTCAAAATAGCCCGCTATTCTTTCATAATTTTCAGTTGAACCTCACTATTTATAGGCGCTCTGAATCCAAAATTTTATGTCGAACTCAGGTTATTAGAGATTTATCTAAATACAGTACTTCTGCTAAGATGCTTAATGGTTTATCTATAAATGGATCTTTAGTAAGTAGAAAAAATATTGAAGTCAAAGATTGGCTTGATAAAATTTTAAGATGAGTAAAAATATTTTTGAGAGATTGCAAACTGGTGAGGTAGTAGCTTTCAATGATCCTCAATATGCAGAATTAAGTAAGTCCGGAATACGGACAACAGAATTACTCATTAAATATAATGCGACTTCAGAACTAATTGAACTTCGCAAAATATGGGGAGAATTATCAGGTACACCTCTAGATGAGACAAGTTACGTTCAAATTCCGGTTATGATTAATCATGCAGAATTTGTAAGTGTAGGCAAAAATGTATACATCAATCATGCTTGTACTATGTTGGCATTAGGTACTATTAGCATTGAAGACAATGTATTGATAGGACCAAAAGCTAATTTGATTACAGAAGGACATCCCGTTAATTCCAATGAAAGAAGGGCATTAGAAGTAAAACCTGTAATTATTAAAAAGAATGCATGGTTGGGTGCAGGAGTTACCATTTTACCGGGAGTAACAGTTGGTGAAAATTCTATCGTAGCTGCTGGAGCTGTGGTGAATAAAGATGTTCCTGCAAATACAATTGTTGCAGGTGTTCCAGCAAAGGTTATCAAGGATATTAACGAATTAAATTAAAAGAGATTTCCCTATGATTTCAGAAGAAAAATATAAATTATCAAACGGATTAGAAATTCCTAAATTAGGATTAGGAACATGGTTTATTAGCGATGATGATGCAGCACAAGCTGTTAAAGATGCTGTGGATTTAGGTTACAGACATATTGATACAGCTCAGGCCTATCAAAATGAAAGAGGTGTTGGAGAAGGTATTAGAACCTGTGGCGTTGCCAGAGAAGATTTGTTTGTAACATCAAAATTGGCTGCTGAGGTTAAATCGTATGATGAAGCTGTTGCTGCAATTGATGGTTCGCTTGCAACAATGGGCTTGGATTATATTGATATGATGATTATTCATAGTCCAAAACCATGGATGAAATTTCATGAAGATGATTCATTTGCTGAAGGAAATCGTGAGGCCTGGAAGGCTTTGGAAGAAGCTTATAAAGCGGGTAAATTAAAAGCTATTGGTTTATCTAATTTCCAAAAAGAAGATGTAAAAAGTATTCTGGAAACTTGTACCGTTAAGCCAATGGTAAATCAAATTTTGGCTCATATTAGTAATACACCAAAAGAACTAATTGAATATTGTAAAGAGCAGGATATTCTTGTTGAAGCATATTCTCCTGTTGCCCACGGCGAATTAATGAAGAATAGAGCTGTTACTGAAATGGCAGATAAATATGGTGTTTCTGTTCCTCAGTTATCTATACGTTATTGTATTGAGTTAGGACTACTACCTTTACCTAAAACAGCTAATCCTGCTCATATGAAAAACAACGCAGACCTGGATTTTGAAATATCCAAAGATGATATGGATGTATTGTATAATATGGAGCAAATTAAAGATTACGGAGAAGCGAGCATGTTTCCTGTTTACGGAGGAAAGTTGAAATAAACATTTGGCAATTTTTTAGTTATGCAAAACAGATTGTTTTTAATGTGTGCCTTTGTTTTCTTGATGGTTTGTGGAGCTTGTTCCGGAGAGAATGAGCATGAAGATGAAATAAATGATATTTCAGGTACTAATGCTACGGAAGAAGAAAGTACCGATGATAATAACGATACATCAGATAATAAGATAACAACAAATAAAATGAATATTACTATAGGAGATAAAGTATTAATAGCCACATTAGTGGACAATTCATCAACAGAAGCTTTAAAACAGGCTCTTGCTGAGGCTCCAATTACCATTGATATGAGTGATTATGGTAATATGGAAAAAGTAGGATCTTTCGGAAGAGATTTTCCACGAAATGATGAATCTATTACTACAGAGGCAGGAGATCTAATATTATATCAGGGAAGTGCTTTTGTGATTTATTATGCGCCTAATACATGGAGTTTTACCAGACTTGGTAAAATTGATAATATTACAGCTTTAGAATTAAAAGAGGTATTAGGAGCGGGCGATGTTACAGTTACATTATCATTGGCTGAATAGCTAAAGAATACTAGAATGTTGATTAAATACCGGTATTCAACTTGTATTTAAATCTCCTTTGTAAAGTGTCGGCTTATGAATTGTAAAGTGTTGTTATTTAGTCGTATATATTGGTTTTTGCAACATTCCGTAATTAAGGTAATTCTATCCGTAATTAAGGTAAATTAACCTAAATGTTTATGCAGATCTTTGTATTGTAAAAAAAATACAGCATAAAAGTTTAAATTATGGACCGAATAGAATTAAGCAAAAAGAAATTTGAGGAATTATTTGGTAAGCATGTTGGACCCTTGGCAGAAACGGATCCTGATTTACAAGAGATGCTTAATTACTTTATTTTCGGAGAAGTATTTTACCATGGTCAACTATCAGATAAATTAAGAGAGCTAATAACACTGGTTGTATTAACTACAAATCAAACATTAGATCAACTTCAGGCACATGTATTTGCTGCCTTAAACATAGGAGTATCACCTATTGCTATTAAAGAATCTATATATCAATGTGTACCATATTTAGGTTTTCCTAAAACCTTAAATGCTATACAAGAAGTAAACGAAGTGTTTAAAGCACAAAATATTACACTTCCGGTAGAGAGTCAGAAAACTGTTTCTGAAGACACCAGATTTGATGATGGCCTTAAAGTACAAAAAGATATTTTTGGCGATATTATTGATCAAATGCATCAAAATGCTCCAGAAAATCAAATGCACATTCAAAATTACTTATCAGCTTTTTGTTTTGGAGATGTTTACACCAGAAAATGCCTTGATTTACAAACACGTGAGTTATTAACCTTATGTATATTGAGTTCTTTAGGAGGCTGTGAAAGTCAGGTGAAATCGCATGTATTTGGTAATTTAAATGTAGGTAACGATAAAACTACTTTACTTGTTGCGATAACCCATTGTCTGCCTTATATGGGATTCCCAAGAACTTTAAATGCAATCGGTTGTATCAATGAAGTAATTCCAGAAAACAAATAGTCTTTGTAAGAAAACGCCAAATACTGCGTTACTCTTGTTTTTGAATCAGTCATTTACATTAGTAAACTCCATAGATTCAAAAACTTTGAAAGCCTTGATTTTACGTTTTCTTATCAAAGATAACAATGTTTAGCTTGCTATAAATTAACGATTTACAAATAAAAATAGGAGAAAATAAAAATGAGCGATTTTAAACAAATATTTCCATTAGGACAGAAAAATGATGCCTACGCAGAATACTTTACAGGACAGAGTTATCTTGCATTATTAACGTTAGAAGGTGTACCAACTTTTAATGTGACTTTTGAACCGGGATGTCGTAATAACTGGCATATTCACGAAGGTGGTGGCCAAATTTTATTATGTACTGCAGGTACTGGTTGGTATCAGGAAGAAGGAAAATCAGCTCAATTATTAAATCCTGGAGATGTTGTAAATATTCCAGCAGGAGTAAATCACTGGCACGGAGCAACTAAAGATAGTTGGTTTGCTCACGTAGCAATGTCTGTACCTGTTGAAGGTTCTGCAACAGTGTGGCATGGTCCTGTTACTGATGAAGAATACAATATGTTAGGGTGATAGATTAATATGTTAAAAGGAACAGGGAACATGAAGAATGAAATTTACAGCATGGTGATTTTACCACAGAGGTCCGGAGGACAAGAAGTTTTCTGTTTTCAAAGCGTTTAAAATTGTATTACACGTGAACTCATGCGGTAGTGGACTAATATAATAAGATTGGTAAGATAGCTGTATATCAAGGCCAGAGGCTTGTCTTCTTTGTAGCCGGGGGTGTTAGCCCCCGGAATTAATCGGTTAGTAAATCAAAGGGGCGTAACCTTGGGTAATATCATCCTTTGTTTTAATAGGTTTTACAAATAACAAAATAACAATGAGAAAAATATTAATGGTGGGGGTGATGTCAATATTGATATTGACGCAAGCATGTACAGAAATAAAAAATAAAGAAAACAAGATGAAAAATACTGAAACAGAAGAACATTATACTTTTGAATTGAGTGATAAAGTGACTCGAGAAAAAGTATCTTTCAAAAACCGTTATGGTATAACGTTAGTTGGTGATTTATATTTACCAAAAGACAGAGGTACAGAGCCTCTTCCTGCACTTGCAGTAAGTGGACCTTACGGAGCTGTTAAAGAGCAATCTTCAGGTTTATATGCCAATGAATTTGCTCAAAGAGGATTTGCTGTCGTAGCATTTGATCCTTCATATACAGGCGAGAGTGGTGGCGAACCACGTAACGTAGCTTCTCCTGATATCAATACAGAAGATTTTAGTGCTGCAATTGATTTTCTTGGTGTACAATTATTTGTAAACAGAGAAAGAGTTGGTATTATGGGTATCTGTGGATTTGGTGGTATGGGACTAAATGCAACAGCTGCTGATAAACGTGTTAAAGCTATTGCTGTGGCAAGTATGTACGATATGTCACGTGTTACTGCCAGAGGTTATTTTGATAGCATGACTCCGGAACAACGTTCACAAATGTTAGAGCAATTAGGTCAACAGCGTTGGAAAGATGCAGAAGCAGGAAGCCCTGCATATGGAACCCAAGGATTACCTGAGCCAGAACAATTAACTGGTGACGAACCTGAATTTGTTAGAGGGTATGTAAACTATTATAAAACAGAAAGAGGTTTTCACCCACGTTCTATCAACTCAAATGGTTCATGGACTGCAACTAACGCATTATCATTCATGAATATGCCATTATTAACGTATATCAATGAAATTTCTCCACGTCCTATTTTAATTATTGCTGGTGAAAATGCGCACTCACGTTACTTTAGTGAGGATGCGTATAAAGCTGCAAACGAGCCTAAGGAATTAATGATTATTCCAGGTGCTGTTCATACGGATTTATACGACAAAAAAGATGTTATTCCGTTCGATAAATTGGAGTCATTCTTTAAAGAGAATTTAAAATAATATCAATAAAAGTGGTTGTTGCATATTCAGTGAGGATTCCAGCAACCACTATTTAATTTGTTTCCCTTGAGGAGATATAAATAAAATGGAAAATTATGGTGTAACAATCACCTTATCGCTTTTTATTTCCTTTTTTAAATGATTAATTCAACTTAATTTTAAATCTAAGAACTATTGACTAAAATCTATTATGACTACAAAAAGCCGTAAACTGGTGCAAGATTGCATATTGTCCCCTTCTATCTTCAATAAATATATCACTTCTACGTTAGGCATATCGTCTCGATATGTCTTTTAATATTTGGCCTCTGGCCGTGTTTAGCATTAAATGATAGGCCAGAGGCCTGTTTTCAACATCGAAGCGAGACGCTTTGATGAACGAGTGTTGTATTTCCTTTCAGGATTGCTGATGCGAGCTTGTAGTTCGTATCTTTAACTCTATAATAAATAATTTTAAACGGCTCGGTTATCTTATAATAAAATCTGTAGTATACAGGAGGAAATTTTATGAAACAGGTTTAAAAGTATAGCCCACGTGAGTGGATAAAAGAATAAATTGGAGGACTATAATGTAAAATGTATCCTGAATAGCTAATTGCATTTATATTATAGATACATAAACCGTAAATTTATAATTCAAAGTAATTAATAATTTAAATCTATGATGACTACACAAAAGCAAATGCTAATGTTTATTCTGGTTATATGCTTATCGTTAAGCTATTCCCAGGCTCAGGAAATATTTATTTCAAATACATCTAACCGAACATGTACCAGTTTAAATGGAAAATGGCAATATGTTGTCGATGCCTATGAAACCGGAGGAATGGGAGGGATGCCCATTTTCAAAAACTTTGAACCAAAGGAAAAATCAGATCGCGTTGAATACGGATTCTCAGCAGGCAGAACTTTATGGGTTCCGGGAAGCTGGAATATTCAAAAGCCAGAGCTTAGCTACTTTGAAGGCTCTATCTGGTACAGAAAAACCTTCGATAAAAACGACATATCTGCTGATAAACGATATTTTGTTTATGTAGGAGCAGCAAATTATAAAACAACAGTATCTTTTAATGGCAAACTATTAGGTGAACACGAAGGTGGTTTTACCCCTTTTTCCTATGAAGTAACAGATTTAATCAAAGGAAAAGATAATTATCTGATTCTTGGAGTTAATAATTCAAGAGAGGCAGATTATATTCCATCTAAGGTTACAGACTGGTTTAATCATGGAGGTATAACACGGGATGTGAAAATCATTGAAGTATCAAAAACTTTCATTAATAACTATTTTATAGCTCTTG
This sequence comes from uncultured Saccharicrinis sp., assembly GCA_963665705.1. Lineage (GTDB taxonomy): Bacteria > Bacteroidota > Bacteroidia > Bacteroidales > Marinilabiliaceae > Saccharicrinis. Next base: position 1,312,718 of record OY762448.1, read on the forward strand.
ATAAATCTACGCTAAACTTAAAAACCAAAACAATTAAAGGGAAGATTCAATTGGAAGGTTCTGAATTACCTGAGAAGGCAAATGTGATCATTCCTGAATTAAAAATTAATAAAGAAGTTGTTATCAATAAAGAGGGAGATACTGAGTTTGCAATTGATATTAAAAAGTTGCAGTTGTGGTCACCTGAAAATCCAAAATTGTATACTGTTACCGTAAAAGCTGGAGACGATGAAATTAGTGATGAAATAGGGTTTAGAACGATAGAAACAAAAGGTAAACAGATTTTATTGAATGGAAAACCTGTCTTTTTAAAAGGAATTTGTTTACATGATGAGAATCCATTACGAAAAGATCGTGCTAACAATATTGAAGATGCCAAACTTGTACTTGGCTGGGCTCAGGAATTAGGATGTAATTTTCTTCGTTTGGCACACTACCCTCACCAGGAAAAAATTGTACGATTAGCTGATAAAATGGGAATACTTTTATGGGAAGAGTTACCATTGTACTGGGGAATTCAATGGGGGAATCCAGAGGTGCTTAAAAAAGCTAAGGCACAGTATACTGAAATGATTAATCGTGATTATAACAGAGCTAGTTCTATAATATGGTCGGTAGCTAATGAAACTGCACCAACTGAGGATAGAACAAAATTTTTGTCGGAATTAGCGGATTACATCAGATCAATAGATGATACACGATTGATATCAGCTGCATGTAAAAAAGATCAGGAAGCTGATGGTCATCCAGACAGCGTATATACTTACAATGACCCATTAATGGAAAAACTGGATATTATCAGTTTTAATGAATATCTGGGTTGGTATGGTGGTTTTCCTGATGAATGTAGAAATAAATCGTTTAAAGCTGGCCTTGAAAAACCAATTGTTGTAACTGAATTTGGAGGGGGAGCTTTACAGGGATTTCATGGAGATAGTTTAACTCGTTGGAGTGAAGAATTTCAGGAGTATTTATACAAAGAGAGTATCGCTATGTTTGATAAAATTGATGGTCTTGCCGGTATGACACCCTGGATTCTGGTTGATTTTCAATCTCCTTTACGTCAATTACCTGAAATACAGGATGGCTGGAACAGAAAAGGGTTGATATCAGAAAAAGGATATAAGAAAAAAGCATTTTATATATTACAAGAGTATTACAAAACAAAATAAAGCGAGCTGTCGCTTATGACTTTTAAAGACTGTCCAACTGTGGATGGTCTTTTTTATTTTATCTATATTTACACAAATTAATCCCTATAGTATAGAAATGACATATAATTTGGTTTTAAAGATTTGCAGTTCAAAATACTTTTTATGGCCATTTATTTTAGCATCTTTAATTGTTATTTCTGCTATAATATATTATTCAAACATTGAAGATGAATTCATCTTCCCTAATTCCCAATCATACCAAATTCAAGGATATACTGATGTTTTAGACGGAGGGAATTCTGAAATACTTGAACAATCTGCTTCTGATTCAGCACTCATTTATAGATTTCAATTAAAGGAAGGATTTGTCAGTCCGTATGCCGGTATTAAATTTACTTCTTCATCAGAAAATTTGATCAATCTATCTCAATACAATCAATTATGCCTGACTGTAAAGAGCGATAATCTAAAAAGAATAGGTGTTGCTATCTACTCACCATTAGATGAAGAAAAAAAGTTAGATGAAAGCGATGAGAGTCTGTTTCATTCTTATTTAAGTATAGGTAATCGAATGAATACATTTCAAATACCATTTAGTGAGCTAAAAAATCCCGAATGGTGGGCAGATATGCATCAAATGACAAATACATCAGATGTTCCTCTTGATTTAAACCAGATCCTTCATGTAAATATCAGTACTGCTTATTCTCCTGATATATCAGAAAATAAATTGTTAATAATACACTCCTTATATTTCTCCAGAGGTAATACGCCGTTATTCGCCATTTTAATCATTGGATACTTAGGCGTAGTATTGTTATTATTTTCCTCTATATATTGGTTGAAATATAGGAATAAAGACTCGTCTTCTTTAACTGTAATATATAAACCAGTAGAAATTAAAGATGAAGAAATGAGTTGGGATCAGAATTGTATTGAATATATCAATCAGTATTTTTATTTAAGTGAATTAAATCTTGATTTGGTTGCTAAAGAAACTGGCGTACATCAACGTAAAATAACGAATCTGATCAGTAAAAAATTTAATTGCAATTTTAAAACTTATATAAATCGCATCAGGATACAAGAGGCGCAGCGATTGTTAACAAAATCAGACCTAAATATTGGTGAAATAGCCTATAAAGTAGGCTTTAATAGTCAAAGTCATTTTAATAGGGTATTCAAAGCAGAAGAGCAAATTAATCCTTCGGAATATCGTGATAATCAATTATAACAGGTTTTGTAAAAAGAAATTCAATTTTTGTAAAAGACAGATTTAAGTAATAATTTATCATTGTAAGCTAAACTATAAATTGGTTATAATGAAGAAATCTACATTTTATTTAATTCTTACTTTTTTATGCTTTTTTATTCATTTAGAAGCAAAATCAAAACAGGAACCCCGGATTATTTCAATTGATTACTCCGGTGTAAAGGGGCCAATGAATACCATGTTTAAAGAGTGTATTGGAGCCGGACGCGCCAATGAAGGTTTGCGAGCCGACTGGCAAAAGCAATTAAAAGAAGTAAAGCAGGATTGTGACTTTAAATATATTCGTATGCATGGTTTGCTGACTGATGATATGGCTATATATAAGGTGGACAGGAATGGTAAAGAAATATATAATTATCAGTATGTAGATGCATTATATGATTATATACTGGAAATTGGGATGAAGCCTTTTGTGGAATTGGGTTTTATGCCATCAGCATTGGCTAGTGGTGAACAAACCATATTTTGGTGGCGAGGTAATGTTACCCCTCCTTATGATTACGAAAAGTGGGGCCATTTAATTAAGAATCTGGTGGCTCATTTTACAGATAGATATGGAGAAGAAGAAGTTAAAACCTGGTATTTTGAGGTCTGGAATGAACCTAATCTGTCTCCCGGTTTTTGGACTGGTACGCAGGATGATTATTTTAAACTATATAAACATGCAGCATCAGCAGTCAAGAGTGTTAATCCGGATTATAAGGTTGGAGGACCAGCAACAGCAGGTGCTTCATGGGAACCTGAAATGATTGCTTTTTGTGATAAAAATAATGTACCTATAGACTTTATTAGCACGCATGCATATGGTGTAGATGCAGGCTTTTTAGATGAATTTGGAGGAACAGGGACACGTTTGAGTTCAAATGAATGGAGTGTAAGTGAGGATGTTTTACAATCACGTAAAGAAATAGAAGAATCGGCCAAGTCAAATCTTGAATTACATTATACAGAATGGAGTTCTTCGTATACTCCTGCAGATCCCATTCATGATAGTTACCATGAAGCGGCTTATATCTTAAATAAAATAAAGCAAGTAGGAAAAGCTGCTAATTCCATGTCGTATTGGGTGTTTACTGATATTTTTGAGGAAGCAGGTCCTCGATTTACTCCTTTTCATGGAGGCTTTGGATTAATGAACACTCAGGGCATTAAAAAGCCTGCTTATCATGCGTATTCTTTAATGAATAAATTGGGCGAAACGGAATTGAAAAATTCGGATAAGAAATCATGGGCTTGTAAAAGTAAAGATGGAGATTTTCAATTGCTATTATGGGATTATACCTATACGCTTCCTGATGAATCTATTAACAATCAGGATTATTTTAATCAGGATTTACCGGCAAAAAATAAAGGTGTTGTTGAAATTAATGTTTCAAATTTCCCGGAAGGAAACTATCAATTAGAGATATACAAGGTAGGATATAAATCTAACGACCCTTATACTTTATATTATCAATTAGGCAGCCCGGAACAACTTACGAAAAGACAAGTTGAGTTCTTAAAAAGTAGTAGTAATGGTACTCCTGAAGTGAAAGAGTTAATTAAAATAGACTCAGATCATATTTTTAAGCACGAAATACCATTGTGTGAGAATGATGTAATTTTTATAAACCTAATTCAATTATAAATCCATAAATGATGAATCTTAAATATATTTTAATACTTCTACTTGTTGTTGTTTTTACTACTGCAAAAAGTCAAAATAATAGTTCTGATAATTTTACTAATCCATTATTTACCGGTGATTATCCGGATCCAAGTATTTTACGCGATGGAGATGATTACTATATGGTGCATTCGTCATTTCTTTATTATCCCGGACTTTTAATCTGGCATTCTACTGATTTAATGAATTGGGAACCTGTAACCAATACATTATTTAAAAATGTGGGATCAGTATGGGCACCTGATTTGGTAAAATACGGTGATAAATATTACATCTATTTTCCTGCAGATAATACCAATTATGTAGTGTGGGCCGATCAAATATCAGGGCCATGGAGTGATCCGATACAGTTGGATATCACTATGATTGATCCCGGACATGTAGTTGATGATAACGGAAATCGGTATTTGTATTTTAGTAGTGGTAGTTATGTGCCTCTTTCAAATGATGGCCTTTCCATTGCCGGAAAAGTTAAACATAGTTATGATGGATGGGAAATTCCCCGTGATTGGTCTATTGAGTGTTTTTGCATGGAAGGACCTAAGTTATTTAAACGTGGAGATTATTATTACCTGACAGTTGCTGAAGGAGGAACTGCCGGTCCTGCTACCGGTCATATGGTTGTTTCGGCACGTTCAAAATCTCCGTTAGGACCATGGGAAAACTCACCTTATAATCCAATTTTAAGGGCTCAGTCTCCTCAGGACAAATGGTGGTCTGTTGGTCACGGAACCGTATTTGATGATAAAGATGGTAATTGGTTTTTACTTTTTCATGGCTATGAAAATGGATTCTATAATATGGGACGTCAAACGATGCTAACTCCTGTAGAATGGACTAAAGATGGATGGTATAAGATACCCGAGAATATTGATATTGCTAAAAAAATAACCTTACCCATTGAAAATACTGATAATAAAAACTTGTTTTCTTTAAATGATTCTTTTAGCGGAAAATCATTGAGTGAGTTTTGGAAATTCTTTGGCGGTTTTGATGCCGATAGGATAGAGCTTACAGGAAATAGTCTGGTTGTTGAAGGTAAAGGGAACTCAGTGGCCAATTGTTCTCCAATGTTATGTGTACCTCAGAATCATTCCTATACGGCTGATGTAGAGCTTGAGATTGAAGGTGATGCTATTGGTGGATTGGTTTTGTTCTATAATGAAAAAGCATTTTCTGGAATTTTGGCGAATAAAGATAATGTACTAGCAAATTTAAGAGGATGGCAATTCCCTACAGAACCCAATGTTTTAAAAAGACATGTTTTTCTTCGCTTAAAAAATATGAATAACAATGTGGATATGTTTTATAGTATGGATGGTGAAAAATGGATTAAAATTGAAAATTCATTTGAATCAACAGCTTATCATCATAATGTATTAAGCGGATTTATGAGCTTACGAATAGGTTTGTGTTCAATGGGCAATGGAAAGGTAATATTTAAAGATTTTAAGTATAAAGCAATAACAGAATGATTATATCAAGACTATGCAGGACCTAAAAATAAAAAAGGAGAACAATAATTTGTTCTCCTTTTTTTGTGATTCAGCTGGGGTTCGAACCCAGGACCCCATCCTTAAAAGGGATGTGCTCTACCAGCTGAGCTACTGAATCTCCTTAAATGTGCATCACTATTTCGTTAATGCGGATGCAAAAGTATAGTTTTTTTATAAATCTCCAAACTTTTTCTTGAAAAAATTTAAAAAATATCAAGGTGATAAAAACAAAAAAGGAGAACAATAATTGTTCTCCTTTTTTCTGTGATTCAGCTGGGGTTCGAACCCAGGACCCCATCCTTAAAAGGGATGTGCTCTACCAGCTGAGCTACTGAATCGCCGGTTTTAAATTCGGTCTTCCCGAACTTATGTTTTTCAAAATTTGAGTGATTCAGCTGGGGTTCGAACCCAGGACCCCATCCTTAAAAGGGATGTGCTCTACCAGCTGAGCTACTGAATCTCCTTAATGCGTTGTTGTTATTTCGTTAACGCGGATGCAAAAGTAGAGGTTTTTTATAAAATACCAAACTTTCAATGCGAAAAAAAGTAAAAAAAATAAGGTGAATAGGGAGTTTGAAGTGTAAAATAACTAAAACAGAGGAGGTTGTAAGGAAGAATTTTTTTTGAAAAAAATATGGTAACTTTAATGGAGTAGTTGAACTTTTTTAAATTAAAACTTAGAAAGATGAACTGTGTCGATAGAGAACCTGTAGTTGCAGGATCATTTTATGATTCAAATCCTGATAATCTACAAAAGCAATTAAAAGAACTGTTTTTTGAGTTTAATCATACTGTAAAAAATATATCTGCCATCATTGTTCCTCATGCAGGATATGTTTATTCCGGAAAAATAGCAGCTAGTGCATATGCCATGATTGATCCCAAAGTAAAATATGAAAACATATTTATCATTGGCTCAAGTCACCATATTTCCTTACATGGTGCATCCGTTTATAATTTAGGAGATTATAAAACACCATTGGGATTAGTACCTGTAAATATAAATTTAGCTAATGAAATAATTCATAAGAGTAAATATTTTGAATTTAACAGTGGCGCACATGCCGATGAACACACCATCGAGGTACAATTGCCCTTTTTACAATATCATTTTAAAATATTGAAACAAATTGTTCCCATTATTGTAGGAACGCATGATCATCATATAATTAATGAAATTGCAAGTGTTTTAAAACCCTACTTTAATTCATCAAACCTGTTTGTTATAAGTACTGATTTATCACATTACCCAACAGATGAGAACGCCAGGTTAGTAGACGCCAGAACGGTAGATGCAATTTGTACCAATGATTCACAAAAATTACTTCAAACATTAGAGGAAAATAAAGAGATGGCAGTTTCAAATCTGTATACAAGTTTGTGCGGATGGAGTTCTGTGTTAACTTTAATGAACTTGACAAAAGAGAACGAAAATATATCATATTTCAAAGTGCTATATGGTACATCCGGGGAGCATGTTTATCATGATGTATCAAGAGTAGTTGGATATCAATCAATAATTGTTAGGAGTGCTATGGTAGAAATAAGTAATATATCAGAAGAGAATAAGGCTTTATTATTGAAAGAAGCCAAATCAGCTATTGTGGATTATATTGATAGTGATGAAGAATTAGAATCAAGTCCTACACCTGAGGATTTAAATGGTTTTAATAGTGCATTTGTTTCGGTTTATATAGATGGCCATTTAAGAGGTTGTATTGGTCAGTTTGATGCCGAAGTTGATTTGATTTATTTAATTCGAAAAAATGCAATTTCTGCAGCGTTTGAAGATAATAGGTTTTTACCTGTTGAAGTAGATGAGTTAGATGATTTGAATATTGAAATTTCATTATTAACACCTAAAAAGAAAATTAAAAGCATAGATGAGATAGAATTGGGTAATCATGGTGTGTATATTAAGAAAGGTTGGAATAGAGGAACTTTTTTACCACAAGTTGCCAGAAAAACAGGTTGGAATATAGAAGATTTTATGGGGCATTTATCAAGAGATAAAGCTCATATAGGTTGGGATGGTTGGCGAGATGCTGATATTTATACTTTTGAAGCAATTATATTTTCTGATAAAGATTCTTGATATGGTACATAAAGTGAATCGTAGACATTTTATTAAGATAGGAACCCTATTTATTACGGGATTTACTTTATTACCGTCCTTTCGTTTTAGTGGTAAGATAGTTAGGTTTGGTTGGGTAACAGATATTCATTATGCAGATGCCGATATAAAATGGGGCAGGTATTTTAGAGAAAGTGCGGATAAGTTAGAAGAGGCTATTGGCTTTTTTAATAGTCAGGATCTTGATTTTATAATTGAAACGGGAGACTTTAAAGATCAAACTACTCCTCCTGTAGAGGAAAATACACTGGAATATTTGCGTAAGATAGAAGGTGTATTTGCCAAATATAAAGGTGCCAGATATCATGTGTTGGGTAATCATGATATGGATTCATTATCAAAATCACAATTTTTAAGCGAAATAGAAAATACAGTAATTAGAAAAGATAAATCCTATTATTATTTCGATAAAAACAATATACGATTCATTGTACTTGATGCATGCTATACAAAAGAGGGTGAAGATTACGACCATCATAACTATAATTGGAAAGATACAAATATCCCTAATGATCAATTGGTGTGGTTAGATGAGGTGATTCACTTAAGTGTGTATCCAATAGTTGTTTTTGTTCATCAATTGCTGGATGGTAGTGGTGATTTATACGTCAATAATTCAAGGGATGTTCGAAAGATTCTTGAGAAATCAGGCAAAGTAATGGGCGTATTTCAAGGTCATAAGCATGAAGGAGATCTTAAGCAAATAAAAGGAATTTTATATTACACCTTAAAGGCAATGGTTGATGGTTCCGGAGCTCAAAATAGTAGCTATAGTATTGTGTCAATAGAACCTGACGGAACTATAAAAATTGAGGGTTATCGAAAAGCTGAAAGCTATGAACTCATTAAAGCATAATACAGAATATGTTGCAGAATATTGGAGCGATGTTAATGGAGATATACAGTGCATGTTATGTGCTCATGCTTGTCTTTTAAAGGATGGTGAAATAGGAATTTGCAGAACCAGGCAGCATATTCATAATAGATTAGTTTCAATTGTTTACGGATATCCATGTGTCATTCATATTGATCCTGTAGAAAAAAAACCATTGTATCACTTTCTTCCCGCATCTAATACTTTATCATTATCTACTACAGGGTGTAATTTAAGATGTTTAAATTGTCAAAATTATAGTATTTCGCAAAGGGATTTTGAATCCAATGAGTTTGATTTTGTATCACCAAACGAAATTGTTTTAAAGGCTAAGGATAATAATTGTAATTCAATATCTTACACCTATACCGATCCTATTGTGTATTATGAATATGCAAGGGATATTGCTATAAAGGCACAAGATGAAGGGTTGAAAAATATTATTGTTTCTGCAGGCTATATTAATAAAAAACCATTACGTGAGTGGTGTAAATATTTAGATGCTGCAAATATTGATTTAAAAAGCTTTAATGAGGATAAATATCAGAAGATTAGTGGTATTCATTTAAAAACGGTTTTAGATACATTGGTGATTTTAAAAGAAGAAGGTGTTTGGCTTGAAATAACTAATTTAATTATTCCTGAGTATACTGATGATTTAACAGAGATACGCAATATGTGCAGGTGGTTGGTTGAAAATGGATTTTCAGAAGTGCCTTTACATTTTAGTAAATTTTACGGAACTTATAAATTAAATCGATTACCGGAAACATCATTACGTCTATTGGAAGATGCTTATGAAATAGCAAAAGCAGCCGGATTAAAGTATGTTTATCTTGGTAATGTAAGAAATCATAAAACAGAGCATACTTATTGTCCTGAATGTAATAATTTATTAATTGAAAGAAAGGGGTATTACACAAATATACTGCATGTTAAGAATAGTAAATGTGAGTTTTGTGATTCGAAAATTTCAGGGATGTTTGATTATTAACCTGAGTTCGATATAAAATTATTGGCTCAGACCGCCTATAAATAATGAGTTTCAATGAATATTTGTGAAGTCATAGCGAGCTATGTCAAACAAATATGAAGCAGAAAATCGTTGTTTATGGATGGCTTTCTATTAAAATACTAATCTACTTCGTTAAATTCTTTTACCATAGCTCGCTATGCAAAAAGAATTTATCTTGTATATCAGCATTTTAATAAAATCTGAGCTCTTTAATTTTAATCGAACTCAGGTTATTAGTATAAAAAAATAAACATTTTGTGCTACATACTCTTTATATAAAAAACTAACTTTGGTAGCATCCATTTTAAAATATTCAGATTATGATAGTTAAGGATTTTGTTATTATTGGAGGAGGAATTGCAGGCCTTTCTGCAATTAAATCTATACGGGAAGAGGATTCTTCTAGTTCTGTTTTATGGATTACAGATGAGGATAGACTTCCTTATAAAAGAACTAAAATAAATAAGAGTATTGTATCTGGTTTTGGGAAAGAAGATTTTGCCTTAATTGATCATGATTGGCTCGTAAATAATCATGTAGAATTATTATATGACAGGGTTGATCGTATTGATTGCGGGTTGCATGAACTAACATTTAAGCACAGAGGGCATCTTCGATATAAAAAAATGATTATAGCTACAGGAAATACTCCCAATCAACTATTAGTAGATGATTTGCCTGAAGAAAAAATATTTCATGTACATACAGCTCGTCAGGTTGAAAATATTATTCGATTTAGTAAAAAATCGGAGACGTATTTAGTTATTGGTGCCGGTGTTGAGGGAGTAGAAACAGCTGATCAGTTAAATAAGCTTGGAAAAAAGGTTGTTTTAATAGATAGAAATAGCACTGTTTTAAAGAGGTATTTAGATGAAAAATATTCAGATCTATTAGTGGAATCCATTCAAAAATCAGGTATTGATTTTTATCCAAATATTTCAGAGTTGAATTTTTCAGAGGGTGAATCCGGAAAGTCTAAAATAACCATTGATGATAAAAAAATTGAATTTGATGCTTTAATATTAACGCTGGGATACACTCCTAATACAGCATTACCTTTGGAGGCTGACTTAAAATGTAATACAGGTGTTTTAGTAAATGAGTATTTGCAAACATCAGACCCTGATATATATGCAGCTGGAGATGTAGCAGAACATGTAACAGGAGAGATTACCGGGTTGTGGCATGCTGCAGAAAAACAGGGCTATATAGCCGGTAAAAATGCTATGGGAAAACAGATTGTGTTTAAACTGGAACCATATAGAATGAAAACTGAGGTGTTTAATGAATTTTACTTTTCGGTAAAACCACATGGTGATGAAAATGAAGTAGTGATAGAGGAAAAAGATGGAATTATACGAGATCTTTATCTAAAGGAAGGTAAGGTTTGTGCATTACTGATGAAAAATGATGGCAGCAGAGCCAAATTATATCAAAAAGCTGTTATGGAGCAATGGGATTTAGATAAGTTTAAACAAGAAATTCCACTGTAATTTATCAGGCTTTGTTTTAAAAGTATTGGTTATTTTCGCAATCAATACTTTTAAAGAAAATAATATGAGCAATATAGTTGAAACTTGTGTTTGTTCTGAAATAGGTGATATAGAAGCTGTCATTCTTCATACTCCGGGAAGTGAAGTGGAGAACATGACTCCAGGAAATGCGGAGCGTGCGTTATACAGTGATATCTTGAATCTTTCAGTAGCTGAGCAGGAGTATAAACAATTAAAACAGGTTCTGAATAAAATAACCAAAACCTTTGAGGTAAAAGATTTACTAACAGAAATACTTGAAATTCCTGAAGTAAAGGAAACGTTGGTGGCTAAAATATGTAAATCAGAAAAAGTAAAACCTTTAAAATCTTCATTGTTAAAGTTAGAAGCTGGTATGCTTGCCAAACAGTTAATAGAAGGTGTTCCTTTAAATAAAAATACGCTTTCCGGATTTTTATCAGATGAAAGAAACGCTTTGCGACCTTTGCATAATTTCTTTTTTACAAGAGATGCTTCTATGTCTGTTTATGATCATGTTTTGATTGGGAAGATGGCCAATAATGTTAGAGAGCGTGAGTCTATCGTTATGGAAGCTATTTTTAATCATTCAACAAAAATCAAGAGTAAAACATTAAACCCTTTATCAAGTAAGCATCATAAAGATGAGATTACAGTTGAAGGAGGAGATGTATTGGTGGCGCGTGAAGATATTTTGGTGATTGGAACTGGTCTGAGAACAACTACTCAGGGAATTGATTATATCATTAAAAAGATTCAGAAAAATAAAGGAAAGCATAGTATTGTTGTTCAACAATTACCATCAAAACCAGAAAGTTTTATTCATTTGGATATGGTTTTTACACTTTTAGACAGAGATAAGTGTATGGTGTATGATCCAATTATTATGCAGCCTAATAAATATCAAACCATCCTTATTTCAATTGATAATGGTAAGGTTAAGAAGATAGAAAAGCAAATTAATTTAGTGGAATGCCTAAGAGATTTAGGAATGCCTTTAGAACCTGTTTATTGCGGGGGTAAAAAAGATATCTGGATTCAGGAGAGAGAGCAATGGCACAGTGGAGCTAACTTTTTTGCTGTTGGCCCTGGAAAAGTAATTGGTTATGCACGAAATGTTTATACATTGGAGGATATGAACAACAATGGTTTTGAAATTATTAATGCTCAAAATGTTGTGGATGGAAAAGTGCAACTATCAGATTACGATAAATATGTTATTGCTATTAATGGTTCTGAATTAGCCAGAGGTGGAGGAGGAGCAAGATGTATGACTATGCCAATTAAAAGGAAAAAAGTTGATTGGTAAAAAAGTTGAATTTACTAAGCTATATAAACGATAATGGGGCGACTATTATTAGAAAATAGTCACCCCACATTACCCAGACAAAATAAACAAACTAACCCATTAAAACTTTTTAAAGAAATCTACTTTAAAAGCTTATGCACTTCATCCCAATTAACTACATTCCAAAATGCACTAATATAATCAGGACGTAAATTTTGATACTTTAAATAATATGCGTGCTCCCAAACATCAAGAGCAAGAACCGGAGTTCCTTTTACATCAGCAATATCCATAATCGGATTGTCTTGATTTGGTGTTGAAGTAATAACAAGACTATCGTCAGATTGTTTAACTAACCAAGCCCAACCAGACCCAAATCTTGTGGCTGCAGCTTTTGAAAATTCATCTTTGAAAGCATCAAATGATCCAAAGTTTTTTTCAATAGCTTGAAGTACTTCACCTTCAGGGACGCCGCCTCCGTTTGGTGACATTACTTTCCAAAATAAATCGTGGTTGTAAAATCCTCCACCATTATTTCTAACAGCTACAGAGTGACCTGAAACACCTGAAAGAATATCTTCAATTGACTTTCCTTCTAATTCAGTTCCCTTAATTGCTGCGTTTAAATTGTTAGTGTAACCAGCATGGTGTTTACTATGGTGAATTTCCATAGTTCTGGCATCAATATGTGGTTCTAAAGCATCGTATGCGTAATTTAATTTTGGTAATTCAAATGACATAATTATAATAATTTAATGTTCTACTTAATTTTGTATTTCAAATAAAAGATAAATAAATCTTAATATCATTTTGTATTGAAATCAGAAGTAAAACATCGGTCTTAAGAAAATGTTTAGAGAAAGTTTAAATTTTTTATCTTCGCGGCTAAAATAATTTTTCTGGTTGTGCATAGAGATATTCTTAAGTTATCGATTCCCAATATTTTAACTAATCTTACAGTTCCTCTTTTAAGTATGGTAGATTTACACTTAATGGGGTATTTAAATTCAGAACTTTTTATGGGAGCGGTGGCTTTGGGTGGAGTCATCTTTAATTTTGTGTATTGGGGCTTTGCATTTCTTCGTATGAGCATTAGCGGAATTGCAGCGCAAGCTTATGGACGAAATGATAATCAAGGTGTATCAATGGTTTTTTATCGTGGACTCTTTATTGCTCTGGCAGGAAGTCTGCTTCTATTAATGTTTCAGGTTGGATTGGAAAAATTAAGTTTTACCTTGTTAGAAGGTAGTGCAGAGGTAAAGGAGTTGGCTCGAAATTATTTTTATGTTCGAATTTGGGCGGCCCCTGCAGCTATTTCTTTGATGGTAATTAATGGTTGGTTTTTAGGAATGCAAAATGCCTTATATCCAATGGTCATTTCAGTATTAATAAATATTGTAAATATTGGATGTAGCTTTTTATTTGTACGACATTTCGACATGCAGGAGAGAGGAGTTGCGATGGGGTCGGTTATAGCACAGTATACCGGATTTATTTTGGCCATAATCCTTTTTCTGAAGAAATATAATTGGGTTGTTCATTATTTTAATGTTAAAGCAATTGCTGTTATTTCTGAGTTGAAGAAATTTTTAAATGTAAGTGGAGATATATTTATCCGTACATGGTGTGTTATTGCAGTGTTTACGTTTTTCACTTCTCAATCTGCCGGTTTTGGTGATGTAGCTTTGGCTGCAAATAGTGCTCTTATTCAGTTCTTGTTTTTATTTTCTTACTTTCTGGATGGTTTTGCATATGCAGCAGAGGCTATTGTTGGAAAATATTTTGGTGCAAAAAATAAACAGAAATTGACAGAGGCTTCTAAAAAGTTATTTTATTGGGGATTGTTTTTTGGGGTGAGTTTTACCTTAGGTTACCTATTTTTTGGTGATCACTTTTTAAGATTATTCACTAATAAACAAAATGTTCTTACAGAAGCTAAACAATATTTATGGTGGTTGGTATTTATTCCAATAGTTAGCTTTGCTTCATATATTTGGGATGGCATATATATTGGAGCAACAGCTTCTAAGGCTATGCGTAATACAATGTTAATATCCTCTGTAGTTTTCTTTTTTATTCCATATTACTTGTTTCATAAAAGTATGGGTGTTCATGCTCTTTGGTTGGGAATGTTATTGTACATGTTTTCAAGGAGTGTTTCTCAAACGCTACTTGCCAAAAAAGCTGTTTATTCAAAATTGAGTTAAGAGAGTCTGTTTTAAAGGTATTTTATATAGGTGTGATTTCAATATTATTTGTCATAGGTATGACTATATAAAAAAAAGGTACCAATGACAAATCTTAAACTACTAGTTGCTATATTGTTTATAGCAATATCAACCAACCTGTATTCTCAGGTAAAGGATATCAAAGAGGATATTAAAAATGACAATAAATCAAATTCTTACACTGTAAAAAAATCAAAATCCACTTATAAAGCTTCAAATTATTCATATGAAGAAAAGAGTATTGGCGAAAGTCTAGCCGAAGAGATTTTTCTAGGAATCGTTAAGGGTGTTGTTTTTATTACCTATGAGGCTCAGCGTTCTGTTCTTGAAAATAGAGTTGATTATCCCAATATTATCTCATTAGAATCCAGTTTGGATTATGGAACTACTTTTAATGAGGATTTGTTTCAACCATCATTACGTTTAAATTGGGGGATTTTTGCAACCGACTTTCGTTATACTTTATTAAATGATAATACAGATAATTTGCAATCAATAGATTGGCAGGTTCTTGTGGTTAGAGTACCAATTAAGAATTTAAAAATAAATTATGGAATAGGATTTACATCTGTATTATCTCCTAAATCATCCTATTTTGAGAGTTCAACGGGTTTTGATTTGAGCCTTTGGGAAAGTAAGTTCAATTTTATAACGAATTATAGGTGGACAGAAAGGAAATCAGAAAGAAGGTATCGTCAGGAAGTAAAAATTGAGTGTGATTATCAAATAAATGAGGATGGATTATGGCATTTTTCTCCAATGGTTGGTTGTACTTATCAAGAGTATTTTAATAAGCATAGGTATTTGTTTGTTAATATAGGATTGAGAATTCGATTATCTCGAAATTAAAGATTATTGAAAAAAACGGGTAAGATCTTCCCCGACCTCACCCGTCTCATAAACATAACCAATATATTAACCTAACCTTTTACAAAAATTGATTTAATAATATGTTGAGCCATTTTAGGATTCTCTTTCAATCTGCGAGTAGAGTACCCAAACCAATCCTTGCCATAAGGAACATAAACTCTCATTTCATGGCCATTACCAACAATGCTATTTCTTAATTCAGGAGTGACACCATAAAGCATCTGGAATTCATATTTGTTTTTAGGAACATTGTATTTCTTGATAAGATGATATGCTCCTTGAATCAATTTCTTATCATGAGTGGCAATTCCAACATAAACGCCGTTGGATAATAGCTTATCTAATAATTTTAAATAATTATCATTTATTTTTTTAGGATCTTTAATGGCAATGTTCTCTGGTTCAACATAAATACCTTTACAAAGTCTAAAGTTTAAAGGGGAGTCTGTAGTATGTAGTTTTAATAAATTATCTACGTCCTTTTCTGTACGATGTAAATAGGCTTGAATAACAAGACCAACATTATTTGGAAACTCAAGTTTTAAACGTTTATATAGAGTTAGCTCTAAATCAACGCATTCAGAATCTTCCATGTCAATACGAACAAAATTATTGTATTTTGACGCTAAAGCAACAATGTTTCTAATGTTTTGATAACATTTTTCAGGATCAATCAGTAATCCAAAGCTAGTTGGCTTTATTGAATAATTACCATCGATACCTGCATTCTGAAAGGCACCTATAATATGGAGGTATTGATCTCGGTTTTGATCAGCCTGTTGTAAGTTAGTGATAAATTCGCCTAATAAATCAACAGTAACCATTACTCCATGCTCATTTAAACTTTTAGAAGCTTTAATCGCATCCTCAATTGTTTCTCCTGCAATATATTTTTTCGAAAAAATCCATATAAATTTTTTAGGAAAATGCGGAATTACAGAGGCTATTGCTTTATTTATCATATTCATAAATTAAGTAACTAATGTTAGAACTCAATATCAATAAAAAAGAACATTCAGTTATTGTCTTGTTGATGTTGTAAAATTCTTTCTAAAATCAATTAAAAAAAATGACGAATCTCATCAATACCCTACGTATACTAGGTTTCTGATATAAATCATGTTTTTTAAAAGGTTAGCAAATTGATAGTTATTTTTCATTCTTTATTTATGAATTATAAAGTGAATTAATACTTCAATAGTATATTCGGGTATAATATGTTACGTTAAAAAAAAGTATCAGAATTATGAGAGGTTTTTGGGTTTTAATCTTTCAATAAGCAATACTTATCGAAAAAAAAGGTCATTTCATCAAAACTATTTTTAAATATCCTCGTTTAATGGCATAACACAAAATTAAACCAAGGTGAAAAATCAACACAACACACTAATTCGCCTGGTTGCATTATTAATATTGATATTTAGTTCTTTGCATTTTTCGCGTGCCCAAGAGTGTGCTTATTTGTCAAAGGCTAATGATATTTTTCCTGATGGAAAATGTGCTCCTGTTACTGTCCAGTGGGAAGTAACTTATAGGGGTGTCAGTTATAGTGGAACCGGTAAAATAGAAATCCAATATGATTGGGATGATGGTAATCCTGTTGAGGTTATTGAAGCAACTTTCAATAGTGCAGATCCTGGTCTGAAGGAATATGTAGCCACAAACTCACACGTTTATCCAACTACTGGAGATGTGTGTAACTATCATCCAAGAGCTACTTTAGTGGTTAATGGAAGTGTTTGTACGAGTTCTGTGCAGGAGCAAATCGTAACAGTTTGGGATACGGATGATAGAAATGGAGGTGAATTAGTAATTGACCCTGTTGTATATCCAATTTGTGTCGGAAATGGAGCTTCTTTTCATTTTACTGATAATAGCCAGTGGAATTGTACTCCTCCTGATGAAAATGATGTAATCAACAATGAAGATCGTTGGATACAATGGATTTATGGTACGGGAGGTACTGATATCATAGATGCCCAGGTTGGAGGTGTTGTACAAACTTATCCATTTTCAGGAAGTATCGATTATGTTCCTGGTCCAGTAGAGGGGCCTATAGCTCCTTATAATACTTCACTAGAAATTACTATACCAGATTATTATCCTGTGGGCTCCTTTTTTGAGGTGACTCTTCGTAACTGGAATGTATGTAATCCTTATGATGCCGATTTAACAGATGGTCTTCCTCCTTCAGATGTTTTGAATGGGGATTACCCTCCTGTAACCACTACCGCAATGGCTCTAATTGTGGCATTACCTGATGCTACAGTGCAATCAGTACCATCAGTATGTGAGTCTGATGATCCATTTCTTTTAATAGCAGTTGATGGTGGTGGAGTATGGAGTGGTCCGGGTATTTCAAATTCGGGTACAGGGATGTTTGATCCGGGATTGGCCGGACCGGGTGTGCATACTATTACATATGCTATTACTGATGGAAATGGGTGTTCAGATGTTGGATCCGTAAATATAACTGTTTTGGGTGGTCCTAAGGCTGATATACTGCAGGGAGATGAAGTGAGTCTTTGTCCTGGAGTTACAATTGAAATTGACGGGAATCCTTCAGGAGGTTTAATGCCTTATACTCATTTATGGAAAGGAGATGTGTCATATTTAGATAATGTATCAATTCAAAAACCTGACTTTACAACAGCTACAGTAGGTGTTTATGATTTTGTATATAGAGTTGAGGATGATAATGGTTGCTTTGATGAAGATACAATTGCAGTTAATGTTGAAGCTGTAAATATCACTTTTGATAATTCAACTGTATATGTTTGTCTGGGAGAGGTTTTAGAACTTAATCCTTCTCCTTCTGGTGGTTCTGGAGTTTTTGATTACCACTTATGGGAGGGGGCTCGTACTGATAAATTATCAGATACAAGTATTCAAAATCCAACTTTTACAACTGACGAACCCGGTACTTATATTTTTACTTATACTGTAAGAGATTCGCAAAATTGTGAAGACTCAGATGATATTACTGTTGTGGTGCAAGAACAACCTGTTGCCAATGCAGGTATTGATATTGAGGAATGTGGTTTGATAACGAATCTAAATGGAACTGCAAGTGTTGGTGATGGAGTCTGGAAAGTAGTAAATGGTCCTGGTATATTATCATTTTCGAATTTTAACATTCCAAATCCATCCATAACATCGGATAGTTATGGGCTTTATAGTTTGCGTTGGATTGAAGATAATAATTCATGTGTGGATTCAGCTGATATCTCTGTTGAGTTTATTGAAGTTCCTTCACCTACAGTAATGGATGATAAGGATACTTGTGGTATAGAAATGAAATTGATAGCGTATGCTCATGTGGGTTCTGGTATATGGAATAAAACAGAAGGGCCAGGGAATGTTACTTTCTCTGATGCTTCAAATGACACTATTTTAGTTGAAGTAGATATGCCGGGAGCATACAGGTTTGCTTATGTTGAGGACAATGGAGGTGGATGTATTGGAAGTGATACCGTTACGATTAGTTTTTTTCAAATACCAGTTGCTGATATAAATGATTTACCTGCTGTGGAATGTACTCCTTTTGAAGTACAGTTTGAAAATACCTCAACCAACGCTGATACTTATTATTGGGATTTTGGTAATGGAAATGTTTCCACAGAAGAAGATCCTACACAAGTCTATAGTAATAATACTCCAAATCCGGTGAGTTATGAAATAGAACTGATTACACAAACGGTTAATGGATGTTCTGATACCTTAAATACGTCGATAACAATAGCTCCGGCTCCAGTTTCGTATTTCGAAATGGATAATTCAGTAGGATGTAGTCCATTAATAACGGATTTTATTAATAAGTCGCAAGGTGCTGATACTTATGAATGGACATTTGGAGATGCCTCTCCAATGGAAAGTACAGAACATACCACACATACTTTTATTAATGAGGAGAGTTATATACAATCGTTTGGCGTTCAGTTGGTTGTTAATAATAGTTATGGTTGTTCGGATTCATCTAAGCTCTATACGACGGTATATCCAAGACAAGATTTTAATTTGGTTGCAACACCGGATAGTGGATGTTCTCCATTAAGTGTAAGTTTTTTAGCAGATCCTGGAGGTTATAAGTATGAGTGGGATTTAGGAGATGGAGATATCAATCAAGGAGCCAATCAGAATGTAGAATTATATACAAATGAAACAGTAGATAAAGAGAAGCATACAGTTACGTTGTATACTACATCCGTATATGGTTGTTTAGATACTAGTCAGGTTGAAATAACTGTTTTACCTTCTCCTACAACAGATTTTGAGCCTAATGATTTTGCTATATGTTCACCAAAACAAGTGTTGTTTACAAATAACACTCAGGATATCGAATATTCATATTGGAATTTTGGAGATGGAGCTTCAATAACTGTTTCTGGAAATCAACAAGTAGATCATACTTTTATTAATGAAGACTTATCTTCAAAAGATTATAAAATAAGATTGATAACAGAAAATAGTTTTGGATGTAAAGATTCTATGGATGGTTTTACAACCGTAAATCCAGCCGTCAGTGCAAGTATTACTGGAGGAACTACGGCTTGTTCTCCATTTGAAGTTCAGTTTGGAAATCAAACTGTTGGAGCTGTAAGTTATTATTGGGATTTTAATGATGGAAATACTTCAAGTAATATTATTGGTGTTAATGTTTTTGAAAATCCAGGTGATGATTCAATGGACTTTGATATTAGTATGATAGCTAGTTCTGCTTATGGTTGTAGTGATACGGCTTATGCAACTGTTACTATACTTCCATCTCCGGATACTTATTTTGAGCCTAATGATTTTTCAGTTTGTTCTCCTAAGCAAGTTGAGTTTACTAATTATACAGAAAACATAACTAAATCATATTGGACTTTTGGAGATGGATCAATGGAGTCTATTGATGGGAATCAAAGCATTAACCATACTTATTATAATAATATGTTTACTCCTTTAGATTATAGAATTAGATTGATAACAGAAAATAGCTTTGGGTGTAAAGATTCAATGGATGGATATACCAGTGTAAATCCAAATGTTGAAGCTGTTATTTCCGGTGCAGAGGAAGGTTGTTCTCCATTGGAGGTAAGTCTGGGTAATGAATCTATAGGGGCAAGTAATTTTGTTTGGAATTATGGAGATGGTAATACTTCTGCTAATTATTTAGGATTAAATACCTTTATTAATGAAACAATCAGTGATGTTGAGTATGAAGTTTCTTTAGTTGCCACATCATTATATGGATGTGGTGATACGGCTTATACTTCTGTTAAAGTATTTGCTACACCACAGCCTGATTTTATAGCAACACCAGATTATCAACAGATGCCGGAATCAACGGTTGAAATAGATAATGTTACTAACGGGAATCAATGGAGTTATGAATGGGAGTTTGGAGATGGTAACACATCTGATTTATCAGAACCCGGATCTCATACCTATCTGAATTCAGGTTCATTTACTATTAAATTAAGAGCTTATGATGGTCAATGTGAAAATACAACCGAAAGAATCATTGAAATAGCTCCAAATTTACCAGTTGTTTCTTATGGTCCTGATTCTCAAGGATGTCCAGCGTTGACTGTTGAGTTTTACAGTGAAACTTTAGATGCAGAAAATTTTTATTGGGAGTTTGGTGATGGAAACATATCAGCAGAGCCTAATCCTGTGCATACATATTATACTCCTGGGGAGTATAATGTAATATTAACAGTAACAGGACCTGGGGGACAAACAATAAAAGATGATTTGATAGTTAATGTATACCCACAACCAACAGCTTTTTTTGAAGCTTATCCAAAGGTGGTTACTATTCCTGGTCAAAGTGTAACCTTTGCCAATAAATCAGTAGAGGCTGACTCTTATGTTTGGCATTTTGGTAATGGAGATACTTCAACAGAGCAAAACCCTGTTTATGAATATCAGGAAGAGGGTAATTATGATGTTTCTTTAGAGGCAAATAATGAATATGGATGTACAGATCTATATGAGCTAAATGAGTCTATTATAGCTGAAGAGGGTGGTGATATTGAGTTTCCTAATGCATTTACTCCCAATACAGGAGGTGAGAGTAGTGGAGAATATGTATATGGAGATAAAAATAATTATGTTTTTTATCCAGCCGTACAAGAGGGGATTGAAGAGTATAAACTTCAGATATTTTCAAGATGGGGACAATTGTTATTTGAAAGCCATGATATAACCATTGGTTGGAATGGCTATTATAAAGGAACACTTTGTGCTCAGGGTGTTTATATCTGGAAAGTAACCTGTAGGTTTGGAACGGGACAGGTGAAGGTTTATACAGGTGATGTAACATTAATACGATAGGAGATATGTCAAAAATATATAAACATACTTTTTTATCTGTTATACTACTATTGATGATAGTAGAAGTGAAGGCACAAGATCCTCATTTCTCGCAGTTTTATGCTAATCCGTTATATATGAGTCCGTCATTAGCCGGGTCAACTGATGGAGCACGTTTGGTAGCTAACTATAGAAATCAATGGCCGGGTGTAAATACTGCTTATAAAACATATTCAGTCTCATTTGATAATTTTATTCACTCTATAAATAGTGGAATCGGTCTTTTATTATATCAGGATGTAGCAGGTTCTGCTGGTTTAACAACCAGTCAATTTGCATTTCAATACAGCTATAACCTTGTGTTAAATGATGATTGGCAGGTAATTCCTGGGCTTCAATTTACCTATG
Organism: uncultured Saccharicrinis sp.; assembly: GCA_963665705.1. GTDB lineage: Bacteria > Bacteroidota > Bacteroidia > Bacteroidales > Marinilabiliaceae > Saccharicrinis. The sequence goes on from OY762448.1 coordinate 1,334,935, forward strand.
GAAATAAATCCATTGATTTTAGTAAACTGAATTTTGGTGATGAGATGATTGGTTCCGGAGGTTCCGGATCGTGGCAAAGGTTAAATAATGAGAAGGTTAATTATATTGATTTTGCATCATCAGTGTTTTTGTATAGTTCAAAATATTGGTTTGGATTAACGGTTGATCATTTAGCTCAACCTAATTATACTTTTTTGAATGAAGAAATGAAAATGTCTCTTAAATATGTATTATTTGGAGGTATGAATATATGGACAGAAAAGAGTAGGATGAAAGGTGTGACTAGATCGTTTTCATTTAGTTATAGAATTCAGCAACAGTTAAAAAATACTCAAACTGATTTAGGTGTTTATTGGCATAATGAACCGTTAGAAATTGGTGTTTGGTACAGAGGTGTTCCATTTATATCAACAGATGATGCAAGTAGTGTAAATCAGGATGCAATAGTTGCTTTGTTGTCATACAATTATGGACCATTTAGAGTAGGTTATAGTTATGATGTTTCTATTTCCGGATTAGGATGGAATGCGCAAGGAGCTCATGAGTTATCATTGATATTTGAATTTAATCAACGAGGAAGTTTAAGGTTAAATGGTAAACGTCCAGCTCTACCTTGTTCTGAAACGGCTAATCCATTGTCGAGTACATCTAGAAGTAAATATAAAAAGAAGCGACGAAGAGTATTTTAATAGAGTTAAACACTTAGGGTACCTTTAAAGATATACCGCTAACTTACATAATAATTATGAATTAAAAAGAGGGTGTCCAAAAATGGACTCCCTCTTTTTTATGATAAAATACCGGTAATCAACAAGATAAGTCATTAATTATTTTGTTATTAAAGGGATCAAGGACAATATTTATGTATGAACAAAAAATGAGTTTTTTTGCTGTTAAATAGAAAAGAGGCTGAAAGCCTATAACATCACAACAAGGTGGCAGAGCCCCTTGTTCTCATCGACGGGAATCTGTCAGGCTGAAGGTCTGAAACTTCTTTATAGTCAGTCTTGTCTTCAGCTTCAGTTGGCAGAGTTTGAAGTAGCTGTTGATATGAATATTTGCTGATTTGTTAATCTGTTGATTTGAGATTTGTTAATTTGTATAATTGTTTATGGTAATAGGAGAAGATAGGGAATAATCTTAGCATCTTTGAGTCTTAGTGGTTAATCTTTTTGTTGATGTAAAGTATTTCCTATTCAGGTTAATAAAAAAATTATGTTTAATTAATTAAAGCAACATTTAGGCATAACTTTTATACGTGATCCCTATAAGATATTATCTATATAAATGGTACTGGATAGGGAGGGAATGAACATAGGTTTTAATTGGTCTTACTTCGGACTTTCTTCGGAGTTCCTTCGGTTTTTCTTCGGTTATTATCAATGAAAATACGTTTGTAAAATGAATATTCTTAGTTTAGAAGTTATTGAAATATGCTCTACTGTTCCTACCTGTTATATAGTTGTTAGATTTAATTGTGTATAGAACTTTGGATTAGAAACAAAAAAGAGGGTGTCGTTTATGGACACCCTCTTTTTTGTTTAACTATTTAATATTAACATAGAATCTCAGGTTGTTAAGCAATCTTTACAATTCTTGCTGGCTTTGGTTTAACTTCCTCTCGTTTTGGAAGTGTAATGTTTAACACACCATTTTCATAGGCTGCAGAAATATTGCTATCATCAACTTTTTGTTTAGGAACTACAAAACTTCTTGAGAACCCTGAATAGTTGAATTCTTGTTTTGTGTACTTCACATTAGATTCTTTTTCAGGTTTTTTAGCTGAAATAGTCAATTTGCCGTTATTAAACTCAATGATAAAATCATCTTTATTTAACCCCGGAGCTGCAATTTCTAAAGCAAATTTATCTTCATCTTCAATAATGTTTACTGCTGGTAATGATTGACTACCACAGTATAGTCCATTTTGGTTCATATAAAAATCGCCATTCATAAAGTTATTCCATAATGAATCATAATCTCTGTTTGTTCTTTTAACTAGTGTCATAATTAAATCCTCCTATTTTAAATTTTTAATATTTCAGTTATTAATTGTGACCAGTATATTTCAAATGAAATGCCAATTGATTAAAAAGGAAAAGAAGTCATAATTCTGATTATCACAATGACATAATGACTGATATTATCGATTTATGGGTGACAATGTGGCAATGGTGTGAAATTTAGGGAAGAATGAGGAGAGGTAAATTAAGATTATATATGGAAAAACCAATTTTGAATGTTATTTAAACAAAAAAGAAAAATGTTCAATAAAATTAAGGTATTGGTAACAGAGGGGTAATGATTAGGACTTAATAAAACTAGATATTTGCTGCTGTAGAAAAACACATAAAATAAATTTTCCTCCCAACAATTCCTGTGTGTACCGGAGGTCGTCTTCATTCCCGAATTCGACCTCCTTTTTCTTTTTAATAGTTTTGTCTCATTTAAATATATGTAGTAATTGATTTATACTCTTTTATTGCATTTCTGCTATGTAGTTATAATTCATAAATATTTTAAACATAAAGATGATTATGGATAAAATTAATCCTGCAACGAAAGTTATATATCCTATTCTTAAGTAATTGTATTTTTTGTTGAGTACTTTTCCTAAATAATATAAATCACGGGTTAATGTTGTGTACAAATAATCTTTGTCGCTTAATAATTCATCAATACTCCATTCAAAATCATCTAAACTCATTTTGTGAAAATTCCCAAAGAAAACAATATTTCCTCTTCTTTTAAGAACATCTTCTCTGGATAGAATTCCATGAGTAGTGCGAGGTATAGTAGATATTATCGAAATAATAATAGTGGCAGCACAACAGATGACTAGCGTTAATGCAGGAAGTGTTAAATATGGGTTGTTATCTAACTTTGGAAATAAGGTTGAAAGAACTATAGATATAATAATAGAATTAACACTAATAAGAGTATTGGCCTTATCATCAGCAATTCTGCTCAGATTGAGGTGGTTTCTTAGTTCAATTCTAAACATTGTTTCAACGCCCTTATCGGGTTTTGATTTTGCTCCTTTTTTATTGGTTTTCTTCTTTTTGAATTTATTTGTTTGTTCCAAAAGCTCATCAAATGTGTTAATATTCATTTTTGACAATTCTATTAAGCGATCTTTATTTTTTTCTTTGCCACCGTTAAATTTAGCATTTGCATAATCAGTGTAATATTTATTGAAATCGAAAAATGCAATACACTCATCAATCCATTTTTGTGGAGTTAATTTTTTGATGTTACTTAATTCTTTATATAAATCAATAAATGGTTTGTTGATGTAATTTCCTTTACCTAAGTGATTTAAATCGGCATCTTTTATAACACCTTCGTAAATATTACTGGCTTTGTGAGAAAGTTTTGTTGCTAATATTAATTGCTTTACAAATTGAATATTTTCTTCACTTACCTCTTTTTTACTTAAAATATCTTCAGCAAATTGAGCAGATTCTATTTCATGATTTTTGTGATTAATGCACGATGTAACATCGTGAAATAATGAAGCAATTTGAATTAATTCTTTTTGTTCACTGCTAATATCTTTAGTATTGGATGCTATTTCAGTAGCTGCAATAAAAACATTTTCCGTATGTTCCCAATTATGAAAAGAGATCTCTGACTTTTGGGTTTCTTCAATTTTTTGCTTTGCTATATCGTAGCATTCCTTAACGAGTTCTGTATAATTATTTTCAGTCATTTCGTTTTGTTTTTATTGTTGTTGTACCAGGTCAAACATTTTTATTTGAGATGATATCTTATTTGTCCCTCTAACATATGAATTTTCATCGCCATTAGAGATATATCTTCCTTTTAAATTATCGTTGAGTTGGGAGTTAATTTCTTCATATAAAAGTTTTTGGTCCTTATGTTTAAATACAGGAAAAGCGACTTCAATACGTTTGTATAAGTTCCGTGTCATCCAATCAGCAGAGGCTAAATACGTCTTTGTATCTCCATTGTTGTGAAAGTGGTATATTCTGGTATGTTCCAAAAACTGATCAATAACACTAACAATAGTAATATTTTCTTTTTGTTTCTTATTCATAGGGTGATAACAGCATATTCCTCTAACAACCATGCTTATTTTAACTCCGTTATCCGCTGCTTTTCTTAATTTATCAATCATTAGCGGATCTTCAAGGCTATTCAGTTTTATCATCATCTCTGATTTAAAACCTTTTTTAGCTAGTTCTATTTCATTGTCAATTAGATGTTCAACAGTATCTTTTAAAGTAAATGGAGCCACTAAAAGATGTTTGAAGTTAGGCTGGTAGGTTTCGTCTTTTAAAAAATGAAAGACTTCATCTATATCATTTGTATATCTCGGATCAATTGTAAATATGCCATGATCAGCATAAATCTTTGCTGTTTTTTCATTTAGGTTGCCAGTGCCTAAGTAGGCATAAGTGCATATTTTTGAATTTTCATTTCTTTTTATAGAGAATATCTTAGCGTGAACCTTTAATTTTTCAATACCATACTTAACTGTGGCTCCTGCTTTTTCAAGCCTTTCGCCCCAATAGATATTAGATTCTTCATCAAAACGTGCAAGAACTTCTGCTATTACGAATACTTTCTTTCCATTTTGAGCAGCTAACTCTAATGCCTCACAAATTTTAGAGTTTTTGTTTACTCTGTACAACGTAATATTAATCTCAGTTACATTTATATCAGTTGCTGCGATCTTTAAGAAATCAACGACATAATTAAAACTTTGATATGGGTAACTCAAAAATATATCGTCACATGCTATTTCTGCAAAAAAATCGGTTGCTTCATTTAGTCGAGTACAATCAATTGTATTAGGGTGGATCCGGTATAGGTGTGGTTTATTATTAAAGGTTGGGAATGAGAAGAAGTCGTAGTAGTTATGGTATTTTCCTCCAGGAATCAGACTGGTCATATCCAATCCAATTTTTTTCCTTAAGTCATTAATGTATTTGAAGGGTATGTTTTCATTAAATAGTAATCTACAAGGAAGTCCTGTTTCTCTCTTTTTCAGACTTTTCATAATCTTTTTTACAATACTGTCTTCCTGTTCTTCATCAATATAAAGTTCTGCATCTCTCGATATTTTTATTGCATAAATTTCAGCTTTTTTATCTAAATATTTTTCAACATTATATTTGAAGATATCATCTAATTGGATGATTTTATGTTGATTTTCATCTTTGCTTAAAGTGATAAATCGCCCCCATTTTTTATAGTCGAGTTCAAGTATGTATTCTTGTTTATTTAGTTTGTAATAAAGATATATAGCCTGATTTTTCAACTCGATTTGTGATTTGTTTGTAATTTCTACAAGTGAAAAATTTCCTTTTAAATGTTCATCAAAATATGCAGAAGCTAATGTTAGGTCGGCCAGCGATAGTTCTTTATGAAGAAAAATAATACCTTCTTTTTCCATGCCAGGAATAATTTGGGTATAAAATATTTTTCCAAGTTGTTCTTGTTGTTCGCTAACAATAGAATTTATTTGTTGAAGAATGTATGATGGTCGGTATCCAAATTTGTTTTTTTTATCACCATTATATTTTTGCTCAAATCGGTGACTTGCAACTCTTACTTTATAGAACTCTTCAAGGTTTGAAGAATAGATGGCTATGAAATTGAGCCTTTCCATTAATGGTATTGACTGGTCGGCAATTTCTTGCAATATTCTGGCGTTAAAACTAACCCAGCTTAGATCTCGATCTATATATTTCATCAATTTTACTTCTAAGTTGAAAGAAAATAATATCTTCTATAAAAATAAAGTGAAGTTATTAAATATCATAGATAAATATTGTGAAATGGCAGATTAGAGCGCTGAAATTATTAGAAATACTTGTTGTTATTTTAGATTCTGTCCCATAAGTTCAACTTTTTTCATCCATCTATTACGTTTATTTTTATTTGATAATTTAACCGTGTCTAAAGTCGTAATTTTAACAGGTTTTATTCCACAAAAATTTAAAATACTTCTTTTCATTGAATGATGACCAGGTGCTTTGTTAATCAAGCAATAATACCATTGGGGAGCATCCATTGTAACAATGATTCTTGCTGATTTTCCTTTTAATAATTTATCCCATAGTACCGAGTTTTTACGATATTTAAAGGCAAACCGAGGTAGGAAAACCCTATCTATAAAACCTTTTAATAAAGCGGGATAAGTTCCCCACCAGGTTGGGTATATAAAAACAATGTGATCTGCTTTTTTAATTTCTTCTTGCGCTGATTTTAAATCTGGTTCCATTGGGGTTCTTTTATTATAGCCATTGCGAAGAACAGGATCAAATTCAAGATCTATTAGATTAATTATAGTGCACTTTGCGGATGTTTGTTCTGTTCCTTTTCTATAACATTGTGCTAACTCATGACAAAGACTGCTTTTTACAGGATGTCCGTTGATAATAAGAATGTTTTTCATAAGCAACAATTAGTAAGGTTGGTAGTCAGAATATATAGTAATCAAGAACCTATGCTTTTAATAATTTGATGTGTTTATTCTTATTTTATTTCGTTAGGTGCTGAATGATGGTTTCAAGATTCTTTTTAAGTTCAACCAGTTCTTCCACTTTTAATGGTGAATCTAATATTTTCTGACTAAGACTTTGAGGTATTTCAATGGCCTGTTCTTTAAGCTCTTTTCCTTTGGGTGTTAATTTTACGATGACCTTTCTTTCATCTTTAGAAGATCGTTGCCGTTTTATTAACCCCTGATTTTCCATCCTTTTTAATAATGGTGTTACTGTATTGGTATTTAAAATGAGTTTTTTAGCAATGTCGTTAACTCCTATTCCATCTGTTTCCCATAAAATCATTAATGCTAAATATTGAGGATATGTAATATTTAGCTTGTCAAGATAGGGCTGGTACTCACGAGTAAATAGCCTGGATACTGCATAAACAGGGAAACATAGTTGATTTTCTAATTTTAGTGGATCGTAACTCATCTTTATTCGATTATATCTACAACTCAAAAATAGGTAATTTGTTACAAGGTAATCATATAATGCAGTTTAAAATTTAAATGTATTAAATGGTTTTTTAATGGACGTTAATGTTTAATAATTGTTTAGTAAATCAATTAATCCTCCTGAAATAGAATTTATGTAACTATTCAGTGATTGGAAAAGACATAGCAATAGCACGCAAAGCGCACAATGGATTCTGAATGTTTTTTATTGCACTATCAACAATAGAACGCAATATAGCATAGCAGTCGGCACCTTCTATAGACTTGAAGAAACCGCTAACCTTTTGTTTTACTTTAAAATTTCGCACAGCTCTTTCTGAAGCATTGTTGTCAGGTGGAATCTCTGGATTTATTAGAAAATTAAACAGATACTGCTCGTACTTTTTCAATCGGTTTTGAAATGTTTGCACTTCCTTGACTTCTTCATCAAGTTCTTGTTTCAAGAGGGCTTGGAATCTGTAAGCAATATCGGAAGGTTTCTTATCAGTATATTGTCCTTTGTAGATACTTAAGGCATTTTTGATTAGAGTTCTCATTTGGAATGCCCAATTATTCTTAGGGTATTTTTGGCAGAAGTATTCAAGTTCTCGTAATAAATGTGCAGTACATAATTGGTGATTGTTGGCATCAGTCATAAAATATGATTTCCAGCAATCTGTTACCAAAGTATTGTTCTTAAAACCTTCTGGCATGATTTCTTCCATTGCAGCAAAACCTCTCTTAGTATGGATTGATAAAAATGTAGCATCGGGATTCTGAAAGCCCCAAGCCCAATGAAGTTTACCATTGACATTAGTGCCTGTTTCATCAGCTCCTATGATTTTACCGGAAAGGATTTTCTTTCGGATTTGCTCGTAATAAGGTTTCGCCTTGGCTGTTATTTTTCCAATAAGCTGATTAATGCCTCCAGAACTAATCTCAATCCCTAATACAGTATATAAAAACTCTTTCAAACGTTCATACGGCATGTATTGTCGGGCACTCATGTAGCCAATTAAAGCCTGCACTCCAGCTCCGTAACTTATGGGCGCATTAATTCCTGAAGGGTAATTGCCTTCATTTAAAGTTCCGCAGCTGCATTGTTTGTGAAAAATTCGATGTTCGGTAATAACTGGTTGTATTGGCGGTATGTCTATTACCTGGCGTTTTCCTGCATATTCTCCAACAATCATTGATAAATCATTGCCACAACAAGTACAGTAACTGGCTTGGTGGTTGGTAATAATATCTGGATTAGATACTGTTTTCAAAGTGTTGCCCATATGCCCCTTTTGGCCTCCTGGTTTCTTTCCTGATTTCTTTCTTAACGAACTTGTTTTCGCTGGTTTGGGAAAATCGCTTGACGGAGGCTTACTGCTATTCTTACTGTTTTTAGGAGTCTCGTATTTAGATAAGCGTTTTTTGAGCTTACAATTCTCTGCTTTCAACTGTTTGTTTTCAGCTTCTAACTCAACTACTCGATTCTCTAAATTATCTACTTTGTTGAGTAAATTGTCTAACCGTTCCTCTATGCTTATCTTCTTTGTCATGCGATGCAAAGTTCGCTATACAAATGATTGCTGCTATAGAATTTGCACAAAGGTTATTCACAATTCTGGTGGTTTTCAGCTAAAGTTACCAACATTTTTTCTGAAATATTTAGTTTTTGAAATCTACACTGAATAGTTACGAATTTATTATCTATTTCAGGAGTGATTGTATTTAGTATTTAATCTATTTAATGAGCTGTAAGATGTGCTTTTCGATTTTCTCTGGTTTTGTTATTGGAGAGAATCTTTTTACCGGGTTACCATCTTTATTTATTAGAAATTTGGTAAAGTTCCATTTTATTTTGTTTCCAAATGTTCCATTTAGTTGAGTTTTAAGATATTTGTAAATAGGGTGTGCACTTTCTCCATTAACATCTATTTTTGAAAACATAGGAAATGTTACTCCATAGTTTATAAGACAACCTTCTGCTATAGAATTTTCATCATCCGGCTCTTGATTTGCAAATTGATTGCATGGAAATCCAAGGATAACAAAATCTTTGTCTTTATATTTTTTATATAAATCTTCTAAACCTTTGTATTGAGGTGTTAATCCACATTTACTTGCTGTGTTAACAATTAATATGGTTTTTCCTTTGAAGTCTTCTAAACTAACCTTTTTACCTTGAAGATTTTTAGCTGAAAATTGAAAAATGTTGTTTTGCATATTGGTGTTTTTTTATAAAATATTTTACAATCAAATAATGTCATGTGGTGAAGTGTCGTACGCGATACAAATATATGTAAATATTCATATATCGCAAGCGATATAATAATTTAAGTGAAAAATTATTTATGAAGGGTTAACGTATTGGTTAGTAATAAAGATTAGTTATTTGGGTAGCTATATGTCAGGAGGATTTTATGAGCTAAATATTCAATGGATTCAGGGCATTATAAGTTAAAGTATTCAATAGCAATCCAATTATTCAAATGGGAGATACTTCTTAATTCAGCAATACAGTTAAAATATTTCCAAAAACTACTTTTTAATATAGTATAATCATTAATTTGTTTTTGGAAATGAGTATGTATTCGTTATAAAAAGAAAGTAATTTGCATTGATTTTTAATGTTGTAAATAAATTTTAAGAATCTATTTTTTTTCTTGGGTTTTAATAGCTCTTTCAATTATTTATTCAAAATAGTCTTTTTGTTTTTAATTTCCATCATTATTTTAGGTTCGCTTAATGCTTCAAAACCAAACTGTTGATACAAACCATGAGCATCATTCGTTGATAATCCCCATCGCTGCAAGTTTTGAAGTTCTTTGTAATTTTTGATGGCTTTTATTAATTGTTTCCCATATCCATTACCTGTGTGCTCAGGAAGAATAAATACATCCATAATCCAGGCAAATACTGCATAATCAGTTACGATTCTTGCAAATCCAATTTGTTGATCATTTAAATAAACACCAAAACATAGCGAGTTTTCTATGGATCGTTTTATCGTTTCAATATCTCGACCTTTAGCCCAATAAGAATCTTCAGATAGATATTTATGTATTACATTCAGGTCTAGTTTATTTTTATCACTTGATATTTGAATCATCTTTTACTTCGTTATTTTCTAATTTAATTCTTGTTCTTGGTAAACTCTCAGGGTAATTTTTTTGAATAAATTCAATCATTTTTTCTCTAATAAATACTCTTAGATCCCATGCGGTTGGAGAGTTTTTTGCACTTACCAGTATTCTCATTTCCATTGCTTTAGGTGTGGAATCTGTTACTTGAAGAACATTTACATTTTTATCCCATAATTTACACCCATTTAATAAACGGGTTAATTCGTCTCTTAGGGGTTCTACTGGAACTGTATAATCAGTATATATAAAAACACTTCCTATAATATCAGCTGTAGTTCTTGTCCAGTTCTGAAATGGTTTTTCTAAAAAATAGGTCGTTGGTAAAACTAGTCGTCTTTTATCCCATATTCGAACTACAATATAGGTGAGATTAATTTCTTCAATCCAGCCCCACTCGTTTTCAACCACTACAGCGTCATCAACTCTAAAAGGCTGGGTAATGGCTATTTGAATGCCGGCTAATAGTGCACCTACAATTTTTTGGGCAGATAAACCAATTATAATACCCACAACTCCTGCAGATGCAAAAATCCCAATCCCAATTTCTTTAATGCTGTCAATAGAAAATAATATAAGTCCGATTGAAGTAATAATAATAATGAATACAATTACTTTTTCAAGAAGATTTATTTGTGTATGAAGCTTTCTGGATTTTAAATTGTCTTCGCTACTGATGTCGTACTTTTTTAATAACCTGGTTTTTAATATGCTTACAACCTCAATCGAAATCCATGATATATTTGCAATGATTAATCCATGCTTTATACTTATTAAAATTGAATTTTCCCATACCTCAGGTTGATCCAAAAATCCTAAAAGATATTTGCTTAAGATTAATAATAGAAAGATAAATATGCTAATTATAAAACGTGTGTATTTCATTTATTCTTAGTTTTTTGATTCTAAGGCATATGTTGTAATAAAGAGTGCCGGTTTTAAAAAGTCAATTTATTTTAACCTACTCTCCAAATTTACTATATTTATGCCAGTTTTTTGTTTTAAGACTTTTGAAATTACATATAAATAAACAACTCATTTGTTTGAAAAACAATAGAATGACTGTTAATTGTAGTTAATGTTAGTGTTTGAATAATAACAAAAAGTCTTTACAAGCAGAAATGTTCATTTATTGTTTTGTAATTAAATAGCTCAAACCAAAACTGATAAAATAATCAGGAGCATGATTGTTGATACCTATACCTCCAGAAAAATCTAATTGAAGATTTGGTTTTACTAAATACGTAATCCCGGTATCAAATAGGTTTTCTTTTTCGTTTGCTTCTGGAATTACACCATAATATTCTAAAAACATGCCTGTTTTTTCAGTTATACTGATACCCAAAGCACCAGAATAAAAGTATCCCGGACCAGGAGTGTTACCATCCCATTGAATACCTAAATTATAACCAATGGATACTATTTCGGAAAGTGTATGAGAAAACGCAAATCGAAAATCAGCTGCGGTATATCTGGTTTTAAAATCTTCTTTTGCAGTAAATGGAAGGATTAATCCTCCTAAAATAGCTACTTCAGGTATACCATTTTCTTCCTCTATAATTTTTGTTTTAGAACCTATGTATAATGGACCAAAACCTCTTGTAATATTTTCATTATTATATTTATCTCCAAGGAATTCAAAACCTAACCTTAATTCTGTATTGGCTAATAATCCATAGCGTAATAATGTAGTAGGATAGGAGTAAGATATATAATCATTATTATTAGAATGATCTTTTTGATATATAAACCCGGTTTCAATTTGCAAAGAGTGGAAAGGAACAATAGCTGAAGATTCTGTTTGGTCAGGCCTGTCTGTAATTAGTTCAATGGTATTTTCCTGACTAAGAGCAATTGTAGACAATGCTATCAGTAATGTTAATGTGATTAATATTTTCATAAACTAAGTTATTTGTATCGTTCTTTTCTTAGATCAAACAAAATTTACCCAGATAATTTTAAATAACTAAAGTATGCAAATGTTTTTAATGCCAGGTTTTTATGTGTTTGATTTTGAGTGCTAATATTATCATGCTTTTAAGTATAACTAGCTATGGATAGGATTGTTTATAATATATACATAAACTTTACGACCATTAGCGGCTATTTCTTCATTGGTTTTTATCATTCCACAATGTTCTGATAGCATAACAGATGCTGTGTTGTTGGAATACATTCTTGCAATCAGAGATTTTGTTCTAAGTTTGTTAAATGCATAATCAATTAAGGCCAAACAAATTTCTTTGCCAAAACCTTTTTTCCAATATACTGAATCAAAAATATACCCTAATTCTAGTTTAGATAAATCGTTAAACGAATTAAAAAGTCCTGCTTCTCCAATTATCATTTCTTCATTCTTTAGGCAAACAGAATATATACCAATTCCAGCCTTGTAATTTTTATTGAAATTATGATACTTCTCAAGCAATTCTGAGTATGTCCAGTTAAATTTACCAGAAGAAATATAACGCATATTTTCTTCTTTATTATATATGTTTAATAATGATGGTATATCCTCCTCTTCAATGGTTTTAAGGATGAGTCGATGGGTTTTTAAAAGGATCATATGCAAAAAAGAACTGGGTTCATAAAGTTATAAAGTAATAATGTTTTCTTTATGTATGGAAATTGGATTTTTGAAAAAATAGTTCAATCTTAGCTGTCATTCGCAGTGATATTGTTATATAAAAAGGTAGAAAACAACCATGTAATTGATTAGCATTATGTAATCCGTTATTTTATTTTATATGATACCAACGCATTATGATCAAGATAAATAGTTAGGTAGTCGCCAGCTCCAACCTCAATGTTATAATAATATAAATTTCCTTTAACTTCAGGTTCAACTCCATAAGCTATCTTCTCTTTGCTGAATTTATATCCAACTCTATTGTTTTTACTGTTTCTAAGTATCAACTCAATACTACTACCTTTGGGGGCTTTAATAATTCCTTTGAGGGGCTTTACAATTTCAATATTAGAGTTAATATAAGTTCTGAAATAGAGCGGTAATTGAGCAAAGTCATTACCATTTTTTTGAGTTAATAGCCATTTTTTATCGTTTGGAAAATGATTATAAAAAAACTTCTCAGGATCGGTAAAAAAGAATACATCAGTATATTGTTTTACAAATTGCATTTTCTGTCCATCAATATATCCTGCTCCCCAGGTAACATCAATAAGTTTCCATTGCTTATTAAGTTTTACAGCATTCCATGCGTGATCAGTTCTTATAGGTTCTTTTCCTATATCGCTTCTGGTAATTTTAGACATGCCTGTTATTAATACACACTCAATTCCTGACATCTCACATAGGGTTTTAAAAAGAGTTGCATATCCGTGACAAACGGCTTTTTTTGTTTTTAAAGTTTGTTTAGCCAGTTTATTTTCAATTTCCTTTTCTTTCTGAAGCTTTTCTTCGTTAGTTCTGTATGTATATTTTACTGGCTTTGTTCCTTTTAGATAAGTTTTTACATCGTAGGTTATATGTAAAGCCATCCATGTATATATAGCTCTTACTTTTTCTTCAGGGATGTTGAAATCATGATTTATTTTGAGAGATAAATTATCCAAACTTTTGAATGAATCAGGATAGTTTTTGATCTTTCCGTCAACTTGCGCATAATTTTGGGCGAAAGCTGTAGTGCAAATAAACATAAATAGATTAAATAATATAATAGCTTTCATAAAACAACAAATTAATGGTTCATTTGCAGCTAATATAAAAAAATCACATGTAATTTATGTATAAAAAAGACTGCTCATATAAAATGAAGCAGAGTTACGTTGCGTAACTTGGTTTAATTCCAGAATAGCTCCATTAACTTGATTTACTCCATTAACTTGTTCTTTGCTGGCAGCAGCTATTTCTTGTACCAGGTTAGAAGTTTTTTCTATTTCCGGGAGTATTTCATTAATTTTATTATTGTTTGCCGCGTTCTTTTGAAATAGATGCTAGCTTACTAACTACGTTTTGTTTTATTTGTTCTGCATTGTAGTTGTCAGAAAGTAGAATTAGTGTAGTAATAGAAATAACTAACGAGATAGTCACTGACAAGAATATACTTCTTGCTAGCCTTGAAGAAAGTAAGCTGTTTTTCATAAAAATCAAATCTGTCTATAGTTCTTAAAATTTTATTTTGTCCCACATGTTTATACAAATAATTAGCATTAAAGGTTACGAGAATATACTCAATACGTAAGAGAAATTGAACTGTTGAATAAAAAGGGAGAATGATAAGTGATTGGGGGAGTTGTGGTTATGTAAGTGGAATAAAAAGCCATTAAGAATTTAATAATATCTTAATGGCTGTATTGGATTGTTGCTATTGTACCGAAAAGTTATCCTGCAACATCAATGGCAACTGATTTAAACAGGCACCAAATGCTACTTCCTTTATAAATTCCCATTCTTCTTTGAGATTCACTTGTTATTTCTACTACTAATTTAAATCCTACGTCAATTATACAAAGTAATGTAGCTCCCTTATTAATAATATCACTAATAGTACCAAAAACCTGGTTCTGAATTGATATCGTATTTGACTTTTCAGTTGATAATGCAATATCATCTGCATTAATAAATATTTTTATTTTCTGCCCTTCTTTATAGTTTGCTTTGCTTTTTTCGCAGGATATTAGAATTTCTGTATGCTTTGTATTCCATCCGAGTATGGTTAATCCGTTATTTGGATTTGTGCTTAGTACAGTCATATCTATTGAATTAACGATGTCGCCCGTACCCAGAATATTAGAAATACTTTTTATTTTTAATAAATCATAGTATTCTCCGTGTCCAATACAATTACCTTGTTTTATAACAAAAATAGTAGATGTTAATTTAAGGATATCAGGTAAATCATGACTAACAACCAGAATAGGAACTTGAACTTTTTGTTGAATCTTAATGATAAACGGTAAAATTTGATTCCTTAATCTCATATCAACTGCTGAAAAAGGTTCGTCAAGCAGTAATATATCTGGAGATGAGAGCAATGAGCGTCCTAAGGCTGTTCGTTGTCTTTCTCCACCTGATATTTGAGATGGCTTACTTTTTAATATGTGGCCAAGATTAAGCAGTTCAACAACCTCATTGAAACCTACTTTTTTACTTGCTGACTTTTTTAATCCGTATAAAAGGTTTTTTTCTACTGTCATGTGAGGAAATAATCTCCCTTCTTGAAATACATAACCAATATTTCGTTTGTTTACAGGTAAATTTATTTTCTTTTCTGAATCAAATACAACTCTATCTCCAATAGTTATGCGTCCGCTTTTAGGTGTTGCTAAACCGGAGATAGAATGTAATAAAGAGGTTTTTCCGGAGCCACTTGGTCCAAAAATACCTGTTATCCCATGAGAAAAATTTTCATTGATAGTAACCTTGAAATTTTTGCGGGGAAGTGTAATATTAACCTCTATCATTTTTGATCTTTTTAATATACCATTCAGAAAGTGTCATGGCAACAAATGAAATAACTATAGAAACAATAACTAACCTTAAAGTAGGATCTTCTTTTCCTGGTACTTGCATGTATGCATAGATCGCTAACGGAAGGGTTTGAGTTTCACCTTCAATGTTTCCGGCAAAGGTGATTGTTGCACCAAATTCTCCTAATGACCTGGCAAAAGTAAGTATGGTACCAGAAACAATCCCAGGTAAAGCCAGAGGAACCGTAATTTTAAAGAAGGTTTTTATTTTACCGGCTCCTAAAATTCTTGAAGCCTCTTCAAGTCCTGTATCAACCATTTCCATGGCCGTTCTTACGGAACGAACTATTAAAGGAAAGGAAACAAAAACAGACGCTATAACAGCAGCCTGAAAACTAAATGCTAATTTAATACCAAAGCTATCCATTAACCATTGTCCAATAAGGCTTTTTGATCCTAATAAAAGGAGTAGTAAATACCCTGTTGTTACAGGAGGCATTACCAAAGGTAGGTGAATGATACTTTCAATTACAGATTTTCCATAGAAATTATGGCGAGCCATCTTGTATCCTATCCATAAAGCCAAAGGCAGGGAAATTAGCGCGCAATACACTGCAACTTTTACAGAAAGCAGTATGGCTTGTAATTCAGCGTCGTTAAAACTAAATAGTTCTGTCATTAATGTGTAAACTTTAGCGTTTGATATTGCATTGTAATTACTAATCAGATTTAGATATTAATTGTGGATAATTTTTAAATCAATTATTAATTCTAATCATAGGATAAACTATGTTATAGTGTTTCAAATCAATCCATATATCCTTTCTTATCTTTGTATCTTGAAAAAAACAATATCTAGTAGATAAGAAGAGTGAGATCTCAAACATATTGGTTTAATTGAATTTTATGGCATAAAATAAATTGTTCATGGATGTCTAAAAAAAGATATCGAATGTTAAAAAAAATCTACATATTTATTTCTGCATTAAACTTGCGAGTAAATTGAGCAACTACTTTTTCCATGGCTTTATATTCCTCTAAAATTAATCGGCCAAAATCGGTAACAACAGCACCACCTCCTCCTGATCCTCCACGTTGTTTAGCAACAATAGGGCTACTTGAAATAGAGTTCATGGCGTCAATCATTTTCCAAGCTTTATTGTATGAAATACCAATTTTTTTAGATGCAGTAAGTAAACTACCTGTTTGCTCAATTAATCTTAAAAGTGTAATTCGTTCTGGAGTAACTAATAATTTACCATCTTTGTTAACGTGAATATGTAGTTCAACTTCAGTCATTAATTCTTTATCAATTTATAAAACAAATTTATTAGCTTATTATTCGTCAATTCCAATAATTACTTCGGTTGATTTTATGATTGCATAAGCCTCTTTACCGGGTTTTAAATCTAACTCTTTTATTGATTGTTTTGAAATTATAGATACAATCTCATTGCCATTGCCAAGATCAATAACAACCTTAGAGGTAATTAATCCATCTTCAATTGCTTTTACAACTCCTTTTAATTGGTTTCTTGCACTTAGTTTCATATAGAATTATTTAATGTATGAATATATCGTATTAATTTTTAGTCCCAATATAAATGAAATAATAAATATGCCATAAATTATAATGATCCTAAAATCAACAGTGTTAATATGTCAAAAACTTACAAAATTACATTTTTGTAGGATTTGATTTAGTCCATATTACATTTATGTAGGGGTGTTGACTGGGGAAGGTGTACCATATTTTCTGAGTTTGTCTTTAATTTATTTAGATTGAATAAAAGTTAAAAAATTCCAAAATAAGTGAAGTATTGAAACCACTATGCTTCTAGTAACGTTATGATTATGTAATTAAAATATTCAACCTTATGGCTTCATTTTCAGTTAAGCAAAAACTTTATTTACTTTTATCTATTACCTTATTTGTTTTATTAGTTATTGGACTTTTTTCATATAAATATTTACATAGAGTTAATAATCTGGGTAAAATACATGAACAAACATTAGAAGTAGAGATTAATGTTTTAAAGCTTCGAAAAAATGAAAAAGATTTTCTAGTAAGAGATGTTGTTAACCCCAAATTTTTTAAAGACGGAGAAAGTAAATATTTAAACAATTTTTCTAAAAATACATCTTTTTTAAATGATGTTATTGAGAATCTTCAATCCAATCAATTAATAACTAATCAGTCGATTCAATTAGAATTAGATTCGGTAAAGACATATATTAATGTTTACAATACTCAATTTTTACAAGTAGCCCAAAAAATTAAAACAAAGGGTTTTAAAGATTGGGGGTATATTGGGGAAATGCGAAATGCTATACATCAGGTTGATAATGTTATTGTTGAGGTTAAAGCCAGTCAGAGTTTGCGTATTAGTTTGTTAATTTTAAGAAAACACGAGAAAGATTATCTGTTAAGAAAAGATGTGAAGTATATGGATAAATTTGATAGTGAAATCAATATTTTAACGGATTTAGTAAAGCGTGATGCAAGACTTTCAGGATCTGATAAAGATAATATTCTGATGCTTGTTCAAAATTATCAAAAATCATTTCATCAGGTAGTACTTGAAGATCGTACAATTGGGCTTACAGAAAAAGATGGATTGATGGGGCAATTAAGAGATGCTGTTCATCATGTTGAACCTTCTGTTGTTAAGATTATTAATGAGATAGAATTATATACAGATAAGGCAATCAGTAATGCCATTTACATGTTGATATTTTTAATCTTGTTAGGTTTAATCATTTCATTGGTATTAGGTACTTTAATTATAAACAATGTGTACTCGATTTTGGGGGGAGAGCCTGCTGAAGTGGCTAATATTGCTGATAAGATATCACAAGGTGATCTTACACATGATTTGGATATAAATCAAGCTAACAAGGGGATATTAAATTCTGTTTACCAAATGTCCGATAAACTGCAGGGCATTATTGGGGAAGTTATAGAGAGTGTTGATAACTTTGTAAGTGCATCAAATCAAATGAGTGGTACATCTGAACAAATATCAGAGGGGGCAAATGAACAGGCTAGTTCCTTAGAAGAAATATCGTCAACAATGGAAGAAATGGCTTCTAATATTGAAAATAATACAGTTAATGCATATAAAACAGAAGAGGTATCGAAAGAAGCAAATGATACTATTAAGTTAGTTGCCGAAAAAGTGCATAAAGCGCTGAATGCAAATCAGGAAATTGCAGAGAAGATAAATATTATTAATGCTATAGCCATGCAAACCAATATTCTGGCATTAAATGCTTCGGTGGAAGCAGCCAGAGCAGGCGAACATGGTAAGGGGTTTGCAGTAGTGGCTCAGGAGGTTCGTAAACTTGCTGAAAACAGTAAGGTAGCTGCTGATGAAATAATAGGATTAACACAGGCTAGTTTTAAGTTATCCAAAGAAGCGGAAGATGCCATGGATGTAACAATACCCAAGATAGAACAAACATCAGTGCTTGTTCAGGAGATAGCTGAGAGTAGTCAGGAACAAAAAAATGGTGCACAACAAGTTAATAATGCCATTCAACAATTAAATGGGGTAACACAACAAAATGCATCAGCAAGTGAGGAATTGGCTGCAACAGCAGAAGAAATGGCTTCGCAGGCAGAAAATTTAAGACAAACAGTTCGTTTTTTTAAACTTTCAAAGTAAATTGAGCGCTTCTTAATTTATATACAGAATTTACTTGAAAAAAATGGGAACTGTACTGCATGTGAAAAATATGGTTTGTAACCGATGTATCAAAGTCATAAAGGATGAGTTTGAGGAAATAGGATTAACTATTGATCATATTGAATTGGGGGTGGTTAATTTGTCGGAAGACCTTGATGATTCTGCATTACTAAAAGTTAAATCACTTTTAAATGAGAATGGATTTGAATTAATTGATGATAAGAAAAGTCAAATTATAGATAAGATCAAAACCCTGATTATTCAAAATATTCACTATGGTAAAGATATTCCTGATGCCAATAATTGTTCTGTTTTTCTGGCATCGGAATTAGGCTATGATTATTCTTATTTAAGTAAACTCTTTTCTTCAGTAGTGGGGCTAACTATTGAAAAATACATCATAAATCAAAAGCTTGAAAAAGTAAAAGAACTATTGATATATGATGAGTTAAGTTTAAAAGAGATTGCATATCAGTTAGGATACAGTAGTGTTCAGTACCTGTCAAATCAATTTAAAAAAAATACGGGTTTAACACCTTCTCAATTTAAAAATCTAAAAGAAAACCAAAGAAAACCTTTGGATGAGGTGTAATACCATAATGTTATAACAATTTTCAAAAAAGCTGTAACATATTTTTGACTTAAACTTCTCAAATTTGTATTGTAAATACTTATATGATGGAAGTTAAAGATTTTATATGGTCATTTCTTACAGATTTTGTCACAATATTAGGTGAGATGTCTCCCTATTTATTGTTGGGATTCTTTTTTGCAGGTATGCTTTATGCCTTTATGCCTCGAAATCAAATTGAACGTTATTTTAGTAGAAACTCTTTTAAATCATCTTTATCAGCTGCCATATTTGGTGTTCCTTTACCATTGTGTTCTTGTGGTGTAATACCAACAGGTACGGCTTTGTATAGAAATGGGGCTTCAAAAGGAGGTACTGTTTCATTTTTAATTTCTACTCCACAGACTGGTGTGGATTCTATTTTAGCTACATTTTCATTATTAGGATTACCTTTTGCTATTATCAGACCATTAGCTGCTTTAATTACAGGTGTTACAGGAGGTATAATAACCAGTAAAATTACGTCATCAGAAAAGCAAGAAACAACTAAAGAGAAGCCTACTCCTGAAGTTAAGAGTCTGAAACAAAAAATTAAGGATGTATTTCAATATGGATTTGTTGAGTTTATTCAGGATATCTCAAAGTGGTTGGTTGTTGGCCTTGTTTTAGCAGCCATAATTTCTGCCTTGGTACCCAATGATTTCTTTGAGCTATTAAATCTTTCTCCATTGATGCAAATGATGATGATTTTAATAGTATCAATTCCATTATATATTTGTGCAACAGGTACAATTCCTTTAGCTGCAATTTTAATATTAAAAGGAATTAGTCCGGGAGCTGCTTTTGTATTGTTGATGGCAGGTCCGGCAACAAATGCAGCTACAATAACAATGATTGGTAAGGTGATGGGCAAAAAGACTTTGTTTTCGTATTTGGGAACAATTATCGCAGGAGCTCTACTCTTTGGTGTTATCATTGATTATGTTTTACCGATAGAGTGGTTTACTCAAATCACTAATGCACATCTACATCATCAGCATAATGATGGTGTTAGTTGGTGGCAAATATCTTCTGGAATACTATTATTATTGTTAATTATTAATGGTTATGTACAGCGATTTTTAGAAACTAAGAAAAGTAAAACAATAAAATTAAATACTACAATTATGGAAATTCAAACAATTAAGGTTGAAGGAATGACATGTAATCATTGCAAAGCGAATGTTGAAACAAATCTTGAAAAATTAAGTTTTATAGATAAGGCTGAAGTGAATTTAGCTGAAAAATCAGTGGCGTTACAAGGTGATAACATTGATGTGTTGAAGGCTAAAGAGCTTATTGAATCGTTAGGATATAAGCCTGAATAGAATTAACCCACATTGCATGGTCCCTAGGGTATTTAAGTATGATTGTAGAATAGGATAGGAGATGAAGACATTTAAATTTAAAGAGCTTGAATTAGATCAGGATAAAAATTGGTTTCAAAAAACATTTACTTCACCACATATTAAAAAGACTTTGATATATAGCTTAATTGGAGCTTTGATTGGTTTTTGTGTTTTTTATTTCTCTGATTCAAGAGATGCTGGTGTTTTTTGGAATGAAGATGCGTTTAATAATGTTTTCTGGGGAATAGCACTTGGTGTATTTATGACAAACAGTCCATGTGCCAGAGGGAGATGTTAATGTGTTAGTTTTGAAGAAATAAGTTTTATTTAACTGATGGTAAAGTGAAATAGAAGGTAGTTCCTTTGTTTATTTCACTTTCTGTCCAGATTTGTCCATTATTTTTATGGACAAACTCTTTACATATTTGTAATCCTAAACCAGATCCCTTTTCACCGGCAGTTCCTTCTCTGGTGATATTATGTCCTTCGTAAAACAGACCTTTAGCTATATCATCAGGAATTCCTATTCCATTGTCTTTTATAGCTATTTTTACTTTATCATCAATTTCATTTGCACTGATTGTAATCGTTTCTCCAATAGGGGAGAATTTAATTGCATTACTTATTATATTTCTAAAAATAGTAGCTAACATATTTGCATCCGCAAGAACCAATAAAGTATTAGGGATTTCTATTTTACATTTTATTTTCTTGTCAATAATTATTTCATTTAATAGTTCTAATGCATCAGAAATAATACGAAATAGAATAACAGTTTCGGGATTAAAAACAACCGAGTTTGTTTGGGTTTTAGACCATATTAAAAGGTTTTGAAGTAAATTATATACTCTTTGAGCAGAAGAGTTTATTTTATGTGCTAATAACCTATGTTCACTAGGGTTTAACAATGTACTTTCCTCGTTTAAAAGCTCAGTTAATCCTAAAATTGAATTAAATGGACTAATTAAATCATGAGATATAATTGAAAAAAGTCTGTCTTTTGTATCGTTTAATATCTTAAGTTCATTATTAGCTTTACTTAAATTATTAGCTTGTTTTTTTAGAATGTTAGCTTGATTTTCAATCTTAGATTGTCGTTCTTCCAGCTTTTCATTTAATTCAGATAAATATTCAGCTTGAGTTTGGAGTTCATTGTTACTTTCAACTAATTTTATTGTTTTATCATTTACTTGTTTTTGTAAAAGATTTTGTTGAATTTCCAGATGACGAGTTCTTATTTTAATGAGTACAAACATTAAAATAATTAGTATTCCTAATGCCGAATAGTGGGTAACTGTTCGTTGATACCATGGTGGAATTATATTAATAATTAGTTCTTTAGGTGATTGGCTCCAAACACCATCGTTATTTTTTGTTTTAATCTTCAGTATATATTTTCCAGGTTCAATATTAGTATAGGTTACTTCTCTTTTTGTGCCGTTTTGTACCCAATCTTTATCAAATCCTTCCAGTTTATATGAAAATAGATTTTTATCCGGATTAATAAAATTATTGGACTCATATGTAAGTGTAAATACATTTTGATAATGTTTGAGAGTAATTTCTGAAGCGCTCTGAATAGATGACGAAATAGTTTGTGGATTTTCATTGTAACTTATTTCTCTGTTAAGTATCTTAAAATTAGTAAAGTATACAATTGGAGGTGTTGTGTTGTAATGCAATTCATCAGGATTAAAAAATACTCCACCATCTATTCCTCCAAAGAATATTTCATTTTTTGCTGAATCATGAAATACTGATTTGGGAATGAATTCAGAAATCTGTATGCCATCCAAATTATTGTATTTAATATATTCTTCAGTTATTGTATTTAATTGAAATACATGAGAGTTTGTTGATACCCATAAATTGCCTTCTTTGTCATCTGTTATTCCACATATGATTTCATTATTTAAAAAAATTTTAAAGTTTTGATTGTGATAATCATATTTGCAAAGGCCTCTTTCTGTTCCAATCCATAAATTGTTAACATTGTCTTCGAATAAGCAAACAATATGATTATCAGCTAATCCATTATTATATTCGCTAGAGCTGTATATAGGTGTGAAGTCTGCATCTCCTTTTTTTAATACAGATAAGCCCCATGATGATGCAACCCATATATCACCCTTGTAATTTCTCAATATCTGATTTGTCCAGTCGTTAGTAAGTTTACTATTTAAGGTATTGTAGTTTTTTATTTTCCCGTTTTCGATGCAATCTACTCCTTTTCCATGTGTTGCAAGCCAATACTTGTTTTCATCTATTACAATAGACCTTATGTCTTGGTTTGAAAGAGTTTCGATGGTGTTAAAGTTGAACTTCTCGAAATGTTTTTCTTTTTCGTTAAATCTGTAAATTCCAGCATTATATATGCCAATTAGCATATCATTGTTCTTTGATCTTCCCATATATAAAATACTACCTTTGGGAAGCCCATTTTTTCCTGACTGGAATCTGTTAATATTAATGTGGTTTTTATCATAAATATCAATTGTACCTCCAAAACTTCCAATCCATAAATTTCCATATTTGTCTGATGTTACATTAGCGCAATCCAGACTTGATGTATACATGGATTCTTTAGGTATGTTATTTATGTTATTAAATCCTTTTCGTTTGGTGCTTAAACCAATACCTCCAGGATTATGCATAACCCAATAGTTTCCCTGGCTATCCTGAAAAATCCCCTTGGAATTTGATTTTATTGATTTATGGTTATCAGAAGGGTAATAGCCATGAAAAGTTCCTTTAGCTTCATCAAAAAATTTAATTCCGGTGTAGTCGCAAGACCAAATATTAGAGTCATTATCAATATTTAAAAAAATAATGTTATTTGAATCATCAGCTTCATTTAAATAGTGTGTTAATCTTTTATTAACAGGGGTAAAGCTGAAGATTCCATTTTGTTGTGTACCCCAATATATTCTATTGTCTTTTTGTGCAAAGGAGGTAATAAAATCAAATTTGTAATTTATTATTTTATTATTATCTAAGAGTTTGTTTGAGTTGTTAAGGTCATATATATACAGGGCTGGATGCTCATCTGTACCAATCCAAAGTTGATTATTATTTGTAATTAAAAAGTCCTGAATATTGCCATAGGGGATATGAGCAATTTCATTAAATAATCTTTCTTTGTTGTTGTACAGGTAAATTCTTTTAGAAGAAGCTAAGTAAAGTTTATGGTTTTTATCTTCTTTAAATTTAATAATATCAAACTCTTTTAGTCCGCGCCCATTCCGGGTAGAAGAGATTTGTGTGAAATTATCTAATGTTTCATTGTATATGGATAATCCTTCAAACCCAGAAACCCAAAGTTGTCCTTTACTATCGTTATAGATACTTAAAATATTACTTCCTGGAATTGAGGTAGAATCGTTTATGTTATAGTAGTACGATACAATTTCATTTCCTACTATTCTGTTTAAGCCACCTTTGGATGCAGCCCAAATAAAGCCATTTGAATCTTGCTCAATATCATTTATATAGGCACTTATTAATCCATTGTCCTTAGTGAAATACTTAAAACTAAGAATCGGATTTTGCTTTGCAGATAGCTGCAAACCAATAATTAATAAAAATAGTGTAATTTTCCCCTTCATCAAAAATCAATCAAACAATATTACTTGCTTTAATACGGAACAATCTAAATAGGGTTATGTTTTTTTTGAATAAAAATACCATTAACCATTTGGTTAATTCAAATGGTTAAAATATATTTGTTGCACAATTAACCAAATGGTTAAATAAAGTAGTTGATTATGGTATTAAAATCGGATACAGAAAAAATAATATTGGAAGCCGCGCGTGAAGTCTTTAGTGAAAAAGGATTGGCAGGAGCTCGTATGCAAGAAATAGCAGATAGAGCGAATATAAACAAGGCTATGTTGCACTATTATTTTCGATCGAAAGAGAAGTTGTTTGATGAAATATTTAAAGCTGCATTTGCTGAGTTTTGGCCCGAAGTACAATATTCGTTATTGGCATCTTTGGATATTGAGATTTTTTTAGAGCGTGTGTTGAGCAGTTATATTGATTTATTTATGAATAAGCCGTATTTGCCCATTTTTATTCTTTCTGAGGTAAATAGGGATCCTGATCGTTTAGAAAAGCTAATAAAAGAAAGTGGAGTTAATCCTATTGCAATAGTTAATTACCTGAATAAACAGATGGAGCAAGGGATACTAAAAAAAATGAATCCTAAAGAATTATTACTGAATATAATTTCTTTAAGCATATTTCCATTTGCGGGTCGTCCGTTAATTTCAAGGATGTTATTTGATGGTGATGATGATGATTTTAAAAATGTTTTACAAAGTAGAAAACAAACATTAATTGACTTTTTACAACCACTGATTATTAAAAATAAAGCATAATAAAAAGCTACTATATTATAATGAAACATCTATTTTTATTATTATCAATTTTTTTCTCTGTTCATTTGATGGGGCAATCAAAGTTAAATATTGAACAATGTTTGACCTGGGCAAGAGAAAATTATCCTTTACAAGGAAACTTTGAGCATATTGAAGATCAGTTAGATTTACGTTTGAAGAATTTAAATGCTAATTATTATCCTCAACTGGATTTAAATGCGCAAGCCTCACATCAAAATGATGTACCTCATATTGAGGCATCTAATTTACCTTTTCAGGTTCCTCAGGGACCAAAAGATCAATATAAAGCATCTATTGATTTGCAGCAAGTTATTTTTGATGCAGGAAGAACAAAAGTGGCTAAAGAGGCTGAGCATGTTAATTTTCAAACTCAAAAAAGTAGCCTTGAGATTGAGTTGTATAAAATAAGGTCGAAGGTTATACAAACCTATTTTTTATTGCTTACTATCAATGAGCAATTGATGTTAATGGATTATAAAGTTGAGACCATTCAAAAACGCTTAAATGAATTAAAAAGTGCAGTGGAAAATGGTATGGTTCTTCCTACTCAAATTGATCATTTAAAAGTTGAACTCTTAAGTATAAATCAGGATCAAATACGATTAATTGAAGGTAAAAAGGCAGCTCTACATATACTGGAAACACTAACTGGTCAGTCCATTTCTGCTGAGTCAGAATTTGTTGAACCTGCAGGTTTAGCAGAGCAACAGATTTATATACGTCCTGAATACAAATATTTTGATGATCAGAGGCAGCAAGCTAATGTGATGCAAAAATTAAATGCCAAAGAGCGTTTGCCTTATATTGCCGGTTTTGGTCAGTTTGGTTATGGAAACCCTGGTTTTAATATGCTAAAAGATGAATTGGCTCCTTTTTATATTGTGGGTATAAAGCTAAAATGGAATATTTGGGATTGGAAACAATCTAACCGAACTAAGCAATATTTACAGATTCAAAGTAAACGTATTGATCAGCAACAATCTGTTTTTGATTTCAATATTCAAATGGCAAGTGAGGATGTGAATAGTAAGATTGTTCAAATGCAAAAGATTATGGATAAGGATGATGAGATTATTCAGTTGAGAAAAAGAATAACCGCTTCATCAGCAAGTCAATTAAGTAATGGAACTATCACATCTGCTGATTATTTAAGTGATTTGAATTTAGAAAGTGTAGCATTATTGTCTAAAAAAGTACATCAGCTGGAATTAGTAAAATCTCAAATTGAGTTGATAGATCTTAAAGGCACTAAATAATATCAATGTTGTATAATTAAGAAAAAATTAAAGATATGTACCGTAGCGTTATTTTATCTCTGATATCAGGTTTATTGATAATCAGTTGTAGTTTTAATGATGAAGAATCTGATGCTTTTGGAAATTTTGAAGCAACAGAAGTATTTATAAGTGCTGAGGTTCCGGGTAAGATGGTTCAGATGAATATTGAGGAGGGTGAAGCATTAAAAGATGGTGAGTTGATATGTTTAGTAGATACTATTCCTTTTATATTAAAAAGAAATCAATTATTAGCACAAAGATCTGTTGCATTAAGTAAAGCAGAGCAGGTAAAAATTGCAAAAGAGGTTTTAGTGGCACAGAAAAAAATTGTAGATCAGGATTTTAGTCGAATTGAAAAAATGTTTGCAGACAAAGCTGCCACTCAAAAGCAAATAGATAATATGAGTGGTCAGGTGGATGTGCTAAAGCGACAGTTAAAAGGTCAGGATGCCAGCCTGAATAGTGTATATTCAGAAATTGAAGTGATTAATGCTCAGTTGGCCGAAATAGAAGATCAGTTATCGCGTTGTTTCGTAAAAGCACCATCCGAGGGTGTTGTTCTGCAA
Source organism: uncultured Saccharicrinis sp. (assembly GCA_963665705.1). GTDB lineage: Bacteria > Bacteroidota > Bacteroidia > Bacteroidales > Marinilabiliaceae > Saccharicrinis. Next base: position 1,362,345 of record OY762448.1, read on the forward strand.
AAAATTGCTGAGCAAGGGGAGTTAGTAGCCACCGGAAAGCCCATTGTTAAAATGGCTAATTTAAGTACGCTATTTCTTAGAGCTTATATTTCAGGTAGTCAATTGCCATCTGTGAAAATTGGTCAGGAGGTAAATGTAATCTTTGATAAAGATGAGGATGATAATCAGTCTGTAAAAGGAACCATTTCATGGATTTCTTCATCTGCGGAGTTTACGCCTAAAATTATTCAAACAAAAGAAGAAAGAGTAGACTTGGTTTATGCTATTAAGGTTCTGGTTAAGAATGATGGTAGATTAAAAATTGGAATGCCTGGAGAAGTTAAGTTTTAACTATGATTAGTATAGAACATATTTCAAAGTCCTTTGAAGACATTAAGGCAGTTAAAGATGTGTCCATTCAAATACAAGAAGGAGAGTTGTTTGGATTGCTGGGGCCAGATGGTGCCGGAAAGTCAACCTTACTCAGAATGGTTAACTCTTTAATGGTTCCTGATGAGGGTAATATACAATTATGGGATTTGGATCCTGTTAAAGACTATAAAAAGGTTCGTTATATTATTGGTTATATGCCAGGTAAATTTTCGTTATATACGGATTTAACCATTGAGGAAAACCTTGAGTTTTTTGCTACTGTTTTTGGTACGACTATTCAGGAAAATTATCATTTGATAAAGGATATCTACCAACAAATAGAGCCTTTTAAAAATCGTAGAGCCGGTAAGTTAAGCGGAGGAATGAAACAAAAGTTAGCTCTTTCGTGTGCTTTGATTCATAAACCTAAATTACTTGTTTTAGATGAACCAACTACAGGTGTGGATGCTGTTTCAAGAGCTGAATTTTGGGAGATGTTACAATCCTTGAAATCGAAAGGAATTACAATAATTGTTTCTACGCCATACATGGATGAGGCTCAATTGTGTGATAGAGTTGCATTGATGCAGGGTGGTGAAATACATGCTTGTGATAGACCTGAAAATATTGTCGATCAGTTTATGTATCCTGTTCTTGGAGTGAAAACTGATAATATTTATAAAGCGTTGTTAGATTTAAGGACTTATGAACCAACTCATAATGTGTATCCTTTTGGAGAGTATTTGCATTGGGTAAGTGCAGCGCAAAATCCGAATGAAGAGGATTTAAAAGCTTTTCTGCAAGAAAAAGGACATACTCAAATAGAAGTGGTAGATATGAAACCTGATATTGAGGATTGTTTTATTGAATTAACCCAGTTTAAAGAAAACAGAGATGAGTAATCATAACAATCAAATTGGTGTTGATAACCATATTATTAAGGTGAATAATCTGGTGAAGAAATTTGGTGGTTTTGAGGCCAATAAATCGCTTTGTTTTCATGTTGATAAAGGTGAAATATTTGGTTTTTTAGGAGCTAATGGAGCTGGGAAAACAACAGCAATGCGAATATTAAGTGGTCTTTCAAAGCCTACATCAGGAGATGTAATGGTAGCTGGATATAATGTTAATACACATCCTGAGTCTGTCAAAAAAAGCATTGGTTATATGAGTCAGAAGTTCTCTTTATTTGAGGACTTAACCATCTGGGAGAATATGCGTTTTTTTAGTGCTGTATATAGCATGTCGAAAAAGCAATTTAAGGAAAGAGGACAGGAGTTATTGGAAAAATTAGGGATTTGGGAAGAGCGAAATCGTATGGTAGGGGATTTGTCTCTGGGCTGGAAACAAAAATTGGCTTTTACGGTAGCTATTATGCATAAACCTTCCATTGTTTTTTTAGATGAACCCACTAGTGGAGTTGATCCAATTACCCGTCGTCAGTTCTGGGAAATGATTTACGAAGCTTCATCTGAAGGGATTACGGTATTTGTTACTACACACTATATGGATGAAGCTGAATATTGCAATAGAGTCACAATTATGGTGGATGGACGAATTGATGCCTTGGATACACCAGCTAATTTGAAAAAACAGTTTAATGCAGATAATATGAATGAAGTTTTTATAAAACTGGCACGTCCGGCAGTAAACAATCTATAGTAAGCAGTCAACAGTACACAGTACACAGTATGCATTAGACAGCATGCAGTAGCAGAGTGCTGAAGGTTGAAGACTATGCTCTATGCAATTTGTAACATAATACAATAAGAATGAAACGATTTAAAGCTTTTGTAAAAAAAGAGTTTCTACATATTTTCAGAGATTCCAGAACCATGCTGATACTATTTGCTATGCCTATGGTTCAGATATTGATTTTTGGTTTTGTGATATCATCTGAAATTAAAAATGCTTCCATTGCTATTTTGGATAAGTCGAAAGATGAATTAACACGGGAAGCCACTCAGAAATTAATGTCATCAGGATATTTCCGATTAGATAAATATCTGAAATCCGAACAGGAAATTGAAACTGCTTTTAACAAGGATCGGGTAAAAATGGCTATAGTATTTGAGCCTGACTTTTCCAAACGATTTTATAGCGAAAAAGTGGCCAATGTACAACTGATTACAGATGCATCCGATGCCAATACGGCAAAGATATTGAGTAATTATGCCTCTGTTATTTTACTGGATTTTCAAAAAAGTCATCAACCCTCTATTAATAATAATGCTTCGCTAATAAATACTGAAGTCAGGATGTTTTATAACGAAAACCTGGATGGTGTTTATATGTCGGTTCCGGGTATTATGGCCATGATTCTGATGTTGGTTTCAGCTATGATGACCTCTATATCCATAACTAAAGAAAAGGAATTTGGATCCATGGAAGTGTTGTTGATATCTCCCCTCAAGCCTTTTCAGATTATAATAGGTAAAGTAACACCTTATATTTTTATGGCACTCATAAATACCATATCCATATTAGCTATGGGATATTGGGTGTTTCATGTACCCATCAAAGGAAGCCTGGTATTGTTGTTATTTGAAGCTACATTATTTACCATTTTAGCCTTGTCGCTTGGTATATTTATTTCAACAGTAGCTAAAAACCAAATGGTAGCTATGTTTATGAGTATGTTTGCGTTAATGCTTCCTACAATATTGCTGAGTGGATTTATATTTCCTATTGAAAATATGCCTTTGCCTTTGCGGGTAATGAGTAATATTATTCCACCAAGATGGTTTATCATCGTCGTTAAAAAAATCATGTTAAAAGGTGCTGGAATTGCATATGTATGGAAGGAAACACTCATTTTGATTGGATTTATTACCCTATTTGTTGGGTTGAGTATAAAGAAATTTAAGGTAAGAATTGAATAAATTGTCTTTGTAAGAATACCTCAAAGACTGCGTTACTCGATTTTTAAAGACAGTCATTTACAAATAGTAAAATCCTTGATTTTAAAAATGCGAAAGCCTTGTCCTTGAAGCCTTCTTATTAATGGCATTGAATTATATAGTAAAGAGAAATTGTTTTATTTTTTAGAGTTATTTTTTTCTTAATAGACTTAAATCCGTTAGGATTTTACTTTGCGAGCTTTGGGAGAAGGAGTTATTAGAATTTTATAAGAGAAATGTAAACTCCGTTATTGCGTTGCTTTGCGAGACAAACAAAGATTTCTATTCAGAAATAAGGATAAACAAATAAAGAGTAAAAATTATGCGGATTATATTATACTTATTACAGAAAGAGTTTTTGCAGATTTTTCGTAACAAAACCATGTTGCCAATGATCTTTGGATTACCTATAGTTCAGCTGATTATTCTGGTTAATGCAGCTACTATGGATATGAAAAATATTCAAGTAACAGTTGTTGATCAGGATCATTCTGTTCAGTCACAAAGACTAATTCAGGATTTGGAAGCTTCGGTATTTTTTGAGGTTGGAGACCTACAGGTGAGTAAGGAGAATGGTCTGGATTTAATGAGACGGAATAAAACTAATGTGGTGCTCTATATTCCAAAAACATTTTCAAAAAAATTGAATACACCCGATAGTGCCCCATTACAAATTATAACAGATGCCATAGATGTTCAGCGAGCTCAATTATCGTACGGCTATTTATCTGAAATTATTCAAAAGTTAGCTGTAGAATGGCAAATAGATCCATCCTCGTTATTAGAACAGAGGCAAATTAAAACGCATTCAAACTATTGGTTTAATCCCGAACTAAATTATAAATACTATATGCTTCCGGGAATACTAGTAATTCTGGTTACTATTATAGGTTTGTTTTTATCTGCCATAAACCTGGTGCGCGAAAAAGAAATAGGTACTGCAGAGCAGATGAATGTAACACCCGTAAAAAAGTATCAGTTCATCATAGGTAAGCTATTGCCATTTATGATTATTGGTTTGGTTGAATTAGCTATAGGCTTACTTATTGGAAGAGTGCTTTATAACGTGCCGTTTAATGGTAATCCATTGGTTCTTTTTGCTTTTGCAACCCTGTATTTACTAGTTGTTTTAGGATTAGGGCTGGTATTATCAAGTAGAAGTGAAACACAACAACAGGTAATGTTTTTAACGTTTTTCTTTATGATCATTTTTATATTGATGAGTGGCGTTTTTACTCCGGTTGAAAATATGCCTGCATGGGCGTTGAAAATAGATACCATTAATCCGCTTTATTATTTTGTAAAAGTGATAAGGAGTGTAGTGTTAAAGGGAGCAGGATTTACTGATCTGTGGCCCGAATTTAGATCGATGGGCATTTATGCAATGGTATCTGTTTCGTTGGCTATTTTGAGTTATCGTAAAACAACGTAAAAATAAAACGATAAAGATTATAAAGACAAAGAGGAATAGGGTTGATACTCTATTCCTCTTGTTTTATTTAGAATTCAGGTTGTTATAAAAAAAGGTTAGCCAGTAAAAGTCCAACTGCTGTTGCCGTAGTAGTACAAATTAATCCCGGCCGCATAAAACTGTGGTTAAGAAGGTATTTTCCAATTCGGGTAGTTCCTGTTCTGTCAAAGTTTACTGTTGCCAGATCACTTGGATAGTTTGGTATAAAATAGTAAGCATAGATGGATGGGAAAATACCTATCAATGTTGCCGGTAATACACCAAGCTGAAAGGCTAAGGGGCCAAGCATTTTAGCTGTGGCAGCCTGACTGTTTACGATGATTGATACAAGGAAGAATGCAAAAGCAAACATCCATTGGTTTTGTGAAACCATACCTTCAATGGCAGGTTTAATCGTATCCATATTGTTAGTTACAAAAGTATCTGCAAGCCATGCAATTCCAAAGATGGCAACTACTGCGCTCATTCCTGCTTTGAAGACTGGTCCTGAAACCATTTTTTTAGATTGTACTTTACAGGTTAAAACAATAATGGCAGCTGTACTTAGTAATGCCATTTGAATAACTGCCCCCATACCAACAGGCTTTCCTGATACAGCATCAGCAACAGGTCGTAATTGAGGGAATAACCCCAATACTACGATACTGACTAATCCGGCAAGAAAGATGGCAACAGCACGTTTTGCACTTGTAGGTATTTCAACATTAAGAAGAGAGGCTTCATCACCCTCAATTTCTGCACGAAGCTTAGGATCTGCCATCCTGCGTTGATATTCAGGATCGTCTTTCAAATCTTTACCTACGAATGTTTGCGCAAAAGCTGCAAGCATAAGTCCAATGAGCGTAGCCGGGATAGTAATCAATAGTATGTCACCTAAAGTATAAGGCATACCTTTATCTTCAAATGATGAAACTAACCATACTGTAGCTGCAGATAGCGGACTTGCTGTAATTCCTACTTGTGAAGCAACTGATGATACTCCAAGCGGACGTTCTGGTCGGACGCCTGTTTTACGTGCTACGTCAGCAATAATGGGTTGAATTACATAAACAGTATGCCCAGTACCAATTGCCATTGTCATACAATAAGTCACCAATGGACCAAGAAAAGTTACAGCCTTTGGGAATCGCCTTAGTAGCCTTTCTGATAATTGTACCAACCATTCCATACCTCTTGCAGCCTCAAGTGCAGAAGCCGCAGTAACAGCTGCCAATATAATAAGCATAACAGAAATTGGCGCAGAGCCAGGTGAAAGGCCAAATATAAAACACAAAATCACGACTCCTAGTCCTCCCGTAATTCCCATTCCTATACCTCCAATGCGGGCACCAAAATAAAGTGCAGCCAGAGTAATTCCCAATTCAATCCAAATCATTTTCTATTCTAATTATAATGATACAATCTTTTTTATTTACTTATGATTTATAGAGGTCAGTAGTTAAGCACCTACTAAATCTTTCTGATTAATTTTGTCAGCTTCCACCATACGGTACATTAAGTTGTTAAAGATGTTATCTTTCATTTGTGATCGGTTAATCCTGTAGCAAAACTCATTAAAATATTTATCTATATGCCATTCGCTAACCCAAGAATAGGTTGTTCTAATCCACGACTTCACTTGGTGTATCATTGTATGTAAGGCTTTAAAATTCATGCCTCCCATGCTTTCAATCTGTTCTATGTTGTAATCCTTCATCAAAGGGCGATAACCTCTCCAACAATCAGTGGTCACACTGGCATCTTGGGATATATGAGCATCAAAAAGCCTTTTAAGTTCTTTCGATGAGTAATTGTTGATTTTCATCGAGTACATACGTTTTACTTTCCCATCATCGGTAAGCTCAACAGCACATACCGCTTTCTTTTTCTTGCTGTGGTAACTGCGACCAACCTTACCTTCTTCTTTGCCTCCTACCACAAACTCGTCGATATGTACATTTCCATCCATCGGGTTGTTTCCGCTTGATTGCATCGCTTCCCTAACTTTATGCATGAACAGTCGTGCTGTTTTTTCAGTCACTCCAATACGTTCTGACATATAGCTTGCAGACAAACTCTTGGTTGAGGTTGACATCTCAAAGCAAATGTAAAAGGCTTTGCGTACTCCAAATTTCACTTTGTGAAAGAGTGTGTTAGCGGTAGCTGACTCAATATGAGCACACTTGTTGCAGATTCTTCCGTGATGCTTGCGCTGCTGGTAGCCTTGATGCCCACATTTAACGCACTTAAAACCTTGGTGCCACTTAATGTTGGCCAAATATTCCAGGCAATCATCATCCGTATGGAAACGATCAGCAAACTCTAGAGCATTTTGTCCTTTGAATAATTCCATGTATCCCTTATTTTTACTGGTGGCAAATATAAGTAATTATCTACTGACCTCTAATGATTTATAAAAAAGTTACTCAAAAATTTTACTGATATCGAAGAAGAAACAAGTTAGAATTATAATTTGAAGTAGTCTCAGAATTTTGTTCCTAATTAATTACGAACTACGATAGCTAAAGAAACCTTAGATCGATAATCTTGACTCCTATATAGTTTGATCTAAAACCAAATCAAAAACAAGCTTTACTTCAATACCATATCTATTTTCCATGCTTAGCGGATCAATAAACATGCTGTTCTGGTATATTATGTTTATTTTTGTTTGACTTTGAACAAAAAAACTAAGAAAAATGAAGATTGAACACTTTGCATTAAATGTACCAGATCCGGTAAAAATGGCTGAATGGTATGTTGAAAATTTAGGATTTAAAATTGTAATGGCTATGGATAAAGCTCCATTTACTCACTTTATTGCTGATGGACATGGAGGTATGATTGAAATTTATAACAACCCGGATGGAGCGGTCCTTGACTTTAAAAATACACATCCACTAACAGTACATCTTGCCTTTGTTTCTGAAAATCCAACTGCCGATAGAGCTAAAATGGAAAGCGCCGGAGCAAGTTTTGTTGAAGAAGTGAATTTACCTGATGGAGGTCAGTTAATTATGATGAAAGATCCTTGGGGTGTTGCTATTCAGTTTTGCAAAAGAGGTACTCCATTTGAAGTTTAATTTTTATGAAACTTATCTATTTAGAATCATATTCTTTTTTAAGACATCCAATGGTCTTAACTAGAGAGATAAAAAACAAGTTTAGCTAGATGATTAAAAATTATTTTTTTGAAGCATTGCGATGTTCGAAAAGAAATTGATATTCTCATTAACAATAATTTGTAAGCTGTAAATCAGCTCTCCTCCTTTCAAAGGAGGAGTACGTCGACGCAGGAGGGGGGAGGTGGTTTTATACCTTTAGAGTTGGAATATTCTAGATATTTAAAATTACCTCCTGATTCGTACCTTGCCGTACTTCTCCTTGAATAAGGAGGAAAGTTGATTCCTTTGTTGCACAGGTGATTATAATTTATGGGGCTCTTTTCAAACACCAGAGGTCGAAGCTTTAATTAGTGTGTCTAATTAGAATAGATTGAATATTATTCAGGTGAGTTCTCTCTGACAAATGAATAAAAAGATTAAACGTATATAACGAGCCATGAGATAGTGTTTCTCACACATGAGGATGACAAAATTGGTGAGTTCCATATGGCAATTACAAGCAAATTAAGACGTATGAAAAATATATCATTTATATTACCCCTTCTATTTGTTGTTACTCTGGGGTTTAGTCAAAATAAATTTCCCCGGGATACATCCTTTAATGTTAAATCAACTTATAAAAAAATACATAAGGATTTTCCTGATGTAACTCCGGTTTTACAATTTGAATCGGATCAATTTTTATCCTTACCTAATCAGGTTTACAGAGTTCGTAAGGATAGAACATTGAAGATGGATGTTTTTATTCCGAATAAAGATGCTGGCAAAAAGCGACCAGTTATTATGATGATTCATGGTGGGGGATGGGCTTCCGGTGATAAATCACACTTGGTTCCTTTGGCGCAAAAATTAGCTATGGATGGTTATGTAACTGCAAGTGTTGAGCAACGCTTATCACCAGAGGCTTTATATCCGGCTACTGTTCATGATTTAAAAGAAGCGATTCGCTTTTTAAAGCGTAATTGTGATTTATATGGTATAGATACCACTAAAATGGCTGTGTTAGGAACTTCTTCGGGAGCAACAATGGCCAGTTTAATGGCTACTACAGGAGGAATATTGAAGTTCGATGATCCAGAATCAGTATACCCTGGATATTCATCAGAAGTACAAGCTTTAATTAATATGGATGGCGTAATTGATTTTACTGATCCTAACGAAAGTGGTAAAGATAGTAACCCGGATAAACCATCGGCTGGAGCAAGATTCTTTGGTGCTACATATAAAGAAAAACCAGCGCTTTGGGTTGAAGCTTCTCCTATTACTTATATCGATAATTATACACTTCCTACGTGTTATATTAACAGTGCTTTACCACGTTTCCATGCAGGAAGAGATACCTTGTTGAAATTATTAAAGAAGAAAAATATTTATTACGAAGTACATACTATCGAAAATACGCCACATCCATATTGGTTATTTCATCCATGGTTTGAAGAAGCCTATGGTTATGTAAGTGGTTTTATGAAAAAGGTGTTTTAGGTTAATATTTTACGACTACATAGGGTAGAAAGAAGCGATAAACTTATAATAAATCGTTATATCCAGTTTACAATATCCGGGTATAACGATTTTTTTTTTTGACCTCACATATCTTCTAAATAAAAAATGATGTCGGGTCTTGGAGGATCTCCAGTCAAAAGAAATATTTCGGATAGCTCAGTACTAACTGATAAGCTGTATTGATTGCCAATCCTTTTATTCTCCTTTGGTATGACAAGGATATGACGTCGTATTGACTATGGTTTTACTATGGATATTTTATGGTCTTTCTTCGCTTCCTTAGAAGCAATGCTGAAGCAAAGAATGTGCATAGACAACACAACCACAATACGACCACAATACAACCACAACACAAAGAAATAGCAATAACCATGCATAGGATTAGCAATGACTATGCATAGAAATAGCATAGCCTATGCAAAGGAATGCAAAGCCATAGCAAAGAAAAGTCATAAAAACACCCATAAACACCAAAACCTGGAATATTTTTGGCCAAAAACGTGATTATGCGGAATATTTTTGTCGTTTTTTGCGATTTTCCGGAATATAGGCCCTTTTTTTAACCTTTGGGTCACAAACCTGATTTCACTCCAATTTTTATACGCCTCATTAATAATACATTACGAGCGAAAAAAGTTACAGTAAAATTACTGTAATTTTTTCGATGCACATTTCAATATATTTTAGTACTAACGATAAAAGAAAAAGGAGAAGGGAGAAAGGAAAAAGGAGATTTACAGCTTGGAAAAATATCAAAACAACATTTTAAACAAATAAGCAAATTAACGAATTAGCAATAAATACTTCGGCCGATACATGTTTAACCCGGGCTCTGATATAACCTGATCAGTTTTAGCAGCGCTTACAAAAACAAAAAGTCATGGGAACATATAAAAAAGGAATCAACGGAAGATTCACAGGAAAAGTTGGAAGTACAATAGGTAGTCAATGGAAAGGTATCTCTGTTATGAAATCGCTACCAGATTTTAGTCATCACAAAGCCAGTAAAAAACAATTGGCACACAGAGCCAAATTCAGGCTTGCAACTAAGTTTTTACAGCCATTGTATCCGGTGATACAATTGGGTTTTAAAAATCAGGACAGTTTAATGTCACCCTATAATGCAGCTATGTCCGAGTTGATGAAATATACCATTGAAGGTGAATATCCTGATTATAAGATTAACTTGAATAATTTGGTGTTAGCAGTTGGACCATTAAAAGCAACAAACAGACCAAGAGTTGAAGCTAATGGTGAGGAAGTAATTTTTACCTGGAGGTACAATGCATCAAGTGATGAACTGTTTGCAGACAATGGGGTAATTCTTGTAGCTATTGCTGAAGGCTACTACCCGGAATATTCTATTTGCAAAAATATTCGTTCTGAAGGTACTGCCAGTATGTATCTTCCAGATGCACCAGCCGGAACTGTAGTACATTGCTACATAGCTTTTGCCGCTATGGATGATACAAACCGAGTTAGCAATAGCGTACATGCAGGAACAGTTATTATTCCGGAATAGTTTATTATTTTAATTTTTTAAATTAATATTGAGTAAAGGTCGTTTCTATAACAGGAACGACCTTTTTAATTTGGTATAATACAACAGGCATAGCCCTTACAGACTATGCTAATTGATACCGGACTTTCAGCCCGGTAAGTATCTTCATTATGGAAGTAATTTCATCTACATATATAGCGCGTAAATGATTTTTATGCAATAATCTTTTAGAAAAAAAGTAAAAGCCCTGGCGGCTTAAGCAAAAAAGGAATGAAAAAGGAAGACTTGCACGGAGAAGGTATATGAGTAAGGGGAATTTTCAATCTAAAAAAGTGACCACTTAGAACTGGGAGTTGTGTGATTATTTCTCCTCCAAAAGGATGAGAGCTGAATTGCAGCTCTCAAGTTATTATTAATGAGAATTTAGATATCTTTTCGAACACAAGGGGAATAAGCATCATGTAAATTTCAGGCAGAAAGTCCGGGATCTATTCGTTTAGTGTGTAAGCACTAAGCGAAGAATTTAATTTTATAAGATATTAGCCTTGCTTATTTGACTATGCTATAATAAATAATTGTAAAATTTACACTTCTATCCTCAACTATACTTGTCAAGTATAAATATTTTTTCGATTTTTCATTTATGGAATATTCAATAAACATAGGTAATCACCGATACCGATTTAATTCATTAAAACAATTGTTGGCAAAAGCATCACCCGAACGATCAGGAGATCAACTTGCTGAAATAGCTGCATCCTCTGTAGAAGAAAGAGTTGCAGCTCAAATGGTATTGGCCGATACTTATTTATCCGATTTCTTAAAAGAAGAATTGATACCATATGATGATGAAGTAACGCGTATCATCTTTGATCATCATAATGCAGAAGCGTTTAAAACCATTTCATCACTAACTGTTGGAGAATTCAGAAACTGGTTATTGATGGATGAAACAACAAGTGAGTTGATTAAAAAGGTGAGTCCGGGTTTAATTCCTGAAATGGTTGCTGCTGTTTCTAAAATAATGAGTAATCAGGATTTGATTAAGGTAAGCTCCAAAATTAGAAATGTCACCGCTTTTAGAAATACTATTGGACTACCGGGGCGTTTTTCTGTTCGCCTGCAACCCAATGATCCAACCGACAATATGAAAGGAATTGCTGCAGAAATACTCGATGGTCTATTTTATGGCTGTGGTGATGCTGTAATAGGTATTAATCCGGCTTCTGACCATTATAAAACAGTTGCAGATCTGCTGTTTATGATGGATGAGTTAAGGCAAAAGTTTGATATTCCAACACAAACTTGTGTGTTAACGCATATAACATCTACCATAAAAGCCATTGAAAACAATGTTCCTGTAGATTTAATTTTTCAGTCGATAGGAGGCACTCAAAAAGTAAATGAAAGTTTTGGTGTTTCATATCAAATTTTAAATGAAGGATTTGAAGCCGGAAAAAGCTTAAACCGTGGAACTGTAGGAAATAACTGTATGTATTTTGAAACAGGGCAGGGGAGTGCTTTATCTGCCAATGCCCATCACAATGTGGATCAACAAACATTGGAGGCTCGTGCTTATGGGTTGGCTCGTTGTTTTAATCCTTTGCTGGTAAATACGGTTGTTGGCTTTATAGGCCCTGAATATTTGTATAACGGAAAACAAATTATAAGGGCCGGACTTGAAGATCATTTTTGTGGTAAAATACTTGGTTTACCTATGGGTGTTGACGTATGTTATACCAACCATGCACACGCCGATCAGGATGATATGGACACCTTACTTACGCTTCTTGGAGTGGCCGGCTGTAATTTTATTATGGGAGTTCCGGGTGCTGATGATATCATGTTAAACTATCAGAGTACATCCTTTCATGATGCTATGTATTTAAGGTCAGTTTTAGGATTACGTCCAGCTCCGGAGTTTGAAGATTGGTTGATTAAAATGAATTTATTTGACAAGAATCTAATTCCTCTTCCAAAAACAGAAACAAGAAATAACTTTTTAAATGCATCTTCATTTTAAAGGATTTAAACATGAATACAACAAAGCCTGAAATAGTAATAGAAGATCCCTGGAAACAATTAAAAGAATACACCAAAGCCAGAATAGCAATGGGACGCTGTGGGAGTTCTGTTCCTACAAAAGAATTATTAGATTTTAGATTGGCTCATGCTAAAGCTATTGATGCAGTTCATATTCCCCTAAATACAGTGGATTTAGTAAGTGAGTTAGAAAAGATAGTATATGATCATGTATTGGTAGTTCAATCACAGGCAGAAAACAGAGATGTGTATTTGAAGAGGCCTGATTTGGGAAGAAAATTATCTTCAGACTCTGTTGAACTATTAAATTCACTACACATAAAAACTGAATATGATATTACTTTAGTGGTATCTGATGGCTTATCTGCTACTGCTGTAAAAAGGAATATCATACCATTCTTTAATTTACTATTTCCTGAACTTAAAAAGTTATATTCACTTAGTCCGATAATTGTTGCTACGCAAGCCAGGGTGGCCATTGGTGATGAAATAGCAAACTTATTTCATTCCAAAGTAGTGATAAACATGATAGGTGAACGGCCTGGATTAAAATCACCTGACAGTATGGGGATTTACCTGACATATAAACCTTCAGATGGAATTACCGATGAAAAAAGAAATTGTATTTCAAATATTCGAAAGGATGGATTATCATATGAACTGGCATGTTCAAAGCTTTTATATCTAGTATCGGAGTCTATCAAAAAAGGAATTTCCGGGGTGGATTTAAAAGATGAGCAAGATATTAATTCTCTGAAATAAAAGTAAAATAAGGAATGCGAAGTTAGGTATTTACTGACTAGTGTCAAAAAGGACTGAAAGTCCGTAATCTATAAAGCCCACTGTGAAGCGTAGCAAAGCCCTGAGGTAGGAAACATGATGTTATAATGGTTACGAATTACGGATCAAAAAAAAGCCGGCATACGCCGGCCATCAAATTAGGGATTTCAATTATTAAAATGTAAATGCAACTTCCAATTCAAACTGATACATTTCTAATTCTATGGTTTGGTTTGAACCAACTGGGTAACCATTGTCAAACTCAAAATCCAAAGGATTATTTCCTTTAACAGTTGTAGGAGGAGCATAAACTAGAGAAGCATGAATTCCTTTTCCTGAGTCGCCTATATATTTCGAGCAACCAATAGTAATATGATTTTCAATTACACCGGGAGCTAATATGTTGAACATCACTTCTGATGAAGGTACAGGTTGTTCGCAATGTGAGTATCCGGCTCTCAAAGTCCAGTTTTCAATTCCTGAATATTCAGTACCAATTTTAATTACAGAAATATCTTCCCAGCCAAAACCAGAACCATCATCGTTGCCAAGCATGGTATTCATAACATCCATCTTATTGGATACAGAAGCTGCATCTGTATAATTAATCATTTTATAATCAGCCATTACGGCCCAACTGTCAGTGATTTCGTATGCTAACCCAACTGTCCAGGTTGAAGGGATGTCAAAATCACCTTGTTCTGCAAATAATCCGGCATACTCATCAAACTCACTCATAATGACTTTAGTCTGATAGCTAGCACCTAAAGTTAAGCCTTCAAATAAGGTGCCCATATAACCTATTTTTAATCCATAACCAAAAGATCCATCAGTTCCATTATTAGTAAGCTTACTTGGATCACTTGACATTTGAGAAAATGCTTCCAATCCCTTAGCTTCAAAATACTGATAGGCAAGTAAAGCAGTCACTCCCAAACTATGCTTTTCAGCTATCTTTCTGGAGTAGGTAAGTCCTAAAAACATTTGAGCCAGATTAACACCTGTTCTGCCTGAACTACCAAAAGTTCCTACTTTTGTACCATTCATATCCACAGGAGCATAATCAGTATTCATTCCTCCGTTTCCAAATAAAGTAGCCGAAAAACTGCTTTGTTCATTAAGCATCCAATTGGCACCCAAACTAGGCATTACAAAAAGTTTTGAATCACTTTCTACAGTCCCTGGCATTAATCCAAAAGTGCCATCTTGCATTGAAGGATTCCCTGTTACGGTGTATTGCCTGTTGGGATTAAAGAAACCAACTCCTATTTGGTGTTTTTTGCCAAGCAAAACATGTCCTGCCGGATTTCCATTCAATAAAGAATTCTTGTACCAGGCAATGCCAGCTCCTGCTACTCCTTTATTTTGTGCTCCATATCCAACTCCAAAATAACCATCTGTAGCATAACTGGATGTAGATAATACTAATAATATAAGAATTGATAGATAGGTGTTTTTCATAGGTTTAAAATTTAATGTTGTCTGAAATTTGTAGTTTAAATCTTATGTTCTATTTCTATATATTATTAAACATGTATAAATGTATATATAATCAAAGTCTAATATAGAAATATTTCTCTATATATTCGTATAAAAGTGTGTAAAAATGTTAATTAAAATTTTTTAAATGCCTGTTATTAACCTTGAAACTCTGGTTATTAAGGTATTTGATAAAATCTATTATGAATTACAAGTATAAGTTTGTGTAATAAAAAAGTATCATTAAATTTGTTCGCAATATTACGAACAATAATTACTCAATGAGTTTTAAGTTAGAAATAGAAACCGTAAAACAGCAAAAGTTAGCAAGATATGCTAAAGCATTAGGTCATCCGGTAAGGGTATATGTTTTAAATCTGTTATCCAGTCAATCTTGTTGCTATAGTGGCGATTTATCGCAGGAGCTTACTATTGCAAAATCCACATTATCACAGCATTTAAAGGAGTTAAAGGATGCAGGATTAATTCAGGGTGAAATAGAAGGTCCTCGTGTTAAGTATTGTATTAATAAAGAAAATTGGGCAGAGGCTCAGCTATTATTTAAAGAGTTTTTAAAGTATTAAAAAATTTAATTGAGTTGTTCGTTGTTCTGCGAACTACGAATGTATCTTTTAAATTGACAATAAATCTAATCAATATAAAAGTTAAAGAAAATGGAAATTAAAGTGTTAGGTTCTGGTTGTGCAAAGTGCAAAACCCTTGAAAAAGCAACAAAAGATGCGGTTGCAGAATTAGGAATAGAGGCTACTATCTCTAAAGTTGAAGATTTCATTAAAATCATGGAATTTGGTGTAATGACAACTCCTGCTTTAGTAGTAGATGGGAAAGTGGTTTCAAAAGGAACATTACTAAAAGTTGAAGAGATTAAAAAATTATTAACCAATCAATAATATTTATTATGAGATTTATTAAAGTATCGTTATTATCAATAATAACAATGATCGCATTTAGCTGCAATTCTTCATCTCCTAAAACGGAAGCAAAAGCAGAAAAACAATCCTGTTCTTCAGATAGTTGTTGTTCAGGCAGCTGTTGTGATAAAGCAACTCAGGAAAAAGTCATTGCAGACGATATATCAAATTTAAAAGTTCAGGTATATTATTTTCATGCTACTCGTCGTTGTGCAACCTGCGAAGCTGTAGAAAAAGTGACTAAAGATGCTGTGGCTCAAAATTTTTTAGATCAGGTTGGATTTGTTTCAATTAACAGGGAGAATGATCCGGAACTTGCTGAAAAGTTTAAAGTAAGTGGACAAACATTATTGATCGTTAGTGGTGATAAAACAGTAAATCTTACATCAGAAGCATTTTTAAATGCACGCACAAACCCTGATAAGCTAACTGAAAAATTAGTGGATACAATTAAAACTCTTTTATAATAATGGAAGTGCTTAATAGTCTGCTCGAAAATGCGCAAGTTCCATTTTTATCGGCCTTTATCCTTGGACTGATGACAGCTATCAGTCCTTGTCCTATGGCTACCAATATTACAGCCATAGGTTTTATTAGTAAGGATATTGAAGATCGAAAAAAGGTATTTATTAATGGAATTGTTTATACCCTTGGTCGCAGTATTTCCTATTCATTGATTGGATTCCTTTTTTATTTAGGAGTAAGTCAATTTGTATTTGAAAGTGCTTTACAAACCTGGGGAGAAAGACTATTAGGTCCCTTATTAATTATTATTGGAGTTTTTATGCTGGGTTTAATAAATATCAATTTTCCAGGCTTATCTAAAATTACCAATAAACTGGAAGAATCTTCTAAAAATAGTTTTTGGGGAGTTCTTTTACTGGGAATAGTGTTCGCATTGGCTTTTTGTCCGTATAGTGGTGTATTGTATTTTGGTATGCTTATACCTATGACAGTAAGTAGTGCCAGTGGCTTATATCTTCCCTTTGTGTTTGCATTGGCTACTGGTATTCCGGTAATTATTTTTGCATGGATTTTGGCTTTTAGCATTAATGCAGTTGGAGGTATTTATAGTAAAATGAAAACCTTTGAATTTTGGTTTCGAAGAATAGTTGCCATTGTTTTTTTACTGATAGGTATTTATTATACCACAACCATTTTATTTGGAATTCAGTTAACCTGAGGTAAGCTGAACATGATTTTCTTTTCATAAGATTTAGACGATGATACAAAAAGTGATAGCAATAAGTAAAAGTAATAATGCCTGGGTATTACCCTTGATAATGTTACCCGTTTGGGTGTTGGTATACTGGAATTTACAGCCGATGGCAGATTTTCTTACAGAATCAGTTTTTCGATTGGAATCAGGAACGCATTTAACTGAGGCCATTCGTTTTTTGATCTTTGAAGTTCCAAAAGTCCTCATGTTACTGGTACTGATTATTTATCTTGTAGGTATTGTCAGAACCTATTTTTCTCCAGAAAAAACAAGGCGAGTACTGGAAGGTAAATCCTTATTTTCAGGAAATATACTGGCATCACTGTTAGGGGTTGTAACTCCTTTTTGTTCTTGTTCAGCCATACCATTATTTCTTGGTTTTGTAGAAGCTGGAATTCCTATCGGTGTTACTTTTTCATTTTTAATTGCAGCACCTATGGTAAATGAAGTGGCTTTGGTTTTATTAGTAGGCTTATTTGGTTTAAAGGTGGCTTTAATCTATGTTGGAACAGGTTTATTGATTGCCATTTTATCAGGATGGCTTATCGGCATGTTTAAACTAGAAAAGTATGTGGCGGATTGGGTTTATCAGGTAAAATCAGGTCAAGAAGATAATGAGGAAGAAAGACTGACTTTTTCAGATAGAATTCAAGCTGGGTTTAAGTCGGTTAAAGATATTGTTGGTAAAATATGGATATACATTGTTTTAGGTGTTGCAGTGGGAGCCGGTGCTCACGGATATGTGCCCGAAGATTTTATGGGATCCTTACTTGGGGCTGAACATTGGTATTCTGTACCATTGGCTATATTAATCGGAGTTCCTATGTATTCAAATGCAGCAGGTATTATTCCAATTGTAAGTGTTTTAATGGAAAAAGGAGTATCGCTTGGAACGGCCTTGGCATTTATGATGTCAGTTATTGCCTTATCCTTACCCGAAATTATTATTCTTAAAAAAGTACTCAAATGGCAGTTGATTTCCATTTTTGTGGGAATAGTAGCAACCGGAATTGTTATAGTGGGCTTTATATTTAATTATTTAATGTAGAATCAAATATTAGATGATATTAAAAATCCAAAATACGGTATGTGTTTTGGATTTTTTATTTAATAATAAAAGTATTTATAGGATTGGGACTTTAATAGGAATACGATTAAATACGTATTATTTTCATTTTTAAATCTGTTAACTTTGTTAAATGATACTTCAAGTTGCTATAATGCTATCTGTATTATTACAGTTTGCTGCTTTTGTAATTGCAATAAAACTTATTCCAAGAACTAAATTTAATATTGCATGGATAAGTATTGCAGTTGGTTTTTTACTAATGGCATTACGCCGACTAAATGATCTGTATACTTTGCTGTATGTTAAAGATAATAGTTTTCAGACATATATAGGTAGTTGGATTGCAGTTGTCATTTCAATTACTATGTTTATTGCTTCATTTTATATTCGTAAGATTTTTGATTTAATTAATAAGATATCTGAGTTTCGAAAACAAAATGAGTCAAAAGTATTGGCTGCAATTATTTCTACAGAAGAAAAGGAACGTAAGTATTTTGCTAAAGAACTTCATGATGGATTAGGTCCTGTATTATCTTCAGCAAAAATGAGTATATCAGCTATTGATAAATCCAACCTAACTGACCGAAATAATGAAATTCTTAATAAAACGGAGTTTGCAATAGATGGAGCTATTACTACAACAAAAGAAATATCATATCATTTAAATCCTCAGATATTAGAGCATTATGGACTGGAAAAGGGGATAAAGAATTTTATTCAGCATGCTGTGGTAAATAGCAATTTGGCGTTAACTATTGATTCAAATTTGAATGGATTGCGTTTATCCTATAATATTGAAGTTATTTTATATAGAATTTCGTGCGAATTAATTAATAATACTTTAAAACACGCCTCCGCAACAAAGGCAAGTATTACATTGTTTGTTGAGGGTAGTAAATTAATATTTATGTATGATGATAATGGGGTAGGATTTGGTATTGATGATGCTTTCGATCGAGGAATGGGACTTACTAATATTCAATCTCGGGTAAAATCCTTAAATGGTCATATAGAATTGAAAAGTAATCCGGGGAAAGGTATTTATGTTTTTATTGAATTGAAAATAAAATGACAGGTTTAAATGTATTTATTGTTGATGATCATACTCTATTTCGTGAAGGATTAAAGTTTCTATTATCAAATAGTTGTTATGTTTCACATATATCGGAAGCTACTAATGGCGATGAATTTATTTGTAATATTCATTCCGATCCTCCCGATATTGTTTTAATGGATATTGAAATGCCTGTTAAAAATGGTATTGATGCAACAAAAGAAGCGCTTAAAATAATACCCTCGTTAAAAATAATAGCACTTTCAATGTATGCCGAAGAAAGCTTTTACAGGGATATGATTGATGCAGGAGCAAAAGGTTTTTTATTAAAAAATTCAAGGTTTAATGAAGTAGAACAGGCTATTAAAGATGTATATGAAGGCAGAAATTACTTTTCGCCTGAGATTCTTAATTTAATCATTAAAAATTTAAATAGAAGCAACACTTTAATTAAAAAGAATACAGAACTGTCAAAACGCGAACAGGAAGTATTATTTCATATTTGCAAGGGAATGTCAAATCAGGAAATTGCAGATGCTTTATGTATAAGCAAGCGTACGGTAGATAAACACAGAGAAAATATTTTGCTTAAATCACAATCTAAAAATACGGCTGAATTAGTAGTGTACGCTATTAAAAATCAGTATTTTGAATTGTAAATTATAAATCTACGCATAAAAACGTATTTTAGAAAATACGTTTTTGAACTATTAAATCCTTAGGTTTCATTCATGATCTTTGTTTTGTTATTAAAAAAATAAAGATATATGAGTTTTATAGAAGAGTTAACCATCATTGGGGGGGTAGATAAGGATCAAATTCCTGAAAAAATTCAAGAAATCACAATTAAAAAAGGAGAAGTTATCGGCATTGTTGGACCAACAGGGAGTGGAAAAAGTCAATTAATATCAGATATAGAGCAATCCGCACAAAAGGATTCCTCTTCTCAAAGAACTATATTAATTAATGGTGTTAAACCAGACTTTGAATACAGGTCAAATCCACGCAAGAAGAATGTTGCTCAGCTTTCTCAAAATATGAATTTTCTGGCAGATATGAGTGTTAGTGATTTTCTTCACTTACATGCTAAGTGTCGTGATAAGAATAACATCAATATTCAAGAAGTAATTTCTGTAGCAAATGAATTAACAGGTGAACCCATTAAGCCTAATGATAATCTTACTACTTTAAGCGGTGGACAAACTCGGTCTTTAATGGTTGCAGATGTTGCAATAATAAGTGAATCTCCTATTGTACTAATAGATGAAATTGAAAATGCCGGAATCAAAAAAAATGAGGCTTTGGAATTGTTATCTGGTCAAGGAAAAATAGTACTGGTTATTACGCATGATCCTGTTTTAGCATTGTCTGCACAAAAACGCATTGTAATGAAGAATGGGGGTATGGAGCAAATTATAACTAGTACTTATAAAGAAAAGCTTGTTTCTCGAAAATTGAATTTTATTGATCAGGAAATTTTAAAACTTAGAGAGCGAGTAAGAACCGGTGAAATAATAGATAGTGAAGCAATAAATTATTTTATCAATGAATTCAACACTGCAGAAGCTATCTGATGTGTTTTCTCATAAAAAATATTAGAAATAGCATAAAATTAAATTAATGAAATTAAATATAATTGCAGGAACTCCTGGTTCAGGTAAAACTTCTGTACTAGCACATACAATCCCATTTCTTCAAAAACAGGGAATTAAGCCTGCTATAGTAAAAGTTGATTGTTTATATACCGAAGATCATAAACGATTTGCTCAGTATGGAATTCCGGTTTTATTGGGACTATCAAAAGATATGTGTCCTGATCATTTTTCTATTTATAATTTGGATGAAATGATAAGGTTTGCACGAAAAAATGAAGCCCAGGTTTTAATAGTCGAAACTGCCGGTTTGTGTCACCGATGTGCTCCTTATACTGAAAATTCTTTGGGAATATGTGTTATTGATGCAACAACTGGTCCTAATACGCCAACCAAAGTTGGTCCTTTCCTGAGTTGTGCGGATACTGTAGTAATTACAAAGGGTGATATGATTTCGCAAGCAGAAAGAGAAATTTTCAGAGAACGGATTTTAGAAGCTAACTCGAAATGTAAAATTCTTGAAATTAATGGTTTGAGTGGTCAAGGGTGTCAGGAGTTAGCAAATGTAATAGAGAATAGTAATCAGCTTGTGAAGAATGATGATGTTCTAAGATATAATGCACCCTTCTCAGTGTGTACATTATGCGTTGGAGAGAAACGGATTAATAGTGAATATCATAGAGGATTATTGCGCAAGATTAATGGAATGCAAGAGTACGTTGGGGAATAAATCTTATAATAGAAATGCTAAATTATGGTTCATAAAATATTAGAATTACTTCCTGGTTTTAATTGTGGTAGTTGCAAACATAAAAGTTGTGAGGACTTTGCAAATGCCCTTATTAATGATGATACAGAACTTTTTCAATGTACAGTTTTGCTTCAGGAAAGGTTTTTGGGGCAAAAGAAGGCATTGAGTGAATTACTTAATAAATCTGATCATGATAAAAGTGAAGAAAGTAAGAAGGTTGGAGTTATTGATCATTATGAAGCTGACATCATCTTAGAACCCTTAAGTGGCGAAGTTTCGTGTAGAGAAGTGTTATTACCTTTTCAAAATCATCAGTTAAGTGTAGATGATATTATTGAATATAGACCTTTGGCTTGTCCAATAACACATTATGCAAAAATATTAAAAGTTGAAGGCAATTTATTGACCGTAAATTTGATTGGTCCATGCAGACGTTTGGATAATAACATAACATTTAAAAACATAGGATTATGTATGGTTATGGCTTTTGAAGGATGTTATTCTGGTAAAAATATAACACCTGGTCAAACGATTCGCTTTTTACCAAAACACTGTATGATGCAAAAGATTCATTCAGGTGTTGTTGTTAACGTAGAGGATAATAAAGTGTTAATTGAAGGTGTTGACTTAAAAGTATGGCAACCAGCAGAAGTTCATTCGCTATAACTAATTTGAAAATTTTATGATTATTCCTTTTTTAATTCCTTGTATAATAGCCATGTTTTTAGCTATTAATATGGGTGGTAGTGGTACAGCTCCGTCTTTTTCTGCTATTTATGGAGCAAGTATTATTAAGCAAAGTATGATTCCTGGTTTATTTGGAATTGCTGTTTTTATAGGTGCTATTGTTGGCGGTAAAGCTACAGCTCATACTCTTGGCAAAAGCATTTTAAATCCTGAGTTTATGACTTACCCTGTAGTTTCAGTTATCCTATTTTCTATATCAATATCGTTGTTAATAGCAAACTTATTGGGAATACCACAATCTACCAGCCAATCTACAGTAATGGCAGTTACTGCTCCTGCTGTGTATTTTAAAACTTTAAACACACATAAACTCTATTTTGAGATTTTGCCAACCTGGTTTGTAATGCCTATAATTGCTTTTGTTTTTGCTTATCTGATAGGAAAATATATTTATAAGCCTTTGCGTAAAAGAGGATATACACTATTGCCTTCAATAAATAATAGCATGTGGTTAAAAGCATTGATGGTGTTGATGTCGTTGTTTGTTGCTTTTTCAATTGGAACAAATAATGTAGCAAATGCTGTTGGTCCTATGGCCAGTTTAACCTTTAATATTTTAAATGTTTCTCAGGAATACTATGTACATGTTTTAATATTAGCTACATTAATAATTGCACCTTGTTTTGGTATAGGAAGTTCATTGTTTGGTCATAATATTGTAAAAAATACAGGCAAAGAAATTGTTTTGTTTGGTAGGGTAGAAGCTGTTATTATAGCTTTTATATCAGCAAGTCTGCTACTTACAGCTTCTTTAATAAAGGGAATTCCAACTTCATTGGTTCAGTTAAATGTTGGAGCTATTATTGGTATAGGAGTCGCTAAGTTGGGATATAAAAATATTTTTAGAAAGACTGCTGTGAATAAATTCTTTATTATTTGGATGATTTCACCTTTAATTGCCTTTTTGCTATCGTATTTTCTGATTTATATTATTGATAACATTGATTTTCAGCTTATGTAGGTATAGTTCATATATAAGGTGTATTGAATTAGAACAATGATAGGTTTGATTTTTTGTAAAAAAATTATGAGTTAAATCAAATATAGTGAGAATATTCTTAATTTAGTGGCCTTTAAAATATGAATGATGATGCAACAATTACACTTAATATATTTTTCTCCAACTAAAACTACAAAAACAATTCTTGAGCAAATTGCATTAGGGATTGGAGCTGAGAATATTTATCATATGGATTTATCTGCGCAACTAAATTCAGAAATGGTAATAAAAAATAGTTTGGTCCTATTAGGTGTTCCTGTATACAGAGGAAGGATTCCGATTGAAGCTAGTGAGCAGCTAAAAAAAATTAAAGGCATAAATTCAAATGTTGTTTTGGTAGCGGTGTATGGTAACAGAGATTATGATGATACTTTAATTGAGTTGAAGGATATTGCTGAGGATGGGGGTTTTAGACCAATTGCCGCAGCTGCCTTTATTGGTGAACATTCGTTTTCAACAGATGAATTTCCTATTGCCGTACAAAGACCTGATAATGAAGATAAAAAAAAGGCACAGCTTTTTGGTAAGCAGATTAAAGTATTGCTGGAGTCTAATGAGGTATTAAAGAGGTCTGTTGATGTCCCTGGCAATCGTCCTTATAAAGAATTAGGAGTACTTCCGGATGTTGCACCTGTTACAAACGAAGATAATTGTGATAAGTGTGGTGTTTGTGTAGAAGTTTGTCCTACTGATGCAATTTCATTAAACGGAAAACTGACTACGGATTCTACTGCATGTATTTTATGTTGTGCATGTGTTAAAGCATGTCCAAGTATGGCTCGATATAATGATAATGAGTTTGTAAATACAGCTGCGGCAAAACTCAATAAGTTTTGTTCTGAGCGCAAAGAACCTGAATTGTTTCTATAGAAAAGGATTCCGGGAAGGCGCAGTAGATTGGCCGCCAATGCATCCTGTCCCGGTTTCCCGATTAAAAATCAATCAAATAAATAAAAAATAATTATCATAAACAATGACAAGAATCTATAATCTTGTAAAAAATAGGATACTTTGTATTTAATATTAGGCTTTTCTCTTATTTACTTCTACTCCTAATTAAGGTGTGTTGCTTGTTCAATTAACCTCTTGTTTTTATAATTCTACCTTTATAACTTAATTATTTTAGTTCAAATTGAATTAGGGTTATAGAGGTCAGTAGATAATTACTTATATTTGCCACCAGTAAAAATAAGGGATACATGGAATTATTCAAAGGACAAAATGCTCTAGAGTTTACTGATCGTTTCCATACGGATGATGATTGCCTGGAATATTTGGCCAACATTAAGTGGCACCAAGGTTTTAAGTGCGTTAAATGTGGGCATCAAGGCTACCAGCAGCGCAAGCATCACGGAAGAATCTGCAACAAGTGTGCTCATATTGAGTCAGCTACCGCTAACACACTCTTTCACAAAGTGAAATTTGGAGTACGCAAAGCCTTTTACATTTGCTTTGAGATGTCAACCTCAACCAAGAGTTTGTCTGCAAGCTATATGTCAGAACGTATTGGAGTGACTGAAAAAACAGCACGACTGTTCATGCATAAAGTTAGGGAAGCGATGCAATCAAGCGGAAACAACCCGATGGATGGAAATGTACATATCGACGAGTTTGTGGTAGGAGGCAAAGAAGAAGGTAAGGTTGGTCGCAGTTACCACAGCAAGAAAAAGAAAGCGGTATGTGCTGTTGAGCTTACCGATGATGGGAAAGTAAAACGTATGTACTCGATGAAAATCAACAATTACTCATCGAAAGAACTTAAAAGGCTTTTTGATGCTCATATATCCCAAGATGCCAGTGTGACCACTGATTGTTGGAGAGGTTATCGCCCTTTGATGAAGGATTACAACATAGAACAGATTGAAAGCATGGGAGGCATGAATTTTAAAGCCTTACATACAATGATACACCAAGTGAAGTCGTGGATTAGAACAACCTATTCTTGGGTTAGCGAATGGCATATAGATAAATATTTTAATGAGTTTTGCTACAGGATTAACCGATCACAAATGAAAGATAACATCTTTAACAACTTAATGTACCGTATGGTGGAAGCTGACAAAATTAATCAGAAAGATTTAGTAGGTGCTTAACTACTGACCTCTATAGGGTTATTTACTATAATAGTTTTATAGACTTTTGTAATGTAGGGAATGTAAGCTGAACTCTGTCCGATGATTTTATTTATGATTTCAAATTAACTTATTTTTTTTCTTTGAACCAATTTCTAAAAGCATAATTGGGAAGCTTTCAGATTCTGTCAAGGGCGGCTGAGGCACGAAGCCGTTTATACACCCTTGACAGGTTCTGTAAGCGACTTACCTTTGCTTTTAGATTTTGGTGATTATATTTCAAGATCGAACCTCCCTTCAAACTTGATGCACAGTTGTTGAGCTGTCAGTCCCCAGTTTTGCACTGGCTGTGTCCATTTCTTTGAGATGTTCTCTATTGCCAAATAAATGAGTTTTAGTAGTGCCATGTCACTTGTGAATGCACCTTTGGTTTTGGTTACTTTTCTTACTTGACGATGAAAACCTTCTACTGCATTTGTTGTGTAAATCAGTTTTCTGATAGGTTCATCATATTGGAAGTAAGCCGATAACTCTTCCCAGTTTTCATTCCAGGATTTAATTACGACAGGGTATTTTTTACCCCATGCTTCTTCCAGGTTAAGCAACTCTGTTTCAGCTTGTGACTTGGTTGGAGCTTGATATACTTTTTTAAGCTCCTTCATGAATGGTTTCTGGTCTTTAGAAGCCACGTACTTAAGAGAGTTGCGTATCTGATGGACAATACACTTTTGTATTTCAGTTTCGGGAAAAATGCTTAGGATAGCTTGGGTGAAGCCGGTTAAGTTGTCGGTACAGGCAATCAGGATATCTTTAACTCCACGGCTCTTTAAATCAGTCAATACAGAAAGCCAGAAGTTTGCTCCCTCGCTTTCGGATATGTACATACCGATAAGCTCTTTTCTTCCCTGTTTGTTTATGGCAAGAATATTATAAACAGCCCTAGATACAACTTTTCCGCCGTCCCTTACCTTATAATGCATAGCATCCAACCATACAATCGGATAAACTTCGTCCAATGGTCGGTTTTGCCATTCTTTTACTTGAGGGATAACTCGGTCAGTAATTTCGCTGAGAACTGTGGGAGAAACCTCCGTATCGTACATGTCTTCAATGTAAATACCAATGTCTCGCAAGCTCATACCTTTTCCGTATAAACTTATTATTTTGGGTGCCAGGCTGTCGGCTAATACTGTTTGTCTTTTTTTTATTATTTCCGGTTCAAAATTACCGTTCCTGTCATATGGAGGCTCAATGGTAACATTACCAACACCTGTTTTAACTGTTTTTTGTCCTTTGCCGTTCCTTTTGTTGCCCAAAGAGCGCTCCTCCTCGCCAAGATGATCTTCCATCTCCGCTTCAAGGGCACTCTCTAAAAACTCTTTCAATATAGGCGCAAAAACACCATCTTTTCCTGTTAACGACTTTCCACTTTTTAATTGTTCCAATGCCAGATCTCGCATTGCAATGTATTCTGCCGATTCTTTCTTCTTTGCCATAAGCTACAATATTAATAATTTATTCACTTATGGATAGAGTTGAATTTACAGTCTCGTAATGTATGGGTTTTTATTGTATTAGATTAAATAATGGGAAGTGTTTAATTTTCTCTTTATTAAGTATGTTGGAAATAAATCTGATTTCTATTATCTAAAATTTAACGATTTATAGTAAGTGTATGTCTTTTTTTAATTCCCTTTTGTATTATAGCTAGTCAAAATCATTTGTTAATCTGTTTTTCTAATAATTCTACGTTTTACTCTAATGAATTAGGTTAAACCTGCAATATGCATTAGAAAATCTATTACACATTGAAACTACTTCAAAACAATACACTTTGTTGTTTCACTTCAACTCACCATAACGATGCTATGCCTTGTTTTATTGTACTATTATTATACTTTCAACACTCATTACGATCCTTTAAATCATAATCCAGGTTAAACCATTTAGTCTTTTAAAATTTACTAATAAAAGGTTTGATAAAATCTGAAATATTAAAGAGTTTCGGGTTAATATTTAGGTAGTTTGAATATTATGACAATCTGCTTTACTATTACAAAAATGTAGGATAAATACATGTAATCTACATTATTGTAGGAATAAGCTAATTCCCTTAGAAGAATAAAGTGTTGTTAATTAGTTATATGTATACATTGGCGTGAGTTCTGTAAATTAATTGGTAGTTTTTCTGTACGATATCTAAAATAAGATAACGAAAAGTTTCTTATTTAATAAATATTCATAAAACTGACTGATCATATTTCACAAGGTTGGCCGCCAATGTAATATGATATTCCTGATTAAAAATTTTTGTAATGAAGTATTATTTTTTTCTTTTTAAAAGTGCAATAAAAATAAAGAGTTGTAAA
Source organism: uncultured Saccharicrinis sp. (assembly GCA_963665705.1). Lineage (GTDB taxonomy): Bacteria > Bacteroidota > Bacteroidia > Bacteroidales > Marinilabiliaceae > Saccharicrinis. The sequence goes on from OY762448.1 coordinate 1,390,282, forward strand.
TTACTACATTTAATTATTTTTATTGTACTCTTATTTCCTTCCTGCCAGCAGGAAGATGTAAATCTCAATAAGGTTGAGTACAGTGATGATATTTACGATTTAAAAGAATACCTTGTTGAACGACATCCTCCTGTGGTTCGTAATGGTTTTGGTATGGATTTATATCATAAGGGTAACTCTAGTCTTGATTCTCTTTATTTTGATACTAATCTTCCTGCATGGCATCCTAATAATTGTTCTTCAACTGGAATAAATACGTATATAGAATATGAAGGTGAGCAGTATATATTTGAATATGATTTGCTGTTTTATAATGAATTTGCATATTCTCAAAATTATGTGGGAGATTATAATGGAACCGGTTTTCCTGTTATTTTTTTGTATACTGATCCCGAGGATGATTCTAATAGTACTAGTGCAACTATGGTAGGACAAGGGATTGATTGTTTTGAGAAGTTTACTTACGATAGTGTTTCTATATATATTGATAAGTTAGCTTCTGATCCTCAAATTTGTTTAGATGATTACAGAACTGAAATTCATAATGAAACAATTGATGGTAGTGTAACATTAAAAAATGATGTTTCAGCTTTATATACCACATTAGTTATTGGTAATAAATTTAGACCCAATATTGGTGGTGTTTTCGATATTAATGATGCCTCAGATGAAGCTCAGATTGATTTGCAGCCTGTATTTTTAATTCATACACGAGAAGGATTATATGCCAAGTTTATGGTTACCCGTTTTAAAGGTACTGGTGTTAACACACAAAAGCTTACACTTCAGTGGGAAGATTTAAAAGAATAAATAAAGTTATAAGCTTATTGAGTGGCAAAGTAGTTTGGTTTGTTGAATATGAAACTCCTTAAACAGTTTGCTGTAAATCAGCCTTCTTTTAATTATTTGGAAGTTTATGTAATGACATAAAAGGCTCGTAGTCAACGCCAAAAAAACTCAGTACATGAGTAACTCTGGATTTAAAATAGTAAATAATAGATAAGTAAATAAACCAACGAAACTTTTTTATTGTACAAGGTTGGCCGCCAATGCAATTCAAAAGTATTCTCGATTAAAAATTAATATATGATTAAGAATTTTACTCTTTTTGCATTTAGTGTGTTTTTATCTTTTTCTTTAAAAGCACAGTTAATTGACTTTGACGATCTGCAAACCAGTACAGTTACTGATGTTGATGGTAATGAATACAAAACTATCCTCTTCAACGATACCTGGTGGATGGCAGAAGATCTGAAAACCAAACATTATACAGATGGATCAGATATTTTGCAGGCTACTGAACTAATTAGTTATACTGATACAGATAATGATTGGGACTACTGGACCTTAGTTCCCCGGTGGTGTTATCCAAATTTAGACGAGGACAATTTTTCTGAATATGGCTTATTGTATTCCTGGTCAACCTCAATAAGTGGAGCGCTGTGTCCGGATGGATGGTCACTACCGGACACTACTGATTGGTATAATCTGGGCCGATATATTGTGGGTGAGGATAAGGTTAATTATGCATATGTAACGCGTAATACGCCTACCGGAGGCACAGAAACGGTTTATGAAGTATCAAATATTGAAGATTTAGGTCAATATTTTAAAACTGATAATGGAAAAATTTTAGGTACAAATAAATATGGAGAAGCTACATGGGTGGATGGTGGCTATTGGCCACATACTGATGATATTTCAAATGAATGTAATAGCTCAGGTATGGGTGTTTTACCTGCCGGGGAAATTAGTAGCTCCATTAAAGGATTTGGAACAAAAGCTTATTACTGGACTCCTAATTATGTAAATGCAGATAGTAGTGGGCAAGGTAGAGTGTTTATATTTTTCTGTTCTACCGATCATACGCTGGCATTAGGTAGCAATCATAATGCAAATTTAAATAGTGTTAGATGTATTAAAACGGTTGATTCTCCAACAGCTATTTCTGATCAAACCATTAATCAAGGTATTGTATTAAGCCCTAACCCAACAAAAAACTACATAAATGTAGGAAATGCTTCTGGAGCTTATTTTATATATTCTATACAAGGTACAATAGTTAAATCCGGTTCATTAAATGAAAATGTAAATATTGATGTCAATGACTTGTATCCAGGTGTTTACATTCTAAAAACAAAAGATTTTGTAGGTAAGTTTGTGAAAAAATGATTCTTTAGTATAGGCTTAACAATTATTATTTGGTATAACCATTATCAAATTAAGAATAAATAAAATCTCATGTATAATATCCCTGCAACAATTGTTTTATACATGAATTTTTATAAATAATAAATAAATGAATTTATGGAAATAGTTAATGCAGTAAGCTTGGCCGCCAATGTGTTATCGTAATTTCCCGATTAAAAACTAATTTAATATGAAAAAACAAAAATTAAATTTTATGTGGGCTGTATTGGCTTTATTTTTAGCAGCCTTTTCTTCTTGTTCAAAAGATGATACTGAATATGAAATGTCAGATCTTTCTTTAAAAGCATCAACTGTTTACGAAGTCGATTCCATGTACATCTCCCGTGATCCCGGTAGTTCTTACATTTTATATGGTTTGGATTTAATCACAGATGATAATGATTCTATTCAAACCATTACAGGTTCTATTACAACTGGTTCATACTCTACTTTGCCTGTGATTTATTATAACGAAAAAGTATATCCTTCTTTGGGAGGAACAGGTGTAGGCTGTCCTGCTTTGTTTTTAGGGCAAGGTGTTACAGGTTATCAAACTACATTAACAGGGTACGATGCATTAGTTAATTTATCATCTGCCAGTGGTACGCTGGAGTCTGAGCTATCTGTAACTTTACCAATTGATATCGATTCGTTACGTTACTCTGATGATACTTTAATAAAAACAGATGTGAAAAGCTTTTATAACGATCAGGGTAATTTCTTAATAGGTAATGCAATGCAGTTGGTAGACTCCGATGATGATCAACCAGTTTATGTAATTAATTTCACTAGTGGTGCTTATGATTATACTTATGCATTTATGGTAAAAAGATTTACCAATGGTGATACCAAAAATACAGGTGATCCAGCAACGGATAAAATGTATATGACGGTAGCTTATAAGTTACTTAGTAAAGATGCTACTCAAATAGAAGAATAATTTATTCTTGCAATATGAGGTGAGAAAAGCAGGGATTTCTCACTTCTTTTTATACAACTATTAATCTTGATAAAACTTATAATGAAAAAAATATTTTTACTCCTATTTAGTGCTTTACTATTTATTAATTCCCGGGCACAGGAAACAATGCCTTCAACATCTATAGATCAAGCTTCAGGGAAGCTTTATTTGTTTAATGGTTATTATACAGTTGGTTCCTCTTTAGGAGATCAAATTGTACATAGTAATGAGTATGATCTTTATTGTTCTACAGAAGAAGAAGTGAATTATTTTGTTATAAAAGAAGGTGTGCAAGAAGTTACATATTGGACTTCTACGATAAACTCAGCAGCATTTATATTAATACGATCTCAAGATGATGTAGTTTTTAATATCGAAGGAACAGTAAAGCATATTTCAACATCAAATTATAATATGAATATTGCTAATGATGTTGTTGATGCAACTTTAACTATTAATGGAGATTCTTTAATTTTAATTAATGATTCAAATTATAAAGGATTAGTACCTAATACTGGTTATGATATGTCAGGACAATCAATAGTCTTAAATTTAGCGTATTTTGATATTGAAGCAAATGAATATTCAATCGGATATGATGAAAATTATAACAGTAGTTCTGATGTTTTTGGAAATCTAACTATAAACGATGGCTGTGTATTAACAGCAACTGGATCTTTAAACGCTTCAACAATAATAATAGGAAAAGCATCAGTAAAATCAGCCGGGTTAAATGTAACAGCTGTCAATAACGATGGAGATAATGTTTATTGTGTTACTGTACCTCATAACGGAACAAAAACAGTTACAGTAACCAATAGCTCCAGCAGTGAAGAAACCTATAGTTTTGAAGCAGTCCATCCTGATGATGATAATTATTACCTTTATCTACCCAATGGAGAATATTCACTTACAACAAATGGAACAGATTATTATGCAACTGTAAATGGGGCTGATGTAATAGCTACTTTACCTGCAGTAGAAGGTGATGGAACAATAGATGTATCCCTAGGTGAGGTTTCTATCTATGAAGGTGGTTACCTATTGAGTGCCGCTTGTAATTATCGTTTGAATGTTTATAACAGGCAGGATAATAGTAATATACGAAGTTTTAGTAATGTAGTTAAAAATGACATGGTTACATATATGTTACACCATATTCATAAAAATATTTTAGATAGAAGGGTAATTTATATTACTTAAAGTAAGATATTTTTTCGGTTACACGAATATGTAACCAATAAAGTATTGATAAAAATATTAAAGCCCATCCAACAAATTTACAACTCCTTCCAGAATGCCTTTTTTCAAGGATGAATCGGTCATTCTGATTTTTTGCTTCAAGTATGATTGTGGCACTTGCTTTTTTAGAAGGATTCTTGCCAATCTTCCCAAATCTTTTAGCAACTCATCTTCTAACGATGTTTGTGATTTACTATAAGTAGTGTTTTTCTGCTTTTGTAAATGCAAGAGTGTGGCATTATATTCTTCTTGCATTTTTTGAAATTCACTGACAGTTCCTCCTGTATCTGGGTGTAGTTGCTTTGCTAGTTCTCTGTAACGCAATTTGGCTTGATGTACATCGGCTATTCCTTGAAAATAATTCATAGTTGCTCCAACTCTTCAATGGTTATACTAAAATGTTCCAGGATTAATAGAAGCTGCTGTTTGTTGTAATAATGGCATTTTGTGCTCCCGGCATCTGAAATTTCTTGTTTTAAGGCAGGACATATATCAATTTCATTTCGGAGTTGCTGCATTGCTGACTTAATTGAAATGCTGTTTGGATAAAGCTTCTTTACTAATTCTTGTTTTAAATATGTTCTTGGGACTATCATCACATTAAGATTTTATCAGAAATTGATGAATTTTTTAAAAATGAAGTGATTTTTTAAAATTCAATAGGAATACTGTAGTTTCATTGCTAATAAACCAAAATAAGAGATAATAAATCAAAGAAAACGAAGGGTCTATAAACACGAAAAGCCTCTGAAAGAGGCTTGTTTTAAGTGTTATATGTAATTTTTTAGGCACAACTCATAGTATTATACCTTTTTTGGTAATTAGCTCAATAAAGATAGAAATTCCAGTTACAAGAGAAAGAAAGCTAACACTTAAAATTTCATGTAAACTATGTAAATTATCAGAGTTATAAAACAGAATATCAATACAATAAAGATTTACTTTATATGTATCATCAAGTAAATCTATTTACTTGATGATAAAATTTATCTTACTCAAGTCTGTTTCGGACATTATGATTTGAATCATACTCTTACTCAACTAATTCACCCCCCGATACTCACTCGGAGAAACCCCAACACTCTTCTTAAACATCCTTGTAAAATGCTGAGGATATTTAAAGCCTAATTCATATGCTATTTCACTTACCGATTTCGTTTCGTCAAGAATACGCTCTTTGGCGATGTTCATAATCTTTAAATGTATGTATTCCTGTGCCGATTTACCCGTTTCTTTTTTAACCATATCGCCAAAGTAATTAGCCGATAGATGTAACTGGTCTGCAAAATATGCTACAGATGGTAATCCTTCCAATTGAGGTTGCTCCGATTTAAAATAGGAATTCAATTGTTTCTCGAATTTTTCCAACGCACCCAGATTAAGCTGCTCACGGGTAATAAACTGGCGGTCGTAGAAACGTTCGCAATAATCGAGCAATAGTTCTATATTGCGAGTAATTAATGTTTTGCTGTGTTTATCAATGGTCTGTGAAAGCTCCAACTGTATCTTATCATAAAGGTCATAGATAATTTGCTTTTCCCTTTGCGAAATATGCAATGCTTCATTTAGTTCATACGAAAAAAAATGATACTTACTGATATTTTGTCCCAGGGAAGTTCTATTAATTAAATCCGGATGAAATACTAAGGTTAAACCTTTATGTGGCTTATAACTCTCATCATGATTAACACTGATTACCTGTCCAGGTCCAATAAATACTAAAGTACCTTCTTCGTAATCGTATTTTTTTCGGCCATAGCCAAGTTCGCCACAAACAGTTTCCTTTAAAAACACAGCGTAAAAATCAAAATGATACCTGCCATTGGGTAACGGAATTTGATTCGTGTTATCAATCACACTTACTAACGGATGTAATGTTTCTGTTTGTTTCAAAGCATTGTATTCCGATATCTTTTCTAAACGAATTACCTGTTCCATAATTGTTTTCTTAAAAATTCAACACAAAGATAAGCTGCTTATTTCAAATATTTTAAATCATAAATCTAAATCAGTAATTATGGTATGACAACCTGTAATTCGTATAAGTTTAGAATAATGGTTTTAGGATTATTTGGTTCAAATTAGTCAATATGTAAAAATGGTATATACATCAGTAATCTGTATAAACAAACATTGTCTCATTCACCACACCTTTGTAGCGTTGAATTTTTAAACTGGATGTAATGAAAAAGACATTAATAGCATATTACTCACGTAAAGGACAAAATTATGTGAGTGGTAATATTGTAGAATTACAAGTTGGCAATACAGAAGTAGTAGCAAAAAAGATCCAGGCTATAAGCCAAGGTGATTTATTTGAGATAGATACAATTAAACAATATCCTATTGATTATATGGAAACAACTCAGGTAGCGAGAAAAGAACTGGATAATGATGTTCGACCTGAATTGACGGATGTAATTGATAACATGGACGATTACGATATCATTTATTTAGGATATCCAAATTGGTATGGAACATTCCCTATGGCTGTTTTTACATTTTTAGAATCATACGATTTCTCCGGCAAAACAATAATTCCATTTTGTACGCATGAGGGAAGTGGAATGGGTGGATTGACAGATATTCAATTGTTATGTCCAGGGGTTAAAGTCGGAAAAAGTATTGCCATTAAAGGCAGTTCTGTACATGGAGCTGATTCAGTAATTAATAATTGGATGGCAAATCAAAAAATATGATAGAAGATATTAAAGCAATTTATAAAAATGACCCGGCAGCTGAAGGTCTGTTGTTTATACTTTACCCGGGCTTATGGACAATTACAATACATCGATATGTATCACATCCTCTGTACTGGTTAAGTACAAAAATAAAGAATCCTTTTCATCGGAACATTTTTAAATTTTTTGCTGTATTATTCTCTCAAATTGTAAGGTTACTTACTCAAATTGAAATTCATCCCGGAGCCAAGATTGGCAAAGGTCTGTTTATAGACCATGGAAATGGAATTGTGATTGGTGAAACGACTGTCATTGGCAATCATTGTATAATATTTCACAATGTAACTATTGGTGGAACAGGTAATCATATTGGAAAACGTCACCCATCAATTGGCAATAATGTTTGTATTGGAACAGGATCAACTTTACTCGGTCCTATAACGGTGGCTGATAATGTTAAAATCGGAGCCCAAAGTATGGTTGTAATGCAAGATGTACCTGCAAATACAACCGTTGTTGGTGCTCCGGCTCGTATTGTAAAAATAAATGGTTTAAAGACAGATTTGCCTTTACCAAAGACTGGTTGCTCTAATAAATCGGGCAAAGAAATTACAATGCATGTTTGGAAAAAAGAGGATTGCTACCCATTTCAAAAATGCTGTAACGGATAGAATGATTGAATGTTTTTTTAAACAAAAAAGATGGTAGGAATAACACACAAATATAAAATAGATAAAGACAGTAAAATGCTATTAGGTGTTCTTGCTGCACTAATGGCTCTTACTTCATTGTCAACCGATGCTTATTTACCGGCATTACCACAAATGCAAATTGATTTAACCGGGGATGTTGAATTAACAATCACAGGGTTTCTTATTGGATTCTCTATTGGGCAACTATTTTGGGGGCCAATTAGTGATAGATTTGGAAGGATACTACCAATGACTATTGGAATGATTGTATTTATTATAGGTTCAATAGGTTGTGCATTTTCTCAAAACATTGCACAAATCTTAATCTGGAGAGTAATTCAAGCTTTGGGAGCCTGTACTGGCCCAATGCTATCAAGAGCAATGGTTCGTGATTTATATAACAGTAATAAAGCTGCTGAAATGTTATCGACACTGACAATAATTATGGCAATTGCTCCAATTGTAGGGCCAATATTTGGTGGCCAGATTTTAAAATTTAGTACATGGCACAGTATTTTTGGGATGTTAGTATTAATTGGTGTGTTATTGTTTGTTGCTATTCGTATGTTACAAGAAACCATGCCTCCTGAAAAAAGACCGGATTCGTCACTAGCAGAAGCTTTTGGAAAATACAAGGTTTTATTAACGAATCGAAAATTCATGACCTATACGCTTAGTGTTACCTTTTACTATGTTGCTGCTTATGCATTTATTACTGGCTCACCAAAGGTATATATTACTTACTTTGGTGTTAAGCCTGAGTACTACGGATGGTTGTTTGCCATTAACATTGTTGGTATTATGACATTGAGCTTTTTTAACCGCAAACTGGTGCATCGATTCTCATTAGATAAACTACTTCGTTTTTCAACAGGAATTGCAATGCTAGCTGCTATTGTTCTGGCAATATTGAGTAAGTTTAGCTTTATTGGGATTTTAGGAGTTATAATACCCGTCTTTCTGTTCTTCTCTATGAATGGTATCATTGCAGCTACAGCCACGGCATCTGCCTTGGATGGTGTTCCTGAAATGGCAGGTGCAGCCTCAGCTCTTTTGGGTTCACTTCAATACGGAAGTGGTATTTTATCTTCCTTATTACTAGCCATTTTTTCTGACGGAACACCATGGACAATGAGTTGGATTATTGCAGTATTTACTACTTCTTCAGCGTTGGTGCTCTATCTTCTTCCTCGTGAAGGAACTTCAGGTTTACTTCGACCAATAAGAATAAAAGCTAATTGAATTTAAGTATTGGTTATATGTGAAATTCACAGGTGAGAATCAGCCTAAAAACAATCAGGTTCACTATTAATTTTAGTGAATCTTTTTTTGTTTGTACTTATCTATGCTATTGTATTGAACTAATGATATTTAATGCGCCTGTAAAAATGGTATAAACACCTGTAATCTGTATAACAACTCCTTCTGTTTTTCATCGGATATTTGTAATGTGAACTTTTTAAAACAATTAAAACATTATAAATATGAAATTACGAAAATTAGGAAACCAGGGCTTAGAAGTTTCTTCTATTGGATTAGGATGTATGGGATTAAGCTTTGGCTATGGTGCTGCAACAGATAAACAAGAGGCAATTAAATTAATAAGAAGAGCCTATGAATTGGGAGTGACATTCTTTGATACTGCCGAAATTTACGGACCATTTGTGAACGAAGAAATTGTAGGGGAAGCGTTAGCTCCATTCCGTAATGAAGTTGTAATAGCAACGAAATTTGGATTTAACTATATTGATGGTAAAATTGCTGGATTAAACAGTAAGCCAGAATATATTCGTCAAGGGGTTGAAGGTTCGCTGAAACGCCTTAATGTAGATGCCATTGACCTTCTCTACCAACACAGGATTGACCCACAAGTACCTATTGAAGATGTTGCCGGAACGGTTAAAGACCTCATTCAGGAAGGAAAAGTAAAGTATTTCGGAATGTCAGAGGCCGGGGCAACTAATATCCGTAAAGCTCATGCAGTACAACCTGTATCTGCATTGCAAAGTGAATACTCTATGTGGTGGCGTGAACCTGAAACCAAAACCTTTGAAACTTTGGAAGAATTGGGAATTGGTTTTGTTCCTTTTAGTCCGCTTGGTAAAGGTTTTTTGACTGGAAAGATTGATTCAAAAACAAGTTTTGATGTAGATGATTTTAGAAATGGAATACCTCGTTTCTCGGCAGAGAATAGAAATGCTAACCTCGCTTTAGTTGATTTGCTTACAAATATAGCAGAAAGTAAAAATGCAACACCTGCTCAAATTGCATTGGCATGGATACTGGAACAAAAGCCCTGGATTGTACCCATTCCTGGAACTACAAAAATTCATCGCCTAGAAGAAAATATTGGTGGGGCATCTGTGGAATTAATGTGTACAGAACGCCATGCAATTGAAGAAGCACTCTCTAAAATGACTTTTCAGGGACATCGCTATCCGGAAAGCAGCGAGAAAATGGTGGATAAAGACTAAAACTAAAAAGAATGAAACGAGCATAATCTTTTTTATACAAAAAATCACCAATTGCGATGTATAAAATAAGATTATGCGAGAGCGAAGCGGTTACATGAGTTTGTAAATTTTTAATTAACTCATTAACTAATAATTATAAAATTTTAAACTCATGAAAAATATAAAACTCATTGTTGTCAGCGTAATAAGTATCCTATTCGCAATAAATATGCAAGCACAAAATAAAAGTTTGGTAGTTTATTTCTCTCATAGCAATAACACCAAAGTAATAGCAGAATATATCAGCGAAATAACTGGTGCTGATATTGTAAGGATTGAACCTGTTGAACCTTATCCTACAGAATACCAGGCTGTGGTTGACCAGGCGAAAAAGGAAATCAATGCCAATTTCAAACCAAAATTAAAGACCAAAATCGAAAATATCGACCAGTACGATATTATTTATGTCGGGTCGCCTAACTGGTGGAGTACCATCGCCCCACCTATTTCTACATTTCTTTCTTCGTACAATTTTAAGGGAAAAACTATTGCCCCTTTTATTACGCACGAAGGAAGTCGTTTGGGCAGAAGTGTAGCCGATATTAGAAAACTTTGTCCCGATGCGAATATTGTTAGAGGTTATTCTCGTTGGGGAAGCCAGGTAAACGGTGCAAAAAAAGAAGTTGAATCCTGGATAAATGAACTTAAATATTGATTTAATCGAAAAAATAATGAAACGTATTTTATTAGTATTATCAATCTGCATTATGGGCTTTATGTCAAGTCAGGCACAGGAAAATGGAATCCCGACTAAAGGGTTCGCTATATATGAAACGAATGGCGATTTTAAGGAATATAATTTTACACGCCATGCCGTTGGAGCGCATGACATTGAAATTGAAATTATGTATGCCGGAATTTGTCATAGCGATTTGCATCATGTTAAAGAAGATTGGGGAAAAGAAGAATTTCCATTGGTGCCAGGACACGAAATTGCTAGTCGTGTAGTAAAAGTAGGCGACAAAGTGACCAAATTCAAAGTGGGCGATTATGCCGGAATCGGTTGTATGATTAACTCTTGTGGTCAATGCGAGTTTTGTGAAGGCGATAAAGAACAATACTGCAAAGGAGTTGTAATGACATATCACGACCACGACCAGTTCAATAATAATGAACTAACACAGGGTGGCTATTCAAACAAATATGTTGTGACAGAAGATTTTGCCATTAGCATTCCCAAAAATGCCGAGATGGAAAAGGTTGCCCCTCTTTTCTGTGCCGGAATCACCGTTTATTCTCCCATTATATATTCAGGTGTCAAAAAAGGAACAAAAGTAGGAGTTGCCGGATATGGCGGATTAGGACACATGGCTGTTCAATATGCCGTTTCGTTGGGTGCTGAAGTAACCGTATTTGATATTACTGAAGATAAACGAGCTGATGCTAAACGAATGGGTGCAGTAAAATACGTGAATGTCAATAATCAAGAAGATTTAAAAGGATTGGATAATTCGCTTGACTTTATCATCAGTACGATTCCTGTTAATACTTACGACCCATACATGTATATGAAAATGTTAAAGCTCGATGGCGAAATGTGTATTGTTGGATTACCTGCATTGGATGGCATTGTAACCATTGGTATTGATAAGTTTATCTGGCAGGGAAACCGAAAAGTTTATGGTTCACAGATTGGAGGAATAAAGGAAACTCAGGAAATGTTAGACTATTCAGTAAAGCATAATATCTATCCCGAAGTTGAAGTTATTCAACCCGATGGAGCTACAATCACAGAAGCTTATCGCAAAGTATTTGACGGTAAAGTAAAGTTTCGATATGTGATTGACATGCAAAGCTTAAAGTAAACTCAGTATTAATAAAAACTTAAAGATATGAAGCACTTAAAAACAATAGTATGGGTTACGTCAATCCTGTTGTTTAGCTCCAATATCCAAATTAAAGCACAGGAAATGGAAAAAGAAACTCCAGAAATCAGTGTATTCCCTGTTGGAAACAAATTACCGGACAAGTTTGCTCCATACTTTACAGGAAAAACCTATCTGGCTCCACTAACACAGAATAACGAATTAAACTGCCCTATTTTCAACGTGACATTTGAACCGGGTTGCAGAAATAATTGGCATCGCCATACCGGGGGACAAATACTCATTGCTGTTGGAGGAAAGGGATATTATCAAGCCAGGGATGAAACGGCTCGATTGCTTTTGCCGGGTGATATTGTAGAAATACCTGCAAATGTTGAACATTGGCACGGAGCTGCACCTGATAGTTGGTTTTCGCATCTCGCCATTGAAACAAATTCACAAACCAACGAAAATACATGGTTGGAAGAAGTTGATGATGAACAATACAAAAAGGCAACTGCAATGAACAAAATTAATGAAGTAAACCTAAGTGAAACAGCCATAGAAAATCATGAAGAATTATGGCCAGACTACGAATCGAAAGCAGCAAAGACAGACCCTGAATTGATTGAAATTTTTGATAATTGGGCATTTGACGAAGTTATTAGTCAAAGCAACATTGATGTGAAAACAAGAACAATGATGATAATGGGTTCGTGTATTGCACAAGGGGCTTTAACCGAATATAAAATGTTTGTTAATGCAGCTTTGAATGTTGGTGTTAGTCCGGTCGAAATTAAAGAAGTGCTTTACCAATCGGTGGCTTATGTTGGTGTAGCAAAAGTCATTGACTTTATTTATGCCACAAACATAATAATGGACGAATGGGGCATCGACCTTCCTTTGGAAAAGCAGTCAACAACCAACAGTGAAAACCGTGAGGCAAAAGGTCTTGAATTGATGAAGGCAACTTTTGGGGAACGTATTGATGAAATGCGAAAAAACGTCCCCAAAGACCAACAGCATATACAATATGATTTAGCTGCAAACTGTTTTGGCGACTATTACACAAGAACTGGGTTGGATATGAAAACAAGAGAATTACTTACCTACTCAATGCTTATCAGTATGGGAGGAACGAATTCTCAGGTTCGTGGTCATATTCAGGGGAATTTGAATGTTGGCAACGACCGAGAAACACTCATTGGCATTACAACTCAGTTGTTGCCATATATCGGTTACCCACGTACTTTAAATGCATTGAATTCGATTAATGAAACAACAAATAAACAATAACAATAAATAACAGATATGGAAAATTTTAGTTTTTATGTACCAACTACTGTTCATTTCGGTAAAGGTCAAATAGAAAATTTAGCAAGTTCAATTAAGCAATTTGGAGGCAGCAAAGTGCTTCTGGCTTATGGTGGAGGAAGTATCAAGAAAAACGGAATATATGATACAATAGTAAACGAATTAAAAAAGGCTGATATACCATTCTTTGATTGTGATGGTATCAGACCAAATCCTCCGGTAGAAGATGTTCGTAAAGGTATTTCGATATACCGGGCGAATGCATGTGACTTTATTCTGGCTGTTGGAGGTGGTTCAACCATTGATGCTGCCAAAGCAATGGCTGCCGGGGTTTGCTACGATGGTGATGTGATGGACTTAATGGCAGATGGTAAAGGAGAAATAAAAGAAGCTGCACCATTAGCAGCTGTCCTTACGATGGCCGGAACCGGAAGTGAATTAGATTTAGGTGGTGTTATTACAGGTGAGGTAAACCATAAGAAACATTCAATCTTACACCCTCTTTTATATCCAAAATTCTCGATACTCGACCCAACTTTTACTTTCAGTGTACCTGAAAAACATTCAATGGCAGGTTGTTTCGATGCCTTCGACCATTTATTAGAGTGTTACTTTGTTGCAGGAAGCGAAAGTACCGATGTACAGAATATGATGAACGAAGGTTTGATGCGTTCTATTGTTAAAAATGCACCTAAAGTATTGGCTAATCCTGAAGATTACGATGCCCGTGCAAATATCATGTGGGCAAGCTCAATGGCATTAGCTAGCTTCCAGTTTGCAGCTGGTAAAAAAGGTTCAAATTGGCCAATGCATGGCATGGGACATGAATTATCAAGCCTATACGATATGACACACGGAATCACATTGGCGTTAATTGCTCCATCATATTTGGCATATACTTTAGAGAAAGCACCAGAATATATCTGGCTGTTTGCGGCTTTTGCTCGCAACGTATTTGGTGTTGTGGAAGCTGATGATGCTATAGCTGCTAAATTGGGTATTGATAAAATAAAGGAATTTACCTTAACATTGAAGATGCCTAAAAACCTGAAAGAAGCTGGTGTGGCTGAAGATAAGCTAGAATTTTTAGCAGAAAGAGCAACAGAATGGGGAAGTATTGGTGCATTATGTGAAATTAATAAGGAAGATGCCCTTGAAATTTACAAAATGGCATTTGAATAAAAACTCTTGTAGGGATACATCTTTTTTGAGTATCCCTATTTTTTGTAAATAAATTTGACGTATATGAGAGCTTTTCTCCTTTATATTCCACTAATTATTACCTTACACTTAAAATTTCATGAATACTTTGTAAATATTGTAAAACATCATGATTATACAATTCAATATCTGCGTATTATAGATTTTCTTCTTATATAATCTTTAAGTAAATCTATTTATTAAATCATAGAATTTATCTGCCCTCCATTTAAAATATTTTTATAATTTGAATCGTATTATTGCTTTAGTTAATCAAACTTCTAAATTCACTTGGTGAAATCCCAAAAATTTTCTTAAACATTCTTGTAAAAGGCGGAGGAAATTTAAAGTGTCTTTCATTGCTATTTCACAAATAGATTTTAATTCGATCGGAATACGTTCATGTTAATTAAGCAGTAATGCTCTGTATTTTACTGGAGTATGCCCTGTGTCACTTTTAAACACTCTGGTAAAGTGTTGCGGATGTTTAAAACCTAATTCATAAGCAATTTCACTAATAGACTTACTTTTATCAAAAATACGTTCTTTAGCAATCTCCATTAATTTATGTTGGATATGCTCCTGTGCCGATTTTCCGGTTTCTTTCTTTATTAAATCACCAAAGTAATTGGATGACAGATGAAGTTGCTCGGCACAATATTTTACAGTTGGTAAACCTAACGTTTGAGGTAACTCTGATTTGAAATATGAGTTAAGAACTTTTTCAAAGCGACTTAAAACATCTTGATTCAGGTGGCTTCGGGTAATAAATTGACGGTCGTAAAAACGCACACAGTAGCTTAGCAGCAATTCAATATTGGCAGTTATCAACATGATACTATGCTTATCAATAGCCCTTGATAATTCTACATTGATTTTATTATAATAATCTTCAATAGTTTGTTTTTCCTGAGTAGAAAGATGAAGTGCTTCAAAAACTTCGTACGAAAAGAAATTGTAATCATGAATATGCATACCCAGAGATGTACCCCTAAGTAGATCTGGATGAAATAGCAAAGCTAAACCATGTGGCTGAAAATATTCTTCCTCACTTGTTACCTCAGTAATTTGTCCTGGAGCAACAAACATCATTGTCCCTTCTCTGTAATCATATACGTTTCTTCCATACCTGATATCGCCACATTTTGTTGTCTTTAAAAATATAGCATAAAATCCAGAAGAGTGCTTAAATGATTGTATCGGATTAACTTTTGAAAAGTCAATAACACTAATTAAAGGGTGTAATGTTTCAACCCCCATAAAATCATTATAGTCCGATACAGTTTCAAATTTAATAATATCATCCATTGTAACTTATATTTAATTATGGCGCTAAATTATCATACTTTTTTGAGAAAAAATAGTTACAAATTCATTATCAGTAATATGTGTAATTAATACAGTAATATATGTAATAATGGTTTAACCAAATGCTGCAATCTTTGCATTGTTCAAATCATTAAAAGGTGAATCATCTTTTTAATGTAGCAATAATCATAAAAAAGGTATTAAGATGAGAAGTAAAGTTTATGAGATTCCAAACAAGCTGATAATTGAATGGGATTCAGAAGCAAATGTGATGGTGGCAACCTGGCTAACTTATATGGTTACATTTGAAGAATACAAAAAAGCCATTTACAACAATGGTTTGGAAATAGTAAAACGTCATAAAGCTATTGGATGGATAGTAGATTCCAGTAAAGCAAAAGGTGCCTTCAGTACAGAAATACAGAATTTTATCAAAGATGTAGTTTTTCCTGCCGATGTAAAACTTGGCGTTAAATATTTTATCACTATTGATTCCGAAAGTGCAATTACCAACTTAAATGTGAATAGATATAGTGTAAGTGCTGATTCGAATGGTATAAAAGTTATTAAAACGGATAGTGTTGAAGCTGCTTTGGACTGGTTAAAGCAAGATCAGTTTGGCTCAAAACTTAGCAGACAGAGAACAAAAGTTTTTGAAAATCCGGGGAAAGTCTTACTTGAATGGGATTTTATTTCAAATGTCATGATTGCAACATGGGATACTTATTACATATCCTTGGCAGAATATACAGAAGCTATTCAAGAAGGATTAAAAATGGTGAAACAACATGGTATTAAAGCCTGGATTGTTGATTCAAGTAATGCTAAAGGTGTTTTTAGCAAAGAAATACAAGATTACATAAGGGATGTAGTGTTCCCCACTGATGCTGGTCTTGGCGTAAAATACTTCATAACTATAGATTCTGTTAGTGCACTTACCAATATAAATGTGAGATTATATAGTGTAAGTGCAGATTCAAACGGCATTAAATCAGTCAAAGCACATAGTGTACATGGTGCACTCGAATGGTTAAAACAAGAGCAATCATCATCTGTAGCTTGATAATTGATCATCCATTAATATTTATTCAAAAATGTAACTCTGTATGAAAGAGTGTTAGTGTAAAATATTTTCATCACCCCCATTTATGAAAAACTACAATCAAATTGCAGGATTTAATAGATTGCGGATAGATGCAATCAGCGATGGTGTTTTTGCCATTGCACTAACAATCTTAGTTTTGGATATTAAAGTACCCATTGCAGCTTCAATAGCTACAGAAAAGGAACTTTGGAACGAACTGGAAACAATTGCTCCCCGATTAATTGCATATTTTATGAGCTTTTTGACCTTGGGAGTTTATTGGGCTGCACACTCTACGCAGTATCATTATATTACTGATAGCGACCGTAATTTATGTTGGATAAACCTATTCTTCCTGCTTTTCGTTTCTGTCATTCCTTTTACTACTGCATTTCTAAGTGAATATATCACGTTCAAACTGGCTATAGGAATATATTGGCTAAACCTTATGCTTTTAGGTGTTATGTTGGGTTTGAACTGGATTTATGCCAATAAAACGAGATTTATCTCATTAACCAATGAAGAAAAAGAGATAGTAACGAATGCTATTAAATGGAGGTTTATTGGTGCACATACCATGTATACATTGGCTGCTTTATTGTGTTTTATAAGTACTTATGTCAGTATCATCTTTTTTATAATTATACAGCTAAATTTTGCATTGGCTCTAATATCACGAAAACCTCGACCTAAATTAATCTAATTGCAAGCTATTCGAGTTGGCAAATAATATAACATTTCAATTATAATAGTCAAGCGCAGGCATATTAAATGCCTTGTGCGTTTTTAATGTGTATAAATCTGGAAAGATGATATTTAACAATAGAAATGGACATTTATATAAATACAGTAATTCAGTTAAAACCATCCGTAATATATGTAATTCTATATCATTTTAGGTTCATACATTTGTAATGTACAATAAAAAACAATAAAATGAAGAATCTCAAAAATATAGCTATTAAGTATCTTCTTCTGTTGACGGGGATCTTCACTTGCTTTTTTGATGCAAGCTCACAGACGGTAATAGACGTACATAGTCATATTATTCTTTCGGAATATATGGCTGTTTTAGAAAAGCATGATGCTTTAATGGAAGAAACATTTCCATTACCAAAATGGAACGCCAATGCACAAGTCGAGTTTATGAAGGAAGCAAACATTGAGTATTCTGTATTAACCATGCCCGCTCCTCTACCTTTTTATGGTGATGTTGAAGAAAGCAAAGCTATTATTAGACATATTAATGAAGCATCAGCAAAAATAAAAAAGGAGTATCCCGGCAAATTCAAATTTTGTGCGTCACTTCCATTACCCGATATTAATGCGGCAATAGAAGAGGCTATATATGCTTTGGACACACTTCATGCTGATGGTATAAGGTTAGCGACAAATAGCAGAGGTTTGTATATCGGAGATGAAAAACTGGATACCTTGATGAGTGTTTTGAATGAACGAAGTGCTGTTATAATCATTCATCCTCATCGACCGACTCCTTATTCAGAAGAAATTACAAAAACAACACCATTGCCGATGTACGAATATCCAGCTGAAACAACCCGGGCTGTTATAAATATGATATCCCGTAATGTTTTGGTTCGATATCCGAATATTAAGGTAGTTGTACCTCATTGTGGTTCATTTCTTCCTTTGGCAATACCAAGAATGAAATCAATACTTCCGGTAATGATAACTAAAGGTTATATGAAGCCGATTGATTGGGAAGGTAATCTTTCAAAAATATATTATGATTTGGCAGGAAATCCTACTCCGGAGATTATTAATATGATGTTAACTATTACGTCTCCTGAACATATCATGTTTGGTTCAGATTATCCTTATTTACCAAATATGGTGATATTAAGCAAGCTGAATAAATTAAAAGAATTATTAAAAAACGATACGGAACTAAAAGATTTATCAAATATGTTTTTGTATGAAAATGCACAATGTTTATTTGATAGTAAATATCAAAGTAAAAAGGAATACTAATTCATCTTAAACGCATTAGACATGAAAAATTTAACAGTAAAATTAATGTTCGTGATTATGACATTTGCTTTTGCATCATGTACATCTAACAATCAAATTAATAATTCAAATGACATGATAATCCGACTAACTGAAATACAAATTGTACCTGAGTATTTAGATGCGTATCTGGCAATTCTAAAAGAAGAATCAGAGACTTCACTAAAAGTAGAACCTGGTGTAATCTCAATCTTTCCCATGTCTCAAAAAGAGAATCCAACAGAAATCAGAATATTAGAAATTTATGCCAGTCAAAAAGCTTATGAATCACATTTGCAAACTAAACACTTTAAGCATTACAAAACAACAACCTTAGAAATGGTTAAATCTTTAAAATTAGTGGATATGAATGGTTTGGATAGAGATTATATGCCTCTCATATTTAAAAAAATGAATTGATTAATAGCTAATTAATTATAAAAACAAGAAAAATTAAAAAAAATGAATAATTTACCAAAAATCGCATTAGGAACATGGTCATGGGGAACTGGTTTTGCAGGTGGAGACCAAGTGTTCGGTAACAACTTAAATATTGACAATTTAGAACCAGTATTTGAAGCTGCTTTAAAGGCAGGTCTAAATTTATGGGACACAGCTGCTGTTTATGGAATGGGTTCGTCAGAAACTCTTTTGGGCGAGTTTGTAAAACAACACAATCATTCTGAAGTTATTTTGTCAACCAAATTTACACCTCAAATTGCTAATCAGGAATCATCAACTCCTGTTGCTGCAATGTTAGATGAAAGTTTTGAGCGTATGGGTGTGGATTATATGGATATTTATTGGGTTCACAATCCAACCGATGTAAACAAATGGACGCCAGAACTAATCCAACTATTAAAAAGTGGAAAAGTTAAGCATGTAGGTGTATCAAACCACAATTTGGAACAAATTAAACTGGTTAATGATACATTGGCGAAAGAAGGATTTGGAATTTCAGCTATCCAAAATCATTACAGTTTACTTTATCGTTCGTCAGAAGAAGCTGGTATTCTTGACTATTGTATTAAAAATGATATCACCTTTTTTGCCTATATGGTTTTAGAGCAAGGTGCATTATCAGGAAAATATAACACGAGCAATCCTCTTCCGGCAGGTAGCGGACGTGGTGAAACTTACAACAAGGTTTTGCCTCAGTTAGAAGAATTAACAAATACCATGAAAGAAATTGGTGAGAGTAAAAATGCTTCTGTCGCTCAAATTGCTATTGCATGGGCTATTGCTAAAAAAACATTACCAATTATTGGTGTTACTAAACCTTCTCAGGTTGAAGATGCTGCACAAGCTGCTAAAATTACTTTGTCAGTTGAAGAAATCGAACAAATAGAAGCTCTTGCAGCAAAAGCTGGTGTAGATACTCGTGGTAATTGGGAACAGCCAATGGCTTAAGGATTCAATTTCTGATGTGGAACTAAACTATGAAATAGAAAGGGATTAAAAATGTCAGATAAAAAAGTAGCTCTTATTACGGGAGCAAATAAAGGAATCGGTTATGAAACCGCTAAAATATTAGGACAAAAAGGTATTACAGTTTATATCGGATCTCGTAATATGGAGCGTGGTTTGATTGCAGAAAAGCAATTGAAAGAATTAGGTATTGATGCATATGCCATTCACATCGATCTTGATGCTAAGGATACCATAGTAGCAGTAGCCGATAGAATAAAAAAGGAACACGGGTTACTGGATATCCTGATTAACAATGCCGGGATAATTGATCCCGCTGATAGTGTTCCAAGTACAACCGATATTAAAGTTGTGAAGAGAACTTTTGAAACAAATTTCTTTGCAGCGATAGAAGTTACACAGGCTATGCTTCCTCTATTACGGAGAGCAAAAGCGGCACGAGTAGTAAATCTTTCAAGTGGTCTTGGATCATTAGCTCTTAATGAAGATCCGGAATGGGAATTTGCTTCCACTAAACTTATTGGATATAACGCTTCAAAAGCTGCTTTAAATATGCTGACAATTCAGCTGGCATGGGAATTACGTGAAACCTCAATTAAGGTTAACTCTGCTAATCCAGGTTATACAGACACTGAGCTTGTTCCTGGTGTTGTTGGAGCGCAACCTGTTGAATTAGGTGCACAAACTCCTGTTCGTTTGGCTTTATTGCCTGATGATGGCCCAACTGGAGGTTTCTTTGAAAACGAAGGCGATATTCCTTGGTAAAACTGGTTGGCAAAACAGTTTTCAGGAGGGGTATGTCTTTTATACAAAATCAATAGAAGTAATTATGAGTAAGAGCATTGTTGTTTATTATACATGGTCAGGCCAAACAAAAAAAATGGCTAAAATGATTGCAAACATGACTAATTCAGATATTCTGGAAGTAAAGCCTGTAACACCATATTCTCAAAACTACAATGCGGTGGTCAATCAGGCAAAAACTGAAATCAGGGAGGGTTTTCTTCCTCCGCTTGTGGTGGAACAAAACGACACAAGTGAATATGATACTATTTTTATAGGAAGTCCTAACTGGTGGAGTTCAATAGCCCCACCGATTCCTACTTTCTTAAATAACAATCCATTGGAAAACAAAATCATTATGCCCTTTGCCTCACATGGAGGTGGTGGTAAAGGACATATAGATAAGGATATTGCAAGTCTATGTCCAAATTCAATAACAAAGGAAATCTATGCAGCATACGAAGGTGGAAATGCTGATAAAATAGATATCCAACAATGGCTCAATAAGAACGGGCTTTAATAATCTATTCACCAAGAAAGGAAAAGAGCAAATGTATTTAGAGAAAATTAATTCTCCTAAAGACATGAAAACAATGTCGATGGAGGAACTGGGTTTGTTATGCAGTGAGGTCAGAGAAACATTACTAACAAAGCTTAGTAATCATGGAGGACATATTGGTCCGAATTTAGGAGTGGTTGAATTAACAGTGGCTATGCATCATGTATTCAATTCTCCGGTTGATAAGTTTGTTTATGATGTATCACACCAAAGCTACATTCATAAAATGTTAACAGGAAGAAAGGATGCTTTCCTGAATCCGGAGAAATATCACGAAGTATCTGGTTATACCAATCCGCACGAAAGCGAGCACGATTTATTTAATGTCGGTCATACTTCAACCTCTGTTAGTCTTGCCTGTGGCTTAGTTAAAGCAAGAGATTTAAAGGGAACTAACGAAAATATTATTGCTATAATTGGCGATGGTTCATTGAGTGGTGGTGAAGCTTTTGAGGGATTGAATAATGCAGCAGAAACCGGAACAAACATGATTATTGTGGTTAATGACAATGATCAGTCTATCTCAGAAAATCACGGAGGGATGTACAAAAAATTTGCTGATTTACGTGCGTCAAACGGAAAAGCAGAATGTAACTTTTTTAAGTCCATGGGGCTCGACTATATATATGTTGAAGACGGACACGATGTTGCTGGATTAGTAAAAGTATTTCAAAGTGTAAAAGATACTGATCGACCAATTGTAATTCATGTACATACGATAAAAGGTAAAGGTTATAAACCTGCCGAAGAAAACAAGGAAATGTATCATGCTGGTTCTCCTTTTAATAGGGAAACTGGCGAGTATATGTTCTCATGGGGTAGTCCAGATGGATACGAAAATAGAACAGCAGAATTTCTGTTAGACTTGATGAAAAAAGACCCGGCTGTTGCTATGATAACATCAGGTACACCAACAGGATTTGCATTTTCTCAAGATAGAAGAGAGCAAGCCGGTAAACAGTATGTAGATGTTGGTATTGCTGAGGAACATGCGGTTGCATTGGCTTCCGGTATGGCAAAAAATGGTGCAAAACCTGTTTATTGTGTATTTAGTACATTTTTACAACGTACCTACGATCAGCTTTCACAGGATTTGTGTGTGAATAATAATCCGGCATTAATCCTTGTATTTGGGGCTTCGGTTTCAGGTATGTTTAATGATGTCACACATCTTGGCTTTTTTGATATTCCAATGATGGCAAACATTCCTAATCTGGTTTACCTGGCACCTACTTGTAAAGAAGAATATTTTGCCATGCTCGAATGGGGAATCCATCAAACAGAACACCCGGTTGCTATTCGAGTTCCGGCTATGGGTGTTGTTGAAAGTGGAGTTTCTGATTCTACAGATTATTCAATTCTTAATAAATATCAGGTTAATAAAAAAGGAAGTAAAGTAGCCATTGTTGCGCTGGGTTCATTTTATCCTTTGGGAGAAAGTATTGTTGACACCCTGGCCAAAGAAAACGGTATGGAAGCAACATTGGTTAATCCAAAATATATTACAGGTTTGGATGAAAACGTATTGGATTCTTTAAAAGAAAATCATGAGCTGGTTATTACACTTGAAGATGGTGTTTTAGACGGAGGATTTGGAGAACGGATTGCAAGTTATTACGGTTCATCCGATATGAAGGTAAAAAACTATGGAATCAAGAAAGGTTTCCCTGATAGATATAATCCGGAAGCGTTACTTAAAGAAAACGGTGTTTCAACAGAGCTAATAGTAGCGGATATAAACAATATTTTGAATAGATAAAAAATTGCAGGGCTTTTTACTAAAAAGCTCTGTATTAATAATCACAATTATAACGAATACAAATAATAAAATTATGAAGTACTTAGTAGTTTTAGCACATCCGTATTCTAAAAGCTTTGGTAAAGCTATTGCGAATACAATCGAGGCTGAGGTCTTGAAAAACGGATCAGAAGTCAGAGTTCGTGACCTGTATGAATTAGGTTTTGATTCGGAATTAAAAGGATCGGATTTATTAAACCTTCAATCTGGTAATTATGCAGCTGATATTGTTGCGGAACAAGAACATATTAAATGGGCTGATGTTATCACATTTGTTTACCCTGTATGGTGGGCTGCGATGCCTTCAATGCTTAAAGGTTATGTTGATCGTGTGTTTGCCAATGGTTTTGCCTTCACATATGGCGCAAATGGCCCTGAAGGATTATTAAAGGGAAAGAAAGCTCTTATTTTTAGCACAACAGGCTTTCCTAGTGATATATATGAGCAAATTGGAATGCATAAGTCAATGCAACAAACAACAGATGAAGCAATCTTCAACTTTTGTGGCGTAGAAGTAATCGACCACCAATTCTTTGGTGCGATTCCTTCGTCATCAGATGATGATCGTGTAGGTTATTTAGAGCAGGTTGCTTCTGTAGTTAGAGAAAATTGTTAATCAGTAATTTTAATATTAAAGAATAAAAATATGCCAGTAATAACATTTGAAACAGCAAAATTGACAAAAGAGCAAAAATCTGAAATTGCAAAAGAATTTACCGATACAGCAGCAAAAGTAACAGGACTTCCAAAAGAAACTTTCTATGTTTTTGTGAAAGAAAATGATTTGGAAAATGTTGGAGTTGGTGGAACTCTTTTAAGCGATAGAAAATAGCAATGAGATATGTAATGAAAAAAACACCTAAAAATTTAGATGAAGCCAAGACTCCGAGTTCTTTGAACCGGAGAAGCTTCCTTAAATCAATGTCCTATGCTAGCGCTAGCGGATTGTTTTTTGCTTCAGGTTTTTTATCTTCCAATGCCTATGGTTCACGAACTATAGATGCCTCGACTATTAGCAAGACTGCTTCATATATACCAAATAAACAGAAACACATTTCTTCCCGAAAACTAGGATCTCTTGAGGTATCTACTATTGGTTTAGGATGTTTACCGATGGTTGGTTATTACGGCGGTGGAGTTCGTAATAAAAAAGCTATGATAAGTTTGATTCATGCTGCGTTTGACCAGGGTGTTACTTTTTTTGATACAGCAGAAGTATACGGCCCTCATATAAGTGAACAGTACGTTGGCGAGGCATTAGCTCCAATTAGGGATAAAGTTGTAATTGCTTCAAAATTTGGGTTTGGTGTAGAAGAAGGTAAGCCCACATCTCTTAATAGTCATCCTGAACATATTAAAAGAGCAGTTGATGGAATGTTACAACGGTTAAAAACCGATTATATAGATTTACTTTATCAACATCGAGTTGATCCAAAAATTCCAATAGAAGATGTTGCAAGAACGGTAAAAGAATTAATACAGGCAGGAAAAATAAAACATTTTGGATTATCCGAGGCTAGTGCTAGTTCTATACGGAAAGCACATGCAGTTCAACCTGTTAGTGTAGTTCAGAGTGAATATGCTATCTGGTGGAGAGAACCCGAAACAAAAATTTTTCCCACCTTAGAAGAACTTGGAATCGGATTCGTACCATATTGTCCTGTTGGCAGAGCATTTCTTGCTGGTACAATAAATGAATACCAACGGTTTTCAGAACCGGAAAGACGAGCAACTTTGCCACGATTCACCCCTGAAGCATTACATCAAAATACGTCCCTTGTTAATTATATCAGGTTATGGGCAGAGAGGAAAAATTCAAGCCCTGCACAAATTGCTCTCGCCTGGACTACTGCTCAAAGACCATGGATTGTCCCAATTCCAGGTACAACGCAATATCATCATTTAGCAGAAAATGTTGGAGCAGCAAACTTGAGTTTTACTTCTGAGGAACTACAGCAATTTAATGAGGGGCTTGACAAAATACACCTAATGGGACATAGAGCTGATAAATTTACGGAAAGTCAAATAGACAAATAGATATGAAAATAGTAGTATTAAAAGGGAGTCCTCGTAAAAACGGGAACTCCTCTTTCCTTGCAAGTCAATTTGCCAAAGGTGCAAAAGAATCCGGTCACCAGATTTTTCAGTTCGATTGCGCCAAACATAAAATTGACGGTTGTTTGGCTTGTAATCATTGCGGAATGGATGGCCCATGTGTATTAAAAGACGATTTTGAAATTGTTCGTCCTCATATTGTATCGGCAGATATGGTTGTTTTTGCTACCCCTATGTACTATTTCGGGATGTCAGCCCAACTTAAAAAAACGATAGACAGATTTTATGCTATCAATGGGCAAATAAAAGGTTCTACCCAAAAAACGGCTTTCCTAATGACTTACGCTAATACGGCCATAAATGAAGCTGCACCAATGCTTATGCATTATAAAACAATGGTTAATTATTTAGGATGGGAAGATATGGGAACGGTTGTTGCACCCGGTATTTGGTCTACCGGATCAATCCGAAATACAAACTATGGAGAAAAGGCGTATGTGTTAGGGAAAAGTGTGTAAGTTGGCATCTATTTTAACAAAAGAGAGGTAAAGTATATTTATTTTTAACATTAAAATATTGAATAAAATGAATAATTTAAAAAGACTGATTATCGCTATTTTTGTAATTATTTCTTCATGGTACAGTTTGTTGGCCCAAACAGAGGGTACCACAAAAAAATACCAGGCCAAAGCGCCTCCAACACATTTTTTTGGGAAAGAAGCTTTTGAATCATCGGGTAATACGATAATTCGCTGGTTGGGAGGTGCTGGATTCTTTATAAATAGCCAAGGTACAACCTTTATGGTTGACCCTGTTCTTAAAGGTTTCGACATGCCTCTATTAATTGAAGAGCCTGTTAAAACGGAAGATGTTCCACATTTGGACGCAGTTCTGATCACTCACAGCGATAATGACCATTATAGTATTCCAACCACTGGTGATTTGTCGACAATAACAGATGAGTATCACTCTACTCAATATGTCGACTCCTTGATGAAAATCAGAGGCTTAAAATCATATGGACATTCTATTGGTGAAGTTTTCACTTTTAAAAATATTAGAGTTACATTAACTCCAGCTGATCATGCATATCAAAATTCCTACCCCCAGCCTGGGCAACGTTTTTATAAAGATGAAGATTTTTGTGGCTTCTGGATTGAAACTCCCGATGGAATTATTTGGGCACCCGGTGATTCCAGGTTAATTCCTGAGCATCATTTAAATATGCCTACACCCGATGCAATATTATTTGACTTTTCAGATAGCGAGTGGCATTTTGGATTTGAAAATGCAGTGAAGGTTGCAAATACATATCCAAATACACCTCTTTTACTTTGCCATTGGGGCACTGTAGATGCACCTGATTTTAGCCCTTTTAATGGTGATCCTGAGAGATTAAAAACAAGAGTTACTAATCCTGAACGTATTTATATATTGGCACCTGGTGAACCTTTTGAATTACAAAAGGTAAAAAATGACAAATAGGCTCAAATTTTTACAAGAATGAATGTTTGTTAACTTTTAACTAAGTAGCATCGAACTAATTGAAACTTTTAAAATCTGTAGGACTAACTCCAACTTTTAGTTTAAATGTTTTTGGGTTTTTCCGAACAGCAATAGCCGTTTAAATATCGTTCAACCTGCTTAATTATCCCATTGTTTGTATTTTCTCGGGTAATAAACTGTCGGTCATTAAATCACATTCAGTAATCCAGTAGCATTTGAATGCTGTTTATTATCAGATTTTTACATTGCTTATCTATTCGCTCATTAGTCTCATATTCGATTTTTGCAAAGTTCTCAAAAATAAGACTTCTTTCCTTTAGGGAGACAAGCAAAGCTTCGTTCTTTTCTTATGAAAAGAACGAATAATCATGCATTATTTTGCTTAGAGAAGAACTATGCAAGAAATCAGGATGAAAATTATAAAAAAGCACGTGGAGCCTTTTAATTGGCTACGATCGCAATGTATCTAAATAAAGGCAGTCTAATCATTGCACCGCTTCCCATTGTGCTGACATTCTTGCTCTCTTAGTAATTTAAGTGCAATTAAAGAATTAGCATGCATTATAAAATTGCCAATAAATAGATTAATAGTAAATTTGACTTTCTTGTTTTATAAAAATTATTCTAATGTTTAGACACTTTCTAATACCAATTAAATTAATATTGATTTTATTATTTTTTTCATCGTGTAACACAGAAAAAGATGAATCATACATCGATACTACCAGAAAACAAATTTTTGATTTTAATTGGCAATTTTCACTAGATGATGCCTTAACCATTGATGCTTTAAGCAAAGGTGATGCTCAATGGAAACAAATTGATTTACCCCATGATTGGAGTATTGAAGGTACAACTAATCCCAAAAATCCAATGGGAAATGATGGCGGTTATTTTCCATCCGGCATTGGTTGGTATCGTAAAGATTTTAATGTACCAACAGATTGGAGCAGTAAGAAGATAGCTGTATATTTTGAGGGGGTTTACATGAATGCAGAAGTTTTTATTAATGGTAAATCATTAGATATACATCCTTATGGCTATACATCTTTTGAATATGATCTTTCACCTTATTTGCAATATGGCAAAACTAATACGATTGCTGTACGGGTAGATAATTCTCAACAAAAAAATTGTCGTTGGTATAGTGGTTCTGGCATCTATCGTCATGTTTGGCTTTTGGTAACATATCCTGTTCATGTTAAACATTGGGGAACATCCATTGAAACCAAGAAAATTACCGCAAACAATGCTACAATTTCAACAAATACAACCATTTGTAATGAGTTAAATAATCAACAAACAATCACAGTAAAACATGTAATTAAAAACGTTGATAATAAACAAATAATCGAACAAGAGACTAAAATCGATTTACAGCCATATAGCGAGCGTAATATAAGTCAGGAAATCAACGTTAAAAATCCTATTCTTTGGGACATTAATAATCCTTATTTATATACATTACAAACAGTTATAACTCAGGATGGCAAAGTCCTTGATATAATAGATAATTCTTTTGGTATAAGAACTATTGAATTTTCAGCAGAAAATGGCTTTTTACTCAATGGCAGACAAATTAAAATTAATGGCGGGTGCGTTCACCATGACAATGGATGTTTGGGTGCTAAAGCATATGACAGAGCTGAAGAAAAGAAAGTTGAGCTATTAAAATCAGCAGGATTTAATTTGGTTAGAGTATCTCACAATCCTCCTTCTGTAGCATTTTTAGATGCTTGTGATAGGTTGGGTTTGTTAGTAATAGATGAGTCTTTTGATGGTTGGAGAGTTAAAAAGAATGACCTTGATTATTCTATCATTTTTGACAAATGGTGGAAGCGTGATATTGCTTCAATGGTTTTGAGAGACAGAAATCATCCTTCTATCATCATGTGGAGTAGTGGCAATGAAATTATTGAGCGAACAAGTCCTAATGCTGTTAAAACAGCAAATCAATTAAATAGTTATATTCGGGAGTTAGACCCATCTCGCCCTGTAACATCGGCAATGACAAGTTGGAATGAGGGCTGGGAAATATTTGACCCTTTAATGGCAGAGCATGATGTTTGCGGATATAACTATATGATGCATGAGGCAGAATCCGATCACAAACGAGTTCCTTCCAGGATTATTATACAAACTGAATCTTATCCTAAAGATGCTTTTTATAACTGGAATATGGTTCAAAATCATAATTATATTATAGGAGACATTGTATGGACTGCAATGGATTATTTAGGGGAATCCAGTATTGGGAGATATTACTATCCCGGTGATCCAGAAGGACAACATTGGGAAAAGCTCTTTTATCCTTGGCATGGTGCTTATTGTGGGGATATTGATATTACAGGTTGGCGAAAACCAATATCTCATTATCGAGATATGTTATGGAATAACACAGAAAGACTTTACATGGCAGTTCAGGAACCAAACCCGACAGCTGGCGAAATAAAAACAACAATGTGGGCTGTATGGCCAACGTGGGAAAGTTGGAATTGGCCTGGTTATGAAGGTAAAGATTTAAAGGTCGAAGTGTATTCAAAATATGAGTCCGTAAATTTATATCTGGACGATAAGTTAATTCAAAACCTGCCAACTACTATTGGTCAGGAATTTAAGGCCGTATTTACTGTGACTTACTCTCCCGGTGTGCTAAAGGCAGTTGCAGTGCAGAATGGCAAGGAGGTGGAAGAAACCACTCTGCAAACAGCAGGTGAGGCAGCACTTATTAAATTAACAGCTGATCGTAAAGTATTAAAAGCAAATGGACAGGATTTATCTTTTATTACAGTAGAGGTATGCGATAAAAATGGAATTGTAGTACCTGATGCCGCAAATGAATTTAGTTTTAGTATTGAAGGTGAAGGTGTTATTATTGGCGTTGCAAATGCTAATATGCAAGATACCACATCTTATATCGGCTCAACAAGAAAAGCCTGGAAAGGCAGAGCGATGGTTGTAGTTAAAGCATCACATAAAAATGGAAATATAAAGCTAATTACCAACTCTCAAGGATTACAGGATTCTGAAATAATTTTAGAATCCCACAACTAAATATCACTTAAAGCACGCATTTCAATAACGGATGTGTGCTTTTTTTATTTAGAAATAGCATTAGTGTTGAATCTGTTATTTTAAGTGTTCCTATAATATAATTTAGTTAGTTTATATCCGCAAAGTTTCGAATTGAATAAGAAGTATGTAATAATTTTAGCAAAAGATAAACTAACGCAATACTTTTAATATGAATCCGGAATTTCAAAGATTGGCTATGTTATGAATCATAAGAGTGAGCATAATATAATTTAAACAATAGGCGAATAAGATTACTGTTTTTTTCGATTAAGTACTTTAAAATACTTTTGTAAAATTTCGCTTAATCAAAAATTAGCAATACAGCAAAAAAAAATGCTGTCCATTTTATATTTGGACAGCATTTTTCCTTTCGAATCCACAGGTTACATTTCGTATTAAAAGTTATTTCTTTTCGAAATGTAATATGTTGCAAAAATAATCGTCATTTTTTGCAAAACAAGATAAGTTCATAAGACTCACTTCTAATGATTAACCTGTTAAAGTTTTAGCTAATAGGTTAATATAAGGCCCTGCCTGGCTTAAGCTTAGCAACTTTCCTTAGCAGCTATCTGATTTTCTTTTCCGGTTTGAAGATTTCTACCAGTATGTGCCGAACGTTAGCTGATTGAAAATGTTCCAAATCCTTTAGTGCATAACTTTCACCTTTAGCAAAAGCAAGGCACTTTAGAGCTATCCAGTATAAACTGCTAGTAGTATTGAACTGACCTTCGTTTATGAGACTTGTCAATGTGCTTACAAATTGGAACGGTTTTCCCCAAATAAACAATTCTTTCTCATTTAAGAACCTCTATTTCATAAGTACCGGACTGAGCTTCTAAAATAAACTTATCAGCTTCATTTTTAACAGACTGAATTTGTTTAACCTTCTTTAATGGTTTGTTATTTACGATAATATTCTCAACGTTGTTGGTTTTCAGGATTAAAGTGGCTGATGAATTTGAAGGTATTGCAATATTATAAACGATTGCTGAATCTGTTATTTCCCAGCTACTTTCAATCCTTCCATACATCGAATCGTAATAACCTTCTGCAAAACTCATAGTACCTGTCGGGTCGGGTTCTGGCTTTAAAATAAAGTGCTTAAATCCAGGTGAATTTTCATCTCTTTGAATACCTAGGCTGTAATTATACATCCATGCGCCAATAGCTCCAAAAGCATAATGGTTGAATGAATTCATTTTGTTGTTACCACCAAATCCATCTGTATGGGTATATGAATTAAGTCGTTCCCAAATGGTTGTAGCTCCCTGCTCAATCGGATAAAGCCACGAAGGATAAGTTGTTTGTTGTAATAATTGGTATGCTAAATCGGTTCTACCATAATCCGACAGTGCTTTACTTATCCATGCTGTACCAATAAAACCAGTCATTAAAGAATAGGGTGATGTTTCAATGTTTTGGTCTGTTTTATTGGGACGGGTAATAGTATTTGCAAAATTCTTCACAACCATTTCTACCCTTTCGTTATCAACAATATTAAAAGCCAACGAAAGAGCATAAGATGCCTGCGTGTCAATAATTTTTCCTCTAAACATGGTTTTCCCACTTTCTTTGTCAAGGTAAGTTTTATTGAAAAAAGCTTTTCGTTCATCGCAAAGTTTCGCAAACCTAACAGCGTCTTCGTGTTTATTTAGTACCTGAGCCATTTTGCTCATAATATTCAAATCGTAAATTAAATAGGCTTCCCAAAAAAGTAATTTCTCATTATTCCGATCTTCAAGACTCAACCAATCTCCTAAACTACCCCATTCGTTTCGTTCTTTTTCTTTAAAAATACCTGTTTGAGGATTAATATCACGCAAGAGATATTCGATATAATCGTTCATGGCTGAGTAATGTTCCTCTAATAAATCTTTATCATCATATTGCTGAAAGCTTTCCCATGCAACAGTTATTCCAGCACTACCCCACATCATTTCGCCAAATCCAACTCCCAGTGGAGCTACATCAGAGAAACGACCATCAGCGCGTTGCACATCACGCATAGCCAATAAATGGCGACGTAGAAACTGGGGCATAGTAGCCAGATAACTCGCAGTACGAGAAAAAACAGAAATATCACCACTCCATCCCAGACGTTCATTGCGTTGAGGACAATCAGTTGGGATAGACATAAAATTAGCAAAGGATGACCACGTTATGTTTTCCCACAATTTGTTTACCATTAAATTGGATGTTTCGAATTTAGAAGATAGTTTGTGAATAGAACTAATAACCTGTGCTTTGACATTGTTTAGTGGGAGAGCATTTTCGACTCCTGTAATTTCAATATACCGGAAACCATGGTAGGTAAACCTTGGTGATACAATAGCTTCTCCTCCTTTTGCGACATAGATATCCTGAGCCATAGCAGCCCGAATATTTTCGAGCATTATCATGCCTTTATTTTCCTTGTAATCTGGTAAATCAGGATACTTTACTTCTGCAAAGCGAAACGTTATAACCTGATTGGGTTTAGTGTTGTTTAAATATATATGAGGAACACCTGCCATGTTTTGTCCCATATCGTATATAAAAACACCGGGGCGAATTTCTTCGACAGATACCGCTGTGAGT
This sequence comes from uncultured Saccharicrinis sp., assembly GCA_963665705.1. GTDB lineage: Bacteria > Bacteroidota > Bacteroidia > Bacteroidales > Marinilabiliaceae > Saccharicrinis. Next base: position 1,423,063 of record OY762448.1, read on the forward strand.
TCTTTAATTTTTTGAACTGTAGAGCCCAATTGCCCAATAAGTTTAAATGTGCTATAATCACCTACACTAGGAATATTGCCCAAGGTTTCTTCATTATTAATGGTTCCTTCGAGTGGCACTTCTGCACATTTAGTCCAAGCAGTATCATTATACAAAGCAGTTGACCATCCATCAACGAGCATTTCTTTAGTGGCATCATACACTTCGCCCTGAAACATGCTACTATATCTTATTGGCCCATCATTGAAGTATTTCCAGGTTTCGGGATTTGTAGTGATTATATCGGTTGAACCATTGGTATAAGTAACAACGAGTTGTGCCAATAACGATTGCCTGTCGCCAAAGAAGTTCCAATACTTACCCATGAATGTACTACCACCACTCCACCAACCTTCGCCAAGTATTGCACCCATGGCATTTTTACCTTGTTGCAAATAGGAGGTCACATCAAATATTTGATAAAGTTGCGTTTTATTGTATTGAGTACAACCCGGATTAAAGTAATCATCACTAATTCTTTTTCCATTGAGGTACATATCATAAATACCACGTGAAGTCACATACAATCTCGCCTTAGAAACCTTGGAAGTTACACTAAAATCTGAACGCAACATTGGCATTGCGCTTTTAGATGGGTTAATGGTTTTGACGATTGTAGACGGAATATCGCTTACTGCCTGACTAAGATTACACGAAAACAAAATATTGGATGGAGACCTTAAATTACGAACCTGAACGTTGGTAAACAATGCTTTTTGATTTTCTTCCAGCAAACAACCAATATCTGCAACAACCGGGTAAGCAAAGTAATCGCCCCCAGTACCATAAGGGTTCAAATTAACAGAGCCAATGTGGTTTTCTTGTTTTTCACTATCAATGTAAAACTTTGTGTACCCAAGTTCTGATGACAATAATACCCTATGAGGTTGATATAGGTTTTGATTATTGATAAGGTTTGTTGGAATTTCAAAACTACTGACAGGTCTGGTCTTGGTATCATTGGGATTGTATCCTGCCCGATAAATATTTAAGCGGGATTTTCCATTTGAATTGAAGGCAGAAATATCCAATTCAACCATAATAAAGGAACTGTCCCTCGGGTTTTCAAGTTTGTATATATTTTTGCACTATTAACCGACAAAAGTTTCATTTTGGCGAGTCTCATGTCTTAATGTACTGAAAATCTGAATGCTTATCATAAGATGCAAAATACTACCCCCCTTGTTTTTAGAACAATGCAGTCTGAAAACAAGGGGATTTATTTCGTTTTGTTCGTTTGATATAAGTTCTTCTGCTATTCTGAACCATCCAAATAACCTGAAGATTGCTTACTAAATGAATTCGTACTAATGCTGCAATCGTAGAAAATGCCTTTTTGCTTTCAGATTTTACCTTTAATACTTGTAGTAATAGTTGCGCAATTAGCGTACACCATATTTGAGTTTTTATTCCGTTCTCTGTTTCAGAATAAAAGTAATGCAATTGAAAGTTTTGTTTAAGCTTTTTAAAGAGCAACTCTATATTCCACCTTAGTTTATATAAGTAAGCAACTTCTTCACGACTTATCTGCCAGTTATTGGTTATAAATTGATATGTTCTTTGCTGTTCATCTCGGTAAGTAACTTTTCTTAAACAAAGCGTCTTGTTTTCTTTTTTGTCTTTGTAATTTAAATGAATGTGTTCTTCTTTCAATACTCCCGCCTCATTATCCTCCAGTTCTTTAGAGTATAATTCTTCTACCACATCATATACTGCATTTTTCTTAAGCCTACACACAAAATTTACTTCTTGTTCAGTCCACAAGGCAAATTGCAAGTAATGGTTGTAGGCTCTGTCGAAAACGATCATGCTATGTGCAGCAAGGGTCAAATATTTAAGGAAGTTTTTGTCGTGCAGTTTAGCTTCGCTTAGCTTTACAAATTCGGGAGTGTCACTATGAGCATCAATCATCATATGAACTTTTAATCCTCCTTTCTTTTTTCCATCATGCTTTGGGTTCCGCCCAACACCCTTCATTACATCTGAGAATAGTCTTATTGTGCTCGAATCGAACAGGTATAACTTATTGAAGGATACATTATCAATTCGGCTGACCGACAAAAGTGGTTTAAAATGTTCTAGTAACATGAAATATAGTTCTTCGAAGAATTCATTACTTCGATTGCGCAAGCCATCTCCTGCAGTACTCTTTGCTGGTGAACTTGACATCCCAAAGTGGTTCAGTTTTCCCTGCATACTCATCATGCCATCACAAATTTCACCCATAGAGTCGCACCGGCTAAATGCACCAAATAGCAGTGTCAGTAACTGCTCCCATGAGCTGAACTTTTTATAATATCTGTCTGCTTTATACTTATTCACCAAAGCATCAAACTTGTTTCGAGGGATAAAATCTATTAGTTGTTTGAAAATTGGCTGACCGACTAAATTCTTTTCACTATTTTTATTGCTCATAATTTTATTGTTGTGGTGACCTAAAATTATGAAAAAGAAAGGATGGCTCGATTGAACCATCCTTTTATTTTTTCTCGGTTAGTAGTGATATTTTTGTTTTTATCCATTAGGCGTTCATCGTTTGCTCCGTAGATAAATCCCGCTTTAGTACTATTTGAACGCTTATCTAACTGTACCGTAAAATCTATTTTAAATACCGGAAGATATTGTGAATAGAGAACCAAATCCTTATTGCTTCTGCCAATCCATTTGGCTCCATTCCAGGCTGATTCACTATTGTCAAGTAAGCCTGTTTCGAACCAAGATTCTGCAACATGCTTCTTTTTTTGATTGTCCCAAACTGTTAGTTGCCATTTATACTTTGTAACAGGCTTTAAATTTTCACCATTGTATCGAACATTTAATGATTCGCTATTTGATATTTTGCCTGAATTCCATACTTCTATGTTGATGTCATTAAATACTAAAATCTGATAGGCAGTTTGATAACAGCCTGGCTTTTCTGATTCCATTTGCCAGCTAAATCTTGGATCTTTAACATCAATTCCTAATGGAGTTTGGGAATACTCTGTTTGTAGCCTGTTAATTACTATATCAGCTGCTTTTAAATTAAAAACAGGAACGACTAGTATTGTCAGGATAATTATAAGTCTAAATTGTTTCATTTGATAAAGATATATTTTCTATATGAATTAGCTGTTGTTCGTTTTTTTAATACTCAACTCTTTTGTAAAACATGGCTTATAATACTGGTTTGCTGTAAATTATAAGCAAATTACTGATGTATGAGATTTTTTTTACTTAGCATGGAAAGAAATAAAAGAACTCCAGATTATAACAATCGTGAGTTTTCTATATCTAAACTTATAAGCTCTTCTTAATTAATTGCTTCATCTAAAGCTTTACCCTGATTAATCCTTTCTTATTTGAGGATTAAGAAAACTCATTAATTCATGTTTCTATATTCACCCGGTGTCATTCCAACTTTTTGTTTAAATAACCTTGTAAAGTGAGTTGGATTCTTAAATCCTAATTCATAGGCGATTTCGCTTATAGATTCCTTATTCTCCAGAATTTTCTGTTTGGCTTTGTTCAACAGTTTTAATTGAATGTATTCCAAAGCAGTTTTACCTGTTTCCTTTTTAATTAAATCACCAAAATAATTGGTTGACAAATGAACTATTTCGGCACAATAAGTAACTGAAGGCAACCCTAATGTTTTGGGTTTTTCTGAATCAAAATAGTCATTTAGTACCTCTTCAAACTTTTGCAGTACATCACTGTTTGCTTCGTTTCGGGTAATAAACTGACGGTCGTAAAAACGTGAACAATAATTTAAAAATAATTCAATATTATCAACAATCAACAGCTTGCTGTGCTTATCTGTTCCTTGTTCCAATTCAAGTTTGATTTTCTCAAAACAATCCAATACAATTTTTCGCTCTCTGGGTGATATATGCAAAGCTTCATTTGTATTGTAATTAAAAAAGGAATATTTGGAAATGTTTTTCCCTAATTGTGTTCCTCGAATCAAATCGGGATGAAACAATAAAGCATAGCCTTGTGGTTTATAATTATCATCAATCTGTACATGTATGATTTGGCCAGGAGCCACAAAAACTAAACTTTTATCCTGATAGTCATACGTTTGTTTACCATACTTTATATCGCCACACATTACTTCTTTTAAGTAAACTGCATAAAACCCAAAGTTCATTTTCGAAGCATATATCTCAGGTACTCTACCATCAAAATCCATGATGCTTACTAAAGGATGTAAGTTCTCTTTGTGGTAAAAAGCATCGTGTTCGCTTACCGTATTTATGTTGTGAATTTTGTCCATTTTCTATCATTTATACACACAAAATTAAATAATAATCAGTTAGGTTTTATTCCATTTTATCCAAATCCGTAAAAGTGGTCAGATAATCCGAGCTTTGTATAACTAACTAATAATAAAGAAATGGGAACTTTGCAATCAAGATAATTGTTAAAAAAATCAAAGCGTTTTTAAGATGGAAAATATGCAAAACAAAATAGCTCTAGTCACTGGTGCAGCACAAGGTATTGGATTCGCAACAGCCAAACTTTTTGCAAAATCTGGAGCAACAGTTGTGCTTGCCGATTACAACGAAAAAGTAGTGAAGGAATCAGCCAACTTACTCGCAACTCAAGGTTTCAATACATTGGCAATAAAATGCGATGTTTCTAACGAGGAGGAAGTTAAATCGATGATTGAGAAAACAGTGAAACAATTTGGTCGATTGGATTATGCATATAACAATGCAGGCGTACAAAATGAATTGGCTGAAGCGGCAGACCAAACAAAAGAAGATTTCGACCGTGTAATTGGTGTAAATCTGCAAGGTGTTTGGAGTTGTATGAAATACGAATTGCAACAAATGCGTAAGCAAGGGTATGGAGCGATTGTAAACTGCTCATCAATAGGTGGTATTTTAGGGGGTGCACAACGAGGTACGTATCACGCTTCCAAGCATGGAATAATTGGACTCACCAAAAGTGCTGCTTTGGAATATGCACCATTGGGAATACGAATTAATACCATTTGCCCTGGCATTATTCATACGCCAATGCTCGATGGTATGATTAGCGGTGGGCAAAAAGAGGTTTTGGACGAAATGCTTGAAACAGTCCCTACTCGTAGATTAGGTAAACCCGAAGAAATGGCAAATGCTGTGGTCTGGTTGTGTAGCGATTCGGCTAGTTTCATCGTAGGGCACACTTTGGTTGCCGATGGCGGATATAGTATTCAATAATCTAAAAAAGATAATATGTTGAAAGATTCAGAAAAAAATTTTAACAGAAGGAATTTCTTAAAATCGGGTGCATTAGTAGGGGCGTTTGCCCTTACTGCACCAACGGTTTCTTTCGCTAACTCAAAAGAAAGTAATGGTATAAAAAACACGAATAACATACCAATGCGAACGCTGGGGAAAGGCAATTCGGCATTTACAGTTTCAGCACTTGGACTGGGCTGTATGGGGACAAATTACCATCGAGGTCGTGTTCCCAATCGTCAAAAAATGATAGCACTAATGCATGAAGCTGTGGAAATGGGTGTAACGCTTTTCGACACTGCCGAAGTTTACGGTCCTTATATTAATGAAGAACTGGTAGGAGAAGCATTGGCAAAATTCAAGAATAAAATTTCGGTTACCACCAAATTTGGATTTAACATACAAAATGGAAAAAGCATTGGACAAAACAGTCGTCCTGAGCAAATCAGAAAAGTTGCGGAAGAATCGATAAAACGTTTAAAAATTGATGTGATTGATTTGTTTTACCAACACCGTTTCGACCCCAAAGTACCTATTGAAGATGTAGCAGGAACGGTAAAAGATTTAATTCTGGAAGGAAAGGTAAAGCATTTTGGAATGTGCGAAGTAAGTGCCGATACCATTCGGAAAGCACACGCAGTACAACCCCTTACAGCCATTCAAAGTGAATACTCGTTAATGTGGCGTGAACCCGAAAAGGAAATTTTACCAGTTTGCGAGGAACTAAGAATCGGCTTTGTGCCTTACAGTCCTGTTGGTCGTGGGTATTTAACAGGAATGCTCAATGACCAATGGCAATTTTATCCGCAAAACGATATGCGACAAGATTGGCCTCGCTTCCAACCTCAAGCTTTGAAAGCTAACTATCCTTTGGTGCAGATGTTAATTGATTTTGGTCACCAACGAGGTTTAACACCTGCACAAGTAGCATTGGGGTGGTTACTCAATAAAAAAGAATGGATTGTACCTATTCCTGGCACCACAAAATTTGCCCATTTGCACGAAAATATGGCAACTGCCCATTTGGATATTCCAAACCAAGAATGGGAAGCATTAGAAAACGAAGTTGCAAAAATCCCAATCGTGGGCGACCGCTATCCTGCCGAACAGCAAAAACAGGTTGGAAAGTAGACCTTATATGTCGAACAAATAAAAAAGGATATGAAAATTTTAATAATTACACTCATGTGTTTTTGTGCTCAAATGACTTTTGCACAACAAAAGCAAATCATTCGTATTTCGGAAATTGAAATCTATCCCGAATATTTTTCAGAATACAATAGTATTTTGAAAACAGAAGCAGAAGCATCGGTCAGCATAGAAACCGGTGTAATTTCTATTTTCCCTATGTATCAAAAAGAAGATTCAACTCAAATAAGAATATTAGAAATTTATGCCAATGAAGAAGCATATAAAAACCATATTGCTTCCTCTCATTTTCAACACTATAAAGCCAGTACTTTAAAAATGGTAAAATCATTGAAGCTGGTGGATATGATTGCATTGGACTTAAAAACAATGGACAAGATTTTTAGTAAAAAAATGGATGCTACAATTAAACAGGTCGATTTTTTAACGTTTAAGATAAGCGATAAGGTAACAAGAGAAAAAGTATCTTTTCGAAATAGATATGGAATAGACATTGCGGCAGATCTGTACTTACCCAAAGATTTGGATGCTAATATAAAATATCCTGCTATAATTGTTGGAGCACCGTACGGCGGGGTTAAAGAGCAAGGAACAGGTATCTATGCCCAAACAATGGCAGAGCGCGGTTTTGTGGCCATCGCATTTGACGAAAGCTATAATGGAGAAAGTGGAGGTACTCCAAGAAGGATTTCTTCACCCGAAATATTTGTAGAAGATTTTAGTGCAACGGTAGATTTTATCGGAACACGTTCGTTTGTTGACAGAAATAAAATTGGTGTTATTGGTATCTGCGGTAGTGGCGGGTTTTCGATTAGTGCAGCACAAGTAGACAGGCGCATCAAAGCTGTAGCCACTGTGAGCATGTATGATATGAGCAGAGTAAAAAGTGAAGGTTTTAAAGGCACTCTAACAACAGAGGAACGCAATAAATACCTTGAACAAATTGGCGAACAGCGATGGAAAGAATTAGAAGGAGGTGAAGTCAATATGAATGAACTGCCAAGAAAGATTGATGAGAATACCGACCCTATAAGCAGAGAATTTTTCGAGTATTACCGCACTCCTCGTGGATTTCATCCAAATGCCACTACAGAATTTACGATGACAAGTGATTTTTCGTTTATGAATTTTCCGTTAATGGAAAATATTAAAACCATTTCACCAAGACCTATTTTATTCATCATTGGCGAACACGCCCATTCACGATATTTTAGTGAAGATGCTTATAAAATGGCTTCCGAACCCAAAGAACTCTACATTGTGCCAAAAGCAGGACATGTTGATTTGTATGACAAAATAGACATAATACCATTCGATAAAATAGAACGTTTTTTTAAAGAAAATTTGAAATAAATAAAATGAACATGATACATAAAGCAATAATGAAAGCAGCATTAGGGATTCTCCTTTTACTGACAGCTTGTAACAATCCTGATAACAAGGTAATGAAAACAAATACTGAAGATAAGTTGGAGTTCATTTTTCCGAAAGGTGAAAAAAACTCTTCCGAATATTTCACAGGCAATGCCTACAATTTCGGTTTTAAACTCGATTCTGTATTTACATCTGTAGCAGGTAACGTTTATTTTGAACCTGGTGCGAGAAGCAATTGGCACACACATCCTGCTGGCCAAATCCTTATAATTACGGACGGTGTGGGGTATCATCAAATCGAAGGACAGCCCAGTGAAATAATTAAGAAAGGCGATATCATACAATGTCCTCCGAATGTGCGTCATTGGCATGGAGCAAGTAAAGATACTGGGTTACAGCAAATCTATATCGTACCAAATACCGAAAAGGGTATTGTTGATTGGCAGGAAGCAGTGACAGATAATGAGTACAGTAATGAAATTAACTAAATAAGAAATGAATAATCTATTTTTAATAGCATTAGTGTCCCTGTTTTCTTTTTCAACAGGTTGTTCAGGGGAAGAACATAATGTGGAAGAAATTCAGGAACCTGTTATCTCATCTGAGATTAAATGTTTGACTGTTTACTATTCTTGGAGCGGTAATTCGAAGACTTTAGCATCTGACATATACAAATTGGTTGGCGGCGACCTAGTTGAAGTAACCCCAACAACAGCCTACACGGCTGATTATAATCAGATGCTAGATGTCGCACCAAGAGAAATCCGGGAGATTGATAACAATGGTATTTATCCATCCATTAATAATTCTATTGATAGTTTTGAAAAATATGACTTCATATTTATATGTACTCCTTTATGGTGGAGTCGTATGTCCACTCCGATGCAATCTTTTTTGCATAATCATAGTAGTAAATTGAGCGGAAAAAGTATAGCGATGGTCGTTACAAGTCAGAGTAGCGCAATATCCGGAGTAATTGCCGATGCAAAACGATTGTGCCCAAATTCTACTTTTGTAGAAAATTCATTATGGATAACATCTTCACAAGTAGGCAATTCTCATAATCGTATCGTTTCTTGGCTTGAAACGATGGGAGTAATCTCGATAAATTAGTGTTAAAAATTATAATAAGTACAGTTTACCTGTCTTATTATATTAGTTATGTTTTTGTTTTTTAATTCATTATTATTGAATACTTGCGTTTCTTAATTGCATGTAACAAACACATCATTTCAAAAACTTATTGCAAGTCCAACTTCACTATTATCGACCAATACATCAAAAAATCGTTTCAAATTTATACATAGTTTAAATCTGTGTGTTTATTTAATAGATATATAATATTATATATATCTGCATTGTCTCTTGTAGAGTAAATCTAATTTCTCTATAATTTCAGGACAATAAACTATCAAATTTAGTAGTGAAGTAAATCAAGTAAATGTGAAGTAAATATCTAAAATATTATTATTAAATAAGTTACTATGCTTGATTTACATTATTTACTTCATTTACTATAAAAAACACCTATTTCCTTTTAGTTGAATTTTTGAGCATAAAAAAAGGATACCATAAAGTACCCTATAAAGAAAAAATGAGAAACTATATCAGATTGCCAGCTCCACACCATCAATGACTATTCCATTTGTTGTTTCGGCATCCTCGTATTTAAACATATAACTCGAGCCTAATACACTATGTGTATAGCATTTTACTCTACGACTTTTCTGTGAGCTATTGGGAATAAATGATTTATTACCCTTTGCCGTTAACAATTCCCTTAAAGAGTTCATCTCAAGAAAGTGTAGCTTATTTTTATTCACATAGTCGCAATAGCAAGGATAAAGTAGTTTGTATTTGATGTAGAGTATTTTCTTTATTGGGTCTTTCACGTAGTGGATGTCTTTACGGATATCTCCATAAGGGTCGGCAACCTTATAGGCAATGGCACTCCAAAAGATGGATACATCCTTTAAGTCGCTTGCCATTTCATCCTGCATCTTTGCGTTTTCGATAACTGCATCCTGGTACGTATCCAAATCAAATGGGAAAGCCAATTTGCTTTGAAGGAGCGTAACCGGAGTCAACAATAGGGCTATATGTCTTATTTGTCGGTCTGCAAGTTCTGTTTCAGCATTTATAACCGATTTAACCTGTTGAAAAACCTCATTAAATACCGTTTTAAACTGCTTTTCAAAATAGCTGCGGTATTTAAAGAGTTCACGTGTTACACTGCAAAATCCATACTCCTTCTCTTTAAGTAAGGTTTTATAAGCTTCTGTGGTTTCATCAGAGAACTTATTATCCTCAAAATGCAATACAATCATCCGGGCAAATAATGCAGCTTCTGAAGTTGGTAGCTCATTACCATCTACCATACAGGCAGAGCTAATCTCAAGTGTTGTGGTTTTATTATCGTTGCTTTTTTGTGCCATGGTATACAGCTCTCCATCATAACCTGTCTTAAATACATCGACCGTTTTTTTATCAATGGCATTGGTGTATTCTTTGAGGTAATATAAAGCATTGCTTCGTTGAGTTAATGAACGTGAAAAACCTTTGTCCGTAGAGTTTAACAATGATATGCCATGATTAGGTTCACCAAACAGGTGCATAAAGAAATTAACAAAATTGGACTTTCCGGCTCCCTGGTCACCAAACAGGAATAAGAATGGGAAGAAGCCTGTTATATCAAGGATAATATCACGGTACAACGCCAGTGTGACAAACGAAATCCCCACCGCCCCGTTTAATCCATAAGCCTTATAGATAAGCTCTGCCCACGAGTTAAAATCAAGATTTCCGGCTTTGTAAGCAAACCTACGCTCAGCAGAATAGCTTTTATCATTCAGGTTGGTATAGGCAAATGGAGGCATATAAAGTGATGTGACATCCGTATTGACAATACCTAACTTATCTGGATATAAAATGGTGTTATCCTTATTTATAACCGCATCGGCGAAACAATAAACATAGTGTTCGCTTTGATATCCCAACTGATTAATGGCAATGGCATTTTTTTCACGGTCATACAGATAGGTTAAGATATTATCCAGTTGCTGAGTGTTTCCAAAGAAGGTCAAACCACGGCTTGATATGCTACGAATAACTTTTTTAAACCTATCCAGGTTCAATTCTGAACTCATTATTTCATTAACAGTAACTTCTCCAGTATTACGTTGAAATTTAACCAAGCGCCTGCTTTCCTTTGTGCCATCCATCAAGTGATAAACCGATTCCATTAAAAAATTAGATAGCTTTTTAACGATTGGCTTTCCTTTAATGGTTTCCTTCATATAATAACATCCATTTTCCACAAAGAAATAGTACTCCTCATTATCCGCTTGCTTGTCTTCGCTGTTTTGTGGAATTGGTTTGGTAACGATATCCTCCCATAGCAATTGGTAATTATCCGTATTTTGAAGATAGCTGATTAATGACTTTTCCTGTAACAAATCATTGGCATCCTTTTTCTCCGGCAATACCAATCTTCGTAACGATTGAATATCAAACCGACCAGAAAGAATGAAGTCTTTGTAATAGTCTGCACATTTGTTTCCTGCATCATCGTTATCCATTGCCAAAACCACCTTCTTTCCCTTGAGATATGGTAGCAATACTTTAGGTTCTTTTATTTTGTTCTCCGTTGAAAACAGGGCAATAGAAGAACAACCAACCATGGATAAGGCATTAATAACACCCTCTTGCAAGAAAACCACATCAAAGTCAGGAAAGAACATTTTATCATAAATGCTCTCGTTCAATGTTCCGTTATTTCTGGCTTTAGACTTACCTTTTTCAGGATTAATCATCCTTCGATTGATAAGCTTATCATTCGTATCAGTAAATACAATGGCATTGGATAAAGAATCATACCAATAACTTCCTTGTGGTAAGGATTCTGCATCAATTCCTCTAGATTGAAGATATTCGCTTGCCTTTGTTAATGGGTTGTTTCTTATGGCAAAGAGCATTTTGTCAAACGCAGATGTGTTAGTTTTGGATGACGGTTTAAAAACGTCTCGAATGCCCAGGTAATCTTCCTGTAAATATGTAATGGCTTTATGCTCGTTCCATCCATTATTGAGTAGCATAACAAAATCAATTGCAGAACCACCGGAACCACACGAAAAGCATTTGAAATAGTTTTTTTTGGTGTTCACACTGAAAGCCGGAGAATGGTTTGTCCCTTGACCACTTCCACAAAAGGGGCATTTTTCAAGTTGATTGGCTTTATTGAAATTTGTGCCTGTTTCCTTTTCAATAAGGGCTTTGATGTCAATTTGTTTTACTTTTTCGATTGTCTGCATTTGTTTTCCATTGTGCCGTAAACAGGCTATTCAAACCCTATTGTTCTTCCTCAGAGGTATTCTGCATCTCATTTTCCATATTCATCTTTTGCTTTTCTTCTTCCAGGTGATGAACCATACTTTCAGTCAGTTCCTGGCTATCCATACAGTTGCCAATAATGGTAATCATGTAATAGGCAAAATTGATATCGCCCTGTTTTAATGCGTTGGCGGTATCATCAATGGCTTTGAAAAGCTGCTTTTGTTGTTCTGTTTGCGGAGGATGAAGTTCTTCTACTTGTACATTGGCTTCCGGAGTATGACTTTGATTACTTGATGCTTCTTCTTCAATAAAGCCTAATGCACTTTGTAATTCATGTTTGGTTAAGCCTAATAATACGGCTGCTTTAGGACTTCCGGCAAGCAATTTACTTCCGATACCAGACAATACACCTGTGGCCACACGCTTAATAATCTCGGTATTTGAATAGCCTGCTAGACGAGTTTCAAGGTCTGATATTTCTGAAACATACTCACTATTGGCTTTTTCAAGTTTTGTATTCTGCTCTTTTAAAGTATCCCTTTCAATGGCCAGGTCTTTGACTTGCTTTTGAAGTGTCTCAATAAGCGTTTCCTGTTTATAATCATGCAGTTTCTTTTCAAACTGCATCAGGGTATTTTCGTGACGGGCGTTGGTTACTGCTCCTAATAATCCTGCCAATCCATTAAAAGTATTGCTCGTATTCTCTTTGTCTGTTTCTATGCCTGTTAAAGCCCCGAACAATTGACTTATTCCATCAAGGTTGCCCATAAAGTTGTTATTACCTGCCATCTTATGTTTTTGCAAGGCTGTTTCAATAGCCTGTTCTATTTGAGATTGATTAGAAGAATTGTTTGTCTTGTTTTCGCCTAATGTAATCGGGTATTCTTCAACCTTTCCGGCTTTAGGACTCATACCTCTATAAATACACACTTTGATATTTTTGCCTTCCTGTCGGGCTATATCCTTTGCCGATTCAATATTTTCAGTAAAAGCTTCAATATTGTTTGTGCGAGGTACAATCAGAATGTGTCCAGAGTTACTTTCAACCCTGATTTCATACGCATAATTCTTATTTTCTTGCAGGTTTTTATATATCGCATCCTGCATATTGCTTTGTTTTTCCTTCATTGTTGTGATTTTTTAGTGATGAATGACTTCTTTTGGGTATAAAAAGCTACTGAACTTCTATTTTCAGAAACACAGAACAACAAAAAGCTATGTGTTAGCTATTAATACCAACTTAGAGCTATTAATACCAACTTAGAGCTATTCTGACTTACTTTTTAGCTATTCTGACTTATGTTGCAGCTATTATCTGCGAACTCAACACTTACTATCAACCCATTATTTTATAAGTCTCTTATAATGATATTGATTTGGACGTATAGCCTTGATACTTGCAGTAAATACTGAGCAACATAAAAGCATTTGTCCGGTATTAAGCAGCTATGATTTCCTTATAACAGTTATTCATTTCGAACTATTACCTTACTCATCATTAGGCTCTACCCAGTAGCCTTTGTTTAAAGTTGATTCCAACTCAATAATAGCCAGCTTTTCTTTTACAGGGTTGTATTTTACACTAAATGCAACTTCCTTAAAAGTGGTACCACAAACGACAGCTCTGAGTCTACTTTCAGAAGCTGATTCAGCAAAACGAGCTATTTCATTTATTGGGACGAAAAATATTTTCTCTTTCATTTTTGTAAATCGTTTAAATCAAAAACGGGTAACTATGGGCATTAACACCCATAGTTAAGGGTTACCTTATTCATCATCATCGTCCTCCTCTTCATCGTCTTCGTCCACTTCATTAAGGTCTTCCAGTTGTTCCATTATCTCCAGAATGGCTTCGCTGTCTTCCTGTGGGTCATATTCCACTCTAACAAGGAGTTCATTGTCATCATTTCTGCCTGTAATGAATCCTTCCAATCCATACTCTTCCAATAGTTCAGCAAAATCAACACTAGAATCTGCCGAAACATTAAATGTTCTTGATTTCATTTTTATAAAATTTTAGATTAATAAATATGTGATGGCTTTTCTGAAAGCCTTTATGATTCGATGAAGTGGTTATTTCCTTCTGTGTTTAAGGAATAATTCTTCTTCCATTTGACCGATATATTCATCGGTACTTTGAGGTTTTCGGCCTTTCATCCAGTCCTCGATTTCGGTGCGGATAAATACAAGTTTACGACCGCCATGCATGGGCTTGCGAAACGGAATTTTGCGGTCGTGAACTAACCTGTATAAGGTATTCTTCTTATACCCGGTCAAGTCAACCAGGTCTTCAATGGAAAGCGTGTCGCTTTTTGCTTTGGCAATGGGTTTAGGGCTTGTTGCAGATATCACTCTGCGTACAGTGTTTTCAATTATCTCAGAAAGCTCTGTTTGTTCTATAACGATTAGTTTCATACATCTGAATTTTATGGCAATACCAATAGATTACCTGTTTGCATTAAATTTTATTCGATTAATCAATGCAAAGATTAGATGATGAAAGCCCGGTTAGTTTTGAGTTAGGCTAACTCTTTGTAACTATCTAAATGTGAACGATAAAAATTTTACCCTAATTAGGCTAATCAGGAAAACCCTTCAAATGAAACAGTACATCCGCATCATTTTTAGCTATGTCAGCTACAATTTCTTTTAAGTTCAGATAGCTTCTGGCAATTTTTACTTTATTACCCATATCTTCCAAATCACGGTAATGATTATAGAATTGCAGTGTGCTAATTCCCGGAAAACGGTTTTTGGCAAATACTTCAATTCTAGCCTTGGGAAACCTGTCGTAATCATTTTTCACAAATGGAATTTCTCGTCCTGCCTGTTCCTGGATACGAATATACAAAGCATAGTATTTGGCATCATACTTTGGTATTTCAGGCTCTTTTGAAGGTTCACTTATTGTTTTTGATAGGTTCAGATTCATCTGCTGTATATCATTTAGATTCTTTATCAGTTTTTTTTGAGAACCTAACCATTGTTTTATTATTGATGTGTATTCGTGTTTATAAGGATGTAAAAGTTCTTGCTCTTCATTTTTATTCTCCTGGATGGCACATTCGGTCAGAAACTCCATAATAGAATCTGAATCCCCTTTTCTCCAAAGGTCTTCGGTGCTAAATTCAAATAAAGCAGTTTCTAAATGCGTGTGTAGTAATTCTTTTATCGTAACTATTCAGTGTAGATTTCAAAAACTAAATATTTCAGAAAAAATGTTGGTAACTTTAGCTGAAAACCACCAGAATTGTGAATAACCTTTGTGCAAATTCTATAGCAGCAATCATTTGTATAGCGAACTTTGCATCGCATGACAAAGAAGATAAGCATAGAGGAACGGTTAGACAATTTACTCAACAAAGTAGATAATTTAGAGAATCGAGTAGTTGAGTTAGAAGCTGAAAACAAACAGTTGAAAGCAGAGAATTGTAAGCTCAAAAAACGCTTATCTAAATACGAGACTCCTAAAAACAGTAAGAATAGCAGTAAGCCTCCGTCAAGCGATTTTCCCAAACCAGCGAAAACAAGTTCGTTAAGAAAGAAATCAGGAAAGAAACCAGGAGGCCAAAAGGGGCATATGGGCAACACTTTGAAAACAGTATCTAATCCAGATATTATTACCAACCACCAAGCCAGTTACTGTACTTGTTGTGGCAATGATTTATCAATGATTGTTGGAGAATATGCAGGAAAACGCCAGGTAATAGACATACCGCCAATACAACCAGTTATTACCGAACATCGAATTTTTCACAAACAATGCAGCTGCGGAACTTTAAATGAAGGCAATTACCCTTCAGGAATTAATGCGCCCATAAGTTACGGAGCTGGAGTGCAGGCTTTAATTGGCTACATGAGTGCCCGACAATACATGCCGTATGAACGTTTGAAAGAGTTTTTATATACTGTATTAGGGATTGAGATTAGTTCTGGAGGCATTAATCAGCTTATTGGAAAAATAACAGCCAAGGCGAAACCTTATTACGAGCAAATCCGAAAGAAAATCCTTTCCGGTAAAATCATAGGAGCTGATGAAACAGGCACTAATGTCAATGGTAAACTTCATTGGGCTTGGGTCTTTCAGAATCCCGATGCTACATTTTTATCAATCCATACTAAGAGAGGTTTTGCTGCAATGGAAGAAATCATGCCAGAAGGTTTTAAGAACAATACTTTGGTAACAGATTGCTGGAAATCATATTTTATGACTGATGCCAACAATCACCAATTATGTACTGCACATTTATTACGAGAACTTGAATACTTCTGCCAAAAATACCCTAAGAATAATTGGGCATTCCAAATGCGAACTCTAATCAAAAATGCCTTAAGTATCTACAAAGGACAATATACTGATAAGAAACCTTCCGATATTGCTTACAGATTCCAAGCCCTCTTGAAACAAGAACTTGATGAAGAAGTCAAGGAAGTGCAAACATTTCAAAACCGATTGAAAAAGTACGAGCAGTATCTGTTTAATTTTCTAATAAATCCAGAGATTCCACCTGACAACAATGCTTCAGAAAGAGCTGTGCGAAATTTTAAAGTAAAACAAAAGGTTAGCGGTTTCTTCAAGTCTATAGAAGGTGCCGACTGCTATGCTATATTGCGTTCTATTGTTGATAGTGCAATAAAAAACATTCAGAATCCATTGTGCGCTTTGCGTGCTATTGCTATGTCTTTTCCAATCACTGAATAGTTACCTTTTATCTTTTCTCGCGAAAGTTCTTTAGGAATCTTCGTGAAATGGGCTGATATATACCTGTTCAGTTTACCTTGAGGGTAGAGTTCCAATACTGAAGCAATATCATGAATATGAATTTTTTCAATTCCCAAGGGTTTAAAAGGAAAGATGTCAGAAAAGCTGAGAACTTCATCAAAGTAGTTATGGCAGGATATAATATCGTTCTTTCTAAGAATAAATTGAAGAAGTTGTTTGCTTTTGGGGCTAACGACACCATCTTGCTCAAAAAAGCCTATCAGGGTCTTCCAGTAGATTACGGTTCCTGCGATGGATGCAATACTGCGTTCCATGTAAACCATATATTCGGTTATCCTGTGTAACCAATCCTTTTTGTCAATATTTAGATAGACGAAAATGAATGTACTACCAATGTTTTGCATGGTTTTCAGAATCTCTTCTGAAA
The DNA here is from genome assembly GCA_963665705.1 of uncultured Saccharicrinis sp. Classification (GTDB taxonomy): domain Bacteria; phylum Bacteroidota; class Bacteroidia; order Bacteroidales; family Marinilabiliaceae; genus Saccharicrinis. Next base: position 1,440,320 of record OY762448.1, read on the forward strand.
CGGCTGTATCTGTAAGGTTACATGTTGTGTAACCAAAATCACACTTGCCAATAGTCTTGTTTATATCAAAAAATATCTTCTGCCAATCGCTTTCCCGTTCTTCATCTTCAATTGTAGCTTTCAGAAGTCCGTTATCATGTAGAATATCGAAATGCGCTTCTTCTGGTATATCGATAAATGTTTTTGGTTTAAATCCGTCTGATTTAATATATACTGCTTTTTCTGCCATCTTAACTTTGATTATAATACTTCCGCTGCTTTGTCTATAACATCTGTTTTTAAACTATCAAGGTACACCTTGGTGGTTTCCAGTTTTTTGTGCCCCATGACCTGTGAAATAACGTTTTCAGGCACATTGTTTTCCTGTAGTTGCATTGCCATTGTATGTCTTGATACATAACCTGTCAAACGAAAATCTATTTCTAATTCTGTTGCCAGCTTTTTTAAATATTCGTTATACCATCGTTGGAGCATTCCAATATGATTATAATGCTCAAGCGGAGTCGGTTTTTCTTTAGTGACAACCGGGAGTAGATAGTCTCCGATAGGTTCTCGATATTGAATCATAGCTTGCATTGTTCCTTCAATCTCAGGAGTAATGCGAATACTGATTGGTTTTGAATTTCTGGTATTACGGGTTTTTTGACGACGATAAACGATGTAAGTACCTTTCTCCAGATAAACCACATTTGATTGTGTCAGATTAGCCAAATCAATGTATGACATACCATAGGTGTAATAAGAAAACAAGAACAGCTGCCTTGCAAATTCCTGTTGCGGAACTTGAGAGGGTGTATCTTTTAGCTTTTGTAAGTATTCTGTTGGAAGGTATCGTTTGATGGTTTCCTCTTTTAATTCTGAAACATTAAAAAGGTTATTTTCAAACGGGAAATTAGTTTTTGTCGCTGCACCATCACGAATAGCTCTTACAAAGATGGCTTTCACTGATTTCAAGTAACCAAAACGTGTATTACCTCCGCATCCTCTTTTAATAAGCCAGTTGTTGAAATCATTCACATAAGCCAAATCAACTTCAACAAAAAGCCTGTCATGCAGTTTCTTATCAAATTGTTGCCAAACCCGAAGGGTCTTTTCATAACTCTTTGCAGTGCCAATGTGTCTTGTATCAAGCATTGTCTTAATAAAACTTTCAAGAAAAGATTTTACTTTTCCCTGCACAATGCGATTAAGAAAGCTATCCTTAAACTGTTTCAGAGTCCAGTCGATATGCTCTTTGTCATATTCATAAATAATATCCAATGCCCGTTGGTTATAGCGTTCCAAAAGAGCATTTTCTTTTATGCGCTTCTCATTAGCTTCACGCTTTTCTGCTATTCTTAATCCTTTATATACCACAAGGCGTTCCTGGTGTTCATCCCAAAACTCTTCAGTACTTGAAATATTTAATGAAATAAACTGACGTTTACCATATTTGGTGACAACCATCATAATGGCATATTCTCCGTTTTGTAGTTTTCTATCGGTACGTAATTTGAATCTATGGTATCTTTTGCTCATTTTCTTTGGATATTAATGGTAAATACTTTACAAAACCTTAACCGCTTCATCTATGACACTTGTATCCAAACTGTCAAGATAAACTTTGGTGGTTTCCAGTTTCTTATGTCCCAACATTTGTGAGATTACATGTTCAGGAATATGATTCTCCTGCAATTGCATGGCTGCCGTATGCCTTGCGACATAACTGGTGAGTTTCATTTTGATTTCAAACTCATCGGCAAGGCGGTTTAGAAATTTATTATGGGCAGCTAGCAGAACATTAACATGTCTGGACAGCGTTGAAAAGTTATCTTTGTGTTTGGTCACAACTGGCAATAAATAATCCTCGATTGGTTTTTTATAATCAGTTATAGCCTTTAGTGTTTCTCTAATATTATCCGTAATCTTAATACTTATAGGGTAGCTTTTCCTATCTTGTGTTTTCAAGCGTTTGTAAACAATATATTCACCTGAATTATACGTTATAACATTACTCTTTTTAAGTACTGCCATATCTTTAAACGACATTCCATAACAATAATAAGAGAACAAGAATAATAGTCGGGCATATTCATTCTGTGGGTTGTTTGATTTTTTATTCTTCAGCTTTTCAAGAAAATCAGTAGGCATATACCTTTTTTCAGTTTCTCGATGAAGTGCATATACTTGAAAGCCATCTCTGCCAAATGGATAGTTTTCTTTATAGGCTTGTCCGTTCTTTATAGCCCTATTATAAATTGCCCGTAGCCTTTTGATATGTCCTTCTCTGGTATTGGAAGTTACACCGTCTTGTTCCATCCATTGATTAAAACGCTCAACGTAATTAACGTCAATATCATTAAAACTTAGATTACTTAAATCAGGAGCGAATTTCAATAGTTTTCGATGCAGGCAATAAAAGGTATTTGCAGTTCCGTATCGGTGTGTTTCTTTCAAAGTTTGAATATGTTCTATCAGGAAAGGTTCTACTTTACCTTTTGCAGGTTGTCTTTTTATTTTTTCCTTGTATTGAGATGGTGTCCAATGTGTATTATTTTCTCTCTCATACTCATATTCTATTACCATTGCTCGATTAGCATAATCATCGATTTTGGCATTGACCTCCTTGCGTTTTTGGTTTTCTGCTTTTTCTGTTTTGTCTTTACTGTTATCCAAAATAATCAGGCGTTCGTTATCACTATCCCAATGTTCAGGACAAACCGATATTTTTAATGAGATAAACTGACGTTTCCTGTTTTTAGTAATAACCAGTATTACCGGACAAACTCCATTCTCATCTAATCGGTCAGTTCTTAGCTTGAATCTGTGATATTTTTTCATAGAAGTCTACTTTTTCAATACCTGATTTTGTTTCGTTTTATTACCTTTTGGTTACACATTTGTTCCATATATTACCCAAAACAGATACAAATTGTTACAAATAATGGGATTTTAAAAACGCTGTAACCCTCTACAAATATAGTATTAATCAATTAAATACAAAATAAGCGTATATGAACAGTGGGCACCAGGTAGGATCACAACCTTATACTTATGCTGGTACAGAATATATTTTTAGCGGTACAACAACTTCTAATATGGTAACGATTACCGGAGGTGCAGAAATTGTTTATTTAAATGGAGTAAATATAGATGTGAGTAATGTTGCAGAATGTTCCTTTGATATAAATACAGGTAGCGATTTAACTCTTGTGTTAAATGAAGGAACAACCAATACTCTAACTAGTGGGAGTAATTATGCTGGACTTCAAAAAAGCCAGACTGGCGGTATGTTAACCATATCAGGTACTGGTACCTTAAATGCCACAGGAGGAAGTCTAAGTGCTATTAGTAGTGGGCCAGGAATAGGTAATAAAAGTGGTTCTGATTTTTCGAATTTAACCATTGAAAGTGGTATCATTAATGCTTCAACAGTCAGTTCTTATGCCAATGGTATTGGAGCTGGCTATGAGGGTTTAACAAGTAATATATATATTAAAGGGGGCACCATAAGCTCATCTATTAATGGTAAAGGATGTTGTTTAGGGTCGTTATCTGATAATAATGAAAATATAGTAATTAGTGGTGGATTTTTAAATTTAACAGGAGGAGGAAATTCATCTTTCGCTTCTAATTATTTATTACCTACAAATACTACCATCACCGGTGGAACCATTACAGGTTATATAAACTATACAAGTGATTATAATTATAATAAACTATTTAACTCAGGTACTGTTATAACCGGAGGGTCTGTAAACCTGTTGGATTATGATGAAGGAGTTACCATTTCTGATGATGACCGACCTACAAATGGAGCAGAAACTGCTTTGTGCTTATATCGTTCTCAATATAAAATACCAGGTGTTACAGCTGCTACACAGGTTACTTCTGTTGTTGTTAATGATGAAACTTCATGGGGATGTGATGAGGTATATACCGATGAAAATGGTATAATGTACCTATGGTTACCTCAGGATGATGCCTCTGCTTACGAAACTACAAAAGTGGCCATTACTGTTAACGATGTAACTTATACTTACAACGGACAAATAGATGCAACAGACGAACTGATTGAAGAAACAGAAGATGTAACTGCTTTTGGTAATTATTTTTATCAGGTACCAGTAAGTATTTCTACAGAACATGCTACTGTAGCGGTTCAGGACTATGATGGAAACAGTATTATAGATGGTAGTTATATTTCTTCAGGCTTGTTGGATGATAATAAAGTTCGTTTTACCATTAATGCCACTGCCGAAGATGGTTATGGTGAACCCGTAATCACACTTGAAAATGCCGAAGAAGGCACTACTTATTACAAAGTAACAGCCGAAGACGATGAAACACTGAATATTTCTGTATCAGCCTCTGTGGTAACAGGTATGGATAATCAGGTTTTAGAAGCCATATGGGTAAATACATCTGGTAAAAATATAGTGATAAATAATGCAATAGGGTGTCAAATTAGCATCTATAATATTTCAGGAAAAGAGGTTTACAAAGGTAAGGCAACTAGTAATGCAGCTAGTTGTGCTATTAACCAAAGTGGTCTTTATATTGTAAAAGTATCTGGAGATATATTATCTCAAGCCAGAAACTTTAAATGTGTCATTTTATAAAGTTTATCTAACAATTAAAAAGAAAAAAAAGTTGGAGTTCGGTATTTCCGGACTTCAGCTTTGTTTTTTTTAATTAGGAAAATTTTCGGAGTGAAAATTGATCTTATAAAACAACAATATAATTTCATCAACTAATAGTATCCAATGTTTACAATTACTTTTAGATGACGTGCAAAGGAAAAATGAATTTGATGAGGAAAATAGGGTTTGTTATAATTCTGCTTCTGTGTGCCAGTAAAATATATGGCCAGGTTATTACAGGTGAAATTATTGATGGAATTTCCAAGAAAAGGATTGCTTACAGTTATATTCACGATAATATTTCAGAAGTTAATGTTGTTAGTGATAAAGAAGGTAAGTTCATATTCGATACCAAAGGTCAGGATGTGGTTTTAATGTTTGATCATATCAGTTACAAATGTAAAATTGAAAATATTAATTGCCCAATAAAAGATACATCTATTATTGTAGTACTTGATGAAAAATTTATCAGTTTAGATGGTGCTGAAGTTGTAGAACATGTTCCATTAATTAAAACAAGTGAGAGTTATTCGAATATAAGTGTTGATAAAGATATCATTGAAGATAAAATTGCTACATCTTTAGTCTCTGTGTTAGAAGAGGTTCCAGGAGTAACTGTGTCATCAGAGTATTTTTCGCCAATTGTATTACGAGGTTTAAAAGGAAAACGCCTTTTAATAACTAAAGATGGAAATCGTCGTATGGGAAATTACTCTTCCGGGTTTATGGGGCAGAGTGTGAATATTTATGATTTAGCAAAGGTTGAAGTAATTAAAGGACCGGCATCTGTTATATATGGTCCGGGTGCTATTGGTGGAATAATTAATCTAAAATCAACCTACCCTTTTTTTAATCCCGGCTTTACAGGTAGAGTGTTATCGTCATATGGTTTTAATAATAATGAGCATAGTTGTATGGCGGGAATGAATTGGGCGTTAATGGATCATGCGGTCTCTTTTTCTTGTCGATATAGAAATGCTGACGATTATATAAATGGAGCAGGAGAGAAGGCTGATTATAGCCGGTATAAAGATAAGGATGTGAGATTGATGTATAGTAAAGTATTCGACAATGTGCAGTTTACGGCAGAGTCTGAGTTGCATCTAGGTGGGCCTTGGGGACGTCCAAAAGGATTTAGTGGAACTGATTATATTAAATTAACAAATGATAATGACAATACCTGGCATTCTGCTATAACAGCAATATGGAACCCCACAAAGAAGTTGAAACGACTAGAGGCTTCTGTGTATTTTGATTTGGAAGAGCGAGAGCAAATCAAAGATTCTTTTGATAAAGGTTCCGGGCTTTTGTCATATCGTGAGGATATTTCTTATAAAAACTACTACTGTGGATGGCGTGAGTTAAATGTTATAGAACTTTTTGAAAATACAGAATTAAAAGTTGGTACAGATGGTGTATTATTTCGTATTGAATCACCAACAAATGAAACTGATTATTTTTTGGATACGGAAATACATAATAAGGTTACTAAAAATGCAGGTGTTTTTATGGCAGGTGTTTATGCCGAAGCAGAACATTACTCAATTAATGAAAAAATTAAGTTACGTGCAGGATTGCGTTTCGATTTTTCTAATGTTAATGAGGGGAGTGTACATGATACAACTTTAACAACAGGTCGTAATAGTGATGTTTATTCTTGGAGCGGAACATCAAGCTTTGTGTATAAACTTAAAAGTAATATATCATCTTCACTGCAAATTGCTCGAAGTTGTCGTTTACCAGATGCTCGGGAAATGTTTATCGTAACTTCAAATACAGACGGTATGATTTATGGAAATCCTAACCTAAATCCGGAATATGGTTTAAATATAGATGCTGGCTTAAGAGGAAAATTACTGAAGTCAACATTTGATTTTAGTCTTTTTTGTAACTTTTTTAATGATTTTATATCACTGGATTATTGGACCGATTCTGGTAAAAAAGGGATTAATTATACTTATGTTAAATATTAATAAAGCACGTATTATGGGTGGAGAATTAGCATGGCAACTACGATATAATAATTTTTTCCGCCCTCAAAATGTACTTCGTATTAATTCTACTTTTGTTTATACTCAAGGTGATGATTTAACAGGAAATAGTGGATGGTTTAAAAATGGAAATCCATTAAGATATATTCCTCCTTTTAATACTAAACATGATATTAAATTGCAAAATACTTTGTCTGCATCATTTTCATGGTATGTTGGTGGAGATGTAAAATATTACACTGGTCAACACCGTTATGCTTTATCAAGTGAGGGAGGATATTTTATGCCGGCATATTGCTTATTTGGGGCATCAGCAGGTTTTAGTTATAAAGGCTCTGCTAAAAAATGGGAGCTTAAATTAAAAGCCGATAATTTGACAGATAATAAATATTATGCCTTTGAATCAATTGTGTATAGCATGGGACGTAACTTTAAAATTATGTTGATTCTGTCATATTTATAGGATCAAATATTCTATTTTTATTATAAGATGTTATTTTTATCTTAAAATAATTAGTTGATATTAGATAACTCTTCAGTCAATTGGATAGTTTTAATGTGTAGCTTATTGATATTTTGTTAATAAAGCTTAAAGACATATAAAATGATGGTGTTGAATACCTGTATAACACATTTCTGAGTAACTTTACATTTTAAATTACCTCTATCTAAATAAAGACCACTCCTTATTATTATGATCTTCTTGAATTTGTGTTTGGTTTAATTTTACAGATTTATTTATATGCTTAAAGAAATCAGAAAGAATCCTATGTATTGGTACCTGTTATTGTTAACAATAGCTATTACTGCTGGTTTTCAGGCTTGGCGTACCATGTTTAATAATTATGCAGTTGATGAAGTCGGTATCAATGGTTTTCAGGTAGGAGTGATTCAATCTGTTCGTGAAATACCGGGTTTCCTGGCAATGTTGGTCATTTATCTGTTGCTAATTATTAAGGAACATAAGTTAGCAGCTGTTGGAACACTGGTTTTAGGTATTGGTGTTGCAGCAACAGGAGTTTTTCCATCGTTTTTAGGTTTGGTATTTACAACTTTAATAATGTCGTTAGGCTTTCATTATTTTGAAACAGTAAACCAAAGTCTTACATTACAATACTTTTCACTACAACAAGCACCTATTGTTATAGGAAGCATTAAAAGCTTTGGTGCACTGACTAATATCTGCGTAGGCGGTATTATTTGGTTGGTTTCCAGATATTTTGAATTGTCTGATATATTTATAGGATTTGGTATTCTTGTGATGCTAGTGGCCTCTTTTGCATTAAGCAGAAATCCGATAAAAAGGGAAATGCCTGTGCAACAAAAAAAGATGATTTTTAAGAAAAAGTACTGGTTGTTTTATGTACTAAATTTCTTGAGTGGCGCCCGTAGACAGATCTTTGTGGTTTTTGCAGTATTTATGTTGGTTGAAAAGTATCATTTTAAAATTGAGGGTATAGCAATATTGTTTGTCGTGAATAATATTATCAATTATTTTATGGCTCCACTAGTTGCTAAAGGAATAAATAAATTCGGAGAAAGAGTTGTTTTATCCATGGAGTATATCTTCCTGATTGTTATTTTTTTAGCATATGCTTTTATTGAGGATCGTACAACAATGATCGTACTTTATATTTCCAATCATATATTTTACAGTGCCTCCATGGCTATTAATACCTATTTTCAAAAAACAGGTGAGCGTGAAGATATAGCTCCATCCATGGCTGTAGGTTTTACAATAAATCACATTTCTGCAGTAGTGATTCCTGTAGTAGGAGGGGCTTTGTGGATGTTAAACTGGAGAATTCCTTTTATAGCAGGAGCAGGGATTGCTGTTCTTTCTTTATTTTTTGCACAAAAAGTAAAAGTTGATCGCCTGTAATTTAGACAGGGAAATAGCTTACTAAATAAAAAATCTCTCAATAAAAAAGAGAATAGAATTTTAGATATAATTAGAAGAGAACTAATTTTTAACAGTTATATCTATTTATCTGTATAATAGTATTAGAGTTTTTTTACAACAATGGCACCAAGGCTCTAAGAATTACAAAGAAAATAACTTAGTGTTTTGCGTTCTTAGAGCCTTGGTGATTAATGAATAACAATTAATTCATTTTATAATATCCCATTTTGTCTGATTTAAAATATTATTTCTTTTTAGGAGCTTCTTTTTCTTTTACAGCAGCTTCGTACCCTAAATCCTCTAAAGCTTTTTCAATATTTTCAGTAGAGTTTTTATCTTCTCTAAAAGCTACAGTTACTAATTTTTTATCTAAATCAACAACTACTTTTTTTACTCCTTTTTCGTAAGGAATGTTTTTCATGATTTTTTCTTTACATGCATGGCAATCTACTGAACAAGTATAAGTTACTTCTTTTACCTGCTCCTTTTTTTCTTTTGCAAATGTTGTTGTTAATCCTACAAATAGGATTGCTACAGCAATTAAGAATTTTAAATTTTTCATAATTATTTGTTTAAAATGTTTATATTTTTATGCTAATTGCGGTTGGCTTATAGCTGTTAGTTTATTTAGTATTTAAAATTTTAGAGTCATTGTACATGTTACTTCCACCATGTTCCTTTCTCCTTTATTTATTCTTTACTCAAATTATATTTAATACCAACATATACCATTCCTCCGTATAATGGTCCCCAAACTCTTGATGCGTCAAACTGATCTCCAAAAGGATTATCAGGATCAATAATAGCATTATCCTGAGTAAACTCTCCAATGTTTTCAGCACCTAAATAGAAACTCCAGTTTCTATAATTTTTAGTTACCTGGGCCATTAATACCATATAGTTTTCTGATTCATTGAGGCGAGTATTTTCTACAGAATTACTTCCGGTTGAAGGAAGGCGCTGTGATCCATTAAATTGAGCAGTTAAATCAAATTGCCATTTATCCAGGTTCGTACGATATGAACCTGATAGAAGACCTTTGTATTTATTTACAAAAGGAACATCATTTTGACTACCGCTAAATGTACTTTGAACATCGTTAATTCGATAAGCTGCAGTTACATCGAAACGATTAAATACTTCCATACTTGATTCAATCTGAAATATATTCGAGAAAGACTTACCATCCAGGTTATAAAAATGTACTTCCTGACTATTTCTATCCAGATCAACCACCAATTGGTTCTCAAAATCTGTTCTGTAAAATTCAAGATTTACATTTAAGTGTTTTTCTCCAAACGGAATTTCGCTAACCATTGCTAATCCATAATTCCAGGCCTCTTCTTGTTTTATGTTTTCATCAAACACAAAGACTTTAGAACTGGCTAAGAAATTTGAATTTTCACTAATTGCATCTGGTGTTCTATATCCTTTTCCTGCACTGGCACGAAATGTAATGTGTTCTCCTACATTATATTTTGCATGTACTCTGGGAGTGATAAATCCATCATGTAAACTACTATAATCATATCTTAAACCGGCCATAAAAGTGAATTTATCACTGGGGATGTAATTATATTCGGCAAATACTCCAGGGGTTGTTTCTGTGAATCCAACATTTTCTCTACTTCCATTAAATACAGCGTTGTTATCATCATAAACTAAGCTAACTCCTGTGTTATATGTATGTCGTGTGTCTCCAATGTATGATTGATAGATAAAATTGGCATAGAAATTTTGTTGCGTAACATTAAAGCTGTTATTACCATAAAACGAATTTCTATCAAAATAATTATACGATATAATTGTTCCTATACTGGTAGACGGTCGGTTTAAAATAAAACCATTTTTAGCAAAAGCGTTAAATCTTTCTACATCAATATTAATTCCATAAAGAGACTGTTCTGATTGGTCTTTGTCATGATCAAATCCTTTTTGTCCCCCTTCTCTTTTTTCATTTATATATGAGAAACCAAACTTGGATGTGAATTTATCTGATTTATAATTCCATTGGTTAATGATGTTTCCCATTTTAGCTAAAGGTTTATCTAAAAAGCCATCATCATTCATATCCATTTCTCTGAAGTTTCCATTTGCCTGAACCATTATTGAGGTGGTCCACTTATCATTTAAATTAAAAGCGTGACCAAATGAAGCTTCAGTTTTACCATCTTGGTTCCCATAAAGGTAAAAGTGCATTTTTTCAGGTCCTGCAGGTTCTTTTAATTGAATGTTAATTTGACCGGTAATAGATTCATATCCATTTTTTACTGCAGCAGAACCTTTGGAGATCTGAATACTTTCCATCCAGGTTCCCGGAACATATTCCATTCCGAATGCTGATTCTGCACCTCTTAAAGAAGGAATATTTGCCATGGTTATTTGAGAGTACCGACCAGATAACCCCAGGAGTTGAATCTGTTTTACTCCAGAAACTGCATCCGCATAAGCTACATCCACCGAAGCATTGGTTTCGAAACTCTCTGAAAGATTACAGCAAGCACAACGCTCCAGTTCTTTTCCATTGACTTTCTGAACGTATAGAGGATTCATTTTTGAAATACCTGTAGAAGCTACTCTTTTCGCAACAACAATCTCATCCAATTCAGCTCCCTGACTCATGTAAATTTCAAGGGGATTATTATTAACCACCTTTATTGTATCATTTTGATATCCTACATAACTAAAAACCAGAAGATTTTTGTTGTTACTTGGTTCAAGTTTAAATGTTCCGTTCTGATCTGTAATTGTACCAATAGTAGTACCAGCCCAATAAACGTTTACGCCAATTAAAGGTACCTCCTTTTTATCTTTTTTTTCGAGTACTTTCCCTTTAATATCACCTGCATAAGCAGACAATGAGATAAGTATCGAAAAAACTAAAATATATAGTGTTTTCATTACTTTAAATAATTAGATGTGTATAATTTTCTCTATTTCTTAATAAAAATGAGAAATACTAACAATCTAATTTTAAAGTTTGATGGTGTGTTATTATATCTCTACCGGTAAGTTGGAGTTTGGGTGAATCGGGAGGAGATTTGAAAAGTAAGTTAAGAGATAATGTATATAAATTATCCGTAAAAAAAACTTCAGTGTATTGTTCAAAAAACAACTTTAACTCCAGTGGTTTGGGAGATTTAAGTTGCTTTGTATAGGTGTAAGATAAATTTATCTTTACTGTTTTCTGAAAGCTTTTGTGCTTTTGGCAACACTTATTATTATCGCTATGATCATGGTGATCTAATTCTTCACTGCAACAATGATCATCATGAGGTATGAAATCATCGTACAAGATGGCATTTTCAGCACAAAGTTCTTGTGTATCATCTATATAAAATGAATAAATTGTATGATGAGAATGCTTGCAGAAGTGGTAAAAGAGAACAATACCACTCGTGCTTATTAAAAATAAGCCCAGCAGAAAAAAAGTAAATACTTTTTTATATGTCTCTTTTATAATCATTTTACAAATAAATAAAATATTATTATACTAGAATGTTAACTGTTTGTTAACGGTTTAATTGATTTTAGTGTTTTATGATCAATTTGTTTTAATAAACTTTTTTTTGCATTACAACCACAGCAACCTGATGAACAACCACTTGTTTTTTTATGTGATGTATCATAAATAAGCTTTACCAAAGAGTATATAGTATATACTATGGCTCCTAACACACTAATCCACATTAATATTTCCTGTATCATAAACTAAAATATTAAATTACCTACTTGATAAACAATAAATGACATTATCCAAGCCAGGGATGTTGTATATGCAATTGTAAAAACTGCCCATTTCCATGATCCGGACTCTCTACTTATTGTTGCAATAACACCAATACATGGAAAATAGATGAGAATAAAAACCAAAAAGCTAATAGCAATTATTGGTGTAAATTCTGATTTTCCTTTTTCATTCACTGCTGACTTAATATTATCTTTTAAGCTGGGCTGATCTCCATCAAGCGTTTCATTTTCACGATGGTAAATAACTGCCATGGTGCTTACTACTACTTCTTTAGCTGCAACGCCACTCAATAAACTTACGCCCATTTTCCAGTCGAATCCCAAGGGTTTGATGGCAGGCTCAATAAACTTACCAATTTTTGCAATATAAGATCCTCGCTGAAGTTCTGCACGTTTTAAATTATTAAGTACCAGTTTTTCTTTACTATACTTATCTGTTAAACGAATAATAACACTATCAGGTTCATTTGAAGTTTTTAAAGAATCTTGTATTAAAGTAAGTTCTTCAATTTTGTTATCGTATTTGTCTTCTACAATATCATTTTTAGGAAAATTTTGCAGAAACCATATGATAATAGAGGCAATCATAATAATACCGCCTACTTTTTTCAGATATTGGCCTCCCTTATTCCACATGTGGCGTAGAGTAGACTGTAGAGTGGGCATTCTGTATGGAGGTAGCTCCATTACAAAAGGAATATCTTTTTCTTTAAAAATAAATTTTTTAAATAATTTAGCAACAAGAATAGCCAAAATAATACCTAAACCATATATTCCGAACAATACAGATCCTGAATGTTCAGGAAAAAAGGCTCCTATAAATAAGATATATACAGGTAATCTGGCACTACACGACATGAAAGGATTGATTAGCATTGTAATCAATCTGTTGTTTTTATCTTCAATAGTACGAGTGGCCATGATTGCAGGTACATTACAACCAAATCCCATGATAAGGGGGATGAAAGATTTACCGTGCAAGCCCATCTTATGCATTAACTTATCCATAATAAATGCAGCCCTGGCCATATACCCGGTATCCTCCATAAATGAAATAAAGAAGAACAGAATTAATATATTGGGAAGAAATACAACTACACCACCCATTCCACTAATAATACCATCTATTAGTAAATCTTTAAAAGGTCCTGGGTTCATCGTTGCATTAAGCCAGCTCATTAATACTTCAACACCAGATTCAATCCAGTTCATAGGATATTCTCCCAAAGTAAATGTAGATTGAAACATCAACCACATGAAGAAGAAAAATATCGGAAAACCAAATAGTTTATGGGTTAAAAAGGTGTCCAGAATTTCTGATTTCCTGATTTTAACCCTTGGTGATTCTTTGTAGGTTCCTTTTAAGGCACCTGCAATAAAACCATATTTAGCATCAGTTATTAATGTTTCAGTATCTTCATTAATTTCACTTTCAATTTTCTTTATGGTTTTAGCCGTTTTTATTTTTAATGAAGGGTATTTTTCTTCATCAAGATATGAGTTTTGACATTCATCATCTTTTTCAAGTAACTTTAGTGCAACAAATCTTGGAGATACATTTTTAGGTACACAGTTACACTCCTGAATTTCTTCAACTAGCTTTGAAATACCTTTTTCTAAAGTTTGCCCATAATTTATATGTACTCTTCTTTGATTAGGCTCTTTATCTTCATAAACATCAATTATCCTATCGAAAAGTTTACCAATCCCTTGTCTTTTAGAACTTACAGTTGGAACAAATTGAATTCCAAGCATGTCGCCTAATTTTTTGTAATTGAATCTGTCGCCCTTTTTTTGTAGCTCATCAAACATATTCAGAGCAGCTACAAGCCTAAGATCCATATCAATTAATTGGGTGGTTAAAAACAGATTTCTTTCAATATTTGAAGAATCAATAACATTTAAAACAATATCAGGAGATTCTTCTAAAATGTGTTTTCTAACAAATAACTCTTCTGGTGAGTAAGCTGATAATGAATAAGCTCCAGGAAGATCAACAATGTTAAATTTATAACCTTTTCTAGAGAATGTTCCTGTTTTTGAATCAATGGTTACCCCACTGTAGTTTCCAACATGTTCTTGTCTACCACATAAATAATTAAACATAGTAGTTTTTCCACAGTTAGGATTACCTACTAATGCAACATTGATTGTTTTTCTTTTCTTAAAGGCTGATTCACGTAATATTTCATCGGTAATCGTTCCTTCAAAGTGAATCGGATCCAGATTTTTTGCCTCTTCTTTGCTAATGACTTCAATCATGGCAGCTTCACTACGTCTAAGTGAAACTTTATAATCCATTATTTCATACTCAATAGGATCTTTAAGAGGTGCATTTTTTACCACTTTTACTTTTTTACCTTTAACAAAGCCCATCTCAATTATGCGTTTTCTGAACGCACCAAATCCTTTCACTTTTACAATGACCGCCTCTTCACTTGTTTTTAATTCAGATAAATTCATCCTTTAAAGGGTAAAAATTAAGAGTGTAAATATAAATAGTAAGCAAAAGTATAAGTATACCTCCACTTTACCAATACCTATATGTTGGGATTTTTATTAAAAATAGTTATAGATATAAGAGGAGTGTAAAGATAGAATCTTTTTTTTATGTGAGAAAGATTGCAAATTATTACTTTTGCATTATGAATAAACAAGAGCCAGATTTAAATAAAGTATATCAAAAAATTCAGGAACTACTTTCTAAAAAAGGACAGGCTGTTACTGTATTGGAAGAGCAGGTTGATATGAAAATGCAAAAGGAGTACTTTAATTTTTCCAAAGAGCTTAGTAAAAAACTCGATAAAAACCTCGTTTTAAAAGAAAAGGACTTGCTTTTTGAAGATTCAACATCTATTGATAAAAAGAAAGAGTTGTTATCATCGTTAGCTAAAATTGATAATCCGGAGGCTTATAGAGCAATTGAATCATATAAGGATATTAATGATGAGGAACTGAAGCAGTGGACAATATTAGCTATCCAAGAATCAAAAATGGTACTTGAAACATCTTTATTGGGAGAAGCTCCTATTTTTATTTCCACAGGTTTAGGAGGTAAGAAAAATATGTTGCGTTATTTTGTTGTGTTAGTAAATAATGAAGAGTCTGACTTTCAGGATTGGCAAAAAACCTTAGTAAGCAAGGAAATTGCTTTTGTGGTAAAAGATGTTGTTGGTGAAATTGAAAGTATAGCTTTTGATGTGGATAAAGTTCTTATTAAAACTTTGTTACCTATTGATAAGAGTGTAAAAGATGTATTTACAAATGCGATAAAGGAATGTAATGAGTTGGGTGGGTTTTTAATGGAGTCTTTTATTGTAACTAATATCAAGATATTAGATTCTGAGGAGATAGATGATCTTGTTCAGGGTTATAGATCAACAGGAAAAGATATTGATACTTCCACAGAGTCCGAATTGTAAAACAATAAAAAAAGCCACTAATTATTAATTAGTGGCTTTTATTATAAATAGTATAAATTTATTCTGATAAATCTTCAAATTCAACATTAGTATATTCTGTAGCTCCAATAGCTTCTACTAATTCGCCTTCTGAGTTGTACTCATCAACAGCGGGTTGATTTTGTCGAATGTAATTTACTACTTCTTCTAATCCATCAGCAAATTTTTCAAAATCTTCTTTGTAAAGAAAAATTTTGTGTTTTTCGAAATGAAACCTTCCGTCGTTCTCAAATTTCTTTTTGCTTTCAGTAATCGTTAGGTAGTAATCATTTTTACGAGTTGCTTTTACATCAAAAAAGTAGGTTCTTTTTCCGGCTCTAACAGCTTTAGAAAAGATTTCTTCTCTGTCGTTCTTATCAAAGCCTTCTCTTTTCTCATATCCTTCCATCATCAAATAGTTTGTTATTTTGATAAAAATTTACTGATTTTGTTTGCCATTCAAAAGTGGGAAATATTTTTGAATTATTCTACAGTTTTATCAAAAAAATCTATTGTATATATATATATGGCATATATTTATTGTTTTTTTTGGTGTAAAGGTATTGTAAACAAAGGGTTCTATAAAAAAAACACTTTTTTCTCAGAAAGCTTTATTCAACTAAATTAAATCTTATGTTATTTTATAGAATAAGCATGAATAAAAAATAATGATGTGAATAAACCGTAAAAAATGATTTTTATGTGGTTCGAAAATAAAAATAACCTATTTTTGCGACAGTGATTAATATAAAAAGTTCTTTGAAGAATGTTAAACAGAAGACTACTTAGAGTTAAAGTGATGCAAGTACTATATGCTCACTACCAAAATAGTGATACAACTATTCAAAACTCTGAAAAGGAAATGTTCCATAGTATCTCGAAATCCCTGGATTTATATTATTTATACATCTTGTTGCTTCTTGAATTAAGGGATTATGCCATAGGCAGAATTGAATTTGCGAAAAGCAAAAAAACAGCCTCTCGAGAAGAAAAAAATCCTAATACTAAATTTGTTACTAATAAAATATTTAGTAAGCTAGCTGATAGCAGTGATGTACAAAAGTACATGGATCAGAATGGAAACAACTGGTCAAACTATCCTGATGTTGTTAAAAGCCTTTATAATGACATCATTAATTCTCAGCAGTATGGAGATTATTTAGCTAAAAAAGATTCATCTTTTGATGCAGATAAGAAATTTGTAATCAAATTATTGGAAAAGGTAATAGCTTACCATGAACCATTATATCCTACTTTTGAAGAACAGAGCATCTATTGGAATGATGAGATAGAGTTTGTGTTAAGTATGGTTATGAAAACCGTAAAAGGGATGGAAGAACAAGGACCAGCTGAGTTGATGGGTGAATTTAAAGATGAAGAGGATAGAGATTTTGTAAAAGATTTATTCAGAAAAGCTGCTGTTAACAAAGAAGAGTACAGAGCACTTATTGATAAGTATGCCAAAAATTGGGAAATTGATAGAGTTGCCTTTATGGATGTTGTTATAATGCAGATAGCATTAGCAGAACTAACACAATTCCCTAATATTCCTATTAAAGTTACAATGAACGAGTACATTGAAATAGCAAAACATTATTCAACAGAAAAGAGTGGTGTATTTATTAATGGTGTATTAGATAAAGCAATTGTTGATTTAACTTCGGATAAAAAAATTAAAAAATCAGGAAAAGGTCTTGCCTAATCAATGAAATGTTTTTATCAAATTCTGATATTTCTGATGCTGGTGCATCTTGTTAGTTGTAATGAAACAAATAGCAAAAAAGTATTAGCAAATAAAAATTATGCATTAACAACTGCTGAATTTGATAAGTTAATTCATAACTTTGGAAAGATTAGTCAGGGTGAAACTGTTGGTTGTTATTTTAAGATGACTAATACAGGAAATGAACCTTTGGTTATTTATAATGTTAAACCGGGGTGTGGTTGTACAACTGCAAAGTTTCCTGAAAATCCAATCTTACCAGGAGATTATGGTGAGATTGAAATCAGGTTTGATTCAAGAGGCTTTTCTGGTAATCAATATAAAGTAATTCGTATAGACGCGAACATTGAAAAAAAATCGAAAGAATTGGTGATAACAGCCAATGTTATTAATTAGATAAATTAGTATAGAAATGAATTTACAAGCATTATTTTTACAAGCTCAACAAAGTGGAGGTGGGCAATATTCTTTTTTCATCATGATGGGACTACTTATCGTAGTTTTTTATTTTTTCATGATTCGTCCACAGCAAAAACGTCAGAAAGAATTAAGACAGTATCGTGAGGCATTAAAAAAAGGAGATAAAGTAATTACTACCGGAGGTATTTATGGAAAAGTATCTGAAGTAAAAGAAGCTTATATTAATGTTGAAATCTCAAATGGCGTTGTAATTAAAATTGATAAATCTGCTATCATTATGGATATGTCAGATGCTCAGCCAAAACGCTAAAAGAATATTTTTTTTTATAAAGCCAATAACTATATTTGATGGTTATTGGCTTTTCTTATTTTAAGGCATTTTATTATATCATTTTCATGGCTATTAAAACAGTAAAAAATATACTAAATGATTATTCATTAAAAATTAAGGAGTTATTCCATAATTTGAAGAGTAATAGAGACTTATTGGTTTTTTTAGTTTTTTTATTGTTATCAACTGGTTTGTGGTTTTTAAATGCCTTACGTAAAGATTTTGTTACAACAATTGAATACCCTGTAAAATATAGTGAGTTTCCGGAAGATTTTATCTTGTTGGGAGAACCTCAATCTAACGTGCAGTTAAAAATAAGATCTTTAGGGTATAATATATTACCTTATCATTTTGGAAAAATTATCTCGCCAGAATATTTAAATGTATCGAGTTTTAAAAGAATACATAAAGGAGATACAGAGGGAGCTTATATTTTAACTAGAGATTTAAAGAACGTGTTTACTAAGAATTTAACCAATGGGATAGATTTGTTGGAGATATATCCTGATACTCTTTTTGTTCTATTTGAGAAAAAGGAAAAGAAAGTAGTTCCTGTTAAATTTCAGTCTGAATTAACTTTTAAACCTCAGTATTATCAATCAGGAAACATATTGCTTAAGCCTGATTCTGTTGAAATATCAGGACCATTAACCTTAATTGATACCATTGATGTTGTATATACTCAAAACAAGGTTTTTGAAGATTTGAGTGATTCATTAATAAGGAATGTTCCTCTTATTACTAATGATAATATTACATGTAATCCTGGTAGAGTTGTAGTATCTATACCTGTAGAGCCATTTACTGAAAAAGAAGTTATTATTCCTTTACAATCGGTAAATGTGCCTGATAGTTTACGATTAAAGTGCTTTCCTTCTGAAGTTAAAATCTCTTTTACAATTGCAGTAAGTAAATTTAATGATGTGTCTGCACGAGATTTCAAAGCCGAAGTAGATTATAATTCAAATACATCAAATACGCTTCCGGATAGGTTAAAAGTTAGGATAACGGACATACCTAGAGGCGTAAAAAAAGTTGATTACTCACCTCTGTTTGTAGAATGTTTGTTTGAAAAAAACGATTCTAAATGATAAATGTTGGAATAACAGGAGGGATCGGCAGTGGCAAGAGTACTGTTTGTAAAGTTTTTGAATCGCTTGGAATACCTGTGTATTACGCTGATTTGCAAGCTCGTATTTTGAGTGATACCCATCCTGATATTGTTAATGGAGTTAAAAAACTCTTTGGAGATACTATTTATAGTTTTGGGAAGATGGATAGAAGGAGAGTAGGAGAAATAGTTTTTAGAGATAAAGAAAAATTACAAGCCTTAAATTGTATTATTCATCCTGTCGTTGCTGCAGATTTTGAACAATGGAAAATACAAAATATAGAGCAGCCCTACATTTTAAAAGAAGCTGCTATTTTATTTGAAAGCGGAGCTTCTAAGCAAGTAGATAAAATAATTACCATTTCTGCGCCTGTTGAATTAAGAATAGATAGGGTAGTAAAGCGTGATATGATTAGTAGAGAGGATGTGATTAGCAGGATGAACAACCAAATGAAGGATGAAGAAAAGATAAAACAATCAGATTTTGTAATTTACTGCGATGATAAAGAACTTGTTATTCCTCAGGTTGTTAAAATTCATAACAAGCTAATTGGTATTAATAAGAGATAAAGAAAATTTTATATATGAAAAACTTTAAAATTTCTGGTTCCTCTCTTTTGGGAGCTGGTTTGGGGTGGTGGTTTTTAGGCCCAGTTGGTGCAGTTTTAGGTTTTGTAGTAGGAACCTTAGCTGATAATATGGCTCCTGAAAATGATGAAAGACCTAGTGGAAATCCACGGGATGGTTTTATGGTATCGTTGATGGTTTTGATAGCTGCGGTGATGAAGGCGGATGGAAAAGTGGTAAAAGCTGAATTAGATTATGTAAAGATATATCTGGTACGTTCATTGGGGGAGCAAAAATCAGCGCAGGCATTAATTATGTTGAGAGATATTCTTAAAAGAAATATTCCCGTCAATGAAGTTTGTTATCAAATAAAAATGCATGTGGATTATAATTCCAGGGTTGAGCTAACTCATATGTTGTTTGGTGTTGCCAATGCTGATGGACATATTCCGCAGAGTGAAATAAATATCATTCACCAAATAGCTATAGGTTTAGGTATTTCAAATGCTGAATTCGAATCCTTACTTAATATGTATGCAAAGAATACCGAGTCTACCTATAAAATATTGGAAATAGATTCAAAAGCATCTGATGACGAAGTGAAAAAGGCTTACAGAAAAATGGCTATTAAATTTCATCCTGATAAAGTGGCTCATTTAGGAGAGGAATTTCAGGTTTCCGCTAAGGAAAAATTTCAAAAAGTAAATGAAGCATTTGAAGCTATTAAAAAGGAGAGAGGATTTAAATAGTTCAATCTTATTATAAAATATCTGTACAGGAGGTTAGCTTTTTTGAATTTTAGTTTTAATAAGTTTAAAATATATTTTAAAACATATTTTAAGTTCATACTAATCTGTTATTTTTGCACTTGTAAAAATAAAAAACAGACAGTTGCTTTTGCAACAAAATTGATAATTGGGAAAAACGAATTGTAATGAGCGAAATGTTAAAAGGTATATTGGCTGTATCTGGTCAGGGAGGTTTATTTAAAATTGTATCTCAGGCTAAGAATAGCATTATTGTAGAATCATTAGTTGATGGAAAAAGAATGCCAGCATATGCAACTTCAAGAATCAGTGCATTGGAAGATATTTCAATCTTTACTGAAGATGGCGATGTTAAACTATATGATGTTTTTAAAAATATTTCTGACAAAGAAAATGGTGCTAAAACTATTAGCCATAAAGTTTCGGCAAATGAATTAAAAAGTTATTTTGCTGAAATTCTTCCAGATTATGATCAGGACAGAGTTTATGTTTCGGATATGAAAAAAGTGATACAATGGTATAACTTATTGCAAGAAAAAGAAATGTTAGATTTTACTGAAGCTGAAGCAACAGAAGAAGAAGCAAAAACTGAAGAATAGATTTTATCAGAGATTGATATATAAAAAAAAGTGAGGCCATTAGTCTCACTTTTTTTGTTTGGTTGACTTTGTTAATTAAGTAATTCTAAAATCTTACCTGCCGATATTATTTTAAAATTTTGGTTTTTATTTATTCCATTGTCTTTATTAAAACCATCTTGAATAACTAACATCCCTGACGGGAACTGTGCACCCAAAGGTGTATTACATATCTCTAATCCATCCGTTTCTTCAATTCCATCAACAGAGCCGCCTTTAACTATAAAGTTTGTAATATAATTATAGGGAGGATTAATATTGAAAATGGCATAAGAAAAGTTTCCTTGTATAGATGCAATCAGATAACCTTCATCTTTTGATTTTCTGTAAATAGTTAAGCCTTCGATATCGTAACTAATGTTTGAATTAGAGATTGTTGACTGCTCTAATTTAAAACATGTTGAATCCGCATTTTCCAGCGCACTGTAGGCATATATTGCATCTTCTTCAACGCCAATAAATAGTGTATTGGTAACTTCGTCAACAACCATTCCTTCGGGCTGACTGGGCATTTGTAAAGTACGGGCCAAATTAGCAGTAAGAGTATCGCTTTCTGCTTTTAGTAACCATTGTTCTACTTTGCCGTTTTTACCATTGATAAAAACATAATGTTGATTGGTACTTTTATTTTGAAAGGTACATAACCCGTATACATCATCAACAGTAGATGGAATTTTGCATAGTGGTTTTTCTATGAGTTTTAGGTTGATATTGTCTATCTCATAAATATCAATAGTTTGGGTTGTACGGTTTGTTCCTGCAACAAAATCAATGGTTCTGTTACCTAGTTGAAAGTTGTAGCTTGCTTCGGCATTATTTATTTTTCCAACAGAAATAAATTGTAATTCCTTTCCATAAATATCGTAAACATGCAATCCTGCTTTTTTATTGGTTCCAATAATTAAGCTTTTTTCAGGATCGTTTTTGTTAATCCAAATAGCCGGATCATCAGCAGCATCTTCTCCTGCTTTGGAAATTACAGGAGGTGTTTCGTAATCAGCTGTTATAGCATTTTTAAACTTAGCTTGCCATGAAATAGCTTCTGCCATTTTTAGGGAATCCTCTCTAGCTTCTTTATTTCTGGCAACTTTAACCGAATCGTTATTATTATTTTGTTGTTTATCTTTAGTACTGCAACTTATAAGAGATGTTGCAATAATAATAAAGGTTGCTAATGCTTTGTAGTAATTCATATATTAATCAATATTATAAGACATAAACCATATCCCAGAAAATAGTTTTAGGATATGGTTTAGTGCATTTTATTTTAAAAGAATAATGTTAAATATCAAAACTATTAAAAGTGAACTTTAACACCAACTTTTGCTGTCGTTCCGTAATACTCCATTTGCATAGTTCTGTTTTGCTCACCCTGGAAATATCTTAATGGCTGATTTAATAGATTGTTAAGATCAGCAAAGATTAAATAGTTTTTATTCAAATCATATGTTAGATTTAAATCGAGGTAAGTTACTTCATCATAGTATCTGTCTAAAGCTGCTTCATCTGCAAATTCATCTATGAAATCACTAGCATAGTTGAAGGATAATCTACCTGTGAATTTTTTTGTTTCATATGAAATAGAAGCGTTTAGAGTGTGTTCAGGAGATCCTGGCATAGCTAAGGTTTCATCTTCACGATCTTCAATATTAAAATCAGTAATTTCGGATTTAGTGTAAGTGTAGTTAGCATAAATTCCAAATCCACTTAAAAAGCCTGGTAAAAAGTCTAATTTTCGTTGTGCTGAAAATTCTAATCCCCAAAGTGTAGCATCACCTCCATTTATAGGTTTTTCAAAATCTTTATATTCAACTCCGTTATAGATGAAATCATCATGAGTTTCATCCACAATAAAGTCTTTAATATCCTTATAAAAGAAACCACCAGAAAGTATACCAATAGTATTAAAATAATGTTCAAACATGATATCAATATTGTTTGATGTGGTTGGTTCAAGATCTGGATTACCAATGGAAATCTCTTCGCCATCTTCTATTTGTTGATAAGGAATCAGGTCAAAGTATCCTGGACGAGCAATGGTTGAAGTATAGGCAAATCGGGCTATACTGTTGTTTGATAGACTATATTTTAAATGAAAACTTGGTAGTATATTGGTATAATCATTTTTAAGGTTTCCGGTTGGTGTTAGCTGATTCTCTGTATCTAACTCATCATCGAAATAATACCCTTCTCCTTCAGTGGATGTGTTTTCGATTCGTACACCTAATATAGCAGATAATTTATTGCCTAATTTTTGATTTAACATGATATATCCTGCCGTAACAGTTTCACTTGCATCAAAGTTTCCTGCATATTCTGAATAATCTGCTTCTCCTTCAAATTTACTTTCATCAGTTAAATCCAATTCACCTACAAATTCTTTGGTAACAAAAGTTCCTACCTGGTATTTATCTCCTGGCATAAAATTATCTCTTGTCATGTTTTTGGTATTTACCAAGGCATCAGATAAAAACTGACTTTCATATGAATCTGTAATGCTGTAATCAAAAAAGTTATTGTCTCTTTTTTTACTTTTTGATTTGTATTTACCACCAAATTTTAATGAGTTTTTAAAAGATCCCTGAGCTAATGGAATTTCTAAATTTAAACGACCTACCACATCAATATCTTCGGTGTATTGATTTTCTTCAGTCAGCTCATCAAATTCCCAATTATCATTTAAATCCAGATCTTGACCTTGTAATGACATTGTCGGTTTTTTAGAATCAGAAAAGTCATTTATGATAAAACGATTTTCTTCATCAAGCTTTAGGTTTAAATATCTTTCTTGTGGTCTGTCTTCAGAAGCTTTTGAATATGATAATCCCCAATCGGCTTTTACTTTTCCAAATATATGATCTCCGCTTAATGAAAACTGCATCATTTGTTGATCTTCTAATCGGGCATTTTTATTGTTTCCACCAGATTTTACTTCACGTTCTATTTTGTCAGCAACATATACATTTCCTGCTTCAAGATCATCAACTTCCATTACTCTTCTAAAACGATTTTCCCAGTCTTTACGTCTGTTGTACATACCTTTTAGATAAATAGTATGATTGTCGTTTAATTTAAAATCAAAAGTTCCGGAATAACTTTGACGCAGACGCTGTAAATAGTATTGTCGTATCTGTAATTCTTTAAGATAAAGGTTGTCCTCATCAATATCCCATTCACCTTCAACGTTATCAGAACCTAATTTGTTGTTGTTGATTGAAAAACCAAGAGTCATACCAATCTTATCTTTAGCAAAACGATTACCATAATTTAGGTTAGCTGCGTAATTTGGTTTCTCTGATATTTGGTTATAACCACCTGCAAAGGAACCTGAAATTCTTCTACCTGCTGGCTCCGATAGAGTAATCAGGTTAACAGAAGCACCAATCGCATCGCCATCCATATCAGGAGTAACCGCTTTATTTACTTCAATAGACTGTATCATATCTGAAGGAACTAAGTCTAACTGAATGGAACGATCCTCTGCTTCAGCTGAGGGGATGCGTTCTCCATTAATCGTAATAGAGTTGTATTGTGGTGCAGTACCACGAATATTTCCAAAACGAGCTTCTCCCTGATCGTACTGAACATTGATTCCTGGGATACGTTTTAATGCATCACCAATATTTGCATCAGGAAATTTACCTACCTGGTCAGCAGCTATCACATTTGTAATATTTGCATTTGTTTTTTGTTGATTTAAGGCTTTGGATTGTCCTTGTTGTGAACTGGAAACAACAACTTCATCAAGACCTACGATCCCTGCATTTAAATTAAAATTTAAAATTGTTGTTTTAGTGCTATTGATATTTACATCACTTTCCTCAGGTTTAAACCCTATATAGGAAACTTTAAAAGTATAATCACCATCAGGAATACCTGTTATGGTGTAGTTTCCATTTACATCAGATACAGCATAAAATTGCTGGTCGTTAGAATAGATATAGGCTCCTGGAATGGATAGTTTATTTTCGTCAATAATTTTACCTCTTAAGGTTCCACTTTGTGCCTGTAATGATGTAATAACAATAAGAAATAAGGCTAATAAGCTAAATTGTCTTTTCATTTTCTAGGTTATTTTATTTTATTATTTGTTTATATCTGTTTGAAAATTTTCTGATGCAATGTTAGAACCGATTGATAACTTATTCAATAGCAGATTTATGTAGCAAGGGATAGTACATTATACTATGATGAAAAATTAACATGGTGTTACGTATTGTAATAGAGTGTTATATGGTTGGTGTTGTTTGTTGTGGATTGATGATAAGGAAGAGAAATGGTAATGATTAATTAAAGATGCAGTGTAATGTTAATGATATATTAATGTTGGCAATAAGTAAAGGATATTTAGTTGATGTATTTTTAAATTTTAAGATATTAAATGGTTTTCTGATATATTTTAAATTTAAAACGATCGCCCTGTTTATGGGCGTTACGGAAGATGATTTTTAATATCCCGACTTTAGTCGGTTAATAGTGTAAAATTGTAAACACATGAAATCAGTCATAGTAGCAGATGATCATGCAGTAGTAAGAACAGGCTTACAGATTATTTTTCAGGGAGATGATGAGTTCTGTGTTCATGCAGAAGCATCTAATGGTACAGAATTACTGGATAAATTGAATGTGGAAAAGTTTGATGTTGCTATTGTGGATGTAAATATGCCAGGTTTAAGTTCTATTGATTTAGTGGCTGAGCTTAAGAGATTGTATTCTGAAATGCAAATTGTTGTGTTTTCAATGAATACAAGTGAAGATTTAGCTATGAGGATGTTTAAAAATGGAGCTTTAGCTTATATTAATAAAGAGGAAAATCCTGAAGAATTATTAAAGGCTGTTCGATTAGCTGCTCAAAAACAAAGGTATTTAACGAAAAGTCAGGAATGTTTTTTTGCAAACCAACTTATTGCAGGTAATGATGGAGCCATAAATATTGAAACATTAACAGATCGAGAGTATCAGATATTATGCTTAATGGCTTCCGGAAAATCTAAAACAGAGATTTCAGATAAGTTGTCAATTAGTAAAAATACACTAAGTAATCACCGTGCAAATATTTTGAAAAAATTGAATCTGATAAATAATGTAGAGTTAACCAAATTTGCAATTCAGCACAATTTAGTTCAATAAATTCAGTATTACAGAAAATAATTGTGGTGAGTTTTTTAAAAATATATTTATTTAAGTTTTTGATATTTTCCTTTCTATTATTAGGCTTAAATTGGACAGAATGTTACTCAAATAGTATAGATAAATCAAAGTTTTATCTTAATCAAATTCAGAAAAATTTATATCACAATACAGATAGTACTTTATTTTATATTGAGCTGTATTCGGAGTTAAATCAAGAATTTAAAGAAGATTCGCTTTATGCAGAGTACTTAAATTATCTTGGTCTATTTCACTCCATAACAGGCGAAAACTATAATGCACTTAATTATTTTAAACAGTCTAACTTTATTTTTAAGAAATTAGCTTTAGAAGCGTGTGAATTAAAAACAAAATTAAATATAGGTGAATTGTTGTATAATTGGGCCCAATATGATAATGCTTTAATAAGATTTAATGAAGTATTAAAAATATCACAACAGAAGCATTATTATACTATAGAAATTAAAGCGCTTAACTATATTGGTAAATATTATCATTCAAAAGGAAATTTCAAAGAATCTTATACCTTTTACCAGAAATGTTATCAATTAGCTCAATCAATTGGTGATACGATAGCCATCATTTCTGTACAAAACAAAATTGGTAAACACTTTGAAACTATTGGGAAATTTGCTGAGGCTTTGGAATATTATCTGATGTCAGAACGAATGGTTTTTGATACAGGTAATTGTATTGAAATGGGGACTACCTATAATAGCTTAGGTAATATGTATGATGAACTTAATGAATATGATAAAGCTTTGCTTTTTCATAGAAAGGCACTTAATAGCAGACGAAAAATTCATTATCGTGAAGGTGTAGCCAAATCATTAAATAATATTGGTGAGGTATTAGTTGAAATCAATCAGCTTGAAAATGCTTTTGACCATTTTACTCAGTCATTAACTATTTGTAAAGAAGTGGGTTATGTAAAGGGAGAGGTCAAGGGTGTTCAAAATCAAGGTGTTGTTAAATTTAAAATGAATGAGAATAAAGAATCTATTCAAAAGTTTTTTGAAGCATTAAAACTTTCCAAACAAATAGGTTATGAAAAAGGTGTTTTACATGCTTACCACATGCTTGCTCTTGTCTATAATAGAATCAATCAGTTTACAAAAGCTTTGGAAATGGCTCATAAAGGGCTTGAATTGGCAATTGATGAAAATGTTTTAACAAGTGTAAGTGAATTTAATTTAATTATTTCAGATGCTTTAACGAAGAAAGGCGATTATAAAAGAGCTCTTGAATATTATAAAGATTATACAAAAGTTAATGATGATATCGTTAATCTTAAATCAGTAAATAAAATTGCAGAATTAAAAACTCAATATAACCAGTCTCTCAAGATTCGCGAAAATGAGGTTTTAAAAAAAGATAATGAAATTCAGACTTTAATGATTAATCGCAAAAATCAATTCATTATTTTCGTTGTGATTGTTTTGTTTTTATTAAGCGCCTTAAGTATAATTGTTTACAATAGATTTTTAAATAAGAAAAAAGCGAATATAGAATTATTAGAATTAAATAATTCAATTCAAATAAAAAATTCAGAGTTAGATGCTGTAAATAAGAAATTAAGAAAATCCAAAGATCAACAGCTTAAATTATTTAGCATAATTTCTCATGAATTACGTAATCCGATTTATTGGTTTAGGAATTTAATTCAAATGTTAACTATTAGGATTGATACGTTAGATAAAGACATGATATTTAAATCTCTAAATTCTTTAAACGAATCAGCTACAAATACATTTCACTTGATGGATAATTTATTGAACTGGTCTAAATCACAATTAGGTAATATTCAATATGTACCAGAAACTATGAATATTAGTTGCATTATAAAAGAGAATGTAAAATTGATTGCTCAATATGCCGAATGTAAAAATATAACTGTGAATTATATAGGGGGGGAAGATATAGAGGTTCGGGTTGATAAAGCTATGATAAAAACTGTTCTTAGGAATTTATTGTCAAATGCAATAAAATTTACGCCTTACAATGGTCAGATTGAGATCAAAGTGACTAAGAATTGTGCTAAAGTACAAATACAAATATCGGATAATGGTGTAGGGATGGAGGCTGAAGCCATTGATAGAATTCTAAATTCATCAGGAATCGAATTTATGCCAAGTACAGATAAAGAGACCGGTAATGGTTTGGGTTTAACCTTAAGTAAGGAATTTATTGAAAGGAATGGAGGAACTCTTGAAATTGAGAGTGAACTTGGATGTGGATCTGTTTTTAAATTTGATGTGAATTTAATTTGATCCCTAAAGAGGGTTTTAATTCCTCTTTAACAGGATGCAAATTAAAATAGATTCTTATTGTTGTTTTCTTTTTCCTGCACCAGGAATTTTAAAATACATTGTTAGTGTAATCAATACAGTTATTATTAAAACAGCAAGAAATACAAATCGAGAATTAAAAGTATTTTCAATAATTGAAAACAGTCCTGCGGAGATTAATATGGAAATAAAAACCATTTGATTGTTGTACGCAATCACAGGTCCAAGTTCCCGACCTTTTACTTTATCTTGTATAAAAGAATTAAGCGGAATCTTAAACAGACCAGCAAAAAATGCAAAAACCACAATTAATATGGTGAACAATGTTGTTGCAGGTTGTAAAACAAAAATAAGTAACATTGATATGGTCATGCCTATTCCACCAACTGGAATTAGGTTGGTTTTTACCTGATGGTTTGAAATAACTCCGGCAACATAACATCCGACACCAATTCCTATTGCTACTAGTGCCATGATAGTTCCTGTAGCAGTGTTTGACAGGCTAAGAAACTGCTCACAGTAGATATAAAGATTTAATTGAATTAATGAACCAATGAGCCAAAAAACAGATAAGCCAAGTACAGTATAGTTTAATCCTGTTATACTTTTACTCCATTTAAACCATTTTAGAGGATATAAAAAAGGATTTAAAGTATCATCAGAATCATCTTCAGGTTCAGATTCTTTTGGATCGATTTTCATACTTGTCAGCCAGCCAATAATGGCTAATCCCATTAAGAAAATAGCTATAATAATACTTTCAGATTTCGGATTAGAAAAATATTCATGAGTGTCAGATATTATACCACCCAAAAATGTACCTAATAAAACGGCAATAAATGTGATCATTTCCATCGCCCCTGTTCCGAATGAAATTAATTCCTTTCCTCCTATATCTCTAATAATTCCATATTTACTAGGCGAATAAATACAACTTTGTAACCCCATTAAAAACATACCAATTAAAACAACATATATGTTTTGGATAAAAAAGCCTGTAATAGCAATAATCATGATTAGTATTTCAGCGAATTTCGCCCATTGAATAATGTCCGCTTTAGGATGCTCTTTTGCTAATTTTCCAGATAAGGGTGATAGAAAAATGTATGGCACAACCAGGAGGGCAGCAGCCACAGAAACTAATGTGGCTTTATTTTCACTTCCTATCCAAACAACACCTACAAAACCAATTAAAGTTTTTAATAAATTGTCATTTAAAACACCAGCAAAATTAGTACTAAACAGAGGAAACCATTTTAATCTGTTTTTATTCATAGCATAATTATTTTAATGATTTTAAGTAAAATAACTGTGTGAACATACAATTAAAATACCGTTTAATAAAACTCTGGAACAAAAACGTTTCACTTTGTTAAAAAATGTTTAAATAAATTGATGGTTTTTTGTTAAAATAAAGTTGAAATCACCATTGAAATTTTAGTCAATAATGTATATAAAGGGTGTTATTATATAGAAAAAACAAGGGGTTTAATATATTATTATTATATAAGTGTTTAATACCTTGTTATTTTTTTGATTTTTTTGCAAAGGAATTATAGTTTTGTGAGTTCAAAAAAGTAAGTAAGATAAAAATAAATAAATGGGACGCGCATTTGAATATAGAAAAGCCACCAAGCTTAAGAGATGGGCTGGTATGGCGAAAACTTTTACAAAGTTAGGTCGACAAATTACAATGGCAGCTAAAGAAGGAGGGGCAGAACCAGATGCAAACCCTCGTTTGAGAATGTTAATTCAGAATGCCAAAGCTGCAAATATGCCTAAAGACAATGTAGAAAGGGCAATTAAAAAGGCAACTGAAAAAAGTAATGAAGATTGGAAAGAAGTTGTATACGAAGGGTACGGACCATTTGGAATTGCTGTTTTAGTAGAAACAACAACAAACAATAATACAAGAACTGTTGGTGCTGTTAGAAGCTATTTTAACAAAGCTGGAGGTTCGTTGGGCACAACAGGAAGTGTTGAGTATATGTTTGAGCATAAATGCCATTTTCAAGTTGCCGGTAAAGAGGGTTTGGATCTTGAGGAATTAGAGCTTGAGATGATTGATTCCGGGGCAAATGAAATTTTTGAAGAAGAAGGAAATATTATTATATACGGAGAATTTGAGAGCTATGGTTCAATTCAGACTTATTTAGAAGAGAATGAATTTGAGATAGTTAGTTCTGAATTTGAGAGAATGCCTACAACGACTAAAGATTTAAACGAAGAAGAAGTTAAAGTATTTGAAAAAATGCTTGCTAAGTTTGATGAAGATGATGACGTAACAAACGTATATCATACTGCAACAGGATTATAGAGTTATTCCATAATAAAAAAAACCGTTTCTATTAAGAAACGGTTTTTTTATGTTAATTAATCATTTGTCCACTTGGCATCATGTCATCGGGGGGAGGAGTGCCGTGTTCTTTTTTGTACTGTAATCTTTTACAATCCTTCATTTTACTACCTTTGCAATACATGCTAATAAATCCTTTGCATGCTAAGTCTTTTGTTTTGCAATATTTTTTAAAAAATCCGCAAGTAGGTAGATTAACACATTCTGTACTCATGACTATAAGATTTTAGTTTGGTATAAAATTAGACTATTTAAACATAAATATAAAGTAGTAAATTATTTATTCATCATAGTATTGTATTCATTTATCATATTTCTTAAATAGTATTTTCAGAATTAATTGATCAAATAGAAATATAAATAGTGCAATAAAAGCTGCAAGTAATACGAAAAATGAATTCCTGTTTTTTATAAATTCAATAAGTTTTAATGGTGAATAGAAATAAAAAGCACCAATTATACATATTGAGATCCCAATAATCACCATGATTTTAGCACCCCATTCTTTAAACAAAGTTTTTTTATAAGTTCTAAACTCAAATTTACGACCGAGATTTTCTGTAAAATCTAAAGGGATTTTAGTTGTATCAAAATCCTGTATAGAATCAGAAATTAGTTTATCAATATCGTTGTTTTTTAAACTCATACGCTAAATATTTTCGTTGTATAAGAGATTTGTAACCTCATAACCCAAATTATTTTCAATGGTTTCCTTAAACGTTTTACGAGCTCTGTTTAAGTAACTTTTAATGGTACCTAATGGCATCCCGGTTATTTCCTCAATTTCAGGATAACTGAACTCCTCCAGATAAAAAAGTGTTAATACTGTTCTGTAATTAGGAGGTAGTTGATTTATGGTTTCTCTAACAATGTTTTTTATCTCAGATTCGTTACTGTTTTTATTTATAGTAAATGTTAGATTTTCAAATACTTCTAATTTATCGGTATAATTGATTTTGTGTCTGGTTCTTTTTCTATTAAAATCAATTGCCGTTTTCCAGGTTATAGCAGCAATCCATGTTGAAAGTTTTGATTCTTTTCGGTATTGTTTGATGTTTTTGTAAACCTTAATAAAAACTTCCTGAGCAATATCTTCCACATCATTTTGGTTATCAAATGATAATTTAAAAGCAATGTTAAATACCAGTTTTTTGTATTTATTTACTAAATACTTATAAGCATTGGCATTGCCTTTTTTTATTTGATTAACCAGTTCAATATCGTTCATGTAATAATTTGTCGTTAGACTATATAGAAAGGTTACAATGAATTTAAAAAATAAAAAAGATTAATTTTTTGCAACCTTTAGAACTTGTGCCTCGACAAATATGGAAATATTCATTTAAAAAGAAATAATTATGAGAAGTGAAGTTATAGTAACTGCTGTTGTTTTCTTAGGATTCTATTATATTATTAAGATGTTTACCGACTATCTTTTAAAGCGCAGAATTGTAAAAAATGGACACATTGAAAAAGCTGATATATTGCAACCTGTACAACAAGTAGATGATGAACCACAAACTTTAAAAAGTTTAAAGTGGGCTTTGGTGGCTTCTATGGCTGGTTTGGGGATGATTATTGCTTATGTTGTTGGTGATTTATATGGCCTGGATAGCTATGGAATGGAACGATCAATGATTTCATTTGGAATTGAATTGTTATTTATTGGCTTAGGTTTCTTAATTTACTTTTTTGTTGCGATAAAGCATAAAAAGTAATTCTAAAATAATATAAAAGGGTTTCTCTACTTAGAAAGAAACCCTTTGAATATTTTGCGTGGTTAACTGCAGCCACCACTTACACGGGTAGCTTTTTTAACAACAGGTTTATCCATATTTGCAACGGCATCTCCAATTTCTTTTAATTTCTTACCAGCTTCTATTCTAAAGTTTTGTACATCAACTTCCTGTTTTGTGCCATTAGGATCAACTTCTGTACTTAGAAAGTATTGCTTATTAAATTCATCAGCTGTTAGTTCAAGTGCAAAGTTGTCTGATTTTCCGAAATATTTCGATACCATACAAGCTCTTTGCGATTGCATATTATCCTTACCATAAAATACATTAGTTTTGATGTTTTGTATGATGGTACCCAAACTTCCTGAATGATGCATTTCTTCTAAAGGTATATTAATGGCTGTAGGAATATGAAACTTTTTATATTCTTTTGGAGATCTAACATCGATTACATTGTATTTGTAGTATTGATTCATTAGCTCGTAAGCCAATTTATCTCCATTCATAATCTTTGGATTACATTCTCCAGCAGCAATTTTTTCATCAATACGTTTATCCATTACTTCTCTTTTTGTTGGAGTAATCATAACAATTAATACCAATAATACAGGAGTAGCAACAATAATTGAATTTTTAATAATTACAGGCTTAAACCATTTGGTCTCTTTCCCATTAATTCTATTTTCGATAATAGTTGTTGCCACAAATGCTCCTGCTGCTACTAATATCATCACTAAACCAAATGCTTCACGAGACATTCCCAGTTGATCACTCATTAAAACAGGACCCCAACTTTCTGCGGTATATAAATCTTTCCATAGCGGATATCCCTCAGAAAATGCAAAAATACCAATCACGCTTCCAAGCAAAAATGCCATGCCATCTACCCGGCCTGTTGCAGCAGCACAAGCACTTGTTCCAGGACAGAAACCTCCAATAATAAATCCAAATCCCATAATACCACCTCCTACAAGAGCTGACCAAAGAAAGGTTGGATTGATGTAAATGATGCTTAAATCCAATAAACCCAGGTGATTTAATATAAGTACACCTACCATGGCAGTTATTCCTGCAGTAAAAAATACACGTAATACGGTAAAGTCATAACCATAAAACAGGCCAACTAATTTTTTTGTAGAAGCAAATCCTGCTTGTTCCAATGCAAAACCAAACCCAATTCCAACAATTAATGCAATAATATAATTGAGCTCACTACTTATAATATCAGGTACTAATGGTCCCATATCTATTGTTTTTTAATCCATAAATTTTTAAAAAAGTATGCTACCATATAGGCTACTCCAAAAATAGCAAACATAGTTATGATACCTCCAAATGACATGACAGCCATCCCACTTAATGCTGATCCGGATGTACATCCTCTTCCTAGCTGACTACCAAAACCAAATAGTGCACCACCAATGATAGCGCCTATAATTCGTGTTTTATTTTTCACACCAGGACCTTTTTCGAGTTTTAAAGACACCCTGTTTGAGGCAACTCCAGATAAAAACGCACCAATTAAAACACCTAAAACTTCAAATACTAACCATGATTTCATGGGCCCTTCCGGATGAGATTTTTGGTAATCGGAATAATAAGGTGTGTTTTCAGCATGAGATGGTGCTATTGTCTCTACCGATTGCATTACAACACTTTTAAAAGCGCCACTGGCACCTAGACCCCGGCCTGTAATATAAATCGTTAATAAGAGCACAAAGCCCAAAAAGAATCCAGCTAAATATGGATTCATATACTTTTTTGGTTTATCTGTTATCATGATTTATTATTTTTATTTTTCAACTCATCATAATCAGTCTCTTCACTTTCTTCTAACTCTTCCCATCCTGTAATCATGGCTTTTATATTGGCAGTCAGGCTATGCCCTGTTGTAGTCATATAAACATGAACAACAATAAAGGATATTAGCAAGAATGCACCTAAAGTGTGTATGATGGCAATCCACTCTAGCGGAATGTCAATGGCAACTACTCTGTCGTTTACGTCAAAGGATTTATAGTACATGTATAATAGTCCGGATAATATAACCATAGGAGCCATTACGAGTTTAAATCCCAGGTAAACAACTGCCTGAAGTGGATTTAATTTTTTATTTACTGATTTAATTGTAGGATGTGGATCTCCTTTAAACATGCCTATTGCATAATAATGAATTTGTGCTTTAAGCTTTGAAAAAGTAGGAATATATTGCTTCCATTCACCTGTTGTAAAATGCCAAAATATACTTAAGGCAATTAATCCAAGTAGTAGATAGGATGCTGATCTATGGAATGCAACAGCTTTTTCAAATCCAAACAGGTGTATTGAATCATGAATTTCAAATCCAGTTAGGGCTAAAAAGAAAATTAATGCAGCTTGACTCCAATGCCAAAATCTTTCAAATTTTTTATATATATATACTTTTTGCATAACAGTATTTTTTCAGTTTTATCAATAGGTAATGACAGCTCTTTTAAATAGAAATCTCTTCTGATTCCATTTCATTTTTCCTTAATGAGTTAATAAATCTTGCCAATGCATGAATAAAAACTCCAAGTAATGATCCCCAAAATAATAGTTTACCAAATAAATCAACCCAATTATTTCTGTCTCTACCAGGCATATAAAAGCCATTCATTCCAGCTAATCGTCCATTTTTACTTGTATGGCAGGCATTACAGTCTAGCGATTGATCCTTAGGTGCTACCATATGATTAACAGGCCAGTACATCTCCGTTTCAATAAAATCATATTTCCCACTATATGGCAGACCTATTCTTTTCATACCGGCTTCTGCTGCCAAATTCCAGTCAAAATCAACCCAAAATGCACTATCTCCTTTATTTGGCGAGTATAACTTTGGTTGAATGAGCATGTTTGTTTCAGGATCATAAATCTGATCTCCTCTATGAACTTTTACCGGATATATTTTTGAGTGTTGATCATCAACACTACCCAATAACTTATTTACCTGTACCGGAATGCTTTGGATTGTATCACCGGCAACATAATGTTGAGCACTTCCATTAAACCAGAAATACTCTGGTTCAACATTTGTTTTCCATTCAAATTCTCCTTTAATAGATAGGTAAGTATGGTTTCCTAATGAATCTTCTTTATGATAAGGTTTGCCATTCAATAGTTTACCTGCTTTAGACCATTTCCATGCCATCTTAGTAGCATTGACTTTAGCATAAGTAGGGATATGACAGGTTTGACAAGCAATTTTTGAATAATGTCTGTTTAGTAAATCATCAAGGTGAGGACGAGAACTGTGACAATCTTCACAATTTAAACGATTTACGTCAGTAGATGAAACTGAATATAATTTTCCTTTGATTTTGTGCTTTTCTGCAGTATGACATTCAACACAGCTCATGTTTATTCCGTTTTGAGCCATATGAACATCAGTATTTCTATCGCATGCTAAAAGAGCATCTTCTAAATCACCATGTTTAACATTGTTTCCACCCCCGCTATAGAAATGGCAGCTACCACAATTAATTTTTGTGGGTTTTCCAACTCCTTGAGCTACTTTAGTTAAATTAACATTTCTATCTGGGTAACCTGCCATTGCAGCTCCTTTTATGTACTCTTCACTGTTATCATGACAAACCATGCAGTCCACATTTCGTGCATTGTTAAAGTCAAACTTATTACTTGTCATACCAAAACCAATATGACATTTGGCACAAGCTTGCTCATTAGAGTTAGAACCAATACAAAAATTATTAAGGACATTCTTTTTACCAATCTTTGAAATTCCCTTGCCTTCTACATAAGCAACTCGCTCCCAGTTCCAGTGACTTGAATGAATAATTTCTTCGTGACGTTTGTTGTGGCAAGTTAAACAAGCTTCCGTAACATCCTGAGGTGTTTTAAATTCTTGATTTAAGATATCAAATTTACTGTGATCAACCGATGTGGTTGGTTTTGTAGCATACTTCTGTTTTAGTTCATACTGCGAAAAATTAAGGGGTTCCGTTTTATGGAATAGATTTACTCCTAGTATTATTAAAACCGAAATCACAATTGAATAAACGATAACCTTGTTCATAGGTAATTATTTAGGTTGTTTAATTGGGTCCTCTGTTTTTTAAAGTTAAAATTTATTAATTAAAATAAAAATCATTCAAATATATGTAATAATGTAGATATGGTAATCTAGATATATGTAGAATAGTGTAATTTATATTCAGTCTTTTTAATAATAGCTAATGAAGAAGCTTTGTTATAAAATGAAAACGGTTATTTATAATATTGATATATAGCTATGTTAACTTTTGTGTTATATGAATTTTAATGTATTGAACATTTAATTTTTGAAGGATAAATAACATTCACTAACTTGATTAAATCAATAATGTGCTATATAAAGTAGTTAATAAGTCCTTTAAATATACTTAATTATGAAAAACCATATATTAAAAATATTCATTGTTTTATTTCTATTTGCTTTTACATATACAACATCATGTACTTCAAAAAAATCAACAAAGCAAATATCTCAATCTATAATTGAAAAGAACTATAATAATTATTGTCTGGGATGTCATAATGATAAAAAATCCTCATTTGTTGATAGAAAATGGCTGTTTGGAAATCAGAAAGATGAAGTTATTAAGAGTATTAAATATGGCAGAGTTGCTCATGGAATGCCGGCGTTTGAAAAAGGGATGAGTGATGAATTAATTGAGCAATTAACAAATTATATTTTAACGCTGGATAAAATGGTTCCTTTGGTAAAAGAGGCTCATACTAATGTTGATGGAGTTGAGATTTCAGAAGAACAAAATTTTAGGGTAGATACAATTGTGGAGGGCTTGGATGTGCCTTGGGGAATAGAGTTTTTACCTAATGGAGATCTGTTAATATCAGAAAGAAATGGTGGATTATTTAAGTATACTACAAATCATCAATTGCAAGAAGTATCAGCAGCACCAGAGGTCAAGGCAGAAGGGCAGGGGGGGCTTCTCGATTTGGAATTGCATCCGGATTATGAGCATACAGGATGGATTTATATGTCTTATTCTGCTATTGATGAGAATAATCCTGAATTATCAACTACTGCCATAATGAGAGCTAAATTAGATGGTAATAGATTAGTTGATAAGCAATTGTTATTTAAAGCTGATCCCGCGTCAAATAAGCGTCATCATTATGGAAGTAAGCTGGAATTTGATAAGGATGGTTATTTATATTTTTCAGTAGGAGATAGGGGGAACAGGGATCGAAATCCTCAGTTTTTAGACAATGATTGTGGTAAAATTCATCGTATTAATGATGATGGATCCATTCCTGCAGATAATCCTTTTGTAAATACAGAAGGAGCCAAGCCTACGATTTATTCTTATGGACACCGAAATCCACAGGGAGTGTGCATGCATCCTGAAACTGGAAGGATTTGGACAGATGAGCATGGCCCTAAAGGAGGTGATGAAATTAATATAATCGTTGCAGGTAAAAATTATGGTTGGCCGGTTATTTCATTTGGAATTAATTATAATGGAACCATTTTTACTAATGATACGGCAAAAGTAGGTATGGAACAACCCATTTTATATTGGGTGCCCTCTATTGCTCCGTGTGGGATGACTTTTGTAAAAGGCGATCGCTATTCTAAATGGAAGAATAATATCTTAACCGGTTCATTACGTTTTGAATTTCTTAAAAGAGTTGTTTTTGAGGGAGATAAAGTTGTACATCAAGAAAATTTATTAAAAAACATAGGACGGGTTAGAAATGTTGAAATGAGCCCTGATGGTTATATTTATGTGGCTATTGAAAAACCTGGAAAAATACTTAAACTAGTTCCTGTTGATTAGAGCAAAATTATATTTTTTTGTCTTTTTGAAGACTCGTTGTGTATTAATGGTATTTACAGTTTTCGTAATGACTATTAATCTGAGTGCACAAGTGCTTCCTAAGGATTCTGTTTCGTCAGTTACGATTGATGAGATAAAAATTAATGCTCCATTATTGATTCAGAATGCGTATGAATGGCCTGGGGGGTATTCAAAAATTGATTCATTGCAGATTCATAGTGGGGACGGTTATACTTTGTCAAAACAATTGAATACCATTCCAGGTGTTTTTATGCAGCAAGGAACATTAAGTACAAATCGAATAACAATTCGAGGTATTGGATCACGAACTCCATACAATTCGAATCGTATTAAAGCTTATTGGGGAGATATTCCTTTGACGGATGGAGATGGCGTAACTGCAATAGAAGATTTGGGCCTCAATGAAATGTCAGATATCCAGGTGTTAAAGGGACCTGCATCTGCTTTGTATGGAGCTGGATTAGGAGGTGTCGTGTTAATATCGCCTTATCAATTTTCTAAACAGATAAAAAAAGTTTTGTATAAAAGTGAAATAGGAAGTTATACAACTTTTTTAAATCAGGTTAATGTTAACATACTTCATAATAAAGTGAGTTCTTTTAATATTAATGCTGGTTATTTACAAACGGATGGGTATCGTGAAAATAGTAATTACAAAAGAACTAATCTTACGTTAAATGCCTTTCGTCAACATGGCGATAGTCATTTTAAGTTTTACTATCATTTCCGAAACTTAAATGGTCAGATACCGAGTTCGTTGGATAGTATGGATTTTTATGATAATCCTCACCTGGCTGCATCTAACTGGAAACAAATTAAGGGCTTTGAAAAGTCATATCAGCATATAATGAGTGGAGGATGGGCTTTGCCAATCAATAATCAGTTAGCTAATTCTTTCACTCTATATTATCAAATGAATTCATTAAATGAATTACGACCTTTTAATAGATTAAAAGAAGTAAAAAATGGATTAGGACTAAGAGATAAGTTAATTTTTAGTAATAATTTATTTAAAGGTATTGTTGGTTTTGAGTTAATGGGTGAAAGTAATAAATTAAAATACTATAGTGTAAATAATGAGGATTATGGGAGTTTGATAGTTGCTAATGAATTGGAGCGATTTTATGCTAATTTATTTGGGACATTTGAAATACGTGTTACTCCAGAATTTTTAATTCAGTCTTCAATAAACTTAAACAGAACAAAATATTCATCTATGCTTGATCAAAAGAGTTATTTATTTGATTGGGTTGTTTCACCCAGGCTTGGAATTAATTATTCATTACGGGATAAGCATTTCTTATATGG
The DNA here is from genome assembly GCA_963665705.1 of uncultured Saccharicrinis sp. Classification (GTDB taxonomy): domain Bacteria; phylum Bacteroidota; class Bacteroidia; order Bacteroidales; family Marinilabiliaceae; genus Saccharicrinis. Next base: position 1,480,268 of record OY762448.1, read on the forward strand.
TTCTATAGGTCATGGTTTTTCTAATCCTTCATTTGAAGAATCACAAATGGATGATGGATCTTTTAATGAAAATATTAAGCCAGAACAAGGTTGGGGGTGTGAGTTAGGCTATAGATATAAGTCTAGTGGTAACAGGTTGTTGTTTGACCTTACTTTATATCAAATGAATTTGAATGATTTATTGGTAACAAAAAGAGAAAGTGAGGATGTTTTTTATGGAATAAATGCTGGAAAGACAAAGCATTATGGATTAGAAAGTTCATTTAAGTTTTTTATTCTACGCACAACAGAGTATCGAGCTTTTTATATGTCTTTAAATTACTTTACATCTAAAAATGAATTTGTTGTATTTGTTGATGATGGAGTGGATCAGAAAGGAAATCAATTGCCTGGAATTCCTAATTATATATTATCGTATGGGATTAATGGCTTTATTAAACCATTTAAGTTGAATGTGAGTTATAAAAATATTGGAAAACAGTACTTAACTGATGATAATTCAAATTTGTATAAAGGTTATCAAAAGCTTGATGCAAAAGTTACTATGGATATAAATTTATTAAAGTTGAATAATAGTGTTTATATAGGATGTAATAACCTATTTAATGAGCACTATGCTTCTATGGTCTTAATTAATGCTTCCTCTTTTGGAAATAATAAACCTCGCTATTATTATCCGGGATTACCTTTTAATATATATGGAGGAATGGTAATAAAATGGTGATATTATGTTTGGGTTAATAAATAAAAACTATAATAATGTATTGCAGGGGTAATTATACTTTTTCTTTTAAAAGTTTATAGTCTATTTTTCCTGTTCCTAATACTGGTATATTATTCATTAATTCTATTCTGGTAATCTTTGCAATTAGTGGGGCTTTCATTAATCGCAAGTGCTCATTAGCTTCATTTACAGTAATTGGTTTTTTGGTAAAAAGAACAATTTGCGGAGGATGAATTTTGTCATTCCCTTCTACGGCAAGGATCTTTTCGTCTTTATCTCCAAATTTTTCTTCTAAAATAATTTCAATAAAAGGCAAGCTGATCATTTCTCCACCTATCTTAATAAATCGTTTTAATCTGCCTGTAATAAATAAATAATCATCTTCATCTAAATAACCTAAATCACCAGTTTTATAATATGTTTGATTGTTTATTTCAATGAATGGAGAGGGAATGTTGGGATCTCTATAACCATTAAAAATACTTTTTCCTTTAAAACAAATCATGCCTGTTTCATTATGATTCATAGGTTTATTAGAATCTAAATCAATAATTTTACATTCTACACCTTTGATAATTTTTCCAACGCTACCAACTTTTTGCTTTGTTAAAGGATTAAGCGACAGTACAGGTGAACATTCTGTAATACCATAGCCTTCTAGTAAATATGCTTGTGGCAACATACTATTGAAATAGGATATTAATTCAGGTGTTAATGCCTCTGCACCAGAAACAACATACTTAATATGTGATAAATCTTCTTGAATGGCATTATTTAATATAATTTTCAAAAAGCTGGGAGCTGCAACAATAATAGAAGCGCTGGTATGTTTAATTACTTTAACTAAAGCTCTGCCATCTGTAGGGTCGGGAGAATAAACGGTTCGAGTGCCTGTGATCAGTGGTAAAATAGATAGAACGCTAAAACCAAAACTATGAAAAGGAGGTAAAAATGCCATTAACACTCTGTTGCGTTCCAAATCAACCAAATCTAATGTCCCTTTTAAGTCGTATATAATATTTTTATGAGTAAGTTCTACTGCTTTAGGTAGATTTTCGCTACCAGAAGTGAATAGAATAACTGCAGTTTCATCAATCTTATCAAAATGATAAAAATATCGGGGAAGCTTACTTTTAAAGGCTCCTTTTATTTTTGTAAAAATACTGGTTTGAGGAATTTCTTTGTCTAAATAGACAAGCTTTTGTTTCGTTGATGAAGATATCTGATCTTTAATTTTATCAATAAATGAACTAGCCGAAAATATGTAATTTACATTAGATTTATTAATGCAATGATCTAATATGGATTGGCCAACAGTCCAATTTAGCATAACGGGAATTTTTCCTGCAAAGTAGCTGGCCATTATTAATAAAGAAGTACTTTGAAGTGCAGGTAGCATAATACCAATATGCTTTTCTTTGCATTTTTTCTTAATTATTTCGGATACTACACAAACCTTTAATAAGAAATCATTTCGGTTTGTTTCTCCTAACATTGTATCGTATGAAAATGGGGTGTTTTTATTTTTTGTAAAACGATTCGTAAATAAAGAAGGGATATTGTCTATTGAATTTATTTTTATGTAATCATTAAATGGGTTGCTTCTTGAAAAAGAACAACTTGGAAGTGGAGTATTGGATTGTAGGTCTTCATTTGCAAGTAAATACAAATCACCTACAGTTTTAATCTCAGAGATGTCATTTTGCGTTTCAACATTAAAAAACTCTTCAATATCCTTAATAACTTCTACCAGATTAATAGAGTCAGCGCCAAGGTCGTTAATTAAATGGGTGTTTGATGTAATTTGCTCATTGTTTATTGAAAAATGCTTTTTTAATACATAGTTAACTTCTTTTTTTATGGCTTCAGGGAAATTGTGTTTAAAAGCGTTGTAATTGTTTGATTTATATTCGGAAGATGATTTTAAATTCTCCGGTATATCTCTTTTAAGTGCAGAACTATAAAAGTAATGTTTAATAAAGGAGGGATTTTCTTCTCCATTAGTATTATAAAAATGTTCCAGAAAGTGGTTAAAAGTTTGCTTATCTTTTTTTGCATATTTCGTAGCTTCTGCAGTAATGTCCTCAAAATATATAGAGACCTTTCTTCTGGGCATAAAAAAAATGATATTGCAAAGCGTGTATAAAATACCTTTCATAACATTTAGAGCAAAATTAGGTGAGCTTCCAGTCCATGCTTTTGACCATTGACTACCCCACAATCCATTTATTCTTACCCCAATTATTTGAACATTATCAGGCAAACTCTTAACTATTTCATGAGCACCCTTTTTATTGAGAATTTTTTCATAACCTTGGGATGCAATTTGCCCGGAAGGATAAATAACAATACTTTTTTGATATTTGAATGCCTTAATGGCTGAAGCTGTGATTTCGTTTAGAACGTTTATATTTCTACTACCTTTTTCTAAATCGCTAATTCTTACTGCTCCCCAATTTTTAAAAAACATTTTTAAAACAGGTAAATCATAATAAGAACTTGTAATCATAGGTACTATTTTCTTATGAGGGTATAAGTAGCTGACTAAAAGCATGGGGTCAACAACAGCTTGGTGGTTAGGAAGAAATAATACAGGTTTATTTACATCAATATCTTTAATTCTTTCAAGAGAGACCTTATATCTAATAGATAACATGATTCTTCCTAAAAGAAATATGAATTGAGCAATGGCTTTAACTATTGGATGTTTTTCCTTCATAACTATTTAATTGTATCCGTTTCGAGTTGAGTTTTATCAATAAAGGACAATTATATAAAGAAAGAAAAAAAAATAAGAGAAGTAAGAAAAATAAAGACAAAAAAAAAGGGAGCCTTGCGGCATCCCCATTTTTAACCAAACCTAACCCTATATTTTTAACAATGAATTGTTGTCTTTTTCTAATTAGGTACAAATATACTTGTATTTTTTAAACCAACAAATAAAAAAGAAAAATTTAATAAATAATTAATATTTTTTTTAATTCGTCTTCAGAAGTACCTATATAAAGAATATAAAGCCATCTTTAAATCAGATGGCTTTTTCTTTGAGCGAAAGACGGGGATCAAACCCGCGACCCTTAGCTTGGAAGGCTAATGCTCTATCAGCTGAGCTACTTTCGCGATTATTATATTGTAATATCTTGCTTTTTAATTCAAAAGATAAAAAAAAGCCATCTTTAAATCAGATAGCTTCTTCTTTGAGCGAAAGACGGGGATCAAACCCGCGACCCTTAGCTTGGAAGGCTAATGCTCTATCAGCTGAGCTACTTTCGCAAAATATATTGAGCCAATGGAGGGACTCGAACCCACGACCTGCTGATTACAAATCAGCTGCTCTAGCCAGCTGAGCTACATTGGCAAAATATTGTTAAGATTTATCGTTTTAAATCTTTAGTGGGGAGAGCAGGATTCGAACCTACGAAGACGAAAGTCAGCGGAGTTACAGTCCGCCCCAGTTGGCCACTTTGGTATCTCCCCAAAATCATAATTTCAATACATAAAAGTTTTCAACATTATGAAAACTAAAAGAGCCAATAGAGGGACTCGAACCCACGACCTGCTGATTACAAATCAGCTGCTCTAGCCAACTGAGCTATATTGGCGGGTGGGTAAGCTACCTATATCGCACCGCTCAACCATCTACCCTTGCTGCCGTCAGGCCCTGGGGGAATTCAATAGGAGCTGGTCGTACAGGACTTACCCGTGCTTTAGCGGATGCAAATGTAGATAAAATCATATTATCTGCAAGTAAAAAATGAAAAAAAATAAGCTTTTTTTTTACTCGGTTTAATAATTGCTTTGTTATCAATAAGTTGTTTTTAAATTATTTTTTGCTTTGTAAAATGGACTTGTGTTGAATTTGCTTTTTGGCAATATATATATGGCTGCTTTTTAATCATAATTTTTTATTATTATTGTTTCGGTTTAAACATTATCTTTGACAATTAACTAATAACATCAGTTCAATATTGATTTTGAGATTTAGAAAACTATAAATAGAAAAGGTTGCTGTTTATGGGAGGATTTATTTCTTTTTACAAAAAATACAAATCTATGGCGTTATATTTTTAACATATTAGCTCGCTATTTCCTAAAAGGGTTTCATGTATATCCGTATCTAGATGTAAACTGAATTACAAAATTTAACTCGAACTGAAGTTATACTAACTTAAAAATTAAATTATGGAAAAATTATCAGCTTCAAAATCATCAACTGTTTTAACCTGGGGTTTATACCTGGGAATTGCTTCAATTGTATATCTTTTATTGGTTAGTTATAGTGGCCTTATGGGAAATACTGCTGTAGGACTTTTATGGTACGGTATTGTAATTGCGTTATTAATTTTTGGCATTAAGCATTATAAGGAAAAAGAAAATGGTGGATATTTAAAATATGGTCAGGGTTTAGGTTTGGGAAGTCTGATTGGTTTGGCTGGAGGAGTTGTGTATGGATTATTTATGTATGTGTTTTATGCAATTATAGATCCTTCTGTACATGAACAATTAATTGCTTTATCTCAGGAAAAAGCATTAGAAATGGGAGCAACTGAAGCGAGTTTAGAACAGGCTGAAGGCATTATGGGTGTAATGTTAAGTCCTGGGATGATGTCTGTTTCAGCTGTTTTTAGTTGTGTTTTATGGGCATTTATATTTGCGTTAATTATAGCAGCCATCCTTAAAAAGGATCCGGAACCAGAGTTTTAGATTATTATTAAGTATATTATAAATAGGTTAGGTTGTTGAGTAATAACCTAACCTTATTGTTTTAATTAGTTGAGATTAAATGGATTTATCTGTTGTTGTACCGCTTTTTAATGAAGAGGAATCTTTAAAAGAATTGTTTGATTGGGTTAATAAAGTTCTTAAGGAAAATGAAATTACTTATGAGCTTTTGTTTATTGATGATGGTAGTACTGATAGTTCTTGGAGTGTGGTTGAGGAGCTTGCTTCTGAATTTAAAGAAGTAAGAGGTATAAAGTTTCGTCGTAATTATGGTAAATCAGCAGCTTTGTATAGTGGTTTCGAAGAAACAAGAGGTGATGTTGTTGTAACTATGGATGCTGACCTACAGGATAATCCTGATGAACTTCCTGATTTGTATAAAATGATTAAGGAAGATGGGTATGATTTAGTTAGTGGATGGAAGAAAAAACGCCATGATCCATTAGGGAAAACGATTCCCAGTAAGTTTTTTAATCGTACAGCAAGATGGGTATCAGGTATAAAACTTCATGATTTTAATTGTGGATTAAAAGCTTATCGTAAAGAGGTTGTTAAGAGTATTGAAGTGTATGGGGAAATGCACCGGTATATTCCTATTTTAGCAAAAAGAAACGGATTTGATAAGATTGGTGAGAAAATAGTAATTCATAGAGAGCGTCAGTATGGTGTTTCAAAATTTGGTATTGAACGTTTTTTAAAGGGGTTTCTGGATTTATTATCCGTTACATTTATATCTAAGTTTGGAAAAAGACCTATGCATTTATTCGGGGGATTAGGAACCTTGATGTTTATGATAGGATTTTTCTCATCTTTATATTTAGGTGTTAAAAAATTGTATTATGTGTATCATCATATACAACAGCCTTTAGTAACCTCAAGCCCTTATTTTTATATTGCTTTAGCTTGTATGGTTATTGGTACTCAGTTGTTTGTTGCAGGATTTCTTGCAGAATTGGTGTCTCGTAATAGTCCTGAACGAAATAGATATCATATTGAAAAAGTTTTAAAATAAGGTGCTTTGGTAAATTTGTTTCACAATAGATTGTTTATAAAAATCAGAGTATGTCTTTTTATCAGGAAATAGTAACTGCTTACGATGAAATTTTTCCATTAAACCCGAAACAACTTTCTTATGTTGAGGGAATGTGTAAATTGCTGAGTGGAAAAAAGATCCTGGATGCTGGATGCGGAACAGGGAGTTTAGCAATTGCTTTAGGAAGAAGAAGTGCATCGGTAAATGCTTTTGATTTGGATGTTGATATGATTAATAAAGCCAAAGAGAAATGCCCGCAAGCTATCGACGTAAACTTTAAGGAAGGTGATTTATTAAAAATGACTGAGGCATATAAAGGAAGTTCATTTGATATTGTATATTGCTTTGGAAATACCTTGGTGCATCTGTCTGGATTAAAAGAGGTAGAGCAATTTGTTTCTTCTGCCAGGAATTTATTGAAGCCCAAAGGAAAGCTACTTCTTCAGGTTATTAATTACGATAGAATATTAAAAAAAGAGGTAAAATCGCTTCCTTCAATAGAAAGTGATCACTATATTTTTGAACGTTTATATCGAATCACAGATGATGGGTATGTTGAATTTACTTCAAATCTGACATCTAAAAGGAGTGGGCAACAACAAAGTCAAAAAGTATTATTGTTTCCAATAATAATGGAGCAGATCAATGCTGTTCTTAAATTATACTTTTCAAAGGTGACTTATTATGCTTCTTTTAATCGGGAGGATTGGAATGAAGATTCGTTTCATACTGTTATTGAAGCTGAGGTTTGATCGCTTTTTTGAAGATAAAACACCGGGCAAAAAAAGTAAACCGAGAGATTGATTAATAAAAAAAATGCCCGGTGAAAAAAATATCTTTCGTTAGGAATTGCAATTTACCATTAAACTATCAATATGTGAAATAATATTTTCAATTTCACTAGGATTAAACCATTTTGTATCGACATCCTTCTTAAACCAGGTTAACTGTTTCTTAGCATAACGTCTGGTGTTTCTTTTTATTAACTCTATCGCTTTTTCCTGGTCGTACTCTCCATCAAAATGAGCAAAAAGTTCTTTGTAGCCAACTGTATTTAATGAATTTAATTCTTTGTTGTGATAGAATTGTCGAGCTTCGTTAATTAAGCCCATTTCAATCATATTGTCTACTCTTAAGTTTATTCGGTTATAAATTTCTTCGCGCTCTAATTCTAATCCAACTTTTATAATATTAAAAGGGCGTTTTTTTATTGTGTTGGTTCTTAAAGAACTGTATGACTTACCTGTCATAAGGCAAATCTCAACAGCATGAATAACTCTTTTGGAGTTCTTTAAATCAACTTGATCGTAATAATCCGGATCTAATTGTTTTAATATTCTTTTGAGTGATTCAATGCCTTCGGTATCGTATTGTCTTTTTAGTTTGTCTCTAAGTTCTTGATCTACTGTAGGTAATTCATCAATACCTTTACAAATAGCATCTATATACATCATAGAGCCGCCAGTAAGAACCAGTTGGTTGTGTTTTTTAAATAATTGTTGGGTTAGTTTTAAAGCTTCTTGTTCAAATTCCCAGGCGCTATAATAATCATGAATAGATTGTGATGCTATATTATGATGCTTAGCTGCACTGAGTTCTTCTTCAGTTGGAGTTGCAGTTCCTATTTTTAATTCTTTAAATATCTGTCTGGAATCTGCCGAAATAATTTCTGTATTATAATGCCTGGCAATTTCAATACTGGTTTTTGTTTTACCAATCCCGGTTGGACCAACTATAACAATTAAATATTTGTGCATTAAATGATTGAATTGAAATGTATTTATAAATTTTCCAAATCATCAGTATATGATATCATTGAATCATTATCAAATTCTGAGTCCTGATAGTTATAATAGTCGTCCTCATCAAAATCTATAGTTTCTTTTAGGGGAGTTTCCGGACTACCTTCTCCCAGCAGATCACTCATATCAAGTTGTTCAGGAGCATTTCCTGCTGCAAAAAGGCATTTGATTTCTTTACAGTCTTTGTTTTCAATTTCATAACACTCTATAAAGAGATTTCTTTCATTAAAGAAATCAAATACGTATAGTGAGCGTTGTTTGCTCTGAGTAATAAACTGACTAACTTTTGTGTTGGCCATTATAAATGAATCAGAAGTTTCATCCATTGCCATATCCATTAAGGTAATTTCTTCCTCTTTTTGCCATTCTTCGTCTGTAACAAAGAAAGAAGCCATTTGACCTTCGTCAAAATTTAATAATTCTTGAATGAAATTGTGTAAGTCGAAAAAAGTAGCTTCTCCACCAACCTCAATGTCTCTAATAAAATCCTCGTCTTCTCCAGAAATTAATCTTAATCTAATCGTCATGCTTAATTTTTTCAGTCGGCAAATATATAAAAAGATCTGATGTTAAAAATAGATCAAAAATCATATATATTACCCTTGATATTTAATTGTGAAATATTTAATAATGAATATGTTCTGATTAAATAATGACACAAATTGTTTGAGTGTTAACGTATATACTTCATAAAAGTTTTACGTAGAGGTATTTATTTTTCAAATGAGGCGGATGTGATGTTTATTTAATAGAGATTTTAATAAAAGCATATTTCAAAATAGGGATTGATGAAATAGGTCTCAATATATTCTGATTTGAATGAAGAATATGTATCATAGAGTCCATCAAATAGGAGTTTACTATTTTCACGATATAATTAGAAATTTAATCGGGCATTCAGTGTTTAAATAAATTTACCTATTAAGCATATGAATCGAATTTAGTAAGTAATTTATATAAAACATATCATATAAGTATGATAAAATATTTCTTGTTTTACTGAGGTTTGAAGGATTGTATAGGATATTCTATGCTTAATTTACGGGACTTGAATCTAATTTATTAATTTTGGCAATTATTAAAAGAGTATTGAACCATGTATTAAAAAATATGGTTGTATAGTAATTATCGTTAATATTAGGGTTTTATAATGACAATTAAGAAAGGGTATACTACTAAGTCAATTCACACCGAACTACCACAAAAAGATGCTTACAATGCATTGCATATGCCTGTTTATGATGGTGTTGCTTTTGAATTTGATACTGCTGAAGATATCAGAGATTCTTTTGAAGGGAAGGTTTTTGCGCACGCTTATAGCAGAACGACTAATCCAACCGTAGCTTTTTTTGAGCAAAAGTTGTTGAATTTAACAGGAGCTCATGCTGCTGTGGCACTTTCATCTGGTATGGCGGCAATTTCTAATACCTTGTTGGCATTGGTGGAAAAAGGTGGCAATATTGTTTCTTCAAATCATTTATTTGGACATACTTATGCTTTGTTAAAGGAAACATTGCCTTCGTGGGGTATCGAAGTGCGATTTGTAGATATGAGTGATCTGGATCAGGTTCGTAATAGTATAGACAAGAATACGCGAGTGTTGTTTTTTGAAACCATTACAAATCCTCAACTAGAGATACTTGATATAGCACAGGTTAGTGAGTTGGCTCATGAAAATGATGTAGTTGTGGTGGCCGATTCAACAATAACTCCGCCTTATGTCTTTCAATCATCAAGCTTTGGTGTGGATGTGGAAGTGATGTCTGCTACAAAGTTTATGTCTGGTGGTGCTGCAGCTGTTGGTGGTGTTGTTATTGATAATGGCATTTTTGACTGGTCAAAATTACCAGCTTTAAAACAGTGGCATGAAAACTATAGTTCAAATGCATTAGTTGTTAGAATAAGAAAAGAAATATTCAGGCATCTGGGTGGGTGTATGACAGCACATACGGCACATTATTTAAATTTGGGATTAGATATTCTGGCTTTAAGAGTGGATAGATGTGTGGCAAACTGTATGAGTTTAGGTGAATTTTTCAGCGCACATACTAAGGTTAAAGATGTGAACTATCCCGGGATGAAAGAAAATGCTTTTTATTCTTTAAGTGAAAAGCAGTTTTCGGGAAAGCCCGGAGCTGTGATGACAATTGATCTTGATACAAAAGAGGCGTGTTTTTCCTTTTTAAATAAGCTGCAGATTGTAAGGAGAGCTACAAATTTAAATGATAATAAAACCTTAATTATTCATCCGGAATCAACTATTTACTGTGAGTTTGATTTAGAGGAAAAAAAAGAAATGGGAATACGAGATACGATGTTGAGAATTTCTGTTGGAATTGAGGATGTTGAGGATTTGATTAGTGATTTTTCACAAGCTCTTGAATTAATGTAAATATGTACAAAAGCGTTTTTTTACTGCTTATTGTATTATTGAGTGTTATTAGAATTGATGCTCAAACAAATGATGCATCAAAGTATAAATCTACCACACCAAAGAGTTCCTCTTCATTGGTAAATAGTATCACCTCACTTACAGAATGGGGAATAGACTTGATTACCATTGAAAAAGAGAATTCTACTTTTTTCTTTTTGCCTGTGGTGGGGTATGAAAACAGAACAGGTTTAAGTATTGGTTTGCTACCTTCCTGGAGATTTTATCTGGGAGGAAAAGAAGAGGGGGCTGATTATTTTAGACCATCGAATATTTCGGTATCTTGCGAATTTTCCACTTCCGGGATGTATGAGTTTTATACATCTTCGAAGTTTTATACCAAGAGTAACTGGTATTTTAAAACCAAATGGATGATTCAGTATATGCCTGATCAGTTTTACGAAATAGGCAATACAACTGACAAAGAATCCTACTCGGAAATAGAAGAAAATAAACTTGAGTTTACCGGAAGGATAATGAAAGTGATAGATAAAAAGTGGTTTCTTGGGTTGAATTATGATTTTGGATCCTATGATGTGAAAAATGTTGATGGGGATGTGTTTAATAATCAGGTTAGAGGCTATGAAAAAGCATGGGTGGCAGGATTAGGACCATCTGTAACTTATGATAATAGAAATAGTGTGATTTATCCGGTTAAGGGTGTATTTCTGGAGACTTCGTATCTGGAATATTTACCTTCTCTTGGAGATTATGATTTTTCAGCTTTTAAATTGGATGTGAGGACTTATATTGATTTGGGGAAGAATGAACAGGTTCTGGCATTTCAAAGTGTGATAAAATCTACATCAGGAGACGTTCCTTTTTACCGCTTATCAGAAATAGGTGGAAAAAGGTTATTCCGGGGGATATCGCATCCGTATAAATATATAGACAACCAGAGTGCATATGTACAAGCAGCGTTTCGTTCAAAATTATGGTGGCGTTTTGGCTGTGAAATTTTTACCGGAGTAGGTAATGTTTTTCATGAGTTTGATGCAGAAATATTTAAAAAGGTGCATGTGATGGGTGGTGCAGGTTTGCGTTTACGTGTTTTAGAAAACGAAAAGTTAAGTTTTAGAATTGATTACGGTACAACGAATAGAGGAGATAGTGGTGTCTTTTTTACTTTAGGAGAGGCTTTTTAATGAACCTAATCTTCTTTTAGTCGTTGTTTATATATGAGAATGAGGAGTGAGTTAATTTTGTTGCGTATGAGGTGTCAATTTTATTCTTATTTTATAAAATCATGAATTGAGTAAAGAGTATAGTACGTTTATTAGACAAAAGAAAATGTGTTTAAACAAGTGAAACGAATATGGATTTAATGTGTTAAATGATAAGTAATAACATAGTTATAATTCATCAAGAGTTTTATCTGGGAAATGAAAGTAAATAATAAACAGATGAAATTATCGAAAAAGACAGAATACGGTTTAAGATTTTTATTGTCACTGGCGGAGTTGGGTGAGGAAAAATATATGGGGATTTATCAAATTTCTTTAAGGCATAATATTCCAATGAAATTTCTTGAAGCTATTGCTGTTACATTGAAGAAGAGTGGAATGCTCGAAGTGAAAAAAGGTGCTGGAGGAGGATATCGATTGAGGTTGCATCCCAAAGAAATTTCATTACTAATGGTGTATGATTGTCTTGATGGTGGATATAATAAAGATTTACCGATAAAAGAAGATGATTCGAATAATCAAAAAGCAGTTTATAAAGTAGTTAATCAAATGAATAATGAGATGTCGGAAGTGTTAAATATGAAAACGCTTGCAGATATTCAGAAAGAATTTCGTGATATGAATGAAAGCTTGATGTATTATATTTAAAAAAAACAACAGTCGGCTGTCTATAGTACGCTGTCTTCAGTCATCAGTCAATAGTAAGCAGTCTACAGCCGACAGTGGGCAGTCAACAGTTGGTGTAGTTCAAGTGACTGGAGATCAAGTTAGCGAATTAATAAATTAACAAGTAAACACATTTTCAAATCCCCTACTACCAAGAGTACGCTATATAATGGAGGCTGCGAACTGAGTACTGAAGACTAAATGCTATTACATTTTAAAGAATTCGATATTTTTAATCAGTTGATTAGATTGTTTTGAAAGGTCTTTTGAATTTACACTCATTTCCTCCGACATTTTAGCATTGTTTTGTGTGATCATATTTATGCTATTGATGGCAGTGGTTACTTGATCAGATCCTGATTTTAATTCATTACTTGAAACACTAATTTCTTCCATTAAATTCATGGTATTTTCCATTGAAGGAATGGTTTCTTCCAAATGTGAACTTACCTGAATTGAAAGGTTTAACCCCCGAACTGTGATTTCTTTTATTTCATTAGCTGATGTTTTACTTATTTCAGCAAGTTTCTTTACTTCTCCTGCAACAACAGAAAATCCGGCACCTGCTTCACCTGCTTGTTTGGCTTCAATAGCAGCATTAAGGGCAAGTAGGTTTGTTTCAATAGCTATCGTATCTATAATTTTTATTTTCTCAGCAATTAAAGTAATGGCTTCATGTAATTCCCGGGCGCTTTGGGCACTAAGCTGTAATTTTTTATTGGTTTCAGCTGTGACCAGATGTGTTTTTGAAGCATTTTCATTGGAGGAATTTATATTGGCGTTCATCTCTTCCATTGATGCTGAAATTTCTTCTAATGCACTAGCTTGTTCACCAGTACCTTTTGATAGGGATTGCGACATGTTATTTGATTCTATTCCCATTGAATCAACTTCATTGGCTGATATATTAATTCTATTTAATGAAGTTTTAAAAATATTAGATAGATCAATAATGCTTTTGTTTAAGGTATTTAATTCGCCAATGTATTTTTTCTGAAATTCCTTTTTATTAATGATGTTTAAGTCGCCTTTACTTAAATCTTTTATGTTGTTTACCAGTTGCGATAATGGTTTTCTTACCCAAACAGAAACACTATATAGTAAAACTGCAGTTATGGATAATCCCCCGACTAAAGCAGCCCAAAAAGGATAGGCTTCCGGGTTGTTGTAGTGAATTCGGCTATTAACAACCGTAATAAAAACGTTGGCAATCCAAATGACACCGATTCTTAAAAAAATACTATTCTTAAATAATTTTCTTAGAACGATAGTTCCAACAATAACGGCAAATACAAATACAATTAATAGATTTAATGATCCTTCCATATTGATATTGTTTTATATAGTGTGCAATTTTACTCATAATTTGGTAAAAAAGTATCTTGTCTGGATTTTATATGGCTTTGTTTTGTAGAGTTTAGGAGTATTACTATTAATGTTGTATATTCTATATTGAAGTTTTTATGATTATATGAGGAAATCTTAATGAAGTAATCATTAGTATACCTACTATTTAAGTATGAATAATTAAAATAGGGTTGTTGTTTTGGATAATAATCTGAATATAAGTATTGTAAAGTGAGTTTTGAAGGTTGTTTATCTATTTAAGCCTACTAAAATAGTATGTTAATACAAAGAGTAGATGTTGTAGATCTAAAACCCAAGCAGTATGTTTGTGTTATAATAATAAAGCGAAATTTTAAACACATATTATCATGACCAAGATTGCAAAAAATGTAACTGAATTAATAGGAAATACTCCATTGGTTCAAATTAACAAATTAAATGAAGGTGAAGCAGAAGTAGTAGCCAAATTAGAATTTTATAATCCTGCAAGTTCAGTTAAAGATCGAATTGCATTTGCAATGATTGAAGATGCAGAACGTCAGGGTAAATTAAACAAGGATTCTATTATTGTTGAACCAACAAGTGGAAATACAGGAGTAGGTTTAGCTTTTGTATCAGCAGTAAAAGGTTATCGTTTAATTCTTACTATGCCTGAAAGTATGAGTGTTGAAAGAAGAAAGCTTCTTGTAAAATTCGGAGCTGAGCTAGTTTTAACACCAGCATCTCAAGGAATGAAGGGAGCTATTGAAAAAGCACAGGAAATTGCAGCTGAACATGAGCATTCATTTATTCCTCAGCAATTTGATAATCCGGCTAACCCGGCAATTCATAAAAAAACAACAGCTGAAGAAATTTGGAGAGATACAGACGGAAATGTTGATATTTTTATAGCAGGAGTTGGTACTGGAGGAACATTATCAGGAGTGGGTGAAGTTTTAAAAGCAAAGAATCCGGAGGTAAAAATTATTGCTGTAGAACCAGCAGATAGTCCGGTTATTGCAGGAGGAAAGCCAGGGCCACATAAAATACAAGGTATTGGAGCTGGATTTATCCCTACGAACTTGAATACATCTCTTATTGATGAGGTTGTTCCTGTAAAAAATGAAGATGCTATTAAAACAAGTCATCAGGCTGCACTTAAAGAAGGACTGTTATGTGGGTATTCATCTGGGGCTGCCATATGGGCTGCCATTGAGGTTTCAAAGCGTCCGGAGAATAAGGGTAAAAGAATTGTAGTTCTGTTACCGGATACAGGAGAAAGATATTTAAGTAGTTTTGAAATTTAAGCAGTAATTGCACACAAAATAAAAGAATGATTTACCAGTTTTTTATTACTACTGGTATTCTAAAACGAACATTTTTGCAATCTGCATAGACTCACGAGTTGGTGCATTACAACTAGTGCATTATGTGCGTTATATGAGAATAAAACGTACGATGCATTAGTTGTTTCCTAATAACCCGAGTTTGATATAAAATTATTGGCTCAGACCGCTTATAAATAATGAGTTTCAATGAATATTTATGAAGTCATAGCGGGTTATGTCAAACAAATATGAAGCAGAAAATCGTTGTTTATACGTGGCTTGTTATTAAAATACTAATCTACTTCGTTAAATTCTTCTACCATAGCTCGCTATGCAAAAAGAATTTGCCTTGTATATCAGTATTTTAATAAAATCTGAGCTCTTTAATTTTAATCGAACTTGGGTTAATACCACAAGTATTATTAATTTATTTTATAAAAGAGATTATTCCGATGAAAATGGTACTTCGAATGCATATTGAAATATTTATGCTTTTTTGTTGATAACAAAAGCATTATCACCATGCTGTGATAATAAAAACATCCTTTTTTGATTAAATTGATTTGCAAGGCCTATTAAATTAAGTTAATCAAGTAGTTAAATTAAAATACAAATATATGGTTGTCTAAATTCATCCAACAGCCATTGTTATGCCTAAATTTTATTGAATTATGCTTGAAGCGATACATAAAATATTTTCTAAAGAACAAGTTCAACAAGCACAGCACTTGTTAAATGGTTTATCTCAGGAACAAAAATTTTGGTTATCAGGATATTTAACCGGAATTAATCAATCTGATGGATTGATTGGTGTAGATTATAATACCGGAAATGAGCAGGTTGACCGACTTGTTGATATTCAAAAAGAAGCTGGTAATGACACCAGAATTACCATACTATATGGAACGCATACCGGAAATTCGAGATTAATTGCAGAGAGTGCTTCTAAATTACTTGAAAACAAAGGTGTTGTAACCGATTTAGTAAGTATGGACGATTACAATAATCGTAAAATAAAGGAAGAAAAAAACTTATTGGTTGTTGTTTCTACTCATGGTGAAGGAGAACCTCCAGTTGCTGCAGAGGATTTCTATTCCTATATATTTAGTAAAAAGGCTCCTTCTCTAAAGCAACTTAATTTTTCCGTAATTGCTTTAGGTGATAGTAGTTATTTAAATTTCTGTCAGACGGGTAGAGAAATATATCAGCAATTTCTAAAATTAGGTGCTAATAACCTACACGAGTTAGTTGAGTTGGATGTAGATTTTAAAGATCAGGTATCTTCAATTTTACCTGGCGTCATTGAACCATTTTCAGTAAATAATAATAAACAGGAGTCTTTATCATCAACCGCAGATCAACAAGTAACGTTGGATGTGGATCAATGGATTGAAGCTGAAGTTTTAGATAAAGTGTTGCTAAATGGGCGTGGGTCAAACAAAGAAACCTATCATCTTGAACTTGATATTGAAGATACAGGTATTCGTTACGAGCCCGGTGATGCGCTTGAAGTAATCTCAAAAAACAATCCTGTTTTGGTGGATGGTATTTTGAATCAGCTTGGTCTTTCTTCTGAAACAAAGATTGAAATAAAGGATAAGGAATGGGAGCTAAAAGAAGCACTGACATCTTATTTTGAGATTACAGTAGTTACTCCTCCTGTGATAAAAAAGTATGCTGAATTAGTACAAAATGCTCAATTAAATGAATTAATTAATAATCAGGATAAGCTTAAAGAATATTTGTATGGTATTGATTTTCTGGATTTAATACATGATTTTCCGGTAGCTTTATCTGTTAACAATTTACAGAATATACTTAGAAAATTACCTGCGCGATTGTATTCAATATCATCTAGTTATAACTATAATCCGGATGAGGTTCATATCACAGTAGGTGCAGTAAAATACCAACTGAATGATAGAGAGCATCAGGGTGTTTGTTCCGGATTTTTGGCTCAGGAAGTTCAGGTTGGCGATCAATTGTTAGTAAGAATTAGTAAGAATGAAGGTTTTAGATTACCTGAGGATCATAATGCCAAAGTGATCATGGTTGGGCCGGGTACAGGAATAGCTCCTTTTAGGTCTTTTCTGCAGGAAAGAGAATCTTTAAAAGCTAAAGGTGAAAACTGGTTGTTTTATGGAGATCAGTGTTTTGAAACTGATTTTCTGTACCAGGCAGAATTACTTAAATATCGAACAAAAGGATTTTTAAGCGATATAGATGTGGCTTTTTCAAGAGATCAGGAAGAAAAAATTTATGTGCAACATAGATTAAAAGAGAAGGGTGCCAAGATATTTCAATGGCTTAATGATGGTGCCTACATTTATTTGTGTGGAGATATGAATAATATGGCCAAGGATGTAAAAAAAGAGTTGGTTAATATTATTGCAGAGCATGGAAATCTAACGTTAAAGGAAGCTGCTGAATATTTTAAAGAAATTAAAAGTAGCAAACGTTTTCAGGAGGATGTGTATTAATTTGCCTACAGTTGGCAGTCAATAGTTAACATTCTCAGTCTAAAGTAAAGTGTACCAAAGTGCAATTCGCTAAAGACAAATAATCAAGAAACAACCACTAAAAAGAAATCGAAATGGCAGATGTAATTAATAATGAAATACTTCCAACATGGAACCCTTCAGATGTAGAAAGAATTAAAACACAAAGTAACTACCTGAGAGGCACACTTGAAAAAAGTTTAAATGATTTGGCAACCGGTGCTATCGCTGAAGATGATACGCAACTAATTAAGTTTCATGGAAGCTATCAGCAGACAGATAGAGATCTGGACGCGGAAAGAAAAGGACAAAAGCTAGAGCCTTTATATAGTTTTATGATCAGGGTTCGTATCCCCGGTGGTTTGGCTACTGCCGACCAGTGGATCGCTTTTGATGAGCTTTCACAAACACATGCAAACAATACATTAAAATTGACTACCCGTCAGGCTTTTCAGTTTCATGGTGTTATAAAAAGTAAATTGAAAGAGACCATGGCTAAAATCAATGATTCATTATTGGATACCATTGCTGCCTGTGGTGATGTGAATCGTAATGTGATGTGTACTACTAATGAAGCGATTTCTCCATTGGTTCCGGAGGTTTATAAAATTGCTCAGGATATTAGTAATCATCTGTTACCTAAAACATCGGCCTATCATGAAATATGGTTGGATAAAAAAATACTGGTAGATGGAAAACAAGATGAGGAACCTATTTATGGCAAGACTTATTTGCCACGTAAATTTAAAATTGCGATTGCAACTCCTCCATATAATGATACTGATGTTTTTACCAATGATGTTGGATTGATAGCCATTGAAAAAGATGGTAAGCTCGAAGGTTTTAATGTTTCTGTTGGAGGTGGTTTAGGAATGACTTTCACAGAACCTGGTACTTATCCAAGATTGGGAAATATTTTAGGATTTATTCCATACCATCAGGCAATTGAAGTGATTGAGGAGATTGTGAGGTTGCAACGTGATTATGGAAACAGGGAAAATCGTCGTCAGGCGCGTTTAAAATATACGATTGACAGACTTGGTTTGGCTAAGTTTAAATATTTCTTAGAGAATAGATTAGGGTATGGTTTTTATCCTGCAAGAGAATTTAAGTTCGAACGCAATGGCGACTTGTTTGGATGGCACAAGGCTAAAAATGGTAAGTGGTATCTGGGTTTATATATTGAACATGGCAGAGTAAAAGATGAAGGAGATTATCTGCTTAAAACCGGATTGCGAAAAATAGCTGATCTGAAAAAGAGTGATTTTAGATTGACAGGTAATCAGGGATTAGTTATTGGTGCCGTTGAGGATAAAGATAAGCCTGCTTTAGATAAAATTTTAAAAGAATACAATATTTGGCCCCGAACTAAATTAAGTGGCACCAGAAAAAATGCCATCGCTTGTGTTGCGCTCAATACATGTACAATGGCCTTTGCCGAAGCAGAAAGATATCTTCCTCAATTAATGGATAAGATTGATGTGATATTGGAAGATAATAAACTGACAGAGGATGAAATTTTAATTCGAATGACTGGTTGTCCTAATGGTTGTGCTCGTCCATTCCTGGGTGAAATTGGTTTTGTAGGAAGATCCCTTGGTAAATATAATATGTATCTGGGGGGTAGTTTTAATGGTGACAGACTGAATACTTTGTATAAAGAAACCTTATCAGAAGATGAAATATTGGATGAGTTAAAGGTCCTTTTAAAGCAATATGCTGAAGAAAGAGAAGATGGTGAACGATTTGGTGACTTTGTAGGAAGAAAGGGGATCGTTGAGCTAAAACCAAAGGTGGAAAATTATTAGTCATCAGTTTTCAGTAAACAGTCTTTAAAATGCAGTCTGAATTATATTAGAATCTTATGATTATTTGTATGCGTTTAATGAGTAATTCTAGATGATTTTTATGGTAATAACAGGCTGAAAGCTGAATTCAATTCAGCCCAATGCAAACGTAGTGGCGCATTGGGTAAAATAGGATTTATTGAATGCGCCCTGAAAGGGCAACTCATACTAAATGAAGCAATTTTACAATCTTAAACTGACAATCAAAAGATAACAGCTCTAAAAGACAAGCAATGAAAGATAAAAGATACCGGACATTAATTAAAACCATATCCTGGCGAGTAACAGGAACTGTAGATACTTTTCTGGTATCCTACCTTATTACAGGAAAGGTTGGTATGGCTGCCTCAATTAGCGGTGTTGAAGTATTTACAAAGCTGTTTTTGTATTACTGGCATGAGCGATTTTGGAACAGAATAAAGTTAGGAAAAGAAGCACCTAAAGAACCTGAATATATTATATAATGAAATTTTTACCCATATCCATCAATATAAGTAATCAACAGATTCTTATTATTGGAGGAGGAAAAGTGGCCTTACATAAGATTACACTTCTGCAACGATTTACAAATTGCTTTAAAGTGATTGCACCTGAAATATTGGATGAAATTAAAAATATGAAAGGTGTTGAATGTGTTGAAAGAGCCTATGAATCGGGCGATTTAAGTGGATATTTATTGGTTTATGTAACCACAGATAATCATCAATTGAATCATGAAATTAGTAGAGAGGGTAAGCATTATAACTGTTTGGTAAATGTAGCTGATGATAGCAGTTATTCTGATTTTGTTTCTCCGGCTATTCTTATTCAGGATAAGATGACAGTTGCCGTAGGTTCAAATGGTACAGATGTAAAATCTTCAATTCAATTAAGAAACAAAATCAAATCATTTTTGGAGGAAAAGTAATGAGTGCAATTAAAATAATAACCAATACTTCATCATTAGTAGCCACAAGGCTTTGGCTGGAGAACATTAAGTTTGATTTACCATTTCAATTGTCTTTACATGCAGAGAGTGCAGCTGTTAAAGCAGAAAAACAATCGGATGAATGCGTTATTATGCAATCGTTAAGTGAAGGTAAAGGAGATTTTGCTATTGTTGAAGCCCATTTATTGTCCTACCCATTAAATGATCGTCTTGATGTATTTGCTTTAGTGGCTAAGGAATTATTTATTAATGAATCAGAGGCTAATTACTTAACAAATTATCTGGTTGTGGTGGGACTAAAGGGGAGGAATGATTTAAAACGTCAATTTTCAAGATACGATGTTCGTGCCAAATGGGGTAGGGTTGTATTAGCTGGTTTTGGTCCCGGCGATTATGGATTGGTTACTCGAAAAGCAGAAAATAATTTACAAAATGCAGATATCATTTTTTATGATGATTTAATTGATCAGGAGTATTTGCAAAAATTTAGCGCTGAGAAAGTCTATGTGGGCAAAAGAAAAGGGCAGCATAAATTTGATCAAAATAAAATTAACGATCTGATGTATCATGCCGCTTTAAAAGGTAAGTGGGTGGTTCGTATTAAAGGGGGAGACCCGTTGATTTTTGGAAGAGGTGCTGAGGAGTATCACTATTTAAAAAGTCGACTTATTGAATCTGAAATTATACCAGGGATAAGTAGTGCTTTTGCTGCAGCGGCTTCAGCAGTAATTCCTTTAACAGAACGTTCGTTGTCTTCATCTGTAGCTTTATTATCAGGACATGATTTAAATAAACTGCGTATTCCTAAAGCTGACACATTGGTTTTTTATATGGGGGCATCGCAGCAACAAGCGCTGGCTTCAAAAATTATTGACGAGGGGTGGCATGAAAATACCCCTGTGGGGATTGTGCATAATGCATCAAATCCGGAACAGCAGATTTACAGAGGAACCTTAGCTGATTTGAAGGAAAAATCTTCCAACTTGCCTTCGCCTTCAATTATTATTGTAGGAAAAACGGCTCGTCAATATCAGCAGAATCCTGATAAATGGTTGTACACCGGTGTATCAGTTAATGATTGGGAGAAAGATGAAAATATAGTGCATACTCCGCTAATTACATTGGCGAATACTGTGATCAATGAGTCTTTAATCTCTAAAATTGAAAATTTAAACCAGTATAACCGTATTATTTTTAAAAGCAGATTTAGTGTTCAATATTTCTTTGATACCTTATTTAAGCTAGGGTTAGATGTAAGAGCTTTAGGAGATATAGAAATAAACTGTTTGGGTAAATCTACTTCAGAGGCTCTAAAAAACAAAGGTTTGTTGGTTCAGCCCTTCAGTCAGGAAGAGACCTCTTTGGCTATGCTGAAAAAATATAAGGAGCTTGGAGTTAAAAATGAAAAGATAATCATTCCTGGAACAGATCAAATCAAAAGTGTATTACGTGATGGTTTAATAGCCATAGGAAATCAGGTAGATATATTGCAGGTGTACCAAAAAAACAGAAATCATAGTATTGTAAAACAAAATATTGAGCAGTTTAAAGGCGTAATTTTTACATCACCTCAGGAAGTAGAAATATTTAGAGATGTTTATGGTAATATACCGTCAGAATTACAAATTAAAACTATTGGCACAAGAACAAGAGCGGCTGTCACTCAAAAGAGATCGTTCAATTTAGTTGAGGCAAAATCGTAAATCAAAGAAGTTTGTTTTAAAAATAGCTCATCTTGTTTCAATCCTTAATTAATTACCAGAATATGATTAAAATATTACAGTTTAAATGTTGTAAATAATTGGAATCAAGAGGTTTTTATATGTATGTTTAGGGGTCAAGTATAAAGTGTGGGACTAAATATTGCATTAATTAAGCATAAGTTTTTGTTGACCTGAATTGAAAATACTTTTCATCAACAACACCTCTGAACAGTCGATAAAATTTCTTTGTTTTTAGGCTGAAAGCCTCATAAGTCAAAACTTGGGACATCGTCCCAAGTACATAAACCTGATCTATGCAATAGAAATAGAAAAAACCGAGTAAATACTTATCTTAGTTAGTATTATACAATAATAATATTTAACCCATATGGTTAATCTTCCAATTGAATATTCAGATAAGAAAGTAACTCCATTTGGAGGCATGAGTTTAATGAAACGTTTTGTTGATTCAATAGGGATACGTGATTTTCTAGATTCATTAGACTTACCAGAAAAAGGTTCCAATAGAAGCTATGAGGCCAAGCATATTATTGAATCATTTTGGTTAAGTATTTGGACAGGAGCCTCAAGATATATCCATGCAGACTGGCTCCGTTATGATACAACCTTACAAGATATTTTTGGTTGGGACAAGATGCCTTCTCAAAGTACCTATAGCCGCTTTTTTGGTAAGTTTTCACAACAACGTAACACCGAAGTTTTTCCAGCTTTACAAAAATGGTTCTTTTCACAACTACAAGTTAATGATATTACCTTGGATATAGACAGTACAGTCATCACTAGATCCGGAAATCAGGAAGGAAGCGCTAAAGGATATAATCCATTAAAAAGAGGTCGAAACTCACATCACCCTCTAATGGCATTCATAAGTCAAACACGTATGGTTGCAAACGCATGGCTTCGGCCAGGAAATACTGCAGACAGCAGTAATTGCAAAGCATTTCTTCAAGAGACAATTGAAGAAATATTGTCAGCACTAAGGATTGGTTTAGTTCGTGCAGACAGTGGTTTTTATACCGAAGAAATATTGAGTTATCTCGAACAACAAAATCTCAATTATATAATTGCCACACGGATGTATCCTAATGTCAAAAGTGAAGTGTATGGATTAGAGGATTGGATTTCAATATGTCCAGGAATAGAGGTAAATCAAATGTATTTTAAACATGAAGGAGGAAAAGTTCGAAGATATATTGTAGTTAGAAAAGAGATTGAAAAACGTCCCAAAGCCGGTGGAAAACTACTATTTGAAGATTTACCCGGTTATAGATATAGTTGTTATGTTACCAATCTGGATCTTCCTCTTGATGTAATTTGGAACATGTATAATACACGGGCTGATTGTGAAAATAGAATCAAGGAACTAAAGCAAGATTTTGGTTTAGAAAACTTCTGTTTAAAAGATTTTTGGGCTACAGAGGCTTCTTTTAGATTCATAATGGTAGCCTATAATATTATGAGTTTGTTCCGACATTGCGCATTACAATCTCATAACAGAGCAACATTAGCAACGTTGAAAGTCTATTGCTTTGCATTAGGAGCATGGAGTGTAAATCATGCTAATAAAAAGGTTTTAAAGATCGCGTTAAATACAAAAAGAAGGCCCTGGCTTGATGGAATTTTTGCTAAAGTTGAGAATTTAAGCCCTCCTTTTAAATATTCTAATGCATAAAGCGGGATAAACATCCTGTAAGTCTGAAACATTTTTATTACATTCAAATCTACAAAATCAAAATATACAAACTATGGGATAATCATTATCTCAGTTATATATCCATCTTGTTCTAAGTTTATATGGCAAACAAGTTATGGTGCATTTTCCGTAAGTAGTTCTATGGTGGAAGTAGTAAAATATATATCGCAAAACAGAAAGAACATCATAAAAAACTATCTTACCAAAAAGAAGTTGAGATGTTTTTTTAAGAGTATGATTTAGAGTATAATGCTAATTATTATTGGAGATAGTTACAGACTTTCAGCCTCTTTACTATTTAACAGCAAAAAATTCATTTAGTTCATACCCAATTATTGTGCATGATCCATGTCTGGCTCGAAAATATTAAAGCTGCAAATAAGCTATTTCACCAAAAAACCCGTATTCTATTATTTATTAAAACAATATAATACGGGTTTAAACTATGATTATAATTAAGTGCTATTTATAAAAATGCACTGACTTTTATGTCTTATTTGTTGATTTTTACTCTAACAGCAATTAATCCTTTAAGGCCTTTTTCAAGTTCAAAAATTACTTTATCACCTTCTTTAATGGTATCAATTAAACCATTTACGTGAACAAAGTACTTTTCCTGGTTGTCTAAATCCTTAATAAATCCATAACCTTTGTCGTTATTGAAAAATTCAACTCTACCTTTACGAATAGGATCTTCCTCTTCTTTTTTAGCTACTGAAATAGCAATGCTTTCTATATCGATTTCTTCCTTTTTAGTAATATCAGGTGGAGTGTCAACAATTCTTCCATTCTCATCAACATAAGCAATCATATCATCTAATCCCCCTCCAGTAGAGTTTGATTTTCTCTCATCTTTTCTCTTTTGCTTATCCTGACGCTTTTTAAGTCTTTTCTTTTCTTTTTCTTTTTTACCAAAGGTCTCTTGAGATCTCCCCATTCAATACGTTTTTTAAGATTAAAAATTAGTAAGTAACAGGGAAATAATTACGTTAAGAGTAAGAGTAGTACCAAACAATAGCCTTGAAGAAACATTGAATGACAATATTAATACAGGAAAGAAATTTTCACCAATTACTTTGACACACAAAAGTAAGATAATAATTTTAAAATATTATTAGTCTGAGAGCTCTTTTTTTTCGATTTTTTAGAAATACCGTGTTATTAATAGGGTTTTAAGAATAAAATTCAAAGACTTTATTAATCCAATTACCTATTAACCCGAGTTCGATTAAAATTAAAGAGCTCAGATTTTATTAAAATGCTGATATACAAGACAAATTCTTTTTGCATAGCGAGCTATGGTAAAAGAATTTAACGAAGTAGATTAGTATTTTAATAGAAAGCCATCTATAATTATTGCGATAAGCGAATGCAGAAGCAAAGTTTACTTTGATTATGCTGAGTGTAGCAATAATCAAGAATTAAACAACGATTTTCTGCTTCATATTTGTTTGACATAGCCCGCTATGACTTCACAAATATTCATTGAAACTCATTATTTATAGGCGGTCTGAGCCAATGATTTTATATCGAACTCGGGTTATTAATATCTTTTACTACTTATGCGTATGTGTGTTAATTATTAGATAGTTTGGACAGGTTGTATACACAGTCTTCAGGTTGTAGTATGGTTATTTATTGATTTATTTATAGATTCGTGAATTTGCTAAGCTGTAGTTTGTAAAAAGGTGGTTAAATAATCAAGTATTATTTGATTTATTAAAAGGTTGAAGCATAAAGTCTGAAGTACATTAATTGTTAATGCGAATTAATTTCTTTTAAAATCCAATTCCTGCTCACGCTGGAAACTGTGGGACTAAAAAAGCTATGTGATTAACAATGCTAATGTAAATTGGAACCATTTGTTATTGTGTTTTAAATGTAACAGTATCCCATTGCGGGCTGTAAGCCCAGATTAATTTAGCCCATGGCATCGCCTTGTGAAATACATCCCTGATGTAAATAGGCGTCCTGTAAAGACAATTCAATTTAGTCTGGTAAATCACACTATTCTACTATTATGAATGAGTTTCCGAGTAACAATGCAAGGTGGTTTTATCAATCTTGGCATCGTAATCTTTACTTTGAATATTTTATCTACGGCATTTTAATTTTTGTTTATAGAGGTCAGTAGTTAAGCACCTACTAAATCTTTCTGATTAATTTTGTCAGCTTCCACCATACGGTACATTAAGTTGTTAAAGATGTTATCTTTCATTTGTGATCGGTTAATCCTGTAGCAAAACTCATTAAAATATTTATCTATATGCCATTCGCTAACCCAAGAATAGGTTGTTCTAATCCACGACTTCACTTGGTGTATCATTGTATGTAAGGCTTTAAAATTCATGCCTCCCATGCTTTCAATCTGTTCTATGTTGTAATCCTTCATCAAAGGGCGATAACCTCTCCAACAATCAGTGGTCACACTGGCATCTTGGGATATATGAGCATCAAAAAGCCTTTTAAGTTCTTTCGATGAGTAATTGTTGATTTTCATCGAGTACATACGTTTTACTTTCCCATCATCGGTAAGCTCAACAGCACATACCGCTTTCTTTTTCTTGCTGTGGTAACTGCGACCAACCTTACCTTCTTCTTTGCCTCCTACCACAAACTCGTCGATATGTACATTTCCATCCATCGGGTTGTTTCCGCTTGATTGCATCGCTTCCCTAACTTTATGCATGAACAGTCGTGCTGTTTTTTCAGTCACTCCAATACGTTCTGACATATAGCTTGCAGACAAACTCTTGGTTGAGGTTGACATCTCAAAGCAAATGTAAAAGGCTTTGCGTACTCCAAATTTCACTTTGTGAAAGAGTGTGTTAGCGGTAGCTGACTCAATATGAGCACACTTGTTGCAGATTCTTCCGTGATGCTTGCGCTGCTGGTAGCCTTGATGCCCACATTTAACGCACTTAAAACCTTGGTGCCACTTAATGTTGGCCAAATATTCCAGGCAATCATCATCCGTATGGAAACGATCAGCAAACTCTAGAGCATTTTGTCCTTTGAATAATTCCATGTATCCCTTATTTTTACTGGTGGCAAATATAAGTAATTATCTACTGACCTCTATTTGTTTATTTGTTTTTACATGAGGTAATTAGGTGTTTTATAAAAACAGGTCTAATCGATATTTAAATAAAAACAACGCTTTTTGTTCAAAAATATCATAGAACTACTTTACCTTTGCGGCTTAATTTTAAAATGATGGGTAAAAGTTATACTAAAGAACAAATCGAAAGGTTAGGGTCCATTCTTTTAGAAATAGGATCTCTATTGATGAGTTTCGGTGCCAACAGTATGCGAATTAGAGTTACGTTGGAGCGAATTGCAAATGCTTTTGGTTTTCATACAGAGTTACTTATAACACATAGAGCGTTAATGATTAACCTGGAAAATACAGAGCAAAAGCAAGCTTTCAATATGCTGAAAAGAACCAGTCCACATGGGGTAAATTTTAAATTGGTGAGTGGAATCAGTAAAATGAGTTGGAGCATTGCCAATGAAATGTGGACCATGGATGATATTGACAAAGAAATCGCAAGACTGAAGTCACTTCCTCATTACCCACGATGGATCATATTAACCTTTGTAGCCTTAGCCGATTTATCATTTTGTCGTTTGTTTGGTGGTGGTTACATTGAGATGTTAGTTGCTTTTGTGGCTACATTTATTGGACTATTTGTTCGTCAGGAAATGATGAAACGTCAGTTTAATGCTTATTTATGTATTTATGCAGCCGCTTTAACGGCGTCATTAATATCCGGTTTATCTGTAAAACTAAATATAGGCGCACATCCTGAATTTGCTTTTGCTACATCAGTATTATATCTGATTCCAGGGGTTCCTTTGGTGAATTCTTTTTCTGATTTAATTTATGGAAATATTATGAATGGAATTGTTCGAGGTGTCAACGGAATGATTATCGCTTTTTCAATTGCCTTAGGATTAGCAACTGCTTTATTAATATATCAAATTTAACAAGATGGATATTCTACAAATAATAGAACGAATGATATGGCCGGGATTGGCTGCTGTTGGTTTTGCTATTCTTTTTAATGTACCTCAACGTACTCTTATTGTTATTTTTGGGATGGGAGCCGTTTGTGGAATCACAAAGTTTCTGTCCATGGAGTTTGGTTTAGAAGTGGTGTTGGCTACCTTTTTATCTGCTTCAGTTGTTGGATTTTTGAGTATTCCTGCTGCCAACAATAAACGTTCTCCAATGTATGTGTTTGCTATACCATCTATCATATCCATGATTCCAGGGGCTTTTTCATACAGAGCTATGCTTGGCTTAATCAAACTAACAGGAAAGGTATCTCCCGATGAATATATTCAGGTTATGCATGAAACAACATCTAATGGATTAAAAGCCATCTTTGTATTACTGTCCATTGCAGTAGGCGTTTCAATGCCAATGATCATATTACGTCATGATTCAGCTCAGGAAATTATGGCTCATATTGGTAAAAAGCATCATCACGAGTGATTAGTTCACAGTCTACAGTGCGCAGTCCTCAGTCTTCGGTCAACAGTGTGCAGTTCATAGTTGGCTGTGTTGTTGGTAGTTTGTAGATTTGTCAATTTGTCAATTTGTTGGTTTGAAAATGTGTTTATCTGTCAATTTGTTTTAAAAGGATTGCATAGAAACATTGGGCTGAAAGCCCAGTTCATTTTAGCCCATGGCAACGCTTTGGGTACGCATCCGGAATGTAAATAATCGTCCTGTAGGGACAGCTCATATTTTCAGGTATTGTCAATTATCATCAACTCAGAAATAATATAATTAAACTTAGAGTCTTAGTGTCTCAGTGGTTAATAATTTTGGTTAATCTGTGAATTTACTAATTTGTTGGTTTGAAAATGTGTTTATCTGTCAATTTGTTTTAAAAGGATTGCAAAGTACCATCGGGCTGAAAGCCCAGTTCATTTTAGCCCATGGCAACGCCTTGGGTACGCATCCAGGATGTAAATAATCGTCCTGTAGGGACAGCTCATATTTTCAGGTATTATCAATTATAATTAATCTTAGCGTCTTTGAGTCTCAGTGGTTAATCTATTTGTTTCGAAATATTCTTTACATCATGTAAATCAAACTCTCCTACTTTTCAAGGAGGAGTACCTGAGGAACGAAGGGGAGGTGGTTTTTGAAGTCCTCAGTCCTCAGTCCTCAGTCCTCAGTCCTCAGTCCTCAGTTCTCAGAACTCTGTCTACTGCCATCTGACGACTGTAGACTGTAGATTGACGACTACCTACTGAAGACTGTGAACTGAAAACTACTTTACCCTTATAAGCCTTCTACCTTTAACCATTCAACCTTCTACTTGTTAAAATACATTTGCTCTTGCGTTATAAAATGATTAAAATTGAGAATCAAAAAAATTCAATTTATTATTTTAAAATATACAAATGGACAAATCGTTGTTAGCCAGTGAGGTAATGCCTAATAAAGATGGATTCTTTGGTGAATATGGTGGTTGTTTTGTACCACCTATGCTAGAGTCTGTAATGAAAGAAATTACTGAGGCGTATGAAAAAATTAAGGATGATCCTGTTTTTAAAGAAGAGTTATATTATTTACAAAAACATTATACCGGTCGTCCTTCACCTGTATTCCATGCAAAAAATCTTTCCGATAAAATGGGGGGTGCGCAAATCTACTTAAAGCGGGAAGACCTAAATCATACAGGAGCTCATAAAATTAATCATTGCTTAGGAGAGGCTTTGCTTGCCAAAAGAATGGGCAAGAAGAAAATTATTGCTGAAACAGGTGCCGGTCAGCATGGTGTGGCATTGGCAACGGCAGCAGCATTAGTAGGTCTTGAGTGTGATATCCATATGGGAGAGGTGGATATCTATAAAGAGCATCCTAATGTGGTTCGAATGAAGATATTAGGGGCCAATGTTATTCCTGCTACTCATGGATTAAAAACATTGAAAGAAGCTGTTGACTCTGCCTTTGAAGCTTACCTAAAGGATCCGGTCACTCAAATTTATGCTATTGGCTCTGTAGTTGGTCCTCATCCATTTCCAATGATGGTTCGTGATTTTCAATCCATTATTGGTCGTGAAGCAAAAGAACAGTTTCAGGAAATGACAGGCAAATTACCCGATAATCTGGTGGCTTGTGTTGGAGGTGGCTCTAATGCACTGGGATTATTTTCTGCTTTCCTTCAGGATGAAGAAGTATCTATTTATGGAGTAGAACCTGCAGGAACAAGCTTTAAAACCGGAGATCATGCTGCTACATTATCGTTAGGTAAACCAGGTATGATTCATGGATTTAAGTGCTATTTGCTACAGGATGAAGAAGGTCAGCCAGCTCCGGTAAATACGGTGGCATCAGGATTAGATTATCCTGGCGTAGGACCTCAGCACTCTTACTTAAAAGATATCAAAAGAGTAAATTACGAAACTATTACCGATGAGGAAGCTATTAATGCCTTTATGCAATTGGCTCGTCGTGAAGGAATTATTCCTGCCTTAGAGAGTTCTCATGCAGTAGCTTATGCTTTAAAATTGGCCAAAGATCTTCCTAAGGATAAAACTATTTTAGTTAACCTGTCAGGAAGAGGAGATAAGGATATTGACTATGTAGTAGAAAAGTATGGTAAAGATTACGGAATTGAAGATGAGAAGTAGTTTTTAGTTCTCAGTAGGCAGTCTTTAGTTCTCAGTTTACAGAACTAAAGTTACTGCCCACTGCTTTTGGACTTCAGTCTTTCTTAGTATAGTTATTTGATTATTTGTTGGATTTCTTGTTTCGATATATTATTTACATCATGTTAATCAAACTCTCCTACTTTTTAAGGAGGAGTCCCCAAAGAATGAGGGGGAGGTGGTTTAAAAATTCCCATTCCTATTATCATACAAGTAAGATTGAAGATAAATATAAAACCACCTCCCGGTTCGTACCTCACCGTACTCCTCCTTAGTAAGGAGGAGAGCTTATTTACAGCTTTCAAGATATTGTAATTGAGAATATAAATAACTTTTCGAACACTCAAGTTCACAGCCTAATGATTACTAATTTGTTGGTTTGAAAACGAGTTTATCTGTCAATTTGTTTTAAAAGGATTGCAAAGTACCATCGGGCTGAAAGCCCAGTTCATTTTAGCCCATGGCAACGCCTTGGGTACGCATCCAGGATGTAAATAATCGTCCTGTAGGGACAGCTCATATTTTCAGATATTGTCAATTATAATTAATCATATCGTCTTTGCGTCTCGTGGTTAATCTATTTGTTTCGAAATATCCTTTGCGTGATGTTAATCAAACTCTCCTACTTTTAAAGGAGGAGTACCTGAGGAACGAAGGGGAGGTGGTTTTTATCCTTTTTTGTACCTTAGTATATCTTAAAACCTAAACATAATGAATAGTAATCGACCTGAACTAAACAAAAAGAGAAAGTATTTAAGAAACAACTCTACACCTGCGGAATGTGAACTTTGGAATTACTTAAAAGGAAAAAGAATTTGTAATTTAAAGTTTAGAAGACAGCATTCTATTAGTAACTATATCCTGGATTTTTATTGTCCTCAATTAAAATTGGCAATTGAATTAGATGGTGAATATCATGTTTACAATGAGGAATATGATATATTGAGGGATAAGAAACTTAATATATTGGGTATTACAACGCTTCGATATGAGAATCTTATGGTATTTGAACATCCAGATGTTATTATTGAAGATGTTCAACAATTTTATGAAAATTGGGTTAAAAGTATCTAAAATATTAAAAGTGCTGTAAATCAACTCTCCGCCTTATAAAGGAGGAGTACCCGAAGAATGAGGGGGAGGTGGTTTAAAAATACCCATTCCTATTATCATACAAGTAAGATTGAAGATAAATATAAAACCACCTCCCGGTTCGTACCTCACCGTACTCCTCCTTAGTAAGGAGGAGAGCTTATTTACAGCTTTCAAGATATTGTAATTGAGAATATAAATATCTTTTCGAACACTCAAGTCAACCGCCTACCGCCTACTGCCTACTGCTCACTGTGGTACTGCCAACTGCATTTTAATTGAAGTTTTTATGAATTATAACTCTCCGGTATTCATTTTTTTGAAATAGGTAAGTAGAGAATCGTAAGTGAGAGTGCCTTTACTATTTTGTTTTTTAACTTTAATAAACTGATTGAATATATCTACTATAGGCTTAATGTCATTGTTTCCTTTTAGTGTTATATAACCGTTTGTTATCAATGAGTGAAGTTTCTTTACAAATTCTTTAGGATTTTGATTCCATTCCAGGCATTGAATTTGGGGAGTATAACGAGTCATTTCTTTTAGTTGAATTAAGATGTTATTTAATTGAACCAGATTTTTATTCGACTTTATACCCATATCCTGATTGAATTGTTTAGCACGTTTAATCTGTTTTTTGATAAAAGTAATTTCTGATTGAATGCTGATCTCTGCTGTTTTAGATTGTTGTTGTAATAAATTTATATATAACTTAAAGAATGATTTTGAACCTACTCCCAATACAATAACTTCAGAAATGATCTGACGGTATTCATTCCATAAATCCGGTTCTTTTGCACCATCAACGATCCTGTTTATAAGCAGGTAGGAATCCTTTAGGTTATATTGTAATATGTTTTCATGTACAACCGTTTCCGGTATCGTATTATATGCTTCTTCCAGTTTTTTAAATGGTTTAAATATGATATGTTCAGTATTAATAAATTCATTCATTTTTTCATAATCATTTAAAAGCTTTAAATATAGGTTCTGTAAAAAATAGTTTTCTACCGATATACACCAGGGACTTTCTTGTAATAAATGGATGGTTTGTTTTACTTTTTTAGGATTGCTGCTAAATTGTGGTAATAATTTTATGCAGGATGGTGTTTGGCAATTAGGTAAATAGCCTTTTAGTAAAGTTCGGGCCTTTATTAAAATCCCGGACAATAACAGATAAAAATCTAAGTCATGTAAGAATATGTGCTGTTCTTCAGCTGTCAGGTTACATGGTATTTTCCATGCATAAGTATCCAATGATTCTTTAATACCAATTAAATTAGATAAATATTTACAGGTATCTTTTACTTTGTGTTTTTTCTTTATGATTTGAGATAATGATTTACTTAAATAATCATCAAGATTATTGTAAATTGAAACACAATCAAAGTTTAAATTTTCTGTTGTTTTGCAGTTTTTCCATTTTAAAGCTTTTCTAATAAGAATGGAATTGGCTATAGCGTGAATTGAAACTAGCATAATTTCGTGTGTTTGGTTGTAAATAATTTATTAATAATTTAAACAAAACAATCGAAAATTCAAATCTTATTAACATTATATAACATTTAAAATGAGGTAGTCCACAGTCCACAGTCCACAGTCTTCAGTCTACTTCCAACTACTGACTTCCCACTTCCCACTACTTCTTGTGGTACATAGTTAATTTGCTGATTTGCTGATTTGCAGATTTGTTAATTTCAGATTTGTTAATATTGTCGGTTTGAAAATGTGTTTATCTGTCAATTTGTTTTAAAAGGATTGCATAGTAATATCGGGCTGTAAGCCCAGGTTAATTTAGCCCATGGCACCGCCTTGGGAATACATTCAAGATGTAAATATTCGTCCTGTAGGGACAGCTCATATTTTTAGGTATTGTCAATTATAATTAATCTTAGAATCTTTGAGTCTCAGTGGTTAATCTATTTGTTTCGAAATATTCTTTGCTTCATGTAAATCAACTCTCCGCCTTATAAAGGAGGAGTACCCGAAGAATGAGGGGGAGGTGGTTTAAAAATTCCCATTCCTATTATCATACAAGTAAGATTGAAGATAAATATAAAACCACCTCCCGGTTCGTACCTCACCGTACTCCTCCTTAGTAAGGAGGAGAGCTTATTTACAGCTTTCAAGCTATTGTAATTGAGAATATAAATAACTTTTCGAACACTCAAGTTCACAGCCTAATGATTACTAATTTGTTAATTTGAAAATGTGGTTATTTGACAATTTGTTTTAAAAGGATTGCAAAGTACCATCGGGCTGAAAGCCCAGTTCATTTTAGCCCATGGCAACGCCTTGGGTACGCATCCAGGATGTAAATAATCGTCCTGTAGGGACAGCTCACATTTTCAGGTATTGTCAATTATAATTAATCTTATCGTCTTTGCGTCTCGTGGTTGATCTATTTGTTTCGAAATATTCTTTGCATCATGTAAATCAAACTCTCCTACTTTTGAAGGAGGAGTAACTGAAGAATGAGGGGGAGGTGGTTTTTATCCTTTTTTGTACCTTAGTATATCTTAAAACCTAAACATAATGAATAGTAATCGACCTGAACTAAACAAAAAGAGAAAGTATTTAAGAAACAACTCTACACCTGCGGAATGTGAACTTTGGAATTACTTAAAAGGAAAAAGAATTTGTAATTTAAAGTTTAGAAGACAGCATTCTATTAGTAACTATATCCTGGATTTTTATTGTCCTCAATTAAAATTGGCAATTGAATTAGATGGTGAATATCATGTTTACAATGAGGAATATGATATATTGAGGGATAAGAAACTTAATATATTGGGTATTACAACGCTTCGATATGAGAATCTTATGGTATTTGAACATCCAGATGTTATTATTGAAGATGTTCAACAATTTTATGAAAATTGGGTTAAAAGTATCTAAAACATTAAAAGTGCTGTAAATCAACTCTCCGCCTTATAAAGGAGGAGTACCCGAAGAATGAGGGGGAGGTGGTTTAAAAATACCCATTCCTATTATTATACAAGTAAGATTGAAGATAAATATAAAACCACCTCCCGGTTCGTACCTCACCGTACTCCTCCTTAGTAAGGAGGAGAGCTTATTTACAGCTTTCAAGCTATTGTAATTGAGAATATAAATATCTTTTCGAACACTCAAGTCCACTGCCTACTGCTTGCTGTCCACTATTGATGATTAAGGCATTGTTACCATTCCTAAGTATTTACTATTGCTAGATATTTGAGAATGAGCTGTATCAACAAATGCAAGATAACAATGAATTTTAGTGCCAGAAGGTACTTCTGGTAATGATAGTTTTCCGGTTTGATCATTGCGTGTATATTCATTTATAGAGTACATGACTTGATAATCATGTGTTATGGCAACTAGTAAGGCATTCTCCTTTTTATGATGATCAATTATTTCTTCAGAATCCTCCCAATGATACACAATATTCTGATCTTTAATTTTTACTATTGCTGAATCACATAATTCAATAGGTCCTTTTGAAAGTTGTAATTTTTCAAAATTAATGGTATAATCAGGATATTCACCTTCAATTACATTATTAAGTAAAAGGGACATCGCACGATTTTGTGGTGACTTTGAATTTTGTGATGACTTAAATCCTATTCTTATAACAGAATTTAATGGGTTTAAAAACTTCATTGCAAATCCAAACCTGGCACGTTGAATAATTTGCTTTTGAGAGGGTTTTGCAGTGTTCTTTATAGGTAATTGTCTGAAATGTTGTTTTCCATTAATGATTACTCCTACCATATTACCTATTCTACCGGATATTAATCCAAATAAATGATTTCCTATTACTTTAGCCATGACGATTCGTTTTAAGAGTTATTATTATTATTTTGAAACAAAGCCTCACCAAAGGCAAGGCTCTGTTATTTATTATTACGGTGCACTTACAGTACCTAAATACACGCTGTTACTGGCTCTCATTAAATTATCTGTTTCTGCAAAAGCAATATAACAATGTACCAGTGTACCGGAAGGAGCGTTAGGGAATGGTATCCCACCACTACGATCTTCTCTTAAATATTCATCTACAGAATACGATGGATAATATCCATTCGCAACGCCTACTAATACGGCCTGTTCATTACCATGAATGTCCAGTGCTTTATCTGAATCATTCCAGTTAAAAGTAATCTGGTCGGTGTCTGCATTAACAGATGCAGAATCAGCTACTTTAATGGATCCCTTTGCCAAATACAGATTTTCAAAATCAACAGCAAAAGATGGATATTCACCTGTAACAGCATAATTTAACAGATGCGCCTGCGCTGCATTTTGAGCCGACTGTTTTACACCTTGAGTCTTAAACCCGATTTGGATAACCGGATATAGCGGTTGTAAAAACTTAGCTGCAAAACCAAATTTGGCGCGTTGAATAATCTGCTTTTCAGTGGCTTTTTTGTTACCAGTATTTTGAACTGCTTTCATATAGGTGATGCCTTTCCAAGTTGCACCTACCACGTTACCTACTTTACCGTTGAATCCACCCAGGATTCCGTTTTTAAACTTTCCCATGACTATTTATTTTTATGATTTTTAATTTTAATGATTGTATACCCAGAGCCTCAACTAAAGTGAGACCCTGGTATTTAAATTAAGGTCACATCTGTCCTAAATAAAAAGAATACTTCTATTCTTTAGCGGGTTCTAGATCGGCCTCAGCCCGTGAACCAAAAAACAAGATTAGCTTGACGATTAAAAATCGTTTTTGTTTGAGTGTAACGAGTTTAAACGATTTCAGTCAAATAATGGTAGTTTTTTGAGTGAAGTGGGTGCAGCCTAGCCTTTTTTTGCTTCTGTTTTTTGTGGTATGACAAAAAATGAAGTCTGGTCTGGGCGAAGCACCAGTTATCAATATAATTAGGACAGCTCTGTATTAAGGTATACTTACCGTACCTAAATACACGCTGTTACTGGCTCTCATTAAATTATCTGTTTCTGCAAAAGCAATATAACAATGTACCAGTGTACCGGAAGGAGCGTTAGGGAATGGTATCCCACCACTACGATCTTCTCTTAAATATTCATCTACTGAATACGATGGATAATATCCATTCGCAACGCCTACTAATACGGCCTGTTCATCACCATGAATGTCCAGTGCTTTATCTGTATCATTCCAGTTAAAAGTAATCTGGTCGGTGTCTGCATTAACAGATGCAGAATCAGCTACTTTTATAGATCCCTTTGCCAAATACAGATTTTCAAAATCAACAGCAAAAGATGGATATTCACCTGTAACAGCATAATTTAACAGATGCGCCTGCGCTGCATTTTGGGCCGACTGTTTTACACCTTGAGTCTTAAACCCGATTTGGATAACCGGATATAGCGGTTGTAAAAACTTAGCTGCAAAACCAAATTTGGCGCGTTGAATAATCTGCTTTTCAGTGGCTTTTTTGTTACCAGTATTTTGAACTGCTTTCATATAGGTGATGCCTTTCCAAGTTGCACCTACCACGTTACCTACTTTACCGTTGAATCCACCCAGGATTCCGTTTTTAAACTTTCCCATGACTATTTATTTTATGATTTTTAATTTTAATGATGTTTCTTTTATGGCTTTTTTTAGCCGCTGTTCTTTCTGCTGCCTTACGGGCTTTATGCCTTTTAATCCAGTTTGAAACAACAGTTGTGAGTGTTCCTGCTAGCAGGGTGATCGCTGACCTGATCAACAATGTTTGAGGATCAGTATCCTGGGCCGAGAATATTTGTGCATCTGCCATTTCCAATGCTCCTAAAGTACCCAGTGAACCAATGGCGAAATTTTTGACTTCATTCATTTTACTTTTTTTTGTAATCCTCTCTATCATTGATCAGATCATAAAGAGGATCGGGTTAAACATGATATCGGCCGATGTTTTATTTTTGATTATGTTGATTCGTATATTTGTTAATCTGTTTATTTGACGATTTGTTGATTTGCTCATTTGGTTATATGTTTCCTATCTCCTTTACCCTTCACCCTTTACCCTTTACCCTTTCTCCTTTACCCTTTACCCTTATTACTTAACCCTTTCTCCTTTCTCCTTCACCCTTTAACCTTATTACTTCACCCTTTAACCTTATTACTTCACCCTTTAACCTTTTATCTTTTATCTTTTTGTTGTAAACTAAATTAGGTGATCGGGGGGTACGAAAAAATAACAGTAATTTTACTGTGACTTTTTAGCGCTGTAAGTGATTGTAAATCAATTGTGAGTGAAAAAGGGTGGTTTTAGAAATGAAGCAGAATAGGGCCAAAAACACCCAATTATTCCAAAAAACGCCAAAAACGAGGAAAATTATTCCGAAAATGGCCAAAATCGGCAAAAATTATTCAGAAAAACGTCATTTTGGGGAGATTTAGGATACGACTTCGGTATGTGGTCGGGTCGCGTTCGGGTGGGATAGGGTTCTGTTGGGGTTGTATTCGGGTTGGGATAGGTCTATAGCACCCGAATAGATACCTTGAAGGAAACAGAGTGGAGATGGAGGTGGTACTTAGTTGGCTGTTCTCAGGCTTCTGTTGGTTGCTGATTTGTTAATTTGCAAATAATGCTATTTCATATCGGGCTGTAGGCCCAGGTTATTTTAGCCCATGGCAACGCCTTGGGAGTTTGTTCAAGGTGTAAATAAGCGTCCTGAAGGGACAACTCAATTTTTGAAGGTATGTCCGTTAAACTCCAGATATTTGTATTTCGGTTTATCTGATTATTTACTGATTTGTTTATTTGCAGATCTGTCTATTTGTTAATTTGAATAATAGAGAAAGGTTGTTTTGGGTTATAGGAGAAAGAAGGGAATAATCTTAGTGTCTTTGGGACTCAGTGGTTAATCTTTTTGTTGATTTGTTCATTTGCCAATTTTTAGGAACCGCGAATTGCACGAATGATACGAATTGTAATTGCTTTGCAATTTATTGGTATTTTGTCAGCAAAAATTAATCATCTGATATAGATATTTAGTTCCATTTAAAAGGCCAGAGGCTAGTTTTAAAACAACAAAGCAAGACGCTTTGCTGAACTGTAAGAAAGAAATACTTCAGTATGCTGTTTAAATAATGCAGTAGTTGTTGTTCTACACAAGAAAGTAAGTAATAATCTTAGTGTCTTTGGGTCTCGGTGGTTAATCTTTTTAGATTCCTTGATTTGCCAATTTTTAGGAACCACGAATTGCACGAATTACACGAATTGTAATTGCTTTGCAATTTATTGGTATTTTGTCAGCAAAAATTAATCATCTGATATAGATATTTAGTTCCATTTAAAAGGCCAGAGGCCTGTTATAAAACAACAAAGCGAGACGCTTTGCTGAACTGTAAGAAAGAAATACTTCTGTATGCTGTTTAAATAATGCAGTAGTTGTTGTTCTACACAAGAAAGTATGTAATAATCTTAGTGTCTTTGGGACTTGGTGGTTAAACTTTTGCTGATTTGTTTACTTGCCAATTATTTTGATCCACGAATTACACGAATGATACGAATTGTAATTGCTTTGCAATTTATTGGTATTTTGTCAGCAAAAATTAATCATCTGATATAGATATTTAGTTCCATTTAAAAGGCCAGAGGCCTGTTATAAAACAACAAAGCGAGACGCTTTGCTGAACTGTAAGAAAGAAATACTTCTGTATGCTTTTTAAATAATGCAGTAGTTGTTGTTCTACACAAGAAAGTAAGTAATAATCTTAGCGTCTTTGAGACTTAGTGGTTAAACTTTTTGTTGATTTGTTCATTTGCCAATTTTTAGGAACCACGAATTGCACGAATTACACGAATTTTAATTGCTTTGCAATTTATTGGTATTTTGTCAGCAAAAATTAATCATCTGATATAGATATTTAGTTCCATTTAAAAGGCCAGAGGCCTGTTATAAAACAACAAAGCGAGACGCTTTGCTGAACGGTAAGAAAGAAATACCGCTGTATGCTGTTTAAATAATGCGATAGTTGTTATTTTACACAAGAAAGTATGTAATAATCTTAGTGTCTTTGGGACTTGGTGGTTAAACTTTTTGTTGATTTGTTCATTTGCCAATTTTTAGGAACCGCGAATTGCACGAATGATACGAATTTTAATTGCTTTGCAATTTACTGGTATTTTGTCATCGAATTAAGATTAATGTTCACGAATTACAGGTTAGTATGTGGAGTTTTATAGGGTGTGTATCATGTAGATTAATGCGTTTTTAATTTGTGTTGGTAAGGTGGATAGATGATGCCGGAGGTATCACACGTTTATAGACAAGAAGTATCCCTATACAAAAAACGACTCCTGAGGAGTCGCATATAGCGTATAACATGTATACCTGTTAAATACAAAGCATGGCTGTTGGAGTGTTTTTTCTACTATTTAATTAATTATCTTTGATGCTATGACTCCGGGTAAGATTAATAGAGAGGATGTTGAGACTTTACTGCAGTTATGTAAGGTGAACAAAGATATTCAGTTAGATCATATTAACTGGACTGAATCATTAATTCAGCTTGGAATTCAACATGGAGTAGGGGCATGGTGTTATTATCATATTAAAAATAGTGAGCAATCGAATGCTGTAGAAGAAGTATTGGTAAAGCCATGGAAACAATCTTACCTGCAAACATCTATTGTTAATCAGCAAAAGCTTAAAGTTTATTTTCAAATACAACAACTTTTTAATGAGACTGGAATTCCTGTTGTAGCTTTAAAAGGTATTGCTTTGGCTGCTACCGTGTATCCAGATGAGGGATTGCGACCAATGGGAGATATTGATCTGTTGGTACCAGAAGGTGAGGGGATGAGAGCCTTAGATATTTTACTAAAGGCTGGTGCCAAACAAAGTTATGTGCCACGTAGTGCTTTACATGAGCAAGTTCACTCTCATGTAAGGGCTGTTATTTATAAGGGGATTTTAATTGAAATTCATCAGCGTTTATTTTCATTGGGAAATCCGTATCATGCGGAAGTGAATTTTATGGATTATGCTGTTGAGAAAAGTGTTGGGGAGCAGAAAATGACCGTTCTAAATGATGTGTGGTTTGGTTATCATCTGGCTGCGCATGCAGCATCTAACATTTATAAGGGAGGATTAAGAGTAGGATGGATAGTGGATTTATTACTTCTTTTTAATCAGCAGAATGATTTGTCTGGATTTATGGATAATATAATAAATATTAATCCTAAAATGAGTAAGGAAATAGGGTTGCTTTGTGAGATGGTTCTTTACCTGAGTGTTGGATTAAATGATGGCGAAAGGTTGAAGCAGATTAAAGAGGAATTGTTTAAGGGTGTCTCAAAACGACATAATGTTCAGAAGCATAAGATGATAAATATACAGGAAGTTGCAGATGTACCGGGTGTTATCAATAAGCTTCGTTTAGTTTGGAGAGAGTTTTTCCCGATTAGGGAGTATATGGTATATCGTTATGGTAAAGGGAAATTGTGGCGGTTGTATGTTAAGAGGTTGTTGAGGTTTTAGGAATAAGACGAGTGTTATTGTTTATCATGAAACCTAATGCTTATACGAAGATAAACCTTCATTTTGTTTTGTCTTACCAGACGGGTTTTCTTCTTTTAGCATTGCCCTAAAAGAAGCAAAAGGTCTAGTTCAATTCATCCTTCAACCCACCTCCTTGATGAATTTTTTCCATCGCACCTTCTTTAATCACCCGTATTCATCTGCGTCCCTCCAACTCTGGCCCGGGCCAATTGAACAGGCCAACGCTAATATCATACTATCGGGAGATAGAATTTAGTAAAGGGAAATATTAAAGTTCTCTATTATTGGAAATTTTTTCATATTCAAAATCACAAAGGAGTAATGTGATCAATTATATTGAAGGTCGAAAACTGCATCATGGGAAGAAGACATTCAGGCAGGAATATTTTGAGATTCTGGATCGTTTTGGAATTGAGTTTAAAGAGGAATATTTGTTTGTGTTTTTTGATTGACTAGACCTTTCTGCCGCCGCTCCGCGGCTACCGGTTTTTCACCGCTCTGCGGTTACTGGTCTATCATGGCTCCGCGGCTCTTATATGACACATTCCATGTTTATTTTATGAGAGCAACTCTTTATATAACTCATATTGCTTTTTAGCTATAATTTTTAAGGAGTAATTTTGATTGATATATTCGTTGGCATCCTTACTCATGGTTTGATAGGTTTCTTTGTCAATTTTTGCAGCTTTTTGTAATCCTTCAACAATGGAGTCTGTTGATGTAGTGATTTCAATGGCTTTTTTATGTTTAAATACTTCGGGGAAATTACAGCCTTTGGTGATGATGGGAATAAGACCGTATTGCATGGCTTCCAGTACTGAAGTTGGAAATCCTTCGCTGTGGGAGGGTAAGATATAGAAATAAGATTGTTGTAATAATTGCTCTTTATCAGAACCATATATGGCCCCAATATACTTAATGTTTTGATTGTTATGGTTTTGTATCAAAGAAAGCATTGCTTCCTTTTCTCCATCATCGGGACCTGCAATGTTTAGTATATAGTCTTCATTATTATTTAAAGAAGACTTAATCCAGGCTTGTACCAACGCTAATATTCCTTTTTTATGGTGTAAACGTGCCATAAACAGGAATTGAATTGGAGTTGACCATTCTTTGTCTGTAGTTATATTTTCTTCAATGCCATTGGGGATGAGTATGGTATTGTTATAAGTGTTTTTTAAGTTCTTAAGTTCTGGTGATCCTACAGCTCTGATGGTATCCGCTTGTTTACTTAGTGGATATTCTAGCAGCTTAAAATAGATTTTCTTTTTCCATTTTTTTTGTTGTATACTCCATGGTTCCATCATACCGTGTGGTGTGTATACCCAATGAAAGCCTTTATTTTTTAACTCTGCACCCCATTTGGTGGCATATTGCCAGCATCCATGGGTTACAATAATAGTATTATTGGGGCTTAGTCCTTTTTCTTCTAGCAATTTAAAAAGGTACTCTTTAGAAGTGTCTTTTAATGGAACCATGGTTACACTATCCTGATTGGGATAATCTTCTATTTCCGGAAACCAGAGTTCAGATACCACATTATAGTGTTCCTTTAAATGTTTTGCTGTGGCTATGGCTGCATTCCAGATGCCAAAGTTTACCTGACTTATATTATCGATGATGTTGATGATACGCATGAATGTAGAGGTTAGAAATTAGATCATTAGGACAATAGGTTAATAGGCCAGTAGGTCGATAGGTCAGCAGGTAAATAGGTTTTAGAAATTAGATTTTAGGTCAATAGGTCAATAGATCGATAGGTCAATAGGGTATAAGGTGTTGATCATTAGGTTTATATGGTATTGTTCTGGCTATGTAATTCTACTATCTACCTAATCGTCTAACAGCCTATTGACCTATTTTAATTACTTTTGATAATCGCTGGGTATAATTATCCCATGAATAAGCTGTTGCTGCATTTCTGGCTTGTATTCGCATTTTCAGGAATTCAGATTCACTCTTTTCTCTTAGCTGCATGATGGCCTTTTTCAAAGCTTCAATATCTCTAATAGGAATGATATAACCATTCTCATCGTTTACAATTAATTCCGGTCCAATGGAGTGGGGGGTAGTGATAACCGGTAGTCCGGCAGCCATGGCTTCAACTATAACTAGTCCAAAGCCTTCAAATATAGTGGGTAATACCAGGGCGTCAAATTGATCGTACATTTCAAATAATTCCTGTTGAGATACAGGTGGATGATAGTGAAACAAACCTTTATATTGATTTAGGGCAGCATCATTCCCCTGAATACCTCCTACAATATGTAATTCTACATCACGAGTGTTTAATTCTTTTAAGGTTTCCAACAGGTATTTAATACCCTTGCGTTGGGTTACAGTACCTGCATAGAGCAATTTTAATGTCCTTTTTTCAATATCTGAAGATACTTTTTCTTTGTAGGGGATGTAATCCAAATCAAAGCCAAGGGGTAAATACAGGATGTTTTCTTCAGCAATGCCAACATCCAGTAATGTACTTTTTGTAAAGGATGAAGCAGCTATGGTCTTTGTCGCTAAATGTGGTTCTTCAACCAGTCTTCTTTCATAGTAGTCCGGAAACTCCAGATTATCGATGGTATGTGCCCATTCTTTGTGCAGTTTGGCTTCTTCTCCTAGTATTTGTTTGGCAGAAACTACATGAGCTGTTGCCAATTCGCAATAAGATGTTAAGCCTAGTTCTTTGGCTTTTTTTAGAGTTGCATGACAACTTCCCTGAAAACCCCAGAATATATTTTCTTTCTGATGATGTTGTTTTTGAATTCTTTTAGCAACAAAATGATCAAAATTAACATCCCTGTTATAAACTGCCAATTGAGCTGCAGGACTCTTGCCTTGTAACTTTCGCAATGCCATCTCTTTTATCTCAAAACGCCAGTTGGCATTCACTTTACCTCCAGGAAGTCCTTTAATATATCTTCTGCTCCAGTAGGTGTTGTTACGTTTTTCAATTTGTTTTTGAAGAAAAGCATTGGTAACATAACTACTGGTGTAAAATGTATCTAAAACGCCTAGATCATTTAGACTTTTTGCAGTATGATAGCTGTGTTGCTTACCGGAGTGTGATAGTATGAACATTGTTTTGTTGTTAATAGGTCAGTAGGTCAATAGGTTAATAGATCGATAGAATAATAGGTTTATGTCATAGAAAACTTCGCTGTTTTGTAATAA
Organism: uncultured Saccharicrinis sp.; assembly: GCA_963665705.1. Taxonomy (GTDB): domain Bacteria; phylum Bacteroidota; class Bacteroidia; order Bacteroidales; family Marinilabiliaceae; genus Saccharicrinis. The sequence goes on from OY762448.1 coordinate 1,524,580, forward strand.
GTCTATTTAGCATTTTAACAATTTCTAATCCAAGATCCTCTGCTGCTTTTTGTTGCGTTGGGTTTATGAAAGACCTTCTTTGAAATAGAATTAATAGAGTAATTGTTTCATATAATGATCCTCGTGCAATATATAAATAATGTATATACTCTTTGGTAGATACTCTTCCATTTCCTTCTGCAATATTTTGAGGAACTGAAGCCGCACAAGCTTCTAATTGTTCACATAGTCGAAAGTGACCATTAAGACTTTCTGTAATCGTTAAGCATTGATCTGCTAAATCCATTGCTTTTTGCCATACGATTAAGTTTTTAAAGTTGAATTCTTTTGTCATAATAATAGGTTGTTAGGTTTATAGATCAGTAAGTTATTTGGACATTAGGTTAATAGGTACATAGGTTGTTAGGACAATAGGTCATTAGGTTTTTAGATTCGTAAATTAAAATGTAATTAATTAAGATTGTATGTTATGAATTATTAGCATTCAAATGTAATGATATTTTTATTATAACACTATTCTAAAAAGTAGACAGGTCTTAAAATTTAACTTCTAGCTTTTAATTGTTTAATGTGTTTATAGGTTTAATTTACAGTGTGTTGAATAAAAGTTGTTAGGTGTTATATTCCATTATCTACTAGCCTAACCACCTACCTGCCTACTGTTCTACTGATCTATCGACCTATTAACCTACTATTCTATTGTCCTAACAACCCTCATACTACTCTCTATAGCCTTATCCATATTATGGTATTCCCATTCGGCAAAGCGACCGCATAGGTGAAAATTGTTATTTTGGAGTTGTTGCCTGACAGTATCAATTTTTTCTTTGTCCCCATTTTGTTGTATTACATAGGAGTTCGGTTCGTAGTTGTGATCAATGGCTTTGGGGGCAAAGGGTAGTTTTTCAATAGCATTGAGCATTTCTTCCTTAGGGGTATAACCTGAAAACTCTATGGTACAGGAATGATTTCCGGATTCTCGGTTATTAGATGAGCTAAAATTACCCGTAAAAATAATACGATGGGCTGGTGTTTTACTTTCTGGAAGATACATCCATGAGTAATCATTGTCTTCTACAGTACATAGCATATTGCTGGTGCCATTGGACTTTAATTGGGATACTTGTTCCAGACTATCCTGAAGAGAAGTATCTATATCTTTTGTTATGCTTGTTAATAGACGAATATCTCCGGTGTAAATGATGTTTTCAGCACTAAAAGAATCGTTGATAATCCATTGGTCACCGCTTCTTCTTATTGAATTTACTTCTGTATTATACCTGATATCCAAATCTGTTGCCAGAGTATCAGCTATAAACTGAGACCCATTATTTTTTGGGTAAAAAAAAGAACTGTGCACCATGTTACCTTCTTCCTCACGTAATATATTGCTCAGTATGGTTTCTCTGTAATTGGGCATGGGTAACTTACCATCTAACCAGGGGAGTGCTACCTTGCTTAAATCTGTTTTCCAAATTTTGTTGTTATAGGGTTCAAAGTAGAGTTTAAACAATTGTTCTCCAAAATTCCCCTTTAGGAAAGCTTCAAAATTATCATATTCTGCAGGAGATTTACTTCCCTGTTTATCCAAATCCATCAACTCATTGATAATAGAAGTAACCGTTTGGTTGTCTAACTGGTATAGATAGTTTTCAATAGGATAACCTACCGTTTTATTTTGGATGTTTATACCGGCTTTTCTCCGGGTGGATAAAAATTGCTCTTCTTTTTTAAACTGTCCCCAAAACCAATCGGCTACTTGCTGATTTCGTGTGTTAAAAACATGACCACCAACGCGGTGAAATAAATGTCCGTCCACCCGGTCGCATTTGATCAATCCTCCTGGTTTATCTGCTTTTTCAAGGACAAGGACTTCTTTGTTATTTTCTTTTAGTAAACGTGCTGCTGATAGACCGGACACTCCGGCTCCTATCACTATGTTTTGTATTTGTTGCAATGTGTTAGATGTTAGATGTTAGAAATTAGGGTGTTAGGTCAATGGGCCAATAGGTTAATAGGTCCTTAGGTTCATTGGTTTTATAAATTAGATGTTAGAGTTTAGATAATAGAATATAGGCATTATGCATCATAGCTTAGAAGGATATATTAATAGATAATAAAGTAATTAGGTTTTATTTTGAGGCTAACAGATTTAATTTACAGCGTGGTTATTAAATGCTGTCAGGTCTTAAAAATCTAAAACCTAATACCTATTCTCCTACTGATCTAATAATTTGCCAATAACCGGATTTTTCATTTCCAATACGTTCTAAAATATTAGCGTCCTTAAGCTTTTTAATATTTTCTTTAATTTTACGTTGGGAAATACCAACTGCATCGGCTAGTTGTGCTGTAGTTGTTTTTGGATTATTTTGTATGATTTTTAATAATTTTTCCTGATTATCGGTGACCTTATCGGTGACCTTATCGGTGACCTTATCGGTGACCTTATCGGTGACCTTATTAGTTGTTATTTGGGTTTGTAATGAAGGTTTTAATTTAATTATAAAAGCTCCGGTTTCTTCTCTGTATTCAGGTGAAGGGTTATTGTTTTCTTCACATGCATTATTGATTCTGGCAAAACCAGTTCCCCAATTTTCAATTTCTCCGGCTAAGTGAAAAATATTTAAAATATTTTTATTGCGTGGTATTGAGCGGCTATTTTTGTTTAATGTGTTTAAATTTAGTTCTTTAGGGAGTAATCCCGGACTCCATATTTCTAAAAAGTTGTCAAATATTCGAATTTGTATATTACCGGGATCTGTGTAATCTCTATGAACCAGTGCATTAATGATGGCCTCTCTTAAAGCAATAAGAGGATATTCCCAAATTTCCTGTCTTTCAGCCTTTTCAGTTATTAAATATGATAGTTTAATATTTTTCTTAATGAAATTTATTGTTTGATCTGTAATATCAAGGATTCCCATATCAAAATTATCGGTATCAATAAAAGTTACAGGTTCACAGCCTTTAAAACGAGCAGCTTTAACTACAGCTTGAGGATATTCAATGTTTACTTTTGATAAACAAAGGTATTCAGCCAGAATATTTTTAAATAGGTATCCTTTTGCATTTAGTTTATTTTTCCATTTGGGAGAATAATCAATGTTTTCTATGTTTCTATTATCAAAATCTACAGGTTCATACCTAAGTATGAATTCTCTAATTTTTTCACTTGATAATTTGATATTGCTTTTACCAACTCTTATCCAGGCTCTCTCAAATGCAAAAACAGGTTTGTAGTCTGATGGATGAATTTCTATTTCAACAATTTCTCCTAAAGCATGTGTTTTAATATTGATAGAAGGGTATAAAATTGGATCTGTATTGTTTTTGAGCTTATTAACAAAGTCTTCTATTGTATTCTTGCCAATTTCAAGATTTGCAGGAGATCCATCATCGTTTATACCAACAATAACTTTCCCTCCTTTGTGGTTTGCAAATGAACAAAGTGATATTATTATTTCTTTCCATTCTCCAAAAGATGTTTTCAATTCTAATGTTTCAGATTCTTTATTGTACATAAATTTTGGAAACTTAATGATTATAGGATTTTGGTAGTACTAATATAATCTTTTATTATGTTGATGGGGCAATAGGTTATTAGGTCAATAGGTCAATAGGTCAATAGGTCAATAGGTTAATAGGTTAATAGGTTAATATGTCAATAGGTCAATGGGTTAATAGATCTTTAGGTTCATAGGTTTTAGAAATTCGAGTTTAGATAATAGAATATAGACGTTAGACTTTGGGCTTTAGATGAATATATAAATAGATATTAAAGTAATTAGGTTTTATTAAGATGCTGACAGTTTTGATTTACCTCATGGCTATTCAATATTGTCAGGTATTAAATTCTATTATCTATAACCTAACAACCTACTTACCTATTGACCTAACTACCTACTTACCTATTGACCTAACCACCTATTCACCTTCTCCGCCCATGTTTTACATGAATAATCATTAATAATGCTTTTTGATGCTTCTCCCATATTCTTTAATTCTTCGGTTGGTGTAGCTGAAAGTTGATTTAATGTTTGTATCAGACTTTCTTTCTTTAATTGAAAACGCCAGCCATTACTTCCTTCTTGTAATAAGTCAGGCATGGCACCTATGGCATCACTCAGAATTATTGGCAGACCTGCTGCCATCGCTTCGTTGACTACCAGTCCCCAGGGTTCAAAGGAGCTGGGTAAAATAAAGCAGTTGGCCGATGCATATAGATCAGGTAGTTCTGAATAAGTTAGCCAATCTTGTAATACAATGGTATCTGTTTCTTTTATGGATTGTTGTAATTCTTCTTTTAGAGGACCACCTCCTACAATTTTTAATAGCCACTTGCCATTAAGAACTGAGCCTTTGAAGGCTTCAATAAGCATTTTAAGGTTTTTTTCAGGGGCAAATCGGGCCACACATAATAATTGTGGGATATCTTTTTGTAAATTAATTCCGGTAGCAAAATGTTCATTATCCACAACACTGTATCCTTCTATGATTTTTGAAGTTGGAATCCCGAGTCGTTTGTTGAAATGTTGTGCGGCTCTTTTTCCGGATACAAAATAGGTATCCACTAAAGGTTTTAACCACCAGCCTTTGGTCATATCAAAAAGTAACTTGCCAAGGTACCAGGATTCTGCAAACATCAGGACTTTTAAGTCCATTTTTTTGCTTTCTTTTAGCATTTCCCTGTAAACTTTTCTTCCATAGCCGGGTATACATAAATGAGTGATTTTCTTTTCTTTAATATGCTGTTTCCAGTTTTGAATGGTCGTTTTTATTTCTACCTGATCTACAGGATTAGGGGATAGGATAATATGTTGTTTGTTGTTTTCGGTATTTTCCCATTTATAAAGACCATCTCCTGTTCCTAAATCAGCACTAAATACGTTTTCTTTACCCAATAATTGAGCGCATTGTTTTACTCGTGCACGGTGGTAATCGCCCATGCGATCCCATATGATTAATATTTTTTTTGTCATCGAATTAAGCGAATTGTTTTGCTGCGCAAAAAGGTTTGTCCGCAGATTAAGCGGATTAAACGGACTATGATTGCTGCGCAATGTTTTTTGTCCACGAATTTATCGAATTAAACGAATTGTTTTGCTGCGCAAATATTATCTTCTAAACTATTTATCTAAATTCTATTATCTAAATTCTATTATCTAACTTCTAATCCCTATTGACCTAATAGCCTAACCTAACGACCAACCAACTAATGATCTAACAGCCTATTTACCTACAGACCTATCTTCCTCAAAATCCTTTTGTTTTACAAACCTATTATACTGGTATAGAAATAGAAATACAGGCCAGTAGCTCATGCCTATAAAAGCTATGATCCCTGGTAAATCACCTCCTCTAAGTATCGGGACAAAGGAGGCAATAATAATTCCCTTTAACAGCCATTTCATATCGCTATTATAACGTTCTGTGTATCTGAATAGCTTTACAAATAGCCAACCATAAATAATGCTGAAAATAATAATACCTATAATTCCACCTTCTCCATAAAATGTTCCATAAATGGTTTGTGAAATACCTACGGTTCCTTTAGCGACATCATTTAAACCCAGTTTATTGGCATACCCACCAACTGGTTTTCCGGGCCATAGTTTACGTGGTATTGGTCGCATGAGTATTTCCAGGTGTTCCATCCCCCAATGGTAATCTAAATGTTCCGGGTATACATCCATTATCATCATAAAACCATCCAGCATATTCTGATCCTCCCGGCTTTCAGTACGTTCCATTGCGGCTTCGTACATTTGAGAAATGGACATATTACTCAGGTTGTGCTTACGTGCTACTCCAGCAAGTGAGAAAAACAGCATAACAAATGCACCTCCTACTATATAATATTTTAATTTTTTTGGGGGAGCATAGTTCTGTAATGCTATGATACCAATGGCCACCATCCAGCTTAAGAACTGAAAACGCTGAGCCGGATTATAAGATATCCACATACCATAAAAAATCATGATCAGGTACATTTTTCTCTTGTTTCCCTCTTCGTTCCGGTAGGCTAGAAATCCCAATAGTATAAATGAGGCAACCCCCATACCAAAAAGCAAAAAATAACTATTCCCTAAAGCCAAAGGGCCGCTGATCATTCCCCTGAATAGTGTGTTGATGCCTAAAAAAACAATAAAACCTACTAGTATAAATTGCTTTTTTTCTTTTACAAATTCACTTAAAAGATCAGGACTGTCTTTATATATGGTAGGATAGGGGAGTTTTTTATTATAATAGATGTAGCTGAATATAAATATTAAGGTGCCGGTTAAAAACAGGGTTAAAGCGTATATGGCTTTAGTATCTGTCATAGGGGTAAAAATATTATAGCTGTAAGCTACGCTAACCCAATCTGCTTTACCTTCTGCAACAGCATTGTATCGTTGTAGGCCTGTGCTAAAGAAAAATAATATGGGTAAAAATAGAAATTCGTCATTGAAACGCAGAAAATGACGAAGTGCTAAAAATATGAGTATATAGGTGATTATTTCAATAAGTCCAATTGACATGTTTTTTATCTTCTATATTAAGTCATCGAATTTACGTTAATTACCGCTAATTATAATTATTTAGAACCACGAATTACACGGATTATGATTGCTGCGTAATGTTTTTTTGTCCACTAATTGCACTAATTACACTAATTGGTTTGCTGCGCAAAATTTTTTAAACCGCTAATTTATTGAATTATGCGAATTGTTTTGCTGCGCAAAAATGTGTATCCTCAGATTGGCAGATTAAATGGATTATGATTGCTGCGCAAATTCTATCTTCTAAACTATTGATCTAAATTCTATTATCTAACTCCTAATCACCTATTGACCTAATCTTCTATTGACCTATTTTTCTATTGACCTAGCACCTAATCTCTAACCTCTAATCCCCTAACTATCTCACTTGCTTGCTTATCCCAATTAGCATATTCTAAATATGACTGCCATTGATTATTATAGTTGTTATTTTTTAATGCATCCTGAACACCTTGAACAAAAGATGAGATGTCATCGGCTTTTATGATGGTTCCCAGGTTGAATTCCTTTGCAAGTTTAGTTAAGGCACTTGGTGTATCGCTTATTAATACATTTTTTTTCAGAGGAGCTATTTGGTTTAGTATGCCGCTTTGACTGGTAAAACTATTTTGATAATAAAGTAATATTAAGTCAGAACTTTCCAATACTGATGTAAATTCATCATCTGTCAGGTATTTAATAAGCCATAGGATACGATCTGCAACTTGTTGTATTTTTGCTAGTTCTTTTAGTTCTTTGACGTCTACACTACTGGAAGAAGGTGCCCCTGCTATTAGAAGTTTGTAATCTTTAAGTTTGGATAAAGCCTCAATAATCAGTTGGTAATTTTTTTCATATCGGATATTACCGGAGATACAAAGCAGTTTTCCATTGTTTTTAAAAGCTTCTATTTTTTTGAGGAGTTTTGTGTTTGCAGGAGCTGGAGAGTATATGCCATGTGGTATAGATATTTTATTACCTGTAAATTCTTTATAATAGATTTTATCAGGCAACTGTTCATGAAAAAAGGCTACATCCATTATTTTTAATATAGCCTTCATGCAGCGGTTGGTGTGTTTTATTCCTCCCGGATAGGCGTCGCGACCCGGATCGTGTAGAATGACAGAAAAGGTGTGTTTCTTTTTTAATAATTTAAACAATGGTGCCCATAAAATAGCTGTCAATTGATCAAAGTCGTTGAAGATAACTTTTGATACCTTATTTTTTTTCAGGAATAGATAAAAGATAATAGGGTTCAGGAATATGCGGATAAAAAAGTGTAGTTTTTTGAATAGGGTATTATGGGTTTTGGGTTGATCGGATAGGAGGATAGGTTGGTAGGTGAATTGGTCAGTAGGTAGATAGGTAGATAGATCAATAGAGGATGCGTTTTTAGGGAGAACAAGAGTTACCTTATTACCTTTTTTAGCCAAAGCTTTTGCTGTATATTGGGCGTATTTAAAGTTGCCTCCTTTGGAGTTGGGGTTGTATATGATGATGTGCATTATTTTAAAACCGCGAATTTATCGAATTAAACGAATTGTTTTGCTTCGCAAAAATGATTGTCAGCGAAACGTCGAAGAAGTCCAATAATAAAAAAAAAGTAAACACTGTATTATAATTAATCTTTAATTGTTTTGAACTGCGAATTGAACTAATTAATCGAGTTTATAAAATGTAATACTTACATTTCTTTTACAATTCGTTTGTAATTTAATGACTTATTACCAAAGTTAATTAGTAACCCGAGTTTATATCCGGTACACTTTAGGTAATTATATACTTGAGCCTCGTGTATGTTGTCAAACTCATTGACTGCTTTTAATTCTATTATGATTTTATCATAACAAATAAAATCAGCTATATATTTTTTAGTAAGAGGTATTCCTTCATATCTGATGGCTAAAGGTGCTTCTCTAATAAAAGGGATATCTTGTTTATTAAACTCTATTTCTAATGCTTCCTGATAAACTTGTTCAAGAAAGCCATAACCCAGTGTTGTATGCACCTTCATTGCTGCCCCAATAATTTTATAAGCTTCCTCTTTATATAAGAGAGAGTGGTTATTGTATTGTTCCATTAGGTTAGGCATGAGGTATTATTTATCCGTTAATTTTACAAATTCATCAATTAAATAATGAAAATTAGTTCCATTCGCTTAATTCGCGGTTTATTATTTATTTAATTCTTTCCAAAGTTGTTCTCTTCCTTCTTTCTTCTTCTGATCTTTATCTCTTAATCCTTTAATGTATCCTTTTAAATATTGCCATCTGCTTAATTCTAATTGCCATAAGGCATTAAGGAAAGCTCTGAAGTTATATTTGTTGTTCTTAACCACCTGCCAGCTTTTGTATGTGTTGATATAGGAGCGAAGGCCAGCTAAGGTGAATAAGGTCAATAGGGCGATAGGTAAATAGGACATTAGGTCAATAGAGTTTAGACGGTAGATAATTCCTAATGTAATCCATGTTATTATACATACAAATAAAACATATCTTAACCCAGTTTCTATCAGATTACTCCAAAAATTAAGGTAGTTAATACGGCTTTCTCCATCTCCTAATCCATACCTGAAAGCTTCTTTGGCAAAAGCTTTGTTGGTTTTATGACGCCCCCAATATACCAATGGCTCTTTTACAAAGGTGTAGTTAAAGCCATGTTTTTTAATGAGTTTCCAGAAAATAGTATCGTCAGCTGCCAATGTTAACCACTCTGGATATCCTCCTATCTTTACCCAGACTTCTTTTTTATAGGCTATAGAACGACTGCTTACCGAAAAATGTTCGTCCATCACTACCGGGTAGCCTCGCTGTAGGATATAATCGCTTTGGGCTGGTAAAGTGGAAATTTCCGATTCTACGATGGTGAAGGCGCCGCCGATTACGGTAGTTGAGGAATTGAGGAATTGAGGAATCGATAATGGACTTAACAAAGATTGTAACCACTCAGGGTGAAAGCGGCAGCCAAAATCAGTGCTCACAATCCAATCCGTTTGGGCTCGCTCAATAGCCAGGTTACGGCCGCGTGCTACATTACAACCTTTTTCTATCAGTATGGTTATTTTAATGTTGCTCGTTCTTTTCCAGTCTTTCAGTATAGCTATGGATCCGTCCTTACTACCGGCATCAGTAATAATAATTTCGGTTGGTTTTAATGTTTGTACTTCTAAATCGGCTATGGTTTGGTTTAAGCGTGAAGCTTCATTGAATATTGTAGAAACGAGGGTGAATGGTGTGTCCTTCATTGGTGTATTAATCATTTGTCAATAGTTAGATAGTTGTTAGATTAATATTGTTTAGGTCATTAGAATTTAGTGCTTTGTTTTTGGTTAATAGCCCCAATTGGTTTTTTTAAAAAAAGAGTCAAAGATTGTGATATCGAGCGTTATAAGTTAACTCAATAGAGAGCAAAGCTTGCTTCAACTCAGCCTGATAATAAGGTGGTTTTTGTCTTTATTCATGAATCCTTATCAATAAAATGGGTTAAGTGTGGATTGCAAATCCTTGACCTTATCTATTAAGGACATAAATACTTTAAAAGAATATTTTATTTGATGTGAAGTATATTTGTTACACATTATAGATGTTAACGCTATTTAGTGCCAATCCTCTCTACTGTAGAGGAAAAAGAAGTGAGATTTATTCTGTTTTTTCGATAGGTTTTGGACTGTATTTTTCAATAAAAATATATGCATTATTTGACAGAACCTCTATGTAAGAACTAACTTTGGTTATTAAGTTTTGCAGTATTCGCCGTAAAATAGAATCTATAAGAACAGAGCAAAAGAAAGTAACTAGGCAGAATACTATAACTCTAATTAGTATATATTCACAATTTGGATAGTTTTTATTATTTAAAAAGTTCTCAAATAGAAATGCCCCAACATTAGGGTGAGAATGTATCAAATATGCTGATAGTACAAACGGCCTTAATTTTCGAATGTACTTGTTGCTAAAATTAATATTAATGAAAATTAGAAAGATGCTTAAAGAACATAGAAATACTGTAATAAAGTTGTAATCATAGAAACGATTTCTGAAATAAAATATATCATAATCCCTTAACGGAAAAGCTAACAAGTAATGGGTTATAGAACTAACTAGTATTAAAGAAATAAAGACAAAAATTACTCTGTTAAGTTTTATTTTGTAATTATGGACTCTAAAATGAGCACCTAATAAGTAGAGAAAGATAAAGTTATATAAAGAATAGCCATCCTGCCTATCTATTTCACTAGAAGAAAAAGTTGAAGACCAGAAAACTTCTATAAAAAAAGCAGAAAGAAGTAGTAATTGATATTGTTTTACATTTAAGTTTTTGATTAGAGTATTTAAAAATGGGGAAATTAGGAGTAATGCTACATACGGAAACATAAACCACCAATTTCCTGGTAAAAATGCGGTAACAAATTTGCGCCACATAAAACTAGAACCATAGCCCAATAGAGAAAATACTGTATACAGGCCACAAGAATATATACTTAACCATATAAGTAGATTAATAATTCTCGAAATATTGAATTCTTTTTTACATAAAAAATATCCAGACATTAAGATAAATCCATTTACTCCAATAATGAATAAGTGAGTTAACAAATAATAAGTGGAATTATTTAAAGAAAGTACATGCATTGATGGATGAGCGCGTTTTAAATAATGATGACCTATAACAAAAAGCATCATTAATACGCGAAATAAATCCATATTGTCATATCTAGTTATTTTTGCCTTTTTTTCGAGTATCATTTCGAGTTTTATTAAATAGTCTTTTGAATTAAACGTAGCTAGATAAGTCTTTACCAAGAATAGTTTTTAATATAAATACTTTGCAAGTAGCATAAAGGGGATGTATTTTTTTGAAAATGAGATTTTTTATTTTAAAAAGGTTATACCTAACCATATTGTGTTTTATCCTGCTCCAATTTCTATAAAATATTTCTTTCCCAAAGTTATAGAGTTCTATGTCATACTTAAGTTGGTCATTAAGTGACTTAAGAGTTGCATCGCTTAATTTAGGGGGAGTATATCTATAATTGACATTCGATTCACTATATATGATGCTTTTTTTCCAATTGAAAAACTTTTTGCATAAAATTAAGCCTTTATCAAACTCTTCAACTAATAGTATCTGGGAGAAATGTTTTTCTAGGTTATTTTTAGCCATTTCTAAATGGCCATGATTTAATTGCCCTACCTCTATGTCTAAACAATTTGCATAATATCTTGTCATACAATTGTCTAATTCTCTTATAGTTGGATGTAGAATGTATTTTTCGAGCGTTATATTCTTTATGATCCTATGATATGGTCTTCCTTCTATTTTTTCATAATTGAAGTGAGAAATAAACCTTTTGACTGGTTCTCGCATCATCGTAAAATAGGAAGAATTGTTAAAAGGATATTGATTATGCCAACCAAATGGCATATGTCCTTTAATTAACTTAATATCAGCTATCGACTCTCCCATGCTTTTAAGTTCTTGTTTGGCTTTTATAGGCCAATTCTCAAAAGGAATGGTATATATGTCATTTTCATTATATTGTCTATGTAGGATTTTTCTGAAAGTTGTACCTCCAGCTTTGGGAATATGTAAAAAAAGTAGAGTCATTAGAATTTATTTATAATTTGGATCAAGTAATTTTTTAATAACATAATTAATGTTTGCAAAGAATTATATTTAAAGTATTCTTTTAGTATATTCTTACCTTTACCTTGAAAATGTAAAGTGACAAATGGAATCTTTATTCCGCTTTTAGATTCTAAACAAAAAGGCTCAATATTTACCCAATATACCTTTTTAAATTCACCTTCTGCTTCAAACACTCTGGTATCTTCCATACTCCTATCAAAAGTTCCTTCTAAATTAGGCAAGCTAATATCCAATAACGAACCAGGGTATCTTAGATTGTAATCATGGAAAAAGCTCATATCAGATATATTCATTTTTAGTTTACTTGATTTTACTTGGTAGAAATGACTTTTTTCTTTTAGTAGGCTTGGGAAGTTGTTAGTATAACAGTCTATTACATTGTTACAATAGTTTTCAAGAGCAGCAATGTTTTTTATGAAATTTGAATGAGCGCTAAAACCACACCAGGTCATATCGTATGTTGGGAAGTTTTTTTCTACTTTGTTTAAATCTTTATAGACTAAGATATCAGAGTCTAAGTAAATGCACTTTTTAAGGTTATTTTGTTTTAAAAATTCCAGCAGTATAAACCAACGTTCAATGCATGTGAGCTCAAATTCAGCACCAAGGGTACTGTGGTGTTGGTACACTTTCTCTAATGCAAGAGTACAACCTTTAAATTGATTTAAATCAATATGGTTAATCCACCTTTTGAAATGGTGCGTTTGTTTGTCTCCAATAAGATATATAGGAGTATCCGGGTTTGTTTTTAATAATTGCCAAATAGTATAGGGTAAATACCAGGAATTACCTTTATGAATTAGGACAATGGGAGTGACTGGCATAAAAGCTTATTTTAAAAGGCGTTTTTTTACACGGCGGTAGTTTTTGACAAATATAGCAGTATATACAATAGGGATATATTGCTTATAATCCATGGAGCTTAATAGTTTAAAAACTGTAATATTAAACGTCTTATTTAATTTCTTTCTCATTAACAAATATCGTTGTCTATGAGTTAACGAAACAAAAATATCATTTTTGTACCAATGGCGAGTGTACCACATATGATGAGCAAATATGCTATCATTAGATGCTAAAAGAGTGGTGCTATTTGTTTCTTTGTCAAAACCTGCTTTTATTGCTTGGATAGTTTTCTTTTGCTGCAGGTAATTCCAGAAAAAATTATAGTAGGGTTCATCTTCAATTTTATGTTCGGGTATTTCCGGTAAATCAATATTTAAGTGTTTAAAACGTAGATTAATATCAAATTTTTCCCAGACAGATTTAAGGTCGTTTGTTTTACCTATCATAAAAAAACTATTTAAAGCATAGGGGTTTCCTCCTCGAATAGGCCACATATTGTCAATAGGTCCGGCAAGTGAATCTGTACTATTTTCAAGTCTATGAATGGAATCTAAGATACCTTCTTTGTTTATAAGAAAACAATCTTCATCAATATGTACAAAATATTTACATTGAGGTGCATCTAATATCGCTTTATTAATAAAATCATACCAAACACAGTTTTTTCCTAAATTAAAATCCCATCTTCGATTACCATTTACTAATATTTTAGGGGAATTAGGGAAAAACTTGTTTAATAGAAATTGTTGGTAAAATAGCCATATTGAACCTACCGTAGGTGTAACAAATACAATGTCTTTATCTTGTATATTCATTTTTAATACTTATTGATTATTAAAATAGGAGTTAAAAACTTCAATTGAAGTATTAGCTCCATACATTAATTGCCAATTATTGCCAGAGCGCATTCTATTTATCTTAGCATTTAATCTATGAAAAATATTAAGATGTTTACTTGTTAATTGTTTGTATTCCTTGTGCTTTTCTGAAATATCAGATAAGTAATTCTGTGTAAAAGAAATTCGAGCTTTCAATATTTGTTTAGAAAGTAGATCAATATTGTGGTTGTTTGCTAAGATTGATTTGTCAACTGTAATCGCATCTAAAGACCTTTGAATTTGCCTTTCGTGTTTTAATGTAAGTTGGTTTGTATGTTGCCTATATAAAGTACAAGATTGATTCTCATGGATGGGATTTTGTCCTACAGATTTAAAGACTCTATACCAGAATTCGCGATCTTCATGTGTATGAATATCTTCTCTCCATAAACCTACTTTATGTATTAATTCTTTGGGAAACATACATGCCTGGGTAATAGAGCACCACCCCCTGTAAATCCACTTTAATATGTTCCCTTCTGGCAATGGCTTATATTGTAGTATGGCATCTAATAGCTTTAGTTCATCAGGTGGGGCAGAAGCAATGGCGTAAGGACCATAAACAAAGGTATCTTTTATATCTCCTAATAACGAAGTTTGCACCTCAAACTTGTTCTGAGTCATTAGATCGTCGGAATCAAAGAATTGGATATAGTCACCGCTAGCTACTTCTAATCCTGCATTTCTAGCAGCTCCGGGACCTGCTTTTTTTGAAGATAAAAGTATAAGTTGGTTTGGGTATTTTTTTTCCAACCACTCTAAGGTTCCGTCTTCACTTTTATCATCAATAACAATGATCTCATCCGGTTTGTAAGTCTGATTTAATATATTGTTTATAGTATAACCGATGAGGTGCTTTCGGTTATGCGTAGGAATGATGACTGAAATTTTAGGCGTCATTTAAACTTAGTTTTTAAGCTTGACTAAATTATTCAATACGGTTTTTTCAGGTTTTAAGTCAAAGTTTTTAGTTGCATGTTGATGACATTTTAATCCTGTACTATTCCAATTATCTTTTGATCTCCAAGCTTTTTCCATGGCTTCTTCAAAAGGTTTTTTAAAGTATGAAGAAGCAATAAAACCTAGCTGCTCATCAATTAATTCGGTATTACCAGCTACATCCGAAATTACTGCCGTTCTTCCACAAATCATGGCTTCTTCTAATGCTAAAGGTTTGCCTTCTGCTTCAGATGGTAATAAAAGAATATGATTTTTTTTCCATACTTCTTGTATAGATGCTACTTGACCGTGTAAAGTAATCTTAGAGTTAAGTTTATAAAATGAAATAAGCTTTTGCAAATATTCTTTATCTGGACCGCTACCATATAAATTTAGATGCCAATTACGTTTTTTCCATTTTTCACTCGCTAAAATTTCTAACAATAAATCTTGTCGCTTAAAGTTACATTCTAAACGAGCAACACTTGCCATTTGCCAATTTTTTGTATCTGGAAATTTTATATATTCATTTGACGATAGGTTAAGAGGGTTATCTATGATAATTGAATTATCAATATGAGTTGCTAATTGATGTTCGGTTCGCTCTTTGTTTCTATTAGAAACAAAAAAGTTTAATTGTGATTTTTGTATACAGCTAACTGCTTTTACTATATCATCATTAGCAAGAGTCAAATAATCGTGGTTAAATTGAGATAATAAGCAATACTTATAAGAAGTGTTGTTTAAAAATAAATTTAGTTCAGGATGAAAAGCAGCACTGTAATTGTGAACCTGGCTAATCAAGATTAAATCCGGATTAAATTCATTAATCCCATAAAAGGGGTTTTTCTTAAATTTTGAAGAAATAGTATTAAAACCTTTACCAATAAGCGATGATGGGGTGTTGTTATTAGGAAGTAGTATAACCGAGTCGGCTATTTGGGTTAGATTTTTTAATTTTGGATGTAATTCATTCTTTTGATTGTAAAAGATGCACTGCACTTTAATTTTACGACTTATGGCTTCATTGGCAATACGGACCCAAAGTTCTTCGCTGCCACCCCAATAGTTTTGTAATGTGGATATTATGGTTAGTTTCAAAGCTTAATTTTTCTTAATAGATTCAATATTCTGTGTCTGTGATAATTTTACAATTGAGTTCGGTGCTATGTTTTTATTAATTACACAACCAGCACCAATAACACAATTGTCTCCGATAGTAACACCTTTTAAAATAGTAACATGGCTACCTATCCATACATTATTGCCAATGTGCACGGGAGCAAATGAGTATCCTTGATCTTTAATTAATATTTTGTAATTATTGAATTTGTGGTTATGATCGTATATTTTTACGTTTTCTCCAAACAAACAATTAGCTCCTATTTTTACATTATTAAAAGATGTAACAGAACAAGCAATGTTAAAAAAAGTGTTCTCACCAATAGAAACTTTACCTCCGTTTATAGTTTTTATGCAGCAAGAATCTGAAAAATGAACACCATTCATTATGAATACTTCAGAATCTGGATCTATAACTAGATTGAAGTTTTTTTCAAACGAGTAATTATTAACCGTCTTTAATTGGGATGCATAGAGCTTTTGGAAGTATAGTTTTTTTATTTCTTTCTTTTTATTCTGAAAGAAATAATATATCCATCCAGCAGTTATAAAAATTATTCTCATGTACGGATATGATATTAAAATGTACTTTTTAAGAGCTTAATATAGTCGTTGAATAATAACCAATTTCGTTTTAAGATAGTTTTTAAAATAATAAAACTGTTTTTATGAATGGCTTTAATACATTCTTTGGCTATTTTGTTTTTTTGTGTTGAAGAAAAACCACTGGTATCAAATTTAACCAAAGGAATAGAAATTAGGTCGACTTTTAAATCTGCTGAAGTCATTTTTAGCCACTTTTCAAAATCCATAACGCCTTTGTATTTTGTATCGAATAAGCCAAACTTGTCGAATAAATTTCGCTTACATATCATACCCGGGTGAGGCATCCAGGATGAAATAGGAGGCCATTGTAACCACATAGGTGGAAAATCCCTTTCTTTTAGTTCTTCGCCATAGGCTATTTTAAAAATTATAATATCCGCTGTGGATTTTTTAATAATATTTAGCATTAACTCTCCATTTTCAGTATTTATTAGCTCATCTCCACCGTTCAGAAACCATAACCATTCTCCTTTGGAAACATGAATTCCATTATTAAAAGCCTTTGAAATGCCATTTTCTTTTTCTTTAAATACCTTTATTTGAGTTCCCGCTAAGAGTTTAATTTGCTCATTAATATCTGTTTTACTACTATCAATAATAAGCTGTTCAATTTTTTCATTTTGCGTAATTGGATTTGTACTTTTAATGGTATTACTAATACCATTAAAATCATCCTTTGTTATTGAAATAATAGATAATATCATTTAATAGTAGTTAATCAATATATTGGTGTGTCATAAAGCAACGAGTTTCGATTTCTATAGTTTTCGAATGCCAATATAGAAAATGGAATAGACGAAACGCTATTGCCCGTATTGGTTTAATCGAAAGGTTTATTGTGTAAAAAAAACTCTTTTCTATAAAACCTTCTCGTTTCGATTTTAGTTGGTTTTTAATGAGGTGTTTGTAATAACCTTTGATATCACCTTTTTCACTTATTATTTGATTCGCTTTCTGGTAAAGAAAATGGTTTATATACTTTTGATGTTCTTTGCTAAATAACCCAGCCTGAGTTAAATACGATTTAATGATAACTAAAAATTCAATGTTTGAGTTTATGTACTTTAATTTGGATAACTTATTTCCAATTTTTTCACCTTCATAAAATCTCCAGTAGCAGTCTGGAGTGTTATTGGAAATTTCAAATTTTAAGTTTTTACAAATACATAAAAGGTGAAACTGAATATCCTGAAAGCCTTCAAGTCCTTCGTGCCATTTTATATTGTTTATTAAAAGCGAACTTTTTTTATATATAGGATTTAAGGTAATCCATGGAATATCAAAGCTTAGAAAAAGAGGTATAACTTCCTTATTTCGGTTAGAACTAATAAGTACTTGCGAGTCTTCTGGTATATTGGTGAATAACTTTCCCTTAAAAACAGCGAAGTCCAATTCATGGGAACGTTTCATATATGAAACTCTGTTTTCAAGGCAATGCTTTGCTAGTATATCATCCGAATCTAGAAAAATAATATATTCTCCACACGAATATTCTAACCCTAAGTTTCTGCAAGTTGGTGCCCCTTTAGGAAGTTTTTTTCTACAATAGAGTTTAAATCTTTTATCTTTATTACAATATTCTTGAACAAGAGGTATAGTAGTATCTTTTGATCCATCATCTACTATAATACATTCCCATTTAGTGTAAGTTTGTTCAAGAATTGAGTTTAATGTTTCACATATGTATAATTCTCTATTATATGAAGGAATTATTATAGATACAAGAGGTTGTTTCTTACTTGACTCCATATTGCGACCTTACTTACTATAGTATTTTGAGTATAGCTTACCACAAAAGTCATCAAATGCTTTATGTTCTTTATCACTCCATTGCGAAACCCCTTTAAGCTTGTAGTGAGCTATATTTCTTTTTTCTTCTATGAAGTAAAAATTATCTTTAATGGTTAGAAAATTTTTAATTTTCTTAAAATTGCTTTCTTTGTCTTCCAGGCGTATAAAAAGTTTGTTTTGTTCTGGTAAGAGTTTAAATCCATCAATAATAATAGAATTCCAATAGTTCCAATACCAACAGTTCTTTTCAAACCGAGTCATAGAATTCCAATCTGAAACATTTACTGAACCAGATTTATCACCCATTATTCGATAATTATGCCAATTCATAATTGAAGGATCGCGCAAGGTTTGGTTTGCGTTGTGTTCATTAGAGTACCAACCTCTCGAGTAAGTAGAGTCAACCACTTCTTTTCCGTCGCGTATTAGGCCAATAAATTTAGCTTTGGGTAGTAATTTATGTATTAGAGGGATTAGGTTAGATAACTTCTGGTTTGATTCACCAAAATATTTACCTTTTTTAAATATCCTTTGCTTGCAATATATATCTGCTAATACTTTTAAGGCTTCTTCTTCTGTTATATTATTGTGAGCATAATCACTCGATATTTTTATTAAAATATCTGTGATTTCGTGTTTACATTCAATATCAGGGTGCTGAGAAAGTATAGAAGCAAAAGAGGTGGTACCTGACCGTCCCGTGCTAACAATAAAAAAGAGTTTCTCACCTAATTCTTCCCCTGTTACATACTTAAAATTATTAGAATCTAATACTTGTCCATTTATTCCTCCATATATACCTTGTTTCTCTTGTTCGTTATATTTGGTAATATCGCGTTCTTTTAATACCCTATAAGACTGGTTTCCAACAATGGAATATGCAGGAACATCTTTTGTTACGCATGCTCCCATTCCAATTATAGCTCCTTCTCCAATTGTTACTCCTGGTGTAATATTCACATTCATACCAATCCAAACGTTTTTTTCAATAGTTACCCCTTTCGTAATAAGTTTATTATCGTATGGTAGCGCACCATTATAGTTGTGCGAAGTAGTATAAATAGCTACATTTCTACTAAAATGAACATTGTCTCCAATAATAAGACCACCTCCTGTATTAAAGTATGCATTATTTCCAATATGAACATTAGACCCAATAACCACCATTTTAGGTTCGGTTATAGTTATGTCACCGTTGATATATAACTCTTCCCCATGAATTGCAACTCGATTTTTAAGGTTATTTATTTTTTCTAGTGAGAACTCTTTTTCAACGGATTTTACTGAGTAATAGATGCGGTATTTGATTTTATTAAATATCGCATCCAATATTTTTTGTATTGGTTTCTTCATTTTAATTCCAATCGTAATCAATTAAGATACCTTGCCTTCCTGCAGCAGGTATAATGCCATTACCATAAAAGTCGCCACTTTCTACGTTTACACACCCTGCATTTTTTATCCAATCCTGCACTATAGAACCTTGATAAGCAATGAGGTTTATGTAATATTCTCCTTTTGTTAAAGGGAATTTATTAAAGTGTATTTTTATAGAGTTTAAGCCGGCTTTTAATTCATAATGCCTATTTTGTGCATCACTTCTACAGGCCGTTAGGTAAGTTTCTTTTGAATCGAAGAAGCCTAAAGAAAAGGATATGTTTTTTAAGGGAGTATTAGCTTCAATTTCAAGTTCTATAGTAAAAGGTTTACCTGTAATAGCTTCTTGTGGTAAGTTATTGGGGGTATTAACATAGCTGTGCCAGTGAGTAAACTTTATTTTTCCTTCACCTTTTCTATCTTTTCTATTTGCTAGTGATACAAGTTCAATATCGCTTCTTGATGCTTCAATATATTTCTCAATACATTTTCCAACAGTGTCTTCTAGTTTTTTTTGTCCATTTCTTAACAATATGGCTTTAGAGCAAAGGGCTTCCACTGCTGCCATATTATGACTTACAAACAACACCGTTCTTCCATGGTTTTGACTTACATCCTGCATTTTTCCAATGGCTTTTTTCTGAAATTCGGCATCGCCCACGGCTAATACTTCATCTACCACCAGTATTTCAGGCTCTAAGTGAGCAGCAATTGCAAAGCCCAGGCGCACTGTCATACCACTAGAGTAACGTTTGGTAGGAGTATCCAGATATTTGGCTACTCCGGCAAAGTCAACAATCTCATCCAGTTTTCGGTCAATCTCCCATTTGCGCATGCCCATAATGGTGCCGTTCATGTAGATGTTTTCACGGCCTGTCATCTCCGGGTGGAAGCCTGTACCTACCTCTAACAGGGAGGCCAGACGTCCTTTTACTTTAATGCTACCTGTGGTAGGGGAGGTAACGCGGGAGAGGAGCTTCAGCAATGTGCTCTTTCCGGCGCCGTTCTTGCCGATAATACCCAGTACTTCACCTTCTTTTACCTCGAGGTTGATATCGCGGAGGGCAGCAACCAGTTCGCCTTTCTCGGCTTTTTGGGTACGGTCGTTCACGTGGCCCACCTTTGCATAGGGATCCTCTTGACCTAGTATGTTCATGCGTACCCAGCGATTAAGGTCGTGGGAGAGGGTACCTGTACCTACTTCGCCGAGGCGGTAGATCTTTGATAGGTTTTCTATTTTAATAACAGTCTTCGACATATTTTTTGTCCACTAATTGCACGAATTTCACTAATTTTTCTTTTTTTAATTAGAGCAATTAGTGAAAATCGTGGACTATTTAAATAATAGTACTATACGTTTATACTTTAATGATTGTTGCCCAAAGTTAACAAGGATTTCAAGTTTAAAACCTGTTGCTTTAAGGTAGTTCAAAACTTATGCTTCATGTACACTTTCAAGGTAATTCACAGCTTTAAGTTCAATTATTATTTTGTCGTAACAAATAAAGTCTGCTGTATATGTTTTGTTTAATGACTTTTTTTTGTATTTAATATGTATAGGAACTTCTCTTCTGAATTGAATAAGTTGTTCAAGAAATTCATATTCCAATGCTTCAGAATATACAGCTTCAAGAAATCCACAACCTAATTCATTATGCACATTCATACAAGCACCAATTATTTTATAGGCTTCCTGTTTGTATATTAAGTCATTTTGTTTGAGTAGGTTTGGCATATTTCTTTTTATCCACGAATTACGCTAATTACGCTAATTACGCTAATTACTCTAATTAGCATATTAGTGAAATTCGTGTAATTAGTGGATCATAATACTAATCGTTTGTATTTAAGAGATTGGGCTCCAAAATTAATTAAAATACCTAATTTGTATCCTGTTGCTTTTAGGTAGTTTAATACCTGGGATTCGTGAACACTTTCCAGGTAGTTCACTGCTTTTAATTCTACAATTATTTTGTTGTAGCATATAAAGTCTGCTACGTAGTTCTTATTTAGAATTTGACCTTTATATTCAATCGATAAAGGTACTTCTCTATTATATGGAATGTTGTGTTCTTTAAACTCAATTTCTAATGCTTCAGCATATACAGCTTCAAGAAATCCACAACCTAATACATTATGAACTGTCATACAGGCACCAATTATTTTATAGGCTTCCTGTTTGTATATTAAGTCATTTTGTTTGAGTAGGTTTGGCATATCTTTTTTTATCCACAAATTTCACTAATTACTCTAATTAAAATAGAAATAATTTGTGTTCATTCGTGTAATTAGTGGATCATAATACTAATCGTTTGTATTTAAGAGATTGGGCTCCAAAATTAATTAAAATACCTAATTTGTATCCTGTTGCTTTTAGGTAGTTTAATACCTGGGATTCGTGAACACTTTCCAGGTAGTTCACTGCTTTTAATTCTACAATTATTTTGTTGTAGCATATAAAGTCTGCTACGTAGTTCTTATTTAGCATTTGACCTTTATATTCAATCGATAAAGGTACTTCTCTTTTTATGGAATGTTGTGTTCTTTAAACTCAATTTCTAATGCTTCAGCATATACAGCTTCAAGAAATCCACAACCTAATTCATTATGAACTGTCATACAGGCACCAATTATTTTATAGGCTTCCTGTTTGTATATTAAGTCATTTTGCTTGAGTAGGTTTGGCATATCTTTTTTTATCCACAAATTTCACTAATTACTCTAATTAGAATAGAAATAATTTGTGTTCATTCGTGTAATTAGTGGACTAAACGGTGTCGATAAAGTTTTTTTCTGTTTTATGGAATACTATCATGCCAATGATTAATAATACCAATGCAACTGTTGCACTATAGCCTATACTTACCCAGCTAAAATGACCTGCTCCTAAAAAGGCATATTTAAAGCCTTCGAGGATAGAGGTGAAGGGGTTGTATAGTATGAATTGGTACATGGTGCTTTGTGGATCCATGGTACTTAATGGGTATATAACCGGACTGGCATACATCATTAATTGAACTCCAAAGGCCAGTAAAAAGGTTAAATCGCGGTATTTGGTGGTCATACTGGTAAAGATGATACCAGCACCAAAACCAAAGGCTGCCATTAAAAGCAAATAAATAGGTAGTAAGGCTATGGTCCAGTTGGGATGTATTGTGTCGTTACCGGTAAATATATAGTACAAGAATACAATCATAAAAAAGCCAAACTGAATACCAAATTTTATCAGTCCTGATACCACCTGGCTTAATGGCATAATGAGTCGTGGAAAATAGACTTTACCAAAAATGGCCGAGTTGGTTTTAAATGTTGTTGATGTTTTGTTGAAGGTCTCTGAGAAATAGTTCCAGATGGTGATTCCTGCAAGGTAAAACACACTTTGTGGTACGCCATCGGTACTTATTTTTGCAATGCCTCCAAATACTACCATATATATTACTGTTGTTAGTATAGGCTGAACGATAAACCAGATAGGGCCCAGTACTGTTTGCTTGTAAACGGTTATTACATCTCGTTTTACAAACATGCGCAGTAAATCGCGGTAATTCCATATTTCTTTAAAGTTAATATCGAACGCATGGCGTTTAGGTCGTATGATTAAGTCGTAATCTTCCATTTGTATGTTGGTAATTGTTGATTTGTTTTATTTGTAGACTGGTTATTTGGTTATTTGATTATTTGCCGATTTGTTATAAAATAGTTTACCATATGTATCGATGTGTAGCGTCAAATCAGTATTCTTTATCATTTTATAATCTACAATATCGATATAATAGGGTATTATACTTTCACTTAATTGATATTTGAGTTTATGAATGGTATCCATATTAATATTTGCTCCGTGAATTGATTTGTCAATATCTGATCCGTCTTTAAAGTTACCTATAGCTCTGGATCCAAATATTTTAGCATATTCAATTTCGGCATGTTGTTTTAGCAGATCTAAAATAGTATTAAATGACTGATCACTGATTCCGAAATTATTGTTCATTTTTTAAATAGAAGTGTAATTTTTCTATCTCAGCAAAATAAGAGTTGACAATTTTATCAATTGAATGCCTGAAAATTTCTTCATTATATGTATGTGATAACAGGTTGCGTTCTTGTAACATTTCCATCCACAGTTCACCATTCTCAATGATTTCAGTCTGAAATGCTTGTCTGATTACATCTTTAGGAAATATAGCAATTACTCCCTTTGATTCGAGATAATCTTTCAATGTTTTCCATGCAAGCTCCAGTGTATATTCAAAACGTTGTATAAGTCCTTCTTTAGCTAAGTCGTCCAATTGAGAAACAATATCAACAGCTTTATCTAATTGTGAAAATGCTTTATTGAAATTAATGAATCTTTGTTTCCAACGTATTTCTTTATTTTCTGTCATTTGTAGGGGGGGGTAATATGGCGATTTGGTTATTTGTTAATTTGGTTATTTTGCAATTTGTGTATTTGCATACTGCTTATAATCTTCAGTTCTCAGTCTTCAGTTATTCTGCCTACTGTTGACTTATTTGCATGCCTTCGGCAAGGTGAATCACAAAAAAAACACCGGCCTTCGAGGGAAAATACGGTGCAAAAATAGTTTTGTTTCGTTATATACAATGGGATTTGGTGTTGTTTTTTATTTTAAAGTTTTTCATGGTTTAGGTTTGTTGTTCTAAGTGCTTCTTTTTGAGGAGGGAGTTGTTGATTTGGCGATTTGGTAAATTTGTCTGCTCTCTGGTCTTATAAACCACCCCGTCAGAAACTCGTGCCTCGTATCTGCCACCCCTCCTTAAAAAGTAGGGGAGTGTTTTGCTTCGAGGAGAATTAAGTCTTCAGTCTTCAGTCTACTGTTGACTGCTTACTGCCGACTGAATATATTTTTCTTAGTGTGTTTTGTGAAAATATCTTCGAGCTCTTTGTGGTTTTCTATGTCTACAGATTACTCAGATTGTAATGCAGCGTTATTGGTTTTAGTTAATCGCAGAGCTGCCAGTATCCTGTTTTTTCATCTCCAATGCGATTTAATTTATTTTTATTTTTTAGCTTTTCGATATCGCGAAGAATCGTTCTTTTTGTAACATTTAACAGCTTGGCAAGCTGTTGCGTTGTAATTTTATTATTCTGCTTTATTCCAATTAGGATAGAAAATTCTCTATCGGTGACATTATCGGTGACATTGTTTGTTTTTTCTGATACTTGTAGTGCTATTAAAGGCTCCTCAATATTTGAGTTTTCTTCTACAGTTTTCTCCTTTTTTGATTTAGCAAAGACAACTACCTTAAAGCCACCTGAGAAATTTTTGAATTCAGGCATGGGAAGATTTTCATATTTAAAATAATCTACTACTCTACGAATGCCAGAACCATATTTCTCAATCAGACCTAAATCTTTACAAAAATCAGCTATTAATTTATTCCTTGGAATAGAACTGTAATTGTTTGAGAGTAAATCTTCAATGGTAATATCATCGGGTAATTGCCCCGGGTTATAAAACTCTATTTTATCCGGAAAAACTTTTACAATAGAATCAGCCGAAGATTGATAATCGCGATGAACGATCATATTCATAATAATTTCTCGCAGTGCTTCAAGTGGATATTGCCATTTCTCGGTATTTTCAGGTTCACCTGTAATGATGATTTCTTTATTAATATGTTTTCTGACAAAAGAAATTACTTCCTCTACTTGCGATAAAAGATCACTTTTAGAGCGGTCAGCATCTTTTATGGTAATCTCATCCTGAAAAAAAACCAACTCAACAGTTGACAAAACGCAATCTTTGTTTTTAAATAAGAGATAACAGGCAATTGTTGGTTTGCCATCTCTTAATAAGTTTTGTTTTAATAAAAAAGATAAAGGATCTTCAGAGATGTTTTTTCCTTTACTTTTCAATTTTTCTATTGCTTTTTGTACTTTATCAAGAGAAATATCATCTATTGATATATCCGAATTTGTTTGGTTATCCCAGCTTGTATTGAGCGACCTAAGGTGCATGTTAGCTACTTCACCCGGAGCTAACTGATGGTTTGAATTTTTTATTCGTTTAAAATACTTTCCTTGTGTAGCAACTGGTTTTATAGGATATTCTTGTACATAGATTCTAACAATTTCTTTGTCTTCTATATTTAAAATTTCAGCATCAGGGATAATTTCAGGAGCAGTTTTATATTTTACTTCATTAATCCATTGCTGAATGGTTTCTTGGTTTACATCAATTCCTGTTATATTTCCTTCATCAGACACACCAATCAAAATACTTCCTCCTTTAGTATTAGAAAAAGCTACCAAAGTTTCAATTGCTGCACGGTTGAAATTCATTTTGAATTCAACTTTTAGCGATTCTCCCTGGTTTATGATATTGGTGATATCCATGTAGCTATTGGTTGTTGGTAAAATGATTGCTAGCAAGTTTATTTTCTGTTATTGAATAAACGCTAATCCTCTCTGATTAATTAGACTGTTAAATTGTTTCTTTGTATACTTTGTGAAAATATCTTTGAGTTCTTTGTGGTTAAGATACATAAAATTAGTCAATTGTGTTTTGTGTAGCTTTTCTGATCACTGTTGATTAAGTGTGGATTTGTATATCTGTTAATTTGGTTATTTGGCAATTTGTTTATTTGCATACTGCTTATAATCTACCCTTATAAACCACCCCGTCAGAAACTCGTGCCTCGTATCTGCCACCCCTCCTTAAAAAGTAGGGGAGTGTTTTGCTTCGGGGGAATTCAGTATTCACTTTATAATTCTCAGTCTTCAGTAATAGGTTTACTGCGTACTGTACACTGGCAACTGCTTATAATCTACTCTTATAACCACCCCGTCAGAAACTCGTACCTCGTATCTGCCACCCCTCCTTGAAAAGTAGGGGAGTGTTTTGCTTCGAGGGGAATTAAGTCTTCAGTTTACAGTCCTCAGGTTACTGCTGACTGCCTACTGCGTACTTATTATTTCTGAACTTTTTCTAAAACGTATTCAAGGGCTTTTTCGATTCCATTTTCGATGCTTAGTTCATCGGTGTTTATGGTGATGTCTGCATCGTCTGGTCTGTCGAATGGTGCGTCTAGTCCTGTGAAGTTTTTGATTTCGCCGGCAATGGCTTTTTTGTATAAACCTTTGGGATCGCGTTGTGCACAGGTGTTGAAACTGGCGTCTACAAATATTTCAATAAAGTCGTTGGTACCTATAATCTCTCTTGCCATATGGCGAATATCGTTGGTAGGGGAGACAAAGGCATTGAGTGTAATGATACCGCAGTTTAAAAACAGTTTGTTGACTTCAGCAATACGACGTATGTTTTCAGTACGGTCTTCATCGGTAAATCCCAGGTTTTTATTAATACCAGAACGAATGTTATCTCCATCTAATACCTGAGTAAAATAACCTTTTTCTGCTAAGGCTTTTTCCAGTCCGCTAGCTAAGGTACTTTTTCCTGATCCACTTAGTCCGGTAATCCAGATCACTTTGGCATTTTGTTTTAGGTATTGTTCTTTGTCGGTGCGGGTTAGGTATATGTCTGTTGGGTGGATGTTCATTTTTTTAATTGCTTATTTGTTTATTTGTTTATCTGTTTATTCGTAAATTTGCAGATTTGGTTACTATTCTATTTTTAAATTCACAAATCAGCATATGCCCAAATAAACAGATTATTGTATCAGTCGTTTATAAAAGGCATTTATTTTATTTGAAAGTTCAGAAATTTCTGTTTTGAGTTTGTTTAGTGATTCATCATTAATAAAGCCCAAGTCATTTGAAAGTATGAGTTGATTTACTACCTCCAGTAGACTTGTGAATGCGATTTCTATAAATCTTGCTTTATCTTTAATGGAAGATCTTCCTGAACCTTCTGCAATATTTGATGAAATGGAAACTGCAGCTCTACGTAATTGATTGGTTATTCCAAATTTTTCTGTTTCTGGAAATGAACCTGTGGTTTTGTATATGTTTTTTACCAAGACTCTTGATAGCTGCCAGATTTCGAGTTTCTCAAAGTTGTATTGGTACATAGTTTATGTTTATCTGTTAATGCGTTTATTAGTAATTCTCTTATTTGCTCATTTGTTTTGTCAAATTAACAAATATACAATTTAGCAAATAAACAGATTTTATTCATTGTCCATATACACCGATGAGCAAAGCAGTGTTTTCATGAAGATGTTTTTTATGCTTAGATGTTGAAATAGCTCTTCTGACTCTGGAAAATCTTCATAGAGGCAATAAAGTAGGGAGTCGAGCATAAGGTAATCCTGTTGCGAAACATAGTATTCTGCAATGGCGTTTATGACTTCAAAAAATTCAATAGGGTGTAATGAATCACGACCCTTAAATAGAGCATAGAGTATATCTTCCTGTTCAGTCTCTAAGAGTGGTTTAATCAATGTGCTTTTACCCTCATTTATGATTACCAGTTTATCCTCAAGTATTTCAAGGAGTCGGTAATTGGGGTGCACTTTTCTAAAGTCTTTGATTTGTTTTAATAACTCAGCAAATTCCTCTTTTTTAGAAGCACTAAATTCCAGTTCTTTAATTAATATATATTTAAAATACGGAATGTCAGGATATTCTTTGATCTTTTGTTTAATGATTTCCGGATCTTCAGCTTCTTCAATTTCATCAATACATAACAGTACTTTTTCAAGTAATTCAGGTGAATTTTCCTGATTAAAGCCAAGTAACTGTTCAGGAAAAGTAGCCATTATATCCATATCAAACATTCCAAATATGCTATCTCTGGATTCTTCTATTGTGTCGATACCAAAGTAGTTGTAAAATAGTCGGTCTGTTATAATTGCCAATTCTGTGCCTGACTCTTCTTCTTCACTGGGATCAATTTCCTGATCTAGTAGTCTCTTGAGATTATTTATATCAATCTCCCTTTCTGATTCAGGATCTTCGTATATCAAGTCGTATAAAATATCGTCATCTTCCTCTTCTTCATCCTCCCATTCATGATTATCAAAAGGGTCGCTTTCGTCTTTTAGAATTACCTGATCAGGTCCTAATGATTCACTTAACAGATTGTAAAGTTTGTTTGCTTCATGGAAGTTATCTTCATATTGAGTAATAACCGGTTTCCCATTTTGTCCACACTCAATATCAATCAAATCCACATTGTCATTGTCCTCCTCAAGGAAATACATGGTTGTTTTTGAAAAATCTTTGTGTGGTTTTAAATCTAAATCCAGTGCAAACTCATATCCTGCAAAAATGATGTTATGAGCCAGTTTGTAATCTATTTTTATAAATTCATAAGCACTATGCATTTCATCCAGATATTCATCATATTCAAGATGACTAATGTTAAATTGAAACCCTGTGTCTTTAACCCCTGTACAATAAAGGTCAACGAGGAAACTAGCTGAAGAAATATTGCCGTTACTATGTTTACGGGCAATCGTTATATTAGCCATCTTTTTATGATTCCAATCTTCATTTACCCAGCACTCCAGGATAGGAAGACTTCTGGCTTTTTGGCGAATATAGTTTTCTGGGCTTAGTTGTTGAGGTTGTTTATTTGTCTTTTTTCTTTTGGACATATGTTGTTGTATATCTGTATTTTTGTTAATCTGTTAATCTGTTAATTTGGCGATTTGGTTATTTGAAGATTAGTGTTATCTATTTATTTTTACAAATACGCAAATCAACAAAAGTACAGATCATTAAGTCAGTCGTTTATGAAATGCGTTTATTTTATTGGATAGTTCGGTTATTTCTGTTTTGTGTTTATTTAATTCTTCTTTAGTGATAAAATTCAGATCATTTGATAGTATGAGTTGATTTACTACTTCTAGTAGACTTGTGAATGCGAATTCTATAAATCCTGCTTTATCTTTATTGGAAGATCTTCATGAACCTTCTGTAATATTTGAGGATATAGAAACCGTAGCTCTTCTGAGTTGATTGGTTAATCCAAATTTTTCTGTGTCAGGGAATGATTCTGTGGTTTTATATATGTTTCTTACTAGGACTCTGGATAATTGACATATTTCCAGTTTCTCAAAGTTATATTGGTACATAGATTTGTTTATTCGTTAATCTGTTAATCTGATTATTTGTTTTATTTGCTAATTCGTGGATTTGAATGCTATAAATCATCAAATCTTACAAATCCAACAAATAGACAAATTAACAAATTAGCCAATGGGCAAATGAACAATTATACCTTATAATATTCTCTGTACCACTTTACAAATCTTTTTAGTCCTTCTTCGAGTGGGGTGTTGGGGTTGAAATTGGTTGCTTTTCTTAGGTTTTCTGTGTCGGCATAGGTAGCTACAACATCTCCTTTTTGCATCGGGAGGTATTCTTTATTAGCTTCTTTACCAATCAATTTTTCAAGTGTTTCAATAAAATATCCCAATTCAACCGGGTTATGATTTCCTATATTGTATAGTTTATAAGGTGTTTCTGCGTCAGGAGCTACATTAACGAGCTCTTTAATTGCTTTGGTAATATCATCAACATAAGTGAAATCACGTTTCATTTTACCATGGTTAAAGATTTTTATGGTATTTCCTTCTATGATGTTTTTGGTAAAAGAGAAATAGGCCATGTCAGGTCGTCCCCATGGTCCATATACTGTAAAAAAACGTAGTCCTGAAGTTGGTATTTTGTAAAGGTTACTATAGCTGTGAGCCATCACTTCATTTGCCTTTTTTGTTGCGGCATACAATGAAACTGGTTCATCTGTTTTTTGCTCAGTAGAAAAAGGTATCTGATCAGAGTTGCCATACACAGAGCTGGATGAAGCATAAATTAGATGTTTAACCGGATAATTACGACAAGCCTCAAGAATATTAATAAAGCCAATCAGGTTACTATCAATATATTTATATGGTTTTTCGATGCTGTAACGAACTCCTGCCTGAGCTGCAAGGTTAATAACGTAATCGAACTTTTCTTTTTTGAATAAATCATCCAAAGCATCTTTATCACAAATGCTCATGGTGTAAAAACGGAAGTTGTTTAATTTTTTAAGTTGTTGTAATCGGTCTAATTTCAGGTTGACATCATAATATGCGTTGATGGTATCAATACCTACAATATCATAATTGTGTTTGCATAACTCCTGTGTTAAGTGAAAGCCAACAAAACCTGCTGTTCCTGTAATTAATATTTTTTCCATTTTTATATGTTGTTGATTGGTTAATTTGATAATTCGTAATTTGTTGATTTGGCGATTTGTTAATGGTTTTCTCTACCTTGAACGGCAAAAACATATTGAACGAAAAGTTGTGTATTGGCCATAATAAAAACCTAAGATAACAGGGCTAACGCCCCTATGTTTATTTACTAAATCTTTTTCACTTAGAAATTAGGGCTACGCCCCTCAGTATAATGCCAAAAAGATAAAACAGATTTAAAATACTAAAAAATAAGCATGTATAAAGAATTTCTACTCACTATGTTTTTATATTATTTTTTTAATCAAAAGTTAAATACATTACAAGATAGAGCATGCAATAGCTTTATTCAGAAAATGCAATACAAAACTATAGCCTAATGGTTTTATAAACGATTGTCAATGATGTTTTTTGGTAATACTGATTTTATATCATAGATAACTGCAGAATCGTTTTTTTTATATTTCTCCAGGTCTAGATTCCGGAACTCATTATGAGCTACGGCAAGAATAATTGCATTGTATTTTTTATTTTCAATATATGCAATTTTATTATGGTTACATAATCCGTATTCGTGTTGTACATCATCCGGTCTGGCCCAGGGATCGTATACATCTACATGGCAACCATAATCTTTTAGTTCAGTGATTACATCAATGGCTTTGGAATTTCTGATGTCGGGACAATTTTCTTTAAAGGTAATACCCAAACAAAGTACTTTACTATCCTTAATGGTATTTCTTTTACGAATCATCAGTTTAACCACCTGAGATGCAATCCATGAACCCATACCATCGTTCATTCTTCTGCCGGCTAGTATAATTTCCGGTTTATAACCACTTTCCTGAGCTTTTTGTGCCAGGTAGTAAGGGTCAACACCTATGCAGTGACCTCCCACTAAACCCGGTGTAAAGGGAAGGAAATTCCACTTTGTTCCTGCGGTTTCTAAGACCTGCTGTGTGTCAATATCTAGTTTGTCAAAAATCTTTGCCAATTCATTTACAAAAGCAATGTTAATATCGCGTTGGCTATTTTCTATTACTTTAGCAGCTTCAGCAACTTTTATTGAAGGTGCTTTATAGGTTCCTGCTGTGATTATTGATTTATACAGATGGTCAACTTTTTCAGCAATTTCAGGAGTAGAACCTGAGGTCACCTTTAATATTTTTGTAATGGTATGTACTTTATCACCCGGGTTGGTCCTTTCCGGGGAGTAACCTACAAAAAAGTCCTTGTTGTATGATAATCCGCTGTTTTTCTCTAAGATAGGAACGCATTCCTCTTCTGTTAATCCTGGATATACGGTGGATTCGTATATGACAATATCATTTTTACTTAATACCTGTGCAACAGTTTCGCTGGCTTTAAACAGAGGTG
Organism: uncultured Saccharicrinis sp.; assembly: GCA_963665705.1. Lineage (GTDB taxonomy): Bacteria > Bacteroidota > Bacteroidia > Bacteroidales > Marinilabiliaceae > Saccharicrinis. The sequence continues at coordinate 1,556,798 of OY762448.1, forward strand.
TTAATACGGGATGATTGCTTTTATCAATGGGTGTGGGAATGGTTACAATATAATAATTGCAATCTTTTATAAATTGGGTGTTGGTTGTTAATGTTAAGCCAGTGTGATTTGAAGGATTGGAAATAACCTCTTTTAATTCATAGTCATTAACCTCTAATGTAAGATCAATACCTTGGTTTAATTCGTTTACCCTTTTTGCGTTTATATCAAAACCAATAGTATGGTATTTTTTTGCAAAAGCTACAGCTAATGGAAGTCCAACGTATCCTAACCCAATAATTGCAATTTTTATATCCTTATTCATTGATATATAGTTTTATATATCTATTAGTTATTGGATTAAACAGTACGGTATGATACATGAAAAATTGAGGGATTTTATACAGCTTCGCTAATGTCAGTCCCAAATTAATGAGGTGAACAGGAATTATCATTCCCTGGAAATGCCTTAGTAAAGATCATTGGCATTTTTATATGTAAAGAGAAACTATTGTTTTTGTACTGTAGCTTCATCTAAATTAACAACAAGCGTATAGCCTATGTTCGAAATATTTAAATATAATTTTTTTGTGCCCTGAATAGTTTGCACAGTTCCTTTTATGCCTTTTAAAGGTCCTGAGGTTACTGTTATTTCTTCTCCTTTTTTGATGTTAGTAGCTTCAACATCAAAAGCGATTTTATTTTCTATGGTTTGCTTCATAGCCTGAATTTCATGATCAGGAATAGTTACTGCTTTTCCTTTATAGGAAACATAGGCAACAATACCATTGACTTGAAAAGCATCGCGATATCTATCTAAGGGTATTTCAATAAAAATATAGGAACTGATTGCAGGTACTTCCACCCATTTTTTACGATCGCTCCATTGGCGGAGTTCTCGTTTTAAGGGTAAGTAATTTGTTATTCCTAATTTATTTAATTCTTCAGCTACTTTCTTTTCAGCTCTTGATTTGGTATATAAAGCATACCATTTGTATGTTGTGTTTTCCTTCAAAATCTTTCCATTTATCTTGACTTAACAAAAATAGTTTTTTTTTTGAATGAAGTCATTGGGTTTGAATAAAATTTAGGGTCTTCTTTTATAGTCAATAGTCAACAGTCTTTAGTTCTCAGTCTTCAGTCTTCTGTTCTCAGAGTTCAGTTTTCAGTCTTTAGTCAACTACCCACTGCTGCCTATTCACTGTCTACTAAAAAACTCTGCTCAAGAACATCTCTATTAATCAGAATAGAAAGCCTTGTTAGGTTGTAATCTTTACTATCTTTGGTGTCTCAAAAAAAATATCAATAAATTAATAAGTCATGTCTGATTTTAAGTATCAAAAACCGTTTCCTATTCAAAAGGACACAACGGAATATCGTTTACTGACAAAAGATTATGTATCAACAATAGAGATAGATGGTCGTAAAATATTAAAAGTAGATCCTAAAGGATTGGAATTGTTAGCTAAGGAAGCTATTTCTGATGTATCCTTTTATCTACGTCCTGCACATTTAGAAAAAGTAGCTAAAATATTAGAAGATAAAGAGGCTTCGGATAATGATAAGTTTGTAGCACATACCATATTAATGAACCAGGTAGTTGCTGCTGAAGGAGCTCTTCCTACTTGTCAGGATACAGGTACAGCAATTGTTGTTGGGAAAAAAGGAGAGGATGTTTATACTGGTGCTTGTGATGAGGAATATCTTTCAAAAGGTGTATATGAAACCTATAACGAAAGAAATTTACGTTACTCTCAGGTGGTTGCTCAGTCAATGTTTGAAGAGAAAAATACAGGAACAAACTTACCTGCTCAAATAGATATTTATGCAAATCAAGGCAATAAATATGAGTTCTTATTTTTAACCAAAGGTGGTGGTTCCGGTAATAAAACATTTTTATACCAGGAAACAAAGAGTTTGTTGACAGAAGAGAATCTTACCAAATTTGTAAAAGCAAAGATTAAAGATTTAGGTACATCAGCATGTCCTCCATATCACTTAGCGTTAGTAATTGGAGGTACATCGGCAGAAGCAACTTTAGCTACAGTGAAAAAAGCTTCAGCTGGATATTTAGATCACTTACCAACCGAAGGAAATGATGGTGGTCAGGCTTTCCGTGATTTAGAGTGGGAAGAAAAAGTGCTAAAGATTTGTCAGGAGAGTGAGATTGGTGCTCAGTTTGGTGGTAAATATTTTGTGCATGATGTTAGGGTGATTCGTTTACCTCGTCACGCTGCTTCTTGTCCTGTAGGCCTGGGAGTTAGCTGTAGTGCTGATAGAAATGTGAAAGGTAAGATTACTGAGGATGGAATATTTTTAGAACAATTAGAAAAAGAGCCATCTAAATTTGTTCCTGAAAGAGCTCCGGAATTGGCTCCTGCTGTTGATATTGATTTAGATCAGCCAATGGAAGATGTGTTAAAAGAGTTGACTAAATATCCTATTAAAACAAGATTAAATTTATCAGGTACCTTGATTGTTGCCAGAGATATAGCTCATGCCAATATTAAAAAGCTATTGGATGAAGGTAAGGAGATGCCTGAATATATGAAGAATCATCCTGTATATTATGCTGGTCCTGCTAAAACACCGGAAGGTATGCCATCAGGAAGTTTTGGGCCTACTACTGCGGGACGTATGGATCCTTATGTTGACCTTTTCCAAAGTAAAGGAGGTTCTATGGTTATGGTAGCAAAAGGAAACAGATATCAAACAGTAACTGATGCTTGTAAAAAGCATGGTGGTTTTTATTTAGGTTCTATTGGTGGTCCTGCTGCTATTTTAGCTAAAACAAATATCAAGTCTGTTGAGGTAGTTGACTTTCCTGAATTAGGAATGGAAGCGGTACGTAAAATACGTGTAGAGAATTTCCCTGCTTTTATTATTGTTGATGATAAAGGGAATGACTTTTTTGCAGATATGAAGTAAAAAAATATTGCTACTGGTTGTTTGTAGCTGGTAGTATGTTACATAAAATATAAAGCCACATCTTTTATTAGGTGTGGCTTTTTTAGTCTTCAGTTAGTAGTACTCAGTTAACAGTATATTGTCTTCAGTAGGCAATCTTCAGTATTTACATTCGGAATGCAGTTTACTGGAAAATGCCTACTGAAAATTGAGAATATTATTAATTGCAAGTAGTAGAAGAACATGATGAACACCCGTCCGATGAACATGAACTTTTGTTTTCTATCATTGCTTGTGAGAAATCTTTTAATAAACCTCTCTTTAATAAGGATATATTTTCTTCGATTAATGAAGCAGATGCCTTGTACACTTCAATTTCATTTTCGAATAATATTTTGGCGGCCATTGGGCGTAAGTTTGGAGTGATGATAGCACCTATATCTAACTTCTTTATTTCACTCATAGATAGGTATATAGAATTTGAGTCAGTTAATGAATACATCGAAGAACTGTCATCTTCTAAATCATAAATAACATAAAATTGAGCTTTGTAGAAATCGTTAGCCAATAATTCCTTCTTTAAACTACTCTCTCCTAAAATTGGTAAGCAAACTTTCATAACAATTTGTTTTTTTGAGGTTATTTAATAAATACCAAAATGTTGTACTTGTCATAGCTATTCTACATTATTGTAGGATTCTTTTCATCCTTAATTTATTGTAATGTCTTGTTTAGCAATGTTTATACATTATTTTGATGTGTTTGTTATATAATAAGTTGCAATGATTAAGCCAAGTTTATCAGTTCGCAGTCTTCAGTCTACAGTCTACAGCTCGCAGTCGCCAGTCAGTTGTTCTGCCTACTGCCTACTGTGTAATATGAACTGCTTCCTGTATTTAATTTTTAATATGGTTGTTTGCTGATTTGTTCATTTGTTTAATTGCAAATCCGCTCATCTGTCAATTTGTTCTCAGTCTATTATTTACCGTCTTCAGTCTACAGTTATTCAGCTTACTACAAACTACTCACTCTTATTAAACCACCCCGTCAGAAACTCGTGCCTTGTATCTGCCACCCCTCCTTGAAAAGTAGGGGAGTGTTTTGCTTCGAGGAGAAATTAGTCCTCAGTCCTCAGTCCTCAGTCAGTTGTTCTGTCTTCTGCCCACTGCCCACTGTGTACTGGTTATTTACTTCAAAACATATTGAATAAAAAAAACAGAAACAGGATAGGGGTAAAAATTGGCAACATTGTCTTTAATATAGAAAGAAATATTACCGGTAGAAGAAATATATAAAATAACACCTAAAATATTAAAGCCATGAGAACTAAAAATTATAATACAAAGCAAAGGATGATTAGAGTCCTTATAGCCATTATTTTTATGGTAGGAGTTGTGCCTGTTTCCGTATTTTCTCATCCTGTTTTTGAAGAAGATATTTTACCTGATACTTTAAATACAATTCAATACAGAGGTAAAATTATAGATAGTGATTCTGGAATTCCTTTGGTTTTTGCTACACTATCATTAGAAGGAACAAATATTGCTACGGTTTCTAATTCTGAGGGTGAATTTTTATTGAAAGTACCTAAGGATATGTCGTTAAGTAGTAAAGTTCATGTTTCTTATTTAGGATATAAGAATAAAGATTTTGCTTTGTCGGAATTAAACCGGGAAAGAAATAAATTGAAGCTTGATGTTTTAACAGTTTCTTTAGCCGAAGTTAATGTATTGCCTAAGGATGCCAATCAAATTATTAGAGAGGTTGTTGCCCGAAAAAAAGAAAATTACTGGCAAGAGCCTTTACGTATGACTACTTTTTACAGAGAAACTATAAAAAGAAGAAAAAGTTATGTTTCTTTAGCTGAGGCGGTTATTGATGTTCATAAGCAAGCTTATTCTAACTACAAATTGGATGGAATGAAGTTGTATAAGGCCCGAAAAGATGCAGATTATTCTAAAATGGATACGCTTACTTTTAAATTGCAGGGAGGACCATATTCAAGTTTAATGTTAGATATTATGAAAGAGCCATTTTCTATTATCAGTGCTCAGGATATGGATTATTATCTATTTACACTTGAAACAATTACCAAAGTAAATGATAATATAATCTATGTAATTAGCTTTGTTCAAAAACCATATATTGAGGAACCATTATTTTATGGAAAATTGTATGTAGATGCAGAATCAATGGCTGTAACAAGTGCAAATTACAGTATTAATATTGAAGATAAACAAAAGGCATCTGCAATGTTTATTAAAAGGAAACCGATGGGTGCTGTAGTATATCCTACCGAGGCCAGTTATTTGGTTAATTACAGAAAACAAGATGGTAAGTGGATGTACAGTTACTCAAGAGGTCAAATTACTTTTAAAGTTAACTGGAAGAAAAAATGGTTTAATACTACCTATACTTCAACGCTAGAGATGGCTGTGACAGATTGGCGTAAAGCAACAGAAAAACCATTTAGAGCAAGTGAAAGAATGAAAAGTAATATTGTATTACAAGATAAAATTGCTGGTTTTTCTGATCCTCAGTTTTGGGGCGACTATAATGTAATAGAGCCGGAGTCAAGTATTGAGTCTGTGATTAAAAAGATTAAAAAAAGAATTGAAAAGTTGAATAAGTAGTAAGTTCTTAATGCTTCAATATTAGATCAATTATTATAAAATTTGGAAATATCGTTATGTTTTAACACATCAAATTAATTTTGGAGTTTTGGCATAACGATATTTTTTTGTTGAAAATGGAAGTTGTTGCATAGTGTCAGTAAGTCGTTTCAAATCAATGAACGGGCATGTATTGTTGAATTTGAAATTTTTATTTGTAAAGCATCTCAGAATCTTTAATCATATCTATTGTAAAAACAATCAATTTAATCTAAATTCGCTGCCGAAAAGGTAATGACGATTTACCTTACTATTATTCATTAAAGACATACTACATTGAAGCTGATTGCAAAAACTTTTCATGGGCTGGAAGGTGTTCTGGCAGAGGAATTAAAGGGAATTGGAGCTCAGAATATTAAAGAGGTTAACAGGGCCGTTGAGTTTGAGGGAGATAAGGAAATTTTGTATAAGTCAAACTTATTATTGCGAACTGCAATCAGGATTCTTCTTCCGATACATAAATTTACTGCAAAAAACGATCAGGAACTATACGATGGTGTAAAAAAGTTTGACTGGACGGAAATAATGGGCGTGGATGATACTTTAGCGATTGATCCTGTGGTTTATTCCGAAATATTTACCCATTCTAAATATGTGTCGTTAAAGGCTAAAGATGCCATTGTAGATCAATTCAGAGATAAATTTGAAAAACGACCATCTGTTGATGTTGAAAATCCTTCTGTGCGATTTGTTATACATGTTGCCAAGGATAATGTAACAATGTCGATGGATAGTTCTGGTGATTCATTGCATAAGAGGGGATATAGGGTTGGAAATCATAAAGCCCCTTTAAATGAGGTGTTGGCAGCCGGAATGGTATTACTTTCAGGATGGGATAAAAAGATGGCTTTGATTGATCCAATGTGTGGTTCAGGAACTATATTGATGGAGGCTGTTATGTATGCACGTAATTATCCTCCGGGACTTCATAAAAAACATTTTGGTTTTATGGGGTGGAAAGATTATGATGAAACATTATGGAGTAAGGTAGTAGAAGAGGCTAAGGATAAAATTGAACATCCGAGATTGAAAATTTTTGGTAGTGATGCTTCTATTAAGGCCATTGATATTGCTCGCGAATCAGCTTTAGGTTTCAGGTTTAACAGAGATATTAATTTTTCACTTTCTTCATTTGAGAAGTTAGAACCTCACTATCCTAAAGGAATGATTATTATGAACCCACCTTATGGAGAGCGATTAATGAAAGATAAGGATATTGTGGATTTTTACAGGATGATTGGTAATCAATTAAAACATACTTTTACAGGTTATGATGCCTGGATTATTACATCGAATAAGGACGCTTTAAAGAATGTAGGTTTAAAACCATTAGAAAAGCTGAGATTATATAATGGAGCTTTAGAATGTGGATTTCATAAGTTTAATATTTATGATGGAACCATGAAAAAGATTATTAAGTTTAGATAGGCATTATTTAAAAATAACGAGTTGAAAGTTTAAACTCGTTTCTCACAGATAAAATAAAAGCTACACTTGAATTTCGAGTGTAGCTTTTTTTATATCATTTCACTAACTGTTGTTAGTTATATTTTTTATCTGTTTATTTCTCTGTCGCGGAAACCAAGCATATATAAAATGGCATCTAATCCAATAGTTGATATCGAATTGTCTGCTCCGGCTTTTACTTTGGGTTTTGCATGGAAAGCAATTCCTAATCCGGCTAACTGAAGCATCGGTAAGTCATTAGATCCATCGCCAACAGCAATAACCTGATCCAAATGGATATCTTCTTTAAAAGCCAACAATTTTAGTAATTCAGCTTTTCGTTTACCGTCTACAATTTCGCCAAGATGCTTTCCTGTTAGTTTACCTTTTTTAATTTCAAGTTCGTTTGAAAATACATAATCTACACCCAAACGAGCTTTTAAGTAATTTCCAAAGTAGTTGAAACCACCTGATAAAATGGCTGTTCTGTAACCATATTTATTTAAGGTTTGCATTAGTCTTTCAGCGCCTTCAGTGATAGGAAGATTTTCAGCAACTTCCTTCATTACATTTTCATTTAGCCCTTTTAGTAAACTAACGCGTTTTATAAAACTCTCGTTGAAGTCAATTTCGCCACGCATAGCTGCTTCAGTGATTTTTTTTACTTTAGCTCCTACGCCTGCTCTTTCTGCAAGTTCATCAATAACTTCGGTCTGAATCAATGTAGAATCCATGTCAAAGCAAACCAAGCGGCGGTTTCTTCTGAAAATATTATCCTCCTGGAAAGCAATATCCACACCAATTTTGCTGGATAACTCCATGAAATCACTTTTCATGATTTCGGCATCTATAGGTGTACCTCTTACCGAAAATTCAACTACAGCTTTGTTTTGTGTGGGTGCGTTATTCAGGTCAATTCTACCAGATAAACGCGTAATCGTATCAATATTTAATTGTTGAGAAGAAATAACCCTGGTAACTTTTGCCATATGTTCGGCAGTTATTTTACGGGCTAAAAGTGTGATGATAAATCTTTCTTTTCCTTGATGAGTAACCCATTCACCATATCTTTCTTCGGAAATTGGGGTAAACTTAATTTTAACACCAATCTCGTAAGATTTAAAAAGTAAGTCCTTTAAAATAGGCGCAGATTCATATGCTTGTGGAACTTCGAAAAGGATTCCTAAACCCAGATCGTCGTGAATAACAGCTTGACCAATATCAAGAATTTGTACGTTATAATGTGATAAAATTTCTGTTAAAGATGAAGTTAATCCGGGTTTATCTTCTCCGGAGATATTAACAAGAATGATCTCTCTATTATTAGCCATGAGTTTTGTAATGTTTTCAGAAAACAAAAATAATAAATCAACGCAAACACAATTCTTTACAGATGAAAAATAATGATAAATTTCATCTTTTTTAACATCGTTTGTAAATTGAGGGATGTAATCAATAAAGAAAAGCGTTTTTATTTCATTAAAGCGTTAAGTTTAAAACTTTAAAATACTATGATACAGAATATATACATGAAATAGAAAATGAAATATTATTTATCTAAGTGGTTTTAAAAGATACTCTAATCCATTTAATTTAATTTCGTATAAAGTAGCCAAAAGCATACCTAATTTTCCTTCAGGAAATCCTTTTTGATGATACCAAACTAAATACGGTTCAGGTAGGTCACATAAAATTCTTCCTTTATATTTTCCAAAAGGCATTCTTGTTCTAACAAGGTCAAGTAATAGTTTTTCGTCCATGAAAAGATATTTTGAGCAAATATAATATTATTTAGTGATGCGTATATAAAGTTGCAAACAGACTGCAAATACTTATGATTAATAAATCTCTATAATAATTTTATTGTTTATGATTAAACCTTATGTGGGTTTGATGTGTTTGGAATAATGACTAATGGATGAAAAACTAAAGAATTATTTATGATAGCAGCTAAGAATGCTTTAGCTAACGAAACAAGCCCATACTTATTAATGCATGCCAAAAATCCGGTTTATTGGTATCCTTGGATCAAAGAGGCCTTGGAGAAAGCCAAGATTGAAAATAAGCTTATTATTATTTCAATTGGATATGCGGCTTGTCATTGGTGTCATGTAATGGAGAAAGAGAGTTTTAGTAGCGATGAAGTAGCAGCATATATGAATGAGCATTTTGTTTCTATAAAAATAGATAGAGAAGAACGTCCTGATTTAGATCAGGTTTTTATGGATGTTGCTCATTTAACAACAGGAAGAGGTGGATGGCCACTAAATATTATTGCGCTTCCTAATGGGCAACCCTTTTTTGCCGGCACCTATTTTCAAAAAAGACAATGGATGAATCTTTTACGAGAGGTGAACCATTTATTTGTAAAGGATCAATTAAGATTAGAAGATTTGGCTTTGCAGATAAAGGCAGGAATTGAGAGAATGGACTTTGTTGGTCTGGTTAAAGATTCTGTTCTTTTTACAAGTGATGTAATGGATGAAACTATTTCTAACTGGAAACAAAATCTGGATTTGGAATGGGGTGGAAATATTGGAGCTCCCAAATTTCCAATGCCTGTAGAATATCATTTTTTACTTTCATATCTTCAAAAAAATACAGATTCAGAGATACTGGAGTATGTAAATCTAAGTCTTTCCAGAATGGCCTGGGGGGGGATTTATGATCATTTAGGAGGTGGATTTGCCAGGTATTCCGTTGACGCAAAGTGGAAAGTACCTCATTTTGAAAAGATGTTATATGATCAAGGGCAATTAATAGAAGTATATTCTATTGCCTATCAAATAACAGGAAATCCTCTGTTTAAAAGCGTTGTTGATGACACAATTGCGTTTGTAAAAACAGAATTGTCTTCAGAGAAGGGGGGATTTTATTCATCATTGGATGCGGATAGTGAAGGTAAAGAAGGTAAATACTATGTATGGACGAAACAAGAGATTGATCATGTATTAAGGGATGATAGTCGCGTTTTTTGTAAACTATATAATATTACAGAAGAAGGAAATTGGGAACAGGGTAAAAATGTTATTTATCAAACATTACCTCTTGATGAAGTAGCCCATGAATTGGGGATTGAGACAAGTGAATTAAGAAAACAAATTAAAAAATCTAAATCATTATTATATCATGAGCAAAAGAAAAGGGTAAAGCCAGCATTGGATGATAAAATCCTTACATCCTGGAATGCTATTATTATAAAAGGTTTGGTTGTGGCTTATAAAGCTACAGGAAATGAAAATTATCTTAATGATGCGATAATAACTTCTGAGTTTATTAAAAATAAAGCATTTCAAAAAGATGGAGGTTTATGGCGCATATTAAAGGGCGAAAAGGGAACCATCAATGCCTTTTTAGATGATTATGCATTGTTAATTGATGCGTGGATTGAGCTTTATATGGCAAGTTTTGATGAGCAATGGATGATTTTGGCGCATGATTTATGTGAGTATGCTTTAGCTCATTTTTTTAATGATGATAATCAATTGTTCTATTATACATCAGTAAAAGATGATCCTTTATTGGTTCGTAAAAGTGAAATAGCAGATAATGTAATTCCGGCTTCTAACTCAATAATGGCCATTAATTTATATCGATTAAGTAAATTTTATTTAAATAAGGAATCCTATACAACATCTTTGCAAATGCTTAAAAATATAAGCGGTAGAATAGATCAACATGGAAAATATTATGCTAATTGGCAACGCTTAAAGTTGTTTTTTATATATGAAAGTCATGAGTTAGTGCTTTCTGGAGACGGTCAGAATGAGGCACATAAAGAACTGCTTAAAGAATATAATCCATATATTCTATTAGCTTCAGGATGTCATCATTTTCCTATTTCAGAAAATAAAGCCAGTGAACATTTAGTATTTCACTTATGTAAAAATAATTGTTGTCATTTACCTATAAATTCAATTGAAGAGGTGAAAGAAAAGATAAAGGAGATATAAATATTTTAAAGTATTGTGTGTGATCAAAACCTGTTAAGAATGAAATTGAATTGCATTCTTGGTTTTCAGGTATAACTCTCGTTTTGTTTTGAGGTACAAAGCGGGAGTTTTTTGTATTATTTAATGCAGATTTAGGGTATACTAGCCGAATCGAAAACAGCAGTAAGTAAAATTTTCTAATACAGGAGGATGTTCATTGTTAGTGAGTTTCTTCTGGTTTTTGAAAATAAATTTAATCGCATGAAACGAGCCATGAGAGAAAGTTCTCCTACATGAGAATGATTATTTTTCTGGCGAGTTCCATGTGATCATAAAAATCAAATTATAAACACATGAAATTAACTACCTTTGTTCTCTTAAATTTTTCAAATGAGTAGACAAAGTAAAAATGTAAAGGAATTAGAGTTTAATTCTATTCCAAGATTAATGTGGAAGTACTTTTTACCAGCCTTTGCAGGTGTTATTATCAATTCACTTTATAATATTGTGGATAGGATATTTATTGGACAAGGGGTAGGTTCATTAGCCCTTGCTGGTTTAAGTGCCATATTTCCTATTATGATTATTATGATGGCTTTCGGTATGATGGTGGGGATGGGGGCCGGAGTAAGAATATCGCTCAACCTGGGTAAGAAAGATTTTGACAGAGCAGAAAAAGTGTTAGGAAATGCCTTTGTTTTAATGATTATTGTATCTGCATTAATAACCGCCATCGGTTTTACAATTAGTGACCCCTTACTTACCTTTTTTGGAATTGAAGCCAAAACATATTCTTATGCTAAGGAATATTTAAATATTATTTTAGCAGGAACTGTATTTAATGTGGTGGGTTATGCATTAAATAATCTCATTCGATCAGAGGGTAGCGCCAATGTGGCTATGATTTCCATGTTGTTGAGTGCTGGTATTAATATTGTACTTGACTGGTTGTTTATTATGAAATGGGATATGGGAGTAAAAGGAGCTGCTTATGCTACTGTTATTTCTCAAATAGTACTTTGCGTATGGGTGATAGCTCATTTTAAAAGTAGTCGATCAGTAATAAAACTACATCTGCGCCATATGAGCTTGAAAATGGATATTGTTTGGTATATCGTAACTATTGGTTTTGCTCCATTTAGTATGCAATTGGCTTCAAGTGCTGTGTTCGGTATTTTTAACGTTCAACTTATTAAATATGGTAATGATTTAGCTATTGGAGCACTGGGTGTAATAATGAGTGTAACAATGCTTATTGTAATGACTATTCTAGCTATAAATATGGCAATACAGCCAATTATTGGATTTAATTATGGTGCCAAAATATATCCCAGAGTAAAGGATACTTTAATTATAGCATTAGGTGCGGCTACTATATTTTCCATTATAGGTTTGATTGCAAGTCAGGTTTTTCCAAGGCAAATTATTTTATTGTTTAATAATGATGATAAAGAGTTGTTGGAAATAGGCGTACAGGGTTTACGATTGTTTTTAATGGCTTTACCTTTAGTTGGGTTTCAAATAATCATAGGAAATTATTATCAGTCCATAGGAAAGGCTGGTTTAGCAACCATATTATCATTATTACGACAAGTTATTATTTTAATTCCTTGCTTGTTTATCTTGCCCAATTATCTAGGCCTTCGTGGAGTGTGGCTTTCTGCACCTGTTGCAGATACGATTTCAGCTCTTATTGCTGTGGTGTTTGTTATCGTTGAAATTAAAAAGCTCAACAAGGCCATTTCCAAATAATCTTACTATTTTATATTAAAATTTATTAAATTACTTTTATGTGAGAATATTCTCATTATATTTGCATCGAGAATATTCTCATAAAGTTTTGAATTTCGATTTATGCCAAGAAGAAAAACTTTAAGAAAAATTGTTGCTCCTCCAAAATTCAAAGGGTATAAACCTTATGGAATTAATGGTGAATCAAATGGAGTTGTAGAGTTGTTGTACGAAGAGTATGAGGCTATTAAGTTAGCGGATTATGATTTTTTAAATCATGATGAAGCTGCAAAATTAATGGGTGTTTCGCGCCCGACTTTTGCTCGGATTTATGAAACAGCCAGACGTAAAGTAGCAAAAGCATTAACTGAAGCAAAAGAAATTATAACAGTTTATGGGAATGTTGAGTTAGACGGAATATGGTTTGTATGTGAAAAGTGCCATGCAAAATTTACAAAACCATCTTCTGTTGAAAATACCAATTGTCCGGTATGCAAATCATCATCTACAGAGATGATAAATCAATAAGGGATTAGATATTTTTAGTCATAATAAAAGAAATTGAAATCAAATAGGGATAAATGGATAATTCTCCAAATTCTGAATGAGTTTCAAATGTACTTTAAAAAAATTAATACATGAAGACGGTAATTACATCAACAGGGAATTCTTTAGATTCGGGTTTTGACTTACGATTTGGGAGAGCTGCATGGTTTTGTTTGCATGATGATGAGAGTGGTGAATGTGCTTTTATTGAAAACGAAAATGTAGACGCTAGTAATGGAGCTGGATTAAAAGTGTCAGAAAAAATGGTAGAGTTAGGTGTTAGTAAGGTGATTAGTGGTGATTTTGGTCCTAAAGCAAAAGATTTACTTGATAAATTTAAAATACAAATGGTCATCCTTCAGAATGAAGGTTCCCGGGTTCAAGATATATTAGACAAGTTAAAGTAGTGTTTTACATGGATGTAACAGGGTGTTTAGCAAATTTTATTAGCAATTAATTTTATTCTAATGTTTTCCGAATGGCTTCTTTATTTATGATTGATTAGAATGTTGTTTGATATAAGTTATTGTTGCTTAATAATATATGATAGTTACGGTTTTGCTACCAAACGCTCTGTTACTCTTTTTCATACTTTAACACACAAATAAAAAGAATCTCTATAACTGCAGATAAGAGCATTCTTAAATTCCAATAAAGATTTTGTCAATGATGTTTGTGGTGAAATTTGAATTGAAGTAAGGTAAGATAGAGAACCCCCTCTTGCATACATGATACGGGTTAAAGGAAGTTATCCTCCTAAGTCAAGTAAGTGTTATCTATAAATAAATTATTAATATAAAACACACATTTAAAATTTAAGGGTTCGTTTTTATTAATGAATCATTGCATTTTATAGTGAGTTCTGTACTATATCTAAAATAATATACATATGAATAAGAAAATAGCTATTCCTGTAAATGAATCAGGAATTTTGGATAGTCATTTTGGACATTGTAAATTTTTTGTATTACTATCTATTGCAGATGGTGAGATTGTTTCTGAAGAAAAAATTGTTCCGCCTCCTCATGAACCAGGACTTCTACCTCGTTTTTTATCAGAAAAAGGAGTAACAGATATTATTGCCGGAGGAATGGGACAAAAAGCAATTCAGTTATTTCAATCTAATGGTGTAAATGCATTTGTTGGAGCCCCTCAGCTTTCTGCAAAAGAGTTGGTTGATGGATTCTTAAAAGAGTCGTTATCATTTAATGCCAATTATTGCGATCATTAATATGGTGGATTTCTGCTATGATTGTCATCTGAATACGGTAAACCGACTTATTAAAAAGTTTGATTTAACTTCGATGGATGCTTTAGAGTTAACAAAAGAATCAAAGAGAATTCTAAAGTTGTACAAAGATCAGTCAAATCCTTTTATTGCTACATATATACATCGGCTTGCCAGTGAAAAAATTCAATGTAATACACTTTACAGAGATGAAAAAATGTTTGCCAATAAAATTTTGTTGGCAGATTATGATTATTGGAAGTCTTTTGCATTAAATAGTGAAAATCCGTTGTATACAGCCGTTAAGTTAGCTGTAGCTGGTAATATTATTGATTATGGTGCACATACGCAACCCGATGATATTACCTCAAAAATAAAGGAACTTATTGAATGGCCTTTTACTATTGATCATACAAATAAATTGTTTGATCGTATAAAAAAAGCAAAACGGATTTTGTATTTAGGAGATAATGCAGGTGAAATAGTATTTGATAAGCTATTGATAGAATTGCTTCAACACCCTGATTTAACTTATGTAGTAAGAGGGAAGCCTGTGATCAATGATGTTACTTATGAAGATGCTGGATTTATAGTCATGGATCAGGTCTGTAATATTATTTCAAATGGTTTTGATGCCCCTTCTACTTTGTTAGATTATTGTTCTGATGAATTTATTGATGCCTTTCAACAATCAGATCTTGTTATTTCTAAAGGGCAGGGAAATTATGAAGGGTTAATGAATATGGATCAGAAATCAATTTGTTTTTTATTAATGGCAAAGTGTAAGCCTATAGCGAATATTCTTAGAGTAAAAGAGGGGAGTTTGATTGTTAAAGTAAATTAAGGAAAAAACAATGAGCTTTAAAATAGCGATAGCAAGTGGGAAAGGGGGGACCGGGAAAACATCAGTTGCAGTTAATTTATACCATTTTTTGGCAAAAGAGATTACCTGTAATATACAAATAGTAGATTGTGATGTTGAAGAACCTAATGATTTACTATTCTTTGTAAACCATTTACAAAGGTTGCAAGAAACAATAAATCAGTTAATACCAGAAATTAATGAAGAACAATGTACATTTTGTAGAAAATGCTCTGAGTATTGTGAGTTTAATGCGTTAACTATCATTCCTCCAGTTAAATTTGCTCAGGTAAATGATGTTTTGTGTCATTCATGCGGTGCTTGTTTTGTAGCGTGTACAGAAGGAGCTTTAAAAGAAATTGAGCACCCTATAGGTACGGTGACAGATTATGATTTAGGTATAGGGAAGGGGTTGCTTGAGGGGAAGTTACGAATTGGCTCAGCAATGCAAACAATGCTGATTAAGGAACTTAAAAGCAGAACAGATTCAAATTGTGATATTGTTATTTATGATGCACCTCCAGGAACTAGTTGTTCTGTAGTACAGTCAGTTGTGGATGCTGATTTTGTTGTGTTGGTTACTGAACCTACACCATTTGGATTACACGATTTAAAATTAACGATTGAGTTAATGAAGGATTTGGGAAAGGACTTTGGGGTGGTTATTAATAAATCAGGGTTAGGTACAAGTGAAACACAAGAATATCTTACTGATATGAATATTGATATTTTGGGAAAGATTCCTTTCAGGAGAGAATTTGCTGAGTTGTATGCCGAAGGTAAATTAGGTGATCAGTTGCCTGAAGGTTTAAAGAGTGACTTTATACAGATCGTGAATATTATTGGTCAAAAAATATTAGTAAATGAAGGAAATTACCATTCTTAGCGGAAAAGGAGGGACAGGCAAAACCTCATTTACAGCAGCTTTAGCCAGTGTTGCTAAAAATGCAGTTTTATGTGATAATGATGTTGATGCAGCAGATTTACATTTGTTATTGCAACCAAAAATTAAAGAAACTTTTTCTTTTGAAAGTGGGAGCCATGCAATTATTGATGCAGAGAGCTGTACTCAATGTGGCTTATGTTACAAAAATTGTCATTTTAAGGCCATTGAATTGTTGGATGAAGGATTGTATTCAGTGAATTCATTCCTTTGTGAAGGATGTAAACTTTGTGAGAGAGTGTGCCCAACGCATGCCATAACAACAAAAGTAAATAATAATAATTCCTGGTATATTTCATCAACCAGGCATGGGATTATGGTACATGCTAAAATGGGACCAGGAGAAGAGAATTCTGGTAGATTGGTATCTAAGATCAGAGGGAAGGCAAAGGAAATTGCAAAAGATCGTCATGCTGATTTTATTATTAATGATGGACCTCCTGGAATAGGATGTGCTGCTATTTCATCAATTTCTGGTACTCATTTAGTAGTATTGGTAACGGAACCAACTAAATCAGGATTAAATGATGCCAGCAGATTAGTTGAGCTTGTAAAATCATTTCAAATTCCTGTAGTTGGGATAATTAATAAAGCAGATATCAATACGAAAATTAGTGCTGAATTAGAGCAATTTTTTATTGAAAATGATATTTTATTATTGGCAAAAGTACCTTTTAATGAGCAGTGGGTTGAGTCAATGGTTGAGGGAAAAACGCTTGTTGAATATGCTCCGGAGTCAGAGTTGACTCAACAGATTAATCATATTTGGAAAACAATATCAGAAAATTAGATAAATAGTTTGTAATGATAAGTGATACATTTGAAATTAGACCGAGATATAATGAGGTAGACCAGATGGGATATGTGTACCATGCTAATCATGTTACTTATTGTCATCAGGCACGAACAGAATTGTTACGTAAATTTAATATTAATGATTTTGAACTGGAAGAAAAGGGGATGATGTTACCGGTGATATCTTTTAATATTCAATATAAAAACCCGGCAAGGTACGATGAGGTTTTAACCATTAAAACGACCATTAAAGAAATGCCTAAAGTTAGATTTCAGTTTTTCTTTCAGATAACAAATCAAGAAGGAAAATTAGTGAGTAAAGCTAATTCTGAAGTTGTATTTGTGAATAAAGAAACCAGGGTTCCAATGGCTGTTCCTGAATTTGTTGTTGATGTATTAGAAAAGGAATTTGAGAAGTCATTATCTCTTCTAAGAAATTAAGTAAGGGATATTAATATAGAAAATCAGGTAATTAGAATAATTATCATTTAGGAAAGATTGGGTTTCCTATTATTTTAGGTTGCAGTATTATGATAGCTTTTAAGTTTTGTTTGTGCTATCTAATACTGCAATGTTTTTTTTGCTAAATTACATTGACTTCTTTTTCTATAGTAATCCCAAATTTTTGGTAAACGGATTTTTCTATTTCATCTGCTAATTTTAAAATATCCTCACCTTTGGCATTTCCTGTTTTATTTATTAAAACCAAAGCCTGGTTTTCATGTACAGCAGCATCTCCTAATGATTTTCCTTTCCAATTACACTGATCAATCATCCAGCCAGCCGCAATTTTCGAGTGTGATTCAGAAACGGGATATACAGGAGCTTCAGGGAATTTCTTTTGTATAGAATCACTAAGAGATTTTTCAACTATTGGATTTTTAAAAAAACTACCGACATTTCCATATAAGGTGTGATCAGGTAATTTTGATTCTCTGATTTCAATAATTGCATTTCTTATATTGATCAAACTTATTCCACCAAGTTCCTCAACTTTAGCTTTTACATCACCATAATTAATTTGGTAGTTTTCATCTTTATTCAATTCAAAACAGACTGAAGTAATAATAATATTCCCTTTATGTTCGTGTTTAAAAATACTGTTTCGATAAGCAAACTTGCAATTTTTATTTTTGAGGCTGAATGGATTTCCACTATCTATAAATATTCCATTAACATGAGTGATAACGTCTTTTACTTCAACGCCATATGCACCAATGTTTTGAACAGGAGAAGCGCCTACCGTACCCGGAATAAGGGATAGATTTTCTATGCCATAATAATTGTTCATCACAGCCCAATTAACAAAAGCATCCCATTCCACTCCGGCTCCAACTTCTATCCATACTTTATGTTCCGTTGAATCAATAATTTTAATAAAATCAATGGCGGGCTTGATAATTAAGCCTGGATAATCTTTTGAAAAAAGTATATTACTTCCTCCGCCAAGAATTAAAATATTATCCTTATCAACAATGTTATCATTTAGTAAATCAGATAATTGTTTTATGTTTTGTGGAGCTGAAAAGTATTTTGTTTTAACGTCAAAATGAAAAGTATTTTGATGTTTAATTGAAAAATTTTCTTGAATAATCATGTGCTAAGAATTGCTATTTTTTGTTTTCCATATAATACCTTTCGGTATAATAATTATAACCACCAACGTTGTTTGTTATATCGTTTAGTATAAATCCTATACTTTCAATTCCTTCAGATACTAAATTTTGTATGGTATGTTTAAAATGTTCTTTATTAGTTTTAGTTGATCTTACAACAAATAGATGACAATTACCATACTCCATTAGTACTCTTGAATCAGCAACAACGCCAATAGGAGGTGAATCTACAATAACAACATCGAATTTTTCTTTTAGCTGTTTAAATAATTCTGAAGCAAAAGGATTCGCTATTAATTCAGAAGGATTAGGAGGGATAGCTCCAGAAGGAATAATACTTAGATTTTCAACTTCTCCGGAATATATGATTTCATCAACGCTTGATTGACCAATTAAATAGTTCGATAAGCCGTTGTGATTATGGTGGCTAAATATCTCTGTTAATCGTGGTTTTCTTAAGTCAAATCCTACCAAAACTGTTTTTTTACCGGATATGGCAAATGCAGATGCCAGATTAAGTGCACAAAAGGTTTTACCTTCTCCGGTATTAGTTGAAGTGATTGTTATAACTTGGGATTCTTTAGAGGGACACATGAATTTTAATTTTGTTCTTAATGCCCTAAAGGATTCTGATATATTGGATAAAGGTTCTTCATGAATAACATTGTTATGAGCTCCTTTATATTGAGGAATATATCCAATAATAGGAATCGAAGAACAGATTGATGAAATGTCCTGTTTATCCCTGATCTTATTATTTAAATATTCTTTTAAAACAATGATAGCAATAGGTAATGCAAATGCTAACATTAATGCCTGTTGTGTATTCTTTTTTCGATTAGGAGACACGAGTCCGGTTATGGCAGCTTCATCAATAATTTCGTTATCGGGAGCGTTTGATGCTTTTGTAATTTGAGTTTCACTCTGTTTTTGTAATAAGAATGTATAGATGGCATCATTTAATTTGTATCCACGCTCTACATCAAGATATTTTCTTTCTAAATCGGGAAGCTGGTTCATTTTTAAAGCCAACTTATGCATTTGATGCTTTATTTTGTCTTTTTCAATCTCAATATTTTCAAGTAACTTATCAAGTGAGGTTAATAAGTTTTGTTTGCTTACTTGAATTTTTCTTTCCAATTCATCAAGGTAGGGGTTTATTTCAGCACCTTGTGATTTTATCAATTTTTGCTCGTTTATTAATCCTAATAATTCCAATACTAAATTAGAAATTAGACTGTTAGCATCTTCGGAAAATGCCGGTAGAAGATAATCCTCTCCCAGTGGATTATTTTCCAGCTGTGTACTTAAGTTTTTATAATATTCTTCTCTTAATGAGATTAGATTCAGATTTTTTTCAAATTCAAAGTACTGATCTGCTAGTCTGGCAGTCATTTCAGTGGGAGCGCTAAAAATATTTGATCGTCTGAAATTCATTAATTTTTCCTGTGCGCATTTTAAGCTGTCAGCTACATTAATAAGTTGATTGCCTATGAAATGAATAGTACGCGATGCGATATCATTTTTCCTTTCCAGACTTTGTTCAAGATATATTTTAGACAAGGCATTTAAAAAATTAATTATTTTAAATGTGTTGGTACCTGTAGTTGAAATGTATATAATTGAACTACCTTCTTTGTATGGCGAAACTGAAATTTTCCCTCGGTATAAGTTTGTTAACCAATCATGAGAGCGGAAATAAAAATAATATTCAACCTCAGGTTTTAATTCCGTTTGGTTATTTATCAATTTAAATTTGCCAAAAGGAGTATTAACTTCATCTCCCCAGTTCATTGTTTTTTTAAAAGAAATAGAACCGCTTCCTCCGTGATTCTTTTCATCGCTAAAAGAATGTAGTAATGCGTTTTCTGTATCAATGGTAATGGTGACTTTATTATTGGCTTCCGGCTTAATATTTATTGGTGTATTTAAAATTTGAACGTGTGAAGAATCCATTATAACAGAAAAAGGACTTCTGTTATACATGTCATAATCCATTAAAAACCCGTTGCTATAAATATCAATTGCAAAGTCAAGTTGATCAATGGCTCTTTTTACAACTTTTTTCGATCGTAATATGATTGTTTGGTTTTCCAGGCTTTTTATTTCAGGCGATAGACCAAACCCTTCAATTAATTCAGCTCTTGAAATACTTTTAGGTTCGTCGCTTTTTAACATTACAGTAACAGTGCCCTTATATATGTTTTGGGTATAGCGATTGTGTAAAAATAAAATAGTTAAACAAATAGGAATCGATATTACAAATAAATACCAGTTTGATAAGGCTAAACGAAATAACTTTCTAATATCAGGTAAACCATCACCTTTTAATTGATTTTGATTTGAATATTTATGAGGATTTGTATTGTTTTCCACAATGAGTGTATTTATAAAAAAAGTGCCGGGAGCTTTTATGAATTAAATATAAAGTGTTTGAACATCATTTTTTAAGGCTTCTAAAGCTTTCTTAAAGTGATAAGCCGTTTCATTTTGATATTGCTCTAATAATGTTTTTCCCAAAGCAATGGCAGGATCTTCAGGTTTAACATATCCGGCTGATATATTTACTAGTCGAACCATTTCTTCCTTGGCCTTTTTAACCAAGTCCCATGTAGCAGCAGGTAAATAGACTTGCATGGCTATATTGTGCTCAAATTCAGTGCGTATCGATGAAAGTAAATTAGCTTGAAATTGTTTGGTTGTCAATGTAGGTGATTGTTCTCTGATAACAATTGATTCAGCATTTATCCGTTCTAAAAATAGTGTAAGTCTTTCATATGCAGCTAATCTTGTTGGTAAGGATTCTTTGAATTTGCCCAATAAAAATTCCTGACGCTTACGTTCTAAATCACTTTTTAAAAACCATCTTACTAAAAATATCGATGTAAAAAATACAATAAGAGAAGGTAAAGTGTATTTTATTATTTCAAGAAAAACATCCATAATCTTTAAAATTGTTACTTTTGCACTCGTTTATGGAATGAAAATATTTCAAACCAAAATAATGGGTGAAAATAGCAGTATTTGTTATGAATTGCAACATGCTATAAGTTATTATTACAAGAGAACTGCTGTAACAATAAAATTAGATAAAAAATAACATGAATATTTCTGAAAGATTAGCTAATGTAAATGAGTCGGCAACTTTAGCCATGTCTCAAAAAAGTCGAGAGCTTCAAAGTTTAGGACATGATGTGATTAACCTGAGTATTGGTCAGCCAGACTTTAATACACCAAATCATATTAAAGAGGCGGCTAAAAAAGCTATTGATGATAATATTTCTAAGTATACTCCGGTAGCTGGTTTGCCAGTTTTAAAGGAGGCCATTTGTACAAAATTTAAACGAGATAATAATCTGATATTTAATCCATCTCAGATCGTTGTTTCTAATGGAGCAAAGCAATCCATTGCTAACGTTATACTTAGTTTAACCGGACCTGGTGATGAGGTAATTATACCTGCTCCTTACTGGGTAAGTTATATTGAAATTGTAAATTTGGCTCAGGCACAGAGCGTTGTTGTTGAAGCAGGGATTGATCAGGATTTTAAAATTACTCCTGATCAATTGGAAAATGCCATCACTAATAAAACTAAAATTTTCTTATTTAGTTCTCCTTCAAATCCAACAGGAAGTTCCTATACTAAAGAAGAATTAAAGGCTTTAGCTCAAGTTTTTGATAAATATCCACATGTTATAATTGTATCTGACGAAATTTATGAACTTATCAATTTTGATGGTAAGCATGAAAGTATAGCACAGTTTGATGAGTTAAAAGATCGTGTTGTGGTAGTTAATGGTGTTTCAAAAGGATATGCCATGACAGGGTGGAGGATAGGTTATTTGGCAGCTCCTCAGTGGATTGCAGATGCTTGTAATAAATTGCAAGGACAATATACTTCAGGAGCCTGTTCTATATCGCAAATGGCTTCAGCTGCTGCTTTAAACGAAACTCAGGAACCTTCTGTTAAAATGAAAGAGGTGTTCAAGCGAAGACGGGATCTTGTGGTGAAATTAGCTAAACAAATTGAAGGGCTAAAAGTGAACGTTCCCCAAGGTGCTTTTTATCTATTTCCTGAGGTGGATAGTTTCTTTGGAAAATCTTATGAGAATTATACCATAAACAATGCTTCTGATTTGGCACTGTACTTACTGGAAACTGTTTATGTAGCAACTGTTACCGGTGAAGCTTTTGGAAGCCCTAAATGTTTGCGTTTTTCATATGCAAATTCGGATGAGCATTTGGTGGAAGCTTTAAAACGAATAAAAACTGCATTAGGAAAACTTAAATAAGAACAAAAGTTTAGTTCTCAGTAGATAGCTTCAGTCTATAATGATGGCTGCCTACTGTGGACTTATATTTCTTTACGATCAACGGCCTACTGCAGACTGTCTGAATTGGACTGCTTACTATTTACTTTCTACCATTCATCTTCTTTCAATCGTGCGTCTTCGCATCTTAAAATACGGCCTTTGTATTTATCTATCATACCATAATTATGTGTAGCCATAATTACTGTTTTTCCCATTTCAGAAATCTTCTGTAATAATATCATTAATTCATTGGTTGTATCAGGGTCGAGGTTACCGGTTGGTTCATCAGCTAAAATAAGATCTGGCTCGTTAAGTAAAGCTCTGGCAATACCAATACGTTGTTGTTCTCCACCTGATAGTTGGTGGGGCATTTTATATCCCTTGTGTAACATATCTACCTGAGTTAATACATCACGAATGCGGGTGTCCATTTCTTTTTTATTCTTCCAGCCTGTAGCTTTTAAAACAAAACTCAAGTTATCATAAACAGAACGATCACTTAATAATTGGAAATCCTGAAATATGATACCCATTTTTCTTCTTAAAAAAGGTATATGTTTTGATTTTATCTTTTTTAAATCATAACCAACAGCAAAGGCATATCCTTCAGATATAGCAATCTCAGCATAAAGCGTTTTTAGTAAGCTGGATTTTCCACTACCAACTTTACCAATTAAATAGATGAATTCACCTTTCTTAACCTCAAGATTAACATCCTTAAGAATAATGTTTTCCCTGTGTCTGATTACAGTGTTTTTTAATTCAACTATATTGCTATTTTTATTTTCTATTGGTACAATTTTCTTTAAACTCATTTTTAAGATAAATCTGAATGAAAACAACAATTACAGAAAAGTTTTGTCTTTACATGAAATCCATTTAAACTATTCTGAATGAAATTATAAAAAAATCCTGAATGAAATATTTTGTGAAAATAGAAAAATAAATTGTGAAATAATTGCGTTTCATTATAAACTCGTAATCTATATAAGGCCAATGTCTAATTTTTATATCTTTAAGGCCGGAAAATATGAGGGCTTATAAGTTGGTATAATACTTGCTAGCCTAATTTATATAATTTGAAGAAAAGATTTTATTAATGATAAATACTAAATTTCTATCTGCAACCATTCTGGCTTTATTCATAAGCTTATCTTTATTCTCACAGCAATCATTAGGATTAAAGCAACCAGAAAGAGCCTTTGAAAAGGCAATGGAATTATATCGTTTAAATAAATTTGGTTCTGCCAGAGATCAATTTGAAAAAATTATCCGACTATCAGTTCCCGGGGAATCTAATCAATATGCGATGGCATGTTACTATCAGGCTGTTTGTGCCAAAAACCTTGAGAACGGAGATGCAGAATACCTTTTTGAGAAGTTCATTGTTGATTTTCCAGAAAATAATAAACGCTCTTTTGCCTATTTTCATCTAGGAGATATGAAAATTAGTGATCGAAGGTATAAGCAAGCTATACGAAAGTTTGAAGAAGTTGATGAAGCAAAGCTGGATGAAGAAACCAGATATGCTTACATGTTTAAAAAGGGGTATGCCCATTTTATGGAAGAAGAGTATGATATTGCCAGCAGATACTTTTACGACTTAAAAGATGTAGACAATAAATACTACGATGCTTCTAATTATTATTATGCTCATATTCAATATCAAAAAGGTAATTACGAAACAGCATTAGATGGTTTTGAAAGACTAAAAGATGTACCCGCATTTAAAAAGCTGGTTCCGTTTTATATTGCCCAAATACATTATTTAAAAGGTGATTATGATGAGGCGATAAATTATGCATTGCCTTTAATGGATGAAGGTACAAAAGAGCGTAAAGCTGATATGGCTCGTATTGTTGGAGAATCTTATTTTGCTAAAAAGAACTATGCACAATCTACAGAGTACTTTGAAACTACCATAAAATTATCATCAAAAGCCCGACGTGAAGATTATTATCATTTGGGATTTGCGTACTATTATCAAAAAAATTATGAGAAGGCAGCTGAATATTTAAGTATGGTTACTTCATTAAATGATGATATGGCCCAAAATGCTTACTATCATTTAGCAGATTGTCATTTAAGGTTAAACGATAAAAAAAGAGCAAGAGTAGCTTTTGAGGCTGCGTCGAAGTTAGATTTTGATAAGGATATTCAGGAAGATGCGTTGTTTAATACCATTAAATTAAATTATGAGTTGAACTATTCTCCATTTAATGAAATTATCAATTCATTTTTAAGTTTTATAGAAAAATTTCCGGAGAGTGATAAAATTGATTTGGCTTATGATTATTTAGGTAAGGTTTTTTTAACAACAAAAAATTACCAGCAAGCGCTTGATGCCTTAGAAAATATTAAAATAAAAAATGCTAGAGTTTACCAGGCATTACAAAAAGTAGCTTATTACAGAGCTATTGATTTATTTACCAATTTAAGTTTTAGCGAAGCGATTAAGTATTTTGATTATAGTTTAAAGTATGGTCAATATAATAAGGATTTAAAAGTAAAATCATATTACTGGAGAGGAGAAGCCAAATATCGATTGGGACAATATGTAAATGCCGTTGAAGATTACAATACGTTTATACTTACATCGGGTAGTTTTGGTACAGATTATTTTGCTTTGGCACATTACAATATTGCTTATGCTGAGTTTAAAGAGAAAAATTATGAATCAGCAAAAAGTTGGTGGCGTAAGTATATAAATATTGAAAAAAATAAATCTTCATCAACAGTTGGAGATGCTTATAATAGGATCGGAGATTGCTACTTTGTACAACGAGATTTTCAGCAAGCAATCAATTATTATGAAAAAGGAAGTATGATTATTGGTGCTACTCCTGATTATTCGATATATCAAAAAGCGATTTCTTTAGGTATACAAAAAAATCATCAAAGTAAGATTACAGAGTTAAATGGGTTAATCAGTAAATATCCAAATTCAAATTATGTGGATGATGCTTTATATGAAATGGGTAAATCCTACGTTTCTATAGGTGATTTAAACAATGCCATAAGAAAATATAAACTCATAAAAGAAAAATATCCAACAAGCAGTTATTCTAAAAAAGCCATGCTTCAATTAGGTTTGGTTTATTATAATTCCAACGATTATAATAATTCATTGGCTTTTTATAAAAGAGTAGTAAATGAATTTCCGGGAACACAGGAGTCTATAGAATCTTTGCAAGGTATACGTAATATTTATATGGATAGAAATGATCTGGACGGATATGTCGCTTACACAAAAACATTAGGGAGTTTTGCGCAGGTTGATGTTCGTGAACAGGATTCATTGAGTTATGTTACTGCAGAGCGATATTATATGGAAGGCAAATGTGAGCCTGCTGTCAAAAGTTTCCAAAATTATCTGAATAGATACCCTCAAGGAATGTTTGTGCTAAATGCCAATTACTACATGGCAGATTGTTTGTATAAAAGTGGTGATAAATATGATGCACTAAGAGCGTATACAGTAGTTACTAATTCAGGAAAGAACTTATTTACAGAAGATGCTTTGATACGTTCTGGTGAGATTAATTATAGTATGGATAAATTTAGTGAGGCACTTGGTGCTTTTGAAGAGCTGGAGCAAGTTGCTGAAATTAAAGAAAATCGTATGGAAGCCAGAATTGGTGTAATGCGTTGTTGTTATAAATTAAACGATTTAGATAAAACAATTAGTGCTGCAAATGAGGTAATGAATGCACCGAAGGTAGCAGGTGAAATTGTTCGCGAAGCAAGGTATTATAAAGCAGGTGCTTTATTGGCAAAGGGAGAAAAGGAATTGGCTATAAAAGAATATGAAATATTAGCACAAAATCCACAAAGTGCTCAGGGGGCAGAAGCTAAATATATTATAGCTCAGCATTACTATGATTTAGGCGATAAGAGTAAGGCTGAGAATGAGGTGTTTGAATTGGCAAACAAAGGCACGTCTCATCAATATTGGTTAGCACGAAGTTTTATTTTATTATCAGATATCTATATTTCTAACAAAGAGTATTTTCAGGCTAAGCAATATCTACAAAGTATTGTAGAAAATTACAAAGGAGATGATGATATCAAAGATATGGTTCAAATTCGATTGAAAACAGTTGAAGAACAAATGGCTGTATCGTCAGCTAAAGAAACTGTTGACACTTTAAATATTCAATAATAAAATTCTTTAAAGAGAAATATACTTACGATGAAGAGAAATTATATATATATACCACTTATACTTTTTATACTACCATTTGTTTCTGTTAATGCTCAGGAGCTAAATAAAGATGTAAAAGTTGTAAGGGAATATAATCCCATTATATCAGACGCATTTAAAATCAATAAATTACCAGAGGATGAGGTCGATTCTACTACTTTTAATCCCAGTTTTTCATATGACATCCTTTCAAAAGCAATGAGTTCAGGTTTGGCTATCGAGCCTATTACAGCAGCTAGGTTGCGTCCTGAACGTAAAACAGTATTAGATAAATCGTATGTTAAGGGTGGATTAGGGAATTATGTTACACTATTTGGGGATTTAAACTACAATGTGTTGCGTTCTGAAGAGTATGCTTTGGGATTAAATGTTGGTCATTTAACATCAAGTGGAGAAATTGAACTGGAGGATAAAAGTAAGTCAGAAGCTCCTATTCATGATACATATGCATCACTTTATTTTAGAAGGTTTTGGGATGATTATACACTTTCTTTAGATGCAGAATTTGATCATAATATTTATGATTATTATGGATATCAAACCATCGATGAAACACAGGATTATTATTATGATTTAATTAATAGTGTGTCAGGTAGTGATTTGATGGCTGATCGAAAGCAAAGATTAAGTTCTTTTGGATTAAATGTTGGTTTTGGTAATAAAGTCGTTGATTCTGATGATGTGTCATTTAAAGCTAACTTAAAATGGCAAACTTTTAGTAATATAACCGGCGTTGGAGAAAATGGCGTTGGATTAAATGCTAAAGCAAGGGTTAATTTTGATGATATGTTTTTAGATATTGCAGGAGGTTTTGATTATTATGGTACTTCAGTTCCTGATTCTGATAGTCCTTTGTATAATTTTCTTGATAGAAACATGACTGTAATAAACATTTCTCCAGCTCTTGGATTTGTTTTTGAGGGAATAGATCTTAAAGTTGGTCTGGATACCTACAGTCAGTTAGGTGGTGAAGGTGATGGCTTTAATATTGCTCCTCATTTAGAGGCTAATTTGGTTATTGCAGATGGTATTGTAAGTGCTTTTGCCGGAGTTAAAGGAGATTATGATATTAATAATTATCAAAAAATTCAAAGAGAAAACAGGTTTGTGGCAGCTGATGTTGATGTGTTAAATAGTTTTAATGGTCTTCATTTCTTTGGAGGACTAAAAGGGAACTTTAGTTCTCAAACAAGTTTTGTGGCCAGAGTTGATTATTCCATTTTTGAAGATGAGCATTTTTATATTAACAGGGGGTTTAATACAGAACCAGCAACTTCATCTGTTACAGGAATTACAAATCAAACAAATCTGTTTGATGTTATGTATGATGACGGGAGTTTGTTAACATTATCCGGAGAATTAAAATATGAACCTTCTAAACGCATGAATATCCTGTTAAAAGGAAAGTATAATGGTTATAATCTGGATAATCTAGAACAAGCCTGGCATAAGCCAGAGGTAGAAATTGGGTTGACTGCCAATTATGCTCCTATTGAGGATTTATGGGTGAACCTAGGTGTATATTCTATGGGTAAGCGTTTTGCCTTGGATGTTGAAACAGGAGAGGCTAAAGAATTAAAATCTGTTATTGATATTAATTTAGGAGCTGAATATATGATTAGTTCAAAATGGAATATATTTGCTAATTTGAATAATGCTATTGTTTCAAAATATTATCAATGGAACGGATATCCAATGCAAGGATTAAATCTTAAGGTTGGAGTAGGATATTCATTTTAAGCTAAATAGTATTTTTTTGAAATCAATAGAGAAGGAAGTATAAACAAAACTAACGTCATTAGTATTTACTATGACGTTTTTGTTTTAATATTAACATGTAGCTGATGTAGAGTTATATAAAAACTGAATTATATATTTAGCTTATGAAAACTTGTTCAGTATAAAATTTGATATTACATTTACGGCTCATAAGCAATTCTTCAAAGGCTTTTTTGTTTAATAATATATTTTGAATATTAATATATGCAAAAAGTAGTTGTTTTTGGAGAAGTCATGCTAAGATTGGCAACAGAAGTCCATGAAAGGTTTTCTCAAGCAGAAAAATTCAATATTACATACGGAGGAGGCGAAACTAACGTTGCTATATCACTCAATAACTATAATATTCCTGCAAGTCTTGTTACTCGTTTACCCGATAATGATATGGGGCAAGCTTGTAAAAATTATATCAAACAGTTTGGTATCGATACTCACGATATCGTTTATGGAGGTAAGCGACTTGGTTTATATTATTTAGAGACTGGTGCTGTACATCGAGGTTCAAAAGTAGTATATGATAGAGAAGATTCTTCCTTTGCAACTTTAGAAAGGGGGATGATTGATTGGGAAAAGGTGTTTGAAAATGCTGATTTATTTCATTGGTCAGGTTTAAGTGCAGCGTTGTCAGAAAAAACTACAGATGTTTTAGCCGAAGCAATCCAGGTAGCACATCATAAAGGAATTACAATATCTTGTGATATAAATTTACGCGAAAATTTATGGAACTATGGTAAAACGCCTAATGATGTAATGCCTTCATTGGTTGCGATGTGTGATTTGATTTTTGGGAATGAGTATGATGCAGAACAGGCTATGGGCATTGAAGTTGATGATAATATTCGAGGTAAATTTACAAATGAGTCATTTGTACTAGCATCCGAGTTAGTTATGAATGCTTATCCTAAAATAAAAAAAATAATAACTACACGAAGAGGTAATATCAATGCAAGCAATAATACATTAAGAGGTTTAATCTATGATGGTAAAAAATTAATAGAATCTCCGGTTTATTCAATTACACATATTGTAGACCGCGTTGGAGGGGGGGATGCATTTACTGGTGGAATACTATATGGTTTCTTAACCTGGCCTGATGATTGTAATCGAATGCTTAATTTTGGTATTGCCGCATCATCTTTAAAGCATACTGTTACGGGTGATTCCAATCAGGTAACAGTTGAGGAAGTAGAAAAAGCTATGCAAGATATCAGCAAGTGCTAATTGTTATGTTACTTGTAATATTCAATAAATAATTAATCTAAAAAATAAAAAAAATATGGCTAGTCCTGTTTCAGAGTGTTTGTATTGTCAAAAATTACCAATTTTAGATGAATTGATGATTAAAATTTGCGATTTAGAAGTCTCTCAATTATTCTTATTTAAAGAACAGTCTTATAAGGGAAGATGTAATGTTGTTTATAAAGATCATGGAGTAGAATTTCATGAGTTATCAGATGAAGATCGTAATGCATTTATGAAGGATGTTGCAACCGTAGGAAAGGCAATTCAAAAAGTGTTTAATCCAACAAAAATTAATTACGGAGCTTATTCTGATACATTAACTCATATTCATATGCACATTGCTCCAAAATATGAAGATGGATATAAATTTGGTGGTGTTTTTGAAATGA
Organism: uncultured Saccharicrinis sp.; assembly: GCA_963665705.1. Lineage (GTDB taxonomy): Bacteria > Bacteroidota > Bacteroidia > Bacteroidales > Marinilabiliaceae > Saccharicrinis. Next base: position 1,587,382 of record OY762448.1, read on the forward strand.
ATCCACAGCAGACTTATTTGTCAGATAATGAATATAGTAAGATGGTAGAAGATATAAAATCAAATCTGTAGAGTCATTATTCTATGGATTAGTATATTTTTTCCATCCTAAAAAGATTAAAGGGTCATAACATCATAGTTATGGCTCTTTCTTTTTTACATTTGGTTTAACAGAATAATATCATATTGATTTGTGTTTATCCTGTAATATTAAAATTTTCAGCTATTAAAGGTGTATGATTTTAACTAATTGTAAATTTAATTATAAAAAATACAGCTAAAATTTGGTGGTTTAGAAAAAAAACTTCACCTTTGTATTAACTCATAGTTTAGGGTTAGGTTTGGTTAAAGATTGAAAGTCGCTGTATGAACGTTTTACAGCGACTTTTTTATTTTAAATCCCTTTGGTTTAGTAGCTTATTCTTTTCTTATTATTTATAATTACATTATTCTCTCATTAATATTTTATTATTTTTGCGCCTTATTTAAAATAATTTAAAATAAGAGTATGCGATTAAAATCAATTCAGTTTAGTGGTATCGCAATAATGTTTAAAAGATGGCAGGGTTCCAGGTATGCAGTATTTAATTCTTTAAATAGATGTATAAAAATAGGAATGTTGTCAATTATGTATTTTACATTTATTGGTTATACACAAACATTTGCACAAACTGATACAGCCTCTGTAAGCAAAAAAGTGAGTTTAGAGGAGGTGAAGGTGTCAGGAAGAAGAACTCCTGTTCTTTATTCAGAAATAGGTAGGGTAATCACTGTGATTTCAAAAAAGGAAATAGAATCTTTACCAGTACAAAGTGTCGATCAGTTACTTGAATATGTAGCACAAGTAGACGTTCGACAAAGAGGACCATTGGGCGTTCAATCTGATGTTAGTGTACGTGGAGGATCTTTTGATCAGGTAATGATTTTATTAAATGGTATTAATGTTACCGATCCACAAACAGGACATCATAGTTTAAATATTCCTGTTGATTTTCAAAGTATTGAAAGAGTTGAGATTTTGGAAGGACCAGGAGCTAGAGTTCATGGAGCAAGTGCTTTTAGTGGAGCTATTAATTTTATTACTGGCACTAGTGAAAAATCAGAACTCAAAGTAAATTTAATGGGAGGCGATTATGGTTTGTATAATTTATGTATCAATACAACAATAGCTACAAAGCAGTTTAAAAGTTTTATCGCGGCTAACAAGATGGCAAGTGATGGATATATTGAAAATACAGATTTTAGTGTATACAATCTATTTTATCATGGTCAGCTTAATATAGATAATGAGCAATTGGAATTGCAAGCGGGATACACCGATAAAGGATATGGTGCCAATTCTTTTTACTCAGCTCGTTATCCAAATCAATATGAATACACCAAAACTACCTTTGCAAGTTTAAGTTTTACTTCAAAAAGTAAGCATCCTGTTAAATCTTCAATCTATTGGCGTCGTCATCAGGATCGATTTGAACTATATCGTGATTTTACTAATGCGGCTTCATGGTATACGAATCATAATTATCATTTAACTGATGTATTTGGCGCAAATATTAATAAAGTCGTAAAATGGAAATTTGGTAAAACCGCTTTAGGTGGAGATTTTCGTTCGGAAAGTATCTGGAGTAATGTATTAGGAAATGATATAGATGAGGTATTATCTGTTCCAGGGGAAAAAGGTGTTTATTTTACTAAGAAATATAACAGATCAAATACTTCATTGTTTTTAGAGCATAGCTTTTCATACAACAAATTTTCTGTTTCAGCTGGTTTATTGGCATATGTTAACTCTGATCTTGGATGGAATTTTGATATTTTCCCCGGAGTTGATTTAGGCTATTGGATTAATGATTTTGTTAAAATATATGGAAGCGTTAATCAGTCTCTTAGAATGCCTACTTACACAGATTTGTTTTACAATAGTTCAACTATTCAGGGAAATCCGGATTTAAAACCAGAGGAATCATTAACATTTGAAGGAGGAATAAAATATTATTCATCTCATGGAATAAAAACAAACCTGTCAGCCTTTGTTCGCAATGGTACGAATATGATAGATTGGGGAAAACCTCTTAATGCTGAGGAAAATGAAAAGTGGACTACCTCTAATATTAATGACATAAAAACCTATGGTATTGAAGCAAATGTAAGTTTTGATTTAAAATTATTGATTCCAAATCAAGATCTGTTGCAGAGTGTTCAAATAAACTATTCATGGTTAAATCAGGATAAGTCATTGCCTGAAGGTTATAATTCACGTTATGTATTTGATTATTTAAAACATAAATTATCGGGAACATTGAGTCATAAAATATTTTCTGATTTAAGTGCATCATGGACTGTTTTATATCAAGATAGAGTGGGTGGTTATTCTGAGTATAATATTAATACGGGGATAGAGACTTCAAAAAATTATGATCCTTTTAAAGTGGTTGATTTAAAACTAAATTGGTCGCAAAAAAAATATAATATTTATGCAGAAGCAACCAACTTGTTTGATGTAAAATATACTGATGTAGGGCAATTGTATCAACCAGGAAGATGGATTAAAGTCGGTATGCAGTTTAAGTTGGGATTTAACTAATTGAAATAATAAAGTAGTATTTAATTAAAAGCTTCCTTCAGGAGGCTTTTTTTATTTTCTTAAATTGATGAATGTTTCAGGCTTTGGGTAAGTTTATGAATGAATATGTATAATATAAGCTTCATTTTTTCAGCTTTGTATATGAAATTGATATTTTCAATTGGATTTAATATATTTTTGAATTGTTAGTGAAGGTGTATTTCAAATATAGTTAGAAAACAACAAATGATATTTTTAAAAAAGAAATATGGAAGAGCAAAGCTGAAGTTTCATTTAATGCAATTAATGTATGCCTTTTTATATTGGAATGTAGCCATTAGGTTCGCCATATTTATCCAATCGTTAGGATATCGAAGCATAGATCTTTCAGATGCTTTTAGTAAAGGGATGATATTTATGAAAGATCGTTTATTATCATCCTCTATTATCATATCTATCTTTGCATTATTTAGCTGGTATATTCAATTTTTTATATATCCAATGATTGTAAGGAAGTACCATATAAAGAGGGTTACAATTGTGGTTGTTTTATTTGATACGGCTGTGTTTATTTTCATAGGAGTTTTGTTGGCTTTTGTACATTATACGGTCGAAAGAGGACTTGGGGTATTTGAGGCAAGTGAAGGATTGGTAACTTTTATGTTTAATTCTACGACGTTATTTTTTTTGAATGTGATGTTTGTTGGTAGTTATGTATATCAATTGCTTATTACACTATTTAAACAAATTGGATATAAGAGGTTGGGTAAAGTGATGATGGGATATTATCAACGTCCACGAGAGGAGAATTTAATATTTATGTTTCTGGATCTTCAGTCTTCAACAGAATTTGCAGAAAAACTAGGACATGAAAAATACAGTTATTTTATACAGGATTGTTTTAAAGTACTTACAAATCCGTTGTTAATGACAAACGGAAGGGTGTATCAGTTTGTTGGGGATGAAGTTGTTATAACCTGGAATGCTTCGAAAATTAAAAACTTTAAGAAAGCTGTTGATTTTTTCTTTTTATTTTGTGAAGAGTTGAAAAAACAGAGATCGTATTTTGATAATAAGTATGGGATAATTCCAGGTTTTTCGGCTTCTATTAATGTCGGAAAAGTGATGTCTGCTGAAGTTGGTGAGATAAAAACAGAATTGGCTTTTCATGGAGATGTATTAAATACTGCAGCAAGAATTCAGAAACAGTGTAAACCTTATGAAAAAGAGTTGTTAGTTACTAAAGCCTTTGCTAATGTGATGCTTAGTAATCAAAATGGATATGAGATCAATTTTGTAGATAAGGTTAGCTTAAAAGGAATAGGAAAGGAAGTGGAGTTATTTGAAGTTCGATCTGGTGATGCTGGATGTAATGTTAAAGACATTCTAAATAATAAGCAATAGAAATCACTATAATTAAGTATTGATATACGGGGTATTCTGTTTTAACTTTATATTGTTATTTGTGAAGTTTAGAACAGGAGTAAATATAAATGCCTTTTATCTGCATTTAATATTGTTTTTATTCCGCTCTATGTATTCGTATTGTGTTATTTATACCAGGGGTGATGAGGTGGATTGTTGTCATATTATTATTAACAATTGGTTGGGGTGCAAATGGGCAAACTAATTATGTTGTTGATGTCGATGACAGGAATTTAGCTATGGATTTAATGGGTCAGGCCGAGGTGTATCTTGAGGATAAAAATTGTAAAGAAGCACTTTCGTATTTGCTGAGGGCATTATCTATAGATTCTGTTTTAAAAGAAACATATTTGTTGGTTTATAAAGTTTGGCTGAAGGATAAGAGTTGTAAAGATGCTGTTATTGATGTTTTGGAAAAAGGGAAAAGAATATTCTATGATGATGATGAGTTGTGTTTTTATTTAGCAGAGGTATATAAGGATAGTTCTAAACTTCCTGAGGCCATACTAGAATATACTAATGCTACTAATTACGCAAAACGAAATGGAGAGGACTTTTATTTAGTTCACTATTATTATTTTAACAGAGGCAACTGTTTGTTGCAGATGAAGATGTATGATGGTGCTTTGCAAGACTACAATTATACGATTAAGTTAAAGCCTGAGTTTGCAGCTGCATTTTATAATAGAGGTGTTTGTTTGTTTATGAAAGGTAAAAAGGAAGGTGCTTGTCAGGATTGGCAGGTAGCACTTGATATGGGGTATGAAGCTTCAAAACAATACTTAGACAAGTATTGTAATAAATAATCAGAATAAAATTAATAAAAAAAAGAGGTTACTTTTTAAAAGTAACCTCTTGGGGTATTATAATTAATAATATAATTATTTTTTATAAAGTGGGTCAGCACCAATTGTTCCAACGTGGTCAGTAACGTATTGATCTGATTTAATATAATCAATTTTCTCTTTAGCAATTTTAATTCTATTTGAAATATTCATTTGCTCAACCAATTCTGCATTTTCTTTTGCTGTTGCAAATGTTTCAAGATTATTAAGTTGCTTGTTGATGAAATCAAGATTTTGTTTTTGTTTAAGAACTAATCTTTCTTTGTACCAATCGCTATTGATTACAGTCTCGCGATCAAAACACTTACGTAATTCAGGATTATCAATTGTTTTTCCTTCGTACTCTCCGTAAGCCATAATGCTAAGAAGAATTTTTAAAGGAGGAATTGCAGCCTCAATACTTCCGTCTTCAAAGTATGCTAATGCAACTTTTTGCTGTGCTTCAACAATATTGTTGATTCCATCAACAAAGTCATCCATTCCTTGAAGCTCTGGTTTAAGCATTTCGTCGTTAAATACAGCCTGAGGCTCATCGAACAGACGATTCATACATCTAAAAGCGAAGTTTTCAGTAATTCTGTATCCTAAACGACTTGCAAGAACTTTCTTTCCTTCGTATTCAAAGTCTTCAAGTTTTTCCAAACAACCTGTTTCGATCAATAATTTAGGATCCCTGTCTTCAGGTACTAAACGAGCCCAAATTTCAGGAATTAAAAGACTAATATCATGATCGAATCTTGATTGTCCGATGTATCCTGCCGCAGAACTAAATCCTTGATATTCTGTAAGAATGTAAGAAAGTAATGCGTTGTTTAAGTCTGAAGTAGGAGCAAGCATGTTGAATGGACCTTTTGTTAATGCACCTTCAGATCCTGCACCTGTTGTTGATGGAGATTTCCCTGTTAAACTACAGATGAAATCCATAAATAATTCAGGTAACTCCTGGTAGTGAATAGGATTGTAGACACTTAAAGATCTAATGCCATTCTCTCTATCAGCCGGGTTGTTTCTACGGCCAGGTAGAACTGCATTTACCATATGAACAACAGGTTCTTCTGGAGTAATTCTTCTTCTAAGTCTTATACCAACTTCAGCAAGATAGCTATCTTCAGTTTCAACAGCATAAATATTCTTTTGTAGGTATCTAGGATTCTTAGTAGGGCCATCAGCAACAATACGAGTGTGTGAAGGTGTTACAAAATAACAATCTTTGTCACTCGTAGCTACTTTTGTAATATGATCCTTAACTGGTTGTGTGTATTTGTCAAAGTTAATAGCATCTTCCATTAATTCTATAGCATCAGCTTTGCGTAATGGTTCGTAGTTTGTTAAGAATGTACCATTTTGAACAATATCATACTCAGCTTCTAAATCATAACCTCTGATTACAGCTTCATCAGGACGTTGGAATAAGTGACTCTCGCAGTTTGTAGTTACTTTTAAAGAATGGTTTTTATATTCTTTGTTCAGATATTTAACTCTTGATGATGGAATTGTAATAGAAGCAGTAATGTCATCCTCCATCTGAATTTTATGACTAGGCACAAAATCAGAACGAAGTTTATGTACTAACCAATCTTGGTCTTTACTGAATCCGATACGTACATAACTACCAATTACAGGATTGTTTTTATATAATAGAGTTGTTCCAGCACGTCCGTTAACCATCTCAACAGACATATAGTCTTTCCAATTTCCTTGTTCAGTATCGTTTCTATATAAACGTTTTACAAAAAGAACTAGAGTACGGATGTGTTCTGGAATATTAGTTAAAAACTTATTATACTCATCATTATATTGATCAGAAGGAGTTAATAATTTTACTGCAGAACCTAGTGTACGTTCAGGGCTTAGGAAACTACGTGTATCGTGAGTTGCTTCACCTGGTTTATAGTCTTTCCAACGAGTAGAAAAATCTTTGTTAATGATTTCATCAGCTAATTTAAAGTCTTCTTCAAGATTCTGGATGTTAAATGTTCCATACTTGATAGCATTTTGTAAAGACTTAGAAATTTCAGATTTACCACCTCCTGAAACAGTACAAGGTTTATGACAGAACATACCTTCTGCACTGGTGTGGATAATTCTCCATAGTGGCTGAGCTGGATGTTTTACTAATTGGAATTTATCTCCGGAAGGATGAACATAAATTTTTTCTGGAGAAAGTTTTAATGAAAATTCTTTACCGTTGTTATTCCATGATACAGAACTTTTTTGAATATCAATGTCTGCATTTTCAGGAATATATACAATACTACTATATTTCTTGTCAAGAGCGTAACCCTCAGCTTTAACTTCAACATGATCTCCTAATAAGCTCATTGCTTCCTGGAAATTAAAGTTGTAATCAAATTTTTCAGAGAAGTTATTACCAAATACATTTTCACTCATGATTCCTCGAGGGAAAGCAATGGCTCCACCAGCATGTTCTTCTTCAACTAATCCAAAAAGGTTAGCAGAATATCCGATTTGAGTTTTAACTTCTTTCTTAGAGTAACCAAAGTAATTATCTGCAATAAGAGTGATTACAACGCCCCTGTCATCGCGACAAGTTACTTTAAATGCTCCTCCTTCATTATATATTTCATCTTCTTTTTCCCAACACATTCCCTCTTTTTTCTGGCGCTCAGTTGCTTCTGAAATATGAGGTAATCCAATGTCTTTCTTTTTAAGCTTTGTTAGCTGTGGTGCAAGGATAATACAGCCAGTGTGTCCAGTCCAGTGCTCAACGTCAAGAGCTGCATCATTTTCTGCAAGGTTATGGTCTCCTGCATTTCCAAAGATATTTTCAACAAAATCAAGGTTGCTTGATAAACATCCAGGAGCAAAGAAACGGATTTCCATGCTTTTTTCTTCTATTACACCTTTTACCTCTGGACAAACAACAGGACGAAGAAGTAATGATACCATTACTTTTGCTTTATTTTCCTGGTTTGAAGTAAAAGGAAGCACTTTAAAATCTGCCGATGGATTTAAAGCTGCATGCAATAAATGTGCGAATGTTTCTTTAGGAACAGCTTTTTTATCTAAAGGAACAGGTAGTCCTCCTTCAACAATATGGAACGTTCCTTTTGTTGTTCTTTTATCATTAGCTGGGTTGTTAAGAATACCCTGCTTAACTCTGTAAGAATTGATTAAATCATTTTTAAAGGTATCACCATTGGGTGGTAAGCTAACCTCTCTTGCCATACCTTTTTGGTTAAGAACCAAAGTGTTGTTTGGTATACGCAAAGATTTATCAATACTTACATCCTTTAAATAATCATCGATAAAGTTTTGTATCCTCGAATCAACCGGTGAAAGGTGATCAGACAACAATCTTGATTTTTCTCTAAAACTGCTGATAAGACCTTCCGTCAATTCTAAGAATTTAGTATTGGAAAGTTTTTTTTGAGCATCTGTTTCATCGTGAAACAGAGGTTGCCCAAGAGCAGCCAATTGAAGGTTGATGTACTGGATCATTTCCTTACGATCCTTCTTGGTTGGTTTTAAGTTGAACACTTCCTCTTTCATTATCATTCGGTTTTATGAATCTTCTTGTTTTAAGAGCAGCAAAAATAATCAATTAAAGATATTTTTCTTCATTTAAATTTAAAATAATCATTAAATTTTTACGTTTTTATTACTTAAACGCCCTAAATACCTACAATTTGTTATAAAAATTGTTTCTAAACATGTTTTCTTAAAAAATGTGAATAGATTTACTTTTAATTTATTAGTCATTAGAATAAAACACATAAATAAATTAAATGTTTAGTAAGCGATTATTGTATGAAATATATTAAGTAAATATCCATTATAGAACAGTATGTAAAGTTACAGAATTATTACTATAAAATAAAAGATTTGCTCCATTTGAACTCCGTTTATTATTCTTAATTCTAAGATTTTGTTTACCTTAAATTATTTGTATTTATATATATCAGTATGGGAAACGATTATTATTTTATTGTAAATAATTTTATAGCCTGCATTGATTTTCTATTATTTAAGAATAGATTTAAAGAGTAGGAGTATGTAGAGTATAAATTGAAACAGAGGAGGGGTATGATTTTAAAATTGTTTATGAGAAAAAGGAAGGAGTTAAGGTAATAGGTTGTTAAATATTAGATGTATGTGCAATGCAATTGCATTCTAAAATATAACATCATAGCTATGTGTTTTATAAGTTATGTAGGGTAGTATTTAAAATTGAATTGAAAGTAACGAGGAATTACTCTTTTTGAGTAATTCCTCGTAGATTTTTATATTTCTTCAGAAATAGGATTTACGTTCTCTTCTTCATTAGAATCATTATCGCTATTCTCTTGTTTTTTTTCATATTCACTAAGAGGAGTTAAATGATCTGGAATTGGTTCGTTAACATCATCCTTAAAATAGGGGAAAACATCAGCAATAGGGCTTTCGATGATGGCTGTGATATCATAATCAACGGTCATTCCACTCATTGATTCATTAATTCTTTCATAGGCTTCTTTTAAGTCAGAAGCTAATACCAACATTTGATTTGATACTTTTTTCTCTTTCCCAGCATTTTCATCTATTGAAACATACACAACTTTACATTTATACCATTTATCTCCATCATCATAGAAAAATAAATCTGTGTAATTTGCTTTTTTTATTGAAGGTACAGAAAATTCACCTCTAACATACTGTTCCATCTCCGCATGTATTCTGCTTTCTGCTTCAGTATATGATACGGCATCAATTAAGTATGGTAAGTTTACTTTTTTTTCTTTACCTGTTTTTTCGTCTATTGTTTCGTATTTTACTTTACACTCAAACCATGTATTCATATTGTACTATTTTTATATTTCAGAAGCTGCAAATATAATAGTGTTATTTATTAATTATGATATCTTTTGATTTCTTCTTCAGAAAAAGATTTTGACTGATATTTTTCTATGATTAAAACTTTTTTTAAAAAATATTCAATTTATATACGTGTGTTTTAAATCTAATTTGTCAGATATATAAATAAGCACAATTAGTAGCTGAAATTTATATGATTATGAAACAGGAAACAATTAGAAGGAACTTATATAAAGTTTTAAGAAAGACTGGTGTGCCTAGGGATAAGATTGTTGAAGATGCCACATTAAAAGAAGAGCTTTTAGTTGATGAATTAGATCTTACATGCTTTTTGTTTTTATTAGAAACAAAATTTGAAGTAGAGATTGAAAATTCGGAATTACCTATGTTAAAGTCTGTAGGTTCTACCATCGAGTTTTTACAAAAACATTGCGCCTAATACATCTTAATGTCAGATTATAAATAACCGGAAAGACCAGGCTAAGGCTTGGTTTTTTCGCGAATTGGAACTACGTTAATATTAACAGGAGTATATTTAAAAATATTTGAAAGACTTTTTTCTGGATTAATGATATTGTAATCTTTCCAGAAGTCTTTGTCATAATTTGTAATCCAATCGGCTAAAACGTAATTGGATTTAAAAGTATCCGAATATCTTATTTTTTGTCCCTTCCCCTCAATAACATTTGTTACAAGTAATTCAGATGTTGCAGTATATATTGATTTTGTTTTCTTATTTCGTTTATCGATAATTTTTATCTTAAGTTCACCTCTTATGTTATTTAATACCCATTTGTCTCCCATTGGTCGGTATTCAATATGATATTGCGTATAAATAGGCGTAGATTTTATTTTTTTTGCATTTTTCCTAATGAGATATTTTGCACTTTCTTTTAAAGTTTGTTTTGTCATTTTAAAGTCTGCACTTATTATGGCAAAGCTCTCAGAATCGATGTGTAGTGCACCCTGGTAATATATTTCTTCGTATTCAATTAAAGGTTTAAATTCAACTATGTATACAACTTTATCTCGCTCAATTGTTTTTCCTTTGTAGTTATAAGTATAATTTACATTATTATTCAATCCTAAAAAGTCAGGGTGTTTTACAATATCTAATGTGGCAAAAAGGCTAGGGCCTCCTGCTAATTTTAATCTGGCTAACGCAATATTTTCATCATCCACATTTTTTCGTCCTTTAACAAACCGGGCTTTCTCCATATCATTATGGGCTAAATAAGAACTTTTATAAATGTCAAGTACAGCTTCTGATATTTCAATATATTTTTCATCTTGCTTTATCGTTTCTCTAAAGAACGCAGTTAATAGCATTGGATAATCAGGATAGTTATTTGATATATTTTTTGTGGCATTTTGTATTATTTCAGGTGCCATTAAATACTTCACTTCAATTTCACTTAGCTTTATTGATGTTTCGTTTAATGAAATATTCATTAAACTATCTGTATTTGGGATAATTATATTTTGAGATTCATAGCCAATTGATGTAAAATATAATGTATCTCCATAATATTGCTTTGGGATTAAAAATTTGTAATAACCATCAAAATTGCTTGTAGTACCAATGGTTTTTCCAATGATTGAAATGTTTACAAGAGGAAGTGGCTTTGTATTTTCATTGGAAGTTATTATACCTTGGATTGTAATGTAATTATTTAATTTGGTACTTCTAAAACCAGGAGATATAATTATTTGTCTGTCAGATGTTTCAATTTGAATACTTTGTTCCTTAAATAGGTCTTTTAAAATATAATTGAGGTTTTTATTGTAATAATATGCATCAATAATCGAATCATAGGGAATAGTTAAGGGATCGTAAGCAAAATGTATATTGTATTCTTTATGTAAGGAATCCAGAAATTGTTCTAACCTAACAGATTTATAGTTGCTAGATACTAATATAGTATCTAGTGGTGTTTGAATATTAATTTGACCACACAAATAGTTTGTAGGAAGAATAATTAAAAAAAGGAAAACTTTCAGAAGTCGTAGTTTCATTTATAATTCTTTACACTAAAATAAAGGAATAATTCTATAAATAAAACTGAATTATTCCTTAGTTGTGTAATCTAGGTTTAGATTATGTGATTTATTAATTGTATTTAATATGAATTCAATGGTGTTCTTTTCAAAAGTGGCTGTTATTTCTGCAGTAGGATCAATACTTTCTGTATGATCAATTTCAACATTATAAACCTCTTCAAGTAAGGTAATAGCATTGATCAGTTTATCTTTTCTAAAAGTTATTTCCTGAGTTTTCCATGAAATAAAGTTTCTATTGTTATTTTGTGTTTTAATTAGTTGCTTACTGGTTGAATTATAAGTTGCTTTTTCTCCTATTTTTAGCAGAACTTTATTGGTTGTATCGCTTAAGGTAGATACTTCAACCAAACCTGTTTTAACTATTACTTCACTAATTGAAATGTTTGGATAGTCTTTTACATTAAAAGATGTTCCTAAAACCTTAATTTTAATATTGTTGGTTCTGATAATAAAAGGATGTTCTTTATCTTTTGCAACGTTAAAAAATGCCTCCCCATTTAAATTTACGGTTCTTTCGTTTTTATTAAATGTTTTAGGATATTTTAAAACAGAGTTTCTGTTAATGTCTATATAAGAACCATCTGTTAATTCAATCTGATCAATTGTTTGGTATGTTTCTACTGCAGTATAGTTATTACGTTTAATGAGAGGATAAAACAAAAATATGCCAAGGATTAATAAAACAGAAGCAGCCATAGCACTATAGGAAAAATAGTTATTTAAACTTCGCTTTTTCAAAGTTGTCTTAACTTGAACTTTTTGCCATGCCTGATTAACATCAATTTTTTCTTTGGTTAATACAAAATCAGCTTGTTCCAGTTCATTCTGAATTTGTTGCCATACTATATGGTTATTATCTTCCTTTAACCAGATATTAAAATTTTCTTGCTCACTCACAGAAGCTTCTCCTGAAACTATCTTCCCGGCTAACATCCAATCAATATGTTCTTTTTTGTTTTTCATTTTTTAACTCCTTACCATAACATATGATACACCTGTTTTTTTAACTCAATTAAGTTTTCCCTTAAAAATTTTAAGGCCTTACCCATTTGTACTTCAACGGTTTTGGGCGAAATATTTAGTTTGGTTGCAATCTCTCTGTACTTTAGTCCTTCTAATCTGTTTAATTTGAAAATTCTTTTTCGTTGCTCTGGTAATTGATTAATAATTGATGATATCTTATCCATCACCTTGCTATCCGAAAAATTAATACTCTCAACTAACTCATCATTTTCTATCGATTTTTGAAAAGTTCTTTCATGATGTAGTCTTTTAAGTTCATTATTACAACTATTTCTAACAGCAATCATTAAGTATCCTTTTAAAGAACTTATTTTATATTGGTTTCTATTTTCCCAAAGTTTTACAAATATGTTTTGAACTATATTTTCAGCATTATCAATATCATGTAAAAACGTGTTTGCAAAAGCAACCAAATGAAGATAATGCTCCTTGAATACTAGTTCAAAGGCCTTCTCATCACCATTTTTAATTTTATCAAAAATATTAATATCTGTGCCTGTTTTATGTCTTTTTGTTGGCATGCAATACTTTTTTTAAGAGCAACCAGGTTGCTGTATAATAAAGACAATTGTTATGGAGTTTTACCCCTATCTAAATTACAATTAATTTTTGTTTCTTTTAAATGTAACAAGTAATGCTGCATGATCAGAAGGGAAAAAGGAGTCGGTGCTATCAATAATACATGCGTCAATAGCATCAATAGAAGTACCTTTGTAGTATACGTAATCTATTCTATCGTTATATCCTTCTTTGAACAGTGGAGAGTATGTGTTTCCTAAATGAGTAACAATATCTGGATATATTTTTCGGTAAGCGTCAATAAAGAGGTTCTTTTCCATTTGCAAGGAAGTTGGAAATGGAATTGCTTTATTGTATTTATTATTCATGTTTTCTATAGTCCAATCCAGATGAGAACCACTATTATAATCACCTGCCAAAATAATTGAATGGGAGTTTTGAGGATTGTAGAATTTTTTAAGTTCACTTAAAATAAATTTGATTTCATTACCCCTTGAATTTTCTTCTATATCAATAATTGTATCGGTGCTGGCATTTGTATTCGCTAATAAACCTTTAATATTAGGGTTGTGGGAAAGCCATATTGGACAAACCATGACAGATTCTGTTGGCGTTAACATAATCTCTGCATTTCCTGAATTTAATGGTTTATAAATGTGATGCGTTTTTTTAATAGGAAACCTGCTGAGTAAGCTTAAATTATCACTACAACGGTAAAAGTTAAAGTTCAATTCATCTGAGATGAACTCTCCTGAGCCAAAATCTTCTTGTAGAGAAATAATATCTGCTCCTGAATTTTTAATAACATTTACAATTTGTTGGATACCTACAGTTTTACCTTGTTGCCTACCTCCGTTCCATATATTCCAGGTTAGTACCTTGAAATTTTCATTAATATATTCAGCTTGAGGTAATTTTTCCTTTTTAAAATACAGATATATATCTCTAAAGTCATTTTCGTTTAGTTGTTTTAGCCAAATTCCTGCTTCATCAATCATACCATTAAAGGTATCCATTGAATAATCTCTTGAGCCTGGATTACAACCAATATGTAAATGATAGTCTGCTTCAAAATGGTTCATATTATCCAGGTTGATAATACTCATCATTTTGCCATCAAAGTAGGTTTTAGCCATGTTGTTTGTTCTGTCAATTGAAAAACCTAATTGATGCCATTTATTATCATTTATTTTTTGACGAGAAGGGGTAGCTTTGTACTTCCATGATTGTACACCATCGCATATTTCAAATTGCCATGAACCTTCATTCGTTGAAGATATAATCCAACCTTTCTCATTTTCATCATCAATACTTTTATTACCTAGTATTCCGTATGTTTCAAGGTCATTTTTTGCCATTTTAACCCATATGCTTACTGCAATATATGGTTGCTGGTCAAGCATGATATCTCCTTTTGTTTTAATAATAACTGGTTTACGATATGGGGAGGAGATGGATAGGTTTAAGCATGAATCTTTTATTCCGGGTGTAAAAGATAAATTCTGATTACCAAAGGTTTTAAATTCTTCAATTCCTTTTGATTTACAGTCTCCTCTAAAATCAAAATAGATCATAGGAACTGATGCAACTTTAGGAGAGGGGCGAAATAACTCACATGATGAAAAAACCAATATTATAATTATGGGTAAAATAAATCTCATTTATATAAATTATTTCTGAGTAATTAAAAGCAAAATAGGTATTAAAAGAATTTATCTTTTAATATATAGTGTTTTATTTAATATAATGCCTTTAATTATATTTGTTCGTAAAAATAGATAATAATGTTACATTGTTTGGGTATTATTATAAAAATAAATAACATACATTTTTGATAATGAAATATTTAATTGTTGCTTTCTGTGGGGTTTTTTTTTGTAATATTAGTGTAGCTCAGATACCATCTGTAGAAATGAGGGGAGTATGGGTAGCTACAATTTCTAACTTAGATTGGCCTTCGTCAAGCAACTTATCAGAAAAGGAACAAAAGAAAGAAATAATATCAATTTTAAACTTTTATGAAGGTCTCCATTTTAACTGTATATTTTTGCAGGTTCGTCCTTCTGCAGATGTTTTATATCCATCAAAATATGAACCATGGAGTAAATATTTATCGGGTAAACAAGGTGTTAAACCAAAGTATAATCCCTTGAAATTCTGGATAAAGGAGGCCCATAAACGAAATATTGAATTGCATGCATGGATTAATCCTTATCGAGTAGCAAATAGTGATAAGGAGAAGCTATCAAAGCATCATCCTGCAATAATAAATTCAAAGTGGATTGTAAATTATGGTGGAAAAAAGTATTATAATCCAGCCTTAAAGCCATGTAAAGAACTGGTTAAAAATATTGTTTCTGAGATAGTTCGGAAATATGATATAGATGGAATTCATTTTGATGATTATTTTTATCCTTACCCAGTTAAAAATGAGAATTTTCCGGATTCTGTAAATTTTGTTCCTTATTCAACAAAATTCAAATCAATTGAAGATTGGAGGAGGGAAAATGTAAATAAAACCATTCAGGAGTTACAACAGACAATCAAAGAAATAAAGCCTTATGTTCAGTTTGGAGTTAGTCCTTTTGGTGTATGGAGAAATAGAAAAGATGACGAACTTGGATCTGAAACAAATGCTGGAGTAACCAATTATGATAATTTATATGCCGATGTTTATAAATGGATGCAAAGTGGGTGGGTTGATTATGTGATTCCACAACTATATTGGTCAAGAAATAATAGTGCAGTTCCGTTTGAACATTTAACTAATTGGTGGAGTGCTAACTCAAATGGTACAAATGTTTATATTGGACATGCAGCCTATAAATTGGGTAATGGGAAAAAGGATTGGGACGGCGCTGATGAAATAATTCAGCAGGTGAAAATAAATCGTAGTGATAGTTTAACTTATGGAAGTGTTTTTTTTAGGCATCAATTTTTAAAACAGAATAAGTATGGTTTAGCCGATTCTTTAAAAAATGATCTGTATCCTTTTCCCGCATTAGTTCCTTCTGTTTATAGCCGTAATTCATCAGTCCCAGGAAAAGTATCTGGATTTAGGCAAAAGAATCAGCAACTTGTGTGGAAGTATAAAAAACAAAAGAAAGCGAATGTTAAAAATTTTGCATTGTATGTTATTTTAAAAGGGGGTGAAAAGCAGCTTGTTCAAATATGTAGCCAAAAGAAAATTAATGTATCAGAAATTGATTTGGCAGAAAAGAAATTAATGGGATTTCAGGTTACAGCTGTAAATAAATTTAATAATGAGAGTGAAGGCTCAAACATTATTTGGTTATAGTATGTTCTATTATTGTGATGAATTTTTACACTAAAAACTATTTTAATTCATTTAAAATTTAAGGTTAAATGAGTTAACCATACTACCAATAAAATTAACATATGCCAAGAAAGAAAATAGAATTATATCCTCATAAAATTGCAGAGGTAACTAATATAGTTTCCAATTTTTACACCTTAACCATGGAGCGAAAATTTGATTTTGTTCCCGGACAGGTAATTGCATTAGCTATTGATAATGAACATGATCCTCGGTTGTATAGTATTGCAAGTGGAAATACAGAAGATAGTTTAACTATTCTTTTTGATATTATTGATAGTGGGTTTTTAACCCCTCAGTTAGTAAATCTAAAACCTGGTAATGTGGTATATGTATCAGAGCCATTTGGAAAATTTATTCCTGATGATGATATGTGGTGGTTAGCAACAGGTACAGGTATTGCACCTTTTATTTCAATGATTAAATCAGGTGTCAAATTACCTAAGAAGCTAATTCATGGAAGCAGAACTCTTGATCATTTCTTATTTCAAGATTTGTTTGTGGAAAAATTAGGTGATAATTATATGCGTTTTTGTACCAGCGAGGAGTCGCCAGAAGTATATTCTGGTCGCATGACAAAATGGTTAAAAGAGCAAACCAGTTTGCCTAAAGATATTAAATATTACCTTTGCGGAAGTCCTGATATGGTAGTTGAAGTGAGAGATTTAATTTTAAGTAAAGGAGTTGATTTTAATAATATTATGGCTGAAATATATTTTTAGTAATATATTTTATTCATACAAGCATATAATTAATGGTTAAAGAGGTTCTATTTGGAAAGACTCTAGGAGAGTTAAAGCAAATTGTTAAAGATTTAGGGTTTCCTGCTTTTGTTGCGAAGCAGTTAGCAGACTGGCTTTACAAAAAAAAGATTGGCAGTATTGATGAAATGTTGAATATCTCAAAAAAGAACAGAGAGATTTTAAAAGATAAGTTTGATATTGGTTTAACACCTTATAATAAAGTTCAGGAGTCTGTTGATGGAACTAAGAAGTACCTTTTCAAAACAATTTCAGATCAATTTATTGAGGCTGCCTATATTCCTGCAGAAAATAGGAATACATTATGTGTAAGTTCGCAGGTTGGATGTAAAATGGGATGTTTATTTTGTATGACTGGTAAACAGGGATTTCAGAAAAATTTATCTGCCGGTGAGATATTAAATCAAATGGTAAGTATTGATGAAAATGATACACTTACTAATTTGGTTTATATGGGTATGGGTGAACCTATGGATAATTTGGATGAAGTTTTAAAAAGTCTTGAAATTATTACATCAGAATGGGGATTTGCATGGAGTCCTCGAAGAATCAATGTTTCAACAATTGGGGTAATTCCAGCCATGCGTAGATTTATTGAAGAAAGTGAATGTCATTTAGCTATTAGTATGCACAGTCCACTTAAAGATCAACGAAAGGAGTTAATGCCAATTGAAAATGTATATCCAATTGAAGATGTAATCCAGACCTTAAGAGAATATGATTTTGGGCGACAACGAAGAATATCGTTTGAATATATCATGTTTGAAGGAGTGAATGATTCCAAAGAGCATGCAAATGAAGTGGCCAAATTAATAGGTGGACTTTATTCCAGGGTTAATTTAATTAAATTTCATCCCATTCCAGACTCACCTCTAAAAGGCTCATCAAATGAAGTAATGGAGAAGTTTAAAAATGTTTTAGAGAATAAAGGAGTGATTACAACGATACGTAAATCTAGAGGAGAAGATATTTACGCTGCTTGTGGATTGTTAAGTACAAAAAAGCTGGTTGAAAATAAAAATGAGAAAGACTATTAGATAGTTTGGTTGTAATGTGTTGATATATTGAGATGTATGGTGTTTTGTTTAAAAATTTGTTTTTGAAGTATAAATATTTTATATTTGATATAATAAGTTTAATCAAACAAATTACTTTACTATGTTAAAATTAATGTTAAGTGGAAATTTAGGTTCTGATGCCACAGTAAAAGAAGTAGGTAATAACAAAGTTATAAACTTTGATATTGCTGTTTCCAGAATCTATAAAAATTCAAATGGTGAAAAGGTTGAAAAAACGGAATGGATAAGAGCAGATATTTGGAGATCAAAAGAAACTGATACAAAGTTTGCTGAATACCTTAAAAAAGGAAAGAAAGTTCTTATTGAAGGCGAGCCATATAGTTCAGGATATCAATCAAAAAATGGAGATATTCAATCATCATTGAACGTTAGAGTTAAAGAATTTGAGTTTTTGAATTAAAATAACTGGTAATTCTATCTTAAGGTGTTTCAAGTCATTGAAACACCTTTTTTATTGACTTTTTTGAAAATAAATGATACTTTATAGTAAGAGTATTTCCAAATGGCTTTATAAATAAGTCATTTGGAATATTAAAAAGCCTTATCTATAAATATTATTGGTAATGAAGAAACATTTGATAATCTTATATAAGAATCTGTTATGGGGAGAATCTCTTACTTCATTATTAAACAATAATCCAGATTTTCATGTTATTAAAATGGTTGATTTTCAGGAGTTTTTACATCTTGAATATTTGAATCCCTACATTTTTTTAATTGAAGCAAGCTGTCCGAATGTGGAGTTAATTGAGCATGTGAAATTCTTAAAAAAGAAAAAGCAAAAGGTTATAGTTGTTGGTTTTATAATGGATAATCAGTTTGTTGATATTATAGTACAATTAGGTATTGATGGTTTTGTATTAAAATCAGATTCAAAGGATAATTTATTCTTGTCAGTAAATCAAGCGCATAGAAATGAAAAGTTTTTTAGTGCCAGTGTAACAGAAATTCTTTCCAGCCATTTAATACATTCAAAAGATAATTCAATTTTAACCAAGCGTGAATTAGAGGTATTGATAGGCATAGTAAATATGCATTCTTCAATTCAAATTGCAGAAAAACTAAACCTTAGTGAAGCTACTATTAGAACGCATCGCAAAAATATTATGCGAAAGTTTGGAGCAAAAAACTATTTGGGCTTAATGAGATATGCCTGCAGAAATGGTATGTTAGAATCTCCGGGAGAACAGTTTTGTCAAGGTTGTAAAAAAAAGGTGGAATGTTTTTCTAAACAAATTGGGGAGATGTGATGTTTTTTTTGTGTATAAAGCTTCCTCTTAATAGGTATTGAGTTTGCTCAAAACTACTCGTAAATTTATATTAATCTTTATTTGAATTCAAAGCAGAGAATACATTAGTTCATTAATATTAATGGGCTTCATATAATTGGTAACGAAAATTTATCAAGTTAAAATAGTACAAGATAATGAGAAACATATACTTAATACAAAAAATACACTAATGAAAAATTATATAAAATTATTATGTGTAGTGGCCTTATCTCTCTTAATGTTTTCATGTGAAAAAGGACGTAAAGAGGATGTTGGTCCCGAGTCAGATGATTCAGATGCTCCAGAATGGGTTGGAGGTAATAATGAATTAAATGATCAAAGAAATCAAAATGATGAAACAGGAGATGTAAAAGGGGATGATTATGGAGATTTATATGTATTAGCCAGAAATACAGATGGTGTACCTTATATGGGATCTCTTGTAATTAGTGATGAACATGGGGATGAAACAGTTTGGTATCCTTTTGTTATGGCTTACGGTGTGGATGGAGATCCGGTTTCATCTAGTTCTTCAATTGATGGTTTGGTAGCGGTAGAAGGTGTTCCCTATCTTGTTTTTGATGTTAATGCGGAAGGAGAGATACAATCTGTTAGTAATTATGCTCCTAAAGAAGTAGAATTCGGTAAAATTAATTTAATTCGTTCTCCTAATAGTGTATTGTCTAATGGTTTGGCTGAAGCAATTTCTACTCTTACTAATTTGGGTGAAGGAGATTATATTACAGCTGATGCATCAGGCAGGTTAGTTGCAATTCATGGATTAGAAGATTGGATAGATGGAGTAGATGAAGAAGATGATAATACTATAGATTCACCTCGAGAAAATATGGCTATTTATCGAGAGTTAATGCAAAGTGGTTTTGATGGCGAGTTAAGTTTTCTTACTGCGTATTTTGGTGAAAGTGATATTTTACAATTAGCAGCATCAGCTTATGCTGCAGGATCAGATAAAACAGGTACAGTACTGAAAGATGAAATAGTTTACGCTAATGGTTTTATGGAAGCATATAATCTTGAGGATGCTATTTTACTAACTGACGTTTATCCTGAATGTGATGATTCGTACTATATGAATTTACTTTTCTGTAATTTAAAAGATTTTGTATATTCAAGACAACTTGAGTATGCAAACAAGTTAGTGAGAATAACAACTTTAAATGCTGGAGGAACCTATGTTGTACAAGATAAATCGATACTTGATGCAATTACTTTTACAACTGAAGAGAATAATAGTAAAATAAATTATCATTATAATCTCGATGGTTTTACAATGGCCTGTGATGATGCCGTTCAGGTTTTGGAGTTTATACATGAAAGTGATTTAGTTGAATATTTGGGAGAAGATTAATATGATCTAGACTTATTTTAGTTAATAAAGCCTTGCACTCAAAATGTAAGGCTTTATTATAATAATTTGAATTCTAAAATTTTAATCAACTCAAGTTAATAATTTAGGGTATAATACTATGATAAAAAACTGTTTAATCATAATTGTATTCTTGAGTTCGTTGTTTATAACAAAAGGACAAGTTTCAATACACAATAATGAGCTACAGGATTTTATCAGAAATAGAAATACATCATTTTATGAAAAGTATAATGCTGCAAAATTATATTTTGAACAGAATCAAATTCTAGTTGATTCTTTATTAAATTCTGACAATCCTAAAAGATTAATTTATTTTGTTGGAGGAACTCCACTTTATTTTCATTCTCACAATCAAGAAGCTGCTATTTTAGCAGGAATAAATTCCTTTTACGAAACTTCGTATTGGCACGATGGAATCTTTGGTCAACATCAATTAATAGGTATATGGGATGCCGGACATGTGTTTTATCAGCATGCAGAATTTCTAGATGATGAGGTTTCAAGAGTTATTGTTGACGAATCTTATTATCCTTTAACTCATGCAACTCATGTTGGAGGTACAATAATAGCTCAGGGAAAAAATACAGAAGCTAAAGGAATGGATTCAGAAGCAGAATTATATTCCTCAGATTTTATAAATGATATAGCAGAAATTGGAGAGGCTGCAGACGAACGAAATATTATTCTGTCAAATCATTCTTATGGTCCTGTATCTGGATGGAGTTTTAATAGTGATGAAGATATCTGGTATTGGTATGGAAGTACAGGAGTTGATGCCTCAGAAGATTATAAGTTTGGTATTTATGGAGATATTTCAGCAGAAATTGATGAACTATGTTATTTAATACCTAATTATACTATGGTTGTATCAGCAGGAAATGATCAAGGAGAAGGTCCGGAAATACAACCGGTAACGCATAAGGTTTGGGAAGGTAAATGGAAAAATTCTAACGTTGTGCGCGACATTGATGGAGGAGAAGATGGTTATGATTGTTTAGGTTTAAATGGGGTGGCGAAAAATGTTATTACTGTAGGTTGTGCTTATAAAAATGAAGATGAAATTTCATTGGCTTCATTTTCTTCGTATGGTCCTACTGATGATGGGAGAGTAAAACCAGATATTGTTGCTCCGGGAGTTAATATATTTTCTTGTTTATCGGATGATGAGAATGCATACGGTTATTATTCAGGAACATCAATGTCAGCAGCAGTTGTTTCTGGTGGTGTAGCCTTATTAAACGAAATGCAATATCAATTTCAACCAGGAGTTGAACTTTGTGCCTCAAGCATTAAAGGAATGTTGATTCATACAGCCGAAAATATATCAGCGAATTCCGGTCCAAATTATCAAAGTGGCTGGGGAATGGTAGATTTTGATAAGGCTCATCAACTATTAGAGGATAATATTTTATCAGGAGGTGAAATTATTTATGAAGGAGAAATAATAAAACAAAATGTATTTACAAAAACAGTAAATGTAAATGAAGGAGAAACCATAAAAGCTACTCTGGTATGGACTGATTTACCTGCGGAGTCAGAAAGTACAGCATTAAATAATACAGAATCTAAATTAATTAATGACCTTGATTTAACTATTGTTAAAGATGGAGATGTTTATTATCCTTTTGTTTTGAATCCGGCTACTCCATCACTACCATCAATAACAGGCATTAATGTATTGGATAATGTGGAGCAAGTTATAATTGATGATTGTGAAGGTGGTGAATATATTATTTCTGTTGATGCATCAAAAATAACAACAGATACGCAAAGTTTTAGCTTAATTGTTTCGGGACATGAATATGAATTAGGTTTTTTACCTCCTACTGGTTTAAATGGTTTTTACAATCCGGAAGGTATTAAAATATTCTGGTATCCACCAGAAAAAGTTATTTCTGATTATTACGAAATTTATCGTAATTCTGTTTGTATTGGTACCTGTACAGACTCTTTTTATGTAGATGATGCCTATACTTTATATGAGGATCTTTCTTATTCTGTAAAAGCAGTTTATGAAAGTGATGAAACAAAACGATCTTGCGCTTCAAATGAAATAAATATTAAAGGTTTACCTGTTTATCAAACTCCTTATCATGTGGACTTTGAAGTGGAAAATAGTGATTGGCAATACTCAAATACAGATATGGGCTGGAGGTATGGTAATGCATTAAGTTTAAATTCTACATATATGATTTTTGATGGTAATGATTCTTTTTTTATGGGAATCAATTCTGATAATATAGGTGATGGTGTTCATGTAACAGGATCTTTGATTAGTCCTCCGTTAATTTTAAATGAAGAAAATGTATTGAGTGTTGGTTTTCAGTATTATATGAATAATGATATATATAAAACACATGATAAGCTTGCCGTATATTACAGAGCATTAATTAATCAGGAATGGATGCTTTTACAAGACTTAAGTTCTATTGATAATTGGACTATGTATTTTGATAGTTTTCAATTTGAACAGAATGAAGAAGTTATTCAATTAGAGTTTTTATTTGATGATAATAATGAATGGGGTAATGGTGCTGGAATTGATGATTTTTATTTAGAGGAGTCGATTTATAATGTAGTGGATAATAAAACGTTAGATTTTAAATTTTATAATTCAAACAGAGAAGTTTTTTATAACAATATGGTGACGAACTCTGGTACTGCATATTGGTATTTATTAAATATTGAGGGAGAAAGAGTTTCTGGAGGACAGACCTATATTAGTTCAGGGGGTACATCTTTTATCTTACCAGATGTTTCCCGGGGAATTTATTTTATTGTATTGCAAAATATTAATGGAGAGGTAGTGAAGAAAATATTAATAGAACCATGATTATAAATACATATAATAAAGCTTTTTCAGAAAAAAGAATCGATTTAATAAGTGAAAATTATTAAAATCAATATTTTTGCTTAAAAATTATTGTTTATGATTCATATACTTCAAAATTCCAGGATATACATTGTATTAAGTCTTATTATTGTTTCAATTGTAGCTTGTGGTCCTACTTCAGAAGAAATTGCTAAAGAAAAATATGCCAGAGCTTCTTCTTTGTATGAGCAAGAGCGTTATAATGATGCAATGTTAATTTTAGATTCCATAGCTAATGAATTTTCGGGAGAGATTGAATATGTAACCAGAGCTGAAGATTTAATTAGAAAAATTAAGATTAGTGAACAGGAACGTAGTTTGTCTTTTTTAGATAGTGCCTTGACTGAAAAAAA
This sequence comes from uncultured Saccharicrinis sp., assembly GCA_963665705.1. Lineage (GTDB taxonomy): Bacteria > Bacteroidota > Bacteroidia > Bacteroidales > Marinilabiliaceae > Saccharicrinis. Next base: position 1,611,695 of record OY762448.1, read on the forward strand.
TAAGGAACTGGAAGGGTTGATGAAAAATTTTATTGTAAGTAAAGAGTATGGAGCCAAAGAAATACTTATTCATAAACGCCAGAAACCACAAAATTCATTCAGCAGAACTTATTTAAGAGCCCACCTGGATATGGAAGGTAATTTTTATATATCAAGTAGGTATTCTGGAGATAAGTACATCTATCACAATAAAATTAAAGTGTACCATAAAGAACAAGCTGTAATAAGTGAGGAAGTTCCTTATGATGAGTTTGATAACAGAAGATTTGAGGATGGTGGAACGTACTGGGAAGTAGTTAATTATAAGGATAATGCTGATAATGGTATTGTTGATTTTATTTCACAAAATTACAAATTACCCTTAAAGGTTGAGTTTATTGGTAAAAAGAGGTATTATATTGTGATGGAGAAATTTGATAAAGAGGCAATAAGGGATGGCTATGAAATATCTTTTGTACTTAAAGAAATAACTAAGATTAAAAAGGAAATAGAAATTGCCAACAACCAATTAAATAGGTTGAAGTAACTGAAATGTTGTTAGCTAATAGCTTGTTATATAGCTATTAGCTACGAGTGTTAATGCTATAAAAGAGCAGCAGCTTCTTCATCAAGAAACCAAGTAGGTGATTTAACCAATGTTGCCGGATAAGAAGTATAATTCCCCCTGTGATTAATGATTTCATTTACTTTCTCTGTTTTATCACTACCGGTAACTAAAAAGAATATTTCTTTTGCGTGATTGATTAATCTTCCACTAAATGAAACTCTTTCCTGACCTGAATCAGGGTGTTTTGCAGGAACGCACAACTGATCAGAATTCCATAAATCAATTTGATATGGAAAAATAGATGCTGTATGACCATCTGATCCCATACCTAGTAACACAATATCAAACTGAGGTATTCCATTTACAGACTTAACCGTGTTCGTAATTTCGTTAATATAATCACTACAAGCCTGATTAACTTCTAATTCACCTTTTATACGATGAATGTTGTGCTCCGGAATACTCACCTTACTTAGTAAATGATCCACTGTCATTTTATAATTGCTTTCAGAATCTGTAGGTGGTACACACCTTTCATCTCCCCAGTATAAATGAATTTTATTCCAATCTATCTTTTCTTTAAAGTTTGAGGCTAATTCATCAAAAATAGCTTTTGGGGTACTACCTCCGGATAAAGCAATATTAAGTCTTTCTTTAAGGCTGGATTTATCAAATAACAGCTGGCCAAAATGATTGGCCAACTCTTGCTTATTTTTAAAAGTATATATATTAGTCATATTACATAATTAGATGTTGGAATAAGAACTTATCTTAAATAAAAGTTCTATTATAATTCACAATAGTTTCCATCATTAGCTAAATTCTTGCATGGATAACGCCATGATAGGTGCTCATCTTCAAACAGGCTGTCGGCAATATCAGGCCCCCATGTTCCGGCAGGATATCCGTGAACAGTAATATCAGGATTGTTTTCCCAGGCCTTTTGAATAGGTTCTACAAATTTCCAGGCAGCTTCAACAGCATCTCCTCTGGAATATAATGTGGCATCGCCAAGCATGCAGTCATGAAGCAGGCGTTCGTATGCTCCCGGAAGATAATCATCTGATAAATCTGAATAATGGAAATCCATATTAACATTTTGCACATTAAATCCAGATCCGGGAACCTTCATACCAAATTTAAGCAATAAACCTTCGTCTGGCTGAATTCGAATAACCAATTGATTATGCTGCTGCATGATTGTTGAATGTTCTGCAAATAAATGATGAGGTGTATGTTTAAAGTGAATTACAACTTCAGTAACTCTAGTAGGTAACATTTTACCTGTTCTGATTAAAAAAGGTACATCAGCCCACCTCATATTGTCGATGAAAAATTTCATGGCAACATAGGTTTCTGTTCTCGACTCAGGATCAACACCATTTTCTTCGCGATATCCTTTTACTTTAACTCCTTTTATTGTAGAAGGAACATACTGTCCTCGAACCACATGTTTTTCTACATCTTCTTCTTTTAAAGGACGAATTGACTGAAGCACTTTTACCATCTCATTACGAATGCTATGAGAGTTAATTAAAGCAGGAGGTTCCATGCCAATTAAACTAGCCAAAAGCATTAAGTGATTTTGTAGCATATCTCTTAATGCACCCGAACCTTCATAATATCCTCCACGATTACCCACTCCTATACTTTCAGCAGAAGTAATTTCAACATGGCTAACATAGTTTCTGTTCCATAATGGTTCAAATATTCCATTCGAAAAACGAGTGACCAATAAATTCTGAACAGTTTCTTTACCAAGATAGTGGTCTATTCTATAAATCTGATCTTCAGTAAAGTTTTGTAATAAACTTCCATTTAACTCTTGTGCAGACTTTAGGTCATACCCAAAAGGTTTTTCCACAATTAATCGTCTAAAACCATCATCTTCAATATTCAGATCCTGTTTTGCTAAAAACTCTGGAATAATGGTGTATAAACTTGGTGGAGTTGCTAAATAAAAAATGAAATTCTTATCTGTTTTTAAGGTATCATCTAAATTCAGCAAGTGTTCTTTAAAATCTTTGTACTCTTCTTCTTGTTTTGTATTTAAAGAGTAATAGTATAATTGGCTGGTAAAAGTGTCAATGTTTTTTTCGCATCCTTTTTCCTTACTGGTATTGGCAAATTCCTGTATGCCTTCTTTCATTTTAACTCTAAATTCGTCATTCTCAAATTGAGTACGACCAACACCCAGAATGGCAAATTTTTCAGGAAGTAAATCTTTATTATATAAATCAAATACCGCAGGAATTAGTTTTCTGTAAGTCAGGTCTCCGGAAGCACCAAAGATTACTAATATATGATTTTTAGGTTTTCTCATTTCTATTGTTTGTTTATGTTGGTCAGATGTCTTTAATTATCTATACTTTAATTTTTATAACAGATTAGTTCCATCTAACATAAAATAATCTAGGCAATCAAATCATATTAACCAAAGTGATTTGGATGACTAATGTTTTAGGAACAAACGTCAACAAATTTGGTTTAAAATAATTGAATATTTCTAATTTGTTAACGTTTACTAAATGGAGCATAAGGGAGATAAAACCAACCTATCTTCTCAAATCTCAACAAAGCCAAATTTACGTTTTGAAAATTACCTTTAAACATAACAAAATTTTCTGGACGAAAATTTGGCGGAGCAGCTAAGCCCCACAAAACTTCCCAAAAGTCACAGACCCTTATGCCATATTCCAGATTGTTGTGTAACGTTTTTTCTAATTGTTTTGTAATTTTTCACCAACTGCTTTTCTATAAAGACTCCTAAATTCTTGAGCATTCAATTCATTACTCGAGTTCTCCAACATTTTCTCATAAGACCGAATCAGTTCGGGATTATTAGGAAAATTATATTTCAAAGAAGCTAATTCCAAATTAGAAGTCATAAATACAATTCCTAATATCGATAGTATAGCAAATCGTTTTATAATAGTCTTAAAGAACAAATCATTGATTTTCTTCCTTTTAAAGTATAGGACAATAAATAAAACTACCTCTATTATGAATCCAAAAATAAGAACTAATGATGCTCCAGAATAATGTCTTAATTTAAAAAAAATTCCAATTGTCAATATTGTCAATCCAATACCTGAATAAGCCGCGAACTTTAACCTTCTTTTCGATATTTGAGAATTATATTCAAGGTATTCAAATTTAAAAATCGACTTAAAGTTAATACCATTAAAGTATGCAAATCCAAATAGGAAGTATAACGCAATTATTATGAATGTCGAAACATTCAAAAAAAAGTTTCCCAAAGGAAGGTGAAAAAATATTTGCACTATACCCAATACAAATAAAATCCCTGCTATCTTTTCTAGTTTTTTCATTTCATGAATCTTGGTTAGTTTTACTAAATGTTATTATTATTTCTCTCTTTGGGATCAAATGTTACACAATTATTAAATAACTGGAAATATCTATTGTTTATTTTATAGATGTATTGCCTATAATGCTCAAATCCATATAATTCAATGAGGTAATATCATTATATGGATTAGTATGAAATTAATTATTTGTTTTTTCTTTTAAAGAAATGTTTTGAATCACCCCATTCTCCTAATCCAATTTCTCTATCAGCTAATTCAATACGCATACTTAAGCAATTACCACAATCTTCAGCCCCTTCATCTGTGCATGGCTTATTTTCATATAGTTGATAATTTTTGCGGTTTACAGTAGGAGTAATATTTGGCATAATAACATTGGCACCAATCTTTAGTGCTTTTTCTCTGCCCATTGGGTCAATGGCTTGTAAAGCTGTAGCTGCAGCTATGTTAATATCTTTCATCAAAATTCTTAGCAGTGCTATCATATTCAGTGTGGTACTAAAGCGTTTTTTAATAGGCCAAAGTTCTTCTCTTTTATCGAATAAAGGAGTATCCTGATGTTCAATATAAGGGCCCATTCCACACATATCAATATCTATCTCTTTCATAAAAAGGAGGTCTTTGGCTAAATCTTCAAAGGATTGTCCTGGTAAACCAATCATAACACCAGTACCAGTTTGATAACCTGTCTTTCTAAGATTTTCAAGTGCTTTAATTCGTTCTTCATAATTATGAAGATGATCATTAGGGTGAATCTGTTTATATATTTCAGGATTTGAACTTTCAATGCGAAGGAGGTATCTATGAGCTCCACTATTATACCAACGTTGATAAGTTTCTATAGATTGTTCTCCTAGGGATAAAGTTATACCCAGGTCGCCATTAGTTTCTTTTTTTATTAATTGAACTAAATGATCAATTCTATCTATAAAAGTCTGATCGCTTCGTTCTCCACCTTGAATAACAAGTGAAGCGTATTTATTTTCCCAAGCAAAAAGGGCTGCATTAATAATATCTTTATCCTCTATGTTATATCTGTCAACTTTTTTGTTGTCTTTTCGTATCCCACAGTAATAGCAGTTTTTAGCACATACATTTGAAAACTCAACCAATCCTCTGTAAAATACTTTTCTTCCAACAAATTGAAGTTGAATAGCTTCTGCTTTTTTAAACAGTAATTTCTGATCATCACCCTCTAATTGTAATAAAGTGGTAATGTCATGTAAATTATATTCTTCTTTGTTTATGATGGATTTAATGTCTGTCATTTCTGCTATAATTAGGGTACAAAAATACTAAAATACTTTAGAGGAAGAGACGTGATTAAGTAATTTGCATGCAAATTGGTTTTAAAATCTGGCATTATCTTATTAACCTAATTCTTTGTAAAATATGATTGTGATATTATTCATTGTATATCTCTGGTAATTTCAAGAGCTTTAATAAAGTTATCTTAAAATCGTTCCATCATGATCAATCATCAGCTATTAAATCCTAAAAATATTGTAGTAATAGGCGGTTCAAATGATTTAAGTAAGCCAGGAGGTAAAATTCTTTATCATATAATAAACAGTTTTAAAGGAGACGTATTTGTTACCAATCCTAAAACACAGCTTGTTCAGGGATTAAGGACTTATTCTAAAGTTGAAGATTTACCTGAAGGTATAGATTTGGCAGTGATTGCAGTGGCGGCTAAATATTGTCCTCATGTAGTTAAAATATTGGCTTTTGAAAAAGAGGTGAGGGCATTCATAATTATTTCCGCAGGTTTTAGTGAGGAGAGTATACAGGGAGAATTGTATGAAAGAGAGATTGTAGATATTATTAACAAAGTGGATGGATGTTTAATTGGTCCTAATTGTATTGGTATGATGAATATTAACCATCATAGTGTTTTTACTACTCCAATACCAATCTTTAGTAATAAAGGAGCTGATTTTATTTCAGGATCAGGAGCTACTGCTGTATTTATTATGGAGGCAGGGCGCCCTCTTGGTCTTCGTTTCAATAGTGTTTATTCTGTGGGTAATAGTGCTCAAATTGGCGTTGAAGATGTAGTAGAATATTTAGATATAACCTTTGATCCGAATACGAGTTCAAGAATAAAGTTGCTTTATTTAGAGAGTGTTAAGGATGGAGAAAAGTTATTGAAACATGCCAAATCTTTAATTAGGAAAGGTTGTAAAATTGCAGGAATTAAGGCAGGTACTTCCGAAGAAGGAAGTCGTGCTGCATCGAGTCATACTGGAGCTATGGCCAATTCAGATATGGCAGTGGATGCTTTATTTAAAAAAGCTGGTATTATTAGGTGTTACGGTAGAATGGAGTTGGCAACTGTAGGTGCCATTTTTATGAAAAAAGAACCTCTGGGAAAACGTGTAGCTATTATTACCCATGCAGGAGGACCTGCTGTAATGCTTACAGATACCTTATCAAAAGCAGGATTTAAAATTCCCAGGTTGGAAGGCGAAGCAGCTGATCAGTTAAAGGCAAAGCTATATGATGGATCAAGTGTGGCAAATCCCATTGATTTTTTAGCAACAGGTAATGCTGAACAGTTGAACCAGATTATTGAGGCTTGTGAAAATGATTTTGACCAGATTGACGCTATGGTGGTAATTTTTGGGAGCTCAGGTCTATTTCCTGTTAAAGAGGTTTATGAAGTATTGCACCAAAAAATAGATAGTTGTACAAAACCTATTTTTGCGGTACTGCCATCCATTATTAATGTGCGAGATGATATTGAAGAATTTATTGCCAAAGGGCATGTTAATTTTCCGGATGAAGTAATGTTTGGAGAGGCTTTTGCAAAGGTTTATAATCATAAATACTATTCAGAAGAGACAGTGGTTCAACTACCAAATAATATTATTTCGAGTATTATAAATACTTCTGATAATGGATACTTACCTCAGGAGAAGGTTTCTGCTATTCTTACTCAAGCAAATATTCCTATAGTAAGCGAAATGCTTATTAAAAATGAAAATGATTTAGATAACCTATTGAATAGTATAGCATTTCCTGTAGCCATGAAAGTGGTTGGTCCTGTTCATAAATCAGATATTGGGGGAGTGGTGTTAAATGTTATTACCGAGAAAGATTTATTAAGCAGATACCACGATTTAATGCAGGTTAATGGAGCAGAAGGTGTACTTATTCAGCAAATGGTAAGTGGTACGGAGCTTTTTATTGGTGCCAAATATGAAAAAGGATTTGGTCATATTATTTTATGCGGACTTGGGGGTATTTTTGTAGAGGTGTTAAAAGACATTAGCTATAGTTTAGCTCCCATCCATAAGCAAGAAGCTATGGATATGATAAGTCGATTAAAAGGTGTTGAAATATTGAAAGGAGTTAGAGGACAGGATGGAATAGATATATATTTATTTGCTGATATTATTGTGAGATTTTCTGCTTTTGTATATCAACATCCCGAAATAAAAGAAATAGATCTGAATCCTCTTATTGGCAATAAGGATGGTATTCTAGCTGTGGATGCTCGTATAAAAATTGAAAAGGATTTGTAATCAGAACCGGAGGAGGCTTTGTTTTTATACCTTTGTGAGATGCATCAGAAACTACAAGAAAAAATATTAGTACCGTCATTAGAAGAAAAGAAGCGATTATCTGAAATTGCTCCGGAATTATTTCAATCATTACCATCAAAAAAGAGTATTAAAAAGGCGATTAAAGGTGGTTTTGTTTTTGTAAACGGAAAGCAGGGACAAACCGGTGACTATATTTTAGGTGGGGAAGTTCTGGAATTATTTGAAGATTCAGAAAGTGTTAAAAAGCCCATTGTAGATTATCCTGTTCAGGTTTTATTTGAAGATGATTACCTGGCTATTGTAAATAAACCAGCCGGATTATTAGTCAGCGGGAATAAGAAGTTAACACTCGAAAATGCCTTACCTTTTAATTTAAAAATAAGTTCGTTGCCTGATGCAATTCCTTATCCGGAACCCATTCATCGATTGGATTTTCCTACAAGTGGTGCTTTGATGGTTGGTAAAACACGAGATGCAGTGGTTGCTTTAAATAAACTTTTTGAAGACCGAAAAATAAATAAGCAATATCTGGCTGTAACTATAGGCGATATGCAACAAAGTGGTGTTATTGAGGATGAGGTTGATGGAAAGATTGCTAAATCGGCATACGAAGTTTTGCAAAATGTTACTTCTGAACGTTTTAATTGCTTAAATCTGGTTGAATTAACTTTATATACAGGACGTCGACATCAATTGCGTATACACATGTCATCCATTGGTAATCCTATTTTAGGTGATTCGGAATATGGTAAAAGCGGCTTAATATTAAAGGGGAAAGGTCTTTTTTTGCATTCCAACTTTTTGGAGTTTACCCATCCGGTAACAAAGGAAAAACTAAAAATAGTAGCTCCTGTACCTAAAAAGTTTAAGAAGATATTTAATATTTAGAATAAAAACTCAGTTTATATGGGAGGGATAACAACTAAATATCTTTCCATATTTATAATATCCGGGCATTATATTGTGCGTTACTTGTAGGATATACATTTTGTTTTATTTGATTTCCTGCTTCCTCACAACCATTTGTAAAATCCTTAAATAGAGAAATAAGATTATTTTTATTTATCTCAATTTGAGTTTCTGTTTTTATATCTCTTAAATCAACAAAGAAACTATCAAATTTGTATGACATATCATTGATGATATCTAAATTTAATAGATTTGATGGACTGTAAATTTTGTTATAGCATCCCTTTGATTTTTCGATATAAAAATTGTTATTATTCATATTTGTAATCAAAGCTTGTTTTACACATTTTGATAAGCATAAATCGTCCATTTTAGTTTTTTTACAACCGGTAATCGTACTAAACAAACAAGCTCTGCTTGTCATTAAAGGTATGGGGTGGTAAATGCTAAAAAACAACTTAAAATTATTGGGTTTTTTAATGCTACGAACCTGACTTTTATTTACCTCATTTGAAATAAATGAACCAATGCAATTAAACTTTTCTTTTAAAGCCAGCAGACTATATGAATTTGTTATATTAAGATATGGCCCTGCAATCCATGAAATGTTTTGTTCATAGGCCTCATAGGCTATGCCTGAATTGTTTGTTATAATCAATTGGGGTTTTAATAATTTAATAAATTCAATAGCATTTGTATAATCAGACCCGATGAGTATTGAAGGAAACCAAGGTATAAGATGGTTATGTTTCTTAAATAAATTTACATATTCCAACACATTATTATCGAAGTTATTGGGTAGTTGAAAATATACATTTATCGAAGAGTCGTTACAAATATCAATATCATTTTGATTTGATATAATTACTGATAGAGTAGGCTGTGTTTCCTCTTTTTTAATACTCTTTAATGCTGGAATAGAAACCGGAGGTATTATTTTTTTTGAATTATTTAAAGCCAACAGAATCTCTTTTTTAATGGTTGTTATTTCACTAAAAGGTAAATAAATCTCACCCTTTACATTCAGCTCCATCTTGTTTATATAGTATTCAGTATCGTTAATGGCATTTAACTTATTTCGTATTGAATTGTATCCGGCAGCATTAGTACCTTGTTTCTCTAGTTTTGATTTTGATTGAAATTTATATGAACTTTGAGGTGTTTTAACTGATACAACTAATGGAGTTCCGTACGATCCTGATAAATATATATCTAAAGGAATTTTAGCAATATCTAATGCATCGATTCTTGCTTTTATTTTGTTGCGGAGTTTTTCCTTTTCACTGTATAACTTATTTTGCTCTTCAATCCATTCTTCTTCCGATTTCAGGCCATGTATTTCAGATAACCGGATGCCTGAATTACTCATGGGGTTATCAATAAAAATTTTGCTGTCTAAATTGTCAACTAAAAAAGCATTGGTAAAATCGCGATTAAATACTTTATAAAGTTCACTATTATCATTGATTAGTGTTTTTGTAGAAGCAAAACTATCTAGTTGTCTTCTAAATGTTGATACTACAGTATGCACATAATCAAATTCCTTAATTCTACCTTCTATTTTAAGAGAATCTACACCTGCATCATATAATTCTTTTATATTGGAGTAGGCTGAGTTGTCTTTTAAATTTAAAGGGAAATTTTTACCCAATGGTGTTTTTGTATACTTTTCACGGCATGGCTGACTGCAACGCCCCCTGTTGCCAGATCTTCCTCCATGCACAGAACTCATATAACAGATACCAGAAAAAGACAGGCAGTAAGAGCCATGTACAAATACTTCTACAGATAGATCATTTTTATGAGCAATATTTGTTAAGAATTTTATTTCGGATATATTTAATTCTCTTGAAAGATTTACACGTTCAGCATTTAATCTTTTTAAAAACTTTAATTGTCCTTCGTTGTGTGTAGTTGTTTGTGTTGAAGCATGTATTTTAAGTGTAGGAAAATACCTGGAAAGAATATAAAATAAACCAATATCTTGAACAATGACACCATCGATATTTGTGTTTACCAGTTTATTTAAAAGTTTTAATACAGATGAAAATTCACTACTCAGAAATACAATGTTAAGTGTTAAAAATATTTGGCAGTTGTGTTCATGAGCAAGTCTTAGCAAACCTTGCAAGTCTTCAAATTCAATATTCTCTGCTCTATTACGTGCATTAAAAATAGGTAATCCACAATAAACAGCATCAGCACCAGCTAATATTGCAGTTTTTATTGAATCTTTGTCTCCACCAGGCGCAAGCAGCTCAATGTTTCTTTTCATTAAATTTTTTTGAGTGTTGTTTATAATCTCTCCAATAATACCAATTTAAAATTAATTCAAAACAGTATGTCCCAAATTTGATAATTCAATTTACTTTTTAAATGAAAGGAATGAAGGAGTAAAGCCTGCGTTAGTTTGAAGTTAATAAGTCTTTAGCTCTCGTCTTTAGTTGTGTTTTCAATTTCCCACCTTTTAATCTCTTCATCAACAAAATAGTCAATCATTTGTCTATAAATACCTCCAATTAATTTGGGCGATATACCATATTCAAGTGCTAATGCTTTTTTTGATTCAATTACTGCCTCAACTCTCTTTTCATCTCGTACTGCAGTTTTATCCTTTTTAAATTTTGCTGCACAATCAACATATTTTGCTCTTTGAGATATTAACTCTACAATTTGTTTATCTATTATATCAATTTCTGTACGAATATCAATCATATTCTTGCACTCTTCAGGTCTTTTCATATCAATTTATTAATAGTTTATTAAGATTATGGTTTTTTATAATGTGATTTACTAAATGTTTAGTTAACAGTTATTGATTTAAACTATTTCTGGTTCAGAAACTCTTTAAGAATCCATTGATCCTTACTAATGTCCTGACTTAATGCCTTTAGAGCTTTAATTCTTATTGAATAAAAGTTAGGATAAAAGGGGTTTCTTGCAATTAACTCATTTGTAAGTTTAATTACTTTTTTATATTCCTTTTTTGAATAGTTCTCATTTAATTCTTTAACTAACTTATCATCTGATTTAAGCTTTTTATTTGCATAGTTTCTCAAATAAATATTTCCTGCTATAAAATTTGGTTGATGATCATAATCTGTAAAATAATTACTTTGTTCAAAGCTAAAATCTAATGTAATTGTTGAATAAAGTATATTTAATTTATCATTTTTCTCCCACCTGTTTTTCGATAATTGTACTACTCTGTCGAATTCTTTATCATAACTTTTTCCTGGTGAGTTAAAGGTTATTGTCTTTAATTCATTATTCTTTTGATTAATGATTACAATTCCAATCATTGTACCGTATTTTATATCTTGTGGATATCTTAAATTAATAGCAAAAAACTTTTTAAGCTCGTCTGTGCCTCCTATAAAATTTGCTTGTTTTGTATTTAAATCTTCAAAACTTATATCCTGTAATTTTTGGCCAAAAGAATTTAAAGTCAAGGTGATAAATAATAGTAGAATTAGGTTTTTCATTTAATTTTATTTTAGAAAATTAGTTTTTATTACAATGTTATTGTTGTACAACAATAACATTGCTAATTAATTTTTGGTGTGTACGATAATGTATAAAATAAATTGTTAGGTAGTTAGTCTGTTTTGTACTACTTACTTTTCATTGATATATTGTCAACAATTATTTATATAAAATGAGTGTGCTCTTCCTAATCTATATCGTGTGCACCCCCTGAGGTTATAAAAAAAATAAAAATACAAATCTTTTCCTATAAATAATATAGAGTAAGTGAGTCATGGGAGAATAATGTCGTTCTCAAATATTCATTGGTTTTGCTAATGGACGTATGTTTTTCTTTAATGGTTGAGTTAAATGAGCTAGTTGACAGGATCATTTGTCTAATTGTATTACATATTTATAAAATGGAGCGGTGTGTATTGTTAGTTGATTGTAATATTTTACTAATGGAATGATTATGTAGATTAATTAATAGGTTTGTATTATTAGTTGAGTAGTCTGTATTGCTAGTTGAATAGTAATGTAACTCTAATTAGTTTAACCTTAAAAACCAACTATCATGTTGATAACTAGCTTATAACATTTTTCTTTAGATTTATTAATCTGCAAGGAAATATGTATTTTAGTCAGAAAGCTTGCAGATATGGTTGGAAAACAAGATAATACTCCACAGTTAAGAATTTTTGATACGCCAATTGAACGGTTCATTAATTTAGATCACGAATTATGTGTTTTATCAAAGCAAATAGATTGGGATTTGGTAGAAGCAGATTTTTCTGTTTATTATTCTGACTTTGGACGTCCATCAGTTCCTATTCGAAAGATGGTTGGTTTACTTTTGCTTAAGCATATTTACAACCTTAGTGATGAGGCACTTATTGATAGATGGATTGAAAATCCATATTGGCAGTATTTTAGTGGAGAGAAAATCTTTCAGACTAAAAAGCCTTTTGATCCAACTGAATTCATTCACTTTAGAAAGCGAATAGGCCAAGAAGGAGCAGAAAAATTATTAAAAATTTCAGTGCAACTTTTTGGCCAAGAGGCTCAAGAGAAAGAAGTGTTAATAGACAGTACTGTTCAAGAAAAGAATATTACCTATCCAACGGATGCCAAATTACATAAACGCATCATTGAAAAAGTTAATAAGATAGCAGAACAAGAGGGAATAAAACTTCGACAAACTTATACTCGCACATTAAAACAGTTAATGATAGACCAACGTTTTCATAATCATCCCAAAAGAAGAAAGAAAGCTAAATCGGCATTACGAAAAATTAAAACGATAGCGGGCCGTCAAGTAAGAGATATTGAAAGACAATTTAATCCGACACAAAAATTAAAATATAAAGAACTGTTGATTATACTCAATAAGATTCTAACACAAAAAAAGGGAGATAAGAATAAGATTTACAGCATTCACGAACCACAGGTTAGTTGCATCGCTAAAGGAAAAGAAGCAAAGAAGTTTGAATTTGGAAATAAATCAGGAATTGTATTAACAAAGACCACAAAAATTGTAGTTGGAGCTATAGCTTTTGAAGATAATCCCTACGATGGACATACCCTGGAGGAACATTTAAAACAAACAGAGTACTTAACTGAAAGTAAACCCAAGGTTGGAATTGTTGACAGAGGATACCGAGGAAAAAAGAACATTGACGGTGTTGAAATAATATCACCAACAGTTCCGAAAAAAGGAACTACTCCCTATGAGAAACAAAAAGCAAGGAAACGTTTTAAAGCAAGGGCAGGAATCGAACCAATTATTGGTCATATTAAGCATGATCACAGGATGTTAAGAAATTATTTAAAAGGGGCCAATGGAGATAAAATAAATACAATTTTAGCTGGAACAGGCTTTAATTTAAAGAAAATGCTCAATAGAATTAAAGAGCAAATTCTTTTTGACCTTTTTCAAATTTTATTTTTTACAAAAATAATCTTTCTAAAAAACAGGGTAACTCAAAATATAGTACTTTTTCAGGTCTGACTAATTATATGGTATGTATGTCTAATTGAAGGGTATGTAAGCCTAATTGAATGGTATGTATGTCAAATGGGATGGTATGTAACACTAATTGAGGGATAAAAATCCCGAGGGGAGGGGTATATATACCTCGGAATAGTAAATACAGCTTGATTTATTATTGTAGGCTTTTATAATTAGCAAGTCGGCTTTCGTCTTTCCAAAAAACATACCTTCCTACTTCACAAATACTTGATGTTCTATTAATCAAAATTGTGAAAGTTTTATCTCTATTTAATTTTGTTATATTAGCTAAAACAGAGCCATTTGCAAGGGCTAATAATTCGCGCATTTTGTTTGATACATTACGTGCTTTTATTGTTAATGTGTTATCATAACCAATTTTAGATAAGGGTTCAGGGTATTTTTCAGCTAAAACAGATAATTCTAATAAATCCTGAATCATATCAGCATTAGTTCGGCCTGCTCTAATACGCTTAATTTTTGATTTTATTTCATCCATATCTCTATAAGCAAATGACAAATGATGTAACATTTCTTTTTTTAATTCATAGGCATCCGGAGATTCAACTTTCCACATTTTTTGAGCCTCATCTACAGTTTTATACTCGCTCATCCAAAGTGCCTGACAATAACGTAAAGCGCCACTTAGAGTTTTTAAATCATCTATATATGATGGATTTAATCCTGCAGTTTTTAGGTTTTCTCTATCCTTATCAGCCTCAAAGGCCAAACATTCTGCATATGCAGTAACCTCATCAATGGGTTTATTGGGAAGTTTAATATTTTCTTTTGGGAAGTTTTCAATTTGATCTTTCCAAATTTCATATTCCTTCTGGAATTCCATAGTAAATTTATTTTTAGTTCGTATTTAATCTATAACCAAAAAAACTGTCCCTCCAAAATATTAAATAGTTAGAGGCGGTTAGATTTGATTGTTGATTAAATATAGAATCTTTTATTGTTGTTAACTCGAAGACGTTATGGGTAAAAATGACGAATGTGTTTATTTTACAGATGAATGTATGTAAAATATTGATTAACGTCAGTAACTACATAAGTGGTTATCTGTTTGTGTATTAAAGGTTGTATTTAATATAAATACACTTGGTAAATAAAGGTGATGGTATAAGGAACGTCTATAATTATTCACTAAATAATAAATATTGGAATTCAATATTTTCAACAGAAATTTTTTCAGTATAGTCAGGATTAAAGAGTACACAAGAAAATTTTCCTTTTATACATTTTATATATTCTGAGTTGCAATAATAATCTGAATTGACAATTTCTGATTCAATAATCTCAAAGTTTGCAAATTCATTCTTTGTTGATATACTATTCCAAACATTACCATTTATATCCCGGTATTCAATACTTATTCCTATTTCGTTTAACTCGTCATGAGTTGTTACAAATCTATATTTTCCAACTTCAAACAATGATGGAAAAATAGCATTGATTTTTTCATTAGAATATTGTCCGTTTAATTCAATTTGGTTTCTAAATTCAACTTTTAATCTTGGAATATCAACACCTTCAAAATTACAGAGCTCAATAAAACATCCATAAGTAAAAGAATTGTCACGAATAACATACGTACTGTTATTTGAAAAATATATGCCATCTCCATGGTTAACTAAAACTAAATTTGTTCCAAATATTCCTTTAAAATAGCATTCGTCTTCTATTGAATTGATATTGTTTCTCTCACAAGAAAATAGAATGACTGAAATCAATAAAGTAATTGAATAGATTTTTTTCATATAATTCGATAGTTTTTAAAGTTAGGTTTAGCGTTTATTGCTATCAATATTCTATTGACAAACTGAAATTTCGGTCGATTAGGTCACCCCTTTTAGCTTTATTTTGTTCCGCTTATTGATATTTAATTTTAATCGAATTCGGGTTAATAAAAAAATAGTACTTCCCCTTAGCTCTTTAGCTAAGAGGAAGACTAATGTAAAATACTTAATTACTAACCTATCATAAAATGAATGATATTCCTGTTATTGTTTAACGATTTTAAATGTTTCTGCTTGCCCGGATTCATTTTTGACAAGTAACACATATATGCCCGATTTTACAGAACTTACAGATATGATGATTTCCGAATTTCCTTCATTAGTACCATCTAGTTCAATTTGGCCAACCGTATTGATTAATTGGTAATGATTTATTTCGCTTGCATTTTTAATATGTATTTGGTTAACACAAGGATTAGGGAACACACTAATATCAATAGCAGTTTCAGTATCAATATCGGTTGTTACTGCAAATTCAGCAGTTACTTCTATGTTTGATGTAATATTAATATCAGTTCGTGTTGCATCAGTTAAACCATCACTCCATTGCACAAAGTGGTATCCATTATCTGCTACAGCTGTTACTTCGGTTCCTGCATTTCCATAGAAAACACTTTGGCTAACTGAGCCCTCAATACTTCCGTAATCACCAGCTATATAAGTTAGGTTGTAACTAATAAGGCTAAGAGTTACTTCCACAGTAACATTTTCCGAAATAGTAATGGAGTAATTATTCGTGGCTGAAATTTCTACACCGTTTACCTGCCATTTGGTTACTTCATAACCAGTTTCTGGTGTAACAACTAAATCAATCTGAGTATCTTCATATAAAGATGAACCTGATGATATTGGATTACTACTTACTATAGCTTCTATTGTGCCACTTTGCGTATTGTTTATGTTATACGTTAATGCATATTGAGGTATGGTTTCATATTGTACCGACACAGTTAATTCTTCAGTTACAAGATCAACAGTAAGTGTATTTTCAAAACCAAATTGCTCTTCATCATTTAACATCCATTTTTTTACCCGATACCCTGCTGCAGGTGTGGCTATAAATTCAAGGGAACTACCATGGGTTATCCAATCTCCTGAATAAAAATTAACATCATTAACAGTAGCATTTAATGTTCCTCCTGTTCCATCAACAGCATATGTTGTCAAGTACGTTTTTCTTTCAAATTCAACAGTAACAACAGATTCTTCAGCATAATTTGATATAGTAATAGTTTTGGCGTACTCGCTTTGTATAACATCATCAATAATCCATTGCTTTACTTTATATCCTACATCAGGAGTGGCGGTAAATACAATGTCTTTTCCATATGTAACTTCGTTTCCGGAAAGAACAAGCTGTTCATCTACTTCAGCAATTAATGTTCCCGGATTATCTTCACTATCTTCAACAACAACAGAGTAAGTTATAGGAAAAGTAGCCACTTCAAATTCTACAGTTACTTCAGAGTTACTTTTGGGTATAATGTATGTTAAGGTGTTTGATGAATTATTAGAAACCATAACATCGTTAATATACCAGCATTTTACCCGATATCCTTCTGCAGGATTGGCTGTTAAGGTAGTTTCTTTACCATAAATAACAAGGCTTCCTGAAGTTACTGCAGTTTCATCAACAGTACAATTAAGACTACCACCTGTATTATCTATCACGTTATAGTCAAGCGTATAAGATTGTTCATCATCCGGTTTTTCAGTAAAAGCAACTGCAATAGCAGCATCAGTATTAACAGTATAAGTCCAGTTGGTTTGAGTATTACCTGCAATAGTAGCCTCATTAATAGTCCATTTATCTACAATATAGTTATGATCGGGTGTGGCTGTAATTTCAACTTGCTGGTTAATTTCTAACTCACCGTCAGTAAACGGTTCTCCATTATAAGTGGCATTAACAACACCATTTAATGTTAATGCATTAACAGATATATGATATGTTTTTACATTGACCGTATAATTACGATATATTTCTGCAGGAAAATAACTTTTAATTGCAGAAGTGGCCACGTTAACAGTTAATAAGCTATTTTCAAGTTCAAATGATTTGGTGCCAATATAAGTTAAATTACTTGCCAGGGATGCATCTACATTAGTTAGTCCGCTACAAAGTTGAAAAGCATTTGTATATATACTTTTTATTGATGGTAATTCTAAAGATTCCAGTAATCGACAGTTATAAAAAGCTGCCGTATATATTTTTTCAACTTTAGGCATATCTACACTGCTAAGCTTAGTACAAGAATAAAAAGCATAGTTGTTTATTGTTGTAACTTCTGGCATACTTACAGTTTCAATATAAGTACAATTTTGAAAAGCATTACTGCCGATAGTTACAACATTAGGCATGGTAACAGAAGTTAAGCTGGTACAAGAATAAAAAGCACTGTTTCCAATTTCAACAACCGTTTCTGGTATGGTAAAAGAGGCATCTGTTTTGCTTTTGGGGTAAAGTATTAATTTGGTTTTATTCTGATTATAGATAATACCATCTTCAACAACATAATTTGGATCAGCTCCTACAAAACTAATGTTAGTTAGTTTGGGACATTCAGAAAAAGCATAACTACCAATTGTAGTAATATTCGATGAAAGTGTAAGTGTTTCTAAATTACCACAGCTGTAAAAAGAACTGCCTCCTAAAGTAGTTAATGATGATGTTGTGGCATCAATGGATACTAATGTGTTACAGTCGTAAAATGCATTTGCAGCAATAGTTTCAACATTATCAGGTACAGTATATGAGCTTGCCGTTTTTGCAGGAGGATAAGCAACCAAACGTGTTTGTGATTTATTAAATAAAACATCATCAACTACTGAAAATGCTGCGTTATCAGCACTAATGGTAAAAGCATTTATAGCAGTACCGCTAAATGCTGATGAGCCATAAGTTGTTAGTCCATCCGGTAAATTCATAATACCAGTTATAAGTTTACAATTTTTAAAAGCCGACCACCCTAATGAGTTTACTTTAGGAAAGCTTACAGATGTTAACTTAGTACAGTATTCAAAGGCTTGAGACCCTATTGATGTTACCTCAGGGAGATCAATTGAGGTAAGATTACTACATTGTGTGAAGGCTCTTTCATCTAAAGTTGTAACAGTAGGTAAAGTAATGCTTGTAAGTACATCAACATTATAAAAAGCCAGTCCGCCAATGCGGGTAACCGTATTAGGTATATTAAAGCTTGTTGCAGTTAATCCATTAGCATATGCATATAACGTTGTTCTGCTTTTATTATATAAAACACCACCATCCGATTCAAACGAAGTATTACCGTCATCTACAATTATAGAGCTAAGGTTGGCACAATTAGATAATGCTCCAATGCCAAAGGAAGTTAGCGTAGCAGGAAAAGTAATTTCAGTAAGCTCGTTACAAGCATGGAATGCAACCTGGCCAATGGATTCAATTTTAGGCATGTCTATAATACCTAACATATGGTCGTTACGAAAAGCGCGTTGCCCCATAATAGTCACATTGGGCATATATACTTCTTCCAGATTTGAGCAGTTATCAAATGCAAATTGACCTACCTCAGTTACAGAGTTGGTATTGACTATTCGTATTGTACTATTCCCCTGAAATACATTAGGAGCAATTGAAGTTGCTTCGGAAGGGATGGTTATTTCTTCAGGTGTATTAATCCAAGAGGTTAAAACCCCATCTTCAATTACATAGTCTTGCGACCATATAACAACAGGACACAATATACCTAACAAAAAGGTAAAGAGTTGTTTCATATTAAAAATCAGATTTAAATGTATCGGGGGGTATTTAAATTTACAATACGTTCCTTGGAATATAAGGATTGTTTTTGTTGACCAATGGATTCAAAAGTTTTGTGAGTGGAGTTTATATTTACATTAGTGGTATTTGGTGAAGGAGAGGAGTGATTTATCTTCATTAAAATAATTTAGATGTAACAAATCAAAAATATACTCGTTAGTTTATAAGAATAATATTTTTGATATAATCATTAATTGAATATTTCCAGAAAAAATTATAAATAATCAATAGAACCGAACATGACAATAAAAAAAAGATGGGTGTACATAATAAGCTTATTTTTTATAGCACTTATAATAAATACATCTTGCTCCAGAAAAGCTTTACCTGAAGTAAAATATGAAAAACAAAAGTCAACATCAAAGCCAGCGATAAAGAGAGAGTCAAAAAGCTCAACTGTAGCAAAAAAAAGTACCGTTAAAAAGACTACCGGAAATAAAAAATTAGATCAGTTTATAGCAAGTGGTACAGAAAGGACTTTGAATACAGGAAGAGTAAGTGCTGATGATATTATTAAAACGGCTCGTAAATATATGGGGGTTCCACACTGTATGGGGGGCTCATCTAAAAAATGCATGGATTGTTCTGGTTTAGTAATGCGAGTTTTTGCCATTAATGGTATTTCATTTCCACATAGTTCGCAGGAACAGGCTCGCTATGGTCAAATTATTCAAAGTAAATCTCAATTAAAAAGGGGCGATTTAGTTTATTTTGTGAATACTTATAAAACAAGTAAATATATAACGCATACTGGCATTTGTATTGGCAACAATCAGTTTATTCATACATCATCAAGTAGGGGAGTAACCATTACTTCTTTAGATAATTCCTGGTGGAAAGATAAATTTATATTTGGAACAAGGGTGTTATAGGTCTTGAGTTTATTTATTTCAAAATAAACGAATTCCTAATTTTAAAATAAACCTGTTGTATTTTACCTGTCTGTCTATGCTTGTTCTCCACCAATCATTACGGGTATATGAATAGGACTGATAACGATAGCCCATAGCTATAAAAAAAGCTACAGAACCATTGGCTGGAAATATATATCCAAGTTCACTATTAAAAAAATGCTTGCCTTTGGTATTAGAAGTTTCGTACCATTCATTTTTTACCTTTTCAAGAGGAATAACAGCCCCATAACTAGCACTAACAAATACAGATTTTTTATTGAAGCCTGGTAAAGACATTTTAATATTTGGTCCTATACTAACCATGTTAATGTCCATCCATTCAATTCCTGTTGATACTCCAAAAGCAAAGTTTTTGGATAATAGGTAGTTGTGATCCATTTCAATAGCATTGATATAAGTGTTATGGTCCTTTTGAGAGCCTATCATTTGTGTATAAGATGTATAATTTTGATATCCCTTACTTTTTATGTTTTCAAAGCTTTCTTGTGCATAACTTATTAGTGAGATCAATAAAAAAAGTGTTAGAGTAGGAGTTCTCATATATATGTTTTTTATTCTTGATGGGTTTTACATTAAAGAGTTGCGTAAAAGAATTAAATAGAGATGAGTACGCAACCATCCAACATATGTTTTCATCAATAAATAGAGATTTAGAAAACAGAAATGATCAAAAGTTTTTAATCTCGAATTTTAAAAAATAACCCCTAATAACTATCTATTATGAAAGCACGTTTATCAACTTTTATTATTATAAGTATATGCTTATTGCAATATTCATGTACTAATAAAATTGAAGAGTCCTATACAGTCAATACCCCGGAATACATGAGTTATGCAGATCTTAGATCCTCATTTTGTGTACTTCCTCCGGAAGAAATAAAACAACCTGGAAAAATATACTATAAAGATGATTTTATTTTTGTTAATGAGTATCAAAAGGGCATTCATATTATAAATAATTCAGATCCTTCCAATCCGCAAAATGTTTCATTTATTGATATTCCGGGTAATATTGATATGGCCATAAAAGGAAATATGTTGTATGCCGATAGTTATATAGATTTGCTAACCATTGATATTAGTAATATGGATGATATTAATGAAGTAGACAGAGATGAGGATGTTTTCCCATATATTATTCCTGAATATGAAACAGGTATTTTAGAAAATATAGATACAGATAAGGGAGTGATTATAGGTTATACATTATCTACTGTAACAGAAGAAATAGAAGAGAATGATATTTATTATGAGCGTTTCCCAGTTTGGGATACAATGCTTTTTGCCTCAGATATGAGTGCAACTAATGTGAGTGGATCAGGAACAGGAGTTGGAGGTTCAATGGCTCGCTTTACCTTATATGATCATTATTTATATGCGATTAACAATAGTTCGCTGCATGTATTTGATGTATCAGACCTATCGAATCCAACTTTTACAAAACAAATTTATATTAGTTGGCAAATTGAAACTCTTTTCCCATATAATAACATGCTTTTTATAGGATCGCAAAGCGGAATGTTTATTTATAGTTTACAAGATGCATCCAATCCTGAATTTATATCACAATTTTGGCATGCAACAGCGTGTGATCCTGTTGTTGTTAATGGCAATTACGCTTATGTAACGCTTCGGGGCGGAAATCTCTGTGGAGCCATTGATAGTGAACTGGACGTAATTGATATTTCAAATATGGAAGATCCGGAATTGTTAATGTCATATGCTATGGAAAATCCTTATGGTTTGGGTATTGATGATGAGGTTCTTTTTGTATGTGATGGAGATGCCGGATTAAAAATTTATGATGCATCCGATCCATTAACCATTGCCGATAATCAATTGGCTCATTACGAAAATATAAATGCCTATGATGTAATTCCTTTAGGTGATGTTTTATTGATGATAGGTGAGGATGGCTTGTATCAATATGATTATTCTGATTTAAATAACATTAAGTTATTAAGTCATATTGTTGTTTACGAGTAACATTTTACAATGATAAATGCACCTTGTTTTAAGTATAAACAGTGGGTGCATTTGTTTTTTTTGAGCTGGTTTAATTATAAGAGTATTTGTGATAACTAACATGTGTTAGTTTTAAAGGAATAGTAAACCAGAAAGTGGACCCAACATTAACATCTGATTCAACCCATATTCTGCCTTGATGGAGTTCAATAATATCTTTACAAATAGCTAAACCGAGTCCAGTACCGCCTTTACATTCTTTTACTGTATTTTCTGTTTGAACAAATCTGTTAAAAATATCTTCCAGCATAGATTTTTCTATTCCCGGACCAGTATCTTTTACGTAAAACTCCAGATGATTATTTTTTGTTATACATCCATATTCAATAAATCCACTTTGTGTAAATTTAATGGCGTTGTTTAATAAATTATTTATAACACGGCGTAGCTTTTCTTCATCAGAAGTGAACGTAAACTCTTCAGCCAATGGATGACCAAACTGACCTGATAGATATAATTTCACACCCGAATCCATTAAGGGTTCATAAGAATTATAGAAACTATTTAAAAAATGATTTAGTTTGATTTCTGATATATTCAGGTACATATTACCAGATTCCAATAACGAAGCATCCATTACGTCGTTAATAGTAAATAGTAATTGTTTGGAACTATTCAGAATTGTTTGTAAGTATAAATTTAATATTTCGTTTTCAGTTTTTTCTGTTTGAGCGAGTTCAGAAAAACCTATAATAGAATTCATAGGTGTTCTCAGTTCATGAGATATATTTTGGATAAAAGCTGTTTTTAAACGATCGTTTTCTTTGGCCTTAGCTTCTGCTTTTCTTATTTTCTGAATATGATTTTTTACCAAAAAGAATAATAATATTCCAGTAGTAAATACGTAAAACCATCCCTTATAATGCTGAATTTGAGTAATGATTTTAGGATCTCGGGTAAAGTTAGAAACAAATAAGTCTGAATATAAAATCCATAAGCCACCGACTATTATATATAGTATAGATAGTAAATATTCAAACTTAATTTTCTTTAACATTTTTAATATGAGTTTATTATGTTTCTATTACTAAAGTATAAAAACTATTTTCCTTTATCAATACGGTTAGATTAATTAATAAAGATTAACTTATCCTCTTTTATGTATTTCGGTTAGTTTAAGTTCATCCAGTATATTAATATCCTTTCCGTTTAACTCCAAAATATTATCTTTTTCTAACGATTTAAGCAGTTTAACAGCACTCTCTGTAGAAATACCTGCAAAATCTGCCAAATCTTTGCGGGTTAAAATCTGAAAGATATCAGGATATTTAGGTTTAATATTGTTAATGTAAAGTAATGCCTCTGCCATTCTACCATTCATTTGCTTGTACAGCACTTTGCGAATAATGTCATATAAATTTACATTTTGCTCAGAGTATCTCTTTATTAAACTCAGGCCAAATATGCCATTTGAACTAATAATTTGAGCTATGGCTGTTTTTTCAACTAAAAATACATGGCAATCAGTAATGGCAACTGATGAATAGCTAAATGTATTGACCGAAAAAACCGATGAAAGCCCAATAAACTCGCCGGGCTGAATGATTCGAAGATTATAACTTTTTGTTAAATCGCTTTCAACATATTGTATCGCCAATCCTTCTACCATAAACATCACATACGAAGCAAATGTACCTTGTTTGGTCAGGTTGTCTCCTTTTCTGAATTGTACTTGCGTACGGCTGGATTTTACTAATTGTACTTCATCCGGACTTAATGCCTGAAAACAAGGTGCATTTAATTCACACATAAAGTTAATATCGTTTTCTTTTAAGGTCTTCATTTCTATATATCATTATGTCAGCAGTAAAATATACAGACAATTTGTGTTAAAAAACTTGAGAATTAGATACAAAAATATAATCAATTTAAATATTAGGACGGTCATCAAGAAAAAAGTTGATCTAAATCAATTCAAATACGGAACTCGTTCAAGAGTATTTATAGCAGATTATTTGCTGGGATGAGATAGTTTTGTCAAAACAAAATTAAGAACTGTTTTAGTTCGGTTGAAAATTAGAAAAAAATAAAAAATATATAAAATGGAAAAAATAGTAATTATTGGAGGGGTGGCAGCAGGAGCAACAGCTGCAGCAAAGGCGAGAAGATTATCGCCAGAAGCAAAAATTGTTATGTTAGAGGCTGGTCCTGATATTTCTTTTGCAAACTGTGGATTACCATACTATATCGCAGGTGATATCAAAAGTCGTTCAAAATTAATTTTACAAAGTCCCGAAAGTTTTAAAGAGCAATATGATGTTGATGTATATACCCATACTATTGTGTCTTCAATTGAAAAAGATAATCATGTTTTAAAAGCCATAGATAGTCGCTCAGGAGAAACTAAGAAATTTGAATATACAAAACTCATACTAGCACAGGGGGGGCGACCTTTAAAACCAGAGCTTCCAGGAGCGGATCGTGACCATGTGTTCACATTATGGACCCTGGAAGATATGGATAAAATTTCCGGTTACCTTGAAGAGGAAAAACCTAAAAATGCTGTTGTTGTAGGTGGTGGTTTTATTGGATTGGAAATGGTTGAGGCTCTAGTGAAAAGAGGTTTAAACGTTCATGTGGTAGAAAAAATGCCTCATGTAATGTCAATTATGGAAGGTGAAATAGCTGGTTTTGTTGAACAGGAGCTTCATGCATATGGGGTTGGGGTTCATACCAATGCTGGTGTTACTGATATAAAAGCAAGTTCTGTTATTTTGGATAATGGTGAGGAAATAGATGCTGATATGGTGTTAATGTCAATAGGTGTTCGTCCTACCTTACAGTTGGCTATTGATGCAGGTTTAGCTATAGGTGAAGCTGGTGGTTTATTGGTTAATGATCAATTACAAACTTCGGATTCTGATATTTATGGAGCTGGAGATATGGTAGAAATAGAGCACCGTGTAAATGGTAAGAAAGTGCGTATCCCTCTGGCAGGTCCGGCTAACAGACAAGGACGGATTGCTGTAGAGAATGCATTAGGTGGGCAACATAGTTATTTAGGCGCTATCGGAACTTCAGTAGTTCGTGTATTTGAAGCTGTAGCAGGAATTACCGGTTTGTCATTAAAACAGGCCCGAGCTATGGGTATTGATGCAGATGCTGTTGTTGTACATAAAGAACATCATACATCTTATTATCCGGGAGCAGAAACGGTTACTGTGCAATTGGTTTATGATCGTGCTAGTGGCGTGATTTTAGGGGGGCAAACAGCAGGATATAAAGGTGCTGATAAACGCTTAGATGTAATAGCTACAGCTACAGCATCGAAACTAAAAGTAAGTGAAATTGCTGATATTGATTTTGCTTATTCACCACCAATTGGAACAGCTAATGATGCAATGAATATGGCTGCCTATGTGGCTGAAAACAGAATGTCAGGTTATAGTCCATCTGTTACTTCTTCTGAATTAGATAATTTATTGAAAGAACAAGATGCTGTAGTTATTGATGTTAGAGATATTTTTGCATTTCAAAAGAGCCATATCAAAGGTGCTGTTCATATTCCGTTGGAAGTTTTACCACAGCAACTTAGTTCAATACCTAATGACCATATGATTTTAGTTTATGATGAGTTCGGTAAAAAGAGTCATCAGGCCTTAAGAACACTATTTGGAGCAGGTTTTAAAAATGTTGTAAATATTTCAGGAGGACATACATCATTACAACGTTATGCTTTAACTATTGGTTTTGAAGAAATAGATATCAATTTATTGGAAATTGAGGCAAAATCCATTGGTGAAGAAGTTGAGGAGCAAAAGCAAGAAGCTCCTAAAAAAGAGGAGAAAAAAGAAGAGAATGGTTTGTTGATTGTTGATGTAAGGACAGAGGGTGAATACAGAAGTGGGGCATTCCCAAATGCAGTAAATATTCCTTTGGATGATATAATGCAGAATAAAGTTGATTTGGGAAGAAATCCAAGTCGAGAGATTGTAGTTTATTGTGCTTCTGGAGCTCGTTCTGCTTATGCAAAACAAGTTTTAATGCAAAGAGGTTATACGAATGTAATGAATGGTGGTGGTATTGCTGCTATGATGTCGAGATTAGATAAGATGAGTAATTAGGTTTGTTAAGCTGAGGTCAATATTATTGTTGACCTCAGTCTACTAGGTTTCGATAGAGTTTATGTGTGAAATCGCGCGATAGATATTTCAGTTTGCGCGATTTTTTTATGAGTTTTGTTCAGAATCAGATACTTTATAAGGGATGGAGAAATAGAAAGTACTACCCTTGTCAACTGCAGATTCTAACCATATTTTACCATCTAATAAATCAATTAATCCTTTAACAATAGACAGTCCTAATCCGGTACCTTTATGTTTTTGTGTATAATTGTCTTCAGCCTGAATAAAACGATCAAATATGAGAGCTTGTAACTCGTTGGAAATACCAATGCCAGTATCCGAAACATACATAGTAATATGAGTTTCGCTTAGACCTAAACAACCTGTCTCAATAGTTCCTGAGTTGGTAAATTTAAATGCATTACTAATTAAGTTTATCAGAATCTGTTTTAATTTTCCACTATCAAATTGAATTTGCTTTTGAATTTTATTACAAGGGAAATTCATTTTAAATTCAATATGTGATTTATTGAGTTGTTTCTGATATTCAGAGAAAAATAATTCAAGATTTTGTAACATGGATCTTATATCAACATCCTCCCATGTAATTGAAACCTGGCCAGACTCAATCTTAGCAATATCCAGTATGTCGTTGATAATTTGAAGCAAATCGTTACTGCTATTGTTAATGATTTTTGTAAATTCTATTAATCTATCTTTATCATCATAACAGGTTGGTAATAGTTCAGAAAAACCAATAACAGCATTAAGAGGGGTGCGTATTTCATGACTTATGTTTTGTAAAAACTGATTTTTAAGCCTTTCACTTTCCATTGCCTTTTCTTTAGCTTCCTGCAGTTCTTTATTTAGTTTTTTGATACGTTCATTTTCATTTTTTCGAAGTAAACCTTCTTTAAGGTCATCAACTAACATATTGATACCCATTGAAAGAGCATCAATATTGTCATTGTTGTTTGATATTTCAAATTGAAAATTAAGATCCCCGTGCGCAATTTTCATTACACCCTCAATAATTTCATCAATCCTTTTTGCGTTTGAATGATCAATCCCAGCCATTGTTTAACTAATTATTATGTTTTTAGCCATTTCCATGCATCCTCTTCCGTACTAAAAAAACGGTAATAATCTATTTTGCTAATTTTTCCCATTACAAATGATGCTAACATTTTAGCAACAGGGTGTAATCCAAAAATAGCTACTTTATTAACTCGTTTTTCAGATGAAAGAGTTCGCCATGTGTCTCTTGCTTGGGGGGAGTTTTTTCCACATTTATTTAAATCAATCAGAAATTGAATTTCTTTTTGAGTGTTGTTTAAAATATTGGTAACTAATTTAGTGTGTGATTTGGCAATTTCTGCAGTTTGCTCTCCACTAGCTATAACATGATAAACAATATATAGCCCTTCATGAATAATTATTTTATTATCATTGATGTAGTATTCTTTATTACACATCCTATCCATTCCGCAGTCCCTGTTAACAATTTTATTTTAATGTGTGGGTGCAAAAATACAATAATTTTTTAAAGATTATATAGCGTTTATCCATAGTTATATAAATGTTACGATATAAAGATAATCATACCTAAAAACTTATTTTATACTATCTTTGTGTTTATATATAAATATTAATATTATCATTAAAATGCTACAAGTAAACGAGTATTTCGACGGAAAAGTAAAATCAATAGCCGTTGATAACAGCAAGGGAAAAGCAACTGCAGGAGTAATTGCGCCTGGTGAATTTGAATTTGGAACATCAACCATAGAATATATGACAGTTACCTATGGAGAAATGGAAGCTTTATTACCCGAAACAACTGAGTGGAAGTTATATTCTCAAGGTGAGACTTTTAAAGTTGAAAAAGATGCCTCTTTTAAAGTAAAGGTGGCTGAACCGGTAAGTTATATTTGTCGTTATGAGTAGGTAATTCTGCATTATCTTAAAATTCAATCATTTAAATTTTCAATACTATCTCATAACAGTGGGGTAGTAAAAGTGGAAATAAATTTGATTCAAGATATCAGAGGGTGTCCATAAACGACATCCTCTTTTTTTGTTTCCAAACGGACAATACAAAGTATAAATTAAAGCAGAAGATTTAGACTTCGTATTATATGAAAAAACAACATGTATGTAGCATAAAAAAGTGAATTTACACCTTGATTTATCAAAAGAGTAACGTTTTTGAGCTTTTTACACTCGTTCTTAAATAATTTACTAATATTCAATGCTATTGCAATTAATCCGAATTCCAGATTTACACCATCTAGTCCTTTAAGTTTAAACCTTTTAAATCCTTTGTTGTATTTAATTTGGCCAAAAACAGCTTCTGGTTCTATTGGTCTCTTACTTCGATGTTCAAGACCTTTTTCACTGGTTAGCAATTTTCTGGCTTTTTGCTTATGTTTTCTGAGATTGTGATTTATCTCGATTGAACGATTACCCTGGCCTTTAAAACAACGAGTTCTCATGTTGCATTTTGAGCAGTTCTTTGCTCTATACTTTTTAATCAGACTGACATAACCCGATTCATTTATTTTCTCATATTCAGCTACCACTTTCATGTGTTGCCCAGAAGGACAAACAAAGTAGTCTTCTTCCTGATTGTAATGTAAGTTTTCAACCTTGTGAGGATCAGACTTAAAAGCTTTCTTTTGTTCTTTGTGGAAGTAGTTAAATTTCACATATGCATCAACAGTCTTGCCTTCAAGAAAATCATAATTCTCTTCGCTACCATAACCTGAATCTGCAACTATTTCTTTTGATTGTTTACCATAATTTTCTTCGAAATAATTAAGGAAACTAATAAACGTCCTGGTATCTGTTGGATTTTGATAGGGTGCGAAATTGGTTATAAATTGATTTTCTGTGCTTATCTGTATATTGTATGCTGGCTTTAGTTGACCGTTTTTCATATGGTCTTCCTTCATTCTCATAAATGTAGATTCCTTATCTGTTTTTGAAGAAGAATTCCTGTTTGGTCCTATATCTTCAAGTTTTTCTTCGTATTCTTTAAGTTTTGGAAGATGCTTATTTTCTAATTCTGTTATTAACTTTTTAGTTGTCTTTCCGGCTGATGCATTTTGTTTGTTTATTTCATCTATCTTTTCTTGCAGAGTCTTAGAATCAACAACTTCTAAGACTGCATCATTTGGCTTATTATCTTCTTGAATGCCTTCCTCTATCTGAGAAAGTATGCCTTTAATTTTTGTTTCGAGCTTTGCTTTATATTTTTCTACTGATTTTCGCCAGACAAAAGTGTAACGATTTGCACAACTTTCTATTTTAGTACCATCTATATATTGAACATCCAAGCTTACATAGCCTAAATCTACCAACATAAGTACAACCTGTGTAAATAATTTATTGATGTGTTCTTTTAAACGCTTACTCCTAAAATCGTTGATACAACTATGCTTAGGGAACTGCTTTCCTGAAAGCCACATATAATGGATGTTTTCCTTTAATGCAGCTTCCATCTTTCTACAGGAATAAACATTGCTTAAATAGCTATAAAATAAAACCTTAACCATCATTCTAGGATGATATCCTCTACAACCACCCTCTTTGTAACCAGATGTAATTAAAGAAACATCTAATTGATCAACTATTTTGTTAACCATACGAACAGGATGTTCATTTGGGATATAGTCATCCAAGCGTGAAGGGAAAAGCTCGACTTGTCCTTGTGGATAATCTTTAAAGGCTATGTTTTTCATGCCTTAATATACTAATAATCAATGTAATAACAAAATTAACAGTGGTTTATTTAATTGATTTTCAGTATTTTATAAATTAAAAAAGAGGGAATCCATTTTTGGACACCCTCTTTTTATTTTCATAATTCTAATTACTCTCTTGCCAAAGAGAGTATTCCAATAAATTCCATCAGTGAACCCGGTATAACTTTTTTTTGAATTTAAATAGTCATTTCATGTGATAATTAGTAAGTAAAATAGTGTTTGATGTTATTATTTGGTGTTTTTATTATTCATTTTTATTCAATATGAAGTTTAATAAACACTATTTAACATTATTGACGTTGTTTGCTAAAAGGTAGCGAATTACTTTTGCCGGCTGAAATTTAAATACTTAACAAATATGAAAAACGGAAACCCGGCAGTTGTTGGTTTGGCTGGTTTTGGCTTAACCACATTATTATTGCAATTCCATAACTTAGGTTGGATTGAAATTGGTCCTGTATTATCAATGGGAATTATTTTTGGAGGACTAGCTCAAATGATAGCTGGATTTCAGGAACAGAAAATGGGAAATAACTTTGGTTACAGCGCTTTTGTTGCTTATGGTTCTTTCTGGATCGGACTTGGAATAATCTGGATCTTAAACCATTTTAATATTTATAAATCATCACATCATGATGTTGGTTTTTATTTGGTAGGATGGACATTGTATACTGCTATTATGTTTGTAGCTTCATTACGTGTTCATAAAGCCATGATGGTTACTTTTGGAACCTTATTAATCGGGTTTATTTTATTAGACCTTGCTCATTTTGGAATGCCAAAACTTATTACGCTAGCTGCTATAGATTTGATTGTTTGTGCTGGAGCTGCCTGGTATATGATGGCTGCTATTATTATTAATGATTTAGCAGGTAAAACGGTGATTCCTTTAGGGAAAAATAATTGAATAATAATTAATTTAGTACACCTTATAAAAAGCAATAGTCTTGTAGGCTATTGCTTTTTTTATGCCTTATAGCCAGAATAGTCTTTTTAAACCGTTTTAACATAATGGTCGTATTCCTGTTTTTGAATTACAAAATGCATTAAAGAGAGAGCATTTTATTAATGATATTTAGGTATTTAACTGTTGAGTATTAGAATTAAGTAGCTGTAAATTATTGAACTGCATTGTATTTAAGCATGATTGTACTAAAAATAGAACTTTTTTTTCAATTTGTTAAAAAATAATTTAGGACTTTGAATTGTGTTAATAAATGTTTAAATTCAATACAGAATCGATAAATTCTATCTTTTTATTTAAAGTTAATCACAGATTCGGTTCAAGATTATCGGGTAATCGCAAAATTGATATAAAATAATATTGTATAACTAATATAAAAATCCCCGTATGAAGTATATTTTTCTTTTAGAAAATTGTTTTACATAGCTATGTAGAAACAATTTTCGATTGGTAGTAAATTTTATTATTTAACTATCATTTAATCATGCAATGCAAATTATCAATAACCAGTTAAACAAACAACATATGGCATTAATCTTAACTCATCAAACCGAAAATAGTAATAACAACGTACATAAGATATCAGGTACAAAAATCAAAAGCAGTAAATTTGAAAATTCTTATATTAATAAAGAGATAGATGAAGGTGTAGAGTTATTAAAAAAAGTGTATTCAGCTTCAGAAAATTTTAATAAAGTAATTGCAAAGGATCGACCTGCATATAATAGATTTATACAGGAAAGGAAATTAGTAGAAGAAATATTTATTAAAATTCAAAAAGAACTGACAATAATATGTAATGATAACATTTCCTACTCAACAAAGTTTTTGTTAGGTGTAACCCTTCCAGAAAATTATTTTGATTGGTCTTCATATATTAAGGAAGCCATTATGGCATTATTGCTTCATGAGGAGGTTTATAAGTATTTAGAATCAATTGGTGTTACAGAGGAAATTCTTGATGATTTATTGATTCGTCTGAAAGAACTTGATAATTTAAAATATCAGGCAATTGAAGAAGAACACTTAATTCAATTATTATCAGAAGAAGAAACCAAGCATATTGAAGAGTTAAAACAACATTACCCTGACTTACAAAGTTATCTTGATTTATTTGAAGAAGGATATAGTATAAATATAAATGATGAATTAGGAGAGGCTATTTAAGTCTTTGTATTTTTCGATTTATGAACAAAAAGAGCTTATCAATATTTTGATAAGCTCTTTTTGTATATATAGGTGCCTAATACTTAAAAATCTTGTACTTAGTTACCTAATAATATTTGTAGTGTAAATAGTAATGTTCTAATTTATCATTGTATGGAATAGGGAAATTGTCTTAAGTTGATGTGAAAAATTCTTTTTAACTGTCGTTTTTGTTTGTTTACATTATGTAACGTAAGTGTCTGTAACCCTAATAAAATTTGATATTATAAGCCTTAATGTGAAAAAATATAAAAAAAAGTATATTTATATTTTGGTGTTTAAACGTTTAAACTATATATTTGTCATGTAATTTAA
Organism: uncultured Saccharicrinis sp.; assembly: GCA_963665705.1. Classification (GTDB taxonomy): domain Bacteria; phylum Bacteroidota; class Bacteroidia; order Bacteroidales; family Marinilabiliaceae; genus Saccharicrinis. The sequence continues at coordinate 1,644,366 of OY762448.1, forward strand.
TTAATAGTGATAAAAAAGGCTCATTTGGATGTGAATTAAATATGCGACTTTAATTTCAAAATTATGAAAAAGAAACCTTCATTAAAAGATATAGCTGAACGAGTTGGAGTATCAACTGCGTTGGTTTCGTATGTTTTAAATGGAAAGATGAAAGGGCGAATAAGCAAAGAGGTCGCCAGTCGTATAAAAGCTGTCGCAAAAGAATTAAATTATCATCCAAATCAAATTGCCAGAAGTTTAAAGACTAATAAAACAAATTCTATAGGATTACTTCTTGCTGATATTTCAAACCCCTTTTCTTCGCAAATAGCCCGTATAATTGAAAATGAAGCAGATAAACTAGGGTATGCAGTTATTATTGGAAGTTCTGATGAGAGTATTGAAAAATCAGAAAAGATAATTGATGTTTTTTTAAACCGACAGGTTGATGGTTTAATATTGTCATTACCTGCAAATTCTGACCATATTGTATCAGACCTGAAAACAAGGGATATTCCTTTCGTTTTAGTAGATAGATATTTTCCTGCTATACCTACAAATACTGTAGCAATAGATAATTATACAGCTTCTGAAGATGTTGTAAATCATTTACTTGAAAATAAGTATAAGAATATAGGTGTTATTACTTATGATACAACTTTGGTTCATTTAAATGAGCGATTACGAGGGGCTATAGAACAAACAAAAGCCAATTGTAAAATTGGTAAGGTACGACTCGGGCATATACAGGAAGATGTGGAGTCTGCTATTGAGTCATTTTTAAATACTAAATCTCCAATAGAGGCCATCTTTTTTACTTCAAACCTTTTAACAATATCAGGATTAAAATATTTAAATAAACAAAGGGTCATTATTCCTGATGATCTTGGAATAATAGCTTTTGATAAAACAGATGCATTTGATCTATTTTATACAACAATAACATATGTAAATCAGCCACTTCCTTTGCTGGGGAAAGAAGCTGTAAGACTGATACATCAAGCTATTTCAGACAATAAAAAGAAAGAACAGATTTTTCTTTCTGCTGATCTCATCATTCGGGAGTCAACTTCCCGAAAATAATTTTTTTGAATCTTTGTTTAAACGATTAAGCTTAGTGATTTTATAAAAATTTTAATATACAGCTAGCAATAGTTATTATTTTTTATTTTAATGTTTAAACGATTAAGCAGGTATAGAACTTTAAAAATCAATCAAAATGACTTCTACTAAATCAAAGACAAAAAAGGTAATATGTTATGGGGAAGTATTATGGGATATCTTCCCAAATCAAACTAAACCAGGTGGTGCACCTATGAATGTTGCTTACCATTTAAATAAATTTGGGATTGACAGTAAAATGATTAGTCGCGTAGGTACTGATAAGTATGGAAAAGGTCTGTTGCAAATTCTTGATAAATGGGGGATTTCAACTGACAATTGCCAAATAGATAATGTAAATGCAACTGGTATCGTAAATGCAATAGCTAATGCTGATCATGAAATGAGTTACATTATTAAAGAAAATGCAGCATGGGATAATATTGAGTTCAGTGACCATCATATTGAGCAAGTACAAAATGCAGATGCATTTGTTTTTGGAACACTGATAACAAGGAATGAGACTTCAAAACAAACACTTTATAAACTTTTGGACTATGCTAAATACAAAGTTTTTGATATTAATTTGCGTCCACCATTCTATGATAAAGAAACAATAGAATATTTATTAAATCAGTGTAATCTCCTAAAATTAAATGAGTCTGAACTTGACTTGTTGAGTTCATGGTACTCAGAAGATAAAGTTGAAGAACGCAGCAATGTTCGTTTCCTCCAATCTACATATAATATTGATGAAATTATTGTTACCAAAGGAAGTAAAGGTGCAACATATTATGACCTGGAAAAAGAACACTTTGTTCCTGCAAATAAAGTAGAAGTTAAAGATACTGTAGGAAGTGGTGATTCGTTTCTGGCCGCTTTTCTTGCCAAAAAAATTCAACGTGAACCTATTGAAACCGGAATGTACTATGCTACAGCTCTGGGAGCCTTTGTAACTTCACAGGAGGGGGCTTGCCCTGATTACCAAATTGAATACTTAGATCAATTGGCTATAAGTTAAATCTAAAAAATCATCTTGAATTAAATATTTGTCAGCTATGAATCATACAAACTACAACACAAAAAGTATTTCTAAAAAGAATCTTCTTCCTTTTATTTTAGTCACACTCCTATTTGGTCTTTGGGGATTTGCTAATGCAGTTACAGATCCTATGGTTCAGGCCTTTAAAAAGGTTTTAGAACTGTCTAACTCACAAGCCGCATGGGTGCAAATGGCATTTTATGGAGGCTATTTTTGTATGGCTTTGCCAGCTTCTATGTTCATGAAAAAATACTCTTACAAAGTAGGTATTTTAATCGGTTTGGGACTTTATGCTACTGGTGCTTTATTATTTTACCCGGCAGCTATAACAGAACAATTCTGGTTCTTTTGTTTAGGCTTATATGTATTAACGTTTGGTTTGGCTTTTCTTGAAACTGCTGCAAACCCGTATGTTTTATCCTTAGGAAGCAAAGAAACAGCAACAAGAAGATTAAATTTAGCTCAATCATTCAATCCAATTGGATTACTTGGAGGGTTGTTGATTGCTCAACAATTTGTATTAAAGAATTTAAAGTCTGATGATATTCAAAATTTTGCAAGTCTGGATGAGGCTTCAAAAATCCTTATAAAAACTACTGATTTAATGACTATCCGTAACCCATATGTAATCTTGGGTTTGGTTATTATTGGAATATTTATGTTATTTCTGGTTAATAAAATTCCAGAGGCAAAAAGTAATGAAAAATCTACTTCTGAAAATCTATCAGATGCACTTAAAGCCTTATTAAAAAATAAAAAATATACTTCAGGGGTTGTTGCCCAAACATTATATATTGGAGCCCAAATCATGTGCTGGACCTATATTTATCATTATGCAGAAGCCGGAAATATTGATAATGTTACAGCAGGGTACTATCAATTTGCTGCTTTTGTGCTATTTACGTTAGGTCGTGGTGTTGGTACTTATTTATTAAAATTTGTAAGCGAGGGAAAATTACTTGGTATTTATGGCATGTTGGCTGCCGCCAGTGTTACAGGTGCTGTATTTTTACCTAATAACATTGGTCTTAATTGTATTGTTCTTGCTTCTTTTTTCATGTCTATAATGTATCCAACAATATTTGGAACAGCACTTAGTGGACTATCAGAAGAAGAATCTAAAATTGGTTCAGCAGGTTTGGTAATGGGAATTGTAGGAGGGGCATTAATGCCTAAATTACAAGGTTCTATCATCGATATTTCAGGTAGTGGTGTTGCTGATATACAATTTATGGGAATCTCAGAGGTTAACCTGTCATTCTTATTACCTCTAATCTGTTTTGCTTATGTATCATGGTATGGCTTATCTGTGTCAAGAAAGAAATATCCTATCAAGACTTTTTTGAAACCTAAAACCCAAGAGAGCTTAAGCTTTAATTGCGAAATCTAAATGCCAAATTAATAATTAATAAGCTGAAATATTTTTGAAATCAATGAAGTTGATAAGATTTCAAAGTGGGAGAATTATGTCTTTTGGTGAGTTATTCCAATAAATCCAGACGGACTATGTGACTAATAAAAATCAAGTTTTATATGGTTTTAAAACTCAAAATTTAAACAAATGAAATCTACAATAAATTACTTGCTTATAATTACTCTACTGTTTGTTTTCTCGATACTGAAAGCACAAGTTGTAATTACAAATACTAATTTTTCAATGGGAACAACAGGAAGAATTGGTATTGGAATGTCGCCCAATGGGGAAGGAATGCAATGGAAACCTTTGAATCTTTCAGGACAGGGATCTTTGGCAGGGAGAATGGAACAATATGATTATATGGATTTGTTACCAGCGATTCATTTTACTCCAATGAGTGAACGAAAGGACACAACAAGTGTGACGCTGCAAGTGCGTTTAGGTATGTATTCGCAAAATGGCCAATTTATGGGTAATGTAAGTTCCCGATCTCCGGGAGGTTTAACTTTTATTTTGCCTGAGACATACGTAGAAGCTAAAAATATTATGGGAAGTGACTGGTCTGCCTGGGTAGGAGTTAGGTTTAGACGTTATGATGATATTCATATATGCGATTATTTTTATTTTGACGATCATTCAGCGCAGGGGGCAGGCTTTAGTTATAAAAATACTGAGTTAGCTATCTATATGCCTTCTTCTTCTGATTCATCAGGAGTTTACCCGTATAATTATCAAGTTACAGTAAAAGGGGCAACGAATCCAGCTATTCGACAACGTATGGTCTTTGTTGGAGAACATACAATGAATTTAAAACGAGGAAATTCGCTAAAATTACTTGGTGAATATCATTATGTAGCCGAAAATTCAAATAGTGTGGATTATGCATATCCATCTGACAGAGGTTGGGTTTTAGGAGCTAAATTAAATTCTCCGATAGAAACTAAAATAAAAGGATCATTTAATCAGTTTTCAATTAGATATGGTGCAGGTATTGCAAACGGTGGTGATAACGGAAATACCTGGACATGGGCAACATATGGAGCACCTGATAGTAAAGGTAAATATACTAATGCATACTCCATCACCATGGTTGAACATTTTCTTTTGAATTTGCACAAAAACTTTAGTCTCAATGGATATGGGATTTATACAAATAGCAAAGGAGGTTCTTCAAGTAACAATAAGGCTTTGTTTTTTGATAAGAGTGAGATTTATAACCGAAAAACAGATTTTGTTGTAGGAGCACGTTCTTTGTACTATGTTAAAAACTGGTTGCATTTAATTAACGAAGTACATTATGCTACTCGTAAAGATGGAAAAAATCCAACAGCTTCTATGTGGAAATTTTCTTTCGCACCAACAATAGTACCTCTGGGTAAAAAGAATGCATGGTGTAGACCTCATATTCGTCTTGTTATGTCAGCAGCAAAATATAATGATTATGCAAAGGATAATCAATACTCACCTTATCTTCAGTTGAATAATAAAAGCTGGGGTACTTATATCGGTATTAAAACCGAGATGTGGTTATTCTAAAAATTATAAACTAAAACTTTATTACCATGCCAATATTTGGAACATCATATTTATCATTTATTCCTTACTGGACACCAGAAGGAGGGAAATACTCAATAGAAAAAGCATCTGAGTACGGATTCGATATGTTGGAAATCAATCTTCCTACAACTTTAGATTTCGATATAAATACAGTAAAAAAACAATTAAAAACTAATAATATTGATGCCAGATGTAGCCTTAACTTACCGGCAGACTGTCATATGCCAGTTTATCCTGAGAAAGCTTTAAAATTGATACAATCAGCTATTGATATTGTCTCCGAAATGGGTGGTGATTTTTTGGGTGGTGTTCTGCATTCATCAATTGGTCATTTTACCGGTCATCCATGTACATCAAACGAACGAGAAATAATAAAACAGGTATTTACAGAACTGGCCATATATGCACAAGAGCATAATGTTTCAATAGCTCCGGAACCTATAAACAGATATGAAAGCTATGTATTTACTGCAGCCGATGAAGTACTTGGTATGATTGACGAAATCAATATGCCTAATATTGGGTTGCATCTGGATACATTTCATATGAATATTGAAGAAACGAATCTGTACGATCCTATTATTAAGGCAGGTGAGAGACTTAAACATACTCATATTACAGAAAGTGACAGGGGAATGACAGGAGAAGGTAATGTAAATTGGGATCTGTTTTTTAAAGCGTTGTCAGAAATAGATTACCAGGGACCACTTGTCTTGGAAAACTTCTCATCTGAAATAAAAGAACTTGTTGGACCAACCTCATTATGGCGTCCATCAAAATACAACTCTGAGGATTTAGCAAAAGGAAGCTTAAAGTTTATGAAGAAGATGGTTGATAAATGGTATCGTAACTAATTATTGTGATTATAAAGGATACTTAGATGTTTGTGATAGCATATAGAATAGCATCCTTTTGCAAGAAATTGCATAATATAAAACCCTTTAGGTAAAACTTACAGGGTTTTCTTTTTTAGCGGAAAGAGTGCGTGCTGAAGGCATAAACTTTATACAAGTTCATTTCTACTCAATGTCCAATTCGTTTCTATATATTAAATTTAAACTTCCTTCTGGTTTGTGTGTTTATTCAATATACTTAAATAGATTAATTGAGATTAATTTGCTCTGATTATTGATTTAGTTACACGTTGTAAATGATTAAATAAAAACAATATTATAGTTATGGAAGATTCTTCAATACTAAACATAGAATCATTAAGTACTCCATGGAAAGCACAAGATCCATTTTTATTTTGTACCTATCACAAAGATGAGTATCCTAAAGGAAACGAAAAACTGGGACTTGATGCAGAACAGTTAAAAGGAAGAAGTATTGGTCAGGATTTTAACCTTAAAAACGGGTTCAGAATGTATCATGGAAGTATGGTGCCAGGCTTTCCCTATCATCCACATAGAGGTTTTGAAACGATTACAGTTGCTGTAAAAGGAGCTGTTGATCATAGTGATTCATATGGTGGTGCAGGAAGATTTAAAAACGGAGATGTACAATGGATGACAGCAGGAAAAGGTATTCAACATTCTGAAATGTTTCCTATGCTGAATTCAGATAAAGATAATCCTTTCGAACTTTTTCAGATATGGCTTAACCTGCCCAAAAAAAGCAAATTTGTTGAACCTCATTATAAAATGATTTGGAAAGAAAGCATTCCGGTTATTCAGGTAAAGGATTCAAATGATAAGGTCACAGAAATCAATTTAATTGCAGGGACTCTAAATGAGATTAAAGCACCCGATCCGGCACCGGATTCATGGGCTGCAGACTCCAAAAACGAAGTGGCTGTTTATACCATCAAGATGGAGGCGGGATCAACCTGGACCATTTCAAATACAGCAGAGTCGGTTCATAGAAATTTGTATTTTTACAAAGGCAATACAATTACCATAGCTAATCAAACCATAAAGGATCAAAGCCTAATTACCTTAAATTCTAAGGATGAAACTACAATCATAAATGGCAGTGAAGATGCTTTTCTTCTGTTACTGCAAGGAAAACCAATTGAAGAAAAGGTAATACAGTATGGGCCTTTTGTAATGAATACTGAGCAGGAAATTCGTGATACTATTGCTGACTATCAAAAAACGCAGTTTGGAGGATGGCCTTGGCCAATGAAGGAGCAAGTTTGGGATAAAATGAAAGGAAGATTTGCCCTTTATGCGGATGGCACTTTGGAAGAGAAATAGAAGTAAGTATAATTAAGTGCAGGTGTTGTTTTTTTAGGAGAATTGTAGTTGTACCATTTATGGTTTAGTCCACAATAAGTAATCAGCGTACTTTCTATTTATTTTTGTTTACTGGCGTTTCACACAGACCCGATAAAAAGATTTGTTAGTATAGTTTTATTGTATATTTCAGGTTAGTAATAAATTGTTCATGGAGTATTTTATCTTGGCACTTATTTGGGGATTGTATTTTGCTTTACACAGTGTAATGGCCAGTAATGGAGTGAAAAACCATTTTAAGAGAAGATTCTCTGCTTTTTACCCTTACTACCGGATTTTTTATAACCTAATAGCATTATTATTGCTGGTACCCATTCACTTTTTTCAAAAAAGTATCATGCCAATTATGCTCTTTGATAGGGGTGGATGGGTGAGCGTTTTAGGAGGGGTAGTTGTGTTGGTAGGTATGGTTTTTGGCGCATTGGCTTTTCGTAATTATAGTGGTAAAGAGTTTATTGGACTCGATTTTCAGAATGAGAATGTTGGTTTGAAAAATGGGAAATTGAACATTTCCGGGCTAAATAAATATGTTCGACATCCTATTTATTTTGCTACGCTTTTAATTGTTTGGGGCTATTTTTTTATCAATCCTACATTAATGCTTTTGGTTATAGACGGTGTAATTTCTGCTTATTTGGTTGTTGGAACTAAATATGAAGAGAAAAAGCTCATTGCTGAATTTGGGGAACAGTACCTTATGTATAAGAAAAGAGTTCCCATGTTAATTCCATTTTTCTCCTGTAGGTTTCGTAAATAGTTGTATACTTTAAAATTGTTGGGTACTTGACTAAATTTTATGGAGCTATAATCATGAAAAGGTGTTTTAAGTTCCTTTCATCAATGTTTTACAAATCCCAAATTTACATTGAAATTAATTAGTTATAACTCCCCGGTATTGGCTTTTTTGAAGTAGGTTAACAGGCTGTTGGGAGAAAGAGTACCTGAATTATTCAGCTTACGTACTTTTACAAACTTTGTAATAATTTCAACAATAGGCACTGTATCCGAGTTTCCTTTAATAGCAATCCGTGCAAAGTAAATGCTGTAACTCATTTACAGAAGTTTCGGATTGTTTGATTATAGCTCGTAATAAAAGAAGTGAGGAATTGCATTCCGGTCAATAATAATATTATTTTTAAAAGATATTATAATAACCAAATCTAAAACCTATGTCCGATAAATATAAAATATTCGATAATCAAGCAGCTTACTTTATAACAATGACCAGAGTTGGTTAGATAGTTGTTTTGGAAACACAGGAATTGGTTACTTATAATTAGAATAAATGCCCGGAATACAATTCCTCATTTATCGTCCTACAAAATAAACCATTTAATTTTGCAATTTATGAGTTTGATTTACAGCTTAATTATTGCACGGAAATCATTTCCGAGCTAGCCTGATAAATACTAAAAAACGCAATAGAATAGGTATTACAACTCCCCTGTATTGGCTTTTTTGAAGTAGGTTAACAGGCTGTTGGGAGAGAGCGTACCTGAATTATTCTGCTTACGTACTTTTCCAAATTTTGTAATAATTTCAACAATAGGCACTGTATCCGAGTTTCCTTTAATACTGATACAGCCGTTTGATATCAGAGCTTGTATTTTTTTTACAAACTCTTTAGGATTTTGAGTCCATTCAATAAACTTACCACAAGAGCTAACTTCCTTTATTTCTTTTTGATATTCAGTGATTTTGTTGTAAATAACATGAAGTTGTTTAAGTGTTTCCGGGGTGTAATGCTTATTCTTCTTAGCAAACTTACTTAATGATTTAATTTGATATTTGATATCCTTTAACTCACGGTTAATATTAATAGCATCTTTACTTTTTAATGAATCAATACAATTGATGTAATCTTGAGTTAAAGAAGAGTTCGGAGTAACTATCAATGTGTCAATAAGCATCTGTTTTAATACAGACCAGGTTTTAGGAGTAAGTTTACCATCAAACTTAGATAGTTGTTTGTATTGTTGATTAATGGATTTTAATGTAACAGTTTTATATTCTTCTTCTTCCTGATTGGCTAATGGTGTATTAAATGTGTTCAGAATATTTTGAATAGGCGCAACAAGTTCCTGAGTCATTTTTGAACTGGAGGTGTTGTTATCAAGCTCATTTATCAAATTAATATATGGGCTTTTTTCACGTTGATGCATAATCTGGTACAACCACTTGCTTTCTTGTAATTGACTTAAGGTTTCTTTAATCCTTTTGGGGTGACTGTTAAATGTGGGCAGCATTTGTAATATTGATAAGTGTTTGCATTTATCAATAAAGCCTTTAAAAAGATGATTGGCCTTTAAGAGTACTCCGGAAATCATCAAATAAAAATCCAAATCCTGAAGGAATATTTTATTTTCATCATCGTTAAGGTTGCCTGGAATATTCCAGGGAGTTTCGTCTAAACGACTTTTCACAGAGTATATATTAGTGATATACTTGCAAATATTGGTGCACTTTTTATCAGAAAGTGCCACCTTGTTTAAGTATTTCTCAAGTAAACGCTCTATTCGGGTATACAACTCGTTGATGTTTAATAAATCCTTGTTAAAAAACAGGTTGTTTTTCCATTTAAATGATTTTCTAATAATAATATTGTCTGTTATAGTATGGATAGTGGTAAGCATAGCGGTAAATTTTAGTTGGTTAATTCTTGTAATTAATTTAACCAAATGATTCGAAAATTCAAAACGCTTTAACACTATATAACATTTGAGAACAGAGCGGTACGAAATGTTTACATAAACTGGCGCTTCGCCCAGACCCGATTTCCTTTTTTGGCTTAATCCAAAAAAGGAAGGAAAAAAGATCAAGGCTGCACCCAGCTCACTCAAAAAACTACGGTTATTTGACTGAAATCGTTTAAACTCGCTGCGCTCAAACAAAAACGATTTTTAACCGTCAATCTAACCTTGTTTTTTGGTTCACTGGCTGAGGCCAATATAGAACCTGCTAAAGATTTAAACCCTTACGTTCAGCGAAGCGTCTCGCTTCGCTGTTTTATTCGGGCCTCTGGCCTTTTCTTATACGACATAGCGAGACGCTATGCCGAACTTGCGGGACCAACTCGTATATTGTTTTTTATAATAAACCCACCAAAGCCTCATGACTCAAAGATCCTGTATCTGGTTCAAGATTGCATCTTGTACCTTTATCAATAATTAATAACTCAATCGTTAACAAATCACTTTGTGTCTTAGGGTCTCCGTGGTAAAATCAAACAATTTATGTTTTACAACTAAACTCTCCTTAAGTCACTTCTGGTGCTGAAAGTCCGATATCTACAAGCATAGTCAGTAAGGGCTATGCATTAGTAGAAGTGTAATTACAAAACTGAGCTGTCCTTTCAGGACGCACCTTTAAATGATCTCTAAAATACCCCAGGAGTTTCCTGGGGCTGAATTGATTTGGGCCTCCAGCCCGTAGTGTCATCTAAAAGAAAGAGTGTTGATAGTAAAACGTTACATCTTTTCTGTTTATTTACAGATAGTATCGTGTATTGAAATCAATTCCACCTATCAGGGAGCTGTTATATGGCAAAGTGCAAAGAGTATAGGGCTTAGAGTAAAGGGAAATGAGTAGAGCAAAGAGTTATGAGAGAGAGTGATGTATGTATATTAACTCAGCAGTGTTACTGTTTGATTGGTAAGTGTTATTTATCCGGGTAATTATATCGTGCTGAAAGCACAGTTCAATTTAGCCCATGGCAACGCCTTGGGAATTAATATAAAGTTAATTATCGTCCTGTAAGGACAGCTCAAAATAAATTTGAAACATTCCAAAGTCCGGTATCTTTTAGCATAGTCTGTAAGGGCTATTTGTATATTTTTTTTATAATAAAACCACCAAGTCCCAAAGACTCAAAGATCCTGTATCTGGTTCAAGATTGCATCTTGTACCTTTATCAATAATCAAAAAAGAAATAACTCAATCGTTAACAAATCACTTTGTGTCTTAGAGTCTCCGTGGTAAAATCAAACAATTTATGTTTTAGAACTAACCTCTCCTTAAGTCACTTCTGGTGCTGAAAGTCCGATATCTACAAGCATAGTCAGTAAGGGCTATGCATTAGTAGAAGTGTAATTACAAAACTGAGCTGTCCTTTCAGGACGCACCTTTAAATGATCTCTAAAATACCCCAGGAGTTTCCTGGGGCTGAATTGATTTGGGCCTCCAGCCCGTAGTGTCATCTAAAAGAAAGAGTGTTGATAGTAAAACGTTACATCTTTTCTGTTTATTTACAGATAGTATCGTGTATTGAAATCAATTCCACCTATCAGGGAGCTGTTATATGGCAAAGTGCAAAGAGTATAGGGCTTAGAGTAAAGGGAAATGAGTAGAGCAAAGAGTTATGAGAGAGAGTGATGTATGTATATTAACTCAGCAGTGTTACTGTTTGATTGGTAAGTGTTATTTATCCGGGTAATTATATCGTGCTGAAAGCACAGTTCAATTTAGCCCATGGCAACGCCTTGGGAATTAATATAAAGTTAATTATCGTCCTGTAAGGACAGCTCAAAATAAATTTGAAACATTCCAAAGTCCGGTATCTTTTAGCATAGTCTGTAAGGGCTATTTGTATATTGTTTTTTATAATAAACCCACCAAAGCCCCATGACTCAAAGATCCTGTATCTGGTTCAAGATTGCATCTTGTACCTTAATCAATAATTAATAATCCAATCGTTAACAAATCACTTTGTGTCTTAGAGTCTCCGTGGTAAAATCAAACAATTTATGTTTTACAACTAAACTCATCATATGATACTAACCGGGCTGAAACATAGTCTGTGAGGGCTATGCCTGTTGTATTATACCAAATTAAAAAGGTCGTTCCTGTTATAGAAACGACCTTTACTCAATATTAATTTAAAAAATTAAAATAATAAACTATTCCGGAATAATAACTGTTCCTGCATGTACGCTATTGCTAACTCGGTTTGTATCATCCATAGCGGCAAAAGCTATGTAGCAATGTACTACAGTTCCCGGGGGAGCATCTGGCAGATACATACTGGCAGTACCTTCAGAACGTATATTTTTGCAAATAGAATATTCCGGGTAGTAGCCTTCAGCAATAGCTACAAGAATTACCCCATTGTCTGCAAACAGATCATCATTTGCTGCATTGTACCTCCAGGTAAAAACAACTTCTTCACCATTAGCTTCAACGCTTGGCCGGTTTGTTCCTTTTAATGATCCTACGGCTAATACCAAATTATTCAGGTTAATCTTATAATCAGGATATTCACCTTCAATGGTATATTTCATTAACTCCGACATGGCTGCATTGTACGATGACTTTAAATTGTCCTGGTTTTTAAAACCCAATTGTATTACCGGGTATAGAGGTTGTAAAAACTTGGTGGCAAGTCTGAATTTTGCTCGGTGTGCCAATTGTTTTGTACTGGCTTTGTGATTACTAAAATCGGGTAGTGATTTCATAACAGAAATACCTTTCCATTGACTACCTACTGTACTTCCTACTTTTCCTGTGAATCTTCCGTTGATTCCTTTTATATATGTTCCCATGACTTTTTATTTTTTATGGTTTTTAACTTTGAATATGTTTTTCACTTTATTGCCCTTTTCTTTGGGCGCCGTAACTTCTTTGTTTTTGGTAGATGTTTTTTCAACCTTATTGCGTTGCATCCATTTTGAAATTACATTAGTTAGTAGTCCTGCTAGCAGGGTGATCGCAGATCTGATAATTAGTGTTTGTGGATCTGCATCCTGGGCTGATAATATTTGAGCATCTGCTGCTTCCATTATTCCTAAAGTACCCAGTGAACCGATGGCGAAATTTTTAAGTTCATGCATCTTTCTGTTTTTGTAACCTCCCTTATTATTGATCAGATAAAAAAGGAAGGTTGGGTTAAACATGTATCGGCCGAAATTTTAGTACTTAGTATAAAGTTCCAAGTTCTTAGTTTTTAAAAAGGATTAATCAACTTGTTCCTTTCTACTTTTTCCTTGTTCCTTTATCGTTAGTACTAAAGTAGTGAGCAGAGAAATACAAAAAAATTACTGTAATTTTACTGTAACTTTTTCCGCTTGTAACTATCTGTAAATGAGGTGTGAAGAATTTGGAGTGAAATCTGTTTTGTACTCCAAATGTTAAAAAAAGGGCCAATATTCCAGAAAATCGCAAAAAAACGACAAAATATTCCGGAAAATCGCGTTTTTGAGCAAAAATATTCCAGGTTTTGGCTGTTTTTGGTGTTTTTATGACTTTTCTTTGCTATGTCTTTGCTTATCTATGCTATTTCTATGCTAATCCTATGCATAACCATTGCTAGTTGTATGCATAGTCAATGCTTGTTCTTTGTATTGTGGTTGTATTGAGGTTGTGTTGTCTATGCACATTCTTTGATTGTTCTTTGCCTGGGCATTGCTTCTAAGGAAGCGAAGAAAGAGGATAAAATTTGCATAGTAAAACCATAGTCAGTACGACGTCATATCATGGTCATATCATAGGAGGGGAAAAGGATTGGTAAAAAATGGCGCTTATGAGTTAGCCTCATTTTTAGCAAAATAGAAAGGTGGGTATTTTGCTTTTTAATGCAATCAGTTGAATATTTATTTGACATAATTGCTATCTTTATGCTTCTTAAACGAACTACATTTTTACCAATGCCAGACAAGAATTTATTTAATACAGGTGAACTCTTTTGCAACTCAAGGACTAACTATCTATGTTTACTTACAATTTTAGCTCTTTTATTAACAGTTACTACAGCTAATGCAAAAGAACACAAAGAAGATTTTAAGTTTAAAGAAGGCCATTACTATTTGCTTAACCAAAGGGGAAAGATAAATAAACAGGTGGAACCTTTTACATTTGCAGAACCTTTCTCTGAAGGACTGGCTCTAGTGGAGAAAGATCTAAAATTTGGATTTATAAACGCTATGGGGGATATAGTTATCAATTGTCAGTTTTATGATGCAGGTTCTTTCTTCAGTGATTTAGCTTATGCTAAGCAAGGTTATAATTACGGTTTTATAAATCATAATGGAGAGTTTGTGATTCCACCTAAATTTGAAAAAGTAACAGATTTTAAAGGTGATTATGCCATGGTTTTAAAATCAAATCCTGATACCACAACTTATGGTTCATTAAGGTGGATTTTCGGCTATATCAATAAACAGGGTGAATTAATGGGCGACAGATATTTTACCACTATATCCTACAAGAAGAAAGAGGGTCATTTAAAGCTACCATAAAGGATTCTGATTTTATAATATCCAAAGACGGCATTGTTACCAAAGAAGAGAAGAAAGAAATAAATAATACTCCAGTTTTTTATGTGGTAGAAGAAATGCCAGAATATCCGGGAGGAAGTAATGGTATAATAGATTTCATAGTATCAAACGTAAGATATCCTATATCTGCACAAGAAAGAGGTATCACCGGAAAAGTATATGTCAATTTTATAGTGGATGGAGAGGGTAATGTTTGCGATGTTTATCCGGCATGTAAAGAATCGGCAATTTTAATGCACTAGGCTGTACGTTTGGTAAAGGGATTATCTCAATGGAAACCAGGTAAGCAAGATGGCAAAGTGGTGAAGGTGAGTTATACTATTCCTATTAATTTTGAGTTGAGGTAGAGTGAAAGTATAAATAATAAGGTAATAGTAATTAAAAAACTAATTATTGAGTACCAAAGAATCAAGTCAAGAATAAGTAAGGGATTAAAGTATAAGTAATTATTAAAATAGTTTATATGAAAAATGATTCTGATTACTTAGAGGGATAACATCTTGGATTTATTTAAGTAGAAATATCAAATAAATCCAAGATGTTACTCAACGACAGGATATTTTTAGCGTGTATTAATAAATTGGAAGATTTGAAAATTAATAAGTAGAATAGATTATATGCAAGTTAAGTTTCTTAAAGCCGGAAAAGGGGATGCAATTCTTGTGAAAAGCAAGGGGGAAAACATGCTTATTGATGGTGGTGATGATACAACATATCTTTTTAATGAATTAGATGAAATATTTAAAAACAATGAATGTATCGACATACTTGTTATTACACATCATGATTCAGACCACATTAAAGGTATCATTGATTTTCTTGTCGAACATAAAAATAATCGATTTGGAGAGCCTAAAGGCTTTGTCAAGCAAGTATACTTTAATTCTCCTAGAATAATAAAGGGGAAACCAATTCCAAAGGAATCTAAATACCTATCTTTCCAGCAGGCATCAGAAGTAGAGATTCTTATTAATCATTTAAATTTAAAATGGGATACTATATTATTAGATACCTCACCTTCGATTCAATTGGGTGAAGTAAAATTAACTTGCCTTTCACCATCTGAGCAAATCGTAGATGGCTATGCTAATACAAAGGGAGCATTTCTATCTGCTGATGATAGGTCAGATTGGAATAAGAGTTTAACTGACCTAGAAAAATATGTTGCAGATAAAAGTCTGGACAACAGATTGCCAAACCAAAGTAGCATTGTACTATTATTGGAGAGTAATGATAAAAAGAGCTTGTTAACTGGAGATGTGACACCAAAGAGATTAGAAACAATTATGTCTAAATTATATGAAGAAAATGATAGGAAATTAATCCCTTTTGATTTTATAAAGTTACCACACCATGGAAGTCATAGAAATATTACAAAGGATATTATATCTAAAATCAACTGTAGTAAATATGTTATTTGTACGGATGGGAATAACCATTATTTACCCGATAAAAAGACTTTGCTTAAAATAATAAACTATCAACATGATAAAGGTAAAATATCATTCTTATTTAATTATTCAGAGACATTAGAAAAGCTACGAATTACAGATATAGAAAAAAGAAAATATAACATTGACCTTGAACCTAACAATTCTATAAATGGATACAGTTTATCAGCAATTTAAAAAGTGTGGAGTTAAAGTAAGGACTGAAGTTGGTGGTGCAGAAGACTGGTCATCTGGTTTTTTATACGCTACATCTCCAAAGTGTGGGTATAATTATGTTTTTACAACAAAGCATACTTTCAAAATTAGTAATGATGACGATGATATTTTTATTGAGGAAATAAATTTTATTGAGATACAGTGCTATAATCAAGGCGAGTATATTCGTTACGAATACATTCCTCAAAAAGAAATATCTAATAAAGTTATATTTTTTGAAAGTGATTTGGTGATTATCGTAGTTCGAAAGAATATAAGGTTTGAATTACCATACATAAAGGTATCCGACAATTTATCGGAGAACTGTATAGCATGGGCAATTACTAATGCCAATATCAATAGATTACATCCTTTAGTGTTAAAAATAAGTGACTCTGATGAAAATTCATATACAATAAAAAATTGGAACAACTCTAACCATCTTAAAGGTTGTTCAGGCTCAGGTATTGTTTCTGAAGATAAACCTATTTTACATGGTTTTATAATGAAACATCCTACTGAGGAATTGCAAGGAGGCTACATTGATGCTGTCAATGTTTCGTTTGAAGAAATAAATAATAAGCTATACAATAATAAACTTGAAGTATTATCAACAGTTGATAATACTAAAAGACGAATTGTAAAGAATCAACTTGTTGTTGATATTAATGATGCTTTTATAAATGGAGTTAGGTTGGATTTACAACTCGCAAGAAACAGGGTTACCTGTGATACATATGATGATTGGTTTCATGATCCATTAAACTTTATTGATTTATCACATGAAGACTTTTTATTTGAGTATTTTAAAGAGGCTTTTGATAATAGGTATAAAGTTTCGGAATCAGAGATTTTTTATTTGCCTAAAAAGTCTTTTACACTTAGAAAGGCCATGATTATTCCGTATGCAGATAGAATATACTATGCTGCATTAGTAGAGGTTATAGGAAAACGCTTAGATGAGGCTCTTTCTCCAATAGTATTTTCCGCTCGCTACAATCAACAAAAGAATAATGGATTAATGATTTCAGGTGTTGAACAATGGAAGAAATTGAAATACTTATTAAAAGATTATTCACTAAGATATAAATATGTAATTGAAATTGACATCTTAAACTTTTACGATAATATTGATATTGAACTATTAGGTAAAAAAATATCAGCCGTTTGCATTACTGCTAATGAACGGAATGCTTCAAAAGAACTAGTAGAGGTTCTTAAAACTTTTGCTGGTAATAAATCTAGTGGCATCCCTCAAAATAATGATGTATCATCGTTATTGGCAACTTTTTATTTAAATCAAGTAGATTCATATATGCGACACCATGTTCCTGCATATGTAAGATTCATGGATGATATTCGAATTTTCTGTAATGACACTTATGAAGCAAGAAGATATTTAACTTTAATTGAAAAAGAATTGCGACGATTAAACCTATCTCTTAATGGTCAAAAAACTAAAATATTAAAACTAAACCCTCGGCGAAAAAAGGATAGGGATGAGATAGATGATTCGTACCGAAAGCCATTTGATTTAGAAAAAAGCAAACTTTCCCGTTTTTCTAAATCTAGAAATATAAGTCTTTTAAATGAAGCATTTCATTTAGCTGTAAAAGTGTTATTAGATAATGTTAAAGAAAATTCAACGGGTTGTAATTCAAATGAAAGGAAACTAAATCAAGCTATCACCACCATCAGACGTTGTGTTTCTAACGGTGTAAATTTGGAAGAGGAAAGTGATATTGGTCAATTTATTAAAGTAGCTGGAACTTTGATGAAAGAACGCCCATGGGTAACCCCTCAAATTTGTACCATGATTGGTGTTCTGGATATAGTTTATATACCTAATGTATTTTGGTCTGAGGTTATTGAAATAGTTTTAGAATCAAAATATAATGTTTATCCATGGCAAGGTTATCATCTCTGGCTATTGCTTGCAAAGCATAAAATAGACAATGTGGAGTTAAGAAAGTATGCAAGTAATTATCTTGACACAAATGATGAAACATCTAGACCCGTAATTGCTGCTATGATGATATATATGGGTACAATTGATCTTGATTATAGACGTGTAATATTAAGAAAATATAATGAAGGATTTACTCATAGTAGTAACTTTCAAGAAAGAATAGCGTTAATTGTGTTAAGAGCAATTGAAACTTCTGAAATTTCATCTAAAGATGCAAAAGTTAAAGCTGTGCATCAAAGCTTAAATTATTTTAAGGATAAAGATTTGATTTATATTCCGGGAGAGAAGGATGATATTGAAATTGATGTAGAATTATTGCAAATGTACTCAGTATGAAAGAGATTATTATTTTCTACGCTTTTAATAAATGGTATTTTCTCAATATTTCAGATGGAGAAAAAGGGAGCGTATCTATTCAAGGTCTTATTGAGAAATTTAGTCTTGAAGATAGATTCTTTTCATCTCAAGTTGTAGAATTTATTAAACAGTATGGAGAAGCCTATTCTTATCATGCATTACCAATATTAATAGATATTGAATCATATTCAAAGCAATTTCTTCAAAAGTCTAAACCATTAGAAAACCAGAACAAATGGAACCTATATAAACTTCTTAAGGAAAGAAAAATGTTACCTAATGGATTTCAAATTAGGGAAGGTAATGTGTTTGATTATATCGAGATAGTAGGTGAGTTTATTCAAAGAATAACAGATGATACAGCTTTTCTTGAGAAGGAACGATTCATTAATATTGAGATTCCTATAAATAGAATTATTTATGAACGCCAGAGAAAAGGAATAGCTGTTGATGTGGAAGCAGCAAAAGAAAAAATACAATCTTTGGAAGAAGCTGTCTATAATATAAAAAATAAACTTCAACTGGATTACAAGGTCTATTCTCCTGAAAAAATAAAAATCCAGGAAAATTGGCTAAAAAGCAAAGAAATTAAAATATCAGGTTCAATTGAACGAACTTTTAAAAACTATAGTAAAAAGAGTGAGCCATGTAAATTGTTCTATGAGTTAATTAGAAATCAAAAAAATTTGGATAGCTTCTTAGATATCTTGGCACGTAGAGGTGGCAATACTAGAACATTCCCAAGTTACCATGGATTTGGAACAATAACATCACGAATAACTTTAAGAGAACCTGCTCTTCAGAATATTAGGAGAACGAATCGTAGAATAATAAAGCCAGATGATGAATGTGATTTTATTTATATAGATTATTCTCAATTTGAAGCAGGTATCTTAGCTTCTTTAAGCCAGGATAAAAGGCTATGTAATTTATATGATCAGGATATTTATAAGGATATGTTAGATAAATTTTGTGATCCGGAAGAAACAAGAGACGATGCAAAGATTGAATTTTATAAGTTTATGTACGGCAGTTCTATACTTCCCAAAGAAGTAAATCGATATTTTTCAAGATTTAAAAAATTACAGACTTATAAAAAGAAAGTTGAAAGAGATGCTGCAGATAGTAAAATTATTGGAACAACTTTGGGAAACTATAGAAACGTTGGGGAAGATATCTCTCTTTCGTTAAGTCATACTATACAAGCAACAGCTTCATTAATATTTAAAAAGGCATTATTAAAAGTTAATGAAGAAATCCCTGAAGCCAAATTTCTACTACCAATGCATGATGCTGCATTATATCAAGTTAACAACCGATATGATTTTGAAGAAATAACAAATAGAGTTAAAGCTGTATTTATTCAAGAATTTGCTAAAATTTGTCCAGGAATAACCCCTAGAGTTAATGAAAGTGAGTTCTATTATTAATAGAGATAATTATAAGACTAAATTATGTTTTTATTTTTTGATACAGAAACTACAGGATTGCCAAAAAGCTGGAAGGCACCAGTTACTGATTTGAATAATTGGCCTCGAATGATTCAGGTTGGTTGGATACTTTGTGATAAGAATGGTAAGCGAGTTGAAGCTAAGGATTACATTATCAAACCCAATGGTTTTGTAATACCACAAGAAGCATCTAAAGTTCATAGAATTACTACAGAAAGGGCTCTTAAGGTAGGTGTTGATATTAGAGAAGTTCTTAATGAATTTAATTTATTAGTGGATAAAGCAGACACTATTGTTGCTCATAATATTAGCTTTGACGAAAAAATAATTGGGGCTGAGTTTTTAAGAGCGAAAATCAAAACAAGCTTTCAGAGTAAACAGAAGCTTTGCACGATGCATTCATCAACTAATTATTGTAAAATTCCAGGCCCCTATGGTTTCAAATGGCCTAAATTATCTGAATTACATTTGAAACTATTTGGGGTTGACTTTGAAGAAGCTCACGATGCTTCAGCAGATATTAATGCAACTGAAAAGTGTTTTTGGGAAATGAGACGACTGGAATTAATTTAAATTCAGTTAGGTATGATTGTATACCCTGAATTACTAAATTATTGGAATTAAATTAACCTTATAGTCGAGGATAAGTCATGTTTGGTAGTACGAATTTATTGAGATGGAATCTGTTCAATATTTTTACAGTAAGTGGTTTGTGGTAGTCTTGGTTTGAGTGTTTTTATCATGTGTACAAATAAGTAAGGAAATTTTTCAATGTTATTCTATGCTAGACATAACTAAATTGAATTTTGTTTCTTTCATTGCTTATCGCAATGTTTGCATTTGGTTGAATAATTTCAATATTAACCGGATTGCAAATCCTATCGAGTATTTCAAAATGTTAGATTGTTTATCTGCGAAATAATTTATAATATATCACTACTAACCGAGAAAAAATAAAAGGATGGTTCAATCGAGCCATCCTTTCTTTTTCATAATTTTAGGTCACCACAACAATAAAATTATGAGCAATAAAAATAGTGAAAAGAATTTAGTCGGTCAGCCAATTTTCAAACAACTAATAGATTTTATCCCTCGAAACAAGTTTGATGCTTTGGTGAATAAGTATAAAGCAGACAGATATTATAAAAAGTTCAGCTCATGGGAGCAGTTACTGACACTGCTATTTGGTGCATTTAGCCGGTGCGACTCTATGGGTGAAATTTGTGATGGCATGATGAGTATGCAGGGAAAACTGAACCACTTTGGGATGTCAAGTTCACCAGCAAAGAGTACTGCAGGAGATGGCTTGCGCAATCGAAGTAATGAATTCTTCGAAGAACTATATTTCATGTTACTAGAACATTTTAAACCACTTTTGTCGGTCAGCCGAATTGATAATGTATCCTTCAATAAGTTATACCTGTTCGATTCGAGCACAATAAGACTATTCTCAGATGTAATGAAGGGTGTTGGGCGGAACCCAAAGCATGATGGAAAAAAGAAAGGAGGATTAAAAGTTCATATGATGATTGATGCTCATAGTGACACTCCCGAATTTGTAAAGCTAAGCGAAGCTAAACTGCACGACAAAAACTTCCTTAAATATTTGACCCTTGCTGCACATAGCATGATCGTTTTCGACAGAGCCTACAACCATTACTTGCAATTTGCCTTGTGGACTGAACAAGAAGTAAATTTTGTGTGTAGGCTTAAGAAAAATGCAGTATATGATGTGGTAGAAGAATTATACTCTAAAGAACTGGAGGATAATGAGGCGGGAGTATTGAAAGAAGAACACATTCATTTAAATTACAAAGACAAAAAAGAAAACAAGACGCTTTGTTTAAGAAAAGTTACTTACCGAGATGAACAGCAAAGAACATATCAATTTATAACCAATAACTGGCAGATAAGTCGTGAAGAAGTTGCTTACTTATATAAACTAAGGTGGAATATAGAGTTGCTCTTTAAAAAGCTTAAACAAAACTTTCAATTGCATTACTTTTATTCTGAAACAGAGAACGGAATAAAAACTCAAATATGGTGTACGCTAATTGCGCAACTATTACTACAAGTATTAAAGGTAAAATCTGAAAGCAAAAAGGCATTTTCTACGATTGCAGCATTAGTACGAATTCATTTAGTAAGCAATCTTCAGGTTATTTGGATGGTTCAGAATAGCAGAAGAACTTATATCAAACGAACAAAACGAAATAAATCCCCTTGTTTTCAGACTGCATTGTTCTAAAAACAAGGGGGGTAGTATTTTGCATCTTATGATAAGCATTCAGATTTTCAGTACATTAAGACATGAGACTCGCCAAAATGAAACTTTTGTCGGTTAATAGTGATAATATATAAATATAACGGATTGCGCTGTTCTAAATCCGCTAACTCAATCATTTTCCACCTATATCAAACGGAGGAAATGAAATATTTGTTGATGATAAACCATCCGGGAGTGTTACAGTAACGTTTTTTATCGACCGCGGATTTATTGATCATTATTCTGCATTTATTTATACAACCGATACTGCTAAAATTAGAACGTATGATGCCAGAACAAAATCAGATCATCCTAAAACCAATAAAAAGTTATGTAAAAATTGGTATCGTATTGCAGAATAGAAATCTCATGAAATAATATCTACATGAATACACAAGATGCATTAAATAAACTGAAAGAACATTCAGAAGACAATATAGGTGAAGGAACAGAGGAGTCTGAAATTGCAAAATTAGAATCAGCATTAGCAATAAAGCTGCCAAAGGAATTTCGCAAATACTTAAAAGAAATTGGTTATGCTGAAATTCATGGGGATGAAATTTATTCTGTTTATGAAGTTCCGGACGAAATAGCTTGTAAAGGACTGCATTGGATGAATAAAGACAATGAGCTACTTAAAGAAGGATTAATTGAATTTTTTTCAAACGATATTGATGGCACATTCTATATCCATAAAGATTCTGGTAAGGTTTTCTTAAATGGTAATGAGGATATTTATGCAGAATCTTTTTCAGTGTTTGTAGATAAAATGGTTGAAGAATAAATTAGTTGATGATTTATGCTTCAAAAGAAGGTGTTTACCTTTTTGAATATGATTCAGAAAAAGATTCAAGTTCAGTTTGTGATTATTGGTTCGAATCAATTGAAGAGACCTATGAATCATGCCTTGACAATTATGGAATTAAAGAATCTGATTGGGTAGAAATACCTGACCCTTACGAAGGCTGTCAACAAGATTGAATAGCTAATGTGAGAGTTAAAGGTAAAGATGTTGGTAATCCTGAGTGGGGGAGATTTGAACAGTAAATTGATGGAAAATGGATTTTGAATATATGAGTAGTGATTTCAATTTGAATTCATTTTGCAAATTATCTGCGGAAGAAAAGATGAATTTAAATTTACGGGAGAGAATCAAAGATTCAATTATTTTCTTAAAAGCTTGTTGTATGGGCCAATGTATGGATTTTCTTATATTGGTCCACTCCAAATTATAATCAATCACAGCATTTTAATAAAAAAATCCTTAACTTGAAATAAGGAGTGTTTTTATTAAGTATGTTGTTATGATATTGACAGTTACTCTAAATCCGGCTATTGATAAAATCCTGATTGTTGATGGATTTAAACTTCATCAGCTTCATCGCTTACAGTCGGGGGAGTTAAGTTTGATCTCTCCCGGGGGAAAAGGGGTGAATGTGGCATTGCTTCTTAATAAGCTGGGGAACAAGGTTGTTGCTTCTGGTTTTGCAGGAGGTCATGCTGGCCACATGTTATGCGATGCCATCCGGGATGCAGGTATTACGACAAACTTTATCTTTACACAAGGTGCCACACGGACAAATATTTCAATTCTGGACAGAAAGAATGAAACACTAACAGAGATTAATGATTTTGGACAGGAGATTGCGAAAGAAGATGTTCGATTTTTTATTGAGAATTATGAGCGTTTATTAGAAAGGGTAGAGTTAATTGTAATAGCCGGTTCATTGCCTCGCGGTCTTTCTTCTGATATTTATATCGAATTAATAAACAAAGCTCGTGATAAGGGGAAGAAAGTCATGGTACATACTTCTCCAAAATATTTGGATGTCTTGATAAAGGCTCAGCCCTTCTTTATTAATCCGGATATGCGTTCTAATCATACATTATTTGGTAAAACAGTTGATGGAGTAGATCAATTTATTGAGGAGGGACGAAATATTTTAAATCAAAGTCCCAGGACTGAATTTGTTATTTTTACACATCGTCTTGAAAATATAGTGGCAGTTACCCGGGGCAAGGCCTTTATTCTCCGTCCTAAAGATATGTCGATTGTTAATATGCTGGGGTATGGTGATGCCTATTTAGGGGGATTTATACATGCTTATGAACTACAAAAAGATGTTCAGGATATCTTGATATACGCTTCTGCTGCTGGACTAACAGATGTAGAGTGTATTTATAAGGAGATTGATGATGTTGATTTAATCGAAAAGAATCTTTCACGCATTGATATTGAAGAAATTGATCTTAAGTAAAAGAGGAGGATTAGAAAAAATATTTTGGTGTGTAATCTTCAATCATTTAGTTGCGTTTTGTTGACCTTAAAAATATAGCAATGAAAAAGGTTAGAGATTTTATTTATAGAGATATAACCTGTGTTTGTGAGAAATCTACCTTGAGTAGGGTGATTAACACAATGAAGTTACATCGGTTAAGTGTTCTTCCTGTGGTTAATAAGTTGGGTGATTATGTGGGTTGTATTAGTGAACAAGGTATTCTAAATGCTGCAATTCCTGATTATATGAAATCTATAACCAATACCTCGTTTATGGCAGGTTTGGATCAGGTAACAATACATTTGAAAAAAAAGCTGGATACGAGTGCGGATTTGTTTTTGGATAAAGATTATCCATATGTGTCTCCTGAAGATTCCATGTCTTATGCAGCAGATTTATTGTATCGCATGAATGGAACAATTTTACCGGTAGTGGAAGACGGCAGGTTAATTGGTTTGATAACCCGAATTGAGATTCTATCAGTCTCTCTGGATATCTGATAAGAAAGGGTAGTAATAGGTTTAGTTTTATGAAGTAGATGATTGTATGGTGGTAAGGGATGTTTTTTGAAATAATAACTTGTTAATAATGGTAAATTTAATTGTGCATATCGAGACTTTTCAGATCATTATTGCTTTGGTTATTTTTATACTCACTTTTACCTTTATTACTACTGAAAAGTTGCCTAATGCAATAGCTGCCATGATTGGAGCCTTCCTGTTTGTTGTGTTTCATATTTTGTCTCAGGATGAGGCTATTGATTTTATTGATTTTGATACAATCGGATTATTATGCGGAATGATGATTACCGTTTCCATCATGCGTAAAACAGGTTTGTTTGAATACATTGCGATTAAGGGTATTAAAATTACGGGAGGTAATCCTTGGCGGATTCTAATTGTATTGTCTGTTATTACAGCTATCCTTTCTGCTTTTTTAGATAATGTTACCACAGTTCTGATTGTAGTACCCTTAACTTTTGCAGTTGCAGATACTATTAAAATAAATCCCACACCAATCTTAATCTCAGAAATCTTGTTCTCTAATATTGGAGGTGCAGCCACACTGATAGGCGATCCTCCCAATATTATGATTGGAGGGGCAACTCATCTGGAGTTTATTGATTTTCTGAATAATAATTTGCCTGTGGTAGTAGTCGTTTCAATTGTTACTTTGGTTATTTTGAGGGTGATTTATTATAAAAGACTGACATCTAATAAAGTGGAGAAAGTAAAAATCGCCGCATTTGATGAGTCAAGAGCTATTGGCAACACGAAATTCCTGATAAAGAACTTAATCGTTTTTTCATTGATTATTATTGCATTTATTACACATCACTTACATCACATAAATCTTGCATCCATTTCTTTGGGTGGTGGTTTTATTCTAATGATGGTTACAAGGCAAAGTCCGGAAGAGATAATGAAAGAAATAGAGTGGCCTACTTTATTCTTTTTTATGGGATTGTTTATCATTGTTGGAGGCCTGGAAAAAACAGGTATTATTACTTATTTGGCAGATCAAATGATTGTTGTAACCAATGGAGAAGAAGAAAAAGGGGTGCAGTTAGTTTTGTGGCTATCTGCAGTGTCTACAACTTTTATCAACAGTATCCCTTATACGGCAACGATGATCTCTGTTATTGAGAACATGGGGGGAACCGAACCTTTGTGGTGGGCTTTATCATTAGGGGCGTGTTTTGGTGGTAATGGTACTCTGATTGGTGCAGCTGCGAATATTATAGTTGCGGGTTTTGCTCAGAAAACAGATTACCCATTAACCTTTAAAGATTATGTGAAAATAGGCATTCCATTAATGTTAGTCTCTATCGTAATAACATCTGTTTATTTGTATTTAAGGTATTGATGTATAGGAGTTAATTCGATGAATGTCACTTCTTTTCTAAAAAATGATGAACGGTTTATTAAAGCATATAGGTAGTTTACAACTCTTGTTGCAGGCATCAGAGTCGGATTTACTCGTAGTACCAATTATTGGGATTAATTGAGCTAAACAAATTCGTTCGTTTCTGGAAACGTAGTTGCTAATTGAAAAAATACTATGGAATTCAATTTTTAAAGAATAGTGTATTAGTTAGTATTGTATGAATTAGTTTTGATGGTGGATTTTAATAAAAAAACTCGCCTAAACTATTGCTTCGACGAGTTTTGCGGAGAGAGAGGGAACTGAAATTTTACTTTAAGTGCCCTATTCTCAATATTTTACGAATTTAATTTTTAAAGTCCTCTGTAAGTCCACCAAAATTGGCTAAAAAATGCCCTTTTCAGATGCGTTTTAATGAACTCATTTCCCTCCAAAAATAGCAAAAAGGAACCGAACCTAAAAATGGATTTTTGTCAAGTTTTTTGATCAGAAAACTTGATGTCTGAATTTGTGAAGTCATCGAGAGTAAATATTGGCAAGATTTACTCTCGTTTTGCTTTGAGAGGTAAAAATTACTCTCTTTAGGAGAGTTAAATCTGATGTTTAAAAGAAATTAAATTTAGCTTATAAAGATCTCCTTATAGTTTTCCTCAATAATGAAAACTTCTTCTTCTGTAAGTTCTTCAAAATGATTTTCTCTCTTTTTCTTTGATAATTTTCCTTTGCTTTGATTTAATAATTTAATAAGAAGGTCAACTTTTGTGTCCGGTAAATTAATAAAGGAATTTATTCTGTTAGTTAACATGTCATACTTTTCCAGGTAATCAATTTCCTCCGGAATAATTCTATTAATTGTTTCTTCAACGCATTCATAAAGAAATTCAGCCTGACGAGTTAAATCAAAGTAACGATACAAATCAATTGTGTCGTTTAGTATTTTTATATTATGGTCGGAAGTGGGTTCCCATTCAATCAAATCGATTCTTTGAGATGAGAAATCTTCTAATACATCCTGGTAATCACTAATTCGATCTAATATTGCTGATGAAACAGGGAATATCATGTCTCGTTTTGTATAACCCATCCATGTTAAGATGTGATGTATCAAATACCTGTGTATTCTTCCATTACCATCAGAAAGAGGATGAATAAACACAAAGCCAAAGGCAATGGTAGTCGCTGTAAGTATAGGGTCGTATTCGCTGTTTTGAAGAAGATTATTTGTGTTTAATAATCCATTCATTAGAGAGGTGAGATCTTTAGCTTTTGCGGATATGTGATCAGGTATTGGCGTAAAAGTTTCTCGGTCATGTTCGCCAATAAAGCCTTCACCCTCCCTGATGCCCATATTTTTTAATTTTTTAGAACCAATTACCACATGCTGGAGGCGTTCTATTTCTGATAATGTCAATGGTTTTTTACCTGCTTGTCCTATAGCTTTACCCCAGTTTCTGGCTCGCATGTTTGGAGGATATTCTCCTTCTATAGCAAAAGAGGCTTTTGAATCTTTTAATAACAGGAATGCCGCAGTCCTTTTAATTAGCTCTTTATCTCTATTGTTTAATCCTTTATCTATGGAATCTCTAATATTTGTAGAAATATATTTCTCAAGTTTTTGGGTCTTTCTAATTAGAGGGCAGAACTCAGGTGTTCCAGGTAAGTTATTTTTTATTCGATGTCTGGTAGAGTTTTCGGTTGGACCAGGATACTGTTGGTTTGGATTTAGTAATTCTACATAAGTACCTTTCTTCAAGTCTGGGATATCAAGCTTTATTCCAAATAACCACTCGTATAAGAACCAAATTTTTCTAGAGTATTGTCCGGTTGGTTCACTCAAAATATATTCCGTTATCGCCTTTTCACCAATAAGTTGAAACATTGATTTTAGAATTAGTAAATCAATGCCTTCGTATTTTAAAGCAAATACAACATGGCTTATAGGATTATTATTGGGTTTGTGTCTCTTGGTGAACACTTGCCACCTTTTTGTACTATATCTTTGGTGTTTATCTGTAATTATGGATAATTGCTTGGGGGTAGGTAAAACCTTGTTTGAGTTTTGCTCTACTTCTTGAAGCATAAAAGCATAACCGGCTAACATTCCTTCTTCAGGGAGTGGTTGTCCGTGAAAAATACTTACTTTTTGTGAAAAACGATTACTCATGCACCTAAACTATGAATTATAGTTACGAAGATAACATGAAAAACAATTACTTTCCATGAAAAACAATTATTAATTAAATGTTTTTGTGAAAAACAATTACAGAAGTATTCGGTGTTCTTTAAAGGATAAGACTTCGAATAAATATCATTACTCTTGTATAGTTTTGAAATATAGCTATATACATCTATATCCTAAATCTTCCATATCGCTATATACTAAATTTGATACATAGGTATATACTAAAAATGCTACATAATTAGTTTGTGGGTATTAATAACAGTTTCTCCTTAAATATGTATTGTATATGAGGTGAATGGTTTATACCCTATCGGGTGTAAATAGACCAATATGCTTGTAAATTATACCCGAACAGGTATTGTAAATGAAATTAAAGCCCCTCAACCTCTTCCTGACCAATACAAAAGTGCTCCAGGATAAGCTCCAGTTCTTTATGAGTAAAATAGTGGGCACGTTTATTACGTATCAACTTATCAAGCTTAGTGCTTAATTCCTGTGATAGTTTAATTTCCTTACGCAGTAATTGCATGGCGGAAGTTGTATTTGAACTTTGAGGATATAGTTTTTTAGCTAATTCTTGTTTTAATATTGTTCGGGGTAATATCATCGTATTGCGTTTAATATTATTCTACTTCATTTTGATGGTTGTAAAATTATATTATAAATCACAAAATTAGCGACTTACAGCTGTGCCAATTGGCGACACAACTTAGCCAATTAGCGACAATTTGAACTTTTTTTGGTTTCATGCACGACAGACCATACAATTCCCAATAAGGTGCTCAAAAAGCACTTTAAAAAACGAAGCATTTTCCTAATTCAACTTTGGTGTTGTTTTCATATTGGTGGAGATTTACACCAAGCACTATTGATAATGAGCAAAGCATCCTAATGCACTCTCATAAATTTTGAAAGCATTCAAAAAGCACGCTGAATATGCCCTACAAAATAGGCAAAGCTCTCAAAAGCAAGTGAAATACACTCTGAATATGGTCTACATATACTCTGAAAGTACTCTGAAGCATGAAAAAGCACTCGAAAGCTATCTGTTTATTGGTACAGACAGTGCTTTTAAGCATGATTTTGCTAGGTTTTCTGTACGTTTTACCATGATTTTCCCAAAGAAGCTCTTATAATAACTCAAATTCTTCCTGACTAATACAAAAATGCTCCAGTATCGCTTCCAGTTCTTTGTGAGTATAATAATGAGCCCTTTTATTTCTTGTCAGTAATTCAAGTCTGTTATTCAATTCCGGTGACAATTTTATTTCTTTCCGGAGCAACTGCATCGCTGCATTAATATTTGAGCTTTGTGGATATAATTTAATGGCCAAATCTTGTTTTAATATCGTTCTTCTAAATATCATTTTAGTGAGTCATTTTTGCGTTTTTCTGATTCAATTATAGAGAAATAGAATGCAATTTCAAAAGGAATGTAGAACATGGTAATAAATAGTAATAAAACAGTACTGTCCCATTAAAACTTAAAAAAAGATCTTTGAAATATTTGAAATTTAGTTTGTTATAGAGGTTTTATGAGCGAAAGGACTTGAAATTATAGCTTTGGATTAGATTAATCTGATTGCATATGTTTCAAGATAGATACGTTTTTGCTCAACTGGTCTCGTTTTTAAATCGAAGTAAGTTCAATCGTATTGTAGCTAAGTATAAAGGTGATAAATACGTAAAACATTTCACTTGCTGGAACCAATTGCTTGCCTTGATGTTTGGGCAATTGTCCAATCGTGAAAGCCTGAGAGATTTGATCATAGCTCTTGATGCCAACCACTCCAAATGTTATCATTTGGGGATGGGTAAGAATGTTTCTAGATCTTCTCTGGCAAGATCTAATCAAGATAGAGACTACCACATCTTTGAAGAATATGCCTACTTTCTGGTTGCCGAAGCCAGGCAGAAGCGAGTTACTGATATCTTCAAGCTTGGAGGTAATGTCTATGCTTTTGATTCAACAACGATTGACTTATGTCTATCCGTATTCTGGTGGGCGAAGTTTCGAAAGAAAAAGGGTGGGATTAAAGTCCATACATTATACGATGTAGAAACACAGATTCCAACATTTTTTCATATCACCGAAGCTTCCGTTCATGATTCAAAGGCAATGAAAGAAATCCCATATGAACCAGGGTCTTATTACATCTTTGATCGTGCATACAACAACTTCAAGATGTTATATAAGATTCATCAGATCGGAGCTTTCTTCGTTGTCAGAGCAAAAAAGAATCTTCAATACAAATCCATCAAATGGAAGCGTAGGTTACCCAAGAATGTACTATCAGATGTAACGATTGAATTGACTGGATTTTATCCAAAGCAACATTATCCCAAACATCTACGATTGATTAGATATTGGGATGAAGAACAACAGCGCGAGCTCGTTTTCTTAACAAATGCGATGCAAATATCAGCACTTCAAGTTGCTGAGCTTTACAGAAATCGCTGGCAAGTCGAGCTGTTCTTCAAATGGCTAAAACAACATCTGAAAATAAAGAAGTTTTGGGGAACTACTGAAAATGCCGTTCGGATTCAAATCTATGTTGCCATATGTGCATATTGTTTAGTCGCAATCGTCCAGCAAGACATGCAACTTGATAGAAGCACATATGAAGTTTTACAAATCTTGAGTATATCCTTAACTGACAAGACACATCTTCGAGACCTCTTTGATAAAACTAAATTTCAAAATGACAAAGAACGTAATAGGCTTAATGAGCCATGTTTATTTAATTTTTAATAACGTCCCAATTTTTATGGGACACTAGTGATAAAAGATGTTGAATTATCATATAAAGGAAAAGATAAAATTGAAGATCACATACTTCCAACGGATAAAGTTTTTGAGTATAATACGTTCTTGAATATTATATGGGATTATCTGTCAGTTAAAGCAAAAGAGACGTATATATCCTTTACTGATGAAGAAAAAGAATCATTTTCAACTTATTTAGCCAAAGGTCTTTGTCTTGGTACTCATTACATTGTTGTTTTCTTTGCACTTTATTGGAAACATAAGAAGAAAAAAAAGCGTTCAAGAGAACTTTATTCTTCATTTCTTAGTGAGGTAATTCAATATTTAAAAGATGAAAATAATATTGAATTAGTCAATCTTGTAAACGAAACAATTTTGACCTTTGAAGTTGTATACAAAAAAGCATTTAGCCTGCATGAAGATGACCTTTTTGATTATATGTGGGATGAGTTTAATAATACGCAACCTGCATATCCATATTCAGCAGGAACGAAGAATGAACGAATTCGAAAGTGCTTTAATACTCCTTTTTACCCATATCATTTAATTAGTACATCAGTTTTACAAGAAGGAGTAAACCTGCAATACTTCTGTGATGAAGTAATTCACTATGGTAGGGCTTGGACTCCTGGAGATAATGAGCAAAGAATTGGAAGGATAGATAGAATGTTTGGTTTGATTGATCGGAATTTAGAAAAGAATAATGGAGATGCATGCTTAAAAATTCAATATCCTTTCCTTAAAGGGACAGTTGATGAACAGCATGTTACAAGCTTTATCAAAAGGAAATATTTTGAAGAAGAACTCATTGAAAAGCTGCAAAATAGTGAGAAAATAAAGTCAAATGAATTATTTGAATTGGACAATAGTGACTGGGAAGCATATTTAACAAAGCCTTGTTCGAAGTAGTTTTGGGATATACCTGGCAATATCTGAAAATGAGCACAGCTTACAATGTATTAGTATTTTAAAAAAAACAAATTCGATCAGCTAAATTCAAGAGATAAAGGGTGAAATAGAAGTTTAAATATAAATGATACTGAAAAAATCATTAAGTTTATTAATTGATTTAGTTTAAGTACTTAGTATCCCAGATTAAAATGAATAGACCTCATTTATATTTTAGAAATCCAGTTGAAGGAACAAGAACGTTAAAAGGGCGACCAGGAGGTGGTGGCAATGATGATGATGATAAAGATAAAAGGCCAAAGGATTATCGTTTGATGGCATCAACTTTTTCTGATTGTCTGGTGAAGTATGAATCCGATTACATGGAAAGAGTTGAGGCTAGAACTATTGAGGTTGAGGATCATTTTGACTCTATAGAGCTAAATTTCTTTGCTGGATTTGATGAAGTAAAATTCAAAGCTTACTACATAGATAATTTTGGGATTGAATTATTACGATTATCACATTTTAACCGAAAAGGACTGTTTGCCATTGAAGATGAAGGGAAGTTTGCTACCTTCTTTCAACAGCTAAATATCTTTATTGGTAATCAGGAGAATAACACGAATAAGCAGTTTGACGCAAAAATAAAGTTTATTAAAAACTTTAAATTATTCTCAACAGACGACCGTTTAGGAAATATTAATAGCTATGCTGTTATCCATTTGTCTTTTATGGGAGTAAACTCATTTATTGAAAATAAAGTAATAGTTCCTCAAAAGGAAGAGTTGGCTCTATTTCTTGATGGTAACAAGATTGAGTATGCCTTTGAAGAACAGTATGGTGAGGTCTATGATATAGATGAAGATCTTTTACGGACTATTCTTGATAATTTCGATTTTATTTATGCTACATGTTCGGGTTCCGGTGCTATAGTAACACCAAGCAAATTTAATACACCTAAACGAGAATATGGATTTGACATAACTAATTCTGAAGAAGAGCTCCCTGTTATTGGAGTTATAGATTCAGGGGTATCATCTCGAACACCATTGTCTTCCATACTAGTAGGTGTTGATGGTGAATATGATACTACAGGTACTGGTTCTTTTAATGATAGTGCCAACCATGGAACAGGGGTAGCTGCCTTTGCGGCTTTAGGGAGTAAATTAATTCCAGGTTATAATGGATCAGTTGAGGCTGATGCAAAAATTTTACCTATTAAAATCATTGATTGTAGCAATGGAGCAATCTCTCAAAAACAAGTTGTTGAGTTAATCCGAGAAGCACACCATAATTATGGTGTTAGAATATTTACTTTAACAATTGGCTATACTGATTTTCCATTGTATGATAATCAAGAGTTCTCATCATATGCTACAATGCTAGATCAGGTGGCATTAGAGTTGGATATTTTAATTTTTATCTCGACTACCAATCACTTTATAAGTAATTTGAAAGTTCAGGATTATCCCGAAAAGTTTCAGGTTAGTAATGCTAATATAGCACCTCCTGCAGAAAGTATGAATAATATTACTTTAGGTGCAACTGCCAGTAATTTTAATGTTAATGGTGTTTATGGTCTTGCTGGAAATCATAATTATCCGGCATTATATTCCCGAAAGTTTCATTATGATTTTGATAATAAAGATGTTTTTAATCAAGCAACAGTAAATAAGTATTTAAGTAAGCCTGATATATTAATCGGTGGTGGAGATTATTATGAAACTTCTTTGTTTGGCATGGAAGTTCTTGATGAGCAAGGGAAAACTTGTTTGGAAGTACTTTCTTCTGATTTAACTGAAAGAACATTTTTAGCATTGGGGACAAGCTATTCAACTCCTATAGCAGCAAATGTGGCTGCCAAATTGCTTAAAATATATCCAGGTATAAATATGCAAAGTGTTAAGGCGCTTTTGATCAATGCATCTTATGAAATAAAGTTAGGACAAGAGTTTAATGATTTCTCTAATGCAATGACAAAGCGTATAACCGGTTATGGGGAGTTAAATAGTCAAATTTTATTTTCAAATAACAACGAGGTAACGATGGTTATTGAGGATAAGGTTTCGGTTGATGAAATTAAATTATTTCCTCTAAATCTTCCGGATTACTTGAATAGTGCCGAAAGAAAAAATGGATTATTAAAGTTTACGACAACTTTGTGTTTTAAATTTCAACCTAAAACGGATAATCAATTATCGTATTGTCCTATTCATCTTACATACGCTATAGGTAAAAATGTGGATATTGAAATGTCACATATTGAAGAACGAGAGAATAAGGATGGGGAAATTCGTCAGGTTGAAGTTCAGGATGGTTATAATGGCAGTAAAAAGGACAAGTATTGTCTAGGAATTAAAGGTTGGGTACAAGATTTTTATTATAGAGAAAAGATAGTTAGTAACGTACAGAAGCATTCGTTTAATGTTAAGCGTCAGGATATTATCGATGAAGAAAATACTTTTAAAGTAGCAGTCAATGCAGCGTTTCATAAAACAATGACTGATGCAAATAAAGAGGCATTTGAACGTGAGATTCCTTTTAGCTTGATTATCAAAATAGAACAACAACCTTTGAAGGACGAAGAACTGGATTCTTTATACGAAGGATTAATGGCTGTTAATGAACTAGAGATTATGGGTAGAATTGACCTGGAAGCAGATTTGGAAAGCTAAAGCAATTATTGGCTATTATTTAGTTTCGGGTTCTTTTTCCTTTTCAAGAAGAGACTTTAAAATGTCAGTATTGATATAGTATTCTTCTTTGTTATTAGTATGACTGTCAAACAAGGTTCTTTTGATAGCTGTTAATATAGCCTTTTGAACTAGATAATACGATAAGCCCGCAGATAATTTAACAACCTCGTTTAACTCTTTTTTTGTTTTGAATTTGAACGGTGTCTTCGAAATAGTTTTATCGATTAATTCAGATAGCTGTTGCTTATTGGGCAGATCAAGATTGACTTTTAGATCAAACCTTCTAAGTAAAGCATCATCTAACATTTGTAATTGGTTAGTAGCCGCTATTACAATACTATCTTGAGGTAAATAATCAAATAACTGAAGAATCGTATTAACAACCCTTTTCATTTCCCCATGATCCTGGCTGTAATCCCGTACTTTACCCAATGAGTCAAACTCATCCATGAAGATAATACAATTTTCACCTGATGCTCTTCGGAATATCTTAGCTAAATTTTTACTCGTCTCTCCTAATTTAGAAGATACGATAGCACCCAAATTAATTACATACATCATTTTATTAAGCTCTCCAGCCAGAACATATGATGCCAATGTTTTGCCACAACCGGAAGGACCGTAAAATAGAATTCGATTAGAAACAGGTAAATCAAATTGCTTAAGAATATCAATACCTTGATGTTCTTTTACAAAGTATTTTAGTTCCTCATGAATATCCTCTGAGCAAACAAGATTTTCAAAGGTGTAATCAGAAGTCAGCTTTTCGATAATGAGTTCGTTGATCTCCCTATCGTCTTCACGTAAAAAGTATTTCTTAGAACCTACTTTTGTCAGACCTTTTGATTGTTGACTACGCAACCCTTCTTTTAAAATGGATTGTAATTGCAATGCAAAGTTAGTCTTCTTGGTTTGCCTTGAATAATCTATTAGCTTATTCAACACTTCAAGAAGTTGTTCTTGATCATTCTCAAGACCATATCTAGCAATATCCTTTATGTAATCAAACTGACTCATTTGGGCACAAATGTACTTATAAAGATAATATATTAACGCACTTGAGGAAAATAAGTTTGACTAGAAGTTTTTATTGTATCAAAATTATTGTTAGATATTCAGATTAACCTCTCTTCTAGCAGACCTTTCCAAATCATAAATCCCTTTTTGTCATCTGAATAATCATGAAATATCCTACTAAAGTTTTCCGGTTGGTTTTCAATAAAGAACTGACGACCTTTATTACGAATGGTATTTAAGTCTTTATTAATTGAGCTCAGACGTTCATTTAAATTGGATTTATCAATGTGCCATATATAGGTGGCTTCTTCTGTATTTAGCGTTTCTGCAACTATGTGATATTTTCCTTCGCCTTTTAGCAGGAATACAAAGGAAAAGGGAGATAGAATAAATCTAATTTTCAGGATATTAGAAAGATGTAGCTTTAACAAATATTTGATTTGTCTGTAATGTTTAACCGATTCATCTTTAAGCATCTCATTGATTAATTCTTCTTCAGAATTAAAAAGGTTGTTTCCTTCTTGAAGGTCAGTTAAATCAACAATATTTGGTTTGTTGGGCTTTGATCCCAAAATATACTTGTTTAAGAATTGAAACTTAACGCTATCTATTATTTTTGAATTAATTCGGTCAATATCTGTTGATGTAGCATCCTGCGCAATTAATCTACCATCATTAAACTCAGCATAAATATCAGCTTCGATATTTCTGATATTTAACTGCTTGGCAAAATATGATTTTAAGATGGTGAATTCCGGCCTGATAGTATCATTATCAATTGAAAATTCAATGAGTTCTCCGGTTTCTTTGTCAACATAGTTAAACAGGACGCAACCATAATGAAATTCTAAATCATCGAATTTTAGTTTTACTTTTTCTCTTATTTCATTAATTGTAGATTGAGATTCTTGTTGATTACCAGTATCATCAAATAAAGAACGTAGCTTTTCAAGCTTTCTATAATGGGCATTCCTTTTAAGGAACATCTTATTCAAGTACTCAATTTTGTAATCCCTGTAATCGTAAATAATTGGTGTAACTTCAGAACGCTGTACTCGACCAATATACTGGATTAACTTACCTTTAAAAGAAAAAGGATAGGCAAGGAATAGCCTGGAAACATTTTGAATATCGCTTCCTTCGCCAAAAAATTGTCCGGTAGTTATTAAAACGTCAAAGTTACCGTCATTTAATATTTGCCATTTGTGGTTCCTGGATGTTTTAGAATCCTCGCCACTTAGCGTAATTGTTTCGTATTGTTGCTTAAGGAACTGGTTTATCGTATTGATATGCTCTTTCCGCTCAGTAATAATAACACATTTGTTACCAATGTTCAATTCAGCCTTAACGTCATTAATAATTAGAGTGTTCCTGGCTAAATCGTGTATAAGAATTTGAGATAGCGTTTCAAAAGCATCAGTTTTTGAATTAAAAGGGACATCAAGTTCGGTATTTCTTACAATAATTTTTGCTTGTTGTGTGTTATCACACTCTTTGGGTTCAACCTCACATATTGTATTACCTAATTGTATAGATATGAGTTTATCCTCAGTGTGCTTGCGAAACGGTGTTGCTGTTAATCCATATAGGTAACATGTATTTAATTTATTGATGGTTTCAGCAAATGATTTAGCCGGAATGTGGTGGCATTCGTCAATTATTATTGTTCCAAAAACATTTACTAAATCATTAGAATCCTCTTTGGCTAGTTTCTTTGCTAGAGATTGGATCATTGCTACCGTAATTGCTTCACCAATTTTTAATTTTCCCTGTCCGATAATGCCAATTTTGTGTTTAGGTATTCCTAAGAATGTTTGAATCCTATCGATCCATTGATCAGCAATTTGCTTCCTATGTACAACAATTAATGCAGGTTGTTTCTTTTCTGCAATCAGTTTTAGACCAATAATGGTTTTACCACTACCTGGTGGAGAAACTATAATTCCAAAGTCTTTATTCGAAGTAGCTTCAATAGCTTGTTTTTGATATTCTCTTAATTGAATATCACACGAGTAGGATAATTCTTTGCACTTATTTCGCTTGTCGATAAAATCAAAGTCAATTTTATTATTTGAACAAAATGTAATAAGTTTTCGTGCCGTACCACGAGGTATCAAGACTTCATTATCATTTTCTTCGATGAAATTGAAATGCGGGTCAATATTATGTGTGCTCTTACCAAGCTTTTTCTTTATAAAATATTCGGTATTGGTGAAATTTAGTTCATCTTTTAGAAAATTTATCAGATCCCTGTTTATGCCTGATCTGTTAAGAATGATTTTATTTCTGACAGTAATGATTAATTTGCCATTGGTTATTTGTGCTGTTGATGGAACAGAAGCTTCTCCTGATTTGTATTTTGATAATATTTGGTAGAATTTTTCTGACGATAGACGTTTAACTTTCTCCAAAAACTGCCATTGATTCTCAAATGCATTAAAACTCAATGTGTCTACAAAACAATTATTCCCCTTTTCTAAAGTGAGTTTGTTAAATGGAAGAGCAATTAAATTGCCAAAACCTTTACCGGAAAGGTAATCCTGGTTAGGGAATAGCCTGTCAAAGCTTGAGTATTTATCAAATTCGGAAATAATTTCACATTCTTTTAGTAATGCTAAAAATACTTTTCTTGTTTCTATTGCAGGGAGTGGTTTCTCGAAAAAGATCCAGACATGAGCACCTTTACCGGAACGTGAACGTTCTATGTATGCAGGAATGTTATATTCATTACATTTTTTTTGAAAGAGTATGCATTCTTCCTTCCAGTTTTCTTTATCAAAATCAGCAACAATAAACCAAGAACTATTATCTTCCAATAGAGGATAGATGCCAATAAAATGTTTTCCTTCAAGATGCAGTTTAATTTCGTTGGATGTGAGGGGTTTTCTAACCTTGTCTTTAAAGTTTGCCAAAGTACCACCGCTCATTTTATGTTGTTTGAAAATATAAGGATCGTAGCTGTATGCAGGCATATAACCTTTCTTACTTCCTTTCTCCCAACGGATAGCAAAAACATCTTTGCGACATCTAAAGAGTTGTTGAATCAGTTCTATATGATGATCTATATTGCTCATTAAGTTTTAGATAGCTAATCAATACAAAGAAAATAATATCTATCGAAAATGGAGTCTTAAAATAATGAGTTTAATCAGCCGTAGGGGGATTAAAACTTACGAGGATTTCTCAAGATATAATCAGAAGCAGCTCTTTCTATATCTTTTCTGTAATACCCTTTGGTTTCTGTTAGCCATTCTTCTAACTCTTCGGTTTTAAAGTATAAACGTTTGCCTCTTTTATAATGAGGTATTTCACCATGGCATACCTTCCCATAAATTGTAGATTTTGATAATCCTATTAATTCTGATGCCTCACTAACATTTAAGATACTTTTTCCGGTTTCATTATCCTTTGAACTATGTTGAGATTGGATTTGTTGATAGTTGCTTATTATCGCTTCTGCGAACTCAATTAAGTCTTGTTTTGTAACTGTAATGTTTATCTGCTCAGGTAATTCTTCTTAAAGTTCTTAATGTATTTGATTGCAGTGTTATGGCTACATTTGCGAACTGTCTTAAAATAGAACTCGTAGTTATTTATAAATTGTTGGTTGAGTTCTTCTTAAGCCATATCCTCACGTTTATATTGCCAACGAATAAAATCCCTTGTGTGCATATAAGATGTTTCATAGCGTTGAACAGTGTCAGCCGAAAAATCCACCCCGATCAGTTTTTTGGCTTTTTCATTATGGTCCTGATAGATCTTTAAAATTGTTCTTCTGTCTTCCTTTTTACCAACAAGTGTTTCCTGAATAATACGTGCTGATACTGGTTGGTTATCCAAGGTGAGAAAATCGATATAAGAGAGTATCTTCTTTTGATATTGGTCAATGAAAGTATTTGTTTCGGTCCCTTCTGGAGTTAACCCATTTGTTCTTTCCGTTTTATCATCCCATATTTCAGGAGAAACTTTCTTTCGGGTTGTAAATTCAGTTCTTTCCTTGTTAATAGTAATTCTAACAAAGATAGTAGCCATACCATTCTTGGTTACTTTGGTTCTTTTAATGAAAAACAAGATTTTAACATTTGTAAGTCCACTCATAATACATAAATTTTTGGTGTTAAAATTATTCTTATGAGATCATTACAAAGGCATTTGAAACCGTGTAATAGAGCGCAATGTAGCGTTATTCAAACGATCAATCGAGGACTTTTTTTGAGGGGATTTTAGTCCTCGATAAGTCCTCTTAAAAATTGCGTTTTACTGCTTTTTATTTCAAAATATTGCGCATTAAAAAACCCTGTAAGTGTTGACTTACAGGGTTTTACTTTAAATTGCTTTCGCTTTCAGCGGAGAGAGAGGGATTCGAACCCCCGGTACGTTGCCGCACAATGGTTTTCAAGACCACCGCATTCGACCACTCTGCCATCTCTCCAAAATTTTATAATTAATCCAAACACTTTCGTTTGGTGAATTTGCTTTTTCTAAGCGGATGCAAATATATACTTTTTTCTTATTTATCATTAAAAAAAAGTAACAAAATAAAATAAAAAAATATCTTTTTATTTGTCGAAAAAAAAACTCGCCTAAACTATTGCTTCGACGAGTTTTGCGGAGAGAGAGGGATTCGAACCCCCGGTACGTTGCCGCACAATGGTTTTCAAGACCACCGCATTCGACCACTCTGCCATCTCTCCAAAATTTTTATATTTTATCTGAAATCATCCGTTTTTAGACTGTTTCAGTATGTATCTCTTTTGATAACGGCTGCAAAAATAGAGTATTTTTTTATATCTGCAAAAATAAAAAATGAAAAAATATCAATATTTTATGGTATTTTATTATAAGTGGTTTTTATTCAATAATGTAACCGGATGATTTTTTTACAAAAAAATAGTCGTTGATAACCATATTTGTTATAATATTTAGAATATGAGTTATTTCAACGACTATTTGGAAAAATAACAAGTGTGTAATTTAAAATCTACCAAACTTCATACATAAACCGATATTCCATCCTCTTAAAATATCATCTTTACCAATGGCTTGACCTTTTACATTATCAGATCTATATTCTAAACCTATATTACTGGTATATCTGTAACTACCTGTTAACGCAAAACGCATAAACTTAACTAGATTAAACTCTATTTCTATACCAGGCTCAATAACAAAAAAAGCATCACTGTCCTCATAACCATCTTCTTCCCATTCATTATTCCAATCATCATCATTATCATCGCCATAGTGGTTATTGTATGTAATACCACCGGCTCCGATTAGTATTGGAAAAGAAATATGAACAGGATTTTTTGCACCAATAATAGGTTCAAGTAATAAACCTCCATAGCCACCAGCAAACTCATATTTTTCAAGCAAGTTTACATCATAAACAGGTTCAGTTATAAAGGCATTACCACCTAATCCAATGGCAAATGAATGGTTGATAATCCAAGCTCCTTTTGCACCAATAACAATGGCATCTCTGTCGGCTATTTGCGAATAGTTAAGCATAATGCCACCATAACCTCCGTTAGTTTGGTTTTCAGAGGTTTTAAATATTGTTTTTATTTCTTCTCCATTTTCGTTAGCCTGTGACCATACTGATGAAGACATAAGAATAACAGCTAAAAATAATATTATATGTTTCATATGTTTATAATTTAGTAAAACATTGATATAACCAGAGTAAATTACAATCATGATCTTGTGTGTCCAATAATTTTCTCTGGTCATGCCAGTTTCATTTTGTTTAATTTTACTTTTAAATTTATATTGATAACTAAAATGTGTAGGCAATACTAACAGAAATCATATCCAGGTTCAATTTGAAAAAGGTGGCGCCTCCAAATTCAAAGTTTGGGTTAATATCACTTGCCAGTACAAACGGATATTTTAAAAAGCGATATTCAATTCCTGTAATACCATCAAGGCCAAATGCAAAATAATTTCCCTTATGTTTTATTCCTGGCCTAAATGGGGTAAAAACGTTTCTGCTTACATAGCGTCTGTAGTATCTAAAGTGAGTTCCGTATCCATAATAAAAAAAGAATTTGTTATTTTTATTTGGGAAAGCTATTTGATGAAATGTTCTAAATCCGCTAATGCTTATACCTCTATCTTTAAATGTTATTTGAGCACTAAATGAAGTTTCATTTGGCAATAGTTTTTTAATTGAAAATCCTTGTCCAACACCGTTTTTATAGGCAATAGAATTTTTGTAATCCTGAGCATTAGTTTTTGTATAGGTATTTAATATAAGTATTAAAAATATAATGCAGGTTTTTATTGGTCTGTAATTCATCTCGTTAACGTTTTGTTGTTATAGGTTCAAAAAATTAATTGATTTGAATTTCTGCATTAGATATTTCTATTGAAATTTCTCTGGCACTAGTTTCTTCCTTGTAATAACCTGAGTTTTTTTCAGAGTTATTATCTTTTATTCTTTGTTTATCAGTCCAAATAATATTTCTATCAGATTTAAATGCTTCATTTTCATTACATGTAGTAATTGTAAATGATTTATCAGGAGCATTGATGTTAATGTCGGCATAATCACTCTTTATTTTTATTTTGTTATAACTGTCAGAAAGTGATAGTTTTTTTAATATTCCGTATTTCAAATTTAAACTAATTTCATCCAGAAGGTTGTTAATAGATAATTCGCAGAACTCAGCATCTCCAAATATATAATTAGCTTTTTCTATAATAATTTTTCCTCTTCTGGCATCTAATTTTAATAGATTAAGATTTTGAATACTTACATTAGATGATTTAGCATCCAGCGTAATATTATCTGCATAGCCTATATTTGTTTGCATAAAATTAAGGGCTAAAACCCCTTGTTCAATATGGTTAACTAAGGTATTTCCAAATGATAAGTTGAGCCTGCTGTTTCCATTAAGATTTTTAGCCTGGAAATCACCATTAACAAGGTTAATGCTAACATCACCATTCAAAGTGGGTAGAATTACATTGCCATATTTATTTTCAATTTTAACATTAATATAGTTAGGGATAGTTAAGTAATAGTCAACATGAGTTTGTTCTTGATTTGATGATAGTAGATTTGTAGCCTCTTTCAGATCTTTAAATAAAGATGAGTAACTACTTCCGTAAAGTGTTTTTACAGAGCGGTACAATGAATTACCGGAAAGATCAAATGTTACATTACTTTTTGTTTTATTAAATCGATTTTCGTTTTTTTCAGAAATTACAAAATCAATATCTATTTTAACAGAATCGTTATCCCATACATCAACATAAATAGAGCCATACTTATTTACAACTTCAAGTGTACCGGATGCGTTTATTTTAAATGTATGCGTTTGTTTTATTGCTTCTCGATAATTTTGGGCGTTCGAGTAGGCTGAAACACTCCAAAAACTAATTATTAATAATATATAATGAATATATCGCATCATGCTGTATTTATTTAGATGTAATGAATTTAAATGTTACTTACTTCTCTTTTTGTTTCCTCCTTTTTTGGTGATAAATATTTCATCATATCCTCAAGTATTTTCAATTTCATTCTATAATTCTGGATCATAGCTTCTATTACTTCAGTATTAGAAATATCATCTTTTAGGTCATTTTTGAGCTCTAACATTGCAGAATCTAAAAGTGCTAATTCGTTATCTATACCCTGTTTAATTTCAGGTTTGTGAGAAGTGAGTTTATATACTTCGTCTTTTTTCGAATTCAGTATGTTGTTATAATATCTTTCAGTTTCTTTAATTTCAGTATATAATTTACTATTAGAGTTTGATGTTCTATCAGTAAATTTGATGGCGATAAGAGCAATGATAAATATGGCTGCAATACTTGCTGATCCCAGTATTATTTTCTTTAATGTTATTTGTTTTTTGTGAGGGATTTTTTTGTCAATATTTTCCCACAATTCCATAGGAGGAGTTAAATCATCAAAGAGATTTATATTGTCTTTTATATATTTATCAAAATTTTTATTCATCTCTCTCTATTTTAATTGGTACTATATTCAAAACTTCCTGCATTTATAATTTCAATAACCTTTTTCTTTGCTCTGGCTAATTGAGATTTAGAAGTAGATACATTGACGCCTAGTATATCTGCAATTTCTTGATGGTCATAGCCTTCTATCAAGTATAAAGAAAAAACAACTCTATATCCATCAGGTAGCAAACCCATTGCCTTTTTTATTTTATCAATTTTCATATGGGTGTTATCAACGTAAGCTTCCTCAGGTAGCTCAATCCTATGGATATTTTCGGTATACTCAAGCTCAATTTTCTTTCTTTTGAGTTCGTTAATACAACGATTAATCACAATTCGTTTTAACCATGCACCAAATGTAGATTCATATCGAAATGAGTCTAATTTTCTGAAAGCTTCACAAAATGATTCTTGTAAGATGTCTTCAGCTTCAGGAATATTGTTCATCATTCTGCAGCAAATATTAAACATTGCTTTAGCATACAATTCATAAAGCTTTTTTTGGTATTTTCGATTTCCATTTTTAGCTTTATTAATGATTGATTTATGTATGTCGACGTTTACTGGTTCCAAAAGTTAAAATTTAATCTAATGACAAAGGGATGAATTAAAGGTTGCATCAAGATGGAAAAAATAAATTAAAGAAAGGATGTTTAGGTTGTTATTTCATTGTAATCAATTGTTTAAAGTTTACATTTGTGTCGAATATTTTAA
The DNA here is from genome assembly GCA_963665705.1 of uncultured Saccharicrinis sp. Lineage (GTDB taxonomy): Bacteria > Bacteroidota > Bacteroidia > Bacteroidales > Marinilabiliaceae > Saccharicrinis. The sequence continues at coordinate 1,689,060 of OY762448.1, forward strand.
TTTATATTAATTTTTTATCTGGTAAAAAAATGAATTTTATCTCATGAGTGATTTGAGAGAATTTAAAGAATTAAGAGAGGATATTGTAAATAAAGCTTTGTTTATAGGTTTTATATTTGGTTTTATATCGTATCTGGTTACAGTTGTAAGAGCAATTAATTATGGTTTTAACTGGACATTTTCTGCAATAACTGTAGTAATTGTATATTTAGGGATATTGGTTTATTACAGAACTAAAATAAAACTGAGTTATAAAGTTATATCAGTTGTTTTTGTAATATTAATGGCTCTGGTTACTGGATTGTCTAAATATGGATTTTTAGTATCATCAAAAGCTTATATAATATTAATTCCCATTTTCGTTTCATTTGTTGTAGGTTATCGTAAAGCATTAATTTTACTTTTATTATTTAGTTCAATATATATCCTTTTTGGAGTATTGTATATATACAATATTATTCCTTATGAAGTAGATATTCATTCCTATGTATTATCACCAATATCATGGGTTATGGATATTTCTATTATAATATTAACCGCAGCTGCCTTATTGGTTGTAGGTAAAAAATATTCTGATGCAATTTTACTGAATTTAGCCTTAATAAAGCAAAAAAATGTAGAATTGAATTCAAGGGAACAAAAGTTTAATTTACTTTTTGAAAATTCATTTGAGGCTGTTCTTATTGTAAAAGAGGGTTATATTATTGATGTAAATAATAATGCGTTAATTGTTCTTCGAATCAGCAAAGAAGAAATTATTGGAATGCACATTGAAAAGTTTGCTCCGGAAATTCAACCTGATGGATCTGTTTCAATACCTCAAATGAGACAATTTGCAAAAGAGATAAGCGAGGGAAGAAAAAAAACATTGCAATTTGAATGGAGACATAAGAGATATGATGGCGAAGAGTTTGATGCAGAGGTGCATATATCTTCAATAGATTTTGATAATCAAGAGCTTTTTCAGGTTTTAATTAGGGATATAACTCAGCAAAAACAGCAGAGGGCTGAACTTGAAAAGTATCGAATGCATCTTGAAAAATTGGTTGAAAAAAGAACTTTTGAGTTAAATCAGGCCAATCAGGATTTAATGCATTCAAATACTCAGTTAACAAAACAACGCAATAAATTAGAAAAGTCAATCGCCGAAATTCAATCCATGCAAGAAAAATTGATTGAAAAAGAAAAAATGGCATTGTTAGGAGTTATGACATCAGGTGTGGCTCATGAAATCAATAATCCACTCAATTTTATTCAAACAGGTTTGTATAGTCTTCAAAATAGTTTTGATGCAGGGTTAAATCAATACATTAGTAAAGATGATTTGGAGACCAACAGGCAAATTATGAATTATATGGAAGAAGGTGTTAGTCGGATTTCGCGTATAGTCAATGGTTTGGGTAATTTTAGCAATAAAGGTAAAGTTGGTTTTACCAGATGCAATATTATTGAAATAATAAATGATTGTTTAGTTGTTTTAAGCCACGAAATAAAAAATAGAATAGAAGTAATAAAAGATTTTTCAGATACTAGTATTGAAGTTTTAGCATCAGAAGATGGTTTGCATCAAGTATTCTTTAATATTTTACTAAACTCAATTCAGGCTATAAAGCATAATGGAGTAATACAATTAAAAGTATTTGTTGATAGCAATAATAATGTTATAGTTTCAATTAAAGATAATGGTATTGGAATGTCGAAAGTAACCAAGAAAAAAATGTATGATCCTTTTTATACAAAAAAGTCTTCGGGTGAAGGTTCAGGCTTGGGAATGACAATTGTTTATAATACCATAAAGGAGCATCGTGGAAAAATAAAAGTTGATTCTAAATTAGGAGAAGGTACCCAGATTGAAGTTGTATTACCTATATTAGCGTAGAAAAAATAAAAGATATTTTATGATTTTATATGTAGATGATGAGCAAATAAATTTAAAGTTATTTGAGTTGATGTTTAAAGAAAAATATAAAACAGTTTTATCAGAATCTCCAGAAAAAGCTTTAGAAATATTAAAGGAGAATGATGAAATTAAAGTTGTGATTACAGATATGAAAATGCCCGTAATGACAGGAGTTGAATTCGTAGAAAAAGCAAAAGAATATAAATCAGAACTTCCTTATTTTTTATTGTCAGGTTATGGTATGAGTGAAGCAATTATGGACGCATTAGAATGCAAACTCATTAATGGTTATTTTCAGAAACCTTTAAAAAAGAGTTTAATAGAAAAAGAGTTGGATGATTATATAAAATAAACTTTTACATAAAAATGTGATTGTGCAAACTGAAATTCTCTATATATTGATAATTTCAGTTTTGTTGTTTTTATTAATGGGTGAATTGTAATAAAATGCGGTGCAGAAATTACAAGGGGGTAGTTAAATGGGGTGTTTGCTTTCAAAAAACATAAAAATTTGGAGGTAATACTTAAAATTTATAAGTTTGCACCCTGAGAAATGATTATTACCACCTATTAAGAAATTTTTTATGAAGAGAGCAATTTTTTTAGCAACTCTGTTGCTAGGATTTTTTGTGGATGGATGGGCCAATACAGGTCCTGAAGTAAATGCCGGTGCTACGGCATGGATGTTAACGTCTACTGCATTGGTATTGTTAATGATACCAGGATTAGCCATGTTCTATGGCGGTTTAGTAAGATCAAAAAATGTTTTAGGAACCATGATGCATAGTTTTGCGGCTATGGGAGTAATGAGTGTTTTATGGGTTCTGGTAGGATACTCTATGTGTTTTGGAGATAGTATTCTTGGGGGCTGGTTCGGATGGAACAGTGATTTTGTCTTGCTTCAAGGTATTGATACTAAAATAATGGAAGGTGGAGTACCTGAATTGGTATTTTCTATGTTTCAAGGTAAATTTGCTATCATTACTCCAGCTATATTAGCAGGTGCTTTTGCTGAAAGAGTGAAGTTTAAAGGCTATTTAATTTTTATTGCTATATGGGGAGTGATCGTATATAATCCTTTGTGCCACTGGGTTTGGTCAGCTGATGGTTTCTTACATCACTGGGGAGCTGCAGGTGCAATTGACTTTGCTGGAGGAACTGTAGTTCATATTTCTGCGGGTGTTAGTGGACTGGTTGCAGCCATTTATTTAGGTGCACGAAGAGGGTATCCACTTCTTCAACAACGCCCTAATAATCTGGTGATGACAATGATGGGTGTTGGTTTGCTTTGGGTAGGCTGGTTTGGTTTTAATGCCGGTAGTAGTGTAAATAGTGGTTTGGATACAGCTCAAGCGTTAACTGCAACTCAAGTTGCGGGTGCTTCTGGTGCATTAATGTGGATAATTATTGAATTAATACGTCATGGAAAAGGTACTGCATTAGGTTTTGCATCAGGTATTCTTGCTGGTTTAGTTGCTGTTACACCAGCTGCGGGGGTTGTTCAACCTTCCGGAGCGTTACTCTTAGGAGCTATTTCATCAATTGTTTGTTACGGAGCTTTAATGCTAAAAGATAAATTAGGATATGACGATTCGTTAGATGCCTTTGGCGTCCATGGTGTAGGAGGAATTGTTGGAGCTATTTTATTGTCATTTTTTATCAGAGACTCATGGATGACAGATGCAGCAGCAAATACCGCTGATGGAATATGGACTTCATGGGATCAATTTTGGGTACAAGGTATCACAGTAGTGATTGCGATAGGATATTCTATAGTTATGACTATTATTATTATCTGGGTAGTTGAGAAATTATTTGGGTTAAAAGCTACTGATGAGGAAGAAATGACAGGACTAGATCATTCATTCCACGGGGAGCGTGGTTATGGAATGTTGAATCCAAACTAGATTTTAATTATTTCTTGGTTATATAGTTTTTGATAAATTGTATATTAATATAAGTGGCGATGATGTGGAATTGATTTGTATAGATTATGATCTATTTGATTGTTACATCTGACCATTTAAAATAATTTTAATGCACATGAAATTAGTAACAGCAATTATAAGAGCCTATCAATTGGATCAAGTTCGTGAAGGTTTGATTCAAGCAGGCATAACACGCATAACCGTTTCCCGAGTATCAGGACACGGAAATCAAATAAGTAAAGAAGTTTATCGTGGTAAGGAAGTTATTCCTAATTTAACTCCGAAAATGAGAGTGGAAATTGCGGTAAATGATGAATATGTAGAAACTACAATCGAAGCAATTATAAGAGCGGCTAAATCGCATAATGGTAACCTAGGAGAAGTTGGAGACGGAAAAATATTTGTAACACCCCTTGAACAATGTATTCGGATCCGTACTGAAGAGCGAGGTAGTTCTGCTATATAATAGTAAAGATTGTACTCTAATCTAAACCAAGAACCTCACTGATAGATATTTCTGTTAGTGAGGTTTTATTTTTTATATAGAAACTATTTGTACCAACAAATTGTTATTTCTGTAGTAATGTCAGAGTAGCTGTCATGTATTCTGTCTATATGTCACGAAGAATTGCTTGGCATACCATTTGAAATGATGCTTCCGGAAAAAATGTTTAATCAATAAAAAACAAATAATACTATGTCAAAAGGTCATATTGGGGTAACTTCCGAAGATATTTTCCCCATCATTAAAAAGTTCCTTTATTCAGATCATGAAATCTTCTTGAGAGAATTGGTTTCTAACGCAGTGGATGCTTCTCAAAAGTTAAGAACCTTATCGAGTGTAGGTGAATTTAAAGGTGAATTGGGTGATCTGAAGGTTAAGGTTTCTATAGATGAAAAAAAGAAAACCTTAACAATTTCGGATAGAGGGGTAGGTATGACTGCCGAAGAAATTGATAAATATATCAATCAAATTGCCTTCTCAGGAGCTGAAGAGTTTCTTGATAAGTATAAAAATGATGCTAACGCCATCATTGGTCACTTTGGGTTAGGTTTTTATTCTTCATTTATGGTGGCTAAAAAGGTAGAAATTAATACTTTGTCGCATAAAGAAGGAGCCCAGGCAGTTAAGTGGGTTTGTGATGGTAGTCCGGAATATTCACTTGAGGAGATTAAAAAGGATGACAGAGGAACTGATATCGTTCTTTATATTGATGATGAAAATAAGCAATTTCTTGAAAAAGGAGAAATTACACGTTTATTAAATAAGTATTGTCGTTTCTTACCTGTTGAAGTTGCTTTTGGTAAAAAAACAGAATGGAAAGATGGTAAGGAAGTTGAGTTGGATGAGGATAATGTAGTTAATGATACAAATCCTCTTTGGACTAAAAAGCCTACTGATTTAAAGGATGAAGATTACAATAAATTCTACAAGGATTTATATCCAATGAGTGATGATCCAATCTTTAATATTCACTTAAATGTAGATTATCCATTTAACCTGACAGGTATATTATATTTTCCTAAGATTAAAAATAATGTAGAGGTTCAAAAGAATAAGATTCAATTATATAGTAATCAGGTGTTTATTACTGATTCTGTGGAGAATATTGTTCCTGAATTTTTAACGTTGTTGCATGGAGTTATTGATTCTCCGGATATTCCATTGAATGTTTCTCGTTCGTATTTACAGGCTGATGGTAATGTTAAAAAGATTTCCAATCATATTACTAAAAAAGTAGCTGATCGTTTGGCAGAAATCTTTAAGGCTGACAGAAAAGGTTTTGAAGATAAATGGGATTCATTAAAACTATTCATTGAGTATGGAATGCTTACTGAAGAGAAGTTTTATGAAAAAGCACAAAAATTCTCTTTATTTAAAAATACAGATGGAAAGTATTTTACATTTGAAGAGTATAAAGAAATTATTAAAGAGAATCAAACAGACAAGGATAAGCAACTTGTATACCTATATACTACCAATGCTGAAGAGCAACATAGCTTTATTGAAGCTGCAGTAGCTAAAGGCTATGATGTATTGGTAATGGATGGTCAGTTAGATACGCATTACATTAATCAATTAGAGCAAAAGTTTGAAAATAGTAGATTTGTTCGTGTTGATGGAGATGTTGTAGAAAAATTAATACCTCAGGAAAATACATTAGAGTCGAAATTATCAGCAGGTGATAAGGATGATTTAACTGCCGTATTTACATCAAAAGTTCCAAATGGTGATAAAATGAACTTTATTGTTGCCTTTGAAGCTATGGGAGCTGAAGCTAATCCTGCAGTAATTACACAACAAGAATTCATGCGTCGTATGAAAGAGATGAGCGCGATGCAAGGAGGAGGTATGAATTTTTACGGTGAAATGCCAGATAGCTATCAGTTAGTTGTGAACGAAAATCATCCATTAGTTGAGCGTATTTTAGAAGATAAAAATAAAGCTGTTGGTGAGCAGGTAAATTCTGTTCGTAGTAAAATTGAAAGCTTAAATGGAAAACGTCAGGAGTTAGAAAAAGCTAAAGAGGGTAAGAAAGAAGAAGAAATTCCTCAAGCTCAAAAAGATGAACTTGCAGATGTTGATAAAAAGATTAGTGAACTGAATACTAAAAAGACTGAAATTTTAACTGGTTTTAGTAGTGATAATAAGTTGGTATCTCAATTGATTGATTTAGCTTTACTTTCAAACAATATGTTAAAGGGAGAGGCGTTAACAAAGTTTGTTAAGAGAAGTATTGACTTGATATAAAGATAAATATTGAATTTTTTTAAGCCGTTTGAAATTATTAAACGGCTTTTTTTATGCTTTGTTGATAAAAATACCAGAGGAAATGAAACAAAAAGTAGTTTGAAAAGTAATCTATCATTATAATTAGACTATTTAATTGGGGGCAATATAAAGGTGTTTGTAAAAGAAAAAATAAAGATTTGGTTTAGTAATGTATTCCGATCGTTCCGGTTTCATTTACTGTTTTGGAATTTTGCTCTGTTTTTTTATGTTTTTATTACCGGAAATCAATCTCTGTTTGTTAATTATTTTAATCTGCTTTCAGTAGATTCTATATATACGAATACTGTTTTTCTGGCAGTTTCGGTTACACTGCTTTTTACTTTTTTGGATATGTTATTTTCTGATAGAATCATGAGATTTTCGCCTATCAGATCAATGATTTTTTTGAGATCATTATTATATTTTATATTAGCTTTTGCCATTCTTTATTTAGCGGTTAATAAAACAGTTACTGTAGATGTGATAAAGGATTATCATACCCTTATAAAGAATATGCCAAAACTTGAAATGGAGCATATTCGATTTTTAGCCTACTTCTATATTGCTTGCATAGCAAGTAATTCAGTTAAAGAAATGTATAAAAAAATTGGGATTACAAATTTCTTTAATTGGTTTTTTGGCAGGTTAAATAAACCATACGAAGAAAAAAAAATATTCATGTTTGTAGACATGAAAGCTTCAACAACTATTGCAGAAAGATTGGGGCATGAAAAATTTAGTCGTTTAGTTCAGGATGTCTTCAATGATTTATCTATCATATATAATTACCATGGGGAAGTATATCAATATCTGGGTGATGGGGCTATAATATCATGGAATGTAAGAGATGGCGTAAGAAATAATAATTGTATTAAAGCATTCTATTCATTTCAGCGCACAGTAGAGCGGAGGTATTGGTATTATAGACGAAAGTATGGAGAAGAACCTAAGTTTAAAGCTGGTATTCACGTAGGAAAAGTTATGGTTTTGCAAGTAGGAAGTGTCAGAAGAGATATTTCTTATAATGGTGATACCATAAATACAGCAGCCAGAATTGAATCCATGTGTAATGAGTACAAACAGAATTTGTTGATTTCTGGTGTGTTATATGAATACTTTGAGAATAAGGAAGAATTCAATTTTAAAGATGTAGGAACAATAAAACTAAAAGGTAAGAAGCAAGGAGTTCTGTTATATCAGGTAAAACAGAAAATACGATCAAAAAAGTAAATACGTTAGAAAATTAAAATATTGGTTTTTTTTGTAATGTTAAATAGTGTTAATATATAAATTCTTTTTAAATTGCATTTTATCTAAGATGTACTACTATTGGGTAAGATAAATTTAAAATATTGTTTGTTATTTTTATTGATTGGATTTTTAGTTCATTCAGTATCAGCTATTAAACCATTTTATAGGTTTGGTACCTTCAATAAATCTGTTGAAAATATGACAAGTGAAGTTACCAAAACGCTTGTAAATCATGGTTTTGAAGTTGTTGGTATGTTTCATCCTTCTCAGGACGATTCTTTATGTGTTATTGTTTTTACTTGTGATGAGTTAACAAGTATGGCTACAGGAGTTGGAGATAAAGCAGCATTTGGATCTACAATGAGAATTGGAATTATTGGAGATAAACATCGTAGCTCCCTAACAATGCTTAATCCACATTATTTTGTAAATGCATTTTATAATAGTAAAGCCAATAGTGAAGAAGTTGAATTTATGACTTCTAAAATTGACTCCATAGCATTAAATGCAATGTCTGTATTTTCTCATGCACCTATTAAGTATGGTCAGAATTTGTCTATTGAAGAGCTACATACGTATCGATTTTTACCAACGATGGCTCGCTTTACTGATGTTATTGAGTTGGGGGAATTTGATGAATACCTTGAGGCAATTACTGTTATTCGACATAATGTAATGGCTGGAATAGGCGATGCAAAATTAGCGTATGAAATTTGTTTTGAAGATAAAGAGATAGCGGTATTTGGAATTACGTTTAATAATACGCTGGAAAAAGAACTTCTTAACTTTCTTGGTGTAGAATATTTATCCTCTTTACCATTTGAAGTCTTAATTCAGGATAATAAAGCATATATGCTTAGTCCAAAATATCGAATTCCATTGTATAATCCAGCAATCAGCTCTTTTAAATTACTAAAATTAATGTCGTTTTCATCTGATTTCAAGGATAGTTTATTTGATATTTCAGAATAGGTATATTTTATTTTTCCTCATTTACTTTGAGTAAGTATCCACTGCCATGAATATTGATAATTTCAATTCTTGGTTCTGCTTTTAAATATTTTCTAAGCTTGGTTATATATACATCCATACTTCTTGTGGTAAAATAACTGTTCTCACCCCAAATGGAGTTTAGTGCTTTTTCTCGTAGCATAACCTTATTCATATCTAAACACAATAGCTTTAGTAATTCAGCTTCTTTAGGTGAAAGTTGGTGTACGCCAGCTTTTGAAGTTAGTGTTCTTAATTCAAAATTGAATTCAATACAACCCAAATTAAACATATTTGGAGTATTCTCTTCGTCCTTTTGAGAACTTCGATTTAAAATAGCATTGATCTTGGCAATAAGAATTTCAGAGTCAAAAGGTTTTGTAATGTAATCATCGGCTCCTATACCAAATCCTTGTAACACATCCTCTTTTAGTGTTTTTGCTGTTAAAAATATCAACGGGATACCTTCCTCTTTTCCTTTAATCTCTCTGGCAATGGTGAACCCATCCACATTAGGAAGCATTACGTCTAATATGCAAATATCAAAATGACCAACAACGAAAGTTTTAAGCGCATTAATACCATCCTTTATCCAGGTAACTTCAAATCCATTTATTTCGAGATATGATTTCATTACAGTACCAAAATTTTGGTCGTCTTCTACCATGAATACTTTTTTCTTATCGCTCATTTTGATAATCTTTTCTATATGAAATTATGATTTAAAAGGCAAAAATAATTTAAATTCTGAACCTTCGCCTAATTTACTTTTTACAAAAATATTGCCACCATGCTGCATCATAATTGCTTTTACATAGCTTAAGCCTAAGCCAAAGCCTTTTACATTGTGAATATTTCCTTTGGTAGCCCTGAAAAATTTTTCAAATACTTTGGCTTGTTGTTCTTTACTCATGCCAATACCATTATCTCTAACTAAAATATCAATTCCATTTTTATTGTTCTGAGTGATAATGTCAATAACCGGATTTTCTGTTGAATACTTTAATGCATTCTCAAGAAGATTTACCAGTACATTAGTAAAGTGAACTTCATCAATGTTGAATATGGTTGATTCAGCCTTAAGGTGACTTGAAATTAACGCTGATTTCTGTTCTGCTAGCAATTGCATTTTTTTGATGGCATCATTTATCAATAGATGTATGTCTTTTTCGATGGGCATTAATTGAAAATCTCTTTTTTCAATTAATGACATTTGTAAAACCCGCTCAACCTGATTGTTCATTCTTTTATTTTCCTCTTTAATGATTTTTAGAAAAGATGAAATATGTTCAGGTTTGTCAATAATCATAGGATTAGCAATGTTGTCAGTAGCTAAATTTATGGTTGCAATAGGAGTTTTAAACTCATGTGTCATATTATTAATAAAGTCCGATTTAATTTCCGAAAGTTTTTTTTGGTTTAATATAGTGCGGAGTGTAAATAAGAACGTTAATAATATAAAAAGAGTAAATGTAAGCGACGAACCAAATAAGATACCTAGTGATTTCAGAATAAATTGTCCTTGGTGGGGAAAATAAATATCTAATGCAATTGGCGACCAGTTTCTGAAAATATCGTTTGGAAATAGATTGGCGACGAACTTAAAATCACTTTCGTCTTTATAATAATCTCCAGTATAAATATTTGTTAGTTTTCCTGTGTTTCTGTTTATAATACCATATTCATAATCTAAATCAATACCCCTGGCAGTTAGTTCGTAATCTAATACGCTGTTTAATTTTTCAGTATTAATTCTTTGTATTGGATTAACGGAGCGCATTTGAAGTTCGTAACTAAACTGATTAAACATGCTTAATGCATCCATGTTGCCATTCTCCCCCAGAACTTTTTTTATAGAATCCTCCATGTTTGAAATAACATGTTCCATGGCATTAACATCGTTTTTGTTATTAAAATCAAAGTTTTCTCTTTTGATAATAACTTGTTTGGGTTCGCCCTGGCCTTGTATTTCAAAATGAGCTTCGAATGTTCCGTTACTTATAGATGGGTTAATTTCTTTATCCGTATTTGTAATATGATCTAGTATATTGTCAGAATTTGATTTGGGCTGGGGGAAATAGGGTAGGGAGTTGGTTTTATTATTATTTGCAGGTACGTTTGAACTTGATTGTCGGGGTAAAAATTGTTGCATAAAATAATTAGCTGCTTGTTCCTTTTCAATTCGTTGAATAGATGCATTTAGTGCATCATAAACAGTAGCTGTAAACTTTTCATTTTGAACTTGAATTGCGTTGTTCATCCATAAAAATTGAACAAGAATTATTCCTAATAATGAAAATCCCATTAATACCACCAATCCTATTATCGATTTCTTTTTCATTGCATGTTTTAATAATTCACAATGTAAATATATAGTATTTTCGATTTCCTGATTTTACTTTAACCTTTCCTTAACTGATTTTAACCCCACATTAACCGCTGCGCAATAAATACTTGCGTACATTTGTATCAGTAATTATTGAAAACGAAACAACTTCACTTTTTGATGCTGAGATATAATTAAAAGAAGGTGTTTTGCTCTAAGTAAAATTTGAAAGAATTAATAGAGGTGAATAATTTTAAAGAGATGGATGCTAAGTGATACGAAAGGGTATTCTTTATGATTGATTAGAGATTGAAGTTATAGCATTTACTCAGTAGGATAAGTAAAGCAAAAATTATTTAGAAGGACTAATGAAATGTAATTAAAATGGATTTATATAGATAATGATTTAGCTCCGTAATATTTTTGATTGCGATAGACAATCAATTATTGCGTAGAAAAATCAATTAAAAAGCAAGATCAATTAAGTTTTTTCATACAAAAGGTTTAGGTTTAGAAGCATGGAAACGTAAGTTTCCATGCTTTTTTTATGTGTGAATTATTTATTTTACAAAGGATGGAGAGGTGGCAAGTTGGCCAATGATGACATCGCTGAAGCTTATATTTTCTGTATTTTCCATACTTAATGGATTAGCAACGCTATCGATTTGTATTTTTTTGAAATAAATTTCAGATAGTTTATTCTCAGGAAATCCTTGTAATACAATTCCTGAGCTGTTTGCCTTTTTACATGAAATATTTTCAAAATATATATCCTTAATACTGGTAACGTAGCCATGTCCTTCGCTGTGATAGTAAGATGTTATATAGATACAATCTTCTACTTCTCCAAATAGAACGTTGTTAACGTAAATGTTTCGTATATATCCGCCTCTGTCAGGATTTGATTTTAAATAGATACCTCGTTTCAATTTTCCTGCAAAGTCGCAGTTTTCAACAAATACATTTTCTACACCAGCAGACATTTCACTACCAGCTACAATAGCATGCAATCCTTTAAAGTGACAATTACGAATAATAATGTTTTCGGAATGTACAGTTGAGGCTCTTCCCTCATCATCTCGTCCTGCTTTTATAGCTACATTGTCATCCGAATTGTTAAATGTGATATCTTCAATTAATATATTTTTTGAGTATTCAGGATCAATTCCATCATTGTTTTTATTTTGAGCATCATATCTGATGTTTCTGGCAGTTATATTTTCACATTTTAGAAGATGTATACACCAAAATGGCGAATCTTCAATTTTAACTCCTTCTATCAAAATGTTTTTACAATTATAAAGCTGAATTAATTGAGGTCGAAGAAAATGACCTTCCCCGAAAATTCTTTCCTCAACGGGTGTATTGTTATGGTTCATTTCTCTACTTAATAACTGATCTTTTTTCTGAATACCATGCCATTTTGCCCAGGTTTCAGAAGCTTCACCATCAATTGTTCCTTCTCCTGAAATACAAATATTCTCACAATTGTAGGCGTAAATAAACGGACTGTAGTTGTAGATGAAAGTTCCTTCCCAACTGGTTTTAACTACAGGTAAATAGTCCTCCGGATTTGAACTAAAGAAAATTCTGGCACCTTTTTCCAGATGTAGATCCATGTTACTAACCATGTGTATCGGTCCGTCCATGTAATACTGTCCTGAAGGGAAAATTAATTTGCCTCCTCCATGATCATGAATGTCTTTTATAGCCTTATCAATTGACATTTTATTAAATGAAACAGAATCACCTTTGGCTCCAAAATCAGTAACATCAATTTTATATTCAGGAATTTTAGGTTCATGAATTGATTTTAAGATAGAATTAATCGAAACTTTATCATCTTGCTCAACGGAGACCTCTATTTTGCAAGCAAAAGTACCTATTAAAAGAAATAATAAATATAAATTCTTCATTGTATTAGTGTGTTATTGTTTACGTTATTATCGTTGATTGTCGTTTGTTTTGAATAAATATAAAAAGTATAAATATTTATAGGTGTGTACATTGATGCAAATATTATAAAATCTTATGAAATTATCGATTTTATGAATATAAATGTAGGGTTTTATATTCAGTCAATTTATTCTCTCTTAATATCTGAAATAAGAGCATACACTTATTGTTTGTTTTATATGTTGTTTGTATTGGTGTATAGGTCAGATAATCAGTTGTATATGATGTTAATAAAAACATGCATAATGTGCTTTAAAAAGCCACTATTTTTGTTATATTTGTAGGTCTTTTGCAATTGGTAAAATCCTTTGTTAAAGCACTGTAAAGAAGAAAAATATTGCAACGAAATCTATAATTGATGAGCGAAGAAAATATTAAAGAAAACAACCCAGATCAGGGTAATGGTTATTCCGCAAATAGTATTACGGTATTAGAGGGATTGGAAGCTGTTCGTAAGCGTCCAGCCATGTATATTGGAGATGTTGGTGTTAAAGGATTACATCACCTTGTTTATGAGGTTGTAGATAACTCAATTGATGAGGCTTTAGCTGGTCATTGTGATACAATTTCAGTTATTATTCATAAGGATAATTCAATATCTGTTAAGGATAATGGTCGTGGTATTCCTGTTGATCATCACGAGAAAGAAGGAAAGTCTGCTCTTGAGGTTGTGATGACTGTATTGCATGCTGGAGGTAAGTTTGATAAAGATTCTTATAAGGTTTCTGGAGGATTGCATGGTGTTGGTGTATCCTGTGTGAATGCTCTTTCAACTTATTTAAAAGCTGAGGTTCATAGAGAAGGAAAAGTTTATCAGCAAGAGTATTCAATAGGTATCCCTAAAGCTCCTATACAAGAGTTAGGGACAACTGATGTTACCGGAACAATTGTAACATTTGTTCCTGATGGATCTATTTTTAATACAACAGAATATAAATATTCAATCTTATCAAATCGTTTAAGAGAGTTATCTTTCTTAAATAAAGGTATTAAAATTACACTTACTGATGAGAGAGATGTCGATGAAAATGGAGAATTTAAATCAGAAGAGTTTCATTCAGAAAATGGACTGGAAGAATTTGTTCGTTTTATAGATGAAACAAGAGAAACGTTAACGGAAAATATTATTCATATTACAACTGAAAAGAATGATGTTCCGGTTGAATTAGCGATTCAATACAATACTTCTTTTAGTGAAAATGTATATTCGTATGTGAATAACATCAATACAATTGAAGGAGGTACGCACCTTACTGGTTTTAGAAGAGGTTTAACGCGTACGCTTAAAACATGGGCTGAAAAGTCGGGAATGCTTTCAAAATTAAAATTTGATATTGCAGGAGATGACTTTAGAGAAGGTTTAACAGCTGTTATTTCTGTTAAAGTTCAAGAACCACAATTTGAAGGTCAGACAAAAACGAAGTTAGGTAACTCAGAGGTGAGTCTTGCTGTAGATCAGGCAGTGAGTGCTGCTTTAGGTAATTACCTTGAAGAAAATCCTAAAGATGCAAAAGTAATCGTTAATAAGGTTATTCTTGCGGCAACCGCTCGCCATGCAGCACGAAAAGCTCGTGAAATGGTTCAGCGTAAAACTGTAATGTCAGGAGGTGGATTACCTGGTAAGTTAGCTGATTGTTCTGAAAAGGATCCTGCCATGTGTGAAGTATTTCTTGTGGAGGGAGATTCTGCAGGTGGAACTGCAAAACAAGGGCGTGATCGTAAGTTTCAGGCTATTCTTCCATTACGAGGAAAAATTTTGAATGTTGAAAAAGCACTTCAACACAAAGTTTTTGATAGTGATGAGATTAAAAATATTTTTACAGCTTTAGGGGTTACAATAGGTACTGACGAGGATAGTAAAGCTTTGAATCTTCAAAAGTTGAGATATCATAAAATTGTAATTATGACCGATGCCGATGTTGACGGTAGTCATATTACAACTTTAATTATGACTTTCTTTTTTAGATATATGCGTGATTTGGTTGAGAAAGGTTACTTGTATATAGCAACACCACCATTGTATTTATGTAAAAAAGGTAAAGCAGAGGCTTACTGTTGGAATGAGAAGGATAGACGTGAGTTTATAGAGCAATATAGCGGGGGTAAAGAAGATTCTGTTCATATTCAACGATACAAAGGTTTGGGAGAGATGAATGCAGAACAGTTATGGGAAACAACAATGAATCCGGAGCAAAGGACTTTACGTCAGGTTACCATAGAAAGTGCAACAGAAACAGATAGAGTTTTCTCTATGTTAATGGGAGATGATGTTCCTCCTCGTAGAGAGTTTATTGAGGAGAATGCTACTTATGCAAATATTGATGTTTAATTTGTTATAGCTTTTAATAGTATATTATAAGGTCGCCTTGTTTTTCTAGGCGACTTTTTTTGTAAAAAAAATCCACTTCTGTTTTGAAGTGGATTATATAATTTAGTGAAATAGTGTTTTGCTTATCTGTCAGCTTTAAGTTTGTCAGCCATTGCTTTACCAAGAGCAAGGCAAGCTTCGTATTTGTCTGCTTTTAAAGCGTGTTTTTCTTCAACGCTGTCACCAATCATTTCCCATTTTAGTTCTTCACCAACAGCTGTTAATTTTTTAACAGCAGCACCAGCCCATGAAAATGATCCAAGTATTCCTAAATAATGATTTTGAACTCCCATATGAACCAATTTTGTTGTTAAAGATTCCATGTTAGGGTGAAGTTCATTACAATAAGTTGGACTAGCAAGAATTAATCCTTTGTATTTAAATACGTCAGAAATAATAAAAGAAGCATGGGATTTAGAAACATCATGCACACGGATATGCTTGATTCCGTTTTCTGCAAGTTCCCGGGCAACAGCTTCTGCCATTTCTTCTGTGTTACCATACATTGAAGCATATGCTACAACAACCCCTTCTTCAGTTTCATACTTACTCCAGCGGTCGTACATGCCAATTACTTCCTTAATATAATTTTTCCAAATAGGACCATGTGTGGACGCAATCATATTGATTTCTAATCCAGCTAATTTTGATAAGGCTTTTTGAACAGGAGAACCATATTTACCAACGATGTTAGAGTAGTATCTACGCATTTCATCACGGTAGTAATCAAATTCAAACTCATCATCAAATATTCCGCCATCAAGAGTTCCGAATGTACCAAAGGCATCAGCTGAAAAAAGAATTTTTTCAGTTGATTCAAAAGTAACCATGGTTTCTGGCCAGTGAACCATTGGAACCATATAGAAATTAAGAGTGTGTTTACCTAATTCTAAGGTATCACCTTCTTTTACTTCAATTGTGTTATCTGTAATTCCAAAATATCCTTCTAGCATAGGTAGTGTTTTTTTGTTACCTACAATTTGAATATTTGGATACATTTTTTTAATAATATCAATAGATCCACCATGGTCAGGTTCCATGTGGTTAACTATTAAATAATCAATAGGTTTGTCGCCGATTATAGCTTTAATTTTCTTTAAATACTTTTCAACTTGTCCTATTTCAACAGAGTCGATGAGTGCTACTTTTTCATCGTCAATAACATAAGAGTTGTAAGCAACACCTCTTTCAATAGGCCACATGTTTTCAAACAAGTGTGTTCTACGGTCATTTACTCCTACGTAATAAACACTTTCTGTTAGTTTTACTGGCTTGTACATATATTAATTATTATTTATTTCGGCATTCAAATGCTGCAAATATAAATAAAACAATTTCTATTATAAAGTTCTTTTTAAATGGAAATTGCTACATTTTTCTAATGAGCAACCAAGTGTCGTTGTATTTTTCATATTGATTTCGGATTGCACCAACCTTGTTTCTTGCATCCATTTCGTCATTATAGGCAGCAATAGAAACTCTGTATAATCCATTTTCATTTTCTAAGATTACAGGAGTAAATCCTTCTTCAATCAGTGTGTGTTTGTAGTTTTTAGCATTAGTTAAAATCTTGAAAGAACCAATGATTACATAGTATTTGAAGGATTTATCTTCATCTTCGATTACTTTTACTTTCTCTTCTTTAACAACAATTTCTTTTTCCTTTTTAACTACAGGTTTTACTTTAGGTTCTTCTTTAACATAGGGAGAATTGCTATCACTAAAACTTGAACTTCCTGTATCTCTTAACGATTTACAACCTATTAATCCAACAAAAATAGCAACAGATAAAATTATTTTTCGCATTTCCTTTATGTTTAGAGTGATGTTTTAATTCAAATAAACCTCAAAAGTATAATATTCTATTTAATTATATTTTATTTCTTAATTGAAATTATCACATTATATAAGATTATTTGATTGAATTAAATATATTTGATCTAAATATTTAATATTGTTGAATGAATAGCAAAGTGCGAAAAACAAAAATGAAGATGACCAAGACTCTTAGGAGAATGGGGCTTTTTATAGTTGTATTAGTATTAATGGCTGTTTTACTAGGGGGTAGATTCTATCGTTATATCTATGGAAATAATGTGGATTTAACTAAGGTGGAATCGCCATACTTGTATATACCGAATGAAACTTCCTTTTCATGTTTAAAAAAGATTTTAGAAGATAAAGGTGTAGTAAAAGATATTGAAAGCTTTGTTTGGGTTGCTCAGAAAAAAGGCTATACCCAAAATATTAAAGGTGGGAGATATCTTCTTGAGCAAGGAATGAATAATAATCAGTTGATTAATCTATTGAGATCAGGTCAACAAGAAGCTATAAATATTACATTTAACAATATTCGTCAACCAGAACAGTTAGCATCCGTTATTTCATCCAAATTAATGGTTGATTCTACTGAACTGGTTTCTTTGTTTAACGATGTTTCTTTTATCAAAGATCTTGGATTTAATAAAGAAACATTTCGATCTATGTTTATCCCTAATACATATCAAATGTATTGGAATACTGACGCCGAAGGGTTTGTTAGAAGGATGAAAAAGGAGTATGATAGATTTTGGACTGAGGGTAATAAAATTAAGGCTAAAGAATTAGGGTTAAGTCCTGTTGAAGTAAGTATTTTGGCATCTATAGTTGATGAAGAAACCATAAAGGCGGATGAGAAACCAATTGTTGCCGGATTGTATTTGAATCGATTAAATAAAGGAATTAGACTGCAGGCGGACCCAACTGTTAAATTTGCATTGGGTGATTTTACCATTCAGCGAATATTGAGTAAGGATTTGGAAATAGAATCACCTTATAATACATACAAGTATGCAGGTTTACCTCCAGGTCCGATACGAATACCTTCTATTGTAGGGATTAATGCTGTTTTAAACAGAAAAGTACATCATTATTATTATATGTGTGCTAAGGAAGATTTTTCGGGCTATCATAATTTTGCTAAAACATTAACTCAACATAATATTAATGCGGCAAAATATCGTAGAGAATTAAGAAAAAGAGGAATTAAACGATAACTGGTATAAATAAAAAAGTCAGTAGTATTTAAAATATGCTACTGACTTTTTTATTTGAAATAAAGAATTAAAAATCAATGTCTATTATACCTTTAAAAACAAAGGTTGCTGGTCCGGTTAGCCAAATGTTTTTAAAGCCATCTGAAGCATCACCCTCAAATTTTACATTTAATTTGCCTCCTTTTACATCTATATCAAATGATTTATTTTGGTTGTTTTTGACAAATGTACTTATGGCTGATGCGACAACGCCTGTTCCGCATGAATAAGTTTCATCCTCAACTCCTCTTTCATAAGTTCTTACTTTGATATGACTTTCAGATAAGGTTTCAACTATATTAACATTGGTTCCACCTGGTTTAAATTGATCTGAATATCTTATTTCAGAACCATATTTAACTATATCAATATTGTCTATTTCATTTTTATGAGAAACATAATGAGGAGAGCCTGTGTCAAGAAAGAAATAACCATTTCCTGTTTCAATTTGATCAACATTAGTCATTTTTAAACTTACAATGCCATTGTCATAACTTGCCTCATGCATACCATCTACAGCTTCAAAAAGGAATTTATCTACATTGCTCACCGCTTTTTGATGAACAGCAAATGCTGCAATACATCTTCCTCCATTACCACACATTGAAGCTTCTTTTCCATCACTATTAAAATATCTCATTGTAAAATCAATATCTGATTTTTCATGATTTTCAAGTAACATCAGTCCGTCTGCACCGATGCCCATTCTTCTATCGCATAAAAAACTGACAAGTTGTGTGTTTTTACTGTCAAAATTACTGTTTCGATTGTCGATAATTACAAAATCATTACCGGTTCCCTGATATTTGAAAAAGTTTATCTGCATCTTAAATTATAGAACTTATTGATATTTAGATTGTTTTATATTTACAACGATGTTTTTTCTAGCATCAAAGTTAAGGAAAATTGAGTTAAAATTAGGTTAATCCTACTGTAACAGTTCTTGAAAGGTATATAATTTGCGATTTTTGACTTAGAATTTTTATATGCTTTATCGATAACTTAAAAATATACAGTTATGAATGTTAAAAAAATATTTTATGTGTTTTTAATAGCCGTACTAGGAGCTATTGTAGGGGTTTATGCTTTTGTTTTAGTTATCAAACCTCATTCGAAAATTATTACAGTTGACAAATCAGTTGTGCCGGCAGCCAGGTATGCATCATTGCCCGGAAATAGTGCTCCCGCTGCAGTTCCAGATTTTACAACAGCAGCGGAAAAATCAGTTGAGGCAGTAGTGCATGTAATGACAAAAGCAACATCTCAATCTAATGGTTATTCATATGGTAATCCTTTATATGACTTCTTTTTTGGTCCAAGAGGAGGAATGCCTGATCAAGGCCAAGGTCAAGGTCTAATTATGGGATCTGGATCAGGTGTTATAATATCAGAAGATGGATATATTACTACAAATAATCATGTGATTGATGGGGCAGATGAAATTGAAGTAATTTTAAATGACAGGCGTTCTTATTCTGCAGAATTAATAGGAACAGATCCAACCACAGATATTGCGTTGTTAAAAATTGACGAAAAAGGATTAAAGTATCTTACCTATGGAAATTCAGATAATTTGAAAATAGGAGAATGGGTTTTAGCAGTAGGGAATCCTTTTAATTTAACATCTACAGTAACAGCTGGAATTGTGAGTGCAAAATCACGTAATATTAATATTATGCGTAATAATAATCAGCCAATGGGTATAGAGTCCTTTATTCAAACAGATGCAGCTGTGAATCCAGGAAATAGTGGCGGCGCTTTAGTTAATACATTTGGAGAATTAGTAGGAATAAACACGGCTATTGCTTCAAAAACAGGTTCGTATGCAGGTTATTCTTTTGCTGTTCCGGTTGGTATTGTAAAAAAGGTTGTTGCAGATTTAAAAGAGTTTGGTGAAGTGCAGCGAGCATTTATTGGAGTTCAAATTAGAGGTGTTGATGCGGAGCTTGCAAAAGAGCTTGATGTTGATAAAATCGAAGGTGTGTATGTGGATGCAGTTACTGTAAATGGTGGTGCAGATAAGGCTGGAATTGAAAAAGGAGACATTATTTTAAGTATTGATGGAATAGAAGTGAACACCAATTCTGAGCTTATTGAACAGGTTAGTCAACGTCGTCCTGGAGATAAAGTGAATTTAATTGTAAAAAGAGATGGAAAAGATAAACAATTTACCGTAATTTTACGTAATAGTTATGGTTCAACAGAATTAGTAAAAGAGAAAAAGGGAATTTCGGATTTGTTAGGTGCTGAACTAAGAGAACTAACAGATGAAGAAAAAGCGAAGTTAGGAGTAGGTTATGGTATGAAAATTGTTGAACTAACTGGAGGTAAACTTAAGCAAAGTGGTATAAATGAAGGATTTATAATTTTAAAGGCCAACAGGATGCCTGTTAAAACTATATCAGACTTAAAAAATGTAATAGCTACCACAGATGGAGGATTGTTTATCACCGGAGTGTATCCAAATGGACAAGTTGCGTATTATGCTATTAATCTTGAAGATTAGTAACAAAAATTAATTTGTCTCAATTGTAATAAATTGTTGGATTTTATGTTTTAAAAGTATAATTTTGCGCCACATTTTGCATATCAGAATATGAGACAACTTAAAATAACAAAATCAATTACTAATCGCGAGAGTGCTTCTTTAGATAAATATCTACAGGAGATTGGTCGTGAAGAATTGATATCTGTAGAAGAAGAAGTAGAATTAGCTCAAAGGATCAAAAAAGGTGATCAAGTAGCTTTGGAGAAGCTAACAAGGGCAAACTTAAGATTCGTAGTTTCTGTTGCAAAGCAGTATCAAAATCAAGGTTTGAGTCTTCCTGATTTAATTAATGAAGGAAACTTAGGGTTGATTAAGGCTGCTGAAAAATTTGATGAAACAAGAGGTTTTAAGTTTATATCTTATGCAGTTTGGTGGATTCGTCAGTCTATTTTACAAGCTTTGGCTGAACAGTCAAGAATTGTAAGGCTGCCGCTAAATCAGGTTGGATCGTTAAATAAAATCAATAAAGCTTATTCTAAATTTGAGCAGGAAAATGAGCGTAAGCCTTCCCCTGAAGAGTTAGCTGATAAGTTAGAATTACCAGTAGATAAGGTGGCTGATACCTTGAGAGTTTCAGGCCGTCATATTTCTGTTGATGCTCCTTTTGTTGAAGGTGAGGATAATAGTTTATTAGATGTTTTAGTAAATGGAGATTCACCTAATGCAGATAAAACATTAATTAACGAGTCTTTAGCAAGAGAGATTGAACGAGCTTTAGCTACTTTAACTGAAAGAGAATCAGATATTATTAAACTTTTCTTTGGAATTCAAACTCAAGAGATGACACTGGAAGAGATTGGTGAGAGATTTGGATTGACAAGAGAAAGAGTAAGACAAATTAAAGAAAAAGCGATTAGAAGATTAAGACATACTTCTAGAAGTAAGCTTTTAAAGTCATACTTAGGATAATAGTTCTAAATGAAATATTGAAAGGCTGTCAGTTTTGGCAGCCTTTTTTTTGTTTTATTATTTGATTCATGGAATGCTTTATTTACTTTTACTACAACAAATAAACAACCATGAACATTTATATATCTTCAAATTTAAAAAAAAGCGATAAGGGCTTGTATGAGTGCTGGATTTGTTGATATATCCTTTCCTTTTTTAAGATTGCAGTTAATTATACTTCTATAAAGCAATCGATTTTTATCTTTATTATTATTCATCAATTTATTTTTTCATGGAAGGGAAAATATTTGATATAAAGCGTTTTGCTTTAAATGACGGACCAGGAATAAGAACTACTATATTTCTTAAAGGTTGTCCTCTTAAATGTATTTGGTGCCATAATCCGGAAGGAATTTCTTTTGATATAGATGAATATGAAGAGGAACGAGTTTTAGATGGGCTAAGGTTCACTTCAAAGCAGTCAGTTGGCAAAATGGTTTCTGTTGATATGCTTATGAAGGAAATAAAGAAAGATCAGCAATTCTTTATTCAAAGTGGAGGAGGTGTTACATTTTCAGGAGGTGAACCTTTGGCTCAATATGATTTTTTGTTTCAAATGGTTCAGTTATGTAAGCAAAATGATTTACATATTACTATTGATACTTCTGGACTCTGTAGTATAAATCAAATCAGTAAAATAGCTGAACTTACGGATTTATTTCTTTTTGATATTAAGTTTGTTGATGATGATTTACATCTTAAGTATACAGGTGTAAGCAATAAGCTAATACTACAAAATTTAGAATACATTTTAAAAAGTAAGACTAATGTAATTATTAGAATTCCTGTTATTCCAGGTATAAACGATTCAAATAAGTGTATTGCTGAATTAAAATTATATCTGGATAATCTAAAAAATGATATAAAAGAACTTCATTTTCTGCCTTTCCATAATTCAGGTATATCAAAATATAATCGTTTTAATAAGGAATATGAAATGAGGAATGCAAAAAGTCAACAGTCAACAGATTTGTTATCCCTAAAAGAGGAATTTACTTTGTTAGGAATAACAACAAAAATTGGAGGTTTATAATATGAATACTAGAATAGAAAAACTTCGTCAACAAAGTTTACAGGGTATAAATAAAATGTCGTCCGAACGAGCTGCTTTAATTACTGAATTTTATAAGAATATAGAAGATTTAGGATACTCTGTACCAGTAAAAAGAGCATTAGCGTTTAAATATATTTTAGAGAATAAAAAATTATGTATTAACGATGGAGAACTAATTGTAGGAGAGCGTGGACCAGAACCAAAATTAACTCCAACATATCCTGAAGTTTCATTGCATTCAATAGATGATTTGAACGTACTTGATCAAAGAGAGAAGGTAAGTTTTAAAGTGGATGAAGCAACGAGAGAGCTGTATAATTCAACTATTATTCCATACTGGAAGGGAAATAGTAATCGAGATAAAATAATGTCACTAATGGAACCGGAGTGGCTGGATGCCTATCATTCAGGTATTTTTACTGAGTTTCAGGAACAAAGGGCTCCGGGACATACTGTATTAGGTGATAAAATTTATCACAAAGGCATAAATGATATTATAAATGATATAATTGAAGTAAAAGAAAAACTTCAATCGCAGAATATTCCATCTAAAGAAAAATTACAAGAGTTGGAGGCAATGGAAATTGTTGCAAAAGCAATTGTTTCATATGCAAATAGATATTCAGAATTATTAAATTCTTTAGCACAGTCAGAAAAAAATCCTGAAAGAAAGATGGAATTAGAGGCTATGGCTAAAGTATGCAATCAAGTTCCTGCAAATGCACCACAAACATTCCTTGAAGCATTACAGTATTATTGGTTTGTTCATATTGGAGTAATAACAGAAGTAAATCCATGGGATTCATTTAATCCTGGAAGATTAGACCAACATTTATATCCGTTTTACATTAATGATTTAAAAAATGGCATTATAACAAAAGAAAAGGCTAAAGAGTTATTGATGTTGTTTTGGATAAAATTCAATAATCAACCAGCTCCACCTAAAATTGGAATTACTGCTAAAGAAAGCAATACTTATACTGATTTTGCATTAATTAATTTGGGAGGATTAAAAGCTGATGGTTCAGATGCTGTGAATGAGCTTTCGTTTTTAATTTTAGATGTTATTGAAGAAATGAGATTGCTTCAACCCAGCTCTATGGTTCAGATTAGTAAAAAGAACCCGGATGAATTTATTTACAGGACATTACAGATTACAAAAACAGGGTTTGGCCAACCTTCTTATTTTAATTCTGATGCCATTATTCAGGAGTTAGTTAATCAAGGTAAAGATATTATAGATGCAAGAAATGGTGGGGCTAGTGGTTGTGTGGAATCCGGAGCTTTTGGTACGGAAGCGTATTGGTTAACCGGATATTTTAATATTCCTAAAATATTAGAGTTGACATTACATAATGGTACTGATCCTAAATCAGGTAAATTTATTGGTATTGAAACTGGAGATATCGATTCTCTTGATACGTATGAAAAACTGTTGGATGCTTTTAATAAGCAAATGGTTTACTTTTTAGATATTAAGATTGAAGGAAATAAAAGAATCGAAACTCTAATAAAAAATGAATTACCTGTACCTTTTTTGAGTTTATTTATAGAAGATTGTATTGAAAATGCAGCTGATTATAATGCTGGAGGAGCCAGATATAATACAAGTTATATACAAGGTGTAGGTTTAGGAAGTATAACTGATGCATTAACTGCTTTAAAATATCATGTTTATGATAATAAAAAAGTTTCATTAAAAAATATGGTGCATGCAACAGATTGTAATTTTAAGGGGTTTGAGGAGTTAAGGTACAAGCTTGTTTATGAAACACCTAAATTTGGAAATGATGATGCCTATGCTGATGCAAATGCAGTTGCTGTTTTTAATATGTATTATAATGCTGTGAATGGCAAACCAAATGCACGTGGGGGTACTTTTAGAATTAATCTGTTACCTACAACATGTCATATCTATTTTGGACAGGTAATGCAGGCTTCTGTTGATGGAAGAAAAGATGGTGAACCTTTATCTGAAGGAATATCACCGGTACAGGGATCTGATAAAAATGGACCAACAGCTGTTGTAAATTCAATGTTGAAATTAGACCACACAAAAACAGGAGGAACATTGTTAAATCAAAAGTTTATGCCTCAGTTTTTTGATACTGATGAAGGTATAGTAAAATTAACTCATTTAATCAGAACGTATTTTAATCAATTAGGTCATCATATACAATTTAATGTTGTGGATGTAAATATATTAAGGGAAGCTCAAAAATATCCTGAAAAATACAGAGATTTAATAGTAAGAGTGGCTGGATATAGTGATTATTTTAATGATTTAACAATTGAGTTACAAGAAGAAATTATTAATAGAACAACTCAGTGTGATTTTTAATTAATTACAACCGTTTTTCTCAATAATGATTACATTATTAATTTATTGAAAAATGATGAGGTAAATGAAAGTAAATAATAAAAGCATGAAATTTAGAAATGTTATACTGTTGCTGTTATTAATGACAACGGCAATTATTAATGCACAAAGTTTAATTGGTAAATTAAAGAAGTTTCCTCAATTAGATATTGAAAAGATTAATACTTTTTCTGGGTATCAGGAGTCGTATTTAATCTATTTTAAGCAACCAATTGATCATGAAAATGCAGAGTCTGGATTTTTTACTCAACGAATATGGTTGAATTATATTGATGTAAAAGCACCTGTGGTTATGGTAACTGAAGGATATTCGGCTTCTAAAAACTATCAAACAGAAATTGCAAAAGAGCTCAATGCAAATCAAATTATTGTGGAGCATCGGTATTTTGAGGAATCTACTCCTAAAAATAAAGATTGGAAATATTTAACCGTTAGGAATGCAGCTGCAGATCATCATGAAATTATTAAGTTGTTTAAAAAAATATTTAAAGGGAGATGGTTAACAACAGGTATAAGTAAAGGAGGACAAACTACGCTGTTTCATAGAGCTTTGTATCCCAGAGATGTTGATGTATCTGTACCTTATGTTGCACCAATTAATTTTTATAAAGAAGATCCTCGTCTTTTAGATTTTTTCGAACATGTTGGAACAAAAGAAGATCGGGAAAAAATTCATCAATTTCAGGTTTTGGTTTTAGAAAATAAAAGAGAACTCTTACCTATGTTTATTGATTATGCCAAAAAAAATGGTTGGATATATTCTATGGGATATGAAAAAGCCTATGAATTAGCTGTCTTGGAGTATCCTTTTGCTTTTTGGCAGTGGGGGAATCCTGTTGATCAGATTCCTGATAATGAAGATTCAAATGATAAAATATTAGCGCATTTTATAAAAGGAGCCAGTCCGGATTATTTTACAGATCAGGCAATGAAAAAATATGAGTCTTTTTTTTATCAGGCATATAAAGAACTGGGATACTATAATTATGTTCCCGGAGATTTAAAACCATTAATGAATTGTGTAAAGCAGGATACGGTTTCTAATTCAATATTTGCTCCAGGAGGTGACACCCTAGTTTACAATAGAAATACCATGCTACAAGTGAAAAAAAGACTTCAAAAAAAGAATCCTAGAATGATTTTAATTTGTGGAGAATATGATCCATGGGGTTCAACTTCGTTAGATGTAACTGGTATGTCTCATTCAATAAAAGTTGTAAAATCCAAAGGTTCTCATAAAGCTCGAATTAATAATTTGTCAGATTTGAAAAAAGAAGAAGTTTGGAGTTTACTTAAAAATTGGATGAAAGTGGAATGATATTTACATAGTCATTTTGTTGTAAACGAATGAATTAAGCGCTGCCATTATTTTAATGAGCAGCGTTTTTTTTAGAATAAATGTTAATAAAAGCTAATAAAAGTTTGAAAATGTTTACAAATCATTGTAACTTATGCTAGTTAAACAGTAGGATAAGTAGTGTAAGTTTTAAATTAATGAAGAGTAATATGAAATTGTATTTTTTTATAGGGTTGTTTATCAGTGTTATAAACTTTACTGTGAATGCTCAAGTTGGTTTAGTATTAAAAAGCAATGAAAGTATTCTAAGTGTTGATGGTACCTCAACAATTCATGATTGGGAAATGGTTGTAGAAAATATGAAAGGAAACTTGCTAATGGCAAGTATGGATAAAATTGAATCTATTCAGGAAGGCGAGATTTCGTTTCAGGTAACATCTTTAAAAAGTAATCATAGCTTAATGAATAAAAAGACATATAGTGCTTTAAAAAAAGATAAATACCCAATTATTAAAGGGAAAATTATAAAAATTTATTCCGTTGGTGAAATATATAAAGTTGAATTGGAACTGAGTATTGCAGGAATAACTCGAAACATTACCTCGAATTTTAAAAACACAAAAATAAATAGTAATCAGATTAAAGTGAAAGGAAATTTTGCTTTAAAACTAACCGATTTTGATATTGAACCCCCTGAAGCAATAATGGGAACCATAAAAGCCGGGCAAGATGTAACTATAAAATATTCTCTTCTTTTTGAAAAGAATTAATCAATAAAGTCAGCTTGTTAATAAACTAAAATTTGAATTATGAAAAAAATTGTATTTTTATTAGCGTTATTTGTAAGCGTGTTAGTATTACATGCCCAACAATTTGAATCTGAAAAATTTAATCACGAAGAGTTTGAAAATGTCAAAGTTCGTGTTGGAGGTGCATATGCTATTCAATTACAGGCTATCGATCATGAATTGGCAAGTTCTTCTACAGAAACTTTAAAAGACATTACACATAACTTTAATCTTCCTACTGCTAACTTATCGTTAAATGTGGATTTAGCTCCCGGAGTTCATTTATTTGTTAATAACTATATGTCCTCAAGACATCATGAAGAAGCATGGGTTGAAGGAGGTTACATTACCTTTGATTATTTGCCATTTTTACCCTCTGTAGAAAATATAATGAAATATTTAACGATTCGGGTAGGTGTAATGAATCCTAATTATGGAGATACTCATTTCTTTAGAAGTACGAATGGATATGTTGTGAAAAATCCTTTTGTAGGAAATTTTATTATGGATAATTACACAACAAATCCAGGTATGGAATTCTTGTTTCGTAAAGATGGTTTTATTGGATTAGTTGCTGTCAATAATGGTAGAATGAATTACGGTAGAGGTAATGACATTGATCAGGATCTTGTTTTTAATTGGAAAGCTGGTTATGACAAACAATTTAATGACGACTTAAGATTAAGAGCTACAATTTCAGGATTTCATGTGGGTGAAGGACATAGTGGTGTTTATTTATGGGATGGAGATAGAGCCGGAGCAAGATATTATAACGTTATGCAATTGGAAGATGCTGATGATAATTTTAGGTCTGGAAGATGGAGTCCTGGAAGTGGGCAGACAGAAATGAATACCTATATGTTTAACATTTTTGCAAAATTTAAAGGCTTTGAACTATTTACTGTTCTTGAAGATATGAAGGGTGTCAGACGAGATGTAGATCAGCATTTTACACAAACTGCAGTACAATTACTTTATAGAACAGGAAGTGTTTATTTAGGAGGTAGGTATAACCTTGTTTCAGATAATGAAACAGATGAATCTACAGTAGATCGTATCAACATGGGGGGAGGTTGGTTTATGACTTCCAATATTATTTTTAAACTGGATTATGTGATTCAAAACTACGATGGTTCTGCTCATGGATATGCTGATGGTGGTAGTTTTGATGGGTTTGTTGTAGAAGCTGCAATTGCTTTCTAAATAGTTCGAAAGCAGGTTTTAACTCTTTATTATTATTAATAAGAGCCATTCGTTTGTTGGATATCGATGCATGATAAGTGTTATAATGGAAAGGCTAAAAATACTTACAAGATATACCTTACTAATGTTGATGTTATGTTTTCCTTTTCAATATATCAACGCAGGTATGGGTGAAGGGGAGTATCTGTTTAGTTCAATCATTATCAGTGGTACAACTAATGTTAATAAATTTATTATTAAATATAGAGGAGATGTGTTTACACCCTTTTCAGTTAATAATACAGAAGAAGATTCATTAATATTATTAATACCTGTTGATAAATTTACAGCAGAATCAAAATTAATGCTTTCTGATTTTTTGAAATTAATAAATGCTTCAGAGTATCCATATATACAAATTATAATTAAAGATAAACTCAATAAAGAATTTTTTAATATTTCAACCGAATCAAAGAAGGAAATCTTAGTTGGAGTAAATGGAATAACTAATTCTTATTTTTGTAATTCTAAATTACAAGAATCATATCAAAATAAATGGTATTTTTCAGGAGAATTAAAAATTAAACTTTCAGATTTTAATATAATACCGCCGGAAAAATTTTTTGGATTGATTAAAGTAAAAGATGCCGTCAGTATATCTTTTAAAATTCTGTTTGTTATGGAGAATTAAGAATTAAGGAATGAAATTTAGTACTAAAATTAGGTATGGAATAAGAGCAATGACAACTATTGCAAGTGAAAACTCAGGGAATGGTGTATTGCAAAAGGAAATAGCCGAGAGTCAGCTTATTTCAATTAAATATTTGGATCAGATTATTAGCGCTTTAAAGGCTGCTGAATTAATAGTAAATGTAAGAGGCAAAAAGAGTGGTTATATTTTAACTAAAGATCCTTCAGATATTAAAATGCTGGATATTTATAGTGCTTTTGAAGGGGGGATTTATGTAATTGATTGTTTGAATGAATCTGTGCAGTGTGATTTTCAGGATAAATGTAAGTCTTTGGTTTTCTGGGAAAATTTGAATAAGTTAATTAATAATTATTTTACTACTGTTACATTACAAGATGTTTTAACGGGAAAAATGCCTCCAGAATTAAATTTACCATAAAATAAAAAACGCTGCACATAATTCTATGGCAGCGTTTATTTTATATAATGTTGTTCTATCTAGAAATTAATATTAAATCCTGCTAAATACAAAGCTCCTATATTATCCATAAAGATAAATTCCTTTGTGTCGTTGTTTAACATATTTCTACCATTAATATATAAATCAATGTTATCAGATATTTTGTAATTTACTTTAGCACTAAGAGTAAATTTTCCATCCATATCTCCGGTATATTGCAAACTTCTTGTTTGAGATAATGCTACTCGGTCACTATTAGTATCATATTGTGTATACATATTGTAATCACTATAATAATAACCTTGTGTAGTAACTGATAATTTGTCAATAGGTTTATAAGTAAGAGCTAAACTACCCCAAAATGAAGGAATTGCTTCATTTTCAACTCCATCTTTATATTCTTCTTTTGAAATTTGTGAACTAGAACTATAAGTTGCGTTTGGAGGTGTTGAAGAACCCGCTAAACCACCACTCATTAAATAAGTTACGTATTGTGTGATGTCATTTGTCATACTGGGTACATATTCCGTACCTTGAAGCCCTGCAATGTAATCTCTTGAAGCATCCTGGAAATTATCAACTGTTGTTTTTTGATAAGTCATATGTGCTTTTAGAAATAATTTTTCTGATAGTACCATGTCTGCACTAATACTTATTCCATATTGTTTACTTTCTAAATCAAGAGATCTATAAGAAGTGTAAAGTGTTGTTTTAGGATCAATAGTTCCTTCATTATAGACAACAGTTCGCATGCTGTCAGGCATAAGAGCACTGTAATCTTTGGCTTTGTTATAAAAGGCTTCAATATCTATAAGTAATTTTTTAGATGGTCTTGTTCTGAATCCAATTTCAAACATATCTTGTTTCATCATATCTGGGTCTGGATTTCCTGAAAATCTTACAAACTCAGGAGAACCAAGTCCATCTCTGTTCCATGTATAATTACTAAAAGCATTAATCATAAATGTGCTTTGATTTGCTCTGGAATATACGGCTCTTAAAATATTGTTGTCATTTATTTTGTATGATCCAGTAAATTGAAATGAAGGTTGCCATTTATCTGGTTTATTATATTTTTCATCTCTTAAAGCTGCAACAAACCTAAGTTTATCTGTTGGGTGATAATCAAAACGTGCACTAACTGCATAATTTCGTAATACAACTCTATCGTTGAAATAACCATCACCTATGTTATCAATATAATCTCTATCATCGTAATATACAGATTGATAGCTGATACCTGGACGGATGTTTAATTTATTGAATTGTAATAGATAATCTAAAGAAATATTGTATTGAGATGTTGCTTGAGTCCATCCTTTATGTCCTTTATTAAAGTCCTGAATTACATTATTCGAAGCTGCTTGTAAATTAAAACCATAGATTTCAGCACAAAGATTAGTAAAATATCCATAAGAAGATCTAATGTTATATGGAGTTGGATTATCACCAATTGTAGAAGTGTTTGCTTCTGCATCTAAATATCCTGCATTAATATCTAATTTTACGTCGTCATTAACTTTATAATTAAGATAACCATTAATGCCAAGTTTGTTTTTTGCTGTTTTAGGATCGTCAAATAACTCGTTAGCAACATCATTACTCCATAAATTTTCGCTATTAAGTTGACCGTATGTATCAAGGTCAACAAACTCATCTGAATTAAGGGAGTAAATTTTACTGCTATTTCTATCTCTTGATTCAATGTAAGATGATACACCTGCAGAAAATTTATCATTGAAAGATTTATTAATACTTACGTCTCCAATGATTGTAGATAGTGATCCTCCCTGGAAATTAGCACTAACAAGTGGAGTTTCAGAGTTTGTATCTTTAGTGATAAGATTGATTACACCATTTACAGCATTGGGGCCATATAAAGCACTTGAAGGACCTCGTACAACTTCAATACGATCTAATTCACCAAGACTAACTGGTAATGTTTCCCACAGAATACCTCCCATACCATAATTAAACACAGGCCTTCCATCAATCATTACTAAGGTAGTTGTATTTTCGGTGTAAATAAGCATGTTGTTCATAGGCATATTTTGACCTCCTCTGATTTGAACATCATAATTACCATTTGTTTTTTCACGAACTATAATACCAGGAACCAATTTTAATGCTTCTTCTATTGAAGTTGCTCCGTTTGTTACAATCTCTTCATAACTAAGAACTGTTGTTGATAAAGATGAGTCAAAAAGACTCTCTTCTGATTTTGATGCAGATGTTACATCTTTATTTAATAACATTTCGTATAACTCCTCCATCGTAGAAGCACCCACGATATCCATCAGTTTCATGATTTCATCTAAATCATAATTGGATAACTCCTCAATATTCATTTGAAGTACTTCTTCTCGAGAGATGGAGTTTACATCTTTTTTAGTTTCCTGAGCAAATATTGATATTGAGAATATCAATATTATTAACAGCGAAATATATTTTTTTAACATGGTTTACTTTTTTATTATTTAACTTCAATTCCTAATGCAACCAATTTTTGATCAACTTTTAATTGATGTGATTCAATATTTTTTCTGCAAATTTCATATTTCATCTTACCACCTTGTAAGACATAATTAATAGCAGTGCCTTCAGTACAAGCTCCTTTTTTTTCACTTACAATTAATGTGGATTTGTTTTTGAAAAAAGAGATTGCCTCTGTGATATTTCCAGACTTTGATTCTGGAATAAAAAATAATTGAGCATTAGAAGCTTCAGATGGTGATTTAACACTCTTAACAATAATAGGTTTATTGTTAATTTTTTTTGAACTAGCTAATTTTTTTAGTTCTGGTACTATGTCATCGTTGCCCAATACGCCGATGATAAACTCATTTTGTGAAGAATGGTTTGGCCATTCAATGTACTTTGCAAAATTAAACATGAATAATGCTTTAAACATTGATTGTTGGCCAGTTAAAGATAATGACATACAAATCATTATCAGTACAGTCAACTTTTTTTTCATTTTGAAAATTTGAGGTTTTTATTATTTATGTGTTGCAATTATATTCGATATCTGTTACAAAAAGGTTACTTTATTTTTACAATTTTCTTCATAAAACATAGGTTTGTTTAGGATTTTGCATCAATTATTTTTGAAGTACCTTATTGTTGATAATAGTAGAGTTTTATTAATGTTGTAAAATAACGTGTTGAAAATAAGTTAAATGAGTTGAAAGTGTAGAGCATTATAGTTTTATCATACAATAAATCGTCTATGTGATATTATGTTAAATATTTAATTCGCAAGATATTAGTACCTTTTGACTAATGGATGTATTTCTTACACGAATAAAATTTTTTTAATGATGTAAATATATTGAATTAGATGAGATATTGAGAGTAGGAATTTTATGTCATGAACTGAATAATTTATGTTTGCCTTATTTGATAAAATAATAAATTAATTTCATGAATATTGAACAAAAAAACGGCTGCAATATGTTGCAGCCGCCGTTATAATATTTAAAAAATAACTGTATTTGAAATAGAGTTTCCTCTAAAATTTAAAGTTAAGTCCCCCTAATATCATCATTGGGGTTTCGTCCATAAATGCAAATTCTCTAGATTTTTGATTTAGGATATTTCTTCCATTTATAAATAATGTAAGATTTTTTGTTGCCTTGTATGAGGCTTTCAAATTAAACAATATCTTACTTTTAATATCAACAGTGTAATATTGATTTTCAAAAGTTTGTTTACCATAAAAATAAGTCTGAGGAAAAAATTCTAGCTTTTCACACGGACGATAAGTTAATGAAAATCCTCCAAAATAGGATGGAGTTGATTTGTGATCATAATTATCTTGAGTTCCTACAGGATACGATGTTGATATACCTTTAATGATACTAGGTATTTGATCTATTGTTATTTCTCCATTTGCTAATTGAGTTCCAATAGCTATTAATGAACCCTGAGCCATCATACCAGCTTCTGTGGCTTGATGCGTAATAATATCATCACGACTTATTGCCTGATAATTATCTAATTTTGTTTGTTGAATAGTTAAATGTGCATTAGCTACTAGTTTTTCGTTAATTACCCAGTCAACATTAACACTTGCTCCAAGCTGTTTAGATTTTAAATCAATGTTATGATATTGGATATGAACAGAATCCGGTCGAGCTATAGCAGTTTCTCCCATTATAACTTGCAGTGGATTATAAATCGCATAATCTGTGTAGTCTGGCGTCAATGCTCCAAAATTCTTTGATATGTTATAAAACGCTTCAAAATCAACTAAAATACTTTTGGATGGACGAACGCGATAACCAAATTCATAAGAATCCATTGTTTTTAAGTCATATTCATTTATCTCACCACCAAATTGCATAACTCTTGGGTATGGTCTATTTACAATGTTCCAGGTGTAGTTTGAAAAGGTATTTACCAAAAACGCAGACTGGTTTGCCCTTGAATATACTGCTCTAAAAATATGATTGTCATTTAACTTGTAGGAGCTTACAAACTGCCAGGATGCATAAATATCTTCAGGATGATTGTATTTTTCTGCTCTTAGAGCAGCAATTAAACGAAGCTTGTTAGTAGGTTTATAATCAAGTCGTAGACTACTGGCTGAAATATCTATAGTACGTTTTTGGTTCAAATATCCTTTTCCTATTTCTGAAATATGTTTTGAATCATCGTAAGAAATAGATTGATAACTTAAACCAGGGCGAATATCTAATTTACCAACATTAAAGTCATATTCTGCTTGAATGTTATATTGTTCGTTGTCTAGTTCAAAGCCTTCGTTTCCAGCCATGTAATCAATAGTTCCACCATTATAATTGGCCAATAAGTTAAGACCTTTTATTGTGGCACGAAGGTTAACATATTTAGTTTCTGCATTTTTAGTTGAATAAGGAGATGGTACATCACCCATTGTTGATGTTAATGCATAAGAGTTTTGATATCCAGCAGACACATTAATTGTAGTGAAATCATTTAATGATAAATCTAAATATGCATTAAGGCCTAATCGTTTTTTTGCTTTTTCCGGGGTAGGATAAGATGTATTTACATCATATAATTTATCACCAACATAATATGGGGGCCATAGTTGATAATCTCCTTTATATAATTGACCTATTTCTTCTTTAGTGTAATAACCAGAGCCGGTTGCTTCTCCATTTAAAGTATATATAGGATTTCCATCTTCGTCTTCTCCATTATAGATGTATAACTCTTTACGTTCGCGATTACGCACTTCGTAATTTCCTGTTACACCCAAACTTATTTTTTTGTTTATTTTTCTACGGAATGCAAGGTCACCTGTGTATGTGTTTAATGATCCCCCTTGGAAATTGCCAGAAACAAAAGGGGTTTCTTCAGTTGTATTTTGAGTTATTATATTTATAACTCCAGAAACAGCATTGGGGCCATATAATGCACTCGAAGGTCCTCTTACAACTTCAATTCTATCAACATCTTCAAATCCTACCGGAAGAGTCTCCCATAGTGTACCTCCATGAGAATAGTTAAATACCGGACGACCATTGATCATTACCAGTGTATTCATATTCTCAGAATATAACATCATATTTTTTGCAGGTAAATTATCGTTACCACGAATATGTACATCAAAATTGCCATTTGTTTTTTCGCGAACGATCAGTCCTGGTACCATTCTTAGAGCTTCTTCAAAACAGGTAGCCCCTGATGAAATGATCTCATCATGACTTAAAACGGTTGTAGATAAAGGTGAATCAAATAAACTTTCTTCGGATTTAGAGGCTGAGGTTACATCTTTATTTAAAAGTAATTCATATAATTCTTCAATAGTAGAAGCTCCAACAATATCCATCAGCTTCATAATTTCTTCTAAATCATAAGCTGATAATTCCTCTATATTCATTTGTAACACTTCTTCACGAGAAATGGAGTTTACATCTTTTTTTGTTTCCTGAGCAAATACTGATAATGAAAAAAATAGTATTAATGCTAGTGATATAAGTCTTTGTAACATGGTTTGTGATTCAATTATTTAACTTCGATTCCTAATGAAATCAACTTTTGGTCAACTTTTAACTTGTGATATTCAATATTCTTTCTGCAGATTTCATACTTCAACTTTCCTTCTTGAAGTATATAGTTAATAGCAGAACCATTTGAACATGCCCCTTTTTTATCGCTTATAATTAAAGTGGATTTACCCTTAAAAAATGAAGTTACTTCTTCAATTTTATCAGATTTTGATTCTGGGATAAAAAACAATTGAGCATTTGCTACTTCCGAAGGAGACTTTACGCTTTTAACAATGATAGATCTGTTATTTACCTTTTTTGAATTAGCTAGCTTTTTGAGTTCAGGAACAATGTCGTCATTGCCATAAATTCCAATAATAAACTCGTCTTGCGAAGAATGTGTTGGCCATTCAATGTATTTTGCAAAATTAAACATAAATAATGCTTTAAACATCGATTGTTGGCTAAATAAAGATAATGACAAACATAGCATTATCAAGACAGTCAACTTTTTTTTCATTTTAAAAATTTGAGATTTTTATATAATGCCTCTATATTCGAATCAAGAGCATAAAAGGTTACCGTTTTTCGACAATATTATTAGAAAAATCTAATAATTTAATTAAAAGCGAATGAAGTAATTGGAGAATAGGCGTAGTGGGAATTAGATGCGTGTTGAATTAAATTGTTGAATATTAGAATAATGGTGAAATAGATATGGTGTTTCTATATTATGAAATGTTATGTCAGGTTAAGTTTTTTACATATTAGAAAATTCAACTCAAAATGACGAAAAGTTATTTTATTTACACTAAAATTAGTAGGAAGATTCTTTCGTTGGGGTAAGTAATAATATTTTATGACAAATATCTGCTGGTTAAAATAGGATTGTTTATAAAGTAATATTTAACTTTGTAGCTGAGATCAATTTATTAAATTATTGTTTTTGGAAACACTTTTGAAAATATTATCAATATTACCTCTTTATAGGTTCCAGAATATCAAGAACAGAGATTCTTTCTGCAAATAAATACAGTCTTTAATTATGGTATTTACTAACACCATATTGTGACTTTTATTTCTATTGTTTTTTTATAATCGTAGAGTGTGATAAATTGTAACAGACTGATGCAATATGTATTGGTTGAATTGGGGTTTGTTATACATTCATATGTTTAATTGTGGCGTATATAATGTCAACAAAATTTATTATTATGGAATTACCATTTGCAGAATCATATAAAATAAAGATGGTTGAACCCATCAGAAGAAGTACCAGAGAAGAGCGTGAACGTTGGATAGAAAAAGCTAATTACAATCTGTTTAATCTTAAAAGTAATCAGGTTTTTATTGATTTATTAACGGATAGTGGAACAGGAGCTATGAGTGATCGCCAATGGGCTAGTATGATGCTTGGTGATGAAAGTTATGCCGGAGCTTCGTCTTACTATAACCTAAAACAATCTATTAAAAACATTTTAGGATTTGATTATTTTTTGCCTACTCATCAAGGTAGAGCAGCTGAAAATGTATTGTTTTCTGCGCTAATATCAGAAGGTGATGTTGTTCCGGGGAATACACATTTTGATACAACCAAAGGTCATATCGAGTTTAGAAAAGCTTCAGCTATTGATTGCACAATTGATGAAGCCTTTGATACAACAGTATATCACCCATTCAAAGGTAATGTTGATTTAAATAAATTAGAAAGTGTATTTCTTAAATATACCAGTGCCAAAATTCCTTGTATAATAGTAACCGTTACATGTAACTCTTCGGGTGGGCAACCTGTGTCTATGGAAAATTTAAGAGAAGTATATCAATTGTCGAAAAAATATGGAGTAAGAGTTATTTTTGACTCAGCCCGTTTTGCCGAAAATGCCTATTTTATTAAAACCAGAGAAGAGGGGTACACAAATAAAACCATAAAGGAAATTGTGGCAGAAATGTATACCTATGCGGATGGAATGACCATGAGTAGTAAAAAGGATGCCATTGTAAATATGGGTGGTTTTATTGCTTTAAGGGAGGAAGAGTTATTTAAAAAAGCGGCTCAGTTCAATATTATGTATGAGGGGTATATAACCTATGGAGGAATGTCCGGACGGGATATGAATGCCCTGGCTCAGGGATTAGATGAGGGAACAGAGTTTAATTATCTGGAAACCCGAATTAAGCAGGTGGAGTATTTGGGTGGTAAACTAAAAGAATTTGGAGTTCCGGTTCAGGAACCTTTTGGTGGTCATGCAATATTTATTGATGCCAAACGTTTTTTACCACATCTGCCTGTTGAACAGTTTGTGGCTCAAACTTTAGCTATCGAGTTATATAAAGAAGCTGGTGTCAGAGGTGTTGAAATTGGTACTTTACTGGCGGACAGGGATCCTAAGACGAGGGAAAATCGTTATCCTAAGCTGGAGTTGTTAAGATTGGCTATTCCCCGTAGAGTATATACAAATAACCATATGGATGTAATAGCTGTTGCGCTCAAAAATGTATATGATAGACGAAAAGAAATAACCTCTGGTTATAGAATTGTAAATGAAGCTCCTATTCTTCGTCATTTTACTGTAGAATTAGCTCCATGTGCTAAGGAAGTGAGTTATTAATTCATATTCTTTAATCCATTGTGCTATAAAGAACTAGTTATACATACAAATACTACCTATAAAATTCAGAAATAAAAAAAAAGATTGTGTTAAACAATAGTGTTATTTTTGTGTAATATAAATACACAACACAAAAAATAATATTATGAAAAAGGTTTTATTGACATTAATTGTCATTGTAGCAGTAGGCTTTATTTATTCTTGTTCAGATGACGAGCAGGGTAATTCAAAATTAAGTTTAAGATTAACCGATTCTCCGGCTGATTATGAAGAAGTTCTCATTGATGTACAGGAAGTAATGGTGAATTTTGTTGCAGAAGGAGAAGATCAAGCTTCGTGGATTACATTAGAAGGAATAGAGCCATATGTTTATAATTTGTTGGATTTAACAAATGGAGTGGATGTTTTATTAACAGAAGAAGAATTGCCTGTAGGTGAAATCTCTCAAATAAGGTTGGTACTTGGAGAAGAGAATCAAGTTAAAGTAGATGGTGAATATTACGATATTAAAACTCCGTCAGCGCAACAATCGGGATTGAAATTAAATGTTCATGCAGAATTAAAAGCAGGGATAACTTACAAATTGTGGATTGATTTTGATGCAGGACGATCAATTGTAGAAAAGGGCAATGGAGACTATTCATTGAAACCTGTCATCAGAACATTTACAGAAGCAACAAGTGGAGCAATCCAAGGTGTAGTTTCTCCAGTGGAAGCAAATGCATATATACATGCAATTTCAGAAAGTTTGGATACTATTTCTACTTATGCAGATTCAGAAACCGGATTCTTTTTAATTAGGGCATTAGAAGAAGGTGAGTATAATGTGAAATTTTTACCGGCTGATGGTTTTCAGGAAAAAGAGATCGAGGATGTAGTTGTTACAACTGGCGATGTTACTGATTTGGGTGATGTTGAACTGGAAGAAGAAACGATTACCAAATAGGAAATTTTTTTTATATAATTTATAGTTAAAGGAGAAATCAATCAGGTTTCTCCTTTTTTTTTGATTAAAATATAATTCATAAATGTTCTAAATGTCTAGGAATTAAATAATTGATTTTTGTATCTTTTAATAATTACTTTTTATAAGTAAAGAGTTTTATTTAAGAAAAAGGTTATCTGAGATGGTAGTATTTAAAGAAAAGCATCTTAAACAGGTTGTGATTATTCTGATCATTGGAATCCTTGTTTTTTTATTGTTTGATTTTAATCAAGAAGTAAAAACTGTAAAAAGACATAAAAAGGAGATTTTAGAGAATACCGCATATCAAACATTCTTCAAGAATTTGTTGTACAGGCGTTGGATTGCTATGCATGGTGGTGTTTATGTTCCTGTATCAGAAGAAACACCTTCAAATCCTTATCTCAAAGTTGAAAACAAAGATATTTTTACTACAGATAGTGTACATCTGACGCTGGTAAATCCAGCGTATATGACACGCCAGTCCTTTGATTTGAGTAATAAATTGGGGAGTGGTGAAATAGAAAAAATTACCAGTTTAGATCCCATTAATCCCATCAATACTCCCGATGCGTGGGAACAGAAAGCTTTAAAAATATTTAAGGATAGCATAAAATATTATGCTGATTTTGATACGATCAATGGCAAAGAGTACTACAGGTATATGCATGCTCTGGTTGTAGAAGAATCATGTTTTAGATGTCATCAGTATCAGGGTTATCAAGTGGGCGATGTCAGGGGCGGAATTTCTGTAGCCATTCCTATGGATCAATATAAAGAGCGTGGACAACGGGTTCTTTTATCCAAAGGACGATCCAGTATAATGATTTTTATTTTTTTGCTAGGTGTTGTATTGGTTTTTTATTGGAATGTAAGACGAATGTTTCAAAAGGAATTAAAATTGAAACAGGAAAAAGAGCAGAAAAATAATGAGATTGAGCAAATCTTTGAGCATACACCCATGAGTATTTTTATTGTTAATAGTAATCTTCACTTGTTAAATGCAAATACTTTAGGGAAGGAAATTATAGGTGTAAACAAATTATCTCGAAATAAAATTACAATTGGACAGGCGTTGGGGTGTGGTTTTTTTAAAAGAATAGGTGAATGTACTGATTATTTTAATTGTTGCACTAAGTATAAAAATGGAGAAACTTGTTCTTTTGCTGAATTAATTAAATATTCAATTGCAACAAAAAAAAATCAATTTAAAAAGGAGTTGGTTATTGATATAAAAAGAGATAATAAAATAGAGAGAAGAAGTTATGTTATATCAACAGTTTTTCTATCTCAGGATAAGCAAGAAAGTATTCTTCTTATGATGGATGATGTTACCGAAACAGCTAATAATGAAAAAGAATTGAAGCAAATAAATGCACGATTAAAGGGTGTTGAGAGTATTATTTATTACAAAGCAAAATCAACTAATGATTTGTTAAACAGTGCTTTGTCTGAAATTATTAATTATACGAGTAGCGATACTGGTGCTGTTTATTATTACGATGAAACCAAAGGTATATTTATATTAAATAATTGGTCTGATTCTTTTAGTTTATCGTTACCAAATGATTTAAAAAACGCTACAAAAAATAATTTAAATTGTTTAGCAAGAGCTGTAAGGTTGAAAGAACCTATAATTAGAAATAGTGTAGATGAAAATTATACCTTTTATAAAAAAGGTACAGAAAAAGGATTAAAGTCCTTAACAATACCTATTATGAAAGAAGGAGGGATATTGGCGGTGGTTTGGGTTGCCAGTAAAACCAAAACTTATTCAGCATTTGATGCACAGCAGGTAACATTATTACTTGATGCAACATGGGTTTTGTTAGAACGAATGAATTTAATGGAGAAGTCAATACAATAACTTTTTAGGCCGCTCTGGGGTCGGGAATAATGGGCATCTTAGCCATTTTTTCAACTTCAATACTCGCAAAGCCAAACTCCTCGGTAATGCGACCAAGGATAAGATACATACCATAACCTTTAAAAGGATAAGTTTGTA
The DNA here is from genome assembly GCA_963665705.1 of uncultured Saccharicrinis sp. Classification (GTDB taxonomy): domain Bacteria; phylum Bacteroidota; class Bacteroidia; order Bacteroidales; family Marinilabiliaceae; genus Saccharicrinis. The sequence goes on from OY762448.1 coordinate 1,730,530, forward strand.
GTGAAGGAGGAAAGTGTGTGGTGTCATAAAAATTTCCATCAGTATCAATAAAAGTGGCAAAATGCATTAATTGCTTTCTAACTGTTCTAACATATTTGATACATACGAGTTGTCCTATCATGCGAACCCTTTTTCCAATATGGTAGATAAGCTCATTCGCCCGTAGTCCACCTCTAAAATTGGTTTCTAATAAGTCAAAGTAGGATAGGGTAACAGGAAAGCCTATTAATTCAATTTCATCATAAGCATCTTCAACCTTACTCCTGGCTAATTTGGGTAGTTGATATTTTTTTTGAGGTATAGCAAAAAGAGATTGTGTACCTGACTTTTTTTTGCCAGGAGTAAGTAATAAATGCATCTCCCAAAGAAGTTCGCTTTTGCTTTTTCCTGTAAATCGTAAAGCTCCCATTCTAATTAGTATTACCATACTTTCTCTACCGGCTCCTGTTCGTTTAATAAAATCGTTCAAATCCTTATAAGCTCCATTTTGTAGTCGTTCTGTATTTATATGTTTAGCCATTTTTGATTCCAGATTTTGCACATGAATAAATCCTAAATAAATATCTTTTCCTGTGATGGAAGTCGTGTATTGGCTATTGTTAACGCAAGGTGGATGAACTATAGCTCCCTGTCTTCGGGCTTCGTTAACATATACCCAGGTGTGATAAAAACCTCCAAAATTATTAATGACAGCTACCATAAACTCTAGCGGGTAATGAGCTTTTAAATATAAGCTCTGAAAACTTTCAACAGCGTACGAGGCAGAGTGTGCTTTTGAAAAAGAATACCCTGCAAAAGATTCAATTTGTCGCCATACCTCATGCGTAATTTTATCAGGATATCCTTTTTGTCGGCAGTTGCTGAAAAATTTATCCACAATGCGTTGAAACTCCTTTTTTGATCTGTATTTACCACTCATGGCTCTCCTGAGTACATCTGCGTCTGCTAAATCCAGACCCGCAAAATGATGACAAACCTTTAGTACATCTTCCTGATAAACCATAACACCATAGGTTTCTTCCAGTTGTTCTTTCATTACCGGATGTAGATAGGCAATGTTATTAGGGTGATGAAAACGTTGAATATATTCTCGCATCATTCCTGAACGTGCCACCCCCGGGCGAATGATAGAACTGGCAGCAACAAGAGTAAGGTAGTTATCGCATTGAAGTTTCTTTAGTAATCCTCTCATGGCCGGACTCTCAATGTAAAAACAACCATTGGTTTCAGCATTTTGAAGTTGGTCTTTTACTTGTTTGTCTACCATGAATTTTTCTACCTGGTGAACGTCGATATCAACACCTTGATTTTGTAGTACAATTTGGGTACAATCTTTTATATGTCCAATACCCCGTTGCGAAAGAATATCCAGTTTTTCAAAACCAATATCTTCGGCAATATACATATCCCATTGTGTGGTAGGAAAGCCTTTGGGCGGCATATCAAGTGCAGTATAGCAAGTGATCGGTTCTTCTGATATTAATATTCCTCCGGCATGTATGGTTCTAAGGTTTGGAAAGTCTGTCATTAGTGAGCCAACATTGTTAATTCTTTGTTTGATTTGGTCATCTTTAGCTGATTCCGGATAATCTATCATCTGGTCAATTTCTTCTTTGGGTAAGCCATATACTTTACCCAATTCGCGAATAATTGATTTTCCTTTAAAGGTGCTCATGGCTCCCAATAGAGCTGTGTGTTTGGTGCCATATCTTTTAAAAATATAATCCTGAACATCATCTCGTTCTTTCCACGAATAATCAATATCAAAATCGGGAGGAGAGGAGCGTTTGGGATTTAAAAAACGCTCAAAATACAGGTTGAGTTTGATCGGATCAACATCGGTAATTTTTAAGCAGAAAGCAACAATACTATTGGCTCCGCTACCTCGTCCTACATGGTAAAAGCCTCTCGACATAGAGTAACGAATAATATCCCAGGTAATTAAAAAGTAAGCAGCGAATCCTAATTTATTAATGATGTGTAATTCTTTTTCAATTCTTTCTTTGGCGTGAATATTATTAGCTCCATATCGATATAGCATGCCATCGAGGGTAAGTTTTTCCAGTAGTTTTTTGTCATCGTAAATGCTTCCGGTAAATGTTTTTTTATTGCGAATAGTTGTAAAATCAAAGTCAAAACTACATTGTTTTAACAACTCCTCTGTGGTTTTTATAATATCAGGAAATTGAGCATAGTTTTGTCGTATTTTATCAGTAGATAGAAGTGTATCTGTAATATGGCCGGTATCTTCGGGAGATAGCTGGCTCAATAAAATATTTTTATCAATTGCTCGTAGATGTCGGTGTAGTGAGTAGCCTTCTTCGTTAGCAAAAGTAGCAGGCAGCCAAACAACCAATTTATGCTGATGATAACGATACGATGAGGAAATCAGCTTGCGTAGTTGCAGTGGTTGAATGCCTACAAACTCATTTTCCTGTAATTCCTTAGGTTGTATGCTTCCGTAAGGATAAATAAGATAAGCATGATCAAAAGCGTTGGCTTTATTGGGTAGAGGTTTGTTAGAAAGGTTATGGCGAGTCAAAAAATTATTGAGTTCCATATAACCCTGATTGTTTTTGGCAATGCCAATATATAATAGCTTGTGATCTTTTCTGAATTCGATGCCAGCTAAGGCTGTAATACCTACTTCACGACATGCTTTTATAAAATCAAACAGTCCGGTACTGTTATTAATATCAGTAAGTACCATTACTTTAATGCCTAGGGACAATGCTTTTTGAGCAAGTTCTTCGGGAGATAAAACTCCGTATCGTAAGCTATAATATGTATGTGTATTTAAGTGCATTTTTATTTATTTCCATGTTTACAGTCTACAGTCTACAGTCTACAGTCTGCCTACTGCCTACTGCCTACTGCCTACTGCTTACTGAGTACTCTTTTGCTATTAACTCTTATCGCATGGCTGCAGCTCTTCCAACGGAATTTTTTCCGTAGCGTTTTCTTATTTTATCCATCGCCAGATATAGATTTACGGTTTCAGGAGTATCTTCAAATAAGTTCAATTGTTGTGTTCCTGTAATTAAACTGCTAAGTCTTATTCCTAGTAAGCGTATAAGCATTCGTCGGGTGTATACACGTTTAAAAAGATCCTGAGCTATAGAAATAATATCATGGTCAAAAGACGTGTAAGGGATGCGTTTTTGTAGAGAATGCGTATCGAAATTTGAATATTTTATTTTTACTGATATGCAGCCTGTTAGTTTTTGTTTGCTGCGAAGTTCAAATGCAAGTTTTTCTGACATGCGAATAATTAGTTCGTTCAAATAGCGAATATCAGTGGTGTCTTGCTCAAAAGTTTGCTCCGTACTCATCGATTTTTGTTCAGTATATCTAATGACCGGAGTTGGGTCTATTCCGTTGGCTTTTTTCCATATGGAGATGCCGTTTTTACCCAACACCCTTTGCATCATATCAATAGGTACCTGACTTAAGGTTTCAATATTTACCACTCCCATAGAACGTAATAGTTGATAGGTTTTTGGACCTAGCATAGGTATTTTTTTTATGGAGAGGGGATTTAAAAACGGTTGTACGGATGTTGGCATTACTTCCATTTCTCCATTAGGTTTGGCTTCTCCTGTTGCAATTTTTGATACTGTTTTATTTACCGATAAGCCAAAGGAAATAGGTAAACCTGTTTCTTTAATGATGGTTTGACGAAGTTCTTTACTCCATTTTAAGCATCCAAAAAAACGGTCCATTCCGGTTAAATCCATATAATGCTCATCAATAGATGCTTTTTCATAAACAGGAGCTCGCTCTGCAATAATTTCGGTTACAATACGTGATTGTTTGGTGTATTCTTCCATGTCACCTCTGATAAAATAAGCATCGCCACACAATTGACGAGCCATTTTCATGGGCATAGCAGAGTGTACACCAAATTTTCGTGCTTCGTAGCTGCACCCAGCCACTACGCCTCTGTCCGACATACCTCCTATAATGACGGGCTTGCCATTTAGAATGCTGTTGTTCAATCTTTCCACCGACACAAAGAATGTGTCCAAATCCATATGCACTATTTGTCGTTGACTACCAGACATCTTTTTATATAAATGATTAGAAAATAATCAAAATTGTGTTTATAAATTAATCAAAAATGATTATATTTGAAAGAAAAAGAAGGTTTTATTTTATGTTGTGATTAGAATGTAGTCGATATAAAGTAGAACATTTTCAGGTGTTTTAGTTGTTCATATCTTTTTATCAGGAAATATGTTTTTTAGTTCAAATATTAAATTCTTACGTAAGCGTAAAAAACGAACACAGGATGATGTAGCGGTTGCTTTAAATATGAAGCGTTCTACATTGAGTGGATATGAAAATGGAGTTGCTCAGCCAAATGTTTCTGTTTTAGTTGCTTTTTCAGGCTATTTTAATGTAGCCATAGATACCTTAATAAAAGTAGATTTAACTGCACTTAGAGAAAGTCAGCTTTCGCAACTTGAAAATGGATTTGATGTATTTGTGAAAGGGAGCGGGTTAAGGGTGTTGGTTTCCACGGTTGATTCAGAAAATCGCGAAAATATTGAATTGGTGCCGGAAAAAGCAAAGGCTGGGTATACTACAGGCTTTTCGGATCCGGAGTATGTTAAGGATTTGCCGGTATTTCAATTGCCTTTTTTATCTAGTGAAAAAAAATACAGAACATTTCAAATTGCCGGAGATTCCATGTTACCAGTTCCTAGCGGATCTTGGGTAACAGGTGAGTTTTTACTTGATTGGCGAAATATAAAAACAGGAACACCATGTGTTATTATAACTCAGGATGATGGGGTTGTATTTAAAATAGTAGAGAATAAATTGGATGAAGAAAAAGTCTTGCTTTTGCATTCTTTAAATCCTCTTTATAAACCTTATAAAATAGCTGCAGAAAGTATTTGTGAGGTGTGGAAGTTCGTACATTATATTAGTAATATAATGCCTGATATTCAAGAGGAATCTGTTGATTTAGAACAAACTGTTGCTGGATTACAACAGGAAATTATTCGTATAAAAGAACGGATGGGGTGGAAAGAATAAGTGGCAAAAGTTGTGTTATATGGGGGATTACTCATGCAAATTGCCAGATTATAAATAAGGACAAATTACTTTTTTATTATACTTTTACTTAATGCGATTATATTTATGAAGTATAAAATTTTTTACATTAATATTGAAATGGAATTCATTCTCCTTAATAATTGACTTTTTGACAACATTATCAGGAGTTTACTTGTTTCAAATGAGGAATGTGCAATTTCTTTATTGTGTTTGTGCAATTTCTTAAATTGTAATGGATCGTGTATTAATCTGAATTTGATATGTACTTTGAATTCAGGAAGTTTATGCATAACAGAAATAACATGGAAAAAAAAACATATAGTGAAGATGAATTAAAATATCTTAACTTACTTTCTCAAAAATTCCCAACAGTACAGGCTGCTTGTACAGAAATCATTAATCTTGAATCTATACTTAACCTTCCGAAAGGAAGCGAACACTTTCTGACAGATATTCATGGAGAGTACGAAACGTTTAGTCATGTTTTGCGCAATGCTTCAGGTATGGTTCGAAAAAAGATTGATTCTGTTTACCAGTATACCTTGAGTGAGAAAGATAGAAATCAATTAGCAACTCTTATTTATTATCCGGAAGAAAAACTGGAACTCATAGTTAAAGATGAGAAAGATTTAGAAAATTGGTATTCTATCACCATTCGAAGATTAATTGAGGTGGCAAGAGTTGCTGCCGACAAATTTACGCGTTCAAAAATTCGTAAAGCAATGCCTTCTGATTTTGCTTATGTTATGGATGAACTTTTGGATGAACATAAAGCCAAAAAGGAATTATATTTTGATAGTATTATTAAGTCAATTATAAAAGTTGAAAGGGCTAATTATTTTATCATAGCTATTAGTAAATTTATAAAACGGCTTTTAATTGATCGATTACATATTATTGGAGATATTTTTGATCGGGGACCTTATGCTGATAAGGTGATGGATTTGATTCAGGATCACCATTCTGTAGATATTCAATGGGGAAACCATGATATTGTTTGGATGGCTGCAGCAACAGGTATAAAGGCTAGTATTGCTGCAGTTATACGAATAAGTGCCCGTTATAATAATTTATCTACTCTGGAAGATGCTTATGGAATTAACTTGCTTCCTTTAGCAACATTTGCATTGAAAGCTTATGCAAAAGATCCATGTCATGAGTTTGTTCCTGTTAATACTCCTGAAGAAAATTTAGGATCAACGCAGATTAAGTTGATCAGTAAAATGCATAAGGCTATATCCATTCTGGAGATGAAGCTAAAAGGAGAAATTATTCAACGAAATCCGGAATTAGGAATGGATGATCGTATGCTGTTGGATAAAATAAATTATGAGGAAGGAACTGTTCTTATCAATGGAAAGTCATATGAATTAAAAGATAAATTATTTCAAACGATTGATCCTAAGCATCCTTATAAGTTGACAAAAGAGGAAGAGCAATTAATTGAAAAATTACGTTTTTCATTTTTGAATTGTGATAAACTTCAGCGCCATGTTAAAACCTTATTTACAAAAGGAGGTACTTATTTAACCTATAATTCAAATTTATTATATCATGGCTGTATTCCTCTCGACGAGGAGGGGCAATTTAAACAGGTTACCCTTCATGGTGAAAAATATAGCGGTAAAGCCTTATGTGATCAATATGATCTGATCTGTCGACGTGCTTATTTAAACCGGGAAAACCGCGAGAGGGAGATTAAAGATCAGGATTATATGTGGTCTTTGTGGAGTGGTGCTGATTCTCCGCTTTTTGGTAAAAAGAAAATGGCCACTTTTGAGCGTTATTTTATTGCGGATAAAGAAGTCCATAAGGAGGAAGGGAATTTGTATTATAAGTTGCGAGACGATAAAGAAACTTGTTGTCGAATCTTAGAAGAATTCGGCTTAGATCCTGAGAGCTCTCATATTGTTAATGGTCATGTACCGGTAAAAGTAACCAAAGGAGAAAGTCCTGTTAAGGCAGAAGGTAAGTTATTTGTAATTGATGGCGGCATGTCCAGGCCATATCAAAAAGTAACAGGTATTGCAGGATATACATTAATTTACGATTCTTATAACTTGATTTTAGCAGAGCATGCTCCATTTGAATCGAGGCGAAAAGCCATTGAAGATGAGGATGATATTGTATCTATTCGTAATATGATTGAACATGCAAATGTCAGAATTAGAGTTGGAGATACGGATATTGGTGTAAGCTTAAAACAACAAATTGATAATCTGAATAGATTGCTAGATGCTTATCGTAAAGGTGTTGTTAAGGTGAAACAGGTTTAATTTTAGTGTAATTCAAAAAGTGGACTTACATCAAAGTCATTGGAATAAATAGAACTAATATGCAGTAGGGTTAAAAAATAGCTTGAAGCCCTACTGCGCGATATAAAAGAGTATTTCTTTAAACCTAATTATTATCAGCAAACTTTCTTACATTTAATTCATTTTACATCTCGCATTTTTTTGCCTTTTAGCAAAGTACATTTGTTTCAATACTAACTATTTCTCTATCTTTGGTGGTGAATTAGAAAATATTGTAATTAATAATGATTACCGGTACAATAGTAAACGTTTCAACCATAATTCTGGGGAGTATAATTGGTATATTATTTCGATCAAAATTGCCGGAACGGTTCATTAAAATTGTTTTTCAGGGAATTGGTCTTTTTACTTTAGTACTTGGTGTGTCAATGGCATTGAAAAGTAGTCATTTGTTAGTCATGGTTTTTAGTCTGATTATTGGAGGGATAATTGGAGAACTAATTCGTCTTGAAACACGAATTGAAAATCTTGCTAATCAATTGAAAAGCAAATTTAAATTTGGGAATGATCGTTTTTCAGAAGGTATGGTTACCGCTTTTTTACTGTATTGTATGGGATCGATGACTATTCTGGGAGCTATAGAGGAAGGGTTGGGTAATGGTTTTGATTTATTACTTACAAAATCAATCATGGATGGATTTGCGAGTATCGCTTTGGCTTCAGCTTTTGGTGCAGGTGTTGCTTTTTCTGTGGTGCCTTTACTTATTTATCAGGGGGGATTAACTATTTTAAGCGCATTTTTAGGCGATTATTTCTCTGAAGTAATAACTACTGATTTAACTGCGGTAGGCGGTATGTTATTAGTTGGATTGGGAATTAATATATTAGAAATTAAAAAAATAAAAGTGTTGAATTTACTTCCTGCAATATTGGCAGCTATTGCATTGTCATGGTTGTATATGCAGTTTTAATAAAAATCTATGAAGTTAGAAAAACAACAATTATTGATGGGGATGTTTACCCAATGGTCAGGAGAAAAAGTAGAGTCTATGTCTTTACTTCCACCATCGGGATCGTATAGAGAATATGTAAGAATTTGTGGTGGTGGAAAATGTGCTTTAGGTGTTTCAAATGCTGATGTAAAAGAGAATATGGCCTTTTTAGGCTTTTCTGATCATTTTAATAATCAAGGTTTAAATGTTCCAAAAGTATATTCACAAGATTTATATGAAGGAATTTACCTGGTTGAAGATTTGGGGAATACAACGTTGTTTGATTTTCTTCAAGAAAACAGAACTGGCGAGGTGATGTCTCCTTCCTTAATCGATTTATATAAAAAGACTTTAAAAGAATTAATAAAGTTTCAGTTAAAGGGAAGCGAAGGTTTTGATTTTAATTTGTGCTATCCTCGTAAAGCTTTTGATCGTCAGTCCATGCTTTGGGATTTGCATTATTTTAAATACTATTTTTTAAAATTAGCTCAGGTTCCTTTTGATGAACAAGCCCTGGAGGATGATTTTGATCAATTAATAACATTCCTGTTAGAGGCGGAGCATCATTATTTTTTATACCGGGATTTTCAATCACGAAATGTAATGGTGAAACAAGGTGAGCCTTGGTTTATTGATTATCAGGGTGGACGTGAAGGTGCTTTGCAATATGATCTGGCCTCATTACTTTACGATGGAAAGGCAGATATTCCTCCCAAAGTACGTGAAGAACTTTACTTGTTTTATGTTGAGGAACTGAAAAAGAACAAATATATTGATGAAATCCTTTTTAAACAGCATTTTACGGGATATGTTTATATACGAATAATGCAGGCAATGGGAGCTTATGGTTTTAGAGGCTTTTATGAAAAGAAGGAGCATTTTTTAAAGAGTATTCCTTATGCATTAAAAAATATCTCATATTTGCTTAAAAATAGTCCTTTACCAATTGAAATTCATGAGTTAACAAAAGTTTTGGGTTCGTTGGTTAATAATGAAAGACTAAAGAAGATAAATGCATTAACAGTAACAGTTAATAGTTTTTCATATAAGCGTGGAATTCCTTATGATATGAGTGGGAATGGAGGTGGTTTTGTATTTGATTGCAGAGCCATACATAATCCGGGTAGATATGTTGAATACAAGTATATTACAGGAAAAGATGAGCCAGTAATAGAATTCCTATCAAAAGAACCTGAAATGACACAGTTTTTAGATTCTGTTTTTGCTTTAGTTTCTCAATCGGTAGAGAAATATATAGAGCGAAATTTTAAACATTTAATGGTCAATTTTGGTTGTACTGGTGGACAACACCGATCTGTTTACAGTGCAGAACGATTAGCTGAATATCTAAGTTCAAAATACCCTGTTTCTGTAAAGATTCGACATGTTGAGCAAGAAATAAAGAAAGGCTAAGGTCATGAGTAGTAAGATGTGTAAGAAGGATAAGAAAAAAGATCAGGATCCTCAAAAACAAGTAGAAAAGAAGTATAGGTGTAAAAAGTGCAAGAGTACTTCTAATAAAGAAAAAAAATTGTGCAAACCCGAAAAAAACGATTAGATTTTAAATGAATGCATTAATATTTGCAGCAGGTTTAGGAACAAGATTAGCTCATTTAACCAAAGAAATTCCCAAGGCTTTGGTTGAGGTTAATGGAAAACCAATGTTGTTACATGCCATTGAAAAATTGATTTCTATTGGGGTTAATCGTATTGTTATAAATATGCATCATCATGCTGACAAGATTGAAGCTTTTGTTGAGACTCTTGATCTAAAAGGTGTTGAAATTCTTTTGTCTGATGAGCGTGGTGAACTATTGGAAACAGGGGGTGGATTAATTAAAGCAGGATCTCTTTTTGATTTATCAAAACCTATTGTTTTATATAATTCAGATGTACTTACTGGAGCTGATTTAAATAAAATGGTAAAATTTCATTTTCAAAAAGGTGGGATTGCCACATTAATGGTTAAAAGTAGAAATACATCGCGTTATTTTCTATTTGATGAAGATTTACGCTTGTCAGGATGGGAAAATATCAGTTTAGGTGAACAAATTATTACAAGAAATAAGAAAGATTTGGATTCTTTGGCATTTTCTGGAATACATATTGTAAATCCAGAGATACTTCAATTTTTAGGTGAGAAACGTAAATTTTCTATTACAAATGGATATTTGGAATTATCTGGGCAACATGAAATTTACGGATGGAAGGATTGGAGTGAGTATTGGTTTGATATTGGAACACCAGAAAAGTTAGAGACTGTAAATAAATATTTTAAAGAGATTAGTATTTAATATATTAAAATAAAATTTTATAAAGGGAAAAGGGAATTATGACAAGTACTGAAAGTTTAAGTCAAAAAAGCTTCTATCAAAGGTTTTTTAAAGGAATAACGAGTGGTAGCTTTTTGTTGATGTTTGCGACTTTGGTTGCCGTAATTTGGGCTAATGTTCACCATCATTCGTATGAAGAGGTGTGGCATGATTTATTTTCGTTAGAAGTGCATGCATTAAGTTTAAAAATGAGTTGGCATCATTGGATTAATGATGGATTGATGGCCATTTTCTTTTTTGTAGTAGGACTTGAAATCAAAAGGGAGTTTTTAGCAGGAGAATTGAGTTCCATAAAACAGGCTTCATTACCAATATTTGCAGCTATAGGAGGGATGATTGTTCCGATTATTCTATTTTTTATTTTTGGATTAGAAGGCGAAGCCGGAAATGGTTGGGGAATTCCAATGGCAACAGATATCGCATTTTCCTTAGGGATTCTTGCCATGTTAGGAAAACGAGTTCCATTGAGCTTAAAGGTCTTTCTTACAGCTTTAGCAATAGTTGATGATCTTGGTGCTGTTTTAGTTATTGCATTATTTTACGGTGGAGAGCTTCAATGGACTTATTTATTTATAGCCTTTGCTTTACTTGCTATATTGATAGTGGCTAATTACTTAAATATTCAAAATTTAAGGTTGTATACCTTCCTGGGATTTGTTATCTGGTTTTTATTTTTAGAGTCAGGAGTCGATGGTCCTGGATCAGGATTGCATGCTACAATTGCAGGTGTATTAATTGCATTTACTATTCCGGCACGTCCGAAAGTACGGTTTGATCAATTTTTATCCAGAATTAATACAGAGGCAAAGCATTTTGTTAATGTACCACAGAGCAATAATGCAATGGTTTTAACTTCGGAACAACTTCATGCTGCTGATGAAATTGAAAATGCAGTAGAAAAGGTTCGTAGTCCTTTACAATATATAGAACACCAGTTTCATGGATTTATTAGTGTTTTTGTATTACCTGTTTTTGCACTGGCTAATGCCGGAGTCGTATTAGGTGGAGGACATGAAACAGATGCTATTGGAATGGTGTCGTTTTCGATTGCATTTAGTTTAATTTTTGGTAAGGTTATAGGTATTACTTTATTTTCGTGGTTTGCAGTTAGAGTTGGTATTTCTGTTAAACCTAAAGGAACTTCCTGGCTCTCTTTTGGAGGTTTAGGGCTGTTAGGTGGAATTGGTTTTACAATGTCTATTTTTATAGCAAGTCTGGCTTATCCTGATTCTCCCGGTATTTTAAATCAGGCTAAAATAGGTATTTTATTAGGATCAATTGTAGCTGGAGTATTAGGTTACTTTACATTAAAATATTCTCTTAAAAGAGATGAGGAAACGGTAAAAAGGGGTGAAAAGGTTAAGTGATTAATTTATTATTAAGGATATAAAAAAAGGAGCTTTTTAAGCTCCTTTTGTATTTTGTATTAACTAGAATATTCATGAACATGTTTTTTGCCTTCCAATAAATCTTTCGCATATTCTAAAATGGTAGTGTCATCTAACTCAACAATCCCACCATCAGGACCTGGTTCTATATGTATTCCTACACATTTACCTCTGTCGTAGTTTTTACCACCAAAATAGTTCCGAACAGTTTCTACATTTAAATCTAAATCTTCAGCGATAGTTCTCATACTACCATTAGGAAGGCTGTCTTTAAGTTTCCTAAGTTGATTGAAAGTGATCGTTGTAGTGCTCATAAGCATTTAGTTTTTAAAATTTGAAGTATTCTAAAGTTAAAAAATATATTTTAATATTAAAATATATTTAACCTTAAAGTAACCAGATAGTTACTGAAAAATCATACTAAATGCTCTGCTAACCTTTATTTTATCAAGGAAGCATAACTTTGGCTGCTAATAATATTAAAGAGAAACTAATTAAACCAGTAAATACAATCTGTAATACAGATGAAAAAATAAACTGTTCTGCTATACCTCTGTTTAATCCCTTTTTATTGAAGTATGTTAATCTTACAAAACGAGGAATTACAATTGTATATAGCTTGTAAACGCCATAACCAAGAAGAGCACCCAAAATCATTCCACCTACAACATCACCAGGGTAATGCACTCCTAAATAAACTCTTGAATAAGCTATTACAATGGCCCAAATAAAAATAAATATTGAGTATGCTTTGTTTCTAAATATCAACGAAGTTAATACGGCTAATCCCATGGTATTTGTTGCGTGAGATGAAACAAATCCATATTTACCTCCACGGTATCCATGTACTATTTTAACAAAATCTTTAAGTAAAGGGTCGTGAGTAGGACGAAAACGTTCAAACCCATGCTTAAATACTTCTGTTGAAATCTGGTCACATAATATTACCAATATAATAATTGAAAGAATAGTAATCCAGCTTTGTCCTTTTTGACTTTTGATAATTGCATATAAAATCACTGCATAAAAAGGAATCCAAATTAAAGTACTTGAAATTAACCAAAAAGAATTGTCCCAAAAATCTGTGTGAAAATAATTTATAAGTTGTAAAAGTTGACTGTCAAATTCTATTAGTTTATTCATAGGAACAATATTTTCTTTTTTCTAAGGATATATTATCTGTCGAGATACGTTAAAAATGCAAATATGTTTTAATTATTTAGTATAAAAATGAAACTTTTTTAAAACTTTATTAAAACCTGATATTAATTGTCTATACTTTTGTAGTTTTGAATTTAATTCAATTCAATCAAATCTATTAGCCATAAAGTCAAAAAATGAAATCCTTTTATGAAGAAGAAAATTTTGTTTCTTATTAATCCGGTCTCGGGAATTGGAAAACAAAAAACAGTAGAAAAATTTATTGAATCTGAGATAGATAAAAGTAGGTTAGATATAGATATTAGCTACACTCAATATAAAGCTCATGCTCGTGTGTTAGCAGGTGATGCTGCTGGAAAATATGATATTGTTGTGGCAGTAGGAGGAGATGGTACTGTAAATGAAGTAGCATCAAAACTTGTAGATACATCAACAGTATTGGCTATTATACCTACGGGGTCAGGTAATGGACTTGCCCGGTTTTTAAATATTCCTCTTAATATTAAGAAAGCTATTCGATCTATTAATGAATTAAAAATTAAAAAAATTGATTCATTAAAGGTAAATCAGTTTTGTTGTGTTAATGTTGCTGGTATTGGTTTTGATGCACATATAAGTCATCAGTTTGAAGGAAAAAAAATGAGAGGTCCATTAGGATATCTTCAATTAATAGCAACCGAATATGCAACTTATAAAGCGCATAATTATATTATCAATATTGATGGAAAGGTTTTTAGTCGTAAAGCCTTTTTGATTAGTCTGGCCAATTCTTCACAATATGGGAATAATATTCATATTGCTCCCAATGCAAAAATAGATGATGGATATATTGATGTGAGCATTATTCATGATTTTCCAAAGATTATTACCCCAGCTATGCTTTTAAGTCTGTTAGATAAATCCTTAGATAAGAATAGTAATAATGAGGTTATCCGCGCAAAGAAAATTATAGTTGAGAAAAAGTCGGATATCGTAGCACATATTGATGGTGAGCCGGTTTTTTTAGGTAAAAAAGCAGAAATTGAAATAAAGCCTTTATCCTTGAATATTTTAATTCCTCCGGATAGTTTTGTTGATAATTCTATTTGGGAGCCAATAAAGGAATTGGTACCAAAATTAAAGGAAGGGATGTCTTTAGAGCAAATATGGAGCATAAAAAAGGAGAACTAATTTAGTTCTCCTTTTTTTGATTCTTATAATACTTATTTTCTTTTCTTTTTCTGAGTTTGACCCTTTTGTTGTTGCTTAGCCATCTCTTCTATTCTAGCCTGAAATCCTGATTTCTTTTTAGGTTTCTTTTGGTTTGCATTTAACTTAGCCAAAATAGCTTCTTCATCCACAAATCTTCTGATTAGTACAGTTTGAAGAATAGTGATTAAAGTAGAGATGAAATAGTAATAACTTAATCCTGATGCATAGTTATTAAAGAATACTAAAAACATTACAGGCATCATGTACATCATACCTTTCATGCCAGGCATTTGACTTGTTGATTGAGTCATTTCCTGATTCATTTTTGTATAAAAAATATTAGTAGCTGACATTAATAAACAAAACAAACTTACATGGTCGCCATAGAAAGGAATATTCCAGGGTAAATTTATGATTGAGTCGTAGCTTGAAAGGTCTGTAGCCCATAGAAAACTTTGTTGCCTTAATTCAATTGAATTAGGGAAAAAGCGGAACATGGCAAATAGAATTGGCATTTGCAGTACCATAGGTAAACAACCTCCCAACGGACTAACTCCTGCTTTTTGATATAGTGCCATGGTAGCTTTTTGGCGCTCCATTGACTTTTCTTTTGGAATTCTTTCGTTAATTTCGTCAATCTGAGGTTTTAATACCTTCATTTTAGCCGTTGACATATATGATTTAAATGTCAATGGAAATAATCCTAACTTAATAATTAAAGTTAGAATAAAGATGATTAATCCGTAACTGGCAATAGAACCCTCTAACCAGTTAAAAATTGGAATGACAATAATTTTGTTTACCCATCCAAAGATACCCCATCCTAAAGGAAGGATTTCTTTAAGGTCAAGATCTTTATATTGCTTAAGAACTTTGTATTTGTTAGGTCCAAAGTAAAATTGAAATGATTTTACGTTATGAGCGCCTCCTTCGTATGGAATTACTAGCTCAGCTTTATTAGAACTTACATAAGGTAAGTTTTCTTCTTCATTATGAACTGCTACGGAAGTAGAACCTGAAGAAAAGTTTTCTTTAGCGATCAAAATTGATGAGAAGAAATGGTCCTTATAGGCTAACCATTTAATCGGTGTTCTAAATGTTTCCTCACCTGTTTTACCTAAGATATCATCAACTTCGTCTAAATCATATTTGAAATATGCCCCTGAATATTGAATCTCATTTTTTCTGCCTTTTTCTTGTGCAAGGATATCGATATTCCAATTTAAATCAAAACCACCTCTGTTTGATTGAATAATATCATCCATACCTTTTTGCTCAAAATTAAAATCAAGCATGTATGAGTCAGTAGGTAATTGATAATTGATAGCCATATACTGATTATCTCCAATATCCAATTTAAAAGATAATGTAGAGTCAGTTGTAGCTGATTCATCTAATGTGTAATAAAGATCATTTGTATTTAAGATTCTATTATTATGAAAGAAATTGAATCCAAATATGTTCTTATCCCCATCAAATAAAATCAATGGTTTACCATCATGTGTTTTAAATTCCTTAAGTTCTACAGAATATACCTTAGCTCCTTTATTTGATAATTTGATTTTTATTTTTTCGTTTTCTAAAGTATAAAATACAGTGTCTCCAATTACTACATCCGCAAAAAGACCATACTTATTTGCTAATTCTTTGTGA
This sequence comes from uncultured Saccharicrinis sp., assembly GCA_963665705.1. Lineage (GTDB taxonomy): Bacteria > Bacteroidota > Bacteroidia > Bacteroidales > Marinilabiliaceae > Saccharicrinis. Next base: position 1,746,567 of record OY762448.1, read on the forward strand.
ATAACACTATCTGGTGCACTTTGATCCTCAATTGAGATTGAGTTTTCTGCTTTTTTCTTCTTTTCTAATTCTAAAGCAGCGTTTTGATTTGCCAGCTCTACTTGTGCGATTGAATCCTGATATCTTTTTTGTGCAGCTTTTTGTTCTTCAGAAGGTTGGCTCCACCACATAAATACACCAATGATTACGCTGATCAGAACCAATCCGGTAACGGAATTTTTATCCATCTTTTATTTAAATTTCAGTTTAATTAATAAAGTTATTTTTGGATAGCAGCATTAATAAATGCCATGAAAATAGGATGAGGTTTAACAACTGTACTGCTGTATTCCGGGTGAAATTGTACACCCATAAACCACTTTAATTCCGGAATTTCAACGATTTCAACCAACCCTGTTTCAGGATTGCATCCGGAAGCTATCATGCCTTTTTCTTCAAATTGAGTTAAAAAGTCATTATTAAATTCATATCTGTGACGATGTCTTTCGTGTGTTGCTTTTTTGCCATAGGCTTCGTATGCATTAGTTCCTTCTTTTAAAGAACAGTCATAGGCACCTAGACGCATTGTTCCACCCATATCTGAAACATTTTTCTGATCTTCCATTAAGTCAATGACTTTATATGGAGATGAGTGATCCATTTCTGCAGAGTTTGCTTTTTCCAAAGCAACAACATTTCGTGCGTATTCAATTACTGCACATTGCATACCTAAACAAATTCCAAGGAATACCTTGTTGTTTTCCCGGGCAAATTTAACTGCTTCAAGTTTTCCCTCAATACCCCTGCTACCAAAACCTGGTGCAACTAAAATGGCATCAAGATCACTTAATTTTTCAGCTACATTATCAGATGTTAATTCCTCTGAATGTATCAATTTAATATTTGCTTTTCTATCGTGATAAGTGGAGGCGTGTATAAGTGCCTCTATGATAGATTTATATGCGTCTGCTAATTCTACATATTTACCAACTAAACCAATAGTAACCTTTTCCTCAGCATTTTTAAGTTTACTAAGAAAACTCTTCCATTTTTTTAAATCTGGAGTTTTACTAATTGGTAATTCAAGTTTTTCTAAACAAATTTCATCTAATCCTTCTTCCTGCATTTTAACAGGAACTTCATAGATTGTAGATACATCAATTGATTGAATTACTGCACGTGGGTTAACGTTACAGAACAGAGCTACTTTTTTTCTGATATCAGCACCAAGATCCTTTTCAGTTCGTAATACTAAAACATCAGGTTGTACTCCTGCCTCAAGTAATGTTTTAACAGAGTGTTGAGTAGGTTTTGTTTTTAACTCTCCAGATGCATTTAAGAAAGGAACAAGTGTTAAGTGAATAACCAAAGCTCTGTTTCCAAGTTCCCATTTTAACTGACGAACAGCTTCTACATAAGGTAATGATTCAATATCACCTACAGTTCCGCCAATTTCAGTTATTACTACATCAAACTTATGTTTCGATCCCAAAAGTTTAATGTTTCTTTTTATTTCGTCAGTAATATGAGGTATGATTTGAACTGTTTTCCCAAGAAAATCTCCCTTACGTTCTTTATTTATTACATTTTGGTAAATTCTTCCCGTAGTTACATTGTTAGCCTGCGAGGTTGGAACATTTAAAAAACGTTCGTAATGTCCTAAATCAAGGTCTGTTTCTGCACCGTCTTCAGTAACATAACATTCCCCATGCTCATACGGATTCAAAGTGCCCGGATCCACATTTAAATATGGATCTAACTTTTGAATCGTAACTTTATAACCTCTCGATTGTAATAATTTTGCTAAAGAGGCTGAAATAATCCCCTTGCCTAATGATGAGGCAACCCCTCCTGTAACAAAGATATATCTTGTATCCGGCACTGTATCAACAATTTAAATTAAACCTAAAAAACTCTACATTTTTAAAAGTACAAAGGTAAAAATTAATAGATAAATTAAAAGAAGATGAGCACCTTGGATTGGTGTTTTAAGTATTGTTTTGTTTTATTTCATCAATTAGTTGGGTTTTTACAGTTTTATCCAGTCTATTCCTTTCTTCAATAGATTTAAAGTTTGTTCTTCTGGAGAGTTGGGTTTTGGTTTGTAATTATACTCCCATTCAACCAATGGAGGTAAACTAATCAAAATAGATTCAGTATTACCACCAGATTCTAAACCGAACTTAGTTCCTCTATCATATATTAAATTAAACTCTGCATATCTTCCTCTACGCATGTTTTGCCATTTTTTTTCTTCTGCAGTGTATTCTTTATCTCTTTTATTTTCCATGAGTTGGCAATAGATTGATGGGTATAAGTTGGCCAAATCAATAGTGAAATTAAGAAAGTCCTTAAATTCTTTTTCAGTATTTGTTTGAATCATATCAAAGAATATTCCTCCAATACCTCTTGTTTCGTTTCTATGTTCTAAATAAAAATAATCATCAGCCCATGCCTTGTATTTAGGATAGAACTCTTTATTATATTTATTACAAACAAATGCTAGTTGCTTATGGAACCATGTTGCTTCATCTTCAGTAATATAATGAGGAGTTAAATCAATACCACCTCCAAACCAGCAAGTTCCATCATCTAATTCAAAGAATCGAACGTTCATGTGGATAATAGGCATCATAGGATTGCTAGGATGAATAATAGATGAAATACCTGTGGCTTCATATAGTTCAGCTTTAGCTTCGAGTAATGTTTCCATTTGGGGTGAAAACTTACCTTTAACATGCGAAAAATTAAGCCCGGCTTTTTCTATGATATTCCCATTTTTGACAACTCCGGTTACTCCATAACCAATATCTTTAGACCATGGCACTCTTGAAAATTTGGCATTCCCATCTCCAAATTCGAGTTGGCGACACATTTGTTGTTGAAGTTCTAAATATATTTTTGCTATTTCCTCTGTTTTCTTCATAAATAATAAATGTATGTAAGAAATATGAAATTCTTATGTGCAGAGTTGACTATAAATTTTAATTGAACTCTGATTTATTGTTTATTTAACACATGGATTATTTATTTGTTTATTATAACTCACATAAAGAAACCTAAATGAAAGATGGATTTATATAAGTATTATTTAAACAAGAGTATAGGAGAAATAGAAAAATTGAATGGTAAACGAATATCCTGTGGTGGATTAATTTTATTATTAGTAAAATCCTGTTATTATTATAGTAAACCGAGTTTGATTAAAATTAAAGAGCTCAGATTTTATTAAAATACTAATCTATAAACAACGATTTTCTGCTTCATATTTGTTTGACATAGCCCGCTATGACTTCACAAATATTCATTGAAACTCATTATTTATAGGCGGTCTGAGCCAATAATTTTATATCGAACTCGGGTTAGTAGATTATTTCCTTTTATTATTCTATGATTAACTTTTTAATAGATTATTAAAGTTGACCAGGGATTGGGTTGCTAGTTATTTTTAATGTTTCTGTGATTTTTTTACGAATCTTCCAAAACTCTTTTTTTGAAAATTGTAGAAAAATCGAAATTGACCGAATAAAGTACCAATTACTAATAATAATAATTGATAGGATGGAAGTATTGTTAAAATGTACATTGGTATTTTTATCCATAGTGATGTATTTGCATCAATACCAATAACATCAAAAACTATTTTTTTTACATATACAGCAGCACTTCCCGTAACAGAAAATACAATAAAGATGATTAATATTTGAAAGTTAGAATTTATTCCCCACCTATCTTTTAATTTTTCTAACATAAATATGCCTTATTTAAAAATTATTTGTTGAAAAGACTGTTGAAAGTTTATAATCAGTCAACAGTCTTTATTTATTTTCAATTATCTTTTCCAATCAGTTTGCTTAATCCAATCAGCTAAAAATTTCGCATTGGCATAAGGTATATCAGGTAAAAAACCATGACCCAGATTTATAATCCAATCGTGATTTTTACTTCCAAAATCAATGTACTTATTTAGACTTGTTTCAATTGTTTTTTGATCTGCATATAATAATCTTGGATCGATATTTCCTTGTAAACCAATGTTTTTATCTACCATTTTTCGAGCAACATCAATAGGTGTTTGCCAATCAATACTTAGATAATCACACATATCCGGAGTTACTTCTTTTATTCCGCAACCCAAATCTTTAGGGAAATAGATAAAAGGAATCCCTTCTTCACGAACAGCTTGTGCAATTTTCTTTACTGCAGGGAAAAATAATTCTTTATATAAATCAAATGGAATCAAACCTCCATGAGTTTCAAATAGTTGAAATACTTTTACACCATTTTTAATCTGACCTTTAGCATAAATTATTGATAAGTCAGTAATAATATCAATAAGTTGTTTAACCGTTTCTTTATTTTGGTATAAGTACTTCAAAGTAACAGGGAAGTCTTTACTTCTTCCAATCCCTTCAAGCATATAACATAAAACCGTTAATGGGGCACCACAAAAACCAATTAAAGGTATGTGAGCCGGTTTTGTAGCAATAACTTGCTTGATTACTTCGTATATATAATTTAATTTTTCAGGATTAGGGTGTAATTCAGATAAGGGATCTTTTCGTTGAGAAAGTGGTACATCAAACTCCGGACCTTTTTCTGTGAAATCTAAACCCATTCCCATAGCATATGGAATCACCAAAATATCTGAGAATAAAATTGCAGCATCTACACCCAAATCTTCAATAGGCAGCAATGTAACTTGTGCTCCAAGTTTTGGATCTTGCATCATCTCCCAAAAAGAATACTTCTCTTTTAATTTCATATATGATGGAAGTACTCTACCCGCCTGTCTCATAAACCAAAATGGCGGTCGTTCTGTTTTTTCTCCAGCAAGGGTTTTTAATAATATCGAATCGTTCATAAACGTTTAATTCTTAAGCTGCTTTAATGCGTTGTAACTTGAATCAATGGTTTTTTGCAAATCTTCTTTAGTATGTTCAATTGAAACAAATCCAGCTTCAAATTGAGATGGAGCTGTATAAATACCACTCTCTAATGACAACCTAAAGTATTTTGCAAACAACTTAGTATCACATTTCATTACATCTGAAAAGTTGTTAACTTCATTTTCATTAGTAAAAAATAATGTAAACATAGAACCTACTCGATTGATAACACCAGGGAAGTTAAGTTGTTCAAGATTATTTTGAAGTCCTGCAGTTAGAAATTTTGCTTTTTCTTCTAATTGAGCATAAAAATCAGGAATGCTATTTAAAATTTTTAAAGTGGTTAGACCCGCTGCCATAGCCATAGGATTTCCAGAAAGTGTTCCCGCTTGGTAAACTGGTCCGTTTGGAGCAAGATGATCCATTATTTCTTTTTTCCCTCCATACGCACCAACAGGTAATCCACCTCCAATAATTTTTCCAAGAGTAGTTAAATCTGGGGTGATTCCTAATATCTCCTGAGCTCCACCTTTGGCAACTCTGAAACCTGTCATTACTTCATCAAAAATTAATAAAGTTCCATTTTCAGTACAGGCTTTTCTAATACCCTGAATAAATTCATCTGTTGGACGAACAACGCCCATATTTCCTGTAACAGGCTCTAGTATTACAGCAGCAATTTGGTCTTTATACTCAGTAAATAACTTAAGAACGGAATCCAGATCGTTATATTGAGCTGTTAAAGTATCACTTGCTGTTCCTTTTGTAACGCCGGGAGAATTAGGAGTACCAAAAGTTAATGCGCCTGATCCTGCTTTAATTAAAAAAGAATCGCCATGACCATGGTAACATCCCTCAAATTTAATTACTAAATCTCTTTTGGTATATCCACGTGCCAAACGTAACGCGCTCATGGTTGCTTCCGTTCCTGAATTAACCATTCTCACACTTTCAATGGATGGAATTATCTTGCAAATAAGATTCGCCATTTCAGTTTCCATTAATGTTGGTGCTCCATAGCTGGTTCCATTAATTGCGGTTTGGTGTAATGTTTCAACAACATCTGGATGGGAGTGACCCAAAATCATAGGCCCCCACGATCCTACATAATCGATGTATTCATTATTATCAATATCTGTGATTTTTGAACCTTTTGCACTTTGTATAAATAAAGGATCGCCTCCTACGGAGTTAAATGCTCTTACCGGAGAATTCACTCCGCCTGGTATATGTTTTACAGCTTCCTGAAAAGCTTTTTTGCTATTTTGAGTGTTCATTTTTAATAAATCAAAAGTTGTAGTTTACAATTGTATTTTAACTCTGTACTTTGTTTAAATGTTATAATTGATCAATTATATCTTGAGTGTGGTAGGATATGATTAAATCAGAACCCGCTCTTTTAATGGATGTTAATATTTCCAGAGTTATTCTGTTTTCGTCAATCCAACCTTTTTCAGCAGCAGCTTTAACCATTGAAAATTCACCACTTACATTATAGGCTGCTATCGGTATATTGAAATTATCTTTAACTCTTCTAATCACATCTAAGTAACTTAATGCTGGTTTTACCATTACAATGTCAGCACCTTCAAAAATATCTTGTTCCACTTCTCTGATAGCTTCATTGCTGTTTGCCGGATCCATTTGGTAAGTTGCTCTGTTTCCAAACTGAGGTGCACTCTCAGCAGCGTCTCTAAATGGGCCATAAAATGCAGAGGCATACTTAGCCGAGTATGCCATAATAGGCATATTGGTAAAATTATTTTTATCTAATTCTTGTCTTATGAATCCAATACGTCCATCCATCATGTCACTTGGAGCAATCATATCAATACCTGCCTGAGCTAAGGATACGGATTGTTTACCTAATGTAATTAAGGTAGAATCATTATCTACATCTCCATTGATTATCGTTCCACAATGTCCATGTGTTGTATATTCACAGTTACAAACATCAGCTATGATAAACAGGTTCGGAAGTTCTTTTTTTATAGCTCTTGTTGCTTGCTGTACAATTCCATTTTCTTCGCATGCAACCAAACCGTGTTCATCTTTATGTTCCGGAATACCAAATAATAAAATAGATTGAACACCCTTGTTATAAAGCTCTTTACACTTTTCTACCAATAAATCAACTGATAGTTGGTAGTTACCAGGCATGGAATTAATAGGATTTTGAATTCCGCTTCCAGGACGGACAAATAAAGGCATAATTAAGTCATCACGTGTAAGATGGGTTTCCCTAATCATATTTCGGGTGACTTCTGATTGTCTCATTCTTCTTAATCGTGTTATAGGAAATGCCATATCTTTATTTTTTCATGAATTATTGTTTCTATAGTATTTGCAAACCGCATTTAATATACCTATAGCATTGGGCTCTTTAGCTATAGTTAGTGGAGTAATGCCATGATTTAATGCAGCTTCTGCAGTGGTTTGTCCAATACAAACCACTTTTAATTTTGTGTTTTTTATTAATGTGATCAGATTGTTGATAGCTGAAGGACTAGCCAAAACTATCATGTCATAATTATCATCATTTATTCTGTCAATTATGTCTTGATTTACCTTTGTAGGTATTGAGTTGCTATAAATATTAAGCCTTGATATATTTGCAATAGGTTGTATTGTATCTATTAAATGGTTGGGAGATAAATCACCGGTTAACCAAACAACACTTGCGTTTTTACCTTTTAAATACTCATACAATTTGCTGGCAAATTCTTTACCGGTTTTTGCCTTTCCATCAAAATCAATATTTAATGCTTTTGACTTTATTTCATCAGAAGTTTTGTATCCAATACTTGCAATTTTTAATTTGTTCAGAATTTCCTTATGGTTTTTCTCTTTCAGTAAGGCATTATAAAAAAAATGAAAAGCATTAGCACTGGTAAAAACGATATGACTATAGTTTTTTAAATTCTTGATAGCAGTTTTTATCGTCTCATGCTTATTAGAATCAGTTAGTTCAATCATAGGTAATTCAAAAACACAGGCACCTTCTTTTTCAAATAGACTGCGTAATTCATCAGATTTTCCCTTAGGTCTGGTTGATATGAAAACTTTACCTGATAATAAGCTGTTCATTATTGAGTTTCTATGCTTTTCTAATGTCATTTAATATATCATTAGCTCCTTGGTTGATCAATTGTTGAGCTAAGTCTTTACCCATTTGTTCTGCCATATCAATAGTGTTAGATACAGTTTCTTTTAAGTATTTTTTGCCATCTAACGAAGATACAAAACCAGTCAATGTAAGAGTATTGTTTTCTAGTTTGCTGTAACTTCCAACCGGAACCTGGCAACCTCCCATCAAAGTTTTCATGAAAGATCTTTCTGCAGTTACCTGAGTTAAGGTTTGTTGATGGTTGATGATTTTTAGAAAATTGTTGATTTTATCATTTTCAGAAATAGATTCTATAGCAATTGCACCTTGAGCAACGGCTGGTATGAACTCTATAGGATCAAGGATTTCTGTAATGTAATGATCTAGCTCCAGTCTTTTTAAACCGGCAGCAGCCATAATCATAGCATCACAATAACCATCCTCCATTTTTTGAAGTCGGGTATTTACATTACCTCTAATGTCAACAATGTTAAAATCCGGATTAATTCTTTTTAAACCAGCAATTCGTCTTAGGCTTGATGTTGCAATAGTATGTTTTGCAGTTAGTTCTTTTATTTTCAATCCGTCTCGGCTAACTAAAGCATCTCTAAAATCCGCTCTTTCTAACACTGCCCCAACACAAAATTCCTTGGGTAATTCAGTTGGTAAATCTTTTAAGCTATGAACTGCAAAATCAATCTCATTATTTAATAAGGCAACTTCAAGCTCTTTTGTGAAAAGCCCTTTATCTCCGATTTTTGATAAGGCAACATCCAGAATCTTATCACCCTTGGTTTTTATTATTTTTACATCAATTTGAATTGAGTTATCAATTTTTTCTATTTCAGATTTCACCTTATAGGCTTGGTATAGCGCAAGTTTACTGCCTCGCGTTCCAATTGTTATTTTTTGCGGATGCATGTTTGTCAAAGGTTTTATTTATTGATGTTGTCATCAAAATTAAAAAGTTGGTTAATTACATCAAGGGATGCTGTGGAGTCTCCATTGTTTGTAACTTCTTTTAAATTTTTGATAAGCATTCGGATGTATTTTTGCGTCAATAAGCCAGTGTATTTTTCAATCTGCTCAATAGTCTCCTCATCCATGTTTTTACGGTATTCAACTAATTCGTTTTCGCTTAATTGTTGCATATTTGAGGTGATGGATTTTATAACAGGTCTAAGGGAACGGCTATTTAACCATACAAGAGATTCATCAACCAGTTCATCAATGATTAGATTGGCATTTTCAACACTGTTTTCTCTCATTTCTTTATGGTCATCCAGAATCTTTTGTAAATCATCTACACAAATTAACTGAGTGTGATTTAAATCCGCTATTTCAACGTCAATATTTCTTGGAACGGATAAGTCAATGAAAAGCTGTTTTTTTCCTTTTCGAATTTCCTGAATCTGTTCTATGTCTTGTTTACTAATTAGATATTTACCAGCACTTGTAGCAGTTAAAATAATATCAAATTGAGTCAGATGATCTTTGAAGTTTCGAAATAAAATTGGATTTACATTCCTGTTTTTGGCTACTTCAAGTGTTTTTTCATCCGTTCGGTTTGTGATAGCAATATCAGCAACATCACGCTTTTTAAAATCACGAAGAGCAAGTTGTCCTGTTTCTCCAGTTCCTACAATTAAAATATGTTGATGCTTAAGGTTGTCAAATAACTTATCACACATATCAATGGCAACGTAGCCAACAGAGGTTGCTCCTTGTTGAATAGAAGTTTCGGTTCTAACTTTTTTACTACACTCAAATGATTTTTGAAATAAGCGCATTAAAATCGCATCCGTTAAATTAGCCTCAGTACAAAATACATATGCTTTCTTCATTTGGTTAACGATCTGGTTTTCTCCAATAACCATAGAGTCAATGCCTGATGTTACTCTGAATAAGTGCCTTATTGCATCTGCATTAGTATAATGATAAAAGTTAGAACTAAAATCATCCTCCACATTTAAAAAGGAATGTAATTCTTTTAGTATGCTATTTTTACACTCATTTTCTGAGCAGTTTTCTTTAGAATAGTAGACTTCAGTTCTATTACAGGTTGCTAAAACAACTACACCCACAATTTCCTTAATTTCTAGAAATCGTTCAGATAATGGAATGATATTATCGTTTGGTATAGCAAATTTATCCCTAATACTTAATGAAGCTGTTTTATGATTAATACCAAGTACTCCCAACATAATTTTTACTTTAATCCAATAAAAATAGTAATATGATTTTTTGATTCATGTAACCAATGTTACATAGTATAATATATTACACGGTGTAAGGGGAGGGGCGTGTGGTATTAGGAAGCAGATAGTTATAACTTGTCCATGTTTTACAATCAAGGACTTTGTATTTATGTATTTTAACACCAAGAATAACATTACTAATATGGTGTGTATCTGTTTTTTTATTATTGACTTTTTGATAACTATTTTTACCTATATAAAAAGTCTTGTAATTATTAGAATGTATTGCCTTTTTGTATGTAATGCTTTTACATTCAGTAAGATTGTTCTCTTTGTTGTTTTTTGAATTTAGGGCATAAGAACCGTAGCCAAAAATATAAATTAAGGCTAAAATAATATATGTTATATGTGTGGAAAATACCCCTACGAAAAACACGAAATTAATTTTTAATACAGTTTGTAAAATTACTTATTATCCATCAAATATCACAAAGATATTTGTCATACATCAAAAAAAAGATGATTTGTAAATATACAAATCATCTTTAAAAATGTTTAGATATTTAAATGTTTTACTCTTCCATTGTATCAAGCATATCAATTTTTTCTTGTAAAAGCTTGATATTTCTCTTTCCATTTTCGATTTTATGCTCAAAATCTTTAATCAGAGAATCAGAATTTTTGCTTTTTGCAAAGAAGCCTATGTTATTTTCCCAAACAGTAATGTCGTTTTCTAGTTGCTTTAGTTTTATTAAAAGCTTATGACGTTCCTGATTAAGTTTATCATCCTGATGATCAGAGTGCTTCATGTTTTCTAATCTGTTTCTGAATTTTTGTACGTTTTTGTGGTACTCATCCATATTCAGATTATCGAAATGTTTATTAATCTCATTTCTGAAATCCTGATTAATTCTGTCTTTATCTTTAAAAGGAACATGTCCAATTTCAGAAAACTTTTTTTGATAATCCTGAAGTTGTTTAAACGTTTCTTCGTTATCAGCACTGTTTTTGAAATTTTTTAATTCTTCAATTAAAGCTTCTTTAGCTTTTAAATTATCATCTTGTGATTCATCAATTTTATTGAAAAATTTAGATTTCTTATCAAAGAACTCATCACATGCTTTTCTGAATCTATGCCATATAGCATCAGACTGACGTCGAGGTACCGGACCTATTTCTTTCCAGTGCTTTTGAATCTTTATAAATTCATCAGTTGTTCTTTTCCAATCAGTACTATCTTTCATAGCCTCAGCTTTTTCACAAAGCTGAGTTTTTTCAGCTAAATGTTTTTGCTGCTGATTCTTATATTCTTTAAAGAAAGATCTCTTATCTTCAAAAAACTTATCACAAGCAGTTCTGAAACGATCGTAAATAGCATTGTTATCTTTCTTAGGCGCAAAACCAATGGTTTTCCAGGTTTGCTGTAGTTCGATTAGTTTCTTGCTTTTTTCTTCCCATTCTTTTGGAGAGTGGGCTTTCTCAGTTAAAATAGCTTCAGCTTTTTCGCAAAGTTCAGTCTTTAATTTTAAATTTTCTTTAAGCTGATCTTTTAAGCCTTCAAAGTAAGCTTGATGTTTTTGATTTATTATTGTTGTTGCTGCTTTAAATCTTTCCCAAAGTTGATCTTTAACTTCTTTAGGTACAGGACCTATTTCGCGCCAACGATCATGGTATTTCTGTAATGTCTTAAAACTGTTAACAACTAATGGATCTTCAATTAAAGCTTCAGCTTTTTCACATAGTTCAGTTTTTAATTCCAGGTTCTTTTTTAAATCAAGATCCCTCAATTCTTTATTGATTTTTACATAGTTGTAAAAGTTTTCTATGTGAAGATTATAAGTATCCCATGTGTCTCTTACTTTATTTTGAGGTATTGGACCAATTTCATGGAAACGATGTTGTAAGTTTCTGAATTCGTTAAAAGTTTCGTTTAGAGATTCTTGACGATTTACAAGATTTTTAATTGCTTCAATTACTTCATTTTTAGCAACTAAATTTTTCTCTTTTTCTTCTTCAAGTTTTTTAGCAAAATCTATTTTACGTTGCTTGAAATCATGAAGAAGCTCCTTTATTTCAATTTCAAAAGCATCTATTGGGGCAGAAAAATTTTCTTCTAATTCTCCTGATTCAATAAATTGCTTCTTTAATTCGTTAATTTCTTCGTTGTATATTTTGTAGAAAATTGATTTAATTTCATCAACTTCTTCTTTTATTTCATGAAGATCAAAAGTTTTGGTAATGTACTTTAAGCGTTTTACCAAATCTTCTCTTGATAAAGAGGTTAAATCTACTTTATCTAACACCGGTTTTTCTTCTTTTTCTTTATCAGACGAATCTTCACTTGAGGATGTTTTTTCTGCAGTAACTTCAGCCTTGTCATTCGAAGGAGTTTCGGTCGCCTCAGTTAGTGTATTATCCACCTCTGTTGTGGAATTGTTCTCTGGTTCTTGTTGATTTTCAACAGAATCGTTATTCTCACTTTGCGTATTTTCTGGAGTGTTAGTTGAATTTAATTCTTTTTCTTCTCCGGATTTGTTTAGATCATTTGCTTCCATCAGCATAAAAGTTCGTGGTAAAATAAGCTTCATAAACAAAAATCAGGTTCCTAAAAATCCTGTCTTTCTGTAATACGAATATATTATATATAGTTAAAACGTCAAATTTTTTTGGCCTTAACATCGTATAATAATTATAAAGTTTATAAAATGAACTAACTAAATATCATGGAGAGTTCTGAAATGACCAATTGTAAAATATTATATTTGCAGCAAAATTGTAAAGAATGCGTATTGATATTTTAACGTTATTTCCTGAAATGTTTCAGGGCCCATTTAGTGAATCTATTATTAAAAGAGCTCAAGAAAAAGGGGCGGTTCAACTTGTTTGCCATAATATTAGAGATTACACTACCAACAAGCATAAAAAAGTTGATGATTATGCTTTTAGTGGTGGGGCTGGAATGGTGATGCAGATAGAACCGATTGCCCGACTAATTGAAGAATTAAAGAAGGAGAGGGAATACGATGAAATTATCTATGTGACTCCTGATGGGGAGACTTTAAATCAGGGTATTTCCAATCAGCTATCGTTAAAAGGTAATATTATGATTTTATGCGGTCATTATAAAGGTGTTGATCAGCGTGTGAGAGATCATTATATAACAATGGAGCTTTCAATTGGAGATTATGTTTTAACAGGTGGAGAATTGGCTGCAGCAGTAATTGCAGATTCTGTAATTCGATTGATCCCGGGAGTTATTTCAGATGAGACTTCAGCATTGACAGATTCTTTTCAGGATAACTTGTTAGCGCCACCTGTTTATACACGACCAGCAGATTATAATGGATGGAAAGTGCCAGACATATTACTATCAGGAGATACAAAAAAAATTGAGGCCTGGAAAGAAGAACAAGCCTATAAAAGAACAAAGGAAAGAAGACCAGATTTACTGAAGTAGTCCACAGTATACAGTCTTTAGTTCTCAGTCCAAAGTCTTCAATTAAACAGATTACTGCCTACTGCCTACTGCCTACTGTTTACTGCAGACTGGAATCTGCTTACTATTTTCCACAAATACCTTTATAGCTGCATATTTTACAATTATCAGCGTATTCTGTTTGTTTAAATGGGATTTCAGGGTTAAAAAGAATGTTCATCTGATTTTTAAATTCAGTTAAATATTCTTGTTCAATCAGTTTTAGTGAGAGTTTTTCTTTTTTATTCCGGGCTCCCATTTTCAAGGAATAATCAGGCGAAGTGAATATTTTTTTGATCCAAACTACACCCGGGTGAAAATTCATATTCTCAGGGAAATCCTTTTTGATGATGTAACTATAAAGTAGTGTTTGAAAAATGGCCTTCTTATTTTTATGTTTCGATTCAAGAAATAGTTCTTCTACATCACTAAAATAGTCATCTCCTGATCCTGTTTTATAATCAATAACTCTTACAATTCCATCTTTTTCGTCTAGGCGGTCAATCGTTCCTCCTATATTAACTTTACGTTGATTACCAATGTCTACTGTCGATTTTACTACTTTTTCAAGACCTTTTAAAGTAAAGGGAGCATGTTTTTTTTCTACAATTAAAAACTGCTGTATATATTTAAGGATGATATCGTAAATCAATACGTTTTTTCCTTGTATATCAATAAAATCACTTTGGTTTAGTTGTGTGCTAAAATATTTATTAAAACTTTCAAGCAAAGCACTGTTTATTCTATTCTTGTCCTTAGCAATTGCCGTTACATCTTCTGGTAAAACTTCTCTACCTAAAAAGGGTTGATAAAGCTCTTCCACAGTTTCATGAAATAGCGTTCCAAATATTCTGGGATCTATTTCTTCTGTTATTTCATCCGGTTCTGAGGCATATAGTATGTATTTGTAATAAAACCTCATAGGGCATTCAAAATAGGTACTTAAAGCACTTGGTGACAGTTTTCTTTTTCCATTATTTAAATATTGATTGAGGATATTCATTGTTTTTTCATCCTTATCAACATAATATACACTGGGACTCTTAATGTTAATATGATCAACAGCTGTTGAAAAACTTAGTTTTTCACTTGGGTACTCATATTTTAGTTGAAATAAAAAGCGACTCATTTCGCCTGTTTGCATGCCTTGTGCTGAAGAATTGTACAATAAGTGAACTTTTTTAGCCCGGTGAATTAATCTGTAAAAGTAATAGGCAAATATTGAATCCTGATGTTCAATGGTTGGGAGGTTAAAAGCCTTTCTTAAACTAAATGGTATTAACGAATTAGTTGCTCCTGATTGAGGAAATGTACCTTCGTTCATGTTTAGGATAATGAGGTTTTCAAAATCCAGCGCCCTGGTTTCTAGTATTCCCATAAGCTGTAATCCCTTTAATGGTTCTCCGCTAAAAGGGATACTTTTGAGATCTGAGGCTCGTTTAAATAATTTAATCCATGTATCAATCTGAATATTTACATTAAGCTTATTTATTAAATCAGAAAGTTGAGTTACGGTTAAAAATAATTGATAAATAAATTCTTTTTCTATGACCTGACTGTTTTCTGTATCTTCTAAATCAGCATATATTAAGTGTAATAAATTGGTGAGATATTCAGAAAACTCATTACTATCTTTAATCGGATGAAAAAGAGAGATTAGAAGTTTGCTTTTTTGCAATTCATTAGCTTCAATATATGTTTTGTTCTGACGTGTAATATTTTTGGCTAATTCTGAATGTAACTCAGTATTTAGTGGTTCAATATACTGATGAGTTAATATGGGTAATACATTTCTAAAGTAAAACCATGTTTTGCCTGCTTTTGTTTGTCTACAATTTTTTTGTAAATCAAAAATGAGCTCAAGTAATCCGTATGCAGGAGTGTTTTTTATAGGATACCCCATGGTAATATTTACCTTTTGATCTTTTTGAGGTATGGCGTGCAATACAGGTAATAGTATAGTTTCATCAGTTAGTATTACTGCATTTTTTAATGCAGAATCTAATTCCTGATCATTATTTTCTTTTTTTATTTCATCGTTTTTTATGGATAGAAACTCATTTACAATTTGAGTTTGTGCCGTATCAGAAGCTACTGATGTGATTTTAATATCGGGTAAGTCTTTATTTTCATCTAATTTCCAATCAGAAGGTGATGGAAACTGAATGATATTTTCTTCTATAAATCGGATCGCTTCATGTGCTTTTGTTCTTTCAAAAGGGTTTGGATTTTTATTTGTAGAAGATAAAAGCCACTCCGGAATATCCCATATAAAATCAGCTTTATCAGTAATTCTTAAATGGTTGAATAATTTTTTTTCGCATTGATTTAGTGCGTTGAAAGCAACAAAAACAATTTTAGGATATTTAATATCTAAAGGTGTTTTTTCTATAATTTTATTGGCAATAGAACGGTAAACAGCACCTTCGTATGTAATGTTTTTTTCTTTAAGTTTTTTGTTGAAAGAATCATATACATCATAAAGTTTCTCCCAAATTTTAATAAACTCTTGTTGGTGTTCTGAAAGCTTATTGGGATTAAAACTATGCCAAAAACTCTGGATGGTTTCAATTTGTTCGTCACTCAAAAAGCTGTAATCATCTTCAATTTCCTTAATCGCCAATAAATTTGCAAATACTTGCTTTGGATCAGCTAAATACTTGTCAATATCATCAAAATCATTGAGCATGATTTCGCCCCAGGGCATAAATTCATCAAATGAAGTTCCTGATTTATATATTTCTTCATATACCTGATATAACTCAAAAACCAGTGTTATTTTATCTGCAATTTGATCAGTTGTAAACTCTTGAATAAACTCATTTATAGTAAGTGTAGCAGGCGACCACAGAGGTTTATCTATAAGTCTGCTAAGGTGTTGTTGAAAAAATAATCCTGATCTTCTTCCTGGAAAAACAAAACAAAATTCCGAGATATTGGTTTGATATTTATCAAAATAGTATTGCGCCAGATGCTGAAGGAAATTACTCATTTGTTTTTTTCTATGATTTCAAAGCATCTACAAAAGTAAAATAAACAAACAAAGAGGTGTAGATCAAACATGAGAATTTTAAATATGCAAATAATAAATTGACAATTTTGGTTCATTTTTAGCTCTATAGAAGAGAGAAATTAAATAAGTTGTAATGAAAATCTACATTTTGCAATGAATTTAAAATCTATTTACTTTAATTTGAGTATTCATTTACATATTACATATCTTGTGTTAACATGATATTTATTCAAATATTAAAAAAGATACATCTACTATAAGAATTTAAATCTATGGAAGAGTTTTCATTTGTTGGGAATAGTGAAATTGGAACTATAGAACAACTCTATCAAAATTATCTTGAAGATCCTGACTCGGTTGATCAATCTTATCAATTGTTTTTTAAAGGATTTGATTTTGCTCGTAAAAATTATGATTCATCGGTTAGTTCCGGCGTTGTTAAAGAATTTAATGTAGCCAATTTGATTCATGGTTACCGTCAAAGAGGACATTTGTTTACAAAAACAAATCCTGTTCGTCAACGCCGTCAGTATTTTCCTACGCTGGATGTTGAAACCTTTGGATTAGAAAAAGCTGATTTGGAGACTGAGTTTGAAGCGGGATCTAAATTAGGTCTTGGAAAAGCTAAATTAAAGGATATTATTTCCCATTTGCAGCAAACCTATTGTGAGTCTATTGGTGTTGAGTATTTATATATTCGTCATCCTGAAGTGATTCAATGGTTAAAGCAAAAAATGGAATCAGTAAAAAATACACCAGACTTTTCTGTAGAAAAGAAAAAGTGTATTTACGACCAGCTTAAAGCATCTGCAGGATTTGAAAATTTCATACATAAAAAATTTGTTGGACAAAAAAGATTTTCAATTGAAGGTTCTGAGGTTATTATTCCCGGATTACAGGCTTTGATAAATAAAGGTGCTGAGTTAGGTGTAGAGGAAGTCATGATTGGGATGGCTCATCGTGGTAGATTAAATGTATTGGCTAATATTTTAGAAAAACCATATAAAAACATCTTTAAAGAGTTTGTAGGAGATGAATATGCGGAAGGAATTTCTTTAGGAGATGTAAAATACCATTTAGGCTATCAAAACGATGTTGAAACCCGGGATGGATATAAGGTTAGAGTAAATTTGGCTCCCAATCCTTCACATCTCGAAACTGTAGGCCCAATTATTGAAGGTATCACCAGATCAAAAATAAATAATAAATATAATGATGATTACAATAAAGCCATACCTGTAATAATTCACGGAGATGCAGCAATTGCAGCACAGGGGGTTGTTTATGAGGTAATTCAGATGAGCCATTTGAAAGGTTATAAAACCGGCGGTACCATACATATTGTAATTAATAATCAGGTAGGATTTACTACTAATTATTTAGATGCCCGTTCAAGTACTTACTGTACAGATGTGGGTAAGGTAACCCGAAGCCCTGTTTTTCATGTTAATGGTGATGATGCTGAGGCCATGGTTTATGCGTTAGAATTGGCAGTAGAATTTCGTCAGAAATTTAATTCTGATGTATTTATTGATGTTCTTTCGTATAGAAAATATGGTCATAATGAAGGTGATGAACCTCGTTTTACTCAGCCAACATTATATAAAGCGATATCAAAACATCCGAATCCAAGAGATATCTATGGCGAAAAATTAATTGAGCAAAGTATTCATACAAAAGCTGAATTAAGTGATTTGCAGACTAGATTTAATCAATATTTAGAAAAGCAATTAGAAGATTCAACTAAGATTGATAAGGTTGTTATACAGCGTTTTTTAAAGGATGACTGGGAAGACTTTAGATATCCTGAAAAAGGTGATTTTGTAACACCCACAAAAACAGGAGTTGATAAAGAAACAATATTATCGCTTAGTGAAAAATTAACTGATCTGCCAGAGGATTTGCCATTTTTTAAAAAAGCAGTAAAAATACTGGATGATCGTAAAAAAATGGTTGCAGAAGATCGGTTAGACTGGGCCATGGGTGAACTTTTGGCTTATGCCACTTTGGTTACAGAGGGTAGTCCGGTGCGATTAAGCGGACAAGATAGTGTAAGAGGTACCTTTGCACATCGACATGCAGGTTTGGTAATTCAGGATTCAGAAGAATTATATTTTCCACTTAAAAATTTATCCAAAGATCAGGCTCCGTTTCATGTGTTTAATTCATTATTATCAGAGTATGGTGTAATGGGATATGAGTATGGCTATGCTTTAGCTACTCCTAAAGGATTAACAATTTGGGAAGCTCAGTTTGGCGATTTTTATAATGTAGCTCAGGTAATTATTGACCAGTATATTAGTTCTGCTGAAGAAAAATGGGGATTAATGAATGGATTGGTTCTTTTTCTTCCGCATGGATTTGAAGGGCAGGGTCCGGAACATTCCAGTGCACGTATTGAGCGCTTTCTTTCATTAGCTGCAAATAATAATATGCAGGTAGTAAACTGTACTACACCTGCCAATTTCTTTCACTTGTTACGTCGTCAGGTTAAGCGCGATATTCGAATTCCACTAGTGACGTTTACACCAAAGAGTTTATTACGTCATCCTAAATGTACTTCTAAAGTAGAAGACCTGGTTAATGGTGGATTTGAGGAAGTAATAGATGATGCAAATGTAGATGTGGATAAGGTAAAAAGAGTTGTCTTTTGTTCTGGTAAGGTATATTACGATTTACTGGCCAGAAAAGAAGAACTGAATGCCCGGGATATTGCATTGATCAGGGTAGAGCAACTCCATCCATTCCCTAAAGATAAATTAGATGCTATTATTGCAAAATACAAGAATGCTATTTTACACCTGTGGGTACAAGAAGAACCTGAAAACATGGGAGCATGGAAGTATTTCAGAGCTATGTTTAAAGGTGTAAATCTAATTCCTGTGGCACGAATTGCTAGTGGAAGTCCTGCTACAGGATTAAATGGTTTGCATATGGTTGGACAGAAGGAGATTGTGGATAAAATATTTAAAGAATGTACCTGCGAACTACATAATAAATATTGTGGTTTACAATGTGTTGAAGGCAAAGATCGTAAGGATATTTTGAAACAGCATAAATATTTTTCTGAGAAATCCAGGTTTTCAATATAGAAGTATGTTGTTTATAGCAGACAAGTTCTCTGTTCTCAGGATAAAATAGGCAGTGTGAATTTTACTGTATATGAAGAGAGAAGTTCAAAGAACTGTTAATAATTGAATGTAACGAAAGATTAAATAAACGAGTCATGATAATTGAAATAAAAGTTCCATCACCAGGAGAATCAATTACAGAAGTTGAAATAGCCAGCTGGCTGGTTAACGATGGTGATATTGTAACTCAAGATCAGGAATTGGCTGAAATAGAATCGGATAAGGCCACATTAACAATAAATGCTGATAAAGCAGGGAAAATTAAAATTGCCTTAGAAGCAGGAGAAACTGTGGCAGTTGGTGAAATTGCTTGTACAATAGATACTTCTGTTGCCCCGGAAGAAGGTGCTGCCGTTGAATCAAAAAAAGAAAGTGCAACCGCTGCACCAACAGAGGAAACTAAACCTGAAACAAAGGCTCCAAAAGAAAAGAAAGAAGTTTCAGAAGAATTATCAAAAGTGAAGATATCTCCTGTGGCTCAAAATATCATGGAAGAGGAAGGTTGGACTGTTGAAGATGTGATAAATGGCCTTCATAGAATCTCGAAAAAAGAAATTTCTGCCATAAAAGAGCAGGGTAATGTATCTGAAGATTCTAAAAATATTAGTGGAATCTCCGATTCACCTAAGGAACGAGAGTTAGCAAGACAGAAAATGAGTTCCTTGCGTAAAAAATTGAGTGCTCGTTTGGTGGCTGTTAAAAATGAAACTGCAATGTTAACCACATTTAATGAGGTTGATATGAGTGAGATCATGGCCATGAGAAAGAAATATCAAAACATATTTGTTGAAAAACATGGTGTGAAATTAGGCTTTATGTCATTCTTTATCAAAGCATCAGCTCTGGCCATGAAAAAACATCCAATGGTGAACTCAATGATTGATGGTGAAGAAATTGTAACTCCAAATTACGTAGATGTTTCAGTGGCTGTTCAAACACCAAAAGGATTAATGGTACCTGTAATTCGAAATGCAGAATCATTAAGTTTAGCTCAAATTGAAGAAACTTTGAAACAACTTGCTGTTAAGGCTCGTGCAGGTAAAATCAGTTTGGCTGAAATGACCGGAGGAACATTTACAGTTACCAATGGGGGTGTTTTTGGTTCTATGTTATCAACACCTTTAATTAACCCACCGCAATCAGCTATTTTAGGAATGCATAATATTGTGGAACGCCCAATGGCAGTTAAAGGTAAAGTGGAAATCAGACCTATAATGTATACAGCTCTGTCATATGACCATAGAATTATTGATGGAAAAGATTCTGTTGGATTTTTAGTAACTCTGAAGAAGATGCTTGAAAAGCCTGAGTTAATGCTTTCCGGAGGTGATGAGTTAGAGCGTTTGGTATTGGATCTTTAATTCAAAGTTTACAGTCTACAGTCTTCAGTTTACAGTAAATCATATATACTGTGTACTGAAGACTGCATACTGAGTACTGTAAACAAAGTACTCTTACTATCTAATTCTATCCATTGATCTAACCAACGCTTCATCCTTACCAATAGCTCTTAAAGCTAAGAATGTTAAAATAGCTCCGGCAATAGGGAATACCATTGTAACACTATAAGTTAAACTTTGAGCATTTAGTCCTTTAAAACCTACAGAACCAAAATAATAGATTAATCCGGTTGTTCCGATTAAAAGACCAATATTAGCTGCACATAATCTAATTTGAATCATTCTCTTTTTAAATAAGAAGATACTAACCAACGAGACTGCAGGTGTTAAGAATAATAGTATACTTAATGCAATGGTGGGTATACTTTTAGTTGTTTCTGTTGCCTCAATAGCATTAATTCCTTTAAAGTTTAATACGTAAAGAGTATCTGCAATAAATTCAATTTGATTAGTAAAAAACATAGATAGCCCAAATGCTAATGCTATCACTAAATAAATACTTTGAATTCTTTGTATCATATCTAATTTTTTGGCAAAAATAGAAAGAATATTTTTATAGCATTTATTTTTTCAAATTAATAACCTGAATTCTATCAATAATATTGAAACCAGATAACAAAAATTTCTTTTTTAATCATATTAACCCGAGTTCGATATAAAATTATTGGCTCAGACCGCTTATAAATAATGAATTTCAATGAATATTTGTGAAGTCATAGCGGGCTATGTCAAACAAATATGAAGCAGAAAATCGTTGTTTATATGTGGCTTTCTATTAAAATACTAATCTACTTCGTTAAATTCTTTTACCATAGCTTGCTATGCAAAAAGAATTTGCCTTGTATATCAGTATTTTAATAAAATCTGAGCTCTTTAATTTTAATCGAACTCGGGTTATTAGAGCTGTCCTAAATATTTTAGATTACAGGAGCTTTGCCAACCTCCTTTTTTTTATTCTGCTCATTCTATTTTTTAATGCCTTCATGATTAAGCAACGCCAAATTGTCATGATCTCACAAAGGAAGAAAAACCTTATGCTATGATTATTACACTGCTCAGCATAATTCCAAAACTATTGATTACCCTTCAATTATCGCAATAGTTTAATTATCATCTCATTGATAAGCTGTAATTATTGCAATTTGTTTGCTCACCTATGGTATCACTAGGATATGACTATGTACTTACTATGGTTTATTTATGGATATTTTATGGTCTTTCTTCGCTTCCTTAGAAGCAAAGAACAAGCAAAGAATGTGCATAGACAACACAACCACAACACAACCTCAATACAAAGAAATAGCAATAACCATGCATAGGATTAGCAATGACTATGCATAGAAATAGCATAGCCTATGCAAAGGAATGCAAAGCCATAGCAAAGAAAAGTCATAAAAACCCCAAAAAACATCCAAACGTGGAATATTTTTGGTCAAAAACACGATTTTGCGGAATATTTTCGTCGTTTTTTGCGATTTTGCGGAATATCGGCTCTTTTTTTAACAATTGGAGTACAAAATAGATTTTACTAAACAAGGAGAAATGTATCATGGTGATAAAGGTAGAACGGTTGCAGGGTAGAAAGGTAAAAGTATTGTATATCTGGGTTTAGTGAAAAAATGCTTGATTTTAAAAAAAAAAGATAAAAAGCTGTTCCCAAGCGTGATTTTTCTATCCAGACTAACTAATTTAAAAAAATGTTTAGAACAGCTCTGTAATCATATTATTCCTTAGGTTGTGAACCTTCATAAACTGAACTACGTCCATTCATTAAAGTTTTGCACATGTATTTTAATAATATCTGAGCTTTTTAGTTTTAATTGAACTAGGGTTAAATATCATCAAGAGTGAAGTTATGTGTGCCATTCCATACCTATCTAAAGTTCCCATCGTTAATATAATAGCGATTGTGTTTATCTAAATCTTTATCATTAAATATTGAAAGCATTGTGCAGAGTTACGTTTAGTATAAGCACAAAGACAAATATATTTTGATAAAGAAAAAAGGTGCCCCAGTCGTATTTTATGAAAAAAATAATACCTTTCGTTTGTAAAATTAAACACAGTTTTTAGATCATGGCAAGAAGAATTGAAGAGTCAGAATTAATTATAAATAGTGATGGAAGTGTTTTTCATTTACATCTTAAACCAGGCGAATTAGCTGAAAATATAATTTTAGTAGGAGATCCGGGTAGAGTTAAAGTTGTTGCTTCTTATTTTGATAAAATTGAATTAGAAAGAAGTAATCGCGAGTTTGTTAGTGTTACTGGTATTTATAAAGGTAAACGATTTTCTGTTGTAGCTACAGGTATAGGTACCGACAATATTGATATTGTTATGAATGAACTGGATGCTTTGGTTAATGTTGATTTCAATACAAGGCAGGTTAAAGAGGAGTTAACTACGTTAAATTTAGTACGTATAGGAACTTCTGGCTCTTTACAAAAAGACCTACCTGTAGATTCAAGTTTGTTAAGTATAAAGGCTATTGGGTTTGATGGTTTGTTAAATTTTTATGCCAATAGAGATAAGATATCAGATATTGATTTTGAAAATGATTTTAAAAAATATGTGCATTGGAATAATAAGTTAACATCACCATACGTTGTAGATGCTTCAGAATACTTATTGGAAAAATTATCGAAGAATAATTTTAATACAGGTGTTACAATTTCTGCACCTGGTTTTTATGGTCCTCAAGGAAGAGTGATAAGATTAGGTTTGGTAGATGCTGATATCAATGAAAAAATCAGTAATTTTATACATGATAATTATAGAGTTACAAATTATGAGATGGAATGTTCTGCAATTTATGGTTTATCCAAATTATTAGGCCATAGAGCAGCTACAGTTTGTGCCATAATAGCAAATCGAAAAGCAGGTGAATATAGTAAGGATTATAAACCTGTAATTAAGGAATTGATTAAAAAAGTTTTGGATAGCCTTATATAATAGATTGCTGAGTATATTGAGTGAGGAAAATTGAAATTTAGTTATGGACAAAGATAAAGTACATGCACTAATTACATTGTTAGATGATCCTAGTGAAGTAGTTTTCAATTCGGTAGAAGAGGAGTTGTTGAAAGAGGAGTTGGATGTTATTGATGAATTGGAAAAGGCATGGGAGGGATCTGTTGATGATGTATTTCAGAGGCGTGTTGAAAATATCATTCACACTTTACAAGTAAAAGATGTGAAGAGCCAACTACGAAAGTGGATGAAAGAGGGGTGTGAAGAGTTATTGATTGGTGCTTTTCTTGTGGCTAAATACCAATATCCTGAATTAAGTTATGATGATCTGAATCAAAAAATAGATCGTTTTAGAAGAGATGTTTGGTTGGAGTTAAATGATCATCTTACTTCTATTGAAAAAGTGAGAATTATCAATCATATACTTTTTGATGTTCATAAATTCATTAGAAATAACTCTAACTTTTTTTCTCCTCAAAATTCATATATTAATGATGTTGTAGATTCAAAAAAAGGAAATCCCATTTCCTTATCTATCTTATATTCTGTTATTTCTCAACGTTTAGGATTGCCTATTTTTGGAGTAAATCTTCCTAAGAATTTTGTATTGTGTTATTTAGATGAAAATGCACTTAAAGAAGATGATGATATATTATTTTATATCAATCCGATAAATAAAGGTGCTATTTTAGGAAGAAGAGAAATTGAATATTTTTTAAAGCAGCAAAAACTTACTCCTAAATCAGAGTATTTTATGCCTTGTTCTAATAAAGATATTATAAAACGGGTGTTGATTAATTTAATTTACTCGTATGATAGCCAGGGAAATGAGCTTAAGAAAAGTGAACTTCAGGATTTAATAAAGATATTTGAATAGTATAAAATTTTATAAAAAAGTGAAACAGGCTTATTTTGGCCTGTTTTTTATTCAATAGATAGTAAAATAATCAACATCTAATGTTAGTATTTCAATATTAGAAATGCTTAGATGTTTGTTTACCCAATTGTAATAAAATATAACATATGAATCCGTTAAAGAAATTAATCCCATCAGATGTTTGGGCGTTTTTTGAAGAGATATGTAAAGTGCCCCGACCGTCAAAAAAGGAAGAGCATATTATCCAATATTTAATTGATTTTGCCGAAGAACGTAATTTAGAATATAAACAAGATGAGATAGGTAATATTTTAATTAAAAAACCAGCAGCCGAAGGTTGTGAAGAGGCTCCATCTGTAGTTTTACAGAGTCATATGGATATGGTTTGTGAAAAACACTCTCATGTTAAACATGACTTTGAAAAGGATGCTATAGTTCCGGTTATTGAAGATGGCTGGGTTAAGGCTAAGGGCACTACTTTAGGTGCTGATGATGGTATTGGTATTGCTGCTCAATTAGCTGTTTTAGCTTCTGCAGAATTGAAACACGGACCAATAGAGTGTTTGTTTACTACAGATGAAGAAACCGGATTAACAGGTGCTTTTAATTTAAAAGATGGATTTTTTGATAGTAAAATCCTATTAAACCTGGACTCTGAGGATGAAGGTGAGCTGTTTATTGGTTGTGCAGGAGGATTAGACACTGTGGCTACTTTTGATATTGATAAAGAAGAAATTCCTGAAAAGTACTTTGCAATAAAATTACAAGTGTCTGGTTTTAAAGGTGGTCACTCTGGTGATGATATTGATAAGGGATTAGGAAATGCCGTTAAAATATTAAACCGATTTTTGTGGCAGGCAACGCGTGATTATAGTTTACGAGTACATACTTTTACAGGTGGAAATTTAAGAAATGCCATTGCCAGAGAGGCTTCTGCCATTGCAATGGTACCATCTGCACAAAAGGAACCAATTAGGGTTGCTTTTAATATTTTTTATGATGAAGTATGTTCAGAACTTGAAGTTACAGAGCCTGGCATTAAAATGCACCTGGAATCGTGTGATGCACCTGAATTTGTTTGGAAAAAAAGTTTCCAGCATCAGTTTTTAAATGCCATATACGCTTGTCCTCATGGTGTAATGGCAATGAGTAGCAAGATTGAAGGTTTAGTGGAGACATCAACGAATTTAGCTTCTATAAAACAAGAGGATGACCAGATTATTGTTTCAACCAGTCAGCGTAGTTCTGTGGAAACGGCAAAGGAAAATATAGCAGCAATGGTGCGCAGTGCATTTGAATTAGCTGGAGCAAAGGTTAAACAAGGAGAGGGATATCCGGGATGGGAACCAAATACTGATTCTGAAATATTAAGAATAACAAGAGATTCGTATGAGGAATTATTTGGTAAGAAACCAATTGTAAGAGCTATACATGCAGGATTGGAATGTGGATTGTTTCTTGAAAAATATCCTGGATTAGATATGATATCTTTTGGACCAACTATTAAAGGAGCACATTCTCCGGATGAAAGATTAGAAATAGAAACCGTTCAAAAATTCTGGGATCATCTATTGGATGTATTGAGCAAAATAGTTCAGGAAGCGGAATAAAGTGTAATAACAGTATAATTATAAATCCCGGGGATTCTAAAGTATTCCCCGGGATTTTTGTTTTAGTTAAAATGGATTAGTCTAACCAGAGGAATGTCCTTTTTATTCGATAATGTATATTTTAATAGGTTCTCATGATTAGGTTTCACCAATTGGCATTGCCCCAAAAAGAACGAAAAAAGTCTAGTTCAATTCATCCTTCATCCCACTTCCTTGATGAACTTTTCCTGTCACACAAGCCAAATTCACCCGCATTCATCTGCGTTACGCCACCTCCGGCCCGGGCCAATTGAACTGGCCACCACACTTTACACCATATTTCAAAGGGAGCATTTTTATTTATTAGAACTAATTTTACTCTTAAGAACGGTTCTCTCCGGGATTAGCTAGTGAGCGAATTTGTCTTACCAGACGTGTCTTCTTTTTTATAAAAGATTATTGCTAATGCCAATTAAAGGTTGAAAGTAACTATTTATTAGGCTGAAAGCCGAAAATATCAAATCAAGGTGCATCACCCACTTGCATCCGAAAAGATGTAAATAATATGTATTTATCTATTAACCACAGAGTGGTTACATGTTTATAGAAATAGGGTATGGACATAAATCGACTCCAGCGGAGTCGAACCCCTATTAGAATATTTTTTTATATGTGACTCCGCTGGAGTCAATTAATCTATTATTGGACTATTCTATAAATATGTGATACCTCTGGCATCATTTTAACAAACTTCAATCGGATTACTTTCTCTTTTCGACCACAAGAAGACTCTGCCCCAAGTTGTGATGTATAAAGCTTTTAGCCTTTTGCATACAACAGATCCAACTCTTGTTTCGTATTGCTAAAAAAGTTCTCTTAAGGTAATTCTCCAATTTATTGAAGAGGGGCAAGAAATATTGTCTGCAAATAGAAATAGGTCTTGGGAAAAATAAAACCACCTCCCACTTCGTACCTCAGTGTACTCCTTGGTAAGGAGGAGAGTTGATTTACATGATGGTTATTAAATTGAAATAGATAGAGATAATTTCACTTTTAAGAATGGTTTTTTTTGTGAATGAATTTGTCTTACCAGACAGGTCTTCTTTTTTATAAAAGATTATTGCTTTGTTCGGCATAGTTCAAGTAAACTTGACTCTGCACTCTCTTATCGCAATAATTATCATTGCCATAAAAGAAGCAAAACGTCTAGTCGAGAAGAATGCCATCGCGCTCTGTCAAATTGATATTTTTCTATCGAAGTAAAATCTTGTACCAAGATAAAGGACAAGCCCCTTCGATGAAAAATAAAATCAATTTGTCATTCACATCCATCATTGGCCTTCTGCTTCTCGACAGGCCACCGCACTTTACACCATATTTCAAATGGAACATTTTTATTTATTAGAACTAATTTTACTCTTAAGAAATGTTCTTTCCTGCATTAGCTGGTGAGGCATAAAACAAAGTTCTGAAGTCGGGAAAAGCGATGTTGTCTGCAAATAGGTCTTGGGAAAAAGGAAAATAAAACCACCTCCCACTTCGTACCTCAGTGTACTCCTCCTTGGTAAGGAGGAGAGTTGATTTACATGATGGTTATTAAATTGAAATAGATAGAGATAATTTCACTCTTAAGAAATGTTCTTCCCTGCATTAGCTGTTGAGCCATAAAACAAGGTTCTGTAGTCGGGAAAATTCCAACAACAACTAAAAGTAAGTAACCATTATTGGGGATGAAAATTGACTATTTGAAAGATAAAGTACATTATTCAGGCTTACTATTTCATTTGTGCTTATAATCAATCCCTATTAATAGGTAATTAATTACTTTAAATATCCTAATACATAGCGATTGCCTTCCAGATAAGCCTTCTGTAGATTTGTAGTCAAATAAATCTCCCTATAAAATCTATCAATTCTCTGTTAAAAAAATCACAAAAAGAAACCAACGAAGTTAAGTGCTATTTTAATTAATAATAGAAATTCAGAAATGGTAGGATACAGTAATATTACATATTTTTTTAAGTATAGTATCAAATATGCATTTGTATTTGTCCTATATATACTATTTGTATGTAACCAAACAGCTATTGGGCAGGATATTGTAGTTGGTAAAAAGGCACTTATTCAATCTGAAATTTTAAATGAGAAAAGGGAAATATGGATTCACATCCCACAAAGTTATTACAATACAGGTATTCAACCTGCAACATATCCTGTGTTGTATTTATTGGATGGTGACTGGCAGTTTCAGTATTTAGTAGCAGCTCAGGAAGCTTTAAGTGGTGGAATGTATAATTATATGCCTGAAATGATTATTGTTGGCATTGCTAATACCGACCGATCAAGAGATTTAACGCCTACCAATGGTTTTGTAATTCATAGTGGAGAAAAAATACACACTACAAGCGGAGGGGCTGATCGTTTTTGGGCATTTATTGATCAGGAGCTGAAACCATATATCCAAAATAATTATAGAACAAATGATTACAACCTGTTAACAGGACATTCGTTTGGAGGACTTTTTACAATATATTCCATGTTGACACACCCTAAGTCCTTTAATGCCTATATAGCTATCGATCCAAGTATTTGGTGGGACAATAAGTATACGTTCAACCTGGCAAAAGAAAGCTGGAATAAGCTCGAATTAAATGGTACGGTCTTGTATCTGGCTATGGCTAATTCTGATCCTACTGAAAAAGATAAACTAGGTCATTCGGAAACAATTAAAGACTTTAGTGAGGATTTTTTATCGGCTAAAAATAACAATGGATTAAGATCAAAATGGGAATTTTTTGCTAGTGAAGATCATGGTACCATCTCTTTGCCTGCCATTTATAGTGGTTTAAAATACATATTTAAAGGTTACTGTGTACCGGTTAAAAAAATTGTAAACCAACCCAATATAATTCAATCACATTTTCAGCAGGTTTCTGATAGTATAGGCTTTACTATGCATCCTACCGAATTATGGTTAAATCAGATTATAAGCTACTGTAAAAAAGTAAAAAAAGAAGAGGCTGTTTGTGAGCTAGAGCTATACAAAGCAAAGCTTTATCCATCAAAAGTTAAATAACAAAATAAAATATATAAATGAGCAATATATGGTATAAAATACATCTGTGGCTAGGTTTAGTAACAGCGCCTATTGTACTTTTTGTATGTATTACGGGATGTCTTATTGTATTTGGAGATGAGATCATAGATTTATCGGCAGGAGATGCACGCTATGTAAAAGAAGTAAAGGAAGAAAAAGTACCGATTGAAGATATTATTGTAAGCTTAAAAGAAAAATTTCCTGAAAGAAGAAAGCCCTTTTATGTGGTGGCTTATAAAGATTCCATGCGAAGTATCAGGTGTAATATGTACGATCCCGCTCATGGTTTGAGAATGGTTTACGTTGATCCATACACGGGTAAGGTGTTAAAGGATGATACCACCATTAATTTCTTTTATGTTACAGCTCACCTTCATCAATCATTGATGTTGCATAAAACCGGACAATGGATTATTGATATTTCAGTACTTATCTTTTTAGTATTGTTAATTACAGGATTGATTCTTTGGTGGCCCAAGTCAATGAAGAAAAAGCATTTGAAAGGAGCTTTTAAAATAAAATGGACTGCAACCTGGAAACGATTGAATCATGATTTGCATATTGTGATGGGGTTTTATGCATCAGGACTATTGCTTTTATTATGCATAACAGGATTAATCATTGCATTTAAGCCAGTATCTGCATTAACTCAAAAAACATTTGGTGGAGATCCAACGCATGCCTGGGAAAAGACTTTACCAGTAATGGACTCATCTGCTGTTTCAGTTCCACTTAATACAGCATTGGAAGCTACGTTTAATCGATATCCTGATAAAAATGAAGTACAAGTGTATACTTATTTATTAGATAAATATGGGTACTACAATATGATCGCTTCTGATCAAACGGGTTTAAAGAGTCGCTATTCACCAAAGTACAGTATTTACGACAGATATACTGGTGATATCATTGAAATGCCTGAAGTAGCTATCAAAACTGAAAATATTGAAAATATGTATTGGTCGTTGCATTTGGGTACATATTGGGGTATTTGGGGAAAGATAATCACTTTTTTAGGTGGCCTTGTAGGTAGTATTTTACCTGTTACCGGATTTTATATGTGGTGGATCAGAACTCGTAAACGAAAGATTGAATTATAAGTTAAACCCGGATTATGTATTAGGGGATCAACATATATGTAAATAGACAAACAAAACATTTATGAATCGTTATTCAGTATATAAATTAAATAAGAATTGCCTAAGAGTTAAGTTGTTACTTGTGCTGTTTGTTTTCTCTGTTTCTATTGCAGTGGGGCAAAATATAAGTGTAGAAGGTACAGTAGTGGATAATGACGGTGCACCTGTTGTAAATGCAGTGGTATATCAAAAATCAACGAGTAATGCAGTGAGTACTGATGATAATGGGTATTATCAGTTGAAGCTGAATTCAGGTCCCAAAACAATTATTTGCACTATTGTGGGATATCTTAAAAAGGAAGTGAATTTGAATGAGCAGACTGGTAATCAAATTAATATTGCTTTAGATCCGGATCCTGCATTTGCACTTAATGATGTAACTATTCTGGGTAAGTCAAATGTACGTGTTGTTGAGGAATCGGGATTTAATGTTGTTGCGCTGGATGCCAAACCCTTTCATAACGCAACTGTGGATATGTCGCAAATATTAGGGAAAGCTTCTGGTGTAAAGATTCAGCAGGAGGGAGGTTTGGGTTCACGAACTAATGTTACCATCAATGGCTTAAGTGGAAGACATGTACGTTTTTTTATTGATGGAATGCCAATGGATGCCATGAGTTCTGCTTTTCAGCTGAATAACTTACCTGTAAATATGGCCGATAGAATAGAGGTTTATAAAGGTGTTGTGCCAGTTAATTTTGGATCAGATGCCCTAGGCGGTGCTGTTAATATTGTAACCAAAAGAACACCTGGCCGATATCTTGACTTTTCATATTCCTATGGATCGTTCAATACCCACAAAACATTTTTGAATACAGGAATTACAAATAAAAAAGGATTTACAGTACAGATTAGTGCTTATCAAAACTATTCTGATAATGACTATTATGTAGATGCTACAATTAAAGATTTTGAAACCAATTTATATTCAAAAGAAACACAAAGAGTAAGACGGTTTCATGATGTATACCACAATGAAACCGTGATTGCAAAATTAGGACTGGTTAATAAATCATTTGCCGATCAGTTGTTGGTGGGTATAACGCTGGGTAAGGAGTATGATGAGATTCAGCACCCTGCTTATTTAAATCTTGCCTTTGGTGAAAAATACCAAACATCAAATACGATTATGCCATCTTTTTTATACAAAAAGAAGAATCTTTTTACCAAAGATTTAAACGTGAGTCTGGCTGCTAATTTTAATTTAGGAGGTGGACATAACTATGATCTATCTGATAGAGAATATAACTGGTTAGGAGAGTGGGTAACATCAAATTCATTGGGAGAAATATCTTACTCTAATTATGAATACAAAAACAATAATGGTACTATCAATGCCAATATTAATTATGCAATAAACAGTAAAAACAGAGTAACCATTAATAATGTAACTAACTTTTTTTCTCGTCAGGGAGACGAAAAAGTACAGGTAGATGATTATATCAATGATAAACCAAGAGTAAATAACAGAAATATATTAGGAGCTAGTCTGAATAGCGAATTCGGTAAAAATTTTAGTACCTCCGTTTTTGGTAAGATGTATTCATATCATGCCTCTGCGTATTTAAATCTCTCGAACCAAAATGGGATCGATAATTTCCAAACGGTTACTAAAGGAGAAACTAAGTATGGTTACGGATTAACTACTACTTACTTTTTAAATGATGATTTGCAATTAAAGGCAAATTATGAGCGTACGTGTCGATTGCCTGTAAGTGCAGAGTTATTTGGCGAAGTTTTTGGATTTTATATTGCCAATTTTGACTTAAAACCAGAAACAAGTCAGAATATGAACCTGGGATTTAACTATAACCTGGTGCTTAATAAGGTGCATGTGATTACTACTGATGTAAATGCTTTTTATCGCAGAACTACAGATTATATTAAGCTGAATATTGATTATTCGCAAGGAGAAGGATCTTATGAAAATACTGAGATGGTAAAGGCTCCGGGAGTGGATGGTGAGATTCGTTATTCATATAAAGATCGATTTACCTTAGGAGGGAGTTTATCCTACTTAAAACCTAAAAATTATACCAAGGGTACTACTTATTATAAATCTGTTTTACCTAATCAGCCCAACTTTTTTGGTAATGCTGATGTTACCTATTTTTTAAATGATTTATGGTTACCGCAAAGTCGATTAAGTCTGAATTATAATTTACAGTTTATCGATGAATTTTTATACGATTATGATGTTTACCAGGCTTCGAACAGAGCTTCGGTTCCAACACAATTAAACCATGGATTTAGTGCTATTTATTCATGGAAAAAAGGAAAGTACAATGTGTCGGTTGATTGTAAAAATATCTTCGACGCTAAACTATACGATAACTACAGTTTACAAAAGCCCGGGCGCAGCTTTGCTGTGAAATTCAGGTACTATATCAATAAAACAAATTAAAATATATACAATATGAAGTTGAATAAATTATATTACAGCATGATGGTTGCATTAGCCATCCTGGTATTAGCCTCTTGTTCCGATGATGAGGATGATAATGAAGCGGGAGAATCTGCAACAAGCCAATACATAGTTGCGGCTTCTTCGGGCGAGAATGATTATTTGGTAACAGGCGAAGATTTAGCTACAGAAATTACTTACGATGCTACTGCTTCAACAGCTTTACAATCTCCGGGCGACAGAACATGGACTTTTTACGGAGATGATGTGGTTTACGGATTCTTATATAATCAAACAGATGCGGGTGCTACTGCTTCTTATATTTTGGAGAGTGATGGTACTTTAACAAAAAGAAATGAGTTGGCATTGGATGTTTCAGTTCATACCAGAGGTGAGGTAAATGGTCAGCTAATACTTGCCTACTCCGACAGATGGAGAGATCCTTCAGTGGTTCAACATGGTTATTTTTATGCTGTAGATCCAGAAACAGATGCTTCGCAATTGTATACTATTGATACAGAAAACTTATTAGAAGATGGAGAAGTGGCGTATTTTACAGATGTTGCTGAGTATGAAGGCTATTTAATTGCGGGTGCACGTACGCTTAATGCAAGTAGTTTTGCATCGGATTATTATAACAATACTTACATTGTGGTATTTAACGCTGATTATTCGGTAAAGCAAATTATTAAAGATAGCGGTAGAACAGGTTTTGTAGCCGGACAAAAATACTCTCAGGGTGAAACCGGGTTAGAAGTAGTTGAAAGTGGAGATCTTTATGTCTTTTCTTCGGGACAAACCAATTACGCGGATGCTTCAACCACCACAGTTCCTTCCGGTGTTCTTAAAATTAATCAGGGCGACTTTGAATTTGATGATGATTATTTCTTTGATGTTTCTGATGCTTCCGATGGTTACAATTTATTCAGAACTTATTACATGGGTGGTACTACCTTTGTATTAAGCATGTATCCCGGAACAAATGAAAACGCCACTTTTGGTATTGATGCAGACAGGTTTGCAGTAGTTGATGTAGCTACTAAATCATTTAACTGGGTTAGCGATTTTCCTTCTGCTTCAGGTGTTGAGGATGATCCATTTAGTATTGGTACACCATTTATTGATGATACAAATAATCAATTAGTAGTTCCTGTTACTACATCTGATAGTGAGCATTATTTATACAGTATAGATCCATCAGGTTATTCTGCAAGTCAACTGTCACAAGTTATTGCTGAAAGTGTAAAGGCTGTGGGTTCATTAACTTATAATGAGGAATAGGATAAGATTATTGATATTATATAAGGTTTAGTTAATTTATTAAGCTCTGTTCGTTTTGGCGAATGGGGCTTTTTGTTTTAATCGTGTCTGCAAATAGGTCTTAGGAAAAAGAAAATTAAAACCACCTCCCACTTCGTACCTCAGTGTACTCCTCCTTGGTAAGGAGGAGAGTTGATTTACATGATGGTTATTGAATTGAAATTAACAGAAATAATTCCACTCTTAAGAAATGTTCTTCCCTGCATTAGCTGGTGAGGCATAAAACAAAGTTCTAAAGTCAGGAAAAGCGATGTTGTTTGAGCCAAACGGCTTGAGTGAATCTTAATCAATATACTTTACACGATCTTCGTAACGTTTTTTTACTGCAGGTTTTTCATCCGGATAACCTAAAGATGCATTAATACTTACTTCATAACCTTCCGGAATATCCAAGCGTTCTAAAATATCATGATTTTCAGGTAAATTAAGAATGTGAACCAATGAACCTATAGGACAAGTTCCTAGTCCTAAAGCGTGAGCACTTAATAAAATATTCTGTAATAATATTCCACAATCCAAGGTACTACCATTATTGCTTACATCACGTGCTATAACTATTAAAGTAGGGGAGTTATGAAAAATACTAAATCCGGGTTCTTTGTAGTGAGCAGCACTTCCTTTAAATTCTTTTCCTTCAGCAAAATTTAAAAATCGTTGGTTTATTTCTTTTAAAAGCTCCTGATTTTGAACCACTCTAATTTGCCATGGTTGTTTGTTGAGTCCACTTGGGGCGTATATAGCGCATTTAAGTATGGTATCCAATTGGTCTTTGCTAACTTGCTGTTCTGTATATTTTCGAATAGCTCTTCTTGTTAGCATATTGTCGATAATGGCTTCGCGTGGCGATACTTCTTTAACTATATTTTGAACGGTTGATTCTTTACATGAGATAAGTGTAAATACTGTGATAATGACAAATAAAAGTCTTTTCATGGATGTATGTTTATATTGAATTTGCAATTACATTTTTCAAACAGGTGCAAATTTAAATAATATATAAGGAATACAATAGAGTTTAAGGTGAAAGGGTATTATACATAAATATTCTTGCTTGACTCTTTCATTTAGTGGATTTAGTCAAATACCAATTAGTCTTCATTAGATCATCTTTCATCTTCAATAAATAACTATTAACCTATTTATTTAAATAATTTGATGTAACAATGAAACCTATGACGATTTATGCAGTATAGTCGATAGAAAATAATAATAATCCAATAAAATAAATTAGGTTAATAACGGATTTTTATGATCGTTATTTCCAAATTAGGTGCGTTTATTATTCTAACAATAGAGTGATATGCGTAGTTAATATGACTTATTTTGGAGTTGTAGCCTATTTAAGATGCCCATTGAAAAAATTATTATAGCATTATGAAAATTCATAAACAAAAAGTATTTAAAATTAAAATAATCTTGTTTGCCATATTAATATGTGGAGCAAACCAAATTTTTAGCCAGCAGAAAAGTATAAAGAAGACAATTAAGCCTAAAATGTATATTATTATCGACAATCAGAAGTACTTACTTCCCAATAAGGCATTTGATAAAATTGAAATTGGTTGGATATTAAGTTCCACAATGCCGAGTAAAGAAAATCTTGAAAAGGGAGAACCAATAATATTTTATGCAAATAACTATTACAAAGAAAACTTGTATGCCGCAATTGGACTAAAAGAAGATAATAATATTTATACAACTCTAAGTTCCTATGCAGACTTTAAATATAAGGAAGCGAGTACAATGGAAGAATCAATAGAATTGTATTTTAAGGAAAACTATAAAGTACCAGATAATTTGCATAAAAAGAAGTTTTGGTGGAAAGTTTATATATCTGCTATTGTTGAAAAAAATGGGTCATTAAGTGATATAACTGTAAATAGTGAAAATGCAAATGCAAAAGTTACACCTTCACTTATTGAATTTGTTAAAGACATGCCAGAATGGATACCTGCAACGAAAAGCAAGGAGAAAGTTAGGTCTAAATGTATGTTTGGTGTTTACTTTGAGTGGTTTAATGAAAAATAAACAGGCTACAACAATAAATAAAGTGTATGGGCAGCCCAATGAATTTTAGGAAGTTCGTAGGCTGTTGGAACACCGCCAAAATTTCTATTTATGTTTATCAAATAATAAGTTAAAACTAAAATATAAATTTTGGCTTAGTAGTGTTTTGGAAGAATTGCTTTTCAAATTTGCCCACGACACTTTATTCTGAACGTTAGGCGCTATTTAATAACAAAATCTGAACTATGTTATTTGTATTTAAGGAGTTATATTGTTTTGCTTTATACTAAAATGAAACATTATTTACTTTTAGCATTTATATGCATTTCAATATTTTCATGTCAGACAAAAAGAAATAAAGTTGAAGAACCATATGAAAAAATGGAAATGATTGACTCTATTAAAAAAGTAGATTCCGTTATATCAAAAAACTGTATTGATACAGCATATAATGATTTTGATAAATTTATCAATAAGTTTAATAGTGATTCATTATTCCAACTCGGTAGAATCAAGTTTCCATTAATTTATCAACATAATGATGATATGGGAGATTCATTAATTATTGAATATATAAAACGAACAAATTGGACGCATTTAGATTTAAAATATGATTCTGTAGCCTATTATAGGGAATATGATAGATATGAACAGAAAATTGAAAAATATAATGATTCAGTAATTATTAATTTGACAGGAATTGATAATGGAATACAAATAAGTTATCATTTTAATTTTTTTGATAAAAATTGGTATTTAGTGCATTATAAGGACTTGAGTTTTTAGATAAGTAAAAGAAAAACAGAACACTTAGCCTCTAATGTAGGGTTGCTTGCACACCCTACATTAGAGGGTTTGTTGAACTAAACCACCCTTTAACCCCATCTTTAAACTGCCTTTCTTCTTTCCGTATATCAGTTCGGTAAGTCATTATAAAACTTTGTTATCAAACTTATTCAGTTTGCTTGAAGTAGGATTTTGATAAAAGGAAATTATCTTTACAAAAAATTGTAAAGAGCAAAAAACGTAATTTTATTCACTTGCTATTCACTGTTCAAACTTCGCGGATAAAATAATATCAATGACCACTAAGATGCAGATAAACGATTATATATATTTTTTTAGTTACGATAATTTTGAAAGTGAGTTATGCAAACTCGAATCGAGATATATTTTTAAAAAAGAAGAAAAAAATAAACTGCTACGTTCCAATATAAAAGCAGAACCATGGAGTAGTGCTTTTATAAAAAAAAGACTTGATGTTATTTTGTTTTCAGAAGATTATGCCACGCTAATAGAGGAAATAAAAAAACAAAATATTTGTATTGACGGTTTCAAGGTTGAATATATAGTGGCAGAAGGAGATACTACGGAGTATGATAAACGACTTGAAAAGTTAAAAGATGTAGGTTACAGCATTGAGGGCGATCCGGAATATTATAAACCAGTAATAACTTATGCAATATGCTGCTACTTGGGCGTTTGGTGTTTTGGTATAATGGTTAAAAATGGTTTTGATTGGTATAAGCACAAAAAAAAGCCCTACTCATTTAGTAATTCTATTAATGTAAATATTGCCAAAGCGCTTGTAAATATTGCTGCCAAGGCCGATAAGGAAAAAAAGCTGTTGGATGCTTGTTGTGGTGTAGGTACGGTGTTGTTAGAAGCTTGTTTTGCAGGAAATAACATTGAGGGCTGCGATATTAACTGGAAGGTATGTGGTCATGCCAGAAAAAATCTGGCTCACTTTAATTATGATACCACTGTTTATCGATCGGACATTAAAGACATTACCAACAGGTATGATGCCGCTATTATTGATTTGCCATACAATTTATTTACTAAAGTTGATGAGGATACTGCTTCTCATATCATTAGTTCAACTGTAGAAATTACTGACCGAATTGTTATTGTATCAACCATAGATATAGCCGATTTAATTAGCAATGCAGGTTTAGAAATTGCTGATTATTGCAGTGTAGGTAAAAGTGGAAAAGCCAGTTTTTCCAGAAAAATATGGGTTTGCGAAAAGAGAGAGACCGTGTTGAATTAATAAATAACAGCCTAGATAAATTCTTAAATTATCACATATAAAATAATGCAGTACGCATGTAAAGTGAATTTCGCATTGCATGATTTGCTATCTATGTTTGAAATAGAAATAACCAAAGTTTTGGTTGTGTAACAATATTTTAAAATAGATTGATTTTTATGTGTAACTTTTTTAAAAGCAGACTGATTAGTATTACTTCTAAAATACTATTAGTTCAAGTTTTATTTGTTTTTACTATTAATGATTCATGTGTTTTTGCTAAAAAGAAACGTACTCAAAAAAAATACGAACGAGTAGGAATACTTCAAAAAGGTAAAGATATATCCGGTAAAAAAAATGTTTTTATTATTGATAAAGCAAGTTTTTCTATCCGTTTTTATAATCATGTATGTAGTGATTCTCAGTTTTATGCAACGCGAATTGCTGTTTTTAGTAACAAAGATCAAATTCCAACTATTCGCAAAGGAATGAAATTCAGTGCTATTTCTTGTTTTAAACCTGGAACAGGTATGGCCGCATCCAGAGAGCTGGGATATACTGCCCTTAAAATAGCCCCAGCAGCACATCATTATCTTTTTTATCAAAACGAAGAAAGTAAAAGAGTCAATAAAATAGGTGAGAGTGGAATGTTTTCTTTGTTTGAGTTCAATGTGGACTCTTTAAATATAGAAGGTCAGATTGAATCCATGAGCCAAACTGAAATCAATCATTTATATATGTTGGTGTTAATAGATAGAAACCTGAATAATGTTATTGATAAAGGTGAGTGTCAGAAAATAGCTATTCAAATAAAGGATAAAGATTAATATTTAAAAGGGTCTGACTGGTTACTATTCAATAATAGGAATATGAATAGTAACCTTAGTTCCTTTTCCCTGGTCACTTTCAATATGAAATCCGGCCTTTTTGCTGTATTTCTTTTTGAGTAGGTTTATTCTTTGTTTAAATATACTCATGGCCATAGATTTATGGCCTTTGTTTTGTTTTTCAGTGACATAAAAACCTTCTCCATTGTCGCTAATATTAATCATTAGTGTATCCTCCCTATCTTCAATAGTAATATTGAGTTCACCATTATTTTCCTTGTTTTTTAATCCGTGCTTTATGGCATTTTCAACAAAAGGTTGAATAAGCATAGGAGGTATTTTTATCAATTCAGTTTCTAAGCAGTCGTTATAATTAATGGCATAACTAAATGTATTTTGAACGCGCATTTGTTCTAATTTTATATAGTTGTGCAGGGCATTAATTTCATCATCGAGCAAAACAGTTTCTGCTGCAGAGTGATTTAATATTGACCTTGTTAACGAAGCAAAATTATTAAGATAACCAGCAGCTTCAGTGGTTTTGTTTTTAAACATATAACTCTGAATACTACCTAAGGCATTAAATAAAAAGTGGGGATTCATTTGCGATCGAAGTAACTGCTGACGCAATGTTTCTTGCTTTTGTTGGTTGATTCTTTTATTGCGATAGTATAGTAAAATTCCCAGCGAAAGGATGAGTAGCAAAATAATAGATAGGGTTAAAAACAGGATGATTCGCTGGTTTTTAATTTGGTTTTCGGCAGATAACAGTGTAATTCGCTGTTCTTTTTCATTGGTATCAAACCTAATTTCTAATGCATGTATGGAGCTGTTGTTGCTTTCATTTATAATTTGTTCGCGATATTGATGACTTTGTGTTAAGGCATCATATACTTTTTCCCATTGATTTTGTTTTTTGTAAAGCTCAACATATACATTGTATATTTCTAGCAGGTTTTTTAAAGAATTAATTTCCAGCGCTTGTTCTTTGGCTCTATCCAGAAACATCAATCCATCAGAAAAATAGTTTTGAGCAACAGCAATTTTTCCTAAATGGCAGTTACATAAACTCTGATAGCGTAAACTGTTGTCATTTTTATGATAGCTTAATGCCAGTAAAAATTTTTCCTTAGCTTTTTCATATTCCCCTAATGCAATATAAGCCTGTCCTATAAGGTGTTCAGCTACACCCATACCTTTATCCGAACCCAGTTTAACCAGCATATCGCGCGACATCTTAAAATAGTACATGGCAGAATCGGGTTGTTCTGTTAATAAGTAAACCTCGCCCATATTGCCATAATTATAAGCCATGGTACGTTTATCATCACGATCTTGTGCAATAGCATTGGAACGTTTATAATAACTCATGGCTCGGGCATAATCATTTTGCACAACAAGCGTAGCTCCAATTGTATTCATTGTAAATGATGAGGAACGTAAATTGCCAACAGCATTTGAAGTTTCCAGAGCCTTAAGAAAATAATCAATGGCTAAAGTATTATTATCCTGCATACGAAATACCTGGCCCAGGTTGTTATAGTTGTAAAACATTTGTGTACTGTCTTTTAACTCCTTGGCCATATCTAACGATTTAATATGGTAATAGTAAGCAGAATCATAGTTTTCGTTGTATCTATATTGTAGTCCTATAAAGTCATATGCCTTCATTTCTCCTTTATAGTAAGTTGCTTTATTTGAATGTATGGCAAATTCTTTAAGTAGGGGTAAGTAGTTGTTTTTTAATTTTTTTCTTGACTTTCTTATTAAATCAAAGGTGTTTTGTAAATTGTTAAAATCAGTTTGTTCTGAAATTAAATTTCGAATACTATCAAGCAATTCATTTGAGTTTATTGGTGTGGATTTTGGTTTGGTTTGATGCAGATTATCAGGTTCTTTTTTATTTGAAGAGAGCGTCGTTTTACTACTACTACTACTATCTAGTCCTGATGAATTTGATGATAGTTTAGCTTTTGTAAATATTTTAGGATAATTGATATAGACTGTTGCTGAAGAGTTTTGCATTTCAATGAATATACAAATGCAAATAAAAAGTAAACTCAATAAGTTCTTACGCATAGCGCTATGGCAATTTTGGTTTGTGGATTAATCTTTAATTTGAAGCCAAATATAATAAAAATCAGCAATTAGTCGCTATATCAATTTGTAGGAAATAATAGTTGATTTTCTTGTATGAGGCTGTTATTTTGATTGTTGTTGATAGGGCTTTAGTAATTGAAATAACTAGAATTTAATGAGTTCAAACAAGCGCCAGATTATTATATTTGACAGACCATTTTAAAGAAATATAAGCAGATGGAAAAAATAATAACGCTTACAAAAGCGAATATAGGTAATGAACATATTTGTTGTGCTATTTCTGATAAAAAGTGCAAGAATAGCTATGAACAGAAAAAAGAATGGTTATGCAGAGCGTTTGATAATGGATATGTTTTTAGAAGAATTGATGCAAGGGCTAAGGTTTTTATTGAATATGGGCCAGCAGAAAAAGGATGGGTTCCTATTGAAGCTCAAAATTATTTATTAGTGAATTGTTTTTGGGTTTCAGGAAAATATAAAGGAAATGGATATGGAAAAGAACTATTAAGGTTGGCAACTGAAGATGCCATTAAACAAGGAAAAGATGGATTAGTAACTGTTGTTGGCTCAAATAAGTTTCATTTTATGAGTGATGGAAAGTGGCTTTTGAAACAAGGTTTTGAAACGGTAGAAACCTTGTCTTCAGGCTTTAGGTTATTAGCAAAAAAGATTCAACCCAGTGCTGGAAATCCGT
This sequence comes from uncultured Saccharicrinis sp., assembly GCA_963665705.1. Lineage (GTDB taxonomy): Bacteria > Bacteroidota > Bacteroidia > Bacteroidales > Marinilabiliaceae > Saccharicrinis. The sequence continues at coordinate 1,788,814 of OY762448.1, forward strand.
ATTTTAAAGAGTCTGTTAAAACAGGAGAATGTGAAAATAAAAAGGGTTTAGTAGCTTATTATTCAAATCGTTGTCCATTTTCTGAATATCATGTAAAAACCTCGTTAATAGAAACTGCAGAAAAGAGGAAATTACCATTGGAGATTATAAAGCTCGATACTATAGAAGATGCCCAAACATCACCTACACCTGCAACTATATTTAGCCTATTTTATAACGGAAAATTTATTACAACAGATTTAAGTGTTTGCATGGATAGTCGTTTTGATAAAGTACTTGAAAAAAATAAGTCACAATTATTGTAATATCATCATAGTAATGGTGTAAAATGTAAAGTAAAGAGAAGGTTTTATAAAATTTGAGGTAATAATGAATAATGATTTAGAAAAAGAACTGGAAAATAAAGATATACGGCCCACAGCCATGCGTATATTGGTTTTGCAAGCTCTTATGAAACATGAATATGCTATGAGCTTAAATGATTTAGAAATGGAGTTTGAAAATGTAGATAAATCAACTCTTTTCAGAACCTTAAAAACCTTTGAAGATAAAAAGTTAATTCATTGTATTAATGATGGCAATGGTTCAGTAAAGTACGCTATTTGTAAAGCCACTTGTTTAGTTGAGCATATAGATAAGCATGTGCATTTTTTATGTTTAAAATGTAATCATACCTATTGCTTAACTGATTTTGAAATACCATCGATTAATTTACCTGTTGATTTTACTTTTGAATCAGCAAATGTTATTGTTAATGGTGTTTGTGCCAATTGTAAATGATAGATTATACTATCATTAGGGTTTATATTTGCAACCTGGTTGCAAAACATCTGTTGTATCATTGTGTTATTATTATATAGAAATCAATGTTATAATATTATGGAACATCATCATAGCCATCATCATAGCCATCATAATCACCATCATCATCAGGTAAACAATTACAATAAAGCTTTTGCCTTTGGTATTATTTTAAATGTAGTATTTATTATTGTTGAAGTGGTGTATGGTATTATAGCAAACTCTTCAGCTTTAATAGCGGATGCAGGTCATAACACAAGTGATGTGTTTGGACTTCTGTTTGCATGGGGAGCAATTTGGTTAGCTGGTCGAAAACCCCAAGGCGACTATAGTTACGGATATAAAAAGAGTACCATCCTAATATCTCTAACTAATGCTGTTATTCTTTTTGTTGCAGCGGCATTTATACTACATAATGCAATTGAAAAAATAATTACACCGGAACCTGTAGCAAGTACTCAAATAATGATTGTGGCCGGCATAGGAATAGTTATCAATGGTATTACAGCTCTTTTATTTATGAAAGGTCAAAAACACGACTTGAATATTAAAGGTGCATTTATGCATATGGCTGCAGATGCTGCGGTTTCTTTAGGTGTTGTGGTTTCCGGGCTGCTCATTAAATATACAGGATACACTATAATTGATCCTATCATGAGTTTGATAATTGTTTTCATAATTGTTATAGGAACCTGGAAACTATTTCAAAGTTCAGTGAAGTTGGCTTTGAGTGCTGTTCCTGAAGGACTTAGTATAAAGGAAGTAAAGAATGCTATATTAAAAATTGAAGCAGTTGATAGTATTCATGATTTACATATTTGGGCGCTGAGCACATCTGAAAACGCATTGTCGGCTCATGTTACCACAAAAGTTAATTCTGCAAATAACCTACTTTCTGATATCCAGAAAGAGTTATCATCTCAATTTAATATTGAGCATACTACAATTCAGATAGAGAAAGGGGATAGTGAGTTTAACTGTGAACAACGTTGTAATTAGTACCTTTATAAAAACCATCATTCTAAATCAAACTGAGATAAGGGAGTATAGTGTTATTGGCAATGCTGTTCTGATTTTATCTTCTAAACTAGCAGAATTCCATTCTTTAAAACATCATATCAATATAATTGAGTAGGGTCAAGCCACGTGTGATGAAAGAGTAGTTGTGTTTATCATAAGTAATAAGCGTTATCTTTAACATTTGCAGGATTATTAATTATATTTGAAAAGTTATATGAAATTAAAACACTTTTCAATGAAAACCTTTATCATAATCCTGTCAGCAATAACGCTTCTTTGTATCCAATTGCAAGGAGAGAACTTTTCAAAAGACGGCAATGCCAATCAAAGCCATATTAATTATTCTAATATATATGGTACCTGGTATGTAAAACAGATACTCATAAACGGGGAAGAAGATCCTGAAAATTTTCCGGTGAGTAACGATGAACTAACACTAGGAAAGGATATGTCGGTTATCAGTATTGATAAAACATATGATATGGTTGATAAGGGTACATGGGAAATCAAAAAACCGGATATGTTCATCATAAACACAGAAGATGGTTCTGTTATATTTAAGATATTGAAAATGACTTCAGAAGAGCTCGAAACAAAAATGTTAACAGATGAATTGGAAATGGTTATTAAATATAGAAGAGCTAAATAAAAGTACCTGCTATACATCAATTATCCGCAAAAAATAAGAATATATTTCGATGCAAAATCAATCATTATTTTATAAAGAGTCAGGAAATGTGAATATTGTAGGATTAGCGATATCCTATTTTACATGTTTATTATTTACGATGTTTCTAGGGTATGGTTATTCTATCTTAACCTCTGTTATTCCTATAATTTATGTTAATTTTTTATTGACATTTATATTGGGTATTTCATTAGCCTATCTGGTTAAAATTTTAGTTAAATTAACTCATAACAGGCACCGAAAGAGTCAAATTATTTTAGCCATAATAACCGGCTTAATGGCTAATTATTTTCAATGGACCACATATGTACTTTATGTTTATATGGGGAGTCTGCCATCATTGAATGAATATTTTCAGAATCTTTATTGGATTATTATTCCTAATGGTTTAATTCAAAATATTATTTCCATTAATAAAATAGGGATGTGGAGTGTTTTTGGAATTTCTTTTAGCGGCTCTATTTTAACAATAGTATGGATTTTAGAAGCGGTTATTATAGGCCTTATACCTGTTGTTTCAATCATTAAATCTAATATTTTTCCATATTCAGAAAAACAAAACCGATGGTATCCCAAATTTATTTTGTGTAAAGATTTTGAGTCGATATCAATGGTTGACAGGTTGATCAAATCGTTAAACAAGGAGCCTGTAAAAGCTATTGAAGAGTTGCAGAAAGAAAATGGGTTGAGACATTCGAAAATTTATTTGTATTACTTACAAAATGAAGATTATCAATACCTGACTTTCGAAAATATATTTTTTGAAGGACAAGGAAAAGGTAGTAAGGAGAAAACAGTAATGATAGATAATTATAGAATACCGAATAGTGTGGCCGATGAAATAAAGAATAAGTATGACCACAAACGAGAACGGTATGAAATCATATAAAAAATAGAAGCAAAATATTATAAATCAAACTATAAACTGATGGAAAATAAAGAATTGATAGTAAAAAACGGAGGCTTTCCGCTCACATTTGTAATTTTTGGATATGCTTTAATCACTTCTGTTTTATTAACAGATTTTCAGTATTGGTATATTTCTATAGTATTAGCGATTATAGGCCTGCTTATAGTTACAGCTAAAGACAGACTCCTTTTTAATTTTAAAGATAAAACATTGTATAAATATTCTCAATTCTTATTTTTTAAAAAGGGAGAGTATATTGACTTAAAAGAAACCGAATACATAGCAATGGTTCGTGTTAATGTATCGCAACGAATGTATGTTCAAAGTATATCAACAACTGTTTCTGAGGTAATGATGGCAACCAACTTAATCTTTCCAAATAATAAAAGATTACCTATTTATCGAAGAAAATATGAGGAGAGTATGAACCTGAACACTCAAATAGCTAATGGATTACAAATTAAAATTCTAGACTTATCAACAAGAGAGAAAGTATGGATTGATCCTGTCCCAGTTAAAAACTAAAGTAAGTAGCGATAAACGTTTCAACTAGGTGTTAATTTAAGTCTAAACCTATTTCTTCTATCTGTTTATTCATTTCGAATGTAAAAAAATATAAATTACCATTCTTCACTTTAATATAAAATTTCCTTTTGTTTTGATTGGAAATTAAAAAGCATTTATCAACTTTGCAGCTTTAAATCTTTAATCCAAATATAAATTCGAAATGAAGAACGAAAACATTGCAAGAATTGCAAATTACATATCTGCTGTTATTGTCTTGAGTATGGGTATTATTTACCTTTTTAAAGGTAGTTTTATGCCTTATCACAGCGAGGCCGTTTCTGTACCATGGGAAGAAGTAAGTAAACCTTTTCAATATTTAATTTTAGCACTAATGCGAGTTGTTGGTGGTGGTTATATAGGAGCAGCTATTGTTATTGTAATATTGCAACGAAACTTTGCAGTAACTAATAAATCGTGGGTATGCTCTCTCATTTTAATTCATGGCTTGATTGTGAGTATAACAAGTCTGTATGCAACATTGATTATTCGATTTAATTCACCAGGTGAACCTCCAACAACTTTAGCAATTGTATTATCTGTATTAATAATTATAGGATGTGTTTTTAATCATAAAGCAATTAAGGATAGTTGATTTTATAGGAGTTTTAATAAAAAGAAATACTCTAAAAATGGAGTGGGGTTGGATTATATGATCAATGTGTAATTATTATTCAGCCTCTTTTAATAGTTTTTCTGAATAATTATCTATCCAATCTTTTATAGTTTTGATTTGCGCTGCACTTAATTTAGCATCCTGATGAATAAAGGTGTAAGCTTTTAAAGGCATTTTTTTCTCTGATATTTCTTCACCCATTTCATCAAGCATAGCTATTTTATCATATACATCCATTGATTGCCAATCTGAAAAATTTAATTCACTCTTACCTTCTTTAATATGGCAGTCAATCATCCATGATACAGGTGCTATTTTATGATACCACTTGTAATTAGTTTGATTTGAATGACAATCAAAACAAGATACGCTGAGCAAATTTTTTATGTTGGCAGGTACTTCCACATCATTTACTATGTGCTTATTCCCAACGCCCATTTCATTTTTTGATGGTTGAAAAAATTGAATGATAATAAAAAAGGCAAGTATAATAATGAATAAATATTTTTTTGATTTTTGTTTCATACACTTTAATGTTTATTCCATTACCAAATAGAAGCTTTAATAATCCTTATTCTCCAGTTTGAAGTTTTAAAATACATCTCAGGCTTATATAGGTGGCGTTTTTTATAAATTAACCAACTCTCTCCGAAAATATATGATAAATTTTATCGGAGAGAGTTGGAATTATAGTGGTTTGCAATAGGTGGTAATACTAGATCTTATATAATATATATTTTTTGTCTATTGTGGAGTTTCTAATTCAGTAGTAATCCAGTTGTAAATCAATTCTTTTTCTTCATCAGTTAATTTTTTGTCAGGATTACGTTTAATATATTTTTTTGGAGGCATTTTATCCTCTTTAATTTCTTTCTCTATTTTTTTTAAAGTAGATATTTTCTTCACCTTAGTAAGTTCGTTTAATGTTGCAAAATTTACCTTTTTCTTAGCAATGAAATTTTTTGCATCACTATGATGGCAGTCAAAACATGCTTTCTTTAAAATGGGTTTCAGATCATCAGGTAGTTCCCTTTTTTCTGATGTTGTTAATTGAATTGAACTTTCTTTTTCCTGAACCGAGAAACTTAATAAGGTAGTGATTAGAATTGTTCCTGCTATGATTTTGAAGTAATGCATATTGATTCTTTTAACGATAAATAAAAATAACCAGTAACATGAGTGTTGTTTTCATTATCATGGTTGAAAATAAACTGTTATTAAATAACGCATAAAATCATTGAAAAATCAAGAGTTAATAAGGAAATACTTTTTGTGTAATAGTTTTGATTACTAAATTCTATACCGTTAATTCAGGCTAGGCTTGTAGAGCGATCAGGATCAGATATTTTATCTGTATTGATGCATAAAACGGATTTTTATAAGAATTGAACGGATATTAGTAATGTCTGCATGATACTAATCCAGCATCTTTGTATCAAACCAATAAAAGTTTAAGTATATGCAAATATTAATAGTAAAATATCTACCCTCATCAGAAAAGTCGAATACCTTAAATCTGTTAAAACATTTAAAATTTGAATTAGGAGATCATAAATATACAGAGCTGGATTTAATAGAAAATCCTCCAAAATTTCACGATGTGGAAACAATGGAAGCCTATAAGGTACGAAATTTTGGAGGAGAGCAGCTCAATGCGAAACAAAGTGCTGCTATAAAAACTATGGATGATATGTCACAGCAATTTATTGCTGCAGATTTTATTGTTTTAGTTACACCAATGCATAATTTTTCGTTGCCAGGAATTGTAAAAACATATTTTGACGTAGTGATGCAAAGCGGACTGGCATTTAAATATGTTGGAGACGAGCAAATAGGCCTAATGGATAAAGCAAAGTTTTTAACCATATATACAAGCATGGGTTCATATAAAGGAGGATATGGATTCATGGATAACCTTAGAACCATTGTTAAAATTGAATTGGACTTTATGGGAATTAAGGAATACGAATTTGTAAATGCCAGTACTGGAAATAAAACTACATATGATCTTCATATGGAAAAGGCAAAAAATAAAATTACTGAAGTATGTCAAAAATGGCTAAATTAAAATAGGTTAAACGATATACAAAAATTACTTTTACTCACATCAACTAAATTGAAAAAAACCAGGTGTTTTATAAAAAACATCTGGTTTTTTTATTTTCTAATAGGCTGGGTTTATGGTTAACTTATCAAGAATTAATGTTATTCAAATCTCTACAAAACCATATAATTATCTTATTATCATATAGGTTTGTAATAATTTTCTTTTTACATTTAGTTCAACATAACCATTAGATATGCTTGAGAAGATTATAAGATTTAGTATTCAAAACAAACTCATTGTAATTCTTTTTACACTTACTATAGTAGGGTTTGGATTATTTTCTATTTATAAAATTCCTGTTGGTACAGTACCTGATATTACGAATAATCAGGTACAGGTAATCACTACATCCGGAAATCTTTCAACACAGGAAATAGAACAGTTTATTACGACTCCGGTAGAGATGGAGATGGCTAATTTACCAGGTGTTATGGAGATCAGATCAATCTCTAAATTTGGTATTTCATTAGTTACTGTGGTTTTTGAAGAAGAAATGGGCACTTATTTACCTCGTCAATTGATTGCAGAAAAAATAAAAAGTGCATCAGAGCAAATACCTGAAAGTTATGGAAGGCCTGAAATGGGTCCTATTTCAACAGGGCTTGGTGAAATATATCAATATATACTTGACGTAAAACCCGGCTTTGAAAAAAATTATTCACCAATGGATTTGCGTACCATACAGGATTGGATTGTGAAAAGACGATTAACAGGTGTTACGGGTGTTGTGGAAGTGAATAGTTGGGGCGGTTATTTAAAACAATACGAAATTGCTTTGGATCCTTTATTATTACAAAGTTTAAATGTTAGTTTAATAGAAGTTTATAGTGCTATAGAGAATAATAATAATATTAGTGGGGGATCCTATATTGAAAAAAATAATCAAAGCTATTTTATAAGGGGGGATGGGCAGGTTAAGAGTATTGACGATATTAAAAACATAGTGATAAAGTCAAATGCCGGAGTTCCTGTTTATATTAAAGATGTGGCTAGAATTCATTGGGGGCATGCCAATAGATTTGGTGCCATTACTGCCAATGGAAAAGGTGAAACTATACTGGGGCAGGTAATGATGCTTAAAAATGCAAACTCAAAAGAAGTAATTAAAGCTGTAAAAGAACGCGTTGATGAGATTCAAAAAAACTTACCAGAGGGTGTTTTTATTAATCCGGTTTTAGAACGAGGTGAATTAATTGGTAAAACATCATTTACCGTTGCTGAAAATTTAATATTAGGAGCGCTTATTGTTTTTATTACAGTTTTATTATTGTTAGGAAACATCAGGTCTGCATTGGTTATAGCCTCAATGATTCCTTTGGCTTTATTGTTCACTATTTCAATGATGTACATTTTTGGTATAGATGCAAATTTAATGAGTTTGGGAGCTCTTGATTTCGGAATAATCATTGATGGGGCTGTTATTATTGTTGAGTTTATTGTGCTTCGAATGACCCAAATGTCAGCAGAAATACAGAATTCAAAAAGTGAAGAAAAGCGAGTTCTATTTGAAAAGATAGCTAATGAAGGCGCTTCAAAAATGATGAAATCTGCTATTTTTGGCCAGGTCATTATTCTTATTGTATTTATCCCTATTTTATCACTTCAGGGGGTTGAGGGTAAAATGTTCCATCCGATGGCTTTATCCTTTTCATTTGCCATTATAGGTGCTATGATCATGGGATTAACATGGCTTCCTGTAGCATCATCTTTATTTTTAAGACCCGGTGATTTAAATAAAAAGAGCTTATCGGTTTGGCTGTTAGATAAGATATATAAATCATACCATCCAGTCATTAAATGGTCCTGCGGGCATAAGAGAATTGTATTAAGTGCGGCTCTTATTTCGTTAGTTATTACAGGTTTTATATTTTTTAAAATAGGAGGAGAGTTTGTTCCTACTCTGGATGAAGGTGATTTTGTAATTCAACCGGCTCTAAAAACGGGTACTTCTCTGTCTGAAACAGTTCGTATGACCACGAAGATGGAAAATATCTTAATTGATCAATTTCCAGATGAGGTAAATCAGATTGTTTGTCGTATTGGCGCTGCTGAAGTTCCAACTGATCCGATGTCGATGGAAGAGATTGATATGATTATTAAACTCCATCCAAAAGATGAATGGAAAAAAGCTAAGGATAAGGAAGGATTAGCTGTTGCCTTTAAAGATGCTTTAAGTATAATTCCGGGTATCGAATATGAGTTTACGCAGCCCATTGAAATGCGATTTAATGAGTTAATTACCGGAGTTAGATCAGACATCGCTATTAAAATATATGGCGAGGATTTAGATTATATAAATGCTAAGGCCAATGAAATTAAAGACTTGATTAGTGGTGTTTCTGGTGCTGGCGATGTAATACTGGAAAAAACCACAGGTTTACCTCAGGTTAAAGTTAGCTATAACAGACGCCAGTTAGCCAGTTATAATGTGGATGTAAATATGTTGAATACCTATTTGTCTTCAGCATTTGGTGGTAAAATTGCAGGTGTTGTTTTCGAAGGCGAAAGACGTTTCGATATTGTTATGCGTTTGCAGAATATCAATAGAACAGATATTCAGGATATTCGTAATTTATTGGTTACTATTCCTTCCGGAGCACAGATCCCTTTATCTGAATTTGCAGATATTGAATATACCAAAGGTCCTGCAAAAATTTCACGAGATAATACACGTCGTAGAGTAGTAGTAAGTGTGAATGTAAGAAACAGGGATTTACAATCGGTAGTTGAGGATATCAGAGTGGTAATTGATCACCATGTAAAATTAAAACCTGGTAATTTCATAGAATATGGAGGGCAGTTTGAAAATTTACAGAATGCCTCAAAGAGGTTGCTTCTTGCTGTCCCGGTAGCTCTATTGCTCATTTTTATATTTCTTCATTTTGCATTTCAGTCGTTTAAAGATGCTTTAATGATTTTTACCGCCATTCCATTGGCAACCGTAGGGGGCGTATTTTTACTATGGCTAAGAGGTATGCCTTTTAGTGTTTCGGCCGGAGTTGGGTTTATTGCTTTATTTGGAATTGCTGTATTAAATGGAATCGTTTTGATTGAACATTTAAAAGAACTTCAGAAAAAAGGAACTTTAACAATGCGCGAAGTTATTATTCAAGGAACTAAAGATCGGTTACGACCTGTTTTGTTAACAGCTGGAGCTGCAGCTATGGGATTTTTACCGATGGCTGTTTCAACTGGTGCTGGTGCTGAAGTTCAAAGACCATTGGCAACTGTGGTCATTGGTGGATTAGTTACATCAACTATGCTGACCATGATTGCCTTACCTTTGTTTTTCGAGATCTTTTACAATGTAGTTGGAATTCGCTTTTTCCCGTTTCGATTCTTGCGCTCAAAAATAACTGTCATCTTAATACTGTTATTAACAACTACATCATTATTAAGTCAGCAAAAAGAATTAGATCTTCAGAAAATAAAACAAATCGCGTTAGATAACAATAAGCAAATTAAAGCTTACGGATTAAAATCAGCTGAAGCCAAAGCGTTAGCTAAAACTGCATTTTCTATCCCCAAAACTAACATTAGTTATGGAATGGATGAAAATAATATTGCAGAAAATAATCATCCTTTAAAAGTATGGGGAGTAGAACAGTCATTTGCTTTTCCAACCCTATACACTGCACAACGCAAGGCTAATAACTATTCAACTTCTATTGTACAATCTCAATTTGAGCTTGAAAAAAATAGAGTTTTAAAAGAGGTTTCACTCCTTTACTTTGAGTGTGTATTATTACGTAATAAAGTGAAAATTTATATGCAATTAGATAGTACTTATAATCATTTGTTACATCAGTTTGCCAGAAGATTAGAATTAAAGGATGCCAGTAAACTTGAATACCTGAATATTAAGTCAAAGAAAAATGAAGTTTCATATCAACTTAAGGATCTGGAAGTATCTTATGAAAAATCATATCAAAGACTAAAAATGTTGATAAACTATTCGTCAGATTTTACAGTACCGGAACAATTGGAAATTTTCACTCAAAGCACAGCAATTTCAGATTCGATGCTTATTCATAATTTCTTCCAATTTCAAAATAAATATGCTGAATCACTAATAAGAGTTGAACAGAATAAAGCATTACCTGAGTTTTCTGTAAATTATTTTTTAGGATCAAATACCTATGAAAATGCTCAAAATTATAGTGGTTTTGAAGTAGGTATAGCTATTCCTTTATTTTATGGTAGTTATAGAAATACCATTAAATCAGCAAAAATAGCTTACGATGCTCAACAATTAATTATGGAAAATGATAAGGCAGAAGTAAAATTGAAGATGAATGCTTTAAATGCTGATAAATTGAAATATGATTTAAGAATAAAACAATATAAAGAAACGGAATTGCCATTGGCAGAGGAAATAGAACGGGCTGCTTTAAAGGCTTATAAAATGCAGGAAATTGATTTTTTAAGGTTTGCTAATAGTATGGAATCAGCCATTAAAATAAAATCAGATTATTGCGATGGCGTGTTTAATTATAACAAAGTTTTATTGGAAATAATATATTTTACAAAATAGTAGATTATGAATAAGTTTTTTGTATATAATGTATTGAGCATGATGGTATTATTAGCTTCGTCATGCGCGTCGGATCAATCAAATAAAGAGAATGTAGGTGAAAATTCAGATGTGATAGAGATTTCTAAAATTCAGTTTCAATCTGAAAATATGGCTTTTGACAAACCTACCTATCAATTATTTGAAGAGAAAGTTCACTTTACAGGAAATATAGTTCCAACAATAGATGGAGTTGCCAAATTAAGTATACCAATTGATGGTGTTGTGCATAAAATTTTTGTAAAGCCAGGTCAGTGGGTGAATAAAGGAGATAAAATAGTATCCGTTGGAGGAAATTCAGTTATTGATATCCAACAACAGTATTCCTCTTCCTCGGCTAAAATAAAACAGTTAAAAGCCGACTATGAAAGAGCAAAAATTTTATATCGCGAAAATATAAAAACAGAGAGTGAATTTTTATTGATTGAAAGTAACTATAAATCGGAATTGGGAATCTATTCAGCTTTAAAATTAAAGTTGCAGAATATGTCTTTGAACCTTAATGATATTGAGAATGGATTATATCAAAGCTCATATATTGTTACCGCACCAATCAACGGACAGGTGGTTGATTTTAACTTTAATTTAGGTCAGTTTATCACTTCAGATCAGTATGTTGCTGAAATTGTGAATAACCAAAAAGTGCAACTGCAAATTTCTATTTTTGAAAAGGAGCTTTCTCAAATTAAAGAGGGTCAGGATGTTGTTTTTAATTTATTGGGAGATAAAAAGGAGCATAAAGGGAAAGTTAGTTTTATTAGTCAGTTACTTAATGATGATACAAAATCAGTATCTTGTTATGCAGATATACATAGTTTGGATTATCACTATACTATAAATCAAATTGTAAATGGAGATGTAATTATTAAATCAGATTCTATAATAGCAGTTCCTGTTGCAGCTGTAATTGGTTTGGGAGAATTAGATTATGTATTGACAAAGCAAAATGAAACAGAAAGTAGTTTTCAATTAATAAAAGAAATAGTAAATACAGGTAGGGGTGATGATAGTTATGTTGAATTGATTGATTATAAATTAAATAAAGAAATTTTGATTTCAGGTACTTATAATGTTAATCTGGAATAATATTGATTTCGTCAAAATATATAACTATTTCAGATAATTTGATTGTATTTCATATTATATTACCAAAATCAAATAAACATAAATAGTTTTGATTTTATATTTTACATAATATGGCCAGGTTTTTAAAATCAAAAAAAGAACTCATTGGTATATCACCAGATGATATTTTATTTAAGGGAGAAAAGAAAATAGAAAACACCCGTATAAGGTTAATGGATTATAATCCTGATAATCTTAGGGAGTTGGAAGTAAGGGTTGTAGATGAGATTCCTGGGGTGCTTAAAAAAGAAAATACATCATGGTTAAATATAGATGGTCTTCATGAAACAGGAGTCATGAAAGAGCTATCGAAACAATTTGAAATTGAAAATTATATTATTGCAGAAGTTTTAGAAACGCATAAGAGACCAAAAATACATGATTATGATGACTATATCATGCTTTCAACAAAAATGCTTCAATATAATGTAGAAACAGAAAAGATTTTTTCTGAAAATTTATCCATCATTTTTAATGAAAACGTATTAATATCTTTCCAGGAAAGGGTTGGTGATTTCTTTAATCCGGTTAGAGAGCGAATTCGTAAAAACAGAAAGCGTATTAGAAATTCAGGTCCTGATTATCTTGCCTTTGCTTTGCTTGATGTGGTAGTAGATAATTATATACATACGATTAGTTTGTTGGGTGAAAAAATAGAAGAGTTAGATGATGAATTAATACGAAATCCATCATCAGATAGCCTTGAGAATATCAATAAATATAAAGTTGAAGTTAATTACCTGCGAAAAACAATTAAGCCTTGTCGCGAGATGATTCTAAACCTATGTAAGTTAGATTCTGAATTATTGAGTGATGAAATTCAAAGTCACTTACATGAATTGCAAAATAACATAGAACTTGCAAATGAATCTATCGACAACTACCGAGATATATTGTCTGATCAGTTAAATATATTTCATACAACAGTTGCTTATAAGTTGAATGACATTCTAAAATTTTTAACCATATTTTCAGTAATATTCATTCCCATAACATTTATAGCTGGAGTTTATGGTACTAACTTCGATAACATACCAGAATTACATTACAAATACAGTTATTTTATAATGTGGGTGGTAATATTATTAACTGTTATAGGAATGGTTACTTATTTTAAGAAGAAAAAATGGTTTTGAATCTGAATGGATTATTTTTTTATAAGTATTGATATAAATTGATCATGATTAATTATTACAAAGGATTATTGCAACTTTCTTTGTAAATTGATAATCTAAAGTCTGGTAGTATGGGAAATGTATTTGAAAATATACAGTTAAGTCCAAGGAAATTTGTTGCCCCTGAATATATTTATGGTGTAGATTCCAGATTGATGGCTGGTGTATTTTGTAAAAAGTTAGGTGGGAGAAAGGTGCTGTTTGTTACAGATGAGGGATTAATGCATACTACCTGGTTTAAAGAAGTTTCTGAAGAGTTACAAAAGCATTCTGTTGAATATGTAGTTTATTCAACTATTTCGCCCAATCCTCGTGATTTTGAGGTGATGAATGGGAAATTAGTTTATGAAGAGAATAAATGTAATATGATTCTTTCACTTGGAGGAGGCAGTGTAATTGATTGTGCTAAAGGGATAGGGATTGTATCTTCAAACACGGGAGATATAAGAGACTTTGAAGGTGTTGATATGATAAATGTTCCCATACCACCATTAATTTGTATTCCAACAACTGGCGGAACGGCAGCTGATGTGTCACAATTTGCCATTATTAACAATACAACTGAAAAATATAAGTTCGCTATTATAAGTAAGGCCGTTGTACCAGATGTTGCACTTATAGATCCATTTATACTTACAAGTATGGATCCATTTCTTACAGCATGCACTGGTATGGATGCCTTATCACATTCATTTGAAGCTTTTGTTTCAAATGCAAATTCTCCATTCACAGATTTATATGCATTAGAATCAATACGATTGATAAAAGCCAATTTACAGGATTGTTTAACTAATCCCAGCGATATGCAAGCCAGGGGTAAAATCATGCTGGCGAGTTTATATGCAGGATTGGCTTTTTCCAATGCAAGTTTAGGTTGTGTACATTCTCTGGCGCATAGTTTAGGTGGTTATCTTGATTTGCCTCATGGTGAGTGTAATGCTATATTATTACCTCATGTTGTTGATTTTAATTTTAATTCATCAGTTGATAGATATAAACAGATTGCTGATGTTTTTGATGTTTCAGCCAAAGGAAAACCAAATAATGAAATCAAAAACACATTGATAGATCATTTACTCACTTTTAAACAAAGTTTAGGAATTAAAACAACATTGCACGATAAAGGTGTAAGTATTGATGTTATTCCTCAAATTGCATCAAAAGCAATAAATGATCCGTGTAATGCAACAAACCCCAAGCCTCCTGTAAAAAACGATTTGGAAGCGATATGTAAAGAAGCACTGTAATTAATGGCAAACGACTGGAATAAATATAGAGATAAGATTATTGGTTTAGGTGAGCATTCCTTGCATAAAAGCTATTATCCTGAATTACAGAAAAAAATTGATAGCTTGGAGGCCTCGCAAAAAAATCTTCAAACCATTATTAACAGTATTAGTGATGCCATTATAATTCATGATGTTAATGGACAAATTTTATCTATAAATGAGCAGACTCAATCTACTTTTAACATTGATTTAAATGATTGTTCCAAGTATTGTATACTTGATATTTCATCGCCAAAATTGAATTATGAATACTTAGAGGTTTTATGGAAAGAGGTAATTAAAAATAAAGCTCACATAATTGAGTGGGTAGGTCATCCTATAGGCTCTAAAGAAGAAATTGAATTACAGGTTTCGGTTAGTTCAACTGTGTGGAATGGTAAAGATGCCATTGTAGCCGTATTGCGTGATTTTACCGAACGTAAAAAGTTTGAACAGGACATAATTTTAGCGAAAGAAAAAGCAGAAGAAGCCAGCCGGTTAAAATCCGAGTTTCTAAAAAACATGTCGCATGAAATTCGTACACCAATGAATGGTATCATCGGTTTTGCAGAAATGTTGGCAGAAAAGGATTTGTTATTTGAAGAACGAACTTATTACTCAAAAATCGTTCAGGATAATAGTTTTGAATTATTAAAAATAATAGATAATATTTTAGAAATCTCTAAGCTTGTAGCAAAGCAAATTCCATTAAAAGAAAAATCCTTTTGTTTAAATAAATTGTTGATCAATATCTCGGATGAATATGCTTTAGAATCAAAAAATAATAATATACCTATTCAAATTAGTAAAAATGTAGATCACAAAGAGTTTATAATCTATTCAGATAAGACAAAACTAAAAAAGATTATAAAAAATTTAATTGACAATGCATTTAAGTTTACTGATGAAGGATTTATTGAAATTGGATATTATGTTGATGCCGCTAAATTGATTTTGTATGTTAAAGATACTGGTATCGGTGTTTTTTCAAAGAATCATGAATTTATTTTTGAGAGATTTTCAAAAGTGAATACTGAGTTGTCAAGATCAGGAGGTTTAGGTTTGGGATTAGCCATTAGTCAAGAATATGCAAGACTGTTAAATGGAAATATTACAATAGAGTCAAAAAAAGACAAAGGCTCAACATTTTATGTTACAATTCCTTATAAAGGATTTTAGAATCCAAAATATTGATTAGAGCCTTGATTTTTTAATGGTTTGGAATATATTAGCAGTTATAAAAAAAGCAGGTTGCTATGTATAACAACCTGCTGAATAATATCTTATTTGCGCTAATTAACAGTTTACTGTGTTCTTGATTAATTCTCCTTCAATAGAAAATTTTGCAGCGCTCGTTACTTTTAATTCTACTATTTGTCCAATTAAACTTTCATCATCTGACTCCAGTCTGATTACAATTTTTCCATCAGTATGTCCTGATAAATAACCCGGCTTGCGATCTTTCTCGCGAACTAAAACTTTAACTGTTTTTCCAACCAAGGACTTGTTATATTCGTAAGTATGCTTTTGAAGTTCGTCACTTAAAACGGCAAATCTACGTTTCTTTTCATCTAAAGGAATATTGTCTTCCCATCTGTATGATGCAGCTCCCGGACGAGGTGAATACATGGCAATATAGGCCATATTGTATTTAAACTCTTCCATTGCTTTGCGCGTATTCTCAAATTGCTCTTCGGTTTCATCTGTAAAACCAACTATAATATCAGTAAATACAGTAGCTTGTGGAAGAATACTTCTGAGTTTTTGCATTGTTTTTCTATACATTTCCAGAGAATGATTGCGATTCATTTTGATTAGAACCTTTTCATCACCACTTTGAATCGGGAAATGGATTTGTTTTCCTAAACAATCATACTTGGCCATAATATGAAAAATATCTTCTGTCATATCGCGAGGATGAGGAGAAGTAAAATAAACCCAAAATTCTTTATTTACTTCATCACCGATTTGGCCAACTTTTTCAAGTAATTCAGAAAAACTTAATTCATCACCTTTTTTATCCAGACCATAAGAATTTACATTTTGGCCTAATAATGTGATCGATTTGTACCCTTTTTCAGCAAGACTCCTTACTTCATCCAGAATTTCTTGTGACGGTCTGGAAACCTCTCGACCCCTGGTGTAAGGAACTGCGCAATAGGTGCAAAATTTATTACATCCGTTTTGAATTGGAATAAATGCTTCAAAATTAGAGTCGTATTTTGGTTTTACATTCCAGAATAATTGAATTTCATCAATGGTATTATTGGGTTCAGCAACTAATGATAATGGATTTGTAATGCCATATTCTCCCAGCATTTTTGGGAACTGAGGTAATTCAGGCATGGCAAAAACTATATCAAATAGTTTTAAAAATTTTTCTTTATCTGCAGGAAGAATACAACCGGAAATAAAAGTAATCAAGTTCTTTTTATTCTTCCACTTATTCCATTTCGAAATTTTGTTATAAACTTTGTCAATAGCTTTTTGACGTACCGAACATGCTAAAATTCCAATAATATTAGCATCTTCTTCATTATCTACTTTTGTGCAGCCCGCTGCATCCAGTACTGACGCCACACGCTCCGAGTCACTCAAATTCATTTGACATCCCAATGTCAGTAAAAAGTACTTCACAATTCTTTTTTTTGATAATTTGTTTAAACAAGAAAATTTAGAGTGATAATATATTTGATTCTAAGCTTTCTTATTTAGGTATTAAAAATATACTTCTGCATGAATTTGCTCATTTGATATTCCTTTTTCTTCTAAAATATCATAAGCATCATGAATCATATTACAATTTCCGCACAAATATACTTCAGATTCTTTATCAATCATTACTTCTTGTAAATAATTTGTAATTCTCCCAGTATAATCACCACTTTGATCTCTTGAAGAGCAAAGAATATAGCGATCGTTCTTATACTCATTACGTTCGTAACCTTCATCAGCGGATCTTACTCCATGTAAAATTTTATAATCAAGGTCAGGGATACTTTTGGTCATGGAGTGAAAAGGTGAAATACCTGTACCGGTTGCTATAAATAAAAATTTCTTGGACTTTATTTTTTCTTCCTGTAATGTAAAATAACCAACAGGTTCCTCTACAACAACATTTTCACCAGCTTTTAATCCTTTTAAAACAGGTGTAACCAATCCGTTTTGAACTTCTTTAACTAAAACCTCAACATAAGGGTCATTTTCTGCACTATATATTGAGTACTCCCGAGTGTGTATACCGTTTGGAGGGCCTACACAAACATGCTGACCTGCTTTAAAATCCATTCCATTTTTCTCAAATCTAATAACAAATGTAGAATCTGTTAAATGACGAACTTCAAGTATTTGATGAAGATTTAATCTTTTACGTGACATATTTTTTATACTATTTATTTGAAAATTTAGGTGTTCTGTCTGTGTAAACTATAATCTTAATAAAATGTTCATCTTAAAATATGAGTTTTTACTCTTTTCAATTGCCAGATAATTCCTATTTTTAATCTATTGAATTTTTTGATGAAGATTTATTATTAAAATAAATAAATTGTAGATAGGTATGACAATAGAAAACTTTAGAAGTAAGGAGATTAGTTGGCTGTCATTTAACGATAGAGTATTGCAGGAAGCCTCAAGAAAAAATGTACCACTAATAGAACGAATAAAGTTTTTAGGAATCTACTCTAATAACATGGATGAATTTTTCAGAGTTCGTGTTGCAGTATTGAAGAGAATTGTGCAGTTAGATAAAAATACTGTTTTTGAAGGAGGTGCTCCAAAAGATATATTAAAGGATATTCATAATGAAGTGATCAGGCAATCTCGTAAATTTGCTAAAGCTTACGATGATATAATTGTTGGTTTAGAAGAGGAGGGGATATATCTTATAAATGAAAATGATTTAACAGAAGATCAAGGCCGATTTGTAAAAAAATACTTTCAGAAAAAAGTTCGGGGTAATTTAATGCCGATTATAATTTCAAAAAAGAGGGAATTACCAGATTTGTCAGATAATGGAATTTATTTAGGTGTTTATTTGCAAGAATTACTTAGTGGAAAAGATAATTATGCGTTAATTGAAATTCCGTCTTCCTTAGACCGGTTTGTATTACTTCCTTCAAATGATGGTAAAAAGTACGTCATGTTATTAGATGATGTGATTAGATATGAGTTGAAGGATATTTTTTACATGTTTAAGTTTGATCGAATATCAGCTTATACATTTAAGTTAACCCGAGATGCTGAATTAGATATTAATGATGATATCTCTGAAAGCTATGTGAAGAAAATTTCCAAAGGATTAGAACGACGAAAGGAAGCTAGCCCGGTTAGGTTTGTTCATGATAAAAATATGCCTAACGAAATGCTTTCGTTGCTTTTGAAAAAGCTTGATTATACAACTGAAGATGCAGTAATTAGGGGTGGAAGATACCATAACTTTAAAGATTTTATTAATTTTCCAAAGTTTGGAGCGAAGAATATGACTTACGATTCTTTATCACCAATTTATCATAAACATATTCAACCACAAACATCGTTATTTAAAATAATTTCAAAACGTGATATTTTACTGCATTATCCATATCATTCATTTTCTCATTTTATAGATTTTCTTCGAGAGGCATCGATAGATCCTTATGTTAGAGAAATTAAAATAACAATTTATCGGGTAGCGAAAAATTCAGCAGTAATGAAAGCCCTAAGAAATGCTGCTAGAAATGGAAAATCTGTTGTGGCAGTTATGGAACTTCAGGCAAGATTTGATGAGAAAGCAAATATTTCGTATGCCAATAAATTAAAAGAGGCTGGAGTTAAAGTTATTTTTGGTGTTGCTGGCTTAAAAGTACATTCTAAATTGTGTTTAGTAACGCGAAAAGAAAAAAGTAATAATGTTTGCTATGCAGGAATTGGAACAGGTAATTTTAATGAAGATTCAGCTGGTATTTTTGCCGATCATTTTCTTTTAACCCGCCATGAAGGAATTGCTAAAGAAGTAGCTTCTGTGTTTGAGTTTTTTAGTAAAAACTATAATATACCTACTTTTGAACATTTATTAGTGTCGCCTTTTTACATGAGGGATTCAATTGAAAAACTAATCCGTCAGGAAATTGAAAATGCTTCACAAGGTAAAAAAGCATATGTTTACATTAAGGTTAATAATCTTGTTGATTATCAGTTAATTCACTTGTTGTATGAGGCTAAAAAATCAGGTGTTGAAGTGATATTAAATGTTCGGGGTATGTTTTCTTTAATATCGGAATTCGATAAGCCTGAAAATTCAATTGAGTGCTTTGGCTTAATTGACAGGTTTCTTGAGCATTCTCGTATTTATGTATTTTGCAATGATGGCGATGAAAAAATTTATTTTTCTTCAGCTGATTTTATGACTCGAAATTTAGATAGAAGAATCGAAGTAGCATGTCCTATTTACAGTAAAGATTTAAAGAAAGAAATACTAACGATGCTTGAAATGCAACGAAAGGATAATTGTTCTGCCAGGTATTTAAATAACTCCTTAGATAATACTTTGAAAGGTAAAAAATCAGATGAACCTGATTTTAGGTCGCAGTTGGAATTTTATAACTGGTTACAAGATAAATAAAGACATTAATGTGAAAATATGAACTTATAGATTCGTATTTAAGTTTTTATTATTGAGATATATCATTGAAGAGTGTTGAACTAATGCTCAACTTTACAAATAATATAAATTGTACTAATCAGGCATTTTATGAATGCTGATATTAAAAATTTTACATTTAATTAGGCTAGGATTATGACAAAAATGAAAGCTTTGGTAAAGGCGAAGCCGGAAAGAGGAATCTGGATGGAAGAAATTGATTTACCAGAAATAGGTGTAAATGATGTTTTAATTAAAGTTGTAAAATCTGCTATCTGTGGAACAGACTTGCATATTTATCTGTGGGATGAATGGGCGCAAAACACAATAAATACTCCGATGACAATCGGTCATGAATACGTTGGTTATATTGCTAAAGTAGGAAATGAAGTAACAGAGTTTAAAGAAGGAGATAGGGTAACCGGTGAAGGTCATATATCTTGCGGACACTGTAGAAACTGTAGAAGAGGCCGGCAGCATATTTGTGAAAACTCAGTTAGTATAGGAGTTAATACTAATGGAGCTTTTGCCGAATATGTAAAAGTGCCATCTTATAACGTAATGAAAGTACATCCAAATATACCTGATGAAATAGCTTCAATAATGGATCCTTTTGGTAATGCCACGCACACAACATTAAGTTTTCCAATTATAGGTGAAGATGTTGTGGTTACGGGTGCAGGTTTAATTGGGAGTATGTGTATTGCAATTGCTAAGTTTGCAGGAGCCAGATATGTAGTTGCAACAGAAACAAATGAATACAGAGCTGAATTAGCCAGAAAGATGGGAGCGACAAAGGTGGTTAATCCATTAAAAGAGAATTTAAAAGATGTAGTTACAGAATTAAATATGAAAGGTTTTGATATTGGTTTAGAATGTTCAGGCAACTCCTCAGCTTTTAATTCTATGTTGGATACAATGTATAATTCCGGAAAAATATCTCTCTTAGGAATCCAACCATCAACAACTCAAATAGACTGGACTAAAGTGATATTTAAGGGTTTGACACTTAAAGGGATTTATGGAAGAGAAATGTTTGAAACATGGTATCATATGGAACAAATGTTACTTACAGGTATTGATTTAACACCAATGATTACACATCGGTTTCATGTTGATGATTTTCAGAAGGGCTTTGATATTATGGAAACAGGGAATAGTGGGAAGGTTATTTTGAACTGGGAGTAAAAAGTTACATCAATAATCCTACCTCTTATTTTTCATAAATAAGAGGTAGAACTAAATTTACGGGGGGATGAATCATACTACATAATATATAGTCTGATATGTTTTTATCGTTGTGAAATGATCTATAATATTTCGTATAAATTCTTATTTAAACGTTATTACAAGACCTCCAAAAGAACCATAAAGAATACTATTTATAGGATTAGAAGTTATTGGGCATGTTCCGGAATTACATCCAACAAAATAATAATATACAAAACCAACCAAACCACCAATAACAATACCGAGTCCTAATCTTTTAAAATTTTGTTTTTTTATTTTCTCCCAAATCTTCATAATTTCGAACTATAAATATTTTTACAAATATATTAAAATATATAATAATGTATATATGTAGGCTAGTTGTTTTTTATTTTTTGTTTGTAGGCACTGTTTCTCATGCACAAACAAAAATGGAGGTTCTTGAAAAAAAGGTTAAGGAAATTTCTGAACTGGAGGATGCATATGAAAAGGAATATCAATTAGCAGAGTTTAAGAAAGTATTTACAACTTTTCTTAAAACTTACAATAAAAATACTACGATCGCTGATTCTGCCTATATTCAAGTAACTAAATCAAGTGATTCGAAATACTCAGTTTATTATTACAATACATATAAGGATGGTATTGTGTATAGACTCGACTGGTATATTGTATTTGGAGGAGTTTATAACAGGCAAGTACTGCATTTTTTTGATAAATCCTTTTCTCATAAAGATAAAAGGGGTGTAGGAGAGTTTAGATTGCATTTATCCAGATTATCACAAGGAAATATTGATTTGTATCCAATGACATTTTCTTTCAAGGCAGATGGTAAAATATATAGGGAATACAGAGATATAGCATCGATTTGTATGTTTGAACAGATACAACAAAAAGAAACAGATGATGCAATGATAGCTTTAAACGATTCTATTATTGAGAGAATGAAAATTCTTTGGGCCAACAAAGAGTATTTTGGTGATCATTTTAAAGGTCTTACAAGAATATCAACTTTGATTTCTGAAGATAAAAAAGTAAAAGTGTGTACATGGAATATTCCTTTACCGAATTCAACCCAACTATTTTTTGGAGCAGTTGTAACTAAAAATAAAGACGGAAACATAAAATATTATGAACTGCATGATGCTTCAGATAAAATGCGCTCTCCAGAAAAGGCAGTCCTTACTCCACGAAAATGGTATGGAGCTGTTTATTATGATATGGTTTCTGTAAAAGATAAAAATTACGGTACTTATTATGCGCTAATTGGTTATAAACCTAATGATGAAATGACAAAGAAAAAGGTAGTAGATCCTTTAATTGTGGTAAATAATGCAACTCCAAAATTTGGGTATTCAGTATTTCGAAATGATCGTGTTGTGGATAAAAGACTTGTTTTTGAATATGCTGCAAGTACCAGCATGATGTTGAAATATGAAAAGCATAATGAACGCTTTATTTTAGATCATTTATCACCTCCTAGTAGCTTATATAAAGATAATTATCGTATGTATGGTCCGGATTTTTCTTATGATAGTTATGTGTTAGAAAAAGGGAAATGGATTCTTGAAAAGGATGTGGATGTACGATTATCCGGGAACCATTAAAGGATTAAACTGTTATATAAAATAAAAATATAGTACTCTAATAAATCAATATGGAAGTATTTGCAGAAAAATTTGATGATATAAAAATATTAAGGTATGAGATACCTGGATTTGAAAATCTTGACCTGAAAAAGAAATTATATATATATTATTTAAGTCAGGCAACCATCGCAGGCAGAGATATTCTTTGGGATCAGCATGGTAAATACAATCTATATCTGCGTGATATTCTGGAAGCTATTTTAATTGGGGTACAAGATGAAACGAACCCGGAATGGAATGATCTTGAGATTTATCTTAAAAAAGTATGGTTTTCTTCCGGACCACATCACCATTATAGTACAGATAAGTTTAAACCATTATTTTCTCAAGAGTCTTTTAATAAGTGGATTGGCCAATTAAAAGCAGGTGAACATGGCATCACAGAAGATCATTTAAAATTTGAAAATATTCAAGTGCTACTTAAAATTTTGTTTGATACAGAATTTTGTTCCAAAAGAGTAAATACAAATCCTGAAATGGATCTTATAACTTCATCTTCCAATAATTTTTATGAAAATGTAAATCAAAGTGAAGTTGAAGAATTTTATAAAAAGCAAAAAGATAATGCTTCTAATAAAAAACTATCTTTTGGTTTAAATTCTAAATTGGTTAAGGGTGATTGTGTTAAAGAAGAAGTTTATAAAAAGGGTGGATTGTATGGTTCAGCCATTGAGGTTATTGTTGATCATTTAGAGAAGGCAAAAAGTTATGCTGAAAATGATGAACAGGTTCATATCATCAATTCTTTAATTCAATTTTATAATACGGGTGATCTTGAAAACTTTGATGAATTTAATATTCTTTGGGTAAAATCACTTTCTGGAGACGTTGACTTTATCAATGGCTTTATTGAAACATATGGTGATCCTATGGGGATGAAAGCCACCTGGGAAGGTTTGGTTCAGCTAAAAGATGAAGTTGAAACAAAAAGAGCTGAAGTGATAGCTGAAAATGCAAGTTGGTTTGAACAGCATGCTCCGGTTGATCCAAAATTTAAAAAAGATGAAATAATTGGTATCTCACTCAAGGCCATAAATGCAGTAACGTTAGGTGGTGATTGTTATCCGGCAAGTCCATTAGGGATTAATTTACCTAATGCAGAATGGATTAGAGAGGAATATGGATCAAAATCAGTTACTTTAACTAATATTTCCAATGCGCATCATAAAGCATCTCTTAGTACAGGATTTTCAGAAGAATTTTGTTTTTCAGAAGAAGAGGTGGCATTAGAAAAGAAATATGGATCTATCTCAGATAATCTTCATACACATTTGCATGAATGTGTTGGTCATGGTTCTGGAAAGATGATGCCAGGTGTTACTTCTGATTCCTTAAAGTCATTTGGTTCAGTAATTGAAGAAACCAGAGCAGATTTATATGGATTATATTTTATGTATCACCATAAAGCTATTGAGTTAGACTTAATTCCTCATTTAGATGCAGCAAAAGCACATTATAATGGATATTTACGTAATGGTTTGTTAACTCAAATCACACGAATTAAGTTAGGCGATAAAGTGGAGCAAGCACATATGCGTAACCGACAATTGATTAGTAAATGGGTGTTTGAAAAAGGTGAAGGTACTGTTGTTGAAAGAGTATCGAGAAATAATAAAACCTATTTTGTGATTAGAGATTACGATAAATTGCATGAATTATTTGGTGAATTATTAAAAGAAATCCAGCGAATAAAATCAGAAGGAGATTATGACGCAGCTAAAAATATAGTAGAAGGTTATGGTGTTGAAATTGACATTGATTTACACAAAGAAGTATTAGAACGATTTGAAAAATTACAAGTTCCTCCTTTTACCGGTTTTTTAAATCCTAATATAAATTTAGTTTATGAAGGAGAGGACGTTGTTGATGTTAAGGTGGATTATAATACTAATTATACCAAGCAAATGTTAAAGTATTCAAAATGTTTTAACACCATAAAAACCTTTTGAAACCTTAGCTGTTTAGTAAAACAAAGGGCTTGGAGGTTTGAATTTCGGATTTTTAAGTCTTTTTTTTGAAGGTGTGATTTTTGTTTATATTAAAAAACTCACTTTCTTTGTATAAATATTTTGATATAGAAATTATTAAAAGAAATACATATGGAAATTTCAAGAAACAAAATGGTAACTCTTTCTTATGTGTTACGATTGAAAGGATTTGAAGGGGAGATTGTAGAAGAGACTACTGAAGAAAAACCTCTTGAGTTTATTTTTGGAACAGGAAGAATGCTTCAGATGTTCGAAGATAAATTAGAAGGTTTAAAAGCTGGTGAGGAATTTAAATTTGAATTAAAAGCTGATGAAGCTTATGGTCAAATCAATGATGAGGCAAAAGTAAGCATTCCAAGAAATATATTTGAGGTTGACGGTAAAATGGATGAAGACTTAATTAAAGTTGGAAACATGGTACCTATGCAAGATGCTCAAGGAAATCGTTTGAATGGAATCGTTCTTGAAGTTACTGATGAAACTGTAAAAATGGATTTTAATCATCCATTAGCTGGTGATGATTTATTTTTCTCAGGTTCTATCAATACAGTTAGAGAAGCAACTGATGAAGAAATTATGGCTGTTGTTGGCGGCGGTGGTTGTGGTTCTGGTTGTGGTTGTGGCGACGGAGCTGAAACTGGATGTGAAAGCGGAGCTTGTGGTTCTGATGGTTCAGGATCAGGTGGCTGTGGATGTTCATAATTATTAGCTGATTTTTAAGGCTTAAATATCTTTATATAAGATCTGTTAGCCCGTAAAAGTATATAGAAAGCCTGTTTTCATATGAAAATAGGCTTTTTCATTTTTAATACCTTAATAGAACAGGGTATTATACAATAACTTTTCTATTTTTGTGATTTAAATCATATTATCAATCAAGAGTTCAATAACGATTAAGGGTAGCTTAGAGTTGTATATTATTTACTGCTTTTGCATTAATCTTTAATCTTTAATTAAATAAAATATGGCAGGTAATTCTTTTGGACAATTTTTTAAATTAACCTCTTTTGGAGAGTCTCACGGTAAAGCAGTCGGTGGAGTGATTGAAGGTGTTATGCCTGGATTAGATTTGGATATGGATTTTATTCAAGGTGAATTAAATCGTCGCAGACCAGGACAAAGTGCTATAACAACACCTCGTGATGAAAAAGATAAAGTTGAGATTCTTTCAGGTGTATTAGATGGAAAAGCAACCGGAACACCTATTGGTTTTGTAATATGGAATGCAGATCAACGTTCAAAAGATTATGGTAATATACAGGATGTTTATCGTCCTTCTCATGCCGATTATACTTACCAATCTAAATACGGTATACGTGACCATAGAGGAGGTGGTCGGTCTTCAGCTCGTGAAACGATAGCTCGTGTTGTTGCAGGTGCTGTTGCCAAACTTATCTTGAAAAAACACGGAGTTGAAATTGCAGCCTATACATCACAGGTAGGTACAATTAAATTAGATAAAACCTATGCAGAACTAGATCTTTCTAAGATTGAAAATAATATAGTTCGTTGTCCGGATGAGGAAGTCGCAGATAAGATGATTGAATATATTGATCAGGTGCGTCAGGATAAAGACTCTGTAGGTGGAGTAATAACTTGCGTTGTTAAAAATTCACCAGTAGGTTTGGGTGAACCAGTCTTTGATAAGTTCCATGCTCAAATGGGTAAAGCCATGTTAGGTATAAATGCTGTTAAAGGTTTTGAATATGGTATGGGTTTTAAAGCTACAGAATTAAAGGGTTCTCAACATAATGATGAATTTTTTATGGATGGCAATAATGTAAGGACAAAAACAAATCGATCCGGAGGTGTTCAGGGAGGTATTACAAATGGTGAGGATGTTTATATGAATATTGCATTTAAACCAATTGCAACCATATTAAAAGAACAAAATACCGTTAACAAACAGGGTGAGGAAATCGTATCAACAGTAAAGGGACGTCATGATCCTTGTGTTTTACCAAGAGCAGTACCAATTGTAGAGGCTATGGCTGCCATGGTTATGGTAGATATGATATATCTGAATAAGATGTATTCATAAACATAGCGTTTCTATTATAAAAATATAGATAGTATAAAAATCTTCCTTTTTGACAAGATTCAGAAGGGAAGTTTTATTCTATAATTATGGAATGGATATGTATTGAATATTCATATTCAATTCTATAATTTGTAAATCATCATATAAAATAAAATTCTGTTAAAGCAGATTTGTTTCTCTTTTCTCAAAATCTCTTATTAAATAATGAAAAACATTCCTCTTTATATAAAGATTATTCTTGGTATTGTATTAGGAGCTGTTTGGGCAGTAGTATCAGGTTATCTTGGTTGGCAAGAATTTACACATAACTGGATTAATCCTTTTGGTACAATTTTTATCAACTTACTAAAATTGATCGCCATACCATTAATTCTCTTTTCTATTATAAGTGGGATTGTTAGTCTTGGAAATCCAAAAGACTTAGGTAAATTAGGGGTAAGAACCCTTGTGCTGTACTTGTTTACAACAGTTATAGCTGTTTCGTTAGGTTTAATGTTGGTAAATGTTTTTGCTCCGGGTAAAGCCCTGTCTGATGAAGTCCGCATTGATAATCGGATTACATACGAATTGTGGGCTCAGCAAGAGAATGTTAAAATAAGAGATGATATACGATTAACGGAAAAACAGGAGTTGCAAGAGTTAGTTGCTAATAAAAAGCAACAACTTAAACATGATTCAAGTGATGATGTTGTAGCTAAATATAAGCCTGATAAAGAAAATGGACCGTTAAAACCGTTGGTAGATTTGGTTCCTGTTAATATTTTTAATTCCTTGGCAGGGAATGGTTCTATGTTACATATTATCTTTTTTGCCATCTTTTTTGGAATAGCACTACTTTATATTCCTTCAGATAAATCAAGGGTCGTGATTCAATTTGTTGATGGAGCATCTGAAGTCTTTATTAAAATGGTGGATATAATTATGAGAGGCGCACCATTTTTTGTTTTCGCCTTAATGGCTGGTGTAGTTAATAATATTGCAGGTGATAGCCCGGATAAGATCGTTGAAATATTTAAAGGCTTAGGATGGTATTCGTTAACAGTGTTGATTGGTTTATTATTAATGGCTTTTGTCATTTATCCTACTATATTAAAATTATTAGTACCAAATAGAAAATTTTTTGATTTTCTTAAGGGAATTAGTCCGGCGCAGGCTTTAGCATTTTCAACAAGTTCCAGTGCGGCTACATTACCCGTTACTTTTGAATGTGTAGAAGAGAATCTGGGTGTAGATAAAAAAACAGCCGGATTTGTATTGCCTATAGGTGCAACCGTAAATATGGATGGAACCAGTTTATATCAAGCTGTAGCTGTTGTTTTTTTAGCTCAAATGCATATGATTGATTTGTCATTAGGTCAGCAGATAACAGTTGTTCTAACAGCTACATTAGCAAGTGTTGGATCAGCGGCTGTTCCAAGTGCAGGAATTGTAATGTTAATGATTGTTCTTAATTCAGTTGGATTAAACCCTGCCTGGATTGCTATTATTTTGCCTGTTGATAGAATTTTAGATATGGTTCGTACTACAGTTAATGTTACAGGCGATGCATCTGTTGCATGTGTGATTGATGAATACACAGCTGATATAGAAAAGTGATTGTATTTTCATCATTAAAGGTGAAAAAATGACATTGAACATGTCATAAAGTCTTCTTTAGTAAGTGGTTGTGTGACTAATTGACTGTGTTGTATAAATCTGGTTTACACAGTTAAAATTAACTTTCTAATAAAAAACTGACTTTCAGTAAGTAAGCAAAATCTAGTTTTGTATCCTTCAAATACGGCATTTAATTTGAACACATGTTGTTGTAAGTAAAATTAAAATGTTGAATTAAATTATGGAGGATTTAGCTATGACACTTGCAAAATTATCAAACAATTGGTTTCCATCATTTCCTTCATTAGTGGATAGATTTTTTGATGGCGATTTGATGGATTGGAATAGTTCAAACTATTCAGGAACAGACTCTACATTACCAGCTGTAAATGTAAAAGAAAATGAAAACGAGTTTTTAATTGATGTTGCAGCTCCTGGATTAACTAAAGAAGATTTTACCGTTAATTATGATAACGGTAGATTAACTATCTCTTCAGAAAAAAAGAATGAAAAAGAAGAAAAAGAAGGTGAAAAAGTAACACGTAGAGAGTTTAGGTATCAATCATTCCAACGCTCATTTACGGTTGCAGGAAATGTAGTAGATGCAGAAAAAATTGAAGCTCATTACGAAAATGGTATTCTTCATATCAATTTACCAAAAAGAGAAGAAGTAAAACCAAAACCAACTAAACAAATTGAAATTAGATAAGTAAAATGAGTTTCATTTTAGTATAAGTGTATTAAGGGCAGGTGAACTGCCCTTTCTTCAATATAGATTTTCATTTTAAAATTATAGGAGGGTATTGATATGAAATCAATAGTAGCTTGTCGTGGTCCTTTTTACAATTACAGATTATTCTTTGATGAGATACGTAATTTTGAGCCAATCTTGTTTACAAATTTAGCTTATGAGAACTTTGAAGAACTGCCAGATTTATATCGTATAGAATATGTAGTCCAAGACTATAAGAAAGGAGACATAAGAGTAAAGGTGGAGCAAAATGTATTAAAGATTGAAGGAAAAAATAGTAAGAAAGGAAATCATTTCTTTAGAAAAGATATGAATTACAAGGAGAAATATTTTATTAAAGAATTATTTCTTCATGATGATATGGATTCAGAACATATTTCTGCCAAATATAAAAATGGAGTTTTAAGGATAGAAATTCCTAAAAAAAGAGTTGAAAAGTATTATAGAAAGATTCCTGTTAGGGGTGAAGAAACCAATGAAGTGATTAATGAGAATAATAGTAGCACTTGGATGACACGTATCCGTCTCCGCGTCGCCCCTCAAAAAAAGCCCCATCAAATTGATTCGTTATTTTGATGTGGCGTTTTTTATTATTGATCCGCCCACCTATCAGGAAGCAAGTTGCGTAATTGTTCATTTGTCATTGTTGGACTTTCTGCTAAACGCTGCATAACATCCTTGAAGTAGGAAAATGTATTTATATTATTCAATCTACATGATATAGCTAGAGAATAAAGTGTAGCTGTTCTGGTGGCCCCTGCATTAGAACCACAAAAAAGTGAATTACGACGACTAAGGCTGATATAGCGCATAGGTCGTTCAATTATATTATTATCCAGATCGTATTCGGTAGATATGATGATGTTGTATATGGACTCTAGTTCATTCAGGCAGTAAGCTGCAGCTTTAGTTAATATGTGGTTAGGCAATACCCCGGAATCTCTTTCTATGTCTCTGAGTTTATTTTCTAACTTCTTGTATACTTTTAGGGAAGCCTCTTTCCATTTTTCTTTTGGCTTTTTCTTACGGATGATATAAAATTGATTGTATAGATCAATAACTTCTTGTGCTTCGGGTTGCTCCTGAATTTCTATGAATTTTCTTTTGCAGTGTTGAACACAACCTAAGCGTATTGCCTTGGGATAATCCCATCCCTCTAATACTTTGTAAGAACTATATCCGTCAGTCTGTACCACACCTTTATAATCCCTAGGTAGATAATCCGTGAACACCGTCTTGCTTCGTGAACCATTTTCATAAATGAACTGTATTAAATTGTTTTGGTGAGAAAAAGCACTCCAAAAGTAGCCCTTGCGACTTCCTTTGTCACCACCTAATATCGTATGGTAGGTTTCGTCAAAATGAATATAGGAATCAGCTAAAATAGCATTTTTGAGTACTGGCATTAATCTATCAAGTAACCCTGCTGATTTTTCAATTAATCCATGAGTGGTTGCCTTAGGCATGTCAATGCCCATCTCATTTAGGTATTTATTGATGCGTTCAACTGGCAAGCTATACACATATCTTTGTTGAATAAGGTGTGCCAGTAACGAGCTGTCAAAATTAGAATTCATGAAAGGAGTCATAGGGGCTCTGCCCTCGAAAAAATCATCACCCATTCTATATTTTTTACAGCGGTAAATATGTTTGATAAGACGAGGTGGAATATACTCATATCTTATCACATCGCGGTAAAACAGGTAAACAGCAGCCTTTTCGTCAAAGCTAGCATCGGACGGCATAACTTCTTCTACAAGCTCTTCGATATTATCGTATACTTTTCTTTTGGCTCCATTATTACCTCTTTGTTTGGGAGTGGGAGCTTTAGGTGTATTCGCAGGTACAGGTGTTGTATTCTTTCGTTTTTCGGTCTTTTTAGGAAGGTTAATATTCGCAAAGCGCTTCAGATGTGCGCTATCTTTATCCTTCTCTAAGATAGCCTCCTTTAGGGCTGTTAGCTCTTTAGATTGCTCTTCTATGGTTTTTGTTAAAGAAACAATTGTAACTGTTAATTCTGAAACCTGCTGCTGTAATAATATGGCTAACTCCCTGTCTGTCATGGCATAAAGATACGAAAATAGTGCGATTTTACCATGAAAAATTCGCACTATTTTCGTCTTTTGTCACTATGTATTAGAGTGTTAACTGGGCTTTTATCCGTAATTCATTAGAACTACTTTTGTGCTTTACGCAATTTACCATTTTGTCTAAAATATCCTGTTCAAGCTCAGTAAAAGCACCGTCTCTTAACTGTTGTGGAAGTGTATAACATCCTAATTCCAGTTTCTTGTTATAAAGAACAAATCCTTCTCTTTGCCATCTTAGTACCTTGATAGATTTTCGAGTCCTGCCAATGAAGACATAACCATCACCATTGAGCGCATTCATATTTCCTGAAGTTTTTACCAGGTGATAAAGTGAATGAATTCCTTTTCGCATATCAACGGGTTCGTGAAAAAAGTAAAAACGTGTATCCTCTGTGAAATTAAAAACCATAATGTATCCTTTGATGTGAAAAATAAGGATACAAAGCTTCAAAGTTTTATCACATAAAACTATACGTTATCGTGGAGACGCTTACGATGACACTAAAAAACAAGATTAAAAATATTTTTCATATTTGAAGTAAAATAAAAAGCTGCTTTTGTTTGGTTACAAAAGCAGCTTTAAAATGTGGGGTGGATATTTTTATAATAAACCTTTTACAGCTTTTAAAGCGGCATCATAATCTGGTTCATTAGTGATTTCAGGAAGATATTCAACATAATTAACTGAGTTGTCTTTGTCAATGATAACAGTACCTCTTGTTAAAAGTCTTAATTCTTCAATTACAAAACCATATTTTTCACCAAAGTCAAGATCTTTATGATCAGATAAAGTAATAATGTTATCTAGACCTTCAGCACCACAAAAACGTGATTGAGCAAATGGTAAATCAACTGAAATAGATAGTACAACAACATCCTTAAGTTCGTTAGCTTCTACATTAAATCTACGATTTTGAGCTGCGCATACACCTGTGTCAATTGATGGGTATACAACTAGTACTTTAACTTTACCATCAAAATCAGAAAGTTTAACGGATTCTAATTTTTCATTTATAACTGTGAAGTCAGGAGCTTTGTCACCAACTTTTATTTCATTACCTAATATTGTTACTGGATTTCCAGCAAATGTTACGTTTAAATTTGTCTTGTTCATTGTATATTTATTTTGTTTGTGAGTTAAACATTATCAACATAAAAAAGTTTAATTGAATTCAATAATTTGAATTTTTTAACATATAAATAGTGTAATTATTGGGTGTCATCTATTGATGATAAAAAGAGTATGGTGTTTAAAACCAGTTGTATATAATGTATTGAAAGTTTGATTTAGTTTTAATAAAATTATTTTGCATATTTCTTGAATAGTTTGTTGATGTCTTTATTGTTTAAACGATTGGCAATGTCCAATGCAGAAATTTTATCGTGAGCTGTTTTGTGATGAATGTCTGCCCCTTTTTTTAACAATATCTTTATAATAGTCAATGTTTCTTCTTTATTTAATAAATCCGGATTTTGTTCAATTTCTTGCATGAACATAATGATGGGAGTGATCTTATCATTAAACATTTTATTGTTTTCATACATGGAACTAATTGGCGGAGCAAGAATATGATTGACATTAGCATCATGTTTTATAAAAAGTTTTAATGCTTCAATATTTTGAAAGTGAATCGCATAAAAAAGAGGTGTTATTCCTTTTTTATCAATCATATTTACATCCATATTGTAACTAAGGAGTCTCTTTGTTAAGGTTAAAGAACTGTCTCGTATAACTGAAACTGCTAAAATTAAATCATCAGCCGGATCAGTATATGCAAAATAAGGTATGTGCTCTGTTTTCAGATTTTTATCATTAATGATCTCAAATGATTTATTTAACCAATCCGGAATTTCATCCGGGTGCGTTTTTTTCATTTCAAGCCAGTAAGCCATGCTTTCAATATTGGGATCAAAGCCATAATCTAATAGCATATTAAAGATACCAACATACGCTTCTTTTTCTAATATCCAATTACCAATAGTTCCATACCTGGAGATTGTATTTGGGGAGGCACCTTTTTTTAATAAATAATGTATAAATGTACTGTCAGGTTTGTGACAGGCTAAAAATAATGGAGTTACATCATCAATTGCGGAGTTGATATTGAGGTTGTTTTCTTTTAATATCTCTTCTAATTTTGTGGAGTCTTTTTTCAGAATAATATCTTCTATTTCCATATATGTATCAAAACTAATATTTTTCTGACTAAAAAGATTAGTGTTGCCTATAAACCAGATACATATAGTTAGAGATATTGCATTCTTTAATAATTGGTTTGAATAAATCATCTTTAATTTTATTGAATATTATTAAGGATGCTAAGATAAACAAGATATTAAGGTGTTAAATATTTAAAATGAAATTTTTGGATGGCAGAAAATGTAGTTGTCATTCTATTTTGAATTCAATAATAAATTCAGAGCCTTTTTCTTTTTCTGATTTTACAGAGATCTTTCCATTTAAAATTTTAACAATCTCAGCTACTATTGCTAATCCCATTCCAACGCCTCTATATATTTTTGTTTTATCGTCTGCATATTTATAAAACTTTTTAAAAATCAGTTTTTGAAAATATGATGGTATTCCAATTCCTGTGTCTTTAATATAAAATCCCCACTTGTTGCTTTCATAAAAATTACCTAAAGTAACATGCCCACTTGGTGTAAATTTATAGGCATTATCAAGTAAAATAATTAAAGACTTGAATAATAGGTCATAATCAGTGTGAACATAAATAGCAGAATGAATGGTTGAATGACATGTTTTAAATTGAATATCGTCATTTTTAGATTCAAATAACGGAATTAAACTCTTCTCAATTTGGTTAAATAAATCACTAAGCAGGTATTTGTTATGTTTAGAGTGTAATATTCCTCTTTCCAATTTTGAAAATGTAATAATATCTTCAATAAACTTTAATAGGTAATCATTGTTTTTTTGGATCGTGGATAGAAATTCAGTTTTCTCGCTTTTTGAAAATCCATCCGTATTTAACAATTCTGCATATCCAACAATTCCTGTTAAAGGTGTTCTTATCTCATGGCTTAAATTTTCAAGAAAAGCAGTTTTTAATTTATCAGATTCTATGGCCTTTTCTTTTGCCTCAATAAGACTAATTTCCTTTTCTTTAAGTTGAGTTATCATAGTTTGCATTTGCTTTAGGAAATAATTAAACTGATTACCTAGTTTTTCTAATTCATCATTTGTTTTGATGTTTGACCTTACTGTCAAATCTCCATTTCTTGCCTTATTAAATAGTATACCTAATCGTTCAATTGGAGATGTAATTGTTTTGCTAAAAAAAATGGCAATACCTACAGAGACAATTATTACAATAAATAATATTATTAACAGATAGTTACCAATTTGATATATGGGTTTATAAATCTCTTTTATAGGAACAACTGATAGCAAAGACCATCGATTGGATAAGGTTTGAAATGCCATTATTTTTTCTGTTCCGTACAGATTATATTCTAAATATCCATTCTCCTTTTTTAAAATATTCTCTTTTAAATAGTGATATAATTTAGAGGGTAAATTGTCTGATGCAGTATGGTTATTATATTGCGGATGTAATATAAAATTGAAATCTTCATTAATTAAAACAAAATACCCATTGGAGTATAAATGGGTACTTTTCCACTCTTTTCTTTTTTGTGTAAAATCTATATCAGAACCTATACATCCAATAAATAGGGAATCAATGTATATTGCTTTTGAATAAGTAATCAATTCCATGTCCCAGTCTTTCCAATAGTAAGGTTCAGTCCAAACTTCTCCTTTCTCTATTGCTTCATACCACCATTTCATATTTACAGATTCAGAATCAATATTGGTGATATTATATCCATCAGCTCGTTTAAAAGAGCCATCTCTGTTTTTGTCAAAAAAGTCTATATTTTGATTTTCTGCTACTAGTTCAGGATTAAAAACAATCCATAGGCTAAGTGCTTGCATCTTTTTTCCCAAAAGCAGCAGCTGTTTTGCTAATTTGTTCTGAATAGATTCAATATTATCTGAAGTTATACCTTCATTAGGATATATTGAAAGTAGCGAGGCTTCTATAGATTGAGTAATGTTTGTTATTTGAGAAAGTTCTTTTTCAAATGTGCTGGCTTGATATTGGGTTTGATAAAGCATTTTTTCAACCACTTCATCTTTCATGATTTGCCTGCTTTTCCGAAGAACTAATAAAGCAACTAAACCTGCAGCAATGATAGCAATAGTAATAAATAAACCGGTTGTTTTAGTTTGAATCTTTATCATTTAATATAGAATAGTAGTAATGCAAAATATAAGATTTATTTTATTTGTAATGATGTATTTTATGAAGGTATATAATTTGATGATGAAATATATGATATTGTGATTTAAGTTTTGACCTGATTTTTATACAAATAAAAAAAGCCTACAGAATACTGCAGGCTTTATATATGTTTTTATATCTAAAACGCGAGTTCAATATAAAATCTAAACTCTTTAGTTTTAATCGAAATCGGGTTAATAACTAGACAGTCTTTAATTCTTCAACCTTTTTACGATAGTTGTTTATTGCTACATGATAATCAGGATCTTTAAGAACATTAACATCACATATTTTTTCAGCTTTCTTAATTAATTTTACACAATCAGAAGATAAATATCTAAGGTGAACATTTGTTCCTATTAATTGATATTTTTCAGCTAATTTGTTAATTGCTTCAATGGCTGATTGATCCATAATACGAGATTCTTCAAAAGAAATAATTACTTCTTTAGGATCATTTTTAACATCAAAATGGTTAATGAATGATGTTGTAGCTGCAAAGAATAATGGTCCGTGAACGATATAATGTTTAACGCCTTGTGAATCCATGACACTTGAAACACGTATTTTAACTGCATTTTCCCAAGCAAATACAAGGGCTGAAACGATAACACCAGCAGCAACAGCGATAGCTAAATCAAAAATAACAGTAAGAACAGTAACCAATACAATAACAATTACATCAGCAATAGGAATTTTAGTAACGATTTTAAATGTACTCCATGCAAAAGTACCTATCACCACCATAAACATAACTCCAACTAATGCTGCAATTGGAATCATTTCAATATAGCTGGATGCAAATAATATAAATATTAATAAAGCTAATGCAGCTACGATTCCTGATAAACGGCCTCTACCTCCTGATTTAATATTGATGATACTTTGTCCAATCATAGCGCAACCACCCATTCCACCAAAAAAACCATTTGTAATATTGGCAATTCCCTGGGCAACACATTCTCTGTTTCCACTACCTCTGGTCTCAGTTAATTCATCAACCAATGTTAAGGTCATTAAAGATTCCGTTAAACCTATGGTTGCTAAAATTAATGCATAAGGAAAAATAAACTTAAGCGTTGCTAAATTAAATGGAATCATTGGAACATTAAATACAGGTAAGCCTGCTTTAATTCCGGTTCCTCCTTTTGCAACAACAAAAGAGCGTACTGTTTCAGTTTCAATGCCACCTAAAATAACAATAAGAGATACTACTACAATCCCAACTAGAGCAGCAGGAATTTTTTTGCTAAACATTGGCAGGAAATACATGATTGCCATTGTGAGTGCAACAAGACCTAACATGATAAAAAGTGGTGTTCCATTTAAAAATTCACCTCCAATTTTAAACATGCCTAACTGTGAGGTAAATATTACAATGGCTAATCCATTTACAAATCCCATCATTACAGATTGGGGAATCATACGAATAAACTTTCCCAGTTTTAAGAAGCCTGCAGCCATTTGGAATAACCCGGCTAAAATAATAGTAGCAAATAGATATTGAATTCCCATCATATCACCAGAATTCCCCATTGCATTACCTTCGCTAACCAAGCTTACCATTACAACAGCGAGTGCTCCGGTAGCTCCCGAAATCATGCCTGGACGTCCACCAAAAATTGCAGTTATTAGTCCCATCATAAATGCTCCATATAATCCAATAATAGGAGAGATACCTGCCACAAAAGCAAATGCTACTGCTTCCGGAACAAGAGCAAGGGCAACCGTAAGACCTGATAAGATATCATCCTTAACAGAGCCTTGTCGTTTGTCGATAAAAGAAAATGTAAATTTCATATGATTATTTATTTGTTTTCATTCGCTAACATAGACTTGAACTGATATTAGATTATTAATTTTAGCCTTTAAGCTTAAAAAAAATACACTATTCAAGCCATGTGTGTGTTATAAATGTTTAGTTATAAGAGTGTTTTAAAACTTTTTAAAAACAGCCTGCAAAATTAGTAAAAACACATGATTATAATCAGATATTTGTAAATTAATCGGGTAGTAAAAAAATAAAGTATGTTAAAAATTGTATACTGTGCGTTTGTTCTTGTAACATTCTTAGGTTAGTATTAAATTGGTTTTTCATTATTTTAATAATTTTATCCAAAATAAGCGAGGTTATGATTTCAGAAGAAGAAGGCGTTTTTTTAAAAAAATTAAAGGATAAATTAAAAAATGTACAAGATAAAAATCCAGATGTTGATCTAGATGATGTTTTTTCTTTGGTGGAACAATTTGAGGAAAAGAACGGACGTGATCTCAATTTTGAATATATTCCATTTGAACTGAAATATATATTAGATCAAATTAATTTGTGCATCTATGTAAAAGATAATCAAAGCAAGTTTGTATATGCAAATACAAAATATTTGAATTTAATTGATTATAAAAGTATTGATGAAGTTTATGGGAAAACAGATTATGATTTAGGTTTAGATATAAGATTATGTGATCGATTTCATAAGATGTACTTAAAAATGGAAGAAGAAAAACTTCCTGTCAAAGCTGAATTTAGTTCATATATAAGCAATGCAGATAAGGTAGATTGGTTTGAAACACATAAATCTCCAATACTTGATAAGCATAGAAATCTTATTGGTTTTTTCGGTATTGTTGAAGATATAACAGAACAAAAGTCTTTGTATCAAAAACTAATGCATAGTGAGGCTAGATTAAAAAATTATTTTTTAAATACTAATGATGGCTTGTTTATCCTGGATTATAAGTTTGATATAGTAGATGTAAACCCTGCTGTGTTTAATATTACCGGGTTTAGCAGAGATATATTGGTAGGTAAAAATTTCTTTTCTTTATTTATTAATAATGAAGAATTAAAAAGTTTTAAAGAAGCCTGTAACTCAATTGATGTTAATTCAGAATCTCATGAATGTTCTTTAATTTCAGAAAATAATAAATCATTAAAACATTTAAAGTTAGATCTTTTAAATGTTGAGATTGATCATTATATCTGTTTTGCTTATGATATTTCAGATTTAAAAAGGGCAGTAACAAAAGCTGAAGAAAGTAATAAATTAAAAACTGCTTTTCTGCAAAATATTAGTCATGAAATTCGTACACCTTTAAACGCAATTATCGGATTTTCTAATATTTTAGTTCAGAAATTATATGATTCAGAAGAAGATGCAGATAGCTACAAACAGGTGATTTATACTAATTCTGAATATTTGTTGGGGCTTGTAAATAATGTATTGGATTTAAGTAAAATAGAAACAGGTCAAACAACACTTCATCTTGAGGAATTAATTTTAATTCCATTTATTAAAAATGACGTTCTTCCTGTAATTGAATCAGAAAGAAAACGTTTGGAAAAAGATAATGTTTCTCTTAAGGTTGATTTACAGCAAGTTTCAAGCGGTTGTATTCTTTATACTGATTCAGGCCGATTAAAACAAATCATTACGAATTTAATGCATAATGCATTAAAATTTACGCAAGAAGGTAACATAACGCTAAAGGTATCAGAAAAAGAAAAAAATCTGCACTTTACAGTGTCTGATACGGGAGTTGGTATTCATAAAGAACAGTTAACAAGAATCTTTCATCGATTTTATAAAATTTTAGGGGATACCAGCTCTTTACCTGTATCAAGTCAGGGATCTGGGTTAGGATTAGCTATTGTTAAAAAGTTATTGACACTTATGGGGGGACGAATAAAAGTTGAATCGGAAGTTAACAAAGGAACAACCTTTTCATTTGAAATTCCTAAACGTATATAAAAAATGTATCAGGACCTTATACTTTTATAATGAGAATATTCTTACTTTTGTGATCTGAAAAATTGAATAGAAAGAAACAAACAAAATAATAAAGTATGAAAAAGGTAGCAATTCCTACTAAAGGAACTATGATCGATAGTCATTTTGGTCATTGTGAGAAATTTACAATTTATACATTATCTGATGATAATACAATTGTAAAAACTGAGGATTTTAAAGGATCAGAGACTTGTGGTTGCAAAAGCAATTTAGCTAATGATTTAAGTGAATTTGGCGTGAATGTATTGTTAGCAGGAGGAATGGGACAAGGTGCAATTAATAACTTAAAGCTTTCTGGTATTGAAGCCTATATTGGATTTACAGGTGAAGTACAGGATGTATTGAATCAGTGGATTGCAGGAAGTAAAGGAAATTTTTCTGTTTGTACAGCTCATGGAGACGGAGATCATGAGTGTTCTCATTAAGAAAAAGAATTAATTTAAAATTTTAATAAAGCCCGTGTTTTACAATGTAATCATGGGCTTTTTTAGGTATCAAATAACTATAGTTTTTTCCTTCAGATAATCCTTTTCGTATTAAGGTTGATGATATGTCAAAAACCGGAGCATCAATAACCGAAATAGAGTTAGTAATTAATTCTTTTAAAATTGGATATTCTGGTCGTGGATAAATTTTAATGGAGCACAATTTCATAATTTCATCAACATTTCTCCATCTGTTAAGGTTAATTAAATTATCCGATCCCATAATAATTGAAAAATTATAGTTGGGATATAGTTCTGTGAGTTTATTAAGTGTATTGTATGTGTATGAAGGAGTTGGTAGATTTAACTCAATATCGCAAACTTTAAATCGGGGATATTGATTAATGCTTTCCTGGAGCATATTTACCCTGTGTTCAGCATCAATCAACTCATCAGATTCTTTAAATGGATTTTGAGGACTAACTACAAACCATATTTCATCTATCTCGCTGTTTTCTGCAATATAATTGGCCAGCGCTAAATGACCTACATGAACAGGATTAAAAGAACCAAAAAATAATCCGATATGTTTTAACGTTTCAGGCATTTAAAAAATTGGATAAAACATTTTCAACTTCACTAATGGCATTGTCAAGTTTATCGTTAATAACTATTTGATCAAAACCGTTTGCATAACCAATCTCTTCTTCTGCTTTATCTAATCTTTGCTGAATAATTTCCATTGAATCAGTACCTCTGATTAATAATCGGTTTTTAAGTTCTTCAACGGAAGGTGGTTTAATAAAAATAGCAATGGCTCTGTCACCATACATTTTTTTTATATTAAGTCCACCAACAACATCTACATCAAAAACAATGTTATTCCCCAGTGAAGTAATTCTTTCTACTTCACTTTTAAGGGTGCCATAGTATTTGTCTGTATAAACTTCCTCCCATTCAAGTAATTCTCCAGCATCAATTTTGTTGCGAAATTCATCTGGAGTTAAAAAGTAATAATCAATTCCATTTTTCTCTTGTCCGCGGGGATCTCTGGTGGTAGCAGAGATAGAAAACTCCATGTTAAAATCTTTCTGTAAAAGATGTTTAACAATGGTGGTTTTACCTGTTCCTGAAGGTGCAGAAAATATGATTAACTTTCCTTTTTTTGTCATTTACTGTAATAATTTTATGTTAGAGGATATTTAAGTTCTGTTCTTTGATTTTCTCAAGCTCATCCTTCATCTGAATCACTAATTTCTGAACTTCTGAATGATTGGCTTTTGATCCCATGGTGTTTATCTCTCTTCCAATTTCCTGAGTAATAAAGCCTAATTTTTTTCCAACCATAGTTTCGTTAGAAATTGTTTCTAAAAAATAATCCAGATGATTTGCTAAACGTACTTTTTCTTCGGTAATATCAAGCTTTTCAAGATAAAAAATCATTTCCTGTTCAAACCTGTTTTGATCAACCTTAATTTTTTCTTTTAACTCATTGAGTTGATCCAGAATTCTTTCTCTAATCTTCTCAATTCTTTCTTTTTCATAAGGTTCTATCTTTACAGATAAGTTTCTTATATTCTCAATTCTTGAAACAATATCATTTTTTAAAGATTGACCTTCTTGAGATCTGAACTCATTTAAACAGTTTAAGGCATCACTAAATGTTTTTGCAATGATCTTCCATTCTTCATCATCCAATTCAGCTTGCTCTGTTTTTATTGTATCTGGTAAGGGCATTATAGCTCTTAAAATATCAGTCTTTTCAATTAATCCTAATTTATCAGCAATGGGAGATAATTGATTGTAATAATTTTCAATAACATGAGCGTTTATGGAGGTGTTTTTCTCATTCCCCAAAAAGTCAATATAAAAGCCTACGTCAACTTTTCCTCTACCTAATTTATTGGCAATTTCATTTCTCAATATCAAATCTTTCTCTCTATAAATATTTGGCAATCTCATGTTTACATCTAATTGCTTACTATTTAAAGATTTAATTTCAATACTGATTTTTTTTCCAGATAGTTCACAGGTGGCTTTACCAAAGCCTGTCATTGACTTTATCATAATTCTCATTTTCTTATTCAACGCACAAAGTTAAACTTTTATCTGACATCGAAATCCTATATTCTTTATACTTTTAAATATTGAGAATTTATAGTAACTCATTAAGAGTAAGTTATTAAGCGGGTTATGGGTGCTGGGGTTGATATTAATTGTTTGGTTTTAAGTTAAATAGAGTATATGTTTTGCTAAGGGTTTTCTCCATCATCATGAACAAAACTTTGAATGTACGGTTAATAATTAGGAGCAGATAATTAAATATTTATCTAATTATGAAACGTATTTTTCAAAAGAAACTATAGCACAATGGGAGTTTATTCAATTAAAGATTTAGAAAAGATTTCTGGTATTAAGGCCCATACTATACGTATTTGGGAAAGGCGATATGGCATCGTTGTTCCTCAAAGAACTCAAACAAATATTAGATTATACTCAGATACTGATTTAAAGCGACTTTTAAATATTGCTATTTTAAATAAAAATGGATTTAAGATTTCACGTATTGCAAATTTGGAAGATGAAGTACTAAAGGAGCGTGTTTTAGATTTATGCATAGATACCCGGAAGGCTGATAACCAAATAGAAAGTATAATGATAGCTATGCTGGAATTAAATGAGCATAAGTTTAATAGTGTTTTGACGCATTCAATCATGAAAAGAGGTTTTGAAAGCACTGTTGAAGAAATTCTTTTTCCTTTTTTAGATCGGATAGGTATTCTATGGCAGGCAGGATCTATATCTCCTGCTCAGGAACATTTTATTAGTAATCTGATTCGTCAAAAGTTAATCGTAGCTATTGATAATGAGATGGAAAATAATGAGATTGATAAATTAATTGTTTTCTTTTTAGTTGAGGGAGAGGTGCATGAATTAGGTTTACTTTTTTATAGTTTAATTGCACGAAAAGAAGGATACCATGTGCTGTATTTAGGAGGTTCTGTTCCTTTAGAAGATTTAGTGAAAGTAAATCAAATACGTAAGGCTGATGCTTTTTTTAGTTCTTTTATATCACCTCCAGAGAATAATGATTTGGAAGCAATTTTGAATAAGTATAAAAAGGAATTTCCTGAAACTTGTTTTTTTATTAATGGTCTTCAGGTTAAAAACTATGATAAAGATTTGCCTGAAAATTTCATTAATATCTCAACTGTGGACCTATTTAAAAAGACGCTAAAAGAATTGTAAGATCGTTTATAAAATTCGTATTGAATTAATGATTATCATGAATTATTCCCTTATATTGCAATCAATTATTTCTATTGAATTTATTACTAACTAAAATAAATATGAAGGACATTTTGATTGGTAAAGGGTATGGTGATATTCGTTTTGGTATGACCCGCTCTGAAGTAAAAAAAGTTTTAGGTGAACC
The DNA here is from genome assembly GCA_963665705.1 of uncultured Saccharicrinis sp. Classification (GTDB taxonomy): domain Bacteria; phylum Bacteroidota; class Bacteroidia; order Bacteroidales; family Marinilabiliaceae; genus Saccharicrinis. The sequence continues at coordinate 1,832,564 of OY762448.1, forward strand.
TACAGAAGTTGACCAATATGCTTCTAGCGAAGAATCTGATGATAACACAGAAGCTTTTCACTATGATGAAATTGAGTTGTCAGTATCTTTTGATGAGGTTGATGAATGGAAATTAGGTTCTATTGCTGTTAGTGATCCTGATTCTGTTTTAGATGGAATGAAGCTAATTGGAATTTCTGAAGAGGAATTATTAGAAAAAGTAGCTGAATTAGATTTAGGTGAATTTGAAAGAGAAGATATTTCATCTCCGGAAAGTCCAGATAATGAAGTGATTTCTTTTTTCGAATCGAGTATTAATTTTTGGTTTGAAAATGGTGAAGTAACCGAAATTCAATTTGGCCCAATGTGGGATGATGAAAATGAAGAATATATTTGGCCAAACTAGGTCTATAGCATAAAAAATAAAAACCCCTATTGTAAATTAATAACAATGGGGGTTTGTTTTTTATATTAAGATCTTAACAACCACTTTTTTAACTGGTTTTGATTCTCCAATTTTAATTCCGGGAGCATGGATGTCATTGGGGAAAAAGATACCAAACATTCCTTCGTCAAGTCTGGTTAAACTTACTTCTGCTTTATAAAAGGCCACATCTTTTTCAGGATTATAAGGTTGAGATATTTCCTGATCTTCAAGAGGTGCATAACCCATATATTCTGATCCTTTATCTATATACTGAATATCAATATATCTTTCGTGAGTTTCTGGTCTGGCATTTTCAGGTTCTTTTGAGTTGTATTCCTGAACCATTGCAAAGATGTTATCTCCATCTATGTTATAACGTCCTGGTTCAATTTCATTAAAATCAACTTCTTCCAAAAATTCAAGTCCTTTATTTATCCTTTCACCAAGGTTGCGATAAAGTTTTGCATTATCTAAACTATCTATGATCATATCTTAATTCTTAAAAATTGATGCAGCAAAGATACATTTTTTACTTTTTTAATTTTAATAAATATTATCTTCGATGGTTAATATAAAAATGACATTGCTATGATACGTAAGGATTATATACTAAGGATGATTGAAGAAATAGGTAAAATTATTGCAGCTATTCTTGGGTTATTAAAAAAAGGAGATGTTGAACAAGCTCAGAAATTATATCTCGGCGCCTTGCGTAGAGCCTTTGATTTAGAGGAAGATAAGGTGTTGGATATGGATGTGGACCAACTTAGAGCGATATTTGAAAACCAGTTTGGAGAAAGTTTTGAAGGACTTGAAATTATAGCCGGATTATTAGTTAAAGGTGGTGATATTCATCTTGAAAATAGTGATGAGAACAAAGCAGAATCATGTTATTTAAAAGCATTATCGCTATATAATTTAGTTGAAATGGAATCAGGAACCTATTCATTAAACCGTCAGGCTGAAATGAAAAAGGTTACCCAATTAATTGATGTACTAAAAAAACGAGTTTAATATTAACCTTAATTCGATTAAAATTTTAGAATTAATATTGTCATAAAATACTAATATACAAGGCAAGTTTTGCAGGTTTAGTGAGCTAACTCGAAAAATATATAACAGTAGATTAGTGTTTTAGGGCAAAGAGTACAAGATTCCACTTATAAACAGGGATTTTTTTCCTAAAAATCCTCACTAATTATAAGTGGTCTGAATCCAAAATTTTATGTCAAACTCAGGTTATTACTTTGATTTAACCCACTACATCAACTGATTCTCTGAGTAATTTATTGCTTACTCCGGCAATATTATATAGCAACCTTAATTGTTGCTTTTGTTTTGAGTCTTTAAGATCATCAATTTGGTCCCTTAGCTTTATTAATAAAGGTTTTAATTGCGGAACTGTTACTTTAGTGTTTTTTCGATCTACATTATTAATTCTGCTTGCAGTTTCTTTTAAAGTAAGGTTAATGGTATTGATAATATCTTCAGTATCTAAAGGTAATGATCTTAACTCATCTCTTTGTGCTCCAAAAGCAGAAATATAAGAAAGTAATACATGGTTTAAATAAGTTATAGTAAAAGCATTATCTAAAGCACGTTTTCTTTTCTTTGGTTCAACTCGCATACTTTGCCATGATAGCGTTAAGGCATTATCTGATTTATGTGCCAACCTTCGGGCAAGTCTGTAATTATAGTCATCCTCCTTAGGGTATTTATATTCATCCCAAATTTCAGTTAAATAAAATGCGTTGTTTTTTAGAGCTGAAGATAATAAATTGGGTAGTTGTTTATGTTGCCAGTTAGGCCATAAAAACCGAATGGATAAAAATGCCAGCGTTGCTCCAATTATAGTGTCAATTGCCCTTGGTAACATCATTTCAAATCCCATATGTCTGGTCATATCATTTCCAACTAAAACATATATAGTAATAAAAACAACAGCATTTGAATAATTAGAACTTCTATAATAAAAGAAAAAGTATACACTAAGCAGAATAAGGATGATTTGACCGAAAAATGTAGGCATCAGGCTCATTAATGAAATTCCAATAACTACACCACTTAATGTTCCCAGTATCCTTTCCAGCAATCTCTTCTTGGTTTCGCTGTAAGTTGGTTGACAAACAAATAACGAAGTAAGTATAATCCATTCGCCTTTTTCCATATTGTTATTAACAACAATCAGGTAACCTATTAAAAAACATGCACTAAGGCGAATAGCATATCTGAATCTGGGATGTTTTATGGTTAGTTGATCTTTGATTCTTTTCCAAAAACTTCTTTCATCCTGACCTAATCTGGGAATTGAAGTACTTATTTCCGGGTTGTACAGGTTTTTTAATGAAAGATGGGAGCGGGAAAGGTTATGTAAAAGTAATTCTAATAATTGTTTGTCGTATTCAGGAAGTTTATCTATTTCAAATTCAAGTGCACTAATAATCCATTCAATAGAAACAGGATGGTTGTATTTTTGACCTGTCAGCATGCAGTTAGCCAATGTTTTTGTGGCATGCGAAAGCTGGTGTAGTAACTCAGCAAAACCCTCTAAAATTTCTTTATATTCGGATTTGTCTTTTAACTTTTCATAGCGCTCATGACTAGATGCAGCTCTTTCATGCAAACTTTGCAATAACATAAAGCGTTGAAGAAAGGGGCTTAGTTCTTTTTGGTCTTTGACTTCTTGCCCATAGTTATTAATGACTTCTTTTGATTTTTCAAGAGCTGTAACTACATTCACATTAAGTATAGCAAGTTTACTGCTAATACTGGATTCTTTGGTTTCATTTATAGGGAAGAATTTAGCTTTTTCTTCAAGGTAAGCAGACAGTGCTATAAAACCTCTGGAAAGTTGTTCTTCTACAAGTCTGCCTGGCTTTTTAAATAATAAGTACAAGGAAAGAACTCCGTAAAATAATGCTCCGGAGCATAATAGAGTCGGTTGCAAATACCAAGTCTGGTCTTTATTGTAACTAAGCATGGCATATATGCCAATAAGGATAGCTCCATAGGATATTCCCCGATATCGTTCACTAACTCCTCCTAATAAAACAAAGAGTATAGTTGAAGAAATAAATCCTATTCCAAAAATAATTGGATAGGGCTTTAATAATGAAACAGAACTTGTAGTAATTGCAAAGCTTATAATAGTAATAATCAGTGATTTTAATCTTCCTTTTGGGTGGTCGTCTGTTTCAGCTAATGCTGCTGCTACAGTTCCTAATGATAGTGTAGTACCCCAAAATGGACTAATAAAAATAGAAAAAGGAATGACTTGTACAATTAAAGCTATTACAACTTTTAATGAAGTTAATCGATTGGGCTTTCTCCAAAATTCCTTTTGTAAGGTTTGATACCAGGAGTATTGTTCAATATTAAATATGGTAGACTTTTTTGCCATCGAATTGAATTGCTTTAATCAGTTAATTATATAATAAACCCGGGGTAAATGGTTCAGAGTGTAATGTTATGAAATTTTTCAATTTGTAAATGTGATGTTTGTTTGAATTTTGTGAATCTATGTTAAAAGTTAATGCACATTCTTGTTGTTTAATAAAATATATACATATATGCATATGTAGAATATGTGATTATGTAATTATTATTTACAAATTAAGAATAGAATTTAAGTATACCTAATATGGAAAAAAGTTTATTTGTAGAAGATATAGCTCAAGATGCATTTGAAATAAAGAAACCAGAGAAGGAGAAAGGAAGGTTCTATACCAAAAAGGAACCCAAAAAATCATTAACTAATTTTCAAAGGAATCAATATAGGGCATTATTCAATTCTATGGCTCTAACAGATAGAAAATCAATGATATTAGTTCGGATTAATGCAACACTGATCTCTGTGTTAATTGTTTTTAATCAATATATTATGGAACATGTACCAATGGGTTCAATAATAATAATAACTTCATTAGTAGGTGTGGGTTTATCTTTGATAATGAGTATGTTATCTTCAAAAACACCGGGTTTTTTAATTAAGAGAACCTTGAGTACTCAAATATTGCCTCAATATCCGGATTTAAAGGATAATATGTTGATTACCTTCACTAATCCTTCTTTAAATGATTATGAAGAGGCAATGGATGAGGTTGTTAGAAGTCAGGAGTTGCAGATTGGAAATCAAACACGTTCTAGTTATTTATTTAACCGAATATTAATGCGTCAATATCGATTATTAGATTTGTCGTACAATGCTTTTATAGTAACTGTTGCTGCTGTTATTTTAATATTTATTGGTGGCTTGATTCATCAAATGTTTTAGTTTAATTCATTTTTAGGGTATCTCTTTTGCGAATAAATCATCAAAAGGATAGCCAAAGTTAAAAAGATTACTCCAACAGCATAGGTTATACTAAAACCGAATAGTTCGTATAGCTGAATACCTATAATTGGAGCAAATAATGCTCTTGCTCCGGTTAAAAATAAGTGTACAGATTGATAGTCAGCTGCTTCGTGAGGTTCGCAAAAGTAACTACTTCCAATTCCCCATAAAAGAGGCATGCTACCCATAAATAAGCCATTAAAAATAACGGCAATCAATAACATGTGATACATTTTAATACCAAGTACCTCAGTGTAACCAGGAATGTATTGTGATAGTGCAGTAAATACAATAAAAAGCATCAGTGAGCAAAATGTTAATATACCAAATCGGCGAGGATCTCTCTTTCCTATAAGTTTTCCAAATATTGGCAAAACAGCTATAGCTACCAGGTTAAATGCATTGTTGTAAAACGATACTGATGAATAATTTAAATCTAAAGCTTCTTTATAAAAAATAGTGATTACCGCATGTGTACTCATCCATGCAAATCCATATAAAATAAACCCCAACTCTAAATGTCTGAATGGTTTATTGTTTTTAAGGATGTTAAAAATACGTTTAAAAGAATCACCTAGTGCTTTACCCATTGGTTTTACTACAGGATCAAGCTTTTGTTTAAAATCAATTTTTGTCAATTGAAAAATAGAAACAACACCTAAGATTCCTACCATAGGATAAAAAATTCTATAGGAATTAGGATCAAAATCCAGCAAGATTCCTACTGTAAATGTAGAAACCATTGTTAATACCTTGTTTATCGTGGTTGAGTATCCAAATAGCTTCCCGAAATTTTCATGTCGGTAATTCCCTTTCAGGTATTGATTGATAGAAGGTACAACTGCTATTTGTGAAGTGTAAAATAGTAAAAAGACCCCCAAAAATAAGATGTGAAAATTGGGAGAAAGACCATTGTCTTCGCTTACTGCCGGGAAGATAGAAAATATGACCAAAGGCAAACGGGTCATGATTCCTACTGTACGTAATAATTTTTTTCTATTAGGATACCTGCGCATTATTTCATTAGCAAGCATGGCAAATAAAAACACAACCATGCTAAATTGAAATAAAAAGGCTAGCTGTACATTCGAACCCTTTAACGATTTTATAAAAATAAATTCATTCAGGATTAAAGCACCTCTGGCAAGCCCATCAATACTACTATAAAATAAATGCAGTTTAAAAGTTTTTTTCTCACTGCTATTTAGGTGTTGAAGTATATTCATATATATAAATGAGACTGCAAAATTACGATAAACATTGAAACGCTTTTGCGAGTATGTTTATAATTATAGTTAAAATATTACTTTTGAATTAATCAGATTTCCGTTGCATTATAGTATGATCAATTTTAATTCATAAAATATTTAACTCTATTGAAAGGATTAGGTTCACATATGCCAATTGAAAAAAGGCGTTTTATACATAGTTTGATTTTTCCATCAATATTTGTATTGATACTGTTTTTTATAAAGCTATTTGAGTATATAGAGGGGATTAGATTAACAGAATTAGGTGTGCGACCGCAGAAAGTAGAGGGCTTGATAGGAATACTTACTTCTCCACTCATTCATGGCGATTGGAATCATTTATATTCTAATTCTGTATCCTTTTTTATTCTGAGTGTTACCTTGTTTTATTTCTATAATAAGATAGCTTATAAAGTTTTTTTCCTTATTTATTTGCTTACCGGAATCGGAACGTGGTTGGCAGCTCGTGATTCATGGCATATTGGAGCCAGTGGTATTATTTACGGATTGACCTCGTTTTTAACGCTAAGCGGAATTCTACGAAAATATTATCGCTTAATAGCCATATCATTTATAGTAATATTTTTTTATGGAAGCATAGTTTGGGGAGCTTTGCCTTTAAAGTTCGACTTACCCTATTCATGGGAAGGTCATTTATGGGGTGGTTTTATAGGTTCTCTATTAGCGTTTATTTATAAAAATGAAGGTCCTCAAAGGCCTCGTTCTCCTATTGAAGATGACGAGGATATAGATGAAGATGACGAAGAGAATCCTTATTGGATGAAAACAGATATTGAACCATAGTTTAATAATTCAGTTGTAAATATTAATTTTGAAGTTGAAAACCTAAATATGATTAAATTAAGGATGATGAAAAATTATTGGAAACAAATATTGGCATTAGCCATAGTGGTTGCTACAGTGGTTGCATGTTCAACTGTTCCTATTACAGGCAGAAAGCAGGTTAATCTATTTCCATCTTCGCAAATGACTGAGATGGCATTGACCAATTATACTGAGTTTTTAGATAGTGCAAAAATATCTGCAAACAAGGAAAATACTGCACTTGTAAAAACTGTAGGTGCTAAAATTTCAGCTGCTGTAGAAAAGTATATGAAAGATAATGGCCTGGAAAGTGAATTGCAATATTTTAACTGGGAGTTTAATTTAGTAGAAGATGAAACACCTAATGCCTGGTGTATGCCAGGAGGTAAAGTTGTTTTTTATACAGGAATATTGTCTTATACCCAGGATGAAGCTGGAATAGCTGTTGTTATGGGACATGAAATTGCGCATGCTATTGCACGCCATGGTAATGAAAGAATGAGTCAGCAAATGGGAATACAGGCAGTGGCTGCAGGTTTGCAAGTGGCTTTAAGTGAAAAGCCAGAACAAACTCAAGCCATTTATATGGGAGCTTTTGGATTAGGTGCACAATATGGAATGTTGTTACCTTTTTCTCGCACACATGAATCAGAAGCGGATCAAATGGGATTAGTGTTTATGGCTATGGCCGGGTACAATCCTGAGGTTGCTGTTGATTTCTGGACTCGTATGTCTCAGGGAGGAAGTAGTGTTCCTGAATTTTTAAGTACACATCCATCTGATGAAACCAGGATTAAGAATATTAAAGCGTTTTTACCTAAGGCTAAAAGTTATATGCCAGCTAAATAGCATTAAGAAGAATTCAAAATTTTATATCGAACTCAGATTATTAAGAAGATTTATATAGATAAAGAGGTTTTTATTTCGTAAAAACCTCTTTTTTTGTTGCAATTCGTATAGATGTAATTTGTTGAAAAATACATGTTTATCTAATGAAGATGTCAGGTATGTATTATTAGCTATCCCATTCGAATGTCCATAATATAAAATCTAATGATCTAATGTTATAGAGGTCTCAAATCTTTTACTACATTTGTGCTCGTAGATTTTTTAATAAGGTAAATGAAAGAATTGTCCAAATTTAAAGTTTTAAGCATTACGCTATTGGTTACCATGTCATCATGTGTAGCTGGAACTATGGACATTAATGCCGAAACGCTACGCTCTTATGGTATTGAAATAGATCTTACTGCATTAGATAAGGTTCAAACAGTACAACGATATAAAAAATCAAGACCTCAAAATAATAATAAATTTCGTTTCACCCGTTTGGTTGAATCCGGGCGAAAGCATATTGTTTATAAGGGGTTAACGATAGATTATATTCCGGTTACAGTCCATTTGTGCTCTGCATATTTTACCGAACCCATGTTAAATCAGCGGGTTCAATGTTCACAAAATATATATAAAACATTATATACAGGAGTTAACTTTTTTAATAGAGCAGGACCCTGTTGTCTACCTAATATAGCATGAGTGTATTCACATTCTGTTATTCCCGTTAATTTGATTAAAGTATAATTTAATCACAATTTAAAATTATTATAACCGATTGTATCTGGTTATTTATCAATTTAGTATACAGATTTAATAAGATTAGTAATGGCATTTATTAATAATATGGTTACCAAATTATTTGGTAGCAAATATGAGAGAGATTTAAAAGAACTAAATCCTGTTGTGGATTTGGTAAAGACTGTTTCTCCAGAAATAGAAAAACTTTCTAACGACGAATTACGTGGACGTTCTGAAGGTTTAAAAGAAAAGATTAGAGCCTATATTAAAGAAGATCAGGATAGAATTGCTGAATTAAAAGCAAAAACTGAAAATGGTTCTGTAGAAATTACAGAAAGAGAAAAGATATACAGCGAAGTAGATACAATAGAAAAAAATATTGAAGAGAAGTTAGAAGTAATTTTAACAGAAATTCTTCCTGAAGCTTTTGCTATTTTAAAAGATACGGCGCGCAGATTTACTCAAAACGAGACTGTTAAAGTATCAGCTTCTGATTTTGACAGGGATTTAGCTGCGGCTCATGATTTTGTTGAAATTGAAGAAGATAAGGCTGTTTGGTATAATTCATGGGATGCCGGTGGTAATACCGTTACCTGGGAAATGATTCACTATGATGTACAGTTGTTTGGTGGTGTAGCTCTTCATAAAGGTAAAATTGCAGAGATGGCCACTGGGGAAGGTAAAACGCTTGTGGCAACCTTACCTGTATTTTTAAATGCATTGACTGGTAGAGGGGTTCATGTGGTTACTGTAAATGACTATTTGGCTAAACGTGACTCCGAGTGGATGGGACCATTGTATCAATTCCATGGTTTAAGTGTGGATTGTATCGATAGACATCGTCCTAACTCAAACGAACGCCGTAACGCTTATAATTGTGATATTACTTTTGGTACAAACAACGAATTTGGTTTTGATTACTTAAGAGATAATATGGCCTCTTCACCTGAAGATTTAGTTCAGCGTAAGCACAATTATGCTATCGTCGATGAGGTTGACTCCGTATTAATTGATGATGCACGTACGCCTTTGATTATTTCAGGTCCTGTACCTAAAGGTGACGATCAGTTATTTGAAGAATTAAAGCCAAAAGTTGAACGTTTGTTTGAAACTCAGCGACAATTAGTTTCTGGTATTTTAGTTGAAGCAAAAAAGAAATTAAAATCGAGCAATAAGAAAGAAGCAGAAGAGGGTGCTTTATTACTTTTACGAGTATTTAAAGGTCTTCCACGAAATAAGCCTTTGATTAAGTTTTTAAGTGAGCCGGGAATGAAGGCGTTAATGCTTAAAACAGAAAACTTCTATATGCAGGAGAATAATAAAAATATGCATATAGTTACAGATCCTCTTTATTTTGTTATCGATGAAAAACATAATTCTATAGAGCTGACAGAGCAAGGTATTGATTTAATTACCGGAGATTCTGATGATCCTAATTTCTTTGTATTACCGGATATTGGTTCTGAGATAGCTGAACTTGAAAAATCATCGTTAGATGAAAAAGAAAAAGTAGCTCAAAAGGATGAATTACTTCAGAGTTATGGAATTAAATCAGAAAGAGTTCATACCATCAATCAGTTGTTAAAAGCCTATACTTTATTTGAAAAAGATACCGAGTATGTGGTTATGGACAACAAAGTAAAAATTGTTGATGAGCAAACTGGTCGTATTATGGATGGACGTCGTTATTCTGACGGATTACATCAGGCCATTGAAGCAAAAGAGCGTGTTAAAGTAGAGGCTGCAACACAAACTTATGCAACAATTACCTTACAGAACTACTTTAGAATGTATAACAAGCTTTCTGGTATGACAGGTACTGCTCAAACAGAAGCCGGTGAGTTATGGGATATCTATGAGTTGGATGTGGTTGTAATACCAACTAACAAACCAATTGCTCGTGATGATAGAGAAGATAAGGTTTTTAAAACCAATCGTGAAAAATACAATGCCGTAATTGAAGAGATTGTAGGATTGGTAAAAGCTGGTCGTCCTGTATTGGTGGGTACTACATCTGTAGAAATTTCTGAGTTATTAAGTCGTATGCTTAAAATCAGAGGAATTAAGCATAATGTACTGAATGCAAAACTGCACCAGCGAGAAGCTGATATCGTTGCTGAAGCCGGTGGAAAAGGAGTGGTTACTATTGCTACAAACATGGCTGGTCGTGGTACCGATATTAAACTATCAGATGAGGTTAAAGCTGCCGGAGGTTTAGCAATCGTAGGTACTGAACGCCATGAGTCGCGTCGTGTAGACCGTCAGTTAAGAGGTCGTGCCGGTCGTCAGGGTGATGTAGGTAGTTCGCAGTTCTTTGTTTCGTTAGAAGATAATCTAATGAGGTTATTTGGTTCGGATAGAATAGCAAAATATATGGATAGATTAGGAGTTGAGGATGGGGAAGTAATTCAGCACTCAATGATTACTAAATCTATCGAAAGAGCTCAAAAGAAAGTTGAAGAAAATAACTTTGGTATTCGTAAAAGATTATTGGAGTATGATGATGTAATGAATTCCCAACGTGAAGTTATTTATACTAAACGTCGTCATGCTCTTTACGGAGAAAGAATTCAGGTTGACTTATCAAATATGATTTATGATACCTGTGAGAGTTTGGTAAATGAACATTTTCAAAATGCCGATTTTGAAGGTTTTGAAATGGATCTGATACGAGTATTCTCAGTTTCATCTCCATTTGAAAGCGATGATTTCTTAAAAGGAAATCAAGATGAATTAACCGATAAGTTATATAATGATGTCTGGAGTGCTTATTTAAGAAAAATCGATACCATCAAAGCACAGGCGATGCCGGTAATTAAAGATGTTTTCGAAAATAAAGGTCAGCAGTATCAAAATATTGTAGTTCCGTTTACTGATGGACAAAAGATCTTCCAAATCAATACAAATCTTAAAAAATCGTATGACACAAATGGTGCTGAGCTAGTTAAATCATTTGAAAAATCAATTATTTTAATGACAATCGATAATGCCTGGAAAGAGCATTTACGTGAGTTAGATGATTTGAGAACAGCAGTACAAAATGCATCATACGAGCAAAAAGATCCATTGTTAATCTATAAGTTCGAATCATTCGAGCTATTTAAGTCAATGATGGAGCGTAGCAATAAAGAAGTTGTTTCTACTTTAGTTAAGGCTAGTATTCCTATTCAGGATCCAAATGAAATTAAACAACAGGAGGAGCGTAAACGTCAGGATCTGAGCAAGCTTAAAGCAAGTAAAGATGCATATCCTGGTGCCGATGGTGGAAGAGCTAAAGAAAAGCCTAAGGCAGAGCCGGTAAGAGTAGAGAAAAAAGTTGGTCGTAACGAACCTTGTCCTTGTGGTAGTGGTAAAAAATATAAACAATGCCACGGAAAAGGTCAGGTGTGATTAGTAAATTATTGAAGTAATAAATATTAAATAAAAAGGTACAGAGACAAGAGTATATTTCTTTTGTCTCTTCACTTTTGTCTATATCAAATAACTTATGGTACTTGATTTCATAACATGGGGTGTAAAGCCTGAAATTTTTCATCTGGGTCCTTTCTCTGTTCGTTTTTACGGATTGTTTTTTGCCATTGCCTTTTTACTGGGGTATCAATTAATGGAGAAGATGTTTAAATGGGAAAAAATCCCTTTGCCTTGGCTAGAGAAGCTCTTTATGTATGTGATTATAGCTACGGTTATAGGAGCTCGTTTGGGTCATGTATTCTTTTATGGATGGGATTATTATTCTCAAAACCCTGGTGAAATCCTTAAGGTATGGCATGGTGGATTGGCCAGTCATGGTGGTGCTTTAGGTATTGTGATAGCTATTTTAATCTATTCAAAAAAAGTATCGAAAAAATCACCTTTATGGACCTTGGATCGTCTGGTTATTCCAACAGCTTTAGCTGCATTCTTTATTAGAATGGGTAACCTGATGAATCATGAGATTTATGGTCATCAAACAGATTTACCCTGGGCTTTTAAATATGTACAAAATATACATGAATGGATGGCAGGGGCACAACCTATTTACTCTGCGCCATCGCACCCAACTCAAATATACGAAGCCTTATCATATCTTGCATTGTTTGGCCTTATCATGTGGATGTACTGGAAAACGAATGCTAAAGATCGTACAGGTTTAATATTTGGCGTATTTTTAATTGGAACCTTCCTTTCTCGATTCTTAATTGAATTTGTAAAAGAAAATCAGGAGACTTTTGAAAATGATATGCTATTGAATATGGGACAATTATTAAGTATTCCGTTTGTATTAGCGGGTATATACTTTATCGTTAAAGCACCTAAAATAGAAAAAGAGAAATTGTAAATATTTTATAATCTAAAAAATTAGCGAGCCGTTCTTTATTTACAAAAGGTTATTAAAGAACGGTTTCTTGTATATATAAACCTGAAGAAAAATAGATAATGTACACTACAATATTTTATATCATCGTTTCAATTATAGTCATTGAATTTATTTGGGATCGAATTTTATTGTACCTGAATACAACACGGTGGTCAGAAACAGTTCCTAAAGAATTAGAAGGAATTTACGAACAGGAAAAATATGCCAAGCAGCAGCGTTATTCTAAAGTAAACTACAGGTTTGGCTGGCTTACCGGGATATTTAATCTGTTATTAGTTTTAGCCATGCTTTTTGTAGGTGGTTTTGCCATTGTGGATCAATGGGCTATGGGTTTTTCTGAAAATATTATATTAAGAGCCTTGGTTTTCTTTGGTATTATCGGTTTGGCTTCAACAGCATTAAACCTTCCATTTTCAATTTACAGTACCTTTGTTATTGAAGAGAGTTTTGGATTTAATAAAACAACAGTAAAAACCTTTATTGGCGATTTTATTAAGTCATTAGTGATTGGAGCTGTTTTAGGAGGAGGAGTAATGGCATTGATTATCTGGTTCTATTCTATAGCCGGATCTTATTTCTGGTTGTATGCCTGGGGATTAGTAACTGTTTTTATGTTGTTTATCACCATGTTTTATACATCGCTTTTATTGCCTCTTTTTAATAAACAAACCCCACTTGAAAATGGTGAATTAAAAACTGCTATTGAGAATTTTTGTAAAAAAGTAAGCTTTAAACTTGATAATGTTTACGTCATGGATGGATCTAAAAGAAGTACTAAGGCCAATGCTTTTTTTAGTGGATTGGGATCTAAAAAACGAATTGTTCTGTATGATACTTTAATCAATGATTTAAAAACAGATGAGATAGTCGGGGTTTTAGCTCATGAAATTGGACATTATAAAAAGAAACATACATTATGGGGAATGATTACAGGTATTATACAAACAGGAATTATGCTTTATATCTTTTCGGTATTTGTTGATTCTCCTGTGTTATCAGAAGCTCTTGGTGTGAGTCAACCCGTATTTCATATAGGTTTAATAGCGTTTGGTATTTTATATAGTCCAATATCAGGTATTACAGGTTTGCTTAGTACTTTATTATCACGCAAAAATGAATATGAAGCAGATGAGTTTGCAGCAAAAAATCATAATTCAGCATCTTTAATTAATGCTTTAAAAACCATATCGGTAAATGCATTGAGCAATTTAACGCCACATCCATTATATGTATTCTTTCATTACTCGCATCCTCCTTTATTAGAAAGAGTAAGAGCATTGAAAAAGATTGGTAAATAAGAAAATATATTCAAACACATGAAAATAGAAATAGTAACTATCGGGGATGAGCTATTAATAGGGCAGGTTGTTGATACCAATTCTGCCTGGATGGGTCAAAAATTAAATGAAGCAGGATTTGAAGTAGCCCGAATTAATTCGGTAAGCGATACGGAAGAAGAAATTCTGAATATTTTAAATGAAACTTCGGGTAGGGCAGATGTCGTGTTGTTGACAGGTGGTTTAGGTCCAACTAAAGATGATATTACTAAGGTTACCATGTGTAAGTTTTTTAATACAGAGCTGATTTTTAGTGAAGAGGTTTTTGAAGATGTAAAAACCTTATTAAAAAGATATGTACCAAATATTAATGAGTTAAACAGAGCGCAGGCTTTGGTTCCTGCCAACTGTACAGTGATTCGAAATCCAGTGGGAACAGCTCCTGTTATGTGGTTTGAGCATGAGGGAACTATATTTGTTTCAATGCCAGGAGTACCTTCTGAAATGAAGCATACCATGGAGTTTCAAATTATACCCCGATTGTCGGAGCGTTTTGATATAGGAAGTATTGTTCATAAAACAGTATTGGTTCATAATATACCTGAGGCTGTATTGGCTGAAATGCTGGAAGATTTTGAAGAAACCATTCCTGACTACATCAAGTTGGCCTATTTACCGGCTCCGGGCAGAATCAGATTACGTTTTACCGGAAGAGGAGATGATAAGGCTCTACTTGAATCAAAAATTGATGAATTAGTTGAAGGTTTAAATCCTATCATTGGAAATAATATTTTGGCTTATGATGATGTTTCAACAGTAGAGGTGATTGCTGAATTATTCACCAATAATAAGTTAACATTGTCTTCTGCAGAAAGTTGTACCGGTGGTAATATCGCCCATCTGATCACTTCCTTAGCGGGTAGTTCCGTTTATTTTACAGGAAGCGTTGTTGCCTATCATAACGACGTAAAACAACATGTTTTAGGGGTGAAAGAAGTAGACTTAATTGCTCATGGGGCAGTAAGTCAGCAGGTAGTAGAACAAATGGCCCAGGGTGCTAAAAAAGCATTAGGAACCGATTATGCGGTATCAACATCAGGTATTGCTGGTCCGGATGGCGGAACTGATGAAAAACCTGTTGGTACCGTTTGGATTGCAGTATCCGGACCTAATAAAACTGTAAGCCAGAAATTTCAGTTTGGTCACATTCGCGAACGTAATATTCTGCGCTCCTCTGAAATGGCATTGGTAATGCTTAAAAATATGGTTGATGAAGATTTGAAGTAATGGCCATTGCTTAAATGGACGTACAGAATTGGACTATATAATACAGCATCTTTTTTCGTCAAAATCCGAATAGAGGGAATTAATTTATATTAAGAAAGACTATCTCCGTGAATTATAAACATATGATTGATTTGTTTTTTGTGCTATCATGGGGTATAGTCTTATATAGCATTATTTTCTTGTTTATTCTTCTTAAGCAATTTCATACAAGAAATAATTATTTCCCGAACCTATATGCTAAAGAAGATAGAAAAAAGATTAAATCCATTATTAAAACAACAAGTAAAAATAAGGAACGAAAGAAGGCTAAACTAATCCTGTTCGTTTTTTATTTGTTGAATATTTTTATTCTATTGCCAATTATTGTTGAGATAATACTCCTTAGTAAATAAGTAGTCAGACCTGAAAAAGTACTATATTTTGAGTTACCCTGTTTTTTAGAAAGATTATTTTTGTAAAAAATAAAATTTGAAAAAGGTCAAAAAGAATTTGCTCTTTAATTCTATTGAGCATTTTCTTTAAATTAAAGCCTGTTCCAGCTAAAATTGTATTTATTTTATCTCCATTGGCCCCTTTTAAATAATTTCTTAACATCCTGTGATCATGCTTAATATGACCAATAATTGGTTCGATTCCTGCCCTTGCTTTAAAACGTTTCCTTGCTTTTTGTTTCTCATAGGGAGTAGTTCCTTTTTTCGGAACTGTTGGTGATATTATTTCAACACCGTCAATGTTCTTTTTTCCTCGGTATCCTCTGTCAACAATTCCAACCTTGGGTTTACTTTCAGTTAAGTACTCTGTTTGTTTTAAATGTTCCTCCAGGGTATGTCCATCGTAGGGATTATCTTCAAAAGCTATAGCTCCAACTACAATTTTTGTGGTCTTTGTTAATACAATTCCTGATTTATTTCCAAATTCAAACTTCTTTGCTTCTTTTCCTTTAGCGATGCAACTAACCTGTGGTTCGTGAATGCTGTAAATCTTATTCTTATCTCCCTTTTTTTGTGTTAGAATCTTATTGAGTATAATCAACAGTTCTTTATATTTTAATTTTTGTGTCGGATTAAATTGTCTTTCAATATCTCTTACTTGACGGCCCGCTATCGTTTTAATTTTTCGTAATGCCGATTTAGCTTTCTTTCTTCTTTTGGGATGATTATGAAAACGTTGGTCTATCATTAACTGTTTTAATGTGCGAGTATAAGTTTGTCGAAGTTTTATTCCCTCTTGTTCTGCTATCTTATTAACTTTTTCAATGATGCGTTTATGTAATTTGGCATCCGTTGGATAGGTAATATTCTTTTCTTGAACAGTACTGTCTATTAACACTTCTTTCTCTTGAGCCTCTTGGCCAAAAAGTTGCACTGAAATTTTTAATAATTTTTCTGCTCCTTCTTGGCCTATTCGCTTTCTAAAGTGAATGAATTCAGTTGGATCAAAAGGCTTTTGAGTCTGAAAGATTTTCTCTCCACTAAAATACTGCCAATATGGATTTTCAATCCATCTATCAATAAGTGCCTCATCACTAAGGTTGTAAATATGCTTAAGCAAAAGTAAACCAACCATCTTTCGAATAGGAACTGATGGACGTCCAAAGTCAGAATAATAAACAGAAAAATCTGCTTCTACCAAATCCCAATCTATTTGCTTTGATAAAACACATAATTCGTGATCTAAATTAATGAACCGTTCAATTGGCGTATCAAAAATTCTTAACTGTGGAGTATTATCTTGTTTTCCAACCATATCTGCAAGCTTTCTGACTAAAATACATATTTCCTTGCAGATTAATAAATCTAAAGAAAAATGTTATAAGCTAGTTATCAACATAATAGTTGGTTTTTAAGGTTAAACTAAGTAATATACAAGAGCTGCAATTGTAAAAAGTTACAGCTCTTTATTTTATTATATTCAGCTTGCGCGCACATTTTGTCCGTGAAATAATTAAGCTGTAAATCATATAAGAGAGTGCCAAATTAATAAGTAGTTGTTCTTTTTGTATTATGGTAGGGTTTGTAACCCGGTCTTAAGGTGAGGATCTATATGTAACTCTCCAGTTTTCATTACTTTTAATCTACAATCAGAATCAAGACTAAAAATTCTCGCATATTACCTCAAAAGAATGATTTTCTATCCTGTATAGATTTTATTAGATTTATATAGCTGTTATTTTAGGGATCGTAGGATTTGCCAATGGTCATCACTTACAATTGGTCTAAACCTTTTCTGAGCATAAATACCCAGTACAACAGAACATTCTATATAAAGCTGAATTGAGGAGTTGAAAGAAGAAATACAAAAATATCTTCCGTTGAAGTAGATGTTTAAACATTGGATATGAGCAGGGTAATTAAATCGACTTCGAAAGTCTATGAGAGAAAATAATCATAAAAAGAATAGAAATAAAAACTAAATATTAAACGTTAACTTTGTAAAGGATATAAACAATGAAAAGTATGAATACTATTGAATTAAAATCAGACTTACATAGCTTGATAGATAAAGTGAATGACACAGACATCTTGAATGCGATTAAAGCTATTTTAAGTAAGCAGGTAAGTGAAGGTGATTTTTGGGATGAATTGCCATTGCATGTGAAGGAATCTGTAAAAAGAGGAATGGAACAAGCCAAACGAGGAGAAATAAAAACTCATGCTGAAGTAATGAAAAAATATGATAAATGGCTTTAGTAGTATGGTGGACAGAAGAAGCGGAATATACTTTTGACGAAATAATAAAAAACTTAGAAAGAAACTGGACCGAAAAAGAAATACGCCACTTTGTTCGAAAAGCACATAAAGTTATAATCCAGATAGAAATAAATCCCTTTCAATTCAAAGCTTCTGGTTTTAATGGGATACGTAAAGCATTTATAACAAAGCATAATAGTTTGTTCTATTTTATAAATGAAGAAATGGAGATAATAGAACTATATGCATTTTGGGATAATCGGAAAGATCCACAGAAATTAAAATTATAGCACTGAATATTAAAATATCCTTCCAGGTACCAATCAATAAAAAGCATCCCAGCTTGCGGACATGTTGTCCATGAATTATGCAGGATCAATATGTAACTCTCCAATTTCCATTACTTTTAATCTGTAATCAGAATCCTGAATAAAAATTCTCGCATATTATACCTCAAAAGAATGATTTTCTATCCCAGCTGGTGCGGACATTTTGTTCGTGAAATAATTAAGCTGTAAATCATATAAGAGAGTGCCAAATTAATAAGTTGTTGTTCTTTTAGTATAATGTTATAGTTTGTAACCCAATTATAAAGACATAAAAAAGTCACAGTAATTTTACTGTGACTTTTTTTTGTGTTGTAAGGTATTGTATATCAGTGTGTATTAAAATATGAAGAATTTGGTTATCAAAGAAAAATGAGGTAAAAACCCCCAATTATTCCCAAAAACGTCAAAAACAAGGAAAATTATTCAGAAATAGCCCCAAAACAGGAAAAACTATTCACAAAAAGGGTCTTTTCTGGGTCTGATAGGTATTGGCTTTGGGGTGGCTTCGGGTAGCGTTCGGGTGGGATAGGGTTGTGTTGGGGTTGTGTTCGGATAGGGTAAGGATATAGTACCCGAACAATTACCAATCAGAGTCTGATAACCACCCAAATTATTCCCGATTTAGTGTGCCGGCAGCATCAACTAATTATTATATCTCGTTTTTAATTCAACTTTAAAGTTGTTATCATTTCTGAGAAAGTAGTAAATAACGGAGCTTCCAGTTGCATTATTTCCATTGAATATGGATGTTTAATCCTTAGTTTTTGAGCATGTAACAGCATGGTGGTCATATTCCATTTCTCTTTAAATAAACGGTTCTGTTTATTACAACCATGAGGTCGGTCGCCAATAATTGGAAAGCGTAAATGATTTAAATGCTTCCTTATTTGATGCATCCTACCAGTTTTAGGATAGGCTTCAATCAAAGAATATCTTGAAGTAGGAAATTTTCCCAAAGGAATATCAAGCTCAGTTTTTTTAAGTGTTTTAAAGGAGGTAAATGCTTCCTGTACTTTTCCTTTATCATTAGTCAGGGGATGATCTACATCTATATTGTCAGGGAAATATCCACGAACAATAGCTAAATATGTTTTTTGCGTCTTTTGGTTTTCAAGTTGTATCTGTATTTTATGAGCAGCCTCACTACTGAGCCCAAATAACAATAGTCCAGAAGTTTTACGATCTATGCGGTGAACCGGATATACTTTTTGCTTGATTTGATCACGTAGTAGTTGCATGGCAAATTCTTCAGCATCGGCAGCTATAGCACTGCGATGCACTAGTAATCCATGTGGCTTATTAATCACCACCATAAATTCATCCTGATATATTATTTGAAGCATTCGGCTTATTAAATGTATTTTTTAATTGGCCCCAAAGGTAAAAACTTTGCCATAATTATATCAAGATAAATCTATATAGGCTGTACCTGACCACTAATTATTATATGCGATCTCTTTAAAATCTATTAAACGCTGTCTCTTTTCGTCCCATAAGTGTAGTTTCATGGACTTTAATGCTGTAAAAAAGGTAATAGGTTTTATCTGTTGAAATAACTCATTCTCTTTATGACATTTAGGTAAATTATAAAAAGGAATTATTGGAGATAAATGATGGATATGGTGGAAACCAATATTTCCGGTAAACCATTGCAATAATATAGGAAGTTTAAAATATGAGGATCCCTCCAAAGCCATTGTTTTATAATCCCAATTGGTTGCTTTTGTCCATACTACTCCTTCAAATTGATGTTGTACATAAAACAGCCATATTCCGTGACTGGTTGCAATGTATAGTACTGGTAGTTGAATCAATAAGTAGGTTTTCCAACCTAATAACCAAACGAGGCCACCAACCAATACGACTAATGCCAAATTCGTGAAATGCACATATTTTTTAGTCTTTTTAGGTAGGCGTTTTACTGTAAAACGATTTTGTAATCCGAAATGTAGCAAAGGTGCAATTCCGAATAAAAAAATAGGGTGTCGGTAGATTCTATACCTGAATCTTCTCCATTTTGATAAGCTTAAATATTCTTTTACCGTTAATGTTTTTACATCACCTACGCCTCGCTCATCTAAATTTCCAACAGTATTATGGTGAATTAAATGATCGTTTTGCCAACGGTGAAAAGGTGTAAATGCAAACAATCCCATAAATATACCTACATATTTATTGTATTTCCTCTTTTTAAAAAAGGAACCATGCACGCAGTCGTGAAAAATAATGAATATGCGTATTAAGAAACCTGCTGCAAAAACAGAAAGTAAAAGTGTTATCCAATATGAAATTTCAATGCTCTTAACCATTAAAAACCATAATACAACATAGGGTATAAATGAATTAATTATTTGCCAAACGCTCTTGGGAATAGATGGTTTATTGTATTTTGAAATGATTTCAATCCAATTGGGTAATTTTGAGTTTCCTTTTTTTTGTTCCATGATCTTGTTTTGTCAAAAATATCTGACTTTAATGTTTTGTACTGATAATTTATTAAAGTGTTCTTACCATGTTGTAAAAGTAATATAATAATATAAGACCTCAATATCCTAAATGAAAAATCAATTATTTAAATGTTATGTTCAAATTCAATAAGGATAAAACAGAATACGTCTATTGTTTTTAATAGCTTAATTTGAAATTGATAGGAGAGGGGGTAGCGTTAAAATGTTTTTGCAGGGTAGGAGTTAACCTTATATATTATCATTTTTTTGTCAGAAATAATGAAAATTTGAGTTTGTATCGTTCTGGTAAATGAAAGTGTTTTAAAATTATTCACTGGTAATTATTTAGCGTAGAGCCTTATACAAACACTTCCTCTATTTCACGAACTGAGCACCCTTTTTTGCGAACTCTTGCTTTGAGAATATCTCCTGCTGAAATACTTTCCACTTGAACGATATGTGCTTCAACTGCTCTTAGTTCCCCTTTTTCATTTTGAAATACCATAAATTTTTTTTCTTCCAGCCAGCTTTCTTTTAAAAAAGTCAATATTTCTAACTCTATTTTCATAGTAATGAAATGATTTTATTGTTTCAATGTGTATGGTGAAATTTTTATATACATAAATTGCACCATTTATAATAGGTTTGAGTAAAGTGTCAGATTATTAAAATGTTATAAATTAATATTAGAGTAAGTGTTTACCAAAATGTAGGTTTTTTGCAGGAGGTGTAAACGAAAATGTAGTTTAAGATGATTTATAATTCCGGCATGAGATTATTTTATGTTTTAAAACTATGTGTATTTAATAAAGTTTAAGATAATAAACCAACTCATTTAGTATCAAAACTATAATTTTGAGATCTTAAAAAAAGTTTAATTATGACAGATATAATACCAGCTTCAGAGTTAAAATTAAGAAGAGATCGTTTTTGTCAAATTATGGATCAGCAACATCCAGATTGGCAGATGGCCGCAGTTTTTAGTAAAATAAATTTACTGTATTTCGCAGGCTCAATGGCTGATGGAGTTTTGATTATTGAACGAGGTAAAGACGCTATTCTTTGGGCCAGAAAGAGTTATGAAAGAACTTCAATGGAGTCTGAGTTTGAGAATATTAAGTCAATTGGCAGTTTTCGCGATGCAGCTGAAAATTATAGTGCTCTTCCTAAGCAGGTTTATTTAGAAACTGAATTTGTGCCTCTTGCAGCGTATAAACGTTTTCAGAAGCATTTTCCTTTTGAATGGTATCAATCCTTAGATATGCAAATAGCACAGACCCGTGCTGTGAAAAGCTCTTGGGAGATTAAGCATATGGAGGAAGCAGGCGCTATTCATCGTCGTGTATTGGAAGATATTGTTCCTACAATGTTAAGAGAAGGAATGACAGAAACAGACCTGGCTGCAGAGTTGTATCAGGTTATGGTTAAGGAGGGGCATCATGGTACTGCACGATTTGCAATGCATGATACAGAAATTGTGGTGGCTCAACTAGGCTTTGGAGATAGTTCTTTATATCCTACCAATTTCGATGGTCCGGGAGGAAACAGAGGTTTAGGTGCTGCAGTCCCAAGTTTGGGGAATCGTTATCGTAAGCTTAATAAAGGCGATTTAGTGTTTGTAGATATGGGCTTAGGTGTAAATGGTTACCACTCTGATAAAACAATGACTTATATGTTTGGAGAATCTTTACCTGATGAAGTAATTGCAATTCATAAACAGTGTGTAGATATTCAAGATAAGGTAGCAGAAATGCTTAAGCCAGGTAATGTACCAGAAGATATATATGAATCTATAATGAATGATTTAAGTCCTGAATTTCAACAGAATTTTATGGGATTTGGAAATCGTCAGGTGAAGTTTATTGGTCATGGAATTGGCTTAACAGTTGATGAATTGCCTGTGTTAGCTAAAGGATTTAAAGAGCCATTAGTTGAGAACATGGTATTTGCAGTAGAACCTAAAAAAGGTATCGAAGGCGTTGGAATGGTGGGGATAGAAAATACATTTATTGTTACTCCTGATGGAGGTCGTTCAATAACAGGTAATAATCCCGGGTTGATATTAGTTAAGTAGAATTGATTTTGATCATAAAATATTAGTGTTTATTAAAGAGTTGCAATTATGAGATTAAGTTGCAACTCTTTTTTTTTATTTTTTTTTCATTTTATGTTTATTACTGTTTGGGATTGGATATTTTTAGGTGCCATATAATATGTTAAGATTAGCTGAAAATAGTGTTAAGTCAAGCTGGTTTATAATTTACAATTCCTTAACTATTACTTAGTTTACGTGACGACCAGTTGGTCTATTTTTGTGCTTTATTATAAAAATATAAAGTATGAAAAGACTGTTACTATTCAATTTATTTGTTGCGTTTGTTTCATTAATAAATGCTCAGGTTATTATTAATGAAGTAGATGCTGATACTCCTGGTTATGATACAATGGAGTTTATTGAACTAAAAACTTCCTCAGCAAATATGGCGCTGGATAACTATGTTTTAGTGCTGTTTAATGGAAGTAATGATGCATCGTATTTAAGTATTGTTTTAGATGGTTATACAAGTGATGCTAATGGCATATTTCTATTAGGTACATCTACTGTTACTCCCAGCCCGGATTTTATTTTTTCAAGTGCACAGAATAATATTCAAAATGGGGCTGATGCAGTTGCTATTTACTATGCTAATGCAAGTGATTTCCCTTATGGAACAGCGGTAACTTCAAATAATTTAATTGATGCCCTTGTTTATGATACTAATGATAGTGATGATTCCGGTTTACTTACGGGTTTAGGTCAGACTGTTCAATACAATGAAGATGGAAATGGTGATAAAGATAATGAATCTATATTAAGACAATCAGATGGTTCGTTTATAAGCGGAACTCCTACTGTAGGAATGCTTAATGATGGCTCTGGAATTCAAACTACAACCATTACAATTTCAACAACTCAATCGAGTTATGCAGAGGGGGATGTTTTTGATATTACATTTACAGCATCCGATGCTGTTGAAAGTGATTTGGCGATAAATTTTACCATAGAAAATGGCTCTTTTGATTCAAATGATTTTTCAGGTAATCTTACCGTAACTATTTTAAATGGAGAAACTAGTTCTTCAACAGAAATTTCAATTGTAGATGATGCGGATGATGAGGGAGATGAGACTGCATTAGTAGTGTTCGTTGATCTTGATGAAAACTACGAGGCTTATAATGATAATTATAGCTTTACTATTGAAGATGATGATTATGCAGTGAGTGATTATGGCACTCCTTTGAATCCGAGCTATGATAAAGTAAGTTCAACAGCTCCGGAAGGCTATTACGATGGTTTAAATGGATTGTCAGGACAGAATTTAAAAAATGCGATCACGGACCTGATTGCTGATGCTAGTGAAGTAAGAGCTCAAACTTATGGTGATGTTTGGGATATGCTAAAAGAGGCAGATGTAAATCCTGAAAATAACAATCAGGTTTGGCTATTGTATACTGAACAAGGCCGAAATAAGTCTGACCAACAAGGATCAGGTACAAGTGTAGGTAAATGGAACAGAGAACATATTTATCCACAATCGCGCGGTGGATTTTCAGATGGTACTTCTACTTCAGCCGATGGTATGGATGTTTATATGACAACAGATGCATCTCATACAGAACATGCTCATGGTGACGCCCATGGCTTACGCCCAGCAGATTCTTCAGAAAATTCAAGTAGAAGCAATAGTGATTACGGAGAAGAGTATGATGGACCTGATGGCAATGAAGGTAGTTGGCAAGGTGATGTGGCCCGGAGTTTATTTTTCATGGCTCTTCGGTATGATGCTTTAGGACTTGTGGAAGGAAATCCGGATAATTCAACAGTAGGATCACTTGGCGATTTAACTTATCTGTTAGCGTGGAATGAATCGGATATTCCTGATGACTATGAAATGCATAGAAATAATGTAATATATAAGTGGCAGCATAATCGAAATCCGTTTATTGATATGCCTGAATTAGTTGATTATGTTTATGGTAGCAAGCAAAATCAAGTTTTTTCTATAAGCACCGATGTGAATGATGAGGTGTCATTATCTAATTCAGGATATGTATTTTTCAATTCGGGTTCTCAGTGTTTGGTTTTTCAAAATATTGATGTAAATGCCGAAGTAAAGTTGTATAACATTAATGGAAGCCTGATTAAAAATATAGTTTATAAAGGAGAACCGGTAAATATGTCTAACATAAGTAAAGGTATTTATATATATGTAATAAAGACAGATACAGATGTTTTGACTGGAAAAATAAATAAAATTTTTTAATGTTAAAAAGATGAGTCTAGTTGGTAGTTTTATTGTAAATTGGTTAGTTTGCAAAGCATAAGGGATTTTGGTTCAAAATAGATTGGATAAAATTGTTAAATAGCGAAAAAAATATAATATTTTATCCTTGTTTATTTGTTATTTACGATAAAATTACCGTATTTTGCGCTCTGTTTGAAAAATGTATCCGAAAAAACGATTGAAAAATGTCAAGAGTTTGTCAAATAACTGGAAAAAGGTTCATGGTTGGGAACAATGTATCTCACTCTAAAAGAAGAACCAAAAGAAGATTCGATGTGAATCTATTTAAAAAGCGTTTCTTTCTTGTAGAGGAGGAGCGTTGGATTGATCTTAGGGTTTCAGCTTCTGGGCTTAGAATGATCAACAAAGTTGGTTTATTAGCTGCTTTGAAAACCGCTCAGGAAAAAGGTTATATAACTAAATTTTAAGGGGGTTTAAAAGATGGCTAAGAAAGCAAAAGGAAATAGAGTTCAAGTAATTCTTGAATGTACTGAGCACAAAGAGAGTGGAATGGCTGGAACAAGCAGATATATCACTGTTAAAAACAGAAAAAACACTCCGGATAGAATGGAACTAAAAAAGTATAACCCTATTTTGAAGCGTTATACTATTCATAGAGAAATTAAATAAATCTTTGAATTATGGCTAAGAAAGCGGTAGCAACACTACAAAAGGGAGGCGGAAAAGGTCACTCAAAAGTGATCAAAATGGTTAAATCGCCTAAAACTGGTGCATACTCTTTTAAAGAAGAGATTGTAACCAATGAAGAAGTGAAAGATTTTTTCAAGAAATAATTTTGCATTGCAAAAGACTTTTTATCAAAAAAGCTTCCTTTAGTTTTAAAGGAGGCTTTTTTGTGTTAACAACAATAGCTTAGTTTGTTATTTTTTATATATTTATCTCATTCATTCAGCAGTAGATTGATTAGTTAATAATAATCTGAATTTTATGTCATTTGATATGGTTTAAATTTTGTTCAGATTAATAGTTAAGTTTGAAGTCCCACTTCAATATTTAATGTTTTCTATTCTCTATTGTCTCAAAATCTAATATTCTACTATAATTAAGATATGGGATTATTTGGAAGTTTTACTAAAGAAAAAAAAGAAAGCCTGGACAAAGGGTTAGCAAAAACGAAAGAAAGTGTTTTTAAGAAGCTGACTCGAGCCGTTGCGGGGCGTTCAAAAGTTGATGATGTTGTTCTTGATGAACTTGAAGAAGTATTAATCTCCTCAGATGTTGGTGTAGATACTACTTTGAAAATTATTGAAAGAATAGAAGAGCGTGTTGCAAAAGATAAGTTTTTAAGTACTTCTGAATTAAATAGAATCTTAAAAGAAGAGATTGTTGATCTTTTATCTGAGAATGAACTTGCGGGTGAGGGTGATTTTGAACTTCCAAAGAGTGATGAGCCATATGTAATTATGGTGGTAGGTGTTAATGGTGTTGGTAAAACAACAACTATAGGTAAGTTAGCACATAAATTTAAGGCTGCTGGTAAAAAGGTGGTTCTGGGAGCTGCAGATACATTTAGAGCGGCTGCTATTGAGCAGTTACAAGTTTGGGCAGATAGAGTAGATGTTCCTTTGGTAAAACAAAATATGGGTTCGGATCCGGCTTCTGTTGCTTTTGATACTTTATCTTCTGCTAAATCTCAGGGTGCTGATGTGGTGATTATTGATACGGCTGGTCGTTTGCATAATAAGGTTAACTTAATGAATGAGTTGACTAAAGTGAAAAAAGTAATGCAAAAAGTAGTGCCTAATACTCCTAATGAGATTATTTTGGTATTGGATGGTTCAACCGGACAAAATGCCTTTGAGCAAGCTAAGGAGTTTACTAAAGCTACAGAGGTTAACGCTTTGGTAATCACAAAATTAGATGGTACTGCAAAAGGTGGTGTGGTGATTGGAGTTTCTGATCAATTCCAGATTCCTGTAAAATATATTGGAATAGGTGAAGGGATGGATGATTTGCAGGTGTTTAATCGTACGGAATTTGTTGATTCCTTATTTAATTAGTACAAATTTATAGAACAATATATTGGGCTACCTGTTTACAGGGTGGCCTTTTGTTTTTTTAGATTATAGATCATATGATATAAGAAAAAGGTTGGTGAAGAATATCTATAGTCTCTAAAGTATATATGATGAAGAAAAAGATTGATGTTGTAACGTTGGGTTGTTCAAAGAATTTGGTGGATTCAGAATCCTTAATAAAGCAGTTTGAAGCGAATGGATTTTCAGTTGCTCATGATGCTCCTAAGCCTGAAGGAAATATTGCTATTATAAATACATGTGGTTTTATTGGAGATGCTAAAGAAGAATCTATTGAAACCATTCTGAATTTTGCTGAGGCAAAAAAGAGAGGGGATATTGAGAAGTTGTATGTGATGGGATGTTTGTCGGAGAGATATTTTCAGCAGCTTAAAATGGAACTTCCTGAGGTGGATGCTATATATGGAAAGTTTGACTGGAAAAAGATTGTTGAGGATTTGGGGCAAACTTATAGAGCTGATTTAAAGAATGAGCGAAGTTTAACAACTCCGGGACATTATGCCTATTTTAAAATATCAGAAGGTTGTAACAGAACTTGTTCGTATTGTGCTATTCCCTTAATTACAGGTAAGCATAAATCGCGACCAATGGAAGAGTTGATTGATGAGGCGCAGCGTTTAGCTTCAACTGGAGTCCGAGAGTTGCAAATGATTGCCCAGGACTTATCTTTTTATGGTCTGGATAACTATAAGCAAATGCGCTTGGCCGAGCTTACTCAAAAAGTAGCAGATGTGGCCGGAATTGATTGGGTACGTTTACATTATGCTTATCCGGCAGGTTTTCCTTATGATGTGCTTAAGGTAATGAATCAACATCCTAATGTTTGTAATTATTTAGATATTGCATTGCAGCATATTAGTGATCCAATGCTAAAAACAATGCGACGTAATGTGTCAAAAGCAGATACTTATAAGTTGATTGAAAGAATGCGTAAGGATGTTCCCGGAATTCATTTAAGAACAACATTAATTACCGGCCACCCTGAAGAAACTGAGAAGGATTTTCAGGAGATGCTGGATTTTGTAAAAGATGCCCGCTTTGAGCGTTTGGGTGTTTTTCCTTATTCTCATGAAGAAGATACGCATGCATACAGGGTATATAAAGATGATGTTCCTGAGGAAGTAAAGCAGGAGAGAGCTGATGCTATCATGCAGGTTCAGGAGCAAATTAGTTGGGAAATTAATCAGGAGAAGATTGATCAAGAATTAAAGGTGATTATCGACAGAAAAGAAGAGGATTACTATGTTGGAAGAACAGAGTTTGATTCTCCAGAGGTTGATCCAGAAGTTCTTATTCCTGTTGATTCTGCAGATTTAAATACAGGAGAATTTTACCAGGTGAAAATTACAGATGCTGAGGCTTACGATCTGTTTGGGCAAGTAGTGAAGTAATGAAGTAGTAAACAGTAAGCAGTCGGCAGTAGATTGTGGACTGAAGACTGAGAACTGAAGACTAAGAACTGAAGACGGAAGACTAATAAACGATGAGATATTTTTTAGAACTCGCATATAACGGAAAAAACTATCATGGTTGGCAAATTCAACCCAATGCTGTTTCGGTTCAGGAGGTATTAAATGATTGTATTGGTAAGGTTTTACGAGAGAAAATTAATATAGTCGGTTGTGGCAGAACGGATACCGGAGTTCACGCTTCTTATTTTGTAGCTCATTTTGACAGTAGTCATGATGAAATTGATGGGCAACAATTCTGTCATAAACTTAATCGTTTTATACCCAGAGATATCGCAGTATTTTCATTGACTAAAGTAGATGAAGAAACACATAGTAGGTTTTCTGCTGTAAGTCGTACTTATGAATATCATTTGGTTGAACAAAAAAATCCATTTTTACAAGAATTGGCTTATCAATCGCATGTTTCATTGGATTTTGATTTGATGAATGAAGCGGCTCAAATATTATTTGAATACATTGATTTTACTAGTTTTAGCAAGTTGCATACGGATGTAAAAACAAATAATTGCCAAATAATGTATGCACAATGGGAGAAGAAAGATGATAAGTGGATTTTTACTATTAAAGCGGATCGTTTTTTGCGAAATATGGTTCGTGCCATTGTAGGTACACTTCTTGAAGTTGGACGAGCAAAAATGTCTTTACAACAGTTTAGGGATATTATTGAGGCTAAGGATAGATCGCTTGCAGGCACCTCAGCCCCGGCTCATGCTCTTTATTTGGTTGGAGTAGGATATCCGGAAGAATTGTTTGTAAAGAAGCAGTTCTAACTTATGTTATTGAAAAGATAATTTCTTTTTTCTCCTATCTTTTTATCTTTGCAGCGCTAAAAAATAGAATATAATGATTTCAGTTGACGGGTTAACGGTGGAGTTTGGTGCTTCCACGCTTTTTAAAAATATTTCCTTTGTTATTAACGAAAAAGACAGGATTGCCTTAATGGGCAAGAATGGAGCTGGTAAATCTACATTGTTAAAGATTTTAGCTGGCGAAAGGGAAGCAAATAAAGGTCGCGTATCGGTACCTAAAGATAAGATAGTGGCTTATTTACCTCAGCATTTAATGACAGAGGATAATAGAAGTGTTTTTGAGGAAGCATCGCAGGCTTTTGCTGATATCATTGCTATGGAGCAAGAAATTGCTGATTTAAATAAGCAGTTAGAAACCCGTACCGATTATGAATCAGAAAGTTATTATGAACTGATTGAAAAGGTTTCAACACTCAGTGATAAGTTTTATTCAATTGAAGAAACTAATTTTGATGCTGAAGTAGAGAAAGTATTACTGGGCCTGGGCTTTATGCGTAGTGATTTTCCAAAACCAACAAGTGAGTTTAGTGGAGGGTGGCGTATGCGTATTGAATTGGCTAAGATTCTTTTGAAGAAACCTGATTTAATATTATTAGATGAGCCTACCAATCATTTGGATATAGAATCCATCCAATGGTTAGAGGAGTTTTTGATTAATTGTGGAAAAGCTGTAATTGTTATTTCTCACGATAGGGCTTTTGTTGATAATATTACTACACGTACCATTGAAGTTACTATGGGACGTATATATGATTATAAAGTTAACTACTCGAAATACCTGGTGCTTCGTCAGGAGCGCAGAGAGCAGCAGATAAAGGCCTTTGAAGAGCAGCAGAAAATGATTGCTGATAACGAAGCTTTTATTGAACGGTTTAAAGGAACTTATTCTAAAACATTACAGGTTCAGAGTCGTGTTAAGATGCTTGAAAAGTTAGAAAGAGTTGAAGTAGATGAAGAAGATCGTTCCTCGCTACGTTTAAAATTTCCTCCGGCACCTCGTTCCGGTAGCTATCCTTTAATAGGTACGGAAGTTGCCAAATCATATGATGATTATTTGGTATTTGCAGATGCCTCTTTAACGCTTGAAAGAGGAGAGAAGGTTGCTTTTGTGGGTAGAAATGGTGAAGGTAAATCTACTTTGGTAAAAGCCATTATGAATGAAATTGATTATGATGGGGAGCTTAATTTAGGGCATAATACCATGATTGGATATTTTGCACAAAATCAGGCTTCGTTGTTAGATGAAAATTTAACGGTGTTTCAAACCATTGATGATGTAGCCAAAGGGGATGCCAGAAATAGGGTTAAAGATTTGTTGGGTGCTTTTATGTTTGGTGGTGATAGCTCAACTAAAAAAGTAAAGGTTTTATCCGGGGGAGAGAGAACCCGGTTAGCTATGATTAAACTATTGCTGGAACCTGTTAATCTGTTGATATTAGATGAGCCTACCAATCATTTGGATATGAAAACTAAGGATGTGTTAAAGGAAGCTCTTAAGTCGTATGATGGAACGTTGGTTCTTGTTTCGCACGACCGTGATTTTTTAGATGGATTAGTGCATAAGGTATACGAATTTGGAAATAAGAAAGTAAAAGCTCACTTGGGAGATATTCAAAGTTTCTTAAGTATGAAAAAGATGGAGCATTTAACTGACTTAGAAAATGCCTAGCCATAAAGTATATCATAAACCCACTATTTATATAGTGGGTGATTAATGACTGTATCTGTTCTTAAACTTATAGGCAAAGGATTTATTTTTATAAGCATAAAAATAAATCCTATAGGCATAGAAAAAAATCGTATGCCTAAGAATTATTATTGTATAAGTATATTAACTACATATTCCAGATTTCCCAGGCAGCTTCAGCTTGTAAATGGAGCATTTCCAGTCCGTTTTTTATAGTAGCCCCTTGATCTTGTCCTGCTTTTAAAAATGCAGTTACTTCAGGATTATAAACCAAATCAAAAAACAGATGTTCTTTTCCACAGTAGTGATATGGAATTTCAGGTTTAGCGTCCATATTTCCGTACATTC
Organism: uncultured Saccharicrinis sp.; assembly: GCA_963665705.1. Taxonomy (GTDB): domain Bacteria; phylum Bacteroidota; class Bacteroidia; order Bacteroidales; family Marinilabiliaceae; genus Saccharicrinis. The sequence continues at coordinate 1,864,038 of OY762448.1, forward strand.
CTAAAGGAGTAGTGTTTACAATTACAGTATACTCCTTCATTGTAGCCTCGTTTAATGAGTGATAGCTAATCTGGTTTTCGCCTTCAGGAGTTCTTGAAACTAATTTGTATTCTATGTTTAGGTTCTTTAATGCAAAACCTACAGCCTTTGCAGCCCCCCCGGTTCCTAATATCAATGCTTTTTTATGATTGGCATTTAACAGAGGTTCAATGGATTTAGAAAATCCAATAATGTCAGAGTTGTATCCTGTTAATCTTGGTTTTGCAGGTATGCTCCAATCCACCTTTATCACATTAACAGCTCCAACTTCCTTTGAAATAGGATCCAGATCATCCAAATATTGTATTACTTTTTCTTTGTAAGGAATAGTAACATTTAATCCTCCAATATACGGGTGATGATTGATTAATTCAGGAAATTCATCAATAGAGGCAATTGGGAAATTAAGATATCTTCCCTTGAATGATTCTTTTTCAAATTTATCAGTGAAATATTTTTGCGAAAAGGATTTCGAAAGTGGGTATCCAATGAGTCCGAATGTTTTCATAACCTTATTGTTTGTTTTATTTTAAGCTTCTTTTGATTTTTTTGATCCAAGAGATTCTGTTAACCAAATGCTGCCTATTCCTAATATAATAAAAACTAAAGCAATAAAAAACTCGGCATCTGCTTTGGGTAAAAACCAATCATAACCAATGGTTTTTACTTTCTCTCCAAATGTTTGAGTAAGAGTTTCTTTCCAAGGCCATAATATACCTAATGAACCTAAAACAAAACCGGTTAGTGTAGCAATGGTTTGGTTGTGGTATTTTTTTAGTAACCACGATAAGAAGTGTGAAAATCCTATTAAACCTAGACCAGCTCCTGCAGCTACAGGCAATAATACTTTCATGTTGAATTCGCTTACGGCATTAATCATTACCAGTTGGTAATTTCCCATTAATATGAGTACAAAAGATCCTGATAATCCTGGGATAATCATACTACATATAGCCACAATTCCACATATAAATAAATATATCATGGAGCTATTTTCTGATGCAGGAGTAAGAACGCTGATGGAGATGGCAATAGCACTTCCAATGATAAAAGAAATAATACTACTAATATTCCATTTTTTTACTGATTTTCCTACAAAGTATACACTGGCTAAAACAAGTCCAAAAAAGAAAGCCCATATGTAAACAGGATAATTAGCAAATAGAAATTTAAATAAGCGGGCTAATGAAACAATAGCGATACCAACACCCATAAAAACGGAAATAAGAAACCATAAATCAATATGTTGGATTAATTCTTTAAATTTTCCCTTAAATAAAAGGTTGATGGCTTTTAGGTCAAAAGATTTAATTGCATCAATTAAGCGTTCAAATATCCCTGTTATTAAAGCTATAGTTCCTCCTGATACTCCAGGGATTACATTTGCAGCACCCATGGCCATTCCTTTAAAAATATTTGAAATAAATATTTTAGAGTTGTTTTCTTTCATCAGTTAAAAAAAATAAGCAAAACCAGCTAACCATTCTAAATTACAATTAAGTTTTTGTGTTTTTTGTAACCTGTTCTGGTTGTGCCAGTTTTATGTTCAAAATTATAAACTACAAACTAATTGTTATAACCTTAGTTTGTTAAGAAAATTCATAAAACAAATTAATGTTATAGTTGGGAATTGATATATTCGGCGATTTCTGGCATTGATACCAGTGCCGGGTATTTATTTAAAACAAGTTCTAAATCCTCAGGTAATAATTGGCGTGCAATAATTAAATGATGTAATGATTTTTTTTGCTTGTTAAATTTATTATATATAATGGCTGCTAAATAGTGTAGTGCACCATTTGACTGATCTTTACTCAAAAGAAGCTCAAGAAAAGGTATAGCGTTAAAATCACCTTCATTTTCTTCAAGAAACTGATACATCTCAATCCAGTTTTTAGTGTCCTGATGTTGATTAATCAAAGCTCTTTTTAAACATCTTTTAGCTTCAGCAGGTTTTTTAAATTTCTTATAACTTTTACCCAAAGCTCTCCATAATTCGGCAGATTTAGGGTCGATACTAACTGCTTTGTCTAATGCGTAAATGCTGGTTTCGTAATCCTGAACCCTATATGATGTTCTTCCTAAAGAACGCAATGATTCAATGTGGTTTGGATCTAAATCAACGGCTGCTTTATAAAGTTTTGAAGCTAAATTATAATTACCCAGATTTTCCCAGCAATCGCCCATATAAAAGTACGAAATAGAATTGGGGTGTGAATAAGATAAATATTCAGCATAAGCATTTATAGCTTCAATAAACTCACCGGTTTGAGCCAAGCTATTTGCTTTGTTGAAATATGCCTCAGAAAGATTTGGAGCAATAGATATTGTAATATCATATGCTTCTATGGCTTCTGAATAATTTTCTTGTTTATTATGCAGAATACCTAAGTTGTACCATGCATTTTCCAGATAAGGGTTGATATCTAATAATTTATTATAGATAATAATACCCTGATCAGTTTCATTTAATTTATCATAGGCATAAGCTAATTCAAAAAGAAGATTCTCGTTGTTTGAAAATTCCTTAATGTAATAGTTTATTACATTTTTAGCTTCAGTAAAATAGCCTTCTTGATTTAAATTAAAACTGATTTCAAAAACATAATCAGCTAAATCTTCTTTAGCACAATGTTTTAATGCAACTTCAAAATTTTTAATTGCATTTATTTTTTCAGCCAACCGAGAATGGATAATTCCAAGATTTAAAAATACTTCAGAATTATTTGATTCAACCTGCTTTAAATATTCTAATATAACTAAAGCTTCATTGTCTTTATCTAGTTCCAGATATAATGTACTCAGCTTAAGTTTTAAACTTGTTGAATCGGGATGCTGTCTTAAGCCCATTGTAATGGCTATTTCAGCTTTGTCGAGTATGCTTTTTTGGTGATAGTAATCAAATATAGATTCAATTTGGAACACATCGAAATAAGACTCCTGGTTCAGTTGTACCAGTTCCTCAAATCTGTCAACAGTCTCTCTTGTCCCTTCATGATCTGCGTGAGAGTATTCTTGCATATATTCACTTTGATTTTAAGCAACAAAAATACCATTAATTTAGGTTTTTACAATAGGTTGTTTATAATAAAAGGACATTGTTAATAACTATTTAATAAACAATGTCCTTTGGTGTATTTTCTTAATGATTTTCTACGCCTTCAGGCTGATGTTGAACGCGAAGTAAATCGTTAACTGTTTTAACAGGATTAAAAGTGCTGATAGGAACTTCAACAAATAATGTAGTCCAATCAGACATTGCTCCATTCCATAATCCTGGAAGTTCCAATGCTTTTAAATCTTTACCATTAAGTGATTTATTAGAAATAAATCCGGTTTTAGGATCTACATAATCAAGAAGATTAAATTTTTCACCAACGTAGTTTTTTGTACTGCAAATTAAATCCACCGGATTGAAATGGGTGCTTTGTTGAAGAAGCTTCTTTTTTGTATCGTTACTAAGATCGATCTGAGAACTTTCAACAACTTGAAGTGAGATTTCATTGTTTTTTCCAATTCCCCAAAAAGGTCCACCTCCGGCTTCTCCTTCGTTTTTAACCATTCCACATACTCTAATAGGTCGATTAAATTTGTTTGTGATAAATAATATTTTTTCTGTTTCAGATGAAAGATCTTCAGGGATAGTAATGAATAATTCAACTTGCATAAAGTCAAGTATCTCATCAATTAGTTCCTGATCTGCTGTTTCATTTTCTATAGCTTCTAAAAAATCATATATTTTTTGTTGATAAAAATATAATACTCCAGCAAGTGCTTCTTTATATTGTATGGTATCTTTTAATCTGTATGAAGGAATAACGTTATCGATATTTTTAATAAAGATTATATCTGCATCCAAATCGTTTAGATTTTCAATTAATGCACCATGTCCGGCAGGACGAAATAATAACTGATTATTATCTATTCTAAAAGGTGTATTGTCAGGGTTTACTGCAATTGTATCTGTTGAAGATTTTTGTGTTGAATATGATATGTTATATTTCACGTCATATTTTTCTTCAAATAGAGAAATATTTTTGTTTACAATATCTTTAAAAAGGCTAATATGATCTTCGGAAACTGTGAAATGTAGATTGACAATATCTTCGTTGTCCTGTCCGTATAAAGCACCTTCAATCATGTGTTCCTCAATAGGAGTGGTTGTTTTTTCACCATCATAATGAAATTGCAGGACTCCTTTGGGGTATTTTCCATAATTCAGTCCATCTTCAAGTAGTAATTTCTCTACAATTAAAGCTCCATTTTCAAAAACTGCTTTATCGTCAGAAAAATCAATGTTGCATACAGATTCCAGGTCTTTTGAAAAGGCAAAGTATTTAATATGAGAAAGAAAATCATTAATAGGTCCTGATTTTTTAAGTTCCTCCTGTTTTGATTTATCTGAATTAATAAAACTAAATAAGTCTTTAAACATCCGTGTGGCAGCTCCGGATGCAGGAACAAATTTTAGTATAGATAAGCCTTTGTCAATTCCATTGCGGTATTGATCTGTAAATAATAACTTTTGTTCTTCGTCAAGGGTAATGATGCCATCACCAATAGATGCTGGTTTTTGAATATCCATAAATGGAAAACCATTTTTAAAATGATTTAGTTGTATGTCAACTTGTTCGGGAGTAATGCTTTTCTTGCTAAGGTGATTAAGGTCTTTTTCGTTTATCATTAAGTATGTTTTTTAGTTTTAAAGTAGTATAAATATAAAAAAAGAATTTGTGTAAACGCTGTGTTAGTAATGGATTTTTTGATTATTAAGTTTTAATTCTGATTATTCTATTTTATTACATTTGCATGCTAAATAATATAGTTAGAAGTTGCCTGTGGGATTTAATCATTATTATTTATGAAGAATTTGGATTCGTATTTGCGTCGTACGATTATGATTGAATTTATTACTAGAGGTAAATTTGTTTTTTTGATAGGTTAAAAATTAAGTATATAGTATGACATATTCTTGGGGACATTCCAGGCGATTTAATGATTATAGTTCTTATATCAAACGGACTTTTGATGAGCGGGTGCAAAAAGTGTCTGTAGATGCTGGATTTTCGTGTCCTAATAGAGATGGAACAAAAGGTAATGGAGGGTGTACTTTTTGTAATAATTCTACCTTTAATCCATCTTATTGTGGAGAAGGTAATTCTATTACGCATCAAATTGTTACAGGAATTAATTTCTTTTCTCCAAAATATAAAGCACAGCATTATTTAGCTTATTTTCAGGCTTATAGTAATACTTATGAAAGTATAGAAGTACTAAAAGACAGATATTTGGAAGCTTTACGTCATCCAAAAATAATTGGTATTGTAATTGGAACGCGACCAGATTGTGTTAGTGATGAATTAATAGAATATTTAAGTGAATTGAATAAGGATTTTCATATAACAATAGAATATGGTATTGAATCTACTTTAGATTCTACTTTGATTAGAATAAATAGGGGGCATAATTATCAGGAAGGTATAGATGCAATAAAAAAATCAGCTGAGGCAGGTTTGAAGGTTGGAGCACATTTGATTTTAGGTTTGCCTGGGGAGTCAGAAGTGGATATATATGGTCATGCAAAAAAAGTGTCTGAACTGCCATTGGATTATTTAAAGCTTCATCAGCTTCAATTGGTTAGAGGTTCCGTAATGGGAGAGGAGTATTTAAAAAAACCTTCTCAGATGAAGTTGTTTGATGTGGATGAATATATTGAACTGGTTGTGAATTTCTTGGAGTTACTTAATCCTGAAATTGTAATGGAGCGTTTTATAAGTCAGTCGCCTAAAGAGTTGTTGATTGCACCTAAATGGGGATTAAAGAATTTTGAATTTGTGGCTAAGGTTGAGAAAAGATTGAAAGAAAGAGATTCCTGGCAGGGAAAAAAATATGGCTGCTAGCTCTTGAATAGCTAACAGCCTTAATGTTTTATTTAAAGACGCGTTTCAAAATTTCTGTAACTCTGGCAGTAGGATCTTTTCTTATTTTGCTTTCTTCTAAGGCTATTTTTAAGAATAAGCCATCTAATGCTTTTTCTGTTAGGTAGGAGTTGAGTTCAACCTCAACTTTGTGTAAATCGGCTAATTGTCCTACAAATGAGCCTGCAAGCTGATTGTATTTTTGTGTTAGTGTTTCCCATGTTTGCCCCGCAGAGTATCCTGCAATAATTTTTTTATCAGTGGATTGTTTAATTTTAGGACTGTATAAATTAAATAACTCCTGACGGGTTTTTGATTTAAAGTATTCCGTAGCAGCATTTTCTGCACCTCCTAAAATATTTACAGCGTCAGTAATCGTCATTTCAGTAATGGCTTTAAAAAAGATAGAACCTGCTTCTTTTGCTGCATCTTCAGCTGCTCTGTTGATACTTAGTATTACGTCATTTACTAGTTTTTCTCCACCAGGTATTTTTTTTGCATTATCAACTATAATATTAGCTTCCTCAGGAAGTAGTATTTTTACAGCTTCATCACCAAAGTACCCATTTGTAATAGATAGTTTATGAGCGGCAGAATCTGTTCCTACTCTTAATGCTTCTTTTAATCCCTGAGCGATTTCACTTTCTGTTAAAGGAGTTTCCAGCTCTATACTATTTGCAATTTGCACTAATTCAGCACATGAGTATAAGCTAAACAATGAGATAATAGCAAGTAATTTAAATAAATGATTCATTTTCTTCTTTTGGTTGTATTGTTTTTAATTTTTCGTTTGTAATCTGGTTTTTGGTTCTGCTTAAAAGTAACTTGTTTGTTAGTTTTTGTAAATAGCTGACTGATGAGTTCTACTTGGTTTTTTTGTTCAAGTAATCTGGTAATTTGCTTTTTATATTCGGGCTTATACCAAAATAGAAATACTCGTTGGTCAAGTTTTTCTTGTTTTGATTTCGCTGTATAAGTTTCTTTTAATGTATAGGGATGAATGCCCGAATAAAAGATTACAGTAGCTACTGTCATTGGAGTCGGAGTAAAGTCCTGAACTTGTTCCAGTCTGAAATCTAAATTTTTTGTTTCAACAGCAAGATTAGCCATGTCTTCAATTTTACTGCCTGGATGACTGGAGATGAAGTATGGTATGATTTGTTGGTTTTGATTATTTCTTTTATTTATATCTTCAAAATCCTTTTTAAACTGATGAAATAGCTTAAATGAAGGTTTTCGCATTTGTTTTAATACTTCATCAGATGTATGTTCTGGTGCAACTTTTAACCTTCCGGATACATGGTCTTTAATCAACTCTTCCATATATTTTTTATGGCTTTCCTGTTCTTTGGTTGAAGCCATTTTGTTGTAGAGCATATCATATCTTACTCCACTTCCTATAAAAGCTTTTTTAATGTCATGCATTCGATTTACTTTTTTGTAAATCTCTGTCATGGCTGTGTGATCGGTATTTAAATTGCTACATATATTCGGGAAAATACAAGATGGTCGGGTGCATCGCTCACAAATTTTTAAGTCCTTACCTTTCATCTGATACATATTGGCACTCGGGCCACCTAAGTCAGAAATGTAGCCTTTGAAGTCTGGCATTTCAGTAATTTGTCTGACTTCTTTTAATATGGATTTTTCAGATCTGCTTGCAATAAATTTTCCTTGATGAGCAGATATAGTACAAAAACTACATCCTCCAAAACAACCCCGATGCATATTTACCGAAAATTTAATCATTTCAAATGCAGGAATCTGTCCCTTTTTATTGTATTTAGGATGGGGTAATCGAGTGTATGGTAAATCAAAAGAAGCATCCAATTCCTTTGTTGATAAAGGAGGGTAAGGAGGATTAATAATGATATTATGCTTTTTATCACAAGCTTGTATTAATCTGGCAGCCTGCCATCTGTTTGACTCTTCTTCTACGTGCCTGAAATTTCGAGCGTATTTTACTTTATCTTTTAAACATTCCTCATGAGAAAATAGAGTTATGTCGCTCCAGTTTTTACTTGGTTTGGTATCTTTTATTTCGCAAATATGGGCGGTTTGAGGTATTGTTGTTAATGATTTAAAAGGAACACCTTTAATAAGTAATCTTAAAATCTCTTTTAATGGTTTTTCTCCCATTCCGTAAACTAACAAGTCAGCTTGAGAAGAAGCTAAAATGCCCGGTTTTAAATTGTCTTGCCAATAATCATAGTGTGTAACTCTTCTTAAAGATGCTTCAATACCACCTATTATTACAGGTGTGTCAGGATAAAGTTCCTTTAATATTTTAGTATAGGTTTCAGTGGTGTAATCTGGTCTGTATCCTGCTTTTCCTCCCGGAGTATACGCATCATCTGATCTTTTTCTTTTATTGGCGGTGTAATGGTTAACCATAGAGTCCATACTACCTGATGAAACACCGAAAAATAATCTTGGAGTACCTAGTTTTTTAAAATCTCTAAGGTCATCTCTCCAGTTTGGTTGAGGAATAATCGCAACTTTAAGTCCTTCGCTTTCAATAATTCTTCCAATTACAGCTGCGCCAAAAGAAGGGTGATCAATGTAAGCATCTCCGCTGAATATGATTACATCTAGTTTGTCCCATCCTCTTTGTTTTACTTCTTTGAGTGTTGTGGGAAGCCAATCGTTAATTTTATAAGGTGTTTCCAATAGTATTAAATTTTGCCAAAGTTAATTAATAAAGATAGACTTTGATGTTAAGTCCTGTATGATTAAGGATTTTAATAAATAAATGTTTAATTAACATTACACATTTGCATGGGTGTGTTGTTCTTAAAATAGGAACAAAAAAGGCTTTAACTTTGGTTTAAATAAATTTCTTCTAATTTTGACTTGAATTTAAATAATTATATATGGCTAAAATTGCACGAGAAGTAAAAGTTGGAATTGTTGCTATTTCGGCACTTTTTATAGTAGTATGGGGCGTGAATTTTTTAAAAGGGAGAAATGTTTTTCTTCCTGGTTATGAGTTATATGGGGTTTATACTAGGATTGATGGTTTAACAGAAGGAGGTCCAATTTATTATAAAGGATTTAAAATAGGTACAGTTCGTACTATTGATTTTCAGGATAGTGGATTGGATAAAATTCTGGTGGTAATGTCTGTAGATAAGGATGTTGATTTTCCTAAAAATACAATTGCCCAGATATATAGTTTAGATTTAATGGGTTCTAAAGGAATTCGTTTTGTATATGGTGATTCAAATGAGTTGTTGATGCCTAAAGATACCATACAAACATCCTTAATGGGGGGATTTGCCGATCAGGTTAGTCAGGAGGTATTGCCATTAAAGGATAAAGCTGAAAATTTGGTGGTTAAATTAGATTCTGTAATGACTAATTTAAATAAACTAATTGATAAGGATAATAAAGAAAGTATTGCTAGTGGAGTGAAGGATTTTGCAGGAATGATGAATAATCTGAACGAATTAACTTCTGTTTTAAACCATAATTTACAACCGGAAGGTTCTGTAGGATCTATGCTAGCTAATTTGGATACTTTTGCAGTGGCTTTAAATGGTAATAGTAAAACTATTACTTCAATGATGACGAATTTAGAGACTTTATCTGGTCAGTTGGCTAAAACGAAAGTAGATAGTCTGGTGTTGGAGATGAATACTGTTATGACTTCGTTTAATAGTGTGTTATCGTCAATGAATAATAAAGACGGTTCGCTGGGTATGTTATTAAAAGATAAGGAACTTTATAATAATATTAATGAAGCTGCCATAAGTTTAGATCGTTTATTAAATGATGTCAGACATCAGCCAAACAGGTATGTTAGTTTTAGTGCCTTTAGTTTTGGAGGTGGAAATAAAAATTCGAAAGATAAACAAGATAGTGTTGTTTATAAGGTAATGTTGGATAAATCAAAATCACCATTAGCTATTAGAGGAAAAGAGGTGTTGGAAGGAGAGTATGTTTATGAAGACAGAGATGGAAAATATTTTATTTATACTATTGGTGAGGAAAAGGATTACAATAGAATTTTGGTACTAAAAGACTCAATAGTCGATCTTTTCCCTGAGGCTCAGGTTATTGCATTTAGGGGTGGAATTCCAGTTAAACTTAAAGAGATGTTAAAGTGATTTCTATTGTAAAACATGATTATAGAGTTAAGTAGTCTGGAGTTAAAATTTTATGCGAAAAAATTCAAAAAAAATTAATTATTTCATAAAGCCTTAATTTATAAGACTTATATAATTTAGTCGATATTGGTAATAATTTGTTTAATAGATTGATATGTAGTTTGTTATATGGTGTTATCTTTAATTTGTTCTAAACTAGCTAAATAGTTGACGTTTTAAAAAAGCAAGGGTTTGAGCATTTTTTTTTCATTTATTTTTTCACAATTTTTGTTTTCGGAAAAAACTAGTATATAACATAAACACCTAGCAGAGAAAACTAAAAAATGAAGCCCAATTACGAAAAAGTATGGAATAACTGTTTAAATGTAATTAAGGATAATATTCCTCAGATAAGTTTTAAAACTTGGTTTGAGCCAATAGTACCACTAAAAATTGATAATGACATTTTAACCATTCAGGTACCTAGTGCATTTTTTTACGAATATTTAGAAGAGCATTTTATTGATCTTTTAAGAAAAACAATTCGTAGAGAACTGGGTTCGTCGGCTAAATTAGAGTATAGCGTTGTAGTTGATACCCCCCATCAAAAAAACCAACAACCACTTACTCAAAGATTGCCATCTAATAATAAGACAGATTTACGCAATCGTCCGGTATCAATGCAAATGAATTCGGAAAAGCCAGTTGTAAAGAATCCGTTTGTAATACCTGGTATTAAGAAGTTAAATGTTGATCCACAATTAAATTCTGATTATTCATTTGATAATCATATTGAAGGAGACTGTAACAGGTTGGCTCGTTCAGCTGGTATGGCTGTAGCTAAGAATCCTGGTAAAACAGCATTTAATCCTTTGTTTTTATACGGAAACTCAGGATTAGGAAAAACGCATTTAGCACAAGCAATTGGAATTGATATTAAAAAATACTTTCCTGAAAAAACAGTATTATATGTAAATGCTAATAAGTTTCAAACGCAGTTTACAGAATCAGTACGTAATAATACACAAAACGATTTTTTGAATTTTTATCAAATGATTGATGTGTTAATTATTGATGATGTTCAGGAATTTGCAGGAAAAGAAAAGACTCAAAATACATTTTTCCATATTTTTAATCATCTTCATCAAATGGGTAAGCAGTTGATTTTAACTGCAGATAGAGCTCCTGTTGAAATGAAGGGGATGGAAGATCGTTTGCTTTCTAGATTTAAGTGGGGCTTGTCGGCTGATGTTCAGTCCCCTAATTATGATACCAGAATTAAAATATTAGAGCATAAGGTTTATAAAGACGGAATTAATATCTCTAAAGAAGTTTTAGAGTATATTGCTTCAAATGTATCTAATAACATTCGGGAATTAGAAGGTGCTTTAATTTCATTATTGGCACAGGCTACATTAAACCAAAAAGAAATTACTATGGATGTTGCTATATCTATTGTAGATAAATTGGTTAAGAAGACACAAAAGGAATTAAGTGTTGATTATATTCAGCAAATTGTATGTGATTATTTTGGTTTAGCGGTTGATTCTTTACAATCTCGTTCTAGAAAAAGAGAGTTAGTGCAAGCCAGACAGGTGGCTATGTATTTTTCAAAAAGTTTAACCAATTCTTCTTTGTCAACAATAGGTTCAAAGATTGGGAAAAAAGATCATGCTACTGTATTACATGCTTGTAAGCAGGTTAATAACTTATTGGAAACCGATAAGGACTTTAAAAGTCAAATGAAAGAAATTGAGGCTCAGATTAAAATGTAATTATTAGATATTAATTTTTTGGAAAAGTTGTTGGAACATGATTTCAGCAACTTTTTTTTTATTCTATAATATAGCTTTGTTTTGATGGCTCTCTTTTTATACTTTTGATGGCGATAAAAATTAATGATAATGAATAAGATAATTTATAGACACCTTATATTAATAATATTTCTTTTAGTTAGCTCAGTTTCTGTATTTTCTCAAGATAATGATAAGATAATAATTGATGGGAAAACATATTATTTACATATTGTTCAAAAAGGAGAAGGGTTTTATGGTATAGCTAAGAAATATGGAGTTTCACAAAAAGAAATTCATGATGCGAATCCAAAATCAATTTTTGGATTAAAAGAGGGTGATGTATTGCATATTCCTGTTATAAAAGGTCGGAATACAAACGATAATCAAATTGAAAATAATAATGAATTTGTTTATCACACTATAGAAAAAGGTCAAACATTATATTTTTTATCCAGAAAGTATAATGTAACTATTGAGGATATAAAAAAATATAATGCTGGTGCAGATCAAAAACTAATAATTGGAAGTATTTTTAGAATACCAGTAAATAAAAATGTAGATAACCGAATTAATAACTCCTATTTATTTCATACTGTTGAGCCAAAAGAAACTTTATATGGTATTTCCAGAAAATATGAAGTGCCTATTCAGGAAATTATCAAGAGTAATCCTGCTTTACAAAATGGAATATTAGAGATAGGTTCTACCATTCGCATCCCTAAAATTGCCTCTGAAACAAAAGTAGTAGTAGCTGAGAATAAACCTCAAAAATTAGAGGATGATCAATTTGTATATCATAGAATTAAGGCAGGAGATACCTTTTACTCTTTAAGTAAAAAGTATAGAATAACAAAGGATGCTATTTATGATTCTAATCAGGATTTGAATCCGGATGATTTGGAATTGGGCTATTTAGTTAGAATTCCTAAAGCTGAAATATCACGTGAGCAACAAAGAATTAGCCAAGGTGAGGATTTTAAAATTCATGTGGTTAAAAGAAAAGAGACCGTTTATTCCATTGCTAATAAATACGATATTAAGGTTAAGGATATTGAGATGGCAAATCCTACATTAATTTTATCTAATATCAGAAAGGGAACGAAACTTAGAATTCCAACGAAAGATTATTTAGTAAGAATAAAACAAGAAAAGGAAAACGCAAAAAGAGAATTAGTACAAAATAATTATAGAAAAGATTTTGATTCCATATTTGTTGATTGTGGATCGTATGATTATAATGTGTTAAAGGAAACGATTTATGTAGCTGTTATGCTGCCTTTTGATGTTGAGGCTACAAAAAAAGCAAATATTATCACAAAAATTGAAAATGAAGAAGAGCTTAAAGTTGCAAGAGAAGAACCTATTTTATCTACAAGATCTCGCTCTTTTGTAGAGTTTTATGAGGGCGTGTTGTTGGCTCTTGATTCCATAAAGAAACAAGGTGTAAATATTGAGTTATTTACATATGACACAGCTCCGGATACCAATAAAGTGAAGCAGATTCTGGCACAACCAGAACTGAAAGATGTTGATTTTATTATTGGTCCAGCTTTTACAAGTAATTTGCCATTGGTTTCTGATTTTTCGTATAAGCATGGAATAAAATTAATATATCCATTATCTAATAAAAATCCAGAAATAAAAAAGAATCCTTTTTTAATTCAAGTAAATACTCCAGACTCTTTAATGTATGATAAATATGCGTCATATATTGTAAATAAAAGTCCCGGATCACGTATTTTGGTGTTGAAGTCAAAAGAACCAGGTTCATTGGAAAATAATTTTTGCAGAACATTAAAGGATAAATTGTATTTAGATTATATTCCATTGGGTAAATCTCCAAATTATGTAGAAGTTGTATTTTCACAACAAGATGTTCAGGCTATAGATGCTTTGTTGGATTCCAATGGCCCAAATTTAGTGATTATACCTTCTCCTAAAGAGGCTGATATCTCAAAAATTATTACAACCCTTCATGGAGTTGTAGAGTTATCTTCAGATAAGGAAGTTAAGTTAATTGGTTTTGGTGACTGGCTAAAATATCAAACTATAAATGCAGAAGAAATTCATGATTTAAATACAGATATTTTAACGTCGTATGCTTTAGATTACGACGATGCTTTAACTGGTGAATTTTTAATAAAATATAGAAATTGGTTTAATACAGAACCCTTTGCTGTAGCTCCATATTTTATTCGTCCTGAGCGAAACTCAAAATTTTCAAAGTATGGTATTTGGGGTTTTGATGTAGCCTATTACTTTATGAGTGCCAGAGTTAAATATGGTAAACAGTTTGAATATTGTTTATCTGATTTTAAATCTTCTCAAATACAATTTAATTTTGATTTTGAGAGAATTGAAAATTGGGGGGGGATTTATAATAGAGGACTGTATGTTTTGACATTTAAGTCTGATTTAGAAATAACAAAAAGAAAACTTTAATTCTTTATTTCTAAGTGTAATATTTCAAAGATAAATTTAAGTTATATAATTAATGGTTTCGGTAAATCAATTAGCCGTAGAGTTTGGAGGGTTTTCTCTGTTTGATGATGTTTCGTTTTTAGTAAATCCCAAAGATAAAGTTGGATTGGCAGGGAAAAATGGAGCTGGAAAATCAACATTATTAAAAATTCTGGCAGGAATACAATCTCCTACTCGTGGAATTGTTACGATTCCTAAGGATGTCAAAATCGGATATCTTCCTCAGCATATGAAACATGATGATACAGGAACGGTATGGGATGAGGTAGAGAAAGCTTTTGGTGAGTTAAAAAATCTGGAAGATGAAATTGAGAAATTGAATCTTCAATTATCAGAAAGAACAGATTACGAGTCTGAAGGTTATTTGGATGTTATTCATCAACTAACTGAAAAAAATGATCGTTTAAGTTTATTGGGAGGTGGTAATTATGCCTCTGATATTGAGATCACTTTAAAAGGATTGGGTTTTGAGAGAAGTGATTTTGAAAGGTTAACTTCTGAGTTTTCTGGTGGATGGAGAATGAGAATTCAATTAGCCAAGATATTATTACAGAAACCTGATGTTTTTTTACTTGATGAGCCTACAAATCACCTTGATATAGAATCTATTCAGTGGTTCGAAGATTTTTTAAAAACATATCCGGGAGCCGTTGTATTGGTTTCTCACGATAGGGCCTTTCTTGATAATATTACAAAGCGTACCATCGAAATTCAGATGGGTAAAATATATGATTACAAGGCATCTTATACTGAGTATCTTAACTTAAGAGAAGAAAGACGAGAACAACAGATGGCCGCTTACCGTAATCAGCAAAAAATGATTGAAGAAACTGAAAAGTTTATTGAACGATTTCGATATCAGGCAACTAAAGCAGTTCAGGTTCAATCGCGAATTAAACAATTGGAAAAGATTGATAGGATAGAGGTTGATGAATTTGATAACTCAAGTTTACGAATTAAATTTCCTCCTGCACCACATTCTGGATCTATAACCATTGAGGGTAAAAGTGTTTCTAAAAGTTATGGTTCTCTTGATGTGCTTAAAGATGTTGATTATACAATTGAGCGAGGAGAAAAAGTTGCTTTTATAGGTAGAAACGGTGAGGGTAAAACTACTATGGCTCGTATGATCATGAGTGAATTGGATTTTACTGGTCATTTAAAGTTAGGTCATCAGGTTAAAATCGGTTATTTTGCTCAAAATCAGGCTGATTTACTAGATGAAAGTTTGACAGTTCTGGAAACTATTGATCATGTTGCTGTAGGTGACATAAGATTAAAAATAAGAGATTTACTTGGTGCTTTCATGTTTAGTGGTGAGGCGGTAGAAAAGAAAGTTTCAGTTTTGTCAGGAGGGGAAAGAACTCGTTTGGCTATGGTGAAATTGCTACTTGAACCAGTGAACTTATTGGTGTTAGATGAGCCAACAAACCATTTGGACATTAGATCTAAAGAACTACTGAAGCAGGCTGTTAAAGATTTTGAAGGAACGGTAGTTGTAGTATCTCACGACCGTGAATTTTTAGATGGTTTAGTGGATAAAGTTTATGAATTCCGCAACAAAAAAATGCAAGAGCATTTGGGTGGAATTTATGAATTTTTGGAGCGAAAAAAGTTAGAGTCTTTGAAAGAGCTTGAAGCTCAGTCGTCAAAGAAAAATGTTAAGGTTGAAAAGTCTGAGGATATAAAAAAGAACGAAGCTAAACTCTCATATGAAGAGCGCAAGGAGGTTAGTAGAAAGTTTAAGAAGGCCCAGCAATTAGTCCACAAATGTGAAGAGGAAGTTTCTTCAATTGAAATTCTAATTGAAGAGCTGGATCAACAAATGCAAGATGTGGCCAAAGCCAGTGACCCTGATTTTGTTAAAAAATATCATGAAGTTAATGCCTCATTGGATATGAAAATGAAAGAATGGGAAGAATTACATGAAGAGTTAGAGAAAATGGAAGAATTAAAACAACAATTAGACTAAAGGTTATATTCATATAATTTTTGGTGAAAAAACTATAATAATTATGGCAGGTAAAAGTGATTTTTTATTTGGAATACGATCTGTAATTGAAGCAATTCATTCAGGCAAAGAAATTGAAAAGGTATTAGTAAAGAAGGGGTTACAGGGGGAGTTGTTTGAAGAGTTGATCGAAACCATGAAAGAAGCCAATATTTCTTGGCAAACTGTACCTGTTGAAAGAATAAATAGAGCTACTCGAAAAAATCATCAAGGAGTAATTGCATTTGTTGCAGCAATCACCTATCAGGATATGGAAAATTGCCTGATTGATGTATTTGAACAAGGGAAAACGCCTTTAGTATTGGTTTTGGATGGTATTACAGATATAAGAAATATGGGAGCAATTGCACGATCTGCAGAGTGTGCAGGAGTGGATATGATTGTTATTCCAGAAAAAGGTGGAGCTCCAATTAATGCAGATGCTGTAAAAACTTCTGCGGGTGCATTAGAACATATTCCGGTATGTAGAGAAAAAAATCTATTTAAATCTATTGACTATTTAAAGAAATCCGGATTGCAAATTGTTGCAGCTTCAGAAAAAGCAAGTGAAGATTATACAAAAGTTGATTTTACTGGACCAACAGCTATTGTTATGGGAGCTGAAGATAAGGGTGTTTCAAGCCAGATTTTAAAAATTTGTGATGCAGGTGCCTGTATTCCAATTAAGGGTGCTATTGGGTCTTTAAATGTATCTGTAGCCACTGGTGTTTTAGTGTATGAGGTCGTTCGTCAGCGATTGTTGTAAATGACTTGTTTCAAGAGGGTTAGTTTGTGTTAAAAAACATCATTTAACACAAACTTCTTTGATTTGAATAAAATACTTTATAATTTAGGGAGGTTTTACTTGGAAAACTTGTGATAACAATAGCCTAAAAACATCATTTATGAACCACAAAGAAAGAGTGTTAAAAGCTCTGAACAAAGAAATTCCGGATCGGGTTCCTTTTTTTTATTGGGATACACCGGAATTTGGTGAGAAAATGATGTCCTATTTGGGTTTTACCAATCGTGATCAGCTTCTTGAACATTTAGATGTTGATTTTAGATGGGTTGAACCAAAGTATATAGGACCTCAGCTTGTTGATGAAGCGAATAAAATGAAGATGGATATTTGGGGAGTGGGATATTCGCGAATTCAAACAGGGGAATATGAATACTGGCAAGCTGATCATTTTCCATTACAGGGAATAACAGACCCTGCTGCACTAGACGATTTCGCCTGGCCAACAAATGAACTGTTTGATTTCACTGCGCTCGAAGATCAATTAACTCGTTACAAAGATTATGCAATCATGACTGCACCGGGATATTCATCTCCGGGATTGTTTCGTATTGTACAAAGGTTAATTGGACGTGATAATTTTATGGAGGTGATGATGTCACATCCTAAGTTTTTTGGAGCTTTGTGTAATAAAGTAATCTATTTCTATAAAAACTTCATTGATGAATTTTTTGAAGTTGCAAATGGTAGGATAGATTTTATCAGAGTGGCAGATGACTTTGGCAGTCAAACTGGTTTAACGATAGGTCATGATCATTGGGATAATTACATTCGACCATCCATTGATGCATTTACAAAAAAGCCTAAAGAAATGGGGGCTCATTTTTATATGCACAGTTGTGGAGGTGTTCGTAAATTATTGCCTAATTTTATTAGTGCAGGCGCTGAAGTTTTAGATCCTATTCAAACACGTGCTACTGGTATGTCACCAGAAGGACTTAAAAAGGATTTTGGTCAATTAATTACATTCTGTGGAGCCATGGATGAAGAGTTGCTTTTAAGACAAGGAACTCCTAAGCAGGTGACGCAAGGAGTAAATGAATTATTAGATGTTATGGCACCCGGAGGTCGATTTATTCTAGGCCCAAGTCATAAAATTAAAGTAGAAACACCTGTTGAAAATGTACTCGCTATGTATGAGGCAGCTCGTCAATGGCAACCAGTAAGTGTTTAAAATTGTACTTTAATTAAAGTATATTGCCTCTCCTTTAGTTAGGAGAGGCTTTTTTGTAAATACCTATGAGCGATGGGGGTATCAGTAGGCTTATTTACTTCAGATAATAATAGTTCTAAAAGAGGAAGCATATATTTCAACCCTCCCGTTTGGATAATGAAATTCCACATTTTCTCAAATTTTTTCCAACCACCGGTATAAGCAAAATGTTTTATCATATGTGTTAAATTATCGTGTTTTAATGTTGCGTTGGCAATATTAGACCATTTATAGAACTCTTTATATGCCCAGGCATATCCATTTTCTAATTCTTGTTTAGAGAGTAGATTTGATTTAAAAACAACATGTCTTGTATCATATTGTGACCAATCTTTTGTTGTAATTCTATCTTTTTGAATCATAGTGTTGTATAGGTTTGTACCTGGATAAGGAGTTAAAATATGATATGTTGAAGTAGTAATCCCATTTGTAATTCCCCAATCCACAGTTCTTTTAAAAACATCCTTATCGTCATCATCTAAACCAAAAACAAAGCTTCCATTTATCATGATCCCTAAATTGTGCAGCCTTTGCACAGCTTTTTCATATTGATATTTTTCATTTTGAATTTTGTTGCTTAGCTGTAAGTTTTTAGGAGAAAAAGTTTCAAAACCTACAAATAGACTTCTTAGTCCGGCTTTTGCAGCTTTTTCAATTAATCACCTTCTAATATAGATTTAACAGTTGCAGCTCCCTGAAAAACTCGATTCATACCTCTCATACCCTCAAAGAGTTCTGATGATAGTTTGGGGTTTCCAAGAAGATGGTCATCTAAAAAATATAGATGTTTTCCCGGAAGTTTTTCTATCTCTGTAAGAATTTCATCTACTTGTTGAGTATAAAACGATTTCCCTCCTTTGAAGAAAGAATCCTTATAGCAAAAATTACAATGATGAGGACAGCCTCTTGAAATAACCAAAGAGTTAGGAACTAGATATTTATATCTTTTAATTAAGTCTCTTCTTATAGGTGGTTGATTTTGAATGGTTCTGTTATTTGTTGATACATACTTTTTAAGCGGTTTCTTTTTCCTAAAATCAGATAAAAATTGAGGAAATGTTTGTTCTCCGGGACCGATTAATATAGTGTCAGCATAAAGACTTGCCTCCTCAGGTAGAGAGGTGACATGTAAACCGCCCATAGCAACGTATATACCTCTTGCTCTGTATGATTTGGCAATTTGATATGCTCTGTATGCGTTTGTAATGTATACCTGTATAATGACCAGATCCGGATTGTCACTTAAATTAATATCTTCAACATGCTGATCCCTTATTTCTGCTTCATCATCTACATTCAGATATGATGCTAAGGTTGCTAATCCCAGCGGAGGAAATAAAGAATACTTAATGGGGCGCCAAAACGGACTTTTTGCTTCAGTTAAAGATGGTAGGATGAATTTTACTTTCATTGTTTGGTGTTAAAGGGAGTTACTATTGAATTGTTTTTATTAATTAAAGGAATTAAGTTACTAGAGGAGAGATGTAGGTATAGTAATTATCGAACTTTGGGTAGTAGCCTTAACACTATACCAACCCCTGATGATTTAATAATCATTTTAACTGTAGCTTGCTGCTTACTTTCATAATAATTGCCAGGATGATAAACAGACCTATGTTTCCTGCTAAAAAGGCGTAGTCATTTAATTGAAGCAATACAAATAAAAAGGTGTATAATGAAGTGATTAATCCTCCAATCCAGTATACTACTTGTTTATCGTTTAGTAAAAGCTTTGAATAACTTGTTATTAGGGTAATAATTGCCAACGATGCTATAATATATGCCCAGTTAAATCCAATATGTTCGCTTAAAGAGGTGAGAATCGAGAAAAACAGAACCAAAGCCAGAGATACCAAAAGATATTGTAGATAATGGATTTGCTTTTTCTTGTATAGTTCAATAAATAAGAAAATAAGTGTAGTAAGAATGATAAAAAGAATTCCATATTTTGCAGATCTTAATGATTTTTGATAATGATTATTAGGGATGTATAAATCAACTCCAAAGGAGCTTTCGAAGATGTTGTATTTTTTGCCGATCCATTGTTGAGGGAAGGTTCTGTTTAGATGAGTTATTTCGTATCGGGCAGAAAATCCTTTTTCATCAATATTTCTGGTAATAGGTAAAAAAGAACCAGAAAATTTAGGATCCTTCCATATTGATTTTATTTCAGAAATAGTTTGTTTTCCTACAGGAAGAAAATGTAAAGACGTGGTCCCGGAAATTGAAAAGTTAAAGTCGAAAGGTATTTCTGCATTATTGATTTTACTGTTTTTATCAAGTTTAGCATTTATACCATTTTTCATCAATTCCTGACAAACTAAACCGGGCTCAATTTGTAATGGTTTTTTATCTAAAACGAAATTTAGCTTTCCTTTAATTCCTCTGTTGTCTGTGATTCCCATTGATAAAGTGGCCTCGTTGTATAAAATTTCACCTTCTTTTGCAAAGTTGTCTAATAAAGGTTTAAAAAAACCGGTCATATTTATTTTAGCAGTATAAACAGTTGATTTAAAGATGCCTCTTTTGCGAGTTTCCGGATTGATATCAGATGTAATATTCAGTTCTTCTGGCATAATATGTATCCATTTTCTTAAATACTGGATTTTCCCATCGTTATCCTCATAGGCATATTTTATTGGTATTTGTAATATTGGTCCTGATATGTTTTGACTATTACCCCAAAGTTGTACCATCTCATTATCCACTTCTTCATTGGTGTTTTCTCTTTCCCTTATAATATCTTCCACCATATTTAATGGAATTAAAAGGAGTAATATCATAAAACCTATAATGGCTAGTTTTAGGGTTAAGTTGTTTGCCCAAAATTCCTTTTTTGTTATTTCGTCTATGTTTTTCATAATGTTTAAATTTAAAAGTACTTTGAAGTACAAAGTGTATTGATAAAAAAAATTAGCTTCCTTTAATTAGTTTTTCAAGAGCATTCAAATGATTAGAAAATTCCATTTTTCCATATTGGGTTGCAGAATAAGTTGTATTAGGTTTTTTACCTATAAATTGTTTATTTACAGTTATGTATTTATTTTTTTCTAAAGCTTTAATATGACTTGCCAAATTACCATCAGTAACTTTTAATAATTCCTTTAGCGTATTAAAATCTAATGAATCATTAACTATTAGAGCAGACATGATACCAAGTCGTATTCTACTTTCAAAATTTTTATTTATCCCTTCAATTAATCCTTGCATCTCTCGTATTTTAAATACATTACAACACCATAAATAATATGAAATAGTCCGAATCCGATACTCCAGAATACAATTCCATATGATAAAAATATTCCGGCAAATAATCCCAATACAGCTTCTGAATAACCCAGATACTTTATATCATGATGCGTGTATTTAGCTATAGAGATTAAAGAGATACCATAAAATAGGAGTGTAGCAGATGCAACCAATCTTAAGTCGCCTTGAAAAATTAATATGATGCAGAAAACACCACCTAAAAAGATAACTGTTCCCATTTCAAATAATATTTTCTTTGCTGTTTTTGTCCAGAATGGGGTATCTGCTTTTTGTGCTTTTTGTTTTGAAAGATAAAATGTGCTTAATATTGCTGCCATAAATACAATTGCTGCAACAACTATGAGAGATGTTCTAAATTCGTTAGTTGATTTTCCAGTAAGAGAAATCATGAATTCGTTATAATAATGTTTACCACTATCAAAAATGAAAAAATAAGTATATCCTGCGCCAATTAAGGCATAAATTCCAGCGAGAACACCAGATAATCCACTTAATGAAAGGAATTTACTCGAATCTTCCATCATTTGTCTGATGGCTCTGATATCTTCTAAACTTTTGTTATTGTTATTCATAGCAAAGAACTTTGAAATACAAAGTAAAATCATTTTTGTTAAATTTCCAATAGTAGAATGATATTTTTTTAAGTGTAATTATTTAAGAGCTTATTTAGTAGGAATTATTTCAGAAAGCTTGATATTTTTTATTTTAAAGCCTGTTATTATTTAGTATTTTCGTGGTTTCCTTGTAAGGAATATTTTCCATTGATATTTCAAAAAAACAATTCATGAACGTTAGCAAAGAACTACTTGATAAATACAATATTCCTGTTCCCAGATATACCAGTTATCCACCGGCAAATTACTTTACAAGTGATTTTAAATTAAATGATTATCACGAGTTAATTAAACTGTCAAATACGGATAATCCTCAATTAATTGCATTTTATATTCACATACCATTTTGTGCTCAGATATGTTACTACTGTGGATGTAATGCATTAAAAATGGAGAAGAGTGATGTGGTTAACAACTATGTGGAAGCAGTAAAAAAGGAAATCTTAATGCTTTCTAAACATATTGATAAGTCACGAAAAGTGTCTCAAATTCATTACGGAGGAGGAACTCCCAATGCGATTAAATCTGAATATTTGAAGGAAATTAATCAAACCATTTTTAATGAATTTGATTTAATTGAAGAACCGGAAATTGCTATTGAGTGTAATCCTGCATTGTTAAGTTATTCATACCTGAATGCGCTTTTAGAAGCTAGATTTAATAGGTTTAGTTTTGGTATTCAGGATTTTAGTGATGAAGTTTTAACTAATGTAAATAGAAAGCCTTCAGCTATACCAGTTAAAGAATTAGTTGAATATGTTAAAGGAAGGAACAGTAAAATCACTGTCAATCTGGATTTTATTTATGGTTTACCGGGACAATCCTTAAGTAGTTTTAAAGATACGATTCAAAAAGCTGTGGTAATAAAACCTGATAGGTTAGTAACTTTTTCGTATGCTCATGTGCCTTGGTTAAAAGAAAATCAGAAAATACTTGAAGAAAAAGGACTTCCAACAGCGGATGAAAAGATGGATATGTTTATGGCAGCTTATGATCTTTTAACTGAAGCTGGGTATATCAGTGTAGGTTTAGATCATTATGCACTTCCCCAGGATGAACTTTGCGTTGCGTTAAAAGATCATCAATTGCATAGAAATTTTCAGGGATATTGTACAAAGAAAACAACCGGACAAGTTTATGCTGTTGGTATATCCGGAATTAGTCAGTTGGCCGGTGGTTATGTACAAAATACAAAAGACCTGATTACCTATAATCAATCTATTAATGAAGGTGTTTTTCCAATTGAAAAAGGAATATTAGTTACTCAGGAACAAAAAGTGATTCGAATGGTTATTAATGAACTAATGTGTAATAAAATATTGGTTTGGAAAGAAATAGCTGATGTATTTAAACTTGATGTTGAAGAGGTTAAATCCATTGTTAACTATTCAGAAGAAACATTGAACGACTTTAAAGCTGATGTTTTAATTGAGTTTGATGATGATAAAATTGAGATAAATGAATTAGGAAGTCTCTTTATTAGAAATATTGTTGCAGCTTTTGATCCTGCTTTAAAAAATAATGAGAAAAGATATTCAAAATCACTTTAATTCATGACAAAGATAAAGTCGGAAATTGTAATTATAGGTGCTGGTTTAACAGGTCTTACCTTAGCTTATTACTTAGCTAAAAAAGGAAGAGATATTGTTTTGTTAGAGAAGGATGAAGAAGTTGGTGGTGTTATCAAAACAAAAAGAGAAAATGGTTTTGTATTTGAGAATGGTCCAACTACAGGTGTGCTTGGATCTGAAGAGATCGTGCAGTTGTTCGAAGATTTAAAAAATGACTGTAGCCTCGAAAAAACAAGTTCGATAGCTAATCAGCGCTGGATATTAAAAAACGGAAAGTGGGAACCAATTCCATCAGGTTTATTATCTGCTGTAAATACACCATTGTTTAAGTTAAAGGATAAGTTTAAAATACTTGGAGAACCTTTTAGAGCAAAAGGAAATAATCCGGATGAAACTTTAGCTGAATTAGTTCAAAGACGAATGGGACAAAGCTTTTTGGATTATGCGATAGATCCATTTATTTCAGGAGTTTATGCTGGAGATCCTAATCAACTAATTACTCGTTTTGCCTTGCCTAAACTATATAATCTGGAGCAAACATACGGTAGCTTTATTAAAGGTTCAATGAAAAAGCGAAAAGAACCAAAAACTGAACTACAGAAGAAGGTGACCAGAGAGGTTTTTTCAGTAGAAGGAGGTTTAGGCAAACTAATTAATGCTTTAGACAAACAAATTCCTTCTGAAAGTAAGTTTTGTAATGCTCAGCAAATTAAGCTAACACCATCTGGTGATGAATATATTACTAGCTTTAATAAAGATGGTAAAGATTATGAAATAACTTCAAATAAGGTAGTTACAACTATTGGAGGTTATGCTTTAAGTAATATATTATCATTTGCTGAAAAAGAGGACTTAGAAGCACTTGAAAAAGTTAATTATGCTAAGGTATTACAGGTTGCCGTTGGATATAACAAGTGGGAAGGTAAGCAGTTGAATGCTTTTGGAGGATTGATTCCGTCGCTTGAAAATGAAAAAGTATTAGGAATTCTTTTCCCAGGATCGTTATTCAAAAACAGATGTCCACAAGATGGTACATTACTATCTGTATTTGTAGGAGGTATTAAAAAGCCAGAGATGTTTAAGAAAGCAGATCAGGAAATAAAAGAAATGGTTCTGGATATTATTAAACGAACATTGGGAGAAGAAAAAGAACCGGATTTATTTCATGTTTACAGATATCAACATGCCATTCCACAATACGATAATTTATCAGAAGCAAAACTAAAAGCTATTAATGCTATCCAAAAACAACATAAAGACCTGTTTGTTATAGGAAATGTTCGTGATGGAATTGGAATGGCTGATCGTGTGAAACAAGCTGTTCTATTGTCGGAAGAACTTTAAGATTATAGTTATACGATAGTTTGTTTTGTAAGAAAGGAATCTCATGAAAAAAGCATTGGTTTTAATAAATATAGGAACACCAGATAAACCTGAAAAGAAGTCTGTAAAAAGATATCTTTCAGAATTTTTGAATGATGGTTTGGTCATTGATATTCCGTGGTTATTAAGAAAGATTTTGGTTAATCTCATTATCATTCCTTTTAGAGTGAGTAATTCTACTAACTTATATAAAAGGTTGTGGACTGATGAAGGTTCTCCACTTTTAAAGTACCAAAATAATCTTTCTAAAAAATTAAATTCAAAGTTGTCCGGAAGTGTTGATGTGTTTTCTGCGATGAGATATGGTAATCCTTCTCTCAAGTCTGTTTTTAAAGAGATTTCAAAAGAACAATATAATGAGGTTGTGGTTTTACCAATGTATCCTCAATATGCAACATCTACCACATTGTCAACCGAGTTAAAAGTCAAAGAAGTAGTTAAGGATTTAAATCTTGATTTAAATATTCGATTTGTTGATCAGTTTTATAATCATCCGACTTTTATTCATTCTTTTTGCGAAAACATAAGGAGTTATCAATTAGATCAGTTTGATCATGTTATATTTTCGTATCATGGTTTACCTGAACGTCATGTAAATAAAATACATCTGGGAGAGACAAGTTTTTCTTGTACATGCCATATCAAAATGCCTGAGCATGGCAAAAATTGTTATAAAGCCACTTGTTATGAAACTACCAGATTACTGGCAAATGAATTAGAAATTGATCAAGCATTTTACTCTGTTTCTTTTCAAAGTCGCTTGTCTAAAAATTGGCTAACTCCCTTTACCGATGTGAAAATAGATGAGTTGTTAAAACAAGGTAAAAAGAAAATTTTAGTTGTTGCACCCGCCTTTGTTACCGATTGTTTAGAAACTATTATTGAAATAGGATATGAATATAAGCAGGACTTTATTGAAAAAGGTGGCGAGCAATTGCAATTGGTTGAAAGTTTAAATGATAAAGATAATTGGGTAGATGCAATTGTTGAGATTGCAGGAGTTTAATTCAAGAAAAGTAAAAAGGAGAAAGGAACAAGAAGATTGTTTAGCTGGAGAATATATAACTTGAATATGAAATTTAACCTACTGATCTATTAACCTATAGACTCTGTTGACCGCAGATATTCTTCTTATAAATCAGAGATAATATTTTCTATTTTGAATTTAGATATATACTGGTCGTTGTAATTAATGGTTATTATGCATTCCATTCCTGGTTCTAGTTGATGATAATATTTATCTTCAATTAAAAATGTGATTTTGTAATGAATATTAACCTTTGAAATATTACGAGTTTCTGGTTTGTATTTAAATAAATGAGCATCAATTATATCAATTTGGATAAAATTGATCTGCTTAATTTTATTGAAGTCGTTTTTGAGTATGACAGTTAATACTTCAAAAATAGTTTTTGAAGTAATTTCTTTCTTCTGCACTATTCCAATTGCCCTCAGTTCCTGTTTCATTTTCTGTTAATTATTCGACTTTTCTTTACTTTGCTCTTTTGCACCATAAAAGAGTAGAAAACCTACTACAATCAAGGTTAAAGAAATTCTTGACCAAAGAATTACAGTTTCATTCATTAGATTAAGTGTTTTATTCAATATCAAAAGTATCTTAATAAAGATTTAGTTTTGAGATAAATCTGGTGAACTGACTTTTTATTGGAACGAAGGAGGAAAAAAATCGAATAAAAGTAATTTAAAGCTTTAAATAAGATATGTGTAATTAGAAGTGGTTGGTTTATTGAATCATACATGACAACTTACAACTAAGCTGTCATGAATTTAGAGAAGTGTAATCCGTAAAATAAGCGTCATGAAACGACCTCAGATAAATGTTTCTCATACATGTGAGTCATTATCCGTGAGTTAATACACTTCCAGTAGGCGCGGAAATTTTTTCCGTGAAATAAGCAAGCTGTAAATCATATAAAAGAGCTATAATTTAAAAAGTTGTATTTCTTTTGTTATATGTGGTAGGAATTGTATTCCGGTTATTAGATTTAGTTAATTTTATCATCGGATTATAAATCCTGCAATCATGATTAAATATTATTTTAATTTTGGGTTGATAAATCTTATCATCATTTGCCTGATGTAATTGAACGGATGAAAATCCTCTTACTGTGGCTATAACGAAGGTAAGGTAAAATCATATTATTAATTTATATGAAAATAAATCGTAATTCGATAGGGCTAATACTTTTTACATTGATAATGAGTTATGGAGGAATAAAATTTTATTATTCTTTTAAGAACGATAATCAATTAGTTGAAATTATAAAAAGAGACTATCCAAAATTATTAACTAGAGATAGCGTTAATAGTACTATTGTATCAACATATTATCCCAAAGGTTGGAGAGCCGGTCAGATTATACATTGTATCAAATTAGAGGATGGTCGAGGTTTTACTGTTAGAACAAGATATAATTTATCAGGTGAAAATGTTTATTTTGGAGATATAGTAAAACAAGGCTTTAATTTAAAAAAAATCCAGAGTCTGATACAATAAGCCTTGTTGGTAAAAATGGAGCAGTATATAAGTATATTATTTTTGGTGATGTGGAGGTTGATTAAGTTGATAATAAATTAGAAACAAGGCTATTTGCAATTTTATCATATTCTTACATAAAACAACAAAAGCCACATTAATTAAAATGCAGCTTTTGAATTATATATTTCTTATTAATACTAAAAATCCTTATATAGGTTTTTAATTGAAGTTCTTACCGCAAACCATACCATTTGGGTGTTTTGTGTTTCAATGTCATTACTTTCTTTTCTGTATCGGGCACCTAAGGCAATGTTAAAGTTATTTCTTGGGTTAATCATATAACTAACACTACCATCAAGATATTGAGTATTGGTTTTTAAACCTTGTCCAATAGTATTTCCGTATTCATTTGGACGGGTATCATTGTCAATAAATATATTTCCACCATAACTTTCATCCTCATTATAATCCAGTCCTTTCATTGCAGCCATAACTTCAATATTGAAATACCATCTTTTATGTTTATATCTTAAAAATGAAACACTTTCTCTAAAATTAGCTCCTAGTGGGTGAGCTAATTCCTGATTGTAATGTGCATAATTAGTAATAGTTTCTCTATGGGAGTAGGTATATGGTCTTACTTGATTATATTCAGTCTGGAAGTATAGATTATTAATTCCAAATAAATTAAAACACTTCATTCCAAGTTGAAATCCTTGTTTGTTAGCCCACCATTTATCACCAGAGAATACTTCATCCGTTTTAAATTCACCCATCACAAATTGACCATAAAGAACGTTGTGATTGCCGATGATGTATTTAAGGTTAGCTCCCATTGTTACATTATCCGGAGAACCAATTGAGTATTCAACCGGTCTGTAAAAAACGATAGGATTCATATATGCCCAATCAAAATTTCTTTGTCCTGCAGTATCTTGGGCAGCCCAAACAACGCTCTCAAATAATCCAACAGACAATCTATCACCAATATTTACAGTTAAATAATGAGATGCTGAATATTTAGTAGGATAACGTACATCATTGGATTCATCTGCAGCGTCTATATTAAACAAATCTCTATGCTGTCCCCACATTACCATGTAATGTACTTTGTTAAATTCCGCACTGAATTTAAGATAAGGATAACTATATGAATTATCAGACAAGAGTAAAGAGCGGTAACCATCACCAATGAAGTTTTTTCCTTGGCCCAGTTGAATATTAAACCATTTTATGGGATTAAAAGATATAAATCCGGTGGATTGCGCATAATCGTGAGTGCGTTCTCCTTTACTGCGTGTCTTTCCTTGTCCTGGAACTACTTTTCTTTCTAATACAAAATCATTGTAATAATTCGGGAATACTGCTTGATTTTCCACTACATCCGTATAGAAGTAAAAATGCTTACCAATGTTTCCTTCAATAAAAAGTCCTCTGGTGTTAGTCCAGGTTTGCAGGTCTTCATCCATTTCCTTTCCAACCTCAAAATCGAAAAGAGGATTTATTCGAATAGATATATCTTCGTTTTTCCATTGTAAAAGATGATCCTTAAATATCCTTCTCCAGAAATTTAAATTGCCATTTGGCATTTTCATGCCATCATATATTAATGAATCAGTATTTGCAAAGGCATTGATTTTATCAATTCTAAAAGGTTGAACTGAAGTATGAAAATTATTACCTGGTTGATATGTCGTTTTATAAAAAGGATTGTATTCCTGATTTTGGTAGTAACTAATTTGTTGAGCAAATAATGGTGTTGATACTACTAAAAGTATAATGATTAATTTAATAATATTGAGGTATGTGGTTTTGAATTTCATTTTATTCGGTTAATTGATAAACTACTTTTTAAAAAATTGAGGGATTTTGGATACATTCTTCCAAATGAGAGTTGATACGCCGCCTATTTTATTTTGTTTCAAAGCAGAAATATCTTCCTTTGACTTTTGAATAATGTTTTTAATGCTTTTGTTACTTGCACCTCCAACTCTCATTTTAGTAATTACCTGAGGTAGGTATTTAAAAGTATATGTTGAAGTTGAGAAAAGGCGAAGGACAAAGTCGTAATCGGCTGCAATTTTATACTTTAAACTGTACTTTCCTATTTTTTCAAATACCTCCTTTTGTACAAATAGTGTAGGATGTGGAGGCATCCAACCTGATTTTAGAAGAGATGTTTTGTAAGTGCAGCTTTTCCAATATCGAATTACCTTGTCAGTATTTTGAGCATTTACATATTGCAAGTCTCCATAAACAGCATTATAACAACCATGTTTAAATTCTTGTGCAATATTAGTTAACACTTTATTATCATAAAAAATATCATCGGCGTGAAGCAAACCAATTATATTGCCAGATGCCAATGAAATACCTTTGTTTATTGCATCGTAAATTCCTTTATCAGGCTCAGAAATAAAGTGTTGAATTCGGTCTTTATATTTTTCTATAATTTGTAGCGTTTTATCTGTAGAACCTCCATCTACAATAATGTATTCAATATCAAAATAATCCTGATTTGAAATAGATTGAATAGCAGATTCTAATGTTTTTTCTGCGTTATAGGTAGCTGTTATTATTGAAATAGTCATTTTTTCAGGCTTCATTACTGCAAAAATGAAGCTTTTTATTGTAAAAACCTATTTCGGAAATTTTATTGTAGGAGCAATGTGCGAGAATACTTTATTTTAAAAATTCCTTAAACCAGTTACCAGAATATTTTACAATTCTTTCCTGAGTTTTAAAATCGTTGTATACTATTCCGAAACGAGGTTCAAAACCTTCTTTCCATTCAAAATTATCTATTAAAGTCCATATTAAATAACCCTCAATTGGTATATTATTTTTTTTAGCTTTGAGTATTTCTTTGAGTATTTTTTTATGATATTTCAATCTTTTTATATCATAGATTTTTCCATTTGTTATGTGATCAGGATAACAAACTCCACTTTCGGTTATGATGATTTTTTTGATACCATGATATTGATTGTAAAACTTTAATACTTTAGATAATCCTTTTGGATAAACTTCCAATCCCATTGCATTTATTTTGTTTGTTCTTTTCTTTGGAGGGATCTCTGCTGCAAATAATAAGGGTGGAAACAGACTGAATTTTGTTACTACTCTGAAATAATATTGTAATCCAATAAAATCGAAATCGAATTTGATTAATTCATCATCTCCCTTTTTAAAATACTTGTAAATCGTATTTAATCCGGGAATAATATCTGTAGGGTAACCCATGCCTAATGCGGGTTCAAGGAAAAAACGATTAAGAAGTGCTTCAACTCTTAGTGCCGCTTTTTTATTCATAAACCTTTTGTTAACAGGTTTTATATGCGAACAGCTAAAAGCAGTTCCTACGATAGCATTTTCAACATTTTTTTTCGCGATTCGTCCACCAATGGCGTTGCAAAGTGTTACATGATGAGCCGCTTTAAGAAAGTTACTTAGACCCGTTTTTTCAGGTGCATGATATCCGTTAAAATATCCAAGTCCTGTAAAAGTCATCGGTTCATTAATAATGATCCAGTGTTTTACTTTGTTACCATATTCTTTGGTGCAAAATTCTGCATATTCACTGAACCAATGAATTATAGCTCTAGTAGTCCAACCTCCCAGATCTTCGAGTTTTTTTGGTAAGTCCCAATGATATAAGGTGATCCAGGGAGTTAATCCATTTTTTAAACAAGCATCTATTACTTTATGATAGAAATCAACGCCTTTGGGGTTAATCTTTCCTTTACCATCAGGAATTATTCTGGTCCAGGCTAATGAAAAACGGAATACCTTTAAGTTTAAACTTGCAGCAAGTCTTATATCTTTATCAAAATCAGTATAAAAATTGGATGTGTTTTTTATATGATCTCCATTTTTAATATTATTTGTGTCCGAAGTAAAATGATCCCAAATAGATTCTCCTTTTCCATCTGCATCTGACCATCCTTCATTTTGAAATGAACTAATTGTGGTTCCCCATAAAAATTCCTCACCAAACTGTTTTTTCTTAAGCATAAAAATTTTTCAATATGCACAAGAATACAGAATCAGGATAAACTGGTTGTTAATTCAATGTTATTTAAATACTTCCATCCAAACTCCAAATTTTGCATTGCTGTTTGGAGGCGTCATATTAATGAATCCTGAAGATATTTTGTTGTTGGTAAGTATCAGTGGTTTTTCCTTGTTGTTTTTGTTGATGAAAAGATTCCATTCCTCTGGTTTAAAAGAATCAACAAACCATTTGCCTATTGAAGTGTCCTCTATAAATCGGGGTAAATTAATATTGATTAATCCCATATTATATCGCCAGTTAAAATCAACGCAGGGATGGATTCTTAATTCATTATTTTTATTCAAATATACAATAGCATCAACACCTATAGGTCCTTCATAGAAGTGATGTGGATTGATAGTTTTAATACCTTCAATAAGGATATTAGAAGCTTCCTTTAATGTATTTTCATTTAAAAAGCTGCTTAATTCATCTTGCTTGTGAGGCCAATTAATATTACCTCCAATAAAATGCCCTTTTTTATCATTGATAAAAAAGGAGTAACCAAGGTTTTCTATCTCACCGTTTTGTTTAATATTGAGTTGAAACGAAAAATCAAATACTTTATCAAGTAAAGGTTCGGTTGTAACAAAACCCTGCTGTTTAATGGCTCCTTTTATCCATTCGTGGTTTGTGGTTTTATTGATGTCATTATTAACAATATGAATTCCTCTGCCAGAACTACTCCATGGCATTTTAATGATAGCTTTGGGATTTTTTTCTAACCAAACAATCAATTCATCATAAGTGTGGATATTAATAGCAGGCGTTGGAATATAAACTGTTTTGTGATTTGAGAAACTTTGGGAAATTATTTTTTGAATGCGATTTGCTGTATTTCTACTAAAAAAATCTTTGTGTTCAGGATTCCAGTTATAGTTTGGTGAAGATTTAAAATCATCACTACCATATGGTAATATACTTTTAAATTTATGATGCACGACTTGATTCCAACTCCAAGGACATAAATAATTATATTTTATTGGTGCTTTTAATTCGTTTACTGGTAAGTAGGTTAGTTTAGATAATCCTAATTTTTGCCAAAGAGCAAGAAATTCTTCATCAGGGTTTTTATTTATAATAACAGCATCTTCATTGCTGGCAAAAAAGGAAGGAAGAAAAGCTAAATCCTCTTCAAATTTTTGCAGGTTTTTAGGTGGCATATAGCTAATGGTTCCATTGGCAAGAGCCATTTCACTGGTTGGATTATATATATAAATATGATTCATTGTGTTATTTTGAAACCGCAAATGTAATCAAAACTCAAAAAGTGTAATAATACATTTATTTACTGATGAAATACAGCTTTTTTTCCTGACAATATTCATAGTACAAATAAGAATAATTCTGCTAATTTGTTTTAATAATCATATTTAGTATAGATCAAATAACATTTAAATATTTAGCCATGATAATAGGAGTCCCAAAGGAGATTAAGCCTGCTGAAAACAGAGTAGGTATGACACCTTCAGGTGTTTTAGAAATGACAAAAGCTGGACATACAGTATATGTTCAAGCTGGAGCTGGTTTTAGTACTGATTTTTATGATGAAGATTATGAAAAAGCAGGAGCAAAAATATTACCTACAATAGAAGAAGTATATGCTATTGCAGAGATGATTGTAAAGGTTAAAGAACCTATTGAGCCTGAATACAAATTAATTAAAGAAAATCAATTGTTATTTACATATTTCCACTTTGCTTCATGTGAACCATTAACTAAGGCCATGATTGAGCAAAAGGCTGTGTGTTTAAGTTATGAAACAGTTGAGACTCCAGATAGAAAATTACCTTTATTAATTCCTATGTCAGAAGTGGCCGGAAGAATGGCAACTCAGGAAGGTGCTAAATATTTAGAGCGTACCTTTAAGGGAAGGGGTGTTTTGTTAGGAGGAGTTCCGGGTGTACCTCCAGCTAAAGTTTTAGTAATAGGGGGAGGCGTGGTTGGTACCCAAGCTGCAAAAATGGCTGCAGGTTTGGGGGCTGATGTTACCATAATGGATTTGAATATTGATCGTTTACGTCAGTTGGATGATATTATGCCAGCTAATGTTAAAACAATGGTTCCAAATGAGATGAGGGTTCGTGATTTTGTAAAAGATGTTGATCTTATTATTGGAGCAGTTCTTATTCCAGGAGCAAAAGCACCAAAATTAATCACTAAAGATATGCTACCAACAATGAAACAAGGAACAGTTATGGTTGATGTAGCCATTGATCAGGGTGGATGTTTTGAAACTTCAAAACCAACTACTCATGATGATCCAACATATATTATTGATGATGTTATTCATTATACAGTAGCTAATATGCCAGGAGCAGTTCCTTTTACATCGACTTTAGCATTAACAAATGCAACTTTACCTTATGCTATTCAATTGGCAAATAAAGGATGGGAACAAGCTTGTAAAGATAGTACAGCATTAAAACTTGGTTTAAATATTGTAAAAGGAGATGTTGTATATAAGGCTGTATCAGAAGCTTTTGATTTACCTTTTGTTTCTGTTGAAGAAGTTTTAAAATAAAAAGGTTGGGTTCATTTTGAAAAATCAAAATGAAATAGGTAATAATTATCAATAGCCGGTTTAGTAGTAAGCCGGCTTTTTTTAATCATATATAGTGTCAGAATATCATTTTGTATATTGAAATATGATCCTATTGTATATTGAGTGAATTAATTAAGATCAATAACTTTTACAAGTACTGTTGCTCCTAAATTTTTCATTCCATTTTTTTGTATTATAGTCCAACCGTTCTTTTTTAAATTTTTTGTAATTGACCTATTTAACATACCATGAGCAACAAGAATAGCAGTCTCTTCAACTTTAGCTATTTCAACTAACTTAGATGTAGCCTTTTTAGCTCTGAAAAGAGCTTCCTTATGTGATTCAATTTTAGAATTTTTTCGTCCTAATATCCAACTTCCCCTACTCATTACTTGCCATAAAAATAGAGATTGATAAATAAATTTAGGTGCTTTAATTATGTTGTTTTCAAACTCTTTAAAAATCGTGTCGCTAATAATATTATATTCAAGTTGGAATATTTTATTTGCTGTTTCTATAGACCTTCTTAATGAAGAACAATAAACTGTGTGTTTTTTGAATAAGTTTATTTTAATTAAATTTTTATCAAAATCCTGAATAGGAACAAGGTTGTAATTATGAATATACTGCTCTGCTTGTTGGGCGGTATATAATTTCTTTTTTTGAATATCTGGTTTAGCATGTCGAATCAAATATATTTGAATTAATTTTTTATTTTTTTGTAATAATTTCTTTTGATATCCAGAATCGACATCATTAATACAATTAAAGCAATCGCAGTTGATAAGTATTGAGTCCTGATTATTAATTGCTCTTTGTGTTACATTATAACCTTTAGGCGAGCATGAAGCTATAAGAGCGATACCAGCATATATAGTTAATGTGTAAATAAAAAATTTTGAGAATCTTTGAAGCATATATGAATTTTCATTTTCAAATGCAATTTAATTTTTATTTAAAATTTAATCATATCTGAATAGATTTTTATTTAAATAACAGGATTTATACTATTACAGTTTTCACCAAATTATAATTTTTCTAGCATGGCAGTTCTAAATCTCCTTAAAAATTTTAATTTTGTTCATTTTATTGCATAATAAGTCATTTATCTTATTCAGATTTAACACATGAACAAACAGAAGAACCATATTTGGTTTCCAATTTTATTGATATTATTATTTGCATCTTGCATCCCCCAACGAGAAACTCTATATCTACAAGATAAAGAATCGAGTATGGAGTTTAAAGAATTAACAGAGATTACAGGTAAATATATTCTACAACCTAACGATTATTTATTTATTCGGGTATCAACATTTGATCCTAAAATATCAGAGTTCTTTAATGCTACTCAGGGTACAAATATGAATAATACAAACACCCAAAATAATACGATGTTTATGTACATGATAGATGATGACATGAATGTTGATTATCCATATGCCGGTAAAATAAACCTTAGGGGATGTAATATTTTTCAAGCAAAAGAAAAAATTAAAGAGGCATTAAAACCTTTTGTTAAGGATGCAAATATTTTAGTGAAGTTAGGTACTAATTCATATACAATTTTAGGTGAAGTAAATAGTCCTGGAACGCAAAGAATGTCGAAGGATCAAATTACTATATTTGAAGCAATAGGTCAGGCTGGAGATTTAACGCCGGTAGGAAAAAGAAAAGAAGTAACAATAGTACGACCTACAGCAGATGGAAAAACAAAAACCTTAGTTGTTGATATTACAGATCATAAAATAGTTGGATCAGAATACTACTATGTTTATCCAAATGATTTAATATACATAAGGCCTATGAGAGCCAAGCAATGGGGAATTGGAGAGTCTTTTAGTTTAGGTATTTTATCAACACTATTAAGTTTTACAATAACTATTATTGCTTTAACAAAATAATTATCCCCAGGAACTTCAGCTAAACATTTTTTTGATACCCATGACTAATAATTCAAACACTAATATAAATACAGATTCTGGTTTTAATTTCAGCCTTGATTATAAAAAAATAATTAGGGATGTGATACAATATTGGTGGCTCTTTGTAATTATTATTCCTGTGGCTATAGGTAGTGTTTTTGCTATGCATAGATGGGTTACACCTATTTATAGTGCATCAATGCGTATTTTAATGGAAGAGCGAGGAAACGATATGCCTCAAACTGATATGATGGAAGGTTTTGGTTTAACTCCTGGTTTAAGAAGTGTAGATAACCAATTGGCTTTATTGACTTCCTGGGATATGGTTCATAAGGCTATTGAAAACTTAGACTTTAATGTTTCATATTATGCACAAGGGAATGTAAAAAAAACAGAGATATATCCAGCTTCAAATTTTAGGGTAGAGTATGATTCGTTGCATCAGCAATTAGTAGGAGTTTCTTTTTATGTAAAACCTCTATCAAAAACTACTTTTGAATTAAAGTATTCCGGAGTAAATTCATATTCCTATAATTATATTACGCATCAAACACTTCATGGAATTGATGATAAGGAATATGTTGAAACTCATAATTTTGGAGAATGGATTAGTACAAAATGGTTTCGGTTTAAAGTTATTTGTGATAATTGTACCATGAATAGTGAAATGGAAAACTATTTTGAATTTAATCATCCTAATGTTTTGGTTGGTAGGTATGTAAGTAGATTACGTGCTTCAAAGATGAGTGAGAGTTCTTCTATTATAAGATTATCTATAACAGGAGATAATAAAACTAAAAACCTGAAGTTTTTAAATACTTTAGCAGATGTGTTTATTGCCAATAACTTAGAAAAGAAAAATCAAATAGCCACCAATACAATTAATTTTATTGAATCTCAGTTAGTTAATATTTCAGATTCTTTGAGTAATACAGGCTCTGAGTTAAGTAATTTCAGAACGTCAAATCGAATTCAAAGTATATCCACAAAAGCAGATTATCTTTTAACTAAACTTCAGGATGCTGAGCAAAAAACGGCTAGTTTAATTATTTCTAAGAATTATCTGGATTACCTTACTAATTATTTTAAATGTGATACTTTAGATAATGATATTTTAGCCCCAGCTATATATCAAACAGAAAATCAGTTGTTTGCAGGTCAAATACAAAAGATAATGGAGTTGAATACTCAAATGTTGGCGGTTTCAACACCATTAGGAGAGAGTATCAATCCTGTTGTTGAGCAACTCCAGATGGAGTTAGATTTAGCAAAGAATGTGCTGTTAACAACAATAACAAACCAAAAAGAAGTTTTAAAAGAGGAAGTAAAACGTGTAAATAGTGAGAAGTTAGATTATGAACAGGCTTTATATAGTTTGCCTGAAACCGAGCGCAAACTCTTGGGTATTGAACGTAAATTTCAACTTAATAATGAAGTTTATACCTTTTTACTAAGGAAGAGATCAGAAGCCCAAATTCAAAAAGCTTCTAATACACCAGATCATCAGGTTTTAGAAAAAGCCAGAAATGGAGGGATGGTTTATCCCAATACGAAAGGTAACTACCAAAAAGCAATAATGGCAGGTATATTGATTCCATTATTATTATTGGTCATTAAACAGTTGTTAAATAATAGAATTACTTCAGTAGGAGATGTAGAAAAAATCACCTCTTTACCTATAATTGGTCAGATAATACATAGTACAAAAACGGAAAGTAATGTTGTTAAATATCATCCTAAATCTGTTGTTACAGAGACTTTTAGAAGAATACGTACAAGGTTGGATTTTATGGTAGGAGAAAAAGAATCGCCTATTATAACAATCACTTCATCAATGCCTGGAGAAGGTAAAACTTTTTGTGCTTTAAATTTTGCATCAGTTCAAGCTCTTGCTGGGAAAAAGACTATTTTGGTGGGGTTTGATATGAGAAAACCTGGATTGAATAAGGTGTTAGGTTTAAATAATCATGATGGATTGTCGAATTACTTAATTGGTAAAGTAAAGTTAAAGGATGTTGTGATTCCGGCTCCATCAGGTTTAGATAATCTTTTTGTGTTGCCTTCTGGTCCTATACCACCAAACCCATCTGAATTAATTGGTTCAGAAAAAACGGATGGCCTATTTAAGGAATTGAGAGAAGAATATGATTTTATTATTTTAGACTCACCTCCAATGGGAGTTGTAGCTGATCCATATATCTTAGGTAGAAAGTCAGATAGCCTTGTGTTTTTAGTTAGACATAACCATTCTGTAAGAGAGGTATTTGCACATACGGTTCAAAATCTTACTAATGAGGGGATTAATAATGTTGGGATTCTACTAAATGATGTCAATGT
This sequence comes from uncultured Saccharicrinis sp., assembly GCA_963665705.1. Classification (GTDB taxonomy): domain Bacteria; phylum Bacteroidota; class Bacteroidia; order Bacteroidales; family Marinilabiliaceae; genus Saccharicrinis. The sequence continues at coordinate 1,902,563 of OY762448.1, forward strand.
AAAACAAGGTGGGTATGGTTCTAACTATGGATATGGTTATGGATATGGTTATGGATATGGCTACGGTCATGGTTATTATGAAGAAGCATAAACATTCATTAATTAAAATTTAAGAAAATCTGAATTAAAGAATGTTAGCAGCTCAATTTTAAAAGCTTTCATCAATAAAACTTCCATTTTCTTCATCTTGCGTTATTTTTAAAAATAATGGAATTTCTTGCTGCAGCTCTTCTACGTGAGAAATAATCCCTACAATTCGGTTTTCTTTTTTGAGTCCTTTTAAAGTGTTGAAAACAATCTCCATAGCCTCTTTGTCAAGCGATCCGAATCCTTCGTCAAGGAAAAAGAAATTTTGATCTGTTTGAGTAAGCGATTGAACATTGTCAGAAAGAGCTAAAGCCAAGGAGAGTGCAGCCTGGAATGTTTGTCCTCCTGAAAGTGTTTTTACGTTTCTTAGTTTTCCTCCGTTCAGGTAATCTCTAACTTCAAAGTTATTATCATTGCTTAATTCCAAACTTAATTTTTGCTTGGTCATTTTGAAAAAGCGTTCATTGGCAGTCAGACATAAGTTTTGTAAATAAACAGAGGAAATATAGTTTACAAAACCACTTCCATGAAACATTCTCTTCATTGTTTTGATATTTGCACCTCTTTCATTTAAATTTTCTAATTCTTTTTCCAGTTCTTTTTTCTTAATGAGTTTATTGTTAATATCATTTATTTTGGTGTTGATTTCCCCTTGAATTTGATTTGTTGTGCTTATTGCAGCTGTAATTAATTTTAATTCATCAATACACCGAGAGTGTTCTTTAGAATCATATTTATTATCAAGTATTACTGCTTGTAATTCTTTAATTTTATGATCTACAGCCTGATTTTTTTTATGGTAATTAGAGATGGTCTCCTTTTCTGTATCAATATTTATTTTTTTTGCAAGTGTAGTTTTTATGTTATTTATATCCTCGAATACTGATGTTTGAATCTTTTCTTTTAACGTTTGTTTTTGCTTTTTTATTTCGGATTCTTCAGCTTTCAGGAAATTATGATTTGCTTTTAAGCTCCCTTCTAATTGATCTAGTTTCTTTTTAATAGATTCAATTTCGTCATACAGTAATTTATACTCCTTTGTGGTTTTATTTATAGAAGAGTCCACTATATTATAAGAATTCTGAAGTTGAGTATTATCGAAATTCCCATATTTTTCAAGTATTTCCTTTGATATTTGATTGCTTAGGAGTTTGATTGTATTGTTCTCAGCATCAACTTCAGTTTGTATTTTTTGAAGTTCAGTTTGGTAGATCTCTTTGTTTTTTATTGATTTTTGGTAGTTAATTTTTATTTCAGAGAGTTCTTTTTCGTTTTTTTCAATAATACCTTCAGTTTCTTTTATTTTGTCTATGGTTTCTTTTACAATATTTATGTTTTTAAACTTTGTAATAATACCTTTTTGGTGTTGTTGATATTGCAGTGTTATATCTTGAATCTTTTTTTGTATAATATTCAGCTGATCTTTTTGAGATTGTAAAACAATAGCCTTATTATTAATTTGTTGTATAAGGAGGTTGAGTTCTTTTATAGTATTTTCTTTATCAAATTTATTTTGTTTTAATCTGTTTATTTTTTCGGTTAGATCCTTGTTACTAAATGGGGTGGGGTGACTTTCTGAACCACACAATGGACATGGAGTACCATCTTTTAATTTTTTGGCGTAAGTATCTAAACCAGCATAAATTATAGTTTCTTCAAGTTTATTGTTGATTTCTTTGAGTTTATTTTCTGATTTTTCGGTTTCTTCATTTATTAATTCTAAATATTTATTGGTATCTGTTTCTGTGTTATAATCAAATTTGGACTTTTTTATTAATTCAGAGATTTCTAAAGTTGTATCTAGAATGGTGTTTTTCAACTTTTCATGCTCCAGACTAGTATCTTTTATAAGTTTATTGAAATTATTGTTTTCAAAATGCCATTTTTGTGCCTGGCTTAATTCTTCAATATTAGGTAGTGATTTTCTTACTTCTTTTAAATAGTCTGATTTCTCTTTGTCATGTAATTCAAGCTGGGTTATTTTATTAATAACTTCACGTACGGTTTTCTCACCTTTTTCTTTTCGTATTAAGTTTTTATCAACCTTTATTTTTGCATCAGAAATGTCCATTAATTTTTTAATGAATTCCAGTTCTTTTTTTCGTTCATCCAACTTTTCATATTCTGTCTGAACTTTAATAAATACGTTGTTTTTTTGTTGATAATTTTCCTTTAATAAGCTAAAGGTATTTGTTTCTGATTTTATGTTCTGATTCAGATCATCAATTTTACTTTGATGCCTGTCTATTGCATCACAAACGCTTTTAAAATGAATAACACAATATTCGTAATCAGCAATATCTTTTTCAAGTTCCTTTATTTTTGAACTATTTTCATCTAAAATCTTTTTCTTGTTGGTGAATTCCTGGAGTAGAATTGTATTTTCCTTAAGCTTTTCCAACTCTTTTAAATGGATTGTTTGTTTCTCTTGTTTATCATTTAAGGAGGTGAGCTTTATTGTTGTTTCTTTGAGTTGTAATTTAAGTTCTTTAAGTTGTTCATCAGAAACTTCTCCAATTTGCTCAAGATTACCTTTTAACTTATTTATAGATTCGTTGTTTTTCTCTTCAAGTCGTTTTGTTTTATTGTATAATTCATATTTCTCCAAACTAAATAATTCTTTCATCATTTTAGTTCTTTCAGAATTACTTAATTGCAGAAATTCCTGGAATTTTCCTTGAGGAATAATTACTGTCCGTTTAAAGTTTTCATAGCTTAAACCAATGTAATTTTCTAATTCTTCGGTTGTAATAGGAATGAAATCTTCCTCTTTTTTAATATAGGCAGTTCTTGAAAAGGTTTTTACATCATCAAATTTCTTACTGTTTCTTTTTCCTTCAACAACAACTTTAAATTCATTTTGATTTCGTCCTGTTAAAAAGTCAAACTCAATATATAGTTTGTCTGATTTCAGGTTCATCATATTATAGTTACGGTTATCTCCTGATTTTAATAAGCGATCTGTCTTTCCGTATAATGAAAAAATAATTGCTTCCAGTATTGAACTTTTTCCACTACCCACGCTTCCGAAAATTCCAAAAAGATGATTATCGCTTAGTGATTTAAAATCTATTGATTGTTTTTCTTGATAGGAGTAGAGTCCCTCTATGGTCAATTTTATAGGTATCATAATGTGATTTTATTCAGAGATTATTTCATTAAACAAATTCATTAACTCACTATTGGGTTCTATTCCTTTTGAGTGTTTAAAGTAATCCACGAATAATTCATTCATATTTTTGTTAATATCTATTGATTGTTTTGAGGTTGTATTAGTAGAGTCTGTAATTTTAACTTGTGGAATAAGGGTAATGATTCCTTGATGTATATGATTCAAATGCCTTCTTTCTTTTGCAGTGAGGTAATTTTCTGTTTCCAATGTTAATTCAACCAAATCATTTTTATGAGTTTGTAATAATTTTTCAGCATCATCTATACCATTAGCTTTAATTCTAACTAATCTTTTACCGGATGTTAATTCCACAAATTTGACATTTGCATCTTGGTTAGGGTTTATATCTACTATAGATACATATTTATTTTGATTGGATTCTGCAAAAGAATAGGATATAGGACTTCCAGAATATACTACAGGATGTTTCTCTGACGATATGATTTGTTTTCGATGTAAATGACCCAATGCAACATATTGTATTTGATCCGGAAAATTCTCAGTGTATATCGCTTGAGCACCTCCTACATGTAAAATTGGTTTTTCATCTTCAGGTTCTTCTGAAATAGCTGTTCCTTTTTTTATCACAAAAAGATGAGTAGTTAATATATTAATACCCTTTTCATCACAATGCTCTTTAGCAATATTTTTCCATGTTTCCTGTAAAACATTTCTTAAGTCCTCTTCTTTATCATCATTATTAAGCATTGTTTTTAACCTGTGCTCATTCGCATATGGAGTTGTGATTATCCTGAGAGGATCCTTTGATGATGGAATTGATAATTCCATAAACCCAGGAATTGATTTGGTTACTTTTAGGCCTGTTTCTAGTTCAATAGTATTAACAAGACTATTAGGGTAGCCAATAAAGAATATGCCGCATTCCCGGGCAAGAGGATCTGCGGTTTCAATTCGATCAGGTGAATCATGGTTTCCGGAAATCGCGATAACAGGTCTTGAACCTTTATTGGTAAGATTCTTAAGCGATTTATAAAATAGTTCAATAGCTTCCGTAGATGGGGAAAAGGTATCAAAAAGATCACCTGCAATAATAATTGCATCCACATTTTCATCATTAGCAATTACAGAAATCTCATTTAAAATATGATTCTGTTCTTCAATACGGGAAAAGTTTTCTAATTTTTTCCCAATATGCCAATCTGCAGTATGGAGTATCTTCATTAATTAATGAGAGTTTATGTGATAAGTAGTATTATATTAATAGTCAAAATTAAAATATTTTGATTTTAGATAGGAATAAAGTTTTCAACATATTGAAAGTAATATTTAATTATAGCTTTAAGTTGTAAAATAAAAAAAGAGTATTGATAATTCTATAAGCCTTAAATTAAGGGGAGTGATAAGTTTTGTATTATGATATACTGATTGCAAGGAAATAAAATAGGGGTAATTGATTGATTTTTTGTGTTTATATATACCTTAATTTGCATGAAATCGCCTAATAGTGCAAAAAAAAGCTATTTTAGTGGCTTGTAGATTTGGTAAATACTAGGAATAATCTATATTTGTAAGGCAAATTTTGGTGAACTTAGTTGTTAACCCTAAAAATTATCAGTTATTATGAACAAAGCTCAATTAATTGATGCTATCGCCGGAGATTCTGGTTTAACTAAAGCAGACGCTAAAAAAGCGTTAGATTCATTTATTAATGTAACCAGCGATGCACTTAAAGGTGGTGATCGTATTTCTTTAATCGGTTTTGGTTCTTTTTCAGTTTCTGAAAGAAGTGCTAGAACAGGTAGAAACCCTCAAACAGGTAAAGAAATTCAAATCGCAGCTAAAAAAGTTGTGAAATTTAAAGCTGGAAGCGAATTAGGTGATGCAGTAAACTAATTCTCTGTTCGGGAAAAAATACAAAGAGAGTGCTTAGAGTACTCTCTTTTTTTTTATGGTTGCGCTAACTTTTATTAAATTTATTCATTGATGACAAAACGCCATTTATGAAAGAGGAACTAATAAAGTACTTAGTCGAGAATATTACAGAAAATAGAAATGCTTTATTTGATAAAGTAATTGAAGATCGAACCAGATATATAACAGTAGTTCTTGAGGATATTTATCAACCACATAATGCTAGTGCGGTTTTAAGATCATGTGATTGTTTTGGGGTTCATGATGTTCATATTATTGAAAATAGAAATGAATTTACTGTTAGTCAGGATGTAGCACTTGGATCTTCAAAATGGTTGAATATAAATAAGTACAGCGGTCAGGAGAATAACACAAGGGATGCCATACGTAAATTAAAAAAACAAGGATATAGAATTGTAGCAACTACACCACATACAAATGATGTAGAATTATATGATTTTGATGTAAAAAAAGGAAAAGCAGCCATTGTTTTTGGAACAGAATTGACAGGTATTTCTGATATTGTTAAGGAAGAAGCTGATGAGTTTGTCCGAATTCCAATGTATGGTTTTACTGAAAGTTTTAATATTTCTGTATCTGCAGCTCTTGTTTTACAACATTTAGCACACCAAATTCGTGCAACAAATATTAACTGGCAACTTGCTGATGATGAAAAGACTGAAATAAAATTAGATTGGTTAAGATCTACAGTAAAGAGTGCACCTTTAATAGAACAAGAATTTTACAAAAGAAAAAGTGATTAATAAACTTAATATATTGACTAATATATTTGATTTGTTGATTAATGTAGTTTTTGCTATATTAATGAACTAAAAACGAAGAAAAAGACTTTTTCTTTGAACGAAAATTTATATTTTTGAAAAAAAGAGGGAAGCATGAATTGTATAATTATTGATGACGATAAATTCTCCACTAAAATAATAGCTGAGTTTGTTGAGAAAACAGAAGAACTAGCATTGGTTGGAACCTATGATAGCGCAGTTTCAGCAATAAATGATTTAAATAAAAGTGGATCTAAAGGTATTGATCTTATCTTTTTAGATATAGAAATGCCGGAAATGACTGGTTTAGATTTGTTGAAATCATTAACTGTATTACCACAAGTAATTATTTATTCATCACAAGAGAAATATGCTCTTGAATCTTATGAATATAATGTAACAGATTATTTGTTGAAGCCAGTTAATTATACTCGTTTTTTAAAGGCTATAAATAAAGCCAAAGAACAAAATGAAAAACGAGACGAGCTGACTAAATCTTCCAATGAAATCTTTATTAAAAATAACTCTTCGTTAGTTCGTATTAAGTACGATGATATTTTATGGATTGAAGCGCTGGAAAATTATGTGGTGCTAAATACTTTTAATGATAAGTATACCATTCATTTTACAATGAAATCTATTGCTGATAAGATGCCATCAAATACTTTTATTAGAGTACATAGGTCATTTATTGTAAATTTGGCTAAAATTAAGCTTATAGAAGATAATTCTGTTATTGTAAAAACATCTGATGGTTCAAAAATTATTCCTATTGGAAAATCTTATAAGGATAAATTAATGAATGATATTAATTTAATTACAAAGTAAAAGATTTAATGTAATTAAATAAAATCCCCGATTGAATATTATTTCAATCGGGGATTTTTATTTAATAAATATTTCCGGGATAAATATTTATCCTGGAAATATCTGTTTTTTTTTATTTTTCATCATTATATGAAACAAAATCTCTTTGAGCTTTAATTAAGTTACCTATGTGAAGAAGTAAATTCTGAGTTTCGTGTAGTAAGTTTAAATATAACATACTATTTTGCGTACTGGTCTTTTCCTTCTTAATTCTTTTTAATTGAGCTTTTCTTAAAGCCTTTAAGTTTTCAGTTTCTTTTCCGATTTCATCTAATAATTCATCAAGATTTTCGAATGATGAACTTCTTATGATATTGTTAGCTTTACTAATTAGAACCTGAACATGGCCAATTAGGATGCTTAAATCTTTAAATTGATCCTTATTAAAAGGAGTGTGGTTGTTATCCAAGTGCTCAAAACAAGGTTTTACAACAAAGGTTAGTGCGTGAGCTGTTTCCCTTAAATAGTCAATAACTTGTACATAGTATAAACTTGAATCAATTTCACTATCCTGTAGTTTCTTAACCGTTTTGTAGATATTGTTTTTATATTTTTTGATCTTTTTATTTACCTGATTAACAGATTTTAGTTTCTCTTTTAATTCTTTTCTGTTTTCCGCTTGAAAATCAGTTAAACTGCTAGTATATAAGTCTGAGATTTCATTAAGAGAGTTTGTTACATTTTTAGTACACTTATCAAGTACCTTTTTAGAGTTGATTTCACCTTCTATTTCTTCAATTTCCAGCTCTTTAACCTCAATGTTATTAGCAGAACGTTTGTTACTGATGATATGTGTTCTGTACATAAAATAAATAGCAATGGCAATCAATATAAATACAGAATATACACCACCCAAATTAATGATCATAGCAACTATAAAAGCTACCGTAAATGCAGAAAATGCAGTTAAGAACCATCCTCCAATTACGGATAGAACCCCAGTGACTCTATATACAGCACTTTCTCGTCCCCATGCTCCATCTGTTAATGAACTACCCATAGCTACCATAAAAGTAACATAGGTTGTAGATAAAGGTAATTTGTAAGATGTAGCCATAGAAATTAAGATGGATGCAACAACCAGGTTAACTGAAGCTCTGAGCATATCAAATGCAGGAGCATCATTTCCTAAGGCAATTCTTTTTTCTTCATATGAAGAATCATCAAATTGTTTATTAATGGTATTGCGTATGCCTTTAGGTAAAATATTATTAATTGCCGTTGATGCGTTTATGGAAGCTCTTACTAGTGAACGAGCAAAAAATGAAGAACCAAATCTTTCTTCACCCTCTTGCTGTCTGGATAAATCTAAAGAGGTTTTAACCACTTTTTTTGCTTTTTTAGAAGTCCATAAGGTTATTATCATAATAAAACCTGCAATGACTAACAAGTAAGTATCTGTTTTTACTTTGCCTGCCATTGATTCCATTAATAATGCATCAGGAGCAATTCCAGCAGCGTGGTTAAAAACTTTAAATGATTCAAACCCTGCAAGAGGAACTCCAATAAAATTAACAAGGTCATTTCCTGCAAAAGCCATCGCTAAGGCAAAAGTACCAACCAGAACCGTAAATTTTAAAATATCGAATTTAAATATCCATTTACATAGTTGAAGTAAAAGTGTCCAGAAAATAAAACTATATATAATGATTTCAAATGCATTTCCTTTGATCCAGGTTTTCATATCTGCATTCATAAAAGAAGCTCCTTTTGCTCCTTTTACAAGAATAAAATAGGTAATTGCAGTAATTGCGATTCCTCCCCATAAAGCACTCAGGTATTTTGATCTTTTGTCGTAGTTAAAAGAAAATATCAATCGTGTAAAGTATTGTACAATTGCTCCGGAAGAGAAAGCTACAATTACAGATAATAAAATTCCGGAAATAATAGCAAGTGCTTTTGCAGTATTAATGTATTCGCTCAAAGGGATAGATGGATCGTTTGATACCTTTATTAATGAAACAGCAATTGCTGAACCTAATAGTTCAAATACAATAGATACTGTTGTAGATGTTGGCATCCCAAATGTATTGAAGAGATCTAAGAGTAACACATCAGTAATCATTACTGCGAGAAAAATGATCATGATCTCTGAAAAATAAAAATATTGGGGGTTAAAGATACCTTTTCGGGCTACCTCCATCATTCCACTTGAGAATGTTGCTCCCACAAAAATTCCTGCGGCTGCAATGATCATAATTACCTTAAATGAAGCTGCTTTAGATCCTAAAGCTGAATTTAAGAAATTAACGGCATCATTACTAACACCTACAACTAAGTCTGAAATAGCTAGTGCAAATAACACTACTACCAGAATTAAATAAACATTATCCATTTAAAAATCTATTTGAAAATAAAATTCGATGCAAACATATACAGACCAAAGGCTATTGATGTTTTTATAATATTAATATAATGTTAACACAATGTTAAGTGGTGTGAAAATTCCTGTTAAAATAATAAATAAATAAGTAAAAGTTTAATTTGAGATTTATATTTATCGTGTTTTTATCATTAAAGTAACAGTTATATAATGCATTATTTCAACTTATAATATCTCATAGTTGTTAAAAGTTAATAATAATGGTGTTATTATTTTCAAGTTTTTAAGATTCAATTATTTTTGCGAAGCTATTAAACAGGAATATTCGTAACTTGTTTAATTAAGTACCCATAGACTGTTTTGCGAAGTCGCATTGATATTGAGAAAAAATGATATTAAAAAATATATTAGACGGTATAATAATTGGCTTTTCAGCATCAGTTCCTTTAGGGCCTATTGGTGTTCTTTGTATTCAAAGAACATTAAATAAAGGTAGATTGGCTGGATTTTTTTCAGGTTTAGGTGCTGCATTTAGTGATACAATTTATGCAATTATTGCTGGTTTTAGTTTGTCTTTTATCGTTAGTTTTATAGAACAACAATTATTATATATTCAGATATTTGGTGCTGGTATTTTAATATTCTTAGGAATAAAGATTTTTTATAGTAACCCGGCAAAACAGCTTCGAAAGCAAAAAAAAGGTAAAGGGAATTTATTTCAGGATTTTGTTTCTACTTTTTTAATTACCATATCTAATCCATTAGCCATATTTTTGTTTTTAGCTTTTTTTGCAAGTTTTGGAGTGGTGAAAAAAGGAGGGGGCTACCTTGATCACTTATTATTGATTTCCGGAGTGATGATGGGAGCATCACTATGGTGGTTTATTTTAACTTCAATAGTTAATTTATTTCGTTCAAAGATTAATTTAAGAAGATTATGGTGGTTAAATAAAATTGCAGGAGCTACTATCGTAGTGCTGGTAGTTATAGCCTTTGTATTCTTTTTAATTGATAATCCGATGGAATAAAAAAGACTGAAGCAAAAATACTTCAGTCAATATTGTTATTTGAAATTACATTAAAGGAGAATCAGGTTCCTTTGCCATATGATTATAGGTTAGCTTCTCTAATATGCGAGGCATCCACTTTTTAAGCCAAACAGTTAGTTTTCCTTCTACAAAAGTTAATATAAGCGTTGGTTTACGTTTTTTAATAGCATTAGCAACATGCTTAGCTACTTCTTCTGCACTCATCATTTTTTCTTCATTTCTTGGTGTTTCTCCTTGGGCACTGCCATTGTTTGATAAGGCTGTTTTTCTAATATTAGATGCCGTAAAACCAGGAGCAGCAATTAATACATGTAAACCTGTTTTTAGGTTTTCAACTCGTAATGTTTCTAAAAAACCATGCATGGCAAATTTACTCGCAGAATATCCGGTACGGGCTGGTAAACCTATAAAACCTGCAATTGATGAGATACCTGTAACAGAACCTTTCGTTTCTAATAAGTAAGGCAAAGCGTATTTGGTACAATAAACAGTTCCCCAGAAATTAACATCCATCAATTGTTTAAGAACACTAAGGTCAACATCTTTAAATAATGCTCGCATTGATATTCCTGCATTATTAATTAATATGTCTATCCTTTTATATTTGGCAATAGCCTGATCTATCAGGTTTTTACAGTCTTTCTCTTTGCTAACATCAGTGGCAACGCTAATGGCTTCTATACCATTCTTATTAAATTCTTTTTCAATTTTTTTAAGTTTATCCACAGAACGGGCTGCAAGTACTAATTTTGCACCTCTTTGGGCAAACTCTTTAGCTAAAGCCAATCCAATTCCGGATGAGGCACCTGTAATAACGACTACTTTATTTTGCATGACAATAATTTATATGACGTCAAAAATATTAAATAAGTTAGTAAAGCTTCATTATTTTACTATTTGCTTTAAAAAAATGCAAAAATAATCATAAATCTAACTGACATATTACTTTGTATTCATTTTAAAAATGGATAGCACTTAAAAACAACTTATATTTGTTGAGATCATTTATTTTGGATGATTTATAAAATAGTATGATAATTTTTGGGTCATGAGAATTCATATTTTATTATTTGTTATAGTTGTTAGTTTTATATCATGTAAAATTCAGGATATTAAAAATACACAAGTAAAGGATAGCGCTTTAAATACAACAGACCTTTTAAATACCAAGGGGTATGAAATGCAAATGAAAGGAATTGATTTTTGTGCTTCAGGGTATCAACCAGATTGGAGTTTGGAAATAGATTTTGATCAGAAAATAATTTTTAAATCAACTTTATATAAAAATATCATTGAAATCCCTATTCAAAAGATAGCTGAGGTGGGGGAATTAGGAAAAATCTACAAGTTTATAGATGATAGCTTGGATTTAAAAATACAGATTGATTTATTAGAAAGTCCTTTTTCTTCAGGAAAGGATGGTAGGGTTTATAAAGTACAGATCGATTTTAAAAAGGATTCTGATGTTATTAAATATGTAGGTGAAGGACAATATTTTGGTAGTTTGGTGTTGCATGATATCTGGGCTTTGCAAAGTATCAATGGTAAAGATATTGAAATGTATCAATTTAAGAAAAGACCTTATATGGAGATTCATCTTGATAATAATAAAATACATGGATTTTTAGGTTGTAATACATTCGCTTCATCAATTTATTTTGAACAGGATAAACTAATTGTGAATCATTTATTGAGTACAAAAATAGCTTGCTTAAATGCTAATATTGAGGCTGATTTTGCAAAAATTCTAAACAATAGTAGTTTTAATTATAAAGTTGAAAAAGGAAAACTAATACTTTGGAATAAAAGTGATGAGTTAATTTTTAAAAAGGTTGATTAAATATATATGGAGATTAAAAAATTTAAGGAACTGGTTAAGCAGTATAAAGTAGTGTTTTTTGATGCATATGGAGTTTTACGAAAGCATCATGGAATGATTAAGGGAGTAGAGGAGATGCTCTCTTTTTTAGTTGTTGAAGGGATTGATTTTTATATCATAACCAATGATGCTTCTCGATCGCCAAGGTTATTGGCCAAGGTGTATCAGGATAATGGTATTGATATTATTAAGGAAGAGAATATGATTTCATCAGCTATGATGAGTGTCGAATTTTTAAAAGAAAATGTTTATCCGGGCTCACTAATAGCCTATTTAGGTCGTGAAACCTCAGAGCATTTTATTCGAAGTGCTGATTTAGTGCCTATCCGAATGGAGCATGTTGTTGAGAAAGATTATCCTGAATTGGGAGGTATTATGCTATTTGATGATGGAGGATACGAATTTCATCCGGGAATAAATAAAACTTTGAATGTGATTAGAGGAACTGATGCTCCTGTAATTGTTGCTAATCCCGATAAAATATATCCTGTGAGTGATGGGGAATTTGCTATTGCAATTGGAAGTATTGCTAATATGATGGAAGCGGTTAGTAACAGAAAATTCTTTTATTTTGGAAAACCGGATGTAAATATATTTGAGTATGCTTTTGAAATAGCAAATACCAGACGAAAAATATCTAAAAGAGATGCATTAATGGTTGGCGATACTCTGGATACAGATATTATTGGAGGAAATCAATTTGGTATTGATACTGCATTGGTTTTATCTGGAAGTACTTTAGAAAAACAGATGGAAACTTTAATTAAAGAAATGGGTATTGTGCCTACTCATATTTGTAAATCAGTTGTTGATTAAGATCATAGAAGTTTTTTGAATGCAACATTGTGATTATGGAGAATGTAATAGAATATTTTAGATCAATAGATCCTCATAATATAGATTCAATTGAAGATGAAGAGGTATTAATACGGGTTTCAGAATTGAATCATTATGATAGGAAACAACTTAGAGAAAGTTTGTTGAAGGATTCATCACGATTTAAAAATAATAATGAAGCTATTAAATGGTTGCAAAGCTGTTACAATCTAATAGATAAGCATTCCTTTCGTATCCATAAAGTATTATTTAGTCCGGGAACTGATATTGGTAATACTTTACATGATTTACTTTATAATGCTAAAAAAAGTGTTTTATTATGTGTGTTTTCAATCACTGATCATAGGCTAGCAAAGGCTGTTTTAGACTGCTATATGAGAAGTGTGAAAGTAAATGTGATTACAGATGATAGAAAGATTTTTGACAGAGGTTCTGAGATTCAGGATATGAGAAATAGAGGGATTGAAATTAAAATAGATCATTCTCAATATCATATGCATAATAAGTTTGGGATAATTGATGACAGAATAGTTTTTACCGGAAGTTTTAACTGGACATATACAGCTCAGAAGCATAATCAGGAAAATCTTTTAGTTACATCCAACCATTCTATTGTTGAGTAGTTTACAGATGAATTTAACAGACTATGGAAAGAGATGTATATTCTATAAAGAATGGATTTAGAACAGAGGTAATATGTTGCATAAACATTGCGCTATTTAATTATCTTTGCAGCATAAAGTAATAATAATGGCAGAAATAGGTAAATACAACGTGTTAACCGTTGTAAAAGATTTGGATTTTGGATTATATCTTGATGGAGATGAATTGGGTGAAATTTTGCTTCCACGTAGATATGTACCTATAAATTGTACTGTAGATGATGAACTGGAAGTTTTTATCTATTTAGATTCTGAAGACAGGTTGATAGCAACTACAGAAATGCCGGAAGCTACGGTTGGTGAATTTGCATACCTACAAGCTTTAGAAGTTGGTAAAGTAGGTGCTTTTATGGATTGGGGATTACCAAAAGATTTGTTGGTTCCTTTTCGTGAGCAAAAGGTTAATATTGAAAAAGGCAAGGGATATGTAGTTTATGTATATCTGGATGATGAAAGTAGAAGGATTGCAGCATCCTCAAAAGTTGAAAAGTTTTTAGATAATATACCACCAGAATACGAAGAAGGGGAAGAGGTAGATTTGTTGATTTATAATGAAAGTGATTTAGGATATAAGGCTATTATTAATAATACACATTCCGGAATTATTTATGCCAATGAGGTATTTAAAAAAATCAGAAAAGGCGATCGTTTTAAAGGTTATATTAAAAAAGTGCGTCCAGATGATAAAATTGACCTGATGTTGGATAAACCAGGCTACGAAAAAGTGGATGCTATTGCACAGTCGATTTTAAATATACTACAGCAAAATCAAAATTTTCTAAAAATCACAGATAAAAGTCCATCTGAAGAAATTTCGGCTATGTTTGGAATTAGTAAAAAGAGTTTTAAAAAGGCGATAGGAGCTCTTTATAAGCAAAGAATTATATCTATTGATAGTGATGGAATAAGATATATTAAGAAATAGTTTTTAGCTATAAAATCATTATAAGAGGTGGGATTTAATTGTATTTGCAATGGAATTTTGCTTTTTTTTTACCCATTTTATTCATCTTTTACTGGTGATAGATTATTAAAAAAAATAGCCCAAGATATTCTCGTTATAATCTTGGGCTAAAATGTATTAAAATTCTTTAACCTATAAATTATTTCTCTGCATTTTTTACATATTTTTCTAACCATTGATCTTGTTCCCAAAGCATATGAAGTATATTTTCTTTTGCTCTATAGGAGTGACTTTCTTTAGGTAAAATAACTAAGCGTGTTGTAGCTCCTAATCCTTTAAGTGCATTAAAATATCTTTCGCTTTGCATTGGGTATGTTCCAGAGTTGTTGTCTGCCTCACCATGAATTAAGAGTAAAGCGTGTTTCATTTTTTCAGCATGCATAAATGGTGACATATTGTAATAAATTTCGGGTGCTTCCCAATAATTTCTTTCTTCTGACTGAAATCCAAAAGGAGTAAGGGTTCGGTTATAGGCTCCACTTCGCGCAATACCCGCTTTAAATAAATTGGAATGGGTAAGTAGATTAGCAACCATAAAGGCTCCATAACTATGGCCTCCAACACCTACTCTTTTTCTATCAATATATCCTAAGCTATCTACAGCGTCAATAGCTGCTTTTGCATTTGCTACAAGTTGAGTTCTGAAAGAGTCATTGGGTTCTTCGTTTCCTTCGCCTAAGATAGGAAATGCTGCATCATCTAAAACTGCATATCCTCTGGTTACCCAAAATATAGGGGAGGCCCAATATATATAGGTAAATTCATTAGGATTGGAAGTTACTTGACTCGCACTAGCTTTATCTTTGAACTCTCGAGGATATGCCCATAATAACATGGGTACTTTTTCTTTTTTAAGAGTGTCATATCCTACGGGTAAATATAAAGTGGCAGATAGCTCAATACCATCATTTCGTTTGTATTTAATTACCTCCTTATGTACGTTGGCAATACTTTTAAACGGGTTTTTAAAAGCAGTCAATTGGTGCAGTGTGTTTTGCTTTAGATTTCTGAAATAATAATTGGGATATTCGTTGTTAGACTCAATTCGGACTAATAGTTCATTCTTTCCAGGGTCATAGTTTCGTAATCGTTCTAATTTATTAGTGTAATCAGATTGATATAAGCGAGTAGTTTTATTTTTAGCTAAATCTAATTTATCTAAAAAAGGAAACTGTCCCTTTTCAGAAAAGCCTTCTCCAAGCAGAAAAGCATTATTCTGTTTTAAAACTAGAACGTCTTTACCGTATTTATTTCTTTCTGTTACAAAAGTTCCTGGATCATTATAAGTATCTTGATAATTTCTGTCGTATAATAATTTCGGTTTTTGAGAGTTGTCAGAAGGGTTAAATAGGTAAGTTTTGGTATTTCGTGTATTCCACCAAAAATCATGTGCTATGGCTATTTTATCGTTACCCCATTCTATTTGATTAAATCGGTTTATGGTTTTTAATATACTGTTTCCTTCACTTTTAAACGGGGCTTTCAATTCAAAAACTTCATCTCTGTAATCCACTTTAATTTCTTGATCTCCTTGATCTAAAGCCTTGATATATATGATGGAAGAGGGTTTGTCTAATCTCCAGCTAATTTCTCTACGTCCTTTTCTTGTCGACATAAATCCTTTAGGTAAATCTTCAATTAGCGGAACTTTTACTATGTTTTGAATTAGGTTTGCCTTTTGATCATAAATATTTGTTTCAGAAGGAAATCGGTAATAAGGAACAAGGTATGAAAATGGTTTGTTGATGGATGTTATCATAACGTACTTTCCATCTGGTGAGAAGCTAATAGATCGGTACATAGCTTTGGGAAGCCATTTTTTGCTACTACCATCAATATTAACTTTATGAATTTCGCTTAAAGCTAGTTGTTCAAAATTTAATTCATCATTTTTATTTTTTAGCAAATCCTGGTAGGTTCTGTTTTGAGCTTTTTTACCATCATTTTCTGTAATTGTAGGACCGGTAGGAATAGCATTAGATTCATTGATTAGCTTCTGACGGTTTTGAGGTAAGAACTTAATAAGCATATTTTCATTGTCAGAAAACCAGTTGATAACATCTCCCAAATTAGCATTAATATTGGTTTCTGTCACAGATTTTATGTAAGCGGTTTTAATATCAAGTACTAAAATCTCAACCCCATTTTGAGTTGTATTTGTCATGGCCATTTGGGTTTGATTTGGCGACCATGTAAAATTGCTTAGTTGTGGATTCTGAGGTAATCCTATTATTTCAATTACTTTGGAATCATTTGTTTTTTGAATTTTTATGTTGTTGTAGTATCGTTTTCTACTTCCAATGTTTGTTTTTGGATTTATGCGCAAACCACCTAAACGTAGTTCAGGTTGCGATAATTCCTTAATGGTTTTATACGTATTTCGATAAAGAAGAAGCATAATTTCTTTATTATCATCCATTAATACAGCAGGAGCTTTTTCAACATCTGCAAGTTCAAGAATTTCTTTAGGTGGTTTTTTGTATTCTGTATGGGTTTGTGCTCTTGTAAATAGGGGTAAACTTATTACAAGTGATAATAATACAAGTGATAGTCTCATTTTTGTTGAATTTTGGTCGAATTTTTATTATTTATCAGTGAATAAAGGTATAAAACAGATAGAGGTAGGACAAATAATTGTTGTTATGATTTTTAATCCATATGATGGATGTGCTTATTCATTATATTAATAAATGTTTTTGCATTTATTGGTTTGCATATAAAGTCATCGCATCCAACAGAAAAAGCTTTCTGTTTATCAATGTTAGAAGTATAGGCTGTTTGAGCAATAATATGAATAGAAGGCTTAATTTTTTTTATTTCTTTGGTTGCATCATATCCATCCATAACAGGCATTTTTATATCCATTAGCACAATTGAGATATCACTGTTTTTGCATATTTTAACTGCTTCTTTTCATTTTTTGCATGTTGTATTATGTAGTCTTCACCCAACTGATTTTCAATTAGAGTTTCTAAAAATAAGGAGTTTATTTCTTCATCTTCAGCAATTAATACTTGTGTTTTATTTTGTATGTCACTGATATCTGATTTTTCAATTAGGAGGTTGTTGTTCATTGGTTTAAAAGGTATAGAAACAGAAAATGTGGAACCAACATTCTTTTTTGATTTAAGAGATATTTTACCTCCCAGAATTTCAACATTTTCTTTTGCAATAGCTAAACCTAAACCTAATCCACCTGACTTAAAAGATGTATCCTTGTCTTCTTGAGAAAATCTTTCAAAGATTATTTCTTGTTTATCTTTTTTTACACCAATTCCTGTGTCTTTTACAAATAATATTACATTGCTTTTTATTATAGTATACCCAAATTCTATATAACCTTTATTGGTGAATTTGAGAGCATTTTCAAGTAGATTGCTCATGATTTTATGCAACTTACTAGAGTCGGTCATCAGGATACTATCCTGATCAGAAAGTCCTTTTTTTAGATATAAGGATATATCTTTTTCTTTTGCTTTATTGTCAAATATTGAAAATAACTCCAGTAATAAATCATTTAAATTAACATCTTCTTCTATCATTTTAACGTGATGAGTTCCTAATTTAGATATTTCTAAGATGTCATTAATTATCCTGAGAAGTTGATTACTACTGTTTTGAATTATTTTTATATACTGATTTAGTTGACTTTTTGAAGCATCATCTGATAATAGGTTTGAAAAACCTATTATACCATTCATCGGTGTTCGGATTTCATGTGACATGTTTTGAATAAACATGGTTTTTAAACGATTACTCTCTTCTGCTTTTTCTTTTGCTATTATTAATTCTTCGTTAGTTGTTCTTAATTCTTCTTCAGAAGCCTGAAGTTCCATGTTTTTATAGTCTTATTAATTTTGTTTTACTCGATTTTGTTCTATATATTTTGCCACATCAACTAAAGGAGCAATCCAGATTTCATTTTCGTGTTGGACCAGGTAATGGATTAATTGTTCATGAGCTTCAAGAGATACATTTATACTATGTTCTCCGCCCACTCCATGAAACAAGAAAACTAATAAAGAGTTAGATTTTTGAGCTTGTTTTACCAAGTTAATCATTTCATTTCCTGATTGACCATTCATAGCGTAACAATGGATATCGGTTAACTCAATCTCATTGATTTGTTGCATTCCTGATTGTACGCCTCTGGCTCCAATAAATTCATTTTGTACTCGAGTGAAGTAGTTTATTGTATCTATAAATGAATCACCACATGGATAAGCAAAAGTTCTTTCTGTTTTTCCATCAATGGCTTGTAGCAGTGTATTGGTAACTCTTATTTCATTTACAGCTCTGTAAACAGAATAATTACTTAAATCTTTTTCTTCAGAAACCCATGAGCGACCTTCTCCATTTCCGTCACAAGGATGTGTTAATGAATGATTACCTAATTCATGTCCTTTTTCTGCAGCTAATCTCCACTCATTCATCCTGGTTCTGATAATGGAAGCTTCACCTTGTAAGTAGAATGTACCTTTCAAATCAAAAGAATCCAAACAAGCAATAACATGGTCTATGTGAACATTTAATGCATCATCGTATGTAAGAACAACTGCGCATGGCTTTTTATTCCATTGTTTATTATTTTGTGCAATTGTATGTGAAACAACAAGTGAAATAATAAATAAAAATAAGCTATATTTCATTTTATGCAAAGTGATCTTATTTTAAAAGATGATTGTAGTTGTTTACCAGGTCGTTAACTATTTCATCATGAGAAAATTTCTTGGTTTTTAATGCCTTTTTTACCGGAGCATCAACTCTTCGTTTTGTACTGGTATTTAATGTTTCCGCAATATAATAAACCTCTTTACTTGATTCTTTAAGTGTTATTAAAGCAATATACTTGCATTTATATTGTGCTCTGTATTTACCACAAATATAACTTACAGATCCGTTTGATACTCTTTGTGCTATCTTAATATTATATGTTTCACCAAACCTTAATTTTATCTTATCAATAATAGATTTTGCTAAGGCGGTATTGCTTTGTGGACGAATAGCAATTAATAAGGTGTTTTCTTTAGGAGGTGTATTTAATACAAAAGTTTCTTTTTGTGGTGTTGAATTAACGACTTCTTTAGGAGTATAATTACCATTTTTAATTAGTCTGTTGGCTATTTGCTGACTTACTTGAATTAAATCATCAGTACCCTGCTTAGTAGAACCAGTAGCTTGCAAGATAACTTTGGCTGTGGTTACATCTACCATTTTTAATGATATGTAAAAGTTGTTACCCAAAGGGACTACAGATCCATAACAAACTAAATCAGCTCCCATCATTTTACCTAATTCACTAATTTGCGAATCATCCACTAACCCTTTACTTTGAAATTGAGCTTCAGCTAACACTTTTTCAATCATGGTGCGCTCAACAACTTCATATTGAGGTGTATTAACAATAGCGTTACTTATTTCTTCACGAACAATACTTCTAATACCTTCAGATATTTCACCATCAGGATTAAAAACAGCAACTCTTTTGCTGTTCTGAGCAAAAACTGAAATTGATATAACACAAAAGATGATTAGGATTAAATGTTTCATGAGTTTAAAATAGATTTTAAATTGCCATTAAGAACTCCCTTAATAAAAATCCAAAATTGATCGGAATCTTGATTGGGAGAACTTTTATAGTGGCTTGTTTCAAATATGTGCTTAGTTTATGAGATACAAAAATAAATTAATTTTTAATCCTTGTAAGTAAATCTTTGACTAATGTTGAAGTAATTTCTTCATATGCATCAATAGCTGCCCCCTTGTAACTACTCATACTGTTGCCTTTTTTACTTATTTTATTTTCGTATTCAATTTTTTGATTAAACTGCTTTGTAAGCTTAATTTCAGTATCTACATAACTGGAATATACATCCAGGTAAAGGTTGTTTTTTCTTGCTTTTGCCTTAATTTCTACAATCCAATCAGCTATGTCAGCATCTTCAGTAAAGCTGCACCCGTTATCAGATAATATTGCCTTTGTTTTATTTTCAAGAGTATTGTCAGTTTCATCAAATAGCATAGCAATGCAATCAAAATAAATGTAGGTGCCCTGTTCAAGTTCAGATAGTTTTTGAATTACTGTATTTCGTAACTCAAGCGATTTTTGTATTTGTAATCCAGATTCGTCGATGTCTTTATCTACAGCAGTTAATAGGCCTTGTGCATATTCGTTTTTTGCAAATAAAGGAATAGTTTTTTTTAGTTCTTCCTGAGCTTTTGATTTTTCTGCTGTAGCTATTAAATTATTTGCTGTTTTAATAATTCCTTCAATTTGTTGGATGTTCATGTTGATATTTGCCTTATAGTAACCTATTACTTCGTATCTGTTTACATAAGCAAATGCATAAATGAAATTGTTATCTGTATTGTGAAAGGTTTCAATTTTGATATTGTTGATTTTGGCATCAGATTCTGACTGTGTTTGAGTTTCAAAAGTTTTTTTTATTTCTTCATTATCGCCATATGAAGTACTTTGAGCATAATTTTGAGACACTGTTTTTACTGAAGAAACAACACTTCGGGCTAAATCACCTATTGCCATATTCTTTATTCGTTGTAAAGCTTCGGCTAGAATTTCATCTTTTGCTTTAACATCCTGAGCAAAACCAGATAGAAAAGTACTTTGAGGATATTGTGTTTGACGCCATGAAGTTTTTATCCAATTAGGTTCGTTTTGCGCATTTAAATAAATTGATGAAAATATGAGCAAAAGTAAAATGTAGTATCTGTTCATAGGTTAATATTTATTAGTTTAAAGATAAATGAATCTTGTAAATATTAACCTGAATTCAATATGAAATTTTGGATTTGCCTCATTATGAATTATATTTTATATCTGATAGAAGCTTGTTTTATATCGCTTATAATTAGCAATATTAAAATGATATTTATGAAAACATTTCAGTCTGGTATAAATAATTTTCGGGCAGAATATTGCTGTCTTTTTCTTGGTTAAAGATGATGACTTATTCTATTAATAACCCGAGTTCGATTAAAATTAAAGAGCTCAGAGCCAATAATTTTATATCGAACTCGGGTTAATAGGTTACCAAACCTATAATTATGAGTAGAATTTTAATTAAAAATTCTCATGCTGAAACAGGTTATCAGCATGAGAATTAAAAATAAATAGTGTATTTAGAAAATAATAAACTCTAGCACTAATTTACAGGTGTTACTTATTGATTAACGTTTGATGTTTCAAGTTCATTTAAAAATCTTTTCATAGCAGCCTGGCTTGCTTTACTTGTAGAAACAGATCCCGGCCCATTTATACAGCCACCTTCACATCCCATCACTTCAATAAAATTGTAATCAGGAGCTTTGGCAGTAAATGCCTTAAGTAATTTTATGTTTTTTCTGGTTAAACCATCAACTAAAAATTCTTTAAAAGCATATCCGTTAGGAATAGATGCTTTAATAGCATTGGCAACGCCACCGCTTAATGCAAATCCTCTGGCTTCATTTGAAATATTTAATTTAAGATTTATTTCATCAGTTTCTGGGAATTTAATGTTGTATGCCAAAAATATGATGCTTAACTCTTCAAAAGTTAACACATAATCAATGTTTTTAGCATGTTCAGCCTCGCTACGTTTAGCTAAGCAAGGTCCAATAAATACTCTTTTTGCTTTAGGAAAGCGTTTTTTCGCTATTTCTGCAGTATAAAACATTGGAGATTTAGTGTGAGAAACATGCGGTTGAATTTTTGTAATGTGTTTTTCACTTAAAAGTGTATGTGCCGGACAACATGAAGATGTCATGAAAGGATTGTTATTTTGAACATTTTCAATCCATTCTTCAGTTTCGTTTTTAGCCGTAACATCAGCACCTTCAGCAACTTCAATAACATGTGTAAAACCAATTTCTCTTAAAGCTCCCAAAAGGTTTGCAGGATTAGCTTTAAATTGGCCAAAAATAGAAGGAGCTACCATGGCTACCATTTCTTCTTTTTGCTTTAAGTTATATGTTAGTTGTATTACCTGCGATTTTTCCATGATTGCGCCAAAAGGACATGCAGTCATGCATTTTCCACAGTAAATACATTTTGATTTATCAATAACTTCAATGCCGTTTTCGTCTTTTTTAATCGCGTTTACAGGGCAGGCCTCTTCGCATGGTACTGGTAAATAGGCAATAGCATGAAAAGGGCAGGCTTTTTGGCAAAGTCCACAGTTTACACATTTCTGATGGTCGATTATAGCCTTTCCATTTAAAACTCGGATTGCATCTTTAGGGCAGTTAACCTGGCAAGCTCTGGCTTCACATCCCTGACATAGGTTACTAACGGTATAATTTACCTGAACACAAGAACTGCAAGCTTCATCAATTACAGTTAAATGTTCTTGTGGTATTCCTTTTTTCTCAACAGCTTTTTCTGCATATTCTCTTAGCGGAGTAAGCTCATCTTCTTCATCAGCAATGCAAAAACCCATCATTGCCATGGCCTTATATTTTATAACAGCTCTATCTTTATGCACACAACAACGAATAGGCGTTTTGGATTTAGGTCGCATTTCAAGAGGGATTCTATCAATCTTTTCAAACAGCTCATCTTCTTTTAATAGCTTAATTATCCGGGTTAATAATTCTCTCCGTGTTTGAATCGCATTGTTAAAATAGGTCATGATATTATTAAGTTATTTATTTTTCGTTTAATAGTTTTCTCGTTATAGTTTTCCATTATTTTTTCATTTCCTTGAAATGATCTTTTTTTATATCATATGTATCTATAAAATTAGTTTATAAGTATGTTGTATTGGTTTTTTTATAAAATCGGTTTTCTAATATCTCAGTTATTCTTTTTATTACATTTCGTCTAATTTCTAATTCAACAGGTAAATTAGGATCTTGATGAGCATTATTGATTCTTGTTCCGGATATAAATTCAATTTCATCACTTTCCAGCATCATCTGAATAATCATACCTGATGTTCCAGAAGGAACTTGGGCTTTCGAGTCAAAATTCTGAATGTCTTCAGAAACTTTAGCTAAAGTGATTACTCCTTCGGTAACCAAATCAACACCTTTCATTTTAGCTTGAGGAGGTAATCCTAGTTGATAGTGTTCCAGATCAACTTCAACTTCAGTATCTAATTCACGAGCCACAATTTTAGCTGTTGTACCTCCACATATAATGGTTTTACCTTTGTATTGTTTAATGCTATTGGCTAATGATGCATCGTTATGTTTATGGTAAGGAGGCCCTGAAACAATGAGTAATTTTCTGGGTTTTCTATAATATAATACACAACATGAAGCGTCATCTTTTAAAGCTCCATTATCAATTTCTATAGTTTTTGAAATGATACCTTTAGAAAGGTTTCGTGCTGAAATAAATGGATGTTCAGTTACAATGTTTTTGATATAATCCTTTAATCCTGAAATTTGCCAACCAAAGTGCATGTCGTCACTACCCATACCGCTTTGGGTAACACCATCACTTACTAATATAATTCTATCTTCTTTTTGTAAACTAAAGTTGTATTGATATAGTTTATTTCGTTTTGTATGAAGGTGGTTTATAGTCTTCTGTTTTTTAGGAAGGTCAATAAATTCACCATTTCTTAATAATAATACAGAAGGGTTATCATATTCAATAATATTTACCTCTCCCCGGTAATTTATATCTATTATTGAAAATGTTGAATAACTAACTTTTCGTAATGAATCCTCAGGTAATGTTTTTGTAATGAATTCGGCAGTTCGTTTAATAGGTTCACCGGCCAATGTAAACTGAAGTGCCATAGTGCTTGTCATGGTGGCTGAAACATTTGCTTTAGCCCCACTACCTAATCCATCAGACATGACAGCTACAAACCTGTTTTCTTCTTTTACTTTACTAAAGAGTACAGCATCTCCGCAAATAGACTCACCAGCCTTTGCATAACATAAGTTTTCAGCTTCTATGACAAATGGACTATGCATCTGTATTAATTATCGTTATTTTTTTGATGTGTTTTTTCTTCTGAATAATCTGTTAGAATTGAATTGAGTAAAGAATCTGTATATGATGCATTTTCACCTAAAAGTGCAGCAATTTTTTGCACTGTTTCCATGTTTTTTTTAATAACAATTCGTGTTCTTTTTTCTATAATGTCACTTCTAAATTCTTTGCTTTCAAAATTTTGAATGATTCCTGCTACTAACTTGTATTTTTGAATATTAAAAATAGAAAGTTGAAAACTCTTGTCGTTTTGAATAATTGGCAATTGATTGTATTCTTTACCTGTATGTATTGCTGTTGTAAACTGTTCAATAAAATACCCCAATTCACCAATTGATTTATTAATTAGATCCGTATTTATATTGTGCTTATCGTAGTTGTCTTGTAAATTAAGCATGTTAAGGCAACTTTGATTAATTTCTTTAATTTTTAAATCAGAATCAACTAAAATAACTCCCGAAGGAATCTTTTTTAATAACAGGGTGGCTTGATGATGGGCAATCTTCTTTAAATGCGAAACACACATATTAGTTTCTGCCATTCCACTTAATGTTGCCATAGCAAACTCGCGACAAGTATTGTATCCACAACTACCACAGTTTAATTCATCTTTAGCAGAATGCTTTCCAATGCTGTATAATGCTTCTTGGATGTCTTCTGGTTTATAATCTGGCAATGAAACTGCATTTTGCCCAAAATAGTCACATTCAATATTTAGGTGGAATGTGCTTGCTTTTTTGTTGGTTATGTTTTGGGGTTTACTATTTAAAATCTCAATTTTTCTTTGAACCGGATTGTTATCTTCACTACACCCTGGGCCGTTTATACATCCTCCTTCGCATAATAAAAGTTCTAAAAATACCGGACCATCATGTTGAATTGTATTTAAAGTACTTAGTACTTTTTTTACTTCATCAATACCTGCAAAAGAAAGTTTTAAAAGGTTATTGGTGTTTTCACCAAAAGTATTTATCATACCTCCTTCAATTGGATAAATATTTCCATTATCTGCTCTGTATGGAAAAAAATCTGTATTATCTATGTTAAATTTACTTTCTGCGTTTTCAGTTTCAGCTATCCAGTTTTTTAGTTCATTAAAAGTAATAGCTGTATCAACTAACGAAGGCCATGTGTCAGCCTCTGCTTTTTTAGCAATGCAGGGACCTATAAATACTATTTTTGTATCCTTGCCAGCATCTGTTTTTAAGCTCTTGGCATGCGCAAGCATTGGAGATAAAAATGGTATAATGTTGACAATGTGTTGAGGATAATACTTTTTTATAAGCTCAACAACTCCAGGGCAGGCTGAAGAAATATAAATTCCTTTTTTTCTTGCTTTCAAAAACTGCTCAGTATGCCCGGTTACAATTTGGGCACCTAAGGCAGTTTCCGAAATGTAGTTAAAACCTAAATTTGTCAATTGGGCAACAAACTCTTCGTCTGTTAAATGGGGGAATTCAGAACGAAAAGATGGTGCCACAGATGCTATTGTGGTGGTACCAGAATTGATTAATTGCTTTACCCTTGATACACCATCTCTAATTTGCTTTGCATTTGCTGGACAAACAGATACACAACGTCCGCAGTATATACAAAGCTCATCAATAATAGAAGCTTTTTGCTCTGTTATTTTAATTGCTTTTGATGGACAGTTTCTAATACACTTATAACAATCCATGCAATCATTTTCAATGGTGTATATGGGTTTTGTATTCATGAAAAATGATGATTAGTGCAAATTTTGGTTTTGAATTAGCCTAGTTTTTCAATCAGTATTTTTTCAACTTGAAACGGTTGAACCTCTTCAAAAGTCTCATCATTAATTGTGATTACAGGTCCTCTGTTGCAGTTTTCATTGCAAAGATGTCCTCTAAAATCAAGCGAAGCAGCAATGTTTTTCCCTTCAACGTATTGTTGAATAATTTTAAGGTTTTCTGCATTACCTCGAGTATAGCATGAACTACCTAAACATATTCTAATAACGTTTTTCTTTTTTTGTGTATCCATAATTGCCAAAGTTTGGCATTGTAACAACTATTATTGTGCCAAAAGCTATATGTTGTATTAAATGAGGGATTTATGTGTTTGTGTTGTGGTGATTTAACTTAGAAGTGTCCTAATTTCGAACATAGTATTTTGTCTTTCTGTGTTCATATATTGAACAGTGTAATGAAATAGGACGATTAATGAATGGTTAGGCGAGGTGATTGATATCGTATTTTTTAATTTTCTGATAGAGTGTATTTCTTCCTATTCCTAATACTTTTGCAACTTTTGTCATGTTACCTGCATGTTTTTTTAAAGCCATAAAAATATGTCTTTTCTCAATGTCTTGTAGCGTCATATCGGGTATTGATTCAATATTAACTGGATTTTTCCCATTCGAATGCGTATTCTCTTTTTCATATTTTAATTTCTGAAAACTATCAAGAGAAATTTTACCATTAAAATTAACTAACTGTTCAATGTAATTTTCAAGTTCTCTCACATTTCCAGGCCACTCATAATCTAATAATTGTTGTAAATCGGAATACCCCATGTGTGGTATGTCTTTTTGTAGTTTAAGGCTTTTTTGATTTAGAAAGTACTTGATTAAAGATGGGATATCTCCTTTACGTTCTCTCAAGGAGGGTATGTATAATGGAATGACACTAATTCGATAGTATAAATCCATTCTGAAATTACCATTTTCTACTTCATCCTGTAAGTTTTTATTGGTAGCAGCAATAATTCTTACATCAACAGGTATAACCTTATCACCACCAACCCTGGTAATACTGCTTTCCTGAATAGCACGTAACAATTTTACTTGCATATCAGGTTTCATATCTCCAATTTCATCTAAAAAAAGTGTTCCATTATTAGCTAATTCAAATTTGCCAGGATGTCCTCCTTTTTTAGCACCGGTAAAAGCTCCATGGTCGTACCCAAATAATTCACTTTCAATTAAATTTTCAGAAATAGCAGCACAGTTAATGGCTACAAAAGCACCATTTTTTCTATTGCTGGCATTGTGAATACTTTGTGCGAATATTTCTTTACCTGTTCCACTTTCACCTTCAATTAAAATAGTAGAGGGGCTGTTGGCAATTGTTTCAGCATAATCAATGGCTTGCCTCATTATTTTGCTCTTTCCTATAATGTCATCAAAAGTATATCTGGCTTCCATACCTGTGTATTTGTTTACTAGTTGATACACTTTTTCTATAGAGCGAAAAGCTAAAACAAAACCAATTTTATTTCCATCAGCATCATTTATGGATGAGCAATTTAAATTAAATTTTAATGACTCAGAAGGTGTGGAAATAATAGTTTCTTTGTTTGAAAAATCATTTCCAGAACTTACCGTTTTAATAATATCGCTCCAATTTGGTATCAGTTTTTTGATTGAATAATCCAATAAATTGGTTCTTCTGATATCTAAAATGCGACAGCAATGATCATTTGCATAAATTATTTTACCCGTAGAATTTGTAGATAATACAGCAAAGTTAACAGCATTCATTATAGCAAAGGTAAAATGCTCTGTTTTATCAATTTGGTTTTGACGCTTAATATCCTGAAATGATTGAGTTATTATTTCCTTAAGTAAGTAAATATAACTTTCAGCAGTATTACTTTCTCCATTAATTAAGATTCCCAGATGATAGTTTAAATCACCCAAAATTACGTAGGGAGAGTAGAAGAATGCAATCTCTGGTTTATTGTTACAAATATTTTTAATATCATTTATGGTGTTACACACTGTAGTATCAAAAAGTATATTTCTCTCATCATAAGAATGTTGAATTATTACTTTTTCGTTTTCATCAAAAACATAAATGACAAAAGGCTCTTTAATTAATTCACTTACATGTTGTGAAATAATATGGTTGATATGATTTATAATATTGTGAGCGTTTAGTGTAAACATTTAAATTTATTTTGAAGCTATTATGCAAAGCTAAATATTTTAAAGCAACAGATGAAGTAATAATAAATTTTAGTAGGTTTATTCAAATTTTAAAAAAAACATATTTAACACTATTATTATGAGAAAGATTCAAATTCTAATATTATTGTTTTTGGTTTCGTTTTCGTGTTTTGCCAAAAAAACAAATTTAAGATTGAACCTAAAAAACGGTCAGGAATATCTTCAAAATATGGACTCTAAAGTTAGTATTGAACAAAATGTAAATGGCATGACCATTAACATTACAATGAACATCAAGGGTATAATGTCTTATACTGTAGATAAAGATAATGGAGATTCGTATGATTTATCTGTAAAATACAATAGCCTCAATATGAAGATGCAAATGCCTCAGGGAGCGATGGAGTTTAGTTCTGAAAAGGAAGATACGAATGATATTTTTTCAACCATATTAGGGGAAATGGTTGGTAAAACATTTTTTATTACCATGCTTAAAAATGGTAAAATTACAGAAGTTCGCAATACAGATGTTTTATTTGAGTCGATTTATAATAAAATACCAAATGCACCTGAAAGTCAGGTAAAGCAAGTTGAAAAGCAGTTAAAAGATGCCTATGGAGAAAAAGCATTAAAAGGAAATTTAGAAATGGTTACCTCTATTTTTCCGGATGAGCCAGTTGCTATAGGTGATACCTGGAATGTCAGTACTAATATGGAATCAGGATTTTCTGCCTTAATGACTTCAACATATAAATATATAGAAGAAGGCTCTGATTTTTATTTAATTGGAGGAGATTCTGAAATACAAACTGAAGATAAAGATGCATATGTTGAAAATAATGGCATGCAGATGAAGTATAAATTAAATGGAACATTAGTTTCTAAAATTAAGATTAATAAAGAAAGTGGTTGGATTGTAGAAGCAAATATTACTCAGGAATTAAAGGGTACTACAGAGATTAAAGGGAATGCGCAAATGCCAGATGGTATGTCTATTCCTATGGTTATGAAAAATGATATGACTATAACAGGTCAGTAATTAATATATCATTATTTATGATTTAATGGTAGAAGCTGTATCAATTATGATGCAGCTTTTTTTGTTATTGGGCGATAATATCTAACATAAATTCGCCCTGTTGGGCGAATTTACACAAGTTTAAATATTTGTTTTTTTTAAGTTGTGACTTTGTAAGTATCATAAATAGAGTGTTCTACGAGGTGTTGCATTGGTTGGGTTGCTTTTTGGTACATAGCTTGACTATTAAAATGGCATAACTGAATAGTTCAGTTGTATAACCATAAAAAATTTGAGTTATGGAAGTAAAAAAATCAAAAAAAGTAGACCTTGAGCGGAAACGTAATATGTTTTTGCAAATAGGTTTTGTAATGGCTTTAGGGGTTTCATTGGTTGCTTTTGAATGGAAAACAACTACAAACTCAATTAAAACATTTGTTCAAAATGATTTACCAATTGAAGATTTGGAATTACCTCCAATTATCATTGAAAAAGAGCCGGAACAAGCCAAGCCCATTCCTCCTAAAATTTCAGTTGAAGAATTAATTATTGTTGAGGATGATACTCCCATTGAAGATGATTTGGATTTTACAACAGAATCTGATGAGGATTTAACTTTAGCATTAGAAGATATCTCTTTAGAAGATGATGGTAGTGATGAAGCTATTCCATTTGTAATTTTAGAGGATAAACCAGAGTTTCCCGGAGGAGAGAAGGCTTTGTTAAAGTACTTAGCACATTCGGTTAAATATCCTGCAATAGCTCAGGAGAATGGAATTTATGGTAAAGTTTACTTAAGTTTTGTAATAGGAAAAACAGGTGCAGTTAGAGATGTGAAAATTTTAAGAGGTGTGGATCCTTCACTGGATAGAGAAGCTGTTCGTGTTGTTTCTTCAATGCCAGATTGGAAACCAGGTAAACAAAGAAATAAGTTTGTTTCTGTATCTTATCAAGTGCCTATTAATTTTAGATTACAATAATAATAAGTTGATACTATAACTTGCTAAGTTATTCTTAATAAATAAGTTAATAATGAAATAATTAACTACCCCGTTTTCCCTTTTCGGGGTAGTTGAGTGTAATTTCTTAAGCTAAAAAATATGAAATCTTTATTTTATAATATTCAGAATAGTAATAAATTAAAAAATATATTATTTATTGCTCTTATAGGCATGTTATTTATTGCAGCATGTAAAACTCATAGTAGCGATAGTAAGATTCGATCCATTGGAGCACCTGGAGAATTGCTGATTGTTTTAGATCCGTCTTTTGATAATTCAGCGATAAAACAAACTGTTATCGATTTTGCTACACAAGAATTTCCATGTATTCCTCAGCCTGAACCCACTTTTAAAATTACGACTATTAATCCGGGTGATTTTGAAGGTCATTTTAAATCTTATCGTAATATTTTGATTTTAAATCATAGTTTATTACAAAAGGAGCAAGTTAAATATAAAACAAATGTTTGGGCAAGTAATCAGCAAGTAGTAGAGGTGCGTTTTTCCAGTACTGAAAAATTTGTAAAAATATTTGATGGAAATCAACAGCACATATTTAATCACTTGTATTATGGAGATATAAAAACAATAGCTCATGCAAACCAGAAAGGGGCTGATGCAGCTTCTGCACGTTTTATTAAAGAAAAATATAATTTAGATATCACCATACCTCAAGGTTATCGTTTGGTAAAAGATACTTTGGGTTTTACATGGTTTCGTTTTGATAAATTAGAAACCATACAGTCAGTTATTTTTCAAGAGTTTGATTTAGATAGTATTGAATCGTTAAATACAGAAGACTTAATAGCACTTAGAAATTATGTTTCAAAAAAGTTTGTTCCGGGTCCAAATTTAAATTCGTATATGACAACAGAAAATCGCTTACCTGTTCTTACAAAAAGAATTATAAATGAGGAAATGGATATTATTGAATTGAGAGGATTGTGGAAAGTTAATGGTTTCTTTATGGGAGGACCTTTTGTAAACTATTTTATTAAAGATAAATCTCGTCATAAATTAATAATGGTTGAAGGTTTTGTTTATGCACCTAAAAAGCAAAATAAATCTTTTTACGTTCGTCAGGTAGAATCTATCCTGCAATCGTTAAAGTTTAGTTAAAACACTATGGCTTAACATTTTTTTTAAAACAATAAATTAACTCTTTGAATAATAATTGCTTTATTTGTCTATTATAAAATAGGAAAGTTTATTATGTTGCGACAGGTATTGATTATTGCATTTATTGTTTTTAGTGTAGTTGGTAAGTTAGATTCTCAAACCAAGGATTTAGAAACAATAATATCAAGGGGGATAGGAGAGTATGAGATTGGAAACTATGAAGAGGCACTGAATTTTTTCAAACAAGCATATAAATATGATAAAACTTCGGATATTGCATGTTATGAGTTAGCATTAGCTTACTTAGCTTTAAATGATAATGTAAATGCTGCTATGTATAGTGGTAAGATTTTAACTCGTAAGGGAGCGGAATATAAGGAAGATGCATATCTTATTAATGGATCTGCATGGGATAATTTAGGAAGAGAGCATCGGGCTCGAAAAATATATAAGGAAGGAATAAAAAAATACCCGGGAAATTATTTGTTAAGATATAATATGGCCTTATCATTATTTAATAGTAAGCAATATGATGAGGCGCAGGAATATGCAATATCAGCAGTAGAGATACAACCAGATCATGGAAGTAGTCATTTATTACTGGCATATATAATGTTTGATAAAGGTCAGCGTGTTAAAAGTATGCTTCCTCTTTATTATTTTTTATTAATAGAACAAGATAGTGATAGAAGCACAACTGCATATGATTTGCTAACTTCGTTATGGAATCAAGGCATTACCTTACAGGGGCGAAAAGAAATAAGGTTAGTAAATGCTGGTTATAAATACAGTGACTTTGGGTCTGCCGAACTTGCAATTAGTTTGATGAAGGCAGCTGAGGAAAGTAATGATGATATAGAGTTACAGAATGAGTTGATCAATTTTGCCAAAAATAATGATTCTTTATTTAAACTTTTATCGGAATCAGCAATAGATAAGGAAGGTTTTTGGTGGGAGTTTTATGTGGATTTTTTTACTAAAATTGAAGAAAATAACCTGGCTGAACCGTTTAGTTATTTTATAAGTAGCTGTAAACATAACCAGGATGTATTAATGTGGCTTTCTGATCACCATAAAGAATTTCAGAGGTTTACAGCCTGGATGGAAGTGTATTAGTAAATGAAACTAATATATTTGTCAATTTTGTGAGTCTTTTTTGAATCAAAAATTAATCTTTTACGTAACCATAATCGAAAGAAGAAGATTATTAACTATTAAAGAATATAAGTTATGTCAAAGATTAGAACAAAGCATTTTCAATATACAGGACTAGATGATTTTGATAAAGTCATTGATCAACAAATTAATGATTATATTCTAGAAAAAAATATAGATTCAGATAAATTAATTGATGTTAAGTATTCTGCTCATTCAAGTCAAGGTGTAAATACTTATTCTGCATTACTTATTTTTAAAGAATAGGCAATAGTAAAAAAATAAAGAAAAGGTTGTGTTATTTGTTTATAACACAGCCTTTTTTTATGTACTTTTGTAAGCTCTTATGGTAATATAATAAGTATTGATAATCTGAGTTCAATATATAATTACGAATTCAGGTAGCTTATGAATAGGGAATCCTGTAACTTATTAAATTAAGGAGTCAGGAACTGTACCCGCAGCCGTATTCTACCTATATAAAGGTGAGATTGATACCACTGTTTTAAAAATGGGAAGGTACTCATAAAGAAAGTCGGAAAACCTGCCATGAGATAAAGTTTCATTATCCTTTCGGGAGGTAAAAGTTATGATGAGTAAATACATTTTTATAATTATTATTGCTACTGGAATTGTTATTTCCTGTGGACAAAAAAAATCTGGAGAAAGTTCAAAAACTGAAATAATCACACCAGATTCAGTTTATAATCCTATTTATGCCAATCGATTTTGCATCAAATACTTCCAAAATTATAAGCAAATCGAAGTTCTTCATCCATGGGATTCTACAGCAGCACCATTAAAAATTGTATTATCTACAGATACTATTTTTCTTAAAAATAATCTGAGTGCTATAAAACTTCCGATTAAAAGATGGGTTTCTGTTGCGTCTACTCAAGTATGTTATGCTAATGAACTGAATGAGTTAGAGTCATTAGTAGGTATGGCAGAACCTGAGTATGTTTCAAATCAATTTGTTCAGTATGGGATAAAAAATGGTTCAATAAGAAATATCGGAACTGCTTTTGCTCCGGATATGGAAGTTGTGTTATCATTAAATCCTGATATGATGATGGTTTCTCCATTTAAAGATGATTACTATGGTCCTTTACGAGAGGCTGGAATAAAAGTAGTTACCAATAGCAGTTATCTTGAGAATACACCATTGGGTAGAGTGGAGTGGTTGGTATATTTTGCGGCCTTCTTTAATAAAGAAAAAGAAGCTATTGATAAATTAAATCAGATTGCATCTAAATATAAACAAGTAAAATCAGTAGCAAATAAGGCATCTGAGCATCCAACTGTGTTTTCAGGAAAAGTATTTCAAGGCGTGTGGTATGCACCTGCAGCACAAAGTTATAAAGCTAATTTTTTTAAGGATGCTGGAGTTGATTATGTTTTTAAAGATAGAAGTGGAGTGGGGGCATTAACATATGATTATGAGACTGTTTATGAAGCTGCCGGAAATTGTGATTTCTGGTCTGTATTAGTGAATTATCCGGAGAAATATAGTTATAGTGCTTTGAAAAAAGAAGATGCAAGGTATGTTGATTTTAAAGCTTTCAAAGATAAAAATATCATCTTTTCCAATACAAATACGTCAAAATACTATGAAGAGGGATTATTACGACCAGATTTAGTTTTATCTGATTTTGTTAAATTATTTCATCCTGAATTATTAGAGAATTATGAACCTGTATTTTATAAAAAGTTGATTAAAGAATAGATGAATGCAGGGAGAAAGTGCTAAAAGCAGAAAAAAGTTGGCTTTTGTTGGTTTAGGAATATTACTGTTGATTTTATTGTTTCTGAATATTTCATTAGGATCAGTATATATTCCTGTGGATGTAATTATTAAATGGATTGTAGGGCAGGGGACTGATAATGAAATATGGGGTAATATCCTACTTAAATCCAGATTTCCACAAACAATAACTGCATTATTATCAGGTGCAGCTTTAGCTGTTGGTGGATTACAAATGCAAACATTATTCAGAAATCCTCTGGCCGGACCATCTATATTGGGTATTAGTTCTGGCGCAGGGTTAGGAGTTGCCATTGTTGTATTATCATTTGGTATATTTGGAGGATTATCATCTTTAATTGCTAGTTCAATAGGAGTTTTAACCATCTCCTTTGCCGCATTTTTAGGTGCTTTTGCCGTATTGTTTATGGTACTGTTTTTAGCCAGGAAACTAAAAAATAATGCCATGCTTTTAATTGTTGGAATTATGGTGGGGTATGCTTCTAGTGCCATAGTTGGTTTGCTACAGTTTTTTAGTGCTAAAGAGGATATTAAAAGTTATGTTGTTTGGGAGTTAGGTTCATTTAATAATGTTTCTTGGGATAAACATTTAATCTTTATTCCATTATTAATTTGGGGGCTTGTAGCCTCATTATTTTTAATTAAATCTTTAAATGTATTGTTGTTAGGTGAAAATTATGCATCTAACCTTGGATTGAATATCAAACGCTCCAGATTAGGGATATTAGTTGTCACTGGTATTTTAACCGCTACTGTTACCGCATTTTGTGGCCCGATTGCATTTTTAGGTTTGGCTGTTCCTCATTTATGTAAAGGTTTGTTTAAAACTGCAGATCATTCTGTTTTGATACCTGCCGTAATGGTGTTAGGAGCTTCATTGGCATTGTTTTGTAATGTAATAGCTCGATTGCCTGGTTTTGATGGTGCATTGCCTATAAATGCTGTAACATCGTTAATTGGAGCACCTATTGTAGTTTCTGTAATATTAAAAAGAAGAAAATTATCTCAATAAAAGTTGGGTTATAAATGAATAAGGAATTATTAAAAGTAAATAACCTCTCTGTAGGATATAATAGTGGATCTTCACTTTTGCACTCCGGTATAAATGTTGATGTAAAGAATGGTGAGTTTATTTGTTTATTGGGACCTAATGGTGCAGGAAAGTCTACTTTAATAAAAACTTTATCCGGATTTTTACAGCCAATGGACGGTGAGGTGTATTACGGAAATAAAAATCTAAAAACACTTCCAGAATCTCAGATTTCAAAGATGGTAAGTGTGGTGCTTACTGATAGAATACAAATTCAAAATCTTACAGTATTTGAATTAGTAGCATTAGGAAGAACTCCCTATACCGGATTTTTTGGAAAGTTGACTCTTGATGATATCAAGCTTGTAAATAAAGCCATTGAAGAAGTAGGACTTAAGAATTTTTCATATAAGTCTATTGATAAAATGAGTGATGGAGAAAGGCAAAAAGCTATGATCGCCAAAGCTTTGGTTCAGGAAACTCCTTTTATTATTTTAGATGAACCTACAGCCTTTTTGGATCTGCCTGCCAAATTAGAAATTATGCAGCTATTAAAACGGTTGTCAAGTGAAAAGGGTAGAGGAATCCTACTGTCTACACATGATTTGGAAATGGCTTTGCAAATTGCAGATAAGATTTGGTTATTAGCCCAGGGCAAAGAGTTGAAGGTTGGAATTCCAGAAGATTTAGTACTGTCGAATGATTTTAAAACCTTTTTTGAAAGAGAAGGAGTGGTTTTTGATAATAATTCAGGTTCGTTTAAATATCAAAGAGTAAATAGTAAACCTATTGTTCTTGAGGGGGATAGTGTGGCTTTGAAATGGGTTGGAAGAGCTTTGTATCGTCAGGGTTATAAAACAGTTGATGAAGATTGTGATTATAAGATAAGAGTTGTTTCAAACTCAGAAAATAACTATATCCTTTATAAAAATGACACCTTCTTAATAGCGTGTAATAAAATACAAACCTTAATGGAAAAAGTAAAGGAAGTTTATTAATACTCAATTATTACTAATAAAATTCCACTAGTTTAACGTCAAAAATTACCACCGCATACGGGCCTATCCTTCCACCAGAGCCTTTTTTACCCCATCCTAATTCGGGAGGAACAAAAAACTTATATCTAGCTCCGGGTTTCATCATCATTAAACCTTCCTGATAGCCTTCAATGGTTTCATTTAATTTGAATTCCATTGTAGAGTTTTCTTTGTAGGTATCATCCAGTATTTTCCCTCCTAACAGCATGGCTCTTTGTTCTACAATAACGATACTATTTTCATTGGGGTAATCACCTTCTCCTTCTTTGATGATTTCATACTGCAGGCCGGAAGCTGTTTCGTTAATATTGGCTTTCTTTATATTGAGAGCTAGAAAGTCGTCAGAATTTTTTCTGTTTTGCCCTGCAGATCCTCCTAATTTTTGTTTTTTATTTCCTCTTGCCATAACTTAATTTTGCGGCAAATATAATAATTAGCATGTAAAGCTTAAATCTATATTGTCCTATTGCTTTAAAACGATATATACAGGTAAATGATCACTGTATCCATTTAAATAGGTCTTACCCCCAAAAGTTCTTAAAAGATACCCTTTGAATCTACCTTCTTGTTGAAATAAAAATGGTTTGTTATAAACTACAACAGTATCAAGTGATAGACCTTTATTGCTTTTATCCAGGGGATTTGATATGATTATCTGATCAAATAAGTCCCATTCTCCTTTGTAGTATAGCGATCCTTTTCCTGATTTGAATATTTTAGTCATTGGATCATGTAATTGATAAGAAGGAGATAAATTTTCATTTTCTTTTAATAAGTACTTCGAAATTGAAATATCGGTAGGGTTATCATTTAAATCACCCATGGTGATGATTTTTGAATTAATATTTACATTAAGTAGTGAATCTATTATTTTTCTGTTTAATAGAGCAGCTGCTTTTCTGTGGGGTATACTTCTTTCAGTTCCACCATATCTGCTTGGCCAGTGGTTAACAATTATGTGTATTGTGTCTGAATTTAATACCCCTTTTACTAATAATTGATCTCTTGTGTAAATTCTATTTCCTGAATCAATATCCTGAATCAATAATGGGTAAAGTTTTTTGTTAATGACTTTAAAAGATTCTGATTTATATAGTAAAGCAACATCGATACCTCTTTTATCAGGAGAGTCCTGATGTACGATTTGGTAATTGAATTTGCTTAAATTCGGGTTGGCAATTAAATCTTCAAGAACACCTTTGTTTTCAACTTCGCAAACACCAATAATATCAGGAGCACTCATATTTACATCTTCACCAAGATTAGAAATAACAGCACTCATTTTATCTATTTTTGAGTTGTATTTTTCAGAGTTCCAATTTCTAAATCCATCAGGAGTAAATTCTCCATCTCTGATATTAGGATCATTTATTGTGTCAAATAAATTTTCGAGATTGTAAAATGCAATAATACGTTTTTGAGAAGGTTTGTTTGTGCATTGACAAAATATAATTGATAATAAGCATAATGTTATCACAGTAATTCTTGTATTCATCTATCTAATTTATTTTTTTGTAATAGCTTAATTCAGATCAAGGTGAGGTATAGTTAATTTTAATTGAGCTATTGTTTGAGCTAAAATTTATCCTTTCGGTGTAGACTTTTTTTATAGATAAAACAGAAATTACACATATTTTTTAGCTATCAAATAATAGTGATGCTAATATACATTTTATTTAAACCACGAAGTTGTTATATTCCTATTTCTTTAATGATATCTCTGATTCTGTCAAGATGAATATCTAATAGTTGATGATTCTTTTTTCGTAATTCAAGGTGATCTTTATAATATTCATGATCAATTGTAATTGGAAAATCTTTATTGTAATATTTTAACTCCTGTTCTTTTATATCTATTCTACTTATAAGACTAATCAAGTTATCCTTATGTTCTTCTAGAGCTAAAAGTTCTATAGAGTTAAGCGCATCTTTTTTTCTTTCTTCAGGAAGCTTTTGATTTTGCGAAATCATTAAATCAACTTCGTTTATAAATATTTCAAGTCTTTTTCTCCATAATTTATGTTCTAACTCGATGTCCATCAGATGTATTATCCCATTCTTCATTTTAATATGTTTTAAATGATGAGGTAAATTGCCTTAATAACTACTATTAAAAGTAAGAAATAATGATATAAAAAGCCAGATATTATGTATATCAAAAAAGAAAAGTTGGCTAATTACTTAACCAACTTTTCTTTTTAAATTAACTTTAATATTATATTGCTTTTAAACTTAAATCTAAACTTTTAATATGATGTGTTAGTGCTCCAACCGAAATATAATCTACACCACATTCTGCATAGTCTCTTAATGTATCCAAGGTGATTCCTCCTGAAGATTCTGTTTCATATTTGCCATTGATTAAATCAACTGCAGTTTTTGTTTCAGTAGGAGTAAAATTATCTAACATTATTCTATGAATACCGCCAACTTTTAAAACTTCGTTTAACTCATCAAAGTCGCGAACTTCAACTTCAATTTTTAAGTCTTTTCCTTTTTCTTTAAGGTACTTATGAACCGAGTTTATGGCCTTTTCAATTCCTCCAGCAAAATCAATATGGTTATCTTTAAGCATAATCATATCATATAAACCAATTCTATGATTAACTCCACCACCTATTTTTACTGCTAATTTTTCAATTTCGCGTAAACCAGGTGTCGTTTTTCTTGTATCCAAAACTTTTGTGTGAAGACCTTCAAGTTTTTTTACATATACATTCGTATTGGTGGCTATACCACTCATTCGTTGCATTATATTTAAAACCAGACGTTCGGCTTTGAGCAAATCAAGAGTCTTACCTTCGACTATAAAAACAATATCACCTACTTTTACTTCTGTACCATCTTCAATAAAAGATTCTATTTTAATATTAGGATCAAATTTTTTAAAAACCCTTTTAGCAATTTCAACTCCTGCTAAAATTCCATTTTCTTTAACTAAGAGTTGAGCTTTACCTATCGCTGTTTCTGGGATACATGATTGAGAGGAATGGTCGCCATCACCTACATCTTCACGAATTGCATTATCAATAATGGCATTAAGTGTAGTTTCGTTAATCATCTTCTTTTTCTATTCTTAATTGATGAATATAGGTTTTGTTTTCTTTTTTCTTAGTTAAAAAATAGAACCTATATACATTGTTCGTACTTTGATATTTACCAATGGCAAAAGCGGAATTTTCTCTTTTCCCTTGATGAATAATTTTAAAACTCCTTATTGGATTGTGTTTAAAAAAATCATCTAATACAAGTTTAGCTTGAGACTCACTAAAGACTCCTGACTTTTGTGGTAAAACCAATTCAATTTTTCCGTTAAAGTAATTTGATAGTTCTTTAGCATTGGCATTTTGGGTTGCTTTAATAATGGAGTCCGGGAGTTGACTAAATGAGTCAGTAATTCTTCCAAATAATAACGTCATTATTAAAAGTCCCAAATATATTGTAGTCCTTGAACTTTTCATTTTACATTTTTTGGTTTGACAAAAATAATAGTAATACAAATACTAAACCATTAATTTGATATGAATTTAAGAATTTGTATAAAATTTCCCCATATAAAGGATTTTATACGCAGCTATCTTTAATTGGTTCTATTATTTTATATTTTTGCCATATATTATGATTAAAAGATGTGCTGTAGTTACTTATTAAAATGATTTCCAGTTGATATAAAAGTAATGAAGGATTGTTTAATAAAAGATCATAACTCTTAAAAATACATTTAATGAAAGTTATTTTAGTTTTAATAGGAAAAACAGACGAAAAATATTTGGATACAGGTATTGCAAAATATATAGATCGATTAAAACATTATATTCCTTTTGAAATTAAAATTATACCTGATATAAAAAATACCAAGAACTTATCTGAAAGTCAGCAGAAAGATAAAGAGGGGGAGATGATTATGCAACAATTTCAACCTGGTGATGAAGTGATATTGTTAGATGAAGGTGGCAAAATGATGTCTTCCCGGGATTTTGCAGGATTTATGGAACAAAAATTGTTGCGAGGCCTTAAGCGTTTAGTTTTTGTAGTTGGAGGTCCTTATGGCTTTTCAAATGAAGTGTACTCAAGAAGTAATGGAAAAGTATCCTTGTCAAAAATGACTTTTTCTCATCAGATGGTACGCTTGATTTTTACAGAGCAATTATATAGAGCAATGACCATTTTAAAGAATCAACCTTATCATCACGATTAGAAATAATTAATATGCGAAATCGTTTATTGCGTTTTGTTTTAACATGGCAGGTGCTTTTGTTAGTTGTAACAATTTTGGTTACAATGCTATTTTCCTGGGCATATTTTAATTATAATAATCACTCTTTCAGTTCATTAAGATTTCAAAATATTTTACAGCAACAAGCCGTTGAGGCTGAGCGATTTGTTAAGGAGTTTAATACATATTTATCAGAAGGAGATGAGTGGAAGGCTGTAGATACTACTATGGTTTCTAAACCAAAAGGAATTGAAATTTTAGTTTATAATAAGGATTCTTTATGTTGTTGGACTAATCAGGTATTGCCTTTTAGAAATGAAAATGTTGCTATACTTAAAAACAAAGTAGCTCAACTTGCCAATACTTGGTATTTAATTAAAAATAAAAAATATAAACAGTGGGATATATATTGTCTGGTGGCAATAAAAACAGAATATTCATATAATAACGAGTTTTTAAAAGAAGAGTTTGCTATTGATATTCCTGTTGCTTTTTGTAAAAAAATAAGTGTTAATGCTAATGCAAAAGGTGAAAAAGTTTATGATATTGATGGCAACTATTTGTTTACAGCTCAGGATTGTAAACAATCAAATCCAACATATGCAAATTGGGGAATTGTATTTTTGCTTTTTAGTATCTTATTATATATTCAAGTTTTTATTGTATTAATAAAAAGGCAAAAGTCCAGTCTGATATGTCATCTTATTTTTATTTTCAGTATTGTAATTAGCTCTATTTTATATTGGATACATATATCATTCCAATACCCTGCATTTTTGTTTGATACTAGTTTGTTTTCACCAGTATATTTTGGGGCTACAGAACTATTTCCAAATTTAGGTAGTGTTTTATTGTTTGCTATTCTTGTATTTTCTGAGGCCTTTCTTTTTTATAAATATGTTTTAATTCCATCTTATATCGCAAAGTTAAACAAGAATAAGTTTTATAGAAATTTAATTATTGCCGGAGTTTTAGCTTTTGTATTTGGATTTTGGCATATGCAAAATTATATAGTCAAGATATTAGTATCTAATTCTTTATCGGCACCGATTCTTTTTAAAGTTTCAGATATACAATTCTTAGATTTAGTCAGGTTTTTTATTATAAGTTTGCTGTTGTTGTCAGCAGTGCTTGTTATGGAGAAAATATTTATTGTTTTCTTAAAGCAAGTCAGTAAAAAAGTACTGTCAGTAATTGTAACAATAGTTGTTGTTACACTGGCATTATATAGTTTCAGTATTATATTCTGGGTTTATTCGTTAATGTTTTTGGTGGTAGCCAATATGTTAATTTGGGTTACCCGTCGTAAAAGTTACCATGCTTATTCTACATTTATATGGTTTGTGGCTGTGTTTTCGGTGTTTTCAGTATATTCCTTTTATTTTCATAATTATAACAAAGAAAGAGAAGAGCGTAAATTGCTGATTGAAAACCTTTCGTTTAGACTATCACAAGAGGAAGATCCTTTATCAGAGCTATTGTTGAAAGAATTAGAAGATGCTTTGAGTATGGATTCTGTTATAAAAGAAGAGATATTAAAGAAAGATTTAGATGTTGATGCTATTACAAAATATTTAAAGATCAATTATTTTCAAGGATACCTAGAACGTTATGAATTGCAGGTTATTCCTTGTTGGCCAGGAGGTGATGTAATTATAAATAGTGAGAATGAAAAGCATAATTGTTATGATTATTTTGATAGTATGCTACAAAGAGACGGATCCTGGGTATTAGGTAGTAAGCATTTTCATTTTCTTAAAAATCAGGCTGATTTAGTTACTTATTTTGGAGTGTTTAAGTTTTTTGAAGGTAATCCCGATAAGGAAATCTGTTTGTATTTGGAAATGGTTTCAAAACCATTTTTCGAAGGTCCTGGTTATCCGGAGTTATTATTATCAGAAAGAGAAAGTAAGCTGAAGGAACCCTTAACAAATTATTCGTATGCAAAATATATAGACGGTCAATTAGCAAAAGAAGTAGGTGATTTTAAATATCCCATTCAACTCAATAGGTTAACATCAAAAGCAAAAAACTTTAAGTTTTTTAATTCTGAAGATTTTTCACATCTAATGTATCAACCTCAGGAAGATGTGTGTGTGATTTTATCTCTGCCAATTGTTAACTTCTCCATGATATTAATTGCATTTTCAATTCTCTTTGTATCGTTTTTTATATTTGGATCCTTTCTTATTTTACTGACCAGATTAAAGCGGGGGCGAATAATGTATGATTTTACCGTTCAGGAAAGGATTCAGATTGCATTTATTGGATTAATGATGGCTTTATTATTGGTTATAGCAAGTGGTTCAGTATGGCAAACAATCAGGAGATTTGAAGTGAAGAATAATCAGATTCTTTCAGAAAAAGTCAGGTCTGTATTGATGGAATTAGAGCATAAGATTGGTAATGAGGCGGAATTAACTCCGGATATGGAAGAATATCTTGAATATCTTTTAAAGAAATTTTCCAGTATTTTTTATACCGATTTAAATCTATATGGTACCAATGGTAGGTTAATTGCAACATCCCGTCCTGAATTATTTGATAAAGGCTTGT
Organism: uncultured Saccharicrinis sp.; assembly: GCA_963665705.1. Classification (GTDB taxonomy): domain Bacteria; phylum Bacteroidota; class Bacteroidia; order Bacteroidales; family Marinilabiliaceae; genus Saccharicrinis. The sequence continues at coordinate 1,945,816 of OY762448.1, forward strand.
ATGGTCACTTAATGAATAGTAAAGGATATATAGAATTAAATAGAAAGGGTGAGGTTGAATTTATTCATGAGGAAGCCATCGGTAGCCTTAGATATCTTTCTGTTTATGTTCCTTTTATCAATCAAAATAATGAAGTGTTGGCGTATTTAAATATGCCATATTTTGTAGGAACAAGTGAATTACGCGATGAAATTTCTTCGCTTGTAATGGGAATTGTTAATTTCTATTTGATTTTTCTTATTATCGTAATTGGTCTTACGGTTGTAGTTTCTCGTAAAATTACACACCCATTAAAAGCAATTCAATTAAAGATGGGGCAGTTGAGTTTGGGTAAACGAAACGAAAAAATAGAATATAAAGGTAAAGATGAAATAGGTCAATTAGTAATAGAATACAATAGGATGGTTGAAGAACTATCTCAAAGTGCGGAAAAATTAGCTAAAACAGAAAGAGAAATGGCATGGCGTGAGATGGCTCGACAAATAGCTCATGAAATTAAAAATCCATTAACTCCCATGAAGCTAAGTATTCAATATTTAGAAAAGGCAAATAAAGATAATGCCAGCGATTTTGATGAAAAGCTTAAAAAGGTATCCACAACATTGATTGATCAGATAGATAAACTTTCATCCATTGCATCTGAGTTTTCAAATTTTGCTAAGATGCCTATTGCAAAAAGAAAAAGAATAGATGTAGTTGAAGTATTATTACAATGTGTTTCTCTGTTTGATAAATCTCATAATGTAGATATTAATGTTGTAGATCATAATATTGATAACTATTGGATTTATGCTGATCCTGAGCAGATGAATAGTGTATTTAATAATTTGTTGAAGAATGCTATTCAATCTATTCCCTCAAAACGGAAAGGGATTATTGATGTAAATATAAAAAGCAATAAAGAGTATATTATTATTAAAATAACAGATAATGGCTTAGGCATCAATGAAGAGATTCAAGAGAAACTATTTTCGCCTAATTTTACAACAAAAAGTAGTGGGATGGGATTAGGTTTGGCTATTGTTAAAAATATTGTGGTTAATAGTAAGGGTAAGATCTGGTTTAAAACAAAAATTGATCACGGAACATCTTTCTACGTAGAATTTCCTGGTTATGATGAATAATTATGAAATATCTTCCATGCTGATGAGCTGATTTAAAATAGCATATACTGTTAATCCGGAAACTGTTTTGATTCCTAGTTTTCGGGTTATATTTTTTCTATGTGAAATTACGGTATGAGCACTAATAAATAGTTCATTAGCTATTTCCTTATTTGTTTTTCCAAGTGCAATTTTTTGTAGAACTTCTTTTTCACGGTCACTAAGTTCTTCTGAGTTTTCTTGTTGAATGTACGTTTGTTGTACACTCTTAACCTGGTTGCGCAGCTTGCTTATTAAAATAGATTTATCATCAAAAACAGATAAGGTTTTATCATTTGTGTTTTTTGGTATAGGCGTATTGAATATGGAGATAACTGTCGCGTCAGGGGCGTGTTTTCTAATGTCCTCTTCAATATGTTGTATACTGCTTATGGTTGTATTGATTATAATCATGTTAGGCATGATTGAAACCAATGCTTCGTTCATTTCATCAGCACTTGAGATCTCTTCAATTTGAGTTATTGTTTTTAACTCATTTAAGATAGTAGATAATCCTTTTCGGACTAAATAAGAAGGTTCTGCAACTAAAATCCTTACCATTGTAGTAAATTTAAAGGTTTTCTAATTCGGTTTCCATTAATTTTACTTTAGGAATAAGCACCTTGTCTTCCAATTTTGAATGATCCTGAAGGTCTTTTTCCAGTTTGAAAATTTCAAACAATAAGGAGTTGTATTTACAACTATCTGTTGGAGGTGGAAGATATTTAATTAATATGCTTTTAAGGTCAAAAACCTTTTCCTCAATATCATTATGGTCTTCTAGATATTTTTGGATGTTATATTCGTTAAAATTATTTTCAAAATCAGCAGTTTTACTATTTGCTTCTAACGATTCTGATAACGCAATTACATAAGGAAATACCTGTGTCTCTTCTAACTCCATATGAACACGTAGCTCATTGATGTATTCTGTAAAGAAGTTTTTAATCAACTCATAATTTTTAGTTGTTTCTTTAAGGTCTTCAACTAAAAGAGCTATTTTTTCTTCTATTTCAGGTATTTTATATTCTAATATACACTGATGTGTTCGCCTTAAAAAATGAATGAGCCATTCAGCCTTAAAATTGAAGAATTTCTCTTTGGGAAAATAATCTTTGTCGTGAAAGGATCTGGCTATTTGAATAAAGAAATCAGTATTGACATTATTTTCAATACAAACTTCGTCAATTGTTTTTTCTCTAAATCCTAAATTGATTCCAATTCGTTGAATAACCGCCAATAATTGATAATCCAAATGAATTAAATCGGCCATTTTCATATCAGCTGTAATGAGCATAGTAATTAATTTTATCCAAAAATAATTTTTATTTAAACTATTTCCAAATAGGATATGAGGAAATAAAAAAAAGGACTAGTGCAATCTAGTCCTTTTACAGTGTTATTATTAATTGATAACTCTATTTTTTTCGCATGAAAATTTGAACTGGTACTCCAGAAAAGTCCCACATTTTTCTTAGTTTATTTTCAAGGAATCTTTTATAAGGATCCTTCACGTATTGTGGTAAATTGCAAAAAAATGCAAATGCAGGCGTATTAGTTGGCAACTGCATAATGTATTTGATTTTAATGTATTTACCTTTTGTTGATGGTGGTGGATTATCCTGAACAATTTGTTGCATGGCCTCATTTAATTTCGATGTTGGTATTTTACGAGTTTTATTCTCAAATACCATTACCGCCATTTCAAGGGCTTTATGGATACGTTGTTTAGTTAATACAGAAGTAAATACAATTGGAAAATCAACAAAAGGAGCAAATTTTTGTCTTACTTCATCTTCATATCTCTTCATTGTCATGGTATCTTTTTCAATCAAATCCCATTTGTTGATAAGAATAACCACTCCTTTTTTGTTTTTCTGAATTAACTGAAAAATCTTTTGATCCTGACTTTCTACTCCTCTGGTAGCATCGATCATCAATAAACAAACATCAGAATTTTCAATAGCACGAATAGCTCGCATTACACTATAAAATTCTAAATCTTCACTTACTTTTGATTTTTTACGAACTCCGGCTGTATCAACTAAATAAAAGTCATGATTAAATTTATTGTATCTAGTGTAAATCGAATCTCTGGTAGTACCAGAAATTGGAGTTACTATATTTCTATCTTCACCAATAAATGCATTTACAATAGAAGATTTACCTGCATTTGGTCTACCTACAATGGCAAAACGAGGAATATCTAATTCTTCAATGTTTTCGGTACTTGGAAAAACTTCAATTAATCTATCTAATAATTCACCTGTTCCTGATCCATTTATGGATGAAACTGAAAAAAGTTCTTCAAGTCCTAAGGAATAAAAGTAACTTGCTTCAGCAAGTCTATCAGCATTATCTACTTTGTTGACTACCATTAAGACTTTTTTCTGGCTTCGTCTTAATATATCGGCAACCATTTCATCATAATCAGTAATGCCGGTAGTAACATCAAGCATAAATAGAATAACATCAGCTTCTTCTATGGCTATTATTACCTGTTTGCGAATTTCTTCTTCAAATATATCATCAGAACCAACTGCATAACCACCAGTGTCTACAACTGAAAATTCCAGTCCATTCCAAACACATTTCCCATAAAGTCGGTCGCGGGTTACACCGCTCTCTTCATTAACAATGGCAGTACGAGTTTCAGTCAACCTATTGAAAAGTGTTGATTTACCTACATTTGGTCTTCCTACTATGGCTGCTATATTTCCCATTTTATATGTTGGTTTTTTTTGTGTTTACAATATTAAAAAGCGTGCAAAGATAATGATTAATTTAGCACTATAGAATAAAGCAAAGAAAATTCACTAAGTTTTTACAAATTAGATAGATAGTTTTTCTTATCTGTATATAATTATTTTTGATCGTATCCGAAATTTCTAAGTGTTTTGTCTTTATCTCTCCAGTCTTTATTAACCTTAACATATAGTTGTAAAAAGACTTTCTTATCTAAAAACTTTTCCATGTCTTTTCTTGCTTCAGTACCCGTCTTTTTCAGAGCACTACCTTTATGACCAATAATTATTCCTTTTTGTGATTCTCTGGCTACATGAATAATAGCTCTGATATTTGTCTTGTCTGCAGCTTCTTTGAATTCTTCAATCTCAACTTCAACAGAGTAAGGGATTTCTTTTTGATAATAAAGCAAAATCTTTTCACGTATAATTTCCGAGATAAAGAAACGTGTAGGTTTATCAGTTAATGATTCTTTATCAAAATATGGATCTGCTTCAGGCAAAAGTTCTTTGATTCTTTTTAATAGGTTATCGGTATTAAAACCACGTAATGCCGACATTGGAAAGATTTCAGCATTAGGAAGTTCTTCTTTCCATCTGGTTACTAATGTATCTAGTTGTTCAGGATTTGATTCGTCAATTTTATTAATGACCAGAATTACAGGAGAATCTGTTTTTTTTACGCTGTTTAAAAAATCACTGTTTTTATCAAGTTTCTCAACAACATCAGTCATATATATTATAATATCAGCATCCTGCAAGGCGGTCTTGGAGAATCTAAGCATAGATTCCTGAAGCTTGTAATTAGGTTTCAAAACCCCTGGAGTGTCAGAAAATACAATCTGATAATCGTCTTCATTCACAATACCAAGTATTCTATGTCTTGTTGTTTGTGCTTTTGAAGTAATTATCGATAATCTTTCACCCACTAGTTTATTGGTCAATGTTGACTTACCTACGTTAGGGTTTCCAACAATATTTACAAATCCTGCTTTATGCTTCATTTTATAATATTAATTAAATATGCTGCGAAGATACGAGAATATGCTATTACCCACAATAAAGAATGAAGAGGATATATATTTTCTATTATTTTTGATGCATAAAACTTAAATACTTGAAACGAACATTTAAATTTTAAACTTAAAAATTACAAACTGGGTAATGAAATACAATGTATTCATGAACACCTTTGATTGTAAAAGTGAATAATAAAATTTATTGAGAGTTCCATCTGGAAAATAAAATCAAATTAGAAACAAATGAAAAAATTTGTTCAGCCAGTAAATATTCGATTTTTCGATATTGATATGAATATGCATGTTAATAATTCGGTATATTTTACCTACATGGAGAATGCCAGAACAGAGTTATTGATGGATGTGTTTTTACAGTGTAAAAAAGAGGGAAGTACTTTTGTTGTTTCAGAAACTTCATGTAAATATAAAAATCCGATGCGACTTGGAGATCATGCAATCTGCGAATTGGTTTTTACATTAAAGAGGTCTGTGCTGTTTACAGTGGAATATACATTTAAAAATGCAGAAACGGGACTAATTTATGCTGTTGGAGATACGAAAATTGTGATGATAAATGAAGAAAAGAATCGTCCGATTCCTATTCCTGTCTTTATTATAAATGAGTTTATGAACCAATAATATAAAAATAGATTTTTCTCGCGAAGTAAGCATATCTGAATTAAAGCATAGCTATTCGTTGCAGTAAGGTGTGTTGTGTATTGTATTGTTAATAAGGTGTATATGTGTTGTTTGTTTTGTTAAGTGTTTAGTTTTGTAGATTTTTTAGATAGCACTGATGGGATTACAGTTATTTAATAATAAAACATAATGATTCACGGAAAAATTAAGGATATTTAAATTCTCCCAGGTAATTTATTTTTGTATTTTTGCGCCTCTTAAATTTTACAAATGAATTTGTTTTCACTAATACTTATTGGGGTAGGATTGTCTATTGATAGTTTAGCTGCAAGTATAACAACCGGGGCTTGCTGCAAACAGATTAAAACAAAACATATAGTAAAGGTTGCTGTATTTATGGCTGTTTTTCAAGGATTAATGCCTTATGTTGGTTGGTTAATCGGAAGTAGCTTTAAATCAGTAATTGAAGATTATGATCATTGGATTGCTTTTTTTCTATTGTTTTTAATTGGTTTTAAATTAATTTATGAAGGAATAACAGCTTCTGATGACAACTGCAGTAATTTTAATCCTTCTAATAATTTATTATTGATTGGAATGTCAATTGCAACCAGCATTGATGCTTTGGTTGTAGGAATTGGTTTTGGAATTATTGAAATCAATATTTATTTGGCAATGCTGATAATAGGTGTATTAACCTTTATGTTTTCATCATCGGGTGTTGTTATTGGTCGAAAAATTGGAAATAAAATTAATGCTGGTATCGATATTTTTGGCGGACTGGTGCTTATTGGATTAGGTATTAAAATATTATTATCTCATATTTATGGTTTATAGACTATACTTTTTGAAGTATTTTTTCATAAACAACAACATCTAAAATCTTTCCAAATTTTTCTCCTACCTGTTTAAAATGAGCACATTTTTCGTATTCACATTTTTCAAAAACACGAACGCTTGCTTTGTTTTCAGCAGTGATAACTCCTAATAGAACTTTTATATCTTTCTTTCTGGCAACATCCTCTATGATATTTAAAGTAGTTTTACCATAACCTTTACCATTCATCTCTGGTTTAAGGTATATGGTTACTTCAGCCGTTCTATCATATGCTTGTCTAGGTTTATAATATCCCAGATATGCATATCCGCAACTTTCTCCATTCCCATTTTTAATGATAAAGGTTTCATACTTATGGTGCTGATATGGTACAATAGTTTTTATTTCGTCAATGTTAACATGTTCTGTATGAAATGTAGCTGTTGAGTTTTTGATATAATAGTTATATACATCACAAATAAACTGCAGGTCAGTATCAGATATTGATTGTAGCGTAATAGTCATTTTTTTGTTGTAAAAATAGTACTCAAAACTAAACAATATTATGATTTATATTAGTAACCTGAGTTCGATATAAAATTATTGGCTCAGACCGCCTATAAATAATGAGTTTCAATGAATATTTGTGAAGTCATAGCGAGCTATGTCAAACAAATATGAAGCAGAAAATCGTTGTTTATAGATGGCTTTCTATTAAAATACTAATCTACTTCGTTAAATTCTTTTACCATAGCTCGCTATGCAAAAAGAATTTATCTTGTATATCAGCATTTTAATAAAATCTGAGCTATTTAATTTTAATCGAACTCAGGTTAGTAATTATATCAATAAAAACGGCCGGATTAAATCCAGCCGTTCAAATAAATTAGTTGTCGTATTTTATTGTTTAAGACCTTCTGCAGTTCTATCCTCAAGAGGAGGGGCCGGAGTTATTAGATGTTTATTTTCTTTGGTTAATTTTAATACTTCTTCAACAACGCGTTCCATTTGAGGATCTCTTCCTTGCATTAATATATTTGGATCGTCCCATACTTTAATATCTGGTCTTACGCCCTCACCTTCCCAAAACCAATGCCCATCATTATCATATAATCGAGCTCCGGGAACAGTAATAGAACCTCCATCGATTAAACGATGACCAGTGGCCGGTCCAACCAGAATACCTAACGTGCGCTCTCCTACAATAGGACCAGCTTTTAGTTCTTGAAATGCCCAAGGAAGACCATCTCCTCCAGAGCCGGCCCAACCATTTATCAGCATTCCTATGGGACCTGTGTTAGTTTTTACAGGACTACGATGATCTTTACCATGACGCCAGTGCAAATGACAATTCACAGGACGCTGAATTAACTCAAGAAAACGATCAGCTAATTGTCCACCGCCATTCCAGCGTTCATCCAGAATAAAACCTTTCTTATCTAATTGACCATAATACATTTTAACTAATTCCTGTTGACCTTGTCCAGCAGTATTTGCCATGTAAATATAGCCTAGCTGACCATTGGATAATTTATCTACCATTTTCCGGTTATTTTCAATCCACTCCAGATATCTAAGGTTGTATTCATCTCTTCCGGATAAACATTTTACTACAACATCTTTGGCTTCAGCAATATTACCTGTAGAAGAAATTTTTAGTAATACAGTTTTGTTTTCCAATCCCGAAAATGCAGCATAAGGATCTTTATTTATATCTATCGTAATATTATCTACAGAAAGAATAAAGTCTCCGGGTTTTACATTTACACCTGGCTTATCAAGAGGAGATCTTGTTTGAGTATCCCAACTTGCGGGCTTAACTATTCGTTTAATTCGGTATAAACCATCTTGAATTTCCCAGTCGATGCCTAAATAGCCACAGTCCATCGAAGGACTTTTCTCTGTATCTCCACCACCGGAATAAGTATGTCCTGCACTTAATTCAGAAACCAGGTTTTTCTGAATATTTGTAACATCCCATCTGGTACGAGCATCATCAATTAAAGGATAATATCTGTTACGTATAGCTTCCCAATCAAGACCATGCATGTTAGGATCATAAAAGAAGTCTCGATGGCGCCTCCAGGTATCCAAAAAAATCTGTTTCCATTCTTCTTTACGAATAAGATTCATTGTTAGATCTTTTGTTGGTATTGGCTTTTCTATTTTTTGGTTGGCATCAGGTTTAATAATACCATAGTTATTTTTAGAACTAACTAGTAATTGTTCACCATCAGCAGTTGCTGTAACCAATGAAACTTCATCCATTATTTTTTTCTCCTCCAGTTCTTTTAAATCATAAAAGAATAAGGAACTTGATTTTTCTCCAGAACCAGTATTAGGACGTTTATAAAATACAATTTTATCTTTAAAAGGAATTATACCTGAAATATTTCCGGCCTTGGGAGGAAGTAGTTCCAATCGGGCTTCTATATTATCAAATTCTATTTCAACTTTTACTTTGTCCTCATCCTTTTTGTCTTCAGATTCTTTCTTCTTCTTATCTTTTTTGTCGTCATCTGGTTTTTCTTTATCATTTTCTTTAACCTCAACATCGTCATTTTTAGGTTCTAATAAATTAGGAGTGCCTGATTTTAAGGCTATGGATGCTATTTGCGTAGAGTTTGGATATATCCATGTTCCATCACCTAGTGATGAATAGGCGGCATTAAATTTTCTATTTGTAAGATAAAAGAGGTACTTCCCATCAGTACTAAAAACGGGATAATTATCATCGTAAAAACCACTGGTGATTTGATGTTTGGTTTTTGTATCAACATTGTACACAAAAATAGCTCCATTGGCATTATCCAGACCAATACTATAGGTTAGCCATTTTGAATCAGGCGACCATGAAATAGGATAATGAAATCTGGTCCAATGTCCCAAGTTCCATCTATAATTATCAACAGTAGTTGTTACCCCTGATAATGCATCAATAATATTGATGGTATTTGTTTCATCAATAAATGCCAGCTTTTTACTATCAGGTGACCAAAATAATTCATACCCAAAGCCTTTCTCTCTTTTAGTTAATTGCTTGCATATACTCATGTTTTTTACGTCCTGTAACCAAATATCATATTCACCTGATTTATCACTCCAATAAGCGATTGATTTTCCATCGGGCGACCAGGAAGGACTTTGGTCAAATGCTCCACTTGATTGGGTTAAATTAATAGTATATCCTTCTTTTACTGGAACATTAAATAATTCGCCCCTGGCTTCGAATACAATTCGTTTACCTCCTGGTGAAGCGGAGGCTGAAGTTATATTTTTACTGACATTTTTAGTTATAGGAATTTCATTAGATAAATCACTAATCACATTAATGTCTATTTTATGGTATTTCATTTCAGAGGTATTCATTAAATATAAATCACCACCAACTTCAAATACAAGTTCCTTGTCAGAACCGGATAAAAAGGAAATGTCAAAATCTTTAAAATGTGTAATTTGTTGTTTTTCTTCAGATTTAGGATTGTATTTCCAGATATTTAGTCTCATATTTTCTCCTCTGTCTGATAAAAAATAAATTTGATCACCAACCCACGCCGGTTTACCATCATTGGCTTCATTGGTTGTTATTCTATTTGTGGAGTCTGTATTAAAATCGTAGATGATAACATCTGATGTTAATCCACCCCTATATCTTTTAAATGGATAATTTTCAGTGATTTTTGTGATATAAGCCAATTGTTTTCCATCAGGAGAAAAATCGGCAAGTTCTCCATAAGGGATTTTAAGTTTTTGAGGTAGACCACCTTTTTTGTTTACTGTATAAAACTGGTTTATTCTACCTATGCCGCTTTGTCTTTTTGAGGCAAATAGTAATTTTTCTCCGTCAGGATACCATTCCACCATTCTGTCTGAAAAAGAATTATAAGTAACCCGTGTAGGTATCCCACCATTTATGGGTATTACATAAATATCAGAATTGCCATTATATCTTGCAGTATATGCAATTTCTTTACCATCTGGGGAAAATTTAGGCCAGGACTCTTCTCCGGAAGAATGTGTAACCTGTATAGCTGTTCCTCCCGTTTTTGGAACAATCCAGATGTCGCCGCCATAAACAAATGTAATTTTAGTGTCAGATACATCCATGTAGCGCATTAATTTGGCATTAATTTGGCCGAATGCACAATACGATAAAAGCAGTAGAGTGCATGATAAGAATAACTTCTTCATGATGGAAAAAATTTGATGATTATATATAAAGAGACAAGACGATATGATTGATGATTCAATCTGGAGATAAAAGTTACAAAATTATATTGAAACTATTGTAATCTATTTAAGGATAAATAGTTGATATTTAGGAGTGAATGGAAGTGTGTTGCTGAAGTGGGGGGTAAAAAAGGATTGTTTGATACTGGTAAGAGGAGTAATTTAATTGGTTGTATTAAAAGTAAACAGCTACCTCAAAACCAGGAAATGATTGAGATAGCTGTTAAATGTTAACCTAAATCTTAAATGTTTATATATAAAAAACTCTAAAAGTTGATTACTCCATGTAAAATAATTCTTCAAGTTCAATAGAAACTGGCGAATTGTCTGGATTGGTTTTCATGACATCAGCCATAAATTTCCACCATTTCTGAACGATTTCTGTTTGACCCAAATCTTGAGAACCTCCATCTCCACTAACTTTTTGGAAAGCAAAGAGTATGTTTGTTTCTTCATCCAGAAAAATAGAATATTCGCTTACACCAGCATCTTTTAATAGTTTTTTTAATTCAGGCCATATTTCATTATGTCTTTTTTTATACTCTTCTTTTTGGCCATCATTTAAATGCATTTTAAAGGCTAGTCTTTTCATAGATTTTATTTTAAATTATTTAAGTTTTTGTAAATTTTCAATGATATCATTACTCACAGGGAATGCTGTACCGTGGCGTATTCCTTTAGGAACACTAATTGAATCGGATATATCTTCCCAGTTTACTCCATCTAAAGATCTGATGGCGCCATATTTTTTATCTCGATATTTATCAAAGTAGATGTAAATGTATTTTCCAACTTGTAATGGAGTTGGACCTTCAGCCCAGGTTTTACCTGAAATACTCTCAGATATTTCAGTTGGGAATCCGGATTTTAAATCATTAGTAAATGTTGTTCTAAGATTTTTTTCTGCAGGAGCTGACATCTCATTTTTAATCACCATCATATAAGTTGAATCGGTTTTAATGATAGCACCATCGATTACACTAAAACCAGGTTCAAAAAATACTTCTGTGGGAGTAAAAGTTTCGAAATCTTTTGTTGTGGTGTAAAATAATCTGTGATTTAGTCCTTTTTCACTTTCTGAAGTTTTTATTTCCTCAAAAAGTTCAGGAACTGTAGATGCCCATACAATGTAAAATAAATCATCTTTTTTATCATAAAAAACTTCAGGAGCCCATGTGTTTTTTGTACTATTTAAATGAGACATCACAGGAAGAAATTTTTGCTCACTCCAATGGATTAAATCTTTTGAAGATGCATATCCAATTCCTTTATCCCACCAACTGGTTGTCCAAACCATATGAAATGTACCATCTTTACCTTGAGCAACACTTGGGTCGCGCATTAGAGAATCTTTTCCAACAACAGGAGCCAGTAATGACTTATCATTATTTAAGGCTTCCCATTTTAATCCATCCATACTGTAGGCAAGGTGAAGTCCATCTTTACCATTATTATTGAAATAACTAAACAGATATCCAGTGGTTTTTATTTCTGATTTATCTGACGATTTAGGACCTTTACATGAAATGGTTGATAATAGAGAAATTGCTAAAGCAATTAAATAATAATTTTTATGCATGACTTATTTTATAATTTACACTATTGCAAGATACAGGGCAATAGCTTGATGAATAATGTATAATAATACATTTATATGTAAAAATAGTTTTTACTCATTTAATACTTTCAATTTTTACTATTTTTAAAATCTCAAGTTTACATGGATTAGTAAATATGTAAAATGAAAAGGTTTTAAATAATTTTATAGAATTAAATGAGTTCACAATATATAAAAATTAAGAATGTATTTTTTGTATTTATATTATTTTTCTCAACAGTTATACATGCTCAGGAAAATCTATTGTTTCAGCAGATTGGAACGCAAGAAGGATTGCCACAAAACACTGTTAGAACAATTCATGTAGATAGTGATGGTTTTTTATGGGCAGGAACACTTGATGGTTTAGTAAGATATGATGGTAAACGTTTTATAAATTACAAGCCAAGATTAGGTGATGATAATCAAATTTCTGATTCAAGAATACGTAAAATATTTGAAGACAAGGATGGGTTTTTATGGATAAGAAAATATGATAATACATTTAATTGCTATAGTAAGCAGTTAGAGGAGATTATTCCATTTTACTATAATGATATAAAGGTACAATTACCTTATCAAAACTATTTAGAAACATCTACTGGAAATATTTGGCTATGGAAATATCAGGAAGGTTGTGTGAAGATTACTAAAGGAGATGATTTATTTCCGAAAATTGATTTTTTTGTATCAAAACAATCAAATACTCTGACAAGTTATCATGTTAATTTTGTGTATGAAGATGCTGATTCTATAAGTTGGATTGGTTGTAGTAATGGTTTAAATAAAATTGATAAAAAGGGAAATATTACACAACTTTTTAAGGATGATAATCAAGGCGAATTTATTAAAATTCTGGAACTCGAAAACTATGTTTATTTTTTAACAAATAAAGGAGCGATTTATACATACAATAAAAATAAAGAAATCTTTTTACCAAGGAATGTTTTCAAGAAAGAGGATAATATTAGCAATTTTATTCAATTTGATAAAGAGTACCTGTTAATCTCCACTACTACAAAGAGGTTATTAATGTATAATATCAATACCGGTATTTATAGTTCAGATGTTCCGTTTTTTAAAAATAAGTATGTTTCAACACCTAACCTTATTCGAGATTCAAAAAATGCAATCTGGATTTTTGATCAATCAGGTAACGTAGAATACTTAAGCCCGGATAAAAAGATATATCATAGTTATGAGTTGATTCGACCTAAAATTGCAACAGTTATTGATGATTGCAGATATAATATATTTCTTGATTCTAAAGGAATATATTGGATAACAACTTATGGAAACGGATTGTATCGTTATGATGCTGAAAACGAAAAGTTAACAAACTATAGTTACCAAAAAGGACTTAATAGTTTGGCTACCGATTATTTATTATCTATAGCAGAAGATAATGTAGGTAATTTATGGATTGGATGTGAGTATACAGGAATTGTAAAAGTATCAAAAGATAAGTTGAACTATAAAAAAATTAAGCCTGAGGATTTTGAATCACCAGGAACTTCAAATTATGTTAAAGTGATACATAAAGATTCAAATAATAAAATTTGGATTGGAACAAAAAATGGTGGACTTTATGTATATGATAAAGAGCTGAATAATAAAGTATGTGTTCATGAATCAATGAATCCATATACAATTTTGGAAGACTCTAAAGGAAGAATTTGGGTTGGAACGAAAGGAGGAGGTATTTATGTTTTAGATCAACATACTTATAAGCAGATTTATCACTTTGTTCATAATGAAAATAAGTCAAATAGCTTATGCAATAACTCCATTTTTGATCTTATAGAAGATAATAAACAACGAATTTGGATAGCTTCATTTTCAGGAGGTTTGGATTTATTTCATGAAAGTCGAACAGGTGTTTCCTTTAAGCATTTCTTTCAGGATCAGGGAAATCTTAGTTATTTAAGGTGTTTATTACAGGATAAAAATGGCTTAATGTGGGTTGGAAGTTATATTGGACTCATAAGTTTTAATCCGGATGATCTAATAATTAATTCTGATTTATATACTATTTACACCTATAGTCCCGGGCATTCTGTTGGATTGAATAGTAGTGATATTAAATCTTTATATCAGGATAGTAAGGGCCAATTATGGATAGGTACAGCAGGCGGTGGATTAAATATGTTTGTAAAAGACAGCCCGGATAAGCAAGGTGAATTTAAAAAATACACAAAGGATCAAGGTCTGCCTTCAAATATAATCACCTCCATTTTAGAAAGTAAAGACAGTGTTATATGGGTAAGTACTGAAAACGGTTTGGCTCATATTGATAAAAGCGAGGATACTTTTTCAACCTATCGTTTTACAGATGAACCATATGTTAATTACTATAGTGAGAATGCCAGTTTATTATGTGAAGACGGAATTATGTTATGGGGAACTTTAGATGGTTTAATCGTTTTTGATCCAAGTGAAATAAGATTAAATAAAGATGTGCCCCCAGTGGTGTTGACTGACTTCTATATTTTTGATCAGCGCATTGAAACCTATCAAAAAAATAGTCCATTAAAGCAATCCATAAGTAAAGCAAAAGAGGTTACACTTAAATATGAACAACGAACCTTCACCCTCAATTTTGCATGTTTAGATTTAACAGATGTGGATCATAACAGGTATTCATATAAAATGAATAATTATGATCAGTATTGGAGCCAACCCAATACTAATAGTTGGGCTACTTATAAAAATATGCCTCCGGGTGAGTATGAATTTATGGTGAAAGGAGCCAATGCAGATGGACAATGGAGTGATCAGATTACAACATGTAAATTTATTGTAAAACCACCACTTTGGAAAACCGTGTATGCTTTGATTATTTACTTTATTCTGTTTATTGTATTAACGATTGTAGTTATCAGGTTTACCATAAAAATCAACAGGCTTAGTTCTGCTGTAAAAATGGAAAAGCAACTTACTGATTATAAACTTCGTTTTTTCACCAATATATCGCATGAGTTCAGAACCCCGTTAACCTTAATTAAAGGAGCTATTGAGAGACTAAATAGCATTAAGAAATTGCCTGAAGAAGTTGATCACAATGTGAAATTACTTAACAGGAATACACTTCAAATGTCAAGATTAATTGATCAGTTATTGGAGTTTAGAAAACTGCAAAACAATGTGATGACTTTGAATCTTGAGAAAACAGATATCAGATCATTTGCTTTGGATGTATATTACACGTTTAAGGATGCTGCTTTTCAGAAAAATATAACTTATCAATTTGAAGGTATTAAAGATGCATGGGAATTTTATGTAGATAGAAATAAGGTTGAAAAGATCCTGTTTAATTTACTATCAAATGCGTTTAAATATACTCCAGCCAAAGGTGAGATTGTATTTTCTATTAATAGAGATGAAATTTCAGATAACTGTATTATAGAGGTTAAGGATACAGGGATAGGAATACCCAAGGATAAACAGGAACTCCTATTTAGTAGGTTTATGCAAATTAACTTTTCTTCAGAAGGAACAGGTGTTGGTTTAGAGCTGGTAAAAGAATTTACCGAAGCACATAAAGGAACCGTAAGTTATACAGCCCATGAAGGTGGAGGTTCAATTTTTTCTGTGGAATTGCCAACAAATAATGATATTTATGAGGATGCCAGATATATTGATGCAGAAAAGGATGCTATAGCTCAAACGGATGAACAAAAAGTACATCCGGAACAAGAAGTTAAGAGGCCTTCGGTTCCGCATAATTGGAAAATATTAATTGTAGATGATAATTACGAGATCAGGGAATATTTAAGTGATGAATTACAGCATCATTTTGATATTGAAGTGGCTGTGGATGGTAAAGAGGGATTGGAAAAAGCCATTGAGTTAAATCCAACCTTAATTATTTGCGATGTGAAAATGCCTGAAATGGATGGATTGGAAGTCACTCGCCGATTAAAAGATAATTTTGAAACCAGTCATATTCCTATTATCCTTTTGACAGCTATGTCTTCGGATACGCTTAAATTACAGGGTAGTGAAAGCGGTGCCGATGCTTATATCATGAAACCTTTTAGCATGAAATATTTGTTGTCGAGGATTTATGCACTTATTGAGCAAAGAGAAAAGTTGAAAAAACGTTTTTCTGTAGATATTGAAGTTAAAAAAGCCACCTTAAGTGAAGCCACAAAGGATACTGCTTTTTACGAATTAATAAACAAAATTGTAGATGACAACATCAGTAATCCTGAATTTTCGGTAGCCGATTTTACAGAAAAAGCTAATCTGTCAAGGACTATTTTCTATAAAAAGGTAAAAGGATTAACAGGATATTCACCTAACGAATTAATTAAGGTGAAAAGAATGAAAAAGGCTGCAGAATTATTGCTTCAGGGCGATTATAATGTCTCAGAAGTTTCGTGGAAAGTAGGAATTGAAGATCCATTTTATTTTAGTAAGTGTTTTAAAGCGCAATTTGGCTGTGCCCCTTCAAAATACGGAGTTAAAGAAAAGTTATAGGCGTTGGATAAAAGCTGAAAGTTTAAGTAGAACACGTATTTTGAACTTAGATTAAATGTGTTTGTACAGGATTACATGTATACAGATATACATGAAACTATATTTGTCAGAAATGAAATTTAACATCTTATGAGAAATATTTATTTTCTGGCTTTTGCCTTAATAGTAATTATACAAGGTTTTAAATACAAAGCTATTGAAGCTTATATTGTTTCAAAATCCACAGAAAGTACAGTTATTTATATTGATGAGCAATGCGATTCACTAATTCTATGGGCCATAACCGATGTTGCTTCATCTATAAAAAGTATTACCGGAAGTGAAATTTATATCATAAAAGCAAATACATTACCTAATGAAGAAACCAATCAACCATGTTTGATAATTGGTCAGGTTAGTGATTCTTTAATTCAGAAATCAGGTAGTTTTTGTAAAGAAAACCTGCGTAACAAATGGGAGACATTTCAAATAATACCAAATGGTAATAAATTATTTGTTGTGGGAAGTGATATACGGGGAACTGTTTATGGTGTTTTTGATTTAGCAGAAAGAGTCGGTATTTCTCCTTGGAATTGGTGGGCAGATGTACATCCATCAAATCAAAAACAATTATCATTATCTCTTCCTGATGAGGGAATTATGCAATCTCCATCGGTTCAATATAGGGGTGTATTTTTAAATGACGAGGATTGGGGATTACAACCCTGGGCAGCCCATACCTTTGAGCCAGAAACCAATGATATAGGACCAAAAAGCTACGAAAAGATTTTTCAACTGCTTTTGAAATTAAAAGCCAACACTATTTGGCCGGCTATGCATCCTTGTACTAAGGCCTTTTATACCATTAAAGGCAATAAGGAGATGGCGCGTAAATATCATATTATAATGAGTACTTCGCATGCTGAACCTATGTTGCGAAATAATGTAGATGAATGGAAGAAAGAAGAAAGAGGAGCGTTTAATTATTTTACCAATAGTGATCAGGTTAATCAGTATTGGCAGCAACGATTAAATGAATTGACAAAAGGACAAGATGAGTTTATTGCAACTATTGGTATGAGAGGTGTTCATGATGGCAGAATGGAGGGCAATGCTACTACCGAAGAAAAGGTGCAGATGATGGAAAAGATAGTGGAGACCCAACGAAATATGTTAGCAACTACATTTGATTGTGCTGCTGATAGTATTTCTCAGTTATTTATTCCTTATAAGGAAGTTTTAGAATTATATAATAAAGGATTCCGAGTGCCCGAAGATGTTACATTAATGTGGACTGATGATAATTATGGGTATATCAGAAGATTTAGCAATGAAGAAGAGCAAAAGAGAAGTGGTGGAAGTGGAGTTTATTACCATTTAAGTTACTGGGGACGTCCGCACGATTATTTATGGTTAAGCACTACATCGCCGGCTTTAATTTGGTATGAGATGAATAGAGCCTATCAAAACGGAGCGCATAAAATATGGATAGCTAACGTTGGAGATATCAAGCCTAACGAGTACAATATGGAGTTGTTTTTAGATATGGCCTGGGATATTGACGCAGTTAAAGCGGATTCAATTCCTGATCATATGTATCAATGGGCTAAGAGAGAGTTTGGTGATGAGAGTGCAGTTGCAATTGCTTCAATATTAAGTGAGTACTATCATTTGGCCTTTTTACGGAGGCCGGAGTTTATGGGATGGAGTCAAACCGAACCAACAACGCAAACTCATTTATCAGCGTTTAACTCAATGGCCAATGGCAATGAATTATCCTTACGTTTAAAAGCGTACGAAAAACTAAAACATGAAGTAAATCGTATTAAAAAAAATATTGCCAAAGTAAAGCAAGATGCCTTTTTTCAGTTGGTGGAATATCCCGTAAAAGCAGCAGCTTTTATAAACGATAAATTCTTGTATCATCAACTATCATCAGAATCGGATAATCGTGAGGTGCAGGACAAGTATTTTCAGCTTTCGAAAAATGCTTACGATAGTATATCAGTGCTAACACATTATTATAATCAGCAGCTATCTAATGGTAAATGGAATCAAATGATGGATATGCATCCTCGTGATTTACCCGTTTTTGATATGCCAGGTAAACCAGAAACACTTGGAGAATCAAATCAAGTATCAAATAACTCTATTGATCCTGTATTTATACAGGCCAATGAATATACATCAGCCACAGTATCTTCACCTTATAAATGGATTTCTGTTGAAGGATTAGGCTATAGTAATAAGGCTGTAACAATTTATCCTTTTAATAGTTATGAATTTACTGACTCATCAGCTTTATTAAACTATGATATTGAAATTCCGGCAGATGGAAATTATACTATTGAAGTAAGGTGTTTACCTACACATTCAAATAAATTTAATCATCAATTATCTGTTCAGTTAGATAATAATGAAAAACAAGATTTTGATTTGAATACAAAGGGAAGGAGTAATGCATGGAAGAATAATGTGCTTAGAAATTATGCTCCAGTTCATTATAATGCTCAGGATTTAAAAGCCGGAATGCACCAATTAAAATTATTTGTAAATCAAACAGGTATTGTAATTGATCAGATATCTGTAAATCCTGAAAATTCCATACCATATTATGAAATTCCATTAGAAATGAAATAAGCTCCTTTGCAGACATCTGCAAAAGCCATTTTTATAAAAAGATAGCCGTGCAGATATGTGCAAAACGTAATTTTGCAATAAAATGAGCTTTGCAGGTTTGTGTAAAAGCTATTTTTTCAGAAAGAAGGTTTAATTGGTTTGAGCAAAGCATTTTTTTGTAAAAAAGGAAGTATTGCAGGCTTATGTAAAGGATATTTATAGCACTCTTTCTTCCTTTTCCCTTATCCTTTAACCTTTAACCTTGTTCCTTTTTTGTTATTACTAAAGTATATTGAATAGAGCATCGAAAAAATTACAGTAATTTTACTGTAACTTTTTAGGCTTGTAATGTACTGTTTATGAGGATGAAATAATATGGAGGGAAATCAGTTTTGTACCCCAAAGGTTAAAAAGAAGGCCGATATTCCGAAAAATTGCAAAAAACGACAAAAATATTCCGCAAAATCACGTTTGGGGCAAAAAATATTCCATGTATTGGCTGTTTTCGGTGTTTTTATGACTTTTCTTTGCTAGGTCTTTGCATTTCTATGCTATGGCTTTGCTATTTCTATGCATAGGCATTGCTAATCCTTTGCATAATGATTGCTTGTTCTTTGTATTGCGGTTGTGTTGTGGTTGTGTTGTCGATGCACATTCTTTGATTGTTCATTGCCTGAGCATTGCTTCTAAGGAAGCGAAGAAAGCGCATGAAATATGTATAGTAAAACCATAGTCAGTACGACGTCATATCCTAGTCATACCATAGGTAGCCAATATGGAAGCAATAGAGTATAGGCTGTAAGAATTTTAGCTTAGTGGTCAGGCAGGTCAATAGGTTATTAGGTCAGTAGGTCGATAGTTATTAGGTTGTTATAGTATTAATTATTTTAAGCTATACTACTAATAGACTATATGAGTTGGGCAAAATTTATGGTCCTTATTAAATGAGAGATTACATATAATTTTGATGTTGTTTATATTAATCGGAAAGTATACCAGTATTTCAATCCAAAAGTATACCATTTCATTTAAATAAAAAAGTAAGATGATAGTTCTCTGGGGTACCCCAGAGAACTATCATCTGGCGCACGGATTTTTCTTGTTTTGTTTTTCATTTCTCCATCATTTGTTTAGTTTCTTTTAACCTATATGATTCCCCATTCATGTTAATCAAGTAGGCCTTATGTGTAAGTCTGTCTACCAATGCAGCCGTCAAGACTGGATCCCCAAAGATTTCTTCCCATCTGTCAAAACCAAGATTTGTTGTAATGATTGTTGATTTTCGTCCTACTCTTAATGAAAGATGATTAAATAATAGTTCTGCACCTTCTTTATCAAAGGAGATGTATCCAAACTCATCACAGATTACAAGGTCATATTTTTCGAACCTAAGTTCCATTTGTCTAAGAGTCCGTTCTGAGTGAGCCTCCCTTAATTGGGTTAGTAACCTGTGTACCGTAGTGAAAAGGACTTTGTAGCCTTGCATACATGCTTTAAGTCCTAGTCCTGTTGCGATATGGGTTTTTCCAGTACCGGGATTTCCTGCCAATACTATATTTTGACCTTCTGCTATAAAGTCCAGTCTTTCTAACAATGGTAACTTTTCATTTGCATCTACAGGCAATTGATCTCTATGTAAATCGCCTAAATACATTTTTGCAGGAAAACCGGCTTGTCTTATTTGTGATTTTTTTCTGTTCTCAAGTCGGACTTCAAACTCTTTTTCCATTAAACGAAGAAGATATTGTTCATAATCCAGTTTTTCTTTAGCTGCTTCATGTGCAATATGTTTAAAATCCCGTCTAAAAACAGGAAGTCTTAGTTCTTTACTATATCTGATAATTTCGTTGTTTATATGATTGTTCATAGTCTGATTTATTAATTTAGTAGTGCAGTGATTTGTGATAATTGTTTTTTTGCAAACCCTGTTGTTTGGTCTGATGGCTGGTAGCTTCCTGTATTTTGTTTGTTTCCCAATAGGGCTTTTAGTTGTTCCCATGTGATATGCTTTATACCACTATCCAACAGCCGTTTTACGGTGGTTTCAAGTCTTTCCCCCTCGATAGAGTACTTCTGGCAATAACTCAGGAGTTCTATAAAATCGCGGGGGTTTTCATTGAAGAAATCATTATAGAGGGATTTTAAGTAAGTACAGCTTGCCAATGCCACACTTCCTTTTAACGCACCAGGTTTTTGTTTAAATGTTGGCAGGTAGTGTTCAATTGATATGACCCATTGGTGTAAGCCATAACTCCTTTGGTGTCTTGCTACATGTGTATTATTTGCATAGATGAAAATTTGGCTACTCATGATACGTACTTCAACAACATTCCCCACCAAATTGTCTGGAACAGAGTAACGGTTGGTTCGGTAACAGACTGTAGCATATTTATCGACCTTAAGGTATTCTTCTTCATAACAAGATAGCTTAGGAGGACATGGTAACAGTGTTTGTTGTTCATTAACAAACATCTGTTTTGCAGTTTTCCCTGTTAATTGTTGTTTTGTATGGTTGATCTTTTGTATGGTTGTATCTAGCCTTTTTTGTGCTGATTCTATCGATTCAAAGCTATCTATCAAGCCAAACGCTTTACGCCTTATATATTCAACACTCCGTTCCACATGGCCTTTTTCGTTGCCTCTATATGCATTGCAGAAACGGTGGCTGTATTGGTAATGTCCCCGTAACCGCAACAATGCCTTTGTTGGTTCTTTTTCGTGTTTTCCTACAAAATTTGCTACTGCTACACGCATATTATCGTATACCATATGCTTATAAACACCTCCTGCAAACTCAAAAAATGAAGTATGGGATTCCATAAAAGATAAAGTATCCTGCCTTTGGAAAATCATGGCATAACGGTAATTGCTGTAAGTTGATGTAAATACTGCAAGCTGTAACCGGACTTGACGATTCCGGATCTGTAACTTTATTTCTCCCCAATCAAATTCACAACTTTCTCCAGGCTGATATTCCTGACGGATATATGCTTCTTTCGATGATGGAATATTTTCTTTCTCCCGGATATAATTACAAACGGTGGTGTATCCTATATCTAAACCTTGATCTTGTAAATGCTCATATATATCCTTTTTCTTCATGACCTGCTTACGTAGACCACTTTGGATCTTTTGAGTGCTAATTGACAATAAACGATCTATTTCTGTCTGTACTTCTTGCGTTAATTTTAACTTACCTCTTTCTCCTAATTTATAATTGATCGGTTGAGTTAGATATCCGGTTAATGATACCGATGGATTGTCTTTTCCTTGGCTGAAACTCTCGTATTCTTCAATATACTTTTTTACTGTCTTGCGACTAATCTTTAATTCTCTAGATATGGCTCGCTGACTTTTTCCTTCACGGTAGTTTCTTATTATTATTTCTTGTTTTGTATACATACTTATCATGATTAATGAACGTAACAATTAACGTTCAATTCTTAACGACAAGTGGTATACTTTTCGATTAATATGTGGACTACTTTCTATTAATATATACAGATGTTGAATGATGACTACTTTTTCTGGATCAATTGATGGAGTATATCCATAGTCGTAACAAAAGTAGTATAGATTACCTCCGTTACTTTTCCATGTGTGGGTTAAGTGTTTGAAATCCATACCTAAAGTTTTTAGAAAAGCTTTTCTTACTGTAGCTTTTCCTTCGGGACATGCATTTTTTAGAGCACTTCTGTTTGCTCTTAATTGTTTGTTAATTGTACGTATATGATTTTCGGTGGATATAGAAGAGTGAAAGTTATATGCATTTCGGCATTGTTTGTCACAAAATTTCTTATCAGATCTTCCCAGGATAGGTTCTTTACAGTATAAACAAGTTTTTGTCATAGAATGGAATTTAGGTTTAAAGGCTTATTAAGCGCTTATAAACACATATAAGCGCTTAATAAGCTTTTAAATGTAATGAAAATATTTAATTGCTAATATGACTAGGCCAATTATTTATCTAAACAAGCAAAAGGATTCAGACGAAGATATTTGTGTGTTGTATTTTAAATCAAATAATGATGTAATAAAGCGTATACAATACAATAATTGGATCGTATGGAATTCTAAACTACAAAAATACACAGTAAAGTCAACTCCGCAAACAGTAGGTTTATTAAAGGATGTATTCGAAGACATTGCAATTATCAATACCAAATATTATCAGGCTATATTAAAGAATCATACAGAAGAAATAGTAATTGGAGATGTAGCCTATTTTAATAGAGTATTAGAATCAATCGATAAGTTGGGTGTAATAATGTTGGTACCATATAAAAAAGATGGCATAAGATTACTTCTTATAAAATATAAATATAGCAGAATCATTAATCAGATACTTGTTGCAAATAAATATGCCGAGTGGAATTCTGAATTAAAAGAGTTTACATTAAGGCCATCGATAAGCTTACTGTATAATTTTATTAAATCTACCTTCAACAAACTTAAAATTCGAATTCATAATGAATTAAAAGTGTTGGATTGTAGAATTTTACAATTGTTGTTTGAGCAGAGTTATGTAAAAGATTTAAATTTTAAGCAAGTTCCTATTGAGTATTTAAAGTATATGTTATTGAAGGGCTATAGTATTAATACAATAAAAACCTACTATTATTTTGTTTTACGGCTGTTAAATTGTTACCGACAAAATAGTTTGTCTCAAATAAATATGTTTTCATCATCTGTAATAAATGAATATCATCAAATGATGCTTGGTGAGAAAGCTTATTCGTATTTAACCGTTAATCAATCGATAAGCGCGATAAAACTGTACTATAGCGGTTATTTAAAACGAGAAGTTGAGTTGCAAGATGTTATCAGACCTAAAACAGGAAGACAATTACCAAAGGTTTGGAGCAAAGAAGAGATGTGTAGCATATTAAACGCTACAGAAAATATTAAGCATAAAACATTATTGTCGCTTATATATGGAAGTGGGTTACGCACAGGAGAGACCTTGAATTTAAAGCTTAATGATATTGATTCAAAACGAATGCAAATTCGGATTGCAGGAGGAAAAGGAAATAAAGACCGGTACACTTTGCTTGCAAAATCTGTATTAGAATTAATGAGGACTTATTTTAAAGAATACAGACCTAAAGAATACTTGTTTGAGGGGCAGTTTGGGGGTAAATATTCATCAACAAGTGCTGGCAAAGTTTTAGCTAAAACAATAAAAAAGAGTGGAGTACCTAAGCGTGGAGGATTACATTCGTTAAGGCATAGTTTTGCAACGCATTTATTAGAGTCAGGAACAGATTTAAGGTATATACAAGAGCTTTTGGGACATAGTTCATCAAAAACTACTGAAATATATACTCATGTAAGCAATAAGTACTTACAGCAAATTAAAAGTCCGCTGGATGATTTAAATATTTAAATTAGAAAGATTGTAAGTGGTTGAAAATTAATGTAATGTGTTGTGGCGGATAATATTAAAATTAACTATTTGAACAATAAGTTTTGTTTAATAGAACTGTAGAATTATCTTTAACGGATAAAGTGAATGAAAGAGGGGCTGAAAATATTGTTATTAAAGACCAAACTTAGACAATTTTCAGATGAATTGGAACTGAGCAAACGAAGTATATTTATAAGTATACATTGAAAATTATTACATTCACAAAAAATTGAAGTAATGTTGTTGTACATAAAAAAGATATGTAATTGTATTTTTGTATGTAATATGTTGATTGTGAATATATTTAGAGGTTTGGTTTGTGTTGAATCAATAACTTAACCAACAAATTACAAAGGCGATATAAACGTAACCCTATGACGGTTATTGAAAAGTTAGCTGCAACACAAAGAGAGCGACAATGCACAATATGAAACTGATTTATTTAATACTTGGTTTAACATTGATTAGTTGCCAAAATTACGATAGGAAAATAATGAGACAGGAAAAGTATATTTCGATTGAAAAAGACCTTGATTTATATATTGAGACATATGGAGAACAAGGAAATGAGACTTGTCTTTTCATTTCAGGAGCTGGGGCAAACAGTTCATTTTGGTCAGACCATTTTTGCGATAGCTTGGTGAAAAATGGACTTTTTGTAATAAAATACGACCATAGAGACTTTGGATATTCATCAAAAATTGATTGGGATAAAAACCCCTATGATTTTATGCAATTAGCAAAAGATGCGTTGACTATTTTGGATTCACTAAATATTGGTAAAGCTCACGTGATTGGGCATTCTATGGGTGGATTCATTGTTCAATTATTAGGAATTCATTATCCAGACCGAATAATTTCTATGACTTCGATATCGTCATCAACAAACTCACCGACTATTCCTATGCCTCCTGAAAAGACTTGGGAGATATATTTATCTAATAAACCACAGGGTAAACTTGAAACAGATTTAAACGGATTTTTAAAAGTTTGGGAATATTTGAACGGAACAGCTGATTTTGACAAAGAATTGGCGATTGAATACACAAAAAATCTTTACGAGCGACAAGATATTGATGGAGCACTTGGAGCGACACATGTAAAAGCACAGGAATCTTTAACAGACAGAACTGAAGAATTGAATAATGTTAAGATTCCAACTTTAGTTATGCATGGAGAGGAAGATTATGCTGTTGATAAATATGGAGGTATTCAAACAGCGGAATCAATAGAAGATGCAGAATTGATTTTGATTCCAAAAATGGGACACATTCCATTTAACCATGAGATTTTAAAACGATTTGAGAACGAAATAATTCGATTTATAACTAAGAATAAAAAGTGCAGCAGCTAACAAAGTATATAAAACATAAGGGCGACAGTGGTTTACGGAGCTTTCGTGCATTTAATCAAGCCCGCCAAATCTGCGATTTGACGAGTTTGTTAAAAGTTTTAAATTTGTGTCAAAACGCAAATTTGGCTACGTGCAAACTTGATAGTAAAGTATTTTAAATCCCTTACGTTTCATATACGTAGCCGTTGGCGGTAATTGAAAATAATAAAACATGAGAACATATTTTTCAGACATAATTCCTAGAATTCAGAAATATTCACAGAAACTAGATAATATTACCTTATTGACCAATCAACATTGGGTTGTCATTGATGATATTGATAATAGTAAAAGTGTTTACATTTTCAGGAATAATAATGAACTCCTTATTTCTCAGAATGGCAAAGTTGAGAAAGCTAAATGGGAATATTTAGGAAACAATGCTTTATTGATAGATAGAAAGGAAGAGAGCTATTTATTTAAACATGGATTCTTTGATGAAAATATTTTGGCGTTGAAAATTGATAGTAAAGATGAATATGCCTTTTTAGTAAATGAAACAAAATTTGAGAAGGAACTTAACAATTCATTAAATGTCGCAGAATTTTTAAATACTTATTACCTTACAAATAATTTAAAGAGAAGGATACAAAGCCAAGCAGGAATATCACAACAAAGTGACAATACTATAATTCAACATATAACTCCAGAATATAACTTGTTAAAGAAAGCAGACAAAGTTTCTCTTTTCGGTTCAAAAACAGAGAATTATTATGTAGAGTTTAAAGACGGTCTTAGCGGTGAAATCTCTGTCAAATCAAAAAACAAACAGGCGTTCTTTAAAAGAAAAAGCATTTCACATTATTATGAGGATTTGGATTCTGGCATAGATGGATTGCATTACTTTTTATGCAATGGTAGAATATTGAAAAAAGGATTTATTGGTTCATATTCATAAACAACATACCGCCAACAATAGCTATAAAGCATAAGTGAATCCGACTAATTTTGGTTGGTTCTTAGCTTCGGCGAGCAGCGCCAAATCGTTTATTTGGCTTTTGAAATAAAAAGATAAAAACAAATACAACGTTTTGGCTTCGTGAAATTTGAAAGTGAGTACGGTTAATATTCACTTACGCTTCATAGCCGAGTCGTTGTAAGCCATTTGGTATGATATACAAACATCCTTTACAAAGTTATATAAACATCGTTTACACTTTTTAAATTGTAATTTGAACTTAAAATCAAATTACCATGCCTTGGAAAGACCAGACGATTATGGAACAGAAAATTGAATTTATTTGTGAATGGAGAACTGGAAATTATACCATTACAGAGCTTTGTAAAAGCTTTGGAATTTCACGTCCAACAGCTTATAAGATCATTGCCAGATTTGAGCAAGAAGGTTATGAAGGACTGCGAGAGTTATCAAGAAAACCCAGAAGTATACATCCCAATTCTACCAAAGAGAAAGTGGTGAATAAGATACTTGAATTGAAAGAAAATCATAAACTATGGGGAGCAAAGAAGATTTGGAAATTATTGTATAAAGATTATCCGGATGAAGATATTCCAACAGTTTTGACAGTACATAATATTCTGAAAAAGCACGGTTTAGTTAGCCCTCAAAAACGACTAAGAAGAGTAAAGCCGATTCAACCTATTTTTGATCCCAAAGAGTGTAATGAGGTTTGGAGTGCGGATTATAAAGGGAAGTTTTTAATGGGCAATAAAAAGTATTGTCATCCATTGACAATAGCTGACTCTAAAAGCAGGTTTGTTTTCACCGCAAAAGGACATTATAAGGAGAACTTACAATCTGCCAAGGCTGAGTTTACGCGTGTTTTTAGAAAATATGGCATACCAAAGCAAATACATACAGACAATGGAAGTCCGTTCGGATCAGTAGCTGCAATACAACGCTTTACCAGGCTTTCTTATTGGTTTATCGAGCTAGGGATAATGCCTGTTTTCTCAGATCCAGCACATCCGGAGCAAAACGGTAGACACGAGCGAATGCACAGGGATTTAAAGGCAGCTTGTACTAAACCAGCTGCATATGATTTAAAAGCCCAACAAAGGCGATTAAACAGATTTGTAAAGGAATATAATCATGTACGACCACATGAAGCACTGGATCTTGAAACACCAGCTTCAGTACACGATTTTTCAGCTCGTCCCTTTCCAGAGAAAATACCTAACTTTGATTATGACTCAGATATGAAAGTGTTGAAAGTAACCCAAAATGGCTCAATGAGATGGGGGGCATATAATTGGGTTTATTTATCTGCATCGTTGCAAGGGAAATATGTTGGTGCATTAGAAATGGGAAATGGTATTTGGAGAGTATTTTATAGGAATGTATTTTTAGGATATTTTAATCAAAATGAATTAAGAACTAAAGAACAATCAGTAAGGTTAGAAACAAATTTAGTGTAAAGTCTAATCTATAACTTTTGTAAACTATGTATCTTAACGAACATTTGAAAACAACCAACAATAAGAACTATATTGAATATCATTTCATATAAATTTAAATCGGAGTATGATTTCAAAAGTCAAGATTATTATTCAGAACATGATATAGATTATTTATAACAGACTTGGATAAATAAAGTGTAGAAATTATAAGAAAGTTCAAGAATGAGAAAAAAGTTGAAATGGCTGATAATTGGATTTAGCACCATAATTATTTTAATTTTAGTAGGAATTTATACTTTCATTCAAAGTATAGCTGGTTTTTGGACTAGTCAAGGGAAAATAAACAAAGAGTTGACGCACGAATCAATGTTGACTTACTTCCCTATTGACAATGAAGCTCAATTTCCTCATTCGATTGATTTGATTATGCAAGGTGAAATTGATGGTTCAGGTCTTTTATCTTTTGGTTGGGCAGATACATTTTATTATAGGTCAGACACGATAATTGATGACTTTAAAATTGAATATAATTCCGATTGGTATAGTGATACTTGCTTTGTAAAATTCGTGCCTATAGAAATGACAAAAGGAAATTTGACTATTAATTATAAGATATTTTCAAGCAAGAAGTAAAAACGGCTTACAACACTTAGCCTCTAATGTAGGGTTGCTTGCACACCCTACACATTGGAGGGTTTGTTGAACTAAACAATATTCCAGCAATATGTTTGTAAGATATTTATAATGTGTGTTTTAACTATAGTGTTTTAAATAGCATTTTTTAAGCATTTAATTCGGTTTTATCATTGTCATTTTTGATGTATTTCTGTTTATAATGAACCATTATATTAATTTACTGCACATGGTAATTAATTGTAATACTGTTTTTTAACCACTATTTTAACTAGAGGATATAGCATTCCCATTTACGCTTAAAGGCATATTCGTTAGTTTGTTGGTAAATAGATAGTTGCTGTAAAAATTAGTAAGCAGGAGGAGCCCTTTTTCCAGGATAAGAAAGTATTAAAGCTAACTCACCACCACAATCTTTACAACTAAGACAGGAACGTTTCCCAAACTTCATTTCAAGTACCTGAGCTCTTGAAAGTTTTAGTTTATGAAAAGTTACCTTTAAGTCTTTGCGCAATAGCTCCAAACATTTGGATTTATTGCGAGCGCTTAAAAATCCAAGATGCCTTATTCTTCTGAAATGAGGTGGGACGATATGCTCCACAAACCTTTTTAAAAAATCAACGCCAGTAATAGTTTGCGTTTCCGATTTATAATTATCTTTTCTGTTGCACCATTTAAAAGTGACATGAGTATTGGTTACTTTTAAAATACGTGCATTAGAAATCGCCACCCGGTGTGAGTATCTACCCAAATATTCCACTACAGAATGTGGCGATCCAAAGGCTTGTTTGGCATACACCACCCAAGGTTCCGGAATTAAATCGCGAGGTATAAACTTGTTGATTTTACCCTGCTGCTTCAGCTTACGTAGCTTTTTAGCAAAAATGGCACTAAACTTATTCGACATTTGTTTTACATCAAACAAGAAGTCACCGTTTTGTTTGGTTGTTTTCCAATGTCCATTTTTGTCGATACCACCTGCCGGAATAATATAATGTATATGCGGATGGTATTTAAGTTGCTGATCCCAGGTATGCAAAATAGCAATGGCACCGGGTAAAGCCCCTAATAGTTTAGGATCTTTGGCAAAGTGACAAATCGTCTCCCATGATTTTTCAAACAATAGGTTATACATTGTTTTTCTGTTAAAGCGAAACAACTCCAACAGTAAATGTGGAACGGTAAACACCACATGGTAGTATTTTACCGGAAGTAGATCTTGTTTACGATCTTCAATCCACAACTCTTTGTCAATTCCCTGGCACCTTGGACAGTGTCTGTTTCGGCAACTGTGCATCACATAATGAACCGATCCACAGGAAGCACAAGCCAAAACAGACCCTCCAAGTTGAGGCGTACGGCAAGTAGCCAGCGCATTTAAAACCTTAAGTTGATATTCAGTGAATCCTCTTAATTTTAAAAGATCCGGTAAAAAGCGTCTGATGACAGTAGCAATATCAGCACCATCAAACATTAGGATACATTTTCGACAAGGGACTAAAACCAGCATTGGGAGAAGATTGAGCAATATGCAGATACATCATGGTAGTTCTAATTTCCGCATGTCCCAACTGGTTTTTAACACTTACAATATCCAGTCCCATTTCCAACAGATGTGTCGCATAACTATGTCGAAGTGTATGAATACAAACCGATTTATTAATACCGGCCTTTTTAACCGCCTCTTTCATGGCATGTCTGGCACCAGTAGTACTGAATTGCTGACCTCTGATTTTGCCATTAAATACCCATGTTTGAGGACACACCGTTTGAAAGTAAGTGTATAAACCCCGAATCATAAGGTTAGACATCGGTACATATCGGTCTTTTTTATGCTTAGATTGTTTGATGTGTATTTGTTTGCGGTCAAAATCCAGATCTTCAATTTTTAAGTTAAGCACTTCCGAAATACGAAGACCACAATCATAAATAATGGCAAAAAGTATTTTATGTTTTAAAAGTTTAGGTGTTTTCAGAAGTGTTTTAACTTCTTGTTGCGATAACACCACCGGTAAGGCTTTACTGCTTTTAATAGGAGGAAGCGCCAGCAATAGATCTTCGTTTTTAAACATAGAAAACATCGCTCTTAAACCATATACCAGATGTTTGAAAGAGCTGCGACTGGGTTTTTCGTTGATTTGAATTTCAAATAAATATTCTTCAATTTGATCAATGGACAAATCCAAGGGGGAACACTTAAAATGTAACACCATCTTAGAAATTTGCATCAGGTAATTACGAGTGCAAGATTCTGATTTTCCGGCAATGGTGTATTTACGCAAAAATTGTTCGCTGATAAGTTTAAATTCAGGAACTGCTTTACAAGCTTGTTGTAGGTAAGATTCTCTACTCATTACAATTGTATTTAAAAATTAATAATGGTAGAAGATGTAATTATATTACGAATTTTGTTAGTTTTAGCCTAAGCTCCCGCTTTGCGGGTTTAGTTCAACACGCTATGTAATTTAATGGCAGATTAGTTTTAACTTGGAAGTTCAACTCCCGCATGTACTTTTTGTGCGTGCAGAAAATGAAGCTCTCCGCAGACTGCCACTAAATTAATAGCACACGTTATCACCCAACCTTAAATCATTTGGAGGCTGTTTTTGGGAGAATTTTTGAGAGGGTAGGTTGTTGAATCAATTTGCGCCACGCACGCCAACGCACGGCAAAAATTAATAAGTAGAGTTGGTTCTTTGGTAATTTCGGTTGGGTTCAGGTTTTGGGGTATTGGGAGTTTCTCAGGTTGTTTAGGTTTTGAACCTTTGGGAGTTTTATAGTGGTCAAGTTAGGCTAATTTCCATAGGCTTGTTCAGTATTGGTTGGTTTTTATGCTTAGCAAAAGTTTGGAGGTTTACGTTCTATTTTGCAGCCAACAACCCGTCTCTCGAACGCAAATTTTGGTATAGGTTTGGATGTTTAAACTCATGTAAGTAGTTTAGGTGAGGTACCCTCAAAAATGGTCCGTGCTGGTTTTACAGCTGTATTTTGACAGTGATTTTTGTTTGTCGTAATTTGGAGATGCAGCTGTTTGTTGTTGTTTTATAAAAGTTTAGAGAGTTGGTTGGTTCTCATGTTCAACAAAAAGGCAGGGTATAACAAGGCAAAAAAGCCATGTGTAAATTCCGTTATTTGAAATTTAGTATATAATGTATAAGTTTGATGAGGCTAAATAGACGAAGCAGTGTTTTTGAAACACACGTCTCTTTTGCCAAACGTTAGCTTTAATTATCAAAGACAGCCCATTGTTAAGATAAAATATATTATTTCTATATGAATTTAGTTCTTGCACCAACATATGAAAATGTATTTAAGGAACAGTCGCCAAGAGTTGAGGAGTTGCTCAAAGATATCCCTTCCTATGTGACAATTTCCTTTTTTTCATATCTAAATTCAAAACTACATTTAGATAGTTCATTTGAAAATCAGGTAGAAATATTAAAAGAAGTATTAGGAAGGCAACCAGAGAATATAAAGAACAATATTTTTAAAAATATTATTGAATTTTCAGCTCAGAATAAAGCTGAAAGAGAGATTGCAATTTTTACAAGTTTATATATAAGACCATTTATTCATTATGAGTTAATAAACTTTAGAAATTTTGAAATTATTGATACAACTCCAATACAAGAATTAAATATGTTTAAAGCATATATGATTTTTGTTACAAACAAATCAACAAAAGATGGAGAAGTGTTTAAAAGAGAAAGGAATATAAATGAAGGTGAATTTTTTCCAATTAACACATGGCCATTACTTTTGGCTCAATTTGATGAAATTACTCATCAGGATTCAATTGCAGGTTTAATTAGAGCTGTATGTTTCTTTAATTTTCTTCAATTTAATTCCCCATATTCAGAATATGTAATAAAATTTCTTACAAATCATAAAAAGATTAATTCTTGGGAGTATGTTTTTTCTTTTATGAATATTCTTAATATGTGTTGGCAGAATCATAGTAAGACGTTTTGGACTTTTTCGTTTACTTGTGATGATAAAATGGCTTCGTTGTTTGATTCGTTATGTGTAGATATTCATGAATATGCAGCTGTCAATAGTGAAAAGGAAGAAGATTATAGGTTATTAAAATCAAAACCTTTATATAAAAGTAGGAATCACTACGTGGTAATGGATTGGGATTTAATAATTAATAAAATATATGATGGATTAATCTTTGATTTTTTTGAACGTTCAGGTATTAAGGACGATAAAGATTTAAATAGTATTCCAAAGTTTAAGAGATTTATTGGAAATGAAATAACAGAAAAATTTACGTTTCAGCATATTTTAGAAGGAATTTTGAAGCATAAATATAGTGTTTTGAGATTTCCACAGGACGATTCTAATGGAGAACCTGATGCATATTTTAGAAATGGAAATAAGATTTTATTATTTGAAATAAAAGATGCTTTCTTTGCTGAAAAAGCTATTAAATCAGGTTCTTATTCCTTGATTAAAGATGAAATTGATAGGAAGTATAATAGTTCAAAAAAAGGAGTCATTCAATTGGTTAAGCAAATTGAAAAAATTGCGGAGAGGTCAATTGAGGAATCTAAATATCAAGAATTAGGTATAAAGCCAAAGAATTTCCAAATATATCCTATTTTGATTTATACGGATTTTCATTTTGGGATGCCTGGTATTAGTAATTATTTAAACCAAGAGTTTGAGAAGCAAATCAAGGAAAAAGGTTTAAAATCAAAATTTAGAAGAATAAACCAGCTAACATTTCTTGATTTAAACTATTTAATAAGTTCTTTTGGGTTATTTAAGGAATTTGGATTCCTAAATGTTATTATTTCTTTACATAAGGAGATTGAAAGAAGAAGAAAGAAACATGAATATAAAAGAGAGGTTCAATTTTTATTTGATTATGAAGTGAATCATGAGAGGATAATTGATGATATCCATAAAATTGATAAGATAGAGAAAATGGATTTTCGAGAACTTGCTAGATTATTAAATTTAACTAAGGGCTTACCCGAAAAATAACTAAAGCTAACACGTGCTCATAAATAATTTGGCAGTCAGTGATTTGCGTAGGTATGTGCTTTTAATTATGTTTGGTTCAAATTTGAATGGAGGTGTAGCAAAGTGCCAAACTATTCATAGCACCAACGTTGTGCTTAATTTTACACGAGACACCAAGAATGTTATGATTGTAAATATCTCTGATACTGAATTTAAATCAATCAAGAAAAAACTTCCAGATTTAAATAAGATTTTAAAGGAAGACGAGTTGTATATTGAAAAAGGAGTATATAATAAAATCTTTATTAGTGTTTTTGACCATTGGTTGACAAGAAATGAGGCTGATGAAATGATTTTTATTGATGATGATTATAAGGAGCTGATAAGCCGTAGAGAAAAATTTCAGAGGTTTGTAGATGAATTATTCCAATCAACTAGTATTTATTTTTGGAAATATAAGAGGAACTACAGAGTTTTTATTAAAAAACCATTGACGAATAATGACCTAATAAGAAAATGTGATTTTAATAACTTGTACTCACAAAGAGGTAGGCACTACAGCTTAATATTACCAGAGTTTTCAGCAATTTATAATGAAGAATGGGATTGGACTAATATTCTTTGGTATAAAGATTTTGAAAAAATAAAGCCAGTTTTGGAAATAGCGAAGAAAGTAGGTTTGTACATTTTAGAATAATAAATATTGAGTAATGGAATTTCGTGTAGTAAAAG
Organism: uncultured Saccharicrinis sp.; assembly: GCA_963665705.1. GTDB lineage: Bacteria > Bacteroidota > Bacteroidia > Bacteroidales > Marinilabiliaceae > Saccharicrinis. The sequence continues at coordinate 1,980,581 of OY762448.1, forward strand.
GAAATGAGATTGAAGGGCATCTTGAGATTAAGGTAATTGAGGATGAAGATGAATTCGAAGGGAAAATTGAAAAATGGAATGAAATATTAATTCATGGTGATTCTGAGGGTTTAAAGTCGCTTGCAAAACAACTTATTTATTTAGCAGAATTAAATCAAGAACAGGTGGATGATAAATATTTGCCAAGTGGTGCTCGTGAACATCTACATTTTTCTCCAAATATTGAATTAAGTAAATCATCAACAATAACAATTGTTGGCCGATTGGACTGTAAAGGAACGAAAGAATTTCCAGTTAATTATAGCCCCAAGGATGAATTGAAAACACTTAGCCTCTAATGTAGGGTTGCTTGCACACCCTACAGATTGGAGGGTTTGTTGAACTAAACAATATTCCAGCAATATGTTTGTAAGATATTTATAATGTGGGTTTTAACTATAGTGTTTTAAATAGCATTTTTTAAGCATTTAATTCGGTTTTATCATTGTCATTTTTGATGTATTTCTGTTTATAATGAACCATTATATTAATTTACTGCACATGGTAATTAATTGTAATACTGTTTTTTAACCAGTGTTTTGATGAGAGGGTACAGCACCCATTTACGCTCAATCGCATATTCGTTAGTTGTTGAAAAATAGAGGTGGCTGCATTAATTATCAAGCAGGAGGGGCCCTTTTTCCAGGATAAGAAAGTATTAAAGCTAACTCACCACCACAATCTTTACAACTAAGACAGGAACGTTTCCCAAACTTCATTTCAAGTACCTGAGCTCTTGAAAGTTTTAGTTTATGAAAAGTTACCTTTAAGTCTTTGCGCAATAGCTCCAAACATTTGGATTTATTGCGAGCGCTTAAAAAGCCAAGATGCCTTATTCTTCTGAAATGAGGTGGGACGATATGCTCCACAAACCTTTTTAAAAAATCAACGCCAGTAATAGTTTGCGTTTCCGATTTATAATTATCCTTTCTGTTGCACCATTTAAAAGTGACATGAGTATCAGTTACTTTTAAAATACGTGCATTAGAAATCGCCACCCGGTGTGAGTATCTACCCAAATATTCCACTACAGAATGTGGCGATCCAAAGGCTTGTTTGGCATACACCACCCAAGGTTCCGGAATTAAATCGCGAGGTACAAACTTGTTGATTTTACCCTGCTGCTTCAACTTACGTAACTTTTTAGCAAAAATGGCACTAAACTTATCCGACATTTGTTTAACATCAAACAAGAAGTCACCGTTTTGTTTGGTTGTTTTCCAATGTCCATTTTTGTCGATACCACCTGCCGGAATAATATAATGTATATGCGGATGGTATTTAAGTTGCTGATCCCAGGTATGCAAAATAGCAATGGCACCGGGTAAAGCCCCTAATAGTTTAGGATCTTTGGCAAAGTGACAAATCGTCTCCCATGATTTTTCAAACAATAGGTTATACATTGTTTTTCTGTTAAAGCGAAACAACTCTAACAGTAAATGTGGAACGGTAAATACCACATGGTAGTATTTTACCGGGAGCAGATCTTGTTTACGATCTTCAATCCACAACTCTTTGTCAATACCCTGACACCTTGGGCAATGCCTGTTTCGGCAACTGTGCATCACATAATGAACCGATCCACAGGAAGCACAAGCCAATACAGACCCTCCAAGTTGAGGCGTACGGCAAGTAGCCAGCGCATTTAAAACCTTAAGTTGATATTCAGTGAATCCTCTTAATTTTAAAAGATCCGGTAAAAAGCGTCTGATGACAGTAGCAATATCAGCACCATCAAACATTAGGATACATTTTCGACAAGGGACTAAAACCAGCATTGGGAGAAGATTGAGCAATATGCAGATACATCATAGTAGTGCTAATTTCAGCATGACCCAACTGGTTTTTAACACTTACAATATCCAGTCCCATTTCCAGCAGATGTGTCGCATAACTATGTCGAAGTGTATGAATACAAACCGATTTATTAATACCGGCCTTTTTAACCGCCTGTTTCATGGCATGTCTGGCACCAGTAGTACTGAATTGCTGACCTCTGATTTTGCCATTAAATACCCATGTTTGAGGACACACCGTTTGAAAGTAAGTGTATAAACCCCGAATTGTAAGGTTAGATATGGGTACATAGCGATCTTTTTTATGTTTAGATTGTCTGATGTGAATTTGTTTACGATCAAAATCCAGATCTTCGATTTTTAGATTCAGCACCTCCGAAATACGAAGACCGCAATCATAAATGATGGCAAAAAGTATTTTATGTTTTAAAAGTTTAGGTGTTTTCAGAAGTGTTTTAACTTCTTGTTGCGATAACACCACTGGTAAGGCTTTACTGCTTTTAATAGGAGGAAGCGCCAGCAATAGATCTTCGTTTTTAAACATAGAAAACATGGCTCTTAAACCATATACCAGATGTTTGAAAGAGCTGCGACTGGGTTTTTCGTTGATTTGAATTTCAAATAAATATTCTTCAATTTGATCAATGGACAAATCCAAGGGGGAACACTTAAAATGTAACACCATCTTAGAAATTTGCATCAGGTAATTACGAGTGCAAGATTCTGATTTTCCGGCAATGGTGTATTTCCGCAAAAATTGTTCGCTGATAAGTTTAAATTCAGGAACTGCTTTACAAGCTTGTTGTAGGTAAGATTCTCTACTCATTACAATTGTATTTAAAAATTAATAATGGTAGAAGATGTAATTATATTACGAATTTTGTTAGTTTTAGCCTAAGCTCCCGCTTTGCGGGTTTAGTTCAACACGGCATCATAAACCAAAGCGCAGGGAGGTGATTTTCTGTTGTTTAGTGCAATCAATTTACTATCTTTCGGTCAGATTCGGAGTACGGCAAAGCGCTACGGTTCATATGCCCAATCCGTTGGCGTGCATTGCCTCAAGCTGTCTGTAAAATCTGAAACATATATGGTAAAAGTATTTTTAATAATTATGTCTATTGGACTTCTTTCATGTTCTTCAAAGATTTCAAAAGAAGATTTAATTGGGACGTACAGTTGGAATAATTCACAAAATGGGAAGTTAGAAATTCTAGATAATGGAACTTATAAATATCAAGTGAATATAGGCAATAGACAGATAAACAAAAATGAAGGTACATGGACTTTAGGTTCTAATAATCGAGAGATACGATTTTCTGATTTTTCATTTATTACGGATGGTTTAGGAAAAGGCATATGGATATCAAGAATAAAGAAAAAGGAGAATGAAGTTCATCTAATCTATGCCTCTGAAGAGAATATTTATCTTAAAAAGATTGACTGCAGATGACTCTTTTAAACAAACAGATTGTCAACTACGTCATTTTCTGCATTTTTGGAATATTAATTGTTTCCTGTAGTAGAATGGTTCCTGCTGGATTTTGGTTTAATTATCAAAAAGAATTACTACAAAAGGAACAACGTGACCAAGGCCCTTGGGGTGGATATAGAATATTACATTGGGAGTCACAGACGAATGAATTTGAAATTAATGATATTTTAAAATTTGCAAAAGAAAACGGTTGGACTTTAATGGATAGCTGTAATTACGGTAAGAATCTACCTCAAAGTTGGACTTACTCTGATAAAAAAATATTTCCTTATAATTATGATAATTCTATAGATTTAAATAATCAGATAAATGATAAATTCCAAAGATGGATAGATTCTGATTTTAAATTGCTTAGTTTTAAAACAGGTTGGATTATTATAAAACCAGGAACAGACAAATCAACAGAAAGGACTGGTTTTGTATTGGTAAGTAATGATAAAACAAAAATGACTACTTTCAGTCCCGCAAACCGAACTCTCCCCATACCAATATAAAGAGAATACGGTTTATCTAAATTAAGTGAAAGCATAAGAGTTCAAAGGACAAGCCGGTCAACAGGGGCGCTGTTGGTAAAAACCCAACAGCTCACAACACCAAATGATACGGCATTAAAACGCCGCATATTAATATCGTTGCCAACCATTGATGAAAAAATACATATAATATGAAAAAACTGGTTTTAGTATTAATAACCGTATTAACTGTTACAATTTCATTTGGACAAATTGAAAAACTTGATTATTGTAATTGTCAGGACCAAATTGAAAGGATTACACCTGAATTAAATGGAAAGTATGAACGCAAATGTAATGGTGTAATAATTGAAAAGGGTGAATTTGTTGATGGATTAAAAAATGGAGAATGGACAACTTATAGTCATTCAGGCAAACTGATTCGGAAATTTAATTTTGATAAAGGAGTATTTGATGGTAAAGTTGAATTATTTTACGTCAATGGAAAACCTAAACTAACAGGACAATTTAAAGAAGGAAGTAAAATAGGAAAATGGACTTATTATACAGAAAAAGGAAAAATTCTTTGCGAGGGTAGTTTTGAAAACAATATACCAGTCGGTATATGGACAATTAATGATAAAAAAGGTAAAAATACTGTTGTTCAGTATGATTATAACTCTATGAAATACATAATAAATGAACCTACACAATTTTATAAAGATGGAGATGTATTTCAGAATGATAATACTGAAGGATGGTATATCCTTTCATCTCCTAATTTAAAATATTCATCTAAATCAGAACCAATTGGAGGTTATGAATTTGCGAATTTTATGTTTGTTAATCTAGTTGAAGTTCCTGAAAATTATTGGGATACAAATTTATATAGAAAGTATAAAGTGGCATATAAAATTACATCGGATAAAGAATTATCTTTTAATAGTGAATTGTTTACTGGACATTTACCTAGTGATCGTTTAGAATTGACATTCCTAATTGTAACAAATCCAGCTTCGAAAATAAAAAAGATTAATCATTCCGATTTACAAATAAAACTTTTGGATTACAAAATTAATGAAGTATTGAGCTTAATGCCACCTTGGATTTATAATGGTCAATCAGATATTGAAGTTTATCTTCATTATGTAATTAATCAGAATTTACACAGACAATAGAAACAACAGTTGGCAACAGCACATAAATTTAAGGGCAGGTCCTTAGTAAATTGAAGTATTGCATACCGTATCTATTTTCGTATAGCTTGAAAGGAATGTAGTTCGCAATCAGCCCCAAAATTAATATGTATCGTTGGGCACAATTAGAACGAACGATGATACAACAATCATAAACAGATAATAAATGGAAGAAACGAAAAAACTATTTTCTCAAAAAGCGATTGCGATTGCTACATATTTCGGCGGACCTGCAGCAGCTGGATATTTAGTAAAAAAGAATTACGAATCCTATGACCAAGAGGATAATGGAAAAAAAGCTTTTATAATTGGAATCATCTCGACCCTTTTGATATTTGCTGGAATATTTTCTATACCTGAGCACATAATTGATAAAATTCCAAATGCATTGATACCTGCAATTTATACGGGGATAATTTATCTGATTGTCGAAAAAATCCAAGGACAATGGTTAAAGGAGCATAAAGATTCGTGAGGAGAATTTCACAGTGGATGGAAAGCAACGGGAATCGGAGCGATTTTTATGGTAATACTACTTGCCTTGATTATGGGGACAGCTTTTATTGCTGGAGATTTATCCCAACCTGATTTTGATACTGTAGCTTACGATAAAGAAGTTGCAAGATTTGTCGAGAATGAAAACAAATCTCTTGCAGTATTTAACGTGATAAACACATCTGAACCACAATATTTGATTAAGGAATTTAGCAAGGGAATAGTTTTATGGAAGGAAAATAAGGAGATAATAGAAGGACTTATTTCAACCGAGAACTTACCGACTGAATTAATAGAGCAAAATAAAAAGTTATTGGACTATTGTGATTTAAGGATACAACACAATGAGATTATAGTAAAAGCGATAAGTGAGGATACCGATAAATATGTTTCGGAGATTGACAGAATAGGAATGGAGATAAACAATATTTTGGAGGAACTCAAATAATAACTATGCCCAACACTTAGAATATAATTAATCATGAGCATCCGATGAAAGGTATCTACAATGAAGAAGATGATTAAATATATTTTAATGATAAGTATAATTTAAAAGGTCATTAAGAACGTTGTTTCGTTGTTGAACGGTACCGGGATAAACCAGCTTATTATGTATATGGGGATTGATATTTATAAGTTGCTTGATTTAATATGTTTTTGGCAACTCATATTGGTTCTCTCTACTTAATTTTATGCCCTATAAACCTAAAATTAGGATTGGATCAACATTAATATGTTAACGAACAGTTTATCCGATCTTTTTTATTGGCATCAGGGCATACTTTTCCCACTATGCCTAATGGACATTTATTATATAGATCAGGTAAGGTGTGTTTATACAGTTTTTTGAGAGATAGGACTGCCCCTGATAGTTGGTTTAAAAGACGCAATGCGTTGCATGGTGCCACATTTGCATTTAGGACACTGGTCGTGTGGATGTCCCAAAAGCAATACAAACAATTCCTTCCATGGGATGCCCTTTTTAGATTCAGGAGCTATGGTGTTTAGTACGTTGCGTATGATCTCTAAACAGCTACTCTTCTTGCAGGAACTAAAAATTCCATAATGACGAATCTTCATAAATCCTGATGGGAGGATATGCATTGCAAACCTGCGCAGGAATTCATAAGACGACAAAGGCATCACATCAACTTTTGAGTTTTTGTAATTGAGCCAGGAAAAATACACATTGGTATCATCCATGCTTTTAATCCGATGATTGCTAATGGCAACGCGGTGTGAATATCTGGCTAAATACTCCAGTACTTGTTTAGAGTTGTGCATAGGTAACTTGGCATATACCACCCAATTTTTATTATAAAATGGATGCAGATATTTGCGCTGAGGATCAAATGGATTTTGTAAGGTAAGTATGCCCTTATTATGCAAGTCGATCAGGTAATCACAAAACTTACCTCTGAAAACGGAACTTAAAGCTTTAACCGGATATAAGAATTTACCCTTGCTTTTAGTATTTTTCCATTTGTTTTGTGGCGTTAAACCACCACCAGGCACAATGCAATGCACATGCGGATGTAGTGCAAGATTCTGCCCCCAGGTATGTAAAACGGAAATCATGCCGGTTTGAGCGCCCATGTGTTTAGGGTCCATAGCAAACTGATTGATGGTATCCCATGTAGCCTTAAACAGTATTTTGTACATCAGCTGCTGATGAGAAATAAACAAGTGATTCAATTGCTCCGGGACAGTAAATACCACATGAAAATATTTGATGGGTAAAAGATCGGCTTCGCGGTCTATCAACCATTTCTCTTTTTTTAAGCCATTGCATTTAGGACAATGCCTGTCTCTGCAACTGTTGTAAGAGTAATGTTGGTAACCACACTCGGGATTATCGCATTTGTCCTGATGATAACCAAGCACAGCAGTTCGGCAATTGGCCAGATTTGTAAAAACTTTTTTCTTATGAGCATTTAAATGTCCGGCTTCAATTACTACTTGTTTATGCTCCCTGATGATATCTCCAATTTCATATTTGGGTCTGTAGTTACTCATTTTTGCAACCTGTCAAGTGGAGAAATAAGCGGATTAGATTTTAGGTTATTGTTAATGTGCAGGTATACCATGGTTGTCCTGATGTCGTCGTGCCCCATCATTTTTTGAATGGAAACAATATCAACGCCCATGGCCAACAAGTGCGAGGCAAAAGCATGACGCAGAGAGTGAGGCGTAAAGTGCTTTTTAATACCAGACCTGTCAAGGGCATACTGAAAGCCCCATTTGACGGCTGACTCACTATAGGGCTTGCCTTTGAACTTGCCGTTAAACAAGTATTCTTTGGGCTGAAACTGTTGTAGATATTGCTGTATCTCAGGAATAATAGATTGGGCCAAAACGGTATACCTGTCTTTATTACCTTTGCTGTCTTTTATATAAATACGATGATTTTTAAAATCGAGATGTTCAATTTTAAGGTTGATAATCTCACTTTTGCGCAAACCAGCCGAATAAATAACTTTAAGTAATAATCGGTGCTTTGGACTTTTGGCGGTATTAAATAATTGCAGCAGTTCTTTACCAGTAGGTATCAAGGGTAGATACTTGGTGGCTTTAGGGTATGGCACATCTGCAATAATATCCATGCGCTTATAAATGCTTTTATACATAAAACGCAGTCCTTGTAAGTAATTTCTGATGGTAGAACGACTCAGCTTTAGTTCGTTTTTAAGATAAAGCAGAAACTCATATATTTCCATTTCAGAAAGCTCATCAGGTAGCTTACCGGAAAATAAGCAGAGTAGTTTAGTAGAACGCATATAATTAGCAATTGAGCTATTAGAAAAATGCTCTACTTCCATTCTTACATGTAGATTGTGCAATAATGCCTCAACACTCTTTGGTGTTGCTAAACTTTTTTTTCATCTTTAATCAGTTTATTAAAATTGAAATACAAAGATGCAGTAATTTACCGTCTAAACCTCCTTGTCTACCGACGTAGGAGGTTTAGTTCAACAATAAATAAAGGGCATAGGCTGGCAGTATAAATTTGGGAGTTTAGCTCATAAAATAAGTTCGCCGAAGCTTTTGCTTCGGCTAGTGAAAATGATAAAATTATAACCCAAACAAAAGCTTCGGCTTGGTGGGTTTTCGGAGGTTCGGTTTTTCAAAACAGCCTACGACCCCTTATTCAAAACGTTGTGACCTATAGACCGTCTTTGGCAGTTTTGCTTTACTTAATTTGACTTGCAGTAGTCATTAATATGGGGGCTTATAATAAGATAATATGGTTCAAAGTTGTTTCGGTGATACCGTTGAAAAGCTGGCTTTTCGGACGAGAGCCGTCCAAACAACTTTGAGAAGTTAGAATTAAATTAACAGAAAGTCAAGTCTGTTAATCATATTATATTACCAATAAGCCCGAACAAAGATAAAAATGACTACTTTCAGTCCCGCAAACCGAACTCTCCCCATACCAATATAAAGAGAATACGGTTTATCTAAATTAAGTGAAAGCATAAGAGTTCAAAGGACAAGCCGGTCAACAGGGGCGCTGTTGGTAAAAACCCAACAGCTCAGAACACCAAATGATACGGCATTAAAACGCCGCATATTAATATCGTTATCACCAAGCACTTAAGATAGATGCACTATTGATAAAGCAATTTGTATTCTTTTTGCACATTTTATTGTGCATTTATGCTTACCTTTGTTGCAATAAATGTTTTAAAGGTTATGAGAACTCTATATCAGAAATTCGAGATTCTATTAAATAATACAACTACTGATTTCAAGAGATATTTATATGAAGAAATATCATGGGAAAGCAGAATGGTTGGAATTATCGGTCCGAGAGGTGTTGGTAAAACAACAATGATTTTGCAGCATATAAAAGAGAATTTGGGAAGTAAACAAGCTTTATACGTATCTGCTGATGATATTTATTTTGGCGAAAATAGGTTAGTTGATTTAGTTGATGTTTTCTACAAAAACGCAGGACAATATCTTTTTATTGATGAAATTCATAAATACGATAATTGGTCACAAGAATTAAAGAATATTTATGACTCATACCCTGACTTGAAAGTTGTTTTTACTGGTTCTTCAGTACTAGATATACTTAAAGGTTCTGCGGACTTAAGTAGACGAGCATTAATTTATAGGTTGCAAGGGCTTTCCTTTAGAGAATACCTTAATTTCTTTCACAATAAGAAGATTAAACCTTTTACTTTTGAGCAGATTATTAATGGAGAGACTTCTCTTGATATAAAACATCCACTTCCATTATTTAATGATTATTTACAACGAGGATATTATCCTGTTGGTATTGAGAATGAATTAAATCTTAGATTAGGTCAAATTATCATTCAAACCCTAGAAACAGATATTCCTCAATATGCAAATATGAATGTTTCCACAAGTCGTAAATTGAAACGCTTACTTTCAATTATCTCAGAAAGTGTTCCGTTCAAACCTAATTTGTCTAAGATTGCAGAGTTGATTAGTGTTAGTAGAAATTCATTAGATGATTATTTTATATATATGGAAAAGGCTGGACTTATAAGTCAACTTAGAACTGAAACTAAAGGAATAAGAGGACTAGGAAAAGTTGATAAAGTATTCCTTGATAACACTAATCTCATATTTAGTTTGGCTGGAGATAAATCTAATATAGGCAATGTTCGTGAGACTTTTTTTCTTAACCAAATGAGAGTTAAAAATGAGGTAATCTCATCAAAGAATGCTGATTTTATTATTAATGAACATACATTTGAGGTTGGAGGAAAGAATAAGCAACAAAAGCAAATAGAACAAGATGGGAAATCCTATATTGTAAAGGATGATATCGAATTTGGATATTTGAACATAATACCATTATGGGCTTTTGGATTAAATTACTAAAAACACTTAGCCTCTAATGTAGGGTTGCTTGCACACCCTACACATTGGAGGGTTTGTTGAACTAAATAATATTCCAGCAATATGTTTGTAAGATATTTATAATGTGTGTTTTAACTATAGTGTTTTAAATAGCATTTTTGAAGCATTTAATTCGGTTTTATCATTGTCATTTTTGATGTATTTCTGTTTATAATGAACCATTATATTAATTTACTGCACATGGTAATTAATTGTAATACTGTTTTTTAACCACTATTTTAACTAGAGGATATAGCATTCCCATTTACGCTTAAAGGCATATTCGTTAGTTTGTTGGTAAATAGAGACTTGCTGCAAATATCAGGAAGCAGGAGGAGCCCTTTTTCCAGGATAAGAAAGTATTAAAGCTAACTCACCACCACAATCTTTACAACTAAGACAGGAACGTTTGCCAAATTTAAGCTCCAGTACTTGTGCTCTGGAATGTTTTAGATTACGAAAAGTTACCTTTAAGTCTTTACGTAATAGCTCCAGACATTTGGATTTATTCCGAGAACTTAAAAATCCAAGATGCCTTATTCTTCTGAAATGAGGTGGGACAATATGCTCCACAAACCTTTTTAAAAAATCAAAGCCAGTGATAGTTTGCGTTTCCGATTTATAATTATCCTTTCTGTTGCACCATTTAAAAGTAACGTGAGTATCAGTTACTTTTAAAATACGTGCATTAGAAATCGCCACCCGGTGTGAGTATCTACCCAAATATTCCACTACAGAATGTGGCGAACCAAAGGCTTGTTTGGCATACACCACCCAGGGTTCCGGAATTAAATTGCGAGGCACAAACTTGTGTATTTTACCCTGTTGCTTCAACTTATGAAGCTTTTTAGCAAAAATGGCACTAAACTTATCCGATCCAATCTAAATTTTCATGGAATACAAAGAACTATACCAATGTTCGACCAAGCATGAAATCAAGATCCAAACTCTTTGTTAAAATCAGAGAGTTGATGTCCAAGCGAAGGCACAGGAAAATAGATGCGATGCTTTATAAGTTAAACACGTTACTCAAAGGCTGGTTAAATTATTTCTCGATAAGTAAGGTGAACCACATATGGAAAACTATAAAGGTTATAATTAAACACTTGGATTATAAATTATTTAAATGGCTCAAAAGTAAAGGACGTAAAGCGCACAAGTCGCTTCGCCAGCGACCCTACAGTACTTTGGTTCTTAGCAAAAGATTGTTTGACTTAGAAAAGTATGCACGCTTGAAAACCCTTGCGAATTGAAAATAATAGACTTAACTATATTAAAAATAATGTGCATAAAGCTCAATGAAGAACTCTATCGGTAAGCCGTATGAGGGAATTGAAAATCATGAACGTCTTATTAAAAAAAATTATTTAATGTGAGTAAAACTTCACGTACGGTTTGATGAAGGGGGCGCTGATAGTTTACTTATTATTACTACTTTTAAAGTGTATTATGAGAGTAGACTATCAGGCTCTACTCTACGCGGTAATTGTAAAAATGAAATCGTATGATATCTAGATTAAATACGAGAGATTTTATAAATAGACTAAAGGATAACACAAAGTATGGAAATCCAAAGATTAAAGGAACTCCCTTTGCTGGATATGTAAAGTATGGAGAATTTAAAAAGAGGTTTTTTGGTGACTATAATGATTCAAAATTTCGATTAACAAAGAATTCTTCAATATTTCCAATACCATATGTTATTCATGGATTTATTAAATCTAAAGGCACTTCGAGGACTGAAGTGACAATAGAGATTAAACCAATTGGATTTGGATATTACTGGATTAGATTATTTCCTTTAACTCTATTAGTTCTATTTAATGTAGTTTACTTTAACCAAGATGCTATATTTGATTGGAATATTTATTTTATTATAAATCTCTTTATTTTAATAATGTTTTTACCAATTTTGATTACAAGTTTAATGAAAAAGAGATTTTTAAAAAGGTTTAAACGCATTTTTGAAATAATAGAGAATTAATAGTTAAGATAACTATAAAAACTACCAATTACGAAAAAAAGAAAATAATCAAAATGATTATGAGATTCGACAAAATTTTTACAATCAAAAACTGGCAATTATTTTTACTTCTCTGTACCACCTATATATTTGGAACGGTATTATGGAGTGGTAATAGTGAAATATTAGGCATTAAAACTTTATATTTATCAGTTACTTTTTCTGTTATAACTTTGATTATATTCTTTAGTTGGGTGTTTTTATTGGGTGTATTTTTGAACTCAATAAAAGAGAATACCTATAGATTTAATAAATGGTTTTTATTGATAGCTTCCTTATTAGGAATGTTTATCTATATTGAATTGAACTTAAGTAGACTAGGAAATGAATCGTTTCAATTACCTGTAGTTTTTTCAATCCTCCTAGCACCATTAGGGATGCTAGGAATATTATACACATTTTATAATGTTCCAAAATCCTTAAAGACATTAGAACTTGGACGAAAAGCACACTTGACAGAATTTATTCTGGACTCATTGTTAATGTTTGCTTTTCCAATAGGAATTTGGTTTATTCAGCCAAGAATTAACAAGATTTATAAGTGTTTAAATGAAGAAATAACTTTCATCAACAATAAATAAAATGCATGGGATGGTAGATGTATTTTGGAAGATTTGTAGGTTGTTGGAGCATCGCCAAAATTTTCATTTATGTTTAAAAAGCAATAAGTAAAAACTAAAATAAAATTTCGGCTCAGTGGAGTTTTAGGAAGATTGCTTTTCAAATAAGCCCACGACACTTTATTCAGAACGTTCACATTATACGATAAATCATGTTTAGAAATATAGCAGCCATAATAGTTATCGCTTTAACCATTATTATAAATGCTTGTAATATAAAACAAGACAATATTAATGGTTTAAAGTTAACGGAAGATTTCTGTGAATGCTCTATTGAAAATTTATATCCTGATAGAAAATTATTTATAGATTGTGATCATAAGTTTTCCATTGAATTACCCAAGGATTGGATGTTTATCGAAAACCTTATTGATACAGTGAAGGGAGTTGTGGCTTCTGACACAACAATCAATTTCTATAAAAACGGAATAGTGGGAATTTGTGAATATCATACACACTTCACTTCGTTGTTAGATTATTTCACGGCTGAGGTTAAAAACCATGATTCTGATAATGAATATAATATAGTTGAAATAGGAAAAATAAATATTAATGGACTTGAATCATTTTGGACTTTATATGAGGCAGTTAACGACGAATTTGGTAACCATAAATCAATTATCTATTATGTGCAGAGGAATAAATCTGATACTTTTTACTTATTAGAAACAACAATATATGAATCTGAAAATTATAAAGAAAAATTTTGTCAATTAAGGTCAATAATTGAAACATTTAAAATAATAACAGAGCCTAATAAACAGAAACAAACCAATGTTGTTTCGTAGAGTTTTAGTTAGCTGGATTCTCGTTGGATTCGTTTGTTCTGTCGGATAAGAAATCTGTCTGAAATCATGCTTCGCTTTGTTCAGTAGTCATTGAGAGAGCTGCAAAAAATAAATGTATAGAGGTAAGTAGATATTTACTTATATTTGCCACTAGTAAAAATAAGGGATACATGGAATTATTCAAAGGACAAAATGCTCTAGAGTTTGCTGATCGTTTCCGTACAGATGATGATTGCTTGGAATATTTGGCCAACATTAAGTGGCACCAAGGTTTTAAGTGCGTTAAATGTGGGCATCAAGGCTACCAACAGCGCAAGCATCACGGAAAAATCTGCAACAAGTGTGCGCATATTGAGTCAGCTACCGCCAACACACTCTTTCACAAAGTGAAATTTGGAGTACGCAAAGCCTTTTACATTTGCTTTGAGATGTCAACCTCAACCAAGAGTTTGTCAGCAAGTTATATGTCAGAACGCATAGGAGTGACTGAAAAAACAGCACGACTATTCATGCATAAAGTTAGGGAAGCGATGCAATCAAGCGGCAACAACCCGATGGATGGAAATGTACACATCGACGAGTTTGTGGTAGGAGGCAAAGAAGAAGGTAAGGTTGGTCGCAGTTACCACTGCAAGAAAAAGAAGGCGGTATGTGCTGTTGAGCTTACCGACGATGGGAAAGTAAAACGTATGTACTCGATGAAAATCAACAATTACTCATCGAAAGAACTTAAAAGGCTTTTTGATGCTCATATATCCCCAAACGCCAGTGTGACCACTGATTGTTGGAGAGGTTATCGCCCTTTGATGAAGGATTACAACATAGAACAGATTGAAAGCATGGGAGGCATGAATTTTAAAGCCTTACATACAATGATACACCAAGTGAAGTCGTGGATTAGAACAACCTATTCTTGGGTTAGCGAATGGCATATAGATAAATATTTTAATGAGTTTTGCTACAGAATCAATAGATCACAAATGAAAGATAACATCTTTAACAACTTAATGTACCGCATGGTGGAAGCTGACAAAATTAATCAGAAAGATTTGATAGGTGCTTAGCTACTGACCTCTATAAATGTAAATGATACGATATACGATATTTCTATTGATTTTTATTTCAATGTGGTCATGTACTACTTATGATGAAAGTGTTATAAAAGCAAAAGCATATTATTATTTATCCTTAAAGGAATATGATAGCGCAATACCTTATTTCAAAAAAATGATTGAATTAGAACCTAATAATAAATATATAATACATGATTTAGGTAGAATATATGAGAATAAGGGTTTTAACGAAGCTGCAATTGTTTATTACTCTGATGCGATAAAAATTGACCACTCATTTGCTAAAGCTTATCGTTCTTGTGGATTTGCATACTATAAACTCAATGAGTTAGATAAAGCGTTAAAAAATTATCTAGAGTCATTGAAACTTGAACCTACAAATGATGCAGTTTTGAGAAATGTAGGGGCCATATATGAAGATCAAAATAAGATGAAAAAAGCTCGAATTTATTATTATAAATCTTTAGAATATGATTCATTGCATTATGGTATAATGTCCTCTTTAGCAAGTATTGAATTTGACTTAGGAAACTATAGCCAAAGTGAAAAGCTTTGTTATAAAGTAATAGGAAACCTTAACGAAGGAAAGGATGCATCTCATGGGACTTTGGGGCTTGTATATATGGCAACTGAAAATTACGACAGTGCAATAGTTCATTTAAATAAAGCCATTGAATATAGTCCAAATTGGTGTCATTATTATAATAATCTAGGTTCGTGTTATTCGTATTTAGGTGATAATGAAAAAGCAATTGAATTATATAATAAAGCAATTGAAATAAAGAGTGATAATCCATCTTTCTTTCTTAATAGAGCAGATTCGGAAAGTCTATTAGGGCTATATGAGCAAGCTTTAATAGACTACGAAAAAGCGATATTATTATCTCAGTTGTATGATGGATATGATTGCGAGATTTGTTTTTATAACAGAGCTAATGTGAAATTAGAAATTGGAGATACAGCAGGGTATAAACAAGATAGAATTATTGCCAAGGAGTTAGGTTATCCAGATACATATAAAAAGTTTTCCAATCTTGGAGAGAAAGCTAAATTTTATAGTAAGAAGTAGTATAAGATAGTTGTATAGTTCGTAAATGTCTCCTGATTTCATCTTCTAATTGATGTTCTGGATACATAGCAAAAAACATATAACATTTGATTAAGAAATATATTATATAAATGAAAAAAGCACTGATTATAATAGACGTTCAGAATGATTATTTTGATAATGGAGCAATGCCGCTTGTAGGTTCTGATGTAGCCTGTAATAATGTAAAACTACTTGTAGATAATTTTAGAGCAGCATCATTACCTGTAATTTATATTCAGCATGTAGCAACACGACCCGATGCAACATTCTTTTTGCCAAATACAGAGGGTGTTAAAATCCATGCAACAATTAGTCCTTTAAAAAGTGAGAAAGTTGTCATAAAACATT
This sequence comes from uncultured Saccharicrinis sp., assembly GCA_963665705.1. Classification (GTDB taxonomy): domain Bacteria; phylum Bacteroidota; class Bacteroidia; order Bacteroidales; family Marinilabiliaceae; genus Saccharicrinis. The sequence continues at coordinate 1,996,871 of OY762448.1, forward strand.
ATCCTAATAGTTTTAAAGAAACAGATTTAATGGAATATCTTAACCAAATGCAAATAACCGATTTGGTAATATGCGGTATGATGACTCATATGTGTGTTGATGCAACAACAAGAGCAGCAAAAGATTTTGGATTTAGTATTTCTGTTATAGGAGACGCTTGTGCTACCAGAGATTTAGAATATAAAGGAAATGTTGTTAAAGCTACTGAAGTTCAAAATAGTTTTTTATCGGCATTAAATTATTTTTATTCAGTAGTACAAAATACAAAAGAGTATATAAATCAATAATTTATAAACTATGTTTATTATATCATTAACCTATAAAGTAGCCCTTGAAAGAATTGATAGGGAGTTGGAAAATCATGTTCAATATTTGAAAAAGCAATATGCTTTAGGAAATTTTATGGCATCTGGAAGAAAAGTTCCAAGGACAGGAGGAATAATCATGTCACAAATAAAAGATAAAAGTGAACTTGAAAAAGTTATTCAGAATGATCCATTTTTCAAAAATGAATTAGCAAACTATGAAATAACTGAATTTATTCCTTCAATGACGTGTGAAGAAATGAAATGTATTTTAGAAAATTAATAAGAGTAACCACACAATAATAGTTATAATTCCTAATGTTTTTAGTGATATTAACAATGTGTTACGCATTAAACAACAAAGGTTTAATTATTAATCCATAACAAATTATACTATAATATAACCTGATAAAACCTACAATATGCAAGAGTTAGAAAATTATAAAAAAGAAAAATTGACAATTGATTTAGTATGGGCTAATCTATTTGGTTTGTTAATACTTGTTCCAATAGTACTATTATATGGTTTGCCATATTATTTTATGTGGAAACCTGAGATTAAACAAATTGTGAAAAGTGCAGAACCTCAGGTTGTGGCTCTTGGATTTTTAATAATGATATTAGGAATAGTATTGCATGAATTTATACATGGAATAACATGGGCTAAGTATGCAAAAGCAGGATTTAAGTCGATAAAATTTGGAGTATTATGGAAAATGATAACTCCATATTGTCATTGCAAGGAAGCTTTGACAGTAAAGCAATATATTATTGGAGCAATAATGCCATCTGTTTTTTTAGGAATAGCACCTGCTGTAATTGCTATATTGATTGGAAATATTAGCCTTTTGATTTTTGGAATGTTTTTTACTTTGGCAGCTTGTGGAGATTTTTTGATAATTAACTTGATTAGAAAGCAAAATAGTAATGATCTGGTTCAGGATCATCCATCGGAGGCCGGTTGTTATATTTATAGAAAAATTGAATAGAAAATAATACATTACATTGTATGAGTCGAATAGCTATGATACTTGAATATTCTATGATTATATCATGTTTTAATATTCATGCATATAATCAACAGAGTAAGTGCCATTGAGGTAATAACTATTCATGTACTCAATACGGTGCTTTTTAAACAGGCTGGTTTATTTAAATATTTAATAAAGAATAATATGAACAGGAAAAATTTTATTAAAAAAGCATGTTTTGCCGGAGCTTGTTTTTGCGGCTTTAGTAACATCTCTGCTATAACAAATAGTAATTCCACTACAGTTCAGGATGATAATATAAAAATGAAACAAGATTGGTTATCAAATTTGCTTTCGAACTTAAATCAGGATTTGGAAGAGAATGTGGTAAAAGAAATTGTGAAAAAATCATCGATGGTTCATTACAATAATTTAAATATGGATTCTTTATTATCAGATTATATTGGTGATTTAGATGGTTTTTGTAAGTATATAGAAAGTACGTGGGGGTGGAAGGTTGATTATAATAAGGCAACAAAAGTATTAATTGCTGATGAAAATAAGGATTATTGTGTATGTCCAGTTTTAGAACACAAAAAAGGAATGAATACTTCAGCAATTTGTTATTGTTCAGAAGGATTTGCAGAGAAAATGTTTTCAGTAGTAACCGGAGTGCCTGTAACTGCTAATGTAATAAGTTCTGTTAGGAGAGGAGATGCTACGTGTAAGTATAAAATTGAAATAGCATAAAACTAATATGATGCATCATACCTAAGCATCAAAGTTATTAGTTGGTAAATGTAAAAGGCTGCCCTGGTAGATCATTGGACAGCCTTTAGTGATATATTGGGATTTTGAAAAAAAATTATCTAAAATCAAAATCAAGAATCATTCTGATACCTTCATCACCAACTTTAATACGAATATTGCCAGGCTGACTATGTGGGCCTTGTTGAGATGTTGGTTTAAATGACCTGATGGCTGGTATGTCATATAAAAATGAAATATCTCCTGAAGGAAAATCAGGCATTGTTTTAGTTCCTTCCTGGCGCCCTTTAGGTTCTTCTGGTGTTAGTATTCTTAAAAATACACCATCCGTTTCAGCATATACAGTAAATGGTGCTTTTTCTGATTGAACTGTTGCCCAATATAAATTAGCATGATAACCTTTAAACTCAGGATAGGTTAAACCAAACTTACTTTCACCAGTAATGGTATTGTTATAGTCTTTTTGCCATAGGTTATAGTTGGTTCCTTTTACTCTGTTTTTCCAAACCCGATAAGGTCCCCGACCAAACCATTCCATACCTTTAACCAACTCCTCTGGGTAGTTAAATGTAATTCCCAGACTGTAGATGTCATTGTCTGTAAATGCATCATCAAAACCCTTTCCTCCTCGAGCTCTGTTTAGCATTACTGCATTCATATTTAAAATACCATCAGCATTCATTGTCCATACAATTGAATCCATTGCTCCTAAATATTTTGCAACAAACATAGCTGTATGGTCTGTTTGTTTTGTATAGCAGCTGGTGTATTTCATTTTCATTCCAACAGCTACAGGTCCGTTAGTTAAAGGAATGGTACCGTTGCTGTTTTTAATCTCTTTTAATTGGCCGTTTAACTGGCTAAAAGATACTGATACTCCATTAGCTTCAAGGGTTGTAATACTATCGTTTTTTGTAACGTTTACCTTACCTTCAATATCATTAGTAGCAAATTGAGTTTTAAAGTAGTCTTCAGCATATTTAATTGGCCAACTCCAGATACAAATAGATTTTCCAGTTTTGTCGAAAGCCTCAATCTCCAAAACATCTGCATTAAAGAACTGATCTGGCAGTTCCATTTTAGCCATTCCTGTTTCTCCCGGATTTAGTGAAGGTAGATTTACAATTCCTTTAGATACGACTTCTTTTGTACTTCCTTTAAGAGGAGAATCAACACTATAAAGTTTGTAATTCATTTTACAATCTTTTAGGTTAGTAAAGATGTAATGGTTAGATACTGAAAACTCTCCTTTAAAAGAAGGTGTGACATAAAGTTGTTTAAACTGAATAGGAGACCAAACCTCGCGAACGGTAAATACACTACCTTCTTTTTCGCGATATGGACCAACAATACCATCAGGAGCTCTAAAATCATCAGAATCCAGAATGCCCCCTTTATCTGTTCTTTTTACTGCACAGTCGTTATAAGCCCACATAAATGCACCTGCAAAAAGTGGGTGAGAAGTCCAGTTTAACCAGAAATCTTCTAATCCGGCACCGTGTCCCTGATCATACATACCATGCATAAATTCAGTTGGCATAAATACTTTATAACCATTTGTTAAGCGAGCAACACCAGTTAGGTAAGTAGGGTAGTGGTGAGCGTCAATATCATTAAAATCAGCCCAAGGGTGAATGACATGACGGTTTTGAGGATCATAATCAGCAAAATGCGCATCTAAATCGTAATTCCAACCACCTTCGTTACCATTACTCCAAAGTACAATACAAGGATGATTAACATCTCTCATTAACATTTCTTTCTGTAGTTTAGGTCCCACTTTTGAGTCATAGCAATTTTGCCATCCTGCTAATTCGTCAACCACAAACATTCCCAGAGAATCACAGGCATCTAAAAAGTGCTGATCAGGAGGGTAGTGGAAACGAATTGCATTCATGTTCATTTCTTTCATTAACAGCACATCGCTTATGCTGATTTCTTTGTTTGTGGTGCGTCCACCATCAGGGTGAAATGAGTGACGGTTGATTCCTTTCAACAGAATCTTAGTGTCGTTCATATAAATTCCATCTTTAGGTCTGAACTCAATGGTTCTAAAACCTATACGAGAACTCCATTCATGAACTGTTTTATTATTGCTGTCGATCAGTTTTAAATCCAATACATATAATTGAGGATTTTCAGGATTCCAACAAATTACATTCTCCCATTGGGTACGTATTTGTTGTTTTAAATCATTATTTTCAATAGGAATACTTTTCTTTTGAAAAGAACCTACTCCTGTTAAAGGAGTGATTGAAGCCTCTATTTTTCCATTTGGTAAAGCTTTTGAAAGATCAATTTCTGCATTTAAGCTACCATCAGCTTTTGCATCAATAGCAATGTGATCAAATGCTGTTTGTGGTTTAGCCTCCAAATAAACAGGACGATAAATACCTCCAAAAGTCCACCAGTCAGCTTTTCTTTCTGCAGCATTTATACTTTTGTTTTCAGAATGTTTGTGAACAATTACTTTTAATTCATTTTTTTTGCCTACAACTATTTTATCTGATATATCATAAGAGAAACGATAAAAGCCTCCTTGATGAGTAGCTCCGGCTTTTTCTCCATTGATGAATACCTCAGTATCTGTCATTACGCCTTCAAATACTATGGATACCTGTTTGTTGATCCAGTCTTTAGGTGCTTTAAAAGTGTACTTGTAAGTACCTGTTTCTTTAGATGGTTGAACACCTTTTTTCTTATACCATCTACCATATGTATATTCACCAAACCCTTGTAATTCCCAATTGCAAGGAACTTCAATTTTACTCCACTTTTTACTGTTTTGTCCCTCTGAACAATAAAAATCCCAGGTTTTAGTATGGTATAATCCTGTTCCGGATAAGTATTGGCGTTGTGTACTTTGACTATATAACCCCAAAGGGACCAACAGTAAAATACTAATGATAAAATTAATATATCGCATAATTATTTAGTTTTCAAAAAATAATAAAAACTGCTTGATTAAAATAACCACCAAGACTCAAAGGCGCAAAGACTCACAATATCTTTTTCTTGGTGTTCTTAGCGACTTTGAGCCTTTGTGGTAAGATTTACTTTTTGTAATTAGTAATTAATTACCATTTATATTAACAACCACCTCCCCACTCATTCTTTAAAAGGAGGAGAGCTGATTCGCATGACATACTGTGTTATACCTTTATAAATGTGCTTTTAGAACTTAATTTTCTTCGTTTTTTCAAGTATAAGTTCATCTTCGCCTTTAATTGTTAAGTTAATACCTTCCCAATTTTGTGCATATTTTATATATCCAGCTTTTTTTCCTTCTAAAGTTACATTCTTAAACTTAAAATTATCAATTGTACTGGCTTTTGTACCTCCAATTTTAATTGCAGTTTGAGCCTTTGTTGCAGTTACATTAGTGAATGTAATATTCTGAAACTTAGGTGTTCCTATTTTTGGGTCAACAGGCTCCAACATTTTTAACCAATGATCAGGTAAACTATCTCTATCATAACCTTCTGGCAATAAAGAATTACTATAGGCCGGATTCCAGTTTAAATCAACCGATAGAGGGTATTTTACATTTTCCATTGTGATATTTGCCAAATGAATATCTTCAATATGCCCACCGCGCTGATTTGTACTCTTCAGTCTTATGCCAAAGGAGGTTCCAACAGCTTTTAAATTATACGCAACAATATGTCGAATACTACCAGAAGTTTCACTACCACAGGTTACTAAACCAGCTCCAATGCCTGCATAACAATCTCTTAAAATAATATATTCACAAGGACGATTTACTTTTAAACCATCACTATCTCTTCCTGCTTTCAGGCAAAAATTATCATCGTTGCAATTGATACTACTATTTTGAACCAAAACATATGATGAAGAATCAATGTCAATTCCATCTGTACTAGGCCCGTGTCCTTCTATGTTATTACTTATTGTAATGTCATTTACTGTTACATGCTGAGAATACAAGATGTGTAAGCTCCAGAAACCTGGTTGATATAGAACGATACCATCCACAGTAATATCTTTACTATCAGATATTAATATTCCCCGGGGACGATCACAATCATAATCTACAATCCATCTTAAACCTTTTTTTTCATACTCTTTACGCATAGTCCAATACTTATCCCAAAAAGGTTTTCCTTTGGCGTGAATCACTCCATTGCCAGTAATAGCTGCATTTGTTTTTTTTAAGATATTAACCAAAGCTGATGGCCAATTCATTTCAACTCCTGCAACTCGTGTATCAATATATTTGTAATCTTTTAAATCCTGACTCCCCATTAACATGGTACCTTTAGGAATATGGAAATTAACATTGTTTCCTATAAAGATTGAACCTGTTAGATAAATACCAGGTTCAAATGTTACTATTCCTCCTCCTGCTGCTTCTGCATCATCAATAGCATTTTGGATGGCTTTAGTATTCATTTGTATGGCATCTCCAACAGCACCATAATTTTTTACATTAAAAACTTTCTGCCCTTCAGGAAAAGATTTTGCTCCAACCTTTTCCATCCATTCAAATTGAGGAATGTCATTCTGACAAAATATACTTGAACTTATAGTAAAGGCTATAATGAATAATAGATACTTCATAATTTTGTTTTGTTTGTTTTACTTTGAGAACTTAACCGGGATTAACTTAACATGACTATTTAATCCTGCCGGCATTGTTTCCCAATTTGCATAACCCGTTTTCTTATAATTTAAGTCTACCAGATTTATTTCTTTAAAAATACGCCATTTAATTCCTTGTCTGTCCAAACTGGCAATATGGTTAGCCGGTAATCCGGTTACTTCAATTTCAATTGAGTTTAAACCATTTACTAAATATTCACCTACAGAAAGCTCATAAGGTACAGCCCAAAGCGTTTGAATATCAACTCCATTTACTTTAACTCTTGCAGTTTCTCTAACATCTCCCAGGTCAAGTATCCAGTCTTTATTTTCACTCTTATCAACGGTAAAAGTAGTTGAGTAAACAGCTACACCCATATTTTCTTTTGCCTCTGGCGAGTTCAATTTTGTCCATGGAATTAATTTAGGAAGAGAAAATGTATCTGTAATTGCAGGTATACTTTCTTTAAAATAGATTTTCCAATTATTATTGATTAAAAATGGGTTTCCTGTTTCAATAACATAAGGCCAATTTTCGCAATTTACATTTATGTTGAATGTTTGTAAAATTACGGATTCTCCTGATTTTAATTGAATTCTGACTTTTGTTTTACCATCTTCTTGTTTAAGGCTTGCTTTCCCTTTATTTCCGGTCATTGGGTCGAAGAATACAACAGATGTTGTCGGTTCATGTAATGTAATCCATGTATCAGTATCCTGATGTTTTAATGCAGAAATAAAATAGTGATATCCGTTATTATTTTTTCGACGAATAAACTGTAGATCAGCTTTTTTCTTAAATTCTTCAGGAACAACTCCTGTTTGGGTCAAAGTTTGTTCAAAATCAACACCAGTAATAATTTTACCTTTTTCAAATGCAGTTGAATTGGTTTTTTCAAAGCTAACTTTTGGTAATTGATTGATTACATTATTGAAATTTTGTCTACGCTCGGTTAAGTTACCAAATCCAGGAACATCGTTTGGATAGTTTTCCAGAAATACGATTTGTGCTCCTTTTGCAGCAAGATCTAATAGGTTTTGTATTATTTCTGCTGGCATTTTTTCAACTGCAGGTACTATTAAAGCTTTATATGATACTCCTCCCTTAGTAATTAATTGACCATCTTTAACATTTGTTGATTTAACAAAAGCATCAGAAATATAATCCATATCATATCCTGATTTACTGATAGAATTAACCACACTAATAAATTCAGGAGCACGCTCTTTCATTTTATGGATGTCGAACATTAATAATCGACCATCCTCTTTATGCCACATATCGTATACCGGAAGATATACCAGAAAATCATTATCTGGTTGTCCCATTTGCATAAACGATTGAACTCGTGAAATATATTTAAAAAAGGGATTGGCATCTCTCCATAATGGATTGGTAGGACTCATATCAACAGATGCATAGAATTTCCACCCCGGCCATGCTGCCTCTTCTGGACTATAAGTTGTTCCATGGAAATATACATGGTTAACACCAGAAACATACATTAAATCCAAATCGGGTTTACACTGAGAAAAAGAAGTTCGAAAATGCTCCGTTAACCACGTAAATGTTTCGGATGAGGTATATTGTTTACCAGAAATATGAGCTGCCGAAGAAGCATATTTAAGCATGGATAAATCCGAATAATTATGACGCGTGAGAGAATCTTTTCTTAATCCGTTAATGTCGAAATCAGATAATCCAAAACCTTCACATTCTGGAACATCAACAGCTGCATAAACATCAATTAAATTTGCAGGTGATCCGTGAGCCTGATTTCTGGTTTTACTATTCATTTCATGAGCCCACTCAGTCCATGGAATAGTAAAATTATTTAATAACATGCTTCCTAATGTTTCTCTGTAGTCAGAAACAATTCGGGCTACAGTATCATTACGTTCTTCGCTTAAAAAATAGGGTAAGTATTCTTCAAGTTTATAACCGTGCATTTTTTCAAAAGTTTCCAGTAACCCAGGAGTCCAGTCTGCTCTGTATACCTCATAACTATCGTTGAAGAAATACTTAGGAGGTGTGGCATTACTTTTATTAAAGGCTTTTGAAAAACGATCTAAATATCTCTCAACTCCGGGTTTTGAGTAATGATTTAATACTAAACCTTTACCTCCTGGAGCTGCTCTTTTAACCTGTTGAAAAGTATGTCCTTCAAATAAGGCGATTAATTTCCATGTTCCTTCTGGAGCAGTCCAATTCAATTTATTATTCTCTACTTTACTAGTTAAATCTATACATTCACCATTCTCAGAATAAGCCATTAAACGAGAAAGCAGGGCAGAAGTCTTTTGTTTTTCATCATCTGGTAAGATATCTTCTTTGAGTTGCTCACCAGTCTTTAATGAATATTCTTTAATGAGTAATCTACCTGCTGCATCTTCAACTGAAACTTCAGGTCCTCCAAATGGCCAACCTGTCCCTGTATTCATATCAATATTGATACCCAACCTATTTCCTTCACTTTGAGTATGAGAATACAATTCCATCCATCTGTCAGATAGAAAATCGACTTCATTTGAATCGTTTCCCTGAACACCATAGATTGGCGTAATTTCAAGAGAACCAATACCTGCATCAGCATAGGCTTCCATGTTTTTAGTCAGGTTCTCTTCATCAACCGAATTACCCATCCACCACCAACGTGATCCTGGTTTAGTATCAATAGATTCCTTTGGCCAATCAACCTTTGATTGGCATTGAGCAAAGAGTAAAGGAATACTTAAAACTATAGTATGTTTTGCCAGTTTTTTAAGGAATAACAACATGATTTGCAATATTTATAAGGTTTTGCTTTTTAATTTCTTTTGCTACAATTTTTGCAACAGCCATGGCGCCGGGAGTTTGCAAATGTGTATCGTCCTGAGATCCATTAGGTCGAATGGAATCAACTCCTGCCGGAATCCACATATATAATTCTTTAGAAGGTTCATCACCAAGCATAATAATCATATCTCTGGTTTTAACATAAGTGTCAATCAACGGAATGTTTAAAGAATCCGCCAGTTGACGCATGATTGCAGGGTAACCTAACAAACGGTCATCAACAAGAGATCTGCCATTAAATGTTCTCATTACAATTGAAGTTGCCAAAATAGGATTAGCCTGTTTAGCTTGAGCCTCACTAATCATCTTTATCAGATTGTTTTTGTAATCAGGGTAGGAGGCATGTCTTTCAGGTTTGCTGGAAGCATCATTATGCCCAAATTGAATAATTACATAGTCATCAGCTTTAATTGAATCAATAATACCTTGCCATCTTTCTTCAGCAATAAAGCTTTTCGTACTTCTACCTGCTTTTGCCTTATTAACTACCGTAACATGCTCATCAAAGTATTTAGGTAACATCTGTGCCCAACCTCTCATTACGGTTCGGGTAGTGTCATATCCTTGAGCTGTTGAATCTCCGGCAATATATATGCTTACATCTTTTGGTTTAGGTGTGTTACAACTAATAAATGCAATGATTGAAAATAGAGTTATTGTTGTTTTTAGTTTCATTTGTAATGTTTTTTTATTCGTCAGAAGAAGCAAATAACCTAAATTTATCGTAATATGCTATTTGTTTCATATGTCTAAATTTGCTTTTAATTGCCATATGGAACTCGCCAATTTAGTCATTCTCGCATGTGAGAAAAACTTTCTCCTGGCTCGTTTCTTATGTATGTTATTTTAATTATTTGTTTTCGTTAATCAATTTAATGTCAACCGTTAAATTTCTGTTACAGGTTATTTTATTGTCTTTAAAAATTAATTCACCTACTTGAATCGATGATCTACGGGTTTCATAATTATCCTCTTTAACACCCTCTGTTCTTCCCGGGTGTGTAAAGTAAAAAATGTATGCTCTTCCATTATTGATTACCACATCTGCGTGACCGCCTTTTACTTCATCATCAGTTCCAAATCCCGGATTTTCAAGAATACGATCTTTTTGAAGATGCCAGTTCTCCATATTTTTTGAACTATAAACCGTAAGACCATTCCATGAATCAATAACCATGAAATACCTATCTTTCCAATAAAATACTACAGGACCTTCACCGCGTCTTTCTGCAGCAGCAAGTCCTTTGTCTTCCCACTTATACAAGTCATCACTCTCTGCATAGTATATTGATTTGTTATGACGCTCGTTATTGTAATACATTCTCCATTTTCCGTTAGGAGCTTTGATTACTTCCGCATCAATAACTTTGTCAGAAACAAGCTTTATTTGTGATTCAAATTTCCAGTCGATTAAGTTGCTACTGGTTAAATGAATGATTTCACGAGGATGACTCCAATCCGTAAATACTCCGGAAACTATTGTTAAATACATATGATAGGTTCCATCATGTTCCATTACATCCGGAGCCCAATAGGTAACATCTTTACTTCCATAGTTAATATTGGCATCAGTTTTATATTTCCATGTTAATCCACCATCTTCTGATTCTGCAATACCAATAGGTGTACCATGAACCCAATCGACACCCTGAGTATTTTCAAGGTTAGCTCTGCGATTGGTATAAAACATAAACCATTTTTGCTCTTGTTTATTCCAGATGATTACAGGATCTGCTGCACCATCAAAAACAGGATCACGATAAAGTGGTTTAGGAGCAACTTTAGTTGGATTATCAATAGCATCCTTTTTCATGTAGTTCTTTAAGTCGCAACCTTCAAGATTGTATACAGCTTTTGCAATAGTATTACCATGTAAAATAGCTCCTATATAAGAAGTATGCACATTGTCTTTATAATAAGGTTTGGTAGCTTCCTGACCTATTTTTTCATACTCACTAGCACATAAATCATTGGCATCGATATAACATACATTTTCTTCTTCAGCAACTTGTTTGGTCCATTTAGCATAGGTGTTAGTAACACGAGCCATTTTACCATCTGTCCAATTATTTCGAGGAGTATGAGATAGTGCGATTACCTTAACTCCATGGGCCTTTGCTTGCTTTATATAGTAACGCATGTAATGACCAAATGTATATACTGTTTCTGGACCACCTGTTGCTTCCATAATATAATCCTGAGATTCATCTCCTGTGCCTTTTATTGAGGCACGAGCTCTTCCTGTATTAAACGGTCCGCCATCATTATGTCCAAATTGTATAAACAGATAATCACCTTCTTTTAAACCTTCCAATACGTTTTGCCATAAACCTTCAGTTAAGAATGATCTACTACTGCGACCACCTAATGCATGATTTTCAATAGTCACTTTAGTTGTATCAAAGAAGTTATCAAAGAAGCTGGCCCATCCCCATTGTCCCCAATCTCCACGGTCACGACCATTTTTAACTGTAGAATCACCAATAACAAATACTACAGGATTATCTCCTTTTCGTGTACTACCAGCTTTTAAGTAAGGTGGGTGACGAGGATCTCCAACTGAGAAAATAGGTTCTGTATAAGGTTGTGTTTGTCCGTAAAAATGAACTGCACTGTCGTTCATTTTAGGAAACCAGTGATTGAGTAACTCAATCATTTCAGCTCCTGCAAATAGCATAGGGCCGTAACTATGAGCAGCAAAAGCACTTGTTGGACGATGATAATAGAAGGCAGGATCAAAACCCATACCTGTTCCTACACATGTACCTTCAACCTGACCTTTATTATTAATTTTTTCAGATAGTGCATTCCAACCTAATGTAGCAACTGAGCCATAGACTCTTGCATTTAACCATCCCTGGTTAATACCATGAGCAATAGCGTACACGTAAATTGCACTTGCAGATGTTTCAAGGTAAGAATCGTTTTTGTTGATCAATTGGTGCCATAAACCAGTACCGGATTGATATTGTACTAAAGATGCAATATGCTTTTGGTATAACTCCAAAATCCATTGTCTATCTTCATTTTTTTCAGGAAGCACATCTAAAGCCTCGCAAAGAGTAAGCAATGCCCAACCATTTGCTCTGGCCCAGAAGAACTGTGGTTCAGGATTTAAACCTTCAACCCATCCATGACGAAACAAGCCTTCTTCCTCCACAAACATTTTTTCTTTAAAAAGTTTGATTTGCTTAATGGCTTCAGTAGTGTACTTGTCATCATGTTTATATTTTCCCATTTGTAACAGGGCAGGGATTCCCATAAACATATCATCTAACCATACCGTGTTATGAAGGGGGCGTTTCCGGGCAAAAGTACCATCTTCTAAACGGTATTCATGGTACATGATATAATCAATATAATTTCCTATTAAAGTATCAAGTTCTGTTGTTGGTTTTTCAAAGATAGAAGCCTTAATCATTGAAGTACACATTGCTCCGGCATCATCTAAAGCATGAGGTTGTAAAACACTTCTCATTAAAGGATCAATAGTTCCTTCTTCCGTTAATATTTTTTGAAAATAGGGAGCAACTTCTGATAAAAAATTAAAGCGCTCTTTTACGTATTGAAGATATTTAAAATCGTCAGATACCTGAGCCATTCTTATCATTGCTGCATAAGTTACTCCCCACTCGTAAGTTGTTAATCGAAAATCACCTTTTTTTAGATGACAGTTATTATTAATGCTTTTATAATCGGTTATTATTTGTTGGTTTGATGAATTGATAATTTCAGTCGGAGTAACTTTTGAAAGATATTCGAGAATACATTCCATTTTTTTTCCAATTTCATCTTTGGTTGGAACATGGTAATTTATCGAATAATCAGGTTGTAATAAATGTAAGGGGGTGTTTGCATCATTTACTACTTGTTTTGCTTCAGGAATTTCTTTTTTGTTCTTATTCCTTTTTGAGTCTTTCTTTTGTGCAACAGAAAAGACTCCAATAAAAAGCATTGATAGTATTATAGAAAAAATTTTTGAGGGGATGTGAAATTGATTCATGTTAAAAATAGCTTTCATTGTTTATTGTCTAATTCTATTATTGCTTATTTAAGAGTTTCAAAAATATAAACCATTGCAGCGTATAAGCTGTATATTCTTCCATAATCCTGTCAAATTATCCAAGAGCCAGTTTTAATGCTCTATACTATGTGAAGTCTATGATTCTGGATAGGAGTTACTTATATTTTTTTTAGTAAAAAAAGTTATCAATATGTGCCATTTAGTATCATTTTCGAACAAAATATACCGACATATATATGAAAAGAAAGGATGGTCTATTATTATCAATTATATGTCGGTTATTAAATCAAATTTTAATCAATAAATGGTCATTGTTTTTGAACTGGCCAATAAGGTGATTCTGTCCTACAGGAGGAAAGATATGTTTTAATCTGTTCTATAATCTCCGGATTTTTATCGGCAATGTCATTTTGTTCACCAACATCAACCGATAAATCATATAATTCCATTTTACCTTTTATCACTACAGCTTTCCATTTGCCATATCTAACTGCTTGTTTATATCCTCTTTCAAAGAATTCCCAGTATAAAAAGCGAGGTGAGTCAGACATTGGTTTATCAAGTATTGAAGGATAAACACTGATACCATCTGTTTTCATTAAATCAGAATTGTAATCAGCTATGTCTGCAAAAGTAGGCATGATATCAGCAAAATACCAAGGTAATTCAGACTGGGTTCCAGCCTTAACTATTTTGGGAGACCAAACAATCATTGGTGTACGAATTCCACCTTCGTACATATCTCTTTTATAGCCTCTTAGCTTGCCATTAGAATCGAAGTAATCAACCACCTCGGTTAATTTATCAGAATAGTTTGACCTAGGGCCATTATCTGAACAGAAAAACACAATAGTATTATTGCTTAATCCTTCTTTAATAAGGGTTTGCTTTAGTCTTTCAATGTTTAAATCAAGATGATAAATCATAGAAGCATAAGTCTTCATATTATCAGGCCAATCTTCATCTTCATATATGGCATTATCTGGAGCATCAAGGGGGGCATGCGGGTTTGAGTAGCATAGCATTACCATAAAAGGTTTGTCGCTATCTTTATTCTTTTTTATAAAATCGATTGTTTCATCAGTACAAATATCTGTATGATAGTATCCTTTTTTACCATCTACATTTTGAGGGATATCAATCATTTCATTATTGTACATTCTTTTATTTGGCCAATATGTACTGGCATATGTTTTTGGTTTATTAGTTAACCATCCATGAAATTCATCAAATCCGCGATGTAAGGGAGTGGCAGTAGAATCATATCCACCCAAATGCCATTTACTTATTAAACAGGTTTTATATCCTGCATCATGCATTAAATTTCCTACAGTGTAATCATTATCTGCTAAGTTTGCTCTGTAAAGTATTTTATCCCCTTTTTTACCTTCTTTTCCTCCGGTAATAGTAGTATTTCCTCTTACTGTAGTATGGCCTGTATGCTGACCTGTCATTAATACACTTCGTGAAGGCCCACAAACGGGAGCACCTGCATAGGTATTTGTATATACTTTACCTTCTTTGGCAAGTTGATCAATATGTGGAGTTTTCATTAACTTTTGCCCGGAGTAACCAACATCATTATATCCTAAATCATCAGCTAATACAAAAATAATATTGGGTTTTTTTGTAGTTTTACTTTGAAGGGAGGTTGATTGGGAAGGGTTAGTACTACATCCAGAAAGAACAGATATTATACTTATTAAAAATGAAAATACATATGTATTTATTTTAATAGGAGTAAAGTTGTATTCTTTTGTTGATTTATAATACATTACAAATTATAGATTGTGACAAAATAATAATTCAGATTTGATAAAATGGGTAACTCAAATATTTTGAGTTACCCAATAATAATAATAATAAATGTAAATTGTTAATTATTAATATCCAGGATTTTGCATTGCTTGTTTTTGATCAGCAGTAAGAGCATTACCATTTTCGTCTGTAATTGCATCAAGATAGGTTTGTGGAATTGGACGATAATAATGTGTTGAAGCATTAAATCCTCCAAATCTTACCCATCCATCATTAAATGCTTTGTATCTTGTTTCTAATTGCATTGTACGGGCAAGTGTTTCCCAGCGATAACATTCTCCACACAATTCTCTTGTTCTTTCATTTAATAAGAAACACATCATCTTATCTTCATCTGAAGAATAACCTAACTCATCATAGATCGGAGAGTCAACTGTAGAATTGTAAATGTCATCAACAGAATTTAAATGCATGCTACTAAATGTTGAAGCCGTTGTTTCTGCAATATTATTAGATTCATAATATGTGTTTTGATCACTGTATATTGCACCTTCATCGGAATATCCACCTCCTTTTCCTTCACAATAAGGATTGTTTTGATAAGCCTGACCGCCATCTACGTGAACTGCTCTGTCTTCACCATCTACATAAGCTGCTCTGTCTCTTAAATAATTAAACCAGGTAAGGGCATTGTTGTAATTTCCTTGTCTGATATAAGCTTCAGCAACCATTAATACATCTTCTGCAGAACGGGCAACGATTGCATCTCTTGTTCCAGCAGGAGAAGATATAGAAATACGATAACCATCGCGGTATTTACCTAAAGCAACACTTCTCATATTAGTACCATCATAGCCATAGTTTCCATGTTGACCAACATATGCCATATTTTCACCGTTGAAATATCTTACAAATGTATGTTCAGGAGGCATAACACCTTCTTTTAAAACGGTAGCTTCACCTGCACCTAAGTCAGAATAACGGGTATCTCCCGCATCGTTAACAATATAGCGAATACCTAAATCACCTCCCTGAAAACGAGGTTGATATTCTCCATCAACTATAGTTGTAAAATTGTCAGGAGCATAAGGGGCAGTAGTTTCACTCCATACTGGTGCACCAGCAGAATTATTACAACCGTAACAAGTGATAAATGATTTCCAAAAACGACTGTCATTAACTCTGTCAAATACATCTAAAGTGTAGTTTGTAGCTCTGGCATAGGAGAACTCTCTGTCACCGGAAATATCTCTTGTCGTTCCTGCCATGTTTTGATAAACAGAGGGATAATATAGATGCATTTGATTACCGAATCTTCCCCATGTTGTTTGGTCATCTGAGAATTGAGCAGCCAAAACAATTTCTGATTCGTTTTCATTAGGACTATTTGCATATTGATAATCCCAAAGATCCTGATAATTTGTACTCAAAGGGTGATTTTGAAAAACTTCAGTTCCGTAAGTAATTACATCAGCTAAGTCAGTATCAATATAACTGCTATTCCAATCATCATATAATTCACTGGCACGTGTAAGATGGGTTTTTGCCAAAAAGTGAGCAGCAGCATATTTTGTTATACGTCCTGTTGATGCTGCAGTAGTTGGTAATAAGTTATATGATTGTTCTAAATCTGAAATTATCTGCATAAAAACATCTTCTTCACTGGCACGTGTAAAATAAGTTTCAACAGAAGTTGAAGGTGTTAGTTTAAGTGGTACACCACCATATTGTGTTACTAGTTTTAGATAATAATATCCCCTCATAAAATATGCTTCTCCAAGGCGAGTGTTATAATTATTATCATCTTGATCGTAATACAAAGGAATATTTTGTATTAGGGTATTTGTAGATTCTATACCACCATACATATTATCCCATAAAGGAGTGTTGGCTCCACGTTCTGAGGGGTTAAGAGTTGTGTAGTATCCATTGTATGAATCGATAACGTTATTCGCGTCAGTAAATTCATCAACACCTAAATTATATAATTCAATTCCCCAAATATAGTTAAATTGAAACTTTATCTTTTGGTAAGTACCAGTTACCAATTCATCTAAACCTTCCTGAGTTGTGAATCTGTCAGTGCTATATGTAGTTATATAATCTTCATCCAAGTAACTTTCTTTACATGAAGAAAGAATCAAACCTAAGGATAGAGCAGCAAGGCCTATATTTTTAAGGTTTATTCTTTGTCTTAATTTATATTTGTTCAATTTCATTTGTTTAAATTTTACGTATTATCAATTTAGAATGACATGTTAACTCCAAAAACAAGACCTTTTGTTGTTGTAGAAGATCCAACTCTGGTTGTGTTATTGTCATAACTGGATAAATCTGTATCCAACCAATCTGTTTTGCTGTAGATCATCCATGGATTCATAATTTGAGCATAAACTTTTAGAGAACTAATACCTATTTTATCTAAAGTTGATTTTTTGAAATTATAACCCAAATTGATGTTTCTTAGTTTGATAAATGATCCATCCAAATAATTCATTGAAGAATTATAAGTAGGAGCTGATTGTCCTGCTATACCCGGGGCATAATAATGAGCATCTTCATTTTCTCCTGCAATCCAGTAATCAAGCTTTCTTTGTTGAAAACGTCCATCTAAAGTAACAGCACCTCCTCTGAATGTATTACCCCATCTGGAGAAAACAAAGAATGATAATTCAAGGTTTTTATAGTTGAAGGTGTTTGTGATACCTCCTGTCCAGTCAGGGCGTTGATCACCAACAATTTTTCTATCATTGTTTTCATCAATTACACCATCTCCGTTTAAATCTTTTACTCTAATAGCACCGGGTTCACTGCCATAAGAGTCTGCTTCATTAGCTTCTGAAGTTTTCCAGATACCATCGTAAACATAGTCGTAATAAACGTTAATTCCTTCTCCCACAAACCATCCATTTACAAGATCCTGATCATTTCCATTAGCCAAAGCTGAGATTTCATTTTTGTCTTTAGACCAGGTTAAATTTGTTGTCCATTTAAAATCAGTATTCTGAATATTGACTGTGTTGATTTGGAAATCAATACCCCATCCTTTTGTTGCACCAACATTAGCATATGTACTGGTATATCCATTAATTGAAGGAATAGACATTTCTAATAACAAGTCATCTGTTTTTGTACTATATACATCTATAGCACCAAAAATTCTGCGATTAGCCACGGTGTAATCAATACCCAAGTTGTATTGTTTTGTTTTTTCCCATCCTAATTCTTGATTAGCCATAGCTGCCGGATATCTGGATGATGGATCTGATGCTACATATCCTAGAGATGAAGTGTCTGCACCCCAGTTGTAATATAGTGTCTGTATACCACCTTTTGTTGCGTAAGCATCAATTGCAGAGTTACCAGTTACACCATAGCCTAAACGAAGTTTAAGAGCATCAACCCATGTAATATCTTTCATAAATGCTTCTTGTTCTATTCTCCATCCTAACGCAAATGAATTAAAGTTGGCCCATTTATTTCCATCTGCTAATTGTGAAGCTCCATCCCATCTTGTTGATGCTGTTAATAAGTATTTGTCTTTGAAACTATAATTAGCTCTGATCATGTAAGAGGTCATCTGCTTTTCTGTTAATCCTGATCCAAAACTACTTATTGATCCTAATGAAGACATATTGTACCAAAGTTCATCGGCAGTAGCTGTTTCTGCTTGCATATCACTAAACTCATAGTGGTAATTTGAAGCGGAGTGCATAAGTGTAAATCCAAATTTATGAGACTCTGCAATAGTTTTATTATAATAGATAAGGTTATCTAAAGTCCATGAATTTGTAATTCTGTTTGTGTTCCTTGCTATATTACTCCCATCTCCGTTTATTCCATTTTCATCATAGAATCGTCCTTCTCTGTAATTAGAAAATTCCGGTCCAAACTGAATTCTATATTTTAAACCGTCTAATGGTGCAAAAATATTTCCTAGATCTAATTGAGTATAGAAATTTCCAGAAATACGAAGTGTTAATCTTTCGTTAGTGTTGTATTTTGTTTCGTTAATCGGGTTGATAATATTAACATCACCGGCTGCCGGGTTTCTGATATAATCTCCGTTTTCATCAAAAGGTACAGCCCATCCTAACATTCCTCTTAAAGCAGAATAATAATCTCCGGCTCCAGTTGTTGATCTGGCAAAACTGTAACCATAGTCCTGATCTCCGTATGAACCGTTAATAGTAGTACCAAATTCCATCCATTTTGTTGGTTTTGATGAAAAACTTGCTTTTGCAGTGTAACGACTATATGACTGGTCTTTAATAGTACCTTCCTGATTTAAATACCCAAAAGATCCATAACCTTTAAATTTTTCTGTACCACCGGATGCACTAATTGTATGTTCTGTGGAATAACCAGTTTGTTTTCCATGTTTTCCCCAGTCGTAAGTTTTTGCATCATCAGGGTTCCAGCTTCCATTACTCCAACCTGCAGCAATGTTTTCGAATGATGCAGCAACAGAACCCCATGTACTTTCATCAGCTGCTAAAGTTGGTACATCTGGATATGTTCCAGTTCCTCCTTCTCTGTGAAATTGTTTTGCATGACGTGCATATTCAATCCATTCTCCCGTATTCATCATTTCTGTAACATCATACAATTTTTGAACAGTAACAGAACCTGAATAGTTTATAGATACTTTTCCTTCTTTACCTTGTTTTGTTGTTACCAGAATTACACCATTAGCTCCTCTTGAACCGTAAATGGCTGTTGCTGAAGCATCTTTTAAGATGTCGATAGATTCAATATCATTCGGATTGATATTGTCAATACCTCCATTCCCTGATCCTGCACTACCTCCTGTTTGCAATACCATTCCATCTACTACATAAAGGGGGCCTTGTTCTGCTGTAATTGATCTAACTCCACGAATAGTAATACTATTTGTTTGTCCGGGACGTTGATTCGTTGTAATATCAACACCGGCAGCTTTTCCCTGCATACCTTGTAAAGCATCTTTTACTGGCATAGCCTGCAGTTCTTTGCTTCCTACTCTGGTCATGGCTCCTGTTACATCGCTTTTCTTTTGAACGCCATAACCTACGGCTACGACCTCATCCAGTCCGATTGAACCTGGGACTAAAGTAATATTAAAACTAGTTTTTCCTTCAACGGCAATTTTTTGAGTTTCTAAACCAATAAAAGAAAAGATTAATGTACCATTTGATGGAACATTACCTAATGTGTAATTACCATTAACATCAGTAATTGTTCCTACAGTGGTACCTTGTACAACTACAGTTGCACCAATTACAGGTTCTCCTGTATCATCTTTTACATGACCTGATACTGTAATTTCATTACCTTGTGCATAAATTGAGCCATGACTGGCCAATAAGGAGCAACTTGTGATAAAGGCTATAAGAAGCACTTTAAGTTGTTTCCTTCTTAATTTAATTAGATTCATACTAAATAGATTTAATTATTTATATAAATGGTTGATTTTAGTAAATACAAATTTTAATGGTTTCTTTAAAAATCGTTAACAAATGTAAATTCCTAATAAATGTTAAAGAATGGAAAATAATGCTAAGACCTGTAAAATCGTATCAGCCGCGTATCGAGAACGATTTTTAAGGTTTGTGTATAATTTTACATGCGCAAATTGATAGACTCAGATATATTTGTCTTTTGGTTATATCTTAAAAGAATATTAAAAATGAGAACGGTGAAAAGAAGATTGATGATACCTTGTTTGTTATTGATGATAGGTTTTTCTTTAAACATATTTGCAGAAAAGAAACAAGAGAATAATGATCGAAAAGAAACATTGGATGCCATATTGAAAGTGAATAAATATTTTATGGAAAAATATGCTGACTATACAGCAACATCGAATGTAGGTAGGGTTAGACCAAGTAATATTTGGACCAGAGGGGTTTATTATGAAGGATTGATGGAATTATATTCCATATATCCAAAAGAAGAATTTTTTGATTATGCTTATGGCTGGTCTGATTTCCATAAGTGGAACTACAGAAATGGCGCAACAACTCGTAATGCAGACGACTATTGTGCAGGTCAAACATACATAGATCTATACCGTTTAACTGAGGATCCTAAACAATTAGTATCGGTTAAGGCTAATTTAAACATGTTAGTAAATACACCTCAGGTTGGAGATTGGACATGGATTGATGCCATTCAAATGGGTATTCCTGTTTTTGCAAAATTAGGTGTGACAATGAATGAACCAAAGTACTTTGATAAGATGTGGGACATGTATGAGTGTACACGAAACCAAATTGGAGGTGGTTTATTTAATTTAGAAGATGGATTATGGTGGCGTGATGCTGATTTTGTTCCTCCATATACAGAACCAAATGGTGAAGATTGTTATTGGTCAAGAGGTAATGGTTGGGTATATGCTGCTTTAGTACGTGTTTTAAATGAAATTCCTAAAAATGAAAAACATTATCAGCAATATTTAAGTGACTTTAAAATAATGACTGATGCTTTGGTGAAATGTCAAAGAAAAGATGGTTTCTGGAATGCCAGTTTACATGATCCTAAAAACTATGGTGGGAAAGAAACAACAGGAACTTCTTTATTTATTTATGGTATGGCTTGGGGTGTTAATAATGGAATTCTTGATAAAGAAAATTATGCTCCAATTATTAATAAAGCATGGGATGCCATTGTTAAATATGCCATTCATGAAAACGGATTTTTGGGTTATGTTCAGGGAACAGGTAAAGAACCTAAAGATGGTCAGCCTGTAACTTTTGACAGCATGCCTGATTTTGAAGATTATGGAATTGGATGTTTCCTATTAGGTGGTGTTGAGGTTTATAAAATGAAATAGTAAAAGGAGCATAAAACACCTGTCAGGTTTATAGCAAGTATGTAAATAAACCTGACAGGTGTTTAATCTGTAAAAATAAAACAAGAATGTTTAAAGCAATAATAAATTTAGTATTAATAGTATGTAGTATTTTTCTTTTTTCATGTAAAGAAGAAAGTAATCCTTACAAAATTACTAAACCATTAGAAAAGGCTTATAATGGATTTATTTCCTTTGATAGTGTACCGGATGGAAACTATCGCGTTCATGTTAGAGTTGGTTCAGATCAATCAGAAGGACTTACTGTAATAAGAGGAGAATCACGAAGATTGTTCTATAACGGAATTAAAACAGCTAAAGGCGAGTTCAAAGATGTTTATTTTAATATTAATAAACGGGATTCTATAATTAGCGAAGGTAAAATTGTTCGACTTAAATCAAGAGAGCGTAATAAACCTAATTGGGATAATAAACTAACATTTGAATTTAATGGAGAATCTCCTCAGGTAGATTTTATAGAAATTAAACCTGTAGATGATGTCATAACTGTTTTCTTATGTGCTAACTCAACTGTAGTTGACCAGGATTATGAACCTTGGATAGGATGGGGACAGATGTTACCTCGTTTTTTTAACGATAAAGTTTGTGTTGCTAATTATGCTGAATCGGGTGAAACAGCTACCGGATTTATTGCCCGTGGAAGATTGGCGAAACTATTAACCCAGGCAAAAGCCGGAGATTATATTTTTGCTGAATTTGGCCATAATGATCAAAAGGAAAAAGGTGAAGGCATTGGTGCTTATCTTAATTTTACTGACAGATTAAAAGAATTTATTGATAAAGCACGTGAAATAGGAGCACACCCTGTTTTTATCACACCTACTCAACGCAGAAGTTTTAATGATGAAGGTAAAATTATGGAGACTCATGGTGATTATCCTGATGCCATGCGTAAGCTTGCAGCAGAAGAAAATGTACCATTGATTGATCTTCATAATTATACCCGAACTTTGTATGAAACTTTGGGTGTGGAAGAATCAATTAAAATATTTGTGCATTTTCCTGCTAATACATTCCCAAATCAGGAAAAAGCATTGGCTGATAATACACATTTTAGACCTTACGGGGGTTATCAGATTGTACAATGCGTAGTTCAAGGAATGAAGGAAATAAACTTACCATTAGTGAAATATTTAAGAGATGATGTTCCGGATTATAACCCAGCTCATCCAGATAAATATGAAGATTTTAAATGGTATCCAACTCCATTTTCAGAAATAGAAAAACCAGATGGAAATTAAATTAAGATTTATAAAGTATTTTATGAGTGTAGCATTTTGCCTTATTATAGGGCAAAATGCTTTTGCACAAAATCCTGATTGGTCAATGTTGGCTCCTGAACTTGGAGGAACATTACGAATAGGAGTAGCGAATAATAATTCAAGCAAATGGTTTGCGGACTTTAAAACAATTAAAGAAAAGCCAACAAAAGAAGGAGTAATCTATATATTAAAAGATGATCTTTTGGGTAAAGGAGAAATAGAATTTTATATCAAATCCTTATTGGACAGTAAAGGTGCAGTGATGAAGTTGTCAAGTAAGAATCTTCCTGAAGGATTAAAACTTATTTGGACCTATGGGGGTGCTGCAAATGATGATAAAGGTAAAGATTGGAAACCTGCAATAATACCTGATGATTGTTACAAAAATGTATTTAGTATTGAAGGAAATTCTTTTACACTATATTATGGTACAAGTAGAAAACTTAGAGTTTTAGAGGCGTGTGTTCCTCCGGGAGAAGAACCTCGCTTAGCAGATGCTAAAAAGCAAGAGTCTCCACTTGTGTTATTAAACTCTGGTAAAAAGACTGATGCTCAGGTTGTGGCTTCTCAAAGTGAGTTAGTAGCTGGTGAAGAGCTTTATTTCTGTTTTTATTTTTTAAATCCAAAGGCTGATTATAACTATTTTATGTTGCCAAAACTGTTTGAAGACAGGTCATACGTAGTTAATAAGCAAACAGAATGGATGAAATCTACTCCGGACTAACGTTTGACGAAATCGTGAAAACGAGAACAGGTGAAATGGGGAAGTTGCGAAAAGGCGATGATGTAGCTTACTTAATTTTTACCACGGAGACTCAAAGACACGGAGTGGTTTTAAACCAATTTGCGTAAGCAAATAATAATTCGTTTTTATTCGTGATAATTTGCTGACGGTAAATATTGCGAAGCAATTAACAGGATGTTAGGTTTTTTAATTTGACATTAAAAATAAATATTTGTTTTAGATTTTAAATTATGAAACATATTTTTCAATATACATTAATCTCATTAGTCATAGCATTTTTTGCTGCAGGATTAAAAGCTGAAATTCATAATGTAAAAGATTATGGAGCAAAAGGTGATGGCGAAACGATTGATTCTCCTGCCATAAATAAAGCTATAGAAGAAGCTGCAAAACAAGGAGGAGGTACTATATATTTTCCTGCAGGGATATATGAATGCTACTCTATCCGCTTAAAAAGTAATATTACTCTTTGGATAGAATCCGGAGCCGTAATTCAGGCTGCCTTCCCAAAAGAAAAAGTAGGATATGATGAGGCAGAGCCTAATCCGGATAATCCATTTCAGGATTTTGGACATAGCCATTGGCAAAATTCACTATTATGGGCAATAGGGGAACATGATATCACAATTTGTGGTAGCGGACTCATTTATGGTAAAGGATTAAGTCGTGAAGAAAGTCGCTTACCTGGAGTGGGAAATAAAGCTGTTTCATTGAAAGAATGTTATAATGTAACAATTAAAGATATTTCAATGGAGCATTGCGGTCACTTTGCTATTCTGGCAACTGGTGTTGATAACCTTCATGTATTAAATGTAAAAGTAGATACAAATCGTGATGGATTTGATATTGATTGCTGCAGGAATGTACGAATTACTGATTGTACAGTAAATTGTCCATGGGATGATGCTATTGTTTTAAAGGCAAGTTATGGTTTAGGATACTTTAAAGACACAGAGAATGTAACTATTAGCGGTTGCTTTGTGTCTGGTTATGATAAGGGGTCAGTATTGGATGGAAAATGGGAAACAGATGAGGCTGTTGCTCCAGATCATGGAGTAAATACCGGACGTATTAAATTAGGTACAGAGTCGAGTGGTGGCTTTAAAAATATCGCAATTACCAATTGTATTTTCGAAAGAAGTCGTGGTTTAGCTATTGAAGCTGTAGATGGCGGTTGGTTAGAGGATGTTGTAGTTTCAAATATTACAATGCGTAATATTGGTAATTCACCTTTCTTTATTCGTTTAGGTGGGCGTCAGCGTAGCCCCAAAGGAACTCCTGTTGGTAAATTACGAAGAGTACAAATAACCAATGTGAATGTGTTTAATGCAGATTCTCAATTTTCTTCAATTATAAGCGGTATTCCTGGTTATAATGTAGAAGAAGTTTCTTTTTCAAATATAAACATCCATTATAAAGGAGGTTTCTCAAAAGATGATGCTACAATTAAGCCTACAGAAAGTATTAAAAACTATCCGGAACCATGGATGTTTGGAACAATACCTGCTTCTGGTTTTTATGTACGTCATGCTAAGGATATTTTCTTTGATAATATTCGATTCTATTTTGAAAAAGAAGATGGGCGACCACTATTTATTCTTGATGATGCAGAGAATGTAGATGCAAGTAATATCAGACTTGAAGGTGAATTAGTCGATAGTCCAATTCAAAGTGAATAAATAATAAAACTAGATATGATTAGGTAAGGCTGTTTCGAATATTGATTTATTAATTTGAAATAGCCTTATTTGTTTTTTAGTATTTAGTTAATCATTCAGAAATTTTTAAAGAATAACATGTGATGTCATATTTAAAATCCTATTTAATTATCAATACAATTTTTGCTCTTGTAACTGGTTTAACAGGATGTTGCAAGCACGCAGCTGAATTAAATAATGGAGTTTATAAAGGATCAAGCTATTCATCTTCTATACAGAAAGAAGTTTTAAATCGTGGTTTTGTCGCTATCAATCAGGGTAATGGTCATGTATCATTAAGTTGGAGATTGCTACCCGGTGACTCAATAAACAGGACATTTGATTTATATAGTATTGTAAATAATAACGAGATTAAGATTAATCAAAAGCCATTACTGAATAGTACTTTTTATATTGATTCGGTATCAGACGTACATCAAGTAAGTAAATATCTTTTAAAAGATGCTTCCAGTCATAATTTACTGGCAAATTATATTATTACAAAAGATAATTTTAGCAAACCATACCTATCTATTCCCATGCACGCCATTCCTGGTGATAGTAATTGGAGATATAGTCCAAATGATGCTTCTGTTGGAGATCTGGATGGAGATGGTGAATATGAAATTATTTTAAAAAGAGAAAACAGTGGAAAAGATAACGCTCATAGAGGGGAGTGTAATGGAGGTCCAATATTAGAGGCTTATAAGTTGAATGGAACCTTTTTGTGGCGTATTGATTTAGGTATAAATATCAGACAGGGAGCCCATTATACCCAAATGGTTGTTTATGATTTTGATGGAGATGGTAAAGCTGAACTAGCTGTTAAAACAGCTGAAGGAACTAAATTTGCAGATGGACAGGTAATAGGTGATGTTAATGAAGATGGAATCACTGATTATGTGGATCGTGATGCAAATTCTCCTACCTACGGCAAAATAATGAATGGACCTGAATTTTTTTCTGTTATTGAAGGAGAAACAGGTAAAGAATTAGCAAGAGCTGATTATATACCAAGGGGTGAGCTAAATGAATTTGGAGATTCTCATGGAAACAGAGTCGATCGATTTTTGGCTGGAGCAGGATATTTTGATGGAATACATCCTAGTATTTTGATGTGTCGTGGATACTATGCAAAAACTGTTTTACAAGCTTGGGATTATCGGGATGGCAAATTAACGCAACGATGGCAATTTAGTACAACTGATAATAATGGTGAATATAAAGATTACGAAGCGCAAGGAAATCACAATCTGGCTATTGGTGATGTTGATGGAGATGGTAAAGATGAAATTACCTATGGTGCCTGTATGATTGATGATGATGGTTCTGGAGGCTATAATACCAAATTAGGTCATGGAGATGCCATCCATCTTACAGATATAGATATTGAACGTCCGGGATTTGAAGTTTGGGATTGTCACGAACATGTACCTACCAGGGCAGGTTCTGAATTACGCGATGCTTGTACTGGTCAGTTGATTTGGGGAATTCCTTCTTATGAAGATGTGGGTAGAGCTATGGCTGCAGATATTGATCCCAGATTTAAAGGACTTGAAGTTTGGACTACACATTCAAAAGGTGTTTATACTGCTAAAGGTGAGTTGATTAGTCAAAATACCCCATCGATTAATAATGGTATTTGGTGGGATGGCGATTTAAATCGTGAGCTGTTAGATGGTTCTGGAGTAACACATCGTGAGTTTGTTGGTATTACCAAATGGAATGGTGATGGAGTTGATAAATTACCTTTACCCGATGGCAAAGATTTGTCTGCAAATAACTGGACTAAAGGAAATCCTTGTTTAATGGGAGATATTATTGGCGATTGGCGTGAAGAGGTCATTGTAAGAACAAAAGATAATAAGGAATTGAGAATTTATATGACACCTTACAAAACTCCTTATCGTTTTCATTGTTTAATGGCAGATATAATGTATCGATGGTCTGTTTTAACACAGAATGTAGCCTATAATCAACCTCCTCAGTTGGGGTATTATTTAGGTTCTGATTTGGGTACTTTCTGGAATAATTCATATCAGTTGCAACGAGGAGCTCATTCAAAATCAGGGAAATCTAAAGAGGGTCATATTAACGATATGAATACACGCTATCATGGTGCGAAAAGGGTTGTTAAAGAAGAGATTAAGGTTGATGCGAAGGACTGTGTTTTGGATGCTGGCTATGACTATGATTTTTATATTTGGAAGATAAATGGTGTTAAGGTTGATGTTGGTAGACTCTTAAAATTGAAATCATCAGACTATACATTAAAAGAGCCTATTAATATTTCCTTACAGGTACAATATAGAGGTGCTGTTTTTTCTGACAGTGTAAAAGTTGTGTTTTTGAAATAAATAATTTTCATAAACTAGATAAATTAAGTGTGATGAAGGGGAGGAGGTCATACTATTGTATTGGTAGCAGTTTATCTTAAAACTCAAGTGTTAGGTATCAAGAATGATATTTATATTAATCATATTACGCTTAATACGCTTAATTGTATCTTATACAAAAGTATATATATCTTTCCTAAAAAAAATATCCTGTCATTACGATTTTATAAAACGGTAGTTTTTTTCATGATTTGTGTATTTTTTCTTTATATTTTTCATTAATTTTTGCATCATAAAATAACAACATGTTATGTTTGAAAGAAATAAAATACTGGTTGCATATTTTTCATGGAGTGGAAATACCCAAAAAATAGCCAAAAAATTACATCAAATAGTTGGTGGAGATATTATTGAAATAAAACCTTCTAAAGATTATCCGGAGAATTACAATTTAGTCCTGGATATAGCAAAAGAAGAGATTCGCTTAGGAAGTACACCGGAACTAAAAAGTAAACCTACATCGATAGAAGAATATGATAGTATTTTTATAGGTTATCCTAATTGGTGGAATACATTTCCTGCACCAATTTCAACATTTCTGTCAGAATATAATTTTACCAAAAAAACCATCATCCCTTTTTGTACACATGGTGGTGGGGGTATTGGACAAAGTCAGGATGATATTAGAAAATACTGTCCCGAAACAGAAATATTGGAGGTGTTTTCTATCAAAGGTAAACGGGCAAGATATGCTAATTTTAAAATTAAAAGATGGCTGAAAAAAGTATTGAAAATGAATCGTAATTAAAGCTATAAATAGAAATATTTTGAATAGCTCAGATTTAAAATAAATAAGTTTTTTTGAATGAATAAAATATATTCATGAGTCTATTAAGTATGAAAATATATAATATTAATTGAATCTAATAACTTTGGAGACTAAGTGTTGAACAATGAATCTTTGAAATGTTTACTCATGGTAAATATTTGATAGATATATTATAAAAAGTTGTGTTTTTAACATGACTTTTAGCTTTAATAGATTTTTATATCATCCATAATTCTATATTTGTTACCATGATTTATATAGAAATTTAATAGGATAACATGGTAAGATTTCCAGCAGAGTGGGAGGAACAAAGCTTTGTTCAATATACTTTCCCACATAAAAACAGCGACTGGGCATATATGTATGCCGAGGTAGAAAACTGTTTTGTTAACATTATTAATACAACCGCTCAGTTTGTTCCTGCATTAGTGGTTTGTCAGTCAATAGATAAGGTTAAGGCTTTATTTAAGAGTAAAACAACTTTTCCTATTTATTTTGTACAAGCTGATTCAAATGATACATGGGCAAGAGATCATGGAGCTATATCTGTTTTTGAAGAAGATAAGCCTGTATTATTAGACTTTGTTTTTAATGGTTGGGGACAAAAATTTGAAGCTGGATTAGATAATCAAATAACGCAAGCATTGACTCAAACAGTTCTTTCCAATTTAAAAATCAAGAGTCTTGATTTTGTATTAGAAGGAGGAAGTGTTGAATCAGATGGTGAAGGAACTTTGTTGACAACAACTGAGTGTTTACTATCAAAATTCAGAAATCCGGATATGAGTAAAAGAGCCATTAGTGCTCTATTGAAAAAACAATTTGGTGTGAGTAAAATTCTGTGGCTTGATCATGGATATTTAGCTGGAGATGATACCGATTCTCATATTGATACTTTAGCACGTATTTGTAATTCAAATACCATTGCATACGTTAAGTGTGAAGATGAGGCAGATGAACATTATGCAGCCTTAGTTGATATGGAAGAGCAATTGCAAAAGTTTACCAATGCCAAAGGTGAAGCATATAATTTGGTTGCCTTACCATGGCCTGATGCATGTTTTGATGAAGATGGACAAAGGCTTCCGGCTACCTATGCTAACTTTCTGATAGTTAATGGTGCTGTTCTGGTTCCTACGTATGGATTGCCTCAGGATGAAGAAGCGATTAATATTATTCAATCCGTTTTTCCTGAAAGGAAAGTTATTGGTGTTAATTGCAGACCATTAATTGAGCAACATGGATCTTTGCATTGTGTTAGTATGCAGTATCCTAAAGGAATTGAGTTAACCGTATAAATATACATGGCTCAAGTTTATAGTAGCATTCTTAATCACATTGTTTTTTTAGTCGCACTGTTTCCTTTGTGAGCTAGGAGTCAGAAGTTCGAAGAAATTTATTCTTATTGACAATTAATCTACTTCGAGCTTCTATTAAAACAAATAATACCCGAAAACAACAGAGTTATATTAATCACGTTATTATAAATTAAAGCTATTTGTATTTTTAACTTGTTAATTATTAGATTTATAAACAAGCTATATCAATATCTTTTTACAGGGGTAACTATCATTAGCTGCGAATTAGAAATAGCTGGTTTTGAAAAATAAAAGTAGATGAAACGAGCCATGAGAAAGTTGCTCACAGAGGGCGATGACTATGGTGGCGAGTTCCATATGGCAATTAAAAGAAAAAATAAACACATGAAAATTAATATTTTAACCTTTGTTTTTGTTACAGTTAGTTATTTGTGGATGCTTCCTGCACATGCAACAGATTTTTCAGTAAACTCGCCCAACGGTAAAATTAAAACTGTAGTTTCCATAAATAAAGAAATTACATGGTCTGCCAGTATTGATGGTCACTTAATATTTGATCATAATAAATTAGGATTAACAGTAAATGGCGAGGATCTAGGATTGAATCCTGTTGTATTAAAAAAGAAAAAGGTTACTGTTTCAGAAACAGTTCAGGTACCAGTTGCAGTAAAATCAAAAATTATACTTAATGAATATAATGAGGTTGAAATTGAATTTAAGAGAAATTTTTCATTGAGTTTTCGCATATTTAATAACGGGCTAGCTTACCATTTTAATACAAAAAAAAATGATAGTATAGTTGTTGATAATGAAGTTGTCGATCTTAATTTTGTCGAGGATTATCCTATTTTATTTCCAAAAGAAAAGTCATTTTTATCACATTATGAACGTTTGTATATAGAAAATAAATTGTCTGCGTTTAAAGTTGGTGAGTTTTGTTCATTACCAACGGTTGTTAAAGGACAACATAATATAAAAATAGGCATAACAGAAGCCGACTTATATGATTATCCTGCTTTGTTTTTAGAAGCTACGGGTACAACTTGTTTAAAAAGTAAATTTCCTAAAGTGATTTTAGAATCTGTTGAAAAAGGAGACAGACATATTGAGATAAAGAAAGAAGCTGACTATATAGCGAAGACTTCAGGTATCAGAACATTTCCTTGGCGTGTATTTATGCTTAGTGAGGAAGATAAAGATCTTGTGGAAAACCAGATGGTTTATTTACTTTCCAGACCATGTAAAATGGATGATGTTTCTTGGGTAAAACCAGGTTTAGTAGCCTGGGATTGGTGGAATGATAATAACTTGTACGGAGTTGATTTTAAGGCTGGAATTAATAACCAAACCTATAAGTATTATATAGATTTTGCATCAAAGTATGGAATTCCATATGTAATTTTGGACGAAGGTTGGTCTAAAACAACTACTAATGTTTTGGAGTCATGTCCTGATATTAGTATTCCGGAATTAGTGGCCTTTGGGAAAAAGAAAAATGTTGATTTAATTCTTTGGTCATTGTGGGGGCCGATGAATAAAGATATGGACCATATTCTTAATCAATTTGTTAATTGGGGTGTAAAAGGAGTAAAGGTTGATTTTATGGGGCAAGCCGACCAGTCAATGGTTAATTTCTACGAACGTTTAGCAAAAGCCTGTGCAGAGCGAAAATTGTTGGTAGATTATCATGCAGCTTATAAACCTTCCGGACTGAGAAGAGCTTATCCTAATATTGTAAATTATGAGGGAGTAAAAGGTCTGGAAAATTGTAAATGGAGTGACGTAATAACTCCAGAACATGATGTAACACTTCCTTTTACCAGAATGCTGGCCGGTCCGATGGATTATACTCCAGGAGCTATGCGCAATGCTCATGCTAAGGATTTTGTAAAAAGTTTTAAAAATCCAATGAGCCTAGGAACCCGCTGTCATCAACTAGCTATGTATGTAGTCTACGATGCGCCTTTACAAATGCTATCGGATAGTCCAAGTAATTACTATGCAGAAGAAGAGTGTACTGTTTTCTTAAGTAGGATGAAAACTACCTGGGATGATACAAAGGTATTAGAAGCTAAAGTGGGAGATTATATTGTAACGGCTCGAAAAAGTGGAAGTGATTGGTATATAGGAGCTATGACCGATAATGATGCAAGAAATTTAAAAGTTAATCTGTCATTTCTTGATAAAGGAGAGTATGAAATTGAAATAATGCAAGATGGCATAAATGCTGATAGAGCAGCTATTGATTATCAGCATTTGAAAAAGCGCATTACCCAAAATACAAAGATAGAAATTCCTATGGTTTCAGGTGGAGGATGGGTTGCTATATGCAGAAAACTATAAATTAAGTTATACTATTCAGTATGTATTCAGAAATAACGTTGCATAGCATATTTATGAAATTGTAGTATATCAAATAATTAATAATTTACAAAGCCAGTAAAAAAATTGTTTACTGGCTTTGTAAATTTATATGATCTGGTATTTATAAATATTGGAATACTAAGCGTTGATTTCATGAAATTTGGTTTTTGGGTTACTTTTTTCATTTTAATGTTTGGTTTTATCTTCCTTAATTTAAGAAATCAGTCTGTTTATGGTATGTTAATAAGTTTTCGTAAAAATATATTATTTATATATATCAATAATGAAGTTTTACCGTAGACTAGAAAATATTTTTTTATAATTTATTAAAATGCAAACATTAATGAAAAGGTTAATATTAACTGTAATAGTTTTTTTAAGTACATTTTTAATATTTCATAGTAAAGCTCAGCAGTCAGTGGAAAATAGCTGTAGGTATGCCAAAAGTTTACTTAGAAGAGTTGATAGTAGAAATTTTAATAATTTTAAAAAATATTATAATCAAGCATTAAAGGATATCGCAGAGATCGAATTAAAATCATCTACAAAAAAATATGGTTATGATGATATTGTTGACAATGCTCCTGGCTGGATTAAGTTGAATTTGTTATTGAGTGATTTTAAAGTATCTTCTATCTCGTATAGTGGTGAATCAGTGGTGTTTAAAATTGTTGATTACACCCCGTTATTACAAGAGGCAAAAGAAAAAGCATCTAAAGAACATTTTGATGAAGCCTTAAAAGTTATTAACGCTTCACATATTTTTGAAAATCGATTGAAGGTTTTCTCTCATTTAAATAAGGCAAAGGATATTTCGGAAGAATATACAGATAAGGTTCGTTCATATAAAGCTAAAGTATATTATGATGAGGGATTAAGATTATATGATGAAGAAGCTGATTTTATAATGAATCAAGAATGTATTTCTTTTTTCGAAAAAGCCTTAAATGAAGTAGATTCTTATAAAGACACAAAAGAATTAATTGCAAAAATATATTCTGATCAAGCTGATAACTTATCTGAATCAAATCGTTTGGATGACTTAAGAAAGGCAATCTCGCTGTATGATAAAGCTATGTATTTTGTAAGTAATTACAATAGTGCAGGAAGCAAAGTAATGGTTGTAAAAGATAAAGGTGCATCTAATCTTTATCAAAAGGCTGTGAAGAAAGAAAAGGAACAATCATTTAGCGGACAATATCAGGCAGCTAATCTCTTTAATGAAGTAAATGAATGGGTTAATGGATATAAAGATGCCAGGGAAAGGGCTCACGAAGCTAGATTACATTCTTATTTAAATGTTGTAATTCAGGATGAGAGTAGTAAAATTATTTTACCAAACCAATCAACAGATGAATTACTCACAACAACAAAAAAATATATTACCATTCCTAAAATCAATCATTTAAATATAGATTTAAGCAGTACAGATAACTATAAAACTGTTGCGGATGAATTAGGAGCTGGTTTTATTTTAATAAGGCTGGCTGAAAATAATACAACATATAATTATTTAGGGGTAGATACTCAGACCAATACCCATAAGATTCAGAAATATTATATGAATAAAAGAAATATAAAAACAGGAAAAACAATAATTAAAGAAATTTCAGAAGAAGAATATAAAACAGGAATAAAGCAGCCCAGATCAGCACAAAGTGGTTCTAACTATCGAACTACATATAAAACTTATTATGGAACTCTCAGCGAAATAACTAAAACAGCAACAGTGGAAGCTTCTTTCACAATAGAAATATGGGATGTTAGAGACCCTCTTCATCCTCAAAAAATAAAAGACATTATAAAACTGGAAAATACTGCAGATAAAAAGCTTAAGGAAACTTATAGCGGAAGTATAAAAGTGAAGCCTGAATTAAAAGATGAAGGGGAAGTGAAAACTAAAGAGGAACTTTTAACGAAAGCAAAAAATCAGAAAATTACAGTTGAATTAATTGTAAAATCAAAAGCAAATGAGATAGCTGAAGTTCTTAATCAAATTGAATATGTTCACTTAAAATAATCCATAGCTACAATTTGTTTAAGCCTGAACCATACAAAACCATTGAAATAGTAACATTATCCATCCATAATTAGTTGAGATTATTGACTATAATGTGGCTATATTTGTTTTTCGATATAAAACAAATTATATACACATGAAACGAGCCATGAGAATAAGTTCTCATACATGAGAATGATTGTTTTTATGGTGAGTTCCATCCGACAAATGATAATAAATTTAAACAGATGAAATTACTTAAAAACCTGGGCTTTCAGATTTTAATAGCCATGATTATTGGCACGGTTGTAGGCATTGTTATGGGAGAACAAGCTTCTATGTTTGCCCCTTTAGGCGATGTTTTTATTAAGCTTATCAAAATGGTAGTTATTCCGTTGGTGGCTATTTCTATTGTTTCAGGGGCAGCATCTTTAGGGGCAACTAAATCGGCGGGTAAAATGGGTATCGGAACCTTTGCCTGGTATATGCTAACTACTGCATTTGCTGTTGTGCTAGGTTTGGTGCTAGGTGAAATATTTAAACCCGGTACCGGACTTGATATTGAATCTGTTCGTTATTTGTTTAATGAGGAAACTACAGAAAAGGTTACACAGCCCGGATTCTGGGATACACTAATGGGATTTATACCAGAAAATCCAATACAAGCATTGGTTTCAGGTGAGATTATACAAATCATATTCTTTTGTTTGTTACTGGGGATTGGAGCCAGCACTTTACCTAAGGTAAAACGCGAAAAAATAGTAAAAGGCTGTGATATTATTCTTGACGCTTTGATTTGGGTCATTAAAATAGTTATGTACACTGCACCTGTTGGTGTATTTGGATTAATGGCTAATAGTATTGGAACCTTTGGATTCGATGTACTCTACCTTGTTTTAAAATTATTTTTAGTTTATCTGGGAGGCATCATCTTGCATATGTTTATCTTTTATCCTGCTCTGATAAAAGGGTTTTCGAAAATGTCAGTTAAACACTTTTTGAGTAAGATAAGTAAAGCACAGATCATGGCACTATCTACTTCGTCTAGCATGGCAACATTACCCTTAACAATGGAAGTTTGTGAAGATGAATTAGGAGTATCAAAAGAAGCCGGCTCTTTTATTCTTCCTTTGGGAGCTACAATAAATATGGATGGAAATGCAATCTACTATGCCTTAGTAGCTGTTTTTTTTGCTCAACTTTTCCATATGGATTTACACATGGGACAATATATTGCCATTATACTTACTGCTACAATAGGTAGTATTGGACAAGCAGGTGTTCCCGGACCATCATTATTGGTTGTTGCTGTGCTAATTTCAGCAGATATTCCTATTGTAGGATTACCTTTATTATATGCCCTTGATCGTATTTTTGATATGCTTCGTACTGCACTAAATATAACAGGAGATGCTACTTGTGCGGTTGTTATGGATAAGTATGCAAAAGGGGCATAGAGCTTAGTGCTAGGAGTATAAAGGTAAAGGGCGAATAGTAGCTTTATAGTCTGAAGGTTTTATATGAAATTAGTATCGGATGGAAAAGCCCTATTTATAAGATGTTTTAATAATTATTATGATCATATATATTCATGGATTTAACTCATTGGGAGGTGGAGAGAAGTTTCAAAAGCTAAAACAACTATTTCCTGATATAGAAATGTACTCACCATCATATAATAGTGCAGATTTTGATACCATAGAAAAACTTATGGATGGTATTACTCCTGATGATAATATGCTATTTATAGGTAATTCTTTAGGAGGTTATGTTGCTATGTATCTTGCCTACAAATATATGGCAAAGTGTATTTTACTAAATCCTACCACAAATCCAATTAAAAGCTTAACTCCCTTTATCGGTAAGAATATCAATTTTGCATCAAACGAAGAATATGAATTTTCGTATGATAATCTCAATAAACTAAATATGTATGATATTCAGAATATAGATGCATTACCTGTTCATGTTTATGTAACCATAGATGATGATCTGATAGATCCCTACGAAACAATAGCTTATTTTGAGGGTGTTAAAAAGGTTAATGTGTTGGAAAAAGGTGGACACCGATTTAGTAATATTGAGGATATTAAGGAGGATATTCTAAAAGTGTATAATCAGGTTTGATAATTGGTATTTTCTTGCCATAAAAACTGTTATAAAATAAAATCACCTTATCCTAATTATAAATAATCATAGAATAAGGTGGTTGAACTTATTTCATCATTTCATATTTAGAATGATTGGTATTCTTCATTCTCAAAATATTCTTTTTTAGTTGGTATATCAATATCAAGTTTTAGTTCAGTGCCTTTTCTTTCTACTTTTTTCTCCTCCATAATAAGAGGTTTCTCAGCTAAATTTTGCTTAATGACTTCATTTTTATCAACCTTAAAAAAGGAAATAAGATCTTTTAATTTTTCAGCTTGAGCAGATAATTCTTCAGAGCTGTAAGTTAGCTCTTCACTGGCAGCAGCGTTTTGCTGAGTAACATAATTCAGCCGTTGAACCTGCTTTATGCAAACTAAGATAAGCATTTACTAGCTTTTTTCTATTTCTTTTGCATAAAGCGGGATTAAGATATTTTGATTGAAAATGAATAAATGCCAGCCCACAATCGAGTAGATCGCCGATAGGCTAAAGCCTATCGGAGGACCTCACTCACCACCGTATGTACGGGTCTCGTATACGGCGGTTCCTTACATCATGGGGAATAATGAATTAAAATTTGAAGCTAAAGAAGAGTGCAATTGATTATACATATCAGATAAAGCAATATAGCCACGTTTTTGAAGTAGTTCAACCGTAATAGTGGTTCCTAAAATAGGACTCTGAGCAATTGCCCAACCTCCCATACGACTGCCACTCCAAGCATAGGCATGGTCGAGGTCTACACCCAAACGAATCAGGTTTTTCCGTTTACGTTCAGGTTAATTTATTCACATACATTTTATATTTTAAGGCGTTCATGATTTTCGCCACGCTCCAATTCAATGATGCCAAATACAATATCGGAGTCGATTACGAAGCCAACCATCAAGCTTCTCCAGTTTCGTAATGATATTTGCATGTTTAAAGTAGTTGATCCAACCTCGTTGAATTTCTAACAACTTATGGATGCGTTCATCAAAACTCATGGGAGTAGTTTTGCGGGTTACTTCTTTAAGCTTTGCCTTAAAGCTTTTCCATCTTTTGGGAGCTACAATCAATTGATATTTGCCTTTAATACCCTTTTTATAAATGGGCACAAAGGCAAATCCAAGGATTTGAAAGTTAACCGGACGGCGGATACCACTTTTATCCCTGTTGATAGGGAGTTTAAGTTTATCCCTTAGAAATACATAAATCGTGTTACCTGCTTTTCTTGCTTCTGCTTTTGTTTTACAATAAATACTAAAATCATCAGCATAGCGCACAAAGCGTAAGCCTAATTGCTCCATTTTCAAATCCAATTCATGAAGAACAATGTTTGACAATAACGGACTGATAGGGCTTCCTTGAGGTACTCCTTTACGTCGCTTATGTAATTTGCCATCCTTTAAAAGTGGCGCTCTAAGCCATCGGTGTATCAAACACATAGTATGTTTACATTTAATTTTACGATACAGCAATTGCAGCAGCAAGGTATGATCAACCCCGTCAAAGAATTCCTTCAGATCAATTTCAACAATATGCTGATAGTCTGAATTAATGAAAGAAAGGGCTTTACCTACTGCTTGTTGCGTATTACGTGCCGGACGAAAACCGTAACTATAGGTTGAAAAATCTGTTTAATGTGATAATGTTTATTTTAATAGGCCACATTGATCTTACCATAAACAAATAATTATCAATATAATATAATTTAATCCTTATTTGTTTATGAACGATTCATAATGCATCATTACCACTCTGGATACTGCCTGTTGCAGCATACGATCTATAGCAGTAGGAATACCTAGCTGGCGCCACTTATTTCCGCCTTTGGGTATTTCCTTACCACGTATAGGTTGTGGTAAATATTCGCAATTCATGATACTCTCATTCAATTCGTTTCGATGTTTATCCAAATGGTCTTTTAGTTCTGAAACTTTCATTCCATCTACACCTCCTGCTCCTTTATTGCGTACTACTTCTTTGCAAGCCTCTGTTAGGTTTGCAGGATGTACTACCCGTTCAATTAAATTCGATGTGTCTCTTTTTCTTTTCTTCATAATACTTATTTCCATTCCCTGTTACTACTCTTTGGGGCTGGCAAGGCTTAAAATCCTTATACCTCCTTCAAAGATGAGTAGCGATGTAAAGTTCAGCCCTTCACTTATCTGTGAGTCCTCCTGTTTTAGCGTGGTATTCGTAAAACGGGCTCATATTCCAAAGCTACTATGGCGTCGGCTCGCTGTCGCTGAAGCTATAGCGTAGGTGCCTGACTGCTCTGCACTATCAACTCATGATTTTAGAGCTCTCCCCTGGTAAGAGCTTTATCCTTTATTCATGGATTGTTTATTCTTGGGTCATTCATGATTTCCACTTCGTTCCAATTCTCCAATGCCTGCCACATCTACATTATAAACACTCACCTCCTTGATGTTTGGACGTCACAATGGTGTGCTTGCTCATCCGGTTTATAATACCTCATATGTGATTTACAAATTCAATTTAACTCGAAAGAAACAATTTGTGATTTTTTGTTTGACAATGATGCAAATATAAATATTGATAATATCAAGCACTTTAAAGCTACCTATCGTTAAATATTTAATAGGTTGGAAAAATGGATTAATTGACCACCCAAGATATGTAAAATGTGCTCATAGAAAATAATATGTAATGTGTAGAAAAGAAATATTAGAAGATTATAAGAAATCTATTCAAGAACGGCTAAAAAGACTTTCTGAAATTTTAAGTGTAGAAACAGATACAATGACAAAAGAAATATTGGTTCTAAATCACAAAGAAGCTTTTGAGGATTAATGTCCGTAATAAAGGATTTAAAAGAATAGTATCATAAAACGATTAATCCAAATGCAGTAAAAAAAACTTCCCCTAAATAATGAAATACTTAAAACATACATAGATGGAAAAACTAGTAATCGGAGTAATTGGTCATAGAAATTCTGGAAAATCAAAAACATGGAATGATTTATTTGAACGTAAGCATTCGGCCTACTACATCACGTAAGTATATTAATTAAAACGAGACATTCCTATTGTCTATGGAATTTATGGACAATTCCCGGTATTCTATGAATTCTTCCAATTATGGGGTAAAAGGTCAGCTAAATCTAAGGAGTAGTCATTATTGTATTCAGGTATCTTTGTAAGTACATCCGTCAACCATTCTCTTGGATTTACATCTGCAGCTTTGCAGCAACCCAGCGAAGAGTATATGACAGCTGCATTTTCGGCTGCATCATGATTGCCGCAGAACAAATAGTTTTTACGACCTAATGCCAGAGGTCTGATAGCATTTTCAGCCAGATTATTATCTATTTTATAACGACCATCAAGATGATAGCGTGACAAACGGTGGAAAATTGAGTAAGTATACGATAAGGCTCTACCCATTCTGCCTTTGGGCAATACTTTAGGATAGTGATTGACGATCCATTTTTCAAAGACGACCATAATAGGGTAAGCTAAACGTTTACGTAGTTCCACTCGTTGTTCATCATCCAAGCCTTGTTCGTCAGCCATTGTTTCCACTTGATAGAGTTTGCCGATTTGTGCCAACGCATATTTAGCCCCGGCTTTGTCCTCGGCAAGACTTTCTTCAAATTTACGGCGTGCATGCGCCCAGCATCCCAATAATAGGACACCTTTCTTTTGCTCATAAATAGAATAAGCTTCATACCCATCCGTTTGGATGGCTCCCTTAAAACCCTTTAATAGCTCAACCACTACTTTTTGTGCTCTGGAGCCTTTATCGTAATGAAAGAAGACCAGGTTGTTCATCACCGATCGAACCATCCACAGGTAAGCCTTTACGGTTTTATGTTTTTCATTGTTGATTACCGGAACCGTGCTTTCATCCACCTGTATATAATCCGATTCCATTATCACTTCACGTAAATGATAATACAAAGCACGTAGTAAATCACAGGTCCCCTGAAACCAACCATTAATGGTTGAAGCTGGTAGATTAACGCCAATCTGTTTAAACATGGCAATCTGACGATGAAATGGTAGATGGTGTTGGTATTTATTGATCAGTAACTCTGTCAAAAGCGAGGCGCCTGCATTGCTGCGTGGTAATGGCAACAGTGGAAGTGGCGCTATCTGTACAACAGCTTTCTCCTGTTCTTGTGAGGCTGGCTTTAATGCATATTTGGAACGGATAATTCTTCGGACAAACAATTCACCGGGCTTGTGCTCTAAAACTTCGGTAATTTCCTCTCCAATGCGTACCCAGTTGTCATCAATGCCTTCCGGCTCTATTATTTCTTCCTCACGGCGTAGGTCTTCCGGCAAAGGAAGACGAACCGGTTTCTTTTTTTCTTTTTGTGGTCGTTGACGTTTATAGGACAACAACTCCTTATCCGCTTCTTTGGCGATCTCTTCTTCTTCGGGAAGAACATCCAATCCGTCAAAATCGATCTTACGCTGGTTTGGGTCAGATGGAATAAAACGTTCACTGGAAGCCTTCCAGAACTTTCGGCGATACCATGCCAATTGGTCAGTTAGTTTATTAACCAGTTCCTCTCTTTGCTGAAGCAACTCCTCCTTTTTACTGAGTAGTTCTTCTTTTTTTTGAAGAAGCTCTTTATGCTTGTTAATTTGGTCTTCCAGTTCCTTGTTTTGAGCTTTAAGAGACTCCATATAACCATTATCTGTCTGACGCAAACGTGAGAGTTCACAATACATCTCGTCACGCTCTTGTAACAACTGTTGAATGAATGCTTCGTTATCTGAAATCTGGCTCATTTATCTCCTTCTGAATATGTCTCAAAGATACTAAATTCAAGGGTTTCAGCCAAAAAATAAGTAATGAACTCAAATGCTTTTTCGACGTTTTTTCAATTGTCTTTCTATGGGTTTTACATTGCTTACAATAGCCATCAAATCTTGCCAGTCTATTGACTGCGATGTAATATTTTGGTCGAAAGTAGGGAGCTTAAATGTACCGTTTTCTAGCTTTTTGTGATAGATAACCAAACCGCCGTGCTCCAAATGCAATATCTTCATAATAGTCAGGTTACGATTGACAAAAATAAATACTTCGCCGTCCTGCACATTGCGCTTCATTACTGATGAAACGACACCGCTAAGCGTATAGAAACTTTTTCGCATATCAACCGGAGCTGGATAGAGGAAGTACTGCAGATTCCCGTGTAAATGAAACATAGGTCCTGATCAATAAAGGTGAATAATGGACTTGATCAGAGCAATGTCTGCATCTCCTTTTATATCCAATCTTGTACCGTTGGGAAATGTAAAAGATAAGTGGCTATCACATGTGTTTTCCTTGCAATTATTGATGACGTCTGATTGGTGTACCTTACTGTTTACAGATGAATCTTTGTTTATTGTTAATGGCACAAACCCAATGGTTGGTTCATCTTGTTCAATTAGATTCTTCCAACGATAAAACGTGGAGACTGCGAAATCCTGGTTACTGCAAAAATCGCGAACACTAAGACCGGATTCCAAATACTCCCGGTATAACTTCCTAAAACTTGATTCGATAATACGCATGGTTTTTTGCCTCAAAAATAGGCTTGGATATGAGCACTAACAATATGTATTAGCCCGCATGGTTACATTTGAACGCACTGTTAGAACAGGAGGAGAATTAAGAAGACTATATTTAACTCATAATGAATATATAAATGTGTTTCTAGTTAGTGGATCACCAGAAGAACGGGGCGAATATGTTGGTGACCTTATTACCATTAATAAACCACATATAGTCCTATGCTCAATGCAATATCATGAAAACATAGATAATACATTTCAATTCTTCCTTGATAATGAGTATTCTATGTATGTACATTGGTTAAATCCAGGGTTTAAGGATTCTGAAACAATTCCTTATGGAGATTATCTTGGATTAATTGGATATTTAATGCATCAAGATAATTGTACTGTTTCAATCCGTAATGGAAAACATGATTCAATTGAAAGAGTACTGGAAATAAAACAGTATTTATATGGATGGGCGAAATTCAATAATCAACTTATAGAAGAATAGTCTCAGAAAAGGAGTTTTTAATCTAGTGATTTTATAAAATAGATTTTGAACTATGGCATATTTGCCATATCTTTATGGTATAAATGCGTGTGATATGACAGCTATTAAAAAAGAAATAATTAAGAAATTTGTTATACCAAAATCCATTAAAAATCATGGAGGTACAAGAATTCATGTTATTGCTTCTACTCAAGGAAATATAGAATGGAAAACTAGTGAGCAAAGAATAAACATCATTAGACAAGGTGTTCCTTATGGAGTAATAGAGAAAGTAAGTGTAAAATTGGGAGTTCCTACAGGAAAAATGTTAGATCGTTTAAGTATAGCTCAACGAACTTATAATAAAAAGAAAAGAGAAGATGCTATTTTAGACCCACGATTTAGTGAATCTATATTAGAACTACAAGAAATTTATGATTTTGGGATTGAGGTATTTAATAATGAGAAAGAAAAATTTTTACGTTGGTTAAAGAAACCTAATCAATCATTAGGAAATGTAACGCCTGAAAGTTTGTTTGATTCTATAACAGGAATCAATGAGGTACGAAAAGCCTTAACCAGAATGGAATATGGAAATATGGCGTAATGATAGTTTATAGAATTGAAAGAGAGAAATACCTTGAAGATGCTCTAAGTGGAATAGGTGCATCTATTGCCGGTGGAAGATGGAACAATGAACACACAGCATTAGTATATACATCCGATTCAAGAGCACTTGCAAGTTTAGAGGTGGCTATGCATATAGATCTTAGCGAAGATTTACCTTTGGATAGGCTTTATGTAGAAATTGAAATACCAGATGATGTGCAAATCGCAGAAATTAGTTATGAAGATCTGCCAGAAGGATGGGGTTCAAAGCCTCCAATACAAGACACCTCTAATATTGGAGATGCTTTTGTGAAACAAAGAGAAACCGCAGTTCTTAAAGTTCCAAGTTCTATTATACCTCCTGAATTTAATTATTTGATTAATCCTAATCATCCGGATGCAGCTAAAATAAAAGTAATTAAATCTTATCCTTTTAATTTTGATCCCAGATTAAAAAAATAAAAATAATAGTCTCAGAAAACGTAGCAAGAAATATGAACAAAGTCATAATCAATGGAACATTAAATAGTTAAGAGCTGGATTTTTCTCGCTTTTTCTGTACTTAAACTGTTTCGTTTCGCAGATGATATTTATATTGATTATCAATAAATATAGGGCTATGGCTATGGTCACAGAAATGAAGAAAATATTTAAAGACTATAATAACAAAAAAACATACAATCAATTTTGACCATTATTTTATTAAGCAAAGTAATCTTGACAGCTTTATTGAAAAGCTTCGATGTGTTAAAACAAAAAGAAAGGGAGCTACATGGTCGAGAAGTTATATTGAAGTCTCCATAGAAGTTCTTTTTGAATTTGGAATCGTGTCAAACTTAACTATTGTAAGCTATGTGAATTTTGTGAACAATCACCCATATAACTATTGTTATCCGGGAGAGATTTTTACCGGAGATGCAGCTTGGTTTGATGAATATCAAGAAATAGATAGTAGTAAGATAAGAGGAACTCTTTCTTATAAGCGATTAAAGGAAGCACTTGAAAATACTAGTCAAGAAAAGTCATTCACAAGTTTCTATGACCAGACTCAAGACAAGTGGGGAATAGTTCCTGTGCAAAATAAAGAATTAGCTGAAATTGCAAGACATCTGAACAAACATTTAAAATAGTCTCACCAAAAGCATGTTTTGTAGAATGCCAATGTAATTAAAATGATATTTTTACATGTAAACCTTTGTGTAAACCTATTATCTATTGATATATAGCGGTTTATGTTGTGAAGTTTACAGGTTTACATATTTTTTTGAATAATATATTATACTTTTCACTCCCTTTATTTTCCCTTATGTAAAATATAATAAGTATACCATAAAAATATAAAAAAAACTGATGTTGAATCTAGGAAAGAAAACGTCATATGACTATGGTTTGCACTATGGTTGCACCATATAAAAAAAGACCTAAAGGTAAAACCTGTAAATATTTGATAATCAATTGTCGGGATGACAGGATTTGAACCTGCGACCCCTGGTCCCCCAGACCAGTGCGCTAACCGAGCTGCGCCACATCCCGTTTTGTATTTGCAAATATAA
Source organism: uncultured Saccharicrinis sp. (assembly GCA_963665705.1). GTDB lineage: Bacteria > Bacteroidota > Bacteroidia > Bacteroidales > Marinilabiliaceae > Saccharicrinis. The sequence continues at coordinate 2,041,847 of OY762448.1, forward strand.
AAAAATGTGTGTTATGTTTAAACCACATGGAAGGTTTTGAAATAAAATTTTAAAATATAATTATAAACATGCAACCATAATAGAGAAATGATGTCTATATGTATTTTAAACAGGTTTAACCAAAAAAATATCCTCTTGGTAATATGTTTATTATTATTAGGTATGAAAATTGTTTAGATTTGTGAGCAATTAATCATTTATGGACGAAAAAGATCTCTTATATAAGTTAGGTAAAGGCGATGGATCTGCCTTTGAACAATTATTTATCACATATTATCAGCCATTGGTGGTATTTGCAAACAAGTTGGTCTATGATATGGATATGGCAAGAGATCTGGTACAAGGAGTAATAGTTCATTTTTACGAAAAGAGGGAAGATATCCAAATTCATACTTCGTTAAAAGCACATCTTTATCAATCAGTAAGAAATAGATGTCTGAATCATTTAAAAAGAGAACAAACTATCCGAAATCACCATTCCACATTATTTATTGAAAATAAAGAATCAGAAAGTGTATTTCATGATATTATGGAAGAAACTGAATTAGAAAATAGAATTTTTCAAATAATAAATTCACTTCCAAAGCAATGTCAAAAGATTTTTGAGATGAGTCGTTTTCAAGGGAAAACAAATCAAGAAATTGCAGATGAACTTTCGATTTCAAAGCGAACTGTTGAAACCCAGATAAGTAATGCATTAAAAAAGATGAGACAAAAATTAGCTTCGTATATTGGGGTTACTACATTATTGTCTTTAATTAGTATGGTCTATTATGTATTTTCGTAAGAAAGAATCTGAATATATATTTTTTCTTTAAAATTATTTACGTGTTAATTAAGTTACGTTTGTCATATAATAACAAAACCTGAAAAAGTATTGTCTATGGAATTTTTATTACAATTATTAGCAGAATTAATCAATCTTTCTGAAGAGCCTGAAATGATTATCGAAAATGAATATGAATCGATTGAAGTTGAGGGTGTTGGAGAACAAGAAGAATTTTTTAGTTTAATGCATTTTCATTAATAATTAAAGTAGATAGTTTAGTATTATTAAATATTTTCTATAGTGATTAAAAAGAACGAAAATATACATCGAATTATAGTTGGATACTTGACCAATGATATTTCTGAGGATGAATTGCTGACTCTAAATAACTGGAGAAATGCATCAGTTCAAAATCAGGAGGAGTTTGATCATATAAAATATCTTTGGGAAAAATCTTCACATATTAAGATGTTTAAAGAGGTTGATGTGATGGGGGATTTAGAAAAAGTAAAACGTTCTTTAAATCTTTATCATAATACTAATAATAAAAAAATAAATTTATTTATTGGTTTTAGACGCATTGCTGCTATTATACTACCATTTATTATTTTGAGTTCTTTGGGATATTTGTATTGGAATGTCCCTGGTTTTGGTCGTCTTACTTCTTTTAAATCAAACAATAAAATTGAACATCTTGTATTACCAGATAGTTCGGTCGTAGTACTTAATAAGAACAGTGAAGTTGTTTATAATAAATCAATTGCTTCACAAGATTTAAGGGAGATATGCTTAAAAGGAGAAGCCTTTTTTGAGGTTGTTCATAATGATACTCGTTTTGTAGTAAATGTTCAAAATACTAAGGTTTCGGTGTTAGGTACCAAATTTAATGTTAATCAACTTGAAGATAAACTGTTTGTATCAGTAGTAAGTGGAAAAGTTGCAGTTGATGCATATAAAAAACAAGTTGAGTTGACAAAAGGCGAAAGAGCAGTTGTTAGTAAAGGTAATTTACAAGAAGAAAATTTGAATCTCAATGATTTGTATTGGAATTCGCGTGTATTAAAATTTGAACAAGCAACATTAAAAGAAATTTGTGAGGATTTGAAAAATGCATTTCCAGAGATTAAAAAGATTGTTATTTCAGGGAAGGAAATAAAAACAAAAGTAACAACAACCTTTACTGATCAATCTTTAACTGATATAATAGAAGAATTAGAAATACATTTTAATAAAAAAATCACATATAATGGTTCAGTTTTAACAATCTCTGATTAAATTCGCAAGAGTTTTTTTATTTTGTTATAAAGCCATTAAATGCCTCAAAAGAAGTCTTTTAAATATATATTTATTGTATTTATATTTATTATTGTTCCAAAATATATTTTAGGACAGTCTTCTTACCTTGATAAAAAGATTACCATATCAGAAACAACCGGATCAACTGAAGAATTATTAAAAATAATTGAAGATAGTGTTGGTGTATCTTTTAGTTACAGCAATAAATTATGCTTAAAAGAAAGTATTCAATTATCCTCAAATTATAATTCGCTTAAGGGATTTATTCATGAAATTTTTAGTGATTGTTCATTTCAAATAAAAGAGAAGAATAATAAAATTATTATTGTTCCGGATTACAGTATTCCCGAAATAAAGAAATATAATATTCATGGATTTGTGAATAGAATTAATGACGGAGAAATCCTTTTGGGTGCTTCCATCTACGATTCATTTAAATGGAAAGGTGTTAATACAAATAACTTTGGCTACTATAATTTAAATTTAGAAGAAGGAGAGGTTGTATTAAACTGTTCTTATGTAGGTTTTCAAAGTGTACAGCACCGTTTTGTTTTAAAAAGTGATACTATAATTAATTTTGTATTAAAAGAAAATGCTTTAATAAGTGAAATTCCAGTTGTGAGTTTCATTACTCCGGAAGGTATCAATTCATCAAGAAATAGTACCATTAATTTACCTGTTGATCAAATACGAAAAGTTCCTTCATTTCTTGGCGAAATAGATGTAGCCAGAACATTGCAGTTACTTCCTGGAGTTAACGGTGGGAGCGAAGGGGTTAGTGGACTTTATGTTAGAGGAGGAGGATCTGATCAAAATTTATTTTTACTAGATGATGTTCCTGTATATAATATATCTCACCTGTTGGGATTTTTCTCTGTATTTAATGAAGATGCTATAAATAAGGTTACTATAACAAAAGGTGGGTTTCCTGCACGGTATGGAGGCAGACTGTCATCTGTTGTGGATATTAGGTTAAAAGACGGAAATAAAGATGTTATACATGGAACTGCGAGTGTAGGTATGATGTCATCTAAATTGGCATTAAATGGCCCTTTGTATAAGGATAAAACAACTTTTAGTGTTTCTTTTCGAAGGTCATATTATGATTTGGTTTCCTACTTGCTTCAACAGTCCAGCAATGCTCGCACATCTTTTTATTTTTACGATTCCAATGCTAAGATCAGTCATAAATTTAATGATAAAAATAGATTCTATTTAAGCTTTTATGGAGGAAGGGATCGAGTTTATACCAAATATAATTTTAATCAAGTTCGTAATCCAAACCAAGCCGAAGAAGGTAACGATAAAATTGATATTAATGATGAAAATTATTCCGGATGGGGTAATACTGTTGCATCATTAAGATGGAATAAAATATATAGTGATAAGATCTTTTCAAATATATCACTGGCTTATAGTCAATATTCTTATTTTGTAGGTTTTGAAGAACACATTGTTAACAATGATGATTGGAATTACTTTGAACAGAAGTATTATAGTGGTATTAAAGACTATATGGGTAAGGTTGATTTTGATTATTTTTTAACCTCTAATCATCATGTTCGATTTGGAGGGAATTATATTTTTCATACATTTAATCCGGGTGCAGATTTAATTAGGGAATCCATTAATTCAGAGTCTGTTGTGGATTCTACAATAGGCGGTAAAAATGTTTATGGAAATGAGTTTTATTTGTATCTGGAAGATGATTTTAATGTAACGAATAGTCTTAAATTTAATGTAGGTTTACATACTTCGTTGTATGGAATTAAGGATGATTTATATACTTCATGGCAACCTCGTTTATCCGTTAGGTATTTAATGTTTCCAAAGTTTGCATTGAAAGGTTCTTTTTCTAAAATGACTCAATACATGCATTTGTTAACATCTTCATCAGTGTCTTTACCAACAGATATCTGGATTCCTGTTACAGAAAATATAAAACCTCAGCATGCCACGCAATATTCCGTTGGCGGAAAATTAGAAATTAATAAAGGATTTGATTTATCAGTGATAGGATATTATAAATATTACGAGAATTTATTAGCCTATGGTGAAGAAAGTGCTTCTAATTTATATGCAAATGTAATTGAAAATAATCTGGAGTCTGGAAAAGGAGAGTCAAAGGGAGTTGAAGTATTGATACATAAGAGAACTGGAAAATTTACTGGATGGATTGGTTATACTTTAGCTAAATCAACTCAACAATTTAAAGATATAAACAATGGACATAGTTTTCCTACTACTAATGACAGAAGGCATGATATTGGTATTTTTGGGAATTATATTTTAAATTCAAAGGTTGATATATCAGCTACCTGGCTCTTTGGTTCAGGAAATACAATAACATTGCCATCACAAAAATATTATAGCCCGGCATTACCTACAAGTGGTGTAGGAACAACAGATGGATACTCAGAGTATATTTCTACTTATAATGGGTATAAAATGCCAGTATTTCACAGGTTGGATATAGGTGTAAATCTTAAAAAGAAGAATAGGCTTGGAGAGCGTATCTGGAGCTTGGGTGTATATAATTTGTATGGCAGACAAAATGCATTCTCATTATATTTTTCAAATGAGGAGGATGCTTCAGGTAATATTACAAGGGAATTAAAGCAGTTAAGCATTTTTCCATTTCCTTTGCCTTATATAAGATATACTTTAAGATTTTAAAGACATTTTAACCGGAGTTATGTAATGAAATTAAAATTTATAAATGTAAAACAAGCCATAGAATATAAAATATCATTTTGTAGATGTTTTATGCGACCTTTTATGATTATTTTATTTAGTCTTTGGGTGTTGTCTTGTGAAAAAAGTATTGATTATCAGATTGAAAATCAGAAATCTGAAGTTGTTATGTATGCTTTTCCAATGCCAGATAGTACATTTAAGGTACATGTAAGTTATACAACAGATATATTGTCGCAGAAAGAATTTGAAGAAATTAGTAATGTTGAGATTAGTATACAAGTAAATGATGAAACTATTATTACTGCAGATTATCCTGATGGAACAGATTGGTATGCATTGGATAATGTAAATGTAAGCGGTGAGGATAGTGTCAAAATTCAATTAAGTATAAATGATAGCCTTTATGTTACTTCACGAACACAAATTCCAGAACCTATTCAGATAATATCATTTGATACAACAAGAGTTTTAGAATATAACGAAGATGGTGTGGAAGAAGAAATGCTACAGTGTAATTTGAACTTTTTTGATCCAACAGATATAGATAATTATTTTCAGATAAGAGTTGATGCTTATACAACTTTGTCTGATAATGATAATTTGAGTAGAACGGCAGAAACAATAGATATTATTGAGAAAGACAAGGTTTTTATATCCCAGGATTATGAGGCTACTCTACTTGCTGATATTGATTATCAGAGCACTTTTAGTGATTATTTGATAAACGGACAATATTATAGTGTGTCGTTTTTAATACCGAATGAGTATATTAATAATACTGGCGATAAACAAAAGAGAATAGTGTATCTGTATTTGTTTTCACTTTCTAGTGAATACTATAACTATGTTAGGTCAGTTGCTGAACAGGAGGCTTTTCGGGAAGATCCTTTTTATGAACAATCAAATGTATATACCAATGTTACAAATGGATTAGGAGCTTTTGCTGGTTTGGCTTTGGATGTTGATTCATTTACAATTTATAATAATCTTGAATGAACTATTTTTAAATTAATAGGTTTCTATTATTTTAATTAAAGTTATTTTTATCATAAATATGGATAAATTTAATTTGTAATTTTGAACGAAAATAAAAAGTTAGTTATAAAATAAAAGAAATAAGATATATAGTATTATGGCATTATTTGAAAAAATGGATTTAGGTGCAAATGATGATAATAAAAGCACAGCATCAGAAGTAGAAAAAACAAAAGTATTAATAATTGGATCAGGACCAGCAGGTTATACTGCTGCTATTTATGCAGCAAGAGCAAATTTAAGTCCTGTTTTATATGAAGGAATGCAACCTGGAGGGCAATTGACAACAACAACCGATGTTGAAAATTTTCCAGGCTATCCAGATGGAATAACTGGACCTGAAATGATGGAAGACCTTAAAAAGCAAGCAGAGCGTTTTGGGTCGGATATCCGTTTTGGTTATGCTACAGCTACAGATCTATCTCAAAGACCATTTAAAGTTACTGTGGATGGAAATAAAGTAATTGAAACAGAAGCTTTAATTATTGCTACGGGAGCCACAGCAAAATATTTAGGTATAGAAGATGAACAGAAATATGCTGGAGGCGGAGTGTCTGCATGTGCTACATGTGACGGATTCTTTTACAGAGAGAAAGTTGTTGCAGTAGTTGGCGGTGGAGATACTGCTTGCGAAGAAGCAATGTATTTAGCTGGATTGGCCAAAAAGGTATATTTGATCGTTCGTCGTGATGTTTTAAGAGCCTCAAAAGTAATGCAAGAGCGTTTGTTAGAGACTGAAAATATTGAAGTGTTATGGAAACATCAAACAAAAGGATTAACTGGAGACGGTGTTGTTGAAGGAGCCATTTTGTGGAAAAATAAAGGAGAAGATAATGAAGAGGAAGTGAAGATCGATATTGATGGATTTTTCTTAGCTATCGGACACTCTCCAAATTCAGATATATTTAACGAATATATTGATACGGATGAGGTTGGCTATATAAAAACAATTGCCGGAACGTCAAAAACTAATGTTCCTGGAGTTTTTGCGTGTGGAGATGTGATGGATAATCAATATCGTCAGGCTGTTACAGCTGCTGGTTCTGGATGTAAGGCGGCAATTGATGCAGAGCGTTTCTTAAGTGAAAATTAATGAGTTAATCAGATATTAATTCTAAAATATAATGGAAGACTTTATCTTTGAATAAGTCTTCCATTTTTTTTGCTATGAATATTAAAGACATAAAGATTCATTTTAATAGCTCCTATATTGATGATTATAAATTATTAAAGGTTGGAGATTTTGATATTCAGATAATATTAGTATCAAAATCTTTAGAAAACATGCAAAGGTTAAAATTGCAATCTAACAAGGATTGTGATTTATGTAGCTTTTTATCAGGTGCTAATATTAATTCAAGGTTTGAACTTAATCAAAAATATCAGATTGTACCTGTTACTGCCTCAATATTTAAAAGCATTATACTTGCTATAGATACAAAACATCATAGGCATAAGGATATTGAAAAAGTTAAAGATGTGCTCTCCCTTGCTCGGAAATATGAAAATTCAATTGTTTTTAGTGATGGAGTTTACTATCCCGATGGAATAAAGAGACATTTTTATTTGAGTGTTATCAATAAAATGTATTTTCCAATAATTGAAGAAGTTTCAGACCAGCAAAAATTAGATTCAATTTTTAATGATCTTAATGGTGAAGTTTTATTAATTAACAATCATGTTAGATCTGGTATTGTTATTCAAAGTCAGAATTACGAATGGATATTTCATGTTTATCTTGAAATAGAAAAGTTATTAGGAAGAAGTTATTCGTTATCAAAATATCCATTTATAAATTGTTTTGCTTATAAAAAAGAAAAACAATTTCAATTAATTATTTATCCCAGAGTTGTACATAAACCCACCCAATATTATGATACATCAACAGCGCAAATAAGAGTTGTACCTGGTGTTATACAGATGAGTGGTATTTTTATTACGGATAGTGAATTAAGTTTTAAAAATTTAAATATTGACTCAATAAAAAGTGTTTATGAACAAATTTCTTATAGCTTTACTAATCTAAAGGAAGTGTTAAAGCCTTTAAAACAGAAAATACTGAATATTGAAAGTCTATAGAATTTACTAATTATAAGTTCAAACTAATGAATAATCCCAGGTTAGTTATTGATATTTTACATAGTGAAACTGCGTTTATTTCCCTCGATGGAAAATACTTTTTTGGAGAAAGTCAGAGAACGCTTTCTGGAGATTGGACTATGTATATAAAAGATTCCAAAATATTTCTTGAAAATGACAAAGAAATAGTTATTGCAGACAAGGAAACTACTTTTACTCCTATGCAGTGGTCGGATAGTTATTTTATAATTAAAGAAAAGGGTGCTGTTGTTTCCGAAAAAAAATATTTCAAAGGAGCTATTGAAGTTGCATTGCAAGATGATAAGATAATAGTGTCCAATAGAGTTGATGTTGATTTCTTTATTAGTAGTATAATGGATTGGTCGTTTAAAAATAACAATCAATTAGAATTTTTAAAGGTGATGGCCATTGTCTTTAGAAGTTATTTTATAAAATATATTGATGAATTAAATATCACTTCATTTATTCAGCCTAAGCCATTGGGGGAGCAATTGTTATTTGTAAAGAATTTTATTAGCCCAAATCCAAAACAATTACAATTTCACTATAAGGGGATCTCGTTGCATGGAAATGATGTATCGCGTAAAGCTATAGAGGAAACAAAAGGCATAGTAATGTACTGTAATAGTCAGGTTGTAGCTTTGCCTTATACATATTGTTGCGGAGGAGTAACCGAAACTGGATTTTATAGGGGAGATCAAATTATTTCTGAAAATTTAAATAGCAAAATAGATAGTGAGAAAGACGAGCGCGGTGAGATGTTGAGTGAAAATGTTGTAAAAGAATGGATATATAAGCCAGAAGATAGCTATTGTAGAACGCAAAAAAAAGATTTATTACAAGGTTTGGCTTCTGATGCTTTAGGAAATATACATAGCCTTTTTAGATGGAATAATGTGGTTAAGGAAGAAGCTGTTGTTGGTATATTAAATAAGCAATTTAATGAAGATATTAAGGGAGTACGATCTATTAATATTATAGATAGAACAGAGAAAGGATCTGTTAAAAAAATTGTAATAGAAGGTGAACTTAAAAATATTGAGTTAGCAGGCTATGATTTGATGCATTTTGCTACCTTTTTGGATTTACCTAGCTTAGCTTTTATAGTGGAGGGGTCAATGAAAGATAGTAAGAACAATAAGGTGTTTACTTTTAATGGTGCAGGTAAAGGACATAGGGCTGGGGTTTGTATGCTTGGAGCAATGGCTTTGTCTCAGGAGGGTAAAACTATGAAAGAGATTATTCATCATTATTATAAAGATATCTATATCGCTAAACAGTACTAATAAAAAAAGAGGCTATCTTAATAAGATAGCCTCTTTTTTATGATTTTATTATATGCTATAATGCTTATAAAATATTAGCGATTTTATCACTCTGATAAGCACCTGCTTCTAATTTTTCTTTAATCTCACCAAAAGCCTTAATTGTGTATTCAACATCTTCTAATGTATGAACAGCTGTTGGGATAATTCTTAACATTAATTGATCCTTTGGTATTACAGGGTAAACTACAATAGAACAGAAAATATTATAATTTTCTCTTAAATCCATAGTTAATTGAGTAGCCTCAGGAACAGAACCGTTAAGGAATACAGGAGTAACAGGAGATTCTGTTTTTCCAAGATCAAATCCTTTTTCTTTTAGTCCTTTTTGCAATGCATTTACAACTTTCCAAAGATTATCTTTTAACTCAGTTTGAGTTTTTAATAATTCAAGTCGTTTAAGTGCTCCTATTACAAGAGGCATAGGCAATGACTTTGCAAATATTTGAGAACGTAAGTTATATCTTAAATAATTAATTACGTCTTCGTTTGATGCAACAAAAGCACCAATACTTGCCATCGACTTAGCAAATGTGCTAAATAAAACATCAACACCGTCTGTTACACCAAAGTGTTCCGCAGTACCGGCACCTGTTTTACCCATAGTACCAAAACCGTGAGCATCATCAACTAATAAACGGAACTCAAATTTATCTTTTAAAGCAACAATTTTGTCTAATGCCCCAAGGTCACCAGCCATACCAAAAACACCTTCGGTAATCACTAAAATACCGCCACCATTTTCTGCTGCTCGTTTTTTAGCAAACTCAAGCATCTTTTCACAGCGAACTATATCATTATGAGGGAAAACAAAACTTTTTCCACCTTTAGCTTTATGTAAAAAGATTCCATCCATAATACAAGCATGGGATTCCGAATCATATACAATAACATCATTTCTTGTTGCTAGAGTATCAATAATGGAAACCATACCCTGATATCCGAAATTAAGAAGGTATGAATCTTCTTTACCAACAAATTCTGCTAAATTAGCTTCTAATTCCTCGTGTTTGCTGGTTTGTCCAGACATCATACGAGCACCCATAGGATATCCTAAACCATATTCTGCCGAAGCATCAGCATCAGCTTTTCTTACTTCAGGATGATTAGCTAGTCCTAAATAGTTATTTAAACTCCAAGTAAGAACTTCTTTACCTCTGAATTTCATCTTAGGACCAATTTCACCTTCAAGCTTTGGAAATGTAAAATAACCATGTGCAGCTTTTCCGTATTGACCAAGCGGTCCCATGTTCTTTATTTTATCAAAAATATCCACGTCGTATATCTTATTATAAATTAACGGCGCAAAGGTAATATTTTTTAATAATCAATGTGTAATTCACCTATCTAAATTTAAATAAGTGCTGTCACAAATAAATAATTGGGGTATTTATTTTAATATTTTATAAACAATAAACCTTAAAATTTAGTTAATATAGCAATGGTGTATACTAAATGTATGGTTGTTTCATTTTTATATTTTATCTTTGCACGTTGTAAAATGAAAATATAATATAGAGATGATTTGAGTTTCAGTATTAGTTTGTTGAAATTCAAATTGTTGATGTTAAAAAATATAATTCTTAATGAAAAAGTTAATATTTGTTCTGGTAATTATTCCTTTGTTAATAAGTTGTAGTCAGTATCAGAAATTGTTAAAGAGTACTGATTATGAGATGAAATATACAAAAGCAATGGAGTATTACGAAGCAGAAGATTTTATGCGTGCTGCTACACTATTCAATGAACTCCAGAGCATTTACAGAGGAACAGATAAAGCTGAGATAATTAGTTTTACTTATGCAAGATGTTTGTATGGTTTAAATGATTTTATCATGGCCGGACATTATTTTCGTCAGTTCTACAAAACTTTTCCATCAAGTGATTATGCTGAAGAATGTCAGTTTATGAATGCTTATTGTTATTATATGGTATCCCCAAAAGCAAGGTTGGATCAAACGGATACATATAATGCAATTAATGAATTTCAGTTGTTTATTAATTTATTTCCGAAAAGTGCAAAAGTTGAAGAAGCTGAACGCTTAATAACAGAGCTAAGAGATAAATTGGTATATAAATCTTACTTATCGGCTAAATTATATTTTAACCTAGGTAACTATATGGGTAATAATTATCAATCAGCTGTTATTGCAGCTCAAAATAGTTTAAAAGATTATCCAGATACAAAATATAGAGAAGAATTATCTTTTTTAATACTGGAAGCTAAATATATACAGGCAGTAAATAGTGTTATTGAGAAAAAAGATACAAGGATGAGAGAGGCTATTGATGAATATTATTCATTTATCAATGAATTTCCTAAGAGTGAATATACAGAGAAGGCTGTGAAAATTTTTGAGCATGCCTCTAAAGAAGTTAAATACGAAGAAGTAAATTAGAATAATAATTTTATTATCATGGATTATAAAAAATCAAATGCTCCGAGTAGTACTATTACTTGGAATACACAAGAGCTTTCTAAAGATACAGGTAATATTTATGAATCTGTAAATGTAATTGCAAAGAGAGCAAACCAAATAAGTGTAGAAATGAAGGAGGAGTTGAATAAAAAACTTCAGGAATTTGCTTCGTACACTGATAATTTGGAAGAAGTATTTGAGAATCGTGAGCAAATTGAAATTTCAAGATTTTACGAAAGATTACCAAAACCTTCATCAATCGCTACACAAGAGTTTGTAGAGAATAAGGTTTATCATCGTAATGCTGGTTTGGAGGAGAAATAATCTTAACAAACTAGTTTCTTTCGAAAAAAAATAAAAAAGGTAAAGGAGGTTTTTGATATTTCTTTTATCTTTTTTTGTTTATAAGATATCGGGATGTTAAAAGGTAAGAAAATAATTTTAGGTATTTCAGCAGGTATTGCTGCGTATAAAGCGGCAAGCCTAACAAGACTTTTTGTTAAGCAAGGAGCAGAAGTTAAGGTTTTAATGACCGAAAAAGCTAAGGAGTTTATAACTCCGCTAACTATGGCCACCTTATCTAAGAATCCAATAATGGTTGATTTTTATAATCCTGAAAATGGAGACTGGAATAGTCATGTTGATATGGGATTATGGGCTGATGCTATGATTGTGGCTCCAGCCACAGCAAATACAATGGGGAAGATGGCTAATGCTATTGCTGATAACCTATTGGTTACAACTTATTTGTCAGCTCGATGCCCGGTGTTTGTTGCTCCAACCATGGATTTGGATATGTATTTGCATCCGGCAAATCAAAGAAATATGAAATATCTTGAAGAGGATGGTGTTCATATGATTGAGGCTGAAACAGGCGAATTAGCAAGTGGCTTAAGTGGTAAAGGAAGAATGGCTGAGCCTGAAACAATAGTTGAAGAATTAATAACTTTTTTTCAAAAGCAACAAGATACTAAAAATGCTCAGTTAGAAGGTCGAAGGTTTCTGGTTAATGCAGGCCCTACCTATGAAAAAATAGACCCGGTAAGATTTATTGGAAATTTCTCCAGTGGAAAAATGGGCTATAGTATTGCTGAAGAATTAGCCTCAAGAGGTGCTAAAGTGCTATTAGTGTCCGGCCCAACGAGTGAAAAAGTTAAGCATGCTAATATAGAGGTTCATATGGTTACTTCTGCTAATGAAATGTATGAAGCGTGTGCAAAAGAATTTCCTGATTGTGATGGTGCAGTATTGTCTGCTGCTGTTGCAGATTACACTCCTGCTATTTGTGCAGACCAGAAAGTAAAGAGTGATAAAGATGAGATGGTAGTAACATTAAAGGCTACCGTGGATATTGCCCGGAAGTTAGGTGAAATAAAACGAAAAGGACAACTGTTAGTTGGTTTTGCTTTGGAAACACAAAATGCAGTAGCTAATGCACAAAAAAAGCTAAAACAGAAGAATCTGGATTTTATTGTATTAAATTCGTTGGAAAATAAGGGGGCTGGTTTTGGGCACGATACTAATCAGATTTCAATTATAGATATCAATAATAATAAAGAAGAGTTTTCGTTAAAGAGTAAGCGAGAAGTGGCCATTGACATTGTGGATAAAATAGTGTCACTTTAAAATTATTACTTAACTCAAAAAAGACATACGTGAAAAAGTTTCTGTTTTTAGTCCTGTTTTTTATATCAGTAGTTACCAATGCGCAAGAGTTGCAATGCAGTGTTTCTGTTGTTTCACCGAGTGTTCAAGGAACCAATAAACAAGTATATGAAACAATGCAAACAGCCATCAGGGAGTTTGTTAACGGACAAAAATGGACGGATAATGTTTTTAGTCCTGAAGAAAGGATTGAGTGCAGTATATTAATAAATATAAAGGAGGTTGTTTCCTCTAATGAGTTTTCAGGAACAATTCAGGTTCAGGCTCGTCGTCCTGTTTATAATTCTTCATACAGATCTATATTATTGAATTATTTAGATCAGAACTTTACGTTTAAATACGAGGAATTTGAGCCTTTGGTTTATAATACTAATTCAATAGGTTCGAATTTAGTGGGTGTTATATCTTATTATGCCTATGTTATTCTTGGATTAGATTACGACTCTTATTCTAAGAATGGTGGAACGACATACATGGAGACGGCTGAAAAGATTGTTAATATGTCTCAGAATTCGCAATATGAAGGATGGAAATCATATGAAAGCAAAACGAATAGATATTGGTTTGTTGAAAATTACTTAAACGAATATCATCGCCCTATGAGAGAATGCATTTATCAATACCATCGTTTAGGGTTAGATAAGATGAGTGACAAACCTGAAGATGGAAGAAAGCAAGTGTTGTCGGCCATTGAGAAATTGACAAAAGTTCATCGTCAACGTCCTGGAACATTTGCTATGGAAGTGTTTTTTGATGCTAAATCGGATGAGTTGATAAATGTTTTTTCAGAATCATTCTCAATGGAAAAGCAAAGAGCTATTGAAGTTTTAACAGAAGTTGATCCTGCTAACTCAAGTAAGTATAGTGAAAAATTAACAGAATAGCAGTAATCTTATATTGTGTTGTATGCTTAAATCATTATTTATATCTAATTACGCATTAATAGATCAGGTTGAAATAGATTTTACAGATGGTTTTTCTGTTATTACAGGAGAAACAGGTGCTGGTAAATCGATTATGCTTGGAGCCTTGGCTATGGTTTTAGGTCAACGTAGTGACGTTTCTGTTTTAAAAAATAAAGAAAAAAAGAGTGTTATTGAAGCCGCCTTTAATATTGCTGATTATGGATTTAATTTACTCTTTGAAGAAGAGGATATCGATTACGATGATATAACTTTAATCAGGAGGGAAATATTAACCAATGGAAAATCAAGGGCTTTTGTAAACGATACTCCCGTAAATTTAGGTTTTTTAAAAAAAATATCACCCCTTTTGATCGATATTCATTCTCAGCATCAGAATTTATTGTTGGGTGATACTGGCTTTCAATTAAACGTGGTAGATACAGTAGCTCAGAATAGTCAAATTTTAAATTCGTATAAAAGTAAATTTAAAATTCTTAAGCAACTACAAAAAGAAAAAGCTGAATTAGAAGACCAAAATGCTAAGTTGAATGCGGATGTTGATTATATGCAATTTCAGTATAATCAGCTTAATGAACTTAAATTAAAAGCAGGAGAGCAAGAGGAGTTAGATAAGGAGCAAGAACTTTTATCGCACGCAGAAGAGGTAAAAGGTGGATTATATAGTGTGGTTGATCTTTTTAATGGAGATAATTTGTCGGTTCTAAATTCACTAAAGGAATCATTGAAGAATCTGCAAAAAATATCTACATATTTATCTGATGTTGAAGGTTGGATAAATAGGATAGACTCAGCATTTCTTGATTTAGATGATTTAGCAAATGAAATGAATTCTGTAATGGAAGGTATTGAGTATGATCCTGAACGTTTACAGTTGGTTAGCGCCAGATTAGATCAGATTTTTTCCTTACAGCAAAAACATAAAGCCAACAGTGTTGAGGAGTTAATTGAAATTAAAGAGAACCTTGAAAAACAGTTACAAAAGATTTCTTCATTTGACGAAGACTTAGAAGCCAAGCAGAAAGAAATAGATAAGGCTTTAAGTGAGCTGAAAGTCATTAGCGATAAATTAACTAAGTCAAGAAAGAAAGTTTTAAAAGGAATTGAAGATACAATTGTTGATCAGTTGTTTGAACTAGGAATGCCTAATGCAACCTTAAAAGTAGTGTGTAATGTTTTAGGTGAATATGCTGAGTTTGGTAATGATGATATTGAATTTCTTTTTTCTGCTAATAAAAATGGAGAACTGGCTGCAATTCCAAAAGTAGCTTCTGGTGGTGAAATGTCAAGGGTGATGTTGTGTATTAAATCATTATTATCTATTTCAAAGGGATTACCAACAATTATTTTTGATGAAATAGATACCGGTGTTTCTGGTGAAGTAGCTGATAAAATGGGGAAGATTATGCAAGAAATATCAAATAACATCCAAGTTATTAGTATAACTCATTTACCGCAGATTGCAGTTAAAGGAAGGCAGCATTATAAAGTGTATAAAAAAGATAATCAACATAGTACGCAAACAAGTATTGAAGAATTGTCAATAGATAACAGAATAACGGAAATTGCAAAAATGTTAAGTGGAAGTAACTTAACGGATGCTGCACTGTCAAATGCAAAAGATTTGTTAGGAGTTGAAAATTAGTAGTTTGTGTTAACTGAAAACGAAAAATATTAATTAAATTACGTTAAAGTAGTAAATATTTAAACTATAGTGTTTTTGGAACTGCAATATTCATATATATTTGTACGCTCAAATTAAAAATAAAAATGGGATATAATTTATTAAAAGGAAAAAGGGGAATTATTTTTGGTGCATTAAACGATATGTCTATTGCATGGAAAGTTGCAGAAATGGCTCATGCAGAAGGAGCTACTTTTACTTTGTCAAATACCCCAGTTGCTTGTAGGATGGGAACGCTTACGGAACTTTCAGAAAAATGTAATGCTGAAGTGATTCCTGGGGATGCTACAAGTGTAGAAGATTTAGAGACTGTATTTGAAAAATCGATGGAAGTATTGGGTGGAAAAATTGATTTCGTACTTCACTCAATAGGAATGTCTTTAAATGTTCGTAAAAAAAGAGTATATCACGACTTAAACTATAATTATTTAAATAAAACTTTAGACATTTCTGCTATATCGTTTCATAAAATGTTACAAGTAGGATTTAAAATGGATGCCATCAGTGAATGGGGATCTGTTTTAGGTTTATCTTATGTTGCTGCGCAACGTACTTTTTATGGATATAATGATATGTCTGATGCTAAAGCTTTATTAGAATCTATAGCCAGAAGTTTCGGATATATTTACGGTCGTGAGAAAAAAGTACGAGTAAATACCATTTCTCAATCACCAACAATCACAACTGCAGGTAGTGGAGTTAAGGGATTCGATGGTTTGATGGATTTTTCTGAAAGAATGTCACCGCTAGGTAATGCATCTGCAGAAGAGTGTGCCAACTATTGTATCGCTATGTTCTCTGATTTAACCAAGAAAGTTACTATGCAAAATCTTTTCCACGATGGAGGATTTTCAAATGTTGGTATGAGTTTAAGAGCCATGACGCAATACAATAAGAGTTTTGATGTAGATGGTATCGAAAATTTAGATTAAAATATATTGTACATTTAATGTGCTTTTGAAATATCCTACTTATTAGTGGGATATTTTTGTTTTGTAGAACTAGGCTAAAAATTAAAAATCATTAACTTTGGCCACGATTTAAAAACCTTAATAGGTAAACATCAATATAAAACTATGGATAAATACCAAATTAATCACCTTAGAGAGCTGGAAGCTGAATCAATTTTCGTAATTCGAGAAGTAGCAGCACAGTTTGAAAGACCGGTGATGTTATTTTCCGGAGGGAAAGATTCTATTGTAATGTTTCATTTAGCACGTAAAGCTTTTTATCCTGCTAAAGTTCCATTTGCATTGTTACACATTGATACAGGGCATAATTTTCAGGAAACACTTGATTACAGAGATAACTTAATGGAAGAAACCGGAGCAAAATGCTTGGTTCGTTATGTTCAGGACTCAATAGATCAAGGAAAAGCTGTTGAAGAAAAAGGTGTTAATGCTTCACGTAACAAACTTCAAACTATTACTTTATTAGATGCATTAGATGAATTAAAATGTGATGCAGCTATGGGAGGTGGACGTAGAGATGAAGAAAAAGCACGTGCAAAAGAAAGATTTTTCTCTCATAGGGACGAGTTTGGTCAGTGGGATCCAAAAAATCAACGTCCTGAGTTATGGAATATTTTTAACGGACGTAAAAATATGGGTGAGCACTTTAGAGTGTTCCCAATAAGTAACTGGACAGAGATGGATGTTTGGCAATATATTTATATGGAAAATATTGAATTGCCGAATTTATATTTTACACACAAACGTAAAGTCTTTAACAGAGATGGCGTTTGGATGTTTAAAGCTCCTTTTATGGAGTTAAAACCAGGTGAGGAAGAGATTGAAAAAGATGTGAGATGTAGAACTATTGGTGATATTACCTGTACTGGATTAACACTGTCTAAAGCTGATAATGTAGAAGATATTATTCAGGAAGTTGCAGCTACACGAACAACAGAAAGAGGTGGTCGTGCTGATGATAAAAGATCAGAATCGGCAATGGAAGATCGTAAGAAAGAAGGGTATTTTTAACCATTAAAGTTAAGCATCAAAATTATTATGAGCGATAAAAATTCAGGATATTTAGATATGGAACTTTTACGATTCACCACTGCTGGTAGTGTTGATGATGGTAAAAGTACGTTAATAGGTAGACTTTTATATGATAGTAAAGCCATTTTTGAAGATCAAATGGAGGCTATTGAAAAGGCTAGTGAAAGAATAGGAAATGAAGAAGTAAATCTTGCCTTATTAACAGATGGGTTAAAAGCGGAGAGAGAGCAAGGTATTACTATAGATGTAGCATATCGTTACTTTGCAACTCCTAAAAGAAAATTTATTATAGCTGATACCCCGGGGCATATTCAATATACACGTAATATGGTTACTGGTGCAAGTACTGCCAATGTTGCTATTATTTTAGTGGACGCCCGTCATGGGGTATTAGAACAAACATTACGTCACTCTTATATTGCTTCTTTACTTCAAATTCCACATGTTATTTTTTGTGTAAACAAAATGGACTTAGTGGATTATGCTGAAGAAACATTTGAGAAGATTAAGAATGATATTGATGGATTCTCTTCAAAATTAAGTGTGAAGGATATTCGTTTTGTGCCTATAAGTGCATTAAAAGGAGATAATGTGGTTGATCGTTCTGCTAGTATGGAATGGTATAAGGGACCAACATTACTTCATTTATTAGAGAATATTCATATTAGTAGTGATATTAATCACCAGGATTTCAGATTTCCTGTTCAATATGTTGTTCGTCCTCAAACTGCTGAATTTCCTGATTATAGAGGTTATGGTGGTAGAATAGTGTCAGGAGCTGTTAAGGTTGGTGATCCTATTACTGTATTGCCTTCTGGATTTACATCAAAAGTGAAGGGTATTGACTTCTTTGAAGATACATTAAATGAGGCCTTTGCTCCTCAGTCAGTTACTGTAACTTTAGAGGATGAAATTGATATCAGTAGAGGCGATATGTTAGTTAAGTCAGACAATTTACCTGAAACTACTCAGGATCTTGAGTTAATGGTTTGTTGGTTTAATGAGCGTAACATTGTTCCCAGAGGAAAATATGTAATACGCCATACTTCAGCAGAAGCTCGTTGCATGGTTACTGATGTTCACTATAAGATGAATATTAATACGCTGGAAAAAGATACTGAAGATAAGGTAGTTGGAATGAATGATATTGCAAAGATTTCATTAAGAGTAACTAAACCTCTTCATGTGGATGCTTATATTCAAAACAGATTTACTGGTAGTGTAATTCTGGTTGATGAAGGAACCAATGAAACAGTTGCAGCAGGTATGATTAAATAAGTAGTAGACAATACAAAATAAAAACACCCGATGTTCAGTGAGCATCGGGTGTTTTGTTTTATATCAGTTTTTTATTTTAAAATTTCATACCAAAAGTAAATACAATATTATTATCCTTAACATCTGTGTTTACTGTAGGAGGTGTTCCAATGTATTGGTCATAAGAAGCATCCCAGTTGTAGTTATAGTAATTTAAACTATAAGAAGATAATTTATAAGCTACATCAAAAAAGTAATTACTAAATCGATAACCAAAACCTGCTGAGTAACTTGTTATTTCATTGTCTTTAGGGTCTTCTTTATAAGGAGATGCCTGAAATGCATATCCTCCTCGCAGACTAAATTGTTTGTTAACTCTGAACTCAACTCCAGCTCTGTAATTGTTTGTGGAAGTAAAAACATCATCAATGATTTCATTTTGCTCATTAATAATTGTTATATCATCCCAATCATCTACCGATGCTGTAAATTTTGCATTTGCATAGTTAATACGTTCGTAATCAAAACTTAAGATGGCTAATTTTCCAAATATGTATGACGCACTTGCAATAATTTTATCTGGTGTTCTGAAATTGTAATCATATTGTCCATCATAATATGCATAAGTTTTGTTTGATCCTAAATCATCAATAGTGTTGTAAAATACACCATCTATTCTGCTTCCATAATTTTCTTCCATGTTATACCAGGTAGGAGAGTGGTATGCCAATCCTAGTCGAAGTCCTTTTGTTGGAGTAATAATAACTCCTAATTTAATATTGAATCCGGTTCCGGATGCATCCAGGTAGTCAGATAATGTATAGTGATTAAAAATCGGATCAGTATTACCTACAGCAGCATTATCTTCGCTAAATTCCTCAAAATATTTAACATCTTCTTTGTAGTTCATAAGTGAAATATCCAAACTACCACCTACTAATAAAAAATTACTGATGTTTGCTCCAAACGAGAAGTTGAATTCTCCACTGTATCCATCCTTGTCAATAATTTTAGTCTGGTGTACTTTATCTTCATCTAAAAAGTAATTGGTGTAATAAAGATCTCCAGAATCAGGATCTTCTAAATCAATGATATAAGCATCGTAAGCTAGTCCTGTTGCCCCTGATAAATAAGAGGGGT
The DNA here is from genome assembly GCA_963665705.1 of uncultured Saccharicrinis sp. Classification (GTDB taxonomy): domain Bacteria; phylum Bacteroidota; class Bacteroidia; order Bacteroidales; family Marinilabiliaceae; genus Saccharicrinis. Next base: position 2,062,161 of record OY762448.1, read on the forward strand.
CAGTTAATTCTGCATCTATAACAAACATATCTGTCATTGAATTAGATACATTTCTTGCATAGGCCATAGATCTGTAATTAAAATTGTTATTTCTATTGTATCCTATGGCAAAATGTGTGCTTATTAATCCTTTCTTATTATCTCTCATTGGGCGGTAGGTACCTACATATCCAAATTGATTTAATAAGAGCTTTGTTTTGTTTTCATCGGAATTTACGCTTGTTAAAGATGTAGAACTACTACCATTCATAATACTTTCGCTTGAATTCAGCATGATGGAAGGTGTAAACGAAAATTCAGAAGTTCTATAAGCTGCAATACCTGCAGGATTTATACCAATGGCACTAAAATCTCCACCTAAAGATCCAAAAGCGCTTCCCATAGCAACGGAACGTGCTGTTCCACTATATTGAGGTTGCGAATATCTAAGTACATCCTGATAGGTTTGCGACATTAATGTACTACTTATTGTAAGTGCTACTGCGGATATTATAAATTTCAGTTTTTTCATAATCATTCCATTAAGTAAATTACAGGCTTATTAAAGATTGATACCATTGTGGTCAGAATACTTTTATCTTCCTCTACCAGATCTGCTACTTCCACCACTTGATCTACTACTTCCACTGCTGCTTGATCTACTGCTGGAGCCACTTGATCTTGTACCTCCGGAATATGAAGAACTAGAGCTTCTATTGTAAGAAGGAGTATAGGTCCTTGATGAAGAACTACTGCTCGATCTGTTATAGTTTGAACTACTTTTTCTTGCACTTCCTGTAGAATAAGAGCTTCTGTTACTTCTTGTATTTGTATATGTTTTATTAGAAGTAGTGCTTTTTGTTGAGTTGTTGCTACTTCTTGAACTTCTGTTATATGTACTTCTGTTTGTTGTACCACTAGAAGATGTTCTTGTATAAGTTGGAGTATAGGTACTTCTTGTGGATCTTCCTGTTTGTGTTGATTTTGTTGTTGAAGTCCCTGAAGTCCTGTTGTACGATGCTCTTGTGGTTCTTCCTGTAGTTGAAGTTCCGCTTGTTGCTCTTGTTGAAGTTTGACCAGCTCTACTTGTTCTTCCAATATTTCCGGTATTTGAAGATTTTGTAGTAGCAGATTGGCGACTACTTGAAACTCGATCGGAATAAACTTCTCTTGGAGCTCTGGTTCTGTTTATATTATTTGAATATGAGTTGTAATAAGGATGACCTCCATAGTGATGGTGATAATTATTGTAATATGGGTATCCCCAGCTATAATAAGGACTGTACCAATTGTAATATCCCCATCCAAAGCCAATTCCCCAACTTGAGTAAGGGTAGTTCCAACCATAATTACCGTACCAACCATAATAATTATATGGTCTTCCATATCTCCAATTTGAATAATAAGGACTGTACCATTCTGGTACTACAATAGCATAATCGCCTTCAATATATACATTATAGTCAAACCCACTTCCAAAAATTACCTCATTATATAATGGTGACCAATAAGGAATCCCAACAAATGGTCCGTGAAATTTAGCAAGCCTTTGTGCATAATCACGATCAAGTTCAGAACCTTCGTATTCGTTAACCCAATATCCTGTTTCTTCGTTGTAATATAACATTGTGTCAACTTCTTCAACAGAGTCGTCAGTAAGTAATTCAGTATATTCTTTTTGAATATTGCTAAAATCTCTTAAGTCTTTTTGCTCTTCAGCAGCTGATGATTGCTGATATGAACTTTTAAGTTCGGAGTAAGTTCTGTTATCTTGTTTTTGTATTTCTTTGTCGGGAGCTGGCAGTGAAGAGTAACTTTCTGCTATAGCCAAAGGCTTATCTGAAGGATTGTAATATAAATCATCCTCATATACACTTGCATTATTCATCTGGTAGGTTGCACAACCAGATAAAATAAATAGTGCTGTCGCCGATAATAATAATATCTTTTTCATAGCTCTAGTGTTACACTGTTAATACCAATTCTCAATCGTAAAAAAAGTAATTATTACTGTAAAAATCACATTTAAAGTGTAAAAAATGCCACTTTAAACGAATAATTTCCCATTTATTATTTTGCAATAATCATGCCGAATTGAGGTGTGTAGCTTGTTTTAGTTAAATTTATGTTAAAATTGTTTGAGGTTAAGCAGTGTTGTTAGCTATGTGTTTGTTAATCAATTATTAATAGATGATTGTGGCTTTGTTTAATTGTAAAATGGCTTTAATCGTCGTTGTCTAATTTAAAAATATCATTCATCATTTTATTAAAAACATCCGATAGTTTTAATGCTAACACTGTTGATGGTATATATTTATTATTCTCTATTGAATTAATGGTTTGACGAGAAATATTTATCTTTTTAGCCAAATCCTCCTGTGTTAAATTCAAAATTACTCTTTCAACTTTTAGTGAATTTTTCATTCATTTACACGTTTTTTTGTTCTATAACAATTAAAGACATGCAAAATAAGAATAAAGTTTGTAGCATAGAGTGAATTGTATGATTCTATGCTTCCTCCACTAAATAAGTCTATTGAAACATAAAAGATATGAAGTATAATTCCTGCAAAAAACGAATTAAATACAGAATTCAATCTTAAGGACATTGTCATTTCATCTTCATTTTTATCTTCAGAAAGTCCTATGATTAATAAACCAATAGTTAAACTGAATTGCCAAAATGAACTTAAACCTGTAAGTTTTTCTGATAAATTAATCCAGTGAATAATAATTGATAATGCGAATCAAGTGTTGGATTTATTCTATTCAAAAGGCTGAAAGCCTTATACATCATAACTTGGGGTATCACCCCAAGGCCTTGAGCAAAATGCCCATTCAAGCTGTAAGTCTGAAACATCTACCATAAGTTTCAGACTTACAGCCTGAGATTTACTTACCGACTAATACAAGGGGCGATGCCCCTTGTTGTGATGTTTCCGGCTTTCAGCCTTTTAAACTATTACTTTCAACCCTTGATTGACATTGATAACTATATATTTTGACCAAAAGGGTAATCGTCTAATTTTGCTTTTAATTGCATAGGCTTGATTAGACTTTTACCTGGAAATAAATGATGTCAGCGTAATATTAGCGATCTTTTATAGCTTGTGAACCTTTTACAGACAGACCTTCTGTATACCAAAATGCATACAGGTTCTGTTTCTTATCAATTAGTTATAGGTATCACTTCGGATCCTATAGACCTATCCCTATCCGAACACAACCCCAACAGAACCCTATGCCACCCGAGCGCGACCCGAAGCCATATGCCGGCAGACTTCAAAATGAATGCTTTTTCGAATAATTATCCTCTATTTTGGCCATTTTCGGAATAATTGTGTGTTTTTTGGGGAATAAAATTATCGTTATAGATAAGAAATGTAGTAAGATTCTTTTGTAGAAAAAACAGAAATGGCGCAATAAGTAAATAGTGTTGTTGACTAATTCAAATCAAACAGGTTTGTAACTTAATTGAAATGTAGATTAAAGACAGCATTTGTTGAAAAGCATAAATTATCAGTAATTGACTAAAAGATAATTGTATTTGATCTTAAAAAAGCGAGATCTTCATAAACTACTTTCCAACTTTGTTTTAAACGCATTGCATTTTTTTTGCACAAAGGATTAATAAATTATTTATTCATTAACTTTTTACGGTTTGAAATAGTCGATTTTTATTATTTTTGCGCATTCTAAGTATTCGGATAATTATTTGATAATAAAATATGTGGTTTTGTAATTCATTATTTTATTGATTATCAGGAAAAAAAAGGATTAATAGAAATTTATAAATATGGCAAAAGGATTAACTAAAAGGAGTGTAGATTACTCTCAGTGGTATAATGAATTGGTAATTAAGGCTGATTTGGCAGAAAACTCTGCAGTAAGAGGTTGTATGGTTATTAAGCCCTATGGATATGCCATTTGGGAAAAAATGCAGCAGCAATTAGATAAAATGTTTAAGGAAACAGGTCATGTAAACGCATATTTTCCGCTATTTATACCTAAATCATTTTTTAGTAAAGAAGCTAACCATGTTGAAGGTTTTGCTAAAGAATGTGCTGTAGTAACACACTATCGTTTAAAAAACGACCCTGATGGTAAAGGTGTTGTTGTTGATCCTGAAGCTAAATTAGAAGAGGAACTTATTGTTCGCCCTACTTCAGAAACAATTATTTGGAATACCTATAAAAACTGGATTCAGTCGTATAGAGATCTTCCTATTAAATGTAATCAATGGGCTAACGTAGTGAGATGGGAAATGAGAACCCGTTTGTTTTTGAGAACTGCTGAATTTTTATGGCAAGAAGGGCATACAGCTCATGCTACTAAAGATGAAGCAATTGAAGAAACAGAAACAATGATAAAGGTATATGCTGAATTTGCTGAAAAATATTTAGCTGTTCCTGTTGTACAGGGAGTTAAAACAGCAAACGAACGATTTGCCGGTGCTCTGGAAACTTATACAATTGAAGCTTTAATGCAAGATGGTAAAGCACTTCAGTCGGGTACTTCACACTTTTTAGGACAAAACTTTGCAAAAGCATTTGATGTTAAATTTGCAAGTAAAGAAGGTACAGAAGATTATGTTTGGGCTTCATCATGGGGTGTTTCCACTCGTTTAATGGGAGCCTTAATTATGGCTCACTCTGACGATTTTGGTTTAGTTTTACCTCCTAAATTAGCGCCAATTCAAGTAGCTATTGTTCCAATTTATAAGAGTGAAGAAGATCTTGCAAAAATTACAGAAAAAGTAGATGTTATTGTTGCTAAATTAAAGGAGAGAGGTGTTTCTGTTAAATTTGATGACAGCGATAACCGCAAGCCGGGTTGGAAATTTGCTCAATATGAATTACAAGGTGTTCCTGTAAGATTAGCAGTTGGTCCTCGTGATATTGAAAATAATACTATTGAAGTTGCCAGAAGAGATAACTTAACAAAAGAAGTTGTATCCATAGAAAATATTGATGCTTATGTTGCTGATCTATTAGAAAAGATTCAGGATAGTATTTTCCAAAAAGCATTGGATTTTAGAGCTGAAAAGACTACTAAAGTAGAATCGTATGATGAGTTTAAAAAAGTACTGAATGAAAAAGGTGGATTCATTTTAGCTCATTGGGATGGTACTTCAGAAACAGAGCAGAAAATTAAAGATGAAACTAAAGCGACAATCAGGTGTATTCCTTTAGATGGGGATAAAACTCCGGGGAAATGTATTGTAACAGGTAAACCATCAACTCAAATGGTGCTTTTCGCAAAAGCGTATTAAGAATATTTTATTATAATGATATTTGTCAGGGAAGCTATTTTAATGGCTTCCCTTTTTTGTTTTTGTTATTTGAACAGACTACTTTTAAGTTCAGTATGATTATATATAAATAATAATAGTTAGTAATGATAAATATAAAAGATAGGTTCTTAAAGTATATTGGGTTTGATACTCAATCGGATACAGATACAGGATTAACACCTTCAACTCCGGGACAAATGTTTTTTTCTGAAAAATTGGTTGAGGAATTAAAAGAAATGGGTCTTGAGGATGTTGAGTTAGACGATAATGGATATATAATGGCTACCATTCCTTCAAATGTGGAACATGAAGTTCCTGTTATTGGTTTTGTTTCTCATGTGGATACCAGTCCGGATTTTAGCGGTAAAAATGTTAATCCAAAAATTGTGGAGCATTATGATGGTGGTTCTATAGTATTAAATGAAGAGAATAATATTGTACTTGGACCTGATGAGTTTCCTGAATTAAAAAAGTATGTTGGGCAAACATTAATTACAACAGATGGAACAACATTGCTTGGTGCTGATGATAAAGCCGGAGTTGCTGAAATAATGACTGCTACGGAGTATTTAATTAACCATCCGGAAATTAAACACGGTAAAATACGAATAGGTTTTACACCTGATGAAGAAATTGGAGCCGGTGCAGATTATTTTGATGTAGAAAAATTTGGAGCGGAATATGCTTATACAATGGATGGTGGTGAAATAGGAGAGTTAGAGTATGAGAACTTTAATGCAGCCATTGCAAAAATTACGGTATTAGGAAGAAATGTGCATCCGGGATATGCAAAAAATAAAATGCGAAATTCAATTCGTATCGCTAATCAAATTATCACTATGCTTCCTCGCGTTGAAACTCCTGAACATACTTCCGGATATGAAGGTTTTTATCACCTAATAGCTTTTAATGGAGAAGTTGAGAAAAGTGAGTTGACTTATATTATTCGTGACTTTAAAAGGGATCGGTTTGAAGATAGAAAAAAAGAGATTGCTCATATTGTAAGTAAAATCAATCATGAATATGGAGTAGGAACTGCATCTATTAAAACAAAAGATCAGTACTATAATATGCGTGAAAAAGTAGAGCCTGTAAAATATATTGTAGATAATGCACAAAAAGCAATGGAAGAAGTTGGAGTAAAACCTTTGGTTAAGCCTATTAGAGGTGGTACTGATGGTTCCCGATTATCGTTTATGGGATTACCAACACCAAATATATTTGCAGGAGGACATAATTTTCATGGTAGATTTGAATTTGTACCACTAGAAAGTATGCAAAAAGCAGTAGAGGTGATTTTAAAAATTGTTGAATTGGCTGCTGTAAAATAAGATTTAAAGGATCATTTAATAATGGTTCAATAGAAATTTATAAATTTTATTGTATTTGTAATGTGTTGATATATTGTTTTATGGATGTTAATTTATTAATGTTTTTAAAATAAAACTATCATTTATTCAAAACATTTTAAACATTCTTTTGTTTGATGTTTGTAGTTGATAATATAACAAGAACATTATAAACAAATTCAAAAAATTATGTCAGTTTTAGTAGGAAAAAAAGCACCAGCATTTAAAGCAGAAGCAGTAGTAAACGGAGGTGAAATCGTAGCAGATTATTCATTAGATCAGTTTATTGGTAAAAAGAATGTTATTTTATTCTTTTACCCAGCTGACTTTACTTTTGTTTGCCCAACTGAAATTATTGCTTTTCAAGATAAATTAACTGAGTTTGAAAAGAGAAATGTTCAAGTAATTGGCGTTTCTGTTGATTCAGCTTTCTCTCACTGGAAATGGTTACAAACAGAGAAAAAAGAAGGTGGTATTAAAGGGGTTAATTTTCCATTAGTAGCAGATGCTTCTATGACTATCTCTGAGAACTATGATGTATTAGCAGGTGAGCATGATTATAATGACGAAGGTCAATTGATATTTGAAGGTACTCCTCAGGCTTATCGTGGATTATTTTTAATAGATAAAGAAGGAGTTGTTCGTCATCAGGTGGTTAATGATATGCCGTTAGGACGTAGTGTTGATGAAACTTTACGTATGATTGATGCACTACAATTCTTTGAAGAAAATGGAGAAGTTTGTCCTGCTGACTGGCATGCTGGTGATGAAGGTTTAACTGCTTCACAAGAAGGTATTTCAGAGTACTTAGGAAAGCGCTAGTAAGTTTTCTGTTGATTATTTAGAATTATTTGTTTGTTATACTAAGGCACCTGCAGTTTGTAGGTGCTTTTTTTATTTTAAATTTGCCACATGCGAAAAAAGTATACAATACATATTGAAGATGCAGTGATGTTTTTGCAAAAACTGTTGGCATACTGTAAACGTGTTGATTATTGTGCTGTTTATGATTCGTGTGAATATAATAGTCATATTAAATCCGGAATGGATTATCATTCATATGATTTTATGGCAGGAATAAGTGCTGTTAATAAGGATAACAGGAGTTTTGAAGTTATTAAAAATCTATACAAATCCAATAATAAAGATTGGTTGTTAGGTTATCTGGGATATGATTTGAAAAATGAATTTGAAGGTCTTTATTCTGTGAATTACGATCAATTGTTTTTTCCGTCATTATGTTTTTTTCAACCAAGATATGTTGTTATTAACAAGGGCTCTATATGGGAAATTGAGTATCTGAAAGAGCTAGATAATGAGATGACTGTAAAGCGTTTTGTGGATGAAATATATGCTTGTTCTGTTAAAAAAACAACCATTGATTCGGTTACCTTTTTATCAAAAGTTAGTAAAGAAAAATATATAAACACAGTTGATTCTATTTTAGAACATATACATAAAGGTGATATTTATGAATTGAATTACTGTCAGGAGTTTTTTGCTGAAGAGATAGAAATAAATCCTTTAGATATTTATAACAGTTTAAAAGAGATATCGCCAACCCCTTTTTCTTCATTGTTAAAAATGGAGGATAAATATATTATTTCAGCCTCACCGGAAAGGTATTTAAAAAAGGAAGGAATAAAATTAATTAGTCAACCAATAAAAGGTACAGCCCCCAGAGGAAAAACAGAAGTAGCCGATAAGAAAAATGCCACAGATTTAAAAAACTGTATTAAAGAACGTTCGGAAAATATTATGATTGCAGACCTTGTGAGAAATGATTTATCAAAAGTTGCAAAAATGGGATCAGTTCAAGTTGAAGAATTATGTGGGATTTATAAGTTTCCACAGGTTTTTCAAATGATTACAACTGTTGTTGCAGATTTAGAAGAAGGTAAAGATGCTTTTGATGCGATAAAATCTTCTTTTCCTATGGGATCAATGACCGGCGCTCCAAAGATTCGAGCAATGAAGTTGATTGAAAAATATGAAGAGACTAAACGAGGTGCCTATTCCGGTAGTGTTGGTTATATAAGTCCTGATGGAGATTTTGATTTTAATGTAGTGATCAGGAGTTTGTTATATAATGCTAGCAATAAATATTTGTCGTTTATGGTTGGTGGTGCTATCACAGCTAAAAGTAATCCGGAAAAAGAATATGAAGAATGCCTTGTAAAAGCAAGTGCCATCTTTAAATTATTTAATACCAATGAAAGTAAATCTCATGCTTAATAAGTTTGCATCATTTTTAACTCAGGAATGCAATTATAAAACAGGACAAAAAGTTTTAGTGGCCTTTAGTGGAGGAGCTGATTCTTTAGCTTTATTGCATCTGTTTATTAAACAAGGAATAGAAGTGTATGCTGCACATTGCAATTTTAACTTAAGAGGTGAGGAGTCGGATTCTGACCAAGCTTTTGTTAAGGGTTTTTGTAGTGAACACAAGGTGAAGTTATTTTTGAAATCCTTTGATACAAAACAATATAGCAACGACAATGGAATTTCCATTGAGATGGCTGCAAGAGATTTAAGGTATGATTGGTTTAATGCACTGTTGATTAGTGAAAAGATAGATTGGATAGCTACCGGGCATCATAAGGATGATAGTATCGAAACTTTTTTTCTGAATTTAGTGAGGGGTACAGGAGTAAAAGGATTAACCGGAATTAAACCTGTAACTAGTAATGTTATTCGTCCTTTAATGGATTTTTCGCGCATAGATTTAGAGGGTTATTGTAAAGAAAACAAGTTGGCGTTTAGAACAGATTCTTCCAATTTGGAATCTATTTATACCCGTAATAAAATTAGGAATGAAATTTTGCCTTTATTTCAGTCTTTGAATCCCTCTTTTGGTGATACGATGATGAAAAATATGAGTAGACTATGTCAGGTGAGTGATTTTTTAATAGATTCAATACAAGATATTCGGAGGGATTTGATTGTAGAACAGGAGGATACTGTTTTAATTTCTTTAAGTCATGTTAATAATTTTAAGAATAAGAATTTGGTATTGTTTGAGTTGCTACATCCTTATGGATTTAATGGTGCAATAGTAGACGAAGTTGTTGAAGCAATTCATCAGCAAGTTTCTGGAAAACAGTTTTACTCTCATGATTACAGGTTAATAAAGGACAGACAAAACTTAATTATTCTTCCTATTAAAAAAGAAGAGTTTGATGTTGTACACTATATTTCTTCTGATGAAGTCCGGATTGAAAAACCAATGGCTATAAGAGTAGAGAAAGATATCAATAGTTCTGATTTTAAGATTGATAAATCATTGAAGATGGCTCAGTTTGATCAGGAATTACTAGAGTATCCATTAACAATAAGAAAGTGGGAGCAAGGTGATGACTTTAGACCTTTAGGAATGACGAACTTTAAAAAACTAAGTGACTACTTTATTGATGCTAAATTTTCTTTACAACAAAAAGAAGATGTTTGGTTAATGCTTTCAGGTAATGATATTATTTGGATTATAGGTCATAGAACGGATGATAGATATAAAATTACACCCAAAACAAACACGATTACCAAGTTTACTTTAGAACATTAAATTCAAATTCATCAACAATCCCACCTCCAATTACAATATTATTTTGGTAAAAAACGATGGATTGCCCGGGAGTTAAAGCCCATACTGGGGTGTTAAATAATACCTGAAGAGAGGAATCTTTAATTGTAATTTTTCCAGGTGTTGGAGGTACTGCATCGAGGCCTCTGATTCGAATGTCTACATCTATTGTATCATTAATTTTATTTTGATCGCAAAGAAGATAGTTTGATAGATAAAGACTATCAGAAAATAAGGTATTTTTAGGGGCTGTAATCAATGTGTTTTCTTTAGCATTAATATAGGCCACATATTCTCCCTGGTTTTTATTTAAATTTAATCCTCGTTTTTGACCAATGGTGTATAGAGGAAATCCATCATGTGTGCCAATTACTTCATTATTGGCATTTTTTACAATACCATTGGCTAATTTCTCTTTAATTTCAGGTTGATATTTGTGGATAAATGATCTATAGTCTTCTCCTTGCAAAAAACAAACACCCATACTTTCTTTTTTACCAGCCATATGGTTAAAACCCAAATCACGGGCTTTTTCTTTAATATCCATCTTTATAAAACTTCCGAGAGGAAATATGCACTTTTTAAGAATTTTTTGAGGGAGATTCCATAAAAAGTAAGATTGATCTTTTGTTGGATCAACACCTTTTTGTATGTAGTAAATATTATTTTGATGATGTAAACGAACGTAATGTCCAGTTGCTATTTTATCACAATTAAGTTGTTCTGCATATTCGTTGAGTAGTTTCCATTTAATAGTTTCATTACAACGAATGCAAGGATTAGGAGTTCTTCCATTCAAATACTCATCAACAAAATAATCTATCACTGAAGTTTTAAAGTCGTCATATACATCAATTACATGATGTTCTATATTTAGTTTTTGAGCCAACTCTTTTGCTTCGTATATATAATCGTGGGCCTTGGTGGAGGAAATAGGGGATAGTGTATTTAAGGTAATTCCAACCACTTCATAATCCATTTGCTGTAAATACCAGGCCGACATTGAACTATCAACACCTCCACTCATTCCTAATAAAACCCTAATTTTAGCCATTCCGCAAATATATATTATTCCTTACTATGAATAAAGTAAAAATGTTGCTGTAAAGTAAGGTGTTGTTAAAATGAATTTGAAATGTCAAGAAATTATAGCGTTAATTGTAGAATGAATATTACTAGTGAAGTGTAAGTATTTGTTTGATTAATAGTGTGTTATAAGTAATGATATATCCGTTACTTGATATGGTTATTTATAATAATAACTATTTTAGCAATTATTTAATTTATATGCAAAGGCGATATAAGCCCAAGTGTATGACGCTTACTGAAATAGTTACAAAACATTAGACGAGCATGATGTAAATGCAGTATTAATAATAAATAACAAGTTCTATTAATATAGAAAGAAAATTTTACCATCTTTACAAAAGATAACAGACAAGAAACTAATTAATAACCAAACATAACCAATTTACAATGTTTATAAAAGGTAAACTAATTGTAGACGATGAGTCTTACAATATTTTACGTTATGAAAATGGCAGATATCAGAAGGTTGCCCAAAATGGTATGGCCTATACCAATGTAATTACCAATCCTTATGTTATTGAAATTGAAACAACTTCAGAAACCAATCTTTTTGCATGGGCAGCAAGTAAAGCGTTAATGAAGCCTGTGAAAATTGTTTTATCCCATCCTTCAGAAATGGAACGTCCTCGTACCATTCAGCTATATGACACTTTGTGCGTTGGTTACGATTGTTATTTTAATGCGATAGATACCAGTCCAATGATAACACGGTTAGTTCTTTCTCCGGCCATTGTTATTGAAAATGGAGAGCCAATAACGGAACAATCTTGGAAGGTTACGAATTTAAGTCAACAAAATAATAATGTACAGGTACAACAAAGAAACAATGTTGAGAATAATGAAGATGCAATAGAATTACTAGTAAAAAAACTTGAAGGACCATTTTCTGAGGATGGAAGTAAAAAGGTTGAAGAACTAGTAATGGGTAATTCCTACATTTATAAAGTAATGGAGTATAACGATGGTGATGATGATAAATTAACAAATACACAATGGAGTGTAGAACTTAACAATGATGGTAAATTAAAACAACTTAAACAATCTGACGCTTATGAAAAGGATGGAGTTATATGTTTTAAATACACACCTGAAAAAGCTGAAAACATTAGGATATATGCATGGTGTCAAGGAGCAAGTAAGGACGTTAGTGTAGAGGTGCCTGTTGTTACCTTTCCCTTGTGTGTAGATAGAGTCAATTTGCCAGGATTAGATAGAAATTTAAGAGATATAGCTGAAGATATGACTTATGGATATGGAAAAATTGTTTCACGTCCAATCTATAGTTCAGCGATAATTAATCAATATAAATCTGAATATATTAAGAATGGATTTGATTATAAAGAAAAGCATAGTCTATTTGCTAATGTACCAAATGAGAGTTATCCTATAAAAGCAATATACTCAGAACAACAAATGGCAGATACTGAAGTTAAGTTATTTGGACAAGATTGGATGGAGTGGTACGACTCAGGAGATGATATAATGAAGTATAAGGATAAAGAAGAATATTCTGATAAAAAACTCTTTGACATATTCAGAGACAAAGCCAAATACTGGTTCACAAAAGGTAAACTTACTGGTAATATTGACAGAATGATTGATAAATTTCAAGTTAATAAAGGAGGTGTTTATGAGGACGAAATCTTATCAGAGGCGTTAATTAATAGCCCAAACATGGAGCTCTATTGCAATAATGTTTAGGATTATATTGCCCAGAGATAAAATGAAAGAAAGGGTGTTGTTTTGAAAGATATTAAGGGCGTTAACCCCTTAATTGATGAAACTATTTATATGGTTTTAAACCCTAAATCTCAAGAAGGACGAAGAAAAATGGGCAAAACTACTACAGTTCCAAGAGAGGATGGTGACGGTAATTGTTTCTTCTTTCGCCCCATATTTAATTTAGATGAAGACAGTACAAAGGGAACGCAAATTGCAACAAATGATATATGGTCAACGGAAGTAAAAATAACAAGTATAAATTTCAATGGTGATGATTATACAGTTGATTATCATGTGAATTTATGGGATCATTTTGGGTTAGATATTGGAGATATGGAAGCTATGCCCAATACTGTTCCTTTTGCTAACAAAACATTTGCAGTATGGTTTGTTTTGCAGCATTTAAGAGGTTATAAGCCTTTTATCACAAAAGTTCAGTTTGACAAATCCTTTACAGGGAATTTAAATAAGGGGATGAATGTAAGGGTTGCTGAGCGAAACAATTAAATCATTATATTATGAGTTATATTAAAAATTATATTTTCATAATAGTTATTCTTGTTTTAACTGCATGTTCCAATGAATTAAAATTTGAACATTCCACAGCCAAAGGTTATGGCTATTATGATTGGAGTATTAATTATAGAGCTTTTTATTTGGTGGATAATTATGATGATGCTGATTATGTGTTACTTCAAAAGTTTTCAAGAAATGAATTTAATCGAATAATCAGAACTAATGACTCAATAAATTTTGTTCAGTTTGATTTTTATAAAAAAAATTTAAAGACACATATGTTTTTAAATTCTGAAGATCCTTATGGATATTTTAGTCCATTACTTCAAGAAAATGATAAGAAATATGGAAAATATCGAATAGAAACAATCTATTATGACCTGTTTGAGAAGAATAAATATAGCAAATGGGTTATTGTATCAATGCTACATGATATTACGGATACTATTGAGATCAATGTTGAGAATCTTCACGAAAATTGAATAAGTTAATTTTTCGTGCAACGATAGCACAAAGGGAACTCAAATTGCAACAAATGATATTTGGTCAACAGAAGTAAAATAACAAATATAAAATTCAATGGTGATGATTATACAGTTGATTATCATGTGAACTTATGGGATCAATTTGGATTAGATATTGGAGATATGGAAGCTATCCCCAATACTGTTCCATTTGCTAACAAAACGTTTGAAGTATGGTTTGTTTTGCAGCATTAAAGTGGGTGACCAATCCTTTACGGGGAATTTAAATAAAGGAATGGATGCTAGAGTTGCTGAAAGAAATAGTTTTTAATAAAAAATGTATCTAATATGAGAAAGAATTTATTGTTGTTGACAATTCTTTTCTTGTTGGCATGTTCCAATGAAATGAAGATTAAACGTTCAATATTACAGGATGATCAAATTAAACGTTGGGGATGGATATATAATTGTTATAGCTTCTCCCACTTAGTAAGTAATTATGAAGAAAGTAAATATGATAGTTTACAAGTATATGTAGCAGATGAATTTAATAGGATGATTATAGAAAGTGACTCCTTAGAGTTTCTTCAATTTGATTTTTACAAAAAAAATAGGAACACATCAAGGTTTTTAAGTGACGATCCCTATGATCCCAAGATTAGTCCGGTGAATCCAGAAAATAACCGAAAGTATTGGAAATATTTTATTGAGTGCATTTACTATAAACGGATAGAAAGGTCTAATAAATGGATTTATTATTCAGAGCATGCCGGAATTAAAGATACAATAGAGGTGAAAATAATAGATAAACAGAAAAAATAATGTGTAAATTGAAGCCTTGGTAGATATTCCGGTGATGTTGCCCCCCCATTCCGGTCATACTGACCCCTCTTGGATTTGGGTAACTAATAATGGTTAGTATGACAAAATTACATTTTTTTTCTAAGACTTTCTCCTTTAAGTTCTATTCTATGTGAAGTGTGTACTAAACGATCTAAAATAGCGTCGGCAATGGTGGCTTCACCAATGATATCGAACCAGCTGGCAACAGGTAATTGGCTTACTATTATAGTTGCTGCGCGAGCGTGCCTGTCTTCCACAATCTCCATTAAATCCATTTGATGTTGTTTTTCAAGGTGTGTTAAACCAAAATCATCCAGGATAAGCAGGTTTGATTTTGATATTTTATTCATTAATTGATAGATTGTGCCTTCAATACGAGCCATTTTAGTTTGCTGAAGCAGCTTCTGCACATTGAAGTAAGCAACTTTATATCCCTGAGCACATGCATGATGTCCTAAAGCGGATGATATAAAGCTCTTGCCGCACCCGGTAGCACCTGTAATCAACACGGATTCTCCATTGGAGATATAATCACCTGAGGATAATGTGGTTATTAACGATTTATTCAAACCTCTGGATGCATCATACATTAATTCTTCCAATGAGGCCTGATACCTGAATCGAGCCGTTTTTCTGTGCTGGTTAAAGCGACGATTCTCCCTGTCTTGCAGTTCTGCCTGCAAAAGGATTTCAAGTCCTTCGTTCAATGACAGCTCATTGTTTTTACGAGTTTCCAATAGAGCTGTCCAGCTTTTTTTAAAACCATAAAGGCGTAATTGTGTTAATTGATTTTCAATAATTTCCATTGATTTAAAATTTAAATGATAATTGATTATTGTAATATTCTCTTCCCCTGATGTTGTTATGTTGCGGAAGATCTTTTTGAGGATCCTTTTGAGTTGATTCTGTCATTTTATTTTTGATAATATTCATCACAAAACCATACCTGTAATTTTGGTTATCGATAGCCATTTGACAGTCTTTGTTAAACGTGTCGGCCGGGGTGTTTTTGAGCAAACTAAACAGGCCGTCACATGTACGATAGAGTTGTTCTGGATATTTCTTTTGAGTAAAAATCATCTCTACCAGTTGTCCTAATGTTGCAGAAAGTTTTGTTGCCTTGTCTTTATAATACTCGGGACTTCGGTTTAAATAATGCTGATGAGTAGAACACAAATGTTCTTTATCTGTGGTGTATGCACCCTTTGAATAATTTCGTTGGTGTACTGCTACTTGATTGTGATGATGATAAATACGAACCATCGAACGAGTATATATAACCTTTAGCTTTTTGCCTATGTATTGATATGGTGCACTGTAGTAGTGTTTATCCTCTCCCAGGTATATATGGTTGTTTTGTGCCAGTTTATATTCTTTGTAATACTTTATTTCAAAAGAATCCTTTGGCAGTTCCTGAAGCAATGCTTTTTCATTTGATAAAAAGTGTTCTTCTCTACAATAATCACGCTTTTGCATGCGAGTTTGATTGTGTTTAAGTGTATGCTCTTTTATGGCCTTATTGAGCTGGATTAGCGAAAAGAACTGTTGATGCCGAATGCGAGCATATACCCGATTGTATATAAGTTTCACTTGATTCTCAACCAATGCTTTGTCTTTGGGTTTTCTGGCTCTGGCAGGGACTACAGCCATGTTGTAATGGTTGGCAAAATCTTCAAGCGCTTGGTTGATTGTTGGCTCATACCTATTCGCTCTTATTACAGCGGATTTAAGATTATCGGGAACCAGAACTTTGGGTGCTCCTCCCAAGCTCTTCAGACAGCATGTGAGCGCATAAATAAAGTCATCAATACGCTGACTAGGTACTGCCATACAAAAACTGTAATCAGAATAGGGCAAACAGGCCACAAAAACCTGACATTCTATGATTTCACCCGTAGAGGCATCAACATACGAAAGTTTTTTTCCGGCATAGTCTACAAATAGTTTTTCTCCCGGCTCGTGCCGCAATACCATGGATGGATTCTTGGTCAGCAGATGTTGAGCTAAATGGAAACTAAATTGACTTAAACTGTATCCCGTGGGATTGGCTATGCGATATTCTTCCCACAACAACTGCTTGGTTACTCCTGGTTTTTGAAGTTCATTTTCAAAATAATCCAACTTGCTCTTAAGCGCCTCAAAACGCTGATCTTTATATGCAGGATTACCCGGATGAAAGACTTTTTCCAAAGCATGGTCTTCCATTTTAAGAAGGGTTCCAAGGCTTAATTTAGAACTACGGTATTTTCCCAAATAGCTTTTAACCGTGTTTTTACTTATGCCTAAATTGCGGGCGATGGTTTTATTACCGTACCCTTGACTGTGTAATTGTAGTATTTGTTTTACTTGGCTCATTCTTTTAGGTTTTCCTGCCATAATCAATATCAATTAGTAGTTGCGACTACTAATTAATTAAACCTAAATCCAAGGGGTCAACATGTTCCGTTTTTTGAAAAGCAATTGTAATTGAGGGGATCAATATGCTCCGTTTTTTTTCGTTCACGAAACAGATTTTTTCCTCAATCCTTATTTAAAGGGGTCAGCATCCGCCGGAATGTCATGCAAAAAACATCACATTAACCAGCTTCAGGAAAGGGGGTCAACATGATCAAGAATATCCAACCTTGGAAATAACGTTTTGTAACACGCTACAATAAATAAGGGTGCGGGAGCATGGTTTTGAAAGCTATGTTCCCGCATTTACTTTTTGTATAATTTGGCAAGTTAATTTTTCCGCAAATGCACCCCAATTCATGTAGCCACCGTTAGCGGTTATGTTAAGAAAACATCCGAATCACGATATTCTAAGATATCACCAGGTTGACAATCTAAAACTTTACAAATTGAATCAAGAGTTGATAGTTTTATAGCTTTTGCTTTACCCTGTTTTAATATAGAGAGATTTGAAATTGTAATCCCAACAGATTCAGACAATTTGTTTAGTTTCATTTTTCTCTTAGCAAGCATTACATCAAGATTGATTATTATAGCCATGTGGATAATTTTAAATTGTTAAATCTGATTGCTCTTTTAATTCTACACCTTCTTTAAATACAACAGAAATTACATAGAATGAAAATGCAGCCAATAAAAGACTATAATTAATTGAGAACATAAAACTTGACAAAAAACCTTTATTTAGCGGTATATAATTATAGTTGTCTTGAACCAAAGACAACGGAATGAAAAATTGAACAGATTGATATAGCAGAAAATCAATTATAATCCAAGCAAACAGTAGATATGAAATATTCTTGACAACTTTTAGATTATTTTTCAAGAAAAATGGTTTTTGCCCAATCGAATATAATAGCTTTCTAAGCTGGAGAACCAAAAGACCAAATAAAGCAAGGAAAATAAGGCTATACATTGTTCTGCGGATAAGTTCATTTCTCTGAATTTTCTGATAGATGACCTTGTCATTTTTCAATATTTCTGGATTGAGATATAGAACCGCATCTTTGACAGGCCTGATAACTGGACTTTCGATATTCAAGTCATTAAACTCATTTGGATTTATTATTATTTTGTCGGTAAACTTCCAAATATGAGCAATTGCTGCGAAAGAAATAAAAATCAGGATTAGATAAATGATTATATTTATTCCTAATAAACTGTATGAATTTGATTTTTTCATATTGTTTATGTTAAGATTTGTTTGGATTGTAAGGTAATAAAAAAGTATTGAAATAGACAAAAATATTATTGTAAAACGATAAAAACCTATTAAAACACAACCGCTAAACACGCTGGAATAAAGAATGGCTTGGTAGGCTAATCCTGACGCCTTAGTTTACCGTCCTAGTCCCCCAATCGTGTGACATGACACCACGACCAATGTAAGCTTCCCATATTAGGACTACATCAAATAGAATTTTTTCTTTTCTCTAAACCATTTTCCAAAAACTTTTCAATAGTGGTGATTAATTCTGTAAAGGGCAGATGAGGAACATATTTGCATCGTAAACTTTTGATTACATTACTGTTAGTGTGTATATTAAAAGTTGGTAATCTATAGTAAACATTACTCCATACTATTGTTATGTTATAGCGTAAATATTATACCAGAGCAATAAAGGCTATTAAATATATTAAAATAATAGGATAAAAATAGGTGTGTCTATTAACAAAATCTCCATTTTGCTGTTTCTTGAATTAAATAACTTGCAAATTTGCATTGTATTTAAAACGGAAAAATAAAACAATATGATATACTATTTTACATTACCTGGGTTAGGAGGATCGGATGAAAAACATTGGCAAAGTTATTTTGAAAAGAACTTGCCAAATTGTAAAAGAATACAGCAGAAGGATTGGGATAATCCTAATTGTGAAGAGTGGATTACAACCATAGAGGAGGCATTAAAAGAGTATGATTTATCACAAGTAGTGTTGATATCGCATAGTTTAGGAGGAATTGCTCTTTCACATTGGGTTAGTACATATCAAAAGACAATTAAAGGAGCTTTAATTGTTGCCCCTCCGGATTTAAATGATATTCCTTCAGAATTAGGTTTAGATTCGTTTATTCCTGCTCCTCAAAATAAATTTCCATTTCCAACGATATTTGTAGCTAGTACAAATGACCAATGGTCAGGTTTAAAAGCGTCCGTTGATTTAGCCGCATCATGGGGTAGTGAATTAATAAACATAGGAAAAGCCGGACATATAAATTCCGATTCTGGTTTAGGCAATTGGCAAGAAGGATTAAGTATACTTGGGAATTTATAGGATTAAGATAATTGAATAGGGTAGTAATACCCTATTCTGCTATATTTTGTCTAACTCCTGCTAAAAATTCTTTCATCTTATCACTATCTTTTTCTTCAATAATAGCAAGTAGATCTTTTAATTTAAGCCTTATTTTTTCTACCTGTTCACTGGTAAAGGGATTGAATAGAATCTCAGATAATAAGTAATCATCTTCACTTAAAAGTCCTTTGGCCACATCAAAATGCTTTTTAAATGTAGTTCCCGGAGCATCTTGTTTTTTCATAACGGATGCAAAAACTAAAGTTGAAGCAAAAGGAATGGACAATGAATAGGCAATGGTTTCATCATGTTCAATAAAGCTGTATTCGTGAATATTTAAGCCTAATGTTCCATAAAAATCCTTAAAGAAAGCTTTACCCAGGTGGTCGCCTTCTGTAATGATGATTGCATGACTCTCTTGTAATGCTTTAAGATTTCCAAAGGTTGGGCCAAACATTGGGTGAGTAGAAACATAACGCATACCTACTTCCTCATAAAAGTCTTTAAACCCTGTTTTTACAGAAGAAATATCTGAAATAATACAAGACTCAGGTAAGTAGGGAATAACCTCCTTAAATGCGGCTATTGTGTATTTTAAAGTAACTGCATTTATTAATAACTCGGGACCAAATTGAGTAATTTCTTCAAGTTTTGTTAACCGTTGTGTATTAAAAATGTATTTAAGTTTTTCAAGGTTTGGGTCGTATATTGCTACCTCGTGGTCCAGACATAAAGCATCGGTTAACCAGGTACCCATTTTTCCGGCACCTAAAATGCAGATTTTCATAAGTTTAATAGATAAGAGAGAAAAGACATTAGATAATTGATTAGTGTTATGAGATAAGAATAAGAGTGTGAATTAGCTCTTATTTCTTATCACAAACCTAATGTCTTATTATTTATTCATTATTTTATTTTGACGAGTAACAGACTCTTCGTGAATACTTTCGAAAAGTTTTGTTAAGAATTCGTCAGATAAGCCCATTTTAGCACCTTTCGCTTTACGATTATTCATGATTTCATCGTAACGACGAGTTTGTAAAATGGTAATGTTGTTTTCTTTTTTATAAGTACCAATTGCTTCTGCAATTTCCATTCTTTTTTGCAATGTTTCAAGAACTTCAGTATCCAGTTTATCAATTTGCTGACGAAGTTCATCAAGAGTTACCCTTGGCTTTTCTCCAATTTTTGGTGCACGAAGAACAATTTTTTCTGAAATTGTTTTTAAATCTTCTGGTGTAACTTGCTGACTGGCATCACTCCATGCTTTTTCAGGACAGCGGTGTGCTTCAATCAATAAACCATCAAAGTTCAAGTCCATTGCTTCCTGAGATATTTCATAGATTAAATCACTTTTTCCACCAATATGTGAAGGATCACAAATGATTGGCAAATCAGGAATACGACGACGTAGCTCAATAGGAATTTGCCATTGTGGAGTATTACGGTATTTTGTTTTATCGTAAGTAGAAAATCCTCTATGAATAGCAGCTAATTTTTTAATTCCAGCCTGGTTGATACGTTCTAAAGCTCCGATCCATAATTCTAAGTCAGGATTCACCGGATTTTTCACCAATACAGGTATGTCAACACCTTTTAAAGCATCTGCAATTTCCTGAACAGCAAATGGGTTAGCAGTAGTACGAGCACCTACCCAAAGGATATCAATACCATGTTTAATAGCTTCAAAAACATGATGCTTATTTGCTACCTCGGTACCAACATATAAACCTAATTCTTCTTTTACTCTTTTTAGCCATGGTAAACCCAGAGCACCAACTCCTTCAAAAGCTCCCGGACGAGTTCTTGGTTTCCAAATTCCAGCTCTAAATATTTTAAAACCAGCTTCTTTTACTCTTTGAGCAGTTTCAAATACTTGTTCTTCAGTTTCCGCACTACAAGGTCCGGCAATCACCCAAGGACGTTCCAATTCTAATCCTGGAAGATTGATTTTTTCAAGGTCTAATTTTACCATCTTATTATAGATTTATGCTGTTTTTTATTCGTGTAATTGATTCTTTTAATACTTCTTGTTTTGAACATAGAGAAATACGAATGTATTGATCACCTTGTTTTCCAAAAATAGTACCCGGTGTAATAAATACATGCGCTTTATCTAATATTTTATCTGATAAATCAACAGCTGAATTTATAGATTCAGGAATTTTAGCCCAAATAAACATTCCACTTTGATTTTTATCGTATTTACAATTCAGGACATCCATGATTTCCCAAACCATTTCTCTTCTTATTAAATACTCTTTATTTACTTCAACATACCATTCTTTTTCAAGAGACAGGGCTTTTGCTGCAGCCAGCTGAAGTGGTTTAAACATACCGCTATCCATGTTACTTTTTACCCTTAAAATATATTGAATAAAAGTAGAATTTGCAGTAACCATTCCTACACGCCAGCCAGCCATATTATGCGATTTACTTAAAGAGTTTAACTCTATCGCAATGTCTTTTGCTCCCTCAACTCTAAAAATACTTAATGGCTTATCATTTAAGATAAAACTATATGGATTGTCGTTGCAAATTAATATTTCATGCTTTTTACCAAAAGCCACTAATTTTTCAAATAGCTCAAGAGTTGCATTGGCTCCCGTAGGCATGTTAGGGTAATTAACCCACATTAACTTAACCTGCGATAAATCCATTTTTTCTAACTCATCAAAGTCAGGTTGCCAATTCAAATTTTCTTTTAAATCATAACTTACAATATCAGCTTCTACTAAATTAGATACTGATGCATAAGTAGGATATCCAGGATTAGGAACAAGAACTTTATCTCCTTTGTTTAAAAATGCCATGGAGATGTGCATAATTCCTTCTTTTGAACCTATTAAGGGAAGAATTTCTTTTGCAGGGTCAATTTCAACTTTAAAATGTTTTTGATACCAGGTCGAAAAAGCGTTTCGTAGTTCAGGAATACCGATATAACTTTGATATCCATGATTATCTTTATTTGCTGAAGCTGTATTAAGTTCATCTAAAACTACATCAGATGGAGACCTGTCCGGGTTTCCAATACCCAGATTAATGACATCAACTCCTTGTTGACGCATAGCATCTATTTCTCTTAGTTTTTTCGAGAAATAGTATTCTTTAACTTCGCTAATTCGATTAGCTGGTTGTATCATCATTTTAAAAAGTTTTTTGTTCTGATAATGGTCTGTTGTCGTTACTTACGGTGTCGAAAGATCTTTTGCCAACATGATATTCACCCAGTACTTTTAGTTTACTTGTTAATGGACGTATGGCATCTAATGATTGTAAGTACCTGTTATAATCTTCAAATACAAGATCAATATAAAATAGATATTCCCATTCCTGTCCAACAACAGGGAGTGATTGAATTTTAGATAAATTGATATTGTAAAAAGCTAAAATGGATAATACTTGTGAAAGACTCCCTTCTGAGTGAGGAAGTGAAAATACTAAAGAAGATTTATTAACCTGATTGTTAATTAAAAGTTCTTCAACTTCCATTTTTCCCTTTTCAGATATAATTAAAAAACGAGTAAAATTTCTTTTATTCGTTTCGATATCTTTAGCTAATATTTCTAAGTTATATTTTTTGCCTGCTAATTCAGGAGCTATAGCAGCAACACCTTTTATTTGATTATCCTGAACCCATTTGGCACTTAAAGCGGTATCGTCAGTAGCAATAAGCTTAATCTGAGGATATTGTTTGAAGAATTCTTTACACTGAGCTAATGCCATTGGGTGTGAATGAACTTCAGTAAGATCTTCAATCTTTTGACCGGGCAATGCAAGTAGCTGATGCTTGATACGTAATTTGTATTCACCAATGATTACAAGACCTGAATCTTTAAGTAATGTATAGTTTTGTAAGATACTACCAACCAACGTATTCTCAATAGCCATGATACCGTATATGCTATTGTCTTTTTTTATGGTTTCAAATAGCTCTTCAAAAGTCTGACAGGGTACCATTTCAATATCATTGGTATTGAAAAATGCTTTGGCTGCAATCTCATGATTTGAACCAGCACCTCCCTGAATAGCTACTCGTTTATTTTTATTCATTATATCTATATAATAAAAAAGTCCCACCTCTATGAGGTGGGACTTTAAATTTTTTTGAAAATTTATATACTACAAACCCACCTCTCTTTGATTGCTAAATCCAAAAAAGTAAAAGTAAAAGCTATAAAAGAATGCAAAGTGGGTCATTTCTTATCTTTATTTAACGTTGGCAAATGTAGTATAAATAAATTTGCTATAAAAATATATTGCTAAAAAATTAACTATTAAATAAGGTTGTGAATTATTAATAGAAATTAATTAACAATGATTCGTGATAAACTATAAGTACCAAAAAAACGCTGTATGATTTAATTCATGATAATCAATAGATATAATAGGAATTAGATAATAGACAGGAGATTAATTTACATTGCACTTAACCCAGCGATTAGGTTTAGACTAACGATGTATTATGCTAATTTATTACTGGAGATAGTTTCAGACTTTGACTGCGTCGATTTTCAATTCAGTCTGAGAATCTCAGGATGGATATATACAAGGGGCGAATGCCCCTTGTTATGATGTTATAGGCTTTCAGCCTGTTATGTTCAATGTGGAAGATTATTTTGTAATTAAACCATTGTTTTAATTTTTTATCCTTCTACTTCACTCAATTCAAGCCAACGCATTTCTTTTTCGTCAAGGGATGACATTATCTCTCCCAGGCGTTTGGCTTTATTTGTTAACTCTTCTGAATCCAGCGAACCAGAGTTCAGTTCAGTTTCTATATTCTCTTTTTCTGTATTTAAATCATCCATATCAACCTCTAACTGCTCCATTTCTTTCTTTTCTTTAAATGAAAGTTTTCGAGGCTTGTCTTTGGGTTTTTCTTTCTGAACAGGAGCTTTTTTTACTTTTTCAGCTTTACGTTGTTCTTTTTCTTCATCTATTTTAAAGTCGTGATAAATGGTATAATTTCCCGGGAAATCTTTAATAACTCCTTCGCCTTCAAAAATAAACAGGTGATCAACAATTTTATCCATAAAATACCTGTCGTGAGAAACAATTACCACACATCCTTTAAAATTCTGAAGGTATTCTTCGAGTAGATTTAGGGTGAATATGTCCAGATCGTTAGTTGGCTCATCTAGTATTAAAAAGTTTGGATTAGCCATTAGAACGGTCATTAAATACAAACGTTTCTTTTCACCACCGCTTAATTTTTCAACCTGCACATGGTGCATTTCATTCGTAAATAAGAAATGACGAAGAAACTGAGCCGGACTCATTGAATTACCTGAACCGAGAGTAATAGATTCGGAAATATCAGCAATAACATCTATGACTTTTTTATCGTCTTCTATTTTCATTCCATCCTGGCGATAATAACCAACCACAACTGTTTCACCTGTTTCAAGATGTCCCGAGTCAGGTTCTAAGGCACCGGTAATAGTATTTAGAAAGGTTGATTTTCCTGTTCCGTTTTTACCAATGATACCAACCTTTTCGCCCTGAGCAAACTTATAATTGAAATCATCAAGTATTTTCAGTTCGCCAAAAGCTTTAGAAACATTAAAGCATTCAATGATTTTTTTACCAAGACGAGTCGATTTAATATCAAGGTTTATGCTTTGCTCCTGAATTCCACTATGGGCCTTTTTCTTTAAATCATCAAATGCATCTACCCGGTATTTCGCTTTTGTTCCACGAGCCTGTGGCATTCTATTCATCCAGTCCTGTTCGGTTTTTAAAAGGTTTTTAGCCTTATCAACCTGTGCATTATGCGATTGAATTCGTTCTTCTCTTTTTTCCAGAAAATACTGGTAATTACCTTTATAATGGTACAAAGTTTCATCCGCAAGTTCATATATTTCATTACAAACTCGGTCTAAAAAGTATCTGTCGTGCGTTACCATCATTAATGTGGCCTTAGAACGTGCCATATAATCTTCCAGCCATTCAATCATTTCAAGATCGAGGTGGTTGGTTGGCTCATCTAAAATTAAAAAGTCTGGTTCGTTAATCAGAATGTTTGCCAACGCTACTCTTTTCTTTTGACCACCAGATAATTGTCCTATAAGTTGGTCAAAATTGGTGATTTTTAACTGGGAAAGAATTTGTTTAATACGAGATTCAAAATCCCAGGCACCAAGCTTATCAAGCTCTTCAATTAAAGTCCCTAATTCATCATGATTACCACTTGCAAGTGCCTGTTCATAAGCTCTGATGGTTTTAACCTGTGGGTTTTCAGATTCAAATATTTCTTCGATAACAGAGTTGCTCTCATTTAATACAGGTAGCTGAGGCAGGTATCCGATTTCAATACCTTTTCTATAAGTAACTGTTCCCGAATCAGATGGTAATATTTCTGCAATAATATTTAATAGGGTGGTTTTTCCGGTACCATTTCGAGCAATTAAGCCTACTTTTTCTCCTTCTGAAATTCCAAAAGTTAAATCATCAAATAATCTAACATCGCCATAATGATGCGTCAGGTTTTCAACTGATAAGTAATTAACGGACATATATTTAATTGAATATTTTTATTATTTATTGAGCTTTTCGCTGTTAAGATTAGTTTTTCGCTTTTTGTTCTACTTAAAGGACTGAGTACTGTAACCCATATGCTTTTTAAATACAACCACAAACAAATCCATCAGCTAGGGAATCCAATGCTTCCTTTTCTTTCAATTTTTCTTGTTCTGTTCCTTTACAATCGTCACATACAGGAAGGTTTGTTATCATGTTTTTATGCTGAACCTCCTCCAATATCTTTCCACAAACAAAACATTTATGAGCAAAATCTTTCTCCATTGTTGATTATTTAAATAGGCTGCAAAAATAGGGAATCCTTTTCTATTTTAACTGATAAAGTGATAATACAATAAAAGTATTTAATTTGCGTATATATAAAGAGCCTAAAGAACCATATTAACTATAATAACCTTTTAAATCTTAAACTATGAAAAGAAGTATTAAACTTTTGCCCTTACTTTTATTCGGATTAATTACTTTACAGTGTAGTTCTGACAGTGATTCAGATGATGTTTTTAATCCATTATCAAACCCTGATGATGGTCCTGCAGCGGGTTATGCTGATGGAAATTATACGATTCCGGATGAGGGGCAACCCGAAGATATTTCTAACCCTGATTACATTATAGGAACCGGAACGCCCGAAAGTTGTACTTGTGAAGAAGTGATTCATGCGATAGCATTAGGAGGTGTTATTGTTTTTAATGGAGGCGATGAGCCTTTTACCATTGATATGACAGAAACAGCCAGAGTATTCAATGATGCCAGTGAAAATGTAGTAATTGATGGTGGAGGAGTTGTGACTTTGAGTGGAATGGGGGAACGTAGGATTTTGTATATGAATACTTGTGATCCTGATCTTGTTTGGACAACCTCTCATTGTCAAAATCAGGAATATCCTAGGTTAACGCTTCAAAATATAACATTCAGTGATGGTAATTCTATTTCAGAAACGGAATATGATGGAGGAGGAGCCGTATGGGTGCGTGGAGGAAGACTGAAAATTGTGAATTGCAGATTTTTTAATAATAGATGCATTGGAGAGGGGCCTGATGTTGGTGGTGGTGCATTAAGAGTATTTAGTCAGTATGAAAATAAACCTGTTTATGTTGTGAATACCACCTTTGGTGGGGCAGAGGGTTATGGGAATATTGGATCAAATGGTGGTGCAGTGAGTAGTATAGGGGTTTCATGGACTTTTATTAACTGCTTGATGTCATATAACCAGGCTATTGGAAATGGAGGGAATCCTGCTCAGGATGGTACACCTGGAGGAGGAAGTGGAGGGGCTATTTATAATGATGGTAATACGATGACTTTAAAAATGCTGGGTTGTAAAATCAGTCAAAATGAAGTAAATGCTTATGGTTCAGGTGTTTTTTTTGTAACTAATGATCACTCAGGTAACATTGTTATAAAAGACTCTTATATAAGAGGCAATATTGGAGGTTCTTGGTATGCTGTTTATCCTCAAATATCCATGCATTCAGATACTGATATAGATGTTACAAACTCTACTATTGAGGAGTGAGCATTTCTAGTATAGTGCTATTGCTTATAAAATTATTTAAAAGTGGCGTGGATAATTTGTTGATAGATTGATACGCCACAAGTTTCAAACTTGCGGCAGTATTGATTGAAAAATAGTCTAATAAGGAATCTTATTACGAAGGTTGAATATGTTCATTTTGCTGATATTAAGCATTAAACGAACATTTAACCAATAATCATCATAGATGTTATAATTATCTTCAACAGCATTATCAAAACCAGTATTAGTATAATATAATGGCAAATAAACTTCCGCAATATCTCTGATACCAAGTCGAAAACCAGCTTCGTAAGCAAAGCGAGTGTCTTTGGCTACTGATTCGTAAATTGCAGCATTCATGTATGGACGAATTAAATTATGTAATGAATAACTCATATTTAAAGTATTCATCCATGAATTTGAAAAACCTTCGGAGGATGATACACTAAATCCACCGCCATCATTTATAAATTGAGTTCCATTTGCCATTGAGTATCTTTTAAAGCGATTGTAAAATATATTATTGTATTTATAATCCGTAACTCCGTTTGTTCCCATTAGCTGATTCTGATAATATACATGCTTGGCTCCATTACCCATAAAAGTACGTGAATTTAGATGGATGAAGATGTTTTTATTTCGAGCTATACCTAATTTAAAATCAGCATTAAACGTAATTTTTGAGAAATCTGAGGCATTTTCTATGTCAATAAACATACTCATTGGAAAACGTTTTGAGATATTTTCATATTGAAAACCATTGTTTAAGTAATAGTTAAACTCCGGATTATTGTTATTATAAATGATATCTTCCATACGACTAGCATAAGTAGCCTTTGAGTAAAAGAAAAATTCATGATTATTGTTAACAGGATCGCGGAATTCAAACTTTAGTTCTCCCTGTATTTTTTGAATTGGATTTTCTCCAATTCCAGCATATTGCAATCCGTTTGTTTTTAAGTAGATATTACGCAAAAAGCTGTTTTGGAGTGGGATGAAAAAGTTCAGTTTTGCAGATCCAGCCAGTAAGTCGGATTTAAAACTATACATTGGTGTTATATCGTACTCGAATGGTTTTTGGAACAACGTTTTGTTGTGTAATTTAATACCCGGCATAAATCCTGCTGGGACGGTATATGTTACGAATGGAATGTAATACACTTCTGTTTGATCATTAAAATCAAGTCCTGATCCTAATTTGAATTTTACAGGTTCGGTTTTTTTGCATACACCTTTTATCTTTAGATAATTGTTGTGCCTGTCGAAATCATAAGTATTATTGTTTTTATCGATATATATATAATCAAAATCATTAGTTCCCAGATCTATCCATTGCTTACCTTCAAATCCATCTACCCATTTTTTAGCTGTAACAACCGAATCTTTTACTGCTTCAACTAAAAAAGGAGAATTCACAGGCCCTGAATTTTTTACCAATACATGTGTGTTCTTGCTCTTTTTTAGTGCATAATCGGAATGTTTTGTTATTTCAAGCCAATCATGAAAAAACCAATCAAGATCTTTGTCTGTACCTTGTTTAAATGCATTTTCAAGGTCGTTGGGATAAACATGTTTAAATAAATGCTGATTGTAATAGGTATGGAAAATAGAATCGTAAATATCATCACCCAGATATTGGCGTAAATGGTTAAACATATTGGCCGACTTTGCATATACTATCATGCCATAATTATTCTCCGTGTAATCCACAGAATGTAAATTAATAGGTTGATCATAATTACGTTTTTCATTTAAAGAATACATGTATTCTTTAAGTTGACGATACGGTACCTTATCCAGATTTGTAAAATTATTTATAAATGAACTCTTTATATATCTGCTCATTTTATAATCAGGGTATTTAACTTCCATATATCGTTGTTCATTGGCCGAATTAACACCTTCATCCATATATGGATAACGACGTTCATTACTAGCCAGAAAACCATAAAACCAGTTATGCCCTACTTCGTGCATAATTACCTCTTCTAATTGTAAAGAATCCTTGAATGATCCAATCACTGTAATTCCAGGGTATTCCATGCCTCCACCTGCTGTTAAAGGTCCTTCAACAGCAGTGCAGCTTTTATATGGATAAGAACCATTCCATTTTGAATAGTAAAATAGGGCATCGTTAACGTATGTTGTTGAACTCTTCCATGCTTTCTTTCCCTTGTCAGAAAAGAACGTCCATGTGGTTACATTATTACCATCAGGTAAGGTTACCTGACCTTTTTGCACGTGATAACTTTTATCTGCAAACCAGGCAAAATCATGTACTCGATTTTCGCTAAAATGAAGTGTTTTCGTTTTTTTTGCAGATAAGGGAATTGTATCTAAATCATAAGATGCCGGATTGATAGTAGCTAACGAATCTAACCATTCTCTTTCTTCTTTATTATGCAGAATCCCAGTTGCTGCTATGCGATAATTTTCAGGTACTGTAATGTATACATCGAATGAACCAAATTCAGAGAAGAACTCACCCATATCAATATATGGCATCTCATGCCAACCGTAACGATCATAAACGGCCGGTTTAGGATACCATTGTGTAATGGAATAAGTTTGTTTGTTATGACCTAATCGTGAAATTTCACCATCAGGAATTTTTACACGAAAAGGTGTTTTTATAGTGATACTTTCACCGGATTGGAGTTTTTTGGGGAGTATAACCTTGCAAATATCTGTATGTTCAGGATGATATTCCCAAGCAAGTGTTTCTGAACCAGAAGTAAAGTTCAAAGAATCGATATAACCTCTGGTTTGTTCTTTTTCTAAAATGGTTGAAAAAGGACTGTTTTTTAATCGTTCTTTTCCTAAAGCAGTTTTATTGCTGGCATAGGCGTTAGGCCATAAGTGCATCCAAATAAAAGAAAGTTCATTGGGTGAGTGGTTAACATATTCCATTTCTACAACTCCGTTTAAGAAATGTTTTTGATCATTTAAACTAATATGGATTGTGTAATTTACTTCTTGCTGAAAATAAGCATTTTGAGCATTGGTAGTTATTCTTAAGAATAGAAATAGAATCGCAATAAAATGTTTAGCGCGCATGGTATTATTGGTTAATTATGATAAAAATGATCCAAAAGTAGTTTTTTAGTTAATAAATGGAAAGTTTTTGCCGTTATATATAATTTGTTTAATTAGGAAACGAAATTCCATTTGCAAATTTGCTGTAACATTTGAACTATTGAGCAAATCCATTACAAGATTGATTTAGAACTTTGCAAGCATAGAATAAATGTTTATGATTTTAGGGAATAAATTTTTGGTAGTAGAAAGTGCTGATTAAATAATATGCCACAAGTTTCAAACTTGCGGCATTATAGGAGGATGTACTTCTTACGAAACAACCATTTTGTTTGCTAATTCATTGGCAAAGTCATCGCCTTTAAACATAGCAACTAATTGTAATGCAAATTTCATTGCAGCACCAACACCTCGTCCGGTAATGATGTTGTCGGCAACTTCTACAGGTTGAGCCGTATAATCAGCATTGATTAAGTTTTCTTCAAATCCTGGATAGCAGGTTACATTTTTGTTTTCTAATAATTTTTGCTGACCAAGGATAAGTGGTGCAGCACAAATGGCTCCAATTAACTTACCCATTTCAGAAAATTTCAGTAGTAAATCAATCAATTCTTTATGATCATTTAGGTTGTGAGTTCCTGTTATACCTCCAGGTAAAACTAACATATCAGCATCAGAAAAATCTAGATCAGTAAATAAGGCATCAGCTAATACTGAAATTTGGTGAGAACCTGTTACCGTTAAGGAATTACTAATTGAAACAATTGTAACTTTAATGTCAGCTCTCCTTAATACATCGACAGGCGTTAATGCTTCTACTTCTTCAAAACCCTCAGCAAGGAATACATATACTTTTTTGTCCATATCTTTTATAATTAAATATTATTTCAGTTTATCGGTTTGGAAAAATTTAAACCTATGACTTATTACAAAAGTAAGGATTTGATGGTAGAATGAATAGACGGAGGGGGTAAATTTGGTTTGTTAAGGTTCAAGTAACAAACCTGAACCAGTATGTAGCGATAAAATACAAATGATGCTTTAGCATATCATGGTTAATAGCTAAAGCATCATCAACTAAAATTACAACTAATAATGAATTTATTTTTTTATTTTACAAACGCACTTAAAGCTTCTGTTGGCATACCTTCAGAATCAAAAGCTCCTTTTGTATAGCCATTCCAATTGTTATAGCATTGAGGTTCCCAGTAAAATACACCCAAACCTTTTGTGTTTCCTTCATTGTCGGTAATAGAACTTACCTGACTAATTAATTCAGATAAAAATAAATTAGCGGTTGCAGGTGCATCATTTGACATACCAACTTCGCAAATCATAACATCCAAATCATAAGTATCAATTACCCATTGCATATTATCAATACAAAGTGTAGTATAGCTTTCCCAATTGTCAGTTTCAGGATAAAGAGAAAAACCTAATACATCAATTTTAATATTGTTAGCCATTGTTGTTGTTAACAGGTTTTGAGTTAAATCGCTTCTGTTTCCCCTGTCGATATGTAATACCACTTCTGCATCAGGGAATATGCTTTTAACAACATCATATGCAGCATTATGTAATTGAGTATAATTAGCTCCATTATTTGCAGTTAAACCGCCAGATATTGATTCATCATCATCCCAAAGCATTCCGTAAGTAGTTTCGTTTCCTATTTGTACCCATTCCGGAGTAATTTCCCAATCTTTTAAAGTGTTTAGTACATCACTGGTGTGTTCTTCAACTGCAGAAACAAGTTCTGCTAGAGTCAATCCTTCCCACGCAGCTGGTTTATTCTGTTTACCAGGATCAGCCCATGAATCACTATAATGAAAATCAACCATAATACGCATATTAAGATCATTGGCGCGTTTTGCTTTTACCAAGAAGTCGGTTTTATTACACCAGCCATCAGTAGGGTTAACCCATACTCTTAAACGAATGGCATTCATATCCATGTCTTTAAGCAATGACATGCATTCTGTTTCTGTTCCTTCTGCATCATAAAACAAAACATCCTGGCTTTCCATTTCAGTTAACCAACTAATATCAGCACCTCTTGCAAAACCACTCATATCTTTTTCGACTGGCGGATCAACAGGAATAGTTTTTTTGTTATCATCATCATCACAAGATGTAAAAGCGATGAAAATGAAAAGTATAACGTATAGTAAATTTGTAATCTTCATTATTTTATATTTCGAAATTATTTAAATCAGTGATTATTAGATTTAAGATACATAGTAAAAGGTTTCAGGTTAAAAGTTGATGTTCTGTAATAATTATTAATTTATCAGTATATCAACCTTTAACCATTATTCCTTTCTTTCTTTCTTTATCCTTTCTAATTATTGAGCCTCAAATGAACATGTGTTATTTATAAAGTCAATAGTGACATTATAAGTTCCATTTGATAAACTCTGATCATCAGTAATGTTATCACCAAGATAAGTTAATGAATCAAATGAACCACCAAAATATCTGTTCCATGACTGATCTATATGAATCACCATTCCCCAAGGTGAAGGTGAATTAATGGTAGCAGTTCCTGTATAAACGCCTGTACTTGATTTTGTTAATACAACAGATTCAAAATCCCAAACATCATTTAATCCTGCAATATATACTTCATCACCTAATAATACATAAGTCTGATTGATTACATCTGCAATGATATCGTAAGTTCCGGTATTAATAGATGCATCATCAGCAATTCCATTTCCTCCGAAATATAAGGAACCATCAGTACCACCAAAGGAATAGTCCCAGCCACCATTTAAATATAATTGAGCTCCCCATTCAGATGCAGCACTTATAGTTACACTACTTGTATAAACTCCATCTGTTGAAGAAGGTGTCATCTGAACCAAATTCCAATCATCATTAAATCCGGCATAACTTAGGCTGGTTACTTCAGTATGCGAATAAGTAAGGTTGGTAAGATCAGATTGTATTAAGTATAAACCAGTACCCGGAGCCGGAATATTATTTTCGCCTTGGAATGCAAGCGTTCCTTCGGTGTCGCCCATTTTATAATAATCATCCCAATTGCCGTCTTCTATTGCCATTTCATATCCCCATAGTGAATTTACATTAACAATACCGGCATAAGTAAGATCATCTTCACTTAATAATCTTAGGTAGTTGTCAAATGTCCAGCTACCAGAAATACCATCATCAATTCCAGGTAAGTATAAGTAAGGACTAACAGGATCCTCAACTTCGGTTGCGCCCTCAGTAATTTCGTAATACCAATTGGTTGGATCTGCCAAATAGAATGTAAGTGTATAATCACCTGCTGTTCCAAAAGTAATGTCACCAGCACTTGCTGCTGCCATATCAAAACTTAAACTACCATCTGCTGCAGGTATAAATCCGATTTCTTTAGCTACTGCTGCATCATCACTTGTACCAGTTGAAAGGTTATACAATTTAGCATCTGTAGTGCTTACTTTAACAGCTGCATTATCCGTTGTTGTTGTAACCGAAACAAACCATTTTACTTCAGACTTTTCAAAAATCATTTCTGCATCTATATCTCCACTTAAAGTTAAAGATGGAATATAGGTAGCAGTCCATTGTTGGTTAGAGGTGCTTAATGTAGTATAATAACATCCACCCTGACCTGGATACCAGAAATTCCAGTGTGTAGATTCATCTGATGATAATAAAAATTCAGTACCATCAACTCCATCATTACCCCAAATAGTACCATCACCTTCTAATAAATACCAATTAGCCCATGCTCCGGAACCTGTAAAACCGAAATACTCACCATCTGATTCAGGGGATGATAAAACAAACCCTGTTTCAGCCTGATCTGAGTCAAGAATAAATCCCTTTGACATATCTATTGTGTAACTTGTAATATTAGCTACAATTGTATTACTGTAATAGGATTTTGTGTTATCACCATAAGCTACATTTACCCTAAAATATATTGGAGTACTTTCATCCGGCGTAAACTCAAAGTTTTTAGCTAATGTATTTAAAGCAGCACCTGTAAAAGTATAGATATTTTCATCGGGTTCAACAGTCAAAAAATTCTCAAAGTTCTCAGAATCTGAAATTTCAAGAATTGTATTTGGGATAGTAGAAGGCAAACTCATCGCCTGATTGCTAATGGTAAGTACACTTTCATTCCAGGTTAGGGCCAACATGTTAGCATCCTTATTTTCTTTGGTCAATATGATATCTGATTCACTTGAAACAACATCAGATGACCCCAAGCCGGAAACGATAATTTTGTCTCCGTCGTTTTCACATGCTGTTAAGATTGCAAAACAGCACAATGCCAGATATATGATTAATTTGTTCATAATATTACCTTTTTACTAATAATCGTCGTTTGATAAATTTGGATTAGCTGATAATTCTGCACTTGGGATAGGGTAGATGTTGTATTTGTCTTCTACCGCTTTACCATCTTTAACGCCACCTTTCCATTGCCAGATGTAATTATCGCCGGTAAAACATCCAAAGCGAACTAAATCCGTTCTTCGCACGCATTCCCAATATAATTCTCTTCCTCTTTCATCAAGGAAAAACTTATATGGAATACCATCAGTAGTAGCCATTAAATTACTTTCTGTTACAGTTGCCGCATTACGCATTGTTCTTAACTCATTTACATAAGCTAATGCTGTTGACATATTAGTGTTGGAACGAGCCGCAGCTTCTGCATACATAAGATAAGCATCGGCTAAACGAAACATTGGAAAATCAGTATTTACACCATCGCTTGAAGTGTTTGTTGCTGCTTCACCTGCATCATTTAGGTTACTCCATTTTTGTACAAAATATCCACCAGTTCTATCATCAACACCATTATCCATATATTGATTTTGTCCATCTGTGTAAAACATTGCTCTGTAATCGTTTTCCATGTCAAATAACTCAGGAATTTCACCTCTTATTCTGAACATACTCCATGCACTTGCAACGCCTACGCTTTCAGCAGCAGGTCCATTGTCTGTATCCACTTCTCCACAAACTAAATAAGTTGTAGCACCCCATGAAAGTACATGCTCAGCATCTACAACTAAAGGATAAATGATCTCATTACCTCTACCTACGCGTAAATCATTATCAGCATTAAAAAGTTTTCCATAATCAGCCTCTAAAGCATAACCTTCGTCGATTACTTTTTGAGAATAAATCATACACGAATCATATTTAGCTCCAACTTCATATGTTTCTGCATTTAAATACATACGCGATAATAACATCCATGCTGCAGCTCGTGGAGCGTGGCCATATTCACATGCATCAATATCTAACATGTTTTCGCTACAATCCTTTAATTCAGTTGTTAAGAAGTTAAATATCTGAGCTGAAGTTTTTTCTTCAGGAAGCGTAGAGCTACCGATTACATCTTCATCTGCAAATGGAATATCGTGAAACAAGTCCATTGCATGGAAATAAGATAATGCACGAAGAAAACGAGCTTCTTCTCTGTATAATTTAATATCTTCTTGTTCTTCTGCTGTAAATCCTGATATTTTTGCATCAGTGGCATTTTTAAGGAATTCATTACAAAGAGAAATAGAGTAATAACAACGGTAATACATATCAGCCACCCAAGGATCGTTTGCATCCCAGGTTAAAAATGTTAAATCGCCAATGTTATCACCTTCAATCCAGGTAGAACCTAATTCATCAGTTCCTGCTTCCTGTACATTGAAATAACAACGCATATAGTCGTAACCATTATTACTGCTAAGGTCCAATGCGTCGTCATCTCCGCCACCTCTTTCTTGTCCTGCAGTAACAAATGAAGAGTAACATTTGGCTAATGCTGAAATGTAGTTTGCTGGATCAGAATACACCGTTTGCGATGTTTCCTCAATATTTGGATATTGATCTAATTCGCTGGTGCAAGATGTGTAAATGAGAACATTTACAATAAATAATATATATAATAATTTCTTCATTTTTAGATCTTTAAAAATTAAAAGTCAATACCTAAACTCACAGAGAAAATGCGTGGACGAGGATAGAATGAATTATCCACACCATTTGAAATTTCAGGATCCACACCAGAATAGTTTGTTATGGTAAATACGTTTTGTACCATAGCCGAAATATTCAGGTTAAACATATCCTTCACTTTACCAAAATTGTAGTTCAATGATAGGTTATCCATTTTTAAGAATGAAGCATTCTCTACATAATAATCAGATAAGTATTGTCTGCTTTGGAAACCTGTTTCTAAATAACTCTTATGTAGGTTATTCAACTGATAAGCATTGTACGACATGGTTCCAAATGCACCTGCATTCATGGCCATTCCGTTGTAGGCATAGTTACCAATATAGGAACGAAGACTGGTACTCAAACTCCACTTTTTATAGCGAACAGAAGTACTAAATCCAAGAATGTAATCCGGAGATGGAGAGTGATATCTATATAAATCATCAGAATTAATATCTCCATCGTTATTAATGTCAGCGTAAGCGCCTTCAATAGGTTTACCATCTTCGGTATAAAGTTGATGGTAAACATAGAACATATAAGGCGCATATCCCTCTGTTAAAACCTGAAAATAATAACTGTCGATTGTTGGACCTACAGAGGTATTGGTAATTTCAGTTCCAGGAATAATGGATAGGTTTTTAATGGTTTGTTTTAGCCATGTGGCATTAAAACTCATATCCCAAGTCCAGTTTTCATTATCAACAGGAGTTAGATTTAATGATACTTCAAGACCTTCACTATCTACATTACCTACGTTTGTTAGTATATTTTTATCAAAGTTAGTTCCGGCAGGTGATGGTACAGTTGCTAACAGATCCTCTGTTTTACGAGTATAATACTCAACAGATCCGGAGATGCGGTTGTTTAAAAATCCAAAGTCGATACCATAGTTGTAAGCCTTTGTTGTTTCCCACTTTAAATCTGAAATATAGGCTTCAGGTCGATAAGTGTTGATGGCTTCAGAACCAAAAATATACTGAGCACCTAACTGGCTAATAGTGTAAACAGGTAAGTAGTTGTAATTTCCAATACCTTCCTGTTGTCCGGTAATACCATAACTGGCTCTCAATTTTAAGTTAGATAAAGCTTCAACTCCTGATAAAAAAGACTCTTCCGAAAGTCGCCATGCTAATGCTACAGAAGGGAAGGTTCCCCAACGATTATCATCACTAAATCGCGATGTACCATCCTGACGGACTGTAGCAGTCAGCATATACCGAGATTTAAAGTTGTAATTTAATCTTCCGTAATAAGAAATTAAAGCATGGCGCTGATCATCAGCAGCTACCGAACTTTGAGATATTCCTAAAGTGTTATATTCTTCGTAAGCATTAGTAGTGCTTTTCCAGAACTGGTAATCGTAACCCAGAGTAAAATCAACATTACTGTTAATGTTTTCAAGCTCTTTCTTATAATTTAAATAGGTAGTCAATAATTTATTTTCTTTTTTCTGAGGACCATAAGTATAATCACGACCATCGCTTAAATAGTATTGAGCTGCTGATGCAGGAACATAAATACTACCTTCACCTTCAGCATAGTCGTAACCTAATGTAGCGTGTAATCTTAACTCCGGTAAAAAGTGTAACTTATAATCAACATCCATATTTCCAATAATTCTGTTTACAGTACTTGTTGAATGGTATTGCTTTAATAAACCTAATGGATTTAATACAGCACCAGTTACAGGTGTTCCTTCAGAATCAATAGCTTCATTGTATCCTCCAAAATCATCATTGCCAGAATAAATTGGAACAGTAGGGTTAGAAGTTGCAGCACCCCATATGGCATCGGTATTGGCAAAGTTGTTTTTGTTATATGAACCTTTAACACCAATGTTTACTTTTAAATGATTTTCAAAAAATGCAGGAGAAACAGATATGTTACCTGTTGTTCTTTGCATATTATCTGTTTTAAGAATTCCGTCCTGATTGTAATATCCAACCGAAACACGATAAGGAACATTGGCAACAGCACCAGCAATACTTAAGTTGTTATCAGAACCAAAAGCAGGTTTAAAAACTTCATTGTTCCAATCGGTATTAGATGATCCCAATAATGCAATTTGTTCATCAGAACCTTCTGTTTGAACAAGGTTACGAAACTCAGATGTAGATAACATATCTGCCAATTTAGTTTTAACCTGAACAGAATTATTAGTTGAGAAGTTAATTTTAATCTTGTCCTGAGATCCTTTTTTTGTTGTGATGATGATAACCCCATTCGAAGCTCTTGATCCATAAATGGCCGTAGATGAGGCATCTTTTAAAACAGTCATACTCTCAATATCGCTTGGGTTAATCAAGCTTAAAAAATTATTATCGTTTCCACTAATACCACCTGCTTCTAAAGGCACACCATCTAATACAATCAAAGGATCGTTACTTGCATTTAATGATGCACCCCCACGAATACGAATTGTGCTACCACTTGATGGAGATCCACTTCCTGAAGTAATTTGAACTCCGGAAACTTTACCGTTGATTAACTGAGCAGGAGAACTAACCGTTCCCTGGTTAAAATCCTTTGCTGATACATTAGACACAGCACCCGTTAAATCTCCTTTTTTCTGCTGACCGTAACCCACAACTACAACCTCGTCCATATTTACAACATCAGGTTGTAAGTATATTGTAGTACTTGCTACATTAGCTAATGGTAACTCCTGAGTTTGAAATCCAATAAAAGAGAATAATAATGTTTCACTTGTGCTGGCTTCAATTCTGTAATCGCCATTAAAATCTGTAATAACACCCCTTTGAGTTCCTTTTACAACAACAGTAACTCCGGGAATAGGCTCTTTTGTTTTGCCATCCAAAACAGATCCCGATATTTGAGTCTGTTGTGCATATATTCCTGCTCCCAGACTACAAAACAAAATCATAAAGGCCAACCTTATTTTAATACTGATTTTCATATGTATAAATTTGTTTTGAATTGATATATGGAACTCGCCCAAATAAATAATCCTGCTATAGGAGAGAACTTTTTATTTTGACCTGTTTCATATTTTTTAATTCTTTGATTAAATAAATTTGTAATGATTAACACTGATTTAAAGACTTAGCTTTTCCTTTTTTGTAAATATATTTGCATGCATTTTATTCAATTGTTACTTCTAAATTCCCTGAATCAAGACCTTGAGAAGATGCTGTAATGGTAATATTACCAGGCTTTTCTCCAGCTTTTATTAAAATAGTAGCAATGCCAGCTTCTGCATTAACTGGATTAGAACCTATCAATTCTACATTTCCTGAAACAGCATATTTTATATTATTTTCAGCCAAAGGATTTATCGTTCCATTTTCATCCACTACAGCAGCATAAACAAATACAATATCATTGCAACCACTTTGAAGCTTTTTACCACTTTCATCTATCCATAGCTTTAAAGATTTAGCTTCACCCGGCGTTTTTTGAATGGTTTGAGCAACCTCTTTACCATTTACATAACCTTTCGCTTCAATTTGTCCGGGAGTAAAGGCTTCCAGTTGAAAAGTAAAAGGAGGATGAGGTAAATGAGTAGAATTTCTATCCTGATCCGGCTTTTGTTTTCCCAAACTTTTGTTGTTTACAAACAGCTCCACCTCGTCGCAATTACTGTATACTTTGATGTTTAAAAACGAAGGGTCGTTATAGTAATTTGCAATAGCAACCATAGGTTGTGCAAAATCTTTCAAAGATGATTCGCCAATGTTAGCCTGACTCTGATAAAAGTAAAAGGCAAATTTAGGCAAGCGGAAAATATCCATGATACCTGATGACTCCAGATCATTAGTATAACCACGGTTATAGTCGTACATTAACCAATTGGCGTCACCTATGGCATTTCCCTGTAAATTACTGTTGTGAGATTCCTGATAGTTTAAGGCTTGCTGTGCTAAACGCTTCTGACCATAAGCTCTTAACTGACGTGAAGTACGTTCTTCGTCAGATAAATCCTGAAAAGCCTTTTGATTGAAACCAGCATTTTGCGCATAATACTCCCAATCACCATATTCAGCAATACATAAAGGAGTATCTTTTTTGTAATCGTTCCAGTAAACAGGCGGTTTAGCATGCTGACGAGCAGGAATAAATACATCGTATGCATAATCTAACCAACCACTAGTGTAAACATTTGTACCAGGATACTCATCATGAACAATCAGGTGTGATTTAGTCATGAATTCATTTGTCATTAATGATTCATTTAAAGAAGCTTCCCAGATGATTACAGAAGGGTGGTTACGATCCACACGAACCATTCTTCTTATATCTTTAAGGGCATTATCCTGAAATTCCTTATTGCCAAAAAATTGCCATCCCGGAATTGCATCCATAACCAAAATACCCAACTCATCGCAAGCATTAATAAAAGATTGGCTTTGTGGGTAATGTGACAAACGAACAAAGTTAAAACCGGCTTGCTTAATTTTATAAGCATCACGATAATTTGCGTTATCAGATAAAGCATAACCTATATATGGATATTCCTGATGTCTGTTTGTTCCTCTTAATTTTAACTTTTCACCGTTGATTTTAAAACCATCTTTTGCTGTTATTTCAAAGCTTCTGATTCCAATATTTATAGATCTTTGATCTATCTCCTGACCATTGGAAAGGGTTTTTACAATCAACTTATATAACGAAGGTGAGTTAGGAGACCACAGTTCCGGATTCTCTACCTCCAATTTATTATTTACAATGCTAGTTGATCTGGCTTTAATAGATTCTTCAGGTGAAGTGATAGATTGAATAAACTGGTCACCTTTATATAACTCTGTTTGAATTTTAAATGCTTGATTATTTGGAGCATCGTTTTTCATATCAACAGCAACATTAATAGTTGCATTATTTTTACTTACATTTTTATAAGTAACAAAAACACCTCCTGCAGCAACATGATCCACTTCAAATTCATTTGAAATATGCAGCGGATTTTTAACATATAACCATACGTTACGATAGAGGCCACTGTAATAATTGAAATCTAATACATCTATACCTTTTCCAGGTGGAACTAAAGGATTATTATCGTTGTTAAGTTTTACAATTAAGCAGTTTTCTGAATTCGCAGATACTTCATTAGTAAGGTCTACATAAAACGGAAGATAACCACCTAAATGCTTTTTTAGTAATTTACCATTCAGGTATACTTCAGAAACCTGCATGGCTCCTTCAAAGTATAATCCAAGGTGTTTCGCTGCTAATTCCTTATTAATTTTAAAGTTCTTTTTATAATAGCAGGTTCCTTGCCATTGATCTCCTTTTATTACTAAAGGTTCAATTTGTGCTGTATGAGGTAATGAAACCTGATCCCACTGCAAAGACTTGGATGTAGCAAGCTCAGCAATATCAGCATCTACATCTTTTATAAACTCCCATCCTTTGTTAAATGAGTTTTTTCCCGGTACGTATGAATCTGTTTTTTTGTTAACACACGACCATAAACCAATTTGGATGGCCAGAAGAAGAAATAATTTTAAACTGTTTTGCATCTGTATGTAAATGTTTATAATGTTACTTGATGTTTGGGTAAGATTCCTCCTGAAACGTATATTCATGAGGAATCTTGATTTTATATAATTAATGATCTGGTTTATTCAATTGATAAATAATTGATGGCATCAGTAGCATTTCCATCATAATCAAACAGGGTAGTGTTTTCCCATGCAGAACCATGCCCCCATAAATCTTTCATGTCTGATGAGATCCAGGCAGGTTCCCAGTACATAACCCCTTTAGCACCTGCCTTAATCATATTGTTAGTAAGGTCAGTTAAAAACTGTTTTTGTCCTTCAATACTTATCGGATAACCTTCAACCATACTGTCCTCTCCAAAAATATTTTTGTAGTCGTCGCCTTGTTTTGTTGTATAAGGATATCCAGTTTCAAGTATTACAATGTCTTTTTTAATATCATTCTTTAATTTGTTTACAACGGCTGGTAAATCATTAAATGAAACATCTTTGTGCCAATGTGGATAATATGAGAATCCGGCAATATCAAAATCTGTAACGTTTGCTTTATTAATGATTCCTTTAAACCACCAGTTAAGGTTTGTTGGATCAGCAACATGTAATGCAATTATTGTTTTTGCCCCACTTTCAGCATCTATATTTCTTACCGCTCTAATACCAGCATTTAAAACCTTTCCAAAGTTTTCCCAGTTATTATCACAAATAGAAAGTTTAGGAAATGAGTCTTGTGTTTCAGTAATCATCATTCCGCAATTGGTTTCATTACCGATTTGAACCATTTCAGGTAGCAGGTTATCCTTTTTTAAACTACTTAAAACACCATATGTATAATTGTATAAGCTATCGCATAGCACATTTATATTGTCAATGTTTTTCCATGCCTTAGGAACTTTCTGATGCTCAGGATCGGCCCATACATCTGAATAATGAAAATCCAGATTAACTGCCATACCTAAGTCTTTTGCTCTTTTTATTGATTTTTTAATATCACTTAGGCCACTATATAAAGGTGTGTTTTTTCCATATACATCATAGGTCCAGTCCGGATTATTCCAAATTCTTAATCTGACGATATTGGCTCCTTTATCTCTGAATAGTTTAAAGCAGTCAACAGGTTTCCCATTTTCTTTATATACACCTCCATGGTCTTCAACCTGATTTACGTATGATAAATCAACTCCCATCATAAACTCACTAATAGGCTTTACTTTTTTTGTACAAGAAGTACCTATTAAAAGCGTTGCTGAAAAAACTAAAGCTATTTTATAAAGTGTTCTTTTAATCATTTTTTACAATTTTTATAATGCGTCTTAATTTCTATCATCAAAAGTAAATAAGTGTTAATTTTATTGCTTTTTCGTAGCTTACGAATAGTTGTTCAAATCTTACATTTTAATGTGTGAGTATTTGAAAGGCTTATATGGTGCGGTTTGTAGATGTTTGGTATATTTGTTTATATCATACCAATGTTGTTTTAAATCATACATATTAGGTACGCATTGCAAAAAATAAATATCTTTAGTTAAATCTTACATTTTAGGATTATAGCAGATTAATGATTAACATATATTAAAGAGAATTGATTGATTTTGGATTAAAGAATATGAGTGAGTTGAAAATATATGAAGAGGGAAGGAATACTTTAATAAAGTATATTTTGGTTTTCGTAATTAACATTCTTTTTGTTTGCAATCTATTTTCTCAAGAAAAGGAATCATTGTACTTCTCCAATCTTCACCAGGAAGACGGACTTCCATCTAATATGATTAATTCTGTTGTTCAGGATAAACTGGGCTTTATATGGATAAGTACAAATAACGGAATTTGTAGGTATGATGGCTATTCCACATTACTGTTT
Organism: uncultured Saccharicrinis sp.; assembly: GCA_963665705.1. GTDB lineage: Bacteria > Bacteroidota > Bacteroidia > Bacteroidales > Marinilabiliaceae > Saccharicrinis. Next base: position 2,106,133 of record OY762448.1, read on the forward strand.
CAGCAAGATGCAACTCATAATAGTATTACTAATAATAATGTAAGCAGTATGCTTATGGAAGGAGATACTTTGTGGGTGGGTACCTGGAGTGGGTTGTGTTATATAAATACCATTACTTTTGAGGTGAACAGGGTTAATTTGGGTCCGGAACTAACTGTTCGCAGTTTGTGTAAATCTATGGATGGCCGCTTGTGGATAGGGACTTCCAAGGGATTGATCATATATAACAGAAGTAAAAACCGATATAAGTATTTCGATCCTCAAAATAGTGATCTAAGCCATTCAACCATTCGCTGTTTTTATGAAACAAAAGATAGTACTATGTGGATTGGTACCTATCATAAACTCAATAAATATAGAAATGGCAAGTTTGAGTCATTTGACTTGAAAGGTGATTATAAACCCTTACTTAAAAATAATCTGATTTTAGATATTAAACCTTTAAGTGACGAGGATGATACCGTTTTATTAATAGGAACTGAAACCGGATTATCTGTTTTTAATACAAAAACGGGAGAGTCGTTTCTCTATAACAGTTCAAATACAAAAATCAGTAATGAAGTTGTAAAGTGCATACATAGGGAAGATGATCAGTTGTGGCTTGGTACCGATTTTGGACTATCGGTATTTAATCTGAAATTTGAGCAAATAGATGCTTATTATCACAATCCGATCATTAATCATAGTATTGCAAATAATGTGGTTTGGGATATTTTTCGGGATAGAAATAATGTGATATGGTTACTTACATCCAATGGAATTAGTACTATAAATAAGAAGAACCCATTTTTTAAGCTACATGAAGAGTTTTATTCCATCAACAATCAAAAAGCTGGAAATCAAATTAGGGATTTGTTGGTAACAAACGATGGTAAAACATATATGGCTACTATTCATGGAGTTATTGTTCAGGATAGTAGGAGTAGTAAGCGAAGTTATTTTACAGTTAATTCAGAATATAAATTATTGTTAGATAATGCTTATGCTTTGGTTGAAGATCCTTATGGTAAAATTTGGATAGGAACAGCAGGTGGAATTAATATTTGGGATCCTGTTAAAAAAGAAATGAGCGCCATAAGTGCGAATAGGAATAATGGATTGACTTCGAATTATATCAGTAGTTTTGCTATAACAAAAAAAGGAACACTTTGGGTAAATGCCTGGGAAGGTGGTATTTTTAAGGTGACAGGAGATCTTAGAAATATGGATTCCATTCATTTTGATAAAATAGAAGATGCAGCACCTGATAGAATCTACGCCTGTAATGAAGATATTTTTTACCCGGAAAGTGATAAACTCTATAAAATTGATAACAGAACTCTGGTTAAGGAAATTGTAGGTTCTGTGAGTAACCAATTTATGAAGCAAAACATTACAAGTTTAACATCTTCGGATAAACAAAGTATTTGGGTAGCTTCAAACAAACAACTCGCACAATTTTATCCGGAAACAGATAGCATTATAACTTATGCATTAAATAATCCTGTAATACAAACACCAATAAGTCTCGAAATCGATCGGGATACAAATATTTGGATGGCATCATTAACAACAGTTTCCAGATTTAATACCCATTCCGGAAATATTATTTCAATGCCTTTAAATCCGGGTTTCCCATTAAAAAACTTTTATGCGCAATGTAGTGCTTCTTCAAAAAACGGCGTTGTTTTATTTGGTGGTGATAATGGTTATGTCGAGGTTAATTCAGCCATAAATGTTAAGCATGCAATTTTACCTAAAGCAGTCATATCCGCATTGCAAATTAATAACGATAAGCTGGATATTCCACAAACCAGAAATGTACTTAAAAGTGATATTGCATACACAAAGCACCTTGAACTTGATTATTCAAATAACTCTCTTACTTTTTACTTTTCAACATTAAATTATTGGTTACCTCAAAAGAGTCATTTTAAATACAGACTAAATAATTTTGATACGGAATGGAGAAGCACACAGGATGTTAATTATGCAGCTTATTCGAATTTAAAACCCGGCCATTACGAATTAGAGGTTGAGGCCATTAATTATGCTGGTTTACAAAGCAAAAGCAATACAAAACTGGATATTGTTATTTTGCCTCCTTTGTGGTTGAGTGGTCCGTTTTTAGCCTTATATATTTTAATATTTATAGGACTCATTTATTTTACTTTCAGAATATACTTAAAAAGACAACAGCTATACAATCAACTACGATTGGCTAATCTTGAAAAGGTTCATTCTGAAGAAATATTAAATACCAAGCAGCAGTTTTTCACCAATATTTCACATGAATTCCGTACTCCCCTAAGTTTAATTACTCCACCTATTCAGCAGGTTTTAAAGTCTGGGGAATTACACGGTAAAAATCTGGAAATGCTTAAGCTGGCTGAAAAAAATTCAAAGCGATTACTGAAATTGGTAAATCAGATTCTGGATTTTAGAAAGATGGAGGAGCAAGATGTGCCATTAATGAAAAGTAATGTAGATATAGTCACATTTTCAAAAGAGATCTATGATTCTTTCATAGATTTGGCTTCGCGTAATGAAATTCGTTATGAGTTTACTTCAATTGAAAGCTCATGCATATTGGTTTGTGATAAGGAAAAAATTGAGGCCATATTATTCAATTTGCTGGCCAATGCCTTTAAACATACTCCTCCAAACGGAACGATTCATGTGAATTTGAATAAAATAATTCAAGACAGGATTGATAAAGTTCAAATAACAGTAATGGATACAGGTTCTGGAATTAATATTGCCGATCAGGCCAAAATATTTAATAGTTTTTATCAGGCCAATAACAATGAATCGGGTCAGCAAGGTACCGGAATAGGGTTAGCTATGGCTAAGCAATATGCCATACTGCATCGTGGCGATATAAAGGTAAAAAGTGAGGTTAATACAGGTAGTGAGTTTACATTTATATTTCCAATAGAATATCCAGAGGCAGAAACTGTTGTAGTAAGTGAAAATAATATAGTGGGGTATGAAGAAGAGAATACAACCGAATCTGTAAATAAAACACATTTAAAAAAGTTATTGATTGTTGATGATAATCCTGATATTCTGGATTATATAGAAATTAATTTAGGTTCGGAATACAATATTGTGAAGGCTACCAATGGACGTAAAGGTTTGGAACTTGCTCATGAAGAAAAACCGGATATAATAGTTTCTGATATTATGATGCCTGTTATGGATGGGCTTGAGATGTGTAAAATGATGAAGCAGAGTGCTGAACTTCATCAAATTCCGGTTATTCTTTTAACTGCAAAATCATTGGATGTGCAAAAGGTTGAGGGAATTGAGAGTGGAGCCAATATGTATATTACCAAACCATTTGATATTAACTATTTAAAAGCATGTGTGGTTAATTTACTGGAAAGGGATCAGCAGTTATATGATTTTATTAAGAAGCAATTACTCATAAAACCAGTTGAAGTAGATGCTTCTGAGTTAAATCAGGATGAAATATTTATTAAAAAAGTGATGGATATTATTTCTGAGAATATCAGTAATCCTAATCTTTCAGTTGATATGATAAGCTCAGAAATAGGATTGAGTTCAACTCATTTGTATCGAAAATTAAAAGCAATTACAAATCAATCAACTAAAGATATTTTAAAAAATTACCGACTTCAAAAGGCGGCACAGATGATACAGAATAATGAGGGTAATATTACCGAAATTATGTACTATGTAGGATTTAACAGTCTATCCAGTTTCTCCAAAAGTTTTAAAACCAAGTTTGGCGTATCACCAAGTGAGTATTTGAAAAAACAAATAGAACAAAAATAGAAATACCCAATAGTGTAATTCCTTCTCGCAAAATTGCAGGGCTATATTTCTTAGCAGAAATTTGGTCTCGCAAAACTGCAGGGCCATATTTCTTAACAGAAATCTCATCTCGCAAAACTGCAGGGCTATATTTCTTAGCAGAAATCTGGTCTCGCGAAACTGCAGGGCTATATTTCTTAACAGAAATTTGATCTCGCGAAACTGCAGGGCCATATTTCTTAGCAGAAATCTGTTCTCGCAAAACTGCAGGGATATATTTCTTAACAGAAATTTGATCTCGCGAAACTGCATGGCCATATTTCTTAACAGAAATCTGGTCTCGCAAACTTGCAGGGCTATATTTCTTAGCAGAAATCTGATCTCGCGAAACTGCAGGGCTATATTTCTTAACAGAAATTTGGTCTTGCGAAACTGCAGGGCCATATTTCTTAGCAGAAATCTGATCTCGCGAAATTGCGGGGCTATATTTCTTAACAGAAATCTGTTCTTGCAAAACTGCAGGGCTATATTTCTTAACAGAAATCTGTTCTCGCAAACTTGCAGGGCTATATTTCTTAGCAGAAATCTGATCTCGCAAAACTGCAGGGCATTTCCCAGAATTTAGGAAACCTCCTTGCAAAGTTGCAGGGAGGTATGAAAATTAGGTAGTTATATGTTTTTATGTGATTTGTTGTTATTTCGCTATACCGGGATGCAGTTAAAAGGTAAGCTAATATGCAATATCTAAAATAACTACCCCAAGATAAACCTATAGCGAGTAACAACCCCATTATTATTAATCACTCATTACTAATTATTCATTGACTAAACTCCTGTCTTCATCTATTTAAAATAATAATATTCTTCATTAATGTAACTTTTCTAAATTTACAGAGTAAGTTTAGTAGTTATTTCAAATAACGTAATCTAATACAGTGTTAATGATAGATATAACGCCAATTTAGTTATGTAAATAGCATTTATATGACGGATACTGAATTAGGTTGCGTTTAGGAATGAGTTGTGTTTCATGCTAAAAAGCGACAGTGCAACAAAAAGCCAACGCACATTTGGCACATTTGCAAGCCCAAACCCACAAGCTGATGCTTCAGCTTGCAAAAGAGCCAAATTTTTGCAGACGCACATTGAGTTACCTGAAATTGTTTAACTTGAATAATAAAATTGATAAGATAATTAATGAAAGAAAAGTTTACAATATTTCTAAAATGGTTAATTGATAATCTTCTAAATTTCTATACGAAACTCAATAAAGACAATTCCATATCAGACCTTCCTTTTCATTCTTTATCACCTATTAAAAACGCTGATAAAGACAATAACTATTCAAAGGCTTTGAAATGGGCAATTGAGAATAGAAAAAAAGAGGACATAAAGAATATAGCCATAGCAGGGCCATTCGGCTCTGGTAAAAGTAGTATGTTAAAGACTTTTGAAGAAAATAACACAAATCGAAAATTACACATTCTCAATATCTCTTTAGCAAATTTTAAGAATGGGAAATTAGATGATGATATTCAGAAGCCAGATTTACCAAGATTAATTGAATTAAGTATACTTCAGCAAATATTTTATCATGAAAAGGATAGTAAAATACCAGACTCTCGATTCAGAAAAATAAGAAGTTTCAAGCCATTTGACCTAATCATCAAATCAGCTGGAGCCTTAATTTTCTTATTTGCCTTTTCAAATATTTTCTTTCATGAGAAATTGGTGGATTTATGTAAAAAGTTGGAAATTTCATTTCCTGTTAAAGACTGGTTAACTGTTTCTTCCATAATAGCTTTGCTTGTTGGTGTTAGCTTTCTAATATATAACTCTGTTAGGGCAATCCACAGTCTTCGTGTAAGCAAACTTAAAATCAAAAATGCCGAAATTGAAGTAGATAAAGATGTCAATAAATCAATACTCAATCACCATCTTGATGAAATTCTCTATTTTTTTGAGGTTACAAAATACAATGTAGTTGTTATTGAGGATTTAGACCGATTTGGACAAACTGAAATTTTTACCAAATTACGAGAAATAAACCTGCTGATTAATAATTCAAAAAAAATAAAAAAGGATGTAGTGTTTATATATGCAATTCGAGATGATATGTTCTTAGATGAAGAAAGAACAAAATTCTTTGATTTTGTAATACCAATCATACCTGTAATTAATTCTTCTAATTCTAACGAAATACTTCTTGAAAAGAAGAAAGAATACAATTTTAATATATCTGATAATCTAATAGATAATATTTCAATGTTCATTGATGATATGAGAATTTTGCATAACATCATTAATGAATATTATATCTATCACTTAAAGTTGAATGACAAACTCGACCAGAATAAGTTACTATCAATGATAGTATATAAGAATATGTTTCCCAATGATTTTACAGAATTAGCAAAGAATGCAGGGGAACTTTTCAAGTCTTTATCTCAAAAAAAACATTATCTAAAATTAGAAACTAAAAAGATTGATGAGCAAATAGAAAACAATGAAAAAGAGATTCGAGATATGGAGTCTCTTAAAATAAAGGATATTAGTGAATTAAGAGCTGTCTATTTATTTAGGTATCAAAGTAAATTAAATCAATTAGGTTCATTTGTTGTCGATAATGTTGATGTACCAATAATTAATATGCTTGAAAATGATAACTTTTACACTTTAGCAGATGGAGAAGTAGCCCAGGTTAATGTTTACCACCCCAGTTACAGGCGTTTTCAACGACAAAACCTTTCTTTTGATTTTGATACCGTATCAAATGAAATTGATGAAAATTTATCCTATTATGAGCGCGAGGAAAAAATAGTTCATTGGACTAAAAACCATGTAAATAAGCTGAAGAAAAGAATTGAAGATTTAGAAATAAAAAAAGTTGAGATTAAATCTTTACCAATAAAAAAAATATTTACTCCCATTAATAGCGAAAGCGAATCAAATAATAAGCAACAGTTACTTATAAATATTTTATTACGTAACGGCTTTATTGATGAAGATTATTTGGATTATATATCAATCTTTTATGAAGGCAGTCTTTCAAAAAAAGACCATCAGTTTCTATTAAACGTTAAGGCTCAAATTTCACAAGACTTTGATTATAACTTGATAAAACTTGAAAAACTTGTAAATAAAATAAATGAGAATGATTTCAAAGAGCCATATATTCTAAACTATAAGCTTGTAAGTTTTTTACTTAAAAATGGGAAATTTAACATTCAAAGGGCAAATGTTTTTCAGCAATTAAGTAATGAATCAAAAAAGAGTATTGGCTTTATTGATGGTTTTATTCAAAACGAACCCAACATACCTGTCTTTATTAAAACCCTGTGTAATAATTGGGGTAACATTTGGAATTATATTTCAGCATTTTCAAACTTTACAGAAGAAAAGAAAAATAAGTACCTAAGACTAATATTGTTAAATGCTAACATTTCTGACCTTAAAAATATTGCAGATAACTCTGACCTTAGACAGTTAATTGAACTTAAGGCTGATTTTGGTGAATTTATTAATGATGATGTAAGGGCAAAAGAAATTATTAAAAATTTAGGGATTAAATTTGAAAGACTAGATATTTCAAAAAACTCAGATGAAATCGTAGATTTCATTTATACTGGATATTACTTTGCATTTAATAGAGAAATATTCAAAATACTTATCACTAAAATTGGAACACTTAATAGTAATGAATTTGAAGTAAGTAATTACAACGCAATTAAAGAAGCAGGTTGCGACTTATTATTGGATTATATTAATACACATGTGAATGATTATATTCTTGAAGTTTATTTAAAAATTTCAACAAATAAAAATGAGAAAGAGGACTCTCTAATAGAACTGTTAAACAATAGTGAACTTAGTTCTAAAAACCGTATAAAACTAATTGAATTCGTTGATACCAAAATTACAGATATTTCAAGGATTGAAAACTCATCCATCTGGTCTAAACTCTTTGATAGTGCAAGAATTGTTTCAAAATGGTCTAATATTTTGCATTACTACCTTTATAAAGAAAAGGAGTTAGACGAGCATGTTTTTAAATTCTTAAATGAGGAAGCAAATGCAGTTGAACTTTCGAATGAAAAAATCCCTAATGATTATGACAATTCAGAAGATTCAAACAAACCCTATTGGAATTTGACAATTAGTCTAATTAAATCGAATGATATAAATGATAAATCCTATGAGCATATATTAAAATCTGTGCCTCATATCTTTTCTCGTTTAAGTTTTGAAGATCTATCACATAGGAAAGTTGAATTATTAATTCAAAAATTTATTATTAGTTCGTCGTCTGATAATTACGACTTGCTTAAAGAAAACTTTACGGACTTACATATAAAACTATTAACCCGATATAAAACCTCCTTCCTAAAAGCAGTTAGTGAGTATAAGATTGATAAGATTGATTTTTACAAATTGATTTCTTCAAAGGACTTTAACTCTAAAGAGAAAGAGATTATTTTGAATAACATCGATGAATCAGTTGTAATTTCAAATGATGACTCTATTGTTGAGATAGGAAAACTAACTATAGGGGATGTATCTTTTGATGTTTCAAAAACTTTATTAAAAAAGATATTGTTGTCTCAATATTTAGATACAAAACAGAAAATCAGCATTTTCAATATTAAACAAAGTCAGTTAGATAGCGAATTGATTACTGATTTCTTAAATTCATTGGATAAGCCTTATTCTAATATTACCATTTTCGGCAAAATGCCACTAATTGAAGATAGTATTGAAAATATTAGATTTGTTGAGATACTATCATCAAAAGGGTACATATCTAAATATAAAACAGAGAAAAAAGGTTTAAGAATATCAACATTTAGGAAGTAAAATGTCAACCCTTCGCCCCCATACACATTGCCAAGTCGCTCACAATGCTTACACACAAACCAAAACTTGTCAAAGAGTATGGCTGCCCCGACACACGGAGAGACACCAGAGTATAAAGCACGAAAACACAATCGAGTAGGCAGCCGATAGACTAACAGTCTATCGGAGAACCTCTCACACCACTCAGCGTACGGGTCTCGTACTGAGCGGTTCTTTACATCATGGGGAACAAAGTATTAGCATTTGAAGTTAACAAAGAGTGTAGCTGATTATGCATATCAGCCAATGAAATATAACCACGTTTTTGAAGTCGTTCTATGGTTATGGTGGTTCCTAGAATAGGACTCTGAGCAATAGCCCAACCACCCATACGGCTCCGGCTCCAAGCATAAGCATGATCAAGATCAACACCCAAACGAATCAGGTTTTTCCGTTTACGTTCTGGTTTCTTCCAATGATGCCAGATACAATATCTGAGTCGATTTCGAAGCCAACCATCAAGCTTCTCCAGTTTCGTAATGATATTTGCATGTTTAAAGTAGTTTATCCAACCTCGTTGAATTTCTAATAACTTTTGGATGCGTTCATCAAAACTCATGGGAGTGGTTTTTCTGGTGACTTCCTTAAGTTTTGCTTTAAAGCTTTTCCATCTCTTTTCAGCTACAATCAATTGATATTTGCCTTTAATACCTTTTTTGTAAATGGGAACAAAGGCAAAACCAAGGATTTGAAAGTTAACCGGACGGCGGATACCACTTTTATCCCTGTTGATGGGGAGTTTAAGTTTATCCCTAAGAAATACGTAAATGGTATTACCTGCTTTTCTTGCTTCTGCTTTTGATTTACAATAGATACTGAAATCGTCGGCATAGCGTACAAAGCGTAAGCCTAATTGTTCCATTTTCAAATCCAGTTCATGAAGAACAATATTTGATAACAACGGACTAATGGGGCTTCCTTGTGGTACTCCTTTACGTCGCTTATGTAATTTACCATCCTTTAAAAGTGGCGCTCTAAGCCATCGACGTATCAAACACATGGTGTGTTTGCATTTAATTTTTCGATACAACAATTGCAACAGCAAGGTATGGTCAACCCTGTCAAAGAATTCCTTCAGGTCAATTTCAACAATATGCTGATAGTCTGAATTAATGTAAGAAAGGGCTTTACCTACTGCTTGTTGCGTATTACGTGCTGGACGAAAACCATAACTATAGGTTGAAAAATCTGTTTCGTAATGCATCATTACCACTCTGGATACTGCCTGTTGCAGCATACGGTCAATAGCGGTAGGAATACCTAAAAGTCTGGTTTTACCTCCTGCTTTGGGTATTTCCTTACCACGTATCGGTTGTGGTAAATATTTGTAATTCATGATGCTCTCAACCAATTCATTTCGGTGTTTATCCAAATGGTCTTTAAGTTCTGTGACTTTCATTCCATCTACACCTCCTGCACCTTTATTTCGTACTACTTCAATACAAGCCTGTGTTAGGTTTGCAGGATGTAATACTCGTTCAATTAAATTCGATGTGTCTCTTTTTCTTTTCTTCATAATACTTATTTCCATTCCCTGCTACGACTCTTTGGGGCTGGAAAGGCTCAAAATCCTTTTACCTCCGCCAAAGATGAGTAGCGATGTAAAGTTCAGCCCTTCACTTATCTGTGAGTCCTCCTGCTTAAGCGTGGTATTCGTAAAGCCGGCTCGTATTCTTAAGCTACTATGGCGTCTGCTGACTGCTCTGATCTATCAACACGTGATTACAGAGCTCTCCCCTGGTAAGAGCTTTATCCTTCCTCCAATGACTGCCGCATCTACATAATAAACACTCATCTCCTTGATGTTTGGACGTCACAATGGTGTGTTTGCTCATCCGGTTTATAATGCCTCGTATGCGGTTTCTGTCCGTCAGTACCAGAGTTTGCCGTTTGACTTCCTTCACTGCTACCGTCACCGGTAACCACTGCATTTTTCCATTCGGAAAAAGCGTCACTTGCTAATGGTTCGAAGCGTTACCTCCGCCCACTCGGGACTTGCACCCTATGGATAAATTTTATACCCACACCCGATGTTTATCACAAAAGATTTGTATTTTTAAACTTTTTCAAGAACTTCGGGTGTGGGTGCGCTGCTGCTCATGCAGGGCACACACACGGTATATAAAACATTTGGCGGAAAGTGCTAATTTTAACGGCGGTACATTTAATAAACATCGCAATGGTTTGATAGGAAATCGCTTTGAAATGCCAAACGTTTCATATACCCATCCGTTCAAACCTTGCCAGCTGCAAGTACAATTTATACATAAAGTTAAAAATGAAATATAGTTTTATTGCTCTTTTAGTGTTGTTAAGTTCATGTTCTATTTCTTCGAAGTTAACAAATAGAAATGCTTGGATATTATCAAAAATCTAAGATCAAAACATATCTCAAAAAAAGACTTTATTAAAAAAAATGGCTATTATTTAACAGTGTGAACGTTGATAAGTTGCAACTAAATGAATAGAGCAATACTTGTTAGAATTCAATCAGATTATTAAGTTTGTAAAAAAGAAGAATATGCAAAGGTTGCTTACTGAAAATATTGATAAAATTAGAAATTTGTGTGTTTCTTATAATGTAAAGTCTTTATTTGCATTTGGTTCTGTATGTACCAACCGTTTTAATGAAAAAAGTGATATTGATTTATTAATTTCGTTTAACCCTATGGATTATGGTGATTATGCCGATGCATATTTTGAATTAGCAGAAAAATTTGAAACTATTTTATCTCGCCCTGTTGATTTAGTAACAGACAAATCATTGTCAAATCCATATTTTATCGAATCAATCAACCATACAAAGACATTGTTATATGGAGCTTGAAATTAAAAAATATCTGTACGACATAAAAGAGTCTATCGATTCAATTGAGAATTATCTTGGAGAAAAAAGGGATTTCAATATATACTCGGAGGACAAAATGCTTCGTCGAGCGATTGAGCGGGAATTTGAAATTATAGGAGAAGCAATGGGCAGAATAGAAAAACTTGATTCAGCCATGCCTATATCCAGCAAGAAGCAAATAATTAGTATGAGAAATCGTGTAATTCATGGTTATGATAAAATTGATAATGGTATTATTTGGGGTACTATTGTTAGACATTTACCTACCTTGAAAGGTGAAATTGAAAGGCTGTTAGAATAAAACAAAATCCCAAACGTAAAACTTTTACCCCTTTATAAAGACCAATCAAACTTTTATCTTTGCCGCATTAAAATATAAATAATGATGTGGATAATTCTGGGATTGATTTCTTGCTTTTTATTGGGTATTTATGATATCAGTAAAAAGCTGTCGTTAAATAATAATGCAGTTATTCCGGTGTTGTTTTATGCCTCACTTACCGGAGCATTGCTTTTTGTTCCGCTTATTATTGCCTCCTATCTGAATTATTTATCACCGGAATCATTGTTTTATGTAGCGCCCATAGCTTTAAAAACGCATTTATTATTGTTTATAAAATCGTTTATAGTAGGCGTTTCGTGGGTGTTTGCATTTTTTGCTTTAAAGCATTTACCCATCACCATTATTACACCCATCAGAGCAACCGGTCCGGTATGGACTTTAATAGGAGCTTTGGTTATTTACCACGAAAGCTATAGTGTTTGGCAGTGGATTGGTATCATTGTGGTAATTCTCTTTTTCTACTATTTTTCGTTAGCAGGAAACAAGGAAGGAATCAATCTGAAACGAAACAGGTGGGTGTTGTTTATTATGCTGGCTACCTTTTTCGGAAGCTTTAGCACTTTATATGATAAGTATTTGATTGCCAATTTCGACAGGATGGCCATTCAGGCCTGGTTTTCTATTTATATGGTACCAGTATTTCTTCCGTTTCTGTTTTTCTTATGGTATCCCAACCGAAAAAAGGGAGAAGCCTTTCAATGGCGATGGTCAATACCGGTCATTGGAATTATTTTAAGCATAGCAGACTTTTCATATTTCTATGCCTTAACCTATCCAGGTTCCCTAATCACTATCCTCTCCGTATTACGTCGAACCAGTGTAATCATATCTTTTTCGTTAGGAGCTCTAATTTTTAAAGAAACCAACCTAAAACGAAAAGCGATTGCCCTAATTGGTATTATGATTGGTGTTTTAATTATTGTATTAGGAAGTTGATTCTATTAACCTGAGTTCGACATAAAATTTTGGATTCAGAGCGCCTATAAATAGTGAGGTTCAACTGAAAATTATGAAAGAATAGCGGGCTATTTTGAATAATTTTCAGGAAGAAGATTGCTGTTTATAAGCGAAATCATTATGCTTTACCATAAAAAACTAATCTACTGCGTTAAATTTTTCGAGCTAGCTCGCTAGCCCTGCAAAATTTGTCTTGTATATCAGCTTTTTATGATAATCTGAATTCTATAATTTTAATCGAACTCAGGTTATTAATATAGAAACTTTGGTTATCAGTTTTATTAAAAAAAACTATGGTTGTTTGCCAGAAATCTTTTAAACGCATTACATTTTTAAGTTGAAACGATTTTTTACCATCAAAATAACCTTGTTTTAGGATTCACTGGCTAAGTCTCATATAGAACCTATTGAAGAGTTAAATTCTATTTTTTATTTAGGAAAGTTGTTTACTCATATATTGGACTTTATGAAACAAAACTTCTATATTTCTGTTTAAATATTTGTTTTGCATTAATTGTAACTATTCAGTGATTGGAAAAGACATAGCAATAGCACGCAAAGCGCACAATGGATTCTGAATGTTTTTTATTGCACTATCAACAATAGAACGCAATATAGCATAGCAGTCGGCACCTTCTATAGACTTGAAGAAACCGCTAACCTTTTGTTTTACTTTAAAATTTCGCACAGCTCTTTCTGAAGCATTGTTGTCAGGTGGAATCTCTGGATTTATTAGAAAATTAAACAGATACTGCTCGTACTTTTTCAATCGGTTTTGAAATGTTTGCACTTCCTTGACTTCTTCATCAAGTTCTTGTTTCAAGAGGGCTTGGAATCTGTAAGTAATATCGGAAGGTTGCGTTTCAGTACATTGTCCTTTGTAGATACTTAAGGCATTTTTTATTAGAGTTCGCATTTGGAATGCCCAATTATTCTTAGGGTATTTTTGGCAGAAGTATTCAAGTTCTCGTAATAAATGTGCAGTACATAATTGGTGGTTGTTAGCATCTGTCATAAAATAAGATTTCCAGCAATCTGTTACCAAAGTATTGTTCTTAAAACCTTCGGGCATGATTTCTTCCATTGCAGCAAAACCTCTCTTGGTATGGATTGATAAAAATGTAGCATCGGGATTCTGAAAGACCCAAGCCCAATGAAGTTTACCATTGACATTAGTGCCTGTTTCATCAGCTCCTATGATTTTACCGGAAAGGATTTTCTTTCGGATTTGCTCGTAATAAGGTTTCGCCTTGGCTGTTATTTTTCCAATAAGCTGATTAATGCCTCCAGAACTAATCTCAATCCCTAATACAGTATATAAAAACTCTTTCAAACGTTCATACGGCATGTATTGTCGGGCACTCATGTAGCCAATTAAAGCCTGCACTCCAGCTCCGTAACTTATGGGCGCATTAATTCCTGAAGGGTAATTGCCTTCATTTAAAGTTCCGCAGCTGCATTGTTTGTGAAAAATTCGATGTTCGGTAATAACTGGTTGTATTGGCGGTATGTCTATTACCTGGCGTTTTCCTGCATATTCTCCAACAATCATTGATAAATCATTGCCACAACAAGTACAGTAACTGGCTTGGTGGTTGGTAATAATATCTGGATTAGATACTGTTTTCAAAGTGTTGCCCATATGCCCCTTTTGGCCTCCTGGTTTCTTTCCTGATTTCTTTCTTAACGAACTTGTTTTCGCTGGTTTGGGAAAATCGCTTGACGGAGGCTTACTGCTATTCTTACTGTTTTTAGGAGTCTCGTATTTAGATAAGCGTTTTTTGAGCTTACAATTCTCTGCTTTCAACTGTTTGTTTTCAGCTTCTAACTCAACTACTCGATTCTCTAAATTATCTACTTTGTTGAGTAAATTGTCTAACCGTTCCTCTATGCTTATCTTCTTTGTCATGCGATGCAAAGTTCGCTATACAAATGATTGCTGCTATAGAATTTGCACAAAGGTTATTCACAATTCTGGTGGTTTTCAGCTAAAGTTACCAACATTTTTTCTGAAATATTTAGTTTTTGAAATCTACACTGAATAGTTACCATTAATTCATTTAAGAATTCATAATGCTTGTTGATTACGGATTTATGATGTGTTAACTTGGATTTGAATATTTGAATATATTTTTTAATTATATTTGGCAGCAATTAAAAATACTACATGTTTATAAATAAGGGAGAGAAAGTTGCCATACAGGCAAATGAGAAGACGATAACTTATAATGCTTTAGGTGAGAGAATTGCTCAATTTTCTTCATTATATAAAGCTGATTCAACCAATAAAGTTGGTATTTTCTCTGAAAACCGATTAGGTTGGATATATAGTTTTTACTCTGCTTGGAATAATAATTCTATTGCTGTTGGAATAGATTATTTAAGCACAGTAAAGGAGGTAGCTTATATATTAAATGATTGTAAACCAGAAGTAATCTTTGTTTCAGAAAATAAGAAGCAAGACCTGGAGCAAGCCCTAAAAGATGTAAATTATTCTCCGAAACTCATTGTTATAGATGAATATGAGGATGCAATGCTTAATACCGAAGATGAGTTTCCTGAAATTAATCCTGATAGGGAAAAAACAGCTGTAATTATTTATACATCCGGAACAACGGGTAACCCGAAAGGGGTTATGCTTTCTTTTGGAAATATTTTGGCCAATGTTTATGCAGTATCTAAAGAAGTAGAAATATTTAAGTCAACAGATACGGTGTTAATGCTTCTTCCATTACATCATATTTTTCCTATGTTAGGAACTATGGTAATGCCTCTTTTTGCAGGAGGTAAGGTGGCATTGTCTCCATCGATGGCTTCAGAAGATATTATCAAAACACTTCAGGAGTGTAAAGTTACTTTATTAATTGGTGTTCCGCGTTTATACACAGCTATTCGTAAAGGAATTAAAGATAAGATTAACCAAAGTAAGGTGGCTTCTGCTTTATTTAAATTAGCTGAAAATGTTAATTCTAAAGCATTCTCAAAACTTATTTTTGGCGCAGTACATAAAAAATTTGGAGGTCATATCAGATATATGGTTTCCGGAGGTGCAGCACTTGAAACAGAAATAGGATCTGATTTTAAAACTCTTGGATTTGAGGTTTTAGAGGGATATGGAATGACAGAAGCTGCTCCAATGATTTCTTTTACACGTCCGGGAAAAGTAAAAATCGGTTCTCCGGGTTTTATCTTACCATCATGTGAAGTAGAAATTAGGGATGGTGAAATAGTGGCTCGTGGTAAGAATATTATGCAGGGCTATTACAACAGACCAGAAGAAACTGCCGAAGTATTGCAGAATGGTTGGTTGTATACAGGTGACTTGGGACATATAGACGATAAAGGTTATATATATATTACCGGACGTAAAAAGGAAATTCTGATTTTATCAAATGGTAAAAATATTAATCCTACAGAAATTGAATATAAACTCGAAAATTATGCTGCTTTTGTAAAAGAAGTAGGTGTTTATCAGTCTGGCGATCAGTTTAAAGCTATTGTAGTACCAACAGATGAGCTTTTTTATCAACATAAAGATAAATCATATTTATATCAGTTGGTTAAAAAGGAAGTGATAGAAGATTATAATAAGCAATGTGCTTCCTATAAAAAGATCATGGATATTACAATACTTGATGGCGAACTTCCTCGAACTCGTTTAGGTAAAATCAGAAGGTTTAAGTTGGCTGAATTGGAAAATATTCAGGAAACAGTAGTGGAGGAAGAGGTGCAGGTAGATTTGGCAGAATTTAATATTATTGCACATTATCTGGAAGAGGAAAAACATAAAAAAGTATTACCAAATCATCATTTGGAGCTGGATTTAGGTTTGGATTCATTGGATAAAGTAAGTTTTCAGGTTTTTTTGAATTCAACATTTGGAGTGGATATTGATCCAGGAGAATTAGTTCACTTTAATAATGTATTGGAGTTAAGTGAGTATCTTCATGAGAACAGAAAAAAGATGGAGGTTGAAAAGGTTGACTGGACAAAAATATTAAAGGAAAAGGTACATATTTCTTTACCGAAAACATGGTTTACAGGCAGAGTATTGGTAAAAATGTCAAAATTCTTTTTTAGTATGTACTTTGGTTTAAAAGGAAAAGGATTAAAAAATATTCCTGACGAGCCTTGTATTATTGCTCCTAATCATCAAAGTTATTTCGATGGACTGTTTGTGGCTTCGTTCCTTAAAAGCAGGATAATTAAGAATACCTATTTTTATGCCAAGGAAAAGCATGTAAGTAAAAGGTGGCTAAAGTTTGTTGCAAATAGAAACCATGTGATAATAATGGATTTGAATAAAGATTTAAAAGAATCTATTCAAAAAATGGGAGAGGCCTTAAAAAAGAAAAAGAACCTGATTATTTTTCCGGAAGGAACCAGAACAAAGAATGGAAACTTAGGTGATTTTAAAAAGACCTTTGCCATATTGAGCAGGGAGTTAAATGTTCCGGTTGTGCCAGTTTCTATTAAAGGTGCTTTTGATGTATTACCTAAAGGCAGTAAATTTCCAAAACCATTTAAAAAGGTTGTAGTTGAGTTTTTAGAACCTGTATTACCCGGTTCAAGTACTTACGATCATATTGCAGATACAGTATATAATAAAATTGCTAAAACTCAATTGGTCATAAAACGTTAAGTTTGGTGTTCATATAGCTTTAGAAGTAAATATGAGTTTATACTAAAGCTGTATGTGAAGAGTTATAAAGCTGCCTCATGGGAATCATTAATGAGCATGTTTAAATTTTTCATTAAAATACGAAGCATATTGTTATTTACATCCAAATTAAATTGATCAATAGCATTAATTGGTAAAATTCGGGGAGAGGTGCCTGTAATAAAAGCAGCATCAATTTGATGGAGTTGATCACTATGAATACATTCAAATTTAAGTTCTATATCTAAACTTAAAATACAATCAATTACTTTTGACCTCATTATTCCTGGTAAAATATAATGCTCTGGTGCTGTATAAATCAGGTTTTCAATGATAAAAAACACATTTGATTTACTCCCCTCAGTTATTAGTTCATCATGATTTACCAGTAAAGCTTCGTAGTGATCACTATTTTTAAGAATACTTATGGCTTTTTTACGGGTTTGTGTATTATCAACTTTTACATTTGGATTTTCTCTTTCAGCATGAAGTAATATCGTTGAAACTCCATTTTTATAATCATCCGATGTAGGATAAAAAGTAGGAATGAAATGGATCAGTAGAATTTCAACTTCATCTTTTGTGCTAAAACAAGAAATCTTAATATTTCCATTATCAATTTTTTCTATATCAATTAATTGTTTGATGTAATCTTTCACATCATTTTTACTAAAAGTTACTTTAGTAACTAATTTTTGAAGAGCATTAAAAAGACGAACCAAATGATCCTGTAAAAACAAAGGTTTTTTGTTTTCGATTCTGAAAACCTCATAAATTACTGAATACAATGATGGTTCCGGAGTTTCAATTTCATTTGCTAATAATAAATCTCCATTATAAATGATGTGTGTACCTTTAATGTTCATTGGTGAGGGATTTTATATATAAAAATACGTTTAAATTAATTACTAAAGCAAAGAATTATGTCAATGTTTTAGATTTATTAATTTTGTGCAAGCTTATGGATCATATTTTAGATAAATACAAAACAATAGCAACTCCTTCAGAGGGCATATATAAAGAAAAAGGGAGTAAGTTTATTTCTTATGCCTATCCTGTATATTCCGAAGATGAAATAAAAGAACATGTTTCTGCTTTAAAAGATAAATACTACGATGCCCGTCATCATTGCTTTGCATGGCAATTAGGGACAGATGGATTAAAGTATAGGGCAAATGACGACGGAGAACCTTCCGGAACTGCAGGTAAACCTATTCACGGACAATTGCGCTCACATGAATTAACGAATATATTAGTAGTTGTGGTAAGATATTTTGGAGGTACAAAATTAGGTGTTCCCGGATTGATACATGCCTACAAAGAAGCTACAATTGATGCTATAAATAATACCACCATAGTAGAAAAGACTGTAAATGATATTTATGCTATTAACTTTGACTATTTAGCAATGAATGATGTAATGAAAATAGTTAAGGATGAAAACTTACAGTTAATTGATCAAAAGTTTGATCTTTCTTGCACCATTGAATTTAGCCTGCGTCAATCTGAAATAGAAAAGGTTGTGGGGCGTTTTGAAAAAGTAGAATCGGTAAAATGTGAGTTTTTAAGAACGGAATAGTGTAAAATCTGTGCGCAGTTAATTATTGGTTGTCGGTTTTTAGAATTAAGAGGATTATTTGCTCTTAACTCTAAAATCTTTGCATTATGCTTCTTTCGACTTCTGAGGTTCAACTTTTAACTATGTTAGTACCTCTTTTTCCAAAGCATTTTAAGTCGTTCAAATATTTTTATTTCCTGGGCATTTTTTTGTGGGGTATATAATCGGTGTTTCTTAATCTCTTCAGGCATAAAATCCTGTTCAGCGAAATTATTTTCGTAATCGTGTGAATATTTGTATTTTACACCGTATCCTAGTTCTTTCATGAGTTTGGTTGGTGCATTGCGTAGGTGAAGTGGTACTGGCAGGTTTCCTGTTTGTCTTACCAATGCCTGAGCTTCATTAATAGCCTTGTAAGCTGAGTTACTTTTAGGACTGGTTGCTAAATAAATTGTGGTTTGCGAAAGAATAATTCGTCCTTCAGGCCAACCTACTCTGTTTATAGCATCAAAACATTGGTTAGCCAATAGTAGCGCATTGGGATTTGCCAATCCAACATCCTCAGAAGCAGAAATAACCAATCTTCGGGCAATAAATTTAGGATCTTCACCACCTTCAACCATTCTGGCCAGCCAATAAACTGCAGCATCAGGATCACTTCCTCGGATAGATTTGATAAATGCTGAGATGATATCGTAATGTATCTCCCCATTTTTATCATAAGCCGCTGGATTTTCCTGTAAACATTTGGTTACCTCTTCATTAGTAATTTTTATTTTTTCACCAACCTGAGCATTAATTACTAATTCTAATATATTTAAAAGTTTACGGGCATCGCCACCTGAAAAACGAAATAAAGCTTCTTCTTCTACTATCTCAATATCCTTTTCTTTTAAAACACTATCTGTGGTGAGTGCTTTATTTAGTAGGTTTCTTAAATCTTCAATTTCTAAAGATTTTAAAACATAAACCTGACTTCTGGATAAGAGTGGGGATATAACTTCAAAAGAAGGGTTTTCGGTAGTTGCACCAATTAAAGTAAATATACCCTGTTCAACAGCTCCTAATAATGAATCTTGTTGCGATTTGCTAAAACGATGAATCTCATCTATAAACAAAATAGGGTTGGGACTATTAAAAAACTTGGTTTTTTTTGCCTTTTCAATTACCTCTCTAACATCTTTAACTCCTGAGTTGATTGCAGATAAGATATAGAATGGACGGTCGAGTTGCTTGGCAATAATCTTAGCCAAAGTAGTTTTTCCAACCCCTGGTGGTCCCCATAAAATGATAGAAGAAATTACGCCTGAATCAATCATTTTTCGTAATACCGCATCTTTACCTACCAAATGAATCTGACCAATATAGGTATCAAGAGATGTCGGCCGCTGACGTTCTGCTAAAGGAGGAAAACTACTCATTTTTTTGTTTTGATCGTGTTTTTATCGAAGCATCAAAATTACAAATAGCAAGCGTATTTCAAAGGAAAAAATGAGTGCTTAATTTTTTTTATCGAACCATATGACAGAATGCTTTGTTTTATAACAAAATAATTGATTACAATTGCAAATATTGTTACAATGAAAAGAATAATTATTTACTTATCTTTTGCTTTACTTATAAATATGAATACTCAATCGCAAAACAAAGAAGTTGCCACGTTAGGAGCCGGGTGTTTTTGGTGTGTAGAAGCTGTGTATGATCAGTTAGAAGGTGTTATTTCTGTTGAATCAGGTTATTCAGGAGGAGATACAGAGAATCCTACTTATAAAGAAGTTTGTACAGGAACAACAAATCATGCTGAAGTTTGCCAGATTACTTTTGATCCTGATATTATTTCATTCGGAGAATTGTTAACTGTGTTTTGGAGTATTCATAATCCTACTACATTAAACCAACAAGGTGCTGATATTGGAACACAATACCGATCGGTTGTTTTTTACCATTCAGAAAAGCAAAAGGAAATTGCTGAGAAGCAAATAGAATTGGTAAATGCTGAGAAGTTATATGAAGATCCTATTGTAACTGAGATTACTCCTTTTGATAAATTTTATGTGGCAGAAGATTATCATCAGGAATACTTTGATAATAACCCTAATAATTCATACTGTCGAATGGTGGTTGGACCTAAGGTTGAAAAGTTTCAAAAACTTTTTAAAGATCAATTAAAGAAATAAGTAGTTCCTGTATTTAAATATAATGAAATTGTAAAATTATGTGGTTGATAATCAATGTTTATCAAATGGTGATAGTATTTGTTGAATTAATATATTGACATATAATTTTGATATTGAATAATAACAACTTTTTCTGGATCAACGGAAGGTTTGTAACCGTAATCGTAACAAAAAATAAAGGTTACCCCCATTGCTTTTCCTTCCCAACATGCTTTTATAAGGTTAATGTACAGCTGCATTTGAGAACTCTTTAAATGCAGTACCACTTGAGAGGGTGTGATTAACTGTTTACGAATACATTATTTATACTGTGTGTTAATAGGGTACTAACGAAGAAATAGTTTACAATTCAGTTTATTCTCAGTTATATCTTTAACAGCCTTCTGTAGGTAAGATTCTATGCTCTTTATAATTATGTTTAAAATTAATAATGGTAGAAGATATTATTATCCTACGATTTTTGTTAGTTTTAGCCTAAACTCCAGCTTAGAGGATTTAGTTCGAAAAGTATAAAACTAATGGAGGTTCGTAATGTTTTGGTTGGACAAAGCAAGTATGGGGGCTACAATTGTAGAATTGTTTGACAAAGCTTTTATGTAAAGGAATTGAAATAAAGGAAAAAGCAATAAAAACTAAATAAAATGAGTATAGAAAAGAAATCTTTTTTTAGCGTAATGAAATCTTATAATAAAGGATTTTGGGTTGCTAGTATTATGGAACTTTTTGAGCGTTGGGCCTGGTATGGATTATTTGCAGTATTAGCTCTTTATTTAACAGGATCAACAGACGAAGGAGGACTTGGTTTTTCACATACAGAAAAAGGACAAATAATGGGAATTGTAACAGCAATTCTATATTTATTGCCATTGTTTACTGGAGTAATCGCTGATAAAATTGGTTATAAGTTATCTTTAATAATAGCATATATACTATTGATTTCAGGGTACTATTTAATGGGCGAAGTGAATTCGTATTTTATGGTATTTATGGTGTTTTTATGGGTAGCGGTAGGTGCTGCAATGTTTAAACCTGTTGCTTCTGCTATTGTTACCAAAAATACAGATGAATCTAATTCAACTTTAGGCTTTGGAATTTTCTATATGATGGTAAATATTGGAGGGTTTATTGGGCCTGCTTTTTCATCAACTTTACGTACTCAATTTGGTTGGAAAATTATATTTCTTCAAGCTGCCATTGTTATAACAATAAACTTAGTAATACTTTTACTTTTTTATAAGGAAAAGGACAGGGAGAAAAATACAGAAACAATCTCAGAAGCTATTAAAAGCTCATTAGTGAAAATTTGGGAAGCTGTTAAAGATAGTCGACTTTCTGTATTACTAATTATAATGGTTGGTTTTTGGACTATGTTTAATCAATTGTTCTATACACTTCCAACTTTTATTGAAGATTGGGTAAATACAAAAGCACTTCATGATTCAATTGCCCAGGTTTCCCCTTGGATTGCAAGTGTTATGAGTGGGGGTGGAGATTCTGTTAATCCAGAGATGTTAATTAATCTTGATGCCGGTTCTATCATTTTATTTCAGTTAATAGTATCATTTTTTGTATTAAGAATGCGCCATGTAAGTGCCATGATAACAGGATTTATTATTGCTGCCATAGGTATTGGTATTACGTTTTATACTGGTAATGGGTTATATACAATTTTAGGTATAATGATTTTTGCGATAGGTGAAATGATGACAAATCCAACCTTTTCTTCATTTATAGCATTAATTTCTCCAAAAGGCAAAGAAGCTTTATATATGGGCACTTATTTTTTGCCAATTTTCTTAGGGAATTTCTTGACAACATTTGTTTCTGGTAATCTTTACGAAGCATGGTCTGATAAATTAAGTTTGTTACAAATAGAAATGACAAGAAGAGGGATTTCAATGCCTGAAATTACTCATGAGTTTACAAAAAATCATTATTTCTCAACAGCTGCAGAGAAACTGGGAATGACCGAAAATGAAATGACACAATTAATCTGGGATAACTATAACCCTAATAAGATTTGGTATGTAATTACAGGTATTGGAGTTATTACTATTTTAGCTTTAATAATTTATGATAGATTGGTAATTAGACCTAAAGAAGCACAGGAAAAATAACAATCATTTTGTGCAACAAGAAAGGGCTACATCAAATAAATTAAGAAAATAAGCAATGTAAATACCGAAAAGAGTAGTCACTCATATTATTTTTTGTAGCTACTTGATAGATTTTAAGTCAGACGTTTTTTGCGAAATAAAAAATCAGCGTTATGGTTAACGAAATAAGTTCGCTTAGCTTTGATGATTATGACAAAAATGACAACAAAAGGAATAGTAAGAATAATATTGCTTATTGGTACAATAATCTCTTTATATTTTGTTCCTTGGCCTATAGTAAAAGCTTATTTAATGCCAATGTCTAAAACAGTTCAGGAGCAAGTTAATAAAGCAACTGATTATGGATTTGATGGCATAATTGTTTATGTAGACCAGAAGGGTAACAAACCTGAATTTTATACTTCAGGTTATAAAAATAGAGATAATAAAAAAACTGCCGATCCTCATTCTTTGTTTAAAATTACAAGTGTAAGTAAATTGTACATTGCTGTTGTTATTTCTAAATTGGTAAATAATAGACTTTTATCATTAGATAAATCGCTTGCTTTTTATTTTCCTGAACTTGCCAATCGAATAGAGTATGCCGATAAAATTACTGTCAGAATGATGGTTCAGCATCGAAGTGGAATTCCAAATTATACTAATACTAAAAATTATTGGGTTCATCCAAAACAAAACGATAAAGAACGCCTTGATTTGGTGCTGGATTTACCAGCCAACTTTGAACCTGATGCAAATTTTGAATATAGCAACACTAATTATTTATTACTCTCTGAACTCATTGAAAAAGTAACAGGAAAAAGTAAATTTCAAAATATAAATGAATATATTCTAGCCCCTTTAAATCTTAAAAATACTTATGGTTCTATTAGGCCCAGTGACCACATAGCTGCGAAAACGGAAAACATTCTTATAACTGCTAGTATAGCATTTAATTACGAATTATGGCTGAATGTTTTTTAATAGTATTTTCATATTAATATTGCTATCTTCAATACAAAAAAATGAAACAGTTATGGGATGCTGAAGAGCTTAGTCTGCATTGGTCACTATCCTTTGATGAACTTAATATATTAAAGAATAAACCAACTAAGAATCACATTGCAATAATTATACAACTTAAATACTATAAGCTTTATGGTATCTTTCCTAAAAAAGCAAATGATATTACAGAACTTCCACTAAATTATGTGGTAGATCAATTAAATATCTCCATTCATACATACTTCAATTATGAATGGCATGACCGTATTGCAAGATATCACCGTCAGGAGATACTTGACTTTCTAAATATTAGAAAGATAAATCAAGATGATAAAGATAATCTTTCAATTTGGCTAAGGGAAACAATATTTCCCAATGGATACACAGTAAAGGAATCATTAGAATATGTTTATGATTGGCTATTATATCATAAGATTGACAGACCTTCGGAAAAACAACTGGAACGTGAGCTGAATTCTTTTTACAACAATTTTGAGATTAAACTATTTGAGAAATTAAGCAATTCTATTCCTAATGAATCGAAGCAATTAATTGATTATTGTCTAGAAGAAAGAGAAGAAGTAATTAGTTTTAGCTTACTAAAATCAGATCCTGGAAGAATTAGTCTTGATTCAGTATTAAAAGAAATAGAAAAACTGAATTTCATAAATAAACTTGATTTACAAGATCAATATTTATCTACCCTAAGTACCAAAATAATCAGTTGTTATAGAATGCGAGCTCTTTCTGAAACTGCATGGGAAGTTAGAAGACACCCTGAATATATTCGTTATGCATTACTAAGCATTTTGTTATATACAAGAAGAAGCGAAATAATTGATAGTTTAGTAGAATTATTAATCCAAATCATTCACCGGTTATCAGTAAAAGCTGAAAAGAAAGTAATTAAAACTTTCATGAAAGACTTTAGAAAGGTATATAAGAAAGATACCCTGTTAATGCGAATTGCAGAAGTGGCATTAGAGAATCCCAATAGTACTATAAAGGATACTGTTTACCCTATAGCTAACAAGCAAACTCTAATTAACCTAATCAAAGAATTTAAATCATCAGGAAAAGGTTATCATATGCAAGTTCATAATATCATACGCTCTAGTTATAGCAATCATTACAGACGTATGGTTTCCAAGATACTTGATCATATGGAATTTTGTTCTAATAACACTATGCATAAACCACTTCTAGATGCTCTTAACTGGTTAAAAACACATCAAGAATCAAAACAACAATATTATTACCTTTCAAGTAATATACCTATTGAAGATGTTGTCCGACCTAAACATTATGATACAACAATAGAAGTAGATGATAAAGGAGTAGAAAGAGTAAACCGAATAAATTATGAAATATGTGTTCTTCAAACATTAAGGGAAAAGCTTCGATGTAAAGAAATATGGGTTCAAGGTGCAGATAAGTATCGGAATCCAGATGATGATTTACCACAAGATTTTAATTTAAACAGAGAATTCTATTATAATGATTTGGGAATTACACAAGATGCACAACTATATACAGCAAACTTAAAGGAGAGATTGCGTAACTCCCTTCATGCATTAAATAAAAATATACCTACCAATAAAAATGTACGACTGGTTTCAAATAGCAAGAATCATATTTCTTTATCTCCATTAAATGAACAACCAGAACCAAAGAACATAAATAAACTTAAAGGGCAAATACAAACAACTTGGCCTATGACTAGTCTTTTGGATATTCTAAAAGAAGCAGATTTAAGAATTGGCTTTACTGATTGTTTTACAAGTCAACGATCCTCTGAACGTATTAATAGGGATAATTTACAAAAACGATTGTTATTAGCTCTGTACGGACTTGGTACCAATACAGGCTTAAAAAGGATAAGTGCAAGTCGTCATGGGATCAGTTATAAAGAACTATTACATATTAGGAAATTCTATATTCATAAAACAGCCTTAAGAAAAGCCATTGCTAAGGTTGTAAATGCCATATTTGAAATAAGAAATCCTAAACTCTGGGGAGAAGGAACAACAGCATGTGCATCCGACTCTAAAAAGTTTGGTTCATGGGATCAGAATTTAATGACTGAATGGCATATAAGATATGGAGGTCGTGGGGTAATGATTTATTGGCACGTAGAAAAAAAATCTACTTGTATTTATTCTCAATTAAAACGTTGTTCATCTTCTGAGGTTGCAAGTATGATTGAGGGTGTATTACGACATTGCACTGAAATGTCTGTAGAAAAACAATATGTGGATACGCATGGTCAAAGTGAAGTGGCCTTTGCATTCTCTCATCTTCTAGGATTCAATTTAATGCCAAGATTAAAGAATATTGCAAAGCAAAAACTTTATTTATCCGATTCAGGTACAACAGTGAACTATCCAAACTTATTTCCTATACTAAATAGATCCATCAATTGGGATATTATTCAACAGCAACATGACCAGATGGTAAAATATACTACTGCACTTAAACAAGGTACTGCAGATCCAGAAGCTATTCTTAGAAGATTTACTAGAGGAAACATTACTCATCCTACATACAAGGCTCTATCAGAATTAGGAAAAGTTATAAAAACAATTTTTCTATGTGAATATTTGGAGAAAGAGGAACTGCGTAGGGAGATACATGAAGGACTTAATGTGGTAGAGAATTGGAATTCGGCCAATTCATTTATCTTCTTTGGAAAGGGAGGAGAAGTCTCTACAAATCGACTAGAAGATCAAGAACTGTCGGTTTTGTCCTTACACTTAGTTCAAATATGCATGGTTTATATTAACACCCTAATGATCCAACAAATAACAAATGGAGAAGAATGGAAAAATATATTTACAAAGGAAGATTACAGAGCCTTATCTCCTTTAATATATGCACATGTAAATCCATATGGCATTTTTGAACTAAATATGAAGGAACGGTTGAGCATTATTGCTTAATTGGTTCAAAATAGGTATACTTATAATAGACTACTATTTCTTTAGTGCATTAATTTAAATATTTAATGTATATTGAACCATTATTAAGAAACCATTTAAAATGCACTATTATGAGGGTTTATGGATATTTAAGGGCTTCAACAAAAGACCAAGATGCTTTAAGAGCAAAAAAGACTTTAACAATTTTTGCAGAAAGCTTGAATGTAAAAGTATCAACCTGGTTTGTAGAGAATAAATCAGGAGCCACACTTCATCGTCCAGAACTTTTTCGATTATTAGAAACTACAGATCCCGGAGATGCAATATTGATTGAACAAATCGATAGGATAACCAGGTTGTCCGAAGGTGATTGGAATCAGTTAAAATCTCATATACTAGATAACAGATTAAAAATTATTTCAATGGATTTGCCCACCAGTCACAGTTTTGTAAATACTGAAGATGAATTTCAAAGGTGGGTATTATCAGCCGTAAATTCTATGATGCTTGATATTCTGGCAGCCACAGCCAGAAAAGATTATTTAGACAGAAGGCGCAGACAAGCTGAAGGTGTACAAAAAGCCAAAGTTCAAGGAAAGTATAAAGGAAGACCTGTGGATATGGAACTTCATAATAAAATTAGGAGCTTACTGGATGTTGGAAAGAGTTATAGCCAGATTCAGCACATATTGAACTGTTCTAGACATACAATTTCTAAGGTCAAGAAAAATATGACTACACCATAAAGCGTTACCTAACATTGAGAATGCAATGATAGTACATATCAGTCTTAACCATATGAAAAAATCAATGTATATACAATTTTTTTCTTTTTAGAATAACTGACTTTTTGTGAACAAAAATAGATTACTTCATAAAAAATTGTTTTAAACATATTCATTCTTTAATAAAAATATATTTACTTTAAGTATCAAACTCGATTTTTAAAGTATGCCTAGCCTAAATAAATTACATTATGCAATTATATATATTATTGATAATATAAAATTTAAAAGTGGTTTAATATCAATAATTTTAGGAATTATTTCCTGCGCTATGACATTTCCTCTTTCTTACAATTTGGGAAATTTTATTATACTATATTTTTTAGTTCTATCTTGTACTATAGGAGTTCTTTTATTTCCGAAAAGACAACTATCTGTACATATTGAAGATTTTATAATTTTCTTATATGTGTTAATATTCATTTGTAGAAATCATTCTATCACTAATATAAATTTCGCCATACAGATTGGATTAGTTATTTTTTATTGTCTATTACGAATTGGTTCTATACAAAATTATAAATCATTATACAATCTAACTCTCTTTTCTTGTATTATATTGGCATTAATAGGTTACTTACAGTACTTTGAAGTTATTACTCCTATTTTCAAGAGATACAAGATTTTGGGTCCATTTCGTAATCCTGCTCTTTATGCAGGTTTTCTATCACTTCTTTTAGTTATCATCTTCTCATTT
This sequence comes from uncultured Saccharicrinis sp., assembly GCA_963665705.1. Taxonomy (GTDB): domain Bacteria; phylum Bacteroidota; class Bacteroidia; order Bacteroidales; family Marinilabiliaceae; genus Saccharicrinis. Next base: position 2,134,829 of record OY762448.1, read on the forward strand.
TGCATAATAACTCAACGTAATAATCGAGATAAAACTTTGTTTTTTATATCTGTAAGTATTATTATTTTCACATTACCCATATTTATATTAGCGAATTCAAGAACTTCATGGCTGACATTGATACTCCCCATCTTTTATGTTTTATATAAAAAATTAGGTAGTAAATACTGGGAAAAAATAAATTATACAAAAAAGCTACTTTTAATATTATTTGTTAGCATAAGTATAATTAACATATGCTATTATATATATTTATTGCGACCAAATTCGGTAAAAGGGCGTATTCTAATTTGGAAAATTTCAACAGAAATGGTTGTTGACAGACCCATTTGGGGATTTGGAACAAATGGATTTAATTCAAATTATCTACATTATCAACAGCAATATTTTGCCAACAAAAGAGGAAGCAACAATGAAATATACCTAGCAGATAATACTCACTTTTTATTTAATGAACCATTAAGAATTTTAATAGAGTATGGAATTATTGGTTTTTCATTATACGTAATATTCTGTTTATCACTATTTAAAAGTAAAGGAAGTAATGACCTTATTAACACAATTTGTAAAGCAACTTTATTTGGATACTTTGTATTCGGAATGTTTTCATATCCGAAGGAAGGAATTCAATTACAAGCTATATTGATTTTGCTAACAACAATTAATCTAAAGCAAAGAAAACTAACATTTTTTAGCTACACGCTAACGTCAAAATATTGTCGTATACGACAGACTATTTTATTAGTTGTAAGTTTACTTTTTATAAGTATGCTTTCTACTATGTTATCAAAGTATACAAGTTTTTGGAACATAGAGAAAAGTAATAAATATACAGTTCAAAATAAATTACAGATATTTAAAAAGTTAAATCAAAAGCTCTATAATGACCATCATTTTTTAGCAAGATATTGTGAAGAACTAGAAAAAGGTAAAAATGACTCATTACTTTTAGATAAAATATGTTTACTAGAAACCTTATTCCCGACTAATATCCTTTACATTATGAAAGGGAATTGTCTTAAAAGGATGGGGCGTTATAAAGAAGCAGAACAAAACTATTGGTATGCCCATTTTATGATTCCATCAAGACAAAAGCCAAGAGCTTTATTAGCTGAGCTTTATTATCAGACTAATAGAAAGAAAAAAGCAAAAAAAATAGCTCTTAAAGTCTTACAAGAGAAGGTTAAAGTTTATGGTTTCGAAACTTATGTGATACATGAACGACTACAAAAAATACTTCACCCTCCATAATAATCTAAATTATTAATTATACCACAGTTTAATCATACTATAATCTAAAATGAGAAAAATGTTAAAAATTAAAAGAATTAAGATTCTTTCAGTCTTTGTTATCATTGGCTCACTAATATTGTCTATACTACTATCATGTTCGCGAGAAGAGATCTTTTCAAATAGTGAAGATTCTTATGGAAATAATACAGAACTAACTAAGCAGATGGCAAAAGAATGGTATACTAATAATTATGTTCCTGTCGTAAAATTAAAGACTGTTAGTACTAAAGATAAAGAAAAGAGCTTTCTAGTGATGCCATCCTGGAATCATGCTAAAGAATGGAAAAACTCTACTTGTGAGGTTGTAGAAGTTACATTAAAACCAAACGTATCTACTTTCATTCTTAATACGAATACCTTAGAGGAGATTAATCTGGATGTTGATGCTAAGAAAATAAAGAATATAGCTCGTATGATTTTTCTAAAAAATAAGAAAAATGGTAAAATAAAGGCTTTTAATATGTTCATTATTGCTAGTTATAAATATATGATGGATGAAAAAGCTCAACTTTCTCACAATAACTATTTATATCGTGAATCGAATTTCGATGGTTCTATCCTATTTTACGAACTTAATGGAAGTTTAATAAATGGATGGCAGTATGAAAATGGAATAATTGAAAAACGTATTAGTCCAATTAATAATAGTACTAATAATTTACGTGTTTCAACAAAATCTACTCAAGAAGAATGCCATACGGAATACTATTCATATTGGCAAAATGTATGTGAAGAATATGAAGCACCTGATTTGAGTGCAGAATTTGCACCTGTTGGTTCGATAGGAGACGTTGATGTTACATGCTGGCAAGAACTAGTAACAATATCAGTTGAAGTATGTCCAGGTGATAGTAGTGATACAGGAGGGGTTAGTGGTGGTGGTAATACATCGTCCCCAAGTACCCCAAGTGCCGAGGTGAAAAATATTATTGACAATATTTATTTAGATAATGATGAAATTGAAATTCTAAATAATACTTTACACGAACTTCTTAATCAGTGTGGATACAAAAAAATTTATGAATCAATTATTGACTTCGACTATTCTTTTAATATGATAAAAATTGATCCTACAATTAATGGATTAGGAGGTTATGATCCATCTACTGGTAATCTAATATTTAGAGATGCATCAGACATACCTCAAGCCTTTCCTGAAGAATTCATTCATTTATATCAAGATGGTTTTTATTGTGGGATATCTACTTATTTAAATGCTAATTGTGGTAAGTCTAATATCGAATTTGAAGCTAAATTGTTCAGAGATATTTTATGCATGATGACTCTAAATGCGTGTCCTAAATATGGAGAAGGAGTTACGCATTTAGATGGTAAATATGTCATTTGGCTTATGAATATCACAAATGGTGGAGTCGAGATACCAACACTTAATGAAATGTTGAACATAGACTCTCAGACAGGTTTAAACTATTGGATTGCTCTTGATCGATTTAGAGATGGTAACATTTCTGAGTATTCAGGACCAGTAGATGTAATATTAACACCTGAATCCATTGATTACCTATATGGTGAACCAGACTGTGATGAATAATATATTAGTAAAACACTTAGTATAAATATTTAAAAACTAGAAATAATGAGAACCAAATTATTTATATTTCAGATGCTCCTTTTTTGTTGCACTTTTGTACACTGTCAAAACATGATTTCCACAAAAGAGATAAACGGACAGATATATACATATAACTCGAAAAGTAAAACAATTGAAAATAAAACAAATTATTTAATGCAATCAGAGGGAAATATAATATTTGCAGATCCCAACAAATGCTATTTTGATTTTGATACTAAATTGGATCAGTATTCTTTATATAAGAGTGTCTTTTCAAAAGAAAGAGTGCAAGAATTACAAAATAACAATATAGCAATGAATGTAATAGTTAATTCTTCAGGGAAAATCATAGAAATAGTATTTTACTTGCGGAATGATATTAATTTAATCAGCCTTAAGGAAATTTACTTATTGGAAACGTACTTAAAATCTGCTAATCTATCATTTAGAAGTGAATGCGATGATTCCTCTATATATTATCAAATGATAATGAAAATTCAGTTCAAACATCTATTTGAAAATTATGATTCGTTATAATCTTATTAAAATATATTCCCAAAGATATGTCTTTGAGAATACTTTTTAAACATCTATTATGAAAAATACTGTTCCTTCATTCCTTTTATTATCATGTATTCAAATTATATTTTTTATTTCCTGTCAAAAATATCCTACAAGTGTTGAATCTGTTCTAAACAAAGCTGGGATTAATCGCATTGAATTGGAAGAAGTATTGGAACATTATAAGAATATAAATGACGAACAAAAGTATCAAGCAGCTTGCTTTCTTATAAGCAACATGGAAGGTAAATATTCTGAATACTACTGCTATAATAAACTTTCATATGAATTATATATTAAAAATAAAGATAATATAAAAATCAACCCTTCAAAGTTTCGTCTGAATCTTAAATCTAAAATTGATTCTTTAAAAACGTTCAATTCAACACAACCGTTAATTGTATATGATTTAGATGTTATTACAGCTAAATATCTAATTGAAAATATAGAATTCGCTTTTCATGTTTGGCAAGAACCATGGGCAAACCATTTCTCCTTTAATGAATTTTGTGAATATATTTTGCCTTATCGAGTATTAACAGAACCTTTATCCGATTGGAGAAAAAATTTTCTCGATAAGTATTATTGGATAAAAGACTCTGTAAAAAACAACCATGATACTCAGGAAATAGCTCTTTATATTAATGATTTGATTGGTTCAGAGTGGCAAACATTAGATGTATTAGAGCTTCCTTATCCATCTATTACATTATTGGAAAAAGCCAAAGGCGGAGGATGTAATCAACGTTATTTAACAATTGTTGCAATTTTACGTGCAATGGGAGTACCGGCTATGATTGATTATGCTCCACAAAATAACTCAAGTTTTAAGGAGCATTCATGGACTGTGTATAAAGACTCTCTTCATCGTTTTCATCCTTTTGATGGTGGAGATCACAGACGCAGATTATTTAAAAAGGAATTACCTCGTAGTGCGTTCCCTGAAAACATGTTAGTCCCTTTAGCTGATGGTTTTGCATCTAATGTATTTCGCTATACCTATTCAATAGATCCTAATAGCTTAGGTGCAATAACAAACGATTGGTCTACAATTCCAAAGTTTTTTCGCACTAATAACTTAAAAAATGTTACAGCAGAATATGAATTTTCTCAACAATCTATTTGCCAAAAAATTAATAAACATGAAATTAAAAATAATATTATATATTTAGCAGTATTTGGTTATGGTAAGTCTTTACGAGTGGCAGATTGGTCTCCAATTATCAATGGTAAAGTTCTTTTTAACAATCTTGGAACAGGTATTGCATATCTATTATGTACATATAATAAAGGTAAACTAACACCAATTTCAGATCCAATTATATTAGAAAGAAGCAAAAAAAACATATTGCATACTAACCTAAAGGCAAATCAAAAATTAATTCTGACACGAAAATGCAAGATCACTCCTAAAATGCAAGGTTTTGCTAATTCAATGGTAGGCAGTGTATTCCAGGCAAGTAATAATAAAAATTTTAACAAAATAGATACATTATTTAAAGTGATAGAAGTGCCAGAATTCTATATTGAGAAAAACATTGGAATAGAAAAGAAATATCAGTACGTTCGTTTTAGTTCACCAGAAAAAGATATTCATATTGCCGAGATTCAATTTTTTGAGAAGACTGACAAGGATTGTGAGGTTAGGCTTAATGGTCAACTACTTTGGCATATAGTAGATCACAACATTTATGATTCTCATCCAATAAATGCAGTTGATGATGATATCAGAACCAATTTTAATGCATCACAAGGTTCTTGGATTGGATATGATTTCGGAAGACCAAGTTTGGTAACAAAAATTAGATATCTTCCCCGAAATAATTTCAATATAATTGAAAAAGGAAACAAATATGAATTATATTATTTTGATACAGAATGGAAATCTCTTGGTGTTAAGGTGGCTGAAAATCAATATTTAAAATATAATTCAGTGCCATCAAATACATTATTCCTGTTGAAAAATCTCACACAAGGAAAGGAGGAAAGAATTTTTACTTACAAAGATGGAAAGCAAATTTGGTGGTAAATAATTGATGAATTGGTTGTTTTAAAAATATAGTAAAAACTGGCACTTACCTGATTGTATGCCTTAAAGTTTATTGACTTTGGGTAAGATTTAAGTTGTATTGGATTAAAGCAATGAAGATTATTCAAATAGAGATGAGATTGCTCGAGTTTAAATGTAATGAACACAAAACTTAAACATAACTTGCTTTTGGAATGGGGGTAGTATAACTAGTTAACTCGTCTTTATAAGTCTAACAGTACACTGGGTTTGTGAAGTGCTATTTGACAGATACACAAAATGATACAAAAATATTTTCCGTTTTCGCAGCTATGTGGTCACTACCCCTATTAAGGATGTCAATTTAGATGATGTTATGAGTGGATATTATGTTGGCTACGAAAACGACTTAAAAACAGTTGACAATGGTGTAATGTTGGCTTCGGCAGAGGATTTGGGTAAATTCATAAGAGCTCTAAATGAAGGCTCTGTATTTAAAAATAAAGAAGAACAGGATATTTATTCCTCAATATATAAATATGGCCATACGGGATTGATTCCAGGTTATCAAACTATTGCTCAATACCATAAAGAAATAGATGCTGTTGTAATTCAATTTACCAATACTGTAAATTTTGATGGCTATAATTGGAATTTATCTGAAATAATGTATAATCGGATTGTAAAAATAATTAGTAAAAATAACTAGTTGTAAAATAGAATGTGTAAAAGATGTTGGAGAGAGTATTGCTTGAAAATAGTACTTGTAGATAAATATTGTAACGATTGAATATATAATTTTAAATATTCATTACGATAGTCAGGGGTAATATATTGTAACCCTGCTATAATACGCTTACTAATCAAGCATTCTGTTTTCTACTATCTGATCACCACTTTATCGTGCTATTATCGCAAATCTATGGTGTACAGGTTGTGTACAGGTTGCGTAGCGGTTGCGATCATTTGCGAAGCTGATTAGTCCCCTTTGCGAAGCAGTTGCGATAAATTTGCGATAAATTTGAGTTGCCGTAAAGCATTAAGCATTATGATAACAGGGTTAATTCCTCTATGTTTATTTACTAATTCTACTAAGATATTACCACTATGTGGTTCATGTGTCACATTTCGTTTTATACCATGGGCAAACACCCATGGTTACTGAGATAACAGGCCTCTGAACCTTGATGGTGAATTTAACAGTTTGGAGCAGAGTTTATTTGATACCTTAAACTTTAAAAACACAGCAGAATTTATCATGGAAGAAACTGAATACTTGCAAGTCAGCCAAATATTAATTTTTATCCAAATCCCTTTGTTGATGTTGGTTACCTTAGATACAATACAGCACCAAAAATTAACATAGCTATCGTAAATAGTCGTTATAAAAAATATTGGAAGCTCGATTTGAAGATGCGTATGAAATTGCATTAAACCCGGATAATCCGGGTTAAACCTGATCTATGCAATAGAAATAGAAAAAACCGAGTAAATACTTATCTTAGTTAGTATTATACAATAATAATATTTAACCCATATGGTTAATCTTCCAATTGAATATTCAGATAAGAAAGTAACTCCATTTGGAGGCATGAGTTTAATGAAACGTTTTGTTGATTCAATAGGGATACGTGATTTTCTAGATTCATTAGACTTACCAGAAAAAGGTTCTAATAGAAGCTATGAGGCCAAGCATATTATTGAATCATTTTGGTTAAGTATTTGGACAGGAGCCTCAAGATATATCCATGCAGACTGGCTCCGTTATGATACAACCTTACAAGATATTTTTGGTTGGGACAAGATGCCTTCTCAAAGTACCTATAGCCGCTTTTTTGGTAAGTTTTCGCAACAACGTAACACCGAAGTTTTTCCAGCTTTACAAAAATGGTTCTTTTCACAACTACAAGTTAATGATATTACCTTGGATATAGACAGTACAGTCATCACTAGATCCGGAAATCAGGAAGGAAGCGCTAAAGGATATAATCCATTAAAAAGAGGTCGAAACTCACATCACCCTCTAATGGCATTCATAAGTCAAACACGTATGGTTGCAAACGCATGGCTTCGGCCAGGAAATACTGCAGACAGCAGTAATTGCAAAGCATTTCTTCAAGAGACAATTGAAGAAATATTGTCAGCACTAAGGATTGGTTTAGTTCGTGCAGACAGTGGTTTTTATACCGAAGAAATATTGAGTTATCTCGAACAACAAAATCTCAATTATATAATTGCCACACGGATGTATCCTAATGTCAAAAGTGAAGTGTATGGATTAGAGGATTGGATTTCAATATGTCCAGGAATAGAGGTAAATCAAATGTATTTTAAACATGAAGGAGGAAAAGTTCGAAGATATATTGTAGTTAGAAAAGAGATTGAAAAACGTCCCAAAGCCGGTGGAAAACTACTATTTGAAGATTTACCCGGTTATAGATATAGTTGTTATGTTACCAATCTGGATCTTCCTCTTGATGTAATTTGGAACATGTATAATACACGGGCTGATTGTGAAAATAGAATCAAGGAACTAAAGCAAGATTTTGGTTTAGAAAACTTCTGTTTAAAAGATTTTTGGGCTACAGAGGCTTCTTTTAGATTCATAATGGTAGCCTATAATATTATGAGTTTGTTCCGACATTGCGCATTACAATCTCATAACAGAGCAACATTAGCAACGTTGAAAGTCTATTGCTTTGCATTAGGAGCATGGAGTGTAAATCATGCTAATAAAAAGGTTTTAAAGATCGCGTTAAATACAAAAAGAAGGCCCTGGCTTGATGGAATTTTTGCTAAAGTTGAGAATTTAAGCCCTCCTTTTAAATATTCTAATGCATAAAGCGGGTTAAATCTATCCGACTAACCTTCAGGTGCTTATACGTTGTACTATGTAATTCAGGATAAGGATTATAATATTGTTCACCTCGGTCATGGGAGTATCGAAAAGCAATAATTCTTTTAAAAATATAATCCCATAAGCATGAACCTAAATTTTTATGCTTATAGAAATAAATCCTATGCCTAAAGAAAATTTTTTTATAAGCATAGAATTTTAGACCAGGTTTAGCTCATGCCGTAAATTAATCTTCTACAACAGTTAAAAATAGAGTTGATACAAAGGAACTTTTAACTTATTTCTTTGAGTATTTTTCTTGCTCTGGACTTAAATCCTGCTGAGTTGTTATTAAATTGTTCTTCAATAACGATTTTTAGTTCAGGTTTTAATTCAGGATAAATTTTTGTTGCATTATATAGGATATGCATACAATTGGCCTTAACTGCCACAGGAATTTTCTCTGATAATATCCAGTCAAAACATGTATTTATAAAACAACCATCCAATAAATGATTGATTTCAGAATAGGCTAATATTTTAGAAAAGTGTCTTTTAACACCATCAGATTCAAGGTTAGGAAATTGTTGAATCATATTTTTTAAATAAGGATTAATCAATCTTTTATCTTCCAAATATATATGTTCAAATAGCCATGCAGCCTTCCATTGTTCTTTTATGTTATATTGAAATATTAGCTTATAAAGTTCTTCAATTAAGTATGGGCGTTCAATAATATATTTAGTAAAAGCAACGGTTTCATTTTTGCTTGCTCTTTGTTGTATATGTTCTTTTATTCTTTTAATATTTTCTTCTGTTGATTTTAGCATGCAATAAATATATGTAAAAATAAAAAACCGGGTTCAAAAAAAGTTAGAATCCCGGTTTTGCTGATTTTAAGGTATCTTAAATACATAATAATTTATGCATGTGGTTCATAAGCCACAGACATGTGTGATTGTACAATTTTCCATTGGTTATTTACTTTTTTCATTACTCCGGTATGCCTAAAACCTTCTAATCTGAAAGGTTCACCCTTTGTTTCAAGACAAGTGTCAATGAGTTGTGAATACCAGGCAATACCACCTTCTTCATCAACATCAACATGAGTCTGTTTGGCCGAAATTTTCATTCCTTTCTTTTGTTGAATCATTTTCTTCATATAGTTATAAAAAGGTCTCCAACCAATCCAGAATTCATCATTATCAGTACCAATATTTACCGCTTTTGAATCATGAATAAAGCATGAAGCAAATAATTCTAAATCACCTGTTTCCTGAGCTTCAATCATGTCAGCAAGAATAAGTTTTGGTTCTTTGTTATTTACATCTAACAATACCTCTTTTTGTTCCATGAGATTTAGTATTATATTAAACTTCTACATTAATTAAAGTTACAATAGTTAAATCTTGATGTCAATATACTTTAGGTGTAAATTTTTTCAGATTTATTACCGGGTATATTGTAGTATAATGCTACTTTTGTTTTAAACCTTAAATAAATACTAGTGAAACATTCTTGCAGAACTACGCTATTTTTATCAGTATTCTTTTTTATTCTTTTCGATATTTCGGGATATACGCAAAAGCTAAGTACAAAATCGAAAAAAGCAGTTGCTCTATATAAAGAAGCAGGTAATTTTTTCAGTATGGATCAGTTTGAAAGAGCTAAGCAGCCTTTAAATGAAGCTATAAACAAAGATCCTGATTTCCTGGAGGCGTATTTGTTGTTATCAGAAGTTTATTACGAGCAAAAGGATTTTCAAAATCAGGCTAATATATTAGAAACTGTTATCAATAAGGATTCAACATTTTACGTTTTTAGTTACTATAGTTTAGGTGTTGCTAATTTTAATTTAGATAGGTTTGATGAAGCTTTAAAATGGTTCCGTAAATATTACGATAAAACCAGTAGTATAAAATCAAAGCAAAAAGTAGATCGTTGGATTAAGAAAACATTATTTGTGAAGGTTGCAAAAGAAAATCCTAAGGATATAAATGCTGTTAATCTGGGTGAAAATGTAAATAGTGTTAATAATGAATATTGGCCTAGTATAACAGCCGATGATCAAACTTTAGTTTATACAGTATTGGTGCCACGAGAAAAGGCCTTGGCAAATAAACCCTTTGTTCCTGCTATGGCTAATTATTATCATGAAGATTTTTATAGAGCAGTTAAAGATCAGTCTGGAGAATGGAATAAAGGAGTTGCTTTAACAGCACCTATAAATACCGAAAGTAATGAAGGTGCTCAAAGTCTTTCTGCCGATGGAAACTGGATGTTTTTTACTGCTTGTGGTAGAAGTGATACCAGGGGATCTTGCGATATTTATTTTAGTTATAGAACAGAGTATGGTTGGAGTGAACCTATAAACATTGGTCCACCAGTGAATTCACCTTATTGGGAATCTCAACCATCCTTTTCATCGGATGGAAAAACTTTGTATTACTCCAGTAATAGAGGAGGAGGTAATGGAGGTAATGATATTTGGAAAGCTGAAATGGTAGGTTTTCAATCAGATGGTACCCCTTTTTTTGGAAAACCAGTGAATCTGGGAAAAAAAGTAAATACACCTTTTAATGAAGTGTCCCCATTTATTCATCCGGATAATCATACGTTATATTTTTCTTCTAATGGATGGTCTGGAATGGGTGAGATGGATATCTTTTTGTCCAGGAAAAATAAAAATAATCAATTTGAGGAAGCTGAAAACTTAGGATATCCAATTAATTCATCAGGTGATGATGTAGGGTTAATAGTGACAGCTGATGGACAAAAAGCTTATTTTTCCTCCGAAAGATTTGGAAAATCATTTGGAGGAAAGGATTTATATAGTTTTAATATGCCACCAGAAATTCAACCCAAACCTGTTTCATATGTCAGAGGAAGAGTTTTTGATTTTGACACTAAGGAAAAATTAGAAGCATCTTTTGAGTTAAAAGATATCAATACTAAAAAAATGGTTGTTCGTGCGTCATCAACAGGCTTCTCTGGTGAGTTTTTAATTTGTTTGCCTGCAGGCAATTCATATGCCTTAAATGTATCCAAAAAAGGATATCTGTTTTATTCTGATCATTTCGATATGGAAAAAGAAAGTTCTTCAGTAGATCCAATGGTTATGGATGTGTATTTGAAGAAGATTAAGATTGGGCAGCAAATTGTATTAAATAATATATTCTATGAAACAGATTCGTATGTGCTAAAAGATGTTTCAGAAGTTGAGCTGGAAAAGATTGTTAGTTTTTTAACAGCTAATCCAACGGTTAAAGCAGAAATTATTGGGTATACAGATAATATAGGTAGTAAAGAATACAATATTAATTTAAGTAATAAGAGAGCTGAGCAAGTCTATAATTATTTAGTAAAAGCAGGAATTGATCAATCCAGATTATCTCATGAAGGTAAAGGAATGGCAAACCCTGTAGCAACCAATGATACTGAAGCTGGCAGAGCAAAAAACAGACGTACTGAAATGAAAATTGTTGAGTGATCTACTGTTCACTCAACTTATCATGTTTTTTAGCTTCGTCCCATATTACATCCATTTCTTCAAGAGACATGTTTTTTAAGTCAATTCCTTGCTTAATTGTTTTTTCTTCAAGATAATTAAAGCGACTTATGAATTTGCGGTTGGTTCTTTCCAAAGCATTTTCAGGATTTACGCCATATAAACGAGCCGTGTTAATAATAGAAAATAATAAGTCTCCGAATTCAGCTTCCATTTTATCCTGATCACATTGTGCAATTTCCTCTTTTACCTCATTGATTTCTTCCTGAACTTTTTCCCAAACTTGTTCTCTGTTCTCCCAATCAAAACCAACACCTCTTGCTTTTTCCTGTATTCTATTTGCTTTTACTAAAGCGGGTAAACTATCCGGAACTCCAGCTAAAACGGATTTATTGCCACCTTTTTCCTTTAGTTTAAGTTTTTCCCAGTTTTCCTCAACTTCTCTGGCATTACTAACTTCGGTGTCGCTAAAAATATGTGGATGTCTGTATATTAATTTCTCGTTTAAGGAATCAATAACATCTTTAATATTAAACTGATTTTTTTCTTCCCCTATCTTTGCATAAAAAACGATATGGAGAAGTATATCACCTAATTCTTTTTTTAAAGCTGTATGATCATTTTTGATTATAGCATCAGCAAGTTCATAGGTTTCTTCAATGGTAAGTGTTCTTAGTGATTCATTGGTTTGTTCCTTATCCCATGGGCATTTTGCCCTAAGTTCATCCATTATATGAAGTAATTTTTCAAAGGAGCTTAATTTATCTTGCATAGCAATAATTTTTTACGATTTTTATTGAAAATCAAAAGTAAAAATAAAGAAGGAAACTCATATGGAATCGTGTAAATTTGTTTTAATTTGCATTACCATTACGTAAAATAATATATGATAGAAAAACTAATTTATCTCGAATCGGTTGATTTGATAGAGTTTTTAGGGGTTAAAAATGTAAAACTCGATATTTTAAAAAATAAATTTCCGAAACTACGAATAATAGCCAGAGGAGATTGGCTTAAGGCCATGGGTGATGAAGAAGAGGTGGCTCTATTCGAAGAAAAAGTTCATTTATTATTAGATCATTATAATGAATATAATGTATTAAGCGAACATTCTATAATCGATATTATTGAAAGTGGAGTTGTTGGAAAGAAAAGAGGCATTGATGATGTTATTCTCTATGGCGTTAATGGAAAGCCAATTAAAGGTAGAACGCCTAATCAGCAACTCTTTGTAAAGGAATACGATAAAAATGATTTAATACTTGCAATAGGTCCGGCAGGATCTGGTAAAACATATACGGCAATAGCCTTAGCTGTGAGAGCTTTAAAAAGGAGAGAGGTCAGGCGAATTATTTTAAGTAGACCAGCAGTGGAGGCGGGCGAAAAGTTAGGTTTTTTGCCTGGTGATATGAAAGAAAAAATAGATCCTTATTTACAACCGTTATATGATGCTTTACAAGATATGATTCCTTCTGCTAAACTAAAGGATTATATGGAGAACGGAACCATACAGATTGCTCCTTTAGCCTATATGAGAGGGCGAACATTAAATGAAGCCTTTGTAATATTGGATGAGGCTCAAAATACTACTACCAATCAAATTAAAATGTTTTTAACCCGTATGGGGCAAAGTACCAAGTACGTGGTTACCGGTGATATTACTCAAATTGATTTACCAAAAGCATCTATGTCAGGATTAGTCCAGGCTATGAGAATTTTAAAGAATGTGAAGGGGATTAAAACCATTCATTTTACTGTTAAAGATATTGTTAGGCATCCATTGGTTCAAAGAATAGTTGAAGCTTATGATAAGTCTGATGAAAAGAAAAATGAAGCATAGTTTAGTATCTATTTGTAGTTTGAAATAAAATAAATTAATCTAATCTTAAATATATAATGTCTGACTATGCAAAAATGTGGGCTGATCTAGGCCTTGATAATGATAATCATAATGCTCTTTTGGAGGCATTAGGTGGAGCCTATCAATCCATTTATATGTCGCAGGAAAAACGAGCAAAAGGGATGGAGTACTTTGATTTTGTGATGAGTGAAGCTCATGGATTAAGAATCAAAGAATTATGTGATGAAAAGGAAGCTGGTAAGAAAATAATAGGATCTTTTTGTGTGTTTGTTCCTGAAGAAATTGTACTTGCTGCAGGTTGTACTTCAGTGGGATTATGCTCTGGAGCCGATTTTGCTCAGGAAGAAGTAGAAAAGGTGATACCTCGTAATACATGTTCGTTAATCAAATCTTTTTTCGGATTTAAATTAGGCAAGGTTTGTCCTTATATGGAGGTTTCGGATTTAATTGTTGGTGAAAATACCTGTGATGGTAAGAAAAAATCATTTGAAACATTTAAGGAATTAGTTCCTAATTTTTACCAAATGGATTTACCTCAAACTAAAACACCTGAATCTAAGCAGGTTCTAAAACAAGAATTTATTAAATTCTTGAAACAATTAGAGGAAATGACTGGTAAATCTGTGAGTTTTGAAGATCTTAAGCAAGGTATTGCATCTGTAAATTCCAAAAGAAAAGCATTGCATCGTTTGAGTAGTCTAAGGGCTGCTAATCCATCACCGGTATCCGGTCTTGATGCATTGTTAATTAATCAGGTATCGTTTTTAGATAATATAGATCGGTTTACAGAAAATGTAAATACAATATGTGATAATATTGAACTTGAGATCAAGGAAAATAAGGGAGTAAAAGAAGCTGATTTACCACGTATTGTAATATCCGGATGTCCAATGGCGGTTCCCAACTGGAAATTACCATCTGTAATTGAATCTTCTGGTGCAGTCATCGTTGGAGAAGAATCTTGTATTGGTGAAAGAGGAATGCGTAATTTAACTGATGATTCTGCAACAACTTTAGATGGGCTAATTGATGCCATTGTTGATCGTTATTTTCAAATAGATTGTGCCATATTTACACCAAATAATGAACGTGTGGATCATATTCAGGAAATGGTAGACAAATATAAAGCTGATGGTGTTATTCATTATGGACTTCAGTTTTGTCAACCTTATATTATGGAATCATTTTCAGTAGAAAAAGAGTTGGAAAAGAAAGGTATTCCAGTGCTGCGATTGGAAACTGATTACAGCCAGGAAGATATGGGACAGTTGTCCACCAGAGTGGAAGCTTTTGTTGAGATGATCAAATAGTTCTACTTTAAAATAAGCTATTATATGAAGCATGCTGGGATTGATATAGGTTCTCGAAGTATTGAATTGGTGGTATTAGAAAATGGGCAGCAAATTATAGCACGTCAAACAGATTCTGGTCATAATCCAATAGAAAGAGTTAAAGAACTGATTGCTGATGTTTCATTTGACAAAATTGTGGCTACCGGATATGGACGGTCAATTGCTGAGATAACTTTTGATTTTCCTACAGTTACTGAAATCAAGGCTTATGGTGTTGGTGCAGCTTCATTATATCCAGGTATTAGAGGAGTGTTAGATATTGGTGGACAGGATACAAAAGTGATTATTCTCAGTGAAAAGGGGAAAGTATTGAAGTTCGAAATGAATGATAAGTGCGCAGCAGGAACCGGCAAATTTCTGGAAATGATGGCTGGTTCATTAGGTTATACTTCAGAAACAATAGGCATGTCTGCATTAAAAGGAAGAAAAGGTATTGAAATAAATAGTATGTGTGCTGTGTTTGCTGAGTCAGAAGTTACTTCATTGATGGCAAAAGGTTGTCATCGTGATGATATAGCCCTAGCTATACACCAGTCTGTTTGTAAAAGAGCAATTGGCATGATTCGTCGACAAAATATGACACTACCGTTAATGTTTGCTGGAGGTGTAGCTAATAATGTTTGTATGGTTCATTTAATAAAAGAAGCACTTGGGCAGGATATTATTATTCCTAATTCTCCACAATTTGTAGGCGCACATGGAGCTGCCATTATAGCTGGAGAAAATTAAGAAATAAAAAACGGCATTAGAATCTGAATATTCTAATGCCGTTCATATTTTATTATATTAAAGGTGTTATTAATAATGCCCTAGTTCCTTAGCAATTTTATCAATATTCTTATTCTTATTAGGATCGATAACCTGATTATTAGATTTTGCAGTTAGCAATTCCTTTCTTAGTTCTATAAACGTTTTTGAAATACTCTCAAGTTTATCTTTATTATTAATTAATTGTTGCTCAAAAGAGACTAATTTTTGTTTGTTTGTTTCTAGTTCTTTACTTACAGATTGATTAGAAGAACTTAGCTTGGAATATTTATTTTTTTGAATAACCATTTCATTTTCAAGTTGAATAAACCTTTCTTTTGAAAGTTTAAGGGCGTATTTAATACTAGCAGTATCTCTCACTAATTTTTGTTTGTCTTTTTTTAGTTCTTCAAGTTCGCTTAAAACCGACTGAGAGGTTTGTTTTTGAGATTTGTATTTACTTAGTGTTGTTTTAAGTTCATTATCAAGTTTTTCATTTAAATCGGTAAGCTGAGTTACTTTAACTAATAAATCACTCATCTCATCAGATTTTACAGCATTACTTAAATGAAGGTCATTTTTCATTTCTTCAAACTCCTTCACCATAAGATTAACTTTGTTATTTAAGTTTTTATTCTCTTTTTTGGTAGAATTCAGTTCTTTATTCAGTTTTGAATTTTCAAGCAAAGCCGCATCGTATTTCATTTTTGAAACAATACAGCTATTTAAAGATAGAGCAAGAATAATTCCTAATATAATTTGTTTATGCATATGATCTTGGTGTTGATTTATTCATTTAACTAACCAAAAGTAGTAAAGTTTTTTTGAATAGATATTTTTTTGCCGGATAGTATTAATCATTTTAATGATGATATATTTTAATTGCTTAATTGGTAAAAAAGGAAAATAAATGCCACAAGTTCATCTCGAATTGATTTTGTATATACGTTCATATTACAATTAAAAATTATTACTGTGTTAAATTCTATAGTAGTTGGTGTTTTATTTATAAATTAGCCTTCTTTAATTGACGATATTTATCCATATTATTAAAATATTACATAATAAATATGAAACTAATGAGGCACTATATATCAATTTGTTTAGTATTTAGCATTGCAGTTTTGTTTACGAATGTTTTTGCCCAGAATGTTACTGTAAAAGGAGTTGTATTAAATGCAGAAACAAATTTACCAGTTGAATTTGCAAATATCGGTATTGAAAATACATACTTAGGAACAGCATCGGATTTTGAAGGTCATTTTGAGTTAGAATTATCTAATTCCTTAGGTGGGAAAAAAATAATGATTTCGGCTGTTGGTTATAAAACAAAAATGTTTTTAGTTGGTGAATGGATAAATATAGATAGTGTAATAGTGCAGTTAATACCTACTAATTATGGTATTTCAGAAGTGGATGTAACAGCTAAATCAAAAATAGGTTATGGTATTATTAAAACTGCGTCAAATCTAATTTCTGACAATTATAAAACACAAGCTTTTTCGTATAAATGTTTCCTAAATACGTCCGGAAGTGAGGGAGCCTCCAGTTCTCAAATATTTTTAATGACAGATAAAAAGGGTTATCAAAACAGATCATATACGGATGCCTATACAAACAGGAATTATAAATTAATTGAAAATTCGGTTAAAGAGGAACCGCAGAGTTTTTCTAAAGGTTTAACTTATATTGATCAGGTTATTAATAGTGATATAACCCGATGTTCCGGAAATATTTTATCTGTAGAAAGTGTTAATGATTTTGAAGTAGAAATAATTGGAACAGAAATTTTTAAGGGAGACTCTGTTTGGGTGATCTCATATTCGTGCAATAATCCTACAATTCAAAATTGTGGTGATCCCAATGCAATAAGTTATTCAGGGAAATTATGGGTGTCAGTAAAAAATTATGTAGTACTGAAAAACTGGAGTATTACTAATCGCAAATACCCTTTTGTGCATGGTAATGATTTTAGTGTGTCTGAAAATGTGCCAGAAGCAAAAGTAAGTTATGAGGCGGAGGTAACTTACCGACAAGATGATAGTAAGTATGTTTTAAATACAGTTGATTATAAATATACAGTTGATTCCGATGTGTCAAAAGTATATTTAAAGGTAATTGATGTAATACCTTATGATGGTTCAGTTAAAGGACGTCAATATTTTAATAATCAAAATTGTAATAGCCATTTCTGGGGTGCTTTTCAAAAGCCATAATAACAACTTTTATCATCCAGTTTTGGTAAGTTATATATTATTGGATTTTGTGTGATTAATTTATTAAATTATAGTCAGGAAACATTTAAAATCTATGGCTATGGATGATAAAATAATAACACTAGCAACACTTACCTATGAAAAGTCTCAATTAGTTAAAACACTACTTGAAAATGAAGGGGTTGATTGTTTTCTCGAACATGTTAATTTGATTCAGGGTGCAATATCATCTGGGGTTCAGATTAATATTAAGGAAATTGATTTTGAACAAGCTATGATGGTTTTTGATGCCATACGTGAAGCGGATTATGATGTGCGCAAAAAAGAGTTCAAATTAGATGAAAATATAAAAATTCTCTGCCCTGTAGATTTCTCTGAATATTCAAGAAAAGCTGTAGATTTTGCTTTTGATTGGGTTTGTAAATTAAAAGGTGAAATTACTTTATTTAACTCTTATTTTTCTCCGGTTAATTCCGGACTTCCCTTTAGTGATTCTTATGTATATGATGTAAATATTGAGGATTTAAGCTCTGAATTAAGAGAAGAGAGTGAGAATAATATGAAGGAGCTTGAAGATGAATTAAAGCAAAGGGTTAAGGATGCAGATATAAGTGGAGTTAAAGTAACTGCTATAGTTAAAAGAGGAGTTGCAGAAGATGAGATTTTATCATATAGCCATTATTATGAACCATCTGTCATTGTGATGGGAACAAGGGGTGTTGATAAAAAGGCTGTTGATTTAATAGGAAGTGTAACTGCTGAAATATTTGAATTAGCAAAAAGACCAGTTTTAGCAATTCCAGAAAGTTTTAATTATCAGGGTATTGAAAATGTTAAAAATATAGGTTATTTATCTACTTTTAGTGATGTAGATTTAGTAGCACTTGAAAAACTTTCGCAGATAGTTAACCCATTGGATGTTAAAATTATTTGTTGTCATATTACAACAGAAGATGATTATAAAAAGGATCATGTTAAGTTGGAAGGTTTGATAGATCATTTTCAAAAAAGAAAAATAAATACAAATTTTCAATTTGAATTAATTAAAAATGAAGATTTTTTGGTTGGTGTAGAAAGTTTTGTTCAATCTTATGGTGTTGATATATTGACTTTTACTGCGTATAAAAGAAACTTAATTGCCAGGCTTCTTAATGCATCAGTAGCCAAAAAAATGCTTTTTCATTCAACTACTCCAATATTGGTATTTCATGCATAATTTTATATTTTTAGCTCTGAATTATAATGAATTACCTTAAATGGGGATAAACCGTATATTATTAGGTTTTATTTTTAGTTTATTAGTTATACATATCTCGGGATTTTCGCAAAGCAAATATCCCGTTAGTGGAAGTGTATTGATTAGAGATGGCAAAGTAACAAAAACATCACTGAAGATTCAATCAGGTTCTACTGAAATAAAAATCCCAGTTGACATTAATGGTAATTTTGTTACTTATCTAAATTGGGATGCTGATTATAAATTATATTTTTCAAAAATTGGTTATATAACTAAATGCGTTGAATTTTCAACGCATGTGCCTTCTTCGGTATCTAGAAATGGAATATATCCATATGAAATTTTAGTTGAATTATTTCCTAAGTTTCCGGATGTAGATACTATGTTTTTTAAAAATCCAGTAGCAAGAATTCATTACTCTGATGAGATAGATGATTTTGATTATGATCTGGATTATCAACTTACAGTAAAGAGAAAGTTAGAGGAGGTTAAAAAGAAGTACCAGTCATGGGTAAATAAAGAGTCAGACAGTAATAATAGAACGATAGCTAGTTCAATAGCAAAAAATTCAAAGGAAGAGGTCGTACGTTATCAAAAAAATGTAGAAACAAAAGGAGCTTCAACTGCAGTTTTACCCAAAACAACAATTGTAAGAAAACCTACTGTTAAAAAGGAGGGAAATCCTTTTGGAGTACCACCTTTGAAAAGTAATTATCCTGAAGGAAAAACTGTTGAAAATTTTCAGTTAAAAGGAAAAATTGTGACAAGGATAATAATGAAAAAAGGGCTTTATCAAAAATCATATTTTGAAGTAAAACATGATTGGGGAGGTCATTATTATTTCGTGCAAGAGTCTCCAACTTACTATAGAAGTATATCGAAATATAACTTTGATAAATCTGTAAAAGATTGAATTATAGGTTGATGTAACGTGTTGTTTTATAAGGCGCTGTTAATACCTGTTAAATGTCATGTTTTATTTTTGTAATAAAAATTAAAAGTTTACATTTGCAGTACAATTTAAAAGGAAAAATTCAAGAGGACTAATGGTATATTACTCATTCCATACAATTACTACCACTACTACTTCCACATTCACCCCTTTGGGGGTCTAAGTTGTATTCCTTGAAAAGAAAGGTATGTTATAAAAGATTTATAACGTATTAATCGCAAAAATCTGAATTATATATTTAGTATTACACGAGAACTTTGTTTATATCACTTTGTTATTCTCAATAGTTGAGATTCACATTTTCAAATATAGGTTATGAAAGTATTGAAGTTTGGCGGAACATCCGTTGGTTCATCAGATAGTATATTAAAAGTAAAAAAAATCGTTGAAGACCAGCAAGAGCAAGTAGTTGTTGTTGTATCTGCAGTGGGAGGTGTTACCGATCAACTTATTAAAGCTGCAAATTTAGCTAAAGAAGGAGAGCATATTTGTTTTGATGTTTTAAGTGAAGTAAAAGAAAAACATTATAATATAATAGGGGAATTATTTCCTTTAGATGTGGCTCAAACCATAAAATTTAAAACAGATCAGTTGTTTGATGAAGTAAGTACTATTATTAAAGGTGTTTACATGTTGAAGGAAATCACAGCTAAAAGTGAAGCAATAATATCTAGTTTTGGAGAAAGAGTTTCGTCATTTATTATTTCAGAATTATTTGAAGGAGGTAAATTATTTGAATCACAGAACTATATTAAAACAGAAAAGGTTTTTGGAAAAGATACTGTTGATTTTGAAGAAACAGAAAAAAAATTACTTGAAGTTATAGATGAATTAGCTCAGGTTAGCGTTTTTCCGGGTTTTATTGCTTGTAATAAAAAAGATGAAGTAACCACATTAGGTCGTGGAGGTTCTGATTATACTGCTGCGATAATTGCTGCTACATATAATGCTTCTGTATTGGAAATATGGACTGACGTTAATGGTTTTATGACAGCTGATCCAAGAATTATTAGTAGAGCTTATTGTATCGATAAATTGAGCTATTCCGAAGCAATGGAGCTATCTCACTTTGGAGCTAAAGTAATTTATCCACCTACAATTCTTCCTGTATACAAAAAAAGTATTCCAATACTTATAAAAAATACTTTTAATCCAGAAGCGATAGGAACATTAATAAATGATGAAAAAGAACCTTTAAAAGACAAAAAGATTAAGGGTATTTCATCTATTAAGGATGTATCTCTATTAACTATACAAGGAATAGGGATGATCGGTGTTACAGGTATTGCAATGCGATTGTTCAAGTCAATGGCACATGAAAATATTAATGTGATATTGATATCTCAGGCTTCATCAGAAAATTCAATAAGTATTGTTATTGAAAGTATAGTTGCTAATAAGGCAGTTAAATTAGTTGAAGAGGAGTTCAAAACTGAAATTGCATTAAATCAGATCAATAATATAGCTGTAGAAAGCCAAATGGCGGTCATTGCTATTGTTGGCGAAAATATGAAGCATACCACTGGTATATCAGGAAAGCTTTTTAATAGTATGGGGCGTAATGGAGTTAATATTTATGCTATTGCTCAGGGTGCCTCAGAACTTAATATTTCTTTTGTAGTGAAAGAAAAGGACTTAAAGAAAGGACTAAATACAGTACATGAAGCTTTCTTCCTATCACATTTTACAGTTCTTAATTTATTTTTGATAGGTACAGGAACTGTTGGTAAAATGTTGATTGAAAAAATTAATAATCAATCTGATAAATTATTAAGTGAAAATAAGCTTAGAATTAGGGTTGCGGGGTTAACTAATAGTCGCAAAATGATGTTAAATCCTCAAGGTCTAAAACTAAATGGAATTCTGAATGATTTAATGGCAGAAGGTGATGATGCTAATTTAGAATTATTCACTGAAAAGATTAAAGAATATAACCTGGCAAACAGTATTGTGGTTGATTGTACAGCTAATCAAACCATATCAGAAATTTATCAAGGTTTATTAGAATCAAATGTGTCAGTAGTAACAGCCAATAAAATTGCAACATCATCCGGATATGAATCTTATCAAAAATTAAAAACAACGGCTTTAAATAAAGGCGTTAAATTTTTATTTGAAACAAATGTAGGAGCAGGATTGCCAATTATTGCACCGTTGAATAATTTGGTAATGAGTGGTGATAAAATCCTAAAATTAGAAGCAGTATTATCAGGAACTCTGAACTATATTGTGAATACTGTTGAGGAGAATAAACCATTATCTGAGGTTATTCAGGAAGCCAAGGAAAAGGGCTTTAGTGAGCCAGATCCTCGTATTGATTTAAGTGGGACAGATGTGGTTCGTAAAATTTTAATTTTAGCCAGGGAAGCAGGATATGAAATGGAGCAGAGTGATATTGATGTGGTTCCTTTTGTACCGCAAAAATATATGGATTGTCCATCTCTTGAAGCATTCATGAAAGAGATTAAAGAATATGATGCAGCATTTGAACAAAAAAGAAAGCAATTAGCAGACTCTGGTAAGAAACTTAGATATGGGGCTAAATTAGAAGAAGGAAAGGCAACTGTTGGATTTATAGAAATAGATAATACGCATCCATTTTTTGATTTAGAAGGCAGTAATAATATTATTTTAATTAATTCAGAACATTATAAAGAGCACCCAATGCAAATAAAAGGATATGGAGCAGGTGCAGATGTGACAGCTGCTGGTGTTTTTGCCGATATAATAAAAGTGGCAAATAAGTAGTCATTAATTTCTTTTTAGAGTGTAAAAAAGAGAAACTGGCCTGTTTTTTTATTAATTAAGGCAGTTTTTCTTTAAAATGGATAAAATAATTCCTGAAATGATCTATAAAAATGCTTCATATTAGTAATGAGAAGTTTGATTATGACTAGTTTTGTGGATAAATAAAAGCAAAAATAAAGCGCATGAAATATTTAATAATACTTGCAGATGGAGCCTCAGATGAACCAATTGAGGACCTTGGAGGTAAAACTCCATTAATGGCTGCAAATACACCTAATATTGATAAGCTGTGTAAGCTTGGAGTTTCAGGATTATTAGATACTGTTCCTCCATCATTACATCCAGGTAGCGAAGTTGCCAATATGATGGTAATGGGTTACGATGCAGCAAAATATTATAGGGGTAGAGGTGTTTTAGAAGCAGCTTCTATGGGAGTTAAAACATCATTAACTGATTTGGTTTTTAGATGTAATTTGATTTCAATTGAAGATGAAAAAATTCTAAATCATTCAGCTGGTCATATTACTACAGAAGAAGCTAAGGAGATCATGGAATTTTTGCAGGAGAAGTTAGGTTCTGAAAAAGTGAACTTTTACGCTGGTGTGAGTTATCGTCATTTATTAGTAGTAAATGGAGGTAGTGATCAAATCAATTGTGTACCGCCACATGATGTTCCAGGAACTCCTTTTAAAGAGGTTTTACCAACTGTTAAAGAAGATGGAGCTCAAGATACGGTAGACGTAATTGTTGATTTGATGTTAAAATCAATAGAGTTACTAAAGGATCATCCGGTTAATATAAAAAGAAGAGAAGCTGGAAAACCTGCCGCTGATATGATATGGCCATGGTCTGCAGGAAATACTCCTGATATGCCTACATTAAAAGAATTGTATGGTATAGAATCGGGTGCAGTTATTTCTGCGGTAGATTTAATTTATGGTTTAGGTGCATATGCTGGTTTAAAAGGTGTTCATGTAGAAGGATCAACAGGTTTATATGATACCAATTATGAGGGGAAAGCAGAAGCTGCTATTAAGGCTCTTAAGGAGAATCAATATGTTTATTTGCATATTGAGGCTAGTGATGAAGCCGGACATGAAGGTGATTTTAAATTGAAAACAAAAACGCTGGAGTATCTTGATGAAAGAGTTGTAAAGTATGTTATTGAAGAGGTTGAAAAAATTGATGAACCAGTAACTATCGCTTTATTACCTGATCATCCAACACCATGTGCATTAAGAACACATACAAGAGATGCAGTACCATTTTTTATAACTAAGCCAGGTGTAGAACCTGATGAAGTTACGGAATACAATGAAGATGCAGCGAAAAAAGGTGCTTTCGGAAAAATTTATGGTCCAGAATTTATGCAAACCTTATTAAAATAAAAAGTAGAAGTCATGCAATTTTATAGTACCAACTCTCAAAATAAAAAGGTTGATTTAAAAGAGGCAGTTCTTAAAGGACTTGCTGAAGATAATGGTTTGTATATGCCTGAGCAGATTCCGGTAATAAATAAATCTTTTTTTGATGATATTAAAAATAAATCACTTCAGGAAATAGGGTTTGAGGTTTTAAAACCGTTTTTTTGTCCGGATATACCTGAGGATGAATTTAAGGCTTTAGTTGAAGATGCTTTAAATTTTGAAATTCCGGTAGTGGAAGTTAGCCGTAATAAGTATGCTCTAGAATTATTTCATGGTCCAACATTGGCCTTTAAAGATGTTGGAGCTCGTTTTATGGCTAGAATCTTATCTAATTTTGTCAGTGGACAAGATAAGGATATTAATATTTTAGTGGCAACATCTGGTGATACAGGTAGTGCAGTAGCAAACGGATTCTACAAAGTACCTGGTATAAATGTCTTTGTATTATATCCTAAGGGTTTAGTTAGTGAAGTGCAGGAAAAGCAATTCACCACATTAGGAGAAAATATTACAGCTATTGAGGTAAATGGTACTTTTGATGATTGTCAAAGAATGGTAAAACAAGCATTCCTGGATAAAGAGTTAAATGAAAAGTTAGTTTTAACATCAGCCAATTCTATTAATTTAGCTCGTTTATTACCGCAGTCAATATATTATCATCATGCCTATGCACAACTTAGAAAGCAAGGGATTGAAAATGAAATTGTAATGTGTGTGCCAAGTGGAAATTTTGGAAATATTACAGCAGGATTAATTGCTCAAATGATGGGATTACCTGTTAAGCGATTTTTGGCAGCTACAAATATAAATGATATTGTTCCTAAATATTTAGAGTCTGGAAAATATAAACCAGCACCATCAAAAGCAACGATAGCTAATGCTATGGATGTTGGTGATCCGAGTAATTTTGTTAGGATTCTGGATTTGTATGGAGCTAAGCATAGAACTATTTCAAAAAATATTGAGGGATATTCATATACCGATGAAGATATCAGGGATGCTTTAAAAACTGTAGATGCTTCCACTGGTTATGTTTTAGATCCTCATGGAGCAACTGCTTATATGGCATTGGAAGATGGTTTGAAAACAGGAGAAGTAGGTGTGTTTTTAGAAACAGCTCACCCTACTAAATTTCCAGAGGTTGTTGAACCAGAAATTGGACGAGCACTTGATGTGCCGGAAAGATTACAGGCATTTATGAGTGGAGAGCGAAAAAGCTTTGAAATGGAAGCAACACTTGAAGATCTAAAGTCCTTTTTGATAAAACAGGTATAGTTTTTGCGAGTTTTCAAGGAAATGTTTGACAATTATTAAGATTTTTTCAAAAAATAGTTATTTTTACGAATCTTATAGAATTAGAACATTTTTTAATTAGAAATAATTCAAAACAAAAATTATGAAGAAAATTTTATCAGTAGGGGTATTGTTATTTGCATTATTTGCATCATCTTTTGCACAAGATGAAAAAAGTGCTGCAGAATTGAAAAATGAAGGGAACGCTGCATTAAAATCAAAAGATTACAAAACTGCGTTAGCTTCTTATGAAGCTGCACTTAAAGTTTGGGATGAAGCTGAAGATATGGATGCTGCAATGGTTTATAATGCTGCAACATGTGCGAGAAAATTAAAACAAGATGAGGTTTCATTAACGTATTATGCTCAGGCTAAAGAGTTAAACTATAAAGCTGATATCTGTACATATTATACTGCAAAAGCATATAAAAATATGGACAAGATGGAAGATATGGAGAAAGTTCTTTTAGCTGGCGTTAAAGAGTATGCTACAAGTAAATATGTATCTCATATGAAGAAGGAATTAGCTATTTATTATGTGAAAGATGCTAATGACTATTTTACAAAAGGTGTTTCTTTACTGAATACACGTTCAGATTCAAATCGTGATCAATGGGATGCTATTAAAGGTAAAGCTAAAGTAGAATTTGATCAGGCTGTTGAGCTTGCAAATAAAGCTTTAGAGTTTCAATCTACTAATCAAGCTGCACAAACAATTGTTACAAAAGTGGCTGAATTAATGAAGAGCTAATTTTTAGTTAGTAAAATATTTGTAAGGGATTGTTCATTTGAACAGTCCCTTTTTTTATTCTGAATAATCAATATATTAGAATGTTTATAATTGATATTTTTCTTATCGTAAATCTGGTTATTTCGAGAATAGATTAGATAGTTTATGAAATAAAAAAAGGATGTCTCTAAACTTTATAGAGACATCCTTTTTTTTATTGTAAAAGTTTAAACTACTTCTGTTCGTTTGATTCGTTTAAAGCTTTATTGTCTTTTAAAATGGAAGTGAATATTTTAGTTTCCTTTTCATTAAAGTCTACTTTTATCACATCACCTTCAGATACAGATGCTTGAATAATTACTTCAGCCATTTCATCTTCAAGGTATTTCTGTATTGCTCTTTTTAGAGGACGAGCTCCAAACTGAGAATCAAAACCCTTAGATGCAATAAAATCTTTTGCGGCTTCAGTTAATTCAAGTTTATATCCTAAACTTTCAACTCTAGAGTATAATCCTTGAAGTTCAATATCAATAATTTGATGAATGTGTTCTTTTTCAAGAGTATTAAATACGACCACATCATCAATTCTATTAATGAATTCAGGAGCAAAAGCTTTTTTTAGTGCTTTTTGAATTACATGTCTGGCATGGTCTGAATCAGATTCTCTACTTGCAGCCTGAAATCCTACACCTCTACCAAAATCTTTTAACTCTCTTGAACCAATGTTAGAGGTCATTATAATTATGGTGTTTTTAAAGTCTACTTTTCTACCTAAGCTATCAGTCAATCTACCTTCATCAAGTACTTGAAGTAATAAATTAAATACATCAGGATGTGCTTTCTCGATTTCATCTAAAAGTACTACAGAATATGGGCGACGACGTACTTTTTCGGTTAATTGGCCACCTTCTTCGTATCCTATGTATCCTGGAGGTGCTCCTACAAGGCGTGATACAGAGAATTTTTCCATGTATTCACTCATGTCTATTCTGATAAGAGCATCTGTAGAGTCAAATAAATACTTTGCCAAAACTTTAGCTAAATGAGTTTTACCAACTCCTGTAGGTCCTAAGAATACAAATGAACCAATAGGTCTGTTAGGATCTTTAAGTCCAGCTCTGTTTCTTTGAATAGCTTTTACAATTTTCTGTATTGCTTCTTCCTGACCAACTACACTTCCTTTTAATTTGTCACCCATTTGCAGCAATCTGAAACCTTCAGCCTGAGCAACTCTTTGTACAGGGATACCTGTCATCATGGCAACAACCTCTGCTACTTTTTCAATGTCAACAGTTTCTTTATGTTGTTGTAATTCTTGTTCCCATTTAGCTTTTGCACTGTTAAGTTCTTCCAGATAGTTCTTTTCTTTATCTCTGAAACTAGCTGCTAATTCAAAATTTTGGGCTTTTACTGCTTTGATTTTATTTTCCTTAGTTTCCTCTATTTGTTCTTCTAGTTTTAAAATTGTTTCAGGAACAACAATATTTGAAATATGAACTCTGGAACCAGCTTCATCTAATGCGTCGATAGCTTTATCTGGTAAATGACGATCTGTAATATATCTTTCAGTTAATTTTACGCAAGCCTCAATAGCCTCTTCTGTAAATTCAACATTATGATGATCTTCATATTTTTCTTTAATATTATTCAGTATTTCAACTGTTTCTTCAATAGATGTTGGCTCTACCATTACTTTTTGGAATCTTCTTTCCAATGCACCGTCTTTTTCTATGTGTTGACGATACTCATCTAAAGTAGTAGCACCAATACATTGAATTTCACCGCGAGCTAAAGCTGGTTTTAACATATTTGCAGCATCCAGAGAACCTGTTGCTCCTCCAGCACCAACAATAGTATGAATTTCATCAATGAACAGAATAATGTTAGGATTCTTTGAAAGTTCATTAAGAATTGCTTTCATTCGTTCTTCGAATTGCCCTCTATATTTAGTCCCTGCAACAATTGAAGCCAAATCTAGAGTAATAACCCTTTTGTCAAAAAGTACCCTTGATACTTTCTTTTCATATATTCTAATAGCTAAACCTTCGGCGATGGCAGATTTACCAACACCAGGTTCTCCAATTAGAATTGGATTATTTTTCTTTCTTCGACTTAATATTTGTGCCAGTCTCTCTATTTCATTTTCTCTACCTACTATCGGATCAAGTTTACCTTCTTCCGCAGCTTGAGTCATGTCTATCCCAAAGTTATCTAATACTGGAGTATCAGAACCTTTAGAACCACTTGAAGATCTTGGTGCATCAGAGCCTCCTCCAGAGGAGAATGGACTATCTTGATCATCATCTTCAGGTAAATCAGCTTTTGCTAATGGTTCATTCTTGGTGATAAGCCCTTTTACTTTTTCGTAATTAATTTTTTCTTCTGCCATAAGTTCAGATATAAAACCTCGGTTATCTTTTAATAATGCTAATAACAAATGTCCAGTATTTATGTTTTTACTTTTAACAGATCTAGCTTCCAAATATATTAAACGTAAAATCCTTTCTGATGATTTTAGCAATGGAATATGATCAGTATGTTCTAAAGAAACATTTGTTTTTAATTTAGATTCGATGTTGCTCTTTAAGGTTTCTAAATCAACGTTTAGTTGACATAAAAGTTCAATAGCAGTACCTTCGCCTTCTCTTAATAATCCTAAAAACAAATGTTCAGGACTAATAAAAGGATTGCCAAGTCTTTCTGCTTCTTCCTTAGCAAAGCTGATAACATCATTTATTCTTTGTGTGAAATTTAAATTCATATTAAATCTGTTTAATAGGAATTTTAAAAATACAATTTATTTTAAATTTTCACCATTCAAATCACTAAAAATAGCAATAAATAAGCGCATTTCAGAAAGTTTATTAGTTGTTAATAAAATGTGTTACAAAACCCTTTAAAATTATCGTTTATTTAACTAAATTAGGCCGTTCAAAAAAGCAGGCTTTTAATGGCCTGTTTTCGTTTGTAAATTCTAATTCATAATTTAATAATAAATGGCTGAAGGAGAGAAAATAATAAAAATAAATATTGAGGAAGAAATGAAATCAGCTTACATTGATTATTCAATGTCGGTGATTGTTTCCAGAGCACTTCCTGACGTAAGGGATGGGTTTAAACCTGTTCATAGACGTGTGTTATATGGGATGAGCGAATTAGGAGTTTCTTCCACAAAGCCATATAAAAAATCAGCAAGGATTGTAGGAGAAGTTCTTGGTAAATATCACCCACATGGTGATTCTTCTGTATATTATGCCATGGTACGTATGGCACAGGATTGGTCATTGCGTTATCCTCTGGTAGATGGACAAGGAAATTTTGGATCTGTAGATGGTGATAGTCCTGCAGCAATGCGTTATACTGAAGCCAGATTAAATAAGATTGCAGAAGAAACTTTAATTGATATTGAAAAGCGTACGGTTGACTTTCAGTTGAACTTTGATGATTCATTACAGGAACCAACTGTATTACCTACTCGTATTCCCAATTTATTAGTTAATGGAGCATCGGGTATTGCTGTCGGAATGGCAACTAATATGCCTCCTCATAACTTAACTGAAATTATAAATGCTACAATAGCTTATGTTGAGAATAGTGAAATTGAGATAGATGGATTATTAGAGTATGTTAAGGCTCCTGATTTTCCTACTGGAGGTATTATATATGGTTATAAAGGTGTTAAAGATGCTTTTGAAACAGGGAGAGGTAGGATTGTTGTAAGAGCAAAAGCTGAAGTTGAAACCGAGTCTAATGGCAGAGAGAAAATTATTATAACTGAAATACCGTATTTGGTTAATAAGGCAGAGTTAATTATGAAAATTGCTGACCTTGTTAATGAGAAGAAAATTGAAGGTATTTCAAATGTAAACGATGAGTCGGATAGAAGAGGTATGCGTATTGTGGTTGATCTTAAAAAAGATGCAATTGCAAATGTTGTACTAAATAATTTATACAAACAAACATCGTTACAATCTTCTTTTAGCGTAAATAATATCGCCTTAGTTAAAGGTCGTCCTCAAATGCTTAATTTAAAAGGACTTATTAGTAATTTTGTTGAGCATAGACATGATGTTGTTATAAGGAGGACGCAGTATGAGTTAGAACAAGCTGAAAAACGAGCTCATATTCTTGAAGGGTTAATAATTGCTAGTGATAATATTGATGAAGTAATCAAAATTATTAGAGCTGCAGCGAGTCCGGATGAAGCGAGGGAAAACTTAATTTCACGATTTGAGTTATCTGAAATTCAGGCTCGAGCAATTGTTGATATGCGCTTAAGACAATTGACAGGACTGGAACAAGATAAATTAAGAGCTGAGTATGAAGATTTGTTGAAAGAAATTGCAGATTTAAAAGATATTTTAGCTCATGAGCCACGAAGAATGGAAATTATCACTAATGAACTAATTGAAATTAGAGATAAGTATGGAGATGAGCGTAAAACAGAAATCGTATATTCATCTGAGGAATTTAACCCTGAAGATTTTTATGCTGATGAAGAGATGATTATTACGATCTCTCATATGGGGTATATAAAAAGAACTCCTTTAGCAGAATTTAAAACTCAGAATAGAGGAGGGGTTGGTTCGAAAGGTAGTACAACCAGAGATGAAGACTTTATTGAACATTTGTATCCTGCTACTATGCATAACACCATGTTATTCTTTACTAAAAAAGGAAGGTGTTTTTGGTTAAAAGTTTATGAAATTCCAGAAGGAGCTAAGAATACAAAAGGAAGGGCTATTCAGAATTTATTAAATATAGAAGGTGATGATCAGGTAAAAGCATTTATTAAGGTTAAAAAGCTTAATGAGGCTGATTATGTAAATAGTCATTATATCATCATGGGTACTAAAAAGGGTATCATTAAAAAATCATTACTTGCTGATTATTCACGACCAAGAGTAAATGGTGTAAATGCTATTACTATTAAGGAAGATGATGAGTTAATACAGGCAAGATTAACTAAAGGTGATGCTGAAATTTTAATGGCAACCAGATCTGGTAGAGCTATTCGTTTTAATGAAACCAAGGTTAGATGTATAGGTCGTACTGGATTGGGAGTGAGAGGGGTAACTCTTGATGCTGCTAAGGATGAGGTAGTTGGCATGATATGTGTAAATGACTATAATGAGGATATATTAGTAGTTTCTGAAAAAGGATTTGGAAAAAGATCTAAAATTGAAGATTACAGAATTACCAATAGAGGTGGTAAGGGAGTAAAAACAATGAAGATTACCGAAAAAACAGGAGATTTAATTACCATTAAAAATGTTACGGATGATAATGATTTAATGATCATAAATAAATCAGGAATCACGATTAGATTGGCATTATCTGAATTACGAACAACAGGTAGAGCAACTCAAGGTGTGAAAGTGATTAATTTGAGGAATGGTGATGAAATTGCTTCTGTAGCTAAAGTATCTGCATTTAAAGAAGAAGAGAATAATGTTCCGGTTGAAGGTGAAGATAATGAAGATTCTGCACCAGAGACAGATATTGAAAATAAAGAATAATTAGATAGAATTAAGAATCCACACAATAAAACTTAATATGATGAAGAAAACTATTTTATTATTAGTATGTGTTATAGCTTTTTCATTGACGTACGCTCAAAAAGGAAAAGTTACAACTGCAACTACTTTACTAGATCAAGGTGATGTAGATAAGGCAAAAGAGGCTATTGATGCTGCTGTTGCAAATGAAAAAAGCAATACATGGCCAAAAACTTATATTGTTGCAGCTAAAGTGTACACAAAGCTAGCAAAAGACGGAAAAGATGATCAAGGAATTATTAAAGCATCCGATTTTTATAAAAAAGCAATAGAGCTTGATAAGAAAGGTGATGAAAAAGGTAAAAAGATTGGTCGTTATAAAAATGAAATTGGTCAGGCATTATTGTTTTTTGGAAACGAATTAACTAATGCTGGTGTTGAAGCGTTTAATAAAGAAGATTTTAAAGGTGCTGTTGCTGCATTTGAAAGTCTTTTGGAATTAAATGGAAATGAATATGCAGTTGCTATTCAAGGCGAAAAAGTTGATACAGCAATTATTTATAATACAGCTTTAGCTGCTTATAATGCTAAAGACTGGGAAGCTGCTGAAAAGTATTTTGATAAATCTATTGATTTAAAGTATGGGGGTGGAGATGCTGTACTTTTATTACATCAGGTACTTGGATCAGCTCAGGATTCAGTAAAAATGGGTCCAAATTTAATTAAAGGATTTGAAACTTATCCAGAGGATAACAGAATCTTAACAGAGTTGATTAATTATTATTTAACAACTAATCAAAATGATAAAGCTCTTGATTATTTAAATAAAGCTATTGAAGGAGATCAGGAAAATCCATCGTTTTATTACGCACGTGCGGTATTGAATGATAATAGTAAGAATTTTGATGCAGCTTTAGCTGATTATAACAAATGTTTGGAAATAGATGCTGAATATTTCAATGCTCTTTTTAATATGGGTGTGATGTATTTCAATAAGGGTGTTGAAGAAATGAATTTAGCTAATGACGAGACAGATATGAAAAAATATGAGGCTAAAAAGGCCACAGCTGAAGCAACATTTAAAGAATCTCTTCCTTTCTTTGAAAGAGCCCGTTCAATTAAACCAGATGAAGCTGCAGTATTAGAAAGTTTAAAGACTTTATACTACAGATTTGAAATGATGGATAAGTATACCGAAGTTGATGAAAAGTTAAAGACTTTGTAGTAAGGGTATAATATATGGTTATTTAAAAGGCTATCTCAAATGAGGTAGCCTTTCTTGTTTAATATTGTTATGTAAGAAACGAGAAAGAACTGATAGGATTATTATAGATTCATTGTAAGCGTCTCCACGATAGCGTATAGTTTTATGTGATAAAACTTTGAAGCTTTGTATCCTTATTTTTCACATCAAAGGATACATTATGGTTTTTAATTTCACAGAGGATACACGTTTTTACTTTTTTCACGAGCCCGTTGATATGCGAAAAGGAATTCATTCACTTTATCACCTGGTAAAAACTTCAGGAAATATGAATGCGCTCAATGGTGATGGTTATGTCTTCATTGGCAGGACTCGAAAATCTATCAAGGTACTAAGATGGCAAAGAGAAGGATTTGTTCTTTATAACAAGAAACTGGAATTAGGATGTTATACACTTCCACAACAGTTAAGAGACGGTGCTTTTACTGAGCTTGAACAGGATATTTTAGACAAAATGGTAAATTGCGTAAAGCACAAAAGTAGTTCTAATGAATTACGGATAAAAGCCCAGTTAACACTCTAATACATAGTGACAAAAGACGAAAATAGTGCGAATTTTTCATGGTAAAATCGCACTATTTTCGTATCTTTATGCCATGACAGACAGGGAGTTAGCCATATTCTTACAGCAGCAGGTTTCAGAATTAACAGTTACAATTGTTTCTTTAACAAAAACCATAGAAGAGCAATCTAAAGAGCTAACAGCCCTAAAGGAGGCTATCTTAGAGAAGGATAAAGATAGCGCACATCTGAAGCGCTTTGCGAATATTAACCTTCCTAAAAAGACCGAAAAACGAAAGAATACAACACCTGTACCTGCGAATACACCTAAAGCTCCCACTCCCAAACAAAGAGGTAATAATGGAGCCAAAAGAAAAGTATACGATAATATCGAAGAGCTTGTAGAAGAAGTTATGCCGTCCGATGCTAGCTTTGACGAAAAGGCTGCTGTTTACCTGTTTTACCGCGATGTGATAAGATATGAGTATATTCCACCTCGTCTTATCAAACATATTTACCGCTGTAAAAAATATAGAATGGGTGATGATTTTTTCGAGGGCAGAGCCCCTATGACTCCTTTCATGAATTCTAATTTTGACAGCTCGTTACTGGCACACCTTATTCAACAAAGATATGTGTATAGCTTGCCAGTTGAACGCATCAATAAATACCTAAATGAGATGGGCATTGACATGCCTAAGGCAACCACTCATGGATTAATTGAAAAATCAGCAGGGTTACTTGATAGATTAATGCCAGTACTCAAAAATGCTATTTTAGCTGATTCCTATATTCATTTTGACGAAACCTACCATACGATATTAGGTGGTGACAAAGGAAGTCGCAAGGGCTACTTTTGGAGTGCTTTTTCTCACCAAAACAATTTAATACAGTTCATTTATGAAAATGGTTCACGAAGCAAGACGGTGTTCACGGATTATCTACCTAGGGATTATAAAGGTGTGGTACAGACTGACGGATATAGTTCTTACAAAGTATTAGAGGGATGGGATTATCCCAAGGCAATACGCTTAGGTTG
This sequence comes from uncultured Saccharicrinis sp., assembly GCA_963665705.1. Lineage (GTDB taxonomy): Bacteria > Bacteroidota > Bacteroidia > Bacteroidales > Marinilabiliaceae > Saccharicrinis. Next base: position 2,169,473 of record OY762448.1, read on the forward strand.
TGTTCAACACTGCAAAAGAAAATTTATAGAAATTCAGGAGCAACCCGAAGCACAAGAAGTTATTGATCTATACAATCAATTTTATATCATCCGTAAGAAAAAGCCAAAAGAAAAATGGAAAGAGGCTTCCCTAAAAGTATACAAGAAGTTAGAAAATAAACTCAGAGACATAGAAAGAGATTCCGGGGTATTGCCTAACCACATATTAACTAAAGCTGCAGCTTACTGCCTGAATGAACTAGAGTCCATATACAACATCATCATATCTACCGAATACGATCTGGATAATAATATAATTGAACGACCTATGCGCTATATCAGCCTTAGTCGTCGTAATTCACTTTTTTGTGGTTCTAATGCAGGGGCCACCAGAACAGCTACACTTTATTCTCTAGCTATATCATGTAGATTGAATAATATAAATACATTTTCCTACTTCAAGGATGTTATGCAGCGTTTAGCAGAAAGTCCAACAATGACAAATGAACAATTACGCAACTTGCTTCCTGATAGGTGGGCGGATCAATAATAAAAAACGCCACATCAAAATAACGAATCAATTTGATGGGGCTTTTTTTGAGGGGCGACGCGGAGACGGATACAGAAAGAACTGATAGGATTATTTATATTAATCAGAAAGTATACCAGTATTTCAACCCAAAAGTATACCAATTCATTTAAATAAAAAAGTAAGATGATAGTTTTCTGGGGTACCCCAGAAAACTATCATCTGGCGCGCGGATTTTTCTTGATTTGTTTTTCATTTCTCCATCATTTGTTTAGTTTCTTTTAAACGATAGGATTCTCCATTCAAATTAATCAAGTAAGCCTTATGTGTAAGTCTGTCTACCAATGCAGTCGTCAAGACTAGATCCCCAAAGATTTACTCCCATCTGTCAAAACCAAGATTTGTTGTAACGATTGTTGATTTTCGTCCTACTCTAAAAGCAAGATGATTAAACAATAGTTCTGCACCTTCTTTATCAAAGGAGATGTATCCAAACTCATCACAGATTACAAGGTCATATTTTTCGAACCTAAGTTCCATTTGTCTAAGAGTCCATTCTGAGTGAGCCTCCCTTAATTGAGTTAGTAACCTGTGTACTGTAGTAAAAAGCACTTTGTAGCCTTGCATACAAGCTTTAAGTCTTAGTCCTGTTGCTATATGGGTTTTTTCCGGTACCTGGGTTTCCTGCCAATACTATATTTTGGCCTTCTGTTATAAAGTCCAGCCGTTCTAATAATGGTAACTTTTCATTTGCATCTACAGGCAATTGATCTCTATGTAAATCGCCTAAATACATTTTTGTAGGAAAACCGGCTTGTTTTATTTGTGATTTTTTTCTGTTCTCAAGTCGGACTTCAAATTCTTTTTCCATTAAGCGAAGAAGGTATTGTTCATAATCCAGTTTTTCTTTAGCTGCTTCATGTGCAATATGTTTAAAATCCCGTCTAAAAACAGGAAGTCTTAGTTCTTTACTATATCTGATAATTTCGTTGTTTATATGATTGTCTATAGTCTGATTTATTAATTTAGTAGTGCAGTGATTTGTGATAATTGTTTTTTTGCAAACCCTGTTGTTTGGTCTGATGGCTGGTAGCCGCCTGTATCTTGTTTGTTTCCCAATAGGGCTTTTAGTTGTTCCCATGTGATATGCTTTATACCACTATCCAACAGCCGTTTTACGGTGGTTTCAAGTCTTTCCCCCTCGATAGAGTACTTCTGGCAATAACTCAGGAGTTCTATAAAATCGCGGGGGTTTTCATTGAAGAAATCATTATTGAGGGATTTTAAGTAAGTACAGCTTGCCAAGGCCACACTTCCTTTTAACGCACCAGGTTTTTGTTTAAATGTTGGCAGGTAGTGTTCAATTGATATGACCCATTGATGCAAGCCATAACTCCTTTGGTGTCTTGCTACATGTGTGCTATTGGCATAGATGAAAATTTGGCTACTCATGATACGTACTTCAACAACATTCCCCACTAAATTGTCTGGAACAGAGTAACGGTTGGTTCGGTAACAGACTGTAGCATATTTATCGACCTTAAGGTATGCTTCTTCATAACAAGATAGCTTAGGAGGACATGGTAACAGCGTTTGTTGGTGTTATAACGTCCCAATCATGCCCGCCTTTTACTTATAACCATCCATAACTACTTCCCAATATCTGTGTCTTACCATAATTAAAAAAGCATATTTCGGATTGGATAACTAGTAATAATCCATGCTTCCTTAAAACCACATTATTTATATGAGAGGTTCTTATATTCTTTACGAATTATATCTTTTCCACCTAAGGACAAGACTAGTTGCTTCTTATGAATGAATATGTGTTTTATACTGGATCCTTTTTTGTAGAAACAATTTCAAAATTATCTATTTAACAGAATTAAAAATTTTGATGCGAATAATTTTACTCGTAATTAAGATAAAAGATCTTTGTTTTCTTATGATAAAGAAGAGTTTTTGTTTAGGATTATGTTTATAAAACAAAAAAGGTTATCTCAAAATAATTGAGATAACCTTCTGCGGTCTGGACGGGACTCGAACCCGCGACCTCCGGCGTGACAGGCCGGCATTCTAACCAGCTGAACTACCAGACCAATTCTGATATTTTTGTTTTATAAAAGCGGTCTGGACGGGACTCGAACCCGCGACCTCCGGCGTGACAGGCCGGCATTCTAACCAGCTGAACTACCAGACCAGTATAAAACAAATTCAATATTTTTTCGAGTTTAAAACAAAGATCATTATCTCTGTTTTGCTTTCAGTTCGCGGTCTGGACGGGACTCGAACCCGCGACCTCCGGCGTGACAGGCCGGCATTCTAACCAGCTGAACTACCAGACCGAGTGTGCTCGTTTTTTCTGAAAGCGATGCAAAGATAGAGCTTTTGTTTCTACTTGCAATAGTTGGAGGCTTTTTTTTTAAAAAAAAACAAACTATTTTTTGCTGTTTATCAATACTGATCTGCAAACCAGATTGTTGAGAGATGTTGCTTTTGAAAGAAAAAAAAGCATATTCTTTAATGAGAATAATTAAAATAAGAGATTTGTTGAAATATGATGAGTTGGAATAACTATTTAATATAATTTTAAGTCTAATATTTGGTATGTAATAGGATATAAAATCTCTAATATTCAAAATTGAGATACATATTTTGAATATTTATTTTGATATATTGTTAAATGGGATTTGTTGTATGATTGAATGGAAAATTATAACATTAAAGAATGAATAATGAGTCAATAATGTGGCATAATTAATGGGAATCAAGGGGTGAATATTAATTAAAAAAATGAGCTAAAATATTGAAAATTAGCTTGTTTAAATTGTTTAAATCCTTAAATGCCAGTATTTTACAGTGGTTTTTTACGCTGTTGAAAGTATGATTTCCGAGGATAAAGACGACAATTTAATAAGAATATACGAGTTAGTCAGCGACAAACTTTAAAGAATTACAATATTACTGTGAGCGTTTCAGTAATAGTAAACAACCAGAGTTTACTGATCAAGAGGTTATGACAATATATCTTTATGGAGTACAGTATCAAGGTTATAGTAGGATTAAGCATATTCATAAGTTTGCTTGCGATTACTTAAAGAGCTGGTTTCCTTAGACGAGATGGAGCTTTTTCATATCCAGAACAAATTATTTATACTCCTGCTTCAGTAAACGATATTAATGTATACAAAGAAACTTGGTCAGAAATATATGATAGAACATTCTTTGGTGATAAAATATATTTGAACCATGAACATAATGAAGAAATGAAATCACAATATAACTCTAAGATGCTTACGCCAATTAAAGCAATGAAAGGAATGGATATAACATTATAAAACAAAGAATAAAGGCTGCTGACGATTTGTTCTCCACGGCTGTTTCTAGAGTGGGACAACCTATTGAGGCGATGTTTGCCTGGTTAATTGAAAAAACTGATATACAAAGAGCTAGCATAATTAGATCTACCAAAGGATTGATAGTTCATGCATTTGGTAAATTATCTGCTGCATTTTAAAACTATATGTTTAACCCTTGATTCGCATAATTAAGGAAATAAGAGGTTGGGTTCTGTAAAGGGTGAAGAATTACTTAATATTTGTTGGAGCAAAAAAAAGAGGCTATAAGCCTCTTTTATATATCAAGAAAGAAATTATTATTTCTTAGCTTCTTTTGTTTTTGTTAAAAGCTCTTCAACAGTAATGATTTCAAGGAATGTTGTTCCACTACCAATACCAAAACTACTTCCTAAGTAAGCAACTTGATCTGTGTTTGCTAATACTTCTTTTTTCAATAACTTTTCAAGAGTTTTAATAAGGATTTCTTCCTTAGAACCACCTTGCTCCATGATTCTAGGAGAAACACCATAAGAAAGGTTTAATTCTCTTGCTGTTCTTGGGCTAAAGCATAATGCATAAACAGGAATATTTCCTCTAAATGCAGCTAAATAGCGAGATGTTCTACCTGAGATACTATCCGTAATAACAGCTTTAACGTTTAAGTCAGCAGCCGATTTAAATGCAGTTTCAGCTAAATATGTAGTTTTGCTTTTTTGCAAATTTGGAACAGGAATATCATTAGCATTATCTTTAGCAGCTTCTACTTCTTTTGCAATTGAAGACATTGTTTGAACAGCCTCAATACCATAATCACCGTAAGCAGTTTCACCACTAAGCATAATTGCATCTGTACGATAATAAATAGCGTTTGCTACGTCAGTTACTTCAGCACGCGTTGGACGTGGGTTTTTAATCATTGTATGTAACATTTGAGTTGCCACGATTACAGGCTTTTTAAACTCTACACACTTTCTGATTAATTTACGTTGAATTCCTGGGATTTTTTCTTGTGCAATTTCAATACCCATATCTCCACGAGCAATCATAACACCATATACGCAATCAACAATTTCATCAATATTATCAACACCTTCCTGGTTCTCGATTTTTGCAATGATTTTAGCAGGAGACTCTAATCTATCTAATTCCTTTTGAACATCTGCAACATCTTTTGAATTTCTTACAAATGAGTGAGCAATAAAATCAATTTCTTGTTCAGCAGAATATTCTAAGAAACGAATATCTTTTTCTGTTAAAGAAGGTAAGTTAATACGAACTCCAGGAACGTTTACACTCTTTTTACCACCTATTTCTCCATCGTTTTCTACAGAACAAACTATACAGTCGTCTTTTACCTCAATAGCTTTTAGTGCAGTTTCGCCATCGTCAATTAAAATATCACTACCAACAGGTACATCTTTTACAAAATCAACATATGATACACAAAGACGTTCAGCTGTTGATTTAGTTTCTGGATCACCTTTAACTAAAATAGTATCACCTTTAGCAACTAAAATTTTGTTACCATCTTCAGTTGGTGTTGTTCTAATTTCCGGACCCTTTGTATCAACAAGGATTGCAACCTTGTCAGAGACAGCACGAACTCTTTCAACAACTGTTTTTAATCCTTCGTAATCCATGTGAGCAGTGTTTAGTCTCACAACATTTACACCTGATTTAATTAAACCTTTAACATACTCTGGATCACACTTCATGTCTGATACCGTAGCAACGATTTTTGTAAACTTTTTCATCAACTAATTATTTATTTCAATTTTTCTTATTATTATCTTGTTTAAATTCAGATGCATTTAATAAACTTTGTATCGCTAAATTGTAAGAATTCAATCCGAATCCAGCAATTGTACCTGAGCATACAGAAGATATATATGAGTGGTGTCTGAAAGATTCTCGTTTAAATACATTTGAAATATGAACTTCTATTACTGGAGTGGTAATGCCAGAAATTGCGTCTGCTAATGCAATAGATGTATGAGTATAGGCTCCTGCATTTAATATAATAGCATCGAAACTAAAGCCTACTTCATGAATTTTATCAATAATTTTACCTTCACTATTTGATTGAAAATAAAATAAATCAATTTCTTTATAAATTGTCTTCAATTCTTTGAAATAATCTTCAAAAGATTGATTACCATAAATATTTACTTCTCTTTTTCCTAATAAATTTAAATTAGGTCCATTTAGTATTAAAAGCTTCATTTTTTTTAAAAATTGTAGTAAATACAATTTGATTTTTAAGGCACTCTTAAATTCGCAGCAAATGTATTGAAAACTTATGTGATAATAAAACTGTATGTGTAAACAATGTAATAAAAATCCTAGTTTTTATAGTTTATAAATAACTGTTATATATTTTTGATTTTTAAGAAGGTTTATAATTTATATTTAAGAATAAGAATATCAATTGATTGAAGATTTATATTAGATGTTATTCTTTTTCAGTATATAAATACATAACTGATATTTCCCAAGAGAGTTAAAATATTGAAAATCAGATAAAAAGAAGCATGGTTTATTTTGTTAATCCATTAAATATCAGTAATTTAATGGTACTACATTAAAAAAACAAAACCATGCTTCAGAATAAAAGTACAAAAGTTTTTTCAGAGACAAACAGCTTTTTTACTTCAAGTGAAAAAGGAATTTACAGAATTATGGAACTATACCGGTCATTAAATTTAAACCGTTTAGATTTTGGTGTTGGTCACATGCCCCAATCCATTTTCCGCAAAGGTGATTTATTATTGGCGATGTTATTGTTTCCTCTTTACTCGTTATCCAATGTATATAGGTATACCAAACATCCATTGTCACAAAGTATAGAAGCCAGCAAAAATACTTTTTACAGGCTTAAGAACGATTACAATATCAATTGGAGAAACCTTCTTTCCAAATGCAACAACAAGTTGTTAAAACACACAGAGAGTTCAGTATCTGCGAACAATGCACAGGAAAAGTGCCTGATAATAGATGATACGGATTTTGAAAAGTCAACATATAAAACAGAACATGTAGGCAAGATATGGTCGCATGTAAAACATGGCAGGTTTTGGGGTTTTAAAGGTTTGTTCCTGGGCTATTGGGACGGCAAGAGCTTTTTCTCGTTAGACTTTAGCCTTCATAAAGAAAGGGGAAAAAATGAGAAAACACCATATGGGCTGAATGCCAAACAGAGAAAAGCACAATACACAAAGAAACGAGATAGAAAATCTGCTGGTTTTTCACGAGAGAAAGAACTAACAAATGATAAAATATCAACGGCTATTTCTATGATCAAAAGGGCTGTCAAACAAAAGGTAGAAGTGCAATATGTTTTGATGGACAGTTGGTTCTTTTGTGAATCAATATTAAAGTCTGTTTTGTCACTAAAAGCCAAGGTAGATGTAGTCGGTATGATAAAAATGGCCAAGGCGAAATACATCTTCAAGGGAGACGAGTATACAGCAAAAGAGCTTGCTCAACTCCTCAAGCGTAGAAAAAAGGTAAAACGAGAAAAAGCCTTGAACCTGTTTTGTGCCGAAGTACTAGTAGAGTATAAATCAATACCGTTAAAGCTGTATTTCTGCAAAAATAGCAAACGGGGCAAGTGGCACCTGCTCGCTTCAACAAACACAAAACTCGGTATCCTAAAGGCTTATGAAATATACAGTATCAGATGGAGCATCGAAGTATTTTTCAAAGAATCGAAGCAATATTTTGGCTTAGGGAAATCAAAATCCCAAGACTTTGATGCTCAGATAGCAGATATCTCATTAGCTATGATCGAATACAATGTATTTAGTTTGGCAAAAAGGTACGATGCATATGAATCAATGGGCGGACTGTTTGAACATGTATGTGACAAAGCCAATGAACTTACTATATCTATGAGGATATGGGGTTTTATATTGCAACTACTGCAAGTAATCGCCGAGTTTATCGATGGTGATTTTAATGAGTTAGTTACCAATGTAATAAAAAACAAGCCTGAGGATAATAAAATCTTCAGGCTAATAGAAATGCAGCTTGCAGAAGCAGCTTAATAGACATGGGAAATGTAAAATACATAATATTTAACTTCTCTGTTAAATAATGTTATGGTAGTTGTTTAATTGTTAATAATTTAGGTTTGTGTTCTTACTGATATTTGTTTTTTTTCAAGTAAGTTATTTTATTCTTGTGTCTTAAATTATGAATAATAAAATAGTGTTTTATAAAAGTTTTTATGGATAGTCGTATTATACTCTTTACAAAATAACAAATATTTATAATTATTATAACTAATATGATTTTTGTATTTTTTTTAGGTTGTTTGTGTAAAATAAAGTAATTTAGGATATTACGTAAAAATGTTATATTATTAATATTTACATAAAAAATAATTTTTTTGTTGATTTGAAATATATAAGTTATTATATTTACTATACAATAATAATTAAGAATTAAATTAATAATCAAAAATGATTTGGGAATCAGAAATTGAAGGCTTTAAAGGTTATCTAAAAGTAGAAAAAGGCTTATCGGATAATTCAATTCATGCATACGTCACCGACCTAACTAAACTTGTTCAGTTTTTAAAAGATAAAGAATTAGATCAAAACGGACCTGAAGGGGTAACTTTAAATGATCTTAAAGAGATGATGGAATGGATAGCTCAGAAAGGTATTAGTCCAAGAACTCAAGCTAGAATTATAAGTGGAATAAAGTCTTTTTATAAGTTTCTGTTGATAGAGGAGAAGATAGAAAAAGACCCAACGGCATTACTTGAATCGCCTAAGATAGGGAGAAAACTTCCTGAGATATTATCTGTAGAAGAAATTGATAGTATAATAAATGCTATTGATACTAGAAAGCCAGAAGGGCAGAGAAATAAAGCAATTTTAGAAACTTTGTATAGTTGTGGATTAAGAGTATCTGAGTTAATAGAACTCAAGATTTCTAATTTATTTTTTGAATCAGGATTTATTAAAATAGAGGGTAAGGGTAATAAAGAAAGATTAGTGCCAATTAGTGCTAAAGCTATAAAAGAGATTAATTTATATTTAAGTGAATATAGAAGAAATCTTAAAATTCATCATGATAGTGAAGATATTCTATTTTTAAATAGAAGGGGAAAGAAGTTATCCAGAGTAATGATTTTTACTATAATAAAAGGTCTTGTGGCAATTATTGGGATGGATAAAAATGTGAGTCCTCATACGTTCCGACATTCATTTGCCACTCATCTTATTGATGGAGGAGCTAATCTAAGAGCTGTTCAGGAAATGCTAGGTCATGAATCGATTATCACAACTGAAATATATACTCATTTAGATAAGGAATATTTAAAGAACACAATGATACAATTTCACCCCAGGTCATAAAAAGGAGTTTTACTCCTTTTTTTTATGCTTTGAAAAATGTAAATATTACTTTCCCATTTTCTCTGTTTTCAATGAAATTAGGATGAGATTTAAAATCTACTTTTCCTGAATGTTCAAAGATTAGTATGCCGTTTTCTTTTAATAGACTATTTTTTAGTATTAGGTCAGGAATTGTTTCTGATTTAGTTAAGTCGTATGGAGGATCTGCAAAAATCATACTGTAGGTTTCTGGTGTCTTCTCAATAAATTTAAAAGCGTTTGCTTTTATAACTTTAATAGAGGAGTCCATTTCTAAGTTTATAATATTCTTCTTTATAAAACTGAAATGATTAAAATTTAGTTCTACACAAGTAATGTTTTTACAACCTCTGGATGCAAATTCTAAACTAATACTACCAGTTCCTCCGAATAAATCCAGTACTTTAAGCTCATCAAAAGAGTAGTTGTTACTTAAAATATTAAATAAGTTCTCTTTAGCAAAGTCTGTTGTTGGTCTGGCCTTGAAATTTTTTGGTGGAGAAAATCGTCTTCCTTTTAAAGAGCCACTTATTATACGCATAATGGAATGTTAATTAGATTAAAATGATCTTGTATGGAGACTGTTTTGAACACGGAGGAAAATTTAAAATGTTTACTTTCTTTAAGCACCGTAATGTTTTTAATGTACTTTTTTAGTAACTCATAAATTTCATCTGTTTTAGAAAATTCCCCACTTAAAAATACATTTGAAGTATGGGTGTTAAGTTTTAATTGTTCAAAGATAAGAAGAGTATAATATAAGAATTCTCTTTTATCCTGAAACATAAACGAATTGTGTAATTTTAAATCGTTACCTGTAATTACAATGATATCAAAAATGGAATTGTGCAAATTAATATAAATTTGATATTGATCGTAATTAAAACTAGTATTTAGTAATGCTGTTTCTATAAATGGAGTTGTAGAACAGTAATAATATACATTAGTATATTTTTCGTTAAATAGCTGAACTATCGCTTTAGGGATGCTAAATATACAATAAGAGTCAGCCATTTTTATTTTGTTGCTAAATGCTAATTCTTCATTAAACTTATCCTGATTAAAGCAGAAATCTAAATACAATCCTTTTTGGTTATCTTGATATAAAGAGGTGGGGATTAGAGTGTTTCTTTGTGTGTAGTATAATACATATATCTTTTGGTAATTTAATTGTAAATATTCATTACTCGATAATTCTTTCTCTAAAGTTTTAATTGACGATTCATTTATTGAGAAAGAGTGATGGAAAAATAATATATATTCATTACTTATAGGATCAAGTACACAAAAAGAAAATCCATCCAGAGTTAACTGGATGGATAAAAAATATGAATTTGTAATGTTTTTATCGAAATTACTATCAACAACAAATTGGTTACTCATAATAATATTTTACATTAAAGCAGTGAGTTTGTAATATTAATCTGCATTCAAAGTAAAATATTACTCCCAGTTACCTGCATTGTTATTAGTTTCCTCTAAAGATCCAACTTTTAATCCTGGATATTTTTCAAGTTTACCAGCTTTGTCATTTAAATTAATAATTTCTTGTTCTTCAAGTCCATCAAGGTAAACATTATTGTGAACTTTAGCTTCAAATACCTGAACTTTTACACCAGATCCAGTTTGAACAATTCCTGCACCCATTTCGTATTCTTCATTAGCAACAAAGGGTACAAACTTTAATGAATCAATAGCAAATTTCTTTCCAAAAAGAGAGTCAAGAACGCTTACTAAAATAGTATCACGCTTAATCATTCCTAATTTTAATGCTTTCTCTTCTGTCATACCATCAGCAATTTGCTCATCAGTTAAACTGCCTTCTTTTTTTACTAACTTTAAAGAATCGGATTTTACAAAATTAATTAAGGAATCAAAACTTCCGGTATATTTTTCATATTGCGATTTATAAGCAACCTGAGCTGTTCTGATGTCTTTTAGTTTTTCGATGTTTGCTTCTGAGCGAAGTTTATAAACTCTTTTAAACTCAATTACACTATTGATACTGTCATAACATAGATATGCTAACCCAACAATTGCAATAAGAAGTACGATTTGAATTACTGTTTTCATTATTTTACAGATTTTTGTATTAGTTTGAATGCACAAATTTAAAAAAAAAATCAAATTTTGGATTTTGATTCACTTATTTTATAACGAATAATGTTAAATAATCATATAATTTCTAATATAAGAGCTCATTTTGAGCATATTCCTACACAATCGCAAGAGGAGGCTATTGAAAGTTTTGTCAATTTTCTTACTTCTACTGAAGAAAATCCTGTATTTGTTTTAAAAGGATATGCCGGTACAGGAAAAACTTCGTTAATTAGTTCAATTGTTACCACACTCGATGAACTAAAGTTTAGGCAAGTCTTAATGGCTCCAACAGGAAGGGCAGCAAAAGTATTTTCAGGATATGCTGGAAAAACGGCTTATACAATTCATAAGGTTATATATCGACAGAAGTCAGCAAATGATGGTTTTGGTTCTTTTAATGTGAATAGAAATTTAAAACCTGATACGATATTTTTTGTTGATGAAGCCTCTATGATATCAGGATTTAGTGGCGAATATACTAGTTTTGGAAGTGGGAATTTATTGGAGGACTTACTTGGGTTTGTATTTGGAAGCAAAAATTGTAGGTTGGTATTAATTGGGGATTCAGCACAGTTACCTCCAATTGGTAATTCAGAAAGTCCGGCATTAGATTTGGAATCATTAAATTATTATTCAATTACCCCATTTTCCTGCTTTTTAACCAATGTTGTACGACAAACTTCAGAAAGTGGAATATTGAATAATGCATCAAAATTACGGCGAATAATTGAAGCTGATGATGATATGAATGCTCTTCCATCGTTTGATGTAGATAATTTCACGGATATAAAAAGAATAACAGGAGAGGAATTAATTGAAGAAATTAATTGTGCTTATGATACTATAGGTATAGATGAAACTTTAATTGTAAACAGATCTAATAAACGTACTAATTTATATAATAAGGGAATACGAAATTCTATTTTATATAAAGAGGAGGAGTTATCTGTAGGAGATTATATATTGGTGGTAAAAAATAATTATTATTGGCTGAAAAATAACAAAGAGGTTGACTTTATAGCAAATGGAGATATTGCTGAAATAGTTAGAATTAGAGGTTATGAAGAGTTTTATGAAAAAAGGTTTGTAAACTGTACTGTTAGACTAATTGATTATAAGGAATTAGAGGTAGATGTTAAGTTGCTTTTAGATGTATTAGATAAAGATACACCCGGCTTAACGCAAAAAGATCAAGAAGCTTTTTTCTATGAAATAATGAAGGATTATGAAGATTTGACTCCCAAACGAAAGCAATATGAGGCTGTTAAAAACAATGAGTATTATAATGCATTACAAGTTAAGTTTGCCTATGCAATGACTTGCCATAAAGCTCAAGGTGGTCAGTGGAAAATTGTTTTTGTTGATCCTGGTTTTGTGCCTGAAGAAAATGTTAATAAGGACTATTATCGTTGGTTGTACACAGCTATTACAAGATGTACTGAAAAATTATATCTAGTGAATTTTAAGGAAGAATATTTTGAATAATTTATAAAAAAAAGGGGGGATAGAAATCCCCCTTAGAAATATTGTAGATATCAATTGCTATTTAATCTTTAAATCTTTAGCAATAGCATCGATTTTTTCTTCAGCAACAGAATCTGCAGTATAATATTCGCTTTTGTCTTTCATTTCACCCTTAACTTCAAAATAAAATTTGATTTTAGGTTCAGTTCCAGAAGGTCTTACACTAACTTTAGATCCATCTTCAGTAAAGAATTGAAGTACGTTTGAGGTAGTAGGAAGATCAATAGCTACGCTCGTATTGTCAATTTTGTTGTATGCTTTTAAATCAGCATAATCTTTAATTATTGAAACTTTAGATCCTGCTAATTCTACCGGAGGATTTTCTCTGAAATCCTTCATTAGTTGTTGAATTTCATCTGCTCCTGATTTTCCTTTGCGAACGATATAAATCATTTTCTCTTTAGAAAAACCATATTCAAGATAGATGTTTTGTAATAATTCAAATAAAGTTACACCATTATCTTTAGCCCAGGCAGCTATTTCTGCAAACATTGCACACGAAGCAACAGCATCTTTATCTCTTACATAATCGCCAGGTAAAAAGCCGTAACTTTCTTCACCACCGCAAATGTATTTTTTCTCTCCTTCGTAACTCTTAATTTTATCTGCAATCCATTTAAAACCAGTGTAAACATCAAAATATTCAATGTCGTTTTTTATTGCAATTTCTTTAATTAATTCACAGGTTACAATTGTTTTAACAATAAATTCTTTGCCGGTTAAAAGATTATTTTCTTTCCATCTTTTAACCATATACCAGGTAAGTAAAAGTGCTGTTTGATTACCGTTTAAAAGAATAAATTCTCCTTTTTCGTTTTTACAAGCAATTCCTAGTCTGTCTGCATCCGGGTCAGAAGCCATTACAAGGTCAGCATCAATTTCAGCAGCTTTGTCAACAGCCATCTTTAATGCTGCGGGTTCTTCTGGATTAGGAGATACAACTGTAGGAAAATCTCCACTAACGATATCTTGTTCCGGAATATTGATGATGTTAGTAAATCCGTACTGTTTTAAAGCAGCAGGAATTAATTTCACTCCGGTTCCATGTATCGGTGTGTAAATAATTTTTAAATCTTTATTTCTTTCAATTGCTCCAGTATCTAAAGAAATGGATTTTACTTTAGCTAAGTATTTATTATCCATATCTTCACCTAAAACCTCAATTAAACTATCGTTTCCTTCAAATTTAATTTCGTCAACTGATTTAATTTTTTGAACTTCATCAATCACATTAGTGTCATGTGGAGCAATCATTTGACCTCCATCATTCCAATATGCTTTGTATCCATTATATTCTTTAGGATTGTGTGATGCAGTTATAATAATACCACTTTGACAGTTTAATTCACGAATAACAAAAGAAACTTCAGGAGTGGGGCGTAAATCATCAAATAGTAAGGCTTTGATTCCGTTTGCAGATAGTATTTTTGCTGATATTTCAGCAAATTCTCTACTATTATTTCTACAATCATGACCTATACATACTTTAATTTCGTCAAGATCACCAAATTGAGAATTAAGGTAATTTGCAAGTCCTTGAGTTGCAGCTCCAACAGTATAAATGTTCATTCTGTTAGTACCCGGTCCCATAATTCCTCTTAAACCACCGGTACCAAATTCTAAATCTTTGTAAAAAGCATCAATAAGATCACTCTTATCTTCTTTGTTTAAAAGTTCAGAAACTTGTTTTTTAGTTTCTTCATCGTAATTTCCCGATAGCCATTGGTTAGCTTTTTCGCTTACCAATGCCAATACTTCTTGGTTTTCCATTCTATTTTTTGTTAATAGTTTTAGTTTTTATTTGCCAACTTACGCAAGCACTTTTCAAGACTAAATCTCCAATATGGAATTTCTATCTTATAGGTAGTTTTAATTTTGGTTTTATTAAGAACACTATAATAGGGACGAGGTGCAGCTGTTGGATATTCTTTAGACTCAATTGGTAAAATGTGGCAGTCTATTCCAATGAGTTGATGAATGTTTATGGTAAAATCGTACCAACTACAAACTCCTTCGTTACTAAAATGGTATATTCCAGGTGTAAAATTAACGGTTTTATTTTCTATTTTTAAAATTATATTTAATATTCCTTCAGCTAAGTCAACTGCATACGTTGGAGATCCAACTTGATCTGCAACAACTTTTAACTGATCACGTTCATTTCCTAACTTAATCATTGTTTTAACAAAATTATTACCAAATTCTGAATATAACCATGCCGTTCTAATAACGATTGAGTTTGGTTGTGAATCCAAAAGATAATTTTCTCCTAGTAATTTTGTTTGACCATAATGCGAAGATGGAACAGCATAATCATTTTCAGCATAAGGTTTGAATGAGTTCCCATCAAAAACATAATCAGTTGATATATGTATTACCGGAATATCATTTTCTTTGGCAACGATGCCGATATTTTTAACAGCATCAGCATTTAATTTGATGCTTGCTATTTTGTCACTTTCAGCTTTGTCAACTGCTGTATATGCTGCGCAATTGATAATATAATTATATGGTGTATAAGAAACAAATTCTCTAATATTATCAATATTACAAATATCTATATCGTTAACATCAGTAAAGGTGATATCCATATTTTTAAAGTTCTCAGATATAGATTGAAAGCTTTGTCCTAATTGACCTTTACCACCAGTTACTAATATTTTAGTCATAATTTGAAATTAAAAGTTGTATTCAGCATCTTTAAAAAGAGGATGCTTTAAATCTTTTTCTGATACAATAGAGTCATTTAACGGAACTTGCCAATCTATATCTAATCTCGGGTCGTTAAATAGAATGCCTCTTTCAGTTTCATTATTATATAAATTATCACATTTATATGAAAATATTACTTCTTTACTCAAAACAGAAAAACCATGAGCAAAACCTCTGGGTACAAGTAGTTGCAATCCGTTTTCTTCTGATAATTCTATACTAAAACTTTTTCCAAAAGTCTCTGAATCTTTTCTAAGATCGACAACTGCATCTATTATTTTACCTTTTAATACCTGAACTAATTTGGCTTGTGAATAAGGGGTCAATTGATAATGTAAACCTCTTATAACTCCGTATTGGGACTTTGAAACGTTATCCTGAACAAAATGATTTAGGATTCCTTTGTTTTTATAGCGTTCGATATTATATGATTCAAGGAAAAATCCTCTGGAGTCCTTAAATTTATTTGGTTTAATTATTACTAAGTCTTTTATATCTGTATTTATAATTTCCATTAAATTTTTATTGTAATGAAGAAATGGTATTATTTCGCTATTCTTTTTAAATATGAACCATATTCATTTTTTGATAAAGGTTCAGCCAATTTTAATAGCTGTTCTTTATTAATGTATCCTTTAGTATAGGCTATTTCTTCCAAACAAGCTACCATTAATCCTTGACGATGTTCAATTGTAGCAATAAAATTAGAAGCCTCTAACATACTATCATGAGTTCCAGTGTCGAGCCATGCCATACCTCTACCCATCAAATTAACTTTTAAATTACCTTCTTCAAGAAAAATTTTGTTCAAATCAGTAATTTCTAATTCCCCTCGCGGGGATGGTTTTAGGCTTTTTGCTTTTTGAACTACACTGTTATTATAAAAATAAAGTCCCGTTACCGCATAATTAGATTTTGGTTTCTCAGGCTTTTCTTCAATGCTGATTACATTTTTATTCTGATCAAATTCCGCTACTCCATATCTTTCAGGATCAGTGACATAATATCCAAATACCGTAGCTCCGGTGTTGTCTTTGACTGTCTGAGCTAATAATTTAGAAAAGTCATATCCAAAGAAAATATTATCACCTAAGATCAAACAAACGTTATCATCTCCAATAAAATCTTGACCTATAATAAATGCCTGAGCTAATCCATCCGGACTGGGTTGTTCTGCATAAGTTAACGATAGACCAAGTTGTTTTCCATCACCCAAAAGATTTTTATATAAAGGAATATCCTGGGGTGTTGAAATAATAAGTATTTCTCTTATTCCAGAAAGCATTAAAACTGATAAAGGGTAATATATCATCGGTTTATTATAAACCGGGATTATTTGTTTTGAAATGCTTTGTGTAATAGGATAGAGTCTGGTTCCAGAACCACCTGCAAGTATAATTCCTTTATATTTTGACATGTGATATTTATTTAATTCTATTTTGGGTTTTTCAATAAGTTGTCAAAGTATTCAATGGTCTTAGTCAAACCTTCTCTTAACTGAATCTTAGGTTCCCAATTATTTAATTCCTTTTGAGCCAATGTAATGTCCGGTTGTCTTTGGGTAGGGTCATCTGCTGGTAAAGGTAGATATGTGAGTTTAGATTTAGAATTAGTTAAATCTATAACTTGCTGTGCTAATTCCAGCATCGTAAATTCATTTGGATTACCAATATTTACCGGACCAAGGAAATCTTTACGAGAATTCATCATTCTAATCATTCCTTCAACTAAATCATTTACATATTGAAAACTTCTTGTTTGTTCACCATTACCAAAAATGGTGATTTCTTCTCCTTTTAATGCCTGAACAATAAAATTTGAAACAACTCTTCCATCATTAGGATTCATACGAGGGCCGTATGTGTTAAATATTCTAATTACTTTAATGTCAACATTGTTTTGCTGATGGTAATTGAAAAATAAGCTTTCAGCACAACGTTTTCCTTCATCATAACAAGATCTTACACCAATAGGATTAACATTTCCCCAATAGCTTTCTTTTTGTGGGTGGATTTCAGGATCTCCATAAACTTCAGAAGTTGAGGCTTGTAATACTTTAGCTTTAATGCGCTTAGCCAGACCAAGCATATTAATAGCTCCCATTACCGAAGTTTTTATAGTTTTAATAGAGTTAAACTGATAATGAACTGGTGAAGCAGGGCAAGCTAGATTATAAATTTCATCAACTTCTATAAAAAAGGGATGTGTAACATCGTGTCTAATTAATTCAAAATAAGGATTGTTAAGGAGATGAATTACATTAGTTTTGCTCCCGGTAAAGTAATTGTCTAAACAAATTACTTCGTTTCCTTCATTTAATAATCTTTCGCATAGATGAGAACCAATAAATCCAGCTCCACCTGTTACTAAAATCCTTTTCATTTATGTAAGTATAAGTATGCTATATATAAAACATACTATAATAAAAATACTATAGTATGTTTAGTAAAGTTTTTTATAATTAATGTACTTTAAAATAACAAAGTAAATGTATTGTAGATTTACTTTGAAAGTAGATACTGTTATGGTTTTAATGGCTTTCTTCCAATGCTATAATAACTGAATCCATTTTCAACAATTTCTTCAGGATCGTAAATGTTTCTTCCATCAAATATGATTTTATTTTTTAATAGTTTTTCTAAAACCTTAAAATTTGGAATTCTAAATTCGGGCCATTCTGTTATTACAACTAAAGCTTCAGCATCTATCAAAACCTCATATGGATCGTTTCCATATTCAATTTTATCACCAAGAATTCGTTGAGCTTCTTCTATTGCAACAGGATCATAGGCTTTAACACTTGCGCCCATCTTTATCAGTTCTTCGATTAGAACTAGAGATGGGGCTTCGCGCATATCATCAGTTTTTGGTTTAAATGACAACCCCCATAATGCAAAAGTCTTATTTTCGAGGTTGGAGCCAAACTCTTCTTTTATTTTTTTGACAAGAATATGTTTTTGATCGTTGTTAACATCTTCAACGGCTTGTAAAAGTCTTAGCTTGTATGCATTATCATCTGCAGTTTTAATAACTGCTTTCACATCTTTAGGAAAGCAAGAACCTCCATAACCAGCTCCTGCATAAATAAATTTGTTACCAATCCTTGCATCAGAACCTATACCTTTTCTTACTGATGAGATATCTGCACCAACAATTTCACAAAGATTAGCCATATCATTCATGAAACTAATTTTAGTTGCAAGCATCGAGTTTGCTGCATATTTAGTCATTTCTGATGAAGGTATATCCATGAAGATGATAGGATGACCATTAAGTAGAAATGGTTTGTATAATCTTTGCATTGTTTTTTCTGCTCTTTCTGATTCTGTACCAACAACAATACGATCTGGCTTTAAGAAATCTTCTATAGCATTTCCTTCTTTTAAGAATTCAGGATTAGATGCAACATCAAATTCTATTTCAGTACCTCTTTTTTCCAATTCGTCGTTAATAGCAGCTTTAACCTTTTGTGCAGTACCAATAGGCACTGTACTTTTTGTTACTACAACCAAATAATGATCCATATTTCTACCAATTTGGCGAGCAACTTCAAGTACATATTTTAAGTCAGCACTTCCATCTTCATCAGGAGGTGTACCTACTGCAATAAAAACAACATCAGTATTTTCTAGTGATTCCTTTAAGCTTGTAGTGAAAAATAACCTGCCTTTTTCTATATTATCATTCACCATTGTTTCTAAACCGGGTTCGTAAATTGGAATTACACCTTTTTTAAGGTCTTCAATTTTGCTTTCGTCAATGTCAACGCAAGTAACGTTTATGCCAACATCAGCAAAACATGTTCCTGATACTAGTCCAACATATCCAGTTCCAACAATAGATATTTTCATTTGTTTAAAGTTTAATCGTTATATAATATAGGTGTATTGATTTTTTTAACCAGCCTCAAAAGTAAAGATTTTTGTCAATTTAAAAATAAAATACCATATCATAATATATAGAATATTAGTTTTTGATAAAATAGAGCATTATTTTTACCAGATTTAATGTGCTTTTTAAGAAAAGGAATATATTAGTCTGTATCTTACCTATATTATTATTAGTGAATTTTAGCTACAATGATGATCTCAAATGAATAATAAATTTTATAAATACCCTATTTATGATTGTTGCTTTATTTATGAAGGAGATTAACAATTAATATAAGTTGATGAAAATTATTCGATATGTTATGTAAATGAATAAAATAAGTTGTTGTTTATGAGAGTTTCTGGGAAAAAGTTTGTACTTTTGCACCTGTTTTTATAAAATATAATGTCTAACTACTAGTAATTAATTGATTTACAATGAGTGAAGTAAATGAAAATGCTCAGGAATTAAACGAAACTCCTGAGGTAAAAAATGAAGCAGTAAACGTAACTGCAACAACTTCTGATGCAAACTTTGATTGGGATGAGTTTGAGCAAGGAGAAGTATTTGGAAAAACTGGATCAAAAGAAGATCTAGAAGAAATGTATGACAAAACACTTTCTACTATCTCAGAAAAAGAGGTTATCGAAGGTGAAGTTATCGCATTAAGCAAAAGAGAAGTTGTAATTAACATTGGTTTTAAATCTGATGGTATTATTTCTAGAAATGAATTTCGTTATAACCCAGAATTAGCTGTTGGTGATAAAGTAGAAGTTTATGTAGAAAGCCAAGAAGATAAAAAAGGACAATTAGTTCTTTCTCACAAAAAAGCACGTGCATTACGTTCTTGGGATAGAGTTAATGCAGCTTTAGAAAATGACGAAGTTATCAAGGGATACATTAAATGTCGTACTAAAGGTGGTATGATTGTAGATGTGTTTGGAATTGAGGCTTTCCTTCCAGGTTCGCAAATTGATGTGAAGCCAATTCGTGACTACGATATGTATGTAGGTAAAACAATGGAATTCAAGGTTGTTAAAATTAATCCTGAATTTAAAAACGTTGTTGTATCTCACAAAGCGCTTATTGAAGCAGAACTTGAGCAACAGAAAAAAGATATTATTTCTAAGCTTGAAAAAGGACAGGTTCTTGAGGGAACTGTTAAAAATATTACTTCTTACGGAGTATTTATCGACCTTGGTGGGGTGGATGGACTTATCCATATCACAGACTTATCTTGGGGTCGCGTAACTCATCCGGAAGAAATCGTTCAGTTAGATCAAAAATTAAATGTTGTAATTCTTGATTTTGATGATGAGAAAAAGCGTATTGCTTTAGGTTTGAAACAATTAACTTCTCATCCTTGGGATTCTTTAGATGCAGAGCTTAAAGTTGGTGATAAAGTAAAAGGAAAAGTAGTGGTTATGGCTGACTACGGTGCGTTTGTTGAAATCGCTCCAGGAGTAGAAGGTTTA
Source organism: uncultured Saccharicrinis sp. (assembly GCA_963665705.1). Taxonomy (GTDB): domain Bacteria; phylum Bacteroidota; class Bacteroidia; order Bacteroidales; family Marinilabiliaceae; genus Saccharicrinis. The sequence continues at coordinate 2,190,384 of OY762448.1, forward strand.
ATTCACGTTTCTGAAATGTCTTGGTCACAACACTTAAGAAGTGCACAAGATTTCTTAAAAGTTGGAGACGAAGTAGAAGCAACTATTCTTACTTTAGATCGTGATGAGCGTAAGATGTCTCTTGGAATTAAGCAATTAAAAGCTGATCCATGGGAAAAAATTGAAGAAGTTTATGCAGTAGGTTCTAAACATCAAGCAAAAGTTAGAAACTTTACAAACTTTGGTGTATTTGTAGAAATTGAAGAAGGTATCGATGGATTAATTCATATCTCAGATCTTTCTTGGACTAAGAAAATTAAGCACCCTGCAGAATTTACTTCAATTGGTGATGTTGTTGATGTTGTTGTTTTAGAAATAGACAAAGAAAACAGAAGATTAAGTCTAGGACATAAACAATTAGAAGAAAATCCTTGGGATGTATTTGAAACAATGTTTACTGTTGATTCAATTCATGAAGGAACTATCATGGAGTTATTTGATAAAGGAGCCGTAATTTCTCTTCCATATGGAGTAGAAGGTTTTGCAACTCCACGTCATTTAGTGAAAGAAGATGGTTCTCAAGCTAAGGTTGATGAAAAATTAGATTTTAAAGTTATTGAATTTAATAAAGCGTCGAAACGTATAATTCTTTCACATTCAAGAGTTTTTGAAGATGTGAAAAAGGCTGCTGATGATTCAGAGAAAGCTACACAAGTAAAAACTACGAAAAAAGGCGTTAAGAAGTTGAAAGATAACTTAGAAAAGACTACATTAGGTGATATTTCTAGCTTGCAAGCTCTAAAAGATAAGATGGAGAAAGACGAGAAGAAATAATATATTTGCCTAAATGAGTAGTATTCAATAAATTCTTTTTACAGATGGACTTTAAAATAGATAAATTAGATGATTTCACACTTATTCAGATTTTAAAGGAAAAGATAGATACGCATATTGCGCCTTCTCTTAAATCTGAACTTGTATTGTTATCTGGAAATGGAGAAAGAAATATTCTTCTGGACCTTGGAAAATCAAGTTATTGTGATTCATCTGGATTGAGTGCTATTCTTGTAGCTAATAGGTTGTGTAAAAATGCTGATGGAGTGTTTGTTTTATCCGGACTACAACCCGCGGTAGAAAGATTAATTTCTGTATCGCAATTGGATTCTGTTTTGACAATCGCTTCCGATATTGATGAAGGTGTTGAATTAATGAAGAAAGCCATTGAAAAATAATGTCTAAAACATTTTCAATTACCGTCTTAGGAAGTAATTCAGCATTACCAACTTCTGAAAGATATCCAACCGCTCAGGTGCTCAATGTATCTGAGCGGTTTTTTTTAATAGATTGTGGAGAAGGTACGCAAATTCAATTGCGTAGAAATAAGATTAAGTTTTCTAAAATTAATCATGTTTTTATATCGCATCTTCATGGAGATCATTGTTTCGGATTAATCGGACTCATTTCAACTATGGGTTTGTTGGGGCGTAAAGTTGATTTACATATTCATTGCCATTCAGATTTGGAAAAAGTTTTAACTCCTCAATTAGAATATTTTTGCAAAGATTTACCCTTTAAGATTCTTTTTGATTGTTTTGATCCAGCTAATGCTGTATTAATTCATGAAGATAAGAATATCGAGGTGTATACTATTCCGTTAATACACCGGGTTCCAACAGTTGGATTCTTATTTAAAGAAAAGATAGGAGAAAGAAAGATTCGAAAAGAATTTATTTTCAAATATCAACCTTCAATAAAAGAAATTATTGCGATCAAAAATGGAGAATCCTATTGTACAAAAAGTGGGCTGGTAATATCTAATGAAGAGATTACAATAGAACCCTCAAAACCTCTATCATATGCTTTTTGTACAGATACCAGACCAAATAAAAAGATTTTGAATCAAATAAAAGGTGTAGATTTATTATATCATGAAACTACATTTTTGAAACAGGATACAAAATTAGCCCATAAAACATTTCATAGTACTTCAGAACAGGCAGCTCTTATTGCAAAAGAAGCAGACGTGAATCAATTAATGATAGGGCATTATTCTACAAGATACAGGGATTTAACGCCATTTTTAGAAGAAGCAAAAGTTGAATTTAAGAATACCATTTTGGGTAAAGAAGGTGTTGTTGTAACATTAGCATAATTATCTTAAATATATGGATTTTAATGCCTATATTTGCGCAAAATTTAATAGATTATAAACCCATTAAGCCTCTGTTTAATGCAAGAAAAAATAGTTATTCTTGATTTTGGGTCACAATATACCCAACTAATTGCCCGCAGGGTAAGAGAGTTAAATGTGTACTGTGAAATTCATCCTTTTCATACAGTACCTGAGTTAGATAGTAGTGTAAAAGGAGTGATTCTTTCAGGAAGTCCTTATAGTGTTCGAGATGAAGAGGCTCCAATTCCCGATTTAAATAATATAAAAGGTAAATTTCCATTATTAGGAGTTTGTTATGGTGCTCAATTTTTATCTCAATATTTTGGAGGTGAAGTAAAGCCTTCAAACACCAGAGAGTATGGAAGAGCTAACCTTGGATTTATTGATCGCGGTAACGAATTAATGACAGGTGTTCCTGAACATTCTCAGGTGTGGATGTCGCATGGTGATACCATTGTTAATTTACCTGATAATTATTCAATCATTGCCAGTACAGGTGATGTTAAAGTGGCTGCATACGAAGTAAAAGGAGAAAATACCTGGGGTTTACAATTTCACCCTGAAGTATATCATTCAACAGATGGAAAAACGATCTTATTTAATTTTGTGGTTTCAATTTGTGGATGTTCTCAGGATTGGACTCCAGACTCTTTTGTAGATTCTACAGTTTCAGCCCTAAAAGAAAAACTTGGGAATGACAAAGTAGTATTAGGATTATCTGGAGGTGTTGATTCTACAGTGGCAGGTGTACTTTTGAATAAGGCTATTGGAGAAAATTTAACATGTATTTTCGTAGATAATGGACTGCTTAGAAAGAATGAATACCAAAATGTATTGGATTCATATCAACATATGGGATTAAATGTTATTGGTGTTGATGCTAAAAAAGAATTTTTAAGTGAATTAGCAGGAGTTTCGGATCCTGAAACAAAAAGAAAAATTATTGGACGTGTATTTATTGAGACTTTTGATAAAGAAGCACACAAAATAAAAGATGTGAAATGGTTAGCACAGGGTACTATTTATCCAGATGTTATTGAATCTGTTTCAGTAAATGGTCCTTCAGCAACGATTAAATCACATCATAATGTTGGTGGGTTACCGGAAAAGATGGATCTTAAAGTGGTTGAGCCTCTTAACTTATTATTTAAGGATGAAGTTCGACGAGTTGGTAAAGCAATGGGGATTTCACCAGCATTATTAGGTCGACATCCATTTCCTGGTCCTGGTCTGGCAATTAGGATTTTAGGTGATATTACTGAAGAAAAAATAAATATTCTTCAGGAAGTTGATCATATTTTTATTCAGGGATTGAAAGACAGTGAGTTATACGATGATGTATGGCAGGCAGGAGCGATGCTTTTACCTGTGCAATCTGTCGGTGTTATGGGGGATGAAAGAACATACGAGCGCGTTGTTGCTTTGCGTGCGGTATCATCAACAGATGGTATGACAGCTGACTGGGTTCATTTACCATATGATTTTTTGGCGAAAGTGTCAAATGACATTATTAACAAGGTAAAAGGTGTCAATAGAGTAGTTTATGATATAAGTTCAAAACCACCAGCAACAATAGAGTGGGAGTAGATATATAATATAAAAAAAAGACCAGAACATTTCTGGTCTTTTTTTTGTTTTTAAGGTCATAGAGTTTCAATAGTTTTTATCTTTGTTTCTATAGATAAATAAAAATAGATTCACATTATGGAATTTAAAAAGAGGATTCGAAAATCTTTGCTATATATTACAATTCTTATATTCTTTTTTAGTGGGAATATTCTAAAAGCACAGAATTTTAATCAGGATTTACAAAAGCTACAATTAGCATATAAATTAATTTCTACATTTTATGTTGATTCAGTTAATAATGAAAAACTAGTTGAAGATGCTATTGTAGGGATGTTAAAAAATTTAGATCCTCACTCTGAATATTTATCGCAGGAAGAAGTACAAAAGTTAAATGAACCTTTGGATGGAGGTTTTGAGGGTGTTGGAATACAATTTAATATTTTAAATGATACATTATTAATTGTTGCTCCTATATCTGGTGGTCCTTCAGAAAAAGTAGGGCTTTTAGCTGGAGACAGAATTATTTATATTGATGATGAGAATGTAGCTGGGGTTGGGTTGACTAATAGTGGAGTTAAAGAGCGATTAAAGGGTAAAAAAGGAACTAAAGTTAAACTAAAGATATTAAGAAAAGGGAGTTTAAAGTTATTAGACTTCACCATTCAAAGGGATAAGATTCCAATTTATAGTGTTGAGGCTTCTTATATGGCCTCAAAAGATGTAGGCTATATAAAAATAAATCAATTTAGTGCTACTACGTCAAATGAATTTAAAACAGCATTAAAGGATTTGAATAAAAAGGGAATGGAAAACTTAATTCTTGACTTGAGAGGAAATCCAGGAGGTTACTTAAAAGCAGCAATTGATGTAGTTAATGAATTTCTGGATTCAGATAAATTAATTGTATACACCGAAGGAATGACAATTCCAAGAAGAGAATATCACTCTTCAAATGAAGGCTTATTCAAAGAAGGTAAAATTGCAGTTCTAATTAACGAGGGGTCAGCTTCTGCAAGTGAAATTGTATCCGGTGCAATTCAAGATTGGGATAGAGGTATAATTTTAGGCCGACGAAGTTTTGGGAAAGGGTTAGTTCAACGACCTTTAAATTTACAGGATGGTTCTATGATTAAATTAACAATAGCAAAATATTATACTCCCTCAGGAAGATGTATTCAGAAGCCTTATGATAAAGGGGTTGATGCATATAGACGTGAAATATATATGAGAGATGTCTTACATGAAGAAAAAGACTCTATTCTGCATAAAGGACCTCAGTATCATACAAAATCATCACAAAGACTTGTATATGGAGGAGGAGGTATAGAACCTGATATATTTATAGCTGCAGATACCACAGGTTATTCCGATTATTACAGAGATTTGATTGCTTTAGGAGTTATAAACAGGTATGTTTTATCATATATGGATTTGCATAGAGAAAAATTATTAAATATATATTTAACCTTTAATGAGTTTAATAAATCCTTTGTAGTAGGAGATGAAATGATTGATAACCTACTGAAAGAAGGAGAGAAGGAAGAGATAACCTCGGATATTAAAGGTTTAGATGGTTCATTAGAATTACTGAAAAATCAATTAAAAGCCTTGATTGCCCGAAATTTATGGGGAGTAAATGAATATTTTCAAACTATTAATCCAAATTCTAAAGAATTTAAAAAAGCATTGGATATATTATCTTCTAAAAAATCATATTCAAGTTTGTTGAATTAATTTTGATACTATTATGACTGAATTCAAATATCCTGAAGTAATACAAGAAACGATAAAAGCTTTAACGGTAAGAGATTCCTATAAAAGTGTTTGTCATACTCATTTTTTTGAATACCCAATGCCATCGGGGAATGCTGTTGGTGAAATAGTTAATTTAACTAGAGAAATACTTTTTCCTGGCTATTTTGGAGATTCGCCAGTACGTTCTGAAAGTATCTATTATTATATCGGTGTAAATACAGAGCGGTTATTTGAATTGTTGAATCGTCAAATATTAGCAGGACTATGTTTTCAGTGTAGTATGTCTGATCCTGAGAAATTGAAAGCAAACAAGCTAATGGCGTTTAATATTACTAAAAAGTTTATTGCACTTTTGCCTGAACTACGCCGCTTGTTAACAACAGATGTAGAAGCTGCTTTTCTTGGAGATCCAGCTGCAAAAAGTAGAGGAGAGGTGATATTTTGTTATCCGGCAATTCGAGCCATATCAAGTTATAGAATTGCTCATGCATTGGTTAAGTTAGAGGTTCCTATTATTCCTCGAATGATATCGGAAATGGCTCATTCTGAGACAGGTATTGATATTCATCCTAAAGCTCAAATTGATGAGTATTTTACAATAGATCATGGTACAGGTGTTGTGATTGGAGCAACCTCTATTATTGGTAAGAATGTAAAGCTGTTTCAAGGTGTTACTTTAGGAGCAAAAAGTTTTCCATTAGATGAAGATGGGAATCCAATTAAGGGAATTCCAAGACACCCAATAGTTGAAGATGATGTTGTTATTTATTCTCAGGCTACAATACTTGGACGAATAGTTGTGGGTAAAGGTTCTGTTATTGGGGGTAATGTTTGGGTTACTAATGATGTAAGACCAGGATCGAAGCTTGTTCAGTTTAAACCAAAAGATTCTTTATTTGTAGAAGGGGCTGGAATTTAGTTGATTTTCCATATTTTAAACATATTGTTTACGATTATTCATAAAATTGATTAAGGAATGAGTTTGTACAATAGTCAAAATTTATATATTTGTGACAAGCTTTATTAATTATACAAATGGCATTTAATATAACAGAGTGGTATAACGAGAAATTAGAGGGAGAAGTTATTCTTAACTTTAATGGAAGTATTACCCCTGATCTTATAACAGAAGCATTAGGTACTATAGAAAATAGTTTGAACCTGAAAAATGAAAAAAATAAGATTAGGAAAAAGGTGTATAATGTATTTGTTGAATGTTTACAAAATTTATATCATCACGTAGATAAAGCACCTGTTGATTTAAATGATAATCAACAAAATAACTTTGGAGTGATCATTTTAAGTAAGGATGGCTCATTTTATAGAATTTCAACTGGAAATTTTGTAGATAAGAATAAAATTAACGTTATTAAGGATAGGATTGATCAAGTAAATTCTCTATCAGATAAAGAAATACGAATGTTGTATTTAGATATAATGAGTAATGGAGAGTTCTCAGATAAAGGTGGTGGAGGATTAGGCATGCTTGATATTGTTAGAAAGACTGGAAATAAGCTTGAATACTATTTTTATAAGTATAATGACAGTCACATTTTTTTTTCATTAGATGTATACATTAGTTAAAACCATATAGTTACCAATATGGAAACAATAGTTAGAGAAGGAACACCCAAAACTCCATATGTAAGATTAGATGGAGAAAAAGGAATAATAGAGATTAAAGGACGTTCAATACCAGAAAATTCAATAGAGTTTTATAAACCTCTAATTGATTGGTTGGAAGAATATGGAAATGGAGTAAGTAGTGATACTGCTGTGAACGTTCAGCTTGAATATTTTAATACTAGTTCATCAAAATGTATTCTGGATATTTTCAAGAAATTGGAAAGCATATTTAAAAAAGGACAGAAAGTTGAAGTAAATTGGTATTATGAAGAAGATGATGAAGATATGTTTGAAGCTGGAGAGGATTATCAATCCATTATAAACATACCTTTCAAAATGATTGAAATGGAAGAATAATTATTTTTTTAATAAAAAATAAAAGAGAGTAATAAACATTCTTATTACTCTCTTTTGTTTTTTATTTTATTGTATTTTTCTTCAACAATATGCAATAAATCCTTGAGAATACCTGTGTACAAAAGAAAGAATAATACAACATTGTAAATCCAAATAATTATTGTATTTGCCCATATTGTATCAATTTTAATTTTACCAAAATTTTTGTAAGGACTTAAAAAGTGAGCAAAAATATATTTGTTTTGAGGGTCTTTGAATATAGGATCTGACTTTTGTATTAATGCACCATTATATTCAATAATTTTATTGGAAAACATATTGTTTGTATTTCTTACAAACATTTCAAGTTCTAGATTATAATTCCTTTTTTTGAGATTGATAAAATATTCTTTTTCTTTTTCAGAGTTTAAGAATCTTTTCTTTTTAGAGTCTAGTAATTCATCAGTTTTATTAAATAATTTTATGTAATCTTTTTTAAGGGTATTCAGGTTGTTTTTTAAGTTGTTATAAGAATTGAAATTAAAACTATCTGTTTTGATGCCATTAATCTCAAGTTTGTTTTTAAATAGTCCATTATTGTTTTCCAGAATTATTTCCTTTCCTATTAAATTTAAATCTTTATTTAAGCTATTAATGTCTCCATTTTGATAAAATTTTAAACAGTTATCAACCTTTGCTAAAATTGTTGGTATCCAATATTCTTTTTTGTATTTGGCTTCACTTTTAATCTTATCAAATACATAGAATTCTTTTTCGTATTTGTTGTTCTTGAATTGGTATACAGTCAAAGCTTCAAAAGCCCATCTTGCTGTAATTATTTCTCCAAACCAAGGTATTTTTTCAGGATTGGAGAGTTTTGGATTTAAATTGTCATAACTTATAAAAACTCCTGATAATATTATTTGAGGGATAAGTAAAAATGGAATGAGTATATAAATATTTATAGCATCTTTTAAACTATCTGATATGATTAAACCTAATAAATTAGAAAATACAGATGCACTAAATAATACAACCCAATATTCTACAAACATTCCTTTTATTTCAATGATTGAATTTCCAATCAGTACGAATAATAATGATTGGATTGCAGAAATAAAACCTAAAATAAAGACTTTCGATAACAGATAGCTTAACCTGCTAAGATTTAAGAATTCTTCTCGTTTTAATATTTTCTTATCTCTAATTATTTCTTCTGCACTAACTGTTAAGCCTACAAATAAGGCTATTATTACAGCCATAATAATGTATACAACAATATTAGGATTGTCTTGATATATATATCCTTGATTATTTGTTGCATCTACATTATAATATTTAATTATCGTAGAAAGTAAAAGGGCTAATATGGGAGTTTCTAATAAATTGATTAATAAATATTGTTTATTAGATAACTTAGAGAGTACATCTCTTTTAATAAAAACCCCTAACTGTTTTAATTTGTTAGGAATCTTAAAGTTAATACTTGGAGGTGCGTTGAAATTTTCTTTTGCTGTTGTTTCTGTTTTGTATTTTTTAAAACGTTGATACCATTCTTCAGGTTCTATTTTTCTATTTCTTGTTAATGTACCATATTCATCAATTATTTGTGAAGATACTATATTAAGAACTTGTTCAGGGTTAACATTTCCACATGTGTGGCATTCGCTATCTTGTTTGTTGGCCTGATTAACTGACGATTTAAAATAAGTAATGCTTTCTACCGGATCTCCATCATAAATTAAATATCCACCATTATCCATTACTAATAGTTGATTAAACATTTTAAAAATGTCACTGGATGGTTGGTGTATAACAACAAAAACTAATTTTCCTTTTAAAGCCAATTCTTTTAATAGGTCTAAAATATTTGCAGAATCTTTTGATGATAAACCTGAAGTTGGTTCATCTAAAAATAGAATTGCAGGTTCTCGAATTAGTTCAAGTGCAATATTTAATCTCTTTCGTTGTCCACCACTAATTTTTTTATTCAGAGGTGAACCTACTTTCATATCTTTAATATCATGAAGACCTAGAGATGTAAGAAGATTTAATACCCTCTTTTTTATTTTAAATTCACTATAGTCACCAAAGCATAGTTTGGCATTATAATAAAGGTTTTGATAGACCGTAAGATTTTCCATTAAAAGATCATCCTGTGATACATATCCTATTAGTCCTTCAATTTTTTCTTTGTCTTTATGGATGTCAATGTTATTTATCTTAACAGACCCTTGTTGTGGTTTAATAATTCCACTTAAAATATTGGTTAGTGTTGTTTTTCCTGCACCACTAGCTCCCATGATACCAACCAAACGTCCAGATTCACTATGGAAACTTAAGGGTTGTATGCCTATACTTTTATTTTTAAAAGCATAACTAATTTCACTAACATTATAGGTTATTGGTTCAGCTATATTATCACTTGTGAATTTACCAACAATGTCACTATAGTAAATGGGATCTATTCTATTGTTGCGTAAGGAACATCCTGGGGTTAAAACATGAACTCTGTTTGTAACTAATAGCTGTCCGTTAATACTAATTTCGACATTGTCATTTAGTCTGAGTAATAATAAACCTCCTGACTTAATGCGCAGAATATGTATTTCTTGTTTAAGATTTTCCCACTGTAGATGTCTTGTGTATTGGTATTTTGAGTTTTTGTTTTTATTAATAATTAGAAGATTGTCATGGTCAGTTGGAATATCCATATTTCCAATGATAAAATCTTCCATTAAAAAATACTCTTCATCAGAAATATGAAAAGTTTGAGCAATTGTATATACAAAGTCTTTTTCGAATCGGCTAATCTCAACTCCTGATTTTAAAAATTCAATGAGTTGGATAATTACGATAAGTTTTTGATAGTGAACAAGCTCTTTGTTAATTGCATTAGATATTCTAAGAGCTTTAACAGAATTTGCTGTTAATGTAGAGCGTTCAATTTCACTATTTTGAAGTTTCTTTAATTTAGAAACATGCTCTTGATAGTGTTTTTCATAGATATTAAGGTATTCCTCAACCATTTGTTTGCTTAGTTGCTGGTCAAGGAAATTCTTAACGATATTTCTTCTGGACTTACTATCCTTTTGAGGAAATGCTATTAAAGCAAAAAGTTGAATTAATGCTTTTAATATTCCTTCGCTCATACAATGAGTTTAATATTTAAATTATAAGTAACTCTTAATTTTCTAATTGGTTTTTAAAACCAATATAGAGTAGAGCCATTCCTGAAGTAGCTAATTTTTTATCTAAACGTGCTTCAATAATACATTCAATGGAACCGTCAATTTTAAAATCCCATGTGTTAGTATTATTATGATCAGCATTAGTATATAAAAGGTTTCTATTGGTGTCAAAAATAGAGAAAATGATTGGCTCATTTTTAGCCGAACAAGCAACCAATCTGTATAAACTACCATTTAAAAATGTAGTGTGAAATTCAGCCACTTCATCTCCAGTTAAAAATGCTCTAAAAGGTTGACCATTTGAAATAAATGGTGCTTGTAATAACTTTTCACAAGTTTCGGCTTTTTCTTCTTGAGAATTGGCTTGGTTAGGTAATAATATGCTAATTACAAAGGATAGAACAAAAAATAATAATAGTCCCTTTTTCATAAGTATAATTCGTTTAGTATAATGTGGTTGTTTTTATTATAATACACAATGTTTTTATAATTCTATATTTGCAGACATTTGAATAATAAAGCGTTATAATAGGAAAATTATATGGCGTTATTATCCAGATTAATTCTGCTTGTCTAAAATAGTTATTTTTCTTAAAACAAATGTCAATATATACAGGTTTCTCTAGGGAAATGATGTTTTTTTAGTGATTTTTGTTCATATTTTAATTGTCCAATCAATAAATTAAAAGATATATTTTATGAAGATTATTTTATTTCAGCTTATATGTATTCTAATGAGTGCAATAAGTGTGGAAGCTCAAAGCAAATTAGATTTAGATGATGTAATACCAGGTGGTAAAAACTATCGAAGATTTATTCCCCAAAATCAGCAATATGAATTCTTGCCAAATACTGATTCTTTAATCTTGTTTAAAACGGATACAATTTTTTATGTGGATTCAAAAATAAATAATAGTCCGTATTTAACACTTAATCAGGTAAATGAACTATTTGTAAATAATGGGATTGATAAAATAAAATCCTTATATGAAGTGAACTGGATTAGCTCTCGTTTATTTTGGATTAGTTTACCTAATAAAATTGTAATTGCAGATGCAGATTGTTCGCAAGTAGATTTTATTGTTAATTTTCCAGAAGAATCTGAATTTTTAAGTTTTAATCCGGAAAAAAGATTACTTGTTTATTTAAATAAACATGATTTGTTTGTAGTAGGGGAAGATGAAAAACCTGTTTTAATAGAAAGGGCAAGTGGGAAAGATGTAATTCTTGGAAAAACAGTTCATAGAAATGAATTTGGAATTAGTGGAGGAATATTTTGGTCGACTAATGGAAAGTCGCTTGCATTTTACAGAAAAGATGAGGCAATGGTGAGTGATTATCCTTTGGTGAATATTAATGAAAGGGTAGCGAAATTAGAGAATATAAAATACCCTATGGCGGGTATGAAAAGTCATCAGGTTACTGTAGGGGTATTTAATTTTGAAACTAAAAAGAAAGTATATTTGAATACAGGTCTTCCTAAAGAAAAATATTTAACTAATATTTCCTGGTCACCGGATGATAAATATATTGGAATAGCAGAATTGAATAGAGAGCAAAATGATATGCATTATAATTTATATAATGTAACTGATGGTAGTTTCTATAAAACGCTGTTTGAAGAAAAAAGTGACAAATGGGTGGAACCTGAAAATACAGCTCTTTTTTTACCTAACTCTAATACAGAGTTTGTATGGCAAAGTGAACGTGATGGCTATAATCACTTTTATTTATATGATATAAATAAGGGGTTATTAAAGCAGTTAACAAAGGGTAAATGGGTTGTGACAAATAATTTAGGGTTTGATCGTAAGGCACAAAACATATTTTTTGAAGGTACTAAAGATGGAGTAATGAATAGACATCTTTATAGTGTTTGTTTGAAGAATGGAAAATTAAATAAGTTGACATCAGCCAAGGGATTTCATTCTATAATATTAAGTGATACAAAAAATACTTTTATTGATAATTACTCAAGTTTAGATGTATCAAGAGTAATCAAATGGAATAATGTTGAAAAGAAAACAAGCCAGATGCTCTTAGAAGCTAAAAATCCCTTTGATGATTATGATTTCGGTAAAGTTGAATTGGGTTCCATAAAATCAGCTGATGGTTTGACCAATTTAAATTATCGTTTGATTTTACCTGCAAATTTTGATGTCAAAAAAAAATATCCTGTTGTTGTATATGTATATGGAGGTCCGCATGCTCAACTTGTTAAAAATTCATGGTTGGGTGGAGCTAGATACTGGCAATTGTATATGGCTCAGAAAGGATATATCTGTTTTACAATGGATAATAGAGGAACTCCGGATAGAGGATGTGATTTTGAGAAAATAATTCATAGGCAATTAGGAGAGTGTGAAGCTGAGGATCAATATGAGGGGATTAAATATTTAAAATCTTTACCTTATGTTGATCAAAATCGTATTGGAATTCATGGATGGAGTTTTGGCGGCTTTATGACAATAAATTTGATGGAAAAATATCCAGATGTTTTTAAAGTTGGTGTTTCTGGTGGTCCGGTGACTGACTGGAAGTATTATGAAATTATGTACGGGGAAAGGTATATGGATCTTCCGGACGAAAATCCTGAAGGATATGAAAAAACTAATTTAAATTTAAGAGCTGAAAATATTAAAGGTCGGTTGTTAGTAATTCATGGGGCTATAGATCCAACAGTTGTATGGCAGCATAGTATGCAGTTTATAGAGCATTGTATTAAAAGTAGAAAACAAGTGGATTATTTTGTATATCCAAGACATGAACATAATGTGAGAGGTGTTGATCGTGTTCATTTAATGGAAAAAGTAACTATGTATTTTGATGATTTTTTGTAATTAATAATTATAATTTAGCTTGATATAAGCTAACTATGTATATTATTGCCCCGTATATAAATTGATTTTATATACGGGTTTTTTGTTTATATTCCATCATTATAGAATTTAACTAAACCTTTTGTGGGTGATTTAATAATGATTCCTTTGTGAAGGTTATAGAAGTTTAAAGCTTTTATTAATTGTTCTTCGAAATGATAGGCTATGCTGCCAATGAAGTGTATAGGATATTTTTCAATTTCAGCGTATTGCAATAAGTTTCTCTTAATAAATTCTTTAAATGCATTAACTACAATTAATTCCAGTTCTTTAAGCTCAATGTGTTGATGTATGAATTTGGAAAATTGAGCTAAATATCTATTGGGAAATGGTTTTTTGTATATGCGATCAAGTATTTCAGCTTCCGAATCTTTATGTTCTTTGAAAAACAACTCAATAGTTGATTTTGATAATTGATTTTTTAAAATATCAGCAATAAGTATTTTACCTATAGTTGCACCACTACCTTCATCACCAAGGATATAACCGAGAGGAGAGATGTTTTTTTCAATAGTTTTGCCATTGAAAAAGCATGAGTTAGAGCCTGTGCCTAAAATACAAGATATACCAGGGTTTTGTCCACATGTTGCGTGTGAAGCAGCCATAAGGTCGCTATATATATTAATTTGAGGACTTTTAAAAACAGATGATAGTGCATCTTTTACGATAGAATTTTTGCCTGCGTTATTACATCCTGCACCATAAAAATGAATTTCATCAAAAGATTTAATATTTATTGTAAACTGCTTGTTTAATAGTTGTTTAATATCTTCAATATTTTGATAATAAGGGTTGATACCTTCTGTTAGGTGGGATTGTGAATAGTTGTTTTTATTGTCTATTATTACCCATTCTGTTTTTGTAGATCCACTATCTGCAATTAATTTCATTTAATCTTTGGAATTAACAATGAATGATTGTTATAATTGGTATGTAAATTTAAATTTTATAAATAAAGTTATTAATATAAACTAATATATTAAGTAATGTAATTTACTTTATTCAATTTGTATACATTGTAATATAAAAATGAAATATAGCATTGTTAAATTTGTGATTTCCAGCAGTTATCACAGGATTCATTTAGAATTTCAAATATTTCCTGTTCTGAAAATTTAGTTTTACAACTTAATTCTTCTTTAAAATTTTCAGCATACATGTTCATATAACTAAAATCTGCTCCAGAATTAATTAATTCTTTTGCATAAGGTGTAAATAAATTTGATAATTCTTCTATTACTTGCTTTTTACTTGAATTGTGGTTGATGTGTAAATTATCCATTGTTTTTTGCTTTAACCTATATAATTTATACAAAAGAAGTTTTAAAAATGCATATTATCAATTATATCCGGGGATTTATAGTTGTCTATTAATATTTTTTAGAAATGATAATGCTTTTAATACGAACAATATTATAAATATTAAAGAACTGATATTATTAAAATATTTCTATAAGAATAAAATATGCTTTTACTATTTAGTTTATAATGAATATGAATTTGTGAATGTGTGGGATTAAGTATGTGAAAAACAGGTTCATATAATTGTATTGGTAGCTGTGTTTGTGTGTGTTTGAATTATGTATAAGGGATATTTCTTTGGATTTTAGTAGTAATTTGTCTAATTTTGTTCGTGTAGAAAATAAATGTGATAGATGGTATAGGGAAATATATTTTGTTAAATATGTTTTGTGGTAAACCTAAGGAGATGGAAAAAACACTTCTTTCATCTCGATGTGTCATCAAAAAAACTTCACGCTTAATTAAAGCATAGAAAAAGTATGATTTACAACAATGTACAAAAGGAAATCGCGAGTAAAATTGAAAATGAAACAAAATTATCGAACTGGAAAGATTGGCGCTGGCAACTGAGGAATTCAATTCGTTCATTAGAGAAATTTGAACATATTACAGGAATAAAATTTGAAGATGAAGAAAGGGAGGGGTTAAAAAAAACATTTGAAAAATTTCCATTGTCAATTACACCTTATTATCTTTCGTTAATTGATGTAGATAATTTTAGAAACGATCCTGTATTTAAACAGGCTTTTGGTTGTGTTGAAGAATTAACAACAAAATCTTTTGAGTTGGAAGATCCTTTATCTGAAGATAAAGATAGTCCGGTTGAAGGTATTACACATAGATATCCAGACAGAGTTCTTTTTCATGTAAGTAATGTATGTTCAATGTATTGTAGGCATTGTACAAGGAAAAGAAAAGTTGGAGATGTTGATTTTATACCATCAAAAGATCAGCTTCAGGCTGGTATTGATTATGTTGCATCTAATCCTCAGGTAAGAGATGTTTTGTTATCGGGAGGTGACCCGTTAATGTTACCTGATGAAAAGTTGGAGTGGTTATTAGAACAGATTTGTAGTATACCTCACGTAGAAATAGTTCGTATAGGAACAAGGATGCCTGTTGTTTTACCATATAGGATAACAGATAAGCTCGTTACAATGATGCAAAAGTTTCATCCTTTGTGGATTAATACACATTTTAATCATCCTAATGAGATCACAGCATCAGCCAAGGAGGCGCTTGCTAAATTAGCAAATGGAGGATTTCCTCTAGGAAATCAATCCGTTTTACTGGCAGATGTAAATGATTGCCCAAGAATAATGAAGGCATTATTACATAAATTAGTTCAAAATAGGGTTAGACCATATTATTTATATCAATGTGACCTTTCTGAGGGCTTATCGCATTTTAGAACTCCAATAGGTAAGGGGATTGAAATTATGGAGAGTTTAGTTGGTCATACTAGTGGATTTGCCAGACCAACTTATGTTATAGATGCGCCTGGTGGAGGAGGAAAGATACCTGTTATGCCAAATTATATAATTTCATGGTCGACTAATAAAGTTGTCTTGAGAAATTATGAAGGTGTAATTACAACTTATAAAGAACCAGATAGTTATGAGCCTAAAATGTGTGATAGGGATTGTGAAAACTGTAATTTAGAGTTGGTTATATCTGAGAAAGATGAATCAGAAGTAATAGGAATTGAAAAATTACTTTCGGATGAATGTGATACCATATCATTAATCCCTGAAGATAATGAGAGGATAACGAGGAGGGATAATAATGAATAGTGATGTTTTTACACTTTATGATAAGGTAGAAAAAATAGGCAATGGAACTTGTATTCAACATGGAAAGTTAAATGATCGGATTTATTTAATGAAGTTGGATTCAAGAGACGTACCTCAAATATTTTCATTAATTCATCAATTAGCAAAAGAAGAAAAATATTCAAAAATTATATGTAAAATTCCTAAGAAATATGCTCCGGTATTTTATGCTAATGGATTTATTTTAGAGGCATTTATACCGCTGTTTTATAATAATTCTGAGGATGTTTTTTTTGTATCGAAATATTTAAGTTCAGATAGAGTATTGAATATTGAGAAAGATAGTTTAATTACTTGTTCCGATATTTTGAATAAAGAACAAACTATGATTGTAGATGAAAATTCTGCTTTTTCGATAAGGGAATTAACAAAGAAAGATGTTTCGAAAATTACCGCAATATATTCTGATGTGTTTGAAACTTATCCTTTTCCTATACATGAGGAAGAGTATGTTTTACAAACAATGGAGGATAATGTAAGATATTTTGGAGTGGAAAAGGAGGGGCGGTTAGCTGCGGTTGCATCCTCGGAAATGGATGTAGAAAGTAAGAATGCTGAGATGACTGATTTTGCAACTTATCCTGAGTTTTCGGGTAATCGGTTAGCTTCATTAATACTTAATCGCATGGAAAAGGAGATGAAAAAAGATGGGATTTGTACATTGTATACGATAGCTCGTTTAAAATCAGTTCCAATGAATTTAACATTTATACGACTGAATTATAATTATTCAGGTACCTTGATAAAAAATACTAATATCGCGGGAGATATAGAGAGTATGAATGTTTATTATAAAATACTATAAAATTATGGCCAATAAAAATATTTGCATACATAAAAATGAGTGTCCCATATATCAAGGAAATACAATTTCGGATAATGGGAAACTTACAATATATAAAAACGTATTTTGCAATAGAGGCTATAGGGGATGGCGAAACTGTAAAGAGTATTTAATATTTGAAAATAAAGGACATTCGTCCTCAAATAAAGAAATCGATTAACTAATTTAAATCATTATTGTTATTTATGAATAGAGAAATTAGCACAAACAACTTAAATGTAAAGATTAATACTGAAGAAAAAGTAATTCAGCTTTTGGAGGAAAAAGGTAAATATTTGTATGGAGACATTATTAAAGATTTACATTTATCGTATACAAAAGGGCAAGAAGTTATATTTTCGTTAATTTCAAAAGGTTTAATTGAACATTGTAAAAAATCATCACAGTTACAATTAACAGTTGAAAATTAAAACTAAATATTAAAATGGATATACAAGGTATCATTAAATCAGTTGGATTACTATTGGTTTTATTGAATCCGTTTTTAATTATTGTTTATCTAATTGATATTGTAAAAAAGAAATCTAAACATATTTTTCTTAGGGTATTAATTAGGGCTGGCATTATTAGTTTTGTTGTATTTTCGTTGTTTGCATTGTTGGGTGATTCTATTTTTACAGAAGTGTTTAATGCTAGTTTTGCATCTTTTCAAATATTTGGAGGGATTATATTTTTATTAACAGGTATTCAATTTATTTTTAAGGGAGGTGCTTCAATAGAATCATTAAGAGGGGAGTCTAAGTATGTAGCTGGAGCTATAGCTATGCCTATTTTTATAGGACCCGGAACTGTAAGTTATAGTGTTATTATAGGGGAACAGCTGGATAAGTTGTCTTCAGTGTTAGCAATTGCTATAACAATGGTTTTATGTACTTCTATTATTTTTTTATTGAAAATTCTTCACGATAAAATTCATGCCAAGAAGGAGGAATTAATTGAGCAATATATTGATATTGCTGGTAGGGTAATCGCTTTTCTTTTAGGAACAATTTCAATTGAACTTATAATGACAGGAGCTAAATATTGGTTGGCTCGTATTATATAGAATTATGCATTTTATTGACATATTAATTTTTTGCATCTACCTCATAGCTATGCTTGGGGTGGGTGTTTTTTTTATGAGTAAAAATAAAACAACGGATGACTATTACGTTGGTGGAAGGAAGCTAAGTAGTTTGCATATTGGTCTTTCTGTAGTTGCTACCGATGTGGGAGGTGGTTTTTCTATTGGACTGGGAGGTTTAGGATTTACGATGGGATTATCTGGCAGTTGGTTGTTATTTACTGGTTTGATGGGGGCTTGGTTGAGTAGTGTACTTCTTATTCCTAAAGTTTCTGACTTAGCCCGGAGTAAAGGCTTTTTGACTTTTCCACAATTTCTAGAGTCCAAATATAATAAAACAGTAGCTCTAATAGCCGGACTTATTTCTGCTATAGGTTATTTAGGATTTACAAGCTCGCAAATTTTAGCAGGTGCGAAATTAGCATCATCAACATTTCCTGAACTTTCGATGCATCTTGCATTGCTAATTATGGGAACAATTGCAGTTGTATATACCGTTTTAGGAGGTTTAAAAGCTGTTATTTATACGGATACAATTCAGTGGATTGTGTTGATGGGTGGTTTAATCTTCGTTGCTTTACCTTTTGCCTATGTAAAAGTTGGAGGAATAGAGGTTATTGAATCTACATTAAAACCTGAATTCTTGTCATTAACAAATATCAAATGGCAGCAATTTGTCAATTGGATGTTCACCATTATCCCAATTTGGTTTATTGGTATGACTTTATATCAGAGAATTTATGCTTCAAGAGATACAAAAACGGCACAAAAAGCATGGTTCTTTGCTGGTTTATTTGAATATCCAATTATGGCTTTTATGGGAGTTATATTAGGTATGTTTGCACGTGTTGCAATGGAAAATAATATGCTTCCAGGGTATAATATTGGTAATCTAGATGCAGAAATGGGGTTACCTGTTTTGTTAAGAACTATTTTACCGGTGGGTTTTATGGGAATTGTCTTATCTGCATATTTTTCTGCAATAATGTCAACTGCAGATAGTTGTTTAATGGCATCTTCAGGTAATTTGTTAACGGATGTATTGAAAATGCATAAAGGGCCCAAAAGTGTAAGGTTATCTCAATTTCTGACCTTAGTTATTGGAGGAATTGCTTTATTGCTGGCGTATAAAATGACTAGTGTGTTGGATATTATGCTACACTCATACTCATTTATGGTTTCTGGAATGATAATTCCCGTTTTGATGGCCTTGTTTATAGAAAAACCCAATAGTGCTGCTGCCTTGTCGTCAATGGTAACAGGTGGTACATTAACATTAGCCTTGATAGTCTTGAATATAGATTTGCCTTTAGGACTTGATGCAAATATTTTTGGCATATCCTTGTCGTTGCTGACATACGTATTAATTTCAAGAATACTGAAATAAGGTGATTAAAGAATTTTCCTGAAAATATACAAGATCTTTAGGCTGGAATTTTGGAGGTAATAAAATACAGTATATTTTTGTTTGATAAATGTAAAACATGGATACGAAGGAAATTCTTATAAAAATACGAAAGATAGTAAGGTCGGTTGATATTGAATCAAAAAAAATTCAGAAGGAATATGGTGTTAGTATTCCTCAGGTGTTATGTCTTGGTTTTTTAAGAGATGCGCCTAATTATCAACTTACTCAAGGGGAGATTAGAAGTCTTTTAAATTTAAATTCCAGCACAGTGAGTGGTATTATTAACCGGCTGGAAGCAAAAGGATTGTTGGCAAGGTTGCCAAAAAAAGGAGATAAGCGCGTTGTGAATATTACATTAACTTCAGCAGGAGATAATCTACTTAATTCAATACCATCTCTTTTGCATGAGCAGTTATCTGATAAACTTGATAAGTTAGATGATAAAAAGCTTAATGAGGTTGAAAATAGCTTAAATACTTTAATTGGATTGTTGGATATAGAACAAGTTGAAGCATCACCTTTGATTACTTTGGATGTTGACTTGGAAGAAGAGGAGGAACAGTAATAATATTCTATTCAACATTTTGTACAAAATAAATGTTATAATATTTATAGGATATTAATTCGTATTAAAATGGTATTCAGCAATAATATCATTGTTTTTTGGAACTATCACTAGTAACTTTACAGTTGAAGCAACTTTTTTAATATAACCTTGCTGTTTGTGTCATTTGAGATAAGAAAAGGAGGTTGATATGGGAATTTTATTATGGATAGCAATTGGTTTAATTGTAAGTGTTTTGACTCTTTTAATTGAGCCGTATGTGATAACCCGGCATATATACATTACAATTATATTAGGGTTGTTAGGAGCTGTTGTCGGTGGATTTATTGCATCCTACCTGGGATTTGGAGATATTAAAGGGATGCGATTTATGATTGTTATATTAACAGTTGGTTCTTCGTCATTCGTCTTAACATGGTATAGAGCTTTTGAAAAGTTTTACTCAAATAGCTAAAGTTTAGTAAAATTTTTTAATTGTGTACAAAGAAATTATAAAAAACCCTTTTAGTAAGAAGCTAAAAGGGTTTTTTATTATGTGTTATATGTTGAAAATGAATGTGTTTTTATTAGGTTTAATGTAGTGGGGTGTGTGGGGTGTTGATTGAAAAAAAATAAAACTACAACCCTGTTGAAGTGAGGGGTGAATCTAAAATAAATCTAAAATACGTGACGATATGGCTTTTTATGGTGGGGTGTATTGAAAAAAACACTATTTTAACGCCAAATTTAAATAGTAAAGTTATGTCATTAGAAAGTGTAGAAGCCTTATTAGAAAAGGGAGGCGCAGATGAAGCATTTCGCGCTAAGTACAATTCAGCAAACACAAAAGAAGAATTTGTGAATCGTGCAAAAGAAGATGGATTTGATTTCACAGTTGAAGAATTGATGCAAGTTGTTAATAGTAATGGAGATCAATTTGAGTCTTTTGGAAATCCTCCAAAAAGAACTATTTGGTATTAATCCATTTTTATTACAAAAGAAATTGGGGAATGATTTCATTCCCCAAGTATCAAAAATACTTTATTCTTTCCTGTATTCCATTTCATTATAATACTTTCTGGATAATTAAAAATATCATATTTGATATTTTTAAAATGAAGTTTATCATTATTATCTAATTGAATTGTTTTTCTTACTGTAGTTCAGAGCTGTCCTAAATATTTTAGTTTATTGGTGTTTTACCAACTTCCTCTTTTTTTTCAGCAAATTCAATTTTTTATATGCCTTCATGATTAGGCAAAGCCAAATTTTTTTGATAAGCGGTATATGCTGCCAATTCTTTTACTCTCATATGGTATGACCAGGATATGACGTCGTATTGACTATGGATATTTTATGGTCTTTCTTCGCTTCCTTAGAAGCAAAGAACAAGCAAAGAATGTGCATAGACAACACAACCACAATACAACCACAATACAAAGAAATAGCAATAACCATGCATAGGATTAGCAATGACTATGCATAGAAATAGCATAGCCTATGCAAAGGAATGCAAAGCCATAGCAAAGAAAAGTCATAAAAACACCAAAAAACACCCAAACCTGGAATATTTTTGTCGCTTTTTGCGATTTTCCGGAATATTGGCCCTTTTTTTAACCTTTTAGGTACAAAATGGTTTTCTCTCTAAATTATTCATCCCTCATTTACAGGTAGTTGCTAGTGAAAAAAGTTACTGTAAAATTACAGTAATTGTTATGTAATATGAAGCGCTGTACTTTAGTACTAAACAATAAACAAGAAGGTAACTATCACGGTGATAAGGTTGTAAAGTAGAAAGATCAAAGGATAAAAAGATTATGGCCCTGAGTTTTTGAGAACAATACATGATAATGTTTACAAACTTTTTTTGAGTTGCGACGAATATGGAAAAATTCATTAGTAAAGAAAATATTATGACAAGTGAAGTAATTAAAAAAAACCTTTAGAACTTGTCTGTTTGTTGTTGTTAATAAATAAAGGGTTAGTATGTTAATTGTTATTATTTTATTAATAACCACACATATCGTAAGGGTAAAATGGTTTTATTTTCTATTTTTGTTACAACATAACAGACTTCTTTTATTAGTTACCAGCAAATAATTACAACACTTACACAAACAATTGAATGATTTTGATTACCATACTTAGTTTTGTTTGTAATCAATATATTATTAAAAGAAAAATGAGTTGATATTGGGGATATCTTTTTAATATGGAAGAGATTTTTAATACTAAAAAGTTGCAATCTGACTTTAATACTTATTTGGGAAGAATATTTCTGAAAAATCTTACGCTTATTTTGGGAATAGGACTTTGTGTGCTTATTTATTATATGTACTCAGATTGGAGTGTACGGCATAATATCAAAGCTGTAGCTACTCGTATTATTCCAATTATACTAGTTGTAGTTTTGCTTGTTGTACATTTGTGTTACAAACATAAGTTATATGACTTAAAAGTAATTCTATACACTTTATTCTATTTTGCAGTGCAATTAATGATGTATGCTAAATGTTTAATTCATCTTCATGAAGAGGC
Organism: uncultured Saccharicrinis sp.; assembly: GCA_963665705.1. Classification (GTDB taxonomy): domain Bacteria; phylum Bacteroidota; class Bacteroidia; order Bacteroidales; family Marinilabiliaceae; genus Saccharicrinis. The sequence goes on from OY762448.1 coordinate 2,213,423, forward strand.
GCTAGCTCCAAGTGTTACGGGAACCATTTTGGTTATTTTTCTTCTATCTCTGGATAATAAGCAATCTACTATCAAAACAATTTTTATATATGCTATACCCATCGTAACATTTTCAATTTTACTTTTCATTATTGGAAAACCGTCGGGAAAGGAGTTTTTTGTTTTAGCAGACATATATCCAATTGTTTTTGTTGGTTTTGCTGTGAATAGAATTCAATATAAATTAAGATTTAGACTTTTCAAATCCAATCAGTTATTAAAACAGGAGCAGCAGAAAACAAAGCTTTTGTATGATGAATCATTACAAATTAATAAGGAATTAGAAAAAGTGGCAACAGAAGCCATTGAAATCAAGGAGCAAATTCAGGAGAAAAATGAAGAGCTTAATAAAAGTAATGCAACAAAAGATCGCTTTTTGGGAATTATTGCTCATGATTTAAAAAATCCAATTGGTGCAATATGGGGAATTTCTGATTTGTTGTTAGTAGATACAAATATTGAAGAAACAGAGAAACAAAAATGTATTGCAGCAATAAATAGTAGTGTAAAACATACTCATGAATTATTAGAAGATTTATTAAACTGGGCCAGAGCTCAAAATAAATCTATATTATATGAACCTAAAAAGCAAAATGCTTATGTTGTAGTTGAAAAGGAATTGAAAATATTAAGGCAGGTGGCACAAAAAAAATCTATTCAAATTAAAAATAATATTCCAACAGATTTTAATGTGTTTGCTGATCATAACATGTTTGAAACAGTTATCAGAAACTTGGTTTCAAATGCTATAAAATATACTTATTCAGAAGGTTCAATTGTTATTGATGCTCAATTATTTTTGAAAGATGACCGGCATTATACAGAGTTTTCAGTAAAAGATACGGGAATGGGTATGTCCGAAGAAAAAGTATCAAGACTTTTTACAATAACAAAAAATATTTCTACAAAAGGGACTGAAAATGAAGAAGGAACTGGTTTAGGGTTGCTTTTATGTAAAGAATTTGTAGATATTCATAATGGTACTATACGTATAGAAAGTCAAGAAAATATAGGGAGTAAATTTAAGTTTGTATTACCGTTACCTTATTGTAGTGAATTATTAAATGTATCTAGTGATTCTGTTAAAAATTTTACATAAAATAACTTTTATTAAAATGATATAAATACTTGATATATAAGGTGGTGTGTTTTGTGATGTGCGATTGAAGTTGATTTGTGTATAAAAAATGTATAACTCACTATCCCAAATTTTTGTTTAAAACAAAAATCTTCCTTTTTTTGAGCCGTTAATTTTTTTATTAAAGAAATATGATTGGTAGATATATACGTTTGATTATTGCAGGTATTTTGTGTCTTGCATCTGTTGCCCTTTTTGTTAATGGTATTATAGCCTGGGGTGTTTTATTGGTATTTTTTGTTGCCGTTTTAATTTTATTGCATTTTAAAAATGAAATGAATCTTTTGGCATTTTATTTAATTCGAAAAAATAAATTTGAAAAAGCAGGAAATATTTTGAACAAATTAGAGCATCCTGAAAAGTTAATAAAAAGTCAGGAAGCATATTATTACTTTCTTTCCGGATTAATAGAATCTCAGGAGCATAAAAGATCTAAGGCTGAAAAAAGTTTTAAGAAAGCACTGTCTACTGGGCTAAGAATGACAAATGATCAGGCAATGGCTAAATTAAATCTCTCAGGTATCTATTTAGCTCAGAGAAATAAAAAATTATCCAAATATTATCTGCAAGAAGCTAAAAAACTTGATAAGCGAAAGTTATTAACTCCTCAAGTAAAAGAAATTGAGGGTATGATGAAGCGTATTTAGTAATGACGTAGCCTAATTCCTTTTTATGAGGATTTAGGCTAATCTATATATATAATTTCGATGTTGTGTTTATCCAATATCTGAATTGATTTTGAGCAAATGTTACGATTACACATTAAACTTATTTTATAAGAAGATTTGTGTGTTCTAATTTTTTGTGCAATGTCAATTAATTTAAGAGCATCTTTCTTAATAATTCTGCTTTTGATATTCTTAATAATAGCAATGTGATGTTCGTTGACTTGAGCTAATTTTATTCTTGAGCTTAATCCAAATTCTTTTGGCGATATTTCCATATTTCAATTATTAATGATGAGTCCCGGATTTATAGTACCACAAATTATCTTCTTTTACAAAATATGAGTTTTCATGGATACACTCTAATTTTCCGTTTTCTTCATAAAAAGCTTTAAATTCAACATATCCTTCAATATCATGTGAGGTACCTTTTTGAGTATTAATAATTTCAAGTCTAATCCATTTAACAGACTTAGTCCATTTTAATATATCCTTTTTTTCTTTTGTTGGTCTGGTATGTTTATGGTGTGTATTTAATAAATAATTAATGTTAGCGGTAGCAAACGCACTATAACGGGAGCGCATTAATTGTTCTGCGGTTTCAGCTTTTTGTTTTCCGGATAATAAGGGATGGCAGCATTGGTTAAACTGATTATTGGGATTACAATAACATTGCATAATGTATTTCAGAATTTATTAATGAATTAAAAAAGATTCTCAATTAATGTTAGCAAAAGTATGGTTTTAGTCTCCAAATTCAATGATTTTAAGTGAATATGTGATGGTAGAAATTTGTGCTAATGACATTTCTTATTTATGAATTCTCAATCTCGAGTTATTCTTCAAAAGAATTTTAATTATATCTATATTATTGCAATTTGAGTTGATTTAGATATATAGGAAAAATTATAGACCTAAATGCAATAAATATGAATTAAGTATGCATTAAACCGAACTTAATCCTTGAAAAATATTTCACATCCTTAAATACTCTTTGTATTTTTGCACGCTATTTGAAAAAATCAGATAATTATGCCAGAGCATACAAAAAAAGAATACATCGAGAGATTTATAAAGTTTAAAGCTACAGATAGTGTAATACAAAAGGGGAAGGATTTGTATGATGAAGGTGCAGCAAAACTGACTTATAAAAGTGATGCCTCGGATGCATGGCATTTTGCAGTTCAAGGTTCTCAAAGATATACTGTAATTATAAAGGATTTAAATAAAGAAGACATTCATTCAAAATGTACGTGTCCTTTTGAATGGGGTACTATATGTAAACATACAGTGGCTTCTTTATTATATATAATGGATGCCGGAGATAATGCTCTTCCTTTAGATATTCAGAATGAGGTAGCCCCTAATTCATCATTAAGGACTGCCTTAGGCTTTTTAATAGAAGACTATCGTTTTATAGATTCCGATTTAATAAAAAAATTCTCATCCTATAGTGTGTTGAATGATATTAAATATTCATCACGAGGAATAAAAATTAAAGATGTAAAAATCAATAATCAACAAGTTGTTTTTGAATTATTTGATGATTACAGAAAGGAAACGAGTGTTGTAATTAAATATCATGATGGAAAAGTTTATATTTCATCTGATATAAAGTCTGGAACTCCGAAATTAAATAAACTGGAAACATTTTGTTTGATAACCATTGCAGAATCTCAGACTCCTGACTTATTAAAGATTGCTTTTGATAAAGGATTAGAGACGATAGAAAAAGCAACATTGATAAGATATGGTTTTGAGGATGATGATGATTTTTCTGCCTATTTTAAACATATTTTTAATCCTAATACGGGCCTTGATGTTGCCTACCAAGCAGATCAAATTGGATTAATTCCAATAGAACCTGTAAAAGAAGTGGAGTTTTTGAGCTTTATTGAGAAGCAAAATGCAGAAGTATTAGAATTAGATAATATTCCACGAGCTACAGCAGAAAAAGCGCTAGGTTTTGTAATTGATTTCGGTGGAGATGTAGGGGAACTATTATATGATGAATATGATTTTATTGATGATGAGCCACAGTTTGAAATTTATGCTATAACTGCAAAGCCAGCTAAAAATAAGAGGCAATTAGCTTCTGGTTTTAAAAGATATGATGAATTTGAATCTCCTATAATACTCTCTGACAATCAGAGGAATGCATTGGAATTAATAAAAGAATTGGATGATAAGGAATTATCAGCTAAAAAGAAGTTTATTTTAAAAAAGAAACTGATTCTTTTATTAGCCCAAGAGCGATTTGTATTTATAAGAGAAGATGGAGAATACAAATTAAGAAAATCTGATTTATTTCCTGCTAAAGTGTCTGAAGATCAAGTTGAAGCCAAGTATCATACTTATGAGGATGCTAAATTTGTAGGATTAGAATTGAAGGTTAAAATTGGAGAAAATGAATATAAACCCTCAGAAATAAAGTCTCTTTACAAAAAATGTCATGTTTATAATTTAGATGGTGTTCTTCATCTACCTCAAAATTTTTCAATAGCAAAATATATTGAGGAAGGACAAGAGAATATTAAAATGGTAAAATCCTATAAAAGAAAATTTATCTCAGATGTGGTTTTACCTTTATCAAAGAATTTTGAGATAGATTTTGGAGATTGGAATGGGGAAGTAGAATCTGTTGAATTAGATTTTCGATCGAAACAAATCTACTTATCGGAGCAGTATGATTATTTGATTATTACTCCTCAGGTTGAATATCATAACGGTGTATCAGTTGCCTTAAATCACTCAGGTAATGTTTTAATTCATCAGGAAGATGACGAAGTTAAAGAATATGTGCGAAATTTTGAACTAGAAGATGATTTTGTTGAATCAATAGCTGCATTACATCCTTTTTTCGAAGAGCAAAAAGAAGATAAAGTATTCTATCTTCATTATGATGAGTTTACTAGAAATATGTGGTTCTATCAGTTTTTCGATAAAATGCAAAATCTTGAAGTTGAAGTTTTTGGTTTAAAAGAGCTCAAAAATTTCAATTATTCTCCACATCAGGGAAAAGTGACCACTTCGGTTTCGAGTGGAGAGGATTGGTTTGAAGTAGACGTTAAGGTTACTTTTGGAGATGATACGATTGCTTTAAAAGACATCAAAAAAGCCATTTTAAACAAACAAAAATATATTCAGCTTGCTAATGGTAAAGTAGGTTTATTGCCTTCGGAGTGGATGCATAAACTTGAAAAGTACTTTAGGCATGGTGAAGTTAAAGATGGTAAACTAGCCGTTTCTAAATTACGTTTTTCAATTATTGATGAATTATTTGACGAGATAAGTGATGTTGAAATTATTAATGAAGTAGCCGATAAAAGAAGGCGTTTGGCACAGTTTACAGAAATATCAAAAACTGAAGTTCCAAATGAAATAACTGCAGAACTTCGACCATATCAAAAAGAAGGTTTGAATTGGTTGAACTTTTTAGATGAAATGGGATGGGGAGGTATACTTGCTGATGATATGGGATTGGGTAAGACTCTTCAAATTCTAACTTTCTTGCAGCATATCTTAAGTAAAGATCAAACTACCAACTTAATTATTGTTCCAACAACTTTATTATTTAACTGGCAAAAAGAAATTGAGAAATTTGCACCAAATTTAAGTGCATATTATCATTATGGTCCGAACAGAGCATTAACTACTGATGCTTTTGAAGCTTTTGATATAATATTTACTTCCTATGGTGTTTTATTAAGAGATATTGATTTCTTGAAAGAATTTAGATTTAACTACGTTATTTTAGATGAATCTCAGGCTATAAAGAATCCGGCTTCAAGAAGGTTTAAGGCAGCTAATTTAATTAATGCCAAAAACAGAATTGCTTTATCTGGTACTCCAATTGAGAATAGTACTTTTGATTTGTTTGCGCAAATGAGCTTTGTCAACAGAGGGTTTTTCGGAGGTGTTTCCTCCTTTAAGGATAACTTTTCTAATATGATTGATAAAGAAGGAGATGATAATATTGCAGCTGAACTTCAACGATTAATTAATCCGTTTATTTTACGACGTACCAAGGAGCGAGTTGCTAAAGAACTTCCTGCAAAAACGGAAGATGTGATCTACTGTGAGATGGATAAGGAACAGCGTAAAGTGTATGATGCCTTTAGAAATAACTTTAGAAATAAATTATTAGGTAACATAGAAGAGGAGGGTGTTGGTAAAACAAAAATGATGGTTCTTGAGGCGCTTACCCGTTTGCGTCAGATTTGTGATTCTCCTGTATTGATTAATGATGATAATATTGATACCTCTGAATCTGTTAAGATTAAAGAGATCATTCAACATATAACCGATAAAACATCTAAGCATAAAATACTCATCTTTTCACAGTTTGTGAAAATGCTGGGACTAATTAGAAATGAGCTGAATAAGAGAAATATTGAATTTGAATATTTAGATGGAAAGAGCTCAACTACACAGCGAGAAAAATCTGTAGATAATTTCCAGAATAATGATGATTTGCGAGTGTTTTTAATCAGTTTAAAAGCGGGTGGAACAGGTTTAAATCTTACAGCTGCTGATTATGTTTATATTGTAGATCCATGGTGGAATCCTGCTGTTGAAAATCAGGCTATTGATAGATGTTATAGAATTGGTCAGGATAAAAAAGTATTTGCATACAGAATGATCTGTAAAGATACGGTTGAAGAAAAGATATTAAACCTTCAAAATAAAAAGAAGAAAATTGCCGGAGATATAGTGCAAACAGATGAAAATATTATGAAGACTCTGGAAGCTGATGATATCAAAGATTTATTTTCTTAGATGATAAAACAATAGCCTGGGTTCATATAAATTTTCAAATGAACTCAGGCTATTGATATTTTAAACGATAAATTATTAAAGAAATTACTCAAATTCAAAAGGTATTTCTTTTAACAGATCAATACCTTCAGGAGTGACTTTAGCCATATAAGAAATTACTTCCACACCATTTTCATATGCTTCCTTTAAGCCCTTTGCATAGTTAGGATCTATATCTTTTGCAGGAGAAAAGCTCTCAATATCCTGTCTTTGTATCACATAAAACATAACTGCCCTGATACCTGCCTTTTTTACCTCTGTTAATGTTTTCAGATGTTTTAATCCTCTGGTAGTTACGGCGTCTGGAAATGTGGCCTTGTTACCATCGCGAAGAGTTACGTTTTTAACTTCAATAAAACACTTCTCGTTGTTGTTTTCAGCAAAAACATCAAACCTGCTATCTCCAAATTTAACTTCGCGTTTAACATTAGTATAATTACTTAATTGAGGTATAATTCCATCCCTAACAGCTTCATAAACTAAAATATTTGGGATGCTGGTATTGATTCCAATCCAATGATTATTCATAAAAATCATTTCCCAGGTAAATTGTGTTTTTCTTTTAGGATCATTATGTGGCGTTAAATAAACAGGGGCCCCTTCCTCAATGCATGTTTTCATACTTCCTGAATTAGTGCAATGCGCAATCACCACATTTCCATCTTCTAATTCAACATCAGTTAAAAAACGTTTATATCTTTTTATCAGTTTACCAGGAACTAACTTTGTTTTAAACTTCATCTATTTTTTCGTTTGAAAATTATTTGATAAAACTGATACAAAAATTTTATGTATAACTCGTTTCATCGTTAAATAATCTTATTTTCACTGCAAAATAAATACAATGCTTATAAATTAAATCTAAATTCATAAACTTTTCTATATTTTTGCTTCAAAAAAATGGAATGTAGAATAGGGTGTGCTGCCTGTTGTATAGCTCCCTCCATATCATCAGCCATGCCAAAAATGCCCAATGGGAAAAAGGCAGGTCAGAGATGTGCTCATTTAACTTTTGATAATAAATGTGAGTTGTTTGGTACAAAAGAGAGACCAAATGTATGTGGAGGATTTTTAGCTGAACCGGATTTTTGCGGAAGCAGTAGAGAAGAAGCAATGAAAATTTTGAGTGATTTAGAAAATACCATAAACCATTAATAAGGAAAGGTGTTATAAGAGAGAATTAAAATTCTTGAATATTAGACTGTGATATTATTTGTAATTAAAATGAAAGTAATAGGAAATTTCTTTTATCAAATTTATAAATGGGTCATTTTTATACCTGTTTTCGCATTGGCGAGTGTTATTTTTTCGTTAGGAGCAGGTTTACTGGCAGTTCTAATTTCTCCCAGAGCAGGTAGCTTAAGTGGTGTGATGTGGGCTAAAACAGTTGCATTTTTCACACCCATGAGGGTTAAAGTGCATGGTCGTGAAAATATTCAGAAGGGGCAATCTTATGTAATTGTTGCAAATCATCAAAGTGCATATGATATTTTTGCATTATATGGGTTTTTAGGAATTGATTTTCGATGGATTATGAAAAAAGAGTTGCGTCATGCTTTTGCTATAGGATCGGCAAGTGCAAAAGTAGGGCATATTTTTATTGATCGTTCTTCACCTAAAGCTGCTTATGAATCTATAAAACAGGCTAAGGAAAAGCTAGTAGATGGAACATCAGTAGTTGTATTTCCTGAAGGAACAAGAAGTGGAAGCAATAAGGTAAAGCGTTTTAAAAGTGGTGCCTTTAAAATTGCTGAAGAATTAGAATTACCCATACTACCTGTTACATTAAAGGATACGCATAAAGTATATGGAGGTGGTAAATTTAATGTATTGCCGGGAAAAGTTAGTATTACTATAAATCCTTGTATAGATACTTCAAAATATAAGGGAAATAATAAAGCCTTAATGGAAGTTACCAGAGAAGCTCTAATACAACCAATAATACAGTTTAATTCATAAATTCCGGATTAAAAATCAGCTTTTACAATTACTTTAATTCTTTTTTCTGTAACAGGATGGGTGAATTCAAGAAATTCAGCATGTAAATGCAGTCTGTTACTTTTTTTTCCATATAAATCATCACCCACAATAGGAGTGTTTAATCCATTTTCATGAGCGGCATGTACTCTTAATTGATGAGTTCGTCCGGTAATGGGGAAAAAGTGGACTTTGGTTCTATCATTTAATCTTTCAATAACCTTAAACTTTGTTTTTGCAGGTTTTCCATAATCATAGCAAACCAGTTGTCTGGGTCTGTCATCCAGATCAACTCTTAATGGTAATTCAATAAATCCAGAATCTTCCTTTATGATACCATCAAGAAGGGCAACATACCTTTTTTGGATGGAACGATCTAAAAATTGCTTTTGTAAAGCTTTGTGAACCTCTTTGGTTTTGGCAATTAATATGAGTCCGGAGGTAGACATATCTAATCGATGAACTAACAATGGTCCTGTGGCTTCGGGATATTTATTCTTTATTCTTAAATAAACAGAGTCTTCAGTTTCCTTGCCTGGCACCGAAAGAAATTCAGCAGGTTTATTGATTACAAGTATAGCATCATCTTCAAATACTGTTTCCAACTCACTTTGGTTAATGGTTGGCGATTGAATCGGATTTTCATCTACATCTAAACCTTGAAGCATGTGACCTAAAATTGGTTCACATTTACTTTTACAGGAAGGATAAAAATAGCCATGTTTTCTTATCTCAGACTTTGGACTTTGACCCCACCAAAACTCAGCAAGAGCTAATGGAGTTAAGTTATTTTGATAGGCATATTGCAGTAATTTGGGAGCTGCACAATCACCAGCTCCTGCAGGGGGCGTTTTTTGAACTGTTGGGGCAAAAATGCTACAAACATTTTGAATTTGACCCTTGAAATTTAAAAACTGATACTGATTAAAAAGTTTTTGTTGCAAGGCTGCAGAACGCAACTTTCGTTCTTCTTTAAGAGCATTGATTTGGGATTTATAATTTTCAACATCATTATTTAATTGCTTAATTTTCTGTTCCCAATTCTTTTTCAACTCTTTAAAATCATATTGTTGTTTTAGACTTTCTTGCTTTAATTCTTCTTTTAACTGTTCAAATTGCTCTGGAGATAGAATTTTTTCTAATTCATTTCTTTTTGCCTTACGCATCTTTTTCTCAACTTTCATAAATGATTTGAAATTGTTGAGTTCAGTTTCAGACAATATAATGTTGTTTGAAAATAGATTGCGAGTATTTTGATACGCTTCCGAAGTTTCTATTGCCTGTATTTGTTGGTTTATTTGACTTATATTGTCTTCTTCGGGTTTAAAAAAACCATTTTCATCCAGTAAATCATAAATAGGAGGAACGAAACCTGGTAAATGATTTGTTCCTGCTAATTTTCCACTAAATGCACTCAGATATCCAATTTCATCCTCATTGTTTTTAACAACCAGTACACCAAACATTTTGCCAATATTTGTGCCATCAACATGATGATCTATACCAAAATCATGATTCCATTCGTTTTGAGATAATAGATGTTGTTGAAGTTCTTTTGCAGCTATTAAGCTTAATGGATGTGGTTTATAATAGAATGGATATGTGAATTTTTGAGGTAGTGGTATTCCTTCTATTGATTCTGTGAATCTTGTAAAATAATGATCTGTTCTATTATCCTTCAATTCCATATAATGTGGCAGTAACCTTTTCTTTTAAAATGCCATCAAAAATACAATTCTTTTGTAGAACCAATACTATGAGAGTATGATTAACAGGGAAATCGCCTTTAAGTATTTAATAGTTTCGTTCTATACCCATCATTAAGTGCAGCTTTGGCCATTTTTCTTGGTTTAGAGAGTTTTACAGAGTCGTCCTTTTCTAATATTGCTAAAGCCATCTTATTAATTATATTAAAGTTTTGAGCAGAATTATCTTTCTTTTTCAAAGAACTATCTTCATTAAATATTACGTCCAATGACCAATGTAAATTATTTTCTATAGCCCAATGTTGTCTTACTATTTGGTTTATCCTTTGAGCATTTGCAGATAGAGAAGATATATAATAACGCACGTCTTTTGTTGTTTTTCCAGTCTTTTTAAAATATCTTTCAGACTCTACTCTTACAACAGATTGAAGTTTCATCCACGATCCAATGTCATCCATAAATGTTAAATCATCAATCGCCTGACAAATACGGGTTTCAATTCTTCCGTGACCTGAATCCACTAATTCATCAGTATTAACTTGTTTATGTATTGAAAACATTTTTTTTACCTGTTCTAATAATTCCTTCTGATTGCCCTTTACTGCTAATACATAATCTGCTTCTGATTTCACTATACTTTCAACAATTTCAGTTTGACAACCCATCGCATCAATAGTTACAACGCAACCTTTGATGGTTAAAAGTTCAAGTAACTTTGGAATGGCAGTGATTTCATTGCTTTTGGAGTCTACTGCTTTCTGTCCAAGGCAGACTCTATTATCTGAAGCGTAAGCAGAAACTATGTGAACTGCAGATTTAGGTTTATCTGAGTCGGCAGAACCACAAATTGACTTTCCATCAATGGCTACAACTTCACCTTTGGTTAATTCAGAAACCTGATTAATCCAGTCTGTAAAGCATTGACCAAACACGTCTGGATTCAATCGTTTGAATAGCTTTCCTAAAACATCATGAGATGGTATTCCTTCTGCGTATGGATAAAATTGACGAAGCCAATCCAACTTGTTTGCTCCAAAAGTTTGTATGGTTGTCCAGTCCTTAAAACCGGATAATACTGCACTTATAGTCAGTAAAAGTATTTCCTGTAATGGATACAGGTAATTACCTTTTTTTATTCTGCGAGGATCTTCCAACGATGAAAATGAGTTTTCAAAAGATGTTTTTTGTTTACTAGCGATTTGCGTTTTAAAATTTGGCATTTTTTTTACGCATAGCCATTGCTACAACACTAAGATAGCATAATTACAGAACTATTTAAGATATAATCTTTTTAAAAGCGATTTCCCTGGTATGATTAACAAATAAAACTTATAGTGTTTTAGTATTTAAGTTATGCCATTAAGGCAGATTTATTGTAATGCGGTTATATAAGATATATCAGCTTTTATTTGTAACCTCCTAATAAAATAGTTGCGGATTTTTTTCCAGTAAACAGAGGTTCGTTTGCATCACAATATTTGTTCTCTATTTTAAATAGAAAGTTTATAATTCCTGATACACAGTAATGACTTCCAGACCTTTCTTCAAAAGCCTTTTTTTTACCTTACTATAATTTCGTGTAAATCCCAGAAGATAACCACCTCCTCCCGAGCCACATAGTTTTAATATGTAATCATTTTTTTCTAATCCATCTTCCCAATATTTTATAAACTCGGTAGGAATCATTTCTTTCAGATGTTGTAACTGAAATTTTGATAACTCTTTTAAATCTTTATAAAACGAAGGTAAATCTCCTTTTAATAGAGATTTTACACAATGGTTTGTGGTTGGTATCAGATGATTCTTTATTTTTTCTAAATAGTTTGGGTTGATACATTTTTTCAAGAATAAATCAACCAGAGGAGCTGTTTTTCCTGTTTTATTTGTGTTGATGATAAAAATAGCATCATCCTGTTCTATATTTTTTCTTGATATGCCTATAGACGAAATGTCTTTCTGATTCTTTATAAATAGAGGATGACTGATATAGCAAATTAGTGGATCTATCCCTGAACTTTTCCCGTGAAAATAGGATTCAAGTCCAGAAAATAGCTTTTTTAATTCTTGAGTCCTCTCATTTGATAAACTTGGTTTTGCAGAAATTATATTCTTGCCATAGGAATAATAAATGGATGCAACAAGTGCTCCACTACTACCCAAACCATAGCCTTCTGGTATAGTTGATTCAAAAAACAAACCTTTTTTTAAATCATTGTTTAATTTATCTGTGTCAATATGCTGGCTGTAATTTTCTTCTAAATATTTACAATACTTGATCAGTTGTTGATTCGATTCTTTTGCATATTCTAAATCTGTATAACCTTCAGCGTTTATAAAAGTCAACCTTCCGTTAAAATGTGAATATGGAATTGATAATCCATTAGAATCAAATAATATTGAATACTCTCCAAATAATAAAATTTTTGAATAAAAAATAGGACTTAGTTTATTCAAGGGCATAATGCGTGCTATTATATATTATTATTAATATTAATTATGTTTTTACTCACTTAAAGCAATCTCATCGGTTATTATGAGATTGTTATTACAGTATTTTGTTAAATCTCTTTCAATAAACTCTAAAACCTCTTTTTTGTTCGTTAAAGGATATAAAACATGAATATTGGGCCCTGCATCAATAGTAAAGCAAATAGGAATCTTTGTTGTTTGTCTGAATTCTCTTATTCTGGAAATAATAGATAAAGAATCGGGAAGAAGAAGCGTATATCCCGGAGAAGAGCTCATCATTAACCCATGAAGACTTAGAGCTTCTGATTCAGTTATTTCTACAAATGAGTTCCAATCACCAGTTTGTAGAGTTTTAATTAGTATTGAAATATTATGGTGCGCTTGTTTTATTCTTGCATCCCTATATGGATGGTTCTCCATTAGTTGATGTCCGGCACTGCTACTTTTATCCTTATGTTTATTACTGACTATTAAAACAGTATCCTGAATATTCATAAATACAGGATGAATAGATTGATTTATATTTACAGCATAATGATCATTACTATGATAATAATTTGATTCTCCCCAAAGGTTCCATCCATTTTGTATTGATCTGCATGCACTTCCGGAACCTAATCGGGCTATTTCTGAAATTGTATTATTAGGGAGTAATTCTCCTGTAATTTGTTGGTGAATTTCAGCTAATGATTTTGCTAAGGCACTGTAACTACTTGCAGAGGATGCTATTCCTGAAGAATGGGGGAATGTGTTCGAACTTTGAATTTCAAGATGGATATTTTTTAACCAGGGTAAAAAAGAATCAACTCGGTTAAAAAATTGCTTGAGTTTTATTTCAAATTGTGGATTGGGTTTATTCTCAAATAAAAAGCTAAATGAGTGATCATTCAGCTTTTTATTTATAGTGTATTTTATACTTGTTTTTGTATAGCAGTTTTTTAAACTAAAACTTATAGATGGATTTAGTGGTATTTGTACCTCTCTTTTTCCCCAATATTTTACAATAGCAATGTTTGAAGGACTTTGATTTAATACAAATCCACTTGTTTTTATATATTCCACTTTATGCTAATCTATGTCTAGAGCCAGATCTGCATATTTATATATGATATCATGCCCCCGACGGTTAAAATAATTTTCAACATATTGCTCAGGGTGTTTTGTGGCTACTAACATCATATCACCACCCCAGGCACCTAATGATTTAATAGAACCTTCGAAGTCATAGAATTGTTTAGCATTTAGTGTAGGAATATGTAATATTTTCGAAATAATTTTTTCATGCTCATTTATTAAATCCATAAAATCATCTAAATTATTACATAATGCCATACTAGCAGTAATATTTGAAATTGCATTTAATTGTTGATTTGTAATGTTTTTGCGGCTTATTTTATCAATAGCCTTTAATGAACTAACCTTTTTTCCTGAATAAACGAAATATAGATTTTCATGAAAGCATGGTTTAAATTTTAACTCAACGTATTGAGGATTTTTTACATTTTTGTTGTAGATAACCGGTAAATCGCACATTGAAGCAGCAATATCATAACCAGAACCTTTAAAAGTTAGTGCATTTAACTCAAATGGGTCAATATCAAAATATCGGGCCAGATTTACAATCAAAGTAGAACTGGTTCCTAAACCCAATTCCGGTTTAAAATTAATGTTAGTAATAAACTTTTTAGATAATACTTCCTCCAAATTTAGTTTACTCATGTTAAGTGCCATTCGTAGTGCTTTATGAATAACTACAGCAAAACCAGCATTAGTTCTTTTACCAATATGTAATTTTCCATCTAACTTATTGGGAAATGAAACTTTGTTCCATAACTCATTTGTTTTATAAGCTTCCCATTCCAGAGATCCATATTCTTTATCGTAAACTTTTAAAGATTGTCCAACATTGAGGGGGATAGATAGTACGTTTGCTCCATACATTGCTGCATATTCACCTGTGAGCATTATTTTTCCATGAGATTCAGTAGAGAAAACCGGGGCATTTTCCTTTTCAATCATTATTTAATAAATTATTGTGCATTTTATTTTAGAAAAGATTTTTCTCTTTTCTTGATTTGTTTAAATAAGTTTGAACTGCATTAAAACTTACAGTACGAGTACTAAAATAATCAATTGCTTTGACTTTTTCCAGTTCTGAAGCTTCCAATGTAAGTAATATGTTAGATAAATGCATTTTCATGTGTCCTTTTTGAATACCAGAAGTTATTAATGATGCAACTGCCGAAAAATTATTTGCCAATCCGGCAGCGGCTATAATGCCCATTAACTCTTTAGCATTAGGATTATTAAGAATTTGCATGGAAAGAGATGCCAATGGATGGGATTTTGTTAATCCGCCCACCGTACCTATAGCTAAAGGAACTTTTAAATGATAAGTAAAAATATCGTTTTCTGTATTAATGTCTGTCAAAGATTTATATTTTCCACTTTTTGCAGCAAAAGCATGTACTCCGGCTTCAATGGCTCTAAAATCATTACCAGTAGCAATTACAACCGCATCAATCCCATTCATAACTCCCTTATTATGAGTAACAGCCCTTGGAGTATTGTATTTGGCTATTTCAACAGCATTTTTAAATCGTTTGGCAAATTCAAATGGAGACATATTTCCAGACCAGTATTTTAAATCCTCAATATGACACGAAACTTTGCATTCTACAATACACTCAGGTGTGTAGTTAGATAATATGGCCATTACAATTTCAATATCCTTATTCAGGTTTTCAAAATATGAGGATAATGCTTTTCCCATTTCTTCCAGGCATGAATTAATAAAGTTCGCACCCATTGAGTCAGCAGTTTCGAATGTTACCAATAAACAATACGTATTTGGAATTTCTGGAATGGTTTGTATTTCCATTTTTTTAATTCCACCACCTCTTTTATCCATGTTTTTAGTTATGGAGGTAGTTGCATATCGTAAAGTATCTTCAATAGATATTAAATGAGATTCAAGATATTGAATAGACTCATTTATATTGAAGAATAATTGACCTACTTTAGATATAGAAATAACTTTAGTTTGAAACCCATTGTGTTTGTGCCAAAAACCGGCTGCCTTTGAAGCAGCAGCTACTACAGAACTTTCTTCTATAGCCATAGGAACAAAATAACTTTTATTATTAATTAAAAAGTTAGGAGCAATATTATAAGGTAAAAAGAAGTTACTGATTGTATTTTCAGAGAATTGGCTGTAAATGTCTTGTAATTTTGAATGATGGTGGGAGAGAAGAGTATCTTTAATTTTTTCCGGCAATGCCAGATTTTTAATTAATACTTCAATCTTATCCGATATATCTAATTTTGAGAATCCTGAAATCATAATTTCTTCATTACATTTTGATTAAAAACAGATATAATGAAGAAATGTTTTACGTTTAGATACCGTATTTAATGAATATATTAGTTTTTGAAATTATGATTTAATTCTTAAAAAAGATTCAGCTAATTTCCATTTATCAATCATCTCATTTATAAAATGATCCAAACTAGTTTCGTTTTTTAAAGCATATTCAAGAAATAATGATCCCATTCCAATAACAGATGGTAATTTGCATATTTTGTGTAAATAAAAAGCATCTAAAACCGATGAAATACCTCCGGAAATGATAATTTGTATACAATTAACATCCGTTTCTTCTGTAATTTGATTTACCATTAAAGTCATTTCATGAGCATCATGTCCAACTTTTACAAAACCATCAAAAGCATTTTGATGATTTTTACTCCTAAGATTTTCAAGTTTTGTAAAATTAGTTCCTCCCCAGGCACCAAATTCAAAAGCTGCAATATTTAATTTAAGTATGGCTTTTATGCTTTCATAGCCCATTCCTTGTCCAACTTCTTTCACAATGATAGGGGAGTCTGTTTTTTCAAGAAGTTCCGTTAATGTTTCAATTGGAGGACGGCTTATTCGGTCCCCTTCTGGTTGAAATGCTTCTTGTAAAGGGTTGATATGTATTATTGTTCCGTCAGCATTAAGTTGATTTTTAATTACATCTATTTTTTCTATGGAATTGTCCTTAAGCATCTTTTCAATTTGAGCGATGCCAAAATTTGAAAAAAGAGGTTGCTCACCAATCAGGTTTCTGACGTTAAAATCATCAAAATGAGTTTTGTTTTCAAGAAGAGATCTACATGAACCCAACCCCATTCCTAATCCAAATTTTTTTGCTGCTATAGCTAATCTTTTATTAATAATTCCAGCCATTCCAGTTCCACCTGTCATGGAAGATATCCAAAAAGGATAATTCATGTTCTTACCCAGAAAATGAAAAGGTGAGAAGGTAAAATCAGTATGTGATGATAACATAGGTTCATATGTAAACCGGTTATCTTTATCTGTATTTTTTACAGAAGCTTCAAATGCTAATTGTAAATGTTCTTTTTTTCGATCTTCCATGCAACAAAAAAAGAAAAGATTAACGAGAAATACAATGGAAATTTTTCGATAAACGATTATTAATGAAAAAACGTCCCATAGGAGTCATTGTATTTCTTTAATCTTTTTGTAATTGATTGAAAATAAAATTATTAAACACCTAAATTTCTAGAAATAACCATCTTTAATATTTCAGAAGTACCTTCACCAATTCTTAAAATTCTATGATCTCTATAAAACCGTTCAATATCATTTGATTTAAATAGTCCGGCACCTCCAAATATTTGAATAGCTTCGTCGGATACTTCTCCTGCAATTTCACTACAGTAAAGCTTTGCCATAGCAGCTTCTTTTGAATAAGTTTGGTTATTATCTTTAAGCCAACAAGCTTTGTATAACATATTTCTGGCTAACTCTATTTTTAAATCCATATCAGCTAATTTAAACTGAATAGCCTGAAAAGAAGATATAGATTTACCAAATTGTTTTCTGTTTTTTGCATATTCCAAAGCCATTTCCAAAGCTCCCTGAGCTAATCCTAAGCCCATAGCAGCAATTGATAATCGACCAGAGTCAAGTGTTTTAAGCATTTGAGAAAGACCTTTTTCCTGAGTTCCTAAAATAGAATTATCAGAGACTATACATTTGTTTAATGATATTTCAGCTGTATCAGAAGCCCTCCACATCATTTTACCTAATGTTCTATTAGTTGTAAAGCCTTTTGTGTTTCTATCAAGGATAAAAGTAGTATAGGTTGGTTTACCATTCTTAGTACCAGTTTTGGCTAAAACAGTTAAACCAGCCAATAATTGGTTACTTCCATTCGTTATATATCTTTTGTTACCAGATATTTCCCAACCAGTATCAGATTTTATAGCTACCGTATCAACACCTCTTGCATCAGAACCTGCATTTTCTTCTGTTAAACCAAAAGCCCAAAGTTTATTGCCATTTAATAGATCAGGAAGAAGTGTTTCTTTTTGATCGTCTGTGCCATAATTATATATAGGAGCAACTCCTAATGAATTATGAGCAGCCATTGTTACTGCTTGTGATCCATCAACTCGAGATAACTCTTCAACGGCAATAATGTAGGATAGTGTATCTAAACCTTGTCCTCCGTATTGTTTTGGAATATCTATACCATATAGGCCTGCTTTTCCCATTTTTTGAGCCAACTCTATTGAAAAAATTTCCTTTTCGTCTAACTCTGCAACAAAGGGTTTTATTTCTTTTTCTGCAAATTGTCTTATTTGATTTCTGAATGTTTCTATTTCCTGGTTATAATAAGGTGTCATTTGTATGTGATTTGTTTGTTTCAATTTTATTAATGTCTTATTCTGTTTCTAATAATCTTTGATTTAAGCTTACATGTTCTCCTAATTTAACAGGTATGTGTGAAATAATTGTATTCTTCCATGCAATTAATGTGTTTTCAGTTTTCATGGCTTCTAACACCATTAATGCATCTCCTTTTTTTATTGATTGTCCTTTTTTAACCAAAATTTCTACGATGTTACCTGGTGTAGGAGCCTGTAATATTTTTTGATTATTTGTTTTAGATTCAATCAGTCTGTTATTTCTTTTTGGTTTATCTGAAATAGATATTTTTTTTCCATTGTATTGCAAATGAAAAATGTGATCATCACTATGTAAATAGTTTATTTTATGTATGGTGTCTCCAAGAGTAAAACTTAGATGATGTTTCTCAAAATTTACAATTTTTATTTTGAAAAGTGAATCGTTATTAAGTTGAATTGTAAGAACTTCAGGATCGTTTTGTAAGACACATATATCTATGTTGTTTTCGCCAATTGTTACGTTGTGTTTACGATTTTGGCGCCAATATCCAATTTTATCAGAATTATGAGATTTGTATTTTAGTATAATATAAGCAGATGCAAATATCTTTAATTCATCAGAAGAAAAGCAATTTTTCATCATAGCATCATCCAATACATTTGAAATAAATGAAGTGGAAAAATTACCCTTAATGAAATCTTTATGATTTAGGGTATAAAGCAAAATATCTCTATTGGTTTCAATTCCAAAAAGCGCATAAGCTTTAAGGAAATGCGTAAGTTTCTCAATAGCTATAGTTCTTGAGTTTCCTTTTGAGGTAACTTTTTTAAGTAGAGAATCAAAGTGAGAGTGAATTTCTTCGTAATTACTAATCCCATTATCAATTCTGATATTAGGAATATTCGGAATGTCTAAACCTCTAATTACGCCATGAGAAGGTAAATAATTATTCTGAGGATCTTCAGAATATAATCTGACTTCAATGGCATGCCCTTCCACCTTTATATCATCTTGAATTATATTCAGACGATGTCCCATTGCGATTAATATCTGCTGCTCAACAATATCTACTCCTGTTATTTCTTCTGTTACCGTATGTTCAACCTGAATACGCGCATTCATTTCAAGAAAGAAGTGTTGATTATCAGGAGATAAAATAAACTCAATGGTACCAGCGTTTGTATAACCTATACTTTTGGCAATGATTAAAGCATCACTTAATATTTTATTTCTTATATCATCAGGCAAATTTGGAGCTGGAGCTTCTTCAATTATTTTTTGATGCCTTCGTTGAATCGAGCAATCTCGTTCGTATAAATGAATTAAATTCCCAAACTGATCGCCCAAAATCTGAACTTCAATATGGCGAGGATTTTCAATATATTGTTCAACGTAGACAGATTTATTCCCAAAGTATCTAAAGGCCTCTTCTGAGGCTTTATTTATCATATCCTGAAGTTCATTGATATGGTGAACCAGTCTCATTCCTTTTCCTCCACCTCCGGCAGCAGCTTTTATGATAAGAGGAAATTTAAGTTGATTTACATTTTTAACAATAGAATCTATACTACCTGTAAGTTTTTTTAATAAAGGAACATTATGCTGAAAAGCTATTTTATTAGCTTCTTCTTTATTACCCATTTGCTCAATATTGTGTGCCGATGGACCAATAAAATTAATTTTATTTTTTTTACATAAAGCGGCAAAATCGCTATTTTCAGATAAGAAACCATATCCGGGATGTATTGCGTCTGCAAAATATTGTTGTGCTATTGAAATAATAAGCTCCTGATTTAAATAGGTATCCTGTAGTTTATTACCTGGCATTAAAACAGATATATCTGCATTTTTAACATGCAGTGCTTGTTCTTCAAATTGGGTGTAAATGGCAATACATTCTATGCCCATTTTATGAGCTGTTTTAATAATTCTTACTGCAATTTCGCCCCGGTTTGCAATTAATATCCGATTAATTTGTCTTAGTTTACTATTCATTATTCCATTCAGGTTTTCTTTTTTCTAAAAATGCAGTAACTCCTTCTTGTCCTTCTCTTGATGTTCTTGCTCCGGCAATTATTCTGGCACAGTATAAAAATGTGGTTTCTTCATCATTATTTTCTTCAAGATTGTGAATTAAAGCTTTAGTTTGAATGAGGGCTTCTGGTGCTCCTTTTGTAATACTCTTAGCTATTTTAATAGTTTCTTCTCTTATATTTCCATTGGAGGAAATAAAATGAACTAATCCTTCATCTAACGCTTCTTTGGCAGTAAATGGTTCTGGCATTAATAATCTTTTTCTGGTATTGCTACTTCCCATCTTTTTTAAAATATATGGAGAAATTGTAGCCGGAATTAATCCTAATTGAACTTCAGGAAATCCAAACATGGAATGTTGTTCACAAATAACGATGTCGCTACAAGCTATAATCCCTACAGCTCCCCCGAAAGCTGAATTTTGAACCTCACATACAACTGGTTTGGGGAAATTATATATTGTGTAATAAAGTGCATTGAACAATTTAGCATCATTGATATTTTCAGTTTTACTTTGCGCAATACCTGTTTGCATCCATTCTAAATCGGCACCTGAACAAAAGTAGTTTTCACTACCATGAATGACTAAAACTTTAAATGACCTGTTACTCATATTTTCTTTCAGCGTCTTTAAAATTTCCTTAATCATTTCTTTATTTAAAGCATTTCTTTTCTCAGGACGTTTTAATTCTATATATGCAATTTGATCTTTTATATTAAAATTTATCGTTTCCATGATGATTTAATTTGTTCTTGTAACATAGATATAGATTGCTTTATACAATGTTGTAAACTAGGTATTAAACTATTATTATCACAGTATTTCTATTTATTATAATTGCTTACATTCTGAAAACACCATAATCACCTTTGGAGTTTAATTCATTTTGAGCCATACTCAATCCTATTGTTAAAACAGTTCGGGTATCAGCCGGATCGATAATACCATCATCCCAAAGTCTGCTTGTAGCATAATATGGTGATGCTTCTTTGCTAAAATTATTGATGATATTTTGTCTCATCTCAGCTAGTTTTTCTTTGGATGTGGATTGACCTTTTTTCACTTCCTGATCTTTTTTAATGGTGGTAAGAACATCGGCAGCTTGTTGCGGTCCCATTACAGAAATACTTGCAGATGGCCACGAAAATAGCAATCGTGGACTAAATGCACGGCCACCCATGGCATAATTACCTGCACCATAACTTCCTCCAATTATAATAGTGAAAAATGGAACTTTAGAATTAGCCAATGCATTTACCATTTTAGCACCGTCTTTAGCAATACCCATTTTTTCATAATCTTTTCCTACCATGAAGCCAGTAATGTTTTGTAAAAACACCATAGGAATATTGCGCTGGTTACATAGCTGAATAAAATGGGCTCCTTTTTGGGCCGATTCAGAAAATAGGATACCATTATTTGCTAGAATGCCAATTTTATACCCGTTAATTTGAGCAAAGCAAGTAACCAGTGTATTGCCATAATTAACTTTAAATTCATCAATAAGTCCATCATCAACAATATGTTGAATTAATTTACGTACGTCTTTATCATATTTTCCAGGAATAGGAATTTCATTATAAATATCATTAGACGAGCTATTGCTTTTTATTTTAAGATAATCACTTTTTTTAGGTATGGGTATGTATTTGAAAATGTTACGACATATTTCAATAGCATGATGATCGTCATCGGCTAAATGATCTGCAACACCAGATTGTGAAGTATGCATTTCACCACCACCTAATTCTTCAGCACTTACTTCTTCGCCAGTTGCAGCCTTTACTAATGGTGGACCTCCCAGAAAAATTGTACCCTGATTTTTTACAATAATAGTTTCGTCGCTCATTGCGGGAATGTACGCACCACCGGCTGTACAAGAGCCCATGACTATACTTATTTGAGGAATGTTTTGAGCAGATAATCGGGCCTGATTATAAAAAATTCTGCCAAAATCTTCTTTGTCAGGAAAAACATTGGCTTGTTCCGGCAGAAAGATACCTCCGGAATCAACCAAATAAACACAGGCTAAATTGTTTTCCAATGCTATTTCTTGAGCTCTTAAATGCTTTTTGATGGTTTCTTTCACATAAGTACCACCTTTAGTTGTGGCATCATTGGCAATAATTATGGTTTCTCTGCCATGAATATACCCAATGCCGGTAATGATTCCTGCAGATGGAAAGTTGTTATCGTATTGATTATAAGCAGCTAGTTGAGATAACTCCAAAAATGGACTTTGCTCATCAACTAATAAATCGATTCTTTCATGAACTAATAATTTTCCTTTATTCTTATGTGAGCTTTTTTTGTCCCTATTTAGTCCTGAAATTTCATCAAGCTTCAATTTGTATTCACAAACTTCTTGAGGAAATCCGTTATCTTGATAAAACTTAAGTTTTACATCTATATTGGTCATAATATGATACTCTTGTAACAATTACAATAACCAACATTTATGAATAATGTTTATAAGATTAAATTTTTAAATGTAATTTTTTTATGGATGTTAATAGGATAGTACTTTAAAAACTCTTTTAATCAATTAATTATTTGTTTACAATTTGAGAGTTACAAAAATCAATTGTCGCCATTTTTAAATATTTAACCACATTTTTGATAGCGTCTGAATGGTTCATAGCATATGAGGATAGCTCACCAATATAATCTGCTGCCTGAATAGAAACATCAGTTTTTAAAAAATTATTAATCCCACAAAAAATAGCTAATTTTTGATTTGTAAGCGAATGAATAATACCTGAAATTACTTTTCCAGAAAGCGTTTGATTATCCAGTTTTCCTTCACCTGTTATAATCCAGTCTGCATTTTGTACCTGATTGCTGTAATGAGCTATATTCATTATTAATTCAATTCCTGATTTAAGTTCTGCATTTAAAAATAAAATACATCCAGCACCTAATCCCCCTGCAGCACCAGAACCGGGTATGTTTTGCAAATCAATTTTAAATTGATTTTTAGCAATGGTATTGAAATTTTGTAGACCTGAGTCAAGGATATTTACCATTTTAGCATCAGCACCCTTTTGTGGAGCATATACTTGAGCAGCTCCATTAATACCATATAACGGATTATCAACATCGCATGCAACTTCAAATTTTATACATTTTAGTTCTGGAATACTTTTAGAAGTATCTATATGAGCCAATTTATTTAAATCCTCTCCAGTTCCATAAAGTTCATGACCATTTGAATCCCAAAAACGATATCCTAAAGCTTTAGCCATTCCAATACCACAATCATTTGTTGCACTGCCTCCAATCCCCAAAATAATATGCTCTGCACCTGTTTTTATGGCATCTAATATTAATTCTCCTGTGCCGTAAGTTGATGTTTTTAAAGGATTTAATTTATCTGTATTTAATAGTTTTAAACCTGACGCTTCTGCCATTTCAATATAAGCTGTCTTTTGTGAATTAGAATACAAGTATGAAGCAGATACTTGTTTAAAAAGAGGATTTGAAACATTAATGGCATTAGTTTCGCCTTGTAAATAGTAGTTTATAACTTCAACGGTTCCATCACCACCATCGGCTAAAGGGAGTTTAATTATATCAATGTTAGGATGGTATTCATTCAGCACATTTTCAACAATATTACAAAATTCAATCCCTTTTAAAGAACCTTTAAATTTATCCGGAGCGATTACAATTTTTGTCATCTTAATGCAGTCTTTTCATTGTAAATATTATAAAATTTAATCATATCAAGGCTGTTTTTGTATCTTTGAATATTAAATAATTAAAAAACTCATCTTGAAAATTACTTTTTTAGGAACTGGAACATCTCAAGGAGTACCTGTAATTGCATGTGATTGTAACGTTTGTAAATCAAATGATAATAAAGATATTCGTTTACGTTCGTCTGTATTAATAGAAGTGGGTAATGTAGTTTTAGTTATTGATTCCGGGCCTGATTTCAGACAACAAATGCTTAGGGCAGAAGTGAAAACTTTAGATGGCATATTATTTACACATGAGCATAAAGATCATATTGCCGGTTTAGATGATGTACGGGCTTTTAACTGGGTAAGCAAACGTCATGTAGATGTATTTGCAGAAGAAAGAGTAATTAATGCATTGAAGAATGAATTTGGATATGCTTTTGCAGAAAATCCTTATCCGGGTGTTCCTAAAATTGACCTAAATACAATTACAGAGAAACCTTTTGAAGTTAAGGGGATTGAAATTATTCCTATCCGAGGAAAACATTTACATTTACCCGTTTTAGGGTATAGAATTGAAGATTTTACATATTTAACAGACTTCAATTATATTTCAGATAGTGAATTAAAGAAAGTGATAGGTTCAAAAGTTATAGTAGTAAATAGTGTTAGAAAAGAACCACATATTTCTCATTATTGCTTACCAGAAGCAATTGAAATTCTTCAGAAGGCAAATTCTGGCATTGGGTATATTACGCATATTTCACATCAGTTTGGATTATATAAAGAAGAAGAGCCTCTTTTGCCAAAGAATATTCACCTGGCCTATGATGGATTAGTACTTAATATATAAGATATATTTTCAGTTACAGATAGTATATTATGGGATTGACATTGATTAAATGTTTAATTACATTCATTGGCATTACATCAACTTACCTGCAAAAACCTATTATAATGAAACAAGTTCTTTCCTAATTCTTTTTTGTAGTTTTTTTGCTAGTATCATTAAATTTTAAAGCTCAAAATATGGATGCAACCCCTGCTATTTCTGAAAATAATATTGCTTTTATATATGCAGAAGATCTTTGGATTGCTGATGTCGTTGGAAAAAATCCTCGCCGATTAACATTAGATGAAGGAGTTTAATCAAATCCTGTATTTTTACCAGATGGAAAATATATTGCATTTAGCGCAGAGTATGATGGAAATAAGGATGTGTTTATTATACCATCAACAGGAGGGATTCCTCAAAGACTAACCTGGTATCCTGCAGCAGATATTGTCAGGGATTTTACTCCTAATGGGGATTCAATATTATTTAATTCTCAAAGAAGCGTTTTTACCAGACGGTACGCTAAGTTATATATGGTTTCTATCCACGGAGGTAATCCAACAGAACTTCCAATTTCAACAGCTTTTAGATCAAGTTATTCACCTGATGGTAATTATATTGTTTATTCACCGAATATGGAAGTTTTTCACCAATGGAAGAATTCTATAAGAGTTAAAAAATAAAAAGAAAATATTGAAGCCTGGTTTTTATAGTAATGGAGCAGTTTTTATACTGTGTTTGATTGAAATAATTAATATGCAAAATCATCCGTATATGGTTTTTTGATATCAAATGATTTAAATCTTCCTATACTTTCTCCGGATAATCTAAAGTCAAAATTAGTGGCTCCTAAAGGAGCCCGGGGAAAGTAGGCTAATTGAAATTGAATTGTATTAAAAACAAGGTGGTCATTTCTAATTCTAATACCTAAACCAATGGAATAATATGGTTTTGTATTAAACAGTGCTTTATCCTGGCTAATCCATCCAATGTCCGCAAAACTAAATGGTACTATTTTAAAGCCTAACATATCGGCTGGAGTAAATAGTACACTCTCTGAATTAATAACAAACTTTTGTGAACCTTTTAGTTGACGACTTCTGTATGAAGAAATACCAGGAGATGATTGAGTAAGATAAAAGTACTGAGGGTGATCCAGGTTCATAGCTTTTGTATAGTAAAGTGAAATGAAATACCTTAATTGATTATTACCAATTTTCTTTAACGAAGAAATATATCTGGAACTATAACTCATTAAAGTTCTCTCGGGTGATGAATTATAGAAAAAGGAATTAAAATCGGCACTTAAATATATATATCCTTTATTGGGTACAATTGCAGAGCCTAGAGAAAAATGCGCACCTGCATGATAACGATTCTTTTTTTTATTGTTATTATAACCGAATGTAATTGATGATAAAAAACCGTACGGAACATCTTCAATTCTTCCATAATTATATATAAGTGTGTTCTTATAATAATTTCTTTTATTGAATGAAATACCGCCAAAAAAGTAAATGTTAGGTAAGTAATAACTTTCACTTTTTATTGAATCAGGAAGATTAAAATAATTATTTATAATAACCTGTCCAATGATACCTATTGTTGATCTGTTAAAGTAATTCGGAGAGTTAATTAAAAAAGTTTTGCCAACCCAATAATCTTGATTTAGATAGTCAAAGTTATTATAGATTGGATCAATTGCAGCTGTATCCTCATAAACTTTAAAGTTTCGTTTAATGTTAATTCCTCCTGCATATTTAATTTCAGGAATGAAAAAATCTTTGCTTAAACCAATATTATAATAATTATTATTTACAGAATTATTAATTTCTGTATTAAAAGATATGTATGAACCATATATGTTTTCCCATTTAATATTTTCATAATAACCAAAGTTGTTTTTTGTAGTTGCTCTTGAGTCAACTAAATGATGCATTTCTAGTCCATAGCCTAATACATTTTTACTATATACACCAAATCTTGAGTGATTAGAAGAAATTGAGGCATTTACACCATAGGGATAAGAATCCTGTGTTATAACTAAAACATCAACCAGCGATGTATCGCTATTAGCCGGTTCAATAACGATTAAGGCATCTGTTATAAAACCTAATGAACGCAAAATACGCTCGCTCTCACTTATATTCGGAATGTTAACCAGTTCACCTTTTTTAAAAGTAAGTGTGTTTTTGATAATACTTTTATTTGTTTGAAACCTTATTTTACTTAATGTTTTTTCAATTTTATTTGTGGTAAAATCTATTGTATCAAGTATGTTGCGGGCAAAAGGTGAAACTTGTTGGATATTAATTGATCTGATAATTTTTTGATTATACTTCTGAAATTCATTATCAGTGGATAATAAGAGTTCACTAGCTGATATATTAGAGTCTTTTGTAACTACAAGCCATTCATACAGCTTGTTATAAATAAAACTGTTATTCTTTTTAACTTTTAATAAATGTTGAATTGTGCTATTGGTATTACTGATGGAATCATTATCAATAACTTGAGAATAAGATATATAGTGATTGAACAAAATAAATAAAGCTACACAAAGTAGCTTTTCAAAATGAACCTTTTTAATTCTTGGTAATATGTCAGTATTTAGTGATTTCAAAGCATATCAAATATACTTATTCTGATATAAATAACCTTAGTTCTGATAAAATTTTAAAATCATGATTAATATAAAAAGTAAATAGTGATTGGAATTATTGTCCCAATGGTAATAAGTATGATTCCGCGCCATTTAAATCCATTTTTACCTTTGATAATAATGGCTCCACTTATTACTAAAATAATTAAACCTGTTGCAAAAATATCTGAAAAATATTTCCATATTTTACCAGGGTTGAAGTGTAAGAAATTGATTGAGCTAAATAATGGACGTTTTTTTAATTCTTCAAAATAAATAGAATTATTACCTTTATTATAGCTTATAGTAGAACCTTTTGATAAGAATATTTTTATTTCGTCTTTTTGCGGATAGTAATGTTTTTTATATCCTTCATCAGTTTGGGTTATGGATATTATTTTATCTACAGTTTCAAATGATTTAAATAAAGAATCGGATTTCAGAGAGTAATTAAAGGAATAGGTGTTAATGATATAGTTAGGATTCCAATCATGTTTGTGATTTAAGGCTATTCCGCTTAAAGCATAAATAATTATCATACCTGAAAAAAAATATCCCAGGTCTCTGTGAATAGCTCTGTTGAATTTTCTTAATTTCATTTTATAAAAAAAACCGACGAAAGTCGGCTTTTAACTATATTTTATATTTGTTTAAAACTTTCACAAGCCATTACATATCCTTTGGCTTTATCTTCAGAAGTGCAGGATTCACCTTCAGCATGTTGTTCATGTTCCTGAATAAAAACACTTAATACTCCAGAAGCTATTACTGTTTCTCCTTCTAATGTAGGTTCAAATTTACTAATATTTTCACCAGCTTCTATTCTTATAAACGTGGAATCGTTAACTCCTTTTAGAAACATTTTTTTGCCTGTTTTCTTACAGGTATGCATAACAAATCCCTGAAGATCTATTTTTTTATCTATGTATTTTTCAGGGTTGTTCAATAGTTGGTCTACCGTAACTACAGAACTGTCTGCTATTATAGAATCAGTACTTGCTGCTTTTCCAGAACAACATGATGTAGTTTCTTTGGTTTCAGTACAACAGGATTGACTCGCTTCTTTTTTTGTAGATTTTGATACACATGCAATTAATAAAATTGCAAATACTAAACTTAGAATTAAATTTTTCATTCTGAATATTTTCAATTATGTATTATTTGGTACAAATAATTTTAAGGAATTTGTCTGATTGATAACAAATATAAAAATTAGAATAATGATACAAAAATGTAGAGATGAAATTATCAATTAAGAATAATTTTCAGTTGAAAAATATTTTTTATGTTAAAATGACGCAATTTATTTGAATTAGGTGTCATTATGGCACGGTATTAAGCTTGGATGTAAATTTGATATCTAAATGAAAACGTAAAATATTTCATTATGAATTTTAAGGAATATACTATTAAATCGCAGGAAGCTATACAACAAGCTGTGAATATTGCTTCGGCTAAAGGACATCAAGCAATTGAGCCTGGACATTTATTGAAAGGAATAATTGAGGTTGAAGAAAATATTATTTCCTTTCTATTTAGTAAACTTAATATAACTAATATTGATAGTGCACTTAATGCTATTATAGAATCTTATCCAAGAGTTTCAGGTGGAGAGCCTTATTTATCAAGGACTTCAAACGATATTCTTCAAAAAGCTAAATCATACTTAAAGGAATTTAATGATCAATATGTATCAATAGAACACTTGCTATTAGCCATATTATCGGTTAAGGATTCTGTATCAAGTATGCTTAAAGATGCAGGTGTCACAGAAAAAGATCTTGTTACAGCAATTAAAGAATTAAGGAAAGGTGCAAAAGTTGATTCTCAGACAGCAGAAGATAATTTTAATGCACTTAACAGGTTTGCCATCAATTTAAATGAACAAGCACGAAATGGAAAATTAGATCCGGTTATTGGACGAGATGAAGAAATTAGACGTGTACTTCAGATATTATCTCGAAGAACCAAGAATAATCCTATTTTAATAGGTGAACCAGGAGTTGGTAAAACTGCTATTGGTGAAGGGTTGGCTATTCGTATAGTAAATGGAGATGTGCCTGAGAACCTAAAATCAAAAATGATTTATTCTCTTGATATGGGAGCTTTGGTTGCTGGTGCAAAATATAAAGGTGAATTCGAAGAGCGATTGAAAGCCGTGGTTAAGGAAGTTATTGGTAGTAATGGTGATATTATTTTATTTATAGATGAGATTCACACTTTAGTTGGAGCAGGTAAAGGTGAAGGTGCCATGGATGCGGCAAATATTCTTAAACCGGCTTTAGCAAGAGGAGAATTACGTGCAGTGGGAGCTACTACTTTAAATGAATATCAAAAATACTTTGAAAAAGATAAAGCTTTAGAAAGAAGGTTTCAAATTGTTAGAGTGGACGAGCCTGATGTACTCAGCGCTATATCTATTTTAAGAGGACTTAAGGAGCGTTATGAAAATCATCATAAAGTAAGAATAAAAGATGATGCTATAATTGCGGCCGTAAACTTATCTAACAAATATATTTCAGATCGTTTTTTGCCTGATAAAGCCATTGACTTAATTGATGAGGCTGCTTCAAAATTAAGGCTCGAAATGAATTCTGTGCCGGAAGAAATTGATGAGTTGGATAGAAAAGTGAGTCAGCTCGAAATTGAAAGAGAAGCGATAAAGCGTGAAGGTGATAAGCTTAAACTAGAGGTTCTAAATAAAGAACTGGCTCAATTGAAAGATGAAAGATCAACATTAAGGGCTAAATGGCAGGAAGAAAAAAATATTGTTGATCAGATTCAAAGTTTTAAATCAAATATTGAGGAATATAAATTTCAAGCTGAAAAAGCTGAACGAGAAGGTCATTTTGAACAAGTAGCTGAATTAAGGTATGGAAAAATTAAAGACGCTGAAGAAAAAATTATTCAATTAAAGGAAGTCTTAAGCCAAAAACAATCTGAAAATCCAATGCTTAAAGAAGAAGTAGATTCAGAGGATGTAGCCGGTGTTATAAGTAGGTGGACCGGGATACCTATTACAAAGATGTTGAAAAGCGAGAAAGAAAAACTTCTTTCTCTTGAGGATGAATTGCACAAACGAGTTGTTGGACAAAATGATGCCATAGAAGCTGTTTCTGATGCGATAAGAAGGAGTAGGGCTGGATTACAGGATGAAAAGAAGCCTGTGGGTTCATTTATTTTTCTTGGAATGTCAGGAGTAGGTAAAACAGAGTTAGCTAAAACATTAGCTTCGTTTTTATTTGATGATGAGAACAAAATGACCAGAATAGATATGTCTGAGTTTCAGGAAAGGCATTCGGTTTCAAGATTGATTGGTGCACCTCCGGGATATATTGGATATGATGAAGGTGGACAGCTAACTGAAGCTGTAAGAAGAAAGCCTTATTCGGTTGTATTATTGGATGAGATAGAAAAAGCACATCCTGATGTATTCAACGTGTTGCTACAGGTTCTGGATGATGGTCGATTGACTGATAATAAAGGCAGGGTGGTTGATTTCAAGAATACCATTATCATTATGACATCAAATGCCGGATCTGATATTATACAGCGTAATTTTGATGGTGTAAAAGAAGAAAATATTCCTGAAGTTACTGAGAAATCTAAAAATGAAGTTTTTCATCTGCTACGCCAATCAATCAGGCCTGAATTTTTAAATAGGATAGATGATATTATCATGTTTACACCTTTAACTCATAAAGAGATTAAAGAGATTGTTAAACTACAAATAAATGCCATTAAAAGGGCTTTACAAGCTAAGATGGTGGAAATAGATATAACAGATAGTGCAATTGATTATATAGCTAATGTAGGATTTGATCCATTGTTTGGAGCTCGTCCAATAAAAAGAGTTGTTCAAAAGAGTATATTGAATGAATTGTCTAAACGTATACTATCTGATGAAATTAATAAAGACGAAAAAATTGTTATTGATTCTGATGAAAGTAATTTAGTATTTAGAAATTAAAGTAAGACAGGGCTAGTTGATTGAACTAGCCTTTTAATGAAAATAAAAAAGCCATCTGTAAAAATACAGATGGCTTTTCTTTTAGAGCGAAAGACGGGGATCAAACCCGCGACCCTTAGCTTGGAAGGCTAATGCTCTATCAGCTGAGCTACTTTCGCAAAATATATTGAGCCAATGGAGGGACTCGAACCCACGACCTGCTGATTACAAATCAGCTGCTCTAGCCAGCTGAGCTACATTGGCAAAATATTGTTAAGATTTATCGTTTTAAATCTTTTGTGGGGAGAGCAGGATTCGAACCTACGAAGACGAAAGTCAGCGGAGTTACAGTCCGCCCCAGTTGGCCACTTTGGTATCTCCCCAAAAGCGGATGCAAATATAAAAACTATTTTTTTAAACTCCAACCCATATTTACCATTTTTATTGCAGTAACTGCAGCTTCATCTCCTTTGTTTCCATGGATTCCACCCGCTCTGTCCTTGGCTTGCTGTAAGTTAAGTGTTGTAATGAGTCCAAAAATAAATGGTATAGAATAATCTAAATTTAATTGTGTCATACCTTGAGTTACTCCATCACATACAAAATCAAAATGAGGAGTATCTCCTTTGATAACGCAACCCAAACAAATTACAGCATCAACATCAGTGTATTCAGCCATGTATTTACCACCTTTTGTAAGCTCAAAGCTACCAGGAACATATTTTTTAATAATATTCTCAGGATTAGCTCCATTTTCAACTAATGTATTATAGGCACCTTCATATAAGGCTTCTGTAATATCTTCATTCCATTCAGAAACAACAATACCAAATTTCATATTGGCAGCTGAAGGTATTTTTGTTTTGTCGTAATCTGATAAGTTTTTAAGACTTGTTGCCATAAGTATATATATTTAATTATGATGCAAAAATAAAAGAGGTTGCCAATAATGACAACCTCTTTTATTATAATTTTTCAAATAAGTTTATTTTTTAGCAAGAAGTTCAGCTCTTGTAATGTATTTATCAATATTACGGCTTTCTGTACTTTTGCTATAATTTTCTTTTATGCTTTTATATGCTTCAATAGCATCATCATATTTCTTTTGATCTTCGTAAACCAAACCTAATTTAAAGAAATAAGTTGGAGCTACAACACTATTTTCAACTTGAGTAGCTGATTTGTAATTACTAATAGCAGCATCAGTATCTCCTTTTTCAAGATATGCATCTCCAAGAGCACCTTTAGCTGTTGCATTAAGTAATTCATCACTACTTGAATAACTACTTAGGTATTCAATAGCGCTATCAAAATCACCTAAATGTAAATATGAAACACCAGCATAATATTTCGCTAATTTACCTGGTTCTGTCATACCATAGCTATCAGCTATTTCAACAAATCCCATATTCATACCGTCACCATTTAAAGCAAGGTTAAAACTGTCTTTTTCAAAATAATCTTGAGCAAAGAACATTAATTCCTGAGCTTCATTTGCCTTTGGTAAAAAGTAAAGTTTTTTAGCACCCCAGTATCCTCCAACAATAATAATAATGGCGAACATTATAATTGTTAGGGTTTTTTGGTTATCTTCTATAAATTGCTCTGTTTTACTTAACGCATGTTCAACGTTTTCCATGCTATTTTCCGTAGCATATTCTTTTTCCTTATTCGACATGGATAATTATTTTTTATTGCTACGCAAATGTAGTTCTTTTGTGAAAAAATCAAAATATGTGATTAGAAATTCTTTAACATTTTTATCTTTTTGATTTGTTCTATTGTTAAATTTTTAATCATGGATTAATTACATTTGTGAGCTGAAAATATTTTATATGCATCTAAAGAAGTTACATCTTATTAATTTTAAAAATATAGAGTCTGCTCAACTCCTTTTAAGTAAGGGGGTTAATTGTTTTGTAGGAAACAATGGAACGGGTAAAACCAATTTGTTAGATGCGGTTTATTATATGTCGTTTTGCAAAAGCTTTTTTAATCCTATAGATAGTCAAAGTATTAAGCATGATAATGATTTTTTTGTTATTCAAGGAGGATTTGAACTAAATGGAGAGGACGAACATATTTATTGTGGATTAAAAAAAGGGCAGAAAAAGCAGTTTAAACGTAATAAAAAGGAGTACGAAAAATTATCTAATCATATTGGATTACTTCCATTAGTTATGATTTCTCCGCAGGATGAAAGCCTGATTGTTGAAGGAAGTGAATTAAGACGTAAGTATATTGATAGTGTAATTTCTCAATATGATAAAAGTTATTTAGAGTATTTGATTTCGTATAACAAGGTATTGGCTCAGCGTAATGCTTATTTAAAAGGTATTAATGCTTTAAATAAGGAAACCAATAATATGCTCGACATATGGGATATGCAAATTATTTCGTTGGGTAGCAAAATTGCTTATGCCCGTAAAGCTTTTCTATCAGAGTTGAAAGATGTATTTCATGAACTGTATAATTTCATTTCAGGAAGTAAAGAAGATGTGAACTTTGAATATAAATCACATCTATTTGCTGATAGCTTCGAAGAAGTTTTAAGGGAGGCCAGAGGCAAAGATGTTGTATTGGGTTATAGCACAAAAGGCATTCATAGGGATGATGTTGAATTTAAAATTAATGGTTACCCTATAAAAAAAATAGGTTCGCAAGGACAAAAAAAGACATTTTTAATTGCATTAAAGCTAGGGCAGTTTAAATTTTTAGTTCAGCACAAAAATATAAAGCCCATTTTAATGCTGGATGATATTTTTGATAAGTTAGATTCTGAGAGAGGAGATCGGTTAATAGAATTGGTTGGAGGAGATGCTTTTAATCAAATATTTATTACTGATACACAGTTGAATAGGATATTGCCTATTTTAAAACGAATTAAAAAAGATAGTGTAGTATATGCTGTAGATAATGGACAGTTTACTTTATATAATGAGGGAGAGGAATAATGGAAAAAAAAGATGCAGTTAAAATAAGAGAAGTTATTTCAGAAATTTTGAAACGTGAACATTTAGACCATAAAATGCTTGAAAACAGGGTGGTGCGTTCATGGGAAAAAGTAATTGGAAAAACAGTAGCTCGTGCCACTACACAAATATTTATGCACAACGGAACGTTATATATAAGTATAAATTCAAGTGTAATGCGTAATGAGTTGTTGATGTTAAAAGATAAGATAATGGATGCTTTGAATAAAGAGGTCGGTCATCAGATTGTTACATCTATAGTGATAAGATAATTATTATTTGCAGATTGAGTAACGGTTGAAGAGAGTGAGAAGCTATTTTATTCGTTCTTTAATGCATCAATTGCTTTTTTTACAGACCCAAACTTTAGTAGTAACTTTTTAGATTGTTCATAAGAAAGTTTTGTTGCTTCCATTATTATTTTTGATCCTCTGTCTACTAGTTTGTTGTTGGTCAATTGCATGTTTATCATCTTATTACCTTCAATACGACCCAGCTTGATCATTATGGTAGTAGTGATCATATTCAAGATCATTTTTTGAGCAGTACCTGATTTTAAACGTGTACTTCCTGTTATAAATTCAGGTCCTACAATTACCTCAATGGGGAACTCTGTTTCTTTTGCAATTTCACTTTCAGGATTGCAAGTAATACATCCCGTTAGTAAACCATTTTTACGAGCATGTTTAATACCTCCAATCACGTATGGAGTTGTGCCTGAAGCAGCAATGCCAATAATTGTATCTAAATTGTTTACATTATACCTTAAAAGCTCATTCCATGCTATATCAGGGTCATCTTCTGCAGCTTCAACCGCTTTTCTTAGAGCAATATCTCCACCTGCAATTAATCCGATAACTACATTTTCAGTAACACCAAATGTTGGAGGTATTTCTGAAGCATCCAGAACTCCCAATCTACCACTAGTTCCTGCCCCCAAGTAAAAAATACGTCCACCTTTTTTCATCCTAATAACAATTTGTTCCACTAATTTATGTATTTGAGGAATTGATTTTTCTACTGCTATATGAACCTTAGCGTCTTCTTTATTAATATTAGATAATAATTCAAAAACAGACATTTCTTCTAAATTATTGAAATGAGATGAAGATTCTGTTATACTGTATTTTTTATCGGCTTCTTTCATGAATATATTATTTCATTTACTGTTCATATGGAACTCTTCATGAATAATCAATTTTCTTTGTTAAAAGGCTTTAACTTTGTCGATCAAACAATACTCCTGGCTTCTTTTATATTATTAATGAAAATACTTAAACCAGTATTCTTATTTGTAGTATAAGATTGATTCAGGATTTTAATTAGGAAATATTCAATTGTTACTTTGATAGTATACGTTTTAGGAGATTTTAAAAATGGATGATTTGTTACTTGTTTATAGTGTGGTTTTTAACAGTTGTGAATATCGCTTTTTTTAGAGAGAAAGAAGGAAAATATATTTTGTGAAGTTGGAAAATTTAGAACATGTTTTTCTTCGTATTTCCAGCTTCACAGTATTAAATCAAATATTTATAATCTTTCTCTTTTACTAAAGAAGAAGTCACACTCTCGTTCTGCACTAACATCACTATCAGAACCGTGAATAGCATTATGAGCTTTGTCGGTAGCAAACATTTTTCTGATGGTACCTTCCTTAGCTTCGCTAGGATCAGTAGCTCCAATTAAAAATCTAAAGTCATCCACCGCATTTTCTTTTTCAAGTATAGCTGCAGTAATAGGACCTGAGGACATAAAGTCGGTTAACTCATCATAAAATGGTCTTTCTTTATGCTCAATATAGAATTCTTCAGCTTCGTGTTTATCTAATTTTAAGGTTTTAATAGCGCAAAATCGAAATCCCGATTCTTCTATTTTTGCTAGTATGGCACCTAAATTCCTTTTCTTAACAGCAAAAGGTTTAATGATTGTTAATGTTTTATTTCCTGCCATATTTTTAAATTTAATTGATTTTACAATGAAGAATTTAATATTAGGAATATTTTCCCTTTTGTCAAAATTCAGTCTTCTTTATTTAATTATATTTGATGTTTAAAAAATAGAAATGATTGACATAAATATTCTAAATAAATTAAAATCTGAATTAGAAAACATTCAAAACATTGTTATTATACCACATTTAAATCCAGATGGTGATGCTATGGGATCTTCTTTGGGACTGAAAAATGTGTTAAAGAGGATGAATAAAACAGCTCAGGTTGTTACTCCTTCTGGTTTTCCTAAGTTTTTAAGTTGGATGAGTGGAGCTGAAGATGTAATTGATTTTGAAGTCAATAAAGAAGGCGCATTAGAAAGAATATCTGAGGCAGAAGCATTGGTTTTTGTTGATTTTAATAGTTTAAAAAGAATTAAAGAACTGAGTATCCCGGTAGATAATTCTAACGCATTAAAAATTATGATGGACCATCATCCATATCCTGATGATATTGCTGATATTATGATTTCAGTACCGGAATCTTCCTCAACTTGTGAGCTGGTGTATCAGGTTATTCGAAAATTAGGTTGGGATGAGCATGTTGATAGCATTGCGGCAGAATGTTTTTATACCGGAATTATGACAGATACAGGATCACTGAGTTATAATTCATCGAATCCAGATACCTACAGAATTGTTGCTAATCTGTTAGAAAAAAATATTGATAAAGATAAAATTCATCAACTGGTTTTTCATAGTAATTCTTTTCATCGCATGAAATTGCTAGGTCATGTATTAGGTGAAAAAATGTTTTTGTTGCCGGAGCAGAAAGCATCTTATTTATGGTTAGATAAAAATGAGTTGGAGGAATTTAATTTTCAACCAGGCGATACTGAAGGGTTTGTAAATTACCCATTAGGAATAGAGGGTATTGATATTTCAGCTTT
Source organism: uncultured Saccharicrinis sp. (assembly GCA_963665705.1). Classification (GTDB taxonomy): domain Bacteria; phylum Bacteroidota; class Bacteroidia; order Bacteroidales; family Marinilabiliaceae; genus Saccharicrinis. The sequence goes on from OY762448.1 coordinate 2,250,934, forward strand.
TTTTATGGAGAAGGATGATAAGGTAAAATGTTCTTTCAGGTCTAGAGGCGATTTTCCTGTAAATCAGTTTTCAGAGTTGAATTTTAATGGTGGAGGTCATCGTAATGCTGCAGGTGGCGAATCGCAATTAAATATGGAAGAGACAATTGAGAAATTTAAACGTGAGATTGAAAAATTTTACAAAACCTATAAAGAGGAGCAAAAGCATGATTAAAGTCTATTTATCTTTTGGATTATTAATTCTTCTGTTGGCATCTTGTGCGGTTCAGAATAATGACAAAGAACAAAAAAGAAGACCAACAATGGAGGATTTAATATCCATCAATCGAAAAATGGTTTCGATGGATGCTGATGCCATTAAAGAATATATTGAAGATAATAAACTAGATATGAAAGAAACTCAAACAGGTCTCTGGTATCATATTGATAAAAACGGGGAAGGAGAGTTAGCTACAAAAGGAGATATTGTAGAGATATCTTATCTTATCTCATTATTAGATGGTACAGCTTGTTATTCTTCAGATTCTTTAGGTAATAAAAAGTTTAAAGTAGGGCAAGGTGGAGTTGAAACAGGATTAGAAGAAGGTATTTTATTAATGAATAAAAGAGCTCAGGCTACTTTTATAATGCCTCCCCATAGAGCTCATGGATTAGTGGGGGACGATGATAAAATCCCCGGAAGGAAAAGTATTGTGTATAAAGTTGAACTTGTTGATATAGAAAAGAATTAAATCTTATACTATAAATTGTTAAGTATAAAGCATCAGTTGTATTAAGCCTAAAACTAAAATTTTACTATGAAGAAAATATTTGCTGATTTGCATTGTCATCCAACAATGCATCCTTTTGCATTTAAAGAAGCTGGAAAAAATAAGAAAAACTCATTATGGAGTGAAAATAAACCGAAAAAACGTCAGCGCGATAGTCCTTATCCAGAGTATTTTCAAACAAGTATGCCAGCTTTGGCAAGAGGAAATGTAAAATTAATAGTTGCTGCATTATATCCTTTAGAGCAAAGTTGGTTAGATCCTGAAATTATTGGAGAAGGAGAAATTTCTGATATTATTGCAAAATTCTTTGTGAGTCATTTGCCAATTAGATATATAAATACTGTTCAGAGTAGCTCTTTTAATTATTTTGAATTTTTGGAAAAGGAATATGAATTTTTAAAACAGGACAATAATAAAATTCATAAAGTTAATGGTGAGGAGTGGAAATATGTATTGGCAAAAGATGCAATGGATATTGAACAGTATAAAAGCGATGAAAATATAATAATTGTTATTCCTTCAATTGAAGGTGCGCATTCATTAATCTCAGGAAATGCTGATCAGGTTATTCACAATCCTGAAGTTCATCAGAGTACTCTTGATAATATTACCAAAATAAAATCTACCTGGGAATATGTTCCATTGTATGTTACCATGTCGCATCATTTTTATAATGGAATGTTAGGGCATGCACGTAGTATACCAGATGGAGCTGCATCGTTTTTATTACATCAACAAGTAGGCTTAAATGAGCCTGTTAATCCCAGAGGAGAAGAGGTGATTGATTGTTTGCTCGGTATAGGGAAATACAAAGGAAATGGGAGGCGAATTTTAATTGATACCAAACATATGAGTGTTGCTGCGCGAATATGGTATTACAATAAAATTGCTAACTATAACTCGGGAAAAGATCCTTTAGAAAGAATACCAGTTATAGCTAGTCATATGGGGTATGGTGATCATAATCAAATATTAGACTCTATAGTATTACCAGATACAGATAAAACAAAGTATGAAAAATCAGCATCCTTTAATCCCTGGAGTATTAATTTATCTAAAGAAGAAATTAATATTATAGTTGAATCCGGCGGTATTATCGGTTTGAATTTAGATCAAAGGATATTATCAGGAGAAAAAAGAATTAAAAAGTCGAAAAAGTTTTCTAACAGAGAAATCAAAAATAATGATAAGGAAGTCGTTCAATTTTGGACCCAACAAATTGGGGAAAATATTATAGGAATTGCCAAAGCTGTTGTTGATTCAGATATTACGGAGGTAGAGAAAATAAAAGTTTGGAATTCAATATGTTTGGGAACTGATTTTGATGGGATGATTAATCCTACAGATTCGTTTATTGTAGCTGATGAATTTCAGAACCTAATGGATGATCTTAAAGTATATTTTAAAGGGAATGTTGATTTTGAAGACATTTCAATGGGATTGAATATTGATACTATTTTAGAAAAAATGATGTATCAGAATGTTTATGATTTTGTAGTAAGAAATTATAAGTAATATTTAAATTAAAAGCCTCAAAATTAAATGTTTGAGGCTTTTGAAATCGTTGTTTATTTCTTAGTAGTAACCAAAATTACTCCATTTTTTGCTTTATCTCCATATCTGTCAATGGCATTTTTATCTTTTAATACAGATATTGATTCTATTTGATCAGAATCTAATTTTTTAAACTCCTTATATGTAATTGGTTTTCCATCTACAATGAAATAAGGTTTTTTACCTTTAATTGAATTATTGATGGATTCGGGAAGTTGAGCTGTGTTAGATTTTGGGATAGCTTTAACTGTAACCGTTTCGTCTGAATTTTCATCTTTAGGTTGATTTAAAGAAACAACAATAACGCCATTTTTACCTTTATCTCCATACATTTCTGTCGCATCTTTTTCATTTAATATGCTTATTAACTTGATTTTATTTTCATCCAAAGCCAGAAAATCCGTGGAGGTTATTGTATTTCCTTCTACAAAAATGGATGGGTTCTTAGTTTTAACAAAGTCTTCTAGATTATGAGGGTCTCTAATTGGATAGCCAGTAACATAATGAACTTCTTTTGAATCTTCATTGGAGGATTTTAAAGTTATTAATATAACACCATCCTTTGCATCCTCACCATATTCTTCAATAAAGGATTTCAGTGTATCACTATCTTTAATTACGTTTACACTGCTAATTTCATCTGATGCCAATGCATTCATTTGAGATTTAGTACTCTTTATTCCATTAATAAGAATAAGTGGATCTTTATTCAGGATTTCGTTGGATATTCTCTGATTTTCCTTTGACTTACTGTCGCTAATGTCAGATTTAAGATTGTCCTTTTCTGAAGCATATTTGGCTTTGGTAACTTGATTAGTTTGTGAAATGTTTTTACGGTTGATAAAATTAATTGAGTTGTTATTACTTTTAGAGGTAAGTTCAACGTTGTCACCGTATAATATTACATTTTCATTATTTACAACAATGCTATCCGTAGCAATATGATCGTATGAATTATCAACTTCAGGATTATTAAGGATATTCTTTTGTTGATTGACAGAATCGTTTTTTTGATTTGTCTCTGTTGTATTTGGATTTGTAAAAGCCAGCAATGAACATACTCCTATAAGCAGTACAGGTACAACTTTCCAGATTTTATATTTTTGATTTGATTTATTTTGATTCATCATTACAATTCGTTTTTTTATAAAACTTCCATTAAAATTATTTACAAATTGTAAACTATTATTCTTTGATAATACCTCAACCAACAGGTATTGATATTCTTTAGGGTTAGAAACCTTTTGATACATATAGTTGTCAACATAGTATTCATGGTTTTGAGCGATTAATTTTCGTAACCACCATGCAAAAGGATTCCACCATTGAAAAAGCAATACAACATCAGCCAGCACAATATCAATGGAATGTAATTGTTTACAGTGAGTCATCTCATGTTCCAAAATCAAATGTTTGTTAGTTAGTTTGTTTATTAATTTTGGAGCATAGATTGTTCTAAAAAAAGAAAAGGGATGTATGTCATTTTTTTTCAAAATTCTTAGCGGTAAGCCTTTGTAATTATGCCTTATGCTCTGTGAACGCAATTTTTGTATTGCCACAAAACCAATCAATAACCGAAACATAAAAAACATGCTTATAACGATAAATATCCATAATGCAATATGTTCCCAATTTAAATGATCATTATATACAACTTCTTGAATCGGTATATTATTTAATTTATTCGACTCAAGAAATAGGGGTGTGGCTTGTATATTTCTTTCTTCAAACAAAAAATTTCTTATCCATACAGGCATAGAAAATAGTTGTATTATCCATGGTACAAGCAGACAAGCTAATAGCCAGATTCTATTTCTGAGAAAGAAAATATCTTTTGATAAAAAGAAGTAGTAAAGCAATACTCCTAAAGATAAAAGCGCTCCAGCTTTCCATTGAATTTCGAAAAATGAAATCATTTACTTTCCTTTTTTTTCTTTTCAATTAAGTCAATTAACTCTTTAAGCTCTTCAACTTTTAGGTTTTCTTCTTTTATAAAGAAAGAAACCATGTTTTTATAAGAAGATTCGAAATAATCCGATACAACATTCTTTACATATGTTTTTCTATATTCTTCTCTGGTGATGGAAGGATAATACTCATGCGTATTGCCATAAGGCTTATGAGAAACAAATCCTTTTTCTTCTAATCCTCTAATAATTGTACTAAAAGTGTTATAATGAGGTTTAGGATCAGGATGATGTTGTAATAAGTCTCGAACAAATCCTTTTCCTTTATTCCAAAGAATTTTCATTACATCTTCTTCTCTTTTTGTAAGTTTTTTAGTATTCATACTTACTCAATTAATAATTTGTACCATGAATAATGTTGACAATACAAATATAACTAAAAATATAGTTATGCAACTAAAAAAGTAGTTAATCTACTAAAAAAATAGTTTGAATATTAATATGTAATTGATATAGAGGTGTATGTCTATCTTGTGTATTGGTAATATTTTTTATGAAAATCTATAATTATTGATTTTACTTGTAGTATGAAGGTTATATTTATATTAGTATTTGAAATAATCAGACGCTATAATTAGAATTTATTAAATGAATTTAAAAGAGCATTATAATTATCTATCACTACTAACCGAGAAAAAATAAAAGGATGGTTCAATCGAGCCATCCTTTCTTTTTCATAATTTTAGGTCACCACAACAATAAAATTATGAGCAATAAAAATAGTGAAAAGAATTTAGTCGGTCAGCCAATTTTCAAACAACTAATAGATTTTATCCCTCGAAACAAGTTTGATGCTTTGGTGAATAAGTATAAAGCAGACAGATATTATAAAAAGTTCAGCTCATGGGAGCAGTTACTGACACTGCTATTTGGTGCATTTAGCCGGTGCGACTCTATGGGTGAAATTTGTGATGGCATGATGAGTATGCAGGGAAAACTGAACCACCTTGGGATGTCAAGTTCACCAGCAAAGAGTACTGCAGGAGATGGCTTGCGCAATCGAAGTAATGAATTCTTCGAAGAACTATATTTCATGTTACTAGAACATTTTAAACCACTTTTGTCGGTCAGCCGAATTGATAATGTATCCTTCAATAAGTTATACCTGTTCGATTCGAGCACAATAAGACTATTCTCAGATGTAATGAAGGGTGTTGGGCGGAACCCAAAGCATGATGGAAAAAAGAAAGGAGGATTAAAAGTTCATATGATGATTGATGCTCATAGTGACACTCCCGAATTTGTAAAGCTAAGCGAAGCTAAACTGCACGACAAAAACTTCCTTAAATATTTGACCCTTGCTGCACATAGCATGATCGTTTTCGACAGAGCCTACAACCATTACTTGCAATTTGCCTTGTGGACTGAACAAGAAGTAAATTTTGTGTGTAGGCTTAAGAAGAATGCAGTATATGATGTGGTAGAAGAATTATACTCTAAAGAACTGGAGGATAATGAGGCGGGAGTATTGAAAGAAGAACACATTCATTTAAATTACAAAGACAAAAAAGAAAACAAGACGCTTTGTTTAAGAAAAGTTACTTACCGAGATGAACAGCAAAGAACATATCAATTTATAACCAATAACTGGCAGATAAGTCGTGAAGAAGTTGCTTACTTATATAAACTAAGGTGGAATATAGAGTTGCTCTTTAAAAAGCTTAAACAAAACTTTCAATTGCATTACTTTTATTCTGAAACAGAGAACGGAATAAAAACTCAAATATGGTGTACGCTAATTGCGCAACTATTACTACAAGTATTAAAGGTAAAATCTGAAAGCAAAAAGGCATTTTCTACGATTGCAGCATTAGTACGAATTCATTTAGTAAGCAATCTTCAGGTTATTTGGATGGTTCAGAATAGCAGAAGAACTTATATCAAACGAACAAAACGAAATAAATCCCCTTGTTTTCAGACTGCATTGTTCTAAAAACAAGGGGGGTAGTATTTTGCATCTTATGATAAGCATTCAGATTTTCAGTACATTAAGACATGAGACTCGCCAAAATGAAACTTTTGTCGGTTAATAGTGATTATCTATATAAAGATTCAATTCAAAAAATCAAATCTGATTTGTATCAGATTGATGAATTAATAGCTTCCAATAATGATAATAGGTTTGGGATAACCTTAGTGATTCGTCCTGATAAAAAAGTAAGAAAGGAGATTCAAAAATTGTTGAATAAAATAAAAAAGGTTGAGCCAAACCAATATTTTTATCCTGATTCTGATATACATATTACTGTAATGTCAATTATTTCTTGTTATGATGGATTTGATCTGAAACAAATCGAAATTGAAGACTATATAAATATGATACAAAATAGTATCGAGGGATTAGGATGTTTTAATATTGAATTCAGAGGGGTAACGGCATCACCATCATGTTTAATGGTAAAAGTTTTTTTAGCTGATGAGACGTTAAATCAATTTCGAAATAATCTGAGAAATAATTTTAAGGAATCAAATCTGGAACAATCATTAGATAAAAGGTATGCCATTCAAACGGCTCACTCAACTATATTTCGATTGAAAAAGAGATTCACTAATAAAGCCGAATTTTTAAAAATAGTGGAGGAATATCGTAACTATAATTTTGGAACTTTTTCTGTTAATACCGTAGAGTTTGTGTTTAATGATTGGTATCAAAGAAAAGAGTATGTGAAAACCTTATATAAATTTGAATTAAAATAATACTATGTCGAACAGAGGTGAATACGTTTTTTAAGTTCAATATACATGTATAATTTAAAAAGCCCGTGCTGAATTTTCAACACGAGCTCTTTCTTTATATTATATTGATATGATGCAAAGACAAGAATTTAAGCTATTAACTAAAATTCTTGTTTTGTTATTATTGTGCGATATCAAGAACTTTTGTATCTGCAGCAACAGTGTCACCAACATTTACAAAAATTTCATTTACTGTTCCAGCAAAATCAGATGAAATACTATTTTCCATTTTCATAGCTTCAAGTATAATAACAACCTGACCTTTTTCTACTGTATCACCTTCTTTTACCTGAATGTCAAGGATTTTTCCTGGCATTGGTACAGTAACAGCTTTAGTTGGACCTGTTGCTTTTGGTGCAGTTTTAGGAGCGCTTGTTGTTGCTTCTGGTGCTTCATTAGTAACAGGAGTGTCAACAATATCCATAATTGGAGCATCTGCAGGTAAAGTATCACCTTCAGCAGCCATTAAAGTATTCACATAACCAGCAATATCTGAAGTAATACTATTTTCCATTTTCATGGCTTCCAAAATAGCAACAGTTTGGTTTTTCTCCACTTTATCTCCAGGTTGTACCAGGTATTGTAATACTTTTCCTGGCATAGGAATCGTAATTTTTTTACCAGTTGCTTTTGGTGCAGCTTTAGGAGCACTGGCAGCAGCCTTTGATGTTTCTGTTACAGCAGGAGCATCAACAATATCCATAATTGGAGCATCTGCAGGTAAGGTATCACCTTCTGCAGCCATTAAAGTATTTACATAACCAGCTGTATCTGCAGTAATGCTGTTTTCCATTTTCATAGCTTCCAGGATAGCTACAGTCTGGCCTTTTTCAACTTTATCTCCAGGTTGTACCAGGTATTGTAATACTTTTCCCGGCATAGGAATTGTAATTTTTTTACCAGTCGCTTTTGGAGCTGCTTTTTTAGGTGCTTCTTCAGTAGCAACCGCTTTTTTAGGCTCTGAAGCTTGTTTTGCTTCCCATGCAGCTTTCTTAACACCAGTTAAGTATCCTTTAGCAACCATTGGGAAAAGCTCAAGTAACAATACCTCTTCTTCAGTTTCTGCTAATTTAACACCACCAAAATCTTCTAAAACAGGATTTGGTTGCATTTTATAAGTAGATGTATCAAAAGGACGTTCGTCTTTATGGCCACAGATCTGTTCTCTAAACTCAGGCTTAACAGGAATAGGAGTATCTCCGTATTCTCCTTTTACTAAGCTGATAAACTGATTTGAAACGTTTGTATACATGGCATGGCCTTTCTTAATATCCATAGCACAGTTTACAGCTTGAGCTCCTACAATTTGACTTGTTGGAGTTACCAATGGAGGTAAACCAGCATCTAAACGTACTTGAGGAATTAATTTCATGGCATCCTCTAGGATATCTTCAGACTTTAACGCTTTTAATTGAGCTACCATGTTAGTGTACATACCACCTGGTATCTGAGCGTTTTTAACCAATTCATTTGGTTTTGGGAAACCAAAGTATTTCTCAATTTTATGACAAGATTTAACTAAATCTTGCTCTTTTCCAGCTTTAGCTGCTTTAATTGCATTATCAAATTCAGCCTCAATTTCAGCAGGTAGAGAATCTGTTAATGGATTAAATGGTTTTGGGAAATGTTTTCCGGCATCCACATCAGAAAGTTCCTGACGAATGCTATATAACTCTTTGTTGATTTTAGCAACCGCTTCCATGTTTACATCCATCTCAATACCTAATTTTTTAGTAAATAGGTAAATCAATTCAATAGCAGGAGCTGCAGGTCCACCAGCAAAATTCCAAATATTTGTATCAACAACATCAACTCCATTAATAATAGCAGCTAATACAGCGGCTAATCCATAACCTGGTGTACAGTGTGTATGGAAGTCAACAGGAATTTTAACTGACTTTTTAAATGTAGAAATTAATTTAGCTACACGCATTGGAGGAATAAGACCACTCATATCTTTAATTGTGATCATGTCAGCTCCTAATTTTTCAAGCTCTTTTGCTTTGTTTACAAAATATTCGTCAGTAAATACTGGCTTAGGAAGTGGTTTTCCTTTTAATAGGGCTTTGTAACGAGCGGCTTTTTTGTATTCCGGATCAATAGTGTAACAAACAGCACAGTCTGCAATACCACCATGTTCTTTTACATATTTAATGGTTGATTTTACATTATTGATATCATTTAATGCGTCAAAAATACGCATGATACCTAAACCTGAGCTTATGGCATTTTTACAAAAACCATCAATAATTTCATTTGTGTAAGGAGTATATCCAAATAAGTTACGTCCTCTTGATAAGGCAGTAAGTTTACTTACATCACCAACAGCTTTTTTAATAGTCTGTAGACGTGTCCATGGATTCTCGTTTAGGTAACGCATTACAGAGTCTGGTACAGCACCACCCCAAACTTCCATTGCATAAAAGTTGGCGTCTTTGTAAAATGGTAGAACTCTATCAATTTGTTCTTGTCGCATTCTTGTGGCAAATAACGACTGCTGACCATCTCTAAGGGTTAGGTCTCTAATCAATAATTTTTTTGACATGTTTTTGGTTTGCTACGGTTATTAATGAATTTTATTTTGACACAAAAATAAACAATCAGGCTCTATAATAATAGAGGTAGAGCCAAGTTTTAGCATATTTTATAACATGCTATTTTTTATAAAGAAATTTTTCCGTAATATTACCGTCCCAATGTATTTACTAGCGTTAAAGACCTCCAATATGTGATTAATATCACGTTTTTTTTGATAAATCAGTAAAATGTACGTAAAAAACATGTTTTAAAGCAGTTTTATTTATAGTGTTAAAAATGCATTAACATTTATTAAAGAAATTTTGCGTTAATTATTTATGTAATTCATGAATTTAAAAAGCCATAAATGTGTCAAATTGTAGCTGTAATTAGTAAAACTCCTAATTTTAACAATTATAAATGATTAATTTAATCTCTGGTGATTTATGATAAATAGGGGAGTTTGTTTGTTATATAATCAATAATGATAAAAATACCTTATACTAAAATAGTTATTAATAAATATGGAGGAAATGACATAAAATAAAAACTCCCACCGAAGCAGGAGTATAGGAATTTTTTCCTTCGGCACTATGGCCTTATTGTGATAAGATTCTAATAAGAATTTTTTTATTCTGTAAACAAAGATAAAAGACTAAGCCTTACAAACAAAATTATTTAGTAACTAACTATATAAATAATTGTTGCTTTACCGTTACAAATAATTTCTTACCTTTAAAATTCTTCATTTAAAGGTGTACTGGATTAACTTTCCTTTTACCTGATATAATATATAATTGTAATGAGCAAAATACTTGGATTAGACCTGGGAACCAACAGTATTGGTTGGGCTGTAGTGGATGTAACAATAAAAAATAATAAAATTCAAAACTATAATGGAATTGATGATGTTGGAGTCCGGATTTTTCCAGAAGGTGTAGTTGCTAAAACAATTGGAACAGGAGATAAAGAACAATCGAAAAATGCCACGAGAATAGAAAAACGATTAATAAGACGACAGTTTTATAGAAAAAGACTTAGGAAAATTAAGTTGTTACAAGTGTTGATTGAACAACGTATGTGTCCTTTAAACTTAGATGAGTTAAATAAATGGAAAAATAAGACATCCGGAAATTTTATTAAAGAGCGAAATTTTCCAACATCAAATGAATTTGTTCAATGGATTAGGATGAATCCCTATGTTTTAAGAGATAAAGCTTTAAGCCAACCATTGACACTAATGGAGTTAGGAAGGGTTTTTTATCATATGATTCAAAGACGTGGTTTTTTGAGTAGCAGAAAGGGTAATGAAGATCCCAAAACTCTTTTTGAAAAAGGAAAACCAGATGAAAATATTTTACCAATAAATAATACTAAAGAAAATATAAAGGATAGTAGTTTGGGGAGTTATTTACATTCAATCTCATATAAAGATAGCTTACCTTATAAAACGACAAAAGATAAGAGTGGTAAAGAAATTAGAGTTAGAGGAAGATACACCACTCGGGATATGTACATTGCCGAATTTGAGAAAATATGGAATGAGCAAAATAAATATCTAAATCTGAATGATATAGTTATTAATGATATAAAAATAAGAGAGTTTAAAGGGACGGAAAATTCAAAGAGAAACCTTAAGAAGATTAAATATTTAAAACTAAGTAACTATTCAGTGATTGGAAAAGACGAAGCAATAGCACGTAATGCGCACAATGGATTCTGAATATTTTTTATAGCACTATCAACAACCGAACGCAATATAGCATAGCAGTCGGCGCCTTCTATTGACTTGAAGAATCCGCTAACCTTTTGTTTTACTTTAAAATTACGCACAGCTCTTTCCGAAGCATTGTTGTCAGGTGGAATATCTGGGTTTATTAGAAAATTAAACAGATATTGCTCGTACTTTTTCAATCTTTTTTGAAATGTCTGCACTTCCTTGACTTTTTCGTCAAGTTCTTGTTTTAAGAGGACTTGGAATCTGTAAATAATATCGGAAGGTTTCATGTCAATGTCTTGTCCTTTGTATATCCTTAAAGCGTTTTTTATAAGAGTTCGCATTTGGGAAGCCCAATTGTTCTTAGGGTATTTTTGGCAAAAATATTCAAGCTCTCTTAATAAATGAGCAGTACATAATTGGTGATTATTGGCATCAGTCATAAAATATGACTTCCAACAGTCAGTTACCAAAGTGTTGTTCATAAAGCCTTCGGGCATGATTTGTTCCATTGCAGCAAAACCTCTCTTGGGATGTATCGATAAAAATGTAGCATCAGGATTCTGAAAGACCCAAGCCCAATGAAGTTTTCCATTGACATTAGCGCCTGTTTCATCAGCACCAATGATTTTGCCAGAAAGTATTTTCTTGCGGATTTGCTCGTAATAAGGTTTCGCTTTGGCTGTCATTTTTCCGATAAGCTGATTAATGCCTCCGGAACTAATATTAATCCCTAATACCGTATTTAAAAACTCTTTCAAACGTTCATATGGCATGTATTGTCGAGCACTCATGTAGCCAATTAAAGCCTGCACTCCAGCTCCGTAACTTATGGGCGCATTAACTCCCGAAGGGTAATTGCCTTCATTTAATTTTCCGCAGGTGCATTGTTTCCGAAAAATTCGGTGTTCGGTAATGACAGGTTGTATTGGCGGTATGTCTATTACCTGACGTTTTCCTACATATTCTCCAATAATCATTGATAAATCATTGCCGCAACAAGTACAGTAATTTGCATGATGGTTCGTAATGAAGTCAGGATTAGATACAGTTTTGAGCGTATTACCCGTATGCCCTTTCTGTCCTCCAGGTTTCTTTCCTGATTTCTTTCTTAATGAATTTGTTTTAGCCAGCCTGGGAAAATCGCTTGAAGGAGGTTTACTGCTATTCTTACTGTTTTTTTGAGTTTCATATATAGATAAGCGTTTTTTAAGTTTGCAGTTCTCTGCTTTTAACTGTCTGTTTTCAGTTTCTAACTCAACAACTCGATTCTCTAAATTATCTACCTTATTGAGTAAATTATCCAATCGTTCTTCTATGCTTATCTTTTTTGCCATGCGATGCAAAGTTCGCTATACAAATGTTGACTGCTATAGAATTCACACAAAGGTTATCCACATTTTTTGCCATTTTTAGCAAAAGTTACTAACACTTTTTCTGAAAAATTTGGTTTTTGAAATTCACACTGAATAGTTACAAAACTAAAATATGGGGAACAAAATGTTGTTATAAGTAAGCGTAATGAAAAGGGTGTTTTTAAGGTTACTACACAAATCAGAGTTAGTTTAAAAAAATATTTGGTGGGAGATATTGAAGCTGTAGTTAACGAAAATGATACAATTTATAAGTTTAAAAGTAATGAGAGTGTATTGTTTTGGCAAAGGCCTTTAAAATCACAAAAAAGTTTGTTGGCAAACTGTAGATTTGAAAATGAATTACCAGTGATTGATAATGGTGGGAAATTTATGTTAAATAAGGTTGGGGAAATTCAAAAACGCAGTAAAAAACCTTGTCCTATCTCTCATCCTGAATTTGAATTATTTAGAGCTTATCAATTCATTAACAATATCAAATATGGTAAACACCCTAAACTTACAGATGATGAGCGGGAAAAAGTATTAGCTTTAATAAATAAAAAAGACTCAAATTTTGATTTTGCCAATATACCCAAAGAGCTCAAGCTTACGTATGAAAAATTTAATTTTGAAGATAAAGCAAAAGTACCAGCAAATCCAACTATAAAAAAGCTTAGGCCACTATTTGATTTAAAAGTATGGGAGAAAAGTTATGAGGAAATATGGCATTGTTTTTATTTCTATGAAGATAATGATATGTTGTTTAAGAAACTCAAAAAAGACTTTGCATATAAAAAAGACGTAGAAACAATTGCTAAAATTAAACTTAAAGAGGGTTATAGCAATATATCATTAAAGGCAATACGAAATATAATGCCGTTTTTAAAGAAAGGTTATCAATTTGATAGAGCCGTAATCCTTGGGGGAATAAAGAATGCTTTTGGAAAAAGATGGGATTATTTTACTGAATATCATGATAAAATAGAAAGAGAGATAATAAGTATACTTAACGAGGATAATAAGGATGGTGAAGCTATTGACAAAATTAGAGACCATCTGTCTTCTCCTGTTTTTGCTTATGGATTTAAAAAGGATGATCCCTACTTTACTTATTTATACCATCATTCTCAAAATGTAGAAGTGTCTGATGAACTAGATGATTATTTACCGCAAGTTGAAAACCTTCGTAATCCAATAGTTCAGCAAGGAGTAAATGAAACTCGTCGTTTAGTAAATAGTTTACTACGCAAATATAAAAGGGAATATGGACAGGATTTTAGATTTGAACGTATTCATGTTGAGATGGGGCGTGATTTACGAAATAGTAAAAAACAACGACAACAAGTGTCTATTTCAATTGCTAATAATGAGAAAAAAAATAATGAAGCACGTGAAAGATTGGCTGAATATGGTTTGAAATCTTCTCGTGAGAATGTTCAGAAATTTTTAATGTATAAAGAAATTGAAGAACGTAATGGAAAAGCTCAATGCCCTTATACAGGTAAAACAATTGGAATTACAGACCTTTTAGGAGAGTCAAATGCCATACAAATTGAACATATTATTCCGTTAAGTATTTCGTTAGATGATAGTTTTGCTAACAAAACACTTTGTGAGGCCCACTTTAATAATGAAAAGAGTGAAAAAACACCTTACGAATTCTATTGTATAAATCCAGATGTTAAACTTTGGGGTGCTTCTTCCTGGGAAGAAGTAGAAACCAGGGCATTTAGGTTACTGCCTTATGCTAAAGCCAAACGTTTTACTTCTAAAAGAAAATTTGAAGAAAGTAATTTTATAGAAAGGCAATTAAATGATAGTAGATATATTGCCAAAAAAACAGTTGAGTTACTTTCGTGTATATGCAAGGATGTACGTGTAATGCCAGGGCAATTAACTGCTGAACTCAGACATTTGTGGGGATTGAATAATGTATTATCACCAATTCATGAGCTTGGAAAGCATGAGATTAATATTGATGAAACAAAGTCAACTCCTTATTTTGTTGTTACAGATAAAAATGGGAATACTGTTTCTGTACATAAAAAATATAATGATGTTCCTGTAACTAAAGAATCAGAAATCTTACTTCCAGGATATAATGAGAAAAGTAAGTTTACCACAAAGTATTTTGATATTAATATAGAGGTACCAGAATTATCTGATGGCAAATATTGGGCAAAACTTCAAGTGAATTCACCAATAAAAGTTATTCCTAAATATATTGATAAACCATTGGCTGGTGAAGATCAAATTATTCTAAAAGGAAGAGTAGAAAAAGGAACTTTTAAAAACGATACTGTTGGTAGCATTACAAATAATCAAGAAGATGGTAATTATTGGGTTGTATTTGATATTGTAAAAAAATCCTTTGTCGCACCGGAAAAGAAGAAAACACCAAAGGCAAAAAAGAATCAGATATTATTATATGGTAATGTGTACAATGGAGAATTTAAATGTTATATATATCGTTGTAATACCAATTTGCCGGATGGAAAGTTTTGGATGTTGATAGATTATAAACCAGAGAATATTGAGTTTATTAAAGCTGTTAATTCAAAACCGGAATTAAATCATAATGAAATATGTATTAATGCAACAGCTGATGATAATGGTTTATTGGTAGCTGATGTAGATCCAGAATACAAAATAAAAGATTCTTTTGCGAGTGGAAAGTATTATATGACTTTGAAAATTGAAAAAATACATCCTGAATTATATCCAATTGAAAACGTTTTACCTAAAGTAGAAAAAGATCAATCGATTATTGAAGGTAATATTTGGGTAGACAAATATACCGGAGATATAAAATTTGATCCTAAAAAAAATAGAGATGATCATCGACATCATGCTATAGATGCTATTACTATAGCATTAACAGAACAAGGTTTTTTACAAAGATTAAGTACACATAATGCGCAACGAAAAAGTAAGCAGCGAGAAAAACTTGATTCAACAGAAAAATTTCCTGAACCTTGGATTGGATTTTTTAATGATGTAAAAGAAAAAGCCAAAGGAATTTTAATATCTCATAAAAAGGATAATAAAACCTTAACTAAAAACAGAAAAGGCTATAGTGTACGAGGACAATTACATAAAGAAAATGTTTTTGGAAAACGAAAAGCTCCGCAAGACAAAGTAGAATCATATCATAGACGAACTAAAATTACCGAATTGCAAAACGATAAACATGTAGGTAAAGTTGTTGATATTACAATTAAGAACCTCATCGAAAAGTATTTGAGCGATAAGTGTGGAGTTAACATTGAGAATACTAAAGGTTATAAAATACCCAAAGATGCCTTTTTTAAATATGGGGAATGGCAGTTATTCTTACCTAATAAAAAAGGAGATCCTGTTCCAATTAAGAAAGTCAGGATTAGAGAGTCGATTAGCAATGCATTACCTTTAAAATCTAATTTAAATCAATATGTAAATCCTCGAAACAATCATCATGTTTTGATTTATTCAGATTCAGAAGGGAATTTATGTGAAGATGTTGTACAATTTTGGACTGTTGTTGAGCGTAGATTACAAGGACAGCCTATTTATCAATTACCAGATGGTGGAAAAGAGATAATGGCTACATTAGAAATAAATGATATGTTTTTATTGGGGCTGAGTACAGATGAATTTGAATTGGTTAAAAGTGATAATTCATTTTTAAGTAAATACTTATATCGAGTTCAAAAAGTTTCTTCGTCATATTATACCTTTAGATACCATTTAGCTTCAACATTGATAAATTCAAAGGAAGAGTTTTCTATTAGAAGTTTTAAAGCCTGGCAAGATACTAATCCTATCAAAGTTAAAATTAACGAATTGGGAGAGATTGATCGGTTTTAACAATGTAATTACGAAAAAATCTCTTTTTAGGTTGAAAATTCGATTTAAAAAGAGGTTTTTTTCTTCTATTTAACCATTCTGTTTGCATTTATTTATAATATTTTGTAAAATTGAAAATCGAATTCAAAAAATCATAACCAAAAACAAATCTAAACATGAGTGCAACTACAAGTTTCATTTATCCAAGTCAAAAAAATCATCCGCATTTAAATAATACCTCTCACAGTATTCAATTTCTAAACAATAATTGGCTCGTAACTTAAAATAATACAAAATAATCTTTGGTAGAATAAAAAGTTACGATTAAGCATTACATATTTCATTAAAAAAAAGCATGTTACTTGCAGAATTGTTCATGTTACAATGGAAACATGTATTTGCGGAAGGTAACATGCGGTTCTACCGTGGTAACATGCAATTGCGGAAGGTAACATGCTGTTCTACCGTGGTAACATTCAATTGCGGACGGTAACATGTGGTTCTACCGTGGTAACATTCAATTGCGGACGGTAACATGTGGTTCTACCGTGGTAACATTCAATTGCGGATGGTAACATGCGGTTTTACCATGGTAACATGTAATTTCCTTCGTAATAATAACAGCCAGATATAATTTACAGTTGAACGGTAAAGTATAAATCTGAATTCAAACTTTTAAAATCATATAAAAGCATAGTCTTTTATTAATTCTAATCTTAAACATAAAAAAATGGATAAAAAACAATTATCTACAGACGAACTGTTATATCAATGCAGTATGCGAATTAACAACAGTATTAACGATGAGCTAATTTTATCGGCAGTTTCGCAATACGGTTATACTTCTGAAAAATTACAACAGGCCAAAACCTTACTTAACGAGGCACAAACAGCTTCAGATTCATTTACAAAAGAATATAACGATGTTGATATTGCTTTTAACGAAAGAAACAATGCTTTTGAGCATGTTGATGAGTTATACAAAAAATATTTGGCTATAGCTAAAATTGTATTTAAAAATGATCATGCAGCACAGGTTAGTTTAGATTTAAACGGACGCAGAGCCTCACGAATAAGTAAATGGTTGGCACAAACTACCAGTTTTTATACTAACCTGCTTGCTAATGAACAATGGGTTAATCAAATGAATACTTTTGGTATTACAAACGAGTCGTTACAAGAAGGAAGTACTGGTGTTAATAGTATTAAATTGCAAAACGAACACATTCTTCGCGAAAAAGGGGATGCCCAACAGGCTACCTTATTACGCGATAATAAGATTGAAGATTTATATGAATGGATTCAGGATTACGAAACTATTGTATCTATTGCATTAATGGAAAAACCTCAATTACTCGAAAAATTGGGTATTATTGTTAAAAATTAACGATTCATTTTTTTATTTCATATGTATTTAGTGGCTGTACAAAAATGCTAAATTATTTGCTTACACTTATTATTAGAAGCGCTTAATAACTTTAGTTTTGCGTTACTTGAAGTCTTTATTTTAGCTATTTTATATACAACCACTATCTATTATGAAACTTAATTGCACAAAACAACACAACATAAAATATAATAAAATGAAGCGTTTTGAAGATTACAAAGGTTCTGGATGGGGACATACAATTAGGAGAGAAGTTTTTTATGCAGCATGTAAATATCTGGGACAAAATCCTACTAAAATAGAAAATATTTATGGAGCAGCATTTTTTTCTGTATTACAAAGTGATACAGCCCAACTCACAGGGGAAGGTTTAGTGAGGGTGAAAAATGATACTGCAATGATTGACTTACAAAATTCAATTGTATCCCAGATTAAAAATGATCCTTCATATATGAAAGAACCTATTTTTAGAAATGGGGTTGAAGGTGAACAATTAGGAGGTCAGAGAGCTCAGGTCGAAATGTGGAAACAGGCATTGGAAGTGTGGAAATGGGCTGATGAATATAGTGCAACTTGGGACGTTGCTTTTGATGAACTTACCTGGTTATTACGTACAATAAATGTGAATTATAATGCAAAATCAGATGTAGATGGTAATATAATTATTGCATACTCTTTTTCTGACGTATTTGATTTACGCCCTGATTGGCATTCACGTTCGATGGAATATAATGCAATATGTGCGGTATTAGGGTTTATTTATCATGATGCCATTGGGTGTAATGATGAATTAAGGCTTCAAGCCAACTGGACTGTTGAAATAAATAATTATTAAATAATGAAACATGCAATTAATAGTCATTACTCAAACAGAATTAAATTAAAGGCTAGGTAAAATGTAAAGTATGAAGAGAGCTGTTTTAATTTCATGGATATTACTTGTTTCACTAGCATGTAATCATAAGAAAACATCTGAAATTAGTAAATATTACACCGCCCCAAATTGGAATACTAAATCACCCCGTATTCCATTGTATGAACCACTGTCAGTATATTATGATCGTTATGGATCTAATAAATGGTTTTTATCATTTAATGATATATTTTGTAATAAAAGGCATAATTATTTTTCTATCGGGTCTCGTATCGATTCATTAAAAAATATTGGAGCAGATAAAGGGGTTGTTTATGGCAATTTAGATAAAGAATATATCACTATGAATGATACTGATTTTGGTGATTGTGCCATTATGAATAGTACAGGAACTATGTATTTTCCATTAGCGAAACGATTACCTTCACAAGGTGAAGTGCAAATAGAATTGGTTGATAGTATAAAACGAATATTTTTAATACCTAAAAGATGGTATATTATTAATACAAACGATACCTCTTTTAATTATATTTTTCAAGAATCGGAATATAAAACGGCATTAAAAGAATTAAGTATTACAGAAACCTTGTATAATATAGATGATATTTATAATCAATTTAATTCTACAGGTATTTTACCGTGGTTTCCGGATAGTATAAAAACGTTATTACAATAATATAGTAGATGATTAGTATTTATTTTAATAACTAATCAGTATTTTTGTTTCTCTAAGGTTTCATAAGATTCCTGAAATTCCATAAATAAAACCCTTATCAAGTGTACTTGTTAAGGGTTTTATTGTTTTCTATTAGTTTGGTTATCAATAAATATAGTCCTTTTGTCTATTGAAATATAGTGTTCGTAAATTCAAAAAAACATATTAGCAACAGTGAGAGTAAGAGTAATTAACCCTTAATAATATACTGTAATGTTAAAGCGAACCTTGTTTTTTACTAATCCGGCATATTTAAAAGTTCAGCAAAATCAGCTTGTGGTTATCCAACAAGAAAAGAATGTACAAAGTACTATTCCTGTTGAAGATATTGCTCTTGTAATATTAGAGCATCCACAAATAACAATTTCATTACCTGCACTCCAGCAACTAAACGATAATAATGTAGCTGTGGTATGTTGTGATCGAAAGCATATGCCGGCATCTATGTTATTAAATTTAGATGGCCACCATTTGCAAAGCGAGCTATTCAGACAGCAAATAAATAGTACACAGCCTTTAAAAAAACAATTATGGCAGCAAACAGTGCAGCAAAAAATAAAAAATCAGGAAGCTGTTTTAATAAAAAAAGGTAAGCCAACAGGAGCCTTACAATCATTGGCCAATTCGGTAAAAACGGATGATAATACTAATAGGGAAGGTACAGCAGCTCGCGAATACTGGAGTTTGTTATTAGGTGGAGGTTTTACAAGAGATAGAGATGGAGGAGCTCCCAATAGCTTTTTAAATTATGGATATATAGTATTGAGAGCAGCTGTGGCAAGGGCTTTAGTTGGTTCCGGACTACTACCAACATTAGGAATACACCATAAAAACCGTTATAACGCATATTGTTTGGCCGATGATATTATGGAACCTTACCGTGCCTATGTGGATGATGCCGTATATGATTTATGGCAATCAGGATCTGATGATATTATTTTAGATAAAGAAACAAAATCGTATTTGTTAAATGTTTTATCGTGCGATGTAAAAATTGGTAAGCTTAAAAGGCCACTAATGGTTGCATTATCAATAACAACAGCATCATTAGCTCGTTGTTTTAGTGGCGAAAGTAAAACAATTACATATCCTCAATTTTAAATTATGGAACATGTTAGATTAAATGCTTATAAAATTATGTGGTTATTTGTATTTTTTGATTTACCGGTTGTAACAAAAAAAGAACGTAAGTTGGCAACACTATTTCGTAAAAATCTTTTAAAAGATGGTTTTTCAATGATGCAATGGAGTGTTTACACACGGCATTGTGCCAGTAATGAAAGCGCTAACGCTCATGAAAAAAGAATAAAAAGTTTTATTCCGGTAAAAGGACAGGTTACCATTTTACGAATTACGGATAAACAATATGGCAATATTATAAACATGTGGGGTGCTAAAAAGCAAAAAATGGAGGAATCGCCACAACAACTTCAATTGTTTTAGATAATATTTGTTGTAGAGTATGTTTATTTTATATTTTTGTTGTTGTGTTCTTTGAAATACTGCAAAAAAACATGATTTATTAGTTTTTTTCATGCTTCTGCGTTAAGTTTTTATATAGAAATAAGGTTAAAATACCTAGATATTAAAGGGCTATAGCCCGCGCAGTTGTGGTTTGATTCTAATAAGTCATAAGATATACCTAAACGAGCATATAAATAAACTACATCAGGGTTGTGGTTTGATTCTAATAAGTCATAAGATATACCAAAAGAAAGGAACATTTGCATATTCACATTGTTGTGGTTTGATTCTAATAAGTCATAAGATATACCTATCTTCCTAACATAACTAACAATTCTGGCGTTGTGGTTTGATTCTAATAAGTCATAAGATATACCAAAAAGCATTATTGTATTGTTACCCCAGTAGTTGTGGTTTGATTCTAATAAGTCATAAGATATACCTTGACCCTTCTTACTCTAAAACTTACGTTAGTTGTGGTTTGATTCTAATAAGTCATAAGATATACCTAAACCTTGTGTGAATCATATTGATGGTGAGTTGTGGTTTGATTCTAATAAGTCATAAGATATACCTAAATGGTTGTTAAAATGGATGAACTTTTAGTTGTGGTTTGATTCTAATAAGTCATAAGATATACCTTCACTATCTTAAAAAATAATAAGACAATAGTTGTGGTTTGATTCTAATAAGTCATAAGATATACCTCGTCCGGTTTTTTAGGCTTGCTCATATTGGTTGTGGTTTGATTCTAATAAGTCATAAGATATACCAAAAGCACTTTGTTAGTTATAGTGCATATAGTTGTGGTTTGATTCTAATAAGCAATAAGATATACCTTATTTAAATTTTTGGGTATTTGTTTTCATTGAGTTTTAAGTCTTCATTCAAAATTTCTCATCTATTAATATTACCAATTTTTCTAATACTTATACAAAATATCATTAGTAATGATTTTAGAATTTTGCGGTCATAATAATTAAATTATGATAAAACAGATTTTAATAGTATTTAGTTGTTTCTTTTGCGGAATGGCCTTTGTAGAATCAACCGGGTTAAAATTACCACCTAGTATAGTTGGTATGATTTTACTTTTGTTATTATTAATGACGGGTGCAGTGAAGTTGAAGGATGTTGAGGATGTGGGTAATTTTTTTAATAAAAATATAGCCTTCTTTTTTGTACCTGCCGGAGTAGCTATAATGGCTTACTTTAACTTATTGGCATCCAATTTATGGACAATATTAATATCTACTATAGTTAGTATTGTGTTGGTTTTAATGGTAACTGGTTGGACACATCAAATTTTACGTAAAAAAACAAAATGAATACAATTATAAATAATCCTGTATTTTATATAACAATTACAGCTGCAGCCTATTTTGCAGGTCAAAAAATACAGCAAAAAACAAAGTGGGTTATTATGAATCCTATATTAATAGCCATGTTGCTAATTATTGGATTTTTATTGGTTTTTCATATCGATTATGAGGTTTACCATCAAAATAGTAAGATGATCGATTTTTTATTACAGCCAGCCATTGTGTGTTTAGCAATACCTTTGTATCGTCAAATAGAAAGAATTAAACAACAGGCATTTGTAATTATTATAAGCTCTGTTTTAGGTTCTGTTACAGGTGTTTTAAGTATTGTACTTATTGCATGGTTAATGGGTGCTCCCAGAGATATTATTTTGTCGTTAGCTCCTAAATCAGTTACAACACCAATAGCTATGGATGTTTCAAGAGTAATAGGAGGTATTCCTTCACTTACGGCTTGCGTGGTTATGTTTGCCGGTATTTTTGGCGCTATCTTCGGATATATTATAATGCACCTTATACGGGTACGTAATCCTATTGCGCAGGGATTTTCAATTGGAATGGCTTCGCATGTAGTTGGTACAAGCAGGTCTTTAGAAATTAGTGAAAATTTTGGTGCTTTTTCAACGCTGGGTTTAATAATTAATGGTATATGTACAGCTATTTTAGCCCCGTATATTTTGTTAGTAATGCAGTGGATTCTAAAGTTTTAATGCAGCTTTTTTTAAAGATGAGGGGCGAACTTTTGTATGTCGATAAAAATAGTTTGAAAAGTGGCTGCTGTCAGAAAAACCAAATTCATCAGCAATAGATTGAAATGATGCATTGGAATGTAGTAATCGGTTTTTTAAAAGTTCAATACGATATTGGTCAATATAGTTTTTATAAGTGATAAGGTAAGTTTGTTTAAACCAGGCACTGAAATATTGTGCTGAGATATTAAAGTGGTTGGCTATATGTGGGATTTTTAGTTGTTCGGGACTGTAAATATGCTGGTGAATAAAGTTTAGTACAAGGGAGTTATTGTTTTCTTGCGAAAATTGTGATTTAATATTGTTTTCTAAATGCTCGTGAATCATGCTGAAAATCACCAATAGTTGGAAATAAACAACCATTGAATTCGTTGACCTTTCAGACTCTTTGTATTGTAGTAAATCATGTATGATACGAATTATTCGATCATTTTCTGTTTTGCTCCAACAAAGCCGGTGTTCTTTTAAGTAACTATCATAAAAAAGCTCTCGAGGATCAAAAATATGCACTTGCCATGGAAAATGAATGGTTTGAATATTTTTAAAATAATCGTTTGTGAATTTTACAAAAATAAATGTAGTATGTTCATGTATCTCAAAGTGATGATTGTCTTCAGGAGAAACAAAGCATAAATCACCTTTTTTATAGGGTAATTGCGTATTTTCTATGTGTGAAATACCATGTCCTTTACTAATAAAGATGAGTTCGTAATAATTTTGATGATGTAAAGGGTAATGAAATGTGTTTGAGCTATATTCTTCTATAACGAGTGGAACATATTGCTTAAAATGTTTCATTATTCAGAACGACTAAGTATTTCAATGAAGAATAACTATTTGTTAATTTCAGAGTTTTATTTTTTGTATCAATTTTTGTAGTAAATCTTTTACATATTCTTTGTTTGCAGCATCGCGATAAAATAATGCCATAAAGAAAAATATAATCATATTTACTCCAAATTGCCAGAAAGAGGAAGCCCCGGGTTTTGGTGTATGACCAAAATAATGAACCGAATACAATATAATAAATGCCTGAACTGACGGTATAATTGTAGCCATTATTATGGCCGTATTTTTAGATTGAATGAGTTGAGTTAATTTTTCACATACTCTGATGTTAAATCCACCCATTAATAAATTAAATGAAAACTGTCTAAGAAAACTATATAGGGCAGGAGTAAAGCCATGTTCATAGTTAATGAAAAATACTATTGTTCCTGTTGCAACACCAGACAAGCTTCCCATTAGGAAATTAATGTATTTGTTTAACCATGTAATTAATTGCAATATGCCTGTTGTGGTATTTGTTGTTTTTGCCATTTCTAATTAATTCGGGGCGTAAAGATAATGATTCTTATTAAAATGAATAATTCTAAGAACTCCACTTTTGTTCTAATTGATAATTTATTTAATATTGTCGCTATATATAGATAATGACCAAATGTAATATCTAATCGAAAATATGAGTCAAAAGTATACTTCTATCAATTGGATGAAATATGCAATTGTTTTTATGATGATTGTATTAACAATCAATTTAAAGGCCCAGAATAAAATAAATGGAGAATTGGGAATAAGAAAAATATTTGTTTCAAGAATTAACTCTCCTGATACGTATATGTCAGAAGACGAGAGTTATGCAATTGGTCTTAGAGCTTTGATCGGTTATCATATTTCGAATTACCTAAATATAAATGCAGGAATGGGGCTTGATTCCTATTCCGGATATTTTGGATCGCTAACAGTACCATTAATTATTAATGTAAAGTATACATTATGGGGCAAAAAAAATGGTTTATTTTTAATAACAGAAGGAGGACCGCAATTAAAGCTGGCTCAAACAACAGATAGTGGTTATATGATAATGGGTGGAATAGGGTATAAGTTTAAGCTAAGCCGATTAATAAGGTTAAATTTGATGACAGGTTATAATTATCATCAATCAAAAGAAATATTTATGAATGAAAAATATAATATATACCATTCCGGATTCTTTTTTGGAACAAGTATCTCTCTATAATAATGACAGATAATATATACCTTTTTACAGATGGCAGTGTTAATCCCAAACTTAAAGTAGGTTATGGAGCTATTCTTGTTGCACGGGATATTAATCAACCATTAAAGGAGCTTAAATCTAAAGTGAAACTAAAACGTTTTTCAGATACCTCGTCAACGAAATTAGAACTTGAAAATTTACTTTGGGGATTAAGTTTAGTTATGATTGAAGGTAGTAATACAGCAGTTATAGTTTATACTGATTCGCAAAATATTTTAAGTTTACCTGAAAGAAGAGTAAGATTAGAGAATAATAATTATCTGACAAGAGGAAATAAAGAAGTAAAGAATCAGGATCTATATAAGGAGTTTTATAGAATGTTTGATGCTTATAATATTCAGATTGTTAAAGTAAAAGGACATCAACCAGGGAGGCAAAAAACTCAGGAGGAATCTGTTTTTACGCTTGTCGACAGGGCATCCAGAAAAGCTATCAGAGAGGAATTTAGAAAGTAATAAGCCCTTCATATTTTAAATTTTTAGAAGGGCTGGTTTTAATATCATCACATAGAAAAGTTTTATTCTGTTATCATAAAATCCATAACAGACAATTCTCTTAATGCACCATCAGGTCCTTTACATTTGATGCTTTTGAAATATATTTCTTGACCTATGTTAGCTGTTTTAATTAGTTCTTTTTGTTCTTTTGTAATAACATTAGAATTGGATTTTGAATCTATTATAAATCCATGTTTTACAATACTTACAACAAATTCTTGTATTTCTGGAGCTACATCAAAATCAAAGTTCTCCATAATGGCATAAAGTTTATCTGCTTTTAATAATTTTTTCTTTGAGATATTCCCTCTCTTTAAACCTGCAATCATACCTACTGGATCAGGAGTGTGTTTTACTCTAAAACTGCTATTTTTAATTTCAACGTTTTTATATTTTACAGATACATTAGCAGTACCAACTATTTCTGGTTTTACTATGTATTCACCATTATTTCCAGAAATAGTTCCGTTATCCACAGTAGCAATCAAGTCTGATACATTGTAACCTGAAGTAGCTATTTTTATTGGATTCTTAATCCCGACATATAAAACATTCATATTAACAGGTTCTACAACGGTAACCTCGTTTAATGTTTTTTGACTATTACTGCATGATACGGCAATAAATGCAATAATAGCTAATGGTATCAAAATTAAAATTCTTAATTTTGAATCTTGATCAAATTTACTTTTAGTCATCATTACGATTCTTTTTTTTATTAATGATTGGTTAAAATTAGAGGAAAGGCAGATGAGACTTTCTTCTACAACTTGATTAATAAGGAGTGCTTGATACCTAAGCTTGTCGGTCCCGGTATTTAGTACTCCTTCATCTGCAAGATACTCATGCAATGATTGTATCGATTTCTTCATCATCCAAATAAGCGGATTAAACCACATTATGGATATCAGAAGTTCTATTATTATTAAATCTATGGAATGATATTGTGTAGCATGAATTCTTTCGTGTATTAAAATTGCGTCTTTGTCTTTGTTGAAATAGTCAGCTGGAATAAATATCTGATTAAAGAAAGTAAACGGACTAGTAACTTTATTATGAGTTAAAAATATTCTTTCGTTATGATATATTTTTTTACAGGACTTTTTAAGCTTAAATATTTTAAAAAACTGGAAAAATATACGTATTAGTAAAAGCGATAAAATGAAAAAATATAAAAGTTGTAAAGTGACAGTTCTGTTGAGTTTATTTTGTTGTTTTTCAATAACAGGAGCCTGACTTAAATCAGTATGTTTATTTATGTTAGGATTAGTTTCAGAGTGTTGAATTTCGTTATTTGTATATAGGTTTGATGTTGAACTTCCTAAGTCAAAACTATATGTAGAAAACGGCATTATCAAGGCTATGAAAATAGAAGCTAGTAAATAATACCTTTGTTGAGTAAATTGTATTTTTCTTTTTAGAAAAATTAGATATCCGATATAAAACAAACTAAGACAAGATGTTGAAATTATTATGTAACGAATAAATCCTTCCATATTATTTGGTTTTGTTGTTTATTTCATCTTCAATAATGTTTTTTAATTCTTCCAATTCAGCAAGCGATAAATCCTTACTTTTAACAAAAAAGGATACCATTTTATTTAGAGAGCCGTTAAAAAAGCCCTTAGTAGTGTCTTTAATTATATTTTTAGCATAAGCATCTTGTTCTATTATCGGAAAATAAACATTGGTTTTACCATATGTTTTGTGTGAAACATATTCTTTTTTTTCCAATACTTTTATTACCGTTGCAACAGTGTTATATGCCGGTTTTGGATCAGATAAGGCTTCCAATACATCACTAACAGCTCCTTGTTTTATGTTCCAAAGGGCTTTTAGTATTTCTTCTTGTGCTTTTGTAATTTCTTTCATAAGTATTATATATATCGTAAAGATACTATAAATATTATTTAACAACTATAAATATAGTATATATTTTAATATAGCTTTATGAAAATGTTAAAAAATGAATTAAGGATAATAAAACCATATTGTGTTTTTGCGATAAACTATCTCCTTTTTTCTTGTAGAGTTTGATGTGTATTATTTGAATAAGATATATATTATCTGATAGATATGGAATTAAACACGTGTGTGGTGTAATGTTGATAAAGGTGTGGTTTTTAAAATTAAGTTCGGCAGGATGGACTGAGTAGATTTTATAGCAATGGGTGATTGTTATGTAGAAAATTCTAAGTAATAAGGGAATAAAAAACCCGGAGTGCTTAATAAAACATTCCGGGTTGTTTTTTATTTAGGTACACCAAGCTTAGTTAAAATATCAGTCATTAAACACCATTTGGTTATAGATGACTGTAGTAAGTTTAGGCCTACAAAACCTGTAAAATAAAGCCAGTTAATATGAACCGTCATTGCTAATATTAAGCTCACTAGAATAAATGTGCCGGCTACAGCTCTTACAATTCTCTCTTGCATATTATTTATTTTTATAATTTATTTTATTGTACAGCATTTTCAATGTTTAAAATATAGGCTCTAATTTTACAATTAGGCATTTCTATTTTACATTGATTTAAACTATTCATAATATTTTTAGCTTGTTCATCCTCTACTATAGTAAAAAATGTAACTAAATTGTATGGATTTTCATTATAAGTAAACCAGTTTCCAACACGATGTTGTGGTTTTTGTGTTTTATCGACTCCTTTTACTTCAAATTCATTATAAAAAGGTACTTTTTGTTCGCTGAAAAATTGTTGCAATTTTTCACGATATTCTGCTACAGCTGTAGCTACAAGCATTTTCATGTTTATAGATTTAAAAAGTTTTACTAAACTCTTAGTTTAATATTTTACAATTAAACCAAGAGTTAATTCTTTTTACACTTCCTGGTCCTCATTTGATGATGATTCAACAGGTGTAGATTTTTCATATTTCTTTCTTTCCACCAAATAATATATCAATGGTACAATTAATAAGGTAAGGAAAGTAGATGCAATAGTTCCTCCCATTAAGGATATAGCTAATCCCTGGAAGATTGGGTCAAATAGAATTACTACAGCTCCAATAACCACAGTTCCTGCAGTTAATAGGATAGGAGTGGTTCTTACTGCTCCTGCCTCAATAACAGCCTCTTTTAAAGGAACACCTTCTTTGAGCCTGATGTTAACAAAGTCAATTAATAATATGGAGTTCCGGACCATTATACCGGCCAGGGCAATCATTCCAATCATTGATGTGGCGGTAAAAAATGCATTTAATATCCAGTGACCAACAACAATTCCAACAAGAGATAATGGTATGGCTACCATCATTACAAAAGGAACTTTCAGGTTTTGAAACCATCCTACAATGAGCATATATATAATTAATAATACGACAGCGAATGCAGCACCAAGGTCGCGGAATACCTCATAAGTAATTTGCCATTCGCCATCCCATTTAATCCCATAGTTATTTTCAAGAAATGGTTGTCCATTATAAAACTCTTCTATTTCATAACCTTTAGGGACTTCAATTTCATCTAATCTATCCGACATATCTAAAATAGCATATACCGGACTTTCCAGAGTTCCTGCAATATCTGCAGTTACATAAACTACCTCTTTTTGATTTTTACGATAGATGCTTTTTTGTTTAATGTTTTTTGTAATATTTACAAGGTCACCTACAGCTACCATATTTCCTTTAGCAGACATCAGATTGATTTTTTTCAAATCTTCAATGCTGGTTCTGTTCTCCTGAGCCATACGTAAAGTAATACCTACCTGGCTATGATCATTTTCTGCGTATAGGTTTGATACTCTTGCTCCACGTAAGTTCATATTTAAAGCATGAACAATCTGTTGAGTGGAAACTCCTGCCAATACAGCTTTTTCTTTGTCAACATCAAACTTATACTCTTCCTGATCATCTTCCATCATCCAATCAATGTCAACAACACTTTCTGTAGATGCAAATAGTTTTTTAACCTGAAGGGCAACATCTTTTTGAGCTTCATAATCCGGTCCATAAATTTCAGCAACCATTGTAGACATTACAGGAGGTCCCGGTGGCACTTCAACCACTTTAACATTAGCATTAAATTTAGCTCCGATTTTTTGTAATTCAGGTCTTAATTCTTTAGCTATATCATGACTTTGAATATCTCTATCATTTTTAGAAACAAGGTTAACCTGTATGTCGGCAACGTTTGAACCTCTACGCATATCATAATGACGAACTAAACCATTAAAGTTGATAGGAGCCGAAGTTCCTACATAAGTTTGGTAATTGGTTACCATTTCATGATTACGCAGGTAAGCTGCTAATTCTTTGGTTACATTAGCTGTTTGTTCCAATGTTGTTCCTTCGGGCATATCAACAACCACCTGGAATTCATTTTTATTATCAAAAGGCAGGATTTTTACTGTTACAACTTTTAGTAAAAATAAACTGGCAGAACCAAATAACAATAGAGTAACACCTGCAATAAATATCCAACGTTTGGTTTTGTTTTCAATCATTGGACGCATTGTTTTATCATAAATTTTATAGATAAGGGTTTTCTCTAAAGAATAATCATTTTCATCTTCTTCTTTATCGTCATGTTTAAGTAAACGATAGGCTAACCAAGGTGTAATCATTAGCGCTACAAAAAGAGAAAATATCATAGCAATAGAAGCTCCGATAGGCATAGGACTCATATAAGGACCCATCATACCCGATACAAAAACCATTGGTAATACAGCTGCAATAACAGTAAATGTGGCTAGTATTGTTGGGTTACCCACTTCATCAATAGATCTTAATGCCGCCTGAAAGAACGGTAACTGTTTCATTTTAAAGTGGCGGTGCATATTCTCCGCAATAATAATTGAATCATCTACTACAATTCCTGTTACAAATACCAATGCAAATAAAGTAATCCTGTTTAAAGTGTAATCCATGAAATAGTAACTAAACATGGTCAATGCAAATGTAATAGGTACAGAGATGAATACAACTAAACCACCACGCCATCCCATGGCAAGCATAACAACAATTGATACTGAAACAATGGCTCCTAATAAGTGCATTAATAATTCTGATACTTTTTCAGAAGCAGATTCTCCATAGTTACGAGTTACTTCTACATGTATATCTGCAGGTATTAATTCGCCTTGTAAAGCTTCAACTTTATGCATAATTTGCTCAGAAAGGCGCATGGCATCAGCACCTCTTCTTTTGGCAACTGAAATAGTAACAGCAGAATACTCACTGCTATAATCTTGTTTTTTTACACTGGCACTTCCGTAACCAAAAGACACATAACTAACAGGTAATTCAGGTCCATCAGATATAGTAGCTACCTGATGTAAATACACAGGTGATGTTCCATGTACACCCACAACTAAATTAGAAACGTCTTCGGCTGTTTCAAGAAATTTACCGGTTGTTACCAGATATTCATTATTATTTTGGTTAAAAGAGCCAGATGAGATTTGTTGGTTAGAAGCCTGAATTTGTTGTGAAATCATAAGTGGATCCATTCCATAAGCAGTCATCTTATCTCTATCTAAAACAACTCTTATTTCACGGTTTCTACCGCCAATTATTTTAGTTTCAGATATTTCATTGATTTTCTCAATTTCTGAATTTAATTCCTGGGCAACTCTTTTTAATTGATAATCAGAATAACTATCACTCCAAAGTGTCAAGCCTAAGGCCGGTACATCATCAATAGAACGTGTTTTAACTAATGGAAGAGATATACCCTGAGGCATTTGGTCCATATTCTTCATAATTTCATTATAAAGTTTAACCAAACTCTTTTCTATATCCTCTCCAACATAAAACTGCACAATTAGCATGGCCATCTCAGGCATAGATTGAGAGTATACATATTCAACTCCCTTAACATTAGATATTACTTTTTCAAGGGGTTTAACTATTCTTGATTCAACCTCTTTAGGACTAGCACCGGGGTATTGCAGCATAATATCTGCAATAGGTACATCTATCTGAGGTTCTTCTTCTCGTGGTGTAAGATAGGAGCTATATAGTCCTATGATAACAAAAGCTACCATTAATAATGGTGTTAGCTTTGAGTTTATAAATAATCGGGCTAAAGACCCTGCAAATCCTGTTTTCATTATTAAATGTGTTTATATTAATAATTAATATAATTTAAGTAGATTGTTTGAATTATAAAGCCTTTACGATTAAGCCATCATATAGTCTTTCTTCTGAATCTACAATCAGTTGGTCACCTTTTGATAGTCCGGATAAAACTTCTGTTAGTCCGTTATATTTTTTACCCAACTGAACCCAACGAAGTAATGCACTACCCGTTTGACTCACAGTCCAAACACCGGTTAATTGACCTCTGTTTACAATTAAATTATCCTGGATTAATATTTTGTTTTCTTTTCCTTTTTGTAGGCTAATATTGGCAAACATTCCACTGCGAATGATTTCTTTTTGAGTTTTTGTTGGCTGTAACAAAATTCGAGCTTCAAATTGAGAACCTGAAAAGCGACTTGAAGGACTAATATGAGTAATCTTTCCTTTAATGATCTCATCTGAACTTTTCAATTTTACGCTAACAGCATCATCTTTTTCTACAATATTAACTTCAGTTTCAGGTATTCTGGTAATAACTTCAAATTGACCCGGAGATTCAATAGCTATTAATGGCATTCCTGGATTTGCCATATCACCAGAATCAACAAACTTGTCTGTAATAACACCTGAATAAGGGGCTCTGATATTGGCATAAGCTAATGTTTCCTCTACTTGAACTTTAGCTTTTTTAGCAGCGGTAAGTTGTGCTTTAGCCATTTGATAATGAGTGGTTATATCGTCTAATTCTTTTTGTGTGGCACTTTTGCTTGCAAATAATGAAGTTATTCTATTATAATCAGCTTCTGCATTTTTGTAAGCAGCTTTAGCAGCTAAAATATTAGCTTCTACCTGACTTTTTTGAGCAATAATATCGTTACTTCTTAATGAGATTAAAAGTTGGCCTTTTTGTACCATATCACCTTCATGAACAAGGATCTGGTCAATCTGTCCCATTATTCTTGTACTCAATGTTGATTTTTTTAATGAACTAATTGTACCTGAATAATCATAAGTTTTTGAGATATTGGCTAAACTAACATCTTGTGTAGAAATCTTTACTCCACTTGTTTTTGTTTTCTCTTCTGAACTATTACCACAACTTTGAAATATAATTCCTGCGGCAATAAATATGATAGCTAAATTTTGAAGTTTCATAATATTTAAAATTTATTATTTATACAATGTTAAAATGGGTTATAGTTTTGATTCTGAAGAAAGTAGTTGGTATTTGAATACTGAAACATTGAATTGATAAATAGCATTTAAATGTTTCAATTGACTTTCTGCATAAGTAGCCTCTGCAGCTAATAAGTCAGAAGTACGTTCCATTCCTTCTTTATATCTATTTGTTCTTATTCTTAGTGATTCTTTAGCTTGTTGCGCAGCTGTTTCATATGTTAGCAGGTTGCTTTCATTTACCTGTATATTTCTAATCGCACCCGAAAGCTCCATATTTCCTTTATCTAAATACTGATAATAATCTTGTTGTGAAATATGAAAATTAGCTTTTGCTTTGTTGTACGCACCCAGGTTCTTTCCTCCATTAAATAATTTCCATTGAAAATTAATTCCAAACATATAACTGTTGGCATCAAACCCCCCAATGTTTTCATCATACATATTATACATTCCAAAACCATTTATTCTGGGAATGAACTTCATTAAGCTGCTTTTTTTCATTTGTTCATGAGCTTTCATACCATATTGCATGGCTAAAACATCAGCTCTGTTTGAAACGGTATTAATTTCTGTTGGAGAATAAGATATTTTCTCAATTTGGTCAGCAATTTTTATTGGTGAATTTATATTTCTACCTGTTAAAAAATTCAGCATTTCAGAAACAGATTGAATTTGATTTTGTGCCTCTTTCTTTTGTGCTTCAAGTTCTAACAACCTAACTTTAACAGAAAGTACATCAGCTTCTTTTAAGTACCCTTGCTTAAGATTGTCTTCCGCCATTTGTAAATAAGCACTTGCTGCATCAAAAGCTTTTTCAATTACTGTTAATCGATTTGATGCCAATTGTAAACCAAAGTAGGTTTGTTTAACAGCAAATAATACATGTTCTTTTGTAAATTCACCCTTTAATTTCGTAGCTTTCAATGCATTGTTAGCTGCACTTTTCCCCATCCATGCATCTACATTAATAATGGGTTGAAGAACTGAAACTTGTGTGTTAAACATCTCGTTTGTTCCAGGATCATTTAATAATGCCGGAATAAAATCCTCAGAAGAAACAGCTTGTCGTTGTAATTTATACATAAATGAATAGAGCGCATCATTAGTTGATGAATAAGTACTTGACAATTCAATTGCCGGTAAAAAAGATGCCATAGCTTGTTGGTTGTCTGCCTTTGCACCATCTACTTCAGCAATACTTTTTAAAATCTCCCGATTGTTTTTTTCTGCTAATTCTAAAGCTTGTTTTAGCGAAAAAACATTAGTTGTGTCAGTTATTTCAGCATTGGATTTAAAATACCCCATGCTAAGAACTGCAATTGCTAATAGTAATTTTAATTTATTCATATAATTATTATTTATTTTTCTTTTTCAATATTTAAAGTTTAAACATTTATCATGTTACAAGTCATGTATGTTTTGTGTATTTATTGTACTTTCAAATTTTAATAGGGTCAAATATATATTCAAAAAACTATATATACAAGAAAGTATATATGTAGATATGATAAAATAATGTTGTAATTGGTGGTTAATGTATTGGTAATTAATGTGTATGGGGAGGTTTGTTAAACTTTGTTTATATGAATAATTAACAGATTTTAATATATTATCATACTTTATTTAGCCTTTAGTTTCAAAAATATAGACCTTGAATACCTTATTTTATACTAAAAAAATGATGAATTTTAAAAGTTAATTCTTACGTCAGGATTCATTTCATTATTTTTGGAAACTTATATACATGAGTAAATTGTGATGGAAAAATTTTTAAAGCCAAATAAATATATTAATTGTAAGGGAAAGTTATTAGATATTACGATACCTAAGGTGATGGGTATTCTTAATATTACTCCAGATTCTTTTTTTGATGGAGGAAAGTATTTGGAACAAGAATCGATACTACAGAGAATTGTAGATATGATAAATGAAGGTGCTGATATAATTGATATTGGGGCTTATTCATCCAGGCCAGGAGCTGTTCATATTTCTGAAGATGAGGAATTAAAGAGGTTGGATAGTGCATTAGGAATTATACGGAAAGAATATCCAAATATTATCATTTCCGTAGATACTTTTAGAGCTGGAATTGCTAATGCAGTAGTGAAAAACTATAACGTAGATATTATCAATGATATTTCTGCAGGGGAGATGGATGAAAAGATGTTTGATACAATGGCTGATTTAAATGTACCATACATTATGATGCATATGAAGGGAACTCCTCAGGATATGCAAAATGATCCTAATTATAATTATGATGTAGTTTATGAAATAATTGATTATTTTTCAAAAAAAGTTGAAGAATTAAAGCAAAGAGGACTTCATGATATAATCTTGGATCCGGGGTTTGGTTTTGGTAAATCGCTAGATAATAATTATGAGTTACTGAATAGAATGAAGGAATTAAATATCTTTGAATTACCAATGTTAATAGGATTGTCAAGAAAATCAATGATATATAATTTATTGGATTGTTCTCCACAAGAAGCGTTAAATGGAACTTCGTTATTAAATATGATATCTTTACAAAATGGAGCTTCTATTTTAAGGGTTCATGATGTAAAAGAAGCCCATGAATGTATTGCTTTATATAATAAACTTCAGTCTGTAAATATAGCTTAATATGACATTTTTAGATATAAGGTTTATTGACATAATAGATATTGCGGTTGTTGCGTATTTAATGTACAGATTATATAAGTTAATACGAGGAACAATTGCCCAGAATATCTTTTTTGGTCTATTTGCTTTTATTGTGTTGTGGCTTTTAATAAAGTCGCTTAATATGGAATTGTCTGCAACTATATTGGATAATATTGTTAATGTGGGTGTCATTGCATTAATCGTAGTATTTCAGCAGGAGATAAGGCGATTTTTCTTGTTATTAGGTACCAGATATAATATTGCTAACAGATTTTCTTTTGAAAAAATATTCTCAACGCCATCCACTGGAGTGATGAATTTTTACAATAAACCTATTGTCAGGGCGTGTCAAAATCTGGCTAAAACCAAAACAGGAGCTATCATTGTTATTTCTAAAAAATCGGAAATGCTTGATTATGTGCAAACCGGAGAGTTGGTAAATGCTGTGATTTCATCTCGATTACTTGAAAATATATTCTTTAAGAATAGTCCTTTGCACGATGGAGCAGTAATCGTAGCTCAAAATAAGATAAAGGCAGCAGGTTGCATATTACCAGTATCACAGAGCTTTGATTTACCCAAAAAATTAGGCTTAAGGCATAGAGCTGCTTTAGGTGTAACTGAATCAACAGATTCTTCAGCAATTGTTGTTTCAGAGGAAACTGGCAAAATTTCTTTTTTCCATGCAGGTGAAATAAACCACGGAGTAACACCGGAAGAGTTAGAAAAATTGTTGGAAAAAGAAACGAATTAGTCTTTATATATTATTATGACTGTATTTTTTATTACATTTTTTATTGTTCTTAACCTGTTTGTATGGGTTATCTTACCTTGGATTATTAGTAAACAACTTCGACTAAAGAAAAGTAAGATTTTTAAAAGGATAATATTGACCATTCAAATCTTATTTACTTTAATATCTATTTATGGTATTTATAAAGTATTTCAAATATTTGAATGATAATTATAGAATTTCGCTGAATTTGGATGAAATAATATTAATTTAATGGCTCCTTAATAACCTTATCTATGTGTTAATATTGATTTAAAGAAAATTAGAGTATATGAAACTTGCCACCAGATGTTTTTCTTTAATTGGAAAATGTTAAATGTTGGTGAGATGAATATGACCAATGGTTAAAAAAATAAACATATGAAAGTTTGTTTAACAGGAGGTACTGGGTTTATTGGAAGTAAACTAATCCGTTTTTTTTCAGACAATGGTTTTGAAGTAGATAATATATCAAGATCTGATTTAAATTCAGATATATCAATAGTTGCAAGTAAGATTGAAGGTTCTGATTTAATAATAAACCTGGCTGGTGCCAGTATTTTAAATAAATGGACTTCTGCATATAAAAAAGAAATATATAACAGTAGAATAAATACAACTCGAAAAGTAGTAGAGGCTTTAAAATTGGTTGAAAAAAAACCGTCTATTGTTTTATCAGCATCTGCCGTAGGTATTTATGATAGTTATGAAGTGCATGATGAGTTTTCAGATCATTATTCAGGTGATTTTTTAGCAAAAGTGTGTAAGGATTGGGAAGCTGCAATTGCTCCTGTGCATCATGAGGGAATTAGACTAGCTATAATTAGACTAGGAGTTGTATTGGATAAGGATAAAGGGGCTTTAGCTAAAATGTTACCTCCATTTAAACTTGGGATGGGAGCAGTTATAGGGGATGGTTATCAACCCTTTCCATTTATTCACATCAATGATTTGTTATCTGCAATATGGTATATTTATAAAAATCCAAAATCTAAAGGTGTTTATAATTTAGTTGCTCCAGAAATGGTGTCAAATGGAGAATTTTCCAAGTTATTAGGTAAAAAACTTAATAGACCCGTTTTTTTTAAAGTAGGAGCTAAACTATTAAAAATAATTCAAGGAGAAGGCTCTTCTGTTTTGACTCAGGGGCAAAAAGTTGTTCCTAATAGGCTAATTGAATTAGAATTTCCATTTCAATTTCCCACTGCAGATTCAGCTTTAGATGATTTATTAAGTAACTGATTTGTATATGTGTGTAGATTAAGTTTTAGAAGTTTCATTCATATTCAACGATCTTAAAAATAAGAAAATAACAGAACCAACCATTATTGTAAATGCAACACCAATCATTTTCATTGAATATGCCCTGTTATAATTATCAGATAAATAACCAACAAGAGGTGCAATTATTGCAAAAAAGGCCCTAATTAATAAACTTCGAATGGAAAGAACAGTTGCTCTGATATCACTGGATGTTATTCTATTTATATAATCCTTTAATACCGGAGTTGCAATACCTCTGCTAAAGTAAAATATAACTAATACCACCAATATCCATGCTGAATTAATATATCCGGCAATTATATAACTTCCCGTAATAATGATAGAAGTAAACCATATGGTTAATTTAGGTTTTAATTTTGCTTCAATCCGATATGCATATAGAGTTGTTGTTCCTACAATTAGATTCAAAACCGTATGAGTGGCACCAATGTAATAGGATGTAAAACCAATATTACTAAGGTACAATTGATATATCCAAGCCATAGTTAATGTAGCAGTACCCATAATGCTGGAATAAATAAGATTATATCTAAGCTTTGCATTTTTAACCATGGCAAACCATACGATATTTAATATATCTTTTACACCTGGTTTTTTGCGCACTTTTGATAATGCGGGCTCTATAAGCATGATAGATGCCGGAACAGCCATAAATGCAATTCCAGATTGTAAAATAAATGGCAGGCGCATATGTATGGCAGCTAATGTTCCACCTAGTAAACCTGCTATTGCCTCTGCATAATTTCCTACTGTAAAATTTCGTCCTTCATACTTAATGTATTCATTATCTCTTCTTAAACCTTTTAATGAATCGTACAATAAAGCACTATCAGCACCAGAAACAAAACTTTGTCCGATACCAAGTATCACTTCAGCTATTAAAAAGTAATAATATCCACTAGTAGTAGCATAAACAACAAAACCAAGTGTTCCTAATATAGAACCTATGATTAGGGTCTTTTTTCTACCTATAACATCAGCAACATAACCAGAAGGTATTTCAAATATAACAATGGCGATAGAGTAGAAGGCTTTAAGTTGAAATGATTCTTTATCACTAAAACCCATGTCTTTATAAAAAAGCATTAAAATAGGCATGGTAAGCATAAACCATTTAGCTATTTTAATAATATAAAGTTTTGTAATATTTGATTCCAAATCTTTTGCCATTTGTGATATTCTAAAAAAAAGAACGGTTCTTTTATGCAGTATTGCAGTAAAGAACCGTTTATTATTTTTCCCCTGAAGAGTTTATATATTGTTTTATCTAAAGATAATTTAAGATAAATCAGTTTAATTATTAAAGTGGTATAAGAAAACTACATCAGCTTCGTAAGCTGGTTTTCTTTCTCCTTCAATTTCTAAAACAACAGCAATAGTGGCTTTGATGGTACCTCGTAAATTTTTTGCATCTGCTACTTTTGCAACTAATTTAACTTTTGAGTTTACTTTAACCGGTTTATTGAATTTTAAATTTTCAATTCCATAATTAACCTGAAGCTTTAAATTTTGTACTTCTACAATTTGACTCCAAAGGTGAGGTAATAACGAAACTGTTAAATAACCATGTGCAATAGTATCCCCAAAAGGAGATTCTGTTTTAGCTCTTTCGGGATCAGTATGGATCCATTGGTGGTCAAGTGTTGCATCAGCAAATAAATTTATTTGCTCTTGAGTAATTGTATGATATTCTGATTCTCCTAATTCTTTTCCTATTAAAGCCTCTAAATCTTCGAAGCTTTTTATAATCGTTTGACTCATTAGTATTTAGCTTTTAATGAATTAATAAATCGCTGCAAATATAGGTTTTTATTATCAAAATTTGTGGCGTGTAATAGTAATCTTAAAAGATTATTCTTCTTCTGATTCTAGAAAAACAGGATTTTTCATTAGATTTTCTTCAACTGTTTCAAATCGATGGTTCCACTGATTTGATGAAAATATAAATTGAGCCTTCTTTACACCATCTCCAAT
Source organism: uncultured Saccharicrinis sp. (assembly GCA_963665705.1). Taxonomy (GTDB): domain Bacteria; phylum Bacteroidota; class Bacteroidia; order Bacteroidales; family Marinilabiliaceae; genus Saccharicrinis. The sequence continues at coordinate 2,290,342 of OY762448.1, forward strand.
TCGGTAAATTATGGAATGGTGAGGGCTTGACATAACTTCGTCAGCATCATCTATAACAATCAGATTAATCTTAGTCATAGGAACCCCATTAATATTTACCAGCTCAGTTAATCGTTTAGGTGTACATACCAAAATATCTAAACCGTCGTAAATTTCATCTTTTTGATATTGTAATATTCCCTGATCAAAAGCTACAAATGATCGAAGTGAGGTGTATTTACCTAATGTTTTAATACTTTCTTCAATAGTAAAAGCTTTTTCTTTTGTTGAAGTAACAATAATAGCCCTGGGTGCTTCCTCAAATTCCTTTTTTAATTGTTGTATGGTTCCAATAACAAGTGCTGTAGTTTTTCCACTTCCATCGGGAGCAATTAAAAAAATATCAGCTCCAGATTTTATTTTAGGAATAAAAGATGTTTGAATTTGTTTCGGTTCTTTATCAAATCCAGCATCTATTATTCCTGATGCTAATTCGGGAATTAGTTTTTTAAGTTTCATTGATTCATCTATATTTTGATGCAAAAGTAATAAAACCAAAAAACTTACTATAAAACAAAGGATTTAATATGAAAATCGAGGTTTTACTCATTGTTTAATTGTCGGTTTAAAATAGCGAGAAAAGCCATGTTTTTTAGTTTTGCATACCTTTCTAATAATAAAAAACCTTTAGATGATAAATCAAATATTTCAGGAAATTCATCAATCATTATGCTTTTAGCTTTTTTATGAATGGCTTCATAAAAATCATTTTCTTCAATATTTTTAGATAATCTGTCTACTAGGTTAGTCATAGATTTTAATTCTTCAGTTTTTTTAAAGTCTGAATACTCTTTGTCTTTATCAAGAGTAGATTGCGCAAAACTAAACATCTCAGCACCATAATCATTAATTGAATTAACAATTATCTCATTCATTTCAAGATCCTTATATTTTGATCTTATCATTGGCTCAATAGTATTGTAAAAACTATGAATAAAGTCTCCCGCTCTCTTGTCAATTTCTCCAAATCTTAAGTGCAGCCTGTTTATAAAGTCGTTGTTATCTCTTGTCATAATCCTGTCCTTTATATATTATAACATTAAGATAAATAAAATGGTTCTAATTATTTTGCTTTAAACTTATTAAAAATTGATAAAAATGAAATTAGCTACAATGAAAAATCATCTTAAAATTTTGTTTAGAAATATTATCTTCGTGCATCCAGAGAAAATTTATAAAAAGTAATTATGCGCGTTTGTATAGCGGAGAAACCAAGTGTAGCAGGAGAAATAGCAAAAGTTGTAGGAGCCACATCAAGGAAAGATGGTTATTATGAGGGTAATAATTATCAAGTAACATGGACATTTGGCCATTTATGTACCCTTAAGGAGCCACATGATTATTTGCAAGAATGGAAACGATGGAATTTAGGAACATTACCTATTATTCCTTCACATTTCGGTATTAAGCTTATACAAAATAAAGGCGTTGAAAAACAGTTTAGCGTAATAGAAAAATTAGTGCAAGCAGCTTCTGAAGTAATAAATTGTGGTGATGCTGGTCAGGAGGGAGAGGTAATTCAACGGTGGGTGCTTCAAAAGGCAGGATGTAAAGTTAAAATTAAGCGATTGTGGATATCTTCTCTTACTGAAGAGGCTATTCGAGATGGGTTTGAGAAGCTCTATGATAATGATAAATTTAATCCATTATATGCAGCGGGGAGTTCAAGAGCTATTGGTGATTGGTTGTTGGGAATTAATGCAACGCGTTTGTATACAATTAAATACAGTCAACCAGGTACGGTGTTATCAATAGGTAGAGTTCAAACACCAACGCTAGCTTTAATTGTAAACAGATATCTTGAAATTGAGAATTTTGTTCCAGAACCATACTGGGAGCTAAAAACATTATATAAAGAGGTTACATTTAATTCTACCCAAGGTAAATTTTCAAGTAAAGAGGAGGGAAATTCAGCTTTAGAGAAAATAAAAGACAAACCTTTTGAGATAACAGACTTTAATCGTAAGCCCGGTAAAGAAGCTCCGCCAAGATTATTTGATTTGACTTCTTTGCAGGTTGAGTGTAATAAAAAGTTTGCATTATCAGCTGATGAAACACTTAAGGGAATTCAGTCGTTGTACGAAAAAAAGTTAACAACATATCCAAGGGTGGATACTACTTATTTAAGTAATGATATCTATCCCAAAATAGGAGGGATTCTTAAAGGTTTAAAACAATATCAGAATTTAGTAGAACCTTTGTTGCAGTCAAAAATAAGGAAATCCAAAAAAGTTTTTGATGATAAAAAAGTAACAGATCACCATGCTATCATTCCTACGGGCGTTACTGCTCCGGAAAGCTTATCTAGAGATGAAAAGTTAATTTATGATACAGTAACACGTCGATTTATAGCAAATTTTTACCCTGATTGTGAAATCTCTACTACTACAATTTTGGGTAAAGTTGAGGATGTAAATTTTAAAACTTCCGGGAAACAGGTCATAAAAGAAAACTGGCGTGTTGTATATAAATCTATGGCAGGAAAAAAAGATACTGATGATAATATACTTCCTGAATTTTCTAAAGGAGAAACCGGACCACATGAACCAGATTTTCAGGAAAAAGAAACATTACCTCCTAAATATTATACAGAAGCCACTTTATTAAGGGCAATGGAAACAGCCGGTAAACAGGTTGATGACGATGAATTGAGAGATTTAATGAAAGAAAATGGTATTGGTCGACCATCTACCAGGGCAAATATTATTGAAACTCTTTTCAAGAGAAAATATATTTATAAGGTTCGTAAAAATTTGTTGCCAACACCAATGGGAGTAAAGCTGATGGAGTTTATATCTAATGATTTGTTAAAATCAGCAGAGCTTACCGGGTTGTGGGAAAAAAAATTAAGACAGATTGAAACCGGCGAATATGAGGCCAAAGATTTTATGGCTGAATTAAAACAGATGGTTTCGGATATAGTATTCCAAGTAAGAAATGATTATTCTAAAGGTAAGATAATTATAGAAGAGGTTGAACAGGAGGGAGCCAAGTCTAAAGCAAAGCCGAAACCGAAACAAAAGACTGCAAAAGAATTAAAATGTCCTCGATGTGGTTCTGGAATTATGATAAAAGGGAATTCAGCCTGGGGATGTTCAGCGTATTCAACAGGATGTAAAACTTTGATTCCGTTTGAGTTTTTGGGTAAAAAGTTAACGGATAAACAAATCGAAGCATTAATACTAAAAAGTAAAACTCCAGTTATAAAAGGCTTTACTGTTGACAATAATAAAGTGAATGGATTGGTTAGTTTTGATGATAATTTTGAATTGAGACTAGAGGAAGAAGAAAAAAAGCCATTGTTATGTCCTAAGTGTAAAACAGGACAAATTCTTAAAGGGAATTCAGCCTGGGGCTGTTCAAATTATACAAATGGGTGCAGATTAATTATTCCATTTGAATTTCTTAAAAAGAAGTTAACCGATACTCACATGGAGGCTTTGGTTTTAAAAGGAAAGACAAATAAATTAAAAGGATTTGCTATCAATGATGAACAAACGAATGTTTCAGGATTTATTGATTGGGATGAGAATTATAATCTTAGATTTAATGAATAAGTGATAGTTAGGCAACTGTTCATAATATATGTAATCTAAATTTCCTTTGCCCGTTTTAAAATTTTATATTTGCGTTCATCAAAATAATATACATGGATTATATTGTATCAGCCAGAAAGTATCGTCCTTCAACTTTCGTGTCAGTAGTTGGACAACAGAATATTACAACAACCCTAAAAAATGCAATTAAAGGAAGCCAGTTAGCTCATGCTTACCTGTTTTGTGGACCTAGAGGAGTAGGAAAAACTACTTGTGCCCGAATATTTGCAAAAACTATTAACTGTTCTAACATTACTGATGATTTTGAAGCTTGTAATGAATGTGAATCATGTAAGTCGTTTAATGAAAACAGGTCTTACAATATTCATGAATTAGATGGGGCATCAAATAACTCAGTAGAGGATATCAGAAGTTTGATTGATAAAGTACGAGTACCTCCTCAAATAGGAAGTTATAGTGTGTATATTATTGATGAGGTTCATATGTTATCACAGGCTGCTTTTAATGCTTTTCTTAAAACATTAGAGGAGCCACCAAAGCATGCTATTTTTATATTAGCAACTACTGAAAAACATAAAATTTTACCTACAATTCTATCACGTTGTCAGATTTATGATTTTAATAGGATAACGATTGAAGATGCAGTTGGACATTTGCAATATGTATCGCAAAGTGAAGATATTATTGTTGAAGAAGAGGGATTAACGGTTATTGCTCAAAAGGCTGATGGAGCAATGCGTGATGCTTTATCTATTTTCGATCAAATTGTAGCATTTTCAGGTAAAAGTATTTCCTATCAACAAGTGATTGATAATCTTAATGTATTAGATTACGATTTTTACTTTAAGTTGGTAGATGCTTTTTTAGCTGAGGATACAACACAAACATTATTGATTTTTGATGAAATTCTGAAAAGAGGTTTTGATGCACATCACTTTATCTCAGGTTTAAGTTCACACTTACGTGATTTATTAGTTTGCAAAGATGCAGCAACTGTGCAGTTATTGGATGTTGGTGCCAAAATAAAAGAAAAATATGCCAGTCAGGCTCAAAGTAGTACTATTAATTTTCTGATGGATGCGCTTGATATTACAAATAATTGTGATTTACAATATCGTGTAGCTAAAAATAAAAGACTGCATGTTGAATTTGCGTTGTTAAAAGTAGCACGAGTACTTGACGAGCAAAGAAAAAAGTAAAGAAAAAGACTGAGTCTCAAAACGGTTCCGGTAAGAGTGTGGGGAAAGCATCAACCGGGACTCCGTCTGGTAGTAATAAAAACGCTGCTACATCCGTTACAAAAACAAAGCCTTATCATGGAGGTGTAAAAACAGAACCAAAGAATCCGTTAAAAACTATTTCTTTAAAAGCAGCTTTATCTGGTGATTCTGATTTGTTGAAGACTAATAAGGTGCCATCGGGTAAAAAAGAAAAGGTTGCTGAAATATTTGTTGATCCTACATGGAATGAACCTGTTAATCAGGAAGACATAAAAAAAAGTTGGTTAGACTATAAAAATCGTATCCAGGGAGAAAATCCTCGTTTAGGAAGTATTATGACAAACCATATGCCTGAGTTGCAAAATGGAACAACATTACATTTAAAACTAAGAAATGTGACTCAGGAAAAAGAAATTAATGAAGAAAAAAGTAAACTGTTTGGATTTTTAAAGAGCCAATTAAAAAATGCAAAGTTAACACTTCAAACAGAAATTATAACTGGAGAATCAGGAGTTAAAAAGGCATTTACAGCAGCAGAAAGGGCTAAATTAATGGCTGAAAAGAATCCGTCATTATTGCTTTTAACAAAGAAGTTTGATTTAGATGTTGAAATTTAATTAGTGATAAACAATTTGAGTTTCATCTTGTTGAATATAAACTTAACTTCTTAAAGTAAAATAACATAACCATTTATATTAAAGAGGTTTAGATGAGTTTTATTAAATTATTTAAACCTGCAAACACTTTTTGATTATGACAAAAACATCAAAAATTATTTACACTAAAACCGATGAAGCACCGGCTTTAGCCACTTATTCATTTTTACCAATTGTTAAAGCTTTTACAGAAGCGGTTGAGGTTGAGGTTAAATTAAAAGATATTTCATTAGTTGGAAGAATTATTGCTAGTTTTCCAGATAACCTTACTGTAGACCAAAAGCAACCAGATGCATTAGCTCAGTTGGGTGATTTAGCAAAACAACCAGAAGCTAATATTATTAAACTACCAAATATTAGTGCTTCAATTCCACAATTGATTGCTGCAATTGCAGAACTTAAGGAACATGGTTATGATATTCCAGAATATCCAACGGAACCCAAAACTAAAGATGAGGAAGAAATTAAAGCAAGATATTCAAAAGTATTAGGTAGTGCTGTAAATCCAGTATTAAGAGAAGGAAACTCGGATCGAAGAGTGGCTGATGCTGTAAAGGAATATGCAAAGAATAATCCACATTCAATGGGAGCCTGGAGTAAAGATTCTAAATCTCATGTGGCTCATATGGAGAATGGAGACTTTTATTCAAGTGAAAAATCTTATGTATCTCCTAAAGAGGACGTAGTAAAAATTGAATTAATTCAGAAAGATGGTAAAGTAACTGTTTTAAAAGAAAGTACTCCATTATTAGTAGGAGAAGTAATCGATGGTTCCTTAATGAGTAAAAGTGAATTGAAAGCTTTTTATGATAAGGAAATTAAAGCCGCTAAAGAAGAGGATGTTTTATTGTCTCTTCACTTAAAAGCAACCATGATGAAGGTTTCTGACCCGGTTATGTTTGGACATGCTGTATCTGTTTATTATAAAGAAGTTTTCGAAAAATATGCAGCTGAATTTGCTCAGCTTGGAGTAAATCCAAGTAATGGTCTTGGGGATGTATATGCAAAAATTACTTCTTTACCTACAGATAAAAAGAAAGAGATTGAAGAGGCTATTTTGGCTGTTTATAAAACAAATCCTGAATTAGCTATGGTTAACTCTGATAAAGGAATTACTAATTTACATGTTCCTAGTGATATTATTATTGATGCCTCAATGCCTGCAGCTATAAGAACTTCAGGGAAAATGTGGGGGCCAGATGGTAATTTGAAAGATACAAAAGCCATGATTCCAGATAGATGTTATGCCGGAATTTATCAGGAAGTGATTTCCTTTTGTAAGGAAAATGGAGCTTTTGACGTTACAACAATGGGTAATGTAGCTAATGTTGGATTGATGGCTCAAAAGGCTGAAGAATATGGTTCACATGATAAAACATTTATTATTCCGGCTTCAGGAACTGTTAAAGTTACAACTTCAGATGAAACTGTGGCATTTGAACATGAGGTAGAGGAGGGTGATATCTGGAGAATGTGTCAAACTAAAGATTTACCAATTAAAGATTGGGTGAAATTGGCAGTAAATAGAGCCAAGGCTACTGGAAATCCGGCTATCTTTTGGTTAGATGAAAATAGAGCTCATGATAAAAATGTTATTGAGAAAGTAAATGAGTATTTAAAAGAGCATGATTTAACAGGTTTAGTAGTTGAAATAATGAGTCCTGTTGATGCTATGCAATATACCCTGAAAAGAGTAAAAGAATGCAAAGATACTATCTCTGTAACGGGTAATGTGTTAAGAGATTATTTAACAGATTTATTTCCAATATTAGAGCTTGGAACAAGTGCTAAAATGTTATCAATAGTACCTTTATTAGCAGGAGGAGGTTTATATGAAACCGGAGCAGGTGGTTCTGCACCAAAGCATGTTCAGCAGTTTTTAGGAGAAGGTCACCTTCGTTGGGATTCTCTTGGTGAATTCCTGGCATTGGCTGTGTCTCTTGAAGATACTGGTATTAAAACAGGAAATCAGAAAGCTGTTATTTTAGCTAATGCATTAAATAAAGCTAATAGTAAATTTCTTAAAAATGATAAATCTCCATCCCGAAAGGTAAATGAAATGGATAATAGAGGTAGTCATTTTTATTTAACGTTATATTGGGCTGAAGCTATGGCTGAGCAAAATGAAGATGTTGAATTGAAAGAAAAATTTGCCAAATTAGCCAAAGTATTAGAGGAGAACGAGAATGTAATTTTGGATGACCTGATTAAATGTCAGGGCACGGAAATTAATATTGGAGGTTATTTTCAGCCAAATGAAAAATTAGCGTTTGAAGCAATGCGTCCAAGTGATACTTTTAATAACGCAATTGCATCTTTATAAATTGAAAAGAGTACATTATTGATATTGAGCCGGATTTATTAAATCCGGCTTTTTTTGTTTATACAAATTGTTAAGTTGGGGGCAAGGCGTAAAAAATGCAATTTTAAAATGAGCATTTATTATTGTTGCAAGCTTTTCTTAAAATTTAGGACGTTTTAACGCTAATTGTTTTATTTACTCAAATATTTGCATTTACTTTGTAAGCTCAAACTTCAAAAGCTTTGGCAAGCACGTCATTATTTATTTTCATAAAATTGTATGTTCTTCCAGTAATACTGCTATGTATAGATCTGACTGGATTTAATACTAGTTGATCATATTCAATAATACTGGTAAAATAATTAATGATATCCTTTAAAATAAATTAGTTTATTAAACTGTATTATTAATTATTGAATAAATGATGAATCGCATAATAATGCGAAATATTAAAGAATATTTTTACATAATTTACTATAATAAAATACTTTCTAGATATGGAATTTGTAAACAAGCTTAAAGCCAAAGCAAAAGAAAACAAAAAAAGAATTGTTCTTCCGGAAGGATTAGAAGAAAGAACACTTCAGGCTGCTGATATTATTGTTAGCGAAGATTTTGCAGATGTAATTTTAATAGGAAATCCTTCTAAAATTGCTGAAGAGGCTACACGCTTAGGATTAAAGAATTTAGATAAAGCAACTATCGTTGATCCGGAAAATCACGAAAAGAAAGAAGCTTATATTGACTTATTAGTTGAATTAAGAAAGAAAAAAGGATTAACTAAAGAACAAGCTGAAAAATTAGTAGTACAACCTTTATATCTGTCTACATTAATGATTAAAAATGGAGATGCAGATGGAGAGGTTGCCGGAGCAGAAAATGCAACAGGAGATGTACTACGTCCTGCATTTCAGGTTGTAAAAACATTACCAGGAATTAGTGTTGTTTCTGGAGCATTTATCATGATATTCCCTGATAATGAGTTCGGAGATAATGGAATGATGGTATTTGCTGACTGTGCAGTTCATCCTAATCCAACTGCAAGTGAATTAGCAGAAATAGCAGTAACTACAGGAAAAACAACAAAATCAATTGCAGGTATTGAACCTCGCGTTGCCATGTTAAGTTTTTCAACTAAAGGAAGTGCTAAGCACGAAATGGTGGATAAAGTTGTTGAAGCTACTAAATTAGCCAAAGAGATGGATCCTAGTTTGAAAATTGATGGTGAACTTCAAGCTGATGCAGCAATTGTTGAAGCTATCGGATCTAAGAAAGCTCCAGGTAGTGAAATCGCAGGTAAGGCAAACGTTCTTGTATTTCCAACCCTAGAAGTAGGAAACATTGCATATAAATTAGTTCAAAGAATGGGACATGCCGAAGCAATTGGACCTGTATTACAAGGTATGGCTGCTCCAATCAATGATTTATCAAGAGGATGTTCTGTAAGTGATATTGTAAATTTAGTAGCAATTACCGCAAATCAAGCAGCAGGTAATATGTAATCCTTTCATTTGAAAGGATTTTTTTTGACTTAATAATAAGATCAACAATATATTTTGTTTTACTTTTATTAAGTGTTAATAAGGATATAATAAGTAAATACTATAAATAGATGGCTGAAATTTTAGTAGAACCTATAGAAGGTTATGCGCTAAGTAAAAACAAAAAGAAAGGAACTACTTTATTTTCTAAAGTAGGAGTTGTAGGCTGTGGAAAAGAAGGGCAAAGCATTGCTCGTATTGCGAGTTGGCATGGTATCGAGGTTGTTTTCCTTGAGCTTTCAGAAGATAAAATAGAAACAGCAATTGCTAATATAAGTAAGGAACTTGATAATAGAATTGAAAACTGGGGATTAACACCTAGTGAGAAAAAAGCTATTATGAGTCGCATTAAAGGTACAATGGATTATAAAGACCTTGCTGATTGTGATTTTGTAATAGAAGCAATTCGTTCTGATGATAATACCGGAGCAAGAAGTATTGATGCTCGTAAAGAAGTATTCAGACAGATCGAAGAGATTGTTCGTGAAGATACCATTATTGCAACTAACTCAACAACAATAATTATTACAGAGTTAGCTTCTGAAATGAAAAAACCAGAAAGATGTATTAGTTTACACTTTTTTGTTACTTCACCAGAAGCTAGAATTATTGAAGTTGTTAAAGGATTATATACTTCAGAAGATGTTTATAACAAAGTATGTACGTTTGTTAAATTAATTAACAGAGATGTTATTCCGGTAGAAGAATCTGCAGGTTTAGTAAGCGTACGTTTATATGTTACTTTATTAAACGAAGCTTGTCAAATTCTTATGGAAGGTATTGCTTCTATGAGTGATATTGATAAAACTATGAATGTAGGTTTAGGAATGAGATTCGGACCTTTTAGAACTGCTGATATTATTGGTTTAAGCAAAATTACTAAATGGATGGATAATTTATATGAAGAGTTTGGTAACTCAAAGTATAAGCCATCTCCACTAATTAAAAGATTAGTTAGAGCAAAACATTTAGGAGTAGTTTCAGGCGAAGGATTCTACAAATACGATGAAAATGGAAAAGTAATTTCCTAATCGAATGTAGTTTTTTGAATCCTGTTATAATTATCAATTAAGAAAAGATTAAATCAATAAAAATGAAGATATTAGTTTTAAATTGTGGTAGTTCCTCAATTAAATATCAGTTGTTCAATATGGATGATGTTAATCATGATGTATTGGCCAAAGGAGGTATTGAAAAAATTGGACTTAAAGGTTCGTTTTTAAAGCACGAAAAAGAAAGTGGAGAAAAAGTATTACTTGAAGGTGAGATTTTAGATCACCAGACTGGTATTGATTATATTTTAGGTGTTTTGTCAAGCTCAAAACATGGTTGCATCAAAAATCTTGAAGAAATTGATGCAGTTGGTCATCGTGTAGTTCATGGAGGTGAAACATTTAATTCAAGTGTTTTTATAACTAATGAGGTTATAGAAAAAATGAATGAATGTATTGAGTTGGCTCCTTTACATAACCCACCAAACTTAAGTGGTATTTCAGCTATTGAAGCATTGCTTCCAAGTGTTCCTCAGGTAGGAGTATTTGATACTGCATTTCACCAAACAATGCCAAAACATGCTTATATGTATGCTATTCCATATTCTTTATATGAGAAGTATGGAATTCGTAGATATGGTTTCCACGGAACTAGTCACAAATACGTATCAGTAAGAGCTTGTGAAATTTTAGGTGAAGAGTATAAGGATAAAAAGATTATTTCTTGTCACCTAGGAAATGGAGCTTCTATTGCAGCTATTAAGGATGGTGTATCTGTAGATACTTCTATGGGCTTTACTCCAGTTGAAGGTTTAATGATGGGAACCAGAGCGGGTGATTTAGATATTGGTGCTGCTACATTTATCATGGATAAAGAAATGATTGGAACTAAATCAGCTAGTATTTTGTTTAATAAGCAAAGTGGTTTGATGGGTGTTACAGGAATCTCTTCTGATATGCGTGATTTATTAGCTGCTTCAGAAAAGAAAGATCCGATGGCTATTTTAGGAATGGAAATGTATTCATACCGCATTAAAAAGTATGTTGGTTCATATGCTGCAGCTATGGGTGGTGTTGATATTATTACATTTACGGGTGGTATTGGAGAGTTTGCTCATTACATCAGAAAAGATGTTTGTAATGAACTTGAATTTATGGGTGTTGCTGTTGATGATGATGCCAATAAGGCTGCCTTAGGTAAAGAGTCTGTTATTAGTAACGATAAGAGTAAGGTAACTGTAATGGTTGTTCCTACTGATGAAGAATTAGTTATTGCTCAGGATACTAGACAAATAGTTGAAGAATTAGCTAACAGATAATATAGCTAATTTTAAATTTTATCATATAAACCGCATGCGTATTAGGTTTTCTTTTACGTAATGCGGTTTTTTTATGACTTAAGTTCTTGTTTTCTCCTTATCTACATGATACTTTTACCAATAGCAAAATCGAAATATATCAGAGTATGTTTAAAAAATTAACTGATCTTGAACTGCTTATTAAAAAAAATAAGGTAGTTAAGGTTGTTGCATTAGCAGTATCGCAAGATGCGCATTCTCTTTATGCAATAAGTAAAGCTTATAATGCAGGAATTATTAAACCTGTATTAATTGGAGATGTAGAGTTGACAAAAAGCATTATTAAAAAATCTGGCTACATTTTTGAAGATGCTGTATTTGTAAATGAGTTAGATCCGGAAAAATGTGTTGAGATAGCTGTTCGAATGGTGAATAATGGAGAAGTCGATGTCTTAATGAAAGGCAATGTTGCAACTCCAATTTTGTTAAAGGGTGTATTAAATAAAGAATGGGGATTACGTACAGGGACTCTGTTATCGCATTTTGCCTTATTTGAAGTAGAAACATATCATAAATTAATTGCTGTAACTGATGTTGCAATGAATATTGCTCCTAACCTGAATGATAAAATTGCTATTATCAATAATTCGGTAGGTTATTTAAATAAGCTAGGTATTCATAAACCCAAAGTGGCAGTATTGGGTGCTATTGAAATGGTAAATGAACATATGCAGGCAACCCTGGATGCTGCTCTTCTGTCAAAAATGAACCAACGGGATCAAATAAAGAATTGTATTATCGATGGACCCTTGGCATTTGATAACGCTGTAAGTTTTGAAAGTGCTCGCCATAAGAATATAAAAAGTGGAGTTGCAGGAGATACCGATTTATTATTGATGCCTGATATTGAAGTTGGTAATGTATTATATAAAACCTTAATATTCTTTGCTAAAGCTAAAGTTGCTTCTGTTATTTTAGGAGCAAAATCTCCAATAGTACTAACGTCAAGAAGTGATTCTGAGGATTCAAAGTATCATAGTATATTATTGGCTGTATTAGGGTAACCTATCAATATAAATCTGAGCCTTTTTTGTAATAATGCTGATGTTAATCATTTATGTTTATATTTGGTCATTTAAATTATTTCATATTTAAATACGCTAAACTTTATGATAGTGGTATATGGAATGATTGATAGTAAATTATAAATATTATAAAAAAATTAGAGTTTTATTAAATCATCTGAAAAAGTAGTCTATGGAAACATTTCGAATCTTAGTTTTAAATCCGGGATCAACATCCACGAAAATTGCAGTTTATGAAAATGAAAAATCTATTTTTTTAAAAAATATTCAACATTCAAGTGATGAAATCGCAACTTTTAAATCAATTGGGGATCAATATGAATTTAGAAAAGAAGTTATTTTAAAAGAGCTAATTAGTGCAGATATAGATATTAATAAACTAGATGCAATTGTTGGTAGAGGTGGTTTAGTTAAGCCTATTGAATCAGGTGTTTATGAAGTAAATGATGCATTAAAAAGAGATTTGAAAGTTGGTGTTTTAGGTGAGCATGCAAGTAATTTAGGTGGATTAATTGCTGACGATATTGCTAAATCAATACCTAATGCAAAAGCTTTTATTGCAGATCCTGTTGTTGTTGATGAACTTGAAGATGTGGCCAGGATTACAGGTTGTCCAAGCATGCCTCGTCAATCCATTTTTCATGCACTAAATCAAAAAGCTGTAGGACGATTATTTGCAAGAACTCGTGGTTTCGTATATGAGGAATTAAATTTGATTGTAGCTCATATGGGGGGCGGTATTTCAATTGGAGCACATAAAGAAGGTCGAGTAATTGATGTAAATAACGCGATAGATGGGTATGGCCCTTTTTCGCCAGAAAGAGCTGGTACTTTACCAACAGGACCTCTAATAAAAACTTGCTTTAGTGGTAAATATACCTTGGAAGAAATGAAGAAAATTGTAAATGGGAAAGGTGGTTTAGTGGCGCATTTAGGTACAAATCAAGCTCATGAAGTTGCAGAAAGAATAGAAAAAGGAGATAAAAAGGCAGAATTAGTTTTGAGTGCTATGGCTTACCAAATAGGTAAAGCTATTGGTGGTTGTGCTGCTGTGTTAAAAGGAAAGGTAAATGGTGTTATTTTAACTGGTGGTATTGCAAACAATCAATTTGTAGTTAGTTATATAAAAGAAATGGTAGATTGGATAGCTCCTGTAGCTGTTTATCCTGGTGAAGATGAAATGAATGCTTTATTACAAAATGGTTTAATGGCATTACGAAATCAAATTGAATGTAAAGTTTATAAATAAATATAATTCAGATTAATATATACAAAGGTTGTCAATTGATTTTGACAACCTTTATTTTTTATAATATCCTGAGTTAAATATGAATTCTTGATTTACGTTATTAAAATTTAAAACTATAAGCAAGTCTTGTTTAATTTGCTTTGTATATCATATTTTTAAGTCAGTCTGAATTTTAATATAATTGTAGTTAAGAATAACTTTTAATATGAATGGTTGAATGTTTTATTATTTTTATAGCGCTTAAAAATATAAGATGATGATTTCCTTTAGATGTAATAAAATATTATTAATAATATTTTCTGTAGTATTATTAATTACGGCATGTGACTCTGATGACAAAGTTTCTAATGAAACAATTGTGGTGAATAATTTCATACATAATAATATGGATTTTTACTATTTGTGGAATGATGAAATGCCTGATTTAAATCCTGAAAAACAAGATAATTCAGAGGATTATTTTTATAGCCTTATCTATGATGATATTGATCAATGGTCTTTTATTACAGATGATGCAGAAGGTCTGGAAGAGTATTTTGCTGGAGTTAGAAAAGAAATGGGATATTCATTGATGTTCTATTATGCTTATGAAGAAAATAAAGAAGATATCGTTGCATATATTGAATATGTAGAACCCAATAGTCCAGCTGATTTAGCTGGATTAAAAAGAGGGGATATGATTGTTAAATATGACGGTAGTAATTTATCTACAGATAATTATGTCGATTTTTATTATGCTGAAACAGCAACAGTTGGATTAGGAAAATACGTGGATGGTGTTATAACTGTTCTATCTCCATCAGTTAATATTGTAGCAGATGAAATTCAGGTTGATCCGATATTAGTCAATACTGTTTTTGAAAATAATGGAAATAAGGTAGGCTATTTGGCATATACTTCATTTATAAGTGATTATGATGATGATTTGGTAAATGTATTTAATGAATTTAAAACCCAAGGAATAACCGATTTAATACTGGATTTGAGATACAACGGAGGAGGTGCTGTTTCTACAGCAAAACTTTTAGCAGGGATGGTTGGATCTTCATCTTTAGATGGGAATTTATTTATTAGATCAAGTTATAATAGCATCTTTACAGATGCTATATTAGAGCAGTATACTGCTGATTCGGATTGGTTTATTGATAATTTTGAATCTAACGGAACGAATTTAAATCTGGATAGGCTTTATGTTCTTACAACTTCGGGAACTGCTTCTGCCAGTGAAATGGTTATGTATTCATTAATGCCATATATAGATGTGATACAAATAGGAAAACAAACTCATGGAAAGTATTATGCATCTGTAACCCTTGATGATCAGGAAAACCATAATTGGGCAATTCAACCAATAATCATGCGTGCTGAAAATAAAAATAATTCAATTGATTATACGCAAGGTTTAATTCCGGATATAGAATTAGAAGATAATTATACTTACCAATTAGGAGATATGCAAGAGGTATTAACAGCAACAGCTTTAGATCAAATATGGGGCACAAATATTGTTGAACAGTCCCTGAAAAAGGCTAATATCCAACCATTAAAAGCATCCTTTGATGTTAGTATAAAAAGAAATCGATTGCAATATGAAATGTATCTCAACAGAGAATTGTAATTTTGCACTTAAATAAAAAGATTAAAGGTGAATTTGTAAATAGAATTCACCTTTTTTTATGAATTGGATAATATGAATCAATTAGAATTAATAAAAAAATTATTACCAGGATTAGCTCCACTTTTAATATTTGTAATTGCAGATAGTATATGGGGTACAGAAGTCGGATTAATTGTGGCTATAGCATTTGGTGTGGCAGAAATAGGGGTGAGTTTTGTTAAAAAACAAAAGCCTGATAAGTTTATCTTATTTGATGTAGGTTTATTAGTAGCTATGGGAGGTGTTTCCATACTATTAGACAATGACTTGTTTTTTAAGTTAAAACCCGGAGTTATCGGAGTTATATTTTGTGTTCTTTTAGGTGTATCAGCTTATGGAAAGCAAAACTTAATGATAGCTATGAGTGGGCGCTATATGAAGGGAATCGATATTAATCCATGGCAGCAGTATGAGTTTGTTAGAAGTATAAAAGCTTTGTTTTGGATTTTCTCATTACATACTATATTGGTTTTCATTTCAGCTATTTATATGAGTAAAGAGCTTTGGGTTTCAATCAGTGGTCCAGGATTTTATGTGCTATTCGGTATCTATTTTGTTTTTGAATTATATAATAATAAAGTAAAACAAAAGAAATATAGTCAAGAAGAATGGGTGCCAATTGTGGATGAAAAGGGTAACGTATTGGGTAAGATGCCTCGTAGTATGGCTCATAATGGTTCTAAAATATTGCATCCTGTTGTACATATGCATGTATTTAATAGTAAAGGAGAGCTTTATTTGCAAAAACGACCTGCCCATAAATTAATTCAACCTAATAAATGGGATACAGCTGTGGGAGGTCATGTATCAGCAGATGAAGCAGTCGAAGTGTCACTTGAACGAGAGGCAAGTGAAGAAATTAGACTAGTAAATTTTCAGGCCCAGCCGTTTAAGCAATACGTATGGGAAAGTGAGATTGAAAAAGAATTGGTTTTGGGTTTTATAACAACAACCGATATGCCATTAATTCCAGACGGAGAAGAGGTTGAATTAGGTAAGTTTTGGGAAAAGGAGGAAATAGAAGAGCACTTAGGTAAAGCTGTATTTACTCCAAATTTTGAATTTGAGTATAAACTTCTTAAAGATATTATGAAATAAAAACAACGGCTTGTAATTGATTGATAGAATATAGAGATTTGCATTTTCCATGTGTTTTACCATTTTTTATTCCATTGTTTCAAAATCATCTTTTATTAGTCCTGTATATGTTTTACCATTATAATCAACATCAACAATAAGATCATATGCATTTCTGTATTCAAAATTGGGATCACCAATTGTAAGTAGCATTATGGATTTATTTTAAGGAGAGACGTATCCGTCTCCGCGTCGCCCCTCAAAAAAAGCCCCATCAAATTGATTCGTTATTTTGATGTGGCGTTTTTTATTATTGATCCGCCCACCTATCAGGAAGCAAGTTGCGTAATTGTTCATTTGTCATTGTTGGACTTTCTGCTAAACGCTGCATAACATCCTTGAAGTAGGAAAATGTATTTATATTATTCAATCTACATGATATAGCTAGAGAATAAAGTGTAGCTGTTCTGGTGGCCCCTGCATTAGAACCACAAAAAAGTGAATTACGAACTAAGGCTGATATAGCGCATAGGTCGTTCAATTATATTATTATCCAGATCGTATTCGGTAGATATGATGATGTTGTATATGGACTCTAGTTCATTCAGGCAGTAAGCTGCAGCTTTAGTTAATATGTGGTTAGGCAATACCCCGGAATCTCTTTCTATGTCTCTGAGTTTATTTTCTAACTTCTTGTATACTTTTAGGGAAGCCTCTTTCCATTTTTCTTTTGGCTTTTTCTTACGGATGATATAAAATTGATTGTATAGATCAATAACTTCTTGTGCTTCGGGTTGCTCCTGAATTTCTATAAATTTTCTTTTGCAGTGTTGAACACAACCTAAGCGTATTGCCTTGGGATAATCCCATCCCTCTAATACTTTGTAAGAACTATATCCGTCAGTCTGTACCACACCTTTATAATCCCTAGGTAGATAATCCGTGAACACCGTCTTGCTTCGTGAACCATTTTCATAAATGAACTGTATTAAATTGTTTTGGTGAGAAAAAGCACTCCAAAAGTAGCCCTTGCGACTTCCTTTGTCACCACCTAATATCGTATGGTAGGTTTCGTCAAAATGAATATAGGAATCAGCTAAAATAGCATTTTTGAGTACTGGCATTAATCTATCAAGTAACCCTGCTGATTTTTCAATTAATCCATGAGTGGTTGCCTTAGGCATGTCAATGCCCATCTCATTTAGGTATTTATTGATGCGTTCAACTGGCAAGCTATACACATATCTTTGTTGAATAAGGTGTGCCAGTAACGAGCTGTCAAAATTAGAATTCATGAAAGGAGTCATAGGGGCTCTGCCCTCGAAAAAATCATCACCCATTCTATATTTTTTACAGCGGTAAATATGTTTGATAAGACGAGGTGGAATATACTCATATCTTATCACATCGCGGTAAAACAGGTAAACAGCAGCCTTTTCGTCAAAGCTAGCATCGGACGGCATAACTTCTTCTACAAGCTCTTCGATATTATCGTATACTTTTCTTTTGGCTCCATTATTACCTCTTTGTTTGGGAGTGGGAGCTTTAGGTGTATTCGCAGGTACAGGTGTTGTATTCTTTCGTTTTTCGGTCTTTTTAGGAAGGTTAATATTCGCAAAGCGCTTCAGATGTGCGCTATCTTTATCCTTCTCTAAGATAGCCTCCTTTAGGGCTGTTAGCTCTTTAGATTGCTCTTCTATGGTTTTTGTTAAAGAAACAATTGTAACTGTTAATTCTGAAACCTGCTGCTGTAAGAATATGGCTAACTCCCTGTCTGTCATGGCATAAAGATACGAAAATAGTGCGATTTTACCATGAAAAATTCGCACTATTTTCGTCTTTTGTCACTATTTATTAGAGTGTTAACTGGGCTTTTATCCGTAATTCATTAGAACTACTTTTGTGCTTTACGCAATTTACCATTTTGTCTAAAATATCCTGTTCAAGCTCAGTAAAAGCACCGTCTCTTAACTGTTGTGGAAGTGTATAACATCCTAATTCCAGTTTCTTGTTATAAAGAACAAATCCTTCTCTTTGCCATCTTAGTACCTTGATAGATTTTCGAGTCCTGCCAATGAAGACATAACCATCACCATTGAGCGCATTCATATTTCCTGAAGTTTTTACCAGGTGATAAAGTGAATGAATTCCTTTTCGCATATCAACGGGCTCGTGAAAAAAGTAAAAACGTGTATCCTCTGTGAAATTAAAAACCATAATGTATCCTTTGATGTGAAAAATAAGGATACAAAGCTTCAAAGTTTTATCACATAAAACTATACGTTATCGTGGAGACGCTTACGGAGAGACTTGTAAACAAACAAAAAATAAATTGCAAAAAAAATCCCCGAACAATAATGAACGGGGATTTCTTTATGGAGAGTTTTCTTAGATTCTTCTCTCTTTGATTCTGGCTTTTTTACCAGTAAGTCCACGTAGATAGTAAATACGTTTTCTACGTACTTTACCATGACGTACAACTTCGATTTTTTCAATAAAAGGCGAGTTTAATGGAAAAATTCTTTCAACACCTTGGTTTCCAGACATTTTTCTAACAGTGATCATTTTTGCGTCACCTGCGCCTTTAATTTGAATTACAACACCTCTAAAAAGCTGAATACGCTCTTTGTTTCCCTCTTTAATCTTATAAGATATTGAGATGGTGTCTCCTGCTCCAAAAGAAGGTACTTCTGCTGAATCAGTTTTAAATGCTTCTTCTGCAATTTTAATTAAATCCATTTTTATAAAATGTTTTGCATTTAACAAATACATGCAATATTACGTGAACCACCTGTTCAATAAGAGATTACATGCAGATTATACAATCGGGCGCAAAATTACGCTTTTTATTCTGTAAATAAAATTAAATCAGGGTTTTTATTAAGTATTAGATCTTTCTATTCTAGGGATGTTAACATCATGCTTAATACTATATTGTAATATAGTTCGTATTTTGGTTTGTAATGTTCTGTTTATTAGGTATGTATTGTGAGTTTATGGATTCTGAATTAAAATAAATTACCTTGGATAGCTTCAGGGGCAATTTCAATAATTTTATCTAATGTTACATACCAAATAAAACCATATACATTTTTGTTACCCATCTGTTTTATTTGGCGAATATATTGCATCATTTGTTTGTCGTATTTTTTATCTTCCTTTTCACCAAACTTATAATCAATAACGTGAATATCATCATTAATGTAAACAACTCTATCAGGTCTGTATGTTCCTTGAATTGAGATGATAGTATTTTCTGTTTTTATATTGTTTGAGGTGTCATACCACAATTTGGTTTTATCCTGAGATATAAGCTTTTTAATTTCAGAATTTAAATTCAATTTTTCATTTTCAGATATTTTACCTTCAAACATTAATTTATTTAACGCATTCTCTATATCTTTTTCTGATTTTATATATTCAAAGGCTTCGTGCATAATATTTCCATAGTTAACTTTATTTTGTTTTAAATCTTTTGAAAAGAAATCTGCACTATTCGTTTTTATAGCAATATTTTCGTTGTTTAATATACTATTGCTAAAGGGTTTTAAAGTTTCACTTTTTATTTCGTTGTTTTTAGAATCCTTATCATGTTGTAATGGAATTTCTCCATAACTAAAAGTATTTAATTCTTCATTCCATCCTGATTTTATATCAATAAATCCTGATTTAACTTCATCAATATTGTGATGATTAAATGTATTATATAAAAGTTCTGACACCGTTTTAATACCACTTTTAGTTGAATTAGAGGGGAGGGGACCAAAAGTGATCAATACTTCACAACTTCTGGTAAAGGCAACATAAAGTAAATTGATACTATCAACATATTGGTATAACAATTCCTCAAAATATTCATTTTTAAATATGGTTTCTTTTAACTTAGAAGTATAGGTTACAGGAATTAATTTTATTGCGTTAAATGGTTCAATTTGAGGTTTACACCATATAATGTTACTTGTTATTTCAGAATCTAGTTTCCAATTACAATATGGAATTATCACGGCTTTAAATTCTAAACCTTTTGATTTATGTACAGTCATTATTTTTATTGCATCCTGATCGTCAGGAACAGCAATAGCTTCAGTTTGCCCTTTATCATTCCACCATTCAATAAATGTTGATAAATCCGGAAAATGGTCTTTTATAAATTGATTAGTGCTATTTATAAATGATTGTATAAAAATCCCTTGATCTCTTTTTACTTTTTCAGGCAGTTGATTTGCCAGATACTCAATTAATTCAAGTAATGGCTTTTGTCTTTTACTTAATAAAACATCGATCCATTCATGATTTTTTTGATTAAAATTTTCAGTATCATTAAAATCGAAGTAATTGCCTATTTCAGTTAATGATTTTTCAGAATCATTTTCAAGAAGTTTTTTATTTAAAACAATATCAGCCTTTAATATAAGGTTGTTTGGATTTTGAAGAAATTTAACCTGGGCCATTATAAAATTAATGGCTGAGGATCCGGAAAGAAATAATGATTCATTGGATACCACAGGTATTATAACTCCATTTTTAGAATAATTTCCTGATAATAAAGCATTGGCCACAGTTTCGCCTTCACCTTTCTTGCGAACTAAAATACAAATATCACTGTATGAATACCCTTTAGATATTAAATCTTCAATTTTTTCAACCGTTTCATGCAGCATTATTTCACTATAGTCAGAGTTTTTATCAACTTCAAGAAATTTTGATAATATATATCCTTTATTATCAGCTTTATTATTTGGTGTTTGCTGAAATACATCAGTGTAAGCTTCTGAAATTTTCTTTTGAAATATTCCTTGTATTGATTTATCCTTTATGTGTTCTGACAAAGTATTATTAAAGTCAGTTTGAATTAAATGAGCCGCTTGTGTAAAAATTGAATTGTTAAAATGAACTATGTTGGATAGGCTTCTCCAATTATAATTTAAGGTTTTCTCCTGATTTCCGTGGTGCTTAAAATCTTTTGTAATCTGATTCTCTAATAAGTTCCAGTCAGAATTTCTCCATCGATATATGGATTGTTTTACGTCTCCAACGATAAGACTTGTTTCGTTACTGGATAAAGAATTGTCAATAAGTGGTTTAAAATTCAGCCATTGTAATTTTGATGTATCCTGAAATTCATCGATCATGAAGTTCTGAAATTTGCTTCCAATTTTTTCATAAATAAATGGAGTATCATTTTGATCAATGATTTTATTCAGAAAATGAGATGAATCAGCAATAAGGAAAATATTTTCTTCTCTACATATATTTTGTACCTCTTTTGCAATGTCAGCAATTATGCCTAATGAATAAAAGTTTTGACTGATAACATGAGCTGTATTGTAGATTTCAAATTCTTTTTCAACTAAATCTAATGCCTTTTTTATAAGCATGTTTAATAATGGATATATTCCACTAATATCGTCATTCACAGAAGTTGGGTTATCTTTGCGTCCCCATTTTTCCGGTTCATCAATAATTTTCAACAGGTTGGCTCCTGGTTCAAGTTTGTCAAGTGTTTTAAGTTTTTCAAAATACTTAACCGGGGTACGGCTTTTTCCTGTAAAGTCATCATATTTTAAACCGGCTTTTTTTATGGCATCACTTCCTTCATCACCAATGGCATTTATTCTTTTTTCAAAATTTTGTTTAATGCTGATGATTTGATCAAGGTATAATTGCATCCATTCCTTATTACTTAGAGTAATGAGAATATCCCTGCTTTCTAATTGAAATAATTCATTAAATATTTCAGATCCTAGTTTGTTTAGGTCATTTGTTAAGTTCCAGTTTTTACCCTGATTTAGTTTTTGTTCAGCAAATTGAACTAGCCAGTTTTTTAAATGATCATATTCTGGTAAATCAACTTTAAGTAATAGGTGGTCTATGGCTTTTTGAAGGATTTTAGGCCCATTAAGTTCAATTTTAAAACCACTTTCTAATCCTGCTTCACGAGCAAATGAACGAATAATTTTTTGAAAAAAGCTATCGATTGTGCTTACTGAAAAATTTGAAAAGTCGTGTAATAAATAACTCAATAGGACATGAGCACGTTGACGAACTTGTTTTTCTGTAATTTTAAATTCCTGAATGATATCCTCAACATAATCATTGGTTTTATTAGTCGATATCTGAAAAAGTTTTTCAAGGATACGGCTTTTCATTTCTCCTGTTGCCTTGTTGGTAAAGGTAACAGCGAGAGTGTGTGTGTAGTTTGTTGGGTTTTTAAATAGTAGAAAGAGAAATTCTTTTGTAAGCGTAAATGTTTTTCCGGAACCTGCAGAAGCACGGTATATTTTAAGTTGAGACATATATACTATTTTAATACGAAAATAGTAAATATAAAAAGGTAAGTAGCAACATGCATCCCAAAAAATACACAATCCTTCTTTTAACTCCTATCCTTCAAACATCACGCAATTATTTGCTACTTACCCATACTTATAAAGTGTTAACCCTGTATTTTTATTGTGTATTAATTTTTCATTCCATTTTCATCAATATCCTGTTCACTAATAAAACCTTCAGAAACTACTGTTAAATCGATGTTTTGTCTATGAACAATTTGTGCTTTCAATAAAATAGCAGGTACCAAACGTTTACCATTGTTAACTGTAATATCCATATTTGATGGAGCAATACCTTTTGATATTTTAATGGCTGCATCGGCTGCAGTAAAAGCTAAAGCCTCAATTGGTTTATAAATAGTCATGGTTTGATTTCCTCCAACTATGTTTCTAATAGCTTGTATGTCTGCATCTTGACCTGCAACGAGTACAGTTCCTGCTAAATTATGCTCTTTTAAAGCACTAATAGCACCATTTGCTAAAGCATCGTTACCTGCAATAATCGCATCTAAACCTGAATTTTCATCACCATTTAAATAGTTGTTAACAATTTCATAACCTTCATGCAGTGACCATGATTTTGTATAGTCATTAAACACAATCTCAATATCTCCTTTTTCAATTAAAGGCTGTAAGATATTAAGTTGACCAATATTTAATAAATAGGCATTATTATCAACGATAGAACCACCTATAATTCCATATTTACCTACTGGTTTTATCTTTGTTAAATATTCTGCCTGCAGTTCTCCAATAGCAATATTATCAGTTGAAATATAATAATCAAGATTACAGTCTTTAATAAGTCTGTCATAAGAAATTACAGGTATGTGATTTTTATGAGCTAAAACAACAATCTCTCCTGCTTTCGTTTGGTTTGCGGGTATTATAACCAATACTTCAACACCGTTTGCAATCATTTCTTCAGCTTGTTGAAATTGTTTGTCAGGATCAGAATCTGCAATTAATATAGAGCAGGTACCTCCTAATTCAATAACTTTTTTTTCAAATATGCTCATGTCTTTTTTCCACCTTTCCTGCTGTAGGTTATCTACTAAAAGACCAATGTGAGGTTTGTGTGTGCAGCTGGATATAATAAATATTCCAACTAGAACTACCGAAATTATTAAAATAGATTTTTTCATGACTGTATTATTTTAATTGGGAAAACATAACTATAATTTAAAAAAAAAGATTGGTAATGTAAAGGCTTTTTTATAATTCAATAAAAAAATCCTTACGTTAATAAGGATTTTTTAATGTAATTAGAACCTAAAAATTATCAATTGTTTATTGATGTTTAAAATTTATCATAATCAGGAGATTCTGTTTCAAAACCAGACTGAACGTTGGTTTCTGATTTGTTAATTTTGCTTCTTTTAGCTAAAAGGAAAGACTTTGGAGGTACAGTAATAATATCTGTAGCTGAAACTTCTTTATGTGTGTGAATATATTTTTGATCAGTTTTAAAATAGGATATTAATTTCATTAAATGAACAGACTGACTTGATAATTCTTTGGCTCCAGAGGCAAGTTGTTCACTACCTGCAGCATTTTGAATGGTAGCAACATTAATTTGTTGTAATGAACTGTTAATCTGGTTTACACCAGTTTCAAGTTCTTGCCCAGCAATTGTAATGCCGTGAACCAACATACTGGTTTTTTCAATGTCTGGAATTAATTCTTGTAAACTTTTACCAGCACTCTCTGTCATTCCAACGCTTTGTTTTACTAGATCAATAATTTCATTAGCAGCTATTTTGCTGTCTTCAGCTAAACGTCTTACCTGATCGGCTACTACAGCAAATCCACGTCCATGTACCCCTGCTTTTGCTGCTTCTATAGCAGCATTTAATGATAATATATTTGTTTGAGAGGATATTTCATTGATGGATTGGATTTTTTCAGCAATAACTTTACTTATATAGCTTGCTTCCAAAGCTTTTTTATTGACATTCTTAATTTCATCAACTACTTTGTCAGCGATTTCTTTGGTTTTTTGTGAGCTATCTGTATTTTGAATTATACTTGAAGAAATTTCTTCCATGGTAGAAGAGACTTCCTCAATAGAAGATGCCTGTTCATTTGCTCCCTGAGATATATCCTGAGAGGTACTGTCAAATTGTAGTCCTGAGGAATTTAGCTGTTGAGCCCCTGATGCAATTTCATTCACAACTTCCTTAAGTTTAACTATCATACTATTTAAAGAAACAGAGAGTTTCCCTAATTCATCTGTTCTTGTTGAAGATAGATTTATGGTTAAGTTACCATTCGCAATTGCTTCAGCATTATTAGCCATTAGCCGTAATTGATTAATTATAGGAGACAAAAATTTACTCATTGAGAAAAATAATAACACGGCAGATGTAATAATTAATAGTGTAGAGAATAGTATTAATCTATTGAGACCTGCATACATGTCAGACTTATATACAGATGTGGATATAAAGCACTTGTATGGAGCAAAATATTTGTAATACTGAATCTTCTTTTTTCCATTGCTTGTTTCTGGCCAGATATATTCGGTTTTTCCAATGTCTCCATTTTTAAGAGTTAGTTGTTTGAAGAATTGTGCCTGGCTATAATTTTCTTTTTCCTGAGTAGGGTGTATAATAAAATTTCCTATTTCATCTATTAGATATGGATATCCATTTTCATAAAAGCTTTTATTTGAAAATACTTTTTTTAAGAAAGCATAATTCTTTTCCTTTGTTCCAACATATAGTATACCTTTAATTCCTCCATCAATATATATAGGTTTATATGCTGTCAAATACCAATCATTAACAACAAAAGCTCTACCATAAAAAGTTTCACCTGTTTCAATAGTTTTGACTACCTCAGAATCGTTAGGTATAAATGTACCTATTGCTCTTTTTCCATCTGTTTTTATTACATTGGTTGCTATTCGTAGATATCCATCATCAATTTTTTGAAAGATTGTAGCTGTTTCCAGAGTTTGTTCCTGAATGTAATCAACTAATCTGTTGTTTTTATATATAGGACTATCAGAAAGTTCCCAAATAGGAATTTGATATTGCTTTTCTTCTTTTGTAAGTTGATTGATTCCATTTACTATAATTGATTCCTCAGTTTCAACTATTGTTCCTTCATTATTGAACAGTGTTTCAGCAAAATTCATGGCTAATTTTGCATTGTTTTGTTTGGCTAAAACTTCAGATTCGAGTAATGTGTTTAAGTCAGTCAATTGACTTGTCATATTTTCTTGTGTTGTTTTCTCTATTTCTTTACTTAAAGTTTTATAAAAGGTAATAGATAAGATGGAGGAAAATAATAATAGAATAGTAACTATGGCCAGATTAACTTTAATTTTAATGGATGATTTGATTTTTTTTATTAAAGAATTCTTTTCGTTTTTTTGAATTGAATTTATCATAATATTAGATTTTGGGGGTTTTAAAAACAATAATCTATAAGATTTACATTTCAACAGTATTTTGTCGAATGCCTCTGTATTTTTCCAAAATCTACACTATATCTATCTGTAATATAATTTATTATATTTGTTTATGCAATACGGTTACTTGAATAATTATTAACATTTATCCAAATTTAGGAAATAAATAAAATTCGATTTATAAAAGGTGTTGTAAGTTTGTTTACGAAAGTTGTTTGGTTAAGGCGTTTTTAAGAGGACAATTATTCGGTATATGTTCACCATTTCTGTAGTGTTCTATAACTCTAATAGATTCCTCAGCAAGGTTTCTTCTAACATTTCTTCGCTCACCCTTTATTTTTGGAATATTCATATGATCATATTTAGTGGTTTGATGACGCATCCAAGCAATAACTGCTTTTGAGGCTCTTTCTTCAATAGGTATCATTGATGTGCGAGCCACAGTTCCACTTC
Source organism: uncultured Saccharicrinis sp. (assembly GCA_963665705.1). Lineage (GTDB taxonomy): Bacteria > Bacteroidota > Bacteroidia > Bacteroidales > Marinilabiliaceae > Saccharicrinis. The sequence goes on from OY762448.1 coordinate 2,317,218, forward strand.
CAACAGGAATGGCATGTTTGGTAACTAAAATAGCTATGGTTTGAGCAATGACTTTATATTTCACATTAAAATTTAAAAAAATCTCAACTGCATTACAAAATTCCGCTTCATAATTTAATTGTTGTTGTTCTCTTCTTTTTAGGTTGTATGCTTTCTTTTTTTGATATTCATCAGTGTTTCTTATGGCAAGCATTTCATTTTTAGCCCATTCAATAACATTTTGTGGAGCCCATATACCTTTAGACATTGTTCTACGTCCATTTTTAAAAATAACTTTCCAATAATTTTTTTGAGATGTAACTTTTCTTGTAATACCTGCATCTCCTGCAGGAAGAAAAGCCCAATCTACTGGGGGAGTGTGCTTAATTCCTTTATCATCAATAAGGTGCCCGGATTTGTTTATTGTGAGTGTTTTAACTTGACTATGCATTGTTTTGGATGTAATTTGGTGCAAATAAATAAAAAACTAGTGAATTAATGAAAATGTAACAGGAATGTAACATCTCCTTAACCGTGCTGTAACTATGCATCTATATGTTTGTATCGGGAAAATTATTAAAGTCAAATAAAAATTAATTAGAAAAACATTTCTTGGGAGGAAATGTAAAAAACTAAACACAGGAAAATGAAAAAGTTTACAATTGTAGCATTAGTAATGCTTAGTATTAGTATTTCTGGTTTTTCTCAAGAGAAAGCTGAGTTTAAGGCATCGGGTAAACCAACATTTAAAATATTCACCAATTTTCATAGTACTATAATGGATGGTGAAACAAAAAATGAGTTTGAATTAAATCGAGCATATTTTGGTTACGGTTATAATTTTAGTGAAAAATGGTCAGGAAATTTAGTTTTTGATGTTGGTAACCCTGAAGATGGAGGTAAGCTTGAAATGACTGCATACGTTAAGAATGCTTACTTGAGATATAAAAATAATGGTTGGACGCTGAATTTTGGTTTGATTGGTACTACAGCATTTAAATTTCAGGAAAAGGCATGGGGTTATAGATATGTAGCTAAGGCATTTCAAGATCAAAACAAAATGGGATCAAGTGCAGACCTTGGTATTAGTGCAGCTTATAAGTTTAGTAATATGCTTAGTGCTGACTTGATATTGGTAAATGGTGAAGGATATAAGAATCTTGAATCAGATAGTATTTTTTCAGTTGGTTTAGGATTAACTCTAAAACCAGTAGAAGGCTTTAGCTTAAGGGCATATTATGAAACGGCAACAGGCGAAACAAGTTATATTGATTCAGAAGGAGATCCTGTCCATTTAGCAAATCATTCGACTTTGGCTTTTGCAGGTAAGTATAGTAATGATAAATTCTCAATCGGTGCGGAATATGCTGGACAAACAAACAATAAAAAGAATGATGGCAGAGATTTAAGTGGTTTTGCAGCTTACATGACAGTTAATGTTAAATCCTCAAAATTATTTGCCAGATATGATTATATGTCATCAAACAATGATTGGAATACAAGTAGAGATGGTACAAGGTTTATTGTAGGAGCTGAGTTTAATCCTGTAAAAGGAATTAAAGTGGCACCTAACTTTCAAAATTTTGCACCAAGTGCAGATGGTGTTGAAGGTGTAAGCTATGTATATGTGAATTGTGAAATTAAATTCTAAAATACTTTACCTAAATAATTTAATAAAGAGATGAAACAACCATGGCTTAATAGTCGCGGGAGTTCCATACGACAATTTAAAGAAAACAACGTATGAAAAATTTATTAGTAGTACTATTAATTGGCGCCATGTTTGGCGCTTGTTCAAATGGTAAACAAAAAAATGCTGCAGGTAGTTCTGATAAAGCTGTAACTATTGCAGCGGCAGGAGCAACCTTCCCAATGCCATATTATAATATGGTAATTAAAAATTACATCAAAGAAAAAGGTGTTTTAGTAACATATGGTGGTATTGGTTCAGGTGGTGGAATCAAGAGTCTTAAGGACAAAGTAGTTGATTTTGGAGCTACTGATGCCTATTTGTCAGATGAAAAAATGGCTGCTATGCCTGCTGAAATCGTTCATATTCCTACTTGTTTGGGTGCTGTTGTAATTGCATACAACTTAGAAGGTGTTGATGGGCTTAAATTAACAAATGAATTGTTAGAAGGCATTTTTATGGGAGACATTACCAAATGGAATGATCCTAAAATTGCAGCAAACAACGAAGGTTTAAATTTACCAGATCAGGAAATTACTTTTGTTCACAGGTCAGATGGTAGTGGAACAACTTATATTTTTAGTGACTTTATGACTAAAATTAGTTCAAAATGGGCTGATGCTGTTGGTAAAGGTAAATCATTACAATGGCCTGTTGGTATAGGCGCTAAAGGGAATCCTGGAGTAGCAGGAACCATAAAATCAACACCTGGATCTATTGGCTATGTAGGAAGTGAATATGCTTTTGCACAAAAGATTTCATATGCATTGTTAAAAAATGCAGCAGGTAACTATATTGAACCATCAATTGAGTCAATTAGTGCTGCAGCACAAGGAGCAATGCCAGAGGATACTCGTGTAATGCTAACTAATTCTAATGATGCAAATGCCTATCCAATTAGTGGATTTACTTGGTTAATTCTTTATAAAGAACAAGCTTATGATGGTCGTTCAAAGTCACAAGCTCAGGGAACTCTTGAATTTTTAGATTGGTTGATTAGTGCTGATGCACAATCTGTAGCTTCAAAAGTTAACTATGCACCACTTCCGGAAAAAGCAGTAGCACAAGCTAAAACAATACTTCGTTCAGTAACCTATAATGGTGAAGCATTATTGAAGTAATCTTAAATATTTCAAAATGCCTGGATTGGTAAAATAATACGAAAATCAGGTTCGTTTGGGCCTGATTTTTCTTTTTTAAACACGTTTGTGTATTGAATCAAATAAAAAATGAAAAGCGATACCATAACTAAATACGTACTATTATTATCATCTCTTGTAATATTATTGGTGTCTGCCGGTATGATCTTTTCTTTGTTGGGAGATGCAATTCCGGTATTCCAGAAATTTGGGTGGAAGTTTATAATATCAACAGATTGGAATCCTACCGAGGGTAGGGAAAGTTATGGAGCTTTACCATTTATTGTAGGAACTTTAAGTACTTCAATATTAGCTCTGATAATTTGTTTGCCTATGGCATTTTCTACAGCTTTATTTATAGCTGAATATTTTAAAAAATCTTCCTTTTCAACTGTTTTAAGTTCAATGGTAGACCTATTAGCCGGAGTACCATCTATTGTTTATGGATTATGGGGTTTTTACACACTACGTCCTTTCATTGTATCTATAGGACTGGACTCTCAAGGCTATGGTATTTTTACTTCTGGATTAATCTTAGCCATCATGATAATACCTTATGCCACATCGTTAAGTGCTGAGATAATTTCAATGGTACCAAATGAATTAAAAGAGGCAGCTTATTCATTAGGAGCTACCCGTTTAGAAGTTGTATATAATGTTATTTTACCCAATGCCCGTTCTGGTATTATTGCAAGTTTTATCCTTGCTTTTGGTAGAGCTTTGGGTGAAACAATGGCAGTAACAATGTTAATTGGTAATGCCAATATAATTCCTACAGGGTTATTTAGCACAGGAAACAGTATGGCAAGTGTAATTGCCAACCAGTTTGGAGAAGCTGATGGGTTAAAAATGAGTGCCCTTATAGCTATTGGGTTGTTGTTATTTGTAATAACTGGGATTGTGAATGCTTTGGGGAAACTGGTAATAAAAAAATTATCCTAATTGATTATTTATCATGGGAAATGTAAATACGTCAGTAGAATTGACTAAAAATAATGCTTATCGAACATTTAAGGATAAAGCATTTTTATGGGGAGTAATTATTGTTTCATTTATTACAATTTCACCAATTATTTTAATTATTGGTAAATTGATTTGGAAAGGGTTTAAGCAGATTAATCTGTCTTTTTTCACAGAAATTACACCAAGTACTTTTGAAGCAATGACGGCTATTGCTAATGGAGAAGTAATTCCCGGAGGTATTGTAAATGGTATTACAGGAACAATATTAGTAGTTGCATTGTCAGCTGTTATAGCTATTCCTTTAGGTATATTAGTGGGGTTATTTCTATTTGAAAACCAAGGCAAAAGATATGCTAATTTAATACGTAGTTTATCAGATATATTACAAGGAGTTCCATCTATAGTTTTAGGTTTAATTTCCTATTTATGGGTAGTTAAAAATGTAACACAAGGATATTCTGCTCTTGCAGGTAGTGTTGCTTTGGCAATAATGATGTTACCATTAATCATTCGTTCAACAGAAGAAACAATGAAAATGATTCCTGGAACATTAAAAGAGGCAGGTTTGGCTTTGGGAGTTCCTTATTATAAGGTGATATTAAAAGTATTAATTCCATCAGGAATAAGCGGACTTTCCACAGGTATATTACTTGCTATATCAAGAGTTTTGGGAGAAACAGCTCCTTTAATGCTTACTACACTAGGTAACCCTATGATTAATTGGGATGTAACAGCTCCAACCAGTGCTGTTCCTTTATTAATATGGGATTTTTATAACGATCCTAATATGGTAGATTTAATTTGGAGTTCTTCCTTGTTTTTAATGGGATTTGTTTTGACATTAAATATTATTTCAAAAAGGATTTCAGCAAACAGATAGGCTGTAAATAACGATTGAATATGAATAAAAATATTGATATAATAGAAAATCCGGTTCTTTCAGTTAAGAACTTGTCTATTGCATATAATAAGGCAGATAAATATGCTGTAAAAGATGTAAATGTTACTATTAAAAAAAATGCAATTACAGCTATTATGGGGCCTTCAGGTTGTGGTAAAAGTACCATGCTGAGAGCAATTAATCGCATGCATGAACTTTATCCTGATATTAGAACTGAAGGTGATATATTTTTGAATGGTGATAATATTATGAAAATGGATACCATTCAGCTAAGAAGGAAAATAGGTATGGTATTTCAACGACCAAATCCTTTTCCAACAATGAGTATCTATGATAATGTAATTGCCGGTTATAAATTAAACGGAATCAGAATTAAAAAAAGCCAAAGGGATGATATTGTTGAAAGATCATTAAATGATGTTGCCTTATGGAGTGAAGTGAAAGATTCATTACATAAAAAAGGAACATTTTTATCCGGAGGGCAGCAGCAGCGTTTATGTATAGCTCGATCTATAGCTTTTCAACCGGATGTAATTTTATTGGATGAACCAACTTCAGCATTAGATCCTATTGCTACATCTAAAGTTGAAGACTTGCTGGTAAAGTTAAAAGAGAATTATACTATAGTTCTGGTAACACATAATATGTCGCAAGCTGCACGTATTTCAGAGTATTCATTATTTATGTATTTAGGAGACTTAGTGGAATATGGAAAAACAAAAATGATGTTTACCAATCCTCGGGATAGGAAAACTGAGGAATATTTAACAGGTAAATTTGGTTGATTATTAATGCAACAAATAATTGATTTAAAACCCTAAAAGCATTTAAAATGTTACAAAAAGAAAAAGCAATACTAGATATAGAAAACGCATTTAAGGAATATTCTGATTTAATGATGACGCAATTGAATGATTTAGAATCAATTGCTCAAACAGGTACAAACAATATCTCTGATGCTGAAGTGAAAAAAATAAAAGCAACAGAGAAAAAGTTAAACAAGTTTGAAGTAAAGATCAGCGAGAAAATCATTAGTACCATTGTGCTTCATCATCCTGTAGCATCAGAACTACGTAGGTTAATGGCTTTGTACCGAATCGTTATTAACATGGAACGAATTGGAGATCTGATTGAAACAGTGGTGTATTTTATTCGAAAGATTGAAGATTCTAAATTATATGAAGAACTTTCAGATGTCATTTATAATATGATTACATCAAGTAGCAGTATGGTTGAAAAAGCCTTATTGTCATTTATCAATGATGATAGAGATTCAGCTATCTGGACTATTAAAAATGATGAAATATTAGATGAAATGAATAAAAAATTAATGAAGAAAGGTGTCAAGAAAGCAAAGCTTCAAGATGAAGCCAGAGAGATCCTTTTAAATCTCATTAATTTTAAAAGTGTTATTTCAAAAATTGAACGTATTGGAGATCATGCAGGTCATATTGCAGAGGCTTCCATTTTTGCTCAGGAAGGAATAGATGTTCGTCACCAAAATCTAGACAAGGAATAATATTTTTGGAATTTCTTGTATATTCGTGCAAACTCCAAAATGACATGATACAGGAAAGTAAACGAATATTAATTGTTGACGACGAGGAAGATCTTTGTGAAATTTTACAGTTTAACCTCGAAAGTGAAGGTTACTATACAGAAATAGCTTATTCTGCTGAGGAGGCATTGCAAAAAGACTTGAAATCATTTGATTTATTGTTACTAGATGTGATGATGGGAAAAATGTCGGGATTTAAATTGATAGATACCATGCGGAAAGAATTTGGTATTCATGTTCCGGTCATTTTTCTTACAGCTAAAAGTACAGAAAATGATTTGTTAACAGGTTTTAATTTAGGTGCAGATGATTTTGTTTCAAAACCATACTCACTAAAAGAGTTAATAGCCAGAGTTAAGGTTGTTTTAAGACGTAATGCTCAATTAGAAGATAAGGAAAAGCAAAGCATGATTAAGGTTGAAAATATGGTTTTAGATCTTGAAAAAAAGGATCTTACGATTATCGATGACCGTGTTGAGCTAACTCGTAAAGAGTTTGAAATATTAAAGTTGTTTTTTGAAAATCAAAAAAAAGTTTTTTCTCGCGAAGAAATATTAACAAAAATATGGGGTGATGATGTTATTGTGTCTGATCGAACTGTTGATGTTAATATTACTCGTTTAAGAAAAAAGATAAAACATTATGGAGAATATCTCAAAAACCGACCTGGTTTGGGATATTATTTTGAAGTTTAATAATTAAAATAAACCTGGTCTATGTCATTTAATTTTAATTACAAACGAAAGCTGTTTGTTTACTATTTTTCAATATTTTTTGTAATAACAGCAGTATTTATTGCATTTCAATATCATAGAGAAAAGCAATTCAGAATTGCTCAATTAGAGAATAAATTAAACATTATTACTAATTTAACCAATAACTTTATTCAGGCGAATAATATTATTGAAAGCGGTCAGGTTTTACTGATCGATTCTTTATTAAAAGTTGTTCCTGGCGAAGAAACCAGAGTAACAGTTATAAGTATTCAAGGGAAAGTACTGTTTGATAGCTTTGTGGATGATTTTAAACAAATGGAAAATCATTTACATCGACCTGAAATTCAAAAATCCAAATTTTCAGATGATGGTGTAGGTTCTAATATTAGAAAATCAGAAACTACAGGACAGGAGTTTTATTACTATGCGCGTAACTATAAAAACTACTTCATCAGAACCGCGGTAGTATATGATATTAAAATTCAGAATTTTCTTAAAGCAGAACCTCTGTTTTTAATTTTTATAGGATTCTTATTTATTATAACATGGTTTATCTTGTCATATGTAACTCGTAAAATGAGTGAGAGTATTACTAAATTGAAAGATTTTGCAGTACAAGTTCGACAAAATAAACAGGTTATTGAGGATTATGAGTTTCCTCAAAATGAATTAGGGGTAATTAGTAAGCAAATTATATCAATGTATAAAAAGCTTACTGAGGCCAAAAATGCATTAAGTCTTGAAAAAGAAAAGTTAATTAAACATTTATTGGTTCTTAACGAAGGAGTGGGCTTTTTTGCTGCCGACAAATCTGTAATATTAACCAATACAATTTTTGTACAATATTTAAATTTGTTGGCTGAAAAATCCTCTATTAATCCGGAACATGTATTTGAGGTTTCTGAATTAAAAGAACTTCAAAAATTTATTAATAAGCATGTACAAAAAAAGAAATCAATTATAAATCCGAATGCTTTACCTAAAAAGGAATTTACCATTGAAAAGAATGGATATTATTTTGAAATTAAGTGTATTGTATTTCAGGATAGGAGTTTTGAAATATTACTTAGTGATATCACAAAACTTGAAAAGCGAAGATTGTTAAAACAACAGATGACATCAAATATTGCACATGAATTAAAAACGCCTGTGTCATCAGTTAGGGCTTATTTAGAAACTATTTTAAATAATCCTGAAATCAATGAAGAAAAGAAGAAGTATTTTACCGAAAAAGCTTATCAACAGTCCTTTCGTCTTACCAACCTAATTGAAGATATTGTAGTATTAAATAAGATAGAAGAGGCAGGTGAGAAGTTTGAATTTGAAAAAGTAAATGTATTAAAAGTCGTTGAAGATGTTTTAGAAAATCTGCAAGATCAAATTCAAAGACAAAAAGCAGATGTAAAATTAACCATATCCAATGAGGTTATAGTTAGAGGTAATAAGTCATTGGTAATATCTGTATTTCAGAATTTGATTGAAAATTCCTTGAATTATGCCGGCGAAAATATTGTGATAAAAATAGAACAGTATCATCAGGATGAATCCTTCTATCATTTTATTATTACAGATAATGGCGTTGGGATTCCAGAGGAACACTTATCACGCATATTTGAACGCTTCTACAGGATTGATTCTGGTCGTTCTCGAAAAATGGGGGGGACTGGATTAGGATTAGCAATAGTAAAACATGCAGTGAATATTCATGGAGGAGAGGTGTCTGTTAAAAATGCGCCTAATGGGGGTGCCGAATTTTATATTAGTTTACCTAAATTTCAGGATTGATACAAGATATAAAGTAACCATGCGGGCTAATACATATTGTTAGTGCTCATATCCAAGCCTATTTTTGAGGCAAAAAACCATGCGTATTATCGAATCAAGTTTTAGGAAGTTATACCGGGAGTATTTGGAATCCGGTCTTAGTGTTCGCGATTTTTGCAGTAACCAGGATTTCGCAGTCTCCACGTTTTATCGTTGGAAGAATCTAATTGAACAAGATGAACCAACCATTGGGTTTGTGCCATTAACAATAAACAAAGATTCATCTGTAAACAGTAAGGTACACCAATCAGACGTCATCAATAATTGCAAGGAAAACACATGTGATAGCCACTTATCTTTTACATTTCCCAACGGTACAAGATTGGATATAAAAGGAGATGCAGACATTGCTCTGATCAAGTCCATTATTCACCTTTATTGATCAGGACCTATGTTTCATTTACACGGGAATCTGCAGTACTTCCTCTATCCAGCTCCGGTTGATATGCGAAAAAGTTTCTATACGCTTAGCGGTGTCGTTTCATCAGTAATGAAGCGCAATGTGCAGGACGGCGAAGTATTTATTTTTGTCAATCGTAACCTGACTATTATGAAGATATTGCATTTGGAGCACGGCGGTTTGGTTATCTATCACAAAAAGCTAGAAAACGGTACATTTAAGCTCCCTACTTTCGACCAAAATATTACATCGCAGTCAATAGACTGGCAAGATTTGATGGCTATTGTAAGCAATGTAAAACCCATAGAAAGACAATTGAAAAAACGTCGAAAAAGCATTTGAGTTCATTACTTATTTTTTGGCTGAAACCCTTGAATTTAGTATCTTTGAGACATATTCAGAAGGAGATAAATGAGCCAGATTTCAGATAACGAAGCATTCATTCAACAGTTGTTACAAGAGCGTGACGAGATGTATTGTGAACTCTCACGTTTGCGTCAGACAGATAATGGTTATATGGAGTCTCTTAAAGCTCAAAACAAGGAACTGGAAGACCAAATTAACAAGCATAAAGAGCTTCTTCAAAAAAAAGAAGAACTACTCAGTAAAAAGGAGGAGTTGCTTCAGCAAAGAGAGGAACTGGTTAATAAACTAACTGACCAATTGGCATGGTATCGCCGAAAGTTCTGGAAGGCTTCCAGTGAACGTTTTATTCCATCTGACCCAAACCAGCGTAAGATCGATTTTGACGGATTGGATGTTCTTCCCGAAGAAGAAGAGATCGCCAAAGAAGCGGATAAGGAGTTGTTGTCCTATAAACGTCAACGACCACAAAAAGAAAAAAAGAAACCGGTTCGTCTTCCTTTGCCGGAAGACCTACGCCGTGAGGAAGAAATAATAGAGCCGGAAGGCATTGATGACAACTGGGTACGCATTGGAGAGGAAATTACCGAAGTTTTAGAGCACAAGCCCGGTGAATTGTTTGTCCGAAGAATTATCCGTTCCAAATATGCATTAAAGCCAGCCTCACAAGAACAGGAGAAAGCTGTTGTACAGATAGCGCCACTTCCACTGTTGCCATTACCACGCAGCAATGCAGGCGCCTCGCTTTTGACAGAGTTACTGATCAATAAATACCAACACCATCTACCATTTCATCGTCAGATTGCCATGTTTAAACAGATTGGCGTTAATCTACCAGCTTCAACCATTAATGGTTGGTTTCAGGGGACCTGTGATTTACTACGTGCTTTGTATTATCATTTACGTGAAGTGATAATGGAATCGGATTATATACAGGTGGATGAAAGCACGGTTCCGGTAATCAACAATGAAAAACATAAAACCGTAAAGGCTTACCTGTGGATGGTTCGATCGGTGATGAACAACCTGGTCTTCTTTCATTACGATAAAGGCTCCAGAGCACAAAAAGTAGTGGTTGAGCTATTAAAGGGTTTTAAGGGAGCCATCCAAACGGATGGGTATGAAGCTTATTCTATTTATGAGCAAAAGAAAGGTGTCCTATTATTGGGATGCTGGGCGCATGCACGCCGTAAATTTGAAGAAAGTCTTGCCGAGGACAAAGCCGGGGCTAAATATGCGTTGGCACAAATCGGCAAACTCTATCAAGTGGAAACAATGGCTGACGAACAAGGCTTGGATGATGAACAACGAGTGGAACTACGTAAACGTTTAGCTTACCCTATTATGGTCGTCTTTGAAAAATGGATCGTCAATCACTATCCTAAAGTATTGCCCAAAGGCAGAATGGGTAGAGCCTTATCGTATACTTACTCAATTTTCCACCGTTTGTCACGCTATCATCTTGATGGTCGTTATAAAATAGATAATAATCTGGCTGAAAATGCTATCAGACCTCTGGCATTAGGTCGTAAAAACTATTTGTTCTGCGGCAATCATGATGCAGCCGAAAATGCAGCTGTCATATACTCTTCGCTGGGTTGCTGCAAAGCTGCAGATGTAAATCCAAGAGAATGGTTGACGGATGTACTTACAAAGATACCTGAATACAATAATGACTACTCCTTAGATTTAGCTGACCTTTTACCCCATAATTGGAAGAATTCATAGAATACCGGGAATTGTCCATAAATTCCATAGACAATAGGAATGTCTCGTTTTAATTAATATACTTACGTGATGTAGTAGGCCGAATGCTTACATAAAAGACTTGAAAATGGCACTTTTACATTGCCTAGATTTAATGAAGATATTGTGTCACAGCAAATAACCTGGCAGGAATTAATGATGATTGTCGACAATGTAAAACCAATAAAGAGAAGACTCAAAAAACGTCAAAAATCAATCTGATTTCCATTCGCAAATTAGGCTACACCCCTTGATTTTACTATCTTTAGGCGTCTAATAGATCAGGGGATAAATGAGCCAGTTTTCAGATAACGATGATTTCATACAAGAACTACTTCAGCAAAGAGATGAACTCTATGCAGAGGTATCTCGTCTTCGAAAAGCTGATAATGGTACGTTAGATTCTCTGGAAAAGGAAAATCAGGAGAAAGCAGATATAATTAAGCAACAATCAGAAAGAATTGATAAACTCTTAGATCAATTAGCCTGGTATAAACGTAAAATGTGGAATCCTACCAGGGAACGGTATATACCAGAGAATCCTGATCAAAGAAAAATTGACTGGGACGGATTGGACTTATTGCCGGAGGAAGAAAAACTGGCAAAAGAAGCTAACAAAGAGATAATCGCTTACGAATGTCGCAAACCACAAAAAGAAAAAAAGAAACCTGTTCGTTTACCACTTCCTGAAGATCTTAGAAGAGAAGAGGAGTTTATAGAACCAGAAGGTCTTAATGAAAACTGGGTACGTATAGGAGAAGAAGTTACAGAGGTACTAGAATATAAACCGGGAGAACTTTATGTGCGTAAAATAATACGCCCAAAGTATGCTGTAAAATCAGAAGAACAAATAACTGAAGAACAATCAAGAATCCGGATTGCTTCACTTCCCTTATTACCATTGCCACGTAGCAATGCAGATGCATCATTACTGGCAGAGATAATCATGAATAAATATCTCTATCATATACCTTTTCATCGCCAGATAGCCATGTTCAAACAGTTGGGATTGATACTTTCTGCATCAACAGTAAATGGATGGTTTAAGGATGTTTGTGATTTGCTTCGGGCATTATATTACCGACTGGGAGAAATAGTGAAGGATAGTGACTATATACAGGTTGACGAGAGTACAGTACCGGTTGTAAATGATGAAAAACACAAGACTGTAAAAGCTTACTTGTGGATGGTCCGATCAGTAATGAAAAATCTGGTTTACTTTCATTATGACAAAGGTTCCAGAGCTCAAAAAGTAGTGGTTGAACTTTTACACGATTATAAAGGCGCTATCCAAACAGACGGATATGAAGCTTACTCCATCTATGAACAAAAGAAAGGTGTTTTGCTCTTGGGATGCTGGGCTCATGCGCGTCGTAAATTTGAAGAAAGTCTCAAGGAAGATAAGGCTGGAGCTGAATATGCATTGCTTCAGATAGGGAAACTATATCAAATCGAAACAATGGCTGATGATCAGGAATTAGATTATCAGCAACGAGCAGAACTTCGTACACGTTTGGCTTATCCAATTATGGTTGCATTTGAAAAATGGATTGTCAATTATTATCCGAAAGTTTTACCAAATGGACGAATAGGAAGAGCATTGAAATATACGTATTCCCTTTTTTACCGCTTGTCACGCTATCATTTGGATGGGCGATATAAATTGGATAACAACTTGGCAGAAAATGCCATTAGGCCTCTGGCTTTAGGAAGAAAAAATTATTTGTTTTGCGGTAATCATGAAGCTGCCGAAAACGCTGCTGTTATCTATTCTTTGATAGGATGCTGTAAAGCTTGTGATGTTGATGTACGAGAATGGTTAATCGATGTATTAACAAAGATTCCAAACTATAATAATGATTACTCTAAAGATTTAGCAGATCTTTTACCTCACAATTGGAAAAATTCTAAAAAAATAGAGATTATTCCAACAGATTCCAATAATTGTTAGATTTTCTACATTGTTGCTAAAAATGGCTTTACTTCTTGAACTCAATTAATTTTAACATACGTGCGAGACCATATGCTTACGATATAAAATACTAAAAGAGGCTATCCCCAAATACATGGATAGCCTCTTTTTAGGGAATGTAAGCTGAACTCTGTCCGATGATTTTATTTATGATTTCAAATTAACTTATTTTTTTTCTTTGAACCAATTTCTAAAAGCATAATTGGGAAGCTTTCAGATTCTGTCAAGGGCGGCTGAGGCACGAAGCCGTTTATACACCCTTGACAGGTTCTGTAAGCGACTTACCTTTGCTTTTAGATTTTGGTGATTATATTTCAAGATCGAACCTCCCTTCAAACTTGATGCACAGTTGTTGAGCTGTCAGTCCCCAGTTTTGCACTGGCTGTGTCCATTTCTTTGAGATGTTCTCTATTGCCAAATAAATGAGTTTTAGTAGTGCCATGTCACTTGTGAATGCACCTTTGGTTTTGGTTACTTTTCTTACTTGACGATGAAAACCTTCTACTGCATTTGTTGTGTAAATCAGTTTTCTGATAGGTTCATCATATTGGAAGTAAGCCGATAACTCTTCCCAGTTTTCATTCCAGGATTTAATTACGACAGGGTATTTTTTACCCCATGCTTCTTCCAGGTTAAGCAACTCTGTTTCAGCTTGTGACTTGGTTGGAGCTTGATATACTTTTTTAAGCTCCTTCATGAATGGTTTCTGGTCTTTAGAAGCCACATACTTAAGAGAGTTGCGTATCTGATGGACAATACACTTTTGTATTTCAGTTTCGGGAAAAATGCTTAGGATAGCTTGGGTGAAGCCGGTTAAGTTGTCGGTACAGGCAATCAGGATATCTTTAACTCCACGGCTCTTTAAATCAGTCAATACAGAAAGCCAGAAGTTTGCTCCCTCGCTTTCGGATATGTACATACCGATAAGCTCTTTTCTTCCCTGTTTGTTTATGGCAAGAATATTATAAACAGCCCTAGATACAACTTTTCCGCCGTCCCTTACCTTATAATGCATAGCATCCAACCATACAATCGGATAAACTTCGTCCAATGGTCGGTTTTGCCATTCTTTTACTTGAGGGATAACTCGGTCAGTAATTTCGCTGAGAACTGTGGGAGAAACCTCCGTATCGTACATGTCTTCAATGTAAATACCAATGTCTCGCAAGCTCATACCTTTTCCGTATAAACTTATTATTTTGGGTGCCAGGCTGTCGGCTAATACTGTTTGTCTTTTTTTTATTATTTCCGGTTCAAAATTACCGTTCCTGTCATATGGAGGCTCAATGGTAACATTACCAACACCTGTTTTAACTGTTTTTTGTCCTTTGCCGTTCCTTTTGTTGCCCAAAGAGCGCTCCTCCTCGCCAAGATGATCTTCCATCTCCGCTTCAAGGGCACTCTCTAAAAACTCTTTCAATATAGGCGCAAAAACACCATCTTTTCCTGTTAACGACTTTCCACTTTTTAATTGTTCCAATGCCAGATCTCGCATTGCAATGTATTCTGCCGATTCTTTCTTCTTTGCCATAAGCTACAATATTAATAATTTATTCACTTATGGACAGAGTTGAATTTACAGTCTCTCTTTTTATTTAGATTAATTTATAAATCTTCAAGTAAAGATTTTTTCCAACGAGCCTTTCTGGTACGATGTACTTCTTCATGCTTAGCTTTTTTTTCATCTCTCTTTTCTTTTAAGGATTTAATTGAATCCTTTTTCTTTTTACCATCATGTAAACTCTTCTCGTGTGACATAATCTAATCTTTTTGATTTCTTAATATACTATCATCAATTGATGTATTTGTCTTATATAAATTTAAGGGAAATGAAAATTCATGTCAAGATGTTATGTGCAATATGTACAATGGGATTTAAGGAATGGAGATACACAAAAATCTAAATACTATGTATTTATTCTGTTATTGTACAAAATAAATTGCTTGCATCTATCTTGTATAATATAAAAACAGAAGGCTGGCTTAGAAAGAAATCACATGTCATTATGGTTTTATTCATGATTGTATCAATAATATCAGTTACCTTTTCTATACATTATTATGTAGTAAAGCATATTATGTCATGCAGTTTTTTCATTAAATGTCATTGATGAATTATAGCAGGTTTAATGAGAGATAGAATAAACCATTTATTGTTGATAATTGAGCATAGATTTATGGTGTTTGTGTACCATTCATTTTTTAGCCTTCCTTAAAAAAATGTAACTTTAATAGGCAAATATTTATTTTTTCACATATAATTAGGAGGACCTTGTCATATGAAAAGTAAACTTATTGATGCATTGAAATTACAAATGCAACCTGTGGCTATTATTCATACAGATGAAGAACCTGAAAAAGGACTTCATTTTAAGGAAGGAAATATGTTCGGATGTGTAGCATCGATGTTGGTGGCAACAAGTAAAAAAAACAGTCTGGCTTATTTCGATCGTAAAACTTATGGGTGTCCGGGTGGAGGTACAGGTCTTGGTTTTGGTGATTGTTATGGGAGATTTCCCATAGACAGTCTGCTTTCTACAGGAGATAAACAGATGGCAGCACAAATGGGCTCAGCCGGTGCTATCATGGAAGAAGGAGAACGTTTTTACAAAAATCCTGAGCAGGCCAGAAAGTGGGTTGATTCATTACCTATTACAGATGTTTCTACAAAATATGTTGTGTTTAAACCATGGGAGATGGTTACAGAAGCAGATAAACCAGAATTGATTGTTTTTTTTACTAATGCCGATCAGTTGTCAGCATTGGTAGTAATGGCAGATTATAATAAAGGAACCAATCAGAGTGTTATGGCACCATTTGGGGCTGCATGTCAATCCATACTTTATGGTTATAAGGAAGCAAAAAATGAAAATCCCAAAGGTGTAATAGGTTTTTTTGATATTTCAAAACGTATGATTGTTCCCAGGGAGACTTTAACATTTACTGTACCATTTAAAATGTATCAGGAAATGGAAGCAAGTATGGCCAGTAGTTTTCTGGAAACTCATGCATGGAAAGAAATATAGGAACGCCAGTAGATGAAAGGTGTTAATTATAAAATATAAAACAGGCTGTTCAAATATGAGAATGCCTGTTTTTATATTATTTAGTTATCCTTGAATTAAGAATATAGTGGGTTTCTTATGCAATTCAGGTAGTTTACCTTTCCATTGAGCCACAGTTTTTGTTTTAATAAACTCTGTTTCTAATGTAATATCACATGCCACGCAAACTTTGGTTTTTGCATTACAATTTTCAATAATATCCTTTAGTAAATGGTTATTACGATAAGGCGCTTCAATAAAAATTTGAGTTTGTTTTTCTCGAATAGAAATTCCTTCCAAATGTTTAATGGCTTTAGCTCTGTCTCCTGATTTTATAGGTAAATAACCATGAAAAGCAAAACTTTGACCATTCATTCCTGAAGCCATTAATGACAATAGAATAGAGGAGGGGCCTACCAATGGTACTACCTTTATATTTTGTTGATGTGCGATGGCTACTATTTCAGCTCCTGGATCTGCAACACCAGGACAACCAGCTTCTGAAACAATTCCAATATTAGCTCCTTTTTTAACAACGTTTAAATAATTACTTTTTTGCTGAGGAGTAGTATGTTTATTTAGCTCATAAAAAGTTAATTCGTCAATATTAATCGCCTTATCTACTTTTTTTAAAAAGCGACGTGTTGTTCTTATATCTTCTACAATAAAGTGTTTTATTTGCTTGATTAAGAAGGATACTTCAGTAGGAATAACACTATTAATAGTTGTATCACCTAAAGTATTTGGTATTAAATATACTGTACCTGCCATTTAATTTAATTTTGGGCAAAAATATAAAATAATTGCACAAAAAAAGGCTGTCTAAACGTTTAAGACAAGCCTTTCTATAAATTGTGTGTTAATTGTATGTACTGTTCTAATTAAGCTGATAACATCTTACCCAATCAATATCCATTGAAATAGGTAAGTTTTGAGCTTTAGGTACATCTAATAAATGTGTACTTAAAGAGATATACATTGGAGTTTGTGGTATATTTTCTGTTTGAGAATGAACTGTTACCCCATTTATTTTCCATTCCATTTTATTTTTTGACCATTCCAAAGTGTATATATAAAATTGATCAGATGAACCCGGAATCTTAAGTTTTTCAACTTTCTGATTAATCTCTTTACCATTAGCCCAAAAATTTCCAGCTTCAATTTTATTCTTATCTGCATCAGGCGTTTTTAGTAAATTAACCTGAGGTGTGATTTTTTCAGCAAGTAACCAAAATGTATGATTAACAGGAGCTGTATGACTATATTTAATTTTTGCTTCAAACCTTCCGTATTGTTGTCTAAAGCTTTGCCCTGTACTAATTAATCCTGAAGTGAAATCAAATTTTTGAGGAACAAAACCTAATTTGGTGTCCCAAACTTTTCCGGTACACTCCTGATTTTTAGTGACAATTCTGGCACAACTATCTCTAAGTTCAATGTTTGCATCTTGAAAAAATTGTTTTTCATTGGATTGAACATAATTATCATTCATCAAGGCTTTACCCCAAAAATAACCTGTAATCCATTTTGTAGCATCTAATTTAGTTCCATTAAAATCGTCTTCAAATGTCAAGTTCCATTTATCTAATTCTTTAAATGAATTATGATCCTTTGTTTTTAGATACCATACAATATCTTCGCTTTTTGATAGTGTTTTATATTCTTCAATATGCTGATATTCGTTGGATTTTTTAAACTTGTTTTTGTCATTCATTTCTGTTTTAATATCCATAAATTCTTTTGACTCAACAAAGCTTTTTAACTCAATATAACTTTGTATTTCTGGTGTGTTTTCTAATTTTTGAGCTTCTTCACTATTACCTTTTTTCAGAAACTTATTATATCGTTTTACGTTTGAAGAGCGTTTATGCTCTTTTAGTTTTTTAAACTGTTTAAAGGCATCAGTATCTTTAAATTTTTCTTTTTTTAATTTAGTAACTTTTAGTTTAAAATCTCCGGAATGAACCAACGTATCTAATTCATAATATCTATTTAAATCCTTTGATTTTTCTATTTTATTATAACGATCAAACTCCTGAACTAGCTGTTTGATTTCGTTCTCATATTTCTCGGTATTTGGAAATTTACTTCCAAATAAGGTATTAAAAAAATTAGCCATTCTTTAGAATTATATTTAGTATTGTCAAGTTCTACGCAAATAATTAAAAAATGTTTTTATAAATTTTAAATCTATTGGAAAATTGTAAAAAATAAATTTTTTGTAGTCCACAATGTACAACGATAGAATATTTTTATATTTTTGCATGCGCAAACGCGAAAATAGCTCAGTTGGTAGAGCACGACCTTGCCAAGGTCGGGGTCGCGGGTTCGAGTCCCGTTTTTCGCTCTTTCAAAAATACATAAGGAGTGATGTTGATTATCGCTCTTTTTTCATTTAAGCCCAAGTGCTGAAATTGGTAGACAGGCACGGTTGAGGGGCATTTACGAAAATTTAGTGTTAAAGAGCTGCAATAGCTGATTAATACTAGGTTTTAAAAGAACTTGAAACAAAAATACGGAATTTATTCGGAAACAATTCGGAAACATTCTGTAAAAAGATAAATTTGAAGAGACATCTGCCCAGATGTTGAAATTGGTAGACAAGCTGGCTTGAGGGGCCAGTGCTCGTTAGGGCGTGCGGGTTCGAGTCCCGCTCTGGGCACAAAATAAACTCCCGATTGATTTATTTCAGTCGGGAGTTTTTATTTTATTGTAGTGTCTAGTTAAACAGCTAATAAGCAATGTTTTAATTTAAATCTAAACAGTTGGTGTTATTTTCTCTTTAGCCTTTTCCGTGATCTTTTTCGCATTAGCAATTGTTGATTTACTTTCCGCTGAATGCTTTTTCTATGTTTGGGTTTATAAATAATTTTTGCCAACTCTTTCCTAATATCTTTTTCCGACTGACGATGTTCTCCAATTGGTATTTCAGACCAATCGATAATTCCAGTAGCATAATTAACTCTACCTGTCTTCAAATTGTTAAGAATAACTCTGTCACTTTTTTTATAGACTTTACATTTGACAGCATACTCTAATGTCATCTTAGAATCAACACAGTCTGGAGTTAAAGCAATATTCAGGCCTGCTCCTTTAAGTTTAACACTCGGATATAGAATTCCATCAGCCCCCAACTCTGTTGCTCGTCTACTATATATGCTGGAAATCTTATACTGATAGTCAACTTTTTCAGGTACATGTTTCGAAAACTCCTTTGAAAGATAGTCATGTAAAACTATTGCATCTTCTTGGTATTCTGGATATTCTTCAAGTTCTTCATAAAAACTTTCTGCCACCTCTTTTAACCAATTAACGCTAATCTCATGAGTTTTCGAATTAAATATTGAAGGTGCAGAGATAGTAGAATTTACCCTCCAAACACCATAAGTCAATGTTTTTTCTCCGATTTTTTTCGATGAATCTCTTAAAAAACCAACAACCTCAAATGCACCAATTATCCTCTCATCATCAATAATTTCTCCATCCTTGTCTTCTGGCACAATTGCACCATAAAACATTGTCTTTTGTGGAGTACTAGCCCTTTGATAAGTTTTATTAAAAGCCTGAGGTTTATAAGACAAGTCTGATATATTAATAAAGTCATCATGCTCATTATCATTAGGCCTAGCACGATAAATATGTTTACTGTCGTGGTATTCTGATAGCATTACAGGAGTTTTCCCGATTTCAGATATTAAATCCAAAATATTTTCCTCAGATTTAGGACGTAAATCAACAGATTTAAATCTAGTTATCAAGTTAATCATACACATAAGGAATAAGCCTTATTTTATGGCATAGTTTATATCAATTTTCTATTTATATCTCCATTCACAAAGTCAAGTTCTGCTTGATAATATTTTACATTCCCATGATGCTCATTAATCATCCTTATTGCATCCTGAACTTCTCTTTGTGGAAATTTAACACCAAATGTAACTTCCTTTAGTACATCAACTTCAGGATAAGGTATTTTGTACCCTAAATCATTAATAATATGGAAGGGTTTGCAACCAAATGGGTTATCATTATTAAGATTAGTTAATGCTAATCCACCTAAAATTATTCTAGATTCATTCTCTAATCCCCAGATGCGTGAATCTTTCATTAATAGCATCTCCCTGAAGAAGATATCTCTTTCTACATCATTACCTCCTGATGAAAAAATTCCGCTTGTCAATTTCGTTCGAACACCATCTTCTGTTTCTTCCAGAATAATAGCATCTTTATCAAGGTTTATTGGCTTCTGTCTATATCTGACTTTCGTAAGGTTTGCTTGACACCCTATCTTTTCTGAATAATATGTCTCTAATAGTCTTTTTTCAAAACCAAGTGCAATACCTTTATGATAATTTGCATAGTGCGACCAGAAATGTGAGTTGTTAAAACCTTTGTCACCAACCTGTCCTTCCTCTGTTTTTTCGGTAAAAC
This sequence comes from uncultured Saccharicrinis sp., assembly GCA_963665705.1. Classification (GTDB taxonomy): domain Bacteria; phylum Bacteroidota; class Bacteroidia; order Bacteroidales; family Marinilabiliaceae; genus Saccharicrinis. Next base: position 2,337,944 of record OY762448.1, read on the forward strand.
ATAAAATACCAAAATTATCAGTTTGTTTTTTAATGAATTCAAAAGGATTATTTGTAGGGTAGACTTGATCTGGGGCGTCGTAACAAAATAGTTGCTTCGTAATCTTAAAAGATTTTAAACATTCCATATTCGAATCAAATGGGTCATTAAAGTTCGTTGGTTTAGAAAACCAAAAATACCTATCCTTCAATGAATCTTGGGAATAGAAATTCCAACCTGAATATTTGTATATCATATTTCTATCTTCGTTCTTTAGTTTATAAATTTCGACTTAATATTTTAGCTTCAATTTTTGGACTCGCTGTAACACCTATTGATTGAAGCCTGTTGAAAAAAATCAACATATTCGATGAGTCAACATCAAAAATAGAATATTCTTAAGGATAAAAATTAAAGAAATAGGATAAAATGCCTAATGACATTATTACAAAGACTTGTTGTTATATTGTTCCAAAGACGTAGTGAAACTCGATTACGTCTATTTTAAGTTTGAGTTTCAAATTTAACAATAATTACATACACTAAATAAAAAAGGGATTCAATTACGAATCCCAATAATAAATTAGAGTTTGATAAAATAATCCTTATAGAAAAATATAATGAAGTATTTGAATGAAATGGTAGGTAAAAAACTCATATTGCTTTTATCAGGGGAATTACTCTTAATATTTATAATGAAAAATATCTTTTCCCCCTTTTAGTTGTTTAATGTATATACAAATACCTTTACTTTTTTCTGGCTTGTTCTTATAATAGTATTCGATTTTGTCAAGAAATAAATCTTTAATGTCATCACATATTAAATATTTATTTACAGCTTTTTGTATCCAATCTACTTCTTCCCAATTCTTACTTGTTTTTAAATCCTCAATATACTCATTAAAGATATTAAACGAATCTCTAGCTATGTTAACTTCCTCCAGAATACTTCTATGACCGAATTCAATAACTTGGTGATAAACCCAACCTTTAAGAAAGGTATTTACTTTGTCATTATATTCATGAGACATACCTATATTTATACTCTCCAAATTCATAGATAGAGGATCTGAAAATTCAAGTTTAGGCTTATAGTTACAAACAGAATCCCCACCTAGTGAACTAAAAATATTTATAGGAAGAGGTGGAACTAAGGGATAAACCTGATACACTTTAATTAAAGTTTGTTCAATTTCTTTGTCATCTTTTTGACCTTCACCCCATGTAAAACGTCCTTTTAAATGGTGCTGTATAACTTCAGAAGTTATAATTGTTCTTTGCTTTGGAGGTCTATATAGTTTCTTGATCAGTTCTTTAGTATATCTTAATCTATCCATTACTTATCTAGTTGTAGCAAATCGTATTTCGCAAGAATGACTAGTTTTTATCTTTTGATACGATAATCAAATATAATTAAATGATTTTACCCGTTTCAACCACCCAGTTAAAAATTTTTGATTCAGACCTTTCTGTGCAATGATGTGATAATAATGTATCCGAGCAGATTTTATTGCATTGAATAGCGATTCCGGTGGGCAGGAGTTAATTGCAGAGATAGTTTGTTTCCCAATAATCCCATCAAGTTTTAGCTCATAATCAAAGAATCGGTTTAATACTTTTTGAGTACCACAACTTCCCCAATATCCACTATTTACACACCAATCAAAAATGATTTCTTGTAATGAGCCGGAGTTAATGCTTCCGATTTTGTATTTATCGTAGAAGGTGTGTTTGTAGAACTGTTTAACCATTATTGTTAGTTCCGGAATGTCAATCTTGGCATTTCTTTTTAAATCACCAAAAGTCAGTTTGTAGCCATCAATAATAAGCCAACCTTCCCAGTTTGGGTGCAGGTTTCGGGCTACACCCATATATGTTTCACCTCCTTTATCTCCAACAACATTGGCATAATACCCTTCATACTTTATTACACCATCAAATAATTCATCAAATGTCTTCTTCATTTTTACGTTTAGGTTTTAATTTAACTTGGTTTACACTTGAAATAGCTCCTCCAAAAAGGAAGTCGATAATTGTGCTTAGTTTGGTTGAGATTCCGCCGTTAATACTGCTTACAAATGCAATTTGCCAATCTTGTAATTGGATGGTTTTAAACACAAAATTGTTGAGCATGATAACTGTAAGAGCACACCATGCCATCAGAAAGAAAATGGCGAATGACTTTTGTAACCAACTATCCTGAGCATACATTGTTCTTGCTGAATCCCGGTCGGCAACTGCCATCTTAAAAAGTTCCATTTTCCCCTGGAGCTTTTCTTCTTGTGTGGTGAATATTTCATCAATCAGCTTAGTCCCCTCTTTTAAGGTTTCTGCCGTTGCATTTCCTGCTAATTTTTTAAATAGCTTCATCGTTTTATAAATATCTCAGGCATTGCCTGTCATCGTTCTACAAATTTTAAAATGGTATCGAGCTTCTCGTTAAGCTGCTTAATGGTTTGGTGAAATAGTTCCTTACTCACATAAATTTCCTTGGAGCTGTCCCTTAAGTCTGATATTCGTTTATGCAGTACCGTAAACTTGTTTTCGCATGAAGCAAGCTCCTTTGTCAAGTGCTGAATATCCTTTTCCAATAAATCGGTTTTGGCATCTACCGTTTCTTTTGTGGCATTCTTTGAAATGGCATTGCGGATGATGAAGGAAACCACACCAACGATAAGCGAACTGAAAGCACCGATAACAAGCCAATAAAATTTAATTGTCATTTCTTCCATGCTAAAAGATTTTAATGGTTTCGGTACTGCCCTCCGGAAAGCGGTTTTTCTCCATTGTGGCACTTTGATTTTCGATGTGCATAATGGCATCCACTATATGCTCCCACTTCGTTCCTCCTTTGGAGCTTCCGTCTCGGTTTGCCTGATTAATGATTACGAATGAGGTGTTTGGGAACTGTTTCTTCAACTCTTTAAATTCCTCGTGAGAAATATCAGTCGTTTGGGTACTGTCGATAAATACCACATCGTAATCCTTGAATAACCTTGGATTGTAGTCCTCGATAATTCCAATCGGACTGTTAATTCCAAGCCTTACCAGTTTCTCCTGCATTGTTCCTTTTGCACCTTCTTCATTGGCAACATACAGGACTTTATAACCGTGCTGTTTTACCAATTCATCGGCAAGCATCAGGGCAACGGTACTTTTGCCATGAAAGCGTGAGCCGTAAATCATTATATAGAATGGGATATACAGCTTACCTAAGAGTTTACCGAACTTTCCCCTGATTGAGATGGTTTTAAAATTCATCTTAGCAAGGTCGTTTGCCAAAACAACCTGGTCGGATGCGATGACTGTGGTTCTTGTGGTGCCGGGATTGAATGCCCTGTTTTGAGAGCCACTACTTTTGGGCATGGAAGTAGTGGCATTTACTTTCCCAATCCGGCAATCCCTTGTAAACCTTTTAACTGAACATTGGTAACAAGTAGCTTGTCGCTCTCCAGATAATCATGCAAATGCTTTTGAACGTTTTTTACTTGTTCAAATTCCTTGTCTGATTTGCTGACTTTTCCGTTTTTCAGGGAATTGGTAATTGAGGTAAGCAAGCGTTGAGCTTTACCTTTTGTGATATTGCCATACAGATTAATGAACCTTTTAATCAGAGCTATTGACGGGGTAACGCCATAATCATCAACAATCTTTTGAAGTTTAGAATACAAGGCATTCGGAATTTCAAACTTGCAAGAGTTATCCATTTCCTTATAAGTCTTAATCAGGTCATTGCTGATACTTTGTATTTCGGAAGCATATTTACTTGACTTGCGAATGGTCTTTTCGGTAGCTGCTTTTTGAATTACCTTATACAATAGCGATACCTGACGTTCGGTTACTTTCTTATTATGAAAGTTCAAATACCGCTTGATTATCTTTATTTCCATCGGCATCAAATCAACCTCGATAGGTTTACGTTGTGCCTTTCGGGGAGCTGCGGTTTTCTTTGTGGTAGTTCGTTTGGGTGCAGCTTTCTTTGTCACATTTTTTGTCGATTTTTGTGACGAAGTAGTTTTTTTCTTCGCTGGTGTTTTCCTCTTAACTGGTGCTTTCTTAGGTGCAGGGCTTTTTTTTTCAGAATCCTTTAGATAAGGTTCAACGATTTTAAAGTGATTGTCGAGCATCTCTTTAATGTCCTTATCCTCATTATAGAAATCGGCAAATGAATCGAACTCTTTATGTGCTTCCTGTGCTGCTTCCGGCAACTTTTTGAAGTCAGTATTTTTGGTGGCTTCCTTGTAATTTTTTACTGTCAATTTCATACTATCTGATATTAAGTTTTTAGTACACTATTTATTATTCGCTGCCCTTCGCAAGGGCTTGTTTCTGTTTAATGCGAATTGCTTTTGCACGGATTTTGGCAAGTTTCAGTTTGCGCTCTTTGCTCACTATCACACCCTTATTCACGTTCCCTTTTTCGGTCAGGTCGATATACTCATCGGCTCGTTTATCGGTAAATGGTTCAAACGATTTAATGGATAAATGCTCCTTGATTGCGTAAATCAGGTTATCAAAGCACTTGTTGATGTAAATGCGTTCCTGACCTTGCGGATAAACAGGATGAGAAAACATACCACCTGATACTAAGTAATTATTTACCCGGTCCTTTTCCTTTAACTTGTCATACACATAGCATTCAAAGCTTCGAGCAAACATTTCGGCAATATCTTTCCAATAATCTCCTTGAAGTTTGGAGTAATGATACAGGTAGCTGTCTGTTCTGCGTTTCTTTGTCTCATCAAAATCATTATAGCTAACCGCTTTATCTTCCAAAGCATAATACCCAAATCGGAGCATGATAATCAATTGAGCAATGCTCTGGTGCATTATGGTATCAGGAACAGCCTTTTTAACGGCTGTTTTCAAAATATCCTTGAACCAATCTTTTGTTGGCGATGATTTACCACCAATGAAATACTTCTTGCGATAGCCTAAACTTTCAATAATGATATTCAGGTAGCTTTCAGAACGTAGCGGTTTGGTTGATAATTCTAAACCATTCAGGTAGTGGTCAAAGAAATGACCCCACTCATGGGCTACAGAACCGTCACCGTTTCGTTTGGTCAGGTTGATGAGCTGACGTGTTGGGTAATAGGTAGCCATTGCCTTACCACCACGACCAAAAGCGCCGAAAGCAATAGCCAGAGCTTCGTTTATGGATAAGTTAATGTCAAGAACTTCACATAAATCAACGATGGCTGCAACAAAGTGGCGAATGTGTTCCCTGGCTTCATCATCTTTCACGTAGTTACCTAATGTGAGCGATTTAAAATGAAGCTTCTTAATAACCGTATTTTCATCCGCTTCTTCAATTAATAAACCGCCTGTGCGTTTGATATATGATAGCGGTACGGCTTCTATTTTAGGCTTGCTACTGCTTTTTGATTTGCTTGTTTTCTTTGTTTCAGCCCAGCTCCAATCAGGTTTAAATTCTTTGTATGGGAATCGTTCTTTATGCTCGTTAAATTCCTTTTTTGCATCATTAATGAACCGTGTACAAACCTGGGTAACGTACCTTACATAGTCTTCAATAGTACGGACACTACTTAGCATACCACCCTGAAATGTCAGTTTGGTTTTCTTATGGTTAAGCATATCCGCTGAAGAAATGATTTGCTTTGCCGAATCAATACAATCCTGTTGACGTTTTATCCGCTTATCGGTGTATTCTTTTAGACTTTTTGCATGAGGGGCAGCCTGTTCTTTGGTAATACCTGAATATTGGTGGGCTTTCATGTAGGTTTCCTTAACTGCTTTGGTAGTTCGATAGCCCTTAATGGTAAAGACAATATTGCGAAGTGCTTTGCCGAATATCAATCCAAAATCATGCTTACCAACAATCTCACCATTATTGGCAATGGTATCGAGCTGCTGTAAATCCGTGATGGTAATGGCTTCGTTTAGTACACTAACAAAAGCCTCTGCCATCTTCACATATTGCTCTCTGGCTTCTTTTGTGTTAGTATATGGTTTTGCAGGAAATGCCTGACGAATCTTTACTTTCAGGAATGCGCAACCCGAATCCGTACCGTTTTCTTTTTCTGCTTGTGGGTCAATATTTGGAAATACCTTATCCTTTTTGACTAACTCAATGGCAGTAGCTTCGTCTTGTTCAATGCTGTTTAAATCGCTACTGCTGATAAGTTTGTTGTACATGGCTTGTTCTTTCCTGGAACCATGAACACGTTTCCCGGCATCTTTAAACTCCCGGTTTTTCTGCTTTTCCTGTAAGGCTTTTTCAACTTCAATATCAATTCCAAGAAGTTCAGGAAAGCGGTCTTTTCTTATTTTAATCGCTTTCGTGGTCATAGTACGGTCTTGATTTTAGGATGTGAACCAAGCCCGGCAACTGCCCTAAGCTGTTTCTGCTTAATCAGGATTGCCTTTGCACGGAGCTTTACAAGCTTCAGTTGCTTGCCTTTGTCAATGTTTATAGTTTTGTCTTTGGGGATGGATTGCTTTTGTTCGGCCAGTCGTTTGGGAAACTCTTTTTTGTCCTGCTCAAACATCTTCATAGCCTCATTGGTAAGGCTGTCGGTAGAGTTGCTGCGTTTTGTTCCACTATCCAAAAACTCATCGTAATAATAGCGTGGGATTTTAACTGAAAGACTGAACCTCTCTCCAAGAAGATTAAGCAGTTTGGGCATTTTGCTTTCTTCAACAGAAGCTTTCATATTGCCTGAAACCATTTCAAAACCATCCCGATTATTGACCAGGAGCTTCACTACCTCTTTATCTGTATAAATAGGCATAATGATTTTAAAAGTATCATCATAATGCCTGGCTATTGTAATCTTGTTTTCTGTTGCGATGGTAGCACCATTGCGAAGGCTCATAATGTGCTTTTGCAGTTTTGCTATTGGGGCTACGACATAGTTATTAGCTTTATTGTCGTTATTGTCTGGCGACCATGCCTCGCTCATTAAAATACCTTTCTGAACGCCACGTCCATTGGTCGTAAAACTCACCAGTTTGCCTGAAAAGTCCGCAGAGCCTTGTAGGATATTCCCTGTAACGATGTATCGGATTTGTCGGTCTGCCGTGAAGTCTTTGATAGCTTCATCCCAACGGTCAATCAAACTTTCCTTTTGGCCTGTTGTGAGCTGCATACTTCGGCTCATTACACGCTCAATTTCTTTGGCAGTATCGCCAGAAGCAGGGAGTACAATATATTTTCTGCTATCAGAAATAGCTAAGCGAAGCTTTACCGATGAAGGAGCATAAGGATTCTTGCGTTTAGGATTAATATCAAAACCAAGAAAAACGCAATAAGAATTGGAACTGCTATCGGTTTCAAAACTGACTGCCGGATAGAAATAACCATGACCGACTTTGAAGAACTTGAAAAAGTTGTTCAGGTAGCGTTTACGGTTTTCGCTTTGTGTTTTGGTCTTGGTAATCTCGGCATGTTTACCTTCTTCAATTTCTTCTGTTCTTTCAGCGATATAATCCCTTTGGGCTGCTTTGTCAAATACCGGAATTTTCTGATAACCCTTTTCATCTGTAATTCCATTTAAAAGGTCTTTGTATTTTTCTTCCAACTCCTTTAAATCCGTAGTAAGCTTGTTTTGTACGAACTTTTCGTGAGCTGATACTATTTCTTCAGAAATGCTGTCAGCGTGTTTACCTTCTAATTGTTTTTGAATCAGCTTTTCAAGTTCAGCCTTGCCATAGGGCTTTTTAAGTACGTTACATTCGCACTTTTCCAAATAAGTATCATTACCAAATACAGAACGTCCACCTTTCCCAGCAATTACTACTCGTTTTTCAAGGGATTCCGCTTTCAGGTTCAATACTTCAACTTCAAGGTCGTACTCATCGGCTTGCTTGAGGTATTCCACATAGTCGTTATATCGCTCAATAACCTCTTGGTAAAACTTCTCCTGTTCCTTTACAGATAGAACAGCCACACGACCTGTTACTTTTGAAGCATCACCTTCGGATGGTGTCTCATCGCTTTCTTTGCCCTCAAATTTGAGAGGGTTATCCAGGGCTTTGTTTAGTTCCTCATTCTCCAACATGTATTGGCGTACCACCTTATCACCGTACTTATTCAAAAAGTCATCGGATTCTAATTGTGACTTGCTGTTTTTTTGGTTGGAGGTGGTGTTGGCATCCAATGATTTCAGCTTCTTTTTAAGCATCATCATAAATCGCTTCTGTGCCGGAATGGATGAGATAATGTAGTCGTAAATCGGTTTCATTATCTGACCAGTTCGGTTGATACGTCCACGCTTTTGAATTTCGGTATTGATGTTCAGTTCTGGTTGGAGTATCACCATTACACGCTGTTTCACCTTTTCTGCTGGTACTTTATCGGTGACGATGGCATGTGCCGAAGCTCCTGTTGAACCACTTTGATTGATAAGCAAACAATCAATTTCATTGTCATTGAACTGACGAAATAAATCGGCTGTATTCTCCTTTTTTCGGCTCATCACCAGGGCGGTGGTGTTTTTCTTGTTAAGGTTCTTGTACTGAACACAAAGCTTTCGCCCTGTAACTTCGCCAACCGAATAACCGGCTTCTTTTATCTTTTGGACAATAAGGTCCAGTGGACTGATAGTAATACCTGTGGAAGCCTGTTCGATTCTCCTGATAATATCGTAGTAAGCCAATTGTGCATCTTCCGATAAATCGGCAATATTGAATTGCTTACCCTGTGATTCTCCGTCAATATCTTTTTCGGTGTAGCGAAGAACAGAATCCAATCCCTTTTCCAAAACGGTTGAGAAGTCACCATTAATTACATCATCAGGTTTTGCCATTCCTTCTAAAAAGCTTCCCATTGTTGAAGCAAAGGCAATGATTGGTTTCTTGCCTTCTTTTAAACGGTTGATAGCATGGTCGGCAACATCAGAGGCATTCAGGCTAAAGAGCAATTGATTAATAACATTGAAGACTTTCGAGAAATAAGGAATATTATCAACCCCTGCTTTCTCTGTTCCTTTGCGTGTTTCAACCTCTTTACTTTCGGCTGCTGCAATCTTATCAAGCTGTTCAACCTGTTTGTTGATGTACTTCTCCTGGAACCCGATTATATCCCGAATGATTGAGGTAATCTTGTCGGCTGTTTCTGCTTGCTCTTTGGCTTTTTCTTTTAGCTCGATATAGTTGACTTCTACACCTTCAAAAGAACGTTCACGCCTAATCATTTGCCCCTCGGAAACCAATTGAGCTGCTAACACTTCCTGTAAAGCAACTCCACCTTTGGTGATGGCTTCCACCAAGTCCTCTTTGCTCATATTAGCATCGCTCATTGAAGTCTTTTGTGCGTAAATCGGCATATTATCAGGTCGTTTTGCAAAAGTGGCAGATAGAAAACAAACACCTTTAGTTTGCCTTAATACATCTTGCATAAACTCTCCTGTATTGGAACTGCCCGAAGCGTTATGAGCTTCATCCATGATAATGATGTTACCATTGCTTGCAGCACTTAAAAACTCCTGTTTGGCTGGCTTTTTCGGTTGATTGAACTGAGAATAGGTTGCACAAACAAAATTGTAGTTGTTGGGTATTTGTTTTCCCTTTATAATTCTGTCTTGTGTTGGTTTTTCTGGGGCTGAATAAATAACTTCTCCGTTTTTGTCCTTTACATCGGTTTTACTCTCCTTGGTATTAACGATGAAAGGAACCAGGGCGGAACTGCCAATATCCGACAAATCCCGATACAGGTCAGTAAACAGGTTGGGCTTTTCCGATAAGAAAACAGGTTGCAGCCCACTTTTAACACCGTAGCGGATTAAAGCTGCTGCGGTTCTACCTTTACCGATTCCTGTTTGGTCGCCAACAATGATTCCCTGGCCACGCTTTTCGATATTGTAAATGGCTAACGATACTGCATCAATCTGTTCACATGAGAGCGACTTAACCAACTCGTCATTGCTGTAATCGAGTTTCTCACAGGCGTAGTCAAACAAAGGCATCCCGATACTTTTCTTTACTTTCCGGATAGCAATGTGCATTTCATGCCCCATTGAATCGGGAACAGTTGTATCCAGTATAAAACCTTTCTCGGCTGTCGGGATATAAGCCATGCCAAGTCCTTTATGACCGAACATTCCCTGTAAATACTCATGCTCGTTTTGAGCCAGCTTTTTGGTGCGAACAAAGCTAAGGTTGTTGGTAGTTTTAAAACCCAATTCAATAAGCCTTGCCGATATATGTTTTGGTGGAACGCTACCGAACTTAATGGTAATGCTGTTCTTACTAAATGCTATTGTTTGTTTCATGTGTTATATTATATTTCAATTGCCACATGGAACTCACAAATAAATACTAATCAGTTCTTGTGTAATTTTCAGATTACTATTTATTTGTTCGTTTCATACTGCTTCTGTTTTAATTCGATTGCCCTTGCCTTTATTTGATTCTGCTGAATGAAAACTTTCCTATTTGCTTTGCCCTGATTAACCTGATTGAGTACATGCAGTCCAAGCTTCGGGTGAACACAATTGCGCAAAACTTGACCACCGTCATGGTTGCCTTTGTAGTAAATATTACCCTTGTAGTTGAAGCTCAATTGCTTTTTGAGTTCCTCCGGAGTAGCAAAGAAAATGCCTTTGATTTCGGGAATATCAATCGCCTCGATGTGGTAATTGCTCCAAAACAAATGCCTTCCGATTTTGGCAGTTGGTTCGATGAGTGGCTCGTAATAGGGAGCAACATTTTCAACTACCCAATTGCCTTTAAAGAAGTATTTGAGTAAAAGGATTTCTTCATAGAGTTTTAAGTCGGGATATTTATTGATGGTGTGCCGTGTGGCTCTCATCATCTTGCTGTGGCTCTGACAAGGAGGACTGCTCCAAATAAAATCGTAGTCTCGAAAATTGCGGACCAGATAATCATGTGCATCTCCAATAATCAGCTTGTCATTTGGAAAATGTTTTTTGTAGATGGCTGCAATCTGCTCGTTATTCTCAACGGCAGTCACGCTAACGCCTTTCCACAATTTGCGGTTTCCGCCCAAGCCACTATATAGGTTCAGCACTTTCACAATCCTTAACGTCTAGTGTTTATTTCTTCAACCTTTTCAAGAATAGACTTACATAGCGTTATGGCAGCTTCCGGCGGTAATGAAGCAAATATCATTTCATTATCAATTCCCTTGGTGCTATGGAACATTAACCCAACATGTTCCTCTTTTTCATCTGGTGAATCAATATCTGTTACTATGACTTGGAATGATTCAAATCTTTCAATTTGCTCCCTTACTGTTTCAATGTCATCATATCCAAAATTGGATAAGTTAATTGCTCTGTTCATAATCAACTTGCTTTGAAATATTTAACTGCGTCTGTTTTGCGTTTAAAGAGTTCTCTTTTAGCCCTGATTCCACGGACAGTTCCCTTGGTAAAATCATCCCATTCTATCATTCCGTTGGGAAGTTTTTTTACAAGTATTATATCACCTTTGATTTCTGTCCAGTATTCGTTTTCTCTCGCACGAACTGCCCCGATAGTATATGTTTTCGATGGTGTTGTCCATTGGTCTGCCATTGCATCGGCAATCCCCTGGAATGTTTTACTGCGAACCCTGCGTCTTTCATCATCGCTTAAATCCCTTGCTTTATAGTACCAAAGCGGTTGCCGTCTCCAACGCCTTTTCTTTTTATCGTACCAATGCTTATATTCCAATTGGTCTTCGTAAACCATATCGGTAGGTTCTAACAAGGGTAAGTTCTTTAACCACAAGCAAGTTGATTTCTTTGCATTATCGCCAAAGAAGTAAGGCTGAATGATTTGGTCAGGCTTACGTATTGCGGTACTAATAACACCTATGGGATTTTCAATAGCAATTTTATCTATTGGGGCTTTCATCAATTTGCGGATAAAAGCCAGTGCTTTCTTGCGTTCTTTTTGACGTTCCGGGTCGTGCATCCACGCATTGCCAGAAACAGACAGATAGGTGCATGGTGGAAAAGCAATCATCATATCCCAACCTTTATCCAATTGGTTCAATACATCGCCCTGGATGTGCCATTCGGGATGCTTTCCTGTGGTGGGAAGAATGTCACAGCTATAGGCTTCATGCCCCCGACTGCGTAGTGCCATTGTAACGGTCTGGCTTTCTTCACAGGCTACCAAAATGCGTAGTGGTTTGTTTGCTATTGGGAGCTTTCCAAGCGATAACTGCTTTTGCTTTATCAGGATGGCTTTAGCACGAAGTTTAATGACCTTCACATCTTTGCCCTGGGGTTTTGGGCTTGTACTATTTTCTAAACCAACCCTGTCCCAAAGTTCTTCATGGGTATTTACAACGGTACTAAGCAATTTATTTTTAAGCGGAGCTGCTCCATCGGGAACTGCTTTTGCTCCATCAATCAGAATTAATCTTGTATTGATTGAAGTTCCTTGTCTGGAGTAAAGTTTCTTGCCATTAATCGGGATAATATCTTCAACGTTGTAAAAGTGGTAGAGATAATTCAGGAAAATACGGTTAGTTCCTGCTGTAACCCGACCGTGTTCGTCCCAAGTAGTATGACCGCCAATAATAATGGCAGCCTTACCGTCATCTTTCATGCAACGCAAAGCATTCAAAGCCATTGCATGTTCCAAACGCTTGATTTTAAATTTTCCGAAAAGTATGGGTTCAGATAGTGAGCCGAAAGGTGGATTCGTTACTACACCGTCAAAGGTTCGGTCATAAGCCATTGGGGGTTTTAAAGCATCCCAACTGCTTACCTTGGAAAAAGGTTGTTCTTTCAGGTTGGCAAGCCTTACATCGTCCAACTCGTTAACATAGGTAAAGTGATATGGCAAAGCGATGGTTAATAGTCCATTTCCTGCCGATGGCTCTAAATACTTTGGGAAGTCGGTTTTATCATTAGTAAGGTGGGCATTACCAACTATTTTGCCTTTAGCTCCACCTTTGACTATGTTCTTAAATGCTTTGTAGCCTGATAAACTGTCAGATTTAAGGATATAACTCGATGCCAGGAACGAAATAGGTGCAGGAGTGGAATATTGCTGCATGAGAACACTCATGCTTGTTCTCATGGAGAGGTTTACCTGTGATTCATACAGGGCTACAATATCACGGTATCTTGCGTAAGTGCTTAACGAAGTGTCGTGTGCAATCTCTCTTGCGTTTAGGATTATTGCCAGTTCGGTAAATTCTTTAACCAAATTCTTGTTAGCAATACCGAAGCTTTTGGCAATACTTTCAATAGTGGTTTTAGAGTGCTTACGCTCCGCTTTTAAATCCTCACGAATCCTTGATATGTAGCCCTTTTTATCCATGAAAAACCAAAACAATAAGGACATTGATTATCACTATTATGACCAAGACGAAGAACTGTTCCGTCCTCTATAATATCAAAGTGGGTTACTCCATCATTTTGCAGACTGTTGATAAATTCAACCAATACTGCTGGAATATTTTGTATGCCACTCCAATCGACCTGTGCTACTTGTGCAGGTTCTAAGTCGTTTTCAAAATCGCTTAATTTGGTAGGCTTATTCGCCACATTTGTCGCCCAATCTGCTCCATTAGTAGCGTTTTCTTCAATGCCTCCAAGCTTTGTTTCATCCGCTTCCGGGTATGAACGTTTAGCCGTATTTGCTTCAATAGCAGTAGCCTGTTCATCTGTTATGGTAGTAGGCTTATTGGCGATATTAACGAGCCAGTCAGCCCCGGCAGTTGCATTTTCTTCAATACTACCAAGCTTTGTTTCATCGGCTTCGGGATAAGAACGTTTAGCAGAATTGGCTTCAATAGCAGTAGCCTGTTCTTCTGATATGGTTGTAGGCTTATTTGCGATATTCACAAGCCAATCTGCTCCGTTAGTGGCATTTTCTTCAATACCACCAAGCTTCGTTTCATCCGCTTCGGGATATGAACGTTTTGCTGTGTTTGCTTCGATAGCTGTTGCCTGTTCTTCTGTTATGGTTGTAGGCTTGTTGGCTACATTTTCAAGCCAGTCAGCCCCATTAGTAGCGTTTTCCTCAATACTACCAAGCTTTGTTTCATCTGCTTCGGGATAAGAACGTTTAGCAGTATTCGCCTCGATAGCAGTAGCCTGTTCCTCTGTTATGGTTATTGGTTTATTGGCTACGTTCTCAAGCCAGTCAGCCCCGGAAGTTGCATTTTCTTCAATGTTACCAAGTTTTGTTTCATCAGCTTCGGGATATGAACGTTTAGCAGTATTTGCCTCGATAGCAGTTGCCTATTCCTCGGTAATGGTTGTTGGTTTATTGGCTACGTTCTCAAGCCAGTCAGCTCCGGCAGTTGCGTTTTCTTCAATGCCACCAAGTTTCGTTTCATCGGCTTCGGGATATGAGCGTTTTGCTGTGTTTGCCTCAATAGCAGTTGCCTGTTCTTCGGTTATGGTTGTAGGCTTGTTGGCTACATTTTCAAGCCAATCAGCCCCATTAGTGGCATCAGCCGGGGCATGGGCTTGTTGACTGTGTTCATACGCAGCCTTACCATAATCCCCACGAAATGCATCGTTTTCTGTTTCCCCAACCTTTAGTGGATTCCCTGTATAGATATATGAAGAACCACCCCAACGGTATGATAAGTTTTTTTCTTTATCAAGGTAGATTTTACCTGATTCACCGTTTGCCGGAAAGTCGGCAAATGTTGAAAATTCCAAAACATCATCAACATAAGACGGCAATTGAGCAGAAGGAATTAGTCCATCAACTAAATCGGCTTTTAGTGCCAAATCGGGTTTATCTGCAAGGTCGTTGTAACTTAATCCTGTAACAGAACCGCTGATACTGTCAGCAAATGTAGTGCGTATCTCAATGCCTCCATGCTCGTTTGATGTTGGGCTTGTCTGTAAAGCATCTTCACCGGATGGTTTGATATTGTTTGCATTACCAATAATGATAATACCGCCTTTTAATAGTCCTGCTGCTGTACGTGGTGCATAGTCCGGGTCGGAAAGTGTCGGATTAACCAAATTGGCAGTAGTCCCTGATTCAATAACATTGAAAATACTACCGACGTTATTCGCCTCCATTTTAAACTTTGGCTTGACTACTACAATCCTATTTAGCCCTAAGTCTTTAAAAACAATATCTCCTGCTGTAACATCCTGTTTAGCTTCAAAACCGCATTCGGTAATAACCCGAGTTCGATTCTAAAATAAGGCTAATTGATCAGACTTAATTTCCTCAACTTTAATAGCAGGTTTCTTTGGAAAAAATGAATAGGCTATTAATCCAGAAATCATGTTTGTAATGAAATTTCCAAAAGATCTGTGTCTTGAATGTTCAATTGAACAAATATTTTTAAGTTCATCGTTAATAGTCTCAATAACAGATCTTTTTCGAAGTAATAATTTATCCTTCATTTCCATGATAACATTACGCATGTTATTTCGAATATATGTAATGAGGTGAAGCCCATCAACAAAAAGTATTTCAGTGAGTTTTTGGGAAATATATCCTTTGTCTGCATAAAGTTTACCTTTTATTTTCTCAATAAACTTTTGGTTTTTAAGAGGTTCTCTATCATCTGTATTCCCTGGAGTAATAATAAAGTTTAAGATTTCGCCCTTTTCGTTAATAATAAAATGAAGTTTAAATCCAAAGAAGTATCCCATAGTTGATTTACCTCGTTGAGCTAAACCATCAAAAACCTTATGCCTAGGTATTCGCTTATTTTTACATACACGAATAGGCGTAGAATCAACATAAGAGATCCCAGTACAACTACCCAAACAACATGTTTTTAGAAATAGAGTCATTGGGAGAGCTGTTTTTTGCATCAATTCAACAAATCTATTGTATGAAACAGTTTGCGGAAATTCTTTGTTAAGATGCTCTTTTACATAATATAAGTAAAAATGTTTAAGATTTTTGAAAGCGCCAAAATGAAATAATATCATTATTGTAATTACCTCACTATTGTTCATTTTAGGCTTTTTCTTTGGCTTATTTCCTAAACTATGTTTTGAGATTGTTTTATCAAATTCAATGCAGAATTCATCGACTAAAACAAAAATTTCTGTAATTTTATCTTTACTTAAATGCATGGATTTTGCTTCTAATTATTTGTTTGTCAGACTTTTAAATTAGCAAAATCCATTTTTATTTCAAAATATTACATGATTTTATTTTGAATTATTTCATTGATATACTGCGACTTAAGAATCGAACTGAGGTTAATAGTAGTGGAACTATTAAAAAGCTCCAATGCACCTTTTGATGCCGGGTACTGAAACTTGATGTTTTTAAAGTTGACATTGCTGTTGTTTATCAGGAATGCATTGTCAATATTGAATACCACATTGCTATCGGATGACAACGGTTTTAAGTTGATGGTGTAGGAAAAATCACGAAATGTTATCCTTGCACCTGTATCATCCATATACGGGCTGTCTTCAAACAATAAATCAATACTTGTTGCATCGTCATCGTTGTACTTGAGAGCCTTGGGCAATGAATTGATTAACTCCACAATCTGAGAAAAAGGCGTTTCTTTCTTAATGATAAAGCCTTTCTGTTCAGGTTCAAACTCGAAACCAGAAACCGACTGAGATTCGCTTAAATCAAAAATCCCCTGGAATACTTTAAATTCACCAAAGGGCATACCTAAATAAGCGTAGTTGCCGTTGGTTGCCCATTCTCCGTTTTGTAATGTAGGAGGAACGCCCCCTTTAAATCTTTATATTGTTGCCATAAATGAAGTCTTTTATAATTTCTAAATCATGGAGTAAGCTTGCTCAAACAAGTCGTTGTTGACGTAGTTACCGCCATTTTCAACCTTTGCAATGGAAAGAACCAAAAGGCGAAGTGTGTTTTTAGTAGGTAGAAGCTTTGCTGTTTTGCTCACTTTTAAGTCCTGACAGACAGTATTTATGTAAGCATCTGTATTGTTTTCAAACCTTGGGGCATACTCTTCGATTAAAGCAGGAACTGTTACCTTGCCTTTCTTCTCCATGTCATTTTTGAGGTCTTTAATCATGGCACGGACACCATAAACAGGTGCAATAAACATCTCGAAACGCCTGTCCTTGTTTTGTTCTTTAGGCAGTTTACCATTCCATTTGATGTTTGTATAAATCAGGTTTCCCGGATTGTTATTTCGGATTCCTCTGGGCATATTTGTCAGGTAGATATTGCCTCCGTTCCAGTTCTGAAAATTTGATGGTAACTGGTTATTATTCGTGGTCAGGATATTAACAGAACCACCTTGGGGCAATAGCCCACGCTTACGCCTGTTTCGTCTGCGAATCAGTAAAACTGTGGTAGCTATCGCCCCGGTGGTTAACACCCCTCCCGAAATAAATAATATTTTCTTTTGCTTCTTGTCCATAGTCGTTAATGTTTAGAGAGGGATTCCCCAACTGTCGAACTTGGGTTTGATTTTGTTAATCTCCTTTTCGTCCAGTTCCTGCCTGAACCATCCGATAAGGTTGAAGTCCTGACCTAAAAAAGCTGCCCTGGTTCCCCATAAATATTGTTTCATGCCAAAGGCTTTTATCACGAGTAGCATGTCATCTTTGCTCTGTATCTTATCAATAATGCTGTAGATTACCTTTTCGTCAGTTCCAAAATCGAGCATTGCACCGTACAACGTATTGGCATATAGAGCAGCATCAGACGCAGAAATTGTCAGGTTCTGCCTGTCTATTACAGTATCCTTGATTGATGGGGCAACCCTTGATGATGTACCATCAGGATTTGTCCTAAACAGGAGCTTCTTAATGGCATAAATACCGATTCCAACTCCTAAAATTGGCAATCCGTATTTGATTCCATTGGCTATTAATGCTGCTTTATTTACTGGTGGTAACTTTTGCACGGTATTGATGTTTTAGATGTATCGCAATGCGGTTTTTACAATGCCCGGATTCTTAGCTACTTTGGTAAGGAGCTTAATCATATCCTGTTGCTCAACCTTGTTAACTGCATTTTGTAAAAGGTTTCCTACTTGCTTCACGGTTTCTTCCGTATCCGCTTCAATCGTAATTCCTACTTTAAATTTTCTCATAATCGTCATTTTAATAGTTTATTAATCGTAGTACTGTTATGGAATTATGTATTTTAGTTAATGGCATTATCTTGTTTGCTTCCCTTGCTAAGGGTTAGTTATCTAAATCTTCGTTATCGAATTCTGAATCACCAGGTTCTCCCATACCGTTCACGGCTTGGTTTAGGAACATGAGGGTTTTATTAATCAGTTCTGCTTTATCAAGGCATAACCCAACGATATTGGCAATCTTGGCTACATCTTGAAGTTCCCAAGTCATAAGTGCCTGTGACAGGTTTTTGATAATTTCTGCTTTCTTTCTGTCTTCGGGTGTATTTGCCGAACCCATGTCGGTAATCTCAACATTGGTTTCAGGTAGCTGAGTTGATTCTTCAGAACTGTCATCCAACATGCCCAAAGCTCCTTTAAGTTCATCTGCGGTAAGCCCTAATAACTCTGCTGTTTTAGGGCTGTTTGTTAGTAACCTTGAGCCAATACTAACCAAAGCTCCAGTGGCTACTCGTTTCATTACTTCATTAGGTGCATACCCGGCCAAACGGTTTTCAAGGTCAGTTTTATCCGTTTTTAACTCCTTGTTTTCGTTTTGGTAGCGGTCTTTCTCTGCTCGTAATTCAGCATTCTCATTGCGTAATCGCTCATACTTTTCTTCAAGCGTGTTATAGCGTGTCTCGAACTTAAAATCATCCAATTGTTTTTGGTAACTGATTCGCTCAACCTCTTTGTTATTACCTGATAGCGCATTGAACACCCCAAACAAACCTTCCAATTTAGATTTCGCTTGTTCATTCTCTCCTGAGAATAAACCAAGAAGTGTATCTAACTCACCTAAACCACTGGTGTTATTCTGAATTTGATGTTGCTGCATTTCCTCCTTGATGATGGTTTGTATTTCAGCCCTTTCAAGCGGTTCTTTTTGTGGATAAAGCAATTTGCTGACATTGATTGTATAACTGTTCAGGCTTCTGGCGTTGGGGCTTTTACCTCCATACACATCAACCCTGAGTGTTCCGTGTGCCTGTTTTGCTTTTTCAATGGCACTTTCAATGTCACGGTTAAACTTTTCAGTTCCGGCAGTCCTTGATGTTAATGCCGTCTCGTCAACGCCTGTGATAAGGTGTATTTCGTAAGCGTATGGATACTTTTGTTCATCTTCCGAACGCTTGATAAACTCGTAAATGCTCTGTATTTTTTCTCTGTAATCCAACATAGCTGTATTAATTTCGGTGGGGTATAATTTTCACGAACTCCAAGCGATAAGGCTTGAATGTTTCTGCAATGGTTTCGATGTCGATGTAATCGGAAAATACACGGAACCGGAACTCATCCATAAAGTCGTATTCTTCGGGTGTTGCCGTAAACACATTATCACTGCTAATCATCTCAATTTCTTCAATTGAACCGGGCAGGGATTTGGTATTTAAAATCCACATATCGTTGTTCAGGTCGATATTGAAGCTTGCAGATGTTACCTTAATAATCACAGGTTTCAACTGATAGCTGTCAATGGTTCTCAACCCTTCGATGCGGTCTTTGGCAATCGTATGTAACAGTTCGCTTGTGTTCATCATAACTCAGCCTCCTGTTTTTCGGGTTCAACTTTTGCCAATGACTCTTTAAAATCTTCGTATTGAATGTAAATGCGGATGTTTAGCGGTTCTGTACCACTTTTTTTATTGCTCTTGTACACGGTCTGAACGCTGCTGTTAACTTCCAATGGCTCACTAAATGGTATAATCTCTTTGGAAAGGTGCTTTATTTTGCGGTTAGCGGTCAGCACATAGTCACAAAGCAGAAAGCTGTTGCCGTTAACCAGGAGGCTCAAAGTGCCACACTCATAAGCATCCGGGCGTAAGTATTTTTGTATTGGACGGACAAAAAGACTTGTCCTGTTTTGGTAGATAAATGAAAGTGTTTCACCAGTAATAAGCTCTGTATATGCAAGGCTTCCCAAAGTATGCCCTTTCTCGAAAATGCCAACGCTGGCAAACAGGTAATGTGCAAGCCCTTTTGTTTCTGCTTCTTCGTATGCTGCCTTATCTTTTTGTAATTGCTCATATTGATGGTCATATTCAAGCATGATGGAATTACAAAAAGTGCTGATGTTTTTAGATACGGTGGAGTAACTATCGGTAAAATTGTTGCCTCGAATCTTGTAATAAACGGTGCTTGTTATCCTGTATATGGCATAACTTCGTGCTGATGTGTTGAACAACAAATCCATATAATAAGCTTCCAAATCTGTTTCGGGGTTTAATCCATATTCACCGTATTCATTAGTCAGGAAGTTGAAAATATTGTTTTTGTATTCCGTTTTGAGGTCGGCAAATCGCTGTACCCAATCTATTTCAGGCTGGTCACTACCACCCATAAGTAAATCAGAGAGGTTTTTACTAAATTCTGTTTGTTGTTGGGCTGTAAAACAAGGGTATTGAATACCATTTGTCAGAACGGTTGCTATTTCGGGCAGAATATCACTTTCAAAGAAAGCTTTACTTTCTTCTTCCGTTGTTCTTGTCCGCATGTAAGAATAAAACAGGTTGGCAATACTATCAGATGCCAATAGACGTTGAATCAATCCTTGCGGAAAAGCAAGCGATTTTGTACTGCTTACAGCTTCGGCTTCTTTCTTTATAGTTGTTGTTACCGCAATCCCTGTAATCAGTTTACACGATGCCGGGAGCAAGTCCTGGTCGTTCAGATGCTCGTTATTGGCTGACTGCTTTTTTATGACGTGGTATCGCTTCATTTCAGGAGTATTTCGGGGTTACTTCTTTTTGTTTTGAATAGCAAGCAGGTAAACACGTACATTGTAGCTGTCATCGGCTGCAAGGTTTTCGCTATCGTCTTTGTAGATTATCCGCACAGGACTGTTTTTTGCTTTCTCATCAACCGGAAATGTTACATCGGGAATACTCACATCGGAATTGTGGTGAGCAATTGCAACCTCGGTATCATCAGGAATCACTTCTACGTCATCAATCCACATACGGAAAGTTGCACCCGGTAAAGCTTCGGTATTGGAAAGACGTAAGAAAAAGCCTGTAATACGGTCATGTTCGGTCTTTGTGTTGCCGTTAAACTCGTATGTTTCGCCTTTTTTAACCTCAAATTTTATGACCTGAAGCTTGCGTACTTTATTGTCGTTTTGATTTTCCATTGTTCATTTTTTTTGAAGAAAAAAGGGGCGATAGGCTTTTGCTTACCGCCCCTCGAACGATTATGACATTCCAAAAAGTGCTATGCTTTTTCTGTGATTGTCCCTATGAGTGTCACCTTAACGGCAGGATTGAATACCTTGTCTCCGTTGTTGATTGCCTTTGGCATATTCAACTTTGGCGTGATGTCCATAGATGGTTTTAACCATTTCGGGTTAGCCAACTTGTACTGGAACTTACGCTTGGTAGTATCAGAATCATCAAACACACCGCATGAGATTTCAGGCATAATAACCTTTGTTCCCAAAGTCATTTCAAACGTACCGTTCAGGATTTGAGCTGGTAAGGCAAACTGACCAAAAGCAAAGTTTGCTGGGTCGTTGTCTTCTTCCGATGCACCGTGAGCATACTCCAGAACAATATCAGTTAAGAGGAAGTATTTTCCACTGTCTAACTGCGCACGGTTCAGGTTGGTTCGACCTGATTTTTTGTCGTCCGATGCTTCCATCAAGTCAATATCTGACTTGTCCTTAATGCTCTTAACCGTGTAGATAGCTGCATCTACGGTTTGCATACGAGCATCCTTTAATGCCTTTTGAATCTCCGGTGGCAATTGCTGTCTGCGCAATTCAAACTGACCTTTTGATGTCAGGTCTTTGGTTAACCCGGTTTTTACAGCTGTGCTTTTTGCTCCTGCATTGAATGACCTGCGAACTGCACGTTTTCTGCTGCTTGCCCTCTTGGTTCTGCGCACATTGCGCCTGGTTTTTCTTCGTGAACGCCCCAAATCGCCAATGCCTTCTACTGCATCGTCCTGTGCTTCTTCTCTTTCTAAAGCATCTTCTTCCTTGTTAAGAATTGCTTCTTCCAAACCTTCAATTTCTTCCATTGAAGGATACAAATCATTTTGCTCATTTAATTCTGCCATGATTGTTGTCTCTTTTGTGTTATTAAAAATTTGAATTGATTATTGTGTGTGAATGGAATATGTTAGGATTCCATCATATCACCCGAAAAAATATCATAGTCCATGCTGTCCGGGTCAAGGTTGGCAATCTTGCCAATCTCTTCATCATTCGAACCAATTGGGTCATCGGACATGGAGTAATCCACCGCTGCATTTCCAACAGGGTCATCACTCATCGAAAAGTCAGTGGCTGCACCTGATACCGAAGCTTGTATTTCACGTTCGATGTCAATATCGGCTGCCGGAAGCGCCTGGGTTACGGGATTGAGTGCCTGTAAACCATTTATTTCATCATAGTCGGAATAATCATCATCTCCCAAAATGCCCTCTAAACCTTGCAGGATGGTCTTGCCTGTGGCTTTCTTGATGATGGATTCGACACCTGCACCTGCGACACCTACCAAACCCAATTGTAAATATTCGTTTTTGGTAAACTGTGTGCCGATTAGACCACCCATTGTAACGGCTGCCGGAACGACATAAGTTTTCATGTCATTACCCAAAAGACCTGCTACTGTTGGGCTTTTTTCCAATTTCTTTAAAGCGTACTTACCAACTGCAAACCCTGCTACGGCAGCAATGGGCTTGCCTATGTTGTTGGTAGCTTTCATAAAGTCAATTTTGGTAGCTTTTGAACCACCGCCTGACGTTGTTTTTTTAACTGCCATGTTTTTAAATTTTAATTCTCACTTATTTATTGAAGTTTAATACTTCCTAATTCTTGCTTTTTGTTGGATTTCTTGGGAGATGGAGTTTGTTTTGTAGGACTGTTGCCTTTTTTGCGAAACATGAAATATGCTCCTGTTCCAATCAGGGCAGCAACGCCTAGTCCAATGCCTATTTTAGCTCCTTTGCCCATTCCTTTTTTTACAGAAGCAGTGGTTTGTGTAACAGAAGGAGTATTTGTTGCGGTATAATTCCCGGATTTTAATATGGGTTGTGAAGCATAGCTCGTTGTCTGAGGCACTTCATTGTCTGTTACAGGAGTGTAAGCTTGTGTATCGGTAGTTTGTTGCTCCGTAAATTGCGATACCGCCTGTGTTGCAGGAGCAGCCTTTTTAAATTTGCCTTTTACTTTGGAGAAAATGTTAGCTACTGGTTTAAGCCAGCTTTTAATTTTAGCCAAAACGCCTGTAGCTGCACCAACTGATGCTGCTGTTGCTGCAACACCCAATTGCCCTAATTCAGCCAACTCACCAATGGATTGTAAACCTTGAAGGTCTGATAATAAACCTTCAATTCCATTTAAGGTGAAGTCCTTACTTTTTTGTTTTGCACCTTTAAGAATGGCTTTTTTTAGGTTCTTTTCTTTTCCCTGTAAGCCATTAAATAGCTTGCGAACCTTGTTGTGACGTTTCTTTAAATCTGCTAGTTTCTTGGCATCAATGCTGTATTTAGAGGCCATTTCATCCGGCAGGTAAGCATATTGAAGTTTCTTGGCAATACCAAACATGTTTAAACGAAGAGCTGCCAATAAACCGTTACGGATAGCTATAGATAAAGGATTAAAGCGAATAATAGCCTTGACTACTTTCTTGGCAACTTTTCCTGCGGCTTTTACCCCTTTTTTAACTCCTTTGCCAACTTTCTTACCGATTCTTTTTAATGATTTAAAGAATCCGCCAAGACCTCTCTGACCTTCTAACCCGTCTATCTCTGCATCATAATCATCCAATTCTGATAAGCCTTCAATGGCATCCGAATCGTATTTGATTAAACCTTTCGCAGTCAGTTTATCTTCAATCTCTGCCAGTTTTTCCAGTACCTTATTACGCTTAGGCGTATTCCAAAACTTAATAGCCTGGTCAATCATGCTAATGAATTGGTCAGGATTTTGGATTTGAGCCATCTTGTTTTTATTCGCCTTGTCTTTAAGTAGAAAATCACGGGTGCGTACTAAATATCTGTAAGTAGCATCATCTGCATCTCCCAAACCATTTATGGCATCTTCAAAATCAACTCCTGAAACAATAGCCATCAGGTCTGCATGTTCATCTTGTACCATACGACCTCCTGAAAGGTCTAACCCTGATAAAGCATAAATAGGTAAACCCAATCCGGTTGAACCAGTTAAGCCATCAATCCCGTGAATGCCTGCCACCATCTGAAGTGGAGACATATTAAAGTCAGACTTTTCAAAACTGTAAGGTTTCTGGTAATCAAATTTGGAAAGAACAGGGTCAATGATGATTTCATCTTCACTGTCACCAATAGCAGGTACAAAAACATAGATATGTTGAAAATTCTGTCTGCCATCGTACTTAGTAATGCGAAGTTTAAACGGAATAGCCAGGCATTTCAGAAGTGAACCAACAAAAATGCTGTAATCGTCACAGTCAATTCCCGCTGATAGCTTTCCTTTTTGCTTGTAATTGATTTGTCCATCTAGCCAAGAACGAGCCGGAGTACGAAGCTGCTCAGTACCTTCTTCATCTTTATGATACTGCAAATAACTGTATGACAAATTAAAGATGTTTCGGCATGTTTCTTTTAGCGTATCACTTTGAAGCATACTCGCCAGTTCCTCGACCTCACGATAATGTGAGCCTATTAAATCAATACAACTTTCAACGGTTTCTATAACATTGCCGTTTTTTATAAATGTATCCTGTCCATTTGCCTTTTTTATAAGGTGGTTGAAACGTTTACCGTTTTGGGTATTTCGTGGGCCGGATACAATGCCCAATTCGCCCAATGCTAATCCGTTCATATTTTCGTCCTCAGATAATGATTGCGTTGTAGTAATTGTCTCGCCATTAACGCTGATGGTCATGGTAAATGTCATATCAGCTTTTAGCTGTGCGGTATTGGAAAGCGCAGAAAGGTTTAAGCCTTTACCCAATAAATTTAGGTAAGGGACTTGAAAAACTATTTCCGGTTCTTTTGATTTGCCAGCCTCAATGGTAAGACCTTTAATATCGGGAGTGGAGTAAGCAACAGCCGACCCTTTGTAGTTGGCAACAACCTGGTTTACGGCTAAAGTGATAGGTGCTTTAGTGGGATTGTAGCAGCGTAGTTTTACTGCAAACTGAACCTCTTGAAGATTCATCTTGTGGATGCGAAAACCTAAGAGGGCGAAGTTCATTTTTGCCCCGGCAAGGAGCTTTTTACCCTTTTTAATGAGGTAGAACCCACCTCCAACGGCTGCAACGACTGCTAATGTGCCTAATATTTTCTTTGTGCTTGCTTCCATAGTGGAAACAAACTTATATTAGGCTTTAGGTGGGGGATTGGTCGGCTTTGGTTACGATTTGTCGTAATTGGTTGGAATTGGTTGTTTTTGGGCAGATGGGTATAAAAAAAGTCGGTGGTGAGCCGACTTATAAGTATTAGTTTTCATTTATAGTTGCGGTGACGTTATCGAATATTTTAGGGAAATGAATTTCACTCCGAGCCTCTTACAGAATTGTACTTGAAAGTTTCCTGTTAAACGGCTTCTCAATTACTACTACTAAATTTTATGATATCATTCCTTTGTAGGTTGGCAACTAATTTAGCCATAATAGCTAACCCCTTCTCTCCATTCTCAACATATTATGCTTTCTCGTGCATTATTAACCGTTCCTGATTCTAAAATAGTTAAACGACAGATAAATTTACAGAATAAAATTCAAATTGTCAGTTATTTAGCTGTGTTAAAAAAATCTTCGATAGAAATGTTGTGAAAAGATTCTCCATTTTTTATCATTTTAATTTTCATATTTGCATTTTGTGCTGATATTGCACCTACTGTTGAATCTTCTATCGCTAAACAGTTTTCAGGTTGAATCCCTAACTTCTTAGCAGTCGATAAATATACGGCAGGGTGAGGCTTTCCCTTTTCTTCAAATTCCGATGATGAAGTCGCATCAAAGAAATCTTCGAGTTTTAGTTTTTGTAAAACAACTGTTATTAAACAAGCAGGCGAATTGGTTGCCATACCTATTTTATAGTTCTCCGATTTCAGTTTTTCGACAAACGTTATAATTCCATCAATTGGCTGCCCCTGTTCGTCAATAAGTTTGGCAACGCGGTTAATTACGGCATTTTCGATATCTGAGAGTGAATGTTCTGATAAATCCCAAGGAAAATGTTCGTACCAAAATTGCGTGACTTCTACCGTTGTTAAAAATTGTGTTTTATAACACAATTCATCAGACAACTTAACGCCAACCGATGAAAATACTTCGTATTCAGCTTGTTTCCATAGTGGTTCGGAGTCTATAATTACGCCGTCCATATCGAAAATGATTGCTTTTATTTGAGATATCATATTATTTCTGACTGTTTATCCACGTTAGTTTATGCCATATTGCTTCCAATGGTCCGTGTTTGTGGGTTTTGTTCCAATAGGTACACGCAAATGTGAACAGAATTGATAGAACAATACCAATTAATAAGCTGTAGGTTGCTCCTGTGTATTTGTATAATCCTAATCCGAAACCATAATAAATGCAGGCACCGCATATCGATTGAAAGATGTAATTAGACAAACTCATTTTGCCAATTGGCGACATTACGTTTAATGTTTTATGAAAATGTTTTGAGTGAAACAGCAGCGTAAACGACGAAACCAATACCATCATAAATGCCAAATTTGAATATGGCGTACAAATTCTTGAAACAGAGGCACGGATTGCATTAGAAGGAATAATGTTTTCTAAATTACTAACGAAAAAGAATAATGGAACAAACAGAATAGTAGCAATTACAAGAATTCGTTTCCATAACTTTTTGTTAGTGTTGTTCCATTCAAATAAGCGTTTACGACCAATAATGTATCCGAAAATGAATAGAGCTAGTATTTGGAAGAAACGTCCGTTGTTGTAGCTCCAGAGCCAAACAGCTTTATGACCATTGATGAGGTTGCCTTCGATTGTTTTTAACAGTGATCTTCCCGGAATATAATTCATCTGATTGCCAAAATATTCCCAGCATTTAGGTGTAGGAACTAGCATTTCGGGATGTTGAATGGCTTTTATTAATGGAATGAATTCAAGAGGTTGTAACAACAGGATAATGGCAATAACGATTAGGACCTTATTGTTGAATTTTGCCAGCGGAATCATAAACAAACCAATAACTGCATACATTGATAAAATGTCGCCTTGAAAGAATGCTGAATTAACAATCCCGAATAGAAACAACAACACCATTCGCCACGTAAATCGGGGACGAAAATCTTTTCCTTTTTCTTGTTGATTGTTGAACTGAATAAAGAAAGTTAATCCAAATAAAAGGGCAAAAATGGCAAAGGATTTTCCACTAAATAAGAAGAATAGTGTATCCCAAATTATTTTGTCGAGATGCACCATCCATTCCGGTAGTCCTTCAGGCATATAATAAAAATCGAAATGCTCCAAATTGTGCAATAACATAATCGAGATTATTGCAAAGCCTCGAAGGGCATCAACAACATGCAAGCGTTTGGATGTTTTTTGTGCTATTAGTGGTGTGGTTTGTAAGTTCGTCATTAATCTAAAAATGTTAATAGTTCAACAATGCTTTTGATATTGGTAAAGTGTGTGTTCGTTATAGTTGTATCGGTTTCTTCGTGTGCCCAAGTCACGTGGAATGGAATATGAACGGCATATCCACCTAATTCCAACACCGGTAAAATATCCGATTTTAATCTATATGGGGTTTAATTCCCCGAGGCTTGCCTCGTACTTGCGATTGTAAGGTGAACAGCGAAGCTGTTCTATTTGAACGATGCCTCTGGGCTTGCCCCGAGGTAGTTCACTGAATTCCCCACCATTAGGAAATTTTCGGCAGAGCAACCAATATTAGTTAATAGTTTTGAATAATAGGCAGTTTGTTTGTCGCTCATTATTTCAATGTGATGAAAATATTTTTCTAATCCCGAAAGTCGAAGTTTGCGTTCTTGGTCGAGCAGGTCGCCTTTGGTTGCCAGTACTAACTTGTAATCTCCGTTTAAGTTCGCCAATACTTCTTTAACACCATCGAGCAATTCAACGGGTTTTTGAAGCAATTCTTTGCCCAATTCAATTACATTTTGAACTAACGATAAGTTTGCTGAACCATCGGTAATTCGCACCAATGTTTCAATCATCGAAAGCATAAAGCTTTTTGCACCAAAACCGTACAATTCGAGATTGTTCATTTCGGTTTTGAAGAGTTCTTTCGATACTTCTTCTTTTGGCAGATATACTGCTAATAACTCACAAAATTGTGCTTCGGTCTCCTGAAAATTAGTTTCGTTTACCCAAAGGGTGTCATCGGCATCGAAGGCTATTATTTTTATGTTTTTCATTGTGATTAATTATAACGTATCTATCATTTTTTGCACTTCTTCTACATATTTCCCAACGTGCGAACCCCCAAACCAAGTCTCCTTTTGTAACTTTTCGGAAGTAGTTTTTCGTACATAAACTATTCGTTTTAAAAAACTAATTTATTTAAAATCAATATACATTTTATTAAAGTTTATAATCATCGTATCAAACGATTGAATTAAATCTTGACCAATATTGCCATAAACATTTTCATCGTCCTTCACTTTGTCTTTAAAAACGGAAAGTTTTTGTAGAGTGATCGGTTTATCTTGGATATTAAAGGTGTAATTTATTTCATATCCGTCGAATGGTTTAATGCCACCAGCCCCGCCAATATTTAACGTTGTTTGTTTATACTGAGAAGTTATATTCTCTTTGTTTTCTTCAAAAAATTTCTGATACAAAATGGTTTTATCGGCTCCGGTATCAAAAGTAAAATGCATTTTGTTAATACAAATCAAGGGTTGTAAACCTTCCAATGCCATATTGGATAAATTTTTAAATTCAGAATCTTTAAATGGGACGATAAAATCACCCTTTTGTGTAATTTGTATTTCTCCTAAAGCTTCGATGACAGGATATCCTAGAATCCCATAAATCTGATAATTGACTTGCGGAAAGGCCAAAAGATCATCCGGTAAAACTAAAAAAACAACGTTATATATATTGATATCACCCAGAGAGAATTTAGGAGATACAGCCAATTGGGCTTCTACTTCATTGCCAGTAATCGTACCAACCTTAATATTTTCGGGAACAATTGTCATCCCCATTTTTGTTGCAACAGACTTCGCAATCGTAGAAATATTGGCCCCTGTATCAAATAAAAAATCTGTTGTGTCGTTATTTGCAACAATTTTAAGCGTATTAGAACCAACTAGATCTTTACCCATTTTTATTTGTATCATCTGTTTCTTTTCAATCTGTTGAGGGTAAATATCTTTAAGAGCATTCCACAGTTTAAGCATATTTTTATAATCAGATTTCTTTTTATCACTAAGAAAAGATTGATATTCGCTTAAAATGGTTTCTATTGTCGTTGTTGCTTCTGTATATGCATAATTTTTAATTGCATTATCGCATACTATTTCTAATAATTTAAGTTCCAATGTATCAGGAAGAAACTGTTTGTTCATTAGAAGATCATGAATCATTTTTTCGGATTCATTCGTTTGATTGAATGCATTTTTTAAGATTGCATCAACAAATTTGCAATAAGGTATCGATAAATCATTTTTATTTGAAGTAAATAAATCTCTCGCCTTAAAATAATTTTCAGTCTGTATTTCAGTATAAATCTGATAAAATACGGCTTCATTATTTTGTTTCTTACAACTCATAAAAAAACAAAGTATTAACGTTGTGATCAAAACTGGTTTCATTTTTATGTGTTCAATTATATTATCTACTAAGAAATTTATTCGTCATCCATTTAATTTATCTGGATTATTCAATAAAAGTTGTAACTCTTTAACATACATCCCCACATGTGAACCATCGACCAAGGCGTGATGAACCTGCACCGAAAATGGAAGCATTATTCTCTCATTTTGTTTGAAATATTTCCCCCACGAAATGCGAGGTACGGAGTCGTTACGATTGATAGAAATGGTGTGAGAAATATGTGTAAACGAAACCCACGGTACACTGGTAATATAAAACAAATCATCTCTGTCTTCAAAACCAGTCATATCGAATGGATTGGTTTGTTGTTCGCTTTTGGTTTTGGCTTCGTTGCAGAATGTTTTGATGTCGTTGCCACATTCGAGTGTGACAAATTTAAACAACTCATCGTCCTTGTTCATATTGGTAAATGACGGATGAATATGGTCGTGCAACACGACTTTGCCATCACGAATGCGGTAACGCATATTTTCAACGGTATCGGCAGCTTGGCAAACCACAAATATCATTGCCTGATAAAAGGGCAAACCGTTTTCTTTGGTGTATTTAAGAAAATTGGTTGCATCCACATTCATACAAATATTGTATTGTGGATAATCCATTCGGTAAAAGAACTCGAAATGTTGTTTTCTGTTCCAAGTGTTTATGTCTATTTCTTTCATTGTTTTTTGTGTTTATTCGTCCTCTTTAAAACAATATTCTAAAGCATTTTTTAGTGCGTTATCGAAAAACTGCCAATTATGATTTCCTTCTGATTGTTTGAACTTAACATTATAATCTAAATCTTTTAGTTTTTGATAAAATCTTTTGTTATCATTCAATAAAAAATCATCATTGCCGCAAGAAATATAAATGAACGGTTTTTCTTCCTTTTTTGCAGTGTTTTTAGCCAGCTCAATTACATCTTCTTGTGGATTCCATTGTATGTTTTCCCCGAATATTGCTTGAAAATCTTTAAATAATGCATTGCCATATAATTCCTTAAAATTTTTAGAGCCTTCAGAGCGTTCTAAATCTTCTTTGATAAATAAGCACGAAGAAGAAAATGCACAACAAGTGTTATAGTTTTCAGGATTTGTAAGTACACATTTTAAAGCTCCATACCCACCCATTGATGCTCCAATGATATATGTATCTTCCCTTTTGTTCTAGATGTTGAAATTGCTTTTACAAATTTGGGGTAATTCCTTAGTTATATATGAAAAATAATTCATTCCAATTTTCATATCCGAATAAAAACTGCGAGCAACTTCGGGCATTATAAATAGTACATTATATTTTTGAGCATAGACAGGTAACATTGTGTAATCTATCCAATCTCCGCTTCTTCCACAAAGTCCGTGTAAAAGATAAACAACACGAAAAGGTTTTTCGCTCGTATTATCTGGTATTAGAATAGAAAGACTAGTTTCCATTTCTAATTTTTGTGAAAAGAGATTTCCTTTTAATATCATATCCTTTGTTTCTTTAATTTACTTGTTTGAGTATTTTGCAAGAATTCGAAATGTTGTATTCTGTTCCAGTTGTTTATATTTATTTATTTCATTGTGCTAAACATTAGTAATTAGCCAATCTGAAAAATCATTGATATTTAAAAATAACTTATCAGGAGATAACTCAATCAGATTTTCTGTATTTGTTAACTGTGCCCAAGCCACAGAAACGACGAAAACACCTATTTCTCTACTTGCTATAATATCACTTGGTGCATCGCCAACGTATATAAATTCATTTTTAGAAATCGTATTATAATAGTCAAGAACATTCTGAATGCCTTGCGGTTTGCTTGGTCCTGAAATTATGCCTGTTTCAATAATTTCAAAATAATTTTCTATGCCAAACTTTTTCAGAGAAATAGCGGTGCTGTGTTTCCCTTTTCCTGTGACCATTGCAATATGAATACCTTTATTTTTTAGCATTTGGAGCAAATCCTTAATCCCGGCAAAAGGTTCAGGACACATATCGTGGTATTCGGCATAATAAGTTAAATAATCGGAAATGCCTTTGTCGTAATGATTTGGAGCAAGTGCCATAATTGTTCCCTCTTCGGAAGGACCAAATGTTGCCATTATTTCTTCATCTGTAATTGAATGATTAAGCAGAGGCTCAATGGATTGCTTGAACGCTTTGATGCAAAGTGGAACGGTATCTCCGATAGTTCCGTCAAGGTCAAATATTACTGTTTTTATCTTATTCATTTTTGTCTTTTTTAGGATTTTATTTCCAATTTTCACTTGCCAACACCACCGAGGTTTCCACCTGTCGTTCGGGGATTGTCCAATATTTTCGTAATAATATTTCTTTTTCTTCTTCCGAAACCTGACGAAAATCGTGTTTCAGATAAAAACGAATTGCCCAATCGGCATCAGCCCAAGTGCCTATTAAAACGGGTGTTTCAGACATTGTAATTAAATGTTTCAATAATTTTCCTCCAATGCCTTTTTGCCGAACTGCTGTACGTACATAGGCGTGGCGAATCAGCGTTACATTGTCTTTATACTGAATGCCCATTACGCCAAGAATATTGCCATTTTCAACGTATTTCCAAAACTCTACACCTTCGTTAATTTGTATTTGCAATTCATCTTTGGGCATATATGGCTCTTTCCAACGGTCGGGCGGAATAATGCCTTTGTAGGCGATGGATGCATCGTTTATAATTTCGTATATCGTATCGAAATCGGTGGGTATATTGCACTTGGTTATCATAATTAATCTTGTTTTTTTCGTTTGGAAAATTTCTGATTGTTTCAGTCTCGTTTAAACATACTGTTTTTGTTACCCAAATTATACGGACAAATATCTCTGCATTTATGGCACGATATCCTCCATTTTTTCTTTTCCGTGTCATCTCCGAATGCAAAATCCCAACAATTCTGTTGTTTAATTTCATCTGTTTCCAAGGCATTAATGGGGCATATTTCTACGCATAAATTGCAGTTGTTGCAAATTTTTTCCGTCAATTCATCCGGCTCCAATTCGGCTTCCGTTAATACCATTCCAAGCCACACCATACTTCCGAATTCGGGTGTTATTAACAAAGAGTGCCTGCCAATAGAACCCAATCCGGCTGCCTGCGCTGCGTGCTTTTGCGAAACAATACAGCGCCATCGTCCGGTATTGCTGTCGTATTCACTTTCGTTTGTAGGAATGGGGATGGCAAGTACCGAGTGCTTTTCCATTTGAATGCAAAAATCGAGTGCCATACGATCCAATTTTGGCGTAATGGTGTTTCTTACTAAGGTGTAAGGCTCTGTGGATTTACAGGCTAATGTTCCGGAAGGAAAACGGCAAGCAAACGAAATTACCGAATTACAAGTTGGTAATACGTCTGTTGGGTGATAGCCTTTTGGCGAATCATCAAATCGGTCGATGCTTGCAATTTCCGCATAAATCGGCTCCTAATGATTTGAATATTTCTTTTATTTCGTTGCTGTTTATCATTTCTTTTTTTGTGAAAGATATTTTATTCGGGATTATTATTGGCTATAATTTTCCTCCAATGCCTTTTTGCCGAACTGCTGTATGTACATAGGCGTGGCGAATCAGCGTTACATTGTCTTTATACTAAATGCCCATTATGCCAAGAATATTGCCATTTTCAACGTATTTCCAAAACGCTACGCCTTCGTTGATTTGAGATTGTAATTCATCTTTGGGCATATATGGCTCTTTCCAACGGTCGGGTGGAATAATGCCTTTGTAGGCGATGGATGCATCGTTTATAATTTCGTATATCGTATCGAAATCGGTGGGTATATTGCACTTGGTTATCATAATTAATCTTGTTTTTTTATCACTAACATTTTATTCCCGTTTTTTTGAAATTCATAATCAACTGATTTAATTTCAATATCATAATCGGAACTAAAATGGTTAATTATCAAATCTAAAATTTCCGATTTTTTAGCATCCAACGTCAATATGGGAAAAATCCGTATTTCCTTTGCCACTCTCAGCATTTCGGATATTGCTGCAATATGAAAATCGACTCCCAATTGGTCGTATAATATTAAAAAATGAGAACTTAATCCTAAATCGAAAGACAGCTCTTTAAAATTTGTATTTTGAGGTAATTCGTGGTTTATATAGCGACCTTCTGCCTTCCCTTTTTCAAAATCTGACAGAAAACCATCCATAGCCGACAAGCGTGTATTTATCAGCTCGTCAACGGTTTTGATTTGTTTCCAAACAAAATTATCAGCATTGTTTTTAGTTTGTTCGATAACAACATCTTTGGTTTCATTAATCCGTTGCCTGATTTCGCTTTCCGAAAACCGATACACCGGGTCAATAGAAATAATCTGTTTGTTACGTTTTGTCATTTCACTATTGAAACTTGCCGGTCCATCTCCAAAACTGATGATTTTTTTATTTAAATCGGCTTCCGATAGAGCAAACATTCTTTTGTACTCGGCAAAAGTTCTACCCCAGGGAACTACGTTTTTTAATTTAAATGCCATATTTTCTTGTTTAATTTTATCTCAACAATTTACGGTCAAACTCTTCAAAATGCGTAATAATCGTGAACGAAAATTCAGAGTAATCTTCGTTGTTAGAATTGACGATTATCACATTGTCGACATTGCAATTAACAGCAGCCTGAATACCCGAAAAAGAGTCCTCGAAGATAATGGATTCCGAAGCGTTTACACCTAATCTGTCGATTGCTTTCTGAAAAATATCGGGTGCCGGTTTGCCTTTTATCGTTCCATCGTTATAGATGATGTGTTCTGCTTTGAAATAATCAAGCAAATGAAACTGTTCAATAAAGAAATCGACATTCGATTTTCCGGCAGCCGTGGCAATTGCCATCGGAATTTGTCGTTTTTTTAGTTCTTCGAAAAGTCTGATAGCTCCGGGAGCAAGTTGCATTCCGTGTTTTAAGCATTCGTTGCGGTAAAGTATCTCTTTCTGTTCTGAATATTCTTCCACTTCGGCATCCGAAAACTTACGTTGAAACAAAATTTCGAGCGTGTCTTTATTGTTTCGACCGTGAATATAATCGCGCTTTTGTGTAGGTGTGAGTTGAATGTTGTGTGCCTCTAAAAACTTATCCCACGCTATTTCGTGATATTCCGAATCCCAAAATAGTGTGCCGTTAAAATCGAAAATGATGCCTTTTTTATTCATAATCTATTGATTGTTCTGTCACCTCTACGAGGTTTTTGTTTTATATCTTATTCTACCGCTAATACCATACTTTCGCTCCTATGGAGCTTTTTTCTACATATTGTTGTTTCCTGTTATCTATCATCTACCATACTGTCGCCTCTCCGAGGCTATTTTAAAAGTGCCTTAGGCACGACACTATGGTAGAAGTTGTTCAACACAGAAATTATAAGCTCCGTAGGAGCGACAGGTTATTTATTCTGTTATCTCTACCCAATTGCCTTCACAATCTTCCACCACACTTTCGTAGTAACCATCGCCGGTGGTACGTGGCTTGCCAACTATTTTGTAGCCACTGGAACGAAGTGTTTCTGTTAGCAAATCTACTTTTTCTTTGCTGCCAACCGATCTGGAAATATGGGTTAACCCGAAGGTTTTTGCCTTGCTTGTTTTTGCAGATACTATGTCGGTACGATGCATCAGTTCGATGCGTGTTTCACTGCCTTCGAACGATAAAAAATAGGATGTATATTGCTTTGATTTGTTCTCGTATTTTTCGCTGCATTGCATATCAAAATATTTCACGTAGAAATTTTTCGTCTCTTCTAAATTTTTTGTCCAAATGGCAATGTGGTGTATTTTCATTGTATGACAGTTTTTCCAACTTCTTATGATTTAGTTCGTTGTTTTGTTTGAACATTTTTTCTTTAATGACTTTGTATTAGTTTTCAATAATTCTAAAGCAGTTTTATTGATTTTTGTTTTTCCCACTTGTTCCCATTTTTCAATATTATTTTCAAAATCAATTGCAAATAATTGTTCTGAAAGATTTGCAATAACATAATAATTGGCTTTGGAATGTCCGTTCCTACTTTCTTTGTTGCTGTTGTTTATATAGAACTCAATCAAATGTAATAGTCTTTCATCTGCTAATGCTAATTCTACTAATTTTGCCCTGTATTCTAATTCATAGGACGTTAAATTCGGAAATTTCTTGTAATCCGAAAAATGTTGTCCTTCGTTTGCCAAGTATGAAACTTTGAATTTCTCACTGTTTAAATCATACGAATCTTCTACACAAAACAATCTGTCTGTTTTTGCCCATCCTCCCGGATAATATTTCCCGAATGTTGCGTATTCTTCCCAACCTAAACTCACAAAATCAGTCATAAAAACAATTCTAACCTTGCTGTTGAGCACCTTGTTTTTGATGTGATATACCGTGTCTTTTTCAGCTTTCCAAACCAATAAATCGTATAACTTTCCAACTCGTCCCAAGCCGGTCGTATAGTATCCTTTACTTTTGATATATTTCGTAAAATAAACATCTAAAGTATCTTCATTAGATGTTACATTCGGATAATCTTTCTTTAGAAAATTGGCGAGATTATCAAATAGAAGTGAATCATTATTTTGGTTTGAAAGCAATGATTCACGCCAATAATCACGATATATTAAATGAAGATTATTGATTTTCGAATCGTGATTTTTTAAATAATCGCTATTGTCTAAGTCGGACATAAATCTTTCTTTGAATTGGTTGACAAAAAATGCGTCTTTTTCGATTAATTGCAATGAATCATACGATTCTACGATAGGTAGCACACTTTTAATATCGGCATCCAAACCTAATTTGTAGATGTTGGAATAATTAACTTTTTGCGATTGTGAAAATACAATGGTTGAAATGAATACACTGAATAGTGTGGAAGTAAAAAATCTCATATTTACTTAAATATTTATGATTATGATAAGCTAAGCCTTTTTTGCTAAAATTACTTATGTCTTTTAAATTAAATGACTTCGAAAAGCCCTGTTGGTAATTGCATTAGCCAAAAACGGAGGTAGCGAAAGTTCGTTTATTACCTTGCTACAAGCCACTAAATCGATTTTTCTATTATCGGAATAGTATTTTTTGACTATGGTATCTATATGATTCAAATATGCTTCGCCTTCTGCTATAATCTTTTCTATCTCGTCGAGATTTGTCAATGCCGGAGTCCACGAAGTTAGTAATGTGCTGTATGATTTATCCTCCTTGATTTTCTTTAACGACGATTTCAATTCGAGGAAATTATCGTAATTGGGAATGTCGTTTTTTAAAGGAATAGAATCTGCCGTAAACAGTATTTTGTCTTCACAAAAGAGGATATTCAACATTCCTTTTGAATGTCCTGGAGATGTTGTGATTAGTAATATTATATTCTCTGCGAGTTTTGTTTGCTGAAAATCGGTTAATAAGACATCAATGCAAACAGGTGTATCAACCAATTCGTAAAAGCCTGGAACAGGTCGTTCATGATTTTGTTTTTCTATATTTTCAATCCAATCTTGTTCCAAAGCGTGTGCGCAAACCTGGCAATTCGTATCTGCTTTAATTTTTGCAGCACTTCCAATATGGTCGGGATGCGAATGAGATATAATTATGGTCTCTATTTCATTGATATTTCGACCTTGTTCACGAATGTAATTGTAGATAATTTGTTCACTGCCTTTTACTCCAGTGTCAATCAACGTTATTTTGTCTCCAAAAATCAGAAGTACATTTACAAAACGAGGAACTTCGGTAGTTGCATTTATTTTGATTTTAAAATCGATGCGAAGTTGATGAATATTGTTTGTTATTTTCATGGCTATTTTTTTACAAAAATAGTATGATGCTATTTCTGTCGAAGACTATTTTGGCAACGTGTAGCTTTTTGTGGGTAAGATGCACTCTTGTGAGTCACGGTGTCACTTGAAGTGACGCCGTGACTGAGCGAAGAGAGAGCATTCACTCTTTCAACAATCGTCCTTTTACCTCATTCCTGTAATTACGTGAAACCGGTAATTTAAAGCGGTCTATCTCCAATAAATTGCCTTCTACAGACGTTACTTTTTCAATATTTATGACAAACGATTTATGAATCTGAATGAAATTTTGTTGAGGTAATTTCTGTACAAAATCTTTTAAGGTTGAATGTGTAACCAGTTTATTTTTGGCAGTTTGAATGGTAATGTAATTGTCCAGTGCTTCAACAAACAGAATGTCGTCGAAACAGACTTTTTCGTATTTCTGTGTGGTTTTTACAAAAATGGAATCGGGTTGAGATTCTTCAATTTTGGTGTTGACGAATTGGTCGTAAACCTTATTGACTGCTTTCAAAAAACGTTCGAACGAAACTGGCTTTAGCAGATAATCGACCACATCCAATTCGTAGCCTTTGAGCGCATATTGCTCGTAAGCACTAACAATAATCACTTTGGGCGGATTGTTCAAACCGGAAAGAAATTCCACGCCTGAGAGGTAAGGCATTTCAATGTCGAGGAAAATTAAATCGACCGATTGCTCTTTTAGCGTATTGCCCAATTGAATGGCATCTTCGCATACAGCTATCAGTTCCAAAAAATCGAGTTTTTCAATGTAACCTTGCAAGCCTTTGCGTGCCATTGGCTCGTCGTCGGTGATAATGCAGCGTAGTTTTACCATTGCAGTTGAAGTTTAGCAGTGAATGAATTGTTGGTTTGTTTGGTTTCAAAAATATGTCTTTTTGGATAAAGTAAATCCAATCTTTTTTGAAGATTTTCGAGACCAATGCCACTGGCATTTTTATCTTTCTTTTGAGCAATTTCGGGAATAGCATTTTCAACCCAAAAACACAACCCGTCAGCTTGCGATTCGACTTTAATGCTTATCCAATACTCGCCACCAACGTATTTGTAAGCATTTTCTACCAACGAAAAAAGGAGTAGGGGCTGAATTTGCTGTTCGTTTAATTTCGGGTCAATATCAACGGATAATTGAAACGATTCTTTCATCCGAACTTTTTGAAATTCAATGTAGTTGCGAATAAAATTAAGTTCTTGTTTGATGTGAACAGACTGATTAATATCGTACAGTTGATAACGCAATAATTCCGACAGTTGCTCAATAGATTTACGTGGCGCTTCGTTATTTTCGTCAATTTGAAAATAGATGGCATTGAGCGCATTAAATAAAAAATGAGGATGGAATTGTGCTTTTAGAAACTTCAATTCAGTTTCCATTTGTGTATTTTTAATTTGTTGAGTCAATGTCTTCTGATTAACGTAAGCCTGCAGCAAATCATTTCCTCTGAAAATGGAGAAATAGATTAATGTTAACAGTGTCATCACAATGATGGCAATAACCAAATCATCCAAATTGACCGGTTCGTCAATGAAAAAATGAATAGCATACAAACACGGAATGGTTATCAAAATACTCGATAACATTATAACAAGATATTCTGTTACTAACTGTTTGATGGAGACACTTTTTTTTTGTTGTTGTTTAACAAATCGTTGCAACAATAATTCAACACCAAAGAATATTACAATGATTGAAACCAATTCAATGATATTAGCAGATAACGGGCGTTCCCAAAATTTAGCTTGTTTGGGAATGTCGCTTACCAACCTGATAATCGTCAGTACTGATGTCCCAAATATAATTGGTAAAATCCAAAACCATTTATTTTTTGTATTCATAATTACAAAGATATGCGTTCTGAATTTATCGTCTTATTACTCTTAACCTTTTTGACACCAAGACCTTTCTTGAAACGGTAGGTGAATGATACCCCAATAATCGTGTGATCGGTAAAATCTTGTGTGTTGACATTGCTGCCACTAATTACACCTTCGGCACGTATTTTATTGGCGTGAAACCAATCGTTGGAAAAAATGTTAAGCGTTGCATTGTCATTGAAAAAGTTTCGTTGAAT
Source organism: uncultured Saccharicrinis sp. (assembly GCA_963665705.1). Taxonomy (GTDB): domain Bacteria; phylum Bacteroidota; class Bacteroidia; order Bacteroidales; family Marinilabiliaceae; genus Saccharicrinis. The sequence continues at coordinate 2,377,509 of OY762448.1, forward strand.
ACCACCCGATATTTGCCACATCGGCAACACATCCATTTGACCGTAAGCCATTAGGCTATTGTAAAACCCACTGATTTCGCCATTCCATCCCCATGGTAATTTAATGCGGTTTTGAATGCCAATTTGAAATGTCAGATTTTCGTTTTTTTGTATCGCACCTTTTTCTTGCCAATCGTAATTGTTTTGCACCAATTCGGTATGAAGACTGCTTTGTAACCAATGCACAAATTTCAAATTTCCGGCATCAGCCTGAATGCCATACGACTTGTACGACGACATATTGGTAGGTGTAATCCAAACACGTTTGCTATCTTTTTCAGAAAGATACGACTTAATAATCGCATCCTTGGTATTGGTGTAAAATGCACTGATTTTATAGGCTTTATGAATGGTATGCGACAACATAATGCGGTCGGTAAACTGTGGTTGCAACTCGGTATTTCCTTGTTCGTAGGTGTATTCATCGAACACATATACAAACGGATTGAGGTCTTTGTAGTTGGGGCGGTCTATGCGTCGGTCGTAGGTTAAGCTAAGTACATTTGAATTGACAAAATTCAAACTCACCATCATATTCGGAAATAAATTAGTGTACGATTGGTCAAACTCATCGCCCTCTACACTGGTGTTTTCAAGTCGAACTCCGGCTTCTACGGTAAACTGTTGCGTTTCGTACTTACTACTCGCATAAGCGGCATTGATGTTTTCTTTGTAATAGAAATTAGTGCTTAATTCGGGATTTATTACCCATTGTCCGTTTTGCTGATTTTGATAATCAGAGATGTTGTTAATGTTCACAAAATCGCTTTTGACTCCTGCTTCCAAACGCCATTTTTTGCTAATGGGAAAAGTCAAATCGCTACGTGCTGAAATCATTTTAATATCGCCGTCTTTTTGTGTTTGCGAAGATGTTTCGGACAATGAGTCATCGGAACGCAAAAGCACATCGTTGTGATACTGCGGCCCGTTTATGGAATAACACAAACCATCGATCGATGCCGATATTTCTTTTCCCAAGGAATCGATTTTATGTTGTACGTATAGTGATGAAGTCAGGTTTTTCCAGTCCCGGTCATTTTCGGTTAGCGAATTAACGGTTGAATCGTTACTTGTTGTTTCAGAATAAAACAGCGAGTTGATAGTGCCATTTTCGAGGCGTGAGGAGACATTTCCGCGTACATTCATTCCAAGCGTTGTTTTATCTGTGACGTAAAAATCAGCCGCAAAATTGAAATAATTATTTTTATCGTCTCTTTTGCGGTAGGAGTCTTGGTCGAAATAGGTTAATGGTTCCGTAGTGGCTGCCGGATAATCGCGCATGGTGGTTAAATCGACATAATCTTTACCAAAATAGTAGCCGTACATTCCGGTAATGTTCCATTTGTTTTGCCGATATCCGAACAATAAATTGCTATTGCAGCGTCCGTATTTTCCTTGCTCGTAATTGGTGTTTAGATTCACATTATAGCCAAACAAATTGGTGCGTTGTGTGCAAATATCAATAATTCCAGCGTTTCCGGCAGCCTCATATTTTACCGATGGGTTGTGGATCAACTCAATGCGATTGAGTGAAGTAGCCGGAAGCGAAGTCAAATAATTAACTAAATCGGTACCATTGAGGTACGAACTTTTGCCATCGACCAAAACTTTAACGCCCGATTTCCCGTTGAGATAAATCGTGCCGTCGCTGTTGATGATTATGCCTGGCAAGTTTTTTAACACCGAATAAGCATTGCCCGAAGCCGTAGTTGGCGACAGAGCCGGAAACACCGTTGTTTTATCGGCAGTAATCTGAATCATTGGTTTTTGAGCAGCTATGATTACCTCGTCGATTTGAGCTACGTCGGGTAATAGTGTTACGGTCATATTGTTTTGAGGGATAATATTTTGCGAAATGCACCCAATAAAAGAGATACTTAATGTGTCAATTTTATTTTGAATATTCAATTGAAATATTCCATCTATATTGCTAGTCGTTCCAATGGTCGTTCCCTTAACAAATATCGTTGCTCCGATTAACGGTTTTCCGGTTTTGTCGATGATTTTTCCGTTGATGGTTTGTTGTCCCCATAATTGAGAGAAACAAATACATTGTAGCAAAACTGTAAATAGAATCAGCTTTTTCATACTTCTGAATTTTGAGTCAAAAGTATGTGGACAATAAATGGTGCTGAAATATATTTGGTGACGTGTGTGTTTTTATGGGTATGCTGTTTTTTTTGCAGAGCGGAATCAAAAAATAACTCTTTTGTAAACAATTAGATGAGTGTCTGGTTTGTGGGGGTTGCAAATGTGCTGTTTGTGTATTGGCTGTTGTTTTGAAATACTGAATTAATTCAAATTGCCTATTAAGGGCAAAAGGGATATGTTCAATAAACTATGTCACTATAAAATTACTCCGCAATTCTTGCTGGCGTTTTTATGGAAGAGTCGCATCTGTTTACCTTGTTGCTAACTATAAATATCAGTATCTTTAGATTCTAAGATTCAGAGGAATCAATTTCCATTTAATTTAGGCCATCTAAAAAATCTACTATATCGCTAAACAAGCCTTTTTTTAATGGAGATTCAGTTGTTTGTATTTTCTGCCGTAAGTAGGCCTGAGGCACTTGTTTTTTGATAAGCTCTTTTGCCAATTTGCCCAGCTCGCTGATTAATTCATTTTCTGCTGATGCTACTTTCTGAGGAGGAGTAACGACCTTGTGTTTTTGCTGTAACTGTTGGAGTACTGTTTTGTACTCATCCTGCATTTTCTGAAACTCAACGGCAGTTCCACCTTTGTCGGGGTGTAGTTGCTTTGCTAATTTTCGGTAGTGTAGTTTGGCTTGTTCTAAATCTGTAATGTCATTGAAATAGTTCATAGTTGTTCAAATTCTTCGAGTGTTATACAAAAATGTTCCAAGATTAAAAGGAGTTGTCGTTTGTTGAAATAGTGCCGTTTTGTATTTCCTGCCTGTTCAATCCTGTGTTTTAGCATTGGGCAAACATCCATTTCGTTTCTGAGTTGCTGCATTGCTGACTTAATTGAAATGCTATCGGGGTACAGTTTTTTCACCAATTCTTGCTTTAATATAGTTCTTCGTACTATCATAGCGTTGGATTTAGGTTAGGAAATGAGCAATAACGCACTCTGGATATTGGAAAAAGCAGCCTTGAATAGTACTTAACGAGTGCTTTTATGGGCTTTCGGCTACTTTTGAGGTTATAAAGACTGCTTTTGAGTACTTTGAGAGTATATCTTGACTGCTTTTTTGAGAATTGTAAAAAATGTAGGGTGCTTTCTATGGATATTTGCCAAAACTGTCTAATCCGTTGCTGTATAAACAACGAATGTTTTATATTACGGCATACTTTTAGAATGTAATGAAGAATTTTGGGCATAATATATTTAAATTATACCCTTGACGGCTAATAATGTAAAGATAGCTTTTTTATTCTTGCTAAAAAATGCAATAAAAAACCCGATACCAAAACTGATACCGGGCTATATTTTAGATTAAATAATCTTAGTGGGAGTTGTTTTTACGAATCTTTTGAATATCCTCAATGCCAATATCGGTTATTTCCGATATTTCATTATCCGAATAACCTTTAGTAATCATTTTAACAACAACTTCTTTCTTACCTAAGAATTTCAGTTCATTGGCTGCTTCTGCAAAAGCATCTTTAACTTGTGGTGAAATTGTTTCCATAATCTCATCAATTTTATCAGGTTCTAAACCAGAAACTTTATACAAATATAACGCTATTTTTTGGAAAATAGTTTCGTCAATTTCCATTAGCTGGCTAAACATTTCTCGTGCTAAATCAGGATTGTTCTTGATAAAGCCGATAAGATTATCACTTCGTTTCATAAACCATACGGCTACCTTAACACTTGGTCGCTTAAAATGTCGGATTATTGCATGGTCTTCAATATCTTTTGTGTCAAAAAGAACATAATCGAACAATGGTACAAAACGTTTAAGCTCCTCCGGAACCTGAACAAATCCCGAATCCGTCCATTTGGGTTTTCCATGATAGTAAACCATAGTAATAACAGGAGTAAGAGGCTGTTTGTTGGCTACCTGATTTTCCCATACATTAAGGATATATCTAAGCAATTGCATGTGTATGTTTTTGTCGGGGTAGCTTTTGTGTTCATACAGTAGCGATACTTTAATATTGGTATATCCATAAAACATATTGCATGACACATCTTTAAAATAGGGTGAAAGTTCCTGGTCAACATATTCGGTTGGGTCATAAACAAGCGTTTCAGGTTTCAAACCTTGAAGTACCTCTTTCGGTAATGTGCCTAATAATAAATCTTGAAGATTCTCTTTAACTGAAAATAAGCTTTTAAAGAAATTGTCGTGAATGTTGTTGTTTTTCTGTACGTTACTATTCTTTTTCATTGTGTAAAATGTATTTGAATGTATGTTTATTGTATTCCGGTTTTGTGAAAAATTATTTTGTTTTCAGGGGCTATGGTATTTTTAAAAAATCTCCTCATTTCCTCATTGATGGATTAACTGGTTGAATATCAATCTAAATAGTGTAGGAGTAATGAGAAAGCATGAGGGAAAGGGGTGTTTTTCCTTCAGGACTCCCTCACTTATCCCTCATATTTCCCTCACCGTTCCTCACGATTTTCATAAGGATGAAGTAATAATATGATGAATATTAGAATGTTAGTATATTTCCTCATAGTAAGTGAGGAAATGAGGAAGGATTTTGCTTTAATACCATATCTAAAGTAAAACTGCATATTTCTTAATCTTATAAAGTAATTCGTTCTAGTTCGATGCCTTGCTCATTAAGCAGGTCATAATTCATTATATATGCACTAGTTCTGCTTTTACCGAATAGTACATTCTTGCTGCGGTATTCAATAAAGGAGCGATGTTTCTTCAGGTATTCACCAAGGACAGCCTGATCAAGCGTAGTCAATCCTTCTTTTCGTGCCTGTTCTCTGTAAAGACCATGAATAGAGCCAACTCTGAGGTAAAGATGTTTACTGCTATTTTCAACAACGACAACTTTATAATGAACGTCCTCTGTTATTTTATAAAGATTGAGCAGGGATTGTAGTACATGGAAATATTGTTCTACTTCATCGCTTTGGTGTTGAACCGATATGGTAAGCTTTGCAGAGCGTATCATCATATTTTTTGCCGTATTGAAACTAAATGGAAATTTCAATCCTGAATGTTCCATTAATATTTTCATAGGAGTAAGTACAGAGGATATATTGAGTACTGTTCTGCGGTCAACATTACCGTATTCCTTAATTAGTTCATCCATCACCTCCGAACTTATTTCCGGTTCTTCTTTTGAGTAGTGTTCTTCAATTAAATATCGGTAATCGAATACTGAGCATGTGATATTGGTAAATTGTAAGCTTTCTTCGGCTGCTTTAAATAATTTTAAATCGGCATAATTACCTCTGTTATTATCGTCAAACTCACCCAATAAACTACGGCTGCACAATGCCGGGTCTTGAGTTGGTAAATCCTGACCACTTATTATTCCCGAACCTCTGGGTTTTGCAATTCGAGTTTCATTACCACCTGATTTTACACCTGTCAATTTCCCGTTACGATCTGCAATACCTTTTAAGGCTTCGATAGTGTTTTTGTGAATACTGTTTTTGTACTCATTTCCCCAAAACGGATGATTGGTTGTAGAATCCATGCTACGCTGCATACCTGTACTTGTACTTCCAGAAGCAAGGTTAATTCCGTCTTCCATAGGTGGCTTGCCAAACATATACATGATACTGCGAGCTGCTGTACTTTTACCTGATTGTCGTTTTCCAAAAAGGAATAATAAAGGGAAATACCCAAAATTGGCTTTGTAGATTAAATCACTAAAAATAGTGGCTATGTAATAAGCTATAAGCAATTCTGCATTGCCTGGATAAACTTTGCTCATTGATGTAGCCCAGTTTCCAAAAGTCCAACTGTTACCTTTTGATGGCTTTACATATTTTGAATTTTCCTTGAAAGGATTTCCTCCATCGGAACTCCCAATTTTGAGTGCTTTGCCATAGGGAAGGTAAAAGAAATGGAGTAGATGTACTTGTCCTTGTTTAATGCTTTCCGCAAGTTTATCTTTCCCATACTTACCAATAAATTCAGCGGTGGTGTTCAATACATGAAACGTATCGTTAATACGTATTTGGCTTTCAGGCGGTATGTTTTCAAATTCATCCAGATTGTTTATTTCTGTAGCATGTGTAGTGATACCATATTCATCAATGGGATGAAAACTCTTATTGTAGTACAATCCGTTTGCAAATACCCAAAAGAAGTTGTCCTCATTATAACCTACACGTTCCAGTTCTTTAGCTTCAGGAATGCCAAGGAGCTTCACATTTTTAATATTATCGAGCTGGCTGTCATTACCGTACCAAAAGAAACCATGACGACGATGTACTTGTTTCTTGAATGAAGCAGGGGTACAGAAGTCATCGGATGAAATAATAGCCAGGCGTTTTCTACCGTATTGGCTCATTAGTCGAAGTACATATTTTAGGTCTGTTCTTCCTTGCGGGTCTTTATGGAAAACGCAAAACAAGGCTTCAAAAGTAAAGTTTGAGATTTGCTTCGGGTGTTTGCCTTCCACAGTCCAGTATGCACCATCTTCTTCATAAAACTGATTGGTTAAAAGGTTCTCCTGTTGTTCCTTTTTCAGTTTAATTATGTCACTAATGTTTTCCTTTTTCTTGTTTTCTTTTTTTTCAGTTGGCTGGCTGTAATCCTTTAATGCATCATGCCATGCTTTCTTTGGTTTAATTAATTCAGAAACGAAGTCAAGATATACTTCCTGGTCGGTTCTATCGTAACAAGCTATGAAAGATGCAATTCTTTTTATGGCTTCGGATTTTTTAACCGGGTCGTTAGCAAATTTTTCACTATACAATTGAGTTTTATAAACCAGGTAATCCGTTTCGTTTTCGATGTGCTGAAGAAATATCTCTTTGGTGGTAAATGTTGAATCCGGGTCTTGTTTTTCAGGTAGAATAACCACCGATACATGAAACTTGTTTTTGATTAACATTTCAGCGTTCCGGTCTGTTGCACGTAATCCGGCTGGATCACCATCATAAATCAACGTTGCTTTATTGGTGTATTTATTCAAAAGCTTTGCCTGTTCGTGAGTTAGGGCTGTACCGCAAGTAGCAACTGTATTTATCACATCAATATCATGCATTCGGAGCGCATCAGAATAACCTTCCACTATATATGCTCTGTCTTCATTTTTAATAGCAAAACGAGCAACGTTCAAAGCATAAAGTTCATTTCCTTTTGTGTAAATACAGCTTTCATGAGTATTCAGATATTTGACCTTTGGGTTTTCGTTCAGGTCACGCCCGGCAAAAGCAATGGTCTGGCCTCTTGAATTGGATACAGGAAAAATCAATCTGTTCCTAAAAAAGTCATAAATGCCTTTATCATTGCTCTTCAGTACTCCTATTTCTTCCAGTATTTCGGTTTTTAAACCATTCTCTCTGGCATAACTCAATAGTGCATTCCCATTGGGCGCATAACCAATATTAAAGCTACCATTTTCGGGAATTGCAAGATTACGCTCTTTAATGTAAGCTTGAGCTTCGGAATTGCCGACCTGTTCCAGAAAGTACTTCTCAATTATGCTACAAGCAATTTTAAGGCTTTCCTCATGCTTGAACCTGGCATCGTCAAAATTGGTATTTTTCTTCCATTCAAAATTGAGATTCAGAATTTTTGCACCGATCTCAACCGCTTCTTTAAATTCAACGTTTTCATGCTCCTTTATAAACTCAATGGCATTACCACCTTTATCACACCCGAAACATTTAAAGATACCCTTTGCCGGATTAACGCTAAACGAAGCAGTTTTTTCGTTATGAAACGGACAACAGGCTTTGAAATTAGTTCCAGCCTTCTTGAGTTTAATAAAACTGGAGACAACCTCGTAAACTTCTTCATTGATTTGCTCTATAATCCTTTTTGCATCCATCGGCTACCAATCTTTACCTGTCAATAATTCACGGTTATTGCTATCGAGACTCATAAAAAACTCATGTATATTTCCCCTAAAATCATAGAACTTGTCTAACAGGTGGTAACCCATTTCAGAACCCCAAATCTTGTAAAAAAGGCCATTCAGTTCTAGCTCGGAATCCTCAATCATTTTCTGAACTTTTGCGCCATCAAACGGAATGTTGGTATAGCCGTTTTTTTCATAGAAACTCTTTATGCGGTTATCGAAATAGTATAATTTCGATACTGTATTTGGTGCTAATGCTATCATCTTAATTTGTTTTGAAAATGAAATTTATGTGTAAATGGCAGGGCTGCCCTTGTTCAATCCTGCCTAAACCATTATTAGCCGTCAAGGGTGGTTATTAAGTTTTTTATATCATCAATAGAAAAGCAGAGATTTTTTTTCTCCTTCATTGCAGTTGTAAGCTCAATTCTCGCAGTAGTACTATTTTTCCAATTAGGTAACATGTAAATAGTATCGCTATCATGGATTAAACCTAGGCGGTGAGTAAGGCTTTCAGACCAATTAGAGCTATTTAGTATCTTTTCATCGGGGCTAATTATTGTACACCCTAAATTCAATAATTGCCTTTTTAAGACTTGAATGAGATTTGAATCAGTTTCGTAATGAATGCCTGAGAGATATATTGTCATTGTTTGTGATATTGAATTTATGGACGACCTAATAATTCATAAATCATCTGAACTTGCTTTGGAGTATATGTTTTGCCTCGATATTCACCGAGTTTACCCTTTATTGGTTCAATCCAACGTTTAAAGGTTTTTAAGCTAACATTGTATGCCTCGGCTAATTGATGCTTGCTTTGTGCGACTGGCTGTACATTGTCTTCCATTATCTGTATGATAAATGGTTTGTATTAGCCTCTTCTTTAAGCCGATTAATTTCGCTTGCATAAATCTGCCAAGAACCTCCTTTGAATTCCTGTCTGGCTTTAAGCATGTTTTTTTTACAATAATGAATGACGGTAGTATAGGGCATACCTGTAAGCTTGCTGAATTGATTGGGAGTGTAAAATTCAGGCTTGTCTTTTTCTGATAGTCGATGAATCTCACTGATAATTTTTTCCGAAAAACTGTTCAAGTCAGCTACCGTTACTAAATTGTTTAAATCCTCTTTCTGCATAATCGTATGTTTTTATTTCTACATCAATTTGTAGCGAACATACATTTGCTGCAAACACGAAAAAAGGGACAGAGGGGGATGTTCCCCATTGTCCCCTTTTGGTAACTTTCATAATATCAACGTGTAATGACAAATATTTTTTTGAAAAAAATATACAAATGCTATACGCTATTGGCTCTTGCCAGCTCTTTAAGTAATGATTCAATCCTGTTTTTTACGTTGTCATTAACATCAGTGAACTGTTTTCTGATTTGTTCGGCCTTAGGAAAGTCTGCTTTTTTAGTAGAGAAATTATCAGCCAATATCCTGGATAAATGAGTGCGATTAAAATTTGGGTCAATCGACACTTTTTTCATAATCCTAAATGAAAGATATGCTAGTTCCTGACTAGATAGGTTAGTTTTAAACCTTTTAAAGTTCTGCCAATCGGAAGTATCCATTTCAAAACCATCGTTCAATGCTGTAATCTTTAAAATATCGACTGCGTTTTCAATTTTATCAATTTGCAGAGTGAAAATGATATGAAGTTTTTGGTAAGCTGTTCTCGCTTCTTTTAGATATTTTTTTTGAAAATATTTTGGAAAATAGTATTTAAACCTAACCTTTTGCAACGAGATACAATTGTGACTTTGAGATATTAATAGAATAAATTGCTCATTGAGGTGTTCCCTTGTAAAAAGCAGCTCATCATAGAGATTATGAAGGAACGTTTTTCTTGATTGCTTTGAATTTAAACTAAAAGGTAAACTTTGTATTTCTTTTCGGAATTCATTTAAGAATTCATCCAGCTTCTCCTTATATTCCTGCTCAGAAGAAAACTCTTCAGTAAATGTTAAATACCGCTGTCTAAATTTCTTTGAGTATTTTACCTCAATCTTGCCAATCTTCTCTATAAAATCATATACGAACATTATGTATTAATTTGAAAGTGTTAATAAAAAATAATTATCAACATGTAAAAGAACTGTATATGCTCTCTTTTGATTTCTAAATGTGTTCGTATATGATTTCATGTTTTGTCTTTTTAATTATTCAACTTCATAAGAAAATTTAGTGGAACATGATTGACAATGAAGACTAAGCTTTTTAAGTCTAATTACACCCTTTTCAAAACTTAATACCTCGTTGTCACAGTTCGGACAAATGGCTAGATTGAGCGTTGAATTTTCATTATTGAGGTTATTTAACCTATTCCACTTCGACATTTCTTCTTTCCTTTTATCATCAATGATTTTAGCATAAATCTGAGTGGTTCTTAAATCATTATGCCCCATAATATCGGAAACCGTTTCAAGGGACATACCTAATGTCAATGCACTTACAGCAAAAGTGTGTCTGGTACAATGAAATGAGAGATGCTTTTTAATACCAACCTCATTCATTATAAAGCGTAGCATTGGATTAATATCGGAGCTATTCCGAACAAAGCCTTGATAAATTTTATCGGTTGGCTTTTTGTCACCATCTAAATCAAGAACCGATTTAAGCCTTTCTGTGATAGGAATCCGAAGCATTTTTTCTTTATCCTTTCGGCTTTTTTCCATCGGCATTATAATCATATTGTTTTCAATATGCTTGAATCTTAATTTTTTAAGGTCAGAGAGACGTAATCCGCAATAGCAGCTAATTAAAATATGTTGAAGGGTTTCCTGGTATTTCAAGCCAGTTAGGTAAGTTTTACCACGTTTATCCTTCTTATAAATTTTAAAAAATTGTTCGCTTTTGTAATAATCATGTAGCATGTCCAATTCTTTAAGAGTAAGATGTTCCTTTTTGCCATCCTCTTTCAGAAATGAAAAATTATGAAATGGATTTCTGTCGATTATGGATTTCTTATATGCGTAAGTAATATATTTCCTAATCATAGATAGATTACCATATATTGTATTGGCTTTGTTATCTAAAGCTTCTATCAGGTAATTTCTATATTTTTCCAACCAATTTTCATCAATTTCATAAATGGTGACATTGGGTTGGTATCTCTCTAACTTTATTATATCAATTTCAAGACCAGCATAGGTCGATTTCTTAATTCTATTACGCTCTTCTTTTAATCGGTTTTTAGCGAATTCAATAAAGCTTCCGTTTACCTCGCAATTTGAATATACACTCATGATGTTTCCGAAAGTAACAGATTGCCTTTTTCTCTCTAATTCAATAATGATTTGCTCAATTTCACTTTCCTTATCTTTTAAATAAAGATTGTTTTTTTTTGCATCAGGTACTTCCCTGATTTCTTTAATTTTTTTGGTTTTAGCATTGTAATACTCCGGCTTAATAAAAAGATTAAGAGGAATCTTTTTAGTCTTTCGATTAAGGGTTACTCTAATGTAAAACCGAGACGTACCATCCTGTTTTGTGTACGAGCTGTCCAAGTAAACACTTACTGTTGCATTTGTCATAATTTTTAAATTTGCGCTATGCAGCCTCATGAATTCGTAAACAATTGTGATTATTGGATAGAATAAACTTATATTTATTGTAAATTTATCTACATATAATGCACGTTATCAATTGTATACATTATTCGGAAACAATTATTAGTAACTGAGAATTATTCGGAAACAATTCGGAAACAAATATTGTATTCGTTGTAAATTCAGTTACGAATAATTTACACTAAAGGAAAGTAAATGCCTGTAAAGGCTAGTAAAGACAGGTATTATCGAAATTGATTGTAAATTTGAATACGATAATATTTGTGTCCTACAAGTTTGAGGGCCGTGTGTACTACGTACGTGCGGGTTCAAGTCCCGCCTTGGGCACAAAAAGAAACTCCCGGTTGATTTATTTAGCCGGGAGTTTTTTGAATAATATCGTATAGAGCGCCATTATTAATCTTGTTTTCTCAAGATATCCTAAACTGCATCCATTATCAATGTTTATAACAGTAAAAGGGTCATGTCTGAATTCATAGATTAGATGAAAGTTTTAGGCGTGATATAATTAAATGAATCACGCTATTAAAAAATTTAAATAAATCTAGCGTCAGAAGATACTACTTCAGCTGACATTTCAGGTGTTTGATTTTCTAACCAACCAACTTTAACATTTTCTCTACTATCATATTGTGGCCAATAGGGTTTTATGTCGATTAATGGAGTCCCATCTAGCATGTCGACTTCTTCCACATATAAAATATTACCTTCAACTGCTATAAGTTTAACCGTAGACATTCCTAGAGCATTTGGACGGGTAGGGGATTTGCACGCAAAAATACCGTGCTCTTTTGTGTCCATAAATGGAGTAACTTTTAACTTGTATTCTTTTACTTTGTGCAAATGATAGAATAAAGTAATATGTGAAAATCCTTCAATATCAAGTAATCCATCCATATACTCAGGATTAATAACAATTTTTCCTTTTACCGTTTTTGCTCCTGCTGGCTGAATTGGCATGTTTTCCAACGATTTGTGTGGAGTCTTAATATATCCAATAGGATGAAATTCGATAGTTGCCATAATATTATATTTTTATTCGTTATTCATGTATATGTATCACGGGTTTCAAAAAAAACAAATCCATAGATCCTTTGATAATTTTAAATTATTCTCATTTTGCTGGCCTTTCAGTTTTTCGAATTCAGAAATAGTCTTTTCTCCAAAATTAGTAAGCTCAGTTCCTCCTCCGTGACTACCGCCTCTTTTATTTACGACTAGTGGCAAAGGCGATATTTCATTCATTTCTTTAATAAAGTGCCAGGCTTGTTGATAAGACATTTTAATTTCAGCAGAGGCCGCCCTTGTAGAACCCTTACGTTTAATAGCTTTTAATAATTCTATTCGTCTTTCATTTAGAAAACACTTTCCGAATTTTTTAATCTCAAAATTGTTATCTATATAAAATGGATTCTTCATATTATATTTATTAATAAAAAACATACCAATATTTTATGGTGTTGATTATCAGTGATAAAATTTAAAGATATTCTACATGAATGTTTACAAAATGAGAATATTCTACATTATTGTAGTATTTAAACTATCTTGGATGATTGAATTTAATCCTGTGTAATTATATAACTTGTTGGATTGAATTTTTGCAAAAGGAGAATTCTATCAATTAAATAATTCCTATAGTCACAGGAAGGTATTTTAAACTACTAGATTTATTCTAAGGATAATAAATTTGATTTTTATTTCTTTAATCAGTCATTGTAAGGCCATAGATTGAAAAAGAATGCTACAAATTTATACAATCTGATTTTATTAAGATTTCAAAATGAAAATTAAGTATTTATTAGCTGTAATTTTGAAGTTTAGTAAAGTATATGTTATGGGAAAAAAGGTTTTTAAGTATATGGAAAGCCATAAAAAAGTAAGTGGCGCTGCAGGAATTAGATTATAATCAGATAATATCTATTTATTTAGGGGGTGTTTTCTTAATAGAGTAGATTTTTTACTTTAATTATAAATGCTTTAGTGTATGATTTAAATATGTTTATCAATTATTTGCAAATTAATTTACAAAAATATTTGAGATATATCTTGATATTAATTAATTTAATCGAATATTAAACCCAAAAAATCATATGTATGAAACGTTTAGTAATCGCCATTATTTACTTAGTTTTTGCTATGTCATATATATTGTATCTTATATTTAAAGTCATCAAAATGCCTTTTGAGATATTATTTTCCGAAAGTCCCAGAAAGAGCTTGGAAAATAATTTAGTAAGAATGAAAGAATATATGCGTGCTTAATATCTGTAATTGAGTGCAGAGAGTTATTCACTCTGGATGGAAATCAATTCAAGCAAATTCTTCTGACTTAAAAACAAAATTTGAACAAATTAAAACACAAAAGATATTTTACTATTCGAAATATAAATAACTCCTGGTTGAATTAACAATCAGGAGTTTTTGCATTTACTTATTTTTCTTTTTTTGTTGTCGTTGAAGGTCGTTCATACTTACAGCATCCAGGTAAAGCATTATAAGTTTCATCCTTTGCCTTGTGCTTATCTGTATCATGTCCAACTTTTGCCAATGAAATTTGAACTTGATCTACACTTGTCTTAGATTCATCGAATGTAAGTTCAAGTATTTGAGTTTTCTTATCCCATTCGGCTTTTGATACACCTTCAATAGACTTGGCTGTTTTTTCAATGCGTGTTTTACACATACCACAGCTACCGTAAACTTTAAATTTCTCGGTTTTTGATTGTCCAAATACTGTTGTTAAACTTAAAAATACGATTGTAATTGTTAGATAAAATGCTTTTGTTTTCATAATTGTAAAATTTAAATGTTATGATTCTTTAATGTTATTCCCTATACAAACAACATGCTGGAAGATTATTATATACATCATCCGGAGCTTTTTCTATATCCGTATCATGCCCAACTTTTGCAATGGCTTTATGTATTTTTTCAAGTGATGTTTTATTCAGCAGATAAGTAATATGTAACATTTTATTGTCATCATTCCATTCTGCATATTCTACACCGGATACACTTTTAGCAGCTTCCTCAATACGGTCTTTGCACATGCCACAATTGCCGTATACTTTAAATGTCGATTCTTGTTTTTGCTCTACTTCTGCAGATTCAACTGTCCTTGTATAGTGACAACAAGCAGGAAGACTTTCATAAACATCATCAGGAGCAGTTTCCAGTTCCGTATCATAACCTGATTTTGCTATTGCTTTATGTATATCCGCTAGTTTTACCTTGGCGTCATTATAATTAACATGAATCATATGTGTTTCCTGACTCCAATCTGCGTTACTCACTCCATCAAGCGACATAGCTGCTGTTTCAATGGTTTCTTCACACATGCCACAATTACCAGATACATTAAACATTGCATGCTGAGTATTTCCTTCTGCCTGGTCATTCATATTCATTTCACTATGATTATGCCCAGTGGATACTTTCCCAGCTTCCGGATTCATCATACTTGGTAATCCAATCAATTGTGCTGCAGCATCAATCTTAAATACGCCATTTGTAGCTATTTCCTCACCTGGCTTCAGACCTCCCTTCACAACATAAAATGCTCCGGCTTCCGGTCCCAAAATAATTTCACGATATAAGAATGTAGGTGATTCCCGCTCCTGAACTTTAGTATACACTACTGCTCTTTTACCTGTCCATAATACCGCAGACTTTGGAATAATAACAGCTGTTTGACCTTCGGCAATTTTAGATTGTAGTACTCCATTGGCAAACATTTCTGGTTTTAAGCGTAAATCTTTATTATTAATCTCTGCTCGTACCTTAGCTACTCTTGTTTTGGAATCTATGAAAGGGTCAACATAGGTCACTTTTGTTTTAAATTCCTCACCTGGTAATGCCCGTAAAGTAAAGCTTATTTTATCACCAACTTTTATCCACGGCAAATCTGTTTCATAAGCATCGAACAAAGCCCATAATTTGGTTAAATCTGCAACTTTAAATAAGGCTGTTCCTTCCTTCACATAGTCCCCCAGTGCCACATGACGCATAATAACCGTTCCAGTTATTGGTGACAGAACATCAAAATTGACTTTCGGCTCTCCCGATTGTTCAATATTATCAATTTGACTTTCTGATAAATCCCATGCTTTTAATTTAGCTCTTGCAGCCTTATATAACGAAGGGTTATCTTCCTTGAATTCAGAAGCCTCAATTAACTCACGTTGTGCGCTAACTAAATTTGGAGAGTAAATAGTAGCTAATTTCTGTCCTTTACGAACATCTTGTCCTGTAAAATTGATAAAAAGTTCTTCAATACGCCCTCCAAAACGAGCGGTTAGTTCAGCAATTCGTCTTTCATCTACATTTAATTTCCCCTGCATAAATATAGTCTTAACAGGCTCATCAATAACTACTTTTGACGTTTGAATATCTGCTAATTTTGCAGCAGATTCACTCATTACAATTTCATTCAGGTCAGTATGTTCTCCACCTTCCATTGATGATAGAGGAATTAAATCCATAGCACAAATTGGGCATTGACCAGGATTATCCTGCTTTATCTGAGGATGCATGGAACAGGTCCAAATGGTAGCTTTTTCTTCGTGATTATGAACTGCCTGTTCGTCTCCTGAACTATTTGTATTACCTGATGGTGCAATGATCCATCCGATGACCAATCCTAAAATCAAAACACTCAGGATTAGTTTATAATTGCTTTTTATATTTTGAAATATTGTTTTCATTTCTCTGTAATTATAACGTTATCACTTGATGAATACATTTGTTATTTACCCATTAAATAATGGATAAAAGCAACTGCGGCCTGTTTATCCGTACGTGCTTTTTCTAACTCAAGATTATATTTTAACATGCGCCTTTCCATACGTAATATTTCCTCAAAGTTCTTATTGGCGTAGGCATATTCAGTTTCCAATATCTTTAAAGATTTTTTAGCGATGGTCAACTGCTTATCAAATAATTCAATCCGACGCTGGGCATCACGATAATCTTTCCAGGAATTCTCAAATACGGTTTCAAGAACATTTACTTTATCGATATGCTCGTAATTCTTTGCAGTTTCCAGATAAACTACTTCCTGAACCATGCTCTTGTATTTGTTTCGATACAAAGGGATGGATAATCCTACTTTTGGAAATACAAAGGCATCCTTGCCTGATAAATTATTATCACCTTTTCCTATTGAAACATAGTCAATGCCAAGGCTAAATGTTGGAGCTCCCTGTTTTTTTGCCGCTTGTTTCTTAAACGCCAGAGCACTCTTTTGCATATCGATGCTTATGAGCTGGTGATTCTTTAATTGAATAGAATCCAATACGGCATCCTTTGTATACAGAATATCTGTTGACCACAACTCTTTCGGAAAAGTAATTACCGCATTCTCCTCAGAATTCAGCAGGTTATTAAAAGATACTTCAAGCACTTCCTGCTTATCCCTTAAGAGTGCCAATTGATTTTCCAAATCATTAATCTCCATCTCAATCCTATATTGGTCTACAGCAGATACCTGATCTGCTTCAACCTTTACAATGGCCAACTTTTTAAAAGTATTCAGTATTTCAATGTTCTCCAAAGTGATCATAGTAGCCTTGTTATTGAAATACAGGTTGTACCAATTAGATTTTACCTCATTAAAGAGTTTCGACTTGTTTTCTTCAAACACCTCATACAAGGCTTTGGCTTCTTCTATACTGGCATTTTCCTTAGCCTTTAATGTTCCAAACCAGGGAAACATTTGTGTGGCTGAAATCCTGAAATCCTGAGGACCATTTCGGGTTTCAACAGGTTGTATAAAATAAGCAAAGGCCAATTGCGGGTCGGGCAATGAACCGACTTGTGGTGCTTTTTCAAGAGCAGCCATGTATTTGTTGAAAGAGGCTTTTAAAGCAGGATTATTCTCTGCAGCCACCTGCAAATAGTGGTTCAGTTCATCTTGTGCCTGCAAAACACCTGACAAACCTAATATCACAAATAATATATATATTCTAATATTTCTCATGTCTTAAGCTTTTTCCGGGTTATTCTTCTTTATTTTTGCTTCCTGCCACATGCTATAAAGCACCGGAACCACAAACATGGTTAAGACTTCAATGGTCATACCTCCAAATAAAGGGATGGCCATTGGAACCATTATATCAGAACCTTTACCTGTAGAGGTTAATACTGGCAAAAGTGCAATGATGGTTGTAGCAGTAGTCATTATGGCCGGACGTACACGTTTAGAACCTGCATCCAGAACTAAAGCCCTCACTTCCTTTATCGTTTTTGGCTTTCTTTTTTCCTGAAGTTGTTTGATATATGTACTGATTAAAACACCATCATCTGTAGCAACACCAAACAGGGCAATAAAACCAACCCAAACTGCCACACTCAGGTTGATGGTATTAACCTGAAACAGATTTCGTAAACTCATTCCTGCAACTGAACCATCCATAAACCAGGGCTGACCATACAACCATAGCATTATGAATCCACCTGATAAGGCCACAATAATACCAGAGAAAATCAAACTGGTGGAAATAACTGACCTAAACTGGAAGTACAGTATGAGGAAGATGATAATTAAGGATATCGGAATTACAATAAGCAGGCGATTGGTAGCACGTATCTGATTTTCATAATTACCGGTAAACTTATAACTCACCCCGGCAGGAAGAGAAAATGCTCCATTATCCATTTGTTCCTTTAGGTACTTTTGTGCATTTTCAACCACATCCACTTCTGCAAAACCTTCCTTTTTATCAAAAATTACATATCCCACCAAAAAGGTATCTTCACTTTTAATCATCTGAGGACCTCTCTCATAATGCAAGGTCACTAATTCTCCTAAAGGAATTTGGGCTCCTGAAGGTGTTGGAATTAAAATACGCTTCAGATCATCCGGATTATCCCTGAATTCACGAGCATAACGCAGTCTTACAGGAAAACGCTCTCTACCTTCAACTGTTGTAGTAAGTGGCATACCTCCAATAGCACTACCAATAACAGCCTGCAGGTTTTTTACGCTCAACCCATATCGGGCAATGGCATCCCTGTTGATTTCCATTTCAAGGTAGGGTTTACCAACTACACGGTCGGCAAAAACAGACATACCCTGTACACCTTCAACATTCTTTAATTGTTTTTCAAGTTCAAAACCTACTGCTTCAATACTTTCAAGGTCTGGGCCATACACCTTAATACCCATTGGAGCGCGCATACCAGTTTGTAACATCACCAATCGTGTTGAAATAGGCTGCAACTTAGGTGCTGATGTTAAACCCGGTATATTACTTTTATCAATGATGGCCTGCCAAATATCATCAGGCGACTTAATTTCTTTGCGCCATTGCCTGAAGTACTCCCCATTATTGTCAATGGTTAAATTCTCCTTGTCAATCAAACGAAATGCTTCTTCTTTTGGATTATAGGTTGAACCATCTTTCAATATAAAGGCACCTTCTTTGTTTGTTTTAAATCGCATGCGATGCCCTTTTTCATTCAGAATGTATTCCGGTTTATAATTGATAACATTCTCATACATAGAAGTAGGAGCAGGGTCTAAGGCCGAATTCACGCGTCCCCACTTTCCTACCACCGTTTCAACTTCAGGTATTGAGTTCACCTGCTTGTCGAGAATACGGATAACTTCAAGGTTTTCTTCGATACCAGAGTGAGGCATTGTTGTTGGCATTAATAAAAATGAACCTTCATCCAGAGAGGGCATAAACTCTTTACCTATGCCAGGTAGTTTTTTATCCAAATAAGCATATGAATCGGTGTTTTTTAAGAATTGAGGTAAAAAACTAAATAACTTATCAAAGCCTTGCCAACTTGTTATTCCAAACAATACCACAAATATAGGTACAGCTAAAAAAGTCCATTTGTTATCCAAACACCATTGTAAGATGCGTTTATAGAACACCACTACTAACGACATACTACCTAATACAGTTGTAACGATAGCTATTACAAACAAGAAATTTGCAAACATGCTGTTTTGTGCCCCAAGTGGCATCCATGCCTTTGTTAAAAAGAATACAACAACTACAACCGTAATAGCAATATTTATTAGATTAATCCAGTTCTTCTGGTGCTCTTTCCATCTGTAAGCGAGTAAACCATTGATACCAAATGCAGAAATAGCCAGAGCTATATAATTACCAGAAGCGATTGAAAGAACAACTCCTGCTACAACCAGAATAATATTACCCAATCGCTGGTAGCGCTTTTTATCAATCTTGATGGAGAAAATTAAGTGCGCCAAGGTTGGTATTATGATCAAACCAATTAATAATGCCGAAATCATGGTAAAAGTTTTTGTGAAAGCCAGTGGCTTAAACAGTTTTCCTTCGGCAGCTTCCATAGCAAATACAGGTAAGAAACTGATAATAGTAGTAGATAATGCTGTAATAACAGCTCCTGCAACTTCGGTGGTTGCCGTATACACAACAGTAAGTAACTCTTTTCCTTTTGCTCCTTTATTTTCGGGCAATTCAATATGCCGGATAATATTTTCAACAAAAACAACACCTACGTCTACCATCACACCAATCGCAATTGCAATACCTGAAAGGGCAACAATATTGGCATCAACCCCAAACTGTCGCATGGTGATAAAAGTGATCAATACTCCAATTGGCAGTAGACTGGAAATAAGAAATGAGGCACGCAGGTTAAAAACCAACACAATCACCACCAGAATACTAATTAATAATTCAAGTGAGATGGCTTCCTCCAGCGTTCCCAACGTTTCTTTAATCAATCCTGTACGATCATAAAAAGGTACAATGGTAACTTTAGACACGGTACCATCAGCTAATGTTTTAGAAGGCAGGCCTGGTTCAATCTCAGCAATCTTGGCCTTCATATTTTCGATGGTTTTAAGTGGATTGGCTCCATAACGAGCCACAACAACTCCACCTACGGCTTCTGCGCCACCTTTATCCAATCCTCCTCGTCTTGTCGCAGGCCCAAAGTTTATTTTTGCCACATCTTTCAACCGGATAGGCACATTGTTACGCACAGCAACAACACTCTTTTCGAGGTCTTCCAGATTTTTGATGTAGCCAAGAGCCCTCACCAAATATTCAGCCCTGTTAAATTCAATGGTACGAGCTCCAATATCCAGATTACTATTTTTTACTGCCGACATAATCTGTGCAATGGTCACATGATGTGCTTTCATGGCATTAGGATCAATATCAACCTGATATTCTTTTACAAAACCACCAATAGAAGCCACCTCTGCCACTCCTTTTGCTGAAGTTAAAGAGTAACGTACGTAGAAATCCTGAATGGTTCTGAGTTCATGTGGGTCCCATCCCCCGGCAGGATTACCATCTGCATCTCTTCCTTCCAGCGTGTACCAATAGATTTGCCCCAGTGCTGTTGCATCCGGCCCAAGCGCTGGTGATACATCTGATGGCAAAGTACCTGCCTGCAATGAATTTAGTTTTTCAAGAATCCGTGTCCGACTCCAGTAAAACTCCACATCTTCATCGAAGATGATGTATATGCTGGATAAGCCAAAGATGGAATTACTACGAATTGTTTTAACACCAGGTATACCCAATAATGATGTGGTTAACGGATAAGATATCTGATCTTCAATATCCTGAGGAGAGCGACCTGGCCATTCGGTATATACAATTTGTTGATTCTCACCAATATCTGGTATTGCATCAACAGGCACTGGATCGCTTGGTAAAATACCTGTATCCCAGCCAAATGGAGACGTGATTATTCCCCAGCTGATAAAAACAAGCAACACTAAAAAGGTAACCAGCTTATTCTCTAAAAAGAATTTTATAATTTTATTAAGCATATCTTATGTTGTTAAGAAACATGTATTTATTGAAAATACAGACCTACTAAAACGATCATTAAGTTTAATCCAAGTAGTAAATCTTCAGTATTTAAGGAGCGTAGAGCAAAGAGAATGCAGCAAGGAGTATTGTTCAAATACTACTTATTTATTAAGTTTCTATTGGTGTTGTTATTACAAGCTGCAAATAGCCTCTTATCTCTTGTCTAATAAAAATAAATAATGTCTAACAAAGATATGTTTGTAGTAATGCTAATCGTGTTTGTATTAAAGGTGGAGGGGAAGCATCTTCTGCTACATTTAATGATCTTTCTTCCGTATTTAAGAAATTAAAATCTAATACAAAATATATAGGTATTAGTATATCAAGTTGAGCAATATTGATTTTTTGAATGATGTCGGAACTAACAAAGTTATCTTTAACTTCAAAATGATGCGTTTTATTCTCACAACATCCACAATCTTCTCCACAACATGATTTTGCTTCAATAAGAATAGAGGTGGAAACTAGTTTACCTCTACAATAATGCATAGAAAGAGTAATCCCTGTTGTTGATATCAACAGTAACATCATTACAATAATATGTGTTAGTTTTCTAAGCATATGTACAAAGTTAACGATGATAAAAAGAAAATGTTTATGAAATATTGGATTTGATGTATGATTTTATGGATTGAGATAGGGGAAAACTAAAAGCATTGGGTATAGAGTTTAGAACATAGGAAGTAGTCTTCCGTCATTAGTGACCTGCAAGTATATGCAGTGGAGAGTAGATGATGGAAGAATGGATAATATTGTTTAATGCTAATTGTGAAATAATTATAATTGAGATTTATTATAAAGGGGATTTTTTTATACAAACTAAATGATTACAGGTAATTAGGGGGTATAGGTGGATAGTTGTGGAGCCTTAATTAGTCTGCAATGGAATATAGTAAATATTTATAATCTGGAATATATTTCTGATAACTATTGAGCAGAAAAGGCCGGAAATTAAAAAACTGTATAATCGATTTATGATTAATTGAGTTAATGATGGTTTTATTATTACAACAAGTGATCAAATTCTACTCAAATCTTCTTTTTTCCTATAGAAGAGCATTAAGTTATTTACTATTTAGGCAGTCTTGGAACTACTATGTACCAACGATAATACAAACTCATATATTCTTCATATATTAGTCATATATAATCCATACTAAACTCATTAATTAATGACTTTAATATGGGTTAAATTTGAATTATATATAAGTTAAGTATGAGTTGGTATGCTATTTGTAAGCTACTTGGTACGAACCAGGTCATAATCAGGCCCTTTAATTTTTATAACTAACCTTTAAAATTTTATACTATGGCACGTTTAAAAACAAATATTCTCGATGGTGGTTTCGGTAAAGTAGGAACTGTTGTTTTATATGAATGGCGGGGCATTCCATGCATGAGAAGCCTTCCTGAAAGTTATAATGATAAAAAGAGTGACGCGCAATTAAAGCAGCGGCAAAAAATGAAACTAGTACATTCATTTCTGTATGACTTTAAACCTGATCTTAATTTAATGTTTAATGAAGGAAATGTAGGTAGAACACCATATCAGGCAGCAGTATCCTATAATTTAAAATATGGAGTGATGGGTGAATATCCTGATCAGAAGATCAATTATAGATCGGCATTAATTGCTAGAGGTTCTTTGCCTTTACCCGAATCTATTGAACTAAAAGTTATAGGTGATGATATTAAAATAGTATGGGATACTAGTTTTTTTCATAATGCAAAAATTGTAAATGATGAACTTAATCTTTATGTGCTAGGTAAAGATATGGGTAGTATTGCAGCGCGTTATAACACTAAAATAAAGCGAAAAGAAGGGAGTTGTATTATTAATGAATGGTTAACCGAAGAATTGGATCATTTAATAATATGGGCCTTTTTTGTAAATAAAGATCAATCAGAAGTAAGTAATAGTGTATGCTTAAACTATTGAAATTATATTAAAATTAGTTCTAGATAAATTTTAAATTAAAGCTCGTGCAAAGACTATCGGTTAATTTTTTAAACCCTGACATTGATTAACAACTGCTTATTTAAGATAGGATTTACAGGATTAATTTACTTCGTAAATTTAGTTTGCAATGATGTTCGTACAGATTTTTAAACTTTGCATCAGTAATAATAATAGCTAATAGTCATTTTATTGCGTTCGGCGTACGCCTCTGGCTAAGTCGTTTTATTTCAGGCCTCTGACCTTTATGTATGTAGATAATTACTGAAGCGTAATTTTTATAATATACAGGTAAATAATATACAAAGTGCTGCAATTGTAAAAGTTATAGCTCTTTGTTTTATATGGAAGGAATTGTATTCCGGTTTTTAATCAAATATCTTTAATTTTTATCACCGGATTGCAAATCCTAAAATCTTATTTCAAATGTTACATTCATTTTATTTCGAAGTGATTTGTCATTATCTTATTTAAAGCTATTGCACGGATAAATATCCGCGCTTACAGAGAAAATAGTCTCTATACATTTTGATGTAGAAATAAACCCTCATTCATTCCATCTTCTTCAATTAAAATTTATTTTTGTAGTTCTGTTGAAAAAAGTGAATGATGAGTAAAGCTATTTCCCGTATTATTTTAAAACATAATGAACGAATTATTGCTACCCGAAGCATTAATGAACGTAAGGCTCAGTTTGTTGAAGCTCCGGATCAATTACATCCGGAACTGCAAAACTGGATGAAGCAAAACGGGTATGATAAACTATATTCTCATCAGGCTGAAATGTTTGAAAAAGCCCGTGCTGGTAAAAGTGTTGTTATTACTACAGGTACAGCAAGTGGTAAATCATTGTCGTTTTATCTTCCGGTAGTGCAGCGTATACTGGATAATCCTTCACGAAGAGCTATTTTTATCTATCCTACAAAAGCCTTAACCAAAGACCAGTATCGAAATATTAAGGAATTTGTAGCTTTTTTCGGAGAAAACAGAATTCAGGCAGGTGTATATGATGGAGATACTTCGCCAAATGAGCGAAGTAGGATACGGGAACAAGCCAACATTATTTTGACTAATCCGGATATGCTTAATGCAGGATTTTTGCCTAATCATAATAAGTATGGTTTTGCTCATATTTTTGCTAATCTGGATACCATAGTTATTGATGAATTGCATGCCTACAGAGGAGCCTTTGGTTCGCATGTTTCCAATGTATTCCGACGATTGCTAAGAATATGTGATTATCATGGAAATAAGCCTCGTTTTTTATGTAGTTCGGCAACCATAGCCAATCCTCAGGAATTGGCAGATAATATTTGTCATACACCCTTTGAAATAGTAGATCAGGATGGTTCCCCGGCTCCGGCTAAGCACATTCATTTCTTTCAA
Source organism: uncultured Saccharicrinis sp. (assembly GCA_963665705.1). GTDB lineage: Bacteria > Bacteroidota > Bacteroidia > Bacteroidales > Marinilabiliaceae > Saccharicrinis. The sequence continues at coordinate 2,402,276 of OY762448.1, forward strand.
CCAGAATACCTGGAAGAGGCTCAGCGAAAAAAAGCGGTAAGTGAAGAGTTAAAAGTCATACTTCCGGAGTTTATTTTTTCTGGTGTAAGATCTATAACCTTTTGTCAATCACGTCGTGAGTCGGAAGTAGTAACCAAAGAAAGTCGCGATATATTGGCTTCAGACCCAATGCAGTATGGCATTAATATGGCTGATAAGATATCAGCCTACAGAGGTGGATATACTCCTATAGAAAGAGCGCGTATTGAAAAAGATCTTGTTGATGGTAATCTATTGGGAGTGGTTTCTACAAATGCTCTTGAACTTGGTATTGATATTGGAACATTGGATGCTGTAATTATGGGTGGTTTTCCGGGTACCAGAGCAAGTTTTTGGCAACAGTTGGGTAGGGCAGGAAGAAGTGGTTCGGAAGCTCATGCTATTGTTATGCTCAAGGAAAAGCCATTGGATCAGTTTGTAGGTAAAAATCCGGATTGGCTTTTAAATGCCGAGTCTGAAAATGCCATTATTGATAAGGATAACCTATACATACAGTTGTCTCATATACGTGCGGCTTCTGCAGAATTGCCATTGACCATTGATGATATTGCTTCATTTCCTGATTTGGGAGAGATTATTCCTTTATTAGTTAAAGAAGGTGAGTTAATAGAACAAAACAGTACTTATCAGTGGAGTGGAGATATATCTCCTGCTCATGAAATTAGTCTGAGAAATATAACCGGAGATACCATCAAAGTTGTAGAGGTGGAGAAGGAAGAAACGATAACTATTGTTGATATCGTTCAGGCTAAAAAGGAGTTTTATCCTGGAGCGATATATCTGCATGATAGTGTTCAATACAAATCACTGGATCTGGATTTGGAAAGTAAAACAGCCTCAGTAAAAGAAGTTTTTTCAAATTACTATACGGAGCCTCACAAACCTAGTAATATTTCCATATTGGTTGAGCATGAACATGAAAAAGAGCAGCGCATCAACCGGTTTTTTGGAGATGTCAGGGTAACTGTACTCATATCCGGATTTAAGATGATAGAGTTTAATACCCATCAAAATCTAGGATATACAGACCTGTCTGAGATACTAAAAACCCAAATGGAAACAGAAGCCTGTTGGATAGAAATCCCTGATAATGTGGTACGAACTTTTGTGGCAACAGGAAAAGCTCCTTCATTAGAACCGGAAACTCCTGCAGCTAAAGTGCCAAGATTTGATTATAGTGAGGGATTGGTGCATTGTATTAAAGCAGCAGCTTCAATGCGTGTAATGGCCACGGAAAATGATTTAGGAGGTGAAATATTTTCATTTGTAGATGAAGAAACAAAAAGAAATAAATATGCTGTTGTTCTTTATGATAGTTATCCCGGAGGACTAGGATTTTCTGAAAAAGTATATGAATATCTGAACCAAATCATTCAAAATGCAGGTACTTTTGTTAAGAATTGCGAATGTAAGAATGGTTGTCCGGTTTGTGTTGGTGATCATCGGGTTGATAAAAGTTTAATATTATGGGCACTCCGTAATTTCTATAAAGAGTTGCCTTCTCCTATGTCAGGAATTATTGGGGAAAGACTAAATAGAGGAGAGCAAACATCCTTTACTAAAATGAAATGGCTGGATGTTAAAACGAATTGGGAAGAGTTATTATTTCGATTTGACAAGGAGGATCGATTTGGTGCTAAGTTTTTAAAAGAAGCAACCAAGATTGAGCAAACAGCAGAAACTCTGGTTTTGTATCTACCTCCATCTATCTTAAAAATAGCTAACAATGAAACAGTGATAAAAGGATTAAAAGGTGAGTTTAATACTATTGTTGAAGTCCCTGAATATTACACCTTGTCATTACGCGCTGATAGTGAGATTAATCATCGTAAAGAATTAAAAATTAGACGCATGATGGGAGGGGAGAAAGAAGAATAAAAGATCAATTTATTAAGATAATACATGTATGTAATCGCTTAAAATATTAAAATAACCATTAGAATATATAACTATATTATTCAAAATATATAAATATTTCAAATATACCTAACAATGTCTTAACAATGATAGTTCATTTTTGTATCACTAAACATTTAAGTAAAATAAAGATGAAACTAAAACTAAAGACTGCATTAGCGGTATTAATTATTCTAATTTCAGCATGTGATTCCGAAGATGACAAAGTTGAAGTAAGTGCAGATAATGTATCAGCTAATATTATGGTAATTTCAGATGTGCATTATTTTGATCCTTCATTATTAGTAAACGATGGAACTGCATTTCAAACATATCTTGCTAGTGATAGAAAACTGTTATCTGAGAGTGAAGCAATTACAGAATCAGTAATTGCAAGTATTAAATCGCAAAAACCGGATGTTCTATTAATTCCTGGCGATTTAACTAAAGATGGAGAAACCGTTTGTCATCAAAACTTAAAAACTAAGTTAGATGAATTAAGAAATGTAGGTATTACCGTATTGATTATTAATGGTAATCATGATATTAATAATCCGGATGCTGTGTCATATGATGGCGATAGCACCACTCCTGTAGAAACTGTGACTCCTGATGAGTTTAAGTCGATATGGAATGAATATGGATATTCAACAGCTATAGCTATGGATGAAAATTCATTATCATATGTTTCTGAACCTGTAGAAGGATTAAGAATTTTAGCTTTAGATGTGTGCAAATATGACCCTCAGGAAACAAGTGGTGTTCTTAAAGATCAAACCTTATCATGGGCTTTGGAGCAAATAGCAATAGCCAAAGCTGAAAATAAAGCTATTTTTGGTATGATGCATCATGGTTTAATAGAGCATTATCAGGGACAAGCACAGTTTTTTAGTGAGTATCTAATTGACAATTATGCTACAGCTTCGACTACTTTACAAAATGCAGGACTTGAAATTATGTTTACAGGTCATTACCATGCTAATGATATTGTGTCACAAACAGTAGGAGATACAAAATTATATGATATCGAAACTGGCTCAACAGTAACTTGGCCTTGTCCGTATAGAAGTTTAAATGTTGAAGGAAAAAGTATCTCAATTACGACAAATTATGTTACAGAAGTAGATGGAGTAACTGATTTTCAGAATTATGCTGAAAATTATATAGAAACAGGATTAAATACTTTAGCTACTTATATGTTCATGAGCGAACCATTTGAATTGCCGCAAGAAAATGCTCAATATCTTGCTCCATATTTTGCAGAAGGTTTTATGGCACATTATGCTGGTGATGAAACTCCAACAACTGAAGATCTTATAGTAATAGAAAATGTTAGCCAACAGAATACAACTATTGGTTATGCATTAGGTTCTTTATGGACTGATTTGGCTCCTGCTGATAATACAGTTACTATTACACTTCAGTAAATAGAATTATTATCTGATATATTTTCTCTTTCATATTTGTACTATCCAAAGTAAATAAATATGGAAGAGATATTGTTTTGAATTACCTTATTCTATTATACTTAACAAAGCCTTTGCAAAAGCTTTTGAAAATGATTTTTCGCCTACTGATTTAAAACTACATATTAATTCAGTTTCTGTTATCTCAGAAATAACACCTATTCCATATTTCTTGTGTTTTACAGAGTCGCCAATATTCCATTCTTCTGAATTTTGCTCCTGCAACGTGTCTTTGGTTGTACCAGCGGCAGTTCTCCTGTTTAATAAAGAATCAGGGATGACGTTTAAAAAATAGGAAGGTTCAGCTTCTGTATTTCTTGTTGTGGGTTGAGTGTGCCAACCTATTTCCACCTGATTTTTACCCCTGGTAATGGCAACAAATAATAATCGTTTTTCTTCCTTTAAGTTCTGACTCCCTTTATGATGTTGCGATAAGGGAATAATACCAGTATTTACACCGGCAATATATACACGGTCAAATTCCAATCCTTTAGAAGCATGAATAGTGAGTAAATGAGCCCCATTTCCTTTTTCTTTTATTCGACCGTTTATATAAAAAGAACCTTCCAGTACCACTTGACCAATGGCAACCTTTAGTGCAGATAATGGATCTAACCATTTTTGTCCTTTCATAAAAAGTAATATTTGTTCCCATGCACTATGGATGCTATTAACATAGTCCTGATGATGAATTGAAGTTGGTTTAAGTATGTTTTTAAGGTTTAAAAATTCTATTATATCATTAGTGTCAATATTTAATGACTTCATAAATTCAATATCGAACTTTTCAACTTGGTGCAATAACGTAATGTGATCAATGGAGTGATTTTTACGTTTTTTAATTTGCTCCTCAATTACATTTATGGCAGTAATATCCTTATCTCTGTTGTTTAATGCCTGAATAATACTTTTGCTTCGTTTCGTTGCCCCAAAAGTCGGGTCAAATACTAAGGCTAAACATGCATCATCATCGTTTTTATTAATGCATATTTTTAAGAGTTTAAGCAAAAAGTTTTGAGCTGGGTGCTCATGAAGTTCTGCTTTTTTTACTAGTTGATAAGGAACATCTGATTGCTTAAAAATAGTCTCTACAATCTTAATTTGCTGATGAGTTCTAAATAGAATAGCTACAGTGTCTAATGAAACGTTTTCCTTTTGCAGTTTGAGTAACTGTTCTTTTAAATAAAAAGCTTCCTGCTGATCATCATAATGGCGAATAAGATCAATAGGTTGACCGCTATGACGGGTTGCAATTAAAGAACCATCATTCTCATATAAAAGACTTTCTGCCGCTGACAGAATATTTTCAGTACTTCTGTAATTTTGTGGTAGTTCCATCCATGTTGCATTCCACTTATGCTGTACTTCCTGAAATAAATTCTCTTTACTTCCTCGCCATCCATAAATGCTCTGATTTTGATCTCCAACAAAAAACAATTTAGAATAGTCTGCTTTTAAATTTTCAATTAAAGAAAGTTGTTCTTCATTACAATCCTGAAACTCATCAACAATAAGCCATTCCGGAACAAATGAATGATTACGGGATAATGATTGGTTGCCTAATTCTATCAGATCATCAAAATCCATACTATTGATAGATCTTTTTTCTTTTTCTGCAAGTTTTACTAATTCAACAAAATCATCTTCCGACTTCATGTTACCCATGATGATTTCATTTGTTGCTTTATAGTTTTTCCAACGTTTATTTAGCTTATTAATGTATTTTATAGTCAAATTATTCTGAATGATTAAGCGTTCTAAAAATGCTTGTTTTTCTTGCTCATCCATAACTAAAAAACCAGGTTTAAAACCAATATCCTTCAAATTAGGATCTTCATTTAATAGTTGACGTGCTATGGAATGAAATGTGCCAAAATAACGTAATTGTTCATTGATTTGAAGAGCTTTTTCTCCCAGAAAAGTTGTAATACGTTCTTTTATTTCTCTGGCTGCCTTATTGGTGAACGTAAGTACAACCATCTTATCAAAAGGAACATTTTTAACGAAATGCAGGTGAAAAACTTTAGCAATTAATACAGTCGTTTTTCCACTTCCCACCATTGCAGAAAGTATAGTGTTATCAGAAGGGTGAAAAACCGCATGACGTTGATGTTGATTTAATCTTTTAAATGTTATACCTAATTTATGGTCTAAGTTTATGATATCATTTACATCTTTATTGTAATCTGATTGAGGATGATTTATGATAGGTTTGTATTGTTCTTTTAATGCACGTCCTTCAGCTTCAAAAGCATTAAAAACTTCATCTAATTTATTCGTGGCTGAACCTTTAAGTTTTGAGCGAAGGTGTTTGTAACTCATAAATCCTAATATTGAATAATGAAGCCAAAGTTATACCAATAATTTTTCAAACAAAGCTTTTGTTGTTAGAGTCTCTGCAGAAAGATTACTATAGAAATGCTTTGTCAGGGAAATATACCCTTGTATTTAAACAAAATTAAATACAAGGTTTAAAAATCAGAAAGTTGTAAAAATGAATTGATTTTAAGCCTCTTAAATACAACTTTTTTTCTTAAATTACGTATAAACTTATATAAAGGCAATTATATGGAGAAAGAGCTTAGGTAACCTGTTTCCATGATTGTTACTACCGATAAATAATTTAGGGTTAACTCAATGGTAATACAGGTGAAGAACTATAAAAATTTTCAAGTATGCTTAGAGTTATGAAACTCCCATTATTGTTTACTAATTAAAATTACCTGGGAGTTTCATCTGATTAAATATTTTAATAACAGACAGATGAAAACCCGAAAAACATTACACGCGGATTTAGAAAATAAAAAATCATTGTTTTTTGAACTTGGTATGATGTTAAGTTTTGCAATTGTTTTGTTTTCAATGGAATTTAATTTCAAAGAAAAAAGTTCGCAGGTAGTTTTAACAGAAGAAATTGAAGTAACCGAAGAAGAAATGATTCCTATCACTCGCCAGGAAGAAACCGTAGCACCACCTCCTCCAAGTCCGGCAAAAGTTTATGATGTAATTAATATTGTGGAAAATGATATTGATTTGGAAGAAGAACTGGAGATTATGGATACTGAAACAGATCAGGATGAGATAGTTGAAGTGGTTGAAGATTTAAATATTGAAATGGAGGAGGAAGAAAGTAGTGAAGCGCCTATTTTTATGGTTGTTGAAGAAATGCCTATATTCCGACCAGATATCTGTAAAACAACAGAAGAAGGACAGCGGGAATTGATGAAGTATATATCAGCTGCAATCAGATACCCAATTATAGCTGCAGAAAATGGAGTTCAAGGAAGAGTTTATGTAACATTTGTTGTTTCTCCTAAAGGAACTGTTACAAATGTTGAAGTAACAAGGGGGGTATATCCTGAATTAGATAAAGAGGCCGTTCGTGTTGTTAATGATTTACCTGCATTTTCTCCTGGAAAACAACGAGGTAAACCAGTTAGAGTAAGATATTCTGTTCCAATTAATTTTGTGTTACAGTAATAGACGGTTAATAACTTTCATAGAGAAGAAAATATTAACTGATATTTAATAAAATGATTCAATAGAGGTATTTATTGGGGATATTGAACTACACCCTTATTTTTCCATCTACCACTTAAATAATAGATTAGAGATCCAATCATACCAAAGCACCATCCCGCAGGAATAGCCCACCATATTCCATTAACTCCAAAGTGTTTTGAAAATACAATGGCTAATGGGATTCTGATAAGCCAGAGACTAAATAATGAAATAAACATTGGAATTAAAGTAGCTCCTGCACCGCGTAATACTCCATGCATAATAAACATGGTTGAAAAAATCAGGTAAAAAGAACTCACAATAATCAAATAATTTTTGCCATGATTAATTACAGATTCACTTTTTGAAAATAAACTCATTAAATCTTCAGAAAACAAATAGGCAATAACCATTACTAAGAAAGAAATTGACCAAGCCATAAATAATGATGCCCAAACGCCTTTCTTAATTCTGTCAATTTTATTAGCACCAAGGTTTTGACCAACAAAAGCAGATAGGGCAGATGCCAAATTTAATGCTGGAAGAGCAGCCAATGAATCTATTCTACCTGCAGCTGTAAAAGCCGCTAAAACATCAGAATCAAAGTTGTTAACAATTCTAATCAAAGCCATTATACCCAATGCTACAAACGATTGTTGAAAGGCTGTAGGAAGTCCTATCTTGATATTTTGTTTGAAAATTTTTGAGTTGAATACCCATTTTTTCAAATTGAATGAAATAATATGTTGCTTTTTTTGCAAATAGAAAATAGCACGTCCAAAAGCCACAAATTGTGAAATAACAGTTGCAAAGGCAACTCCTTTAATTCCCCATTGAAAAACGACGACAAATAAAACGTCCAAAATAATATTTAGAACAGTTGCAAAGATAAGAAATTGCAAAGGCGTTTTTGAATCCCCTAATCCTCGTAATATTGAAGTTGTACCATTGAATCCAAAAAATGCAATCATTCCGGTCATGTATACTGTAAAATATTCAACAGATTGTGGTAAAACATCATCACCAACATTTAACAGACGAAAAATATCTTCGCCAAAGAGTATACCAATGAACATAGTAACAACACTAGCACAGGCAAGAAATATATATATGGTAGTAATGGCCTGTTTAACCTCGTGCATTTTTTTTGCGCCAAAATATTGCGAAATCACAATCGTAGCGCCACTTCCAATTCCAATCACAAAGGCAATTAAGGTGTAAAATATTGGAAAAGATGCACCTACTGCAGCTAATGCTTCATCACCTAAAAAACGACCTACAATAATGCTATCAATTACATTATATAATTGTTGAAATAAATTACCAAGTACCATTGGTAATGCAAACTGAAAAATCAATTTTGCTTCATTTCCTTTTGTAAGGTCTCTCATTAAATAATGCTGTAAGTAATTTATAAACTATAAAAGGTTTATTAATCCGAATAGTTCATTGTTATATAACTCACAAAGCAACACAATAATTGAAGAATAATCAAAAAACGCCTTTACAAAATGTAAAGGCGTTGATTATATTATTTATTAATTGATGAATGACCCTCAATTAAAATTTGAATAATTGGTTTTTATCCAATAGTTTACATCAGAAATTTTAAAATAAACAATACAGCTAAAAAATAACTTACTATAGATATTTCTTTATATCTACCAGATAATAGTTTTAAAATTACAAATGATAACATTCCGAATACAATTCCTTCAGCAATACTATAGGCTAAAGGCATCATTATTACCGTTAAAAACACAGGAATGGATTCCGTATAATCATCTAAATTAACTTTTAATATAGGAGAAAGCATAAATGATCCTACTATGATTAAAGCAGGTGCAGTGGCCGCATCCGGAACCATTAAAAATATTGGAGATAAGAATAATGCAATAAAGAACATGCCTGCGACGGTTAGTGATGTTAATCCTGTTCTACCTCCTTCGGCTACTCCTGAAGCACTCTCCACATAAGTAGTAACAGTAGAAGTACCCAATGCGGCACCAACTGTTGTTCCAATTGCATCAGCAAATAAAGCCTGTTTTACTCTTGGTAACTTACCGTCTTTGTCCAACATATTAGCTTTAGAAGAAACACCAATTAATGTACCTACTGTATCAAACATATCTACAAATAAAAAGGTAAACAAAACTACCAGCATCTTCATTGTAAATATTTCATGAAAATCGAATTGAAATGCAATAGAGCTAATACTTGGTGGTGCTGATATTATTGATGTATCAGGAAGTTTAGTTACTCCTAGTGGAATACCTAATATTGTTGCTGCAAATATTCCAATAAGGAGAGCTCCTTTAACTTTAAGTGCTAATAAAACTCCTATAATAACTAAACCAAACGACATGATCCATACTGTTGGTTCTTTCATACTTCCAAGTCCTACCAGAACAACATCATCTTTTACAATCAGACCAGCATGTTGCATCCCAATAAATGCAATAAATAAACCAATTCCTGCAGAAATAGCATGTTTCATGTTTGTAGGAATAGAATTTACGATTAGTTCACGAATATTAAATTTGGTCAGTAATAAAAAGATTAAACCTTCTAAAAATACAGCTGTCAAAGCAAATTGCCAGCTGCATTTCATGCCAACACAAACAGAAAAAGCAAAAAATGCATTTAACCCCATTCCAGGAGCCAGAGCAAAAGGTAATTTAGCCCACAAAGCCATTACTAAAGTACCAACAATAGCTGAAATAGCAGTAGCAGAAAAAACAGCATTTACATCCATTCCTGTTTTTGATAATATATCCGGGTTTACAGCTAATATATATGCCATTGTCATAAATGTGGTAATTCCGGCTATAACTTCTGTTTTAACAGTAGTTTTATTTTCTTTTAATTTGAAAAATTTTTCTAACATAACATTTCGTTTTAGAAGGTCCATTTTACAGCCAAAGTAGGATTTATCATAAATCCATCATTTGCACCAAAGTTGTTACTAATTTCTATCTCCGTTCCAAAACTGAATTTTTCAGAAGCATTATACCATATTTGTGGTTCTGTAAGGAAGATATATTCAGCATCAGCAACACCGTCATAGTTAAAGTCACTATCTTCTTTCCAGAAATCAGCAAATCCAGAAAAAGACCATTTTCTTTCGAAAAAGTGTAGCCCCCAAACACCCGTTATCTGAAACGTAGCATCATGTTTATCCTGAATATGCTTAAAATTAGCTTGTAAAGTTAGTACTTTAGAAAAATCAGCATTATTAAAGGTATATTGAACTCCTACTAAATATGCATTTTCAATAGGAAATCCGGTGACCGTTCCGGTATTAAATTCAACCCTTGGTTCAAACTTTGAACTTTCTGAGAACTTAAAACTCCTGGCTATTTCCATGTAAGCTAAAGATACTCCATTATCAACACCTCTTTCGTCAGTTCCGTAGTCCAAATCAACAAAAAAGAAGGTACTACCCAATTTATCGGGTTTAAACATTTCAAATGTAGTAGTAAACATTTTTCGGTTTTCACCAAAGTCGTAATGTAATTGCACATTTTGGCTAAACCCAAGTTTTCCGAATAATAAAAGCATGGTGAATAGTAGTGATTTTTTCATGTGTTTCATCTTTCTTCCGTTTTTATGAAATGGATTTAAATAAGTTCAAATACATGTTTGTTTAAATTTAAATTTTTTCATTTAAAAATTATGTTTTTGTTGTTGAGTATTAAAGCGTGCAAAAGTAAAATTATTTATTTTCGACATAAAAAAATTGATAGAAAGTATTCCTTTTTATGAAAGGTATGATATTTGATTACAGCAAGAGTCTATTTTTAATATTTGTCCGAAACATTTTTTTCTATCTTTGCCGATGATGAGAACAAAATTACAATATTTAGTCTTTTGCTTGTTGTTAAGTACACTTGTAGCTGCGCAGCCAGGAGGACAAGGTAGACCTGAAAATATGCCGCAGAATGGCACAGAAATGCAGCGTAATCAATTACAAAAAGATACCATTATCGATTTAAAAGATAGAATTTGGTCTTGGAAAATGGTTGATGACTATACTTTTGTGGATACAGTAATTGTAGATACTATTACTTCAGGGTTCCAAAATTATGATCCCATTTATAAAAATAGCTTTTCAAATATTGATTTAGGAAATAAAGGGAGTGCATATACCTCTAATCTTTTATCATATAAAAGTGATTTTAATGAGTTTATATTTGTCAATTCCTTACAAAATCAGTTTGTTCAACCAAAAGATATTTATTATTTTAATACTAAAGTACCATATACTAATCTCACATATATAAATGCTGGCCCTAGTCGTAGATCTGAAGAAAATTTCACTGGATTTTTTACTCAGAATATTAATAAAGACTGGAATTTAGCGATTAGATATAATTTAGTTTCGACTATTGGACTTTATGAAGCACAAAAGGTTGATAATAGAAATTTTAATTTATACTCCAGTTATCATAGTCCAAAATATTCAATGCATGCAGTTATTACTTATAATAGTATTGAGCATTTAGAAAATGGAGGTTTGGAAGATTATAATCACTCATTAATTACTAATAAGGATACTGCAAAGGCCTATTCAAGAGCTGAAGATATACCAGTTAATTATATGTCAGCCACAAATAAAGTCAATAATTTTCAGGTTTTTTACAACCATTCTTTAGGTATTGGGAAAATTAAATTAAATAAGGAATTACAAGATTCACTTAAAAATGAACCAGAAGAATATGAATTACCTGTTAGTACTATATATCATACTTTACATGCGGGTAGTTATCGTAGGGTATATAAAATTGATGAATTAGATAGTTATTTTGAAGATGGAGCCATACCATTATACGGTACTGATTATGTAGATTCGCTTCAAACAAGAGATTCAACTTCCTATACATTTCTTAAAAATACCTTTCAAATCAAATTTAATGAGGAAGCAAACTCATTGCTTAAATTTGGAGTAAGGGCATTTTTATCAAATGAAGTTAAATATTATAAATTTCAAAATCCAACAGTTATTCAATATGATGAAGATGATGAATATACTCCTGTATATAGTCATAGCGATACAACTTTAGTTACAACATATGTTGGAGGGCAGGTGTTTAAGAATTTAGGTGAAAATTTTTGGTGGAACTTAGGTGGTAAAATATATGTTCAGGGGTATCGATTAGGTGATGTGGATTTACAAGGAAATATAAACTCACTTTATCGTATTTTTAAGGATACTGCAGGTGTTTACGGAAGAGGAAGAATTTTATTGAAAAGTGCCGAATTATTACAAGAGAAATATTATTCAAATCATATTCAGTGGGATGAAAATTTTAAACAAGAGAAATTAGTAAATATTGAATTAGGAATAAAGATTCCAACAAGAAGATTTAAATTATCCTGGGAATCAAAAGTATTTACTGATTATATGTACTGGAATGCAAATGCTTTACCTGATCAGACATCAGAAGTGATTAGTGCATTTCAGGTAACATTAAATAAAGATTTTACATTAGGAGCATTGCATAGTGATAATAAAATAGCATATCAATATTCCAGTAATCAAAATTATTTGCCATTACCTGAGTTTTCAGGATATAGTTCTAACTATTTTAATTTTTATCTGGCAAAAAGAGTTTTGCAAATTCAAATGGGAGTAGATGTAAAGTACCATTCAGAGTATTATACACCAGGTTATATGCCTGCCACAGGACAATTTTATAATCAAGATGAAATAAAGATTGGTAACTATCCCTTTCTTGATGCCTTTATTAATTTACACCTTAAGAGAGCTCGTGTTTTCATAAAATTAGATCACTTTAATCAAAGTTTTATGGATAGAAATTATTTTCAAACATTAGGATATCCTCATGCACCAATGCGTGTAAAATGGGGTGTATCATGGAATTTTTACAATTAAAAGACTAATAAGTCCGTTTTACACTTGTCAATTTATGTTTGTGCGATAACATAAATGGTATATCTTTGTAGGCTAAAGTTAAATTCTTACTTATGAGTAGTATAGAAAGATTTATTTGGCTTTTACTCATTGTTGTGGCAGGATGTACGCCTTCGGCAGATAAAGTAAAAACCAGTGTTGTAGAAAAGGAAGTTTCATTTGACTTAAAGGAAATACAAGATCGCGGTAAGCTGATTGTTGTAACTGATTATAACTCCACAAATTATTTTATTTATAAAGGTACTCCTATGGGATACCAGCTTGAGTTGTTAAATGAGTTTTGTAATAACTTAGGTATTAAATTAGAGGTGGTTGTAAGTAACGATGTTGAGCGAAATATCAAGGATTTAAAGAAAGGGGAAGTTGATTTAATTGCTCAAAATTTAGCCGTTACAAGGGAGCGTGGTAAAAAAATTAAATTTACCGAACCACACACATTTTCCAGACAAGTGTTGGTTCAGAGAATTGAAGATAAAAATAATTCAAAACCTCAAGCATCTGATTTTAATTCTTTAATACGTAATCAACTCGACTTAGCAGGAAAGACAATATATGTTCAGAAAGGATCTTCTTACGTTACTCGTTTAAATAATTTATCTGATGAAATAGGAGATACAATTAATGTTGTTGAGATTCCGGATTATGAAGCTGAACAATTAATTGGTTTGGTGGCAGAAGGCGAAATTCTGTACACCATTTGCGATGAAATACAAGCAAGAGTAAATAAAAATTACTATGATAATATAGATATCGAAACACCAATAAGTTTTCCGCAAAAAATGGCTTGGGGTGTAAGAAAATCTTCACATGATTTATTACAGGTAGTTAATAATTGGTTGATTAGATTTCGTAAATCAGCAAAATATAATATCATATATAAAAAGTACTTTTTAAATCGTAGGTCTACACATATTGTTGATGCTGGGTATAATTCTCTAAAAGGAGGATCCGTTTCTAAATTTGATGATATCATTAAAAAAGAAAGTGAAAATATTGACTGGGATTGGAAATTGGTTGCAGCTCTAATATATCAGGAATCAAGGTTTTTACCTGAAATAAAAAGTTGGGCAGGAGCTCAGGGATTAATGCAATTAATGCCTGAAACAGCTAAAACATTTGGAGTACATAATATAACTTCACCACAGGAAAATATTAGAGGAGGTATCAAATTTTTAAAATGGTTAGATAAAAGGATGGCATTGCGGGTAGATGATCCGGAAGAAAGATTAAAATTTGTTTTGGCCTCATATAATGTTGGAATAGGCCATGTTTTAGATGCAATGAAATTAGCTGAGAAAAATGGTAAAAATCCAAAGGTATGGGATGGTAATGTTGATTTTTATTTACTTAATAAATCAAATCCAAAATTCTTTAATGATCCTGTAGTAGAATTTGGTTATTGTAGAGGAGAAGAACCTTATTTATATGTTAATGAGATTCTTGAGCGTTATGAACATTATAAGAATCTAATGGAGTAGGTTTGTTTTTTGTAGATTTTATTACTTCAACTAATTCACTTATTATCATAGCTGTAGCTCCCCAAATTATATGACCATTTATATTAAAGTAGGGTGCCTTAATTTTTACTCCATTTTTCTCCTTTTCAAAAAAATCTATATTGGGATTTATTAATTGAGATAAGGGAGCTTCTATAATGGATTCCACCTCATAAGTGTCAGGTAAAAAATTAGGAACGTAATTAATATAGCCAATATATGGCCATACATTAAAATTACTATTAGGAATATAAATAGCACTTAACTGACCTATAATTTCAATATCTTTTGAAATAACACCTATTTCTTCAAATGTTTCCCGTAAAGCTGTTTGTTGTAAATCTGAATCTCCAAATTCAGTTTTTCCTCCGGGCAAACTAACTTGACCACTATGAGCACCATTATACCTTGGGCGTTGAATAAACGGAATATATAATTTATTGTTTTTGGGGTAGAACAATATTAATACAGCACTTTCTCTGGTTTCGTTTTTATTAGGTATAATTTTACCTGTAAAACGAACATTAGGAGACATTTTTAGCTGTGCTTTTTCTCCAGGTAAATCCCCCTTTAATTCTTTCTTGAGTATTTCAATGAAATCAGTGTACATAAGCTTGTTCCCTTATAGTGTTAAGATAACAATTATAGCTTAAAAACGATTAAAATAGAGATTAATATTTATTAAAAATAACACAATATAAAAAAAGGTAACTATTCAGTGTAGATTTCAAAAACTAAATATTTCAGAAAAAATGTTGGTAACTTTAGCTGAAAACCACCAGAATTGTGAATAACCTTTGTGCAAATTCTATAGCAGCAATCATTTGTATAGCGAACTTTGCATCGCATGACAAAGAAGATAAGCATAGAGGAACGGTTAGACAATTTACTCAACAAAGTAGATAATTTAGAGAATCGAGTAGTTGAGTTAGAAGCTGAAAACAAACAGTTGAAAGCAGAGAATTGTAAGCTCAAAAAACGCTTATCTAAATACGAGACTCCTAAAAACAGTAAGAATAGCAGTAAGCCTCCGTCAAGCGATTTTCCCAAACCAGCGAAAACAAGTTCGTTAAGAAAGAAATCAGGAAAGAAACCAGGAGGCCAAAAGGGGCATATGGGCAACACTTTGAAAACAGTATCTAATCCAGATATTATTACCAACCACCAAGCCAGTTACTGTACTTGTTGTGGCAATGATTTATCAATGATTGTTGGAGAATATGCAGGAAAACGCCAGGTAATAGACATACCGCCAATACAACCAGTTATTACCGAACATCGAATTTTTCACAAACAATGCAGCTGCGGAACTTTAAATGAAGGCAATTACCCTTCAGGAATTAATGCGCCCATAAGTTACGGAGCTGGAGTGCAGGCTTTAATTGGCTACATGAGTGCCCGACAATACATGCCGTATGAACGTTTGAAAGAGTTTTTATATACTGTATTAGGGATTGAGATTAGTTCTGGAGGCATTAATCAGCTTATTGGAAAAATAACAGCCAAGGCGAAACCTTATTACGAGCAAATCCGAAAGAAAATCCTTTCCGGTAAAATCATAGGAGCTGATGAAACAGGCACTAATGTCAATGGTAAACTTCATTGGGCTTGGGTCTTTCAGAATCCCGATGCTACATTTTTATCAATCCATACTAAGAGAGGTTTTGCTGCAATGGAAGAAATCATGCCAGAAGGTTTTAAGAACAATACTTTGGTAACAGATTGCTGGAAATCATATTTTATGACTGATGCCAACAATCACCAATTATGTACTGCACATTTATTACGAGAACTTGAATACTTCTGCCAAAAATACCCTAAGAATAATTGGGCATTCCAAATGCGAACTCTAATCAAAAATGCCTTAAGTATCTACAAAGGACAATATACTGATAAGAAACCTTCCGATATTGCTTACAGATTCCAAGCCCTCTTGAAACAAGAACTTGATGAAGAAGTCAAGGAAGTGCAAACATTTCAAAACCGATTGAAAAAGTACGAGCAGTATCTGTTTAATTTTCTAATAAATCCAGAGATTCCACCTGACAACAATGCTTCAGAAAGAGCTGTGCGAAATTTTAAAGTAAAACAAAAGGTTAGCGGTTTCTTCAAGTCTATAGAAGGTGCCGACTGCTATGCTATATTGCGTTCTATTGTTGATAGTGCAATAAAAAACATTCAGAATCCATTGTGCGCTTTGCGTGCTATTGCTATGTCTTTTCCAATCACTGAATAGTTACAAAAAAAGAAATGCCAGACGTTTCTGGCATTTCTTCATTGTCTTGTCTTTAATTTAAACCTTTTGTATAAATACATTTATAGTATATATAATAATCATGCCATAAATGGTAAGTTTTTTATTGGTATATTGTATTTGTTGTTAATGTGTTGGTGTTTAGCTATATATGGTTGTGGTTAATTTTAGGTTGAATAATTTAAGTAAATACATGGTAATATGTAAATGTTCATTACCGTTCATGTAGTGTTCGTAGTTGTACATCAAAATATTAATTTAAAAATAATTCAAAATTATATTTAGGCATACAGGGTAGTATATTTTAAGGTGTTATAATTTAAATGTATGATGATAATGTAAAGTCAAATTCAATGATTATATCGTGATGTATACATTTTGATATTTGATTATCAATCAAACCGTATTGCATCAACAGGAGAAATTTTTGTTATTAAATAAGATGGTCCAATCATCATGATATATGATATACAAATTGTAGCAACATTTAAATAAATAAGGTGCAACGGGTGTAAAAACATAGGTACAGTATCCAGATAGTAATTTTCTGGATTAAGACTTAGTATGCCAAATGTATTTTGAATAAAATAAATAGCAATACCTATAATATTTCCCCAGATAATGCCTTTTATAATTATAAAAGATGCCAGATATAGAAATACTTTTCTAATATTCCAATTTTGTTTTCCTAATGCTTTTAATATTCCAATCATGGCAGTTCTTTCAAGAATGATTATTAAAAGACCAGATATCATATTAAATCCTGCAACCAAAACAATTAGTATTAATATTACAGTAACATTCATGTCTAGCATATCTAGCCATCCAAGAATTTGTGGTTGCTGTTGAACTATGCTCGTTGTTCTTAATAAACCACCATCAGGAGATATATGAGCTGCTGCTAATATATCTATTTCCCGGGATAGGGTATTTATCTGGTCAAAATGTTCCAGAGTAATCTCATAGCCCGTAATTTGATTGTCTTTCCAATTGTTAAGTTTAATAATGTGCCGTATATCTGCAAACATATATACCTTGTCAAATTCAGGTAAATGAGAATCATAAATGGCACTAATTTTAAAATTGCGTGCTCGAATTTTATCCTGGAAAAAGTAAGTAGGTATTTTATCGCCTACATTTAGTTTTAATAGTTGGGCCAGTGTTTTTGATAAAAGAATATCATTTGAGGTTTTATCATCACTAATATTGGGTATTTCTCCTTCAATAATAATATCTTTAAAATAACTCCAATCAAAATCCTTACCAATACCTTTAATAATAATCCCCTGAATGTTTTCTTTTGTTTTTATTAATCCTGGTTTTGTAGCGAATTCCTGAATTTTTTTTATCCCAGGAAGAATTTGTAGTTGATTTACAAATACTGAATCTCTCTCAATAGGATTTGTTTCAAAAGATGAGTTGTAATCATAATTAACAACCTGTATGTGAGAACTAAATCCAATGATCTTATTTCTAATTTCTTTTTTAAAACCAGTACCAATTGCTAGAGAAAGGATCATTACAACCATTCCTATTATTATGCCTAAAGTTGCCACTTTTATAACAGGACCAGCAAGTTTTTTACCGGTTACTTCTCCTTTGCGTATTTTGTTGGCTATGTATAAGTTAAGATTCAAAATTTATAAATCTATTGTAAATATTCTTTGTAAACATGTAAATTGTAGAACCCAAATATAATGTAAAAACTTTTAGAATTACTTGATAAACTACTTAAACAAAAGCATATGTTTCTTTTTCGTAAAGTATTATTCTTAGTTATTCTTTTTTTTTATAAGTTTCACATAGTTGTTATTACAATAATTTGGATGCTAACAATTTTGTTAGAGATTGGTTTTATTTATGAAACAATTATTGCATTAATGCTTAAAACTCGCAAAACAACCTGCTATTTAGGGAGTTATGGTAGGTATTGAGCTTTGATGCGGTATAAAGAGCATGATGTATATAATGGGGTATTCGAATCAAGAAAAGATGGCAATACTGCAGGATATTATAAAAGAAAAAGAGATATGAGTTCTTAATCTCATATCTCTTCTATTATATTTTATATTGTTTTCTTTCCGGGATAGGCTTCAAGTGCTTTTTCAATAACAATAAGTGCTTTTTTAAGGTCTTCTTCGTTTAGTACATAAGCAATACGTACTTCATCTTTCCCCAGATAACGACTGCTATAAAAACCCGATCCTGGAGCCATCATTACTGTTTGATTTTCATACTGAAACTCTCCTAAAATCCATTGGCAAAAATGGTCAGAATCTTCAACAGGGAGTTTTGTCATGGTATAAAAAGCGCCTTTAGGAACTAAAGAACGTACTCCCGGGATTTTATTTAGTCCTTCAACCAAAACATTTCTTCGACCAAGATATTCTTTGTAAACCATTTCTGAATAATCATCTGCTGCTTCTAAGGATGCACAAGCTGCAATTTGTCCCAATAAAGGAGGACTTAAACGAGCTTGAGCATATTTCATTGCAGATTCAATAACTTGTTTGTTTCGACTAACCAATGCTCCAATTCTGATTCCACATTCACTGTAGCGTTTACTAACCGAGTCAATTAATATCACATTATCTTCAAGACCATCAAGGTTTAAAGCTGAGATATGATCATATTCATCGTAACAAAATTCACGGTATACTTCGTCCGATAATAAGTATAAATCATTTTTTAAAACGATTTCTCTTAATTGGTTTAGTTCTTCTTGTGAATATAAATATCCAGTAGGATTATTAGGGTTACATATAAATATACCCTTTGTTTTTGAAGTAATTAGTTTTTCAAATTCTTCAATAGGAGGTAAAGCAAAACCATCTTCAAATTTAGAAGTAATAGGTTTTATATTTATTCCTGTAGCTGTTGCAAACCCACTATAGTTTGCATAAAAAGGTTCAGGAATAATAATTTCATCACCAGGATTAAAGCAACAGAAAAAAGCAAACATAAATGCTTCAGAACCTCCTGTTGTTACCATGATGTTATCTGTATTGATATTAATACCAAATTTTTTATAGTATTTGGTTAATTTTTTACGATACTCAAGTAATCCGGCAGAATGGCTATATTCAAGAATGTTTCGATCAATGTTTTTAATAGCATCTATCGCGACCTCAGGGGTATGAATATCTGGTTGACCAATATTTAAATGGTAAACTTTAACCCCTTTTGCTTTTGCTTCATCTGCAATAGGAACAAGCTTTCGAATTGGTGAGGGAGGCATATCAACGCCTCTTTTTGATATAGATGGCATATACTTAATTTTTAAATTGGATGCAAAAATAACAAAAAGCTGATAATTGTCACATCAGAGAATGTGTAAATCTTATTTTAAGATGATATGTTATTATTTAATTGAGTAAAATTATATGTTTAGTAATTTTATATTTTATAGTTTTGAATCATATTGTAGAATTACATTAGATTGATATATATATATGAATGACCAAAAAACTTCCATTAAACTATTAATACTTTTAATATTGATATTAATTGGAAAGACAGTTGTTGCACAGGTGTTGAGTGGAGTTGTTAAGTCTACAGATGGGGAAGGGATTCCATTTGCATCCATCTATATTAAAGAATTAACTTCAGGAACAACCTCAAATCTGGATGGAGAATATAGCATCAATCTTACTCCTGGTAAATATACCATTTCATTTCAGGCATTAGGATTTACTAAAGTGCTAGAAACAATTACTATAGGGAGTAAGGATGTAATTAAAAATATAGAGCTTAAATCTCAAGACTATAAAATTAAAGAAGTTCGTGTTTATTCAGGGAATGAAGATCCAGCCTATGGAATTATTCGAAAATCGATAAGTTTAGCACCCTATTTTTTACGACAGGTAAAACATTACAAAGCTAATGTGTATTTAAAAGGTGGTTTTGATATGAATAAAGTACCACGTTTGTTTCGTAAACAGTTAAAAGAGGAGGGTGTTGAACAAGGAAAAAGTTATGTAGCAGAATCAATAAATGAAATCATTTTTAATTCACCTAATAAATTCGAACATCACTTAATTTCAAAAAGATCTACCATTCCCAATGATAGTGAAGAGCAGGTATTGGGATATTTAAATTATAGCTTTTATGATTCTGATAGTGAGTTAGCTATATCTCCTTTATCGCGGAGAGCTCTATCTTTTTATAAGTATAGATATGATGGTTTTTTTCAAGAGGGAGATTATTATATCAATAAAATAAAAGTAATACCTAAGCGCAAAAATCAAAAATTATTTGAGGGCTATATTTATATTGTTGATAATTTATGGAATTTACATTCTGTGGATTTAGTTAATGAGCAATTTTTTGGAAAAATAAGAGTAAAACAAGTTCAAGCAGAAGTTAAAGGTAGAGCTTGGTTACCTGTTAGTCATCAGTTTGATGTAGAAGTAAAAACCTTTGGATTTAATGCAACTGCTAATTATGGTGGTTCTGTAAAATATGAAGAGGTAATTTTAGACGATGATTTACCTGTTCCAAGTTCGTTAAAAGAAGCATATGCAGAAAATGTGGAAGAAGTTATAGAAGAGGAAGATTTGTCAAAACCATTAAATAAAAATCAAAAAAAAATAGAAGAACTTCTAAAAAAAAATGATTTAAATAATCGGGAAATGTTAAAACTTTCTCGTTTAATGGAAAAGGAAAATGAAAGTGTTGAAGCAATGGGGCAGGGATTACAATTGGAGTCCTTGGATAGTACATATAAAATAATTCGAGATACAGTTCCTGCTGATAGTATTGATTGGAATAAAATACGACCTATTCCGTTAAGCAAGAAAGAGATTGAGAGTTTCGGTATAAAAGATTCCTTAACATTAGCAATGTCAGGAATAAGTCAGGATAGTATTAAAAATGAAGAAAATGAAATAAAGCCTATTAGTGTTTTTGGTAACATAATTGGTGGAAAAAAGTATGTTTTATCAGATTCAACACGACTAGTAACTTTCAGGCATTATGGTGTAATTGATAAAAATTCATTTGGTTTTAACGCTGTTGATGGTTGGTTATTTATTCAGAATTTTAATTTCAGGTATTATTTATTAAATGATAAAAAAAGCCGATTAGATATTTTACCATCTATAAAATATGCAATTAATAGAAAAGCCTTTAATTGGAATCTTAATTCAACGTTTAACTATGACTTTATAAAGCACACTGTATTTTCGTTACATGCTGGTCAGTGGAGTAAGGATTTTAACGAATACACAGGTATTTCAGATTTTGCAAATGCAGTATCGTCATTACTTTTTAAGGAAAATTACCAAAGATTATATCAAGATAATTTTATAGAAGTAGGGTTTAAAACAGATATTGCAAATGCACTGATATTTAAACAGGAAATTAATTATCAGTATATTGAAAAGCTTGAAAACACTACCAATTATTCAATTAGTTATAATACAACTCGTAATTATACAAGCAATAATAATATTGGTGGTTCTTTTCCAAGCAAAATTTTTGAAAGTAGAAAAGGGTTTCAATTTAAAACAAGTTTACAATATACACCTGAATATTATTATAGAATTGATGGGGAAAGAAAAAAGATGATTGAATCTGATTATCCTACATTTACATTAAGTTATGAAAAAGGTCTCAATAATTTATTGAGTTCAGAGTCTGATTATGATGTTGTGGAATTGGCTATAAATCAAGAGTTGGAATGGAGTTTTATGTATGAATTTAGTTACAACATTAATGCAGGTTATTATTTAAATAATTCTTCAATACATTTTTCAAATTATACACATTTTAATACAAGTGAGATTCCCATTTCTTTTAAAGATTGGAAACGTAATTTTAATTTATTAGATGATTATAAATATAGTACGAATCAATGGTATGTAGAAAGTCATTTATGTTATTCTACTCCTTATTTATTAGTTAAAAACATTCCGTTTTTGCAAGAAAAATTATGGAATGAGAACTTATATTTACATCATCTTAGTCAACCCAATTTAAAAAATTACAATGAAGTTGGATATGGTATTAGTCAGATTTTTTTAATGATGAACATAGGTGTTTTTGCAGGTTTTGATCAATTTGAGTTCAATAATTGGCAATTTAAAATTAGCTTAAATCTGGATGATTGATTTTGGAAGATAAAATACATTATTAGTTCGTTTATACTATAACGTATAGGAATGAATATAATTTTAATTGTAGACGGCAGGATTTTTGATATTTAAGAGATAATTATAAACAGAGCAGTAATTCATTGAACTATTTTAAGTTATTATGAGACTTGTAGACTATATGAATTACGATATAAGTATAAAGGATATGTATTTATATAAAAATGATCTAAAATTAAATGATATTAATTGATATATATGATGAAAAAGTTTTTTAAAGTTTTTGCAATAATTCTTAGTGTATTCATTTTACTAATTTTAATTACCCCATTATTATTAAAAGGTAAAATTGAAAATATTGCAAAACAAGAGATTAATAATCAAATAAATGCAACTGTAAATTGGGACGATTTTTCTTTGTCTTTAATCAGACAATTCCCTAGTTTATCAATAAACATGTCTGGACTGAGCGTGGTTGGTTCACAACAATTTAAGGGGGATACTTTATTATCGCTCAATAAATTTTTGGTATCAGTTGATCTTTTGAGTGCCATAAGCGGGGAGCAACTTGAAGTAGAAACAATATTAATGGATCATCCTTTTATTCATGCCCAAGTATTGGCTGATTCTACAGCCAATTGGGATATTATGAAGTACTCTTCTGAAGAAATAGAAGAAGAGGATACCGTTCTGACTTCTTCTTCTAATTTTGGCATTAAACTGCAACAATTTAAAATAAAAGAGGGTAGCATAAAATATGATGATGCAACTATGAATTTAAGTTCAAGTATAAATAACTTAAATGTAAATTTATCAGGAGATCTTAGTGCTAACACAACGGATATTAATTTAAATACATCTATTGAAAGTGTTAATTTATCAATGGATAATATTGAGTATTTAAATAATTTATCAGCATCATTATCAGCTATAATACTAGCGGATATGGATAAGATGATTTTTACCTTTAAGAAAAATGATTTAATGCTAAATCGTTTAAATTTAGGCTTTGATGGGGCAGTAAGTATGCTTGAATATGGATATGATTTAGATTTAAAATTAAATACAAAACAGACAGATTTTGATGCTATTTTTGGATTAATTCCGGAAGAATTCATGAATTATGTTGAAGGTATAGATACTAAAGGAAAACTCACTTTCCAATCTACAGTAAAAGGAATATATAAAGATGCAGAAAATCTACCGGCATTTAATATTACTTTAAATTTAGAAGATGGCTTTGTTCAATATCCGGATTTACCTAAATCAATTCAAGATATTAATATAAACGTAATTATAAATAATAAAGGAGGAAGTGCAGATAATACAATTAGTGAAGTAAAACAATTTCATTTTAAATTGGGAAGTAATCCATTTGATGCCTCAATGCTTGTGAAAACTCCAATAAGTAATGCGCAGTTTAAAGGTGGAATATATGGTATAGTAGATCTTGAATCACTAAAAGAAGCTATCCCCTTAGATAGTTTTGATATAAAAGGTATTGTTGATGCAGATATTACTATTAATGGTGATATGAGGACAATTGATACTGAGGCATATGAAGATATCCAATTTAATGGTGACATGAGCTTAAATCAGTTTTATTATTCGAGTAAAGATTTTTCTCAGGCTGTAGATATTCCATCTGCTGTTTTAAAATTTTCGCCTAAAAATATAATATTAGAAAATTTTGACTGTAAGGTAGGCTCATCTGATTTTAATTTAAAAGGAAAGATTGAAAACTACTTGCCTTATATTTTTAAAGATGAAACGGTATATGGTAGCTTGATTCACAAGTCAGAATTAATTGATGTTAATGAGTTCTTATTAGCCGATTCTGAAGAGGAAATGAATGTGGAGGATGATACTACTGCAATGAAAGCTATAGAAGTTCCCCAAAATATAGATTTCGTATTTACTTCATCGATAGACAAAATCTTATATGATAAGTTGGAAATCAATGATACAAAAGGGAAAATTACCGTTCGAAATGGAATTGTTAAGTTGGACGGAATGGATATGAGCTTATTAGATGGTAAAATTATAATGGGAGGAGAATATAATACTCAGGATAATACAAAACCATTTGCCGATTTTACGTTCAATGCAACAAATATTGATATAACCAAAACAGCTAATTCATTTTCTGTAATAGATTCATTAATGCCTATCGCAAAGAGCTCTAAAGGAAAAATCTCAGCCACACTTCAATATAATAGTTTATTAGATAATGAAATGTCGCCTGTTATTTCATCAATTACGGGCGGAGGTAATATTATCTCTCAATCTATTGAGGTGTCTAATTCAAAGGTGCTTAATGGAATGGCTTCACTTCTTAATAATGATAAATATAAGAAGATGAAAGCTGAGAATATTGATTTGAATTTCATATTACAAGATGGAAAAATTATAGTAAAACCATTTAGTCCAACTGTTTTTGATAAAAAATTGACTGTATATGGAGAACAGGGATTTGATCAATCGCTTAACTATGTGGTGAAAACTCCTGTATCAAGAAAAGATGTAGCTGGTGCCTTAGGGTTTTTAGGAGGAGGATTTGCAGATTCCGGTTCTGATTATATTGTTGATGTTATAATTAAAGGAACAGCAAAAGACCCTAAAATGTCATTAGACCTTTCTCAAGCCACAAAACAGGCCCAGGAAGAAGTTGGTAAAGAAGCCGAAAAAGTTATTAAAGATGTTTTAAAAGATGAGAATGTACAAAAGTCGGTAAATGACTTTTTAAAGAGTTTTGGTAAAAAGAAGAAGTAAGTATTTAATTTTGATATAGATAAGTCGGAATTCTTACTCCTAAGAATTTCGACTTTTTTAATACAAACAATTATATATTTTTGTGCGTTTAAAAAATGTAAACTCAATGAATAAAAAAATATATTTCAGCACCATATTTTTTCTTTTGTTTTTAGGTGTGAAAGCTCAAAAAAGAAAAGTATCAGATACAACAATGTATCATGTAAATAAAGCAATAGAAATACCATTAACTATAGCTTCATATGGATTTAATGTTGGATATGGATTTGGATACTTAAGTGATCAGAATGGATTATCTGAAAAACAGGTTTTAAAGCTTGATAAAAATGATATTTGGTGGTTTGACAGAATTGCAACTCAACAAAATGCATCATTTAAGGATAGAGCTCATGAATTATCAGACATGTTTTTAAATGCATCATTGTTTATTCCAGGTATTATAGGGTTAGATAAAAAAGTAAGGCAGGAATGGATGGATATTATATTAATGTATTTAGAATTACATGCTTATAATAGTACCTTTTATATTGGTACAGCAATGTCAGTAAAAAGAACTCGACCAGTTGCATATAACATTGATGCACCTATGTATTCCAGAACAGAGAAAGGTACAAGGAATTCTTTTTTTAGTGGGCATGTTTCGACTGCTACTTGCGGTTGTTTTTTTGCCGCCAAAGTATATAGTGATCTTCATCCGGAAATAGGTAATAAAAAGTATTTAGTATATGGAGCAGCTTGTATTCCACCTGCCTTAGTTGGATATTATCGTTTTAGAGCAATGAAACATTTTCCTAGTGATATATTAATTGGTTTTGGTGTAGGTGCAGCTGCAGGAATCTTAATGCCTGAATTGCATAAATCAAAATATAAAGAAAGGGGTTTTGCTTTAACTCCGGTTGTAGGAAAATTTTCAGGTATAAATATTAGGTATACCTTTAATTATGTTCCTAAAATATAAAAAACATCACTACTCCAAGAAATGCTACAACGGCTCCACTAATCTCTTTTAATGTAATCTTTTCTTTATAAATAAATATAGATGGTATAAGTATTAAAACGGGAACTATAGCCATAATAGTTGAAGCAATACCTGTAGTTGTATGCTGAATGGCAAGTAAAGATAAGGAGACACCTAAGAAAGGACCAAAAAATGAACCTATAGATATTCCAAACATCGCTGTTTTATCTTTGAAGGCCGCAAATAAATTTTTCCATTTACCTAAAACAGTAAATAATATAGAAAACCCAATTATACCTGCTAATATTCTTATTTGTGTAGATAAAAAAGGATCATAATCTTTCATGCCCAATTTTGAAAATACCAATCCTAATCCTTGTCCAATTGCTCCTCCCAATGCTAGTAATACACCCTTTACCGGGTATTTCATTTTTATTATTTTTTGACCGGATTCTTTGGCTAATATAACAATGGAAATACCAACTATTGTTATAGCCATGCCTAAAAAATTTATAGCAGACATTTTTTCATTTAATATCAACCAACCAAAGAACGCTGCAATAGGAGGGGTAAGAGCCATAATAAGCATTGAAACCCTGGCACCAATGATTACAAAGGCTTGAAAGAGTAATAAATCCCCAATGACAAATCCAATAATCCCACTTATAGGTAACCAAACCCATGCTTCTAGACTAGCATCTGAAGCAAAAAAAAGTCCATTACGGAAATAAGAAAAAATACCGATAATAAAAAAAGCAAAAAATAATCGAATTACATTAACAGGAAGAGAACCTACCTTTTTACCAGCTGATTCAAAAGCTAATGCAGTAATAGTCCAGCAAATAGCAGTCACTAAAGCAGCACTTTCTCCAATTAATGAGTTGGCAAACATTAAATTATCTAACAGGTTTATCTCTTAACATTGCTTTCTTTTTTCTATAGATAAAAATTGCAGGAATATATGAAAATAACAAACCCAATATTAAATTTATAAACGTGAGCTTAACTACACCAATATTTCTCAGCGAATAGGAAAATATTACAAAAAAGATGTTTACAACTCCAATAATTAAAGAAATTTGAAGATGTGTAAAACCTAAGGTCAGCATTCTATGATGAATGTGGTTTTTATCAGCTGTAAAAGGTGAATTTCCTTTTGATATTCTAAATACAAAAATACGTAAGGTATCGATAATAGGAACAATTAAAATACCAATAGCAACAGCAGGAGCAGAGTTCATTGTATATTTTAAGTTGCTTGCATTTTCTGGTTTAGTATATTCTAAAAATTTAACAGCAGCAACAGCTAATAAGAACCCAAGTAATAAAGACCCGGTATCTCCCATAAATATTTTCTGTTTTTTTGAAAAAACATTGAAATAAGAAAAACCCAATAATGCACCAATCAAGGCTGCTGAGAATACTGGAATATGATAATCTCCATTAATAAAAAACCATACTGAAAATGATAAGATTGAAATAACACCTGTTATAGCAGCTAAACCATCAATGCCATCAATTAGATTGAATCCGTTTATTATATACACAAAAAGGATTAGTGTAATTAAAAAACCTACTATATAGCTAATATCTAAACCTAAAAACCCATGTAGTGATGTTATTTGTAATTTACCCCACCCTATAATAACAAATGCTGAAAGAATTTGCCCAAATAATTTTACCATAGGAGCTGTTACCATGATATCATCTTTTATTCCAATGGAAAAAATGATAAGTAACGCTGGAATTAAAAAAGGAATTTGAGTAAAACTATACCATTCGGCAAAAATCGAATAGGTAAAAAGAAAGCTTAAAAATATAGCTAATCCACCAAGAGTTGGAATTCTGGTTTTATGAACTGTTCTTTTGTTAGGTTCATCAAATAGATTTTTTGATTCTGCAACTCTAAGTATGGTTGGTATTGACAAAAAAACTAAAAAAAATGATATAAGCCCAGCAAATGGGACCAGTAACTTTAATGTAAATGAATCCATGTTAAAATGTTGTGTATGCAAATGTATAAAATTTGGTAATTTATATACTTATTTGATTAGGATATCTGTAAATTATTTTTGTTTTTCATTTTCCTTTTCAAGGAAAGTCGTTATATTTGTAATGAGAATATTCTCAATAATAAATATTAAAAGTTATGCCTCAATTAGATAGAACAGGACCTGAAAGTAAAGGTGCTAAAACAGGAAGAGGAATGGGAAGGTGTAATCCTGACCATTCAATACAAATAAAAAGTAGTACCGATTCAAATCAAGGAACAGGAAGACGAGGTTTGGGTAGAGGTAAAGGTTTGGGTAGGGGTTTTGGTCGAGGACGTTCATAAGAGATGAATTTAAAATAGTCGCTAAAAGCGATTATTTTTTTTGTAAACATATCTAATTATAAAGATATGAGGAAAGGTTGTATTCAGATATATACAGGTG
Source organism: uncultured Saccharicrinis sp. (assembly GCA_963665705.1). GTDB lineage: Bacteria > Bacteroidota > Bacteroidia > Bacteroidales > Marinilabiliaceae > Saccharicrinis. Next base: position 2,431,120 of record OY762448.1, read on the forward strand.
ATGGAAAAGGTAAAACCACAGCAGCTCTTGGATTATCTTTGAGGGCAATTGGGGCAGGATATAAAATATTTTTTGCACAGTTTATTAAAGGAATGCCTTATTCTGAAATAGATGCATTAAAAAAGTTGTCTTCCGATATTACAATTAAGCAATTTGGCTTGGAGTGTTTTATCAAAAATGAACCAACCAGGAATGATAAAATGGCAGCTCAAAAGGGATTGAAGTCTGTTGCTCAGGTGATTGATTCAGGTAAATATGATATTGTAATAATGGATGAAGTAATTATAGCTTTGTATTATAAATTAATTACAGTAGAAGATTTACTTAAGGTTATTAAATCAAAGCCTGAACATATGGAAATTATTATAACAGGAAGAAAGGCACCTCAAGAATTAATTGATATTGCTGATTTAGTAACAGAAATGGTTGAAATTAAGCATTATTATAAAAAAGGAATAGAAGCACGAAAAGGAATAGAGTATTAATTAATATATAAATGGAATTAACTGTACTATCAGAAAATACAGCAGGAGGTTCATTGCTAGCAGAGCATGGATTATCATATTGTATTGATAATAATAACACTAAAATACTTTTGGACACAGGGCATAGTGATGTGTTTGTTAAAAATGCAAATAAGTTGGGTATTGATATTAAAACCGACATTGATGCTGTAGTCTTAAGTCATGGTCATTGGGATCATGGAGGAGGTTTAGAGTATATCAAAGGTAAAAAACTCATTACTCATCCAAAATCATTTATTAATAGATATAGGGCTGGCGGAGAGCAAAACATTGGTTTAACCTTAACTAAAAAAGAAATTGAAGATAATTTTGATCTAATCGTTTCAGAAGATCCATATTATATTAAAGAAAATATTATTTTTCTGGGTAGTATTCCTAGATTAAATGATTTTGAAGCTAAAACTACCCCTTTTGAAGATGAAGACAGGAAACCAGATTTTGTTCCTGATGATTCAGCATTGGCAATTATTCAAGATGGGCATTTGATTATTGTAACTGGATGTTCTCATTCCGGCATTTGCAATATTATAGATCATGCTAAGAAAATTACGGGTGTTTCAGAAGTATTAGGCGTTATTGGTGGATTTCATTTAAAGCATAACAATCACCAAACGCAAAAGACAATTGAATATCTCAAAAGTCAGAATATTAAATATTTGTATCCATCTCATTGTACTGCATTGCCAGCATTGGCTGCTTTTTATAATGAATTTAAAATAGAACAGGTGAAAACCGGAATGATTATTAAAATATAAATTAACATTAAATGAGCAAAAAGATTGTAATTATAGGAGGTTCTGCTGCTGGTCCTAAAGCTGCAGCAAAAGCCAGACGCATGGATGAATTTGCTGAGATTATTTTATTTCAGAAAAGTGAAGATTTATCAATGGCTTCATGTGGTTACCCATATTATGTTGGAGGCTTTTTTGATGATAGAAATAAGTTGCTATGTACGCCTACAGGAGTTGTTAGGGATCCTAAATTTTACTGGAATGCAAAGGGAATTAAAGCCAATGTAAATACAGAAGTGACAAAAATTGATCGTAAAAATAAAAAGGTTGAATTTATAAATTTAATTTCAGGAGAAAAAGGATTTCAGGAATATGATAAGCTGGTCATAACAACTGGAGCAATGCCTAATATGCCACCTATTTCAGGAACTGATTTAGACGGAATAACGACTTTACAATCTATGCAAGATGCTGATTATCTAAGAAAAATTAAAGATGAAGGTAAGGTAAAGAAAGCTGTTGTAATAGGAGGGGGACTAATTGGAATTGAGACTCTTGAAGCATTGAATTTGGCTGGTATTGAACTGACAATGATTGAACTTTTACCTCAATTACTAACCTTTCTGGATTGGAAAATGGCCAAGCTGGTTGAAAATTATCTTAAGACCAAAGCTAATGTTATTACAAAAAATGGAGTGGCTGAGTTTTTAGGTCAAAATGGCAAGCTAACAGGTGTAAAACTTCAGAATGGAACAGAAATACCTTGCGAGTTGGCAGTTGTTGCAATTGGTGTTAAACCCAATATTAAATTGGCTGTAGATGCTGGTCTACAAATAGGAAGCCTTGGTGGTGTAACAGTTAATGAATATATGCAAACTTCTGATGTTGATATATATGCAGCAGGTGATTGTTGCGAAATTAAAAATATTATAACCAATAAAAATGTTTTGGCTCCTTATGGTGATTTAGCTAATCTTGAAGGAAGAGTTGTAGGGCAAAATGTTATTGAAGGTAATAAAGCTACATTTCCAGGAACACAACAAACCGGTATTTGTAAACTATTTGATTATGGAATTGGAATTACAGGCTTATCAGAAACGAATGCTCAGAAAGAAGATATTAATTATGTAAAAGTTGTTAATGCAAGTCCTGATAAACCCGGCTTTATGGATGGTAAGTTATTAATAACAAAATTAGTAGCAGAGGCAAACTCGGGGAAAATTCTTGGAGTACAATGTATTGGACCTGGAGATGTTAGCAAGCAATTAGCCATTTGGGCCACTGCAATAAAAGGAAAGTTAACTGTTGATGATATGATAAATGCAGATTTTCCTTATGCACCACCATTTTCCTTGGCTATAGATCATAGTATTGCAACAGCACATATAATGAAGAATAAGATGGATGGTATTTTCTCTGGTATTTCGTCATTAGAATTGAAAGAAAGATTAGATAAAAAAGAAAGTATAATTATTTTAGATGTAAGGGGGGCTGATGAATATGAGCAAATGCGTTTAGGAATTGGTGAAACATTGATTCCTTTAGGTATGTTGCGTAATAGAATTAATGAGTTACCTCAAGATAAAAATACAGAAATAGTTACTTATTGTAAGATTTCGTTAAGAGGTTACGAAGCAGCTGTTCTGTTAAAAGCATATGGTTATAAAAATGTAAAAGTAATGGAAGGCGGAATTATGGGATGGCCTTTTAGTAGAGAAAAATAATATTATAGATGAAAGAGATAATTGTTAGTTGTTAATTATTACCTCTTTATGTATGACAATAGTTTTTTAAAGAACTAGTATTGATGTTATATTTTACTGTATTTATAGGATAAGTGTCTTTTTTTTATATTTTTGCAATTTATAATACTACTGGGGCTGACTTGGATTTGACAGCAGGTGAGAGTGGTATGTAAGCATGCAGAGCTCAGGAATTCCAGCTCTTTAATCATGGGTTTCAACTTTTGTAATTGGCGAAAATAACTACGCTCTTGCAGCATAATCGAAGTATAGTAGATTAGCTTTATTCCGGTATTAGATACTGGAACAAGACATCTCCCGGGTGCCATGTCCTGAAGCGGCCTGAATCGGAGATGCAAGTAAATCGGGAACAGACTTTAATTTACTTCGCATTAAGGTTTAAATTTTAGAAGATAAGGTAGGAGTCGGTGGCTTTGATCCAGCTCTTACTCGAAAATTAAGTCAAAGCTAAGCATGTAGAAAGCGTATGGCTTCCTTGACTGGACCAGGGTTCGAAACCCTGCAGCTCCACTTTAGAACTTAAAATGAATAGATTTCCACCCTACGTAAGGGTGGATTTTTTGTTTACAATACTTTGTTGTGTTTATTGATGCACTTTACACAGAGAAATAGCTCTCAAGTTTAGTCATTGTCTCACTAGAAGTTTTAACATCATCAACAATTTCTCCTTTTTCAAGAATTACAATTCTTGAGCATAATTCAGCAACATGATTTAAATCGTGACTAGAGATTAATAATGTGCTGTTATTTTGTTCGGAGAATTCTTTTAAAAGATTTCTTAATCTATATTGAGAAGTAGGGTCCAGATTACTAAACGGTTCATCTAAGATCACAATTTGTGGTTTTCCAATCAAAGCCCCTATAACTCCAATTTTTTGTTGGTTTCCTTTTGAATAACTACGGATGTATTTTTGTTTCCCGTTTAATTCGCCATTAAAAAATTCAGAAAAAGTTTCAATAAATTTCTCCACCTCATTTTTAGATATGTTTTTTAACTGGCCGATCATCTCAAAATATTCAGTAGGAGTGAGATACCCAACTAAAAATTTCTCATCTAAATAGGCTGAAGTATAGGCTTTCCATTCTTCTGATTCATGAACAGATATTTGATTATTTTCAATTTTTCCTTTAGAAAGTCTGACTAAATCCAGTATTGCAGAAAACATAGTTGATTTACCAGCACCATTATTACCAACCAGTCCAAAAATTTCACCTTGGTTTATAACTAGTTCGTTTATATTCAGAACTGTATTTTCACCATATTTTTTTATTATATTTTTTAGCGTTATCATAGTTTAAGTTTGTTTATTGTTTATATGCAAAAATCATTCTGTGCTTATTTTCATTATATCGTTTTATAATAATGTTCATGAGATTATTATGAAATACAGCACCTAGTATACCTATTGTGGCAAAAACACCATAACTTAAAGTAGCACCTATTAAATAATTTAATAACACAAAAAGTAGTATAGGTACTAAAATAATTATCAAACTCATAATCCATTGAGAAGCGCCTGTTCCTTGATAGTTCATAAATGAACTTTGCGATAAATCAATAGGTTTAGAGCTAAAAGAACCCATCCATAAAACTAAATGACTAGTAAAACCAATATTAAATAAAGCCATAACAGCATTCACCATTAAAATCTTCACACCAAATATTAAATATATAGTTGAAAATATTAATGCTATTATTGTAGCAGTAATAAATAAAAAATACTGTGTATTAAGCATATCTTTAGTTCCTACATTTCGGGTCATTAAAAAGGAGTAATATTGAGAATGCCATGCTGGTGTAAATTGACCATAGCTAATACTAAAACTTCCGGTTATTAATAATCCAATGAGAACTAAAAAAAATTCTTGTTTTTCAATAGTTGGGTTTTTATATGCTATAAAACCATATAAGAGTAAAAAAACTGCACCAAATAAAGCTGTTTTTGCTCTCTTGTTTCGGGTAATCATTTTTAGTTCAAGTGATAAATATGTTCCCAACTGACCAAATTTAGAAGTCCATGAGAAGTTGTATCCATTCTGTTTTTTTTCTGTAGGTAGAATTCCTGAATCTAAATATAAATTTTCATGAATACTCTTTACATTTAAAAGGTATAATGGAATACTAATTAGTATAGGAATTATACCATACAAAGGATTATTTAGTATAAAGAATAAATATTGGCCAAACCATTTAGAAACAGGAAGAAAATCGTAAAACGAGATAATAAAAATTATTATTCCAACAATATACAATAGCATAATGAACTGCTGTTTTGAAGGAGCAGATCTTTTTACGAAAATAGCTGTTAAATGATCGATCAAAACCATACCTAAAATAGTGCTTAGCCAGCCCATAATGTGTGGAATACTATAATAATCAGGTAATACATTAAAAGCAAAAGGTAATACAATATACCAAGGTGCTAAGTTGAAGAAACTAAAGAAAGACTTGTTAACAACGTATCTGGAAATTCTTTTCTTTTTTATTGAAAGTGTTAATAATGGAATAATATCTACCACTGGTAACGTAAGCATTCGGCCTACTACATCACGTAAGTATATTAATTAAAACGAGACATTCCTATTGTCTATGGAATTTATGGACAATTCCCGGTATTCTATGAATTCTTCCAATTATGGGGTAAAAGGTCAGCTAAATCTAAGGAGTAGTCATTATTGTATTCAGGTATCTTTGTAAGTACATCCGTCAACCATTCTCTTGGATTTACATCTGCAGCTTTGCAGCAACCCAGCAAAGAGTATATGACAGCTGCATTTTCGGCTGCATCATGATTGCCGCAGAACAAATAGTTTTTACGACCTAATGCCAGAGGTCTGATAGCATTTTCAGCCAGATTATTATCTATTTTATAACGACCATCAAGATGATAGCGTGACAAACGGTGGAAAATTGAGTAAGTATACGATAAGGCTCTACCCATTCTGCCTTTGGGCAATACTTTAGGATAGTGATTGACGATCCATTTTTCAAAGACGACCATAATAGGGTAAGCTAAACGTTTACGTAGTTCCACTCGTTGTTCATCATCCAAGCCTTGTTCGTCAGCCATTGTTTCCACTTGATAGAGTTTGCCGATTTGTGCCAACGCATATTTAGCCCCGGCTTTGTCCTCGGCAAGACTTTCTTCAAATTTACGGCGTGCATGCGCCCAGCATCCCAATAATAGGACACCTTTCTTTTGCTCATAAATAGAATAAGCTTCATACCCATCCGTTTGGATGGCTCCCTTAAAACCCTTTAATAGCTCAACCACTACTTTTTGTGCTCTGGAGCCTTTATCGTAATGAAAGAAGACCAGGTTGTTCATCACCGATCGAACCATCCACAGGTAAGCCTTTACGGTTTTATGTTTTTCATTGTTGATTACCGGAACCGTGCTTTCATCCACCTGTATATAATCCGATTCCATTATCACTTCACGTAAATGATAATACAAAGCACGTAGTAAATCACAGGTCCCCTGAAACCAACCATTAATGGTTGAAGCTGGTAGATTAACGCCAATCTGTTTAAACATGGCAATCTGACGATGAAATGGTAGATGGTGTTGGTATTTATTGATCAGTAACTCTGTCAAAAGCGAGGCGCCTGCATTGCTGCGTGGTAATGGCAACAGTGGAAGTGGCGCTATCTGTACAACAGCTTTCTCCTGTTCTTGTGAGGCTGGCTTTAATGCATATTTGGAACGGATAATTCTTCGGACAAACAATTCACCGGGCTTGTGCTCTAAAACTTCGGTAATTTCCTCTCCAATGCGTACCCAGTTGTCATCAATGCCTTCCGGCTCTATTATTTCTTCCTCACGGCGTAGGTCTTCCGGCAAAGGAAGACGAACCGGTTTCTTTTTTTCTTTTTGTGGTCGTTGACGTTTATAGGACAACAACTCCTTATCCGCTTCTTTGGCGATCTCTTCTTCTTCGGGAAGAACATCCAATCCGTCAAAATCGATCTTACGCTGGTTTGGGTCAGATGGAATAAAACGTTCACTGGAAGCCTTCCAGAACTTTCGGCGATACCATGCCAATTGGTCAGTTAGTTTATTAACCAGTTCCTCTCTTTGCTGAAGCAACTCCTCCTTTTTACTGAGTAGTTCTTCTTTTTTTTGAAGAAGCTCTTTATGCTTGTTAATTTGGTCTTCCAGTTCCTTGTTTTGAGCTTTAAGAGACTCCATATAACCATTATCTGTCTGACGCAAACGTGAGAGTTCACAATACATCTCGTCACGCTCTTGTAACAACTGTTGAATGAATGCTTCGTTATCTGAAATCTGGCTCATTTATCTCCTTCTGAATATGTCTCAAAGATACTAAATTCAAGGGTTTCAGCCAAAAAATAAGTAATGAACTCAAATGCTTTTTCGACGTTTTTTCAATTGTCTTTCTATGGGTTTTACATTGCTTACAATAGCCATCAAATCTTGCCAGTCTATTGACTGCGATGTAATATTTTGGTCGAAAGTAGGGAGCTTAAATGTACCGTTTTCTAGCTTTTTGTGATAGATAACCAAACCGCCGTGCTCCAAATGCAATATCTTCATAATAGTCAGGTTACGATTGACAAAAATAAATACTTCGCCGTCCTGCACATTGCGCTTCATTACTGATGAAACGACACCGCTAAGCGTATAGAAACTTTTTCGCATATCAACCGGAGCTGGATAGAGGAAGTACTGCAGATTCCCGTGTAAATGAAACATAGGTCCTGATCAATAAAGGTGAATAATGGACTTGATCAGAGCAATGTCTGCATCTCCTTTTATATCCAATCTTGTACCGTTGGGAAATGTAAAAGATAAGTGGCTATCACATGTGTTTTCCTTGCAATTATTGATGACGTCTGATTGGTGTACCTTACTGTTTACAGATGAATCTTTGTTTATTGTTAATGGCACAAACCCAATGGTTGGTTCATCTTGTTCAATTAGATTCTTCCAACGATAAAACGTGGAGACTGCGAAATCCTGGTTACTGCAAAAATCGCGAACACTAAGACCGGATTCCAAATACTCCCGGTATAACTTCCTAAAACTTGATTCGATAATACGCATGGTTTTTTGCCTCAAAAATAGGCTTGGATATGAGCACTAACAATATGTATTAGCCCGCATGGTTACCTGGTAACTCTTGCATCAATTGTCTTATCAGGGCACTCATTAATAAATAGGCCCAGAAAAATTGATTAAATAATAAAATATGATCCTGACCCGGGAAAATACGATTGAATATTTTTGGCAAATTAAATCCTAGGGTTAGAAAAACAGCTGAAAGATATATTACAAAGAATATTATGACAGCTTTAATTCCGACGCTTTTTTTTAAATACGATGATCGTGAAAACGATTTTCTATTGAGGTTAAATAATATAGGGTTCATTTATAGAAGTTGTTTAAAGTCCTGAAACAGAATGAATTAAATTGATTAAATCATTGATTATAAGGTAATTAATTCGTATATTTAATAAAAATATATCGGATGCTAAGTACTGTAATTATAAAAAAAACATATGCCCATATTTGCCTTTTGGTAACTCTTGGGACAATACAAAAGTTAAACTTTATCAAGTTGTTAAAGCCATATTATATCGTCTAAAGACTGGCTGTCAGTGGCGACAAATACCGCTTAAGCAATTCTTTAGGACGAAGTATAGTTGGAATAGTGTTTATTCCCACTACAGAAAATGGTGTAAAGATGGCTGTTGGCAAAATGTATGGCAATCTTTACTTCAAAAGCACAAATCCTTACTAGATATGTCATCTATCCAATTAGATGGAACTCATACACCAGCCAAACGTGGTGGTGAAGCAGTGGCATACCAAGGCCGAAAGAGTTGTAAAACAAGCAATATGCTTATTCTTTCAGATGTAAACGGAATACCAATAGCTTGTAGTGACCCTATTGCTGGTAATCACAATGATGCATTCGAGCTTGTTGATAATTTCGATAATATGATTGATTCATTGCATAAATCAGGAATACGTTTTGATGGTCTTTTTCTAAATGCTGATGCTGGTTTTGATACCAGACCGTTCAGGGATTATCTTGTCAAACATGATATTACAGACAATATTGACCAAAATAAGCGCAATGGTAGGAATGACGTTTCATTCTTTGATGACCAACTTTACAAACAACGATTTGTTATTGAGAGAACCAACGCTTGGCTAGATGCCTTTAAAGCAATTCTAGTCAGGTTTGAAACAAAAAAGTCTCACTGGAAAGCTCTCAATATGATCGCATTTAGTATTATATTACTTAGACAACTTTAAACAACTTCATAGTTAAATATTAAAGAATCAAACAAATATATAAAAATACTTAATGTTGAAATATTTTTTCGAACAAAAAATTCTAACATTGACCGTATATAGACGAAAGTTTTAAATCTAATTATATATTTCTTATATACAGAAATATACGAGCGTATGAATAATTGACTTAATTGGTCATATGTTGAATTTAATTCAATTTACCTTAAAAACTGATATTCTTATGATTTTTGAAAAAATATTGTTTGTACGTTGCAACCTGTTTTAAAAAATTAATAAAATAATACAGAATGCAAAAAATAATTTTAGTATTTACCTTGTTGGCTTTATGTTACAACTCTCAAGCTGAAGGATATCAGGTAAATGCCCAAAGTCATAAAAATATAGCGATGGGTCATACAGGAACCGGATTGCAACTAGGAGTATCCTCTGTACATTTTAATCCTGGAGCATTAAGTCTTATGGAAAAGAAATATGATTTTTCATTAGGAGGAGTTTTGGTTTTATCAGATGTTACTTTTTCAAAACAGAACTCTACATATCAAGCAAAAACTGATAATCCAACAGGAACTCCGTTTTACTTTTATGGAGCTACTCGACTCTCTGATAAATTTGTAGCAAGTATTGGAGTAACTACACCTTACGGAAATTCTTTATCCTGGAATAAAGATTGGGATGGTAGGTATTTAATACAGGATATCTCTTTGGAAGCTATAGTTGTTCAACCAACTTTATCATATAAAATTAATGATAAGTTAGGGTTTGGATTAGGAGCTATGATTGTATATGGTGCTGTAGATTTAAATCGAGCATTACCAGTTCAAGATGAAAATGGAGAAGGTAATGTAAATTTAAAAGGATCTACAACCTCAATAGGGTTTAATACCGGAATATATTACAAAGCAAATGATGTTTTATCATTAGGCCTTAATTATCGTTCAAAAGTAACCATGAAACTTGAGGATGCCGATGCAACTTTCAACGTTCCAACTTCCTTATCTGCTAGCTTTCCTTCTGATAATAAGTTTAATGCAGAATTACCTTTGCCAGCTAATTTAACTTTAGGTGCTGGTTTTAAATTAAATAACAAAGTAACACTTGCATGTGATTTACAATATGTTTTTTGGAGTGCATATGACGAATTATTCTTTGATTTTAAAACAAATACAGCTCAGTTAGCAGACTCAGAGAATCCAAGAGAGTATGAAAATACATTAATATACAGATTAGGGATAGAGTATTTATTGAGTGATAAGATGGAAGTAAGAGTTGGCGCTTATTATGATGAGACTCCGGTTTCTGATGAATATTTAAATCCTGAAACTCCAGGAATGAATAAAGTTGGTCTTTCAATCGGAGGATCCTTTAATATTAATGAAAAACTAAGTGTTGATGCTTCGTTGCTATTTATAAAAGGTATTGAAAGAGAAGCTGGTTATTCTCCGGCTAACTTTTATGGAACCTATAATAGTAAAGCTATTTTACCAGGAATTGGATTTTCATATTCATTTTAATTGATTTTTATAACAGAAGATTATGCATAAAATAAAATATTTAGCGCTAATATTAAGTATTGGCTTATTTACTCAGTGTGAATTAGAGTATGATGATTATTATGCCTCTGATGCGGAGGTGGATTTTTCAAATTTTATAGCTTTAGGTGATTCTTATACAGCCGGCTATACAGATGGAGCTCTCGGGAGATCAGGGCAGGAAAACGGTTTTAGCTATATTTTGGGTAAACAACTTGAATATGTAGGTAGCGAAGGATTTGTTCAGCCTTTAGTACAATCAGAAGGAAGTATTGGTAGTGCCGGAAATAGTTATTATGAACTACAAATAGTAAACAATTCATTAAGCCCTGTGGCTGGTGTTGGTGATCAAACAATTTTTGCAGAACGTGTTTATGATGAAAGTAATCCAATTCAAAATTTAGGTGTTCCAGGAGCAAAATCATTTCATCTTTTGGCCACGGCAGTAAGTGCTGATCCATTAATGTACTATTCTCAGGCTAATCCGTTTTTTGGACGATTTGCAAGTAGTGCTGAAACTAGCGTTATAAGTGATGCTGTAGCTCAAAATCCAACCTTTATATCTTTATGGATAGGGAACAATGATATTTTAACTTATGCGTTAGAAGGAGGAGAGAGTGATGAAGTTACTCCATCAACATCATATGCTCAATATATGGCGGTTATTGCAGCTAGTTTATTTAGTAATGGAACTAAAGGAGCAATTGCAAATATTCCAGATATAGAAACTATTCCTTATTTTAACTATATATTGTCAAGTGGTTTTCTTCCACTTGTAATTGAGGATGATGAAGCTGTTGGAGGTATGCGTCAATTGCTTGAAGGAGAAAAGATATTATTACCAGCAAGTACGTTATTATTGTCAGGTTATGGCCAATCCACTGAATTACCACTTCCTGATGAATATGTTTTAGATTTAGATGAAATAGAAGCAATTCAAAGTGCTACACTTGCATATAATAATACCATTGAATCAATAGCTACTCAATATGGATTGGCATTAGTTGATTTAAATGCAGTTATGGGAACGGCTAATACAACAGGATATATTGTAGATGGAATTACGTATACATCAACATTTGTATCAGGAGGAGTGTTTTCTTTAGATGGCATTCATGCTACAGGTCGGGGATCTGCTATTATAGCTAATGAATTTATTAAATCCATAAACAAAACTTACAATTGTAAAATTCCATATGCAACAGTTAATGATTATAGTTCTGTTGTATATCCGTAATTAGATATATTAAATAAGTATATAAAAGCTGAATCATATTATGATTCAGCTTTTTTTTATCTATAAACAACGATTTTCAGCTTCATATTTGTTTGACATACCCCAATATAATATCACTAATATTCATTGAAAATCATTATTATAGGCGGTATGAGTCAATAATTTTATGCGATCTCTAGTTAGTATAATTGAAGATAAAAAAAAGCTGTTCCATTCATGGAACAGCTTATATATAAGTTTAAAAACTACTTTTAATTATACTAATCAGATTATTACCAAATAATAGCTCTTTCTTCTGGTTTAATATACATAGCAGCAGTTTCATCTATACCAAAAGCATCATAAAATACTTGAATATTTGGTAATGGACCATTTACTCGGTATTTACCTAATGAATGAGGATCAGTTTTAGTTCTTCTTACTATTTCTTTATCTCTAATGTTTTGTGCCCAGATTCCGGCATATGATAAAAAGAATCTTTGTTTGTCAGTTAAACCACCAATCTCAGGTATATCTCCTTTTCCATTTATAGCATTTAAATATGCTGTATATGAAATGTTTAAACCTCCTAAATCGGCAATGTTTTCACCAAGAGTAAATTCACCATTTGCTTTAAGAGTATCAATAACGGTAAAGTTATCAAATTGCTCTGCCAAAACTTTAGTACGAGCATTAAACTTCTCAGTATCTTCTTCTGTCCACCATGTTTTTAGGTTTCCTTCTTTGTCATATTTAGAACCCTGATCGTCAAATCCATGAGTCATTTCGTGGCCAATAACAACACCTATAGCACCATAGTTTACTGCATCATCACCATCTAAATAAAAGAATGGAGGTTGCAATATTGCTGCAGGGAAAACAATCTCATTTACAGAAGGATTGTAATACGCATTCACCGTTTGCGGACTCATATGCCATTCTTCTTTATCAACCTGTTTTCCAATTTTTTCAATATTATAATTGAAATCGAATTGATTAGAAGCTAAAACATTTTTTACATAAGAGTCAGGAACAACTTCCAGTTTAGAATAATCTCTCCATTTATTGGGATATCCAATCTTTACAGTAATAGCAGCAAGTTTTTCTTCAGCAGCAGCTTTGGTTTCTTCACTCATCCACTCTAAATCGTCAATTCTTTGTTGAAATCCAATTCGTAAGTTTTCAACTAATTTTTCCATTCTTTCTTTAGCTCTGGCAGGAAAATATTTATCAACAAATACCTGACCTATAGCTTCACCTAAAGCACCATTTGTTGTTCCCTGAACTCTTTTCCATCTAGGTTGCATGGATTGCGTTCCTTGAATTGTTTTTCCGTATAGCTCAAAACTCGCGTTCACATATGAAGAACCTAAATATGAACACATATTACGAATAACAAATGCCTCAAGATATTTTTTTACAACTTCAATATTCTGACTCGCTAAAATATTTCCAAGATCTTTAAAATAAGGAACCTGGCTAATGTTAACTTCTTCAGGAATACCTATAGGTAAAGCTTCGAAGTACTTATCCCAATTAAAATCAGGATACTCTGTAGCAAGCTCAGTTCCTTTAATTTTATTATAAGTAAGATGTGGATCTCTGTTTTGCAATCTGGTATAGAATGTTTTAGCCATTAAATATTCCAAGTCGTATATTTTTTTAGAATATTCAGACGCAGTAGCTTCATCATTACCTTCGAATGATAAAATTTTATTTAAAAAGGTACGATATGCTTCCTGTGCTTTAGCTGATTCTTCATCATTTTGCAAAAAGTAATCTCTATCAGGTAATCCAATTCCATTATGTCCCATATGGGCAATATTTATAGAACTATTTTTATCATCAGCTCCTCCATAAATATAAAAGAAAGGATAAAGTTGATAAGTGTGTAGATACCCTATTGTATATGCCAGATCATCTACATTTTTGATCTCTTTAATTTTATTTAAAATAGGATTTAAGTTAGTTAAGCCTTCTTTTTCTACGGCAAGGCTATCCATTCCTGAATTATAGAAATCGCCAATTTTTTTTCCTACACTGTTAGAAGAACTATTTTTCTGAGCTTCATCAAAAATAACTTTTAACTTCTCTTTATTGTCTTCAGCTAGCTCATCAAAACTTCCATACCTACTTTTATCATCTGGTAGAGGGTTGTTTTGCATCCAGGTTGTATTTGCATATGCATAAAAACTATCTCCTGGTTTAACTTCTTTATTTAACTGTTCTGAAGATAAATCAGGAACCAAATTAGAATTTGTTTTTGGAGCCGGGGAACAAGCTACAAAAAAGAGAAATGCACTTCCAATGGCATTTTTAAAATTTAAGTGTTTCATTAATATTGAGTGTTTAATTTTTAATAGATCATAAATATAATAGTATTGTTTTATCAAAACTAAATTTATTTAGAACCATTTTCAATCACTGTTGTTTAATAAACGATACTCTAATTGAAATCATAGTATTTTAAGAGGTATTTAAATTTAGAGATCAATATTAATCTCTAAATTTTAGTCTTTTATGATTCATATGATTCTGTAGAAATAAAAAATTAATTAGTATTTGCTATAAAACAAAATTAGCAGTAAACATTACAAATATGTCAAAGTTTGAAATTCTTATGCCTAAAATGGGCGAAAGTGTGGAAGAAGCTACGATCACAAAGTGGTTTGTATCGGTAGGTGATAAAATTGAAGAAGATGATGTTTTATTGGAAATTGCAACTGATAAAGTTGATTCTGAGATTCCTTCGCCTGTTGCCGGTACGGTAAAAGAAATTTTATTTGAAACAGACTCTTTGGTTCCTGTGGGAAAGCCTGTAGCTATTATTGCTCTTGAAGGTGAAGAAACAGAAGATGCATCGAGTGATTCATTATCAAACAACAAAGTCGAAGAAGCTGTAAATGAAGTTATTGAAGAAAACTCAACGAAGGCTGAATCTGATTATTCTAAATCAGATCGTTTTTACTCTCCTTTAGTAAAAAGTATTGCTAAAGAAGAAGGTGTAAGTATAGAAGAGTTAGATTCGATTAAAGGTACAGGTTTAGATAATAGAGTTACTAAAAATGATATTCTGAGTTATTTAACTAACAGAGGAAAATCAGAAGTTAATGTAGAAAAATCAGAAGCAACTGTTAAAACTGAACAGCCAAAACAAACGCCTGCAGCAACTCCACAAAAACCACCAGTATCTATTGGAGCTGAAGATGATATTGTAGAGATGGATAGAATGAGAAAACTGATCGCTGATCACATGGTGATGTCTAAGCAAGTTTCTCCCCATGTAACTGCAGTTGTTGAAGTTGACATGACTAACATTGTTTTATGGAGAAATAAAAATAAAGTAGCTTTCCAGGAAAAATATGGTGAAAAAATAACTTTTACTCCAATATTCTTTGAAGCTGTAGCAAAAGCTTTAAGAGATTTTCCAGGCGTAAATGCATCTGTTGATGGCGATAAAATTATTTACCGTAAAAATGTAAATATTGGTATGGCTGTAGCTTTACCTAGTGGAAATCTTATTGTTCCTGTTGTAAAACAAGCGGATCATAAAAATCTTCCTGGACTTGCATCTGACGTTAATAGATTAGCAGGTTTAGCACGAAATAATAAGTTATCTCCTGATGATATTCAAGGTGGTACATTTACCATTACTAATTTTGGATCATTCAAAAACATCATAGGAACACCTATTATAAATCAACCTCAAGTTGCTATTTTGGCTACTGGTTCTATAGAAAAGAAACCTGCTGTAATTGAAACTCCAACTGGTGATGTGATTGGTATTCGTCATAAAATGTTTTTATCAATTTCGTACGATCATAGAATTGTTGATGGTGCTTTAGGAGGAAATTTTGTGCGTAGAGTTGGGGACTATCTTGAGGCCTTCGATATAAACAGAACTATTTAAAAATAAGCATTTTCGAATAAAAATATAGTAGTTATGAATTCAGATGTTCAACAGATATATAAAATTAAATCAACAGATAAGGAGACGCTATTAAAATGGTATCATCTTCTTAAGTTGGGTCGGAGCTTAGATGATAGAGCACCAAATTATTTAAAGCAAGCCATTGGTTGGTCCTATCATGCACCAGCAGCTGGTCATGATGCAATTCAATTGGCTATAGGTCAGGTTTTTGATAGGAGTAAGGATCATTTATTTCCTTATTACAGAGACTTAATGACTTGTTTATCTGCAGGATTAACTGCAGAGGAAATTATCTTTAACGGAATATCAAAGGATACTGATGTAGCAGGTGGTGGACGACATATGTCAAATCACTTTGCAAAACCGGAATGGAATATACACAATGTTTCATCATGTACGGGAAATCATACGCTACATGCAACAGGTATTGCAAGAGCTATTAAAGTATATGAATCAAAAGGTGTAGCGATAAGTTCACAAGGAGAATCGTCGGTTTCTGAAGGGTATGTTTATGAAGCAATTAATGGTGCCTCAAAAGAACAACTTCCCGTAGTATTTGTATTTCAGGATAATGGTTATGGTATATCTGTTCCCAAAAAAGATCAACAAGCCAATAGGAAGGTTGCTAAGAACTTTGAAGGCCTTAAAAATCTAAGAATTTTATATTGTAATGGTAAGGATGTTTTTGACTCTATGAATACAATGACTGAAGCTGTAAAATGGGCTACAGAAAATCAAAAACCAGTTATCGTACATGCAAATTGTGTGCGCATACATTCTCATTCTAACTCAGACAGACATGAGTTATATAGAGATAAGGCTGAATTGAATTATGTTCAGGAATATGATCCAATTGCTAAATACCGTAGGTTATTATTAAGGTATGATAGAGCTACTGAAGAGGAAATATTAGCCATTGATGAACAAGTAAAACAGGAGGTAAAAGCTGCCCACAAAGCAGGAATGAAAGCTCCGGATCCAAAACCGGAAAGTATCCATGAATACGTTTATCCACCTGCATATGTTCCAGAAAAATTCCCGGATGGTTTGCATTCTGAAACTTCAGAACCCCAAAAATTAATTGAAGGATTAAATGGAACATTAAAAGAAGAATTTCGTCGAAATCCTGATACTTATATTTGGGGACAGGATATGGCCAATAAAGATAAGGGAGGAATCTTTAATGTGTCAAAAGGAATGCAGCAAGAGTTTGGACATAAAAGAGTGTTTAATGCACCTATTGCAGAGGATTTTATAATGGGAACTGCAAATGGTATGTCCAGATTTAATAAGAATATTCGCATTGTTGTTGAAGGAGCGGAGTTTGCTGACTATTTTTGGCCTGCAATGGAACAATTTGTAGAAACCACTCATGAATACTGGCGTACAAAAGGACAGTTTTCACCAAATGTTACAGTTCGTTTGGCTTCCGGTGGTTATATTGGTGGAGGATTGTATCACTCTCAAAATATTGAAGGTGCCTTATCTACTTTACCAGGAGTAAGAATTGTATATCCTTCTTATGCAGATGATGCAGCCGGATTATTAAGAACATCTTTGAGATCAGAAGGAATGACTTTATTTCTGGAACCCAAAGCATTATACAATTCACCTAAGGCAGCAACACCAATTCCTGAAGAATTTGAAGTGCCATTTGGAAAAGCACGAATAAGAAGAGAAGGAAGTGATTTAACTATCATTACATATGGAAATACTACGCATATGTGTGTTGATGTAGCTAATAATATTTCGCAAGAAGGGTTGGGTGAAATTGAAGTGATAGATTTACGTTCTTTAATTCCTTTGGATAAAGAAACTATTCTCGAATCGGTTAAAAAAACATCCAAAGTTCTTGTTGTTCATGAAGATAAGGTTTTTGGCGGTTTCGGAGGAGAAGTTGCAGCTATTATATCTGAATCTGCTTTTAAATATCTTGACGCTCCGGTTAAGCGAGTAGGCTCTGAATTTACACCGGTTGGATTTAATAGGATTTTAGAAAAAGCAGTATTACCAGATACTGAAAAAATATATAAAGCTGTAAAAGATCTCATTGCTTTTTAATTTTAAACTGATATTATTATGAATAAAATAGGTTTATTTTACAGTTTTAATTCTGTAAAAACGAAACAACAGGCTAATAAAATAAAAAAGGCTCTTGGTGAAAGCAACATTCAAGAGAATAATGTTGAAGAGATTACACAGGAGGAGTTTAATAAATATTCAAATTACATATTAGCTATTCCAACATGGTTTGATGGAGAGTTACCAAACTACTGGGATGAATTTTTACCGGCCATTGAAGATGATAGCTTTAAAGGTAAATTATTTGCATTATTTGGTGGTGGAGACCAAAAGGGATATCCAGAAAATTTTGTAGATGGTTTAGGCTTAATGGCCGAATTTATTGAAAAACGAGGAGGTAAAATTGTTGGATTTACTTCAACTGAAGGTTATGAATATGAATCTTCAAAAGCACAAAGAGGAAATGAATTTGTAGGACTTGCTCTTGATATGGAAAATCAAGCCGCATTAACTGAGGAACGAATTAATTCATGGACATCTAAATTAAAAAAGGAATTTAAATAAAAAGATATATAATTAATTATAGTAGGGACATTATTTATTTAGTGTCCCTTTTTTTATACCATATTTTCTAACTAAATATCTAACATAATTAAAGCATTTAGAATTCAATAAAATTACATGAATTCATATTGATTATATAGAAAAAAATTTTCTCTCTCTACTTATTTATTCCTACCATATTTAATTTTTAGATGCTGCCGTATATTAAATTCATAAGGATAAGTAAAAATTTAATTAATGGTATTCTATCCATAAATTATCCGGTTTACTAAGTACATGACAAAAGTTTATAACATTCATCTAAATCGCTGTTATTTATTGGATTGATTAACGCGTTTGCGATTCTAATCAGTCCGTATTTAAAGAAACTATAAGCTCTTCTGCCATGCTTTTTCACCTTTATCGCTTTAATGTTCACATGTTTGTCAATACCCGCTAAGTATGCCCAAACAAAAGCAATTGCCACAACAGCCAAAAGTTTAGCTATGCGTTCCAAATCAGTCAAGTGAGTATCTTCAAGATTGAACCCGCTGGATTTCATAGCTCTAAACATGGTCTCTATCTGCCATCGTTCTTTGTAGTTGATCAGAGCCTGATCGTGTTGATTGAAAGAGGCAATAATGGTAAACTCCAATTTTCCAGTAGCTTTATTGAAGGACTTAGCTCCCGATAGATATACCAGATTTTTACCGAGGTAATACGGTTTATCACAATGTTTGTAAGACCCTGTTTTGATATTGTTGAACAGCCAAAAGGCTTTAATTGGAGGTTTGCCGTGTCGATGCACCATCATATTGTTGCGTATGCGAATGTAGAATGGAATCTTCTGACGAATAAGATCCTCGAACCATTCTTCTCCGATAAATTCCCTATCCGCCATAAATGCTTTAATATCTTTGGTACCAAAGAACCGAATATAAGTGTCCAGCACCTCTTTTCGCTCTTTGGCATTGGAATTTCCCCGCTTGGGAAGAAGTTTCCATATTAATGGGATAGCAACTCCTTTATAACAAACGCTTAACATTAGGATGTTAATGTCGGTTTTGCCAAACTTCCAGTTGGTTCTATCCATACTGAGCATATAGGGAGGTTCGTCAGGCAATAAACTGTAAATTAAACGAGTAAAGATCAGTGGATCAAAGGAAAATTCAGCAAAAAACCGTTGTACTCGCCGAAGGCTTGATTCATGTTCAACATTAGGGTTAAATCCCTGTGCAAGTTTTACATATGAAACGGTTTGGAATTTTATCATGCTATTGATAATAATGACAAGGCATTTAATCCTTGCTTTGTGCCAACTGGTTGTTGTCTTGAACAACTCAAATAATTGAGTATTTTTACTGTCTACCTTGGTATTCGGATGCATTACAAAATGATGTGGGAATCTTTTGTAAGATACTGAATATCAAGGTTTTAAACAAGAAAATCCACCTTTTAAATCATTGATTTTCAATTATTTATAGTTTTGTCATGTACTGAATCCGGTTTATTAAAAATTTAATAAGATTTATGAAATCAATATATAATTACATATGTAAACTGATTAAATAAATTAAATTCGTACATATAGATTACATATGTAATTGTGATTTTATTTGTATAATGATACATTTCTAAACTCTATAGGGTAGTAAAATAGGATAGGAGCAAGACAGTCGTATAATCAACCTACTTAATAACAATTGGATACATTTCTTTTTTAATAAACTTATACAAATACTTTATACATTTATAAATCAGATATATACATAGTTTATATAAAGCTTTGTGTAAACTGTATTAAAAGATTAGTAGTTTTTAATAATTCTTACTATAAAACCTAAATAAAAATAGCATGTATGGTATTGATAACCAGTTATTAAAACACTTTATATAAACAAATACTTTTTGATGTGGTAGCAACTGTGTATTCCACTGATATTTAATAATATAGAATTTATATCTAAATGGAAAATTGATAATATAATGGCAAACAACTAAAACAAATAGACGTAATTTAAAGTACTTATACATTTGATATATAGTGTTATATAGTATTTTATATAATCAATTGATGAACATATAAAATTAATTAATTAGTACTAATCCTTAATATTTAAAAATAGCATACCAATAATTCTTTATTGTTTAACAATTTACTATATAACATTTGTAATATATATTATAATAGTTACATTTGTACCTGTAATTTATTTTCACAACATTTACATATGTACTCAAACTTAAATGTTGAAGTAAGTTACAATTGTAGATATACAACTTTACATTTGTGATTAAATATCAATTTGAATATGAAATTAAGGTTACAAACATTATTATCTTCAGAGAAAATAACATCTTCAAAATTTGCAGATATTATTGGAGTAAATAGATCTAGTATTTCACATATCTTATCAGGAAGAAATAATCCCAGCCTTGATATTCTCCAAAAAGTACTAACTAAATTTCCGCATATAAATCCTGATTGGTTATTATTAGGACAAGGAAGTATGTTTAGGAATAAATCTGATGAAAGTTTATTGCATAAGGCACCTACGTCTAACTTATTATTCAATACAGAAACACAGGGTTCTAATAATGAATTAGAACCCGATATAAAGGCCGAAGATCCACTGTTAATAGATGAACCTGATATTATAGAAGATAAAGAAGAAAAGCCTGATAATATTGTATTAAATAAGAGCAATATAAATAATGAAACAAAAAATGTTGCTAGCAGAAAACTTGAAAAAATAGTGTTTTTCTATTCTGATAAAACATTTGATATATACAATCCTGATAATATACAAATGTAACTTATTCAAATATGATTCTTTATTGATTCCAAATTATCACTATATACATTATACTTAGTGGAGTAATTAGGATTTTCACCTTAAACATTGTTTAATCCATAGGCAATTGACATTATTTAAATAATTATCGCACTATAAACTTATTGGATTTATTAACTATCTTGACTTTCGGTCTAAATTATCTATATTTGCATGATTCAAATCCTTATGTTTACATAAGTAAACTATTCAATATTGAAGCTTTTTATGAAGAAAGTAGAATTATTAACCGTCACTAAAAACAGACGGATTAACAAGGAGTATGTAATTATACATGCAGCAAGCAATGAAAAACTTCCACCTATTAGTCCTGGACAATTTGTAGAGATTAAGGTAGAGAATGGTCCCAACACCTTCTTAAGACGTCCTATTTCTATACATGAAATTGATGAAACTAATAATGAAATCATTCTTTTAATACAGGAAATTGGAGAAGGTAGCAGATTATTGGCTAAGCTTAGAGAAGGTGATAAATTAGATCTTATTTATCCTCTAGGAAATGCTTTTTCTATTCCTCAAAAAGGTAGTAAAGCTTTATTAGTTGGTGGTGGCGTTGGAGTGGCGCCGATGTTAATATTAGGTAGAGTGCTAAAAGAAAATGGTGTTGAACCGTATTTTTTGTTGGGTGCCAGAACCAAGGATATATTAATGGAACTAGATAACTATGAGAAAATATCAAAAGTTGGTGTTACCACAGAAGATGGATCTCTGGGTGTTAAAGGTTTTGTTATAGATCATCCATTAATGAATGAGGAACTAGAGCAAATAGATATTGTTTACACATGTGGACCAGATCCCATGATGAGAGCTGTTGCAGCAAAAGCAAAAGCAAAGGATATTAAGTGTGAAGTTTCGTTAGAGAATTTAATGGCATGTGGTATTGGTGCTTGTTTATGCTGTGTTGTGGACACAAAAGAAGGGCATAAATGTACATGCACTGAAGGTCCAATATTTGACACTAAAGATTTAAAAGAATGGTAAATTTAGGAATAGATTTAAATGGTTTATCACTTAAAAACCCAGTGATGACTGCCTCCGGAACTTTTGGCTTTGGAGAAGAATATGAGGATTTTATTAATATAGATGAATTAGGAGGTATTGTTGTTAAAGGTACAACATTAAACCATAGAGAAGGAAATCCTTACCCAAGAATGGCTGAAACTCCTAGTGGTATGCTTAATGCTGTAGGTTTACAAAATAAAGGTGTAGATTATTTTGTTAGTGATATTTATCCAAGAATTAAGCATTATAAAACCGGGATATTTGTAAATGTTTCAGGATCTACTATTGAGGATTACGTAGCTACGGCTGAAAAAATTAATGAACTGGAACATATCCCAGGAATTGAGCTTAATATATCTTGTCCTAATGTTAAGGAAGGTGGAATGGCTTTTGGAGTACATTGTCCATCTGCAGTTGCTGTAACAGAAGCTGTTAGGAAAGTTTACAAAAAGCATCTAATGGTTAAGTTATCTCCTAATGTTACAGATGTAACGGAGATTGCAAAGGGGGTTGAAGGAGTTGGCGCAGATAGTGTTTCTTTGATAAATACCCTATTAGGTATGGCAATTAATGTTGAGAAACGTAAACCTGCATTATCTACAATTACTGGTGGTTTATCTGGTCCATGTGTTAAGCCAGTTGCAGTGCGCATGGTATGGCAAGTTTATAACGCTGTTAAAATTCCAATTGTAGGAATGGGCGGTATTATGAATGCTACAGATGCGATTGAATTTATGTTAGCTGGTGCTACAGCAGTTCAAATTGGGACTGCTAATTTTATAGATCCTACGGTTACTATTAAAGTAATTGAAGGTATCAAAGAATATATGATTCGCCATAGTATTTCTGACGTTAATGATTTAATTGGTGGAATGATCATTGAATAAACAATATATTTATGGATGGAGTATCTTACTTTTATAGATTCTCTATCCATTTTTAATGCTCTTATCCCCAATTTCTCACCTGATAATTATCTTTTGATGTAATATTTATTATTGGTCTAAAGTTATTTTTTATAAAACTCCATTTTTCAGGAAACTGCTTAAATAGAGTATTTATTCTATCTTTATTTTTACTTATTGAATCTGATATGGCAGCTGGAGTAATTGGAGTATCCATGGATCTACCTACATTGTAACTTGTTAATTTAATTCCTTCCTGAGATATCATAACTGCATATCTTTCTAATTTATCTAATAACTCTTGTGTTTTTTGTAATCTTTCAGGTAAAATAATGTTGTCATTTGTAATGTTATCAAAGTTTACAAATGTAACTTCTGAAATATAGTCTGCTTCTATTGTAATTTGATTTGAATCAGAATAGTTATTCAACATATTTGCATATTCAATTGCATCTCCAACTGATTTTTTCAATTCATTGAAAGATCCAGAATAATTAATAATTTTTTCTATAGCTTCCTTATTGTAAACATAATTAACTCCATCAGATTTGCTAAATTCTTCAATCAAATCATGTGCCCAGCCAATTATTAAATTCTCCATTCCCTGTCTTTTTGAATTATTTTCAGCATTTTTCTTTTGATGACTTATCAGCTCTTGTGTTTTTTGAGCAAATCTTTTCATCTTATATTCTTGAGCCCAATATATTTTATGAAGAGAAATAACCGATTTAGAAACCATATGACCAATGATGGTTTTATTTTGTGTACTTAGTTTTGATTTTTCATGATGTATACCAAATTGATCCAATTCATCTCTAAAATATATAAAGACGAGATTTCTTTTTATACTATTAAATTGAGGAATTGATACTAATAAAATTAGATTATTATACTCATTAAAGATATTAAGTTGACCAGAGTTAATTTGCTTTTCCTCAAAGGGTATCTGTGACTTATTTAACCATTTGTATTGTATTTTTTCTTTTTGAAGTTGTTGTAAACTTGTTATATCATCATCAATGCTTAATTCTTGTTCAATAAGTTGATTATTTTCAAGAGAAAGACAAGTTCCAAAAAGTTTATTTGAGTTATCCTCTATATTATATATGCCAACAATTTTTTCAACTCCAACAACCATTTCTGAAATATGATTGATGACAGCAGAATAAAACTGAATAGTATGTAGTTGACTATTGCTGGTCATTATTAGGTTATTAATCTACAAATATAAAAATTAAGTCAATATTTAAGTATGAATTTAAGTTATAATTAAGTGGTGTTTAAGTATTTTAAGCAATTTAAGTTTTACTTAAAAACTTAAATATATTACTTAAATACCTTTAATACAATATAATACTAATATATTTTTGTCCTGTTAATTATTATTAATGTTACAAATATTATTAATTATTTAAGTTATGGATACTATAAAATTAAGTTTGGAAAATTTGCTTTTAAACTGGGCAGAAATGTGTATTGAATGGTTTATGAATTTATTTGCTGATCCGGAATATTATTGGGTTGAAGAAAATTATCCTACAAAAAGAAAAATTAATTCTTTACAGAAAGATAAAAATGAATCAATACAAGAAGAAAAACAGACATACCAAAAACATTATTTAACTGGTTTAAAATCCCTAGACAACCTTGTTTCTAAAATGATAAAAAATTCAGCTTTTTATTTAGCATCATTATATCATATTATGATAGATTTATTTCAACAAATGAAATGGGGTAAAAATTGTTTTAATAATATTAAGCTTACTATTATTAAAATGGAATAACAATCAAATTGGTTATATTTGAACCAAATTGATTATATATGTTTAAGTATTTTAAACGAGTATTACTTATTCTTTTATTTGTAAACTCTTTTAGTTATGTATACTCTGCTATAAAGCTTTCTGATAAAGCTTTTATCTCTGTGTTAACTTGTTCTGAAGGTGAAGAATTGTATTCTGCTTTTGGGCATTCGGCAATAAGAGTATGTGATAATGAGCGTGATATTGATTATGTTTTTAACTATGGTACTTTTGATTTTAACACCCCAAATTTTTACATGAAATTTGCTAATGGTAAGTTAAATTACATGATTAGTTATGGATATTTTAAGCGTTTTTTACCTGGATATTTTCGTGAAAACAGAAGTGTAAATGAACAGATTCTAAACTTAAATCCAGAGGAAAAACAAAGAATTTTTAATGCTTTAATCATAAATTATAAACCAGAAAACAGGTATTATAAGTATGATTTCTTTTATGATAACTGCGCAACTCGAATTTATAAAATTATATCTGAAAATATTGATGGTGAAATCGTTTTAGATTATGATCAAAAAACTTATCCTACATTTAGAGATTATTTACATCACTATTTAAATAATTCACCTTGGATAGAAACTGGTTTAAACTTGCTTTTAGGAATACCAGCAGATAAGATGGCTACACCAGAGCAATCTACATTTTTACCCGATTTTTTAATGGGCTTATTAGATCGGGGTAAAATTAAAAATGGTGATATTACCAAGAAGATAGTAGCTTCTAATAATTTATTATTAGAAAGAGATGAAAGTATAGTTCCCCAGGCTGCTTTTTATTCACCAACATTTGTCTTTTGGCTTTTATTGTCTATCATTTTAATAACTATGTTCTTTAATAAAGAAAGGCTTAATGCTATTCTTAGAGTATTTGATAGAGCTTTATTTATAACTTCGGGTATTGTAGGATTACTTTTATTTTATTTATGGTTTATTACAGATCATCAGGTTACTCAGTATAATTTGAATGTACTGTGGTCTTTTCCAACACTTTTAATTCTTGGTGTTAATGTGGGCCATAGTAAATTACTAAGGGGTATTAAGATTTTAAATCTGTTGTTTCTAGCTATATTTATATTAGGATGGTACATTATTCCACAAGCATTTCCTCCTGCAACTTTACCTATTGCAATTCTATTAGCCATCCGTATTGTATTTAATTTAATGCCAGATATTTTACTTAGAACACCACTTTTTTCAAAAAACATATAACATTATTTTTCCAAAGGCGTATAGAATATATAAAATACGTGGTTTTATTGGGGTTTTGATTCGTTTTTTTTATTATGCAAAGTATAATATTAGAATGATTTATGTATTTTTACCCAAACTTAAAAGATGTGAATTCAAATGTCCTTTATATATAAGATATCATTATCAGCATCAGTATTATTAACAACCGGAATATTAAGTCTTTCATTATTTAATTCTGGAGATTCTTTTGGTGGTGATTTTATACCTCCTAAACCTACCGTATCATCACATCATATATCAAATGTTTTTTCTGATTTAGACGAATTTGAAGTTGTAGATAACAATGTTAATCGGTTTTTACGACGAAATAATTTGGCAGGTGCTTCTCTTGCTATAGCAAAAGATGGAAAATTGGTTTTTGCAAAAGGTTATGGATATGCAGATAAAGAACGAGCAATAAGTGTACAACCGTATAATTTATTTCGAATTGCCAGTGTTTCAAAACTCATTACAGCTGTGGCTATAATGAAATTAGTAGAAGCAAATAAGATAACACTTGAGAGTCAGGTTTTTGGTGAAAAAGGAGTTTTGAATGATTCAATTTTTCTTGATTTTAAAGATCCTAAGGTAGAAAAAATTACTGTTAGAGAATTATTAAATCATTCTGCAGGATGGACTAATAGATGGGGAGATCCTATGTTTATACCTAATGTAATTAGTAAAAAACTTAATGTGGATTATCCAATTGAAAGTGAGGATATTATAAGGTTTATGCTACAAAAAAGACTTCATTATTCTCCAGGAACAATGTCATCATATAGTAATTTTGGATATACAATTTTAGAACAAGTTATAGAAAAAGCTTCTGGAATGGATTATGAAATGTTTGTTAAAACAAATGTATTATATCCGTTAGAAATTTTTGATATGCAAATTGGACGTAGCTACCCATGGGAAAGATTAGATTTAGAGGTAAAATATTATGAACCTCAAGATGATTATTTTGTACCGGATCATATGGGCGGTGAAGAACCTGTATTAAGAAGTTATGGGGGTAATGATATTCATACATTAGGTGCAGCTGGAGGCTGGATTAGTTCTACAACTGATTTACTAAGATTGGTAGTTGCTATCGATGGTTTTGATTATCCTCAAGATGTAATTTCAAAAGAAAGTATCAAAGAAATGGTTAGTAAGGAACTAGTTGGTGGTAGTCCTCTTGGTTGGAGGGGTGTTAGAGATGGGAAATATTGGTATAGAACCGGAACTCTTGCAGGAACTTCAGCCTTAGTAATGAGAAAAGAAAATGGATTATCTTATGCTATTGTATTCAACTCCAGTTCATGGAAAGGTCCTGCTTTTGCAAATGATATAAAATACATGATGGATCGTACTCTATCGAAAATAGATACATGGCCTTCATATGATTTATTCCAACTTAAGAATAACGATAAACCTCAGCGAAGAAAAACTATTTTTTAGCAAACATTTTCTACTTCCGGTTGTTTGTAAGCAATAGAAACTTTAGTGCATAGATATAATGTCACAGTTTTAGTTTTATTATCTAATAATTTAGTAGTATCTGATTATTTAAGTCTAAGCATTAATATTAAGTTAAATTGCATGATAGAAATTTCAAAATTTAAAATTACAGAATTACCTTTTGGAGAAAGAAGAACTAATTATAAACCAGATTTACAATTATACACATACTTAAAAGAGCAAGGTATTAGAAAAATGGTTAGTGATCATTACGATCTTTTAGTTCAAAGTGAGATTAAAGATATATTTCCAGAATCTGAGGAATTGCTTGATGGTGCAAAAAAAAGGTCAGCAGATTTTTTTATTCAAAGATTTGGAGGACCAGAGTATTATAAAATGACTCGTGGAAATCCAATGTTGGCTGATCGTCATTTGCCGTTTAAAATTTCTCCCCAAAGCCGTATTGTATGGTTGGATTGTTACAGAACTGTTCTTAGTAAATTAAATGGTGTTCCTGAAGATGTTGTAATTGCATTTTGGAAATGGATTGATGAATTTTCTAATTGGATGGTAAATCAAAATGATGATACTAGATTTAAATTAAATTTTACACTTAAGTAAATAAACAATTAAAGTATTAGAATTTAATTCTGTTATAAATCTTACAATTGTCTTATAGATGATATTATGTTTAGTAGTATGAGTGAAGATATAATTTATTAATTTTCTAGTCAAAAATATGTTATCGTTCATAACTAAATTGGATATGTTTACAGGCATATTAAATATTTGACTGGAAAATTAAAACGGAATTTCTTAAGTTTATTTGTATTTAATTTATAATACGATATTTAATAAACTTCAAAATGAAATTTCTTTACTTTTTACCGTTGATACTCATAACTGTATCCATCTCAAGTCAAACTAAAAAAGAAGTTCAATTTACGCTTGATACCTTAAATAAAGCACATCAAACTTTATTACAAGATTATCAGGACTTAAAACAGCAATGGAAAGAACAGAATAATTTTTTCGAACACGTAAAAAGTAACTTCTTTCCTGCTGCAGATATAAATATTTCAATTAACAAAGCCTCTGATAAGTTTGATTCGATATATAATGACATTGTAAAAAAAGTTGTGAAGCTTGGTGAGATAAACAGTTCAATTTCAGACTCATTAAAGAAAGAAGTAGCTTTAAATCAGGAGCTAATATCTCAGAATAAAGTTTATCAGAGCCTTATTTTATCGGCTCTGAATTCAGGTTCTTTTCCTTCAAATGAAACTGATATAATTGGAAGTTGGGATCTTTTTCTAAATCCAGTTATGATCCATGGAAATCCCTATGAATCAGGAATTATTGGATTAAATCCATTTGCAGTAGCTGATTCTGTATCAGTTCATAATATTAATAAAATAGAGTTTGATAAGGATGAATTAGCAACCATCTTTTTTACTGGTGGTATTCAGCAAAAGTGTTTTTATTCCATTAATAACTTTAGCAAGAATGCTCCCTATACTATTCAATTTTCAAAACAAGAAGAATTTAAAATGACAATGTCAGTTTCGCCTATGCCTAATGGTTTAATGGTATCCTATGAAGCGTCAAATAAAACAGATAAAGTTCTTTATTTCTATGGATTAATGAAAAAATAATCTTTATTAAAGTATACGAATAATTACTTAAAAAAGGCAGAATTATATATTTTTGTAACTCTAAAAGGAGGAATTAAATGCAAGAATATCAATCATTATTAGCAAAGCTGAAAGAAAATAAACGTTGGCCACTTTTATATATGTTTAAGTTTATAGTTCCAAATGAAGATGGAAAAGTAGATCAGATAAAAGCTTTACTACCAAAACATGGTACTATTTCTTATAAACATACAAAAAATTTAAAATTTGTATCTATTACTTGTAAAGCAAGTATGAAAAATGCAGAAAGTATTGTAGATATTACTGCAAAGGCAAATAAAATTGAAGGGCTTATTGCTCTATAGTCACATAGAAAATATCAATAAAAAAGCCTTGTGTTGTCTTAATAAAGCATAACACAAGGCTTTTTTATGTTTGATGTATTCTGATTATTGAATAGTTATCTCAGGATTGATTATAGTATTATTATTTAATACGCTAAATTCAGCATTATTAACTATATCAAACTTTACATTTTTTACAACCTTTTTGACATTAAGCATTGTATCATTTTCCGAAATTAGTTTAATGGTCTTAAAACCTATATTATCCACATTAATCAATGTTACAGGATATTCTTTAGTGGTCTCTGATTTTATATTTTTAAATGTGGCATTTTGGGTATTTTCTATAACGATTCCTCGCTTACTTTTCATTTCTAAATTTTCGAAGTAAAGTTGATCTACAAATTGATTATCAATACCTTTTACTCTAACAGCATATTGCGAGTTATTTGAAAATATGTTTTTATAATGGATATTTCTAAAGGTTGGTAAACTGTCTGTTCTTGGCTGAATTGAACTACTTCCATAGTGCATATTAATTTGAATGGCCTCACGTTTAATATTATTCATTTTAATATTTTCAAACCATAAATTTTCAATTACCCCTCCTCTACCTTTCATTGATTTAATACGCAAACCTCGTTCTGTTTCACTAAAATCGCAATCATGAGCATATAAATTTCTAATACCTCCCGACATTTCACTTCCAATTACAACACCTCCATGACCATGTTTTGTTATACAGTTTTTAATTACAATATTTTCACAAGCCTTTCCTACACGCCATGCATCCTCGTTTAAACCTGATTTTATTACAATACAGTCATCTCCAGTAGAGAAATAGCAACTGTCTACCAATACACCATTACAGGCATCAGGTATGATACCATCATTATTTCTTCCTTTAGTAATAACTGAAAGGTTCCTGGCTATAACATTTTCGCAATAAATGAAATGATTGGTCCACATAGGGCCTGAATGTAATTCAATACCTTCAACCATTACCTTTTTGCAATTAATAAATTGTATTAACGATGGACGCAAATATGAAGTTGGCTCAAAATCTAAACAATTTCTTTTTTCGGGTTCTACACCTGATTCAACCAAATCATATAACTTTTGTAGTGATTCTAATTGTGTAGTTCTTGCTAAATCCCACCAAACCTGTGCATTGCCTTCTATCACTCCTTTTCCAGTAATAGCTACATTTTCTTGATTTCTGGAATAAATAAATGGGTGGTAGTTCATACATTCTAATCCTTCCCATCTTGTAAATGTAGGAACTGCATATAAAGGAATACTATCTATAAACGATAGAGTAGCATCTTTAACTAACTTTAGGTTCACGTTTGATTTTAATTCTAAGTAGGCTGTTCTCCACGTTCCTTCCGGAATAATTACTGTACCCCCACCATCTTGATTACATTTATCAATAGCTTCTTGTATTGCTTTCTGATTGTTATAAGAGGAATCTGTGTTTGCCCCATATTCTTTAATATTATATTCCTGTTGTTTAAATGTTGGAATAACAAAAGTTTGTTTCCCCCATGGTGTTTCTTCGATAATAAGATTCGAAGAAGGAGTTTGACAGCTAGTTGCTATCCATAAAATTACAATAGCGTTAACTATAATTCTTTTCATAGGTACCTAATTATTATAACTATAATTTATTCATTAATATTTATCCTTTGGGCTATACAATCAAAATACAAACGATTGCACACTAAAATATAAATTAATTATGACACTATAAAATTTAAGTACTTGTACATATAATAAATAAGAAAAGCCTTTTTAACAAACAGTCAAAAAGGCTTTTAAATATTTTGAGTATATATACTAATATACTTTAATAAATTTCATTTTTAGCAGCTTTTAAGGTATTTAATAATAATGACGCAATCGTCATTGGGCCAACACCTCCAGGAACCGGTGTTATATAAGAACATTTTGGTGCTACTTCATCGTAGGCTACATCACCTTTTAATTTCCATCCGGATTTTGTCACATCACTTTTAACTCTAGTGGTACCAACATCAATAACTACAGCACCTTCTTTTACCATGTCTTCTTTTACAAATTCAGGAGAACCAATTGCAGCAATAATGATATCAGCGGATGCACAAACCTTCTTTAAATTTGCAGTTCTGCTATGGCAAACAGTAACGGTAGCATCACCTGGGTATCCTTTTTGAGATAATAAAATACTCATGGGACGACCAACGATATTACTTCTACCAATTACTACAACATGTTTTCCAGATGTTTCAATTTTATATCTCTCAATTAGTTCCATGATACCTTGAGGTGTTGCAGAAATAAATGCAGGAGAACCAATACTCATTCTTCCGACATTTTGAGGATGAAATCCATCCACATCTTTTCTGTAATCTACTGCATCTGTAACTTTTTCTTCCGAAATATGTTTTGGTAAGGGTAATTGAACAATAAAACCATCAACATCCACATCGTTATTAAGCTCATCAACTTTTGCTAACAACTCTTCTTCAGTTACATCATCTTCATATCTAATTAAAGATGATTTAAAACCTACATATTCACATGCCTTAATCTTAGCTGCTACATAAGTTTCACTTCCACCATCGTGTCCAACTAAAATTGCAGCTAAATGAGGTATCTTTTCACCTTTTTCTTTTATTTGAGCCACCTCTGCAGCAATTTCATCTTTTACTTTCTGTGAAGTTGTTTTACCGTCAATGATTTGCATTCAATAAGAATTTAAAAGTTGATATTATATCTTGCTAAAAAAAGCCAATGATTTATAATTCATTGGCTCATATAAGTACAGTTTATTTTCTACCAAAAGGCATGTTTTGCATCATACGTCCCATATTTTTTCCTTTGGTCATCATACGCATAACCTTACGGGTATCTTCAAATTGTTTGATTAGTCTATTTACTTCCTGGATATTTGTTCCACTTCCGGTGGCAATCCTTTTTCTTCTACTACCATTTAAAATAGTTGGGTTTTCTCTTTCATCCGGAGTCATAGAATAGATAATAGCTTCAATACCTTTAAAGGCATCATCATCAAAATCCATATTTTTAATAGCTTTACCCATTCCAGGAATCATACCAGCTAAATCTTTCAGGTTACCCATTTTTTTGATTTGCTGAATCTGACTTAAGAAATCATTAAAGCTAAACTGGTTTTTTGCAATTTTCTTTTGAAGCTTACGTGCTTCATCTGCATCGAATTGTTCTTGAGCACGCTCTACAAGTGATACAATATCACCCATACCTAAAATACGGTCGGCCATACGATTTGGATGGAAAACATCAAGTGCATCCATCTTCTCGCCCATACCAACAAACTTAATAGGCTTGTTTACCACACTACGAATAGAAAGTGCTGCTCCACCTCGGGTATCACCATCTAACTTAGTAAGGATAACTCCATCAAAATTTAATCTGTCATTAAATTCTTTGGCGGTATTAACAGCATCCTGTCCTGTCATAGAATCCACCACAAAAAGGATTTCATCTGGATCAATGGCTTTTTTAATGGCAGCAATTTCGTTCATCATCTGCTCATCAATAGCTAAACGACCGGCAGTATCCACAATTACTAAATCGTGACCATTTGCCTTGGCATGCTTAATACCATCTTTTGCTAATTTTACAGGATCATTATTACCTTCTTCGGTATAAACAGGAACACCTATTTGCTCTCCTAAAACCTGCAACTGATTAATTGCAGCAGGACGATAAACGTCACCAGCCACTAATAAAGGCTTTTTACCTCTTTTATTTTTTAGTAATGTAGCTAATTTACCAGTGTGAGTAGTTTTACCAGAACCCTGTAAACCAGCCATTAAAATTACAGCAGGATTTCCTTTTATATTTATATCGACAGATTCACCTCCCATCAACTGTGCTAACTCATCATGCACAATTTTAACCATCATTTGCCCTGGCTGAACAGCATTTAGAACATCTGCACCTAAGGCTTTTTCCTTAACAGTTTCAGTAAATGTTTTGGCAGTCTTAAAGTTAACATCAGCATTCAAGAGCGCTCTACGTACGTCTTTTAAGGTTTCAGCAATATTAATCTCAGTGATTTTACCTTGACCTTTTAAAAGTTTAAAGGAGCGTTCTAGCTTTTCCGACAGATTCTCGAACATCGTATTTTACTTTTTAATTTTTTTCAGACTGCAAAAATATAAAATATTTGGATATGAACTAGCTATTCCTTATACAAAGGTTAATTTAAAATAATATACACTAATTTCTTGCATATTTCCTACCGAGTACACTATTTTTACTTTCTTATAATAACCTCAAGAAAGAAAATTGTCAAGGAATTAAATGGAAAACTTTATTGTTGTTTTAACGGAAAACAGACATTTAGGATTATTAGCCGTACCTTATTTGGTAGAAGATATAGAAGAATCCCCTTCTTTATCGTTAAATGAAAAAGTAGACACTACAAATCCAGATAAATACAGTTATTCTTTTTCTCAAACAGAATTAGATATACTTCAGGTATTAAATAAATTAAGTGATAAGTATTTATTTAATATATACTCAAAGGATAAAACAATAAAAATATTTTATAATAATCTAGATAAGAAGAAGTTAAATGATATCATCCGACCTCATATAGATAAATATATGGCGTTATGTTTTGATATTTTAGCCGATGCTCCAAATATTCCGGTTTATTTTAAGGATAATAAATATAATAATTTATATAAATCAGATAAGATAAGAGTATACAAAGAAATTGCTGAACCTGTATTCTATTTTAATCTTACTGATGAAGGCATTAATTATAGTCTTAAAATTAAAATCAATAATGAAGATTTAACTCTTGCCTACAAAAATCCTCTAGTTATATGTCATGAACCATGTGCATTATTAATTAAAAATACATTGTATCGATTTAAAGATACAGATAGTAAAAAGTTTCTTCCATTTTTTGATAAATCGGTAATAAATATACAACCTCGTAGTGTTCAAACATATATGGAAACATTTGTTTCGAATGCTATTAAAAACCATTATGTAGTTAACAATGGTTTTGAAATTATGGCAGATAAAACCCAACCTGTTGCAATTCTTAGTGTGGAACAAAATATTAGTCAAATACCAGTGTTAGCATTAAGATTTAAATATTCACAAAAAGAATATTTGGCCAATAGTTCTTCAAAAATAGCTTTACAATTAAATGAAAATAATGGGAAATATACTTTCGTAAAATATAGAAGAGATACAGATTGGGAAAATGAGATTATAACATTTATTGAAGGTAAGGGACTAATAAAAGAGAGTGGAGCTAACTATTTTCCCAATAGCGAAAATAGCTCAGCAGTAAAGCAACTTATAGACTGGATTAATAACAACTACAAATTGCTACAACAACATGGAATTATTTTAAAGCAAGGAAAACTTGAAAATAATTACTATCTTGGTGAATATTCTTGTGAATTTATCTCAAAAAAAGGAAAGGATTGGTTCGATCTGCAAATGAGGGTTGTTGTTGGAGAATATGAAATTCCTTTTTTAAAAATCAGAAAATATATCATTGCTGGTAGAAATGAATATATGTTGCCTAATGGAGAAGTTTTTTTGATACCAGAAGAGTGGTTTAGTAATTATACTGATATATTAACCTTTGCAGAAGAAAAAGGTGGTAAAATTAAACTGAATAACATGTATTATAATTTGCTTGAAAATGGTTCTTCAAAATATAATCATATTGATTACCAGACTATTTCTGAAGATAAAGATAATCATGTTCCTCAAGGTTTAAATGCTAATCTTCGCCCCTATCAATTACAGGGTTTTAAATGGATGAATTATCTTCATAATAATAATTTTGGTGGAATATTAGCTGATGATATGGGCTTAGGTAAAACTCTGCAAACCATAACCCTTTTACTAAAAGTATATGAAGAAAATAATTTAACTCAAACTGAAAAAGAACAAATAGGCCAATTAAATCTCTTTGAAGCGTCAAATATTGAGGGGTTTAATAATAGTGGTATTCCTACTTCGTTAATTATAATGCCAACTTCGCTAATTCACAATTGGTTAAATGAATTTAAGAAGTTTGCACCAACACTTAAAATCTATATTTATTCAGGTGCGAAAAGATTGAAATCAAAAGAAATAGGGAAAATTATTAGACATTATCATGTTGTTCTATCATCTTATGGTGTTGTTAGAAATGATATTGAGTATTTAAAGACATTTCAATTTCATTATTCAATTTTGGATGAAAGTCAGTATATTAAAAATCCGAACTCAAAAATTTACGATGCCATAATGCAACTGAATTGCAACAAGAAAATGGTTTTAACAGGTACTCCAATTGAAAACTCTCTATCTGATTTATGGGCTCAAATGAATTTTGTTAATGAAGGTTTATT
This sequence comes from uncultured Saccharicrinis sp., assembly GCA_963665705.1. Lineage (GTDB taxonomy): Bacteria > Bacteroidota > Bacteroidia > Bacteroidales > Marinilabiliaceae > Saccharicrinis. The sequence continues at coordinate 2,467,296 of OY762448.1, forward strand.
GGGAAACTTGACTTTCTTTAAACGACAATATATTGCACCAATTGAGAAAAGTAATAGTGAAGAACATGAAAATAAATTGCAAAAATTAATTGAACCTTTTGTTTTAAGAAGAACAAAAGAAAAAGTAGCAAAGGAATTACCTCCTGTAACAGAGCAGGTAATGTATTGTGATATGACGCCTGAACAAAAGAAGATTTATGAATCAGAAAAATCAGGAATTAGAAATGAGTTACTAAAGACATTTGAAATAAAAGGAATTGAAAAATCTACGTTTTTGGCACTTCAAGGGCTTACACGATTAAGACAAATTGCAAATCATCCTATATTTGTAAAGTCTGATTATAAAGGTGAATCAGGTAAGTTTAAAATGATTGTAGATAACCTTGAAAGTATTGTTAATGAAAAACATAAGGTTTTAATTTTTTCATCTTTTGTAAAAGATTTGGATTTACTTGAGATGGAAATTAAAAAAAGAAAAATTAGCTATAGTAAATTAACAGGAAGTACAACAAACAGACAGGACGTAGTAAGTGCTTTTGAGAATAATGAAAATTGTAAAGTTTTTTTAATTTCATTAAAAGCCGGAGGTGTTGGCTTAAATCTTGTTAGTGCAGATTATGTATTTTTACTAAATCCCTGGTGGAATCCAGCGGCTGAATCTCAGGCTATAAATAGAGCTCATAGAATTGGTCAGAAACAAAACGTATTTGTATATCGTTTCATCTCTACAGAAACAATTGAAGAAAAGATTATGAGATTGCAAGAGCATAAATCTAAATTAGCCGATACATTTATTAATTCTAATAACCCATTTAAAAATATGAATGAAACTCAAATAAAAGAGCTGTTCTCATGATGGTATGAAAATTGTTAATTAAATGTGCTTCAAAATATAATTATTAATATTTTTGAGCAAATTTTAATCAAATACACAAATCAAATTGTAGAAACCATTAGAAATAATTGTAATTAAGCTAAATGAAACGAGTCATGAGAAAGTTTTACCACACATAAAGATGACAAAATTGGCGAGTTCCATGTAGCAATTAAAAGCAAATTTAGAAATATGAAAAAAATAGTATTATTCTTTATAGCATTTACTTCGATTATTAATGCAATAGCCCAGGATCAAAAATCACAAAGTAGAAATGTAGGGACATTTAATGAAATTTATGCCGGCAAAGGAGTTAACGTAACATTAATTGAAGGTGATAAGGAAAATGTTAGAATTGTAATAGAAAATGCAGATGTAACCGATGTTCTTACCAATATAAAAGGGAGAAAACTGGATATCAAATTAAAAACAAAAATTTATAATGATATGTCAGTAATGGTTTATTTAACTTATAAATCATTAAAAGCAATTAGTGCAGGTACTGGGGCTTTTATTACATCAGACAATGTATTATATGCGGAAAATCTTGATCTTAAAGCAGGAACGGGTTCTTCTATAATATTGGATTTAGATGTGGAAAATTTGACGGCATCACTATCTTCATCAAAAATAGAAGTAGTTGGAAAAGTTGATTTTCAGGAAATTTCAAGCAATACAGGAGGGAGATTTATTGGCGATAAATTAATAAGTAAGGAGGCTATTGTTAAAGCTTATACTGGTGGTGTAGCTTGGATAAATGCTACAGATAAACTGGAAGCAAAAACAAATACCGGAGGCAAAATTCATTATACTGGTAATCCAACAGAATTAATAGCTAAAGGAAATATTGAGCGAGATGAATAGAATTATTTAATAATTTATATATAAGGGCAATTTAGTAATGACTAAATTGCCCTTATTGTTATTAAGAATATTTTTTATTGAAATAAATCATCCTTTTTTTAATTATTGATTGACAAAAATCACATCTATCTCATTTTCCTATTTATATATTGCATATCTTAAAATCAAATTCAAATCTACACGATATGGCAATAGTAAAACCCTTCAAAGGACTTCGTCCTCCTGCAGAAATAGTAAAAGATCTTTGCTGTCTTCCTTATGATGTTATGAGTCGAGAAGAGGCTACAAAAATGGCTGATGGAAACGAAGTATCTTTACTTCATGTAACAAGAAGTGAAATAGACTGTTCCAACTCTATTGAAGTTCATTCTAAGGAAGTTTATGACAAGTCTGTAGCAAACTTTAATAAATTTCAGGAAAAGGGATGGTTATTACAAGATGACTTTGCTAAATTCTATATTTATGCCCAAACAATGGATGATAGAACTCAATATGGTATTGTAGGAGCAGCTTCTGTTGATGATTATTTAAACGGGATTATTAAAAAGCATGAGCTTACACGAAAAGAAAAGGAAGAAGACAGGATGGTTCATGTTAGAATTAACAATGCAAACATTGAACCTGTATTTTTTGCCTATCCAGCAGTTTATGAAATTGATCAGATTGTTGAAAATATAGTTAATAAAGAAAAAGCAGAATACAATTTTATTTCAGAGGATGGTTTTGGACATCATTTTTGGGTCATTAATGATCCTGAAATAAATCAGAGAATTGAAAAATTATTTGCAGAAAAAGTTCCATATACATATGTTGCTGATGGACATCACAGAACTGCAGCTGCAGCATTAGTTGGCAAGGAAAAAAGAGATCAGAATCCTGATCATATAGGAAATGAAGAATATAATTTCTTTTTGGCTGTTCACTTTCCGGAAAACCAATTAAAAATAATAGACTATAATAGAGTTGTAAAAGATTTAAATGGATTAACAGAAGAAGAATTTATAAACAATCTTACTGATAGATTTGATATTATAGATTCTTCAAGTAAGATAATTAAACCTTCGTGTTTGCATGAATTCTCAATGTATTTAAATCGTAAATGGTATAAATTAATTGCTAAAGAAGGGACTTATAATGATAATGATCCTATCGGAATTTTAGATGTTACTATTTTATCAAATTTCATATTAAATGAAATATTAGGCATAAAAGATCTAAGAACTGATAAAAGAATTGATTTTGTAGGGGGAATAAGAGGACTTGAAGCATTATCAGAAAGAGTTGATACCGGAGAAATGAAAGTAGCATTTGCCCTACACCCGGTTACTATGAAACAATTAATTAATATTGCTGATTCAGGAAACATTATGCCTCCAAAAACTACATGGTTTGAACCAAAATTAAGATCAGGAATGGTAATTCATAAATTGGATTAATATTTTTTACTATTAAATAATATAGATCTACGACTCCATTATTTATTTTAAATAATGAGAGTCGTTTTTTGTTAAAATCGTAATTTTGTAAAAAATTAAAGCAAAATAAAATGATGACTATTGCAGAAAACATAAAAGATATTAAATCTAATATACCAGATCATGTACAATTAGTAGCTGTATCAAAAACGAAGCCCAACAGTGATATAATACAAGCCTATGAGGCTGGTCAAAGGATATTTGGAGAAAATAAGGTTCAGGATTTAAGTAAAAAATATGAAGAACTTCCCAAAGATATAAAATGGCATTTTATAGGACATCTGCAGACTAATAAAATAAAATATATCGCTTCTTTTGTTTCTTTAATACATGGTGTTGATTCTTTAAAATTGCTTAAAGCAATAAATAAAGAGGCAAAAAAAAATGATAGGAAAATCAAGTGTCTTTTTCAATTTCATATAGCAAAAGAAAGTACAAAATTTGGATTTAGTTATGACGAGGTGGAAGAAACCTTAGAGTCAGAGGATTACAAACAATTAGAAAATATTGAAATTTGTGGAGTAATGGGTATGGCTACATATACTAATGACAATCTGCAGGTTGCAAATGAATTTAGCTCATTAAAGGATATATTTTTTAAATTGAAAGAGCAATATTTTAAAGAAGATTCAATGTTTAAAGAGATTTCAATGGGTATGAGCGGTGACTATAAAATAGCCATTGAACAAGGTAGTACAATGGTAAGAGTTGGAAGTTCTATATTTGGAGCACGAAATTATACTAAGTAGGAAATTATGCTACTTTTCCATTATTAGTGTTTAAAAAAAATTATATTTGTTCATTGTAAAATACAATAATGATATGGCAAAATTAAATACTTCATACATGGGATTAAAATTAAAGAATCCCATTATTGTTAGTAGTTCTGGTTTAACCAGTAGCATTGATAAAATTTCAAAACTTGTAGAGGCTGGAGCTGGAGCTATTGTACTAAAATCTTTATTTGAAGAACAAATAAATTACGAGATTAACAATCAAATTAAGCAAGGTGAAGGCTATGATTATCCTGAAGCATTGGATTATATAGCTGGATACACTAAGGATAATTCAGTTGGAGACTACATAAAATTGATTAAAGAAGCAAAGGAAAAATTTGATATTCCTGTTATTGCTAGTATCAATTGTTTTTCTGCTAATGAGTGGATTGATTTCGCTAAAAAAATTGAAGAAGCCGGTGCCGATGCTATAGAATTGAATGTTCATATAGTTAATACAGATAAAAACGTTGAAGCATCTGTGATTGAAGGTTTATATTATAATATTGCTGAAAATATATCTAAGGCAATAAAAATTCCTTTTGCAATTAAATTAGGAGATAACTTTGCAAATATTGTTAATGTAGTTAATAAATTATATGCGTTAGGTGCAAAGGGCATTGTTTTATTTAATCGTTTTTATCAACCAGATATTGATATTAACAAATTAGCCTTAACATCATCATCTGTATTTAGCTCTCCATCTGACATTAGAAGATCATTACGATGGGTAGCTATTGTATCTGATAAAGTAGATCAAATTGATGTTTCTGCTTCAACTGGAAACCACGATGGAGAAGCAGTAATTAAACAACTACTAGCTGGAGCATCTACAGTGCAAATCTGCTCTACGATTTATAAGAATGGTGCAGAAACGATTTCTTCTATTATTAATGAATTATCATACTGGATGGAGGAAAAAGGATTTAAGTCTATTAATGATTTTAAGGGATTAATGAGTTATCGAAAAATTTCTGATCCTGCTCAATATGAAAGAGCTCAGTTTATGAAGTATTTTTCTTCATTAGACTAATAAGCATATAAGACTAAACATAAAAGCTTCTGAAATTTAATCTTTCAGAAGCTTTTTTTTTGTGTTTTTGAAACAAAACCTTTTATAAACCCATTGTTTGTGAATTTTATTTGATATTTTTATATTTCGAAATAATTAATTATGTAAAAATACGTATTGCATAATTATTTTAAATGTATATTTAAAAAATTAAATCCTAACAATACACATCTGGCAATTGATTATAATAAATATGGTATTGTCAGCATAAAATTTTAACGAAATGAGAAAAACTTTTAATCAGGTTTCTAAATTATTCTTTGTTCTTGCTTTAATCTCATTATTAGCTCCATCATGTGTATCCGATGGAAAAAAGGCAGCAAAAAGTGAAGAGGAAAAAATAATAGAGTCAGCTCAAGAAGTAGATCCAAAAATTGTGGAAGACTTTAATAAGTCAAAATTAATTTTTTATTCATTACCCTCTCCTCTTGAAACAGCTATGCTTATAAAAAGATCTGGAGCCAGATATGATGAAGAAATATTAAATCCGATAGAAAATGTTACAAGTTATGATACCAATCTTAAAATGGCTTTGAATCTTGGTATTTACAGTGCTGATTTGAGTTACACTAGTCTTTTTGATCAAACACAATCAGCTATAAAATATATGGGTTGTGCAAAAAGATTAGCTGAAGGATTAAGTATTATGGATGCTATTGATGAGAATACCATCAAAAAATTAGAGGATAATATGAATAATAGAGATGCTGTAATGGAAATTATCTCTGAAACTTTTATGAACTCTAATGCTTATCTTAAAGAAAATGACAGACCAGCTATTTCTGTAATGGTATTAGTTGGAGGTTGGGTTGAAGGTTTATATTTAGCTACAACTTTAACTAATGGTTCAATGGATAATAATCAACGATTAGTTGAAAGGATCGTATATCAGAAACTTTCATTAATTACGGTTTTAAATTTATTAGAATCATATACAAATAATGATGATATTACTTATTTACAAGATAAAATTGGAGAATTAAAAGCAATTTTTGAAGAAATAAAAATTATTAATACCTCTAAAGTAGAAGCAGAAACTGATGATGAAAATAAAGTAACTACAATAAAGGCTGATTCCGAAACTCATATGTCTAAGGAGGTTTTTGATAAATTATTACAGAAAGTTGCAGAAATCAGAGCAGAATTTATTTCTTAATGTCTCTTTTTTAAAGATTTATGAATAAAAAACAATTTATATCCGCCTTTTCAGGTTCATTAATAGTTTTATTTTTTGTTTTTGGTAATATTACCAATGCTCAATGTTTAAGTTTTGCAAAAAAAGTAGGAAAACCTAAATTAGGTAATTTTATACATGATGGTAATTACAATGCTACTACTTTAAGTGCTGGTGAAACTGCCGAATTGTATAAAACTTTCTTTAAAGATCAGAAATATAGAATTGTAGTAAGTAAAGTTGATAACTTACCCAATATACATTTTCGATTAGTTAATGAGGATAATAATATATTATTTGATAATAAAGATCATGATTATACTGATGTTTGGGATTTTTCAGTTGAAACAACACAAACTTTGGTAATAAAACTAAAGGTATTAGACGATTATAATTCTGATAAAATGAATATCTCTAAAGGTTGTGTATCAGTTCTTTTCGGAATTGAAAAGAGTAAAAAATAAAATAAATATATATTTATATAAATGAAAGGTTCCTCGTTACAGGAACCTTATTTATTTTATTAAATAGGGTTTCAAATACTTACCAGTATAAGAATCTTCAATATTTAATAATGATTCAGGTTTACCTTCAAAAATAACATAACCTCCTTTATCTCCACCTTCAGGACCTAAATCAATAATCCAATCTGCAGATTTAATTACTTCTAAATTATGCTCGATTATTACAAGAGAGTGGCCTTTCTCAATTAAGGCATCAAAAGCTTTTAATAATTTTTTAATATCATTAAAATGTAATCCGGTGGTGGGTTCATCAAATATAAATAAGGTAGGTTCTGTTTTTTCTTTAGCTAAAAAAGAAGCCAATTTAACCCGTTGACTTTCACCTCCAGACAAAGTACTTGAAGATTGTCCCATTTTTACATATTCTAAACCAACATCAGCTAAAGGTTTTAATTTATTGACAATTCTTTTAGCCCCATTTTTCTCATCTTGACTAAAAAATTCAATAGCTTGTTCAATGGTCATTTCAAGAATATCATGGATGTTTTTATTTCTATATTTTACTTCCAGAATATCATCTTTAAATCTTTTGCCATGACAACTTTCACATGTAAGAACAATATCAGCCATAAACTGCATCTCAATTTTTATGGTTCCTTCCCCTTGGCATTCTTCACACCTTCCTCCATCAATATTAAAAGAGAAATGCGATGCTTTATAACCATTTATTTTTGATGCCTGCTGATCTGCCATCAATTTTCTTATCTCGTCATAAGCTTTTAAATAAGTAGCTGGATTTGAACGGGATGATTTACCTATAGGATTTTGATCAACAAATTCAACATCAGTAATTTGTTCCACATCACCTTTTAATAAATCAAACGCCCCTGTTTTATCAGCGTAACCTCCTAAGCGTTTTTTTATGGCTGGGTATAAAATAGATTTGATTAGAGTTGATTTGCCAGAACCACTAACTCCCGTAATCACATTCATTACATTTAAAGGAATCTTTACATTAATAGCCTTTAAATTATTTTCTCTGGCACCTAAAATTTCAATAAAGTTATTCCAACTTCTCCTTGAATCAGGTAGAACTATTTTTTCATTTCCAAATAAATATTGATAGGTTAAACTATTCTTAGCATTTGCGTTTTTTTCAAGTTTACCTTTGAAAACCACTTCTCCCCCTAAACGACCTGCTCCAGGACCAATATCAACAATTTCGTCTGCAGCTCGCATAATATCTTCATCGTGTTCAACAACTACAACAGTATTTCCTAATTGTTGTAACTGCTTTAATACTTTAATTAATAAATCAGTATCTCGTGAATGTAAACCGATACTTGGTTCATCTAAAATATAAAGAGAACCTACTAAAGTACTTCCCAATGAAGTAGCTAAATTAATACGTTGACTTTCTCCCCCGGAAAGTGTAGAAGACAAACGATTTAAAGTTAAGTATCCTAATCCGACTTCGTATAAAAAACGTAATCGTGTCGTTATTTCTCTAAGAATTCGTTTAGCAACCTTTGCGTCATGTTCATCTAGTTTTATATCATTAAAAAAGGTCATTAAATCATTAATCGGCATTAAAACCAAATCAGAAATACTCATTCCACCTACTTTAACCCATGAAGCTTCCTTTTTTAATCGGGTACCTCTACAATCAGGACAAATAGTTTTACCCCTATAGCGAGATAACATAACACGATATTGAATTTTATACTGTTGTTCTTCTACATGTTTAAAGAAGGTATTGATTCCATGAAAGAATTCATTTCCTTTCCATAACAGTTGTCTTTCGGCATCAGTTAGTTCGTAATAAGGACGATGAACAGGAAAATTAAAATGATGTGCAGATGAGATTAATTGTTTTTTATACTCCCCCATCTTTTCACCTTTCCAACATGCCACAGCATCTTCAAAAACAGATAGTGTTTTATTGGGAATAACTAAATCTTCATCTATGCCAATTACATTTCCAAAACCTTCACACTTAGAACAAGCACCCACCGGGTTATTAAACGTAAACATATGTTCACTAGGCTCCTCAAACTGAATTCCATCTAATTCAAATTTATTGGAAAATTGATGTGTTTCAATTTGATCCCTATCAAATATTTTAATTATACAATCTCCTTTTCCTTCAAAGAAAGCTGTTTCAATAGAGTCTGCTAATCGAGATAAATTATCTTCTTCTTTAGATGCTGTCGCTCTATCAATGACCAAATAATAGTTACTACAGTCTATTTCTGATTCATCATTGATAATATCTTCAATTTTGAAAAACTTATTCTCTCTCTCTACTCTAACAAATCCTTGTTTCAGTAAAACCTCCAGATGAGCTTTGCATGATCTATCTTCAGGAACCAAAATTTCTGACAAAACAACTAATTTTGTTTGATCATCATATTTTGTAATATGGTTGACCACATCAGATACATAATGTCTTTTTACTTCATTTCCAGATACAGGAGATAAGGTTTTTCCAGCTCTTGCATATAATAATTTTAAATAATCATATATTTCTGTTGAAGTACCAACTGTTGAGCGTGGATTACGAGTATTTACCTTTTGTTCAATAGCAATGGCTGGTGGAATACCTTTTATAAAATCAACATCAGGCTTATCTATCCTCCCTAAAAACTGACGAGCATAAGAGCTTAAACTCTCTACGTAACGTCTTTGTCCCTCTGCATAAAGCGTATCAAATGCCAACGATGATTTTCCGGAACCAGATACTCCTGTAATTACAATAAATTTATTTCTAGGAAGCTCCAGATCAATACCTTTTAAATTATGAACTCTTGCGCCTTTAATTTGAATACTTTTTAATGCAGAAATATTAGCCATATAGCAATTTAATTATGCGAACAAATATATTGAATTAGGTAAAAAAAAACCTTGTTTATACATATTAATATATAAACAAGGCCTTATAAATATTGTTTTTGTACTTTTTACTGAAAGTACATTGCTATCAATTATATTTCCATTTGTTTGCCAGCGCTACTAGTGATAACATTATGGGTACTTCAACTAAAACGCCCACTACTGTTACCAATGCGGCAGGTGATTGTAATCCGAATAATGCAATTGCAACAGCTACAGCTAATTCGAAAAAATTACTTGCTCCAATCATTGCTGCCGGAGAACAAATAGCATGAGGAAGCTTTAATTTGCGACCACCAAACCAAGCTATAAAAAAAATAAAGTAAGTTTGAATTATTAATGGTATAGCTACTAATAAAATAATAAAAGGATTATTAGTAATAGTATAACCTTGGAACGCAAACAATAATACCAAAGTAGCTAATAAAGCAACAATTGAAACCGGTTTAAATTTTGGTAGAAAAACTGTTTTAAACCATTGTTCACCTTTCTTTTTTGTTAAATATTTATTTGTAATATAACCAGCTAACAAAGGAATTACAACAAATACAACTACACTTGTAACTAAAGTTTCGTAAGGAACCTGAACATTTGTAATTCCTAATAATAAGCCAACTATTGGAACAAATGCAACCAAGATGATTAAATCATTAACAGATACTTGTACTAAAGTGTAATTTGGATCTCCATCTGTAAGATAACTCCATACAAAAACCATAGCAGTACAAGGTGCAGCTCCTAATAATATAGCACCAGCGATATATTCACCGGCAAGCTCAGGTGTTATAAATGCAGCATATATTTTAGTAAAAAATATCCAAGCAAAAAAGGCCATTGTAAATGGCTTAATCAGCCAATTTACTACTAGTGTAAGTAATAATCCTTTAGGCTTTTTACCTACATTTTTAATGCTTGAAAAATCAATTTGAAGCATCATTGGGTAAATCATAAACCAAACTAATACCGCAACAGGAATATTTACATTAAAAAATTCCAGCTTACTAATCACCTGAACTGTATCTCCTAGAAAGTTTCCGATTAGAATTCCACTTGCAATACAGATAATTACCCATAAAGAAAGGTATTTTTCAAAAAAACCAATTTCCTTCTTTCCTTGTCCCATTTTTACTATAACTGAGGTTTAACTTCTTCAGTATAAAACTTATAGAATCCATCTTTAATTTCGTTGCGAACACGAATAAATTCGCTCCAAATGAATTCTTCTGTACCTGTAGCATGCGATGGATCATCAAAACCAATATGCAATCTCTTTTTAACATTTCCTGTAAAAGTCGGACACGATTCGTTTGCTCCTCCACATACTGTAATTACAAAATCCCACTCATCATTTAAGTATTTGTTTACTGAATCAGAAGTATGACCACTAATATCAATTCCAGCTTCATTCATTGCTTTAACTGCATTAGCATTTAATCTTCCTGAAGCTTCTGTTCCTGCTGAACATACAGTAATGTTTTTATCAAATGATTGTAAGAATCCATGTGCCATTTGACTTCTACAACTATTACCTGTGCACAAAACTAAAATTTTCATTTTTATATATTTTATATGTTATTCGCAATTTATGGACTTACAACTACTATTAATTGAGTTAAAAAAGAGACTAAATATTTTATTTAATTCTTCAATTTTACAGGAATTGAGGCAATATTTAGTTTTAGCTCCGTCTATAGTTCCTTTAATAAAACCAACTTCTTTTAGCTCTTTAATATGTTGATTTACTGTTGTACGGCTTAAAGGTAATTCGTCAGAAATATCTCCGGTGATGCACATTTCTTGAGATGACAAATACTGAAGAATTTTTAAACGTGCAGGATGTGACAAAGCCTTAAACATCTCTGCACTGATTATTAAATTTTTACTGAATAAATCTGCTTTAGCTTTAACCATATTATTTTATTATGACGCAAATATACGTCAACCAATTTTAAACCAACGTATATATACGTTAAATTTATATTAATTAAATAATGGTTATTTTAATGATGTTTACAACAAGGAGTTCAGTATTTACAGATTATTCTTCAACTTTAATATTATATTTTAAAAGCAGGCCTAAAATATTTTGTTTTGAAAAGGTAGCATTATGTATCTTATTTAACTCAGGATCAATAGAGAAATTAAAAGAAGAGGATAAGTTTACTTTTTCCAGATTTGTTCTTTCAAACATTGCCCCAGAAAGATCACAATTAATGAAATTTGAATTATTCAATTCAGCTTCAACAAAATCTGCTTGAATTAAACGACAATTTTTAAATAGCGTATTTTTAATTTTTAACAGATAAAACGAACTAAAGTCAAGAATACAATCTTCAAATGTAAATGTTAATGAAAAGAGATTACATTCTGAGAACTGAATTCCCATTAATTTGCAGTTTATAAATTTAACATCCCTAAAAGCTGTCCCTTGTATGTTTGTATTTGATAAATTACAATTAACAAATTCACAATCAGTAAAAATATATGTATTTAAATCACTTTCTGATAAATCGCAATTTTTAAAAATACAATCTTCATACTCTCCTTTTTCAATTGTATTATGAGATTCGAATGTTTCTGATACTATATATTTTGACATTTTAATAACGACGCTTTTAGGTTATAATATAAGCTTCTAAAATATAAATTAGATGGCTTATATCATCAACAATGGTTATTTAATAAAGTGCTCACGTTTCTGAAGATTGATTAATCCCCATAAAATAGCTACGATTGAAGCTGATAGAACAATTAATTTATTTTGAAAAATCATATTGCTATAAATAACTTCACTCACATCATCTGGTAAATCAAAAGGATTTAAAAATACATTCCATTTAGAGGCTCCCAGAAATGCATGTAAAAACCACAATCCTAAACCAACAATTACCATTAAAACTGCAGATCCATTTCCATTTTTCACCAAGGTACTAAAAAGAAATCCCAGAGTACCGAAAAAGATAATTACAAACATTAAATGAAAACTTAACTCTAATACTGGCAATTCAACTAGTACAAAACTATTTAATAATGAAAACATCACCATCATAGCATAAACCATAATAAAAATGATTAACAACCTCATTAACCAAACTTTATATCGATAATTGGGTATTCCGAATAATATCTCCAGTATTCTGGCGTCTTCATCATTTTGAATTCCAAATGTTGTAGGAAAAAATATTAATAGGATTCCTGGAAATATAAGCTGATAAAAAGCATCACTTACTTCAATAGTACTATTGGAAAAAATTGCTATCACAGTGATAAGTAGATAAAACAACACTGAAGCTCCGAGGAAATAAATAAATTTATTTCCAAAAATTATTTTGAGATTATATTTTACAAGTCGAACTATATTATTCATGTTTTCCTGGTTAATTTAATGAGGTGAAGGTTTAATTGTTTCGTAATAGCCATAAGTAAGAGTCTTCAAGACTAGAAGATACTTGTATTGCACTATCAATTGGTTTATCTTTTGATAAAACCCTAACAGTAATATTTGCACCTCTCCCAATATGATGTACAACCTGATATTTTTTATTAATTATTCCAAATTCATTAGCAGGAACATCAAATGTCCATACTTTTCCCTGAGTTACTTTAGATAATTCTTTAGGTTCTCCCCAATATTTCAATTCTCCTTTCCGCATAACGGCAACCTTATTACACGAACTGGAAATATCTTCAATAATATGTGTAGAAAAAATCACAATTCTGTCTCTGCTTAGTTCAACTAATAAGTTTCTGAATCGAATCCTTTCTCTTGGGTCAAGTCCTGCAGTGGGTTCATCAACTACTAAAATACGTGGTAAATGCAACATAATCTGAGCAATTCCAATACGTTGTTTCATACCTCCGGAAAAAGAACCAATCTCTTTGTCTTTATTTTCCCACATATGAACTGACTTTAAAACGTATTCAACCCGAGCAGAACGTTCTTCTGTATTTTTTAAACCTTTAAGTAAGGCCATGTAATCTAAAAATTCAAAAGAAGTCATATTATCATACGAACCAAATTCCTGGGGTAAATAACCAATCAGCCCCTGAAGTTCCTCCCTGTATTTATTTGTATCAAAGCCATTTATAAATATCTTACCATAACTTTGATCTAATATTCCACAAATAATACGCATTATGGTAGTTTTACCAGCCCCATTAGGTCCAAGCAAACCAATCATACCACTTTCCATAGTTAATGAAAGACCCTTAACTGCTTTAAAAGGTTGCTTTTGACTGCCAATAACAGGGATTGAACGCACCATTAGATACCAACTCCTTCGCAATCCGGCAAAGCGTCCTTTCAATCGTTCTACATTAATATTTTCTGATAATAGTTTATTTCCTGTATTATAAATAAGTAATCCTAAATACCAAAATCCGCCTATTACAATGGATGTTGCCAACGCATCAAACTTATATGAAAATAATCCCATTACCAATACAGGATAAAACCATAATATTGCATTTGATAAAATACTATTCATAGAGAAAAGCTTAGTCCAGAATGAGTTTAAACCAGGCCAACTTCTTAAATAGGATATATAGGATAATAATATAAAGTATTCAACGATTAAGTATACAAAAGCCCAGAGTCCGGATTCCAGATAAAACCAATTCATCCAAACTAGAAAACCAAATAATGGAATTTGCCAAATTAATCCTTCAACATAACTTTTTGATGATTTTTCACTACGCTCTCTTAATCCGTATTCCTTAGCCATTTTCCATTCACGGATAAAGCGATTATCCCGATCATAAACTTTTACAACATTTTGTAGTTGAATTATAATTTTATCATTATCTCCTATTAATGTGGCATTTGCTCTACGAAGGCTATACAAAACAAAATACATAATAGCAGGAATTCCCACTATAAAACCAAAGTACTCTACAAGTTTCCATACTAAAGTATGATTAAAAACAAATTGTATTAAAACAAGTCCCAAAGCCCATAAAGTGAATATGATGGCTTTATACACCCAATTTAAACTGTGTATCCATTTTAGAGAATTCTCTAATCCAAAGCTAAAAGTGGGTATAAAAACAAGCGTTAACAAGGTACTTACCAATAAACCTCCAACTACAGTAATGGCAAAGGGAGCTCCTAAACTACCTACATATTCTGATTTTCCTAAAGCAAGAGGAAGCATAGCAATTATGGTTGTTGATGCTGTTATTAATATTGGACGAACCCTTGAAATTCCAGCTTGTAATAAGGCTCTTGAATGCCTCATACCCTGTTTTCGCAGTATATTTGAATAATCAATAAGAATAATCCCGTTATTAACCACAATGCCTAATAAAATCAAAAATCCAATTAAGGTATTAAGGCTAAACAAGGAATTACCTGTAAATATTAAACCTATAAGTGAACCAATGGCAGCAAGCGGTATCGAAAACAACATCACAAATGGAGTAACGAATGATTCAAATACTGAAGCCAGAATCATTAATATTAAAATAAAAGCTGTACCAATTAAAAACTTAAATTCTTCAAATTGGTCTTCTTTATGAACTACTTCAACGGCTGTGCCAGAAGGTAAATTTACAGCTGCAACTAATTCGTCCACCTCAATGCGAGCCTGTTCTAAGAGATCTTTGGAATCATTTACATCTTCACTAAAGGCATACGTAATAGTAATTTCTTTTTGTTGATTTACTCTTAATATTTCACTTCTTCCTGATGCATATATAATATCTGAGAAGTCATTAAGTGCTACTAAACTACCCGAAGAAGACTGAACATTAAGTGCTTTTAATTCATCGTATGTTTTAGATGTGTTTTCTTCTTCGCCATCTTCTACTTCAGTTTTAATTACGATATCATATTCATCATTATCAATTTTTAAAACACCCCCTGAACTCACTTCATTTTTAAAAACACTTAACTCTGAAACAACATTTTGAGGAGTTACTCCATACATACTCATTAATCCGGGATTAAAATCCAAATGAACCTCAGGACTGGCAGAACTTGCACTAACCCTAACATAATTTAAATCCTCGATATTATCTTCTAAAATGTATTTAATATCCTCTGCTAGTAATAACATTTTATCAAAGTTCTCTCCCTTAATAACCACAGATTCACTTTGCTGTCCAATACCAAACATTCCCATCAGATTCATTCCCGGATTTGAACCAAAACCACCACCTCCTCCACTCGAAGAACCCGTACTTCCTTGTTCAAGTACGATTTCAGAATCATCAAATCCATAAAGTTTACTTTGAATGTCTGCTTTTATTTCTCCTAAAGAACGATCTGATTCTTTTTTATATTCTTCTTTTAATTGAACGGTAAGTGTTGCTTTTTCTTCATAAACCTGGCTTATAACCTTATCCTTTTCAGCAATATTCTCTAATCTTTTCTCAAATTCCTGAACCATAAAATCAGTTCCCTCTAAAGTAGAACCTGATGGACGTTCAATATCTATTACAAATTCAGGTGTTTCTACTTCTTTATTTACTTGATAACTAACAACCAGACTTATAAGAATAGTAAGAAAGAAAACAAAAACTGCTGAATTTATTGTCCTTGCAGGAAGTCTTAAGGCATTTTTTAACAACACCAAATATGCCTGAATCAAACGATTATGTAATGGAAGTCGTTGTAAACGTAACTGTACATTTTTCTTACTATAAGATAAAACAGCATGAGTCATCATTGGTATTAATAGCAAAGCAACTACCAATGAAATGATTAATGTTCCAACAATTGAAACACTAATATTTTTTGCTACCAACTTAAACATTACGTTTGAAGAAAATACAAATGGTAGGAATACTGTAATAGTGGTTAGGGTTGCAGCGAAAATTGCTCTCCAGACCTCCTTTGTCCCCATCAATACAGCTTTGTCTTTATCATCATCCATACTGGCTATGCGGTATATGTTCTCCATGACGACAATACTATTATCAATGAGCATACCTACAGCAAGTGCTATTCCAATTAGTGTTAATGAATTTAGTGTTATATCAAATGCATAAAATAAATTAAATGCTGAAAACACTGAAATAGGAATAGATAACATAACCAGAGAGACCAGTGGTATATTTTTTAGAAAAATCCATAAAATAAATACCGCCAGAATACTACCAATAAGTGCTAAATCAATGATTTGACTAATATTTTCCTCCATTGTATCTGCACTATTTGAAGTAATAGCAACTTCAATGCCTTCAGGTTTCAATTGCTGATTTAGCTCTTCAATTTGGTCTTTAACCTTTGCAGATAAGTCAATTTGATTTACAGATGCTTCACGTGTTACACTTAGTGTAACTGATTCTTTAGAGTTAACTCTACTGTAGCTTGTGACATCTTTATAACCAAAATTAATTTGTGCGATATCTTTTAAAAGTAATGGTCCATCACTTGAAACCACAACATTTTCAATATCTCTTATAGTATTGTATTCACCATCTACATTTACAAACAAATATTGGCCTTGATCAACCACTCTACCTGCAAATGTTTTTGATTCTGTATTACTAAGAATTTTAGATCTGATTTGGGATATGGTTAATCCCAGTGCCTCAATTCTATCCTCATTTAAAATAATTTCAACACTTTTCTCTCTTCCTCCGTATACTTCAACACCTGCAACACCATCTATATTTTCAAGTTTATCTACTACTTTTTCATCGGTAATAGCCCGTACTCTGTCAACACTGCCTGTTCCTAAAACCTGAATATTCATAAATTGGTTGTTATATTCATCCAGGTCCATTTTAATGACTGTGGCTGTATAATCTTCAGGTAATAAACTTTGAGAAGACTGAACTTTTTCAGCCAATTTTAAATAAGCATATTTAAAGTCAACATCTTTATTTAAATAAATGATTATGGTTCCTCTACCAGAACTTACCCTTGATTCTACCTTTTCAATACCTTCTAATGTCCCCACAACTCCTTCCATTGGAATTACGGCCTCTTGTTCTACGTATTTGGGATCAGATTCTGTTTGTCCAGCTATTTGAACAAAAAGCATAGGTAGTTCGGTATCCGGATATAATTCGACAGATAAGTTCTTATATGACACCACTCCTAATAGGGTAAGTGCCACAAATAACATACTGATTAATACTTTTCGTTTGATTATAAAATCCATAATTTTCCGATAAGAAATTTGTTGTCAAAAAATAATACTCTTTAATTATCCCTGACTTTCTTTCTGTTCAAAACCTCTTCAAATATGTAATACAGACAAGGTATTACTACTAATGTAAGTAATGTTGATGTTACTAGTCCACCAATAACTGCAATAGCCATTGAGGATCTAATAGCAGAACTTTCTCCAAATCCAATAGTTAATGGTAGTAAACCTAAGATAGTGGTTAAACTAGTCATTAATATAGGTCTGACTCTTGAATTAGCAGCTTTTATAATGGCTTCTTTTAGTTTTACTCCTTCTCTTTTTATTTGATTGATTGCATCCACTAGTATGATTGAATCATTTACTGCAATACCTGCTAACATTACTAACCCAATGTATGCCATGATATTTAATGATTTACCCAATATTAAGAAAGCTGCAATGGCACCAACTCCTGCTAAAGGAATGGTTAAGAGAATTGTAAATGGATGAAGCAAAGATTCAAATTGAGAGGCCATAACCATATATACCAAAACAATAGAAAGAATTAAAGCAAAGGTTAAACTTCCGAAAGACTCTTTTCTCTTTAATTCATCACCTTTAATTTGATATTTATATCCTTGTGGAAATACTACTTGAGATAATTTTTTTTCTATATCCAAGGTTAATTTATCTATAGCAATATCTCCCTGAATATGAGCTGTTATTCGCCCTACTCTATTTTGATTATCCCGGATAACTTCTTTTGCCGAATTTCCTATTGTAATATGAGCCAGTTCACCTAAACGATACTCTGAATCACCATTCTCAATAATAAAGTTATTAAGATCCTTTAGAGGATAATCTGGCATTTTTAAGGTAATATCAGTTAATTCCCCGTTACTTTCTATACTTCCAGCATCCTTACCCATTAAAAACTCTTTTAATTGATCAATAATACTTGATGCATCAATATCAAAGAGACCGGCCCTATATCTATCTATCTCAATATTAACCTCCGGAACCCCTGTTTCAAAGGAGCTTTTTACATTATAAAGCTGCTTATCATCTTTTAAAATGGCATAAACCTGATCTGTTAGTTTATCCAACTCATCTAAATCATCTCCAATTAATTCTATCATTACAGGTGCCGATTCACTTCCCAGTATTTCCTGAAGTGCAGTTTCATCTTGAATATATTCTAATTCAAGATTTGGAATCCCGTCAAACATTTGATTTAAAACCGGAATGAATTCATTGGTTGATAAAGTAGTTTCTTCATTTAATATCAACTTGATATACCCCGTATTTTCTCCGTCAAATACACTTTCCTCTGAACTTTCAGAAGATGACTCAGGACCAGCATGAGCATATATGTTTTCAATATGATCACCCAATGATTCCTTTATCATTTCTTCCATATTTTGAAGGGTTGATGAAGTGCGCTCCAGACTTGTCCCTGATGGCAAACTTACCTCAATAGAGAATTCTTTTGTTTGTGCTGCAGGCATAAACTCACTACCTAAGAGTGACATTGAAAAATAAGATGCTGTAACTAATAAAATAGAAAGTCCAATAACCAAATATCTTTTATCTAAAGCTTTTAAAAGAAACTTATTATATTTTTCATATGATCTTTCCTTTGGAACAACAACTTCTGCCTTCTTACCCAATATGAAAACACTTAAAACCGGAATAATTAAAATTGCAACAAATAAAGAAGATAAAAGTGAAAAGGCTACAGTCCATGCCTGATCTTTAAAAAGTTCGCCAGATGCACCATGTAAATATACAATAGGTAAAAATACAACTATGGTTGTTAATGTAGAAGCTACCAAGGCTCCACCAACTTTGGCAGTTCCTTCAATAGCAGCCTTTCTTATACCGACTCCTTTTTCTAGCAAACTAAATATATTTTCAACTACAATAATTGCGTTGTCAACCAACATACCTGCCCCCAAAGCAAGTCCTCCCAATGTCATTATATTTAACGTTAATCCATTAAAATACATCAAATTAAATGTAGCTATGATTGAAATAGGAATCGAGATAGCCACAATAAATGTTGTTCCTATTCTGCGTAAAAATACAAACAGGATAATTACGGCTAAAAATATTCCTATGATGGCACTGTCTTCAACTTCGGAGATAGCATCATCAATAAATTTACCTTGGTTTTTTATTACAGTAAATTCATATCCGGGTAAAGCTTTTTTTATTTTTTCAAATCCATCATTTAATGTTTCAATGGCTGATACTGTATTAAACTTGGTTTCCTTATATATGGATAATCCTATACACCTTTTACCATTGAGTCTCACAATATTTGTTGGATCCTCGTTTTTATAGGTTATAGATGCTACATCTTTCAATAAAAGGGGTACTTCTATACTTTGTCCGTCTTCATCCTCTTCTAAAGTTGTTCCTACTACAAGTTTGCCTAGATCATCAGTTGACTTATAAATACTAACACCTTTTATGGTATATTTTTGGCCTAATTCTTCAATAGAGCCACCAGAAACATTCTGATTATAACTTTCAATTTTACTAATAATAGAACTTGAAGTTATACTGTGGGATTCAAGTATATAAGGATTTGTTTCTATAATAATTTCTTTTGTTTCATCCCCTGATAATCGAACATCTGCTATCCCATCTAACCTAATTAATTCATTTCTAATATAACTTTCTGCAATTTTTCTCAGATCATCCATATCCGTTATAGAAGAATTAGAAACAGCGGCAAGCATTATAGGAGAAGCGTTAGGGTCGTTTCTATAGATATTCAATTCTTCAATATCATCATTTTGACTATACGTAGTTAAGGATTTTTGTAAATCAAGAAATGCTTCATCCATATCCTGATCCCAATTATATTCTACATCAATTTGCGCCGTTCCAACTTTACTTACAGAACTAACATTAACTACCCCGCTTTGTCTAATAATTGTATTTTCAATATTTTCAACAAATTGTTTTTCCATTTCTTCAGGAGGTCTTTCTCCTGATTCTATTTCAACAACTATTTTGGGATTATTTAAGTCTGGAAATAGGTCTGTTCCTAAACGGGAAAAAGATATAATTCCCAACAAAACAATTCCTAATATAATCATAGCAACAGTTACCGGATAGCTAACTGAAAACTGTGCAAGTTTTTTCATAGGTTAAATATTTTTTGCCTTAATAAATGTGTATGATTTTTCTACACATTAAAGAACTTTAATGATTATTTTCAATTCTGACCACATAGATACGATTCCTATTTATTCAGAATTTTAATTTTCGATCGATTTTTTAAAGTTTCATATCCTTTGATAATCAGACGTTCTTCTTCATTAAGTCCTTCTATAACTTCTACTAACCCCTCATTTTCCATACCTGTTGTAATCATTTGTTCACGTGCTTGATCGCCTCGGGCAATAAATACAGCTTTCCCATTATCTCTTACCTGAATAGCATCCTTAGGAATAACAATTACACTATCTTTACTGTCAACAATAACATCAGCTTTTACGAACATTCCAGGTCTCAATTTCATATATTTATTATTAACATATACTCTACCTTTAAATGTTCTTGAGTCTTCATCAATTGCTGGAGAAATTTCACTTAAAATCCCTTTGATAGTATCATCTGGTAAGGAATAGTTAGTTATTAATGCTTCTTGATTTAATGATACTTTACCTATTTGACTCTCAGGTAACATTAAATCCATAACCATTTCTTTGTAACTCATTATTTGTAATGCATCTTCACTCTGACTTACTTTAACTCCCTGAGAAAAATAAGGTATATCAGTTATAACACCTTCAAAGGGAGCTTTAATAGATAATTTAGAGAGATTTATTTCTGCATTTTGATATGTTTTTTCAGCAGTAACCAAAGTTTTTTGTGCATCCACTTTTTCGCGCATTGTTGCACCACCTTTTTCGTATAGAGCTACTTGTTTTTCATATTCCATTTTTGAAATATCTAAATCTATTTTAGCACCTTCAATATTGACCTCATTTTCATATTCAACGTTCTTAATTAATATGATTAATTCTCCTTTTTTTACCATATCTCCCATTTTATATTTCTTACCTGTTCTGGGATTAATTTGTAAATAATAATCTCCTTCTGCTTCTGTTTGAATGGTAACTGCATATTCTGATTGAATTGTACCTGTAGCAGTAAAAACTTCCTGAATATTATCCTTTTTTATTTCCTGTACAGTAACTGGAACTTCAACATCAACACTGAAACTTTGATTTTGATTATTACAAGAAAAAAGCAAAATGCTTAAACACAATAGTATTAGATTGTTGTATTTCATAGGTTATAATTTACTTGTATTTGTCATAAGAAATGCTCTATTTAATTATCCTCAAACTTTTTAGTTGTTATAATTAAATTCATGTGCTCATTTCAAGATTTTATTTTTTATTTGGGCTTAATTGTGGCGTTACGGATTCGTTCTTCTCGAAATCATACATTGATTGAATTTTCATATTTAATAATTCAAGCTTATAATCAATAATGGCATTGGTTAAATCATTTTTACTTTGTGTTAACTGATTTTGAACCAAATTTAAATCCATACTTGTTAAATCACCATTCCTATATTTCTCCAAATTGATTTCATAAGTAAGCTCTGCATTTTCCACCGTTTTTCTTGAAATTTCAATTTGAATTAAAAGATTATTCAAACTCCTATAAACCTGTCTAATATTGAGTTTAATATCAATTATTTCATCATCATAATTATTTTGACTCATTTCAAGGCTGGCTTTTGTTGCTCTTAACTTAGCCTTTTTCTCTCCCCAATCCCAAAGAGGCACTGTCAAACCAAAAGATACTCCCTGGCTATTGGTTTGATCTTGAAATACATTAGATAGATTTTCATTTTGTCCAAATAATCCCAGAGAAACACTTAATTCTCCTTTAAACTCATTTTCGGCATTAGTTTGAATCAAGTCAAATTGACCTTCTTCAATTTCAATCTCTCTTTGTCTGATTTCCATTCGGCTTTTTAAACCATTACCTAAGGCTGTTTTTATGTCGATATCAACCGGAACTACAGAAATATCAGCCAATACCATAATTTCTTCATCCAAAGAAATACCAAGCATCTGCTTAAAGTTGTCTTTGTTATTTTCAAAAGATACTTCTGCATTTTGCATAGTAGATTTACTCGATAATAAATCCAATTCTGATTGATATAACTCTTCTCTTGCGACAAGGCCTCCTTCTACTTTATTTTTGATTATCTCATGACTTTTGATACGATTTTCATATTCTTCTTTTGCCACATGATATTCCATTTGAGATTGATATACTTGATAAAACGCCTGAGTAACATTATTTTCTACAGAGAGCATTTGTAATGCGTAATTTAACGATGCATTTTCGTAATTTAATTCTAGCTTTTTTAATTCCTGTTTGGTTACATTATAAGTAAATAAAGGTTGTGTTAATTCTAAACTCAAACTATTTGTAAAACCTTCAAATCCTGAGGTACCCGAACTACTGGCACTTGAATTATCAACGTAACTGAATGTATTGTTTAGTGATATATTACCATCAGTTAATAAAATCGGTTGAGACACATTTAAATTACCAAGACTCGTGTAATCTTCAACAGTATACCATTGAGATAACTGACTATTAAATTCTCTGGTTTTAGAATACTCTAGCGGGGTAAAATTCAAACTGAAATTTGATTTTAATGCAGCTCTTGAGGCCTTTAAATTTTGCTCACTTTGTTCTAGAGATAATCGCACCTCTTTCATTCTAGGACTCGACATAAAAGCCTGCTCTAAGGCTTGTTGTAAAGACATTACCTGTTGACTACTAACATAATTACTCAGAGATATTAATGATAGCAAAAGGTATACTCTTAAATTGGTTAATTTCATGCGTTTAAATTTTCTTTTTATTTCCCTATGGAACTTACCAATTTAGTCATTCTCGTGTTTGAGAAAACTTTATAATGGCTTGTTTCATATTGTTTTAATTTTTATTCATTTGTGATAAAAATCCATTTATAAGCTTCATTATTCATATAATGGTTATTATCTCAAATAGGATATTTGGATTTTATTTAAGCTACAATTTCACCCATTTTATAGCATCTGCTACAACAACTCTTCTTTGGCTTTTATCTGATAATTCTACAACAGCTTCTCCGTCTGAGAAATAAAACTCCCCTAACAGAGCCCATTCTTCAGAATCATTTTCAATTTCTATCTCTACATCATTAACTCCATCATCATGATAAACTGTATAAAACTGGCTTCCTTTTTCTGAATTATCCCGCCCCCTTCTACCAAAGGAGCCCATTCTTCTTGAAGGAATCATTGCATAAACATTATATCTTCCACTTTCTTGTAAATTTGCAACAAATTTTGCCCTGGCATTACCAACTCCCGATTCTTTATATACATATGATTTTGTATATTTTCCAAAAAATGAACTATTCAATACTGGCGTCCATCTATCAGCAGGATTCCAGGGATACATTGTTTTATATTCAAATTCACTTTCATCTACATTTTCT
The DNA here is from genome assembly GCA_963665705.1 of uncultured Saccharicrinis sp. Lineage (GTDB taxonomy): Bacteria > Bacteroidota > Bacteroidia > Bacteroidales > Marinilabiliaceae > Saccharicrinis. Next base: position 2,491,500 of record OY762448.1, read on the forward strand.
TCATTCCATTCAAGAACAAATTCTCTAAGTGTTTTTCTACCTTTTGTATTTATAACACTAAATCCTTCATCTTCGTTGTCAACAATTGTTTCATTGTCTCGATGCAACTTGATTTTGTGATTCAGGATTTTAACCCCAGAAAAGGTTTCTAAACCAACAGGAGCTTCTGTAAAATCAGCTAATTGAATCCTCATATCAGAAGGTACATTTTGAGATAAATAAGTATGTAGTGACATCATACGAGGAGCATTACTTAAGATAATTCCAATTTTCACATTTTCTTCTTTAGGTATGAGATACAGATCCTCATAAGAAGCAGTCATTCCTCCTCCCATAGGTGGTCCAGGAGGTCCACCCCCTTCTGGTCCTCCTCCTCTATTGCCTCTTCCTCCGCCAAATACAGATGCTTTAATCAGCCCATCTATCAATCCGTTATTGGCTACCTCAACACTAATGAAATAACTTTTTCGATTATCATTAGTAAATTCATATACATCGGTATTTCCAAATAGGAATGCTGGCAATTCGGTATTCACAGATACTTGGTCATTATTAGATTCTGTACTTTCTGAATCAACAATTTTATTGATTGATTTTTCTGGTATTACCTGCCCTCTGTTTTCTTTAAACAAACTATCAATAAAAGCTCCAAAATTATCCACACCAACTTTTTGTTGAGCCATGGCAAACTTTCTATTACCAATACTTAACATTAAATCACCAATACTTACCATTAAGTTTTCTTCATCAACCAGGTCACTTAATTTTTTCTTATTCTTTTTTAAGAATAATATTGATTTATCATTACCTGAAAGATCACCAAACCTATTAAAGGAACTATTGATTCTTGAAACCATATATGACTCTAAACACATATTAATAAATGGCAAGTCTTTTTCATCTATAGAATAAGAGTAATTATAAAACAAGGGAAAAAGCGAATAAGGACTCCAACTTTCCAGAGAACGCCCTACGTCATTTCCAAAACCAAAGAAACCACCTCTTCCAACTGGCTGACTAAAAGTGTTTCCAATAAGATTTATAAATAAGTTTGTCTCTAATTCTTTAGGAAGTAACTCTTTGTTATCCCTCTTAGCTCTGTCCTTTTCTCTTTTAGAAGAATTTGCCAGATTAAATTGAAAAATTCCAGTACCTGCTTCGGGAACAAATACCATTTCTGGTTGTGTATTTTCATTTGTTAAGGACCACCCTCTAAAATAACTTTTAAAATGCACTGGTACTTCAACAAAAGTTAATCGTTTGTATGGATATTCAAGTCCCAGATTTCTTTCAAAATCTTTTTTAAGATTATCTATTAATGATGGTAATGTGTCCGAAATATTTTTAAAATATTTTTCAAAAAATGCATTTTCTGGTTTTAGACACACTCCAAATTGTACAGAATCTATTTCAAGGCTTTTTGTAATAAAATCTCCACCTACAAGGCTCAACTTTGCATATTTTGCATCTCCTTTAAAAATATGCCACCCGTCTTTTTCAGAAGATTTACCTTGAGCTAAATAATTAAAATGTTCTTTTGATTTTACTTTTATGGTACTCGTGAAAAAATTATTAATTCTAAAAGCATTTCGTTCAGCAACTATTGGATACCAAAAACATTCTTTTGTTAGTAATAGATAATCATCTGAAACAAACAAGGCTTTTTTAGCTGCAATTAATGGATCAAATCGATTTAATGATTGTCTTTTTTCTTTATCTATATTAAAATAAGCTAAATCATCATTTGGTTTTCCTTCAAAATTTAATTGAATGACGATTGTGTCCTTAGTTAATTGATTGGCTTTTAATGTGAGTAAATTTAATCTGCGTGATACTTCAGTTTTATTTCCATCTACTTTAACATCAGAAATGCTTAATCCATTGTTAAAATAAAACCTTAAATTTTCGGACCATTCTTTTTCACTATTTATTTTACATACGGTAATTGTTTGTTTTCCGTTTAAAAAAGAACCGTCTTGATTTAATTCAATATTGTAATCTAATATTTTATAGCCGGCATTGACAGGTAATTTAGAAGCCAAATCCTTTTGTTCTTCAATTTGATTCTCTATTGAAATGTTGGATTGAATATGATATAAAAAACCTCCAAAAGAAATTGCTAATAAAATAAAAGCTGGAAGTAATATAATTTTTTTACCTATTGTTGTTTGAGATAATCTAGGTAATTTATATACCGTAAATAATATAAAACTCAAGCCAAGTAATAAATAGCCACCTCTTATTATTATTAATTGACTTAAATTTCCTAAACCTACATATGATGAATAGGCCATTGGTGTAAAAAATCCAAGAAAATCCCATACCCCAAAATGTTGCTCATGTAAATAAAATAATTCAAATGCAATATAGCCCAATACTAAGATAAATGTAATGGCTTGATTCTTTATAAATTGCATAATCAAGAAGGAAAAACCCAATACAAATATTAAAGTAGGTAATGAAATAATCAATGGATAAATGGCGTATGTAAGGAGATTAAAACCAGCATCAGGACTAATAAAATTGATGATAAAACTAAAAAGCAGAACCAGTAAATTTAATCCGCCAAATACATACAAAATACCGAGTGTTTTACCTATAACATACTGGAAATTTGACATATCTCTAACATAGATAACTTCTGTTGTATCTAATTTCTTATCTCGACTTAAAAAATCAGATGAAAGGAAGACGGCTATTATTGATTGGACAATATTAAGTATATACAAATTCATGTATGGCAAACCGCCAGAAAGCATTCTGTTTGGCCATCCAGCCTGACCGACTTCTGTAGTGGCTACTATATCAAAAAATAAAATTACTATTAAAACAATAGCCGAAAATATTCTAAAAAACCAGCTACGTAGTAAGGTCTTAATTTCGAATTTGGCTACAGTAAAGGTAGGATTATTTAGGTTCATTGTTGTTTAAGCTTTTGGGATTCATACTCCATAAAATAAACATAGGCATGTTCAAGGTTTGGCTGAATTACTTCTCCATTAAATCCATTTTCAGAAGGAGAAATTAGTTCAACTTCATAGCCTTCAGCACCTGGAATAGTCGTTATTACAGGATATTTTTGCTTGATTTCCTCTAAATTATCAAAACTTACTTGCGTTTTCCATACTTTTCCGTCTGATAATTTCAGAAAATCATTGGGACTACCGGTAAATTGAATCTGCCCTTCATTCAATAAAGCCATCTGATTACATGTACTGGAAATATCACCAACTATATGCGTAGAAAGAATAATAATAACATCCTTTTGACTTAAGTCGGCTAATATATTTCTAAATCGAATTCTTTCTTCCGGATCAAGTCCTGTTGTGGGCTCATCTACTATTACGATTCTAGGATCCCCAACAATAGCCTGGGCTATACCAAGCCTTCGCTTCATACCTCCAGAAAGTTTACCTGCATAACGATTACGAACTTCAAATAAACCAACATCTTCAAGCAATCTTTCTACTTCATTTCTTCTTTCCTTTCTGTTACTAATCCCAGCCAAAGAGGCAGCATAATCAAGAAATTCATATGTTTTAAGTTTGGCAAAAAATCTAAAATCCTGGGGTAAATATCCCATCATAGATCGAATTTGTTTTCTATTTTTATCAAGATCCAAGCCATTTACTTTAATAGAACCATTTGAAGGCTCAAGCAATGTTACCAAAATCTTCATTAGAGTAGATTTTCCTGCACCATTAGGCCCCAATAATCCAAACATCCCAGAATGAATTGTCAAGGATACATTTTTTAAAGCCTGATGTTTGTTTTTGTATACCTTATTAAGGTTTTGAATTGTAATGTCCAATTTTTATAGATTTATTAATAGAGCAATTAATTAACAATAATTTTAAAAAAGAAGGTAGATAGAAAAATATTTTAGTTAATTAAGTTTCCTATGATTTATGGATTATACAAGTCATTCATTACTCATTAAATAGGGATATAACTAAAAAAATCAACTACTCTCCTTATTTTCAAAAGATGACTAACTTGATATGTAATGATTTATATAATCTGTTTAAAATTAACATTAAAAAGTAAAACATTCTATACTTTAGTTCTATTATATGGGAAAAACCCGTCTTTATTATTAAGACAGGTTTATCTCACACAACATATACTTATATACTATTCAAGAATTTCTGATTCTTCTTCTTCAATAGGACATTTTCTTTTTTCACATTTTTTATAGTGAGGGTGATTTCCTTCTTTATTATTACCATTCATCATATCACCTCTTTTATGCATTCTTCGATTTTTTTCCATCAAACCATGACCCTCTGGTTTTGAATCAAACAACACTTTTTGTTCATCGTTCAAAATACTACGTATTTCTTGCTTATGAGCAAAATGCTTCTTTGCTATTTGAGTTTTTAAATCGCCTATTTCTTCAATAAGTTTATTTACTTTTTTAACATCTATATTATCACCAACAGAAGCTGCATGAAGTTGGGCATTCTTAACTTCTATTTCATTTTTTAACGGTGATATATCCTTTATAAACTCTATTTTAAAAGTTTTCATTTGTTCTCTTTGCTCTTCTGTCAGATTCATACCGTTTCGTCCTTGCTTATCTCCTTCAATATTTTTTCGTTCTGGCATTTGGCTCCATGATGTTCCTGCAATTGACACCATAAATAACGATGACAAATACAATTTTTTTTAAATAACTATCATTTTTCATTTTTACACTATTTTAAATGTTTATTTTTAAAACTTATACTTACCTAATCATATTTAGGCATACTTTTCTCATCTTGAAAATGTCGACTTTTCAATTATTTAATCTTACAAATAATCAGTTTAAACTATTTAGAGTTTTTATAAACTCTAAATTACAAGAACAAATGTTTAATCTTTCCTTTTATGAAACCTGCGATTAAATCTATTCATCATCCTTTTATGCACAGTATCAAATTTTACTTTTTGATCTTCATTACAAACATCTCTTAAGCTTCTGAAATGCATAAATGTTTCTTTTTCCAGCAGTGTTTTTCGGATTCCCATTTCTTCAAATAACGAATCATTTATCTTATCGTTATTATTGGATAATTCTCTTCTTAATTCATCAAGCTCCTTATTTATCTTAGAAACTTTATCAAAGTATTCTTTCCTGAGACTTTCAAACTCATTTTTTTGAGATTCGGTCAAACTTAATTCTTCATATAACTTATTAACACCATTGTCTCTGTGGTTATTTTTATCAAATTTCTCTTGTTCAACTACTGGTGGAAAGGGTGGTTTTTCCCACCACAAACGCCATGAAAAAATATTCAAGATAATTAGACATACAATTATGATATAGTAATATTTTTTATTCATCTTATTCTTCGCTATTTGAAATCAAATCTTCATTAAAAATAAAATCATTTGATGCATATGCATAATCCATAGCAACAGATTCTATATCACTACTCTCCGTATTTTTCACACTGGTTTTATCACCAAAAAAATAGAAATTAACAACATTTACCAGTATTAGTAAAACAAATGCCGGCTTTAAAAAATAAGATGATATACTAAATGATTTTTTGTCTTCAAGTTGCTCAACCTTACCCATCACTCGTGTTGTAAAAAAAGGACTTGTTTTAATTTTTTCTTTATTTACACCATTTTCAAGTATGGAAATGATTTCATTATTTATATTATCTCTTTTCATATATGCACCTCCCTTTATCTTACTCTCAATATTATAGACGTTAACTTATTGTTTTTCCTTCGCAAAAATTTATAAATATTCTTTAATTCTCTTTTCTAGCGTTTGCTTTAACTTCTTTTTAGCCCTGATAACAAGTGATTCAACACTTTTAACAGTAGTATTTAAAATGTCAGCTGTAGTTTTTTGATCCAGACCTTCAACTTGAGTTAAAATATAAGCTTCCTTTTGCTTTGTAGATAATTTCTCCATGGCTTGATATAATAACTCTTTTCTTTGCTGTTGAATTATTCTTTCATCTGCTTCTTCTACTTTTATATTTACAAACTCTCCATTATTCAAATGATCCTCTAAATATGATATTTTACCGCTTCCTCTTTTTACTCTCTTTTTACTTCTTAAGAAATCAATGGATTTATTTGAGGCAATTCGATATATCCATGTAGAAAGAGAAGATTCTTTTTTAAATTTTCTTATTGATTTATATAATTCTATAAATACTTCTTGAGCAATATCTTCAGCATCATCCATATTATAAGTATATGAATAACATATATTCATAACCTTATCTTTAAAAGAATTAACTACATGCTCAAACGCATTATAATCTCCTTCTAATAAGTTATCTAAGTCTATTTTTTCTTCTAATTGAATCACGTATATAAATATCCTAATGTAAATATAGACGATAATAAATTAGTATTCCTTCGCTCTAAAATTAAAAAACAATCTTATACATCTATTTAAATGATAATTTATGGCTTATTTTAATATATTTATATCATCGAACAACCGTTAACTTTTTTTTATGAGATTATTTTTAATTAGTTTTCTTTTGTTATTAGGACTTAAAGCTGTTAATGCTAAGGAAATTAAAGAAATTTTATTGTTAAATTCATATCATACAGGATTTCAGTGGACTGATGATTTGACAAAGGGTGTTATTGACGGAATTGGTGATCTTAGTTCTTGCAGAGTGTTCGTTGAGTATATGGATTTTAAAAGATTTCCACAAAAGGATTATTATAGTGAACTAACTGCTCTGTATAAAAAAAAATATAGTAGATTAAAACTTCATGGGATTATATGTGCTGATAATTATGCTTTTGAATATTTTTTAAATATGGGCGACAGTATTTGGGATAATAATATTCCAGTATCTGTATGTGGTGTAAATAATATAGATGAATTTAAATATGATAAAGAAAGAATTAAAGTAGTTAGAGAAGATCTTGATATTAAAAACACCTTAAAGCAAGCCTTTATTTTAAGTCCTCAAACAGATACTCTTATTGTAATCTCAGATAAGACTCTTTCTGGTGAAATATTTCTATCTCAATTTAAAACAGAACTAAAAAAATTTCAACCAGACCTTCCTTTCATTGTTCTTGATGCCTCAGATTATGATTTTATCAAAAATAAATTAAGTAATATAAATAAAGATAATAAGCTCATTATATTATTAAGTTTATATTCAAATAAATATGATGTACCTATTGAAATGAAACACCTAGGAATGGAATTACTTAATGATATTGACATTCCTATATATAGTTTTTGGGAATTTTTATTTGGTGATTTTATAGTAGGTGGACATTTAATTAGTTCTTATGATCAAGGTTATGATGCTGCAAAATCATTATCTCAAAGATTAGCAAATCCAGATGTTATAATTAATAATTACACCTTTAGTAAATACAATTATATATATGATTATAATTTGATAGAGAGGTTTAGTCTTGATGATAAAAAATTACCTAAGGATAGTGTTTTTCTCAATAAAAACATTCCATTCTATATAAAGCATAAAAAGAAGTTAATATTTTATATTACGATATTAATTGTTCTATTGGTTCTGAATTTTTTATTGATTACTAATTCCATTAGAAGACGGAATATTCAAAAAAAACTTATAGAAAGTGAAAAGAGGTTGGAGTTAGCATTAGAAAGTGCAAATGAAGGGTTTTGGGATATTTCACTTAAGGAAAACAAAGTAGTTTACAATAAAAAATTTGCTAACCTTTTAGGATATATTTCCTCAGAAAGGATTGAAATAGATATTGATAACTGGCAACATATTATCTACCCCAAAGATTTAAAGAAAATAATAAAAAGCTGGAGCCGTTACAAACAAGGAAAAACAAAATTATTTAAATCTGACGCAAGGATATATTTAAAAAATAATACGCTACACTGGTTTTCTATTCATGGTAAAATAACAGAAACTGATACACTAGGTAAACCTACCAGAATAACTGGTGTATTAATGGATATTTCAGAACAAAAGAAAATCGAAATAAAATTAAAAAAAGCCAAAGAAAAGGCTGAAGAAAGTGATAAGTTAAAATCTCGTTTTTTGGCTAATATGAGTCATGAAATAAGAACACCTATGAATGCTATTTTAGGGTTCTCAGATATTTTGTTAGCTCAGGATCTTGAATGTATAGAACAAGCTGGCTATCTTGATCAAATTAAATCATCTGGTGAGAACTTGCTGAATATTATAAATGATATTGTTGATATTTCTAAAATAGAATCTGATCAATTGCAAATAAGAAATGAAAAATTTGATTTTAATAAAATATTAAAACATATAAGTTATTCTGTAGATGCCTTGATAAAATCAAAAAATAAAAATATAGCGTTTAAAATTGATTGTAAATACCCGTTGCTATGGATTTACTCTGATCCATTTAGAATTGAACAGGTATTACTAAATCTTTTATCTAATGCAGTAAAATTTACTAACAAAGGCGAAATTATTCTTACTATTAATAAAGTAGACAATAATGTATTATTAATAAAAGTAACAGATACAGGTGAAGGTATTTCTTCTGATGATATAAACATTATTTTTGAAAGATTTCGTCAAGCTGAAAAAACCACAAAAATAAATGCAGGAACTGGATTAGGTTTGGCTATTACTAAAAGTCTAATCGAGCTGATGGGAGGATTTATTACTGTAGATTCTACAGTAAACATAGGTTCTGTTTTTACAATAACACTCCCTGTGGTGTATACTAACAACATTTAGTATATTTGTCATTTTTATAATGTAATATTCAATTTATGCAGTTATTTTTTGATGTTAATTTCTCAGCTGATAATCCGGTTCTTTCACCAGATGAATCAAAACATTGTGTTCGAGTTTTAAGACACAAGAAAGGAGACATTGTTTCCATTCTTGATGGATGTGGCTCTATTTATACTGCAAAAATTACAGATGCAAATCCCAAGTTATGCAAAGTAAGTATTCTGGATTGTAAAATAGATGATCAAAGAGAATTTGGTATTCATATGGCTGTAGCTCCTACAAAAAACATTGATAGATTTGAATGGTTCTTAGAAAAAGCAACAGAAATAGGAATTGAAGAAATCACACCAATTATTTGTGATCATTCAGAAAGAAAAATAATAAAGCCTGAACGCCTTGAAAAAGTTTTAATATCAGCTACAAAACAATCGTTAAAATCATATAAGCCTACACTTAATTCATTAACTGATTTTAAAAGTTTTATAAAAAACTGTCATAACACAAAAACACCAAAATATATAGCACATTGTTTTGATACTGCTAAATCCTTGTTTAAGGATTGCTATGTAAAAAATACTGATGCTATTATCTTAATTGGTCCTGAAGGTGATTTTTCTGAAAAAGAAGTTGAGATTGCTGTAGAAAACAATTTCAAAGAAATCTCTTTAGGTAAAGCTAGATTAAGAACAGAAACTGCTGCTTTAATAGGGTGTGCAACGGTTAATTTTATTAATTTAACTGATTAAATATATTCTGATAGATTTTGCTGACTTAAAAAATCTCTAAATTTACATGCAAGTATTTCAGCTACATCACCCATGATACATTTATTAAAGGGACAGTCTTTTTTATCACCAGGGCATCCTTTAACCTCAACAGGACCTTCTATTACTTCATATAATTCCAATAAAGTAATCTCGCTTGGATCTTTTTTTAGTACAAATCCCCCACTGGGCCCTCTATTAGAGGATACAAAGTTTTCTTTTGCTAAACGCTGAAATACTTTTGCCACGTGATGTCTGGAACTATTAATTTGTTCAGATATTTGGTTTACATTAAGTTTTTGATCAGTTTTTGCAATAAGAACCATTCCATGTAAAGCTATCGAAGCAGCTTCAGAAAGTGTTATAATCTTTGACATTAATAGGATTGATAAAAATAGGTTATTACTTAATAAATTAACAAAGTACATTAAAAAATGTATACTTCGAACTAATTAATCATTTTTTATTGAAAATTAATTTTCAATGACAAAAAAGCCGCAGTAATTTAACTGCGGCTTTAATATATATTTTAACATCAAATAGTATTATTATTTACTTTCCTCAACTAAAGTTTTAGTAGGTAAATCACAAACTTCTGTAGGTCCAAAATATTGAATCGGACCAGGGTATACATATTTAGTATTTAATCCCCAATCGTCTCTTTTTGCAACAAAAGCTTTAAACGGTGCTCCATCTAATCTTACAAGAGCTTTTTGTATTACTGGTTTCATTTCTCCGTGACGACGTTCCATGTTCATCATCATTGTCACAGGTACACCACCAGCAATCCATTGGTCAGCAGAAGCAGTTAAATTTCTTACAGATGACATATAGCCTGATTTCCCTTCTGCAATAAGAACCGAAGCTGTATATCCTAATGAATAGCAATAATCAGCATCGAAATTTGAAGGTGCAGCACAACGACCTTCATAACCAAAGAAGTGAACTTGAGTAGAAAATTTACCTGAGAATTTTCCCTCTTTTTTCATTTGCTTTAATTTACCTTTAACCATATCAGCTAAAAGCTTTTCAGTTTCAATTAATGATACCTGTACGTTACCATGTGGGTCACGGTCAAGCATTAATTGATTAGCAATACTATTTGGTAAGCTTTTGAAAACTTCTGCCATTTCTGCTGAAAGTTTTTCTCCCAAATATTCTCTTTTTTCTTTATTTGTTTCAATGGCATTTACTTCAGCCTCATTATGAGCTAATAAGTCATTTAGTTCTGCAATTAAATTTTTCATTGCAGGAATAAATTCGATTAATCCTTCAGGAATTAATACAGTACCAAAGTTTTCACCATTTGCAGAACGAGCAACAACTTTATCTGCAATGTAAGTAACAACTTCATCAAGAGTCATGTTTTTTGCTTCAACTTCTTCTGAAATGATAGCTACATTAGGTTGAGTTTGTAATGCACACTCTAATCCAATATGAGAAGCAGAACGCCCCATTAATTTAATAAAGTGCCAGTATTTTTTAGCTGAATTTGCATCACGTTGGATGTTACCAATTAATTCACTATAAACTTTACATGCTGTATCAAAACCAAATGAAGTTTCAATCATTTCGTTTTTAAGATCACCATCAATTGTTTTAGGACAACCAATTACTTGAACTCCTGCCTTTTTAGCTAAATAATACTCTGCTAATACACAAGCATTCGTATTAGAATCATCACCACCAATAATAACTAACGCATTAATTCCTAAGGCTTTACAATTAGCCAATCCTTTATCAAACTGTTCAGTTTCTTCTAATTTGGTTCTACCAGAACCAATAATATCAAAACCACCAGTATTTCTGTAATGATCAATGATATCATCGGTTAATTCTTTGTATTCGTTATCTACTAATCCTCCTGGACCACCTAAAAATCCATATACTTTATTAGCAGGATTTAATTTTTTTAATCCGTCGTAGATTCCAGATATTACATTATGCCCTCCTGGAGCTTGACCACCTGAAAGAATTAAACCAACACTAATAGCTTCTGTAGTAGCAGTTGATTCACCTTCTTCAAAGGTTAAAACAGGCATTCCATAAGTATTAGGAAAAAGTTTTTCAATGTCAGCTTGATCAGCTACAGATTCAGTGTTTTTTCCTTCTACAATCTTTACAGACCCTTTAAGTGCTGTTGGTAATTTTGGAGAGTAACTCTCTCTTGCGATTTGAAGTGGACTTTTAATCATCTTATCCAAATATTAATATAGTTTTTAGAAAAATTCTAATGAATAATTTCATTTTTTTGAAATTATATTCAATATAAATGTGTCAATTTTTAAAGAAATGCAAAATTGTCTATATTTTTTCAATTTCGAAAAAAAATACCTTATTTATTTACGATTTAATAATAATTTAAACTCATTATCTTTTAATGCAAACTTTTATTTCATTTTATAAAAACAATCTACTTAATAAATATTAATTATCGCGAGTAAATCCTAATCATTCTTAGCAAAAGCATAATTTTTGCTGTATAACAGTAAAAATTGTTTTTTTATTTGATAATGTAATGTTTTAAATTATTTACTATATTTAAATAGCTCATTTACAATTCTTTTTAAAGAATAAGTACTTTCTTAAGTTTAATTTATATTAGCTAATCCCTAAAATCAAGCACATGAATAATAAAAAATTGACTATTGGTATATTGACAGGAGGTGGAGATGTTCCTGGATTAAATCCGGCCATTAGAGCAATAACTCTCAGAGCTATTAGAGAAGGTTATAAAGTTATAGGCATTAAAAATGGCTGGAAAGGTGTAATTAGTATTGATCGCTCAAAAACACTAGAAGAACAACCTTATTGCATTCCTCTTGAAGAATTGACCGTAAATAGAATAGGTAGAACAGGAGGCACTTTTCTTCATTCAAGTAGAACAAAAGCAACAAAAGTAGCTCAACAAGATTTACCAGATCATTTAAAGCACGTTTATAAAGATGATTATTCAGATTTAACTGATGAAGCTGTTGCTAATTTAAAATATATTGGAATTGACTACTTAGTGCCAATAGGTGGTGATGACACTTTAAGTTATGCAGTCCGTTTACATAAAGAAGGAATTAAAGTGATTGGCATTCCAAAAACGATGGATGGTGATGTTCCTGGAACTGAATATTGCATTGGATTTAGTACATGTATAACACGAACAATTGAACTCACACATGAACTAAGAACTTGTGCCGGGTCTCATGAAAGATTTCTTGTACTTGAAGTTTTTGGTAGAAATGCTGGATTTTCAGCTCTTTTACCTACTATAGGTGGTGCTGCAGATCGCTGTGTTATTCCGGAATACTCAATAAATACGGAACAACTAACAGAATTAATGGTAGAAGACAGGCGGAATAATCCAAGTAACTATTCGGTGGTTCTGGTTTCAGAAGGAGCTTCTTTTGATGGACAAGATATATTATATGCAGATGCTGAAACAGATGCATTTGGGCATAAAAAACTGGGCGGTATTGGAGAACAAATTGGAAAACAGTTAAGAAGGCATTCTTCTAAGTACAATAACGGTAGAGAAATTAATATAATAAACCAAAAATTAGGATATTTAGTACGATCAGGTCAGCCTGATGCTCTCGATTCTATAATTCCAACAACATATGGTAATATGGCAATGGATTTGATAATAAAAGGTGAATCCGGTCATATGGTATGTGTTAAAAATGGTAAGTTTGATTACGTCTCTATAGAAGCGGTAAAAAAAGACCATAAAGGAGAAAGCATTAAAAAGGTAAATGTGGCTAAATTTTACGATACCAATAGATACAGACCTATTTTTCAGAACCTAATAGGGGATCCGATGATGTTTTTAACTACAGATTATTCGTAATGTTTTTTTTGCCTGAGATTGTTTCTCAGGCTTTTTTCTACGATGTATTGGTTTTGTATATCTTAATTATATCTTTGCCGTAAAGTAATATTTATGCCAAAGTTTTCGATTATAATCCCCGTTTTTAATCGTCCACAAGAAATTGACGAATTACTTCATAGTTTAACTGAAGTTAATTATTCAAATTTTGAAGTTATTGTTGTAGAGGATGGTTCACATCTTTCGTCTGAAAATATTTGCAATGGATACTCATCAAAATTGAAATTACAATACATTCGTCAAGATAATAGTGGACCAGGTCCTGCTAGAAATAACGGAGCAAAAATTGCAAAAGGTGAGATCTTAATCTTTCTGGATTCAGACTGCCTGGTTCCCAATGACTATTTTAAATATGTGAATAATAAGTTTAATGAAGTTGATTGTTATGGCGGACCAGACAAGGCCCATGAATCATTTAATGTAATACAAAAGGCAATAAATTATTCAATGACTTCTATTTTAACTACAGGAGGAATAAGAGGTGGTAAAAAGAAGTTAGATAAATTCTATCCCAGAAGTTTTAATTTGGGAATAAAAAAAGTTGTTTTTGATAAGTTAAATGGATTTGAAAATTTAAGATTTGGTGAGGATTTAGATTTTAGTATGAGAATTCAGGAAAATGGATACAAAACAATGCTAATAGAAGATGCCTGGGTTTACCATAAGCGAAGGAATAATTTTAAATCGTTTTTTAAGCAAGTATATAATTCTGGAATTGCACGAATCAATTTAAATTTACGCCATCCAGGAACACTAAAACTCATTCATTGGTTGCCATCTTTTTTCTCTATAAGTTATTTAATGGGAATAGTAATTAGTTTTTTCTTCCCCATAATACTATGGTTATTGGCTACACCTTTGATCATATTTTTTATAGATGCTCTTATAAAAACAAAAGAAATTATTCCTGCATTAATTGCCATTATTACCTCTTACACTCAATTGTTTGGATATGGGACAGGTTTTATTAATGCATTTTTTAATAGAAACATATTAAACAAAGGTGAATTTAATGCCTTTGAAAAAAGTTTTTATAATTAAATACCTATATAATTACTTAGTATATTTTACTTACTACTTATTTTCTTTGAATAACTTAAAATAAAATCAATTGTTTTATTCGATGGAGCAAGGTTTCTATTTATAAAAAATGTATCCGGTAAGTTATCTATAACCTCTATAAGTGTTAAGCTATATTGCTCAAGTTCATCAACTGATAGTGTATAATTTAAATCCATAGGCTGTTGTTAAAACTATTAAATCAACATTATAACGCCTAATAAATTATTATATTGTTTTACAATTAAAATGACAATGAAATATTTTTTTCTTCCACCATCGTTCTCATATTAATCAAAGCATATCTCATACGACCAAGTGCAGTATTTATACTTACTCCAGTTTCTTCAGCAATTTCTTTAAAACTTAAACCCATATAATGCCTCATTTTAACCACTTCCTTTTGGTTATCAGGCAAGTATTCAACTAACTCCCCTACTTCCTTTAAAATTTGAGAAATAACTAATTGATCTTCAATGTTTGTATCTGAATATTTAGGAGAATTTAATAAATCATAATCATTAGCATCATTTGATACTGTTCTTAAATTCTTTTGTTTTCGAAAATAATCAATGATTAAATTATGAGATATTCTCATGACCCATGAAGAAAATTTTCCATTCTCAACATACTTACCTTTTTTAAGATTAGTAATAACTTTTATAAAAGTATCTTGAAAAATATCCTCAGCAAGTTCCTGATTTTTAACCATCATTAGAATATAGGAGTATATTCTATTCTTATGCCTATCAATTAAGATTTTTAAGCATTCTTCTCTTCCTTTCATGAAATAACTAATTAATTCATTTTCAGAAAGCAATACTAACTTATCCATGTTTTATAACTTTTAATATTAAAGCGTAAACATTTCTCCTATAGGCATTTTTTTATGTGATTAATAATTGTAGATGTTGCAAAAAAGTAAAAATAAATTAAATATGCAATCAATTGGATGTTTTTTAATTAATCCCTTTTTCTATATGCACCTATTAATTATCACAATTTCAGCTTAATATCACTATTCTAATACTTTCTTTTCATAAAAAAAAAGAATTTTCAACCAAAATAATCAATCCTAAGGATATTTAGTATATCTATTTAGAAAAGGATTATTATCTCGATTCAAAAATGGGTCAAAGGTAAAGTATTGTTTTTAAATATAGAAAATACTCTATATTAAATTAATAATTAAACATATTAAACAGCAATAATTTAATAAAAAAACATTAATTTATACAAATACAAAAAACATAGCTATATAAGCATGCTATTGAAATATTATTAATCAAATTTGAATCTGATTATGAACTATAGCCTACCCCCAGGAATAAAGAAATATGTTTCAAATGTAGTATACATCATTATCATTGTTTTGATTACTTACCTCTATTATAATTTTGTTTTTATAAAATACCAATCGGTTATTAAATCCCAGATAGAGCAACAGTTTGTAAGTGATATGAAAATGAAAACTCTTTTATTAGATAACAGTATTTCAAAGTATATTCAAGGTGTAAAAAGTATAAGTAGCCGATCTTCAATTCGAAACAAGATCATTGAATATGAAGATGGAGTTATTTCATTTGAAGAATTAAAAAAGTTTGCAATCCCCAAATATAAAGACGGAATTAAGGCCTTGGAAAATATTATTGGGGCAAGAAGATATATTCATTCAGAAATTCTAATTGAGGAAGGTAAATGCAATAAACATTTTGATGCCATAATAGATTCTACTAATAAGCAGGAATGCAGTGTGATGTTAATTTTTAACGATACTACTTTATCCACTCATGTTACATTTCCAATATACAATAATGGCAAAATAATTGGTCAGGATATTATTTGTTTTAATTCAAATCCAACATTAAATAAAATAAAAAACAGTAATATATCATTTGATTTATTGGCTACAAATAATGAAAGTCCCAAACAAAATTTTTATTATAAGTCAGGTAATGCAGTTTGTCGTATAAAATCAGAATATTCTAAATATATTTTCCAATATACCATTTCTCGAGAAGCGTTATTTCACGATTTAAATCTATTTTATCAATCTCAATCAATAATAACATTATTACTGCTAACAAGCTTAATACTTATTTTATATATTTTTCATCGTAAAAAACAACTCCTTTCTCTCCGTAAAAGCGAATATTTTGAAGTGTTAGCTTCGAAGAAAACTGCAAAATTAAATGAAACAGTTCATCAATTATTGGAGACAAATAAACAATGGCAAAGAAGTGAAAAACGATTTAGAACCATATTTGAAAACAATACTAGCATTATGCTTATTATTAATCCTAAAACTTTTTTTATTGAGGATGCAAATAATGCAGCATATAAATTTTATGGTTATACCAAGGAAGAATTAACTACACTTAAAATAATTGATTTAAATCAATTATCAAATGAAAAAATAACTGAAGCAGTAAACGCCGTTCTTAATAATGAAAAGGCATACTTTAACTTTAAGCATAAATTATCCAATGATGAAATTAGAGATGTAGAAATATATTCTTCGAGAATTGAATTTGATAATGGGATTAAACTAATATCAATCATTCACGATATTACAGAAAGAAAATTGTATCGTGAAAAAATTGAAAGATTGAATAGCGATTTATCAAAGGCTATTGATGAACATAAAAAATTAGAAGCAAAATTAAAAGCTATTGTAAATAAGTCACCAATAGCTATTATCATGTCTTCTGGAAAGGAACAAAAAACGGAATATATAAATCCTGTATTTAGCAAGCTATTTGGTTATTCTGAAACTGAAGTTCCATCAATTTTAGATTGGTGGCCTAAAGTGATACCAAATAGAGCATTATGCAATAAATTTACTAAAGAATGGAATCTAAAAGTAAAACAAGCTATTAAAACAAGAACCAACACCCCTCCTATTGAAACACCTATTAAATGCAAAGATGGATCAATAAAACATATAAAATGGGGTTATATTTCAACAGGTGTTCAAAATTGGGCTTTTGGTGTTGATCTTACTGATTTGAGAATTACTGAAAAATATCTTAGAGACTCAAAACAAAAAATTGAAAAAAATGCTGTTTTATTAAGTGAATTAAATGCCACAAAAGACAAGTTTTTCAGAATTGTAGCCCATGACTTAAAAAGTCCTTTTAATTCTATAGTAGGTCTTTCCAGTATACTTCTTCATAATTTTGAAGAATATAAAAGTGGAGAAATTAAGCAACACATTAGTGTGATAAATGATTCTGCAAAAAACACATACAACCTATTGGTAAATTTATTGGAGTGGGAACAAGCTCAATCGGGGAAAACAATTTTTAAACCAACACATGTAAAGGCTAATGATGTTGTAAATAAAACAATAAGTCAATTAAATAGCGTAATAAATGCAAAAAAACTTAAAATTAATTATTGTCAAGAGGATGATATACATGTTTATGCAGATGAAAATATGCTAAATACAATTTTACGTAACATTGTTAATAACGCAGCAAAATTCACACATTCAGGAGGTATTATTACTTTAAAAGTTACTCAGGATCATTCAAATACTTCATTTTTAATACAAGATAATGGTATTGGTATGTCGCAGGATACAGTTGATAAACTTTTCCGGATTGAAGAGAAAACAACTACAAAAGGAACAAATAATGAATCCGGAACGGGGTTGGGACTTTTACTCACCAGGGAGTTTGTAAAAAAACACAATGGTAAAATATTTATAGAGAGCGAAGTAAATAAAGGTAGTGTATTTACAATACAACTACCTGCAAATTAATTATAAAAAAAACATTCCTTATATATGTATTGTCAATTATTACTTAATTGTTCAAAAAAATCATATACAGTTTGTCTTAAAGGCCGGTATTTTAAACCTAAATGATAAATACTTTTAGAAGTATCGGCTATAAATGGATAGCCTATATTTCGAGCAATCATTTTCCTTTTAAAGCCAGCAATTGGAGCAAATAACCATATTATACTTTTAGGTAATATTTTTTTAGGAAATGGATATTTATTCTTGTATTTCTCCTTTAAAATAGATGATAATTGCCATAAGCTAGAACTTTCAGCAGAAATGATATATCTACCTTCCGATTCAGGTTTAAAACCAGCTAGAAAATGAGCTTCAGCAACGTCTCTTACATCAACCATCCCAATCTTAAAATCAGGCACACCCATTTTAAACTCCCCATTAAATATTTTCCGAAACATTGCATGACTTTCTGAAGTAGAAATAGCAGACAATCCCGGTCCTAAAACAAATGAAGGATTAATTACAACCAACTTCCATCGCTCCTGAGCATTATAAATATTCCAGGCTTCTTTTTCTGCGATCGTTTTTGAATAGGAGTATGGCTGATGTTTCAGTGATGATGTCGTATTCCATAAATCCTCAGTTAACATTCCTTTAGTACTGTTTCTTATATCAGCATTATCTCCATAGATAGCCGCAACACTACTTGTTAGTACAACCTTTTTAACAGTAGTTATTTCATTAACAGATTCCAAAAAATTAGCAGTGCCTACTAATGCAGGTTCTACTAAATCTTTTTGTGGGTTCTCTACCTTAAGTTTAAATGGAGATGCAGTATGGTATACCAGTTCACAACCATCCATAGCATTTTTAAATGAATCTTTAACAAGGAGATCTGCCTCGAATAATTTTAGTTCACCTGGTAACTTTTGAGCTATTTCGTTTAAATAATGTATTTTGCTTACGTTATTAATATCACGCACTGTTGCATGCACAGTAATTCCTTCCCCCAGCAATCTTTTCACTAAGACACCTGCCACATATCCAGAAGCTCCTGTAACTAAAACTGGTTTTGTTTTATCAATTGAAGTCATAAATTAGTGATTTAAGAGTTAATATGTTTTAATAAGCTTATTTTTGTGTATTTTGTTTATTAACTCATTTAACTCTTAATGATATTTAACTTTTCAATAGGTAGGATTGTAATAAACAGAACCACTACGGAATGAATTCCGGTTCCATGGCATCAGACTAAAGTCTGAGGAATATTATGACTGTCTAAAGACAGTGGTTTTCTTTTTTACTTTGTAATAAATTCATCCAACTTCTGAGACCAATAAATTTATTTACTTTAAGTTCAGTGTCAAAGAATCATATTCACATTTGGTTTTCTTGAAATTTAATCAATTAATCCCTATATCTTTTTACTAAATCTCCATAAGAATCAATTCTTCGGTCTCTAAAAAATGGCCAAATACGACGAACTTCTTCCGTTCTGTCTTTATTAATTTCAATGACTTTAAATACTTCATCTTTTTGATTTGCTTGCCACAATATTTCTCCTTGAGGTCCCGCTACAAAGCTACTTCCCCAAAAATTTATCCCATTCGTCACTCCTGTCCAGTCTTGTTCCAAGCCAACTCTATTAACAGAAATAACAGGTAGGCCATTTGCAACTGCATGTCCCCTTTGTGAAACCATCCAGGCATCACGTTGTCGATTTTTTTCATTTTCATCATCTGTGCTCTCATAACCTATGGCTGTTGGATAAATAAGTATTTCAGCTCCAGCCATAGCCATTAACCGAGCTGCTTCTGGATACCATTGATCCCAACACACTAAAACACCTAATTTCCCAACAGAGGTTTGGATTGGCTGAAAACCGAGGTCTCCAGGAGTAAAATAAAATTTTTCATAATAGGCAGGATCATCAGGGATATGCATTTTACGATAACGACCAGCTTCAGAACCATCCTTGTCAAATACAACAGCTGTATTGTGATATAAACCAGGAGCTCGCTTTTCAAACAAAGATGTTACTAAAACAATATTTAATTCTTTAGCAATCATAGCAAATTGGTGGTATGAAGGACCTGGTATAGTCTCAGCCCATTCAAACATATCAACTTCTTCTGCCTGACAAAAGTATATTCCGCAATGTAATTCCTGAAGTACAACTAATTCAGCCCCTTCTTTGGCACATATTTTAATACCTTTGATAGTTTTTTGTATGTTACATTGCCTATCATCGGAACAAGTTTGTTGAACTATTCCTATTTTTATTTTATTCATTTTATTGCTTCTAACTATAAAACAAAAAGTTATTCATATATTAATTTAAGTAAACGCAAAAGAAACATTTTTTCTATTCTTTTATCATCATTTTTGTGCAATAATTAAGAACACTGGGAATTTTTTTTGAATACCATCTATTTCTTTCTCCATCTCGTAGCAAACTTCATTATACTTTACATCAAAATGATATTGCTTTAATAATTTTATTAATTCCATCTTATCAAAACCGTTATGTCCATTAAAAGTATTGTCATGTCTATGAAAAGAGCCATCTTCTTTCTCCAAATCAGCAATACATAAATATCCCTTATCTTTGATAAGATCTTCAAATACAGATATGGCTTTTTTTGTGTTATTTATATGATGTAAAGTCATGGATGTATAAACTACATCATGTTTTTGTATATGTGTATCACCATCAAATAAATCTGCATATATAGGGTAAAAATGTTTTATCTGACTTGCTTCAATTTTTTTCTTTAAAACATTAATCATTCCAATAGAAATGTCAATTAATGTAATTTTTTTAAATATATCTTTTAATTCAAAACTTAAAAGTCCGGTACCACAACCAAATTCAATCGCTGAAAGTTTTCCATTTGAATTGATTAAATACTGAATACCTTTTGCAATAGATTTTGCTCTATTTACTTTATTGGGATCTTCATCCCATGTTAATGCCTCATTATCAAAACTCATTTTAGCTTTATTCTTATATATTTATAAACACTTGCTAAGGTATATAATAATAGTAGTTGAAAATAATAAATCTTTGTAGCTATTGTTTTTTATTTAATAGATAGATTTATCTACTTTAGTAATGAATTATTCCCAAAATAGGATATTTACTTATTATTTAGTGTTTTTTTAATAATGTCATTTTTTTTAGAAATTGTTATTTTTTATCTTCTATTTTATATTTCATGTATACCCCCTATTATATAATATAGATATCTATAAAAAAGAATAGTTTTATTTAAGATATACTCCTATATTTATCATCCCAAAAGGTAACACATGCTTTTTTTATCAATACCCCTTTTATACAACATTTACAATTGGTAAGTAAAATGATGTTTTTATCTTTAATTCGTAATTATTTATTGCTTTTAATTATTAAATAGCTACTTTTACATCGAAATTAATACAAAATCAAAACAAAATATATCCAAAAGACAAAAATTTATGTGTGGATTTGCAGTTTATACAGGCAGTGACATGATGGACAAACTTTTGTTTGCCAGTGAGTTTAAAAAAATAGAATACCGTGGGCCAGACAACTCAAATATTAAAGATTTTGGTGTTGACGGTTGGATGGGTTTTCACAGATTAAGCATTATGGATGTTTCCAGTAATGGAAATCAACCTTTACAATATAAGCATTTAAACTTAGTATGTAACGGAGAGGTTTATAACTTCCAGCAACTTCGTAAAAAATACGAGCACTCATTTGAATTTCAATCAACAAGTGATTGTGAAGTTATTATTCCTTTGTTTTTAGATAAAGGAATTGAAGAAACTGCAAAATCTTTAGATGCAGAGTATGTATTTGTAATTTTTGATTCCGTTGCAAAAAAATATTTTGCTGCAAGAGATCCTATTGGTATCCGTCCTTTGTTTTACGGATACACTTCAGAAGGAAATATTATGTTTGCAAGTGAAATGAAGACTTTACACCCATTATGTGAAGATGTGAAGCCATTCCCTCCTGGACATTATTTTGACGGTGAAACTTTTCATTGTTATAAAGACATTTCTAAAGTAGAAAAGGTTGTAGATGATAACCTAGATGAAATATTTAAAAATATCAACGAAAAACTAACTAAAGCTATAGAAAAAAGACTTCAGGCTGATGTACCTGTTGGTTTCCTTTGTAGCGGTGGATTAGACTCAAGTTTAGTGTGTGCTGTTGCTGCAAAAATGTTGGATAAGCCAATTAAAACATTTGCTGTAGGTATTGAAGATGATCCAATTGATACAAAGTACGCTAGAATTGTTGCTGATTATTTAGGAGCTGAACATACAGAAGTATTGTTTACAAAACAACAAATATTTGATACTCTAAGCACTTTAATATACAATACAGAAACCTGGGACATTACTACTATTAGAGCGTCTATGGGAATGTATTTAATCTGCAAGTACATTAGTGAAAATACTGACGTTAAAGTATTAATGACTGGTGAAATTGCAGATGAAATTTTAGGTTATAAATACACTGATTTTGCTCCAAATCCAGAAGAATTTCAGAAAGAGGCGGAAAAAAGAATTCGTGAAATCTATATGTATGATGTTTTAAGAGCTGATAGATGTATTTCATCTTGCGGACTTGAAGCTCGTGTACCTTTTGGTGATTTAGATTTTGTAGATTACATTATGAGTATTGACCCTGCTAAAAAGATGAATACTTATGGGGAAGGAAAGTACTTATTACGTGCGGCTTTTGAAGGCGATTATTTACCTAAAGAGATTCTGCACCGTGACAAAGCAGCCTTTTCTGATGCTGTAGGACATAGTTCAGTTGACTATTTAAAAGCATATGCTGAGGATATGTATTCAGATGAAGATTTAACAAAGGCAAGTGAGAAATATCCTGAATTTACTCCATTTACAAAGGAGTCACTAATGTATCGCGATATATTTGAAAAACATTTTCCAGGAAGAGCTGGTGTTATTAAGGATTTTTGGATGCCTAATAAAGAATGGGAAAATTGCGATGTAGATGATCCTAGTGCACGTGTATTACCGAACTATGGAGCTAGTGGGGAATAATAATTAGCATAAAAGGAATTTAATATACAAAAGGCTGTTCAAACTAAATTTGAGCAGCCTTTTTATATATCAACTATTTTAGATTGATATAAATTTTAGAGTTTATATTAATTGACTATTTGTAGATATAAAAAATAGCTTATTTTTTATTAATATCTATCCAGTCTTTATATCTTTTATTTGAATGATATAAAAACCAATCAGTAATTACCCCAAAGAGAAATAACAATCCAAATAAAAGAATAGCTGCCACAACCAACACATAATTACTATACACCTTCAATTGTACGTTACTTTCCATTAAAAGCCTTAACTGAGCACTAAGATAGGCAACTATAACAAAAGATGGCATTAAACTATATATACCGAAATATTTATTTTTTGTATACCTTCCCATTACCTCATTAGGGCAAAACAAAAAGCTAACCTTTTTTCTAAAAAGAAATAAAGGAATCATACAAATTAAAACAATTATATAGCTTATTATTTCATTCATAAAAACACTGTTTATTTTTTTGTTTATATAGGATTATAATTTAAAATACATCATCATTAAACTTTGAAACCATTGAGATGGCAAAAATTGTTTAACAATTGGCATAATTAATTCTATAGGAGCTCCTACCCTATACTTGGGTTTTAATCTTTTTTTGATAAGTATATTTTCTATTTTTCTGGCAACTTTAATAGGATCCCCTGCTCTCTCAACATTCTCCACAGTTGTTTTACTAATCCTCTCAAATTGATTTTTATAAGGCGAATCTTCACTTACAGAGCCTTGTTTTTTATTATATGCAACATCAGTCTTAAAATCACCGGGTTGCACAACGCAAGCTTCAATACCAAACTGTTTTACCTCCATACATAAGGATTCTGTTATAATATCTATAGCTGCTTTACTTGCTGAATATATTCCATTGTATGGCAAACCAGCTTCTGCTGCAAGTGAGCTAATAAAAATTAAACGCCCTTTTTTTTGTTGACGCATAATGGGTAATACAGCTCTGTTTACTCTTTGTATTCCGTAAACATTCAATTGCATTACTTCATCAATATCTTCAGGTAAAAAGGTTTCTATTGGACCGATTGCTCCGCGCCCAGCACATTGGATTACAACATCAATATGTCCGAGAAAATTAAGTGCTTTTAAAACAGCTTCATTCACCGAATTTTGATTGGTTACATCCATTTTTAACCAACTGTTACCTGAAGCATTTAATTTATCATCTGTTCTTCTTCCGAAACCAATGACACGATGTCCTTTATTTGATAAATGACTTGCTACTGATTTTCCAATTCCTGATGTAGCTCCGGTTATAATAATATTCATTCTTTACTTTTTTGTCAAATATACTTAAGTATATTTTTTGCGCCTAATTTTTATATGCTGGTCGTTTACCTGAAATAGATTAATTTCTGAAAAAAAAGATAAGTTTATTATTATGATTACAATGGACTAAGTAGGTATTTACGTAAGTAGTAAAAAAATAAAAGCCTGTAAGTATTTTACTTACAAGCTTTTGTGTGAACCGGGAGGGATTCGAACCCCCAACCTCCTGGGCCGTAACCAGGGACTCTATCCAATTAAGCTACCGGTCCGTTTACCGTACTTTGAGTAAGTGTGTCTCTCAAATGCGGTGCAAATATAGGGAATTTATTTTTAACTATCCAAATGGAAAATGTAAAAAAAATTGATTTTCAACACCTCTTAGTTAACATATTAAGCTTAACGAAATAATTTTCAAACAATTATAACCTTAAAAAAAATATTATTTTCTTCTTTATTTAATTATAGAATCCGGAAGTCCATTATATATTCTGGTTGGGTTATAAACGGAGCTCATTTCTAAATCATCATTTAAATAATCATAAGTTAAAACTTGATTATATTCATATTGATCGTAATATCCCAAACTACGTACATATATTTTAATGGATTCCTCTTCTTCATTTTGCAATTTACTTATATCGAAAGATACAATACCCCAATTTACGTAAGTCCATTCATCATCATTATCATTATGCTTTAATTCTAATAAGATTTCACCATTTTCCGTTTCCGGGTTTGTACTATCAAAGACTAAATTTACATAGTGCATTAAATTATTTCCATAATATTCAAATTGGATATTTAAAAAATCATCGGTTAACCATGTATCTACGATATGAATTGGAGTATTTCCTATGGAGTCAATAATTTCTTCTGTAGTTTCTTCTGTAAAATTAAAGATTGGTTTTGTTAATATCTCTTCGTACGATTTAATATCAATATAATAGTCGAACAATTCAGAATTAGTTGCCTCTTCCTCTATTTCATAATAAAAAAGAAGTCTCATTCCATCCATTAAATCAGAGGTGCTTAATTCGTCGTTTTCTTGTACAAAATTAAATCCATCATCAGTATGAATATAAAATCCATTCTCAGTTAATACAACAGTTCCAGTAGTAATCCAATAATCACTAGAATCATCAGAACTGTCTAAATTAAAATAATCTTTATCACAGGATGGGAAAAACACCACACTAAGTATCGTTGTTAGTATAAATATCAATCTTTTCATTTGTTTATTTTTTACTTGCCACTTAAAATCATCTTAAGAAATAAATATCAACTTGTTTATGATATTATCTCTTCTTGTGATTTATATACTTCTAATTGTATGTATTTTTTATTTCTCACTAATGAATCTAGAAATCAAAATTCAAGAGCTTTTTTTATTAAAAATTACATACATCATGTTTAATGACTAAAAAAAGAATTAAACGTTGCGTGAATGACATTTATTTTTAGATCTCTTATTTTAAACAATCTTTTAACCCCTCTATATCAAGTAGTTTTATCCTCTTTCCATTTGCTTCAATTATTCTCTCATTATGTAAATCCCTTATACCTCTACCTACAGAAGGTCTGGTTACACCAAATAATTCAGCCAAATCATTTTGAGATTTATCTAAAACAAATTCTTTATTATTTTGAGATACATATTGCAATAAATAATTAGCAATCTTACCTTTAATGGTCTGAAAATTTAAAAATTTTATTTTCTGAGATAAAAACTGAGAACGATTTGATATTGCATTCAAAAAATTTAAAAGCATAATTTTGTTTTCCTGAAATAGCTTTAGGATTGATTCTTTAGGAATTACTAAAAGCTCGCTGTCTTCATTAGTTATTATATTAACAGGGAAAATATTTGATTTTCCGAAAAGAAATGCAACAGCCAAAGGCATGGGAGGATTAATATCTTCAATTTTAATAGTTTTACCAGAGAAGTCTATCATTTCACCTTTTACACTACCAGTTAAAACTATTAGTAAACGATCCACCTTATCTCCGGCACTAACAACCATATTTCCTTTGCTGTATTTTTTCACCTGATAATGAATGTCAGAGAATGAAGATTGTATTTCTTCTATTGTTAAACCTCTAAAAAGAGGACTATTTATTAAAAAAGGATAATCCTGTATCATATTAGTCTGAAAATAAACAATGTTAAGACAAAAAATCATGGAAATATACATTTTTTTTAGTCTTTGTAACATATGTTACAGAAAAATGAAACTCAGGTATGCATCTTTGTATTAGAAATAAAACGGAAAACAATGGAAAGAGATATTATTAAAATAAACGAAGATTTATGTAATGGATGTGGACAATGCGTTCCGGGTTGCCATGAAGGAGCTTTACAAATTATTGATGGAAAAGCCAGATTGATAAGTGATTTAATGTGTGATGGACTCGGAGCTTGTCTTGGTCACTGCCCTCAAGGTGCAATGGAAATAGAAAAAAGAGAAGCTGAAGCATATGACGAAGTAAAAGTTATTGCACAGATGGTTGAAAAAGGTAAAAACACGGTTATTGCACACTTGAAACATCTCAAAGATCATAATGAAATAGGTTTTTTAAAAGAAGCTATGGGCTATTTAAAAACGAATCAGGATAAATATGATTTTCCTCTTGAAGAAATTATTAATGCAATGCACAATAAAGTAGATATTAAACCTATGGCACATCAAGGTGGTGGATGTCCGGGCTCACAAAGTAAAGAAATTAAAAGAGGGGGCTTTTCTCTTGCAACAGAAACAAATGCTACTGAACAGCCTTCTGAACTGCGCCAATGGCCTGTACAAATGCACTTGATAAATCCCGGAGCAAGCTTTTTTAAAGATGCTGATATGGTGTTAGCTGCAGATTGTGTTCCTTTTGCTATGGGTAATTTCCATCAAAAATTTCTTAAAAACAAAGTATTGGCAAATGCTTGTCCAAAATTAGATGATGGAATGGATATTTATCTTAACAAACTGGTATCATTAATTGACGATGCAAGAATCAATTCATTAACTGTTGTTATTATGCAGGTTCCTTGCTGTGGAGGTTTAATGGGGTTAGCACAACAAGCTTTACAAACTGCAAAAAGAAAAATCCCCATTAAAAGAGCTATTATTTCGATTGAAGGAGAAGTGATTTCTGAAGAATGGATATAGAGTAAAAAGTCATCTCTTGATAATCATAATTAATTAATAAACAAATGATTAGAGGTGTGTAATAATGTTATTAAAGTATAGTTGAAATTCAATATAAAATAGATATTATGAGTATGTTTTGTTATCAATGTCAGGAAGCATCAAAAGGAACAGGTTGTACTGTTAAAGGAGTTTGTGGTAAAACAGATGAAGTAGCTGCACTACAGGATGTATTACTATTTGTAAGCAAAGGTTTAGCGCATGTTAATGCCATAGCTGCACAAAACAAGTTAGATAACGGTAAAGCTTTCAAATACATGATTGATGCATTATTTATCACTATTACAAATGCAAATTTTGATGGAGATAAAATTGTAGCAAAAATAAAAGAAGGTATTCAACTTAGAGATGAATTAAAAAGTACATTATCATCAAAAAAAATTGCATTTCCATCTGATGAATATACAGTAAACTATGCTGGTTCAACAAAAAATGATTTTCTTAAAGTTGCTCCTGCAATAGGCATACTTTCTATTGAAAATGAAGACATACGCTCACTAAAAGAGTTATTGACGTATGGTGTTAAAGGAATGGCAGCATATGCTGAGCATTCTATAAATCTGGGTTACGAAAGTCAAGAAATTTGTGAGTTTATTCAAAAAGCATTAATTGCAACAACCAATAATAATTTAACTGCTGATGAACTTGTTGGTTTAGTTCTTGAGTGTGGTAAATATGGTGTTGATGTAATGGCTTTACTAGATAAAGCTAATACCGAAAGTTTTGGTAACCCTGAAATAACAAGTGTAAATCTGGGAGTCCGTAATAATCCCGCTATCTTAATCTCTGGCCACGATCTTAAGGATATGGAAGAATTGTTAAAGCAGACAGAAGGAGCTGGTGTAGACGTATATACGCATAGTGAAATGTTGCCTGCTAATTATTATCCTGCATTTAAAAAATATGAGCATTTTGTTGGAAACTATGGTAATGCATGGTGGAAACAAAAAGAAGAATTTGAAACCTTTAATGGACCAATCTTATTTACCACTAATTGCATTGTTCCACCTAAAGATAGCTATATAGACAGAATTTATACAACAGGAGCCAGTGGATATGAAGGTTGCAAACACATTGCCGACAGAGAGGATGGTCAACCTAAAGACTTTAGCGTAATAATTGATCATGCTAAAAAATGTGCCTCTCCAACTGAAATTGAAACAGGTGAAATTGTTGGTGGATTTGCTCACAACCAGGTGATGCAATTGGCTGATAAAGTTGTTGATGCAGTTAAAAGTGGAGCCATTAAGAAATTTGTTGTAATGGCAGGTTGTGATGGAAGAATGAGCGACCGTAGTTACTACTCTGAATTTGCCACAGATCTGCCACAGGATACTGTAATTTTAACTGCAGGATGTGCTAAATACAGATACAACAAACTTCCTTTAGGAGATATTGGTGGTATACCCAGAGTATTAGATGCCGGTCAGTGTAATGATTCATACTCATTAGCAGTTACAGCTTTGAAACTTAAAGAAGTTTTTGAATTAGAAGATATTAACGATTTACCAATTGTATATAACATTGCATGGTACGAGCAAAAGGCTGTAATTGTATTACTTGCTTTATTAAGCCTTGGAGTTAAAAACATTAACCTGGGACCTACACTTCCTGCTTTCTTATCGCCCAACGTGGCAAAAATTTTAATTGAAACTTTCAATATTGGTGGAATTACAGATGTAAAAACAGATATTGAAAAAATGATTTTAGCATAATACCACCTATTTTTCTCATAGGTTATATTCATAGAATGATAAGTAATTTTCCTCCCCATTGTATTTCTTACAATGGGGAATTTCTTTTATTTGTAGTAAAAAATGCCTTATAAAACTATTAATTCAACAATCACTTTTCTCAAACTTCCCAAAATAATTGATTATCACATTAAGGAAAGAAATGAAATAGAACTCATCAAACTTGAGAAACCTATTTCTATTCAAAGCTATTTAGAAATTTACAAGAAAGTAGGAGGAAATTACAATTGGCTTGACAGAATATTTATGAATACCGATCTTCTATATGATATAATAAACTCTACTAAAACTCAAATTTTCAACTTCTGCATTAATGGAGAATTTGCAGGCTACTGCGAACTAGTATTAGAAAATAATTATGTAGAAATATTGTATTTCGGATTGGCACAAAAATTTATTGGAAAAGGATACGGCAAGTATTTACTTTCAAAAACTATTGAAAAAGCATGGAGTTATAATCCTGCATGGATTCAACTAAATACCTGCGATCTTGATCATCCAAACGCCATGAAAACATACAAAAGTATGGGATTTGAAATATACAAGTCAATAGTTGAAACAAAGAAAGTCGCATCTATGCACCTTTAAAAAACATCATTATTCGATTAAGAGAAACTGCTTGCTCAGATAAATCAATGGAGCTACAATTCAATCGTTCCGATACCTTTGTATTATTTTGAATACTTGTATTTAATAATTGCAAAGAAGAATTTACATTTGCAACACTCTGACTTTGCTCCCTGCAATTGTCGCTAATCTCTTTTGTCAGAATAGTTGTATCATCAATATACGGAAGGGACTCAGCAATATTATTAGTCATCTCTTTTGATAAATTAAAATTATTTTGAGCCGCCTCAATAATTTCAACTGCAGCTAAATTACTTTGATCTGCTAACTTTCGAATTTCAGATGCTACCACTGAAAAACCTTTGCCATTATTGCCAGCTCTTGCAGCTTCAACTGAAGCATTTAATGCTAGAATATTCGTTTGTCGGGCCATTGCTGTTACGACCTTAATTTTTTCTAAGATTTGCTTTGTTGCTTCAAATGCTTTACCTGATAAATTTGATATATGTTTTATTTTTTCATTTACTTGTACTGATTTATTCTCAGTATCTAATGCATTCTCAGCATTATTTTGAATAGCATTACCTATTTCTTTCATATTAAAATAGATTTCCTGCATATTTACAGCCTGCTCTTTTACCGAAAAACTCATCTGATTTGATAGATTATTTAACTCCTCCCCTGCTTTTTGTATGCTATTATTCCCTGTACGAATAGATACTATGATATCTTGTATTCTTTCTTTCATTGATTGCAGAGATCGGGATAAAATTCCGATTTCATTATTCTCATTATTATGAATATTGGCTATTAAATTCCCTTTAGATAATGAATGAGTAAATTCAATATTGTTATAAATAGGTAGTAATATTCCTTTCGAAATAACAAAGGACATACAAACAACAAACAATATAGCAATTGCACAAACAAGTAAAATATTAAATTTAAATCCCCTGTTACTTTGAGTTAATTGACTATCTACAAGCAAGGTCTCTTCTTCAATCAGTAACTTAATTTTCAAAATTACATCCTGAAGGTTCTCCCAATTATTATATAATGTATTCAAATTGATTAATTGGTTTGAATCTTTGATATCGATCGTATTTTCATTGATATTATTTACAGCATACATATGCTGGTGTAGTATTTTATTTTTTATAATTAATTGATCCAAATATGATTGCAACTCAGGTATTAATTCTTTCAAATATTCTTTATCACTATTATTCATCCATTTATACAGACTACAATCTTCCTCTTTTCCAATAAATGAATCATCTTGAGTTGCAAAAAAAATCATCCATTGCTGCATCTCATCTGAATTACTATTATAAAGGTCTGTTAGTTGATGATATAAATACTTTTTACTGATTACATGTTGCTCATAATCTCCAAACCTGACAAATACATAACCAATTAGCAGCAATAAAAACAGAGTTATAGAACCAAATATTAATGAAAACTTATAATCAAGCTTTAGGTTTTTCCAATTTCTCAATATCATTTGAATTTATAATTTATCAAGTTGAACAAATACATTCCTTATCATTCATTTGCAAAATAAACCCCTTAAAATATTACCCACAATCCCTATATATGATGATATAAATCGATCTCCCTCATTATTTCGCTTTATATGCCCTAAAAAAAGCACTTTTCAAGAACAAACCCATTATTATTTTAATCAAATGGTTTACAATATATTCAAACCATATATTCAATTATTCTATCCAAAAGCACCTATTATACAACACCTCCTCTAAATACCCAACATAAACCTGATTATCTTCACTTTACACTCAACTTTTAAAAACATAAAAAACAATACCCTATTAATTGGGATTGTTGGAATTACCTTATAACCATAATTTTGCAGAAGTAACAATAAAATAAACTTCGTAAAACATTTCAATTTAGATCCGGCAAAATGAATAGACTTGAAACTACATTTAAAACTAATAAACTAAGTGATTTAAAGCCCGGAATTAAGGCTATTATATTTAGAATAGATGGGAGCTCCTCCTTTAAAAAACGTATTTCTGAGTTGGGATTTATTTATGGTTCAGAAGTTAAGGTCATAAAAAAAGCACCATTACAAGATCCTTATGAATATGAAATTTTAGGATACAGAATTTCATTACGTAAAGCAGATGCTGAAAAAATACAAGTCATACCGCATAGTTTTGCAAAACAGCTACCGAATTATAAATCAAGTAAGACAGAACCATTATATCAAAGATTTATACGCAAAGCCAATATATCTGATAAAAAAAATCTAAATATCGCTTTAATTGGAAATCCTAATACAGGTAAAACATCATTATTTAACCATGCCTCTGGTTCTCAAAATAAAGTAGGGAACTATGCAGGAGTTACAATTGATATTAATAGTGGTATATATAAGATTAATGAACATAGTTTTAAAATTTTCGATTTACCTGGAGTTTATGCTATTACTGAATATTCGCATGAAGAGTTATTTGTAAGGAAACATTTATTAGAAGAGGAAATAGACCTCATTATTAATATTACAGATGCATCTAACCTTGCAAGAAACCTATATCTCACAATGCAATTAGCAGATATAGATATACCAATGGTTATGGCTTTAAATATGTATGACCAAGTTGAACGTAATAGATGGTCTATTGATTGTAAAAAATTATCCGAGTCTTTAGGCATTCCTGTAGTACCAACTGTTGCTGATAAAGGTATAGGTATTGAAAACTTATTTGAAACAGCCCATAAATACTATAAAAATAATAGTACATATCAATGTAAATGTATTGATTACGGTGAGGTAATAGAAATGTCTATTCAAAAAATCTATGAGAAATTAAATGAAACAACGAATTTATTAAACAAAAACTATTTGCGATTTATATCAATATGCTTGCTTGAAGGAGATGATAAACTCATAAATCAAATACAGGACAATGAGATATATAAAAATATATCAAAGATTGTTCAATATGAAAAAGATCATATAGAAACTGGTCTGAATGAAGAACTCAATATCGACTTAATACACCGTAGGTATGCTTTTATACAGGAATTAGTATCTCAGAACATAAAAAAGCCAGATAGTTCTGCTACTGAAAACCCGGATATTGACAAATTTCTTACACACCCATTTTGGGGAATAGTTTCTTTTATTGCCATAATCTGGTTAAGTTTTAAGGCTACTTTTAGTATCGGAGGGTATCCCATGGACTGGATTGATTCCGGAATTGGACTACTCTCTGAATGGATTAGCAACTCCTTACAATCCGGCCCTCTAAAAGATCTGATTATTGATGGAATTTTAGGAGGTATTGGAGGCGTGATTATCTTTTTACCAAACATTTTAATTCTTTTTGGATGCCTGTCTATAATGGAAGATTCAGGATATATGGCACGAGCAGCCTTTATTATGGATAAATTAATGAGTAAACTGGGTTTACATGGAAAAGCATTTATTCCATTAATTATGGGTTTTGGATGTAATGTTCCAGCAATTATGGCCACAAGAACTGTTGAAAACAAGAAAGATCGTTTAAAAACCATGTTCATGATACCTTTCATGTCATGCAGTGCTCGACTTCCTGTTTATGTTTTATTAATTGCAGCATTTTTTAATCAATATCAAGCTTCTATCTTATTT
The DNA here is from genome assembly GCA_963665705.1 of uncultured Saccharicrinis sp. Taxonomy (GTDB): domain Bacteria; phylum Bacteroidota; class Bacteroidia; order Bacteroidales; family Marinilabiliaceae; genus Saccharicrinis. Next base: position 2,525,199 of record OY762448.1, read on the forward strand.
GCAATTTATGGTATTGGGATACTACTTGCGATAGGAATAGGAGTCTTTTTTAATCTTTCAAATATAGAGGTTAATAAGGTTCCTTTTATAATGGAATTACCTCCATATAGAATACCTACTTTAAAAAACACACTTATTCACATGGGGCAAAAGGCTACTCAATATTTAAAGAAAATGGGTACAACTATTTTATTCTCATCAATAATAATTTGGGCCTTAGGTTATTTTCCACAACACATTGAGTATAAAAAAGATTATAATGATTTAATGACCAAAACCCAAAACAACAAAACACTTACTGAAGAAGATAAAAGAAATATTATAGAAGATCTTGAACTATCAAGAGCAGAAGAACATCTCGAAAAATCATACATTGGTCAATTGGGACATTTTATTACTCCAGTTTTATATCCATTAGGTTTTGATTGGAAAATGGGAGTTAGTATTATTACAGGAATGGCAGCAAAAGAAATCGTTGTAAGCTCAATGGGAATATTATACCAAGCAGATTTAGAAGCTGATGAAACTTCTGTTTCACTTATTGAGAAATTAAAAAACAGAAGGTATGAAAAGGGTCCAAAATCCGGACAAAAAATATTTACCCCTTTAACAGCCTTTTCATTTATGGTATTTATTCTGCTTTATTTTCCTTGCATTGCAGTAATTGCAGTTTTAACAAAAGAAGCAGGATGGTTAAGAGCTATTGCAACTGCAATTTTTAGTACACTAGCAGCTTGGTTTATTTCCTTGTACATCTATCAAATAGGTAGTTATATTATTGGATAATCCCGCTTTCAAAACCTTTATTATACATCTTTTATACAGTAAACATGCAACTCATAATAACACTTGTAACTATTACATTCTTAATATTTGCAATTTCCGTTATGCTATACAAGAAGCTTATACAAAAGAAACAATCACACTGTAATTGCAATGACTGCAACCTTTTTAATTTTAAAATTGTATTAATAGAAGATCAGAAAAAGTAGAAACATCATAAGTTATATAACTGAACCACTACGGAATGAATTCCGTAGGTTCCTCGGAATCAGACTAAAGTCCGATGAATATTATAACTGTCTGAAGACAGTGGTTTTCTTTTTTACTTCGTAAAAAATTCATCCAACATCTGAGACCAATAAACCCTTTGTTAATTAACAAAGGGTAAATACATTAATAGTTATGTTTATATTTTAGTTTGACTTCAATGCTTTTGCCATTGTACTGCCTAAATCCGCAGGTGATTCAACAACGTAAATACCGCAATCTTTCATCACTTTCATTTTTGCTGCTGCAGTATCCTCTGCTCCACCTATTATTGCTCCTGCATGTCCCATTCTACGACCTTTAGGAGCTGTTTGTCCGGCAATAAATCCGACAACGGGTTTTGTTCCATTTTCTTTAACCCATAAGGCAGCTTCTGTTTCCATGCTTCCACCGATCTCACCTATCATAATGATACCTTCAGTTTCTGTATCATTCATCAATAACTCCACAGCTTCCTTAGTTGTTGTTCCAATAATTGGATCCCCTCCTATACCTATACATGTACTTTGACCTAATCCTTGTTTTGTTAATTGATCAACGGCTTCATAAGTTAAGGTACCAGATCTGGAAACTACTCCAATTTTGCCTTTACTATGAATAAATCCAGGCATAATACCGGCTTTTGCTAATCCGGGGGAAATAACACCAGGGCAATTGGGTCCAATCAAACGAGTATTTTTATCCTTAAGGTAGTCTTTCACCTTAACCATATCTGCAGTAGGAATCCCTTCTGTTATTGTAATGGCCACATTAATTCCTGCATCGGCAGCTTCCATAATTGCATCGGCAGCAAAAGCCGGAGGAACAAAAATAACAGAAACATCTGCACCTACTTCTGTTACAGCGTCTTTTACAGTATTAAAAACTGGCAGATCCAAATGTGTTGATCCTCCTTTACCCGGAGTAACTCCTCCAACTACATTTGTTCCATATTCTATCATTTGTGAAGCATGAAAAGAACCTTCACTGCCAGTAAAGCCTTGAACTATTACTTTTGATTTATCTGATAATAATACACTCATAACATATATATATTTATCTAAATAATTAGGGTATGTAAATTATAATATTTTTTCCAGTAACCAAATTTCTTTTAAAAGAATAAACCACAAGCAAGCCATTTTGTTTAACATTTATTAAACGTTATTAATATAATTATTTGAGGATACCCTTTACCAAAATTCTTAATTCTTAGGTTTGAATATCTATAATCATAACATATACTTAACATATCAGTGATAATGTGTTGATGTTATTGCTTTTTATCTTCCACTAAATACGAGTTAATCAAAATTTAGAATTTTTCAACAATGTATATTAACATTTCAATAACCATGCTTTAATATTAGATTAATGCGTATACCATTATCCTAAAATATCTTTACTTCCGAAACACACACGGGAAATTTATATAAAAATCATTTTCAAACTAATCAAATTAGCATTATGATGAAGTGGAAGAATTTTAAAATTGCTCAGAAACTAACACTAATTTTTTCTGTATTTCTATTAATCTTTGTTCTATTTGGAACGATGGCCATTTTTAGGTTAAATACAATAAAAAGTTCTGCAAAATCAGTTTCTGATCATCAGTTACCTACTGTGGTTAAAGTGGCCGAATTAGAACAAAATTGGCAACAGGCTATTTTCTATCTGCGAAGTTATGGCTATAGTGAAAATAAGCAGTTCTTATACGATGGTCTTACTCACCTACAATTTACTAAAGATTTACTTGAGGAGATAAAGGTATTATCAAAAGATAATCCATCATTAAATAATCAAATAAAAGTTTTAGATTCGGAATTACAAACATTTAGTAAAATTGTTAAGGAGGCACAAATTAGCATAGAAGCTGGTGAAGAAAATTTGTCTTTAATAGATGATTCTATGGATAATGGAATTTTACTAACACAATTATTATCCAGTACATTATATAGTCAAACCGAAATGGCTGTTAATGATAATATAGATTTAGCATCAAAGTCAAAATCTATACTTATTATAGGATTATTATTTTTAACGATTATTTCAGTTATTACATCACGTTTTCTAACAAAATCGTTTACATCTCCTATTTACCAATTAGTTGATTTTGCAAAATCACAAGCTAAAGGCCAATTAAATAAAGAGTTTGAATTAAACCAAAAAGATGAAATAGGACAATTAGCAGTTAGTATTCAAAGTAGTAATAAAATCATTAAAGAAATGGTGATTAAACTAAATATGGCTGCTAAGAGTATTAAAGATATGAGTGAGCGATTTAATGGTAAAGCTATTAAACTAAATGGTTATTCCTCTTCACAGGCATCTTCATCTGAAGAACTTTCTGCTGCAATGGAAGAAATGGCATCTCTAATCTCTCAAAATGCTAACGATGCTCAAAAAATTGCTGGTATCAATAGAAAATCATCAGATACCATTAATCTTGAAATGGATCAAACACAGCATGCCATGAAAATTATGGATCATTTGATTGATAGATCTCAAAACATAAAGGAAATAGCTTTTCAAACTAATATTTTAGCACTCAACGCAAGTATTGAAGCGGCTAAAGCCGGTAATCACGGGCGTGGATTTGGAGCTGTTGCAAAAGGTATTCGTGAATTGGCAGAAAGAGCTCAGGAAATTTCCACTGATATTAATTCTATTTCTGCGGAAGGTAAAGAATATTCCAGTGTTGCAGGTAATAGCTTAAAAAAAATTCAAAGTGAAAGTAAAAAAACCACTTTATACATTGATAAAATTACAAATTATGCCGTTGAACAGGAAAGTGAAGTAACTCAAATTACTAATGCAGTAACTGAGTTTAATGAGCATACTCAACAAATTGCAATCATGGCTGAAAACATGTCTGAAGAATCAGTTATTTTGAAAAAAGAATCAAAAGAAATGCAGAAAATGCTTGATTTCTTCTCGGTTGATGGTAATATATTAATGACTAGCAATAAAAAGAATCAAAAGAAAAAATTAAAAAAAAAGAATCAAAAATCGCAATCTATTAATGATATAAACAAAAAATTACATGACTTAAATATTCCTGAAATAGTACCTTCACATCAACAAAAGGAAAATAAGAAGTTGAAAAGTCACATTTAATATAATAACCCAAATTCGATATTCTACTTGCATTGCAGAGATCAAAGGATTTCTGCTTTTTTTTTACTTCTCATGAGATATAATGTATGCTTTATGTATTTTTGCAGGAAATATTGAATTGAAATGATAAATCTTGAAGATACTATTGTTGCTGTTTCAACAGCACAAGGCGCCGGTGCAATTGCTGTTGTTAGATTGACAGGTCCGGATAGCATTGTTATTTGTGATAAAGTTTTTAAATCGGTTAAATCCGGTAAAAAATTAATTGATCAGTCTGCAAATACTGTACACTTTGGTTCTTTAATAGATAATGATAAAGAATTAGATGAAGTGTTGGTTAGTATTTTTAAAGCACCAAATTCATTTACGGGTGAAAATACGGTGGAGGTTTCATGTCATGGGGCTCCATATATTCAACAAAAAGTATTAGAACTCTTTATAAAAAGCGGAGCTAAATTGGCAGGACCAGGAGAATTTACTCAGCGTGCTTTTTTAAATGGGAAAATGGATTTATCACAGGCCGAAGCTGTGGCTGATTTAATTGCATCAAAAAGTGAGGCAGCACGTCGTGTTGCTCTTCAGCAAATGAAAGGTGGATTTTCAAATGAATTGATACATTTAAGAGAACGTCTGCTTAACTTTATTTCATTGATTGAATTGGAACTTGATTTTAGTGAAGAAGATGTGGAGTTTGCTGATCGTCAACAATTGGTTGAGTTAGTAAATGAAATAGAACAGTTACTTTCTAAATTAATTAATTCGTTCTCCTTAGGTAACGCCATTAAAAATGGCATACCGGTTGCTATCGTAGGTCATACTAATGCAGGTAAATCAACATTATTAAATACTATATTACAAGAAGACAGAGCTATTGTTTCTGATATTCATGGTACCACAAGAGATGTAATTGAAGATACTATAAATATTCAGGGAATCACTTTTCGTTTTATTGATACTGCAGGAATTAGAAAAACTACGGATGAGATTGAAACTATAGGTATAGATCGTACTTTTAGCAAAATTGAATCTGCTTCTATTGTCATCTTAATGTTGGACATCAATGATCCAAATGAAAAAATTCATGAGGCTATTGCAGATGTGAAAAACAAAATGAATGAAAGCCAGCAATTAATTGTTGCCATTAATAAAATAGACCTGCTAAATGAGGATGAAATAGATATTCGTTTTGATCAAAATAAATTCAAAGAGCTATCCGGTTCTGATTCAATTGTAACAATGTCTGCTAAGAAACAAATTGGCATTGATCAATTATCTGAAGAACTCATTAAAACCATCAATTTAAAGGCTGTAGATAATGACGAAGTGATCGTTACCAATGCTCGTCATTACGAAGCTCTAAATCGTTCACACGAATCAATAGTAAGAGTTGTTGATGGTTTACATTCAGGTATATCCGGAGATTTCCTTGCCCAGGATATTAGAGAAGTTCTATACTTTTTAGGTGAGATTACAGGCGGTGAGATACAAACAGACGAAGTATTGGGTAATATCTTTAAGAACTTTTGTATCGGAAAATGATTTAAATTACTAATATGTAATACTTTAACAACGTGTCAAGTATACATATCTAGGGTTATAAATGCAATATATTATGAAATAAAATGTAATTGCAGGGAATATTTTATATCTAGATTATCCTATGAAGTTTTATCGAAAATAATTGAATACCTGTATTCAATTATTTCCCGATAACTATTTTGCATTTCCATTGAAAGAAATGATTCATTTATACTTTTTATAGCTTTAGACTTATTTTTCAAATAACGCTTATAAACTCCATTAATCTGCTTTTCATTTAATCCCAAAACCTCACCAAAATTATTGAAAGATTTCCTGTTTAGTTTTTTCTTCTTCCCCCCTAATGTTAAAGCTAATTCCTCTGTATCTTCAGGAAGAACAATTGACACATTTAATAAATCATAGGCTGGTGCTAATATCCATTTCCCATTAGATAAAATCATTGAGAAATTTTTAAGATGCATATCATTATTGCCTGTCAAAAAACAAAAGAGGGTCAGTTCAAAAAGAAATAATTTATCCAATAATGGATTAGCTGAATATTCACTGAGCGCCTTTCCAATTTTTTCCATTGAACCTTTATATTTATCAAAGGCATCGATTATTTGAAACATATCCAGCATATGTATCTTATCACCTTTTTCTGTTCGGTCAATTCGTTTGGTAATATATGAAAGCTCACCTGATTGTAACCTGATTAAACTCGATGGAACTACATTAATTCCAAAACTTTCTGCAATTCGCATTGTCAAATGTTCATTGACTGGCATTTCCGGATAATCTTCAGATGCAGGTTTAAATATATAATTACCTCCTAATGCACCAACAACAGTTAATCGACTATCTGCCTTGTCACGTGATTCTTCAACTACACTCATTGAAAGCTTTGGTTGCACCCCCGGCACCGTCACGCTGCGCTCAACAACATTCATTGCTAACTCTGACATTTTATCCAATCCATAGGGAATAATTGGCGGTTTTACACTCCCAAAAAAACGTTGGCTGCAGGATTCATGAAACTCACCCTCTCCTTCTATATCCTTATAACAATACAAGCATTTTTTACTCATCTTCTTCATTTATTTGTATAACACTCACTGCGCCAATACAATTTTGACAACAAGCTAATAATAATCCCATCCGATCATTTTTATTTATCTTCCAGCTATTTGAAGCTATTTCTAACAGCCATCCTTCTGGAATTAGACCTTCAAAAAAAGGAAAAAGCCTGTTGGATTTATATTCCTTGTCCCTAACTGGTATTGTAAAGGATAGAAAATAATCTGGATAATTTATAACATAATCCTTATCATAAGTAAAAATGTAATCTCCATCATTAGTCTCGATGAGAATACCGGCCAGTTTATCATTATATAAAACTTTAGCTTTTCTCATCGATTAGAAATATTATTAACCTCCTTTGAACTAACAGGAGCTAACTCATGACCAAACATAGCGAGCACCTGGTTAACCTTATCGAGATTTAAATTACTTTTTCCTTGTTCAATTTTCCTTATTACAGTTAAAGCTACTCCTGCCCTATCTGCAAATTCCTCTTGAGTAAGATTCACCTCTTTTCTTCTTTCTTTTACAAATTCTGCTAGATCCTTCATTATATGCATTTAAATATAATTATTCAAATATAGCCAAAATTATATGCTTTCTCATATAATTACATATCTTTTACAATATTCATATGCATTTGCATATAAATAAATGATTTTGAATAATTATTTTGGAATGAAATACTTTCAGTAAGTGTCATTTAGTAAAATATTAGCTTAGTTTAATATTATATAAACCCTGCTTTTCGAGACTATATTTGCCTAAAAAAGACTTCTTAAATAAATTGCACACTAGATTATTTGACTATATAACCAGAATACCTATTTTAGTAAGTGATTAATAGCGATCTGTAAAAGAAGATAAACACTTAAAAAATATTAAGCGCTTATAAATGAATAATTACTGATGTGTATTGATAACCCAAAAGATAAAAGAACTCAAAATAATAGAGTGTATATAATCAAGTTGTGTGTAAGTTTAAAATCACCCTAACAAAAAAGACACAGCAGAGTGTGTTATTGCTGATTCTTCACTTTTCGGAGTTGCAAGTAAAACATTTGTAGAAAAATTATAGTTCAAATCTAAAAATGATAACTCAGAACATGAGTGACTATATTTCAAACTACTTGGCACAATAGAAACCCCCAATCCATTTCTTACCAATTGAATTATAGAATTAATATTATTCGATTCGTGAACAACATTGGGAACAAAACCTTCTTGCGAACAAATTTCAACAAGGGAATTATAATATATGGGCGCATAATCTTTGTTAAAAAAAACAAAAATAGTATCTTTTACATCAAGTAAACAATGAACATTTTTGTTCACACTATTATTAAACACTAATGAATAAGTATCTTTAAACCAAAGTCTCGAAACAATCTTGGTAGAAATTAGAGGTGCTCTAATAATCCCTAAATCTAATTTATTCTGTTCCAATGCTACAATCTGTTTAGCTGTCGAGACCTCAAATAGTTTAATCCTTAGGAAAGGATATTTTTCTGTTAAAAACTTTACTAGTTCGCTAATCTTAGTCGAGAATGTTGAACTGATATAACCAATTCTAAACTCTCCATTAACATTTTGAGAAATCTTTTTTGTCTTTAAAACTATTGACTCTAAGTCTAGTAATTGACAAACTATTTCTTTTTTAAAATACTTACCTGCTTCTGTTAGAATAACTTTTTTATTATTCCTCTCAAACAACTTAGCTCCAAGCTCATTTTCAAGTTCTTTTATCTGCCTACTCAAAGGTGGCTGAGAAATAAAAAGTTTTTCTGAAGCCTTTGTAAAATTCAACTCTTCCGCTACTGCCAAAAAATATCTTAGATGCCTCAATTCCATAATTATACCTTTAAAGTATTATTTAATGACAAAATAAGTCTTTTTAAAGTATATATAAAGAAAATACATTTGTTGAACTAAATATCATAAAAATGAACAAGTCAACAGTTAAAGAAATTAAAGAGCGATTTGATAATGATGTAGAACGTTTTTCAAATCTAGATACAGGACAAGCAACAACAATAGATGCAAAAATTTCGCTTGAATTGTTAACAGAAGCTTCAAAAAGAATTAACCCCAATGCTAAAGACTTATTAGACATAGGTTGTGGTGCAGGAAATTATACCTTAAAAATGTTAACCAAAATACCTAATCTTAATTGCACTTTAGTTGATTTAAGTAAACCAATGTTAGACAGAGCAATGGAAAGAGTATTACCTATCACATATAGTAAAGTAGAAATCATTCATGGAGATATTCGAGATGTAAACATAAAAGAAAATAGTTTTGACATCATATTAGCTGGTGCAGTATTACATCATTTACGAGATAATAACGACTGGGTAACAACATTTGAAAAACTATACAACTTACTTAAGCCAGGAGGATGTTTAATGATTTCGGATTTAATATCTCAAGAAACGAATGCTGTTAATGAATATACTTGGGAACGCTATGGCGATTATCTAGAAAGTATAGACGGAAAGGAATACAGAAAGAAAGTTCTAGACTATGTTGAAAAAGAAGATTCACCCAGGTCAATGACTTATCAATTAGAACTAATGAAAAAAATAGGTTTTAGAAAAACAGAAATATTGCATAAAAATATGTGTTTTGGAGCTTTTGGAGGGATAAAATAAAACCAACACACAATCGAATTCTAAGATAAAGAATTACTGGTACCAACAAAGTAGGTTACGGAATCCTCCTTTTGTGAGACTAATTATAATGCGAGTAATTGTGCTTAATTTTGTTAATTCGTTATTTAACGAAATCGTTATTTCTTTATTTTTTAACTCAATACCCACCTTATAGCAGCATCAAGAGTACTAAAAGATTTAGAGTTATAGCCTTCATCTTCTTTACTAACCAAAATTGGAATTACAATATCCATTGGATCATTTGTAAGTATAGCAATTTTACAATTTCCAAATATATCAAGATGTTTTTTATAGAAATCAGATATAGCAGTATGCTCGTTAATTTTCAAATTGAAGTTTGAATTTCTATAATCTAAAATGAATCCTTTAATGTCTCTTGGTAATATATCATTTTCAAAAGCATACGTCCAAGAAGATTCTATATCCTTAATACTTATTGATCCGTAATAGTATTTAAATAGAATACCTAGTGAATTATCAAATTGAAATCTAAATTTTTTATTCATCACCACCAAAAATAAATCTATAGAAAGGCTTTGTAATAGATTAAAATCTAATATGTATAAATCTATTAAATATTATATAAAGAATTCATTTTATTAAACCGTAAATAATTATTTCTATAAATTTAATATTTCTGATACTTTATATTCTGAGCCGGTTTCAGATTGAGTTGTGTACATTTTTTAATTGATTCGTTAATTAACGAATTCATTATTTCTTTGTTTTGAGATTAAAAATGCTTAATCCTTTACTTCCTGGTAATGGCTTTTTTATTTGTATTTTCTTCTGACATGGTTTTTATTGCGGTCTGGTTCCTGGTTAAATATTAAAATATAAGTGGGTTTTGACAGACTATTTTAATCTTAGAATTCAATAGTGCATAGTTTTTATTCATCTGGATTCAGCCAATCAGCTCCATCTATATAAAAAAGATATTGAATATAATCTGTCGTTACTTTATTCTGATCTATTGGGATACCTCCAAATAATTTTATGATATTAAAATTATTCAGTCCTCTATTCGTTTGCTTGTATGGAGAATCTGTATCGTCAAGCTTAAATAAATTGATTGTGTTTTTATCAGTAATACGCTTAAAATCTTCAATACCTTTAATATATCCAAAGAATATATTGTCATTTCCATAAGATAATTTAGTGTACGTACTTTTATCGGCTAAATAATCAGGTAATGATTGACTTGGAAATGTGAGATATGAATTGGTATAAAGGACTCCACATGAAACTATATTTCCATTTAAAAATGTTGTTTTCTTAATTCTTCCTGCTAAAGTGTTATCAAATCCCTGCAAAACATGATACAAACCGAAACAGCCATATATTTTTTCCTCTTTCCAATTATTCTGCTCATAATACCTCTTGAGATTAGCATACATAAATTCATCTCTGGATTTAATTACATTTAGATTTGTAACATTAAACTCAATGTTAACCAATAACAAACTATCTTGTATGCAGAAGGGTGTTACTTGTAATATTCTAGGCAATTTAGTAGAAACCCAATTTATTAAAGAGTCCTTGTCTTTTGGAATATCTGATGAATAGGTTATTGGTAATTTTTCTTTCAAAAGTTGATTTAATAGATCAAAATCATTTAGTCGATTAACTCCGTATACATGGAACTTATTGGACTTATCCAATTGCTGATAATATTCTTTAAGATTTCCCCACTTATTTTCTCTGTATTCCCTGTTGTTTTGACCAATCCAAACAACCCATTTTTTTAATATTTCTTTAAGTTTTAAACAAGATGAATCTTTTAAAAACTGATTGATATAATAAGCTTGGGCAATATCCATTTCAGCAATATATATTTTATTGTTAGTTTGTTGATTTAGATATTTAAAAGTAGAAATATCTATATATGGAGAAGCTCCTGTTTCATGTATCTCACCAAATAAAAACAATTGGTTGTCCTCAAAAGCATCATCAAATTTTAGAGGAATAGATCCATTTATTTGGGCAGAAACTAATTTGTTTTTCTTTAAATAATCAACGTATTTATTTCCTGTAAAATACTCTTTTAATCGAAATCCCAAATATATTAAACCTATCAAAGCAATTATTAATAAACCTATTCTCCCTGATATTTTTAAAATTTTCTTCACATTTATGACTTTTTGGTATTGCGTTCTTCTATAGTGTTATATTTTGGTTTGGTTCCTGGTTAAGATGCGTTTTAAGAGACTTTTTTAATAGTGGTAACGGCATTGAAGTATATATAAAGTATCATTCTCAACTTTATACACTAATCTATCAGAATGATTAATTCTTCTCGACCACCAACCAGTAAGGTTATTCTTTAAAGCTTCTGGCTTACCGGTACCAACAAAAGGCGTTCTTTGACATTCTTTTATAAGAAGATTGACTTTTTTGAGTATTTTTTTATCGTAACTATTCAGTGATTGGAAAAGACATAGCAATAGCACGCAAAGCGCACAATGGATTCTGAATGTTTTTTATTGCACTATCAACAATAGAACGCAATATAGCATAGCAGTCGGCACCTTCTATAGACTTGAAGAAACCGCTAACCTTTTGTTTTACTTTAAAATTTCGCACAGCTCTTTCTGAAGCATTGTTGTCAGGTGGAATCTCTGGATTTATTAGAAAATTAAACAGATACTGCTCGTACTTTTTCAATCGGTTTTGAAATGTTTGCACTTCCTTGACTTCTTCATCAAGTTCTTGTTTCAAGAGGGCTTGGAATCTGTAAGTAATATCGGAAGGTTGCGTTTCAGTACATTGTCCTTTGTAGATACTTAAGGCATTTTTTATTAGAGTTCGCATTTGGAATGCCCAATTATTCTTAGGGTATTTTTGGCAGAAGTATTCAAGTTCTCGTAATAAATGTGCAGTACATAATTGGTGGTTGTTAGCATCTGTCATAAAATAAGATTTCCAGCAATCTGTTACCAAAGTATTGTTCTTAAAACCTTCGGGCATGATTTCTTCCATTGCAGCAAAACCTCTCTTGGTATGGATTGATAAAAATGTAGCATCGGGATTCTGAAAGACCCAAGCCCAATGAAGTTTACCATTGACATTAGTGCCTGTTTCATCAGCTCCTATGATTTTACCGGAAAGGATTTTCTTTCGGATTTGCTCGTAATAAGGTTTCGCCTTGGCTGTTATTTTTCCAATAAGCTGATTAATGCCTCCAGAACTAATCTCAATCCCTAATACAGTATATAAAAACTCTTTCAAACGTTCATACGGCATGTATTGTCGGGCACTCATGTAGCCAATTAAAGCCTGCACTCCAGCTCCGTAACTTATGGGCGCATTAATTCCTGAAGGGTAATTGCCTTCATTTAAAGTTCCGCAGCTGCATTGTTTGTGAAAAATTCGATGTTCGGTAATAACTGGTTGTATTGGCGGTATGTCTATTACCTGGCGTTTTCCTGCATATTCTCCAACAATCATTGATAAATCATTGCCACAACAAGTACAGTAACTGGCTTGGTGGTTGGTAATAATATCTGGATTAGATACTGTTTTCAAAGTGTTGCCCATATGCCCCTTTTGGCCTCCTGGTTTCTTTCCTGATTTCTTTCTTAACGAACTTGTTTTCGCTGGTTTGGGAAAATCGCTTGACGGAGGCTTACTGCTATTCTTACTGTTTTTAGGAGTCTCGTATTTAGATAAGCGTTTTTTGAGCTTACAATTCTCTGCTTTCAACTGTTTGTTTTCAGCTTCTAACTCAACTACTCGATTCTCTAAATTATCTACTTTGTTGAGTAAATTGTCTAACCGTTCCTCTATGCTTATCTTCTTTGTCATGCGATGCAAAGTTCGCTATACAAATGATTGCTGCTATAGAATTTGCACAAAGGTTATTCACAATTCTGGTGGTTTTCAGCTAAAGTTACCAACATTTTTTTCTGAAATATTTAGTTTTTGAAATCTACACTGAATAGTTACCTTTTTATCTTTTGTCTGCCAATAAAGATAATCCTCCCAAGCTTCGGGCATCCAAACTATTTTCATAGGATTTAATCTTCAATCAATTCATGTTCTTCCCCTTTACCTTCATTGTAGGATTTAAGAGCTGAGTTGATACGAGCTGCATTATTAGGGCTAGATAATAGGTGTAATGTTTCTTGCATTCCTTCATAATCAGACATTGACATAACAACAACATCTTCACCTTTTGAACGTTTAACAAATAAAGGTGCATGAGTTTTTAGAATAGAATCCAAATGACTCTTTAAGTTTTGTCTAAAATTTGAATAGGTTGTTATTTCCATTTCTTATTCGTTTAATTTATATAACAAATATACAAATTAAAATCACATCGTACAATTTGTTGTACAATAATATAGAGCATTATATTTTTCTATAGTTTAATTGAGATATTTCGAGATTGTTTATAATGTAAGTAAGTATGCACACTTACATTTCGTTAATTAACGAAATCGTTATTTCTTTACTTAACTAAGAGTGACTTTTGCTCTATCTCCCTCCTTTTGTGAGACTATATTTACTTAACAAAAAAGACTTCTTAAATAAATTGCACATTAGATTATTTGACTATATAACTGGAATACCTATTTTAGTAAGTGATTAATAACGTTCTGTAAAATATGATAACCTCTCATAAGCGGTTATAAATGGATAATTATCGATAGGTATTGATATATAAATAGTTATAGGAATTAAGGAGAATGGAGCGTTTATAAACAATTTAGGGCAAATAATGAAAACCCCAGAATTCAAGAACCTGAAATAACTAATTATAATGAGTAAACCACATATATTAATTCTACTATTAGTTTGTACTTTATCCTGTTATTCACAAGATACCTTAAGGTATTATGAAACTGATCAGTTTAATAATACGGATGAAGTACCTACAGCCATAATCAAAGAAATTATTACTCATGAAAACTATTATTCAATGAGTTACCTTACTATTGAGGGAGTTGAAATTTACTACTGTGAATTTAAATCAATTGCCCCAATTTTGTTGGATGGTTTAGCTAGATATTATTACGAACCTGATGTTATTTATAGCATTGGTAGATATCATAATGGGAAATTAATGGGAAAGTGGGTGTATTATGATAATAATGGTAAAACAGATACAGTTACTTATCAATCACTAGAAGATTATTATCAAACAATGGGAAGTAATTTTGATAAACGAAAAATTAGTAATGTTTCTGAAGCTATAAACCCAAAGGTACAGGAATCAGTTTCTAGTTTTATAAGAGACAATTTTCACTTGCCTGGAAGAATCAGGAGTGCGTATCCTCACATTACATTTGATGTTAGTATGGTGATTGACATAGACGGGACGGCAAAGTGTGTTGAAATTCTTAATTCAAAAGATGAAGATTTACAAAGCGAAGTTTACAGGATATTATCAATGTATAAAAGCGACATTGAAATAACGAACGCATTTCAAACAAGTGTTTTCTATAATCAAAAGGAAACTGCTCCTTCAAAGTATGATAATTACGAAAGTGTTGATAAAATGCCTGAATTTCCAGGAGGTGATAATGCTTTACGTACATACATTGCTAAGTCAGTAATATATCCCAAAGAAGCTCAAGATCGAGGGATTATGGGACGCGTATATGTTAGCTTTATTGTCGATCAAAAAGGAAAGGTACAGGATGTTCAAATTGCAAGAGGGATTAATTATTATCTAGATCAAGAAGCAATAAGAATTGTTAGAGCTATGCCTTTATGGATACCCGGGTCTCTAAATGGAAAACCTGTAAAAGTTAGTTATACGATTCCTATAAATTTTGTATTACAATAATAGTTAATTGTAATTTACTACTTGCCCTAACAATGTTTGGGCTGCAAGACACACAAACAAATAAAATTACAATGAATATACTGTTTTATTTTTCTGGAGTTTCAATAGTATTTTTGATTTTCCAATTGATATTCCCTTATAAGCCACCGACTGATTCTGATTTTAACAATATTAGAGAGAATTCGAATAGGTACAATAAACTGGAAGCATGGGCAATATTGTGGATTTTTCTGTCAGTTGGATTTATTAGCTTTTGTGTGTTCTTATTTGGTTCACAATTAAGAGAAATTTTTTTCCCATTAGAATATGATTATATAATAGAACCAACAAATTCGTTTTGGTTTTTTCCTGGATTTGTACTCGGATTTGGATTAATTCGAATACCAATGACCTTTGTTTATAAATTGATACTTAAAAATGAATATGAGTTATATATACAATTTACAAACATGAAGCATGGTTTTGATGGAGAAAGAATTTGGAAACCAATTGAAAAAGTTATCACGTTTGCAGGGATTATAATCTTTATTTTAGGATTGAATTGGTTTGTAAGAATTGATAAAAACAACAGAATAGAGATAAATGAATTATTTTCAATAAATACAAAAACTTACAATATTACAGACATCCTGTCTATTAATCATTACGATAAGTATTTAACAAAAAAAGGCATTGAGAAAAATATTGAGCATTTTGTTATTGAAATGAAAGACAACTATTTTCTAACAACACAAGAATATAGTTTTTTTGCAATTAGCTCAGATATGCTCAGATTGAATAAAAAAATTGCAAAACTAAGTAATGACATTGGAATTGAAATAAAAAAGCACGACAGCCCAATCGAATTCTAAGATAAAGAATTACTGGAACCAACAAAGTAGGTTGCGGAATACTACTCCTTTTGTGAGACTATTTATAATGCGAGTAAGTGTGCTTAGTTTCGTTAATTCGTTATTTAAGGAAATCGTTATTTCTTTATTTTAGATTTTAGTATACCTAATCCTTTGGTTCCGGATTTATCCTCATTTATTCTTTTTCTTCTCTTCTTACCAATTATTACTTTCTGATAATGGCTTTTTCTGTTTTGATTTTCTTCTGACATGTTTTTTCTGGTCCGGTTCCTGGTTAAATATTAAAATATAAGTGCGTTTTAAGAGACTATTTTCCACATGGATACCAAAATGAAAATTACTTATTTCTGTTAAGAATACTAATTACCAATTGCTTTACAATATCTGATTCTTCTGTTTTACTTGTTGCAATAAATAACGTTAAGGCAGCAAGAGTATTGTTATCAATAATTGGCAGTCCATTTTCTTTAAGTAAGGTGTCATTTTGTTCTAAAAAGTAAACGAAACAAGCTGCAGCTATTCTTTTATTACCATCAACAAAAGAATGATTTTTTGTAATAAAATATAAAAGGTTGGCAGCTTTTTCTTCAATGGTTTGATATAAGTCTACACCTCCAAATCCTTGACGAATCTGATTAATAGAACTGTCAAAGCTATTGTCTTTAGGTTTTGCAAATACATCGGACTCAAATTCTGAGTACATGTTGTTTATCAAATTTAAATAGTCCTTCTTATTAGGATAAACAACCTCCTTTTTAGTTGTTCCAACTTTATCCAATTCTTCATGATCATAATCATCCAATAGAGCTAATCCTTTTGAAAAGATCTGAAAAACTTCTTTATTCTGCTCATTTGTTGCTTCTTCAATGGCTCGACTAACAATCCTTATTCCTGTTTTTAAATATTCAACTTCCTGTTGTTTTTGAGCTAAACGTTTTTCATTAATCGCATATCCTTTTACAAGATAGTCTTTTAAACGTTGTGTTGCCCATTGGCGAAATTGTGTACCTCTTTTACTATTAACACGATATCCCACCGATATAATCATATCAAGATTATAATGGTCAATAGATCTATTTACTTCTCTGTTACCCTCTTTGCGAACTATCCGGAATTTCCGGATAGTTGAATCTTTAAACAATTCCTCGGTATCATAAATATTTTTTACATGCTCATTTACAGTACGTACATCTTTATCAAACAGCTCTGCCATTTGAAGTTGCGAAAGCCAGATAGTATCTTCTTCAAGCTTTACATTAATCTCGGTACCTGTATTGGTTTTATATATTTCTATTTTATTATCCATATTAATTCTCTGCTATACAGAATACTGCTCTATATTAATTCTTTTTAAGTAATAACAATATGAAGTTTCATTACTGATATTAAATAACAATAAGAGGACATAAATAACATATCCTCTTATTGCATGCAAATTTTGTGAACTCTATTAACATTTCACATTCAAATATAACGTGAATATTGATGAATTAAGTAATTTATAATGTAAGTAAAGTATACACACTTATATTTCGTTATCAATATGAGTGTGACTTTTGCTTTATTTTCCTCCTTTTGTGAGACTATTTATAATGTAAGTAAGTATGCACACTTTTTTACATCGTAATTCAGATAGGCAAATTTTCTCTATCTGCTCAACCACTTTATCCTGGTTAAATCCTAAGCTGCGTTTTGTGAGATTGTAAAGTGAAGAAATTAAATTAGTTGGCTTTTTATTTATGTTTTCCTATCAATGGTTTTTTCAAATTTGCCATTTCAATTTCAAAAATCGATACGACATCAGCAATATTTGCTTCAAATTCATATAGGTGAACTTTGAGATTCAAATTTAATCCTTTTGTCCAATGATATAATTGTAACCCTTGAGTTCTATCTACTTTATAAAAACCAAGATGTTGAATCATTCTTCCCCAAACACCCTTTTTTACTTTTCCTACATACAAACAATTGGAGTTTTTAAAAAATGCTTTTTTAAAAGCAGGTGTGGCTTTTGAATTTTCGGAATTTGAGTAGTTAATAATCTGATTCCGTATATTTTCTCTACAGGTATCTGATAGTATCTCAAACCAATATAAAACGGGACCATTTAATTCTTTCAGCTTTTCAAAAATAGCTCTGAACTCATCTGAATCTCTAATATCAATATTAATAAAGTCTTTTAATGCCTCGCAATTTATATCAAATGAAAAGTTATTCTTTATTCCATGGTCTTTAATTTCACTCAAAGAGCAAATTAATTCACCGGCAACATTTTTAATATAATCTTGTTCCATCTCTATTTTTATACTATTCTTGCGTTTTCTGAGACTATTAATATAGAATTGAATTTATTGTACATCAACATACTGAATTACCCATGTATCATTAGAAATACCGTAACTATTCAGTGATTGGAAAAGACATAGCAATAGCACGCAAAGCGCACAATGGATTCTGAATGTTTTTTATTGCACTATCAACAATAGAACGCAATATAGCATAGCAGTCGGCACCTTCTATAGACTTGAAGAAACCGCTAACCTTTTGTTTTACTTTAAAATTTCGCACAGCTCTTTCTGAAGCATTGTTGTCAGGTGGAATCTCTGGATTTATTAGAAAATTAAACAGATACTGCTCGTACTTTTTCAATCGGTTTTGAAATGTTTGCACTTCCTTGACTTCTTCATCAAGTTCTTGTTTCAAGAGGGCTTGGAATCTGTAAGCAATATCGGAAGGTTTCTTATCAGTATATTGTCCTTTGTAGATACTTAAGGCATTTTTGATTAGAGTTCGCATTTGGAATGCCCAATTATTCTTAGGGTATTTTTGGCAGAAGTATTCAAGTTCTCGTAATAAATGTGCAGTACATAATTGGTGATTGTTGGCATCAGTCATAAAATATGATTTCCAGCAATCTGTTACCAAAGTATTGTTCTTAAAACCTTCTGGCATGATTTCTTCCATTGCAGCAAAACCTCTCTTAGTATGGATTGATAAAAATGTAGCATCGGGATTCTGAAAGACCCAAGCCCAATGAAGTTTACCATTGACATTAGTGCCTGTTTCATCAGCTCCTATGATTTTACCGGAAAGGATTTTCTTTCGGATTTGCTCGTAATAAGGTTTCGCCTTGGCTGTTATTTTTCCAATAAGCTGATTAATGCCTCCAGAACTAATCTCAATCCCTAATACAGTATATAAAAACTCTTTCAAACGTTCATACGGCATGTATTGTCGGGCACTCATGTAGCCAATTAAAGCCTGCACTCCAGCTCCGTAACTTATGGGCGCATTAATTCCTGAAGGGTAATTGCCTTCATTTAAAGTTCCGCAGCTGCATTGTTTGTGAAAAATTCGATGTTCGGTAATAACTGGTTGTATTGGCGGTATGTCTATTACCTGGCGTTTTCCTGCATATTCTCCAACAATCATTGATAAATCATTGCCACAACAAGTACAGTAACTGGCTTGGTGGTTGGTAATAATATCTGGATTAGATACTGTTTTCAAAGTGTTGCCCATATGCCCCTTTTGGCCTCCTGGTTTCTTTCCTGATTTCTTTCTTAACGAACTTGTTTTCGCTGGTTTGGGAAAATCGCTTGACGGAGGCTTACTGCTATTCTTACTGTTTTTAGGAGTCTCGTATTTAGATAAGCGTTTTTTGAGCTTACAATTCTCTGCTTTCAACTGTTTGTTTTCAGCTTCTAACTCAACTACTCGATTCTCTAAATTATCTACTTTGTTGAGTAAATTGTCTAACCGTTCCTCTATGCTTATCTTCTTTGTCATGCGATGCAAAGTTCGCTATACAAATGATTGCTGCTATAGAATTTGCACAAAGGTTATTCACAATTCTGGTGGTTTTCAGCTAAAGTTACCAACATTTTTTCTGAAATATTTAGTTTTTGAAATCTACACTGAATAGTTACGAAATACCTTTACACATAACTACAACTTCAGTTCCATCGTTATTTGCAAAAACATAATTGGCACTTATTTCAAACTCGTTTGTTTGAGCATCAGGTTGATAATACGAATTGTAGTTAATCCTTTTAACAAAATTATAGTTAGAGTCTTCTACTTTATAAATGAGTGATGGTTTGTCATCTGAATATGATGTTTTTTGTATAATCCATAAATAATTACCACTGTGGTATGCATGTTTTAGATAATAGTAACTCCCTGTGTAGATTTTATCTATTGAACTAAGACGTACAGAATAATTATCATTAGATTCTGTAAAATTTAATGATCTGTATACATCTAAAGTACCAGAAAAGACATACTCACCATCTTCTGAAAACCAAAAATCCGATAAGTATTTATATGAATAACCTTTAAGACTTTTTGTAGCAATATCAAAACAAAAGAAACCCGCTAATCGAGATGAATTTCGAGCAGCAATAAGATATGGTTCACCGGGTATTTTTTTTAAGATCGAAGTACTATCAAGTCTTTGAGTGTTTACGTCGTCATATGTTGTACCATTGGAAGTATTTAAATAATGAACACTGGTTGAATTTCCATCTTTCTGAAGATAGCAGAACCAATCGTCCTCACCCGAGGCAATATCCCTTACCGAATAATCTATGGTATATACCGATGTTACAATGTTATTTGATAAATCAATGGCACTTATATACCCATTGTGCCCTATTGCTGCTTTCGTCCAGTCTTCAGAAATTGCTATACAGGTAGGGGCATCGTTTAAGTCTATTTCATTCAACACTTCTTTTGTATCAATATTCAGTGTAATTAACTTATTGGGTGAAGTTGTTGTATAATACAACGAGTTTGTTTCTTTATTAAATAATGCATCCGTAATTTCTCCCTCACAAGCATACATTCTTTCACTATCACCAGGAGCGTTAGCAATAACTTTAATACTGTATGTTGATTCAGAGCTTTCGTTGGTTTTTATTTTTACACTTGCAGTATTTTGACCTGAAGAAAGCTTTGTTGCATCGCATGTAAAAACTATATCACTGTATGAAGTATGAGAACTATATACACCACTGGATGGTGTAATTGTAAGCCAATCCGGAATATCAGTAAGTTGCCACACAAGCGTACCCTCACCTTTATTAGAAAAGCCTATTCCTGTTGAGTATTCATTTGAATGAAATAGTATTTCGTTTGTATCGATGCTAAACTCTGGTGTCCCTAGGTTGACGATTACATCTATAGTTACTTCAGGATTAGTTTTGTCGTTTGTGGAAAGGACTATGGTATCGGTAGAAATAGTTGATGAAAAATTTTCCGGAATGATTTTAAGAGGTATATAGAAACCATGATAATACTGAAGAAACATTTGCTCTATGCCAACTTGCACTGTATCAACCTCCAGCCATTCTGGTAAACTGGTAAATTTCCAACGTAATATTCCTTTCCCTCTGTTTTGAACAGGCCAGCTAATATCACCAGCTGTTTCGTAGGTTATATCTAAGGTGTTGGGAGTCTTAAGCAAAGGCTCACCCTCGTTTATATAGGCCACAGTAACTTTATAGTTATTCTTATTTGTTTTTACAGTCATAAAATCAGTATAAATACCGTATTCATTATAAGTATTGTAATTGGTTGCCGAACAGTTCACAGTTGCTAATCCTTTGGATAGGCTTCCAGTGTTCCTGTCAATTTGTAACCAAGATGGTGTTTCGATTATCTCATAGTCATTATCAACAAGAGAGCCAAGATTAAACTGATACTCGGCGTTTTCCCAATTGGGTGAAACGTAAATGTTAGAATGTCCCATAAGTTGCTGGCTTGGAGATATATTATCATCGAGAAAACTGTTATTGCAACTTATTGTTAAATAAATTAAGACCAGATATATAATATTTTTAATGCTTAGATTCATAATAAATTAGTTATAGTTTAACCCGGATTTTCTAATATATATTGCGGGTTTAAATTAAAAGCTATAATGTAAAACGATAGAATAATCCAGGCGTGATAAATTCAGTGTTTCGTTTAAATCCATATTTTTATCAGAATAATTATAGGTTTCATAACCGTTTGCTTCAAAATTTGCAGTTTCTAATTCACACCATATAAAATCACTGCTTAAACCAATTGATATATGTTGAGAAAATTTGTATTCACCTGCAATACCTATTTTGGCACCCGAAGTTTTGCCTGTCATTAAGCTATTATAAGTGATATCTAAATAAGTATAATCATAATATTTGGGATAGTTTGATTGATTTTCTAGGCGATAGTAAATAACACCAGCAGAAAATGACTCTCGTATGCTTATCTTTTTTTGCTTACCTAGATATTGTTGGAAAAGAAAGGAGGGACCTACATAGTTTACATATTGGTTGTATTTTTCTTCTACATTAATATAGGCTCTACCATAATTGCTGTAACTGTTTTTTTTATATGATTGATTAGTAATATTAGTTAATAAAAAAGAATATTCAGCTCCAACACCCAAAACATTACTTATCATGTAATATGCATTAACATTTATGTGCAAACCCTTATCCAGATTTTTATAAACGTAAGGATAGTCTGATCCAAACAGTTCATTTTCTAACATCCAGGGCATGGTTGATAAACCAGTACTCAATACAAAACACCATCTTTTATCATGTTTTGTTTGTTTATCATCTTTTTCTGATTTTTCTAAAGATTGATCAGAGGGAAAATTCTCTACAACTTCCGAGAGGGGTAAAATCTGTCTTTGGGCTAAGCCTTCATGACTGTTTAGCTCTGACAAGTTGCGATCTTTATTTATTAATACTATTTTATCCTGAGCCTTTGTGCTTATAAAAGCCAATAGTAAGAGGGAAATCAATATGATTTTTTCCATTGCTAATTATTTGTTTCTTTTTGGGGTTGTTGTATTAACAGGCTATCTAAACATTTGAGGTTATTGCATTGCTTGATTTTAGACCTTTGCTGACTAGAGATGAAATTAATTAATACAATTATATAACTTTAAAGTTTACACTATTTATTTCCATTATACTAACATCATGTGAAGGTTAATGTAGTATTTTCTACGTCCCCTTTTTTAATTTGTTACTTTTTTTATTTTCAATATCGGTTTATGATAATAAATATTGGTGGTAATAATCTTTTAACAACAGTATTGGTTCTTTTTCATATTCGAGCATACTTGATAGAGAAATGAATAACCAATAACAGTATCTTCATCTATACTTATTATATCCAGTCTACTTGATCCTTTCTTTTAATTATAGTATCATTCTTAGTTTACAAATAAAATATAACATCATTACCTTTTGGTGTATGAAATCTAAATTCATTTTTTTTACATCTATACTCAATACCCTTAATTGAATGATTTTTACAATAAATTTAATGTAGATATGCGTATACTGATTCTTTTAAACAAAAAAAGAGGAGATAAATAATAATTCCTCTTATAGCTAGCAAATTCCGCAAACTCTATTAACGTTTTACATTCAAATTTAGCCTCCTTTGCTGAGACTATACTAAATCTAATATAAAAGAAATCTTGAATAAATTGCATATTAGTTTATTTGACTATATAACTTGATAGTTAAATGCATCTAAAAGAATAGAGCGCTTATAAACAACTTAGCCTATGTATAAAACAACGCTCAAAAAATCAAAAGAGAAAAAAATTGCATATTCATATACCGTAGAGTATATTTGCAGCATGGTACGTTCGGAGAAAACAAGGCAATTAATAATTGAAAAGACAGCTTCCATATTCAACAAAAAGGGATATACAGGAACTTATTTGTCGGATTTAACCAATGCCACAGGTTTGACCAAGGGCAGTATTTATGGCAATTTTAAGGATAAAAACGAGGTTGCTGTTGAGGCATTCAAATACAATTATAAGTTTCAATCAGAGCAAATACTTGAAATAATGAATCAAGAAAATAATGCAATTGATAAATTATTGGTTTTCCTAAATCATTACAAAACCGCTTTTAGACCCATTTTCAATAATGGCGGTTGTGCCATTCTAAATACGGCAGTTGATGCTGATGATGGAAATAATTTACTAAAAGAAGAAGTAATTAAGACCATTCACAATTGGCATCAAAGAATTGTTACTATTTTGAAAGAAGGAATAAAAAAAAATGAACTGGAAGGTATTGATGTCGAAAACTTTTCTTATCGAATAATAGCATTGGTTGAGGGTAGTGTTATGTTGGCAAAAACCCTTGATAAACCTGAAATCTTATTGAACAATATAGACTTTTTAGAAAAAGAAATTAATCAAATAAAAAAGAGCTAAAAAATTTGTCACATCATATACCGTACGGTATTTTAACTAATTTTATAAAATGAAAAGAGTAGTTATAACAGGTTTGGGAGCTATTACACCCATAGGAAAAAACACAAAAGAATACTGGAATAATCTTTTGAATGGAGTATCTGGGGCAAATAAAATAACACGCTTTGATGCTTCTAAATTTAAAACCCAATTTGCTTGCGAAATAAAAAATTATAATCCATTGGATTATTTTGACCGAAATGAAGCAAGAAAGCTAGACAGATATAGTCAGTACGGTTTAATTTCAACAAAAGAAGCTGTAAAAGATGCCGAAATTGATTTTTCAACATTAAATGTAAATAGAATTGGTGTCATATTTTCAAGTGGTATTGGCGGTTTCGAAACTTTTGAAAAAGAAGTTATCGACTTTACAAAGAATAAATTTCAACCGCGATTTAATCCATTTTTTATTCCAAAGATAATTTCCAATGGTCTGTCTGGGCAAATTTCAATCAACTACGGACTTCGTGGTGTAAATTATTGTCCTGTTACGGCTTGTGCTTCTTCGACCCAAAGCATTATACAAGCCTTCAACTATATACGCTTGGACAAAGCGGATATAGTTATAACAGGCGGCTCAGAAGCTCCGATAACAGCATCGTCTATCGGAGGTTTTAACGCTATGAAGGCTATGTCCACAAACAATGAAAACTATAGTTCTGCTTCGAGGCCTTTTGACAAACATAGAGATGGTTTTGTTGTAGGCGAAGGAGCTGGAACTTTGATCTTGGAAAGTTTGGACTCTGCTATAACAAGAGGTGCAAAAATTTATGCCGAAGTTATTGGAGGTGGGGAAAGTTCAGATGCTTACCATATAACAGGTACTCATCCAGAAGGTCTTGGTGCCTATTTGGCAATGGAAAACGGAATAAAAGAGGCCAATATAAATCCAGAAAAGATTGATTATATCAATGCCCACGCTACTTCTACAGGGACAGGTGATTTATCTGAAATCAAAGCGATAGAAAAACTCTTTAGTTCTCACCTCGACAAGATACAAGTTAGTGCCTCAAAGTCCATGACAGGTCATTTATTGGGCGGAACAGGTGCAATAGAAGCCATTTCAACTTGTCTATCGGTAGACACAGGTTTAATTCCACCAACAATAAATACTTCCGAAGTAGATGAAAATATACCCATAAAACTAAATTTATCACTCAACGGAAAAGTTTCAAAGGACATCAATTACGCTCTGAGCAATAGCTTCGGTTTCGGTGGACATTGCGCAGCATTGATTTTAAAGAAATACGTTGGCCAATAATAAATATACGTAATGCGGATTGAAGTATTAAACAGCAACTTTAGTACTTCGATTCCGCTTTTAGTTAGTATATTTATAAGAAAAATTAAAAATATAAAAACGACTCCTTATTATTCGTGCTGATTTAAAATTACCGCTCTCAAATTCATCACCACTCTTATATGATACCGTTATGTTTGCAACAGTTAATTTAAATTCATTCATATAGATACAAACTACTTTATTCCTTTTCCTCTCCTTTTGTGAGACTATTTAAAATGTAAGTAAGTATGCACACTTTTTTACATCGTAATTCAGATAGGCAAATTTTCTCTATTGCTCAATCACTTTATCCTGGTTAAATCCTAAGCTGCTTTTTGTGAGATTGTAAAGTAAAGAAATTAAATCAGTTGGCTTTTTATTTATGTTTTCCTATCAATGTTTTTTTCAAATTTGCCATTTCAGTTTCAAAAATCGATACGACATCAGCAATATTTGCTTCAAATTCATATAGGTGAACTTTGAGATTCAAATTTAATCCTTTTGTCCAATGATATAATTGTAACCCTTGAGTTCTATCTACTTTATAAAAACCAAGATGTTGAATCATTCTTCCCCAAACACCCTTTTTTTACTTTTCCTACATACAAACAATTGGAGTTTTTAAAAAATGCTTTTTTTAAAGCAGGTGTGGCTTTTGAATTTTCGGAATTTGAGTAGTTAATAATCTGATTCCGTATATTTTCTCTACAGGTATCTGATAGTATCTCAAACCAATATAAAACGGGACCATTTAATTCTTTCAGCTTTTCAAAAATAGCTCTGAACTCATCTGAATCTCTAATATCAATATTAATAAAGTCTTTTAATGCCTCGCAATTTATATCAAATGAAAAGTTATTCTTTATTCCATGGTCTTTAATTTCACTCAAAGAGCAAATTAATTCACCGGCAACATTTTTAATATAATCTTGTTCCATCTCTATTTTTATACTATTCTTGCGTTTTCTGAGACTATTAATCTTTAATTCGATTAGAGCTATTGTATTTTTTTTACAAATCGACCAACTCATAATTCGTACTCCGCCCTCCTGATTCTTCTTGTTTTAAGATTCCTTTTTCAATTAAATCCTTTATATCTCTTAATGCTGTATCTGATGAACACTTTGTAATCTTTGCCCACTTAGACGATTTAAGTTTACCGTCGAAACCATCAAGTAATTTATTCAACATTAACCTTTGTCTATTATTTATATATGTTGTTTTATGCTTATCCCAAAAGTCCGATTTATAAAGAACTTTTTGCATTGTAGCTTCAGTTGTTTTCAAAGCTCTGAATAAGCAATTAAGAAACCAAACTAACCATTCTGTTATATCTCCACTACTATGCTGAACCTTTTTTAGTATCTCATAATAAGCTTTTCTTTCCACTAAAATTTGACTGGAGAGACTATAATATCTTTGTGAACTATTATCAGAAAATGCTAGCAACAAATCTGAAAGAGCTCTAGCAATACGACCATTACCATCATCAAATGGATGGATTATTATAAACCAGAAATGAGCAATTGCAGATTTAAGAACACTATCTATATTAGATACATTATTAAACCAATTGATAAAAATATCCATATTTTTTTTCACCTCTTCTGGAGCAGGAGCTTCAAAGTGAATTTTTTCTTTCCCCATTGGACCTGAAACAACTTGCATAACACCTGTTCTATAACAAGCAACGTCAATCTTATGCATTCCACTTCTTCCTGTTGGAAATAATGCTGCGTACCAACCAAACAAACGTTCTTCGTTAAGAGGTTGTTTGAAATTTTGTGTTGCATCCAACATCATTTCAACAACTCCTTCAACATCTCGATCTGAATACACCATACCAGCATATTCTATACCTAATCTTCTGGCAATTGAAGAACGTACTTGCTCAAAATTTAGCTTTTCACCTTCTATTTCAGACGATTTAAGAACATCCAGTGTCAAGGTTGACAACATTGCCTCCTCCTTTACCGAAAATCCTAAAGCCTCCATTCGTCCTAAAATTAACCCTTGTAAGTGCCGAACTTTCCCTAACAGAACCTGAATTTCTTGTTCATTCCAAGTAAAGTTAGGCCAATTGTCATATTGATAGATATACTTTGCCATTTCTCATCTTCCTTTATGCGGTAAATATACAAATTATTCACCGCATAATTAAGGCGAATGTTATATTTATTTATCGCATAAAGGAAAGTTCTTGTTTAATGCAATTCAAAAAGGCAGACTTTGCCTTTAAGCTCAAATGGATTTCTACTGGTTCTTTTGTTGCTCCTTTTGTGAGATAATTTAATAATTTGAGATTTTGGCTTTGATCAGTAGTTAATGATTATAGGGTATTGATGTTTTTCTAATATTTCTTATTTCATACATTATTATTCCTAAAATAAACAGAATGATTAAAACAGAACCTACTACAGATAGTTTCCGACCCAAATAATATGATTCTGGTTCAAATTTAAACTCTATAATATTTTCACCATTGGGTATTTCTAGTCCCCGCAAAAGATAGTTAGCCTTAAAGTAATTCACCGGTTTATTGTTTATATAAGCATTCCAACCTGCTTTATAAAAGATTTCGGAGAATACAGCAACCTGTTTTTCATTTGTTACACTCTTATAGGTCAGATGATTTGGTAGGTAACTTAACTGATTGATTTTTGCAATTGAATCAGTTTTTATAGAATGAGTAATTGCATTGCTGTTTTTTTTCTGAACAACAGCCATTACCTTATTTAATTTATTAAGATTAAGAATCTCTTCATCTGCGTTGTCAACAAACTTTATATCCTTAGCAAACCATGCATTACCATTATTATATTGATTTATAATTGGAGGAGCATCACTATTGTAAATGATATACTTGGTATTAAGCATGTTTAAGACAGGGATTTCATTTTTTAATAAAGAGTCAATCCTTTCTTCTGTAGGATTAGTTTGTAATACATTTATTATTGTAGAGATTTCATCATGTATGTATAACTCAATAACTTCCTGATAGTTTTTTAATTTTGCTCCATGGTACCCACCTATTGATTTATGGAAATAAGAAGTTCTGCTTTCGCTGAAAGGATCAGATAACGATAAAACACGATAATTTGTCGCAAAGTTTAATTCTCTGAATCGAATTTTATCTTGTTCATTTTGCCATTCTGAAGAGTTCATTTTAGGTATTCTGATCAACGAACTTAATTCTTTTTCAATATGCTCATTAAGCCCTGGAATCTCTTTTAACTCTTTTTCTAAAATAAAACGATCAGCTTTGGTTGCAATATAGGGATTTGAATAATTGTAAGCGTTAACCCATTGTGTATATTTTGATGTATTTTTTTCGTTGTTTAAATAACGTTTATCAACATTCCATAAATCAATAATTACTATTGCTCCCAATATCAAGAATAAATGCAATTGTTTAATTTTTCCAATAATAAATGTATAAACAATACTTGAAGTAATTATAATATAGAATAAACTTCGCAGACAATCTTGTTTAAATATAGAAACTCTAATATCTAATATTGTATTTTTAAATGCTGTTATTTGAGCTAATGCACTTGAGTTGCCAGTATAGTTATGTTTTAATGAATTAAAATATTGGATTTCATTTTTATTAAAAAAGTCGAACCATATATTAGGCATGAGATAAAACAATATGATGATAGCAGAAACAGACCCTGTTATAACGATGTATTTTTTCTTATTTATTTTATTAATTATTAGTTGGTTTAGAAATAGAAAAGCGATGAATGAAAATGAAATTTGTACCAGAATTAGCATCATTTTTGTATCTCTGAATTTGCTAAAGAATGGTATGTATTCAATAAATATATCGGTTAGTTTACCATATTTCCACGATAGTGCGATTGACAATAGAGTAGTTACCACAAAAGCCCATTTTAATTTGTCTTTAATGAAAAATACTCCCAGAATAAACAAGATAAATATGCTGGCTCCAAAATAGAATGATCCACTTGTAGCATACTGTTCTCCCCAATATTTTGAAAACTGAGCAACCTGATCGCGATATTTAGGATTAATATTATTAATTAACTCCTTTTCTTGTCCTAAGTATCCCATCTTACCGCCTTTAACATTAGGAATGGCTAAGGACCATACTTCTCCATAACCTAAGCTGTATTG
Organism: uncultured Saccharicrinis sp.; assembly: GCA_963665705.1. Taxonomy (GTDB): domain Bacteria; phylum Bacteroidota; class Bacteroidia; order Bacteroidales; family Marinilabiliaceae; genus Saccharicrinis. The sequence goes on from OY762448.1 coordinate 2,554,963, forward strand.
CTTAATATAATTTTTATCTAAGGCGGTGCTTGATATTGATGTATTTTCTTTAGTCTCAAGTATTGTTAAATCAGATTTCCCACGGGTAGAAAATTCGCTATATTCTTTAGTAACTATTAAATTTGCTACAGGCGGTAATATGCCAAGAATTGCCCCAAGTAGTAAAAATGAGGAAGCTTTCAAAAATCTGGGAAACAAATTTCTTTTTATATGAATATATAATTCGAATAATACTATTGCTAAAATTAGGTATAACATATAGTAAGTCATTTGTAAATGATTTGCAGTGATATGCATGCACATAAACACAGCTACAATAGCACTTCCTATTCTAAAATTCTTTTTATATGCATATATTACTCCACCAAGTATGGGGGCAATAAATGAGATGGCATGTATTTTAGAATTATGTCCTGCAGCTAAATACAGTATGTTATATGATGATAATCCAAATGCAATAGCACCAATTATGGCTAATTCATTACGTACATCTACACATAACAAAAGAATATAAAACCCAATCATCAATAGAAACATATATCCTATAGGCTTAGGAACCAATTTTAGGATGTAGTTTTTGAGGGTATTAATAAGGTTTGAATTCTTCATCGTAATTTGATATGCAGGCATTCCTCCAAACATTGAGTTTGTCCATAATGGCTCTGAATCAAACTTATTTCTATAATCACGACATTCTTTACTCATACCAATTGAAGTAATGTTGTCATGTTGGTTTAAATTATAGCCTAATACTTGTGGGTAAAAGTAAACTCCACTAATACAAAGAAACATTAGTATGGCTACTAAATGTGGAAAGATTTTTTTTCTAAATAATACATTTAACAACATGGTTTGTGGTTAGTTTAATTCGTTAATTATAGACTTTGTTATTTCTTTATTTTATAATTTACTATACCTAATCCTTTGATTCCGGATTTATTTTCATTTATTCGATTTCTTCTCTTCTTACCAATTATTACTTTCTGATAATGGATTTTACTATTTTGAAATTCTTCTGACATATTTTTTATTTTAATCTGGTTCCTGGTTAAATATTAAAATATAAGTGCGTTTTCTGAGACTAATTCAGGTTAGTTATTTCTGCACTTTTGATTTGTTTTACCATTTTATCAATGAGTGCTCCCCAGGCTTCCATCTGCTCCTTTTTCATCCGATAATCCATACCTTTAAGAACTATACTATTTTTTTCAATATCCAAATGTCCTTTCTGAACAGGAGAAAGCTTAGCCGAATATTCTTTTAGATACTTATGTATTTTAGCTAGAGCAGCTCCATCGCCATAGGCAGCTTTATTTATTATTTCGTCACTTGGCCTATTCATTTTATAATGTAAGTAAGTATGCACTTGTCATTTCGTTATTTAACGAAATCGTTAATTCTTTATATAGAAGAGAGGATATATATTGCGTATCTTGAAGACTGTTTATTCATCCAGAATTAAAGTCTTCAAAAATCTATCAAATTTCCATCTGTCGATATCACACAATTTTTTGTAAAAAGCGAAATTGTCTTGATTATATTTATTTTGATATCGTTCTAACATTATACGAGCATCATCTTGATTATGGAAAATATTATGCATAGTAGTACTATTCATTGTTCCAATGTTTTCTAATGCGATCTTTATTTTCATATCCATAGTTTGTTGGGGTATTTGTATAGTCAATTAATGGTGTTCAACAGCTTTTTCTAACGTAGACTGAATAAATTGATTTAAATTCATATTGTGTTTTTTTGCTTCAAAAAATACCTTTTGGTGTAATTTAGAAGTAATTCTAACATTAAATGAACCTTTGAATGATTTATAAGGTTCTTTCCCCACTTCTTCACATAAAGAGATATAATCATCAACAGCTTCATAAAAAGCCTCCTTAATCTCCTTAACACTTTCCCCTTGGAAAGTAACTAAATCATTTACTCCCTCAATCTTTCCAAAAAGAATTTCTTCATCTTCAATATAATTGAAAACACCAATAAATCCTTTATAATTCAATGTGTTCATATTACAAAATTTTGTTGTCTTTTAAATAACTTACTACACTTTTCAATGCTGTCTTCCCCATAATATTAGTAGGGTGTGGTTTATGGATTCTAATAATCATTTGCTCTTTTATGAAAGCAACTCTTGAACCGCTAGTTTTACCTTTATTGCTTATTGAGAAACCTAATGATTCTAATACACTCTTCAGCTCATCAAAAGTAAAATCACTAGGAATACTCAACATTCTTTTTAATAACTTTTCTTTTCGGCTCATTTAATTATGTTTTACTAATACAAATATAACTAAAAAACAGTTGCAATGCAACTAATACATAGTTGCATTTTCATTTAATAACATCATTTCTTTTTGTAATCTTTTATGAGCAAAACAATAGAAGAAGGTAGCTGTAACAGATGTATTCATAGTGCGTTTATTGCTCCTTTTGTGAGACTATATTTAAGCAAATTTTCTTTAGTAACTTTGATAGAATTTAACGGAAACTTATTCTACTAAAATTCATATGAATTATAATATTATGATTGTTGAAATGATGGCATGAGTAATGGCATATAGAAAAATACCAGCAAGCATTAGAAATTATATTTATAGGCAGCACAAATATATATGCGCAAAAGCATTATGCTTAAAAAAATGATTATTCAGATTCCAATAAAAAGTTTTGCACCCTGCAATAGTATTGTTTAGCCGACAAAATGAAATATTGCAGTGTGCAATCCTATTATTTGCAATCTTAATTAGGGGAATTCTTTGCTTTTCTAGCTATTTCTATAAAAAGGTAGCACCTTTTTTGAATTATCTTGGTTTTAAAAAAATACGCTCACGGTCGCTATCAATGCTAAGAATTATCACTTCTAACTCATCGCCTTTGCTTAGTTTTTCCATTTCTAACTGTTCTGGTATATCCATTGGAAAGATATGACCGCTTACACCACCATCTAATTTTACAAAAACACCTATGGTAGTAATACCATCGATGGTTCCGGTAATTGTATCTTTCACTTTATATTTGGATGCAAACTGTTCCCATGGATTGGGCTGACATCGTTTTAAGCTTAAAGAGAGATCTTTTCTTGTGTTATTAAAATCGAGTACATATGCCTCAATAGGATCACCAACACTCAACAAATGCGAAGGGTGGATATTATGGTTTAACCAACTCAATTCCGAAACATATATAATGCCTTTGATACTATTTTCAACTTCAACAAGGCATCCATAATCGCGAATCTCAGTGACAAATCCATTTACAAGGTCTCCTTCTGAATAATTTAGTGTGCCATCCGAAGGGCTTAATTCTGATTTCATGTTACGATTGAATAATTAATAGTTGCTTAACCCAATTTGTACAAGTTCTGGTATAAAAAAGGTTTGCAAAGATAGAAGACAAAAGGTAAATATCATAAGCTTGTAGTACGACTTTTAATAATGTACATTTTTAGGGACAGATGTTTTTATACTGGGAAAGAAAATAGTTGAGGCTTCAAGCAGTGAAACCAAAAATATGCTTAATTAGATGGTTAAAATAGTTTTATGTACTTACTTTGCTAAGTATTTAAATATTGAAGATACCAATGGAATGTAGAGAGAATTGTGGTGCCTGTTGTATTGTACCAAGTATATCATCACCAATACCGGGTATTGCCTGATGGCAAACCATTTTAACGTCATTGTAATAGTTCATTCTAAAAAGTACTAACTTCTACTTATATATTAACACATTGATCTGAAATAAATATAAACCTGCGTTTATTGATCATATCAAATAAAAATAAGAGGATATAAATAATATATCCTCTTATTGCGTGCAAATTTTATGAACCCTATTAACATTTCACATTCAAATATAGTCTCGTTTCGTGAGACTACATTATATCTAATAAAAAAGACTTCTTGAATAAATTGCATGTTGGATTATTTGACTATATAAGTTGAATTATTAATTTAGTAAGTGATAATCTATAGGATTTATACTTGAGGACAAAGATGCAGTCCACAGACTACAACAAAACAAATAGCACACATTTTGGAATCATTCAAGAATAATCCTAATGTTTAACTAATAAACAATTGATTGTAATTATAAACACAGAATTATGTATAAATATCTAATTATTTTCTTCTTTATTATTGGCTGTAAAGGATTGAATCAGCTCGAATATAGTCATGAGCAGTTTGAATCTGATAAAGTTAATATATCATTAAGTGATTTAAAGCCAAAATCGATAAAATATATACCTGTAGTATTTGATTCAACTACTGTTATCGGTGAAATTTCAAAGTGTATATTTTTTAACAATATATGTTATTTCACTGATGGCTATAAAGACGTATATAAGTTTAATATAAAGGATGGTATAACTTCAAAGCTACGAACTAAAGGACATGAAATTACTTGGATACAATCAATAGTTCCAACTAAGGCAGGTATATTTCTTTTAGATGGGGAAAGTAAAATCCAGAAATTTAATTTAGATGGAAACTTTGTGTGTACATATCAAATTGATATTAACGGCATAACCGAAATGGTTGCGTATAAAAATGGTCTGTTAATAAACCAAGAATACGAGCAAAAATTAAGGGGATTTCATCTCAATTACACCGGTGAACTTCTAGATAGTATTACTTTGAATTCAAATCTTAATCATTTAAACTTTACGAAATCATCAATCCTATTTTCACATAAAAACTTGTTATGGTTTAAAGAACAATTAAATGACACAGTCTTTAATTACCCAAGTAAAATTAAAAAATCATTCTTAAGTATTGATTATGTAGATAATCGATTGAACGACACAATCTTTCCGAAAAAGCATACTAACTATATGAAGCAGTTTGAAGATGAAATACTTCAACAAGACTTGTGCATTGTAAAATCTAATTTATTTTCAATATACTATTATAATAAAGTTCTCTATGGATTTGTATATTCTTTGCGCAATGATAGTTTGCTTGGTCGATTTAATTATTCAGAAGGTATAAGTAATGATATTGATGCAGGATTAAATTTTAGACCAATGTTTTTCCCAGAAGATAAAAAAGTAGCAATGTTCGTAAGTGCTAAGGATTTAAATGACTATATAGAGTCTGATGAATTTGAACAGAGAAATGCTCAATTACCAAATAAAAAAATGAGTTAAGAGAGTTGTCAAAGAATATTAGCAATAAACAAATAGTAATGGTCTTAATAGAACTATAAGGTTCTGAACCTCCAAATCAAAAAAGCAGAAAAATAATATTTAGCTTTTGTATAAGCAGAAAAGAATGTAGTCCGCATTTCAGCCTTGTAATTATATTTGTATCGTTAAGTAATTATTAAAAAATAAAGTGATAGCTATGCCCAATACGCTGTGTTATTTTATTGCAGTTCAGCTCCTGCATTTAGGTTTTTTCCTTAAGGACAAAGATGTAGTCCACAAACTCACACATTAGCAATCAGTAATGAATATATCAATATTACAAAATGAAAAAGTACGTATGGATCCTAATGATGATTTTTAGTCATTATGTTTATTCTCAATGTCCAGAAGGATCAATAACTTCGGAGCAAAACTTAGTTGAAAATGGAGATTTTGAAGAAAAAAATAATTCATTTGATTCTGATTATTTACAGAGTATATATGCTGGAGCAGGACATTATACAATAACTAATGACGCATCAAAGTTCTCAAAATATTTTTTTGTAGGTAAAGGAGATGGGTTTTATATGGCTGTAGATGGTGCTGTTGGACAAAATAAAACTGTTTGGAAGCAAAGAATAAATGTAAAGAAGAATACCAACTATTTTTTTTCTTGTTGGGTAAATACCTTAAATATTAGGACTGGGCCACCAGCAGTTTTACAGTTTTCAATAAATGGTATTCTTTTGGATAAAGCATTTAAGTGTCCAGATGTTTTACACAAATGGGTACAGTTTTCAGTTGTTTGGAATTCAGGAGATCAGGAAGAAATTGCGATTCGTATTGTTAGCCAAAATCCACATATGGATGGTAATGATTTTGGGTTGGATCGAATTAAGTTTTACGAATGTGAGGAAATTAATTTAAAAATTGAGGAAAATAAATCTATTGTGCTTAGAAATGTATTATTTGAAACAAACAGTGCATTATTATTGAAATCGTCATTTACTGAACTTAAAAGATTAGTTGGCTATTTATCTCAAAATATAGATAAAACAATAACTATTATAGGGTATACCGATAATGTAGGGGATAAAAAATCAAATCAAAAATTATCTGAACAAAGAGCTCGGTCTGTCAAGAATTATTTAATTCAAAGTGGAATAGATAACGCAAGAATAACATCCTCAGGATTTGGCGAGAATTATCCAATGGAAAGTAATGAGACAATTGAAGGTCGTCAAAAGAATAGGCGTGTAGAGTTCGTTATAAACTAACTACTCCTTTTGTGAGACTATTTTGAAATAATTACTTCTTAAAGATATATATAGAAGTTACGCTAAAGAAAACAAGAACTGAAGGCAATACTTTGATGGCAAAATGGAATCCTTTCATCTGCCAAATAACTGTTATTAGTATTATTAAAGCTAGATTAACCGCTAATAGTACAATTCTAGTAGTCTTACTTATCTTTTTTTCTTTTATACAATTAGTTTGTTTTACAAATTCTTTAAAATGTGTAATAAAAGAATCGTATTGATGAATTTCTTCAGAGGTTCTACAAGGCATTATCATGAATTTTTTTTTGTTTTTAAACTTTAATATAACAACATCACGTCCTTCTCCTGTAGTAACTACTGATCCTTTTCTAAATTTATAATATTCAAGTTTATCTATATCAAATTTACTATTGTTTATTGATATAGTTCTCTTCATATTATCAATTGATATGTCTAATTGATTCCAAAATAAAGTTCTTTTAAATCGTGTAAATACTATAAATAATATGGTACCAAAAATAATTTGTGGTATAAATGATCTGATTAAAAAGTCAGGTAATATATTGATAAAGGATTCGATATATGACAATATAATAGATAAGATTACAAAAAATGTAATACCTACCATAATTGCAAAGAGAATCCATTGATTTTTAATTGTATCAAATTTATAAATCATGTATATTAAGTTTATCTGCGTTTGCTGAGACTAGTTTGTCATTTTGCTATATTCCCAATAACTTTTTCACTAGTTCAATATTTTCTCCTGCAGAATTGATAAAGTCATTTTTAACTCTATCATCGATCTGATTAATATTTAAAATTTTTTCATGGTTTAATCCTCCAGGATATTGACTTTTGTCGTAAGTGTGTTTAATTGTACCATCTTCATACAATTCATAATCATCATCTAACATTCCTTTTTTCATTCTAAATGAATGAGCTATTGATTTTTTAGACATATCTTTTCTTTTTAATACATATATAAATTATAATTTGTGCTGAGATTTATTGATTGACGATTAACTAATTTCTAGCTCTTTTTTTATCACATATATCAATTGATTGTATGAAGTTTGTAAAACTTTGCTCATTAACTTTGGCGTTTAGCTATATCTATTTATTGACTTTTTTTACATATACTGTTGCATCATTATATACTCCTGTATGTAGTAATTCATTACAGTCTGGGCAATATACATCTTCTCTTTCTGCACACCCCGGATTACTTCCTTCGTGAATAGATACATGAACAACCGTTCCACATTTACATTCAATCTCCATAATATTCATTTTTTAGTACACAATACTTCGTTAAACTTTTAAGCGGCAATAGTGCCATGAAATAATAGTTCCCTTGCCTTCTTTTGATTTTTAGGCAAGTGTGGGTTAATGCCGAACTTATCAAAAAATAAATTCAACTGTAAGGCATTGTGGTTTATTGTTTTGATGTCTGTCATCGAAAATGACTTTCTATCTTCTTTGGGAATGCTCAACCAATGGGTAATCTTGGCGATATTAATGGCGGTCAGGGAAGCGTTGAAGTGAAAATCCAGTTTGTTTTCGCTTCTGGCTTGACAATCATTTAAGCCTGTGTGCTGCTTTCCGTCGCGGTAAAGAAATTCAATCTGGAAACGGCTTCGATAAAATTGCAGTATCTCTGAAGCATCCATATTGATGTCTGTTGAGAAATACAGTTTATGAGTCTGCTTACCCTTCTCATTGCAATAAAGGACATGCACAACCTTTATACTTCGTTTTAAAGATATGGAATACACAATGGCACTATGGATTACGGTCTGCTCATCCTTTGATACAAGTTCAAAGTGTCTCAAGTCGATATTGTTGTTGTCAACTTTTCCATCATATTTTTTTGGCCTTCCGCGTTTACCCGTTGGCTCACCTTGATGCAGGTATCGTAAATTGGCATCATCCCTCAGTCTGCATATCAAGTGCATATCGGCATTCATTACCTGATCAACAAACGTACGTTTTGCAAACCACGCATCAGCCACTAAATATGAAGATAGCCCAAGCAGCAGTGTTTTGCGCTCAGCAATAATATCAGCATACCAGTCAGAAAGGGATTGCTCCTTATCAACCATCGTTTGGACAGCCTCTAAATGAAATGCAGTATGGTTGTCTATGTCTATCGCTGCCAAACCTCCAATTTCAAGCCCCCATTTGGCACGATTGGCGCACCCAGACCAAAAATAACCGGCACCGGGTGTATGCTTGCCTGATTTGCTAATATATGAAGGGTCAAAAGCAATGGCATATCGACCACTTCCTTGAGAAAGCGTTAATTCTTTGTTGAAAGTTAGAAAGTCAAATGGTTTTTCAAATTGTTGTCGGTATCTTTGTTCCTTATGCTTACCAAAGCGCCCCAACTGAAGAAAGTTAATGCGCCCTTTGATGCATAAAAATAGGATAAGAGTCTCTGTTACAAACTCTTTCCTCCAACTATTGATATTTGACATTTTTGATAACACGCTCTCTATGTGTGTTTTATAAATATTATTTCCCTTGATAGTCACCCTTAATGTTGTTGTCGAAATTCACCATTAAGATACTGATTATCAAGGGTTTGTGAAAATAATTCGACAACTTAATTTGTTGATTTTCAGTATTTTATATCATACTTTAACGAACTGTTGAGTACATTTAATTATTAAATAAACCGACTATTTCTAATCGGTTTAAAATGATCTAAAAATTAGAAATCTAATAATGCTCCTAATTTACCTTTAACTTCTGCTAGTACATCAGATGAAGCTTTTCCTTTATACTTCACGTCTCTAGCCCTCCAATCCATACTTTTAACCTGATCTGCTAAGATGACTCCTGAAACATCAGGAGAATCACAATCTACCTCGAAAGCATAACCTTTAATACTATTTGTTATTGGGCAAACTAAACAAAGGCCAGTTTTGCCATTATAACTACGTGGTGAGAGAATCACCGCAGGTCTGTGTCCTGCCTGTTCATGTCCCGATTGTGGATTGAAATTTAGCATTACAAAATCCCCTTCTTGTGGGACATAAGTGTTTTTTACCATATTTCTTTACCGACCGAATCCCCTGTTAATATTTCTCCGTGAAGGTTGGATTCGTTTATCCCTTCTAAGAGCTGTTCTAATTCGTATTTTTTCCTCTTTTTGGGTTTCAAAGTGATAATACCATCATTGACACTTACGTCCAACTCACTACCTTCAGAAATATGACTTTCTTCAACCACCGCTTTAGGGATTCTAAGTCCTAGACTGTTTCCCCATTTGTTTACCACTGCAATCATCTTAAAAATATGTTTAAAAATTAATTAATAGCCAATATAATTATACATTGTATATACAAATGTAATGCAATATAGTGTATATACAAAGTATATGGTATTATTTATTTAAAATATTTACATTTTTACTTTTTGTAATCTTTTGTAAGCAAAGTAATAAAAGAAAGCAGCTTTAGTTGTTTTATTAAGTTTTCTATTCCCATTAAGAAAAAGTGATAAAGTGGATTTATCAAGTAGTAAATCATGCATTAAATCTTTCCTGGATATACCTAATTTATCCATTTGAGTTACTACCCAATTGTAATCAATCTCTTTTAAAACTATTCTTTGTTGTGATTCCTGTTTTAATCTTGCTACTGCAGCTTTAAACTTATTCATATAAATATGTTTGCTATACGCAAACTAATATATTCAATTTTTACTAATAGCAAACTACTTTTTTCCTTTTGTTTCTATCTCCTTTTTAGCATATTCAATATATCAATAATAACTAGCTATACTTATTTCAAGGATGTTGTTATATATTTTACATTAATCTGTCCATAAGCAAGATACAATACCTTTATCAGAAATATTATAACATTGCTCCCAAAGCTGAAAGTCTCTTTGATATTTAATTTTATAATCTTCAGGAAACCACTCAATTGCATCAATCTTTTCAGGTTCTGACTCAAAAGTATTATGATAAAAATAATCGCCTGCAACGGTTAATGGTGGAATCTTGGAATTGTGAACTAAGAATTGAAAGGGAAAATCAGACGAATGATCCTTCCACTTAATAAATCCATCTTCCATATAGATTACCATAACAGGGTAATCTCCGTGAGATACATATTTTATAAATGCGGATAATTTGGATACGTTAAAATAATGACTCACATCATTAATTAATTCAAAACTCATTTTTTTCCCTTTAACCTTCTCTAAAAATTGGTCAGAAGGCATTAATAATTCAGCAGCAAATGAATTAGCTTCTTCTTCTTGAGGACCTTTTTTATGCCAATCTGAAAGCGTTTTGCTTGTATCCGAACAGATCATCAAATCTTTATGCAAAAGGAAATGTCCTATCTCATGAGCAATTATAAAGTTTTTACTTGGTTGGTACTCAATATTTGAGTTTATTGAAATTATACCATTTTCTCCAATTCTTGAAATACGCCCTTCTGAGCCATTCATTTTAACTTCTTTTATACTTATACCAAGGCATGCAGCAACTTCCTTTAAGGTAAAGTCTGAAGGTGAAATCCATCCTATTGATTTTCTCAATTCAATAGCCTCACTCTTTGGATTTTTACTTTGAATCATCATCTGTTTTCTTGTTCAATAATTCAAGCATTTTAAGAAATTCTTGATCTTCCATAATAGATTCTTGATCCTCTGTTGTTAGTTCTTCAAACTTCCTAAAAAGTGGCATGTATTGAACTCGTTCCTCAGGCGATATTAGCTTTTGGATTTCTTCCATACCTCTTTGTTTAAGTATTGATATTTGTTCTTTTGCTTTGGCAAAACGAGCAAGATTAGCTTTAGCTTTCATCTGTGCAGATATTTGTTTTATCCGTACTAAATGCTTATCAACTTGCTTATCAGGATTCTCATTTAATTCTTTTAATACTTCTTCATCTTCAAGATGGAAATTGATTTCCATCATCAATCCGTAAAGATCACTTAATATCTGTTTTGTATTTCGAGTTCCCATTTTACTTCTGTGATGAATTATATTTTTGTACTTTTCTAATTAATCGTTCTCTTACTTTATCTAGCTGTCTTGGTGTAAGGTCAAGCATTTCTGCTACATCAGATCGTTTTAATCCTTCTCTTACAGATTCCATAAACAATTCTAGTTGGGAGTCACCATTTATAGCATGATTAATAATTTCAAGCTTACCTGCAAAAATAGCTTCCTCTTTCAAAGAATCAGGAGGATCCGTAAGGTCATAAAAATCATTTTCGATGTCTTTATAGATAATTTTTGTTGATTTCTCTTTCTTTGTTTTACTTTTTTCTACCTCTGTATCAAGGTAGCTATTCACAATTCGGATCATTTGCTCAACAAGTGAATAACTTTCTTTCCACTCCCATTCTCCTGAAATAATCTTCTCATAGGCTAGCCCAAGGTAATGATCAACAGGATCAGATCCTAACCTTGAGGCTGAATGTGCTCCTGATAGCGTTTTCTGTTTTAATTTCCATTTTAAGTGTTCCTTGCACTTTTTCAATGCAACCTTCCATTCTCGCTCTTTTACTTTTGCGATTCGGTCTTGATTCTGGTAATAATATTCTCCTAACTCCATAATAACCGTAAAAATATTTTTTTACACCTATGGTGTATTTTTTTAAAGGTTCGGTAAATGTATTAATAGAGGGCCTCATAAGTAATATGTATTTGAGGTGTCCTGATAAATGTAGTAAAAATAAAAAATTAAGTTATGGCAACAAATCCACCAAAAGATGGAAGTAGAAAAGGAGCTGTAAGACAGCGATCCCAAGTGAAGAATTCTAAAACTGGTTTTTGGACTAAGCGAGATGCTGAAACAGGAAGGTTTATGGATGTTAAGACATCAAGTAATAACCCATTTAAGGGGGTTAGAAAAGAAAAATGAATTTAATTTATGGAAAAAGAAAGACTCAAGTTTTGTATCGAGAGATTTGATCAGTATTATGATAATATTAATAACAAAAGCAATATCTTTTTAGGCCTTAGTATTTTTATTATTGGAAGTTTGGTTACGGGGTATCAAAAATTAATGTCGATTGTATGCCCAAATCTGACCATCCAAGTTTTGTACCTATTAATTCTTTGTATAGCTATTGTGTGTGCATTACTTATGATTTTGGCTTCAACCCCGTACTTATCAAAGGAAACTAATTCAGTTTATTATTTTGGTTCAATTTCAAAAATGAACAATGGAGATTTTATGGTAAAATCTTATTCTTTATCAAATGAAGATGATTTAGATGATCTAAGATTACAAACTCATTCTCTAGCAACAGGTTTGAAAAGAAAGTTTAAAAGATTACGATTGGCTAGTATGCTAATTGCATTGCAAATTCTTCTTTGCATTCCACTAATTATTTTGATTATATGTAATTTAAAACAGTAAAACATGGAAATATATAGCGATTATATAAAAACAATAAAGTCCGCAATAAAAACTAGCGATAGATTAAGAAAAGGATCATTGGGGTCAATAGAAGCATACTCTTCACTTGATAATTTAGAAAATGATTTTGACTTCCAAAATTATCTTAATGAATCTAAAAAAAGTGAGTTATTACCTAGTTTAGGATCTTTTGCTAAAAAAATAGGAATGAAACCGGACTATGAACAAAGCCTTGGTGCTCATCCAGATTTTACTCATTTAAAGATTTCTGAATCTATCGAGAGGCATTATATAGTGTCAATGTTTATTGATATTAAAGGGTCAACAAATTTATTTAATAGATATTCTCCAGAAACAGTCTTTGTAATTTCAAATACTATACAAAAGGCTGCCATACACACCTGTTTAATTTTTGGCGGCTATATTCATCGTCTTCAAGGGGATGGTCTTTTTGTTTATTTCGGAGGTAAGAATATTTCTGAAAAAAGCGCTGTTTTAAACTCATTAAATGCAGCAAGCATATTCTCTTATTTTGTAAAACATGACATAAGAGAGTTATTTAATCAAGAAGGAATTGAAAATATTTACACAAGAATTGGAATAGACTTAGGGACAGATTCTGATGTAGTTTGGGCTTTGGCCGGTATTGGTTCGATTAGTGAAATTACAACTTGCAGTCTACATACTAGTTTGGCTAGTAAAATGCAAGGTAGTGCAGAAAGTAATGGAATTGTTGTAGGAGACAATATTAAGTCACATTCAGAAAAAACATACTATTCTTCTGTATCAAAAAGAACAGGCAAAGAATCTGATCGTTATATTTTTAGAGACAGTGATAAAGGTTTCTTCTACAGCCAATATGACTTTAATTGGCCTGCTTATGTGGAAAGTTTAGATTTTATATATGCAGATCAATACGGAAAACTTAGTACATCCCAATCTATGAGCATTGGAAAGAGTTCTCAAGATGACACCATTAGACTTCAGCAGTTAAATAGAACTGCAACCTTGATTAATTCAGAAAAAGCCTATACTGATAGAAATGGAAATGTTGGAGAATCATCTAATGGAGTACCAAACCAACCACATAGATTTCATTATGGCGAGTAATCTAAAAAAACTATTAGGTACAGGATACAATAAATATTCTCATTTATTATATCAAAAAAAATTAATTGAGCAAAAGTATGACTTTTTAAAATGCGATGTTAAGAATAAAGTCTTAACATGTGTAGGATACATTTCCCCAGACTATTGTATGAATACATATAAAATTAAAATTGAATATGTAGCTGGTCATGAACCCAAAAGTACCATACTAGTGCCAGATATTGAGCCTTCAACTGAAATTCATATGTATAAGGATCATAGTGTATGTTTACATTATCCTCCTGATATGAAATGGACCATACATAAAGAAGTTGCAAATTATACTATCCCTTGGCTTTGTGAATGGATTATTTTTTATGAACTGTATCTTATAAATGGAAATATTTGGAAAGGAAGAGAATCTCCAAGTCATATTAAGGAATGTGAAAAAAATATTAATCAGGATTATGATTAACTTACTACTTCTTCTCCTTTTCCTTCTTAACCCAATCAATATACCTATAAAAAGTAGTCTTACTAACATTAACAATTTTCAGTATTTCAGAAACAGACCGAGAGTGATCCACCCATAATTGATAGCAAGCAAAAGTAGTTTTCTTTGCGTTTGGAGACAAGCCTTTTTTCTTCCTCCAATACGCTCACGTTTGCGAGCGGCTTGTAGTCATGCCAAAGTTCTTTCGCGGATAATCTCACGTTCAAACTCTGCAAAGCTGGCAAAAATATTAAAGGTCAAACGTCCTTGGGCAGTAGTGGTATCAATACTATCCATTTGAGTTACAACCCAATTGTAATTAATCTCTTTTAAATTTTTCTTTGCTGTGATTCCTGTTTTAATCTTGTTACTGCAGCTTTAAACTTATTTATATAAATAGGTTTGTTATACGCAAACTGGAATTAGTAAAATTTGCTAAAAGCAAACTACTTTTTTTCCTTTTCTTCTATTTTCTTTTTAGCATATTCAATATATCTGTAATAACTAGCTTTACTTATTTTAAGTATTTTAAGAATTTCAGATACATTCATATTTTTGTCTTTTGACATGGTATATGCAGCATATGCTTTAGATTTATTCTTTTCAGATAAGCCAGGCTTTCTACCTCCAACCCTTCCTTTTTCTCTTGCAGCTTTTAATCCTGCCATCGTTCTCTCTCTTATCAATTCCCTTTCAAATTCAGCAAAACTTGCAAAAATGTTAAAGGTTAGTCTCCCTTGTATAGTTGTAGTATCAATACTATCATTCAGGCTTACAAATTCAACATTTTTTTCTCTAAATGAAGTAACCAAATCAATCAAATGTTTAAGGGATCTTCCAAGCCTATCTAATTTCCAAACAACAACTACATCTCCAGCTCTAAGATGCATAAGCATTTTTTAAAGTTCCGGACGTTCTTTTACTGCACTTTTTTTCTCTTTGAATATTTCTTCGCATCCAAATTTCTTTAATGCTTCAATTTGTAATTCCAAATTTTGATCCTGAGTTGAAACTCTTGCATATCCAATTTTCATGTTTAAATCTATTTAGTAAAAGGTACTCATTAAACGGTAATTACTGAAACTTTTTAATGATACGAGTTTTTGAGACAGATTCAAAATATTAATGATACATTTTAGAGATACACCTCAAATCCGTGTTTGGTGAGACTATAAGAACAAATCATCATTTAAAGAATGGCAACAAACTTTATCGAACCTTCTTGGAATATATTTAGATTTGAACGATATAATTAACCCTAAGTATTCTTCATGAAAAAATACAGATCTTACCATACCACGTTAAAACAACTTACCCAAAGCTATTGCTCAAATATTGATCGTTGTTGCAATATTGCAACGTGTTTTTCCAACTTTACCGTGTGATTTGCTGTGGAAATAATTTGCATTTATATTTTTACAATTCTGATTCCTGATCCAGATAGTTTCTAAAATGTTGTTTAATATTCTCTTTAACCTGCTCCCAACTCAACTCTAAAAACATTTTAGGCATATATGAACTATCTGCTTTATCTATTGCAGAAAAAGCGAAGATTACATCTTTAGGATCATTGTATGGGTATTTCTTTTTGTAGTGCTCTAACATATCCTTAATTGAGTATTCTGATAATAATTCATTAATATCAATAAAGTCCTTTTTCTCTGAGCGACTTGAAATGGCATTCAACTTCATTGCAGAAATATCACGAGTCGAAGCTAACCTTATGCCATTAATAATATTTGGTTCATCAATGAACGGATCACTTTCAAAGTGCATTAAGTCTATCTTTAGTTCATCCCCACTTACATTATAGGTCAGATATGAAGAAAAGCCAAAAGTCATATCTGAAATCTCTATGTCTCCAGAACTATCTGCCAATGATATTAAAACCCTCTTTATTTTATGTTTATCGAATTCTTTTTCAGGATCCAAAAACATATCAATATCATCACTAACACGATGACCTTTGTAAAGAGATAGTGCGGTTCCTCCTACCAATCGGTAATTTCTTAACTCTTCCCGTCTCATTAAATCTTCTAATATAAATCTGGTTTCCGGAATTATAGTCTCGAAATGGAGCATTGAAAGTCTTCTTTATTAGCTGCAAAATAAGTTCTGGCAAAATCAAAGGTTCTTTGTGGTAGTTTCGAAGCACCTAACAATTCCTTCTTAATCTTTTCTTTTCCATAGTACTTTATTAACTCAAAAAGATCTTGCAGCTTGCCTCTTTCTATAACCTTTATTATTAAATACTGACTATTATTTTCCCAATCGATGGTATTATAATCGATATCCCAGAATGCTCTTCTCGAAATATTAGGTCTTATTTTAGTTGCTTCAGTATTCATAATGTATCATATTAAAAACAAAGATACTATTTTATAAATAAAATACTAAGCCCTTATTTCCCATCTAATAGGTTTATTTACATAATCTTGCCATCAATTTACATTTATAACAGTATAAAAGAGACTTTAATTACTTTTTCTTTGTTCAATTTTTCTTATAACGTTAGAAGTCACTCCTGCCCGATCTGCAAATTCCTCTTGAGTAAGATTCACCTCTTTTCTTCTTTATTGTACAAATTCGTCTTGACTCTTTATTATATGCTTTCTCATATAATTAATAATTTCATGCCAGTTTTATATGTAAATACATATAAAATATTATTTACCAGGAATCCTTTTGAAATTGATTAATTGCAGAGTATATCTTTAGTAAAAATCATCTCTTTTTATCAAGCGATAATGAAATTCTTAAATTTGGCCTTTTGAGAAACGACTAAAAGGCTCCATCTAATCCAAAATTGAAGCATTATTCTTTACCTGTTCCTAATCATATTAAAAAAAGGGTCTAGCAATAAAAGCTAAACCCTCAAATCTTTTCCTTATAAACTAGATGAAACAGTGTCAAATTAAACTTAACTATTTACTGAATAAATAGATTTAAGCATATTTATAAGTTTAATTTGGGCGATTTCGCTCTCTTGATTAATTTTATCAATTCCCAGAACATGTCCAACAGTATTACGAATTGGGCATTACCACCAATTGTACTTTATATTTGTAATCCTCTATAGTATGTCTAATCTAATTCTAGTAACCTGTGAGTTTTAGACCAAGTAAACTAATAGTTTGCACTTTATGATATATTCCAGTTATTGTTTCACCTATACCTTAATAATTACTGATATATGAAGCCTAATCTTATATGTACTTTCTTTTCCATAAAGAGGTTTATGGTTTTTAAAGACAATACTATCAGATAATTGAGACAACATCTCCTGATTAAGCATATTTATCAAAAGTTTATTCCAAAAATGAAAAATGCAGCCTAAGCTGCATCTATCACTATAAGTCTGAACTGTCCAATGTATCTTTGTTGTTTTTAAGATCTTTCCAATTCACTTTTTTCTTAGGATTAATTCCATTGATGTATTTCTCAATGTTAGTATACCCGTCATCGTTACAATCCATTGCAGCGTCCTTTGGATCATTAGGATTCAATTTATATTTGATCTCCCATGCATCCGGCATTCCGTCTCCGTCAGTATCAACGCGAGGTTCACCTTTGTATTCAGGATAACCGCCAACCTGTCTTGGGTCTGTAATAATTCCTTTTTTCCAGGAGTCAGCTCCTAATCCTTTTCTGTACTTATATTGGTATAAGCCTTCAACTTCAGTATAATCAGATTCATCTATTTTACCAGTACGTACTTGTTTAACAATTCTGGTATCAACAGCATCTCTTTTAGGAAAAGTGGCACCAACGTTATTTAATACATATTCGTATGCATCTTTGGTATCCATGATGTTGACATATGGCATAATAAAACGTTTTGATGATCTTATTTGTGGTAGAAATTCACCGGCTCCGTCCATTGTTTCTATTTGAATACCTTTCCAGTTATCGTTGGTAATTTCAGGAAATCCTTCCATTATATTTCCTTCTACCCAGATTTTACCATATATTTTTGTGTCATTTAAAACATAACGCGATTCCGGTTTAATCAAACGGTGTCCTACAGGTGCATCTTTAGGAGTTACAGGACCTGGTTTGTAGTAATTGTTGATTAACTGATAACGAGAAGAAAAGTCTCCTCCGTCTGTTGTTCGTTTATACCAGTTGTGAATAACATTATTTACCATATTAAAACCACCATTCATACCAACAGATGGGTTTCTTCCTGTATTATTGGCCCATAAATTTCTTGCAAACATACAGTTCTGTCCACCAATTGTACTACCTAGAGCATGTCCGTATGTATCCAAAGCTTCAGAAAAGATACTGTTCTGAATAGTAATGTTAACCGTTGAATATTTATGACGTCTTGCTTTAGGATTATTTACATCGTCGCAGAACATGTGGCGATACATACTCATATTTTCATCTAATCCCCACGATGCAGAAACGTGGTCAATCATGATGTTACCCACAGGATTTCCGCCAATAGCATCACCATCAGCGCGGCGACCTACCCATGTATCACCTCTACGAAAACGCATATGGCGGATAACAATATCGTGGGTGTTAAGGCCAAACGTTTCTCCTGCAACACATACTCCATCGCCTGGAGCTGTTTGTCCAGCAATAGTAATATAAGGTGCATCAATGTCAATAGGGCGTTCCAGTTTTATTACCCCGGCCACATTAAAGACTACGATTCTTGCTCCACCGGCTTCACATGCTTCACGTAAAGTTCCCGGACCGCTATCAGCTAAGCTAGTTACAACATAAACTTTACCTCCACGTCCACCAAAGCTGTACATTCCACCACCTTCAGCACCAGGGAACGAAGGAATATCTGCCTGAGGTAAATCGTCTGAGCGTCTTGCCCATTGATTATAGGCTTTATCATTCTGCATGTCTTTATAAACTTTTGGCCATGCTTTCTCCCAGGCTTTGATTCGTAATGTTTTCCATGCTATTTCTAAAGAATCCATTTTGGGTCGAACTGAATCAGTATTGGGATATTGAGCATAGAAACTTTGGCTTAATGAAAACAATATTGCTATTGTCAAAATGCCTTTTAAAATTTTCATGATTTATAAATTTATAAGTTAATGTATCAATTTTATGATCTGCAAAACTTCTTTAAAAGAAACTCTGATTTCAGATTTTAGAATACACAAAACAACAAAAAAAAGACATGAATAGCCCCTGCAATTGGGGACAAAGATGACGGCTCACCGGGACATATAACAAATAAATAGCATCATCCGGAACTTTGAATTTAATTGGCATACAGTAATATAAGCATAGGATAAGTTTAGGTACAGTCAAACCATTCCGAAACTAATAGAAGGACGAAGGAGATTTTCCATAGGTCTGCTTAAAAGCTGAACTGAAACGTTCTGTGTTTTCGTATCCAACCATTAGAGCTACTTCGTTTACCCTTAGTTTTTTCTCCTTTAGCAAGGATGCGGCACGCGACATTCTGGCATGTTTAATTAAATCGGAAGGTGTCTCTCCTGTTAGTGCCTTGAGTTTTCTTAATAATGTTTTACGGCTTACTGCAAGTTCAGAAGATAATTGTTCCACAGTGAAACCAGATTGATCAAGATTTTCATTGATATGATTGATACATCTCTTTAAAAAGTCTTTATCTATATCCGGACATGCCAAGTTAGCAGGGTTAAAATCGGCTAACTTGAATTGTTTGCGAGCATTATCTTGGGTTTTAAGTATATTTTCAACTTTATGCACCAGTATTTGAGAGTCGAAAGGTTTAACAAGGTAGTCATCCGCACCGCATTCATAACCGGTTATTTGACTCTCACGGTCATCCCTTGCCGTCAGCAGAATAAATGGAATATGACTGGTTTGAAGATTGTTTTTAATAATCTGACACAGTTCATTACCTTGGAGCCCCGGCATCATGATATCACTAATAATAATATCTGGATTATTCAGTTCAGCCAGTTCACGCCCCTGATCTCCATCTTCTGCAAATAAAATTTGGTAGTCGTTAGAAAACATATTTCCTATAAAGGTTCTCAGATCATGATTGTCTTCCACGATCAGAATCTTTTGAGTTTTTTCTGCTCCTGAATTAGCATCAATATGATTGGAAAGATGATCCATCAGATTTAAATGGGGAATAAAAGAAACCTCAAACGGTTTATCATTCCTGACCGATATCGTTTCAACAGGAATGTCAATGGTAACAGTTGTCCCTGTATTTTCCAGACTATCAACATTTATTGAACCTCCCATTAGGTCAATCAGCTCCTTTACATAAGACAAGCCAATACCTGACCCGTTTGATTGATGAGAGGAGTGTGTCTGGTAGTATCTGTCAAAGAGACGGTGAAGATGATCTTTTGCAATTCCAATGCCTGTATCAGAAACAGAAAGCTTAATGTTTTTCGGTGAAATATGGCAACTCAACACCACTTCACCTTCTTTCTTGTTGTATTTGAATGCGTTGGATAACAGGTTATTTAGGATAGCAAAGAGTCGTTCTCGATCCACCCTGACATGGACTTCTGACACATCAGACCTCATTATCAGTCTGCAATTTGTCTTTTGACATAGTGGATCATATGAAGCAGCCATTTCCTTTAGGAAAGAAATCAGTTCCAGATCAGACAGGCAAAGTTCAAATTTCAGGTCATCAATTTTTCGAAGATCCAGAATCTGGTTGACGATTTGTTGCAGGTTGTTTGTATTTGACAATGCCAGGTTCAAAGTATGTTTCATTTCTTGGTCCAAGTCTGGCGATTGCAGCAATTTCTCAATGGGAAACTTAATCAAAGTCAAGGGAGTCCGAATCTCGTGCGATATATTTGTAAAAAACTGTAATTTGTTTTTATCAGTCTCATGCAGTTGTTTGGCCATGTTGGTGATTTCTGCTTTCTGTTGATCAAGCTGCCTGTTTTGAGCTTTTTTATTTCGATACAATCGTAGCAGGATAAAGACAGCTATCAGAAACAGGACAACTCCCGCAATAGAAACATTTCGTATCAGCTTCTGCCTTCTTAGCTCACTCATAGAGTTTTGAGCCTCAGTGAGCCTATTCTGTTCATTCCTGTCAATTTCGAGCTTCATTTCAAGTTTTGCCAGTTCATCCGACTTTTTCATTCGCTCAAGATCAAGAGAGAGACTGTCTGCCACTATCATAAAGTCAGCTGCTATTTTGTAATCTTTTTTCAAGTAATAAAGGTGGCTGATAGCTTTTGCAATACTCATCATTTTTTCAGGCATCTGAATCCTGTTAGAAATAGCATATGCCTTCTGGTAATATAAAAGGCTACTATCCATCATATTCTGATTTTCATACAAATAACCTACAGCTTCATATACAGTTACCATAGCGGGTGCAACAACAGCGTTTTCAGCAATACTTTTTGCTTGATTTAGAAGACGATGGGATTGAGAGTAGTTACCGGATGACATATACGTTTTTGCATAATCAACCAATGTTTGAAATATATAGATTTTGGGGCAACCGGAACAGTTTGAATCAATAGACTGCTGAAAACAAATCATTGCGGAGTCTGTCTTTCCTTTCGATTCATATAGTATTGCCATTTTGTAAAAGGCATCAGACAGAGTTCTTCCTTTAGTACCGGAAGTTGAATGAACAACATCAGAGTAATAGGTAAGAGCCAGAGTGTCATTACCTAATGAGTGGTAGGCATCACCTATTGAAAGGTTGATAGAGTTAATATCAAAGTTCGGATTGAGCTTCATGTACAATTTTTGGGCTTCAATCATATAGTCAATAGCCACCTTTTCATTGAGGTTATGAATTATGAACAGTTTGCCAGTCCGGTAATAAAGATTGGCAAGAGAGCTGCTATCATTAACCGTAACAGCATATTCTATCCCTTCAAGCAGATAATGATAGGCTTCTTTGTAGTTATGAAGGTCTGAGTATAATTTTGCGACCCGTGCATAGCTGTTCAGTGTTATTTGATTATCATGAATCTTATTCCTGATTTGAATGTTATCCAAGGTGTAGATTAAGGCACTGTCGAATTTTCCAATGGTTAGAAAATCATCAGCCAGGAAGTTGTTAAGATTAGCTGTGTATCCAATAAATCCTGCCCGGACAAAGAGAAATTTGGATTTTTTGTACAACTGAACAGCTTCATGATAATTCGCTTTTCTGTCACAGATATTTCCTAGTGCTTCGTAGTTGAAAGCCAGTATTTTAATGTCCTTTACTTTCAATGTGTCAGCAAGAGATATAGATTGATAAAATGAGGTTCTGGCAGAATCAAAATGTTGAAGTTGATACTGGAGCATTCCTTTTTTATAATACGCTAATGCCTGCTGACTTCTGCCAATCTGAGAAGCAAGTTCAATTAATTTAGCTATTGTAATTCTAGCACTGTCAAGGTCTGTTGATTGATAAATGTTTAATTTCTTATCCAATTGATCAAACAAATCCAGTCTAACTTCCAGCGAATCTTTCTCATTTGCAATGGCCATGTTGAAATTAAAGGCAAAAACAAGAAATAACAGTATCAGGTGGAATGTGAGTCTGATTTTATAGTTTGAAAATGATTTAGTAATCATGCAAATTGGATTAAAGCATCAAAAATAAGAATAAATAATCATTCAGAAATGGATCAGTAAAAAATGTATTAATCAAAGGAATTTATGTTGTTTTACTAGTGTTTATTTTTTCTAATCAAAGTTAGATTTTATTCAAAAACTTAATATCAATAAATTGATAAAGTCGTTATTAATATATTAATGAGCTGTGAAAAAGAAGATGATAGAAATAAGATTAAAATAGATGACATTATAAATTTCACATGTATTGATCCAAATGAAGATCTTGAAAATATTCCTGATAGGGTATTATGATTTTAAACCTGATAATAAAATGACTAAAATATTGTATGATTATGAATTAAATAAGAGATACAATCCAATTTGTTTATATTCTTGAAAATAGCAGCCTCTTTTACTACATATAACTATGAAGAACCCATATTAATAAATGAATCTAGAATAACTATTTAATCGTTTTTCATTACTCTTACTAAAATAAAGAAATTAAAGAAAATAGTTTTAATTCATCTTTTGATCCACTTAAATAAAATAAACGAGGGAATCTATAAATAGAAACCCTCGTAATTATAAAAAATACCTGTGCTTAAACTATTATCTTTTATAATTAGATCTTAATAATTCTGATCTGATCTAACAAAGCTTCATTAATTTCACCATCCATATTTAAATTCCATTTTTCAAACACCATAGATAACTTGTTGCTTCCTTTATTGAATTTCACTTTAATTGCATTGGAATATCCCCAGTCAGACCATTCATCTTTACCTCTTTGAGGCATAACCCAAACGCCATTATAATCATCATTAACATACAAACTTCTGATGCAGCAATTATTATCAGTATTCCACGGTCCTGTTCCATTGGCATAGCGACAATCTATGATATACTCACCAGCTTCTTCAACACTAAATTTAAAATTCAATATCACATTTTTGCTGGTACTGATTTTTATAAAACCATCACCTTTATAATTGGTAAATGGTAAAGTTGATTTAGGGTAATATTGTTCTGTTTCAAGAATTAACTCCTGAGGAATCAATCTTACCGGTTCACTACTAAAAGACTCATCTCCATAATTATTGATGGCTGTCACAGCATACTCCACAAATTCATCATCAGAAATTTTCATACTCAAGAAATCACCTGATTTCAATAATTCACCATTTCTATACACATTGTATTTTTCAGCGCCTTCAACAGATTTCCATTTAATTAAAGAATCAATAAGCTCAACCTGAGGATTCATAGTAGAAAACCTGTTATCAACCAAATTAATACCTGATTTTTCAAATGAATTATTGGCCATTTTGATAACAATAGAATGTTCTCCTTTTAACGTAGCTGGCACAAATGCCAAAGCACGCTGTTCATTATCCAGCATGAATGATTTTATCTTGTTTCCATAACCTTCAACCTTAATATTTAAAATTGCATCTCTGTATTTAAAATTAGATAAGCTTCTTACTCCCCCATATACTTCAGGAATCACCGGATTAAAGTAAACGCCATCAACAGCAAAATTCATCCCGATAAAAACACGATGAACCATAGCCAGATTACCAGCCATACTCCACAACATTCGATTAGAATTGATCTCCGTACCCACATAATCTCCTGTTTGAGCTACAAAATTTTCATAGTTCGTTAAAAACAAACCACCAGCCCTGTATATGGCAGCCAATCCATGTTTTAACACTTCCTCATTTCCAGCTTTTGCTGCAGCAAGATTCCAATACGATTGTACAAATGGCCAAATGCCATTATTGTGATAAGGTGGAATATTAGGGATTTGAGGGAAGATACAAGTTGTACCAAATGGAGTGACCGGTGATTTTGAAATTATAGACTTTGCTTTCGCTGTATCTGCCACATCAAACAAAATGGATAAGGCCTCTCCTAGTGCCTCAAATCGAGGTGATAGCAACATGGATGATTTTCCATACAAATATTGGGCATAATAGCCCTTATCTTTCATCCATAAAAAGTTGTTGATACCTTCTTTAATTTCATCAGCTCTTTTTGCATATTCCTCATATGGTTCGCCTAAAAGCTTCGCCATTTCAACCAATATTTTGTGCGCCTGGTAATGCACCAAATTAGTTCCCAAATTTTCGGAAACATAGATATCCATGTTAGACATCCATTTTGGATAGGTTTGCTCACGCCAATCTAAAAATGATGATTCACCACAGTACATTCCGGTCTCTACATCTCTGATGGTTTTATAATCATCGTCCAATGTATTTTTAATTACCTGATAAGCTGTTTTTAGCCAATCCTGATCTCCTGTGACTTTATATATCTCCCATGCTCCAAGAGCCCATGTAGTTCGATCTGAAGATACCGGCCATGCACCACCTGATCCTGTATCCTGAATGATTCTGTTACGTTTAACCTTTTTCAGCAGACTTATTTTAGCCACTTCGGGCTCATGATATGCAAAAGCCAGCAAAGTACTATAACTTACATCACGCGTCCATACGCCACCCCATTTGGCACCGGTACGTAAAGTACTATCGGCTTCAATATTTAACTTAGCTTCTTCCATAGACATGTTAAAAAGAGCATCCACAATAGGCTGTTCCGAATGATAAACAGGTTTATCTGAAACATCTACACTAGCTTCCCATGTTTTTTCTTGTAAACTATTTTCATCAAATGGATTCAGAATAACCTTTAATTCATATATACCATCACCATCCTCATCCTTTAAGGCCAAACCATTTTCCTCCAGATTTGAAAAATCCCACGACAATGGCGCTGAACCGCCTGCAATATAAACACCTTTGAAATCTTCCTTAGCAACACGACTACCATCAAAAGCTTCGTAATAACCTTTCTCTTCAAACTGTTTTAAAACCGGATTCATATCCAAACGAAAGGTATACTCATAATTGGCAGGAAGTTTTGTTCCCGGATCGGTTGGTTGAGCAGGATTATCTGATCCGAATTCTATAACAGGAGATTCATGCTCATCTCCAACTATAATCCAATGATCTGCCCCCGAAACCTTTTCATTATCCTTTTCATTAATACTGAATTTGAAAGTGATTAAACGTGAATAGTTTTCATGCACTAAACTTTGATAGGTAGAAATGATATTTTCAGGTGACTGAACTACAGCCTTATTATTTCCTTGTACAACACCATCATTGTAAACTGTAAACTGTTTAGACTCATATAAAGTATTACTTTTTTGTTGACAACACGTTAATGCAGTACCAATACAAGCCAACCCAATTATTTTTTTAATATGCTTCATGTGTTCATTTATTTTGTTTCCTCTTATACAACCCACCTCATCCTTTTTAAATATCTTATTTCCGGATAGATTTATTTTAATTTCTCGCAAAGCAAAACCCTTGCGAATTTCAGGAATTAAGTTACTTTTCTATTGAAATAGTATACTTATCATATCCTTTAGGAACAGCAATCACAAGTACATTTGAATCTTTATTCCAATTGTAAACAGCTTTTTTAATAACCTCAAAACGATTTTCAGAAATCTTACCGGATTTCATTTTTTCACCATTTATAAATACTTTAGTTGGTTTATCATCTATATAAAAATTGAAATAAACAACTCTGTTTTGTAACTCATAACTACGGGATTCCGACTCTTTATAAGTCAATTCATAATTTGATCTTGTGGTTTTACATACCATTTTTCGCAAACCAAAAACATCCTTTTTATAATCATTAGTTACACCATCATCCTCGTATAAGTTAAATGATGCTTTTTTATTTATATCTGCAGGAAACAAATCCACCACCAATGGATAATCCGTTTTTTCATTGATATATTGCATTACCGGCATCTGGGGTATAAAAGAACCTCTTTTTACAAATATCGGAACACTTTCCAACTCAACAGGATAATCGATCCAGTTATTACCATTATAATTCTGATGCTTATTATTAAAATCAATCCATTCGCCTTTGGGTAAGTAAACCTTTTTAAAGGCAGCTCCCTCTTCAACAACAGGCGCCACCAACATCTCCTGACCAAACATAAACAGACTATTTAAATCTGCTACTTCCGGATCATCCGGATATTCAAGAATAAGGGCTCTACCAACCGGTATTCCGGTATCATAAGCTTCTCTTGCATATGTATATAGGTATGGAAACAATTGGTATTTCCTTTCAATAGCCGATTTACAAATACGCTCCGCATCTTCACCAAATAACCATGGTTCAACAGCGTTATTTCCTTCGTGATGAATACGACTTAAAGTATTGAAAGCCCCAAACTGTACCCAACGTATATATAACTCACTTAATGCATCGTAATCCTTTATGTCGCCACAATACCCTGAAATATCACAACTCCAGAATGGAATCAGTCCCATACCGGATGACAACATTAAGGGTACTTGTGCAGCCATTTGATTCCAGCCATTGCATACATCATTTCCATTTCCGGAATCACCAGACCAGCCGAAAGTATAGCGTTGCATACCAGCAAAAGCCGCTCTGGTCATTTGAAAAATACGGGTATTGGGATTGTGCTTTTCAAATTGCTCAGTTACTACCTTGTCCCAGGTAAATCCATATACATTGTGAATTTCATTATGAGCACCTAACTGATGCTGCATAAATAAACGATCGGTACTTTCTTCGTTGCTCCATGCCGGTTCTCCCATATCAGTCCAGAAACCACGCACACCATCATCCAATACTTTTTGCTGGTAATTCCCCCACCAATCAGCCACTTCTGGTTTGGTAAAATCCACCACGCCACAATTTCCACCCCAGGGCCATGGCATGTCATAGGACTTACCAGTTCTAGAATCAATAGCAAAATAACCCAACGAATCTGCCTCTGTCCATTGCTGTTTATTTGACTGAGAGATGACCGGATCCTGAGAAACGATCACTTTAAAACCTTCTGATTCCAGATCGGAAAGCATCTTCTGCGGATCATCATAATTGCCATCTCTCCATTCAAAATCCTGCAAATTATTAGTCCAGCCAATATCCTGATAAATAATATCGCAAGGTATCTGACGATCTCTGTATCCTTTAGCAATCTCTCTGGTTAATCCTTCATTGGTTAGCATTCCTCTACATTGAGCAAAGCCTAATCCCCAGGCAGGAGGCATAATTGGTTTCCCTGTTAAATCGGAATATCTACTGATGATTTGTTTGTAGGTTGGTCCGAAAATAAAATAATAGAGCATCTCACCTCCCGGTGCAGAAAAAGAATAATAAGATTGGGATTCAGTTCCGAAATCATATTCAGTTTTATAGGTGTTATCAAAGTAAATTCCATACCCTTCACTACTCATAAAAAATGGAATACTTTTATAAAGAGGTCCCTCATTAACCTGATAGCAAGGTTTATCACTATTCCACATTTTAAAACTACTACCAATGCGGTTTATATTGCCATTTTGCTCTCCCAAACCATAAATTCTTTCTTCTGGTTTTAATGTTTTGTAGCTGCTCATTTTTAGTGAATCAGCTTCAAATCCCATATTTTGATAATCTTCCATCAATAGCTTTTGCCATTTGTCGAAAATACGTATCTGAAATGGAGCTTTATTAATACGTACAATCAAATCACTGGTATATATCTCATAACTTCCAGGCTGTTCAGTAATATTGATGGCTTGCTCTTTATTTCCTTTTAAAATAACTGCAAATGATTCATTGTTACGCTTGAAAGAATCAGTGTCGTACCATATTTTCAGGATTCCTGAATTGATTTGCTCAATTTGAACATTAACATTGTTTTCGCAATTAAATATTACCTGGTTGTCTTCTACTCTATATCCCAAACAATTTCCCGGAGTAATACTTTGTGCATATGTATTTAAAGCTCCTGAAAACAAAATAATAAGGAGACGAAAAATATATTTCTTTGATTTTTTGTTCATTTCATTGTTTTTTAAAAGGTATAGCTTTCCCATCTGCCATAAATTATGACATTGAATAATATAACATTGTTATAGAAACAGAAACTAATACTCCACTACAATCATGGTCCAGTATTTCAATTCTGGCAGAGTAAAACTTACATTTTCACCTTCCTGAGCAAAATTGATAGAACGTGCAGCGCCTCCAATTATATCAGGTGAAGCCACCCAAATATTTTGAACTTCCTGTTGATTATGTAATGATAATTTAGCGTTTTTGATAAGAGCCGGAGAAGTCTGTATTCCTGAATTATCTCTCCATTCCAATGTAACTGCATCAGAATAATTGATGAGAGAAATTACTTGTTTTTGTCCTGATTTTTTAGCTACAACTGCCACTTCATCCAAATCTGCAGGCCAGTTGCTCAAATTCATTTTTCCATCCAATGAACTTATGGATACAGTATTAAAACTTCCTCCATCCCTTAATAAATTCTGATAACCAACCAAGAAATCATAGTATGAGACCAATGATTTCTTTAGATCTTCTTTCATGGTCAGGTTGTTATTTGGAAAATACTCTTTTCCCAACATATGTTCTCCCAACTCAAGATGCGAACCACCGAAAGCAAAAATAACTGCATCTGTCATTAACACAGAAGGGGTATTAAAATATCCCTGTTGGTTTACCAAATCATAATTCATGTATGCAGCCAAAACGGTATTTTTTTCGTTTCCGCCATAAACATCATTCTGTCTGATAATACTAGTCAAATCATCATAACTGTTATTCGGATTCCAAACCTCGGTATATAAAAAGTCGGTTGAAGCATTGGCAATTCCCAACTGACCAAACTGATTCACAGCATTCATTACATTATACTTATCCTGTTGCCCCGATTTAATTGCATTAATAAAAGGTTCAAAAGTCTGTGCTAAATTTAATTGAATACCATCATAATTATAAACAGTACCCCTATCTCCCAATTGATCCATATGAAAGCCGTCAAAATCAAGATACTGATATACTACATCATTTTGATTCTTATAATAATTTTGCCATGATGTATTTGAAGGATCCAACACGTACAAACTACTTAAAAACGGACTTCCCAATGGATGATAATCTATATTACTATGTGCATTATCTTTAAATACATACCATTTTTTATCTACTCCATCGTTCGCAGCATCATCCCATGCTCCATAAATCAAATTGTAGTACATAGCCTTCATATTATGGTTATGTGCTTCATTGATATAACCTGTTACCGTACTTAAATAAACATCTTTATTAATGATATCTTTCCATGAATCCAATGGTTGTGAGTTTTCTACAGGTAATGGTTTATGATGTTTATTGTGCCAGTCGTAAAATTGAATTCCGTTAATATGATGTCTGTTCAGGTTTTCAATCACATCAGCTATTTGAGTAGATTCTAACTGTGAATAATCAGAAAGAAAGCCATATCTGGGAAATTTAGTCCACTCTGAAGAAACATCCACACCTATTACTGCATGTATAGTTTCCTCTGAATTTTCTGTACTGTACACTTCAGCAACATAACCTTTAAAGTCCTCAGCAGGAGTTGTCCATGACCAGGTATTTGTATTTAAAGTAACATCCGACAATACTTCATTTAAATATTTATATCTCACCTTTAAAGATGCCGGTAAATTATCCAGAGAGAGTGTAAAGCTAACTTCTTCTCCGGGTGCATAACAAGCTTTATCTGTGGTTATATATTGATTACTATATACGGGTGTAATGTCATTTGCCGGTGCTTCTGGTATTACTTCTTCAGGTATTTTTTTATCCTTTGAGTCATTGCAAGCCATTAATGCTGCAAATAATACAATTGCTATAAAATATTTATATGAAAACATTATTTGAGTTTTTAAAGAAGTTGTCTTAAGTTTTAATTTCATATGAAAATCGCTTTTAAAATAATTTTCCAATTCAAAACAGCTTTTCTTATTTATTCAACTCTTAATTGCTCAAGCCGCAAGGCTCCCACTTTTTTCTGCAGTCAAAAAAGTGGGCAAAAAGTCCGCCGACTGCAGCACTCGCTTACCCACTACGTCTTGTTGATGAGACAGAAAGAACTCCCTGCGGTCAAACAGCTTTCTGTCTTTTCATCAACTTCAACTTGTGGGTCCCAAGCTACGTTGCTGAGGTCGGTTGCTCAACCTGCAACATAGGCTTGTTTAAAGGGATTTCCCTGATTAAAATCCTTAAGACAACCCAAATCTATTTTATTGTTTTGTTATTGTCATTACTTCATTATCGAGGTCAATAGTTATTTCATATGTACCTGCATCTCCACTCGATAATTTCCATTTGTTATCGGGTCCGTCACATCCATGAGTTATTATATAATTGGTATTCGATATGGATTGACTTTCTGTTGCTGCATTAATCCAGTCGCCATTACACCAATCGCCTTTAAACTTAGAGATCTTAAATTCACCCTCAGCATTATCTGCGCCCAACTCACCATTGAAAGTATAAACTCCATTACTATAGCTAAATGGTTCAGGCGTTCCGATATTCCATCCATTAGGACCACCATCTCCAATTAAATAAAGCATTACTTTCTCAAACTTGACTGTGTTATCAAACAAATTAATTGTAATTAAATATCTTCCGGTTGTTTCATCTGTTACTGCCCATTTATAATCATTTCCATCACATCCCTGATTAATCACATAATCAGTAGCATCTAATGTTTGATTATCCTGTGAAGCTACAAACCAGTCTCCATCACACCAATCTCCCTGGTAAGTTGAAAACTTAAGGTTACCAGTATTTAGAGGTCCTTCATAAGTAAATACAAAAGGATCATCGGCATCTTGAGTAAATGCTTCAGGTGAACCAATGTTCCATCCGCTTACAGAAGCATCTCCAACAATATATAATTCGGTGTATGCTGGTCCTACTTGTTTTTCAATAGAGATTGTCAAATCCAACAAATTCACAGTTACTACATATGGCGATCCTTCCAGAACCTCCCATTGAACATCATCACCACTACTTCCTTCGTTATAAACCATTAATTCAGCGTCATCAGGATTCTGAGTATAAAAATCCTGACACCAACAATCATCAGTACTGACAGGAAATTTAAAATTACCAGAACTTAACTGACCTTCATAAACAAAAATCCATGGTTCTTCGCTATCTGGTGTCAGTTCTATTGCATCAGCAATATTCCAACCTGCAGTAGTTGCGCTACCCACGATATATAAAGATTCAGTAACAGGTTTGTAGGTTTGCACAGAAAAGGATACTACAGAAGAAATATCATCTTCAACAGAATCATCAGCAACCTTTGCTGTTACCCGTGCTTCCAGATTAAGTGATTCACCCGGCAAAACACCCCATAATTCGGTTGCCATGTCATTCAGATCTTCAACAGTCAGGCTTTTTTCGTACACCTGTTTACCAAAGTCATAAACTTTAGCTGAAGCAAAATCATTATCTGCTTTATCTATTTCAAAAACATAAGAAATAGAAGCTCCGGTTCCCTGGTTACTACCAGTAGTCCAGTTAAAAGTAATAGCTGAATTGGAATAATCAACTTGTTCAAGAACCAAGGCATCTGCAGAAGCTGATATAGAAATTAGCTCTCCTTTAGTTATTACAGCATCATACTCCTCCTGACAGGAAGACAATAGAAAAACAAGTATTAGTGTTGTAAAAGCAAACCATCTCATGGCCCACATATACAACCTGGTATATGGTATATTATTTATTATTTGTGTCATCTCTTTAGCTTTTTAAGTTTGTAATCATAATCCGGGAAATTAATAACCTGAATTTTGAGTTAAATTAGGATTGTTATCAATCTCTTTTTGTGGTATAGGAAATAACAGATGCTTTGTAGTAGCATTGGTTTTCCCAATGGAATGCAAGAAATTCAATCCCCATTGACCATCATCCACACGAATCATATCAAACCATCTTTGACCTTCAAAAGCCAACTCAACTCTTCTTTCGTGTAATACAACTTCCTTAAACTCATCTTTTGTTAACCCGGATACATTATCTAATCCCGCTCTTTTCCTTACTTTATTTAATGGTGTATAAGCTTCTGATGTTCTGTTCAGATTGTTTAAAGCTTCAGCTTTCATTAACAGCACATCAGCATATCTCAACACAGGAAAGTTCATTGGACTGTTATCATAGGTTTCCGCAACATCTTTAGTAACTAAAAATTTACGTAAGTTATAACCTGTTATTGAATAACCAGAGTCGTAATCCATACCACCAAATTGAGGACAACCATCAAACAGAACTGTAGCATCTTTTCTTAAATCGCCATCTTCATAAGTACTCATAAACTCTGAAGTAGGCTGATTCCATCCCCAGCCACCGGCCACCATATTTGAACCACGAGGACCTGTAAAAGTACTTAACCATGAAGCCTGATTTTCGTTAGACCAAAAATCCTCACCAGCATTGCTTGTGTACTGAACTTCAAAAAGAGATTCAATAGAATTCTTATTATATACATCAAAGTTCTGTTCATATTGAAGATTTAAATCGTAACCTAACGTTTCCACTTCATCAGCAAGATCAACCACTTTTTGCCATTCTTCCAAAGTAAGATAAACTTTAGCCATTAATCCGGTAGCAGAACCAGTTGTAGCTCTTCCTAAATCACTGGATGAATAGGTTGATTTTTGAGGTAACAGATCTTTTGCATTTGTTAAATCTGAAATTATTTGCTCATAAACAATCGCCTTATCTGTACGTTCCGGACGTAAATCATCACCAGGTTCCTGAGGAACTAATATCAAAGGTACATCACCAAAGTATCTGACTAAAATAAAATAATACATCCCTCTTAAGAAATAAGCTTCCCCAAGCACTCTGTCCTTTATATCCTCATCAATATTCATAGACGGAACATTCTGTAGTACAAGGTTAGCCCTTAATATACCTGGAGCTGGTCCTCTCCATAAATCCAAAACTCCTGCATTATCTGTAGCAGTAACAAAATTTGCCATATCCTGAGTTTCAACACCATCATCTCCACCACCAGCACCTACAATACTATTTCCAGACATAATATCTGAAGTCCACATACGCATATTGTATAATTTAGGCCACTGTAAAGGTTGATAGGCTCCATTAACTGCATTTATTGCATCGTCTTCTGTTTGCCAGTAATTAGCAGTGTTAATTGAATCCTCCGGTGATTTTTCAAGAAAATCCTTACCACAGGAAACAGTTAGTAATGCTATAATTATTAATGTTATATATTTTAGATTATTCATTTTTCCATTTTTTAAAATTAGAAACTGATATTTGCTCCAATACTTATTGTTCTGGTCACAGGATAAACACTATTATCTATACCAGTTATTCCAACTTCCGGATCAAATCCTTCATAAGATGAAAAAGTGTATAAGTTGGTTCCTGAAATATATAATCTTGCAGAACTTACATGAAATCTCTCATACCAACTTTTCGGCAAATTATAGCCCAGTGTTACATTTTTTATTCTCAAATATGAGCCATCTTCGATATACCTGTTTGATGGTCGTGAATTCTTATTTGGGTCATCAAAAACTGCTCTTGGCATACTATTACTTGTACCCTCACCGGTCCATCTGTTCAGCGTTTTTGTTGACTGATTATAAGCTACAGCCATACCTTCATTCCAAATACGGTTTGCATTATAAATATCATTTCCATACACACCCTGTAAGAAAATATTTAAATCAAATCCTTTGTATTCAAATCGGTTATTCATTGAAAAGATAAAGTCTGGATTGGGATTTCCAATGTATGTACGATCATCGGCATTAATTACACCGTCACTATTTAAATCCTTAAACCTGATATCACCTGGTGAAGTACGACTATATATATCACTACCCGGAACTTGCTGAGCATGATTATCAACATCAGTTTGATTTTGAAAAATACCATCTGTTACATAACCATAAAAAACATTCATAGGATGTCCGGTTGCTATACGGGCTAAATCCTGGTTTAAACTAATAGAACCTACAGTCATTGGAATCGTATCATTCAATTCTTTAACTTCATTTCTGTTTAATGAGAAGTTAACATCAGTATCCCATTTAAGCGAGCCTTTTAAATTATGAGAAGTAACAGAAATTTCAATTCCTTTATTAATAATTTTACCTGCATTAATATATGGAACATCTGTATCTGAATATCCTGTTGAGATGGGGACAGACATTGGTACTAACATATCATCAGTGACTTTATAATAAGCATCTAATGTCACATCAAAACGCTGATCAAATATAGTTGCATCAATACCTACATTGGCCATATTTTGAGACTCCCAATGCAAATTTGGGTTTGGCATTTTATTAGGAACTACAGCACTAACAATACCATCATTAAATACATAAACATTTGTTTCTAATACTGAAGCATACTCATACAATCCAATCTCCTGATTACCTGTGGCACCATATCCTGCACGTAATTTTAAATTATCCAAAAAATCAACATTACTTAAAAAGTTTTCTTCAGAAACACGCCATGCCAGGGAAACAGATGGGAATGTTCCCCAGCGTGAATTTTCTCCAAATCGAGATGAACCATCACGACGTACTGTTGCTGTCAAAAGATATTTATCTTTAAAAGAATAATTTACACGTCCCATATATGACAACATTGACCAGCTATCAGTATTACCACCGATATCAGCTTGTTTCGTTCCATTATCTAACTGCTGTGTTAAATCACTGGCAAAATCCTGAATTGAACCACTCATCCCATTCCATTTATTTTCCTGAGCACTTGTACCAGCCATCAAAGTTAAATTATGATTCCCCAAAGCCTTGGAATAGGTTAATGTATTATCCCAATTCCAGTTAATATTTCTATTGGAGCTTTCATATAAATAAGATAATTCCTGGGGTGTTGGATCCCAATCATATTTAGGTGACCAAGTTCTGTCATACCAAAAGTTAGCTTTTAAACCAGCCAAGGATTTTAATTTTAATCCCTTAATAATTTCCAACTCAGCGTATATAGATCCTAATATATTATATCCTTTAGTTGTATTATCTACCAGTTCACTTTTACCAACAGGGTTAATAATATCACCATCCCATTCAGCACGCTCCTGTGGACCTGCATAGGTTCCATCTTCATTGTAAACAGGTAAAGTTGGCAACGCTAATAATGTATTTCTTACACTATATTCACCACTGTATTTATTATCATGATTTAATGTTAGGTTGTTCCCAAATTTTAGATTTTTTAGAACCTGAGATTCAACATTAAATTTCATAGTATATTTATCATAACCGGTATTAGAAATAATACCTTCCTGTTTAAAGATATTACCAGATACATAATATGTAGTTTTATCATTTCCGCCGGAATAAGATAGAGAGTAATTCTGTATTGAAGCAGTTTCAAATAACTCATCAACCCAATTCGTTCCTTGTCCTAAAGAAGTTGGATCTGCAAAAGCAGGATTCTGGGTTCTTCCTGCATTAGCCATCATTTCATTATGTAAGGCTGCGAATTCAGAAGCATTTAAAACATCCACTAAATTAGTTGCTTCCTGAATTCCATAATATGCATTAAAATCAACCTTTCCTTTTCCTTTAAGTCCTTTTTTAGTAGTAATAATTACAACTCCATTCGCTCCACGCGATCCATATATCGCAGTTGAGGAAGCATCTTTTAATATTTGAATAGATTCAATGTCGTTAGGATTCAGTTGATTTAATCCATCATTAGTAGGAATCCCATCAATAACCAATAAGGGATTAGCATCATTGATAGTTCCTAAACCTCGAATACTGAATGTTGGATCACTACCCGGTGTACCATTATCAATAACCTGGACACCTGTTGCTTTTCCCTGTAATGCATTTCCAATACTTGGAACAGGCAATGAATTTAAGTCATCTGTTTTTACTGTGGCTATTGCACCGGTTAAATCGTTTTTTCTCATGGTTCCATAACCTACTGCCACTATTTCCTCCAGCCCAATAACATCCTCAACCAATGTAACCGTAAATTGATTTTTATCACCAACTTGAATTTCTTTGGTTGCCATTCCTATAAAAGAAAATACTAAAACATCTTCAGAACTTACATCTGTCAGCAAAAATTCACCACTGATGTTTGTTATGGTACCTATAGATGATCCCTTGATAACAACTGAAACTCCAGGTATCGGATTTCCTACATTATCTATAACTGTTCCTGAAACATCTCTTTTTTGCTGTTGTATATTTGTGTCTTCTTTTAATGAAGTTAAAATAATCTGATTCTTAATAACCTTATAATCAACCTCTGACACATTAAATAATTCTTCAAGAATCTGGACTATTGTTTTTTCTTTAAAATCAACAGTTACATATTGATTTACATCAATTTTACTATCATTATACATAAAAGTAAAATCAGTTTGATTTTCAATTTCATAAAGAACATCTTTAATAGTTGTATTACTCAATTGAATAGTCAGCACAGTATCTTGAGAATAAATAGCCGCAGATACTTGTAAAAACGTAAACAGTAGTAAAAACGTAGTTAGTTTCATAATTCTAAGGCATCTTAACCAGGCACCACGTGCCCGGTTGATGTTAAACATCAACTTTTTTTTCATAAATTTGTAAATCTTTAATTAGTATGATTCGTGTTTCCAGCACGAGTTATTATTTAAGGAAAGTGTTCCCGCACTTTCCTTTTTTTTATTTACCTACTTATCATAGGTTATAAATACTTTTTCTTCATCTATTTTATATTTAATGGGTGTTGTAATACTGATTAGTTCCAGCATTTCTCTTAAACTTTCGGTTTTTATCGTCATAGTATAACGTTCTTTGTAAAGAAGCTCATCGTCAAGTATAATTTTCACATCATACCAACGCTCCAGTTTTTTAACCATTTCTGAAAAAGAACTGTTATCAAACCTGAGTTTATTGTCCATCCATGATAAATAATCACCAACTCTTACTTTATCTATCTTTATAATATTTGTTTTTTGATTGAAAGTAGCTTGTTCCCCGGGCTTTACCATCAGTTCCTTTCCGGTTGTATGATTTAAAATGGAAATGCTTCCTTCTTTTAACGTTGTTGATTGAAGAATATCATTGTCGTAGGCAGATACATTGAATTGGGTACCATATACTTTTACATCGAAAGTATTGGTATGAACTATAAAGGGGTGTTTTTTATCTTTGGAAACATTAAAATATCCTTCTCCTGATAAATCTACTTTCCTAATACTATTCTTATTATCGAGATAGTAATTCAGTTCACTTCCTGAATTTAACCACACCAAAGTACCATCTGCTAAAACTACTTTACTTTTTTCTCCTTTGGGTGCTATAAATTTCACCATTCGGGTATCCGGAATCATCATATCTTTGATGAATAATACCATAAAAGTTGTAGCCAGTAATAATGCAATTACAGCTGCACTCTTCCATAACATAAATACCTTTTGGGAAACCATTTTAACGACAGGAGCAACACCTTCTGATTGAATACGGGCTTTCATTTGATTCCAGTTCGAATCAACATTATATAACCATCCTTTAGATGTAATAGCTGCCAATTGATAAATTTCATTTAATTCATCAAAACGCTTTTTGTTTTCATTTGATTCTTGCAAGTACTCCTTTAACTGCTCCAGTTCTTCATCTGTCACAGTTTTCTCAAAGTAACGAATCAATAGCTGCTCAAAGTAATTTTCTCGTTCCATAATAATACCTTCTATTAGGTAATACCGGAAGAGTTCATTTTACCCTTACATGATTTTTAAAAAAAATTTACATTTTTTAAATTATAGCAAATAATACAATGGACAGATAATCTTTCAATTCCTTTCTAAATACCTTTAAGGCCCTATTCATATGGGTTTCCACGGTCTTTTCAGAAATATTTAATTCTTCAGCAATTTCTCTGTATTTTTTTCCTTCCTGACGACTTAATAAAAATACTTTTCTACATTGCTCGGGTAAAGATTCAATTATCTCTCCTAATTTAGATTCTAGTTCTTTTGCCAATAAGGAATCCTGAACATCAAAAAAATCGCCTTGTGAATAAGCATGTTTAATGACTTCCTGATATTTTTCTTCTACCTTAGAATGTTCAAGAATATGGAGACTTTTATTTTTAGTGGATTGAAATAAAAATGATAGTATGGGTTTATCAGAATCTAAATTTTCTCTTTTTTCCCAAATTGTAAAAAATACATCTTGTACCACTTCTTGTGTGGCTTCATAATCGTTAAGATATTTATTTGCAAATGCACACAAACGCCTAAAGTACTTTCGGTAAAGTAATTCAAATGCCTGTTCATCTCCACGCTTCAATCGATTTACAAGATCTTTATCTACCATTTAGGAATTTAATTTAACAAAACTTAAATCGAATGTAATAAAATTTCTTACATGTCACGAAATCTCAAAAAACAATTAAAATAGGAAATCTGTCTTCATAGTTCCGGATTATAAAAAGTTCTATCCAACAAGAACAACGTATATTTCCTTATGTCAACATCAGAAGTGATAAACAATACTCCTATTTCCTGATCAAGATAATTCCTGAATTGTTCTTTTGTAAATATTGATTAATTCATAAAGAGCTCAACAACATGGGCAACTCCATCTTCATCATTTGATAAAGTAACAAAATCAGATACCTGTTTAACTTGATCCTGAGCATTTGCCATTGCCACACCAAAACCAGCAAATTCTATCATTGTCAAATCATTGAATCCATCGCCACAGGCAAGCATCTCTTCACGGGTATGACCTGTATAGTCCAACAACATTTTAAGCGATTGAGCTTTATCAATATTCAGAGGGTTAAGTTCTAATAAGAAAGGTTCACTTCTGTAAATATTCATCTCCCGATTAAACTGCTCTTTCATTTCCTGTTCTAATTTTATTAAAACTTCAGGATGACCAACTATTAAACATTTAGGCACCGGTACTTTCAGTGCTTCAGGAAATGAATTAACTTTTTTAATCGGCATTTTATTCAGAAAAGCTTCATACTGAATATATTCATTCTCTGTGCTTTCCGAAATAATACTTTCATTTTCATATGAAATAATGTCTACATTATTTTTGCGGGCAATTTCATGTAAAACCGGTATATTTTCTGTATTCAATTCCGATTGATGAATAATTTCCTTAGTTTGCCAATTAATAATAGTACCACCATTAAATGACAAAATATACCCCCCATATTTTGCCAATTCAAGCTCTTCTGCCAGGGGAACAATACCGTAAGTTGGTCTGCCCGATGCCAATACAATTTTCACTCCCTTTTGCTGCACTTTTAATAAGGTAGCTTTTGTTCTTTCTGAAATTTCTTTTTTTGAATTGGTTAAGGTTCCATCTAAATCAAGCACTAGTAACTTATACTGCATTATTCTCCGGTTTTAATAAATTTTACAAGTTAAATACATAAAATACTATAGCAACTATCTTATATATTTAAAATAGCATGCAAAAATAGAAAAATTGTATTTACATGAATCAGATTGAGTTGAATAATATACAAAATTGCGAATAACAATAAGATTAGTACTATTATTTATAATCTTGATTAAGTTATCTTTATATATTTTTTACATAACCAGAGGTGTAAGTTTATTAAATAAATATGCCAATACTGATTAGATAATAGAAACGATAAATTAATACAATTTCAATTATATTGTTTTACTAGAACAAAACACTGCTCTCCTCTGTCTGCTGAAGAAAAAGGTTATGCTGCTAAACGTAAGCTATTTATAATTATTTGCAATAATGGAAGATAAACTGTTTTATCTATGGTCTTGGCCAGAGAATATGCAGATAGCCTTGGAATAAAGACTTTACCAGACATATTTATCTATGATGTATTTGACTCATATATTTCTTCTCAGGATTCGTTAGCTACCAGTTACGGCAAAATTGGTACAAAATATAAATGCTATTCATGACAAGGAAATGAAAGTAACAATAGAGCAGATAAAAAACTTTTTATCTAAAGAATTATTAGTTCAATTTGAATGAAAATAAAATAAACTAGCCACAAAACATAGCCTCTAATGTAGGTGTACTTGCTCACCCTACATTAGAGGCTATGTGTTATCATCCAATATTAAAGAACCATACTTTTCTATTTTTTCAATACCTGATAGTTTAAAACCTTATCTTCCATCTCAATTGATAGCACATAAACACCTCTCTTCAAATAACTTACAGATATTTCTTTTTCATCACCATTGTGTACCGAAACTAAATTACCCAGACTATTATAAAGCTTAATTTTCTTTATTTTTGCACTACCTTCAATATTTACAATACTTGTGACTGGATTTGGATAGATATTAAAACTAACCTTGTTAACTCCATCTACAGAAGTTGTAACTGCATCTACCAAATGAATATCTACATCATAAATAAAATCATCAACAGTAATACTAATTGCATTTTGAATATTTGTTTCGTCACCAAAAAATGTAGATTGATAATCCTGAGTATTATCAGAGACTGCCAACAAATAATAATCTCCCGGTTCTAAATTCTCAAATTCAAAGTTTCCATCACTGTCCAGGTCAATTACAGCTTTATAAGTTGCTGTATTATCAACATCATAAGCGTAAACTTTACCTGAAGTACATTTATTTGCACCTTCCCAAACCGAGCCTTTAAGATTATAATAAAAATCAGTTGATAATGACTCAACAGCACCCATATCAATAATATTATTAGTTATGCGTTCTCTCCCGTAAAAATCAAAGGGTGTTAATTCAATTTGTGTATCATCAGGATTTCCGGCATCTATACATGGAGAATTTTCTTTCAATCTCAAATCTCCATAATTATCATCATCGGTTCCCCATTCGCCATCATCGCCTATTGAAGGTAACTCAAAGAACGGGTTTTCGTCAAGGAAAACATTGGTAGCATCAAAGTCCATCTCGTCATATTCATCAGCATTAGGGAAAGCTGAATATTTTGTGAACTTAGGAATTGAACCACCATTATTAAAATTGCCTGCAGAACAGTGATTTCCATAAAAGATATTATTTTGATAGTCGCAATAATCAGAAAACTCAGTACTTCCAACTGTTCTATATGTAATAAATGCACCACCTACTCCAACATCATCCTGATTCGTAAGCTCATAAATATTCTCAATGCTATTTTCAACAACTGTAGTATTATAAACCTTTGCATTAAGGGCTATAATTCCTCCTGCAACAACCTGATTAAAATATCCTCTGTAATCAGAGGATATATTTTTAATACAATTACCTATTATTAAACAATTGATTACATCAGCTTTTTCAAAAAGATCGAGTCCGGCTCCAGATCCATAATAAAAGTTTTGATCATTTATTGGAGAAAAAAGTATTTTATTACCCGCTATTAAACAATTTGTAAAAGATCCTCCTTCATAAATATAGGCTCCTCCTCCGCTCATATTACACTG
The DNA here is from genome assembly GCA_963665705.1 of uncultured Saccharicrinis sp. GTDB lineage: Bacteria > Bacteroidota > Bacteroidia > Bacteroidales > Marinilabiliaceae > Saccharicrinis. The sequence continues at coordinate 2,597,203 of OY762448.1, forward strand.
ATAGGAATTTTTTGCGATACAAACATTATTTTTAATGGTACATTCTACAAAATCACCTCCATACTCAGAATATATTCCACCTCCTCGCAGGTAGGCCTGGTCACCATCATATACATCTTCCATTAGTGAAAGTACATTGTTTTGAATACTACAGCCGGTCATTGTAAATGTTCCTCCATCAGTTAAATCAATATAAACACCTCCACCTAAATACATGTCAGAACTTGGCCATGCACCACCCCAATCATCATCAGATACTGATCCATTTTGTATAACCATATTATTAATATTAACTGTAAAGTCGCCTGAAGATATAACTAACAATAAGTTTGTAAATACTTCATCATCATCAATCCAATCATTATCCTCGTCGAGGAAATTACCATCAAGTTTTACCAATTCGCCATTTACATTACCATCAATTGTAATATTTTTATCACCTAATTCTATGGGTGAAGTAAGATAGATGGTATAAGGCTGGTCAAATATTATTTTATCTCCATCGCTTGCTTCAATTATGGCTTGACGTAATGAACCCATTCCTGAGCCTGCATTTGAAATTACTGTTATAGTTGCAGCCTTTGTTGCTAATAAGCATGTAATTAACAACGTTATAAGTAAAAATATTCGTTTCATTGTCCTTTCAATTTAGTTAAAAGCAAAAAATAATTTTAAAATTAAACCGGCCGGATAATTGTACTAACTCTGCTTTTATAATATTAATTTTTGTTTCAGTTTATAAACAACAACATTATTAAAAACGCTCCCGAAATTTTAAAATATTTTATAAAAAAGTCGAATCGATAAATTATAACTTGAATATTCATAAGGATCAGAGTTTAACTTGGAACTAACATTTAACCCACAATCCAAATAAAACTTTTTACTTAAAGTATATCCTGCTCCAATACCTAATTCATAAGTGAAGAAATGATGATCTGCATCAGGAATATCCTCATTAAGATATTTTTGTGCATGCGAAGTGAATTTATTATAAGCGGCTCCAATATCTGCACATATAAATACCTTATTCAATTGCAGGTCATACCCAAACTGAATAGGAATTTTTATTGAAGAATAATCCCTTTTCTTATTTGAAGTAATTTCTTCTTGTACAATTTCATATTCTGTTATTTCAACCTCTTTTGTTACAACTACAGGAATAGGATCTCCATTATTATAACGGTAATAAGTATCTACCACCACTGTCTGTGTGGTGGTATGAGCAATTTCTGTTTCTACAATTTCTGTAACCGGTATTTTAAATGATAAATTTTGATATTGAATCCCGGTTTGCAAATGAAAATTGCCTTTTTTTAATTTCACTATAAGAGGAATAGCAGATTGGAGTGTATTTTTATCAAATACATCACTTTTTAATGTTGCCTTTGAAATACCTATACCTGCTCCAACAAATAACTCAAATGGTTCCGGATCATAATATTCATATTCGTATTTAACAACTTCTACCACTTTGTGTATCGTATCCTGCTGCACATATAAAGTATCTGCAACAGGGTGTGATGATTCTTTTTGTTGAGATAAAACAGGTAACTGAACTAAAAACAAAATTAAGGCTAATATATATATCGATTTCATTATTACTTACTATTACTTTCTTCGTTTTCGCTTTTTCTTAATCACTTTAACAATGGTGTCTGTTTGAACTACCGGATCTCTATTAATAATGACAGACTGTTTAACTTTTTTATCTTCGTCATTTAATACTTCTGTACTATCAATAGCAATTGTATTATTGAAACCAGATTGTTCGGTTACCTCATTATTGCTATAAGTTTCCTCTTTTATTTCATTAATTATAAGTGGTTTTTCATTATCTGTTCTATCCTCTTTTATTTGTTCTTCTTCAGATTCTGAAGTTTCTTTATTTAAAACGGGTTGATCTTCTGTTGCAATATGAATTGTATTTTCAACATGTTCTTCTTTAATAATGATTTCTTCATTTGCGTTTTCATTTGCATCAGAAGGTATTATATTCTGATCTGTAACAGGTAACAATTGCTCTGTTTCAACTTCAGAACGAATCTCATTATCTAATGAAGAATTTTCTATAGTAGGTTCGATTAAAACCTGCTCTTGTTGAATATTATGAATTGATTTTTCTTCATTTTTATTAGATAAATATAAATGAACACTAAGTCCTATTGTAACAACTGTAGCAATAACTGCATAATACACATTAAAATGCATTGGGTTAAACCTTAAAAAATTATGCTTTGCCACCTTATTTTTAACTTTTAACCACGAGCCAACATTAGGTTCTGGTACAGAGTAATTACTATACGTATTTTGGAGTAGCTGATCTAGTGAATCTGTATTTTTAGTATTATTTATTGTTGACATAGCCCAAATAATCAAGTTATTATATTTTATAAAATAGTTATGCATTAGCACTGACACAAGAGTTTACTTCAATTAAATTATTACGAAGCATTTGTTTTGCTCTGGTAAGACGCGAACGAGATGTTTCTTCTGCAATAGATAATGCCTCTGCTATTTCTTTGTGTTTTAGTCCGTCAATTACTGCCATATTCAAAACCATTCTAAAAGGCAAAGGCAACATCTCCAAAGCGGAATTAACATTTTCTTTTGTGTACTTTGAGTAATCTGTATTAAAAATATCATCTGAATTTTCATCGGTAATAAACAAGTGTTTATCTTCAAAACTTTCATCGAATCTTTCTTTTTTTTGTTTCTTTAGATAGTTTAAAGCATGATTAATAACAACTCGTTTCATCCAATAAAAGAATGAGTTTTCGCCTGTGTAAGTAAACTTTTCTATCTGTGTAAAAATGCGAAAGAAACCTTCCTGTAAAACATCTTCAGCTTCATACTTATTAAGAATATACCTGCAACATACACCTCTTAATAAGGGAGCGTATTTTTGATATACCTCAAATTGAGCTGATTGTTTTTGTTTCTTACATTTTGCCACTAAACTTTTTTCATTCATAATTAAAACGGCTGTTTTAGTTAATGATTTTTTGTAATACAACAGCATTTGTGTTAAAAACGCTCCCATATTTTGTGCTTTTTTATAAAAAAACATAAAAATAAACAAATGAAGGTGTTTTTAGTCAATTTGTACATTTCTGTTAATGAACTAATATTCTGTTAGATAAAGAATTTGTTATATTTATACACTAGTATTAATTAGGCATAACCCTTTGCTTACGGATTTATCTTCATTAATTAAAAATGATTTTAATTCGGGTATAACTGCAGGATTCTCAGGCGGAGTTCCATCTGCAATTGATCTCTATGTTGAAAGAGCGACTCCTATTATAAATGACTTGAGCAAAAGTATTAAAAAAAAAGCTAAGAAAACCCTCCTCTCGAGAGACTATATTATACCTAATAAAAAAGACTTTTTGAATATATTGTACAATATATTATTTGACTATATAACTTGAATACCTATTTTAGTAAGTTATTAATAACGTTCTGAAAAAGAAGATAAACGCTTTTAAGCGCTTAAAATATATCAAGCGCTTACAAATGGAGTCTATTTCATTAATAGCTTCATTAATCGTGAGCTATCTACTACTTGGAGATTATTTGAATAAATATTATCAAAAGAATAGGAACATGATTTTCTATTTTTCCTTTCTACCTCTAGTTTGGATAATCCCATTGATTTCTATTCTGATAAAAAACTATATAGTACAGATAATCAGCAAATAACAGTTGCCAACATCTTTTTCTTGTTTTTCTTGTCGTTGATACCTTTGTTTACACAATGGGTAATCGTTAGCCATGTAGCTTTAACACCTGTCATTGGTTATGATATAGTTTACTTAATGGTAAGTTTGTTTTACATATTTACATTTAGATTAGTTATTGAAGTTAGCAGTCCTGAGGATGCTAAACATTTATCTGAAAGAATGAGAATTAACGTAATAATAGACCACAACAATCCTGGGCTCCATTTATTATATTGATTGCTGTTATTACATTGGTTGTTTTAATTTCCATTCATTACCCCAAAGTTTCAACCCATATTTTAATGGGGATACCCATCTTATCATCCACTGCGAATCTTTTTCTTTCTCGATTTGAGGAAAGAACTCCTAAATCAGAACACAATAATATAAGACCTGCACAACAGATTAAAAATTAGATCAGGAATCAGATAATTATAATGTAAATCATAATATTCATTACATTTGAGATACCAATTTTATAAAGTTATGAATACCAATATTGCAGTTATTATCAATCGCATTAAAATTTCTTACAAAAGACAAAAGGCAAACAATACTTCACATAAATATATAATCTTATACCATGCAATTAAAAAATGCATCATTAATTTAGAACTTCCGGAAAACGTAAACCTCCCTTCAACACGAATTTTAGCTGAAGATATGAAGCTTTCAAGAACAACTGTACTTAAAGCTTACGAACTACTTTTAATTGAAAAATTAATTGAATCGAAACAAGGTTCCGGATATAGAATTTGTTATACATCAGAGAATAAACAAGAATCCAATTTTAAAATAGAAAAGTCATCTGATGTAGAATCATATCCTCAGCTATCTGAAAAAGGAAAATCATTTTTAAAGAATATTTCTCTTATTAACAGGCATTCTGATACAAATCTGGCATTTAGGCCAGGTCTCCCTCCCCTGGATATATTTCCTGTTAATCAATGGAAAAAATTAATGAATAGTTACTGGCGCTATGTAAAATCATCTTCCTTATCTTATTCATCCTCATCGGGATTAGACTCATTAAAGAAAAACATTTGTAACTACTTAAATATTAGCAGAAATATTAAGTGTAGTCCACAACAAATAGTTATCGTATCAGGGTCACTACAATCTTTATACCTGGTAACCAATGTGTTAATAAATAAAGGTAATTATGTGGCTATGGAAAATCCTACCTTTCCTAATGTACATTCAATATTTAAAAGTATGCTTGCAAATATACTTCCCATTAGTTTAGATAATGAAGGAATTAAAATTGATGAACTTGAAAAAAATGATCATTTAAATCCTAAATTGGTTCATACTACACCATCTAACCAGTATCCTTTTTGCATAAAAATGAGCCTTTCCAGAAGACTGGAATTACTAAGATGGGCTTCGAAAAACAAAGCTCTGATTATTGAAAATGATTACGAAAGTCCGGTTGGAAATTATCTGGAATCCATTCCAAGTCTTTACAGTCTGGACAAAGAAGACAGAACTATTTATATGAGTACATTTAATCGTTTGTTACATCCTTCTATTAGGTTGGGATATATGATAGTACCAAAATATTTAGTGAATGCAATTAAGGCTTTTCAGGAACATTCCCATCGTTTTGTAACGCCTTCTGTACAATTGGTAATGGATCAATTTATTGAGAGAAATTATCTTTTAAAACATCTACAAAATGTAATAGAAGTAGCACAAGAAAGAAGAGAATTGTTTATTTCCAGAATTGAGGAACAAACCAATTTGCTAACTATTGATCCTTCCCCTTTCAGAAGTCTGCATGTAACTGCCCGCTTAAATAAAAACATAGATGAATCAGAAGCAATTAACCTATTAAGTAAAAACAACATAGTAGTTCACTCTTTAAAAAAGTGCTATGTGAGTGAGGACAAGGAAGCAGGTATTATATTTGGTTTTTCTCCAGTGCCGCCTCCTGTTTTAAAGGAAAAAGTAGACAAAACAGTAAAACTCCTGAACAGCTTAATATAGAAATTTTGTTTAAGTATTAAAAATACTTAATTGGTATCTTATATTATTCCAAACTGGTATGTTTTGTCGAAGTATAATTACTATAGTTTTATATCATTAATTTCAATTTTTACTAAAACTAGTGATATTATGAATAAGAATTATACGACACTCAATATATTAAGAAGGCAATGTTTCTATGCTAATAGTTTCTGATAATAATTCCAAACGATATTATAACTCGTTTAATTTTATAAATGTATAGCGATTTTTTCAAAACAATCATTAGCATAATCATTTTACAATTACGCTATTCTATATTAAATATTATAACAAAATCATGCTCATTACAGGATCCATTATATCAATACTAATCGTAGTAGTTGTTGCTAAACTACTAATTAAAAAATATAACCCACAAGCAGTGTTAATTATCAGTGGTTTAATAATGATGACCATAGCATTGGTACTAGGTATGGATTTATCAACCATGAAAGAGCCTACTGGCCTGCAGTTTTTCGACCTTTTCAAACAGATTAAAGTTTCATTGAGTAATAAGGGTGCAAAAGTGGGTTTAATGATTATGACTATTGGTGGGTATGTAGCTTATATGAAAAAAATTGGAGCCAGTGAAGCTCTGGTTTTTGTTTCCATGAAACCATTATCAATTTTCAAAAAACACCCTTATTTAGCTGCTAGTCTTGTTATTCCAATAGGACAGGTAATATTTATGTGTATACCTTCAGCTACAGGTTTAGGTTTATTACTTGTAGCTTCCATATTTCCTGTATTAGTTAATTTGGGCATTAGTAATACGTCTGCAGTTTCTGTGATAACTGCTTGTACAGTTTTTGATATGGGACCTGCATCTGCAAATACATTAAGAGCTTCAGAACTAATAGGTAAGACCAATGTACAATATTTTATGGAAGATCAATTGCCCTTAACAATTCCAATGACCATGGTGTTAATGATCGTTTATTATTTTGTAAATCAATACTTTGATAAAAAAGAAAACCATAAACCAATGCAAATGGAAATGGAAATTGGTGAGTTTAGAAAAATTAGCACACCTAAAATCTTTAGCATCCTACCCATGTTGCCTTTGATTATGCTTATAATATTTTCTCCTTTTTTCAATCTTTTTTCAAAGCCGATTAGCTTGGATACAACAACAGCAATGATCATATCATTATTTGTATCAATGGCATTTGAATTCATTCGGAAACGAGATCTTAAGGAAGTCTTAGATTCTCTTAAAACTTTCTGGGAAGGAATGGGGAAAGTCTTTGCCTCGGTCATTACACTTATTATATCAGCTGAAATTTTTTCACTTGGATTAATTAACCTGGGTTTTGTTGATGGTCTGATAGCTGGTTCTCAGTCATTAGGTTTTTCTCCCATTGGTATTGGTATTGTAATGAGCGTACTTATTTTCATGGCTTCTATGCTTATGGGTAGTGGTAATGCATCATTCTTCTCTTTTGGTCCTTTAGTGCCTGAAATCGCAGCAAAAATGGGAATTGAAGGATCCCGAATTATTTTACCTATGCAATTATCTTCCAGCCTTGGTCGCGCCATATCTCCAATCGCCGGAGTAATTATAGCTACATCAGAAATTGCCGGGATAAAACCTTATGAACTAGCAAAAAGAAACTTAATTCCATTATCAATAACAGCTGTAATGATGATAAGTGTTCACTATATTTTTTAAATTATGATGAAGATTATAAAGAATGCAAGTATATATTCTCCTTTAAAACTAGGAAAGAAAGATATCCTAATCGGATCAGAAAAAATCCTTGCCATTGAGGATAATATTGAAATTGATATGGATGGTGTTGAAATTATTGATGCCTCAGAAAAAATTATAACGCCTGGATTAATTGATCAACATATTCATATTACTGGTGCAGGTGGAAAGCAAGGCTTCTATTCAATGACTCCTGAAATATCAGTCAATGAATTGATTCAATGTGGAACCACAACTGTAATGGGAATGTTAGGTACAGATGGAGTTGTAAAGAATTTAAAAGGATTATATGCTAAAACCAAGGCCTTGCATCAGGAAGGAATAACTGCATATATGCTTACTAGTTATTTTGGAATACCTCCACTTACGATTCTTGATAATGTTATGGAAGACATGATATTTATAGATACTGTTATTGGTTGTAAAATTGCCATTAGCGATGAACGTTCATCATTTCCATCAGCCACTGAGCTCCTTTGCTTTTTAAAAGATGTTTATGTTGGAGGTTCTATTGGTGGAAAAGGAGGAATTTTGCATGTTCATTTGGGCGCCTTGGATACAAAAATGGACCTGTTATTTGAACTGGTTGAAAAACACCACTACCCTATTAAATACATTTCACCTACTCATGTAGGACGAACAAAACCATTATTCGACCAAGCCATTCGTTTTGCAAAAATGGGTGGTATTATTGATATATCTACCGGAGGTACTAAATACGATGAACCATACAAACAGGTACTATATGCCCTGGAACAAGGTGTTCCGATAGAACAAATGACATTTAGTAGTGATGGAAATGCCGGCATGGCAAAAAAAGACAAGGATGGAAATATTATAGGTTTTTATCCTGCACCGATTCATTTAAACCTTGAGCAAGTAAAAAAATTGATTCAAATTGGAGGACTTGATATTGCTGAAGCGTTTAAATTAATCACCTGTAATCCAGCTAAAAACCTATCCCTTAATCATAAAGGATCTATCAAACTGGGAGCAGATGCAGATCTATGTTTCTTTGATTCAGACTTAAATCTAACTGATGTGATAGCAAGAGGAAAAGTAAAAATGAGGAATCAAGAGATACTATCCTAGGATCAGAAAGTTTTAAATCAACATATAAAAATCAACACATAATTGGTGATCTAAGGATAACCAAAATGGAAGTCTTATGCCTTAAAAGACAGCAGAAAAGAAAATCTATTTACCAATTTTTATATTATGAAATACAAAATTCTACTGTTATTTCTATTAACCACATCCATCGGCTTTGCCCAGGTTAATGGAAAAGTTACTGACAAAAAAACAGGAGACATACTTCCTGGTGTTAGTATTGTAATTAAAGGAACCATTACAGGAACCATAACGGATTTTAATGGAGAATACTCTATGAAGGCATCACCCGGAGATTCATTATTATTCAGTTTTATTGGCTATAAACCAATTTCGGTTGCCGTTGGATCCAATCCCATCATCAATGTAAAGCTGGAAGAAAACCAACAGGAAATTGATGAAGTTGTAGTTGTCGGATATGGTGTTCAAAAAAAGAGTGATGTAACAGGTTCTGTTGTATCTTTTAGTACTGATAAAATTGAAGATCGTCCTCAGGTTAATATATTACAATCTTTACAGGGAAGTATGGCCGGATTCAGAGTTTCTGTTGATGCATCAAATGCAGAAGGTGCTTCTGCCAATATGATGATTCGGGGTCAAAATTCAATTACAGCATCCAATAATCCTTTAATTATATTGGATGGAATACCATATTCGGGAAGGCTATCAGAATTAAACCCAAATGATATTAATTCCATCGAAGTTTTAAAAGATGCATCCTCAACAGCTATTTATGGTGCAAGAGGAGCAAATGGTGTTATACTTATTTCCACAAAGATGGGCCGCAAAGGCACTATGCAAGTATCATATGATGGTTATTATAGTTCTGATAAGATTGGATATATACCTGATATGATGGATGGAGAAACCTTTGCCATGCGTAAAACAGAATACGGAGAATCCTTTACGGCTACTGAAGAAGAAAGCATTGCATTAGGGAGATCTACAGATTGGGTTGACATGGCAACTCAAACAGGCGAAAAGCAACAACATAATATTTCTATCAGAGGTGGAAATGATAAAACAAAATATTTTGTTTCAACAGTATATAATGATGCAAAAGGGATAGCCAAAAATGATCTTTTTAAAAGATTGACTATCCGCTTAAATATGGAACACCTGTTGTCGAGCTGGATCAAATTTGGAACCAACACATTATTAGGTCGCTATGACCGTAGTGGCTACAAAGCCAGTTTTTACAGGGCTTTTACTATGAATCCATTAGGTATTCCATACAACGAAGATGGTTCAATTGCCATGTTAGCATGGGAGGATGCATTTTTTGCTGAAAATCCTTTAAATCCTCTTAATGCCCAAAGTGAAGAAATCACTCGTAGAGTTAACACAAATAATTATATTCAATTTGACTTTCCGTTTTTAAAAGGATTATCCTATAAACTAAACACCGGATACGAATACCGAAATTTGTTATCGCAAAGATATGATGGCCGCGATACTTATACAGGCTACTTATCTAATGGGGTTTTGCATACCAATAATGAATATGAAGAAAACTGGATCATTGAGAATATTATTAGTTACAACAAGTCCTTTGGAAGACACAATATCTTTTTAACCGGACTCTACAGTGTTCAACAGGAACAGGATAAATACAATAACATTTATGCCACTAATTTTCCTAATGATGTAATGACCTATTACCAACCTAATAAAGCTTCATCAATTGCAGCATATGCCGGTTTAACTCAAACAAACCATATTTCGCAAATGTTGCGTGCAAATTACAGTTATGATTCTCGTTATTTGTTTACAGCAACGATACGTAGAGATGGTTATTCAGCCTTTGGAAGTGAAAAGAAATTTGGTGTATTTCCCTCACTGGCTGTAGGATGGAATATAATGAATGAGGCCTTTTTTAAAAATTCAGCTTCTCTGCAAAATGTGGATATCTTAAAGCTTAGATTGTCTTATGGTAAAAACGGAAATGAAGCGATTTCTGCATATTCAACTTTACCAAGTCTGGCATCCAAAAACTATCTAACATCCGACCTGACTTCAGCATTTGGTTTTTATCCTAACAAATTGGGTAATCCTTCTTTAGGTTGGGAAAGTACTGAATCAATTAATACAGGATTGGATTTTACCTTATTTGGAAACCGACTTCGTGGATTACTGGATCTTTATTGGTCAAAAACAAGTGATTTACTACTTGATAAAACCATTTCTTCAATTAATGGAGTTGATAATATTCGTGCAAATATTGGTCAAACAAAAAACAGGGGTATTGAATTCCAGATTTCATCTGTCAATATTGTGAAAGATGATTTTACATGGTCTACTGATTTTAATATATCATCTTATAAAACCTCAATAGTAAATGTAGGGTTAACCGATGATGAAGGTAAGTACATTGATGATGTAGCTAATGAATGGTTTATAAACCAACCCATTTCTGTTAATTACGATTATGTATTTGATGGTATATGGCAAGAAGATGATGATATTGCAAACAGTGCTCAGCCAGATGCTCAACCCGGCGACATTAAATACAAAGATGTAGTTGAGGATGGTCAGATTACACCTGATGATAAACAAATCATAGGGTCAAGAATTCCTGATTTTATTGCTGGTATTACCAATAGCTTTGTATATAAAAACTTTAAATTCAGCTTTTTCCTAAATTCTGTCTATGGTGTTACAATGCCTAATCGACTTTATGAAACCGGAGTAAATTCATATCGCCAAAATAGTTTTAATAAAAACTTCTGGTCCGTAGAAAATCCCAACAACGAATATCCTGCGAATGTTGACAGGGATGTAAACCCAATGAGTATGAATTTTTATCAGGATGCAAGTTTTCTTCGTTTACAGGATGTAACCTTTAGTTATACCTTCCCTAAGCAGTTGTGTAAAAAGTTAACTGTAAAAAATGCAGAATTATACCTGAATCTGAAAAATATGGCTACATGGACCAAATGGAAAGGTCTGGATCCTGAATTTTCAAACTGGGATAATCAATATGCAACACCGCAGGTTAAAAGTATTTTAATTGGTGTAAGGGTTAATTTATAATCGTAATAGTTTTTAATATGAAACGAGCCATGAGAATCGTCTGATCGATGAAGTCAAAGAGTTCTTACACAAAAGGTCGACTAAATTGGCAAGTTCCATATGGCCTTTGAAAATAAATTATAATCATATGAAAAATTCAATATATATCATACTTTCCTTATTATTACTAACATTTATTAGTTGCAATGAGGACAGTTTTCTGGAAGAAATGCCGGAAGACAATATATACGCAAATAATCTTTTTAAAGATTATGATGGCTTTGTAAACGCAATGAATGCTGTTTATTCATGGGTTCGTGAAGAAAGAAGTCGTGCCGACAATATTCCACTTACAAGGTGTACTTGTTGGGATACAGGTGTCGACAATGCTTTTATGAACAATGGGCATTCAGGTATGACCTTTTTAAATTGGCCGACTCATATATATACAGATCAATATATATTCGAAAATATGTTTGATTGGTTATATCGTATTGTCAATTCTTGTAATATGGTCATTAACCGGGCAGAAAATACTGATGTCAATTGGATGGGAAATAATGATGATGAAAATTCATACAATAAAAATTACATCGTTGCTCAAGCCAGATTAATAAGAGCATGGGCATATCGCCATTTAACCTATTGCTGGGGAGATGTTCCTTTGAGCCTTGATGAAATAGACGGATCTAATTACCAAAATGATTGGACCAGAACTCCGGTGGCTGACATCCGATTACAGATGGAAAAAGATCTGCTTTTTGCTAAAGAAAACCTTCCTCTTCGTAATGAAAATCCGGGAAATGTAAATGCTGCTGTAGCTATTCATTATCTAGCAGAATTATATTTGGCTATGGGTAAAAATTCAGATGCGGAGTCTACAGCAAAAGAGTTATGTGAAGACTCAGAATATCAATTAATGACTGAACGCTTTGGATCAGAAGCTAATGAGTCAGGAGTAGCCTTCATGGACTTATTTAAAAATCCTTTACCTTCAGAAGGTAATAAAGAGGTGTTATGGGCTTTATTAAATACAGAACCTGAAAATGTTTCATATGGAAATGAAAACAACAACTATATGAAGAACATGTGGCAAACCTATTACAGTAAAGATAAAATTATAAAGAAGCTTGATCTAACAGTTTTTTATACCTATAACGGAGGAAAAGGCGCTGGTCGCTCTTCAATTACAGCCCCAACATTTGATTTATATGAAGATCAGGATGATCGTATTTCTGATTACGCAATCATGTGGAATCTAGTAATGCCTAATGACCAGGGAGATTTGGAGGTTGTTTTACAAACGAATACTGACCATACCATTACAGAGGGTAAGTATGATCTGGATCATTATCAATGGCCTTCAACAAGAAAATGGGAATATGTTCATCCAAATTCATCTAATGCATCCAGTTCTGATCAGTTTAATTGCCAAATGTACATCCGTTTGGCTGAAACTTATTTGATCCTTGCAGAAGCCTTATACAAAGAAAATAAAAGTGATGAAGCTGCTATTTGGATCAATAAAATACGAGAACGATCTAATGCAACTCCAATTTCAGGATCAGATATTGATATTGATTTCATTTTAGATGAACGTACCAGAGAATTAGTATCAGAAGAAGATAGACGCCATACCTTGATAAGAACTGATAAATTGGTTGATCGTGTGCAAAAATATAACGATTTTGCAGGGCCAACAATAGCACAAGCACCAAAGTATTTTCCAATACCTCAAAAAGTAATTGATGCAAATACCGGTGCAATTATGGAACAAAACGACGGTTATTAATTATTGAAAAAGGTTAGAAGATGGAAGAGTGAAGCTTGAAGTTAAAAACACTTCGTTCTTCTGACTTCTATCCAGTAAGGCCATATAATTAAAATTTTAACAGAAACAGAATAATATTCAATGATGAAACGAGCTAAATGAATATATTTTCCCACGGAAATATGTTTATTTTTAGTATGCATTATTTGACAATGAAAAATAAATTTAGACACATGAAGAAATTAACAGGAATCTTGATTATGCTCGTTGTTTATACAACAACAGTAATTGGTCAAACCGATGAAACAATTAATATCTTATTTCTCGGAAATAGTTATACGTATTACAACGGACTTCCAAGCCTGTTTTCTGATATGGCACTTCAAAAAGGGAAAAAAGTTGTTGTAACACAAATAACGAGAGGCGGTAGCTTACTAAGTAAATATGCCAAGACTGATTATATCATAGAAACCATTGACAAATACAAATTCAACTATGTTGTTTTACAAGAACAAAGCACATCTCCCCTATTTGCGGCTGAAGAAAAAACCTATCCTGCTATACGTAAGCTCGATAAGGTCATTCGCAAAAATGGAGGACAAACTGTTTTATATATGACCTGGGCCAGGGAATATGCTGACAGTCTTGGGACAAAGATGTTACCCGGAAAATTTTATTATGATGTATTTGATTCTTTTAATGAGGCTCAGGATTCATTAGCTGCCAGTTACTGTAAAATTGGCAAAGAAATTAATGCAAAAGTTGCTCCTGCAGGCCTTGCCTGGAAAGAATTCCACAAACAATATCCTGAAGTTTCCCTATGGCGTCCTGATCATAGCCATCCTCTTGAAATTGGGTCTATTATTGCGGCTTATACTATTTACAAAACAATATTTAATGAATCCATAAAAGACATCAAATGTCCTCTTCCCTTACCTAAAGAGTATGTAAAAGAAATTAAAAATATCACTAATAAATTGGTTCCGGATACAAATTAAATTAATCGATAACTAATATTTTACTATCTAAGTAAATAATTTATAATGCGTTTATTTTCTATAAATACTTACATAATCTAATTATAAATCCACAATAAAAGGGTGACTATAAAGCAAATAGCCACCCTTTATTATTTATAGAATTATTTACTTTAGTAAAAAATATTAATCTACACGATATTTACTTCGTTATACAGTTTTAGTATATATTATACTCTTCCTCTACCCCTCAAACGGACCATCATCGTACCAAAGAGCATACTGATGCGGATTGTTATCGGATGCGCTACGGCTTTTCTGCGGGTACTATAGACAGATGCTCACCCGCAGCAGGTCCGCAGAACACCCGCAGAAACCCGCTCATTATCCGCAGCAGGTCCGCAGCAAGTATATAGAAAGTCCGTTTATGGCCCGATTATGCACAGTAAAATGCCATTTTTAACACTTTTGTGCACAATTTTTTGCCGTTTTTGCCAAAACATGCACAATTGGCCTTAAAATCACCTTTTTTGAGTAAAAAACTAAAACCAACCTCATCTACACAACAATACAAACACCTATTAATCAACACCTAACACCACTCAAAAAGTAACGGTAAAATTACCGTTATTTTTTCGTCCATCCCCTTGATATAATTTAGTTATCGAAAGCTAAAGGGAAAGATTAAAAAGGAGAATGGGAAAAGGATAAAGGGTAAAAGGTGATTTACAGATTTACCAGTGACGCAATGATAAAAAAGTAATAAACTAGATGATTTACAGCTTTATAATAAAGATTATTAAATAAGAATAACAAATAAACAATGAAGCAAATTAACAGATAAGCAAAAAAACAAATTATACATCGGCTGATATCATGTTTAACCCAATCCTGTTTATTACCTGATCAATAATGAAGAGGATTACAAAAACAGAAAATGGATCACCCTGCTAGCAGGTACTCTCATAACTGTTATTTCAATTTATATAAAAAGGTGTAAAGTCTAAAAACACAAGTTATAACAGGTATTAAAGTAACATCACTTAAATAAAAAATCGTAAAAATAAATAGTCCTGGGTAAGTTTGTTAAAGGATTAAACGGAGGTTTTTCAGGAAAAGTAGGAAGTACTGTAGGTAGCAAATGGAAAGGTATCAATTATATGAAATCACTTCCTGATATCAGAAATAAAAAAGCGTCAGAAAAGCAAGTTATGCAAAGAGCTAGATTTTCATTTGCAGCCAGATTTTTACAACCATTGTATCCGGTTTTTAAACAAGGTTTAAAATCGCAAAGTGTAAATCAGTCGCCACAAAATGCGGCGTTCTCAGAATTTTTAAATTATGCATTAATAGGTGAATATCCTGATTATGGTGTTGATTACCAAAACCTGGTTCTTGCCAAAGGAAGTATTCAGGTAACAGATAATCCGGCTGTATCCATAGTTGATGAAAGTATAGTGTTCACCTGGTCTGATAATCCCAATGCATTAAAATATGTTGGAACAATGCAGGCTCTATTGGTTGGTATTGCAGAAGGTAGTTATCCCTCCTACTCTATTGATGAGTTTACAAGAGCCGAAGGACAAGGGAGCTTATATATGCCTAATGCACCATCAGGAACGCCAATACATTGCTACTTAGGTTTTGCTTCATCAGGAAAAACAGGAACAGCCAGCAATAGTGTATATTTAGGTACAGTATTGGTTCCGTAGAGAGCTACAATGCTTATGGTTAATATATTGATTTGTAATCACAATCCTCTTTGCTTTATGCAGGGAGGATTTTTTTTTGAAGATAATTAAGATCTACGCTATCAGGTTGCTACTTCCAATACTCAATAGCCATTGCAAGAGCTGTCTTCCTAAGATTGTGCACGATTTCAATGCTTTCTTAAATAACAGAATTGATTAGAGATTAGTCATTTAAACTATCCAATTACTTTTAAACCACAAGATATAATTAAACTACAAGATACAATCTTGAGGTAAGTTGGGCTTTCTGCCTTGTAAAAGTATGAGTTGATTAAATATTTGTGATATAATAATAGGCTGAAGGCCTGGTGTATAATAGCTAGAAGTAACGCCTCCAAAGGGTTACTACATATAAATTAAGGCTGTAAATCTGAAACTACTATTAAATGATAAAAGTATTATAATCCAGTTCTTAAACATAAATATCACTATATCTGGCACTATTATACATACAAATTACTAATTGTAATAACTCACAACTATTTATACTATTTTAACATTCGAACCATATAGTCTGGTATTCTATTTGCATATATCAAAGCATTACAAACCAAACACATAAAGTCATGTTAACTACTCTTCATAATATTACAGACGGTATTGTCATCAGAAAATCTTTAAAATGGAAAAACTGCTTAATAGTTGATGACGAAAAAACGGATTGCAACTCTATTTTTGAAAAAATGCAATCATTGTTGAATAAGTTTTTAAGAAAACTATCTAAAAACATCAATAAAACTGATGTAGTTTCTCATTGTATCCGGAATGTCTATTCTATAAAATCGCGTTTACAGGAAAATGAATGGCCCTTACCAAGTGCACTATCACAAAATGAGAACAAGGTATATTTACATGATTTCAATTTTTACCTGATGTTATGTGGTATATTAACTAAAGCCACTACTCTATTTAAAGGGTATATTTCTGCAAAAGACCGTTTATCATATGCTCAAACACTACCTGTTATACAAGGCAATTACAGACGAATTATTCAAACCATTCACCTGTTGCCACAAACCTCATGGATACAAATTATTCAAATAGAACAACAGAAGAATAAATTTCTTCATTCGTTAGATATGCTGGATCATAAAATTACAGCTCTTGACCCCTCCTCGCCTGCATATTCCTATTTATCTGATTATCGAATGTCAATCAATAGTAACCCCAATAATTTACAGCAAGAAAAGCATATCGTTAAAACACTTCGTAATATGATACAAATAGTTGATGAATATCAAAATGGTGAATCATATATGATGATCAGCGAATTGATGCTCGAAGGATTTAAATTGGGATGGTTTCATAAAGAATCCAAAAACGTACTTTTTAAACATTATAGAGAAAATAGCCTTAATAATTCTCGTATTGCTAAAGAGATAAGAAACTTAAGATCGGTACAAAAGAAATGTAAAAAGCTATTATCGCAAAAAGTTATACATAACGAAAGGATTACCAATTATATTAATGAGATGATTCTACAACTTTTGCAACTTCAAAAAGATGACAAGGATACCAATGAATATATTGAATGGACTCACAGTCCCAAAGAATTTGTAAAGATAATACACAAACTCATAGCAGAAGGTTATATTAACTTTAAAGGAAATACAGATATGCAACCCATTGTGGAGCACCTGACCAGATTTATAAAAGTCAGAAAGATGAACAACAGCGGAAACCTTACACAGAGCAGTTTACTATCCTATTTTAAAAAAGCAAATTGTGGTGATTTGATCTGAATGTAAAATTTCCGGAAGTGTTTATTTAAGGGCTACTTATTCCAAACGTTTAATCCTTAATCAGTTTATTAATGCCAAAACAAGAGTAGTCCTTCTGAGGAAAGGAAACATCAAATATTGTTTCAATTTGATTTTCTGAAAGTTTATTTATTGTCCAGCGTGCTTTTCCTCCTGGAATAAAGTTCTCAATCATTTCAGTTTCAAAAACCAAACATGAATCATTAGATAGTGAATCATTTAAAATATACTGATTGAAATATCCTTCGTTATTAAACTGTCTGAAGACCATAAGTTTTCTGGAACTGTCATAACTTATAAACCCCTTATCGATATGATGTTCACCTTCGGGATTTTTTTCTGTTGGTTCAAATCTGGATTCATTTTTGACTTCAATATACTTGCCACCCATTACAAGCTGAAAACTAGATTCTATCTGTGATTTATCATTTCCAAAACCACTTCCCGTACCTGTCCATGATCCAATTAAAAAGTTTAATCTCTCGTAATGATTTGATTGACCATAAGATAAACTGCAAATAAATATCAATCCTAAAGCTAAAACTACTTCTTTCCTCATTATTTCTATAATAATTATTTCAATGGCTAATATACTTATTTAAGATTCTGATTATTTTATTTATCAGGACGATTTACCATTTTTAGTACGAATAAAAATCATAGCGATTGCAATCGTTATAAGTCCCATAATCAGTGCACCAATTATGCCCTGTATTGCATAATTCTGGTAATTAAAGTTGGCTTCAGCTTCTATAGTAGTACTGTAATACCCTAATTCTACTGAACGTTTAATTACATTTGGAAAGTATTCAGGGGTGATAACATATGTAGTTATCCATTGTGTTAAAGGACTTAATAAAGCAATAAAAACCGTTAGGGTTATACCTGAGACCAAACCTTGTTTATAGGTCATTATTCCCTCGAAAAAACTTTTCTTTTTGTCTTTCAACGCCATCACCATTACTATAATTGCAGGAATAGCAAAAAGGTTGGTGAGATACATATGATAGTCGATATATTTACCATGTAATCCACTCAGTTTTTCTATTACCATCCAAAGTAATACCACAACAGAAAAGATAACAGCCCATTTAATTTCAATTTTTATTTTTTGCATATTTTGATCGTATAAGAGATAAAATGAATAAAGTTTTACTATTTCTCATTTAAAAAGTCAATAATAATTCTATTAACCAAATCTGGTTTTGAGCCAAAAACAAAATGAGAAGTATTAGGCAATATGCATAATTGAGAATAAACAATAGCACGATTTAACTCTAGTGCATGCTCTGTTTTAACTAAATCTTTATCTCCTTGCATAATAAGCGTTGGAATTTTTATCGATGTAATTTTTGCATCATCAATATTAATATCAACCAACCACATCTTTTTTGTATTTTCAAGATATTCATCTACCTTTTCAGGTTGTGATCTTAATGGTAATTGATTTTTCATCCACCATCCTTTTTCATTTTTTGCCCAGGCAATCATGTTGTTTCTCATCCACTCAATATCTTGCTGTTTTATTGCACTAAGTCTTGTATTTGCACTGATAGCAACCAACTTTTTAACTTTGTCTGGTCTGTCTGCAGCAAGTATTAATCCTAATATTCCTCCATCACTCCATCCTATAATATATAAACTATCTAATTCCAGTTTGTCTATAAATAGAGAAATATTGTCTGCCAGAAGTGGATAACTTAAGGAATCAACATGACTGGAACGACCATGTCCGGGACTATCCATGGCTATAACTTTAAAATGCTTTGAAAGATCTTTAATCGAGTTTTCAAAATTCATTATGGATCCCAATCCTCCATGTATTAATAACAATGGTGTGCCCTGACCATAGGTTTCGTAATATATTTGATTGTTATTAACAGTAATAGTTTTTCCGTTTTCAAGATTTGATCCATATTTTACCTTTTCATTGTCCTGAGCATGAATCTGAAATACAGAAAAGGTGATAAGAAATACTAATAAAGAGTTTTTCATAGCTTTTATATTTAATAGATTGCAGATTACAGAAAACAGTATTGCTTTGGTTCACTTATTTTATCATATTGAAATTAATTCTTATTCTTCATAATAATTCCTCCCTCCCAGTGATGATGGGAATTTTGATCTTTTGAACTATTATAGTCATCCGTTTTTCCATTTCCTGTAGCATTCTCAAATTTGCCAGTCCCACCTAATATTACAAAATCATCTTTCCAATACGAAGTTACATATGTAGGATGATCATCTGTTTTTCCATCTATAACTACACCTTCCAAACCAATAAACAGCGTATCTTTATCTGAATCAATAAAATAAGAATATGCATTACCATAATGGCCATTATTTGGATTAACACAAAAATCGAAATCCACTTTTATATCTCCCATCAGGTCAGATGTACCTTTACAATCTACAATGACACGAACAGGTAAAACAGTATCTGTACAATTAGGAGTTGGTAAGGTATCAGGACCAGCATAAATGTAAGTTCCAATAAAATCAGCATTGAAATTTTTTGATATCATTTCTGATTTATGATCAGCGTGTTTTGATTTAGAAGACTGGTTTTGGCAAGATTCAAAGCCCAGTGTCAGAATTAGTAACAATAGAGAACTTAAAATGTAAATTGGGTTTTTCATAATACGTTGTGTTTGATTATGTAGTTATACCATTCAACAGATAAACAGTATGTAATGCTAGTACTCCTTAAGTTAGTTATATTTTTTAGGATACAGGGAAAATAATATTGAGAAAGTTTTAACCAATTGATAGAACTACAGCATAATAAAGGTTTAATGCTTGTACATATGCTATAATGAACAACATCAGTATAAAGTTAGAAAATTTAAAAATTTAAAGAAGCTTATAAATTATCAATCCATTCTTCAATAAGTTGTATTCCTTCTTCATGAATTAATTCTCTGCCAAAACTTATTAACAAAATCCGTATTTATATTTACCTCATTTTATATAAAATATTCCTATATTACTGATAAATTAAAATACAACAGAAGTGTGATTTCAATTGATTTTCATACTTAACACAGATTAAAGTTAAAGAATTACCTTTAATAATGTATCTTAAAAATCATATTAATCACTAATTCAAACATAATGGATAATTATCAAAATTTAATTGAAAAGGCATACGAAGTATTATTGATTTATGGCCCTAAAATAGTACTTGCTATTATTGTTTTATTAATCGGTTTGTGGGTTATTAATCGTTTTACAAAAGTCACGCGAAAGGTAATGACCAAACAAAATGTGAACGTTTCATTAATTGGTTTCATATCTAGTTTAACAAACGTTGGCTTAAAAGTACTGTTATTGGTTAGTGTAGCAGGAATGATTGGTATTCAAACAACATCTTTTATAGCCATATTAGGTGCGGCAGGTTTGGCCATTGGTTTAGCGCTACAAGGTACTTTGGCAAATTTTGCCGGAGGAGTAATGATATTAATTTTTAAACCATATAAAGTAGGAGATCTAATTAAAGCACAAGGACATCTAGGCGTTGTAAAGGAAATTCACATTTTTGTTACTATTATGCTATCTCCTGAAAGCAAGACTATTATCATACCTAATGGATCAATTTCCAATGGAGATATTACTAATTATACCACAGAAGGTAAAATAAGGGTAGATATGATCTTTGGCATTTCCTACCAATCTAATATTAAACAAGCCAAAGATATATTACTTGGTATAATGAATAATCATCCTGATGTATTAAAAGATCCTGCCCCTTTTGTTGGTGTTAGCGAACTAGCTGATAGTTCTGTAAATTTAGCTGTTAGACCTCATACCGTACCAGGTAATTATTGGAAAGTATATTTCGATATTTATGAACAAGGCAAAATTGCACTTGACGAAGGTGGTATTACTATCCCATTCCCTCAAATGGATGTACATTTTGACAAAAACAAGATTTAACCCGGATTATGTATTAGAGGATCGTAATGAGCGTTGAAAGTACAATAAAACAAGATTTTACTGAAACGAGGCATAGCATCGTACTGGTGAGTTGAAGTGAAGTAACGAAGTGTCTTGTTTTGAAGTAATTTCAATGTGTAATAGATTTTCTAATGCATATTGTGGGTTTAAGTATTAACTTTGATTATTACATATTATAAATAAATCAAAGTCACTATACAAACTAATTATTCCAAAGTATCAAGGTTACTACTCCCGTATAAATTGCGGGAGCTTTTTTTACGACTCATATGATGAGATTGAATTTTATTTTATTAATGTGACAAGTCATAAAACGACGTAGGTTTAATATAGAAAATAATAAACTTAATAAAGTTAGACATATGGTATCCCCCCTCTCATACTTCCTCAGACACAGAGTTTACAAAAATATGTATGAAATAGGATCTTGTAAATACTGAATTGTATTATATTATTGCTTATATTATACTTGATTTTTGAGTAAAAGAATATTGAATCCTAAATAATAGAATACTTTCCTTAAAAAACTTCCATAGGAAATTTTTTAATTGAATAATACATGGAACCAGAATATAACATAGAAGAGTTTAATAAATTAAGGGCAGAGGTCAAGTTACTTCGTAGTCAATTGGATAAAGTAAGAGAATTAAATGTGTATTCTTCGCTTTTACAGGATATCGTTGATAAAAGTCCATACCCGATATGGATCGCTGACGAAAAAGGACTTATGCAAAAAGCCAATAAGGCACTATTAGATTCCTTAGGATTAGATAATAAAGATCTCATTAACAAGTATAATGTTTTAGAAGATAAAAACCTGGAAAAAGAAGGAAACTACGAATGTGTTAGAGATGTATTTACAAAGCTTAAAACCGCCACTTTAATAACATCTTGGGATGGAAAAAATTCAAGAATTGAGGAAATTAGAAATGCCCCCAAAGTATGGATCGAAGCTAGTTTTTTTCCTATTATTAATAAGAAGGGTGATCTAACGAATGTTATATGCCAATGGTTTAATATCACAAAGCAAAAGGAGGCAGAGCTTGAGCTTTCAAAACAAAACCATAAACTTGAAATTATAGTTCATGAGAGAACAAAGGAATTAGAGGAGAAAAATAAACAACTTGAACTCTCCTCCCAAAATTTAGCTGACATTCAATCTAAGATGACGGAGTCTGATAAAATGGCTTCTTTAGGATTTCTGACAGCTAGTATTATTCATGATTTAAACAACCCACTTAATTTTATTTATACAGGATATCAACAATTAATAGAAATACTAAATGAAAAAGGTTCTATCAGTAAAGACGAAGGCCTTGTATGGTTAGATGCAATAGAAAAAGGTGTAAACAGCAGTATAGGTATTATAAAAAGCATGAATCAGTTTAGCAGAACAAATATAGATCATGATGAAAGATTGGATATTCATAATGTTCTGGACAATTGTCTTTTAATGCTTCATAGTAAATTAAAATACCATATACAAGTAAACAAGAATTACTGTAAAAACAACATTACAGTTCTTGGTAATTCAGGTCAAATTCACCAATTATTTTTAAATATTATAACAAATGCCATTCAGGCAATTAAAGTTAAGGGAGAGATTGATATTGAAACAAGGTGTATAAAAAAGAATATAACCATTACTTTAAAAGATAACGGATGTGGTATTGAAACTGAAAATCTGGAAAAGATTAAAGATCCATTCTTTACAACAAAACCTCCTGGGGAAGGCACTGGTTTAGGATTGTCTATCTCTCAAAAAATTATAACAGAACACAATGGTAAATTAGCTATTAAATCAGAAGTTGGTAAAGGAACTACAGTAGAAATTACATTACCTAAATAATTACAATATAAACTCTTTTTCACTTTCAGAATAAATAGCCATAAAAATGGTAAAAGCTAAAACACATACATATTTCAATTATAGCAATATTGTACCCTGAGTTAATATGATAAGCTTCACTTTGATCAATTATTTTCTATTACATTTCAAACCCATTAATTTCATTGGTTAAGAACTAATAATTCTTTTACTATAGGCTTCATCTGTTACTTTTAAGTAAAAACTAATGTTACTGGATTTTATGTATAAATAATGTTATCTTAAATAAATAATAGTAGAAGATATTAAAATATTATAACCTAAACAATGGAATATGAACTATTGGTCATACACCATAGAGAAGTTTAAGCATATTATATTAATGGTTGGTGAAATTTCCTACTTTACCGGACGCTTTTTTAAAGAAGTAACTAGTCGTCCTATAGAATTTCAGGAGTTTCTAAAACAAAGTTATATAGTAGGATATAAATCCTTACCTCTTGTTGCAACTACCAGCCTGATTATGGGAATGGTACTTACCTTACAAACAAGACCAACACTTGTTGATTTTGGAGCCGTTTCTTTAATGCCTAGTATGGTTGGCATCTCTATTGTGAGAGAAATCGGCCCTGTGATTACAGCCTTAATATGTGCAGGTAAAGTAGGGTCAGGAATTGGTGCCGAATTGGGTTCAATGCGTGTAACAGAGCAAATTGATGCCATGGAGGTTTCCGGCACAAATCCATTTAAATATCTTGTTGTAACACGTATATTAGCAACGACTGCAACCTTACCGATATTAGTAATACTGGGAGATACTGTGGGTTTATTAGGTTCATTTATGGTTGAAAATATAAAAGGAGCAGTTTCCTTCACGCTGTTTTTCAATTATGTTTTTGATTATTTATCTTATGGAGATTTAATACCAGCTATAATAAAATCTTTCTTTTTTGGCTTTGCTATTGGTTTAATAGGTTGTTACAAGGGCTATAATGCAGAAAGAGGTACTGCAGGTGTCGGTATGGCGGCAAATTCTGCTGTAGTAGTTACTTCGATGTTGTTATTCTTCATCGATTTTTTAGCTGTTTTAATGGCAGATATTTTTTATGAGTTATAAAATCTTTAAAGCGAATTTATGTTAACTGATGAAACACATAAAAGTAAAGATGAACAAAAGGTAATTGAAGTAATTCAGTTATTTAAAAAGTTTGCCGGAAAACAAGTGCTTAATGGATTTGATTTAGATTTATATGATGGAGAATGTTTGGTTGTAATTGGTAAGTCGGGCTCCGGAAAAACCGTAATGATAAGATGCCTAGTTGGGTTAATGAACGGAGAATCAGGAAAAATAAAAATCTTAGATCAGAGCATACCTGATTTGAATCAAAAAGAACTGGATGAATTAAGATTACATATCGGATTTTTATTTCAAGGTAGTGCTTTATATGATTCCATGTCTGTTCGCGAAAATCTTGAATTTCCATTAAGAAGACTTCGTAAAAAATATTCAGATAAGAAGGCCGTAGAAAAATTAATACGTGAAGTTTTGGCAAGTGTGGGTTTAGAACACGCAATTGATTTAATGCCGTCAGAACTATCTGGAGGAATGAAACGTAGAATAGCCTTAGCCAGGACTCTTATTTTAAGACCGGAAATAATATTTTATGATGAACCTACCACAGGTTTAGACCCCATTACAGCTAAAGAAATCATTAATTTAATAGCTGAAGTACAGAAAAAGTATAATACAACCTCTTTAATCATTACACATGATTTAAACGTTGCAAAACTAATTTCTAACAGAGTTGTAATTTTAGTTGAAGGGAAAAGCTATGCTGAAGGAACTTATAATGATTTAGTTAAATCAAATGATCCGATAATAAAAGCGTTTTTTTAATTAATGACACTAAAAGTAGGAAAATGCAAAAAACAACATCTCAAAAAATAAAGCTTGGAATTATGGTTCTTGCCGGTATATTTCTATTCACTATTGGAGTATACTTAATTGGTAATAACCAAAGTTTCTTTACCAAAACATTTAAAATTAGTTCAGTTTTTAAAAATGTTAAAGGTCTAAGAATAGGTAATAATGTAAGATATTTAGGTATTGATGCAGGTAATGTGGAGGGCATCGACATTATTAACGATACAACAATCAGGATTACAATGAAAATAGATGTCAAGACAAAGGCTTTTATTAAGAAAAATGCAGTTGCTAAAATAAGCTCTGATGGATTAGTTGGAGATATGATTGTTAACATTGAACCTGGTATGGGATATAGTAAAACTATTGAAAACCACGATGAGATAGAAGCTTTTGACCCCATAGCTACAGATGAAATGCTTAGTACTTTAAGTGAAACTAATGAAAATGCTGCGCTGTTAACTGCTGGAATACTACAAATTACTAACTCAATAAATGAGGGAAAAGGTACATTTGGAATGTTAGTTAATGATAAAGCCGTAGCGCAGGATATTAGACAAATTATTAAGAACTTAAAAGAATCAACAAAGAGATCTACGGTACTTATGAAAAACCTGGAAGAAGTTTCCTACTCATTAAAAAGTGATAGTAACCTTATGGGAGTCATTTTAAATGACACATCTGCTGCAAGTAAAATTCGAATATTAATAAATGATCTGAACTCATCAGGGAAAGACATTAAAGTTATGACGCAAACTTTAAATGTTTTAATGTCAGATCTGGCCAATGGTGACAATAGCCTGATTAATACCATTGTCAATGACTCTCTATTAAAAAACGACTTAAAAGAAACATTGGAGAACATAAATTCAGGCAGTCAAAAGTTTGATGAGAATATGGAAGCTTTAAAACATCATCCTTTATTTAAGGGATATTTTAAAGAAAAAAGGAGAAAGAAACAATAACCCATAGAATAAAAAAGCCCTGCATAAAAATACAGGGCCTCAAAATTAAATCTAAATCTTAGGAAATCAATTATTCTTTAATACATCCTCCATATTTACATCTAAATCAAATGCATTGTGGACTTTTTCTGTAGTAATATTATTTGCCAACGAAAAATCTTTCTTCATTTTAATATCTAAACATGAAGCTCCAATTTTCACTGTATAAGTGCCTTTTTCTGCAATCCAAGCACTTTGATCATCAATAAATGAAGCCAAATCTGAAGCTTTAAGCTTGAATTTTAAGGTTTGTGATTTACCAGGTGCTAATTCTTTAGTCTTAGCAAAAGCTTTTAATTCCTCCGAAGGTTTATCAGCTAATTTAGCCGGTGCTGAAACATATAACTGAACAACTTCTTTTCCGGCAACTTTTCCTGTATTAGTTACAGTAACCAACACTTCAATTTCATCTTTAAAGTTTGTTGAACTTAGTTTTAAATCAGCATATTCAAAAGTGGTATAAGAATGTCCGTAACCAAACTCATACGATGGTTCTACCCCAAAAGTATTGAAATAACGGTAACCAACATAGATTCCTTCTTTATAAAACACTTCCTTTGGATCATGTTTTGGAACTCCCATCCAGTTAGCAGCAGAAGCATGGTGGTTATAATCAATTGGGAAAGTCATGGTTAATTTTCCGGAAGGATTAGATTTGCCAGAAAGCACATCTGCAACAGAATTTCCACCTTCCTGACCGGGTTGCCATGCCAATAAAATTGCATCTACCTTATCTTTCCAACTAGCTGTTTCAATTACACCACCAATATTTAAGATTATAATCACTTTCTTGTTAACTGCATGGAATGCTTCTGTAACTGTGTTTATCATTTTAACTTCATCCTGACCTAAATAAAAATCGTTATCGATTTTTCTGTCATGTTGTTCGCCGGCATTTCTACCAAGGGTAATAATAGCTACTTCTGAAGATTGAGCTTTTTTATTTGCCAACTCGTTACTTAAAGGCATTTCCGGTAAACGTTGCACATCAGACAATAAACCACCGTGTTCTGCACGACGCTTCATTTCTTTTGCTTCTGCATCTTTCACAAAAGGTTCGTACATACCTTGTAATTCTTTATCAATTTTGTAACCGGCATTATTTAAGCCTTCAATAAGTGAAATGCTATAAGCTTCGTTTACATCTCCACTACCTGTACCTCCTGAAAGAAAACTATACGAAGTACCTCCGAATACAGCAATAGTACCAGTAGTATTAGAGTATGGTAATACATTCTGGTCATTTTTTAATAAAACCATTCCTTCTGTTGCTGCACTTCTTGTTACCTGAGCATGAGCATTTAAATCAGGTTTATTACTGTACTTGTATTTTTTAACTGTTGGAGTTGCAGAAATATATTCTAAAATGCGTCTCAAGCTGTTATTTAATGCTTGTTCATCAACAGCACCATCTTTTATGGCTTTAATAAGCTTATCTTTCTGAGCTTGAGTCCCTGGCATCATCAAATCATTACCAGCTTCAACTTGCGCAACTACATCAGATGTCTTTGACTTATCCATAATAGTAGTAAACCCAGGATAACCAGCAAACCAGTCTGTCATTACAATTCCTTTGTACCCCCACTCTTCTCTCAAAACCTTGGTTAATAAATCATGACTAGCTGAAGCATAGTACCCGTCAATTTTGTTGTAAGCAGTCATAATAGTCCAAGGCTGAGCTTCTTTAACAGCTATTTCAAATCCTTTCAGATAAATCTCACGCATAGCACGTTCTGTAATATGTGCATTTACCGATAATCTATTGGTTTCCTGATTATTAGCAGAAAAATGCTTAAGAGAAGTACCAACATCATAAGACTGAACTCCTTTTATATAAGATGCGGCAATTTTTCCTGATAAAAGAGGATCTTCTGAAAAATATTCAAAATTTCTACCATTTAATGGATTTCTGTGAATATTTGCTGCCGGAGCTAATAATACATCCACTCCATATTCTTTAACTTCCTCTCCCATAGCTTCACCTACAGATTCAATCAATTCAGTATTCCAGGTTGAAGCCAATGAAGTACCTACAGGAAAAGCTGTGGCATAATAAGTATTTGGGTCATTTTTACGTTTTGGTTGTATACGCAATCCTGCAGGACCATCTGCAAATACGGTTTCTGGAATTCCTAGTCTGGGAATAACTGCATTTCCTCCTGCGGCACCTAACACTCTAACATCAGGCTCCCCTTTTAATGGTACTAGTCCCGCATAACCAGGCACACCTGGTCCAATTATTAATTCAGCCTTTTCTTCCGGAGTCATCGCCTCTATTATTTCATCTATTGAAGCTTTACCAAATTGAGGTGCTTTTTGTGCTGTAGAAAATTATAGACTGCCAGCTATCGCTAATGATAAAAGACCTAATTTTTTCAATTCTGATTTAATTTTAGTCATTGCTTTTAAGTATAAATTAGTGTTTTGAATTTTTTTGAGTTATAATCCTTTCCTATATCTATTCTATAATCTGTTAACACTTGTAAATTTTCGTTTTCATTTTGGCAATTACTTATTCTGTTTACAATCTACATTCTTGAATTAATATTAAGCTGTAAATCACAACAAAACAACAATGCTTAAATATGAAGCAATATTACAAAAGATTACCTTTGCTTCAAAATGAATCAATAAATATTTTTAATATTTATTAAGCAATAGTGTATCTATATTAACAATTGCTTACTTTTGAAGCGTTAAACTCTATATTTCATTAATGAAATTGTAGGCACTATATATTTGGTTTACTTTTGTGGATATTTTTAATGTGCTATATTTATTACATAGGCGAAGAGTAATATCAATACCACTTAACTTTAGCTTTTCACAACAACCTATATTTATAGTAAACGAATAATAAAATAACATAAAAGGATCCACGAGAATTAAGGGTCATGGAAGTCTAAAAGTTCTCCATATGAGGATATAAGAATTGGCGAGTTCCATATGGTCTTTAAATTTAAATTATAATCATATGAAATCTAAATTAAATCAAATTCTAATAGAAGTATCTCCTGTATTAAAAAAGGATTATCTACCCAGTATTTCTGTTGACTGTGTGGTTTTTGGATTTCATGATGGAATTTTAAAAATCCTTTTAACAAAACTAAATCATTCAAAATCATGGAGTTTACCAGGTGGATACATAAAAAAGAATGAGGATTTAGAAAAGGGAGCATACCGAATTCTTGAAGAACGTACTGGTACTAAAAATATCTATCTGAACCAATTTAAAACATTTGGAGAGGTTAACCGATCGGAGAATTATTTTTGTGATTACCCAGACGATTTATGGCATAAACAACGCTTTTTATCTATTGGTTATTACGCTCTTATTAATTATTCGCTAGTAAATCCTGTTGTTGATAGTTTTTCTGATGCATGTGAATGGAAAGATCTTAATCATTTGCCTGAATTAATGATGGACCACAGTCGTATTTTGGATGATGCTTTATTACAATTAAGGAGAGATTTAAATTACAAACCTATTGGATTAAATTTACTTCCTGAAAAATTCACCATGCCGGAGCTTCAAAAACTTTATGAAGTAATTTTGGGTAAAGAGCTCAATCGTGGAAATTTCTTCCGAAAAATGAAACGTTATGATATTCTTACCAAACTAAACGAAACAAGAAAAGGTGGCGCACACAAGGCTCCCGATTTATATTCTTTTAATCAGGAGACTTACAATAAAGCTTTAGAAAACGGGTTTCAGGAAGGGTGGTAATAACATTGATGCACAATGAGTTTTCGTTTATATTCTTTATTGCCCCTAATACAATAATAGATTTTTTATATGACTTTGAATTCTAAATAGAAACCCAAAGCACTTAAATTCCATATTTTTCAAAACCCGTCTAATTTATTATTTCTTCCTTGCAATATCCAAAATCTGAGATTCCATGCGTTTGAAATGTGATCCTTTCCAAAAAACTTTATGGCAACTTTCACAATAATAAAACTCTTCATAGCTATATGCAATATTGATACCGATTAAGTCTTTCACTTTGTCTGGTGATTTTCTTACTAAAATCGAATTGCATGTCATACACCTTATAAAAGGTTTAAACTGGCTGATTAAATCAAATTTATTAACTACCTCAGTTAATTGTTCATGTTTATCAATTGCCCTTATATAATAACCATGCGTTACTTTTCTTGAATTCAAAAGTCTTTTGTCTCTTGTAAGAATAATTCGTTTATCTCTAAGGGAAATGTTAATTATTTCATCATCTCCAAAATCATTTCTATATAAGGTGTCAAAACCAAGCATTCGTAAATACTTTGTCAGTTTACCCAGATGAGCATCAGCTATGAATTTTGTTTTTCGAAGTGGTTCTCTTTCTATATTTTTTAAACTACTGATATCAAAACTTTCAAAAACAGGATAAACTGAAATGTAATCTCCTGACGATAATCTGTAGAAACGTTCAACAGGAGTACTATTCACCAATATCAAATCTACTTCAGATAAAGGAATACCGATTGATGTAATGGCTTCTGAAACTACAGCAGGAGTTTTTATTCTATAATTAAACGACGTATATTTTTGCTTTGCTGATAGAAAATCATTTAACTCTGCATAACACCGAAAAATAACATCAATATACAATCTATTGCTATGTATTTCGGAATCCAACATCACTACATGTTTATAATATTATAGATATACCTAAAATTAAATTAATTAATACCATTAATGAAAATTATTTTTATAAAAATTCAAATATATAAACCACTATAAGTTTTAATTAAACCCTAATTGTATTTGAACTTCGTAATGTACATTAAACTTACAATAAAACAAGGCTTTACTGAAGCGAGTCATAGCATCGTTCTGGTGAGTTGAAGTGAAGCAACGAAGTGTCTTTTTTTTAAGTAATTTCAATGTGTAATAGATTTTCTAATACATATTGAGGGTTAATAAAACTGTTTTATCCAAAACAATTAAAATAACCCAATAACTAATCTACTATAGCAAAGCACATTAAGTATTTGTTAATAATAATTACCAACAATAAAAAGATATCCCAAAGTCATACTAGTTACTATTGGCAAATAGCTCTTAGTTGTTTCGCTTTATTTCCACTTCTTTTAAGGCTTGTGCAATTTCATCAGAAACACCAAGTTTTCCATTAATTAACGAAGTAGTTGTGATAACTCCCTTTAAACAGATTTTTTCATCAGGAAGACGGTAAATATCCTGATAGAACATATATTTTATGCCATGATGTTCAGCTCTTAAACGAACTACAAACTTATCATTACTTTGTAAAGGAGTTTTATAGGATAAATCAGCTCTTGCCACTACAGCTACTACACCTTGATTAAATAATTCTGTAAAATTTAAACCAATCGCATCTAAGAATTCATGACGCGTATGTTCAAGATAATTTTGATACACTGAATTATTTACAATCCCCTGTAGATCACACTCGTAATCCCTAACTTTAAATTCTAACTCAAAATCGTATTGCTGTGCCATATCTATTCTTTTAAAAGTCTTTTAATTAGGGTTACAAATTGCTCAATATCTTCTTCTTGTGTATCAAATGATGTCATCCATCTCACCTCATTTATACTCTCATCCCACATATAAAAGAAAAATTCATTTTGTAGCGGTTCAATAATTTTTTCAGGAACTATGGCAAATACTCCATTACTATCTACACTTTGGGTAATACGTATTTCTTTTATACCTTGAAGTTCTTTAGCTAATTTTTGTGCCATTCTATTGGCATGAGCGGCATTTTTCTTCCATAGATCATCCGTTAGAATAGTTAAAAACTGAACAGCGGTAAAACGCATTTTCGAATTCAGTTGAGCTGTTTGCTTGCGTATATATTTTAAGGCTTCTGTATTATGATTAAAGAACACCACCGCTTCACCAAACATTAAACCATTTTTTGTTCCTCCAAATGATAACACATCAACTCCTGCATCAACAGTCATTTCTTTAAAGCTACAACCTAAAGAAGCTGCGGCATTAGATATTCTTGCACCATCCATATGGAGATACATTTCATTTAAATGTGCATATTCAGCCAGCATTTTTATTTCTTCTATTGAATAAACAGTACCTAATTCTGTAGCTTGAGTTATGCTTATCATTTTAGGTTGAGAATGATGCTCAAACCCAAAACTATGCATATGTTTTTTAATTGCATCAACAGTTAGCTTACCATCTTTAGTTTCAACCGATAATAATTTACATCCGCTATGTTTTTCTGGTGCACCACATTCATCTACATTTATATGAGCCGTTTCCGGACAAATAACTGAATGATACGAATTTGTCAATGCTTGTATAGCTATTACATTAGCTCCGGTTCCATTATAAACAAAAAAAACATCCGTATTAGATCCAAATGTTTCTTTAAATTTATCAACGGCCTTTTGAGTATATTCATCATCACCATAACCAACAGCATGACCTACATTAGCCTCTTCTATAGCTTTTAATACTTCCGGATGAACTCCTGAATTATTATCGCTTGCAAATCCTCTTATATACGACATTTATATGTTTTAAATCTTTTGTTTAATATTTCAGCACGAATTTGCAAAGATTATTTGAAACAAAAAAAAACGATGCGGTAACATCGTTTTCTATATTTATTAATCAAAATCATTACTTTGCTGTAATCCAGGAAATAATCTCATCGCTATCTGGTTTCACTTTAGGATAAAACACCTTTTCTAGTTTCCCTTTTTCATTAATTAAGTATTTCTGAAAATTCCATCTTACTTTACTATCCTCTACTCCATTTTTTGATTTTTGAGTCAGCCATTGATAGATTGGTGCCATATCATCACCCTTAACAGATATTTTAGCCATCATAGGAAATGTTACTCCATAGTTTTGAGAGCAAAATTCTCTGATTTCTTCTGCAGTACCAGGTTCCTGATGCATAAAATTATTAGCAGGGAAACCAATTACAACAAAATCATCACCTCCATATTGTTTAAATATTGTTTCTAATTGTTCATACTGTGGAGTAAAACCACATTTTGAGGCAGTATTTACAATAAGAACCTTTTTACCTTTTAATTGAGCTAAAGGAAAATCATCACCTTCAAGTGTCTTTACTGTATAACTGTAAAAATCCGATTGAGCATTAACTTGAATAAAAGCCACTATAGCTATTATTGTTAAAAAAAATATCTTCTTCATATGATTATAATTTGATTTAAATGGTCACATGAAACTCGCCTAAGTAATCATCTTCTTATTTGAGAAATACCTTCTTATAACTCGTTTCAGTACAACTTATTTTTTGTTTTACAATTTGTAAACACATATGTAACAAAAAGGTTTTAATAAACCGATTACTCTTTTAATATATTATTCATTATCTCAACAGCTCCCATTACATATCTAGGACAAATTTGATCAAAAACGCCTTTTTCTTTAGCTTGTAATTTTTCTTCAGGATTTGAAATATCATATTGGATTAATTCTTTACACTGATCTGATCCAAACTTTTCTTTAAATGATGTAATAAATTTGTTTGCCAATTTATAATGATTGATTTTGGCATCAGCATTATTATTGACATCTGTATATCCTCTTTTTAAACCTAAAGCCATCAATGAACCAATTACAGCTCCACATGTATTACCCTGCTGAGAAATACCACCCCCAAAAGACGATGCTATAAGTTGTAGCGTTTTTTCTTCGAATTGGTCACTTGCTAAAGCAACTAACGAAGATTGTGCGCAATTACAATTGTTTTTAAACCTATTCGTTGCAATTTCTAATTTATTCATCTTATAATCGTATAATGATTTTACTTATTAAGTAACATACTTAATGTTTGAAAATTAATATTTAAACTTTCCCTTATTGACATTGTCAATTCATCCTGATCTAAAAAAACATGTTTTACCGCTGACTTTTCTACATATTCCATAATGGCATCAAAATCAATCCTACCTGTTCCTAATTCTGTAAAGCCAACCCTATCTTCTTTCATATCCTTAAAATGCCATTGCTCAACTCTATCCTGATATTGTTTAATATATTTAAGAGGATCAATGCCAGCTGCATACATCCAATAAAAATCAACTTCAAGTTTTACAAATTCCGAACTCGTATTATTAATTAAAACATCATATGGAAATGCACCTTCCATTTTAATAAATTCAAAATCATGATTATGATAGGTAAGTTGAACATTTGCATTCTTACAAAATTCACCACATTTATTTTGTAACTCAGCAATTGTTCTGTAGTCATCCATATTTTTTCTTTCCCCGGGATGTAACCATACATGAGTTAGATAGGGAACTTTGTATTTCGATAACAACTCAACCATTGATTCAAATCCATTTGTTAAGGAATATATATTTTCATTTCCGACCTTTCCTGATAATACGTGTTGCCCTATCACCTTTAAACCCAAATCATGAACTCTGGTAAAAAAATATTCTGGTTGAAATCCATAAAATAATCCTAAAGAGTCATCTATATACAATTCAATTTCTTTAAATCCTATTTCTGAGATTAGTTTTAAAGTTCCCCAAAAATCATTTTTCAATTCATTTCTGACTGTATATAATTGTATTCCTGGTTGTATTTTCATTTTCCGATATTCATTTATAGCAAATGTAGGCATTACAAAAGAAACCAAAGCTGATTTAATAATTGAGGAAATAAATATTCGTCTTGACCTCATATCATAAATATTAAATTACATTTTCTAATATTTTTATTTTATAAAAATGATAATCGTAAAAACCACAAACACCTTATTTTTTTATATTTTTTGCCCCCATTCACAAAGGGGTTAATCAACGATAATAACACTTTTTAAACTTAATTATCACTTTCTAACTAGGGTTTATGTATTTTATATAGTATTTTTACTTGGTATATTTTAATAAATGCAAATTGCATTCTTTAATTTAAAATTGCAAACCTTTAAAATTGGAAATTATGGCAGTATTTCATTGGCAAGATCAAGAAAAAGATTGGAAATTTTATTATGATGAAGGGAAATCTTACATTAACACCTGCAATAAGTTGATTGTTGATAGAGGACCATTTGACAATGAATTTCTCTATAATTTAGCAGTATTAGCTGGAGAAAGACTTGTTTTAGGTATGTTGTTAAGTTATGATTACATACCTGCTTCAACATCATTATCAGGTATGCTACAAGAAGGCAAAGAATATTACACTCTTAATGATGAAATTAAGGAAGGAAATCGTTTCTTAAATAAATTTCAAACGTTTTGCTCTCTTGAAGTTGTTCCCTTTACTCCTCCTGAAGACAAAGAAATGGAAAAAATAATCAGCTTTATTGGTGTAATTGAAGAATTTTGTGATAAAAATTTAAACAAACAAGCTGTCGCAGTATAAATTCAATTAGTTACATTTGTCGAAACTGATAAATGTACAATGAGTTTTTTAGATATTGCTGATTATGCAGGAACATTTGCCTTTGCAATAAGTGGTACACTATCTGCATCAGAAAAAAAATTAGATATATTTGGCGCTTCCTTCATTGGTTTTATTACAGCCATTGGAGGAGGAACCATTAGAGATTTATTAATAGGTAGTACACCTGTTACGTGGATTCATAATACAGATTACGTTTTTCTAATTTTTTTAGCCATCCTATTCACATTTATTTTTTATAAGAGAATTATAAAATTAAAACATACGCTATTTTTATTTGACACAATAGGTATAGGTGTTTTTACCATAATAGGAATAGATAAAGCCTTAATCTATGAATTATCCGCACCCATATGCATGATTATGGGTCTCTCTTCTGCTGTGGTTGGTGGTATAATTCGAGATACTTTATGTAATGATGTCCCTCTTATATTTCACAAAGAGATTTATGCAACTGCTTGTATTGCCGGAGGATTAATATATCTATTATTAGATTACTTCTCAATGAATATATATCTATCTCAAATAGCAACAATTATTTGCATTATTATCATAAGACTTACTGCAATAAAATATAATCTTAGTCTTCCTAAAATTACGATAAGTAATTAATGATATCCTTTTAATAGTAGATCAAATAATTATTAAAAAAATATTATTTTTTTCAAACTTTTTTTTTTCAATAACGTATCATTACAAACCCCCTTATTAAAAGCTGAATATGTATAATTCAGATTTTATGAATAAAGAAATGCAACATTTTGTATTAAATATAATTATTATATGATTAATTGTATATAATACAGGCTAAACACTACAAAATTAACTAATTATGAGAGACATATTCTTTACTGAAGAAACTACGACTACACCTCAAATAAAATTAGATTCAGAAAATGGGGTAATATCATTAAAAGGAAGAATCATCACTGTTGACTGTGAGGAATTATTTAAACCAATATTTAATTGGCTAAACAGCTACATAAATAGTCCTGCAATTCAAACACAAATTCAAATCCATTTAGATTATTTCAACACTGTGGCTACAAAATATCTATTATATTTTTTTAATGAAATAAAAACTCAACTCCTGCCTGATAATGAAATAAAAATATTGTGGTTTTACGATATTGATGATGAAGATATGTTAGAAATAGCACAGGATTTTCAAACAGTTATTAGCATCCCATTTGAAATTATTCAAGCCAATTAATTCCTGTTAGATTTTTAAAAATGTATCTGATAATTTATTACCAGATACATTTTTAATTACTTAGTTTTTTAATGATAATAGTATAATATTAAAAGCAGAGTTAATAACAATAGTATTATTTTTAACTACAATATTTTGTCCTGAATAATACTCTATTAACTCATCTCCATTTTCAAAAACACCTTCTACATTAAGCACTTTATTACCTGTATTCAAATCCAATCCAACAAGCACCTTATTGGAATAATTACCTTTTGTATAAGATCTTACAAATAAATAAGGTTCTTGGCTTATCATTTTATGTGTACCTGCCCCAACAGATGGATTTGCAGCTCTAAATTGACCTAATTTTTGATAATGCAATAATATATCACTGGTTCTAACATCATTTACTTGCGTATCCGACTCAATATCATTCCAATTCATAAAAGAGCGTAAGGTTGCATCACCCACAGTTCCTTCAATATTTAACTTACGGTTGGTTTCATCTCCATAATATATCTGAGAAGCTCCAGGACACAATAATAACATATTGGCTGCTTTAAATGCATTTTCCCTACTCTTATCAAAAGGCTGACCATCATCATGTGACGTTAGATAATTCAATATAGACTTACCTTTTAATTCTGAATTTAAGATATTAGAATACTTTGCAAACACGGACTCATAATCATTATTTGCATCTGATTTTAATTCAAAATTTATCAAAGCATCCATACCGTTTGCATAATAATCAACCTGAGTACCTCCATTATTAAACATTCTGCCAGTTGATATTCCATAATTATACACTTCTCCTACTGTATAGAACTCATTATCATCTAAAACCTTATCCGGATTAGCCAGTTTCCACTCTTCAAATGCTTGTGAAGCTTGAGTATTTAACTCTCCCCATATCGATGCTTCGGTATGTTTTGCTGTATCTATCCTATAACCATCAATTCCATATTTTTTAACAAAGTCAACCAACCATTTCATAATATAAAACCTAGGAGCTCTAGGATAACCGGTTTGTGCAAAAAAGGCATTAAGCTCTTCCATTTCTTGCTCTAACCTACCCTCATTTTCCCATTTTTCTAACAAAACATCCGGTAAATTAACTTCATTGTTACTCTCCGTTTTAACATCAGGCAAATTTTCAACTAAAGTACAAGATACCGTATTTTCATAGGTATCATAAGTACACTTTGGTGTAGTTCGTACCCATTCGTTATTATATACAGGATCTTTTGGTGTTACAGGACCTGTATGGTTTATTACAACATCCATAACAACACGAATACCTTTTTGGTGAGCAGCTTTAACTAAATCAGCAAACTCTTCTTCTGTTCCCCAGTTTGGATCTATACTTGTCCAATCTTTTGCCCAATAACCATGGTATGCATAAGTATTACCTGTTCCTTCATCTACAGAACCATGAATTTGTTCTGCTATGGGCGAAAACCATAAAGCATTAACTCCTAATTTAGTAAAATAACCTTCATTAATCTTTTTTATAATTCCCTTAAAATCCCCCCCCATAAAACCTCTTAGCAATCCGGTTTCTTTAGATCGTTCAAAGTTTATGTCGTTTGTAGAATCTCCATTACAAAAGCGATCCGTTAACAGGAAATAAACATTGGCATTTTCCCATAAGAATGGAGTTGTTTTTTTAACTGCATCTGCTGGCTTATTATTTAGGCTACATGATGCAATTATGGCCAAAATAAATAGTGGTAGAATTTTTTTAAACATAGTAAATTATTTGTTTTTGACTGAATTTTCA
The DNA here is from genome assembly GCA_963665705.1 of uncultured Saccharicrinis sp. GTDB lineage: Bacteria > Bacteroidota > Bacteroidia > Bacteroidales > Marinilabiliaceae > Saccharicrinis. The sequence continues at coordinate 2,636,124 of OY762448.1, forward strand.
GTTCAAAGATAGTAATATCAACCACCCTTCAAAACCTCTACCACACTACGATACATAACATTACAACTGCTTTTTCAGATTGCAACCGTTTGCGCTTTATGCTATTTTTTTAAAAAATAATTAATGCTTCACTTGAATTTTTTTACAAATCGTTATATTTCCTGAAGTGATTTGAATAAAATACAATCCATTATTTAAACAATTTACATAAATATCAGCAGTATTATAGGCAATTGTACTATAGATTTTATCTCCTGTAATACTATAAACAACAATTTGTTTTATTGAAGAGTCTGGCATATCAATGGTCACCCTATCATCTGCAGGATTCGGATATACTTTTACTTGTTTTGCGTATTCATCTTCAATCCCACTTTTATCTTCAACATTAAAAGATTGAAAAGCTTCTGCACTATCATATTGACTATCACCTTCCTGATACGCTCTGATAGTTATACTCCCAGCCTCTTCCAGAGTTACTATATTATTATCAATACTAGCATTTCCTTCAACAACTTCAAAGCTCACATCTAACCCGGAACTTGCACTGGCTACTAATTCAAATGATTCATCACCCATGGTTTTATCACTAATAGCATCAAAATCTATTGTCTGCTGGTTTTTTAACACAGTAACGGAAACAACATTGGAAAAAGCGGGTGCATAAGAATCATCACCAATTTGTATGGCTTGCAATAAGATATTCCCACCCGAATTAAATGTAACCTGATCTCCATCAATAACAACGCCTCCGCTTAATGCTATATATTCAACAGGTAATCCAGAACTATTTACAGATGACAAGGTAACGACATCTCCAATATTTTGATCTTCTACTGTTGCTAGGGTTATTGTCTGATCTACTTTTGAATTTTCAATGTGCAATCGAATCATTACGGGATCATGATCTGATATAGAGACATCACCAATAAAATCATTATTAACTAAAGCCTCATTCTCATCATATAATTCATTTGAAATACTTATATGATCAATTTCTGCACCTGCTACCTCCTTAAAATGTAAATTATCGCTGGTATACCAATCATCATAAGGACCCGGAGTATCTGTATCATCATTATAATCACCTAATACAATAATATTATCATCAGCATAATCGTTAATCAATGTATTCAATAAAAAATCACCATCATACTCTCTTCTATCCTCACTATCGTAACAACATTTAGCATGGATATTTATAAAATTAATTACTTCTGTTTCTCCATCTACAGAAACAATAGCTTGTAAATAATATGGCAATCTCCCACTACTCCAAAATGTTGGTGCATAACCATCATAACCATCAATAGACTGCGTTCCATATCCCTCATAAATATCATCAAACATTGGAAATTCTTCAATTAATGAAACACTTTGTGCGTTAAATATATAACAAACACATTGCGACGGATATGAAGTAGAAGGTTCATTAAATGAAAAACTATAACGCTCTGAAGCAAATCCAACATATTTGTTCGATAGTGATTGTGAATTCAATTCATCAACCAGCTTTTGTAAGAAATAGCCATTTACCTCATCATTAACAACTTCTTGTAATGCATAAATATCTGCATCCAGTGAAATAATCGTAGAACTAACTGAGCTTAATTGTTGATCATAAGTAGAAGCGTCTGACGATTTTTGAGGAGCACCAAACCATTCTAAATTCCAGGTTACAACATCCAAAGTTTTACTTTTTTCTAATAGAGTTGCATCTTCCTGCGCGTAACAGTTACTTGATATAACTATGAATAAAATGCTAATAAAACTCAAATATGGTAATTTTGTTTGTATACTAAACATGCTTATTAAATTGATCTATTATTATATTTTTCAAAAATACAAACATTATAACATAATACATCATTACACAAGTTAATTAATAACTAAATTATTTTATTAACATCACTACACAACCTATAGTAATGTATTGTATAACAAGTACTATACAACAATCATAGTAATTAGATCAAGATCTAAAACCCATTTAAACTTTTTTTAAACCGTCCAATTGGTCTAAATATTTCACACTTATATAAATTTCAATTATTCTCTTTTTTTTAAGATTTTTCTTTCCTTCTATTGCTATTACGACAAAAGTCGTATAACTTTGTACGACAAGAGTCGTAATTGATAATTGATCATATTATGGAAAAGATAACTCCCACAACAGCAGAACTTGAAGTTTTAAATATTCTTTGGAAAAAAGAACCTTTAACAGTAAAAGAAATTCATGAATTAATAACAACAAATAAAAATGTAGGTTATACTACTACATTAAAAACAATGCAAAAAATGACAATTAAGGGTTTGCTTCACAGAAAGGCAAATGGAAAAAGTCATTTATATTATGCAACGTATAAACAAGAAGAAACAAGAGGTCGTCTACTGGATCGTTTTATCGATTCTGCATTTAGTGGATCTGCATCGTCGCTTATGATGCAGCTTTTGGGAAACCAAAAAACATCAAAAAATGAGCTCAATGAAATAAAAAAAATTATTGAACAAATGGAAAACGAATCTAATTCATAAATTATGCAACCAATACAAAGTATTTTCCCGCCCGAAATAACAGAAGCTCTTGGATGGACAATAGTACATTCTTTATGGCAAGGTACCATTCTGTTATTTTTATTGCTAATACTATTAACTGTATTAAAAAAGTATAGTTCTCAAGTAAGGTACTTCATAGCCTTTACCATTCTTATTATTATGTTTGGATGGTCTGCGTCTACGTTTGTAAAAGCCTACCATTATGCGCAACAAAAGCAAAATGTAAAATACGAACTTCTTAAAAATCCAGAATACTTTAAAGATTTGGTTAACAACAATATTGAAAATACAGATGTAAATCAATCAGAAACAATTAACCTGAAATTAATTAAAACAAGAGCTTGGTTTCAAAGAAACTTCCCTCTATTCCTTTCCATATGGCTTATTGGGATTGCATTATTTACAGTTAGGTTAATTGGTGGATTAGCATACAATAGACGATTACGAGGATTACAACTCTTACCATTTGAAGAAAAATGGATAAAAAAAATGATTGAATTCTCAAACGAGTTAAACATTAATAAAGTAATTAAAGCATATAAGTCCCCTCATACAACAACCCCTTTAACTCTTGGGTTTATGAAGCCAATCATTCTTTTTCCTGTTAAAGCGTTTACCGGATTATCAGAAAAAGAAATTGAAGCTATTATTGCTCATGAATTGGCTCATATTGTTCGCAATGACTATTTATTCAACATCATTCAATCCATTATTGAAATACTTTTCTTCTACCACCCTGCCGTTTGGACAATATCCAACAGCATAAGAGATGAGAGAGAACATAGTTGTGATGATATAGCTATTCAACTAACAGGTGATAAAATTACTTATGCAAAAGCTTTAACAAACGCTGAGATATTTAGTAATACTGAAGAATCATTATCCATGACTTTTGGTAAGAAACCTGGTAATTTATTACAAAGAATTAAACGCATTCAAAAACACAAAGCCATGAAATCAAATTTTACAGAACGCATAATAGCATCATTCATTATTATAAGTAGCATATTTTTGGTATCCTTTTCTGTGGGGAATCAAAATATGTATCATAATATTGATACGACATCATCTCAATCCGGCTCTAAGGATTCAACGTATGTATTCGTCGTAAATAAGAATGAAAAAGTACCTACTAAACAAGAACGCGATAGTTTAATGAAAGTAGTTGAAGCTAATATTAAAGTAGTGAGTAATAAGCAAGCCTCTATTGGAAAGGAAGTAGAACAAGCTATTGAAGTGGCATTATCTGAAACTGATAAAGCAATCTCTCAGGAAATGATAAATGAAATTCACCTTGCGCTTAAAGACATTAACATCAGCGAGATAATGAGGGATGCTCGAATTGAGGTTGAAGCTGCTATGGATGATATCAATATGGATTCAATTAACATGGAAATTAAAGTAAGTCTTCAGGAAGCTCGTGATGAAATAACCAAAGAAATGAAAAGTCATAAGCAACACCTGGATAGTACTTCCGAATGTATTGAAGCTCATAAGTTAGGACTTGAAGCTGCAAAAACAGGAATTGAAATTGCCACTGAGGTTCTGGAAAATTTAGATATTGAGAATATTGTACAAACCTCTTTAGAAGCAGCAAAAACAGCTATTGAAAGCACTAACATTGAATTAGAAAACTTAAACATAGATTCTCTTGTTAATGCAGAACTCAAAGACATAGACATTGAGCTGGAGAAGGAAAATTTAATTCAGGAAAGGGAAAAATTAAAAAGAGAAATGGAATCTCTGAAACAGGAAATGAAACAACTTAAAAAAGAGATGAAACAAGCTGCAAAAGAAGAGAATTAGTTATACTGAACCCTGATATTTTAAACTTACACGTTTTGTGATATAGTGTCAGTTACAATAAAAAACGCCGCAAATGCGGCGTTTTTTGTATAAATATTATTCGATATATTTTTTATAAAAATACTGTTATCATTTTCCAAAATTAGCAATACTTTCTTGTATAGCTTTTATCTTAGTTTCAGCATCAGCCTGTTTTTGTTTTTCAATAGCTACTACTTTTTCAGGAGCATTATTCACAAAACGTTCATTACTCAATTTTTTCATTACCGAATTTAAAAATCCCTGCTGGTATTTTAATTCTTCCTCCAAACGAGCAATCTCAGCATCTACATCCAATAATTCACCCATTGGAATGAAAAACTCATTCGCTTTAACCATAAATGATAATGCACCTGATACTTTTTCTGTTACAAAATCAATTTTTTCAGCATTAGCTAATTTTGCCAAAACAGCATCAAAGCTTTTATCATAATTACCTGCATTATCTAAAATACTCAATGCAACAACTTCTTTATTAGCAATATTCCTTTGTTTACGAACATTACGAACTCCGACAATAGCTTCTTTTGTTAATTCAAAATTAGCTAATATTTTTTCATTAGTATCTGTAGCAACTGGCATTTCTGAAACCATAATACTCTCCCCTTCTTTTCTTTCGTCAAGCAACTGCCATATTTCTTCTGAGATAAATGGCATAAAAGGATGAAGCAAACGTAAAATTTTATCAAAATTCTCAATTGTTGCTTTGTATGTTTTAGCATCTATAGGTTGTTGATAACCTGGCTTTACAATTTCAAGATACCACGACGAAAAATCATCTCTAAATAACGTATATACCGTCATTAAAGCGTCTGATATACGGAATTTATTAAAATGATCGTCAACTAAGGCTATAGTCTGGTTTAATTTTTGAGCAAACCACTCAATTCCTTTCGTTGCACTTTCTGGTTGAGCAATAGAATCATCAACATTCCATCCTTTTACCAAACGGAATGCATTCCATATTTTATTAGAAAAATTACGTCCCTGCTCTGTTAAACTATCATCAAATAATAAATCCCCACCTGCAGGAGAGCATAACAACATTCCAACACGAACACCATCAGCACCGTATTTTGCAATTAAATCCAAAGGATCCGGAGAGTTCCCCAATTGCTTACTCATTTTTCGGCCTTGTTTATCACGGACCATTCCTGTAAAATATACATTTTTAAATGGGAATGTACCTTTAAATTCGTAACCAGCCATAATCATACGAGCTACCCAAAAAAAGATAATATCATGACCTGTAACCAAGTCACTTGTAGGGTAATAGTAATCAATTTCTTCTTTATCAGGATTAAATCCATCAAATACAGAAATAGGCCATAACCATGATGAAGCCCATGTATCTAACACATCTTCTTCTTGTCTTAAATCTTTAGCTGTTAACTCCGGATTTCCATCTTTTTCTCTGGCTAATTTTAAAGCTTCCTCTATATTTTTAGCAACAACAAAATCTCCGTTATCTAAATAATACACCGGTATTCTATGTCCCCAATATAACTGACGAGAAATACACCAATCCTTAACGTTTTCCATCCAGTGACGGTAAACATTTTTAAATTTTGGCGGATGAAACTGTACTTCATCAGTCATCACGGCGTCCAATGCTGTTTTAGCCATATCAGACATTTTCAAGAACCACTGTGTTGATAATTTTGGTTCAATTACAGCACCTGTTCTTTCTGAACATCCAACTTTGTTATCATAATCCTCAATTTTTAATAAGTTACCAGCTTTCTGTAACTCCGGGATTATTTCATCACGTACTACAAAACGATCTTTACCAACAAACATCCCTGCTGCTTCACTTAACGTTCCGTCATCATTCAAAATGTCGATACTCTCCAGGTTATGAGTCATACCAATTTCATAGTCATGGATATCGTGAGCCGGTGTAATTTTCAAACATCCGGTACCAAACTCCATATCAACATATTCATCCTCAATAATTGGAATTGATCTGTTAATTAATGGAACCAATACTCTTTTCCCTTTCAGATGCTTAAAACGCTCATCCTTAGGATTAATACATACAGCAGTATCTCCCAAAATAGTTTCAGGACGTGTTGTTGCAATAGTAACATGTCCATCTTCTCCTTCTATCTTATATAACAGATAATATAATTTCGAATGTAAATCCTTATATATAACTTCTTCATCAGATACCGCTGTTAGAGCATCCGGATCCCAATTTACCATGCGAACACCACGGTATATCAATCCTTTTTCGTGTAATTTAACAAATGTATCAATTACAGCTTCACTCCTAGTTTCATCTAAAGTAAAACAAGTTCTATCCCAATCACATGAAGCTCCTAGTTTTTTAAGTTGCTCAAGAATAATACCTCCATGTTTATCAGTCCACTCCCATGCATGTTTTAAAAATTCATCGCGCGATAAATCTGCTTTATCAATACCCTCATTTTTTAATTTAGCAACTACTTTTGCCTCTGTAGCAATTGATGCATGGTCTGTACCCGGAACCCAGCAAGCATTTTTACCTAACATACGGGCTCTTCTTACTAAAATATCCTGAATGGTATTATTCAGCATATGTCCCATATGTAAAACCCCTGTAACATTTGGTGGTGGAATGACGACTGTATAAGGCTCTCTTTCATCCGGTTCTGAATGAAAATACTTTTGGTCCATCCAATACTTATACCATTTGTCTTCCGTTTCGGCGGGATTGTACGTGCTCGCTAATTCCATTGTTAAATAATTATTTATATTATCGAAATACATTCAATTAATTTGAATAACTATAAGTTATCATATAATTAGATTAGTATTTCAGATTAATGATTCATTTTTAATAAGCTGCAAAAATATAAAAAATACCACACACAAGAACATCTCCAAAGTCTGTTTATTTTGAATAATTAAATCTAAAGCTGATTTTTAACCCGGAACAAATAAAAAAGGCCGGATAATTTAGAATTAACCGACCTCCAATCTACATTATTTATCTACCTATTATTTGAAAACCTGTTTTAAAACAATATCCAAATCATACCCTCTTACTCCTGCTTTTACAATTCTACCATCTGGTCCCACAAGAATCAAATATGGAATACCAGTAATGTTATAATTATTAAACAATTTACTATCAAAATCAGCCTGATACTGAGCCCATGGCATATCCTCCTGCTCCATAGCGTTAAACCATGCTTTTTTTGATTTTGTGATGTCGTCCGCAGAAACGCTAACCACATCCAATCCTTGATCATGATACTGATTATACAACTTTTTAATATGAGGAATGGCATCCCGGCAGTAGCCACACCAGGAAGCCCAAAAATCAATCAAAGTATAATGTCCTTCAACAAACTCAGAACCTAATTGAATGGTATCTCCTTTTAATGTAGATACTTTGCCATCCATAAAAGGTGCTCCTTTTACAAAGTTCAAACACCTTTTCGACAATATTTCAAGTGTATCAATTTGTTTTGGATTGAATGAACCGGACTTTTTCAACGCCGATATCCAGTTTGCTGTTTTTTTAGAGTCCGGTATAGAAATGGATTCATAATAACTGACTGCTTTAGCAATACTCTCATCTATACGTTCTTCATAATGCGAGTCCATACTCATGGCAGCAAAGGCCAAATCGTATGCCACCTGGCTGCCTGAATGTTTAAGTATAAAATCATTTAAAATCTGATCCCTATGCTTTTGAAGGCTTAACAATTTGCGCTGATTTTTATGTGCTTTTTGTAATTCAACCTCAGTTTTTTGGTGAGAAAGAACCGTGTCAGTCACAAAATTCATACTTATTACTGCTGCCTGATTTACATATGGACGTACATTACTCAAATATTCTTCGTATAAAACATTTGCTTCGGAGCCCGTTATTACCGGACGAATACTTGTTGTATCAGAATAATCATAGTAATTTTCGAACTCATTAAAATTACCCGTACATGTAATTTGCCCGTTTTCGATGTAAACCAGCGATGATTTTAATGTTGAAAACGGAGGAACATTGGGAACAGCAATATATAAACGATACAATTTAGGTTGCTCTAATTGTCCTTTAATAACAAAATTACCATTTACCATTTCCGCAGTATCTTCCTCATTGCTAATTGGATCAACCAAACGAACCAAACCTTTTTCTACAATTCCGGAAAGCTCACCTTTAAATGTATATGATGACTTTTCCTGGCACGAAATTATCGATACCACAATAAGCAATATGGCTACTATTTTTAATATTTTATTCATTACAGATTATATTTTGAACAGGGTTAAAACATATTATCATTAATTAGTGCTTGCAAGAAAACTGCGGCATTATTGTGGCCCCCACCGCTCACCCCTCATCCCCTAAAGGGGAAGCCTCTCGCACCGTGTGGGTTGACACCCTCCCTTTAGGGAGTTGGAGGGTGCGGGTTGGAATAAATTCGAGCTTTCTTGCAGGAATTAATTACCATAAATATTTTTAAGGATTAAATCTAAATCAAATCCCCTCACTCCGGTTTTTAAAATCTTTTTATCAGGAGTGATCAACAAAATATTGGGGATGGCAGCCACACTATAATCTTTAATAATTTCACAATGAAAGTCTGTCAGAAACTGGGGCCATTCCATTTGCTCGGCATCGACGGCTTTTAGCCATTGATCTTTCATTTGATTTCCATCCAACGATAAACCAATAACATTCAACCCTTTATCTTTATACTTTTTATATAACTGTTTTAAATGTGGTATTGAAGCCCTGCATGGATGACACCACGAAGCCCAACAATCTATTAACGTGTATTGCCCTTCCTTTAATTGCGAACTTAATAAAACTGAATCTCCACTAAGTGTAGTTATATATCCATCGATAAATGGAGCTCCCGGAGTAAGGTGAGTGCATTTGTCTGCCAACTGCCTTAAAGTATCCATCTGATTCGGACTAAACGCATTTTGCTTATTAAGTAAAGAAATCCATTTCTCAACTTTACCAGTTGAAGGTATGGCAATATCTTCTGGGTAACCATTGCCATGAGCCCTGTTTTCATCAATCCACTCCTCATAATGCCTGTCCTTTGCAATAGATGCAAGAACAAAATCGTATGCAAGCTGACTTTTGGCATAAGTCTCAATATACTTATCCTTAATAGAATCGCGTTTACTCAACAAAAAATCCAGTTGTTTCTGCATTTGTAAGGCTTCGGAATATTGTTTTTCAGTCATATTTTCAACAGCAACACCAGGATATTCAAGCTTATTACTCACAACTATCGCCTCTTGCATTATGGGGCGTATGTCGTTTAAATAGGATTCGTATATCGCATTAGTATTACCTCCTTTTATGGTCATTCTTTTTAATGATGGATCGTTATTCTCAATGTAATTCATTAATTGATGGTACTCGCCCGAACAGTGAATGTCGCCATTTTCAATATATAACAAATCGCTTTTGCACTGTGTTACCAGAGAATCCTCAGGACCAATAAAATACAGTCTGTAAATTTTGGGAATCTCTTGCTCACCGGTAAATTCAAATTTGCCATCGATAAAAGGTACAGTATCTTCTTTATACGTTTGATAATCTTGTAAAATAGCAACACCCTTTCCCTCTACTCCGGTTAAATGACCAGAGAGTTTATATGATGTTTCATTATTATCGTTACTACACGACAATAGAAAGCAAATAAAAGCCCCTAAAAAGGGGCATAAATAATTTATTTTCATGAATATTTTTATTAGTAGATTACAATATCAAACTTCTCTTTTAATACGCTGTTGAGAACTTCCATTTTGGTAATAATGCGTGTATAATCACCATATGTAGCCCTGAAATCATCTTCACTAACTGTGTACATATAATACAAAAACGTTTTTAGATCATGCCGGCGATTAAAACCAGAGTATCCTGTTGGGGCTTCTATAAAACCGTTATATTGATCATCTTCCGTATATGTTGGCCAAACTTTCATCCAATCATCATAGATATCTGAAGACACATCAAAAAATGGTTTCAAATCATTACTATAATTTGTAGTTAACTGATAACTTAAATATTGAGATAAGACCGCACTTTTTAATTCTTCTTTCTCACTTAAAGATTTTGATTCAATATCCCCCATGTTAATTACCGTAGTTTTTAAACTAATCAAATTGATAAGCGTTTTTAAAGTTCCATAATAATCAACTGACACAAAATCATTTGCTAAAATGACTGAGTATGGAGGAAGGATATTCCCTATTTCATTAAGAATATTATTTTGCACAAATTCAGCAGCTTTCTTCATTTCTGAAACTGATGTATACTGATCAATAATATAATCATAGCCCGTATAATCTACAACGTAGTTATAATCAACGTCCAGCAAAATTGTATCTGATTCAGATGTATAAAGCGTATCTGTAAACAATAGTTTAACACCTGTATCTTTAAAAAACTGCCTTTTTAGTTCCGAAACCTCATCTGTTTGGCTCGCTTGAGGTAAAAAATAATCCATTTCAGCATAAGAAGGGGTCAATTCTTCTTCTTTCTGACAACCCCAAAGCAAGAAAACGAAAATTAAATATAGAATACTTATATACTTTTTCATAGTTAACATATTAGTAGTTTATGGTATTGTATGGAATCCTGTCATCCCTGTTATTTCCTTCTGAATCATTATAATCCATTTCATATTTAGGTATAGGCAACGTCCATGCAGGATCACCCGGATCGAGTCTGTAATAATCAAATCTCACCAATTCATAATCTGCAATAACTGATGAAACCGAATAAAGGGTTTTTGTTTCAGGATATGCCTCATTCACTTGATACCTTCTTAAATCGAACCAGCGGTGCCCTTCCATACACAACTCTTTTTTTCTTTCTTCCCTGATAAAGTGTACCAATTCAGCATTATCTAGTAATATGGGTTGAAAGGCACTGTTTTCAACTCTGTTTTTAAGCAAAGTATTCATTGCGTTTTGAGCACTTAAATTGTCTCCGGAACACGCATAAGCTTCAGCAAGGTTTAACCATGCTTCGGCAGTTCTAAGGGTAAAACAATCTGATATTTCACTGCTTTGCGCAATTAACTCATATGTTTGCTTATCGTATAAAACCACATTGGGAGCTTCTTCATTAATGTGGAAAAAACTACTCTTGCGTAAGTCACTATCACTAAAACTATTGTATAAATCATTTGCAACAACAAACTGTCCTACCTGTAAATATAGCTCCCCCCATACTATGTTTTCATATATATTTTCAGCAATGATATTGCCACCCATGGTAAACATTATGCTTTCATTGTTTTTGCTAAAAAGTGGGGATGTAAATGTATTTAGATCCACCATTTGCGGAGCTTCAGCGATGGCTTTTTGCGCCCATGAAATAGCATTGTTATAATCTTGCATATATAAATATACTCTACTAAAGAAAAGACATGCACCTGCATAATTAATTCGGTATATTGATTTTTCTTCGTTATCTTTCAATGCCACTGTTGCTTCTGATAAATCTGAAACAATCTGTTGATAGACTTCTTTAACAGATGCCCGTGTAAATGAACCTATTTCGGCATAATCTGTAAGTTTTACCGGAACGCCTGGCTTTTGATCTGCATTAACCGGTTCATAAGCGTCGGCATAAAGATTAACTAACAGAAATAAATCGGCTGCCCTGCAGAAAAGAGCTTCACCTTTTATTCTTTTGGCTTGTAGTAATTCTTCGTCATCTTTGGGAGACAGTTCTGACAAACCGGATAGAACTACATTTGCAGAAACAATACTCTTGTATATTTTTTTCCAATCCTGGCCGTCATCATATACTTCGCTTCCATCTAGACCCAAAGTAACATCTCTTTGCCAGGTATAATAACCAAACAACCGCGTAGTTGTCCTTGGAGGAGTATTGATATTCTTAGATACATCAATTAATTGCGTCACTTCACCACTCATAAAGTGAATGTATGGCATATATGTATCTGATATATCATTGCTAGCCGTACTTGTACCAGGCGAAAGATAAACATCCCCTAATAATATCTCATCTAAATCATCGTAACCAGTAATGTATGACAGATCCTGAGAATTTTCTGTTAAAAAGTCATTACATGACGATAGTGCTATTCCTATAATTATTAATGATATAAATCGCATTGTATGTTTTTTCATAATTATACCCGTTTTATAAAGTAACATTTACGCCTAATGAAAATGTAGGACGTTGAGATAATTGAATCTTATCAAATCCGCTTTGAGTAGGAGTTTGTCCTTTTAATTCCTTTGCTGAAATTGTAAATAAATTGCTTCCTGAAAGCGTTAATTCTGCCCTGGTAATATTCAACTTTTGTAATAATTTATCTGATAAACCATAACATAAACTCAGATAGGTACATTGTAAATAATCTGCACTCACAACCCGGATATCAGAGTAATTATATTGATCCCAACTATTTGCAGCTATTCTTTGATTCTCGCCCCTATACCAACCGCCAGTTGCCCAATGGTAATCGTATGGACTATTAGATGAGTAGTTTAACACAGCCGGAATATTTGTTTTCAATTCATCACCGGGGTTTCTCCATCTGTTCAGCAGATCCTTATTCAAATTATATTGAGGAGAATAATCATTCCCGTTTGGATAGAATTTCAATAATCGGGTTTTGGCTCCCAGACTATAAGAAAAATTTGCATTTAACCTCCAGCTTTTATAACGCATTGATGTATTAAACCCTCCGGTAACATTTGGATCCCGTCGTCCAGATTTCACTAACACCTTTGTATAGGTATCATATTTATTAAGATTGGCAATTGAAGCAACATCTCCATCATCAAACAAAGGACCTCCATCCTCAGGGTTCAGTCCTGCGAATTTATAACTATAAAATGTACCTATAGATTCCCCCTCAATGATAGCTGTTCCATTTAAAAAGTCACCATACTCGTAGGTATCTATTCCAACTTCTGATTTCATCTTATTATTAATTTTTGTCATAGACCCGGAAAAAGTCCAGAAAAAATCTTTTTTACGAATTGGAGTAAGAGTAAAATCAATTGTATATCCTTCGTTTAATATATCTCCCCCATTTACCATATACGAAGTGTATCCGTTAATTCCGGATATAGGTCGCTCAATAAAAGCATCTTTAGTATCCTTGTTAAAATAGGTCAATTCAAATTGCAATACATTATTCCATAAAGAGGAGTTCAGGCTGATGTTAAAAGAACTTGTTTTTTCCCATTTTAAATTTGGATCCGGGTAGGTATTAATACTGGATGTATACTCATTAAAATAAGAATCATAAGCACCTGCCTTAATAATTGTTTTGGGCGACAAACCCGTTAACATATTCCCTTGAAAGCCATAAGAGGTTTTCAACCTGAGATAATCAAAAGTAGACTGATTTTTTAACAATGACGCAAAATTATACATAAACGAGGCAGACCATATAGGCAATATCCTGTTGTTACTTTGATCACCAAATTTATTCGAGTTATCTAACCTTGCATTGGCATTTATTGTATAGTAATCTTTATAACTATAAGATGCAGAAGCATATTCGGACAATAAGTTGGTAAGATTATCAGTTACGGTTGGAATATTGGTTGACAACCACTGCGCATATTTTGTATATGTGGTCAAATCAATATCCGACACGTAGGACTTACCCCGCTCCTTCATATAACCACGAGTTGTTAATGAAAATCCATCATATTTTGAGGAATTGGCCTCCAATCCAATGGATGCATTAATATTATGCTGATTTTCTACACCAAAATATTTATTTATATCCCCCTGAATTCGTGCAGTGTAAGCATTATTGCGGGTATAATTTTTTGTCAATTCACCTCCATACACTAATTCAGCTAAATCAGGCTGAATATCTTCAAGTGTTTTACTCCTTCTTAACTGAGCAGCATAATAAGTATTTTCGCCCCACCAATCTTCAATTTCAGTGTTAGAAACACTCATAGATACTATGGTATATAGATTTAACCAATCACTCACTTTATAATTTAAATTTGCCCTGGAAGTGATGGATGAATTATTTTGATCAACGCCACTATTCTTTAATTCCTTCAGGATATTATAATCGTAGCCCTCACCACCTCCTGCTCCAAGTGTTTGATTATAAAAATAGTACTCCCCTTTTTCATCATAGGCAGGAATCACACGACTGGTATTATATGCATAGTCAGTTGGAGCCAATGAAGACTGGTAATATTTATGCTTACCAGTATTGGCAAGTATGTTTACTCCAACAGATAATTTGTTAAAATTATGTCGCAAATTAAGGGAAGCCGTATAACGTGATAAATCATCAGAATTATTAACACCCTGATTTTCTGAATAACCAACTGAAGCTCTATAAATAGTATTCTCATCACCACCAGAAAAGCTTAACGAATGGTTTTGCGACCAGGCATCACGCATCAATAAATCAAACCAATCGGTATTGTTAGTTTCTAATTTATATACTTCCTGTTCAAAAGTATCATAATCAATCTGATTGTTATATAACTGATAAGCAAGTTTTTCGTACCCATACAAACTATTTGAAGATGTAAACATATGATTATCCTGCATTAATTCCCTGGAAAACTGAACCCTTTCCTTGGAATTCATCAGATTGATTGATTTATCCGTATATCTGGGCCTTACCCGAACCGAAGTGCTACCTGAATAATTCACCTCCATTTTTCCGGCTCTACCCTTTTTTGTTGTAATAACAATAACCCCATTGGCAGCTCTTGAACCATAAAGAGCTGTTGCAGAAGCATCTTTCAGAACATCAATACGTTCAACATCCTGCGGGTTAATACCCGAAATTGCATTTCCTATACGATTTATATAATCAGGGTCGTTTAATTCTGCCGGCGACACATCTACAGGATCAGACAAAACAACACCATCAACAACCCACAAAGGTTCTCTGTTACCCACCAATGTTGATACCCCACGCACTCTGATCTTAGGTGTTACTCCCATTTCTCCCGAATTAAAACTAACACTTAAGCCAGGTACTTTACCTGACAACATCTGGTCTACACTAAGAGCCTCGGTTTGGATTATTTCAGACATATCTAACGAACTAACTGCACTAGTAAGTTGCTTTTTATCAATTACCTGATAACCTGTAACTACTACTTCCTGAGTAAGTTGCATATCCGATTTCATTTGAATTTCAAGGTCACTTCCTGTCCATTGAATATCCTGATCTTTCATACCTATAAATGAAATATGAAGGGCTGCTTCATGTTTTTCAAATCCTTTAGATAATGAAAAAGTTCCATCTGCCCCGCTTATTGCACCCACATTTGAGGCATTAATAAGAATACTTGCTCCTGGAAGGGGAATGCCTTCATCATCAAGTATGATACCACGGATAACAGAAGATTTTGACTTCGGCCTGATAATCAAGGTATTTTGCTCAATTTCATAAGTCAAATTTGTTTGTTGCAAACAAAAGTCGATTATATCTCCAATCAATACGTTGTCAAAATCATAATTTTTTAAAGGGATACGATTAATGTCCTCGTTGCTATAAACGAAATTTATACTGATCTGCTTGTTTAATTCATTAAACAACTCAAGTGGCGTAACCCCCTTTAAATGAACCGACAATCGCTCTTGCGTCTGTGCTGACACTCTAAATATAAGGACGTAGGAGACCAGGAGCAATAATATTGCCCTTTTAAATAGTACAATCTTTGTCATTTTGTTTTTGTAAAAAGGTTTAGGAATTTTAACCAGCTTAACGTAAAATTTTAAAATTTAAAACGCTTATAAATAATAAAATCCACATGTTTTCCGGTTGTTAATACATTCCATTGATTAATATTTAATGTATGTGCACAACATTTTCTTTGTAACTAAAGTCTACCTTCTCTACTTTTTCAATAATTGAAAGTAATTCCTTTAAGTTTTTCTTTCTGCTTACATTAATTGTAAACCTGATGTTTTTTAATTCTTGTTTATCAAATTTAATATTGACATCATATATTCTGGATAAACTTGTCATAATCTCCTCCAAGGATTTATCTGTATATATCAGATTCCCATTTTCAACAGCACTAACGGTTAACTTATTAAGATTATTTATGACAATTTCCCCTTGATCTGCAACTTCAGTTCGCATATTAGGCGTCATTAAAACCGTATTGTCTTTATTACTTACTTCAACTTTACCTCTAACTAAAGTAACTATAGTTTTAGCATTTTGCCCATAATCCATTATCTTAAATTCGGTACCTAAAACCTTCACTTTTGATTGACTTGTTTTAACTACAAATGGTGAATTTTCATCGTGTGCAACTTTAAAATACCCCTCTCCATGAATAGTAACATATCTGTTATTTGCATTAAAATCTTTTGGTACTATTAATGATGATTCTGAATACAAATGAATAACAGTTCCTTCACTTAAACGAACATCAATTTCACCACCTCTTGGCACATTAAGGTTTGTATATGTTGAATCCTGAACTTCCACATAAGATACATTCTTAACTTCTTTAAACTGTCCATCGTTCAACTCTATTACAGCCTTTGCTATTCCTGTTTGTATTGGCGGAATATCATAACTATGTCTATTTAACTGATAGATAAATAAACCGATTATAAAAATTGCTGCTATACTTGCTGCAGAATATATCCATCCAATCTTTCCTGACTTTATATTCGCACGTTTACTAAATCGTTCATAAGATTTACTTGCTTCATTTTCATGATTACTTAATATTGTTTTTTCTAAAAAAGCCTCAGATTCAATTTTCTTTAAAAGACGCATATTTGCCTCTGATGCATTAATCCAAGCCTTAACTTCTGCAATTTCATCATTGCTAAGCGGCTGTTTTAATACATATTTTGTAAGCAAAACTTTTATATGATCTGATACTAAAAAACTCATATTATGTACGATTTTATATATATAACACTCAATTTCTAATGTGGGGTAATGAAAAAAGTAACTTTTTTCATTAAAATATATTTTTATTTAGGGAGGAAGCTTAAAATAACAACAAAAGGGGTACTACATCCACCTTTATTGACGGGATTAACAAAAAAGAATTATGAATTCAAGCAGATGTTTTAAATTATCTTTCATATAATGATTGGCATTATTAATGTGCTTTTTAACGGTATTGACAGAGATGTTTAAATCCTCAGCAATTTCCTTATATTTTTTACCATTCAATTTTTCAATATAAACTCTTTTTGCCGATTCTGAAAGTTGACTGAAAGTATGATTAATTAATGCGTAAACTTCAGCTTCTATCATTCGTTCACTAATATCTTCTTCTATTTCCTTAATTTGAACGTCTTTTAAAAATTCATTCTTCCTATTGGAATTTCTAATTTGATTTAGAGCTGCATTTCGTATTGATTGATATAAGTATGCCTTTAATTTATGTTTATTTTCAAATACAGGTTTTTTATTCCATACTTTTAACCATACATCTTGAATTACATCTTCTGCTTCATTTTCTGAATTCAGTATTTTAAATGCAAAATACTTTAGTCCAGTATATAATTCTGAATATAAGTGCTGATAATTACTTCTTTTCCCTAAGTCCAATCCAGTCTTCATACTATTCTACCAAAGTCATTTTATGATTACCCCTATTATTAAATGGGGCTTAAACTCTATTTTTCATTATTAGTTTCAATAACAATAAAATTCAAGGGGTTAAAGTTTCAGAAAAAATAATAATTATACCAAATCATTCGCAAATCAAATTAGCTATCCCATCATAAATATTAATCACAATACTTTTATAAATAAAACAAAAAGCACTCACAAAGAAATTATGAGTGCTTAAATTATTATTAATCTATTCAATTACTTACGCTACGGAATCAATTCTGGAAACAGTATAAACTCCTTTTACATTTTTTATTTTTTTAATCATAAGATCTAACATATCTGTATCATTAACAAAAACAGTTACTGTACCTTCAAAACTACCTTCTTGAGAATCAATAGAAATAGAACGCATTTTCAAATGAAGATCTTTTGTAATCACCTGACTTATATTACTTACTATTCCAATATCATCTGTACCGGTAATCTTAAGAGTAGTCTGAAAATTACCAGACGCTCCTGTTGTCCACTGAGCATTTACAATTCTATATCCAAATTTTGAAAGCATTTCTGGTGCGTTAGGACAAGATTTACGATGAATTTTAATCCCTCCCGAAACAGATACAAAACCAAATATCTCATCTCCAAAAATAGGATTACAACATTTTGCTAATGAGTACTCCACATTTTTAAGATTTTTATCTATCATTAAAACATCATCAGAGGAAGAAATATCATCATCCATATTCGCTACAAAGTTTGTAGCACTTTTTTGTTGAGCGACCTCTGCAACATCTTTTTCAGATTCTTTTTTATCCAAACTTAAAATATATTCCTTAATGCTAGATACATCAATGTTTCCTATTGCAATTTCTCTATAAAAGTCATTAATACTTTTCATTTTAAAATGCTTAACCATTTGATGTACTAACTGGTCTGTCAGCTCAAGTTTCCAATTCTTAAGTCTTCTAACTAATGTTTCTCTACCAAATTCCGACTCTTTATAGGTTAAATCTTTTAAGGCCTGCTTTAATTTGGATTTAGCTCTTGATGTAACTACTACGTTCAGCCATTCATTTCGTGGCTCCTGAGTATTTGAAGTAACCACTTCAATATGATCACCATTTTTTAATACTTGTTTTATAGAGGCATGTTTTCCATTAATTTTTGCTCCAATACATTTTTTACCAACTCCAGAATGAATATCAAAAGCAAAATCAAGAACCGTAGCTCCTTTTGGCAATCGCTTTAAATCTCCTTTAGGAGTAAAAACAAATACTTCTTCATCATATAAATTAAGTTTAAAGTCGTCAATAAAGTCGATGGCATTTCTTTCAGGATTTTCAAGGACTTCACGAATGTTACCCAACCATTGGTCCATACCTTTTTCCCCTTTCCCTCCTTTATATTTCCAATGAGCTGCAAGACCTTTTTCTGCAACTTCATTCATTCGATGCGTTCTGATTTGAACCTCAACCCATTTATTTTCAGGGCCAAGAACTGTTGTGTGTAACGACTCATAACCATTCGACTTAGGTATTGAAAGCCAATCTCTCAACCTGGATGGATTGGGTTGATATTTATCGGTTACAATAGAATATACTTTCCAACAATCCGCTTTTTCATTCTTCTCTTCACTATCTAAAATAACCCTAATTGCAAACAAATCATACACTTTTTCAAAAGGTGTATTTTGCTTTTTTATTTTATTGTGGATTGAATGAATGGTCTTTGTTCTTCCTTTAATATCAAATTTCAACCCAACTTCCTCTAATTCCTTTTTTAAAGGATCAATAAAATCATTAATATATTTATCTCTGGCTCTTTTAGTATCATTTAATTTTTGTGCTATATAATCATAAGTATCTCTCATAGTGTATTTCATCACCATGTCTTCCATCTCTGATTTAATAGTATATAGCCCTAACCTATGAGCCATTGGAGCATATAAATAACCAACTTCTGAAGCTATTTTTTGCTGACTCTCAGCATCATACAACTTAAGACTACGCATAGTCTCAAGCCTGTCAGCCAGGATAATTAAGATTACTCGAACATCCTTAGCAAACGAGAGAAGTAATTTTCTAAAGTTATCAGTTTCAATAGAAGTATCCTTATTATAAAGTTCCTTTACTTTAATTAAACCACCTATAATCTCTTCAACATTTTTTCCAAAAATATCAGCAACCTCATTTATCACAACATCCTCATGTTGAATTACATCATAAAGTAAAGCACATATAATGGATGTTCTACCCAACCCTATTTCAGATGCAACAATATTTGCAACTTCCAAGGAATGTATGGCTGATAATTTTCCAGATGGTCTTCTATATTCTTTTTTACGTTCTAATGATATTTCAATTGCTTTACGTATCTCTGTAACATCTTCATTGGTTAATATATTCTTACTTGCTCTTAAAAGTTTTCTATAATTACTTTTAATCTCTAACTGTTCAGTTTCACTGATAATAACTGGATTTTCCATAAAGTTGATATAAGATATAATAATCTTGTGAAAAAATCTTTTTTCTATCCTTAATCTTCAAAAATATATCACAAATACGTTTAAACAAAACATTCTGTCAAAACCTTTGAATTAAAAGTTGACTTTTATCTGGTTTTATGCTATATTAAATGTTGATAATACATTGTTTAACAGCTTAAAAAATAGGAGTTATGAAAAATAGTGGTCTGTTTTTAGGAGGAATGATTGCTGGAGCTTTAGTTGGTGCTGCAACTGCTTTATTATTTGCTCCACAAAAAGGTTCTGATACTCGTGATCAATTAAAACACAAGTTGAACGACCTTGAAAAAGAAATGAATACTACAAAAGAAAAACTTAAAGTTAAAGGTGGAGAACTTAAGGAAGAACTTAAAGAAAAAATTCACCAAATTGAACAAAAAATTGAAACACTTCTTGATGAGTACAAAAAAACTTTGGAACCAACCAGTAGTGCAAATTAGTAGAAAACTTGATTTTTTTATTTGTAGCCTGAAACTAATTTCTTACTTTAAAGAAAGATTAGGATCAGGCTTTTTTTTATCTCTTAAATTATATATTTATTTAATTATTATGGACAGGAAAGAAACTATATCGGAGGAACTTTCCGATGTAAAAAAAGAAATAGAAACCTATTTTCAAAGTAAGTTGGACTTAACAAAACTACAGGCTGCTGAAGATTTAAGCCGTTTTGCTTCTGGCATAGCTGTAAAGTTGGTGTTGTTTTATATTGCCATGTTTGTTTTAATATTTGTTTCAATGGCTGCTGCATTCGCCATAGGAACATACACTAATAGTAATGAATTAGGTTTTTTAGTTGTTGCAGGAGTATATGTTTTATTTGCATTCATTTTTTACTTATTCAAGGGAATATTAATTCAAACACCTGTTATCAAAGCTTTTATTCAAATATTTTTTCAAAATTTCAGTAAATATGACAAAGAATAGATATAGCCATATAAGGACTTTTAAGGATTTTGAAAATGAAAAAATACAATTACATTATCAAATCCGTCTTGCCGAAAAAAAACTAGAAATTAAACAACTTGAGTTAAAAGAATACTTAAATCCACTTAAACTTTTTTCTTCAATGTTTAATGAACTATACAAACCTGCATTTGATTTAATCAAATCAATAGTTATGCATTTTTTGGAGAAACATAAAGCTAAAACTAGTACTGAATCGCAACATACTGATGATTAATAATTACATATTTTAGTAAAATTAACAACCTTACTAATCGAACAATTAAAATTTTATCTACATTTGCACAAAATTTGGTTTTCGAAGGTTTAATAACCTAAGAATGAAAAGGGAATCCGGTGCTTAGTAAACTAAAATTCCGGAGCTGTACCCGCAGCTGTAAGTTCTATATAATATTATTGAAACACTTTAGCCACTGTTAAGTTAATTTTAATGGGAAGGCATCAATAATAAGAACAAGCCAGAATACCTGCCAAAATAAATATAATATTAAAAGCTTCGGGAGCTAGGCTAAAATAGATTTCAAATATTATATCTGTCTTCTATCTCCTGCTGCGTATTTATGATAGCAAATGTATAGATATATATTATTATTTCTTTTTTATTTTATTTCGATTTTGTGTGTTCATGCACAGATGTATTTTATTCCAGAAGATTCTACGTATTCTCATTTTAATGATACGCTGCAAATTCAAGAAGTTGATATATATAGTAATAATTCAAAAAAATATGTTGTTGGAAGTAAAATAGAATCTTTATCTGATATTCAAAAAATAGATACGGAAGATGGTTCTCTAGCAAATATATTAACTAAATATACATCTATATATGTCAAATCAGATGCAGGAGGACTATCCTCAATTCGTTTTAGAGGTACCTCTCCAAATCACACTTCTATATTAGTTGGTGGATTAAATATAAATTCATTAACATTAGGATATTCAAATGCCAGCAATGTTCCTGTATACATATTTGATAATATAGCCATACAATTTGGTTCGTCCTCTGCAACTAATGGCTCAGGGTCAATTGGTGGTAATATTAATTTAGGCTTTAATAATAACTGGACTAATGGTTTTAAAGCTGAAATAAAAGGACAATTAGGTTCTTTTGGAGAAAATATGATTGGAAGTAAAATATTTGTGGGTAATGGTAAAATTGAATCCATAACACGTTTTTACAGATACAATATTAATAACAACTTTCCGTTTTTAAACACAGCTTACTACAATTGGGAAACCAAATCCTACACCAGAGATACCCAGCGCTTTGCATCCATAAATCAATTAAGTCTGGTTGAACAAGTAAATTTTAAAATCAGTCAAAAACAAAATATCACTTCATTTATTTGGATAACTAAAAACAAACACAACAGTCAACCAAACATGTCAGACAATGGAAATACTGCTTATACAGGAGATGCCCCTATTGAAGAAAAAGATTTTAGAAGTTGGGTGTTATACAACAATAATGTGCACCCAATTCATTACTATATTGGAGCTGGATATGTAAGAGACAAACAGATAGATTACAGTGACAAAACTCAAAATATAGGTACCGAAAGATTGGTATCTAACATAGGAATAAACCAAAAGATATCAAAAAAAATCAAGTATCAGGCTGGTATTAAGTATAAATATATCATACCAAATGTTTATGCCTACGATGATGATATATCCGAACAGCATTTAGATGCAAATATTTCGTTTTTTCAAAAATGGAATAAGATAAAATATACAGTAAATATACGAAAACAATGGGTTACGCATTTTAAAGCTCCACTTACCCCTGCATTAGGTTTAGAATATAAACTTACGTCATCCAATTACACATCACTAAATGCTATTGGAAATATTCAAAAAAGTTATCGAATCCCGACTTTTAATGATCGATACTGGAATCAGGAAGGATATAGCGGAAATGCAAATCTAAAACCTGAAGATGGTATGAATTACGAAGGTGGTATTAAATTTATATGGAATAAAAACAACACTCTTCTAAAACTAAATGCACAATATTTTTATATGGACATAGACAATTGGATTATGTGGATAAACAAGAGTTCACGATGGGAAGCATCCAATGTTCAAAGAGTAATTAGTAGAGGAATTGAGTTGTCTGAAGATTTCCTGTTTTCCGTAAACCAATTAAACTTTGAATTAACAACAAATTATACTTTCAATAAAGCAACTAGAGAATCATCCATAAACGAAACTGATGTAATAGGACAACAATTAATATACACCCCCGAACATACATTTAACTCATCTTGGACTACTAGTTATAATAAATACAAACTAATTATTTCTGACCGATTTATAGGTACAAGAAGGTATAATCAGATTAATGGAATTTTGCCTTCCTATAACCTTGTAAATATTTCCTTGGGCAAGGATTTTAACTTTAATAAAAACAAGTTTAGCATTTTATTAAAAGCCAACAATATTTTCAGTAAGGAATATCAAAATCAGAATAATTATGCAATGCCTGAAATAAATTATCATTTTAGTATAAAATATAGTATTAAACAATAATTAATTAAATATGAAAAAACTTTTTTTACCGTTTCTAGTGTTGATATCACTTCTATACGCATGTGATGATGATGAAAACAACACCCCTGTTATCAACTTGGGAGATGCCTATATTATTAACTATGGATCTTACGGAAGTGCTGACGGTTCTGTTTCTGCTTATTATGAATCAGGAGATTCTATTGTAAATAACGTTTTTGAAAACGTAAATAGCAATGCACTTGGAGGAAATATACAATATGCTTCTATCTTTAGTGATGATATCTACTTTATGTCAAATTCAACAGATGAAGTCGCTTATGTTGACGCAACAACTTTAGATAGGACTAATAATGGAATCTCAGAATCAATCACCAAACCTCGTTTTTGTGTAGCAAATGACACCTGTTTATTTGTATCTTGTTGGGGCGGAGATGTATGGAATGATTTTTCAATTTCATACATAGCTGTTATTGATATTGAAACAAAATCTTTAATTAAAACAATTAGTGTTGAAGGTGGACCAGAAGGTCTTGCTTTAGCCAATGATAAATTATATTGCGCATTAAATTACGAAGCAAAAATTACAGTAATTGATTTAAAAGATGATTATTCTCAATCTTCAATTGATTTACCAGCAGTTAGTAGTTATATATTAAAAGATAGCAATGATAATTTATATGTAACACTTATTTCATCTTATTACGCAACGGTAACAAAAACAGGAATTGGATATATTAACACTTCTACAGACGTTTTAGAGGCTTCATATGAACTAAATAATGTAAGTACAAATTACTCTTCTATCCTAAGTGCCAATAGCGATCTTTCAACAATTTATATTTTAGCCGGCTCATATGATGCTAACTATAATTACACTGGAGCTATCTATACTTTTAATACAGAAAGTAATGAGTTTAATTCAACTCCAATACTCAGCGACATTTCAGGTTTAAATGGGGTTTGTGTTAATCCTGATAATGATTATTTATATGTATTAATTTCAGAAAGCACAACAGCAGCTGGAAAATTAAAAATATATGATACTGATATGAATCTTGTTAGTACCAAAACTACAGGCATTGCCCCAGCTTGGACAATCTTTAAATAAGATTTAATAAGATATTTTCATTTAAAGTCCGACTATTTATAATAGTCGGACTTTTTTTTATTTACACCTAATTGAATCATTATTATTAAGAATTATATATTTTCTTATTTTTGTTTGTTTTCAATTTTAAACTGAATATTTGGTAATGAACAAATCTGAAATTGCCCAAAGAATTAAGGAATTAAGAGAAACTTTAAATAAGCACAATCATAGTTATTACGTTCTAAATCAACCACAAATTTCCGATTTTGATTTTGATCAGATAATGAACGAATTGATTGAATTAGAAAAGCAACACCCGGAATTAAACGATCCTTATAGCCCAAGCCAAAGAGTTGGAAGTGATTTATCGAATGACTTTCAACAAGTCACTCACCCATATCCAATGCTTTCTTTAGGAAACACATATAATGAAGGGGAAATTGCCGATTTTCATCAGAGAGTCACAAAATCAATTGGCGAACAAATTGAATATGTATGTGAGCTAAAATACGATGGAACATCCATTAGTTTGACCTATGAAAATGGAAAATTAATTCAAGCTGTAACCAGAGGTGATGGTGAAAAAGGAGATGATGTGACAGCTAATGTTAAAACTATAAAAAGCATTCCGTTAAATATTCATGGTAACTATCCTGAATCCTTTGTTATTCGAGGTGAAATATTAATACCCAATGCTGAGTTTTTAAAAATCAATGAAAAAAGAGAGCTTGATGGCGATACTCCTTTTGCAAATCCAAGAAACGCAGCTTCTGGTTCATTGAAAATGAAAAAGAGTTCAGATGTAGCTCAACGTGGATTAGATTGTTATTTATATTATTTGTTAGGAGATAATTTACCCTCAGATATTCATTCAAAAAATCTGGAGATAGCACATTCCTGGGGATTTAAAATTTCAGAACATTATAAAATATGCAAGTCTTTGACTGAGATTAACGATTATATTAACTTTTGGGATAAAGAAAGGTTTAACCTTCCGTTCGAAATTGATGGAATTGTAATCAAAGTAAATGATATTAATTTGCAGAACGAATTAGGTTATACTGCAAAATCTCCAAGGTGGGCTATTTCATACAAATTTAAAGCAGAAGAAGCATGTACTAAATTACTTTCTGTTAGCTATCAGGTAGGTAGGACAGGAAAAATCACTCCGGTTGCCAATCTTGAACCAGTTCAATTGGCTGGCACTACAGTCAAAAGAGCTTCTCTTCATAATGCTGATATTATTGAACAGCTAAATTTGCATAAAAACGATATGGTTTATGTTGAGAAAGGCGGAGAAATAATTCCAAAAATTACAAGAGCAGACGAAAATGCACGAGACCCACAAGCATCTAAAATAAATTTTATTGAAGAATGTCCTGAATGCGGAACAAAACTGATCAGACCAGAAGGTGAGTCTGCTCATTTTTGTCCGAATGATAAAGCATGTGCTCCTCAATTAAAAGGTAAAATCGAGCATTTCGTGAGCAGAAAAGCTGTTAATATTGATTCTTTTGGAGAACAAATAGTAGATCTACTTTTTGAAAAAAGTTTAGTGAAAAATGTCAGTGATATATATGACTTAACTTTTGAAAATGTAAATGGCTTATCAAGAGTTATAGATGATACAGATAGTAAGAAGATATTTACTTTTCAGGAAAAGTCTACTCAAAACCTTTTGGCTGGTATAAAAGCTTCTAAAAGTATTCCATATCCTAATGTGTTATTTGGATTAGGAATTAAGCATGTAGGTGCAACTGTTGCTAAAGTTTTGTGTAAAAATTTTAATACTATAGACAAATTATCTGCCGCAACATTTGATGATTTAATTGCTATTGATGACATTGGACCTAAAGTAGCTGAAAGTGTAATTAATTATTTTGGTGATGAAGACAATAAAATTTTAGTGACAAGACTTAAAAACAAAGGATTACAACTTGAAAGTGATGAAGATATTAAGGACAGTGATAAGTTTAATGGACTTTCATTTGTGGTAAGCGGAACTTTTTCAAATTTTTCTCGTGATGAACTAAAACGCATCATTGAAGCCAACGGAGGAAAGAACTTAAGTGGAGTTTCTAAAAAAACATCGTATCTTGTGGCAGGAGAAAAAACCGGCCCCAGCAAACTTGAAAAAGCGGAAAAACTAAACGTAAAAATCATTAACGAAACTGATTTTATTGAATTATTAGAAAATTAAATCTGTGAACTACTTTAAAAAATTGAGAATAAAAATTGGTAACTATCTATTAAATCGTAAATTAAAAAAGCGAAATTACAAACCTGTTATTTGTAACTTAAAAAGTGCCAGAAAAATAGGAATAGTATATGATTCATTATCTGAAGATGATTTATCTGCAATTAAAAAAATTGAAAAATTCTATTTATCTCTTCATATAAATATAGAGCTATTAGGTTTTTCTAATGCAAAATTAATTAAAGATAATCTTATCGGTGACAATCAAAGACATTACGCTTGCACAAAAGATTTTAACTGGTTATTTCAAGCTAAATCAGAATTATTGAAAGAGTTTATTTCAAAAGATTTCGATATTTTAATAAATTTATATACACATGACGAATTTTGCATTGAATATATTATAATGTCATCAATGGCTAAATTCAAAGTAGGACCCTCACATTTAAATAAACAAATGCATGATTTTATGATAGATGGAGGCAACAAGAAAAACAATATTATTTACCTAAACGAGCAAATAAGTCATTACTTAAATATTTTAAATAATTAGCGGCATAAAAATTGATTGTAATTAATGAATAATGTGCAATTAACCTAAATATTATCATCATGAAAACCAGAGTATTACTTCCGTTTTTATCATTTCTGTTCCTATTAACATCTTGCATGACTCATAAAGTTGAAAGGGTTACCGTTGATGAGTCAATAGATTTAAGTGGCAGATGGAATGACACCGATTCCAGGATGGTAGCTGATGATATGGTAGATCAAATTTTATCAGGCAATTGGATTAACGATCATTTAAACTCCAACAACGGATCAAAACCTATTGTTGTTGTTGGGCTTATTTACAATAAATCTCATGAACACATTAATTCAGATACATTTATTAAAGATATTGAGAAAGCTTTTATAAACAGTGGTAAAGTAAGATTAGTACAGGCTGGAGATAAAAGAGAAGAATTACGAAAAGAAAGAGCTGCGCAACAAGAATTTGCTTCTATAGAAACAGCTAAACAATGGGGGAAAGAATTAGGTGCTGATTATATGCTTAACGGAGATGTAAACTCTATTGTTGATACCTATAAAAAGGAAAGAGTAAATTATTATCAAACAAACTTAGAACTGTCAAATCTTGAAACCAATGAGATTGTTTGGATGGGTGATAAAAAAATAAAGAAATATATTACAAAATAAATATCATTTCAATAAACTAAATCCTTTCTTTTATTCTACACAAGAAAGACTTACTTATCTCATTCACAACAGATATGCATGGTATATCATCCATTAAAATATAAATATATTATTATTGGCCTGTTGTTATTTACATTAACAAACTGTGCAACATATTACCAAAAGAATTATCAATTACAAAACTATATTGTAAATGGTGATTTCTCTAGTGCAGAAAAACTCCTAAACAAAGACACTAAATCAGACAAGGGAATCAATAGGGTTCTTAATTATATGAACCAGGGAATGGTTACCTTTATGCAGGGTAATTACGAAAAAAGTAATTACTTTCTAAATAAAGCAGATTTATATAATGAAGATTTCAAAGTTGGTTATGGCAACGAAGCATTAGCTCTTATTTCCAACCCCATGATTAAACCCTACAAACCAGAAGATTTTGAGATTGTAATGATTCATTACTATAAATCTTTAAACTATTTAATGTTAAACAACTATGAAGATGCCCTTGTTGAATGCCGTAGAGTCAATATTATACTTCAACAACTAAATGATAAGTATAAAAAAAACAAAAACAAGTATTCAAATGATGCCTTTGCTCATAATTTAATGGGTATGATCTATGATGCATCAGGAGATAAAAACAATGCCTTTATTGCTTATAGAAATGCTTATGAAGCATACGAAAATAGCTATTCGGAGTTATTTAACATAAACACTCCATCTCAATTAAAAAAAGATCTAATTCGATCTGCTTATCAAGCCGGACTAAACCAGGAATATTCTTACTATTCCAATCTATTGGATTTATCATATAATCCGGAATCAGAACCAGATGGAAGCCTTGTTTTTCTGTGGATGAATGGATTTGGTCCCATAAAGTCTGAGTGGAGTATAAATTTTGTAAATACAGGTTACCATAATGGATGGGTTACTTTTGCTAATGAAGAGTATGGTTTTAACTTCCCCATATATATTGGGAACAGAAAAAAAAATGAACAAAATGCCTTTAAAAACCTATCTATTATTAGAATAGCATTTCCAAAATATATAGAACGAATACCAACATTCAAGCAAGCTTCAATTAAGACAGATAGCTTAGAAATATCATTAGATTTATCTCAAGACATCAATGCCATTGCTTTTCAGTCGCTTAAAGATCGAATGGCAAGAGAGTTAGCTAATGGAATTACAAGGTTAGTAACAAAAAAAGCTTTAGAAAGCATTGCTAATAATGAAAATAAAAATCTGGGTAGTGTAATAAGTATTATTAATGCTATTACAGAAAAAGCGGATACAAGAAATTGGCAATCTCTACCCCACTCCATTTATTATACCAGAATTCCGTTAAAAAAAGGTAATAACTTAATTCAATTAAAAGTTGACAACAGTAATTATCAAGAAAATTTTGAATTTAACATAACAAATAAAGAAACTCTATTTTTCTCCTACCTCCAATTAGGAATTAAAGACTCTTTTTGATTGACAAATCTAATACTTTCATCAATAATTATTAAGCATTCAACTAAATTCATACAAATAAATTATTTAAAGTGGTATATTGAACATTTGAATATTTATTGAACAATAGTGAACATAAATAAACCCAATTATAATACGTACCTAAAACGATGGAAGTCGCAATTTAGCCTTATCGCTGAACTGATGGACGGATGCATCATATTAGCTTCTCAGATCGAGGTAAATAAAATAATTGCAATTGCTTATAATCATCCTGATGAAAACACTTTATTCAAAAGCAAATCAAATGAAAACAGTATTACTAATAATATTATTCAAGATGGAAAAAACAGATTTGTACCTAATTTACAAGTAAATAAAAATTACGCCGACACCACAGAATACAAATCAAATTTAAAATGTTTTTATGGTATTGCTGTACACTCACCATCAGGAGATATTTTGGGTGTACTATGCTTATATTCCAGAGATAAAAACAACTTTGCAAATGAAAAAATCGATCAATTTAAAAAATTAAAGTTGCTCATTGAGGATGACATTAAAGTAATAGAAAAATCGACCCATTCACCTAAAATAATCAGGGATACACTACTTGATGACGAGGAGAAATTTAAACAATTTTTTCATTCGTCACCCATGGGTATATTTTATTGGGATATTAATATGATTATTACTGATTGTAATGAAAAATTCTGTGAGATTTTAAAATCAAATAGCGCGTCACTTCTTGGATTAAACCTCAACTTATTAAAAGACAAAAGAACAATACCGTGCATTCAAAGTTCACTGGCGGGTATCCAAGGAGACTACGAAGGTGAATATTGCACCACTACCAGTAGTGAAAGTATATATGTTTTACTTAAGACCTCTCCGGTATTTGATAAAGACCATAAGATTTGTGGTGGTATTGGTATTATAGAAGACATCTCTGAAAAAATACAAATTCAGAAAGCTTTAAAAAATAGCGAGTTAAAACACAAGGACTTAGTTGAAAAGATTAATGATGTAATTTTCACACTTGATCAGGATGGTGTGTGTACATATATAAGCCCTGTCATTACCACAATAATTGGATTTTCACCAGAAGAAATTGTTGGTCATCATTTCATGAATTTTATACATGAAAACTACAAAATTAGATTTCATGAAGCCTTAAATAATGTAAAATCTGGCTCTATAGTATTAATTGAGATAAGAATTAAAGATAGTAACAACAGATATCACTGGATAAGGATTTCACTTCGTCCAACTATTGATAGTAATAACACTTTTACAGAAATCCACGGTGTAGCTCAAGATATCGGAGAAACCAGAAATGCAGAATCTTCATTAAAAGAAAGTGAGGAACAATTTAAGATGGTTGCCACTCATATTTCTGATATTATATACGAATGGAATCCACTAACAGATGAGTTAATTTGGCACAGTAATCCCAATATAATATCTCCCTCTTTAAAAAACATTAAAACATTTACTGAGTTTTCTAATTTAATTCTTATAGAAGATAGAGATAAGATTAATCAATATTGGAGAAATGCTTTCAATAAGTTGGGTGCTTGGAAATCTGAACTCAGGATTAAAATTGATGACGACAAAATAAAGTATGTGCTTGGTAATGGAATAATTCTTTTTAAAAATGATATAGCATACAAGGGCATTGGGACTTTAACTGATATTTCAAAAGAAAAATCACTTATAAGTAACCTTAAACAAAGTAATGAAAAACTTGAGCTTAACATTGCAAAGCTAAATGGGTTATTGTCTGTTATTCCAGACATGATGTTTGTATTTAACGAGGATGGGGTAATTATGGATTATCACACAAATGATCCTAAATTGATTATAAAAGATGAAAGTTATTTTATTAACAAAAGTGTACACGAAACATTACCTGAAGAAATTGCCAATTTAACACATGACAAAATAAAATATGTATTAAAAACAAAACAAACAGAAACTTTTAATTATCAAATTACAACTCAAGGAATAACCAGAATATATGAAGCTAGAATAGTTTATGTTAATCACCTTCATACTTTAGCTATAGTCAGGGATGTTACTGATAGAGAAAAGGATAAATTAGAACTAATTAAAGCTAAAGAAAAAGCAGAAGAGAGTGACAGGCTAAAATCATCCTTTTTAGCAAATATGAGTCATGAAATCAGAACTCCAATGAATGGTATTATTGGGTTTTCTGAACTTTTAAAATCCAGAACATTAAATCCAGAGGAAAGAGAATATTATACTTCTGTTATTGTTAACAATGGGCGACAATTACTGGATATTATTAACGATGTTCTTGAAATTTCTAAAATTGAAACCGGGCAAATAGAATTAAATATTGGAAAGGTAAATATTAATAATTTGATTCAGGATATATCTAACACATTTTCTCAACGTATTTTAAATTATAATAATACAGTTAAATTAATAACTCCATTAAACAACATTGAAGCTATTATTTATACTGACGAAAGTAAATTAAGGCAAATATTAACTAATTTGGTTAGCAATTCCATAAAGTTTACTCAAAACGGAACAATAGAGATTGGCTATAAAATTGTTAACATGAAATACCTTGAATTTTATGTGGAAGATTCTGGAATTGGTATTGCAGAAGAAGAACAAAATAATATTTTTGAACGATTTACTCAAGCCAATTCACAAATAACAAGAACACATGGTGGAACAGGTTTAGGATTATCCATTTCTCGGAGTTTGGTTGAAATTCTTGGAGGTAAAATTTGGTTGGATTCTGAATTAAATAAAGGATCTAAATTCTCATTTTCTATTCCATATAAAGTTAGCCAATAACATTGCCTTCAATAGATAGAACATTAACACTTATTAACTCTTACACTAAATATTCCTACAAAATAAATGACATTACGTTAATTTCTCTTAAAATAACCTATATAGATAATTTCCATGCAAGCTTTTTAATATTTTTGCAGCAAATTTTCAAAATAGATGTACACTGCTACAATTCATTTAACTGGATAATATTACTATTTCTTTATAATCATTCTTGGTTATTTCATTTAATTATTAGAAAACAAACTAAATAGTTAAGTACATTTCTTTTTTCTGGATTAGAATTTTAATAGAAATTTCATAATACACTTCTCAAGACGAGGTTATATTTATGTCTTTTACTTGTATTCTTTTATAGAATGTTTAATACTTCAATTCATTTTATCCTTCTTGTGAGTAAAATGAAGAATAATACTATATATAATTTATTTCATAATGGATAAAATATTTAATCCCAAATTCTATAGTCTGTTAAAGGCAGGATTTAATCACAAACAAATTACATCTGATATTTTAGCAGGAATTATTGTAGGTATCGTAGCCTTACCTCTAGCCATTGCATTTGCTGTTGCTTCAGGAGTTTCTCCTGAAAAAGGATTAATAACGGCTGTTGTAGCTGGTTTTATTATCTCTTTTTTAGGTGGCAGTAGAGTGCAGATTGGTGGACCAACAGGAGCTTTTATTATAATAGTATTCGGAATTTTACAACAATATGGACTTAACGGGTTAATTATTTCCACAATTATGGCTGGAGTAATATTAATCATCTTTGGTCTTTTAAAGCTCGGCAATGTATTAAAATTCTTCCCTCAACCGTTAATAGTTGGATTTACGAGTGGAATTGCTTTAATTATATTTTCAACTCAGATAAAAGATGCCTTAGGTATTGATGCGGGCAAGGTTCCTGCTGATTTTATAGAAAAATGGTCATTTTATTTTACAAACCTTAATCATATTAATTACAGCTCTATCCTTATAACAATTATTACAATTGCTATATGCTTGTTTTCTACAAAAGTTATCAAAAAAATACCTGGTTCATTTATTGCAATTGTACTAATTACTTTAGTTGTATATCTTTTTAAAATTCCGGTTAGTACAATTGAAACATTTTTTGGCGATATTCCACGAAATATTTCATTTGCAATTCCATCATTTCAATTTTCAGAATTGCATAATTATTTTGCTCCCGCACTTACCATTGCTTTACTTGGAGGAATTGAATCACTTCTTTCTGCTGTTGTTGCTGATGGAATGATTAGTGGTAATCATAGATCAAATACAGAATTAATAGCTCAGGGTATCGCTAATATCATCACCCCTTTCTTTGGGGGTATTCCAGCTACCGGAGCTATTGCAAGAACTGCAACCAATATAAAGAATGGAGGTAGGACTCCGATTGCAGGAATGATTCATGCATTAACATTATTATTAATCATGTTATTTATCGGCCCCTTAGCAAAACTTATACCGATGTCGTGTCTTGCAGGAATCCTAATTGTGGTTGCCTACAATATGAGTGAATGGAGATCATTTGTTTCGATATTAAAAGGATCATTGTTTGATATTATCATATTAATTACCACTTTTATTCTCACTGTTATTGTGGATCTTACAATAGCTATCGAGGTTGGTGTTGTTTTATCTGCACTGTTATTTATGAAACGCATGTCGGATATTGCAGATAAGCGTATTGATAATATTGTAGATACTGATTTAATTGAAGACTACTCTCAATTACCTGAAAATGTGGGTATTTACGAAATAAGCGGACCTCTATTTTTTGCATCATCAAAAAAATACGCACAAGTAATTGAGCGAATTGGCCTTAATTATAATACGATTATTATAAGAATGCGACACGTATCTTTTGCCGACCAAACAGGCATATACAATTTTAAAAGCTCCGTTAAAACTTTAAATCAAAAAAATGTGCGTATTGTATTATCTGGTGTTAATAAGGAAGTATATAATGATTTTGCAAAGTTTGATCTAATAAAATTAATAGGTACTGAAAATATTTATGAATCTTTTGATGATGCCGTATCTTATGTAAACAAACCTATTAATGATTAATTAATAATATAAATACCACCTATAAATAAAGATATCTCCTGCCAGTCTATAGAAACATAGTTTCATTAGAAAGAGTAAAAAATAAACGTTCAAATAATACACAAATAGTTGATAATCTATATAAAACTTACGTACTGGCATGGAGATATTAACCTATACAGTTCATTACACTATAATTCGCAAGCAAAATAAAAAGCAAAATTATTTAACAATAAGAGAGGTAAAGAAATTGCAAATAATACTATTTGATACAATTGGGTAGATTTTTTTTACAAAAACCTAATTATGATTAAAACAATAAACCTTTTATGTTTTTTTTAAGCAATCAAGTTATGATATTTTACGGTATTTGTTGAATTTTTGATACTTTTACGGCTTAATTAAAAATAATCATGTCGCAAAAAACAGATCAACAATTTGAACATGTAATTGCTATATGCAAAGATATTTTTGAAAAAAAAATGAAGGACTATGGTACTGCCTGGCGTATTCTTAGACCATCTTCAATGACTGATCAGATATTTATAAAAGCCCAAAGAATAAGAAGCATTGAAACTAAAGGTGTTTCTAAAATTGATGAAGATATCAGATCTGAATTTATTGGAATTATAAACTACGCTTCTATGGCTATTATTCAATTAGAGCTTGGTCCCTCTGATCAACCTGAAATGGATAATGACAAAGCATTAGAATTATATCTTAAGAATATTCTCAATGCAAAAAATCTAATGCTAAATAAAAATCATGATTACGATGAAGCATGGAGAAGTATGAGAATTAGTTCTTTTACCGATTTAATTTTAATGAAACTCCATAGAACAAAACAAATAGAAGACAATCAAGGCAAAACTATTATATCAGAAGGTATTGATGCCAATTATCTGGATATGATTAACTATGCCATTTTTGCTATGATTCAATTGGATTTTCCAGAAAATGAAAATTAAAATTATCCATGAGTAAGTTTTTATATTATTTAAGTCGTCTTATTGTTGGATTTACATTTATATTTTCTGGCTTTGTTAAAGCTGTTGACCCAACAGGAAGCGCAATAAAATTTACAGACTACTTGTCTTCTTTTCATTTAAATAGTCTTTCCTTCATAGTTATTCCATTATCGTTTGCTGTATCCACACTTGAATTTTTAACCGGAATCCATATATTAATGGGAATCAGGATAAAATCATCTTCAATAATTGCCCTATTATTTATGGCAATATTTTTACCACTTACTTTAGGAATAGCTATTGCCAATCCGGTAAGTGATTGTGGTTGTTTTGGTGATGCTTTAAAACTAACAAACTGGGAAACTTTTTTTAAAAATATAGTATTAGTAATTCCGACTATCTTTTTGTTTATTAACAGAAAGAAATTTACATGCCAAATAAGATCATTTAATAAACTTATTTTCTCAATCGGATGTACTGTAATAATATTGGGTGTTTCATATTATTCTTTTAATCACTTACCTATTATAGATTTCAGACCATATAAAATCGGGAACAATATAAATGATGGAATGATTATTCCTGAAGGCGCCGCTCAGCCTGAATATGAAACTACTTTTATAATGGAAAAAAATGGTGAGCAGAAAACATTTGGAGCATCTGACTATCCATATAATGATTCAACATGGATATTTGTTGATAGCAAAACAAAAGTTATAAACAAAGGGTATGAACCACCCATTCATGATTTTGTATTAATCAATGATGAAGGAAATGACATTACTAATGAACTTTTGAATAATCAGTCCCCTACCCTTTTAATTATTTCACCACAAATTAATAATGGATCATGGGGATCAATTATTGATAGTTTAGCCAATATAAATAAAGTATTATTGGATAAGGGAATAAAAACATACTTTGTTACAGCTTCAAATACTGAAGACATAACTAGTTTTGATTTTAATACTGAAGCTGGATTCAACTATCTAACAGCTGATGAAACAATGCTTAAAACTATCATAAGATCCAATCCCGGACTAGTTTTAATTCAAGATGGAAATATTGTAGGAAAATGGCATTATAATAATATTCCAAACATTAAAAAATTTACCAATCCCACTTCCTTTGCCATTGGTCAATTAATAGAAAAAACGGAAAATAATGCAGTAGTTATTATCTTATTACTTACTGTTTTAATTTCATTTATTACAATTTATAGAAAAACAAATAATTCAATATAGTTATAATTACAAACATTTATTACGATGAGACAAAACATTGTTGCCGGAAACTGGAAAATGAACAAAACCCTACAAGAAGGGGTAGAATTAGCATCTGATTTAAACAGCATTTTAGCTGACAAAACACCTAACTGTAAAGTTATTATTGGTGTACCAGCAACTCATATTACTGAAGTTGTTAAAACTGTTGATGCATCTAAAATTGCAGTTTCTGCTCAAAACTGTGCTGATAAAGAATCTGGAGCATACACAGGAGAAACTTCTGCTGCTATGGTTAAATCTACAGGTGCAGAATGTGTAATTCTTGGTCACTCAGAAAGAAGAGAGTATTATGGTGAAACAAACGAAACTCTTAAAGAAAAAACAAATTTAGCTTTAGCTAATGGATTAACTCCTATTTTCTGTATTGGTGAAGTATTAGCAGAAAGAGAAGCTAACAAACAAAATGAAGTAGTAAAAACTCAAATTGAAGAGGCTCTTTTTCACCTTTCATCAGAAGAGTTTGGAAAAATCGTTTTAGCATACGAACCAGTATGGGCAATTGGAACAGGTAAAGTAGCTACTCCTGAGCAAGCTCAGGAAATTCACGCTTATATTCGTTCTGTTGTTGCTGACAAATATGGTGCTGAAGTTGCTGATAATTGTTCTATTCTTTACGGTGGTAGCTGTAAGCCAAGTAATGCAAAAGAATTATTTGCTAATGCTGATGTAGACGGAGGTCTTATTGGTGGTGCTTCTTTAAAAGCTGAAGATTTCTTTGGTATTATTGATGCTTTTTAATTGATAAAGCCATATCATAAAATAGAAAAGCCGTCGCATTTGACGGCTTTTTTTATGTAGAACTAATTGTTAATTTTGTTGGAATATTTAAAAGTAAATCTCAAATGCAATACACAAAAGTCACTTTTACTATAAGCCCTATAAATAATTTTATCAGAGACATCTTAACTGCAGAGTTAGCAGAATTTGACTATGATAGTTTTGAAGAAACAGAAGTTGGTATCAATGCCTATATTCCATCAAATAATTATTCCGAAGATGATATTAAAAATATCCAAATATTAAAAAATGAGGACTATGAAATAACATATTCTCATGAAGATATACCCGACCAAAACTGGAATGAAACATGGGAAAAACACTTCTTCAACCCAATCATAATTGATGACAGATGTATAGTAAGAAGCCCTTTTCATCAAGACATTCCGAAAACTGATTATGACATTTTAATAGAACCTAAAATGGCATTTGGGACTGGACATCATGAAACAACCGGTTTAATGATTAAACACATTTTAGAATCTGATTTTTCTGGAAAATCAGTACTTGACATGGGGTGTGGCACGGGTATTTTAGGAATTTTATGTGCTATGAAAAATGCCACCAAAGTAACGGGTATTGATATTGAGGATTGGGCATTTAATAATGCATTAGAAAACATAAAATTGAACAACACAGAACAAATGAAAGTTTTTTGTGGAGATGCTTCTTTGTTGGGCAGCGAAAGTTTTGATGTTATTTTGGCCAACATTAACCGCAATATATTATTAGAAGATATTAGCAAGTATGTAAAAGTTTTAAAAACAAATGGAACTTTAATTTTAAGTGGGTTTTACAATTCTGACATGGATATAATTGATGCTGAGTGTATCAAAAACAACTTAAAGAAAAATACTGTTAAGGAAGATAACAATTGGGTAGCGATTGCGTATACGCTTTCAAAATAATAATCTATGAGACTATTTTTACTCTTATTACTCTCTACAACTTTTTTATTTTCAGGATATTCACAAAACGCTCAAACTGCTTTTAGTGATAATCCTGAAGAATTTACATCAACGATAGAGGAAATGTTTAAATCTATCGCTGATAAAAAATATGCAAAAGAATATATTGAAGAGTTAACTATATTTTGGAATAATCCTGATTTGAGTAACGACCTTAAATTAATGATTATTGATAATTGTAACCAAATGGCTAAAAAAAGAGCCAGACCAATACCTGATTACGTTACATTCTTAAGTACAATACAAGACTTCATCTCATCTGACATTTCCGAAACAAGTTTTAATGCCTGGAACGCTGCAATTACAGATCTTATAAAGAAAAAAAGATATCCTCTGAGAAAAGTTAATAAATTATTAGAAACAACTAAAGCTCTGTTAATTGAAAACACTATTTACTCTACTCCTTCAACCAAATGGAATGCCAGCAATAAAAATTGGGAATTAACTTATAATAAAGATTTAATCGGCACATTTAAAGATTTAAATTTAATTTGTTTCTCAAAAAATGATAGTATTAAAATTTTTGAAACCTCAGGTACATTTAATTATACATCAAACATATGGAATGGAGATAAAGGAAAAGTAACATGGGAAAGGTCAGGTTTTTCTGCTGACACCGTTTATGCTACTTTTAACAAATATACAATCCCATTCAAGAATGCAATGTTTGAAATAGACACTGTAAAATTCTATAATACTATTTATTTCGATCATGCTTTAAACGGTAAATTAAGGCATAAAGTAATGAATATTAACACGCCTGAAAATTCAAGTTATCCTCAATTTTTATCAACGGAAGAAAGATTTAACTTAAATAATATCCATCCTAATATTAACTATGAAGGAGGGTTTGCTCAAAATGGAGCAAAATTTTTAGGGGCCGGAACGTACGAAAATCCTGCTACTATTACTATTTTTCGTCACGACACGCTATTTATAACTGCCCGATCACTGTATTTTGCATTACGTAAAGATCAAATTTTAAGTACTGACACAGAAATTAAAATTCAATTAGATACAGGTTACATCTATCATCCGGGTTTAACATTTAAACTAATGGCAGATATAAATGAACTTCATTTAATTAGAAATGGCGAAGGATTATCTATAAGTCCATATTTTAATACATTTCATAACGTAAGTATGGATATTGAGTTATTAAGCTGGAACTTAGATGAAGATATTATTAATTTAAAAATGGTCTCTGGAGCCGCTGAAAATCACGGATCCTTTGAGTCTCTTAGTTATTTTAGAGAGAGCTTTTATAACCAACTGCAGGGAATGGATGCTATTCACCCTTTACAGGGTTTGAAAAATTGTTCCAGAATGTTTAAAGGTAAACCGTTTACTGCTTATGATTATGCTCAAATGATTGGTTTACCGGAATCGCAAGTAAGACAGCAAGTTATACAGCTTTCATTTTATGGTTTTATTGGTTATAATGTTAATACTGATGAAATAGAAATACGACAAAGGCTAAATGACTATTTACAATTTAGATTAGGAAAAAAGGATTATGATGTGATTCGTTTTGCATCAAATACACCTGGAAGAGTTGAAAATGCACACATTGACTTACTAAATTATGACCTTAATATTAATGGTGTTAAATCAATTTCTATTTCCGATAATCAAAATGTAGTATTCTTTCCTAAGGATGAGAAAATTCTACTGAAAAGAAATAGAAATTTCATATTTGATGGAATTATAAATGCCGGTATGTTAAATCTTTATGGAGCAGGCTTTAAATTTGACTATGATGATTTTCAAATCGATATGAAAAATATTGATTCATTAAGGATGCAGGTACAAACAGGTGAATTAGACTATTTTGGTCATCCCAAATTGGCCTATGTAAAAAATGCAATAGAAAAACTATCTGGGACCTTAAGGATCGATAAGCCTGATAATAAATCAGGAAAGGACTATTATAGCGAATATCCGATACTACACAGTAAATCTGAATCATTTGTTTATTATGACAAACCAGAAATTCAAGATGGTATCTATGACCGAGAGAAATTCTATTTTAGATTAGATACTTTTTCGATGGATAGTATCAGTGAATTATCACGCAAAAACTTTGACTTTGCTGGAACATTTGTTTCAAATATCTTCCCTACTTTTACTGAGAATCTTACTGTTCAAAAAGATTACTCTTTAGGATTTAACCGGGAAACACCTCCTGACGGATATGATATATATGACCACAGAGCTAAATTTATTGCAAATATTGACTTAAGTAATAAAGGTCTTCGAGGAAATGGTACATTAAAATATATCACATCAACTTCTAAATCTGAAAATTTCATATTCTTACCAGAAGAAACGAAGGGACAAGCCTATGATTTTACTATTGCAAAACAAGAGGATGGAGTTGAATACCCTGATGTAACAGGTAAATTTGACTTCGTAACTTATTATCCATATAAAGATAAATTAGAATCAAAAAGCCAGGAAGAAAGTTTTACCATGTTTAATAACGAAGCTCAGCTAGCAGGAACCATAACTGTTGGTAAAGGTGGAGCAACTGGTAAAGGTACATTCTATATGGACAAAGCAAATATTGTATCTCCAGCCATGACATTCGGTGGTCATACCTTATTAGCTGACTCTTCTGATTTTAACCTTGTAAGTGGAGATATGGGTGATGTATCGTTTAACACTACTAACTTAATTTCAAATATTGATTTTGAAACACGTAAAGGTAATTTCGTTTCTAAACAAGGTGGTAGTTTAGTTAATTTTACTGATAACAGATATGTATCTTACATAAGTGAATTCTCCTGGGATATGGATTTAAACAATATTTATATGGGAGTTAGCGGATCTGAAGGTAACCGATTTGTTTCAACGCATAGAAGGCAGGATTCATTGGATTTTAGAGCTCCATTGGCCAGATATGATGTTGAGAAAAAGATTATTTACGCAGAGGAAGTTAAAAGTATAGATGTTGCCGATGCTGACATATTATTAAACGATGGATTATTAACAATTTATGAGGATGCTGAAATGGCACCAATAGATAGTGCTACAATTTTATTATCAGACTCCACATGTTCTCATACAATATATAATTCACACTTAAATATTGATGGTAAATTTGATTATTCAGGATATGGTGAATATGATTACATTAATGGAAACGGAAAGAAATTTACGATTCAAATGAGTGAAATTAAATTGGATGACAATCTAAATACAACCGCATCTGGTACAATTGTCGAAACTGATCTTTTTACATTTGATAAAAACTTTACTTTTAAAGGTAAATCAATTTTAAATGCCAGAGAACAACACTTAACATTTGACGGAGGGGCCCAAATGCTTCATCAGTGCAGTGGAGGACCACAAACTTTTGTTTATTTTAATTCAGTTATTGATCCTTCTAATGTATTAATACCTATTGGTGAAGAACCTGTAAATTATGAAAGAGATAATATTTATCGTGATTTCTTTATAACAAAGGATTCTGCTCATGTATATTCATCATTTTTACAATCACGTAAAGATTATAGTGATATACCTATTATTTCAGCAACAGGATATCTTCATTTTAATAGTAAACAAAATGCATTTGAAATTGCATCTATGGCTAAAATTAATCATCCGGATACAACAGGTGTTGTTTTTCAATATTCGAATACTGGATGTGATATAAAAGCAGATGGACCTTTAGATTTTGGAATTGATTTAGGTCAATTTAAGTATAAAAATGTAGGTAGCATTATTGATAATCCTAAAAAAGAAAGGATTAGTATATCCAATCTTATGGGCATTGATTTCTTTTTTGATGAATCAATAACTAACATGATGGTTACTGCAGTATTAGCATCAAAAGCTTCAGAAAGTAAATTAAGTGATGCCACATTACAGAAACGAATTGCAGAATGGGTTGGTCCTAAGGAAGCTAAAAAGATCATTACCCAAAAGAACACAACAAAACAAATAGAAAATCTGAATACCTTAGTTAATCAGATGTTTACATTTGGAAATATTGATTTTAATTTTAATGGTCCTGCTCATGCATATGTTACTAATGGAATTGCAGATTTAACTTTTATAAAGAACTATGTAATAAATAAGAAAGTAGAAGTTACAGCTGAAATTGTTAAAAAGAGAAGTGGTAATATTATTGATATTATTTTAAAGTTTGATGATGACACATGGTTTTACTTTTCTCATCGTGGAGAAATGATGCAAACACTTTCTTCAAGTCCAGAATATAATGAAGCTGTAAAAACATTAGATGAAGATAAAAGAAAGCTAAAAGGAGGAATGGGTGAAAAATCATTTACTTACATCTTAGCTCCAGCTAGTAAATTAAATAGATTCTCTAAAAAATATAATTATGCACCTATTAAATCAAGCATGGGTGCAGGTGGTCAAAAGTTAACTAAAGTAGATAAAAAAGAAGAAGCTAAAGAAAGTGTTGCTGAAGATGAAAAGTCGGAATGATAAATAATATAAGCCAGAGTTTGATATAAATTTTAGCCTGCTCTGGCTATTAAATATCGAGTAATTCCTAGTATTTATTTTTACATATTACTCGTTTATTTTGAATGTAATTAAAATTTTATGAAACAAGTCTTTTTAGCTACTTTTACATGCTCACAACTCAATAAAATATGAATAGTTTTAAAATTGAAATTATAATTAGTTTAATCATTTTAATATTTACCAATGGTTATTCTCAAACTAAAATAACAACTGATTTTAAAGATTACAGTCTGGAAATATTTGAAACCTCTAACATTAACAATCTTGATATTAGAGGAAATCATGCACAGATCAATTTGCTAAATTGGGAAAAGGATTCAATTAGTGTTGAAACTTCTTTGGAGATATTATCAAATAAACCCAACCTATCCAAAGAAATGCTTGATGAAATTAATATTAAGGTTGTTACATATAGCAACACCTTACAGGTTAAAACTACTTTCACTCAAGATTTTAACCGAACAATTCCATACAAAATTATTTATAACATTTTCTATCCTAAAGAAATATCACTTAATATTAAAAATTCAAATGGGCAAGTAAATATTGCTGAAATATCAGGCAAAACAATAGCAGAATTAAATTATTGTGATTTTAAAATCAATGGTCTTTCAACAGATAATGACTCAATTGAAAATGATATAAAATTGAATTATTGTAATGGTACATTAAATAAAGTAGGAAATACAAAGATTACAAGTAACAATTCAAACATTAAGATTGTAAGTGCTACTCATATAAAGTTAGCATCAAATTATAGCATTTTTGATATTAACAATATCGAATCATTTAATGTAAACTCT
The DNA here is from genome assembly GCA_963665705.1 of uncultured Saccharicrinis sp. Classification (GTDB taxonomy): domain Bacteria; phylum Bacteroidota; class Bacteroidia; order Bacteroidales; family Marinilabiliaceae; genus Saccharicrinis. The sequence continues at coordinate 2,680,198 of OY762448.1, forward strand.
ACTATAGACAATATAAAAATTGGTCAAGTTTCTGCAATAAAATTACAAGCAACTAATGCTACCATAAATATTAACAAAATAGGAGTTGAAAGTTTATTTGAATGTAAAGGAGGATTCCTTCATATAAATAATTCAACAAATACACTTAAGAAGCTAACAATAAACAATAATAACACAAAAACAGATATCAAATTAAGTGAAATGGTTTCTTACACAATTAATGGTGAAATTTATAAAGGGAAATTAATTCATCCAAATTTGGATAAACTACAGTTAATCAAAGATACTGACAAAATTTCATTTAATGGAGTTATTGGCAATAACCCTCAAAATGATTCTAAGGTTATTATCTTTAATACCAACCAAAACGTTGAGTTCAAATAATTAAAATCTTAAATTATGTCCACTGCCGATAAAATTTTCTTATTACGTACAAAAATGCTTAGTATGGGTGTTGATGCCTATATTATTCCAGGAAGTGATCCACACATGAGTGAATATACTGCAGCTCATTGGAAGAAACGAGAGTTTATTTCCGGATTTACAGGATCAGCTGGTACTGTTGTTATTTTAGCTGAGGAAGCAGGTTTATGGACAGACAGTAGATATTTTATTCAGGCTGAAAAAGAATTAGATGGTAATGGGATTGATTTGTTTAAAATGGGTGAAGCAGGAACGCCTGACTATGCTGATTGGATTGCAGAAAGGCTTAATCCTGGTAGCACATTGGCATTTGAAGGTGAAGTGTTTTCTATTGAAGATGCTAGAAAACTTTCCAAAAAATTTAAAACCTATGGAATTTCAATTGATCCAAATTTAACATTACTAGATGAAATATGGGAAGGTCGTCCTCCAATCCCTGAACGTCCCATTATTCTGCATGAGACAAAATATGCTGGATTAAGTCGTATTGAAAAGATTGAAAAAATACGTGAAGAAATGCGCAATCAAGACGCATCTCATTATATTATCACAGCACTTGATGAAATTGCATGGACTTTGAATCTTAGAGGTAGTGATGTTTCATACAACCCTGTTTTCCACTCATACTTAATCATTTCACTTGATGCGGTATATTTATTTATAGATACACATAAAATAACGGCTACTATTGGAAAACAATTTGCCATCGATGACATTTCCATCCATTTATACAGCGATATTTTCTCATGGGTAAAAGATATGCCTATGGATTCAGGATTGATGTTTGACCCCATTACAACAAATGCCAAAATTTACTCATTAATTCCTCGCGGTGTAATTAAAATTGAAACAGAAAGTGTTGTCAAGTCCTTAAAAGGTATTAAAAACAACACTGAGCAAGAAGGGTTTAGAGCAGCTATGAAGAAAGACGGTGTTGCTATGGTTAAATTTCTTCAATGGTTAGAAAGTGAAGTGCCAAACGGAAATTTGACAGAAATATCGGTTGCAAAACAACTTAAAAAATTCAGAGCTGAATCTGATACATTTGTTGGAGAATCTTTTGCAACTATTTCAGCATTTGCAGAGCATGGAGCTATTTGTCACTATACTGTTGATGAAAAAAGCAGTCTTCCATTAAAAACAGATAACTTTTACCTTGTCGATTCTGGCGGGCAATATTTTGAAGGAACAACTGATATTACAAGAACAGTACATTTAGGAACTCCAAGTGATCAACAAAAGATTGATTACACCATGGTATTAAAAGGAAATATTGCACTTGATACTACAAAGTTTCCAGAGGGTACCAGAGGTGTTCATTTAGATATTTTAGCCCGTAAAGCGTTATGGTCTCAAGGACTAAATTATGGTCATGGTACTGGTCACGGTGTTGGATGTTTTTTAAATGTACACGAAGGTCCTCAAGCCATAAGGCCAAATGATAATGGAGTTGCCTTAGCTGAAGGAATGATAACATCAAATGAACCCGGTTTATATAGAGAAGGAGAATATGGCATTAGAATAGAAAACTTAATTTTAAGCAAAAAAGCCATTTCAACCGCCTTTGGAGATTTTTTAGGATTTGAAACATTAACCCTATGTCCTATTGATTTAAATTCAATAGAAAAAACACTTTTAACGCACGAAGAAATTGACTGGTTAAATAATTATCATAAAAAGGTGTATGATTTACTTTCACCAATGTTATCTAATGAGTTATGCAGTTGGTTAAAAGAAAAAACAAAAGCAATTTAGTTAAGTAATTTTTGTATGCTATCTGTTTGTATTCCGGTTTATAATGTTGATGTAACCTTGTTGGCAAAAAAAATGATTGCTCAAGGAGAAAAACTATCAATTCTTATAGAAATTATAATATATGATGATGGTTCTATTGAATATTATAAAAACAGGAATAGCAGCTTACAAAAATTCAAACCAATTAAATATAAAGAACTGGAAGTAAACCTTGGTAGTGCAGCCATTCGAAACAGAATGGCTGTTGATGCTACATTTAATCATCTTCTATTTATAGATAGCGACTCAGAAATACCTGATACTTATATTCAAAAATATCTACCTTATATTCAAAACAATAAAACCATTGTTTGTGGTGGAAGAGTTCATCCTTCAAAACTTCCAGCATTGGATAAAAGTTTAAGGTGGAAAGTAGGTAAGCTAAAAGAAGATTTTTCAGCCAAGCATAGAAATATAGTTCCAAACCAAAGTTTTATGTCAAACAACTTTTTGGTTCAGAAAAAACTTTTTGATCAAATAAAATTTGATGAGAGTATTGCGCGTTCAGGTCATGAAGACACTATGTTTGGCATAAAACTTGAATCAATAGGCATTAATATTATTCATATTGATAATCCGGTTATTCATATTGGATTAGAAAACAATATTGAATTTATTACTAAAACAGAACAAAGGCTTGAAACTTTAAAAATTATTGAAAACAATAATAATGGCAATCATTTAATTTATGATAGAATAAAAATATTAAGGTATTACAGAATTTTAAAAAAGTTAAAATTAATTGGATTTACAGCCTTACTATTTACACAAAGTAGAACATTATTATCTAAGCTATTAAAAGCTTCTAATCCAAGTATGTTTATATACGATTTATACAAATTAGGTTATTATTCGCATATTTCTAAATAACTAAATCAATGAATACAAAACTTACTATTATATTATCAATCGCTTTAACTTTATCGACTTTTAAAGTGAATGCACAAGGATATAAAATTGATGTTACTATAGATGGTTGGAAAGATACTACACTTATATTAGGCCATTATTTTAACAAAAAGATGCTGGTAAATGACACCATTGTAATCAACAATGAAGGAAAAGGAAGTTTTGTTGGCGATGAGTCTTTACCGGGTGGTGTTTACATCATATATATGCCAGATCAAAAATACTTTGATGTATTTATTGATGACGAACAGCATTTTAGCCTAAGTGCAGATAAGGATAATCCGATTGAAAGTTTAAAAGTTAAAGGAAATAAGCAAGAATTTGCATTTAATGAATACCAGAAATATTTATCTAAACAACAAAAAAAAGCCAGTATTCTACAAAAAAACATTAAGGATAAAGGCGATTTGCAGAAAGATTCGGTTGAAATATGGAAAAATCAACTCAATGATCTAACATCAGAGATAAATACTTATTGGGATAATATCTTAAAACAATATCAAGGTAAATTTCTGGCTAATTTTATTAAGGGCATTAAAGAAGTTAATGTTCCTGATTTTAACGAAGACCCTAGCCTACCTGATTCTGTTGTACGTTGGAAAAGATATGAATATTATAAAGAACATTATTTTGATAATATTGATATGCAAGATGACAGAATGCTAAGAACGCCATATTTCACTAATAAGCTGGAATCGTTTTTTACAAAAACAGTTTTTCAAATTCCTGATAGCATTATCAAAGAATCTCATAGAGTAATTGAAATGGCAGGTGATAATAAGGAAATGGAAAAATATCTGATTCAATTTACATTTAATACAGTAAATGAAAGCAAAATTATGGGAATGGATGCCGCTATGGTATCGCTTGCTGAGAGGTATTATTTATCTGGATATGCAGATTGGGTAGATGATGAATTTCTAACCAAATTAGAAGAAAGAGTATCCAAATTAAAACCTAATTTAATCGGTAATAAAGCTCCTGACCTAAAACTCATTTCTCCTAACGACGAGTTTTACAGGCTAAATGAAGTATATGCAAAATTGACCATATTAGTATTCTGGGAGCCAGATTGTGGACATTGCAAAAAAGAAATCCCTAAAATTAAAGAAGAAATATGGGATAAATACAGCGATCAGGGTGTTAAAATATTTGCAGTTTTTACTCAACATGAAAAAGAAAAATGGACTGATTTTATAGCTGATCACCAGCTCGAAGAATGGATCAACGTATGGGACCCATATAATCAATCTAATTTCAGAAATTTATATGATATTTATAGCACGCCAGCTATCTTTGTATTGGATGAAAACAAGAATATCATAGCTAAACGAATTGGTTCTGATCAATTACCCGGATTTATTGAATATCATTTAAAAAAGAAGTAAAATATATCATGTATAATTATATAAATAAGACCGTTTTTTTTGTTTTGGCAATTTGTTGCATACTATTTTCGTGTAACAATGAAGAAAAAGACATGCCGGTCTCTGAAATATATTTGGATATTCCGGATGAAGGATATGAAGTAAATGTGAATGACACATTACTTATATCGCCTAAAATAACATACGACTACAGCTCTACTTATAGCTGGGAATTAGATGGTAAAATTGTATCTACAGATAAGGACATAAAGCTATTGCCTAAAGAATTAAAATCATATAATTATGTTTTTACTGTTGAAAATGAAAGAGGATCTGTGTCTGCTGAAATTTTTGCTCAATCTATGTATAATAGTGATTTTGAAGATTTAGAGTTAGATGAAGATACATTTTCTATTGGCACAGAAGGATCTACTTCTTTCTCCTCAAGTTTATTAAATTTTGAAGTGAATGGCGATCCTAATGAAAGCTCAACCTTTAATGGTTTTGTTTATTCTAATATCACAGGAAGTAACTCTGATGAACTATATCAATTATATGGAGCATATCGTACTCCAGATGACTACGATTCTGAAAATTATGCTGTTGTAGGTTTAAGTGACCCGGATTTAACAGCTACTTTTACTACAACTGATGGTGTAGATCATTTGTTTAAAGAAATGTATGTAGATAATACTTATTATAATTATACAGCCATAGAACAAGGAACTGATTACTCAAAAGTTTTTGGTGGTGATGATGGTACTGATCCTGATTGGTTTAAAATAACAATAAGAGGATATGATTCAACAGGTGCTCAAAAAGGTGAAATCGAGTTTTATCTTGCTGATCATACTGCTGTAACCAATAAAAATGATTACACTTTAGAAGAATGGACCAGTATTGAACTATCAGACCTGGGGTATGTTTCACGTATTGAATTAAGTTTCTCCTCTACTGATGTTTTTGATGGGGAAATGCTAACTCCGGCCTATGTATGTATTGATAACATAAAGATTATTGACTAGCCTTAACTATTTTTTTATACAAATGTTCAGAATCTAGATTTAAATCAATAATATATAATCCATCAGGAATATCGCTCATATCAATATCTATTGGCACCAAAGAACTATTCGTAAATTGCTTTTTATCTAATACCCTTCCATTCATATCAATTATTGAATAACTTTCAATAAATAATCCTTTTGTATCTAATTGAGCAATGGACGTATTTACCAATGGATTTGGATATATTTTTATTTCATTGGTAGATGCAATGCTTATTTGAGTATCACCTAACACTACCATATCTGCTAAAACATCAATCCAAAGAGTTTTCATTTCTCCTCCGTAAACATTCGTAGCTAACTCCCAGCTACTGTTGTATTCTACCATCATGGAATTGTTTACTTTAGATACAGAACCATCTTGAGTATGATATACAGCAAAACTATCTATTGGTGATCCTGAATAATCAATTTCATAACCTACAAAAAAAGTTCCGCTTACAGATACAGGTTCACTAAACGCTATATATGTTTCCTGATTTACTTTTAAATCACTCAAACTTATAGCATCTTGTTTTAATAAGATATTTTCAGGATAGCTACTACCCTCCCACACATAAAGGTCAATAGTTTGTGATGAAGAGGAATTACTTACACCAGGCATAATGTATACACCATTCAAATTAGCCGTTTTAATACCCGTAAATTTTTCTGCATATTTTGTTATACCATAACTATTATGTCCGCTTATATAGCCATTTCCGCCAGAATTATCTGCGTCCGGAAGTTCACCGGCTTCAATGTTTGAAATTCTATCATACAAATCCTCCGAATAAGGATCATAACCATCTAAACTTTGCGCTCCTGTATTTAAAGGATCCAGCCATGTAGAAAAGTGACAGGTATCTTCTGAAAAATAATCCCAACCTTTATAAAATCTAGTGTAATAATCATTATGGAGCCAGCCACAACTTGCTTCTCCTCCGGATAAGGTACCAATTATTTTATTATTTGTATCAAATAAGGCAGAACCAGATGATCCTCCTTCTGTAGTTCCCAAATTCCAGGTATCAACTTTCCAATGAAAATTAGCTTCCTGAGTATATGGATCATTACCTGATACAACATATGAAACAGACTGTATTGCAGTTGTTGAAGTAGAAACCTTTTTTACATCACCTTGTGGATGATGAATACATGTAAATGGTTCTGATGGAAGTGAATTTAAAGTCCATCCTGCAAAATAAGGACGATAATAAGCAGGAGGTTCTTCTTGCATTAAAACTAAAGCAAGGTCTGCACTTTCCTGATACACTTTTGTTTCACCGCCTGATATTGTTTGGTATTTTACACCTTCAATTACACTACTACAATGAGGTACTTCGTAATTTAAATATGCTATAATGGCATCACTTGTACCCGGGTGTGTATTGCTATCTAAACAATGCGCTGCGGTGATAACATACGGTGTACCATCTTCATTTACATTATTTATTAAAGTTCCTGAGCAAAATAAAGTACCGTTTACTAATAAACGTAAAGCAGCTCTCCTGATATCTAATGTATTATCCTGATCATAGCAGGTAATATCTTGTTCACAATAATCTGAATCTCCAAAATCACCGGTTTTTAAATTGGTATATTTAGATATGCCTAAGTAATCATGATTTACAGCTCCAATTAACAATTCGCCTTTAAATTCAGGATTAGCCGGTTCCTGATACTCAACAACAATCTCATCTCCTTCAACCGGAGCTGTGGCTAATATGCCTGAGGATTTATTATTTTCCGAAGTAAAAGCTCCAATCACCTCTGTTTGTGATATATTATATATTAACAGTTTTGCACCTTTGGGTAAAACATATCTGTCGAATATTAAATTTATAGAATAGGCTCCCGGAGAACTGATTCTTAATTTCCAAATTTTTGTACCATCATCGAGTGTATACCAATTACCACTATTTTCAGGAGTGTAATTTACTGTAAACTGATGCGCAAACTTCAAACCAGCTCCCTTTTCGTTTTCATAATCACTTTTTAAACTCTTGTAATGATGCAATTTAACTTCAACATCATCATCCTGAATAAAATCTGAATGAATTGAAAAGTTACTATTGCTTTTTTGTCCAAGAATATATGTAGAAGTGGTAACAAATAATATGATTACTAAAATTACCTTATATATATTATTTAAGTGAAGATTCATATAAACTGCTTATAACAATTCTTATTACAAAGTATTTAGACGAAAAATACTATAAAAGGTTAGAAAATCACCCTATTTTATCCAGCTTTTTTTCTCGATTTATAAAATAAGCTTCTCACACTGGCTATCGTTCTTAATCTTCCGGTTTTTCCTAACTTATAATGTACTAATGACCAAGCCATAACTACACTGGTCCCTAATATTACAAATAACAATATTCCAGATTCAAAATCATTGATTAAAAAATCATCAGGTATAGCAAAATATAACAAAACAGATATTAATCCCCGGGGAGCAATAAAAACCTGAGGAGAAAATGATTTCTTTAAAATTAATTTGAACAATATCCATCTCACTAAAAACATAATAGCTAAAAACACGATTGCACCTACTACGACTTTTGTTTTAAATATACCGGCTATAGTAATACTTAATCCAAAAACAAAAAAGAAAAATGTTCTTACAATAAATGCACTTTCTCTGGTTAAAAGTTTAAAATCAGCCAATACTCTTTTTACTTGAATTTCGTTGAGAAACCTACTCATAAAGCCCGAAAAAAATATGTGCCTGTTTTCTAGAATTAATCCAAATATTAAAATAATCAGTAGCGAAGACATATGAAACACTTTACCTACCGCATAAAGTCCCAGAAGTACTGAAATAAATAAGAATAGCTTTACCTGAGTTCTAATTCTTTGAAAGAAAATAATCATTAAATAGGAAAGAATAACTGATAGTATTAGTGTTCCTCCAATATTTGAAATTACATTTAAGCCTATTTTAGCAGCTTCACCAGTATTTACGTTATTAATGACTGTGTAAAATAGTATTAATCCAAAAATATCAGATAACGTACTCTCATAGATAAGAAACTCACGCTTTTCCTCTTCTAAATCCTCAACACTTGGAATTACGATAGCACTACTAATAATTGACAGTGGAATGGCATAAATAAAGGCGGTTAAAAAATCCAGATTGCCTATAATCATCTGGATACCATATGTAAAGATAAATACATTTATAAATAAAGATAGAAAAGCAATCAATCCTGATTTCCAGATAATAGGCCATCTTTCCCATGATAATTTTAAGTCTAAAGCACCCTCTAATACAATGAGCATTAACCCTACAATTCCAAGTATTTCTAGGGGAAAGATCCAATCAACATCAGTAATGCCAATGCTAAATAATTTTTTAGAAAAAAATCCTAAAGCAATTAATAATATAACGCTAGGAATAGCTGTTTTCTTTGAGAATAATGAAAACAGATAGGATAAGATAACAATAAGAGATGCACTTATAATTAACATATAAGCCATATTATCTTCATTTATATAATTTTGAATAAAATTCCATACCATAAATATATTTTTCTAATATAAATCAAGGGTCAATATATAAAAAAAGGTTGTCAATTCAGACAACCTTTCTCCTCTATCAAATAGATATTAGTTTTATAATGACGTTAAATAGTCATTTACATTTTTTTCAATTCGGGAAGCCACATCTTCAACCTCTGCTTTTTTAAATTGATCTCCGGTTATTTGCTCAAATAGTTCAATATAACGTTCCGATACAGAATTTACATATTCTTCTGTCATTTCTGGTACTTGTTGTCCTTCTTTTCCCTGAAATCCATTTTCAATTAACCATTGACGAACAAATTCCTTTGATAATTGCTTCTGTTTCTCTCCTTTGTCTAATCTTTCCTGATATCCTTCAGTATAAAAATAGCGAGAAGAATCCGGAGTATGGATTTCATCAATTAAATAGATCTTTCCATCTTTCTTTCCAAACTCATATTTGGTATCTACAAGAATAAGACCTTTTTCTGCAGCCATTTCTGTTCCTCGTTGAAATAACTCGTAAGTATATTTCTCTAACATTACATAGTCTTCTTCCGAAACCAAACCATGCTTGATAATATCTTCACGAGAGATATCTTCATCATGACCAACATCTTCTTTTGTAGTTGGAGTAATCATTGGTTTTTCAAACTTTTGGTTTTCAACCATACCTTCCGGAAGTGGAACTCCACACAGACTTCTTTTTCCTGCACTGTATTCTCTCCAGGCATGACCTGTTAAATAGCCACGAATAACCATTTCTACTTTAAATGGCTCACACATGTGACCTACTGTAACCATAGGATCCGGAGTTGCAATTTTCCAGTTGGGAACTATATCTGAGGTTGCGTCCAAAAACTTTTCAGCAATCTGATTCAAAACCTGACCTTTAAATGGAACACCTTCAGGTAAAACTACATCGAAAGCAGATATCCTGTCTGAAACAACCATTACTAAATACTGGTCGTCAATATTGTAAACATCCCTAACTTTTCCAACATAATGCCCTTTTTGGTTAGGGAACTGAAAATTGTTTTGAACAATTGCTTTACTCATTTCTCGATAATTAATTTATTAAACTTATTACTGCAAATTTACATTATAAATGCAAAGATTTATCTTTATCAAAAGCTAAACACGAAACTACTTTAAAAGTTTATCCATTTCTGCCGCCTCTTTTTTCATTTCTAGGCGTAGGTAAATATTTTTTAAGTACTTTATATATTTCTTTTCAGTTGGATACTTTTCAGATAGTGCTTCATATTCATTTTTAGCAATTTTATAATTTGCTGAAATCTTTTTCAATTCCCTTTTCAAATAAACATAAGCAGTATAATTTTTATCTTTATTATACTTGGTCATTTCACTTTTATACCAATTTTCGGCATAGTTATAATAGTACAAGGCTTTATACTCCTTTGCCTTATAAAAATCTTTATTCTCAGTAACTAAATTATTACAAAACTTAATGGCCTCCTTTTTTCGTCCCAGAGTTTCTAACGCATTTATATATTCCATACTCTGTGATTCTGTTGGCTTTGTAAGATTCTTATATGACGATACAATATTATCCTGATTTCCGGATCGAACTGCATTATCAAACACTTTAACCTGATAATAATCTCCAGCTCCATTTTCCTTCAAAAAACCGGCATATTTATCTAAAGTTTCAGACAGACTATTATTTGAAGTATGCTCTGATGCTTCTATTAGTCCTTTTACTGTTGCTAAGGTAACTGAATCTTTTAATGCAGACTGGTAATAGTTAATGGCCTCATCATACTTATTTGTACTAAAAGCACTGGTAGCAGCATTTAAATACAAACTGTATGGCACTTCAACATTACTTTGTTGATATTTAGTTATTAAGGCACTGTATTTTTCAAGTGCAAGCTCATAATTACCCTGTTTATATTCATTTTCAGCATCAACCTGAGCAGTTTGTAGTTGTTTTAAAGGATTACAACCAAACAAAATTAAACTAAGAAGTAAAGTTGATAATATGTTCTTGTATAAATTCATCATCTTTTGGTGTTGTGTTTAAATTTAAAAGAGTACTTACATTCTTATTAGCATCATATTACAGAATAATTATGTAAGCAATTAGATTTTGACTCATGGGCAAAGATAAAAAAAAGCATATTGAAAGCCAGTACATTTAGCATTTACAGTATTTTTTTTTCTATTTATTTAATGCTAATGTAAAATTAAATTCTATTTTTGCATCCGCATTTGAAAAGACAAATGTTTAATACGGGTTTAGCTCAGTTGGTAGAGCACTGGTCTCCAAAACCAGGTGTCAGGAGTTCGAGTCTCTTAACCCGTGCAAACCCGACTAACAAGTCGGGTTTTTTTGTATATTTAAACTTTGGAGAGGTGACAGAGTGGCCGATTGTGCACGCCTGGAAAGCGTGTGTACCAGTGATGGTACCGCGGGTTCGAATCCCGCCCTCTCCGCCATCGCCCGCCAAAGCAGTTCACTGCGAAGGCGGGCTTTTTATTTTATCTATTTTTTATTTTCACAAAATATAACATATTGGGGGCTACGGCTGAGACGCTCCGCTATCTAATCGTGTATGGAGTTCACTACAAAGACAGGCTTTTTTTATTTTATCAAAGTTTGTTCTATACTTTAATTTTAGATTAGACATAACAAGAATGTAACTCTGTAAGGAAATTTCTAATACATAAATACTCTTGTTACATTTAAACTTTTATTAATAATGTCAATCAAGGGTTGAAAGTAATAGTTTAAAAGGCTGAAAGCCGGAAACATCACAACAAGGGGCATCGCCCCTTGTATTAGTCGGTAAGTAAATCTCAGGCTGTAAGTCTGAAACTTATGGTAGATGTTTCAGACTTACAGCCTGAATGGGCATTTTGCTCAAGGCCTTGGGGTGATACCCCAAGTTATGATGTATAAGGCTTTCAGCCTTTTGAATAGAATAAATCCAACACTTGATTCGCATTAATACTAATTCTTTAACTAAACAGACAAATGTATTATTACGTTTATATTCTTATTTGCAACAATAATAAACACTATACAGGATGCACTAGTAACTTAAAAGAACGATTGGGTAAACATTTTAACGGATATGTAGAATCTACTAAGAATTTAAGACCTTTAAAACTCCATTGCTACTTTTCGTTTATAGATAAACAAACTGCCTTTAAGTTTGAAAAATATCTAAAATCTGGTTCTGGAAGAGCTTTTGCAAACAAACATTTTGGTTTTAACAAATCTATTTAGTAAATACCATACCTAAAGATGCTACTGCAAAGGTGGGCTTTTTATTTTATCTAAGTTTATCGATTTCTAGTAAAGACTTTCGAATTACAAGAGAATTACAAATCTCAAAAAAACGGACAGGATTAACAGGATTTTGAGCATTATAGCGAAAGTAAATTGTTCGGTTATCCCTTACCATTTCCCCTACCTCATAACCTTGACCTTCAAGCTCCAAAGACACTAAAATATTTTTGATGTTTTCCATAACAGTTTCTTTACCTACGATTTAGTCGTAAGCGTCTCCACGATAGCGTATAGTTTTATGTGATAAAACTTTGAAGCTTTGTATCCTTATTTTTCACATCAAAGGATACATTATGGTTTTTAATTTCACAGAGGATACACGTTTTTACTTTTTTCACGAGCCCGTTGATATGCGAAAAGGAATTCATTCACTTTATCACCTGGTAAAAACTTCAGGAAATATGAATGCGCTCAATGGTGATGGTTATGTCTTCATTGGCAGGACTCGAAAATCTATCAAGGTACTAAGATGGCAAAGAGAAGGATTTGTTCTTTATAACAAGAAACTGGAATTAGGATGTTATACACTTCCACAACAGTTAAGAGACGGTGCTTTTACTGAGCTTGAACAGGATATTTTAGACAAAATGGTAAATTGCGTAAAGCACAAAAGTAGTTCTAATGAATTACGGATAAAAGCCCAGTTAACACTCTAATACATAGTGACAAAAGACGAAAATAGTGCGAATTTTTCATGGTAAAATCGCACTATTTTCGTATCTTTATGCCATGACAGACAGGGAGTTAGCCATATTATTACAGCAGCAGGTTTCAGAATTAACAGTTACAATTGTTTCTTTAACAAAAACCATAGAAGAGCAATCTAAAGAGCTAACAGCCCTAAAGGAGGCTATCTTAGAGAAGGATAAAGATAGCGCACATCTGAAGCGCTTTGCGAATATTAACCTTCCTAAAAAGACCGAAAAACGAAAGAATACAACACCTGTTCCTGCGAATACACCTAAAGCTCCCACTCCCAAACAAAGAGGTAATAATGGAGCCAAAAGAAAAGTATACGATAATATCGAAGAGCTTGTAGAAGAAGTTATGCCGTCCGATGCTAGCTTTGACGAAAAGGCTGCTGTTTACCTGTTTTACCGCGATGTGATAAGATATGAGTATATTCCACCTCGTCTTATCAAACATATTTACCGCTGTAAAAAATATAGAATGGGTGATGATTTTTTCGAGGGCAGAGCCCCTATGACTCCTTTCATGAATTCTAATTTTGACAGCTCGTTACTGGCACACCTTATTCAACAAAGATATGTGTATAGCTTGCCAGTTGAACGCATCAATAAATACCTAAATGAGATGGGCATTGACATGCCTAAGGCAACCACTCATGGATTAATTGAAAAATCAGCAGGGTTACTTGATAGATTAATGCCAGTACTCAAAAATGCTATTTTAGCTGATTCCTATATTCATTTTGACGAAACCTACCATACGATATTAGGTGGTGACAAAGGAAGTCGCAAGGGCTACTTTTGGAGTGCTTTTTCTCACCAAAACAATTTAATACAGTTCATTTATGAAAATGGTTCACGAAGCAAGACGGTGTTCACGGATTATCTACCTAGGGATTATAAAGGTGTGGTACAGACTGACGGATATAGTTCTTACAAAGTATTAGAGGGATGGGATTATCCCAAGGCAATACGCTTAGGTTGTGTTCAACACTGCAAAAGAAAATTTATAGAAATTCAGGAGCAACCCGAAGCACAAGAAGTTATTGATCTATACAATCAATTTTATATCATCCGTAAGAAAAAGCCAAAAGAAAAATGGAAAGAGGCTTCCCTAAAAGTATACAAGAAGTTAGAAAATAAACTCAGAGACATAGAAAGAGATTCCGGGGTATTGCCTAACCACATATTAACTAAAGCTGCAGCTTACTGCCTGAATGAACTAGAGTCCATATACAACATCATCATATCTACCGAATACGATCTGGATAATAATATAATTGAACGACCTATGCGCTATATCAGCCTTAGTCGTCGTAATTCACTTTTTTGTGGTTCTAATGCAGGGGCCACCAGAACAGCTACACTTTATTCTCTAGCTATATCATGTAGATTGAATAATATAAATACATTTTCCTACTTCAAGGTTGTTATGCAGCGTTTAGCAGAAAGTCCAACAATGACAAATGAACAATTACGCAACTTGCTTCCTGATAGGTGGGCGGATCAATAATAAAAAACGCCACATCAAAATAACGAATCAATTTGATGGGGCTTTTTTTGAGGGGCGACGCGGAGACGGATACATTTAGTCGAAAAAAGATTCTCAATATTGTCTAAGTCTTCTTTGGGTTGGAAAACTAGTTTAAAATCTTCCAGTCTATCAAGAAGGTGAGCTAACTTAAGCAATGATTCCTGAGATATTTGTTCGGTAGTTTCAAAACGCTTTAAGCTACCTAAAGAGACTCCAGATCTCTCTGCCATATCTGATTGAGATAACTTTAATTGTTTACGTAAGGCTTTATGACGTTTAGCCAGTTCCTTACCAATTTCATGAGGTGTTGGATTAATCGAATACATATAGCTAATATATTAACCACTTAGTCATCCATAGGGATTCAAATATCCAATTGAAGCACATTATTCCATATCGGAACGTCAATCTTAGAGTCTCCAGCAAGACCTTCTGAAATAGCTTCTTCTAATTCCCTATGAATCTTTTCTTTTGTTTTTTCTCTAAGAGCTGGCCAATTACTCACAATACATTCAACAACAAAACTTGAATATAATATACAGAACAACCTTCTCTATCAGATAATTTGTTCATTCTCAATTTCAAATCTGTTTTAAATTTTACAGGTAGGGAGGAAAATTCAAACTCATCATGTAACTTTAAAAAACAATTAGATATATTAGTTCATTCAACCTAATGAAAAACAACATATATGACCTCAAAAAAGAAAAATAGATATAAAGACAGAATCCATCAGGAAAAAGTACACATTCAAAAAGAAAAAAAGAGGTTAAAAGAACTCCCAAAAGCTTTACGAAAATTAGAAACTGAACTTAGCCAGCATGTAGAGTTTATGGAAGTATTTGATGGTTATATTGGCGATTTTACCGGTGAGATTATTCCCGTTAAACCCGTAAAAAATCCATTTGTCATTTTAAACCAAATGCAATTGAATTTACAACACAGAAACGCACTTAATAACAAAACCTTAAATCATCATATCATTGCTTTGGAGGAGGCATTCAATAAAATGGAATTTTACCTGGACTTGATGTCTCTACCAGAAACTTCCAATGCAGAACAATACGAATTGCTTTATTTTTATATAAACAATCCACCTAAAAAAGACTTTGAACTCCAAACCAAACTAAATTACGAAAACCTTATACTCACCATAGAAAGAAGTGATAGAAACGATTTATTCCTGGACATACCAGATATTCCCGATACAATGCATAACATCCAGAAATATGTTAATCAGCTTATTGAAGATCTGGAACATGTAGCAAAAAATCCACCGACACCTACATATTACGAAACACCCCCTCATCTTGAGCAATTACCTGATGCTGCCGAGTTATCACTGACTCCATACAAAACTTTAGAAGAATTAACGGGTATTAGACAAGAGATGTTCCCTGAAATCATTGATCTTTATCCAGACCAATGCAAACAGGTTAATGAAGCAATTTTTAAGGTTTTTGATGCTTTGAAAATTGAACTGGTTGATGCCCCTAAAAATATTCCTCCGGAGTGGTTATACGATGTATTGACAACAAACTGGCAACATCATGTGCAACATTTGCCCGGATTTGGAATGGATCTGGAGCCGTGTACAGGCGACCCTAAAACCTGCCCATATGGCGATCATTGTGATTGTGGAAAAGACTGGGATATTTACGAATTGCCAGATCGTTTTGATCTTCCGCTCGTTGAGCATATTGTTGAGCATTTAATAAAAGGGCACACAGGTTACTTAAACCCCGATACCCTTGAAATCAAATATAATAGCGAAACATTGGAAAACCCGACAAATGCAACTTCAAACCATAGCAATTGGAATGAGTGTATAACATTCTTCCCTTTAAAAGAAGAGGAATGGTTAGACCTTATGGAAAGTTTTATGGTTCAGATTGAAGATGAAAGTTTTCAGGAAGAAATTTCCTGTGTGATTAATAGTAAAAATGCATTAGAAAACTTTAATTTTTTAATTAGCAATTCAAAACAAGCCAACCATTGGTTTGTTTTTCAATTTGATTATTTTAAAGATAAGGTTAGAAGTACCATTCACAGCGCACTGCATAAGAATATTGAACCGCTTAATAAAGATGAATTGCCATTTTAACTAACACCATATTTATCATGAATAATATATTAGATGAAGTACCAGGTCACATACGACTGGTACGCAACGACAAACAAAAGCTAAAGAAGATACTCAATTTCATTTTGGATGAAATTAACGAGGAAAAGGAAGATGAAGAGCTTGAAATCCCCAAAGAATTAGAAAAACTACTTAATTCAATAGCTCAATCGATCGACTGTGGACAAATTGTTTACATCAACCTGGATACCATGCAAGTAGAAGAGGTTGTTCCAGACATGGAAGACCCGGAAGATTATGAATTAAATTATAATAATTGCAGTTGGGCTACTAAACCTGAATTCTATAATTGGGAAAATACTTTACGTTTTGCCCCACTTGAATCACACGATTCTTTTAAAATAATGGAAACTTTTACTTACCAAATAGATGACAGTAAGTTCCAGAATCAACTATTACACGCGCTTAACAACCGCAAACCTTTTGCTAATTTTAAATGGAAAATAGACAACTCACAGTATCGACAAGATTGATTTATTTTTAAACAAAAGTGGTTAGAAGGGCATGTAAGAGAAATAATCTGGTCAGAATTAAACACAATGAAATAAACTACGTTAAGTATCACTTAAACAAAAACATATTGAAATCAACTCCCAACAAAACCAAATATTGTTGATTTAACATACCTTTGAAACTAAAACCGACTAAGCATTTGCATAAGATTCCTTCGGCGCTTATAATTTAAGCGTATATCAGCAAGCAAGTGACTAGCCAAAACTTTATTTATTTGTCTTAATTGACTAATTGTTTCGGCAATCCTGGCATAATTAGAGTTTCCTGCATTTTCAAGTTGAGATGTTATTTCATTGGATGGTATTGGGGTAGTTTTAATCATCTCCCAATCTATTTTTACCTTATTCCTATTATTGCAATGGACGAAGCATTTTAAAGCAGAATACCAATACATATAATCATTCAATAACAATAACACCCCGTTAGCGAGGATTTAGTAAAGCGTAATCCGTGAAATTTACATCTTGTAAATATTATAAATTATTTCACTAACTAACACTTTGAAATAGTTGGTAGGATTTAGTTTCTGATTATTACTACTTTCGGCATAGTTCATGTAAACTTGATTCTTCCCTGACTTATTGCTACAATGTAAGACTAACCACTAACCCCCATTTACCACCAATCCTTTTACCCTCCTATGGTACAACAAGGATATGACGTCGTAATAACTATGGTTTTACTATACATATTTTATCCTCTTTCTTCGCTTCCTTAGAAGCAATGCCCAGGCAAAGAACAATCAAAGAATGTGCATAGACAATACAACCTCAATACAACCACAATACAAAGAACAAGCATAGACTATGCATAGGATTAGCATAGAAATAGCATAGATAAGCAAAGACCTAGCAAAGAAAAGTCATAAAAACACCGAAAACAGCCAAAACCTGGAATATTTTTCCTCAAAAAACGCGATTTTGCGGAATATTTTTGTCGTTTTTTGCGATTTTCCGGAATATCAGCCTTTTTTTTAACCTTTTGGGTACAAAACAGTTTTCCATCAAAATCCTTTCTAACTCATTAATAACACATTACAAGCTAAAAAAGTTACAGTAAAATTACAGTAATCTTTTCCATGCACTTTTCAATATACATTAGTCATAACAAAACAGGAGAAGGGAATATGGAGAAAGGAATGAGTTGATTAACAGCTTAGTAAATAACAAATTAACGAATTACAAACAAAGTTGGCCAATCCATGTTTAATCCAATCCTGCTTATTACCTGATCAATAATGAAACGGATTACAAAAACAGTAAATGAATCACCCTGCTAGCAAGAAATCTCACAACTGTTATTTCAAACTGGATAAAGAGGTATAAAATCTTAAAAACTCAAGTTATAACAGGTATTAAAGTAAGATCACTAAAATAAAAAATCGTAAAAAACAAATAGTCATGGGTAAGTTTGTTAAAGGATTAAACGGAGGTTTTTCAGGAAGAGCAGGAAGTACTGTAGGTAGCAAATGGAGAGGTATCAATTATATGAAATCACTTCCTGATATCAGAAATAAATAAGCGTCAGAAAAGCAAGTTATGCAAAGAGAGAGGTTCTCATTTGCAGCCAGTTTTTTACAACCATTCAATCCGGTTTTTAAACAGGGTTTAAAATCGCAAAGTGTAAATCTGTCGCCACAAAATGCAGCGTTCTCAGAATTTTTAAATTATGCATTGTTAGGTGAATATCCTGATTATGTATTGATTTCCAAAATCTGGTTCTTGCCAAAGGAAGTATTCAGGTAACAGATAATCCGGCTGTAGCCATAGTTGATGAAAGTATAGTATTCACCTGGTCTGATAATCCCAATGCATTAAACTCTGTTGATTTTGGATCTATGATCTAATTACATAACCAGTTTTTATCTCACCATTTTTCATAGCAAATACATATTTTTCTATCTGAATGAATTTTTTTTCAAAAAAAAAGTAGGGTAAAAGTAACTTCATCAGGATATACTACAAAGATGATTATGAAATGCCTTTTTCTATTAGACTTTATTTTTTACTAATAAGAAAATTGGCATTCAAAAATGATCAGTTTTAATTCATTCAAATTAAAAGATGTATGTACAGGAAAATTATATCAAATTTTGAAGCTATTGATCTTGAGGGTTTAGATCAAGTTTCGTTAATGGAACGAACAGACAAAAAATTTCTTGTTTCTGCAAGGGATATCAAAGAGATTTTAGAAGAAATATGCGAAGATTATTACATTCTTGAAATTAATAATGAACGTATGCTTGAATACAGCACCTACTATTACGATACTAGTGATGATAAGATGTATATCAGTCACCACAATGGTAAACTTAATAGATTTAAAGTACGCAAACGCACCTACGTTGAAACAGATACTAGCTTTTTAGAAATTAAGTTTAAAAGTAACAAAGGTAAAACAGTAAAGAAGAGAATACCTTCATGCGGTAAAGAAAAAAGTTTTAATGATCAGGAGAAATCATTTTTAAAGCAAAACGTGCCTTTAGATCCCAACTCTTTAGAGCCAAAATCTTTTAATGGCTTTAAAAGAATAACACTAACGGATAAGAACTTAACGGAACGTTGTACTATCGATTTTAACTTTCATTTTAGAAGTGGAGATAAAACCATAAAACATGATGGTTTTGCTATTATAGAATTAAAGCAAGACAAAAATTCAAAATCTTCAAAATTATATGATTGCTTATTTAATCGCCGCATTAAACCAACTGGTTTCAGTAAATATTGTATGGGTAGGTCGATTCTTGAGGATGATTTGAGAAAAAATTCCTTTAAACCCAAAATGAGAGTATTAGATAAAATTATTCAAAACTAAAATTTATTATATATGTTAGCCTTAGATTCTTTTGTTTTATGGATAGAACAATTTCGTTTTTTTGATATTAATTTAATCAATGTAGATGACTTTTTAGGATTAATATTTCGCTTTTCCTTTAATAGTCTTATTCTTCTATTCATAATCCGTTATTTATATGCCAGAACAAGCAACCGAAAAGATTTTATTTTTAGTTTTTTCGCCATTGGTATTGTCGTTTTTTTACTTTGTTTCCTTCTTGAAAGTGTAAAGCTGGAACTTGGATTTGCTATGGGTCTTTTTGCCATTTTTGGTATTATTCGGTACCGAACAGATCCTATTCCTGTTAAGGAAATGACTTATTTGTTTATTGTAATTAGTGTTTCAGTTATAAACGCGCTTCTAGGTAAAAAAGTAAGTTACGCCGAAATTATTCTTACCAATATAATCATTGTATTTAGTTTTTACATTTTAGAACGGTTCCTAAGCTTACGTAAAGAAAATACATTGGAGATATGTTACGATAAAATCGATAATATTCACCAAATGAAAGAGGACGAATTGCTTAATGATTTACATACACGTACAGGAATTAACATTAGAAGATATCAGATTAATCAGGTTGACTTTTTACGTGATACAGCAAAGATAACGCTCTATTTTGACCCAAAAGAAAACCCCAGAACAAAATCTTATTAAGGTATGAAACTATCCTAAAAATCTGATTATCCAAATTCACACACAGGAGGATGAAATACGAAGTATTCATGATCACCATTGAATGTAAAAATAAGTGAATAATAAATTTATTGGTGAGTTTCATATGGCAATTAAAAACAAAATTTACACACATGCATAAAATGTATATAAAAAGGGAATTATTGGTTATCACATTTTTACTAATATTTTCTCTATTCACCAACCATATTATGGGTCAGGAAAATGAATGGAATAGCTGGGCCAATATATCATTGACAAAAAATATCAATAAAAAATTATCATTATCCTTTAGTCCTGAAGTACGATTGACAGAGCAGTATAAAGTTGACGAATATTTTTTTGAAGCGGGACTGGATTATAAGCTACTTAAGTTTTTAAATATTGGAGGAAGCTATCGATACATTGTCAATGAAAGAGAAACAAAATCAACTGAATATCTTGGCCGTTTTGCATTAGATCTTACAGGAGAATATAATCTGAAAAAATTAAAATTTCAATTACGAACAAAATACTGTCAATATAACGATTTTGATTCCGATAAAGATTCAAATGATCCTTATTTGCGTTATCGCCTCAAGTTGAAATATAATATTTCAAAATCAAAAATAACACCATTTGTAGCCATGGAGTTATTTCATCAACTAAATGATAATGAAATCAATAAAACCCGAGCTACCATTGGAATGGAATATAAAATTAACAAATCTCAAAAAATAGGAGCAAAATATCTTGTTCAGAATTATCTGGATGAGGACTATTTAAAAAACATTCTTTCTCTGGAATATAAAATTACGTTTTAAGCTATTAATGCAAATAAGTAATTTTTAATATTTCAATAGAGTGCAACATTCATTAATTATTAAATAAAAGAGTAACAATTTAAATAATAGAATTATGTGTAAAAGTAGATGGATATTTTTTATAATGATTTTTTCATTTCTTGTAATCCTGGCATCGTGCGAAAGAGATGATGATATTACAAGTGAAAATGATACAACAACTGAAGATACTATTTCAGAAGCGGATGAAAATAATGATAGTGACTTTGAAGAATCTGATGATTATAGCTGGGATAGTTCAAGTGAAGTACAAATTACATTAAACGGAAGTTCCATTACAGTTGATGGAGATGGAGCTACTGTTAATGGAAGTGTAGTTACAATTAGCTCGGCTGGTAATTATAATATCTCAGGTTCATTAGATGACGGACAGGTAATTGTTGATACAGAAGATGATGGCAATGTGAGATTAATATTGAATAGTACAAATATAACTTGCTCAAACAATGCGCCAATCTTTGTTGAAAATGCCGATAAAACAATTGTGGTTTTAACATCTGGTACTGAAAATTATCTAACAGACGGTTCTTCTTATGAATATGACAGTTCTGATGAAGATGAACCTAATGCAACCTTATTTAGTAAAGATAATCTATCTATTTACGGCGAAGGTTCATTAACCATAGATGCTAATTATAATGACGGTATTACAAGTAAAGATGGACTGGTTATTAACAGTGGTACTATTACTGTAACTTCCGTTGATGATGGTATCAGAGGTAAGGATTTTATTATTGTAAAAGGTGGTTCAATTAGTGTAACTGCATATGGTGATGGATTTAAATCAGATAATGATGAAGATACTTCATGCGGTTATATTTCCATTGAAGCAGGAGAAATAGAAATAACTTCAACCGGGGATGCTATGCAAGCAGAAACTGATGTACTGATAACATCAGGTACTATAGATATTAAGTCAGGTGGAGGTAGCAGTTATAGTGTTAGCAGTACTTCATCTGCAAAAGGAATTAAATCAGGCGTTCAATTTATTATTGAAGGAGGAACTCTTGATATCAACTCAGCAGACGATGCTTTGCATTCAAACGAAAGCATAACAATTAACGACGGAACAATTACTTTATCTTCAGGTGATGATGGCATTCATACAGATTCATCAATAGAAATTAATGGTGGAGACATTACAATATCAAAATCTGAGGAAGGTATTGAGTCAGCAAATATTACTGTAAACGACGGATATATTAGTGTAGTAAGTTCTGATGACGGATTTAATTCAACATATGGAACAACCAATGGTGGAACTGAAAGCGATGATGGTAGTGAGTTGACTATTAATGGAGGCTATATTGTTGTAAGTGCTTCGGCTGATGGACTAGATAGCAATGGTAGCTTTGAAATGACAGGAGGATCTGTTGTAATTTACGGAGCCAGCTCACAAATGGAAAATGGAATCGATGTAAATGGGGATATTAATGTTGTAGGAGGCGAGTTAATAGTTAGTCAACCATCAAGTTCAAGTTCTACAGAAACTCCTAATACAAGTAGTTCGCAATATTCGGTACTTATATATTTTACATCTACACAATCCTCATCTAGTTTATTTCATATTCAGGATGCAGATGGAAATGATATCATTACTTTTAAATCAAATAAAAGTTATTATTCAATGCTTTTCTCATCATCAGAATTTACATCAGGTTCTACTTATTATATTTATACCGGTGGTAGTTATTCTGATGGAGATGAAATAAATGGGATTTATTCGGATGGAACATATTCCGGTGGTACTCAATATAGTAGTTTTACTATATCAAGTAGAATTACCCAGGTAGGTTCTGTTGGTTCAAGTGGTCCTGGAGGAAGATAAATTTATAAGAAAGCACAAAAGGAAACCGAAACTATTCCTTTTGTGCTTCATAGGTAAATCAACAATATATTGACATACATTGCTTGTTCAATTTTGGAGTTTATAGATGAGTAATTCATTAATTGTAAAATATTTTGAGTTTGATATTTGTGAAATTATCCCGATCAGTAACCTTGATTATTATTTACATAAAATAATTTTTTCATTTATTGATCACATCGAGCTAGCCAGAAATAATCATTTTCCTGCGTGAGAATTTTTTCTAATGGTTCATTTCATACTATCTTTATACGGTAATATGAAAAATTAGAAGAATTGAGTATAGAAGAGTTTGAAACTTTGTTCAAAAGGTACTTCGAAGATGTCAGAAGGTACATACTTTACCGCTCAGGAGATGGTGATGTAGCCACAGATATTGCTCAGGATACTTTCATGCGGATTTGGGAAAAACAAATGGATATTAACCAGAAAACTGTCAAAGGATTATTGTTTAAAATTGCCGGTGACCTTTTCATAACAAGGTATAATAGAGAAAAGTTAGCCTTTGATTTTTTCAGTGTTTATAAACCCGAAATGGAAAACCTGACACCTGAAGAAGAACTTAATTTTCAGGAACTAAAAAATGCCTACGATATCGCTTTAAAATCTATGCCCGAAAAACAAAGGGTGGTATTTTTAATGAGCCGGATTGATGGGCTTAAATATAAAGAAATTGCAGAACATTTAGGATTATCCGTAAAAGCTATTGAAAAACGCATGGGGCTTGCTCTTCAACATATTAAAGAAAAGTTAAAACACATTGTTGCAATAGTACTTTTCATTCTTTCATCCTTATCTGTTTCTGCCATAATTAAGTATTTTCAATGAGCGAGAATAACGAAAATAAGAATTTCAATAATTCATTGATGGAAAAAAAGTTTTTTGTCAACGGAAGATTTCATTGGAGAAAATCAGAAAATGAGGTTTGGTCCGAAATGACAGAAAAGCTGAATAACACTGACATAAAAAAAGTTAAAAAACTGCACTTTAGTCCTACTATGATTTCAATTGCAGCATCAGTCGTTGTAATTGTGGGTGTTGTTTCTTTTTTGCGATTTTATAGTACAGCTGTGTATACATCATCTGGTATTCATAATACAGCTTACCTTCCTGATGGTTCTTTGGTACATCTTAATGCCGAATCCGAATTAACGTATTATCCTTTTTGGTGGAAATTTAAAAGGATTATCAAATTTGAAGGTGAAGGTTTTTTTGAAGTTCAAAAAGGAAATAAATTTAAAGTACATACTCAATACGGCGATGTTGAGGTATTAGGTACTAGTTTTAATGTTTTTGCCAGACAGGAAGCAACAAAGATAACTTGTGTTACGGGTAAAGTTAAAGTAACCTCAAAAGAAAAGGAACACGTAATTTTAACGCCAAACATGAAAGCTGAAATATTTACAGATAAGCAAATAAAAATAACAACGAATAATATTTCAGATTATGACATAGCATGGAGAAATAACAACTTTAGATTTGAATCTGTACCTTTAAAAAATGTATTTTTGGAAATAGAAAGGCAATATGGAATTAATATTGAACTGGACTTTTCTGCTTTGGCTATTTATTCAGGTAATTTTTACAAAGAAGATAACGTTGAAAATATATTAAATTACGTTTGTTCAGCAATGGGCTTAACATTCAAGAAAAAGTCCGATAAAGAATATATCATTTTACAGGAATAATTAATGGAATTGAAATATCACTGGCTTATTATATTTTTTATTTCAGCTTTACTTGCTAATGCTCAAACTGAAGAAATAAAGGTTAGTGCTGAGAATAAACCATTGTCCGAAATATTAAAATCTCTTACCGAAGAGTATAATTTTCAACTCTCATATAACTCTTTTGAGCTTGCAAAATATAATCTGACTGTTCAAAAAAGTTTTAAAACACCTGAAAAGACAATTCGATACTTAATAAAGGATTTACCATTTCAAATTATTAATTCAGGGGATGTTATTATTATAGCACAACAAAAGGCAAGTCCATTAGTCAGAAAAATAGATCAAAGAAATATTATAGGTCAGATCGTTGAATCTGGTTCAAAAGAACCTCTTCCCCATTCTCAATTACTGGTAAACGGTCATCAAATATTTACTGATGTTTTAGGTAATTTTAATTATATCTCCAAAGATGATAGTATATTCCATTTACAGGTTTCTCATTTGGGTTACTTTATAATAGATACTGTTTTATTACCCAATGAATATCACATCATTGAACTAAAGCAAAATGTAAAAAAGCTGAAGGAGGTTACTGTTAAAAATAACATTATTGAAAAATCAGCTTTAATTGGTACCCGACCAGGAAACTTGAAGTTAAACTATCAGATATCCAGATATCTTCCAGGACAAGGTGATAATTCTGTTTTCACTTTACTCCGACTTATGCCTGGTATTCAAGCCACAGGTGAACAGTCAAATGATTTGGTAATATGGGGAAGTTACGAAGGACAGAGTTTGATTACTTTTGATGAATTTACGCTGTTTGGTCTACGAAATTACAATGAAAATATCAATGTTGTTAATCCATTTATTATAAAGAGTATTGAAATAGATAAAGGAGGATACGAGGCAAAATATGGCAACCGTGTTGGTGGCTTGGTTAACATTACAGGTAAAAATGGGAATCGTATAAAACCAAAGTTTAGTATTAACTTAAATCCCTCAACCATCAATGGAATAGCCGAAATTCCATTATTCCGTAAATCATCACTCATACTTGCATACCGGCAAACCTATTATAATATTTATGATTTGGATGATTTTAACGTTTTTGCGCTCTCTCATTCAAGGCAAGATGTATTTAATGACCCTCAGAATAAAAACAATGTTGATCCGGATATATCGGTTTATCCGGATAAATATAACTTCAAGGATATTAATATTAAATACTCTCACGAATTAAAAAATGGAGATATTTTTTACTTTAGTTATTATCGAGGTGGAGATGTTTTTAATCTGTCAACGGAGGCAGACCTTGAAAGAACAATAAAGGAAGATGGCGTTAACATGGACTATAATAATGATAATTCCTTACTTTTTGAATTGACATATAATAGTAAAGAAAAAAATGTACAGCAAGGTTTTTCTTCATTCTATAATAAAAAATGGGGAAACGGGAATATTTCTAAACTAATCATTTCCCATGCCGATTTTAGTAAAGATATTGTGGAAGAAGTCAGTTCTTCGGATTCAAATACGCAAGATGTTTTTATTGAAAAAGAAAACAGAACTACTAATACAGCTCTTGAAAATTCCCTCCGCTCAGAGAATATTATCTATATAAACAAAGGATATAAATTTGAATTTGGTGGTGGAATTTATTTTAACCGAACAGAAATATGGGATAATAATAATTACACCGATAAATCAATTCTGGATACAGTAAACCTCAATGAAAATTATAGGGGATATCTTTTTGCACAGCAAAGTATTCCCATAACTAAAAAATTAAAATTTGTTGCCGGATTAAGGGGAAACCTTCTTTTTAACAACCAAAAAGTTTTTGCCGAACCCAGAGCCAGTGTATCATATAATTTTACTGATGCATTAAAAGTACAAGCTTCATGGGGATTATTTAATCAAATAATGTATAAAATTGCAACGGTTGATATTGATGATAATTACACCTATTTGTGGACCTCCAGTAAAGCAAGCTTTGAAGGATTAAATGCTACGCATTGGGTGTCGGGAATCAATTATAATAAGAATAATTTTACTGTAAATATTGAAGGATACTACAAAACTACCCGTAATTTAAGTCGCCGTTACTTTTCGCAAAATGAAAACAATGAATTTATAAATAATCAATATCTAACGTATAAAGGGAATGCCAGAACATATGGTGTTGATTTATATTTGCGAAAAGATTTTGGATATAATACAGTGTGGGCTTCTTATGCTTTGAGTAAGGCAGAAGAACAACTTTCAACAAATAATGAAGCACTCCCCAATTATTCACCTGCTCCTCACGATCAGAGACATGAATTCAAAATAGCATCACTAATTAATATCCGTAATTTTTATATTTCAACTTGTTACATTTACGGATCTGGCATGAATATTATCAAAGAAATGTTTGATAATCAAACAGGAATAGAATACAACAGGGTTGATTTAGCTGTTACTTATAATTTTCACATGAAAAAACTAACCTGTGAAGCAGGTATATCTATATTGAATCTGTTTGATACGCAAAATTTAACCCCTCGAAACGTAAAGAGTATTAATATTAGTGAAGATATTTCTCCCATTAAAGTGTACACTGATGCAGTTCCTTTTACACCAATATTTTTTGTAAAAGCTAAATTCTGATTATAAACTATTTTTTAGAGAATTTACATCAATTATAAGAGCTAGATATACGTTATAACTCGAGTTCGATATAAAATTATTGGCTCAGACCGCCTATAAATAATGAGTTTCAATGAATATTTGTGAAGTCATAGCGGGCTATGTCAAACAAATATGAAGCAGAAAATCGTTGTTTAATTCTTGATTATTGCTACACTGTATCCGTCTCCGCGTCGCCCCTCAAAAAAAGCCCCATCAAATTGATTCGTTATTTTGATGTGGCGTTTTTTATTATTGATCCGCCCACCTATCAGGAAGCAAGTTGCGTAATTGTTCATTTGTCATTGTTGGACTTTCTGCTAAACGCTGCATAACAACCTTGAAGTAGGAAAATGTATTTATATTATTCAATCTACATGATATAGCTAGAGAATAAAGTGTAGCTGTTCTGGTGGCCCCAGCATTAGAACCACAAAAAAGTGAATTACGACGACTAAGGCTGATATAGCGCATAGGTCGTTCAATTATATTATTATCCAGATCGTATTCGGTAGATATGATGATGTTGTATATGGACTCTAGTTCATTCAGGCAGTAAGCTGCAGCTTTAGTTAATATGTGGTTAGGCAATACCCCGGAATCTCTTTCTATGTCTCTGAGTTTATTTTCTAACTTCTTGTATACTTTTAGGGAAGCCTCTTTCCATTTTTCTTTTGGCTTTTTCTTACGGATGATATAAAATTGATTGTATAGATCAATAACTTCTTGTGCTTCGGGTTGCTCCTGAATTTCTATAAATTTTCTTTTGCAGTGTTGAACACAACCTAAGCGTATTGCCTTGGGATAATCCCATCCCTCTAATACTTTGTAAGAACTATATCCGTCAGTCTGTACCACACCTTTATAATCCCTAGGTAGATAATCCGTGAACACCGTCTTGCTTCGTGAACCATTTTCATAAATGAACTGTATTAAATTGTTTTGGTGAGAAAAAGCACTCCAAAAGTAGCCCTTGCGACTTCCTTTGTCACCACCTAATATCGTATGGTAGGTTTCGTCAAAATGAATATAGGAATCAGCTAAAATAGCATTTTTGAGTACTGGCATTAATCTATCAAGTAACCCTGCTGATTTTTCAATTAATCCATGAGTGGTTGCCTTAGGCATGTCAATGCCCATCTCATTTAGGTATTTATTGATGCGTTCAACTGGCAAGCTATACACATATCTTTGTTGAATAAGGTGTGCCAGTAACGAGCTGTCAAAATTAGAATTCATGAAAGGAGTCATAGGGGCTCTGCCCTCGAAAAAATCATCACCCATTCTATATTTTTTACAGCGGTAAATATGTTTGATAAGACGAGGTGGAATATACTCATATCTTATCACATCGCGGTAAAACAGGTAAACAGCAGCCTTTTCGTCAAAGCTAGCATCGGACGGCATAACTTCTTCAACAAGCTCTTCGATATTATCGTATACTTTTCTTTTGGCTCCATTATTACCTCTTTGTTTGGGAGTGGGAGCTTTAGGTGTATTCGCAGGTACAGGTGTTGTATTCTTTCGTTTTTCGGTCTTTTTAGGAAGGTTAATATTCGCAAAGCGCTTCAGATGTGCGCTATCTTTATCCTTCTCTAAGATAGCCTCCTTTAGGGCTGTTAGCTCTTTAGATTGCTCTTCTATGGTTTTTGTTAAAGAAACAATTGTAACTGTTAATTCTGAAACCTGCTGCTGTAATAATATGGCTAACTCCCTGTCTGTCATGGCATAAAGATACGAAAATAGTGCGATTTTACCATGAAAAATTCGCACTATTTTCGTCTTTTGTCACTATGTATTAGAGTGTTAACTGGGCTTTTATCCGTAATTCATTAGAACTACTTTTGTGCTTTACGCAATTTACCATTTTGTCTAAAATATCCTGTTCAAGCTCAGTAAAAGCACCGTCTCTTAACTGTTGTGGAAGTGTATAACATCCTAATTCCAGTTTCTTGTTATAAAGAACAAATCCTTCTCTTTGCCATCTTAGTACCTTGATAGATTTTCGAGTCCTGCCAATGAAGACATAACCATCACCATTGAGCGCATTCATATTTCCTGAAGTTTTTACCAGGTGATAAAGTGAATGAATTCCTTTTCGCATATCAACGGGCTCGTGAAAAAAGTAAAAACGTGTATCCTCTGTGAAATTAAAAACCATAATGTATCCTTTGATGTGAAAAATAAGGATACAAAGCTTCAAAGTTTTATCACATAAAACTATACGTTATCGTGGAGACGCTTACGCTACACTCAGCATAATCAAAGTAAACTTTGCTTCTGCATTCGCTTATCGCAATAATTATAGATGGCTTTCTATTAAAAACAATGCTTTGACAGATAAAACCATAAAACAGTTTCTTGCATTTGCAATCTAAAATTAAATTGATTCCCTGTAATCACTAGGTGATATTTCAAAATGATCTTTAAAACACTTGGTAAAATACGATGGTGTTGAAAATCCAACTTTATAAGCAATCTCAGCTATAGTACTATCTGTATTTTTAAGTAAAGTCAATGATTTCTTCAATTTGGTTTGTGTAACAAATTCACTGACAGATAAGCCTGTTATTTTTTTAATCTTTCTGTATAAGTGAACCCTTGACAGACCAACAAGCTTACTTAAATCTTCAACATTAACTTTCGAATCAAATTTATTTTCAATGATGATATTACTAATTTTCGAAAGGAAATTTTTATCCATCCGACTCATGCCTTTCTCCTCCTTGGCTAACTTTATGGGCTCCTGATATTTCTCCCTCATTTTAGTCTGAGCTTCCAATAGTTTTTTTACTCTTACCTGTAAATGCTCTTTATTAAATGGTTTTGCAATATAACTATCAGCTCCTTCTTCCAAACCTTCAAGCAAATGTTCTAATGAAGACTTTGCTGTTAATAATACAATTGGGATATGGCAATATCTAAGATCGCTTTTTACCTTTCTGGTTAATTCTAATCCATCCATTACTGGCATCATAACATCAGAAATGATAATATCAGGTCCTTCAGTTTCAACTAAATTTAATCCTTCAGCTCCATTTTTTGCCTCTATTATGGAATAAAATGATGACGGAAAACATGATCTGATATATTTCCTGATATCAGGTTCATCTTCAACAATAAGCAATAATGGCTTTTCACCCTCCGTAATATTAGTTTCAAATTCGATTGTAGATTCTTCTTTTTGCACATCTATTTCCTCAAATTCAGTATAATCTGGCATTACAGGATGCTCTTTCTTTTTAGTCTCAGTTTGTATATCATCTTCTGTAAAATGATTTTTACCTAAGGGTAATAATATCTTAAAGCATGTTCCCGCGCCCAGTTTACTTTCTACTGTAATTTTTCCCTTGTGCAATAAAACCAGCTCTTTAGTCAATGACAAACCTATTCCTGTTCCTTTATAGGATACTGTGGAATCTGCCTGATAAAAACGATCAAATATTTTTTCTACTTCATGCTGAGGAATTCCTTCTCCGTTATCTTTCACCTCAATTTTTGCATACTCCTCATTTTCATCTATACACAAGCGATCTAAAATAATTTCAATCCTCCCTCCTTTTGCTGTATACTTAAAAGCATTTGACATTAAATTAAACATCACTTTATCCATTTTATCCCAATCAAACCATAGCGATAGTTTTGTACTTTTATTGACAACCTCAACATCAATTTGTTTTTCGGTAGATAAATTGAGAAATGCTTCTTTTATACTATGCATAAACTCATCCAAATTATAATGGCCAACCTTTAATTTCATTTTGGCTGTTTCAATCTTTCTAAAATCCATTATTTGGTCTACTAATCGTAATAACCGTAATGAATTTCGATAGATAATACTTAATTCATTTTTTATAGGATTATCAACATCCTTTCTCACGATCATATTTTCTAGAGGACCAACAATTAATGTTAATGGCGTTCTGAACTCATGAGAAATATTGGTATAAAATTGCATTCGGGCCTGGGTTGCCTCCTTAAGCTGATCTGACATCCTGGTGAGTTCATTATTTTGTTTCGATATGGCTTCTTTTTGTTCTTCAAGACTTTTGTTTGCATTTTTTTTATTCTTGTAAGCTTTAAAAAGCAAAAAGATTAGAACAACCACTAATGCAAAAGAAAATAAGGTTATAAAAAGTAATAATTGCTGCTTTTTATATCTTCCTCCAAGCAGATCAAGCATCCTTTTTGATCGGGCAATATCATTCTGCAGATTTTCAATGTTATTGTATTGCAAACGGGTTATCTTAACATTACGCTCGTCTATTAAGGTTGTTGGTAACAGGTTATTTTTTTTAAACGGACTATCTGATAATATTTTAGATGAAAGGATGATGGCCTCTTTTCCTCCTGTAGGATAAATTAAGGTAGCATCAATAAGGTGGTTTTCAACCAATTCAACTCCACCACCTACACTAGGAGAACCATCAACCCCAATAATTTTAATCTTCCGATCAGAAAAGTCTTTACTAATAACCTCACTGGCTGCAGCAGCCAAAAAATCAGCATGTGCAAAAATTGCATCTACATTAGGATTTGAATGTAAAAAATACGATAAACTATCCAGTACGATTTGGTTATTCCAATTTGAATGGATTCTGTCTGCAATAGATATTCCAGAATTTTGAGATAGGGCATCCTCAAAACCATTCATTCTTTCCTTAGCCGGAGAAGAACTTAAAGCACCTAATATTTCAATAACATTACCATGTTTATTCAAAATATCAGCAATATAAGTTCCTGCAGTATATCCTATCAGAAAGTTATCACCCCCAACATACGCAGTATATTTATCAGACTCTATCTTCCTATCAATTAAAACAACAGGTATTCCTTTTTTATATAAATCTTCTACAACAGGTTGAACTGCTTCAATTTCTATGGGTGCAATAATTAATAGATCAATTCCCTCATTAACCAAATCATTAATTTGCTTAATCTGTAGCAAAGTGTTATCTCCTGCATACTTTATTGACAAATCTAAATCAGGATGAAACATCAACTCCTGATGCATCTCCTTCTCCATTTGTTGTCGCCAATCACCACCTGAACATTGAGAAAAACCTATTCTATGTATTTTTTGAGCAAATGATGTTAGCGAAAACAACATCACTATTATAATAAGGATATACTTTTTTCCCATAGAAAGCTATTTACAGAATTTGTTATAAATATAACTAAATGCAGTAAGAAAAACTCCTACTGCATTTGTGATCCAGAATTCATTAGGTTTTTTATGATTGTTTTCAAACCAAACTCAGTTTAATTTGATTCTTTTTCCTCAAGCGGCAAGGGCTTTTACTTTTTTAGTTTTATAAAATGCCTTTATTGATTTGAAAAATGTTTTTCAAATCATTTTTTTTCTGCATCATGTAAATCAGCTCTCCTCCTTAATTCAAGGAGGAGTACGGTGAGGCACGAACCGGGAGGTGGTTGTAGACCTATTTGTAAAATCACTAATACCTCTGTAAATAAGTATTAAAACCACCTCCCCTCTCCTACGTCGAGGTACTCCTCCTTCTATGTTGTAATCCAAATTTTTTCATTGTTTTTTTATTAAAATTCAACACCTTACGTTTTTGCATCCCTTTACATCGGGTAATACGGAGCCAGAAGGGTATTCTTTCCTTGGCAAAGTTACAATGGGTTCGACACCCATTGTAACTTTAAAAGAATCCTTCGCTTCGGTATAAAACTTTCGCCGTCGGGTTCTCCCTTGGCTTTCCAAATTTGATCTATAAAAACATCCTTCTATTAACGGACATCTGAACCGAGCCGCATTTCTGTGTTAATCTTTATAGGTAAAGAGCTGAAGCCTTTAAAAAACAGACACCATTAAGGGCTGCAGGAGGAGTAAATCAGTCTTCTTTTACCTTGCATGTTTTTATTCTCAAATTCGGATATATATTCAGACAACTGAACACACATATTCTTGCTCATTTTTGATTACAAACCTTATCCTGTTCAATAATTTCTTTGCTATTCTTATTATCGCACATTGAGGCTCCATCCTGTTTCTTAACTCTATATATTTTAACGACAGGGCAGGATCATACCTTATAGCTACCCATGCCGATTCGATTATGGATACCCGCAGTAATGAATTTGCCCGGTTGGTTATATTTCCTACTTTATCATTCTCCCCTGAAGAATTTGTTGTAGGAACCAGTCCGAAATACGAACACAGCTGATCCAGACTCCGAAACCTCGTTATGGTTACAAGTTCGGTAATGATAGTAAGCGCAGTTATTAAGCCTACCCCGGGAATCCCCTGCAAAAGAGAAATCAACTTGAAATGAATCGAACCCTTATTCAATTTCCGCAATTCTCTGGTTACGAACAACAACTTTTGACGTAAAAATTCAACTGTGTCCAATGTCTCCCTGATAACCATGGTGCCCTGAGGTGTTGATAGTTCTATTGTGTTCAACCAGTCCATAAATCTTCGCGACCAGTATTTCGAAGCTCCGCTCAGTTCTCCAGGGACTTTGATCCCGTTGAGATACAAGTACGATTTTATTCTGTTCTTATGCCTTCCCAATTCTTTCGACAATGTTTTTCTATACCTTACAAGTCCTCTTAATTCTTCCATCCATTGAGGAGGAACAAATATGCCTTCCAGTTCCTTGTTCCTCAGTGAACGGGCCAATTTTCTACTGTCCCTCTTGTCTTCTTTTTGTTTTCTTTCTTTATCGGTTGTCGGGATATCTGCAGGGTTTACAACTATATTGTTTATTCCAATCTGTATTAGTTCTCTGTGAATACTAAAACCAGAAAATCCTGCTTCATAAACAGAATAATAGTTCCCTTCTGGATAGTGATTCTGTAAATATCGCTTCAATAATTTTGCGTCAGGATCTTGCGAAAATGTTTTATGAACGACCTCTTCTACCATGATTGTTATTACCCAACTCTTCAAATGGACATCAATACCCACATAAATATCTTGCCCTTTAAAACTAATTGATTTAACTTTCTGTTGCATAAGCCTCTTTTTTAGTAATTAGACATTTGTTGTTTTATCTAATTTACGATTTTATAGAGGCTTATGTGTTATCTCATTACAAACATACAGCCTTTGAAAGGAGGAGAGCTGATTCCTGAGACTTATAAATTTTTAGTACAGAGAAATCTCTTTCAACCAAGAACAATAAACTACGCTCTAAACCCTTCGTCTTAACCAGTCTCTCCCGCTATGTCGTATTCATTTAGGCTTCAGGCCTTATAAAATTCAAAAAATGTCTTACTTGTTCCATTTCCCTTTTTGCTCAAGCCGCAAAGGCTTTGACTTTTAGCTCACATGATTTATCTTTCGGTGTTCGTGATTTCCGCTTTGCTCCAATTCATCCTACAGCAGAGAAAAGTAAACAAAAGATGCCACGGCTGCACCTGCTTCGCTCAAAAAGACCACAATGATTAGGTCGAAAGCGATGAACTTGCCTTTCGTACCTCAAGGCTTCAAACAGCACCGATTTTATCGATTCCTGCATCTTGGTTTTTGGCTCACCTGCTGATGCCGGGATTCACAATTGCAAGAAGAGATGTGTTTAGGTTTAGAAAATGTTATTATAGATTAGATGAGATGTTTTCAATTATAATTAATCTCTCCTTCAACGGAAACATTCCTCCTCCTTTTTTAAAAAAAGACGAGAGTTAATTACATCACTTTTAGTTTTTATAAATACAGCGGGCTGAAAGCCCAATTCAGTTCAGCCCCTGGCATCGCCTGGGGTATTATATACATCATGTAAATCAACGTCCTGTAAGGACAACTCAATTTTTAGCTGTCCTTACAGGACGTTGGTATTATTTGGTGTATATATACCCAACGCGTCACTTCGTTTGTATTGGGCTAAAATGATTTGCCCCTACAGGGCGTTATTCCAAAAATCTGAAACACAAAGGCTGCCGCGCGTGTCCCCACGTGTGGTGTGGTTTATTATATCTATTTCAATTATAATATATTTCTCCTCCTTAGAAAGGATGAGAGCTGATTCCCGAGACTTATAAATTTTTAGTACAGAGAAATCTATTCCATTTCAATACAATACGCTCCCTTCTCCTTGTTCCCACCAAGGTAAGCGCGGATCTGTGATCCGGGCTATGTATATATTATCATTTGATCAGAGGTTTTTATATAAACTATGTTATCACTTTACATCATTTGGTAGGATTTAAAATCCGGTAAAATAACCACAACTTTTTTTAAGCTTCGCCAAAACCAATTTTAAAGTTCATTCCCTTTTGCTCAAGCCGCAAGGGCTTTTACTTTTCTCCTACAGCAGAGAAAAGTAAACAAAAGATGCCGCGGCTGCACCTGCTTTGCTCAAAAAAACTACGATGCTTACGTCTAAAGCGCTGAACTTGCCTTTCGTACCTCAAGGCTTCAAACAGCACCGATTTTATCGATTCCTGCATCTTGGTTTTTGGCTCACCTGCTGATGCCGGGATTCACAATTGCAAGAAGAGATGTGTTTAGGTTTAGAAAATGTTATTATAGATTAGATGAGATGTTTTCAATTATAATTAATCTCTCCTTCAACGGAAACATTCCTCCTCCTTTTTTAAAAAAAGACGAGAGTTAATTACATCACTTTTAGTTTTTATAAATACAGCGGGCTGAAAGCCCAATTCAGTTCAGCCCCTGGCATCGCCTGGGGTATTATATACATCATGTAAATCAACGTCCTGTAAGGACAACTCAATTTTTAGCTGTCCTTACAGGACGTTGGTATTATTTGGTGTATATATACCCAACGCGTCACTTCGTTTGCATTGGGCTAAAATGATTTGGCCCTACAGGGAGTTATTCCAAAAATCTGAAACACAAAGGCTGCCGTGCCTGTCAGCACGTGTGGTGTGGTTTATTATATCTATTTCAATTATAATATATTTCTCCTCCTTAGAAAGGATGAGAGCTGATTCCCGAGACTTATAAATTTTTTGTAAAAAAATCTATTCCAATTCAATACAAAATACTTCCCTATATGCACTAAGTCAATTACTTGTTCCTTTCTTCTTGCTCCCTCCTCCTTTTTCCTATTAAAACATCTCAACACCCTACGCCCTTTGCACTACTCTCTACGTTCTACTCTCTACGCCCAATACCCTATTACTCCACATTAAAAAACGTTGCAGATTCCAGCTCAACTGATCCTAAACTTGAAAAAAGTGACAACTTAGTAAATGATGAATCGGGGAATAGAATATTAGTCATTGCTAGTTTTCCTTCATCTACAAATACTTCTACCGATGAAGCATCAATAATTATTTTCATTTTGATTTCATCACCAATCGAATAAGGAGCTACATCTTCACTTAAATAATTTGAATCTGTAAATTGAGTATTAATCTTTGTTCTGTCGATAAATACTTGTTTCGATAACATATTATAGCCAATCTTTAACTCTTCTTCTGCATCATTTTTTAAAAGCAAACCAAAGGCTGTTGTATGGCCGTTTAATGAACCATCTAATGGTTTAAAAACAAAATTTAATTCACATGAACTTAAATCCAGATCGATATTATTAATGTCTGACATGCCAGAAAACAACATCTTATTAATCTGCATTTTCAATACTTTAGAGTCTTCAAACTCCTTAACCGGGAATGTTGTGATTTGATATTGATTATCTTGTTTTACAAGTTTTATTTCACGAGGTAAAGTCATCGCACTTCTCCATGATTCTGTTGGAACGGTTTGTGCGTAAATCCAGTTACTCATCCATCCAATAAACAGCCTGCGACCATCTTCTTTTGGAATATCGGACCATGTAACACCAGCATAGTTATCTTTCCCATAATCCAACCAATTACTTTCATTCTTTTCCGGAATAAATGTTTTCCCATCAAAATCACCTACAAAATATTGAGTTGCCGAGCCACCATTGGGTCCACCAGGATTTATACTTACCAACATGATCCATTTAGTGTCATTAGTACCCTCAACATTAATTGGAAATAAATCCGGACATTCCCAAACACCTCCATGAGCACCTATTTCCATACCAAAATCGCTTTCAAAAGTCCATGACTTCAAATCCTTAGAGGAATATAATTTCACTCTATCTCCTCCTGATAATATCATTACCCATTGTTTTGATTCCTCATGCCAAATAACTTTAGGATCTCTAAAATCTCTGATACCAGGATTTGGTAAAACAGGATTGTTATTATACTTCTTCCATGTTCTTCCTTTATCTAAACTATAAGCAAGCGCCTGATATTGATAATTATTTTTTCCGGCTCTTTCTCCATCCATATTATGATAGGTATAGATAGCTACCATTGGCGGATTATCTTTTGATCCAAATCCTGTTGTATTTTGCCAGTCAATCACTGCACTCCCTGAGAAAATATAGCCCAATGAATCAGGATATAAAGCTATTGGAAGATGATCCCAATGAACTAAATCATTGCTTACCGCATGCCCCCAATGCATCGGACCCCAAACCGTACTATCAGGATAATACTGATAAAACAAATGATATTCTCCTTCATAATAAACCATTCCGTTGGGATCATTCATCCAATTAGCCTGAGGTGTAAAATGAAATTGTGGTCGAAACTTTTCCATTTCTATAGTCTCATTGGAAGTTTCAGTATTCTTACAACTCATTTGTAAAAAAACAATTAAAAAGGCAGCTATTGCATAAGCTATTTTATTTCTCTTTATCATTCTATTGCAATTTTATCTTTTACTTAAACTAAAACACTATTTATATAACCTGAATTCAAAACAGTAATGTGCATTCAGGTTATTAAACTAAAACTTCATTAACAGTAAGACTATGAGATAATAACTTAGTGCATCATTATTTTCTTAACGATATTACTATTAGTAGTTTCAACTTTAATGATATACAAACCATTACATAAGTATTGAGCATCATTAATAGTTAGTTCACTACCTACACTCTCAATAGTCTTAACTAATTTCAGATTACCCTGGATATCATAGATACTTACAGTCACAGCTCCTGGCTCTAATCCTTTTACTATTAATTCATTTGAGGGATTAACAAATATCTCTGCATTATCTAT
This sequence comes from uncultured Saccharicrinis sp., assembly GCA_963665705.1. Taxonomy (GTDB): domain Bacteria; phylum Bacteroidota; class Bacteroidia; order Bacteroidales; family Marinilabiliaceae; genus Saccharicrinis. The sequence goes on from OY762448.1 coordinate 2,719,047, forward strand.
TTCCATTGATTGAGCACTTGTTGGTGTACAGCTAATACATTCGCAGGATTCCCAACTAATAGTTGGTAACACTACATCTTCTGTAACTTCGAACCAATGCACGTTTGTTTGGGTACCTTCCCATGGATTTGTAAAACAAGATCCTGTTCCTGTCCCTTCTGCTCCGGTGGTTTCATCGCGAAATTCACAGTTCCAGCCAACTACTCCTCCGTTAACTTCAAAACGGTAATCAATCCAGCCTTCTTTTTGAACAGTTGTTGACCAGATATTTGTTCCGGGTTCATTTGTTAAGGTAAGCGAACCACTCCATCCATTAATACCACCACCCATAACTACAGCATCATAATCTGAACCTGTATAGGATGTCATATCTATTGAGATGGTAACGTTATAGGGTTGTGCATTTAAAACAAGACTTAAAACAATGAATACAAGGGTAAATAGTAGATTTTTCATTTTTCTTTAATTTAAAAATTAAACATAGATATTGATTTAGCTAGCTAATTTGTTTTTATATTCTTATCATCAGAGCTGTCCAAAATATTTTAGTATACTGGCGCTTCGCCCAGACCAGACTTCATTTAGTTCACGATTGTATATTTTTAATGGTATTCATGATTTTCGCTTTGCTACAATTCTTGTCTTAATACAAGAAACGAAGCAAAGAAAATCAAGGCTGCACCCATCTCTCTCAAAAAACTACGGTTATTTGACTGAAATCGTTTAAACTCACTGCGTTCAAACAAAAACGATTTTTAACCGTCAATCTAACCTTGTTTTTTGGTTCACTGGCTGAGGCCCATATAGAACCTACTAAAGAGTTGAATTCTATTTTATATTTAGGACAAATGTGATTTATCATTTGAATCAAGAGTTGAAAACAAGAAAAACTCAGACACAGAATACACAGAGGTAAATCCTTATTTATTGCATATATCATTACATAAACTCCATACAAAAACCTCTGTGAATCAGTGCCTTTGTGTTCATTTTAATTCTTGATTGGTATTTATAACTAATCTCCTATTTCGTATACAGAGAGATTTGAAACGTCGATTGTTCCATTATCTACAAAAATGGTCCATGGATTCTTATCCATTTTGAAAATACGGTTGGTAAAGGCTACATTATCATTCACATAAACCACACATATTGACTTTTCAATTACAATCTTTATATCGAAAACCTTATCATCCGGAACAATAAGGGGAGTAAAATTTAATTCAGTTGTATATGAACCTGTTGAGTAATTTGTCTCTTTATTCATAAACAGACAGGGCATTGACCATCTGTTGGTGGATGTAAGATCAAAAGCAACAGAATACACTTCGGATAAATCATCACATGCACCAAAAGAAAATCCAAAACTTGAAGATTGAGATGCATCAATGGTTAATTCAATCTTTACAGGAACTGTATTTCTATTAAATAAAGCGTAAGATCTTTCATCCTGATAATTGAGAACATACGAACCCTCATCACCTGTTACATCTCCCTGAGACTTTAACATTGAAAAATCTGTCAGCGTGTTAAATTTATTATCGACAGCTTCCGGAATCATTGGATATAGTTTTCCGCTTGCTTGTTGAACCAGCTTATGAGTTATTAGACTTCCTGCCCACTCCAGTTCGTTATTACCATTTACTGTCTGACCTGTTGAACACCATCCCGAGATATAACGATCAGTGCCATTAGAGGCTGTTTTTCCTGCATAGAAATACAATCCGTCTATGGTTTCATGGTGACCGCTTGCATCTTCACAACGTACCCAGGGTCCATCAGGACTATCGGATACTCTGTAAAATGTTTTTCTGTGTTCATCCCTGTTAATGCGTGAAAACACCAAATACCATTTATCACCCATTTTAAAAATATCAGGACATTCCAATATTTCAGCATCTGAATCAAAGTCTGTCAATGGTGTTATTAAATCCCAGTTTTCAAGATCTGATGATGCATATCGAATCAATACACCATTTCCATCCTTTATGGAGGTGACCAACATTACATAAGCCGATCTGGTTGGATCGTAATACACGCAAGGATCACGGAAATTATTTTTATCATATCCATCCGGAGCTTCAAATGTAAATGATGGCACTTTTGTAAATGTCTTCATATCAGTTGAAGTGGCCAGCATTATTTTCTCTGCCGGATACAAACTTCCATTATGGCCGGTATAAAAACCATATAGCTTCCCTGAGGCATTTTTTATAAAACTCCCGGTTCCTAAATAAGCTTCCTGCGAATCGGCAGTTTCTGTTGGTATTGCTTCTGTAAAACCTGTAAATGTGCTATAATCACTTGTAGTAATACTATAGATAGGATGTTCAGTAGTTGCGCAGTTTCTCCAATCCTGCAAATAATACAAGTAGTATTTATTATCATCCGAATTAAAATATGGCATTGGATCTCCAACATATCCACTCTGAGGTTTATAAAATGTTGAATAACCACCACTCTCAACAACTGACCTACATGTTGTTGTTGTGTCTACAACTATCGGAACCTCCTCTGTATCTTCTTTCTCATCTTTAGAACAACTTGTACTAAAAAGGAGAATTATCTGCATTAATAATAGTGGTAGAATCTTCATAATTTCTGTTTTTTTTAGCGAACGGGAAAATCCCGTCCGCATATTTCAATTACTAACCTAAATACGATTAAAATTTATTATTCAGATTATTACTCTCTTGGATGAGCATTTACTTCATCCCAATACATAGTCTGTGTTTCAAAACCCGTTTCAGGCGTATGAGGCATCACAAGAATATTATTAATTACTGCAGTACGACTATCTGGAATTACAAACGTTAACTCTTGCCATTCTCCCACATGATCTGCTGAATAGTCAGCATGCAACCAATCCTTGTTAAGTTCACCGGCTTCCTGTACTTCAAGCTGAACATCACCTGCAACATCTTTCAATACCATAACAGTAATAGTTCCATAGATGGCAGGATCAACACTTACCTGATTGTCATTCCATAACACACCACTTGTCCATGCTCTACCTCCATTATCATCACCAGTGGTGGTACGAAGAAGAGATACACATGTAGATGTTGAATTAATACCATCTGTAACTGGATTTATCGTTCCATTATTAACAGAACTTGCAATAGATTCCCATGTTGGCGAAACATCTTCACCATTGTAAAGTACCAGAACAGGTAATGGTTCTTCACCCAGAATAACGGTTACTTCATAATTAAATACTGAACTAAGATAATCCAATGAATACGTTACAGGATTAGTAAAATCAACTGCCGAACCAGCCTCTGGTGTTAATGTAGCACCATCTGTATATTCTACAACAGGAATTAATGAAGTAACATCCGTACCTACCGGCAAATAAATCACAATGGTTTTATTTTGCTCATCAATTGTAGCCTCTACTGATTCTATTTTAAAACTTGTAATCTTAGCTCTGGCAACATCAACGTTTACAGTATAACTTTGATATAAATCTGTATTTGTTACCATATAAGTTACATCTAATAAATTTCCGTTTGCATCGGCAAAATCAACAGTTTCACCACTAACAGGTGTTACTTCTGCTCCATTTGCAATTGTGATTTCCGGAGATAATCCGGTAAGATCAGAACCTGAAGGAAGAATAACAGAAATGGTTGAATTCTCTTCATTTATTGTACCTTCTACTCCATTCACCACAAATGAATGAATACTTGTGTCTCCTGAAAAATCAAGGCTTTCTTTGACATCATCTTCGCAAGAAAATAAAGCTACTGATAACAGGATAATGATAAATCTATAAATATTAGTCTTCATAACATTCTTCATAATTAAAATCCATAATTTTGCTCATAACTACCTTTACTATAATTAATTTGCTGAATAGGTACCGGCACATACTCATTCTTGTTTTTCTCAAATTCAGCTCCTTGATAATAAGTATGGTCAGTAGCTTCTCCTATATAATAAGTATTCATTACTTCATCAGCGATACCCCAACGAACCAGGTCAAAAAATCTACTGCCTTCCATCGCCAATTCAAGACGGCGCTCCCACCTCAATGCTTGTCGGGCATAGTCCTGTGTCCATACACAGTTAACACCATCCTGATAAGTTTCTATGTCAAGGTTAGTTGCAAAACTGATTAATGAAGTACTTACCTTAGCTCTTGTTCTAACCTGATTTATTAATGGTAATGCATCATTATAATTACCCATTTCAATCAAAGCTTCGGCTCTCATCAATAATACATCTGCATAACGAATAACAATATTATTTTTAGAGTTAGCGTACCACGAACCTGTTTTTACGTAGTATTCACTTGCCGGATCAACATTCTCCTTTAGTGATGAATAATAACCATACATATTTGGATTACGAGATTGGTTTTCTTCATAATTAATATCGGTATATTTATATGGTTTACCGGCAATTGCTACAGTATGAAAAAGTCTTGGATCAACTTTATCTGTACTCTCAGTATAATCTGCATCATTAAAATTATCAAACATTGGTAAACCATTTGATGTTTTAAAGGCATTTACCAAATTCTGACTTGGTTTATTAAAGTCACCACCAGGAGTAGGTGTTGTAAGTGCATTACCCATATTCAGTCTTCCATAAGTTGTTCCATCATCTTGCGAATATTGAACTGCGAATAATGATTCAGCACCATTTTCATAATCTCCCGGTAAAAAGTTATAAGCAAAATCATTTTCCAGTTTATAAGGAGAAGTCATCACATAGGCAGTTAAATCCAATACCTTTTGTAAATCATCCTGATCAATGGAAACCACATTATGCATTTCATCTTGTTGGTATGCTTTATACAGATATACCTTAGCAAGGTATGCTGCAGCAGCATATTTGTTAGCTCGTCCTACTTCATCCTGTTCTTCGGGTAAGTTATTGTAGGCATATTCAAAGTCATCAGCTATTTTTTGCCATAACTCATCATTTGTATATAGTACATTTGAAAGGCTTGAAATATCTTCTGCAGACATGGTTTCATCCACATATGGAACCATCTTAAAGAGTATTTTCTGAATAAAATGCATATGTCCACGTAAAAAACGCATTTCTGCAATTCTCACATTCTTGTTCGACATATCATCTTCACTAATCTTATTTAATAGAGTTAGTGCAAAATTAGCTCTTGAAATAGCCACATAATTTCTGTACCAAAATACATCTGTATACCATGTTTCGTTTCCTATTGAAGGAGAACAAATTTCAAGGAAGTGCAAAAAGTCACCGTCATTCTGGTCGTTACCTCCTTTATATGCATCATCAGATCTAACATTACCGTAGTTCCATAAACTTAATGGACGGTTGATTTCATCGTTTCCTATAGCTGCATAAGCAGATATAACTTCATTCTCTATTTGCTCAGCACCTGTTAGGTTGTCTTCTGTCAAAGTTCCGTAAGATGGTACTTCTAAAAAGTCATCGCACGATACCAGATTTAAAGCAATTAGTGATATGAAAAGTAATTTATATGTTCGTTTCATGATTTTTGATTTTTGATTTAGTTCTTAAAATGAGATATTCATACCAACTGTAAAAGATGTAGAAATTGGATAAGCCAAAGCAGGGTTTTCAGGATCTAATCCTGTAAAATCTTTACTTTTTATCGTCATCAAATTTTGTCCGCTGACATATAATCGGGCTTTCGATAGTTTTACTTTCGACAATAAATCTTTCGGCAATGAATATCCAAGCTGAACAAGTCTCAATTTCAGGTAAGAACCATTCTCTACATAATATGAAGAAGTTCGCTTTTCATTGTTTAAATCACTGTATGATAATGCAGGAATATCTGAACCTGTGTTTGTAGGACTCCAGGCATCTAAAACCCTTGTTCCCTTGTTTGAGCCTAATTCATCTACAGCCCAGAAATCTGTAAAACGCTTTACTGAATTATAAACATCAATGCCATAAACTCCTTGTAAAAAGGCTGTAAAATCAAACCCTTTCCAACCTAAGGCAATATTCAATCCGTATTCAAAATCAGGATGTGGATTTCCAATCCAGGCTCTGTCATTTTCATCAATAACCTCATCATCATTCATATTTTCATATCTGATTCGGCCCAGTCCTTTTCCTGTTTGTTCAACATAGCTATCCACTTCATCTTGCGATTGAAATAATCCGTCAGCAACGTATCCATAAAACGAATTTAATGATCTGCCTAAAATATTATCGGTAGTTCCGTTACCACCATAACTATTTACTACACTTTCAGGAAGTTTTGTAATTTTATTTCTATACCCGGATACATTAGCCACAATATCATACGAAAAACCATTTGCAGTTTCATTTCTGTATCCAAGAGAAATTTCCAGACCTTTATTCTCCATAGAAGCACCATTTACCCAATGATCTCCACCTTCACCAATAGCACCTAAATAAGCTGGTTTTACTAAGATATCTTCCGTGTTTTTTAAATACGCTTCAACACTACCATATAGTGATTGATTATAAAAACCAAAGTCAAGACCAATGTTTGTTTGTGTAGTTGTTTCCCACTTTATTTCATCGTTTGATCTTTGAGTCAGTGAATAACCCGATGGCAATATTCCTGAGTTAGAACCTGTGATATCGTAAGCCGTTCCGGTATTAACACCGGCACCTGTATCACCAATATAATTCGCATAAATCAATGTTCTGTTGGCATAATTGTCAATTTCCTGATTACCCGTTTGTCCCCAACCTACTCTAAGTTTCAGGTTTGAAATCACTCCTTGTGTTCCGGCCATAAAACCTTCCTGATCAATACGCCATCCGGCAGAAAATGCAGGAAACGTTGCATATCGGTTATCCTTACCAAATCTTGAAGAACCATCACGTCTTAATGTTACTGAGGCCAGATATTTATCAGCAAAACCGTAATCAATTTTTCCAAAGAATGAGTTCAACGTATAACCTGTTGCACCACCTGTTGCATACATCTCTCCAACTCCTGCATCAGGCCACATGTAATCAGGATCTTCAACTTCGTAGGTTCTTCTTTCAGCAGAAAAGTTAATATCAGAATTATCAAGCATTTCTGTACCCAGTAAAATAGAAAATCTACTGTTATTAATATTTACCACATAATTCGCAGTATTCGTCCAGTTCCATTTCGTTGAATGGCTTTGTATCATTTTTGAAGAAGTAAGGTCAGAACCTAATCTTCCGGTATAACTATAGGTAAGTGCACGTTGGTAATAATTAGAATAATCAAGACCAAAACTACTTTTAATATGCAGGTTTTTAATGGGCTGAATATCGATGTACGCATTACCAAATAATCGCCAGTAGTTATAAGCATTATCTTTATTAGCATCTAATATTCTTGCAGGATTGTCTCTGTCGCGCATACCTGATGTTACACTTCCCCAATCACCATCAACAGTTTTAACAGGCATTACAGGAAGTGATAATATTGATAAATCAAGCACACCTCCGGGAGTTTGTAACTCAGATGTATTATTGATAGTCAGGTTTTCTCCAACGGTAATTAAGTCTCCTAATATTTTTCTACTGGTATTAATACGAGAAGAAAAACGTTTAAAGTAAGTCTCATTTACGGTACCTTTATTATCGTAATATCCCAACGAAAAGAAATTATTTGATTTATCAGTTCCGTTACTGATTGACAAGTTGTATGATTGTGCAAATCCCGGACGGGTTATTTCATTAAACCAATCGGTGTCAGATGTCAACATGGTATTTGTTCCATCTCTTGCATCAATGTATTTAGGCAGCTTCATGCCGTTTAAAACAGCATTACCATTAGTATCATAGTCATAATCATACACATATCCAATTTGGTTGTTATTAGGATCAACACCACTGTTTATCATGGCCTGCCATTGCGCCTGTCCAAATTGTTTTGTATTCAGCATATCGATAATTTCGCCATACTGAGAAAAGGTTTGAAACGTATCAAAATTAACACGGGTTTTTCCTTCTTTACCTTGCTTTGTGGTAATGATAATAACACCGTTACCAGCTCTGGAACCATAAATACTGGCAGCCGAAGCATCTCTAAGTACCTGTATGCTTTTGATATCCGAAGGGTTCAGTTCATGCATGCCTCCTTTTGTAGGAACACCATCAATTACATACAAGGGATCATTATTATTTAAGGTTCCAATACCCCTGATTCTAACAGTGGATGATCCGCTGGGATTACCATCACCACTAATATTAACACCGGGTATTCTACCTTGCATGGCTTTAATAGGGTTATTCTCTCCCTGTTTCATAATTTCATCAACCTCAACAATAGAAACAGCACCTGTTAAATCAGCAATTTTTTCTGAAGTATATCCTGTAACAACTACTTCATCCAATCCTACCAAATCACTTTTCATTTCAATATCAATAACCATTTGTTCACCCACTTTTATTGTTTGGGTAACCATACCAATAAATGAAAATTCAAGTTGAGTATCGGGTTTTACTCGTAAAGAAAAACTCCCGTTTACATCAGTAATTGTTCCATTGGTTGTACCAACTTCTACAACGGTAACTCCAGGAATCACATTATTTGTTCCTGCTTCCGTAACCTTTCCGGTTACATTTCTTTCTTGCGCTATGGCAAGGGTAGAAATAAAAGCTATTAGAAATACAGCCAAAAGTTTATTTAGCCAATTCATTAAACCATCATTATTTTTCATTTTTCTTCATTTAATTGCATCTCGTTTCTTAATCGTCCACTGTAATACCACCAAAAACCTCTACAAACGGACTCTTAATGTCAATCAAGGTTGGAAGTAATGGTTTAAAAGGCTGAAAGCCTGCAATATCACAACAAGGGGTATCACCCCTTGTATTGAACATCATGTAAATCTCCGGCTGTAAGTCTGAAACTTATGGTTGATGTTTCAGACTTACAGCCTGAATGGACATTACACTCAAGGTCTTGGGGCGATACCCCAAGTTGTGATGTATAAGGCTTTCAGCCTTTTGTATCCGATAAATCCAACTTTAATTCGCATTATTATCTGAAAACAAAATGCTTTTTTTTAGTTAACAATTGATTTTATTGCAAATTCTATCTAAGTCATAAGAAGGCGTAGCTCCTTTTTTGGTGCACACAAACGCCGATACATTTACAGCCATTTGATGTATTTCAGACAATGCTCTGTTTTGTAACTTCCCAATAATCATAACACCTGTAAATGAATCACCAGCTCCTACAGTATCAGCTACTTCAACTTTAGGTGTTTCTAAAAACGATTGTTCATTGGTTGTAAATAAATAACTGCCTTTTTCGCCACATGTAAGTGCCAACATCTCTAATTTGTAATGATCAATAAGAAATTGACATTTTTCAGTATCAGATCCTTCCCAGCCAAACATATCTGAAAGAATATCCAGCTCCTCATCATTTATTTTTAGCACATTACAAAACACAAGTGATTTTTCAATAACCTCCCTGGTATAGAAATGCTGACGTAGGTTGATATCAAATACTTTAAGGCATTTTTCTGTAGTATAGTTGATCGCTTCTTCAATTGCCTTCCTCGATACTTCATTTCGTTGTGCCAACGAACCAAAACAAATGGCATCCACCTTATTCAATTCCTCTTTAGCTATATCAGAAAGTTCAATCTTATCCCAAGCCACATTTTCTACTATATCATAAGTAGGAATACCATTATCCTTGAGCGTAACAGCAACTGTTCCTGTAGGGAAATCTACTTTAGAAATTAAAGAATCAATATTTAGTTTTGCAATATTTTCACATATCTCATCTCCCGGAGAATCTTTACCTACGGCACTTAAAATGGCTCCTTTAGCACCCATTTGTTGTGCGTGATAGGCAAAATTTGCGGGAGCTCCTCCAAGTTGCTTTCCATCGGGTAACATATCCCATAAAAGCTCACCCATTCCTATTACATAAAATCTCTTTTCCATTGTGTTTTGTATTTAATTTCTTTTCAATCAGATTAATTTAAGGCCAGGTCTACTTCAAGCTGTTCCAGTGTTTTACCTTTAGTTTCAGGTATATATATTAGTATAAAGATGAAGGCAATAAGACTGAATAAACCAAAGAAGCCAAAGGTGTAGGCACCTCCCATATTATTCAGCATCCATGGAAAAAACTGCACGGTTAAAAAGGTACAAACCCAACTAATTCCGGTTGAAAAAGACATGGCCAATCCTCTGATTCTATTAGGGTAAATTTCGGAAGTAACTACCCACATAACAGGCGCTAACGAAGCTGCAAAAAATGCAATATAGCCTAACAACGAAATCAGAATACCTAAACTACCGGCGGTTTCAAAAGTGAATGAATAAACCATATACATCAATGAAATGGTCATTCCTACCGTTCCCCATAACAACAATACTTTACGCCCCTTTCTGTCTACTAACCAAAGGGCCACAATAGTAGCAACCAGGTTAACCACTCCTACTAAAACGGATTGTAACAGTGCCTGGTCGCTACCTACATTGGCCTGACTAAAAATGGTTGGTGCATAACTAATTACAGCATTAATTCCTGTTATTTGCTGAAATGCAGCCAACAAACTTCCCAATAAAACAACTTTTGCTACTTTTCCTTTAAATAGTTCTTTAAACTTTACCTTATTATTATTTCCTGTTTTTCGTAGAGCACTGCTAATATTGTCAAACTCAATTTGAGCGTTTTCTTTTCCTACCAATCGGTTTAATATATTCAATGTTTCTGCATGTCTTCCTTCTTTAGCCAACCATCTGGGACTTTCAGGGAAAGAGGTCAATAGCAATACAAGAAAAACTAATCCGAAAACCACCGGAACAGCCATCATATACCTCCAGCCATTGGCAACATCTACAAAACCAAAGTCTATTAAATAAGCCAGTAAAATGCCTATTACAATAGCAAATTGATTATTAGCTACCAATGTACCACGCTTATGAGCCGGAGCAATTTCTGAAATATAAGTAGGTGCCAAAACAGAAACTGCACCAACTCCTAATCCTGCAACAAACCTACTCGCAATAAAAAGTTCTATTGAATCGGCAAGTGAACATCCTAACGATGATATAATAAATAGTATAGCAGCTAATATCATCATTGGCTTTCTACCATATTTATCACTCAACGAACCAATAGCTAAAGCTCCAATCAAACATCCTATCATTATAGATCCAACAGCTGCACCTAAACTAACATCACTTAAAACAAAATAATCTTGTATAAAAGAAACAGCTCCCGAAATACCAGCCATATTTAAGCCAAAGATTAATCCGCTTAATACAGCAATAAATGTTATCCAATATAAATACCTGTTATTTCTCATTTCTAACTTTTAAAGAGTTTACACTTTATTGTTTTTGAGTATTAAAAACTCTTAACAAATGTAAAATGAGAAACAAAATTCGTGTTGCAGCTATGATACATTTCATATCAACAATAGTACATGCAGGCCTTTATTTTAAAGGGATATCACTTATGTTACAGCATTATCATTTATGTTACATGAATGTTAGAAATGATTTAAGATAATAATAACCTTACGTAGGATATTTTAACGAAGTAGTGAAGAAATTTTAAATGATTTTTGGGAATTATGGACAGTGCAATAATTGAAAATAGAGTGAAAAGATAGGTTGAAATTATAATAAAGTATTAACCAGAGTTTGTTCAGAAAGGGACCGGAATGCAATTCCTTATTTTTGTGCTTAAAAGATAATAACATTCAACCTAAAACCTCTGCAAATGATTTACAGCACGCATATTACACGGAAAACATTTCCGCGCTAACAGGGGTACAACCTTTGAATTTAAGACGATTTAGCCTATTTTTTTATACATTGTTAGGGGCTGAGCTTTATTATTTTTCAATTTTTTCCCGTTTGCGCGGATTTAGCAAAGCGTAATCCGTGAAATTTGCATCCTTTAAACATGACAAAATAATTCATTTAAAAACAATCTGTCGCTTCAAAATGGATAGTAGGATTTGTAATCCGATCCATAATTCTAATTATAAGTAAATAACTCTAGCGTCTCCAAAATAACGTCCAATAAATAAGGCAACTCGGCATAATTTCTAGCTGAGCTAAACAGATAATCTTCAGCATTGCATACAATCATATCTTCAACGGGATTTTGATGTATATAATTGATTTTCTGATCAAAGAATTTATTGCTATAAATCACTTCGGCGTGATTACCATCTTGCCATACTTTATATGTTTGGTTCCTTTTTAAGTTTTCGCAATACTTTCTAAACAGATCAAGCACCCATTCCCGACGACTTTCAGGTTCTTCTTTAATCTGTTTTATAATTTTTTTGGATGTAAACTTTTTAAAATCTCTTAGAATATCGGTTAATACATATCCTTCTGCCGCTGAACAAATAATATGCAAATGGCTACTCATCAAAACCCAACCGTAAATCTCTAAACCTTTATTCTGCTGACAATATTTTAATGAATCAACAATAAGCATTTTATGGTTCTTGCGGGTAAAAACATCTATCCAGCCTACTGTAGTCATGGTTACAAAGTAAGCTGACTGGTTATCAAATATTTTGTATTTATCAGACATGGGCTATTGGTTTGATTGTTATATCTGATAAAAATAGCAAAATATATTTTCATTAATTGACCGGAATGCAATTCCTTATTTTTGTGCTTAAGTGATAATAACATTCAACCTAAAACCTCTGCAAATGATTTACAGCACGCATATTGCACGGAAAACATTTCCGCGCTAACAGGGGGGAATTTAAATAAAAAATAGTAATCACTATTAATACAAAAATCTTCTTCATTATTATTTTTCAATTTTTTCCATTAAGTCTTTTCTATAAGCCTTGCCAATTGGCAAAGGATTTCCTTTTACAATTATCTGATTACCGTCTATATACTCGAAATTGTCAATTGACATAGCAAATGAACGATGAATACGAATAAAAGATGGATAAGAAATTTGTTCTAATAAATCTTGGAATGTACTATGGACAATAATAGATTGTTCTCCCCAAACTACCTTAACATAGTCTCCAATTGCTTCTATATAATCAATCTCAAGAATAGGAATCCTGAATAATTTTTTTTCTGATTTCAATAATATAGTTCGATTTTCTAAAGAAGTTTCTTTTTCTGCAACAAACGAGTATTTATTTACAGCTTTCAAAAACCTTTCAAACGGATATGGCTTCAAAAGATAATCTACTGCATCAAGTTCAAATCCATCAATAGCATATTCAGAATACGCTGTGGTAAGTATCACTTTAGGAGGAAATGTTAGTGATTTAAGCAACTGTATTCCTGTTATTTTCGGCATGTTTATATCAAGAAACATTAATTGAATTATCTCATTTTTTAAAATCACATTTGCTTCTATTGCATTTTTACATTCTGCTACCAAATTCAAAATATCTGTATCAGCTATGTATTTTCTTAATATGTCTCTTGATGCAGGTTCGTCATCAACTATTATACAATTAATCTTCATGTTCAATTTCTAAATATACCATAAATCTATTGCCTTTGTCCTGAATTATAAGCTTGTGTTTATCTGGATATTCTAAAGTAAGTCGTTTTCTTACATTTTTCAATCCTACACCACTTGGCTTTTGTGTATTCTGTTCAGTTTCTGATTTATTATTTTCTATTTTGAATGCTATTTTTTTCTTATCCGAATACAAATTAATATTTATAAAAATATTCTCTATATCATTTTTTATACCATGCTTGAAACTATTTTCTAATAAAGTTAAGAATATTAATGGGGCAACCTTTACATCGTAATCTATTTCATTTGTTAAGCTAATAGAAGCTTCATCTTCAATCCTAAATTTCTGTAAATCGATATATTTTTTGAGTAAAGAAAGCTCTGAACTTAATAGAACCTTTTCTTTTGTTGAATCATAAATTACATACCTGAGAATATCTGACAGCTTTAATACAACTTCTGAAGTTGCTTTATCGTTATTTAGTGTTAAAGAATAAATAACATTCAAGCTATTAAATAAAAAATGAGGATTAATCTGCGATTTCAAACTTTGCAGTTCGCTATCAATTTTTTCTTTCTCTGCTTCGATATGCTTACGATGCATTTTTTGTATATCGAACCATGACTTGGATAATTTAATAGAAGAAGTAACAGTCAAATAGACTAAGGTTATTATCCCAATTTCTATATAATTAAACTGAGAAACAAAATAGAAATCAGGTAATATAAAATCTACAAATAAATTAAACGTAAAAAGGTTTAGTGAAACAGTACTTACAATAATAATTGGTAAAAGCATAAAATATTTCAAGTAACTACCTTTACTTGCCAATTTATTTATTCCAAGGAAGTTAAAGTAAACACTTAAAATAATTGAGAAGTGAAAAAATAGAGAATACACAATATCAAGTCTGTCAATATTTTCCATTAAACGGAAAATGAATGCAAAAACATATATTGAGACTATCCAAAACAGGGTGTGTGAAAGCACCCTGTATATTCTTTTTATAGCTTTGTCTATCATCATTTTATTGGCTTCAATTCAAATTTGTTATCGTCATCAAAAGCATTCTCATCATCAGAATACTTGATGACAAATTTTTGCAAATCTTTGGGTTGTGCCGTTAAAAGAATGTTTCCACTATTTTTTTCATGTTTAATTCGAATTTTATTTTCTTTCATTTTTTGTTCAAACCAGTCTGAATCAAACCAATCTATATTGATATATTCATCATTAATATCAACTTTTGCAAAAGTATGCACACCCATAAGGTGAAAAGCTAAAATTGTGTTGTCTACATTCCATTCTTCGGGATAAAAATCAATATATGTCTTGCCTTCCAGGTCTACCAAATGTAGCTGGAATTCTACTTTATCTTCTGGAGATGACTTATAATATACAAATAATGAGTAAGCATATCGGTTATCTACTTGGTGACTTCCTCTATCATATGGTGCATTGTGTTTTTTAACCCACTTTTTGTCGCTGAATGAAATTTCCCAAATTAAAGTATCAACATCACTTGGATGCATCCCTTGTTCTTCAATTGTAGACCACTTGCCAATAATTCTATCGTCTCTTTTTAGTACATCCTCTGTATAAAGAGGATAAAATGATATTACGGCACAACTTGATATAAGAAATAAAAATGTTACTGCTGTAATAAAAATGTTTCTCTTTGCTCTCATAATTTCAAATTTTTAAGTTTTACAAAATCATAAAGCAAATAACTTCTAATCCAATCACTTTCTAGAATTTTTTCGTTGAACGGATATTGATTGTCGTCAAACAGTTTTTTTCAATTTTCGAACACTTTGTAAAATGATACTCCCGTTTGCGGATTTAGCACCGCGTAATCAGTGAAATTTGCATCCATTAAACATGACTAATTATTTCATTAAAAAACAATCTGTCGCTTCAAAATGGATAGTAGGATTTTTAATCCGATCCATAATTCTAATTATAAGTAAATAACTCTAGCGTCTCCAAAATAACGCCCGTTTGCGCGGATTTAGCAAAGCGTAATCCGTGAAATTTGCATCCTTTAAACATAACAAATTATTTCATTTTAAAACAATCTGTCACTTCAAAATGGATAGTAGGATTTGTAATCCGATCCATAATTCTAATTATAAGTAAATAACCCCGTTTGCGCGGATTTAGCAAAGCGTAATCCGTGAAATTTGCATCTTTTAAACATGACAAATTATTTCATTTTAAAACAATCTGTCGCTTCAAAATGGATAGTAGGATTTGTAATCCGATCCATAATTCTAATTATAAGTAAATAACTCTAGCGTCTCCAAAATAACGTCCAATAAATAAGGCAACTCGGCATAATTTCTTGCTGAGCTAAACAGATAATCTTCAGCATTGCATACAATCATATTTTCAACAGTATTTTGATGTATATAATTGATTTTCTGATCAAAGAATTTATTGCTATAAATCACTTCGGCGTGATTACCATCTTGCCATACTTTATATGTTTGGTTCCTTTTTAAGTTTTCGCAATACTTTTTAAACAGATCAAGCACCCATTCCCGACGGCTTTCAGGTTCTTCTTTAATCTGTTTTATAATTTTTTTGGATGTAAACTTTTTAAAATCTCTTAAAATATCGGTTAATACATATCCTTCTGCCGCTGAACAAATAATATGCAAATGGCTACTCATCAAAACCCAACCGTAAATCTCTAAACCTTTATTCTGCTGACAATATTTTAATGAATCAACAATAAGCATTTTATGGTTCTTGCGGGTAAAAACATCTATCCAGCCTACTGTAGTCATGGTTACAAAGTAAGCTGACTGGTTATCAAATATTTTGTATTTATCAGACATGGGCTATTGGTTTGATTGTTATATCTGATAAAAATAGCAAAATATATTTTCATTAATTGACCGGAATGCAATTCCTTATTTTTGTGCTTAAAAGATAATAACATTCAACCTAATACCTCTGCAAATGATTTACAGCACGCATATTACACGGAAAACATTTCCGCGCTAACAGCCATGATGGATAAATATATCCGGGCCTACGGGGTTTTTTGAGCGACTTGGCAATGTGTATGGATGTGAAGGGTAGCTATAATTCATCAATCTCCTTT
Organism: uncultured Saccharicrinis sp.; assembly: GCA_963665705.1. Taxonomy (GTDB): domain Bacteria; phylum Bacteroidota; class Bacteroidia; order Bacteroidales; family Marinilabiliaceae; genus Saccharicrinis. The sequence goes on from OY762448.1 coordinate 2,735,580, forward strand.
TCTATTAATTTATACTTATCCTTTATTAATTCAGCAGAATAAAAATCTAGTAAATCTTTTTTAGTTAATGTGCCGTCAGTTAAAAATTTGGATAAATACTCTTGGTTGAAATCCATTAATAACATACTTTTTTCAAGCTGTTTTAAAATTTGCTTATTATTCTGAATATTATTTTCAACTAAGCTTTTAATACTCTTGACCTCGTTTATATCCCTTATTATTCTATTTAATATAGCTGATAAAATATGAATATCCATATCAACATTTTTAGCATTTAAAGCAATATCACGAGCTAACATGTATGAAACAGCTAAATTTGAATAATCTCCTTTTTGAGAATCAATTATTGCAATAAAACCAATTGATGGAATATAGCCTATATGGTCATATTTTTTTAGAATACTATTATCAACCAAAGACCTATCAAACACAATTATACTAACTTTTGATTTTCTATTAGCATCTGATTCAATTAATTGACTCCATGCTGTGTCAAATTTCCTAGTAAACACTTCTTTTGAGTCAATTTCTCCTAACCTAATACTTTTATCAAATTTACATTCAATAGAAATCTTTAATTCTTTGTCTCCTTCTACCTCGCAAACTATATCACCAGTTTTATTCTTAGGTAATTCACCAGCATCATTACCAGTTAAAAAGGCTTTATCTTTTATTTTTTTGTCAGAGAAATAGCTGTTTAGAAATTCTGCAATATCTTCTTCAGCCATAGTTCCTTTAATAGTTGTTTTGTAGAAAAGTTCTTTTTTCATATCAAAAACCATCTTAAGGCTTTCAAGCTCAGTACCTAACTCATTAGTTGTTTTTGAAAGAAATGATGAAATTCTATCTTCCATCAAAGCTAAAACTCCTATATACAAAGCTCTATATAACTTTTCATCACGTTCGTTAACTGGTAATTTATCAAAATAGTTAAATACAATTTGATTTTCTATTTCAAAATCCTGTATTTCTACACGTTTGAGTTGTTGATTAAGTTTTAGTTTAGCCATTTTAAACTTTTGAATAGCGATAATTCCCTTTTATGTTCTGAGCAAGATACTTTCCATGTGAATCAGCAGATATTAATTCTTCATAGATGTGTTCTGGTATATCAAAATACTGATATAAAGTACCATTAAGAAATTCTATTTCTAATGTTTCACTTTCGTTATCGTAACCGATTGATGCGATATTTGATGATGTTACACTTTGTCTTTCCATTTGTTTTATTTTTTAATTTTAGAAATATAAGGATTTTGAGCTCGCCATGTTTCAGCTAGTTCTTCATATTTTGGATTTTTTTCCATTGGGATGCCCCATCCACCTGTAGTTTGGGAAAACTCTTCAGGATCAGCAATATCTTCATAGATTATAGGATCTTGGCTATCTGGTCTTTTGTTTTTTGGGGGTGCTTCAATTATTGTTCTCATTGGTAGTTTTACAGCCTCACCAAGAATTATTGCTTCACCAGTTCTAAGAATTGGTAACATATTTGTTAATCCTTCTAAATTGTCCGACAATGCTGCAGTAATATGTCCACGATCTGATGCGTTGGCTAAACGTAATGCAAAGAATGTTCCGCATTGGGATAGTATTGTTGAGTTTATTTCTGAAGGACGTTGACTAACAATCATAGCACCAATTCCATACTTCCTGCCTTCTTTTACAATTCGTTGAACAGTTCTAGACGCAATACCTTTAAAAGCATCATTCAAATAAATATGAGCTTCCTCCATAACCATCAATAATGGTCTATGTCTACCACCTTGTGATAAATTTCTTGACCAGAATAAAGCATCGTAGAGTAATCTCAGTACAACGCCTATAATAGTATTTAAAATATCATTTGGAACTCCTGACAAATCAATTATTGTTATAGGATTTGAACAACCAATCCAGTTTTGGAGCAATTTGTCTAAATCTTTAGATACTTCACCATCATCTTTTGGAGTCCACTCTCCAGGTTTAAAAATAAAGTCATAACGAGGAATTCTAAGTTTAGAACCTAAAAGAGATAATTGCTTACCAATGTTTAAGGAAGATGGTAAATAGTTGATTTTTTCTGGATCACCAGCTTCATTTTTAGGATTTTTAAATATCGGAGGTATTCCATTCTTAGGATCACCTTTTAATTCCTTACCACTAGAATCGACTTCAAAAGCGAGATTGTCAATTGGCCTACCCCCATTACTTTTATAATATGTCCCAAAAGTCTCAAGATATAGCTGATACCATAATTCATTAAGATTAAATGGGATTGGCGAATCTACACTTAAAGCATCTATATTAGCACCATCTTTTGGATATTTTTTTAAACTTTCTTCCTTACTCTTTTGAATTCTTTCAAGAATTATATTTCGGTCTTTCTCGTTATTAAATTCCCCAAAGCTCATTTCACATAACTCATCGAAATTCAATGCCCAAAAAGGAATATATAGTTCGTTTTCCTTGTATTTAGCAGTTTTATTTGCTCCAATTTTAAAAATTTCCGCTCTATCATGTAAGGCCTGGGAATATTCTCCATGTATATCTAGAATTAATATTCGAGCAGATGGGTAATTATCATTATTTGATAATGCGTTAAGAATACTTGCAACTGTAGTTGATTTTCCAGAACCAGTAGTACCTAGTACAGCAGAATGTCTTGTGACGAGTTTATTAACATCTACCAATGCAGGTATAGATTCTGCATTAGCGATATGACCTAATTTCACAAAATATGGTCTGTCTGGCTGGCCGTATATCCTTTCTAATTCTTTTTCAGATACTAGGTGGACTTCATCACCTATTGTCGGATATTGAGAAATTCCTCTTTGAAAACTACCAGTTCTTTGACCTTCACCAATAAGCTGAATTGTCATCCATCTATTCCCATTTGGTTGATTCTCTATTTGGTTTTCGGGAACTGAACTTGCACCGACTTGACTTATTATTCCAAATAAATCAGTAAACCCAATTGGTATTCTAATAAAACTTCCAATTTGTCCGATTCTATAACCTTGTCCATCAATATAAACAAAGCCCGTGAGTGATTCTTTGGATAAAGAAACACTTACTGTAGTTCCATTTACATCTTGTACACTACCTAAATATGTTTCTTCATTAATCATTCTTTTTATCCTTATTAGTTTCTGGGATATTCCCAATTAACATTTTCAAGAAATCCGTAAAAACTGCAAAATCTCCAAGTTTTAAATTAATAGAATCTTTCTCATTAATAATATATTTTAATATATCATTATCATCTGTAGTTTTTTGCTTTTTCCAATCACCAAGGTTAGTACCAATTATAGCTTTATCAAATGTCCAAACATTTAAGTTGTGTCTATCTAAAGCAAGTTTATTTGCTTTAGGATATCTTTCTTTTTCATCTTCTAAGTTATTTGTACCAAACATTAAGGCTAAAACCATTGCAGAAGGATTTGCCTTAAGAGCATTGATAATTGTATCATTTAGATGTTCATCATTAAATGAATATCCTGAAAGAATCAACAAAGAAGATTTCTGTCTGATAAATCTATTCAACTGGTCAATTAATGCTAAATATGGCATTTTCCTGCTCTGTTCATATTTTAAATGAGAAGGATAAATAAGGTGATTAGCATCTTCTTTAATTTCTGAAGATCTAAATATTTTTTTCTGTTCTTCAATTTCTTCTTGATACCAATTAATTGATCCATGAATTTTCCAAAGTCTTGTCCAATGAATCGGAATTAAATTATTTTCAACTGCTCTTAAATCAAAAAAGGACTTTCTTGCTCCAACAAAACCATCAAAATAGGGAATTTCCAAAGACTCTAAGGCATCTTCAATTAATAAATCATAATTTGTTGTAAATATTTCAATAGGAATTTCTCTATCTATTGAACTAATCCACTTACTAAGCTTATGGTAAGGTGTTTGGTTGTTAGGTAATTCTACATTTATTCTTTTAACAATATTTTTACAAACTTCACTTTCTAATGTCTCTAAGTCGTTCTCTGTAAAACCTCGCACTTCACCTCCAGTAGAAACCTGTTTTAACCCTCTAATAAAACTTAAAACATCTTCAATATTATTCCTGTTTTTCCCTGCCTTTTCAAGTTCTACTAACAAACTTTGATATTTAGTATTTGCTTTCATTTCAGTATTAACATACTTTGTTAATGCTTCGACATCAGGAATCAAAGGGTGTTTTCCTTCTGGCATTTGAACAGAAAGTGGGCAACCAGCAGAGACAAAAAATCCTATAGGCTTATTATCTTGAGATAACGATTGCCTTAAAAATTCAAGATGTCTGATTGGGTCGTGGAAAGTACTCATATAGATTAATTTTCTGGTGTTAAAAAATAACTTTCATTGGCTTTATGTAATTCTTTAGCCTTGGCTAATGCTTCATCAGTAATAAAATCTGTTCGGTTAGAAATTTTTTCTTCTAAAGCAATTAATTTATTGGGGTTAAATAAGTCTGAAGAAAATCCTTTTAACTGATATGGCGGTTTATAATGGGATTTCCTTTTTACAATAAAGTTTGCAATACCTGGATTTATAAAAGAATTTTTTATAGCATCTGTATTATAAGTATAACTTAAAGTCCCTTTTTTAGCATTGAAGTTTATTGCCTCTGTAATCCAATTTCCATAATACCCTCCGTCTGCCCTGTAAGCCTCTCCTCTAATTATTATTGAATCTAATTCCTGTTCGAATGTTTCAATGAAAAAAGTTATTTTTTTATTATTACCCTCAAAAAAACCAACCCAAGTACCTTCAAAATAATAAGCACCAAAAAATTGTTTTTTAAACCATCTCCATTTTTGTAAAATACTGCCAATTATTAAAACTAGCATTCTATATATTCCAATTGAAACAAAACCTGCTATCGGAACTGAGTAATAGGGATGTTTGACAATTAAACAAGTTAAATTAATCCAGCCCCAAAATATCAATGCTGTAGTTATAGATATTATTAAAGTATGGAATTTTATTATTGGTTTCATAATTCTGTTTTTATAAGCGTCGGCAAAAATTTGGCTCTTTTGCAAGCTGAAGCGTTTGCTTGTGGGTTTGGGCTTGCAAATGTGCCAAATGTGCGTTGGCTTTGGTTGCACTGTCGTTTCTTAGCATGAAACACAACGGTCTGCCGCATGAAGCGTATGGAATATTAACCATACTAACTTTCCAAATTGAGCAGAGCCAAAGCGTTGTATTTGTTTTTAACTTTTCATTTATAAAGCCAAATCAACGATTTGGCGCTGATAGCCGAAGCCACAAACCTTCCAAAACAAGCCGACCTCCATATGCTTTATTGCGGTTTGTTACAGCCCGTTATTTCTTTTGATCAATATATCACCTGCAGCAATTCTAGCTGGTTCAACATAACCATTTGATTTGTCCGAAATTGCTTCCAATTCCTTGTCTGATAGTTTTTCATACATATTATAGAATTTTTCTATTTCTGTTTGTTTGTAATCTGTTTCCTCACCAGAATCAGTTTTATTTTCTGAGTTATCAGATAGAAGTTTTAGTATTGATGGTCCATTTATTAGAAATTCTGCGAAGAAAAATACAAGTATTAACGGATTAATTTTTAAAAATGGAATAAGGTTCAAGCTAAATGTAAAAGTATAATGCGAAAATGAAATAATGTTCACTATTCCAATAGCTAAAAGTCCTGTTAATATAAGTCCTGATAATTTTTGATTCCAAATCCTAGTTATTGCAGCAATTGTAAGTCCCGCAACACCAGCATAAAATTGATTAGTCACAACAACAGATGATGTAAATAGCGATATAAGGCTATAAGCCACAATAGCTATTAAAATAATCAATATCACGTTTTCTGCATTTTTTCTCATAATTGTAAGTTATTTATAATGGGCTGTAACTTGTTTATAAACGCTCCATTCTCTTGAAGCCTTTTAACTATTTAATTATCAATACCTACTCGTAATTATCCATTTATAAGCGCTTAATATAATATAAGCGCTTGTAAACGTTTATCTATGTTTTACAAACGCACCCTAATTTTGTAACCGCCATTAATCAATATTTCTCAAGGTGTATTTTACGTTATTTGAAATAACTAAATACCCATAAGGGTACTCTTCTAGCTTTTAAAAGTTACGCTAAAACGATTAAATATTATTTTAAATAGACGAAGAGCGGAGTTTAGTCAATGAATAACTATTAATGAGTGATGAGTAATTAATGGGTAGTTACACGAAGTACTAGGTTTGGGTATAGTTATGGGTAATTGTTTTAAGTATTGCTTATTAGATTACTTTTCAGCTACATCGCGGAATAGCGCAATAGCAACAAACCACCCCAAAATATATAATTAACTGATTTACACACCTCCCTGCAACTTTGTGAGAAGGGATTTCTTTTAAGAAATATCGTCCTGCAACTTTGCGAGATGAGATTTCTGATAAGAAATATAGCCCTGCAAGTTTGCGAGACGTGATTTCTGATAAGAAATATGGCCCTGCAACTTTGCGAGATGAGATTTCTGATAAGAAATATAGCCCTGCAACTTTGCGAGACGTGATTTCTGATAAGAAATATAGCCCTGCAAGTTTGCGGGATGAAATTTCTGTTAAGAAATATGGCCCTGCAAGTTTGCGAGACGTGATTTCTGATAAGAAATATATCCCTGCAAGTTTGCGAGACGTGATTTCTGATAAGAAATATGGCCCTGCAATTTCGCGAGACGTGATTTCTGATAAGAAATATGGCCCTGCAAGTTTGCGAGACGTGATTTCTGCTAAGAAATATGGCCCTGCAGTTTTGCGAGATGAGATTTCTGCTAAGAAATATGGCCCTGCAGTTTTGCGAGATGAGATTTCTGCTAAGAAATATAGTCCTTCAGTTTTACAAGAACCAATATCTTAGATACAATATATTTACAACGTTTTGCATATAATATTTTAATAGCACAAATCCGTTATATATCAAAAATATTTTTATCTTTAAACCACTTTAACAAATCCTCTTAAAATGAGTAAAAATATGATTAATAGTATTTTATTAAAAAAACTTCGTAACAACGAGTTCATTCAATTTATTGAAAACATTCAGGAAATTGTATCAGCAAGCAATCCTGAAACACTAAAAGTACAAGAACAGTACACTGCATTAAACCAACCGCTTAACACACTTCAGCAAATACATAGTAAAAAGGCCGGAAGTAGTATTACCAACCAATTGATAGATATTGATAAGCGTCGCGATACAGCATTTTTAGGTATTTACAATATCGTTGAAACCTATACTACCTGTTTTGATGTAGAGATTGCTGCTAAAGCTACCGACTTGAAAAAAGAATTGGACATTTACGGTAAAGATGTGGCTCGCTACAGCTATCAGTATGAGACTAATGCCATAGATGACATTCTGGCTAAATGGGAATTAAAAACAGAAAGTATTGCCTCTTTAAGCCTTACTAATTGGGTTAAAGAATTAAATGAAGCCAATACTTTATTTAATACTCGCTTTTTAGACAGGGTTAAAGAATCTGCCGAAGATACGGATATCAAAGTAGTGAAAATGCGTGATATGGCTACTGAAAAATATAATGATTTATTGAAATATTTATCGGCTTTTGCTACCATAGAAAAGACTGAAATCTATACCAAAGTAATCGATCAAATCAATGCTTTAATAGATCAATACAACAAAACATTGACTGCCAGACTTTCAAAAAAATCATCAAATACCGAAGATGAAGAATCTGCAGAAACAGAAACTCCGGAAAACCTAAACACCATAACAGAAAACAATTAAACCCTAACCTTACCGGGGATTTATTAAAGTAATATATCAAGCAATGCTTATAATAGGCATTGCTTTTTTTTGGTTTAGTTTATTACTTGTATTTTAAACAACCACCTCCCCCTCATTCTTCGGGTACTCCTCCTTAATAAGGCGGAGAGCTGATTTACAGCACGCTTTATCTATATTTCATAAAGTAAATTCGTTCAATTAAAACATATCTGGCTTCTGTAATCAAAAATACGAGCTGTAGGCCCAATTCAATTTAGCCCCAGGCATCATCAGGGGTTTATAAATCATGCAAATCAACATCCTGTAAGAACAGCTCAGTTATATTTTACTTGTCCTTTCAGGGCGGTATTCTCAAATCTGAAATACTATTTCTGAGTAAAATATCTTTCAATTAATACACATGTTGCCTTTGTAAGTATGGTCTAAACGGCATCAGCTGGTGAACCATAAAACAAGGTTGGATTGACGGTTAAAAATCGTTTTTGTCTGAGCGCAGAGAGTTTAAACGATTTCAGTCAAACAACCGTAGTTTTATGAGTGAAGCAGGTGCAGCCTTGATCTTCTTTGTTTCGTTTCTTGTATCAAGACAAGAAATGAAAAGCCCAGCGGCTTGAGCGAAAAGTATCCGTCACTGCGTTTGCATTGGGCTGAATTGAGTTGTCCTTTCAGGACGGTATTCTAAAATCTGAAATACTATTTCTGAGCGAAATATCTTTCAATTAATACATATGTTGCCTTTGTAAATACAGTCTAAACGGCATCAGCTGGTGAACCATAAAACAAGGTTGGATTGACGGTTAAAAATCGTTTTTGTTTGAGCGCAGCGAGTTTAAACGATTTCAGTCAAACAACCGTAGTTTTATGAGTGAAGCAGGTGCAGCCTTGATCTTCTTTGTTTCGTTTCTTGTATCAAGACAAGAAATGAAAAGCCCAGCGGCTTGAGCGAAAAGTATCCTCTTAATTAAAACACATCTGCCTTTTGTAATCAAAAATACGGGCTGAAAGGCCCAATTCAATTTATCCCCAGACATCCTCTGGGGTTTATAAATCATGCAAATCTACGTCCTGTAAGGACAGCTCAGTTTTAAGCTGCCCTTTCAGGGCGATGGTATTACCGGGTACATCCATACCCAACGCGTCACTACGTTTGCATTGGGCTGAATTGAGTTGTCCTTTCAGGACGGTATTCTCAAATCTGAAATACTATTTCTGAGTGAAATATTTTTCAATTAATGCATTTCTTACTTCTGTAAGTATGGAGCAAACGGCATCAGCTGGTGAACCATAAAACAAGGTTGGATTGACGGTTAAAAATCGTTTTTGTTTGAGCGCAGCGAGTTTAAACGATTTCAGTCAAACAACCGTAGTTTTATGAGTGAAGCAGGTGCAGCCTTGATCTTCTTTGTTTCGTTTCTTGTATCAAGACAAGAAATGAAAAGCCCAGCGGCTTGAGCGAAAAGTATCCTCTTAATTAAAACATATCTGCCTTCTGTAATCAAAACTACAGGCTCAATTCAATTTATCCCCAGACATCCTCTGAGGTTATCGTAATTATGCAAATATGCGTCCTGTAAGGACAGCTCTGTTATATTTTACTTGTCCTTTCAGGACGGTATTCTCAAATCTGAAATACTATTTCTGAGCGAAATATCTTTCAATTAATACATTTCTTACTTCTGTAAGTATGGAGCAAACGGCATCAGCTGGTGAACCATAAAACAAGGTTGGATTGACGGTTAAGAATCGTTTTTGTCTGAGCGCAGAGAGTTTAAACGATTTCAGTCAAACAACCGTAGTTTTATGAGTGAAGCAGGTGCAGCCTTGATCTTCTTTGTTTCGTTTCTTGTATCAAGACAAGAAATGAAAAGCCCAGCGGCTTGAGCGAAAAGTATCTTTTAATTAAAACATATCTGGCTTCTGTAATCAAAACTTCGAGCTGTAGGCCCAATTCACTTCAGCCCCAGGCATCGCCTGGGGTTATCGTAATCATGCAAATACGCGTCCTGTATGGACCACTCTATTTTTTAGTTGCTACTACAGGGCGTTCATATACTATAAAGAAAAGGTTATAAATCAAACTTGATAATTTTGCTTACAATTCTCGGATTTCTATTAGTAAAGTGAAATCAAATTGCTTTATAGCACCATGTTCAGTATGAAAAACAAAGCTTTTAAGTGAGTCACTATTTTCTGAATCTAAAATATAACTAATCACTTTTCCTTTAAATGAAAAATTATCATCATCCATATCTCCCAAAACTATTTCAACTTCTTTATTAAGTATCTTATCTAATTCATCTTTTGTATATATTGCCATAACATATTTATTATCTAATTCTTATTTACTCCATCTTTCTAAATAAATTCTTTTTAATATCATTCAAGTCTATAATATAAGACAATCTAATAGAAAAATACTCAAAATCATATAAACCTTGCTGTAGAGATAATTCATAATTATTCAATCCGTCATATCTACTCTGAAATTGCAGTCTGAATACCATTGGACGATCGCCATTATTTTTATATCCGATATACCCTCCTAACGAATTTTTAATAGATAATTTTGCTAACTGCATATCAGCACCTACACCATATAAAAATGCATCATTTTGAAATTGACCAGCACCTTGCATCTGCCAACAATAGAATCCTATCATAGTGTAGAATCTAGCTAATTGTACCAATTGTTTCCTCACTCTTATACTCTTACCAAAGGATAAATCAAAAAAGTAACCTGAAGAGTCTGTATATCTGGCATTTTCCAAATCCCTTCCTGATGCCGTCTTTAAATTTAACGTTAGTAAGATATCTGGATATCCTATTTTATCTCTTATTATTTGAAAATACGTACTAATATATATATCTCCTCCAGTATATCCTTCCCCACTATAACTCCTTGCTCTACGCATATCTCTTGTAATAGTATCCATTTTAAAGTGCTCAATAGGTACTACATAAACTTTTAGTCCTACTTTATCATTATAAAAAGAGGAAAAGAGCTCTAAATAAATATTCTCAGTTTGATCACCTTTACCAGAATGCTTTTCCAGTGAAAATTTAAGATAAGCTTTATGCTCAAAACTTCCGTTATTAATATCAGGTACAGGTAAGGCATTAGGCCCCATATAGGCAGGTTGTGTAATAATATAATCAGACCAATGAGTAACACCATCCCAATTATGTTTGTTATTCCACCATGTATAATCCTGAGAAAAAGATAGATCTGACAGAAACAAGAGTACTACCATAATAAGGATACATAATATATTTCTATCAATAATCATATTTAAACAATTAAATTCTAAATGATTATATAAAACTTAAGATAAGAAGCTCTTTAAATTGGAGTTTTATTGTCATTTATAAATTTAAGAGGTTTATATGTAAAAGTCCATTACTTAATGATATAATAAATAAAGGCTCTAGTTTATAAATGCGTTGTTATCTTGTAACAAAAGCATCATAGCAGACTTTTTAAAATAAAATTGAGACAATTAAAAAATTGCGTAGCATAATATTTATTTGTTGTCAAAAAATAATGAGTTTCCTTTTAACCCGGGTTTAAAATCATCTGCAACACAAAGCTACACAAGAGCCTAAATAAACTATCATTGCTATATATCACAAAAAAAAGGAATCTGTTAGGATTCCTTTATATACGATAATTATATTGTATTGATTTAATTATAAACTATTCCATACAAATTTCAACGCTTTTTGCTTTTGCTACAACTGCTTTATATTCGGCAGCCGTTAAATCTTTAAAAAAGTAGTTTACAGGATCAACTTCTTTCCCCTTAACATGAACTTCATAATGAAGGTGAGGTCCGGCACTTAAACCTGAGTTTCCAACGTATCCTACAACCTCGCCCCTTTTTACTTTTTGACCTCTTTTAACGTTAAATTTACTCATATGAGCATATAGTGTTGTGATACCATATCCATGATCTATTTCAACAACTCTTCCAAAACTATCTGACACTCTTGAACTGGTCACAGTACCATCAGCAGCTGCAAATATTTCAGTACCTACATTTGCTATAAAATCAATACCTTCATGTTGTCTCCATCTTTTTAATATTGGATGAAAACGACGAGGCATAAAACCTGAACCAATATATTTTAAATCCCAGTTAGAAATAGGTATTATAGCAGGTAAGTGTTGCAAACGGTTAACATTAAGGGCCGCTTTAGAAAACAACTCTGAGTACGATGCTTTCTGAACATTCATTTTGGCTACAATATTATCCAACTTCTTATATGAATTAATAATATCAGAAGGAATATTGGAGTTAATCATTTCTATATAACTATTACTACCCCCTGTACCAGCCATTCTTTCAGTAGAATCTAAGGGTGTTTCTCCAAGCATGGTTCTATATAAACTATCATCTAAAACAGCTAAATCATTTAAAGCCTTATCTGCCTCATTTAATCTTTCTATAAAAACCTCTTGTCTGGATTCCATATCTTTAATTTGCTGGGCTTGCAATTTTTCTTTAGGTGTAAAGTAAAATACAGCCATAACAGCATAAAATCCAACACCTAATAAACTACCCCCTATTGCATAAGGAACAAGTTTTTTCAGTTTAGATTTAAATGTATTTTCAACAGGAATATAACTTAATGTCTGAGGATCATATATATACTTATTGTTAGCCATGATTTGCCGATTTTTCTTATGTTGTGCCTAGGTGTTTTACACTAAATAATGCAATGTTAAATAAACTCACTTAAAATTTTCAATCGTTATATTGATAAAACATTGTAACAATCATGGTTTTATTACGGTGATGCACATAAAATGTTACAACATAAAAAATGTTAAATGAAAATTTATCGTGTAAAAATAGAATTTATAAATATTAATCCAAACAAATAACACATATATATATTCTACCAATAGTGTTTTTTAATGTATATATACAAATGCTTTATCAATACATCTACTTAATTCATCAATAAAATGAAACTCATCATTTGATTTAAACTTATTAAGGCATTCTTTACATAAAAATTTTTCATTTTTAAAGTAATAAACTTAGTATCACAAGATATTTTCCCAAAAATACATCCTTGGATTACAATCTTTAAACCCTGATTTCAAATACAATTTCATGGCTTTTTCATTATCATTACGTACCTCTAAAGTAACCTTTCCGTAGTTATTACTTCTACAATAATCATTAATCTGCTGTAGCAATTCATATCCTGCACCTTTACCTCTGTAACCAGGAGTAACTATAAAATCATGTATGTTTAAAATCTGTTTAGCTTTAAATGTTGAAAAGCCAATAAAACAGTTTGCCAATGCAATATAATCTTGATCATCTTTTAATAAAAACCCTGTATAATTATTTTGTTTTTGCAGACCCAGAATGATCTTTTCACCCAAATCCGCAGGTAATTCTGCATTTAGTCCCATATCATCAAGCATATAGTCATTCATTAATGCTAATAATGCATTGATATGAGCTTCTTTGTTTATATCAATTATTTCAAATGAATACTTTATTCGTTCCATATCAAACCTTCTTTATTAAATTCTACGTCACACCATTTTCCTAATTTATATTCTTTAAGATGTGTCATACCTGCATCAAGAAGAAAATGAGCTACTTCAAGGTATGAAGCCTCTAATTTTTCAGGATAGTGTGCATCACTATTTATTGTAATTGGTATATTATATTTCCTTAACAACGGGAATATTTCAGGACCTGGAAATAGCAACCCATTTTTTTCATATGACTTGGTATTAATCTCTACAATAATATCGCGTTCTGCAACTAAGCGTAATACTGATTCAATTTCTTCAATGTACCATTCATCCGATTCATCAAACAATTGCTCAGTAACATTATGCATCTTTATTTTATCAAAATGACCCAAAATTTCAAATTGTTGCGTGGTAATCATTTCTTTTGTTAATTCGTAAAATCGCTTTACTACAGCCTTAATATCATTATTAAATATTTCTTTTAATCCTTGTTTAAACTCATCAAAACTACCATCTATGCCCCAGGATTCCCCATTTTTAAACCTATCAATAAAATGAATACTCCCTATCCGATAATCTAACTGAATATTATCAAGTACAGATTTATTAAACCCACCATAAGCTGGCAAATAATCTAACTCTAAAGCTTTTAAAACAGTTATCTTATCATTATATTTTTCTTTTAAATCTTGTACTTCTTTATCATATTCCTTTAATCTGTCTTTCTTCATTGTCCAAAAGCAATTAAACGGAACAGGTGCATGAGAAGATATACCTATAACTGGCATTTTATACTCAATAGCCTTTAAAATATATTCTTCAATGTTTCCATGTCCATCACAATAATTACTGTGTCCATGATAATTAGTCCAAGTCATAAATATTTCATTTTATAATTTCGCAGCATAAAAATCAAATAAATTTATCTAAAATCAAACCTGTACCTAATAAAATCATAGTAAAACTTACTATTCTTATAGATTTAATCATTACTTGTAATTCTTATTCTAAAAAGTAGGCATTTGAAGGTCAAAATATCAATACATTAATTAAATTTGCGCTCGTTTTATAATTACAGAATATGAGCTTAATTGAGGAGATACAAAGAAGAAGAACATTTGCTATTATCAGTCACCCTGATGCAGGTAAAACAACGCTAACAGAAAAACTACTTTTATTTGGTGGTGCTATACACGTAGCTGGTGCAGTAAAATCTAATAAGATTAAGAAAACAGCCACATCTGACTTTATGGAAATAGAGAAGCAACGTGGTATCTCTGTTGCCACTTCTGTAATGGGATTTGAATACAAAGATCATAAAGTTAATATTTTGGATACTCCTGGTCACCAAGATTTTGCTGAAGATACATTTAGAACATTAACTGCGGTTGATAGTGTAATTATTGTGGTAGATGCAGCAAAAGGTGTTGAGGCTCAAACTCGTAAACTTATGGAAGTTTGTAGAATGCGAAAAACACCGGTTATGGTTTTCATTAATAAAATGGATAGACCAAGTAAAGATGCATTCGATCTTTTAGATGAGGTGGAGGAAGAATTAAAAATCGGAGTTCGCCCTCTAAGTTGGCCTATTGGAAATGGTCCTTCTTTTAAAGGTGTTTATAACATTTGGGAATCCAACTTAAATTTATTTGAAGCCAGTAAACAAACAGTTGAAGAAAGTATTGCTTTTTCAGATGTTAACAGCCCTGAATTGGAAAGTTATATTGGTGATGATGCTTCTGAACTACTCAGAGAAGAAATTGAACTTGTTGAAGGCGTTTATCCAGAGTTTGAAATTGAAGAATATTTAAAGGGAGAACTTGCTCCTGTATTTTTTGGTAGTGCATTAAATAATTTTGGGGTAAACGAGCTTTTAAATTGCTTCCTTGAAATTGCTCCCAAACCACAACCTTCGGATACTGTGCAAAGAGTAATATCTCCTGATGAAAATAAATTTTCGGGTTTTGTATTTAAAATCCATGCTAATATGGACCCTAACCATAGAAATAGGATAGCGTTTGTTAAAATATGCTCAGGAAAGTTTGAGAGAAATAAAAATTACCTACATGTTCGTTTAGGCAAGAATTTTAAGTTTTCTAGTCCTACAGCATTTATGGCTGAAAAAAAGTCAATTATTGACGAAGCCTTTCCAGGCGATATTGTAGGATTACCTGATTCTGGTAATTTTATTATTGGCGATACCATTACAGAAGGTGAAAAAGTCAATTTTAAAGGATTGCCAAGTTTCTCTCCCGAATTATTCAGATACATTGAAAATGCAGATCCAATGAAATCGAAACAATTGGCTAAAGGTATTGATCAATTAATGGATGAAGGTGTTGCTCAGTTGTTCACAAGTCAATTTAATGGCAGAAAGATTATTGGTACTGTTGGTGCTTTACAATTTGAAGTTATAGAACACAGACTTGAACATGAGTATAACGCAAAATGTAGATACGAATCAATGAGTCTGCATAAAGCATGTTGGATAAAATCTGATAACCAGGAACAATTAGCTGATTTTAAAAGACGCAAAAACCAATATATGGCTAAAGATAAGCAAGGTAGAGATGTATTTTTAGCAGACTCTTCATATATGCTTCAGTTGGCTCAACAAAACTTTGAAGATATAGAATTTCACTTCACAAGTGAATTTTAATTAATTTTATCAATTAAAATTGCTATAAATCAAAACATTTTTTTGAATTTTAGGTATAATAATTTATATCTAAAATTCATTTCATGGAAGGAGTTAGTCATTACTTAAAACAAGGTATTCAGCATTCAAAAGATTTCATTGTAAAAAATGTAGACCTGGCTTCTTTTTTAAAAACAGGCGATATAGATTATGTTGCCACTCCTACATTAATTGTGTTTATGGAAAAAGTGATCTGTGAGTTAATTCACGATCGAATACCTCCTGAATATACATCTGTAAGTGCTGAAATTAATATAAAACATCTCCTGCCTATAGGATTAGACCAAAAGGTATTATGTTCGGTACATCTTAAATTTGTTGAGGAAGATAAATTATTTTTTGATTTTGCATTTTTTAATGATGAAAAAGAAATAGTAGCCATTGGTGCTCATGAAAGATTTATCGTATTAAAAGATCAATTCCCTAATTAAATAAATATTACATTATATCAATAATTTTAATTTCTTTATTTTCTCTTAAATAACGCTTTATTATTATTCTGGCATCCATTGTATCCTCTTTAACTGAAATCTCATCTAATAAAGCTTGTAAGGTAATATTTGAGTTATTATTAGTAATCCATCCGTAGCCAATATATTTCCCATCCTGAATTACGACTACTGAATTTTCATCCATACTCCTACCTGTATCTTTAATGATAAAATTGGATTTAAAAAAACTCATACTATTAATAAACTCCTGAGCACGTTTATTATAATGCTCATATCCTTCCTCTCCAATACACGCTCCTTTACATATCTTTAATTGATACTGAAAACAACTACCTGCAGAATCACTTAATCCACATAATTTTTGACATAATTGAAATGCTTCAACTTGAGAAAATAAATAATCTTTAGCCTCTTTTACTGATTCAAATGTGCTTAATGGAGTAGTTTTTCCATCATTTTTAAGTATATTAAAACGAACATAGCCTTTCCTATCCTTAAAACTATATATACCATAATTAAGCTTACTTTTTCTTTGCGCTTTATTATATATTGGTTTTTCTTTTTTAATTTCTGAAGACTCTTTTAGCAAAGCCACTAATTCACTACCTGTTATATCATATTTAATTGAAGCAATGGCTCCTTTCATTCGTTGGGCCTTTTGCGTTTTAACACTACTGATATGAGACATCACACGTTTACGTATATTTTTACTTTTTCCAATGTAAATTAAATCCTCATTTTCATTATAGAAATAATAAACACCAACCGTTTCAGGTAAGTTTTTAATGATATCAATATTTAAGCTGGGATGCAATCCTTCTGCTGATAAATACCTATTACCATCCACAGGCAAAATTAATCCATTATTTTTTGTTAAAAGTATTTCAAATAAAGAAACAGTGGCTAATGCATCTCCTGCCGCTCTATGCCGAGCATTGTTATTTATATCATAATTGGCACAAATATTTCCTAAACTATATGAGTTTAATCCAGGCAAATATTTCCTACTTAATTTTACAGTACAAAGTGTTTCTTTTTTATAGTCATATCCTAAAGCCTCAAATTCAGCTTTAATAAATCCATAATCAAAGGTAGCATTATGAGCTACAAAAATTGCTTTATCAGTAATTTCAACTATTTTTTTTGCAACCTCATAAAATTTTGGGGCGTCAGCTACCATTTCATTGGTTATTCCTGTAAGTTGTGTGATATAAGGAGGTATAAATTGTTCCGGATTAATTAAGCTTATAAATTCATCAACCACCTTTATACCATCATGAATATAAATGGCAATCTCAGTAATTTTTCCATTTTTATAATTACCTCCTGTTGTCTCAATATCTATGATAGCATACATTTTTATCTAAGTTTCTGGTAACCTGCAATGTAAAACACTCCTTTACTTTATTGCAATATTTCTGCCACAAATTAGGCAATTTTTTTAGTATAAAAAATCACCAAAACCCTTGATATTTCTTGGATGTAAGTAAAAAATAATCTATTTTTGTTATATGAGTTTGATATAAAGAAAACCGCATCAGTTTATTTAGATTGTTAAACTCAACACTATTATAGAACCGAGTAACGTTATGTAGTTTCAGGGCGGGCCTCACCTTCGGGTTATCATTTAGATACGGAGGATTACCGATGATTACAAACACTCAAATCCTGTATTCAGGAGTTTAAATAGTCCATAATTGATGCGGCCTGCATAAAAAAGAGCTTCCTTTTGGAAGCTCTTTTCTTTTATAAGTCTTTTAACAATACATTATCAGAAGAAGCAGATCGCATTTCTTTAAATTTCTCGACTACATTTTTTACTTTTATCAGGTTTTCAGTTTCTTCAAAGTGTAAATTTTTACTACCTGTTGTTTCCAGCATATTTAAAACCACAGATATAGACAGCTTATTTATATCCAAAGCTGGTTGATAGGAGGTTTCCCCATTACTATTATCTTTAGATACTTCAATCAAAACATTACTCTTGACTAAATCAAAAATAATTTCATTAATTAACCTTATTGGTAACTTTAACTGAACGGATAAGCTCAACGAATTAACCGGATCTTTTCCACATTCAAACCTTTTAATTATCTCGTAACATACCAATAAGGCCACTACCCTTTTATATTCAACACTTACGTTCTTAGTATCAGTTTCAAATTCAAAACTATTCACATTTTGAACAGCAAAAGAAATTTCAGCTCCAAACATTACAATCAACCAACTGGCCTGCATCCAGAATAAAAACAAAGGTAAGGCAGCAAAGCTACCATATATAGCATTATACCTGGACACTCCAACCATAAAATTAATAAAGTAATATTGCAATACTTGAAATAAAATACCTGCAACAACTCCACCAACCAAGGCTGAAAATATATTCACTTTTGTATTGGGCATTATTAATATCAACATAGTAAAAGAGAGGCAAATCAATACATAAGGCATAAGCATGGATAACATGCGTCCAACATAACTTAATGCCTCATAATTATTGAATTTTGCAGATACAAATACGATCATACTACTACTTGAAACTAAAAATAGAAATGCAACAATCATCAAAGCAATATAATCAGTGAATTTGCGTGCAAAACTTCTTGAACTTTTAATTTCCCAGATATCATTAAAACTTTGTTCTATATTACCTAACACTTGCATTACAGACCAAAAAAGTATAACTAAACCAACTCCGATTATTATTCCACTTTTTGTGCTTTTGATATATCGTTCAGCTAATGCAAGTATATAATTTAAAACCTCTTCCTGCCCAGCCATCTTTTGAGTTAGTTCGGCTTTTAATGTTTCATCAAAACCAAAACCTAAAGCAATACCATATAAAAGAGCTACTAAAGGCACTACAGACATCAATGAATAAAAAGTAAGTGCAGATGCTTTTTGCTGACATTTATCGTAAATAAAGCCTTTTATAGCCAAATATAAGATACGTAAAGTATTAATGATGATTACATGTGGCCTGGAAAGTTGAAATTTCTGGATACGCCATATATCTTCAGTAAGATATTTAATGGCTTTAGAAATAAATTCTTTCATGATAAATATCTTTAATAATAGTTGAGGAAAGTCTTTTTTGAAAAAAATATAGCAAGTCTATAAGCCGGGTTCTGTCATTCAAAGTTGAATGGTCTATCATTTGTCTTGGTTTATAGTTACCCATAAACTCTAGCAACCTACCCCTCACGACTGTAAAACATCAAAACGAGCAGTTCTGTATCCTAAGAAATCATGATATATTTGGTCTTGCAATCCATGAGATACACGGCTACCTATGTTACCACAAGTACCGGTGAGCTCTTACCTCACCTTTTCACCCTTACCTTAACAAGTTAAGGCGGTAATTTTCTGTTGCATTACTATACCCTCACAGGTATCTTCCAGTTAAGAAGCATGGTGCTCTGCATTGCCCGGACTTTCCTCCATAAAATGGCGATAGACTGACTTGCTATATAGCGCAAATATATACTAATTATTCTATTTGAAAAGGTAAATAACAATCTAATTCTGTTACATAAGCATTTTTAAACCCTTTTGCTTTAATTTTACCTAACTCAGCAACAGCTTCTTCATATTTATACTTACCGGTTGTATATCTATAGATTTTATCTTTTAAATAAAACTCCATAATATCATCTTGCTCTATTCCTTTGAAATGACTTAAATAGACAGGAAATCTAAAAGCACTTAATTGAATAGTATAAAATTTGTTTGGGTCTGGAACAAAATTTCTATTACCAACATTACTTTCATCACCTTTAAGATTATATTTGCTTGTATTCACTATAAAAGCTTGTGTATAACCTAAATCACGATAGTATACTAATTCATTTTCTGCTAATTTATGTGTAGCAAAACTTCCTACACAGTATTTCATATATCCATCAGCACAATTAAACTCCCTTGCTTCCTGAACATTATTAAAAAATTCAGGCTCTCCTGCTGGATATTTTAAGGCTATAATTTGAATTGCATAATCAGGTTTATCTGAAAGTTCAAATACACTAACAATTTTTTTCGAAGTACGTAATGGTCCTAATTTATCAACTTTATTTTGGGCATAAACTGAACCAAATAACAAAGTAAATACTGCTAGAAATATAATGTATGTTGATTTCATTTTTATTTAATTTTATTCATTACAATTATTATTTCTTCACCCTCCAAACAACAACCTCAATCCTTCTGTTTTTCAATTGTTCTTCATTACTACAAAGAACTCCTCTTTTACATTTATTCACGATATATCTCTCACCATACCCTCTAGGAATAGTTGCATCTCCATCTACACCCTTTTTCATCAACATTCCTTCGACTTTCTCGCCCATTCTTTGTGAAGAAAATAAGTTATCCAACTTACTACCTCTGGCATCAGTATGTGAATTCAGTTTAACTACAATTTGAGGATTATTCTCTAAATATGTAGCTAATCGATCCAACGTCTTTTTACTTTCTTCTGTAAGCTCCATACCTACATAATAAAGAACCATACCACTAATATCATCCAATACATCATCATTAAATATTGGAGTTAAAGACAGTCCATTGTCATTTAAATCACCTAATTCCATAATATTTAATATCATTCGTTTGGAATTAAACTCCCCTTCCTTGGAGAAAACTAATTCAAATTCTTGACCTTCCTTTCTATATTCGTCTGGAATAACAATATTAAATTCACCTTTTTCATTAGATACACCAGAAGCAATAATGTTTCCTGTTGCATCATCAATAATATCAACTTTTACTCCTCTTGCAGCTAAGTTATTATAGGTAGATTTAACTTTTGCTGAAAACACACCAGGAAAGGCAGATAAATCTGCTTTATCTTCAAGAGTCACATCCGTATTTTCTTCAGGTAAATCTTCAAGAACGATAACATCGCCCTCTTGTGGTAATTCTTCTTCCTTTTCTTCACCTATAAACTCTACCGTAAATATTACATCATCCCCAGTTTCAGTACGACTACTGGATAAGAAACCTTTTTCCGCATCGTTTGGACTAACCACATATGCAAAATCATCTGCCACAGAGTTAAAAGGCATTAAGAGGTTTTGTACATTTTTCCAAGCCCCATCTACATAATCAGCTCTAAATAAGTCTAACCCCCCAAATCCATAATGACCATCAGATGAAAAATACAATACATTATCCTTACTAACAAATGGAAATACTTCATCTCCATATGAATTAATTTCCGGACCTAAGTTTTTAACTGTTCCATACATTCCTCCTCGCAATCTTTCTACTCTATAGATGTCTTTTCCTCCATGACCACCTTCCATATTTGAAACAAAATACAGAAATTTATCATCAGGGGATACGGCAGGATGTCCATAATCATAATTATCATTTATAAAGGGTAGTTCCATTTCTTTACCCCAATCATTACCTTCATAGTTTACCATAAATAGTTTTAATCTACTTTGTCCACCTTTTACTCTAACTACTTTAGTAAAGTACATAGTATTAAAGTCTGAAGTGAAAGATATAGCACCAATATGGTAAGGAGAAACTAAATTTTTAGAAAAAAGTCTCCCTTTTTGAATTTCATTATCAACTAAATCTGAATAATAAAGATTAAGAAATGATTTACCTTGTCTATCTACATTTTTAGATCCTTCTTCCGAAGCAGATGAATAAACAACACCATCTTTATAATACTGAATTCCAAAAGACTGACCAGATGTAAAAATTGGTGATGGGTTAACACGATAAGGTTCATTATCAATATGAGCCGCAGCCCAATTACAAGACTCAATCAATTCATTTACCTGAACTGGATTTGCACCAGCTTTCAAAGCCTTTTCATACCAAAATATAGCACCTCTATCTTCTTTAGCATATAATCCTGAACGATGATATACCTTAGCATACACTAAAAAATCTTCCTTAGTTGATAATTTATCTTCTACTTCTATTAATGTTGTAAGCGCTCGTTCAATATTATTTAATTCGTAATAACATTTTCCTACTTTTACTAATACATCACTACTTAGTTTCTCCCCATCATTCTGAGCATCAAGATAATATTGTAAGGCTTGATAGTACTCAGCTTTTTTGTAATAGTTATTTCCCTTATTAACTAATTTACTTTGCCCATGAAGACCTGTTGTCCCAAGGAAAATAAAAATGGAAAGAACTATGTATTGTGCAATCTTCTTCATAATTAAAGATATTAAAGCTATGATTAAGTTATTTTTTCTCAAATAACCCGTCATCATTGACAAAGCTAATTTTATTTAGGAAAAAATTTATATACTGTTAATAATATAAAACTCTATTTTACAAAAAAATAATCTAACAACCAGTATGATCTACTAAAAATATCTGATAGAACGCATTCCTGCTCTCCTATTAAAGGTAAAATCAAATTGAATACCGATTTCATGAGAACCTACTTTTGCATACTGACTAAGTGAATTCAATGAATAATCGAAAGAATATCTAAATGTAAAAGGAGATTTTCTATTGGGTTTAAATTCTGCAAGAAAAACAACATCAGAAATAGAACGATATGATAATCCTAACCACAATGTTTCCATCAATAAAACGTGTCCAGAAACATCAAATTGTAATGGAGCACCATAAACTTCCCTAAATAACAATGTTGGTTTAACTTTAACATCACCCCAATCAAAAACATAACCACCATATAAATACATGGTCATACTTTTAAAATCTAATGTATTTTTAAATGTTTCATTCGCTTCATCAAAATTATTTGAGAACATTTTAGGAACAGAAAATCCAGCAAAATAATCTTCTTTATATAAATAAGCACCAAAACCTACATTTAATCCAATTTTTGATTGTTTACCTTCAAAAACTGGATCCCCATACTGTTCAGTTACTGCTTTAGTCCCATCATAAACTACAGAACTTATACCTAGTTGCAAACCTAAAGATAAAAAGCTACTACGATCAATTTCCAATTTATAAGCTGCTGAAACCATAGCATCTGTATTTCTTGTAAAACCAATCATATCATTCATGATAACAACTCCAACACCTAAATTAGTATCTTCAATAGGACCATGTACATTAAGAGACTGATTCATCGGGGCACCTTCCACACCAATCCATTGGTTACGATTAATTAATAAGCCACTTATTACATCTCTTGTACCATTATATGCAGGATTTAATAATCCCTGATTAGCAATATAATGATTATACTGAGCCACATCTTGTCCGTAACCAATTATTGAAATATGAATTCCTACAATTAGAACAATCAAAAATTTATAAATATGGTTATATCTCATGGTGCTATCTTTTCTTAGTTAAGATTTAAGTTGTTCAGTGCTTTTATCTTCTTAATTCTATATATCCGTTGTATTTCTTATTCACCACTTCTTCTCCAGTATTAATCTCTACTTCAAACACATAGAAATAAGTTCCATTTGGTAAATCATTTCCTATTGAAACCATATTTGCGGTAGTTGATGTACCATCCCACCATTCATCTCCTTCTCCATACACAACAGATGTAGATCTATATACAAGTACACCCCATCGATTAAATACTTCTAATTTGGATTTAGTTGCAGTTAATCCACCTTCTTTTCCTGAGATAACATAATAGTCATTTATACCATCTCCATTTGGAGAGAAAGCATTTGGAATCAAAAATGACTTATCATCATCTGCATCTTCATTTCCAAGATATAGAGTAACTATAGCAGTATCAATACGTCCTTCATATTCAGAATTTTCAACAATATACTCTAATCGATATTTTCCGTAAAATCCTGGTGTTCTCTTATAAGCTAATTCACCAGTATCGATATCTATAGTAAAATTACCTACTGTGTCATTATTAATCTCAGTTGTTCTTACAACATGATCTTCTAGTAAGTAATAACTTAAATTAGCATCAGAGCCAAAATCTTCATAATACTTATCTACGAATGTATATGTATTTAAATCAGGCGTATTACCATAAGGTATTGGCTGAGGTTCATCATATTCATCAATATAAATTATAGTATCGTTTACCCTAAGATTAATTGTATCTGTAAGAACATTACTCTTAACGTTGAATATATCATCAACAGCAACTAAGCTACCATAATCTTTATGATCAAAGTAATATGACTCTTCAAAATTATTAATACAGTATGGATACAAAGTACTTTGTGCTTGTATGATATAATTTCCTTCCTCCTCTATTGGACTAAAACAGACAACTTGTCCTTTATTCTCATCTGTAATAGGAATAGATTCTACAGGATTATCTAAATCATCTTCATTATATAAAGAATAAACAACATTTTCTTCTGCAACTTCAATACATAATTCATCATCAACTACACAGCCTTCTGAGACAATATCTTCATCGTTAGTACAGCTAGCCACTCTGCTTAATACATCAGGTCCTTCAGATGTTGTAACAGTAATTGTAGTTTCATATGCTAAGTCACAACCTGAACTAGTAGCTTTTGCAATAACAGTATATTCTCCTTCCGGATAAAATCCATCAAAGGTTTCTGTTTGCGATGCACTAGTACCATAAATAACATCTAATGGTACACTAATATCATTTACATCTACTAACCAATAATAAATATTAGATTCCAAACCAGAAATTTCAATCTCAACACCATCATCATCAATACAATATATTAATTCTGTTTGTGTAACATTAAAACTAGTAGGGCCATTTAAATAATATATTTGAATTGTACCCATAGATAAGTTACATGACTCTCCAGAGAGTGCTAATACTTCATAAATTTCATCGGTACCTGCTACATCTGTAACTTCCCAGGAAACTTCTCCTCCATCAACACCAGTTATAACCTCACCCTCTTGAATATCTGCTGAATTTACAAGCATATATTCTCTTCCTATTTCAAAACCATCTAAATAAATAACAGCGTTTTCACTTCCACAAACCATTGGATTATCTGTTTTAATTTCATAGGTTTCTGGAGTAGTAGCAATACTAATTGTTAAACTTTCTCCTCCATTAATTGAAGTAATACATGCATCTCCACCTCGTGAAGCTATAAAACTATATGTTCCTTCAGTAAAAGTGCCAAGCTTTAATTCGCCAGTGGATTCGTTAATTATTTCTTCAATAACATTTCCGGTATCTTCATTTACAACTGTATAAGTTACATCTACTTCACTATCTTCAAGACTTAAAACAACTCCTGCATCTGTAGAGCAATATTCAAGACTACTATATATTACAGTTTGATCAGCTGGTTGATCTTTTTCTTCCACAGTTATATAACTATTCATTTCAGAAGTACATCCGTAATCACTTATAGAAATCATACGGTATAAACCTTCTGTATATATAGTATACTTTATTGAATCATTTTCATAGATAACCGGTACATCTGAAATACTGACATTAACAAAGGTTTCGCCAACAGAGGCAGCTCTTTGTAATTGATATGTATAAGTAGATTCATATTCAGGAAGACCAATAAGTGCTCCATCTCCGGCTATATCACAAGTTTGACCTGACCCAAACATTGTATATGCTATAGGTAATGGATGTATTTCAAGAGTTACATTGTTTAACATTTCTAACTCACATGACCCATCAGCGGCGCGTGCATTGACATAATAATCTCCTTCATCATTTACAGCATCAAAACTCATTGCATTTCCGTCTCCTGTAATAGTAGACATAACACTGCCTGTACTTTCAAGAATTAGTTCATAAATAACATCTACCTCGGTATCAGCTAATCCAAAAACAACACCAGGATCACCATTACAAATATCTCCGGAACCTGTGACAGTTTGTTTTTCAATAACATTTGGAACATTGACTAATATATCTGTTGGAGATACTATTTTATAACAACCATCTTTATTCCCTAATACATTATAAGCAGCATCATTAGTATCAATAACTCTTTCAAATCCTAAATCACCACCATCTCCAATTATAGGGTCGTAACCATTTACAGCAACATACTCTGAGCCATTATATTTAACTAATGTATACTCAACACCCAATTCTGTAGTTTGAATGTATAATGAATCTCCATTATCACAACCTGTTCCTAACTCTGCTCTCCTTAGATATGCATCTACAGGAAGAGGTTTTACTGTTATAGTAATCACCCCATTCATTGATGATTCACAACCGGAAATAGTGTTTACTGCATCTATACTATAATCACCTTCAGCAGAAACATCAAAGGAAACTTGTAATCCATTTGCAATAACAAGATCACCTTGTTTAACTCTGGTTCCATCAGCCTCTACTTTAACAAGATAATATGCGATATTAGAATTTGTTTCTGATTCTTCAATATAAATCTGAGTACTTTCTCCTGTACAATATTCAGTATTATCACTTATTACATCATAAGTAGTAAATACATCCATTACAACACTATATGTATCACTTAATGTTGAACACAGTACGTCTGTTACAATGGCATCTACATAATAATCACCTTCTGTATATACACCATCAAATGTTAATGGAGTTCCTGCTGCATCTGAACCTATTTTTGTTTCTACTAATACACCGTCTTTATATAAATTATATTCTATATTTTCCTGTTGATCCTCTAATCTTAGAGTAACACCAGTACCTCCGTCACAATAGTGCCCTTCATCATCTGATATAAGATCATATGATTCCGGAGTATCTACAGCCATTACATCTACATAACCACTCATTGGATATTGACAACCAGTAGAAGATTCAACTCGAACAGTATAAGTTCCTTCTGTTAAGGTCGTTCCAAAAGAAATAGCACTACTAGTACCTGTAACTGCAATACCAGTATCTACACCATCTAGATATAATTTATAAGTAACCGTGTTATCTAAAGATCCATCTAATCCAATTTCTATTCCCGTAGGTGAAGTAGTATTACAGTATCTGCCATCCGTTGGATCTGATTTTCCTACTGCGTATACATTAAAAGCAACATTTGAACCATCATCTAAAATTTCAAATGTTTCACTAAATGAATTAGTACATCCAGTAGTTGTATTAACTGCTTCTATAGTATAAATTCCCACAACAGTTTGAGTACCAAAATCAATTAGATTTCCTGTTCCGGATAAAGTGCTAATTTCAGTACCATTCAAATAAAGTATGTAATCTATATCTAACTCAGAACCATCAATCGTTATATCATATCCTGTGCCTCCATTACATCCTGTAACCTGACCTGTAGGATCCATATTAAATAAAGTGCTAGGCAATAAATTTTCTGTAATTATAACAGTATTAATCATAGCCACTTCACTACCAACTATACTTCCATACGAGCCTTCAACCCTATATTCTTCTGTTCCTGGAATATTATCCCAACGTACATCAGTTGTACCATCATATTCAATAGCACTTCCTACAATGGAATTATCAGAAACCTTGATCAACGTATAAGTTACCCCACTTTGAGGTGTTCCTCCTAAGTAAATACTTATTCCTCCATCTCCCTCGCAATAAGCATTATCAGTATCATTAGTCAATACATCCAAAGGTGTAATTCCATCATATACTGTAATTGTTGTACTTACTGTAGATGAACATGTTGTTACATCATTTGTAACTTTAACGGTTACTTCATCCCCATCAGTTAGTGCAGATGATATATAAATACTATTAGTTTCACCATCTATTTTAGTCCCACTTAAATACCACTCATAAGAGTCTCCACCTCCAGCAGTAAAAGTTATTTCTGTTCCTTCTACAATTGGCATGGCAGGCGATACAGACAATGTACCCACTGGTAAAGAATTGACTGTAACTACAGGAGCAGAAGCTTCTGAATAACAACCTGTTGAACCGTAGATACCTCTTCCAGTAACAACATCTCCATCAATAAGTGTTGATGTTACATAATTTAAACCTGTTTCACCATTAATAATAGTACCATTTAAATACCACTCATAAGTATCTCCACCAGAAATAGTATATGTCACTTCTTCACCATAACAAATTGTGTTATCAATATCTGAAGAAGAAACTGAAACAACAGGTATTGGATTAACAGTCATTTGTGTTCCTGATGTACTTGCTGTACAACCATAGGCATCTGTCACTTCCACAGAAACAATATCATTATTGTCTAATGCAGTGGTTGAATAAGTATTTGTTGAGTTAGGGCCCTGAACTGATCCCGAGTTTACAAAAAACTCATAGTCAATACCTCCTGATGCAGTAAATGTAACTTCGGTATTAGCACAAATCTCATTATCTCCAATTGACAAAGAAGCAACAGGTTTACTAATTGTAATATCAATAGGATCACTAATTATTTCACAATTATTATCATCTAAAACTCTAACCTGAACAGAAAAATCATTAGTTGAAGAGTGTGTGAAAGTATTGGTTTCACTTATAGCTTGTGCTACTGCACCATCAACTAAAAATTGATAAGTAAGCGTTCCTGTTCCTGAAGCTGTAGCTGTAAAATTAACTGATTCATTTTCACAAACAGTTGTTTCTCCACCATCAACACTCAAATTTGTTGTTGGCAACGGATTCACAGTCATCACAAATTCATTAGAAAGACCTGCACACGAGCCAGTGTACGCTTCAACTGTAATTTTATTTCCATCCACTAAAGTATTTGATGTAAACAAGTTACTTGTTCCATCTTGTAATACATCAACGCCATCATTATAGAAAATATATCTATCATATCCTGGAGTTGCAGAAAAATCTACTGCAGTATTTAAACAAACAACATTACTACCAGGACTTGTTATATTTAGTGTTGGTGTAGGTTCAGCTACTATCTCAGTTGTAACTATAGAAGAACTTTCAGAACACCCACTGGTATTATCAAGAATCAATACATAAACCTGATCACCATCTTCTAATGTAGTTGTGGTATATGTATCGTCGGTACTATTCTTAACTGAACTATCCACTGAATTTCTAACAATATGAAAATCATAAGTATAGTCTCCAGAACCATCTTCTGCAACAGCTGTAAATATAACTTCAGTTCCTTCACAAAACTTAGTTTCCCCAGCAACAGGAGATGTAACACTAATACTTGAAGTTAATCTATTTACAAAAATTTCAGTTGTAGCTGATTGTTGACATCCATTTACATCCTCAATAAGCAAGGTATACACTCCACCTCCTGAAGAAGGAATATCTGAAATAGTTGGATTCTGATCTGTACTTGAAAAAGCATCAGGTCCAGACCAATTATAACTTACCATTCCATTTTCTCCACCAAATAGATTTACTGATTTACCTTCACAAATTGGACCGCCATTAGTGGCTGTTGCTGTTGGTAGGTCATATATTGTTACTACAACAGTTGCTTCACTACTACTACAAGTAATATCATCTACAACAGTTACACCATAAGTTCCTGCATCTGTTAATGCTGCTGAAGCTATTGTTAAAGTACTTCCATTTTCTCCTGATATAACAACACCATCTTTCGTCCAAATGTAATTAACATAATTACCACCCCCTCCTGCAGCTGCAGCCGTCAATACTAATTCTGTATCACGACAAACCTTATCATTATAGCCTAAACTTACTGTAGGTAATTCAGAAACTACCACAGTAGTCATAGTAGTTGCATCACTAATACAACCATTGTCATCTGTTACTGTTATGTAGTAATCACCTGAATTACTTAAACTTGAAGTGGCTATGGTAGCATTTTGTGTACTCGCACTAAAACTATCTGGACCAGTCCATGCAAATGTATCATAGGTTCCTGACCCTCCTGCAGGTACTGATGATAATACAATAGAACTACCTTCACATATTGGTGAGTTACTTGAAGCTGTTATTATTGGATTGGCATTTACAACAACATCTGTTGTTATTGAATTTACACATCCATTTACATCTACAATTTCTAAGGTATAAGTTCCTGCATTAGATAAAGCTATATTGGTAATTTGTGGATTTTGAGTAAGATTGGAATATCCTCCTGGACCACTCCAGGTATAAGAACTCATTCCATTAGTTCCTCCACTTAAGTTTATAGTTCCTCCTTCACATACTGGACCGTCATTTCCTGCACTTACAACAGGAAGCGAATTTATTACTACAATTTCAGTAACTTCATCACTTATACATCCTGAATCATCCTCTACACTTACCCCATAAGTTGCTGCATCTGATAAGGCAGCTGAAGCTATTGTTAAAGTACTACCATTTTCACCTGAAATTACAACTCCACCTTTAGTCCACACGTAATTAACATAATTACCACTACCTCCTGTAGGTGCAGCAGTCAACACTAACTCAGTATTTAAACAAACCGGATTATTGTAACTTAAAGTAACAGTAGGTTTCTCTGTGACAACCACTGTAGTCATATCAGTGGCAGCACTACTACAACCATTATCATCTGTTACGGTTATGTAGTAATCACCTGAATTTGATAAACTTGAAGTTACTATTGTAGAATTTTGTGTACTTACACTAAAACTATCTGGACCAGTCCACGCAAATGTATCATAGGTTCCTGACCCTCCTGCAGGTACTGATGATAATACAATAGAACTACCTTCACATATTGGTGAGTTGCTTGAAGCTGTTATTGTTGGATTGGCATTTACAACAACATCTGTTGTTATTGAATTTACACATCCATTTACATCTACAATTTCTAAGGTATAAGTTCCTGCATTTGATAAGGCTATATTAGTAATTTGTGGATTTTGAGTAAGATTGGAATATCCTCCTGGACCACTCCAGGTATAAGAACTCATTCCATTAGTTCCTCCACTTAAGTTTATAGTTCCTCCTTCACATACTGGACCGTCATTTCCTGCACTTACAACAGGAAGCGAATTTATTACTACAATTTCAGTAACTTCATCACTTATACATCCTGAATCATCCTCTACACTTACCCCATAAGTTGCTGCATCTGATAAGGCAGCTGAAGCTATTGTTAAAGTACTTCCATTTTCTCCTGATATTACAACTCCACCTTTAGTCCAAACATAATTAACATAATTACCACTACCTCCTGTAGGTGCAGCAGTCAACACTAACTCAGTATTTAAACAAACCGGATTATTGTAACTTAAAGTAACAGTAGGTCTCTCTGTGACAACCACTGTAGTCATATCTGTTGCATCACTACTACAACCATTATCATCTGTTACGGTTATGTAGTAATCTCCTGAATTACTTAAACTTGAAGTAGCTATGGTAGCATTTTGTGTACTCGCACTAAAACTATCTGGACCAGTCCACGCAAATGTATCATAGGTTCCTGACCCTCCTGCAGGTACTGATGATAATACAATAGAACTACCTTCACATATTGGTGAGTTACTTGAAGCTGTTATTGTTGGATTGGCATTTACAACAACATCTGTTGTTATTGAATTTACACATCCATTTACATCTACAATTTCTAAGGTATAAGTTCCTGCATTTGATAAGGCTATATTAGTAATTTGTGGATTTTGAGTAAGATTGGAATATCCTCCTGGACCACTCCAGGTATAAGAACTCATTCCATTAGTTCCTCCACTTAAGTTTATAGTTCCTCCTTCACATACTGGACCGTCATTTCCTGCACTTACAACAGGAAGCGAATTTATTACTACAATTTCAGTAACTTCATCACTTATACATCCTGAATCATCCTCTACACTTACCCCATAAGTTGCTGCATCTGATAAGGCAGCTGAAGCTATTGTTAAAGTACTACCATTTTCACCTGAAATTACAACTCCACCTTTAGTCCACACGTAATTAACATAATTACCACTACCTCCTGTAGGTGCAGCAGTCAACACTAATTCAGTATTTAAACAAACCGGATTATTGTAACTTAAAGTAACAGTAGGTTTCTCTGTGACAACCACTGTAGTCATATCAGTGGCATCACTACTACAACCATTATCATCTGTTACGGTTATGTAGTAATCACCTGAATTTGATAAACTTGAAGTTACTATTGTAGAATTTTGTGTACTTGCACTAAAACTATCTGGACCAGTCCACGCAAATGTATCATAGGTTCCTGACCCTCCTGCAGGTACTGATGATAATACAATAGAACTACCTTCACATATTGGTGAGTTACTTGAAGCTGTAATAGTAGGGTTGGCATTGACGGTAACAGTTACATTATCTTCAGAATAACAACCTGTAGTATTATTAGTTCCACGAACAGTATATATAGTTGTTACTGTAGGTGAAACTTCCCATGAAACACCAGTATATTCAGCAGATCCACCAGATCCATCATCCCATGTATAGGTAACATCAGGATCCATATCACTTGATACACTAATTGTAGTAGATTGTCCACTACAAATTGAAACATCCCCACTAGGAGTAACAACTGGTTTATTATACACAGTCACTACTGGTCTATTAGGAACAGACTCATCATCAGTCATTTCTAACGGACAACCAATTATATTATTTTGTGCGATTACATAATATGTACCCGCTACAGATATGTCAAAAGATAAAGCAGAACCATCTCCTTCCTGACTCTCGATATAACTAGCTTCACCTTCGCGGTATAAATTATAAGTAGTTTTATTTCCCACCTCATAATCAGACCCTGATAGTTCCAAAGTATGTACACCTCCATCACAAATAGTTCCATCTTCTCCAAAATGATATCCAGTAGGTAATGGTTTAACAACAGTATAATCTACTTGCGATTCAGTGGCAGTTCCCCCTTCAACACGCCAAACTACAATAGCAATTTGACTTCCCAACTCAGTTAAATCAATAGACTCAGGATGAAAATAGTAATCACCTGTAGTGGCATCTTTTTTTACATATGAAGCTCGATAATTTGTAGGGTCTGTAGGATCAAGATAATAGCCATAAAACCGATAGGTTGCTCCAGCCACTTCAAAATCAGGGTTTGGATACAAAAGAACACTATCACTTTTATAACAATATGAAGCATCAATGCACTCAAGCACATCGTTAATACCACTCTTTAAACTTGAAGAGGAACTACTAGCAGTTGATAACACACTATAATTACCCTTATTAAGTTGTTTTTGAATAGATTTTAACTTTTTACTTGTTGCTTTAGAAACTACTATTGAATTACTCATCTCTGCAGTAGGATCTTGACTATAGGTATTTCCTACAATCAAAAACAACATACACCAAACCATTATTAATGGAATAGATATTCTTCGGTTTAAGTTTTTCATCATAATCATAAAATATAATGACTCCTGGTTTAATACGGTCATGGTTTACACTAATCTAACTATCCTATCAAGGTCCCAATTTGATAACACAGCATGACATTTACACTTCAATAATCTGTTACAACACAACTATGCAACACACAACATTATTTTAAAAAAAAACGCCACAAACAACCATTTTCGCCAAAAATAACAATAATATTATTTTAAGTAGCATTTTTACTTAATTCGTTTGTACGAAACAACAACTTATTAGTTACACAACAAACTATATCAATTAACTATTTTATATAAACTTCATTTTTAACAGTGCGAACCATTGATTTCATTTGACAAAAGTAGCAACCAATACCACAACCCAAGACGCATTAATTTTTATCGGTCAAACCTAAAATTGCCAACACTTCAGGATTATCTTCCAATGCAATCCTTGCCACTTTTAAATAACTACTCACCCAACGCTGAACCTCAATAGTTTCTTTCTTCACTTTATCATTCAACATTCGAACCACAGCAGTAATCCTCACACACTTATCAGACAAATCATTCAACTTCATCAATTTCGCTTTCAATTCATCAACATCAGTCTCTCCAACACCATATCCAGACATTAATTCCAGATACGAATTATTTGATTTCATATTATTCACAAATACAGAAACCTGCACAAACCATTTTTCAAAAGTCCTAGCCCTAACACCAATTAACAATAATGATTCCTGAGCTTCAATATCACCCACGAAAGCGATTCTTGCAAGTTTCAAATATTTCATATAAACCTTATGCACCTCTTTTTGAAGCATCTTTTTTTCTGCATGACACAATCTCTTTTGCTTCGATTTTTCAGAAGCCTCTAGATGCAACAATCTTAACTTTTCCCACAAACTTCGCCCCTCATTCAATCTAGTCTGACTATACCCATAACCACTTACTGCATTACGAATTTCGGCCTCACGAATACTATAA
The DNA here is from genome assembly GCA_963665705.1 of uncultured Saccharicrinis sp. GTDB lineage: Bacteria > Bacteroidota > Bacteroidia > Bacteroidales > Marinilabiliaceae > Saccharicrinis. The sequence continues at coordinate 2,770,099 of OY762448.1, forward strand.
GCAGTTATTTCATCCAACTTATATAAAAAATCCTTCCTATTAAATTTAGTATAATGCATACAAGAATACTCTTTATAAATAATTATATACTTTGTATATTTTAAATAATTATTTTCAAAGATTAGAATAATATTTATTAATTACAAATATTATAAATATATTTTTTAATTGTAATATACTAATTTTTAATTGTAAGTATTAATATAAAATTTGATTATAACAATTAAATTTTATATAATATATATCTGAAAATAGACATATACATTTTTAAAGTAGATTTTTTCATTTAAAAATTGTCTATAAACATTTGATATTAGCTAATAATAAATAAATGTAAGATTACTTCAATTTCAAAATAGATATAAAAAAAGGCCCGAACCTGACTTTTCAGTCAAATCCGAGCCTTTTATATCAAAAGTTTAATTCTATTAAATAATCACCATCGTTGCTCCATATCCATATTCCTTAAATGATGCATCTTGAAAAGTATGCCATTTATATTTTCGCTCCAATGATTTTCTAATTTCATTTTTTAAAACACCATTACCTACACCATGAATAAATACTATCTTCTTATTTTTATACTTCTTATTAGACTCCATTATCTCATGAAATTTTTCAATTTGACAACCAAGAATTTCCTTATTACTCAACCCTCGCTCATCATCTAATAATTCATGAATATGTAAATCAACTTCTAAAATTTTATCATCATTTCTTCGCTGAGGCTTTAAACGCTTTTTAGTCCCTTCTTTTTCTTTAATTACTTTTTCAAACTTAACTTCAGATAAACTATCAATTTTCTCCTCAAACACACCTTTTAATACATAGCATAAAAAAGCTTTTTTATTAAAATATTCATTTGAAATATAACTCCCATCTTTTAATAGTTTTGCTCCATTAAATTTTACAGAATACGATACTGGCTTCCTATATTTATACGCATTATGTTTCCTATACATTAAAACATCAACAACATACTTAACCCCATCTAATTCATTAATACCATATTGTTTCAATTCTATCTTTGTATTAGGCTCTATTACACCATTAAATTCATTATCAATCTTATCATCTACTACACGACCAATTGTATAAAACAGAAAAAAATTAGAATCATTAATTAAATAAAGCGAAACATTAGAAGCGATATCATTACTTTTTAATAACGCTAATACAACCTTAGGATCACCTTCCTCTTTTGACTCTTCAACTTCTATATCTATATCTCCTAATTCAGACAAGTCCTCCATCTGTTTATCTACTACTTTTTTCTCCACCAATACAACCTCCGATATCAAAGAAGGCACCTCAAAACCTTCCTCATCCAGGACATAAACCATCTTACCACCTTCAATCCTACTAACAACACCACCACCTACTTCATTTAAAAACCTTACTCTATCACCTATACCAATAGCCATTTTACTATAATTATTAATTACATTATTTTCGAAGATGAAATTATAAAAATACTTCAGTACAATTCAATAAAGTTGTCTATTTTTGCAATCATTTTTTATTAACAGTTAATTTATAAGCACATAGGTTCAACAATCATGAATAAGCCAAATATTAGCATTGAAGATTACACATATAATTTACCAGAAGAAAAAATTGCCAAATACCCTCTACAAAACAGACAGGATTCCAAACTTCTTATTTACAATAAAAAAATTCAAGAAACCCAATTTCACAACATATATAAATACATTCCATCTGATAGCTTAATTGTATTTAACAACACTAAAGTAATTCAAGCCCGCCTACAATTTAAAAAAGAAACTGGAGCAAAAATTGAAGTATTTTGTTTAGAACCAACACTCCCTTCTGATTTAAACTTAGTTTTTCAATCCAAAAGATCTTGTTCATGGAAATGTATTGTAGGCAACTCTAAAAAATGGAAAAATGGCCCATTAACAAAATCAATTATAATTAATGAGAAAAAAGTAACTATATCCATACAAAGAGAAGAAGTATTTTACGACTCTCAAATTATAAATTTCAAATGGGATGAAGACGAAGTAACTTTTGCTGATATTCTTGAAAACATAGGCAATATCCCTATTCCCCCCTATTTAAACAGAGATACTGAAGAAATAGATCTTTCAAGGTATCAAACTGTATATTCAAATCACAAAGGTTCAGTGGCTGCACCTACTGCAGGACTTCATTTTACAAATGACATCATTCAAAAACTAAGCACAAATAATATTAAGTGTACCAACATTACACTTCATGTTGGTGCAGGAACATTTAAGCCAGTTAAAAGTGAAAAAATTTCAGACCACGAAATGCATATTGAACATTTCTTTGTTGAAGAGAAAACAATTGATGATCTATTGGAATACCAAAACAACATTACCAGCACCGGAACAACAACAGTAAGAACATTAGAGAGCTTATATTGGCTAGGAGTTAAACTTCTTGAAAAGAAAAATGAATTTTTTATTTCACAATGGGATCCATACAACCTTCCATCACATTATACATTCAAAGAATCGTTATTGAAATTAAAAGAATATTTAAAGTTAAATGGCACTACTATATTACAAAGTAGTACAGGTATCATAATTGCTCCTGGATATGAATTCAAAATTGTAAACAGGCTAATTACAAACTTCCACCAACCAAACAGCACCTTATTATTATTAATAGCAGCCTTTACTAAGGGAGAAAACTGGAAGACTATATATAATTTTGCATTAGATAATAATTTTAGATTCTTAAGCTATGGCGATAGCTCTTTATTATATAGATAATAAAACAAACCTGCTATTTTAATTGATAGCAGGTTTATAATAATTCTATTTTTTCTTTTTCAATTCCTCTTCTAGAATCTCTTCTAAATCAGCATAACAAGATCCGCAAATAGTTGCAGCATTTGTTTCATCCTGCACATCATCCATGGTTTTCAAATCTTTTTCATGAATTATTTTTACCAAATCTCCTTTTCGTAACATCATATGTTTACATACAAAATCTCTATCTTCAAACATAAGTTATAATCTATTTAAATATAATACTTTCTAATATAATTAGTTTTTAAAACGAACCATTAACAGACTAAAAATCTAATTGATCATTTTATTCTTAAACCATATTTTCAAATAAAAGTTCACTCCGTTAAAAAGGATCAAACAAAAAGTTAAAGAAGAGTTAAAGTTTAGAAATACCAAGTAATATAGAAGTTATATTAACATTATTTAACACACTCTTTAATACCCCCATATATTAAAAAACTAATTTTGGATTCCGCATAAAAAGATTATTAAGTATTAACAAGAAATATAAAACTCATGGAGCAATCTGTAGATATAAGAGAGTTAAACGAAAGAATAAAAAGTGAAAGTTCTTTTGTAGACCTACTAACCATAGAAATGAACAAGGTAATTGTTGGACAAAAACATTTAGTTGAAGGATTACTCATTGGTTTATTAAGTGATGGGCACATACTATTAGAAGGAGTTCCCGGACTTGCAAAAACACTTGCAATTAACACACTTGCCACTATTGTAGACGCAGATTTCAGCAGAATTCAATTTACTCCGGATTTATTACCTGCCGACCTTTTAGGTACAATGATTTACAGTCAGAAAAACGAAGAATTTATCATTAAAAAAGGTCCTATTTTCACAAATTTCGTATTAGCAGATGAGATTAACCGTGCTCCTGCGAAAGTTCAGAGTGCATTGCTTGAAGCCATGCAGGAAAGACAGGTTACTATTGGTGAAACAACTCACAAATTGGAAGAGCCTTTTTTAGTTATGGCAACTCAAAACCCAATAGAACAAGAAGGAACTTATCCTCTTCCTGAAGCTCAGGTTGACCGATTTATGTTGAAGATTGTGATAGATTATCCACAAAAAGAGGAAGAGCAGATGATTATACGTCATAACCTGGCACAATCATTTCCTAAAGCATCTTCAATATTAAAACCAGATGACATCATTAGAGCCAGAAAGGTTGTAAAAGATGTATATATGGATGAAAAAATTGAAAAATATATCGTAGATATTGTTTTTGCAACCAGATTTCCGGAAAAATACAATTTAGACAAGTATAAAGAGATGATTTCGTATGGTTGTTCACCTCGTGCAAGTATTAGTTTATCGATGGCAGCAAAAGCGTACGCTTTTATTAAACGAAGAGGTTATGTAATCCCTGAGGATGTTAGAGCTGTTTGTCATGATGTATTAAGACACAGAATTGGTTTATCATACGAAGCCGAAGCAAACAATGTAACGTCTATTGAAGTAATCAATGACATCCTAAATACGGTTGAAGTACCTTAGTCTTTTATTTTATTTATACACAGGATTATCATCCATATCATTAATCATATAAATAAAAGATTAAATGGAAACATCGGATCTACTAAAAAAAGTCCGCCAGATAGAGATAAAAACCAGAGGACTTTCAAGTAATATTTTTGCGGGTGAGTATCACTCTGCTTTTAAAGGTCGGGGTATGACTTTTAGTGAAGTGAGAGAATATCAATACGGAGATGACATTAGAAATATTGATTGGAACGTTACTGCGAGGTTTAATCATCCTTACGTTAAGGTTTTTGAAGAAGAAAGAGAACTAACCGTAATGTTATTAATAGATGTTTCAGGCTCCAGAGAATTTGGAACATCCTTTAAATACAAAAAGAATGTAATTACAGAAATTGCAGCTGTATTAGCTTTTTCTGCCATTCAAAACAATGATAAAATTGGTGTGATATTTTTCTCAGATAAAATAGAAAAATTCATATCTCCTCAAAAAGGACGAAAACACATATTGCACATTATCCGACAGTTAATTTCATTTACTCCGGAAAATCGAACGACAAATATAGGAGAAGCTCTAAAGTATCTTACAAATGCGATTAAAAAAAGATGTACAACATTTATAATTTCTGATTTTATGGATGACACCTTTGAAAACCCTATAAAAATAGCAAATCAGAAACACGATGTCGTTGCACTTAAAGTATATGATGAAAGAGAAACGGAAATGCCTTCCATTGGATTAATTAAATTAAAAGATGCAGAAAGTGGTGCATATTCATGGATTGACACTTCCAATAAAAAAGTGAGAGATGCCTTTAAGAATCATTGGATTGAAAACGATGAAAAAACGAAAGCAATATTTCGCAAAAGCGGTATTGATAATACATCGATAAGAACGGATGAAGATTATGTAAAAGCTCTTATGTATTTATTTAAAAAACGAATATAATGAACTCAATTGCAATTGAATTCTATAATAATTATAAAACAATTTTAAAGTCATTATTGATTATATTTTGTTGTGCATTTTCATTTAGTAGTATTATTAATGCTCAAAATGTAAGCGCTTCAGCAACTTTAGACTCAACAACTATTTTAATAGGTGGTCAAATTGATCTGAAAATTGAAGTTAGTCAACCTAAAGGAGCTAAAATTAACTTCCCCGTTTTTAACGATACAATTACCAGCAACATTGAAATTGTAGAAAAGGGTGAAGTTGATACTATCAATATAGACAATGAAAGAATTGTTTTATCACAACTATATAGGATTACTTCGTTTGACAGTGGATTACATTACATACCACCAATAAAATTTGAACTATTTGACGGTGAATTAAAAAGTACTGTCGATACAGACCCTCTTAGTTTAATGGTTGTAAATCCTTTTAAAGAAGTGAACCCTGAAAAAGGGATGTTTGACATAAAAGGAATTCAAGATGCTCCCTTTAAATTATCAGAGATTCTTGAATATATATACATTTCAATTGGTATTTTATTACTCATAGGTTTGGCCATTTGGGGTTATCTCTATTATAAAAAGAAACACAAAGGAGGGGAAAAGGTATTTGTCAAGACAAAGCCAGATGAACCCGCTCATGTTATTGCAATTAGAGAACTTGATAAAATTAAAGAGGCAAAACTTTGGGAGAACAATAAGGTAAAAGAATTTTACACTTCAGTTTCTAACATTCTTAGAGAATATATTGAAAATAGATATGAGATTCCGGCTTTAGAACAAACTTCAATTGAAATATTAACTGATATTAAAAAATCAGGAAAGTTAGATAAAGAAGTTTTTGAACAATTAAATCAAGTGCTTGAACTTTCAGATCTGGTTAAATTTGCAAAATTTGAACCTTTACCTGATGAACATGCCCTTAGTTTAATGAATGCCTATTTTTTTATTGAAAAAACTAAAGAGAATATTATTAAATCTTTGGAGCAAGAAAAAGAAATAATGTTGGATAATGATAAAAAAACCAACGAGTAAAAATCTGCATTTACAAAATGCATAACGCGTTAAAAAATGAGTAGCATAACCTTTTTACATCCAAATTTCTTTTATTTATTATTGGTTTTATTGCCAATGATTGGTTGGTATATTTGGAAACAAAAAAGCGCACAAGCTTCTTTACAAATATCTTCTTTAAAGGGATTTGAAAGTGCTCCTGTTTCATGGAAAGTATATCTAAGACACGTTCCAATTGCATTACGTTCTATTGGTATAATATTTCTGATTGTAGTATTAGCAAGACCACAATCAACCAATAGTTCAAGGGATGTTGTAACTGAAGGTATAGATATTGTAATGACTTTAGATATTTCTTCGAGTATGGAGGCTTTAGACTTTAAACCCAACAGACTTGAAGCTGCCAAAGATGTTGCTACGGAGTTTATGTCAGCAAGACCAAATGATAAAATTGGTTTGGTTATTTTTGCTGGCGAAAGCTTTACTCAATGTCCTTTAACTACAGATAAGGCTGTTTTGGTTAACCTTACACATGATATCAAAACACGAATGGTTGAAGATGGAACTGCAATAGGACTTGGATTAGCCACAGCTGTTAATAGAATTAAAGACAGCAAAGCAAAATCAAAAGTAATTATTCTTCTTACAGATGGTGTTAATAACCGTGGAGAAGTTGCCCCTTTAACAGCTGCAGAAATTGCAAAGACTTTTGGCATTAGAGTTTATACAATAGGCGTAGGTTCAAAAGGAGTAGCTAAAATCCCTGTTCAAACACCATATGGAACCAGATATGTAGAAGAAGAAGTGAAAATTGACGAAGCAATGATGAAAGAAATTGCTGAGACAACCGGAGGACAATATTTTAGAGCTACGAATAAAAGTAGCTTAAAAAATATATATGAAGAGATTGACCAAATGGAAAAAACAAAAATTGAAGTTAAGGAATACACAAAACGTTCTGAAGAATATTTAATTTTTGCTATTCTAGCCGCTCTTTTCATCATCATGGAAGTATTTATTAAGTCAACTGTTCTTAGAAACCTTCCCTAGTATAATCAATTTAGAGTTGAAAATATGTTTAGATTTGAAAATCCAGAATATTTATATCTTTTAATCATAGTACCTGTTTTAGCGTTCCTTAGTTTAATTATTGGGAAAAGACGCAAAAAGGCTCTTGAACAATTTGGCAACCCTGAACTATTAGGTTCATTAATGCCTAATGCTTCAACTTTACGACCGATTATTAAGTTTTATTTGATGCTATTGGTAATAATTTGTTTAATCATAACAATGGCAGGTCCTCAATTTGGTTCTAAGTTAGAAACTGTAAAAAGAAAAGGAATTGAGATTATGATTGCTCTTGATGTTTCAAACAGTATGAATGCTCAAGACATTCAACCAAGCCGATTAGACAGAGCTAAAAGAGCCATATACCAATTGGTAGATAAACTTCAAAATGATAAAGTAGGATTAATCGTTTTTGCCGGACAAGCTTATACTCAGTTACCAATAACAACTGATTACCCTTCAGCAAAAATGTTTATTTCAACGATAAATACAGGCATAATTCCTACTCAGGGTACAGCTATTGGGGCTGCTATTGAACGAGGAATAAGATCTTTTAGTTCACAGGAAGACGTTAATAGAGCTATCATTGTTATCACTGATGGAGAAAATCATGAAGATGATGCTATTGCAGCAGCAAAAGCTGCTGTTGAAAAAGGCATTAAAGTTTATACCGTAGGTATGGGATTACCCAAAGGTTCTCCTATTCCAATTCCGGGAGGAGATAAAAACAACTTTATGAAAGATCGGGAAGGTAACGTTGTTATTTCAAAATTGAATGAAGATATGCTTATCGACATTGCTAAAAATGGAGATGGTGAATTTATTTCGGCAAATAATATAAGAAAAGGAATCAATGACCTGGTAGATCATTTATCGAAACTTGAGAAAACTGAAATGGATGCCAAAATTTATACCGATTACGATAATCAATTTCAGTACATTGCTTTACTTGCATTACTTTTTCTTTTGATCGAATTTATTATTCTTGAAAGGAAAAATAAATATTTGAAAAATATAAATCTTTTTGAGGAAAAAAAGGAGGACGCAGAATGAAATTATTAATATCTATTTTAACACTTTTTATCGGTATTTCTGTTGTTTCTGCACAAAAGGAACGTAAGTTTATTCGAGATGGAAATAAAGAGTTTTCTAATGAAAAATATATTGAATCAGAGATTGAATATAAAAAAGCATTAGATAATCTTAAAGAAGGTAAATCATCTTTTGAAGCAGAATTTAATCTGGGGGATTCATATTTTAAACAAGAAAAATACGAAGAAGCTTTAAATCAATTTAAAAGCATTAATCAGGAGAACTTAACTAAAGAACAGAAAGCTTTAATTCATCATAATCTTGGGAATACATATTTGGCAAAAAAGGATATTGATAATGCCATTAATTCATACAAATCAGCATTAAGAAATAATCCTCTAGATGATGAAACCAGATATAATTTGATTGCTGCTCAAAAAATGAAACAACAACAAGAGCAAAAAAACCAAGATCAAAATAAAGATCAGGATAAAGACAAACAAGATCAGGATCAACAAAATCAAGACAAACAAAATCAACAAAACAAAGACTCTGATGGTGATGGCATTCCTGATGAAAAAGAACAACAGAACCAGCAAGGACAACAAAATCCAAACGAGGATACCGATAAAGATGGTATTCCTGATTACAAGGATCAGGATTCTGATAATGATGGTAAATCTGATAAGGAAGAAGCTGGAGAAAACCCTAACGAACCTAAAGATACCGATGGTGACGGTACTCCTGATTACAGAGATACTGACTCAAATAACGATGGAACACCTGATAGTCAAGATAGTAAACCACAAAATAATAACATATCAAAAGATGACGCTCAACGTATATTAAACGCTCTTAATCAAGATGAGCAAGAATTGCAGGATAAAATGAGAAAAGTAAAAGGGCAACCTGCTGGAAACATTGAGAAGAACTGGTAAATATTAAAAGTTATTTGTATTACTTTTGTGCATTAAAATAATTAATTATCGAAAAAATGAGACACTCTATATTACTCACTTTATTAATTGTAATTTGCTCCTCTTCACTATTTGGTGAAGATATTGAATTTACAGCTCAAGCCAAAAGTGCTGTTCTTTCAGGTGAAAAATTTCAGTTAATTTATAGTGTTAATGAAGAAGGTGAAGATTTACGCTTACCTCAATTAAATGATTTTTCTGTTTTAATGGGACCTAGTGTAATGACAAGCTCTAGTACACAAATTATTAATGGTAAAATTACACGAAGTAAGCAATATACTTATACTTATATTCTTAAGTGTGATAAACCAGGTAAATACACCTTATCTCCTGCTCAAATTACTGTTGATGGAGAAAAATATGAAAGTAATAGTTTAAGTATAGAAGTTGTAAAAAATGAAGGTGGAAACAGTTCTCAACAAAGCACAAAAGAACAAAGTTCAAGCTCCAATTCCTTTTCAAAAGACGACCTTTTTATTACTGTAACAAATAATAAATCAAGTATATATCAAGGTGAACCTCTAGTTTTAACTACAAAAATATATACACGTATAAATTTGGATAACATTTCAGACATCAAACATCCGGATTACAGAAATTTTATTGTACAAGATATTGATGATGGAAATAATATACAGTGGACCTATGAATTTGTAAATAACAAACAATATAGAGTTGGTACACTTGAAAGAAAAGTTTTATATGCCCAAAAAAGTGGACAACAAACAATTGAACCAACAGAAATTGAGTTCCTTATTAAGCAACGAGTAAGCAGACGATCGACTAGTATTTTTGACGATTTCTTTGATAATAATTATCGGATGATAAAAAAACGTGTCAACTCAAAGTCTATAAAAATAAATGTGAAACCCTTCCCAGGTAGCAGACCAGCTAGTTTTTCAGGTGCTGTTGGAAATCTAAACATGAAGGTAAGTTGTTCTCAAAACAAAGTAAAAATAAATGATGGAATTACAATCAAAGCGGTAATTTCCGGAACCGGGAACCATAAATTAATGTCTTCTCCTGAATTTAATTTTTCAAAAGATTTTGACACTTTTGATCCAACAACTAAAAATAACTTTACAAACACGGTATCAGGAATGAAAGGGTCTAAAACCTTTGAATATTTGATTATTCCAAGATATAGTGGCAAATACACAATTGATCCTCTTGTTTTTACATATTTTAATCCTCAAAAAGGAAAATTTGTAACCATAAAATCTGATCCTATAGAGATAGAAGTTGAAAAAGGAAGTGAAGAACAAAACGGAACAACCTACACACCTTCAAGTGTAAATCGTGAAGATGTTCAGATGATTGGAAAAGATATTAGATTTATAAAAACTGATCGATCTAACTTAAAAGTTAAAGGCACTTTTATTTTTGGTTCGTTGATCTTTTATCTTGGATTCATTATCCCTATTATTTTGTTTATCCTTGCATATATTATGAATAAAAAGAAAATTCATGAGAATGCAAATGTTCATTTAGTGAAGAATAAAAAAGCCAATAAAATGGCTCAAAAACGTTTAAAAAAGTCAGCTGTATATTTAAAAGAAAATAATCATGAAGCTTTTTATGAGGAGGTTTTAAAAGCTTTATATACATATTTAAGCGATAAATTATTTTTACCAGTGAGTGAATTAAGTAAGGAAAAAGCGGTTGAACTGATTACTCAAAGAGGAGCTTCTGAAGAAGTGAAAAATGATTTACTTGAAGTTTTAGATACTTGTGAATTTGCTCGATTTTCACCATCTTCTGGTGAAACAGAACAAATGGATAATTTATACAATAAAGCTTTAAATAACATCAGTAAATTAGATAGTCAAATAAAGAACTAAAGATTATTTAGATCCTTTATTTCATAAATAAAACTTCGTTTAAAAACGTGGATAATCTTTATTTAAAAGAATAAACTTTTTACATAAATAAGGTAAAGTTAAAGTGGTACAAAATGAAACGATTAATATTATTATTTATATCAATACTGTTTATTTATCATAGTGGTTTTGCAAAAGAGGATTCCAGATTTGATAAAGCAAATGAGTATTTTCAAAATCAAGAATATAGTGAAGCTATTTCTGAATATGAAGATATACTAAATTCAGGAGTTGAAAGTGGACCATTATATTTCAACTTGGGAAATGCCTACTACAAGACTGGGAATTTACCTAAAGCAATTTTGAATTATGAAAGAGCAAAATTAATTCTCCCTCATGATAAAGATATTGCATATAATTTACAAATGGCAAATTCTCAAATCACTGATAAGTTAGATACCGTAGGAGAATTTTTTCTAATTACCTGGATTAAAAGCTTTAGAAATACAACCAAATCTGATACTTGGGCTATCATGGCAATGATAACCTTTACTTTAGGGTTATTCTTTTTAGGATTCTTCTTATTTTCTAAATCAAGAATGTATAAGCAACTCTCTTTTTACTCAGCTATTGTATTAATTATTATTTGTGTATTCGCATTAAGCTTTTCTGCAAAACAAAAGAATATGCTGACTAAAAGAGATAGTGCAATTATTTTTGAACCTTCTGTAACTATTAAGAGTTCGCCATCCGTAAGTGGAACTGAATTATTTATACTACACGAAGGAACTAAAGTAAAAATATTAGAAACGGTTAGTGATTGGTATAGAATACAAATTCAGGACGGTAATGATGGTTGGTTACCCATATCTACCGTTGAAATAATATAACAAAAAAGGTGATTCAAATGTGAATCACCTTTTTTGTTATATTCTAATTTTCTTGCGAATAAATGTCAAAGACTTTATCAAGTTTCATTAACTTAAGCAGGCTCATTACATCATCCTGTACACAACACAGAAAAAAACTATTATTATTTTGTCGTGCAGTTTTTAATGCAGAAATAATAACACCAATACCTGTACTATCAATAAACTTAATATTTGATAAGTTTAAAACTACATTTTCTTTACTTTCTGAAACTACTTTTGTTAATTGAATTTTAACATCATCTGCGGTTGCAGCTGTCAATCTATCTGACTCCTTAATGTTAACAATCTTAACCTCGTTCTTATTATTTACTTCTATCATGAGATATTTAAGGTTTAATAGGTACTAATCACTTGAGTAAGCTCTTTTACAGCTTTACTACATACTATATTAAATTTTTCTATCAATGTATTCAATTCTGTAATTGAGGCATTATCTTTTACCCATTTAATTCGATCTTCTGGATACCCTTCAAAATTTCTTTTAAGCGTAGTGATCTCTTCTTTTTGAGCTTCAGTAATACTATCTTTTTCCTCTAGTTCAAGAATTCTTAATTGTTTTGAAAGCAATTCTAAATTCTTTAGATCAACATTCCCTAACTCATTCATACCCATTGAAACAACAGAAGATTTTGCTTTATGAGCAATAGCAGCAATTTTAAGCCAATTTTTTTCTTTCAAATTCAAATCAAAACCTTCTGTAAATTCTGGCATCTGATCCAAAAATATTTCAATTAGCTCTTTAATAATACTTGTATCTCCGTCTGCAATACCCTCTAAATAAGTTAGATCTACATATTTATTACTTTCTTCCATAAAGGCAAGGTCTTCTTATATACAAAATTTTAATATACAAATCTACTTTTTTTTATCAAATAACCATATTATCAAATTAAATTTTAAAACTTTATAAGTTCATTTTTTATAAAAAAAACCATCAATAATCTTATTAAAAATAGAATATAAATCATATTTGTCGACTTTCATATTTTATACATTTGTATTGAATATTAAAAGAAAGCAAAAATCATTACGACAAATGAAAAGAACATCATTATTTGACATACATAAAAAATTAGAAGCCAAAATAGTTCCTTTTGCAGGATTTGAAATGCCTGTTGAATATACCGGAATAAGCAAAGAGCATATACAAGTTAGAGAATCAGTTGGTGTCTTTGACGTATCTCATATGGGTGAATTCTGGGTAAAAGGACCCAAATCGCTTGATTTTATACAAAAAGTAACATCCAATGATGCATCAGTACTATCAATTGGGAATGCACAATATACTTGTTTCCCAAACGGCAAAGGTGGAATTATTGATGATTTACTTGTATACAAGTATGAGGATCAAAAGTACATGTTAGTAGTAAATGCTGCCAATATTGAAAAAGACTGGAAATGGTGTCTACAAAATAACACAATGGGAGCAGAACTTGAAAATGCTTCAAATCAAATTTCTCAATTAGCCATTCAAGGACCAGAAGCTATAAAAGTTTTACAGAAACTTACAGAAATCAATTTAACTGAAATTCCTTTTTATAGTTTTATAACAGGTAAATTTGCAGGTATTGAAAATGTCATTATATCAAATACCGGATATACAGGAGCAGGAGGCTTTGAGTTATATATGTATAATGAAAATGCAGCTGAAATATGGGAGCAAATTTTTGATGCTGGTAAAGAATTTAACATTGCACCAATTGGATTAGGAGCTAGAGACACACTAAGGTTAGAAAAAGGTTACTGTTTATATGGAAATGATATAGATGATACAACCTCACCAATAGAGGCTGGTTTAGGTTGGATAACAAAATTTACAGATTCCAAAAACTTTATTGATAAGGAATATTTATCAAATCAAAAAGCCCAAGGTGTCAGCAAAAAACTAAAGGGCTTTAAAATGATTGATAAAGGTATTCCACGTCATGGATATGAGATTGCTGATGAGAATGATAATATAATCGGAACTGTAACTTCAGGCACACACTCCCCTATTTTAAAATATGGTATAGGAATGGGATATATAGATAATGATTTCAGTAAGGTAGGATCATATATTTATATTAAAATACGAAATAGAAAACTAAAAGCAGAAGTGGTTAAAATTCCTTTTTTATAAGATATGAAACGGGCTATAATAAACGTTTGTCACACAAGAGGATGATTAAAATTGGTGAGTTCCACATGGCCGATGAAAATAAATTATTCTTATATGAAACGAACATGTAAATTTTAATTTTAAAAATTACACACAGGGTAATGAAATACAAAGTATTCATGAACACCTTTGAATGTAAGATTAAGTGAATAATAAAATTTATTGAGAGATCCATCTGACATATAAATGTAAATTATAAACAGATGAATATACCTTGAAATAATTGTATAAATATACATTTTAAACAAGCTTAATTAAGCTTTTGAGCAAAGAGAAAATGACATTTATCAATTATAAAGTATTTTTTTTATGACTTTAGTTATATTTTACTTTCATCAAATAACATCCATAAGTACCTATATCAAAACATATTAAACACTAATCTGCATTACATTAAGCATATTTAATATAACAAATTATTATAGACTATAACTATGTTTTATTATAAATCATAGGTATTAGTGACATATTTTTCTAATTTTGCGCTAGAAATCAAATCAGGAATATTATAGAGTTTATAAAAATGCATTTTTATTAAACTTATAATACTTAGATTTGATTACAAAAAGTGATTATTATTGAGAATATTAACCATTATCGTTACTATAGTTATAGCAAATGGCTATCTAAGTGTAAAAACAAAATTATTTAACGCATGAAAAAGCATAATTTTTACGCCGGACCATCTATCTTACCGGAATACACAATCAAAAATACAGCTGAAGCTGTTGTGAATTTTGCAGGAACAGGATTATCTGTTATGGAAATATCGCATAGATCCAAAGAGTTTATCGCGGTAATGGATGAAGCCATTTCACTAGTTAAAGAACTACTTGACTTACCAGAAGGTTACAAAGTAATTTTTGTTGGTGGTGGAGCAAGCACTCAG
Organism: uncultured Saccharicrinis sp.; assembly: GCA_963665705.1. Taxonomy (GTDB): domain Bacteria; phylum Bacteroidota; class Bacteroidia; order Bacteroidales; family Marinilabiliaceae; genus Saccharicrinis. The sequence continues at coordinate 2,785,223 of OY762448.1, forward strand.
TTTTGTACTGTTCCATTTAACTTACTAAAAACAAAAGCTGCTTATTTAAATACAGGTTCCTGGGCAACAAAAGCTCAAAAAGAAGCTAAACTTTTTGGCGAGGTTGTTGAAGTAGCATCTTCAAAAGATAAGAATTATACATATATACCTAAGAATTTTGAAGTACCTTCTGATGCTGATTATTTACATATTACATCAAACAATACTATTTACGGTACTGAAATTAAAACAGATTTGGATTTAGGCGTTAGATTAGTTGCTGATATGTCATCAGACATTTTCTCTCGTCCAATTGACGTAAGTAAGTATGATGTAATTTATGCAGGTGCTCAGAAGAACTTAGCTCCTTCAGGTGTAACCATTGCTATTGTAAAAGAAGATGCATTAGGAAAAGTTGAAAGACAAATCCCAACAATGTTAGATTACAGAACTCACATTGATAAAGATTCAATGTTTAACACTCCTCCTGTATTACCAGTATTTTCAGCATTACAAACATTAAAATGGTTAAAAGATCAGGGTGGTGTTGCTGCAATGCAAAAGAAAAACATTGATAAAGCTAGCATCTTATATGATGAAATTGACAGCAATAAATTCTTTAAAGGAACTGTTGAAGCTGAAGAAGATCGTTCATTAATGAATATCTGTTTCGTAATGAATGATGAGTATGCTGAATTAGAAAAAGAATTCTTAGACCTAGCGACATCTAAAGGATGTATAGGAATTAAAGGACACCGTTCTGTTGGTGGATTCCGTGCTTCTACATACAATGCACTTCCAAAAGAAAGTGTTGAAGTATTAGTTGCAGCAATGAAAGAATTTGCTTCAAAGCACTAATGAAAACATAAAAAGTATGGTATCGAAGTCTAATTGAGGCTTCGATATTCTTTTTTATTCTTTTTTTATAAAACAATTCAATATATCATGACTAAAGTACTTGTTGCTACAGAAAAGCCTTTTGCAAAAGCTGCTGTAGATAAAATTGAAGCTATCGTTAAAGAAGCAGGCTTTGAGTTTGCTTTACTTGAAAAATATACAGACAAAGCAGATCTATTAGCTGCTGTTAAAGATGCTGCTGCGCTTATTGTTCGTTCTGATAAAGTTACATCAGAAGTTGTTGAAGCTGCTGCTGATTTAAAAATTGTTGTAAGAGCTGGTGCTGGTTACGACAATCTTGACTTAGAAGCTTGTTCAGCAAAAGATGTTGTTGCAATGAACACTCCAGGTCAAAACTCTAATGCTGTTGCTGAGTTAGCTTTTGGAATGATGATTTCAATGGCTCGTAACGCTTATAACGGAACTGCTGGAACTGAGTTAAGAGGTAAAAAAATTGGAATCCACGCCTACGGAAATGTTGGTCTTTATGTAGCTAAAATTGCTCAGGGAATTGGTATGGAAGTATATGCTTTCGATCCTTTTGTAAGTGCTGATAAAATTAAAGCTGACGGAGTAACTCCTGTTGATTCAGTAGAGGAACTTTATTCTACATGTCAATATGTTTCTTTACATATCCCTGCAACCGACAAAACTAAAGAGTCAATCAACTTTGACTTATTATCAAAAATGCCTGCAAATGCAGTTCTTGTTAATACTGCTCGTAAAGAAGTAATTCACGAAGCAGACATGATTAAATTAATGAACGAGAGAGCTGATTTCGCTTATATTTCAGATATCGCTCCTGACAATAAAGATGAGTATGCTTCTTTTGAAGGAAGATATTTCTTCACTCCTAAAAAAATGGGTGCTCAAACTGCTGAAGCTAACATTAACGCAGGAGTTGCTGCTGCTAATCAAATTGTTGACTACATAAAAAATGGTAACAAAACTTACCAGGTTAACAAATAATATACAGATATAAAATATCTTATTTATATAAGGCTACTCTAATTATGAGTAGCCTTTTTCATTTAATATAATACTCAATAGCTAAACATACTACTTTACTAATATATCAAACCATAAAAATACCCGAATAGAATCTACACGGGCTTACATCTAATGTTTTAAAAATAGTTTACTTAATATTATTAGTATACATCTTATTTTTCATTGAGGCATCCATTTCTTTTAGTTCACTTATTGAATAATCAGGATTTCTTCTCAACGTTTTATTCTTAATAATAACATAGAAGTTTTCTTTTCTATTTATTTTATCTCTAAGCTCATCGTAAGAAATACTTTTAACCTTACCTCTACTGTAAAATTGACTTGAATAGCTCTTTTTTCCTAAATAATAAAGTGGTTCATTAAACTCACCTTGCGCTTCAATTAAATATTTATCTGTGTTACTATACATTTCCAGGTTATTATTAAATAAACCTACTATTAATGTAATTGCAGCCAAAACAGGTAATATCATACTAATAATAACATTCGTTTTTTTACGTTGAATATCATCCCAAAAATATACAACCAACAAAGCGATAGGGGGCATTACCGGCAATACATAGGTATGAATCAAACTTTTAGATACTGTAAAAAACAAGGGCGTCCATATTAACCAAGTAACAAGAAAGAATACCCATTTATTTTTAATTGCATCTTTACGCGACTTCCATAATTTACTTAAAACAACTTGTATCCAAGGTAAGGCCATTGCTAACAAGAATAACCAAACTATTCCTAATGGTTGCTGCTTAGGAAATCCGTATTTATCACCCTTCCAACTTGAATCCACAAACCGTTTAAAATGCTCACCAACAATAAAATAATCTAAAAAACCTTCTGTTTTACTCTCAGCTAAAATATACCATGGTACAGCAATCAAAAGCATTATAGGAATACCCAATAACCACGGAATACGAGTGAAAATATTTTTCCATTCCTTAAACCACAACACCCATATAAAAATAGAAGGTGCTGTTAAAATAATCACAATAGGTCCTTTTGCCAATAATCCTATGCCAACACCTACAAACATTAAATATCCCCATACATTTTTTTTAGAATCATTAATTTGTTTCCAAAAACCAACCATTATCAAAGTTATGGCTAATAACAAACTAGTATCTGTTGAAACAACACCTGCATGCAATAAAAACTGAGGTAATGTAAACATCACAAAAGCAGACAAAAACAAACCTAAACCTTTATCTTTTATAGTTTTTGATAATATAAATACAATAAGTAAACACAAAATAAAAGCAGGAAACCTAACTGCAAATTCGTTTACTCCAAAAACTTTCATACTTAATGCCGACAACCATGTATTTAAAGGAGGTTTAGCCCAAAATGGCACACCATAATCAATCTGAGGTGTGATCCAGTCATTGGTTTCGTACATTATTCTAGCTATTTCAGCATATCTTGCCTCTGTTTTATCCATTAATGGTAAAATGGCATTTAACAAAAGTCGTAACAAAAGGATTCCCAAAAGACTATTTAGAAAGAATTTTTTATTGTTGATCATTAGATAATTTGTTTTTATTATATTTTTTATTGATACGGTATAAATCCAACCACAACTTCAAGGAGTATGAAAATTTCACTTTAGACTCATCTTTATCTATCCACGATTTTAAAGGGATTTCACGAGCTATCTTTTTCATTTTTTTCCCTTTATAAAGATATTTTATTCTAAAAAATAGCTCTACATCAAATAGCCATTTTGAAATAAACTTTTCTTTGAAAATCACAACCGCTAAATCACGAGTAAATACTTTACAGCCACATTGAGTATCATATACATTCATACCCAAAATAATAGATATAACAGTAGCAATTACCCTACCTATTATATGACGATATAACTTTCTGTCAATAATATTATCTATCTTTTGTATTCTTGAAGCAAAAGAGAATACGATATTTCTTTTAATCCTCTTGCTAATTCTTATACACTCATTTAAAGATGTAGCCAAATCAGAGTCGAGAAAAGCAATTTTATCAAATTCTAAATCGTTATTATAACAAAATAAAACTCCACTTCTAACAGCTGCAGCCTTACCTCCATTATTAATTATTGCATTTATAAAAACCCTGTCAGGAGCTACTGACTTTATTTCTTCCAACACCTCAATTGTCTTATCTGTTGAGCCATCATCTGAAAACACAATCTTACATAGCTCTGATTTTTTTATAAATTTTATAAAATCCTCTTTAGGAAGTCTTGTATATTCATTATAACACGGAACAACAATAGCTATATTTTCATCCATATTTTTTTAATCTTGACAATTTCAGGCTTTCTCTTACGTTAATTCCCTGTTGTTAATAATTTATTTCGTGCAAAAGTACAAAATCATTTCAATTACAATTTGAAAAATATCACTGTATATATTTAATATGACATATATTCAAATGCACTTCTGTATGAGCCTATTTCATTTACATAATCCAAGAATTTACTATAAAATGGATGTTGCCCAACTGTAGCACTATCACCTATAATCACTAATTTTTTTCGAGCCCGGGTTATAGCCACATTCATTCTCCTTATATCCTTTAAAAAGCCTATTTCACCTTTTTCATTACTACGAACCAAGCTTATATAAATTACATCACGCTCCTGACCTTGAAAAGAATCGATAGTATTCACTGCTATAGAAGATTTTAAATAACTATACTCCCCTTCTAGTCCCATAATAGTTTCAGTTAACAAATTAACTTGAGCTTTATAAGGAGAAACAACTCCAAGAGTTACTACTGATACTTTATTAAATTCCAGGGTTGATAAATATTCTCTAATGTGTTTTTGAAGTAAATCACACTCTTCGGTATTAAATGAACTTTTTGTTTCAGAATCTACTTGTTCAAAATAGCCACAACCAGCAGTATCCACAAATTCAACACTTAAATCATCATCAAACAATTTCCAATTCTCAACATTGTTATTCGCTATTAATTTATCATTATAAAAATACCTGCTAGAAAAAGTCATAATATCACGATGCATTCTATATTGTTCCTGAAGCATCACATCCATATGATTTCTTTTAATTGCTTTTTCAAATAATGTTTCATCAAGTCCTGCTTTGGCTGCTTCAAATGATTTTATGGTTGGAGGTAATTGACAATGGTCTCCAGCCAAAACCACCCGATTGGCTTTTGTAATAGGAATCCAGGTTGCTGGTTCAAGTCCCTGAGCAGCTTCATCTATAAATACGGTTTGAAATCTCCTATCTCTGATTTGATAATTCGAGGCTCCAACCATAGTACAGGCAATAACTTGTGTATTTGATAAAATATCATTTGTAATATAGTATTCTAAATGCTCCGCTTCTTTTTTTAGTTTACTTGACTCTTGCAATAGAAGTCTTCGTTGTTGTCTTTCTTCATGACCAAAGTTACGCTTGTACTTCATGGCCGATTGATAATACTCTTCAGCTTGTCTCTTTACAGCTTTTAAATCTTTGTAATTATTATGATGAGCAATTCTTGCATCCAGTGTTTTTTGTAAAACATCCTCGGTTACTCTAGCCGGATGTCCAATACGAACAACATCGACACCTTTCTCCCCTATTTTATCTACAAGAAGATCAACTGCAGCATTACTAGGAGCACAAACTAAAACCTGATTTTCTGATTTTAGTGTAAATACGATACTTTCAACAAGGGTGGTCGTTTTGCCAGTCCCTGGAGGACCATGAACTATAGCTATATCCGATGCTTTGTATATTAGATTTAATGCATTGTTCTGACTTGAGTTTAATTGTTTTAAACAAACTGTTTCTTTTTCAATTATTTCACCATCTAAAGCACCCAGTAAAACTTGTTTTAAATATAATAATCTATCATCCTGAGGTTGCATCACAATTTTCAATGCTCTTTCCATCTCTAAATAGGCATTCTCATCAAAAAGTAATTGCACTCCCATATTTCCATCACGAAGCCAATCTGGTTCAGAATCACAATTAAGCGTAATGATCATATCATTATCACGAACCTGATTAACAACCCCATTTATGGTATGCTTGTGCTCACTATTACTTCCTGCATTTGAAAATAAAGAAACTAATTTACCCGATTGAAATAAATGAGAATGATTATGCTCTTTTGGTCGCGAAACTTTTATTAATAACCTTTCTCCTGAATCAAACTTAGTTCTATCAACTACTAAAGGATACCAACAAACACCTTCTTTTCTTCTCTCTACCAGTGAAGAATTTGCCATTTTTCTTTTATATTGAATCAGATCCTCCTCTTTCTCTTGCATCAACAGATGATAAACTTTATCTAATTCCTGATCAATCCTATTCATGTATTACATATTTTAATGCGAATATACTTTTTTTGATTTTTTCTAAGCAAGATATTCTGAATATGTATAAAATGATGTTAATCATGATTATCGTTAAAGTTAACGAATAAAATAATCACTAAACCAAACTATCCCTCCACAACACTATACCTGTGGTAATAATTTATAATATTTCCGAACAACAACCATAAATGCCTATATATCTAATTCATACAAAACAATTACATTGTAAATATTTCGTAATTGGACAGTTCAACAAATAACTCAAGAAAATGTTAAATATTTTGGCAATTAAAAAATGTTTTATACTTTCGTGTTCGTTAACGGTGTTAAAAAATTACAGAACACATTAATTTTAGTTTATTAAACGATTAATTTTTAGATGATTTACATGAAAAACAATATAAATGTTAATTCATAAAGTAATTAATTTAGTGCAATTTAACATTCACTTATAATGTAAACAATAACTACCGTTAAGGTTACCGAAGAAGAAAGAATAAAATATCAACTTTTAATTTTAATAAAATAAACAATGGCTAAAAAAGTAGTAACCTTTGGAGAAATTATGCTCCGTTTTGCAACTCCTGAGTATCAACGTTTTTCTCAGGCTACATCATACAAAGCTTCATTCGGTGGTGGAGAAGCGAACGTGGCTGTTTCATTGGCAAACTATGGTATAGATGTGTCGTTTGTAACAAGACTACCAAAAAATGATATTGGTAAGGCATGTAAAATGGATCTACTTAAGCATTCTGTAAAAGTAGATGACATTGTATATGGTGGAGACAGATTAGGAACTTACTATCTTGAAACAGGAGCTGTAGCTCGTGCTAGTAAAGTTGTATATGATAGAGCTTATTCTGCATTTTCTGAAATTAAGCCAGGAATGGTAAACTGGGAAGAAATTCTTAAAGACGCAGATTTCTTTCACTGGACTGGGATTACACCTGCAGTTTCTCAAGGAGCTGCTGATGCTTGTCTTGAGGCCATTAATGCTGCAAACAAATTAGGTGTTACCGTTTCAACAGATCTTAACTATCGTAAAAACCTGTGGAAATATGGTAAAACAGCTTCTGAAGTAATGCCTGAGTTAGTGGCTGGTTGCGATATTGTTCTTGGAAATGAAGAAGATGCTGAGATGGTTTTAGGAATTAAACCTGAAGGTGTTGACATCACAGGAGGACATGTAGATGCAGAAGCATACAGAAGTGTATCTCAACAAATCATGACTAAATTTCCTCGTGTTAAAAAGGTAATAACTACTCTACGAGGTTCTGTTAATGCAAATCACAATACTTGGTCGGGAGTTTTATTTGATGGAAAAACATTATTTAAAGCTGCGGATTATGATATTACTCACATTGTTGACCGTGTAGGTGGTGGTGATTCATTTATGGGTGGTTTAATTTACGGTTTACTTACATACGTAGGTGATGACCAAAAAGCAATTGAATTTGCTACTGCTGCTTCATGTTTGAAACATACAATTCATGGTGATTACAACCTTGCTACTGTTGATGAGGTTGAAAAACTAATGGGTGGTGATGCATCTGGTAGAGTTTCTAGATAATTAAAATTTAATATAAGGTGGTTCAGAAACAGTTTTGCTTCGCATACAACATCCAAATATATAATGTGTCGTAAATAAAGTTTTTGAAGAATTATTTAGTTTTTGAATTGGTAGTAAACGTACTACATAATTTAACATACAATTGTATGTATTGCTTAATTGTTTTTGAGCACTTTATATCAAAATATTTTTTTGGATTTATAACGATGATAGATTGAAAAATACATTTATGGGGAAAGTTTTCCGGGCACTAAAACTTATTCATCAACACCTCTGGATTAGATTCTTCAGTCTATCATCAAGTTTTAAAGAACAAGTTAACATATAAATATAATGGCAAAATATACAAAATTAGAAGTATTTCAAGCTATGAAAGAAACAGGAGTTGTACCTGTATTCTTCGATAAAGACATTGAAGTTTGTAAAGCGGTTCTAAAATCATGTTATGATGGCGGTATCCGCGTTTTTGAGTTTGTAAACAGAGGTGATTTTGCTCACGAAGTTTTTGGTGAGTTAAATAAATATGCTCTTGAAAACCTTCCAGGAATGATATTAGGAGCAGGATCACTTGTTGAAGAAGCTACTACAGCTTTATATATTCAACTTGGTGCAAACTTCATTGTATCTCCTTTATTAAACGAAAACATGGCTAAAATCTGTAACCGCAGAAAAGTAATGTGGTCTCCAGGTTGTGGTACTATTTCTGAAATCAACAAAGCTCAGGAATTAGGTTCTGACTTAGTTAAATGTTTCCCTGCTTCTGAAGTTGGTGGTCCTTCTTTTGTTAAAGCTGTGAAGGCTCCAATGCCTTGGACAGACATTATGCCTACAGGTGGTGTTAATACTTCAAAAGAAAACTTAGAAAAATGGTTTGCTGCTGGAGTAACTTGTGTTGGAATGGGTTCAGCATTATTCCCCAAAGAAGTTATGGCAAAAAAAGATTGGAATGCATTAACTGATATGGTAAAAGAATTAATGTCAAATATTGAGTCTGCAAAAAAATAATTTCAATCATATAAATACAAAGTATAAAAGTTTGAATGCTATTTGATTATAACACTTTTATACTTTGTATTCTTCAAAAAAAATCCTTTATGATCCCGTTAAATTTAAAAGATAAAATAGCAGTTATTACCGGTGGTGGTGGTGTTTTATGTTCAACTATGGCCAAAAGTCTTGCGTCACAAGGAGTAAAAACAGCTATCGTTGATTTAAACATAGATGCCGCTCAAAAAGTTGCAGACGAAATTACTAAAGAATACAAGATAGATTCTATAGGAGTTTCTGCCAATGTACTTGACAAAACATCACTAATAGCAGCAAAACAAACAATTAATCAAAGACTAGGATCTATTGACTATTTAGTTAATGGTGCAGGTGGTAATGCAGCAAACGCAACTACAAAAGCTGAATTTTTAACTGATGATTTTTTAAATAATCTTGAAGACACTTTCTTTGGGTTAGAAATGGAAGGATTTGACAAAGTTTTCGCACTAAACTTTCAAGGCACCTTACTCCCAACAATGGTATTTGCTCAGGATATGCTAGATAAAAAAGAGGGATCTATTATCAATGTATCGTCAATGAATTCATATACTCCATTGACAAAAATACCCGCCTATTCTGCTGCAAAAGCAGCAATCAACAATTTCACCCAGTGGCTGGCAGTCCACTTTGCAAAAACAGGAATTCGTGTAAATGCAATTGCCCCAGGTTTCTTACTTACTAATCAAAATCGTTTCTTATTAATTGATGAAAAAACCGGAGAGGCAACTCCTCGTGGTGAAAAAATAATTAGAAACACTCCTATGGAAAGATATGGAGAACCTGAAGAGCTTACAGGGACAATGCTATATTTACTTTCTAATTGGGCAAACTTTATAACCGGTGTTGTCATTCCTGTAGATGGCGGTTTTAGTGCATATTCAGGAGTATAATATACTTTTTAGAAACAAAAATATAGACTATATTGGTGCAATTTTCATTACTCAGACAAATCAATAATGATATTGGCTAATAATAATTGAAGGCATTTTTTAAGTGCTTTTAATTAAAAACTATAAAAAATGGCTATAGAACAAACTTGGCGATGGTATGGTCCTAATGACCGTATTACTCTTTATGACATTAAACAAACAGGTGCAACTGGTATAGTAACAGCACTTCATCATATTCCTAATGGAGAAGTTTGGAGTAAAGAAGAAATTCTGGCCCGAAAACATATGATCGAAGAATATGATCTAACATGGTCAGTTGTAGAAAGTGTTCCTGTACATGAAGACATTAAAAAACAAACTGGTAATTATAAGCTCTACACAAAAAATTATCAGGAATCCATAAAAAATTTAGGTGATTGCGGTATACAGACTGTATGCTATAACTTCATGCCAGTTTTGGATTGGTCAAGAACGAACCTAAATTATAAATCTGAATATGGTTCTTTAGCATTAATATATCAACAAAAGGTTTTTGCTGCTTTTGATATATATGTATTAAAAAGAAAAGGTGCTGAAAAAGATTATACTGAAAAGATATTGCTTGAAGCAAAAGAATATTTTGAAGAACTTGATAATAAAGGTATCGAAATCCTAACAAATACTGTAATTAAAGGTTTACCTGGTGCCGAAGAAAGTTATACTTTAGAGCAGTTTCAATCAGTATTAGATACCTATAAAGATATTGATGATAAAAAACTCAAAAAACACCTTGAAGATTTTTTAAGAGCGATCATACCTATAGCTGAAGATTCTGGTGTAAGAATGGCCATTCATCCTGATGATCCACCATGGGGACTACTTGGTTTACCTCGTGTTGTAAGTACTTTACAAGATGCAAAATCAATTATAAATACAATTGACTCTATTTCAAATGGAGTTACTTTATGTACAGGATCCTGGGGTGCTGGATATTTCAATGACTTATCTGAAATGGCCAAAGAACTAGCTCCAAAAATTAACTTTGCTCACCTACGAAATGTGAGTAGAGATACCGATCATAATTTTAATGAAGATCTGCTTTTTGAAGGAGATGTTGATATATATTCAGTATTAAAAACAATCATTTTAGAAGAAGATCGCAGAAAAAAAGAAGGTAGAAAAGACTTTTCTATTCCTGTTCGTCCTGATCATGGACATCAAATGCTTGGAGATATTGGCCAAGATAACAACCCTGGTTATTCGCTTTATGGAAGAATGAAAGGATTAGCCGAAATAAGAGGTTTAGAACTAGGAATTAGAAAGAGTTTATAGAAACGTAAATAATAAATAAATATTTTTAATCTAAAAAATTAAAGTAAATGTCTACTAGTCAATTGAAGGAAAACATGACGAAATACAGATGGGCAATCTGTTCGTTATTATTTTTTGCCACGACCGTGAATTACATGGATCGTCAGGTATTATCACTTACTTGGAAAGACTTTATTGCCCCAGAGTTCCACTGGTCAAACGGTGATTACGGAAATATCACGGCTTGGTTCTCAGTATTTTATGCTATAGGACTATTAGTAGCTGGTAGATTTGTAGACAAAATGGGAACTAAAAAAGGTTTTTTATGGGCTATTGGTGTTTGGTCTGTAGGTGCTGTTTTACACGCATTTTGTGGAATTGCTACTTCTGGAATTGTTGCAGGTGAATGGTTTGTAGGTTTTCATGGAGCAAAAGAAGCAATCGGAACTGTTGAAAACGTTGCAAGAGTGATGAATGTAAGTGTTGTACTATTTATTTTTGCACGCTTTGTTTTGGCTATTGGTGAAGCAGGTAACTTCCCTGCTGCAATTAAAACAACAGCTGAATATTTCCCTAAAAAGGATAGAGCTTATGCAACTAGTATTTTTAATGCAGGAGCTACTGTTGGTGCATTAGGAGCTCCACTAACAATTCCTTTAATTGCATCTCATTTTGGATGGGAAATGGCATTCATTATTATTGGTGCTTTAGGTTTCGTTTGGATGGGATTCTGGGAATTCATGTATAAAAAACCTAGTGATCATCCTAAAGTAAACGAAGCTGAATTAGCCTATATTAATCAGGATCACGATGAAAATGATACTACTGCTAAAGAGGCTGATGCAATTCAAATTCCATTTTTTAAGATATTTTCATACAAACAAGCATGGTCATTTATTGCAGGTAAATTTATGACAGATGGTGTTTGGTGGTTTTATTTATTCTGGACACCTGCATATTTAAGTGATGTATACGGTTTGGCTTCAGATACAACAATGGCACAGGTATTACTATTTTCTTTATATGCAATTACTCTTTTATCAATTATTGGTGGTTATCTACCAACATATTTTGTAGAGAAAAAAGGGATGAACCCTTATGCTGGTCGCATGAAATCAATGCTTATTTTTGCATTTTTCCCATTGTTAGCATTATTTGCTCAACCATTGGGTCATCATTCATATTGGTTCCCAATCATCATTATTGGTATAGCAGGAGCTGCTCACCAGGCTTGGTCAGCAAATATCTTCTCTACAATTGGTGATATGTTCCCTAAATCAGCCATTGCTACAATTACAGGTATTGGTGGTATGGCAGGAGGATTAGGATCTTTCTGTATCAACAAAGGTTCAGGTATGTTATTTGACTTTGCAGATAAAACAGACATGAAATTTATGGGATTTCAAGGTATTGAAGCTGGATATTTTATTATTTTTTCAATTTGTGCTGTAGCATATTTAATTGGATGGGCAATTATGAAAGTACTTGTTCCTCATTATAAACCAGTTTCACACTAATTAAGACAATATTACTTTTTATATAGCCTGGTTTATTATTAAATCAGGCTATATTTTATAATAAAATTATGCCAGGAAAAACTGTTAGGATAAAAGATATTGCACAAAAAGCTGGAGTTTCTATTGGAACTGTAGATCGTGTTTTACACGACCGAGGTGAAGTAAAAGCTGAAACAAAAGAAAAAGTTCTGGCTATTGCTAAAAAACTCAACTATCAGCCTAATCTTGCTGCTCGCGCTTTAAAATCACCCACATCCTATAAAATTGCTGTAATATTACCACTCAGTACAGGCAATAATTTATTCTGGGAAGAGCATCCTAAAGGCATCAAATTAGGACAAGAATCCACTACTCCGTTTGTTACAATCGTAAATTATTTTAATTATGAGATGCATAATGCTGATGATTTCATGCATAATGCAGCAGAGCTTATTGATTGGAAACCAGATGGCGTTATCATAGCTCCTATTCTTAAAAATGAAACGATTGAACTATGTTACAAATTAGATGAGTTATCTATTCCGTATACATACATTGACACAAACATTGAAGAAACTAATGCGCTAACCTTTATTGGAGAAAATGCCCGAAAAGGTGGACGTGTTGCAGCTAGCATTATGGATGTTGGGGTAGATCAAGAAAAGGATATACTCATTGTAAATATTGCTAAAGATATTGACAATTTAATTCACTTGAATCTTCGTAACCAAGGTTTCATGAGTTATTTTATGGATCCCGGAAAAAGAAATAAAGGGCTTAAAATTACAGTTGAAGTTCCTAGTGGCGACAAAAAAGGAATCTATGAAACATTAGATCGTGTTTTTAAAAATAACCTGAATATTGGAGGTATTATGGTTTCCAGTGCTCGTACATTTGTTATCGCTGAATATTTAAAAGACCGAAATTACAATGATTTATTTCTTGTAGGTTATGAAGTGTACAAAAAAAATAGTCAGTATTTAAAAGAAGGATTAATTAACTTTTTAATTAGTCAAAGACCTATTGATCAAGCAGAAAAAACCTTTAAACGATTATTTAATTATTTAGCTCACAATACTGTTCCTGAAAAAATGGAATATCAACCTATTGATATTATCAATATTGAGAATTTGGAAAGTTAACTCTGTTTTCTATAGTAGTCAAACTTTCACTAAACCAGATCAGAATAGTTAATTCTATTTAGAACTACCATATATTAATATAATTACCAGCTCTCCACTTTTAATCATCATAGCATTATAAATAATTCTCTATTTAGCTTACTTTTATAATTTTACTTCAAATAGAATTCGAACCCCAAAGTCTGGCACTCCTTGTATAGATTTTGGAGATACTCTCCATATACCTTCTACTCTAAAAAAACGCAATACATTTTCTACTCCTGCTCCAACTTCCAGATAAGCCCCGTTAGCACTTCTTGCACCGGTTGGCATCTCAATTCCTCCAAGTTGTTTTTCATTTAATGTACCAATCATTGCTTTAGCAGATACAACTTCTCTAAAACCCAAGCGCTTTAATAAAGGAAGTCGGTTAAAAAAGAATCCATTCATATGATAATCTACATAAGTATGTATATACTGGTCATGAATAAATTCCAAATAATTTATTAAGTTAAAATCATATCTATAATACCCATAAGTTTCATTTCCTCGGGGAATTTCAAGCATAGTATAAGGCAATTTTCCAAATATCTTACCCGCTTCAACTGCATAATTAAATATGGTTTGACCAAAATATTTTTTTACATTAATTGTAGCATGTACCTTTCCATACCAATTACTAATATTATTGTACTCTACTTTACCAAAATTAGCTGCAAAATTAATTATTGGATAGTCTGTAGATACGTACATTCGCATAAAACCATCATCTATAACAGATTCTTTCCATGATAACCTTAAATTAATTCCCGCCTCAAAAGCCTGTATATAATCGACTTCATCTCCATCCATAATAAATGGATAAAATTCCGGAGAATGCTGTTTCATATAATCTAAATTGAAACGAGTACTAAGCCCTGTTCGCCATTCATTCTCATATTCCATATGAACACCCTGTTGTCGATATAATTCATCAAAGGTTTCTCTGGATAAAATACTTGAAACTAAGTTAGTTTCAGAGGGACTAAGCATGTTTTCATAGAGGTATAATATCTTTCTATTCTCCCCCATCCTTATATAACGATCATCGTATTCAATTTTAAAAACCTTTCGTTTTACATGGTTAAAACGATAGCCAATCCCTCCCCTACCAGTAAACATTTCTTTATTAGTACTGTATCCTAATCCACCATAAAACATCCAATTTTCACTAATCTCAGAACTCGTTCGCCCTCCAAAATAAAACCGATACCCTTCAATTTCATTTGATTGCACAAAATCAGTATACGGTCCCAACTCAAACTTACCTACATCCAAATAACCATTTAAACCCATTTCAACAAGATCATTGGCTAACTTTACCGTCTTAATATGATTAACACTATCTATTATAGCATATTTGTTTAAATCACTCTCTGAAAGTTTTATATGCCTGTATTTATTCCAATAATCATTGTTTCTCTTCTTATAATTTAAATCTTTAACTGATTCATAATTAATATTTTTAACAGATAATTCGACTTTCTGTGGTGGATTAATGATTACTTTGTCATATGATGAACTTTCTGAAAACAATAGTTCTAAGCGTTGTTTTGTTGAATCACCAGAGATTGGTAAATAATCAAATTCAGCTGTCAGTTGATTATTTTTAAAAAACACGATTGAATCATCTAGTAATTGATACTCACACTTTACCCTCATATTTTTTATGAAGTTCAATTGATTCCCTCCTGAAAGTTTAGCATCGATTTCTTTAATGGCAAATCTCTTATCATCAATAACCATATACCCTTCAAAAACATTCTCACCTTTACGCTTTGGATAAAATAATATCTTATAATTTTTAGTATCCTTTACCATTACACTATCCACAAGATAATATCGATAATAAAACCAACCATTATTAGCAAGCGGACTCACAAAGTTTTGCTCATAATACTTAATGTAGTTTTGATAAAAATTATGACTTACATTTAATCCACTAGTATATCCACTAAATTCATAACTATTGAGTACCCCTAATCCTGATGTCTTATCTGCTAAAATGGTAGACTTTTCCTTTAATGGTTTACGTTGAATTTCATTATTTACAAGCTGCTCAGAAAAATAAACCGGGAGATAAAAATTACCATTGTCTGATTTTTGAAATAAGTGCTTATGATCTCTAAAAATTTTTGATTTCATTAATGATCTTTCCACATTATTTAAAACATAGTCCCATTTAGAATATTTTTCATAAGAATAACGATTGTATTTTTCAGGATTATTATTTTCCTTTTCATCTATGGCATTCTTAATAATCCATCGTATTCTCTCATCGTTTGGCTTAACTTTTACTTCATTAATAGCAACTACTTCTGGAACAAGTGCAACGGTTAAATTCCCCTTATTCTTTTCTGTAAGAAGCGTTTGTTTATAATAACCAATTGCCGAAAAACTAACAGAGTCCCCTATAAAATCTAAATTGAAATAACCTGTAGTATCAGTTATTGTACCAACCGTTGTTCCCCTTACAAATACATTTGCAAACGGAATGGGCTCTCCTGTTTTTGAGTCCTGAACGGTTCCAGTTAATGATCGGTTCTGACCTACAACACTATTTACAATAGTAAATAGAAATATCAGAATATATAATTTTCTCATATTTTACTTCTAAGTAAAAAACTTCTAACAGTAATCCTATATAACAAAGTTAATTTATAAAAGTTGCTGTATATTAATGTATCATCTACTGTTAAAATATATCAACTTATACTAGGACAAAACAAATACAATTAACACTTAATAAATAATATTTTTATGTGAAGATTACAATTTCTTATGTCAACTGTATTTTTTACTATTTGATTAGCCAATCTACTTCAAAAATTAATTATAATTAAATGGTTTCTAAGATTTTTTCAACTCTTATGCCAAACCAACAAACATGACATCAATCAGTATTTACCCTAATTTTCTTAGGGGGTATATTACAATATTTTTATATTTGTATTAAAATTACCTAAATAAATGCCACCTATGTTATTGTTAAGTTACATTTCCCTGGCGGGAATGATATGCCTTGTTATATGGTTAATAAACAAAATTCAAAACCTTAAATTAAAAGTCAAATCGTTAAACTCAAAAGAGTCTTCTATGATTAATACTGAAGAAGTAAAAAGTATTCAATATAATGAAGAGAAACATGCAGAAATGCAAAGACTATCAATTGTTGCAAAACAGACCGATAATGCTATTATGATTATGGATCGTGAAGGTAATATCCAATGGCTGAATGATGGATTTACCCGGATGTATGAATATACTTATGAGCAATTTGTCCAAATAAGAGGAAGCAACATCTTACAAACAAGTTTTAATCCAATGGTTCAAAAATGTATTGAACAGTGTCTAGAAACCCAAAAGCCTTCATATTATGAGGCCATTAACATTACTCCTTCAGGTCGTAAAATTTGGACACACACATCATTATCACCTGTCTTAAATGATTCTGGTGAAATAATCCATCTTGTAACTATTGATTCGGATATTTCTACAAGAAAAGAAGCTGGTGATAGTTTGATAAAAAGAGTTGATATCATAACTCATAAAATAGCTGATTTATCTAAACAACAACAAGATATGATGCTATATACAGAATCCTTAATGGAAGAAGTAGGAAGGTCAAATGAAAAAATTAAGGAGACGGACCAAATTGTAAGTTATATTCAAGACATGTCTGATAAAATTAAAATCATGGGAATTAACGCTTCCATAGAAGCTCAATATGTAGGTGACAAAGGAAGCGGATTTAAAGTTATTTCTAATGAAATTGTACAAATGTCAGATACTACCAAACATTATTCTCGCGAGATATCTAATATTGTCAAACACATTCAAGAGTCATCAAAACAACTTAACAATGGTAGAGAACTTGTTGAACATGCTGCTCAAAAATATCAAAAAGCTGTAGAAGAACTTAAGTATGAAGTAAATCTTGTTGAATCTGTTGTTGACAGACTCAATTAATTTGTAAATAATACCACTTATTGAGGTCTGTATTTAATTTCATAAATACAGACCTTTTTTTTATTGATTTTTTCATTTTCATAAAACTTTCAACCTAAAAATTCTCTTTTATCAATTATTCTCTTCATCAAAACATTTCATTCTACTTAACGTAATTCATCATACTAACAAACAAAACACACTTAGAATGAAAGTACTTATACGATTTTCTTTATTATTGGGATTACTGATTTTTACAATAACCCAATTTGCCCATTCTCAAACCATTGATTTAGGAATTTATTCATGGTCATCGCCGAAGAGCAAAGGGCCATTAACAGACAATGAAGTAGTTAAATTTGTTATTGAAAATTACGGTACTGAATCTATTTCTTCTTTTACTGTAGGGTTTTCACAAGATGGAGGTAATACTTTCAAAGAGGAAACTGTTAATTATACGATTGCAAGTGGTGCAAAATATACTTACACCTTTACAAGTAATTATGCTGTGGTTGGTACAGATGGAGCCACTTATGAAATCATAGGAAAAGTAACTGTTGATTTGGATGAAAATAGTTCTAATGATCAACATACTGAAACTGTGATCAACTATTTAATTGGCGATGTGGGTAGTGAACCTTTTGAAATAACATCATTCCCATATAGTGATACCAGAGAATATGCATTATACAATCACAATTATACGGGTACAAAATATAGTGCTTATAACTATTTACAATATGAAGATATTGTTTATACTTTTACAACAACTGAAACACAAATGTATGTCGACGCAACAGTTCATGCAAATTGGGATGTAGTAGGTCCTTACCCTGATCCGTCTGTTCATTTATTAAACAAAACTCCTGATTATTATAGTACAATGACTAATCTTAACTATGGTATTGGAGACTATGATGCAGTTATGGAAAACGCTTATTGTTATTATACTCAAACCTATTATTTAGTTATTGGTAAAGGGACTGAATATTCTTTCCCTTATGAATTAGAAGTCAATCTTTACCGACAACACGATTTCAAATATTTTAATTTTGATAATTTAAGTGTTGATGGAGATATTGATTATACCAATAGAATAGTAACACTTACCGTACCGCAGGAAACTGATATTACTTCCTTAACTCCAAATTTTGATTTACCTGCAAACACAGAAGTATTAGTAAATGATGTAACTCAAGAAAGTGGCGTAACATCAGTAGATTTTACAAATGATGTTACATATACCATAAATCAAACTATTTCTCCAAACACAACACAAACATGGACTATTAAAGTAGTAAAAAGCACTGCTACAGATATAATTAATGCTAAACTTAAAAATATTGATATCGCTCCCAATCCGGCAAATGATATCATTAAAATTAGTGATAATAATATCGACATTCTGGAAGTAACGATACTTAATACTTCAGGAAAAATTGTTTTACAACAATCAAACATTAATACAGATGGAGTTATCTCTGTCTCTAATCTTAAATCAGGCTTATACTTCCTTCAAATCAACACACAAGAAGGTCTTGCTGTAAAAAAGTTCATTAAAAAATAAGTAAAAAAAAGTCCTTGAGAATTTTCTCAAGGACTTTATATTTTCTATATTATATTGATTATTAATATCTTCTATAAACAGGTTCTGTTCCTCTTTTAGTTTCAATAACCAAAACTCCATTTTTAGCATCTTCACCAAAAAGCTCTATAGCCTTTTTCCCTTTTATAACTCTTATTGACTTAATGTTATAATATTCTATACTCGCCAAGCCAGTCACCTTTTTCTTATCTATCACAAACAATGGCGCTCTGTCATTCTCATAAAAAGGCTTTATTTGACGAGCAATTTCTCTATTCTCATCTGAAATATAAAAATGAACTGGTAATGTAACTTTTGTATGAACTTTTTTTCCATTTAATTCTCCAGGCTTCCATTTATCCAATAGTCCAACAACTCTTATAGCCTCTTTATCAACACTCTCACTAAGTCCTTTAACCAATTCAACATTAGCTATTTTTCCACTATTAGTAACAACAAAAGACACTAATACTTTACCTTCAATTTCTTTTGCTAAAGCATCAATAGGATACTGAATTTGTTTTGAAAGAAACTTCTGAACATTGCCACCGGCTTTTTTAGCAACTGGAACCTTATCAACAGTATCATAAATACTATCGTTAGATACCGTGTAATGAACTATTAATGTATTGTTTGCATTAGAGCATTGAAAATGCCCCAATAAGAAGACTAATACTAATCCTATAAATACTGATTGAACTTTTGTTTTCATAGTTAGTTGATTTAAAGTAACTTTAACCTACATTTAAACAACAAATATTATGCCCAATCGCTTAATTAAGTCTACAAACTGTCTCTAAGTTTATCAATATTCTTCATAGCTTTTCTAATATCCTCTAATGACTTTTTCCGGTTTTCAATAGAATTTAAATCATTGGATTTTTTTTGCTTGCGCTGAGCTGCAGATAATTCGCTCCTTTCATTTACTTTTAACTCTTCACCATCTTTTGATATAGAATCTTCAGAATCTTTGGTTCTCTCTTCTTCGTATGTAACAAAGTTAAGACTATTCAATAGCTCCTTAAAAAAAGCTACTTTCTTCGCATCTACATTAACTTTAAACCTCATCTTTATACAATAATTATTTATACCATATAGTCCCCATTATATTTGTACTATCAAAACACTTAATTGTTACAAATAATCACTATTAATTATCATAAAATATTAAATTCATCCGAATCCTGATGGGCAGGAAATTTAGTTCTAAAGTTATTTTGTTTATTAATATCTAATTGCAACACACAGTATGCATTACTATTTAATTCCAAGTCTTTAACTACAATACCTTTATAATCAACCAATTTAGAACCTCCTAAGTACTTAATTCCACCTCCTTCACCTACTCTGTTGATTCCAACTGTATAACTCTGATTTTCTATTGCCCGGGCTTCCAATAATACATTCCATACCTTTTGTCGTGATCCGGGCCAATTAGCCATATAAACAAGTAGGTCATAATCGTTTCTATTTCTACTCCATACAGGAAAACGTAAGTCATAACAAATCTGTGGCATAATACGAATCCCTTTAAAATCTACAATAGTTCTATGATCTCCTTTCTCAAAATAATTATCCTCTTCTCCCATTCTAAATAAATGCCGCTTATTGTATATGGTAATTTCTCCATTGGGTTTAATAAATAAAGCACTATTATAGACCTTGTCATTTTTTTTAACAGCTAAAGATCCAAGAATAGCCAAGTTCTTTTTTTTACTCCATTCTTTTAGTTTTACTACCTCAACTCCATCAATAGAAACAGCAATCTGCTCAATATTCATTGAAAATCCTGTCAAAAACATTTCAGGTAGTAAAACCAAGTCTATTGAATCATCTAACTCATTAAACATTGATTCTAAAACATCTAAATTCTGCTGAATATTTTCCCAAATAATATCTAACTGAATGATCGCAATATTTAATTTCATGTGTCTCTTGTTAAAAATATAACAACATATTATTCTGTTATAATAAATTCATGTGTACCTAAACCTGTCCACCTGCCAATTCCTCCATCTATATTTGTACTTGTATTCTTATTAACAAACGAAAACGGATTTGTACTATTAGATTGGTCTAAATAAATATCGGATAAAACATTATACGAATTATAATCTAATGAAGATATTCTTAGATAAACAGTGTCATTCCGAGCAAATTCATATCTTGGTAAATTTCTTGTAGTATCTTGATCATTCAAATTTATAGGGTCTGATTCTGTACTTCTATAAATTGTTTTATCTATTACTTTTCCATTATTATTGATATCATTAAATAATGGAAATGCTGTTGAATGAAAATTCCTGTTAATATTCTTTATATAGATTTGTGTATAATAATAGTTTAATACATTCTCATCATCAATAATAGATGCAGTAAAGTTCATCGTTGAATCTGAAATTATATTCACATTAACTTCTTGTATTATCGGAATTTCAGGAATGTAGGTAGAACTACTAATTATCTCATTATCAACCTCCACTTTTAAATCATATTTAACACCTACTTCTCCTCTAATATCAATTGTACGATAAACAAAAGGAGGAAAAAATTCATCTTTACGAAATAAAGTGAGTACTTCAGATTCCCCTTTAGAAGACGTAACTGTTACTTTAGCATAATTTAAAAAAGTATTTCGTATAGAAGCAGAATCATATTCAGTTAAGAAAGGAGAACTTCTTGTTAATATCACATTAGCATAATTATCATTCGAAATCCATCCATCTACTACTATTTTTGATTCATAATAGGTTTGTTCTATTACTATTTCTTTTGTGCAGGCAAACGAAATAGTTATTAATATAAGCAGATAAATAATTTTGTTCATACTTAAAATTTTACTTTCCAACTTAATGAGGGTAAAATTGGAAATAAAGAAACCTGACGAGCTTTTATATTTAGATCATAATTTTCAACACCTGTTTCAACATCATAATATATAAAATACGGATTACTACGATTCATTACATTTATAATGGAAAAGTTAATCACAGATTCTTTAAATAAATCGGATTCCAAATAATAATTGACTGAAAAATCCAACCTATGATATAAGGGCATTCTATAATTATTAATACCCTCATAGTCGTTGGCAATACTTCCCATCATCCAATATCTTCCTACTGGTAAAGTAGCTTTGTTTCCTGTAGCTAGTATAAAAACACTTCCCAACTCAATTTTCTTATTCAATTTATAACTACATGTAAGATTTACATCATGCCTTCTGTCATATTTAGCATCGTGCCATCTCCCATTATTTAAATTATCAAACCTCTGTTTTACCCAACCTAAAGTGTAAGATAAACTAGCACCTAATTTATCCGAAGTTTTCTTTAAGAAAAATTCTGCTCCATATGCTTTACTTTCCCCAACAAAAAAATTATCCTCGAGCTCCTCAATTTCTTCACCTTTCATATTAATATTAAGGACTAATTGATTCTCTTGTATTCTGCCATAACCTTCTATTCCGCATTCTAAATCAATTGAGTTAAAGGCTTTAAAATATCCTAATGTAACTTGTGTAGATTTTTCTTCCGGAACTTGTTGTGTTGCAGGCATCCATACATCCGAAGGCAATGGTATTGAAGCTATAGATGTTAAATGAATATTTTGAGTAAGATAATTAGCTGAAGCTTTTATAGCTGCATCGTTTGGCATTTGATAATTTAAGGTTATCAACCCCTTGCCTAAATATCGATTTTCATCCAAACTATTTGAACTAATAGATGAAAAACCTGATGATGACCTATTAGCCAAATTATATAATTGAACAGATCCTCCTAAATATAGATCTAATCTTGGCCATAATTTAAAATCATTACTTAAATACAGCTCAAAAATATGATGTAAGTATTTACTGTCTAGTTCGTCTTCATTACTATTTAATGAAATATCTAAATTTTGCGGTGTTATATACCTATTTGTATAATAAGTACCAAACCTTAATAAGTTTCCTTTTAATTGATATAAAAAGTCTGTTTTAAATTGAAATTGCTTATAATCAGTCTTAAAACTTAAATTTTGGTCAACAATCCCTAGTTGTAAATCTGATTTATATCCAGAATAAGACAAGGTTGTATTTATTGATATTTGAGAGTTTAATAAACGATTCCATACAAGAGAAACACCTTCATTTCCCCATTTATTATTTAAGAATATCTGATTCTCTGCATGATTATATTTGAAATAGTCACCTCCTTTATACCAGGATAAAGCAAAATTATTTCCATGATTGGAATATCTAACCTTTCCATTTAAGTCATAGAAATTGAATTTATTATTTGTAAAGTAATTCTGTTCCTCATCCAAAAATTTATCAGCAACATACTGTATCCCTTCAACATAACTACGTCGATAACCCGTAGAGAAATACCACTTATCATTTTTAGATTGTGCCTGATAACTTAAATTAGATGTTATATTACCAATATTTACAGCCCAGTTATAATTATCCAATTTGCGATCTCTAGTAGTTACAATTATAGAAGATGCCAGTCGTGGCGAAAATCTAATTGGGGCATTACCTTTATAAAAATCTACATTTTTAACTAAAAAGGGATTAAATACGGAGTAAATTCCCATTAAATGAGAGGGATTCATTAATTCAATACCATCAAATACAATATAATTTTGCCCTGGAGATCCTCCTCTTACATAAATCCCGGAATTGCCTTCACTAACAGACTGTATTCCTGGCAATAATTGCAAAGTTCTAACCAAATCCGGTTCTCCTAAAAATGATGGGGTTTTTAATACCTCAGCTTGCTTAATAACTATTTTACCGGGTATATTACCTTTAACAATACTTTGCTGATGAGCCTTAACTGTTATCTCATTTGTTACATATTGCTTTTCAGTAAGATATACTGTGATTGTTCTTTTTAATGGTAATTGAAGGTGTATAGTATCTATTTCAAAAGAAGTATGATAAAAAATTAATCTGCATTCAGCATTCTTATCCACAAAAAGTTTAAAATCTCCATTTTCATTAGTTAATGTTCCTATACTGCTACCATCAATTAATACATGAACATTGGGTATGGCTTCATTTATTTCAGCGTCTAAAACCTTCCCACTAATTTCAATTTGGGCATTTTGTGCCAATATATAGAAGTTTCCATATAGAAAAATTAATAATAATATGACCCTAAATAACCGCATGAAATTAAAACAAATTATAACTAACAAAGAACTATATATTTAATTACTCTCACAACAGAATATTGACATATTTAACTTTTGAACAATTTAATGCATTGGATAAAATATTGAATTTTTTATATCCGCAAACTTTTAATATATGCTTGCGTAGGATTAGATCGAATGATGTGTATATATACACCATACTTAAACTAAAAACACACAATAAATTACTATCAAATGAAAAAATTATTTAAACTAAACATTTGGATTGCAGCGTTTGCGTTGTTATTATTCGTTAGCTGTGAAGATGATAAAACTGAAGATAGCTCTATAGAAAATGCTTTAGAAGCTGAATATTCAGAAGCTACTCCGGAAGAATCAAAACAAGATGTTGAAGATGCTGCTGTTAATTTAGTAACTCAAATTGATGCACTTGAAGATGAAGAAGCTATTGATGTAATGATTGAAATGATGGACTTATTTGGAGGAAATGAATCTCCATCTGCACAATATAACATTCCATTAAAAGCAGCTCAAATTTTATCAGACGATTCAAAAAAATCAGTAGAAGTATACAATTTATTAAAAGCTACTACAGAAGAAGGGTTAGCTCTTAGTGACTCTTTTGCTGCACAAACAGCAACTTATACTTATAATTTCGAAACATTGGATTTTGATAAATCTGAAAACGCAGATGCTATTGTATTTCTATTCCCTGGAAAAGAAGGTGATGTTACCAATACTGCTGAAATTAGTATTGGTGATTTTACTGTAGCAGAAATTACTGAACCAAGAGCTGATTTTGATTTACCTGCAGGAACGATTGAATTTCCTACCGGATTAAAAGCAACTCTTAAATATAATGAAAGCACCTTAATGAGCTACACCTTATCAGCTAGTTATTTAAGTGATGGAACACCTACATCTCTTGAAAACACACTTGCAATTGGTACTTTTTCATTTAATCAAGTATTAAATCATACTCAATATAAAAGTGCAAGTTTTGATTTTAGTTTTAAAAGTGGTTCCGATATTCTAATTGCCTTCGGTGCTGAAATTAATGGCGACTGGACAGAAAGTAATATTGATGATAATACATCTGAATATTATGATTCTTATTATCAGGAGACATATACTGAAACTGAAATGGAAGAAATCATAAATAATGGAAATGCATATATTCAATTTATGAGTTTAAAAGCTGTAGGACAAGTAGATATTCAGGCTATTGTAAATGGAGAACAAGAGTTTGAAGATGCACATACAGGAGAATGGGATGATGCAACAGAATTAGCTGAAGCGGAAAATTTAGTTTCATTATTTAGCGAAAATGCAAGATTTGTACTTATTTATACTGAAGACAATACAATGATTGCTTCATTAGAACCTTATGTTGTTACTGAAACATATAGCTATACATGGAATGGTACTACTTATTATGATAATGATTACTATATGGACGTTAGAATGGTATTTAATGACGAATCTAAAGTTTCAATGGAAACTTATGTGGAAACTGAATTAACCGGATTCTTTGATGCGCTAAATGACTTTGTTTTAAAATTAAATAATGACTACAGAGCGGAATTTAATGAAGTAAATGTATCTAATGAGCCAGTGTAATTTTTCTAATAGATTACAACATTCATAGCATACAGGGAGTTTCAATAATTTGAAGCTCCTTTTTTATTTTAATACAAAGGCTTGAATTAAATATGCTATAATGCTTGTAAAAGTTCACTCATTAAATACCCCAAATAATTACCAATTGCATATCCAATAATACCAACCGTAATACCAGGTATTATCACTTCCTTATTTTTTATGGCTCCTGCAACAACCGGAACAAAAGGAGGACTACAGATTAATGATACTGAAGTTATTATAACGGTATCTGCATCTACATTAAAAATCTTTGATAATAAAACATGTAATACTGTTGTAAATACAACTGCCATTCCTACAAAATAAAACAACGAAGTATTAATTTGTGTCAACTGGGAAAGGTTTAATTTAGATGCTACAACCACACTAAACACCAAAATAAAATACATTCCTAAATTAAAAGTTTTGGGAATAGCATTTACTTTTTTATTAAACGATGCCAGAATAGACAATGTTGTAATAGACAAAATGAAAACTGCCATTTTTGACTTTTCTCCAACTAAAAACATTAGTCCTCCACCAACGGCAACAATTAGAATTGTTAACCCAAGAGCTTTGAACAATGGCCATCTATGCTGAACCTTAAAAATTCCATCAAAAAGCTCTTTCTCCTCATCCTCCATAACAATATTTGAGAAATCAGTTTTAAGAAATTTGGGTAGTAGCATTTCAAACAACTTTTTACCAAAAGTCATTAACAAAAATAAATGTAAGGTCGAAAAGAACATATCATAGGTATGCACAGCAATATAAGTAGATGGCTCTACATTTAGAGCCATTTTCAACGCTGCTAAATTCGGAGTACCTCCAGTATAAACACCACAAAGCAATCCTGCTACCTTATAAAAAGATTCATCCCCATTATTAAAAACAACGTATCCTATCGTCACCACAACAAGAATACTTATTAATGCAGCAACTAATGACAATAAAGTCTTAGGAGCCAGAACTAAAGTTTTTTTTAAATCACTCGAATAGAGTAATAATGGAATACCAATTGGAATGCATATGGACATGATGGTATCCTGAACTTTTTCTATTTCATCACCCTTCACAACTCCTGAGGACACTAAAATTATACCCAAAATATAGGCTAACAAAACAGGACCTATTTTATCAATAAATGAATATTTATAGCATAACCATAATAATAAAAGGGGTGAAATAAAATAAGTAAGAATGATTATTATAATATGCATAAACAATTAATATGACAATATATAATTCGTAAGAGCCTCATCCATTTCCATTCTTACCTGCTTGGTTTTTATCATGAAATTATTTGCAATGGCACTAAAAGCACAATAGTTACCTTTGGTATTTAAATAATACCCACAATAACCTAAAACGCCTTCCATGGATCCACTCTTTCCAAATACTTTATTTTTTAATTGAGTATTTTTAAAAACTGATTTTAAAGTACCTGATTTTCCCCCTACAGCCAACGAATTTTTATAAACATTAAAATAGGAACTATTCTCATTCATCCATGTTAATAATTCAACCATTCCTTCTGTTGATATTAAATTTTTCGGGGTTAATCCACTACCATCTCTTAATCTAAAGTTATTTTCAAAATCTATTTTGTCCTTCCAAAAATCTTTAATCACCTGAGTTCCTCTATCCCACGAATAACATTGGTAATATTCCTTTGCTAAGGTTAACAGTAACATATCTGCAAATAAATTATGGCTTTTATGATTAACCACCTTTATTATTTCAGACATTTTAGGAGAGTAATGAGTGTAGACTATCTTAGTATCTTTCACCTCATCATCCAACACAACTTCCTGTTTTACTGAAACATGGTTCTTTTCAAGAAAGTTAGATAATTCTCTTGAAAATATCATTTTAGGATCAGGCATAGCTGCCTTTACATTGAATGCTGCTCTATTTGAAGGAATTGATCCTTCAATCCACCATTTATTAATTTCTGGTAACCCATATACATAAGCACTATCCTTATGATGGCTAGCAGCTTTTACTTTACAATCTAAAATATAAGGTGAAATATCCGTATCGATAGAAACAACTCGACATACGGTACCGACTTTTTTAGAAGCCAGCGTAACTTTTACTGTATTATCTTTCCAATTAAAGCTTTGAGGGTAAACTCCATAATAATTGCCAATATCTTCCCATAAACGAGGAGAGGAATAGCCAATTTTTGAAGAGTCAACAAATATTCCACCTTTAATTGAATGAATTCCTTTTTCTTTTAACCAACTAAGGATATTTTTAAAAACTAATTCGGGAGCTGTTTCTTCAAAGTATTTAGAGCCTAAAGTTGGATCTCCTCCGGCTTGCACATGAATATCCCCTAATAATTGTCCATTAATAATATCTCCTCCGCAAACAAAATTAGTTTTGTATCTATAGTCAGGTCCTAATAATTCAAGAGCTGTAGCTGTAGTAATTAATTTAGTAAGAGAGGCTGGAATTAATCGGATTTGAGAGTTTTGATTTACAATATCATATTTGGAGTTAACCTCCATAATTTTCATTGAAACGATACTACCTTCATCACTAATTTTTAATTGACTAAAGACAGTAGTTATGGATCCAAAAACAAATAATAAAATAAGGATATTAAATTTCATAATCATCCCCCAATTTGAATTTTTAGATCTTCAATAACATTTAATCGTTGCGACATATAAATTGAATATAAAGTCAGTCTTTTCTTTTCAATTTTTGCTTGTCCTCCAGAAAGATCTGAAATAATATCTAATCCCTCCTTTATCCAATATGCAGAAGATTGATAATCACCTTGAATTTCTGATGCTAAAGCCAAATTATATGCCGCTCTGGATTTAACTTTTTTCTTAGAGTGTTCAAACACATATTTCCAAAGCTTAATAGCTTCACCCCAATCATCTTTTCTAACATACTCTGCTGCTTGAATAAAATAAAAACTACCTGAATTATAAAAAATTCGTTTCTCTGTTTCCCAAAATGGGGCGATATCATCAGCTGATTTTTCACCCATATAAACAGCCAAATCTGTTAAACTTTTTTTTATTGAAGGCAAATTTTGAGCAATATAGTTTAAACCACTACCATAAACACTCCACGAAATAGTATCCTTACTAACCTTTTCATAAATTTTGGTTTTATCGATATCGTTATAGGCAGTAAATAAAATAGCCGTATTTGCATCTAAATATCCATATAGATTATCATCATACAATTTCTCAACTTTAATATTTGTTTGATACATATAAGCATCTATTGAAACAACAGCTTCTGCATTATACTTTTTACATAGTTCATTTACCATATTCCATGATAAATTTAAACTATCTGATAATCCACTTTTCTTTAAAGATACTTCATGAACATATACTGAATCGAAAAAACTTCGTTGTTCCAGTTCTTCTTTTAGAGCATCTAAAACTACTTTAGGATAATCATCTTTCCAGATTGTATCTATTGAATACGAACCTTCTGGAACTGTAATTTTATGTATATCCTTACCTCTATATGCTAAAGAATTATCAACTAAAACAACACTCTTTATTTCTGGTTGAAATGAGTGCTTAGCTGGCATAAGTACATCAATACTTAGTTGTTCATAAGTTGAACAAGAAATAAGGAATGGAATAAAAACTATAACAAACAGAACCTTTGTTTTCATACGATTATTTGATCATTCATGAATTACTTGTAAAAGTAAAATTAAATTTAATCTATCCTTCCAACAGAATCCTCTTTAACTAAATTATAACTTAAAAGTAAAATATTCTATTTAAAACAAATATCTTGCCGAATCGCTATTTCGACATTTCTAAAATTTCTGTTACAGCTTCATTATTAAGTCTTTTAAAATAACCAATTGGTCCAAATTTACAAGCTTTATCACCCATCTCCTTAAAATGGTCATTGGGGATATCTACTTCCAAAAGTTTTGATGGCATATCCAATGAATTGAAAAAGGATCTAATGGCGTCAATAGTTTTTGTTGCTGCACTTAAGTCATTCTCGTCATTTATTTCAAATACATTACGACCCAATCGAGCAAACTTATATGCATTTTTATCATTAAGTACATATTTCATCCAATTAGGAAAAAGAATAGCCAAACCAGCACCATGTGTTAAATCATAAATAGCACTTACCTCATGTTCAATTCCATGTGTAGCCCAATCCCCCATCATCTTACCAGTTGATGTTAATCCATTAAGAGCAATGCTTGATGCCCACATTAAATTTGCTCTAGCTTCATAGTTCTCAGGTTCGTTTAAAGCAATTGGTCCATATTTAATACATGTTTTAATTATTGACTCTGCAATATTATCCTGAATATCGGTACCTAAATCAGGAGAAAAATACTGTTCAAAAATATGACTCATAATATCAACAGTACCTGCTGCTGTTTGCCATTTATTGACAGAAAAAGTATATGTTGGATCCAGCATTGAAACTTTAGGACGTAATAAATCACTTCCTAAGGCTAGCTTTTCCTGAGTGTCATCATTTGAAATTACGGCATTCCCATTCATTTCTGAACCTGTGGCTGCCAATGTTAATGCACAACCCAGAGGCAGTGGATTATCAACGGTAGCTTTTCTTAAACAAAAGTCCCAGGGATCTCCTTCATAATTAAATCCTGCAGCCATAGCTTTTGAAGCATCAATAACACTACCTCCCCCCAATGCTAAAATAAATCCTAGATTATTATCTCTGCATAATTTAATACCGTCACGAACACTGGAAATTCGCGGATTAGGCTGAATGCCATTTAATTCTTCGTAAAAAGCACCTTTTTCTTCTAATAGTGAAGTAACTTTTGACAACAACCCACTTTTTACAACCGAGCTTTTACCATAAGTAATTAAGATACGATCCGAATATTTTAAAACTTCTTCTATTAAATTATTTACTTGATTTTTTCCAAATATTATTTTAGTTCCGGCCTGATAAATAAAATTTTTCATCTAAATCTTCATTTTTGGTTGATAGTCACATGAATACACTAATACAAATCACTTGTAATTAGCTACCTTTAAATATTAAACATTCAAAGATACTAAAGACGATATATACTTTTTAGAGTAACACCAATATTACAAAATTGATTAATGAAAACAAAAAAAGGGTATCCAAATAATGGATACCCTTCTTATATACTATTTATTATTCTTACATATTCATACCACCACATACATGGATAACCTGACCTGTAACATAAGCTGATAGATCAGAACCTAAATATACACATGTATTAGCAACATCTTCAGGAGAACCTCCTCTTCTTAATGGAATTTTATTTTCCCATTCTTTTTTAACGTTTTCTGGTAATACGCCAGTCATTTCTGTAATAATAAAACCAGGAGCAATTGCATTATGACGAATTCCTCTAGTTCCCATTTCTTTTGCAGCAGATTTTGTAAAACCAATAATACCAGCTTTAGAAGCTGAATAATTACATTGATTTGCATTACCTGAAACTCCAACAACAGAACTCATATTAATCACACTACCTCCAGCTTGTTTCCACATAACAGGTTGTACTGCTTTTGTAAAATTAAAAACTGATTTAAGGTTTACATTGATAACTAAGTCCCACTGCTCTTCAGTCATTCGCTTCAAAGCACCATCTTTAGTTATTCCTGCATTATTAACTAATATATCAATTCTACCAAAATCCTCAGCAATTTGACTAACAACCTTTTGAGTATCTTCATAGTTACTAGCATCTGAAGCATAAGCTTTTGCTTTTACTCCAAGAGCTATTAATTCTTTTTCAGTTTCTTGAGCTGCCTCATTAATTGCTAAATCTGTAAAAGCAACATTACAACCATTTTTAGCATAAGTGATAGCAATTGATTTACCAATTCCTCTAGCAGCACCGGTAATAATTGCTGTTTTTCCTTCTAATAATTTCATTTCTATCATTATTTATATTAGAACTTAAAATCTAAAATATTTTTGATGCGCAAATGTAATAATTTATGCGGAAATATTGAGTTTAATCATAAATAGTTCATAACCATCACATTTTAAGACTACAAACACATACAATTCATCTTAAAATCGCTTTTAAAAAGCTAGTTATTTAGCTCCTCATATATCGCTTTCATAGCATCACCTGCCTTCATCTTAATATGATAATCCGTAATCTGATATGTAAAATTTGATTGATCAGGATTAATTTCAACAATAATTGCTCCGTTTCTTTTTGCCTCATAAGGCACATTGCACGCTGGCATCACCTCTCCTGTTGATCCAATCACTAACACTAAATCGGCTTTTCTGGCTGCTTCAAAACTTTTTTGATAGGCTTGGGGAGGTATACCTTCTCCAAAAAATATAAAATCTGGTTTTAATAGCCCGCCACATTTTTCACATTTAGGAGGTATATCAATTAAGTCAACCTGCTTAGCCTCATAAATAGCATTACATTCTAAACATTTAAGCTTCTGAGAATTTCCATGAAATTCATATACCTCTTTACTTCCTGCTTCATAATGTAAGTTGTCAATATTTTGAGTAATCACAGCTTTTAAAATCCCCCTTTGTTCCAATAAGGCTAAAACATTATGTGCATCATTTGGCTTGGCTTCAGTGAAAAAATCGTAAAATATTTCACGAATAGCCTCCCATGATTTAGCCGGCTGACTATAAAAATAATCCAAATCAAGTAACTGTGGATCATAGCGATTCCATATTCCCGCTTCACCTCTAAAAGGAGGGATTCCAGACTCAACACTTATTCCTGCGCCAGAAAACGCAATACAACATTTTGAACGTTTAACTAATTCAGCTACTTTCTTAATCATTTCCATTGATATTAAAATTCAATATTCAAATCACTTCCTTACTCCACTCCCCGCTCAGTCAACATATAAAATTAATTATAATTTATACGAATCAACCGTTGTTAATGATAAATCATTTTAATTAGGGAAAATAAATATATCATAATTCTATTTCGTCAGGTAAAATTAATTAGACCAGCAAATCACACGGTAAAGTTGGAAAAACACGTTACAACTTTGCAACACACCAATTGTATCTACCTAATAGATAAATGACTGTACAATAAATGTAAATGGAGTTAATCATTACTCAGTAAAAAATTGTTTTTCGGTTACTCCATTTTTCAATTCAGGTTGATTAGGTATATATGATTACATTTACTAGTTTTTATTTCAAGTGAAACAACAATTTTTTACATCCTAATTACTGTTTTGTTTTTTTTCATTGGCATATACAACATAGATTTTTCCGGTTTTCAATTACCCTTATCTGTTTAGCTCATTTTATTTTTTCTTTTTGTACTGTTATATCAATTTGCTTTCCTGTATATGCTTCATATGGTGTCAATCCATATAAAGAGTTGTGTGGCCTTTGATAGTTATAATCCGGGATTATCCATTCAAGAGCCTTACGTAATGCATACTTATTTATATTCTACAACTAGAAAATAATCTCATCAAACCCGGGTTTTATATTCTGCGATAGGTCATAAAAGTGTTTTTCTCTCAATACATCAGTTAAGAGATACTAATTCATACTTCTCAAAAATGAACTTAAAATATCTATAATCTACGTGCCTATTCTCATATACTTATCATAGCGGAAACTATAAGCCAATTTTATTGCCATGATATGGTATTATAATACCATTTTGCTTTACAGATAGCACTAGCTTTTTGACTTAACGTTATTTTCTATATATTTGACTCAAACCATTCAAATGGTTTTCCCTTACTATCACAAGTATAAAAGGAGAATAACGATTCTCCTTTTTTTTTGATCTTTACAGAATTCAAAGAAAATCTTATACCCCATTAAAAAATTATTAAGGGGTGGGGAAATAAATTTTTAAAAAATATTTTACACTAAACAATCTTTTGTATCCCACACTATACTTAGAAAGTATATCAATTTATGATTGATATATGTTGATTTTTAGTGACTTCATTAAAATATTATGTAACAAAATAAACCGTTTGTCGTATTCATTCAAACACTCAACACACACACATTTTATTTAAAGAACTAACACTTAATTAAAATTTGTATGAATAACCAAATCCTACCTGGTATTACTTTTAACGATGCTTTACGAAGTAATGCTCAAAGCCAATATTATGGCAAGCCTATCTCTCAAACTAATATTCCGGGAAATAATAGACTAATCAAAAACACTTTCTGAAAGGTAAGGACATATCACGTTACTTATCATTAAGTATGTTGCTTATTGGTGTTATCTGGCTGAATTCAATTATTGAATTGAATTTAGATTGTATTTAACTCAAGAGCTTAGTAATCATTCATTATGCTTTGAATAAACATAGGCTTTCTATGCCCTTATTCAAGTTTGCATGCTTGTGTTTCTTTGCTCTATGGGGAATACTGAATTCCAACATTTACATCAATTAAAGACTTCATACTTTTGGATAGTTGCTGCAGTATTGTATTCCTACAATTAAAATGAAATCCATTGATTATTAATCAATAACACATAATAGAACAAATACATTTAAACTAACATTTAATTTAAACTTCACATGAAAAACCAACTTTTACTCTGTTTGATCATCTTGATCACAACCTTAAACGCAAATGGACAAAGTAGTAATTCTAATTCCTCCCAAAATTCCAATAGTGAAACGTATTGGTATTATAAAAACCGCGAGGATGTTATCAATAATTATGATTATTATTTGGAATACCTAAATTACCTTGAATATTATTTCAATAATGATGACTCAAATACTAGACAATGGAGAGGCAAGGGTTATAATGGATTTAGTGACTTCCATACTAAAAACAATAATAAAGCAGGCATTTACAGATATGTAGATTGGAAAGTATTTAAAGCAACTGACTTTTTAATTTATTATACAGATTCTGTGGTTGCCTTTAAAACAGACTCTGTCTTAAATCTGGCCATTGATTCTGCCACGGTTCTATCTAATTTAGCTCAACAAACGGCAATAGACTCAGCAACTATTTTATCAAATATGGCCCGAGAAACGGCTATTGATTCGGCAATTGTACTGTCTGATATAGCTAAACAAACAGCTATAGATTCTTCAAAGGTTATGGATAGTATTCTGGAAGAACAGCTTTCAACTGCTCTTAAAGATTCTTTAGCATCCCTAACCATCCAATTACAAGAATATACAGATTCCGCTAAGTCTGAAGCCATTAATAAAGCAACTTCTTTAGCCAATTTAGCCCAGGAAACAGCCATTGATTCAGCTATAATTTTATCTAATGTTGCAAAACAGAGTGCCATAGATTCTTCCATTGTAATGTATGGAAAATTAGAGACTCAGTTAACTGCAGTTGTTAATGATTCATTGACCTCCCTTAGAACTCAACTAAAGCAATATACCGACACTTCTAAAGATGAAGCTGTTTCTGAAGCTTCTGCTCTTGCAAATACAGCACAGAAAAATGCTATTGATTCATCGGTTGTGATGTATGCCAATTTAGAGACACAGCTAACAGCAGTTGTCAATGACTCTTTATCGTCAATTACTTCACAATTAAAAGTATATACGGATGCAAAAGTTGAAGATGTAGAGGTCAAAGGTTTAAATGTTGATGAAAATGAGAATATTGGTATAGGAACAGATTCTCCAGATTACAAACTCGATGTAAATGGAACTGTTCGTGCAACTAAGATACTGGTAGAAGCAAATGGTAACACAGCAGATTTTGTTTTTGCAGATGATTATGAATTGAAAGATCTTCTTGATGTTGAAGCATTTGTTAAGGAAAATAAGCATTTAGAAGGTATACCTAGCGCAGAAGAGATGGAAAATAAAGGTGTAAACCTTGCTGAAATGAATAAGTTGCTTTTACAGAAGGTGGAAGAGTTAACCTTATATGTGATTTCACAAAAACAAGAATCTATTAAAAAGGATAGCGAGATAAAAGAAGTGAAAGGTGAGTTACTTGAGTTAAAGACCATGTTGAAAAATTTCATTGCTGAAAAATAATCAAATCCTATACCAATGAATAATATGTCTATAAAGGTTTGTATGACATTATTTGTCATAGTATGTAGTTATTGCCATGCTTTCGCACAAACTACTGAAGAAATTGTATATAAATATGATACGCAAGGCAACCGAATTGAGCGAATAATTGAATTGAAAGATAGCGGGGATGAATCGGAATCATCAACTGAAGATAGTAACGAAGATGAAATACAAATTGAAATTTCACTTTCTCCCAATCCAACTTCTGGAATATTAACAATATCTATACTAAATGCCACTGATGAATTAGAATTTACTTATTCAGTTGTAAGTCTTGAAGCTATTAAATGTAGCGAAGGTGTTTTTAAAGGGAATGGTGATCATACTATAGATATTTCTTCTAATAACACAGGAGTATATATTGTAAATATCAGTTATGATAGCACCTTTAAGAGTTTTACAATACTCAAAATCTAATAAATGAAGAATAGAAAATGAAATATATATATATTATAATTTTGATATGGTTGTTATCATTTTCTTTTGTTTCAGCACAAAAAAGAGCTGAAATATGGGAACTTGATTCACCTGTTAATGGGACAGAAACTTATTTAGCTAAAGAGTACATTTCTTTAGTTGATGGTTTTTCATATACTCCAGGGGCAAATGAAAGTCTAAGCTTAGAAATTGACCCAAATTTGTTTTTTGCACCTAATAATACCAGTTATATAACAGAAGATGGAGAAATAACAACCGATCCCACAGAAGGTAGTGTAGTTGGAAATATTCCTGGACAATTTAATGTTAGTGGAACTGGTGCCGCTACTTACACAATACCTATTGAATGTCCCAAAGGCATAAATGGATTACAACCAAATATTTCATTGGTTTATAACAGTCAATCGGGGAATGGAATTGCCGGTTGGGGATGGAATATTAGCGGACTTTCTCAAATAACAAGAACCAGGAAAAACTACTATTTTGATCAAGAAGCAGCTCCAATAGATTGGACTAAAGAAAGTCCTTTAAGCCTTGATGGACAACGACTAATAATAATATCAAAATCTGATGATCAAATAGAATATAAAAC
Organism: uncultured Saccharicrinis sp.; assembly: GCA_963665705.1. Lineage (GTDB taxonomy): Bacteria > Bacteroidota > Bacteroidia > Bacteroidales > Marinilabiliaceae > Saccharicrinis. Next base: position 2,822,252 of record OY762448.1, read on the forward strand.
AGAAAGTGAATCTTTTAATAAAATTATTGGAACTAATCTTCAAGCTTGGGGACCAAAAATCATTACGGTTTACACTAAAGATGGTAAAACATTAACTTATGGTGGTGATGAAGATGTTTTATACCTCCCCATAAATAATAATAAAAGGTTAGGATGGAGGCTTTCGACGATTGAAGACAAGAATGGAAACCTTATGACTTTTCAGTACTCTATGCAGAAGGTTTCCTATAATTTTATTGACAATACTGTCGATCAAGTCTATCTTGACCAAGTATTGGAAAGCATTTCCTATGGCTCTAACGCAAATATTGGCAATTCTGATGATTTTAAAATAAATTTTATATATGAAACAAGAGATGATGAAGAATCTGGATTTATTGATAGAACTTATCACTCTCAATCCAAAAGACTTTCGAAAATTGAATCTTCTAGTTATGGGAAATCATTTCGAACATATGAAATATCTTATTCCGAAAATGAAATAGGTAAAAGTATTATAGGTCAGATTACTGAATATGGAACAAACGGAGAAAAACTTTCTCCAATTAGCATTAAATATAATGCAATTAATCAAGAGATTTCAGGGAAAGAGATTTCATTATCAGGAATTGATGATACGTTTTCGACAGGTGATTATTATTGGTATTCAGCAGATATTACTGGAGATGGATTATCTGATTTAATTACAATTTATCCTGCAAAACTTGGTACAGCACAAAAAACGGCTATTCATACTTATACAGCATATAAAAATGATGATGGAGGTTTGAATTTTAAATCCAATATTATCGATTATTCACCTATTGTAAATTCTGCTATGGATAATTTAGTAACTAAATCAGGGAATTTACAAGTTGGAAATTTTGAGGATAAACAACAAACATGTTTTATTCCATATCTAGACAGAGGTGAGGATTATTATTGTAACTTCTTAGTTTACGATATTAATAAGAAAAATACAAGATTCAGAACCTCTCTTAAAACAATTACAAGTGACATGCCTTCATATACATTTGCCGATTTTAATAATGATGGGTATACAGATGTTTTTTACATTGAGAAAAAAAAATATGATGATACATTTCCTGGATTAATAATATGGGGAGCAGAAATGGAAACAAGAGATATTATTGCAACTACAGAACTGGAATTCTCTCTATCAAAAGCTCCAAAACAAATTATCCCTTCGGATTATAATGCTGATGGTTTAATTGATTTTATGGTAATAACTTCTAATGACGCCAAATTTTACATTAATCAAGGAGGTGAATTAAATAGTGATAGTATAATTAATTGTTCTTTTAAAGAAAAGGATTTTACAACAAGTGAATACTTTAAAGAGGGTTATTCTAGTTATTTACGTTCTGGTGATTTTAATGGCGATGGATTATTGGATTTTATAATAAATAAAAAAAATACTAAAGACTGGTCTTTTTTTATAAATACAGGAAATCTTGGATTTTATGAACATGAACTGGAAGCTATTACAGCTAAGGAAGATGATTATACATCGGCCAATAATAGTCAAGATGATTGTATTGTATTTGACTTTAATAATGATGGGAAAGATGATGTTTTGATTACCGAGTCACACTATAAAACAGCAAGTGGACTTTCTAGTTCCCATCCTTTTGATTATGCTTATACGGCTTGGTACGAATCTACAGGAACTAATGTGACATTATATAAGAAAATTGACACAGGTAGGAAATATGTAACTGATACTCAATATGCAGTAGGTGATTTTAATGGTGATGGTAGACCTGATATAATATCATACGCTTATGACTTATCTACTTTTGAAGAAAAAGATGAAAATATCCATTTTGTTTCTACTGAAAATAATGATTATGGAGAAGGTCTTGTTTCTACTATTAGCAATAGTTCAGGAAAGAATATAGAAATTTATTATAGTCCTTTAACTAACAACAATGTATATACAAAGGGAACTGATGATTATACAGAAATCATGAACCTCCAAGCACCTTTGTATGTAACCCAAAAAGTTACAGGATTTGATAATATCTCGACAGAGTATTCATATAATGAAGCATATTTCCATCTTAGAGGTAAAGGTTTTCTAGGCTTTAAAGAGAATTCAATTAAAAATCTACAAACTGGATTTGTATCAACATCTATAAACCAAATTAATACTGATTTTGCAACTTTAGTTCCTTTAAAAACTGAAGTCAGTATTGGTTCAACAATAATTAATACTACTGAAAATAATATTTCTGTATTAGATCAAGGTAATAATCGGTATTGGGCAAAAGTAAATTCAGCTACATCGACAGATGCCCTAACTAATACATCTAAAAATATAACTTATACATATGATGATTATGGTAATCCAATATCCATTACAACAGAGTATTTGGAAAATGGGGAAAATATAGGGATATACCAAAACCAAACAATTTCTTATACAGATAAAGGAAGTTGGTGTGATTATTTACCAGAAAAAATTTATACTAGTAAATTTAATTCGGATGATTCTCAGATACGCACAACAGAGTATAGTTACGATTTAAATGGTAACTTAACAAAACAAATACATGATCCTGAAGACGATAACAAATTAATTCTTCGTTACGATAATTATGATTCGTTTGGAAATCCTCAAAAAATAGAAAAAGAGTGGAATAGCAATATTAGAAGTACAAGTTTAACCTACACTTCTTCCGGTAGATTTGTTCATACAAAAACAAATGATTTCACTGGTTTTACAAACACTTATAATTATGACGAAGAAACTGGGCTTCTAGATTCAGAAGAAGACCATATAGGTTTAATTACTTCATATCAATATGACGATTTTGGTAGGAATACTGTCATCAATTATCCAGATGGAACATATACTGTTAAAGCTCTTCAGTGGAATAATGGAGATGGACCAACAAATGCTCTTTTTTATAATTATGAAGAAAGTAGTGGTCAAAGTCCATTATGGACATGGTATGATGACTTGGGTAGAATAATACGTAAAGATTATTATGGGTATAAAAGGGATAGTAAAATCTTTGTGACTACCTCATATAATAATAAAGGTCAAAAGGATTATGTATCAGAGCCATATGCAGCGGAGATGGGTCAAAAGACATCTTATACTTATGATGATTATGGAAGAGTTGATAAAATTGTTTCTCCGGCAGGAACTACCTCCTATACCTATGATGGGTTAACAAATACAACTACTAGTCCGAATGGGAAAACTATAGAAACTAAAAATGCAGCTGGTCAACTAGTAAGTAGTTCTGTTAATGGAAGGGTAGTGGATTTTACCTATTGGCCCAGCGGACAGGTTAAAACATCCACTCCGGAAGGAGGAGTGGCCGTAACAACAAACTATAATTTACAAGGGAATAGAATTGAAATTGTAGATCCAGATGGAGGGATAGTTACTTCTGAATACAACGGTTTTGGCGAATTAACGTTAGAGCAATTTGTAAAAACAGACGAAGACGGTAATCAGGATACTATAACGACTAAAAATTATTATGATGATGCTGGTCGTAATATTTCTTCTAACGTGAATGGAGTTAATACTACTACAGATTATAATCCTACATCTGGAACTATTAATGCTATAACAAATAGTGAAACAGGTCATCAAATTTCATACAAATACGATGACTTGGGTCGGATAACTACAACAACTGAGAACATTAATGATGAATTATTTACATTTGGGACTACATATGACTCTTATGGAAGAGAAGAATCAAGGACTTACCCATCAGGTTACTCTGTTACATATAAATATACAGAGACAGGTCAATTAGAACAAGTATTAGATCCTTCTGGAAATAACATATGGCAGGGAGTTTCTGTTTATGATGATGGTCAATTTAAAGAGTGTAAAAAGGGTAGTAAATCAATTAATTTCACATACGAAAATGAACGAAGATTACCTCAAACTATTAAGTCTGATGGAATTATTGATATGTATTACGAATTTAAAGAAGATGGGAATTTAGATTATAGAAAGGATTATATTTCAGGGAATTCAGAATCATTTAATTATGATGATTACAATCAATTGGAAAGTTGGACAATTGAGCGAGATGGCACATCTAGTTCGTTTGAGTTTTTAATGAATTATGACAAATCTGGAAATATCACATCCAAAACAGGAATTGATTTCAGTATGAATTACGATGATAATACAAAAATTCATGCCATTACATCAATAAGTGGTAATCCTGATATAATCTCGGATAACACACAAATTATTACTTATAATGATTTTAAGAAAATCTCATCAATCACAGAAGGGAATAATACCGTAAACATAACTTACGGTGTTGATAATTACAGAAGAGTAGGTGTATTTAATGCAGGACAAAGTGATGAGTTAACCAAATTTTATTTAGGTGACTATGAAGAAGACCATAGTGAGAACTCGGTTAAGAAAATTCATTATATTTCAGGAGGCAATGGTCTTGCAGCAATATATATCGATAATAATAAGGAAGGAAGTTTATTCCATGCATATACAGATTACCAAGGTTCTTTATTAGCTTTGACTGATGAAGATGGTAATATTGCAACTTATAATGATTCTGAACAACGATTTGCTTATGATCCATGGGGGAATAGACGTGATCCAGATAAATGGGAAGATTCAGATATAAGAGCATCATGGTTAACGGAAAGAGGTTATACAATGCATGAGCATTTGAATAATTTCGCTTTGATTAATATGAATGGTAGGGTATATGATCCATTAATAGCTCGTTTTTTAAGTCCTGACCCACAATTGCAAGCCCCAGGTAACTGGTTAAATTACAATAGGTATACTTATTGCCTTAATAACCCTATGCTTTATACTGATCCGAGTGGGGAATGGTTCGGATGGGATGATCTAGTTGCAGCAGGAGTAGGTTTTATTGCAGGCTATGTATCATATGGTATGACAACTGATAACTGGGGAGGCAAAGCCTTTGCTGCAGGAGGAATAACCGCTACAGTATCCTGGGTTGGATGGAATACTTTGGGTGCAGGTTCTGCAGCATTAAAACATGGAGCTGGATCAGCAACAACTTTTTCTCAAGGTACATCGGCTGTGTTTAGTTCAGCAGGAGGTAATTATGGTTATAACTATGCTGCAATTACTGCTACGAATGCATTTAATCATCAGGATCAATTAAAAACCGCAGATAAAAAAGGTTGGAATGGCGTATGGGCTATGGGGGCATATAGTGCATCTGCTGCGCTTGGAGGAAGTTTGAATCCTACAAGCAAAATTCCTTTAAATGGATTACAGCAATTTGCTGGAGTGGTTATATCGGATAACATATCTGATAATATGGAAAATGGAGAATTTAATTTTCATTCGTTTCATGTTGGGTTAATTGGATGGGATTCGGAAAGAGAAGATAAAACATGGGGTGGTTTTTATTCAATTTTTAGTAGTGGATTGGATGCTGGTGATAGATTTAATATGGCATATGAATCGGTATTAGGTTTAAGTGCTATAAAATCCGATATTAAATATTTTAGTAGAGGTAAAAGGAATCATATACATCAATATTCATGTGATTATACTATGCCAAGTCAATTAAGACTTAGATATATTAGGACTGCATGGCTTGGTAGATTAGGTCGGAGTATTAAAACATTATGGAATGCTTATTCTATTTATGAGTATAATAAAACTTTAGAACAATATTGGTATGATAAGAATTATAATGAAGATGGAAGTGCAATATATTAGCAAAATGTCTATTGTGGTTTTGATTGTATTATTGAACGCGATTAAAATATATTCTCAGATTCCGGTTCTATCTTCAATGGAAAGAGTTAATGAGAATATACATATAGATGCAACAGAGGTAAACGTCGGCTCTTGGTTGTCTTACTATAATTGGGTTTTAATACATGAGGGTTATATTAATGCTCGTAAAGTTTTGCCAGACAGTTCTCTGATTGAAGCTAAAGTTTGGAAATATATAAATCAAAAATCGGGAGATTATATTTCAACAGAAGCCCGTTATACAGGACAACCTATTGGATATTTTAAAAGAATGTCAAAAGATAGATATGTACTGGATAAGGGAGATGGTTCTGGTGGATTTGATATTTATAATTTGCCTTTAGTTGGTGTTAGTTATGAACAAGTAGTAAATTTTTGCAAGTGGCGAACTAAAATTAAAGGAAAAGGTAAATATATTTTTCGTTTGCCAACAGAATCAGAATGGATTAATTACTGCAAAACGAATCCAGAATCTTTCGATAAAAGCATTAATATGACGGATAGTGTTACAAGTAAAGGTCTATGTGTTACATATAATTATCGCCATAGAGATTGTCAAAACAAAGAAATTATATCACACATATTTCAAATAGGATCTTTTTTTTGCGATAAGAATAATGTTTTTGATATGTATGGCAATGTTTCAGAAATGGTGATGGAAAAGGGAAAAGCAAAAGGTGGTAATTATACGCTTTATGCAAGGCAGTGCAATCAGGATTCTGTTCAATTTTATACACAGCCAGAGAAATGGCTAGGTTTCCGTTGTATTGCTATTAAGCAAGGTGGAGATGATGTTGAAAAACAATTAGAACAAAAATCTTATGAAGCAAAAGCAATTGGGGTATCTGATACATTGAATAACAAATATGGTGTGTATACTGATAATAGGGATGGAAAAATTTATCCTACCGTTAAAATTGGTCGTAATATATGGTTTTCAAAGAATTTGGCATTCAAACCACACGATGGGAAATATTGGATTTATACCAATAAAGAGGAAACTGTCGATGATCAAGGGTATTTATATACCTGGAAAGTTGCCATAAATGTTTGTCCTGATGGATGGGAATTACCAACGAAATATGATTTTGAACAGTTGATTGATTCGTATGGAGATAGTGCTTATGTAGAATTGAGACCAAATGGTAGTTCTGGATTTTGTGCTTTTAATTGTGGTACACGTATGGGAGTAAATTTTACTCCAGTTCAAGGATACACATCGTTTTGGTCTTCAGATATGTTTAAGAATAAAACCGTATGGGGGCTTGGATTTGATGAATATAAATCATCGGTAGAAGTATCTTATGGTTATAAGAAAGGGTCTGGTCTACCAGTACGATGTATAAAGCATCAGTAACTTATAAAAGTTAAAAAAGAATAGAAAATAGAAAGCCTCGGAAAACTGGGGCTTTTTTATTTCAACCTAAAATATACTCAGATGACAGATTACAATAATATTGACATAGTTGATTTTATTAAGACTCAACTAAACATTAAACCGAATACGGATAGTGCTCATGCAGTAAAAGAATTGTTTTAACTGTTATCAATTAAGTGTCAAAAGAACCAGGTGCAATTTACATTTGAAAATCTGATTGATTACCTAAGAGTTTACAGAAAGGATTCGAGCTTGAAAGACTTTGTTTTTTCCGAAATGCAATTAAAGGTTGAAAACTTGCTTAAAAGAAAAATCAATCTATCCGACACCATTACTTATAGTGTCTCACCAAACCCGGATTTGAGGTGTATCTCTAAAATGTATCATTAATATTTTGAATCCGTCTCAAAAACTCGTATCATTATTAAGTTTCAGGAATAACCGTTTAATGAGTACTTTTTATTAAATCGATTTACATATAATACGAGCCATGAAAAAAAAGTGCAGTTAAAGAACGTCCGGAACTTGAAAAAATGCTTATGCATCATAGAGCTGGAGATGTAGTTGTTGTTTAGAAACTTGATAGACTTGGCAGGTCATTAAAACATTTGATAGATTTAGTTACTTCATTTCGAGAAAAGAATGTTGAATTTGTAAGTCTGAATGATAGCATTGATACAACAACTATACAGGGGAGATTAACTTTTAATATTTTTGCAAGTTTTGCTCAATTTGAAAGGGAATTGATAAGAGAGAGAACGATGGCAGATTTAAAAGCTGCAAGGGAGAAAGGAAGAGTTGGAGGAAGAAAGCCTGGCTTATCTAAAGAAAATGAAAGAAAAGCAAATGCAGCTTACATATATTAATAGAAAGGGGTCCACCTATAAAGGGAATGTAAGCTGAACTCTGTCCGATGATTTTATTTATGATTTCAAATTAACTTATTTTTTTTCTTTGAACCAATTTCTAAAAGCATAATTGGGAAGCTTTCAGATTCTGTCAAGGGCGGCTGAGGCACGAAGCCGTTTATACACCCTTGACAGGTTCTGTAAGCGACTTACCTTTGCTTTTAGATTTTGGTGATTATATTTCAAGATCGAACCTCCCTTCAAACTTGATGCACAGTTGTTGAGCTGTCAGTCCCCAGTTTTGCACTGGCTGTGTCCATTTCTTTGAGATGTTCTCTATTGCCAAATAAATGAGTTTTAGTAATGCCATGTCACTTGTGAATGCACCTTTGGTTTTGGTTACTTTTCTTACTTGACGATGAAAACCTTCTACTGCATTTGTTGTGTAAATCAGTTTTCTGATAGGTTCATCATATTGGAAGTAAGACGATAACTCTTCCCAGTTTTCATTCCAGGATTTAATTACGACAGGGTATTTTTTACCCCATGCTTCTTCCAGGTTAAGCAACTCTGTTTCAGCTTGTGACTTGGTTGGAGCTTGATATACTTTTTTAAGCTCCTTCATGAATGGTTTCTGGTCTTTAGAAGCCACATACTTAAGAGAGTTGCGTATCTGATGGACAATACACTTTTGTATTTCAGTTTCGGGAAAAATGCTTAGGATAGCTTGGGTGAAGCCGGTTAAGTTGTCGGTACAGGCAATCAGGATATCTTTAACTCCACGGCTCTTTAAATCAGTCAATACAGAAAGCCAGAAGTTTGCTCCCTCGCTTTCGGATATGTACATACCGATAAGCTCTTTTCTTCCCTGTTTGTTTATGGCAAGAATATTATAAACAGCCCTAGATACAACTTTTCCGCCGTCCCTTACCTTATAATGCATAGCATCCAACCATACAATCGGATAAACTTCGTCCAATGGTCGGTTTTGCCATTCTTTTACTTGAGGGATAACTCGGTCAGTAATTTCGCTGAGAACTGTGGGAGAAACCTCCGTATCGTACATGTCTTCAATGTAAATACCAATGTCTCGCAAGCTCATACCTTTTCCGTATAAACTTATTATTTTGGGTGCCAGGCTGTCGGCTAATACTGTTTGTCTTTTTTTTATTATTTCCGGTTCAAAATTACCGTTCCTGTCATATGGAGGCTCAATGGTAACATTACCAACACCTGTTTTAACTGTTTTTTGTCCTTTGCCGTTCCTTTTGTTGCCCAAAGAGCGCTCCTCCTCGCCAAGATGATCTTCCATCTCCGCTTCAAGGGCACTCTCTAAAAACTCTTTCAATATAGGCGCAAAAACACCATCTTTTCCTGTTAACGACTTTCCACTTTTTAATTGTTCCAATGCCAGATCTCGCATTGCAATGTATTCTGCCGATTCTTTCTTCTTTGCCATAAGCTACAATATTAATAATTTATTCACTTATGGACAGAGTTGAATTTACAGTCTCCCTATAAAAGCTACAATTCCATTTATGTAATTTTATTATCTTCACCCTAAATTATTAATTAAAATGAATCTTCTTTTAATATCCATTGCCCCGGTTGTAATCATACTGGCTTACATATATTATCGTGATAAATATGAAAAAGAACCGCTTCCACTTTTAATTAAAGGACTGGTGGCCGGGATGTTAATTGTTTTACCTGTAATCTTGTTTGAACAATTATTTAGTTCTCTTCTTCCCTACTTATTTACAAGTAAAATAACGCATGCTTTTGGCAATGCTTTTATTGTAGCAGCTTTATGCGAAGAGGCTTTTAAATTACTAGCCGTATATTTTTTAATATGGAAGAATCCGAATTTTAATGAACGCTTCGATGGTATTGTTTATGCAGTATTTGTATCCTTAGGATTCGCCTTAGTTGAAAATTTGATGTATGTATTTTCTAATGGAATGGAAACTGGAATTTCCAGGGCTTTTACAGCAGTTCCTGCTCATGCAATGTTTGCAATTATGATGGGCTACTATTTAGGATTGGCTAAATTCACTTCGCATAAACGAAATTCCTACTTATTAATGGCATTCTTAATCCCGTTTATATTTCATGGCATCTATGACTTTATTTTAATGTCTCAAGTTAACTGGTTATTATTTCTATTTTTCCCATTTTTAATTTACATGATGTATCGCACAAATATTAAAATGAAAGAACATGAAATGAACTCAGTTTTTAAATTTTAATAACATGCTTGATTTATCTTCTGAAATATCATTTACAACAGCACGAAGTTCTGGTCCTGGAGGACAAAATGTAAATAAAGTCAACACAAAAGTTATACTCCATTTTGATATTATGAATTCATTGATTCTATCAATATCTCAGAAATTAATTATTAAAGAAAAATTAGACTCAAGAATTAATAAAGATGGAATATTGACTTTAAGTTGTGATAAAACAAGATCTCAAATCAAAAATAAAGAGATTGCTTTAGCCCATTTAGCATCCATCATTCATCATGCTTTAAAGCCTGTAAAAAAACGCATATCCACAAAGCCCACAAAAGCATCAAAACTCAAAAGGCTACAAAACAAAAAAATATTATCTGATAAAAAGGCAAACCGAAGACGTTTAGAGCCCTAAAATATATTAAGGCTATACCTCACCTAAGTACAAGCTATTACTCATATCCGTTTGATCAAGACTTCTAAATGCAATCCATACAGATGTTTGTTTATCGTCCAGATCAACATCCCAAAGGTAACTATTCTTATATTTTGATACTGCAGTAAACTGATACTCTATATAGTTAGTATATCTGTTAAATAAAATAACCACCAAAGTATCAGAGGTTCCATTTACATAATCATTCCACTCAAGTAATAAACCTTTATCTGTTAGTTTAGCTGTAAATTCCTTAGGCAGCTCCAGACTACCTGCACTTAATACAACTTTTGAAAAATCAATTTCCTGGTCAGGATACTCATCTCCCTTAATTGCATTTTTCATATTAAATGATTGAGCCGTATGATATGGTGAACGGCCAACGGTATTATGAGCAAAAGTAATTTTCACCAAATCTTTAAAAGGTTTTAAGAAAGCAGTTACTAAACTCAACCGTTGTCTTTGACGTAATTTAGCTGGTGTAGGTTTATCTTTTCTCACATCTGGTAATGATCTGACATAATCCTTACCATACATCTTATAATAGACAACACTACCTACTTTTCCGGAAACTGATCCATTTGCTCCATTTGTAGCTTTTCCCATAACTTATATAAGATTAGATTAATAACCAAGTTCTATTAATATTAGTTAACTGTATACCTACATTATAATAACCAGGTACCAATCATATGTTTTTGATACAATTAAGATATAAAATAAATGGAATATATTCAAATTATATTCGATTATAACCGAAGAAAAACCGAAGAAAGTCCCTAGAAAGTCCGAGGAAAATCCAATTTAATTCACCAGTCTTTATATAGGTAATATAACCATGCTCAGTAAAAGGTATATTATATTGGATATGTTATGAGCAGGTAAAAAAAAACTTTATTTATAAAGCAATCACTACAGCTTTAGATAGTATACATTACAAAATTGACTTTTTTACCTATTTATTTAATTATTTGAGTACTTAAATTTATACTTTTTTGTTGGTTTTATATGTTGATTATATATATTTGTTGACAATAGCTTTTTACATATAAAGCACTTCCACCTTTTATTATTAATTCCTCGTTGTATTATTGTATTCAACAAGGACACTCAAATGAACAACAGGATTAAAATAATTAGGACACCCCTAACAAACCTATAACTAACTGATTTTGAATTACAAAATTACACAACAGTAAAATTGCAATGAACAACAAATTAATCAAAGACCTTAAAAATCAATTAAAAGTAATTCAAAAATTAACTCAATGTTATCATACACTATTTATATATTATAACGATAATACAATATTATCAGAGGATGACGAGAGTATTTCAATTAACAATATTGCTAAAGAATTAGATTCACTAAACATTAATACTTTACACACTGATTCTAAGTCTGCGATTACATTAACATATAATGATTATAAGCATATTGACGTACTTTCATCCTATAAAAAAATAGTTTTTCATCCTGTTAGTGATGAAAAATTCAGGTATGGAATGATATTTACATTATTTACAAATGAAAAAATAAATTCAAATATCGAATATGTTGAAATTATTTGTAAAAATATAGCATCACTAATTCATCATAATGAAAATATAAAAGCTACATCAAAAAATTCATTGGCATCAGAATTTCTACTCTCAACAATTCATGGAGTTCCCTGGTCTCTGAATTTTGAAACGGCTAATTTTTCATATGTAGGTCCGCAAAGTGAAGAAATATTAGGTTATAATCATGAAGAGATAAAAACAGTTGATGATTGGATTAATATAATACATCCTGAAGACCGGGAAGAATCGTTTAATTTTTGTATTAGAGAATCTCAGGCAGGAAACGATCATGTGTTTAACTATAGAGTTATAAAAAAGGATGGAAGTATTGTATGGATCAGAGATGTTGTCAAGGTTATTCAAAAAAATGGAATAACGACTGACTTGTATGGATTTATGATAGACATTACTGATATAAAAGTTAATGAACTTGAATTAGTAAATGTAAACAAACAACTCAATTATATTCTGGATCATAATAATATTACACTAAATATTGTAGATGAAAATCAAAATATAATATTTCATAGCAATAAGGAATCTGCTTCTATTAAGCAAAAATGTTATGAATATTTTTGCAATGAAAAACAGCAATGTAAAGATTGTCCGGCACTAAATGACATCAATAAAACTGTTACTTTTTACAGAACCCTTGAAGATTCTTCATTTCAAGTTACCGCCTTCCCCATTATTACTAAAAGTGGGAAAACTCATATAGGTGAAGTTCGTGTAGATTTAACAGAACGGATAAAAAAGGAAACTCAAATAAATGATTTAAAAGATAAAATTGAGTTTTTATTAACTGCAGGAAAAATTTCCTTTATTGAATATAATTTTAGCACTAATATTTTTGATTGCAATCAGGTTTTCAATGAGATTACAGGATATGACTTTAACAATACTTTGCTGAATATAAACTGGTTAACTTCACGGATTCACCCGCACAACATTAATTTATTTAAATCAGAACTAAACAAGGTCATCAAAAAAAGTAAAAACAGTTTAGATATAGAATTTAGATTTCTTACCGCTAAAAACAAGTATTTATGGTTTCATTTTCACGGTCAGATCGATGCTAAAGAACCCTCAAAAATAGTAGGGATTTTAATAGACATTACCAATAACAAAAGGTTATTAAATGAATTGATAGAGGCAAAAAACAAGAGTAATTATGCAAATGAGCTAAAATCAAAATTTTTAGCAAATATGTCGCATGAAATAAGAACTCCAATGAATGCAATATTAGGCTTTACTAATTTATTGAAAAACAGAATAAAAGAAGCCCCCTATAATAATTATATTACATCTATTGAATCCAGCGGTAAAACATTGCTGGAATTAATAAATGATTTGCTGGATCTTGAAAAGATAAATTCAGGGAAAATTGAAATTAAAAATGAGAAAATAAATCTTAGTTTTTTAATTGATGAAATTTATCAAACATTCTCTTTATTCGCTTATAACAAAGGAATAACAATAGAAACCATTCAACAATCTACAATACCCAAAGAGATATATGCTGATGGTTTAAAGTTGAAACAAATACTTATTAATTTAATTAATAACGCCATTAAGTTTACAGAAAAAGGGGGTATTAAAATAGAGTACTCCTTTCATAATCAAAAAGATAACAAGTATGGAAATCTTAATATTTCAATAATTGATACTGGGTTAGGAATCCCACAAGATAAACAAAAGGTGATTTTTGAACCTTTTATTCAAGAGGACTCTAAAAGCAATAAACAGCACGAAGGTACGGGGCTTGGGCTTTCAATTGTACAAAGAATTATTACACTAATGGGAGGTACAATTTTACTTGAAAGTTCTATGGACGTAGGAAGCAAGTTTAGTATATCCATTCCTAAAATAGAATATTCTACTGAGCAAGATCATCCCGTTAAGATTAATAATGACATCAATAAAAAACAAAATTTTATTGGTATTAATTCACCCTCAGAGGAAATAATTCCTAAGAAATTTTCAACTGTAGAAATAAGGCTAATTCAAGGAAAATTTGAAGATATCCTAATTCCTATTTGGGAACAGTTATCTGAAATGCTTTCTTTAACAAATCTGAATATTTTTTTGAAAGAACTTAGTGACCTCACTAGTTCTATATCCTGGGATGAATTAGAAAATTATAAAAGAAAATTAGATACTAATGTGAAGTCTTTTGATTTTGAACAATTACCTGGTCAAATTAAGCAATTTGAAAAATTTATAAATCACATAAAAGAACCATTAATAAAATAATATAGATTTAAGACATAAAAACTAACCTATTTTTTTTAACACCATGGGCCAAATTGTATACCGTAATTATAAAAAAGTAATATTTATTATTTTACTGGTTTTAATAATTCAAACGATAAGTTTAGCTGAAAATCAGAAACACGTATTAGTCATTCATTCTTATAACTACAGCTTTCCTACCACCAATCCATTTTTAGCAGGATTAAATGCTGTTTTCGACACAATTGATGTAAAAATTGATATTGAATTTTTAGACTGGAAAAAATCACCTACGGAGGAAAATATAAATAACTTTTATAATTATATAAAGCACAAAGTTAATCATGTAGAGCCATTTAGTGCTATTATTACTAGTGATGATAAAGCACTGGAATTTGTTTTAGAATACCAAAATGAATTATTTTCAAATATTCCAATCGTATTTTCAGGCGTTAACAATCACAAATTGGCCTTAATTCAAAATGATAATCAATGGATAACAGGTATAGCCGAATCAATATCAATAAAAGAAAACCTTGAATTATTAAAACTTCTATATCCTAATAGTAAAAATATATCATACATCGTTGACAATACAATTACAGGACAAAATGATCTTAAAAAGTTATTACAGGAAACGGCAAACTACCCTGAAATAAACTTTAATAAAATTGATTTAAAAGACTATAGTTTTGAAGAACTAAAAATAGCATTGGCCCAATTGTCATCTAATGACCCGGTTCTTCTAATATCAGCCTATCAAGACAAAAATGGTAAAACTATACCCTTTGAACGAAGTCTAGATATTATTAAAAACAATCTTAAATCGCCGCTATATCATATTTATCAACATGGGTTAGGTAAAGGTATCATAGGAGGAAAACTTGTTTCGCATCAGAAATTAGGAAAACAAACAGCTGGTATAATACATCAAATATTTAAGGGTACTCCTATTAGTACAATCCCTGTTATAAATGATAGTCCTAACCAATATACATTTGATTATAACGAGCTTTATAAAAACCACATTAGTACTTATGACTTACCCAAAGGTTCAATAATCATAAATAAGCCAAATACATTTTATGAAATTAACAAAAAAGCAATCTGGCTTTATACATTCTTTTTCCTCATACAAACTATACTTATTATTTATTTATACAGAATCAATACAATAAGAACAAGGACACAAAATAAGCTTAGTAAAAAGGTATATGAAAATTATAAATTAAGTCAACAATTTAAGATTCTGAACGATCAATTACAGCAAAAAAACAATGAACTTTTAACGACAGAAGAAGAACTCAGAGCTAATAATGAAGAACTGTATGAAAAAAATAAAGAAATAGCTGAAAGTGAAGAAAAGTACAGAATGCTATTTGACAATTTAAATGAAGCTTATGCGGTGCATGAAATAGTATTAGATGACAATAATGAACTTATAGATTATATTTTTAGAGACGCTAATCCAAAACTATTAGAAAATATCAATTTACCCTACAAAGAGGTTATAAACAAATCAGTAAAACAACTATTCCCAAATACTGAAGACTATTGGATAAAAAAATGTGGTAAGGTAGCAATAGACGGTAAACCCATTAGATTTAAAGATTATGCTGTAGAAATGAATAAATACTATGAAACAACAGTATTTTCACCTAAACCAAACTTTTTTGCAGCAGTTTATATGGATGTTACACAAGAAACGATAGCTACTAATGAAATAAAAAACGCCTATGAAAAAATAAGAATAAAGGAAAGTACATTTAAGAAAATGTTTAACAGTGCACCTGTTGTAATGATTATTCTTAATAAAAATTCTAAAATATTAGATATAAATAAAACTGGGTTAGAGTTACTAAAAAAAGATGCCTCAAAAGCACTGGGACTTAGAGGTGGAGATTTTCTATCATGTATATATGCTTCAATGACCAAACAAGGTTGCAGTCATTCTATACATTGCAGCACTTGTATTTTAAATAATGCAGTTAAAAAAGCAATTTTATCAAAACAGCAGACTAACAAAACAGACTTCACAATTAATGTTTATACTGAAAACAATTCAATTAAAACATTAAATTTTCATATTTCGACAACTGTACTACCAGATAAAGATGAAGATAAGATTTTGGTATGCATGGAAAATGTAACCATATTAAAAGAAAACGAACAACAACTAAAAAAACGACATAAAGAGATAAAGCAATTATTGAGTGCTGCAAAACAGATACTAACAGTAAATGATTTTAATAAAACTATTGATTCTATCTTTAATTATTGTTTGAACTTAACTAATTCAACATCTGGTTATGTTGGTTTAAAAAACGGAGATTATACAGATATACTTTTCAAAAACATAAATGGTAAAGAAGAGCATGTAAAAGAACCTGTTTCCAAAACAAAAAATGAATTATTAAAATTAATATATGATAAAAAGGAAGTTTATATAGATAATCACTTTAATAATAGTAAGCTACCTAACAATCATATGCCTATTAAAAATATTATAATTGTTCCAATAATTATAAAAAACAAACCAGTAGGAGTTATTGCCCTTTCAAATAAAGATAACAATTACAATATAAACGATATTAATATTGTATCTGCATTTACAGAGCTTGCTGCTTTAAGTTTGAACAACACCCAATCAAACCAACTAGTTGAGGAAAGCGAACAAAAATTTAAGAATACATACTATACTAGTCCTGATGCTATGTCAATAAATAAACCAGATGGGACTTACATAAATATAAATAAAAGATTTACTGAGATATTTGGATTTAGTGAAGAGGAAATCATTGGTAAGAAAGCTACAGATTGCAATATCTGGACACATCTGCCTAATAGAGAACATCTACTAAAAGAACTTTATGAAAATAAAAATATATTTAACTATGAGACTCAGCTCAGAAAAAAAGATGGTTCCATTATTACTACATTATTATCTGCATCAAATATTAAAATTAATAACACATCTCATCTTTTAGTTATCTGTAGAGATATTTCTCATTTAAAGTTACAAAGCTATTATTTAAACAAGGCTCAAGAAATTGGCAATATTGGCTCATGGAGTTATGACGTTAAAAAGAATAAGTTTAATTGGTCAGAACAATGTTATAAGAATTATGGATTTAACAAAGAATACCCTATAGAACTTGAGTCCGTCATGTCATTAGTGCATCCTGAAGATAAAAGTATGTTTAATGAGAAATGGCGCAATTGCTTATTAGGAGAAAAATACACGTTGGATTTTCGCATTATAGTTAACGATAATATAAAATGGATATACCAGAAAGTAGATATAGAGTTTACATCAAATTCCGAAGTATCAAGGATTATCGGTGTAAACATGGATATCACACAAAGAAAAGATTATGAATGGGAAATAACTCAAGTTAATAAACGTTTTAAAGGACTAGAGGAAATTGTAAAGTATAAGGCCAACTCCATTCCTGATTTATTAGATCATACTTTATCAAAAGTTATATCATACACCAACAGTGAAATTGGAGCTATTTATCATTATGATGAGCAAAAAAATATATTCTATTTGAACAATTGGACTAATGAATATGATTTAACTGTTGACAACTCTACAATAAACTGTTTAAATGAAGCTGTTCAAAGCAAAAAAGCGGTCATTATAAATAAAGAAAATAGTAGTTATAACTTCCTTAATTCTGAGTTAATGGATCAAGGAAAACTTAAATCATTAACTATACCAATTTTAGCCAATGGTAAGGTTGTTGCAGTATTTTGGGTCGCCAATACAAAACATGATTACCATGATTTTCATGCAAAACAAGTAATGCTACTTTTAGAAACAACGTGGATTATTGTGGAAAAACAACGATTACAAGAAAAAATATAAGCATCTTGGGTATTTACCAGAGTTTCAATGTTATTAACTTTAAATGTAAAAAGGTTGTTCAGTAAATAAGAACAACCTTTCTTCCAATATATTATTAACCTGAGTTCGATATAAAATTATTGGCTCAGAACGCTTATAAATAATGAGTTTCAATGAATATTTAGAAGTCATAGCTGGCTATATCAAACAAATATGAAGCAGAAAATCGTTGTTTATATGTGGCTTTTTATTAAAATACTAATCTACTTCGTTAAATTCTTCTACCATAGCTCGCTATGCAAAAAAGAATTTGCCTTGTATATCAGCATTTTAATAAAATCTGAGCTCTTTAATTTTAATCGAACTCGGGTTATTAGTTTTAATGACCTACTTTAACGAACTTGCAACTCATGAAGTTTACTATAGGTACCCCCTTTTGCTACCAATTCTTCATGATTTCCCTTTTCAACAATTTCACCTTCATTAAATACGCATATCAAGTCTGCATTTCTGACTGTAGATAATCGATGAGCGATAACTATAGATGTTCTTGAAGTCATCAAATTTTCTAAGGCTTCCTGCACCAATTTTTCAGATTCTGTATCTAAAGCAGAAGTTGCTTCATCCAAAATTAAAATATCAGGATTTTTAAGAATGGCTCTGGCAATACTAATTCTTTGGCGTTGTCCTCCGGAAAGTTTCCCTCCTCTATCTCCTACCAAGGTTTGATAACCTTCTTCATTCTCCATTATAAATTCGTGAGCATTTGCTACTCTTGCCGCCTTTTCAACATCTTCTTGCGTAGCACTTTCTACACCAAAGGCAATATTATTAAAAAAGGTATCATTAAACAAAATGGCCTCCTGGTTTACATTTCCCATTAGTCCCCTTAAATCGTGAACCTTGATATCTTTAATATCAATCCCATCAATTAATATTTGACCTTCCTGAACATCATGAAAACGTGGTAACAAATCTACAAATGTTGTTTTACCAGATCCTGATTGCCCAACAAGAGCAACCATTTTTCCTTTTTCTATAGAAAGTGAAACTTCTTTTAAAACCTTCTTTTCATTATAGGCAAACGAAACATTTTTATATTCAATTTTATGATCTAATCTTTTCTTTTCCTGACTGCCATCTTGCTCTAATATTTTATTATCTGCTAATAAAATTTTATCAATGCGTTCCATGGCAGCAAGACCCTTTTGAATATTAAAGAATCCCGTAGAAAATTGTTTCGCCGGATTAATGATCTGATAAAAAATACCAATATATGCCATAAATGCAGCACCTCCGAAAGATGAATTTGCATCAATGACGATATAAGCCCCATACCAAACCAGAACTACAATTACAATAGTGCCTAAAAATTCACTTAGGGGATGAGCCATTTGATATCTACGACGAACTTTATTCATAATTAAACGATAACTCTCAGCTTCTGTTTCAAAACGGTTAGTCATCCCCTTTTCTGCATTAAAAGCTTTAATAATGCGTAAACCACCAACAGTTTCTTCTAAAACACCGAGGATACTTCCCATCAATGATTGTGAAATTCTAGAGCTTCTTTTTAAAGATTTACCAGCCTTTCCAATAACCCATCCAGCAAGTGGTAACATTATAAAAACAAATAAAGTTAATTGATAACTCATTATAACCATTGCTATAACAGAGACCAAAATGATAATTGGATTTTTTAAAAGCATATCAATAGATGACATGATTGAATTTTCTACTTCTGTAACATCGCCAGTAGCTCGAGATAACACATCTCCTTTTCTCTCTTCAGAATAAAATCCCAAAGGAAGAGCCAATAGTTTTTTATAGATCTGAATTCTAATATCTTTTACAACGTTATTTCTAACACCAACCATTTGATGAGATGCCAGATAAGCAAAACTCACTTTAAAAAACGTTGTTAACAACATCATTACCCCAATAAAAGGCATAATAGCCATAACACCATACTCCAACTTAATTTGTGTGATATAATAATAAAGATTATTTTCAAGTGCATCTTTTGTTAACTCCCAAGGAACAAGAGCCATTACTTCATTTGTTTGCTGAAATAAAACATTGAGCATAGGTATCATAAATAACATAGCCACAACGGTAAACAATGCATTAAGTATATTAAAAACTACACTTAATATAAGCTGTCGCTTATAAGGTGGAATAAAACGTCTTAGAATCTTTACAAATTCTCTCATTATAATTATTCTATAATTAAATTCTGAATTTCATTATTCAGAAAGGTATGTTCTTTAAACATAAAAAAAGCCAGCTGCAAATGTAGTTTTCTGCTAGCTGACTTCAAAAATTTTTATGCTAAAATGGTTACATTCCGGTATAAGATTGAGGAGAAATAGAACGAAGTTCCTCTTTAATATCCTCTGTTACATCTAAACCTGAAATAAACTCTGCAATTGTTTTGGCATTAATCCCTTCGTTTGTGCGAGTTAAAGCTTTAAGAGCCTCATAGGGATTTGGGTACGCTTCTCTTCTTAATATGGTCTGGATTGCTTCTGCAACAACAGCCCAGTTAGCTTCTAAATCACGGTTAATAGCAGCCTTATTTAATAATAATTTTCCTAATCCTTTTTGAAGTGATTTAATAGCAATTACTGTATGTGCCAAAGGCACACCAATATTTCTTAAAACTGTAGAATCAGTTAAATCTCGCTGTAATCTTGATACTGGAAGTTTTGCTGAAAGGTGTTCTAAAATAGAATTTGCAATACCCAGATTTCCTTCTGCATTTTCAAAATCAATTGGATTTACTTTATGAGGCATTGCACTTGATCCAACCTCACCTTTTTTAATTTTCTGCTTGAAATACTCCATCATAATATATGTCCAAAAATCTCTGGATAAATCAAGCATGATAGTATTTATACGTTTCAGGTTATCGAAAATAGCACCCATATTATCATAATTCGAAATTTGAGTGGTATACTGTTCTCTGTCTAATTTTAAAACATCATTAACAAAGTGATTTCCAAAATCAATCCAGTTAATTTCAGGATATGCAACTTTATGCGCATTAAAATTACCAGTTGCACCGCCAAATTTTGCAGAACATGGAATACCTTTTAATAAGGAAAGCTGTGTTTGTAATCTGTCAACAAACACCATCATTTCTTTCCCTAAACGAGTTGGAGAAGCAGGCTGTCCATGAGTTTTTGCCAACATTGAAATCTCTTTCCATTCTGTAGCAAAATCATTTAACTGACTGATTAATTCTTCAAGTAAGGGATAATAAATTTCATTAACAGCATCTCTTAATGAATATGGAATTGCTGTGTTATTGATATCTTGAGATGTTAACCCAAAATGAATAAACTCTTTATATTTTTCAAGCTTTAAAGCATCAAACTTTTCTTTAATAAAATATTCAACCGCTTTAACATCATGGTTAGTTACACCTTCAATTTCTTTAATTCTCTCAGCGTCTTCTAATTGAAAATCTTTATAGATATTTTTTAATTCACCATATAACGATTTATCAAAATCAGCTAATTGTGGCAACGGATGCTCACATAAAGTAATAAAGTATTCAATTTCAACAAGAACGCGATAACGAATTAATGCATACTCTGAGAAATAAAGAGCTAATCCATCAACTTTACTTCTATATCTTCCGTCAACCGGAGAAATGGCGGTTAATAACTGAATGTCCATCATTTATTTATATATTTTTTTAAAAATGCAAAATTAACACTTTTTTATTAGATAGTAAATTATCATTCAACAGTTTTAGTTCTTTAGCCTTTTTGAGTATAAATCCTTCCCCATAGTTCTGTATTTTTTAATATTATTGTATGAAATAAAAATAAAGATATGACATTTATAAAAGGACTTAAACTTGGCATAAAAAGTTACTCTAAGGCATTTACATTTATTAAAAAGCATAAACTTACCTGGTATTTTCTTTTTCCTTTAATATTAAACATCATTTTATTTTCGTTAGGATACAGTTCTACCGTTTCATTAAGCACAAAATGGTTTGTATATATCATGGATTGGTTGAATGTTGATGCATGGAATTTTTGGGGCTCTGGATTTCTATCTTCTATGTTATTACTATTTATGAATATCGTACTAAGATTGTTGTTTATTTTAATATTCGCATACATCGGTGGCTATATTATTATTGTATTAATGTCACCAGTATTCGCATTTTTATCTGAGAAAGTTGAAACAATTTTAACAGGAAATGAATATCCATTTGAATTCAATCAATTTATTAAAGATATTTGGAGAGGTATTAAGCTAGCAACAAGAAACTTTCTAATTGAAATGGGATTAACAATTCTATTATTCATTCTAAGTTTTGTTCCCATAGTGGGCTTATTTACCAGCCTTACTCTTTTTATTATTTCGTCCTATTTTTATGGGTTTTCATTTATTGATTTCTCATTAGAAAGAAAAAAATTAGATATTAAAGAAAGTATAGCATTTGTAAAAACCAATAAAGGTTTAGCTATTGGAAATGGATCTATTTTCTCCTTGGTTTTACTTATTCCTTTTATAGGTGTATTAGTCTCTGGTTTTATTTCTATTATAGCCATAGTAGCTACCACTATATCAACAACAGAAACAATCATTATTAATAGAAACAAATAATTTTTTAAAAACAAAGTGATTATTAATTACGAATAATTAAATTTATACAAACAAGATTAAAGATTCTTAGAATGAATAAACATTATATTTTAAGCATACTATTTATTTTAATATCACTTAATATTTTATCACAATCGGATAGTATTATTAATACTACTCTTATATACAAATTTGATATTAAACGAGAAATTGGAAGTACATCTTGGATTCATACTCAAAACGCTTTTGAAGAAGCAGAGGAACTAAACGCTCAAGTAATATTGTTGCATTTAAACACTTATGGTGGACAAGTTGTATATGCTGATTCAATCAGAACAAAAATTTTAAACTGTAAAATTCCTGTTCATGTATTTATTGATAATAATGCAGCTTCTGCAGGAGCACTAATTTCTATTGCATGCGATAGTATTTACATGCGGTCTGGAGCAAATATTGGAGCGGCTACAGTAGTGAATCAATCCGGAGAAAAAATGCCCGATAAATACCAAAGTTATATGCGTTCAACCATTAGAGCTACAGCTGAATCTCATGGAAAAGATACTATTGTTAATGGTAGTGATACCACTTTAATATGGAAGAGAGATCCTCAAATTGCTGAAGCAATGGTAGATGAAAGAGTATATATTGAGGGGGTAATAGATACGGGTAAAATTTTAACATTTACAACCTTAGAAGCAATTGAAAACGGATATTGTGAAGGGCAAGCTGATAACATTAAAGAAGTTATAGATAAATTAGGTTATAAAGAATACCACTTAGTTTCATACGAACCTAGTTTTTATAGTGGTTTGAAAGGATTTCTGACAAATCCAGTTTTTCATGGAATCCTAATTTTGGTAATTATAGGGGGATTATATTTTGAATTACAATCTCCGGGAATTGGATTTCCCTTACTTGCATCAGCTATTGCTGCTGTTTTATACTTTGCCCCTCTTTATATAGATGGATTAGCAGCTAATTGGGAAATTATATTATTTATTCTGGGAGTAGTCCTCATTGCACTAGAAATTTTTGTAGTTCCGGGTTTTGGAATTACAGGTATTTCCGGGATCATATTAGTCTTTTTAGGGCTAACTTTAAGTCTTGTTGATAATGTTGTTTTTGATTTTTCAAATGTACCCGGCAAACAGATGTTAATGGCTTTAATTATCGTTTCTGCAGGAACATTTTTATCTTTTATAATTGCCATACCTTTAAGTGAAAAATTGTTTTCTTCGGGACCATTGGCCAAAGTTGCCTTACAGACATCGCAAAACATTGAAGAAGGATATGTTGGAGTAGATGCTGAACCAAAACATTTAATTGGTTATACAGGTACCGCACAAACCACATTAAGACCTTCTGGTAAGGTTATAATAAAAGATGAAACATATGATGCTGTAGCTGAAATTGGAATGATAGATAAAGGAGAAAAAATTATTGTTACCCAATATGCATCAGGACAGCTATATGTTATTAAAGCTTGAATTTGGTAAATTGAAAAATATTGTTAAAATTTGATAAATATCATATAAAAAAGTAAACTTTTTCATCAATATTGAAGTACAAATTAATAGTGTTTGATTAAAATAAATACCGTTTTATTTATTGTTAGTAATGATTAAGGAGGACAGAGTTATGAAAGAGAAGAACCTTAAAAAATCAAATCAGAACGTATCTTCATATGAAGATTTAGAAGAAAAAAGTGCCCAGAGACCAAGTCCAGCTAAAAGAAATAAAAATTCAAAAATTCAGGATGAACTGGCTGATGATTTTGGTGAAGTATTAGGTGATGGTTTTCATGGATTAGATGATGACTATTACTTTGATGAAGACGATTTATATTAGAAAATTATTAATATTTTTAAATGCATTTTTTTTAATTATTTACAAGGAAAAAATAATTTTTTTCCTTAAAATTATACCGTATTAATATACTTAAAGTAATTAGTACAGAAATTACTATTTTTAATTTAGAATTTAAGTTAAGCTTTAAAATATACTTGTATTATTATAATAACCTTGGTTTGCACCGACCAGCAAAAAATTAAAGTGGTGTTTAGTAAAATTTTTTAGTGTTTAGTAATTATGAAAACAAAACATGACCATAATAAGAAGAACAAGCGTTCTGCTTATAATGAAGTTAATGAAAGAAACGGACTTAAACCGGTTAAGTCTAAGAACGGAAAGTCAAAAAATTTTTCCATTTACGATAATCTAGATGAGGATATGGATTTTGAAATGGATAATTACTCTTTGCACGATACGGATTTTGAGGATAATTATTATGATGACGAAGATGATTATTAGTTATCACTAAACCACACTTCTTTTTCGGAACAAAACACCCAGGCTTTGTTTATTGTAAACAAAGCCTTTATATATTTATAATAACGTGGCTAAATAGCTCCGTTTTTTACAGGTATTATTTGCTTTAATAGAAGCTGGAAGCATGAATCCCAAAGTATATTAATGGTTAATAAGAATAAATTTCTTCGAACTCCTAGTCCACAAAAGAAACTGTGCAACAAAAAAAATGTATTTAACAACGCTAATAACCCGAGTTCGATTAAAATTAAAGAGCTCAGATTTTATTAAAATGCTGATATACAAGACAAATTCTTTTTGCATAGCGAGCTATGGTAAAAGAATTTAACGAAGTAGATTAGTATTTTAACAGAAAGCCATCTATAATTATTGCGATTAGCGAATGCAGAAGCAAAGTTTACTTTGATTATGCTGAGTGTAGCAATAATCAAGAATTAAACAACTATTTTCTGCTTCATATTTGTTTGACATAGCCCGCTATGACTTCACAAATATTCATTGAAACTCATTATTTATAGGCGGTCTGAGCCAATAATTTTATATCGAACTCGGGTTAATATAAACTTGAACCTTTATTATAATGAAACTTCCTAATGATTGTGAATGGAGCAATATGACTCCTGCACTTAAGATTTATCATGATACTGAATGGGGAGTACCACTTCATGATGATCAAAAGCTATTTGAATTCTTAATCCTTGATATTTTCCAGGCGGGTTTATCATGGAATACGATATTAAATAAACGAGATAATTTTAGAATAGCTTTTGACTATTTTGATTGGAAAAAAATTGCTCTTTATACACAAAAAGATATAGATAAATTAATAAACAACAAAGGGATAATCAGAAATAAGCAAAAGATTCTATCTGCAATTAACAATGCTAAAAGTTTTGAGAAAATTGTAATTGAATATACCTCCTTTGATAATTATATATGGAGTTTTGTTGATCATAAACCCATTGTAAATATGTTTAAATCAACAAAGGAAATTCCTGCTATTACAGATTTAGCGATAGAAATTAGTAATGATTTAAAAAAAAGAGGATTTAAATTTGTAGGTCCAACTATCATTTACGCATTTATGCAATCAGTAGGTTTAGTTAATGATCATATTATAAGCTGTAAACGACATTTTCAAATCGACCAATACTAAAAAATATATATCATTCATACAGCTAAACACTATATGAATGATAAATATTTTCGATTCTTATTTAATTAAAAAATCCATCATCTTTTCATTTTCAAGAAACACCTCAAAATGATCCCCAATAGAAACAGAACCTACGCCAGCAGGAGTACCAGTATATATAAGATCACCGATTTTTAATGTAAAAAATTTTGATACATATTCTATGATCTCATCTACTTTAAACAACATATCTCCGGTATATCCAACTTGACGTTCCTCTCCATTTATCAGCAATTTAAAATTTACGTTCTGTATATCTTTAAATTTATTCTTGGAAATAAAAGTTTTTGATATAGCAGCTGAGCTATCAAAAGCTTTAGCCCGCTCCCATGGTAACCCTTTATCCTTTAACTTTTGCTGTAAATCTCTGGCAGTAAAATCAATACCCATACCTACTTCATTGTAATATCTATGAGCAAATTGTTTACCTATATTCTTCCCTAACCGATCAATTTTTATTACCAATTCTGTTTCATAATGAAAATCTTCGGCAAATTCAGGAACAAAAAATGGTTGATTATTTCGCAATAATGCGGTATCTGGTTTTAGAAAAATTACAGGTTCCTCTGGCACTTCATTTTTAAGCTCCTTGGCATGCATAGCATAATTTCTACCAATGCAAATAATTTTCATAAATAATCCTATTAAAAACGACTTTACATTTACTTTTTATTAAAACCTCTCAACTTAATAGTTGTAAATATTTTTTTAGTGTAAAGCGGAAAATCACCTTGCATAATCCATCCATAATAACCAGGATCAGTAACTAAAACATCTTTTACCTTGCGCCCCTTGTGCTTACCAAAATTGATACATTCATCACCATCTGAATCAAACACTAATCTTCCGGCAAAATCAGCATGTTTAGTATGAGCAGAAAATTCAGATAAAAAGTCAATATCATTCTTTAGATCATCATAATGATCTAACTGAGCCAATAGTACTTCATATGTAGCTCTTGTATCAGCTTCGGCACTATGTGCATCAATAAGTTCTTTATCGCAATAAAATTTATAAGCAGCCTCTAATGTTCTCTTTTCCTTTTTATGAAAAATAGTCTGAACATCAACAAACTTTCTTTTCTTCATATCAATATCGACATCAGCTCTCATAAATTCCTCAGCTAAAAGAGGAATATCAAATTTATTAGAATTATAACCTCCTAAATCACATCCCTCAATAAATCTGGCAAACTTTTTAGCCACCTCTTTAAAAGTTGGGCTATCTTTTACATCATCATCATAAATTCCATGTATTTCAGAAGTTTTCTTAGGAATATGCATTTCTGGATTTATAATATAACGTTGCGTTTCTTCCGAACCATCCAAGTTTATTTTTATTGCGGCTAATTCCACAATTCTATCCGTTGCAACATTAATACCTGTGGTTTCAAGATCAAGAAACACTATTGGATTTTTTAAATTAAGCTTCATCAATACTTTGTTATTTTTTCTTTACTAGCAATTAACCACAAACATAACAGTAAAATGCATATTTGCATAAAACGAAATCATATTTTTTATGGCTTTCTCTTATAAAAATACGTTTTTATAAATGATTCTCTTCTTGTTTAGGAATAATAAATTCTTTATTAACAGGCTCTGTAGAATACTTCATCTCTGGTACGACCAGAGGAGTTTTAAATACAATACTTCCTTCCCTTATAAAGGTAAGTTCATATTTTCCGGGAGTAACAGCCATAACAAATTTTGCTGAGTCATATGATAACCTATAAGTTCCTTCTATAGTATTCGTTAAAGAATTTTTCAATTCAGCCTTTAATGAAAACTCAGGAGTTATCTTTCCTGTATCAGTCTCTAAAACCACCTTACATCTTAAAATTAAATGATCTGGTGCTTCAGATTTATATAGTACTTTATAAATATCTCTTTCACCTATCCCCTCAGGTTTTATTGCTGAAACATAAGCATATCTTTTTCCTTTAGGCATAGATATCGTGTAATTATCATTTACATCATTGATTGGATAACCCAAATTTACAGGACTGTTCCAACTTTTATTTTCATCATTCCAGTCACTATAAAACAAATCATACCCACCCATGGAAAGATCAGAATTTGAAGAAAAGTAGATTCTTTTTCCATTTCTAGCCATAACAGGAAAATTTTCATCAAAATTGGAATTGATATTATCTGAAATAGAACGAGGTTCTCCGTAAGACCCATCAGGTAATTTTAAAGCATAAAAAATATCGGTATTACCATCTGCATTCGAACTGGCAAAAACAAGAGTATCTCTTGTATGAGACAACCAAACTCCAAATTCTCCTCCTTTTTTATCTATGGGGTATCCAAACTCTTGCAAAGTGGAAAACCGTCCTTTTTCGTCTTTTTCAGAATGTCCTACTTTCTCACTTCCATTTCTATTATGAAATACAAAAAGTGGATTTCCTTCAGGAGAACACCCCGCAACTATCTCATCAAATTTAGAATTAATATTATTCCCAAGCGTTTTACTTTTTTGCCAATTATTACTTTCTCTTTTTGTTATACAAACATTAAAATAATTTGCCCCTATTTGAGATAAATACCTTTTGTTACTGGAAAACAACAACACATCATCAGTTTCTGTTACAAAGGGATTTAATTCACTTTTATTTGTATTTATTGATTTTCCAAGATTGATAAATTCAACATCCAATGGATTTTCAATTAACGCATTAGCATTTAATATCCAATTTAAATATCGTAATGATTCTTTATATAATTTACTATCCTGTTCCTCATGTATTTTTACCCACTCAAATTCTAAGGATGCCTGATCAAATTTCATGGTATAAAATAATATTTGCCCATGCTTAAATACATTTTCACTATTACGTTCCTTGACTAATAATTTATCTATATACTTGTAAGCCTCATTTTTATCCAAGTTAGAATTAATATAGCAATCAATAATTTTAACATATAAACTTATTTTATCCTTATTGTTCCTTAATGCTCTTTTATAAGATCTTAATGCTCTATCATAAGTTCCTACTTTATAATAGTAATCACCACTTTTTGTTTTACTCTGACTCTTAACATTCTGGTTAAATAGAAATAAAGCAATGTATGCAACGACTAATATTTTCACTCTCATTTGTTTAATTTTAATTTTATCAATCAGATAAACTACAATAATTTATAGGAAGAATTTTAAAACAATTTTAGTTCATATCGCCTAATAAAACCAATTATATATTTGTAAATTTTGTTTTATATAAATTTACAATAGAAATTTGATCTTTTATAAACACACTTTCTGTAACTATAAATATTAATAACCTGTGTTTCTATAATTTTAATCAAACTCATTTTAATAATAAAATCCTGCATACTAATATACTATAGATGATTAAATATTCATGTTGATTAACATGAATCAATTGAACATTTTGATAGACATAACGTTTTTAATTAGTGAATCTTTTAATATTTAAAGTTAATGATTCTACTGCATTTATATACTTTGAATTTAAAGGGAATAAACAATCTTCAAAATAAATTATATCAGATGGAACGCAGACAATTTTTAAGATTAGCAGGTTTAGCTTCAGTAAGTTCATTAATTACGCCAGCAGTTATTGGAGGAATAAAATCTAATACAGAAGTTTCAAGCATACATATATTTAATAATCTTCCATATGCGTACAACGCTCTTGAACCATATATAGATGCAGAAACAATGGAGCTACATTATTCTAAACATCACAAAGGGTATTATAATAAATTTATGGCTGCAGCTAAAAAATTTAGTTTGGAACATACAACAATGAAGGATATTTTTGCAAATATTGATAAATATGATTTATCTGTTAAAAATAATGGTGGTGGATACTATAACCACTCTTTATTTTGGAAAAATTTAAGTCCAAATGGAGGCTCGCCAAGTAAGCAACTAATAAAAGATATTGAATCAACATTTGATTCTTTTGAAAATTTTCAATCAATATTCTTCAAAGCAGCAAAAGGTCAATTTGGTAGTGGATGGGCATGGCTTGTACTTGATAAAAACAATAAACTTCAAATAGGTAATACTCCAAATCAAGATAATCCATTAATGCCTCAAAGTGATATACAAGGCACTCCGCTTATTGCATTTGATGTATGGGAACATGCCTATTATTTAAAGTATCAAAATAAAAGAGGAGATTATATTAATGCCTTCTGGAATATCATTAATTGGAATGAAGTTAACGATAGATACCATAAAGCTCTTCAATAAGAATTATAAAAAAACATATTACAATATAATTATTGAGATTGATTAATAATATCACAAAGGGTAATTGACATTTAAGAATCACAAACTACACCTACATAAGCCTATATACCAAATCATTAACCAACACAACAACAATCTTAACAATCTATTAAAAATAGAAATAAGAATGAGATATTAATTGAATTTATATATTATATTGCCCCAGTAAAAACGACATTAACATCCTATTAAATTACAATGGATAATAACAAAATTATTGTTGGCAGCCAAGAATGGTGCGCTTTACCAGAGTTAAATATTAAAGCTATTAAAGTTCGTGTAGATTCTGGAGCTAAAACTTCAGCGTTGCATGCTGTTAACATTGTTCCTTTTAAAAAGGAAGGTAAACTCTGGGTGAGTTATGATGTTCATCCTCTTCAAAATGATGGTAAAACAACCATTCATTGCGAATCGCCTGTTGCAGACAAAAGAAAAGTGAAGAGTACAAGTGGAATTGTTGAAGTGAGATATGTGATTCGCACTTTCTTATCAATAGCTCAATCTTCATGGGAAATAGAAATATCCTTAACAAACAGGGATTCTATGGGATACAGAATGCTTTTAGGGCGTCAGGCGATGTCTGGAAAGATACTAGTTGATCCGGAGGAATCTTTTCTTTTAGGTGATATATCATCAGATACTTTAAAACAATATTATACAACTAATATTACAAAACCTTCAGGATTAAAAATAGGTATATTGGCTAGTAATCCTGATTTATACAGTAATCGAAGAATCATTGAAGCGGGTGAAGAAAAAGGACATCATATGGAGTTCCTTAATATTAAAGACTGCTATATTAAGCTTGACGGCAAAAATCCCGAAATGCATTATCGCGGGGGAAGGATTTTAGATGATTTTGATGCCATAATTCCAAGAATTAGGCCAAGCCTAACGTTTTATGGATGTGCTTTAACCCGTCATTTTGAAGCAATGGGTGTTTATACATTAAATACAGCATCTTCAATTACTCAATCAAGGGATAAACTATATGCTTTACAATTACTTATTAATAATGGCTTGCCAATACCAACAACAGGCTTTGCTAATTCACCCTTAGATACGGATGATTTAATTAAAATGGTTGGAGGTGCACCTTTAATTGTAAAATTATTAGAAGGAACTCAAGGAAAGGGTGTTGTGCTTGCTGAAACGAAGAAAGCTGCTGAAAGTCTTATTAATGCATTTAAAAGTTTGCGCGCAAATATTTTAGTTCAGGAATTTGTAAAAGAAGCTGACGGTAAAGACATTAGATGTTTTGTTGTAAACGGTAAAGTTGTTGAAAGTATGATGAGAATTGCTGCTCCTGGTGAATTTAGAGCAAATATTCATATGGGAGGATCTGCTAAACTAATTAAGATTACTCCTGAAGAGAAACGGATTGCTATTTTAGCCGCTAAAACAATGAATTTAAAAGTAGCTGGTGTAGATATAATCAGAGGTCAGCATGGACCTTTATTATTGGAAGTTAATTCATCTCCTGGTTTAGAAGGCATTGAAGGTGTTTCTAATAAAAACATTGCTGGTATGATGATAGAAGCGATAGAAAAAGATTTAAAAATAAAAAAGTGACCTTACGGTCACTTTTTTTTATAATATCATTGCTTACACATGCTTATATATTCCTATTTGATCTAATGTAAAGTTATGAATAAACTCTGATCGGGAAGCATTTTCTGCTTTACCCATGGTAATATATATTTCCGTAGAAGTTTTAAAAGAATCATCTCGTTGAGTATCTAACAACAACAAATATCCCATTACAATATGACCAGCCATCTCTACTAAACGACGAGCATGAAAATCGATATATTCAGTATCTTTCACATCAACTACAGTTTTTACTGCATGAACATATTCTTCAGTCATTCCTATAAGGGTACGACGAAAACCATGAAGTTCCGGGCGCAATTCCATTGCTTCATACTCCCTGATACGGTCCAGATATCCTCCTGTGGTTACACCTCTAATAGCAGCAACAACCTGTAATTGTGTTGTTCCTTCATAAATAGAAGTAATACGAGCATCACGATAAATACGCTCAATTGGATAATCTTTCATGAATCCAGAACCACCATGAATTTGTAGTGAATCATATGCTAATTGATTACTATATTCACTACTCATACCTTTTAAAAGTGGTGTAAAGAAATCAGCCATTTTCTGATATCTTTTCATTTCTTTACGCTCTTCTGGCTCTAGTTTTCGCTCCTCGCTGATATGCATATACGTTTTGTAAATATCAACCATACGAGAAGTTTCGTATAATAATGTACGTGAAGCATCTAGTTTTGCCTTCATCGTTGAAAGCATTTCGTATACAGCAGGAAATTGAATAATTGGTTTTCCAAATTGCTCACGCTCATTTGCATATTCCAGCGCTTCTCTATACGCAGACTCAGAAACCCCAACAGACTGAGCACCAATACCTAAACGAGCACCATTCATTAAAGCCATAACATACTTGATTAGTCCCATTTTTCGAGAACCAACCAATTCTGCAGGAGCATTTTTAAATACTAACTCACAAGTAGGAGATCCTTTGATACCCATTTTATTTTCAATACGACGAACAATTACTGCTTTATTATTCCTGTCGTAAATAAACATAGATAATCCACGACCATCGGTAGTTCCTTCTTCCGAACGAGCTAAAACTAATGAAACATGACCATCACCATTGGTAATAAAACGTTTAACACCATTCAAATACCATTTTCCATCTTCTTCGTTGTACGTGGCTTTTAACTGTACAGCTTGTAAATCTGATCCTGCATCCGGTTCTGTTAAATCCATAGCGGCAGTCTCACCATTCGAAATTCGAGGTAAATAATGTTGTTTCTGCTCTTCTGTTGCAAATTCATTTATGGTTTCTGCACAATCCTGAAGTCCCCAGATATTTACAAAACCAGCATCTGCTCTTGAAACAATATCTGCAGCCATAATATAGGGTACTATAGGAAAATTTAATCCTTCGTATTTTCGAGGAAGAGTAATCCCCATTAATCCGGCATTAACCAGAGCATCTAAATTCTCTTGAGTTCCTTTCGCATACACAACCTCATTGTCAACAATTTTAGGTCCTTCCTGATCTACACTTTCAGCATTGGGAGCTACAATATCACCACATATCTCACCCACTATCTCCAAAACCTTATCATAACTATCCATGGCATCCTCAAAATCAATAGGAGCGTAATCAAATTTATCCTTATCGGAAAAGTTACGTTCCTTTAATGCCACAATCTTTTCCATTAACGGGTGTGTTAAATGGAATTTTAAGTCGGGGTTATCTGTAAAAAAATTCGCCATTGTTTTATTTTTTTAGATAATAGACAATACAACATTAAAAATCACATTGTACTATATGCAATGCAAATTTTCTGTTGCTAATTAACAGTCTATTTTGTGTTCTTTTTATATAATTTAATCAGTTTTGGAACGATGTCATTTACATCTCCATTTATTACATAATCAGCAATTTTATTGATCGGAGCATTTGAATCATTATTGATTGCAATAACCATAGATGACTCTTCCATTCCTGCTGTATGCTGAATCTGTCCTGAAATACCACAAGCTATATAAAGTTTTGGACGTACAGTTACCCCTGTTTGACCAATTTGACGCTCATGATCTGCATATCCGGCATCAACAGCTGCACGAGAAGCACCTACTTCAGCTCCTAATACATCTGCTAATTGATATAACTGATTAAATCCTTCTTTAGAACCCATACCATAACCACCGGCTACAATAATTGAAGAATTTTTTATATTTACTTTAGATTGTTCCATATGACGCTCAAGAACCTTAACCACCAAATCTTCAGGTTTAAGAATTTTATTTACGTCAATGGTTTTTATTTTTCCTTTATGACTTTCACTAAAAACTTCCATTTTCATAACCCCTTCACGAACTGTTGCCATTTGAGGTCGACAATCAGGGTTTATGATAGTAGCTACAATATTACCTCCAAAAGCAGGTCTAATTTGATAAAGTAAATTCTTATATTCCTTACCGGCCTTTTTATCAGAATGATCCCCTATTTCCAAAGATGTACAATCTGCTGTTAGTCCACTTTGTAATGCTGATGAAACTCTAGGTCCGAGATCTCTACCTATAGTAGAAGCTCCTAATAAACAAACCTCAGGCTTTTCAGCTTTAAACAAATCTACTATAATTGAAGTAAATGGAAGTGTTGTATATATTTCTAGTCTTTTATCATCACCCACATGCAGTATATCTACACCATAGGGATAAACCTGTTTTTCAATACCTTTTAAACTATGACCTAAAATTACAGCCTCAAGCTTGCAGTTCAGATCATTGGCTAGTGAACGACCTTTTGTAAGCAATTCTATACTTACATCAGCGACTTTGCCATCTTCTATTTCGCAAATTACAAATACGTTACCCATTTTATTTTTTATCAAGATCAATCATATTATAAATGTTAACTCAGTATTAGTTAGAATTCAACATTCAATAATTGATTTGTTAAACAAAGATTAATTAACCAATTGTGTGATTTTCTATTAACTCTACAATTAGTTCTTCCAATTCAGATTCATCATTTGAAATACGTTTAGACTCCTTTGCCTGGAAAACAACATTTTCAATTTTTTTAACCTTCGTTGGTGATCCTAGTAAACCCAACCACTTATGATCAGTCTCAATATCATTTACACTCCATTCCTCAATTTTTAAATAAGGACGGTCTTCAATTAAACTGATATAATCTTCACTTTGTTCTTGAATTTCGGTAACAGTTTTTGCATGCTTATACTTCATGACTCTTTTCGCATTACGCGGACGACAATCCGGTGCAGAAGCATTTACTGTTAATACACATGGAAATGTGGTTTCAATTAATTCAACACCTCTTTCCAAACGTCTTTTTACTTTAAGACTTCCTTTGACCTCCAGGTCTAATTCTTCAGCTAATTTTGCATGAGGAACACCATACTTATCATCCTCAGCGATAATTTCCTCGTCAACAGATATAATCTCTTCAGCATAAGTTACCTGAGGCAGATTTAATTTTTCAGCAACCTGAGGTCCTACTTGTGCAGTATCTCCATCAATTGCCTGACGACCCGCAATAATAATATCAAAAACTTTTATCTTTTTAATTGCACACGATATCGCATAAGATGTTGCCAATGTATCAGAACCAGCAAATGCTCTATCGGTTAACAAAAATCCTTTATCGGCACCACGATACAGACCTTCACGTATAATGTCAGCTGCTCGACCAGGCCCCATAGTTAAAATAGTAATTTCAGTATCCGGATATCTATCTTTTAGCCGTAAAGCTTGCTCCAATGCATTCAAATCTTCCGGGTTAAATATAGCTGGTAACGCAGCTCGGTTAACCGTTCCATCTGCCTTCATTGCATCTTTTCCAACATTTCTGGTGTCGGGAACCTGCTTGGCAAGGACAATAATTTTTAATCCCATATTTTATTCGATTTTAAGAGTGAAAATTTTTTTTCATGGCTAGCAAATTTAAAAAATCCGTTGAATTTCACAATCTGTAATTGTATTTTTTTATTATTTTATGATAAATAGTATGGTAATTCAGAACCATACTACATAATAACATTTCTGCATATAATCATTTCTTAAGGATTCCCTGAGTTTATTTCAATAACAAATCAACAACTCTAATTGCAGACAAAAACACTGAGTTCATCGATTATAATTTTTATGCTGCCTTATTTATTAGATGTTTGAACTCAACTTAATAAAGTTGAAACAAAAGCTTACACTACATTTTAACACACAAAACTTATGTTTAAAAAATTACTTTTATTCGTATTGATACTATTATTGTATCAAAAAATAACAGCTCAGGATTATAAATTCCAGGCTTTATTTATCTATAACATTGTTCAACGAATTGAATGGCCAAATCTTAATCACGATTTTGTAATTGGAGTTGTTGGATCAAAGGACATGGAAAAAGAACTTTCCTCCATTGCCAAATCCCGACAAATGAATGGTCATCAAATTAAAGTAAGACAATTAACCGCATTTGATTTTCAAACAAAAGCTGTTCACTTAGTTTATTTAGGCCGCTCCTCCTCCTCTAAAATTGATAAAATAAAATCCGTAATTAAAAACGAACCCATATTACTTGTTGGAGACAAAAAAGGACTCAATGGTGCACATATTAATTTTTTAGATCTTCCAGGAAAAATTGAATTTGAGATTTATCCTAAATTAATAAAATCACAGCATCTTAAGGTAGCTAACTCTCTATTAAATTTAGGAATTGTCAAATAACAATATTACTCTTTCAACATAAAACGATAATTCATCGTGTATTAAATGTTGATCATAGCTTGATTATCATTGAATTCACATAAAAGGGTTATCCAGAAATCAAAAACAAAAAACAGATGAAACGAGCCATGAGAAAGTTTTTCTCAAACAATAGGATGACAAAATTGGCAAGTTTCATATGGCAATTAAAAGAAAATTTAGACATATGAAAAGATTGATTAACAAACACATTATTATATTTTTATGTTTGTGCTATAGTACGATCTCTTTTGCTCAACAGGATAATAGCACACTCAATATTAATGATTTAACTATAGAGCAATTTAGCACCTACACTAAGGAGGATTTACTTAAATTATCTTTTGAAGATCTCATTACTCTAGTAAAGAAATTTAAACTGTCCTCTATTGAAGAATTATATGCTTTACTTCTAAATCCTACCCAATCTACTGCCTCTAAAATGGAAGAAGATGTATTTAATGCACCATTAGCCACCACGGTTATAACAGCTAGCGAATTAGAAAAATCAGGTGCCCGTTCAATTCCGGAAGCATTAAAACTCGCACCAGGATTGATCATCAGAGAGAAAACAAATGGCAATTACGATGTTCATATCAGAGGAAATGATTATATATCTCCAGGATCAGATTTTAGTAACACGGTTAATTCAACCACTCTGGTAATGATTGACAATCGTCCTGTATACAATAGTTTTTTAGGAGCTACATTTTGGGAAAACCTTCCTTTATCAGTAAATGACATTGAAAAAATTGAAATAATTTACGGTCCTTCCGCTGCACTATATGGTCCTAATGCAGTATCGGGAGTAATTCATCTTATTACAAAAAATGCAAGTGAAGAAGGCCTTAAGACCAACATTAACATACAAGGAGGTAGTTATAATTCAAAAATCGCCAATGGTTCTGTCACTTATAAAAAAGGAAATATTGGTATTGAACTATCTGCCAATTATAATGAATCAGATCGTTTTCAAGATTCCTATTACATACCACAAAATCAAGGATATATCAATGGAACTCAAGTAGGTGATTTTAATGCAGAAGTGGATACGAATTATATTGCTTCTGATTTTAATTCTGATTATTCAAAGGCTAAAGAGCAAGGAGCAATAAGCTTAAGTCTAAACTATAGTCCGAATAGCAAATTTGATCTGACATACAGAGGTTCATATCAATCTTCTTCTGTACAAACAGCATATATGGATATTGGTTCTATATTATCTACAAGGGAATCTTCATCTTATAGCAATAGTTTAAATATTAAGGCAGGGAAACTTGATGGTCATTTTTCGATTTTAAATGGACGATTAAATGCTGTTAAAGGCTCTCCAGGATATGAGTATGATTATAATGAAATAAATGGTAAAGTATCTTATAATTTAAAGTATAAAAACTTGATCATACTTCCTGGAATAAATGCCAATTATGCCCATTATTCAGACGAAGACTTCGTTGACACGGAAGCCAATACCGGTTTATTAAATGGATCCGCAGAACTTGGTACAATACAAGGAAGTTTAAGATTAGACTATACTGTCTTTAATAAGCTAAGAATAGTTGGAGCCTGGTTACAAGGCTATTTTTACAAACCAGAAAGATCTTATTACTCCTATCAATTTGCAAGTTCTTATAAGGCAAATGAAAACACGTTACTTCGTTTGGTTGCCTCAAAATCAAATTCAAGTCCCTTTGTATTAAATACATATATGAATAAGATTAATACCATAGATGACCCAAATAATGGTATGAACAATATGACTATTACAAGAAAACTTGGGAATGAAAATTTGGCTCCTATGGAGATGAATATGTTTGAATTTGGAATTCGAAATCGTATTGCTAAAAAAATACAAACCGATCTATCTGTGTTTTATAATATAACCAATAATTACTCTCAGTTAGAAAAAGAAACCACAACTCAAGAGAATGAAGAAGATGAGTTCTCTACAAACATGATTATTACAGAATCTATACAGAATTTAGATTTAAAATCATATCAATTTGGAGTAACTGCTAATATAAAATATGTGATAAACGAAAAATTAAACACCTCTGCATTTGCTACTTTCCAACATACCAAATTAAAAAATTATGAGGTATCTAATGCTTTATTTTATAAAGAGTTAACAGGAAACACTATTGACGAAGGTGTAATCTCTGAAAATCCAGAATTGATTTCATTAGAACATAAATATACACCAAGTTTATATGGTGGAGGTGCAGTTAATTATACTCCTAACAACAAATGGAATTTCAATGCTTCATTTTACGGATGTAATAAACAAGAATCATTCTACACTTCAGACCAAAACTTTTATAAAGTTACTATTGCCCCAAAACTTTCAATGAACATAAAAGCTTCATATCAAATTAAAGATTGGGTAGGTGTATATATAAATGCTCGAAACGTATTAAATAATACTCAGAAAGAATTTATGTATACAGATAAAACAGGAGGAATTTATCTGGCTGGTTTAAATATTAGTCTATAAATAATAGTTATTTCAAGAGAGTCTGAAATTATATCAGGCTCTCCTATAATATACTATAAACCCGAGTTCGATATAAAATTATTGGCTCAGACCGCCTGTAAATAATGAGTTTCAATGAATATTTGTGAAGTCATAGCGGGCTATGTCAAACAAATATGAAGCAGAAAATCGTTGTTTAATTCTTGATTATTGCTACACTCAGCATAATCAAAGTAAACTTTGCTTCTGCATTCGCTTATCGCAATAATTATAGATGGCTTTCTATTAAAATACTAATCTACTTCGTTAAAATCTTTTTGCATAGCTCGCTATGCAAAAAGATTTTATCTTGTATATCAGCATTTTAATAAAACCTGAGCCCTTTAATTTTAATCGAACTCAGGTTATAACTACAATTTATTTAAGCCATCAAAACTTAACACAAATACCGTTACTAAATCCAACTAGTATTACTAATAGATTTAGATTAAACCTTTCAATTGACCATATATAAAACCATAAGGAGGAAACTATAAAAAAGGGGATATTCTATTTTAAGAACTTAGCATCTATATAGGATTGAAATTGATTTTTATACTGATCACTAATAGGAATATAAACTTTATTATCAAAAATAATCCTACCTCTTTCTACTACTGTTATCTTTTGCAGATTCACTATAAAAGAACGATGTACTCTCATAAAATCTTTTTCCGGCAAAAATTCTAATATTTTTTTTATCCCCATAAGAGACATTATAGGAGTATTATTTTCAAGATGAATTCTTATATAATCACGCATACCTTCAATATATTTTATGTCATTGAAGTTGATACGTACTAATTTATATTCTGACTTAATAAATAAAAATTGTTCGTTTGTGCTAAAACTTTCTTTTTCTTCTTTACTTGTAAAGTACCTTTCTTTAACCTTATCCACAGACTTTAAAAATTCAGAATAACCAATTGGTTTTAACAAATAATCTGCAGCATCTACCTTAAAACCTTCATAAGCAAATTCCTGATAAGCAGTAGTAAAAATTACTTTAGGTGAAGACGTCAACGATTTTACAAATTCAATACCGGAAAGATCTGGCATATTTATATCGACAAACATAAGATCAACATCATTATTTTGTAGAAACTCAATGCTTTTTATAGCACTTGTAAATCCATCAACGTATTGTAAATATGGCGTCTTTTCAATGTACCCCTTCATTTGCCTTAACGCTAAAGGTTCATCATCTATTGCGATACATCTTATCATATAGGAATATTTAGTTTTACTACAAAATGATTATCTACAGTCTCATCAACATGCAATTCATATCTATTTCCAAATATTAAGTCTAATCTATTTTTTGAATTAGTTAATCCTACACCTGAGTTTTCACTATTAGTTTTCCCCTTTATTATTTTATTCTTAACCTCAAAATTCATTCTGTTATTATCAATACTAAATTGAATCCCAATAAAGGATTGTTCTTCATAACTTATACCATGCTTAAAAGCATTCTCGATAAATGATATAGTTAACAATGGGGGTATTTTTACATTTGGAACTTGGTCTGGTATATCTAAATTTATACTTACCTGCTCGGTATAACGCAATCTCATTAAATCAACATAACTCTTAATAAAATCAAATTCTTTATGAAGAGATACATACTTGCTTTGGGAATCATAAAGCATATAACTCATCATTCTTGATAATCTTATTATTGACTCTTTTGCTTCATCAACACTTATATCTACCAAAGCATGAATATTATTAAGCGTGTTCATGAAAAAATGAGGACTAATTTGATTTCTAAGAAAAGCCATTTTATTTTCTACATTCTCTTTTTCTAATATAGCTTTATTCTTTTCAGCCTTCATCCACTTATTAGAAAATACAAGACCTGTATCAAATCCTAAAATCAATAAAGACATAATAAGTAGATTTCCAAAAGGAGGAAAGACCATTATAAAATCATGTGGAGGTTTTATCTCTTTTTTAGGTTCAAAATCAGGCTTAAACATAAAAGATTCCTTCCTTGGAGGTTGAAAATCATAACCTTTTGGCTCTTTCTTAAATCCAACTCTTTCACTCAAATATATAACTGATATAAAACCAGCTATCATCAAACCAAATACAACACCATAAATCAGCTTTTTATGTTTAAATAGTAAGAATGGTAATAGAATATATCTATTAATAAGAAACATTATAAACACAATAGCATATTCTTTCCATATAGAAAATATATGTTCCCAATTAATTTCATAATCAAAATTAATTGTTAATACTGGCATCAGGAAAATCAATAACCACATAAATACAATAATGATTACCTGTACTTTTCCTAACCTATTTTTTATACTTGGATTCATCTTTTTTATTACAATAATCTTTCTGTTTGTTTAAATATCATAAACAAACAGAAAATATGACTTACAACAACAAATGTATTTTAAGTTTCAAATGTAGAAAAATTTAAATAATTCATTTTTCTTTCAAATCATACAAGCTTAATTTTTAATAACCTAAGGTATAAGAATTAACACAATTAAATATTTAATTCATAATTATAAAACATCAGTAATTCCTTTGCTTCCTCTCTGTCCAACAATTCTTTGGCTCTTGCTAGGTTATTGTTACTTTTCCATTTATTAATCGATGAATGAAACAAAGGTGACACTTTACCAAAATATGCTTTATTCTTTTTTACTTCAGTATTTTCATACCAATTCAGCAAGTTCTTAGATGGTTCCATTTCCAGGAAATCGCAAATATTCTGAATTTGACGCTTAAAATCCAACATCAAATCCTCATTTTT
This sequence comes from uncultured Saccharicrinis sp., assembly GCA_963665705.1. GTDB lineage: Bacteria > Bacteroidota > Bacteroidia > Bacteroidales > Marinilabiliaceae > Saccharicrinis. The sequence continues at coordinate 2,864,545 of OY762448.1, forward strand.
TACATTATAAACATTGGGATTATTATATTCTTTAACCCCAGCAGTAACATCATTAATCCAACGATCTGGATTAACCCAATATCTATTAGGGTTAGTTGGATGCTTAGACAAAATTACATCTCTTCCATCTCTAACAATATTTATAAATTTAAAATTGCCTTTATGACAAGCTTCTATTTCTTTAATAAACCGAACATTACTAGGTGTTTTCTCACACCAACGCACATTCGTATTTTTAATTTTTGCGGTGAGCAAAGCCCTATTTTTTCTATCTAAACGTTTTGGAACCCATTTATCTTTCTTTTGAATAACTCCTTCACCAAAAATATTTACTTCATTTGGGAAAGCATATATCTCAGGATGTGAAGATAAAATAGACAGCAGAATTGTTGTTCCAGAACGCCCACACCCACCAATATATATAGGTGTTTTTGTAAAATGCTTTTTCTCAATCCTATTTCCTAAGTAATTTATTATTGCCAAAAACGGCTTTTTATAAAATTTATACATGACTTTCTTTTATTATTTCAACAAAGGAAAGCACATTAAAAAACCCTTGTAAATACAATCGACAACATTACGATATTTATCGACAAACCAGCACTTCTACAAGTCTGTAAATAAAAAACAACTCATTATGATTAATCAACTTTTTACAATAATATTTGTTCGTAACTATTCAGTGATTGGAAAAGACATAGCAATAGCACGCAAAGCGCACAATGGATTCTGAATGTTTTTTATTGCACTATCAACAATAGAACGCAATATAGCATAGCAGTCGGCACCTTCTATAGACTTGAAGAAACCGCTAACCTTTTGTTTTACTTTAAAATTTCGCACAGCTCTTTCTGAAGCATTGTTGTCAGGTGGAATCTCTGGATTTATTAGAAAATTAAACAGATACTGCTCGTACTTTTTCAATCGGTTTTGAAATGTTTGCACTTCCTTGACTTCTTCATCAAGTTCTTGTTTCAAGAGGGCTTGGAATCTGTAAGCAATATCGGAAGGTTTCTTATCAGTATATTGTCCTTTGTAGATACTTAAGGCATTTTTGATTAGAGTTCGCATTTGGAATGCCCAATTATTCTTAGGGTATTTTTGGCAGAAGTATTCAAGTTCTCGTAATAAATGTGCAGTACATAATTGGTGATTGTTGGCATCAGTCATAAAATATGATTTCCAGCAATCTGTTACCAAAGTATTGTTCTTAAAACCTTCTGGCATGATTTCTTCCATTGCAGCAAAACCTCTCTTAGTATGGATTGATAAAAATGTAGCATCGGGATTCTGAAAGACCCAAGCCCAATGAAGTTTACCATTGACATTAGTGCCTGTTTCATCAGCTCCTATGATTTTACCGGAAAGGATTTTCTTTCGGATTTGCTCGTAATAAGGTTTCGCCTTGGCTGTTATTTTTCCAATAAGCTGATTAATGCCTCCAGAACTAATCTCAATCCCTAATACAGTATATAAAAACTCTTTCAAACGTTCATACGGCATGTATTGTCGGGCACTCATGTAGCCAATTAAAGCCTGCACTCCAGCTCCGTAACTTATGGGCGCATTAATTCCTGAAGGGTAATTGCCTTCATTTAAAGTTCCGCAGCTGCATTGTTTGTGAAAAATTCGATGTTCGGTAATAACTGGTTGTATTGGCGGTATGTCTATTACCTGGCGTTTTCCTGCATATTCTCCAACAATCATTGATAAATCATTGCCACAACAAGTACAGTAACTGGCTTGGTGGTTGGTAATAATATCTGGATTAGATACTGTTTTCAAAGTGTTGCCCATATGCCCCTTTTGGCCTCCTGGTTTCTTTCCTGATTTCTTTCTTAACGAACTTGTTTTCGCTGGTTTGGGAAAATCGCTTGACGGAGGCTTACTGCTATTCTTACTGTTTTTAGGAGTCTCGTATTTAGATAAGCGTTTTTTGAGCTTACAATTCTCTGCTTTCAACTGTTTGTTTTCAGCTTCTAACTCAACTACTCGATTCTCTAAATTATCTACTTTGTTGAGTAAATTGTCTAACCGTTCCTCTATGCTTATCTTCTTTGTCATGCGATGCAAAGTTCGCTATACAAATGATTGCTGCTATAGAATTTGCACAAAGGTTATTCACAATTCTGGTGGTTTTCAGCTAAAGTTACCAACATTTTTTCTGAAATATTTAGTTTTTGAAATCTACACTGAATAGTTACATTTGTTCTAATATAAATAACTAAAGAATAATAAAATGTTTAGATATATAACAGTTTCTATTCTCTTACTTTTTATAACACAAATAAACATCATGACTGCACAAGAAAGTAAATACAACCCCCTTTCTCAAGAAGAAAAGAATGTAATTATTAATAAAGGAACTGAACTTCCATTTTCTGGTATTTACGATAATAATAACATCGCAGGTACATATATATGTAAACAATGCAATGCTCCACTTTATAAAAGCACCGATAAATTTAAATCTCAATGCGGATGGCCAAGTTTTGATGATGAAATAGCCGGTGCAATTGATAGAATTCCGGATAAAGATGGACGCAGAACAGAGATTGTATGTCATAATTGCCAGGGACACCTTGGACATGTTTTTTTAGGCGAAGGATTTACAAATAAGAATGTTAGACATTGTGTAAACTCGATATCACTTAATTTTATTTCCAAAGATTCAATTCCGCCTGAAATAATTAAACATTAAAAAATGTATTCTTTATTTTATCTATTAGAAATTCAAACTATTTTTGCACACTAAACTTTCAATTTAGTAATACTGATTATTTATTTTTGGCAAGACTATTGATAGGAAATCTTGTTTAAAAAAGAAGAATATACTAGTTTAATATGTTTAAAATAGGACTCCATTCAAAATTTTTAAGTAAATTTTTAATTTTTCAGTTTTTTGTATGTTCCCATGTATTTATGTCATTAAATGCACAGGTTAATAGAATTCAGTTTTCAGACACAAAAAAAGAAACTTCCCAAATTAATATTCACGATGATTTATACTGGAATATAAAAAAATGGGAGATGACTAAATTAGATTATAGATTTTTCATTATTGACTCACTTGAGTATAATAAAAATCAAACTTTAACTTTAATCCCTCATAAAAGAAAATATAAAGATTTTGTTATGAGTTTAAAGTTTTATCCAGATTCTAGCCTTATTATCAATTATCAGCCCAAATTAATTGGAAAATATTTACTATATGAATCAAATGGATATTTATCTATTTTAAATGATAGTAAAAATATAAATACCAAAATATCCAACCCATTCAATATAAAACAAGAAAATGAAAAAATATTTATTGATAATCCAGATCTTGTTAAACATGTTTGGAAAACAATACCAGAACCACATCGTTTAATTACAGATAGACGTCATTTAAGAAAAAAATCTGCAGAAGAAGGGATTAAACAATTACTAACAAACGATATTAAATATCCTGAAAAATTAAAATCAAAATCCAAAGCAACAGGACCGTGGACATACACAGGAACGGAAAGTATACAGTTTTCTCAGGCATTCCTCGATAACTGGACGAAAGGTGGTGAAAACTCAATTTCGTTACTTAGTGACCTTTTAATAAATGCCAACTATAAAAAAAACAAAATAGAATGGGAAAATTACATTCGTCACCAAGTTGGTATTATGGGTTCAGAAAGTTATGCCACCCAAATTAACACCGATGAAATTGAACTAAATAGTAAATATGGACTTCAGGCATCAAAAAAGTGGTATTACTCAGCTCTATTCAACTTTAAATCTCAGTTTTTTAATGGTTACAATGATAAGAGTAGGGAAGAAATTATTTCCGGTTTTCTTTCTCCTGCATATTTCACTTGTGCTCTCGGTATGGATTATAAAAAAGACAAAGTTTTTACATTACTTTTATCTCCATTTACAGCTAAATTAAGCTACGTAATGGACACAGTAAAAGTAGATCAAACCAATTATAGTATTGATGAAAATAAACGAAGTTCATTTAGTAATGGTGCCTCTATTGTTAATAATATTAATTGGAAGATATCAACAGAGCTAAGCTTAGTTTCCAATCTTGATGCATATATAAGTTATTTTACAAAAGAATCTCTTAAACAGATTAATTGGGAATTAATATTTAATATGAGGGTGAATAGATTTCTATCTACTAGGATAAATACGAAATTAAGATATTTTACTAATGAGTCCGATAATTTGCAGCTAAAAGAAAACTTCACTATTAGTTTTAACTATAAATTTTAATCATTCGTCAAATAATTTAATACATTCGTAAATTTTAACATTTTTTCACCTTTATTATTTTGTAAATACAATTAAAGCACATAAATTTGTAATATAATAATTTTAAAAATAGCTCACATAGAGCATTTTACAATATTTAAAGTCTTAAATTTTCTCATAGTTTAGGGTTAGGTTTGGTTAAAGATTGAAAGCTACTATTCAACAATAGTAGCTTTCTTCTTTTATAGGATTAATGATAAAACTACACTATCTTATATCGGTTATATATTAAGACTCAATCAAATTAGAATAATTAACTATGCTACTTAAAATATATCCGGAAAATCCGAATCCTAAAGAAATTAGGTATGTAGTGGAAGAAATGAGAAAAGGTGCAGTTGTAATTTATCCTACGGACACTATTTATGGAATTGGTTGTGATATCAACAACTCAAAAGCGGTAGAACGAGTTGCTCGTATAAAAAATATCAATTTAAAAAAAGACCACCTATCATTTATATGTTACGATCTAAGTCATATATCTGACTACACAAAAGCATTAGATAATAATACGTTTAAAATTATGAAACGTAATTTACCTGGTCCTTTCACGTTCATTCTTAATGCGAATACCAATGTACCAAAGCTTTTTAAAAACAATAAAAAAACTGTAGGAATTAGAGTTCCAAACAACAATATAATAAGAGAAATAGTAAATGAATTAGGCCATCCTATTTTAAGTACCTCAGTAATCGATGAAGACGATATTATTGAATATACTACTGATCCTGAATTAATATATGAAAAATACCATAAGCATGTAGATATCATTATTGATGGTGGATACGGAGATAATTTACCTTCAACAATTGTAAATTGCACAAATGGTGATATTGAAATAATAAGAGAAGGAAAAGGTATATTACAATATTAAACAATCAGCATATTATTAATTCTTCCAAAAATATGGAGAGAACAACAAGACTACTGTAAAAATTTCTAATCGTCCGATAAGCATTAATAAAGACAGAAACCACTTACCAAAATCAGGTATATGTGCAAAATTTGCTGCAGGTCCAACCTCTCCTAACCCAGGTCCAATATTTCCTATACAAGTAGCAACAGCTCCTATTGAAGTATCCAAATCGTAACCCATAATAGACATTACAACCATACTAACACCCACAATAAGCATATAAATAACAATAAATGCCAACACATTTGTAACTACTGTTGGAGAAACAGCTTTTGTATTATATCTTACAGGTATTACTGCATTTGGATGTATTAATCGTCTTAATTCGTAATATGCATTTTTTAATAAAATTAAAATTCGCATAACCTTAATACCTCCCCCAGTAGACCCAGCACTTCCACCTATAAACATTAGCATAAACATAACTATTGCTAAAGTAGGCACCCAAATTAAATAATCAGCAGTAGCATAACCTGTTGTTGTAATTAATGAAATCACCTGAAACAAGGAGTCTCGAAATGATTGTTCAATAGTTGATGCTCCTCCTGATACATACAATACCACTCCAACCAAAATTGTTGTAACTAATACGAAACCTGTATAATACCTAAACTCCTCATCTTTAAAAACTCGAGAAAACCGTCCATTAAAAGCACTATATGAAAGGGTAAAATTAGCACCAGCAATAAACATAAATACAATAATAACATATTGAATAAATGCAGAATCATAATATGCTACACTTGCTTGTTTAGTTGAATATCCACCCGTAGCCATTGTCGTAAAAGAGTGACATATTGCATCAAAAAAAGACATACCTCCTATCCATAATAAGATAGTTTCTACAATAGTATAAACAACATAAATACCCCATAATCGTTTAGCTGTATCAGCAATACGTGGATGAAGTTTATCTGGCACAGGACCAGGAACCTCAGCAATAAACAATTGCATTCCTCCTACTCCTAAAACAGGTAAAATTGCTAACGAGAGTACGATTATCCCCATCCCACCAAGCCACTGAATAATACTTCTCCAAAATAACATTCCATGCGGAAGTGCCTCTATATCTTCTAGAATAGACGAACCTGTAGTGGTAAAACCTGACATGGTTTCAAAAAAAGCATCAGTGAACGAAGGTATTGCTTTACTAAGCCAGAATGGTAATAATCCAAAAAATGAAAATACTACCCAAACTAAAGTAACAATAACATACCCTTCTCTTTTCCCGATAGACCTTGATACATTTATATTTGTTCCAAAAAGAACTCCACCTGTTGATATACAAATTAATGCTGACCATAAAAAATACGGCAAATCATACTCTCCATAAATTGCAGAAACCAAAGCTGTTAACAACATAAAAAAGGCTTCAACAATAAGCAAAAGTCCCATTACAAGTAGAACTACACGGGTATTAAGCATAAAATATCAATTGGTATTAAAACTTTTTCAGTACTAATTAAACATCTTTTCAATCTTCCTAATACCCGAAGGCATTGCAAAAACAACTACTTTATCATTAGGAATTATCTCTGTATTTCCTGTAACAATAATAGCTTTATTGTTTCTTATAATACCACCAACATTTACATCTTTAGGAAGTTTTAAATCACACAAACGTCCCTTAGTTATTTTAGACCCTTCGCTGGCAACTAATTCAAGAACCTCAGCTTCAGAAGCCGTAAGACATTTAACATGCGATACACGAGCTTTTACAGTATAACGATAAATATAACTTGCAGCGATAAGCTTTTTATTAATTAATGTTCCAATACCAATATTTTCGGCAAGATCAATATAGTCCATATTTTCAACCTCTGCCACAGTTTTCTTAACCCCCATTTTCTTAGCCAACTGGCAAGCTAAAATATTCACCTCTGAATTAGCTGTTACTGCAACAAAAGCGTCCATTTTTTTAATACCTTCATCTTTTAGTAATTCAAGATTACGACCATCACCATTTATTACAAGAGTATTTTCTAAAGTATCTGCAAGTTTCGTACTCTTTTCACGATCTATTTCTATTAATTTCACATTATAGAAATCTTCTAATCGCTGAGCCACTTTTTTACCTATACGACTCCCTCCTAAGATCATCACATTCTTTACATCAAAGTGTTCCTTACCACTATCTTTCATCACTTGTTTTGTACCTTCAGGAGTAGTAATAATATAAGCTAAATCATTATGCCTAAACACCTCATTTCCCCTAGGAATAATAGTATAACCATCTCTATTAATGGCAACAGTATTATATAATTTTTGATCCTGTTGACCAGAGACTTCTGCTAAAGTTTTATTTACAATAGGGGCATTATCTCTTATTTTCAAAGCATACAGTATCAATTTACCATCTGAAAAATCAATCTGCTGCCTTATACCCACTCTTTTTAATGAAGTTCTGATCTCTTTGGCTGCTAATTGCTCAGGATAAATTAACTGATCAACACCTAGTTGTTTAAAAAACTCTTTATTTTCAGGCAGTAAATATTCATAATTATTAATCCGGGCAATCGTAACTTTAGCACCTAACTTTTTGGCTAAAATAGCAGACATAATACTTAGCTCTTCGTATGGAGGAACTGCAATAAATAAATCACAAGAATCTACATTTGCCTGTTTTAGATCATCAATTGAAGAAACAGACCCTACAATCGTCATTAAATCAAAATGAGCATCTATTTGACGCAAACGCTCTTCGCTATCATCAATTAATATTACATCATGATTAGCATTACACATCATTTTAGCAACATGTGTTCCTACTTCGCCAGCTCCTGCAATAATTATCCTCATCGGTATTGTTATTCAAAAAATGTTCTATATACTATATAACCTGAAAATCGCAGTAAAAATAAAAGATAATATTAAAAACAAACCAAAGCAACTGAATTATTTATCAACTTGTGTGCGAAAACACTTTAAACTTCAATCAATCTTTATTGCACCATCCACAGAAACACAACAAACCCTACCGCAAGTAATTGAATAACTATCAATCAATTGAGTAAATTCATTTTTAGAAAATGACGAATCAAAAACTACCTTATGCCCATCGAAATATTTAAGTATATTAATTATTCCCTTATGAGTATTTGCTCGAGTGACTATAACTATATTTATTTTATCCTTAATACTATTAAGATAATCTAAATTCATATCCCCATTAATAATAACACCAAATAGATTATTATTACATACTGGTAATATTTTTTGATTTAATATCTCTTGTTTATTTATTTCGCTCCTATTACTAGTACGCCATAATGGCATCACAGATCTTTCTACATGCACTTTATCCACACCTCTATCTAAAAAGTAAATATCATTTGATTTTGAGATTACAGAAATCATACTGCATCCATTAATTTCATGGATTACTATAGATTCTTTAGATAAAATATTATAGCAATAAATAGTATTGATTGTTATGAACAATAAAAATGTAACAAGAACACCTAGGTAATTAATAAATGTTTTTTTATTGCGATAAATAATCACAAATATTATAGCCAGATATAAAATAAAAACCTCAATTATACTTAGCTGTAATCCTGCAAATTTTGAAAAATGAAATCTATTTATCCATTCAGCGATATCAACAACTAACATAACAACATCATTTAATGAACTCCAAATAAATAAATTTACAACAGAATCTAAGGGAAATAATATAACCATTAATCCACCAATAAATATGAAAGGAACCAGTGGGACGATTATTAAATTTGAAATAAAAAACCAAATAGGAAAATAGCCAAAAGTAAAAATAACTAATGGAGCTGTTCCTATCTGCGCAGAGATAGATAAAGAAAAGAGAGACCAAAGAAACCGATTCCATGGTTTATTAAAATAGACCAAACTATTTATTTTAGGATAAAAATATACAATAGATATTACCGCTAAAAAACTCAACCAAAATCCAATATTAATAAATGCTATCGGATTAATTAATAAAATAACAAATGCTGCAATTGACAATGAATGATAAAGATTATATTCTGCATGATTCAATCGTTTTGAAACAATTAATATTGAAAACATAATAGTAGCTCTAAAAACAGATGGGGTCATTCCTGTTAATGAAGCATAAAACCATAAACAAATTAAAGTTATTATTAATTTAAAATTTCCAAACTTTTTTGATTTTAATCCACCTAAAACAAACAACAGTAACAAATAGATTATCCCTACATGCATCCCACTGATTGAAATAATATGCATTAATCCGGAACCGGAAAAATCAAGCTTAACATCATTATCCAGATTTGTTTTATTTCCTAATAACAAGGCTACTAAAATACCTCTTACTTTAGCATCAAATTTTACTGCAGTTAATTTTTCCTGACTCCATAATCGTATAGAATAAAAATATTTTTCTATTGAAAATGTAGATTTCAGCTTAACAATTTTTGATTGATTAAGAAAGAATTGTCCTATTACATGACGAGACTCAAGATAATCCGCATATTTAAAGGTATATGGATTACTATCTGACAGAACATGCTGTAATGAGCACTTAAACAAAATATTATCACCTGGTAACAATGCCTCATGAGAGCTATCTTTTGTAAAGTAAACTATGGCATAAAAAAACGCCGTCTGCTCTTCCTTCAGCTCAGTGACCTGAATCTTAAGAGTTTGTTTACTTTCACTATTTTTTAACACTTCTAAAACATGTCCACTATATGGTTTAACCTCATCAAATACAACCGAAGTAGCTTTACTGCTATAACTATTACTCCATCCTCCAAGAAGAAGGGTAAGATTAATCAACAGGCCAGTAATCCAACGAATGGAATATTTCCATTCCAATTTAAAATGCAGATAATAAACGGCAAGAAAAGTAACTATAACAAATCCAACTAAATAAGCAATTGATGGCGGAATAAGGAGGCTTATAATTTCTCCCAACAAAAGTGGAATCAACAATCTAACAAATGGAAATGCTCCATAAGGGAAAGGTTTCATAAAAAATTAGGTTTGGTTGGTTAAGTTAGTTGAAATTAGTCCTCTTCAAAAAATTGTTTTATCGCTCCAAGGTAATATTCATCCCAACCTTCACAAATATCATCATAATCTTCTTCCGGTATATTTGTATGGTTTAGCTCCACCTGACAATGATTTTTTTGTTCAAATATCTTAATCGTAACAATTGAAGGTTCTGGTTGCTCTCCAAAATACCATTGCTGAACAACTTTTTTATTTAATTCAAACGCTATGTTTTTCCCAACAATATCTCCTTCCCACATTGAAAATTCAGAATCTGGCTCTGTACTCATTTGTGCAGGATAACCAGACCATAACTCAATGGTAAATGGATTTGTTAAAGCTGAATAAATATCTTCAGCTTCCGCTTTAATTTTTAATCGAGTTTTATAGTCTTTATAACTCATTACTTTCTATATATAATAAATATGAAATATGTTACACAAAGATAAAAAAAAAGCTACCTCTTAAAAGAGATAGCTAAATTCTGATATCATATTTCAATGATTGGGTAAACTGTTGATGATGATACCTGAACTATTTATTTATTTTATTCCTAATTTCTTTTTAAGATCTTTTGGAAGAACATTTTTATTAATCATGATATTCATTGTTTTAAGCAAAACAAATGACTCTGAAGCATAAAAATATCCATTATATTTATTATTAGTATTCCAAGAATTCTTCACCTTATAATAAATTTTCCCATCTTGATCTTTAACCATACCGGTGATATGCATACCATGATCATCTGTTGTTAAATAGTTATCAAATCCTTTTTGACGCATCTCCGGAGTGATCACCTTTTCTTTTACTGGTCCATTAAAACTGTATAATAGTTTTTCTCTCTCTGATTTTGTCATGGTCTCCCATTTCTCTCTTTCAGAATCAGAAAGTTCTTCAACATCATTATCAGGTACAATTGCAACTCCATTTCTAAATGAAAATCCCTTTTCACTCACATCTGAAGCCCATCCAAAAGTATGACCTTCACTTAATGAGTTTCTCATAATTTCTTTTAAATCATCAAGTTTAACATTATACACTTGTCCCCACACCCAGTTATCAGGCACTTCAAAAATAAATTTTGAATAATATGGATGGTGCATGAATGATGTTACAATAATATAATCATCAGGATCTATCCCCATAAACTCAGATGAAAAGCTTTTGGGAGTATATTCTTTTCCTTCATAATTAAATGAATCAGGATACTCACCTAAGTAAGCATCAAGAATTCCATTAAATCCTTTATGCCAAACCGGAGTAAGTTTTTTATTTTTATTTTTTAATACAGCATCCACATATGATTTTAACAACTCATCCATTTCACCATGAACATGTTTTTCTTCACCATATTGCAATCCAGTATAAGCTGACTCTGGCACTAAACCAAATTTTTTCCAGGTATAAAGTACATCCTCAAAAGACCCGCCTGAACCAAAATTTAATGATCCATGCAAACGAACATATTTAATTGCTTTGTCTGAATAACAATTTCTAACCACAAACATTTCTGAAAGATCTACATCTTTTTTTCCAGCTTTAATCATTTCTGCTTCTAAAAATGACAAACCTGAAAAACTCCAACATGTTCCTGAACGATATTGATCCTTTACTGAAGTAGCTTCTAAATCACTTATTACTTCAAATCTATATCCTTTTTCTTCCTCTTGTGCTACAATATTACTTGCTAAAACAACTAGCAATATTATAGCACAGAATAACCTGATGTTCTTCATAAAATATTATTATTCTTTTATTTTAAGGCTGCAAAGAAAATAAATATATAAAACACTCAATATGATAAAATACAGGTTTCATTATGAAAACGCTTTGGTTAAAACAAGAAAGAATATCAACTAAGAATTAATCATCTGCATTAATTCTGTACGTTTAATTTTATTATTTTCTGTATAAGGAAAGTGATGTACTTTATAAATTCGCTTGGGACGTTCATACTTATTCAAGCAGGAAAATACTGATTCAAATTCACTAATCTCAGTAGTCTGACTATTTTTTTCAAAAACCAAAACAACCATATGGCCAAGTTTATCATCAGGCATTGAAGATACAAAAAAGGGATGCTTAATTTCGGTAGATAATTTTCGTTCAATTTCTTCAGGGACAACTTTTATTCCACCAGTATTTATTATATTATCATATCTTCCAAGCCATATAAACTCTTTATCAGATTTCAATTCAACAACATCATTTGTAATGATTATTGAGTCTGTTATATCATCAGCATTAATCAATAAACAATTTCTATCATCTATTAAAAAGAAAACATCAGGCATGGCTTTAAAAACGGGATCTCCTACTTTACGTATAGCCACATGCGAAACTGTTTCTGTCATCCCATAGGTTTCATAACAATTAATATTTACCGTTCTAAGTGATTCTGTTAAGGATTTTGAGATTGCTCCACCTCCAATTATTATATCTTTTACCTTATCTCCCTTCTCTATATCCTCAATCGAATTACTAACTTGTATAGGAACCATTGCAATAAAATCTATTGAATCAACGATATTACCTAGCGGATTACCGGATGGTTCTTGTATCAATAAATTAAATCCACCAACAAACGCACGTACAATCATCATTTTCCCAGCTATATAATTGGCTGACAAACATAACAATCCTGATTTATCAGGGTCTAATTTAAAATATGTATTAGTTTTTAAAGCAGAAGCAACCATATGCTTCTTTTTTAAATATATCTTTTTAGGTACACCAGTTGAACCAGATGTATGGGCAACTATTTCATCAGAATCATTTAACCATTCATATATAAATTGATGAATATGCTTTAACCATTCTGGGGTAGAATTATTATTCATATTTTCTTGACATAATCCTAACAATTGGCTTCCATTGTATGTACAACCATCTAATGTTATCTTATTGTATTTATTCATGGCAATTTTCCCCAATCCACATTTTTTTTATAAAGCAAATGACCCTTTTCCACAAACAATGGTGATGATATATTATTTGAAAATACTTTTCCCGTTCCTAAACCTTGCGGCATAGCATTATTTTGCATCGAAGTCCATTGGGCTATGGCATTTAATCCAATATTACCTTCTAATGCTGAAGTTACCCACCATCCTATATCATTTTTTTTAGCTAATTCAATCCATTCCTCCGAAGCTTTAAACCCTCCAATTAAAGATGGTTTTAAAATAATATATGCTGGATTAACTTGAGCTAACAACACTTGTTTCTGTTCTATAGAAGTAATGCCTATTAATTCTTCATCCAAAGCTATAGGCAATGGTGTCTTTTCGCAAAGATCTGTCATTTCTTTCCACTGACCAGCTTTAATTGGTTGTTCAATAGAATGTATATCTAAGGCATGTAATTGCTCTAATTTATTCAATGCTTCTGAAGGATGAAATGCACCATTTGCGTCCACTCTGATTTCAATTTCTTTAGCGGAATATTCTTTACGAATTTCTTTTATTAAATCAATTTCCTGATCAAAATCAAGAGCACCAATTTTAATCTTTACACAATGAAAACCTTCTTTTATCTTTTCCGATAACTGAGTTTTCATATATCCTATATCCCCCATCCAAATTAATCCATTAATAGGAATATTTATGCTGCCATTATAAAAACCAGAATCAAATATTAATCTTCTCCCTTCATTTTTCAGATCAAGTAATGCCATTTCAATACCAAATCGAATAGATGGCCAATCTTTCAGTGTTTCGTGAAATGTAAATTGATATTCATTAATATGATTACAAACTTCCTGAAGCTTTTCCATATATCCAGGTCTATCATCAATACTAAGTTTAGGAAGTATAGAACATTCCCCTATTCCTATGACCTTAGGTTTATCTTTGTCAAATACTTGTATATACCAACTGTTCTTCGTTGTCAAAACGCCTCTGGATGTTCCTCCCGGAGTAATAAAATGTAATTTATGAGGGGTGAATTTTGCTTGCAACATTATAATCTAAAATAGCAATGGTAAACCAATAAAAAATACTAATAAAAATGTAGATATAGCTAACTTCTTTAAATACGGATATAATAGCATCGGATCTTTATTTTTATAGACAAAAATCAAATCTTTTATGAGTAAAATAAATACAATAATGAATATCCATTGATACCATTGGTTAAAATTAAATATCCCAAATAATAACATACATAACATGGCCATCACATGAAGAAAGATATGATATTTCTTACCCCAACTACTTCCTTTTTTTACAATAAGGGTTCTTTTTCCCGATTTTGAATCACTCTCAACATCTCTCAAGTTATTTAGATTTAGAACTCCTACACTTAAGAAGCCTACGGTAGTAGCCGGAAATAAAATCCATAAATTAATAATCCCGGTATGTAAAAAATAGGTTCCCAACACTCCCACTAATCCAAAAAAGATAAAAACAAAAATATCTCCAAGGCCTCTATATCCATAAGGATTTTTTCCTACTGTGTATTTAATAGCGGCAGCAATTGCAGCAATACCAAGCACTAACAAACCAATTGTTTCAATTCCTATTGCATTAAAATCACCAAAGATTATAAGTATAATTCCAGAAAACAAAGAAAGCGCTGAGAATACTATAACCGTATTTCTCATCGCTCTTTTTGATATTTTTCCTGAGGCCACCATTCTTTCAGGTCCTACTCTTTCTTCATTATCAGCGCCAGAGATGGCATCTCCGTAATCATTAGCTACATTGGATAATATCTGCAGGAATACAGTCGTAATGACGGCAAATACTCCTACATAATTATTATAACTTTTATTATATGCTGCCATTATATTACCCATTAAAACAGTTGATACAGCTAATGGTAATGTTTGCAACCTAAATGATAAAATATAAGGTTTAATATTTAACATACGCTTATTTTAATAAGCGTCAAAGATATTAAAACGACTCAAAACCTTTTTCAAAATCTTTATCGAATATTTTTATTTCATCATTTGTAGACTTAATATTATTTACTGAAGGTTTATCATCTCGCTTATCTTTAGTTAAATCCGTTTCCAAATCATCTAAATCATCAATAGATAAATTACTTTGTACTGATACATTTCTTACTTCATTTATAATACTGGCTTCATCCATTTTAAAGTAATTCACCAATTCTTTAAGATGATCTGCTTGTGATGACAACTCCTCTGCACTAGCTGCTAATTCTTCACTAGCTGAAGCGTTTTGCTGAGTTAAATTATTCAATTCCTGAATAACGGTATTAACTTGTTCTGCACCTTTCAATTGCTCCTCACTAGATGTAGATATTTCTTGTACTAATTCTGTTGTTTTTTCAATTTCAGGAGCCATTTCACCAACCTTTTCACCAGCCGATGTTACCACATCAAAACTTTCCTTAGATAATTTAAGAATCTCATTTGCAGCACTTTTACTCACCTCTGCTAATTTTCTAACTTCTTCTGCTACAACTGCAAATCCCCTACCTTGATTTCCGGCTCGTGCTGCTTCAACAGCTGCATTTAAACTTAAAATATTAGTTTGAAAAGCAATATCTTCAATGATTTTAATTTTATTGGAAATATCACTCGTTACTTCAATTGATTTATGAGTACTATCAAAAACGCCTTGCATTGTAACATGTGCTTTTGAAGAAATTCCTTCTGTATTTTTGGCATTTTGTGAATTCATCTCTATATTACTAACCATCTCCTCCATAGTTGAAGATACTTCTTCAACCGAAACTGCTTGTTCTGTAGCTCCTTGAGAAATCTGCTGAGAAGTAGAACTAACCTGATGACCTGCTGATGCAATATTAGATGAACCAGTAATAATCTCTGATACAATCCCCTTCAGTTTGGAAATCATTTCATTTAACGCTATAGCCATTTCGCCAATTTCATCTTTCTGATCAATATCAATATTAACCGTTAAATCACCCCCTGCAACCTTTTTAGCAAATTCTACAGTCTTTTTAACTGGTTTACTAATAGAACGAGCCATATACCCATTGAATAAGATAAATACAACAATTCCAATTAATAACACTCCTAATATTAAAAAGATCGACTTATATACTATGTTATTAATATCTGATAAATAATAACTAACAACAACAAAGGACTCTATAGAAGGAATATATTCATAAAAAAGTTCTTTTTCTTTTCCTTCAAAATTATAATAAAAACTACCTATGGGACTTTCCAGTGAGCTTTTCTGAATTTTTTGGAAAAACTCTTCTTTTGAATAATTAATACCTTCTCCAGTAGGATGAATAAGCATTTCGCCATCTTTACCTATTAAGAAAGGATATCCTGTCTCCAAATATTTTTTACTATCAAAAATTTCCTTAATCTTGGATAAATCTTTTTCCTTTAACCCAACATATAAAATTCCCTGAACCTCTCCATCAATAAAAACAGGTTCATAAACCGTTAAATACCAATCATCAACAACAAAAGCTCTTCCTGTATAGGTTTCCCCATTTAATATTTTTTTTATAACTGGAGATTCATTAGGTATATAAGTATTTACTCCTCTTTGACCTTCATTATTTAATACATTAGTTGATATACGAAGAAATCCCTGAGGAATTTTCTGAAATACAGTTGCTGTTCCATTCAAAATATCACCCACTTCTTCAACAAAATCATAATGATGATATAGTAATTGTCCATCCCAACTAAATTCAGGTATACTGACATCTATCTTTTCATGTGTAATTTGATTTACAGCAAGAATTTGTGATTTTTTATTTTCATTTAAATCAATCTGCTTTTGATAGAAAAGCTTGTTTGCGATGCCAATTCCAGATTTAACAAAATCTTGTTTAGTTTCAATCTGAAGTTCAATCATCTTTTTTAGATTCCTATTTTCCTCTGCACCTAAATAGTCCATTGATTCCATCAATGTTGTATATTCAGTATAAACAGCAAAAGCTCCTAAGGAGGAAATTATAAGAACAACAATAGACCCCAAAACTAAATTGAGTCTTTTCCCAATTTTAATATTCTTCAACGACCATTCTCTTTTCATAACCACAAACTATAAATGTAAAATTAATGTTTAGGATCAGATTGTAATTAGAAGCATTGCGTTGTTACAAAGAATACGTTAATTGAAAAGAAAAGTTCTCTATCTACCTCAAAATAAGGCAATAGAACACATTGTACGAAAGTTCAATCATGGCAAATTACTTAATATCAAAGACTCCCATATCTTTTTTACATAGGAGTCTTGAAAATTTATCAAGGAAATTTTGGAAATTGTCCAAAATCTGGATCTCTTTTCTCTAAAAATGCATTTTTACCCTCTTGGGCTTCTTCCATTAAATAATACATCAAAGTAGCATCTCCTGCCATTTCCATAAGTCCATGTTGACCATCCAGTTCAGCATTTAAACCTCTTTTTATCATCCTTAATGCCAGTGGACTTCTTTTCATAATAGTTCTGCACCATTCAACTGTTGTATCTTCAAGTTCGCACAAAGGCACCACTTTATTTACCATACCCATTGTTTCGGCTTCTATGGCAGTATACTGTTCACATAAGAACCATATCTCTCTTGCTTTCTTCTGGCCTACATGACGAGCTAAATAAGATGAACCAAAACCAGCATCAAAACTTCCGACTTTAGGACCTGTCTGTCCAAACCTTGCATTTTCTGAAGCTATTGTTAAATCACAAACAACATGTAAAACATGACCACCACCTATTGCATAACCATTAACCATTGCAATAACAGGTTTGGGAAGAGATCTAATTTTCTTATGTAAATCAAGTACATTTAATCGAGGTACACCATTTTCATCAATATAACCTCCCACTCCCTTAACTTTTTGATCTCCACCAGAACAAAATGCTTTATCTCCTGTACCTGTCAACACAACAACATTTATATCCTGACGCTCTCTACAAATTTCAAATGCATCTAACATCTCCATATTTGTTTCTGGTCTAAATGCATTATAAACTTCAGGTCTATTTATAGTTACTTTAGCAATACCTTCAAAAAACTCAAATTTAATGTCAGTATATTCTTTTATAGATACCCAATTATATTTACTCATATTATATATGTTTTAATACTAATCTATTTTTGATTTTAGAGTTTTAAAATATCCTCTTAGAAGTCTTCCATTTAATTCACTTGGTGTAAAAACTTCTAAAATACCAGGTTGTTCATTATTATCTAATAATTCACTAAAACCATTTTCCAGTTCATTTTCATTTGAACATGAAATATAACGTAAGTTAAAGGCTTTGGCTATATACTTTGCTGTCTGTTGATGTTTAGCTTCAAAAAACTCTTCCAACTCTTCAGTTTCTGCAGGTCCTGGAATAAATCTAAATATACCTCCTCCTCCATTATTAATCAGAACTATCTTAAAATTAGATTTTAAATAACGATTCCACAAGCCATTAGAATCATAAAAAAAAGATAAATCTCCGATAACTAATATTGTTGGTTCCTTGCATACAAAAGCAGCACCAGCGGCGGTACTTAAGGCTCCGTCAATACCACTTGTTCCTCGATTTGAAAATGTATTTACTTTTATTTCATCCTGAAACAGCTGTGCATATCTAACAGGTGTACTGTTTGCTAATTGCAAGGAACACTTGTCGGGTAAGTGAGTAAAGAGATAATTCATAGCTTTGATATCACTCCATTCCACATTTTTCAAATACTCCTCATGAAACTTTCGTGTTACTAAAGTATGATTCACCCATAAATCCTGATAAGTACTTTTTTTACTATCAACCTTATTTACAATTTGCTTAAAAAAAGCAACCGGATTCATCTTTATATGCATCGTCAGACTTTGGAAAGTATCAATAATATTAGTATTCATTGAGATATGCCAATGCTCTTTAGGTACATATTCTCTTAAATACTTCTTAATTTGTTTACTAACGATCTGTCCTCCAAATGAAATTAATAAATCAGGAGAAAATTTATTTTTACAGTCTTCTTTTAAATTAAAAATTTGTCTATCGATACTCTCAATTATCTTTTGTCCTTTAATATTTGAGGTAGTCTCTGTAAGAATTACAGTATTAAATTGTGATGACAACACATTTAAAACCTTATTTAATCGTTCATCAGGTTCAAGCACCCCACAAATAACCATAATAGCTTTGCTCTGACTCCACTTTTGAGATAACTGTTCTATCTGTGTATCTGAAATTACTTTATCAGGCTCTAATAAATCAATTGAAGATAAACAACTTTCATTCTTTTCTCTTCTTCCATATAAGGGTTCTCTTAAAGGTATATTAATATGAACTGGACCTGGAGCATCACTTATTGCTTTTAAAAAGGCCTCTGATATAATTCTTTTTGTATACCACAAATCATCATCATGAAGTAACTCGACCGGTAAATTAGCTTCATACTTTATATAATTATGATATAATCCTTTTTGATTGATCGTTTGGCCATCAGCTTGTCCGATCCATTCTTCAGGCCTATCTGCCGTTAATACAAGCAAAGGTATTTCCTGATAAAATGCTTCCACAATAGCTGGAGCATAATTTAATGCTGCAGAACCACTGGTACATAACAAAGCAACAGGTCTTTTTAATTGCTGAGCCATCCCTAAAGCAAAGAAAGCAGCACTTCTTTCATCAACAATAGTAAACGTTTTTATTTCTGGAATAGAGTTAAAAGATAAAATTAATGGCGCATTTCTAGATCCTGGCGAGATTACAATTTCTTTTAAACCTTTAGCTATGCATTGTTGGACAAGAATCTGAACACTTTTTTTATCTGATAACATATGGTGAACTCTTATTATTTCTTATTTAATTCCTTAATTACATCTAATAATGTACCTGCTTTCAATTCCGTTTCATTCCATTCTTTTATCGGATCTGAGTCGGCTGTTATTCCGCCACCCAAGTACAAATCAACCCCTTGATCAACAAACTTAAGACTTCGTATATTCACATACAAACTCATACCATTTTCTTTTGTTCTGCCAATAAAGCCAGCATAATAGGATCTACTATGCTTTTCAACATCCTGAATAACTTTCATGGAAACATTCTTTGGCAATCCACAAACAGCAGGTGTTGGGTGCAAATCTTTTACAAAATCTCCAATTTGGGATTTTATATACTCAATAGGGAAATTATATTCAGTTTTAAGATGTGATATTTTACCAGCTTTAATACTCTCTGGACCTTTAACTTCAAAATCTAAAACTTGATATCCATTCAACAACTTTTCCATATAATCAGAAACATACTGTTGTTCATCTAGTTCTTTTTTATTCCAATGTTGATCTTTATTATTAAACCTTTTTGTACCTGCTAAAGAAACTGTATGAACCTGTTCGTTGCTAACATTTAATAAAAGCTCGGGAGTTGCTCCTGCCCACAATCCAGATTGTGGAGAAAAAAACATAAATGAATAAGCATTAGGATACACTATACTCAAGTTATAATACAGTTCAACAGCTTTTGAAATTGATATGGAATCTAAATGCTTTACCCTAGATAATATGGCTTTTTCTATCTTTCCTTCTAAAATAGATGAAAATATTTTTTCAAATTGTTTTAAATATGTATCATAATCTGCATACATATTTTCTTCCACATCAATACAATCTTGACTCTTAAAACCAACAATTTCATTAAATAAATCTTCTTCAATAAAATCTTCAATAACAATTGTATTTTCAAGAAATATACCTTTGTCATTCTCAAATGAAAATGGAGCTATTACATATCCATCTTTAACTAAAAAATCCGATAATTCATTTTTCTCAAAAACATGAACTTCATCGCTTATCAATAGAGTATTTTTATTCTGACCCGGATATCGAGAAATTGAAAATGCTATTTGATTTTGTAGACAATAAGCTAATACCTCTTTCTGACTATACTTCTGCACTATACAATTTTTGTTCTATAAAAAATTAGCTTTCAACTTCGTAATAAAGAGTATAATAATTCAATCCTCGTTGTTGATCATATCCTCTTTCAACATAATCTTTACGTCCATGAATATATACATGAAAGTTTTTATCTAATTTTAATATGGATTTGAAGGTTCCTTTCTGCCCTTTCACAGCACTTTTAGATATATCGAATTCTTCTTTTAAAGGAATACTATTTTCCTGTTGATAATTTTCTTTATAGTCTTTGAACGCATCAATAATTTCAGGTTGTCCCATTACTTCATGCTCAAAATTCGCTTCATTAAAATTATCCTTGTTGTTAAAAAAATCCATCGATTTATTCAACATATCGATTTGATCAGCTCTGGGAACTTCATTCTCCCTATTATAAACATTATCAACAAACCCCTTACACATTTCCATATAATTACGCGTAAAGTAGTAATTGTCCTCACGAGGTTGTAATCCTAAAAAGTCATCTACCCAAAATCTGGCTTCATTACCTTTATTGATATTATCAACAGAGCATATTTTATATCCTTCCTCTTTCTCAGTATTAAAAATTAAACAACCTTTATCTAATTTTTTAATATTAATACCTTCCTGAGTACCTAATTCAAAGTTTTGTTCCTTTAAATACACTTTTAAAAAGGTTTCTTTATTCTCTGATTTAAAAATGCCTAGTGCATTAACTAATTCACCATCTACAACAACATTATTAAACATAGCCATATAAAATTCGCCTCCTCTTATTTTGGGATGGTTTGAATTTTCATATAACCACTCAGCTATTTGAATAGATGATTGATAAAAATCGCCCTCTCCCGAAAAAAGATTATTTACATTTACATAAACTATATTTTTCTCAATATCTTCTGCATGGAAAAAATTATAGTATGAATCTTCTTTAAATGGCTTAAAAAAATAATTAAGCAACACATCTGTAACTATCTCATCACCTTGAAGATTCATAGTATTCTTTGAGAACTTCATTGGCTCAGCCTCTGCTCTTGCTCCTATTTGATGAACAACCATATTATCTATGGTTGCTTGTGAGAAATCAATCATTTTAAATCGTATTTACCTTATCAGCCTACAAATATAACAATATGAAACAACCAAGTATATTTGATGATCCAAAATTTCATATTATAAAACAATAAAATTGAAACTATTTACCTATAGAAAATCCTGAAATATTAATACCCATTAATAATTCATGATGATTTGCATTAAAATCAAGTAATCTTGAATATCGATAACCTATATTGATAGGAAACAAAAATCTAAAAATATGTGTCTCACATAAAAATTCTGCCCCAATAGATTTATATTCATTAGTTACTTTAATTTTTTGAGCATTTGATGCCAGATAATAAGTTAAAGAACTTCTTGAGTAATCAAAATATAGATTTGTAGTTATTCTTTTTGCATATAATAATCCTGGAATAGATAAATCCGGATTCCACAAAGGAAACATATAATTCACTTTTAAAGAATACAGTTCATCATTTGTATAATTAATATATCCCCGAGCATAGTTATAATAATTACCAAAGCGATAAAAATGTAAATATAAATCATCACTAGAACTTTCATACCTCTCCCCTTTCCATTTATATTGATATTCATTATCAATTTTAACTGAATGATGTTTTAATAAACCAGGAAAATACATCCTTGTACGAAAACCTAATATTTTACCCACATTCACTCCATTAAATGGAGTACTTTGAAAATTCCCCTCTATAATTTGTCCCCATCTGTAATTAACATCTCTTTCTGAAACCTTTAATAAATTATGCATATAAAGTGAATACTCCAATGTGGAATAGGAGATATCATTTCTATAGTACATCTTAGGTTCACCATCCTGAATATAATTATTATTGGATCGAGTAACCGGAACTCCTAAGGTTTCATATCCTGAAAGATGCAATAAATTATAATTTAAAGATGGCTGCAGATACCTGTAAAATTTATCTTTAGTAAAACTTAAAGGTAAATTTAATCCTACTTCTAATTCTGTTTGATACTGTTTGGGGTTTTTAGAGATGTAAGCTGTATCTGTATCAAAGGCATATAATCCATCGCTAATTTTTTCGTCTCCATGCTTCACATCCAATTCAATTATGGGATACCAACCTCTATATTGAAAATTAAAGTGATATTTCTCCTTACTATTTTGAGAATCGGCATTATATCCAATAGAAGTAATTGCAGTACCCAATAAATTTTGTGAAAATACAGATAGTCCGGAATTTATTGTTTGATCATCGATATTTACATTTGCCGGAGCCCAACTATGGAAATTTAACAAATTCTTGATTTTAGAGTATTTACTAACCGAATAATCAGGTATTGTGTCTATTCCAGAAAAGTCAACCTTATTTTTTTCCTGTTCACTAATCTTTTGATATAACTTATTTGAATGATTTTCTACTTGATTTAGGGGAATTGATGAAACTTGATCCATTGTTGAATAAACCAATTGAAATCCATCTGAATTATACCTACTATAAATATAATTATCAGCCTTAGAATCAAAAATCACATCAGTAGAACCAAATTCACTTTGTGTTAATTGTCTTATCTGTTTCGTTTCAATATTTACTGAGTAAATTTCTTCTGTACCACTATAACCTGCCGTAAATAAAATAGTGTGCTCATCTTTCCATATTGGTCTGGATATATCATCTAAAGTAAAATCAGTAACGTCAGTCCATTGACTAGTTAAGGTATTATATGTAACTATTTTTTTCCCATCCTTAGAAACACAAATGCATGTGATTTTATCATCATTTTTACTCCACGATGGCGTTAAATAAAAGGACGAATCATCATATTTTAAAACGCGTTCTTCCTCACCTGATTTACGGTTTATAACTGATAAAGCATATGAATTCTCCATTAAAGCCTTTACTGCGACTATATATGAACTTTTACTATTTAACGATGGCGAAAAGTAACGAGACTTCTTTGTAATAATTTTTAAATTACGTGTATTAATATCGTAACATTTAATTATCGACCAACCTCTGTTTTCCCATCGTTTATCTGCAACAAACTCAGTCCAGCACAATATATTATTACTATATGAAAATGGTTCATCATTTAATGCTCCCGGAACAAATACTGTTTTATAATCCCCAACAGAATCTATTTGTACAAATCGCTCTATTTCTCCAGGTCCAGATATTTCGGCAATAATATTACCATCTTCATTTAAAGTAGGATATTTAAAACTTAAATATTCATTATTTACAATAGTAATTGGTTTAAATGGTGTCTTTTTATAGATACTATCCTGTCCAATCCAATTATCATGTAAATCGGACATAATATCATTGTATAATTGTGTCTTATCAATGCGAGATTTTCTTTTTTTTATTGAAAGAAAAGGATATAAAATCGTTGAATTACTGACTAAATCATAAAATTGTTGATTCCATATACCTAAACCATATTTATCTCGGGCCCCTGCTACTAATTGATATCCTAGTTCGTAATAATTCGGTACAAAATCTTTATATGATCCAAAATAGGCCTTATCATAAGAATATATATCTTTTTCCATAACCTGAGCACGTAACCCTTGCTCAAACCAAGGAGATCGTCCTCTACCAGTATTCGTTAAAGCGGTTTCTGTTACGACTGCGTCTCCTTCTAAAAACCACATAGGCATATATAATCCCAAAATACCTCCAATAGCCTGTTCTCCTAATATATAACTTAAAATTTTTGTAAACCCTTTATTTAATTTATCTATTTGCACTACATGCCTAAATTCATGAACAGCTAGTTGCTGAAGCCATTCCTGGGCATATATATTCTGGTTTGGTGTTGGAAATAGTTCTATGCGTTTGGGAGCCCAAGTAACAAAACCATTCGAATACGTAGTTTCGGGATGAATTAACACACTAATTTTTTTAGGTGTATGATCTAATGATTGACCTCCCCAAAGGTAGATTTCCTCCAATATTTTAGCCAAATACTGAGCCTTATCGGTATAGTTTTCAGAGAAAACCAACTTAAAATTTTCCGTTTCTATAGTATTCCATTTTAAAGAAGAAGGATCTTCACCAGAAGTATAATACTGAGATCTGACTGCTTTGGTAACAAATAAAAAAATAAATACAATAATTAGTTTTAACTTCATCGATAGGAACATTTTAACAGACAATAAAAATAGTTTAAATAATTAATGTGACATCATATTATGCATAAGTGACAAAAACTTAAATCAAAAATTGTATTTTTAAACTTTAAAGAAAGATACTTTATTTGAAATTTTGGCTTATTCACTCATGCATAAAATAATTATATATCAAGTACTTACTCGTCTATTTGGCAATACAAATCGCAATAACATCAAAAATGGCTCTATAAAAGAAAACGGATGTGGAAAATTAAATGACTTCACACCTAAAGCTTTAAAAAAAATTAAAGAGCTTGGAATCTCACATATCTGGTATACTGGTATCATTGAGCATGCTACTACTACTGATTATTCTGAATACAATATTGACAATGATTACCATGAAGTAGTTAAGGGAAATGCGGGTTCTCCTTATGCAATTAAAGATTATTATGATGTTTGTCCGGATTTGGCTGTTAATGTAAATGATAGGGTAGCTGAATTTGATTTACTAGTAAAAAGAACTCACGAAGCTGACCTTAAAGTTATTATTGATTTTGTTCCAAATCATTTGGCACGTCATTATATATCTGATAATAAACCTGACGATGTTACTGATTTTGGTAAGGATGATGATACCACTCAAAAATTCAACATTAATAACAACTTTTATTATTTACCCGGTGAAACATTTGATGGACCTGTTACAGCAAAAAATCATATACACCTTGAAGAAACACCTGCTAAAGTAACCGGAAATGATTGTATAGCATCTAAACCTGGAATTAATGATTGGTATGAAACAGTAAAACTTAATTATGGTATAAATATTTTTGATGGAAATAAGCATTTTGAACCAATTCCTGACACATGGAATAAAATGTTGCAGGTTCTACTTTTTTGGGCTAAAAAAGACATTGATGGATTTAGGTGTGACATGGTAGAAATGGTTCCTGTTGAATTTTGGCATTGGGCAATACCACTAGTTAAAAAACAATTCCCTAATATTATATTTATTGCAGAAGTTTACAATCCTGATTTATACCGCCAATATATTACTTATGGTGGATTTGATTTCCTTTATGATAAGGTAGGGATGTACGACACATTAAAATTAATTATACAAGGGCATCAGCAACCATCTGCAATAACAAGAGTTTGGGATGTACTTAATGGCATTCACAAACATATGTTATTTTTTCTGGAAAACCATGATGAACAACGTATTGGATCTCCTTTCTTTGCAGGAGATCCACAGAAAGCTATTCCGGCAATGATTATTTCAGGAACCATATACTCAAATCCTCTGATGATTTATTTTGGTCAGGAATTAGGTGAATCAGGAATGGATGAAGAAGGATTTAGTGGTAAAGACGGCAGAACAACTATTTTTGATTATTGGGGTGTTAAGTTATATCAGGATTGGGTTAATAGTTTAACTTTTAATGGAGCAAAATTATCTCAAGAAGCTCAGGATCTAAGAAATTGGTATACAAACTTCTTAAATATTACAATTAGTAATGAAACCATTAAGCTAGGCAAGTTTTATGATTTAATGTGGGCAAATGAAGATAATGAGCATTTCGATTCCACCAAATTATATGCTTTTCTTAGATACCATAACGACAACATAATACTTGTAGTTGTTAATTTTAGTGATCAAAAAATTAAATGCAGAATTAAAATCCCACCTCACGCCTTTTTTACTTTGGGAGTTGAGACCACTAAATATTTTAAAGGAACAGATTTATTAGGAGGGAAAAATAAAATTAGTTTTCCTAAAGAAGTTGCAATAACTAATGGTCTTGGAGTAAAAATAAAATCTTATTCCGGAAGAATTTATCAATTGGAATAGTTCTAGTTTATAAAAACTATTTTTATGATGTACAGATCACTAATATTAATTATAAATCAACAAATTCTACAATTTTTATACATTCTAAATTGAATATCAACCCATTAATACACTTTCCTTTCAAATCAAAATTGCGTATATTATATAGGCATAATTGTTAATATAAATTTAGGAGGAATTCTTTATGACAAAAGTTGATTTATCTTTGAATATCAGTTTAGATGATTCTGAATTTATTCAAGTTGGAGAAAATATTTATACAACCCACGAATCACTTAAACGAGAACAACCCAACATCCATTTTATTGGAACAAAATGTCTTGAAACGCTCAAAAAATTTGAAGGTAAATTAAGCCCTAAAATAATTGAAGAATGGCTACTTCTTTCAAAAGCATTGGATCAAACTTGTTCCTTTGAGAATAGTTGGGACGATAGTAAGATTATTCAAGAACTAATTCGGGGTGCAGAACATCCTATTTCATGGTTTGCACATAATTGTGCCGTAGCCTAATTGGCACATTTAACAATAAAAAAGTCATTGGTTATAAAACCAATGACTTTTTATTATAATTCATACATTATTTCTATTACATAGGCTCAGTTCCTACCGGACCTTTACTTAATTGAATGACTGTAATTTCTGGTGGCATACCAATACGAGCAGGCATTCCTAAAAATCCCAGTCCTCGATTCACATACATAAATTGATTTTTTTTCTGGTATAATCCATCCCACTTTTTAAACTTATATTTTGCAGGACTCCATTTAAATCCTTTCCAATCAATTCCAAACTGCATACCATGAGTATGTCCAGATAAAGTTAAATCAAAATTTGTACTATGAACAACTTCAGCATCCCAATGATCAGGATCATGGGTTAATAAAATTTTAAATGGAAAGTCCTCAGTACCACTCATTGCTTTTTGCAAATCTCCATATCTAGGAAACGGATCATGTCCCCAATTCTCAACCCCTGTAATAGCAATCTCTTCGCCACCTTTTTCTATTGAAATTGATTGATCTCTCAATAATTTAAATCCAAATTCTTGATGTGCATTTACTATTCCATCAAAGTTTTGTTGTTTTAGTTCTGGAGTTTCCCAATCTGTATAATCCCCATAATCATGATTACCCAAAATGGAGAACTTTCCATATTTAGCTTTTAGTTTAGCAAACACCTTATCCCAACCATAGGTCTCTTCTTTAAAATTATTAACAAGATCACCGGTGAAAAATATAACATCAGCCTGCTCATTATTAATAATATCAATGATCCCCTCAAGCTTATGGTAATTACTAGCAAAAGATCCTAAATGAATATCTGAAATATGGATTATTTTAAACCCATCAAAAACTGATGGTAAATTAGGAAAACTCAGATTCTGATGACGAGTAAAAAAATTAAATCGTCCTTTATGCATACCAAAAAGTAGAGAAATAAAAGGAGCTGTCGCTAAAATAATCCCGACTTGACTTAAAAACTTTTTACGAGATATTTTCGGATATTTAATTGTAGTTTGTTCTTTTGAGTATTTCTTATTTCTCCAAATTTGAGTTATAGAAGATAAAACCATATACATCAAATAATATAACAAAAAGAAGGCTTTAGGAAGATATATAAATAAACACAATGCATTTGCAGCCATAAACCACAAATAAAAAGAAGGAGTTGTTGCTTCTCTTATATACTGCGTCAAAATATAATAGGAAATAATTTCGAAAAGTGGAATTAAACGAAAAAGAATAATTCCAAACCATTTAGTTGTTTTACTTTCAGGATCTTCAACTTCTCTTTTCCAAACCCAAAAACCAAACAAATCAATTACAACAACAAACAGTGTTATAAATAAAAATGCAATAAAAGTTAGCTTCATATCAACTTATAATATTACCCCACCATCTTTTCAACAGTCGATAGCTTTTATAGTTGTACAATATTACGCAATATAAATTAAAAGGTTTTATTAATAAAGGTTAAAAACGACAATACAATCCTCATTAATATCAGTA
Organism: uncultured Saccharicrinis sp.; assembly: GCA_963665705.1. Lineage (GTDB taxonomy): Bacteria > Bacteroidota > Bacteroidia > Bacteroidales > Marinilabiliaceae > Saccharicrinis. Next base: position 2,893,619 of record OY762448.1, read on the forward strand.
TATCAAATCATTATACTCAGAATATTTAAAACTGCAATTTTTTATAAAAATTATTATCCGACTATTTACATTTTTGAAAAAATAATCTTTCTTTGCTCTGTTAAACTATTATTCAAAAATACTTATTTGAAACAAAAAAAGATGGGAAAAGTCTTGATTATCGGTGCTGGAGGTGTTGGCACCGTAGTTGCCACTAAAATGGCTGGATTACCTGAAGTTTTTACTGAAATTTTGCTTGCAAGTCGTACTAAAAGCAAATGCGATGATATTGCAGATAAAATTGGAAATAATCGAATACAAACAGCTCAGGTAAATGCAGATAACGTTCCTGAATTGGTCGAGTTGATCAAGTCTTTTGGTCCTGACATTGTAGTAAACGTTGCTTTACCTTATCAGGATTTACACATTATGGATGCTTGTCTAGAAACTGGTGTTGCCTATCTGGACACTGCTAATTATGAGCCTTTAGATGAAGCTAAATATGAATACAAATGGCAATGGGCTTATCATGACAAATTTAAAAAGGCAGGTATTACTGCAATTTTAGGTTGTGGTTTTGACCCTGGTGTTACAAGTATTTATACAGCTCATGCAGCAAAACATCATTTTGATGAAATTCAGTACTTAGATATTGTTGATTGTAATGGAGGTGATCATGGTAAGGCTTTCGCTACCAACTTTAATCCTGAAATTAATATTAGAGAGGTAACTCAAAAAGGTAAATATTGGGAAAATGGAGAGTGGGTTGAAACAGAGCCTCATGAAATACATAAACCCCTTAATTACCCAAATATTGGTGATCGTGAATCATATGTAATATACCATGAAGAATTAGAATCTTTAGTAAAGAATTTTCCTACTATTAAAAGAGCACGTTTTTGGATGACTTTTGGGCAAGAGTATCTTACTCATTTAAGAGTTATTCAAAACATTGGTATGGCTGGTATTGAGCCTATTATTTATGAAGGAAAAGAAATTGTTCCAATTCAATTTTTAAAAGCAGTTCTTCCAGACCCAGGTGATCTTGGTGAAAATTACACTGGAGAAACTTCAATAGGATGTAGAATTAAAGGAATAAAAGACGGTAAAGAAAAAACATATTACATATATAACAACTGTAGTCATCAGGCTGCTTATGAAGAAACTGGAGCTCAGGGAGTAAGCTACACTACAGGAGTACCAGCTACTATTGGAGCAATGATGTATTTGCAAAACCAATGGAAGAAGGCTGGAGTATACAATGTTGAAGAATTCAATCCTGATCCTTTTATGGAAAAATTAAATCAACTTGGTTTACCCTGGATTGAACAACATGATGTTAATCTAGAATTATAACAATTTAGAATAAATATTTAATCAAAATACAAAGGGTTTCATATATTATGAAACCCTATTTAATTTATTTATAGAGTAAAAACCTTTAAAATGGCAATAGATTTCAAACAAATACCTTCTCCTTGTTATGTTTTACAAGAAGATTTACTTAGAAAAAATCTGGAAGTTATTAAATCAGTAAATGATAGAGCTGGTGTTGAAATTATTTTAGCCTTTAAATCATTTGCGATGTGGGGTGCCTTTCCTATTATTCGGGAATATATACCAACAGCAACTGCCAGTTCTGTTAATGAAGCCCAGTTAGCTTTTGAAGAAATGGGAAACAAAGCACATACCTATGCCCCAGGTTATACTGATAATGATTTTGATACTATACTAAAATATAGTACACATATCACCTTTAACTCTCTGAATCAATATAGCAGATTTAAGGAAAAAGTCTTAAATTATCCTGAAAAAATATCTATGGGTTTAAGAATCAACCCTGAATATTCTAGTGTTGAAACTGACTTATATAATCCTTGCTCACCAGGAACTCGATTAGGTATTGCAGCTGAAGATATGCCTAATGAATTACCAAAACATATTGAAGGTCTACACTTTCATACATTGTGCGAATCGAAATCTTTTGACCTGGAAAATACTTTAAAAGCTATTGAAGATAAATTTGGAAAATATTTAAATCAAATTAAATGGCTTAATATGGGTGGTGGCCATTTAATGACTCATAAAGATTACGATGTAGAACACTTAATAACAATACTTAAAGCATTTAAAAACAAATGGAATCTACATTTAATTTTAGAACCAGGAAGTGCTTTCAATTGGGGTACTGGAGTTTTGGTAAGTTCTGTTGTAGATATTGTTGAAAACAAAGGAATAAAAACGGCCATATTGGATGTTTCATTTGCAGCACATATGCCAGACTGTCTGGAGATGCCGTATCAACCAGCAATTCAAAATGCTCGTTCAAAAGCAATAGAAGACAAATACATCTACCGTATGGGTGGTAATAGTTGCCTTGCAGGAGATTTTGTTGGAAACTATTCTTTTGACTGTGAATTAATTATCGGAGATAAAATTATTTTTGAAGATATGATTCATTACACTATGGTTAAAACTACCATGTTTAATGGAGTTAATCATCCTTCAATAGGTATTTGGAACAATGCAAATGGTTTTAAACTTATTCGTAGTTTTGGTTACACTGACTATAAAAGTAGAATGGGATAAACTTTAATTATTACTAACTTCCGCTTTAATAATATCTTCTAGCTCAACTATAAGTTCCTTAATATCCTTACCATTAGGATCAATAGCAGGAAGTGCAGTATATGTTAAGTTAGTTCCAAAAGTCAATGGAAAATATCCTTTTTTTGTTAATTCATAATTACCATCTATAGCTAAAGGAATAATTAAAGCTGTTGGTGCTTTTTTAGCAAGAGTAACAATCCCCGGAGTTTGAAACCTTCGTATTTTCCCATTTTTACTTCTTGTTCCCTCAGGAAATATACTAGCACAATACTTTTCTGCTTCAATATGCTTACCTAGCTTAGCTATTTCCATCATGGCCTGACGCCCATTATTTCTATCAATTAAAGCAGAACCACCTTTTCTTAGATTATAAGAAATTGACGGTATTCCATTTCCAAGTTCCTTTTTAGACACAAATTTTGGATGATGCTTTCTAAATCCCCATACAATAGGTGGAATATCAAAAGTACTTTGATGATTAGAAACGATAATCAATGGTCTTCCTTGAGGAAGGTTTTCAAACCCTTTAAATTTAATTCTCGCCCCCACTATTTTTAAACCATATAAAAGCAAATAATTCAATAAGTCAACAGATTTTTTTCTTAGTGGATACCCTCCAATTGCTTGAAAAACCACCTGTATTAAATGAAAAATTAAAAGAAGTAATCCAAAGTAGACCCAGTAAAAAGTGGAAAGTATATAGCTCAAAATTGTAATCATTTTTATTTAATCGTGAAAAACATCTAAAAAACAAATAAAAAGGCCAACAAACCCATTTTTTTTGAAATAATTTCTGCAAAGGAACAATAAATTATGAGATATACTTCATTTTTTTATATCAAAATCATACATTGCCTATGTTTTAGTAATTAGGAGTTTTAATTATTAAATTACCTAAATGATCAGATATAAAAAGATAAGAGTTAAGCTTCAGTTAATGCTAGGATTTATTATTTTACTTAGTGTTATTTCATTGAGTCTAGTTCACCTGAGCACTGTTAAGAACTCTTTATATAAAGATTACCGAGAAAAAAGATATTATACCGTTCTACGTGCTTCTCAAAGCACTTTTCAATCTATATTACAACGAGCTATTGAAACTTCCGAATTACTTGCAGAAGATCCCACAATAATTTCTTGGTTTACATCTGGAGAAAAAAATAATACATTAAAAAATCTGGCATTAAAAAGACTTGATTATTTACAAAAAAACTATAATTACAATACCGTATTCGCTGTAAACAGATATACAAATCATTATTGGAGAGAAAACTACAATTTATTAGATGTAATTTCTGAATATGATCCTGATGACAGCTGGTTTATTAACACCATAGATAGTAAAACAAAAACAAGTTTAAACTTCGATTTTAACAGGGAACTTAATACATCTATTCTGTTTATAAATGTACTTATGGGTGATATCAATAATCCTATAGGAATAGCTGGAGTAGGAATCGATCCATCTATATTGGCAGAAGAATTTAATCTTCACAGAACCTCAAAAAACTCTAAAATATGGTTAATAGATAGTGTGGGTAAAGTAATTATGAGTGAAAAAGTTGAAGAAATAAATTTTCCAATATCCCGCCAATTACCTCGTGATATTGTTAGTTTAATATTAAATGATAAAAATGTAAACCTGATTACAGAAACAAAAATTAAAAACTTAAAATATGAAGTGGCTTATTTACCAATATTCCATGGTAAGTATAAATTAATTACAGTAGTTCCAGACAAAGATATATTTCCTGTTCTAAAAGTAATTCAACAACAGACCATACTATTTAGCATATTTTTTTTAGTGATTTCCTTATTTATAATTAACTTTTTATCAAAAGGAATAACAAATCCTCTCATAAGATTAAAAAAACTTACTGATAAAATTGCGATTGGTAATTTAGAAATATCTCCAGATAAATCCCTTCTTGAAAGAAAAGATGAAATAGGAATTTTAGCCCGAGCAATTGAAAATATGAAAAAGCAAATTACGGACTATATCCTTGAAATAAATGAAACAAACGATAAGTTAAAATTAGATAAGACAAAACTTAATATTGCTCTAAAAAAAGCTTCTGAAAGTGAAAGGTTAACTCAATCTTTTTTAGCAAATATTAGTCATGAAATCAGAACACCAATGAATAGTATTGTTGGTTTTTCTCAATTATTAGAAAACTACGATAGAGATTCTGAAGAATATAAACAATACACAAATTTAGTAATTAAAGGAAGTCAGCAGTTGTTAGCTATCCTCGATAGCATCATCAATTTATCGAAAGTTGAAGCAGGAATAATGCAACCCAAAAAGCAAATTATTAATATAGGAACTTTACTAAAAGAAACTTACGACTTATTTAACATTAGTGCAAAAAATGAAAACATAGATTTAATTTTAGAAAAAAACAGCATGCATGACAACACAAATATTAAATCTGACCATGCACTTCTTCTACAGGTGTTAAACAATCTTATTACCAATGCGATTAAATATACACCTCGTGGATATATTAAAATAGGTTGTACCATTAACAAAGACAATGTTACTTTCTACGTTAAAGATACTGGAGTTGGAATATCAATAGAAGATCAAAAAATCATATTTGAACCATTTAGACAAATACATCAAAACAATAACCATGTTAAAAAATCTGGTGCTGGATTAGGTTTGGCAATAGTAAATAAAATAGTATTCATACTAAATGGTAGTATAGATATGGAAAGTGTATTAGAAAAAGGAACTACATTTTATGTACACCTTCCCCTTACCATTACTGAATAAACTTTTGAAGCATTTCCTTACAATTAAGATTCTCTACATCGTAATATAAAACTCCTGTTTTATTCATAAATGTAGTTTCTTTCTGATTAAAATCAATTTGTTTTCCAAACGCATCTGAAACATGAAGTCCCATTTCCATAAAGATACATGCAGTTGCAGCAAAATCCCACAAACTACCTCCTCCAACTTCTTTTTTTGGTAATTTAAAATAACATGCTGGTCTGTTTTCCAAAACCCACATTGCATTCATCACGGCTCCACCTTGCTTAAGCATTTTAAATGTAGAATACCCACAATCAATAGCCATATTATTAACACAAAGTGTTATATCCTTGAATTTTTTATGTTTAGTAAAACTCCGGTCATTAATAAAGGTAAAATAATTATCACCAGGCCTTTTATCATCAGACCAAACTTCTCCATTTTTAAATACACCACCACCTTGATAGGCATGATATACATCCATATTTACAGGGTTACAAACTACTCCTATTACAGGTATACCTGCTTTAGAGACTAAAGCTATAGATACTGAATAACCTTGATATCCCTGCGAAAACGGTAGTGTACCATCTAAAGGATCTATACACCAAAAATATTCTTTTTCAAACCTACTATTATCATCAGCTTTTTCCTCTGTTAATACACCCAAATCATATTCTTCAATAGTAGATTTTAAAATATCTAATATAATATCCTGACTCTTCAAATCCACTTCTGTTACAACTTGAGATGCTTCACTTGAACCTCCTTGTGGTTTCCCTTCTCCTGCTTTAATCATTTTTAATTCAACAGCAAGATCTTTATGATCATATGAAGCAATATACTGTGCTGCTGTTTTAGCTGCCTTCAATGCTATTGAACTTAATAATTGTAATATATCGTTACCTAACTTCATGCTTAATTTAAAATTGGGTTTGAAGTTAAAAATATCTTTTGAAAGTTCTTAACTATTCCTTTATTTTTAACTCTTCCAACACTCTTTGACTCACTTTTTCACTATAACTATTTATCTTCCAATGACCAGGACTCCAACCTTTTAAAAACCTATGAAAATCAGTCCAGGCATAATAATATAAATTCCTCCATTCTTGCTCTAACTCCTCAAAATTAACTAATCTTTTTTTGCATAGAAAAGCCACTTTAAGTTCTTCAAAATAGTACTCAAGAATCTCAGATTCCATACGTTCACAATCCTCTTCGTACAAACAACTCCCAACGAAATAAGCAACGTCTTTCATACCACAACCACCTCCCACATATTGAAAATCAACAGCTGCAACCTTTTTTCCATCTTTTGAAAAACAAAAATTAGCTAGTTTTGCATCACCATGAACTAAGGTTAGATGTTTGGCATTATTTAATATTTCGTCTATTTTCGAAGCTGCCATTTTTAGTTTAATATCATCTAAAACATTTAACTCATCCGGGCGGGTTGCTAAATGCCAGTATGTACCAACATTCCACAATCCATCAGGTTCTACACCTAAAAATGTTGCATGAAAGTTTGCAAGCCATTTCAAACAAGATTTTATTTCGGTCCACGAAACAGATGACAAACGTTTATCATAACCAATCGAATCGAGATCTTGTAATACCATAAAAATCTCATTATCCTTGTGTTCTAAAGCCAAACAATCAGGAATCTTACAAACATCATCACAATGAGTAGCATATTTTTCATACCAGGCAGTTTCAACTTTATATGAACGAACTTTTCTTTGATGTGAGAAGTCTGTATTCCACCCTCTTGGATGCTTTTTTTGATTTGGCATTTTTACATGCTTAGCAACAACACTATTCGTATCACATCCTTCTAATCCAATACGAACAATACTACCATATCCACTCCATAAACTTTGAATTTCCTCTTCATCTAATAGTTTTTCTGCACCTGTAGCTTTAAGTGTTATATCTTTAAAATGTGTATTCATATTTATAATTCAAGCGGGTAAATATAGTAATTAGAATAATTTATCCGGCTAACACAAGTAAGTATAATGGATCATTCATTTATAAATTTATTAGCAAAAAATAAACAATATCTCATCATTTTTTTAGTTATAGTAATCACTATCTTTGACCTTATATTATAATTTTATGATACGAAATATTGTTTTAATAGGAGCAGGTAATCTGGCAACACAACTTGGATTTTCACTTGCAAAAAAAGGCTATAACATCCGACAGGTATACAGTTATACTATTGAAAATGCAGAATATCTTGCAGACAAATTAAATGCTTATTCCACTAATAATTTAAAGGAAATTCAAAAGGATGCTGATTTATATATTGTAGCTGTAAAAGATGCCGTGTTATCACAAACTATTGAAGAACTACCTAGTTTAAAAGGAATAATTACCCATACCGCAGGCAGTCATCATATAGATATGCTGCTTAAATTTGATCATTATGGTATTCTATATCCATTTCAAACTTTTAGCAAAGAAAAAGAAGTTGATTTTAGTTCAATACCTATTCTGATTGAAGCAAACAATGAACAAACACAACAAGACCTTCTTGATTTTGGTAAAAAAATATCTAACACTGTTATGACTTGTGATTCTGATCAGAGAAAACAAATTCATCTGGCTGCTGTTTTCGCATGTAATTTCACGAATCATATGTATGCCATTGCTAATGAAATACTAAAAAACCATAACATTAGTTTTGACGTGATCAAACCACTTATTTCTGAAACAGCCTCTAAAATTGACATACTTAGTCCCCAAGATGCACAAACCGGGCCAGCAATAAGAGGAGATCAAAACATTATCGATCAGCATTTAAAAATGCTTTCTGAAGAAAATGACTTAAGCTCATTATATAAAACACTAAGCGAAAGAATTATGAAATATGCTCAGATTTCTGAAAAGTAATTCTATACTACGTGAATTAATATTAAATAAAAAGAGCAAATATTTATGAATTTTTCCTTCATAAATATTTGCTCTTATATTCTAATGCGAAATCTATTCTACAATATCCATTTCATCCAATAAATAGCCTGCTCCAGCAAACTTATCTATTAAAAACAATACATATCTAATATCCAAAGATATATTTCTCGATTGATCAGGATTAAACTCCATATCACTCATTACACCTTCCCAGGCTCTATCAAAATTAACTCCAATTAATTCTCCATTTCCATTAATTACAGGACTTCCGGAGTTACCACCTGTGGTATGATTTGTTGCAGTAAAACAAACTGGTACGGTTCCATTTACTTCATATCTTCCAAGATCCTTAGCTTTATAAAGCTCTTTCAATTTCTCCGGCACTCTATAATCATAAATATCAGGATTATCTTTTTCTATTATTCCCTCCAATGTTGTTTGGTTCTGATAAACAACTCCATCTCTGGGCTCAAAAGATTTAACCTTACCATACGATACTCTCAATGTAAAATTGGCGTCAGGATAAAAAATACGATCTTTCTGATACTCCATTTGGGCTTGCATATACAATTTATTTAAACTTTTTAATTGCGATTGCAAACCAAAATATGAATCTGAAACCTTATCGCGATATAGATTATAGATGCTGGTATAAAGTTGATATGCCGGATCTTTTTTTATAGCTTTGATATGTTTTTCGTTAAAATTCTCAATCAAATCCAATACCTCTTCAGGATCTGTGAAGATGGATTTTTTAAATACATAGTCAACATATCGATTGATATCCTTTTTAAATTTCGTATTAATGAATTTATAAATATCCGGTAAAAATTCATCAGGCATGTTCTCCTTGTACATAGAAAGTAGCATTGCTGTCATTTCTTTGTCAAGAGGTACATGATAATCTTTAAAGAATTTATTAAAATCATCTTGTACACTTTGTTTCAAAGCACTCACCTTATTTTCATCTATATTCTCTTTTCGATACGCTTTTATCAAAGGTTTAAAATAAGTGGAAGCTTTTGCTATCTCTGCACCATTCCGAAACAAGATTTCAACGATATAGTTATATATCAATTTATATTCGCCAAATTCACTATATAATTTTTCATACTCTGATAAAAGATTTTTATAATCTTGATGATTATTAGCCCATTCTTGAAATCCTTTTTCAAAGGATTCTTTAGATTCAATAGTATTTAATTTTTTCAATCCCCTTATCTCTCCAATCCACCTTTTCCAAGAATTTGAAATTCGTGCATCCTTTGCTGCATATTTAATTCTTACTTCAGGATCTGATTTATACTTATTAATTATATCTAATTTTTTTCCCCTTAAGTCAATCAATTCCGGGTTAACTTTTTCCATTATCATTTTTATATGATAAGATGGTACATATTGCTCTGTAGATCCCGGATAACCAAAAACCATTGTAAAATCACCTTCTTTTACACCTTTTAATGAAATAGGAAAATGCTTTAATGGCTTATACGGTACATTATCCACAGAGTATTCAGCTGGTTTATTGTTTTTATCAGCATAAATTCTAAAAAGTGAAAAATCTCCTGTATGACGCGGCCACATCCAATTGTCTGTATCTCCTCCAAACTTACCTATTGCACTGGGAGGAGCTCCAACCAACCTAACATCTGTATATATCTCGTTTAAAAATAGAAAATACTGATTTCCATGAAAAAAGGGTTTTAACTCAGCTTTATAATGCGTATCCTTTATAGCTTCCTTTTTTATAGAATCAATATTTGCCTCTATTATTTTAGATTTATCTTCATCAGACATGTCTTCTTTAACTCCTTCAAAAACTTCCGATGTCACATCTTTCATACTTTTTAAAAAAGTAACTTTTAAATCTTCATTCGGTAGTTCTTCCTGACTATTCATAGCCCAAAAACCATCTGTTAAATAATCATGATCAATAGAACTATGCGATTGAACATATTTATACCCACAATGGTAATTAGTTATTAAAAGACCTTCATCAGAAATCAATTCACCAGTACAACCACCTCCAAAAATTACGACAGCATCTTTCATACAGGCCTGATTAACACTGTAAATATCTTCTGCAGTAAGTTTAAAACCCATCTGCTGCATTTCTTCAATATTGTACTTCTTCAATAATATTGGAATCCACATTCCTTCTTTTGCTTGTACTCCAAAGCAAAAACTAATTGCAAAAAGAAAAATCGCAATTCTTTTTAAATAACTGTTATTCAACTTCATTGTCCTAATGGAAATTTAATTAAAATCAAATCATGAAAATTTGCATAATAAGCTCATTTACCATGTTGATTTTTCATTATAAAATAAATGTTTTTGTTGTGGGGGATTAAAACTTTAATAATTCACTATATAATTTTTGAACAGGCAGACCAACAACATTAAAATAGGAACCTTCAATCTTCTCTATTCCAATCATTCCAATCCATTCCTGAATACCATATGCTCCAGCCTTATCAAATGGTTTATAATGCTCTATGTAATATTCTATTTCTTCATTTTTCAGCTCTTTAAAAAACACTTTTGTTTCTACAGCAAAAGTAGTCCTCTTACTTTTACTCATTAAAGTAACACCTGTTATCACAGAATGTTGCTTTCCTGATAATTTTGATAACATTTCAAAAGCGTGATCTTTATCACCTGGTTTTCCAAGTACTTCATCTCCTATACATACAATGGTGTCTGATGTAATTACCAATTGATTTGTATTTACAACATCACTTTTATATACTGATGATTTTAGTTCGGAAAGATATTTGGCAACCTCAATATTGGATAATCCTTCAGGAAATATCTCTTCAACTCCTTTTTTTGCTCCTATTGAAAAATTAACCCCCAACTCTCTTAACAACTGAGATCTACGAGGTGATTGAGAGGCCAATATTATTTTGTATTCAGATAAATGCTCTGAAACCATGTAGTTTAAATTTTAAAATAATTGACTGATGACAAATATGTATAAAATCCCCATGAGCATGATGATCTTATATAATGTACTTAAACTATGAAATTGCTTAGAAGATTTAGCCTTAAATAACATATAAACAGAAACGATTAACGGTATGGTTATAAAGGCAATAAAGTAATATAGTGAATATATATTGTTGTTTATTTTATTAATATAGAAATACAAAGCCCATATAGAAATTAAGGTAAATACAGTAACTAACAAAACAAATATTTTACTATAATTAATTCCTATTACAATAGGCAAAGTTTGGCAGCCTTCTTCTTTATCACCTTCTATATCTTCCATATCTTTAACAACCTCACGAATTAAAGTTGTTATAAAAGCAAAAAATGCAAAACCCAATGTCCAGTACCAAGCCATTGTACAAGCTTCACTATTTATTATTTCCTGTCCGTGAACTCTTTCTAAAGCACCAAATTCAAAAGAAACTACGATTATTGTTACTAATGCCGTTAAACCAGAAACAATTAAATTTCCTATAAAACCTTGTTTTTTAAATGTTGTTGAATAATACCAAAGAAAAACAGGAATGAGTAAAAACATAAACGCCCATACTTCTTTACGCACCACATATGATAAAAACAAACCTACAAAAACACCACAAAAAGTAAGAATCACATGAAAAAACATGGCTTCTCTCCTTTTAAAATCATTTCCAACAACAACCTTTTCTGGCCTGTTTAAACGGTCAATTTTCACATCAAAATAATCATTAATTACATAGCCCGAAGCTGCTAATAAAATAGATGCCAATACTAATAATCCAAATCTAAAATGCGACAAAACCGGTTCATATCCATAGTGACTTAATATTGGAATAATTAGTCCATATCTAATCAGACTCTGAAGTAGTCCTATAATAACTAAATTTTTAAATCGCACTAATTGAAAAAGAGATAGCATCAATGAATATTTTTATATGATCTATGATTAATAATCAATTACCAAGTAAGGTCTGTTCCCCACATATTATGAACTCTTAATACTTGTTCCAATACATCACGAGCACAACCTTCCCCACCGTTTTTATGACTAATATATTTGCAAAGACTCTTAATTTCTTCCACTGCATCAGCAGGACAAACCGGAATTCCAACTACTTTCATCACCGGAAAATCAGGCAAATCATCACCCATATAAAGAATATTTTCGGGAGATAAGTTTCTTTTAGTAATCCAGTCGTTAAAATGAACAATTTTATCAGAAGCTCCCATATAAACATCCTGGATTCCTAAACCCAAATAACGTTTTCGTACTGCATCTGTTTTTCCACCTGTTATAATTGCTACAGGAAACCCAAGTTTAACAGCTAACTGTAAAGCAAATCCATCCTTAATATTTGCTGTACGCATGGGTTCTCCATTAGGATGAATTGGTATAATTTGGGAAGATAAAACTCCATCAACATCAAAGGCAAAAGCCTTAACTTTCTTCAAATCTTCTTTAAAATTACTCATGTATAATGATTAAAATATGTGTTGCAGCGAATTTACAAAAAATAAGTTTGCTATATAGATAAATACTGAGGCCACTCAAGTAAATATGGAATTTATAAAATTTTAACAATCTCTACACGACTATTCATTAAAAAGATAAGATGACCCACGTTTTCTTGTTTTTTCTACATATTCTGATAGAATCAGAAAGTAATTCTTTCACGAAAAGTTTGAATTTCCACGTAAAACACTAACAAACCATCCGTAAAGAGCATATTACTCTTCGGAAATACATGTTACCGTCCACAAATCATATGTTACCAAGGTAAAACTCAATGTTACCATCCGCAAATGCATGTTACCAAGGTAAAACCCAATGTTACCATCCGCAAATGCATGTTACCAAGGTAAAACCCAATGTTACCGTCCGCAAATGCATGTTACCAAAGTAAAATCCAATGTTACCGTGCGCAAATGCATGTTACCATAGTAAAATCCAATGTTACCATCCGCAAATGCATGTTACCAGGGTAAAACCCAATGTTACCATAAGAATAGAACATGTTTCCAGATGAAATCGTATTTTACGCTGTACTAATGTGACCATTCCATAGTAAATTTGTTTTCTAGATTAAAAACATGCAGAAGTAAATAAGTCGGCTGCGTATTTACAACCTTTGCGTTTATATTTTGCAAGTATCCTCCTATTCCTTTTATTATTATTTTAAGATCCATAGATAGCATCTCTTCTTCCTCTCAAAAAATAGCAGAATGGGAGAATTACTTAATACTAATTAAGAAACTAGCATCAATAAAACATTCAAAAACCAAAATTTCACTTAAACACTCCATCTTTAAACCTTTGAAAATCATCAAATACATAACGATTCGAAAACAGTATGGTTAAAAACAAATTTAATGTACACCCTGTAAATATGGCTAGCATTATCATAACCTGATATTTGATAGCCACTATAGGAGAACTTCCTCCCAAAATCTGTCCTGTCATTACACCAGGTAACGAAATTAGTCCAATCACAGTCATGGTTGCAATTAATGGATTTAAACCTCTTTTAACGGCTTCTGCAATAAAGGGTCTTTTGGCTACAGAAGAATCTCCTGAATTAGTTAATAAAAAATAGTACAAATCACGTTTTCCTGACAGTCCACTATAATACGTTGTTAAACCAACTATATTATGATTTAATGAATTTCCCAACACCATTCCTGTTATCGGAATAAAATATCTGGCATCAAACACATAATCTAGTTTAATAACAAATCCCAGAAAAAAAGTATCTATAATCAACACTGAAGTTAAAGAAGCGAGTATCATTGGAAATACAAATATTCGCCAGTTTAGTCCAATTCTATTAATAGAGGTAAACACTCCAACTAAAATCATTAACACAACCCAAATAGAGTTTATCAAAGCGCTGTTTTTATCAAATATCCAGCCCAGGTATAAAGCTAATAAACCCAATTGAACAACCATTCTAACTAAACCTATTAATACTCCTTTAACCAATTTTATTTTAAAATACACAAAAAATAAAATGGGTATAATCATTATTGCACAACTAATCACTAAGTCAATAATCTTTATATCAATAATTTGTCCCATAATTAGTTTATTTTAATTCTATAACTCTATCTGAATTTTCAATCCAGGTAATATTATGTGATGCTGTAAGTACTGTTCTGTCCTTAATACCTTTAATGGTTTGTAAAAGATACTGTATCGAACTCTCATCCAATGAAGAAGTGGGTTCATCCATAAGAATTATCGGCTTATCAATGCTTAAACAAATGGCAATAATAACACGTTGCTTTTGTCCTCCACTAATTTTTTGAAAATCTTTATTTAGCATTTGGGAATTTAACCCTAATTGAACCATATAGGATTTAATCACTTTAAGATTATTGTAAACGCCTAACAATTCAATCACTTGCATACCATCTTTTACCGGAAGATTTACATTTTGTGGTATCCAAACAATATGGTTCCTTATAGCTACAATGTGTTTTTGGGATAACAATATATTGTTAATCTCTATCTCTCCATTTCCCATGGGAACATATCCTTGTAATAATTTTAATAAGGATGTTTTTCCTTTTCCGGATTCACCTTTTATAGTAACAAATTCTCCTTTATTTACATGAAATGAAAAATGTTCAAACAAAACCTTATTACCAAAAGACAGTGATATATCATTACATTTTATCATTTGATTATTATTAATTGATTCATGAGTATTTTGTATCTTAATCAAAATCCAAATATTATTTTGATCTGGTTTATCATTCTATGTGCAATCTTTTTGATTTAATTCTATGAAAAGAATACGAATATTTATTGGTATAAAACTCAATCTAATAGAATCTCAAAAAAAAGTAAAAGATCTTTTCAAAAAAGAGGCTACAGCAAATATTAAATGGACAAAAGAAGATAACCTGCATCTTACTTTTATTTTTATAGGTAGTATTGATCCCAAATATATAAAAGATATTACGAATGCATTACAAAAACATTTAAATGGAGCGCAGCCTTTCTCAATTCGTATAGAAAAATGTGGCCAATTTTACAAAAGAAGAAATAGAAGCATTTTATGGTTTGGAGTGGAAGATAGTATTGAGTTACAGTACCTCCATAATAGTATTGCAACAATTGTTAAGAATGTATTGCCTGATGATTATGATTTAAATATAGATAAATATACACCTCATATTACTATTGCCAGATACAATAAAAAGTTACAAGTAGATATAAATACGATAAATGAAAACTTAAAGGATGTTTATCAAAATTGTATTATTTCGGGAGTACAAATTATTGAAAGTAAATCAGGGGAAAGAGGTATCGAATATATTCCGATAGAAACAATTGACCTGAAAAAAAAGAGCTGCAATAAGCAGCTCTAAAACGTGATAATAATATCGGAATCGCCTTAAATTCCGAATAGCCTATATCCTAAACTGAATGTTAACACATCCGTTTTTTGCCCTATATTAAAATCTTTAAGATCTGAAACATCTTTTAACCCCCATTCATAACGAACATCTAAAGTTAATTTCCAGAATGCGATACCACCACCTGCTTGAAATGTCCAATTTGTAGGTTTTAGTTCATTATCTTTGCTATCATCAGTTATAAATGACGCAACAGGTCCAGCAACACCATAAAGACGAGCAACTTTTAAATCCAATAGTTGTAAATTAGCTAATAATGGAATGTCCCATGTTTTGATATCCATAGACTGATTATCTATAGAAACTTGTTTCTTTGCATAATAAATTTCAGGTTGAAATGACAAATCTCCAATTAACTTTAATTTACCATAAGCACCTATTAAAAATCCACTTTTTGCTTCACTTTTGAAACTTTCTCCTTCCGGAACGTCACTTAGTTTTATTTTTGTACTATTAAATCCTGTTTTTAACCCTAATTCAAGTCTGTTTTGAGCATTGACATTTAACAAAAAGATTAACAATGCTGATAAAAGAAATAATTTCTTCATAATTCAAAATTTTGTTATGTGTATTGATATTTGTTTGTATTGATGACAAATAAATCATTATCATCACGTATATATTTAAAAAAAAACTCGATTTATGTTAGATTAAAAAGGATGAATATGCTAATACCAAACTATCTAACATATCATCATTAGCAACATGTTTCTTTAAAAATTGTTGTCTGCTCTGATGAAAAACATTTCTGATAGATTTATCTAATCTTTCTAAAATAATCAGTCTCTCTTCAAAACCTTCCTGTGTTTTCTTTTTATATACAAGCGATTTACCATTCATTTGTTTGAAACATAATTCCGGATGAGTTTCATAAAACATAGGTTTTAAAAGGGTATTTTGATTTAGAAAAATATCTAATTCCTTTATTTTAGCACAAATATTCCAAGCCTGAATAGAAATTCCTTTTCCTAATACATCTCTATTTATTTGGGTCGCCGCCTCAAAATCCTTTGCATAAACGGATTGCTTACATGGAACAGTAAAGACGGATGAACTAAATGGATGACCTAACTTTTTTCTTATCTGTAAATCAATTTCGCGTACTTCATCTTTTTTATCAACCAAACCAATAGGCATATCAATATAAACAGATTTTGCACCTTTTAAGACCTCAATAGCATCACTCATTTTAGAAAATAGAGAAATTGAAATTACCTTATTTTTATTAATTGTAGTAAAAAGCCAACCTCCTCTACAACCATCTATCCCAATAATATTAGAATTTAAGTTCATGAGTTTTCACTCTCTTTATTTTATATTTCGAGCGATCTTTTCCTGAGGAAGTAAGGTATGGTAAATAAAATGATTGACAGGTACTTCAATTCCGTGTTTTGTGGCTAAATGCACTACGCTACCATTTTGATATTCCAATTCCGATGGTCGTCCTGCCCAAATATCTCTTGCCATAGAAGAATTTGCATTAGGAGCAAATGACATTGTAGTAGCTAAGGTTTTTTCTTTAATAGACTCTGGCAATTTAATACCCTCTGCCTGTGAAACAAAATACATTTCTTCGATCATCTGTTTCATCATATCTTTGAGTTCAGGGGTTTCGCAAAGAACACCATAATTAGCTCTTGTTAGCGCACCTAGTCCTCCAATACAAATAAGTAAAAACTTCTTCCATGTATCTCCTTGTATATAATCAGAAAGTTTATTTTTAATACCTGCCTGATTAAATAAATCATTTATAACCTTTGACCGATCTGTTATAATATTATCTAATTCTCCAAATATCAAATAAGGTTCAGCACTCATATGCTCTATAACTCCAGGCTCTTTAATTTTGCTAAAAATATTACATAATCCTCCCATCACATTTTTAGATGGTAAAACATCTGATAATTCCTTTGCCGCCATTACACCATTTTGCAAAGGTATAACAATGGTATTTTCTGAAATTACATCTTTAAGTGCGATAGCTACATCCTTTACTTGCCAGGCCTTTACTCCTACTAAAATCAACTCTTGGTTACTAAGCTTTGCTGGAGAATCTACTACATTAGCATTTTCAACAACAAAATCACCTTTGGGGCTCAGCAGTTTTAAACCATCTTTTTTAATAACTTCTCCATGATTACCCCGAGCTACAAATGTTACATTATTTCCAGCCTGTGCTAATCGCACACCAAAATAACCACCAACACCACCGGTCCCTATTATTGCTATATTCATAGATTTAAATTTAAACAATGGATATTATATTTTCAGTTATTGCCTGAACACTTGTGAAGTTAACACATTTGATTGAATTAAATTTGGAGGTAGCAGTTCTTTTATATTCGCTCTCACTGGACAAATATCAATACCTCCTCTTCGGGTATATAAACATGAAACTAATAATTCATCCGGAGAAAATTTATCCCATAATCTCTTATAAATCATCTCACATATTTCCTCATGAAAATGATTTTCATCTCTGATTGATACTAAATACTTTAACAACGAAACCTTATCTATTTCGTAATCTGATTTAATGTATATAAAAGCACTTCCCCAATCAGGTTGGTGTGTAATTTTACAATTGCTTCTAAGTAGGTTAGTTGAAACCTTCAAATCACATTTCTCATTCTGCTTCACACCCTTCAAATAAGCTTCTTCTTCTTTGTAAATATTAAAAGTTGTAGCATCAGCTTCGGGAATAGATTCTAATAATTCGTAATCATTAAAATCATAAATATGTGAATTGTATTCCGAATGAAATGTTAAACTAATTTCAGTATTTAAGAGATCAGTAAGATCATTTTTAATCGTTTCTAGTACTTGATTAATGCCCTCTTCCCTATTAGTTCCATATTTACCCATATTAAATGAGTTCAAATAGAGCTTTAGGGATTTACTTTCTATTAAACACTCACTATCAACAGAGTAAACCAACTTTAACACACCTGCAACCGGAAGTCCTTTTCGAGTTAAAAACCCTAATTCGTATGCATGCCAGGCATCAACACCCACAAATGGTAGATGATCATCCTTTATGTGATATTGCTCCCTGTTTAAATATCTTGGAACGGCTACTAAAATTTCCGGGGCATATTCACGTGGATGACTAATTTGTTTTCCTAATACTTTACCTTCAATTTCATTCATAAACAACTATAACAATTGAATTAATTAAACACCTTGTTTTGAACCAAAAATATCAATATGAATCCTTGGACTAAATTTCCATCCATTTTCAATACACATTTTTAGAACTATTGGTGTTGATTTAGCCAACTGGTCATGCGTAGCACCCAAAGGCATAAGCATAATATCCTGCTGATTGTATTCTGATAACTGTTTTAAATAGTCATTTACAATTTCTGCTTCATCAGCTGCTTTTCCCACAACAAATTTTAGCTGTAATTCTTTATCCGAATTATTTACTGTATTTATATAACTTTGAAGTGCAGTAATATTTCTTCGTATCTCATGGTGGTAACGAGAAGAACCATTTTCATCTTCACCATAAAATTTTAATTTCTCAGCTGAAGGAACCGAATTACTCAATTTTGGAGAAATACTGAATAAGTCAACCCATTGTGACAATTCCTCATCAAATAAAGTTCCATTAGATTCTATAGTTATATGAACGCCAATTTCCTCTTTAAGTTTCTTACAAAGAACCCTCACTCCCTTTTTTTGCAATAAAGGTTCACCTCCTGTAATAACTACATGATTCATATTACCAATATTATTTCTAACAGTAGAAACAATCTCATTGACATCCCAGATTTTCTTATCATCAGGATGAAATGAAGCATAAGAGGTATCACATTTACATAAACTACCATCTTCCATTTGCCATATGCAACGCAAATTACAACTGGCTAACCGGATAAATAACGAAGGTGTACCAGCAAGTTTTCCTTCTCCCTGAACTGTACCTGCGATACAAAATCCTGTGTTCGGAATATCCTTAATCTCTTTTCCGTTCGCATCTTTAGTAATAGGAAACACGCCTTCTCCAACCAAAACCAATTTAGCATCCTCTACGAACTGTGCTTCTATCACGTCTTCTCTTATATTTTCCTTTACTAACATTCTATTGGCTTTTTGTTATTGCAATGCAGCATCTTTATAACCCGCTTCGGCAAATGCTTTGGCTCTTAACAAACAACTATCACATGTACCGCAAGGTTTTTCACCTCCTCTGTAGCATGACCATGTTAATCCAAAGTCAACACCTAACTCCATTCCTAAAACAATCTCTTCAGCTTTTGTTTTATTTACAAATGGAGCATTAATTTTAATGGGCTTACCTGATTCAGCACCCATAACGGTACCCTTATTTATAGCTACTTCCATTGCATCAATAAACTCCTGACGACAATCTACATAACCAGAATAATCCACCTGACTAACACCTATAAATATATCCTGAGCTTCAATACTTTCTGCATAAGAAGCTGCAATTGATAAGAAAACCATATTGCGTGCAGGAACATAGGTTATAGGAATATCAGTACGATTTACATCCCCATCTTCAACTTCTATATTTTTATCTGTTAAAGATGAACCACCAAAATCACCTAAATTTAAAGTCACTATTTTGTGAGCTGCAACTTCAGCCTTTTCTGCAATTTTTTTTGCACAGTTTAATTCTGTTTCATGACGTTGTCCATAATTAAATGACAAAGCATGAACCTCATCAAAACCTTGACTTTTTGCTACATATAATGCTACGGCGGAATCTAATCCTCCTGATAATAAAATAACTGCTTTTTTCATTTTTTTAAAACTTTAGCTAAAAAAAGAAAGTTTGCAATGCCAACAACTTAAAACTATAAACCGTAAAAATATATGCGTACAGAAATGTACAATAGAAAAGATTCTAAAACATATACCCTGGTTTTGTTTATAGACAGGATGGCGTAAGCGAACTGTCTTAATTTGTGATGCAAATATAAATATAAACCTTTGATTTCCTTTTCCTTTTATCTAATAAAATGAATTATTGAAATATGATTTATCTCAGCCTATCATTCATCCGAATCGAATACTCTCAATTCAACCATGCATTTTAAAATCATTTATGTAGTTTAGAGTAACAATTTATGCCCAAACGAACAATTAACGATTAATGCACAATTATTATCATATCCTTGGAGTCTCACAAACTGCAACGCTCGACCAAATAAAAAAAGCTTATCGTAAGAAAGCCATGTTATTGCACCCTGACATTAATAAAGCAGAGGATGCAAATGATCAATTTATTTTACTTAATGAGGCATACGAATATCTATTAAAAACACAAGGAACTCACTCCAATAATAATATAAGAGCGCAACAACAAGCACAAAAACAAGCTGCATATCAAAAAGAATGGGAACAAAAAGAAAGAGAAAAAGCAAGGGAAAGAGCACGAGCTTATGCAAAAATGAAATATGAGGCCTATTTAAAATCAGATATATACAAAACTACAGAAGCGCTGAATTTAATTGTTGATTTATTTGGTTTAGTATTTTTATTACTGTTTGTTTTTGGTATTCCCATTCTAACATTTATGGAACATGGAACAGTTGGATTATTAATAAGTGCCGTAATAATACTACCAACAGCCCCTATTTGGTTTCGTCTTCTGATAAGGTTCTTTTTTATTCTTAATTTTAAAGGTATTGTTGATTTTAAACACAGTACTATACGATCAAAAATGATGAAAATTATGCTTTCTATTATTCTCAATATAATCATATTTTTCAGTATTGCACTAAATACATTAATTGAACTCAAATGGATTATCTCTATATACATTATCTCTATAACTTTAGGTTTCTTTATAGCTAAAAGCCTTAGCAGTAGATATCACAAGTATTTAATTAAGTTTGGAATTGCTCCTTTTGTAATAAATTTTCTTTTTCTAATTAATTATACCATTTCTTCTCATACAACATACGAAAGTTATTGGTATACATACAGCTATCATAATCCATCTCCTATATTACCGGCCATCACTTTAAATAATAACCAATATGAAAAGTATAAAGGCATCAGATTAATTTTTGATGGAGAAAGGATTGTTGGACATGGAAAAATCACCTACAAAATAAAAAATGGATGTTTAGGTTTTAGAGTTGTAAAAAAGTCCATTATTGAATAAACTCTCAATTTTTGTCCATTATCGTGCAAATTTTCAAAAGCGTACATCACCACCCTAAATTTCAAGTGACTTTTTTCTTATTTTTTAACTTTTTTTCCTTAAAACCCTACTAAATATCATAATTTCAGATCATCAATTTTTCTACATTCGTAAACAAATTATTAAATATTAACCTAAAACTGGTAAAATAATGAATAAACCATTTCACTTTTTATGCAGCATTGCAATGCTGTTGTGCTTCATCTCTTCATCTTTAATAGCACAAAAAGAAAGATCTGAAATTGCAAAAGAAGACACTTGGAATGTATATGATTTATATGAATCTGATGAAGCCTGGAGTGCTGCAAAAGATAAATTAATTGAAGAAGCTGCTGCATTAGAAAGCTACAAAGGTAAATTAGGCTCTTCTGCAAAAACTCTACTTGACTTCTTAACTTTAAGTAGTAATATTGATAAAGAAGGATCTCGTTTATATATTTATACATCATTAAAATCTGATGTTGATTTAAGAAATCAGCAAAATCAAGCTTTAAAAAAAGAAATCAGACAAACATTTATTGTTCTAGGTCAAAAAATGGCATTTGTTTCGCCTGAATTAGCAGCCATCCCAGAGGAAACTATGAAAAAATTCATCAGTGAAGAAGCAGGTTTAAAAGTATACGAACTTGAATTGATGGATACCTACAGAATGAAAAAACATACACTTTCAGAGCCTGAAGAATTAATTATGGCAAAAGCTAGTATGACAAGTAGCACTGCAAGTTCTGCATATGGAGTACTAAGCGACGCTGAAATGATTTGGCCTAAGGCTACATTAAGCAATGGAACTGAAATTGAAGTAAACAAAATCAATTATTCAAAGTACAGAGTTTCTCCAAACATTAAGGATAGGGAAATTGTATTTGATGCATTCTGGAATCATTATAAAAAGTTTGAAGGAACCTTTGGTGAATTATTAAGTGGAAATGTAAAAAACCATATTTTTAATGCCGAAGCTCGTCATTATGAATCAACTCTAGAAGCTGCATTAAAAGGAAATAATATTCCGGTTGAGGTATATCACTCATTAGTTGATAATGTAAACAAAAACTTACCAACATTCCATCGTTACCTCGCTCTAAAAAAAAGAATGATGGGATTAGATACCTTAAAATATTCAGATTTATATGCTCCTGCTGTAAAAGGTGTTGAATTAAAATACACTTACGAAGAAGGTCAAAAATCAATTCTGGATGCTTTAAAACCATTAGGAAAAGAATACACATCTACGGTTGAAAAGGCATTTAAAAATCGTTGGATTGATGTTTATCCTACTAAAGGAAAAAGAAGTGGTGCTTATTCAAATGGCGGTGCTTACGATGTACACCCGTACATTTTATTAAACTATAATGGAGATTATGATGCTGTTACTACAACAGCTCATGAATTAGGTCACACCATGCATAGTTATTTTTCAAATACCAGACAACCATATGCTACTGCTGATTACCCTATTTTCTTAGCTGAAGTTGCTTCAACTTTCAACGAAGCCTTATTAGCAGATTACATGGAAAAGAAACTTAAAGATGATGATGTAAGATTATCATTATTAATGACTATGCTAGATGGATTTAAAGGAACATTATTCCGTCAAACACAATTTGCAGAATTCGAATTACGTATGCATGAAGCAGCTGAAGCTGGTCAACCTTTAACAGGCCAGGTTTTATCTAAATTGTATTACGATATCACAAGTAAATATTATGGAAATGATGAAGGTGTATGTGTAGTACCTCAATACATTGAAATGGAATGGGCATACATCCCACATTTCTACTATAACTACTATGTTTACCAATACAGTACCTCTTTTGTTGCATCACAAGCATTAGCTGCAGAAGTAATAAAAGGGGATAAAGAAGCAACTAAAAAATATATGGACTTTATCTCTTCTGGAAGTTCTGATTGGGCTATTAATACACTTAAAAAAGCAGGTGTTGATATGATGAGTTCAGAACCTTTTGACAGAACAATTTCAAATATGAATAAAATAATGGATGAAATTGAGAAGATTCTGAATAAGAAAAAATAGTATTTATATAATAAAATGGTCTATATAAGCCGGAATAACATTAACTATTCCGGTTTTTTTTATATATTTCGTTAATAAAACAATCAATCTAACAAAACCTATATAATTGTTAACCAATGCCCCAAACAACTACAACGCTCAAAACTGGTTTAAAATCGGATCAATAACCCCAAATAATTAATAAAAACATTAAATCAAACAAAAAAAATAATGACATTGGTATGGCGGGTTTTATCCTTGCCATAATTGCAGCATTTATTGGTTGGTTTGCACCTCTTGGTTATATAATTTGGTCCTTGGGAATTATATTTTCTGCTATTGGCACATTAAAAAAACCAAGGATTTTCGCTATTTCTGGTATATTCATTTCAATTATCGATATTTTTATAGTTTATGTATTGTACATACTAGCATTATAGTTTAGTCAATTGACAGCTCAAAATTTTAAATCATTATATTAAATAACACTCTCATCCGAAAGTTTAAAAATTGAAAAGCCCTCAGAATCCTATATTTTTGTTTTCACCACAAAAACATTCAAATATGGGACTCTTCAGGCGAAACAAAAATAACAACAAACCAGTAATTCGGCAAATATTAGATTTGGTACCTCGTTGGCTGTTTGATAGCTGTGCCAATACCTATAAAACAGACAAAGGCTGCAGTAAATACAAGACATACGATCAGTTTGTAGCTTTAACTTTCGGACAGCTTTATAAATGCCATACACTAAGTGACATATCAGCCGGCATAGGCGTTAGCGAAACTTTCATTGGGGATCTTGGTCTCACACAAAGTCCAGCTAGATCCACCATGAGCGATGGCAATAAGAAGCGCAATTGGCAAGTGTACGAAAGTCTTTATTATAAACTATTGAGTCACTACAAAAGCATTCTTAAGAAGCATCATCAGAGTTTTGTGCTGGAAGATATCAAAGGCCGTTCAGTAAAGTTGATTGATAGTTCAACGATACCGCTTTGTCTGTCTATGTTTGACTGGGCAAAGTTTCGGACAGCTAAAGGTGGAGTAAAAATACATACTTGTTTGGATGTAGAATTGATGCTTCCCGATGTGGTTAATATTAGCGAGGCTAAAGTGCATGACCGGTATGGATTTCAACAACTTATTTTTCCTAAGAATACGATTATTGTCGAAGATCGTGGGTATTTTGATTTTGATTTAATGCTCAATCGAATAGTGGCTGAAAATGTATTTGTAACCCGTATCAAAACCAACACGGTTTATGAAACGGTCGAGGAACTTGAACTTCCAAAGGGTGAAAACGAACACATTGTTAAAGATGAGATTATTAGATTAACCTCTGCAAAAGCCTTAAAATGTGGAATCAGCGAACAAAAACTTCGCCTGGTACATGTTTATAAAGAAGATGAAAACAAAATTATCGAAATCATAACCAATCAATTGGAGTGGGATGCCTTGACGATATCGGAACTTTACAAAAAACGTTGGGATATAGAATTGTTTTTCAAAGCAATAAAGCAGAATCTTCAAATAAAAAGTTTTGTAGGTACAAGTGAAAACGCAGTTAAGTCCCAGATATATATCGCTCTCATTACATTCCTTCTATTGGAATTAATCAGAAGAACTATGCCAAAGAAAACCCCTGCTTTCACAACTTTTGTTGAAAAAGTAAGGATGAGCTTATGTTTTTATTTATCTCTTGACTACGTTTGTAATACAATGAGTGAAGGAGCAAAGCGTATCCGGCAGGTTAAACAACTCAAAATAGAAAACATGGATGACTTTTTTTCTCAAAAACAGCAATGTTTGTTCTATGGATAAAGGGATACAGAGCTTTTATATCTAATACGCTAAAACTTTCGGATCAATATGATTAAATAATTATTATATTTAAATTCTAAAACTTAAAACAAAATTTTAAATTATGGAAATGACAGAAACCTCAGGACTAATGAGTGCAATTGGCACTGCTTTATTTTTTTATTTAGCCATCTTAATTTTTTTCATCATTACAATGTGGAAAATCTTTGAGAAAGCTGGCAAATCTGGATGGGCAAGCATAGTCCCAATTTACAACGTAATCATCATGCTTGAAATTGCTAAAAAACCTTTATGGTATATATTTTTATACTTTATTCCAATAGTAAATATAATTTTTGCAATAATAGTTATCGATGCATTTGCAAAGAATTTTGGGAAAAGCACTGGTTTTACATTAGGACTTATTTTCTTGGGATTTATTTTCTTCCCAATACTTGCATTTGGGGATGCTCAATATAAACCAGTAAATTAAGACATTTATAATACATAAGCAGATAAAACAAAAGCCGGACTTTCATCCGGCTTTTTGTTTTTCTTTATATTATCTAGTTAATTTACTTTTTATCTTCAACCCATTTACGAGCATTAACAAAAGCTTCAATCCAAGGTGAAACCTCATCATTCATACGATCATTTGGATAGTACGCCCATTGCCAAGGAAAAATTGCTCTTTCCAAGTGAGGCATCATAGCTAAATGACGACCATCTTTAGAACAAATTGCAGCAGTACTAAAATCACTTCCATTTGGATTAGCAGGATAAGCATCGTAAGAATATTTACCAGCAATGCTATATTGATTTTCAGCATATGGGAAGCTGAATTTACCCTCTCCATGAGCAATCCATACTCCTAATCGACTTCCTGCAAGAGATTTCAACATTACAGAATTAGTATCTGCAATATTCATATTTATAAAGTTAGATTCAAACTTATGAGATTCATTATGAAGCATTACTGGTTTTTCATCATGATCAGGATAAACCAATCCTAATTCAACCATTAATTGACATCCATTACAAACACCTAAACTTAAAGTATTTTCTCTCTTATAGAAAGCATCTAAAGCAGCTTTGGCTTTTTCGTTATATAAGAATGCTCCGGCCCAACCTTTTGCTGAACCTAAAACATCTGAGTTTGAAAATCCACCAACAAAAACAATAAAGTTAACATCCTCAAGCGTTTCTCTACCAGTAATCAAGTCTGTCATATGAACATCCTTAACATCAAAACCAGCTAAATACATTGAGTAAGCCATCTCTCTATCTCCGTTCACTCCTTTTTCACGAATAATAGCAGCTTTAATACCTGATTTTTCTTTTCTGTCAATTGATAAACCATAGGTAGATAACTGACCATCAAATTCTGATTTGAAATCAAAAGTTAATGGTTGATGCTTATAATTATCAAAGCGTTGTTTTGCTAAATCAGCACCACTTTGTTTTCTATCTAATAAGTAAGAAGTTTTATACCAAGCATCCCTCATTTCATCAATATCAAATGATAATGCGAGTTCTCCTTTCTTAATAGTTAAAGTTCTTTCCTCAACTGGAGAACCTATAACTTGATAACCTAATTCTTTTTCATCAAGAATAGCTGAAATTTTTTCTACATCCTTAACCTGAATTAGTACTCCTGGATTTTCAGCAAATAGAATTTTAACTATATCTTCTTCAGCAATAGAAGAAAGGTCTGCATTAATCCCAAATGTTTTATTAGCAAAACACATTTCTAATAAGGCAGTAACCATACCGCCAGCAGAAATGTCATGACCTGCTAAAATTAAATTCTGACTGATTAATGCCTGAATGGTTTCTATACCGGTTTTAAAATAGTCAGTGTCAGCTATTGTAGGTGCTTCTGCGCCTAGTTTATTAACAACCTGAGCAAAAGAACTACCACCTAACTTATGACTATCAAAAGATAAATCTATATAAATAATTGAGCTAGCAGTATCTTTTACTAATACAGGCTCAACTATTTTCTTTACATCACTTACTTCAGCTGCAGCAGAAATAATAACAGTTCCAGGAGAATAAACAACTTCTCCATCCTTGTATTTCTGAGTCATTGAAAGCGAATCTTTCCCTGTAGGAATATTAATTCCTAAATCAGTAGCAAAATCACTTACAGCCTCAACTGCCTTATATAATCTAGCATCTTCACCTGCATTTTTACAAGGCCACATCCAGTTTGCACTCAACGAGATCCCCTTCACTCCATGTGTAAATGGAGCCCAAACAAGGTTTGTTAATGACTCAGCAATTGCAATTTTAGAACCAGCTTCAGGATCAATCATCGCAACTGCAGGAGCATGACCTACTGAAGTAGCCAATCCTGAGGTTCCTGTGTAATCCAAAGCTGTTGCTCCAAGGTTATTCAATGGAATTTGTACTTCTCCGGCACATTGCTGTTTCGCAACTTTACCAGTTACCGATCTATCCACTTTATTGGTTAACCAATCTTTAGATGCAACAGCCTCTAACTGCAACACATTTTTTAAGTACTCCTCTATCTTTGAAGCATCGTATGTAACAGGAGAAAAAGATTCTTCCACTGTAACATCGTTCATGATTGTTTTTGGAGGATTACCAAACATATCTGATAGTTGCCAATTAATAGGAGCATTACCTTTATCATCCTTAAAAACGAAACTCATATCTCCTGTTGTTTCACCAACAACATACATTGGAGAGCGCTCTCTATCTGCAACGTTTTTTAATCTTTCAATATCTTTTTC
Organism: uncultured Saccharicrinis sp.; assembly: GCA_963665705.1. GTDB lineage: Bacteria > Bacteroidota > Bacteroidia > Bacteroidales > Marinilabiliaceae > Saccharicrinis. The sequence goes on from OY762448.1 coordinate 2,922,037, forward strand.
TTCAAGTACAAGTCCCATTCTCTCCTGTGACTCGTTACCTGCTATTTCTTTAGCTGATAAAGTTGGGTCTCCTACAGGAAGTTTATCAAGGTGAATTGTACCACCTGTTTCTTCAACTAATTCTGAAAGACAATTTAAGTGACCACCAGCACCATGATCGTGAATCAAAACAATTGGATTATCATCACTCTCTGCCATAGCACGAATCGCATTCATGGCTCTTTTTTGCATTTCAGGGTTTGAACGCTGTACAGCATTTAATTCAATAGAATTATCAAATTCGCCGGTTGCAACAGAAGACACGGCTCCTCCACCCATTCCAATTCGATAGTTATCACCACCTAAAATAACTACTTTATCACCTTTGGAAGGAGTATCTTTAATAGCATCAGATTTTTTGGCAAAACCAATACCACCTGCCATCATAATAACCTTATCAAAAGCAAATTTCTTTTGATTTTCAAAGTGTTCAAAAGTAAGTACAGAACCACAAATCATTGGTTGTCCGAACTTATTACCAAAATCACTGGCTCCATTTGATGCTTTAATCAAAATTTGCTCTGGTGTTTGATATAACCAAGGTCGAGCCTCCGTAGCTTGCTCCCATGCTCTACCTTCTTCTGAACGAGAATAAGAAGTCATATATACAGCAGTACCAGCTAAAGGTAAAGAAGCTTTACCTCCACCAAGCCTGTCTCTAATCTCACCACCAGATCCGGTAGCAGCCCCATTAAAAGGCTCAACAGTAGTTGGGAAGTTATGTGTTTCAGCCTTTAAAGACAGTACTGATTCAATCTCCTTTGTTTCAAAATAATCTGGCTTATCATGTGATGCGGGAGCAAACTGAATCATTTTTGGTCCTTCAACAAATGCCACATTATCTTTATATGCAGATACCAGAAAATTTGGATTTTCTTCTGATGTACGCTTAATTAATTTAAAAAGAGAGCTTTCCTTTTCTTCTCCATCTATTATAAACGTACCATTAAATATCTTATGACGACAGTGCTCTGAATTTACTTGCGAAAATCCAAAAACTTCACTATCGGTAAGTTTTCTACCAAGTTTTTTTGCTAATCCACCTAAATAAGAAACTTCTTCATCGCTTAAAGCTAAACCTTCTGATTTATTATATGCAGCAACGTCTTCAATTTCAACAATTGGATCAGGCTCTTTATCAATAGTGAAGATATCTTGTCCTAATCCTTTATATAAAACTTGAAGCATTGGATCATGCTCTGCAGTTTCATCTGCAACCACAAAAAACTCTTCAATACGAGAAATCCCTGTAAGACCCATATTTTGAGTAATTTCAACTGCATTGGTACTCCATGGAGTTATCATCTCTTTACGAGGACCAATAAAAAAGCCACCTAATTCCTGCTTGTCAGTTTTGGTGGCACCACTAAAAAGCCATTCAAGCTTTTTTATATCTTCAGCTGCAAATTCAGCATCGCAACCTACTGCTAAAATCTGTTCTGATTTACCTTTAAAGAAAAGGACCATGAATTTTCCTGTTTATGAGATTAATCTATTGAGCTGCAAAAATACAACAAACGAACCAATTTATGCAATATGAAAACTAGTTTTTTAATTTATAGCAATCTATTTAAATTACAACATTTATATTCTTTAAAACAATAACCATATCATACTCCTGTAAACAACCAATTATAACTACCGAAATCTGATTATTTCAGATTAATCATTAGTAGTAAAAATTCATACCTAATACTGAACAATTATTATTGACTGGAACATAGCAGTATATTATTTTATTAAATATAATATTTTCTGTAACTCTTTTTTATTTTATACCGTACAATGATCTTAATTCAATTATGGATAGTCGGATTTTAAACCATATCAGTTATTAACTCTATTTTAAAGAGTTTTTGGAAATGAGAATTAAGAAATATATTTCCAATATAGTACACATAAAAATAGTCACCCCTCATATTACCACAAATGCAGATTAAAAAATATATTCACTTAACTAAAAATATCAAATTCACACTTTTTTCGTTATGTATTTGGATCACTTCATATTACTCATGTTTTATATTTAATTGTGATCTATTTGAAAAATTTACATCATTCATAACTCAATTAGAGAAATATGAAATCGATGAATTATTAATATACTCGTGTATTGTACTCACAGGAATTGTTATTGATATGATAGTTAGTTATAGAAATGCAAAGAACAGGCTGTATACCCAGCAACAAAAGTTATTAACCTTGCAAGCAACAATGGCAACAGTCCAAGATATTGTTGGGAATTCATTTAATGGCCTACAAGGTATTAAAGTTAAGATTGAGTTGGGCGAAACATTAACTACAGAAGACCTAAATACATTTGATCAAATTATTTTTACTACTACGGACAAAATTGCAGAACTTAGAAGTATTGATACCGTAACCTTTAAAAATATCACAACTAAACATATTGGATTAAAATCAAATTCAAATTGATAAAACTATATATACCACTATACGATATAAATAATTCATCCTATAAAAAAAGGGTTACCTACCACAGTAACCCTTTTACTTTAAAACCAAAAAACTACCTGTACTTATAATGAACCTTTGATAGGTCACGAAGTCTTTGTGCACTTGTTTCTGCTGTTATATCACGTTGAGGATTTCCCAACATTTCATATCCAACCATAAACTTCTTAACAGTAGCTGAACGCAATAATGGTGGATAAAAATGCATATGTAAATGCCATTCTGGATGCTCTTCACCATCTGTAGGTGCCTGATGAATTCCAGCCGAATAAGGAAATGAAACCTCAAAAAGATTATCATACATCACTGTTAATTCCTTATATGCAGATGCAAATGCCATTTTTTCATCTTCCGTTAGTTCTGTCAAATTAGTTACATGACGTTTACTTACAATCATAGCCTCAAATGGCCAAACAGCCCAATAAGGAACTAATCCTACAAAATGATCATTTTCAAATAATACTCTATCCTTCTTTTCTAACTCTGCATTAACATAGTCAGTCAATAAGCTTTTCCCATTTTTATTGTAGTAATCTAACATTTTCACCTGTTCTTTAGCAGGTTCATTTGGCACTGAACTTGAAGACCATATTTGACCATGAGGATGAGGATTACTACACCCCATTACACTTCCTTTATTTTCAAATATCTGCACATAATCTACAAAATCATTTTCGCCAATAATTTTATACTCCTGCGCCCATAAATCAACTACTTTTTTAATCTCAGAAACTTCCATCTCGGGAATTGTTAAATCATGTCGAGGTGAAAAGCAAATTACTTTACAAATACCACTTTCACTCTTAGCCTGAAACAGACCATCTTCTGATTGTACACCGCCTTCTGGAGTGTCTGTTAACAATGCAGAAAAATCATTAACAAAAACATATGGTTCTGTATATTTAGGATTTAAATGTCCACCAATTCGTTCATTTCCTGGACACAAATAACACTTTGGGTCATATTCTGGCCTCTTCTCTTCTGAAATTTTCTCAACTTGGCCTTGCCATGGACGTTTAGCTCTATGTGGGGAAACCAAAACCCATTCACCTGTTAATACATTCAGTCTTCGATGAGGATGATCCTCCATGTTAAATTTAGCCATCTTATTCTCTTTTATATTAACTACTTAATTAAAATTCAGATTAAATAACTACAACTAGTAGGTACTGGTAGGCAAATGTACATATTTTTTTAATTTTTCAAATAAAAAGCAGTTGAAAAATTAAAATTATTAAACGATAAACTACTGTTAATTAAAATATGAAGTTACTTATAAAGAATTACGTTTTGTAAATTTAGACGCATTTTTTACCTCACCAGATTTTTTATTTTCCACAAATTCAGCTAAAGTCTTTCCCATTAATTTAAAATCTGTAGAAATAGTGGAAACACCATTCGCGACTACTTCTTTAAGTGCTGAATCATTTATAGAAATAACACCTACATCTTTACCTATCTCAAGTTTTTTTTCCCAACATCTTTTAACAAGATTAATCAACATTCTATCATTAGGTAAAATATATACTTCTCCTTTTTTAATAGGTTTATTCTTAATCTGATCATAAACACTATGCTTAAAACCAAACTCGGTACAAAAATTTACAAAACCAGTTAAAAATCCTCTTGGTTCTTTACCTCCAGGGTAGGCTAAAATAATTTTATTGTAATTCTTTAATAAATCCTTTGCAGAAAACAGTCCGTTATAAATATCCTCTTCAAAAGACTGATAAACTACAGGATAACCATCTAGTTCATTGATTTTTCTATCAATAATATAAACTTTATCTGAAGGAAGTAAATTGATTACTGAAGAAATATTTGAAAGATTTGCAGGCATAATAACATATGCCGAATATTTTCCAACTCTCTCTTTAATCAATGAGGTAAATACATTAATATCAAAGTGATGAAAATATATATCCACCTGAGTATCCTCGGGTAAATTTTCAATAAAGGAATTATATAATTCTTCTTTAAATGTATTTAGTTCATCAAACAGCAATAATATTTTTGAAGAAACACTTATGTTATCACTTTCTACAAAATATCCTTTCCCTGGAACAGCTCCTAAAATTCCTCTTGCCTTTAATTCATTAAATGCTAACATTACAGTATCTCTCGAAAGGTTATACTCATTAGCAATTTCATTAATGGAAGGAACCTTATCCCCTTTTGTTATTATACCCTCTGAAATTGCATTTATAACAGATTGTATAATTTGCCTATATTTTGCTTGAGAATGCTCTGATGTAATTTTAATTATCTTTTTAACCATATTTTTCCTACCAGTATCCACCAGTATGCAAAAATATATAATATTATTTAATTGTAGGTATTTTGTAAGACATCTAAAACTAAAATATACTTAAAACAACACATAATACTTTAAATATTGCCTTTTAATACATTTTTGCAGTTCTAAAAACAAATTCTCCATCAGAAGGACGAGGATAGAATGTTTCTCCATTATAAACCATTTTTCCTTTTACAAAAACAAAATCCACTCTTCCTTGCAATTTTACATTTTGTTTAGATGAATTAGAAGAGTTAGGCATAGAACAATATAAGTTTCTATTAAAAGTAGGATTCCATACTACTACATCTGCATCAGCACCAGGACTTAACAATCCTTTTTGTGGCCACAGTCCCATTAATTTAGAAGGTCTTGTAGAAACAATATCTACTAAATCTAACATTGAGATATTTTTTTGCGTTACCCCTACTGTATACAAAAGACTTAAATAATTTCTAATATAAAAATAAGCATCTGGTCTGTTATAAACTAACTCTTCTTGTGTATCCTCTTCAATTGTTAAATTATATAACGGTGGGTTTATTAAAAATTTATCATTTGTAACTAAACTCCATACCTCATCTTCAAATATTGGATGCAAACTATATTCACTTGCAATGCCTGTTAATATTTCATGCTCGTTATATTTAATATGAGAATAATTACCTAAATTAAACCACAATCGTAAACTTGAATAAAAATCACCCCCACGCTCTATTCCATCCTGAATAAGTTCTAATTCTTCTTTAAACTTTACATTTAAAAACAGTAGTGGACATTTATATTTAATACCTAAATCTATTAAAATCGATAACAACCTAAAATGATGTTCTAAAATGATGGGATCACTTAATGAAATATTATCCAAATCACTCTTACAATTTTCACGTAAATTTAAATCACAAATTATTACAAGATTATGTAATGATGCCTTCTTAAATATCCCATCAAATACATTAACATTCTCATTATGAAGCAACGAAATATTAACCAATAAAGTAGAAACTCCTTCATGAACATAACTATAATCGAATGCATCTGCAGAACTTTTCTTTATTTCTGCAAAGGTTAGATGAAAACTAAAATCAATTAAACTATTTTTTGATTTCTCTTTAGCCTTGTAAATATTATAAATATAATTTTTCTGATAGCAATCCTGAATGGTATCAATCATGGTTGTTGTACCATTAAATATTTGAGCTTGATTTAACTTTTTTAGTTCTGATGTTCGAAGATTATCTTTTACTAAATCTAAAAAATGCCTGTTTATATCTATTGCTCCAGGCATAATGTATTTTCCTGTGGCATCAATAACCGGAGTTTCACTTGTTGGCCTTTCTATATCAATGCCCATCTGAAGTATTTTACTACCTCCTACTAAGATATCTTCAGTAATAACAGTAGAACCTTTTACAACAAATCCATTTTTAATTAATAAATAATTCATCACCAATTTTTACTAGAAAATACCAGTTTATAATAAAACGTATAAAAACTCAACAGAAATATTCTACACTAAGAACAAATGCATCTCTTTTAAATTTAAGCTATTAAAGAGACTTTTCAAAACATTTAACTAAATACTTAACACAATCAAAACCATTTATTCTATTTTTGCACCTTCATTTTTAATAATCTGTTTTTATGTGGTGGCTACTCGCTATAACTTCAGCTCTCTTTCTTGGAATTTATGATGTTGTTAAAAAAGTATCGGTTAATAATAATGCTGTTTTACCAGTGTTACTATTTAGCTCCATTAGTGGAGCCATATTATTTATTCCATTATTAGTATTATCACAACAAGGAATTATACCAGAAGATCATACTTTATTTGTTCCACCCATAACATTACTTGAACATGCCAAACTATTTTTAAAGGCAATGATTGTAGTAACATCCTGGATATTTTCATTTTTCGCATTAAAATATCTTCCCCTTACTATAGTTAGTCCAATCAGAGCCACCGGACCACTTTGGACATTAGTAGGAGCAATATTTATATTTAATGAAAGGCTTACTCCATATCAATGGGTTGGCATAGTGATAACTTTAACTTTTTTCTATTTATTTTCTACTGCTGGAAAAACTGAAGGTATTTCTTTTAGAAATAATAAATGGATCTGGTTTATCATACTAGGAACTATATTTGGTGCTATTAGTGGCCTTTATGATAAATATTTACTAAGACAAATAAATAAAATGGCGGTACAATGCTATTTTACATTTTATCAGGTTGTATTATTTATTCCATTAGTTATGACTTTATGGTGGCCCAAAAGAAAAAAGACTTCTTCTTTTAAATGGAGATGGAGTATACCATTGATTGGAATCTTTTTATTGATTGCTGATTTTTTCTATTTCTATGCATTAGAAAATCCAGAGAGTATGATATCCATTGTTTCTGCGTTAAGGCGCGGAAGTGTAATTATAGCATTTGGTTTTGGAGCCTATCTTTTTAAGGAAAAAAATATTAAAACAAAAAGTTTCTATTTAGGAGGAATTTTAATTGGTATAGCCTTTTTAATATTTGGAACGAAATAGATAACACTATATATATATGTTATTCTCAATCCTTATGAGAATTTATATTTCCAATAAATAGTTTGTTATTTAAGTTATTTATATTAACATGGTTATATTGTATTACCTATAGTAAATTCAATTTATAGTACATGAAGAAAACAGACTTATCAAAATACGATAACAGCTGGTATAATCCAGGTGGATTTGTAAAAAGAACAATATGGTACTATATCAATATTTTATTTTTCATCAATCCTCTTAATCCATCTTCTTTTATAAAGAAAATATTACTTAAAATATTTGGAGCTTCAATAGGAAAAGGAGTTGTAATTAAACCCGGAGTTAATATTAAATACCCTTGGAAACTTAAAATTGATGATAATACATGGATCGGAGAAAACGTTTGGATTGACAACCTGGAAGATGTGATTATAGGTAAAAACTGTTGCATCTCGCAAGGAGCCTTACTATTATGTGGAAATCATAATTATAAGAAAAGCACTTTCGATTTAATAGTAGGTCCAATTCAATTAGAAGATGGCGTTTGGATTGGAGCTCAATCTACGGTTACTTTAAACTCAATCTGCAAATCCCATTCTGTTTTAGCAGCAAACTCTACTTTTTCAGGAATAATGGAAATATATTCTATTTATCAAGGTAATCCGGCTACTAAAATTAGAAATAGAAATATTGATTAACAATAGATACTATTCTGCGTTTATATATTCTGAATAAAAATCTTATTAAATAAAAAAGTCGCTATAAAACGTTTATACAGCGACTTTCAATCTTTAACCAAACCTAACCCTAAACTATGAGTTAATACAAAAATACAAATATTTATATACTTTACGAGTTTTATAGTAAAATATTTTTCTATTTATCTAATTCACCATCTTTATATAACTCATATGCAGCCTGATAATATGAAACTGCTTCTTTTAATAATTTTTCATTATTAGGTATTTTATTTAGGTTGTTATTTATTGAATCCCATTTATAACATGAGTTATTTTTTTGTGTTTCTAACACTATTAATTGATCATTTTTTAATAAGGCTAATTTTCTATGATTAGCAATAAATGCTCTTTCCGCATTTTGATTCATTTTATTAACATCTCTTCCAAATAATTTTGTTTTATATGTCCAGTTAAAATACCCAAACAATGTTGGCAGGATATCTATCTGAGAGCAAAGCTTATCAACTTCGTATGGTTCATATCCTTTTAAATTATATATAAAAGCTGGTATATGATGACTTTTTACATTAAGTTCTGTTCTGCCCGCACTATAGGCACAATGATCTGATGAAAAAACAAAAACTGTATTTTTAAACCATTTTTTTCCCTTAGCATTTTTAATAAATTCACCGACAGCATGATCTGCATAGGTGATAGCTCCGGTTCTACTTGTTCCTGATGGAATTTTAACTTTCCCTTCAGGATATGTATAGGGGGAATGATTTGAATTAGTCATCAACATATAGAAAAAAGGTTTTGATGACTCAGAATCTATATCTGCTTTTTTAATAACCGCATTAAAAATATCATCATCACAAGTTCCCCAGGCATTTTCAAAGATTACATCCTCATCTTGAATTTGAATTCTTTTCGTTGGTAACTCTTCTCTAATTCTGGATTTCTTAGCTCGTTCTACAATATCATAACCACTATAGCTAAAGTAGTTAGCCATATTATCAAAATAACCATCCCCTCCGGTTATAAAAGTACATGTATATCCTTTTTGTTTAAATATCTCACCTACCGTAAAAAAACTTTCTTTATCACATCTCTTAACAATACTTCTTCCAGGAGTTGGAGGGACCGATAAACTAAAAGCTTCTAAACCTCTAACAGTTCTTGTTCCTGTTGCATATAAATTTGTAAATGAAATTGACTCTGACAAAATATGATCTAAATTAGGCGTAATTCCTTTTTTGCTTCCAAACCTAGATAAAAAGGAGGCACTCATACTTTCCATTCCTATAAAAATAACATTAGGTTTTATTTCATCTCCTGAATTAAAAGTTTCTCTTAATAACCCATTATCAGATAAAAAACTATCATTATCAGCTTTTATATTATTCCTTAATCTTTGAAAAATAGCTTTATCATCATAAGTATTGTAAAACTCATTATAGTTTAACTCATTACTCTTATATGCTGCAAAGAATGAATACAAACCTGATTTACTGAGCTCATTTTCATTAACATTCCCAAATATTTCAGCTTGAGTATTTTTGATATTAAAATGAAATACACCCACTATTGAACAACTAATAACAGCAATAATAACTTTTGATAAGATCTTATTGTCTTTAGTAAAGCTCCTTTCAAATATCTGCTTCCTCTTTTTAATTCGAAATGCTAAATAAACTATTAAACCAATTGCTGCAATAATGAAGGGTAAAGGATAAGATTCATTAATATTCTCAATAACTTCATAGGTATACAACAAGTAATCAATTGCAATAAAATTGAACCTTCTTTGATACTCCATCCAAAAAGTTATTTCTGCAAGAAATGAAAATGTTATCACAATCATAAAAATCCAATATGCAGAATAAGTAAGTATTTTATCAACCTTACTGCCACTATATTTAGATGGAATTATTAACAAGTAAATGGAGTAAAACGCTATTAAATAAGATAAACTACCTATATCGTAAAATAAACCAATAGCTAGGATCTCTATTAAATGAGAAAAAGAGAATTCAATATTAGTGAATGACAAAGAATAAAGAACTAACCTTATTACGAAAGCAAACAATAAATAGGTTATGCTAAAGCCCTTTAACAAAGCAAATCTTTTCGGAAACAATTTATTTTTCATATACATTATTATAGAAAACTTAATCGTATTCTAACATTAAATTTAAGATACCATTACGTATGCAACGTTATAATAAATTTTTATTAAAAAAAAGCCATAAAAGTAAAAAGCGATTTATTAGTAAATAAATCGCTTTTTGTTTAATTCTTATCAATAAAGTTTCATCAATTCATCTTCTTAATATTAGCTTGAGCAGCAGCTACCCTTGCTATTGGCACACGATAAGGTGAACATGAAACATAATTCATCCCTACAGAATCACAAAATTCCACTGAACTAGGCTCACCTCCATGTTCTCCACAAATACCCACTTTTAGATCTGGTTTAACTGAGCGACCTTTTTGTGTACCCATATGCACTAGCTGACCAACTCCTGTTTGATCCAGAACCTGGAAAGGATCATTCTTTAAAATTCCTTTTTCAAGATAAATAGGTAAAAATTTATTGGCATCATCTCTTGAATAACCAAAAGTCATCTGAGTTAAATCATTTGTTCCAAATGAAAAGAAATCAGCAATATCAGCCACTTGATCTGCAGTTAATGCCGCACGTGGAATTTCTATCATAGTTCCTAACATATACTCTACAGTATCGCCTCTCTCTTCAAAAATCTTTTTAGCTGTAGTATGAATAATGTTGGCTTGCATTTTTAATTCTTCAACTGTACCTATCAATGGCACCATTATTTCAGGTTTAGTAATAATTCCTTTTGATTTAAGATTTAATGCAGCTTCAATAATTGCACGAGCTTGCATTTCTGTAATTTCAGGATACGTATTTCCTAAACGACAACCACGATGACCTAGCATAGGATTAAACTCTGACAGATCTGAAACTTTAGTTTTAACTTCAGCTAAACTAATTCCCATCTCTTTAGCCATTTCTTGCTGTGCTGCTTCTGTATGCGGTACGAACTCATGTAATGGCGGATCTAATAAACGTATTGTAACGCCATATCCTTCCATAGCTTCTAGAATCCCCTCAAAATCACCTCTTTGATATGGCAACAATTTTTCTAATGCAATACGTCGTCCTACTTCATCTGAAGAGAGAATCATTTCACGAACAGTCTTAATTCTTTCTCCTTCAAAGAACATATGTTCAGTTCTACACAATCCAATACCTTCAGCACCAAAATCACGTGCAACTTTCGCATCTTTGGGGGTATCAGCATTTGTACGTACACTCATACGTGTATACTTAGATGCAAAATCCATTATTTGACCAAAATCACCATCTAAATCAGGCTTTCTTGTTTTTACTTTTCCAGCATACACTTCTCCAGTAGATCCATTTAAAGATATCCAGTCTCCCTCTTTATATACTTCTCCTCCTATCCGCAATACTCTTTCTTTATAATCTATTTTTAAAGCTCCTGCCCCGGATACACAACATTTACCCATACCTCTGGCCACAACTGCTGCATGCGATGTCATTCCACCTCTTGCAGTTAATATACCTTTAGCAACCAACATTCCTTCCAAATCTTCAGGCGATGTTTCAATACGTACTAAAATTGTTTCCGGATATTTTGTAGCTTCATCTGCAAAGAAAATAATCTGTCCTGATGCTGCTCCAGGAGAAGCAGGTAATCCTTTAGCTAAAACCTGAGCACTTCCTATGGCTGTAATATCAAAAACAGGGTGCAAAAGTTCATCCAGCTTATTAGCTTCAATTCTCATCAAAGCTAATTTATCATCAATAATTTTTTCGCGGTACAAGTCCATTGCAATTTTAACCATTGCTGCACCTGTGCGTTTTCCATTTCTTGTTTGCAATAACCACAGTTTACCATCTTGAACAGTAAACTCCAGATCCTGCATATCTTTATAGTGACTTTCTAACTTTTCCTGAACATCATTTAACTGAGCATAAACATCAGGCATTGCTTCTTCTAATGAAGGATACATCTCTGCCCGATCCTCCTCAGTTACACTTTGCAAACTAGCCCACCTTAATGAACCTTCTTTTGTTATCTGCTGTGGTGTTCTGATACCAGCAACAACATCTTCACCTTGTGCATTGATTAAATACTCCCCATTAAATAAATTTTCACCAGTTCCGGCATCACGAGTAAAAGCAACACCTGTTGCTGAATTATTTCCCATATTACCGAAAACCATAGCCTGAACATTTACTGCAGTTCCCCATTCATCAGGAATTCCCTCCATTCTACGATAAAGGATTGCTCTATCATTATTCCAACTATCAAATACAGCCATAATAGCACCCCAAAGTTGCTCCCATGCACTTTCCGGAAAACCATGACCTGTTTGTTCCTTTACAGCTTGCTTAAATAATGTAACTAATTCTTTTAAATCATCAACCTCCAGTTCTGTATCTAAATCAACTCCTTTTCTTTCTTTAACTTCCTCCATTATCCTTTCAAAAGGATCAATCTCTTCTTTTGATACAGGTTTCATGCCCAGAACTACATCACCATACATCTGAACAAAACGACGATAAGAATCCCAGGCAAATCGTTCATTTCCTGATTTTGCCGCAATTCCTATCACAGATTCATCATTTAATCCAAGATTTAAAACCGTATCCATCATACCCGGCATAGATGCTCTTGCACCTGAACGAACAGATACTAAAAGTGGGTTTGCTTTTTCACCAAAAGAAGTTCCTGTCAATTCTTCTATATTTTTAATAGAAGCTTCAACCTCCGGCTTTAATAAATCTATAACTACATCAGAACCTTTTTCATTATACTCTATACATACATCTGTAGTTATTGTGAACCCTGGAGGAACAGGAACACCTATAAGATTCATTTCAGCCAGATTAGCACCTTTTCCTCCAAGTAAGTTTTTCATATCTGCCTTACCTTCTGCATTTCCATTTCCGAAGGTATAAACTCTTTTTACAGCCATAATTAAGGAATTTAAAAGTTAGAATTTTTTGAATTTTGGGATAATTCGTTTCACTATGCTAATAAAGAAACACATTTTTTTTTAGAATTAAAACAGACATTAACTAAAATATACACTTCGAAGGAACTTTTTAAATAAAAAAAGAGTGGCAAAATACCACTCTTTTCTTATCCATTTATAAAATATGTTCTTTTAACAATTTCTTCTTTTTCATGAGATAATCTACATATTGGGATCGCTCATAGGCATATGGATCTGTAAGATTTTCCTTAGATAATTTTCCTTTAAAATCATTAATGGATTCATAACCTTTGTTTTTCATCCAAACTGATAAATCTTCTAATATGGTTGTAATTTGACGTACTCCCTTTTTATATAATACGCTTACAACCTGAACAGCATCGGCTCCTGCTAATATTAACGAAATAAGATCTTCTGCATCATGAATTCCATTACTTGCGCAGATGGAACTATGAGTTGTTCCGGAAAGTAATCCAGTATATCTTAAAGCTAATCTATTATCATTTTTATTACTTAAATTATAGGGCATTTTTAATTCTTCATTTTCAATATCAATATCAGGCTGAAATAAACGGTTAAAAAGGATCACTCCATCAACTCCAGATACATCTAATTGTCTAACAAAATTTAAAGGGTTAGAATAATATGGACTTAATTTTACACTTACAGGGATCTTTAAGGCTGACTTTACTTTTTTAAGTATCTCTACCTGTTCTTTTTCAATATCAACAGCCACCTTTGTACTATCAGAAAGTACATTATAGAAATTTAATTCAATTCCATCCACACCTGTTTGCTCAATATATTTTGCATACTCAACCCAGCTAACATCATAAACACAATTTAAACTTGCAATAACAGGAATAGAAACAGCCTCTTTCAAATCTTTTAACTTCATCAGAAAGGCCTTAGGTCCACTGTGCTCTATTGTAGGAAATAGGGTAATCATTTCTGCATTACGGTCATCGTATTCGTGTAAATATTCATCTAGTTCACCAGCCTCAAGATGAATTTGTTCCTCAAATAATGATTTATATATAATTGCAGCTGCTCCTGCTTCTTCCATATTTTTTACCATACTGATATCTGCAGACATATCGCTAGCACCGACAATAATGGGATTTTTAAGTTCAATCCCCATGTAATTTGTTTTTAGATCCATGGTTATACTATAGTTAATTGGTTATTATTCGGTTGTATAACATTACTATCTTAATATTGTTTAAAAATTATTATTATCTGCTAATATTATTTACACTAAAGTGGTCTGAATGCAATAATAGAGAAACTAGAGCTTAGCCCTATCTAATGAAATAATAAACCGGATGCATTTTAAAAAATCACCCTAAGTGAAAAAACTAAAAACGAGCCTATTTAGCACTATTTTTAGTTTTATATAAAATTTTGATTTACGTATTAACTATTTTACATTTCCCATGTCTATTAAGCTGCTTCTGCAAGCTGCATTTCTATTAGCCTGAAGATTTTATTATCCTCAGGCTTGTTTTTTATTACATTGGTAACTAACTCATTAAAATCACCATCGATAAACTCGGCGATTACTTGCAGTAGTTGCAATATAAAACCCCATATCCTCATAGATATAGTAAGTTCATTGGCTTTGTCACATACATGTTCAAACAGTCCGCCCATTGATTCATATGCATCGTACCTTTTTGCCAAACTAAATACATTGTATTCGATCATAGCTAATGAGATATCTGCTATCTGAGCATCAAAGTCTTGGGATTTTGATTTCCCTAAGCCAAAATATTGCTTCGATTCTTTGAAAAATACTTCGATGCTCCATCTGATACTGTATATTTCATAAGCCTTTAGGATACCGAGTTTTGTGTTTGTTGAAGCGAGCAGGTGCCACTTGCCCCGTTTGCTATTTTTGCAGAAATACAGCTTTAACGGTATTGATTTATACTCTACTAGTACTTCGGCACAAAACAGGTTCAAGGCTTTTTCTCGTTTTACCTTTTTTCTACGCTTGAGGAGTTGAGCAAGCTCTTTTGCTGTATACTCGTCTCCCTTGAAGATGTATTTCGCCTTGGCCATTTTTATCATACCGACTACATCTACCTTGGCTTTTAGTGACAAAACAGACTTTAATATTGATTCACAAAAGAACCAACTGTCCATCAAAACATATTGCACTTCTACCTTTTGTTTGACAGCCCTTTTGATCATAGAAATAGCCGTTGATATTTTATCATTTGTTAGTTCTTTCTCTCGTGAAAAACCAGCAGATTTTCTATCTCGTTTCTTTGTGTATTGTGCTTTTCTCTGTTTGGCATTCAGCCCATATGGTGTTTTCTCATTTTTTCCCCTTTCTTTATGAAGGCTAAAGTCTAACGAGAAAAAGCTCTTGCCGTCCCAATAGCCCAGGAACAAACCTTTAAAACCCCAAAACCTGCCATGTTTTACATGCGACCATATCTTGCCTACATGTTCTGTTTTATATGTTGACTTTTCAAAATCCGTATCATCTATTATCAGGCACTTTTCCTGTGCATTGTTCGCAGATACTGAACTCTCTGTGTGTTTTAACAACTTGTTGTTGCATTTGGAAAGAAGGTTTCTCCAATTGATATTGTAATCGTTCTTAAGCCTGTAAAAAGTATTTTTGCTGGCTTCTATACTTTGTGACAATGGATGTTTGGTATACCTATATACATTGGATAACGAGTAAAGAGGAAACAATAACATCGCCAATAATAAATCACCTTTGCGGAAAATGGATTGGGGCATGTGACCAACACCAAAATCTAAACGGTTTAAATTTAATGACCGGTATAGTTCCATAATTCTGTAAATTCCTTTTTCACTTGAAGTAAAAAAGCTGTTTGTCTCTGAAAAAACTTTTGTACTTTTATTCTGAAGCATGGTTTTGTTTTTTTAATGTAGTACCATTAAATTACTGATATTTAATGGATTAACAAAATAAACCATGCTTCTTTTTATCTGATTTTCAATATTTTAACTCTCTTGGGAAATATCAGTTAACTATTTAAAACAACATAGTTTCGATAAAAAATTACATTCCTGAAATCAAAGGTTCTTAATTTCTGTTGTGTAACCCAAATTCTTTTGCAGAAATTTCCCTCATTTCAACTTTACGAACTTTACCAGTAACAGTAGTAGGAAATTCAGCTACAAACTTCCAATATTTAGGAATCTTATAAGTTGCAATTTGTCCTTTACAATAATCTTTTAATTCATCTTCTGAAATCGCTTCTCCTTCTTTTAAAATTACCCAAGCCATTACTTCTTCACCATATCGATCATCAGGTACACCAATAACCTGAACATCTTTTATTTTATCATGATTATGTAAAAACTCTTCTATTTCAAATGGTGAAATATTCTCTCCTCCTCTAATGATCAAATCTTTAATCCTTCCCACGATTTTAACATATCCATCCTCATCCATCTCTGCTAAATCTCCTGTGTGCATCCATCTTCCTTCATCAATTACCGAGGTTGTTGCTTCAGGATTATTCCAATATTTAAGCATAACCGAATACCCTCTGGTACACAATTCGCCTCCCATTCCTCGTGGTACTATCATTCCGGTTTCCGGATCAATAATTTTTATTTCTATATGAGGATGAACTTTTCCTACAGTTGCACATCTGCGATACTCATTATCATCAACAAAAGTTTGAGTGCTAACTGGTGAAGTTTCTGTCATTCCATAACAGATACACACATCTTTCATATTCATTTTTTCTCGAACCGCCTTCATTGCAGATTCTGGACAAGAGGCTCCTGCCATAATACCTGTTCTCAAACTTGAAAAATCATATTTATCAAAATCTTCATGATTTAATTCAGCGATAAACATTAAAGGCACACCATATAACGACGTACATTTCTCATCTTGAACAATTTGCATTACAACAGTAGGCTCAAAGGCTTCACCTGTTAAAACCATACAAGCACCATGAGTAATAATAGCCAAATTAGCCAATACCATTCCAAAACAATGATACAAAGGAACAGGTATGGCTACTTTATCATTTTCTGTATACTTCAATCTTTCTCCAATGAAGAAACCATTATTAATGATATTATGATGTGACAAAGTTGCACCTTTAGGAAACCCCGTAGTTCCTGAAGTATATTGAATATTAATAGGATCATCGAATTGCAATTCACTTTCAACCTGAAGTAAGGTTTCTGTTGATATTTTATTACCGGCCTCTATAAATGTTTTCCAATCATTATCTATAACTACAATATGCTTTAAATTGATAAATGAAGATCTCACTTCTGCCAGAATATCAAGATAATTGGTTTTTCTAAAACCTTTAGACATGATTAATACACTAACTTCTGATTGTTTTAATGCATATCGTAATTCAGCAGCTTTATAGGCAGGATTTATATTAACCATAATTGCACCTACCCGGGTTGTTGCAAACTGTACCAATACCCATTCAAATCTATTAGCTGACCATATGCCTACTCTATCCCCTTTTTTAACTCCGTAGCTTAATAAACTTTTAGCAACCTCTTCTACTTGTTGCCAAAATTCTTTATATGTAGCCCTATAATTTTGATAAGGAACAACTAAGGCTTCATTATCTGGAAATTTTTCAACTGTTTCTTTTAATTTTTCACTAATAGTACAACCTAATAACGGAACATCAGAAATTCCGCTCTCATATGAAAGTTTATTCACTGTTACAAATGTTTAATTATAAAATACTTTGTCTTTTCGATAATGATAGAAGTGCATAAAGATAATTGATAAAATTCAAATCTTATAACAAATAATTTTTTTAGTTAAAATAGAAATTCAATCAAAACCAACTATCTATCCATTAAACAATCAACCTTAAATATATGCTTATATATAAGTTGTTTTTGCATCCTGTTCGATACAGTTCTCCTTGTTTATTGTTAAAGTGCAGGGAGGTGTAATACAAAAAAATTACTGTAATTTTACTGTAACTTTTTGTGCTTGTAACATCTTGTTTATGAGGCAAAAATAATTTGGGATAAAATCTATTTTGTACCCTACAAGGTTAAAAAAAGGACCGATATTCCGGAAAACCGTAAAAAACGACAAAAATATTCCATCAAATACTGTTTTGGGGCTAAAATATTCTAGATTTTGGTGTTTTTCGGTGCTTTTTTAACTTTTCATTGGTAGGTCTTTGGTTATCCGTAGTATTTCTTTGGTTATTCATTGGTTATTCATTGGTTCTATGGAACCGAAGAAAGACCATAAATTATCCATAAATAAACCATAGTAATTACAAAGTCATATCCTAGTCAAACCTAAAGAGTATTAAAGGATTTGTAGCAATTACCTCTTATTTATTAAGTGAGCCTTATAACAAAGCGATAAGTTAGATAGTAAACCAAGATTTATTTAGTTAGACCGAACATAGTAATAATCAGAGCATAGGTTTTTACTTACTTTGGGAGATTACAACAATTTGTCTTTGCCTAATCATAATGGTTCATAAAAAATACCTAAATACATGACAAAAGTTTATAACATTCATGTAAGTCGCTGTTAATAATTGGATTGATTAACGCATTTGCGATTCTAATCAATCCGTATTTAAAGAAGCTATAAGCTCTTCTACCATGCTTTTTGACCTTGATCGGCTTAATGTTAAATGTTTGTCTATACCCGCTAAGTATGCCCAAACAAAAGCAATTGCTACAACAGCCAATAATTTAGCAATACGCTTCAAATCAGTTAGGTGAGTATCTTCAAGGTTGAATTCACTGGTTTTAACGCCCTAAACATGGTCTCGATCTGCCAACGTTCCCTATAGTTGATTAAAGTCTGATCGTGTTGATTGAAGGAGGCAACAATACTACATTCCACTTTTCCTGTAGTTTTATTGAATGACTTAGTTCCAGAGAGATATACTAGGTTTTTGCCGAGGTAATACATTTTATTAAAATGTTTGCAAGTCCTATTTTTTTGATATTGTTGAATAGCCAAAAAACTTTAATAACCCGAGTTCGATTAAAATTAAAGAGCTCAGATTTTATTAAAATGCTGATATACAAAACAAATTCTTATTGTTTAACGAGATATGGTAAAAGAAGTTAACGAGGTAGATTAGTATTTTAATAGAAAGCCATCTATAATTATTGCGATAAGCGAGTGCAGAAGCATAGTTTACTTTTATTATCCTGGGAGTAGCAATAATCAAGAATTAAACAACGATTTTCTGCTTCATATTTGTTTGACATAACCCGCTATGACTTCACAAATATCCATTGAAACTCATTATTTATAAGCGGTCTGAGCCAATAATTTTATATCAAACTCGGGCTATTATTTTTTAGAACCTAGCTTTATTGCCAAAAACATCAAATACAAATTTACATCAGTCGAAAAATGTAGTGCTATTGTTGATTCGATAGCTATGTCAACTGCCTTTCGAAATCTAATTTCAAATGCAGTAAAATACACTCATAAGGAAGGATTGATAAAGATAGACATACATAAAAAATTAAATAATATTACACTTTCCATATCCGATAATGGGATTGGTATGCAAAAGGAAACATTAGGTAAATTATTTAAAATAAATTCTAACGTTCAAACTCAAGGTACAGCAAAGGAGCAAGGAACAGGACTAGGGTTAATTTTATGTCATGAAATTATTAAACAGCATGGAGGTCATATTGATGTAAAAAGTAAACTAAATGTTGGCTCAACTTTCACGATAAATATACCTGTAAATTAAATTTTTAGCGGATTACATAATTAGTGAATTGTTTCATGATTTTTTATTTACAATTGTACGATGTGGATAAGGTATTTCTATTCCCTCCTTATCAAAACGCTTTTTTACAGATTCATTCATGTCGCAAGAAATAATAAAGGCATCATCATTACACTTTGCCCAAACATATGCCCTTATTGTAATAGAATATTCTCCAAGATTAATTACTCGGATCACTACTTTAGGAGTATTTAGGGTTTTATCTTCTTCACTCCTATTATCCATTAGTAAAGGATGATTTTCAGCCTCTTCCCTAATAATTTGTTTGGCCAAATCAAGATTCGATTCGTAACTAATACCAAACTCAATAAATTTTTTAATTTTCTCTTCAATGATATTACTGTTCACTATTGTTTCCTCACTAATAATAGAATTAGGAATAATAATACGTCTGTTTTCGTAATTTCTTATAATAGTATGACGAAGTGTAATCTCCTCTACGATTCCTTTATTTGATATCCCAACCTCTATAACATCCTTAACTCGAAATGGCCGAAATATTAATATAAATATTCCACTAATAATGTTACTAAATGCCTTTTGTGAAGCAAAACCGACTATAGCAGCAAAAATACCGGCACTGGCAAATAAGGCATTAGCTAAAGAATTTAAAGATGGTGTAATATAAAAAATAGCAATTAATCCTGCTGTATAAACAATGAATGATATAGAATTTTTTAAAAATGAAAAATTTGTTGGATCAACATTAACTTTTAATGATTGACGTTTAATAAACATGCCCATTATTTTTCTATTTATTAATGTAAATAAATAGGCACTTATAATAATTATGACAACTTTAAGCCAATAATACCAATCCATGATTATAGAATATTACAAATTTTCAGAAAGTTATTTACCATTATCAATCCATCAGCTCCAGATACTTACGGGTGAGATTGAAATCCATATATAGGTTTATTTTTATGCTTAATAATTTCAGTAGAACAGGTATCAGAAACACCTAAACTATCAAAATTTTCAGGTAGCTCCGAAACATAATAAGAGTGTCGTTTTACTAACGTTACTTCTTCCTTATTAATCCCATTAAAAATAGGGTCTTCGGGCTTCACAATAGTCACTATCTCCTTTTTCCCATGGTATTCAGCCAACTTTTTAATACGTCCTCTATAAGCAACTGCTATAATCTCATGTCCTAAACAAAACCCCAAAACAGGAACATTAAAATTCATAAGAGCAACAAAATTAGCTGTTAGATTGAGTGGTTCATAAGGATTGCCTTTCCCCCCTGATAGAATAATCCCCTTTATTTTTGTCTTTGCAGATAAGGTTATAGGCTGATTGTGATCAAAAAATACATAATCAAAATCTTGTTCAGATAAAAACTGACGCTTAAACTTTTTAATAAAAGCACTTTGATTATCAATAATTAATAGCATACTAATTACATTAAAACAATTACATATATAATTTAAACACAAATAAATTTTATTACAACTACTAAAATAAGCTTAAGTAATTATTTGTGCATAAACATAGTAATTTTTACAACTGTATTTACATCTATTCTCTTTTTATAAATAAAATATCACTACAACATCAGTAATATATTAGCATTTATATCACACATTAAAAACATACTATTTTATTGTGTAAGAGTATACTACCCTGGCTTTTATCAAAACCTATAAAACAAAAAAGGCATCCTCAGTAGAGGATGCCTTAATATATGAATTTCTATTTCTTAGAATTCCATTTTAGATTGACGAACATAACCGTTGTAACGCCATTTAGCATTATCTTCAGCTACTTTAAATAATTCTTCTGCTTCTGCAGGGAATTGTTTCATCAATGAAGTATAACGGATTTCACCTTTCAAGAAGTCTTGGAATTTAGACCAATCTGGCTCTTTAGAGTCTAACATGAATGGGTTTTTACCTTCAGCTTCTAAATCAGGATTAAATCTCCATAGGTGGAAGTAACCACACTCAACAGCTTTTTTCTGTTCAGTTTGTGCTTTACCCATACCTGCAGTTAAACCATGGTTAATACATGGAGCATAAGCAATAATGATAGATGGACCATCAAATGCTTCAGCTTCACGAATAGCTTTAAATGTTTGAGCCTGATTAGCACCCATAGCAATTTGAGCTACATATACATAACCATAAGTTGTTGCCATTAGACCAAGATCCTTTTTACGGATTTTCTTACCTGAAGCAGCAAACTTAGCAACAGCACCTACAGGAGTAGATTTTGAAGCCTGACCACCAGTATTAGAGTAAACCTCAGTATCAACAACTAAAACATTTACATCTTGTCCTGATGCTAATACATGGTCAAGACCACCGTAACCGATGTCATAAGCCCAACCATCTCCACCAATAATCCATTGAGATTGTTTAGTGATGTATTGTTTTACTTTAGCTAATTCATTACAGATATCACAGCTACAAGCATCAATCATTGGAGAAAGTTTTGCTGAGATAGCTTTAGTAATCTCACCGTCTTTACGATTTTCAATCCACTCAGTAAATAAAGCTTTCATTTCATCAGAACAACTGTCTGACTCTAAACCTTCTTTCATTAAACGCTCAACACGATCACGCATTTTCTCTGTAGCAACAGCCATACCTAAACCATACTCTGCATTGTCTTCAAATAAAGAGTTAGCCCAAGCAGGACCACATCCTTTATCGTTCAAGGTATATGGAGTAGATGGTGCAGAACCAGAATAAATAGATGTACAACCAGTTGCATTTGCAATCATTTGGCGATCACCAAATAATTGAGAAATTAATTTTACATATGGAGTTTCACCACAACCAGAACAAGCTCCAGAGAACTCGAATAATGGAGTAGCAAATTGAGAAGACTTAACATTAGATTTAGTATCTACTAAATCTTGTTTAGAACCTACTTTTTCAACACAATAATCCCAATTTTCCTGGTTGTCATATTGAGAAGCGATAGGCTTCATCACAAGTGCTTTAGTTTTAGCAGGACAAACATCAACACAGTTTCCACAGTCAAGACAGTCAAGAACATCAACTTGCATACGGAAATTCATTCCTTTTAATGCAGCAGGAGCTTTCACTTCCAAGGTATCACCTTTAAAGTCAGCAACTTCTTTTTCATCTAAAACGAATGGACGAATAGCAGCGTGAGGACAAACGTAAGCACATTGGTTACATTGGATACAGTTTTCAGGAATCCATTCAGGAACACTAGCTGCAACACCACGTTTTTCATATTTAGATGTACCTTGATCCCAAGTACCATCTTCACGACCTTTAAATGCAGAAACAGGAAGATCATCTCCAACTTGAGCATTAATAGGACGAACAACATTATTTACAAATTCAGTACCAGCTGTTGGGTATTCTAATGAACCTTCAAGGCTAGCCCATTCTGCAGGAACTTCAATCTTAACAACTTCACCACCCTGATCTACAGCAGCGTAGTTCATATTAACAATTTTTTCTCCTTTTTTACCGTAAGATTTTACGATAAATTTCTTCATTTGCTCAACAGCTTGTTCGTAAGGAATTACGCCTGTAATTTTGAAGAATGCTGATTGAAGAATAGTATTTGTACGATTACCTAATCCAATACCTGCAGCAATATCTGTTGCGTTGATAGTGTATAGGCTAATGTTGTTTTTAGCAAAGTAAGCTTTAACATTATCAGGAAGATTTTTCTTAACCTCTTCTTCAGACCATACAGTGTTTAATAAGAATGTACCGTCTTTCTTTAAACCTTTTGTTACATCATATAAATTCAAGTAAGCCTGAACGTGACATGCAACAAAGTTTGGAGTCATTACCAAATAAGTAGAACGGATTGGGTCATCACCAAAACGAAGGTGAGAACAAGTGAAACCTCCAGATTTTTTAGAGTCATAAGCAAAATAAGCCTGACAATATTTATCTGTGTTATCACCAATAATTTTGATAGAGTTTTTGTTAGCACCTACAGTACCATCGGCACCTAAACCATAGAATTTAGCTTCAAAAGGACCATTTGCTAATTCGATTTCTTCTTTTGCAGGAAGAGAAGTGAATGTAACATCATCAACGATACCAACTGTAAATCCATTTTTAGGTTCTGGTAATGCAAGGTTTTCGTAAATAGAAATAACCTGAGCAGGAGTAAAGTCTTTAGAAGAAAGACCATAACGACCACCTACAATTACAGGAGCATTCTCTTTACCATAGAATGTATCTTTAACATCTAAGTATAATGGTTCGCCAGTTGCACCTGGTTCTTTAGTACGATCAAGTACTGCGATTGTTTTAGCAGTATCTGGAACTGCAGCTAAGAAGTGTTTTGCTGAGAATGGACGGTACAAGTGTACTGCAACCATACCTACTTTTTCACCTTTAGCAACTAATTCATCAATACCTTCTTTAATTGCTTCACAACCTGATCCCATAGCAATGATTACGCGCTCTGCGTCTTCAGCACCATAATAATCAAATAAACCATATTTACGACCAGTAATTTTGTTAAGCTCTTTGATGTAGTGCTCAACTGTATCAGCAACAGTGTCATAATATGGGTTACAAGCTTCACGAGCCTGAAAATAAACATCTGGATTTTGCGCCATACCACGAGCTACTGGGTGAGCTGGGTTAAGTGCACGATCACGAAATGCCTGAAGATCATCTTTATCAAATAATGGTTCAAGATCTTCAATATCTAATTGTTCAATTTTTTGAATCTCATGAGAAGTACGGAATCCATCAAAGAAGTGTACGAAAGGAACACGAGATTTAAGAGAAGTTAAATGAGCAACTGCTGCTAAATCCATTACTTCTTGTACTGAACCAGTAGCAAACATTGCACATCCTGTTTGGCGAACTGCCATAACATCCTGATGATCACCAAATATAGATAATGCATGAGATGCTAATGAACGAGCCGAAACATGATAAACACCTGGTAATAATTCACCAGCTACTTTATACATGTTAGGGATCATTAATAATAACCCTTGAGATGCAGTAAAAGTGTTACATAAAGTACCAGCTTGAAGAGCACCGTGCATAGCACCTGCAGCACCAGCCTCTGATTGCATTTCTTCTACTTTTACTGTCTCACCAAAAATGTTTTTACGGCCTACAGCAGCCCATTCGTCACAATATTCAGCCATTGTTGACGACGGTGTGATTGGGTAGATAGCAGCCACCTCACTAAACATA
Source organism: uncultured Saccharicrinis sp. (assembly GCA_963665705.1). Classification (GTDB taxonomy): domain Bacteria; phylum Bacteroidota; class Bacteroidia; order Bacteroidales; family Marinilabiliaceae; genus Saccharicrinis. The sequence goes on from OY762448.1 coordinate 2,947,037, forward strand.
TAAGCGATGTGTGCAGCAGCTTGGTTACCATCACAGGTAAGAAACTTCTTTTGTTTAACCATTTCTTTACTATTTAAGTTTTAACTACTATTATTTAGAATTATTCTACACTACTGATACTCAACAAATAAAATTACAACTTTATAGCTAATTTTTAATATAAAAAACCAAATAACCACAAAGGAATAATATTCTTATCTCCTCTTTCAATCATATCTTTTGCGATTAGTAATTCCTTATTTGTCTTTTCTTTAATTTCACTTTGTTCACGAACTACAAAATCAAACTTTTCATCAACCTTAAAGTCACCTTTTTTTGAAACGGTTAGTTCATGTATACTTCCTACTTGGTTATAAAAAAACGTTTTTAATAAATTAATTTTATCAACTGCGTTTCTATTAATACATTGAATCAAATTAGGATTGTGCAAATAAATCAAAGATGGTTTTTTTTGCATATCCTCAGGTCCATCATATAACAACTTTACCAGTCTTGCCTGTCTTAAATAATACAAGTAATTCATTACTGTTGCTCTTGACGTACCAATATGTGCACTTAACTTGCTAACATTAGGTTGAAAAGGTACATCCTGAGCAATACTGAAGAGTAATTTTCGTAATCTTGGCAAATATTTCAATTCTATTTGTCTTAAAAAACTAATGTCAATTTCAAGAATTAAATTGACGCTCTTCATTAAATTTTCGGTATAATGTTGTTCATCCAAATAAAAAGGATAATATCCATATTCAAGGTAATCATCAAAATATGCCAGAGGTTTTATATCTTTTACTATTTCAGAAGCAATTTTATCGTGATTAGTTAAAATCTCTTCAAATGTATAAGATTTAAATTTTTTTCCTGTTTTCAACTGCAAAAACTCTCTAAACGAAAATCCTTCCAGTTTATAAGAATGGACTAAGTCTCTCAAATGTGGATTTTCCTCCCTTAGTCTCATTACAGTAGATCCAGAAAATACAATCTGTAAATCTGTAAAATTCTCATAACAATATTTCAACTCTTCAGACCAACCCGGGTATTTATAAACCTGGTCAAGAACCAACGTTTTGCCACCGGTTTTTCTAAACTGATCGGCAAAAGAAATAATACTGTGTTCCGAAAAATAGAGGTTATTAAGATTAACGTACAAACATGACTTATCTAGTCCGTATTTTGATTTCGCGAAATCTAATAGAAAATTAGTTTTACCAATTCCCCTTGTTCCTTTTATTCCGATTAAACGATGGTTCCAGTCAATTTCATCCATCAACTGCCTTTTAATTGGAACCTTTAAGTTATTAATCAGAAATTTATGTGTTTCAAAAAATGATTGCACTTTATCTTTTTCAATAATTGATGTACAAATGTAATATTAGAATGGTAAAATTTGCAATGTAGAGATTACAATTTAAACATTAAGCTGTAATTTATACTTATTAAAAATAACAGATAATTAGAAAATACAGTTAACAGTTAATATCATATATTGAAATTTAAAGCATAAAAAAAGCTGCTTTAACAAAGCAGCTTTAGTAATATATATCTTAATATTAACTATTAACCATCATTCATTGAGATAAGAAACTCTTCGTTACTTCTTGTTTTTCTCAATCTATCTTGTAAGAAATCCATTGCTTCTAATGGATTCATGTCTGCTAAATAATTTCTTAAAATCCAAATACGATTTAAGCTCTCCTTATCAAGCAGTAAATCTTCTCTACGAGTACTTGATAAAGTGACATCAACTGCTGGGTAAATACGCTTATTAGATAATCGTCTATCCAACTGAAGCTCCATATTACCTGTTCCTTTAAATTCTTCGAAGATCACCTCATCCATTTTAGAACCAGTTTCTGTTAATGCAGTTGCTAAAATAGTTAAAGAACCTCCATCTTCAATATTACGAGCAGCACCAAAAAATCTTTTTGGTTTATGTAACGCATTTGCATCAACACCACCAGATAACACTTTACCAGAAGCAGGAGAAACTGTATTATATGCTCTTGCTAAACGAGTAATAGAATCAAGCAACACAACAACATCGTGTCCACACTCTACCATTCTTTTTGCTTTTTCCAATACAATATTAGCCACTTTTACATGTCTTTCTGCAGGCTCATCAAAAGTAGATGAAATCACTTCTGCATTTACACTACGAGCCATATCTGTCACCTCTTCCGGACGTTCATCAACTAATAAGATAATCATATAAACCTCAGGATGATTGGCTGCAATTGCATTAGCAACCTCCTTAAGTAATACAGTTTTACCAGTTTTTGGCTGTGCAACAATTAAACCACGCTGTCCCTTCCCAATTGGAGCAAACATATCTACTACTCTTGTAGAAAGACTATCTTTTCCACTTCCTGTAATTTTAAATTTTTCATTTGGAAAAATAGGAGTCAAATGATCAAATGGGACTCTGTCTCTAACTATTTGAGGACTTCTTCCATTGATTTCTTCAACTTTGATTAACGGAAAATACTTTTCACCTTCTTTAGGAGGGCGAATACTTCCTAATACAGTATCCCCTGTTTTTAATCCAAATAATTTTATTTGAGATTGAGATACATATATATCATCAGGAGAATTTAAATAGTTATAATCAGATGAACGTAAAAAACCATATCCATCCTGCATTATTTCCAACACCCCTGAAGCAGATATAATCCCATCAAAATCAAAAGATTTATCGTGTTGTTTATCTTGCCTTCTTTGCTGATTATTATCTTTTCCACCCCTATTATCAAACTGACGTCTTTTACCATCATTATCACCCTGTCGCTGACGTCTGTTATCCTGACCTGAATTATCTTTTGATTTATCACGATCATCAGATTTTCTTTTGGGAGCTTCTTTTACGGTAGGAGCCTCAGCTACTTTCTTTTCTGCAGCAATTTCCTCCTCCTTTTTCGAAACCTCTTCAGCCTTTAATCTCTGTGCCTCAAGCTTTTGTGCAATAGTTTCTGTTTTTTCTTCAACTTCTACAGCCTCCTTAACAGGTTTCTTTTCTACTTTTTCTTGCTTGGTAACAGGTACAACTTTTTGAACCTTAGTAGTGGTTCTTACTCTTTTAGTAGGTTTTTTCTCAGAAGTTTTGTCGGTTTTTGTTTTTTCTGATGCAGCAATAGCTTGCTCATCAAGGATCTTATAAATTAAATCCTGTTTTTTAAACGAATCAATTCGTTTAATCTTTAACTCTTTTGCAATTTCTTTGAGTTCTGCTAAGAGTTTTTTATTCAATTCAAGAATATCGTACATAATTTTTTACCAATAAATTCTCTTGGGGAAATTAACACTTTGAAGATTTAAATCTTCTCGATATTATTTAATATTATTTATAATTGATTTTTGTCCTGATACGGCTTTTGATTAAACTTTATAAGAAAGTTGCCCAGAAGATTTGATGCAAATTTAAGAATATTTGATTTAATCCGCAAAATAAATTCAAATAATTATTGATTAATACTATCTAAATTAACTTATCCAAATAAAAAAAGCCATATAAACCAGTAATTTTAATTTTTTAGACTAAAAAAAACAGATCATTTACGTCCATCAAAATTATTAACATCTTTATGTAATCTAAACTATATTTTTTTTGATCTAAAACAAATGGCAATGATTTTTTGTTATATTTACTAGTACTTAAAAACTAACCAACTATTTCAAGATGAGACAACTCAAAATTACAAAACAGGTAACCAACCGGGAAACACCGTCTTTGGATAAATATTTGCATGAAATAGGTAAGGTAAAATTATTATCTGCAGAAGAGGAAGTAAAACTTGCAAAAAGAATAAAAGAAGGTGATCAGGTTGCACTAGAGAAATTAATAAATGGCAATTTAAGATTTGTTGTATCCGTAAGTAAACAATATCAAAATCAAGGATTAAGTTTACCAGACCTTATTAATGAAGGTAACCTGGGCTTAATAAAAGCAGCTCAACGGTTTGATGAAACAAGAGGTTTTAAATTTATTTCTTATGCTGTATGGTGGATTAGACAATCAATTTTACAGGCCCTAGCGGAACAAGCTCGAATTGTAAGATTACCTCTAAATAAAATAGGTTCTATGAATAAAGTAAATAATACTTTTGCCATACTAGAACAAGAATTTCAGAGAGAACCTACATCAGAGGAAATTGCAGCTACGTTAGATCTAGCTCCAAAAGAAGTTAAAGAGTCATTGAGAGCCATGAATAAGCATATATCAATGGATGCTCCGCTTCGTAAAGATGAAGATAACAACCTATACGACACACTATTAAGCACAGATTCTATTAGTCCAGACAATGAACTTTTAACAGATTCATTAAGGAGAGAAATAGAAAGGTCACTATCTACATTATCGGTAAGAGAAGCTGATATAATTCGTTTATATTACGGTTTAAAAGGAGAGCCTCCATACTCATTAGAGGAAATTGGTAATTTATTTAACCTTACACGAGAAAGAGTACGTCAAATTAAAGAAAAGGCAATTAAAAGATTAAAACACACATACCGAAGTAAGATTTTACGTTCATATTTAGGCTAATAGTTCAATTCAAATGAAAATATTTAAAGGGAAATAACGTTATGAAGTTACTTCCCTCTTTTTTTCATAAATCTTTCTTACTACTTTTGCAGCCTTATATAAAAGTGAAACATAATCATTAAAAATGAAACATTTAATTGCACCTTCTTTATTAGCCGCAGATTTTGCCAAAATGGAATCGCAAATTGACATTATAAACAATAGTGATGCTGATTGGTTACATCTGGATATAATGGATGGTGTTTTTGTTCCTAATATATCATTTGGATTACCTGTCATCAAGTCTCTTCGTTCACATATTGAAAAGCCGTTTGATGTACATCTGATGATAGTTGATCCGGATAAATTCATTACTGATTTTAAAGAAGCAGGTGCTGATTTGTTAAATGTTCATTATGAAGCTTGTACTCATTTGCACAGAACTATTGATGCCATTAAAAAAGAAGGTATGCAGGCTGGTGTAACTTTAAATCCGCACACTCCTGTTTTCATGCTTGAAGAAATTATTACAGAAGTTGATTTAGTTTTATTAATGTCTGTAAACCCAGGATTTGGAGGTCAGAAATTTATTGAAAATACCTATAAAAAACTGGCTGATCTAAAGAATTTAATTGAACGAAAAGGAAGTCGTGCTCTTATTCAAGTTGATGGAGGTGTAACTATAGCAAATGCTCAACAATTAATTAATGCAGGTGCTGATGTACTTGTTGCAGGTAGTGCTGTTTTTAATGCACCAGATCCCATTAAAGCGGTTTATGAATTAAAGCATTTCCTGCCAGATCCTCCATTTCAAAGTATGGTATAAATAAATTCTTACTCTTTGATTAACAATTACTTTTTAAAATATTCGCCATTCACTTTTACATTTTCCATGATCACTCCTGAATAGTCAGTGTCCAATTCATTATTTTTGGCTTCAATTTTTAAGTCTCTAAATTTAAAGTTACTTATTGAATCATTCGAATTTCCATTAATAATACCTATACTTTGGCATTCTAATTCAGAATTCTTAATCATTATATTCCGTACAATACCGTATGGTTTTTCATTAGTTCCTTCTAAATTAAAAAATTGTTTCCAAGGTCGTAGAGTGACAATGTAACGACATCTACCAGTAATATTTTCAACCTTAATATTTTCATAAATTTGATAGGTATCTGGTCTCATTTTCATATTTAATAGCGTTCTGTCATGATCAACTTTACAATTTCTAATCGTTATATTCTTTGCGTGAATACATTCACTCCCCATTGTAAGTGTAGCATGAACAAAACCGAAAGTGCAATCTTCAATCAAAATATCTTCAACAGTTCCATTTTCATAAAGTTTATTTGCTGTTGGTCCCTTGCCTCCTTTTATTGCAATACCATCATCATTAACTGAAATATAACAATTACGTATCACAACATCTTTACAAACATCGATATCGACGCCATCTGTACTTGGTGCAGGAACAGGTTCATATGGCGTTCTAATATCACAACCATCTATGAGCACATGATTACATTGATATAAATGTGTGGTCCAAAATCCTGCATTGTGTAATTTTACGTTTTTGATATTAACACTATCGCAACCCCAAATAAATACTAATCGGGGACGATGAACATCTAAATTTGTAGCAGGGAGATTTAATTTCTTTCTCGCTTTACGATATGCCCAGAATTCTTTCCAATACTCTAATCCATTCCCGTCAATTGTTCCCGGGCCAGTAATACTAAAACCATCAACATTATAGGCATTAATTAATGCAGCATAATAATAAATACTTTTACCTTCCATACGTGAAGGTATTAAAGGATAATTCTTTATTTCATTTGATCCTTTTAAAACAGCTCCTTCTTCCAACCTTAAACTGGTATTTGGTTTAAAAAACAAGGCGCCTGAATAAAAAACACCTTTGGGAATTACAATTGTCCCACCCCCTTCGAGAGATGCCTTATCAATAACCTTTTGAATATTTTTTGTATTAAGAAATGTACTATCAGATTTTACTCCAAAATCTGTAATCACATAATCTTTTGAATAACAAGAAAAGCTAATAAGAATAGCTAAAAGGCTCATCAAATATTTCATCTGTTTTTAATATATTATTATTTGTCAGATGGAACTCTCATGAATAATAATCCTCATGTGTGAGAAATACCTTTTCATGGCTTGTTTCATCTATATATTTTTAAATTATTTTCTAAACAAAGAAATCAAAGACCACTATATTCGGGAACAAGAAAAAAGCAGGTTGTTCAAATTGATCTCCTTAAATTTAAATAATTATAATTGCTAGCTTTTGCCATCAATCAATAATCATTAAAACTACAAATCAGTATATTAACAAACCTGTAATTTTTGATAAAAAACCTGTAGAATAATAAACTAAACTCAAGACACAATAAATTATATACAACTGACAATCAATAGAATTAGATCAATAATCGAATTATGTCATATCAATAAATTGATAATTTATTCTATTTGATAAAATTTTTATAGATATATGAGATATCAATATCCTCAATATCTCCACTGTGAATTACAAGACGATACTTTAATAATGTTGGCTGTATTTTTGACAACGGAACAGCTTCTGCACCTGGGTATGGATAAACCGCATTTTGCATACTTCTTGATTTTCTTAATATCCACTGATTTATTGGGTTTGGATTTTTCGGATGACAAATTACAGTAAAACCAACTTTACTATTTCCCTTACCAATTGAACCTGAAACATCCATCCATGGACCAGCTTTTACAGGAAGATTCATGGGCTCCACATCTCCGGTTGAACTTAAAAATCGTGTATCTTTTGCCAGCTTTATTCTATAGGAAAACCCTCCATAACCTTTAGGATTTTCTGCCCCTCCTATCTTCATATTATCTTCTAAAGCAATTAAAGAAATACTGAGATCAACAAGCCTATAATTTTTCTTACGAGGATAAACTGTAATTTTTGTATTCTCTTCCACCAATGGAATCTCCTCCCCACTTTTTGAAATCCATAATGGCGATTTCCAAAATATTTTTGAAACTATTTGTTGAGCTTCATCTTCATTTTTTTTTGAATAAACAGAATCAACATCCATATGAATATCTTTCAATTCCCATCCATCGCCAATTCGTTTATCACCAATATATAATTGATGCCATGCCCAAAACAAACCTCTATGATGTGGATGATCAACAGGAGAATCTTCTGTTATTACCTGTCCGTTTAAATCATATAATGGATGAATATAATTGCTCTTTACAACAGATCCATCTAATGTTTTTTCTTTCGTTTGATAAAACAGTATGGTATCATTCCCTTCTGTAAAACAAACTCCTGAATCGGTTTTGAAAACAGTAATATTTTGAGCTAAAAATGAATTTACAGAAGTAAGTAATAAAAAAAATAATACAACAGTATATTTATACATCAATCAATAATTTTACAATCCTAAATAATAAAAAAAATTTCCTTATGGATACAAATCAATCATTGCATCAATCCACTTTTCTGTTTCATCATCAATAATCATTCGCTCAGGCTTTTTTTGAAACCAATCTATAGTCTTTTTAATTCCATCTTCAAACCGGGTAGTGGCAGCAAAGCCTGGTACAAAAGATTTTATTTTACTATTATCAAATACAACTCCTGCTGCTTTATCACCAAGAAGCGTACCTTCCATATCTTTACCCCCAACCTTCTGAGATAATTGACAAATTTTTTCAGATGCGATATGAATTAAATTTGGTTTTACACCAACCGCCGCACCTAAAGCGTTATATATTTGATCCCAAGTAAGTACCTCATCTGATGTAATATGAAATGGGTGACCTATAGCTTGTTGATTTCCCATTAACCCCACTAATCCTTTAGCAAAATCACTTGCATGCGTAATGGTCCAAGGTGAACAGCCATCTCCATGAACAATGATAGGCTTACTCTTTTTCATTCTATCAACCACATTATAAAACTTCCATGCTCCGATGGGTACAGGAATAACAGTATGATAAGTTAAAGATGGACGAACAATTGTCATTGGGAAATCTTTTTCCCTATATAATTTTTGTAATAAATCTTCTCCTGCTATTTTATCTCTGGAATATTGCCAATGAGGATTTTTTAATGGAGAAGATTCTGTTATTATAGGATTACCAACTGGCTTTTGATAACAGGAAGCTGAACTTATATAAATATACTGATTGGTGATATTTTTAAACATTTGATAATCACGCTCTACATCATCCTTTGTAAAAGCAATAAAATCAATTACAACATCAAATTGTAATCCTTCTAAAACTTTTGGAACCTGAGATGGATCATTAATATCGGCAACTAATGAAATGGCGTCTTTTATCAATCCTTCAGGCTGAACTCCTCCTCTATTTAATAAAAATAACTCCCATCCTTTTTCCAAAGCTAATGCTGAACACAAATAAGATATATTACCTGTTCCTCCAATAAATAATGCTTTCATCTGTTTATAATTTACTTTCATTTGTCAGAAGGAACTCGTCAAAATAAAACATTCTCCTTTACGATAACTTACTATCATTCATACATAGTAAGTCTTATTTACACCTATTTCCAGATTCAATCCTTATCTGATTGAATATTCTTGTAATAGTCTGCTACTATTTCTTTTCCTTTTTCATAATCTGCACTAGAGATATAAAGTTTGACAGCCCCAGCTCCCCCTCCTGCTGCTTGAAATGGAAATATATTTCCTATATTTTCATCTTTTAAAAATGCTTCAATTTCTGCATTTTCCATTAGTGATTTAACAATCTCTGCATCAAGAGTTTTTCCGGCAAATACTTCAACAAGGGTATATTCTTTATCTTGAGTCATAATTAATTAGAATTTAGTTTACATTAGCTTTCTAAAGTTAAACAATGATATCAATTATAACCAATTATAGTATTGTTTAATATAACTACATCTGAATTAACTAAAAGAAAAAGGCCACTTACACACTCTGTATATAATGGCCATTTATTTAAAAGTTTAATTATTTAATTCAACGCAAACCTGACTAATATTGAATATTCCAATTGAATCTTTTCAAACTCAATATCAGGAACAGCCATTTTTGCCAAAGAAGTTGTTCCTCTAACCATAATATTTGAAGCTGCACCTGTTTCATAACTATTCATAGCCCTATAAACTCTATTATTGAGTTCCTGAATATATATAGCTTTACCTGAAGTTTGACCTATTTCTTCTGTTAAAGCTTTAGCTTTTTGTTTTGCAGCTTTAATTGCTAACACTTTTACTTTTTGTTTATACGCATCAATTTCTGAGTGATCCACTTTTTCTATCTTTATATTTGATATGTTAATGGCCTCTAATTCACGAAAAACTGCTCCTGCTGTTTTGGCATTTCGCACCATTAATTGGTATTCCTTACTTGTATGAATCTCCTTACCTTTAATCCAATAATTTTTAAAATTACTGGCCATATCTTTCACAGCCAAATCCTTAGATATATCAACACCAATATCTTCCAGTTTCTCTATCATTTGTTTCTCTATAGCTTCCAGATTGTCTTTTCCTTTTAAATCTTTTTCATCAAGAAATATTTTCAGATAAATTTCATTAGGAACAACTTCCAATTCAGCCTTACCTGTTACCTCGATATAATTTTGATCAATAAAATTTTTATTCTGAGCAAAACTATTTAAGCTTAAAACAGCCAATAATATAAATACGATTCGTTTCATGAGTAATTATTTTAAGATAGATTCTACTACAGAGATTTGAATTATTTTATTCATTAACAGGAATTAGCTCTAAAGCCTGAGGAATTTGTTCATGTCCTCCCTCAAAAATAAATAAACTGATATTTTCAAATCGCCTCTTTAAGTAAACTTTTCTATCAAACAGCATTCCATTTTTTTCACTATCAGGATTAATTCTTTTGGTTACAAGATCGATGATTTCCTTTTCTGAAACAAGACTGTTATCAGATTCTGCACGCATCATGATTGAATCCATAGTTGAAGTTTGATACTTCAATTCTCCAACCAATCGATTATACATATTTAAAGAGTGGGTAATAGGAACAGATCCGGTATAACCATCATGGATCCCTTCATAGATAAAAAGTTGAGCTTCTTTTCTAAATTTCTGAGGGAATGATTGAAAAAGAGGAGAACGCTTTATAGCCTCGTCTTTATTAAAATCATTATTGTGAGATACTGAATTTATAATATCTCTAGCATATTTTTGATTTCTACCAACCGACTCCCAGTACCAGGCTTCTAAATCTGAAATTGGAGCCCAGGCAGAAAAAGATTTTACAGGATACTTAAGATTCATATAAGCTGCTAAAGTGGCAAAACCACCTCCTGAAACACCTACTATATGAACATCATTAGGATCGGAATTAGTGTGCTTTAAGGCATATTGAATGGCATCTTGAATATCTGAAAGAACTAATGAACTGCCGGTAGCTTCATAAGTACGATTTGGTCCACGAAAGTTTGGATGAATATAATTCCAATCTTTTGCAAGAACTTCTTTAGCCAGTGGATCTTTTTGTGTATAATCACCACTCCATGTATGTAAGCTTATTATTAGTGGTTTTAATTTATTGCTTTTGGTAGCATATAGAAATGTCTTTTGTATTTTTCCATCAGCTGAAGATACAATATCAACTACTTTAAACTCTTTGTTCCAGCTGGTATGTCTTGTATCATCAAATTGTATTACTTTGGTAGTATCACTGTTAAACTTTTGCGACATTAGGTCTAGCGAACCTATAATCATAAACAGAATAAGGATTCTAAAGCGAAATAAAAATATTTTAATCATAATGGTCATTTATATGTCACAAAAATAACATATTGTCATGTTCCATTACAAGTATCCGTCTCCGCGTCGCCCCTCAAAAAAAGCCCCATCAAATTGATTCGTTATTTTGATGTGGCGTTTTTTATTATTGATCCGCCCACCTATCAGGAAGCAAGTTGCGTAATTGTTCATTTGTCATTGTTGGACTTTCTGCTAAACGCTGCATAACAACCTTGAAGTAGGAAAATGTATTTATATTATTCAATCTACATGATATAGCTAGAGAATAAAGTGTAGCTGTTCTGGTGGCCCCTGCATTAGAACCACAAAAAAGTGAATTACGACGACTAAGGCTGATATAGCGCATAGGTCGTTCAATTATATTATTATCCAGATCGTATTCGGTAGATATGATGATGTTGTATATGGACTCTAGTTCATTCAGGCAGTAAGCTGCAGCTTTAGTTAATATGTGGTTAGGCAATACCCCGGAATCTCTTTCTATGTCTCTGAGTTTATTTTCTAACTTCTTGTATACTTTTAGGGAAGCCTCTTTCCATTTTTCTTTTGGCTTTTTCTTACGGATGATATAAAATTGATTGTATAGATCAATAACTTCTTGTGCTTCGGGTTGCTCCTGAATTTCTATAAATTTTCTTTTGCAGTGTTGAACACAACCTAAGCGTATTGCCTTGGGATAATCCCATCCCTCTAATACTTTGTAAGAACTATATCCGTCAGTCTGTACCACACCTTTATAATCCCTAGGTAGATAATCCGTGAACACCGTCTTGCTTCGTGAACCATTTTCATAAATGAACTGTATTAAATTGTTTTGGTGAGAAAAAGCACTCCAAAAGTAGCCCTTGCGACTTCCTTTGTCACCACCTAATATCGTATGGTAGGTTTCGTCAAAATGAATATAGGAATCAGCTAAAATAGCATTTTTGAGTACTGGCATTAATCTATCAAGTAACCCTGCTGATTTTTCAATTAATCCATGAGTGGTTGCCTTAGGCATGTCAATGCCCATCTCATTTAGGTATTTATTGATGCGTTCAACTGGCAGTTAGCATTCGGCCTACTACATCACGTAAGTATATTAATTAAAACGAGACATTCCTATTGTCTATGGAATCTATGGACAATTCCCGGTATTCTATGAATTCTTCCAATTATGGGGTAAAAGGTCAGCTAAATCTAAGGAGTAGTCATTATTGTATTCAGGTATCTTTGTAAGTACATCCGTCAACCATTCTCTTGGATTTACATCTGCAGCTTTGCAGCAACCCAGCAAAGAGTATATGACAGCTGCATTTTCGGCTGCATCATGATTGCCGCAGAACAAATAGTTTTTACGACCTAATGCCAGAGGTCTGATAGCATTTTCAGCCAGATTATTATCTATTTTATAACGACCATCAAGATGATAGCGTGACAAACGGTGGAAAATTGAGTAAGTATACGATAAGGCTCTACCCATTCTGCCTTTGGGCAATACTTTAGGATAGTGATTGACGATCCATTTTTCAAAGACGACCATAATAGGGTAAGCTAAACGTTTACGTAGTTCCACTCGTTGTTCATCATCCAAGCCTTGTTCGTCAGCCATTGTTTCCACTTGATAGAGTTTGCCGATTTGTGCCAACGCATATTTAGCCCCGGCTTTGTCCTCGGCAAGACTTTCTTCAAATTTACGGCGTGCATGCGCCCAGCATCCCAATAATAGGACACCTTTCTTTTGCTCATAAATAGAATAAGCTTCATACCCATCCGTTTGGATGGCTCCCTTAAAACCCTTTAATAGCTCAACCACTACTTTTTGTGCTCTGGAGCCTTTATCGTAATGAAAGAAGACCAGGTTGTTCATCACCGATCGAACCATCCACAGGTAAGCCTTTACGGTTTTATGTTTTTCATTGTTGATTACCGGAACCGTGCTTTCATCCACCTGTATATAATCCGATTCCATTATCACTTCACGTAAATGATAATACAAAGCACGTAGTAAATCACAGGTCCCCTGAAACCAACCATTAATGGTTGAAGCTGGTAGATTAACGCCAATCTGTTTAAACATGGCAATCTGACGATGAAATGGTAGATGGTGTTGGTATTTATTGATCAGTAACTCTGTCAAAAGCGAGGCGCCTGCATTGCTGCGTGGTAATGGCAACAGTGGAAGTGGCGCTATCTGTACAACAGCTTTCTCCTGTTCTTGTGAGGCTGGCTTTAATGCATATTTGGAACGGATAATTCTTCGGACAAACAATTCACCGGGCTTGTGCTCTAAAACTTCGGTAATTTCCTCTCCAATGCGTACCCAGTTGTCATCAATGCCTTCCGGCTCTATTATTTCTTCCTCACGGCGTAGGTCTTCCGGCAAAGGAAGACGAACCGGTTTCTTTTTTTCTTTTTGTGGTCGTTGACGTTTATAGGACAACAACTCCTTATCCGCTTCTTTGGCGATCTCTTCTTCTTCGGGAAGAACATCCAATCCGTCAAAATCGATCTTACGCTGGTTTGGGTCAGATGGAATAAAACGTTCACTGGAAGCCTTCCAGAACTTTCGGCGATACCATGCCAATTGGTCAGTTAGTTTATTAACCAGTTCCTCTCTTTGCTGAAGCAACTCCTCCTTTTTACTGAGTAGTTCTTCTTTTTTTTGAAGAAGCTCTTTATGCTTGTTAATTTGGTCTTCCAGTTCCTTGTTTTGAGCTTTAAGAGACTCCATATAACCATTATCTGTCTGACGCAAACGTGAGAGTTCACAATACATCTCGTCACGCTCTTGTAACAACTGTTGAATGAATGCTTCGTTATCTGAAATCTGGCTCATTTATCTCCTTCTGAATATGTCTCAAAGATACTAAATTCAAGGGTTTCAGCCAAAAAATAAGTAATGAACTCAAATGCTTTTTCGACGTTTTTTCAATTGTCTTTCTATGGGTTTTACATTGCTTACAATAGCCATCAAATCTTGCCAGTCTATTGACTGCGATGTAATATTTTGGTCGAAAGTAGGGAGCTTAAATGTACCGTTTTCTAGCTTTTTGTGATAGATAACCAAACCGCCGTGCTCCAAATGCAATATCTTCATAATAGTCAGGTTACGATTGACAAAAATAAATACTTCGCCGTCCTGCACATTGCGCTTCATTACTGATGAAACGACACCGCTAAGCGTATAGAAACTTTTTCGCATATCAACCGGAGCTGGATAGAGGAAGTACTGCAGATTCCCGTGTAAATGAAACATAGGTCCTGATCAATAAAGGTGAATAATGGACTTGATCAGAGCAATGTCTGCATCTCCTTTTATATCCAATCTTGTACCGTTGGGAAATGTAAAAGATAAGTGGCTATCACATGTGTTTTCCTTGCAATTATTGATGACGTCTGATTGGTGTACCTTACTGTTTACAGATGAATCTTTGTTTATTGTTAATGGCACAAACCCAATGGTTGGTTCATCTTGTTCAATTAGATTCTTCCAACGATAAAACGTGGAGACTGCGAAATCCTGGTTACTGCAAAAATCGCGAACACTAAGACCGGATTCCAAATACTCCCGGTATAACTTCCTAAAACTTGATTCGATAATACGCATGGTTTTTTGCCTCAAAAATAGGCTTGGATATGAGCACTAACAATATGTATTAGCCCGCATGGTTACGTTTAATGTTTATAATATTTTCTTGTAATGCTCTCATTAACTTTAAAGTTAGGGAGTTTGTTAGTATAGGGCACAACTCATTTATATACGCACCATTCTTTCGAATGCACTTAACTATTTAATTATCAACACTTATTAATAATTACTCATTTATAAGCGCTTAATAAATAATAAGCGCTTATAAGTGACTATAAGTGATTATCTACTTTTATAAATCTATTATATAAATTGTGTTATGGCTGTAATTATTTGAATTATAGATATAATATAAGTTTTTATAAAACATGTTATTAAAAGTATTGACTAAATACACCATATAAAGGAAGATAAAGTCAATGCATGTATAATATCCTTCATTAAGCGTTATCAAAAATATGTTTTTGTGGGGTAAAAACAAATTGATTAGCACACAGATGCTATTTAGTACATAAATGCTTTACTATATTCCATCAACGTTTAGGTTTAAACGTAGCAACGTTTATGTTTGTAACACCAAACTTTAGGGTAAAAACAGGAACGTTTGTGTTATGATATAGGAAACTTCATATATTTTCTATCATCGTTTATATATCAAGTATCGAGACTTTAAAAAAAGCATGGCAACTGACTAAAAAAGTATGGAGCGCCCCCAAAAAAGTGTGGAACTTGAAGAAAAAAACATGGAAGATCTCTAAAAAAATACGGAAGGTCATAAAAAAAGTGCGGAGCATTCAATTTTTTTTATCACAGCTCATGCAAAGTGATATCAAGCGTGTCAGTTTTTCTGACAAGCACCAATGAATTTCAGAGAATGCTGAAACAAATTCTTCGGTGCTCCACTAAAAAAAGTGGCATGCTCCGTATATTTTTATCGGTATACTGGTATTTAAAATGAAACGTTCCGATGAAAAAGTGAGGGCTTCCGTATTTTAAATTGAATGCTCCGCAGAATTTATAGAAAGCTTGTCAGGTTTTGCATCAAGTTTTATATAAAACCTGACAAGCTTCTATAAAATTGTTAGAACATTCTGGTTAAAAACCAGAACATCCTGGAAAAAAGTCAGGATGTTCTAACAAAAAGTCAGAACGTTCTGGGTTAAAGTGAGGATGTTGTCCGTTTTTATTAGAACGTTGTCAGTAAAAACTGACAAGATTCTGTAAAATTGTTAGAACATTCTGGGTAAAAGTCAGGATGTTCTAATAAAAAGTCAGAACATTCCTACTTTAAAGTGAGAAGCTTCTCTAAAAATGTTAGGATGTTCTAAAAAAAAGTTAGAACGTTCTTACTCCTAGCCAGAACTCTCTGGGAAAAAGTTAGGCTGTTGTCAGTTTTTGTTAAAACGTTGTCAGTAAAAATGAGAACATTCTGGTTTTGACAAGGGAGTATAAACTTTGGAGTTATAAAACTAAAAATCCGGTAAATCATAATTTTACCGGATTCAATCTTAACATTAAGGGTTGTACTATTTTTCAGAAGTTTCAATCTTTTTCTTTCTACGGGCAAAATGGGGAGTTAAGTTGTTTGTAATATTTGTGTACCAAGCACTCCATTTATAGCAGTTGGCTTTGTGATATTATAATATAATAAAGCATGTTTTAAAGCCTCGCTTCCTGCAAATAAAGTTTACTCAAATAATTTTAATAATATTTTAAAAACTTTACCCGGATTATCAGCCCATTGCTGCACAGCATCGCCTGCTTCATCTGGTTTTATAATACGTGTTACCATTTTTTCAACAGGAAAAGTTTTACGCTGTAAGTATGAAATCACAGCTCTAAAATCGGAACCTGTTGCATTACGAGATCCCATGATATCCATCTCTTTTTGCACAAACAGTTTTGTTGCAAACGACACATTATCTTTAGCATACCCAATACAAACGACTCTTCCTGTAAATGCGACTTCTTCAATTGCCGCAAGGTAAGTTACAGGATTACCAGCGGCTTCAATAACTACATCCGGGGTTAATTTTTTTAATTGATCTTTCCAATCCTCTTCTAACGAATTTATAGTGTAATGCGCTCCCAGTTCTTTTGCTACAGCTAATTTATCATTATCAATATCCACGGCAATAACTTTTGCACCTCTTAATATTGAACGTACTATAGCTCCTACACCTATCATTCCACAACCAAATATCATTACAGTATCACTATCTGTAACCTTTCCCCTGTCTACAGCATGAAATCCTACTGTTAACGGTTCAACTAAAGCCAATTCTACATCATTTAAATTTTCGGCTACAAGTAATTTTTGCCATGGCACACTAATAAATTCAGACATAGCACCATCTCTTTGAACACCTAATGTCTCATTATATTGACATGCATATTCACGTCCTCTTTTACATGAAGGACATTGTCCACAATTACTATATGGAACAACTGTAACTAACATCCCTTTTTTAAAAGATTCCGGAACGTCATCACCGCATTGTTCAATAACTGCAGATATCTCATGACCAGGAATCCGCGGATACTGAACCATAGGGTTTTTACCCAGATAAGTTGTTAAATCAGAACCACAAAATCCCACATATTTTAATTTTAAAAGAACCTCTCCTGATTTAACTTCAGGTTTTGGTGTATCTATAATTTGAACCTTACCTGGTTCTTGAACTACGACTGCTTTCATTATGATTTAGAATATAATTATTTATACTTTAAGATTGTATGCTTTAATTGCATTTAGACCAAGTATGTCTGCTTGCTCGTTAATCGATAATTTACTAATCTGTTTCTTTACTAACTCAAACCAGTTTTTGTACTCAATTCCAACTAAACAAACCGGCCAATCTGAACCAAACATTATTTTTTGGGGTGAAAAAGATTCTAATATGGTATCGAAATAGGGTTTTAACTGTTCTTCGGTCCAATGATTAAAATCCGCTTCTGTCACCATTCCTGAAATTTTACAGTAAACATTTTCACACTTACCTAATTCCAATATATTTTCTCTCCACGGAGAAAGTTCGTTTTTACTTATTAAAGGTTTTGCTATATGATCGAGAACAAAAACCTGGTTAGGATACTGCTTTACAAATTCTATGGTTTGAGGGAGATGCCGTTCAAATATTAAAATATCATACGTTAAATTATAATCTTTAATCAACGATATTCCTTTATTAAATTGTTCACCTAAAATATAGTTATCATCTTGCTCCCCCTGAATTACGTGACGCAAGGCAACCATTTTATCCAGTGAAGCATATTTTTCCAAATGACTTTTAAAACTATCCTCAGCAATAGGTAACCAACCTACTACGCCTTTAATAAAATCATTTTCAGAAGCCATTTGTAATATCCATTCTGTCTCTTCAATACTTTGTCGAGCCTGAACTGTTACAACGCCATCAATTCCTGCATGATTAATTTCTTGATGCAAATTATCCGGAAGAAAATCTTTCCTGATTTTTTCCATATCGTCATCAATCCAATCATATTCAACAAGATCATATTTCCAAAAGTGATGATGAGAATCTATAATCATGATAATGTTTAAATAAATTGATATGTTTTACTAATTAAACCTTGTTTCCTCATCTCTTCCCAAAACTCTTTTTTTATTGATGATGAAATAATTGCTACATTTTTCTCCATAGTGGAAACTTTACTGGTATTTAAAGCCAGTGCAGCAACAGCTGGATGAGATAAAGCAAATTGAATACATGCATCAGCCGGGTTAACCTCAAATTGATTACAAATTTCATTAAACTGATCTCGCCATTTAAAAATAGTATGCCCTTCCTCTGATTCCGGATCAACTTTTCTGTAGTCGTAAAATTCACCACCCGTTAAAAACCCAGCATGGAAAACTGCAGAATTAATAACACCAACTTTATCTTTATGTAATTGATTAATAAATTCAAGAAAATCAGGCGTATGCTTCATGATTGTAAATGAATTTGCCAACATTACCCAGTCAAATTTTACCTTTTGATATAATTCACGAATGACATTCCAATCTTTTGATCCAATACCAACGCTTTTAACATGCCCCATTTTCTTTAATTCAAATAGCGCTTTATAAGCGTCTTCAATATCTTTTATTCTCTTATCCCTATCTTTTTCATCCAGGGCTGCAGATAAATATTCATCCGGATCGTGAACCGAAACAATATTAGCTTTATACTTACCTCCTAACAGTTGATTTCCCTGAGTCCAACATTCCAAAATGCCTTCATAGCTAATTTTTTGAACAGCATCATTCTCTATATCAAACCAAACACCGGGTTCAAACGTGGGCTCTTCTGTTTCTAAGGGAGTTCGATACCATCCTAACTTGTTGCTGATAATAATATCATCCGGACTAATTTGAAGATCTTCTAAAATTTGTCCAATCATTTCTAAAGCTAATCCGGCACCATACTTCCCTGCACTATCAATAACAATGGGTTTTTCAGTATTATCAAACCACCCCTTAACCAATTCCTTTTTATATTCATAAGGCAAATTCTGATACAAATTCCCTAAATAACTTGTTCCATATACTATTGGAGGAATTTCTAATCCAGTATTACCTAATTTATTTTTTATACCCAGTTTCATTTCTTAATACAATAAATTATTGTCCAATTTTAAATATGTAAATACATTTAATGTAATCCTATAAATCAAGTTTTAATCGCGATCTATAAAAAGCATAAGTTGCTATTACAACAAAACATATAAACGGTATGAAATATGAAATTTCTACTCCGGTTGAGTCAATTAAAGCACCTTGCAAAGGGGTTATAAGAGCACCACCAAGTATAGCCATTATTAATCCGGACGAACCTACTTTGGTTTCTTCACTATTTAAACCATCACAACCCATTCCGAAAATTGTTGGGAACATTAACGACATAAAAACGGATATTCCAATAAGTGAATAAACACCAATAATACCTCCAATAAATATGACATTCAGCGATAATATACCAGCTGCAACTGCTGCAATTAAGAGTAAAGTATGAGCTTCAAATTTTTTCATCAAAGCAGTAAAAATCCAACGCGAAATACCAAATAAAATTAAAGCCACTGTATGGTATTGTAATGCTACATCAGGGGTAACACAAAGCTGTTCAGGTATATAAAAGTTTGTGTAAGTCCAAACTGCAATTTGAGCACCTACATAAAAAAATTGAGCTACTACTGCAAATACATAATTCTTCTTTTTAAAGAGCTTTCTGAACGTATGAAAAATATGAACTCCATTTTCATCATCCCCAACTTGAGGCATTTTTGTAAGGGCAATTAAGACCCAAACAACCAAAATAATTCCAGCAACAGATAAATATGGAAAAATAACAATATTTAAAACCTCGTTAATTTGCTCCGTAGCAATAACAATATTGCCGTCACCATCTAATGGCATACGAGCCATAATTAGAAATTGACATAATAATATGCCAATTACCGATCCTACAGGATTAAATGATTGTGCAAAGTTTAAACGACGTGTTGCGGTTTCAGGAGAACCTAATACCAATATATATGGATTCGCATTTGTTTCTAAAATACTTAACCCACAAGCTAATATGTAGTATGCAATACAAAAAAACACAAACTCCTGGATTAGCATAGAAGGATACAACAAGAAACATCCTAGTGCATATATTCCTAAACCAACCAAAACACCGGTTTTGTATGAATACTTTCTTGATATAGCCGCACCCGGGATGGACATACTGAAATATCCAAAGTAAAATGCAAACTGAATTAACGAAGCCTGAAAGGTTGATAATTCTCCAAACACAGCTTTAAAAACCCGAACTAAGGGATCGGTGAGATTATTGGCAATACCCCACCACATAAAGCAACTTGATAATAAAATAAACGCAAGGGTATATTTTTTATCCAATAATTTAGCATTAGAATTTTTCATAGATTTTTATTTTCAACAGACTGATTTTTTTATTTGTTATATAGATTTTCTTAAGATTAATTTTGTTTTCATACTCTTGGTTTTGGTTTCACTTTTGTTCGTTTCACTCCCTACTAATAATTCAAAAGCAACATGAGCCATTTCCTCAAGGGGCTGAGTCATGATGGTTTGAGGAGGTTCCAACAAGGCACTAAATGGGTCATTGGCAATTGCTATAATACCTAGTTTTTCGGGAACTATGATTTGGTTATTTCTACAAAACATATTGACACCTGCAGATAGTGTAAAAGAATCGCATATTATAGCATCAGGCTTATCCTCGTCCTTCCAAAGTTTTTCAATAGCGTCGAAACCATCCTTAATCTCAAATTCTTTGGGAATAACTACACTATTTGAATATGTATTTTTTGCCATTCGAAGAGCCTCCTGATATCCTTTGTCTCTTTCATTAAATACACTAATATGAAGGGGGCCTGTTAAGTGTGCAATTTTCTTATAACCTCTATTTAACAGCAGATTAACACATTCAAAAGTTGCATTATAATTATCTGCAGTTACCATAGGTGCATCAATATCTAAAGGAATACGATCAAAAAACACGACAGGAATTCCAAAATCAATCAACTCTTTAAAGTGATCAGTTTTTAAAGTAGTTAGCGATAAAGAGGCGATAACTCCTGCTACTCTATTCTGCATAATCGTTTTTACTGCATCCAACTCATATTCATACTTTTCACGAGTTTGAAACATGGAAACTATATAATTATTTTTTGCAGCAAGATCTGTTATCACACTAACAAAATTTGCAAAGGAATAGTGGCTAATATTTGGAACTATGACAGCTATTTCATTTGATTTTGTATTTCTTAAATTGACAGCACTCTGATTTAATTTATATCCTTTACTCTTTGCATAGGATACAATCTTTTCCTTAGTAGCATCACTTATCCTGGAATCATTACGCAAGGCTCTTGAAACCGTTGCATGATGAATTCCTAAATCATTTGCTATATCCTTTATGGTAATTTTCTTTTTCACTCGATTAATTCCAGTTTACTATAACAATAAGAAATTATGTTGCTTTCAAGCATAAATGCCATATTATGCACACGTGTGCAAATATAAATTTATTTATCTCTTTTTAAAAATTTAAAACACTTAAAATCTAATTGTTAAATATTATAATGAATTAAACATGAGTTGCATTATCTAACTTATAACGTTGGAATAACGCCTTTTTTTAAAATGATATTTCCATATTTTGCCGTTTCTCCGGTTATAACCACAGCAAAAGCGGATTTAGTTCTTTCGTAAAAAGCGAATCTTTCTATTCTTAAAATAGGTGCCACATTGGGGTCTGTGAGATGTATGCTTTTTAAATACGAATTTTCAACTAAAGAATCTAAAGTATCTCCTTCAACAGCATCCATCATAATTAGAGGATTTTCAACGTATTGATCAAGTTCGAATAAGGGTAAAATAGCAGCTAACAATTCTGGTATTTTAATTCCATCAGCCCGAATAACTTGGTGATTAAAACTTTCTGCAGGAAAATGAGCATCTGCAAGTACAATTTCGTCTCCATGCCCCATTCTGTATAAAACAGATAATAACTCAGGACTCATTAATGGGGATATTCCTTTTAACATGATTTTTAAACTTAATTAATTTGATTTTTTTTGAAAGTTCTATACTTGATATAGTACTCATTATATTTATCACAATTATCTGAAGGTTCAATTAATATAGGATTATATACAATGTGACTCCTTGCCTCTTCTGGTGAATTATAAATCCCGGCTCCTGCAAAAACAAACATTGCAGCACCTAAAACGGTGGTTTCCTTTTGCTCAATTAGCTCTATAGGAATATTACAAACATCTGCCCGAAGTTGATTCCATAATCTGTTTTTAGATCCCCCTCCAACACAAATAATTTTTTCAGAATTAAATTTACCAGCAGATTCCAATGCTTCCAGACCTTCTCTTAATCTATAAGCTAAACTTTCTAAAAAAGCCCTATACAATTGACTTCTTTTAGTACCGATAGTTAATCCTGTAATAGTACCACTATTCTTACTGGTTCCATCATCATAAAAAGCCGGATCAACCATTAAACCATTAGTTCCGACAGCTTCATTTTCTGCATCTGTAATCATAGTCTCATACAATTCATCATCTTTTAACTCTGCATAAAATTGACGTGAAAACCACTCTAATATTCCTGAACCTAACCAGTTTTGTCCTATATTATAAATACCTCTAAGAGCATCAGCTTCAGTAGTTAAGTTATTATCTAATTCTATTATAGAAGAACTAAAATCACTACTCCTGGCCATTAAAATTTCCCATGTACCAGAACTTAATACTGGCTGATTTAAATCCGCTCCTGATCCAAATATAGCAAATTGAGTATCATGCCCAGCTAAATATATAGGTGTACCAATAGGAATGCCAGTATCAAAAAATCCTTGTTCATTAACTTCTCCAGCTTTATCTCCAGGTTCAGAGATAGAACCAAACAAATCTATTTCTACATCTATGGCATCTAATATTGTTTTAGAAAAACATCTATCTTTAAGGTCTGTCATCATTGATGTACCCATCATGGTAGCATCATTCTGAAACACTCCTGATAACTTAAAAATAAGGAGCGACGGTATAAATAAAAAACGATATGATTTTTCAATTATGTCAGGTCGGTTTTCTTTAAACCAAACCATTTTATTAATCGTATTAAAAGCATAAGGATAAACGCCACTTATATGGTATAGTTCTTCTAATGGAATATACTTGCTAATTTGATCCATTATAGGTGCAGTCCTGGAACATTGCCAGGATATAACCGGATAAAGTAACTCTCCTTTTTCATCAACAAAAGTTCCGTCTACTCCAAACGTTGTAACAGTAATACCAGCAATACGCGAAGTATCTATTTTTGAAACAACAACTTTAGCTGCACTACATAGTTTACTCCATAATTTTTCCAAATCCCAAATTCTACCACCTTTGTAATATGGATCTTCATCGGTTTCGTTGGGTAAAGAATGGACAGCCATAATAACACCAGAAGTATTGATGGCTACAACTCTAACGTTGGTAGCTCCACAATCAAAAACAATGGCTATATCTTTTTTATTCATCTGTTTAAAATTTGCATTTATATGTCAGATGGAACTCTCAAGAAATTTTATTATTCACTTAATCTTACATTCAAAGGTGTTTATGATTACTATGTATTTCATTACCCATTGTGTAATTTTTAAGATTAAAATTTACATGTTCGTTTCATGTCGTCAAATTACAAAAAGCACCTTCTTAATTTAAGAATAAGAAAGTGCTTTATATTACTGAATGTCCTTATTTAATACCATATAATGGGCCATATATATTGCATGCTCTATAATCAGACCCTTCTTTATCTTCACCAAAAGAAGACCATGCACTTGGACGAAATACTTCATCTTCACTAACATTGTGCATATTAACAGGAATCCTTAACATGGATGCCATAGTTATTAAATCAGCACCAATATGTCCGTAACTAATAGCACCATGGTTAGCTCCCCAATTGGCCATAACAGAATAGACATCTTTGAATGCTCCTTCCCCATTGGCTCTGGGAACAAACCATGTCGTTGGCCAGGTTGGATCAGTTCTTTTATCTAGAACAGTATGAATTTCATCTGGTAACTCCACTGTCCAACCTTCTGCAATTTGAAGAACAGGACCTAAACCTTTAACCATATTTAATCTGCACATGGTTACAGGCATTTCTCCTTTAGTTGTAAATAAAGATGAATAACCACCTCCTCTAAAATAACCTCTATTCGCCGGAGGCCAAACCGTATTATCTAAACATTTTTTTACTTCGTCCTCCTTAATATCCCAATAAGGTTTCATCACAGGATTTCCTTCTGCATCTCTTTGTTGAGCAGTAGCATCCAGAGTAGTGGAACCAGAATTAATCAAATGAATTATCCCTCCTTTTGCAGTCCCTGTTAATTCTTTTCCTGTAACTCTCTTAACTGCATCCATACTCCAATAAGTTCGTACATCTGAGAAAATTTGAGCTGTATTGGTTAATAAGTGCCCAAACAACATGGAAACACCATTTAAGCTATCATTCTCTGTAGCAAACACAAACGCTTCTCGAATACCATTCCAATCGAAAGAAGAATTCAAAATTGCCTCAGTAAAATCGGCATTGGGCTGATAGTCGGTCCATTGTCTTTGCCCCTGAAAACCTCCTAATATAGCATTTCTACCTAAGCCTTCCTCTCTATAACCTTGTTCAATAACTTTAGGATTACCAACCATCATATCCCTACAAATCAAAGTCATTTTAACAACCTGTTCCCACTCCAATTCTTTACGCGCACTATCTACCTGATTTGCTTTATCATTTAGGTCAGTCCCTTCTTTACAGTTTGCTTTAGTCCATGCTAGTGCCTTTTGAAATTCTTCTTTATCATAAATACCTTCCTCAATACGTCGTAGAATTTCAACTGATTCAACAAACTCTGTTCTTATACCTAAATAATCCTGAAAAAAATTGGTATCAACCATTGAACCAGCAATTCCCATAGAACTATAACCTATAGATAAATATGACTTACCATTCATTTGAGCAACAGCAAGTCCTGATTTTACAAATCGAAGTATTTTTTCCTGAACATCTTCAGGAATATTTTTATCGCCAACATCCTGAACATCTCGTCCATAGATACCAAAAGTAGGCAAACCTTTTTGGGTATATCCGGCTAATGCTGCTGCTAAATAAACAGCTCCTGGTCGTTCTGTACCATTAAACCCCCAAACAGCTTTCGGAATTAATGGATCAGTATCCATTACCTCAGTTCCGTAACACCAACAAGGCGTAACTGTTAAGGAAACACCAACACCTTCTTTTGAAAATTTATTAGCGCACATAGATGCTTCGGCAACACCTCCAATACAAGTATCCGCGATTACACATTCTACTTTTTCTCCACTAGGAAATCTTAAGTTGGATTCAATAAATTGAGCAGCAATTTTTGCCAGATCCATCACCTGAACCTCTAATGATTCTCTTACCCCTCTTTCTCTACCATCAATTACTGGTCTGATACCAACTTTAGGTAAATCACCTATTAATCTATTAGCCATAATTGTATTATTATAAGAGTAAATTTATTATTCGTATGACATGAAAAATATTCCATAAAAGGAAAACCAAAAACTTTTATGGGTCCTACAAATTTGAGTTGTAAAATTCTATTAATAAATGTCTATTTTAGTTATTATTGTATCTATTTTAAACAATCGATTCTATGAACCCTATAAATAAAAATCCTGACAAAGGAGACCCCTCAGACATCATTCAATTTTTTCCAAACATTAATATTGAACTTCTATGTTGCAGATATTGGTGGTTAAACAGGTGGGAGTTTAATGAATTATCATTCCCTTATTGGAGAATATATAATAATGAACACAATGGTGCATCTATAAATCATAATGGTAAAACATACAAACTAAAAGAAGGATCAATAATTATGATTCCTCCAAATACAAGTTTCTCCACTCAATTATTTGATTATAAAATCCCCAAAAATGGATATCTAATTAAAGGGAACAGAGTGAGTAACTATTCTATCGACACTATTAAAGGAAAATATGTACATCACTTATTTATCCATTTTAAACTTGGCACATTTTATAATAATATTAAACCCAATATTTATGTCTTTAATATGGATGCTCACCTAAAAGAAAAACTAGACACAATTAAAAGGCACCTGATAAAAGAACATCATCATTTTGATTTCCATGTGATGTTAAATATACATTCTTTAATAACAGATTTATTATCAGAAGTTGGAGAAGAAAAGAGACAGATTGTAACTACAGATTATAGAATTTTAAACGCAATAAATTATATAGATCACAATATTAAAGAAGACCTTTGTAACAATAATCTGGCACTAAAAGCTTCTTTAGCCACCAATGCTTTCACTAGGTTATTTAAAAATGAAACGGGAATAGCCCCACAAAAATATGTGAGAAAAAAAAGAATTGATGAGTCATGTATTTTATTACATCATTCAAACCTATCCATAGAAGAAGTTGCTTCAAATTGTGGATTTGCAGATAGATATCATTATTCCAGAGTTTTTAAACTGTTGACCAAAGTTTCTCCAGCAGCCTATCGAAATAACTACAAATTCGTATAAAAAAAATCCTATAAATCTTTTTAGACTTATAGGATTAATAAAAAATATTTTGAGTTTATCCTTAAACTGCAGAAGGAATAAGAATTT
This sequence comes from uncultured Saccharicrinis sp., assembly GCA_963665705.1. GTDB lineage: Bacteria > Bacteroidota > Bacteroidia > Bacteroidales > Marinilabiliaceae > Saccharicrinis. The sequence continues at coordinate 2,974,168 of OY762448.1, forward strand.
TTTCTAACTCCTTTTTATACTCTGCAAGATCAGTTAAAACGTTATTTTTCATACTTTGAAAAATCTCATCTCCTTTTGAGAATAAATCTTTATAATAAGAAATACCTTCATTTAGATTTTTCTTAAACGTATTAAAATATTTGATATCCGGAGCACTATACTCTTCCTTACAATCGTCAATTTTTTCCTTAAGATAATCCATATATATCTTTAATTCCTTAATAAACACATTAGGTCGTTCAGAATTAAACAAAGTGGATGTTTTCCCATAAATAAAATCAACCATTTCTGTTAATGAAGAAATCTTATTAAAATAAGCCAAATTTGGTCCGGGACATACAACTACACCATGATTACCTTTGGCTATTTTTAGTTTATGATGTTCAAGTACACTATTCCCTAAACCTACACACAAACAAGCTTTTTCTACTACTTTATCAATCTTTGATTTAAGCTCAACAGGATTCACAATAGAATCTGTTAGTTCTTTTATTTTTGTTCTTTGATAGGCTATAGATGCTGTACAAATTGGTGATTTTCCATATTCCGTATTAAACTGAAGAAATTTCTTAAGACATGAAGCACCAGGTTTATTAGCATCCACTCTTTTTTGCTTTTCAATATCAGCTGAATTATTCTTAATAGAATTAAAACGAACTCCTAAAGGTGATATATCACTTAAATAAAAATCATCTTCAGTTCCTTCTTTGAGCAGATTTAATGTATAATCATCAACTGTTGTCGCTTCTGGGACTAACATAAATGGAGACCCCCACCCTACAGATTTCATTTTAAAATGATCTAAGAACATTTTGTGTTCATCAGCATCACCTACTCCACCTTGAACAGTATAATTAATTGGTAATTCTTTATCTAAAACAATTCCCTTTTCTTTTTCAATAACATCAGAATAAGAAGAGAATAACATCTGTCCTAACTTCACCTTGTTATCATTAAATTCATTTAATATAGGACCTAATAAATAACCATCTGTAGCAAATGCATGCCCACCACAATTTAAACCAGACTCAATTCTAAATTCTGAAACCCAAAGGCCTTTTTTAGCAAGAAAACGTCCTTGTACCATAGCTGATCTATAATCACTAACTTTTAGTACAATTCGCTTATTTAATTCACCTTTTTCATTTGGAAAGAAATCTTTAAAGTGAGCCATAAAACCATACAACCTTGGATTTAATCCGGCAGATAAAATTACAGAACCATTTACCTTACTTTCGGCAAAACCTTTTAAAGCAGCATGAGCATCATTATATTCAATAGATAATTGTTCATTATTTTCATCATAATTAACACCATCTAACTTAGTCATAATGTTAACATCGATACTTCCAGGCTTGATTGACTCACGTAATTCTTGTTGAAGCTGTTTTTTGTCATTAGCCTCCGCTGTTAGCATTTTATTGTATAATTGCTTTATGGCAATATCATCAGATAACAATTCAAAATACTTTGTAATTTCACTACCCTCAGTGAAGTCTGTATTTTTTAATGCATTAAAATTAGCAGTTACCAGATCATTTAATAAATCTAAATATTTTCTTATAACATTTGCTCTTGCATCCGGATTTTCTAAATCTTCAGCCTCGTATTCTAAACCATTTTCTTTACAGCACATTTCTCTCACCTGCTCAACCAGGTAATGATCTGTGATTGGAACAACAGAATCTATTCCATAATGAGCAACCTTTAACGGGGATTCAATTGTATAACCTGTTCCCATAACAGGTATATGAAAAGTATGCAAAGAACTTTGTGTTTCCTTCATAATAATTTAAAAACTATATTTGCCTGCAAATGTAGCGATACAAACTTATCTTATTAGTTATTTTTTAATTTTTCGCACCATATTTATTCTTTTTAACATTTTGTTCCATTGTTCTACTACCCCTATCATTTATGAAATCCAATACATATAATATAAAATAATGATTTAAACATAAACAATATTTATATTTAATATGTTGAACACCTTAGTTACTAAACTAATATAATACGTATGCGTTCTCTTGATCAAATTTTAATTGCGAATAAAGAATGGGTTAAAGAAAGAACCCAGATAGATAAAGACTATTTTAGAAAATTAGCATTAGGACAATCACCTCAATATTTATGGATAGGCTGCTCTGATAGCCGTGTACCGGCAGCAGGATTCACACACACAGAACCCGGAGAAATTTTTGTACACAGAAATATTGCAAATCAAGTAATTACCAACGACTCAAATGTTATGAGTGTAATAAAATATGCTGTTGACTATTTAAAAGTTAGACATATTGTTGTTTGTGGTCATTCCGGGTGTGGAGGTATTGCAGCTGCGGTAGATGATAATAATGACGAATATTTAGGCGATTGGTTATCGGCAATTAAAGATGTTTACAGAAAAAACCAAGTTGAGTTGAATAATATAAAAGATGAGAATGATAGATTAGACAGACTTTCTGAACTTAATGTTGTGCGACAAATTGAAAAGTTGTCAAGAACATCAATTGTACAACGAGCCTGGAAACAAAAACAAGATTTATTTTTACACGGTTGGATGTTTAATCTTAAAACAGGCTATTTAAAAAGGCTTATGGATGTAAAATCACCATATTAAAATAAGAGACTGTTTAAAATAAACAGTCTCTTAGATGATTATTTAAAATGTATAAGATAAACCTGCCCCAAACATTTGTTTCATTTGTACACGAGGACCTTCTTCTACTCCTGCACTATTTACATACTTAATATCATCATCATATATAATATTTGTTGTAAAAACAGCACTTAAATAGTCATTAATCTTCATATCAATTCCAAATTCCCAATCCACGTCTATATTTTGAGGATTTTCAGAATAGTTCGAAAATAAATCTAAACGAGTATATCCATTTACATTTTTAACGATGTTCTTCTTTTTAGCGGTCATCTTTAAAGAGGCACCATACTCACCACGCATATTTTCATCAATATCCACTCCATAAGCGCCAACATGAGACAATGAATCATTAGTAACAAAGGTCATTTTTGAAGTTAACGGGGAAATAAACAATGAAAAATTTTCTGAAGGTTTATAATCCATACCTAAAGAAAATTGCAGATAACCCGGAGCCATAAAGTCTGATATTTTAACACTCTGAACTAATGGGTCCTTATAACCTACAGAGAATTGAGTTTTAAAATCTGCCATAGCTGTATAAAACCAATGTCCTCCGTTTTCATATCCTAATTTTGTTGTAAAATGAAGTCTATCTTCTGATTTGGCAACTTTATAATCACCTTGTTTGGTTAAACCATATCCTACATCCAAAGTATTATCCCAAGCTACTTTACCTTTTTTGTGGTTTAGAAATCCCTTAAATAAGAACGTACCAGCAATAGAGTTATTACCACCTCCGGACCAATTAGAAAGAGAAACTTGTGAAAAGTTTAAAGATGTATTTCCACCTGCTTTCCAGTTTTTAATGGAGTCATTTTTTTGTTCTTGCGCGTGAGCTCCAATAGTAATTAAGCAAAATATTGCTATCAGTGCATTTCTAATCATCATATTAAGTTTAGGAATAATTATTTATTAAATAAATGAACATCTGTTTGTGGGAAGGGTATAGAAACACCTTGCTTATCAAATTCTTTCTTAACCATTTCGTTCATAAAAAAGAATACTTCCCAATAATCAGCGCCTGCAGACCATACTCTAGTAGTTAAGTTGACTGAACTATCGGCAAGTTCTCCTACCGCAATAAAAGGAGCTGGTTCTTTAAGTATTTTATCATTGCTTTCTATTACTTGTTTAATCACACTCTTAGCCTTATCAATATCATCACTATAACCAATACCGAAAGAAAAATCTACTCTTCGTTGAGACTCTCTTGAATAATTAATTAAACTTGAGGTAGATAAACCTCCATTAGGAATAAAAATAATTCTATTGTCTGGTGTTTTCAAAATTGTGCTAAAAATTTGTATCTCGTCCACAATACCTTTATATCCCTGAGCTTCAATAAAATCACCTTTTTTAAATGGTTTAAGAATTAATAACATTACTCCACCTGCAAAATTTTGTAAAGTACCAGATAAAGCCATACCAACAGCTAAACCTGCAGCTCCTAATATTGCAATAAACGATGTCATTTGAATGCCAACCATCGTCATTACACTAATTACCAATAAAATTTTAAGTGTATAATTAAGCATACCCACCAAAAATGGCTGAAGTGTTGGATCAATATGCTTTACCTGAAATAATTTTTTAATAGCTTTAGTAAATTTACTAATAACCCAAAAACCTATTATTAAAGTTAAAATTGCTAGAACTAACTGCCCACCATAAGCAATAATATATTCCTTTGAGGAATTAATCAATTCAGTAATCTGCTCCATAATTTAAGATATTAAAGTTAAACTTAAGATTTTTCTATGTGTAATTGTAAGACTTCAAAATTCAAAAGTATTGATATTTATTATTAATGTCTACAAAATAAAGATGCAAATAACTTCCTTTTATATTAAAATGTCAAGATTGAACATAAAATTAAACAATTATTAACAATAACTATTCTAATTAACCTTAATTATAACAATGTTCATAAAGAATGTCTTTCAATAATTGTAGTAGGTACGAATTCTTTAATCTTATCATCATGTTCAACAAATCTTGCCATTTTCTTTCCCATTAAAGCAAAATCCGTAGAAATTACGGTAATACCTTCTTTAATGTATTTTTTTGTTGGTGTTTCATTATAAGAAATAATACCCAAATCTTTTCCTATTTCTATTTTGCATTCAGAAGTAATATCAAGGATTAATGCTAGTGCACGGTCGCTAACAACAAAATACATCTGTCCTTTTTCCGGATGAATATTTTCTAACTGATAAATGATTTCATAATCAAAATTTCTATCCCTACAAAATTTCTCAAAGGCATTCACTGTTGCTTTAGGATGATTGGTATACTCGGGATATACGAAAATCATTTTTCTATATTTTCTGAGCTTCTCCTCTACTTTTAGTAAATTATCGTAAACAGGCATTCCAAAATCCTGGCCTAAAAAAGAACTTTGCTTAGGAACATTAATCTTCCAATCGATACACAGCAACTTAGATGGATCAATGGCTTTTAATGAAGATTTTACTTTTGCGTTATCAAAATTCATTATTATATAATGACTATATTTCCCAGCAGCATAACGTAAAATATCTTCAAAAACTCTTGGATTATAGTGATGAAAATGAACATCAACATTAATTCGTCCTGGTAAAGCAGAACGAAAAGCACCATATAATACTTCTTTATATGCTTTTAGTGTATCTAAGAATAAAAAAACATTAGATGAATTACTGGATACATAATAGCCTTTATTAGGTACTGATTCAATAAGTTTACGATTTTTTAATTCACTATAAGCTTTAAATACAGTATCCCTACTTAATCCACATTTTGAGCACATTTCATTTACTGAAGGTAAATTATCGCCAACCTTCATCTTATCACTTTTTACAGCTTCTTCAAATGCATTTACAACCTGTAAATATTTTGGAATGGCTGAAGACTCATCTATATTAGGAATAAAATCATTCATGGTAATTAATTTGAAATTAACAGTTAATACTGCTTGATAAATAATTAGATGCCCCACACCCAATTAAAAAAAATGTTGCTTATTACCTCTGAAGTTATCCTTACTATTCTTTAGTCAATTCTCTTGCTTCGTTTAATGGTATTCGCTTGCCGTTTTTAAATGCAATTATAAAACAATCTTTAACTACGTTCTGAACACTTGTAACTTGTTTACAAATTTCGTCAAAAGTAGATGATTCTCCAACAGCATATTTATAATATTTACCATCTCGATACTCAAAAAGTTGATCAAACTTTTTATATATAGAAGTACCTTCTTTAATTTTCCTTTTACTACTTGCTATTTGTATTCTATATAACACATGATCCGATTCTTTCTTTGCTACATTTTCTTTTACATCCAGATTATTTTTAGCTTCAAAATTTTCTTTATAATCTCTAAACGCTCTAAATATACCTGACGCCAGCAGTGATTGACCTTCATTAGAAGTTAAATATTTTTCTTCATTTGAATTACTTAAGAATCCTAACTCAACAAGTATACCTGGCATAGCAGTTTCCCTTAATACTAAAAATCCAGCTTGCTTTACGCCCCTGTTTCTTCGTCCAACTCTTTCACTAAATTGGTGCTGAACTAAATCAGCCATTTCAAGACTTTGATTCAAATAAATATTTTGATACAATTCAAATATAATATACGACTCTGAAGAATTTGGGTCAAAATCTTCATAAGTAGTACTATAATCTTCTTCCAAAACAATTACAGAGTTTTCCTTTTTTGCTACTTCTAAATTATCCTGAGTTCTATGAAGTCCTAAAGCAAAAGTTTCAGTACCTGTAATCTTAGGGTTAGATATATAATTTGCATGAATAGAAATAAAAAGATTAGCATCTTCTTTATTTGCTATTTGAGCTCTTTCTTTCAAAGGAATAAACACATCCTTCTTTCTTGTATAAATCACTTCAACCTCAGGCATATACTTTTCAATATAATTACCTAATTTCAAAGCAACGGCAAGAACTACATCTTTTTCTTTTGCATATTTTCCATGTGCACCGGGATCTTTACCTCCATGTCCAGCATCAATGACAACTTTTTTTAAAATACCAGTTGATTGAGCCTTTAAAGAATCATTAAAAGTAAAAACAAATAATATTAGCACTAATAAAATATGATACTTATATATTTTTCTCATCTATATACAATAACTATATAATTCTTAAAATAATTCTCAAAAATAACGCTTGATAATGAATATCTATATGTCATCTGTAGAAAATATTGAAAAATATTGTTTAAAATCTAAATTTATAAAATACTGGCAGATTATTTGATATACAACGTAGCATATTAAAATTAATGCATTTTTATTGATTGCTAATCACAACACAACACACATTATCAACACATTAACATCATATAGCTACAGATAATAAATTAACATATGAGCACATTAAAAATTGCATCACAATAAAAAAATATTTCTAATAGCTAATTTTAGAAATAAACAGTTTCTATCATCATTTTTTATTTATTTTTGTCGAATCTTGAAAATTAAAGCACAAAAGCATTGAATCAAAATACAAATCATACAAAACAAAGTTATTTTATAAAGGCTCTTTCGACTTTTTTAATTCTAGTTACTAGTATTTTATACAATAATTGTTTTGCTCAAAATACATCTTTAGATACAATTCCTGTATTGCAAAAAGATACTACTTCCTTAGTTAAGGATACCCCCTCTGTTAATCCACCTGAAAAACCTGCAGGATTAGGAATTGAGGCTGATGTGCAATATACAGCAAAAGATTCCATTATTATGACGATGGATGGTTCTAAGAAAGTATTTCTTTATGGAGATGCAGAAGTGAAATACCTGGACATTACACTTACAGCTGCTTGTATTGAATTAGATTTAGATAGTAGTTTAACCTATGCTTATGGCATAGAAGACTCACTTGGTGTTGCTTCAGGACTACCTGTTTTTACTGATAAAAGTGGCTCCTATGAAATGAAAACAATAAAATACAATTTTGAAAGCGAAAAAGCCTTAATTGAACATGTTGTTACAGAACAGGGAGAAGGTTATGTTGTAAGTGAATTTGCAAAAAAAGCTCCGGATGACTCTTTTTCAATAAAAGATGGTCACTATAGTACTTGTGATAATCATGAACATCCACACTTTTATTTAAACCTAACCAAAGCAAAAGTAATACCTGGTAATAAAACAATTACAGGACCTGCTTATTTAGTTGTAGAGGATATTCCTCTCCCAATAGGTATACCTTTTGCCGTAATTCCTAACACAAGTAGTTATAGCTCCGGTATAATAATGCCTTCATATGGAGAAGAGAGTAGTAGAGGACTGTTTATACGTGATGGCGGTTATTATTGGGCAGCTAATGATTATTTTGACCTGGCAGTAACCGGTGATTTATATGCTAATGAATCATGGGGACTTAGAGGAAATACTAAATATAAATTAAACTATAAATTTTCGGGAAACTTAAGTTTCCAATATATTGTAAATGTTACAAGCGATAAAGATTTACCAGACTATAGCAAGTCTAAAGATTTTTCTTTAACATGGTCACATCGTCAGGATTCGAAAGCAAACCCTTACTCAACATTTTCAGCGAGTGTAAATTTTTCAAGTAGTTCTTACGATCAAAATAATGTATCCAGTGTTATCAATGTAAACACATTAGCACAAAACACAAAAAGATCCAGTATTTCCTACAGTAGAAAATTTCCTAAAGCTCCATTTAACTTCTCTGCTAACTTATTGGCATCGCAAAACACACGAGACTCAACGGTAAGTTTAACATCTCCGGACCTGACACTAACAATGAATAGAATCTTCCCATTTAAGAGTAAAAATAAAGTAGGTTCAAAAGAAGCGTGGTACGAAAAAATTAGTTTATCATATACTGGTAACCTTAAAAACTATATTAGTACAGAAGAGAGTGAACTAGGAAATAAAAAATTTCCTCAGCAATGGGAAAACGGAGTTAAACACTCTATTCCTTTATCTTTAAATCTTAAATTATTAAAATACTTTACTTTAACCCCATCCGTGAATTATACTGAGCGTTGGTATACCAAATCAATCACAAAAGAATGGGATGAAGAAGAAGAGGAAATTGTTGTTGCTGATACAACAAGTGGATTTAATAGAGTATATGATTATAGCTATTCTGTTAGTACATCAACTAAATTCTACACTTTTTACACTCCTTGGAGAAAATTATTTGGTAATAAAGTTGAAAAAATAAGACATGTAATGACTCCTTCTGCAAGTATGTCATTCAGGCCTGACTTTGGACAGTATAAATATGGTTATTACGATTGGTTTGAATATTACGACCCTGATCAGGATTCCATCATACATTATCAATATTCAAAATATGAAGGATCGCTTTATGGTACACCTGGTAAAGGTAAATCAGGATCTTTAGGTATATCTTTAGGCAACACTCTTGAAATGAAAGTAAAGAGTGATCAGGATAGTACAGGCTATAAAAAAATTAAGATACTCGAAAGTTTAAACTTCTCCACATCTCACAATTTTCTTGCAGACTCACTAAAGTGGTCAAAAGTAAGCATGAGTGGAAGAACTAAAATATTTGGAACGAACATCAACTTTGGTGCTACATTTGATCCATACGCCTTAGATACCACATCAACAGGTACTGTAAAAAGAATCAATGCTTCTTTATGGAAAGCGCAAAATAAATTGGCAAGACTGGAGTCGGCAAACTTAAGTTTTGGACTTTCATTTGGATCTGAGAAAATCAAAAAGTGGAGAGAAAAAAGGAATGGTACAAGCACTGAAGATACCAATTCAAACGAAAACCTACCTCCAACAAACGACATGAATAACAACTCCTTAGACAGGGCTGATCAAATGCCTGATGCATTTGCTAATACAAGGGGTAATCAAGAAACAACAATTGGAGATGATGGCTATACTAAATTTGAATTCCCCTGGAATCTATCACTTAATTATAGCCTTCGATTAAGCAATGGTGATTTCGACAAAAATAAAATGGCCTATAAAAAGGAAATTACTTCAAACATAAATTTCAGTGGAGATTTTTCTTTGACACCTAAATGGAAATTTTCATTCTCTTCGGGTTATACTTTTGATACTCAGGAAATATCTCATACAAACCTTAGAGTTTCCAGAGATCTTCATTGCTGGGGAATGAGCTTTAACCTTGTTCCTGTTGGAAGATATAAATCTTATTTCTTTTCAATTAGCGTTAACTCATCCTTACTACAAGATTTAAAATATGACAAACGTAGTAGTGCAAGAGACAATCCTAACTTTTAAATATAAAAAGTATATAAACTTATAATTCCCAATAACATAACAATATTATCATAACGCGAACCAAGATATCATTTTACAATCCCGTTGATGATCTCTGGTAAGTTTTTAGTGATAATTAAAATTAGAGTATATGAAAAAAGTAATTAGTACAGAAAATGCTCCGGCAGCAATTGGCCCTTACAGTCAGGCCATCGAAGCAAACGGAATGTTATTTATTTCAGGACAGATTCCTATAAATCCAGCAACAGGCAAGGTAGTTGATGGTGAAATTATTGCACAAACAGAACAAGTAATGAAAAATATTGAAGCCATATTAACCGAAGCTGGTTATAGCTTTAAGGACGTCATTAAATCGACTTGTTTACTCTCAGACATGTCAAATTTTAAAAGTATGAATGATGTTTATGGCCAATATTACACTGACAATCCTCCTGCCAGAGCAGCATTTGCAGTTAAAGAACTTCCATTAGGAGTTTTAGTTGAAATTGAAACGATTGCTTGCAAGTAATACGTTATTTCTACAAAAAAAATATCATAATACATAAGACTTTAATTTTAGTAAAGTCTTATGTACATTTACCATCCCTAAATCATTTGAACTAACATATATGCGTCATTTTTTAAGTCTACTTGTATTTTCTACAATTATTTCTTGTACTTCTTCTAAAGAAAAAATTAAAGAACCACTTCCAATATCTCTGGAAAAATTTAGCGATGGAATACATCACTGGAATCTTTTTTCTCAAAACTTCAACTATAATCGTTTTCCTACAGATAGTTTAGAAGCAATAGGTCGTAACTTTGTTAATTATCAAAACAAAGATGGAGGTTGGCCTAAAAATATGGACTGGCTAGCTGATATAGATATTGACTCTTTAAAACAAACTTTAAGTGACCATGCATCCCAAAGTACATTTGATAATGATAACACTCACCCGCAAATAGAATTCTTAGCAAAATTATATTACAACACTGAAAATGTTATCTTTAAAAATAGTGCAGAAAAAGGATTATATTATATTCTGAATACCCAAAGACAATCCGGAGGATGGAGAGGATGGGATGTTGATGCCATTACCTTTAATGACAATGTAATGACTGGAATAATGCATTTACTTTTAGACATAAAAGAAAATAAACCAGAATACCAATGGATTCCAGATACATTAAAATCCAAACTCATAGCTGCAGAACAAAAAGCACTGGAAGTTATTTTAAAGTGTCAAATCGTTGTAAATAATGAAAAAAAAGGATGGTGTCAACAGCATAGTCACGAAACTTTTGAACCAGTTAAAGCAAGAACGTATGAATTACCTTCAATAGCATCAAAAGAAACAACTGCAATAGTAAAACTTCTTATGAGAATTGCACAACCAGGTGATTCCATATATAAATCAATAAATGCAGCAGTTAAGTGGCTTGAGGCTTCAAAAATACACAATATAAGAATAAAAGAAATTGCAGTACCGAAAGGAACTTATGAAGGAGTTAATCTGGAAATTGATAGAATTGCTGTAAATGATTCAACAGCCACTCCTATTTGGGCCAGATTTTATGAAATAGAAACAAACAAACCATTTATGTGTACCAGAGCGGGACAAAAAGTATATTCTTTAGCTGAGGTAAATCCAGAGCGACGTGCTGGCTATGGATGGTATGGCTATTGGCCTGAAAAACTAATAAATATTGAATACCCGTCTTGGCTAAAAAGCTTTAATAATTAATAAGATTCTAATCATTATAAATACATATAATTTAGAATAGCTACTGTTACAACCATATAAATTAATGTCAATGGCCACCCTATTCTAAAAAAATCTTTAAATGTATATCCTCCAGGACCATAAACCATTAAGTTAGTTTGGTATCCAATTGGCGTTAAAAAGTTAGCTGCAGCAGCGAATGAAACTACCAGAGCAAAAGGTAAAGGATTCAATTGTAAACTATGAGCTGCTGTTAATGAAATAGGAAATATTATGGCTACAGCAGCTTTATTTGTAATGTATGCAGCCAATACAGAAGTAATTAAATATATACCTGTTAAAACAGCTATTTTGCCAAAAGGAAATAGAATAGATATCATAAAATCAGCAATCATATCAGCTACTCCTGTTTTAATCATAGCAGTACCTAAAGCCAAAGAGAGAGCAATGATAACTGCTAAATTATAGTCGATATTTTTGGGTAAATCTTTGGCATTTACGACTCCTAATATATTAATCACAACAAGCACCACCAGCAATCCCATAAATAGAGGTATCAGATTTAAAGCTGATAAAAAGATTGCAAGTAAGGTTCCTCCAAATAAAGTCCAGATTTTATATCGTTCTGGTTTTCGAACCTCTTTAACTTTTGATATTAAATAGAAATCCATATCATCCTGAGAACGTGAATTAAAATCATCCCCGGCTAATAACAAAATAACATCTCCAGCCTTTAATTTAATCTCTTCAAGTTTACCCGTAATTCTTTCTCCATTTCTATGAATAGCTAATAATACAGAATCATATTTACTTCTGAAATTAATATCCTTTACCATTTTAGATATCAGAGTACTATTATGAGATATCACAATTTCAACAACATCAGCCCTCTTTAGTTTACTCATCATCCCTACAGAAGGTAAACTCAAATTACTACTATCAGACAACAAATTAGCAATATCCTCACTCTCTCCTGCGAATCTCAATAAATCACCGGCTTCCAAAATAAAACTTTTATCAAAAACCTGAAATGTATACTTTTTACGAACTACCTCTGCAAGAAACAAGCCCTTTGAATTACCAAAACCTGAATCTTCAATAGACTTGCCTACCAATTTGGAATTTTTATGAACCTTTGCTTCTACTACATATTTTCTTTCCGAACCAGAAATTTCTTTTGTTAATATACGATGCTTTGGCAGCAATACATCTCCAAAGAAAAATAAATATAAAAATCCTATGACTAACATAGGAAAACCTACCCAGAAGAAATCAAACATATGCAAAGGTTCCATATCCGGAAAAATTGTTTGATCTATTACCATACCATTTACAATTAAGTTGGTTGATGTTCCTATTAGAGTAACACAACCACCTAAAATAGCAGCATATGATAAAGGAAGTAATAACTTAGATGGAGAAATATTATTTCGCTTACTCCAATTATGCACATAAGGCATCATTACAGCAACCAAAGGAGTATTATTTAAAAATGCAGAAAAACCACCGATCCAAAGCATAATTCGTGAAAGAAAACCACGATATCCACTTTGTCGGGGAAATATCCTGCTAAAAAATATTTCAATTACTGATATTTGCCGGATAGCATCACCTAATAACAGGAGCATTATTATAACTGCAATTTGTTCATTAGCAAATCCAGCTAATAACTCTTTTGGCGTTAACACTCCAAAAAAGCCCAACACCATAACTGCAACAAAAAAAGTAAATGCTGCTCCCAATAACTCCTTATATAAAGAAAAAAGAATAAAGGCTAGTACAACAAATACTAAAATTACATCAAAATGCTCCATTCAATAAATATCGAATTTCAATATTAAACAACAAAACAAAAATAGAAAAATCCTACATACTTATGGCGTAATATTTCAAATTTGATTTATTAAAAAGAAAATATACCGTAATTTCTTATCTCACAAATAAAAACAAAAAAAGAGGGTATCCATTGTTTGGACACCCTCTGTTACTATATTAAGTTATTAAATTAAAATATATATCTTACTCCAAATTGTGCTTGCCATCGAGAACTTTTAAGTCCACTATCATCAATACCATATGTCTTATTACCGTTCTTATTATAATAAGAATAAGTTGGAGTAGTACCATTCGCTTGATAACCTTGAAACTCTAACATTTGGTAAACACCATAATCACCAATTGAATAATACATTCTTCCCCAATCCTTATTCAACATATTCGTAAAATTAAATATATCGAAAGTTATTTGGATTTTATTTTCACGATTTGCTGAAACTTTAAATTTAAACTCTTGCATAAATTTTAAATCAAGAGTATGTTCGAAAGGCATACGTTGTGAATTTCGTTCTGCAACTTCTCCTCTATGATCATTAAGATATTTATGGCCATTAATAAATGCATTTAAATCATTCCACTGCTCAGCTGCAGTATAGTCTCCATCGTCAACCAAAACAATATCATTCTGATTTTCTGGTATATACATCAACGACAACTCATATCCATCCGTATTATCTCCGGCTGGTCCTGCATAAGAAGATACACCATTATTATAACCATAAGAATATCTACTACCTGATTGTCCATTATAAAATAAGGAAATGGTAGAATTGGTGAAAGTACTATAATCAAACTTATAGGAAATATTTGCCATAATACGATGACCAAGATCATATGTAGAATAACCTAATCTAAGATTATTACGTCCATTTCCATTTGGAACTCTCCATTGAGAAGAATTTTGCGAAGATTGACCATCGTTCATTGATTTTGCAATACCATAGTTATAACCTAAACTGGCAAATAAACCATTCGTCCATTTTTTGTCAAACATTGTAGAAAAGTTAAAACTATGTCCTTTACTTGTATTATAACCTAAAAATGCACCAGTATAACTTCCTTCTGCTCCTGAATTACTGTTAACATCATTTTGAATATTTTCCCAAATAATACGATCATCACCAGTTCCTGTCATACGCTCACCACTATCATATACAAATAAATTTTGATATGCTACATTATTAACATTTTTTGTATAAGTAACATCAAAAGTACTATTAATTCCGTATGGCAATTTTTTATCAAAAGCAATATTTGCCCTAAATACCTGAGGCATTTTAAAATCTTCAGCAAAGATATCTATCTGACCAGAAGGAACACCCGAAATAACTGGTTGATCATCCCATCTCGAATTAAACGTATATGAATTATTCCTATCATCAATAGCTCCAATAGTCATTCCGTTGTTATTATATGAACCGCCTGGCCATACATATGGAATTCTACTTGTAAATAATCCTGCACCACCTCTAAGTTGCATGGTTTTATCACCATTAATATCCCAATTAAAACCTACTCTTGGTGAAAATAACCAAGAAGTTTTTGGCATTTGACCTGTTTGTGCAGATTTTAAGTCAATATTATATGTATTTTCTAAATAAGGAATAACATTATTATTAAAATCAGAGTTTACATTAGGATCATCTAAATACATTGGTAAATCTAAACGCACACCATAAGTTAATTTAAAGTTATCATTAACCTGAAAATCATCCTGAACATAAAAACCTAATTGTAAAACTTTAAAATCTGCAGCACCTTTTGTTTCGTCTCCTGTTACATTATCTAATAAAGAAAAACTTCTTCTATATCTTGTATAGCTATCTGGATCATTGATAAAATCATCTAAATTACTATATTCATAAGAACCATAATTCTGACGAATAAATACGTTAAACATATCATAATACTCATGATGCATACCAAAAGTAAAATTATGTCTTCCTGAATAAACATTTAAATTATCTGTAAAAGAAAAAATCTTCTGTTTTAATCTATTAGCTGTAGAATATTGTTCACTGCCTAAATAAATACGCTCATCATAAATGGTTATATAAGGAAACCTACTACTCATAGGATCTCTATTATCATCTACGTTTGTATAAACAATTCGTAATTGATTAGCTAATTTTTCACTAAAAATACTTTTCAACTCAGCTGTTGTTGAATTGGTTTTTGAAGAAAAATCAATACCTGAATTTGAAAAGTATATTCTCGAACTACTTGATGTAGATGGCGAAATATTTACACCATTTGAATATTGGTGACGTATAGAAAACTTATGTTTTTGACTAATATTCCAATCTAATTTTAAAAATACTTTTTCACTTTCTAAAGTCTCTTTAGTATTTTCATACGTACCTGGATCATATCCATAACTATTTATTAAAGTCGTTCTTAGTGCATCAATATCAGCCCTATTTGCAGATCCTGTATAATCAGCAAAATCAAAAGGTTTAGGAGTATCATCTCTTTGTATCTCCACATTTCCGAAGAAAAATAGCTTGTTTTTAACAATAGGTCCACCCAATGTAAAACCATAAGTTTTTGCAGTAAACTCATCCAATCTTTCTCTTTCAATTTCAGGATTATCAGTAGGAGTTTTTCCAGCTAAATTCTCATTTCTATAATAACCATAAAGGGAACCATTAAATTTATTTGTTCCACTTTTAGTAGTTGCATTAATTCCTGCACCTGCAAATCCACTTTGAGATACATCATAAGGAGACAAAGAAACTGTTAATTGATCAATAATATCCATACTCATTGGATTAATACCAATTTGTCCTCCATTTGTACCACTAGAAGCTAATCCAAAAACATCATTTTGAACGGCTCCATCAATAGTAAAATTGTTATACTTACTACTTTGACCTGCTATTTCTAATCCCCCATCAGAATTAATTTTAGCTTGTGGTGTCAACATAGCAAAGTCGCTAATCCCTCTACTAATAGCTGGTAATGTTTCAATTCTCTCTCGAGAAACGGTAGTCTTTGAACCGGTAGTATTACCATCAAAAATACCAGAAGCAACAGCAACAACCTGTACTTCACCTAGATCCATTGCTGATTCACTTAGCTTTACGTTAAATTGCAATGTCTGACCTAATGTTAAATAAAGATCTTTCTTTACATATTGATTATAACCAATAAAAGAAACTGTTAAAACATAAGGACCTCCGGGATTTAAATTTGGTAAATTATAAATACCTGATTCATTTGATATTGTTCCGTATTGTGCACCTGTAGGTTCATGCACAAGAACAACTGTCGCTCCAGTTAATTTATCATCACTTGAGATAACACGACCTGAAATACCAGATGTTGTCATCTGTGCATTCACAGAAACTGCACATACCAAAAGCAAGATACAACTGAATACTTCTAAAACATACTTTTTCATTTTAAAATTGATTTAGGTGTTTTATTTTTCATATAGTTGCTTACAAAAATATAAAATTATCGTTGCAAATATGACTAAAACCGACCGACAAGTCGGTATATTTAATTTTAAATCTCTGTTAAAATAACATTATCTATTACATTAGGTTAACTAAACCTAAATGAAAATCATCCTAAATCACATAATATTAATTAAAAAGATTCTAGGATAGCTTTCTTTTATTTAACATAGTAACTAAATAAAAACTTCAGTCAATTTTTAAATATTTTAGGGTTAATTTTATAATTTAACCTATTTCAACACTATATAATTAAAAATCTAAGGGGTATATGTAGAAAAAATAAATAAAATTACACCGATAACGATAATATTATCTACCTGGAAGCTCCCTTCCAATATAAATCAAAAGCTTCGTTAAATTCAACTTTAAATTGTGCTAAAGGATTAACCTGAGAAAGGAAATAATTTGCAGTAGATCGTGTAAATGCAAAATCAAAGAAAGTAATTAATTCAGTATTATAATTTTTCATAACACCCATATTAACCTTTTGCATAATATTTTTTTGAGGACCATTCAATGTTTCTCTAATAGATAGCGAATGTATCTTTATATATGGACTAGCTTCAAAACTATTGATATAATGAAATTTATTGGGATTTTTAATGAACCATTTCACAATCTTTCCAAAGACATCTTTGGTATAAGCATGAGGATCTTCCTCTTCTGACATTTCTGAAACACACTCATTCTCTATTTCAAACATGAGTGTTTTATATATTTCAACAATTAGTTGATCCTTACTTTTAAAATAATGATATAGTGTACCCTTAGCAATTCCAATTTTATTAATCAACTCATTTGTAGACGCAGAGAACCCTTTATTTACAAATAAATCAATCGCTCCATCAATAATTACATCTTTCTTACTCATTCTATTGGAAAATTATATACACAAATACAAAATATTGCTTTTAATATTTAAAAGCGGCGACAAAAATAACAAGGAATTTCTAAAAAAATGCAAAATATTCCATTTAATAAAATTATTAAATGGAAGAACCAACAGAAATTCACAAAAAAAGGCTGAATCTATATAATAGATTCAGCCTTATATAATAAGATTAAAATTTTTTATTCAACAGGAATATCTGTATTTACATTTTTACTTCCAATCAATGAATAAAATAGTAAATAAGCTAACCCAAGGAATGGCACCCAATATGAGGTCATAAATCCAAGACTATCTGCTACTCCATTTTGAATTAGTGGTAAGATTCCACCACCAACTACCATTGTCATAAAAATACCTGAGGCTGAAGCAGTAAATCGGCCTAAACCTTCAACTGCAAGATTAAATATACCACCCCACATAACAGACGTACATAAACCTATTAAAACTAAATACATTGCATTAATAGGTACGTTAGCTAAACCAAAAGATATTCCACTTGTAGAACTTTGAAAAACAGGAATAGAAACTGTTGTTGATATTGGAGAAATAATGGCCATAAAAGTTAAAATCATACCAATAGCAGAAGCAGTAATTAACATGGTTTTACTGGAAACTTTTCCACCAATAGAAGCACCAACAAAACGACCGACAAGCATTAATATCCAATACGTAGCAACGACCGTACCTGCAGTTGCAGCATCTAAACCTCCGGCACTGGCATCAGTTAAAAAGAAATTCAATGTTCCGGGAACTCCAACTTCAACACCCACATACACACCTATACCTACAGCTCCTAGAATAAAATGACGAAAGGACCATGCACTATAATTTGATGCAGCTCTTTTTCCTTCACCTGTATTTAAGTGTGGTTCCGGAATATTTACAAAATATAATACAAGACCCACTAATGCAAATATTCCCATAGCAATAAACATTACAGGGTTTACATCTTTAATAGCAGTATCTTTAGTAACTACACCTACTAATACGCCTACTAACAAAGGTACTGAAGTACCCATAAAGGAATTAAATGTTGCACCAACTTGAATCAGCTGATTCCCTTTTTTACCAGCTCCACCAAGTGTATTTAACATAGGGTTTACAACTACATTTAAAATACACATAGAGAATCCAGCTACAAAAGCACCTGAAAGATAAACCAAAAAGCTTTCTGCAATTCCTGACATAAATTGTATACCCACACCTACAAATCCAACTACAATTCCAATTAGTGCTGTTTTCTTATACCCTATTTTTTCTAAAAGTTTACCTGCTGGGATACCCATAAAAAGGTAGGCAAGGAAATTCGCAAAATTCCCTAAAATTCCCTCTAAATTGCTCGCCCCGAATTGAGATTTTAATACAACACCCATTGGTGCTGCCAGATTAGTAACAAATGAGATCATACCAAAAAGCAGGATCATCATTACAATCGGCAAAGCATAATTTTCTTTCTTTGTCGTTTCCATTTTGAAGTTTTAATTAGTTTTTATTTTAGTCGTGCCCAAAAGAAAATAAAATAATTAATAAATCAAAAAAAATGTTTCTCCATAATTAAAAGTAAATTATACTATCATTAAGCTTTATACCATTTAAAAGATTAGCCACAAGATTTAAAATTGCAAAATCATCTCTAACTTACAACAACTTACATTTCATTACTAATTACACAATAGAAATTAACATCAGTAAGAAAATGAAAAATATAATTCCCAAATTATAATATATTTAACATTTAGATCTTAATACAATTATCAAATTGTAAATAAATAGCAAAGTATAAAAAACAAAAAAGCCATTTCAAAAAGATGAAATGGCTATATAATATTATAAATATACTTAATCTATATAAATTTATAAACACATGTATGTTTATAGGTTTCACCTGGTTTTAAAACTGCATTTGGAAAATTCTCCTTATTTGGTGAATCAGGAAAAATTTGTGTTTCTAACGCAACTCCAGCCCATTTTACAATTGGAGCTCCTAACTTTCCTGTCTCAGAACTATCAAAATGACTTCCTGTATAAATTTGAACACCTGGCTGATCTGTATATACTTCCATTTCTCTTCCACTCTCCGGATCTTTTAATCTGGCAGCTAATTTTAAAGAACCATCATAACCATCAATTACAAAATTGTGATCTACACCTTCAACTAGTTGTACCTGAGCATCATCCGCAACACATGCATCTCCAATCGGTTTTGCATCAAGAAAATCCATAGCAGTGTCTTTAACTTCAGCAATTTCGCCAGTCACAGTTCCAATTTCACCATCGATTGGAGTATACTTTGAAGCATTTAATTCCAATTCATGTTTTTCAATAGAACCTGATCCTGCACCTTTTAAATTAAAATAAGCATGACTAGTTAGGTTAATAATAGTAGTTTTTGTAGTTTCTGCAGTATAATCAATTACAAATTCATTATCATCGGTTAATCCATAAATAACACTTACAGTAAGTTCTCCAGGATAATTTTGATCTCCATCAGGACTTACTAATGATAACTTATATGATTGCGCAAACTTTGGATCAACATAGGGTTTTACATCCCAAACTCTAAGATTAAATCCATCAACTCCTCCATGTAAGTGATTAGGTTCATTATTTATATCTAATTGATATTTTTCCCCTTCTAATTCAAACTGCCCTTTAACAATTCGATTGGCAAAACGACCACATAATGCACCTAAATATGCATCACCAGCTAAAGCCTGCTCTACGGTTTCATATCCAACAACAACATCGGCAACCGCACCTTTTGCATCAGGAACTTTAATTCCAACTATTTGGCCACCTCTTCCAATAAATGATACTTCTATATTATTGGCATTTGTTAACTTAAAAATATCTGAAGCTTTTGTCATAATAACTATATATTAAAAAGCATCTATTAAATATTAATAGATGCTTTATCTAATTAACACTAAATTTTATTTATCGAATTTTGGAACCTTTGGCTGCAAAAAATATCAAATATAAATAATAAACAAATAAACAACTAACTGCAGCAATTACACCTGCCCATGTTTGGATAGCTCCCATGATAGGCATTAAAATAGCAGCTCCAATTACAGATGTAGCAATTATACCAGAAGCAACATCAGCATGAGGACCTAAATCTTCTAAAGCCAAACTATAAATAACAGGCCACATAATAGAATGGAATAAACCAGTTCCTAAGAACATCCACATACTAATATTGCCTGAAATAACAATACTTCCAGCTAACATAGCTGCACCACCTAAAGCACAAACGCTTAATATTACACCTGGTTTGAATTTTTGAAGAACAAAAATACCTAACAAACGTCCTACCATTAAACCGCCCCAATAGTATTTTAACATATCTGTTGTAGAAGTTTCAATTACAGCACCTGCATTATTTGAAAAGTCAGCAAAGAAACTTGGAATACCAATTTCAATACCCATATATACAAAAATAGCAAACGATCCTAACCATACGTGAGTATATTTAAATGCACTTGATTTATGCTTAACTCCACCTTCGGCTTCAGCTTTTTCTTGTTCTTCTTTAATATTAGGTAATTTTAAAAAGAACATGATAATAAGAATTACTGCCGTTGCTACACCAATACCTATAAATGGATATTTAACAATTCCTTTAATTACTGAATTCTCTAAAATTTCTCCCTCTCCTAGTTCTGGTGTTACCAAAAGAATGGATACAAAAATAGGTGCAATTACTGTTGCAACAGAGTTCAATGCATTTGTTAAAGTCAATCGACTAGCAGAACTTTCTTTAGGACCTAAAGCTACTACATAAGGAGCTGCCGCCACTTGAAGTATTACAACTCCAATAGCAAAAATTGATACAGCACTAAGGAAACCATAATAACCAAATCCTACTCCTGGTATACTGGCAAAAAATCCTAACGCAATCATTCCCAAACCTGTAAAAATAGAGAAACGATAACCTATTTTATTAATTAAGAAACCAACTGGAACAGATAATATATATGCCCCATAAAAGAAAGTATTAGGCAATTGCTTTTGCACATCATTTAAACCAAAAGCATCTTTTAAAAATTCGATAGTTGAATTATTCATTGTTGTTATAAATCCAAAAAGGAAAAACAATGAAGCCATTACAACCAATGGAAATAAATATTTATAGAGGTCAGTAGTTAAGCACCTACCAAATCTTTCTGATTAATTTTGTCAGCTTCCACCATACGGTACATTAAGTTGTTAAAGATGTTATCTTTCATTTGTGATCGGTTAATCCTGTAGCAAAACTCATTAAAATATTTATCTATATGCCATTCGCTAACCCAAGAATAGGTTGTTCTAATCCACGACTTCACTTGGTGTATCATTGTATGTAAGGCTTTAAAATTCATGCCTCCCATGCTTTCAATCTGTTCTATGTTGTAATCCTTCATCAAAGGGCGATAACCTCTCCAACAATCAGTGGTCACACTGGCATCTTGGGATATATGAGCATCAAAAAGCCTTTTAAGTTCTTTCGATGAGTAATTGTTGATTTTCATCGAGTACATACGTTTTACTTTCCCATCATCGGTAAGCTCAACAGCACATACCGCTTTCTTTTTCTTGCTGTGGTAACTGCGACCAACCTTACCTTCTTCTTTGCCTCCTACCACAAACTCGTCGATATGTACATTTCCATCCATCGGGTTGTTTCCGCTTGATTGCATCGCTTCCCTAACTTTATGCATGAACAGTCGTGCTGTTTTTTCAGTCACTCCAATACGTTCTGACATATAGCTTGCAGACAAACTCTTGGTTGAGGTTGACATCTCAAAGCAAATGTAAAAGGCTTTGCGTACTCCAAATTTCACTTTGTGAAAGAGTGTGTTGGCGGTAGCTGACTCAATATGCGCACACTTGTTGCAAATTCTTCCGTGATGCTTGCGCTGCTGATAGCCTTGGTGCCCACATTTAACGCACTCAAAACCTTTGTGCCACTTAATGTTGGCCAAATATTCCAGGCAATCATCATCCGTACGGAAACGATCAGCAAACTCTAGAGCATTCTGTCCTTTGAATAATTCCATGTATCCCTTATTTTTACTGGTGGCAAATATAAGTAATTATCTACTGACCTCTAAATATTTATTTTTACTCATGTTATAATTTATTATTTGTAAATAAAATCATTAATCTTATTTCAATTATAGTTCAACTTCTACTGCACCTTTTGAACGGATAAATAATTTATGACAATTACCTTCTCCAAATACTGATTCTAATGTAGATATATAAGATTCTAAAAGATCGTTTGGAACAAATGCCTGAATAGTTCCTGCAAAACCACCACCATGAACACGCCATGCTCCTTTACCTTTCAAAACAAGATCGCTAAGTGCTAATCCTAAAGATACACTTTGATTTTTCACATCCTTAGCAACAAAAATATTTTGATTATACATATATGAGCTGTAACCTGACTCAATAATTAATTCTAAGAATTTATCAAATTTACCAGCCTCTAATGCTTCTACTTCATCAACAACTCTTGCATTATCTGCCTGGAAGTGAATAGCACGTAACAAAGCTCTATCACCAACTTTTTCTCTAATTGTAGGAATTCCTTTTATCACATCATCCATTGAAAGCGGACGCAATACTTCTTGTCCTAATTCTTTAGCCACATCTTTCATTTCAGAAGGTAATGCATTATACTCTTCATCCAATCCACCATGACTACCACCAGTATTTGTAATAACTAGTGAGTAACCAGTTTTTGCAAAATCAAAATCAAGCGCTTTAACAATTGGATTTGTTGGATTTTCAAAATCAATAGTAATAAATCCACCAACAGCACATGCTGTTTGATCCATTAAACCACAAAATTTCTTACATGCATGTTCGGCTTTTTGTCCAATTTTGGCATTATCAACTGGATCTAATTTTCCATCATTAAATAAATTGCTAAAAATAGAACCAATTAAAACCTCAAATGAAGCAGAAGAGCTCAACCCGGATCCCTCTGGTACACATCCATGAATAACAGCATCAAATCCACCAATCTCCAGACCTAAATCTTTAATCCCTTTAGCAATAGCTTTAACAAGATTACCTGGTGTTATTTTAAATTCTTTTACTTCAAGATCGCTTAAATCAACTTCGAATGGATCAAATCCAATTGAAGTAATACGAACTATATTAGTTCCATTTGAAGCAGCTACAGCAATATTATCAAGATTTACAGCTCCTGCTAAAACACGCCCCAACTGATGATCTGTATGATTACCTCCTACCTCGGTACGACCTGGAGAACTTAACAACATTACTTCATCACTTCCATAAATACTTTTAAATTCATTCATATAGGTAGTGTAACGATCAGCTTGTTCTTTTAAAATCGCTTGATCAGTACCATATAATTCTTTTAAAAATGAATTATCTCCTCCATTAAGTTTTTCAATTAAAGAGCTTATAGTTGCCATAACTGTATATTATTTTAAATTAAACTTTTTGTCACTTATTAATCAAACCAAACCAACTGTTAAAGAATTTATTTAATAGTTAATTTTTATTTATCCCATGCAATAATAAGAAAAAAAAATCAAAATATACCTACCAGTCCCTACTAGTTTAAAATTTTAACACTATAAACAACTTATTACACTGATTAATTACTACTTACAAGACATAATCGTTGAAATAAATAATAAAATAATAAACAAGCTTATAGTTCCACTCAAATCTTATTTAATATGGAGAGAAAATAAATGAACAAATATTAAAGAAATTACAAGTATATAATTTATCCCACTTTCCTTAACATTTATAAATAGAAGTAATGTGTCTATCAACAAATCAAATCAAACACAATATTTTCACGTAATAATAATTATACATAACTATTTTAACCTCGTTGCATTATGAAAAAAGTATTAATAATAGATGACGCCATTGATTCGAGAGTTACAATTAAGAAATTTTTATCACTATATAACTTTCAAATAATAGAAGCCAATGATGGGTTGGAAGGATGGAAACTCATTATGAAGTTGTTTAAAGTTGTCTAAGTAATATAATACTAAATGCGATCATATTGAGAGCTTTCCAGTGAGACTTTTTTGTTTCAAACCTGACTAGAATTGCTTTAAAGGCATCTAGCCAAGCGTTGGTTCTCTCAATAACAAATCGTTGTTTGTAAAGTTGGTCATCAAAGAATGAAACGTCATTCCTACCATTGCGCTTATTTTGGTCAATATTGTCTGTAATATCATGTTTGACAAGATAATCCCTGAACGGTCTGGTATCAAAACCAGCATCAGCATTTAGAAAAAGACCATCAAAACGTATTCCTGATTTATGCAATGAATCAATCATATTATCGAAATTATCAACAAGCTCGAATGCATCATTGTGATTACCAGCAATAGGGTCACTACAAGCTATTGGTATTCCGTTTACATCTGAAAGAATAAGCATATTGCTTGTTTTACAACTCTTTCGGCCTTGGTATGCCACTGCTTCACCACCACGTTTGGCTGGTGTATGAGTTCCATCTAATTGGATAGATGACATATCTAGTAAGGATTTGTGCTTTTGAAGTAAAGATTGCCATACATTTTGCCAACAGCCATCTTTACACCATTTTCTGTAGTGGGAATAAACACTATTCCAACTATACTTCGTCCTAAAGAATTGCTTAAGCGGTATTTGTCGCCACTGACAGCCAGTCTTTAGACGATATAATATGGCTTTAACAACTTGATAAAGTTTAACTTTTGTATTGTCCCAAGAGTTACCAAAAGGCAAATATGGGCATATGTTTTTTTTATAATTACAGTACTTAGCATCCGATATATTTTTATTAAATATACGAATTAATTACCTTATAATCAATGATTTAATCAATTTAATTCATTCTGTTTCAGGACTTTAAACAACTTCTATAAAAGAAAAACCAGATCTGGTTTTATTAGATTTATACATGCCTAAGAAGGATGGATTTGATATTTTAAAAGAAATACAAGATGAATGGCTTGATATACCAGTTGTTATTTTATCTGGAGATAATTCTTTAAATACAATTGATTCTTGTCTGTCAAATGGAGCATCTGCGTTTATTTCAAAACCAATAGTAAAAGAAGATTTTAACAACGCTATTGAAACCTTATGCGCCTGATATACACTCAGTAAACCTTTATTAATAAACTTCAATATTACTATGTTAAAATATGGTAAAATAATTTATTTAAACATTTACATCACCACACAGTAAAACACACCTTAACACCTACTGTTCAATACTTTACAAATAGACGCCAAACCTTTTAACCAAAATCGTTCAATACTCGATTGTGTTAAATTAATTAAACACGGGTAACCTAACGAACCTGTTTTCGTTAAGTGACTAAAAATTAATATTTAACATTAAAATAAGGTATTGAATGATGATTAAAAGGTTTTTTGGGATTGCATTGGTATGTTTTATGTTTTTAAACATCAATGCTCAAACAGCGGTTGAAAAAGTTGAAGCCTCTTTTATTGCAAGCTTTATGAGATATGTAAGATGGCCTGAACAGGAATCCATGAAAACATTTACTGTAGGAGTTTATGGTAAAAACCATAATATTATAAATGAATTAAACCAAAGCCTAAATGGTAAATCTATTGGTTTTGCTAAAATCAATGTGATTGAAGTATCAGAACTAGAAGATATAAAAAAGTGCCAGGTTCTTTTTATTCCTAATGGAAAGTCTAGTAGATTAAAAAGAGATCTTGATCAACTTGGACGCAATGCAATAATGACTGTAACAGAAGAGCAAAATTACACTCCTGCTTATTCAATCATTAATTTTAGAATAGTAAACAATAAACTTACTTTTCAATTAAATAATGAAGTTGCAGAACAGAAAAATATTGTTGTAAGCAATAAACTTGCTCAAATGGCACGAAATTAACTGATTATAAAACATTATCCAATCAATAAAAAAGCGATACATTTTTTGTATCGCTTTTTTTATTAATATTATTTAAGACCTACAAGATCACTATAGGCAACATCATCTACTTCATCAATTGAAAGATCATTAAAAGCTACTTCTACCCGAAGGGCTCTTAATCCGGATGCTCCTTTTAAATCTTCTAATTCAAAATTTTCAACTGTATTAGTGATATATCCTTGTGATATCATAAAGTCTATATATCTTTTATATTCCTCAATTTCTTCAGCATAAGAATAAATAATGGCAATTTTCCCAACTTGAGTAATTCTTTCTTTTGAATCTTTTATTAAGGCTTTATCAATTCGCTTTTTAGTAATTTCATAGCGAATATTATATGCACCATCAACATCAAACTTCTTTTCATCTTGTCTAAATGCAATACTCAATGGAGCAGAGTGAACCAATATTAATTGAGAAATATCCAGTTTAGTTTTTAAGTCACTTTGAATGGCTCTTACTCTTCTGGCAACCTTAATCATAACCAACAACTGCCACAATCTTATATTATTTAAATATACATCAGTATATATTAAATCTTTAACTAAAGATTGCCCTATATACGCATTATACTCAATTCCATCAGTTCTGTACTTTTCAAAATAGTGAGGAAAAACTTTTTGTGCTTCTATCTGTTCCTTATCTATAATAGCACTTACATTATCATTTATTAAAGTTAAACTATCTTCAAAATCTTTACGTTTATTATAATAAACCATCAGATCACTATCAAGTTTACTAAAATATTCAATAATAACACTTTTAACTTCCTCATAACGATCCTTCAAAATATGAAGAATAGGTTCAATCTCATGTTTCAAAAAATCAATTATAACTATCTCATCTCCCGCTTTTAATCCACCACTAACGGTCTGTAAAAACTGCCCAATTTTATAACACAAATTAGACACTAAAGGAATTTCTTTCAGCTTTTCTTCCTTACATAAGATATTTTTTACCATTAATAGTTGCTCATTCAAATCGGCTTGTATAGCTTTATTTCGCTCTATCGAAGAGCCTCTTATATCAGAAGCTCCATATATTGGAACTACATCCTTAAAAACTATAGGCTCTGATATCTTTAAATCATCCTCACAACTTTCTGTAGCCAAGAGACTTTGAACTGTTTCTTGAAATTTCCACTCCACCGTTGGGTGAATCGCAGTAAATTCTTTTTGAATAATCGCTTTTACTCTGTCATTCCACTCTACTTTTGATCGATTAATAGCTATAGCGAAAATTGGAAATACTTCACTTAACCTTTTAATTTGAATCATAGTCAAATTCCCAGGCTTTTTACACCCAAACTCTAATGCTCCAACAACTTTATTTTCAAGCATTAAAGGAACAATAACATGACTCCTAATCCCTTTAGTTAAAAACGCATTAACAACTTTATTATCAATTTCCTTTTCCTTAAAATCATTTGTTATTATAATTTTTTTAGACTTAAATGCTTTTTCATATATACTATCACTATAATCTTTACAAGATAATTCGGAATAAGGAATAATACTTTTCCAGATGAAATTTTCATTAAATTCTGACTTAAAATCATTTATGGCCATAAGGCCAATTTCTAAATCTGGATTTTCTATTAATGATTTTATCCAACCTTTAATATTTTCAAATCCACTATTGGTTATGAAGGTATTCCTATCTAACAATTCTGATTTTAATTGAGAAATAACATAATCATAAGTAACATCTAAATGATCAACTTTCATCAAACCTGAAAATTCATAATCCCCTAATGGAATCATTTTATTCCAATAATCTAAATCATTTTCACGATTAATCAAGTTTTTTAATTCTTCAGGATTTAATTTTCGATGATTCTTTGATGATATTATATTAACATATTGAGTATTGATTGAAGAAGTATAAAACCTAACTAATTTAGTATTATCATCTTCGAGTTTTATCATAAATGGTCGGTCTTTATATAAATCCATATTATACACCTTATATAGAATTAACATATAAGCATGATACAAAACGGAAACTAACATTATTTCTTCATCCCGAACAACATCATTAACCAAAACCATTGTTTTACTCTCATCCTGAAAAGTAATTTTAAAGTACTGAGTAAAATAAAATGGTTCCCATGCAAAAGGAGGAAAAACAGCTGAAAGTTCAGTATTCTCATTTAATGGACTTATAATAAAGGCCATTATTTTCTTAACAATTTTTTCATTATCTGTAAGTATTGATAAATCAGTAATTACAGACTTAAACTCCGGCTTATCCTTTAGTAATTCAACGACATCATGTGCCATAGAATTCATTGGATGATCAGAATCTTCAGAAATCTTCTCTATATGATTAATTAAATACTCTAAGCTCAATGATATTTTAAATGGAATTTTACTTAGCGTGCATTTAATTTTGCCCTCTTCTATTGTTCGCATTTTTTAATATTTAAAACTAATCTATTAAAAACATCAACACTTTATACAAAAAAATACTTCAAATCTCAAATATTAAACTTAAAATATCATTTTTCACCCTTAAAACAAAATCAAAACATTTTTCAAAAACGGATTGTTTACATAAAAACGTAAATAAAACTTTAAGTTTCCTTTAAAAAATTCAACAAAACAGTAACAAAAGTCATAATAACCCATTACTAGAATTTATTGCTTATTTATAAATTGCATAAAATTAAAATTATAATGACACAAGAAAATATACTTGCAAAAGAATTAATAGAATTTATTCATAATAGTCCATCAACCTATCAGGTTATTTCAAATATTGAAAAAACACTGATAGCTAATAATTTTATACAACTAAATTTAACAGATAGATGGAATATAGAAAAAGGGGGGAAATATTTTACTTGTAAAAATGGTTCTGCCATATTTGCTTTCTCTATTGGCAATGAAGATATACCATCTTCTGGAATAAAAATGGTTAGTGCACATAGTGATTCACCCACATTTAAAATTAAACCAGATCCTGAAATTTTAGTCGAAAAAAAACTACTTAAACTAAATACTGAAGTTTATGGTGGTCCAATATTAATGTCATGGTTAGATAGACCTTTATCTATTGCAGGAAGAATCAGCTTAAAATCTACAAATCCGTTATTCCCAGTTAACAGATATATTGATTTTAAAAAACCAATTTTGATCATTCCAAATCTGGCTATTCACCTAAACAGAACTGTAAATGATGGTGTTGCTTTAAATAAACAAAAAGACTTGCTTCCTTTGATGGGTATTGTTAAGGATACTTTTGAAAAAGAAAATTATTTAATAAAACTTTTGGCTAAGGAACTCAATGTATCACCTGAAGATATTATTGATTTCGACCTTACTCTTTATGAATATGAAAAAGGTTGTATAATGGGTATCAATGACGAATTCATCAGTTCTCCCAAACTGGATGACCTGGCAATGGTACATGCAGGATTAAAAGCACTTATTCAATCAAACAACACCAATAACACCCAAATGCTGTGCATCTTTGATAATGAGGAAGTAGGTAGTCAAACCAAGCAAGGAGCAGGTTCTCCTATTTTATCAAATATACTTAAACGCATTAATTCATCATTAGGATACGATGATGATGATTTTTACAGGACGATTTATAATTCGTTTATGATATCTGCTGACATGGCACACTCCATACATCCAAATCAAGTAGAAAAACATGATCCTGTTCTTCATCCTGTGATTAATAGTGGTCCTGTTATAAAAATTCATGCTAATCAAAAATACACAACGGATGGTGATTCTGGAGCTGTCTTTGAAACCATATGCCAAAAAGCTAATGTTCCATACCAAAAATTTGTAAATCGTTCAGATATGGACGGTGGTTCTACATTAGGTAATATATCACTAAGTCAAATTGATATAAGGTCTGTAGATATTGGTAATCCGATGTTAGCGATGCACTCAATTAGAGAATTAGCAGGAGTGTTAGATCATCTATACGTAACCAAAGCTTTTAAAACATTTTTTGATTTATAATTGATATAAGAAGATAACTTTGATTAGAAATTATAGTAGGGGCTTAATAAATTTACATTATTGCCCCTTTTCTTTATTTATTTTATCCCAATATTCAGGTAAGGAATGATAAATAGCAGACTGAATATTCGTTCTCACATCTGTAGTAATTAATCTTTTATTGTATTGATTTGGATAAATTCTATTAGATAGGAAAACATAAATCAAATTATACTCGGGATCAATCCAAACCAAAGTTCCTGTAAACCCAGAATGGCCATACGAAGAAGGAGTCGCTTCTTTACATGAAGGTCCGGATGTATTTTTATCTAAAACTGGTTTATCAAAACCAAGGCCTCTCCTATTCCCCTCTTTAACAACTGAAGTAAACCTTGAAATTGTATTAGGTTGAAAGTACTGAATCCCACCATAACAACCTTTATTTAAATACATCTGAAGTATTTTAACTAAATCCTCAGCTGATGAGAACACTCCTGCATGACCACCGACACATCCTAACATAGCAGCTCCAGGATCATGAACATAGCCATGCATCACCTCTTTTCTCCATGCCTTGTCATTTTCAGTAGGAACAATATCTTTCTCATCAAATTTTGATAATGGCTTATACAATGTTTTAAAAGCACCTAATGGAGCATAAAAATTTTCTTTTACAAATTGATCTAATGGTTTATGATATGTTTTTTCAACAATCTCTTTTATGTAATAATAACCAAGATCACTATATCGATATTCTGGATTTTCATCAACTTTTGAAGTGTCAATACCCATTTTTATAGAATCTATAAACACGTGATTCATATACCATTTATCAGAAACCTTTACATCAAAATTTCCGGATTTAGAATGTCTGAATATATCACTTCTATATCTTACAGAACGATTCATATAAACTCTGGAATCAAGTTTAATATTATATTGACTAGAATATCTTTTACTATAAATATCTCCTTTTAACCGATCCTTATCAACCGCCCTTAGGTAAAAAGGAATCCATGATTGTAATCCTGCCTGATGAATTAACATATCCTGTATGCGCATCCCTTCCTTATTTGTACCAATCAACCTAGGTAAAAAGTGAGATAACGAATCATCTAATTGCAATTTTCCTTCATCATACATTTTCATAACTGAGGGAACGGAAGAAACTATTTTTGTAATAGATGCTATATCATATAAATCACTAGTTGAAACATGATTTTTCTTATCATAAGTATGATAACCGAAAGCTTTATTATAAATAATATCTCCATCCTTTGCAACCAATACCTGACAGCCTGGAGTTGCACGTTCTCTGATAGCTTTATAAACAATCTGATCAATATGTCGTAAAGTATCAGTATATGCTTTTTCAAAAGCAGCAGTATATCCTAATCTAATTTTATTGGTTAAATACCCTGTTCCAAAATCAAAGTGACTATTAATATTCTTAGCTAACATTCCTTTAGCAGGAATACCCCCAAAAATAATTTGCGCAGCTATTTCCTGAGATTGTTTACCACCTTCAAAAGAAAGTAAAATAGCTTTAAACGGATGACCTATGGGAAGGGCTTCTAATCTATTCCCAGATCCAAAATGAACTAATAATAAATCAGCCTTTTCCGAAACCTGATGCAAAAAGGCATATAATGTATTTGTTTCCTCTTTTGTAAACCAATCTCCATTTACTCCAACAATAATTGTACTATATCCTTCTGTTTCTTTTTTTAGTTTTAACAAACCATCCTCATCAGGTATAACCTTAGAATAAAAATGATCACAATTTTCATACTTTGAAATCATTTTCTGAAAACTGGACTCTTTATTTACACCAATATGAATAGAAGCAAACTTTTTTTCAGTAATATTTCTTATTGGAATTACGTTTTTATTTTCAAGTAAAACACAACCGTGTCTTCGTATTGTATTAATAAACGAATTCAAATAGTCACTCAACAATCCTACATCATTTAATTTCTTATTATTTATACACAATTGATTTAATAGCAATACTTTTTTACAGCTTTTTTCAAGAATAGCTTCTGGTAACATATTCTTTTCAAAAATCCTTTTAAGCTTCTTAAAATCTTGAGTTAAATCATTTGAATATAAAATCCCGCCCAAACTCAAAATAAACTCTAATGGGGGAGTCTCATATTGGTTTAATATTTCTTGCAGTTCATGCCAATGCAGACTGGAAAAATAATCATACTCATTAACAGCCGTATATTTTGAAAGTACATTAAATTTAATTTCATGAGAAACCAATACCTGTTTGGGCATCTTATATGTATTAGCTATAAAATAATTATACGCATTATCTAATTCATATGGAATCGCAATCCTAGCATATGGTTCAAGAAAAAAATCATTACTACGCTGATCGTCTACTTGGAATAATAAAGAATATGGCGATCTCATAGAGAAAAAGAAACCAGAAGGATTTTGCTTATTCAATATTTTTGTAACTAAATCCATAGCCTCTTCGTTATTCCCATTTAAAAAGGATGAACGAACCATTACATCAGATAGCATAGGATTAGAAACTCCTGAATATTCATAAATTTCATCTATATTAACTAATCCACAATGATAATTAGAATGATGAACAGACAATCCCTGCTTATTTTTTTCTTTTAAAATATCATTATTTGAAATTAAAATAGAGTTGATCTTTTGATCTAAACTCATTGTAGCATAAACAGAATCTATTTTATCATAATTTACAGGATATTTATTTATTGCTTTTATTTGCATAACAAATAAAAATATCGACACAAAAACCAGTATATATTTTGTCACTTTGTTTAACTTCTTTAATTATTTCTTACATGTACTATTATCTATCTATAAGATATTCTCAAAATTAACGTTAATGTTTGATTTTATCTGTATTTATACAGGATACATTTACAATTTTTTTAAATTATTTTATTTGGTAAATAGTAATACAAACGCTAAATTAGCAGCAAATACTTAAAGAATTGGAACACTGACTTACACATTATGAGTGAAAATATAAGTAGTTCTCTAAATCAAGATTGGGGAGATAAGGTTATTCTTGTTGTTGAAGATGTAGATACAAACAAGATCTTTTTTGATGCAGCATTACGTAAAACTAGTGCAAAAATATTATGGGCTAAAGACGGTCAAGAAGCCATAGATATGTATAAAGAAAACGACATCGACCTGGTGCTTATGGACTTACAACTTCCAATACTTGATGGCTATACCGCCACTAAAGAAATTAAAAAATTAGATAGTAAGGTACCTATCATTGCACAAACAGCACATGTTATGTCAGGAGAAAGAGAAAAATGCCTCGAAGCCGGTTGTGATGATTACTTAGCAAAACCAATTAGATTACAAATTCTAATGGAAACATTATCTAAATATTTAAACGCATAAAAGTAATTATACATTTATATTTTAAGCCTTGGTATAAACTAAGGCTTTTTTATTAGTTTAAACTGGCTAAAACGCACATTCCTTAATATATATTTAATTACTCACAATATTATTCCCTACCATTAAACAATTCGTTTATTCCGGGTACCTGAAGTGAGGTGGCTTCGGATAATGTTCGGATGGCTTCGGGTCATATGCGGGTGGTATTCGGATAGGCTTCAGTTATAGAAACCGAACAAACACCCATAAGTATAAAATACATTACCAATAATTACCGACGTAGCATGCAGACAAAATACAATACTCTACCACCAGAACAAGAAGCCTCTTGTTTATACCTTTAGTTCGCAATATGCATTAGAAAATCTACTACACATTGAAATTACTTCAAAACATGACACTTCGTTGCTTTACTTCAACTCATCTGAACGATGCTATGCCTCATTTCAGTAAAGCCTTGTTTTATTAGTTCCTGATTATTGCTTCGCTTGGTATAATCAAAGTAAACTTTGTTTCTACTCTCACTTATCGCAATAATTGTACTTTCAACGCTCCTTACGATCCTCTAGGGTTTAATCATCTGAAAGATTCAAACATTACACTAGTTCTTAACTATCTTAACAAACAAGTTCTAAAAATACAAAAATCCCATCTGTTATACAGATGGGATTTAAGCTGTTTGTTTGAAAATGTATCTCGTATAAGTTTATACTAATTTACTCAGCAACTACTTCAAAGTTAACTTCTACTTTAACTTCTCTATGTAGTTTAACTGTAGCTACGTATTTACCAATTTCTTTAACTTGGTCTTCTTTAATAGAAATATTCTTACGTTCTACAGCATAACCAGCTTTTTCTAAAGCTTCTGCAATTTGAATAGTATTTACAGAACCAAAGATTTTACCAGTTGTACTTGTTTTAGCACCAATAGTTAATGAAAGACCTTCCATTTTTTGTGCTGTTTCAAGAGCTGTATTTTTAATCTTTTCTTCTTTATGAGCTCTTTGGCGCATATTCTCCTCATGAACTTTGATAGCAGAAGGAGTAGCTAAAACTGCAAGCCCTTGTGGAATTAGGTAATTTCTACCATATCCAGCCTTTACCTTTACAATATCATTTGACAGTCCAAGGTTGGCTACATCATCTTTTAATATTACATCCATTTTTTATCCTCCTGTTTTTATTTCATCAAATCAGTAACATAAGGCAACAAAGCAATATGACGTGCTCTTTTAATAGCTGTTGCAACTTTTCTTTGATACTTTAACGACGTACCGGTTAAACGACGAGGAAGAATTTTTCCTTGCTCATTTAAGAATTTTTTAAGAAACTCAGGATCTTTGTAATCAACATACTTAATCTTGTTTTTCTTAAAACGACAGTACTTTTTCTTTTTGATCTCTACCGATGGAGGAGTTAAATATCTGATTTCACTTTGATTTTGTGCCATGTCCTATTTCTCCTTTTTTTCTTTGATGGTTTTTCTTCTTTTCTCACTATAAGCTTCTGCGTATTTATCCATTTTAAATGTTAAAAAACGAATAACGCGCTCATCACGACGAAAAGCAAGCTCTAGCTTGGCAATCACATCAGGTTCAACTTTAAAATCAAACAAGTTATAAAAACCTGTTGACTTCTTTTGGATAGGGTATGCAAGCTTACGCAATCCCCAATTTTCTTCGTTTACAATTTCGCCTCCGTTGTCGGTAATAACAGTGCGGAATTTTTCAACCGCTTCCTTCATCTGTACATCAGACAAAACGGGAGTCAAAATGAAAACGGTTTCATAATGATTCAACATAATTAATATAATTAAATTATTTAATGCGGGCGCAAAAGTAATTATTTTAATTTCATTTAACAAACTTTCCACCCTAAAATATTCATCCTATACTGATTACAAATCAATCAATATCTAGGATTTAAATAATCTAACAAAAAAAAATAGAAACCTTTGATCAAGTTTCTATCTTTTTTTAACTCTTTAATTATTTATATAACCTGATCCGGATTATGACCAGAAAAATATTTCATAAACTGAACCCTTTCAAATTTTTCTGAATTTTCTTTCGGTTCATGGTGCACACTACCTCTAAATTCATCAATACTTAAATACCCTCTTTTATCCATCCAATACTCAATATTTTTAAGGATACCAGCAATTGAACCCAATCCATCTTTGTATAATTTCGATACAACCTGAACAGTTGTTGCTCCAGCCATAAGCATTTTAATAGCAGTTTCGGCACTATGAACTCCAGTACTTGCCGATAAATCACATGTCACTTTCCCTGACATAATTGAAATCCAACGCAGAGTATTGTAATAATCCATTTCTGAAGAATATGGATCGCCAGCCTTAACCTCGTCAGTCATTATATCAAAATCCACGTTGTAAAATCTATTAAACATGGTAATTGCATCTACCCCTGCATTATCAATCATTTTTATCATTGCTGCCAAATTTGAAGAATAGGGTGCAATTTTTATACAAACAGGAATTGAAATACTTTCTTTAACCTTTCCAACTATTGATAAATATAACTTCTCTTGCTCTTCAGCTTTTTGATCAATATCAAAAGGAAGTTTAAAAACATTTAATTCCAAAGCATCTACTCCAGCCTTTTCCAAGTGTTTTGCATATGAAATCCACTCACCAGATGATGCGCAATTTAAACTCCCAATAATAGGAATATCTATTTCTTTTTTAGCTTCTTCTACAAGAGTTGCTGTTTTTTTAAGAACATCACCCTTCAATTGATAATCAAAGTAATCTAAAAATTCCAGATTATTATCTTGATATCCAAGCTTCTTTTTGAGAGTATCTTCATGTTCTTTAATGATTTCCTCTTCAAAAATAGACTTTAACACTACTGCAGCAGCACCACTTTGTGCAATTCTCTTTAAACCTTCCACAGAAGCAGTTAATCCACAACTACCTACAATTATTGGGTTCTTTAAAAGAAGTCCCATATATTTTGTTTCCAATATCTTCATTCTTCAAATATTAATGATTAGAAAATTGGTTTTAATTATTCTTTAAATACTCATGCATCTTTTGAGCAGCTTTTCTCCCATCACCCATGGCAAGAATTACAGTAGCTCCTCCCCTAACAATATCACCGCCGGCAAACATCTCTGGCATTGAAGATTGTAGTGTATCTTCATTTACCTGAATAGTACCCCATGATGTAGTTTTTAATGAAGGTAATGAATCAGGTACGATAGGATTAGGAGAAACACCAACACTCACTACTACTGTATCAGCTTCGATTATTTCTTCAGAACCTTCAATAGGTATAGGTCTGCGTCTACCGCTAGCATCAGGCTCTCCTAATTGCATTTTCTGAACCTTAACTTTATTAACCTGCCCTTTTTCATTAGCAAAATACTCTATTGGATTAGCAAGAGTCATGAACTCAATACCCTCCTCTTTTGCATGCTCAATTTCTTCAAGTCTGGCTGGCATTTCCTCCATACTCCTACGATAAACAATCATCGCTCTTTCAGCCCCTAATCGTTTTGCAGTACGTACAGAATCCATTGCTGTATTTCCGCCACCTACAACCATCACTTTATTACCACTTATTACTGGTGTATCTGTAGATTTATCGGCAGCATGCATTAAATTAATACGAGTTAAATATTCGTTAGAACTTAAAATTCCAATATAATTTTCACCCGGAATATTCATAAATCGAGGCAATCCAGCACCACTACCCGTAAAAAATGCCTCAAATCCCTCTTCTTTTAAATCTTCAATGGTGGCTGTTTTCCCTACAATAAAATTTGTTTCAAATTGAACCCCCATTTTCCTAAGGCTATCAATCTCCACATCTACAATGTTATTTGGCAATCGAAATTCTGGAATACCATATTTCAAAACTCCTCCAATTTCATGAAGGGCTTCAAAAACTGTAACATCATAACCTTTTTTTGCCATTTCTCCGGCAAAAGTAAGTCCGGCAGGTCCGGAACCAATACATGCTACTTTTCTACCATTTTTTTCTTTTATTTCAGGAATTGAAATTTTCCCAGATTCTCTTTCGTAATCAGCTGCAAAACGTTCTAAATAACCAATAGCAACTGGCTCTTTTTTTAACTTTTGTGTATAAAAACAATTGGCTTCACATTGTTTTTCCTGAGGACAAACTCTTCCACATACTGCAGGTAATGTACTTGTTTCCTTAAGAACTTTAGCGGCTGCTAAAAAATCACCTTGTTCTATTCTTTTTATAAACTTTGGAATATTAATTTCCACAGGACAACCTGTAATACATGTTGGATTTGCACAATCTATACAACGACTAGCTTCTTTTTGTGCCTGATCCTTTGTTAAACCGCTGTTTACTTCTATATAAGACTGAACTCTTTTCTGGGCATTAACTTCATTCATCTTAACCCTGGTTTGCTCAGTTCTTTCTTTTGTTTTAATCTTCTTTCTTAATTCCTCACGCCATTCCTGAGAACGTTCAGATTTTAAGTAATTATCTCTATCTTCCATTTTTGGAAACTAATTTCTTTAACTTTTAATGTTGTGATTTACTCGAGCGTTTATCTTACTAACTTTTATGACTCTTAAGATAATTTTCATCTGCTTTTTTCTCAATATCCTTGTAGCCACTTAATCTAAGCAACATCTCATCAAAATCTACCTGATGAGCATTAAACTCAGGTCCATCTACACAAACAAACTTAGTCTTCCCTCCAACTGTAATTCTACATGCGCCGCACATTCCTGTTCCATCAACCATTATCGTATTTAAACTTGCTAATGTTGGAATATTATATTTTTTAGTCGTTAACGAGGCAAACTTCATCATAATTGCAGGACCAATAATCATGGCTTCATCTATTTGCTCTTTTTTAATAGCTTGCTCCATGCCTTCTGTAACCAGACCTTTAGTTCCATAAGAACCATCATCAGTCATGATAAATAGTTCATCTGAAAATTCCCTAATCTGATCTTCAAGAATAATAAGATCCTTAGTACGTGCAGCGATAACGGTAATTACTCTATTACCAGCTTGCTTATATGCCTGTACTATTGGCAACAAGGGAGCAACACCAACTCCACCACCACATGCCAGGATAGTACCTTTTTTTTCAATATGCGTAGCCTGACCTAGAGGACCAACTAAATCGGTAACATAATCTCCAACTTCCAAAGAAGCTAATTTACGAGATGAAACACCAACTTTTTGCACAACTAAGGTAATTATTCCTCTTTCTCTATCTGCACCAGCAATTGTTAAAGGGAATCTTTCACCTTTTTCTCCAATCTTAACGATAACAAAGTGTCCGGCTCTCCTTGCCTTAGCAATTCTGGGAGCTTCGATATCAATTTTCACAACGTTCTCCGAAAAGAACTCTTTATTAATAATCTTAAACATTCCTAAATTAGGTATTCAAACTTTTCCAAAAAATACAATACAAATCCCAATCTAATTATCCTATAATTTTAATCACAACAGGACATAATTATTCATTAGGATTCAAATAAACTGTACAAAAGTATGATAAAAATCAAAAAATCAATAACAGAGAGCATCTTGATTGTAATAAATATTTTACATCTACTGATTATTAGATACATATCCAATATTTATATTTAATCTCGAGTAAAAAAAGAAAGCTTATTTACACTCATTTAACATTTAATTTTTCTTAATTCTGTTAAAATCCTAATTTTGGCAATTAAACATGGAACTATGGCTAAAAAGAACAGAAAATCAAGAGATGGTATTGTATTCTCTACAAACAGTGATTATGAATATCAATATGATGAAGATAATCAAGAAGAAACACTTCCTCCTCAGCAACAAAACCTAAGAGTTATGCTTGATAAAAAGCAACGAAAAGGTAAAGCAGTTACATTAATTACTGGTTTTATTGGAGATGATAGTGACTTAAAAGAACTTGGTAAAGAGTTAAAGTCTAAATGTGGAGTTGGTGGAACAGTAAAGGATGGTGAAATACTAATTCAAGGCGATTTTAGAGATAAAACATTAGACCTTTTAATAAAAGCGGGTTACAAAGCAAAAAAATCGGGAGGATAACAAAACCCCCATTTATTGGGATTGGATATTTACATATTATAACTCATTTTTGTAGCGTAGGTATTTATGAAAAGGATTATTAACATATTATCGATAGGATTTGCATCTTTAATGATCTTCATTAATGTTGGATTAACTTTAACATTAAATGATGGATTACATGTGCATTTCCTGGGCAACAATCAAATCCTAATTCATTACCACACAACAGGAGGTGCTGATAAACCACATCATAGTCAAGATGCAGGTTGCTCTTCTCATTTCTCCTTTTCAACAACAATAACATATTTAAATAATGCACAAGGTTTTAAATTAAGCTCACACTGTTCAAAATTAATTAGTAAGTTAGTTATTACTAATTACAATTTTCAAAACAACAAGCATTATCATTACTCTCCTCTAAGAGCTCCACCGCTATTGTAAAAACGTTATTTCCAATTCATCAGTTTTAATTTTAACATTTAAAGAAACATTATAAATGTTGATTTATTTATGAATACCAAATTGATGAATCATTCATTTAATAGTAGGAAAAATATTTAATAACAGATGTAAAAGTTGGAAGTATGCTAACTCTACAATTCAAC
Source organism: uncultured Saccharicrinis sp. (assembly GCA_963665705.1). Classification (GTDB taxonomy): domain Bacteria; phylum Bacteroidota; class Bacteroidia; order Bacteroidales; family Marinilabiliaceae; genus Saccharicrinis. The sequence goes on from OY762448.1 coordinate 3,014,942, forward strand.
TATTTAAGTAAATTGTTATTTCATTCTACTATTACCAGCAATTTTAAATAGTCATTTATCACAAATAATGTGAATAGGATTGGTATATCTGCATTTTGCAGAAAATCAGTTATTTCATTATTACACTCTAGAATAAGACAAAATGAACAAAATTATAATATACATCCAGCTCCTTATTTTTATTTCACTAAATATTTACGCTAAATCAGGAGTTCCACCAATACAAGGAGAAATCACAAATGGCAAAGAACCAATCCCATTTGCTACTGTTCAATTAAAGTCAACAACTATTGGTTCCGCTTCTGATTTAGATGGGAAATTTTATCTCATTGATATTCCTGAAGGAGAACTTACATTAGTAATTCAGGCATTAGGACATGTCACTAAAGAAGTTAAAGTAAACCTATCATACGAAAAACCATTAAATCTAGAGATATCTTTAGATGAAGATGTTTTAGGACTTGAACAAGTAGTTGTAACCGCTGATAAAACTCAAAAAAGACGTATTGATGCTTCAAATATCGTTAACACAATGACCCCCAAACAACTCACTCAGGTTCAAGCAGTAACTCTAAGTGAAGGACTTAACTTTACTACTGGTTTAAGAATGGAAAACAATTGTCAAAACTGTGGAGCCAACCAATTAAGAATGAATGGTATGGAAGGATCTTACTCCCAAATTCTTGTTAATGGAAGATCTATATTTAGTGGATTAGCTAGTGTTTATGGATTGGAGATGATTCCTGCCAATATGATTCAACAAATAGAAGTAGTGAAAGGTGGAGGTTCTGCATTATATGGAAGCAATGCTATAGCAGGAACAGTTAATTTAATAACAAAAGAGCCTTTAACTAATATTTTTGAAGCTAACATTCAAAATGGTAGAATTGGAATTAACGACAAAGCAAAAAATGATTTAAATATTAGTTTAAATACAGCCATAGTATCTGATGATAAAAATTCAGGACTTGCACTGTATGCTACACATAGAAAGAGAGAAGGTTTTGATGCCAACAATGATTCATTTACTGAATTATCAAAATTAAACAACAATACCTTTGGAGCTAACCTTTACCACCGTATGGGCTATAGAAATAAATTAACATTGGATTATTTTCATATTGAAGAAGAGCGTAGGGGTGGAGATATGCTAGATGCCCTTAAACATGAATCTAACATAACAGAGGCAGTTAATCATAAAATAAATACAGGTTCTATTACTTTTACCAGATTTATCGGTGGAAACAATGGTCAATTATCTATTTATGCCTCTGCTCAAAACGTAGACAGAGGATCTTACTATGGAGCACGATCATATCCTGATGATTATGTTTTTGATCTTCCGATGAATGACCCAGAACAATTATCAGATGGAACTCCTGATCTAAGTGCCTACGGTGCAACAGAAGATTTATCTTATTCATATGGTATCCAATTTAAAGGAGGCGTAGGGCACCATTCATATATAACTGGTATTGAAAACATTGGAAGCAACCTGAATGATAAAAAATTAGGATATACGGATGACGAAGGTTACCATTCTGAGGTAATTATATCAGATCAAAAGATGAATACAATTGGATTATTTGGCCAGTATGATTATGAATTTAACAAGATTACGCTATCTGCAGGTATTAGAATAGATAATTACAATATAAAAAATGAAGAAAATGAAAGCGATGATCTATCAAACACAGTATTGAGTCCGCGTTTAAATTTACTTTATAAACCAATAAAACAATTACAGTTAAGAGGTAGCTTTTCTACCGGTTATAGAGCTCCTCAGATTTTTGATGAAGATTTACATATTGAAATCGCAGGTAACCGAAAGGTAATTCATGAGAACGGCACCAATTTAAAACAAGAAAGCAGTTATTCATTTGTGGGATCAGTAGATTATCAGGGAAAAATTGGAACATCTAATTTTGAATTATTAGGAGAATATTTTTATACCAACCTTACTGATGCATTTGCTAATGAACAAAGTAATGCAGATGAAACAGGTACCGTTACATATACGAGAATAAATGGAGGACAAGCTTTTGTTAGTGGTTTGAATATAGAAGCTCGATATTTCCCTTCTGCTAATTGGGATGTTGAAGTTGGATTTACATCACAAATAAGTAAATATAAAGATGCGCAAGAGTATGGCAATGGAAATTTTTTAAAGGAATATCTTAGAACTCCGAATAATTATGGATACTTTGCTTTTAATGCAGATCCTTTAAAGAATTTTTCAGTTTCGTTAAACGGAACTTATACCGGAAGTATGAAAATAGAATATTATGGTGATGACACTAATGGTAAAATTTTAGATACTCAAGATTTTTTTGACGTAGGCCTTAAAGGTGAATACTTCTTTAGATTTGATAAAGGATTTGACTTAGGAATTTCTTGTGGAATTAAAAATATATTAAATTCATATCAAGATGATTTTGACTCTGGAATCAATAGAGATCCTGCCTATATTTACGGCCCCTCTTTACCTCAAAGTATTTATTTTGGTATAAGAGTTGGTAATTTATTATAAGTACAAACTATCTTATTTTTATGTGACCAATTAAGCATTTCTATTTATTGTGTTAAATTGGTCACAAATTATTTTCAGGAAATTTTACAAAAAATTCAGAACCGACCCCCTCTATAGAATTAAACCAAATTTCACCTTTCAATAATTCAGTTAGACTTTTACAAATATGCAAGCCCAAACCAGCTCCATTCATTGCAACTATTACTTCCTTATTTTGAGCTTTTGCATAAATATTAAATATGTCTTGTTGTTCACTTTCAGCAATCCCACAACCTGTATCTTTAACTAAAAAAGTAATAAATCCATTCTCTTTCTTCCAACTTAATACAACTTCTCCTTGTTTGGTAAATTTTATCGCATTAAATCCTAAATTAATTAATATCTGATATACCAAATTTTCATCTACTTCAAGTAGTGCATCTTCTGATGTATTAATATTAGCAACAACTTTAACATCATTATTTGTGCTCAGGGTTTTTAAGGTTTCAGATACATAATTAATAAGTGCATTTGCATTACATTTGGATATAAAAACCTGAGTTTGACCAGAATTTATTTTATTTATATTGATAGCATTATTTAACAGGTTCAATAAAATTCTTGAATTTTGACTTATAATTTTCAAATAAGAAGAATGTTCTTCCTCTTCAATTGTGGGATCATCGAGCAACTCTACAAAACCTAGAATAGCATTCATAGGAGTTCTTATTTCATGACTCATTTGAGCTAAAAAACAAGATTTTTCTTCTGCATTTGAAATAGCTGCAGCTCTTTCTTTAAATAAAACATTTCGTGCATAAGTTAAAATTGGGATCTGAAAAGCAAAAATAAGAAGTACCATTGATAAATTATCAAATAACTTTTGTCCTTTAGATTCATATTCTATAGCAATATCTGGCAAAAACAACTCCATCATATACAACAAAATAGTTATGAACACCAACGAAACAAAAGAAATAATAAACTCTTTTCCTACAGAAATGAAGACTAATACAACAGCTAACGACTGTAATAATAAAACACTAGGACCTGAACTCCCTTGACTATTTAACCATAGAAAACCAACACTAATAAAAGTAAACACCAGAAAAAGCCTTCTTATTTGTGTAAATTTATTTGTGATGTTAGTAAGAATGTAAAATAATAAAAAGCCGAAAATTACAACAAAGTCAAACCAAATTACCTTGAAAGGAATACCAATAATTACATTAATAATAGTTGATATACTTGTTAAAACAATCATAAAAAAGAACACATATACAAGTAAAATATCCTGTAAAGATCTATCCTGGTCTCCGAAAAGAATTAATCTTTTAAATAACTCTACAAAACCCATCCCTCCTATACTCTGCATCCTGTCAAACTTTTCTATTAATTTTTTCTATTAATCCGAGTTCGATTAAAATTAAAGAGCTCTGAACCAATAATTTTAGATCGAACTCGGATTATTACTCATGTGTACGTCGAATTTTTAGTTATGTTCCCTATTAAAAAAGATTAAAACATTTGACTAAAAACAGATCAATTACTCTACAGACAATATGAAAAATACAGAATAAAAAAAGCCTGATTTTAAATAAAACCAGGCTTTACATATATTATTATCCAATATTAATTTGTTTTCTTTAAATATTGAGTAAGAAGAACTATTTGTTGTCCATTAACCCTACCTTCAATCTGCTCTGGATTATCATGAACTAAACCTATATTTCTAACAGCTGTACCACGTTTTGCTGTAAAACCACCACCTTTGACATTTAAATCTTTAATCAGAACAACTGTGTCTCCAGCCTTCAACACAACACCATTACTATCTTTATGAACAACAGCATCTTCATCATCTTCTCCATCACCAGAAGCTTTAGCCCACTCCAATACGTCATCTTCTAAATATAACATATCCAATAAATCCTGTGGCCAGCCCTCAGCTTTTAAACGATTTAACATTCTCCAAGCCATTACCTGAACAGCAGGTACAGTACTCCACATACTATCGTTCAAACAACGCCAGTGATTTGCATCTGCTGATTCCTTTTCTTCAATTTGATTTTTACACGTATCACATACACATACCTGAGCATCTATTCCTTCAACAGTTGAAGATGGTACCAAATAAGCACTTAAATCATTTGCAGATCCGCACAATTCGCAAACAGAACCACTTCTTTTTTCTAATTCTTTGTCTAAACTCATTACTATATAAATATTTGAAATATGCGGCAAAGATATTTTTATCCCTGATAAGGTACAATTATTTAATAAAAAATATTAAAGTCCTAACACTTTAAGACTTCTTTTTACTCCTGTTCTTTTTCTTTTTTTTCTTCTCTACTGCATAACCAAACTTACCAATCCTCTTTCCTACTTCATAATAATTGCCATGCGAATAACAAATGGGCTTAGCTTTATTTAAAGCAAAAGCACCTGTTTTTTCGTCAATATATTCTTCATCAGCCTTTACATTAACTACCTCTGCCATAAACATATCATGCGTACCCAACTCCACAATCTCAGTTACCTTACATTCAATATTAACAGGTGATTCTTTAATTATTGGTGCTTTAACAACTTTAGCATTTCCTGCTGTCAAATTCATTTCCTTGAATTTATCATATTGTCTTCCTGACCTAACACCACACCAATCTGTAGCATATGACAAATCCCTGGTAGTTAAATTAATAACAAATTCTTTTGTTTCTTTTAGTATAGAATAAGAATGACGACCTTTTCTTACTGATATATAAAGCATTGGAGGATCTGAACATATAGTACCCGTCCAAGCTATTGTTATAATATTAAAATTTTCAGGTTTATCACCAACAGTCACCATAACTGCAGGTAAAGGATATAACATATTACCAGGTTTCCAATCAACTTTAGCCATATTCTGAAATCTTTAACAATGATATTATAAAATCACTAAATGTTCCTTCGTTGTTACTTTTTCGCAGTAATGGCATTTCAAAGCAATCTCGTTGGATACCACTAATGAAAATTTAGTAGGCATAACCTCTGTATTTGTAATACATTTTGGGTTAAAGCACTTTGCTATACCAATAATTTCATTTGGAATTTCAACTTCTCTTTTCTCTACAACATCATAGTCTTTAATCTTATTAAATCTGGCTTCTGGAGCAACCAAAGCAATTTTATTTAAGTCTTTTTCATCAAAAAACTTATCGGCTACTTTTACAATTGCTTTTTTTCCAAAACGATTACTACCCAGGTTTGTACCAAACGTAATTAGATTTTTACACTTATCTAACTTAAGTATACTAATGACTTTAAATAATTTATTTGCCGGGATATGATCTATTACTGTACCATTTTGAATAGCACTTACTCTTAATTCTTTTTTTGCAGTCATGTCTATAAATTTAAACCAAACCTAAAATAGAAGCAATAATGGCCATACGAGCATAAACTCCGTTTTCAGCCTGCTGAAAATAATATGCTTTTGGATTAGCATCCACATCAGTATTAATCTCGTTTACTCGAGGCAGTGGATGAAGAATACGCAAATTATCTTTGGTATTCTTTAACATTGAATTTTTAAGGATATATATATTTTTTACCTTCTCATATTCCATTGGATCAGCAAATCTTTCTTGCTGAACTCTTGTCATATATAAAATATCAGCTCGGGATAGGATATCCGTAAATTCAGAGTGCTCATAAAAAGTAATACCTTTTGAATCAAGCCAATATTTATATTCATCAGGCATTCTTAATTCATCAGGTGAAATAAAATTAAAAACCGGATTAAAATGACTCATAGCCTGCAATAATGAATGAACAGTTCTACCATATTTCAAATCACCAACCATGAAAATATTTAAATTCTCTAACGTACCTTGTGTCTTTTTTATAGAATATAAATCTAGTAATGTTTGAGTTGGATGCTGATTTGCACCATCTCCCGCATTTACAATAGGAACTCTAGACTCTTCAGAAGCATATCGTGCACTACCCTCCAGAGGATGCCTCATCACAATTAAATCTGCATAATTGCTGACCATTCTAATAGTATCCTTAAGAGTTTCTCCTTTAGTAGTTGATGACGAAGAAGCATCTGAAAAACCAATAATTCTTCCACCTAATCGGCTTATTGCTGTCTCAAAACTCAATCTCGTTCTGGTCGAAGGTTCAAAAAACAGAGTGGCTATGACTTTATTTTTTAACAAATCCTGATTAGGATTTTCTTCAAATCTTTCTGCCAAATCTACAATTTGAAGTATTTCTTCTTTTGAGAAATCATTGATAGAGACTAAACTTCTGTTTTTCATTTAATTTGGTTTAGTTCCTAAGCATAAAATGCCTGAGCATTTTATACTGGAAAATTTATTTATAATATTTAAGATTGATTGATATTTTAATTAAGGAATGTTTAGTTTTAGATATTTTAGTAATAACAGAATTAACTACTCTAAAAAAAGGGCAAAAAAAAGACCTATTAAAATAGGTCAACCATATAGAATTATCACGTGTAGAAAAGAAAAAATATTTTTCCATATCATTATTAATTGATAATGAATACAAACATTGTCTCTCTTTGGATATTCTAAAAACTTTTCTCATTCCAAAATGTAAATGTAATACAAAATTCACAAATGCTTAAAGATTTAAAACAATATCTTTGCACAAAAATGTATTAATTATTTTTATGCAAAGGTCGTACACAAAAAGTTTTGTTTTATTCCATTTTATTGTAATCATCTATGGATTTACAGCCATAATTGGTAAGTTAATTCATATGAATGCTTTACAAATGGTTTGGTATAGAATGCTATTTGCTGCTATTAGTTTATTAATATTTATCAAATGGAAAAACATAAAACTTTCTATAGGTAAAAAAGACATAATAAGATTAATTGGCATTGGATTAGTTGTAGCCATTCACTGGATTACATTTTTTGGAGCAATAAAAATAGCAAACGTCTCAGTCACCTTAGGAATAATGGCATCGGGAACTCTATTTGCAAGCATCCTGGAACCTATATTCTTCAAACAAAAAATAAACTGGCTTGAATTTTTAATAGGTATTTTTATAGTAGTTGGGTTATATTTAATTTTTAGCTATGAAATACATTATATAAAAGGAATACTTGTTGCTATTATATCAAGTATTTTAGCTACACTTTTCACCATTTTAAATAAATCATTTACACATAAATATACCCCAACATTAATTAGCTTTTACGAAATGACCGGGGGATTTATTGGAATTACTTTATATCTACTAATTACCCAACAAATAAATACAGAATTACTATCACCATCCATTAGTGATTTTTTGTATATGCTCCTTTTAGGAGTAGTTTGTACCGCTTTTGCGTTTGCTATTAGTGTTGATGTTATGAAAGAACTATCCGCATATAATATAATCCTGGCAATAAATATGGAGCCTGTATATGGAATTATCCTGGCTTATTTTATTTTTGGGGATTCTGAATATATGAGTGGAGGATTTTATATTGGTACGATAGTTATTTTGCTTTCTGTTTTTATATATCCTACAATAAAAGCAAAAGTGAAAAGAAAAAAACTCAAATCTACCTAAACTAATATCCAGAGTTCGATTTATAATTTAAATCAAACTCTGGCCTATAAATATATTATTTAACGAAATGATTTCTTACTTTAAGAATTCTTTCCATTCCTTCTTGAATAATCGCTTTAGGAGAACCTATATTTAATCGCTGAAATCCTTCACCTTCTTTTCCAAAAGACAATCCATCATTCAATCCAACTCTACCAATTTCTATCATTGCTTTTTTCAGTTCAGCATGTTCAATGTTCCATTTTCTAAAATCAAGCCATAAAAGATAAGTAGCTTCAGGTAATACATATCCTACTTCAGGCATATTTTTTTGAATGAAATCTTTAACAAATAAAGCATTGTTTTCCAAATACTTTTTCATTTCCTTCAACCAATCAGCACCCTCATTATACGCGGCAGTTAAAGCTACGCCCCCAAATAAATTACCCATGTACATCTGATATGCACTTAATCGTTTTTCAAAACGGTTTCTTAAAATTTCATCTTCAATAATTGCGTAAGCTGTTGATAAACCAGCAATATTAAATGTTTTACTTGGAGCCATACCTGTTATAATTCTATCTCTGAGCTCAGGGAACAAATTAGCTAACACTAAATGCTTGTGATCAAATAAGCATAAATCACTATGAATTTCATCTGATACAATCAACAGATCATGTTTAATACATATATCCGCAATCTTCCTTAACTCATCACTACTCCATGCTCTACCAACTGGATTATGGGGATTTGAAAAAACAAATATTTTGGCTTTAGGATTACTCGCTTGCTTTTCCAGTTGTTCAAAATCAATTGTGTAATACCCATTTGATTCTATAAGCGTATTTTTAATCAACTGCCTTTTATTTTCTTTTACAATTGAATGAAAAGGCGGATATACTGGTGTTTGAATGATTACCTGATCTTCTTCTTCAGAAAATTCATTAATAGCAATTACTAATGATGCAAGAACTCCTGGTATAAATTTAATCCATTTCTCCTCAATATTCCACTGATGCTGAGATCTTAACCAATTCACAATAGCTCCATTAAACTTACTATCACGAATAGTGTATCCATATATCTCATGATGAGCTCGATCCTGAATCGCTTTAATCACAACAGGTGGAGCCTTAAAATCCATATCAGCCACCCATAATGGCAATACTTCATTAGTTCCAAAAAAGAATTTTCGTAATTCTAATTTAAAGGCATCTGTATTTTCTCGTTCTATTATTTCATCAAAATCATATTGAGCCATGAATTTATATTTTAACATTTATGAATTACAAAAAAAAGCAAATGATTTTATATATGCACTATGAATAAAATCATATATCATACCCAAATAATAGGTATAAAAAAAGCCCGTTATTCAACGGGCTTATATTTAGTGTAATATATTATTTAATAATTTGTACTACCTAAATTAATGGTTATTTCTTCTGTGGCTGTTTTACTTACGGCATCAGAACATAAAATTGTTAACTGATATACACCATCATTAACTCCCGAAGGTATGTCGAAAATTGCGGCATCAACAGTTTCCGTAGTACCTGAAAGAGTAATAGTAACATCATCAGGAGCCCAACTAGGATCATCAATTCCTAAAGTAGAAGGTGCATCAATTTTTTCAATTGAAAAAGTTACATTTTTTAGTTCAACGTCATCAGTAAATGTACCTGTATACTGAAAAGATCCACCTAGTGAAAAACTTTGATTCGCTGTAGGAACACTAGTTGAAATAGTGGGCGCCGCTGAATCGTCCGGAGTATCATCCTTATCTCCACTTCCTCCGCAAGAAGAAAGCATCAACGTACCTACAAATAAAATAGAAACCATCTTTGGGAAATAGATTTTCATTTTTTTTTGTTTTAGTTTGTAAAAATTTAACACACAAATATATCAATTTTTATTTCCTTAACAACCAATTACTATATCCTAGACTTAATATCTTCAACTTTAATATCATAAGTTATTCCAATACCAATCTATTGGTTATGAAATTACATCAATTATAACATATTCTACATTGAATCAAGAATCTTCAATGGAAGAATCTATGAACAATTCGATTTTAAGCATCTTTCAAAAAATGAAATTAGTAGGTTTAAAGATATTAATTAAGAACAATGTATACCATAAACTGTGTTTACCACATCTTTTTGTAATATTTTTATATCGTACCTCAATTCGCAAAAAAAAGCCAATAGTTAAAATAACTACTGGCCTTTTATAATTTATTAAAATAAGATAATCTATTACTTAGCGTAATTAATAGCTCTAGTTTCTCGAATCACTGTTATCTTAACCTGTCCAGGATATGTCATCTCTGTTTGAATTTTTTTAGCAATATCATATGATAATGTTTCAGCATCCTTATCGGTTACTTTTTCACTACCAACAATTACTCTCAACTCACGACCGGCTTGAATAGCATAAGTTTTTAAAACCCCTGGATAAGACAATGCTAAATTCTCAAGATCTTTTAAGCGTTTAATATATGAATCAACGACTTCTCTACGTGCACCCGGACGAGCTCCAGAAATAGCATCACAAACCTGAACGATTGGGGCAATCATTGTAGTCATCTCAATTTCATCATGGTGAGCTCCAATGGCATTACATATATCAGCCTTTTCCTTATATTTCTCAGCCAATTTCATACCTAAAATAGCATGTGGTAATTCTGGCTCCTCATCTGATACTTTACCTATATCATGCAATAATCCAGCTCTTTTTGCTTTTTTAGGATTTAATCCCACTTCGCTTGCCATAACAGCACAAAGATTTGCAGTTTCTCTAGAGTGCTGTAATAAGTTTTGTCCGTATGAAGAACGATATTTCATTTTACCAACTAACTTAATTAATTCAGGGTGTAAACCATGAATACCTAAGTCGATTGCTGTTCTTTTACCAGTCTCTATAATCTCTTCTTCAACCTGCTTACGAACTTTATTTACAACTTCCTCAATACGTGCTGGGTGAATTCTACCATCAGTTACTAATTGGTGTAATGCTAAACGAGCTATTTCCCGACGCATTGGATCGAATGCACTAAGTACGATAGCTTCCGGGGTATCGTCAACAATAATCTCAACTCCTGTCGCTGCTTCTAAAGCTCTAATATTTCTTCCTTCACGACCAATGATTCTTCCTTTAATTTCATCAGAATCAATATGAAAAATCGTTACTGAATTTTCAATAGCATTTTCAGTTGCAACACGTTGAATAGTCTGTAAAACTATTCTCTTCGACTCCTTATTTGCATTAATTTTAGCCTCATCCATAATGTCATTTACATATGACATTGCTTCAGTTTTAGCCTCTGCTTTTAATGATTCGATCAACTGGCTCTTTGCTTCATCAGCTGTTAAACCAGATATAGCTTCAAGTTGCTCAACTTGTTGTTTATGAAGCTTATCTAAATCAGAAGATTTCTTTTCAACTATTTCTAATTGATTATCTAAATTTTCACGAATTGCTTCAGTTTCTTTACGTTTACGAGTTAGCTCTTCTTGCTTTTGATTAAAAGAAACCTCTCTTTGCTTTAATTTGTTTTCAGCACTTAAAAGTTTATTATTTCTGGCATTAATCTCTTTCTCATGATCTGATTTTAATTGCAAGAATTTCTCTTTTGCTTGTAAAATTTTATCTTTTTTTATTACCTCAGCCTCATTCTCAGCTTCTCGAATGACCTTGTGGCTATGAGATTTTAAAATCTTACCGTATACTATCCATGTGCCCAAAATCCCTATCACCAGGGCCACAATACCGATTGTTATCTCCATTTCACACTTTATTAAATAAAACAAAACCGCAATCGCTCCATACAAACTCAAACAATTTAGCCTGAGTGTATAAACAATGCGGATATTATTGACATATATTGATTAATTATTCTTTCTCAAGAATTTCCGATAGTTGTTGATCTAACTCTCTTACCATTTCAACTATTGGAGAATCATCTTGCTTCTCTTCTAACTCAAGAAGTTTAATTACAAACTGCAATGCAGCCATCCCTAAAAAATCCTGATGATCTTTATCAGAATAGTGTTGTTTATATTGTAATACTTTATCATTGATCAGCTTAGCTGCTTTACGGATACGCTCCTCATCCTCACGATTTATCCTTAAAGGATAATATCTATCGGCCACATTCACTCGTATTGAAAGCTTTTCGTCCATTAACAACTAAATATTATCTGTTTAAAAGAGCAATGCATTTATCAATTTCCCGCACAATTTGATTAATCTTAATTTTTGCAAAGTGAACGTCTCCACTACTTGCTTCAATCGTTTTAGAAAATTTTAATGTATTGTATTTTTCTTTTAAATCTGCCATTTCACGCGCAGATCCTTCTAACTGGGTGGTGAGTTGATCGTTGTGAGCCTTTAACATTTCATTATCGGACCTCACTCTTTCATAACGTTCAACCAACCGCATTATTTTATGTTGTAAATTATTTACTATTTCTATATTTTCGTTCGCCATATTTACAAAAATGCCATACAAAGTTAATATTGCAATTAAGAAATAAAAATAAACATAAACTTTCTTTTTACAATCTATTTAGATAAATAGAGATAAATTCTAAATATGAAGTAATTACAATGTAAAAAAAAGATTAATCTATTTGTAAAAAACAATTACAATAAGGTTTTGTTTTAATTTTAACCAGAAAGAAAAGACTCATGAAAATTATATTTTGCATTACAATTTTATTTACCATATATTTTACTCAAAACAATGCTCAAACAACAAATTCTAGTGATTTTATTTTCCCTCTAGATATTGAACCAAGTGTAAGTGGTTCCTTTGCAGAACTAAGATCTAATCATTTTCATTCAGGCATTGATCTTAGTACAAATGGTAAAACCGGGTTGGGTGTAAAATGTATGGCTGATGGTATTATTTCCAGAATAAAAATATCTCCTGTAGGTTATGGCAATGCGGTTTATGTTAAACATAACAATGGCTATACTTCTGTTTACGCGCACCTTAAATCATATGCTCCTAAAATTGATTCAGTGATTACAAGAGAGCAATATAAAATTGAACAATTTTCGATAGATTACTTCCCCACTGATTCAATTTACGTCAAAAAGGGAGAAACAATAGCTTACTCTGGTAATTCAGGAAGCAGTGGTGGACCTCATTTACATTATGAAATCAGAGATTCCAATACAGAGGAACCTTTAAATCCATTCTTTTTCACATCAAACATCAAAGACAATGTACGCCCCAAACTACTAACTATCAGAATATATCCATTAGACTCTGATAGTAAAGTTAACGGAAACTCTTCTGCCAAAAATTACCCTATTGTATTTTACGATGGGAAATTTCACTTAAAAGGAAACCCTACTATATATGCTACTGGAAATATAGGAATAGGAATAGAAATGTTAGACTATATGAGTGGTTCATGGAAAAAGTGTGGCGTATATAGCTTAATCATGAATGTTAATAATAAAACGACTTACGAATGGGATTTAGATCGTTTCTCATTTTACGAATCGAGATATATTAATGCACATATCGACTATGGATACAAAGCTGAACATGGAAAAAGATTTCAACGTTGCTATAAATTACCAAATAACAACTTGAGCATATATAAAAATGTTGTAAATAATGGAATAATTGTGATGGACAGCACTAAGCAAATACAAATATTAGCCTTTGATGCTGCTCATAATTTTTCTGAATTAGATTTTAAATTAAAAAAGGGTAAATCGCCAGCTATTAGTATGGCACCAAAAGAACAACAAGCATTTTTAAAATATAATGTTGATAATCACATAAAAGGTAACGCTGTTTCATGCTTTATTCCTAAAGGAACATTTTATGAGGATGAATTTTTTTTAATCAACGAAAAAATTATTGATCACAAAATACTATATGTAGTTGGCAATAAAAGTATTCCATTACAAAAAAACATTACTTTGAAATTTGACATACCTGATTCTTTAATGTCATATAACCATTCTTTATGTATGGCTTCTGTTAATGGCAACAACAAATCCTATTATGCAGGCGGATATATTGAAAATGGTAAAATGATATTAAAAACAAGAAATACTGGAAATTTCACTTTTCATATTGACAAAATAAAACCTCATATAAAGTCAATCAATTACTATAATAATAAAGTATATTCAAGAACGTCCAAATTAATATTTAAGATTTCAGACAATTTTTCCGGAATTAAATCTTTTAATGGGTACTTGAATAATCAATGGACTCTTTTTGAATATGATGCAAAATCACATACGCTATGCTGCCCATTAAGAAAAGCTCCAAAAAATATTAATGGTACCATTGATTTAAAAATCGTAATAGAAGATAACTGTTCAAATGAACTTACCTACAATGGCATATTCACCATAAAAAATTAGTATTCAAACCCTTATAAATAGCACCATTTTCTTTTTAGTCAAAATGTAAATATTTTTCTTTTTTTATTAGCATTCGTAACTTTATTCAATAAAATAATATTTCTTTGTAAAGCTATGCCAATACATACATAGGAAGCACAAATAATTGGGAATAAATACAATATCTTTATTCCACTGTTAATTAACAATAGTTTTAATTACCTACTGGTTTCTATATTATTTAATAAATGAAAAATACTTATTTTGATCTAATTGAACAAAGCTATTATTTTCCTCAGGAAGGATTTGATCTTAGAGATGGATATTTAACATTCCATGGAGTATCGTTAAAATACTTAATAGAAAAACATGGCACACCTTTTAGATTTATTTATTTACCAAAAATTGGTGATCAAATAAAGAAAACCAAAAATTTATTTAACCGTGCAATCAATAACAATGCCTATACTGGTAAATATCATTTCTGTTATTGTACAAAGTGTAACCACTTTTATCACGTAATACAAGAAGCTCTTAAGCACAATGTAAACCTTGAAACATCATCATCTTTTGATATTGATTTAATTCTTAATCTATACAAAAAAGAAAAATTAGATAAATCAAGAATTATTATTCATAACGGATACAAAACTGATGGTTACCTTGAAAAAATTGTTCGCTTGCAAGAAATGGGGTTTGAGAACTCTATCGTTGTTTTGGATAGTGTAAATGAATTAAGAAGATTATTAAAGGTTCATACTAAAGAAAAAATTAAAGTAGGCATTAGAATGGCGATTAGTGAAGAACCACAATCTGCATATCATACATCGCGCCTTGGAATTCCTCCAACAGAAGTAATTAACTTTTTTAAGGAACACATTAAAGACAATGAAAAGATTGAGTTAAAAATGCTTCATTTTTTTGTTGATTCTGGAATAAAAGATACACTATATTATTGGACTGAATTTCAGAAAGCAGTAAAGTTATATACTGAACTAAAATTAGAAAGTGAAGATTTAAATTCTTTGAATCTAGGAGGAGGATTCCCTATTAGAAACCATTTGGGTTTTGAATACAATTATGAGTACATGATAAATGAAATAATCAACAATATTAAAGATGCATGTACAAAAGAAAACATTCCGGATCCGGATATATTTACTGAATTTGGTAAATATACTGTAGGAGAATCCGGAGCTATAATTTTTGAAGTTTTAGAGCAAAAACAGCAAAATGATACTGAAACATGGTATCTAATTAACAATAGTTTAATGAATACCATTCCTGATGCATGGTCTATTCATGAAAAATTTATTTTATTACCAGTTAATAAATGGCATAATGAATATGGTAGAGTTAATATAGGCGGGATTAGTTGCGACCATTCTGATTATTACAACTCAGAAGATCTTAACCAGGAAATACTATTACCCAAGTATAATGCAGAAGAAGAAAAAAGAGAACCATTATATCTTGGTTTTTTTCATACTGGTGCTTATCAGGATTCGATAAGTGGGTATGGTGGAATTAAACACTGCTTGATCCCTGCACCTAAACACGTCATTATTGATCGCGATGAAAAAGGTAATATTATTGATTATGTATATAGAGAGGAACAATCAGTTGATGAAATGTTTCACATATTAGGATACAATAAATAGAATTATTAATTAAGAAAAACATACAACCATATATAAATATTAAAGGTTCAGCAATACTGAACCTTTTTTTATATTTGAAACTTTCACTTATTTCTGTTTAAACCCTAACTCAGCAATAGTTATTTAGTATTGCAGAAAAAACTTTTCATTTTTTTTTATTTTTAACATATTTTATTACACTATCCTACATTTAAACAATTATTTATCAGGTGATAATGTGACAAAAAAAATTATTTTTGTATTTCGCATAAAATAATAACAATCAACAAAATATATAATAAATATGAGTAAATTAAAATTTACACTTATTGCTATTTTAACAATAAGCTTCTTTTCCCCCAATAATTTAAAAGCATGTACAAACTTTCTTATTACTAAAAATGCATCGGTTGATGGTTCAACTATGATTTCCTATGCTGCAGATTCTCATGACCTATTTGGAGAACTATATTATTGGAAAGGACAAACCTGGCCTGAAGGATCAATGTTAGATGTTTATGAATGGGATACTGGTAAATACCTTGGTCAAATTAAACAAGCTTCTAAAACATATACTGTTATTGGTAATATGAACGAAAATCAGGTAGCTATTGGAGAAACAACTTATGGTGGCAGACATGAATTAGTTGACTCTACTGGAATAATTGATTATGGTAGCTTGATTTATATTGCACTACAAAGATCCAGAACAGCGCGTGAAGCGATCAAAATAATGACAGAACTTGTTGATGAGTATGGTTATTATAGTTCTGGAGAATCATTTTCAATAGCAGACCCAAATGAAGTTTGGATTATGGAAATGATAGGAAAAGGAGTTGGCAACAAAGGTGCTGTGTGGGTAGCAAGAAAAATACCTGACGGAATGGTATCAGGTCACGCTAACCAGGCAAGAATCACAACTTTCCCATTGAAAGATGAAGAAAATTGCTTATTTGCAAAAGATGTTATTTCCTTTGCAAGAGAGAAAGGCTACTTCGATGGTAAAAATAAAGAATTTAGTTTTGCTGATGCATACGCTCCTCTTGACTATGGTGCTTTACGTTTTTGTGAGGCCAGGGTATGGTCTGGTTTTAGACTGATGAATCCAGAGATGGACAAATATGAAGGCTATGTTAAAGGCGAATCCTCAGAAAGATTGCCATTATGGATTAAACCTGCAAAAAAAGTTTCTTATCGTGATGTGCAAAATATTATGCGCGATCATTTTGAAGGCACCTCAATGGATATGACAGCTGATGTTGGTGCTGGCCCATTTAAAAGTCCTTATAGATTTCGTCCATTAACATGGGAGGTTGATGGTGAAGAGTATTTTAACGAAAGAGCTATTGCAACACAACAAACTGGATTTTCTTTTGTAGCACAAATGCGCAACTGGTTACCTAACTCAATTGGAGGAGTATTTTGGTTTGGCGTTGATGATGCTGCATCTACAGTTTACGTGCCAATTTATTGTGGAATTAACGAGATTCCTCATGAATTTGAGGTTGGCAATGGAAATTTACTTGAGTTCTCTTGGACATCTGCATTCTGGGTGTTTAACTGGGTTTCTAATCAAGCTTATGCTCGATATGAATACATGATAAAAGATATCAAAAAAGTTCAAAAGGAACTTGAAGATAAATTTGAAAACAATCAACAAGCCATTGAATTAGCAGCACGTAATTTAAATGATATTGATCCTCAACAAGCTAAAGATTTCTTAACAGAATACAGCCTTAACCAGAGTAAAATTACAGTAAGTAGTTGGAAAAAATTAGGTGAATTTTTAATGGTAAAATATTTAGATGGAAACCTTCATCGAGAAAAAGACGGTCAATTTCTTCACAATAACTATGGAAATCCAGCTCATGCAGAATTCCCTGGTTATGATAAAAATTTCTACAAAAAAGTTGTAGATGAAACTGGAGATAAACTTAAAATGAAAAAACTGCCCGGAGAAGAAGCTTCTCATTAAAATAAAAAAAGGTCGTCAGCTATTGACGACCTTTCATTTTTCTATATATTTTTCTAAAGCTTAATTTTACAATCAGGCAATAGCTTTTGTATCTTATCAACCTCCCCACTTTTTAATGGATTTCCTTTTAAAACCAAAGTATTTAACTCTTTTAATTCACCTAATTCAACAGGTAATTCAGTCAATTCATTTTTACTTAAATCAAGTCTCTTTAAATTAACTAATTTCTTAATATCAGTAGGAATAGATTTGATATGATTATTTTTTAATATCAATTGATTTAATTGAGTTAAATCACATGCTTCAATAGGAAATTCATTTAACTTTTTCATGGCAGCTTGAATTTCTGCTAAACTAGTTGCTCCCATTGAAGTAGGTAAAGAAAGCATATATCCTTGCGTAGCACTATGTAATACTTTATCCTGGTATTTATTTACAGCACCTGAAGCAATGGCCTCTTCCTGAATCTTTTTAGCTTCCGCAATCTTATCTGACATATCATCACGATTAAAAGATGCGTAATCACTTTTAAAATCAGGGTATGCATTTGTTCCTAAGTCTACAACCGTAACATTTGATGATCCATCTGATATTTTTACTTCAGCATTCTTATTCATATCAAAATATTTCTTTTGATCATACAAACGAGATCTCAAAGATTCGCATGATACGGTAAAGTTATTTGATATACCTGAATACATAGCTAAACCAGTATTCAAAGCAAGTATTGCTTTATCAAAATCTTGACAATAAGCATATGCTAAAGCGATATTATGATATAAACGTCCGGCAGACCGTCTGTTTATCCTTGATTTTCTATCATTAATATTCTTTGTTTCAACAGCCTTTTCCCAAACTTGTACTGCCTCCATCAATTTATCCTTACCTGCCTGATTCGAGTAATTATTTTTTAAGGTATTAAATCCTTCTATAGCTTTATTTGCAGCTTTTTGTAATTCCGGATACTGAAATTCTTTATTATCCTTGATATAAGAAACTTCTATATTTTGTGATTGATAATAAAACGATAATGATTCATTTACAAAATCCTGTGCTTTTTTTAACATAGCACTCTCTTCATTTGCAATAAGCATTGAATCATTTTTATCTTTCATTTTCTTATAGGCGCTCTCCAAAATAGCCTCTAAAAAGTAACATTCTTTCTTTCCGAAATAATCATAATCAGTATACTTTTCGCTTGTTTTCTTAATATAAACAACCTCTCCAGAAGCGTTTTGAATTCTTACAAAAGCATTAGGCGAAGTATATTTAATTTTATAATAGAAAGTCTCAATGGCTTGTGCATCTTTTAATTTAGCACCTTTTGCTTTACATAAATTTGTCTCTTTATGCACAGATTTTTCATCTGAAATTAATATATCACCATGAGCAAATTCAACTTTTGCAGTTTCAAGATCTATTTTCTCTATTGGTACTTTTGGATAAACAAGGTAAGATGATTCGGTTTTTAATTCTTTCAATCCCTGTCCATAAGAATTAATTAGTAAACAAAATCCCATCAATAAAAGCAATACTTTTTTCATTTTCAAATTAAGTTAAGTGTTTTACTCTCCTTATTACTTGAAGACTTAAAAAAAGTTACTAAACAAAATTAAATTAATTTACTCGACTAAAATTGACGATTTTTTGAATTCCTAAAGTCCTAAGCGACTTCTAATACCTCTTTATTCGATACATCCTCATGGTCATTTGTTACAGCACCAGGAACATAAATATTCTTTTTCTTTTTAATTTTTGTATTTACTTTAAAGAATTTTAATGATTCCATTAAGTTTTCAGATAAGTCATTAAGAGTAGATACTGTATCTGACATCCCTACTGATTTTGATGCATTATCTTGTATAATCTGATTCAATTCTTGAAGTGAACTATCAATTTGTTCAATACCTAAATTTTGTTCTGTGCTGGCATTTGAAATTTCATTAACCATATTTGCTGATAATTCAATATTGGGAAGCATTTCTTCAAAAAGATGAGCAGATTGCACCACTAAACCCATACTATCATTTGAAAAATTGTTTATTGAATATGCAGCTTCTCTACTTCGCTCAGCTAAAACCCTGACTTCTTTAGCTACAACAGAAAATCCTTTTCCAGCTTCAACTGCTCTTGCAGCTTCAACTGCAGCATTCAATGCTAAAATATTTGTTTGCTCAGCAATTTCATTGATAACTTTGGCTTTTTCTGAAATATTATTTACACTGGATATAATCGTTTCGGATAAAGCAAAAAGTTCATTCATATGTCTAGATTTGCTTTTAATTTCCAGATGGAACTCACCAATTTTGTCATCGTCATGTGTGAGAAAAACTTTCTCATGGCTTGTTTCATAGTAGTGTAGCTCTTTTTTCAATTACACAAAAATAAACTTATAGAGGTCAGTAGTTAAGCACCTACTAAATCTTTCTGATTAATTTTGTCAGCTTCCACCATACGGTACATTAAGTTGTTAAAGATGTTATCTTTCATTTGTGATCGGTTAATCCTGTAGCAAAACTCATTAAAATATTTATCTATATGCCATTCGCTAACCCAAGAATAGGTTGTTCTAATCCACGACTTCACTTGGTGTATCATTGTATGTAAGGCTTTAAAATTCATGCCTCCCATGCTTTCAATCTGTTCTATGTTGTAATCCTTCATCAAAGGGCGATAACCTCTCCAACAATCAGTGGTCACACTGGCATCTTGGGATATATGAGCATCAAAAAGCCTTTTAAGTTCTTTCGATGAGTAATTGTTGATTTTCATCGAGTACATACGTTTTACTTTCCCATCATCGGTAAGCTCAACAGCACATACCGCTTTCTTTTTCTTGCTGTGGTAACTGCGACCAACCTTACCTTCTTCTTTGCCTCCTACCACAAACTCGTCGATATGTACATTTCCATCCATCGGGTTGTTTCCGCTTGATTGCATCGCTTCCCTAACTTTATGCATGAACAGTCGTGCTGTTTTTTCAGTCACTCCAATACGTTCTGACATATAGCTTGCAGACAAACTCTTGGTTGAGGTTGACATCTCAAAGCAAATGTAAAAGGCTTTGCGTACTCCAAATTTCACTTTGTGAAAGAGTGTGTTAGCGGTAGCTGACTCAATATGAGCACACTTGTTGCAGATTCTTCCGTGATGCTTGCGCTGCTGGTAGCCTTGATGCCCACATTTAACGCACTTAAAACCTTGGTGCCACTTAATGTTGGCCAAATATTCCAGGCAATCATCATCCGTATGGAAACGATCAGCAAACTCTAGAGCATTTTGTCCTTTGAATAATTCCATGTATCCCTTATTTTTACTGGTGGCAAATATAAGTAATTATCTACTGACCTCTATAAACTTATTAGTCATTGAATTTGAAATAATTAATGACTGTTAATCCAAGAATTCAAATAATTTATCAAAATATTCAATTATTATACACTACACTAAAACATTTAGAAAGTAATCAGAAAACGAAAACCATTAACTTATTGTAGAAACAGAAATTATTGGTTTGCTTTATTAATCTTCTTCATCCTCAAAACCAAGATTAGCAGATATATTTCTATATCGTTCAGCTTCTTCATCTTCGCCTAATCGCTCACATACTTGTGATAAATAATAATACGTATCGGCATGATCATCTTTTAATCGGGCTGCCTTTTTTAAATCATTATACGCACCATTGTAATTCTTTAACAAAATCCTTGTTCTGCCTCTGTTATAAAATATTGTGAAAGTACGAGGTTTTAATTTACTGGCTAAAGTATAATCCTTTTCTGCACCTTCTAAATCACTAACTTCTATTTTTAGACCAGCTCTTTTATATATAGCATCAAAAAAATCAGGTTTTAATAAAATGGCTTTATTAAGATTAGCTATGGAAGCACTTTTATCTTTCGCCTTTACTAAACATTCATTTGCCATTAAAAAATACTCCCTGGCAAAATCTTCTAATTGTTTATTTCTCTTTTTTTCTTTTCGTTCAAGTTCAGCAACCTTTTTGCGTAGCTTTGTTATTACCAAAAGTTGTTTTGCTATAAATCTTAATACAACAGGTTTAGTAAGATCATTTCTTTTTGAAACAGCACTCCCTAACTCTTCCATTGCCAAACGAAAGTTATTCTTCTTAAATGCTTTCAATGCACTAATATAACCATCGTCAGCCTGCGCAGAATCTAAACTTTCTTTAATTAGTAGTTTATTATTTGATCTACGACTAAAATCAACACACTCTTTTTTAACGATAACATCCCTCTGCGAAATATTTGATTTCATTATAATACCCTCCAGAGATCTGCAACGACTAAGCGCAACGTATAACTGACCTCCTGCAAAAGCACCACCTGAAAAATCAATCATTACTTTATCAAAAGTTAGGCCCTGGCTTTTATGCACAGTAATAGCCCATGCCAGTTTTAAGGGATACTGTTTATATGAACCTATTTCTTCTTCAATAACCCGGTTGTTTTTTTCATCGTAATTATATCTGAGATTTTGCCAGAGCTCTTTTTCTATCAAATGAATTTCTTCATTTTCCATTCTCACATAAATCCCATTTTCATTTATTTCATCTATCCTACCCAAACTTCCATTATACCATCTCCTTTCCTGGTCATTTTTAATAAACATAACCTGGGCATTTTCTTTTAGGATAAGATTTTTGGGAGTAGGAAGTGCCGATTCAGGAAATTCTCCTGTTATAGCACCTTTAAAAGTAATCTCCTCTCCTTCTAATTCTTCAAGCTTATGATCATTTATATAATCAACGGTATCTCTACGTGTAGCCAATGTTATAAATAGTTCATCTAAAGGAGCATTAAACTTAGGATTGAAACGACGGTTAACTATATTTATATCATCGGATTTAACAGCATTAACTCTAACCCTGTCCAATAAATTAACAAACTCAGGATTGTTTTGACGATATACCTTTTTTAGTTCGATTTGAACCATTGGTAAATTTCTGAAAACACGAGCAGAAAAGAAAAAAGGTGTTTGATAAAATCTACTTAATATACTCCACTCTTCTCGTCGAACAACGGGTTCAAGCTGAAATACATCACCTACCATTAAAAGTTGTTTACCTCCGAAAGGAACTTGCATATGTCCGGAATACACTCGTAATACCCTGTCTATAAAATCTAGGATATCAACTCGCAACATAGATACCTCATCAATGATTAATAAATCTAATTCCTTGATTAACTTTTGATGATTTTTACGATATTTGAGAAAATCATAAATCCTTCCATCTTTGGTACTTAGATCAGGATCATCAGGTAATATTGGACGAAAAGGGATCTTAAAGAATGAATGAAGTGTTTGTCCGCCAGCATTAATAGCAGCAATGCCGGTAGGAGCTACAACTACGTATTTTTTATGCGTATTTGCACATATATATTTTAAGAAAGTACTTTTACCTGTACCTGCTTTTCCTGTTAAAAATACCGATCTATTGGTAAACTGAACTAATTTAAAAGCATCCTGGAATTCTGGGTTATCAGTATCAATATGTTGAAGCCATTCATCCATTTACTCCTCACTTCCTTCATCATCATTGCTTACTTTTTGCTCACCGTATCGCTTAATAATATTATAAGCTTTATATAATCCCAGCTCACCAGCTTTACTCAAATCCATGGTACCTTCAGTTTCTTTCTTCAAATATATTCTGGTTAATCCTCGGTTAAAGTATGCTTCGGCAAATTGAGAATTTAATTTTATAGCATTGGTAAACTGCCTAACAGCACCTTCATAGTCTTTTTTGTTACAATATAAAATACCTAAATTATAATAGGCAAACTCATATCCAGGATTAATATCAATTACACTCTTAAGATCTCTTTCTATCAAATCATAATCCAGCATTCTCTTCACCACCTTATCTTCTTCTTTATCTTTAGAAGCACTCACCCCAGACACTAATTTTTCCGGTAATTCTTCTTCTTCAAATGACTGCATTACTTCAACCATTTTATATCGTATGGCGGCTCTATTTAAATAGTAAAATAAAATATAAGGATGTTGCTTTGAAGTATGATCAATTAAATAATTATAGTCTTTTAAGGCACTACTATAATTCATTACAACACCATATAAAATAGCACGAATAAATCTCAGATCATTATTATTTGGATAAGTCTGTAATTTCTTTGTAATTTCTTCTATTGATCTAAAATATTCCCAAGCCAAACTTCCTTCATCTTCCATTTCTTTATTAGAAAATGCTAAAGTTCGATCTGCAGTACTTCTTGAATTAAAACGAGTAACTTCAGGTTTAAAGTATCTACTACTATTAACTACATTATCTTCAGAAAAGAAAGTTAAACTATATACCTTTTCTAAATTGATAATAATATTCTTATTCTGAATTTTACCCTTTAGATCTTCTAATTCATCAACATCATTATCTTCAACAGTAAAGTCATCTAAAACAGCAATTTTATCATGATTACTAATATCATCATCCGACTGACTTCTAGTTTCTTTTGGCTTCTTTCTTCCTGATGAATTGGCTTGTGCATTTTTCTCAGCATTTTTGCGCTCATCCTGCTGAAGTTTCTTCGCCATATTAAAATCTTTACGTTGTGCTGCTTGCATGTTTAATCCTGCATAGGCCTGGCTTCTGGCCATATAGGCATCAGAATAATTCGGATAATGACTGATGATTATATTTAAATCAGAAATAGCATCTTTATACTCACCAATACGTATATATAAAACAGATCTATTAAACAGCGTTAATAGGTCATTGGGATTTAATGCTAAAACTCTGGAAAAATCATCTATTGCATTATTAACATCTCCAACTTCAACTCTTAATATACCCCTATTTGCATAAGCCATCATATTTTGAGGCTGAAGCTCAATCACTTTATTAAAATCTGACATCGTTCCCTGAAGATCATCCATCTGATACCTGATCGCACCTCTTAATGAAAAATACATCGGTTCCCGGTTATCAATATTAATACCTGCATTAATACGCTCTAATGCCATATCAAATTTATTGATATCATAATAAATAGCTGCACTAAAACGATAAGCATCTGCCACAAGAGGATTTACTTCGATAGCTTCATCCATATCAGTAACAGCTCCTATTGTATCTTTAAGATTAAGCTTAGCTATAGCTCTGTTAATATAGGCACCATATTGAGCTGGTTCAATTTTAAGAACGGTTGAAAAGTCATCTACACTTTTTTCCCATTCTTTCATGTTCATATGCACCAAACCTCTGTTAAAGCAAATACCAATATCATCAGGCTCAATTTCTAAACCTTTATCGTAATCAATAAGTGCCTCATTATGCTTTGCTAATCTACTTCTGATATCTCCTCGAAAACGATAAAACTCATAATAAAAAGGAATAATCTCAATGGCTTTATCCATATCTATTTCTGCACCTTTTAAATCATCGAGATTGTATTTTGCACGGGCTCGAAAATAATATGGAAGACCTAAATATGGTTTACTTTCAATAGCTTTATTAAAAAAAGAAATAGCAAGAACATATTCTTGCTGATATAAAGCAAATCTACCTGCTTCAAGTACTTTATCAGTATTTATTTGAGACGTACCACTAATAGAAATAGATAATAACAGCGATACGAAAAATATTTTCAACAACTTTCTCATAAAAAAATAATTGGCAGATATACCCCTTTAATCAGCAAACAAATATAATAAGATTACGCAATTGAAATAAATACCATGCCAAAAGTTACTATTAAAAAGAACTTTTATTACAAAAAGTTAGTTATAGCATTTAAAAAAAGCTAAATATCTGTTTTACTAAAATCATATTATTCGGATTGATCTTTTCCTCTCCTCCCCATCTATAAGCAGCCAAAGATCCACCATTTGCTACACAAGCATCTAAACAACAAATATTTTTTTGGGGATTCATTTGACCATTTCCCATACAATAATGACCAAAAAACACAGGAGGCTCATGTTCTTCATATATATCAAATGGGAAAAGAATTTGTTCAGGAATAGTATAATCAGGCAGTTTAAATTTATTTCCATAACTTAATTCATGAAAAGTTTTTCCAAACGGAGATTCCCACCATCTGATTCTGAAATTACTACGCCGTATATTGTTAGAATCTTTTATAATTAAATCCTCAGGTAATCGAAATTCTATACCCTTAGTCACTCTATTTATTGCATTACATAATGGATGATTAGGATCAGCCATTTGTTTTAGAGCCTTCTTTTTAAAACGACCTTCAATTCTATATTCATCGATTAAATCAATATAGTCATCATTCCAATATGCGTGAACTACTCTAAATTTTTCAAAACACAAATAAATGGGTAAGGTCCGAAGCCATTTGACATATTTTTTCAACACTTCGGGTTCATCCTCAAACTCGTCCTTAATTTTTTCAATTAATTTACGACTTGATTCTGATGGTTTACGAATCGGTTTGCCGTTTTCTTTGGTAAGATACATGATTAAATTTAACTCATGATTACCTAGTACAGCATGAGCAGAACCAAACTCAACCATTCCATGTACTATTTCCAGGACTTTTTTTGAATCTGGACCTCTGTCAACAAAATCGCCAACAAAAATCGCTTTTCGTTCAGCATGTTTCCAAACACCATGATTCTGAGTATAGTCTAATTTTTCAAGGAGTTCTTCCAATTCATTAGCATACCCGTGTACATCCCCAATAATATCGTAAAAACAATCTTCTTGAATTGTTTTATGTCTATTTTCATTACCAAGTAACAAAATTCAATATATTTGATTTAAGCTTTGGCCAAAAATAGAAATTTTTGGTATATTTTTTAATTCAAAATCAATAATACTATATAAAAAATGAATAATAAGATAAAATGGGGCATAATTGGGTGTGGTGATGTTACTGAAGTTAAAAGTGGTCCGGCCTTTAATAAAGTTGAACACGCAGAACTTACTTCTGTAATGCGCAGGGACTATGAAAAAGCAAAAGATTATGCTCAACGACATGGTGTTGAACATGTTTATCAAACTGCAGAAGAACTAATTAACTCTCCTCATGTTGATGCCGTTTATATTGCAACACCTCCATCTTCTCATGCCGAATATGCGATTATGTCAATAAAAGCAGGTAAACCTGTTTATGTTGAAAAACCTATGGCTACCACTTATCAGGAATGTTTAATAATGAACGAAGCCTCGCAAAAATACAACGTTCCTCTTTTTGTTGCTTATTATCGCAGAACACTTCCAGGTTTTTTAAAAGTTAAAGAATTATTGGATGAAGGTGTTATTGGCACGCCTCTTTCTGTTCAAATAAGATTAACCCGACCAGCCTTAGATTCAGAAAAAGAGTCTTCATGGAGAGTTGATAAAAATGTTGCCGGAGGAGGTATATTTTATGACCTGGCTTCCCATCAATTTGATTTCCTTGATTTTATTCTTGGACCGATAGTTAAAGCAACAGGTTTTGCTACTAACAATAATTCATGGTATACAGTGGAAGATACCGTAGCTGCTTCTTTTCAATTTGAAAGCGGACTGATTGGTAATGGATTTTGGTGCTTTAACACACATAACAATGAGGATCAGGATACGATGGAAATAATTGGTACAAAAGGATCTATTGTATTTAGTGGATTTAACCATGATCCAATAAAGCTTATTACTGATAAAGGAACAGTTGAATTTCCATATTTAAATCCTGAAAACATTCAATACAATCTGATCAAACAAGTTAACGATGATTTAATTAAAAATGATAAATGTGTTAGCACTGGAGTTACCGGAGCCCGAACAAACTGGGTCTTAGAACAAATTATTCCGGTTTAATCCAAAGTAAACTTTTATAACAAGATAGTTTATTATTAACCTGATTTCTTTTGAAATTTTGATTTCAGGTTAATAATTCTTATTACATCTACTAATCTTAAGCCTTATGAAAATTGAACTAATTAAAGGTGACATAACAAAACTTGACGTTGATGCCATAGTAAATGCAGCTAACTCTAGTTTACTTGGAGGAGGCGGTGTTGATGGAGCCATTCACCGCCCCGGAGGAAAAGCTATTTTAGATGAATGTATTCTAATCCGCAACAAACAGGGTGGGTGCTCAACAGGGGAAGCTGTGATAACAACTGCGGGAAACTTGCCCGCCAAATATATTATTCATACGGTAGGACCAATCTATAAAGATGGTAATCATAACGAAGCTCAACTCTTAAGTAATTGCTACATAAATTCTTTGAAAATTGCTTCTGAAAACAACTTTAAAACTGTTGCTTTTCCTAATATCTCAACGGGTGTTTATGGATATCCAAAACCTGAAGCTGCTGAAATAGCTATTAAAACAGTGCAGAAAAATCTATTTGATGGTATTGAAAAAATCTTCTTTATTTGTTTTGATGAAGAGAATTATTCATTGTACAAAACACTTTTAAAAGATAGTTAAAGTATTTAGTTCGTTATAACATTTAAATTACGACATAAACACTAACATTTTTTCAAACAGGGTATTTTTAATAAGAGGTTTTGATATATAATCATCAAAACCGAAATCACGTATGATCTGTTCCTCATTTGACATTGCAAAAGCTGTTTGAGCAATAACCGGGATATGACTATTTTCTTGTCTTATTTCTTTTACTACCTCAAATCCATCTTTAACCGGTAATTTAATATCCAATAATACAAGATCTAAAATTTCTATATTTTCTTTAAATAGCTTCATAGCTTCAGCCCCATCTTTTGCCCATATAATATTGATGTTGGTAATTTTCAACATATGTTCAAGCAATAAATAATTCGACTCTTCATCTTCTACCACTAATATCTTTTTGTTTTTCCAATCCGGTAATTTATTTTGACTTAAAGCCTGTACGTTTTCATCTTCAACATCCTCTTTGACTAACACTGGCAACTTAAAAATAAACTCAGCCCCTTTTCCTATTTCAGATTCCACCCAGATTTCACCATCCAACAATTCAATTAAATATTTCGTTATTGATAATCCAAGTCCTGTGCCCCGGTATAAAATAGAATTATCATCTTCAATTTTCCTAAACCTATCGAATATCACTTTTAAATTTTCACTAGCAATGCCAATTCCCGAATCTTTGACATAAAAAACGACACTATCATCTTTTACTTCCTTGTAACCAAACTCAATTTTGCCATCATGAGTAAACTTCATGGCATTATCTAACAAGTTTATGAATATTTGTTTCAATCTAAATGAATCTGTATTCACTATTGGTTTTGTAACTAATCCATCTTTATAAGTGCACATATTCAACTTAATATTCTTGCCAATAGTATTTAATTGAAACAAATAGGTAATATTAATTTCCTGTAGTAATTGATCAACATCTACATTAGATTTTGATATTGACATTTGTCCTGCTTCAATTTTCGAAAAGTCTATGATATCGCTGATAATTTGTAAAAGTGAATCAGAATTAACTCTAATAACTCCAGCCATATGTGTCTTTTCCTTTGGATCTAAAGTATGTAAAGCCAAACATTCTGAAAATCCCACAATAGCATTCAAAGGAGTTCGTATTTCATGACTCATATTTGCAAGAAAAGAAGTTTTTAATCGATCACTTTCTTCAGCCTTTAATTTAGCCGCTTCCAATTCACTTGTTCTTACTTTAACCTGCTTCTCCAACTGTATATGTTGCTGTTCCAATTCTTTATTTTGACTACTCACTATACGGTAAGCATTAGCATTATCAAGGGCAATTGCAATATATGAAGCCAGCGTTTGCAATGTAACCAAATCGTTATGAGTATAGGCATTGAGCTTATAACTTTGAACAAACAACACTCCTATTTCCTTTCCTTTTACTGTTAATGCAAGATACATTACCGACTCAGGTATCCTTGAATTTGGAGGATCATAATCATTTACATAATTACGGTAATCGAATTCAAAATCATTGCTAAATATAGCTTTCTGATTTTTATAACACCATACAGCCAAACTCTTTTTACTATCAAGGCTAATATTAAAACTTTTTACAGGATACCCCTCTTCAAAATAGGACGGAAATTCTAAACGGTTCAATTCTTGATTACATATTGCAATTCCAAACACAGGTACATCAAGAAGCGTTTTAACGTAATCAAATATTACACGATTTATTTCGGTAAGACTTAATATATTGATCAGTTCCTGCCCGAATTTATTGAGTACAGCTAACCTTTGTGTTTCTTTTTCTAATTGCTCTTTTTGGTCTTGAATTTCATTGTGTTGAATCAAAATTTCTTCTTTCTGAGCATTTAATTCTAAGTTAGCATTCTTTAGATTTTCTGTTCGCTCTTTTACTTTTTCTTCCAATACACTTGTTTTAACCAGATATACCCTCTGCCTAAGTATGAACAGAAATAATATAACGAATATTAAAAATAAGATGATTACGATTTTAAATAATAATGTATCCCACAATGGTGGAATCACATTAATTTGCAAAGATCTTCCTGCTTCATTCCAAACTTTATCATTATTAGATGCCTTTACTCTAAATATATATTTACCCGGATTAAGGTTAGTATATGTTGCCGAGTGAGAAGTATTACAATAATGCCAATCTTTATCAAATCCTTCTAACATATAAGCATATTTATTTTTATCAGAAGCTACATAGTTTAATGCACTAAAATAGATAGAAAAAACATCATCATTATGAGATAGATTAACTTCACTTACCTTATTAATATGCTTACTTAAAATAGGGTTATCTTTTCCTGGTTTTATAGATGTATTTAACACTTTAAAATCTGTAAAAACAATATTAGGCAAATATGGATTTGTAATAATCTCACCAGGCTTAAAAAAGGTAAATCCTTTATTTCCTCCAAAAAACACTTCTCCGTCTTTTGATGTAAAATACACCGATGGTACAAATTCATTATTGTCCAATCCGTCCTCATCTGTATATAGGGATGATTCATTGGTTTTATAATTAAACCTAACAATTCCAAGATTGGTACTCATCCAAATAATGCCATTACTATCAATTGACAGTCCGTAAACAGAATTAGCAGGCAACCCCGAATTGGTATTAAATACCTGAAAAGAATCCGTTGCCGGATCATATCTGTTAAGTCCATTTTTAGTACCCATCCACAAATAATGGTCTGAATCTTCAATAATACACTGTATCATATTATCCGAAAGACTGGTTGAGTCATTTTCAATATGATAATACCTAATAAATTCTTCTGTATTACGATCATAACGATTTAAGCCAAATCTGGTTCCAAACCACAACCGCCCCTTAAAATCTCTTACAATACTTGTTACATTATTACTACTAATTGTACTATCCCCTATTGAAAAACGATAATTTTTTATTTTCCTCCTTCTTTTAATATCAAACACATCAATCCCTTTTTTATGCCCTCCAATCCATAGTTTACCACTATCCAATAAAAGAGCCCGAATATTATTTGTAGAAATAGTGCTTTCATTATTTGGATCATGCTTAAAGTGAATACATTGTCCTGTTTTTTTATTAAATAAATTTAAGCCTCCATTCATAGTTCCCACCCATAAATATCCAGGTTGAGCATCTGTTATCGTAAATATATAATCATCGCTAATACTTGACGAATCATTAGGATCATGTTTAAAATGTGTAAAAGTTCGTGTACACTTATCAAACTTACTTAACATTCCACCAACCTTTGTTCCTATCCATATATCGCCATCTTTATCTTCATATATAGTTTTAACGTTGTTATTCAGTAAACCGTCTACTTTAAAATTATCCTGAATATTTGTAAACAGTTTTTTATGAGGAGAATAAAAATTGATACCACCATCGAAAGTTCCTATCCATAGGTTATTATCTTTATCCTTATAAATACATTGCGGTACATTTGAGTTAATACTCGTTTTATCATATTTATCGTACCTGTATATTGTGTATGAATTGTCTTCTTTATTTAAACAAACAGTACCAACATCCCGAATAGTATACCAATCTGAACCTTGATAATCCATAAGTACATCAGTAACCACCCAATTATCTTTTACTCCCTCTAAATTAACCTTTGAAAAATCAACTTCATCAACAGAAGGAGTTATATACCTTATGAAATCTCTTGTAATGGCTATAATACCCTCATTGTACTTTGACAATTTTACAAAATCACCATCCTTTATATGAGAAAACGATTCTAATTCCGGATCAAATAAATCCAGCCCCTTATCAGTAGCAATCCAAACTTTTCTGTTATTATCGATATACATATCATTAACACTGTTTGAACTAATTGAGTTACCATCATTTACATCAGACTGATAACAAACTAAATTATCATTTTGAATATTATAAATAACAAAACCGGCATTGGTAGCCATCAACAAATTGCCTATAAAATCTATTTCTATTTGTCGTATACCGGATCGCGTTAGCAACCCTCCCTCACTACTATTGAATCTTTTAAAATTATCATGTTCTTTATCAAACCTACATAAACCATTTATTGTAACAACCCAAATATAACGCGACGACTCTTCGCATATTGAAATTACATAATCATGGTTTAGTGATGTGGAATCTTTGGGGTTATAGTTATATGTATTAAATCTATACCCATCATAACTGGCAAGACCATTATAAGTAGCAAACCACATAAGACCATCTGAATCCTGAAGAATTTGATTGATATGAACGGAAGGTAATCCATCATTTGGGGTGATATGATCGAATATCATTCTATTTTCACCTAAAGCATGCTTTACCGAAAATAAAAAAAAGAATAATATTAACGACTTTAAAATTTTCATATTTAGATTTAGTACAGCTTTATTAAAAAGTATGTTAACACTAAGAAACAAAATACGATTTATCTCTTTCTCATGCATTAATTACACTATACATTTTTAATACAGGATTTCTGAAGATACTTAAAAATAGCATAATTTCAATTGATTTTTTTTAATACATAGTAAATGGAGCACGTTTAATGTTATTTACACCTGATAATTTAGACCTATAATTTCCAGAAATACTTATGCTTATGCAAATTCGTTTCTATATTTTTCCAGATACGTTTTTGCACACGCAAATTCCTTCCTGAAATTTTTTAGATACAATTTTGCACATGCAAATTCCTTCCTGAAATTTTTCAGATACGATTTTGCACATGCAAGTTCCTTCCTGAAATTTTTTAGATACAATTTTGCACATGCAAGTTCCTTCCTAAATTTTCCAGATACAATTTTGCACATGCAAATTCCTTCCTGAAATTTTTTAGATACAATTTTGCACATGCAAGTTCCTTCCTAAATTTTTTAGATACGTTTTTGCACATGCAAATTCCTTCCTGAAATTTTTTAGATACGTTTTTACACACGCAAGTTCCTTCCTGAAATTTTTTAGATACGTTTTTGCACATGCAAGTTCCTTCCTGAAATTTTTTAGATACAATTTTGCACGTACATAATTATTGGATAACACATAGAATATCATATTTACATAATAACAATATACCAATAATTCATTATGTAAATACAATGCATTAAATCATATATTGTCAACAACAAACAATACACATTCATCATACATCTCGTTAAAAAAAATACAAAAACATACCTGATATTGTTAAACTAATTATTTTTTAATTATCTTAGACGTAATCTTAATTAAAAAAACTACAAAAAAATGATCAAACCTATTAATAGTCGATATCTGTCGACTGAAGAAGTTTACGTATTAGCAACCAACATCCAAACTTCAATTGAATCTTCTAACATTGAAGAAAATTTTAAAAACAAACTCCTAACCTGTATTAAAAAAGAAATCCCCTCATTTGAAGAGGCTCTAAACCGAAACAAAAAAAATCCATTAACAATTTCTAAAAAAGAAAAAGATACCATTAGAGATAACTATTTCTTAGGATTAAGGAGTCATATTGAATCCATGACTTACCATTGGGAAGAAAACATCAACAAAGCAGCGCATTCTGTTAGCGAGGTTATTGAAAGACATGGTCATTCGTTACACAACTTTGGATATACAGAAGAAACAGCATTGTTAAATTCACTAATTACTGAATTACAACAAGAACCCGGATCTACAGATATTACTACTATAGGGGCGCAAGAATGGTTAACAAAACTTAGTGAGGCACAACTAGATTTTGAAAAAATAAAATCCGATGCTATTGATATTGATTCCATTGAAAAACCTAGCCTTTTTAAAACTAAAAATCTTGTAATTAAAGATTTAAATGATGTTTTAAATTACATTGGTATTGAAGAAAGATTCAACGAAACCCCTGTTATTATTGACTTGATTTCTAAAATAAATCAAAATATTTCATCGGTTGTTACTATTGCAAAAGCTCGCAATACCAGACAACACAAGGATGAATTAATTGAAGAAAACTCGGAAAACTAAACAAATAAATATAGCCTGGCAGGTCATTAGGAGTCAGAAGATGGAAGATCATAGTTTAATGATCATAGTTTAGAAGATGGAGGTCGCAAGTTCGAAGTTTAAAGATAAATATTCTCCGGACTTCGGCCTCTTTTTACAAACTTCACTCTTCATCATTCACTTTACACATTTGAACCTGCTCTATATGACTTACACCAAAAGAGTATGCTATTGTTGCATACGAATTAATTGGTTTGGTTATTATGAAGTAGGCTTTTTTTCCCCTTGTAATACTCCCCAACTCTTTATCTAATCCCATAGCATAAGCTCCATTTAACGTAGCAGCATTTATAGCTTCCTCAGGTGTCATTTTCATTTTTATACAAGCGGTTGAAACAACCAAATTCATATTACCAGATGGTGTTGTTCCCGGATTATAATCAGATGCTAAAGCTAAAGGTAATCCTGCATCAATAATTTTACGAGCAGGAGTATACGGAATACTTAAAAAAAATGAACATGTTGGTAATGCTACTGGCATTGTTCCTGAATCTTTTAAAGCTATAATATCATCATCGTTTAATATTTCTAAATGATCTACAGATAAAGCTTTGTATTTTACACCAACACGAACACCACCAATGGCATTAAACTGATTAACATGAATTTTGGATTGAATACCATACTCCATGGCTGCGCTCAATAATTTTTCGGTATTACTTACACTAAAAAATCCCTTTTCACAAAATATATCTATATAATCGGCAAGCTTTTCTGAGGCAACTTGAGGTAGAACATCCTTAATTAGCATATCAATATAAGCATCTGCATCATCTTTGTATTCCTTAGGAATAGCATGCGCTCCCAAAAATGTAGATTTAATAGCTACCGGATAATTATTTTGCAGACGTTTAATTACGCGAAGCATCTTTATTTCGGACTCAGCCGTCAATCCATAACCCGACTTTATTTCAATAGCTCCGGTTCCCATTTGCATCACTTCTTCCAAGCGAACTTTACTTTGTTCATACAATTCTTCTTCTGAAGTATTTTGCAATAGCTTTGCTGAATTTAATATACCTCCACCTCTTTTAGTGATCTGCTCATAAGACAAACCATTAATACGATCAATAAACTCACCTTCTCTATTACCTGCATAAACGATATGGGTATGAGAATCGCACCATGCAGGCAGAACAATACGTCCTGTACAGTCGGCAACTTCATCAATATTTACTTCTGGACAAGAATTCATCTTACCAAAATCTGTAATAATTCCGTCCTCAACCAACAGCCAGGCATTTTCTATTACAGGAAGTTCTTTCATTTGTTCTCCCTGTACATACGAAAGACCATCTTCACGCACCTGAACCAGTTGCTTTATATTTTTATATAGAGTTTTCATAATTTCTGTTATTAAGCCCCTCTCAATCTCCCCAAAGGGGAGAGGTCGATTTACAGCACGCTTAAATGTCGTCTTCAAAACTGACATTTTTATTTTCAAAATGCAACACCCAGGCGTGCTGTAAATAAGCTTCTCCCTTCGGGGGAGACTGAGAGGAGCTATTCCAACACATCATCATCAACCAAATTAGGCAGCGTCACTTTAAGATTAGGAGTTCTTTCCATTTCTCTTTCAATAGCAAACCGAGCTTCCTTGTTTCGAGCCCAACTTCTGCGGGCAATACCATTGTTTACATCGTAGAACAACATGCTTTTAACTTTCTGATCTGTTTCTGACGTACCATCCAATAGCATTCCAAAACCACCATTAATCACTTCACCCCAGCCAACTCCGCCTCCATTATGAATCGACACCCAGGTAGCGCCTCTAAAGCCATCGCCTATAACATTTTGTATAGCCATATCTGCAGTGAATTTACTCCCATCGTAAATATTGGAGGTTTCACGATACGGAGAATCTGTTCCACTTACATCATGGTGATCACGTCCGATAACAACGGGACCTATTTCACCATTGGCAACTGCTTCATTAAATGCTAAAGCAATTTTAGCTCTCCCCTCTGCATCGGCATATAATATACGAGCCTGAGAACCAACTACCAATTTATTTTTTTTAGCTTCTCTAATCCACTTAATATTATCATGCATCTGTAATTGAATTTCCTTAGGAGAGTTTTCCATAATTTCCTGTAGAATATTAGCAGCGAATTCATCTGTTTTATCCAAATCTTCTGGTTTACCAGAAGTACAAACCCATCTAAATGGTCCAAAGCCATAATCAAAACACATAGGTCCCAAAATATCCTGCACATATGAAGGATAAATAAAATTCTCACCATCTCCTGCCATCACATCCGCTCCAGCTCTTGAACATTCCAGTAAGAAAGCATTTCCGTAATCAAAGAAATAAGTTCCTTTAGCTGAATGTTTATTAATAGCTGCAGCGTGACGACGAAGTGAAAGCTGAACCTTTTCCTTAAATAACTCAGGTTCGTCACGGATCATTCGATTAGATTCTTCATAACTAACATCAACAGGATAATACCCCCCTGTCCATGGAATATGCAATGAAGTTTGATCCGAACCTACATGAATAAATATATTTTCTTTATCAAAGCTCTCCCAAACATCAACAACATTACCAATAAACGCAATAGATACTGTTTCATTATTTTGTTGAGCAGTTCTAACTCTTACAATCAATTCTTCCATGGATTCAATTAATTCATCAACCCAACCTTGAGAATGACGTTTTTTGGCTGCAGCCGGGTTTACTTCTGCACAAACAGAAACACACCCCACTATATTTCCTGCTTTTGGTTGTGCTCCACTCATACCGCCCAATCCAGCAGTTAAAAAGACTTTTCCTGCAGTAGTCTCCTCCTTTTTAAGAATTTTTCTAAATGCATTCATTACAGTAATAGTTGTTCCATGAACGATACCCTGTGGACCAATATACATATATGAACCAGCTGTCATTTGTCCATACTGCGACACACCCAACGCATTAAAACGCTCCCAGTCATCAGGTTTTGAATAGTTTGGAATAACCATTCCATTTGTTACCACAACACGAGGAGCTGCTTTTGAAGAAGGGAAAAGTCCCATCGGGTGACCTGAATACATATGCAATGTTTGTTCATCAGTCATCGTGGCCAAATATTGCATCGTTAACAGATATTGCGCCCAGTTTTGAAACACAGCTCCATTTCCACCATATGTTATCAACTCTTCAGGATGTTGAGCAACTGCCGGATCCAAATTATTTTGAATCATCAACATGATAGCTGCAGCATGTTTACACTTGGCAGGATATTCTTCTATTGGTCGGGCATACATTTCATATTCAGGCATAAACCGATACATATAAATGCGCCCAAATTCATTTAATTCCTCTTTAAATTCAATTGCAAGTTCAGAATGCCACTCATTAGGAAAATACCTTAAGGCATTACGAATAGCTAATTTCTTTTCACTGATGCTCAATATATCCTTTCTCTTAGGCGCATGATTAGCACTTGTGTTATATTTTCTTTTCGCCGGTAATTGCTCCGGAATACCTTGTAATATTTTTTCCTGAAATGTCATCTTTTTTTTTGTTTTTGAATTATAGATCAGATAATTAAAAAACCACCCCGTCATATACTAGTTCCTCGTATCTGCCACCCCTCCTTGAAAAGGCGGGGAATGTTGTCAAGAGAAAACAATTTTCTTTCCAAGACAACAACTTTATATCATGTAAATCACTCTCCTCCTTTTTTCAAGGAGGAGTACCCGAGCAACGAGGGGGAGGTGGTTTATATATTATTAAGCTCGTGTTCCATTCTCCCTGCTACTTGTCTACAACCTACTGCACTACCTCACCACAAAAGCCCTCTCATGAACCAATTTTATCATGGCTTGAATATCATCTTTAATCAACCTATCATTTTCAAGTTTATCCACCTTTTCGCGAATGATCGCAAAATTTTGCTCTATTACAGGAGAAAACTTATTTGGTCTTCGAAATTCCATAGCCTGAGCGGCATACATCAATTCAATGGCGAATATTTTTTCAAGATTACCCAATATTTGATTGAACTTACGACCGGAAATACTACCCATAGATACATGATCTTCCTGTCCTAATGAAGTTGGAATACTATCTGCAGAAGGAGGAAAACACAATGACTTGTTTTCGGTAACTAAAGCAGCCGTTGTATATTGAGGAATCATAAAACCAGAGTTTAAACCACCATGAGCAGTTAATAATCTTGGTAATCCATATTTTCCTTCCAACATTAAATAACATCTTCTGTCTGAAATATTACCTAACTCAGCGGCCGCCAATGATCCATAATCCAGTGCCATTGCCAAAGGTTGACCATGAAAATTACCACCTGAAATTGCTAACTCTTCGGTTAATACAATTGGATTATCTGTAACAGAATTCATCTCAATTTCAGCCAGCTCATTTAAATGCTCCCATGCATTTCTGCTTGCCCCATGAACCTGAGGCATACAGCGAATTGAATAAGGATCCTGAACACGTTGGCAGTGAACATGTACCTTAACATTTTCCGAATCGGTTAATAAATATCGAATTCTTTCTGCCACTCGTAAGCTTCCTTTAAACGGACGAATAGTATGTATTTCCTCTCTAAACGGAGATGCACTCCCCATAAAACCTTCCAAACTCATTGTCCCGGCTACATCGGCTAAATCGAGCAAATACTCCATATGATACAATCCCATAATTGTATGAGCTAAAATAAATTGAGTACCATTTATAAGACCTAAACCCTCTTTAGCTGAAAGCTTTATTGGAGTGATATTTTCTCTATCATAGTAATCTTTAGTGTTTACTATCTCATCACCAACCCACAATTCACCTTCTCCTAATAAAGGCAAAAACAAATGCGATAATGGAGCTAAATCTCCAGACGCACCTACAGAACCTTGCTCCGGAACAACTGGAAGGATATCATTATCAATAAAAAACATGATACGCTCAATTACCTCTAACCTAACCCCTGAAAAGCCATGACTCAATGCATGTACTTTACAAATCATCATAATTTTAGAAAGTTCTTTATCTATTGGATTACCTACACCTACTGCATGTGTAATCAGTAAGTTCTCTTGTAGTTTATTTGTTTCTTCCGGTGTAATCTGTGTATCGCATAATGGTCCAAACCCTGTATTAATACCATAAACAGGTTCGCTGGACTGTGCCATAACCTCAACCTTCCTCCTACATTCCTGCACTTTATCGATGGCTTCCTGTACCATTACAGCTTTAACTTCACCCTTTGCTATTGCCATAGCAGTGTTTACAGTTAAATGATCTATCCCATATTTAAACATCATCTTATCATTTTTATATTATCGAATAAGCAGACAACCAACTGTCTTTTACCTACCTACATATATTTACAAATTTACGAGTTGTTTTGATACGCAA
Organism: uncultured Saccharicrinis sp.; assembly: GCA_963665705.1. GTDB lineage: Bacteria > Bacteroidota > Bacteroidia > Bacteroidales > Marinilabiliaceae > Saccharicrinis. Next base: position 3,054,782 of record OY762448.1, read on the forward strand.
TAAGACCATTTTATTATATATTTGATAACTATGAGTAATCAAATAGAATTCCGACATTACAAATATTTTTTAGCAGTAGCAGAAGATTTACATTTTCGAAAAGCTGCAGAAAGACTATTTATATCACAACCTGGTTTAAGCAGGCAAATTAAGCAGATGGAAGAAGAGTTGGGAATTAAGCTTTTTAAACGACATAACAGAAAAGTGGAATTAACAGAGGCTGGTCTTTATTTGCAATCGGAATTAAAAAATAACTTTAAAAGACTCGATGACTTAGTGCATCATGCCAAATTATTAAATAAAGGAATCACGGGAAATTTAAATCTTGGTTTTGTTGGTTCTGCCATGCAAAAAGTAATCCCTGATTTATTATTGAAATTTCGTTCCTCCCATCCCAATGTTACTTTTAGTTTAAACGAAATGGATAATAACAAACAAGTAAAAGCACTTCTTAATCAGGAAATCGACATTGGTTTTGTACGTATAGAAAGAGTACCGAAGGGACTTGAAATGCAAGATTTATTTGAAGATACTTTTTCGTTGGTATTACCTAAAAACCATACAATTAACAAATCAAATTTTACTTCGTTAAAACAATTAAAAGATGAACCTTTTATATTGTTTGATTCGACATATAGTGAATCGTACCACGAAAAAGTAATGCAAATATTTGATGATGCAGGCTTCTCTCCAATTGTTTCGCACTCAACAGTAAATGCCATTTCAATATATCGACTGGTAGAAAACAATTTTGGAGTTTCTATTGTACCAACTATACTAAAGCATGGTTTTAATCTTGACATTAAATTTATAGAACTCACAAAAATTAGTCAAAGAACAACGCTTAAAATGATATGGAATACAGAAAATACAAATCCTATTTTAAAGAGTTTTTTAAACATAAAATAGAATTATATGCAATATTAATTAACTATCACTAATTTTATATTTTAGTTTACCTATTATTTATTAACCCGAGTTCGTTAAAAAAATGAGCAAATAATATGATACCGAACTTGGATTATTATACTGCGATATCAAAAGACATGACTCAACAAAAGCCTAATTAAATAATTTAGAATAATTATATACACAAATGAATAATACATTAATTCAAATTAACCAAAATGGTATGGGTTCTGGTGATGAAGAACTTGGTTTACAATTAATCACTAACTATTTAAATCTTATTAATGCAGAGAATAACCTGCCTCAATTCATTACTTTCTATAACAGTGGAGTTAAAGTAATATGTGAAGGATCTCCTGCCATTGAAAATTTAAAAAAATTAGCTGCAGCAGGTGTAAAACTAATTGCCTGTAAAACATGTTTGAATCACTTTAACCTAATGGATAAAGTTAAAGTTGGTTTACCCGGAACAATGGTTGATATTATTGAAATACAGAAAATGGCAGATAAGGTGATAAATCTGTAAATTCATCATTCTGTCTCTATATTTTAAAGACCTAGAATATAAAGAAACGATAATCTTCAATCAACCAAAAATTTCAAAAACTTAGGCAAAAAAAAAGAGCTTTTCTTTACAAAAAGCTCTTTTTTTTATTAACCTTAAACTCTAATCTATGAAAAAAAATCTTATCTAACTTTATTACTATAACGATTTTACAAAAGAAAAGTTTTAAATAAATTATTAAAAAATGTTATTAAAAATGGAGCGTCATAAACGCCCCATTTAAAACTTAAACCCTAACCTAATTTATGAAAAAACACTTTTGCTCTTCGATTTTATTATTTGCAAAACCTATGCCAGAAACAACCTCCTCCTCCTCCTTAACAATTCTTTAACTAAAAATCATCTGAATATCAAAAATCATTATCGTTTTTCATTCTACATTTACAAAAAATATTTTAATTTCACGCCATATTTTTCACATCTATCATCCTCATAATGCATTGTAAAACAAATCTATATTTCATCACACTATTACTAATATGTTTTATAAATGTTACTCATGCTGATAACAGAAATTTGACATTTGACCACATCACTACAAAACAAGGTCTTTCTCATAATCGAATTTTTGACATGGTTAAAGATTCAACTGGATATATGTGGATAGCAACCCTAAATGGATTGAATAGATATGATGGTTACAACATCACAAAATTTAAAAGTTACACTATTGATTCTACCAGCATTTCGGAAAACTTTATAGAATCTTTATTTATTGATCGAGACAATAATTTATGGATAGGTACAAATAATTCAGGTCTAAATTTATATATCCCGGAGAAAGAATCTTTTAAGCGCTTCTATCACAACAGCAATGATTCTAATAGCATCATTAATGAATCAATCCACACCATTAAACAATTAAGAAATGGACAATTAATTATTGGTACAAATGATGGAATATCTTTGTACTCATATCGTGATAATAAATTTACAAATATAAAAAATGACCCAAATGACACCCTGAGTCTTATTAACAATGAAGTAAGATCCATTATTATCGATAATGATAGTATTTCATGGATAGGAACAAATGGTGGATTATGTAGGATGAACACTAACAATAATACTTTTTTAAGATATACTCATAATCCATATAATAAAAACAGTCTCTCCAATAACAATATTCTGTGCATTACAAAAACATGTGATAGCCTGGTATGGATAGGAACATCCAATGGGCTTAATACTTATAATATATCAACACATAAATTTACCAGATATACATTCAATCCTAATAATATAAACTCCATTTGCAATAATTACATTCATACTTTAAAAGTAGATTCAAAAGGTGATTTGTGGATTGGAACAACAAAAGGTATCACAAGAATTTCTCACCCTAATTCTATAGATAAAGAATATCATCACTATTCATATAACAGCGCTGATCCCACATCACTGAATGGAAATAAAGTCTTTTCTTTTTATTTGGATAAGGATAACACAATGTGGATAGGAACTATAAATCACGGTATTAATAAATGCTTTTTAGGGAAATATGCATTTGAAAAGGAGAAACATCAACCCTATAATAACCACAGTTTATCAAACAATATCATTAGAAGCCTTTATGAAGATAGAAAAGGAAATTTATGGGTGGGGACTGACGGAGGAGGACTTAATTTTAAAGAAGCAAACCAACAAAATTACATCAGACTAAATGACTTAAATAATGATAATTCGTTATTTGGAGACGATCGTATTTTGGATATTTACGAAAGTAAAAAAGGTGACATATGGGTTGGCACATGGGGAGGTGGCGTTTCAAAGTTTAAGGCAACAGACATTGCAAAGATCAAAAAAGGTTTTATTCCCACTATACAGCATTTTACTAATAATCCTCTAGATTCAACTAGTATTAGCGGAAATATAGTTCAGGAGATAACTGAAGATAGTTTTGGTAATTTATGGATTGGTACAGAAAACGGACTAAACATATACAATCCGATTAATCAATCATTTACCAAAATAAGACATTCCAATGATGATATCAATAGCTTATGCGATAACAGAATTCAATCAGGATGCATAATTGAAGACCAACATTTAAATTTATGGATAGGAACCTGGAATGGCCTTTGCTACATAAACCTTGAACATCTCCCTTTTAGAAATGGCATTAAAATAAAAAACGCTCCAAACAGATCTATTAAATTCAATAGTTTTTTAAATATAAAAAACGACACTACTAGTTTAGGTGATAACAGGATAACATCTCTGTTATTAAACAAAAATGGTAATTTATGGATTGGTACTTTTGGTGGAGGATTACAACTCCTGGATTTATCGAGTGACAAACCATTTTTAACAAAATATACAAAAGTAGATGGACTACCTGATGAGACTATATATGGTATAGAAAAAGATGACTACAATAATATTTGGATGAGTACCAACAATGGTCTCTCTCAATTCAACACTACGAATGAACGTTTTACTAATTATAATGAAAGTGACCATATTCAGGGACTAGAATTTTACTGGGGTGCGCATTTAAGACGGTCTGATGGAAAATTACTATTTGGAGGAACAAATGGTTTTACTGCATTTTATCCTAATGAAATTACACGTCATAAAAACAACTCAACTCCCATTATTAATGAGATGAGTATATTTAATATCCCTATTGACTTTAAGGATAATAACTCTCCTATTCATAAACCTATTGAATATGTAAAAGAAGTCATTCTTTCCTATACCCAAAATGTCATTTCATTTGACTATACAACCATCAACTTCCTTTATCCTGAACAAGTATATTTTGCTTATACACTTGAAGGATTTGAACAACATTGGAATTATATAGGTAATCGAAGAACTGCAATATATACAAATTTAGAACCTGGCAAATATAAATTTAAGGTAACCCAGGTAAATAACGAGAATAAAATACTAGATGATGAGCATATAAAAGTTATATCCATTATTATAAAATCCCCCTTTTACAAAACCAGAATTTTCCAAATTTCTCTGATTCTATTTTTCATTATGCTGTTTTTCATTGCATATAAATTGAAAATTAGAAATATTGAGAAACATAAAATTATTCTGCAAGAAAAAGTTGAAGAAAGAACGACCGAGCTAACTTTTGCAAATAAGTTATTACATGAAAGGAATGATGAAATTTTATCTCAACGAGAAAATCTGGTTAGCCAGCGAGATAAAATCAGAAATCAAAATCAAGAGTTACAATTACATCGTTCCGGACTTGAAAAACTTGTTGAAGCCCGTACTCTTGAACTTACAAAAGCGAAAGAAAAAGCAGAAGAGTCTGATAGATTAAAATCGGCCTTTCTGGCTAACATGTCACATGAAATACGAACTCCGTTGAATGCAGTCGTTGGTTTTTCTAGTTTATTAAATGATAATTCAATTGAAAATAAAGACAGGGAAAGGTTTATTGAACAGATAAATAGAAACTCAGATGATTTGTTAATGTTAATTGATGACATCATTGATCTATCCTCTATTGAATCTTCACAGATGAAAATTAAAATTGAAGAATTTGAACTTCATTCCTTTTTAAGAAGTATTACTGATATATACAATGCCAGAGCCAATAATAAGGAAGTTAAATTTATTGCAGTAAACAATATATCACCAGAGTCAATATGGTTAAAATCTGATCCACATCGCCTTAAGCAGATCATTACAAACCTTATTAATAATGCATTCAAATTTACAGAAAAAGGTTTTGTTGAATTTGGCTTTAAAATAGATTCACAATACGGTATCTTTTACGTAAAAGATACAGGTATTGGTATTTCAAATGAAAATCAAAAATTTATATTTGATCGATTCAGAAAAATAGAAAACAATATGTCAAAGCTATATAGAGGAAATGGATTAGGACTTACTATTTCTAAAAGACTTTGCGAAATGCTTCATGCCAATCTATCTGTTGAATCTGAAATTAATACAGGTTCCACTTTTTACATTCATATCCCTAAAGAATTTTTCATTAATAAATGACATCATTCTTTTGAGTTTCCATTATCAATTTTCTTCTGAGCATTTATCCAGGCAATTTCCACATGCTCTCTTTTTATCATTTCACCCTTCCACATTCTTCGCGCATACCACCTTAAGTCATTTAAAACCATAATTAAAGCAGGGAAAAACAACAATATAAACAAAGTTCCAAATGCAACACCATAAACCAAAGAAATACCCATTGGAATTAAAAATTGTGCCTGAAAGCTTTTTTCTAATATAAGTGGATACAAGCCAAAAGATGTAGTTAATGTGGTTAAAATAATGGGTCTTAATCTTGATTTACCAGCTTCTATTATCGCCATTCGAACTTGTCTCCCCTCTTCTATCAAACTATTAAATTTTGCCATAAATACAACGGCATCATTTACAATAACGCCAGTAAGCGCTACCACACCCCATAAACTTAAAATAGAAAGAGGTTTGCCATGAATTCCATGTCCCCAAATTGATCCTAATATTGCAATAGGAATCATACATATGATAATAAAAGGCTGTTCGAATGATTTAAAACTTATCATTAAAATAAAAATCATTGTAAGAAATGCCAACGGAAATAAGAACATCAAATCCTGCATATTTCGTTTACTTTCTTTTTGTTGTCCTTGAAATTCTACTGTAAGTCCCGGGTAATTTAGTTTTAATTCTGGTATAACATCCCTGTTAATTATTTCATTCATTTCAGATACCGAGGCATCCGGATCTGTCATATCCGCATTGACTCTAATCTCTCTCTTCCCATTAAACCTGTTTATATTAACAGGACCACGTTTCATTTCATAATCTACCAATTCTGTTAATGGATATTCTCCTTGATTTGTAATTATTTTCATATCCTCAAGCTGGCCAATTCTTTGGCGTCCTTCTGCCGGATAGCGAACATAAACTCTTAGCTCATCCCGTCCTACTTGTAAACGTTGTGCCTGTCCCCCATAAAAAGCCTGACGAACCTGACGAGCAATTGAAGCTTCTGTTAAACCAAACATGTAAGCTTTAGGTTTTAACTTTAACCTAATCTCCTGCTTCCCCAAGGCATTATTGGTTACTACATCTTTTAACTGAGGGAATTCCAACAGTTTATTTAACAGGTAATCCCTTCCGGATTCCAATTCTTCTATATTTCTCGATAACAATCCGATTGATACAGGATCACCAAACCGTCCCCTGGCACCTATTGAGAATTTTTTAGCTTCATTTACAGGACCTGTCTTTTCCCTTATTTTATCAATAATTTTATAAGAACTAATCCCTGTCTCCTCTGAATTTCTTGGAGATACATCTATAAAACCCGCATGAGAACCGCTTTCTGAGCCATCAAATGCAGAACCCAAATACAATATACTATTCTCAATAATAGGGATAGTATCATGATATTCTTCCATCATTTCTTCATTCACTACCCAAACAATACTATCAAATCGTTCAAGATAATCCATAGTTTGTTTTTCTCCGGCACCAGGAGTAAAAGCAATATTAATATTAAATGAATCAAATTCCATGCGCGGAAAGAATGTCAACTTAATTTGCTGCCCCTTTATCAACCCTACTGTTATTAGAGTCATAGCTAAAGGTATACCTATTACGACATACCGCCATTCTATGATTAATTTCAAAACCCTGTCATAGGCATATTCTCTGAGCCATTTAAAGAAACCTTCGGTATACTTTTTAATTCCGGTAGGTTTAATGTGTAGTGCCTTTTTGTTTAAAACTCGTTCATTTCCAAGGTGAGCCGGAAGTACCAAGAAAGCCTCAAAAAGAGAAACGGCTAAACTAAAAATAACAATCATAGCCATTTCAAACATAAACTCCATCCTTCCTGTGATGAAAACCAATGGTGAAAAAGCAACAATCGTAGTTGTTACTGATACTGTAACTGCAGGAAGAACTTCCATTACTCCATCCACAGCTGCTCTCCTCGGACTCTTTCCTTTTTCAAAATGCTGAAATATATTTTCACCAATAACAATTCCATCATCAACCAGAATTCCAATAACTAATATCATCCCAAAAAGAGAAATCATATTAATAGTTACTCCTATTGCATTTACAATAATAAACATTCCCAGAAAAGATGCAGGAATTCCCCATGACACCCATAGAGATAACCTTACACTGAGCATTAAACTCAATATTAATATGACCAATAATAAACCTTGTCCCCCATTTCGATATAATAAATCCAATCTGGAATGCAGTAACTCCAAGTATGATCTGGAATAAATTAACTTCACGCCATTATTAGATTTATTAAACGTTTGAATATAATCTCTAACGAAAACATCAATATCATCCAAATCTTCAGTAATTAATTTCATTACTCTAATTCGGATAAGAGGATTACCTTTTTCTAAAGCTTTATTAGGGACATCTGAAAACTTAATCTTTACAGAAGCAATATCCCTAATTCGTATAATGCTTCCATTCGGATCTGCTCTTAAAATAATATTACTGATCTTATCAGGTTCAGCACTACGTGATCGCAATCTTATTAATAATTCTTCATCATCAGATCTTAGCAGACCTCCCGATACATCTTGATTATTTTGTGTTATTGCATTTTGTATATCATCAAAAGTAAAACCATAGCGCAACATTTCCTCTTCACTTGCTTCAACTGAAATTTCAAGTGATGGATATCCGGATATTGAAACCTGACTCATTAAACCTGATGCTAAAAAATCTTCTTCAACTTGTTGAGCATAACTTTTTAGCGTAAGCAAATCAACATCGCCGGTAACTAACAATCTGGCTGCCGGTGAAGTAGTTCTGGATTTTGAAACGATAGGTCGCTCAGCTGGTGATGGTAACGAGGATATCCCATCAACGGCATTTTTCACTTCTATTAAGGCTTCATCAATATCGTATTTAGGTTCTATCTCAATAGAAATACTTGAACTATTCTCTGACGATACTGAATTTATCTCGTATATACCAGGAATTGCTCTTACTGCTTCTTCAATTCTGGATGTAATACCCTCCTCCATTTCAACAGGAGATGCACCAGGGTAATAAACTCTTATATTTAACATATGAGATGGTCGTTCCGGAAAAAACGACTTCTTCATCGAATTCAAACTTAACCCACCTAATACTACCAGAATTATAATAATCAGGTTGGCATAAAAAGGGAACTTAACAAATACTTCAACAACCTTTCTCATCGTTTACTTAGGTTTAGATTGTGTATTACTATTTGAACCAGATTTTATCTTAACATTATTATCTGACAAGTCTTTATCGCCTAATATCTCTACAGAACTATTCTCTCTTGCATTTATTAATGGTTCCACCACAATATGTAAACCCTCTTTTAAACCATTAAATACTAATGTATTTTCATTCCATTTCAGAATATTAACAACTTGTTTTTTTAGCATTCCATTTACAACAACGAAGACTTCATTAGAATTGAATACTGCATTTCTGGGTATTTCTTTAGCCCCTTCTATAATTTGTCCGGGAAACTCAACATTCATGTATTCTCCTGCCAATAAATCTGTTTTGCTATGTGATACTTTTACAAACACACTTCTCGACTGAGTTGCTTCATCTATAAAATCAGCTTTACGAACCACAATTCCATCTATATTAGAAGACATATGATTTGACAAAACTTTAACATGATCTCCAATCTTGATCCATTTACTCTGCAAGTTTTTTACAGGAACTTCAACTTCTAATTGGTCAGTTCTTATCATTTGAGCTATCTGAGCACCTGTATTAGCATAGGTTCCCACTTCATAATTTACATTTGTTAGTGTTCCATTGAAAGGAGCATACAAACTATGTCGGCTCAGTTTCTTTTCATCCTGAAGAATGCTATAATACTCACTTAAAAAATTCCTACTCGCTAAATAAACTTTAAGTTTCTCATCAGAATAATCTGGTAATTTTGGAAAATCTTCATTAATATCAATGGCATTAAAAAAGCGTACAAAATCCTCCTCATAATCTGGAAAGTCAATTTTTAAATCAGGGAGTAATGTGGCAATTGTATTTAAAAAATCACTCTTCCGAGCCTTTAACGCAAGTTCAAATTCATCCTTATAAATGACAGCTAGTAATTGTCCTTTTTGAAAAGAAGTACCTTTTTTAAGGTTGATTCCACCTTGTTGAATCTTACCAGAAGCTTCTGCAACCAAAGCAACTTCATTGCTAGAAATAACCCTTCCTTTAGCACTTAAAGGCGAAATTACATTGTAATAGTTAACAACTTCCGTTTTTACAAAACGTTTCTTATCTATAGATGGTCTTTGAGGAGACTCTGGTTTTAAAGAAATAAACAGATAGGAAAGAGCTGCTGAACCTCCTATTAAAATAATTAGGGCTACAATAATAAATACCGTTTTCTTTTTACTCATGAATATTATTGCTAAACATTAAATAAATTCAGTTCATTTACATATTTAATCTTTTAGGTCTTAAAAAATTGAATATGTTGTAAGTTAACTAATTCTATAAATATTATAGCAAAAAAAAAGTCTGTAATCTAATTAAAAAAAAGAAAAATATCAGGCAAAAAAAAGCTGGATAAACCAGCTTTTTATATCATTTATTATTTTTAAAACATCTTTTTAAAGCAACGTTTTCTTTTATGTTGTATATGATCAAAGGATTTCCACATTTGAATAGCTACGTTATTATTTTCTAACATACCTGTAGTTTCCACATCCTTAATTCCATCTTTATTGGCTGTATTCCAAAGTTCATTCATCAATAAAGAAACAACCCCTAATTTTTGATATTCAGGACGTATACCTGTAAGCATCAAGTCCATTTCTTTAGGTTTATCCAATGCATTTTTTAAATGCCACCACCCAAACGGTAATAATTTTCCTTTTGCTTTTTGAAGTGCTTTTGATAAAGAAGGTAGTGCAACAATAAATCCTGCCAATTTATCTTCTTTATCTAATACTATTTTAACGTATCTGGCATTTATAGAAGGGAAAAATTTATCTATATAAAAATTCACTAATCTATCAGGTAATTTAAAGGTTCCAAATAAACCTACAAATGCATCATTAAATACATTAAAAATCATTTCACGATATGGCTCAAGCTCTTTTGTATTATTAAAATTCATTACTTTTAAACCGTATCGCCTTTTAATCATATCGGCTACTTTAAAGGCTTTTTCAGGTAAAGCATCCGGGAATGTTATCCTAAATTCGAGCCAATCAATTTCTTTTTCATAACCCAAAGACTCAAAATGTGCTTTATAATAATCAAAATGATAATCACTTGCCATACAAGGTAACCATTCATGTCCTTCAATTAATACACCAGAATGATCTAAATTAGAAAAACCTAATGGTCCCATAACTCCAACCATCCCTTTTGATTTGAGAAAACTTTCTGCCGTTTCAAAAAGAATCTTTACAACCTCTGCATCATCTATAAATTCAACTCTTGTTATTCGACCAATCTTCTCTCCTATTTTTTCTATCCAAAGGTCATTGATTATAGCCCCAATTCGTCCAACTACTTTACCATCTTTATATGCTAACCAAAACTTAGCTTCACAAAAATCAAATGCGGGATTTTTCTCAGGTGAAATTGAGGTTAATTCATCACCTTTCATTGGAGGAACCCAATATTCATTATTTTTATATAGTTGATATGGTAATTCAACAAACTTTTTCCTTTGTGTTTGATTTAAAACCTCTTCGACTCGAATACTCATTTTTATCTAATTGAATTATTGGACGAAAATAATTAAAAAAATAAACTTGTTAGCACATTTTAGTCACCTCATGTCTCTTTTTAGTAAAATCTATTTGAATTAATATAAATCAATCTGTAAATTAATACATGATTATGAGAAATGTTATTGTTTAATCTAAATAATAAGAAGAAATTTGATAGAACTGATATATACATAAATAACAAATTATAATATGAGAAAAGTTGGTATTTTTTATGGTCCTGAAAAAGGAAGTGTTGGCAAAGCTGCTGAATTAATAGTTGACATATTTGGCAAAGAGAATGCTGAATTAATTCTGGTTAAGGATTGTGATGCTAAAACAATAAACCAATATGATAAAATAATTTTAGGTATTTCCACTATTGGAACTGCCAATTGGGATTCGGAACACACAGATACTGATTGGGATATTTTTTTTACACATTTTGAGGAAGTAGATTGGAGCAATAAAACAGTTGCAATATATGGTTTGGGGGACCATATTAATTATCCGGAACACTTCGTTGATGCTATTGGATGGATATATGAAAAATTAAAGCCTCTGAATGCAAATATTGTTGGATTTTGTAGCACCGAAGGTTATGAATTTAATGATTCTGAAGGTTTAATAGATGGCAAGTTTGCAGGCTTACCTCTTGATGAAGATAACGAAAGTGACAAAACAAAAGAAAGATTAATCCAATGGATTAATTCTCTTAAAAAAGAAAATGGTTATTAACCATTAAAAAGGATTCTAGAATAAGTGACATCATTTACACCCTTAAAATTTAAAAATCATGATGGACACAGAACATAAAACCATAATAGATCCGGAAATAGTAAAATCTACCCTACGTCATAAAAACATAACTGATCTTGACCATTCTACAATAAGGGAAGTGGTTACAATTGTTAATGAGATTGAAGAACGAACAGGCGAAAAATTTATACGAATGGAGATGGGCGTTCCTAGTCTCCCTCCATCTACTATTGCTATTAATGGTGAAATTCAAGCATTAAAGAATGGTGTTGCCTCTAAATACCCGATGCTCGAAGGTGTTCAAACCTTTAAAAATGAAGCTAGTAGATTTGTTAAAGCCTTTATGAATTTAGATGTATATCCTGCAGGATGCATACCTACAGTGGGCTCAATGCAAGGGAGCTACGCTTTATTTATGGGTATATCCCAAATATGGCCTAGTAAAGACACTATTTTATTTATCGATCCAGGGTTTCCTGTTCAAAAAATTCAATTAGGCGTTTTAGATATTAAATTTGAAACATTCGATGTATTTCATTATCGGGGTGAAAAATTAAAAGACAAAATTGAAAGCTATCTGTTAAAAGGTAATATATGTGCCATTGTATATTCCAATCCTAATAATCCAACATGGTTTTGCCTCCACAAAGATGAACTGGAGATAATAGGTAAACTTGCCAATCAATATGAAACGATAATCATTGAGGATTTAGCCTATTTTGGTATGGATTTTCGTACAGACATCTCCGTTCCTTTCCAACCTCCATATCAGCCAACCGTTGCTCAATTCACTGATAATTACGCTCTTTTAATATCTAGTTCTAAGATATTTTCATACGCAGGACAAAGGCTTGGAACTTTATGTATCTCGAATAAATTATTTAATTCTTATTTTGAATCATTAAAAATAAGGTTCGGAAATGCTAATTTTGGGCGTGTAATTGTAGGAAGATTATTATATTCGCTTTCCGCTGGAGCAAGTCATTCTGCACAATATGCTATTGCAGCTATGTACAAAGCCGCTTGTGACGGGGAATACAATATCGTAAAAGAGGTAAAAGAGTATGGCATTAGGGCCAGGTTAATGAAAGAATTATTTGTAAAATATGGTTTCTCCATTATTTATGATAATGACATTGACACTCCTATTGCTGATGGGTTCTATTTTACAATAGGCTTTACAGGATTCACCGGTGGTGAATTATTGGAAAAACTATTGTGTTATGGAATCAGTGCAATTGCACTAAAAAATACTGGCAGTGAAAAAGAAGGATTACGAGCTTGTGTTTCTCAAACTGAACAAAGTCAATTTCCTATACTTGAGGAACGTTTAAAATTGTTTGCTCAAAGTCTTCATTAACTACCATCGAAAAGAAAAAAAGTAGTAGTTCTTATTTTAATTTTATTTTTGCGAACACTAAACAATATTTTGTTTTATGTTCTGATGAGGTGTGATTTTTCGCATATTTCAAGTATGATCCTCATCATAAATAGAAACAGCATATTTTTATAAATTGCGATTAAAATTTAAAAATTTAAATTATGGCAAAAGCTAAAGGAGCAATAGTTGTTGATATTGAAAGGTGCAAAGGATGTAGCGTTTGCATATCAGCATGCCCCGCCCAAGTTATTAAATTAGCAGCCGAAGTTAATGATAAAGGTTATCATTACGCTTACATGGAAAATCCCGACAATTGTATTGGCTGTGCAAATTGTGGAGTTGTATGTCCCGACACATGCATAACAGTTTATCGTGCTAAACCAGCAATGGCTTAGCTAAAAATCAAGTAACGAATTTCTACTTACTTTTTACATAAAAAAGAAGTAGCAAAGGAGAAAATAAATTTTAGACAAATGAAGGAACTAAAATTAATGAAAGGTAATGAAGCCATTGCTGAAGCTGCTATCCGATGTGGAACGGACGGATACTTCGGTTATCCTATCACTCCGCAAAGTGAGGTAATGGAAACATTAATGGCTGAACAACCTTGGAAGACAACAGGTATGGTTGTTCTTCAGGCAGAAAGTGAAATAGCATCAATAAATATGGTATATGGAGGCGCTGGTTGTGGTAAAAGAGTAATGACCAGCTCTTCAAGTCCGGGAATTAGCCTTATGCAAGAAGGCTTAACTTATATAGCAGGTTCAGAACTTCCTTGTGTTGTTGTAAACGTAGTTAGAGGGGGCCCGGGATTAGGAACAATACAACCAGCTCAATCTGATTATTTTCAAGCAGTTAAAGGTGGTGGCCATGGAGATTACAAATTAATTACATTGGCTCCGGCTTCTGTTCAGGAAATGGCTGATTTTGTTGAATTAGCTTTTGATCTGGCATTTAAATATAGAAATCCGGCTATGATTTTATCAGATGGTGTTATTGGCCAAATGATGGAAAAAGTAGAACTCAAACCATATAAACCAAGGATGACTGAAGAAGAAATCGTTGAAAAATATGGCGATTGGGCAACAACCGGAAAAACAAAAAATCGCAAGAGAAATATCATCACATCAGTTGAGCTTTCTTCTGAAAACATGGAAAATTTCAACCATAAACTTCAAGCTAAGTATAAAAAAATGCAAGAAGAAGATGTAAGGTATGAATCTATAATGTGCGATGATGCAGAATATCTATTAGTTGCATACGGTTCTAGTGCCCGCATCTGTCAAAAGACGGTTGAATTGGCCAGAGCAGAAGGAATTAAACTTGGATTATTGCGTCCGATCACTTTATTTCCATTTCCAGAAAAAGCTATTCATGAATTAGCAAAAAGAACTAAAGGTATTTTAAGTGTGGAGATGAGTGCCGGACAAATGGTTGAAGATGTTAAACTTTCTGTAAATGGAATTACAAGGGTTGAGCATTATGGTCGTTTCGGAGGAATTATACCTTCACCGGCAGAAGTATTAAATGCACTTAAAAGTAATTTTTTAGAGGGATAAGCCATGGATATTAAAGAAATTATAAAAGACGAAAATATAGTTTACCAAAAAACCTCAGTTCTTACAGAAAACACAATGCACTATTGTCCTGGATGTACACATGGTGTAGTTCATAAATTAGTAGCAGAGGTCATTGATGAAATGGGAATTCAAGAAAAGACTATTGGTATAGCACCAGTAGGATGTTCTGTTTTTGCATATGATTATATTGATATTGATTGGCAGGAAGCAGCTCATGGTAGAGCTCCAGCTCTTGCAACAGGAATAAAAAGACTTATGCCGGATAAGGTAGTATTTACCTATCAGGGTGATGGTGATTTAGCAGCTATTGGAACAGCCGAAACTATTCACACCTGTAACAGGGATGAAAACATAGTAGTTATTTTTATCAACAATGGTATTTATGGTATGACCGGAGGACAAATGGCACCAACCACATTACAGGGAATGCCTGCTTCAACATGTCCGTTTGGTAGAGAACCATCACAAGATGGATATCCACTTAAAATAACTGAGTTAATAGCTCAATTACCAGGTACAACATTTGTTACTCGTCAGGCGTGCCATACACCAGCTGCTGTTCGAAAAACAAAAAAGGTATTAAAAAAGGCATTTGAAAACCAAATTAACAATAGAGGAACTTCTTTTGTAGAAGTAGTATCTACATGTAATTCTGGATGGAAAATGTCTCCTGTAAAGGCTAATGAGTGGATGGAAGAGAATATGTTTGCTTTCTATCCGCTAGGCGACTTAAAAGACCTTTAAAATATACCTATTGGGTATAATATTTACTCAATGTTAAAACTAATAAAATGACTGAAGAAATTATTATAGCCGGATTCGGAGGACAAGGTGTACTTTCAATGGGTAAAATACTTGCATATTCAGGAGTAATGCAAGATTTGGAAGTGTCATGGATGCCTTCCTATGGTCCTGAAATGAGAGGAGGAACAGCAAATGTGACTGTTATTTTAAGCGATGATAGTATTAGCTCTCCTATTTTACATGAATTTGATACAGCGATTATTCTTAATCAACAATCGATGGATAAGTTTGAATCAGATGTTAAACCGGGTGGAATATTAATTTACGATGGTAATGGTATCACGCATCATCCTACCCGAAAAGACATAAACATATATCGCATTGATGCAACAGAAGAAGCTGCCAGAATGAGATCTATTAAAACTTTTAATATGATAGTACTTGGTGGCTATTTAAAAGTTAATCCTGTGGTTAAAATGGAAAATGTAATAAAGGGTCTTAAAAAATCCCTTCCTGAAAGACACCACCATTTAATTCCAATGAATGAAAAAGCCATCAATAGAGGAATGGAAATTATTAATAAAGTAGAATAATTATATTCATTTAAATATTTTAAAAGTGCATGGTTAAAAATCATGCACTTTTTTTTATTTATTTCAACTTTCTTTAATACCTGAATATCAATAAACAATAAAAAACACCTTAAAAAAGACTTAAATTTTCTTTTATTTTTTTTCGTTTTCCTATTGTTTAATTCAATTATTTTCTATCTTTGCATCGCCTTAGAAAAAAGGAATTAATGTTGGTCTCGTAGCTCAGTTGGATAGAGCAACAGCCTTCTAAGCTGTGGGTCGCAGGTTCGAATCCTGCCGGGATCACAAAAGAGAAAAAAAGAAAAATAAAAGCCTATAAATCGAGAGATTTATAGGCTTTTGTATTTTATCAATGTTTAGTCCTATAAAAAAAAGGATACTTTAAACCTTAAAGTATCCTTAAATTCAAAATGGTTACACGAATTTTGCATATATATTAATATACATATGAACAAAACAATATTAATTTACTCAAAATATACTGACAATCAAATTTATTACCACTTATCCTTTTGTTATATCATCTTGAATTTGATTAAAAGATA
The DNA here is from genome assembly GCA_963665705.1 of uncultured Saccharicrinis sp. Classification (GTDB taxonomy): domain Bacteria; phylum Bacteroidota; class Bacteroidia; order Bacteroidales; family Marinilabiliaceae; genus Saccharicrinis. The sequence continues at coordinate 3,071,541 of OY762448.1, forward strand.
AATTTAAACGGTAAAATTATAATAAAACAGTATTATGAATTGTTTAATCATTAACTCATAAATAAATTCAAAAGAGTATTTTTGTTTGCAAATTAAAGTTATCATAATTAAGTACGTGGATCATTTTAGGTTTAGTTTCATGTTTATTATTAGGTTTATACGATATAACAAAAAAATTATCATTAGATAAAAATGCGGTTATACCCGTTTTATTATTTACCACACTTTCAGAAGCTTTGCTTTTTATTCCTCCAATTATTGGTTCCTTTTATCATTTTATTTCAAACGACTCTATATTATTTGTCCCTCCTATATCAATAGAAACTCATGGATTGATATTACTAAAATCTACAATAGTAGGTGTATCCTGGGTATTTGCATTTTTTCCTTTAAAGCATTTACTAATAACTATCATAACTCCAATAATAGCAACTGGACCAATATGGACTCTAATTTGTGCTTTATTTATTTATCACGAAACATATAATACCTGGCAATGGTTGGAAATAATCATTGTTATTCTATTTTTCTATTATTTTTCATTAGCTGGAAACAGAGAAGGTTTCAATCTAAAACGAAACAAATGGCTACTAGTTATATTACTGGTGGCAACTTTTCTAGAAGGCTTTAGTACTTCTATATGATAAATACCTTATTGCAAATTATAATAGAATGGCCATACAAGCATGGTTTTCTATATATATGGTTCCTGTTGTTATCAGCAAGTCAATATACAGAGAAAATGGCAATTAAGAATGTATAGAAAATGGCAACAAGAATGCACAACTTTCATATGACAAATAGACAAAAATTATGGTTAAATAAAAATAGATTTACGATTTTTTATTCTATAACTTTTACCGGATAAGTTAATAATTTCACACCGGTATAAAATTCTATCAAGAAGTGCCGTTGCCAGCACTTCATCATCAAGCATAAGAGCCCATTCCTTGGGCGATTTATTGGTTGTGATAATAAAAGAAGTTTTCTCATATAATTGATTTATAAAGTTAAACAAGGCAACAGCGATAGATTTATCAAGGGGGAAAAGCATAATGTCATCCATAATAATAAGATTTGCTTTTGATAACCTGGAGTATTCAGACATTGCAGATTTAGTAATATCTTTCATTTTCAACATCTGTATGATGTCTTCCATAGTCCTAAAATAAGCTTTATAGCCGGCCTTAATCGCATCATAGCATAAACCTGCAGCTAAATAAGTTTTTCCTACGCCGGAAGCGCCCATTAGAACAACATTAAATACCTGATCAAGCCAATTTAACTCACGAAGTTGATTCATTTTGTTTTTATTCATGCCGTTTTCAAAACTATGGTCATAACGATCCAGATTGTGATTTGCCGGTAGTTTAGCAGCATTTAAACGTCTTATTAAAGCCTTTTCATTCCTGATTTCTGCTTCTTTTTCAAAAAGACTGATTAGGCAATCAAAATAACTGGTTTGTTGATCTGAGGCCTGCATTATTATATTTTCAAAATGATTTGCAATACCGCTTAATTTGAACTGTTTGCAGTAATCTAAAATAATTTGGTTTTTCATATCAGTTAAGTATTATGTCTTGATAATCATCAATGTTTGAAGAAAAAGGTTTTAAACTGGCTAGTTTAGACACACTCTCTGGAAGTGTTTTTATCTCAGGGAGATGAACTTTTAATTTCTGCTTGATCTTATTTTCTATATTATCTGCTACTGCAATAAAATCAGTAGCACTATAGATTTGGTTATCCTTGCAATAAGATAATGTTTGATTCATTGTGTTACTGCCATATTTTTCAAATGCATCTTTAATTAAAATAATTTGATCCCTGATGTAACGAGGTTTCTGCATTTTAATTTCCTGCAAATATAATGATGCATCCGAAGGGTTTTCAAAGCATTTTGCAAGGTCATTGATCAATTCTTTTATACGTTTACTTTTGTCTCTTTTATGATCGGTATTTATTACTTTCTTACCTACAATGGTTGATCTTTTATGTCTGCATATTTCCTTATTATCCAGATTACAGATAATAACAAAACCATTGTCTTCATTGACAATAACATTTGTATATGGCTTTCTATAGGTCCCCTGTGGCAAGGAGTAAAAGCAGCTTTTATATGAAATACTATTATCAGGTCTTACGGTATAAAGGATATATTCAGGATCTAATAATAAAGATACCGGAACATAAGGGGCAAGTTTACTTCTTTCTTCCATCCATAGATCATAAGGTACTTGCTTTATGGTACCGTGGGGCATTTGATTAGCAGTACGACCCAGCCATGCAAGCGTTTCTGCATTAAGAGTATCAAGATCGTAGTATATTCTATTGTATAAGAAGTTTTGCTTTACGTATTTAACTACATTTTCAACCTTACCTTTGGTTTCCGGATCTGCTTTACGGCAAAAATAAATAGCAAATCGTTGCTGGGTAACATATGATTGGAAGCGTTCCACAAGGATAAGGTCTCCATGATTTTCATTATTCATGAACACTTTATCCTGATCATAAACAATTTCATTAGGGATACCATCAAAAAATTTAAATGCCTTTTCATGTGCATTGATAGCTAATTCAGAGGTAAAAGGGCAATCGGTAAAACAAACATATTTAAATCTGGAATAAGATAAGACCATTGTAAAGAAGTATACTTTCTTTCGCTTTCCATCTGTACAACGCATGTTATATTCGCCAAAATCAACTTGAGCCTGTTTTCCTTTAGGAAGTTCTTCAACAATGAAATACTCCCTTGCCGGACTGACTTTAGGAATGTTATATTCCTGTCTGACGTGCATCACGAAGTTGTAGATCGTTTTTGGGTTTACCTTTGGGAAATCAGGATAACACTCTTTTAGCCAATCGTGCATTTGTGCAGCAGGAGTGTCTGGATATTGTATGAGTTTTTCTTTTACAAAGATTTCATAATCGGAAAGCTCTTTTTTCCTCTTTTCCAGAGAGTTCAAATAAGCTTCATGCTCCCTTTCGTCCATTAAAAGGTACTTTATTACGGTACGCCAATCGGCAACGATATATCTGGCTATTTGAGATATACTCATGCCTTCTCTGTGAAGACGGTGAATTTCATAATACATAAACAACTTGTTTTCATATCTATTCATCATAATTGCGATTTTAAAAATTTAAACCGCGGTAAAGTTGTTTGTTTTTCCTTTGTTTCAATCCGACCCATGGGTCGGATTGAAACAAAGGAAACTCTGTATTCATGTTGCCAAATTCTCTGTATTCTAATTTGCTAAAAACTCTGTATTGTTATTTACCGATTAGACCTGTGGATATTTTTACCCTTTTTATTTATTCTTTGGTATCCACAACGTAGTAAAATTTAAGCATTTTAATGAAGATGGGTAACTATTCAGTGTAGATTTCAAAAACTAAATATTTCAGAAAAAATGTTGGTAACTTTAGCTGAAAACCACCAGAATTGTGAATAACCTTTGTGCAAATTCTATAGCAGCAATCATTTGTATAGCGAACTTTGCATCGCATGACAAAGAAGATAAGCATAGAGGAACGGTTAGACAATTTACTCAACAAAGTAGATAATTTAGAGAATCGAGTAGTTGAGTTAGAAGCTGAAAACAAACAGTTGAAAGCAGAGAATTGTAAGCTCAAAAAACGCTTATCTAAATACGAGACTCCTAAAAACAGTAAGAATAGCAGTAAGCCTCCGTCAAGCGATTTTCCCAAACCAGCGAAAACAAGTTCGTTAAGAAAGAAATCAGGAAAGAAACCAGGAGGCCAAAAGGGGCATATGGGCAACACTTTGAAAACAGTATCTAATCCAGATATTATTACCAACCACCAAGCCAGTTACTGTACTTGTTGTGGCAATGATTTATCAATGATTGTTGGAGAATATGCAGGAAAACGCCAGGTAATAGACATACCGCCAATACAACCAGTTATTACCGAACATCGAATTTTTCACAAACAATGCAGCTGCGGAACTTTAAATGAAGGCAATTACCCTTCAGGAATTAATGCGCCCATAAGTTACGGAGCTGGAGTGCAGGCTTTAATTGGCTACATGAGTGCCCGACAATACATGCCGTATGAACGTTTGAAAGAGTTTTTATATACTGTATTAGGGATTGAGATTAGTTCTGGAGGCATTAATCAGCTTATTGGAAAAATAACAGCCAAGGCGAAACCTTATTACGAGCAAATCCGAAAGAAAATCCTTTCCGGTAAAATCATAGGAGCTGATGAAACAGGCACTAATGTCAATGGTAAACTTCATTGGGCTTGGGTCTTTCAGAATCCCGATGCTACATTTTTATCAATCCATACTAAGAGAGGTTTTGCTGCAATGGAAGAAATCATGCCAGAAGGTTTTAAGAACAATACTTTGGTAACAGATTGCTGGAAATCATATTTTATGACAGATGCTAACAACCACCAATTATGTACTGCACATTTATTACGAGAACTTGAATACTTCTGCCAAAAATACCCTAAGAATAATTGGGCATTCCAAATGCGAACTCTAATAAAAAATGCCTTAAGTATCTACAAAGGACAATGTACTGAAACGCAACCTTCCGATATTACTTACAGATTCCAAGCCCTCTTGAAACAAGAACTTGATGAAGAAGTCAAGGAAGTGCAAACATTTCAAAACCGATTGAAAAAGTACGAGCAGTATCTGTTTAATTTTCTAATAAATCCAGAGATTCCACCTGACAACAATGCTTCAGAAAGAGCTGTGCGAAATTTTAAAGTAAAACAAAAGGTTAGCGGTTTCTTCAAGTCTATAGAAGGTGCCGACTGCTATGCTATATTGCGTTCTATTGTTGATAGTGCAATAAAAAACATTCAGAATCCATTGTGCGCTTTGCGTGCTATTGCTATGTCTTTTCCAATCACTGAATAGTTACGTAATATTTTAAGCATAGCTGATTTTGCTTATTTTTATGCCTTAACATATGATGGAACTCTTAATGCAATTTTATTAGTTCTAAGACCTACTCGTGTTATATAATTTCATTTACAGTAGGAGGAATTATTTTTAAAGAAACCAATTTAAAAAGAAAAGCTCTGGCCTTAATCGGAATTTTGATAGGAGTTTTAATTATGGTCTTAGGTAGTTGATAGATCTATTTATAGTATAATTTGAGAGAAAATAATTCCCAATTATGGAATATCTAGATCTCCCCTCCTGGTTACCATATATCCAAACTCATTAAAATATTATGTATAGATAGACATCGTTTCTAATAATAAGTTAATGAATAAATGCCTACCTATTAATTAATACATTAGATTAAACAGCAATACGGATTATAGAATCCCAATTATATGAACTTCATTACATTTCTCTTCAAGATATAATTTAAAGAGATAGAATATTTATCAATTCATCTATAGTTGCTCAATTATATTTTTTTCAATTTCAACCCATTTTGAGTATCCCTTATCAGTTAAATGTACGCCATCAACGGTTAAATCTTTTATTAGATAGCCATTTGAATCGACAAATTTATTGTACCAATCAATAACTTTATAATAACCTTTTACTTCATTTTTAGTAATAATTTTATTTACAGACAAAATATCCTCCTTTAAATAGTCTATCCTGGAAGGCAAAATTGTTCGCACGAAAATTTTAGTATTTGGTGTTTTATGATGTAGTATCTTTGTGATTTTTAAAATATTTTCACCTACATAATCCGTTGAAGGAACTATCTTATCATATATAAAATTTCCACCTGCTTCTTCGTGATGAATGTTAAATAAATCATTAATACCTATAAGAATAAATACAGCTTTAGGCTTGTAATAAATAATTTCATCTAAACGTTTTAAAACACCATCGGTAACATCTCCTGCTATACCTCGATTTTTAATATGAGCAACACTATATTTTTCCGACCAATTTTCTCCTTTTTCGGTTATGCTATTTCCAATAAAAATAATATCATTATTTTCTAAAGGTTCGTTAATAAAGTCAGTTATTCGTTCTTTATAATGAACTTGAGTCCAATTATTGTGATAACGGGATACAATATCTTTTGAAGGATATAATTTGACCTTTTCCTTGTTTGTAATTTGATTTGATTGCCCAAAGGCATTAATATAAAATACAAAAGAAATAATAATAATTAGTTGTTTTTTAATCATATGTTACAAATTATAATATAAACATTAACAATATTTTATGGTTATTTGGTTTTTATTCAATTTAAAAAACGCTTACTTATTGACACAATAGAATAAATAAAAAGCCATCTCTATAATATTGAGATGACTTTTTACTATAAATGTGCCTGTGCTAAATTTTTATAGAAAAAGACATACAGATCAATTAAATATATAATTCAAGGTATTTTGATGTGTCGTTTACATTTTTATTCTTTCAGAATATTTGTTGAAATTTGTTTTTGATCATGGGTTAATACGAAATCATAACAAAACTGCATTATCTCATTGAACTGTTTGCTCATTGGAGTCCATGAAACACAATGATCTTTTCCGTTTATCGTATAGAACCAATATGGCGTACCTAATTCTTTTAACTTTTTTGAGATACTTTCTGAGCCATTTAAAATCAGATACCCACTAGAGTTTTCGGAACAATAATGATGTGGAGCTGTACCATACGGAACAATATTATCGCTTGAACCATGAAACAACATCGATGGAATAGCCATATCTTTTGTAATACAAGAGGTATCAGCAATTGCTCCTGCCAGAGAAATAACTCCTGAATATTTAACTGGAGATGAAGAAACATCATATAAAAAAGGATTATATACAGCACTCAAAACTGTTTCTGCTCCAGCACTACTTCCACACAGAATTATATTATTTGTATCAATTTCAAAATCACTCTTATTCATAACAAGGAAACGAACGGCATCTTGAAGATCGTCAATCACAGCGCCTAGAGCCATTTGTTTATCTTTTACTGGACAATCACATCCTAATAGAGTTTTAGTTCCTTTTCTCAATAAACGATACGAAATAGAAACTGCAACATATCCTCGAGAGGCAATCTTCTTACAAAACTCAAGAGCCCCCTCATCATTGCGTATTCCTGTATAAAAACCACCTCCATGAACATACAAAATTACAGGACGATCTTTTACATTATCATAGTTTGGTGTATACACATCCATATCTAAGTTTTGTCCTTCTTTTTGAATATACGTATAAGTTGATATGCAAATAGAATCCGTTATTTCATCTAAATATAGCACTTGTGTATGTAGTGAATTATGAATAAAAAAAACGAAAATAATACCTATCAAAAACCTCATAATATTTTATTTGATTAATTTCTTTGATAAAACATATTTCTGGTTTAGAAAACCATTTATTGTAAACTCTTGCAATAAAATAAAATAGAAGAGGGTAATACACTACCCTCTTCTGTGATAACACAATAAGCTTATCGAATGTATATTTTTTCGTTATATTTCTGATTTACATCATTATACATTTGAAGAATATAAATACCCTTTTTAAACTCAGAGCCATTTATTATATATTGATCAGTAAACTGATCTTGTAATACGGTATGGCCAGAAAGATCAATCAAGTTTAAAGTAACTTCTTTCTCACTTTCATTTTTTAATAATATGGACTGGTTGGAACCATAACTTATATTCACAAATCCAGATTGCATATTCTGTATGTCAGTTGACGTTTCCTTTTTAATGTATATATTATCAAAGCTAATTTCATCATTATCTACCATAGCTTGTGCCTCGCCAACAATTTCAAATTTATCAATTGCACTCCAGTCAAAAAGACCAGCAGGATTATACCAAGAACCATCCCAAGAACCTTGTTCTGCAAAATCAGATAAAAGAATATGCAAATGATGCCACTGACCATCGTATGACATCATACTATTATCAATTGTATATATTTTTCGCCATGGATGATCGTCTGTTCCTGTTTTAGAATCTAAAAATCTAAGATTAAATGAATAACTGGCATCCGTGCTTGCTGCTCCTCTTACGTAAATATCAAGTGCATAACCATCATCAACCATGGAAGCCAAGTCTACATCTGGATTAAAATTAAAAGTAATTGCCTCATACTCTGCGGCTGCAGACCATTGAATGCAATAGCTTCCATTATTAGGCTCATCAGTTGAGTAATAATCCAAATCACCATCTGCCTGGGTATCATTATCAATACCAGCCCCAAAATCATCAGAATAGATTTCTATATTTTGAGAATATACACTACTAGTAACTGATTGTAGTATTAATGCAAATATTACTGATAATGTTATTTGCATAACCTTAGATGTTTTTGTTAGGCAATAGAAATCTTTTTTTAAAGTAAATCTGTAATTTTTCATAATTTTGAATTGTTTAATTTTAAAAAATTTAATTGGAGTTTTTTGGGAAATCGTGGCCGCGATTTCCTTTTTTTCATTGGTTTTAATCATCCATCAAAATATCTCATAGATTTAATTTTTTACTGTTATTTAATAATTGCCATGAACAATTACTTCTTTCAGTTGAATTGTCCCTTTCTATATCTTTTCTTTAGGTATTATTTTATTCGTTTAATTTCTTCCAATAAAATTTCAGTAGCAGGAGATACCATCCGATTATGATTAAAAGAATCTAGTTCATAAATTTTTGTTTGATGATGTCCGACTATTTGCATCATTCGCCAGAGGTATGCATTTTCCTCATATCGTCCCAGAAGTTCCAGATCACGATCTCCTGTAATTAGAATTAGTGGTGGAGCATCTTTTCTAACATGAAAAAGGGGGGCATATTCGTCAATAATAGGTTGTTCCTCTGGTATTCCTCTCTCTCCTCTTACAGTCATATGAGTGATTGTATGTCCACTAAATGGAATGAGCATTGCTATGTCATTTGCATCAATACCATATTCTAACAGCCACTTTTTATCCAGACCAACCATACTTGCGAGATATCCACCAGCAGAATGACCTGACACAACAATTTTAGCGGAGTCTCCCCCGTATTTATTAATATTTTTAAATACCCATGCTGTAGCAGCTGCAGCATCTTTAATATAATCAGGACATTTTACTTCGGGACTAAAGCGGTAACTTACTGCAACGACTGCAATTCCTTTTTCCGTCAGTTTTTGAGGGATGTACTTTTCTCCATGAGTTAAGGCTCCACCATGAAACCAAACAACTGTTGTAAAAGCCTTATTATCCATTGGATAATAAAGATCCAACACACACTGATTTGCCAGATAACTATCCTTTTCTCTTATTTGCTCATCGTAATAAGGAATATTCTCTACTGTTTTATAATCAATGGATTGAGCAGAGAGAGTGCAAACACATAATAATAATATTATCAAATAACTAATTCTCATTTTTCATTTCATTTGAGGTAAAAAAAATTGGTGGATTAAAACACTTGATCTAAACATATAATTTTAAAACTCTTAGATTTTATTTAGATTCATTTATATAAGATCTTCATTCTAATTTGAAAACAGCATGTATTCCTTCCTGTGAATTTGGTCCCACCCATAATTCAAAATCACCAGGTTCTGTTTTCCATGAATGATCTACACCATAAAAAGCCAAATCCGCAGTTTTTAGCTCAAACTCAACATTTTTGCTTTCGCCTGCTTTCAGAAAAATCTTTTTAAAACCTTTTAGTTCTTTTACAGGTCGTGCGATGCTTCCATATATATCGTGAACATAAAGTTGAACGACCTCTTCTCCATCCACATCACCTGTGTTTTTTATACTTACCCATACCTTCAATGACTGCTCTGTATTAATCTTGTCCGAGCTAATTTTCAATCCAGAATAATCAAATGTTGTATAGCTTAGTCCATAACCGAAAGGAAAAAGAGGTTCATTGGAATCGTCCGTATAATGCGACCAAAATACATTGCCTGTATCCTTCGAACGTCCAGTGCTAAAATGATTATAATAAATTGGACATTGACCAACGCTATGAGGAAAGGAAATTGGAAGCTTACCACTTGGATTATAATCACCAAACAATATATCTGCAATGGCATTGCCTGATTCAGAACCTAAATGCCATGTTTCAACAATAGCCGGTACATGATCTGCCATCCAGTTAAGTATCAAAGGACGTCCATTCATCAATACAACTACTACATTAGGATTAACTTCTAAAACAGCCTCCAATAATTCTTGTTGGTAACCTTTTAATGTAATATCAACCAGGCTTCTGCCTTCTCCACTTTGAAAACAATTTTCACCTAAAGCCATAATAACAACATCCATTTTCTTAGCCAAGGCAACAGCTTTATGTATTCCAATTGGACTGTTTGTATTAAAGTCAAGCTCATTCAAAAAATCAGGTTCATTAGTTATATATTGAGGTCCTTGTTCAAAAATAACAGAATTAGTATTTTCAACGACATTCTGAATACCCTCAAGCAATGAAACAGCGGATCCTTTTACAGCCTTAGCTCTCCAGCTTCCTAAAGGAGTATCTTTATCATCAGCTAAATCACCAATAACAGCAATTTTTTGTCCCTCTTTTTTCAGAGGCAATAATTGGCTGTCGTTTTTTAGCAAAACAATACTTTTTCGAGCCACTTCTCTCGAAGCGTTCAGATTATATTTATTTAATTGCTCCTTTTTTTCATCCTGTCTGCAATATTTGTATGGATCATCAAATAATCCTAATTTAAACTTAATACGCAGTATTCGCCTTACGGCATCATCAATAAGATTTTCACTAACAACGCCTTCTTCTATTAATACTTTTAAATAATTAACATATGCATCCCCTTCCATATCCATATCACAACCAGCCTTGATTGCTAATTTTGCAGCTTCTTTAAGATTTGGAGCAACACCGTGATCCTGAACTTCACCAATAGAATTCCAATCAGATACTACAAATCCATTAAAATTCCATTCGTTCTTTAAAAGGTCTCGTAACAAATGATTGTTTACTGTAGAGGGGACGCCTCCAATAACACTAAAAGAATTCATAACGGAAGAAACGCCATTATCTACAGCAGCTTTGAATGGAGGTAAAACAATATTTTGCATTGTGTAATCACTAATTTCAACCGTATTATATTCTCTTCCTGCTTCTGTAAAACCATATGCAGCAAAATGCTTTGCACAAGCAGCTATTGTATTATTTGCAGACAGATCTTCCCCCTGAAAACCTTTAATCTGAGCTACTCCCATTTTTGATACTAAATATGGATCCTCTCCAGATCCTTCCATAACGCGTCCCCAACGGGCATCTCTTGAAATATCAATCATTGGTGCAAACGTCCATTGAATACCAGAAGCGGAAGCTTCTGTTGCAGCTATTCTTGCACTTAATTGTGCCACCTCCTCATCCCAACTTGATGCAATTGCTAATGGGATAGGAAACATTGTTTTATAACCATGAATCACATCATATCCAAAAATCATAGGAATACCCAACCTTGAATTTTCAACGGCTAATTTTTGCGCCTTTAATGTGGCTTCTGCTCCGTTTACATTTAACATGGAACCTACTAAACCAGACTTTATTTGTTCAAATAATTCCTGCTCACTACCATTCTCTGGAACAGGACCCGTCATCTCCCACTTTGATGAACATTGATTAAGCTGACCTATTTTTTCTTCAAGCGTCATTTGTGATAAAATAACCTCTATATCATTGTCAGGTTCAACACCAACATAAGAGTTACAGGCACAAACTGTAAAAAGCAAAATAATAATTAGTAATCTTTCTATTATACTTATAATCATAATTGTCTATTTCATTTTAAGAATCATTAATTATTCAAGAATAAAAATCAATACTTAAATTATAATTAACTCATTGTTTACTACTTAGAAATAATAAACTTGCGACATGACACCTCACTACCTTTAAATACTTTCAATAAATAAACCCCATCCAGCAGATTATTGATTAATACAGAAACAAGATTATCACCCTCTGAAACAGATGGTTGTAACTCCAATACTTTTTCACCTATCAAATTATAGATCTCTATGTTGACAGTGCTATATGAATTTGCATCCAATTCTATATTAATCATCTCTTTAGCTGGGTTGGGATAAACATTAATCTGTGAAATTGCTTTTTTATCTGTAGAAACTCCTGTTTGAATATCAGAAGTCATTATAATAGCGCCTAAATAGAATGTTTTTGAACTTGGATCTGTGGTCGATTCTGCTGATGTTTTTAATGGATTACTACTACTTATTCTAGGAGTAATAACATTAGAAACTGGATCCTTTTCTGCTGAGATATTAAGTGTAAAGCATGCTAGCATAGACACAAAAAGAAAGCGTTTAACTAATAAGAATAAACTATTCATAACTATGAATTAATACATTAATACAAGAATATTATTAGCATTTCAACTGCTAATTTCTATTACGATTCATTTGTTTTTCCACAACCTGATATCGTCCCAATATATTTGAAGAACCTTATCCTGACTAAGCATCCAGTTGATTAAAGAACTTGAAGTATATAACTTAAGAGGATTAAATTCCGTTATTCCATCAGGCGAAGGATCACTTGAATTATGAGTAAATTGAGTAACATCAAATATCTCACTTTCTGCACCACTTTCTGTTTTTATCCACATTTGGAATTTTCCATTAGACTCATTTCCTTCTTTGTAATAATATTGCAAGGTGAACCATTCGCCAAGAGGGATTTTAACATCATTATTAGTATAAGACCAAAGGATGTTGTATGTCTGACTTCCATCGTCATGTAACTCACAATCCTGGGCTTCTACTTTAAAATACAAATCACTTTCCGAAGAAACCGGTTTACTTAAGGTAAGCGTTATTCTAAACCCATAAGGGACATCTTGACTCCATGTAATATTATTCCAGAATTCTGCAATTGTTAACCAATCTATGACATTAGGATAGCTACGAACTGCATTAAAATCATCCAAAGGCAAAAACATTCTAACAGATTGAAATATTTCATTCATTCCACTATTTCCGTATAAATTTGCTTGAATGCGTCCTTTTCTTCCTTCAACATTTGAATCATTTAACCAAAATTGTAACACTTGGTTTGATTCATTTTCAGGATCTGAAATAATTTTAGCAAAACGCTGACTCTCATCTCCTCCCTGATACTGAATATTAAAAAAACCAATTTCCGAATTATTATCTAAATCATTAATCCAATCATTTTTCTCTGTAAGAGTATTTTCAATGCCTATTATATCCCCATATTCTTCGCCGCTCCCAATATCTTTCACACTACATAAAGGTTCAAAACCAGATTGAAAAAGCAATTCCAATTTAGTTTTAATTGTATCCTGAGTACTCAGAAGTTCTGAACTGGCAGATGCTGTTATTGTTATAGTTCCATCCTCTTTAGGAGAAATATTATTCACCTGTGCTATTCTATTATTATTATATGAAGGATTAAGGTAGGTTGTAATTGTATTAGCACCTTCAACAATATATTGCGTTTCTGATATCAAATTTTGATTACAACTCCCAAACAGTTGAAAACTATAGGAATCTAAGGGATTTAAATTAGATATAATTAACGCTCCTGTAGGATTCTCATCGCTTCCAAAATAACTATCATTAGCTACATTTGGATTCAGATTAATAGATTCAAATAATGATGATGAACCAAAATAGTACTGTCCTTCAAAATCATCTATTACTTCAATTGATACTCCTGTTTGTTCTCCATCAGCATCAATAAGATCATTTATTGATTGTAATTCCCATGTCAAATTATTCCAGTTTAATGAACTTGTATAACTACTGCTCCCTAAGTCAATTTTTATTGAATCAGATTGTGCAAAACCTGACAATGAAAAACTTAACAAGAATAAAATCAGAAATTTATATATTTTAACTTTTGTGTTTTTTTTCATAAAAATTAAATAATACGATAAAAATATTTTTGATTATTATTAAAACTAAAGGCATAGCAGACTACAATTAAGTTAGTCTGCTATACACTATAGTCATATTACTTTTTAATTATTTTTGTCACAAAACTGCTATCCTCAGTTTTTATACATAACATGTAAACACCAGAGTTAACTCCACTCAAATTCATTGATAACTTATTTGTTTGAGAATATTCATTTGAATGGCATACAACATTGCCGCTGATATCCATCAGCTTTACACTGATTTCGCTATATATATCATTCATTTCTATATTAAGAATACTCCCTGTAGGAACTGGATAAACATTATAAGATGTTTTAAAAGGATTGCTGATTTCTGTTGACACAGATGTTTTTAAAGTAATATCGCCAGCATCAGGAATTGCTTTAAACATGATAGTATCATTATTAAATGATTCTATTTCAATATAATCCCCGTCTTGAATAATTTCATCATATGCAACTCCATTTGCTTTAAGCTTAATTGTTAATGGCTGATTAAATATTGTATTATCAGATAGTGTATCTGTTAAATTAACAATCCATTCAGATCCATCAAAACCTGAAACTTCAGTCAGTGTTGCACATCTGGCTTCCTTATGGTATTTTACTGCCTGCCCTAATGTGGTAATCCATATTTCATCCTGTACTGATTTGAGAAAATCAAATTGTTTTGTTAAAGAATCCACCATAATCTGAGCATACCAATTATCATTATAAGTACCATCTGCATCATCAACACTATGATACATATAAGTTAAAAGCCCTCCCCCTTCTATGACTTTATTTATCTGATTAGAAAAATCAATTGTAGAAGTAGAAGTTTGAACTTTATATGTTTTTAGGTTATAATAATCATCATCAGCTGTAGCAAAAAAATAACTATATGTAGTTGGTGAATAAATTCCCCTGGCACAAATATGCCCTGAGTTTCTTACTGAATCTATAACCTGATTATTATATGTTCCGTATGGATATGCAAAACTAATTGCCGTTTGAGAAGCCAGGTTATAATCTAACACTCCTTTAGCACCTCTTACTTCATCACAAATTTTTTCGTCAGTTTGTTCTGTCAGTTTTACATGTGTTTTAGTATGATTACCTGCCTCATTACCATTTGCAACAGCTTCCTGCACATAAGGCCAGGGATAATCATGATTTGTAATACTTGTAATTATTGGGAAGAAGGTAGCATTTAGTTCATAATTTTTTAATTCTGAAACTACAACAGGATAATGACTTGGTGACCAATCATCAAACGTTAAAACAACGGCTGCTCTTTTATCTGAATCCCAATTACAAATTTTTCCTATTGGATCAGGCACTTCTACATCCTCTGATGTTTCATAACTCATTATCACTGCACCCATATAATAATAGCCAACACTATTTGTATTATTGGGACCAGCCGAAGCTGTAACAGTTATAGTTCCATCACTACTTGGATAGATACCATTTATTTGTACAATATTATCAGTATTACTTGCTGCATCTAAATACGAAGTAGACTCATTACTTCCTGAAATCACATATTTAGTTTCTCTGTTATCACTTGCTTCACGGCTTGCAAATATTGAAAAATCGTAGGCTACATCAGGATCTAAACTTGAGAACCTTAATGCTCCGGTAGGATTTGATGAATTACCATAAAAGCTATCTGCTGAAGCTTGATCAACAATACCGAATGATGAGTTTGCTGATAAACCATCACGATTAACTCCAGAGAAAAAGTCCTTTAATACAACCGTAATTCCAGTATAATTACCTTCAGAATCTGTACAATTATCAACTTGTCTTTCATAGGATGCTGAAGTAATATTATTCCAGGGAGATGGACTTTCGTTTGCAGAATCTCCTAAATCTAATTGTATTGTTGTAGTTTGTCCTGTTACCCAATAAGTTGAATAGAAAAACACAAATAAGAAACTAATAAATATTTTGGGTAGATATATTTTTTTCATAAAATTCTTCTTTTGATTTAACAATAGCATATAAGGATCTAATTACCGGATCTAAATCACATCAATAATGATTTACCTATTGTTTGCACTTCAAAGCAAAGTCATCCCAATATATTTCAAGAGTCTTATCCTCAGATCGCATAAAGTCTATTAAACTTTTTGACGTGTATAACTTTAACGGATTGAACTCTGTAATACCATCAGGATCAGGATCCATTGTATTATGAGTTATTTTTGTTAAATTAAAAATTTCCTGTGTCTCCCCGTCCTCTGTTGTAATAGCCAGATAGTATCTTCCATTTTCAGAGTCCCCTTCTTTCAAATAATACTCTAATGTAAACCATTCTCCAACAGGAACTTTAACAACATAATTAACCCTTGACCAAACTGTTGTTAACTCCTGGCTTCCATCTTCGAACAATTCACAATCCTGAGCCTCAACTTTAAAATAAAGATCTCCTACATTAGGTGATGGTTTACTTACCGTTAATGTAATACGAAAACCATAGGGAACATCCTGACGCCAAGTAATATTATTCCAAAACTCAGCAATAGTAAGCCAATCAATACTTCCCGGATAGGTACGAACCGTATTAAAATCAGATGTCAAAAACAATCTTGTCGACTGATAAATTTCTTTAATTCCCTCATTCCCATAAATATTGGCTTGAATTCTACCTTTAGTTCCTCCAACATTTGAATCATCAAGCCAGAATTGCAATACATGATTCGATTCATTACCTGGTTCTTCAATAATATTAGCAATACGTTGAGTTTCATCACCTCCCTGATACTGAAGGGTAAAATTTCCAATCATCGGATTGTTATCCAAATCCTTATACCAATCATTCTTTTCTGAATAGGATTCATCTGCACCCACTATATCAGCCTCAGTACCTACCTTAACAACTTCTACAGAAGGTTCAAAACCAGAATTAAAAATTAATTCCATACCTGTAGTATCTACAGCAAAAGTTAATGGTTCCTCTTCTTTTTGCTCGACGGTTGATTCCTTATCGCAAGCCTGTAAGGCAGCAAATAAAAACACTAATACAAATAAATGAGATAATCTCCATCTTAATACGTACGTTATACAACTGATTTTTTTCATAATTTAAATCTTTACTGATAAATAATAGTTTGAATTGAATGGCTTAAACTTTTAATTTCAGTTCCCATCCCATTTGACCATAATAAGTAATCAACATCCGCATCTCCCGTGTTTAAAACTACCACGGCAATACTTCCATCCGGATTTTTAAAAGCTGTGGATTGAAGGCCTGTCCTGTTAGTTGAACATGCAATTCTCTGAGCTCCCGGTTTAATAAATTTTGAGAAATGACCGATATAATAATAACTGTTGGTATACAGTAATTCTCCGGTAGTAGGATTGGCATGTATTGGGGCAAAACAAAAGTTTTCAACATGATTTGGACCTCCATTTTCATCTAATAAAATATTCCAATCTGTCCAGGCTACAGTTCCGTTATTAAAATCGTTAACCATAGACAACCCATATCTTTCTCCTAGAGACCAATCTTTTATTCTCTGGATATCAAAACATTCACAACAGCCTTCTGTAAATACCAAATGTGTCTCGGGGAAGGATTCATATACTCTTTTTAGGTTATCGAATTGCATATTTTTACCTCCCGGACCTTCATACCAATGAAATCCAACACCCCAAACATAATTTGAAGCATCTTTATCATTTAATATTGTCGATGCACGTTGATAAATTAAATCTCTATTATGATCCCAAACTATTATTTTTTTTGAACCCAATCCACTCTTCTCCATTGTTGGTCCTAGAAAATACTTAATAAAATCCCGCTCATCCTCAGCCGTATAAATACACGATTCCCATCTTTGTTTAGCCATAGGTTCATTTTGAATTGAAAGCCCCCAAACAGGAACTCCTTCTTTTTCATAAGCTTTAATAAATTTAGCATAATGATTAGCCCAGGATTGCTTATATTCTTCTAATAATTTCCCCCCATGTAAGCGATCATTATTATCTTTCATCCATGCAGGAGGACTCCAAGGAGAAACAAACAATTTTAAATCTCCAGCCATATCCATTGCTCTCTGAATAAAAGGAATTCTAAATTTCTTATCATGATCAATACTAAACGTGCTTAATGAAGAATCACCTTCCTGTATATAATCATAACTTTCCTTTGAAAAATCACAGCTAGCTATATGAGTTCGTGTAAATGAATAACCAATCCCCTCATTTTCATCAAAATATGCTTTTAATAATTCATTCTGTTTTTCTTTTGATAGTCTGTCAAATACCTCAGCCGATGCATCTGTAAATGCACCACCTACACCAACTAACGTTTGAAACGTATGAGCATCATCTACAAACACACAAGCTTGTTGCTCACTTGGCTGACCGAATTCTTTTAATTCCTTATTTGGTAATTTTTTAAGTCTGTCATCATTATCTTTTGCTGTCTGGTAAATTTGAATCTTTGTTCTATCTATAATTGACACATTCGAATTATTATTCTTTACATCATTAGAACAGCTACTTAGAACACAACAAATTATAAAATAAATAACTAATATATAATATTTCATCTGTTTTATATTTTTAACCATAAAATACTTAAACACAATAAATAAGAAACATTCCTTATTTATGAATTACACGTTTAATCATTGAATTCTTTGATCATTTTCATCTCTATTTAAAACATTCTTCATTCTAATCAATGCTTCAACATAGTAATAATCAGCATAATTCAAGGATACATCAACTTCTGAGTTCTGAGGTAAAAATCCAACACTGTGCTTTAGAATAAATCCTCCACTTTCACCTGATTGCGTCATATATTTCTGAGATGATAATTCCCTGATTTGTTTTTCAGCAATTTTTAAGTAAAAATCGGCTTGTTCTTTATCCACATAATCACTTAATTCAATTAATGCAGAAGCCATAACAGCAGCTGCAGATGCATCCCTTGGCACATTCGGAATAGCTTTATCATCATAATCCCAATATGGAATATAGTCCTTTGGCATTTTAGGATGAGAAATTAAATAGGTTACAATTTTCTTTGCTTGTTGTAAAAACACAGAATCCTTTGTTTCTCTATACATTAGGGTAAATCCATACAGTCCCCATGATTGCCCCCTTGCCCATGAAGATTCATCGGAATATCCCTGAAATGTTTGCTTTTTCTCAGGAACTGCACTTATTGTATCATAAGAAACCACATGATAACAACTAAAATCATCTCTATAATGATTTTTTAATGTTTTAAGGGCATGTGAAATTGCAATATCCTTAAAGTTAATATCTCCTGATTCGCTAGCTGCAACTAACAATAATTCCAGATTCATCATATTATCGATAATTACAGGATATTGCCATAGATCCTTATGAAAATCCCAGGATCTGATTAAACCAACTTTGGCATTATAGCGTGTAGATAAAGACTTTGCTCCATTAATTAAAACCTTTAAATAATTAGAATCATTTGTTAGTCTGTATCCATTACCATAACTACAATTTAATATAAATCCAACATCATGATTATCTGTTGTAAACTGTTCTTTTTCAAGTCGTGAAGTATATTCTTTAGCATAAGATAATACCTCATTACTTTTACTATTTTCATAGCAATACCATAGTACCCCGGGGAAAAAACCTGAAGTCCAATCCGCTGAACCAACAGTTATGATCTTTCCTTTATCAAATGCTCTGGGTAAAATATTTTGTTTATTCTTATAGGTATCTGCCAGAATTAATGATTTTTCCTGACAAGTCTGTAAACTTTTATTAATAATATCTTCTAACGAAATGTTTTCTGTACTTTGAACACATGAATTCATCAGAAAAATCAGAAAAATTATAGGTATTAATTGCTTCATTTTATCATTTCTTAAATAGTTGCTTTATAAGCATTTTTCATTTTTATATTAAACTGATACGCTGTTTACCTTTATGTATTTTATACGCTATGCCATTAATAATTAATGTATAGTCAGAATTACTGTTTACTTCCACATATGAATCAAAACCGATAATATCTGTACACACATCTCCAAACTGAAAATTTTTAATACCATGTTTTCCTTTTTGATATTTTCGCCACTCAATTGTTTTATTTTGAGCATCTACAACATGAAATCCAAGAACATTTTCAATTAGCATAGATATTGGACCTAAAGCAGACCATCCGCAAAAATCAGGTCTTACCAACGACAAAGAATCTTTATAAACTCTTTGTGCAGGTTTAGGTTCCGAGGGATTATAACACTCCCAAATTGTGGCTGGTTTATATTTATGATATGTTTGAACCATCTGATTAATTACGTTATAAGCATTATCATCGGCCACTTCATAAAATCCATATTTTTCTAATGCCTTTGTTGCCATATAGGCCGTTGGAATCCAAACACTTCCTCTCCAATAATCTCCATATTGACCATTAAAATCTTTATCACTTCTGGAAACTGATGGCCATGGATATTTACCTCCAAACTCAGTCGAATCTTTTGCATATTCCATCATTTTATAAGCCATTTCCTTACTAGGAACTTCTGCAAGCATGGCCCAATAAGAAGCAGGAGTTTTAACTTTTATAAATGATTTATCTTCTTGTAAAATATCGTAATAGAATCCATCTTCTTTGTCCCAATAGCATGTATTCAAGAGTTCTTTCCTTTGTTGATACTCTTCTTTAAATTTATGAGCAACCTTTTCATCTCCAACTTCTTTAGCTAAACGTGATATATATAAAGCAGATAATGCTTGCTGAGATAAGGCATCCACCCAATACATCTCTTTCTTTTTATCTCTTCCTCTTGGAGTATTATCCATTCCACTTTGATCTCCTCCCCATAAATACCCATATTCTTGTTTATTTATTTTAATAGGTGCATGAGTAAAATGTAAATTAGTAGACACTTTTATGGTATCAAAAAACAAGTAGTGTTTTTGCAAAAACTGTTTATTATATATTAAGTCATTTAAGTGTAATGAGTCATTAGTAAACTTATTATACTCAGATTCTATCCAGGCAAAAAACGGAGGATTATCCGGATGTCGGATACTTAATGGACTACTTTTTGAATTTAAAAGAACCTCATAAAAATTATTTAAACTTTCAATCCCGGGAAATAACTTTGGGGCATATTTGCTAAATAATGACATAAATTCAGTATCCCAAATCCAAATTGTATCATCCCAAAATGCTTCATCTAAATAAGGACTCTGTATTAATCCTTTGTCATCTTTTATATGATCATAGGCTATTTCCCATGCAACCCAATACAATTCAACCATTTCAGGATTTTTATCAAATATGGGTTGAGGAATAAGATCTTTGTCAAATTCAGGTTTCTGTCCATAAATATTTAAAGAGAACAAAACAGATATAAAAACAACTAATTTATTCATATTTAGATAATTACTATATTTTTATTAAGAGAAATTATTCAATACAAGCCCTATACATCCTCCAAATATTAAACTTCGGATGTAGAAAACACATATAATTCAATGTTACAATCTATTACTTTCAAGAGGATTAATTAGCTTTCTATTAATAATAGAAAGCTAATTAATGTATCATCTAATAACCATTATTTTGTGGTAATAAATTAGGATTTCTATCTAATTCATCTTGAGGTAGTGCCAAAAGATAATCACGTGAAGAATCAAAATTGTCATGTAGTTCTAAAGAATTTGTTCCTTTAAATACTTCATCACCAAGATTAAGACGTTTAATATCCCACCAACGTTTAAACTCAAAAGAAAGTTCCAATCGTCTTTCTTCAAGAACAAGATCTCTGAAATCATCTTTCGATAAACCAGTTTGAACATTTGCAGGATAACTATTTGTAATTCCATTTGCATTACGAGCTCGCTCTCTAACAAGATTAACATAACCTTCAAGTTCAGTACTAGGACCTGAAATTTCATTACCTGCCTCCGCAGCTATCAACAATACTTCAGCATATCTGTAAATAGCATAATTATAGTCTGAATATCTATTACTAGCTGTTGCATTACCCATATAACGGTTATATTTATCAATATGTGGACGTTTTTCATATGGAAATTCAGTATAAGAAATTAGATTACTATTTAATTCTGCCTCTGTTTTAAAAGCTACACTTTTACGATAATCTCGATCATCCCAGCTATTGTATACAGCCATAGAAGGTACTGCAACGCCCCAACCTTCCACATCAACTCCGCGAACACCAGTTAGAGGGCCAAGAATATCATCACCTTCATTATATGCTCCATCGTCTCCATCTCCATTCGACTGACCTAAAAAGTCAATAACAAAGATTGGTTCATTTTGTCCATCTTGTTGACTAGCATCAAATAAATCCTGATAATCTGATTCAAGACGATATTCAAGTTCACTTGCATGGTCTATTACCCATTTTGCATTTTCATATGCTTTTTCATAATTACCTAACGTAAGGTACACATCAGCAAGCATTGTAGCTGCTGATCCAGCAGTAGCACGTGATCTTGCGGTTTGTGTCATCGGTAAATATTCCTTTCCAAACTCAAGATCTGCAATAATATATTCATATACTTTATCTGCAGAAGTTTTAGATATATTAGCTACAGTCTCCGGATCTGTTACTGTCTCACTCAAATAAGGGATATCTCCAAACTGGCGAACAAGATTAAAATAAACCAACGATCTGGCAAACCTGGCTTCTGCATCCAAGGCATTCTTATCTTCTTCATCTGCATCTATAATCTCAGCACCATAAATAGCATTATTTGCAGCACTAATTATTTTATAAGACTGTGGCCAAAAAGCTGCTACCAAACCATTAGAAGCATCACTGCCAAAACTATTAATTTGTATTCGTCGAGCAGCTGTTGCTGTATTTCCTATGTCAACCATATCGCTTAACAACATAATCGTTAACGATTGTTTTCTTCCCCAATATCTTTGATCAGCCATTAGTCCATATGCACCATCAATAGCTGCTTCCACATCTGAAGTGGATGTAAAAAATCCTTCCGGAGAAAGCGTTCCAACGGGATCCTCCTGCAAATCAGAACAAGAGGAAGTTATAATAGCAATAAATATGACTAAAAATATATGTATGTTTTTCATGTCTTTTTTTTTTAAGATTCAAAATGGAGCTCTAAAAGATAACGTCTAAACCAAATGTTATTGATTTACAATTTGGATAACTTCCATAATCGAAACCTAACCTTTGACTGGAGTTTGATCCTCTATAATTCACCTCAGGATCAAATCCACGATAACCTGATATTGTAAGAATATTTTGCGCACTTACAGAAAACCTGACTTTTTCAAAACCTGCAGCTTTTATTATTTTATTTGGAAGGTTATATCCAAGAGCAACAGTTTTTAAACGAACATAACTACCATCAAAAACCCAACGTGAAGAGGAATGATATCCACGAGAAGAAGATGCAATTGGCACATCAGTGTCTGTATTAGACGATGACCAACAGTTTAATGCTTCTGTTGTAGAATTACTATTACCATTCATAGTCTCCAACTCCTGCAATGTAAAACTGTATATATCATTACCTTGAGACCCCTGTATGAAAATATTCATATCAAATCCTTTATAACTAAATGTATTATTCAGCCCCCAAATAAAATCAGGATGAGGATTCCCTATTACAGTCCTGTCATTACTATCAATAGTTCCGTCGGCTTCACCAGAATCAGAACCTGCTATATCTTTATATTTCTCTCCTCCAACGTATTGGTCAAAGTTTCCATCAATAATATCATTATCATCCTGAATAACACCATCATAAACATACCCATAAAATAATCCTACAGGCTCCCCTTCCCGAATAATATTAACTTCACTTAACCCTGTCATATGACCTGGAGCTACACTAGGAAAAATATCATCTCCATCAGGCAATTCAAGTACTTTATTTTTGTAGGTTGAAATATTAAAATCAGTTACCCACTTGAAATTCCTATCAAAATTAACAGTAGAAATGGCAAACTCTACCCCTTTATTCTCAACCGATCCAATATTTTGATACATAGTACTATAGCCGGAATATTCAGGTAAAGGCATTTCAAAAAGGAGATCGGTTGTTTCTTTTCTGAAATAGTCAGCTGTTAACGACACTCGTTGGTTAAACAATCCTAAATTAATCCCAATATCTGTTTGGTTAATCTTCTCCCAGGTAAGATTATCATTTGCCACAGAAATAGGTCTAACAGCATTTACCAATGTTGAATTCTGAACTGATTGTACATCTTGAAAAGTTGCTAATGATTGATAAGCAGCTATGGATTGATTTCCTGAAATACCATAACTCAATCTAAGTTTTAACTGACTTATTTTATCAATACTTTTCATAAAAGGTTCTTCCATAACATTCCATGCAAAAGCACCGGAAGGAAAGAATGTCCATTTATGCCCATCTGCAAGGACAGACGAACCATCATAACGTCCGTTTAAGGTTAATAAATACTTATCATACAACTTGTAATTTAATCTTCCATAATAAGATTGAAGTTCTGTTTTTGTAACAGATGAACTTGGTTGATTATAAGTAGATGCCCCACTTAAATTCCACCACGAATAAGAATCAGTTATAAAACCAGAAGCATAAGCAGCAAAGACTTCTTTACTATATGACTCGTATGAATTACCAGCCATAATTGTAATATTATTCTCACCTATTTTTTTCGTATATGTCAGGTAATTTTCATTAATTAACTGTGTTGACCTTACAGCCCCCATACCTGCATCTCCATCCACATCCTCTCCTAGCCTTAAAGTTGTTGGTACATAATATCCCCAACGCTGATTTCTAATATTTGCACCAATTGTTGCCCTGAATTTTAAATCTTTTATTATTTGATATTCACCATACAAATTGGCCTGTAAACGATCTTCAACAGTTTCGGTGATTCTTTCTTTTGCAATAGCAACCGGATTATCCGTTGGATCTCCAACAGTAGACCTTGTATAACTACCATCACTATCATATATTGAGGCAGTAGGTTCAAATGTTAATGCAGAAGAAATCACACCTGCATTATCAGCACCACCTGAGTATTCCTGAGTTCGGATACCATCATTATTTGATCTCTGAGCATATATATTAACCCCCATGTTTATTTTTTCAAGTGCTTGAATATCAATATTACTTGTCAACGAATAACGTTTATAACGGGAATTAGTAATTACACCTTTTTGATCATACATACTTGTTGAAACGTAATATTTTATCTCATCACTACCACCAGAAAAGGATAATTTATGATCTTGTTTCAAACCAGTTCGAAATATTTCATCCTGCCAATCAGTTCCAGTAGCGTCTTGATCATATGAAAAAGCAGAATTAACGCCTGATATATAATCCACAAATTGGTCCTTATTAAGTAAGTCTATCTTATTAATTTCTTTATCCAAAGAAAAGGAAGTTTTTAATTCAATTTTAGGCTTTCCTATTTTACCCCTTTTGGTTGTAACCATCACAACCCCATTTGCTCCGCGAGAACCATATATAGCGGTTGCAGATGCATCTTTTAATATCTCTATTGACTCAATATCTTCTGCTGGAGGCAGTGTTCCTCCAGGAAATCCATCAATAACATATAACGGATTACTCGATGAACCGATAGAGCCAAATCCTCTGATACGGACATTGACACTTGATCCTGGAGCACCATTCACTGACTGTACCATGACTCCTGCCGATCGGCCTTGCAAAGCATCTGTCGCATTAAGAGCAGGGTATGCCGTTAACTCTTCACCTTTTACAGATGATACAGCTCCGGTTAAATCACTCTTTTTAACTGTACCATATCCTACAGCAACAACCTCATCTAAACTAATATCACTTGGTGCTAATGCAATTTCAACATATGTTTTATCTCCGACTAATACTTCCTGAGTTTGCATACCAATAAAAGAAAACACAAGAACGTCTGTAGGTTTAACATTTAAAATGGAATAATTACCATCTATATCGGTAATTGTTCCCGTAGAACTACCTTTAATAAATACTGTAACTCCGGGTAAGGGTTCTCCCGTCTCATCTGTTATAATACCTTTAACAGATTTATCCGATTGCTGAATTTTGGTTTCTATCATGGACTTTGGACGTAAAACCACGACATCACCATCAATTACATAAGTTAAATTCGTTTCACTTAACACACTGTTCAGCACATCCTTAACTTCAGCTTGTTCAATCTTATAGCTAACGGATTTATCCATATCAACAAATTTTGGGCTATATGCAAAACGATAATCACATTGCTTTTCAATTTGTTGAATCACATCTAAAATTTGACCATCATGAACTGAAATATCAACTCTTTGACCTAACATACCTGAAGCATGAGCAAAGGCACATACTGTCAACAAAACCGATAAAATTTTCATAAACTTAAAAAATTTAGATTTGCCATTTCTTGGGCACATCTGTTTAGACAAATGTTTTTTTTTCATAAATTTGTAATGTTAATTAAACGATTAAAAACATAGTTTTTTAAACAGGGAAGTGGTAACGACACTTTCCTGTTTTTTTTTATAATTATGTTTCCTACTCTACTTTTTGATATTTAATATTATCTAATTCTATTTCAATTATTTCACCTTTTGTATTTATTTTAATAGGAAGAGCAGCTTTTATTAACTCCATTACCTTCTCAAATTTTTCATCTCTTATTGTAAAAGTCAAAGTAAATTCTTTTAATACAGGATTAGATAATTCTTTAAATTTTACATTATATCTACGTTCGATGCTTTTTAGTAAATCTGGTAATTTATTGTTTTCAAAATATAACACTCCTTCTTTCCATGATGTATAATCTTTTGCTTCAACTGTTTTCTTAATAATCCTACGGCTTGCAGGATTATAGATTATCATATCCCCAGGAACCATATATTGTTTTACACCTTCATTTCTAACTAAAGAAAAATTGATGCTTCCTTCCTCCAATACAACCTCTACTATTTCGTTATCATATGCCTTAACATTAAAACGAGTACCGGTAACATTAACCTTAACATCATTACAGATAACATCAAAATCACTAAGAACCTTTGAGTTTACATGAAAATACGCCTCTCCATTTAACTCTACTCTTCTTTTTAATCCAAACCAGCTTGTACTATATTTTATATTAGATGCAGAATTAAGATCCACTTCTGTAGAATCAGGCAGTACAATGTTAGTTAATTGACCTGCTTTTGTATTTATTGCTACAAAATTTTGTTGTGACTGATTAGATAAAAATAAACCTGAAAAACCTATAATAAATAATAATACAGAAGCTGCTGACAACAGCCATTTTCTATTAATTTTGAAATCTGGATTAATCTCATTTTCTATTTTTCTCCATGCATTCCATGTCGATAAGGATATTAATTTATCATCTCCTTTTTTCCATTCTTCTTTATGATTTTGAAAATCATTTAGAATTTCATCTGAGGATTTTATATGAGAAAGAATTTCTTTCTGTTCTTTATAAGAAGCCCTTCCTTCAAGATATTTTATATATTTATTTTTCATCTAATTAAATTCATTTTCAACGACCAGGTGGAACTCTCAAATAAATTTGACCACCTTCTGTGTGTAAATTTGGAATATCAAATTTACATGGTTATTTCATGTATTGATAATCTGTTTTTTTTTCTCATGAAGTTTGCCATTAAAAATCATTCTCCTGTATGATAAAGTTTTCTCTTGGCTTGTTTCATCAAATAATAATTTTTCTTTATTGATCAGGTATTAGACTCATTTCAAGCTCTAATATTTTTCAAAATCAATTTTAAACAAAATGAAAATCACAGAATAATAATTGTCTTTTCTATGCCTTTCATTATTATTACCCGAGACTTAAAAAAAACCCTACCTGATTTCTAAAAAAAAATTAAAATTCAATAAAAAATGCAATTAACAATCCTAATGCAGGGAATTTTAATTCCAGACTTTCCTTTAGTTTAGTTTTTGCTGTAGCTATATGTTTTTCAACTGCTTTTTGAGAGATACCAAGTTCTTCAGCAATTTCTTTTTGCTTTTTACCGTCTTTTTTATTCATTAAAAATACCTGACGACATTTCTCTGGTAATTTATTAATAGAAATTTCAAGTTCCTTTGCAATTAATTCTTCAATTGACTCTTGCTCAGAACCTAAAAAATCATATTGCGTTAAATATTGTATATCAACACTTTGTTCAACCTTAAAATTTTCTAAATGTTTGTTATAGGTATCTTTATCTCTTAAGTAATTTAGGCATCGATTGCGTACGGAAGTAAAAATTAATGACTCTATAGATTTTCCTGTTCGAAGTTCTTTTCTTTTATCCCAGAAATGAATAAAAGATTCCTGAACCATATCTGTAGCCACTCCTTCATCTTTTATAAAGAGTTTAGCATAGTTTAGCAATCTGGCATACGAATTTTGAAAAAATTGTTCAAAAGAAGATATTTTTCCTTCTTTTATATCTCTTAATAATTGCTCATCCAACTTCATTTGACAACAATTTTTAACATTTATTTCGAGGTCAAATATAGAAAGTTAATTGAACTTAAAAAATAATATAACTAATCAAAATATGATTTTTATAAGTTCTTTGAGAATTTTTCTCTGTTGTACAATGGATTAAAAAGGGAAAGGTTAATACCAACAGATTGAATTATACTGTTTATGAAAAAAGTTAAATTATTTGAAGAAATTTATAATAGTCCATATTTGTTAAATACTAATTTTTCATGCTGTTACAAAATACTTTTTTAAACAAAAAACACCAACCACAAACTAATTTGCGACAGGTGCTTTTCTTTCATTTAATTCAAACACATAAAACATTTATGTGCTGTGATATTCCTATTTTTTAATTAGCTTATTACAAATGGTAGTTCCATCAATATCAGTAGTCTCCAATAAATAAGTACCTTGAGACAGTGTTGAAATATCCAATTTATTATCTAATACTTTTACAGATAGCACTTTTACTCCTGTCATTGAGTAAATAACAGCAGTTTCAATTTGTTTATCAGTATCAATAGTTACTTCATTTATAGCTGGATTTGGGAAAACTTTATAATTAGCACTTTCAACTTCATCGTCATCAATATCTGTAGATACTCCAACAGTTACATTATCCCAATACCATGTTTGGTTTAATGTTACACCATCTCCATGATTAAAATAAATGTCTATAGCGTTAACAACAGCATCTTTATCCCCACCATTTTCAGGAACAGAAAAATCAAACTCAATAGTTTGCCATGCACTTGCTGTTGTATATTCACCATACGTTTCAATAGTAGCACCGGTATTATTAACTGTATCTTCTAGTTTAAGCCATATTCTACCAGAAATAGGAGCATAAATATCTATATACAGCTTATAGTTATTTCCGGATAAATTTATACTTTCTCCAGCTAAAAACTGATAAACACACCATTGATCTGACTGTGTATAATAACCAACAGTTGCACTACTATTAACCGCGTCCTGTAAAGGGTTTGCTGTAGATCCATAATCTGATGCTCCCCATACAATATTCGGGCTAGGAATGATTGTTTCAAAATCTGCATAAACCTGAGAGTTTATATTTACAATAAAGCATAAAAATGCTACAATAAGTAATAAATTTTTCATAAAAATTAAATTTAAGAAGTGAATAATATGAACTATAAAATCAAATAACATAAGGGTAATGGCTATTTGATCATTTCATTGATAATCAGGAGACATCTAAAAATTATGATAGCCTCCTGATTTAAAAGATTTTCTACCAATTAGGATTTTGTACCAAATTAGGATTGTTGTCAATATAAGTTTGACGAATTGGATACAAATACATCTTTTTAGTAAAAGTACGGCTCATAACGTCTGTACGATTATAAAAATCAGGTTCAGATGCATATTGATTCATACCTGTAACAGGTTCAGAGAATATAGACACTGCTGTTTTCCAACGTCTGATATCATTATAACGAATATCATTTTCTACTGCTAACTCAATTCTACGCTCTCTTCTGATTACACTCTGCATTTCTGAGTAATTACCTAATAAGCTTTCATCAACGTCAGGAATTCCTGCTCTTGTTCTGATTTTATTTAAATAAGTAATAATATCAGCACTTTCTCTGTAGTTTTCGCTTTCATTAAGTGCTTCAACATAACTTAAATAAATCTCACCTAATCGAATCATGATACCAGGCATGGTAGGAACATACCAGGAACGAGGAATAGCTTCCGGATGAACGGCCTTTTTATTTAAATAACCACACATTGGGCTATCTGCACTAGGACGTCCATCATACCCACCATAATGTAACTGTGAATCACGATACTCCTGAGGAATCCAATTTCTGTTAAAACGAACGGTAATATAAAATCGGGGCTCTCGATTAATGTACATATTATATACATTATCCTGAACGACCATTCCTGTTTGACCACTCCAATTTTGGCTATAATCTGTATCATAATAGGTATTACTGGTAGAAAAACCATCTTCTACATAAATTGATTCAGGATCATTAATATCTAAGCCATTTCTATCATAAAATGCATCAACCAAACTTTGAGTCAAACCAAAAAATCCATATCCACCTGCACCACGAGGAAAGCTAGCCAAATTCCATGAACTGCCACCATTACTTGGTCGGGCCCAAATAATCTCTTTATTGGTATCGCCTGTTTTAATAAATAAATTTTGAAACGAAAGGAAAGGATCAACATCTCCATCGTCCTGAGTTTCTGTGTATAATTCATATACACCAGCTTCAGCTAAATCAATTACCAATTTATAAGCCTCAACAGCTTTGTCCCATTTAGTAGCATCATAAGACTGACTAAATAAATTAGTTCCATCGGGATTCACTACATCTTTAAAATCCTCATTACCATTAAATAAAGGACTAGCTGCATTTAATAACACTCTTGCTCTGATAGCCAGACACGTTCCTTTTGTAGGACGACCAAAATCAGAAGTTAAATTGGTATAGGTTTCCGGTAATTGTTCTGAAATTTCTAACAGTTCTTCATCCAACCAATCCACAATTTCATCATAAGGAGTACGTTGAAGCATTAATGCATCATAATCAGTATCTGATGAAATCAGATCTGTAACCAAAGGAAACGGACCATACATCTCTAACATTTTAGAGTAATAAAAAGCCACTAAAAACCTTGATTCAAGAATCATTTGATCCACATCATCCTGAGTTAAATTTTGTTCAGGAAGAGCTTTTACATTTTGTTGAAAGATCAATGCAGATCTCACTTTTTCATAAGTATCGCCCCATAAATCAGGAGCATACTCTGAGGTTGGACTCCAGTTTCCTTGTTGAGCCTTTACTGCCCATCCACCCCACTCTGCCTGTTCTGTTGGCAATTGGGCATCATCTGATAAAAATACAGCACCATAACCATAAGCTGTAGTCCAATATGGATCAGGAATTAAGTTATATAACGCTGCCAACCAACCTTCAACCCTGTTTTCGTCATTAAAAGTCATTTCCAGGGTTAAAAGATCATCCGGCTCTTGATCCAAATAATCCTCTGAGCATGATGAAACAACAAAAAATGCTAATAATAACAGAGTCAGTATTTTATATAGTTTATATCTCATAACTTTCTAATTATTAAAATGATACTTCAAGACCGCAAGAATAAACCTTTTGTGTAGGATAGCTTAATCCATTGCTTGATCCAAGTTCCGGATCCCACATATCAAAATCTGCAATAGTGAATAGATTTGTACCTCTGAAGAAAACTCTTGCATGACGCATATAACAGGCTTTTTGCCATGCTTTAGGCAGTGTATATCCAACCTCAAGGTTTTTTAATCTTAAATAACTACTGTTTTTTAACCACCATGTAGATACCTGAGAGTTATTTTCACTTTTAGTAATGGCTAATCTAGGCCAGAATACATCACCATTATAAGGATCATCAGCAGACCAACGATTATCTACATTAGCATAAATACCACCTTTAGCTCCACCACCACTTGCAGGTAGTAATGTTTCACCAGTTAACATATTAGTCATGTTATCAACACCCTGAAATAAGGCTCCTAAATCAAGATTCTTATATCTTAAATTAAAAGCAAAACCATAAACAATTTCAGGAGTCCAAGGTGCTCCAATAGCCTTTTGGTCATAAGAATCAACAGTTCCATCGTTATTAATATCAGCATATCTAATATCTCCGGCCTGAACTGTTCCAAAAGAATGCACAGGAATACCATCAACCAAATTTCCTTCACTATCGAAATCATCCGGAGTAAATAATCCTTCAGCTATTAATCCAAAATGCTGGTTTAAAGGATGACCAGTTTCAGCTCTTGTTGTATTTTTTAAAGATTCTGCTTCATCGCATTCTGTTATTTTATTTCGAGCAAAAGTGTAGTTACCTTTTAATGTAAGAAACAAGTCATCAGTTATAGCCTTGTTGTATTCTAAAGAAACTTCAAATCCATGATTTTCAACCTTTCCATAATTGGCATAAGGCGCTTCTGAATATCCTGCTGTTTCAGGAATAGTTTCACGCTGCATAAAGATATCTTCACGCCACTCCTTAAAATAATCGGCCTGAATACTAATGCTTGAAAATAATCCTAATTCTAAACCAATATTGGCTTTAGTTGCAGATTCCCAGGTTAAATTATCAACTCCAAAATCACCTTCCTGATATCCTGTTGAATAATATTGGCCCAAATACCCAAAATTATACCCGGTAACTTCACTGATTGTAGCTAAATATCCAAACCTTCTTGTATCTGAGATATTATCGTTACCTACGGTACCTAATGAACCCCTGATTTTTAATTCAGATAATACATCCTGAGCGCCTTGCATAAAGTTTTCGTTAGAAATCATCCAACCTAAAGCTACAGAAGGGAAAAATCCATAACGTTTACCTTTTTTAAAGTTTTCAGAACCGTTGTACCCAAAATTAAATTCAGTAAAATAGCGATCTGCATAATTATAGCTTACCCTTCCTGCAATCCCTTGGTTTCTATAAGGAATAGACATGATAGCAGATGTAGCGTCTCCATTTACATATTCTCTTCTGTTGAATAAAAACAGCCCTTCTAATGTGTGCGAATTAAATCTTCTTTTATAGTTAGCCTGAAATTCAAGGTAAGACGTTTTGTTACCTCCTGCCGATTTAGAAAAATCTAAAAATTCCTGCCCTTCGCTAACTATCGACGTAATCAGATCGCCATTATCATCTCTTCCTGAAGCCCAATAATAAGTTGGAGATTTAGTACGATCTACATTATTCCAGTTCCAAAAGTCATAAGAAAACATTCCTTTAAGTTTTAATCCTTTTAAACCAGAAATAATCTTTCCCATATCCTGAGTAACACTTACATTAGATTGAAAACTACTCTGATATTGTGTAGAATAACCTGTTTGAGTCATTAATGCCCATGGGTTTCTTCTGTCACCATATTTTGGAATCTGACCATTAGAATAAATTTTAGGATGCATAATTGGAGTGGCCTCAAAAATTCTGTCCATAATTTCGTCGATACCTGTTCCCGGTGCATTACGGTCCATAACGTAACCACCAATTCCTACATTTACTACTGTTGAACTGGTTAAATCTAAATCTACATTACTTCTTACATTGTAACGTTTTAATTTAATCTCTGAGTTATAATTTGTACCAGGATCATCAATAGTAATACCCTCTTCGCCATAATACCCAACAACAAGACTATATCTTAAACGGTCACTACCTCCATTTATATCAACAGATACTTTGCTGTTTTTAGCATTTGATTTAGTCAATTCATTTAACCAATCTACATCCGGATAAAGGTCAGGGTCAACACCTGTGCGAGTATTTTCAATAGCTTCATCAGTAAATGAAGCTTGCAATCCAGATAATTCACGTGCTTCATTCACAATCTCCATGTATTTAGCACCATCCACAAATTCAGGTAATTTAGTTGGATTGGTAATACCAAAATTTGTTTTAACAGAAATTGAAGGTTTTCCTTCCTTACCTTTTTTAGTTTCAATTAAGATAACACCATTTGCACCTCGCACACCGTAAATTGCAGTGGCAGAAGCATCTTTTAAAATTGAAAAAGATTCAATTTCTTCGGGCATTATATTACTCAGGCTTCGTTCGATTCCATCAACCAAAACCAAAGGAGTTGAATTGGTTCCGAAAGTGTTTATACCACGAATCCAGAAATCTGAATTATCATAACCAGGCTCACCACTTCTTTGTACAGCAATAACACCGGCAATCTGACCTGCCAAATTATTTGTTATTGATCTTGTTTGACCGGATTCTAGTGTTTTAGGTTTAATGCTTGAAATAGCACCTACAACACTCTCCTTTTTTTGAGATCCGTAACCTACAATCACAACCTCTTCCAGTCCCATATTATCTGGCATTAGGGTTGCAGATATAATTCGATCGTGAGGAATTCTTGATTCAAAGGCTAAAAAACCTATATAAGTGAATCGAATAATTGAACTATCACTTGCTACATTATATAAGGAGAAATTACCATTAACATCTGTAATTGTAGCATTATTAGTTCCTTTTTCAACAATGGTAACCCCAATTAATGGCTCTCCAATGTTGTCAATTACCTTTCCTGTTATTTTTAAGGATTCCTGAGCTGATACTCCCAAAATTGTCCCAAACAGAAAAATAAAGAGTAATTTTAAACCATAGAGTTTTTCTTTATGTGCATAAAGCAATAAAGACAAATTATTTTTTTTCATATTTGCATTACTTATAATTCAATAAATTATTGAGTTCAAACAACTTGAATCAGGCAACAGACTTGGCGGTTATGTTGTCTGATTCTTTTTTTTTAAATCATGAATATTTTACATAGGCATTTGTTTTTATAATTGATAATGTAGTTTTTGGGCTTTTATATTCTCCGAATTGGGTCCTATTTC
This sequence comes from uncultured Saccharicrinis sp., assembly GCA_963665705.1. Classification (GTDB taxonomy): domain Bacteria; phylum Bacteroidota; class Bacteroidia; order Bacteroidales; family Marinilabiliaceae; genus Saccharicrinis. Next base: position 3,106,284 of record OY762448.1, read on the forward strand.
TATCTGGAATTCTCCAAGTTCAACTTTATATTCAAGTTTATCGTTATAGAATTTCAAATCCTGATCTGTAATTTCAAATTCAAGTGTTTTTTCTTCTCCTGGTTCCAAATACACTTTCTTATAACCTTTCAACTCTTTTAAAGGACGAGTTACAGTTGCCACCATATCTCTTATATATAATTGAACAGTTTCTTCACCTGCATATTCCCCTGTATTCTTTATTGTAACTGAAGCTATTATTGTATCTCCTTGATGCATTACATTATCATGCATAGCTATATCTCCATATTCAAACGAAGTATAACTCAAACCATAACCAAAAGGATAAAGTGGTTTATTTGAAACATCGAGATATCGGGAAGTATATTTAATACCAGGATAGAATGGTCGTCCGGTATTTTTCATGTTATAATACACCGGTATCTGACCAACCTTACGAGGAAATGACATAGTTAACTTACCTGAAGGATTATAATCTCCCCATAAAATGCTCGATACTGCCGGTGCAGTTTGAGTTCCTCCTGACCAACATTGTAAAATAGCAGCGCAATTTTCTTCTTCCCATTCCAAAGTCAGTGGTCGCCCACTTACTAAAACAAGTACAACAGGCTTTCCGGTTTTAACTAATGCTTTTAACAATTTTTTCTGAGTTGCTTGCAATGAAATGTCTGCCATACTAGAAGCTTCGCCCGACATAGCAGCAGACTCTCCTAAAACAGCTACTACTACATCAGACTTTTGTGCAGTAGACACAGCTTCGTTCAACATTACATCATCATCTTTACTATTTGCCTTATAATTAATCAGTTTTGCTAAATCTTCATTATCTGTAAGTTTTGCACCTTCTGCATAAAGAATATTTCCCTTTTGTTGAGCAGCCTCTTTTATGGACTGAACCTTATCTAATTCGCCACTTAACACCCATGTTCCCAATAAATCCTTCTTAGAATCAGCCAGAGGGCCAATAATGGCCACTCTCTGGTCTGATTTTAAGGGAAGTGTTTTATTATTATTTTTTAATAGGACGCATGATTTTTGAGCAGCAAGCAAGGATAAATCCATAAATTCTTTCTGCTTTTCAGTATTAACGCTATTCTTTTTTAGTCGGATAAAAGGATCACTAAATAATCCCAGTTTATATTTTGCTTCAAGAATTCTTTTACAAGCTTTATCTATGGTTTCAATTGATACAGAGCCATCATCCAGTGATGATTTTAAGGTATGAACAAAACCTTCACTTACCATATCCATATCAATACCAGCATCAATAGCTAAGGCAGATGATGTTTTTAGATCACCGATTCCATGGTTTCCCATTTCTCGAATAGCAGTATAGTCAGTTACAATAAAACCATTGAATCCCCAATAATTGCGAAGAACGTCATCAATTAACCATTTATTTGAAGTGGCAGGAGTACCGTTTATATCATTAAATGAAGTCATTACAGAGCCAACTCCAGCATCCACTGCTGCCTGATAAGGAGGAAGAAAATCCTGAAACATTCTTATCTCGCTCATATCTACAGTATTATAATCTCTACCACCTTCAGCTGCTCCGTACAAGGCATAGTGTTTCACACAGGCCATAACCGACTCATCACTAGCCATATTTGAGCCCTGATAACCTTTTACCATAGCCTTTGCAACCAAAGAACCTAAATAAGTGTCCTCTCCAGCTCCTTCAGCTACCCTGCCCCATCTTGGATCTCGAGAAATATCGACCATTGGAGAAAAAACCCAGTCTATACCATCAGCACTGGCTTCATAAGCAGCAGCCTGTGCAGTTTTTTCAATTAAATCGAGATCCCAGGAGCAGGATAACGCCAAAGGTATGGGAAATATGATATGATGTCCGTGTATAACGTCTTGTCCAAACATAAGAGGAATACCTAATCGGGATTGCTTTACAGCTAGTTCCTGAATTTTTCTTCGCTCTTGTTGAGATTCTATATTAAATAAACCTCCTACTAATCCATTTTCAACTTTTTGACTTACGCCTTTATTTGCGGCAGCACCGGTAGTTAAACTACCATCCCACGCCAACAAATTGAGTTGTCCTAACTTTTCATCAAGAGTCATTTTAACCATCAACTCAGTGACAAATTTGTCCATTTCCACATCCTTACCTGTTTTATTCTGTGTATTTGTACACCCAGGTAAAAGCGCAATTATTGCTATAACTATTAAAATACTTGTTAACCGTTTCAATTTGTATCTGAATTAAATTGTATTACCAAACAGCCTTTCTGTTATTCTTATTTACAGACTGACCTTTTCCGTTAATTATACTTTTCACAGCACTTCCTTCATTTCCTCCAAGCCAAATTGTGGTAATATGATGAAGTTTCGTTTCAATTTTAGGAGGTGTTTCAACAGCCTGATCAACAATTGCAGAACTCTTAAAAAACACATTGTAGATCCCCATACCCCAAACCTCATGATTTTTTACATTTTCGGCTACTTTATACGATGCATAACCATTAGTACCATTATGTCTCCATTCTTCAGGAGAAGGTACAAAATAAGGCATCTCACATTGGTAGAAATAAACCTTACCGTTTTCACCTTTCCATACCGTTTGGTATTCTTGAAAATGTTCGTTAAACAAACCATATATTGTTACATCATTTCCATTGACGGTAAGCCCGTTTGCTCCTTTATTCAAATCCCATCCAGCTCCATTACCATGATCAGCTCTCCATAACCAAATATGATCAGCTACAACATTATTACTATTTATTGTTAAACAGTTATTTACGGTTCCTTGTATGTAACCTCCAACCCTAACAAATAGATCAAATATATACGAAGGGTTTTCACTGTGATTTGTATTACAACCAAGAGTTCCAAATTGAATTAGAGATTCTGATTTTTTTACTCCTGCATCAACAACAAGTCCTGAAAGCGTTACTCCATCAACATCTGCTATATCAAGAACTGTATTTCCATTTTCGGGTATTAAAGATGGAAGTCCTATACCCAATAGCATTGTTCCAGGTTTCGTAACGTTTAAACTTTCTCCAAGCCTGTATATTCCCGGAGAAAACAATACATTTTTACCTTGTTGTAAAGCAGTATTAATTGTTTTAGAGTTATCAGAACTTGGATTTGCAATATAAAAGTCAGCCATTTCAACCTCTGTAATATTGCTATCTTGTTGATCTTCCCAGCTTACTCCGCCAGTTCTTCTTTTCTTAGGAGGTACTTTTACAACCAGCTTTTTTTTGTTGTTAAGTGATAAAAATGGTTTTTCACGAATAAAAAGAGTACTATCAATTGAAAGATAAGGTTTTTCAGGCCAGTTATTTTTAGGAGCTCCTAAAACTCCTAACGATACAACATTCCATAACCCTCCCGAGCAACTTGCCCATTCACTATTACGTGAAAACCATTGTTGCTGAGGTCCAAATTCTACCTTACCATCAATTTTAGAATCAGACAAATAACCACCACTTGCAGCCCCAAAGTCATGTAATCGTAAATTTCCTTTTATATGAACCCGTCTCATTGGCGCAGCTTGTGAAACAGCCCAAACATTGGTTGAATTTTTCGTTGGAATAACAGTAAGATTTTCAACTGAACGCCAAAAGTTTATCAAAACGCTTCCATTAAAGGTTGGAGGAGCAAATGCTTCAACTCCTCCATTTATAATAACATCACGAGGGGATTCTCCTAAACCAGCAATCGATGTATAATATCCAACCTTAATATTCAAATTGTATTGTCCAGGTGTAAACAATAGAGCAAATCGCTTATCATTAAACTCGCTTTGCTTATTACTTTGCAATGCATAAATAGAATCAGTTATGTGTTGTATACATTCCATCTTCATATCAGGAGTAAAAACAAAAACATTTTCTCCCAAATCAATTTCAGATAGCACACTCTTTTTTTGTATACTACAACCACCAATTACATTTAAAAACAGCAGAAAGTATAAATAAATACAACCTTTTAGATACAAGTTCATTTTGATTGGAATCATATTATCTGATTTATTTTACTTTTGAAAAATTTCCGGATACTTTCTTATAAAATACACTGGTGTACAACTCCATGCATGACAGTAGCTATTAATTGGATAGAATCCGTATGGCGAAAGAAAATCATTGGTTGGGTCATATACTTCCCAGAATGTATCAGCTCCCTTATCAACCATTCCTCCCCAGAAATCTGTTAACACAGTTTTAGCTTCATCATACATTTTTGATTTTACCAAAGCCTGAATAAAATAATGATACATATATGGACCACCAGGTTTTAAAGCTTCTGTATGTTTCATCACATTGTTTAGAGCTTTTTGACTTGCCTTTTCTGAAAGAACATCTCCAATAATCATCCATGCCTGAGATGCATAAGAAACCTGTTTATCCTCTCCACATTCAAATAATCCTGTTTTTGAATTATACATATTTTTTAAAGCAGCACGTTTCATCTTTTTTATTAAAGATGGAACATACTTGACATCATCTTCAACATTTAAAAGCTTAGCTAACTCATAGGTTTCATTTAATGCAAAAATCATTAATCCCTGAATACCAGCAGCCTTGTTTAAACCATCTTTCCAATCAAAGAATAACCACCATTCTTTATTTGCTCTTTCATAATCCACTAATCCATCCTCTGAAACATATTGAGTAATGATATCCAACTGACGTTTAGCTACCGGCCAAAGATCTTTTGCTGTTTCTGCATCTTTTGTTGCTTCTAAATACTCTTTTAAAGAAGCATTATAAAGCAATGAATAATCCATTAAACGTTGCCCCGCCTGAGCATGAGGTTCCGGAGTTTCAAATACAGTTCCTAATACATAACCTTCATCATCACTAAGTCCGGCTAACATATACAAACATCTTTTAGTTAACTGATGATTTTCAAACGAATAAATATTAGCGAGTGATTCCAGATACATATCTCCAACCCATAAACGACGGTCGCGTTTTGGTCCGTCCTCATAAACCGTTTGCATACATTCCTCAAGAGTTTTCAATCCGATTTCATCAATCTTTTGGATCACTTCAGGAGTAGATGCTGCCAAATCTTTTGGAGTATTCTCAGCTGAGGTTACTGCTTTAAATTTTACATCGCTGATTTTAAAATCGAAATATGGTGAACTTCCTATCAAATCAATTTTTACATATCTGCAAGCCATACGACGCTCAATGCTATATGCTCCTGGAAGATCCATGATGTTATACTCCATATCTTGCAACCAAGCACGACTTATCCCTCCTTCAAACGGATCAAAAGGTGTTACAAGCTCTGATGGTACTTCACCAAAAGTAAATCTAAACCGAACCGGTGAATCAGGAGATCCCCAGATGGTTTCCAAACCGAAAGAAAAATATCCGGTATAATGATCTCCTAAATCAACGATTACACTCTCTAGTTTTCGAATAGATTGTCCATATAATGAGTCAATTGGTGCAACTTTTTTAGCTTCCCAACCTTGAAAAGCATCATCATTTTTTACAATTTCAACAATACTTGCTGGTTCAACAATAGTTTCTTTTAAAACAGGTTTTAGTTCCTCTGCCTTTTTAACCCACTGTTTCCCTTTTTCATAATAGTTTTGTGCATTTACTGAACTTAGTAACAACGTTAAAGCTCCTAATGCTATAGTTCTTTTTAATAGAGTTCGCATATAATAAAGTTTTATGATTTACATTTCTTTAAAGCTCAATATCTTTTGATAGCCATATGTTTTCTGATGAATTACCAATCATAATTTGATAGGTTCCTGGCATTACCTCCCATTTTGATTTCTCAGCATTGTAGCTGGTAAAATCATCCTGAGACAGAATCAATTTTATTTTAGATGAATCTCCTGTATTCAGACTTTGGGTTTTTGCAAACTTTTTTAGTTTTACTAAACCTAGTGGATCTTTTATATAAAGCTGAACAACCTCTTTCCCACTATAAGTACCTTTATTAAATATGGTAAGATCACATTCTATTTCATTGTTTTCTTTTTCTGTAACTTTAATATCCTTTGCTTCAAAAGTGCTATAGGATAATCCGTATCCAAACTCATAAGATGGTTTAATTCCTTTTGCCAGATAATATTTATACCCCACATATAACCCTTCTGTATATGAAACCTCTTTTGGATCTTTAGATGGATCAGGAAAATATGTTGCAGAAGGAACATCAGTATATTTATTCGGGAAAGTCATACTTAATTTACCGGATGGAGAAACATCTCCTGACAATATCTGAGTAATAGCAGTACCTGCTTCCTGACCTGGTTGCCAAGCTAATAAAATAGCATCTGCATAATTTTTCCATGAGGCAGTTTCAACCACACCTCCAATGTTTAGTACTACTATCAGTTTTTTGTTTTTTGCATGAAATACTTTAGACAGCTTTTTAAGCATATTGTGCTCTTCCTGAGTTAAAGCAAAATCATCTTCAAGTTTTCTATCGGCAAACTCACCTGAAGTTCTGGAAATAGTAAACAAACCTATATCGCAAGATGAAGCGTATTTATTTAGTTCAGAAGAAGACCAATCCTTTTCTTTTAACATGATGTCTGGTTGAAAATAAGAAGACTTCTCTCCCACTCTTTTTCTCTCATCTTGTACATGTTGTTCGTAAATTCCTTTAAGCTCCTTTGGAATTTTATAGCCCTGAGCCATTAAACCTTCATTTAAAGAAATAGTATAAGCTCGGTTCACATTCCCACTGCCTGTTCCAACTGCAATAGTTTGAAAAGTACCAATTCCAAATGCTGCAATACTTTTAACCTTCTGTGTAAATGGCAAAGCTTCTTTTTCATTTTTTAGCAAAACCATACCCTCTAAAGCTATTTGCTCAGCAATTTTTGCATGGGCTTTTAGATCTGGAGTTTCTGAATAAGCATATTTATTAAATCGTGGAGTTTTTTTGATAACATTTAAAATCCGGTCTACATTTCTATCCACATATTTTTCATCCAACTCTCCTTTTTGAACTGCTTCAGCAATTTTTTCAGCTATATAAGAGCTTCCTGGCATTAATAAATCATTACCCGCAATAACTTGTTGAAATCTGTCTCTTCCGGCAAACCAGTCGGTCATTACCAAACCATCAAATCCCCAGGTTTTTCTTAATACAGAATCCAATAAAATAGGATTTTCAGAACAGTAAACACCATTTATTTTATTATAAGCAGACATAACAGTCCATGGATGTGATTTTTTAACTGCTATTTCAAATCCTTTCAGGTAGGTTTCATGTAATGTTTTCTGATCGATTTTAGCATCGATAGACATTCGGTTGGTTTCATTATTATTTGCAGCAAAGTGTTTGATTGAAGTACCTACACCCATTGATTGCACTCCATTAACCATTGCAGCAGCCATCTCTCCTGAAATAAGAGGATCTTCTGAATAATACTCAAAATTTCTACCGCCAAGAGGATTACGATGTATGTTAAGTGCCGGAGCTAAAAGAATATCAACTCCATATTCCAAAGCTTCTTTACCCATACATTCTCCCACTCTTCGAACAGTTGCTGTATCCCATGAACAAGCTAATAATGTTTCGATAGGAAATGCGGTAGCATAATAAGTTTTTGAAGTATCAGGACGAGAAGGATCAATTCTCACACCTGCAGGACCATCAGCTAATACTATAGCCGGTATCCCTAACCTTGGTATGCCATATGTAGTTCCTGCCGCTCCCGGTACAAGTTTTTTAGTTTGTCCCACAACAGGAGGCTGTTTACTAAAAAGCGTATCTGCACCACCAAAACCTGACGGGTATCCCCGGGGAAATCCCGGGTCATTACCCACCAGTACCTGAGCTTTTTCTTCTAATGTCATTGCTGCAATTACTTCCTCATTTGAACTTTTACCCAGCTCAATCTTCTTAGGAGTACAACTGGCAATGACTATAACTACTGCTAGTAATAAATAATTATATTTCATTAAATTCTGTTTTATATTAACTTGATAAAATCCTTATTCTTTATTTATGATTCGAATGATATACAATAGATATTGATGACTATTCAATCATTATCTTTTTTAAATACTCATCATTTATACTTAATAAATATATGCCGGCCGGACACCCATTTAAATCAATAGAAGTACTTAAACTACAAGAGCTATATTTTTTAATTACTTTACCAGAACTGGATATTAACTTAACATAGTAGTTTTCAATATCTGCTTGTATATACAATACTGACGTTGCGGGATTTGGATATACACTAACTTGAATATTATTTTCTGTATCATCGCTAGTATTAGACAGTATAGTACTTTTTGCTAAAGAAGAATAACCCCATGAAAAAGTTTCCCAAGTACCAATTTCATCGATATCACAAGTCATCTCACTCTCCCCATTTCTAGAACAAATATATTTCCCATTAAATCCTCGAAATGCTACCAATGAATCCCCTACATTAATGAAATCAAACTTTTGTAAAGAATCTAATTCTGTGCTATTAAAATATAAATATGATTCATCATCAACAATTGACAAGTATCTGCCATCACTTCCCTGCAATGCCACTTTCTCTTCTCCGGCATCTACTACAGTAAAAGTCTCCCATCCATCATAATTTTCCCTTATACAGGTTATAGGATTATCCCCGCCTTCAGAACTTACAAATAAATCATTATTACCCATTAACCAGATAACGCTTTCTAGTGGCCTACTTGCCTTATCATCATCTGTATATTCACTAACAATCTCCTTCAATGACTCATTCTCATTAAAATAAGACGTTGAAAACATATCCCACTTATCTTTAATTTCCTGAATTGAATCATAGTGCAAATCAGGAATTTCATTTGTATTGGCGTCAAAATATCCCCAATTTTCAACAGGAGAATCTACCCTTTTCGTTTTATAACACCAATTAGACCATGAGATATTTAATTCATTTAAGCCTTTAAGGTATTTGGCCCAAAGATCAGGGAAATTCCAGAAATTAAATTCACCAGCCAAAATAGGTACATTCCAATTGTATTTATAATTAGCTAATTGCAGTAATAAGGCATCAATATATCCATTTTGAGAATCCCAGCTTTCCTTATCTTCATTATAGTTATGTACCTGATACAAAACATTTTCCCATCCATAGGTTGTTGGAGATTCTATATAATCAAAAGTAGGAAACGCTTGAACTGAGATAACGTGATTCGGATCTATTGCTCTAACAGTTTGATATAATTCATTATAAAACCAACTTATGGGATAATTATTCTGATCACTACTTAATGGTTCATTAAGTAAATCATAAGCTGCTACAGTTGGCTCATTTACATATTTAGTTGCAATTGCAGACCATATTTCCTTTGTTTTTTCCTGATAATCAGCATCCGTCCATAATTCATTAAAATAGGTCTGACCACTTGTAATAAACCCATTTAATCCTCCTGGAGCACCATGCAAATCTAAAATAACATATATTTCCCTTTGTGAACATTGTTCTATCAGCCAATCAATTTGATCAAAAGCATGTTCTTTAATCTCTCCATTATTATTCATTAGTTCCATCCAAAAAATAGGAACACGTACCATATTCATGCCTAATGATGAAATAGAATCCAAGTCAGCTTCTGTTATCCATACTTCTTGAAAATAATCCAGAAGTTCATCAGTTCCATCTTCTCCAAATCTAAGAATTAAAGAGTTTCTAACTGAATAGTCATCTTCCATAAAAAGATTAAATTCTGCTATAGACCAAAAATTATTTGCTGCTTCCCCGGTTTGTACAACTTTAACATAACGCTTATAATAAACATTTGACAATTGAATATTTATCTCGTCTGAATCACCTTCTCCGCTAGAAACCCATTCCCACTCTTCTCCATCTTCACTTAAATACACCACATATGACCTGGCAAAATCTCCTGAGTAATCACCTGTTTCTATTAAAATCTTATTAAACAACACATTTTCTTTCATATCTACAATTAGATATTGTGACTCATCAGATATTTGTGCCTCACCATTACTCCAACGTGAACTTAAGTCTCTATCAAATATATTTTGAACATCACAATTTGAATATGTTGCATATGCAGTTGCCTCCCATTGACTCCTGTTTAAGGAACCTGTTCCCATGGGACCAACCCAATATTCCATACTTAACCAAGAACCTAAATTAGTTCCTCTAAGATTAACAATATCACCTTGTCCACTATTGTTTCTCAAAACTGTGCCATTTGCTTTAAGAAAATGAGAAGATGTAAAATTTGAATATAAATTACTTTGGTAAAGAAATAGTATTAAAAACGTGATTTTAAGTAGATTTTTCATAACTAAATTAAGTAAAGTTCAAATTAAATTTATCTTATGATGAGCTTTTGATTAATATCGTCAACACTCATGATATAGAGTCCTGGAGTTAATTGGGATAGGTTTAAAGTTCCTTTTCGATCAACTAAATCGCTATATACAACATGACCTAAACTGTTATATATTTTAATCTGGCAATAGTCATATCCCGGAATTTCATAATGCAAAACATAAGGTGATTCTAAAGGATTAGGATAGATTTGCAATGGATTTTCTTTGTAATCTCCAACTGCATTATCTTCATTTATTCCCCAGGTAAATATTTCCCATCCATCAAAAGATGAACGATTTGCTGTAATAGGAATAGAACCACTTTCCATACATACATATCCTGTAGAAGATAATAGAGCAACTTCGCTGTTTGTTAAATCAACCCAAATGAATTTCTCTGTTTCCCCAATCTCTGCTTTATTGCATGTCATAGAACTAGTTCCGCTATTGGAACTTACATATTTTCCATTACTACCCAATAATGCTATTTTACCTTCACCTGCATTTACAATGGTAAAAATTTCGTTATCCCCAAGAGTAGTCTTTGTGCAAGTCATTGTTTCACTTTCAGAACTTATATAAGTATCATCATAAGCTTGAAGATATATTTCAGATCCAATATTTAAGTTTACTTTAGATTGAGTGTAAGTACTGATTGTCGAAATTAAATCTTCATTATAATTGAAATTATCTGTAGAAAACAGATTCCATTTCTCTTTAATTTCTTCATAACTGTCATAAGTAGGATCCGGAACCTCATTCACATTACCTGCATACAAACCCCAATTATTGTTTCCTGTATCATTTTTGTAACACCAATTTGACCATGAAATATTTGCAGAATTTAAAGCATTCATCCACTTACCCCATAAATCCAAATGCCCCCAAAAATTATACTCTCCTGCCAGAACAGGAACATTCCACTGCTGCTGATGCCACATTAAATCAGAAATACCCCAGTTAACAAAACCATCTTGAGAATCCCAATTTGTAATATCTGTATTATAATAGTGAGATTGATATAATACATTTTCCCATCCATAAGTAGAAGGTGGAGTAATGTAATCGTAACTATAAAAGGCTTGAACACAGATAACATGGTCTGGATCTACTGATCTAACAGCATCATATAAAACATTATAAAAGGTACTATTTGAATTATTATTATTATCACTTACTGGTTCATTCAACAAATCGTAAGCTGCAACGCAAGGATTACCAACATAATGTTCAGCAATAGCTTTCCACAAATCAATGGTATAATTCTGATATTTTTCGCTAGACCATAATTCATTCATTACCGCTTGGCCACTTGTTATATAACCATCTAAACCTCCTGGAGCACCATGTAAATCCAACACAACATAAATATTACGTTGCGAACACTCATCTACAACCCAATCTAATTGTTTAAATGCGCCATCTTTAATTGTACCGTCATCTTTCATGACCTCTCTCCAAAAGAAAGGAACACGAACCATATTCATTCCTGTACTTTGAATACTATCTAAATCAACTGTCGTTATCCACAAATCTTGATAATAATCCCATAAAGCATCTGCTTCTGTTTCTCCAAATCTGTCATTAAAAGTATTTCGTACAGAAAAATCATCATTCATAAAAATATTAAACTCTGCAACAGACCATGTAGTTGTAGCACTACCGGTTTGATATACTTTAACATATCTACAAGAAGAGGCTCCTGTATAAATATCGACTTGTTCACTACTTCCTAATCCAGAAGCAACTTCAGACCATGAGCTCCCATCCAATGATGTTTGTAAACTATATTGTACAATCGCCTGATCTGAATTAGTCCCAGCCTCAATTGTGAACTTATTAAAAGCAATTTCACTTCCACAATCAATCATAAACCATTGTTCAGGTGTAGAGTTTTGATTAGTCCCTGAATTCCAATAAGTACTTTCATCACCATCTAACATATTTGTTAAATCAGTTGAAGAAAGATTAGAAGAACATGTTATAGTCCAGCTATCTCGGTTTATACTTCCATACCCCAGTGGACCAATCCAATATTCCATACTCAACCATGAACCTAAGTTTGTTCCTCTCAAACTAATAGTATCGCCTGTTCCGGATTGATTACACAGGACTGTTCCATTTGCTTTTAAAAAGTCGTTTTCTGTAAACTGGGCTTTCATCTGGAAACAAGTAAATGCCAAAACAAATATCCCTATTATATATGAATGTAATTTCATTTTTTTAAAATTTAATTTCTTTCTGAATCCCCATATTCTACATTTTGAATATAGCTCTGAATTTTAATCACTTAACTACAATTTTTGTAGAATAGCTACCTTGTTCACCTGAAATCACAACTATATAAATACCTGGATGTAAAGATTCTAAATGAACAGTTGCACTAGTACCTTGATTAGTCATACTTAGGCTAATATTTCCGCAAATGCTCATTATTTGAATGGAATTAATATCAAAATCAGAATCAATATGAAGATCTCTGTTCGATTGATCAAATAGGGTTGGATAAACTTGTATTTTACTGCATGAAGTTTCATCATCAATAGCTGCTGGTATATCTAATGTTAATTGCCACCAATTTAATTTCCACCCACTATAATTTGTTACAATTCTTAAGGTATGCTGACCTTCCGATAATTCAATAGCTCCTCCCAAATCATATGTTTCCCAGGCTTCTAAACCTTCTGTATTTGGAGTATCAAAAGTCCCTAAAAGGTTATCCCCTTCATATATTGAGAAAGAGGATTCCCACACTGATGTTATTCTGATGCTTAAACTATAAGTTCCTGCCGTTTCAACTTCTACATTATAATCCATCCAATCATCAGCATCAAAATCATGAGCCGCTAAAATTCCACTCTCATCTTCTACTGTTGTTAAGTGTACTCCTGACATATCAACATAATGCTCTGCCTCAATAATATTGTTTACATCATGATAATAATCTTCATCATAAGAGGACATATTAGTAAAAATCAATCCTAAATCTGTTAATGTTCCTAATGTTCCATCATTAGCTAGAATATTGGTATTATCTTGTGTACTTCTAACTAAAAACCAGGCATAACGAAATACCTTAGGTTCATTTTCAAGATAGTCCAATGCTTCAACCATATAGTTTTGTTGACTCAATTCTGTAACATCTGATGCACTATGGTTAAACTCTGTTAGCCAAAGTGGTCTATCATATTTGTCATACAAGCCAATATACCAAGGCAAAGCTCCAGTATTATCAAAATAACCATGGATAGCCACATAATCTACTCTGCTATCTTCTGGTAAAGCAGCAAAAAAATCATCTAAATATTGAATAGGATCAGTGTACTCAATTCCATTCTCAATTACTGCTCCACCTGAGTAGCAAAAATTAAGTGCCGGACTGACTAGTTTTAAATTAAAATCATCAGCAATTGATTGTAGCTGTGGCCACATTTCTGCAGCAGCAACTGGTCCTATATTAGCTTGCTCTAAAAAGTTTGGTTCGTTAAAGCCTAATAAATATTCTATTTCAGGGTGATTGGTTAAATATTCTCTCAAAGCAGTTTCGTCATAACTAGCGCCCCATGCCATAGGAGTATAATCAATATAGTTTTTTACACTATTAATTACAGAAGAACCTGGTTCCTGACTCCAATTATAATACCATGCACAGTTTTCAACAGCCGCTAAATCTGAAATACCATTTAATGGACCTCCAAATCCTCTTTTTGGGCTGACCGTTTGTGCAAAAAGGCCTCCTTGAATTAGTAGTAAAATAAATAATATGTGTAAGTTTTTTTTCATTTAAATTCGGTTAACATTTGAATGTAGTTTTCCCATTACCACTTATTTATGAAAGAAGTAGTTTCTATAAATTCAGAAAAGTAGTGTAATGTGTAATCCTGGTAAAATTTGTTAATACCAGGATTACATAACTTAACTGTTAGTATCCATCATTTTGAGTAAGTAATGGATTAATCTCTAATTCTCCTTCCGGAATTGGGAATAAGAGTCTGTGTGCATCAAACTGATAAGAATCAGATGTTGGAGATATACCTTCAGGGTAATAATAAGCTTGAGGATTAGCTAACACTTTGGCACACTGCGCTTGCATTACTTGTGTAGCTCTTCCTGTTCTAACTAAATCTAACCAACGTTTATTTTCAAATGCTAATTCAAACTGTCTTTCTAGCATGATAGCATCTCTAAGTTCATCCTGGTCTGAAATCGCAAGTTCTGATAATCCGGTTCTGGAATGTGCATGAACAGCATTTAAATATGCCAGAGCTTCGCCAGATCTACCACCTTGTTCATTAACAGCTTCAGCTAACATCAACAATACTTCTGAATATCTGTAAACCGGCCAATCTTCATCACAATGTGGGAATATTTCACATCCATGCGAAAACTTCTTTACGTATGGTTGATTTTCATAAATCTCTCCAGTAAAAAATGCTATGGAAGCTTCAAAACGTAAGTCATTTTCATCAAACAAAGCTACTAAGTCAGGTGTTGGAGCATTCCACCCAGCATATTGATTGTTCCCACTATTATCTGGGTAACCATAAAGAACTCCCGGACTACTTAACGACGGTAAAAAGTTCACTCCAAAGAAGCTGGAAGTTCCGTTATTTTCATCAGCAGCATACTGAACTTCAAAAATCATTTCATTATTATTCTTGTTTGAAGGATCAAAAATAGAAGTATAATCATCCAATAAAGAATAACCGGTCACATTTAATAAAGCATCTTCAGCATTTTCCCATTCTTCCAAAACCAGATAAACATTACCCAATAATGTATAGGCTGCTCCATTTGCTACATAGCCAGTTGTTTGTTCACTAACCGAAGGTAAAATACTTGCAGCTTCTGTAGTATCTTTTATAATTTGTTCATAAACCTCGCTGATACTTGTTCTACCAACAATAGTTTCATCATAGGTTGTTGGTGCCTTAATAACCAATGGTACATCTCCAAAATATTGAACCAAATCAAAATATGCAAAAGCTCTTAAAAACAAAGCTTGTCCCTTGTAATTATTTCTGGCACTTTCGCTTATATCAGCCTCATCAACTCGAGCCAAAATCTGGTTTGCTCTACCGATGATTATATAATCATTATCATATTTATTAGCAATAGGCCCTCCATTAGAATCATCAATAAACTGATCTACATATTCACGATCAGCATACCCCCTATTATACGTGTTATACAGAAAACAGGTGTTATCAGAGCGCATTTCGCCCATGGCCCATGCTCCATAATCAGCTAATCCATTACCATATAAACTTCTTAAAGGAACATACATTCCTACATTAGCCAATTCAAAATCAGATTCTGTTTTATAAAAACTTTCAGCTGACACTTTAGTTTCATCCAGATTTGTTAAATATTCATCATTACATGACGAAAAACAAAGTGAACCAACTAATAATGATGTTAATATATATTGTTTCATATGTCTAAATTTGATTTTAAATACCAGGTATAACTAACAAGAAATATTCATCTTAAACTAAAGTATTTGTTGTAAATTACTATCTATTGCTTGTTTTACCTGTTTAAAATTTAATTTGTATAATTTTCAAAAACCACAATCCTTACTTCAGGATTTCATTATGATTAAATTTTTAAATCTTTTATAAAGTAACATTCAGTCCAAATGTAAATGTTCTTGGCACAGGATAGGTGGTATAATCCACACCTGAGTTAATTCCTCCACCAGTGGAAACTTCAGGATTGTTACCCGGATAATCTGTAAACACATAAACTTGTTGAATACTTCCATATACCCTTAAGTTTTTTACAACTTTACCACGTATAGGTAACTTATAACCCAATGTAATATTCTTGATTGTAAAATAACTTCCATCGTATACAAATTTAGAACTCATCCAATCGCGTTCCTGTCCTGTTGTTCCGGAAATTACTTTACCATATCTTCCGTCTCCTGGGTTATCTTCCGATCTCCAACGTTTATCCACAGCTTTATATACATTAAATGCACCATCAAGATTTGTTGTAAAGCGCTCCTGGTAATTAATAATATCATGACCAAAAGCACCTGAACATACAATAGATAAATCGAGATTTTTATAAGAAAAGCTATTGGTAAAACCTAAAGTAAAATCAGGAGATGCCTGACCAATTACTGTTTTGTCTTTACTATCATTAGTTACTTTACCATCTCCATCAATATCAGCATATTTTACAGTACCAACTGCAGCTCCATCGTGATGAGGAGAGTTATCATAATCATCCTGATTCATATATACACCTAACCATTTTAAGCCGTATAGTTGACCAATTGGTTTTCCAACTTCAGTAATAGAAGCATCTCCATAAATCGAAGCATTTGCAGTTCCCAATTCAACAGCTTTATTTTTAGTAAAGGCAATATTAAAGTTTGTTGTCCAATTGAATTTACCCACCATATTTTTTGTTGTTAGAGCAAACTCATGTCCCCAAAATTCAAATTCTCCAATGTTGGTTATATAATTATAAAAACCAGATGAAATAGGAATATCAACAGAATAAAGTAAATCTTTAGTATTACGTTTATAATAATCATAACTTAAATAAATCCTGTCATTATACAAACCAATATCAGCACCTAAATCAATTTCAGTAGTGGTCTCCCAACCTAATTCAGTATTATTCAACCCTTCCATACTTTTACCATTGGTATAAGTCCCATTTACTGGATTATTGGTTTCTGTCATATTTGCATATTGAGTATAGTTCCCAATATTATTATTACCAGTAACACCATAGCTGGCGCGTAATTTTAAAAATGATACTTTTTCAAAATTTCTCATGAAATTTTCTTCTGTCACAACCCAACCTACAGAAGCTGAAGGAAATGTACCCCAACGATTATCTGATCCAAATCTTGAAGAACCATCTCTACGAAATGCGGCAGACAAAATATATTTACCATTGTAGTCATAATTTAAACGACCAAGAACTGACATTAATGACCATTCTTCTACATCTGTAGATCCTGTAATTGTAGTTGCTGCATTAAAGGTTTTCACATCATTATTTGCATATCCTTTGGCTGTAAATGAGCCACTTTCACCATATGCACTTTGTGCTGAAGTACCCGCCAAAATTTCAAAATTATGTCCTCCTGCTAAAGTCTTTTTATAGGTTAAAGTGTTTTCCCATAACCAAGAGTAACCAAATGTTGATCCATGAGTAGCATAGATTCTGGTTGCATCAGTTTCTGAAGGTGGATCAAAAATTCCACCAGCTGTAGATGGATGCCAGTAATCTGAAGTACTATTTGCCAAATCAATACCCCCGGAAGTTTTAAAAGTTAAGCCTTTTACAGGTTCATATTCAAAAAAGGCTGTAGACATTAATCCAATGTTCTTCCCTTTATTTTCTACTTCTTTCACTTGTCTGTACCAGTTTGGTCCTGCAGATGCACCATAAGGATTATATGACCAATTACCTGCATCAATAGGAAGTGTACCATCCTCATTTTTATATGGTGCCAAAGGTGATGTTAACAATGCCCCTTGTATCACACTTGGTGTTGAATACCAGGTACCATCACTTTGAGGAGATTTATTGGTTGTAATTGTATTGGCAACATTTACACCAACTTTCATCTTTTCATTAAACTTATATTCTGAGTTTACCCTTAATGAATAACGCTTATAATCAGAATTTAACAATACTCCTTCCTGGTTAAAGAAACCTCCAACTACTGAAGATTTAAATTTATCCTTACTAGCACTATATGATATCGAATAGTTTTCAATTACGGCATTACGGGTAACCACATCAAACCAATCAGTTCCTTTTCCATATTGTTCAGGATTCTGGAATGCTTCAGGAACATCCCATCCATTTTCTTCATAGATCTCTTTCTTAAACTGTGCAAACTCAGTTGCATTCATCATATCAGGCTTAGTCTCTTCCGGAATAACCTGTACACCACGGTACATATTTACAGTAAGTTGAGACTGCCCCTGTTTTGCTTGTTTTGTAGTAATCATAACAACTCCATTGGCAGCTCTGGAACCATATAAAGCCGTTGATGATGCATCTTTTAAAATAGTGATACTCTCGATTTCATCAGGGTTTATATTGGCAATATCACCTGTAATTGGAAATCCATCAACAACATACAATGGATCATTACCCGCATTAATAGAAGCCTGACCACGAACTCGAATAGACATTCCTTGTCCTGGTATACCAGTTGTTTGATTGATTTGAACACCTGCCAGTTTACCCTGAACCTTTTGTGTTAACTGAGCAGTTGGAATATCATCTAACTCCTCTGTTTCCAGACTTTGTACTGCACCTGTCACATTTCTTTTGGATAGTTTACCATAACCAACAGCTATAACTTCATCTAATCCAATATTTTCTTGTGCTAGTGTAATATTTAAAGTTGTGTTATTGTCAACAACAACTTCCTTTGTTGTCATTCCTATAAATGAAAATACTAAAGTTGATCCAACAGGAATATCAGATAAGGTATAGTTACCGTCGATATCAGTTATCGTTCCTATAGTTGTACCTTTAATAACAACAGATACTCCAGGCATTACTTCTCCTGTTTCATCAGTTACAACACCTTTTATATTTACATTTGCTTGATTTAAGCCAGTAGGTGCTAAAATTATTTTATTATCATATACTTCATAACCTGTATTTGTTCCGTCAAATAAATCATCTAAAATTTTATAGATAGCTTCATCCTGAACTTTTACACTAACAACTCTATCAACATTTATTAGCTTTGAATTATATAAAAAATAGAACTCACTTTGACTTTCTATTTCCTCTAAAACATCAGCAACAGAACTATTTGTAACATTTATAGATACTTTTGTTTTTTGTGCATACGACGATTCGGCAAGCATATTTGCAACTCCAAGAACTAAAAGCAAAACAATAATTCGCATAATTCTAAAGATTTTTTTTAGGGCATAAGAATCCCATACCCATAATAAATGGATTTTTTTCATAAATTTGTAATGTTTAATGTGAACGAATAAAAAAACTTTTTTTCAGGGAATCGTTGCCGCGATTCCCTGTTTTTTTGTCTATTTAAGGAGGTTTCTGTTTTCTTTGCTTAAGATTTTTCATAGATTTTTCATTTTATACATCATTAATTTAAGCAGCTAGCTAAATACCTAAGATTAATTAATGTATTTGATTTAACACTGAATTATTTTTTTCTTTTGTAGATTCTTATTGTTTTTCTGGTATATATTCCGTTATCATCCATTTTTCGCTTCTCTATCTTATATTTAATCGGCGATGTTCGTGCTAATAACTTCAATACTTCTTCTATAGGTTCATCTTCAAATGTTGCCCTAAATGAATATTTTTTCAAATCAACATCTTCTAATACTATACTTACATTATACCATCTCATTAACTTTGTTACAACAGAGGGCATTTCCTCATCTCTAAAAATAAGTAATCCATCTTTCCAACCTAACAAGTCACTTGCATTAACTTTACTCAATAAGATTTTATTATTATCAACTAATAATTTTTCATCTGGCTTCATAATTACTTTTTTTCCTATCGATGGAATTTCACACAATACTTTTCCTTCTTCTAAAGTAACATTTGCAGATTCGTCTTCTTCATAAGCTTCTATACCAAATCGGGTACCTAATACTGTAACATCTATTTTTGATGTATTTACAGTAAACGGATTTTTTTTATCATGTTTTACTGCAAAAAAAGCACTACCTGTTAATGCAACATTCCTATTCTCTGTAAATGGAATTTGATATGAAATTTTAGATCCTGCATTTAATACTCCTTTTGTTCCATCAGGTAAGTCAAAATTGATAATTTGTCCATTATGAGATTCTATTACAATTGATGAGTAATTGGATGATAATAATTTATCATGCCTTTGATCTAAAATTAAATACCCAACAGAACTAACTATTATGGGTAATAGTAGTATGGCAGCAGCATATTTATACCAACTAATGACTTTACTACTAAACCTGTTTTGATTTTTATATTCGTTAATTCTTAATTCATGATGAACCTTATGCAATATTGGATCAAAATCTCTTTCTAATTTAGTATCATCCTCAAGAACATCGGACCAGTTATTGACCATAAAGTCCTGCACATCCTTTTTATACTTAGTTCCTCCAAGTATATTGTTCACATCCTCTTTTTCTGAGGATTTGCTTTCTGATGAAATATATTTTGAGAGTATATCTTTAATTTCCTGTTTCATTTTCTATTCTTTGGAAACACATTTTTCTTATGCGTTCATATATATTATCCACAAGAAGTAAAAAATTACCGCTTTTTTTTTACTTTTTTTTAAGTAATTTTAACTAGGATTCATAAATACCTATCCAACAGGTGATTACTAAAGAAATAAAAAATATTTTTTTTAAAAGAATAAATATAAAAACAACAATACTCCCAATGATAACTTACTAGCCTTAGATTTTAAAAATTTCAAAGCCTCAGTAAGATTATTATCAACAGTACTTTTTGCTATATTCATTTGTTCAGCAATCTCTGAAGACGAATATCCATCAATACGGCTCTTTATAAAAATCATTCTTCTTTTCTCGGGAAGTAAGCCAATTAACTTGTTAACTTCATTCAATATTGATTTATATTCTATTCTTTTCTCATCCTCAAAAGACAATTCAGATTGAATTACCCTATCTTTAATAAATGATTGATGGTAAGCTTTTTTTCTGAAGTGTTTTAATATTTCGTTATGCGCAATTTTGAAAATAAATGCTTTAAAAGATAATTCAGTTTTCAATTGAGACCTACTTTCCCATACTTTCACAAAAACTGATTGTACAATTTCATCGGAGTCTGATTCTGATTTAAGATAATTCATTGAGAAAATAAATAATTTCTTTGAATACTTATTGAATAATTCATCAAAACTGGATATATTTCCCTTAATTAAACCTTCTACTAAATATTTATCTTGTGTAGGTTTTTCTAGCATTTAAACTTTAATTTTTCCAGAACTAAAATACTAAACATTTTAACGTGTGCATGCAAATGTAAAGATTAATTTGAATTACATGAAAATTTTGTCCGTTTTTAGTCTTATAAAATAATTGAACATATACTATAACCATATTCTTAATAAATCCTTAAATTGTAATAGTTAACTTTAGCACAATCTATTATAATATGAATCAAAATTTAAGCACATGAAACATTTATATATTATATTATTCTTTATAACGTGCAATGTGTTAAACGCTCAGGATACTATTTCAACACAGAATAATAAGTTCACACTATACTTTATAGGTCATGGTACTTTGTATATCAATTATGATGGTTGTATAATTCATATTGACCCTTGGTCGAATCTGGCAGATTATTCTGCGTTACCTGATGCTGATTACATTTTAATTACTCACGATCATCACGATCATTTGGATTTTTCGGCTATTTCAAATATTATTAAGGATGAAACAACTGTTATTGCACCTGAAATATGTAGTAGTACATTAAAAAATATTAACCAAGCTATTTATTTATCTAACGGAAATAAGTATCATGCATCTTGGGGGGAATTAAATGTTGTTCCAGCGTATAATATTCAACATCTTCGAGAATCAGGTAAACCATTTCATCCGAAAGGACAAGGTAATGGTTATGTATTAACTATTGATGGAACTTCAATTTATATTGCTGGAGACACAGAGATTATTCCAGAAATGAATGATTTAAAAAATATTGATATTGCTTTCCTACCAATGAATTTACCTTACACCATGACACCAGAAATGGTAGCAAAGACAGCAAAATTAATTAAACCTAAGATTTTGTATCCTTATCATTTCGGAGAAACAGATACTAATGAACTAGTTAACCTATTAAAGGATACAAACATAGAAGTAAGAATACGAAAAATGAAATAACCTTATACTAGGCCTAACTTTTCTTCAATAATAATAAAACTAAAACCATTCTTATTGAACTGCAATAGCTTATACATTAAAAATATATACTTCCTTTTAAAAAGTATGTAATACTAAAATTTTCATCAATTCATTATGTTTATTTGTACGCAATTTTCAGTTTTACATTTTTATGTATTTTACATTTTAAACCTTGATTTTATAAAACTTATTACATACTTTTGCACTCAATTAATAAACAACCCCACACAAACACACATGTTATTACCATTTTGTGATATTTTTATATCATCAACAAACATCTTAAATCAATAGCGGTATTTATCATAACGCTATTATCAATAGAAATTGCCACCTCAAATTACTTATCAATAAATCAATACTTTATAAGTAAACATTACACTTATATAAGTGATGGATTTTGTTGATTTAAACAGTAAATTTTTAATAAATAATTTACATTTCCCATGTCTATTAAGCTGCTTCTGCAAGCTGCATTTCTATTAGCCTGAAGATTTTATTATCCTCAGGCTTGTTTTTTATTACATTGGTAACTAACTCATTAAAATCACCATCGATAAACTCGGCGATTACTTGCAGTAGTTGCAATATAAAACCCCATATCCTCATAGATATAGTAAGTTCATTGGCTTTGTCACATACATGTTCAAACAGTCCGCCCATTGATTCATATGCATCGTACCTTTTTGCCAAACTAAATACATTGTATTCGATCATAGCTAATGAGATATCTGCTATCTGAGCATCAAAGTCTTGGGATTTTGATTTCCCTAAGCCAAAATATTGCTTCGATTCTTTGAAAAATACTTCGATGCTCCATCTGATACTGTATATTTCATAAGCCTTTAGGATACCGAGTTTTGTGTTTGTTGAAGCGAGCAGGTGCCACTTGCCCCGTTTGCTATTTTTGCAGAAATACAGCTTTAACGGTATTGATTTATACTCTACTAGTACTTCGGCACAAAACAGGTTCAAGGCTTTTTCTCGTTTTACCTTTTTTCTACGCTTGAGGAGTTGAGCAAGCTCTTTTGCTGTATACTCGTCTCCCTTGAAGATGTATTTCGCCTTGGCCATTTTTATCATACCTACTACATCTACCTTGGCTTTTAGTGACAAAACAGACTTTAATATTGATTCACAAAAGAACCAACTGTCCATCAAAACATATTGCACTTCTACCTTTTGTTTGACAGCCCTTTTGATCATAGAAATAGCCGTTGATATTTTATCATTTGTTAGTTCTTTCTCTCGTGAAAAACCAGCAGATTTTCTATCTCGTTTCTTTGTGTATTGTGCTTTTCTCTGTTTGGCATTCAGCCCATATGGTGTTTTCTCATTTTTTCCCCTTTCTTTATGAAGGCTAAAGTCTAACGAGAAAAAGCTCTTGCCGTCCCAATAGCCCAGGAACAAACCTTTAAAACCCCAAAACCTGCCATGTTTTACATGCGACCATATCTTGCCTACATGTTCTGTTTTATATGTTGACTTTTCAAAATCCGTATCATCTATTATCAGGCACTTTTCCTGTGCATTGTTCGCAGATACTGAACTCTCTGTGTGTTTTAACAACTTGTTGTTGCATTTGGAAAGAAGGTTTCTCCAATTGATATTGTAATCGTTCTTAAGCCTGTAAAAAGTATTTTTGCTGGCTTCTATACTTTGTGACAATGGATGTTTGGTATACCTATATACATTGGATAACGAGTAAAGAGGAAACAATAACATCGCCAATAATAAATCACCTTTGCGGAAAATGGATTGGGGCATGTGACCAACACCAAAATCTAAACGGTTTAAATTTAATGACCGGTATAGTTCCATAATTCTGTAAATTCCTTTTTCACTTGAAGTAAAAAAGCT
This sequence comes from uncultured Saccharicrinis sp., assembly GCA_963665705.1. Lineage (GTDB taxonomy): Bacteria > Bacteroidota > Bacteroidia > Bacteroidales > Marinilabiliaceae > Saccharicrinis. The sequence goes on from OY762448.1 coordinate 3,130,343, forward strand.
GTTTGTCTCTGAAAAAACTTTTGTACTTTTATTCTGAAGCATGGTTTTGTTTTTTTAATGTAGTACCATTAAATTACTGATATTTAATGGATTAACAAAATAAACCATGCTTCTTTTTATCTGATTTTCAATATTTTAACTCTCTTGGGAAATATCAGTAAATAATAATAAATCAAAATGAAAAAGCTATTTTATTTAGCAATGGTATCGCTTATTATAGTAAGCTGTAGTACAACAAAAGAAACGGTAAAATGTAATTTTGAGGATTTTTCACCGTACCAAACAGAAGATTTTTATGTTTCTTCTTTAGATTACTCTGGTACTTACACACCAGTAGGTGAAATTAGTATTGAAGCTGAAACGTGTAAAAACACAAGTAGCAAATCTCATGATCAGTTATTAAAAACAGCTATCAATATGGCCAAAGAAAAGGGTGCTAATGGTTTGGTTAACTATTCTTGTAAGCGTCAAGTTGTTTGTACACAAAAAGCAAATAAACAAATTCATGCATACACAAAATACAAGCCTGTTTATAAAGAGGTATATGTGTTATCTGGACTTGCTGTAAAAATAGAAAACAATTAATAACTATTTAGTTTTCAAGTTAGACCATAATTAATATTAAATGGGGCTTTGGTTACGTATATATTACAAAATCATAGCCCCTTTTTTTTGTTTAAAAAAATTATTCTTTCAAAAAGGACTGATACCAATAATAACTTTTTTTAGGGATTCTCTCTTGGTTATCAAAATCCACATAAATTAAACCAAACCTTTCCGTGTAGCCAAATACCCATTCAAAGTTATCCCAGCCACTCCAAACACAATATCCTTTAACTCTTACTCCATCGTTAATCGCATTAGATAAAGCTTTAATATGTCTTTGAATATAATCCGTGCGATAAGTATCATTAATCATTCCTTCAACAAGAGTATCTTCATTATTATGAAAACTTGCTCCATTCTCGGTTATAATAATCTCCGGATCATCATATTCATTTTTAATCCGCATTAATAAATCATAGAATTCTAATGGTCGAACAGGACCATTGCTCATTACTACAGAATCTGTATTATTACCCATCCAGGAAACACCAAAGGGAGAATTACTATTTGATTTAACCAAAGCCGGGGCATAAAAGTTGATTCCTAAAAAATCTGGTTGATTTGATACTATTAATTTCATATCATCTTCTGAGGGATGGAACGAAGAATTATATTTTTGAATAGAGTCTAATGCATTAGGTGGGTAACTTCCTTTAAATACAGGATCTAAAACAATTCTATTCAGTAATTCATCCTGAAAAGAAACTGATTTTACATCCATCTCATTATTCGGATCAAAAGGTAAACATGGAGAAAGATTAAAAGTAATACCAATTTTGCCATTCAAATTTAACTCATGATATAATTTTATAGCCTCACTACTAGCCAACAATTGATGATGAACATTATCTATTTCTTTTGCATAACGAACATCATCAGATTCCTGACTTTGTAAAGGATTTATCAAATAATCAGCTGTGAAAAATTCTATATAAGGTTCATTAAATGTGATAAAATGATTTACCTCTGTTCCAAAATTATCAAATATTACCTTTGCATAGTTTTTATACCACTCAATAGATTCACGATTTAACCATCCTCCCATTTCCATTAATTTCTGTGGCATGTCAAAATGATAAAGAGTAACAAAAGGCTGAATCCCTGCGGCTTTTAAATCTTTTATTAGCAAATGATAATGCTCAATCGCTTTTTCATTTACTTCACCAATTCCATCGGGTATTATTCTACTCCAAGGAATTGAAAAACGATAAGTATTTACACGCAGCTCTTTCATTAACTGAATGTCTTTCATGTATTGATTTCGATCGTATTGGTTAATCGCAATATTACCAGTGTGTTTTTCTCCAATAATAAACTGAGTAACACCAATTGTATTTGTATAAAAATCCCATTTACTTTCTCCTTTTCCATCTGCCTTATAAGCTCCTTCCACCTGGTAAGCAGCACTTGCTACTCCCCACATAAAATCTTTTGGAAAATTGTTTTTATTAAAAACTTCTTCCGTTTTGGATTGATTGCAACTAAAATTGACCATAAGAAGTATTAAAAAGCAAATTGAATGAATATATTGTATTTTCTTATTCATAATTAATTGTCATTTAATGTATTAAAAGATTTAAGAAAGCTCCCCAATTTTATTTTGCACTTTGCGGGCCAATATAATTGACATTAAGAGCCGGGCCTAACCTGAATTGTTTAAACTGCACTCCTAAACGCCAACGATGGTAACAATATTCAAGAATGCTTGTCCATGCAATCAATGCCTGAAACCTGAAATAAGATTGCAGTATTTTTTCGTTCTATAGATGCCATTCAAATATTGCCAAAGTGCTAAACTCGCCATCTTCATCAAGTTCATAAACTGGTTGTTAATAATTTCTTTCCACATTTCTTAATCCACTTGAATTACTCTTACCGGGCCCAATAATCCTGATGGTTTAAGAGGTGAATTTGCATTATAGAAAGGCATTGTTGTATAAGTAATCTTTTCAGCAATATCTGGCTGCATGTCTCCAATTAAACGATTTACCCATAAGTTAGTAACCTGTATTCCTACTGTATTTTCACCAGACTTTATTGCATTTGTAACATCAACTTTAAATGGTTTTTTCCATGTAATTCCACATGACTTTCCATTAACAAATACCTCTGCCAGATTTTTCACCTCTCCCAAATCCAAGTAAATAGTGCTATTATCCGTTAATTGGTTTATTGAAATATTTATTGTTTTCTTATAACTTGCAGTTCCAGAGAAATACTTTATACCAGGATCATCATTTTCAGTCCAACTATCAAGATTTTCAAAAGTAGTTTGTGCCAGAGCTCCTCTATCCTGCTGAAAACTGACACCCCATCCTTCATTAATAACAGATAGCTCAAGTTCTTTTTTTACTGGTAATATTCTCTTTTGATCCTTTGCTTTTCCGTTAAACACCACAAATACAGCTTCATTTGGCTGTAAGGATAGAGAAACCTTTGTTCTTTCTCCTTCAATATGATACGAAGTCTCCTCTGTTTTGCCTGTTTCAGGATGCCATATTTCTGGTAACATACCATCAACTCTAAAATTTAATTCAAAATTTTCTTTTCGATCATTAGCATTACTTACCCAATAAATATCTGTATTTGATAAATTTCGATGTACAAAATTTAATTTTGAATCAGCTTCAGATTTTGAGTATTCAAAATCAGGTAACACGTCCAAAACATTTAAAGCCTCACCTGCTTCCATTCCCCTAAACACTCTACCTTTACTATTATTATCAGTATTAAAAATTTCAGTACTTAATACTGTAAATTCTTCCTCCTTATCCAATAAACCTAATGAATATAAAGGTTGATTACCTGCAACATTAGCTCCAGCCTGAACCAATTCTTGTAATTTCTTTAATACGGGTAGAGTCATTTGTTCGCAACTCTTATCTAAAACCAACAGTTTATAACTCGTTCCTCCAGGAGTAGTCAGTCTTCCATTATTTACCGTAATTACATTTAATAAGGCGTCTGCATTTACAAAATCGTAATTATATCCTTCAGGAATATCTGGAAGTTTCGATCCAAACAACTCTGTTATATTATGATCTTCACCATATAAATACAACACATCTGCCACAAAATTTCCTTGTTGCAAAAGGTATGAACTGCGTGATAGGTATTCTGTCCATGCATGAGCTTGTTCTGCCCATGTTTCATGTCGCGTAAACCATTGGCCGAATGGCCCAAGACCTAAACCAGGAATTTTATCATCTAAAGGCTGATGTACTGATGTATGAATAACAAAACGATTTAAACCACAGGCTAATTCCAAATCTGCTGTAGGCTTTAAATTTTCAGGGCAATAAGAAAATGCACTTCCATTCAAACCAAAGGCAGTTAACGACTCTGCAGCCACTAAATTTTGACCGTAAATATGAGCAACAGAAGCGGACTCACGTATATCTGCCTCATGAGTTTCCATTCCGGCACCAATTCCTCCGGGAGTCCACATAGCCGACATAGGTATTGCAGCTGTTCTTTTAACTTCCATGCCATCTGCAATCATTGATCTTCCTACCTCATGAGACTCAGAATAACGCTTCATACCATAGGTTTTTAATATTTCAGTTAATCCATCGTAATGATATTCTGAAACCATTTCACTTAGAGTCTCACGGAAATCAAACAAGAACTTTTCGCTTGCTGTTGAGCTTTTAACAATAGTTCCTGTTAAAACAGGCATCCATGGTATTATACTATAACCTCTGCGCTTTAGAAACTCTTCATGTAAGTTATCTGTCCAGTTCTGAGCCCCGGCTTCCCAACTGTCAGTAATAACATATTGCAAGCCTTTCTCTCCCATTAAGCCTCCTGTGGCATTTTTGTATTTTTCCAGATAATTAGTAAAATACTTTTTGATCGCTACTGGATCCAACTTATCCACTTCTAATCCTGTTGCTTCTATTGAAGCCGGATGATTTTCAATACCCAGTAGAGAATAACCAAAACGCAATATCTTCCATTCTCCTTTGGGAACAGTCCAGGATAAAGTACCATCAGGTTTCAAACTATCGGTAAGTTCTATAATATTATCAATTGCTACCACATCATTTGCTAAAAGTGTTTTATCCTTGCTTAAGTTAATCACCGGAGCAAAAGCTGCTTTCCCTTCAAAACTGTTGATGACATCATTTGTGATTAGCTTTAACTCAGCTATTTCAGTTCCTAGTAATTGCACTGGTTTAACATCTTGCCCTACTGCAGCAGCCAGTGGATTAAATTTTAGAGGAGGATTTTTAAACGTGATCCTAAAATACTTTGCTTTGGTTTCCGGAATTGCCATTGTATGTTGTAAAACAACTCCTGCAGGAATATTACAGATAAACCGAAAACTCTTTCCATCATCACTAACAAACAATTGTCTAGCATCATCAGGCCTTCTTGGATCTCCGAAAGAACCAGGATTTCCACCACCTACAATAGTTAATGCTTTAATTGTTTGTAGTTGAGGAAATGCAAACTGTACCCACCCTGTACCAGAAGAATGATTAGGTAATAAAACTGACTTTCTCAAATCTCCATCTGTCAACTGATCTAAAGAAAATTTTCCTCCACTTGATGTAACTTTTACGCCCAAATCCAAAAGAGATTTATCTGAGACCGGTACTTTATAGGCTATTACAGCAACATCCTTATAGTATGAAGGCAAATGATCTATATTTACAGGAACTCCAAATTCCGGTTGTTTTGGTATATTTTGAAATGGCCCTGTAATGTCAGATGGTTTAGGCAATTGGATATTTGAATCTCCTTCTTTCACCCGAATTTCAGTCCAAACAAACTTTTTCATTCCGTCTTCAGGCTTAACCCATGGACCACCACTTTCACTCCATCCGGGAGATGCAGCTATTGCCATTTCCAAATTCAGTGAATCTGCTAATTTAGTAGTATATTGGAAAGCGTCTATCCATTCTGAATCCATATAACCTAGTCTCTTTTCCACAATTTGCGGAGTCATTAAGGCAGCATCAAAATTTTGAAAACCTCCAATCCCAGATCGATGCATCCATTCCAAATCTTTCTTAATACCATCTTTGCTTATATTTCCATTCATCCAATGCCACCATACCCGCGGCTTTGAGGAATTAGGAGGATTATGAAAATTTGTTTTTAACAAATCAATATCACCCCTTTCAGAATCACTACAACTCATTAAATTACATACTATTACAAACATTAAAACATATAATGACCATAAAATAGATATTCTGGTATTGAATATTTTCATCTTGATTTAATTTAAAAGAATTAAATGAAATAAAGACGGGAGACCATCCCGTCTTATATCTTAACACCTGGTTTAAAACCTATAACTTAAAGTGAAAAAATAAGCTCTCGGTGGCAAGCTAAGTGTAGAATATACTGCATCAGGATCTGCTTCTAACTTTTCTTTTGTAAATCCCTGACGATCTAAAGAATTAGGAAAACCTCCTGGTGCAGACCATCCCATAACGCCATCTTGATTAAATATGTTATTAATATTTACCTGCACTTGCCATTGATTAGTTATGTTATAACCCAAATTCAGATTAGATTGATTATAAGCGGGTAATTCGAAAACATTAGCAACATTAGCAGATCTTTTTCCCATATATGAAAAATCAAGTGAAGCATAAAACTTGTCTTTACTATATTTTGGTGTGATACGAATGATGGAATTGGCACTGTTATCTGTTTTGTTCCCTGATAGATCAACAATCACATCGTCATCAGTACCATTTTCTCCAACATCCCAAGTTTGAAACTCCGTGGCCTCTGAATCCTGAAATGTAGCTACTGCTCTAATGCTAAAATTATTAGTAAATTCATATATACTCTCAATTTCAATTCCTAAGGTGGTATATTTATTATACAAAACTGGTAAAACATACAATCCTTCAACACTTCCATCTACAGTAGCTGATGTTTGTTGTGGCACATTACTTAATAAACTATAAAATGGTGTTAAAAACAAGTGAAGCTTAGAGCCATTGAATTTATAACCTAATTCAATTTGTTGTACTTTTTGTGCAATTGGATCCAAATTATCAACGGCAAACTGATTATCTATAGATATAAACATATTTAAGTCCGGGGCTTTCTCGCCTTGAGAAAAACGGCCATATATAGCTTGATTATCAGTAAACTTATAGTTCATTCCAGCTGAAAATGAAAAAGTATTCATTTTTTCCTTTCCATAAGTATATACTTCAGTTATATCAGATTGGTAGTTATCAAATAGAGTAAGAGGGTCTCCATCCGTACCTCCATCATCAACATGTTCTTCTGAAGCTAATTGATTTTCACCTTTTATGGTAATGACTTCATATCGAACTCCCCAGTCAAAATTTAATTTCTCACTGATCTCCCATGTATGACCAAAGAATAACGCTGCTTGGGTTTGTGTAGCATCCATAAAATCAACAGGAGCACTTGATCCCGACCCACCTATAATACCTTCTGGATTTGTCACCTGATATGATTGTCCATCAAACCCTTCTAGTGTAATCGCAGTTTGTCTTGGTCGTGGCGAGGTTAGTTGGGAGAAAGATTCGGCAACACCAAACGCATTTAATCTGTCTAGAACAGAGTTAGCATAAAATATTCCGGCGGTAAAACTCATATTGTTAATTTTTTTTAGATATAACAAACTGATCTACAAACTCATTCATTTCGTTTTCCATATAAACAATTGGATTCATCAACAGAGAATTTTCCTGAACACCTGATCCTGGAAAATTACTCTCTATTACATCAAAATTAAATCCGGCAAAATTACCATCAATAATATTTGGAGATTGAACTACTTTTCCTAAAAGTTCACCAGTTTTTAAATCATTAAATGAGTATGTACCAAAATGACCTAATGTTCCTGCAAGAGCGTGAAAAATCAAATTATCGACAGCAATAGGATATGCGACTGCTGTAGTATTCCATGTCGAGCTTTTTATAGAGTAACGCATCTTATTATCAATTTTCCATCCATCACCAAAATGATGTTCCCAATTAAGACCTGCTGAATAATCAATTGAATTAATTTTATCTCTGGAGTCAAAATTTAAAACTCTATCAGTTTGATTTACCTTAAAAGATGTTTGAACAGGGGGTATAAGAACTGTATTTGTTTGTGATACACCTGGCGCCAATTTAGGGTTTTCAAAATCAACAGATGGTAAGAATTCATACCATGCATTTTTATCGTTTAAATATTTTAAATATAATTTTACATTACCTTTTTTATAGATTTTTGCAAGGTTGGCTTTAATTTGCCCCCCTTCATTCATTGGATATCCAGGATATCTTGCTCCATCAGCCTGTCTGTAAAAGCCCCCGATATTATATCGTAACGACTTATTTTTAAAAGGACCCCCAAAATTAAAATCTGCTCTGTAAAATGGATTTTTCCCATCGCCTTCTAATCCATATTTAGCCCTAACTTCACCTGCAAATTCATCGCCCCCTGTTTTAGAAACATAGTTAAAAATACCACCTGGAGCATTATTCCCTAAAATTGATGCTGTACCACCCCGAACAGCTTCTAATCTTCCTAACGTAGCATCATTTCGTAAGAAATAATCAGGTCCATAATTACCATAAGTAGCATTGGTTACCGGTAATCCATCCTCTTGCATAGATACATAGTAATATCCGGACTCCCCATCATTGGAACCCACGGATACTCCTCTGGAATAAACGGTATTTCTAATCTCTCCTAATGATGTATTAACAAAGACCCCAGGAACATTTTTTAATAAGTCACCTGCACTTGAAACAGCAATTTGTTCAATATCCTTTGATTTAATAGTTGATATTGCTACTGAAGCATCAATTTTTGAACGAGAATCGAACACTCCGGTTACTACAACATCCTCTAATCCCATCACATCCTCTTTTAAATCAACACTAAAGAAAGCCTTACTCCCTATAGTAATTTCCTGAGTAACCATTCCTACAAATGATATGGACAAAACTTTTGCATCAGCGTTTATTTCCAATACAAAACTTCCATTTGCATCTGTAATAGTTCCAATGTTCGTACCTTTTACAAGAATAGATGCTCCTACAATAGGTTCTCCATCGCTATCTTTCACTGAACCTTTAATTTCCCTTTTATTACCCTGTTGTTGAATTTCAGGAGAAACTTCTTCATTTTTGGTTATTACTATCTGTCGGTCGTAAATTTTATATGTATTATTGGTTCCTTCCAGAACCTTATCCAGAATTACTTCTACAGTTTGATCTTCAACCTGAACATTTACCTGACGTTTTACATTCAGATTACCTTCATTATAAAGAATAATAAAATTGCTGTGTTGTTCAATTATTCCAAAAACATCACTAACAGTAGCATTATTTAGTTTAAAACTAAACGTAGTCTGTTGTGAATAGGAGCTTGCAGATGCACTGCCCATACCAATTAATACAAAAAGCATTAGCATTTTCATTTTCAGCAAAATTGTGGGTACACTTCGTCGAGAGAAGTACTTCCCATGTAGATTTTTTTTCATAATTTTGAACTGTTAAAATTAGTACTCGTAGTGATTTCACTACTTAAGTCGGTAAGTTGGCAGACTTGCCGACTTTTTAATTTATTATTACTTGATTTTTGGGTCTATTTTTTCAATTTCAACAATATTATTATTGAGTTTATATTTTAAACCAGAAACATCTGTCAATGTCTTTAGAACATACTCCAAAGAATCTTTAAGATCTAATTTCCCACTTATCAGATTTTTATCTAATTCTCTTGGAATCTGTTCAAATTGCACATTATAATACCTATGCAATTTTGCATGTACATCTGTAAGTTTCTCATGTTTAAAACTCAACCAACCATCAACCCAGGCTATCGCTGAACCTGCTTCCGGATCATCGTCTAATCTTATTGTATTATCTGATTTATTGAAACTTGCTGTCTGATTAGGCATTAGGAGTAAGCATTCGGCCTACTACATCACGTAAGTATATTAATTAAAACGAGACATTCCTATTGTCTATGGAATTTATGGACAATTCCCGGTATTCTATGAATTCTTCCAATTATGGGGTAAAAGGTCAGCTAAATCTAAGGAGTAGTCATTATTGTATTCAGGTATCTTTGTAAGTACATCCGTCAACCATTCTCTTGGATTTACATCTGCAGCTTTGCAGCAACCCAGCAAAGAGTATATGACAGCTGCATTTTCGGCTGCATCATGATTGCCGCAGAACAAATAGTTTTTACGACCTAATGCCAGAGGTCTGATAGCATTTTCAGCCAGATTATTATCTATTTTATAACGACCATCAAGATGATAGCGTGACAAACGGTGGAAAATTGAGTAAGTATACGATAAGGCTCTACCCATTCTGCCTTTGGGCAATACTTTAGGATAGTGATTGACGATCCATTTTTCAAAGACGACCATAATAGGGTAAGCTAAACGTTTACGTAGTTCCACTCGTTGTTCATCATCCAAGCCTTGTTCGTCAGCCATTGTTTCCACTTGATAGAGTTTGCCGATTTGTGCCAACGCATATTTAGCCCCGGCTTTGTCCTCGGCAAGACTTTCTTCAAATTTACGGCGTGCATGCGCCCAGCATCCCAATAATAGGACACCTTTCTTTTGCTCATAAATAGAATAAGCTTCATACCCATCCGTTTGGATGGCTCCCTTAAAACCCTTTAATAGCTCAACCACTACTTTTTGTGCTCTGGAGCCTTTATCGTAATGAAAGAAGACCAGGTTGTTCATCACCGATCGAACCATCCACAGGTAAGCCTTTACGGTTTTATGTTTTTCATTGTTGATTACCGGAACCGTGCTTTCATCCACCTGTATATAATCCGATTCCATTATCACTTCACGTAAATGATAATACAAAGCACGTAGTAAATCACAGGTCCCCTGAAACCAACCATTAATGGTTGAAGCTGGTAGATTAACGCCAATCTGTTTAAACATGGCAATCTGACGATGAAATGGTAGATGGTGTTGGTATTTATTGATCAGTAACTCTGTCAAAAGCGAGGCGCCTGCATTGCTGCGTGGTAATGGCAACAGTGGAAGTGGCGCTATCTGTACAACAGCTTTCTCCTGTTCTTGTGAGGCTGGCTTTAATGCATATTTGGAACGGATAATTCTTCGGACAAACAATTCACCGGGCTTGTGCTCTAAAACTTCGGTAATTTCCTCTCCAATGCGTACCCAGTTGTCATCAATGCCTTCCGGCTCTATTATTTCTTCCTCACGGCGTAGGTCTTCCGGCAAAGGAAGACGAACCGGTTTCTTTTTTTCTTTTTGTGGTCGTTGACGTTTATAGGACAACAACTCCTTATCCGCTTCTTTGGCGATCTCTTCTTCTTCGGGAAGAACATCCAATCCGTCAAAATCGATCTTACGCTGGTTTGGGTCAGATGGAATAAAACGTTCACTGGAAGCCTTCCAGAACTTTCGGCGATACCATGCCAATTGGTCAGTTAGTTTATTAACCAGTTCCTCTCTTTGCTGAAGCAACTCCTCCTTTTTACTGAGTAGTTCTTCTTTTTTTTGAAGAAGCTCTTTATGCTTGTTAATTTGGTCTTCCAGTTCCTTGTTTTGAGCTTTAAGAGACTCCATATAACCATTATCTGTCTGACGCAAACGTGAGAGTTCACAATACATCTCGTCACGCTCTTGTAACAACTGTTGAATGAATGCTTCGTTATCTGAAATCTGGCTCATTTATCTCCTTCTGAATATGTCTCAAAGATACTAAATTCAAGGGTTTCAGCCAAAAAATAAGTAATGAACTCAAATGCTTTTTCGACGTTTTTTCAATTGTCTTTCTATGGGTTTTACATTGCTTACAATAGCCATCAAATCTTGCCAGTCTATTGACTGCGATGTAATATTTTGGTCGAAAGTAGGGAGCTTAAATGTACCGTTTTCTAGCTTTTTGTGATAGATAACCAAACCGCCGTGCTCCAAATGCAATATCTTCATAATAGTCAGGTTACGATTGACAAAAATAAATACTTCGCCGTCCTGCACATTGCGCTTCATTACTGATGAAACGACACCGCTAAGCGTATAGAAACTTTTTCGCATATCAACCGGAGCTGGATAGAGGAAGTACTGCAGATTCCCGTGTAAATGAAACATAGGTCCTGATCAATAAAGGTGAATAATGGACTTGATCAGAGCAATGTCTGCATCTCCTTTTATATCCAATCTTGTACCGTTGGGAAATGTAAAAGATAAGTGGCTATCACATGTGTTTTCCTTGCAATTATTGATGACGTCTGATTGGTGTACCTTACTGTTTACAGATGAATCTTTGTTTATTGTTAATGGCACAAACCCAATGGTTGGTTCATCTTGTTCAATTAGATTCTTCCAACGATAAAACGTGGAGACTGCGAAATCCTGGTTACTGCAAAAATCGCGAACACTAAGACCGGATTCCAAATACTCCCGGTATAACTTCCTAAAACTTGATTCGATAATACGCATGGTTTTTTGCCTCAAAAATAGGCTTGGATATGAGCACTAACAATATGTATTAGCCCGCATGGTTACTATTAGGAAAGTCTCCCGCCTTAATATTTTAGTTGAATTTCTATCTACGACACTAACCTTACCTTCTAATAAAGTAGTTTCCAAATGTTTATCCTGTTTATAAGCAGATAAATTGAACTTAGTTCCGTAAACCTTAACTGAAATGGCTTCAGTATTAACTATAAAAGCTTTATTTTCATCATGCGCCACTTCAAAGTAAGCTTCACCTTCAAGGTAAACTACCCTTGAGTTTTTATCAAATTGAGTTGGAAAGGCAAACCTACTACCTGCATTTATCCATATTTTGGTTCCATCAGATAAAGTAATTTGAGATTGTTTACCATAAGGAATAACAACTTCATTCATCTTAACCTGAGTAGAGATTTCTTCATGCTTTAAATCAATAACATGCTCATGATCTATTACAATCTGTTTTTCTGTGCTCAGAGCGATTTTTGAATCTTCTTTGTCAAGATTAATAGTTGTACCATCTGCAAGAATAATTTGTGACTGATAATGGGTTTGATCATTTACATCTGTTGCAAATTCATACGATTGATTTTGATCTTTGGAAATATAATACCTGATTACTCCGCCAACCATCAAGGTTAAAATGAAAATGGCAGCATAACGAGTAATCTTAGATGACAAGGTTATTATTCTGGATTTCTTATTTCTATTTTGTTTTTCAAAATTTTCTATATTCCTCCATATCTTTAAAATTTCTTCATCCTTTAAAGACTGGCTATTATCATCCAATAATTCAATTATTTCTTTTGCCTTTTTGATATTGAATTTAAATTCGGGATATGAAGACAAAAATATTTTCTCTTTTTCCGTGAAAGTTCCTTTGCGAATCCACTCTATAAATTCTTTATCAAGAATTAATTCTTCAATCGTATATTTTAAATAATCCTTTTTCACCGTTTAACTTATTATTCTGTTTATAATAGGATAAAGGCAATAGGATCAGTTTTGTGGACTAAAAAAATGATCTTTTTTAAAAAAAATCCTAAACAACAGATATAAAGACAGATAACAATGACAAATTAACTTCAACAAGAATCTCTCGATGTGATTTTATGGCTCTAAAAACCATTTTTCGGGCTGATCCATACTTTATCCCCATTATTTCACATATTTCTGCGTACTCAAGCTCACAGTTAAATCTGTAATACAATATTTCTTTTTGCTTATTACTTAATTTTGAAAGTGCATTTCTTAAATATTGTTCATTTTCAGAAAGTCTCTCTTTTTCAATCCACTCCTCCTCAATGGAGTATGTCATAATTATTTCATGAGGAGCATGATCAAAGTCAGAATGTTTTATTTTTCTTGACTTTGTAACTTCTCTAATTATTTTTCGCTTTAGAGCTTTCAGTAAATAGAAGTAAATATTATCAGTATCACCAAGCTTGTTTCGTGTACGTATCAGATCACAAAATAGATCCTGAATGGTATCCTTTACCAAACCTTCATCGTTTGAAAATTTGCGACCATATCGAAAAAGAGCATTTACATGTTGATGATAAATCTCAGAGAGAGCATGAGACTTTCCTTGCTTAAAATCAGACCACAATTGACAATCATCATTAACTTTATGCATAAATTTAGATTCTTCTATCAAAGATAAAATATTTAACAAATATCTAATAAGTTACATATTGATTTTTATGAAATAATACTTTCTTGGAAAAAGTATACAATTAATTACAAAATATATTGAATTTCAATATATGGCAAAAAAAAATCTAAAAGCGAAATAGTTTCACTTTTAGATTTTTACAATTCATAAACCAAAAGATATAAATCTATTGATCTTATTTTTAATACTCTATGATAAGAATTTCTTTCTTAACTCTTCTACTTGCTGATCATTAATTGGAAATAAATTTCCAAGTGGTGCACCCATTACTAATGATTTTGCACTAAATTCTGCAACTTCTAGTCTATCAAAAGTTTGTAGTAATTTATCTCCTGTAACAATAAACGAATCATTTGCAACAAGTACTGAAGGTACAGATTCACTTAATAATTTAGGAATCGTATCATTACCAGTAAAGTGTGTTCCAAAATCTAAGCAAGGAACATCCTGTAAGAAAATCCAGCTTTCAGGGATAGTTCTCACATCAAATTTCACTCCGGTAGTTCCATAAGCCATTAAGTAAGGAGGCTGAGTAAGAATAACAGAGTTAATATGAGGATTCATCTCATAAATCTTTTGGTGAAGAGCCATAGAACGACTAGGTGTTTTTCCTGGTTCTGCTTTTCCGCCTTTGATCTGTACAATGTCTTCAGGCATAATATCCCAACGAGCAACGTTTGGAGGAGTAATTAAAAAATCATTATCCTTCCATCTTACAGATACAGTACCATAAGAACTAATCATTAAACCCTGATCACAAGCACGTCTTACAATATTGCAAATTTCCTGACGAATCGCTCTTTCTTCCGGAGGGTATGAACCTGAATCATTATGATCAATATCATAAGGAATCTGATCTTCAAACTCTTTGATTTGAGCATCAGTAAGGAAAATTGGTTCACCAATTGTTTTTGCATTGATGATTGTCCTTGCACAAAACTCTAAAGTTTCAAATCGAGTATAAGCATCCATCATATCTGAACCACCTAAAACAGTACCGTGGTTTTCCATGATAACAGCCATATTTTTACTTCCCTTAAATTGAGCTGCAATATTTTCTCCTAATGCTTCACTTCCAGGTAATTCATATGGAGCATATCCTATTTCTCCACAAACAGTTTTTGCCTGAGGAATAATATTAGTGTTAGGTATATCTCTTACAATACTAAATGACACTAATGCTGGTGGATGTGCGTGAATTACTGCTTTTATTTCAGGACGAACATCATAAATTGCTTTGTGAAATGGAAACTCTGAAGATGGTTTATGATCTCCAATAATAGTTCCATCAGGTTTAACACAAATAATGTCTTTTTCCGTTAGAGTTCCTTTATCAATAGCTGACGGAGTAACCCAAATGTCGCCGTTTTCATCTTTAATAGAAATATTACCACCAGAAGTAGTAGTCATTCCATTTTTGTAAATACGACTGATAACCTTTGTAATCTGCACTCTAGGGTGCATTAACTTTACATCAAGTTGTTTCATAAATTATTTATTTCAAAAATCCAAAAGTACAAAATTATAATGCTGATTTAAAGATATTAATGGTATCTTCTAAAGTAACTTCTTTAGGGTTACCTCCTGCACAAACATCAACTAATGCATTTTTTGCCATTAATTCGAAATCATCTTCTTTTACGCCCAATTCTTTTAAACCGGAAGGAATACCTACATCTGCAGATAACTTTTTAATTGCAGCAATAGCAGCTTTATTAGCCTCTTCGGTAGTCATACCAGTAGTATCTTCGCCCAATGCTTCTGCAACATCTCTGAATTTATCTCCACAAACCGGAGCATTAAATTCCTCAACATGTGGAAGTAAAATTGCATTACATACACCATGAGGTAAATCATATGTACCTCCTAATTGGTGAGCCATTGAATGAACATAACCTAATCCACAATTAGAAAACGCCTGACCTGCAATAAATTGTCCCCAAGCCATTTTAGTACGTGCTTCAAGGTTTTGCCCATCTTTTACTGCGTCTCTTAAACTACTACCAATTAATTCAATTGATTTTAAAGCTAAAGTATCAGACCATTCATAAGCTCCAGCTGTAACATAAGCCTCAACTGCATGAGTTAATGCATCCATACCAGTAGCTGCAGTTAAAGCAGCAGGCTTATTAAGCATTAAAACACTATCGTTAACTGCAATATCAACTAAACAGTTTTTATCTACCATTACCATTTTAACCTTACGTTTTTCATCAGTAATTACGTAGTTAATAGTAATTTCACTAGCTGTTCCTGCTGTAGTGTTTATTGCGATAATAGGTAACGATTTCTTCTTTGAAACATGAATTCCTTCATAATCTTCAATAGAACCTCCGTTTGTAGCTAAAATACCAATAGCTTTACCACAATCCTGAGGAGAACCTCCACCTAGAGTAATAATGCAATCACATCCACTTTCTTTTAATAAAGCCAATCCTTCATTAACATTGCTAACTGTAGGATTTTGCTTTACACCACTATAAATGACATAATCTAAACCAGCACCTTTCAATACGTCTTCTACTTTTTCTGCTACACCAAGCTTAACTAATACATCATCAGTAACAAATAAAGCTTTGCTAAAACCACTGGTTGCTAAATCTTCTTTTAATTCAACCAAAGCATTAGGTCCAACAAGACTAACGGGTGGTAAATAAATTCGTCTACAAGTATCCATTTCTATTTTTTTGAGTTTGTTATTTATTTTGATTGTAATTCTATTTTATCCATATCAAAACCATCTAAATTTTCTGCAATTACTAATGCAGCACCAAGAGCACTGGCATTATCAATTTCTGAGGTAACCACATTTTTGTCGTTAAAATATTCCTGAAGTAGTGTCACAAAAATCTGGTTACGAGCAAAACCTCCTGTTACATAAAAGGTTTTAGAAGTATCATTTTTTGGAATAATTAAATGAAGAGACTTGATACACAATTCTGTTAATTCAATAACCATTCGAGTATATGCTTCATCAAACGAACTGAATATGGATAAATCAACCTGTGCTACACCCTCGTCAAACTTTTCTATTCCAAGTGGAAAAAATTTCATATCAGAACTGTAAGACTCCTTAGCTTGTTTTACTAGATCAGCGTTGTAAGGAATTGTTCTGAAATATTTTGGATCAACTTTAAAGAAATCATTTAATTTATCTTTCCATACTTCATGAAAATGACCCATAAATAGTCTGGATGATTTTACCTGACGTTTTTGAGGCGTTAAAAAGCATAAACAATCATTCTTAAGCTGATCACTTGTTAATGGTTCATTATTAAATGGATTCATACTGATACACCAGGTACCCGTAGATATTAGAATAAATTCTTCTTTTGATTTTTGTAAATAAGGTACCAATGATGCAGAACTATCATGAATACCCACTCCTGTTTTAATAGTTTTTCCTGCAATTTCTGCATCAAAAACTGTATCATTTGTAACAGGTTCCGGTAAATTTATACCTTCATCTTTTATCCATGAATGATAATTCATCTGAGAGAAATCCCACATAAAGGTATGACAACCAATAGATGTAGGTTCAGATGTTACTTTTCCTGTTAAAACATATGATAAATACTGTGGGAAGTGAATAATATCCTTTGCCTTGCTAAAGATATCCTGCTTTTCTTTCTTTAGCCACAGCATTTGAATACCGGAATTCAATAATAATCCTAACGAAGGACTTGCTGTTTTACGACAAAACTCTTCAACTCCTCCATTACTGTTAAACAATCCTTCCTGTATTTCAGGATCTACTTCTTTCAGGTAATTGTATATTGGAGTTAATATTTCCCCTTTATCATCTAAAAAGGCAAGCGATGCACCATAAGTAGAAAAGTTAATGCCTTGAATATCATACTTTCCTTCCTCAACAAGTGATTTTAAGGTATCAACCATCCATTTTTGAATTAATGCAATGTCGTCACACTCAAAATCATCTTCATCAGTTGATGTTGGAAACTTTTCTTCAAATTGATAAGCTATGCTGAATTGCTGATCAAAAAGCAATATTTTTTTATTTGTTTTTCCTATATCAAATACCGCTATAACTTTAACTTTATCCATCTTATTAACTATTATATCTTATTTTATTTATTTCCATTACAAGTATTGGAAGCATCAATTTGCTTTAGACATTTTTCGTCTGTAGTTTTCAACTTCCCAATTATCTATAAAATCAATTTGCTTGGTAGTCATTGGTCTTGGACCACCAAATGACTCACTCAAATAACTCACTTTCATCATATCCATGAAAACATCCAAAACAATTTGAGCTGACTTTAAACTTTCTTCAATAGCAACAATACCTTTTCCTTTAAATACAACTACTTTAGGATTATATCCATGTTTAGTTTTAAATGAAGTAACCAATTGGTTCAAATCTTGATTATCATCAACAAAAAGATATTTTGACTTACAATACACTATATTATCCGGAGTAAAAGGAATACTCACCTTTTCGAAACTAATTTCATCAGCCACAAAAGCTAGAGTTAAATCACTTGCATCAAACACTTTAAACATACCTTCAAATTCAGTAACGTTTTCAACAATTTGATTGATATCTTCTATCAAAACTTCATCTTCAATAGTGGTTTCTCCAGGGTAATGGTTTGTTTTTTGGTTTATTTTTACCTCTATTTCTGAATATATTTTATCAATTTCTTCAACACTTTCAGCTCCTACAAAAACACCATGATTTTCAAGAAAAATAATATGAGGTTCTTTTCCTTTTTCTGATCGATACTTTTGAAGAGCTAAATCAACTTCTTTAAACAAAATATAACCGGGATCAGTATACGGAACATAAACCACGTCATCTCCAAACAAATCATTTATAACCTCTTTGGAGTTATTTGCACACAATACACCATTTACCAAAGTAGGATGTGTATGCATAATAAATGCATAACTTATAATTTCATGCATACTTGCTTCCACTGATGGTCTTTTTCCCTCAGGAAATAATATGGCATGGTGTAGATCATTTTTTACTTCTTGCTCTCTGGTTGTAACATCTTCGCTATATTTTTTACTGGAAATAATTTGCATTTTAGCACGATCCAAACACACAAATCCATCCTCCTCAATATTTCCCATGGATGTACCACTTGCTTTAACCCACATTTTTTCATTGTTTTTATATGAGCTATTGCCTCCTCCAGCTATAATATATTCAGGGTTTTGACCATATTTTTGAGATAATTTAATTAGTTGATTTAGATTTTTTTCCATGAAATTGACTTTTTATATAGTGTAGATATTAAGGGTAATTATAATAAAAAGTAATCGATTAAAACGAAAGATGATCAGTAAGTAATTACTGATCATCTTCATTTTAAAATTATATTAACGCTTTGATAAAACTTCTTTTTCGTAAGCTTGAACCTCGGCAATATATTCTTCTCCTACTGGCACACCTTCCTGCATACAGTAGTAATCCCAAACTGCTGCAAATGGCTTGGTTTTCAATTCTTCAAGAAGTGCTAAACGTTCAAAGTTTTGTCCTTTTTCTTCATAGTCAACTAATGTAGATGTTGGCTCTAACATTGCGATCATAAACGCTTTTTGTGCAGCGCGAGTACCTACAATGTATGCACCAATACGATTAATTGAAGCATCAAAGAAATCAAGACCTACGTTAACACGACTCATGAAATCGTTACGCACAATCTCTGAAGCGATTAATTGAATTTCTTCATTCAATGTTACAACATGGTCAGAATCCCAACGTACAGGACGTGTAACGTGTAATAATACTTCATCCACAAACTGAAGACATGATGAAATTTTATCTCCTACAACTTCTGTTGGATGGAAGTGTCCATTATCCAAACAAATTAACTTGTTGTTTTTGATAGCATATCCCAGGTAATAATCGTGAGATCCTACTGTCATAGTTTCAGCACCAATACCAAATACTTTACTTTCAACAGCATCTTTCATGAATTCTTTTGGGAACTCCTTAGCAAAACCTTCGTCAAGAGACTTAGTTAATTGAGCACGCATTCCGTTACGGTCAATCGGAGTATCTTTTGATCCATCAGGAATCCATGTATTTAACACACAAGGTGTACCTAATTGCTCACCAATTTCAGCTGCAATTTCACGAGAACGTTTCAAGTGTTCAACCCAGAACTTACGAACTTCTTCATCTTTTGAAGATAACGTAAATC
The DNA here is from genome assembly GCA_963665705.1 of uncultured Saccharicrinis sp. Classification (GTDB taxonomy): domain Bacteria; phylum Bacteroidota; class Bacteroidia; order Bacteroidales; family Marinilabiliaceae; genus Saccharicrinis. The sequence goes on from OY762448.1 coordinate 3,150,265, forward strand.
CACTATCTGCTTTAGGGTGAGAAAAGAATGTTCCGTTAAAATCCATTCCAATACCTTGTTTTTTACACCAGTCAATCCAACCTTGAAATTGCTTAACCGAGATAGCATCACGATCTACCATTCCATCAGAAAAATCACCATATAAAGCATGAACGTTTACACGTTGTTTACCAGGTAAGATAGACATAACCTTTTCCAGGTCATCCATAATCTCAGTAATATTTCGAGCTTTTCCCGGATAGTTCCCAGTTGCTTGGATACCTCCTGAAAGCTGTCCATCAGGATTTTCTGTTCCTGATACATCATCTGTTTGCCAACAATGCAGACTAATAGCAAGTTGTTCCATTTTTGTTAAAACAGCATCAGTATCCACACCTAATGCAGCATATTGTTCTTTGGCTAATTCATAAGCCTTTGTAATTAATTCCTTATTGGCCATAATTCTGTTTATTTAACGGATTTTAAGCTGAGACCTTACCGAAATTAGGCAGTTAATTACATGATAAGATCTCAATATGATTATATTAAATTAATAAGACTCTAATTTATTAGAAGTTGATAACGAATGTTGAAAAGATTAATACAACAAGTCCAACAATAAGCACGGTCCATGTCTTGGATCCCACACCTTTCCATTCTCTTAAAATAATACCCCAAACATTACTAAATGTAACATTCAACGACATTAATATACTCCATGAGAAAACCATAATTACACTACCTTCTTTAAAAAAACTTTTACCAACACCCAATCCGAAAAACTGAGAGTACCATAGGCCACCAGCCAAGGCACAGAATAATAAATTGTTTATTAAAACTTTTGAAGGTACTGATGAGTAATCACTAAGTGTTTTATTTTTCACATTCTGGTATAAACAGTAAATTGCATTTGTTAAAAACCCTCCGGCTGTAACTATAAATGTTGCAGGTAATGTTACATATAAACTTTTTGCACCCATTGCTATTGCTGCATCAGCAATTGGTTTTCCTGCTGCTAAGCCAAGACTAAAACAAGCACTCATTAAACCAGCAAGCAAGGCAACTAGTAATCCTTTTCCAAGAGCAAAATCTTTCACTGCAGCTTTTCTTTCTTCCTCTGTCATATTTTTAGCACGAAGGCTTCCTGCATAACCAATAATAGCAATACCTGCTAAAGCAATACTAACTGCAACCAATAACATTAATCCTTTACCTGTAAAAAGATCTTGACCCTCCATTAATGCAGGAATAATTGTACCAAAAGCAGAACAAGTACCTAAAGAGATAGATTGACCTAAAGCCACTCCTAAATAGCGCATACTTAAACCAAAAGTCAGACCTCCGACTCCCCATAGTATACCATAACCTAGAGTTTTCCATATAGCTCCACCACCACTCATTAATATTTCTCCTAATGAATGTCCGTCAGGAACAGCTAAAAAAGCACCTAATAGAGGAAAAACCAGCCATGCAAAAACACCTTGTGATAACCAAAAGCTTTCCCAAGCCCAATTTTTAACTTTATTAATGGGAACATATGAACTGGATTGTCCAAAACTTCCTATAGCAATAATTACTAAACCAATTATAAAATTCATACTAAGTAATTTGAAAGATTTTTTTTGTTTATTTAACGTCTGAAAATAATTTTACACAAAAATAAACGGAAGTATACATGCCATCAATACACAAATTGGCGTTTTATTTGCACTTTTTGGACCACAAATGAAGGATTTTTTTAAATACACCACGGTTGGTGAAGAAGATAAAGATTGGGGACTCTATTTAAATGTTGCTGGAAAAGCTACTATTCCGGCAAATATCAATTATCCATTAAAAAATCACCCCAGTGGTTATTTTTTCTCATGGAAAAATGGAAGAACATTACACGAATACCAAATTAATTATATTACAGAAGGATCTGGTATTCTTGAAAATAAAAAAGGTAAATTTCAGGTTAAACCAGGAACTTTAATGATAATACGTAAAGATGAGTGGCACAGATACAGACCAACAAAATCGGATGGCTGGGTTGAAAACTACATTGGTTTTAATGGTCTATTTGCTAATCATTTTTTGCAGCAAAACCAAGTATTACATGGACAATCTGTTATACATTGTGGCGTAAGAGAGGACATTATTGACACCTACTATAAAATATTTGAATTAATTCAAAAAGAAGATCCTGGTAACCAACACATTGCTTCTGGATTAATTATTAAATTATTAGGCTACATAGTTGCGTTTGAAAAACAAAAGAATTTTTCAGGAAAACCCATTGAAAAACTGATTCAACAGGCACGCTTTTATATGAGAGAACATATTGATGAAGAAATAGACCTAAATAAACTAGCAGAACAAAACTGTATTGGGTATTCCTATTTTAGAAAAATGTTTAAAAAATATACTGGTATTTCTCCACACCAATATCATATAGATTTAAAATTAATGCGTGCAAAAGAGCTCATTTTAACTACAGACAAAAGTCTAAAAGAGATTAGCTACGAGCTTAAATTTCAATCCATACATTACTTTAGCAGATTGTTTAAAAAGAAATTAGGCATCCCACCTTCAGAGTTAAGAATAACTACAAAACGTTAATTCATTTAAATAAAATTTAATATTTTTACATTTTTTAACATCTAAATGTGTGCGCACACATTTTTAAGTCTTACATTTGTTCCCATAAAAATTAAAGTACGAATTTCTTATTTCGAAAATTTATAAATGTATTATGAAAGCATTAAATAATGAAACTGTTCAGGACCGCAAGTCCTATCCTGTAAAAGTTCTTCAATTCGGTGAAGGAAACTTTTTACGTGCATTTGTTGATTGGATGATTCAACAAGCAAACAAAGAAATCGACTATAATGCGGGTGTTGTAATTGTACAACCTTTAGCTAATGGTTTGGTTGAAATGTTAAAAAAGCAAGATTGCATGTATCATGTTTCACTACAAGGTATTAAAGACGGAAAGCCTGTAGAGGAAACTGAATTGATTGAGTGTGTAATGGATGCAGTTAATCCATATGCTGAATATGCAAAATATGAAGAATATTTCTTATCTGAAGATTTAGAAATTATAATTTCTAACACTACTGAAGCTGGAATTAGTAGAATTGATGATGAAGACATCAATGCATTACCTCCTAAATCATACCCGGGTAAAATGACAGCTCTTTTATATAAGAGATATAAAAAATATAATGGTGCTGCAGATAAAGGCTTAGCTGTTATTTGTTGTGAACTTATTGACAAAAACGCAGATATTCTAAAAGAAATCGTATTAGAATTAGCAGAAAAAAATAACCTTGAAGCTGATTTTATTAACTGGTTAAATAATGCATGTTCATTTAGTAGTACTCTAGTTGACCGTATTGTTCCTGGTTTCCCTAAAGATAACATTAAAGAAATTCAGGCTGAATTAGGTTACGAAGATAACTTAGTTGTAGTTGGAGAATATTTCCACTTATGGGCAATTGAAGCAGGAGAAGAAGTTCGTAAAAAATTCCCAATGGATAGCGCTGGTTTAAATGTTGTTTGGTTAGATGACATGAAAGCTTTCCGCGATAAAAAAGTAAGAGTTCTTAATGGTTCTCATACTGCTTTAGTTCCTGTTGGTTTATTATGTGGTCATGAAACTGTTAAAGAAGCTTTTGATGACACTACTGTATCAACATACATTAAAAGTATGGTGGCAGAAGAAGTTTTACCAAACATTGAGGGTGACAAAGAAAAATTAACAGCTTTTGCTGATGAAATTTTAGAGCGTTTCTTTAACCCATATATTCGTCATTTCTTAAAAGATATTTCATTAAACTCTTTATCTAAATGGGTAACCAGAGATTTCCCAACAGTTAAAGATACTTTTGAAAGTACAGGAAAACTACCTAAAAAAGTTACTTTCTCTTTAGCAGCATTAATAGTATTATATAAGCCAGGAAATCCCGTAGCATTTGAAGCGAAAGATACTCCTGAATTATTAGAAATTATCAATTCAGTTTGGGCGTCTGATTCGTCTATTGAAGAAAAAGTAAAATCTATTCTATCAAACGAAAAGATTTGGGGAATTAATATGGATGCTGTTACTGGATTTTCAGCTGCTGTAGCTGGTTATGTAAATGACATCCTTAATAATTCTATTCAAACAGCTTTAGCTGAAATTATTAAATAACATTTTATAGGTTAGGAGAACTTTACATTGATTTTTGGTAGAGTTCTCCTGAAAATTATTTAGAGAATATTGATACACTTCAACTTCTCTAACTTTTATTGAATTCATAGCAATAAGGAAAAACAATAATTATGAAACATTTACATATTCAACCTGGTGATAATGTTATAGTTGCACTAGAACCAGTGAGTGCCGGAACAAGCTTTGAGTTTGAAGGCAGCACTATTTCAGTTGCAACTGACATTCCTCAGGCTCATAAAATTGCCATTGCTCCCATCAAAAAAGGTGAGCGAATCCTAAAATACGGTAGTTCTATTGGGGTAGCCCAAGAGGATATTGAGGTAGGTATGCATGTTCATGTTCACAATATTAAAACGGGTCTTGGCGATATCCTTGACTACTGTTATGAACCAGTGGATACTGATGTACAAGTAACTTTGGAAGAAAAGTTTTTCGATGGTTATGAACGTGCTAATGGAGAAGTTGGTATCAGAAATGAGCTTTGGATTATTCCAACAGTAGGCTGTGTTAACGGTGTATCTGAATCTATTGCCAAAAAATTTACTGAAAAGTGTATGAAATCAGGTTTATTCTTTGATGAACTTGATTATTTTGATGGAATATATACTTTTCCACATAACTATGGTTGCTCTCAAATGGGTGATGACCATATTAACACACGGGAAACACTTCAAAATATAGTAAGACATCCTAATGCAGGTGCAGTACTTGTTGTTGGACTTGGTTGTGAGAACAATCAAATTAGTGCTTTTCAGGAAACACTTGGTGAATTTGATTCATCCAGAGTTAAGTTTATTACTACACAACAACTAAAGGATGAAATAGTTACTGGTGTAGAAGTTGTTTCTGAGCTTTTTGATGCATTAAAAGAAGACAAAAGAACAAAACAACCTTTGTCTAAATTAAGATTAGGTCTTGAATGCGGTGGCTCTGATGGATTCAGTGGTATTACAGCTAACCCTATGTTAGGTAGAGTGTCTGATTACGTTATTCACTATGGTGGTACCAGTGTATTAACTGAAGTTCCGGAAATGTTTGGAGCCGAAACCATTCTTATGAATCGTTGTGAGACCAAAGAAATATTCCAGAAAACTGTCGATATGGTTAATGACTTTAAGAACTATTATAAACGTCATAACCAGGTTATATACGAAAATCCTTCCCCAGGTAATAAAAATGGTGGAATTACAACTCTTGAAGATAAATCATTGGGGTGTACAATGAAAGCAGGAAATAGCAAAGTTCAAGACGTTCTTAAACATACTGAACGATTAAAAACTCCAGGATTGAACTTAATAAGTGCTCCAGGAAACGACCTTGTTGCTACAACTACATTAGGTATGTGTGGTTGTCAGATGGTATTATTTACAACTGGTCGCGGAACTCCATTTGGTGGATTTGTACCAACTGTAAAAGTGGCAACAAACTCACAACTTGCCAACCAAAAACAAAACTGGATTGATTTTAATGCAGGAAGACTTGTTGACGGAATGGGAATGGATGAAATGAGTAGTGAATTTATTGATTTCTTATTGGAAGTTGCCAGTGGCAAGAAAACAAGAAATGAGATTAATGGCTACCGCGAAATTGCCATCTTTAAAAGTGGAGTTACCTTATAATTAGAATTAAATAACCATTTATACTTATTTCATTATTAAGCGTATTTGGTTTAATTTGTATTTCGAATCGAAAAAATTTATATAATGAAAACAATTATTGATAAAGATTTTGTTTTAACTAACGAAACAGCGAAAAAATTATATCATGAATATGCAGCAGATCTTCCTATTATTGATTATCACTGTCATATTATACCTCAACAAATTGCCGATGACGTACAATTTGAAAATATAACTCAAATATGGTTATATGGCGACCACTACAAGTGGAGAGCAATGCGTACCAATGGAATTCCTGAAAACGAAATTACTGGTGATGTAAGTGATTGGGATAAATTCAATAACTGGGCAAAAACAGTACCTTACACATTACGTAACCCATTATATCACTGGACTCACTTGGAGTTAAAAAAACCTTTTGGTGTAGAAACTCTATTAGATGGTGATTCTGCAAAAGAGATTTGGGATACATGTAACGCAAAACTACAAACTCCTGAATTTTCATGTAAAGGTTTAATCAAACAGGCTAATGTAGAAATTATCTGTACTACTGATGATCCTATAGATTCATTAGAATATCATAAAAAAATTAAAGATTCAGGTTTTGAAACTAAAGTTTTACCAACATGGAGAGCTGATAAAACTATGGCTATCGACAACCTGGATGATTTCAATACTTATGTTAATACATTAGCTGAAGTTGCCGGAGTAGCAATTGAATCATACGACGATTTTCTTAAGGCTATTCAAATTCGTCAGGATTTCTTTGATGAAATGGGTTGTAAATTATCAGACCATGGTTTAGATCGTTTCTTCTGTGACGAATATACTATTGATGAAATTAAAGCCATCTTTACAAAAGCAAGAAAAGGAGAATCTTTAACAACTGAAGAAATCAATAAATACAAATCAGCTGTTTTATATAAGCTTGCTGAAATGGATCATGCTAAAGGGTGGACTCAACAATTCCACATTGGTGCAATTCGAAACAACAACACCTTTATGTATAACAAACTAGGTGCTGATACTGGTTTTGATTCAATTGGTGATGACTTAGTAGCTAGAGATATGTCTAAATTCTTAAACAGCTTAGCTACAGAAGAAAAATTAACAAAAACAATTCTATATAACTTAAATCCAAGCCATAACGAAGTTTATGCAACAATGTTGGGTAACTTCCAGGATGGTGAAATTGCAGGAAAAATCCAGTGGGGATCAGGTTGGTGGTTCCTTGACCAGAAAGACGGTATGGAAAAACAAATGAACGCACTTTCTAACCTTGGTTTATTAAGCCGCTTTGTTGGAATGCTTACTGATTCAAGAAGTTTCTTAAGCTATAGTCGTCATGAATATTTTAGACGAATCCTATGTAATCTATTAGGAGAAGATGTTGAGAAAGGCTTAATTCCTAACGATCAAAAATTATTAAAAGAAATAGTTCAAGGTATTTGTTATTACAACGCTAAAAACTATTTCAACTTTTAATTTTGTATCCTTATACAAAATATATTAAAAGGGTATAACTAACACTAGCTGATAATTATAGCGTCAGTAACAGCATCGTTACTGACGCTAATTATAATTGCCATAATGAAAATAAGAATAGTTGATATTGCCAAAAAAGCAGGAGTTTCCGCAGGTACTGTTGACAGAATTATTCATCAAAGAGGTAAGTTTTCTGAAAAAGCCTACGAAAAGGTTCAAAAAGCAATTAAAGAATTAGGATATGAACCCGATATTTTGGCGCGGAATCTTGCGTTAAAAAAAGAACTTCAAATTGCCTGTCTCCTACCCGACCCCAAAGATGTAAAATACTGGAAACGTCCCTTAGCTGGGATTGACAAAGCTATTTCTGAATTATCATCATTTAAAGTTAATATTCATAAAATTACCTTTTCATTACAAGCTTTAGATTTTAAAAAAGCATGTAATAAAGTATTAGAATTGAATCCTGATGGTGTTGTATATGTTCCTATGTTTTTAGAGGAGTCAAAAACATTTGCAAACATACTACATGATAGAAATATACCATTTGTACAAATGAATATTCATCATACTGAAGTTAATCCTTTATCATTTATTGGTCAGGATCCTGTTTCTGCCGGTAAAGTGGCTGCTTCATTATGCAACCTGGCCTTTCAAACAGATGAGGAGATACTAGTTGTATATGTTACAAAAGGAAAACAAGAATATTCACATATTAATGACAGGATTGAAGGTTTTATAAATTTCTTTAAAGAAAAAAATATTTCAACTGATCGAATAAAACACCTTCAGTTAAAAGTTGATCAAGACAATCTTGAATATGAAAAAACGCTTTGTGATTATTTGAAAAATAATTCAAAAACAAAGATAATCTATGTTCCCAACTCAAGAATTCATCTAATTGCTGATATATTAAAAGAAAATAAAATAAACGATATAATGCTTATTGGATTCGATACGTTAGATCAGAATATTAAATATTTAAAAGAAGGTGTAATAGACTTTTTAATAGCGCAACAATCAAAAAGCCAAGGATATAACGCTACTATTATTTTATTTAATTATTTATTCAGAAAGGAACATGTAAAGAGTATGAATTTCTTACCAGTTGATATACTAAACAAAGAGAATATAAACTTTTATGAAGGTCTTTTGGAATAAAACTTGATAATTGTTTTAACAAAAAATTATATACTATGAAAGCATTAATACTAACATTTATTTTTTTAGCTACAATGGGTTTATCATCCATTGCACAAAACCTTACTGATGCGAGTCTGTTTATGAGAAAAGACTCAATTCAGACCAACGAAATACAAGAAAAGTCAGGTGATTTATACAAAACAATCGGACATCATGGTCCTGCTATTGAAAATGAATGGATGGCTCTACGACTTTATTTTAACAATAAAGCAGCCGCTATTGATGTTTATAATAAGCAAAAAACTGGTCTTGAACTAGACGCAGCAGAATGGTATCCTAGTGCAGAAGAGCAAAAAAATGGGTTAGGTGCTGATTATTACAAAGCTGGTTCTACATTAGGACTAGGAGGTGTTAGATTATGGGACGGTGAAAAAGTAGTTCTTTTAGCACCTGTTTCGAACCGTATTGTTAGAGTAAAAAAAGAAGGTACAATATCTCAAATGGAAATGCTTTCTGAAGATGTACCGTATAAAGGTAAAAAAGTTGATATCCTAGTTAGAGTTACAGCATACTCTGGCATTAGGGAAATGAGAGTTGAAGCATTTGCTCTAACCGATGACGATGTACAATTTGTTACTGGCATAAATTATCATAAAGGACAAAAAGTTGATAAAGGAGATAACTATGTTATATCATGGGGTTACCATCCTGAAGATGTTGCTGCAGAAAAAATAAAAGTAGGAGCCGCTATTGTATTAAATCCTGAAAGTTATGTAGACAAATTGGACGATGGTAAACAGCAATTATTTATTACCAAACCAGGAAAATACACAAACCATTGGGTAACTTCTACAATAGAAAAGGACAAGGAAATGGGTACCTTTAAAACATTTCAAAAGTATGTGAAATCAATTAAATAAGATATAAACCATTTATTTATAAAAAGAGGCTTAATGCCTCTTTATTTGTTTCCATACATGACTTCGTACATTCTTCTTATATGTTTTAATCTTCATTTTTATTTATTTCATCACATTTATAGGTGATTTAATCAAATATTTACCAACATCCTGTTGATAACAAAGTCACATATCTAGAAACCTTAATGTTTTATATGTCGTATCTATGAGTTACAAACAAAACATTTAACTTAATTGGTATGAAAAAGTTTCACGATATCAAAATTGGATTACGGCTAGGAGTAATCATAACAACTCTGGTAGTTGTTATTTTAGTAATTCTGGGTTTTTATATTATAAACTTAGAAATGAAAACAAGTGAATTAAATACAAATGAACGCATGCAAGAACATGTAAAAGATTTGGATTTATTAATTTCACAAAACATAAACTCCAACCAACAAAATGTTAGTATTGGCATTAATACTGCAGAACAGTTTATTAAAAATTTAGGTGCAATTAAAATAAACTCCAATAAAATAGATTTAGTAGCAACCAATCAAGAAACAAACGATTCAAAACAGATTGCAGTCTCTGAATGGATTGTACAGGAAGAAACAGTTCAGAACAGCACTAGATTTGTAGATGAAATAAAAGATTTAGTAGGAGGAACAGCTACTATTTTCCAGAAAATAGAGGATGGATTTCTAAGAATATCCACTAACGTCATTGCTAAAAATGGAGAAAGAGCAGTTGGTACATATATACCTAACTCATCGCCTGTTGTTAAAACAATTATGGAAGGCAACACTTATGTTGGAAGAGCTTTTGTAGTTGATGATTGGTATTTAACATCTTACAAACCATTATTTATTGATGGAGTTATTCAAGGTATTATATATGTAGGAGTAAAAGAAAAAAATATGGACAAATTAAAAGCAATTTTTAGTGCCAAAATATTTTTTGATTCTGGATATCCATATATAGTAAGTAATAATGGAACTCTAATTATACATCCCAAAAACGAAGGCAAAAGCATTGCAAATGAAGATTTTTTCTTAAAAATGAAAAATACCAATGCCGAAAAAGGATATATCACTTACGAATGGGATGGAAAAAAGAAATATCAATATTTCAGACATCTTCCAAGTATTGATTCATATATAGCTGTTACAGTGTACGAAGAGGAGCTGTTTGCAAGCGTTTATCATATCAGAAACATAATAATAGCTGCTTTATTAATAAGTATATTAGTATTAACAACTTTAATATATTTCATAGCCAAGGATATTTCTGATAGCTTAAAAAAGGCTGTTTTAATATCTGAATCAATTGCTGATGGTAATTTATCTGAAAAACTTAATATTGATCAAAAAGACGAAATAGGTCAATTAGCAAATGCCTTAAATAAAATGGTGGATAGTTTAAAAGCCATAGTCACAAACATAAAAACCGGTGCAGATAAAATTGGTGTTGCCAGTCAGCAATTAAGTGGTTCATCTCAACAACTATCTCAAGGAGCTAATGAACAAGCAAGTTCTATTGAAGAGGTTAGCTCTACAATGGAAGAGATATCAGCCAGTATTAACCAAAACTCAGATAATGCTATAGAAACTTCAAAAGTATCAGAAGAGGCCAATAATGACTCAACCAAGGTTAACGAGCACGCTCAGGAAACTAACAAAGCAATGGAAATAATATCTCATAAAATTACAATAATCAATGATATTGCAATGAAAACAAATATCCTTGCTTTAAACGCATCTGTTGAGGCTGCTAGAGCTGGAGAACATGGTAGAGGATTTGCTGTTGTTGCAGGAGAGGTTCGAAAACTAGCTGAGCAAAGCAAAACTGCAGCAGAAGAAATTAATTCACTTACTCAACAAGGATTAGATTTATCTAATATTACAGGACAGTTAATGGATGAAATAATTCCTAAGATAAATACTACTTCAATGCTTGTTCAGGAAATTGCCGCAGCAAGTCAAGAACAAAACAATGGTTCTGCACAAGTAAACAGCGCTATTCAACAACTTAACGACATTACTCAAGAAAACGCAGCAGCTAGTGAAGAATTAGCTTCCAGTGCAGAAATGCTTACTGGTCAGGCTAATCATTTAAAAGATGCAATAGCCTTTTTTAAATTAAACTAATAGAGATTTAAAATACACTAAAGAATTTACAGGTATCCGAAATGGTTGTTTTAATAAAAAGCAACCATTTCGCTTTTCCTTAAGAAAAATAAAAGTTCATTATATTAAATAACCAATTATTATTAACCTAACTTCAAACCTCCTATCAACCTATACATCTGACATTTATAATTACACATGAAAAAATCATTTTAAATAATTTGTATTATTTAATTCTTTTTAACTATTTTTAATAAGAGACATTTACATACAATCTGACTTATCATTTTGACTATCGACAAAGTTGTACGTATTTATCTTCAAAAATTGAATATTAATATTAAACATATCTACAATATAATCCATGTAATATTAATATTCCCACATTAAAAACATTGTTAAACTGAAAGCGTATGGAAGCAATAAAATCGACTGTTGACCTAACCCAATATGGGATTACAAAGAACAATGATATTATTTACAATCCATCTTATGAACTATTATTCAAGGAAGAGATTAATGAAAATTTGAACGGATTTGAAAAAGGAGTTCTAACTCAATTTGGAGCAGTAAATGTAATGACCGGAAGATTTACTGGTCGTTCTCCAAAAGACAAATATATTGTATATGATGAAATAACTAAAGATACAATATGGTGGACCTCTGAACACGCTCCCAACGACAATAGACCCTTACCTGTTGAAACATGGAATATTTTAAAAGAACAAGTTATTGATGACCTATCTCATAACAAACTTTTTGTTATTGATACATATTGCGGTGCAAATGAAGATACCCAGCTTAAAGTAAGATTTATTACTGAAGTAGCCTGGCAAGCACATTTTGTTAAAAATATGTTTATCAGACCGACTGAAGAAGAACTGGAATCATATGGTGAACCTGATTTTGTTGTACTAAACGCATCAAAATTTACTAATCCCAATTGGCAAAAACAAGGTATGCATTCTGAGGTTTTTACCATATTCAATTTAAGCGAAAAAATGCAGATTATTGGAGGCACATGGTATGGTGGGGAAATGAAAAAGGGAATTTTTGCCATGATGAATTATTTCCTTCCGTTGAAAGGCATGGCAGCAATGCACTGCTCAGCAAACAGAGGTAACAATGGAGATGTTGCGATATTTTTTGGATTGTCAGGAACCGGTAAAACAACACTTTCTACAGATCCTAAAAGAGCACTTATCGGAGATGATGAACATGGTTGGGATAATGATGGCATATTTAATTTTGAAGGTGGTTGTTATGCAAAAACCATTAATCTTGATAAAGAAAGCGAACCAGATATTTACCATGCAATAAAAAGAAATGCATTATTAGAGAATGTTACAGTACTAGAAGATGGAACAGTTGATTTTACGGATAAATCTGTTACCGAAAACACACGTGTTTCTTACCCAATTTATCACATTAACAATATAGTAAAACCCATTTCAAAAGCAGGACATGCAAATAAAGTAATATTTTTAACTGCAGATGCTTTTGGTGTTATGCCTCCTGTTTCTAAACTTTCACCAGAACAAACTCAATATCACTTCCTATCAGGCTTTACTGCAAAATTAGCAGGTACCGAACTAGGTGTTACTGAACCTATCCCCACATTTTCTTCATGTTTTGGTGAAGCATTTTTATCCTTGCATCCAACCAAATATGGCGAGGAGTTAGTGAAAAAAATGAAAAGTCATCATGCACAGGCATATCTTGTTAACACAGGATGGAATGGAACCGGTAAGAGAATATCTATTAAGGATACAAGGGCTATAATAGATGCAATATTAGATGGGTCAATTGAAAAAGCAGAAACTAAAACAATTCCAATCTTTGATTTAAAGGTACCAACATTTCTACATGATGTAGATCCTAACATTATGGATCCTAGAGATACTTATTCTCACCCAGAAAATTGGACACAAAGAGCAAATGATTTGGCACACCTTTTTATAGATAATTTTAAAAAATATACTGATACTCCACTTGGAAAAGAGTTAGAAAAGGCAGGACCTACACTATAATAAAAACACAAAAGGAGGCTTTGATATGCCTCCTTATTTATTAATATTTTAATCACGCTACTATAAAAAGTACTAATTAATACATTTTTGTTTAATTAAATAGAAATATCATTCTTCTCTGAGAATCAGGAATTCCAATAATATTATTGATATAATCCTCTTTAAAATTTAATGTCCCTTTTTGAATATAACCTTTACCCATTGGCATATTACATCCCCAAGCTCCTGATTTTTTATTTTTATTTAAATCTTCTACAACCACAATAGTATGAACTCCTACTGTAATGATACATGCATTATACGATTTTGCTTCATTTAATGTTGATTCAACATTTTCCTTTGTTAATACGATTGACTTATCTGCTTGCTGAAAAGCCAACTTGTTGATACTTGATATTGGAGAATTTTCATTTAATTCTGATAATTCTACTTTAAATATTCCTGAGGTAAGGTCCTTAATTAGTTCTGCCTTATTTTCTTGAGATTCTGCAACCCCTATTGAGAAAACAATCAACAAACTGGTAAAAAATAATTTCATTTGTATTTATTTTTGTATTTATTCTAACAGTAAATATGAAACAAGATGCATTAATACCGAACTATCTTATTTTTCATAAAAATCAATTTAATCACGGATATTATTACATTTATCAATATTTCTACGCATTTTATCCTCAAATGTTACAAATGCATAATTAGTTATTCACAATAAATCAATAGGAGTTCAATTCTCAATTTAAAAAAGCTGTAATAACAAAAATTGATCAATTAAAGCAGATAAATGATTAATTCATCAAATAATAATAGCAAATAGTAAAACAAACTAACAAAGTATATCTAACAAGTAAAAAATTATCTATTTCTTTGTTTTATCAGTTCGTTAATTCTCTAATTATAAACCTAGTATAAACTATGAAAAACATTACTCTAAATATTTTAATACTCCTAAGTGCAATTTTACTATTTAGCTGTCAACAAGACACACTAACATCAAATAATCCGGAAGCTGAATATACCGAATTGGACAATCTACTAATCAACCACAATTCAGATAATCTGGCCGCAAGAATAAACTATAAAAATGAGATCATACCTATTGTAGAAACTAACAGTTCCTCTCAATTGAAAAGTACTGAGGATTATCAAGAAATTGATCTTACGAAAAATTATGTATTTAAATTAAAAGCAGAGGTTGCTTCGCCTGTTTATAACGACAATACACTACAAGCTTCTCATGTTACCATATACAATAATTATGCTTTTGTTACATATAATACTCAAGGTTCTAAATGGCTTGGAGGAATAGAAATATTCGATGTTTCAGACGAAAAGAACCCAGTAATTATTTCAAGTGCTATACTTGACAATATTGACGTTAGTGCCATTGATTTCTATGATGGAAAAATTTATGTAGTAGGAGCTAAAGGTGATTATATTGAAGCTGAATATACTTCTCCTGCATTTTTGGAAGTAATCTCTTTAAGTGAAACCATGGCCTTTGAGAATGTTGATACTATTATAGATATTCCCTCATATGCAGGTACTGATATAAAAGTTGTAGATGGACGTATTTACACAACCAGCGGATCAGATGGTGGACTTACAGTATTTGATTCTGAATATAATTTAATTAATTCAGAAGTAATTGCAGATGTTCGTTCTGTTGATGCAAATTCGGATAACCTATACGTGCTTCAGGGACAAGAAGGTAGAGTAAATGTATTTGGACTTTCTGATGCTGTTTTTAAAGAAACCTTTCATATTGGAGGAGCTAACACTCCAGAGTCTAAATCTGAGATTGCAATATCAGAAGATTACATCTTTACAGCTTTAAACGAAGGAGGTCTTTCTATACTTAATATTGATGGTTCTATAAAACAAAATATCCCAAGACCTGAAACTCCAGAAGGATCATTGGACGAAAATAACGTAACAAATAGTGTTTCTATTAATGATGATCTTGTTTTGATTGGAAATGGTGAATCAGGTGTTTATATCGGTGGACTTATTGAAGAAAAAAACGATAGCCTATGGATGTTAGGCTCTATGGATTTTAGTGATTACCAATCTACTAATTTCGTAGAATCAAAAGACAGTCTCATTTTTGTAGCTTCGGGATTAGGAGGATTAAAAATCCTTGCCATAAGTATTGATGAAGGAGTACCAGATGATATTGAACCAACCCAGCCTTGCGAAACACTTATGGATAATATTTCAGAACAATTTCCAGAATATAAGGATGCACGGACAATTCACGAGGATCTTTTTTTTGAAACTGCAGAGTTAAACATCCATGTTACTGAAGAAACTCCGGTTTACGTTACATTTATTGATGAAGGAGCTGGTTATAAGAATACTTTTGGTTATTATACTTACCAAGAAAATAATCCTCCTCAGTGTGTTGATGACATTGAAAAACATATTATTTTTCCAAACGTATCAAAAGTTGGAGAAGGTGGAGGTCTTGATTTTGGAGACCGTGTACAATTAGGAGAAAGTAGTTTTTCTGCAGGTACGGTAATTGGCTTCTATATTGTTGCACAAGGCTGGAAAAATGGACTTACTGTTGACGGTTGCTATACTCTTTATACAGATAAAAGATTCAATTACAATGAAGATCAACAATCCACACTTTTCCTAAGTAGTGACTGTGATGACATTGTACTAACCTTTGAAGATGTAAAAGTCACAAATGGTAGTTGTGATCATGATTTCAATGATATTATTCTAACCATAAAAGACTCAAAAGATATGAGTACGCCTAACACAAAGTTAGATATTTCAGATCTTCCCAGGAAATAGATAGAGCAATATATTAAGCAATGATAAAATCCTATTCATTTTTTATATGGATCCAACTTGAATTTCAATAAAATAAAAAAAGTCAGGTATCTATTTAATACCTGACTTCTTTATTATATATCTTCAGCTTATTTTTCTATTAAAACCACATTTTAAAAAAGATAAAATTATTTTATTTTTACTTGTAATGGATTTTGAATTTTCTTAGTAAAAGCTACTAAATAAGCTTCCCATTCCTCTTTACTTGAAAATTGCTTGCTTTCACTCCAGGCAAAACCAGCATAATATTCCACCTTTCCATCTATTACTTTTAAATGTAATAAAACAATACTATGGTCTTTTATCTCTGAATCTACACGAGTGTAACCAGCATAATATTTAGGATCAATTACAATTGCATTTCCAAGTTCATTACCAAAATAAGGGGCATAATAATCTGCATAAACAGCAGTTGAATCAATTGTCAATTCTCCGTCATTTTCATGTAAGGTAATACCAGTTGTAAGCACATCGGTACCTTCTACATCAATAGAAAATTTAGTTAAATTAGATCCTAAATCTATAGAAATAGTTTTTTGTTCCTGCACCTTCATATCTCCGGCTCCATAAGGATCATAATCTAAAACAAATTTTGTTTTGATTGGACCGTTCTGTAAAACATGAGAATTTGTGTAATTTACTGATGTTACAAGAGAATCATTAATCATAACTCCTGTACCACCTGCTCCAAGGCCAGGTCCTACATGGTAATTATCCAAACCTTCACCGTGGTCATTATGATAGTACATAGGATCTTCTAAATATCCTTTATACCATTTATCGATAATTGAATAGTCAACTTTCTTTAACCAACAATCCAGACCACCGGAAATTCCACCACCAGGCTTACCTTCTTCAGCTAATTTCTTCAATGTTGGTCCATACATTCTAAACGCTACTTTATCATTTTCCCAAGTAAAATCATCGTAACGCTCAGGAACAAAACGACCATAAGTTTTGATTTCAGTTGGTTGTATTGTAGTAACTCCTTCTTTTATAGTGAATTCTTTAGTTTCATTTGCTTTTAAATCAACTTGAAATAAAATAGCTTCATATGTACTATCTGCATCCTCGTCTATTAATTGACAAGGAGTTTCACTTCCAGATGTTTTATCTACAACAATAATTTGATCAGAAGTAGAAGACAATGCTCCAAGTTCTACTTTAACAGTCTCTCCCTCTCTATCAATATCCAACGAATTACTTACTGAAACTGTTAATGACTTCTGGTTGCATGTACATGCAGTAAATGCAGCCAGAAATAATGTTATATATGAAAATTTTAAAATCTTGTTCATAAAGAATTAGATTTCATTTTCACCTTTTACATATCCAAAGTTTGCTAAAATACCTCCATCAACATACAATACATGTCCGTTAACAAAGTCTGCAGCTTTAGAAGATAGGAATAAACAAGCATTACCTACATCTTCAGGTTCTCCCCAACGCCCGGCAGGAGTACGTGTCATAACCAGATCATTAAACGGGTGACCATCAACACGAATTGGAGCAGTTTGTGAAGTAGCAATATAACCAGGTCCGATGCCATTTACCTGAACGTTATATTTAGCCCACTCACAAGTCATATTTTCTGTTAATAATTTTAATCCACCTTTAGCAGCAGCATAAGCTGAAACATTTTGACGACCATAAACACTCATCATAGAACACATGTTAATGATTTTTCCCTGACGACGCTCAATCATACCCGGAGCAATACGTTTTGCTACAATAAGAGGAGCAACTAAATCAACATCAATAACTTGTTCAAAGTCTTTGATTGGCATATCTAAAATTGGCACACGCTTAATGATACCTGCATTATTTACTAAAATATCGATAGGACCAACTTCTTTTTCGATGATACTAACGCCTTTATCAACTTCCTCTTCACTACAAACATTAAAGTTTACAGTAAATACATCAATCCCATCTTTAGCATATTCTTCTTTAGCTTCAGCTAATTTTTCATCATTTAAGTCGTTTACACAAAGTTTAGCACCAGCTTTAGCTAACAATTTACCACAAGCCATACCAATACCATGTGTTCCTCCTGTTACAAGAGCTACTTTTCCTGAAAGGTCAAATAATTCGTTTATCATTTTTTGGATATTTATTTTGTTACTATTCTATTTTGTACACCCCATCATAATTTAAATATAATGAGGTGCTAATCAATTTTGTCTTATTTTAACTCATTTGGTTGACGAACATCCATATCACCATAATCTAAGTTTTCACCAGCCATACCCCAAATAAAGATATAGTTGGAAGTACCGGCAGCACTGTGAATACTCCATGCTGGAGATAATACAGCTTGTTCATTTTGCATCCAAATATGACGTGTTTCATCTGGTTGCCCCATGAAGTGACATACTGCTTGTTTTTCAGGAACCTCAAAATAAAAGTAAGCTTCCATTCTACGATTATGAGTATGAGCTGGCATAGTATTCCAAACACTACCTGGTTGCAATGCTGTCATACCCATTTGTAACTGACAAGTTGGAACTACTTCTTTAACAATTAACTGGTTAATTTGACGCTCATTAGAAGTCTCTAAAGATCCTAATTGTAATACATTAGCGTCTCCTAATGTTACGTGTTTTGAAGGGAATGCTTTATGTGCAGGAGCTGAATTAATATATAAATGTGCTGGTTTTGAAGCATCTACTGATTCAAAAACAACATCTTTAACACCTTGACCTAAATATAAAGCTTCTTTATATTTCAATGTGTAGTCTCCACTATCAGTAGTAATTTTAGCATCACCACCAACATTAATAATACCCATTTCACGACGAGCTAAGAAATCTTCAGATTTCAATTCATCATACGTATTTAATTCAATTGGCTTATCAGTTGGAACTGCACCACCTACAATATATCTGTCATAAAAAGAATATACAAGGTTAATCTCACCTGGCACCATTACTTTTTCTATTAAGAATTCTTCTCTGATACGAGTTGTATCATAACTTTTCACATCTTCCGGATGTACTGCATAACGTACTTCTAAACTCATGTCTATTACTTTTAAAAGTTAATATTTATCTTTTTGATGATTCTCTTTCTTTAAATTCAACAGGAACAACTCTCTCAATATCATGTAAATCCCCATTAATTGCATCAATCATTTCCTGTGCTGCAATTTTGCCAATTTCACGTCCATCTTGTTCTATGGATGATAATGAAGGATGAAGCATCTCAGCAAACGGTTCATTTCCGAAACCAACTAATCCAAATTCGCCAGGAAAATGAGCTTTTATATCTTTTAATCCCTCAAAAACCCCAAACGCAGAATAATCGCCAGCACAAAAGACAGCATCAATTTCCTTTTCTTTTAGAATCTTTTGAATCGTTTCAAATCCTGCATCCCTCGTAATAATATCCTCAAGAATTAAACTTTCATCCACTTCGCCCAATACTTCAGCGATTGCTTTTTTATAGCCTATAATACGTTCACCATAAACATTTATCATTTTATTTCCCGAGAAATGAGCAATTCGCTTAAATCCCGATTGTAACAAATGCATTGTTGCCAAATAAGCTCCTGTTATATTGTCATTTACAATTTTAGGCCCCTTTAAATCTTTACATACCCTGTCAAATTGTACTAATGGAACATTCCCTTTTACAACACCTTGTAAATGATCATAACTATTTGTTTCTACAGATAAGGAAATGATAATACCTCCAACTCTGTTTCGCATTAAAGAATGCACAGCCTTTATTTCAGATTCTAACTCTTCATGGCTTTGCATAATAAGCAAACTATAGCCTGCCGGATTTAAGATTTCTTCAACTCCACTGATGATGTTACTAAAAAAGTGCCGATTAATTCGAGGAACGATCATTCCTATCAAATCCGACTTCCCTTTTCGCAATGATGAGGCCATCAAATTAGGTTGATATCCCATCTCCTTCGCCAGTGTTTTGACTCTATCCCTGGTAGCCTGACTTACTCTTTTATTATCAGCCAATGCTCTTGAAATAGTTGAAGGAGTAACACCTAATTTCTTAGCAATATCATTAATTGTAACTTTCTTCATTCAATTAATTTTGTACAAAAATACAAACGATTGCGCACAAATACAAACGATTGCGCAAATTTGAATATTTTTTTGCAATTTAATAACATACAATACATCAAAATATCATTTCATCATACTGAATAAATGCATATTACAACACAGCAAATAATAAAAAAGCTCTACAAAAATTATTGTATTCTTGTAGAGCTTTATTATATCTTAATATTATCCTCAGACTATTCCGCAGTGATATTTACAATGCCAGTTTTCAACCCTTTTCCATAAACTTTAAGTTCTATATTTCCAGGTTCATTTTGTGCTTGTACCAAAACAACAAGCTTTCCACTAAAGGTTTTCATTGTTGGCAGATGAAATTGTTCCAATGAGGTTGCATCCCCATTACAAGCAGCTCTATATATTCCATTTCCCTTAACCTTAAAATTAAGTTGATTTGTTACCTGGGGACATAAATTACCTTCTTTGTCAACAACAGAAACAGTTATATAACTAATATCTTGTCCATCTGCATTAATTACTGTTCTATCCGCTGATAATTCAATATGATCAGGAGCTCCGGCTGTATGTATTTCTTTTTCAGCCACCGCTTGATCATTATCATCATAGGCAATTACTTTAATTGTACCAGGTTCGTATTTTACGTTCATCCACATTAATCGATAACGATTTTGCTTTGTATCGTTATTTTTTTCTTGAATTCCCTGACTCTTCCCATTCACAAATAATTCCGCTTTAGTATAATTGGTGTATACAAAAACAGGTGTTATCTCTCCTTCTCTTCCTTCCCAATTCCAATGAGGTAAAATATGTAATGTTTCATCTTCTGTATTCCATCTACTTCTATACCAATAATACCTATCCTTAGGTAAACCGGCTAAATCACAAATTCCGAAATAAGAACTTCGTGATGACCACTGTGTGTCATATGGAGTTGGTTCTCCAAGGTAATCAAAACCAGTCCACACAAACTCTCCTATCACCCAATCTTTATCATCTTGCAATACAGCATCGTCATCAGGAAGGTTACTCCAACTACAATACTCTAAATCATAAGACGAACATTGACCATCTTTATACATTTTGTTTTTAGCAATTTCAACAGGAAACTTATAAATACCTCTTGAACTTACTGTTGAAGCGGTCTCTGATCCTAATAAAAAACCTTGAGGAAATCGCTCATAAGCTTCTTCGTATAAATGCACTCTGTAATTTAAACCTGGTATATCCATAATAGCACCGAAACCACTCGCCATGACTGCTTTAACCTGATCCATACCAACAGTTACCGGACGAGTAGGATCCTCACGGTGGAATATTTCCTGAAGCATTTTTGCTCTCTTTACACCTACACTTCCGTGTTGATCCGGAACCTCATTACCACTACTCCACATAACGATGCATGGATGATTTCTGGTAGCCCTCACTAAATTAACCACATCCTTTTCTGCCCACTCTTCAAAATAAAGATTATAACCATTTTTTACTTTTGGTTTAACCCATTCATCAAAACTTTCTGCCAAAAACAAAAATCCCATTTCATCACATAATTCTAATTGTTCATGAGAAGGCATGTTGTGAGAAGACCGAATGGCATTACATCCCATATCTTTCAAAATATGTAATTGACGTCTTAATGCAGATACATTCACTGCTGCACCTAATGGACCTAAATCATGATGCAGACAAACACCTTTAAACTTGGTCTTTTTTCCATTCAATTGAAATCCGTTGTCAGCGCTATATTGTATAGTTCTTACACCAAAACGAATTTCCTGACAGTCTTTCAATTCCTTATTCTGGTATAATTTAAGTTCGGCTGTATATAATATTGGTGTTTCAGGACTCCATAGCTGAGGATGTGTTACTGCAATATTTTGTTCTATTTGATGACCAAATTTCTCTTCACTGGATTTTTGAGCAACAATAACACCTTTATTATCTTTAATAATTGTTTCAACATAAACGTTTTCACCTGTTACTTCTGACTTTATATTAATTTTAGCTACATCATTATCAACAAAAGGAGTTGTAATAAAAGTACCCCATTGATTAAAGCAAACTTTATCTTTTACAATAATTTGAACTTTGCGATATAGCCCGGCACCCGGGTACCAACGAGATGATTTTTCTTTATTTTCTAATCGAACAGCCAGCGTATTTTTAGTAGTTGGATTTATATAATCTGAAATATCAAAGTAAAAATAACTGTAACCGTAAGGCCTATATCCTACTTTTTGTCCATTTACAAAAACCTCAGCGTTACTCATTGCCCCATCAAAAACCAACAAAGCTTTTTTACCTTTCTCAAAATCCGATAAATTAAACGTAGTACGATACCAGCCCACTCCAATATGAGGAAGTGCTCCTGTTCGCCCATACTTTTCTGTAGCTTGCTTTTCCTTATTTTGAACAATTCGCACAGTTTGCTTATCTATCTCTTTATCGAAAGTACCGTAAATGGCCCAATCATGAGGCACTGAAACACTTTCCCACTTATTATCCTTGAAATTTACATTTTCCGCCCCTTCAATATCTCCTTTTATAAATTTCCAATTATCAGTTAAGGTATAGACTGTACGACTATCATCCTGCCCGAAAACAAGAACACTCAAAGAAAAAATAACACTTAATAATATTAACTTCTTCATATAATTATTGACTTATGTATTTCATTAATTTAATAACCTCTGCTTTTCAATCTTTGATTTAAAATAAACTCAAATTTGAAAAACAAAGATTAAAATAAATTGAATAAAAAGCATGTCTAAGCGTATCAGAATTATATTCCAAAGTACATTTTGCAGATATTATAAATAAGAATTGGGAGAATAAAAAGACCTTCCCTACAGGATTACAAATGTAGGGAAGCATAGAGAGTTATGATATTTTATCCTTTTAAAATAAGAGCTAACAGCAAAGCTCTTTCAATTAAACTATGACGAATTATTCTTTCATTTTCCGATGGAAGAAATTCTCCAACAGGCCCTAATCCATCAATTTTTGCCAAGTCTTTTCCTATATGACATATATCGGCAGAACTCCACCTATGTTCCTGTGTTATACGAACATCGATTTGTTTTGCTAAAGTTAAAATCTTTTGATAAAAGGCTTTTGACTTATCAGTTTCGGACATGGCATTTCTTTTAATTCCTCCTTCGAACTGAATCTGATAAATTTTACTACGCTTTTGAATCGTAAGAATTTTTTTAATTTTTTGCTCTATATCTTCTAATATTTCCGGTGAATTATGACGAACACTAATTCCGGCTGAACCATATGCATACCTTTTAAAAATATTACTCTTAAACTGAATATCAAAAGGAGCAATAATATTATTTGTATCATCACGAGAAATATCAGTTATAGCAGCCAGGGTCTTATTAAATTGCATGGCTGTACTCGAAACATTTTCAGGACTATCTTTTTTTATCAACTTGGTTTCAAAATGATATAACGCAGAACCTGATCGTGAAAGAATCAAACCACCCTTCTTAGAGCTTCCACTTAACGACATAACTTTACTGGCAAAATCTGCCTTTTGCTGAATAACTGATTTAGAATAACGTCCATCAATCGAAGAATCAGTAATCAATAATATTCCTATTTTGATTTTTTTAATATTTCGGGTAAACCGTAAAGCTTGTAATGCAGATATTAAAATAGCAACACCTCCTTTATTTTCCCAAATACCAGTCCCTTCAAGGTATTGTTCATACTCATTATAGTTTTCATGCTGAGCAAGTTTAACCCTGTTATCAATGGGTTGTAATAAAAGATAATCTATTTCTTTGCTAAATGAATTTGAAAAATACATAATATTGCCCACTTCTAATTGTGGATATATCTCTTGTGTAAATCCTAACTGGCCTAACTCACTACTAATTAACCCTGAACAATAGTTAACACCTTCAACATTTCGTACATAGGTATCTGTATCAACCAATGCTTTTAAAAATTTTTCAGTATGCTGCTGTCTGGTTTTTATGAAAGTACGCATACGTGATATTGATGATGTCTTAGATTTTTCATTTGAATCCAAAAGAGTTGGTATTGCATTAGTAAAATACCTGACAGATGCAACATCAAGCATTTTATTTACCAGAGCTTCAAAATTATATCCTGCTACTTTAGCTGCGGTAGGATAAGAGCCGGTTTCACCCAGACTAGCCATTGAGTTTATTTCAAGCAAATAGATGTTATCATCCTCATCCAATCGAATATCAACTCGTGCAAAATCTCTAAGATTTAATGCATTAAAGGCATCAACAGATATCTTCTGCATTTTATCTTTTAACTCTTCTGATATCTTAGCCGGACAAATTTTCTTTTTGGGTTTATGTTTCTTATCGTCAACAGTTTGAATTCCATCAGGATCTCCTTCCAAATCAATTTCTAAAACAGGAAATGCTTCAACCGAAGAATTCCCTATTAAACCCACACAAAATTCCCTACCTCTTATAAATTGCTCTACTAAAGCCTGCTGATCAAACTCTGTAATAATAAAATGTACGGCTTCTCTTAAATCTTCTGTATTATAAACTACTTTCAAGCCAAAGGAAACACTTTCCATTTTTGGTTTTACAATAACCGGAAATACGACAGAATCCATATCTTCTTCAGGTGAATTAAACACCCAAAAGTCGGGTGTGGGAAGGTGATTATTTTTCCAGATAATTTTTGTAAGAACTTTATCTAAAGCTAAAGCATGACCTGATGGTGAAGAACCTACATATGGCAACCCAAGCATTTCGAGCATTGACGGAATGTGTGTATAACGACTTTCTCCCTGAATTCCATAGGCCATATTAAATATCATACCCATCTGCTCTCCTTCATTTACTCTGGGCATGAAATTTTCAAGACGTTCAATAATTTGTTTGTTTCCGTCTAATATAGCCACATTATGCCCTGCCTTTTCAAGACTCTGAGCCACTTTTTTAACTGTTTTTTCGTTATAAAATTCCTTATTTTGCATTCCAAAGGTGTTGATAACACCATCAATATCTTTATTATAAATAAGTGCAACTTTCATTGATCTGTAATTTTATATTAGATGTAATAATCTAAATAGAACGTGTTTATTACTTAAATTTACGACACTATTAGCTTTTAAAAAAGACATAATTGTATCATTAATAAATATTAATAATATAACTACTTATTAAAATGTAAAGGAAATCCACTTTTATTCTACGGTAAGAAAAACACCAATAAAAATGAACAAAATCAATAAATAAGAATAGTGGAAAAGATCTTTATTCCTTTTGTTCAGTGTAATATTAAATCAACCCATTTCTACAACAATTACTGCAAAACCAGACTATACTTTATTATAGCAAATATAGAAAAAAGTTATAATGAACAATTAAGTAACTATTTCTTTAAAGCATATTCATAAATTAACATGAAAAAATGCTATTGTATTATTTTCTAAGATAAGAAAATTTTAATAGTGTAGTAAAAATCTATTTGTATTATAATCAACTAATGTGTTAATATAATATGATAAATTTTTATTATTAATTAATTATTAATATCTTATATACATAAAGTTACAAATCACCCTGTTAGTGATTAAAATATAAGTATAAAATTTTCTTATTAGTTTGTAATGAAAGATCGTTGTAACCAACAAAAGGAATCCCAACCACCGTTCTCACCCCCCGTATTTGGAGAACGCAGTTGAGATTCCTTCATAGTTTAGTTATGGTTTGTTTCTTAAATATGTTTGTTGTTTAATTTTAAAATAATAAAGAAGCTACAACAGTCCAACCACCTATAATTATAACTAATAAACCCAATTTGCCTTGCATTGGTGATAATTTTTTCAATAGTTGTTCTCCTTTTTCTTTTGCTGTCTCATTTTTAGAAAGAATTAACTGACTAGTTAATCCATATCCTAATAAAAATCCTAGGGAAGCTTCTAAAACAGAATTTACCATCCATGTAATCCACCAAATAGGACTGGAGCTTAATACTCCAAGATTTAAAATACATAGTATAATCCCCCATATTCCCCAAAAACTAAATACAATTCCAATCCACCCTTGATAAGGTGTTATTTTCCTTAACCATTCCCCAGCTTCAGGTTTGCGCGATAGTAACAATGAAGGAGCCGCTAAAAGGCCTAAAATAATCAGTGTTAATCCGTAAATCATTTTAAATTCGTTGTGTTGTGATATTTATTTAAAGTTGTATTTATTAATTCTTTATTTTCAAAAAGTAATTGAATATCTATAATGTGTACCATATCAAGTAATGCTATTATAAACAGTATTGCTCCTATTACGATACAAAATATTTTTGTTCCACTTCTTCCTATTGATTTAATAATCTTCTGTACTTTTTTGCTATTATATATAAACTTCCATTCAAAATAAGCTCCAAGAATACTAAATAACCCAAAGGCAATTAAAAGAATTTGTATGAATGATTCTTTATTCATGTTTGGTTTTTTTATTCTCTTTGTTTCTGTTAACAGCACAAAAATTGCTTAAAGAAATCTAAACACAAAAAACATTTTATAAACGCATAGATTGATTTTATAACTGCAAAAAGTGGGTATTAATCAACAAATCATACAGCATAACATCCGAATATAAATTAATTACAAGCAGTTATAAAAAGGATCCTTTATTTGATAAAACATGTTTTAATATTGTAAACTGAATTTAAAATTAAATGATCTATAAAGATGAAAACACGTATTCTTTTATTTATTCTAACAGCTTTGTTTTTAAACACTACAAATTCAATGGCTATTGAAGGCGAAAAGGCAGGGAAACAAATTACTAAACTTTTAAAGTCCATAAACAATTGGGATTTTGATACCTACAAAAACCACATGGCTACTCCTGATGATATTTTAGAAAAGTTATTAGCTTCAGATAATGATGCCCTTAAAACAATGGCTGCAAAATCAGTAGAGGAGGCAAATAAATCATGGGCTAAAAAACTGGATAAGGAATTTAAGAAAATTTGTAGCCAAGGTGAAGAACTAGAAATAAACTGGAAGAAAATTAAATATAAAGATTTCACTTGTGAATTAGATGAAGTAGGAATTGAAGGTATATACAAGGGGAAATTATTCTTTTCATATAATAACAAAACCTATAAAATAAATGTAGGGTTTCTAACTAATCAAAAAGGTGTACGAATTGGAGTATTAGAGCATTTAAAAGAAATCAAATAGTATTATTCCTATCATTTCACATATAATACTATCTTAGCTCGTACTAATAAATTATACCATTAACAAATGATTCATACTATAGAAAATAGTTTCCTTTCAGTAAAAATACATTTGTAAGTTCTTTTATACACTATACAACACTATCATTTAAATAGCATTAAACACCTTACTATAAAGTTATTTACATTACACCTCGTTATTAATAATGTTATACAAGTGATAAAATTTAATCATATTTTCTATTTTTTTAATTAGATTTGTCGCCTCGTTCATTTACATATTGAAAATAGGATACCCTTTAATCGGGGTTTAATAGGGAATCACGTGAAAATCGTGAGCTGTCGCGCAACTGTAATGTCCGCAAAAAGTTTACAACTAAATACCACTGTCAATTAATTGATGGGAAGGTGTTGTAAAATGGACTAGCCAGGAGACCTGTCTTATTTTTTTATGGCAAATGCTTTCGCGTTATAAAGCATGAGTCAGAGATAAGAATATAACTCTCCTGCTTATTTTCTAATTTCTTACTTAGTATTTATTCACGCGTTAGCATTTAAATTATTGTTTAACTACAAAATTTATTTTATGCTCACACAGAATCTTGGTTTCCCGCGCATTGGAGCCAATCGTGAATTGAAAAAGGCTTGTGAAGCCTACTGGAAAAATGAAATTTCTTTGTCCGAATTGCTTGATGCTGGAAAGATTGAGAAATTAAAAAACTGGAATTTCCAACAAGAACAAGGAATAGATCTTATTCCTTCAAATGATTTTTCATTTTATGATCAAGTTGCAGATTTAGCATTTATGCTAGATGTTATCCCCAATCGTTTTCATTCTTTAAAATCCAATTTATCTAAAACGGATCTTTATTTTGCATTATGCAGAGGATATCAAAACAACGGTTTTGATGTTGCTCCTCTTGAAATGACAAAATGGTTTGACACAAATTATCATTATCTGGTTCCTGAATTTACTATTGATCAGAATTTTAAATTCAACAACACTAAAATTGTGGATGAATTTATTGAAGCTAAAGAGATGGGAATTCATACAAAACCAGTATTAATTGGTCCTGTTTCGTTTTTAAAATTAGGTAAGGAAAAACATTCTGATTTTAACAAGTTAATTCTAATAGACAAATTACTTCCTGCATACATTGAAATTATAAAAAAATTAAAGACTGCAGGTGCAACATACATTCAAATTGATGAACCATTTTTAGCAACAGATCTAAATAATGATGAGATAAAAATCTACAAAAGAATCCTTCATTCATTATTTAATAACATTTCTGAAATTGATTTCATACTAACAAGTTATTTTGAAGGTATTGAAGAACATGTTGATTGGTTAAAAGACTTACCAATAAAAATACTACATCTTGATTTAATACGTGCCCCCAAACAATTAGATTGTTTCCTTGATAGATTACCAAATACAATAACACTTTCGTTAGGAATTATAGATGGTCGAAATATTTGGAAAAACGATTTTGAAAATTCATTATCCATTATAAATAAAGCAATAGATAAAATTGGATCACACAGAATCATTCTGGCAGCTTCTTGTTCTTTATTACACGTACCCTATAGTGTCAATTACGAAGATAGTAATAAAGGTATTCCAGAAATAGTAAAAAACAATTTATCGTTTGCAAAAGAAAAAATTAAAGAACTACATATACTTAACCAATTAGCTAATTATAAAAACAATTCATCTGTAAAGGCAACTCTTTTAAATAATAAAGAGGAAAGACTAAAATGTAAATCTTTTAATGTTTTCAACAACGAAGAAGTCATATCAAAAACAATAGAAATTAATGCCTTAAAAACTTCCATTAAAAGAAGTTTAAATTTCGAAGAAAGAATAAATCTACAAAAACATGACCTTAAACTTCCTCTATTTCCAACAACATTAATTGGTTCTTTACCACAGACAAAAGAAATTAGACAAAAAAGAAACCTTTATAAAAATAAAAAATTAACATCCTCCGAATATCAATCATTTATAAAACATGAAATAAAAAAAGCAATCCTATGGCAAGAGGAAATTGGGTTAGACATATTGGTTCATGGAGAATTTGAACGTAATGATATGGTTGAATTTTTTGGAGAACAATTAAATGGAATAACGTTCACCTTAAACGGTTGGGTACAGAGTTATGGCTCCAGAGGAGTTAAACCTCCTATTATTTATGGAGATATATCCAGAAAAAAACAGATGACTGTTGAACTTGCTAAATATGCTCAATCCTTAACTAACAAACCTGTAAAAGGAATGCTAACAGGACCAATAACAATATTACAATGGTCTTTTGTCAGAACTGACCAGCCAAGAAAAATCACTGCAGAACAATTAGCTCTCGCTATCAGAGAGGAAGTAATTGATCTTGAAAATGCAGGTATTAAAATTATTCAAATAGACGAACCTGCATTAAGAGAAGGATTACCCTTGAAAAACTATAAGAAAAATGAATACTTACAATGGGCTGTTAATTGTTTTAAATTATGCCACTGGGGAGTGATGGATCAAACACAAATACATAGTCATATGTGTTATGCAGACTTCAATGATATTATGGAGGCAATTATAAATATGGATGCAGATGTTATCAGCATTGAAACATCCAGATCTCAAATGGAAGTATTAGATGCATTTAAAAGCATTAATTATCCTAATCAAATGGGGCCTGGTGTTTATGACATTCATTCACCTCGAATACCTTCCGTTGAAGAAATGTGTGATTTATTGTATACAGCATCACATTATATTTCAATTGAAAACTTATGGATAAATCCTGACTGTGGCTTGAAAACACGAAATTGGAATGAAATAGATTTATCAATAAAAAACATGGTATCTGCAGCAAAATTAATTCGAAGTGCAATACATACTCCTACATTATCGAACTAAAACTATTTAGTAACAAATAAAACATTTTCATCCTAATTATTTATCTGAGGGCTAGTGTATTTTGAATATACATGCCCTCAATTATTAGAAATATATAATTGTAACATGGAATTCATAGAGTTTTTTAAACAAATAAATACTGCAACCACATTATTGTTTATAAGTTTAACTGGAATTAGTGGAATTTTAATTGGTAAAATAAAAATCTTCAATATAAAATTAGGTATTGCTGGTGTTTTATTTGCGGGGTTAGTATTTGGCCACTTTGGAGCAAGGGGTAATCATGAAGTAATTCATTTATTGAAAGAGTTTGGACTTATTCTTTTTGTTTATTCAATAGGTCTGGAAGTTGGACCCAGATTTATATCATCACTTAAAAATAACGGAATAAAAATAAATTTACTTGCTGCAGGTATTGTTGTGCTCGGTGTATTAATTGCTGCAGCATTTAAAGTCGGACTAAACCTTCCGATTCCTGTAATAACAGGAATTTTATGTGGTGCCGTAACCAACACTCCCAGCTTAGGCGCTGCACAACAAGTAATTACTGAACAATTAAGCTCCGGGAGTGATTTATCTGAAATAACAGGTATGGGGTATGCTGTTGCCTATCCATTTGGTATAATTGGTATTATTATAACAATGATTCTAATCAGAGCATTTTTTCGCATTTCTATTAAAGATGAAAGTGCTAAATATCAAAAAGAAGTATCTGGTTTATCAGGAAAACCAATCGCAGTAAATCTTAGAATAAAAAATCAAGCATTATTTGAAAAGCCTATTTCTTTTACAAAAGCTTCACTTAAAGGTGAGTTTGTACTATCCAGATTACTTAGAGATAATAAATTTATTATTCCCAATGAAAACGAAATAATTTTAAAGAATGATACATTATATGGAGTTACAACAATAGATAATTTTAAGAATCTTGAATTAAAAGTAGGTCCTTTAAAAAAAACTGAAGACATAGAAATAAGTAATAATATAAGTATTAAACATGTTGTAATTACAAATAAAAAGTTAGCTGGTCAAACAATAAGCCAGATTGGATTATCTCGAAACTACCCGGTAAACATTACTCGTATTTTCAGAGCGGGAATTGAAATCATGGCAACAGAAGAAAATAGTGTAGAATTTGGAGATACAGTAAGGATTATTGGAGAGAGAAAAGAAATAAAAAGAGCAGCTGCTTACCTCGGAAATTCAATGAAAGACCTATCCCACCCTAATATCATTCCTATTTTAATTGGAATACTTGCAGGAATTTTAATTGGTAGCATTCCTTTTTCTATTCCTGGATTACCAGCTCCTGCAAAATTAGGCTTAGCAGGAGGTCCGTTATTAGTAGCACTATTTTTAGGACATAAAGGTAGAATAGGAAAACTTGATTTTTATATGACTCCAGGTGCAAACCTATTCATCAGAGAACTTGGTATAGTTTTATTCTTAGCATGTGTTGGGCTTTCATCAGGACAACATTTTGTACAAACTATTATCGATGGAGGTTATATGTGGATGCTATACGGAATAGCAATAACATTAGTACCATTGTTAGTTGTTGGTTTTATAGCCCGAATATTAAAATTTAATTATTTAAGTATTTGTGGATTACTTGCAGGATCGATGACAGATCCACCTGCCTTGGAATTTGCAAATTCTCTCACCCCAGGTCAAGCGCAAGCAACAGCCTACGCTACTGTATACCCATTGGTTATGTTTTTAAGAGTTCTGTTAGCTCAAGTGTTGGTATTATCGTTTATGTAATACCCCACTTTAGCCATTTAAAGCACTTAACAACAAGTACTTATTAAATTACATTTTAAAAACATTAATCACATTAAATAGATAAAATATATGATACATGAAGACAAAAGAAGTGCATTTGTTCAGTTTACAGAAAGAAACAAATCGTTTGATCAACAATACGATACTGCTTATGAACAAAAACAGCACAAAAAAGGAAAACTAACAGCCCGAAAACGTATTAAAATTTTATTTGATGAAGATACTTTTGAGGAATTAGATGCTTTTGTACGATCAAAAAACAATAATTCTAATATCTATGGTGATGGTGTAATAATAGGTCATGGGAAAATTAATGACCGAAAAGTTTTTTGTTACGCTCAGGATTTCAATTTTATGGGTGGATCATTAGGTGAAGCTCATGCGAATAAAATTATGAAAGTGCAGGATATGGCAAGAAAAATGGGTCATCCAATAATTGGCATCATTGATTCTGGCGGTGCACGTATCCAGGAAGGAATAGGTAGTTTATCCGGATATGCAGGAATATTTTTAAGAAACATTCAATCATCTGGAATAATACCGCAAATATCTGTTATCATGGGTCCTGCTGCTGGTGGAGCTGTATATTCCCCTGCACTAACTGATTTTATTTTTATGACACAACATACTGCTCATATGTTTGTAACAGGGCCAGATGTTGTTAAAGAAGTTTTAAATGAAGATGTAACTTTCGATCAATTAGGAGGTGCAGATGTACATACAGCAAAAAGTGGTGTGGCTCAATTTATCTACGACGATGAGGAACATACTCTTATTGGTGTCCGTAAACTTTTACAATACCTTCCTTCTAACAATATTGAACTCCCTCCTTCTGCATTAAAAGAAACAATTGCACCTACACAAAATGAAAAACTACGATTAATAATACCAGATGAAAGTACTGTTCCATACAATATGATCGATATAATTGAAAATATTATTGATCAGGAAAGTTTCTTTGAAATTTCGGAAAACTATGCTCAGAATATTATAACCGGATTGGCGCGATTAAACAACAGGATTACTGGAGTTGTTGCCAACCAACCATTAGTACTGGCAGGCGTATTAGATGTTGATGCATCAGATAAAGCAGCTCGATTTGTACGTTTTTGTGATTCCTTTAATATTCCAATAATGGTATTAGAGGATGTTCCGGGATTTTTACCTGGTCTTGATCAGGAACATGCTGGTTTAATCAGACACGGAGCTAAACTTTTATATGCATTTGGAGAAGCTTCTGTGCCAAAAATTACAGTTATTACCCGTAAAGCTTATGGTGGAGCTTATATTGTAATGAATAGTAAGAACATGGGAGGAGACTTTAATTTTGCATGGCCTTCGGCTGAAATTGCAGTTATGGGACCTGAAGGTGCTATCAAAATTCTCAACAGAAAAGAATTAAAAGAATCTGATGATCCTGAAATTTTAAAACAGGAACTCATTAAAGAATATAAACAAACTACCGCTAATCCATATATAGCTGATGAAAATGGATATATTGACGAGGTAATAGATCCTGCAATTACTCGCAAAAAGCTTATCTCTGCTTTTGATCTACTTCAAAATAAGCTTATCGAAAAAGCTCCTCGCAAACATGGTAACATTCCTTTATAACTAAAAATTAGTAATATGATATCTTCATTATTAATTGCCAACAGAGGTGAAATTGCAATTCGAATACTAAAAACTGCAAGAAGGTTAGGTATAAAAACATATTGCTTTCAAACACCCCAGGAAGCAAACGCTGTCTATTTAAAATGGACAGATGAAATTATTCTGATCTCTGAAAATAGTACAAATCAATCTATCTTCCTGGATGCTGAAATGATAATAAAATATGCAAAAAATCTAAATATCGAAGCCATTCATCCCGGATATGGGTTTTTATCTGAAAATAAATTACTTCCTCAACTTTGTGAGAAAAACAACATAGTTTTTATTGGTCCCAACGCTTCGTTAATTGAACAAATGGGCGATAAAAACAAAGCCCGCCAAATAGCCATTTCTGCAGGATTAAATGTTGCAGAGGGAACGTCCAGTCCTATTCTTGATTTACCAGGAGCTACTGAAGCTTCTAATAAAATTGGATATCCAGTTATTTTAAAAGCATTAGCAGGTGGTGGAGGAAAAGGTATGCGTATTGTTTATTCTTCAAACGAACTTCCCTCTGCATATAAAATGGCAGTGAATGAAGCAGGAAATGCATTTAACAATACGGCTCTTATAATTGAAAAATATATTGAGAATCCACGTCATATTGAAATTCAAATATTGGCTGACAAACACGGAAATGCTATACATTTATTTGAAAGAGAATGCTCTATTCAGCGAAATCATCAAAAATTGTTAGAAGAAGCTCCTTCTTTAGCCCTAAAAAATGATCTTCGTGAAAAGATGACTAAAGATGCTTTAGCTTTAGTGCATAAAACAGGGTATTATACATTGGGCACTATAGAATTTTTACTGGACAATAACAATCAGTATTATTTTATGGAAATGAACACACGTATACAAGTAGAACACCCAGTTACTGAAGCCATAACTGGTATAGATCTAGTGGAGCACCAAATAAGAACTGCATATGGAGATCATCTTCAGCTAAAACAAAAAGATATTAAATGTAATGGATGGGCTATTGAATACAGAGTTAATGCTGAAGATGTACAATCTGGATTCTGCCCAAATTTTGGGATAATTGAAGAAATGAATTTTCCAGCTTATCCTGGATTAAGAGTTGATTCAGGTTTTATTCCTGGATCCAAAATACCTACAATATATGATTCACTCATTACCAAAATAATTATTTCAGGGAAAGATAGAAAGACGGTGATAAAACGTTCTAAAGATGTAATGAATCGAAGTCGTATTAAGGGTATAAAAACAACAATTCCTTTGTTTAAAGCCATACTCAATGATCATAATTTCATTGAAGGTCATTATACAACTTCTTTCATTTCAAATATGGATCAACATCATTATCAAGAAGAAAATGAAGAAGAAGCTGCCGCTTTAATCGCTCTTCAATACTATTTAGATGAAATAAAACAAATTCAGCATGGTAAAATGGAAATGGATAGTTCAACACCATGGATAAATAATATGCTACATAAAATTTTTTAAAATGAATAAGCTTAAAATCAATAAATACATTGTTTCCGGAGAAAATTCATATCGTTTTGCTGTGCTTAACTTTTCTATTGAAAAGCACAAAAAAAGACAAATTGAAAAACATGAGGATGGACATTATTCTTTAACCATTAATAAAACTAAATATCATGGAGAGTTAGTAAAAAGAAAACGAAACATTATTACGGTTGATATTAATGGAAATCATTATGAGTTTACTATAGATAAAGATAGCACATATAAACGTAAAGCAATCCTCAAGAATAATACAGAAAACGAAAAGATACTTACATTAAAATCTCCAATGCCGGGAAAAATATATGAAATATTTGTTACTTCTGGAAGTATTGTAAAAAAGGGTGAACCAATACTTATTCTGGAGGCTATGAAAATGCAAAATCAAGTTTTGGCCACAACTGATTCAAAAATACTTGAAGTCAAAATTAAAGAAGGTGATAATGTATTTGGAAAGCAAAATCTATTGACACTGGAAAAATTAGAATAGCCATAGTTTTTAACTATAATTACAATAATACACAACCTAAAATCCCAAAAGGTTGTGTATTATTTGATTTAATGTAATGAATACATTCCCTATCTAATGAAATTAACCATAAAACATGAACCTCTACCGGTGCCCTCCCCCCCCCGTAATTATAAACACCGATGAGATTCTCACATAGAATAAGTTTATGGTTTATCTTTTTTATAATCGATTAATTATAATTAATTAAAATTGTTTATATACTATACTCTTTCGCAAAAAGTAAGTGAATATCTATGATTTGTATCATATCAAGTAATGCTATTATATATAAACCTCCATTCAAAATAAACTACAAGAATACTAAATAACTCAAAGGCAATTAAAATAATTTGTATAAATGATTCTAAAAGAAATCAAATAGTATTATTCCTATCATTTCACATATAATACTATCTTAGCTCGTACTAATAAATTATACCATTAACAAATGATTCATACTATAGAAAATAGTTTCCTTTCAGTAAAAATACAGCACAAAGGAGCTGAAATTTGCAGCCTGAAATCAAAGATGACAAATCAGGAATTTATGTGGAATGCAGACCCTGATATATGGGGAAGTCATGCTCCGGTATTGTTTCCTATAATAGGTATGCTAAAAAATGGAACCTATAAATATCAGGATAAAACCTATAGCATACCTAAACATGGATTTATAAGAAATAATGAAAAGCTGGTAGTTGCAGAAAAATCAGACAATTCAATAACATTAAAATATAAATACAATGAGGATTCATTAGCAATGTATCCTTTTAAATTTGTATTCTCAATTACATTTAAAGTAGTTGAAAATTCCCTTCTGGTTACTCATAAAATTGACAATATTGACGAAAAGGAAATGCTGTTTTCAATTGGTGGTCATCCGGGTTTTAAATGCCCTTTAAATGATAATGAAGCATATACTGATTATTATATTGAATTTGAAGAAGAGGAAAATGAAAACACCTGGACTTTAGCTAAGAGTGGTTTATTAAGTGGGGAATCCATTCCTTTATTAAACAAAACCAAAATTCTTCCTTTAAACGAGGATTTATTTAACGATGACGCTTTAATTTTTAAAAATTTAAAATCTTCAAAAGCAAGTTTGAAAAACAAAAACAACAACACTAAACTTACTGTTTCTTTTGATGATTTTGATTACCTGGGTATTTGGGCAAAACCAAAAGCTCCTTTTGTTTGTATTGAACCCTGGCTTGGTATAACGGACGCTGACAACACCAAAGGTGAACTGGAATTAAAAGAAGGCATTATAAAACTTAATTCAAACAGTTCATATACCGCTTCATTTAACATATCAATAGAAGAATAATTACACACTTAAAATTGAAATAAATTATTTTTGTAGATACTATCATATTGTATAATGATGTAACTACATTTTTTTATTCTGCACTTATAAAATAATAATCCGCACCTATTAAATAAATTCTTTAACTAAACTATTATAACGTAAAATTGACCTTATAAATAACAATATTTAAAAATTATGAGAATTAACATGCATATCTTTAAAATTCCTTTACTGATTATTATTTCTTTTACGATTCATAAATCATCAATCGCTCAAACAACTTCCGATCCTTTTTTAAACAATATACCTAAAGACAGTCTTACTTTTATGGTATATGGAAATACCAGTTTAATGACTTATGAAGTAAAAGAAAAACTGAATGAATCATTACCTTATATATTGCAAGATATTATATCAGAGACTAATAAATTCTGTATATATTCTCAAAAAAATGAGTTATACGATTCTTACACTTTAAAATTTAATCTTGCTCAAAACAATACGAATCTTAATACAGATAGTTTACTAAAAACATTGGGATTTTCGATAGATCAGGTACAGTTACCTTTTATAAAACTAGATGGCGGAAATTTCAAAAAAGGGTTGTTTTATATTAATAATTCAGAGTTTACATTAAAAATATACACTCAAATTTTACCAATTAATGAAGCTATTAGAAATGAATATAAAGAAATATCTACAAAATTAAATTTTGCCAATTATGATGAAAAAAGAATTTTGTGGGAACGTATAGATTCAATATCAAAATCTGATTCAACTTACTCAAATAAATTCTTTAGCTCACTATTAGAAGAGGAAAAAACTAAACTTACAAACGACTACAAGACTGAATCATACAACATACACTCAATCTTCAACGCAGATTTAAAACAAAGTACAGCCATTGTATATTTAAACGCAAAAAAAATACATGAAATACCTTTTCATTTTTATAATGTATTTAAAACAGATATATATAACATAAATGATTTTGTAAACAAACTTGCTGGTATTGCTGGATATTACGAAGACATATGGGTAAATATTAAAACCGATCAGGAAAAGTTAAATATTACCTCAATTGCTTCTTTACCTAAAAAGCAAAAGTTACATCAAAAACTTGATAAAGAAATTTGCACTTATCTACCATCCCAAAAATATGCAGGTTTATGTATATTTAATATGAAACCTGCTGAAATAAAAAACTCAATGATAAAATATTTTAACTTATCTGAGTATAATGATAAAAAGCTAATTACTAGCAAATTTGCAGTTTGGGCTATTGATGATGACGTGATAAATAGTTTGGGTAATGGATTTATCTCAATTTTCGATGGAGAATATAACAGGCATGATATTCCTGATTTTAAAATGGCTTTAAAAATGAGTGATAAAAAAACTGCAAATCAATTACTAAATATACTAACAAACGATGCTAAAGCGCTTTCTAAAATTAAAGATAATTGTTATCTGGTAATTTATGATAAACTTTATGAGAAGAAAAAAGTCAACTTAGTAATAGAGGATGACATTTGGATATTAGGAACACAATCATTTGATGAACTAAGATCGAAGATCAAGCAAGACAATATTGCTACATTATATCCTAAATTAAATAACAAAACAATTTCTCAATATTTATATTTAAATACTAAAGTATTTTCATCGTCCAAAATTGATTTGGAGTTCATTGAAAGTGAATCAAGTTTTTATGGTAAAAACAAGATTAAAACAGAAACCAGCTTAATTATTAAATAATAACCTGTAGTCAGGTACTAATCCTACATAATATAAGGGAATCAAGATTTTGGTTCCCTTTTATTATATCACCGTTCAATACGGTTTAGTTTCTTAATTATTTCACTCCGCTTTCGTGTTGAAATCACTGCCCTTAAATCGTTTGTTAAAATAATATCTGAATTAGCATCAATTTTTTTTACATGTTTAATATTTACCATATATTTTTGATGTGAGCGGGCAAAGTTAAAATCCTGAAGTGAATTTTCATAATGCCTAAGATTTCTACTCGTAAGAATCGTCCTATCTATTGTATAAATATTTGTATAAGCTCCTTCTGCTTCAAACATTATAATATCATCAGCATTTAAATAGAAAGTATTATCACTTGTTTTTATTACTATTTTTCTTTGTAATTCTTCTTGCTTCTTTTCTATTAGTTTTAAAGCCAAAAGCTCTTTTTCCTCTGAAAGTTTTAAGAGTGCTTTTTCAACTGCAACACTTAGTTCACCAGGATCTAAAGGCTTTAATAAATAATCTATTGGACTAACTTTTATAGCATCAATGGCATATTTAGAGTAACTAGTAATAAAAATCACTTGAAAATCAAGATCTGATAATTCTTTTAGATGATCAACACTTGCTCCATCTTCCAATTCTATATCAAAAAAAGCTAAATCAACTTTATTTAATTTAAAAAATACCTCTGCCTCTTTGTAGCTGGCAAATTCGCCCACTACCTCCATATTTGTATACATTAGGCTTAGCATTTTCCTTAGCACTTCCCGTGCATTAAATTCATCCTCAACAATTAGAACCTTATACATGATCAAAAAATGTTAAAACATAACTAACTTTTGTACCTCCACCTTCGATATTTTCTATTTTAAAGGTTTCTTCATCTCCAGGATGAAATAGTGCTAATCTTCCTTTTAAAATACTTAAGGCATGTTCCTTATCATCTTTACATTCCGGATGATAACCTACACCATTATCCTTCACTTCAAATCTCACCTGACAACAATCTTGTCGTACCACAGTTATGGTAATAAAACCATCTTTTTTTATTCCTTTAAAACCATGCTGTATAGAATTTTCAACTAAAGGTTGTAATATTAATGGGGGTACAAATATTTCGTCAACCTTAACATTTTCATTGGTAATAATTTCATAATCAAATCTATCTCCAAATCGCATCTTTTGTGTATCAATATAATCTCTAAGTGCATTTAAATCCTCCTCCAATGAAATTCTATCTACAGAAGCAAAATTA
Organism: uncultured Saccharicrinis sp.; assembly: GCA_963665705.1. Classification (GTDB taxonomy): domain Bacteria; phylum Bacteroidota; class Bacteroidia; order Bacteroidales; family Marinilabiliaceae; genus Saccharicrinis. Next base: position 3,190,498 of record OY762448.1, read on the forward strand.
AACGTTTGTCTGATTAATCGTGCAAAGCGGGATACATATGAGGCTGTTACTAACTGATCTTCTTTTAAAACTGAGTTTTGAATAGCTGTAAGAGCATTAAAAATAAAATGAGGATTCATCTGAGTTCTTAAAACGGCATCCTTTAATTGTTTATTTTCCTGTTCAGCTTTTAAATTTAAATACTTATTTCTCTGACGCAAGTAATAGAAAAAACCAATAACAACAAAGGCAAAAATAACCAACACTGTTTGTGTAATAAATTGCTTATTTTCTATAATAAGTCTTTGTTGATGTTCTTCCTGAATTTTCAATTGTTGTTCCTGCTCTATTTTACGAGCCTGAAATAATTTTCGTTGATTTAACAACATTTGTTGAAAGTCCTTTTCCTGTAATTTCTGTATATCATTGATAACAGAATCATATAACGCAAAATAAAAGGCTGCCTCAATAATTTTACCTTCATTCAAATTATGAAGCATCTGATTTCGATATACGTCTAAAGACTCTGCTGATATATCTTTTCTTCCTAGCGCTTCTAATTGGTCGTAATATTCATCTGCTTTTTTATCATTACCTAACTGTCTGTTTAAACGTGCCAGGTTAGCAATAGCTGAATTCCATTTTTTTGTAGATTTCATTTTTAGCAAGGCTGATTCCTCGTAAAAATGTAATGCTTGTTTCAAATAGTTATTATTATTACTATTCCCATATAAACCTTCATAACACATTCCTATATTATTATAGGACTCTGCAATAGCAGATTCATCATCTTTTTTAAGACTTAAACCCAATGATTTCTTATTATAGAACAGGGCCTTTTGATATTTTTCATGTATCTTATATAATACTGCCAAATTATTATAAACCCTTGACATAGCAAAAGTGTCTTTCCAATTTTGATAAACACCTGCTAATTCTTCCATGTAAAAAAAAGCACTATCAATATTACCTTCTGAATAAAATAAGTGTGCGAGATATTCTGACACCTTATGTTTATAGGTAGTATCATTATTCTGCTGAACTATTTCTTTTACTTTAAACAGCTGGTTACCTGCATTTGTATACTCTTTTATATCAGAATATATACTTGAAACATTTAATCGTGCTTTTACTTCCCACAAATAACCATCTTCCGGGGCAAACAACTCTATGGCCTGATTATAAAGAATCAATGCCTCATCCAAATCGCCACTAACTGTCTTATTGTTACCCAATAACATAACTATTCGGGCACTATCAAATCGAGAACATGAGTCTAAACTTAAATACCTAACTAATAATTTATTTACTGAATCTGTTGGTAATGATTTCATGGTATCAACTAATGAGCGATATTTTTCATCACTAAGTAATTGAGCTTGAGCATAAGTAGAGATGCACAAAAAGAAAATAACAATTTTTACAATACGAAACATAGAATCGTTTTACCTCTATCATAATAACCACATACATGGTATTAATTGATGGCTTTTACCTTTAAGTTTAAATAATGATGCAATATAAAAATTTATGTGGAGTAATAATGGTAAATTTTCCCATCAATCCATATACACCTGTACTACAAAAACTTGATCCAATATCTAAATTTGCTATTTCAAATTAAATAAAGAACAAAACTTATTATTTTATTTTGTTGTTTCTTTAGTAGATTTGAAACTTATAATATTAAAAATTAACTCATGTCATACTGCACTTACGTTGAAAGTTTAGTTTCTGAAGAAAAAAAGGCTTTACATAAAAACTACCACGATAACCATTATGGATTCCCGATGCATGATGATAATGAATTATTTGGCAGACTTATTATGGAAATAAATCAAGCTGGTTTAAGTTGGGAAACTATACTAAAAAAGGAAGTAAACTATAGAAAAGCATATGATAATTTTAATATAGATAAAATTGCATCTTACACTGAAGAAGATAGAGAAAGACTTTTAAGTGATGCTGGTATTATCCGCAATAAATTAAAAGTAAACGCGGCTATTGAAAATGCTAAAAGTATACTGTTGATTCAAAAACAGTATGGGTCTTTTGAAAATTGGCTTGACCATCATCATCCAAAAACCAAAGATGAATGGGTTAAGATATTTAAAAAACACTTTAAGTTTACCGGTGGTGAAATTGTTAATGAATTTTTAATGAGCATTGGCTTTCTGCCCGGTTGTCATGATGAAGATTGTCCGATACATCACAAAATAATAGAGCTGAATCCAAAATGGAACACTTATTCTAAATAATTACACTAATAATTTAAGGGTCGAAAAAGCAAAATCACAATTTTATTGTTCTTTTCACCCAAAAACCAAACCTAATGTGAGAAAATCATAAAATTTCATTCCCTATATATAGTTATAAAAAACTCTTGATTTTACATCTGAATGAATAAAACACATCAACTTACAAGATTGAAAAGTAAAAAATACCAACAATTAGGTATTTAAGACAAAGGTGTCTGAATATATCTTAGTTGCTTTATTGAAAATCATATTAATATGAAATGAGTCATGATAAAGAGTTATCGCAAACGAGGATGACTAAATTGGCGAGTTCCATATGGCAATTAAAAGAAATTTAGACATATAAACACATGAAAAAAAACGCAACTTATATAGTATTTATTATCTTTCTGTATTCTTGCTCAAGTAACAATGATGATGTTACATATAAATTAGAAGGTGAATTAACAGGAGGCGAAACTACTGTATATATTAGTAATAGTCAAGCCTTTGGAACTCCGGCTCCAAATTTAACATCTGAAAATTTGGAAAAGCATTTAGATGGAGACAAAGCCTTTGAAGCTATTTTTATATCCAGTCCAGCCCCTACTCATGGTGGACTGGGACCAATTTTTAATAACACCTCATGTAATGCATGTCACCCTTCGGATGCTCGAGCCTCTGTACCTACTGAAATCAATGCACTTAGTGGTTTCTTTTTTAGAATAAGTATTGCCGGAGAGGATGAAAATGGTGGTCCTAATCCAGTGCCTGGCTTTGGCACTCAACTTCAACATCAATCTTTATTTGGTTATGAACCTGAAGCGCTAATGCACAGAGAGTATAAAATTATCGAAGTTACTTTGAGTGACGGTGTTATAGTTGAATTACAGCAACCAACTTATTCAATTACAAACCCATACATATCAATGCCTAAAGATATAATGATTTCACCAAGAATTGGTATGCCTGTTTTTGGATTAGGATTATTAGAAACAATAACAGATGAGGATATACTGGCTAATGCAGATGAGTTTGACCATGACCAGGATGGAATTTCCGGCAAACCAAATTATGTTTGGGATCCTGTGACTGAAAGCATTAAACTGGGACGTTTTGGATGGAAAGCCGGTGCGCCAAGTATATTAGCTCAATCTGCAGGTGCATATAGTGGTGATATGGGATTAACTACAAGTATTCATCCTATTGAATCCTCTTATGGCCAAAGCAATGGTTCTACTGAAACAGGAACAATTGAAGTTTCTGATGATGAATTGAATTCAGTTGTATTTTACTGTCAAACACTGGCCGTACCTGCGGCAAGGAATTTAGATGATAGCCAGGTAATAAGTGGCAGCAAGATATTTGAGAAAATAGGTTGTGCTAAATGCCATGTTCCCTCTTTTAAAACCGGAGTGAACGAGAATATTGCAGAAATATCAGAACAAACGATATATCCCTATACAGATATGCTATTACACGATATGGGTGAGGCATTGGCTGACAACAGACCTGAATACAAAGCTAGTGGTACAGAGTGGAAAACCCGTCCATTATGGGGCGTTGGATTAACGAGTGTAACCAGCGGTCACACAAGCTTTTTGCATGATGGCAGAGCAAGAAATTTGACGGAAGCTATACTATGGCATGGTGGTGAAGCAGAATCTGTTAAGAACAATTTCATTGATCTTTCAACCGAAGAAAGAGAAGCCTTATTAGCATTTGTAAATGCATTATAATATAATATACTATAATGATAAGAAACAAGTTACAAACTTGCGTCAGCTTTTGTACTGGTTCATGCTTGCAACTTGGATCTTTTTTCCAACCTGAATTAATATTTATCATAAAAGTTTTCTATTAAAAACAACTTTTTTATCCTTACCCCCTAACTCCTATCCCTATTATTAGGGATACCTAAAGTTTACCCATCTTTTGGGATTGTTGCTCATATGAAATATCGATTGTTTTGTAATGTGATTATTTAACAACACACAGATCACAACACCAATAATCAGAAATAAATAAAATAAGCAATTAATATGAGAACTTGTCTTAAACTTTTAACCTCTTTGTCATTTGTCTTTATTCTCACTGTGAACATGCAGGCACAAGGTGACTTTACCAAATACCGATTTGGTGGATATGGCGAAATATTATTTCAAAGAATGGATTATAGTGCTGATCGTTATAGCGACCCAACGGGTGCATTACCCGAAAACAGAGCATCTATAACATTACCTCGTGTAGTCTTTTCTTTTGATTATAAATTTTCTGATGACTTAATTCTGGGTTCTGAAATTGAATTTGAATATGGAGGAACAGGTTCTGCATTAGAGTTAGAATACGAAGAAGCTGGTGAATACGAAATGGAAGTTGAAAAAGCAGGAGAAGTAGTTCTTGAGCAATTACATCTAACAAAGATATTCAACCCTCATTTACGCGCTACGGTTGGTCATATGATTATTCCGGTAGGCATAACAAACCGTCAGCATGAATCCATCATGTACTTTGGTACGGTTCGTCCTGAAAGTGAAACTTCAATTATCCCATTAACCTGGCATGAAACCGGGATAGCCATTCATGCTAACTATAAAAGATGGAATGCATCACTATACCTGGTGAATGGATTAGATGCAAATGGATTCTCATCTGCCTATTGGATTCGCGATGCTAAGCAAGGAATTTTTGAAAATGTAAAAATGACTGATCCTGCTTTTGTATATCGCATCGAAAACAAATCTATTCGCAATCTACGTGTAAGCGCATCCGGATATATTGGTAATAGTACAGGAAACACTCAAAAACCTGAAAAGATGACTGATCTTGACGGAAGAGTAACCATATTCTCCGGCGATATAGATTACAATAATTCAAAACTAATCATTCGTGCAAATGCCATTTACGGTGATTTAAGTGATTCTTATGAAATCTCTTTAATTAACAAAAACATTTCTAAAGACATTCAATACCAAAGAACCAACGTAGCTAAAAATGCATTGGCCTATGGAGCTGAATGCGGATATGTATTCAGAGTAAATAGAGAAGGATCAAAAGTAATTCCTTTTTTACGTTACGAATATTACAATTCTATGGAAAACACGGCCTACGATATGTTTGCTGACGCAAGATATAAAAGAGATATCATGACCGTAGGTTTTAATTATTTCATAAATCCTAAAGTTGCTTTTAAAGCAGATTACAGCCATCGACGTATTGCCATGGGTGATTACAATTCGGAAAATACCCTTGGACTTGCATTGGTTTATACCGGGTGGTTTTTACAAAAATAAAACTTAAAACTAATAACCTGAGTTCAATTAAAATTTTAGAATTCAGGTTAATAATATTACAAACTCATTGTGTAACAACCTGAATTCAAGATTCTTCTTGAGCTAAGGTTTAAAATAAACCTATTAATATGAAAAAGTTATATTGGATTTTTGCTGTGTGCATTTTAGCCTTTAATGCATGTTCTAATGATGAAGGAGATATTTCAGAAGATGATTTAGAGACTGTTGATTACGCTGATCTTTTAGCTGACTATGTAGATTATACAGTTGTTCCTACATATGCTGATATGAAAGATAAATCAATGCTTTTACTTGAAGCTGTTGAAACATTTAACATTAGTGGTACTCAAGAGGATATTAATACAGCTTGTGAATATTGGAAACAAACTCGTAAACCCTGGGAGTGTAGTGAATCATTTTTATTTGGACCTGCAGCAAGTAAAAGCTTAGATCCGTTATTAGATTCATGGCCATTAGATCAGGCACAATTAGATCAGGTATTAAGCAGTAATCAAACGTTAACTGCTGATTATGTACGTGACGCTTTGGGCGCTGTTTTAAGAGGTTTCCATACCATTGAATATTTACTATTCAGAGATGGTGAACCTCGCAATATCACAGATGTATCCGATAGAGAAAAAGAATACTTAGTTGCTGTTTCTGAAGTTTTACGCGATGACTGTATTACTTTATGGGCATCATGGGCCGGAGTTGAGGAAGGCTCTACTGAAGCTACGATACTTGAGGAAATTGGTGTTGAACTGGATTCTCCTTATGTAGATGTCATTAAAAATGCAGGAAACGCTGGAAGTGTTTACTTATCTCAAACAGATGCTGTTGACGAAATTCTATTGGGAATTATCGGTATTGCAGATGAAGTTGCCAATGCAAAAATTGCAGATCCTTATTCAAGTAAAGACGTTCTGGAAGTTGAATCATGGTTTAGCTGGAACTCTCTAACTGACTTTCAAAATAACATTAGAAGTATCCAAAACTCTTATGTTGGTGGGTATGATGATGGAACAAGTGGTAGTTCGGTATCTGATTTTGTTAAAGAACAGAATTCAACGTTAGATACTGAAGTAAAAAGCTTAATCTCTGACGCCCTAACAGCTATTGCTGATATTCCGGAACCATTCCGTAATAATTTAGATAATGAAGAAAAGATAACTGCAGCAATGAATGCAGTAAATGCTATTGTTGACATTATGGAAGACGATGTACGTCCTTTATTTGTTGACTAACAAAAATTGTTTTCCTAATCAATCATGAAATTATTTTAGACATGGGTAATCTTCCTGGTTGATATACAATCTATTCTTGCTCTTATCATTTTTCAATGAATACAAATTATTTGCATTCATTATGATTATACGTTGGTTTCAGGTTAATAAACCCAGCTAAAACTTAAAAATTGAACAAACTACTACTTACAATATCCGGAATATTACTAATTACCATGGTTTCTTGTGATAAAACAGAAACTGATGTTATTTATACTCCTGGCGGAAGAGTGGCTTATCCTGAGGAATTATCAGCAGGTAATTCAACAGTTTTTGTATCATCAAGTACAGCTTTTGATACTCCTTCTGATTGGGTTACAGGAGAATTAGCGTCATGGTTTTTAGAAGGAGATGCGCTTTATGACAATCCTCGCGTTTCGCAAGGTAATGCAGTAAATGGAGGTTTAGGACCTGTTTATGCAGGATATTCATGTGCCAGTTGCCATAATGATGCAGGAAGGACAGAATCCACTCTTTTTACAGATGGAGGAAGTGGAACATATGGCTTTTCATCATTCCTAACTTTTATCCGTACTCCTAATGATCAGTATTATAAAGAATATGGCAGAGTATTACATGACCAGGCAATTTATGGATACGAACATGAAGGAAAACTAAGAGTGACCTATACTGAGCAGGAATACAGTTTTGAAGATGGAGAGACTTATAGCCTGATTACACCCCATTACGAAATATATGACTGGTATGCCGATAGTATTTCAATGGATGAAATAGAAATGACAGTGAGAACGCCGTTGCGACATGTTGGCATGGGTTTAATGATGGCATTGGATCAAAATGAAATTAAAGAATTGGCCAGCATACAATACCCTGAGTATGGAATTTCAGGTGAAATTAATTGGGTAAAGGAAAGAAATCAAACATGCATGGGACTTTCCGGACATAAAGCCCAACATGGTGATTTAACTGTGGAGTTAGGTTTTTATTCAGACATGGGAGTAACCAATTCAAGATTCCCATTAGAAGTTTCTGAAGGTCAATCACAAACAAACGATGATGACTATGAAATAGAAATCTCTACTGAAGATATGGAAGCGGTTGACTTTTATCTACACTCGTTAGGCGTACCAGCCAGGCGCTCAGTTAAAAGTTCAACAGTTCAAGCCGGAGAAGAATTATTTTATAAAGCTAAATGTCATTTATGTCACACACCTACTCTCCATACAAAAAATGAAGGTGTTTATCTGTTAAATGGCACTTATCTTCCATACATGAGTGGTCAAACCATACATCCATATTCTGACTATTTAATTCATGATATGGGACCAGAATTAGGAGATGATTATTCACAATATAATGCCTCAGGTGATGAATGGAGAACTACTCCATTATGGGGAGTTGGTTTGCAGGAAATTGTTAACGGACATAGTCATTATTTACACGATGGCAGAGCCAGAAACTTTACTGAAGCTATTATGTGGCACGGTGGAGAAGGTGATGTTTCAAGACAAATGTTTGCAAATATGACTGCAGATGAGAGGGAAACACTGATAATGTTTCTACGATCACTATAAATACCTGACTAACAAATTAATATTAAAACATATAACAAACTAATAACGATAGCATATGAATTTTGAGAGATTTAAAACAGAGAAAGCAGAGATAAGTGTTTCAAAATTTGAAGGAAAACTATCCGAAGAATATAATTTAATGATTACTCCATCTATCCAGGGTTCTATTGATACTCAATTAATAGCCATAAGGAGTACATTAAACGAATATTTAAAGAAAGAAAACTGTTCTTCAGATAATATCATGTTTCAAAGACTGTTTGTAAGTGATTTCACCAACCAATCTGAGGAACTTAAAAAGGTTGATCTTTTTGATTGTGATTGTGCTGTATCCATTGTACAGCAAAGTCCTTTAAATGGTAATAAAGTTGGATTATGGACTTGTATCTACAAAGAAAAAGATAAGAACTATTTCATTAAAAAGAAGAATGATAATAAGCTGGTAATTGAGCATAACGGATATTCTCATATATACACTACACAAATGCATGGAAATGATCCAGAAGCTTGTTCATACACACAAACAACATCAATCTTCGACGATTACCTGCGTATGCTGGATGGTCATGATCTAACTTTAGAAGAACATTGTATCAGAACATGGTTCTATGTTCGCGATATTGATAATAACTATGCTGGTATGGTTAAAGCCCGAAATGAAGTTTTTGACCAATATCAGATGACTAAAGAAACTCATTTTATTACCAGTACAGGTATAGAAGGTCGGTATGCCAATCCTTCAATCTCAGTTTTATTAGATGCTTATGCTATTGGTGGTATTAAACCTGAACAGATTCGTTTTTTAGAAGCTCGTGAATATTTGAATCCTACTCATGAATATGGAGTTGCTTTCGAGAGAGGTACTTCTGTTGATTATGGTGACCGTAGACAAATATTTATTTCAGGTACAGCAAGTATTGATAATAAGGGCGAAATTGTACACGTTGGTGATATTAACGGACAAATTAACAGAACATTTGAAAATATAACAGCATTACTTGGAGAAGCTGATGCAGAACTGAATGACATTAACAGTATGATTGTATACCTAAGAGATGTAGCCGATTACAATACTGTTGAGTCACATCTTCAGAAAGAATATCCTCATCTGCCATACATTATTGTACTGGCTCCTGTATGTCGTCCGGGATGGTTAATTGAGATTGAGTGTATTGCGGTAAAAGAAATTACAAATCAGGAATATAACTGTTTTTAAGGAGGATACTGAAATGAGATATATTTTTACATTAATATTTGCATCTGTATTTGTAGTTATTCAGGCACAAACAGATACAACACTAAATAAGTATATTGACAACGGTTTAATTTCAATTGCAGATAAAGATGGTTTAACATGGAAAACTGCAAAAGGAGACTTCTTATTTAAACCATATACATTAATTCAAACCCGGGCATTATATAATTATTACGATGATGAAGGGCTTAGTCTGGCCGAAGAAGATAATGTATTGAATTCAGGCTTTGCCATTCCTTATGCCATCATTGGTTTTGCTGGGAAAGCATTTAATAAAATCACTTACAATGTTACTTTAAATGCAGCTGCATCGGGAGCAAAAATTTTAAATCAAGCCTGGTTTGATATTAATACAAGTGATGAACTACGTTTTAGAATAGGTAAGTTTAAAACACCTTTTAATCAGGCTTACCTGGTTAAAAACGGACAAACATTATTTCCATTATTACCTTCATCTTTAAACACAAAAGTAAATGTACCTTTTGATTTAAACTCTGTCAATCCGGTAATAGCATCTGGGTTTGATATAGGTGTGCAAATGCATGGTGTACTGGATAATAAATTTGGATATCAACTTGGTATATTCAACGGTACGGGTATATCTGTAAATACTGCAACCAATTCATTGAGCGATGAAACAGGTATTCCATCATTGCTTTATGCCGGACGTTTGGTTTACATGCCATTTGGCGAAATGCCAGCTTACCAGGGTAAACCAGGATCATTTAATGAAACATACATGCTTTTAGGAGCTTCCGGATCATATAATGTGGAAGCCAATTATGAAAGCAGTAACGATATGAGAGCAGGTTTAGAGCTTGCGTTATTAACAGGCAAATGGTATATCTCAGCTGAAGCTTATTTGTTGAGTATGGATTTTGTAGAACGCCAACAAACTTCACCGGTGTATACTTTTTGGGGGGCTTATGCTCAGGCTGGATATTTCCTGTCTCCAAAGTTTCAGGCTGCAGCACGTTTTGATCTTTTTGACAGAAATTCCATTGATGATCCGGGTCTATTGTGTATGCCGGCAGTAGGATTCAACTACTTCCTTGCCGGTCATAATTTAAAATTACAGGCTATGTATCAGCATTTAGGTAAAGCCGGACATGAATCCACATCAGATGCTAATGATGATGATAATAGTATGACAGAGCATCAGTTATGCTTACAACTACAGTTTGCTTTTTAAAGAAATGATTATGCAAATAAAATGGTTTTTAATAGCAGTAATATGCCTATGTGTAATTGGTTGTACTCATCCTTACGAACCTGAGGTTGCTAACACATGGAATGTTCAGGTTGAAGTATCATTTATCGATCCCGAATTCTGGCCTGAAGACCAACAAATAAGAGTAGGACTCTTTTCTGAAGAAAGTAGTCGTACTCCCATAGCCAGTGTAGCTGTAAATCAACCGGATAACAGTAGTTCTTTTTCTGTTTCAATTCAGGATGTGGAAGAAGGTGATTATACTGCTCATGTATATGTTACAGAGAACAGTATTTACAAGGTAAGCATCGCCGATTTAGGTACCTACAGCGTTTATGAAAACATGTCAGAACAAATAGATGCCATACAGCTGGTTACATATAACAGGGTGCAAAAGCAGGTCTTTAATAATTGTATTGTGTGCCATGGAAGTTCTTCTGGAGATATAGCAGCTGATTTAAACCTGACTTCAGGTAATAGTTATGAAAACCTGATTGGAATTACCTCAGTTATGCGCCCTGAAATGGTACGGGTTTATGCAGGATCATCTACATATAGCTATTTGATTAATGTGCTAAATAAGGATATCGACTTTAATCATGCAGCAAGTAGTTCTGCTACAGATGCTGATATTCAGTTGGTAAAAGATTGGATTGACGAAGGAGCACTAAACAATTGAAATAATAAAACTTAGACTTAAAATGAAGCAATCTAATATATTTCATGCGGTAAATAATAATTTCCAATGTTGGCATGATACGAGCAAAAAAATATCTGCCTGTGTAAGATCTTCTTCTCTTGATTCGATTCATCTTACAAAAAGCATTGTGTTTGTATTGGCTGTTTTACTTTTTAGCAGTTGCTACTACGATGTGATTATAGAAGAAGAAATTGATGCCACAACAAAAATTTCTTTTACTGATGATGTGATACCGGTATTTAATAGCTCGTGTGTTTCATGCCATGATGGAATTGTGGCTTATCCGGACTTATCATCTGCCAATGCATATCAGTCTTTAATTTCCGGTAACTATATCAATACTGAAGATGCTACTTCAAGCACCTTAATTCAAAAATTAAATGAAGATCATCCTTTTGAAGGTGCAATAACATCTGCTGAATTGCAGAAAATAATTTTATGGATAAACCAGGGAGCATTGGATAATTAACATCTAGTTATATGAGAAATAATCAAGTAATATGGAATAAAATCATACACAATAAGGCTCTAACAGTCATTTGTCTTATTTGTATTACCTATAATGTTAAGGGGCAAAATAATGTATCTCATATATGGGATGGAAGATTATTGAATCATCCAACTACTACAATGCCTGATAAAGGTCAAAATCAAATATATGTAATACATTATTTCGCATCGCTATCAGAGAAAGGTTTTGAAGATATGTTTGGTATCTACGGAACGGCAAACATACAAATGGGAATTGAACATGGATTCAGTGAAAAATTCTCAGCGTTCTTCCTGACCGAGAAACAAAATAAAACTCAGGAATTAGGCATACGCTATAATTTAGTTGAGCAGGACGTAGAAGGTGAAAATCCTATTGGAATGGCTCTTGCCTTTAGTACTTCTATTGATGGGAGAAATAAAAAATACTTTGGCGAGAATTACTACTTCATCAATCGTGTTTTTTATACTACTCAATTCAGTTTAACTCGTCAGGTTAATCACCTGTGCGAATTTATGATCAATAATACCATAACACATTTCAATATTGTTCCGGAAGGGTACTTTTCTACCTTCCTGGCATTTTATCCTTCTGTAGCTGTAAAATTAAGCAGAAAGAAAGCTGTGTTTGCCTCTGTTGATCTTCCTTTAGGTATTGCTTCGGCATCAGAGGAACATCCTGAACAGCCAAATCCGGTAATAACTATTGGTGCTATTTTCAAAAGTAGAACCCACAACTTTCAACTGTTTATATCTAATGGCAATCAAATAGTACCTGGAAAAGAATATTTAAACAATCAGAAATTTGATTGGAATAACTTCTGTTTCGGATTTAACATTAATGTAAAACCAGGAAAACACAAATAGACGGTTAAAGGGTTGTAAGGTTAAGGGTTAAAGGAGAAATGGCATAACGCCAAGTGCTAAGTACATAGAGTATAATGTCATTGTACTAGTTCAAGTTTTCAACTTGGACCCTTATTTTAAACCTTTTAGTAAGCGTGCAATTTCATCGCGTTCTGTAAATTAAAATAATAAGCGAGAGGTCACAAGATACAATTTTGCGACATTAGGGTGGACAATGAACAATAGTTAATGGTTAAATGACAAAAACAAACAAGCTTATGAAAACAAAATATTTATATCTGGTAATAGCTTTACTCCTTTCAGTTAATGGTATTTCAGGAACAACTGTTAAGGAGGTATCTACAAACAAAACTTCTATCACAGAAAAACTATTTGTTGCATATAACAATGGAATTCCGGAATACTATTATTCAGATATTAATCACAAATCTGGTAGTTCTAAATCATTAAAAACTGTAAATGTTAGAATATATTGGGATATTTGGGGAAATTTCATCAAACTGGGTTTAAATCAAAATCAGAACTTAAATAAGATAAACAATGAAAGTTTCTCTACTAAGGATTATGAAAGATTACACTTCTTATTAAACGATCTTCATTCAGGAATACAATATTATAAGTTCGACAACTATTCCGCAGAAAAATCAGAACAACAATACTATAATGTTGATGCCATGTCAGGAGCTACAGTTGTTGATGCTTCCTATGATTGTGTTAAAGGTGCAGTAAAAACCTGTTATGATTTATATAAATTTACTCATGGTGATATGGTATCTACCATTGTAAAAAACACTAAATCATCTTTACAAAACATGCCTGATGAAGTTAAACTAAACAAAGTTGCCTCAAAGGTTATTAATAACGAAAAAGTTACTTCTCCATTTTTAAATACAGTAGCTGATTCTGATGAAAAAAATTCTGTTGCATATATCAGCTCAGCTATTGAGTTGGCACGTCAATCCCGTTTGTTAAATAAGGAGTTTAATACGTGGCTGGAAACATGTTTTATCAATAGTAATAATACTAAGGAGAAAACCATTATTTATAATTATTTAATTCAAAATGGTTACAAAACCAAAGCCATTAGAAGTTATCAAGTGGAAAAGACAAAATAAATCCGGAATTCTATATATAAAATAAATTCTGGTTATTTATTAAGATCTCTGTTTTAAATCTCATATCGTTGAGTAAGAGTTGTACTAATTAGTGCAGCTCTTTTTTATGTGATTTATGATATGTTGTATAAAAAACTTACTTCTTTTTATTTTTTGTCATTATTTTTGCGGCCTATAAAGCAAAACTATTAATGAAAAAAACAAACGCAATGCGGATTTTAGACCGCAACAAAGTGAAATATAATGCCATTACCTATCAAGTAGATGAAGCTGATTTATCAGCTATTCATGTTGCGAAAAGCTTACAGCAGGATATTGCCAAAGTATTTAAAACGTTAGTTCTGGAAGGCGATAAAACAGGATTTATTGTAGCGTGTATTCCCGGAGCGGAAGAAGTAAATTTAAAAAAACTGGCTTCTGCCAGTGGCAATAAAAAGTGTGCTATGATACCCATGAAAAACATACTTAATATTACCGGTTACATCAGAGGTGGATGCTCACCAATTGGCATGAAAAAACAATTCCCTACTTTTATTCATCAAACAGCTACTGAATTTGACTCTATTTATATTAGTGCCGGTGTTAGAGGTATGCAGGTTGAAATTAATCCAACAGATTTAATGCAATTAACAGTTGCGAGTATCTGCGATTTAGTTTAAATAATTTACTATATACTTCTATCTCGGGAATGTAAGCTGAACTCTGTCCGATGATTTTATTTATGATTTCAAATTAACTTATTTTTTTTCTTTGAACCAATTTCTAAAAGCATAATTGGGAAGCTTTCAGATTCTGTCAAGGGCGGCTGAGGCACGAAGCCGTTTATACACCCTTGACAGGTTCTGTAAGCGACTTACCTTTGCTTTTAGATTTTGGTGATTATATTTCAAGATCGAACCTCCCTTCAAACTTGATGCACAGTTGTTGAGCTGTCAGTCCCCAGTTTTGCACTGGCTGTGTCCATTTCTTTGAGATGTTCTCTATTGCCAAATAAATGAGTTTTAGTAATGCCATGTCACTTGTGAATGCACCTTTGGTTTTGGTTACTTTTCTTACTTGACGATGAAAACCTTCTACTGCATTTGTTGTGTAAATCAGTTTTCTGATAGGTTCATCATATTGGAAGTAAGACGATAACTCTTCCCAGTTTTCATTCCAGGATTTAATTACGACAGGGTATTTTTTACCCCATGCTTCTTCCAGGTTAAGCAACTCTGTTTCAGCTTGTGACTTGGTTGGAGCTTGATATACTTTTTTAAGCTCCTTCATGAATGGTTTCTGGTCTTTAGAAGCCACATACTTAAGAGAGTTGCGTATCTGATGGACAATACACTTTTGTATTTCAGTTTCGGGAAAAATGCTTAGGATAGCTTGGGTGAAGCCGGTTAAGTTGTCGGTACAGGCAATCAGGATATCTTTAACTCCACGGCTCTTTAAATCAGTCAATACAGAAAGCCAGAAGTTTGCTCCCTCGCTTTCGGATATGTACATACCGATAAGCTCTTTTCTTCCCTGTTTGTTTATGGCAAGAATATTATAAACAGCCCTAGATACAACTTTTCCGCCGTCCCTTACCTTATAATGCATAGCATCCAACCATACAATCGGATAAACTTCGTCCAATGGTCGGTTTTGCCATTCTTTTACTTGAGGGATAACTCGGTCAGTAATTTCGCTGAGAACTGTGGGAGAAACCTCCGTATCGTACATGTCTTCAATGTAAATACCAATGTCTCGCAAGCTCATACCTTTTCCGTATAAACTTATTATTTTGGGTGCCAGGCTGTCGGCTAATACTGTTTGTCTTTTTTTTATTATTTCCGGTTCAAAATTACCGTTCCTGTCATATGGAGGCTCAATGGTAACATTACCAACACCTGTTTTAACTGTTTTTTGTCCTTTGCCGTTCCTTTTGTTGCCCAAAGAGCGCTCCTCCTCGCCAAGATGATCTTCCATCTCCGCTTCAAGGGCACTCTCTAAAAACTCTTTCAATATAGGCGCAAAAACACCATCTTTTCCTGTTAACGACTTTCCACTTTTTAATTGTTCCAATGCCAGATCTCGCATTGCAATGTATTCTGCCGATTCTTTCTTCTTTGCCATAAGCTACAATATTAATAATTTATTCACTTATGGACAGAGTTGAATTTACAGTCTCTCTATCTCACGTATAAAAATATAGGCAATGACAATTAGTATCAGCAATAATTTATTTCTGATGTAATTCACTCCATAATTTTAAAAACACACCATTTGTCCAACCAAATCCATCCTGAAGTTTATATTCCCCTCCTCCACCTTTTTTATTCATATCAACAACATCATACTTTTCCATCATTTTATTAGTCTCAAAATATACTTTTACATTAAGGTTAATCCATCTTTGAGCTAAATCTTGAGCTAAACCGTCAAAACCATAATTTTTGAGTGATATATAACCAATCCATTGTAATGGAGGCCATCCATTTGGATAATCCCATTGTTGTCCTGTATTATTTAAAGTTGTAACCAAGCCTCCTTCTTTCAAAAATTTCTGCTCTACTATTTTAACCACTTTACGAGCCGTAGCGGTATCCACAATATTAAAAAACAAAGGATATAATGCGGCCAAACTATAGGTGCTGGTATGCTTATTATTTACAAAATCATAATCAAAAAAGAAATGCCGTTCCTCACTCCAAAAAAGATTCAATATTGTTTCTTTTCTTTTCTCTGCAACACCCCTGTAATAAGCAGCCTTATCATTATCAAACATTTTACTCAAAAGCATTTCCTGATGATACAGCAAACAGTTTAAATCAATAGGAATAATATGGGTTGTTTGTATTGAATGCAAAGATCTTTCATCAGAAAACCAGCGACTACTAAAATCCCAACCAGATTCGGCAGCTGCTCTAATATCTTTATAAATAGCCTCATCTCTATCTGAATTTTCTCTTGTTTGAATATCATATAAATAGGATTCCGGACGTGGCGTGGATAGATTATCCCAATAACGATTCATCATACTCCCATCATTCATTTGTACCACTCTGTGATCGGCTGCTTGATTGCTCTTTGTATGATGCATCCAAAATTCATATTCTTTCTCCAACGCACCGCGATATTCATAATAAATGGCTGTTCTATCTGTTCCTGGTAATTCAGCATAAAGTTCAATCATCAAGGAAAAGAAAGGAGGCTGTGACCGGCTTAAATAATAACTTCGATTACCATTGGGAATATGACCATATTGATGAATTAAAAAGGCAAAATTATCCAGCATATTTTTAATCAGCTCCGTTTTGCCTGCAACCTCCAAACCTAGCATCGTAAAATAACTATCCCAATAATAAATTTCACGAAAACGGCCCCCGGGGACGATGTATGGATATTGTAATGGAATAAGAGTAGATTCCGTAGTATTATGATCAGGCTTTCTGGTTAAGTGATCCCATAAATAATTGATATGATTTAAAACGGCACTCGTATCGATAAATGTGGTATTAAAGTTGGCTGCAACAAACGAACGTAAATCAAAGCTATTGCTGCTTTTTACGCTTTTATATTTGCTTAAAATTTGAGAGGGAGATTGGTGATGTTTTGGAGTAAAATCTACAAATTCTTTTTGGTCGGCAAATAATTTTGATTTCTGAATTGTATCGAATAATTCTCCATATTCGGTAACATCTATTATGTTTTGAGCATTACATGTAAATCCTGAAATAACAGTTATTATGAGGATTATAAAAATCTTTTTCATGTGTCTATAATTTTTTTAAGGTCACATGGAACTCGCCAATTTAGTTCTCTTTTGTGAGAGCACCTTCTCATGGCTCGTTTCATCTTTCTAAATTTACTTTTAATTGCCATATGAATCTCGCCAAATTCAACTATTCTCAACGGTGGTTAGACGAAAACAGACTGGCATAAACACCACTAACTGCTCTATATAATAAATGTCCATTAGGCATAGTGGGAAAAGTATGCCCTGATACCAATAAAAAAGATCGGATAAACTGTTCGTTAACATATTAATGTTGATCCAATCCTAATTTTTAGGTTTGTAGGGCATAAAATTAAGTAGAGAGAACCAATATGAGTTACCAAAAACATATTAAATCAAGCAACTTATAAATATCAATCCCCATATACATAATAAGCTGGTTTATCCCGGTACCGTTCAACAACGAAACAACGTTCTTAATGACCTTTTAAATTATACTTATCATTAAAATATATTTAATCATCTTCTTCATTGTAGGTACCTTTCATTGGATGCTCATGATTAATTATATTCTAAGTGTTATGCCCAGTTTTTTATTTGTTTTCAACTCATTACGGTTACTAAATCTAACAATTTTAATCCAACAGATTTGTCCCCGTTTATCTTAATCTTTGTTTTATATTTTTCTTTATCTCTATCCGTGTTTGTGAAAATTATCCACGCAATATCGTCGGATATTTCAATCGAAGTGTAAATGTCTGATTGGTTTGATTCTGTAAAAATCCATTTGTCTATTTGCCACTCAATTACCCAGCTTTTATTTAATTTACCTGTCAAACTAATCTTGATTCTTGTTCCATTTTCAAAATTACTAAACTCTCTATACAAATGAGGTAAAGCAATCATAAATGTGTCGTATAGAGGTTCTGAATATTCTGTGTCTAATAATATCGGTTTGTCAAGTGCTAATCTGATTTGCATTTGATGATGCCATTTCTCTGTATATTCTCGTGCAATATCGAACCAATTTTCTGATTCCATTTCTCCAGCCCACGCAACGGAAAACAATGCTTTTCCATTTGGATTTTTACTTTTCATAAATTCGTAAAATTCCTTATCGGAATACTCCAACAAATCAATTAGGATTTCAGGGCTTAAACGCTTTGAAACATTCATCCAATCTGTGTTTAATTTTTGGATGTGATTAATCAAATCATTGTACGAGTTGATATTTGGAACATTTGAATTGTCATTGAAATTATCTCTTTGCATTGATATATTTCTCAGTGAACCATCAATCACGTGAGAAACTAAATCTTTTACGGTTCTCCCTTTAATCGGAGAAGGTTTCAACCAATCAGAAGGCTCTAATCCTTTCAATAATTTCAGGAACTCTTCTGTTAGTTTTGGAAATAAATGTAATGTTTCAATTTGTTCCATTTCTCTGTAAATGTTACAAGTTTCTTAAAATGGGCATAACGATATTAATATGCGGCGTTTTAATGCCGTATCATTTGATGTTGTGAGCTGTTGGTTTTTACCAACAGCTACCCTGTTGACCGGCTTTGTCATTTGCAATCTTCCGCTTTCACTTAATTTAGAAAAACCGTATTCTCTTTATATGGGTATGGGGAGAGTTCGGTTTCCGTGACTGAAAGTAGTCATTTTCATCTTTATTTAGGCTTATATATAAAATAATCTGATTAACAGACTTGACTTTCTGTTTTAATTCTTCTAAATTCTTCCCTCAAAGTTGTTTGGACGTTTATACGTTCTGAAAAGGCTACTTTTCAACGGTATCACCGAAACAACTTTGATCCATATTATTTTCTTTATAAGCCTCCTTTATAATGACTACTGAAAGCCAAATTAAGTAAAGCTAAACTCCCAATGACGGTCTATAGGTCTCAACGTTAAGTATAAGAATAGTAGCCGACTGCGTAGCACTTTCCTGCCAAGTTACAAGAAAGTTGAAGCGGGCTAAAACCCTTTAATTCACTGCTGTCTCGGCTATTATTTTTATACATTGTGTGTGCCCTGCATGAGCAGCAGCGCACCCACACCCGAAGTTCTTGAAAAAGTTTAAAAATACAAATCTTTTGTGATAAACATCGGGTGTGGGTATAAAATTTATCCATAGGGTGAAAGTCCCGAGTGGACGGAGGTAACGCTTCGAACCATTAGCAAGTGACGCTTTTTCCGAATGGAAAAATGCAGTGGTTACCGGTGACGGTAGCAGTGAAGGAAGTCAAACGGCAAACTCTGGTACTGACGGACAGAAACCGCATACGAGGCATTATAAACCGGATGAGCAAACACACCATTGTGACGTCCAAACATCAAGGAGATGAGTGTTTATTATGTAGATGCGGCAGTCATTGGAGGAAGGATAAAGCTCTTACCAGGGGAGAGCTCTGTAATCACGTGTTGATAGATCAGAGCAGTCAGCAGTGCACCAGCCGCATTGGCGGCATATCCAATAATCTAACGGTGGAAATTCGTAAGCAAAGCATTACCTTTATAAAAAAGGTAATGTCCAGACCTTATATGGCATTGGTGTTTAGAACCCTATCAGCAGTATAGGCATATATGCTTTTAAATATCCAATTGATGACTTAGATCTCTTATGAAAGAATATTTACCCTTAAGCATATTGAACATTACCTGTAAAACAATTAAGTTATGGCAAAGGTAATAAACAAAAATGCGGCAGGTATTGATATTGCTTCAAATCTTCATTTTGTTGCAGTTTCTCCTGAAAAGAGTGCCACTCCAGTAAGGAGCTTTAAAGGATTTACTAGAGATTTACATGAGTTAGCAAAATGGCTTGTTTCTCTTGGGATAGAAACAGTTGCTATGGAATCGACGGGTTCTTATTGGTATCATTTGTATACAATACTATTGGATTATGGGATAGAAGTATACTTGGTCAATGCCTATCATGTAAAAAATGTTCCAGGAAGGAAGACCGATGTTTTAGATGCCCAATGGCTTCAGGAACTTCATGCCAATGGGTATCTTACAGCTTGTTTTCAACCTGATAATCTTACAAGAGAACTTCGTACATATGTCCGTTTGAGAAAGCAAATCATACGTGATATGGCAAAAGAAACTCAACATATGCAGAAGGCCATGGTTTGTATGAACATTAAATTACACGATGTAATAAATGATATCAATGGAGAAACAGGTTCTAAAATTGTAACTGCTATACTTGCAGGAGAAAGAGACCCTATAGTTTTATCTCAACTTCGACATCATAGAATTAAATGCACCGAAGAAACTTTAATTAAGTCGTTAGAGGGTAATTGGAGAGACGAACAGTTGTTTTGTTTACGGATGGCGCGAGACAGGTATTGTGAGCTGGAACAACATCTAAGAAAGGTTGATGAGGCAAGTGAAAGAGTGGTTAAGCTATTAGCATCTCCTGAGATAGAAGAAATAGAAGTTCCATACCGTCCGTCAAAAAATAAACAACCCACATTTAACGTATCTCAACATCTTTACAATGCTTACGGAGTGGATGTCACTGAAATATATGGTTACAAACAAACTACTGCACTGACAGTTTTTTCAGAAATAGGATCGAATGTAAAAGAAAAATTTCCGACGGTCAAACAGTTTTTGTCATGGCTGAATTTAGTTCCCGACAATAAAATATCTGGAGGGAAAATATTATCCTCAAAGGTTCGTAAGAGAAAAAATCAAGCTGGTCAGGCATTTAGAGAAGCTGCAAATGGTCTATGGAATGCTAAAAATCCATTTGGAGATTATTTAAGATCAAAAAAATCTAAATCCGGATCAGGACAGGCTATAGTCGCAACTGCTAAAAAGATAGCTACAATATTTTACAAAATGGTTACTGAAAAAGTAGCTTTTAATCCCTATATACTTGATGGTAACCGGGAAAATTATTTACGAAGCAAGGTAAGCCATCTTTCTAAAACAATCCAAAAGCTTAATCTGGAATTGGATGGTTATCTGTAATTTACTTGGATGGTTAGATGAAAGACGCCATAGTAGCTTAAGAATACGAGCCGGCTTTACGAATACCACGCTTAAGCAGGAGGACTCACAGATAAGTGAAGGGCTGAACTTTACATCGCTACTCATCTTTGGCGGAGGTAAAAGGATTTTGAGCCTTTCCAGCCCCAAAGAGTCGTAGCAGGGAATGGAAATAAGTATTATGAAGAAAAGAAAAAGAGACACATCGAATTTAATTGAACGAGTATTACATCCTGCAAACCTAACACAGGCTTGTATTGAAGTAGTACGAAATAAAGGTGCAGGAGGTGTAGATGGAATGAAAGTCACAGAACTTAAAGACCATTTGGATAAACACCGAAATGAATTGGTTGAGAGCATCATGAATTACAAATATTTACCACAACCGATACGTGGTAAGGAAATACCCAAAGCAGGAGGTAAAACCAGACTTTTAGGTATTCCTACCGCTATTGACCGTATGCTGCAACAGGCAGTATCCAGAGTGGTAATGATGCATTACGAAACAGATTTTTCAACCTATAGTTATGGTTTTCGTCCAGCACGTAATACGCAACAAGCAGTAGGTAAAGCCCTTTCTTACATTAATTCAGACTATCAGCATATTGTTGAAATTGACCTGAAGGAATTCTTTGACAGGGTTGACCATACCTTGCTGTTGCAATTGTTGTATCGAAAAATTAAATGCAAACACACCATGTGTTTGATACGTCGATGGCTTAGAGCGCCACTTTTAAAGGATGGTAAATTACATAAGCGACGTAAAGGAGTACCACAAGGAAGCCCCATTAGTCCGTTGTTATCAAATATTGTTCTTCATGAACTGGATTTGAAAATGGAACAATTAGGCTTACGCTTTGTACGCTATGCCGACGATTTCAGTATCTATTGTAAATCAAAAGCAGAAGCAAGAAAAGTAGGTAATACCATTTACGTATTTCTTAGGGATAAACTTAAACTCCCCATCAACAGGGATAAAAGTGGTATCCGCCGTCCGGTTAACTTTCAAATCCTTGGATTTGCCTTTGTACCCATTTACAAAAAGGGTATTAAAGGCAAATATCAATTGATTGTAGCTGAAAAGAGATGGAAAAGCTTCAAAACAAAACTTAAGGAAGTTACCAGAAAAACCAATCCCATGAGTTTTGATGAACGCATTCATAAGTTATTAGAAATTCAACGAGGTTGGATCGTAAGCATTCGGCCTACTACATCACGTAAGTATATTAATTAAAACGAGACATTCCTATTGTCTATGGAATTTATGGACAATTCCCGGTATTCTATGAATTCTTCCAATTATGGGGTAAAAGGTCAGCTAAATCTAAGGAGTAGTCATTATTGTATTCAGGTATCTTTGTAAGTACATCCGTCAACCATTCTCTTGGATTTACATCTGCAGCTTTGCAGCAACCCAGCAAAGAGTATATGACAGCTGCATTTTCGGCTGCATCATGATTGCCGCAGAACAAATAGTTTTTACGACCTAATGCCAGAGGTCTGATAGCATTTTCAGCCAGATTATTATCTATTTTATAACGACCATCAAGATGATAGCGTGACAAACGGTGGAAAATTGAGTAAGTATACGATAAGGCTCTACCCATTCTGCCTTTGGGCAATACTTTAGGATAGTGATTGACGATCCATTTTTCAAAGACGACCATAATAGGGTAAGCTAAACGTTTACGTAGTTCCACTCGTTGTTCATCATCCAAGCCTTGTTCGTCAGCCATTGTTTCCACTTGATAGAGTTTGCCGATTTGTGCCAACGCATATTTAGCCCCGGCTTTGTCCTCGGCAAGACTTTCTTCAAATTTACGGCGTGCATGCGCCCAGCATCCCAATAATAGGACACCTTTCTTTTGCTCATAAATAGAATAAGCTTCATACCCATCCGTTTGGATGGCTCCCTTAAAACCCTTTAATAGCTCAACCACTACTTTTTGTGCTCTGGAGCCTTTATCGTAATGAAAGAAGACCAGGTTGTTCATCACCGATCGAACCATCCACAGGTAAGCCTTTACGGTTTTATGTTTTTCATTGTTGATTACCGGAACCGTGCTTTCATCCACCTGTATATAATCCGATTCCATTATCACTTCACGTAAATGATAATACAAAGCACGTAGTAAATCACAGGTCCCCTGAAACCAACCATTAATGGTTGAAGCTGGTAGATTAACGCCAATCTGTTTAAACATGGCAATCTGACGATGAAATGGTAGATGGTGTTGGTATTTATTGATCAGTAACTCTGTCAAAAGCGAGGCGCCTGCATTGCTGCGTGGTAATGGCAACAGTGGAAGTGGCGCTATCTGTACAACAGCTTTCTCCTGTTCTTGTGAGGCTGGCTTTAATGCATATTTGGAACGGATAATTCTTCGGACAAACAATTCACCGGGCTTGTGCTCTAAAACTTCGGTAATTTCCTCTCCAATGCGTACCCAGTTGTCATCAATGCCTTCCGGCTCTATTATTTCTTCCTCACGGCGTAGGTCTTCCGGCAAAGGAAGACGAACCGGTTTCTTTTTTTCTTTTTGTGGTCGTTGACGTTTATAGGACAACAACTCCTTATCCGCTTCTTTGGCGATCTCTTCTTCTTCGGGAAGAACATCCAATCCGTCAAAATCGATCTTACGCTGGTTTGGGTCAGATGGAATAAAACGTTCACTGGAAGCCTTCCAGAACTTTCGACGATACCATGCCAATTGGTCAGTTAGTTTATTAACCAGTTCCTCTCTTTGCTGAAGCAACTCATCCTTTTTACTGAGTAGTTCTTCTTTTTTTTGAAGAAGCTCTTTATGCTTGTTAATTTGGTCTTCCAGTTCCTTGTTTTGAGCTTTAAGAGACTCCATATAACCATTATCTGTCTGACGCAAACGTGAGAGTTCACAATACATCTCGTCACGCTCTTGTAACAACTGTTGAATGAATGCTTCGTTATCTGAAATCTGGCTCATTTATCTCCTTCTGAATATGTCTCAAAGATACTAAATTCAAGGGTTTCAGCCAAAAAATAAGTAATGAACTCAAATGCTTTTTCGACGTTTTTTCAATTGTCTTTCTATGGGTTTTACATTGCTTACAATAGCCATCAAATCTTGCCAGTCTATTGACTGCGATGTAATATTTTGGTCGAAAGTAGGGAGCTTAAATGTACCGTTTTCTAGCTTTTTGTGATAGATAACCAAACCGCCGTGCTCCAAATGCAATATCTTCATAATAGTCAGGTTACGATTGACAAAAATAAATACTTCGCCGTCCTGCACATTGCGCTTCATTACTGATGAAACGACACCGCTAAGCGTATAGAAACTTTTTCGCATATCAACCGGAGCTGGATAGAGGAAGTACTGCAGATTCCCGTGTAAATGAAACATAGGTCTTGATCAATAAAGGTGAATAATGGACTTGATCAGAGCAATGTCTGCATCTCCTTTTATATCCAATCTTGTACCGTTGGGAAATGTAAAAGATAAGTGGCTATCACATGTGTTTTCCTTGCAATTATTGATGACGTCTGATTGGTGTACCTTACTGTTTACAGATGAATCTTTGTTTATTGTTAATGGCACAAACCCAATGGTTGGTTCATCTTGTTCAATTAGATTCTTCCAACGATAAAACGTGGAGACTGCGAAATCCTGGTTACTGCAAAAATCGCGAACACTAAGACCGGATTCCAAATACTCCCGGTATAACTTCCTAAAACTTGATTCGATAATACGCATGGTTTTTTGCCTCAAAAATAGGCTTGGATATGAGCACTAACAATATGTATTAGCCCGCATGGTTACGTTGGATCAACTACTTTAAACATGCAAATATCATTACGAAACTGGAGAAACTTGATGGTTGGCTTCGAAATCGACTCAGATATTGTATCTGGCATCATTGGAAGAAACCAGAACGTAAACGGAAAAACCTGATTCGTTTGGGTGTTGATCTTGATCATGCTTATGCTTGGAGCCGGAGCCGTATGGGTGGTTGGGCTATTGCTCAGAGTCCTATTCTAGGAACCACCATAACCATAGAACGACTTCAAAAACGTGGTTATATTTCATTGGCTGATATGCATAATCAGCTACACTCTTTGTTAACTTCAAATGTTAATACCTTGTTCCCCATGATGTAAAGAACCGCTCAGTACGAGACCCGTACGCTGAGTGGTGTGAGAGGTTCTCCGATAGACTGTTAGTCTATCGGCTGCCTACTCGATTGTGTGCCCGTGCTTTATTTTCCTCTGTCAGTCCGTGCGATGGGACAGACATACTCTTTGGCAAGTTTTGGTTTGAGGGATAGCTCGTGCGACTTGCCGATGTGTATGACTGCAAAGGTTGGGTCATATTTAAAATTTATTTCATTATAGTTTTAATTATTATCTTATACTATACCTCGCAACTTTATCATTAGCAATAGAGAATGCTTAATCTCTTAATATTAGACTATGGTAATAATCAAATCGTTCATACCACTCATTTGGTGTAATATTGTTCACTAATTTTCTAGGAAGTTCTTTCCCTATCTCTATTGACCTATCTAGGTTTGATTGCATAAAAAAACCGGATTTTCCAGCTAAATAGATATTTGGGTATTTATCTCCAACAATCTTTAAAATTGATTTAATGTTAGTTTGCCAATGATTATAATAAAGCGGATATACATCTGGCACATTAAAATGGAAATCATAATCTGTATAACTATAATTATCGCCTTTAATCAAACCTGCTTCTTTTAAATCTTTTAAGCAAATAGCAACAACCTCTTGCGTATCCATATTCCAAATCTTATCCCCTTTGGAACATGGTATTTCACAGATAATGCTAGTAAATTTCGTATTTGGATTCATTGCTTCAGAAAACCTACAAGGAATTGAAATCCTTCCAATGCTATATTTGGTTTCTGGTAAATAAAAAGACTCCCCATCTACTAATACTTCTTCACTTACATGAAGAAAAATTAGTTTAAGCCCCCTATATTCAACCTTTTCAACAATCTCCTTTTCCGAAGGACTAAAATTAAGTTTACTTGTAATGCTAGTTAATGAAGTTGTTGAAATAAGCTTATCAAAGCTTATTGTTTCCTTCTTCCCATCAATATCAATTTCAAGAATCTGATTATCAATCTTAAAATCCGTAACCGACTTATAGATATCCACATTGCTTTCTAATGCAGTTCTTTCTAGCCCTTCTGGGAACTTGCCAATGCCACCTTCCAAATAATAAAAATACTTATCATGTTTCTTCTTAAATGTGTAATTTACGAATTCTCTAAATAAGGTTAAAGGGCCAACCATTGCCATTTGACGTTTTATAGCTGTTTTTGAGATTAATCTTGGATCACAATTCCATACCTTTAGTGCATATGGTTTATAAAAAATATCATATGCTCTTACTCCAACATTTTGTTTCAAGTTATACTCATAATTAGATTTTTTTTTAGTTTTAAACTTAGTAAGCAATTTCAAGAACCTTCCAAATAAAAGAGACATAGAACAGTAAATGGATTCCACACCCCCAAGACCTGCCATAAACTTTATTGACTTCAGAGGATAAGTAATATAAGATTTCCTAAAGATTAATTTCCCTGTTCTTTTATTCTTTGTTAAAACATTACCAGCCACCTTGTTGATATAATCCAAAGTGTTTTCATCTACCTCTTCATGAATAATATGTGAGCCAATATCATATTTAAATCCATTTCTTTCTATTGTTTTTAAATACCCTCCTAATTCATCTTCCTTTTCTAATAATAATATTTTTCCACTATTATGTTTGGATAACTCAATTGACGTAATTAAGCCAGCAATACCTCCTCCCACTATTACATACTTATACTCTTTCATATTTTTCTATTTTGTTTTAAGTACATGTCAATTGAGGTAAAATCATATTCTTTCAATAACCGTTTCAACTTATCCATTGATCTATGGGTATTGTAGTATAAAATAAACTTATAAAAACTTGAAATTTGTTTTACTCTCAATAGATTTGAATCTAATTCCCAAGGATGAAAATACATCACGATTGGTTGATTATTTTTATTGCTAATTCTTTTTATTAGAAGCTTTATAAGCCAGAAAGGCAAAAACCGAAAATAAATCCCTCCAGCAAAAGGAAAGTTAAAACCTAGAAACCTAAAAGTTGATGGGGGTATTTCCCAAATGCCAACTTCTCTCTTATACGCAAACCTTTTTGCCTTTGGGTTACCAAAAAAAAGTTTGCTTGTAGGGTATATACTTGAATCAAAAAAAATTCCATGCTTTTTAAGTACATCCCAAAACCATACATTTTCTTTTTTATAAGACCATATAGGAGCTCGATAACTATTAACTCTACACTTACATGAGTTCTCAATATAAAATATCGATTTTTTTAAATCCTCCTCAAACTCTTTTTTTGATTGTTTAAACACTTCTGTATGTGTGTAGCTATGTGAACCAACATGGTGTCCTTTTCTGGCTATTCTACTAATTAACTCTGGTTTTCTTTCTGCTATTTCGCCTACAATAAAGAATGTAGCTTTAGTCTCATTTGCTTCATATAGCGCATCTAGAACCAAATTAACTTGATTCTCAATTAAATCATCCCAATCAACTGTTGGTGTATATTGATTAAATGCTGGGAGAGATAAGAAATCTTCACAGTCAATTGTCAAAATATATTTCACTCTATTTTTCAATTAGAACTATAATTTGGTAAGTTGAGAATAAATCGTCTTTTTAAGTTTAGTTGCTAACTAGTTTCAATACTTCATATCCATCACCTTCAGCAACTTCTGTTAATTTAAATCTTTCAACAATATCAATTGAATTCTTATATCTTTCTCTAAAAACACTCTCATTAAAATATCCCTTCCATAAGAAATAGATATTTGATTTTTTTAGTAAATCATTAACCTCATCTTCTGAGACATATTCACCCAAAGCTGTTAACTCTATAATAGTTAAACTTTCTTGACAATAATTATGTAACAAGATAGATTGGTCAGTAATAACCACGTCTTTTTCCTGATCTACTGATTCAAGCAACACAGAAACAGGCTCTATTCTATTATGCTTTTCAATCGCTATCAGTTCATTCCTTGTACTATAACCAAGTATTAATAGATGGATCAGTATTAATGCAATAATAGGGTAAACATATGCTCTTAGTTTGTTTTTTCTGACAATCTTACAACTAAGAAATTCAAATAGTCTAAAAATACCATACCCGCTAACAATAGAGAAGAAAGGTGATAACATATTTATATGACGCAATGAATCGAATGCAGAAACCTCCCCACTCCTTACAAAATAATAGCTTCTGTGATGAATTGAATTAATTACAATAAAAACGAAAAATATAATTAAAGGATATAAAAGCAACGGATTGTTTTTTGCATCAAAAATTATAAGTAGAATACCTATAATACAAAATATGCTGTAAAAATAAAACCACTGAAAATTTGAAAATCCTTTAAGAAACATTTTGAAAAGAGGGATAAAAAACTTTAATTGAAATGAATTCCCAATTGCATATTCTCGTTCAATTTCTAAAGAATCTGAGATGTTCAAAACATAGAAATAATAAAATACCAACCCAAGTAAGAAAACGGAGTAAAGTAAAACTCCTTTTTTCTTGATTTTGACAGTTTTTCTATTGTCAATCAGTCTAATAAAAAGAAAGACAAATGGAAACGAAAGAACTATAATATTTTCTCTTTTAAAATGGATCGAAATTAGGTTAACCACAATCATGACCATGAATAGAATAAAACCATTTCGATTTGAAAGCTTATTTTCAAAATAAAGAATAAATAAAAACAAGGATATTACAATTAAACTACTTGAAGATGTTTCGAATAGTGAGGAAGTATGAAAACTATTAAGAATTGGACATGTAATGAAAACTATGGATGCAATTAATCCAAAAATATGACTTTTGTTTAATTTATAACATATTAAAAAAATTGATATTGCAGAAATAATTGAAAACATTAAGTTAATTATTGATACGGTTTTTACATTATAACCAATAATTTCATTTAATGTCGAAAGAATTATTGGCAATCCATTTAGATTGCCAGAATGTGTAGAACTAAAAGTACAATTATCTATTGCTCCAACACTACAAGTTGTTGCTAGAAATGGTTCTGTATTATCTCTGTTATGCATTAAATAACGAGATACTGAGTTAGCTAAATAAGAGTCCTCATATTCTAACCCTTGAAAAAAAGAAAAATCAAATGGTAATTTGTATATAATTGCAAGAGCGAATATTATTATAAATACAAGTCTATTTCTTTCAATAAAATGTTTTGTTCCTTTATCTATAAAAATAAAGGTTGTAAAAAAAATTATTGCAATAATGAATAATGTATTTAGATAAAACAGAACATTCATAAATATAGTCAATATAAATAGGATGATTTAATCTATGTAAAAAAACAGTCCCCAAAATAAAAATGGGGACTGCCATCTCATTAACGACTTGAATAATGAGAACTATGAGAACCATGTGAGCCATGTGAACTATGAGAACTATGAGAACTATGGGATGAATGCCCATTTAAGGCAACTTGTTCATGTCCAAAAATCTCATTTGCATGTTTCAACACGAGACCATTGTCATCTTGTTGATTAATGCTCACATCAGCTGATCTAATCAGGCTCGAAGCTTTTGTAGTAACAGTGGTTCCCATTAAAACAAATCCTGCCACTACAGTCATCAATAATTTTCTCATAAAAAATAATTTTAAAAAATTAAACATTGAGAAACATCAGACACAAGCCTGAATTTCTTTAATACTTTTTATCCCGCGACTATGATAATCCTTTGAAGACGCAAAAAAACCTGGGCATTCAGATTTTAAAATACATCCTTCACATTGATCTACATAAATATTTTTCCACTCAGAAATAGATTTAACTGCAAATTTTCTCATTCCTTCTGGAAGAATGCAAAGTTGACTATTATATATCGAAACATGTAAATCTCTATAATGAAGAATTTTTATTGCTTCTTCCAACTCATTATTATAATCCATTGGGTCTATCCATAGTCTTTCAATATTATCTAAAGCATTACCAATTGGCTCCATTTGCATAAATGCAATTTGATATACGAAAGTAAAATTGGAATAAATAAACTCTGCTAATTGTGGTAATCTGTCATAGTTCATTTTATGCACTACTATACGTATGCCAATTTTAATATTGAATTTTGCTAGATTATAGATTCCTTTTATTGTTTTATGAAACGATTTACTACCAACTATATCATTATGAATAGTGTCTATATCGGAGTATAACGGTATATCTACAACTGTTCTAGAATCAATATTTTTTGCAAAATCATTTGCGTAATCTATATTTTCAAACTTTATTCCATTTGATAAAAGGTTGATGCAACAATCGGGAATATGTTTTTTAATTTGACGGATAATTTCAAAAAGTTTATCACCAATTAAAGTAGGCTCACCACCTGTAATACCAATAGAAGTTGTGTTTTTTGGTAGTAATGAAATATGCTTCAAGTTTAAATCATTCCTGTCTGCCTCTTCTTTTACAGGCGGCTGAGGACACATAATACAGTTCGAGTTACACCGACCAGTAATAAATATCGAATTATGCTTTGAATTAGCTTCATGAATGACATTTACAAATCCTTCATTATTAATTGTTACAATATCGTTATCATTTAGTTCTGAAAGTTCTTGTATATCATAAACACCTGAAACTTCAGGAATAATCGAACTATCTGTTATAATTGCATGAAAACCTTTCGATTTACCTGCATGGTGCGTGACCAAAACTTTATCTTTCTTTGATTGGAGTAAAGATGGCTGTTTAACAACCTTCCCAATTATTGTTTCTGTTATGTTATTAGGATTCCCTTTAAATTGTTTCATTCTTCAATTGGTTTTCTTAAAATCCAGCTCCAAAAAACTTTATTAAGGTTACTATCATTCTTTTTTAATAAAGATAATAAATGCTTTATTACACCCATATTTTTCTTACATATTTCACTTGTTGGACGATGACCAATTAAATCACCTTGCTCATTATAATTTCTAACAGGGTCAGCACCACAATATGGTAAATACGCACATGTAGAACATTGTGGTAAACTTTCAGCTACCGATACTTCAAATAGAGAGTGTAAATAATCACCATTAAATATTTCCTGATAAGTATTTGTTTTTACGTTACCTATCTTAAACTTTTTATCACCTATTGAAGCAAGCATTCTGCCTTCATCTGAAACGTAAACATCACCATCGTAATCATAAATAACTCCAGCTATTGCCATTCCTGCAGGGCTTTGTAAGTCAACAAAACCAGTACTAAATGGTGTCAAAATTCGAGATAATAGGATTGTAGCAAAATCTTCTGCAAAATAAATTCCTTGCAAGTTTAAGTTTATTATATAATCTAGTCCTCTTTTGTAATTATCCAAAAAGTCGTCCATTGGGTAAGCCAAAAAATGTTGGTCTCTTTTTGCAAAACCATATGGATTTAACGACCTTAAAAAGATTGAATTAAAGCCTAATTCCCTGTATGTTTCAATAATTGAAGGAAATTTATCTAAGCTATAAGAGGTAGTTGTCATTAAGGCTGAAACACTATCATTTCCTAAGTACTTTCTTGTTAATTTAATTTTATCAACAACATCGTCATAACTATGTTCTGAATTATAAAGAGGTCGATTTTTATCATGCAAATCTTTTGGACCATCAATAGAAGTGGAAATATAAACTTTGTGCCCTTTTAACCATTTTAATTTTCGTTCATCAATTAATGTCAGATTAGTACAAATAACAAATTCTAAATTTTTCTTTTTGAATATATTTTTCCATTCTGCCCTTTCAATAATAAATTTAATTATATCAAAATCAAGAAGAGGTTCGCCTCCTTGAAATTCAATTTTAATATTATGACTTGGACTTTCAAAAATTTTGTTAACTACATTTTTTGCTGTCTCTTTATTCATGTCATAATTCAAATCTTCAATATCTTTTTTAGATACCTGACAATAACTGCAATTTGAGTTGCATCTTAATGATACAACTATCATATGTAAAGAAGTAAACTGTGAAAGAAAGTACTTCTTTGTACGGTATTTTGTAGATAACATTTCTAACACATCCTCTGTATGGTTGTCAGAGAGAATCTGTTTTCCCTTCAAGTTTTTATATGAATCGCTTTCAGGTTTTAATTTATGATTTACAAACTTTTCAAAATCTTCATTTGGTAAATAAACATATTCACCAACTTCATTTGTCACAAAAACTTCTTCTTGTATTCTTTCAAAGCGATGTGGTAATATTTGATAATCCATATTATTTAGTTATCGATGAGAAAGCCTTCTTTACCAATTGCTCTCGAACTTCTTTAAATTCACGTCCTGTTTGAAGTCTTATTTGTTGGTCAATTATTTCATTACCAAATTCAAGCGCAATTTTTTCTAAATCTGCTGTATTTTCTTTTCCTTGAATATATACTTCAAAATAATTATCTGCCTTCTCAATATTCAAATAACATTTGTCTGTGAATTTATAACTTGCTTGCATTACTGCCTCTTTTTCATAAATATTACAGTCTATTTTTAGCAATAATTTGTTTTCATCAATTTGCTTGATAATTTCTTTCATTCTGTCTGTATTTTAGCGTTGGCAAAAATTTGGCTCTTTTGCAAGCTGAAGCATAAGCCTGTGTGTTGGAGCTTGCAAATGTGCCAAATGTGCGTTGGCAATTTATTAAATATATTTCGTTTCTAATTTGCACTGTCTCTCTTGTTTTTGCATGGCACACAACGGATTGGGCATATGAACCGTAGCGCTTTACCGTACTACGAATCTAATCGAAAGATAGCAATTTGATTGCACTAAACAACAGAAAATCACTTCCCTGCGCTATGGTTTATGATGCCGTGTTGAACTAAACCCGCAAAGCGGGAGCTTAGGCTAAAACTAACAAAATTCGTAATATAATTACATCTTCTACCATTATTAATTTTAAAATACAATTGTAATGAGTAGAGAATCTTACCTACAACAAGCTTGTAAAGCAGTTCCTGAATTTAAACTTATCAGCGAACAATTTTTGCGGAAATACACCATTGCCGGAAAATCAGAATCTTGCACTCGTAATTACCTGATGCAAATTTCTAAGATGGTGTTACATTTTAAGTGTTCCCCCTTGGATTTGTCCATTGATCAAATTGAAGAATATTTATTTGAAATTCAAATCAACGAAAAACCCAGTCGCAGCTCTTTCAAACATCTGGTATATGGTTTAAGAGCCATGTTTTCTATGTTTAAAAACGAAGATCTATTGCTGGCGCTTCCTCCTATTAAAAGCAGTAAAGCCTTACCAGTGGTGTTATCGCAACAAGAAGTTAAAACACTTCTGAAAACACCTAAACTTTTAAAACATAAAATACTTTTTGCCATCATTTATGATTGCGGTCTTCGTATTTCGGAGGTGCTGAATCTAAAAATCGAAGATCTGGATTTTGATCGTAAACAAATTCACATCAGACAATCTAAACATAAAAAAGATCGCTATGTACCCATATCTAACCTTACAATTCGGGGTTTATACACTTACTTTCAAACGGTGTGTCCTCAAACATGGGTATTTAATGGCAAAATCAGAGGTCAGCAATTCA
The DNA here is from genome assembly GCA_963665705.1 of uncultured Saccharicrinis sp. Lineage (GTDB taxonomy): Bacteria > Bacteroidota > Bacteroidia > Bacteroidales > Marinilabiliaceae > Saccharicrinis. The sequence goes on from OY762448.1 coordinate 3,224,828, forward strand.
GTACTACTGGTGCCAGACATGCCATGAAACAGGCGGTTAAAAAGGCCGGTATTAATAAATCGGTTTGTATTCATACACTTCGACATAGTTATGCGACACATCTGCTGGGAATGGGACTGGATATTGTAAGTGTTAAAAACCAGTTGGGTCATGCTGAAATTAGCACTACTATGATGTATCTGCATATTGCTCAATCTTCTCCCAATGCTGGTTTTAGTCCCTTGTCGAAAATGTATCCTAATGTTTGATGGTGCTGATATTGCTACTGTCATCAGACGCTTTTTACCGGATCTTTTAAAATTAAGAGGATTCACTGAATATCAACTTAAGGTTTTAAATGCGCTGGCTACTTGCCGTACGCCTCAACTTGGAGGGTCTGTATTGGCTTGTGCTTCCTGTGGATCGGTTCATTATGTGATGCACAGTTGCCGAAACAGGCATTGCCCAAGGTGTCAGGGTATTGACAAAGAGTTGTGGATTGAAGATCGTAAACAAGATCTGCTCCCGGTAAAATACTACCATGTGGTATTTACCGTTCCACATTTACTGTTAGAGTTGTTTCGCTTTAACAGAAAAACAATGTATAACCTATTGTTTGAAAAATCATGGGAGACGATTTGTCACTTTGCCAAAGATCCTAAACTATTAGGGGCTTTACCCGGTGCCATTGCTATTTTGCATACCTGGGATCAGCAACTTAAATACCATCCGCATATACATTATATTATTCCGGCAGGTGGTATCGACAAAAATGGACATTGGAAAACAACCAAACAAAACGGTGACTTCTTGTTTGATGTTAAACAAATGTCGGATAAGTTTAGTGCCATTTTTGCTAAAAAGTTACGTAAGTTGAAGCAGCAGGGTAAAATCAACAAGTTTGTACCTCGCGATTTAATTCCGGAACCTTGGGTGGTGTATGCCAAACAAGCCTTTGGATCGTAAGCATTCTGTAGTGGAATATTTGGGTAGATACTCACACCGGGTGGCGATTTCTAATGCACGTATTTTAAAAGTAACTGATACTCATGTCACTTTTAAATGGTGCAACAGAAAGGATAATTATAAATCGGAAACGCAAACTATTACTGGCGTTGATTTTTTAAAAAGGTTTGTGGAGCATATCGTCCCACCTCATTTCAGAAGAATAAGGCATCTTGGCTTTTTAAGCGCTCGCAATAAATCCAAATGTTTGGAGCTATTGCGCAAAGACTTAAAGGTAACTTTTCATAAACTAAAACTTTCAAGAGCTCAGGTACTTGAAATGAAGTTTGGGAAACGTTCCTGTCTTAGTTGTAAAGATTGTGGTGGTGAGTTAGCTTTAATACTTTCTTACCCCGGGAAAAGGGCCCCTCCTGCTTGATAATTAATGCAGCCACCTCTATTTTTCAACAAACTAACGAATATGCGATTGAGCGTAAATGGGTATGCTGTACCCTCTCATCAAAACACTGGTTAAAAAACAGTATTACAATTAATTACCATGTGCAGTAAATTAATATAATGGTTCATTATAAACAGAAATACATCAAAAATGACAATGATAAAACCGAATTAAATGCTTAAAAAATGCTATTTAAAACACTATAGTTAAAACCCACATTATAAATATCTTACAAACATATTGCTGGAATATTGTTTAGTTCAACAAACCCTCCAATCTGTAGGGTGTGCAAGCAACCCTACATTAGAGGCTAAGTGTTAGCGGTTGTTATTATTAATTCTTTCAATTATTTTCTCAAATTGTAAATCCATTTCACTCTTTTCACCAGTTTTCTTTATACTTACAATATTTCCATATTCACCCAGTAGATTTTTAGAAAAAACAAGTAAGCTATTTAAAATCAATAAATATTCAAGCAATTCCTTTTTTATTCTCTCTATATCAAGAAGCATTAATGCTTCATAGTAAACCTCAAATTCAGGATCAATATGGCCTGCGACTTTATTTCTTATTTTGTTGATGTCTGTTTCAAAATTCGCCTCCTTCTTAAAAGTCTTTATCTTTTTGTTTATTGTTAAAAATTCATTTGTTAATGATTCACATGATATTCTCGCTACTAGAGAATGAATCTCACTTCTATGGTGATTGTATGAATTCTGAGATTCGTAAATCAATAAATATATCTGTTTTGCATAAAACTTAGTTTCCCAATCATGTTTTGATACCATGATTCCTCTACTTAATATGATTAAATCAAGATAACTTATTGTTATAAAGCCATTGAATTCTAGCTGTGATAGTAGTTTTATCAATAATTCATATTCCTTTAATTCTGGTTCAATTTCAAAAGTCTTTCGAATAAAGTGAATGCGATTACTAATTCGCACTAGGTGCTTTGAATATGTTTCTAGGTATTTTTTTGAAGATTCAAGAAAATTCAAAAGTCTGTCTGCTTTCAATGTTTGCTTTTTTAATAACCGCTAACGGATTGGTCATATGATACGTTGCGCTTTTTCGTTAGATATTCCGGTGATGTTGCCCCCCCATTCCGGTCATACTGACCCCTCTTGGATTTGGGTAACTAATAATGGTTAGTATGACAAAATTACATTTTTTTTCTAAGACTTTCTCCTTTAAGTTCTATTCTATGTGAAGTGTGTACTAAACGATCTAAAATAGCGTCGGCAATGGTGGCTTCACCAATGATATCGAACCAGCTGGCAACAGGTAATTGGCTTACTATTATAGTTGCTGCGCGAGCGTGCCTGTCTTCCACAATCTCCATTAAATCCATTTGATGTTGTTTTTCAAGGTGTGTTAAACCAAAATCATCCAGGATAAGCAGGTTTGATTTTGATATTTTATTCATTAATTGATAGATTGTGCCTTCAATACGAGCCATTTTTGTTTGCTGAAGCAGCTTCTGCACATTGAAGTAAGCAACTTTATATCCCTGAGCACATGCATGATGTCCTAAAGCGGATGATATAAAGCTCTTGCCGCACCCGGTAGCACCTGTAATCAACACGGATTCTCCATTGGAGATATAATCACCTGAGGATAATGTGGTTATTAACGATTTATTCAAACCTCTGGATGCATCATACATTAATTCTTCCAATGAGGCCTGATACCTGAATCGAGCCGTTTTTCTGAGCTGGTTAAAGCGACGATTCTCCCTGTCTTGCAGTTCTGCCTGCAAAAGGATTTCAAGTCCTTCGTTCAATGACAGCTCATTGTTTTTACGAGTTTCCAATAGAGCTGTCCAGCTTTTTTTAAAACCATAAAGGCGTAATTGTGTTAATTGATTTTCAATAATTTCCATTGATTTAAAATTTAAATGATAATTGATTATTGTAATATTCTCTTCCCCTGATGTTGTTATGTTGCGGAAGATCTTTTTGAGGATCCTTTTGAGTTGATTCTGTCATTTTATTTTTGATAATATTCATCACAAAACCATACCTGTAATTTTGGTTATCGATAGCCATTTGACAGGCTTTGTTAAACGTGTCGGCCGGGGTGTTTTTGAGCAAACTAAACAGGCCGTCACATGTACGATAGAGTTGTTCTGGATATTTCTTTTGAGTAAAAATCATCTCTACTAGTTGTCCTAATGTTGCAGAAAGTTTTGTTGCCTTGTCTTTATAATACTCGGGACTTCGGTTTAAATAATGCTGATGAGTAGAACACAAATGTTCTTTATCTGTGGTGTATGCACCCTTTGAATAATTTCGTTGGTGTACTGCTACTTGATTGTGATGATGATAAATACGAACCATCGAACGAGTATATATAACCTTTAGCTTTTTGCCTATGTATTGATATGGTGCACTGTAGTAGTGTTTATCCTCTCCCAGGTATATATGGTTGTTTTGTGCCAGTTTATATTCTTTGTAATACTTTATTTCAAAAGAATCCTTTGGCAGTTCCTGAAGCAATGCTTTTTCATTTGATAAAAAGTGTTCTTCTCTACAATAATCACGCTTTTGCATGCGAGTTTGATTGTGTTTAAGTGTATGCTCTTTTATGGCCTTATTGAGCTGGATTAGCGAAAAGAACTGTTGATGCCGAATGCGAGCATATACCCGATTGTATATAAGTTTCACTTGATTCTCAACCAATGCTTTGTCTTTGGGTTTTCTGGCTCTGGCAGGGACTACAGCCATGTTGTAATGGTTGGCAAAATCTTCAAGCGCTTGGTTGATTGTTGGCTCATACCTATTCGCTCTTATTACAGCGGATTTAAGATTATCGGGAACCAGAACTTTGGGTGCTCCTCCCAAGCTCTTCAGACAGCATGTGAGCGCATAAATAAAGTCATCAATACGCTGACTAGGTACTGCCATACAAAAACTGTAATCAGAATAGGGCAAACAGGCCACAAAAACCTGACATTCTATGATTTCACCCGTAGAGGCATCAACATACGAAAGTTTTTTTCCGGCATAGTCTACAAATAGTTTTTCTCCCGGCTCGTGCCGCAATACCATGGATGGATTCTTGGTCAGCAGATGTTGAGCTAAATGGAAACTAAATTGACTTAAACTGTATCCCGTGGGATTGGCTATGCGATATTCTTCCCACAACAACTGCTTGGTTACTCCTGGTTTTTGAAGTTCATTTTCAAAATAATCCAACTTGCTCTTAAGCGCCTCAAAACGCTGATCTTTATATGCAGGATTACCCGGATGAAAGACTTTTTCCAAAGCATGGTCTTCCATTTTAAGAAGGGTTCCAAGGCTTAATTTAGAACTACGGTATTTTCCCAAATAGCTTTTAACCGTGTTTTTACTTATGCCTAAATTGCGGGCGATGGTTTTATTACCGTACCCTTGACTGTGTAATTGTAGTATTTGTTTTACTTGGCTCATTCTTTTAGGTTTTCCTGCCATAATCAATATCAATTAGTAGTTGCGACTACTAATTAATTAAACCTAAATCCAAGGGGTCAACATGTTCCGTTTTTTGAAAAGCAATTGTAATTGAGGGGATCAATATGCTCCGTTTTTTTTCGTTCACGAAACAGATTTTTCCCTCAATCCTTATTTAAAGGGGTCAGCATCCGCCGGAATGTCATGCAAAAAACATCACATTAACCAGCTTCAGGAAAGGGGGTCAACATGATCAAGAATATCCATTCGTTCCTTCACAAAGTTAATTATCTTTGCCTAACCTCCTAATTACACAAACCTCAATAACCTCATGCGCAATGTATTATGATGGCTTGTTGTATGCTGGGCTTTATTGATACAAAACCTAAAATGTCCATAATTTGCACTGCAGTTTCCGAAAAAAAGTTTTAGAGGTTGGCCTAAAAGCGATGGAAAAACATACAAGCTCTTTAGCAATTTTTGGATGTGTGCAGGATTGTGCAAATTGCTAATGTGCTTGGATGTGCGCGGTAGGAATTTTAAAATTCAACAAGTCTTTTTTACTAATTAATTTTGCGCAAACACCATGGGAATACGCTTTAAACCAACTTTTTCCATAATCAGAACTAAGGGCATTTACAAATGGAGTAACGTATTCTTGTGGTAATGTTACTTTTAAAATGCAATCTGATATTTCAATACGACCATTTTTAACAACACAAAATTTCCCCAAACATCTGGAACCTACTCTAGCTAATAAAACATCACCTGTATTAGCAAATGTTTCATTTTCTTCTTGTTCATTATTAGTAAAAGAGACAAAGGTTTGCTGTGAAAAGTCAGATGTATGAAAAAAGGCCTTACCCTTATTTCTTAATGATTTACCTGAAAGTTTACCTCTTTTAATTACTGCTCCTAAATCATTCAAGCTAACACCGTCATCCGCAGTAAAAGAATTATACAAATTAAATGTATAATCCATACGTCCAATTAGCTTCGTTTTTGATACGGAAATTTGATTTTCAATTTGGCCTGATTTATCTGACAACAATAAATTAGTAAAATCAGAATTTGATGTACTTTTATTAATAATTAAGATGTATGTCTTTGCCTCTGTCTTTCGAAATATTTTTTCAGGCAATTCAATTATTGTTATAATATCATATTTAAGAACATCCTTTCTAAAATTCTCAAAATCAGAGGAAGTTATAAGGGTATCTGGTAGAATAATACCTAATTGTCCATTATCTTTTAGTAGACTTAAATTGAACGCTAAAAAAAGTAAATCTGCAGTTATATATTTAAGTTTAAGACTATTTATAAACCCTATTTCTCTAAATAAGCTATTGTATTTTCCTTTGTTTTTAATCCTTGTATACGGAGGATTACAAATTGCAATATCTATCTCTGAATGTGATAATTCAATAGTAATTTCACTTGAATTATTTAAGACGTCCTTTTTTAAAAAATTAATTTGAAGTGATTCATCAAAGCTTTTATCTTCAATATCAACTGCAGAATAAGAAGCATCTTGCCACTTATTAAGAGCTGCAGACAACAATGAACCATCACCCACTCCTAAATCTAGTATATGCTTTGGAGAAGCTTTATCCAATTGATTCACTAGCAACTCTGAAAAAGCATTATCAGTATAAAATCTACCTAGTTTATCCATTCTATTCTATTAAAAAGCTCGATAATATATAAAAATATGTACTATCTGCACCTTCACTTCTAAAATTTTTCTCAATTGGAAAATCATAAATAAGCTGACAGTCTTTATGTCTAAGAGCAAATATTGCTGCACCCAAACAATTAGGCCTTGTTCCAAATGGAGCAACTAAGATATTATAGTCATCTGATTTCTTAGAATATATTTCCTTCAAACAAGAATATATTCCAAAAGGGCTTGAAGATTCACAAGACTTAATATATCCTTCTGCACGAGCGTCTTCAATTACTTTATAATTCATGTTAATTGCAGTAATATTCCACCCAGGTTTAAAGGAAGGAAATCCCACAATTGGAATTAAGCCACCTTTCGGCTCAATTCTATCATAAAGTGCCAATAACCTTTGTCTTTCAAATCCTAAAGATGCAACTAAAAGGTCATCATCTAAACGTTTTCTTCTTGAAAAACCATTAACATTATAGTTTAAACCCAATATTTCTTCATAAAGGTCGTAATCTTCATCATCCATACACGTATCTAATCGCTCTTTAATTTTCTTCTTATAAAATTTTGGTTCTGTGTATGTAGCAAATAAATTTCGAGGTTTAACCTCTTTTACAAAAATCTTAGTTAAACTAAATATCAAAATGTGTGGCATAGAAGTGATATCAATGCAGATATTGCTTCTATGAATTTTATATTTTTCAAAAAGAGAACTTCTTTTAAAAAATTGGCGTAAACTAGGGATAATTATGCTTTCTGAGAGTTCACCCAAACTCTCATTATTTTCATCTAATACTTGTAAGCTGAATTTATCTTGTTGACGATTTGATTCAATTATTAAGGTGATGCCTTTAAAACTGCCCGAAATCAAGTTTCTTACCTTATGACTTCTTTCTTTATTTGAGGAAGTATCGCTAGTAATTAGAATATCAATATTCTCCCCAAAAATGGTTGAGTTTTCACTATTTAGCTCAAATTTTTCCTGAAACTCCATAATTAAAACAGTTTTCCTTGAGAAATATTAAATTCATTTACTTCTTCATATTTCTTAATTATTTTACCAACTTCTTCTGAATTACCGAGTATTAATTTATTTAGAACAGAAGGTTCAATTTTAATTTTCCTTTTCCTCCTATGCGATATTTTAAAAAATGGACAATAAATATGATTTATATGAAAATCAGCAACTTCTACAATATCATTAGATTTTGTTTTTGTTGGTAGACTTGGTTGAAGAATATTATGCATAACCGCAAAATCTAAATACATAGTAGCATCACCATGATAGGTTTTCAATTCAAACAAACTTGTTGTAAAATGATTTACTTCTGGCTCACCTAAAGTCGTTTGTCGATTATTCTGCCTTAGGTAGTAAATCTTACCTAAATTTAAAATGAGTCTTTTTAAAACCTTGCCTCCTGGTACAAAACCATCAATCTGAGCAACTTTAGTTTCACTTACAAACTGGGCTGCATTTGTCTGTTCTTTTAAGGATAATGAACGTGGATTGGAAAAACTGAAGCTGTTCTCAATAGCATTATCAAATGCGCTTTTACATATTTCTATAAAATATCTGATAACACCTGAAGATAATTGGGCAAAAACCTTTAAGCCATGATATTGATAATCTAGCCCCAGCTCATTACATAGTAAAAAGTGAGTTGCATAAAGAGTATTATGCTTCCAATCATTATACTCTTTCTTTTCATTTTTTATTGCGTCATATAGAATTTTAACATTTACATCTTTCCTTCTTAATAAAGCAATATGCATTCTTTCAATCAATGGAGATTCATTAAATAAAGCTTTCTCTAGTTCTTGTTGCTCTATTTCAGAGGATGATTCATCTAGATTAATCAACGCCCTTAAAACATCTAATACTTCCTTCTTATAATTAGGTGAAGTTTTATAAATTGGAAGTATTTCTGAGTCTGGGTATCTTTTTAAATAATTCTCAATATCTATCCAAGTGTCGTAATCTTTTGTTTCTTTTGGAACAAACTCTTCAAGCCTTTTTTGACAAATACGTTTTAAAAACTCTAAATATCTTTTAGAATTATCATAATCACTTAATTCTGGTTTATGGTGCTTAAAATCATGAGGTTCTTGTATAATTTCATTTCCAGAAATTGTATTAAAACTATATATACCATTAGTTTTAACACAAATATCATAAACTAACCAATATACACTTTGCTTAATAAGCGTATTTATTTGAATTTGTTGCTTTTCATTAAGTTCTTCATATTCATCTAATAGGATATGAAATCTCGCTTCTTTAAAAACTTCAATTTTTCTAATATATTCAACAATTGTTTTTATTAGAGTTCCAGAACTTAATAGTTTAGGTAGTTCTTGCTCAGGGTCATTCGAAAATTCTTCTATAGAATCTAATAGTTCTTCGAATTGTTCAAATATTTTATCAATATTAACTTCTTCAACCTTGAGTCCAATCTTTTTTGCAACTCTAGTATTTAGGTTACATAAATCAGAATGATTAATTATCCCTTGTAAAAGACACTTATTTATAAATTCATAAATTTCTTTTGATACAATAATATTGAAATAAGTATTAAAAATTGAAATCCATTTTTCTTCTTCAACACCTTTCCCCATTAAGTTATTTCCAACAAACCTCCCATCAATTTTATAGTAAATCCCAACAAAGTTTTCTTTAGAAAACAGTTGTTTAATTTTAGCATTTTCATAATTAGATTCGGAAAATTTTTCTCGCCAAGAATTACAAAGTAAAAACATAGTTTTACCTGTTCCTCTACTACCTTCAAAAATTAAAGGTTGTTCAGACAGTAAGTTCTCTTCTGGGGAAACGTAATATCTCCAAGAGTCTTCGCCCATTTGTTCCGCTCTATTTTTACCGAAAGGATTTTGTGTCTGCTTGCTCATCTAAAATAAGTTTGAGTTTTTTCTTGTCATTAAAGGTGTCCAGTCTGAATTATCAACCCAAAAAATTGGCAAAGACCAATCAGGCACAGTATTATGCATAAAGACTGCAAAATCAAGGTTTGACCAACCATATTGACTTATTCCTTGATTATTCTCTAAATCAATGAAGTATTGATTCGCCTTGTCGTATTCTTCTTTATCTTGCCAAATAATATTTTGTACATTAAAAATCCTGTCAAAATCATTTAATTCATCACATGCGATAATTTTGATGTTTTTTAGATTATCTTTTTGTTGAACTTTCTGAATATTGTGATTATATCCTGTAATTATTAAGTAATATACTTCTATGCCATTATCTATAGCAAAATTTACTTTAGACTGAACATGTGGTTTTCCAAAAAATTCATCCAATTGATTCCCACTACCAATACAATCATCTAAAAATATGATACTTTTTTGCTTTAAAATTACATCAGCCGTTAAATCTTCAATAAAAAAGGTCTGATTTGGTGAAATGTTAACCTTCTGAATAAGATATCTTGTCATTTGATTAGCACTTTCACCAGGACGAGACTTGTCAAGTAAAGGCACAAACGCTGAACCTTCTATTCTATCTTGTAAAAGTGAGTTTGTTTCAGTTCTTGGTATTAGTATGTTATTATCTTGTACTAACTGTCTTTTAATTTCAGCACTATGAATTTTTTCATAAATACCATGTCTTAACAATTCAACAACATTCTTTTCACTATAATAGATGCTGTGAATTAGTATCTTTAAAGCGATGTATTTACCAAAGGTATCTTCAAAATTATCAAGCCAGTTATATATATCGCATTCATCTAAACCACTCCATTGCTTTGTTCGACAAATCACTCTGATTAAAGCTTTTCTGTTATCTAAATACTTTCTATAATATTGTTCCATAGGTTAAAGCGTGGGATTTAATGGCACTTTTTTGCAAATTTGGGTTGTGAGGTTTGCCAGTGCGATTTGCAAATATGTGCAATGTGCGTTGGCTTCCCCAACTGTCCCGAAGGGCAGAAGCGGGGTGGCAAAACTTTTTTCTGCACCAACCCTTAATTACATAGTTTATATATTTATTCCATTTTTTCAACTGAGTTTCTTTTTCTAACCAAGCTGTTCATCATGCCTTGCATACAACTCATTTATATACGTATCATTCTTTCGAATGCACTTAACTATTTAATTATCAATACTTATTTATAATTATCCATTTATAAGCGCTTATAAGTGACTATAAGTGACTATAAGTGATTATCTACTTTTATAAATCTACTATATATCAACTGTGTTATGACTGTAATTATTTGAATAATAGATATGATATAAGATATAAGTTTTTATAAAACATGTTATTAAAAGTATTGACTTAAAAAACCTTATAACGGAAGATAAAGTCAATGCATGTATAATAACTTTCGTTAAGCGTTATCAAAAATATGTTTTTGTTGGGTAAAAACAAACTGATTAGCATACAGATGCTATTTATTACATAAATGCTTTACTATATACCATCAACGTTTATGATTGTAACACCAAACTTTAGGGTAAATACATAAACGTTTGTGTTTGAAACATAAACATTATGGGTATAAACACAAACTTTTGGGGTTGAAGTAGGAACGTTCCAATAAAAAACATGAACGTTCCAATAAAATGTATCAACGTTTGAGCTAAAAGCATCAACCTTGTCAGAAAAACTGACATGGTTCAATGAAATTTATAGAACGTTGAAGTAAAATCAATCAGCTTTTATACAAAAAAAGCAAGAATCATATTTTTATATGTAATTGTCGGAAAATAAAACCCAAAGTTTTTATGCTAAACCATCAATGTTGATGTAAAAAGTATCAACGTTGAATGTTTATATAGAAACGTTGATATAAAAAGCATCATCCTTGTCAGTTTTTATGACAAGCTTTAGGTTTAAAGTAGCAACGTTTAGGTTTATAACACCAAACTTTAGGGTAAAAACAGGAACGTTTGTGTTATGATATAGGAAACTTCATATATTTTCTATCATCGTTTATATATCAAGTATCGAGACTTTAAAAAAAAGCATGGCAACTGACTAAAAAAGTATGGTGCGCCCCCAAAAAAGTGTGGAACTTGAAGAAAAAAACATGGAAGATCTCTAATAAAGTACGGAAGGTCATAAAAAAAGTGCGGAGCATTCATTTTTTTTATCACAGCTCATGTAAAGTTGTATCAAGCGTGTCAGTTTTTCTGACAAGCTCCAATGAATTTCAGTGAATGCTGATACAAATTCATCGGTGCTCCACTAAAAAAGTGGCATGCTCCGTATATTTTTATCGGTATACTGATATTTAAAATGAAACGTTCCGATGAAAAAGTGAGAGCTTCCATGAAAAAAGTGAGATGCTCCGTATTTTAAATTGAATGCTCCGTAGAATTTACAGAAAGCTTGTCAGGTTTTGCATCAAAGTTTATATAAATACTGACAAGTTTGCTACTTTAAACCTCTATGTTGTTATTTAAAGTAGGAACGTTCCTAATTTAAAGTGAGAAACTTCTATAAAATAGTTAGAACATTCATACTCCACGCTAGAACATTCTGGTTTTAAATCAGGAATTAATACATAAATAAAAAATATGGAGTTAAAAGTTAAAGCATTATTTTAACTGCACTTCTTCCTAATGCTTATAAGTCATACAACTCATTTTAAAATAAATTTAATCGTAAATAAATAGTTATAAATAACCAGACCAACCAACCCTATTGTTCTATAAATACAATACTATTTTTTAAAAAGCCTATAAAAAAACGGTCCTAATTACCCTTTCCTCTGATCTTTAGCTCATATATATTTACAATTACTAAATAACCACATAAAATTAACTAGAACCTATACAAAATGAATACACTACAAAACCATTACTTCTAAATATTAAAAACAACTACATAACATACACTTAACTAATATATACACCAACCACAATTCTTATCAGGATTAAAAAAATAGCATATGAAGAACATGACATTTTCTGCCAAATTAATAGCCTATTTCCTGGGTATAGGACTTTTATCTGTTATCGTTTTAGGAACTATTTCGTACACATCATCACGTAAGGCTTTAGTTAATCGCACCTACGACCAATTAACCTCTCTAAAACAAATTAAAAAACATCAAATAGAAGAATTCTTTGCCCGAAAATTAGGTGACATTAAAGTATACGCCTACAATAGTGCTGTACAGTTATCTGTACAAAGATTTGTTAGTGCTTTTAACGACGGAGGTTTAAATAATCCTAAATATAAGGAATGGATAGGCCTTCACGACTCTAAACTACAATTGTATATTGAGGAATACGGGTATTATGACCTATTCTTTATTTCTCCGGAAGGTGATGTAACCTACTCTGTGGCCAAAGAAAGTGATTTAGGTAAAAACCTGATATCCGGACCTCTATCCTACTCTGGATTAGCGAAAGCTTATAAACAAGGTAAAGAAAAATTCGGCATCATTGATTTTTCATGGTATGATGTTTCAAATCAACCTGCAGCATTTGTATCGGGACCAGTAAATGACAATAATGGTAATCTTATTGGGGTATTAGTATATCAATTATCGTTAGAATCTATTGATAAAGTGATGCAGGAACGAACCGGTCTTGGAGAAACAGGAGAAACTTATTTAGTTGGTGATGATTACTTGCTTCGTAGTGATAGTCGTTTTTCTGAGGAAACTACCGTACTAAAACAACAGGTAGAAACAGAAGGGGTAACGGAAGCCTTATCAGGTATTGCTGGTATTAAAATTATAGATAGTTACAATGGAACTTCAGTATTGAGTTCATACGACAAATTAAATATAGATGGAGTACACTGGGCTATTGTTGCTGAAATTAATGAAGCTGAAATTATGCAGCCTGTATACACCATGCGTAATAACATTATATATGTAGCTTTTTTCTTGTTGGCTTTAATACTGTTAGTAACTCATTTAATACGTAAAGAAATTAATAATACTTTAGGTGAGGAACCGAATCATATTGCTAAAATAGCCGAAAGTATTGCTAATGGAAATTTGAATATTAAGTTTAAAACTGATAAAGGACTAAAAGGTGTATATCAATCGATGTATGAGATGTCTGAAAAACTAAAAGAAATTATATCAAATGTAGTAGCAAGCTCAGAAAATATAGCTGGTGCGAGTCAGCAACTTAGTTCCGGTGCACAAAGCATTTCATCCGGAGTAAGTGAACAAGCAGCCTCCGCCGAAGAAGTATCTTCATCAATGGAAGAAATGGCTGCTAATATTATGCAGAATTCGGCAAATGCACTTAAAACAATGGATATTTCAGGTAAAGCATCCAACTCAGCAGAACAAGTTTCTATTGCATCAGAAGATAGTATGTTGGCCGTTAAAGAAATATATTCAAAAATTAATGTTGTAGTAGAAATTGCCGAAAAAACAGACCTTTTGGCTATAAACGCGGCTGTAGAAGCAGCCAGAGCAGGCGATGAAGGACGTGGATTTGCTGTTGTGGCTGCCGAAGTAAGAAAACTTGCTGAACGCAGTCAGTTGGCGGCAAGTGAGATTGTAGCCTTAGCTGAGAATGGTTTAAAATTAACGGAACAATCCAATATTAAATTAAAATCTATAGTACCGGACATTCAGGAAACTTCAAGATTAATTGAAGAGATTGTCACTTCAAGTAAAGAACAAGAGGTTGGAGTAAATCAGGTTAATACAGCCATACAGCAACTAAGTATGGTAACCCAGCAAAATGCTTCCTCTTCTGAGGAAATGGCAAGTAGTTCGGAAGAAATGGCTGCTCAATCTGAAGATTTAATGCAGGTAACCCAATTCTTCACCATCGAAGAAAACCAAAACAGATATTACCAAAATTCTCATTCTGGTGTTCGTAACAATGGTTCATCTTCATTTAATTCAAAATCAAAAAGCAATGGTGAAATGATAAATACACCCCCCATAATTAATCATCTCGAAACAGAAAAACTTAATCCCGAATTTCAAGATTTTTAGGTTTCATTTTAACAGGTTGTTTTAAGGCGAGCCATAATACCCTACGGGGTAATATGGCTCATTTAATATACACCTCAGAGTGTGAAGTATCCAATATTAATCCCATCATCATAAAAGACATATGCTTTTATTCCATTTCTTGATTAAAACGATGAACCAGCCAAAAAGGATCTGTATTAAACCTTTGCCAATGATTCAGCAATTGGTCTTCAAGTAATATCAGTTGTTTATGATTCTCATTTATATTTTCTGAATTCTTCTTTATATCTTCAATATAATCTAATAAATTCCAGCACAATGTAAATTGACCACAAGCTATAATAGAATTCAACATATTTTCCTTTTTCAATTCATCTTTTGTAAACCATAATGTGGTGCCCATACTTGATGCCACAGACGCCACCTTCTGAATTGATTCTGAAGGAATACATTCTTTCCTTAATTTTTGATTTTTAATACTGCGTTGAAGTTTAGTTTCTTCTTTTCGCAATTCGTAAATAGCATTCATAATTCGCCTGTTCTTCCATGACTTATCACGATAAATTTTATCGTAATTTAATCGTCGAATATGTTTTAAAAATACTTCACCGGTCATTTTTAACAAGGAATTAGACCGATTTAATATTAAATTTTCATACACACTAAATTTTACTTTCAACAACTTTCCTAAAGGCTTCATAAATGCTGCAGGAACCTTAAATTTTTCTGGTATCTTTTTAATATATACCAACAAAACATACAAAATAAGATTGGTTGTAATGAGGGATGAAAACAAAACACTAAGAGCTTGTAAATCTTTCTGAAACGAATATATAATTCCTATTACAGAACCAACCAACACCATAAAGTTTGCAAAAATTAATCTTTTAAAATTTAGCAATTTCCAAAGCCCCGATTTACTATTTTCAAAAGATTTATAACCTGTCATATAAGGACTGGTAACATCAGAAATTACCAATAAATCCAATTCATTCTGAACGGAGTCATCAACATATTGAACATGTTGTTTTCTTTTTAATCGCTGTTCAGCCAGCAATAATGGTTCTATTCCCTGATTATCTACAATTCCTCCATCCATTAATCCTACCGGATACTTTGGATGTAAGAAGCATTCATTTTGTAATATTGATGAATCTAAAACAAAATCATTAGGGAAACGAATGGGTTCAAAACCACCTGGGAAGCAACTTGAAGCAGCTAAAATATCAGCCATCCTTATATTTTTTGCAACTTCTTCTGAAATACGATAATAGTAATTACCGATAAGATTACGTTCTGATTCATTGCCACTTTTTGAAGTAACCTCATCTACTTTTTGAAAACGAAACTGCAGTGCATTATTAAATTCTGTGGCATTAAATGAAATATGCTTTAAATGAATGGGATGGTCATCATGAAGTAAAGTTCCTAATGTTCCGTTATCAAATAAAAACTCATTATATACATCAGCAAAAGCTGTAATAATACTTTTTAATCTGGTATCTGATTTATCTCTTTTAGCTACAAGATTACTTAAGCTCAAATCCACTAAATCAGTATGTTCCATAAACCGATACAGGGATGTATATATTTCTTCAAATGATTCTCCATTTTTTATACCCTGAGCATAACGTGCTCCGGTTATGGTTCCTCCGGAAACTGTAGATAGAGCATAAACTTTTGATAACAAGGTTTTATCTGCGAACGACACTTCATTTAAATATGAAAGTACGCCCAAACTAAAAGAGGAAGCTCTGAAACCACCACCAGAAAAAGCCAGTCCTATTTTAAGATTAATTGGATTCAACTTGGTTAAATTTTATAGAATAAATAAAGAGATTGAAGATAAAAAGAATATGTAAAATACAAACTGAATGATACGTAAAACAAATTTATACTTTAGCTATTTGCTGAGAAAATGCTTTAACCCGAGTCCAATCAGTATATTCTATGGGTGAATTTGATGTTACCGGACCATTAGTGATCTTCATAATTAACTTTATCATTACCCTATCCATAAATGAATAGCGACTATAATCTAATTGTCCGGCAAAAACATCAATAACATCAGGTTTCCAATTGAGTTTATTAAAATATTTGATAATATAAGGATTACTTGAGCAGGTGTTTTTCTCCTCTTTTCTGGCCACTAAATTCACGGAGAAAAAAGCACTTTTAGTTTCCTCTAATTTAATTTTATTCTCCTTTATAAACTGAGTAACATCAGTTCTATGTTTACCATATCTGATACTTGCTCCGATAATAATTTTAGAATACTGTAAAACAGATTTCTTAAATGATGAAATTTCATATAATTCCACCTGATAGCCCAACTTCATCAAATATGCTGCTATTTGTTTGCATATTTTTAAGGTTTGGCCATCTATGGTTGAATATAGTATTGCTATAGAATTTTGCATTAATATATTTGTAAATAATTCTGATATACTTTCACTCCTATCCTATCTCTTTTTCTTGTTTTAACTGTTCTACAAAGTTATCAATACGATTCATTTCGTCTGGAATATTAATTCGCTGCGGACAAAGTGATACACATTTACCACAACCAATGCAATGATTAGCTTGTCGTAACTTAGGAACACTTCGATTATAACCCACTAAAAATGCTTTACGGGCTTGTGTATAGTTTTCATCTTGTAATTTTTTTGGAAAATTACCCTCGTTAACACATTTGTTATAATGTCCAAATACCGCTGGTATATCAATTCCATACGGACAAGGCATACAATAACGACACTCCGTACAGGAAATCAGAGGATATTGTAAAATCAAATCTGTAATTTCATCTAATAACTTTTGTTCCTTTTCGGTTATTGGTTCCAATGGAGAGTAGGTATCCAGGTTATCTACCAAGTGTTCTTTATATGTCATGCCACTCAAAACAGTCAGCACCTCCGGAGGTGTTCCGGCATAACGAAAAGCCCAGGATGCAACACTTGCTTCCGGACGTTGTTGTTTTAATTTACCCATTAAAAAATTAGGAAGTCTGGCTAGGCGACCACCTAAAAGAGGTTCCATAATTACTGCCGGAGTATTGTGTTTTACTAATTCGTTAAATAAATATTCTCCATTTACATTAGCTCCGGTAGCATGTAACCAGTCAACATAATTCACTTGTATTTGTACAAAATCCCATTGAATATCCATGGCTAACAAGTAATCGTATACCTCCACATCACCATGAAACGACCAGCCTAAGTTGCGTATTCTTCCAGCTTCTTTTTCTTTCAACAGAAAATCTATCATTCCATTGTCGATATATCGAGCCTTAAAATTTTTCATCCCTCCTAATCCTACTGCATGTAACAGATAATAATCAATATAATCTATCTGTAGCTCTTTAAATGAATTACGATACATTTTTATTGACTCTTCACGCGAGTGTGTTTCTGGTCTAAAATTAGAAAGTTTGGTGGCTACAAAATATTGATCTCTGGGATGACGTTTCAAAGCAATGCCTGTTGTTTTTTCAGATAAACCTCTTCCATATACCGGAGAAGTATCATAATAGTTCACACCATATTCAAGAGCCTCATCAACCAAATCATTCCAGGCTTCCTGATCAATTTCTTCCTCTGTTTCACTAATATTTTTCATGGGCAATCGCATACATCCATATCCTAATAAAGAAACCTTATCACCAGAATATGGATTGATACGATACTCCATTTTTTGTGGATCAATATTCGAAAGCTTTGCTGTTCCTGCAGCTTCAACATTATTATTTTTAGGTGTACAACCATAAACAAAAGCTGTAGAAGTTGCCGCTACTCCCCCTAAAACTTTAAAAAATTCTTTACGATTTATATTGTTGTCTTTTTTCTTCATTTTTCTTTATTCAAATGGATTAAACGATTCTGTGTCTTTCAGTACCTTCAACATAAATAGCACTAAACGGCCTTGAAGGACAGATATACTCACACGAACCACAACCTATGCAACGTTCTGTATTTATAGCAGGAATTTTCCTTGATTTTTCATCGTTGATATCTGAAGCAACCATTTCAATAGCTCCTGTAGGACAATGTTGACCACAGTTACCACAATCTACATCATCAGTTAATACCACACAGTTATCTTTTATCCATACTGCATATCCAATTTGCGTGGCGGATTTATCTTCTTTTGTAATTGAATGGATCGCTCCTGTGGGACAAACATCCGAACAATTAGTGCATTCCGGACGACAAAAGCCTCTTTCAAATGACATCTCCGGTTGCATAAAAGTTTTTAAATCGGATGATGGTCTTAATACTCCGTTTGGACAAGCTGAAATACACAAGCCACAAGCTGTACAATGCTGTGTGAAATTTTTTGCACTCTCTGAACCCGGCGGTGAAATAGCGGTAGTTCTTTTAGGTATTTTCTTATCCTTTATAACGGCAACACCTCCTTCAACTACTTTTTCTTGTGCTTTTAATGTTGTAGATAAAGCTAAAGCAGATGCTATAGTTAAAAAACTTCTGCGAGTATTATTGCTTTCCTTATCTGATGAAACCGAGGCCATCTGAAATTCTTTTTCTGTATTTTTAATTTTAAAGGCAGGTTTGTAAGTCATCGCATCTCTATTACAAGATTCAATACAATCCATACATGTAACACATCTGCTATAATCAATCGTAAGATTTTTCGTGTCGATACATGCTGCTTTACAGTTACGAGAACATAAGTTACATCCATTACATTTATCTACATTAAATACAGGTTTCAGGTAAGAATACTTAGAAAGAAATCCCAGAAAAGTTCCAACCGGACAAACCGTATTACAATAAGTACGACCATTTCTCCAGGATAAAACTCCTGTTAAAACCAACATTCCAACAGCCACAATAAAAGTTGGAATACTCTTAATCCAAACATCCACACTATAAAAGGCATAACTATCAACTCGTTCAGCAAAATAAGCAAGTAAATTATTTCCCCATTGATATAAAGGAGCAAACAGATTTGATGCGATTCTACCATATGCTCCATAAGGGTCGAGTAAAGCAGCAATAGAGCTTACTCCGGCTACAAGAGCCACAACAAAAATGGCTAAGAAAGTATAGCGTAACCAGCTAATGGCAGAAGAATAATTGAAACGATGTTTTTTACGTTTACCTGCCAGCCAGGAAATAATATCCTGCCAAACGCCTAAGGGACAAATGACAGAGCAATAAATCCGACCAAAGGCAAGTGTTAGAAGCACCATAATAATGACTAAGCCTACATGTAAACCTAAAATAGCCGGTATTAATTGTATTTTGGCAAGCCATCCGAACCAATGGTGTATAGTTCCTGTAAAATCAAGAAATAACAAGGTAACTAAGGAAAAGACCAGGAAGGCTAATCCAATTCTAATTTTTTTGAGCATCGTATTTTATTTTGTTCGGGTTTTTAAAGAAATAACTAACAATAAAAATATAATTATTTCCTTGAACACCATCTTAACAAGTTGTTAATAAGTTCTATTTAAATTGTATCTAAATACGATTGCTATATTAATGAAATACACTAGTAATCAAATTTCAATTTAACGATCCATCCATCTTCTAAAACTAGCTGCTTTATACTTACCTACAATAATCATTTATTCACTTGCTGGTTCAGTCTCTAGAACTAGTTTCCCTTAAAAATAAGAATGTACGCGTTTAATAGCTTCAATGTTTATTATAAACTGACGGTTAATTTTAAAGAATTGATCAGGATGCAATTGCTCTCTTAAACTTTCTAGTGAAAAATCAACAGGATATTCTCTTTTATCAAAAGTTACAGCAAAAGTAATTTTCTGCACGCTGTAAAAGTAAGCTACATCTGAAACAGGAAGATAAAAAAAGCATTCGTTTGAGTGAATGATAAAACGTTTGCGATAATTATTTTTGGGTTGTTGTAATGCTGCAATAAGCTCACTAAAATCTGTTTCTGTATTTTTGGTATGAATAAATTTTTCTTACTGAACGCAAGCCCTTCTCTGTCCAGAACGAAATATATTCCACGAAAGAGTGACGCCGGCCACTGCAATATCATGATCCTGATTAAATACATAGTTTTCGCACTGATATCCATATGATGCACCTAACGATACCTTATGCTGAGCATCTCCTTTTTGTAGTTTAATATTATCCTTCTGAGCATCTACATAGGTATCCAGCTGCGCTAATTCTTCTCTTTGAATATCACATTTTATTGGATTCAGATACATCCTTTTCTATTTCTTTTACTTAAGCACGATCTGCATAAACTTCATCTTTAGTAATTTTATCGTATTTAAGTAAGCTTTCTCTACTTTGAGGATTTTTCTTAACTATCATATAAGTTATCTGGTACATATCCATCACCTGTTGTGCTTCCAGATACTTTATGTAAACAGACTTAACTTCTTTAACCAATTCTCGTTTATAAATTTCTACATTAATTCGTTCTGCTTCGGCCAATCCTATTCTAATTTTATGATTTTGAATAATTGCAGCATTAAACAAAGGCATTGGCAACTGAATTTTAGTTTCCTGCCCTTGCTCTCGCAACATATTTATGGTATAATTATCAATAGTTGGATATGCTCCTGGCGACGAATATTCTGGTTGTAATGGGGTTATGATCTGATTAATAGCATTTAAATTATCAAACACAGGATTCATCATATCTCCAAAAGGTATTTCAATGGTTCTCCCTCCCTGTGATTTAGAATATTTAGCTTCAATAGAAACTACAGGAAAAAACATTCGGCGTGTCTCTTTCATTGCCTCTAAACTTTTTTGATAAGAATATTCTTTTTGTTTTAAGGCTATATTACTTTCTAAAGCATCCTGAATATATCCATCCAAAACTGATTGTGCATTTAGTCCCAGACATAGGCTTAACAAAAAAAATGATATAAATAATCGTTGTCTCATTGCATGAAATACTATTAAGTTTTATGCAAAAATATAGGAGGTTGTATAGCTATTATTAATTTATTAACTGAAGTCGATTTTATAATGATAAAGTCGATTTTTTGGATATACATAAGTAATTTTGACTATAAATACCATAGACTTTACTTCTAAATTTTTCTATACATAAAGTATAATATTAATTTTGATGCCAAATTAAATTGGATGCATTCTAAAATATATTTTACACTATAAACACAATACAACATGAAGTATTTATTTATTACCATTTTTTGCTTAAGTACATTTTTTGTTTCAGCTCAAAAAAATTTTAAAACCGGGGATATTCATTTTGATACTAATTTAAATGAAATTAACGCAAGAGCCAGTTTGGATTTTGGAGCTTTTAAAACAGACTTATGTATCAACTATGACATTACTGAAAAAAAGATTGATTACATGCACGGATCTTTAAGTATGGAGCCTGGTGATATTTATCTGGCTCTGGAAATATCTAAAGTATCTAAAACACCTATTGACAGAGTTATTAATACATACAGATCACACAAGGAAAAAGGATGGGGAAATATTGCTAAGGAATTAGGAATAAAACCGGGCTCTGCCGAGTTTCACCAACTAAAAAACAATTCTAAAAAGAACAACCGCAACAAAGGAAAAGGAATCAAAAAGGGAAACCATTCTCATGGAAAAAGTAAAGGAAAATGAAAATGATTCTTATTAGAATTCCTTTTATTGCATTGATTTTAAATAGATAAAACAAAATAATATCTACATTGTTATATATGTGTTATTAAAACATTAGCTATGTCATATTATATTAATACAATTATATCAATGAGTTATGATGAAGCCATTGATCACGTAAAGGAAGCTTTAAAAAAAGAAGGCTTTGGTATTATATCTGAAATCGATATTCATGAAAAGTTAAAAGAGAAATTAGACGTTGATTTTAAAAAATATAAAATTTTAGGTGCGTGTAATCCTGCATATGCTTATCAAGCCCTGCAAAAAGAGGATAAAATAGGAACCATGCTTCCTTGTAATGTGATATTACAGGAACAAGGAGAAAATAAAATTGAGGTTGCAGCGGTTGATCCTATTGCTTCAATGCAAGCGATAGAGAACAATCAGCTTGGTGAGTTAGCACAAGATATTCAAAGTAAACTTCAACGAGTAATTCAATCGTTATAGAGATACGTAGCCTAATGCTTATTTTATTACTTAAATTAAAGTTATTAGACATTATATCAATTTTACAAAAAAGCCATTTCTAATTTAAGAAATGGCTTTTCATATTTTTATTCGATATTATTTTATGCCTTTGGTGCTTTTGGGGGTGAAACCGTATTGGGACTTTCTCCATTTTTAAAAGATGTATAGATATTTTAAAAAGTGATTTCAGCAATATTCCTTTATTTTATTTAGTTAATCCTTAATAACATCATAAGTCATTAGTTATCAACAGTAAACGTGAATAAATATTGATATTTATTCGTTATTAATTGCAAGGATATTAGTAATTTAGGGGAAAACCTTGCAGAAATAATGAAAGGAAAACTACCGAATCAGAATCAGAGAAATTTGTTCCGGCCCATTTTAAAGGATATCATCAATCCTAAGCATGAAGTAGCAATATTATCAGATCGTATCAATTGGCAGGATTTTGAAGATAGCTTTAGTCCCCTCTATTCACATACAGGCCAGCCGGGTACTCCTATTCGCACTATGGTTGGCCTATTGCTATTAAAACGCATTTACAACTTAGGCGATGAAACTGTCATAGAGCAATGGGTTCAAAATCCCTATTTTCAATACTTCTGTGGAGAAGCCGAGTTTCAATGGACACCTCCATGTGATCCATCAGATATGGTCCATTTTAGAAAACGCATTGGTGAACAAGGCGCTGAAAAAATACTTGAAGTTTCCATTGACGCCAGAAGAGATGAAATTAAAACAACCAATGATGTGCTTGTAGATACGACTGCCCAAGAAAAAAATATTACCTATCCCACAGACAGCAAGCTATTGATAAAAGTGATTAAACGCTGTAATAAAATAGCAAAACAAGAGGGCGTTGAACAAAGGCAAACCTATCAACGAACCATGAAAAAACTATTGTTAATGCAACGCTTTGCACACCACCCCAAACGCAAGAAAGAGGCCAAAGCAGCATTGCGTAAGTTAAGAACTATAGCCGGAAGATTAGTTCGTGAACTGGAACGCAAACTTGCCCAGGAAGCTTTTGCTCGCTATGAACTGGAGTTAAAGAATTGCTTGCGTGTTGTTGAGCAAAAGAAAAGTGACAACAATAAAATCTATAGTTTACACGAACCTGATACAGCCTGTATTGCAAAAGGGAAAGCTCATAAGAAATTTGAATTTGGTTCAAAAGTGTCTTTTGCTGTTGTGCCCAAAGTAAATATTATAGTCGGTATTAAAAATTTCAAGGGTAACCCTAACGACACATCAACCTTAGAACCTGCACTGGAAAATGTAGAGAAGGTTAGTAAGATTAAATTCAAAAATGCCATCGTTGACAGAGGTTACAAAGGAAAGAAAAAAGTACGCGACACAATAATCGTTAGTCCTAAGCCTCCATCCTCTAGGCAGCCTTACAGTAAAAACACAATGCGAAAGAAATGTAAATCAAGAGCTGCAGTAGAACCAGTTATCGGACATACAAAGCATGGATGTCGTATGATTAAAAACTACCTAAAAGGCAATGCTGGTAATGCTATTAATGCAAATTTGGCAGCTGCAGGGTTTAATTTTAAAGGATTACTTCGTAAAATCAAAGAAGAGGTTCTTTGGCTAAAAATATTACTAGAAATATACCTCAAAACATATAGCATAGATCCAGTAATTAGTTTAACCTTAAAAACCAACTATCATGTTGATAACTAGCTTATAACATTTTTCTTTAGATTTATTAATCTGCAAGGAAATATGTATTTTAGTCAGAAAGCTTGCAGATATGGTTGGAAAACAAGATAATACTCCACAGTTAAGAATTTTTGATACGCCAATTGAACGGTTCATTAATTTAGATCACGAATTATGTGTTTTATCAAAGCAAATAGATTGGTATTTGGTAGAAGCAGATTTTTCTGTTTATTATTCTGACTTTGGACGTCCATCAGTTCCTATTCGAAAGATGGTTGGTTTACTTTTGCTTAAGCATATTTACAACCTTAGTGATGAGGCACTTATTGATAGATGGATTGAAAATCCATATTGGCAGTATTTTAGTGGAGAGAAAATCTTTCAGACTAAAAAGCCTTTTGATCCAACTGAATTCATTCACTTTAGAAAGCGAATAGGCCAAGAAGGAGCAGAAAAATTATTAAAAATTTCAGTGCAACTTTTTGGCCAAGAGGCTCAAGAGAAAGAAGTGTTAATAGACAGTACTGTTCAAGAAAAGAATATTACCTATCCAACGGATGCCAAATTACATAAACGCATCATTGAAAAAGTTAATAAGATAGCAGAACAAGAGGGAATAAAACTTCGACAAACTTATACTCGCACATTAAAACAGTTAATGATAGACCAACGTTTTCATAATCATCCCAAAAGAAGAAAGAAAGCTAAATCGGCATTACGAAAAATTAAAACGATAGCGGGCCGTCAAGTAAGAGATATTGAAAGACAATTTAATCCGACACAAAAATTAAAATATAAAGAACTGTTGATTATACTCAATAAGATTCTAACACAAAAAAAGGGAGATAAGAATAAGATTTACAGCATTCACGAACCACAGGTTAGTTGCATCGCTAAAGGAAAAGAAGCAAAGAAGTTTGAATTTGGAAATAAATCAGGAATTGTATTAACAAAGACCACAAAAATTGTAGTTGGAGCTATAGCTTTTGAAGATAATCCCTACGATGGACATACCCTGGAGGAACATTTAAAACAAACAGAGTACTTAACTGAAAGTAAACCCAAGGTTGGAATTGTTGACAGAGGATACCGAGGAAAAAAGAACATTGACGGTGTTGAAATAATATCACCAACAGTTCCGAAAAAAGGAACTACTCCCTATGAGAAACAAAAAGCAAGGAAACGTTTTAAAGCAAGGGCAGGAATCGAACCAATTATTGGTCATATTAAGCATGATCACAGGATGTTAAGAAATTATTTAAAAGGGGCCAATGGAGATAAAATAAATACAATTTTAGCTGGAACAGGCTTTAATTTAAAGAAAATGCTCAATAGAATTAAAGAGCAAATTCTTTTTGACCTTTTTCAAATTTTATTTTTTACAAAAATAATCTTTCTAAAAAACAGGGTAACTCAAAATATAGTACTTTTTCAGGTCTGACTAATTATTTGTTCGTAAGGATTAACTAGATAAAGAAAGTAATGAACAATATCTTCCATTACTATATCTATTAAAAATCTACTAAAAAAGCCATTTCATAAATTAGAAATGGCTTTTTTTATTTTACTCAGGATTATTTTATGCCTTTGAAGCCTTTTTAGGAACAACCGTATTCGGACTTTCACCATTTTTAAAAAAGGTATCTATATTTTCAAAGGTAGTTTCAGCTATATTCAACACAGCCTCTTTTGTAAAGAATGCCTGATGGGCTGTAATTAATACATTTGGAAAGGTTTGTAATCTTACAAACTTATCATCCTGGATAACTGTTTCAGAGTGGTCTTCAAAGAACAACTCTTCCTCTTCCTCATATACATCTAAACCTAAATAACCTACTTTTCCTTTTTTAAGACCTACAATCACAGCATCCGTATCGATTAATGGACCACGACTGGTGTTGATAATCATCACACCCTTTTTCATTGAAGCTATAGCATATTCATTAATCATATGAAAAGTTTCGAATGTTAATGGACAATGCAATGATATTACATCACTTTGCTTATAAATTTCTTGCAGATCTACATATTCAATACCTGAACTCTTTAGTTTTTCATTGGGAAATTTATCGTAGGCAATGACCTTACATCCAAAACCTTTAACCAGATTAATAAAAATTTCACCAATTTTACCTGTACCTATTACTCCTACAGTTTTACCATGTAAATCAAAACCCAGTAATCCATCTAAAGCAAAATTACCATCTCTTACACGAGTATAAGCTTTATGAAACTTACGATTTAAACTTAATATCAATCCTAATGTATGTTCAGCGACAGCATATGGAGAATAAGCAGGAACACGTACTACACTAATCTCATATTTTTGAGCTGCTTCTAGATCTACATTATTAAAACCGGCACATCGCAATGCAATTTGCTTAACACCATTTTCTTTTAAGCCTTTTATAATTTCTTCGTCAACAGTATCATTTACAAAAACACATACTGCATCAAATCCCTTTGTTAATGGAATGGTTTGTTTATATAATCGTGCTTCAAAATAAGTTATATCATATTTAAATTTTTTATTCAGTTCTGTAAAAGAATCTACAACCCACTTTCTACTACTAAAAACAGCTAGTTTCATTTTATTTTGTTTGTTATTCATGTCTAATCAGTTAAATGTTCAAATGTGAATAAAATCTATTCGAAAGTTCTATCTGACGCTATAAATTTTATTCTATACTCCTACCCTATTTTTCCTTATCGTATTTTACAATTTGAATCTTAAAATATATAGGAAACAAAAATACAAACTTCATGTTCGTACTTCATGTTATTATTTCTAAAAATTCATTTGAAATTGTTGATTTATATCTCCCCTGCTTTTTTTAGGGTTAAGCGAGAAATAAGAGGCCCCGATATTTCATGGATTAAGGCAGCCCCTATTACAACACCAATTATTGTTGAAGCTAAATCTTTATATTCAGGAGCTTTGGTTAATAAAATAGACAATCCAATTACAATTCCTCCCTGTGGAATTAGGCCCCCAGCAGCATACTTCTTAATTTTAGGTTCGGTTTTCAGAATACTTGATGCGGTATATATCCCACTATATTTCCCTATGGCTCTGGCTATAATATATATCACAATCAGAGAAACACTCCCGGCAACTGAAGATAATTGTAAATGTAATCCTGATAAAGAGAAGAAGATTACGAAAATCAATTCATCAGTATATCTCTCCATCAGCTTAAATATTTTATCCGCCATTGGATTAAAATTGGTAACTACAGCGCCTAAGGCCATGGTTGCCAATAGTGATTCAAAACCCCAAAATTCAGACATACCATAGGCAAATAACACCAATCCAAAAGTCAGAACAATTAAGGAACCTTCGGTTTCTTTTTTAACCAGTTTTACAATCAGGTAAAACAACACTCCAACTACAACTCCTATTAAAACAGCAAATACAATATCAATACCCATTTCAGCTAATTTATGTCCCAATTGAATATCATGATTTCCTAAAAAGAACGGCGCAAAGGCAGCTACGAGTGTATAAATAATAATTCCAACCAAATCATCAAAGGCAGCTATTTGTAACATGGCACTACTAACAGGTCCTTTAGCTTTATATTCATGAATCACAGCCAGCGTAGCAGAAGGATCTGTTGGTGCTGCTAATGAAGCTAACAACAAACTAACCGCAATAATCACATATAAAGCACTATAAACATTTGAAAAAAAGTAAAGCCACCCAACCATAAAAATAAACACCACTAAAAAAGCAAATAATGATTCACTTAAAGTAAGCCACAATACAGTTTTACCTGTGGCTTTTAAATTTGCAGCTGATAAACTTCCCCCAATTGAAAATGTAATAAACGATAAGGCTATGGTTAACATTGGATCTGTATGATCTACAAAATCAGCATTCATAATACCAGTTACATCCGGGTTTAGTAATATACCTGCCAAAATATAGCCTGAAATCTTAGGTAGTTTTACCTTTTCTGCAAGCTCTCCTAGAATAAATCCTGCAAAAACTAATACTCCGATACTTAAAATAATATTCATAATTTAATTTTTTATACACTTACATCGAACATTCTCTGTTATCAATTTGAGTAGAATAAAAAGTCAAAATTAATTGGCTTCATTGTTTAATTTCAACGATACAACCTGCAGATAATATATTATTGATACATCAATAATGAGTTTAATGCATTCAATAAATTCTCCTTAAAACCTAATTGTAGAATGTTTTTTGTTTTTAATACAACAAAAAAATTATCCCTTTGTTTTTGTTAACTAGTAAATAGTTTTGTTGATTTCAAAATTAACAGCATTATACATTCAATCAAAGTTTGAATAGTTAATGTTTTATTAAAAAAGACAACTTTTCAAAAACTCATCTATCACAATGATGACTTATATAGCACTGAACGTTTATTTTTAAAATGGTAAGATCACCATTTTTAGGCATAGCCATAATTAATCAATACATCATTAATAATGTGAGGATTATATACACATATACATAGTAGATTCACCATAAATATTTTTAAAACAAATACAAATACCAAACAATAGGGATTGAACTATAATAAATAAGAAAATACATTTGCTTGCTTAAAAAAATTATAATTTATCAATAACTATATATAGGTAAGTAATGTTGGGAAAACTATTAACTAAAGATAAAAAGGATATTAGTGCGGATGGAATTCTTATTTTATATGGTACGAAAACAGGAAATGCAAAAATTGTAGCCAAAGAACTTAACAAACAGTTAAAAAAGATGGATTTGAATCCGGCTACTTTTGAAATGAAAAAAGTAAATCCTGAAATTTTAAGTAAGTATTCCAGGGCCTTTTTTATCGTAAGTACACATGACGAAGGAGAACCGCCAGCTTCGGCACGCAAATTTTTTAAATCGTTACTTCATTCGGACATGAAAACATTAGAAAATCTAAACTATAGTATTTGTGGTTTAGGAGATTCATCATATGAGCAGTTTTGTGAAGCATCTAAAATATTAGATGAACGATTAAAAGAGCTAAATGCAAACTCAATTTCTCCACGAGTAGAATGCGACATAGACTATGGAAAGGATGCGGGCATATGGATAAAAAGTATTTTAGGAGAGTTTACAGACAAGAAGAAAAGTAATAAGACAGATCAATCCCTTAGTATTACTTCGGATACAAAAAATATATATACGGGAATATTATCAGCGAGTAATAAATTATCAGTTTCATCAAATGGAAATGAAACCTACCATATTGAAATAACTAAGTTCAATCAATCATGTATATTTAATCCGGGAGATTTAATCGAAATTACACCTCAAAATCCATTATGGATGATTGAAGACATAGCTTCTCTTCTAAACACTAACGATTACAACAGTGAATTACTTCATAGTTTAGAGCTTTGTAAACTATCAGCTGCAACCATTAAATCGTATGCTCTTATTGCTAAAAACGATAACCTAAATCGATTAATTTTAAAATCCAATAATTTTTCATCCTTGATAAGGCATGCTAATATTTTAGATTTACTTACTGATTTCCCTGGAAATTTTACCGCGGAAGAGTTTATTAATGTACTTCCTAAATTGAAAGGAAGACAATATTCAGTAGCAAATTTTCAATCTAAAATCAATAACAAGTTGCATTTGATGATCAAAACGGTTAGGTATGATTATAAAAACAGGAACCATGAGGGAGCTGCATCTGTTTATACTAATGAAAAAATTGAAGTAGGAAGCAATATCACCTTTAAACATATTGCCAATCCGGATTACTATCTTACTAGCGATAAAAAAACACCATTGATTTTAATTGGAACGGGAACTGGGTTTGCTCCCTTAAGAGCTTATATTCAACAATGGAACAAACAGAAATATAAATCTAAAATATGGCTAATATGGGGAGAGCAAAATCATAACGCATCTAATAAATATATAGATGAATTAAAAAAATTACAATCTAAAAATAAATTACTACGGGCTGACTGTGTTTCATCAAGGGGTAAAGGTGAAAAGGTATATGTTCAGGATATTATACAATCAAAACCTAAAAAAATAAAACGCTGGATTAATAAAGGGGCACAAATATATGTTTGTGGATCGCAAAAAATGGGATTTGATGTAGAAAACAGTATTGAAAGCATTATTATGAATGATTCCCTCTCAATAGAAACCTTAAAAGAAAGTAATAAATATATTTCCAGTGTTTATTAGAGGCTTGTAGGTATTATATATGATATATTTTATTTTGGAATAAACATATAGCCTTCAGAGGAATCTATATTAATAAAGAGGATTAATCTTAGAGATCGCTTGATATTAATTGCTTCTTTTTTTCTTTTTCTTCATCATATAAATCTAATAGTATATAAAACAGCATAAATGCAATTAAATTTACTTTTAAAAAAAACATGCTTTGATCCGAGTTTAGTGAAAAATAAAATCCTGAAAATGAAGTTCTGAAAATGAATTGAAAGCCTTCGCTAAATTCAAAACCAATGGCACCTCTTACCCCTGAATAGAAATCAAACGAATAATTACCAACTGACACTGCGAATATTTGTAGTCCTTGTAATATTAGTGAATAGACAATTCCTTTTTTAAAGTTTTTGGGTTGAAGAAGAATATTACCTGCCTTAATTGAAAAACCAAATAAAAACAGTGCCAGGCAATAGATAAACAATGTAGGACCATTAATTTCTCCAGTATTTATTATTAACCAACAGGAAAGTAAGATACCTAATATTCCACCAATAATTTGATAAAGTCCAATTACCTTAACTGTTGTTTTTGTGTCCTTAAATCTTTTTTTCATATTAATTAGGTGAGGTTTTATATTAATGGAATTATTTTTTTGATGATAAAATTTAGTTTATTTGTCTTTATATTTTATATACTTTCTTTTATAAGTGATATCTAAATTAAACATTGATTATGTTTTTTCTTATTAACAAATATATCATTTAATTTATAAAAAAAAGGGTATCGAAACCGATACCCTTTAAACAAAACTTAAACCCTAATCTATTATAATAAAAGCAGATAATTAGTTTAGTAAACTTACCAAACCATCAATCCAAACAAATAATAGCCATACTATTTACGTATTTTACAACCTTTAACGGCAAAATACATGATATACAAATATGCTGGAATAAATATCCAATATGCATTTTGATAATCTGAAACAGCGATGATATCTCCTGTTTTAAATACATCAATTAATAATCCAAACAACAAAGGAATAACAGCTCCACCAACGATACCCATAACAAGCAATGAAGCCCCTGTTTTGGTAAATTTACCTAAATCAGCAATAGCCAATGGCCAAATAGCTGGCCACATTAAGGAATTTGCAAAACCTATTAATGCTAACATATAAATACCGTATTCTCCCGGTAAAAAAATAAGTAATAAGGCGGCAATAACACCAATCCATGAAAATATTTTTAAAGC
Source organism: uncultured Saccharicrinis sp. (assembly GCA_963665705.1). GTDB lineage: Bacteria > Bacteroidota > Bacteroidia > Bacteroidales > Marinilabiliaceae > Saccharicrinis. The sequence goes on from OY762448.1 coordinate 3,256,451, forward strand.
CACAGTTTGAGATAACCTTTTAGGTATCATTACCACACCAAATATATATCCACAAACCAAACCAAGAGGAACATACATGGCAAAACTATCCAAGTTTACATTGGTTTCTCCAAAAACTGTTTTTGCATAACCAATAATAGAAACCATAGGTAATGTTTCTACTCCTACATAAATAAACAGAGCTAAAACACCTAATAGTAAATGTGGATATTGAAATACACTAGTTTTTGAAGAAGCGTTATTTACTGCCGTTCCTTCATCCTCCTCATCTTCTCCTTCAGCTTTTACTTCTGGAAGTGGAGCAAAAATCATGAAAATACCTAACGCAACCATAATTCCGGTTACGATATAAAAAGGTAAGATAACATCATCTAACTTAACATCTTTAAGATCCAAAAATAAACCTAAAAATATAGATGAAAGCCACCAAGCTGATTTATTCATAATTCCCATGAGACTCATACGCATGGCTGCACTTTCCTTTGGTCCAATAATGGTAACATAAGGATTAACTGAAGCTTGTAACATCGTATTACCTATTCCTCCAATAAACAACGCTAACAAAAACAATGGAAAGCTTAATAGTTTTGAAGACGGAATAAATAACACCATACCTAAAGCCATAATAAAAAAGGCAATAACCATACCCATCTTATACCCTACTTTTTTAATAATTGAACCTGCTGGAGCTCCAAAAACTACAAACGCAGAAAATATAGCTGTAGTAACTAAATAGGACTGTGATGTAGATAAATGGAATGCATCTTGTAAAAAAGGAGTAAGAAATCCACTAATACCAACACCAAAGCCAATCACAAAAAATAATATACTTACTATAGCCAAAGGGAGAATATAATTCTTCTTTGATAAACCGTTTAAATTACTCATCTTATAATATTTATTTCTACATCGTAATTAAAATTAATCTCTGTGTAGTTTTTAATCATTGAATTTTAAATGATGTTACGCTGAAATAGGTATTACACACATTCTATATTTAAATCGAACGCGGATTATCATTTATTGTAAGGGAGTATCTCCCAATACAAATCGCAACTCTCCACCATTTATAATTTGTTGATGGGTGATTGTTAGTTTATTATAAGGCTCACCATTTAAGTAAACCTTCTGGATATAAATATTTTCTTTTGATTGGTTATCAGCCTTAATAACAAATGTTTTATTATTTGACAAATGAATACTTGCTTGCTTGAACAATGGAGATGTTAGACTATAAATACCATTAGCCGGATTAACTGGATAAATGCCCATTGACGACATCACATACCAAGCTGACATTTGACCACAATCCTCATTTCCACAATAACCATCCGGTGTGTTTGAATACTGAGAGTTTAAAATACGTCTCACCATTTCCTGTGTTTTGTATGGCTTGCCCAATTCATTATATAAATAAGCAACATGATGACTTGGTTCATTTCCATGAGCATACTGACCAATCATACCTGTAGAAAATATAGGCAATTTATCTCCTGGTTCATTTTCATATGTAAACATAGAATCCAACTTTGCGACAAAGGCATCTTTCCCTGTTAATTTAATTAATCCGGGTATATCATGCTGAACATGCCAAAAGTATTGCCATGCATTACTTTCGCAAAAATACTCGGTATATTCTTTAGGTTTAAAATGCGATATAAAATGTCCATCTTTATTCTTAGGTCTGAAAAAAGAAGTTTCATCATCGAAAAGGTTTACCCAACTATCTGCTCTGTAACTAAAGTATTTATAATCTTCAATTTTATTTAAAGCCTTTGCAAACTGAGCAATACACCAATCATCATAGGCATACTCTAAAGTTTTTGAAACACTCCAGTTTCCTTCATGCTCATCATCCATTGGAACATAACCATATTTTTTATAATCAGATAAGCTCCAGGCATCACTCTTTGCAGTTACTTTACATGCTTCATATGCTTTTAACGTATCCATAGGAATACCTTTAAAAAAGGCATCAACAATAACCGGAACCGAATGATAACCAATCATCATATTAGTTTCATTCCCTACAAAACTCCAAACAGGTAACAATCCTGTTTCCTCAAAATGGCTTAAAAATGAAGAAACCATGTCAGCCACCTTATCAGGAACAACAATGGTGTAAAAAGGATGAGCAGTACGATAAGTATCCCACAATGAAAAAGTATCATATTTATTATACCCTTTTGCCTGATGGTATGCTCCATCAGCTCCTTTATACCATCCATCCACATCAGAGTGTAATGATGGAGTTAAGAAGCAATGATACATATTGGTATAAAATACCATCTTTTGCTCCTGAGTTCCTTCCACCTGGATTAAACTTAGTTGCTTTTCCCATGCATCGTTAGCATGTTTAACAACTTCATCAAAATTCCAACCAGTACATTCACTTTCCATGTTTTTTTGAGCACCTGCAATAGAGTGTGATGACAAAGCTACTTTAATAATAACCTCCTGTTCTTCTGATGAAGCAAAAGTAATTTCGGCTCGTGTATTATTTGACTTAACCTCAGAATCTTTGCTTGCTACACCCTTTGAATACAATTTAATGTCTTCGAAAGGCTTAGAAAATTGAATTACAAAATACTCACGTTGGTCAGGAGCCCAACCTGTTGAATAGCGGTATCCTACAATGGTAGTGTCATTTTTTACTTTAAGATAAGTATCGGTAGTATTATCCCAATTTAATTTATAACCTAAATCAACCAGTATTTTTGACTTATCATCTTCAGGAAAAGTATAACGATGCATTCCTACTCTGCTGGTAGCTGTTAGTTCTGCTTTAATACCAGAACTAAGTAAATTAACACTATAGTATCCTGGAGATGCAGTTTCTGATTTATGGCTAAACTTTGAATAAGGACGATAGTCCTCTTGGTCTTTCCATAAATCATCAGTAAACCGGCTATTATAAGGCATGATTAAAATATCATATAAATCACCAGCTCCTGTCCCTGTTAAATGCTTATGGCTAAATCCAGCAATAGTAGAATCAGGCCAAAAATAACCAGCTATTCTATCCCATCCAGGCAAACCATTATCAGGACTTAGTTGAACCATTCCGAATGGGACAACTGCGCCAGGATAAGTATTTCCAGGACCATCCGTTCCCACAAAAGGATTTACATAATCAGTTAAATTTTTCGATGATTCAGATTCATTATGTGATGACTGACATGATATGAATAAGCTGGAAACAAAAATTAATATGAATGAAAATTTATACATACTACCAAGTTAAAAGTTGATTGTAACAAATTAAAAGTATAATTGATATAAGCGTTAAGTATAAAACCATATGAACAACTACATCAAATCAAACTTCATATTTGCCACAAAATCTCAGAGACTCTAAGTTTACCAAATATTTTTTATAAAAAACTCAGTAACTCTTTGTATACTTAGAGTCTTTGTGTTAAAATCCCAGCAATCATTTTCTTGCTTCGATTTCTATTATACTGTAAATTTAAATCGAATTATTTTTTACAAAATCAATGATTTCAGGAATACGACCAAAAGCTACTCCCACAACAGTATCTGCTGCCCCGTAATAAATAACAACTTTTCCTTCTTCATCATGTAATGAAGCGCAAGGGAAAACTACATTAGGAACATCACCTCGTGTTTCATAATCAGTAGCCGGAGCCAATAAATATGGCTGCGTACGATATAATACTTTATCCGGTTGCTCTAAATCCAATAAGGCAGCACCCATTGAATAACGATATCCACTACATGTAGCAATTACTCCATGATAAAACATCAACCAGCCTTCTTCAGTTTTGATAGGTACACCACCTGCTCCAACTTTTAAACATTGCCAGGCACTGTCTTCAAAAGGAGTTACAGTAAGAACAGAACGATGCTCTCCCCAATATTTCATATCAGGACTATAACTTAAATAAACATCACCAAAAGGAGTATGTCCGTTATCACTTGGCCGACTCAACATACAATACTTTCCATTGATTTTTTCTGGAAAAAGAACACCATTTCTATTGAAAGGCAAAAATGCATTTTCACATTGAAAAAATTCCTTAAAATCAAAAGTATAAGCAATACCAATAGTTGGTCCATGATATCCATTACACCAGGTTACCCAATATCTATCTTCAATAAAAGTAACCCGAGGATCATATTTATAATCCGAGTCTATCATTTCGGTATTACCAGCTTGCATAACAATAGGCTCCGGATTAATATCCCAATTAATACCATCCTTACTAAAGCCAGCATGAATGTTCATTTGAACAGCCTTGTTATCACATCTGAAAACACCTGCAAACCCATCCTCATAAGGAACTACTGCACTGTTAAAAATACTGTTTGACGTTGGAGTTTCATATCTTCCAATGATAGGATTCTTTGAATAACGCCATACCACGTCCTTACACCCTTCTGGTCTTTCCTCCCAGGGTATCATGTTTTTTGAAACCATACCTGTAATATTTTATGTTGTTATTTTATTCGTCTTTGTGAGAATCATTATATGTAAATGGCACGAAATAAGCTACTAACAGTGAAGGTATAGTTGCTATAAGTACCCACATAAAAAATATTTTATATCCTAATAAATCACTTAAATATCCACTCATCATGGAAGGTATCATAAAACCTAAATTCATAATTCCTGTGGCAAAAGCATAATGAGCTGTTTTATATTTACCTGGTGCAATTTGTTGCATCATAAACAACATCAGTCCAACAAAACCAAATCCATATCCAAAGTATTCCAGAACTACTGCTGCAGAGATAACGTAAATACTATCAGGTTGATAAAACGACAGATAAGTATATACCGCAAATGGGATATTAAAAATTACAGCTAATTTAAATAAAGCTTTTTTCAATCCTTTAGCTGAGATATAATAACCACCAAGTAACGAACCAACGACAAAGGCAGCGGCTCCAAAGGTTCCATAGACTAAACCTATTTCAGAAGTGGACATACCTAAACCTCCTTCTGCACTTGCAGCTTTAAAAAATAATGGCGCTATTTTAATAGCAAACCCTTCTGCAAAACGATATAGAATAATAAAAAGGATATACCATACTATAAACTTCTTTTGAAAAAAAGTTTTGATTACATCCCACAACGTATTAAATCCTTCTTTTAATGATTGTACTTCTGAGGCACTACCACCACTAGGAAGCATTTTAATATGATACAAACCTAAAATAAACATGACAGCTCCATACGTTCCCATTACTGCCATCCATGCATATTTTACTCCCATCGTTTTTTCTAATTCTCCAGCCAGATAAACAAATCCACCACCGGAGACAATTTTAGCAATGTTATAAGCAGCTCCTTGCCAGCCTATATATTTTGCTTGCAATTTAGGAGACAACACACTTAAATAAACCCCATCGGTAGCGATATCATGTGTAGCACCACTAAAAGCTACTATTGCCAAAAGAGCTATCGAATAACGAAAAAACTCATTCATTGGTAATGATAATGCAACCAGGGCAAACAAAGCTCCTGTTAATAGCTGTGTTGCAACAACAAAGTGTTTTTTAGTTTTAAACATTTCCAAAACAGGACTCCAAAGAGGTTTAATAGTCCATGGAAGCATAATCAAGGAAGTCCATAATGCAATTTGAGCATCTGAAATACCCATATTTTTATACATTAAAGCTGATGCTTGAGCTATGGCAACAAAGGGTAATCCCATTGCAAAATATACAGTAGGAATCCACAAGGCGGGATTTTTCTTTTTATTTCCTTTCTCAGTCATATTTATATATTCTCTAGTTTTTTTATTACTCTTTTTATTCTCTCTAGACTTGATACCATCAGCTGATTCTCCTTTAAGTCTTTTGTACCATTAAACCGTACTTCATTCCTGCTAAATACAGTTTCCTGCTTATAAACACAACGCAAGGATGCATGAAAGGCTTTTACATGAGTTTTAGTTGCTAACTCATTTATATTATTTTCATCAACCCCACTACCAGCCATAACTACCAGCTGTTTACCTGCTCTATGTTGAAGTTCTGCTATTAAATCAGCACCCTCTATTGCCGTATTTTGTTGTCCTGATGTTAACAATCGTTTCACTCCCATTTTTAACAAAATATCCAAAGCATCAAATGGATTCCGACAATGATCAAATGCCCTATGAAATGTGATCGGTATTCCTTTCGCCACTTCAATCAGTTTACAGCACAAATCATAATTAATATTCCCATCTGATTTTAATGCTCCTATCACTATACCATCAGCCCCATGTTCAACTGCTATTTTTACATCTCTAAGCATAATTTCCTGTTCAACATCATCATAAACAAAATCTCCTCCTCTAGGGCGAATAATTGGGAAAACATCGATTTCTGACAGATCTTTTGCCAAACTAATTGTGCCCAAAGAAGGTGTTGTACCTCCTTCAATCAAATTATCACAAAGTTCTACCCGATCAGCGCCACCTTTATCAGCTGCTATAACAGATTGAATATTACCTGCACAAATCTCAAGCTCAAAACATTTACGTTCATATTGCTCTTTTAAATTTGGAATCATTTCCTTTATTAATATTGATTTATGCGATGCCTTTTATTATTATTTCACTTAGAAAACTATTTACTACCTCCAGTAAAAATTTCGAGCTTTCCACCTTTTGTTACTTTGCTGTTGTTAATAAAATAAGAATTTACAGATTGTCCATTCCATTTTATATCCTTTATATATTCATTATCTGATGTTGAATGTTTAATAATTTCAAATGTTGAATTTGAATAATACTTTTCATCCAAATCGATACTTATTTTATCAAATACCGGAGTTACAATAGTATAATTCATATCACCAGGACATACAGGATAAAATCCCATCATACTATATACAACCCATGCACTCATTGTACCACAGTCATCATTTCCCGGAATTCCATCAAAGGTGTTCTTAAAATATTGATCAATTAAAGTTCTGACTTGTTTTTGAGCTCTCCATTCTTCACCTTTCACGTAATTGAATAAATACGGATAGTGCATATCTGGCTCATTAGCCATATCAAATAATCCTTCATCAAAAACACTTTGCAGTTTCTGCGTAAACTTTTTAGTTCCTCCATTAAGTTTAAATAATCCCTTTATATCATGAGGAACACCAAATGTATATTGCCATGCTGTACCTTCATGAAAACCATGAACAGGTTCAAAATTTTTACCTTGAAGCGGATTAAATCCCTTTAAAAAATCACCTTCTTTGGTTTTTGGACGAAGCACTTTAAACTCCTTTTTATCAAAATAATTTACATATCCTTTTGATTGCTTTTCAAATCTCTTATAATCGTCTTTCTTACCTAACGTTTTTGCTAGCATAGCTAAATTCCAATCAGCTATATAATATTCCAATGCAATAGATACCGAGTTATCATAATCTTCGGTAAATGGTACATAGCCATTCTTTAAATAAAAATCATTACTAGTTCTGATCTTATTGCTTTTTTCTGGAGTAGTTGCCGATTTAATCATAGCTTCATAAGCCGTTTCAACATCAAAATCAGTTAATCCTCTCAAATAAGTATCTGTGATAACAGGAAAAGAAGGATCTCCATTCATGGTATATGTTTCTGAACTGTTCAGTTCCCACTTAGGTAACCAACCACTCTCCTTATACATATCCACTAATGAACTTACCATATCCAATTGTTTTTCAGGATATACCAAACTCATTAAAGGGTGATAATTACGATAGGTATCCCACAGTGAAAATATAGTATAACGATTTCTATCCTTAACTTCACCTGTGCCATAGGTTTCCATCATAGGATATTGACCGTTGGCATCATTTATAATATTGGGATGAATCTGCATATGATACAAAGCCGTATAAAAAACAGTTTTCTGATCAACGGATCCACCTTCAACTTTTATTTTTGAAAGAACCGATTCCCATTGTTGTTCAGCCTTTTCTCTGGTTATATTAAAATCAAAATTTGTTGTTTCAAAATCAAGATTCTGACGCGCATTTTCAATACTTACATAGGATATACCCAACTGTACTTGTATCGTTTCGTCTTTATCTGTATCAAAAGTAAAATAAGCACCAATACTATCTCCTGACATTGGATATTGGTATTTATCGTAATACTTAAATTTATTATCTGTAGCCGACCAATCACGCTCTGCCTTCATGGAAGGCATTTTTTTATACACTCCAAAATCAGAAGCTTTTTTACTAAAGCGTGCAACAAAATAAACAGGACGTTCAGAATGACCATGGTAACAGAAATTTCCTGTCATTCGATAACCCTCTACTTCATTATTACTATTTACCTTAACATAGGCACCGCTCTCATTTGTAAGACCATTACCTAAATCAATTATAATATTTGATTGGCCTTTAGGAAAAGTATATTGACTTAAACCAGTTCTTGATGTAGCTGTTACTTCAGCTTTAATGTCATATTTATTCAATAGACAACTATAATATCCAGGACTTGCTATTTCATTGGACATCTCAGATCCCAATTCTTTTGGATTAGCCTTGACTTCGCCAGTTGTAGGCATTAATAAAATCACACCTAACTCAGGACAACCAACACCGCTTAGATTCACATGCGAAAATCCTGTAAGAAATTTATTGTCCTTTGTATATGGCGTAGACCACCACCTGGCATCTTTATCCCATTTATTCAAAGCAGATCCAGTTACATTAAACGGTACAACAGAAACCATCCCTTGTGGTACAACAGCTCCTGGATTTGTTGTTCCAAAATTTGTTGTTCCAATAAACGGATTGACATAATCAATATATTTTTGTGCTATTGCATTACATCCAACTGTAACAAAAGCTACGACAAAGAATATTTTAATTAGTTTATGCATATGTATAAATATCTTATTTATAATATAATCTTTTCTATCAGTGCTTATTATTCAAATTATTTATCTAACTCAGTAGACATTGAATAAGGTACATCTTTCTTTGTTACCCCTCGTTTCTCATTAGGAACATCTGACATTTTAATCTCAATAGTTCCTCCGTTTTGTAACTCTTTGTGTGTATAATAGTTTCTATCAATCACTTCACCATTAAAATTGATACTATTTACATATACATTATCAGGTGAATTATTATATGCTTTAATGACTAATTCTTTACCATTTTCAAGCTTTATGGTTGCTTTATCAAACAAAGGTGATCCAATTACATATTGATCTGTACCCGGACAAACAGGATAGAATCCTAATGAACTAAACACATACCAAGCTGAAGTTTGTCCGTTATCCTCATCTCCACAATAACCATCAGGATTTGGAGTGTATAATTTATTCATAACCTCCCTAACTCTTTGTTGAGTTTTCCATGGTTGACCAGCATAATTATACAAATACAGCATATGTTGAATTGGCTGATTACCATGAGCATAATTACCCATGTTTACAATCTGCATTTCTCGTATTTCGTGGATCGTAAATCCATAATAAGAATTATCGAAAATTGGAGGTAAATTAAATACGGTATCCAACTTATTTACAAATTGTTTATCGCCACCCATTAAATTTATCAGGCCTTCAATATCCTGAAAAACACTCCATGTATAGTGTACACTATTTCCTTCGGTAAAAGCATCACCCCACTTTAATGGATTAAATGGTGTTTGAAAACTTCCATCTTCATTTTTACCTCTCATCCAACCTGTTTCCTTATCAAACACATTTTTATAATTCTGAGCCCGTGATTTAAACAAGTCTATTTCTTCTTGTGGACGATTTAGTGCAACGGCTAACTTCCAAATGCAATAATCTGCATAAGCATATTCTAATGTTCTAGCAGTATTTTCATTGATATCAACATCATAAGGTACATATCCTAATTTGTTGTAATATTCATAACCATATCTACCTACCGAATTTACCTTATCGTAAACCCCATTTGTATTTTTAATAATAGCTTCATAGAGTTTTTCAATATCATAACCTCTTATTCCTTTCAAGTAGGAATCCGCAATTAAAGATGCTGAATTAGATCCTATCATACATCCTCTATGTCCTGGACTAGCCCATTCCGGAAGCCAACCACTCTCTTCATAGGTATTAGCCAATCCAGCCATGATATGACTATTTAACTCAGGATACATTAATGTAAAAAATGGGAATACAGCTCTAAATGTGTCCCAAAATCCATTATCTGTAAACATATAACCAGGACGAACTTCTCCATTATAAGGACTATAGTGAACAATTTCCTCTTGTTCATTAACTTCATAAAATTTTCGTGGAAATAGTAGTGCCCTGTATAATGTTGAATAAAAAGTACGAATCTGATCAATATTATTTCCTTCTACTTTTATTCTGCCTAATTCATTATTCCATTCCTCTTTACCCTGTTCTTTTACTATATCAAAGGATTTATCTCCAATTTCTCTTTTCAGATTTAACTCAGCTTGTTCTTTACTTATAAATGAAGAAGCCACTTTTACATGAACCTGCTCACCACGGGTTGTTTTAAAACCAACAACAGCTCCTACATGATCAGCTTCACTATATAGTGATTCTTTATGCAATGTACTATCTGTCCAGGTATGAGAAACCTCAAAATCCTTATCAAATTCTGCAACAAAATAATTACAAAAATTATCAGGAACACCTCCATGGTTATTTCGACAGTAACCTATTATTTTCCTTTCTTCCGGAAATAATTTTACCATTGAACCACCTGAAAATCCATCAATTAATATATAGGAGTTATCATTTTCGGGAAAAGTAAACTGAAACATTGCAGCACGTTCAGTAGGCGTAAATTCTACCTTAGTATCATAATCTGCCAAATATGCACTATAATAATAGGGTTTTACAACCTCTGCTTTATGCGAAAACCAAGAAGCTCTCTCTTCTTCTTTGATTTTTAAGTCTCCCGTAACAGCCATCAATGAAAACGCAGCATAATCATTGATCCAAGGACTAGGTTGATGTGTTTGTTTAAAACCTGTTATTTTTTTATCATGATAATTATAAGTCCAGCCATCTCCAAAAGTTGAAGTCATTGGAGTCCAAAAATTCATCCCCCAAGGACGTGCTATTGCAGGATAAGTATTTCCATTTGACAATGAAAAATCAGAGTCTGTTCCCATTAAGGGATTTACATAACTGGTAAAATCATTATTTATTATATTCTTGTTATTTTCTTCTGTTTTACAAGAAACTAAAACCAAGAATAATATAAATATATAATATCTAAATTGTCTCATCATCAAAATTTTTATGTACTAGCCTTTTTATAAAAAAAATCAAATTTCCCATCAACCACCAACAACCTATACTACTGCACCTTACGAACACTAAATCCCAACTCACTTTTACCTAAATTATTAATTTTAAAGATATAGCTAAAGAATATATGGTGCAAAAAGATGTATTGTATACAAACTGATATTTATTACTCTTTTCCGGTGTTAGTATAATTAAATGTTCTTATTAACTCCCATCGACTCAATTATTCACCGAACTAAGGTTAAAAGAAGAATATTCCTAATCAGGGAAATAAGAATAAAAATTAGTAATAATTTTTCTATTTTTGATACATAATATATAAGTGTCTTACAATTGGAAAAATTAAAACAGAAATGATGTCTATAAATAAAATAAGAATTAGCCTACCTTCCTTTTTAATTGAACCCAATGATGTTTTTCATTTAGTTAGAAGAACAATTACATCTGAGGAAAACCTGGATTATCACGACCATGATTATGCTGAGATCTTCTGGATAAAAGAGGGTGATGGTATTCATTATATAAATGGAGAAAAACTACCGATAAAAAAAGGTACGCTATGCCTTATCAGACCACATGACACACATACATTTGTTTCTACGGGGAATAATACTGGCTTAGTTGTTACAAACATCGCCTTCTATCTGGAAAGCTTAAATTTATTCAAGGACAGATACTTTCCTGATTCAGATGAGTTATTCTGGACTACAGATTTATTACCATATATGGTACAGTTAAATACGGACCAGCTCAACGAATTAGAATCAATTACTGATTATATATTATCAAAACGACATGATTTTTTCCATTTAGACATCATGGTTTTACAAATATTCAGGATGCTTACTGAAGCTTTTGGTGATACTTCTAAAGATATTCCGCATTGGCTTGCCTTAGCTCTTAAACAATATAATTCACCTCAACTATTTAGAGAAGGAGTGCCCGGGTTTGTTGCCTTAACCAACCGCACCACCGACCATGTTAATAAAGTAATAAAGCAATGCTTAAATCAAACATTAACAGAAACAGTAACAAAAATTAAAATCAACTATGCGGCACAAAGGTTAACCATGACAAGTGTACCTATAAAAATCATTTGTTTTAATTGTGGATTCAATACGATAGGTCATTTTTATAAAATATTTAAAAAATATAATGGAATGACACCTAATGAATTCAGATCAATAAATCATAAAGTATTCTAATTAAAAAAACGGTTTCAAGATTACATGGCCGTATGGTTACAGGGAAAAAGAAAAAGGTGTAGTATGAGTAAAATAATAAAAAAGCTAAATTGCGATTAGAAAAAGAGGCGATACAAAGATAAAGGGTAATAACTTTTTTAGAATTAAAACTTGTATCACACTAAAATTCCATTGCGTATACACACAACAACATACTAGTATGTATATCAACACATTAATTCAATCACTCATCTCTTATATCATATCTTTCATCTAAAGTCTAATTAAAAAAACATGAAACATAGATTACTTTATACTTTACTTGCACTTGTTATAACAATAAAAGCACAAAGTAATCATCAACTATCCTCTTCTATATCAAAAAAGATAAAAAATGTAGAGCAACTATATTTAAAACGTAAAACTTTTGATGCTGAAAAATCGCAGCGCATTGACAAATTAAAAGAGGAGTTAAAGACCAATAAAAAGCCAAATAAAGAAAAGTACAATCTCTATAAAAAATTATATAAAGAGTATTTTTCATATAAAAATGCAGAAGCCTATCAATGTATATTGGCAATGGAAAAAATTTCACAAAATATTGCTGATAAAAACATAAACACAGAAACTCAATTATTAAAATCTGAAATATTATTAAGCTCTGGTTTATTTAAAGAATCTATTGATATCATAAACAAGATTAATATTCCTTTTGATAGTGATCTTGAACTTGAGTATTACAAACTAGCAACACGCTTATATGGTGATTTAAAAAGCTACAATGATTTATCATTGTATGAAAAAGAATACGACAGATTAAATCATATATATTCAGATTCCCTTTTATTGGTTGTTGATTCCAATAGTATTGATTTCTTAATGACATCAACTTATCGACTTAAAAATAATGAGGAAATAGAAAAAGCAATTACTAAATGTAATAAAACACTACTTGACACTTCATTAACAGAACACCAAAAAGCAATGCTCTATTCATGTATGGCATGGTGTAGTGAACAAACAAAGGATATAGAACAACAAATTCGATATTTATTAAAAAGTATAGAATTCGATATTCGTTCTTCAACATACGAAACCACATCAAGTAGGCTTTTAGCTCAATTATTGCTCAATAATAATGAAATAGAATTAGCACATAAATTTGCCGTACATGCAATTGAAGACGCTGAATTTTATGGAGCTTTACAGCGAAAAGCAGAAATAACTCCAATCATCCCAATTATTGAAAAGCAATTACTGGAATTACAAAAATTTAAAACTACTGCGATACTGGGTATCACTTTATTTATCCTTATCAGTCTTTTTGTAATTGTATTTTTATGGATAAGACTATTTAAACAACACTCTAAATTAAAACTGGCACAACTACACATTAAGAAAAAAAATAATTTGTTATCTGAACAAAACTCGAAATTAACAGAATCAAATTTTATTAAAGAAGAGTACCTTACTAATTATTTTGAATTGAGTACTGTATATTTTCACGAGATAGAGAATATGCAAAACAAGATAAAGAGTCTACTGCTACAGAAAAAATACACGGCCATTGAAAAATTTCTGAATGATAGTGGTCCTAAAGAAGATAAGGAGAGGATGTTTGAACGCTTTGATAAACTTTTCCTAAATCTGTTTCCAAATTTTTTACTAGAGATTAATAAAATTCTTAACGAACCTATTTCTGAAGATGACATGGATAGACTCTCTTCTGAAATGAGAGTTTTTGCATTAAACAGATTAGGAATTACAAATACTGATCGAATTGCATCAATTTTAGGAGTATCCAGAAATACAATTTATACTTATCGTAACCGAATCAAATCCAAATCAGATTTAAAACCAGAAGAATTTGATGAATATATTTTAGGCACTAAAGCCAATTAAAAGTAAAACATATTCTAATAACCCGCATTAGAAATGAAGGAAATAACTACACCTTTTGATCTATCCTCACCTGTACATTCAAAATACACAACTCCTCAATATCAACATCTTCCAACTCACAACATCTGTATTTAATCCCCAAACCATTTAAATCTCATCGTTATATATATGTTATATTTTAACTTTGAACTATTCCTAATTAACTAAAAATCATAATAACATTATAAAGGATATGAAAAGCATTTATAAAATTGTAATTGCATGCTTATTGATTCTGAATCTTTCAGCATGTTCTAAATCATCCGACACGGTAATTTCACCAGATGGAAAAATTAAGTTATCGTTCAACCTGATAAAAGGAGAACCAACATATCAGATTATATATAATAACGATACGATTGTTAATACCTCTCACCTTGGTTTTGAATTTAAAGAGCAAGGAAGTATGAAGGATCAGTTTGAATTAATTGCATCTACAATTAGTTCCGCTGATGAAACCTGGCAACAACCGTGGGGTGAAAACAAAGCGGTTCGTGATCAATACAATCAAATAAAAATTGAATTAAAAGAAACTGGTGAATCCGGAAGGTTATTAAACATCTTCTTTCGTGCTTACAACGATGGAGCTGCATTTAGATATGAATTTCCAGAGCAGGAGAATCTAAAGGAGTTTGTTATCCAGAACGAAATTTCAGAGTTTAACATTACGAACAATCCAGCTGTCTGGTGGATTGATGCCAATTATGACACTTATGAAAAGTTGTACAAATCAACTCCGATGAGTGAAGCTAAATGGGTGGCTACTCCAGTTACTATGGTGGCTAAAAACAATGTTCATATCAGTATTCATGAAGCTGCATTGACTGACTATTCAGGTATGACGCTAAAGCAGAATGAAAAAGGTATATATGAAGCTGATTTGGTTCCCTGGGCTAATGGGGATAAGGTTAGAACAAAAGCTCCTATGGTAACACCGTGGAGAACCATTCAAATTGAAGATTCAGCTGCTGAGCTAGTAGAAAGCTCTCTTATATTAAATCTTAACGAACCATGTAAAATTGATGATGTTTCGTGGATAGAACCTATGAAATATATTGGAATTTGGTGGGGAATGCATATTGGTACAGAAACTTGGTACACTGGACCACGTCATGGAGCTACAACAGAAAATGCTTTAGCTGATATTGATTTTGCTGCTGCAAACAACATAAAAGGTTTTGTTGTGGAAGGATGGAATGACGGTTGGGCAAAATGGGGTGCAGAGGGTGCTTTTGACCATGTAACTCCTGCCACAGATTTTGACTTAAAAAAAGTGGCAGCCTATGCTAAAGAAAAAGGAGTCATGTTAATTGGTCACCATGAAACAGGAGGTGATATTCCTTCTTATGAAAAATATATTGAAGATGCATTTAAGCAATGTCAGAGATTAGGTATGCATGCGGTGAAAACAGGATATGCAGGAGGTATCTTCCCTCGTGGAGAACATCATCATGGTCAGTTTATGGTTGAACATTACCGTAAAGTAGTTGAATTGGCTGCTAAGTATCAAATTATGCTTGATGTACATGAGCCAATTAAACCAACAGGTATTCGCAGAACATGGCCTAATATGATGACTCGTGAAGGCGTTCGTGGAATGGAATGGAATGGGTGGAGCGCAGGTAACCCACCTTCACATACAGTTACTATTCCATTTACAAGAGGATTAGGAGGACCTATTGATTATACTCCCGGTACTTTTGACCTGTTATACAAAAATGCTAAAAACAGGGTAAAATGGAATGATCAGGATAAAGGAAATAGCAGGGTACATACAACCTTAGCCAAACAAATTGCAAACTTCGTTATTCTATACAGTCCACTACAAATGGCCAGTGATATACCTACTAATTACGAGGGTCATCCTGCTTTTCAGTTTTTCAAAGATTTTAATGCTGATAGCGATGAATCTCATGTATTAAATGGTGAGATAGGAGAATATATTACTATTGCACGCCGAAGTGGAGATGAATGGTTTTTAGGTTCAGCAACCAACGAAGATGGAAGAACATTAGAGCTAAAACTTGATTTCCTAGAAGCAGGAAAAACATATAAAGCTGAAATTTATCGTGATGCTGATGATGCAGATTACTTGACTAATCCTCAGGCATATGAAATAGAAACTAAAGATGTAAATTCTGATTCAACAATGGAACTAAAACTTGCTCCTGGTGGTGGTCAAGCCATTCGTTTTGTAAAGTTATAGTCAAATAAATAATGGTGTAAATTTAATAATAAACTACCTCGAAGAATGAGAGGCGGTGCTTATTGTTAATTTTAGAAAACCATTAAAATAATAAACCATTAAACCAAAGGCACAGAGAAGCAAACAATTAATAGTTTTATTCTTTGTGCCTTTGCGTCTTTGTGGTGAATTAAGTACTACGGATTCTTCTTAATACTAATTTCTATGTATAAAATACTATCCTTAATTATTATTTCCTACTTCATCTCGACTTCATTAAAAGCGCAAGATGGCTGGGAAATAACAACGCATTCAACAACCGATTATGTGCCTACATGTGTAGCAAACGGACAAATTGGAATTGTACCAGACGCTGAGCTTTTTAAAACACAAAAGGTTATTTTAAACCATGTTTTCGACCGCCAAAATAAAAATGATATTAGCAGAGTCTTAACTGGAATCAATCCCTTTAACCTTAAAATATCAGTAGACAATCAATTATTAAACCTTGAAAATGTCAGCAATTGGCAGCATACTTTAAATATGAAAAAGGCTGCATTACAATCCTCTTTTAATTTTCAGGACAAAGTAAAAGTAAGCTACTCAATACAAGCATTGCACAATATGCCTTTTGGCGGATTAATACAAGTTAAAATTGAAGCTACTGAAAATGTATCTTTGGATATTAGTAATATCATTAAAACTCCCGAGCAATATAAAAATACACAATCCCGCTTCAGAATATTACAAGATCTGGATGTGAAGATACCGGTTTTCCAAACTAATGCAGACAGCCCTTTTGGAGCACATCAGCTTGCGAGTGCTTCTGGTTTTATCTTTAATACTTCATTACCTAAATTCAAGGAAAATATTGAAAACCCTTATCAATCGTCTCTATCATTTTCCAAAACATTAAATAAAGGTGAATCTTTTTCCTTTAGTTTGATTGGTTCAGTATGTAACTCTCAGGACTTCCATGATCCTATTGGAGAATCAGAACGCTTTGTGGTTTATGCACAGCAAACAGGTGTCGCAAATCTTTTACAAGCTCACCAAAGAGAATGGAACGAACTATGGCAAAGTGATATTATTATTGAAGGAGATCCAGAATCTCAACTTGATGTACGATTTGCACTTTATAATCTATACTCTTTTCAACGAGATGATAATGATTTAAGCATCTCTCCAATGGGATTATCATCGCAAGGCTATAACGGACATGTATTTTGGGATGCTGAAATTTGGATGTACCCACCACTCCTTGTACTTCATCCTGAAATGGGTAAAACCATGATGAATTACAGAATAAACAGACTACCGGAAGCCATTAACAGGGCTAAAAATTATGGTTATAAAGGTGCTATGTTTCCATGGGAATCTGATTATACAGGAGAAGAAGCAACACCTACCTGGTGTTTAACAGGTGTAATGGAACAACATATCACAGCAGATATTGGTATTGCTGCATGGAACTATTATTGTATTACCAAAGACCAGGATTGGCTTCAGGAAGAAGGATGGCCTATTCTTAAAAACGTAGCTGATTTTTGGTTGAGCAGAGCTACTATTAATGATGATGGATCGTATTCTATTAATAATGTAGTTGGTGCCAACGAATGGGCTCATGTGGTGAATAACAATGCTTTTACCAATGGTTCGGTAAAAAAAGTAATGGAGTATGCTATTCAAGCAGCGCAAATATTAGATACTGAGATCCCTGAAAAATGGAGTAGCTTAAGAGATCATATTAAAATTGAGCAATTCAGTGATGGAACCACTAAAGAACACTCTGATTATAACGGCGAAATTATTAAACAGGCTGACGTAAACTTAATGGCATATCCTTTACAAATCATTACTGACCAACAAAGCATATTAAAAGACTTAAAATTTTACGAGCCCAAGCTTTCGGTAGAAGGTCCTGCCATGTCCTACTCTATTTTCAGCATTCTGTATGCAAGATTAGGAAGACCCGCTAAAGCATTTGAATTATTCAAAAGAGCATATATACCAAATAAACGAGCTCCTTTTGGTGTTTTAGCTGAATCCGCAACAAGCAACAATCCTTACTTTGCTACAGGTGCCGGAGGAATGCTACAGGCTGTTATTTTTGGGTTTGCCGGACTAGAAATATCAAACCAGGGATTGATTCAAAACACACCCTGTTTGCCTAAACAATGGAAATCATTAACCATTAAAGGTATCGGGATAAACAAAAGGACAATTGAGATAAAAAAGTAATTTTTTGTACATTCCTGTATCAAATTCTCCATTGATTTTTTACAAATAGAAAACCACTAATGTAAGTCATGTATTATATTGGAATAAACAAATCAACAGACAATTCTGTCTAGTAGTTTTATTTTGTGTATCATTATTAAATATCCAATTAAAGGCACATTCAAAATTTAGACTTAGCCTTTAATTGGAAAAAAGTATCAAACACATTAAATATATTAGTGTGATTTACATTAAAATTATAGAACATTTTGATGAGATAAATACTATAATTTATCTCAATAATTATTGCTCAATCTCACCAATAAAAACACCTGATATATTCCATGCACTTGACATGTTACCTTCAGGTTCTCCCAATGGAATATAAACCTTTATTTGATGTTTTCCTGGTTTAATATCATCCAAAAAAGTAAAATATGGATGTGAAACAGTTCCCGGACACCAACCAGAACGACTACCATCTGAAGACGAAATTCCATTCCAAAAGTTACCTGATGCCGGATTATACTTACGATAAGTACCACAATCAACACGCCAGGGAGTAAAACTGAAAAAAGGTTCTGAATCAAGAAATACCTCATTCTTTTTAGGTAAATATTCATCACCATTTCCCCAACCACCATGACCTGTAGTTATATATTGAAACTGCACATTTCTTACACCTTCAGGTACATCAAAATCAACAGTTAAAGTATCATCACGAAACATTGTTCCATATTCCTGACCAGCCATTTCCATAACATTAGTTGTATTAAAAACAGGTTGAATCCAATACTTTTTTTGAGGCTTATCTGATCTTTCTTGTTCATTTAGGTAGTATTTAAGGTTTAAACTTACCTTATGTCCTCCTCCGTCATAATTACCAACAAAAACACCTACCCAACATTCATTTCTTAATACAGGTAATAAATGGCTAACATCTTGTTTATATACTACAGAATCAGCCCAATTTATGCCAACATCACGTTTATCATTAAAATAATTAACACCAAAAGGTGTAAAAAATCGCATTAACTCAATTAACGGATCGTAATTTTCACGTACAACAACTCCTTGGTATTCTTTCCCTTCCTTACTAATATATTTGGGTAGAGAATCTACACCGTATTTTAATCCATCTAAAAAACTCTTATTCTTATCAACTGGAATTACAAAAACAGATCCAGTACGATCATATGCGTCTCCATTTGATTTCTCTGTAACCTCAGCAAACACAGAAGTTCCTTCAGGAACAACAGGTAGATTCATCTTTTTTACAATGATTGTTCCCCCGGCAAATCGATAAAGTGAATCTGTTGAATCACAATTAGGGTTATCAATTTTATCACCCCAATTAATAATCTGATTTGAAAACACTTCTATATTTTTTATAAAAGCATTTGCCACGCGGTTAGTGAATTCTATATCGCTAACTTTATCACCTAATTGCTGTGGATAAAAGTTAGTTTTCTTTTTCTTCTTTCTAATTGATATATCAGTAGCTTCCCAGCCTGTATTGCCATTTCTAACATATTTAAGAACAATTCCTTCTTCATATGGAAACCAGAACAACGGTGTTCCTTTTATTCCCAGATCTTTAGAAACCCATATTTCAATCTTATTTGAAAAAGATGAACCAACATATTTTTGGCAGTTATACCCTAATACCATACTTGTTTCACCTTCTGGCTTAAAGCTGCTTAGATCTCTAAAATCCATTTCTGTATAAATGGAATCTTTTTCCAATAATATGGCTTGTCTGTATACTTTTTTTTGCTTGTAATTAAAGTAATTATACTTTAATGGCACTTCCGGAATTAAATCTTTATTCGAATTATCAATCCAGCTTTTTGCTATTTCATTGGAATATTCCAAGACCAGTTTTGT
This sequence comes from uncultured Saccharicrinis sp., assembly GCA_963665705.1. GTDB lineage: Bacteria > Bacteroidota > Bacteroidia > Bacteroidales > Marinilabiliaceae > Saccharicrinis. The sequence continues at coordinate 3,277,091 of OY762448.1, forward strand.
CTTGCCTTTTTGTATAACTTCATTTTTCCATGTGCTATACTCAACTCTTCCTATTTTGTTAAATACTCCTTTTTGTGAATAAACAACAGTTTGTAGCGCTAAAATCAGTAAAAACAATACAATCTTGCTCATTATTAAATACTTAAAATGAAAATAAATTTATTTTATAACCCAATATACACAAAGAGGCCCTACATTTGTGGGCCTCTTTTTAAAATTTATGTAAAAAATTACAACCTAAAATTAATCAACATCCCAGAATATCTGAGTATCACGAGTATCTTCACTCTGAACATCTGCATAATTTTCAGCATTGTAAGATTTTTCATCTTCAGGATATAATAATCTTGTAGGAGGAGTTTCGTAACCACTCTTAGTATCATCCTCGAAGTTTAAAGCAGGATAACCTGTTCTTCTATATTCAGACCAAGCTTCAATTGATTGTAAAAATCCTAAGTGTAACCACTTTTGATCATAAATCATTTCTAATTGCTCAGTAGTTGATTTAGAAGCAAAATCAAGAGTTGAAACGAAATCTGTTACAACTGTTGATCCAGGATAAGTTTCTGTAGTTAAACCTGAAGTATTTAGATTATTTAAATAATAATAAAACTCAACAGATTGCTTAACACCAGCTTCGAATGCAGCTTGAGCATCACCTAATCCCCATCTTTCATAAGCTTCAGCTTTTAAGAAGTTAACTTCTGATGCAGTAATAACAATACCCGGCAATGCAGAGTTACTAATAAATGTAGCTGAATCCAGAATAGAATAATACATGTAATTTGCATCTGTTTCTGACTCATCCCAAGTTACAGGCATAGCTGCAAACTCTTCGTTCTGAACAAATACTCCGTCTACTGTTTCACCATATTTATCAAACATAACAGGAATACGTGGATCATCATAAGGCTTCATCACTGTGTTTAACAAGTAATCAGGCGCATAATGTCCATTTACTTCAGTAAGTGCAGACTGTAAAGTATTAACATAATCTGTTAATGGCTCCAACAAAATATCAATATCTGAAACAGAATATTCACCATTCATATCACCATCTACCAAAGGAAAAGCACTACTGTTATTTAACATTGTAGTTACTGCAGCTTTAGCAGTTGATTCATCATAATTAGAAATACGCATTAACAAACGTAATCTTAATGAGTTAGCATATTTCTGCCAACGCTCAACATCTCCGCTGATTAAAATATCATATTTAGAGAATGTAGCATCTGTAGAAGCGCTTGCAAAATATGTTGCAGCCTCATCTAATTCTGAAATAAATTGAGTATAAAGAGATACCTGATCATCATATTTAGCATTTTCAATAGTACTTGAAGTAATCAAGCTACCTACTTCGCTATAAGGAATATCTCCCCATAAGTCAACCATTTTAGAAGCACAGTCAATAACAAATACTTTTGCAGCATACATAAATACATCCGCGCTTGCTTTTTCGTCATCAGAAAGTGCATCATAAGCAGTTTCCATAGCACGATAAACACCTAATGGACCACTACCATTACTGTTTAAGTAAAAACTATTCCAGTACTGTTGAGTGTAACTTGTACTTGCCTGGTATTTTCCAATAGAATTTGTATAGAAATTTGTTTGAGAAAATACACCTGAATTGATCAACAACATAGTTCTTACGTTCCAATAACTTGGACGTACACGATCATGATTTAACATCCCTGAAAAAAAGGCAGGAATACTTGAATCTGTGGCCTTCTCCGGATTGGTATATTTACTAACCAAATCATCTTTACATGAAGTGAACACCGTAAAGAAAACCAGAATATATAAAATATAATTTTTTACTTTCATAATATTAATTGATTAAGGTTAGAAACTTGCATTTACGCTAAAACCAAAACTACGAGAAGCGGCTGTTGAACCTACATCAACTCCGGTTGCCCACCATTTGTTACCAAGAGGAGCTTCTGGATCAAGATTTTCCAGAGTACGATATAGGTAAAATAAGTTTCTACCATAAAGTGAAAAACGTACATTAGACAAACCTACTTTGTCTGAAATAGCGGCTGGTAATCTGTAAGCTAAAGTAACCTCACGCATTTTAATATAACTATTATCTAAGATAGCTCCATCTTTGTTTCCTGGAACAGAACCCCAATCATAGTTATTCATGTAGTAATAACCAGCACTGATAATTTGAGTATTATCTAAACCAGTATTCTCGTTTTTACCTTCTAACAATACACCATCATCATAAGATGCACCGTTAAAATCATAAGTTAAACCACCATGTTCAGAATCACGATACTTCATTGAATTAGCTAATAAACCAGCTCCTGTCATATATTTCATACTAGGAGAAATCATTTTTCCACCAATTCTGTAATCAATATTAAAGTCTAATGAAATGTTTTTGTACTTAACTGTGTTTGAGAAACCTCCAACAAAGTCAGGCATAATATTTCCTGCTTTAACATATTTTGAATCATCAACTACATAAAGACCATCATCACTTATTAAGTAATTTCCGTCTTCATCTTTAGCTTTATCGTATACGTAGATGTTACCTAATTTTTCACCTTCAGCAGCAACTAATTTAATTGCAGATTGCTCAGCTGTATAAAATACAAGCTCTTTTGAAGTTGTGTTAAGGTTCTTAACTTTACTTGTGTTAGTTGACCAGTTAAATCTTACATCCCATTTCCAGTCATTATTTACAATAGGAGTAATATTTAATGAAAGTTCTAAACCATTACTACCAATTTCACCAACATTAACAAGCTGACTAGAAGCACCTGTTGATACAGTTGTAGCTAAATCTAAGATCTGGTCTTTAACTGTATTTTCATAGTAACTTACATCAACACCTAATCTGTTATTGATAAATTGAGTTTCGAAACCAATTTCGAATTCATGCTTCATCTCTGCTTTAAGGTTATTATTACCCCAGCTTGAATCTAATGTAAGTTGAGGAACAGAACCATTTACAGTTTGTAATGAAGTTTGAGTATAAACAACGTTTGATTCGTATGCAGGAGGTGCATTACCTACAACACCATAAGAAGCGCGAAATTTACCATAATTCCAGAATTGAGGTAAGTTGAATACATCACTAAATACTAAACTACCATTTACAGATGGATAGAAATAAGAGTTATTTTTTTCAGGTAAAGTAGAAGCGTATTCCTGACGAGCAGTACCTTCTAAGAATAAGTAATTCTTATAGTTTAAGCTAAGAATACCTACATAAGCATATTTTAATAACTCTTTTCTAGTATATGATGTACTTAATGTACCATATGAGTTATTTAAACTAAACCAGTTTTCAGTAACAAGACCTGATGTAGTTGCAGATGATTCATCTTTATAGCTTTCTTCTCTCGACTGAAAACCAGCAGTAGCAGAAAGATCAAGATCAGAATTCACTTTCTTATTGTATGAAAGTAATAAGTCTGTATAAAGAACATTATAAATTCCTGTTGTAACTGAGTAACCACCTGTACTAGATGAAGAACTGTTTGCTGATGTTGGAACCTGGTTGTATTGTTTATTTTCAGTATTTACTCCAGTAAAGTCATTACCAATACGACCTCTGAAATGTAATCCGTCAATAATATCCCAGTTTAATGTACCACTAGAAATCAAACGATTTTCTTTTTCCACGTACTTATTACGCATCTGTTGCCAGAAGAAATCCAATAAGTTAGTTGCACGTATAGAATATATAAATTCATCAGGAGAATAACTCGTACCACCATAAGAATCGTACTTATAACCATTAGAAGTCTGGAATTTTTGCTTCATTAAGGACATATCTTCTGCTCTACTGAAGAATCCACCGAAAGAACCTAATACCTGACCTAACTGATAAGGACGGTTAGTAGTTTTAGTATTGATAAAGTTTGCATTAACATCAACACTTACTTTATCGCTTAATTTAAAAGAACTATTTAATCCTAAAGTATTTTTTCCCTGCTCACTACCTTCCTGAGTACCTTTGTAATCTAATCTTGAATAAGTAAAACGATAGTTTACATTTTCATTTGCATTAGAAATAGCAAGGTTTGCATTTGAAGTTGTTCCTGTTCTGTAAATTTCATCGTAGTTATCTGGATTTGCAGAATATTTTCCTGTCGAACCATCCCACCATGAAACATCTCTACCATCAAACTTAGGACCAAAACCAGCATAAGCCCACCAATAAGGACGTAAACCACCTTCTGCAGAACTATCAATATACCAACCATCAGCATTAAATGCAGAAGAAGTTGAAGTATACTCTCTGTAGTAACCAGGACCATAAGAGTTTTGGAATTTAGGAGTATAAGCTACTTTATCAACACTGTAATTATAACCAAAATCAACACCTAAACCTTTTTTCCTTTCAGTTCCTTTTTTTGTTGTAATTACAATAACACCACTGGCAGCATCAGAACCATAAAGAGCTGTTGCACTTGCTCCTTTTAAAACGTTCAGACTTTCAATGTCGTTAGGGTTGATATCTAACGCACCATTACCACGAATACGCTGGTCATCCCAATAGTTATTGTTGTTAGCACCGCTGGCACCATATTGAGCATCATTACGAATAATAACTCCATCAACAACATATAATGGCTGTTGGTTATAATTTAAAGAGTTAATACCACGAATCTGAACGTTACTGGCACTTGTTACACCACCAGGAGCTGTTGTAATTTTTACACCGGCAGCTTTACCATATAAAGCAGATGTAAAACTTGTTGCACCTGATTCTGTTAATTGCTTAGAATCAATTTTACTCATTGAGTAACCTAATGCTCTTGACTGACGTTTGATACCCATAGCAGTTACCACAACTTCACCCATTTCCATAACATCCTCAGTCATCACTAATGAGATAGTTGTTTTACCAGCAACAGGGATTGTTTCTGTAAGGTATCCAACAAATGAAAATTGCAACACACTTTCTTCTGATGGTACTACAATAGTAAAGTTACCGTCAAAATCAGAAATTACACCTTGTGTAGTTCCCTGAATTGCAACAGTAACCCCAATTAAAGGCTCACCGGAAGTATCTTTAATTGTTCCGGTAATTGTTTTACTTACACTTTGATTTCCATCACTATAATTACCCTCATTTTCGGGGGCTGCCACAGCTTGTGCCGAAGTAACAACGCACAAACCAATTAAGAGAAAAAGTTTCAAAGAATCTCTGAATCTTCTCCTTTTAATCTCTACAATTTTGTTTTCCATAAACAAAGTAATTTAAGTTAATAATAATATTTTCCTTACGCGATTAATAAATTTCACTAAGTTTTTTAACTGGTATTCTTCATAATGGCAGTAGGGTATTAATGAATACGACAATATGTATTTAAATTCGACAATATTTCATCTCCAGCTCCTATTTTATAACCGCTCGACTCATAAACCAACTCTCCTTTATGAGTTACTACAAACGCCATAGGATATTCTTCAAAATCTGTTTTTTGTACAGATTCTAAAAACGGATTCAACAGACCTTTTGTGTCTTTTAAGAAAATTGTGTTATCTGGTAAACCTTTATAATTTTCTAGCTTAAAGCCCGATGTTAATTTTTTAGGTTCAACAATTAATACAACTTTACCTTTCCAGCTTTCATAAGATTCTGTAACTATTCAGTGTAGATTTCAAAAACTAAATATTTCAGAAAAAATGTTGATAACTTTAGCTGAAAACCACCAGAATTGTGAATAACCTTTGTGCAAATTCTATAGCAGCAATCATTTGTATAGCGAACTTTGCATCGCATGACAAAGAAGATAAGCATAGAGGAACGGTTAGACAATTTACTCAACAAAGTAGATAATTTAGAGAATCGAGTAGTTGAGTTAGAAGCTGAAAACAAACAGTTGAAAGCAGAGAATTGTAAGCTCAAAAAACGCTTATCTAAATACGAGACTCCTAAAAACAGTAAGAATAGCAGTAAGCCTCCGTCAAGCGATTTTCCCAAACCAGCGAAAACAAGTTCGTTAAGAAAGAAATCAGGAAAGAAACCAGGAGGCCAAAAGGGGCATATGGGCAACACTTTGAAAACAGTATCTAATCCAGATATTATTACCAACCACCAAGCCAGTTACTGTACTTGTTGTGGCAATGATTTATCAATGATTGTTGGAGAATATGCAGGAAAACGCCAGGTAATAGACATACCGCCAATACAACCAGTTATTACCGAACATCGAATTTTTCACAAACAATGCAGCTGCGGAACTTTAAATGAAGGCAATTACCCTTCAGGAATTAATGCGCCCATAAGTTACGGAGCTGGAGTGCAGGCTTTAATTGGCTACATGAGTGCCCGACAATACATGCCGTATGAACGTTTGAAAGAGTTTTTATATACTGTATTAGGGATTGAGATTAGTTCTGGAGGCATTAATCAGCTTATTGGAAAAATAACAGCCAAGGCGAAACCTTATTACGAGCAAATCCGAAAGAAAATCCTTTCCGGTAAAATCATAGGAGCTGATGAAACAGGCACTAATGTCAATGGTAAACTTCATTGGGCTTGGGTCTTTCAGAATCCCGATGCTACATTTTTATCAATCCATACCAAGAGAGGTTTTGCTGCAATGGAAGAAATCATGCCCGAAGGTTTTAAGAACAATACTTTGGTAACAGATTGCTGGAAATCTTATTTTATGACAGATGCCAACAATCACCAATTATGTACTGCACATTTATTACGAGAACTTGAATACTTCTGCCAAAAATACCCTAAGAATAATTGGGCATTCCAAATGCGAACTCTAATCAAAAATGCCTTAAGTATCTACAAAGGACAATATACTGAAACGCAACCTTCCGATATTACTTACAGATTCCAAGCCCTCTTGAAACAAGAACTTGATGAAGAAGTCAAGGAAGTGCAAACATTTCAAAACCGATTGAAAAAGTACGAGCAGTATCTGTTTAATTTTCTAATAAATCCAGAGATTCCACCTGACAACAATGCTTCAGAAAGAGCTGTGCGAAATTTTAAAGTAAAACAAAAGGTTAGCGGTTTCTTCAAGTCTATAGAAGGTGCCGACTGCTATGCTATATTGCGTTCTATTGTTGATAGTGCAATAAAAAACATTCAGAATCCATTGTGCGCTTTGCGTGCTATTGCTATGTCTTTTCCAATCACTGAATAGTTACTCTAATTCAAATATTTATATCTGACAAAATAAATTATCCATCTGTATTAACTTAGGAATTTCGATAGCAACTTATATGCATCCCACACAACGAGGTATTTAACTCATTAGCTACACCTCACCTGCACACATACATCCAGGTTTTAATAATTGACTTCCTTATATTAGTCTGTAATTGAATATTGATATTTAATGATTGGCCACTTTTTATTATGCACAAACGGTTTTTTATAATCACCTGACCGCATCATTTTTTATTCAATTAGCATTATATTTAAATTTACATCATAACACATAAAATAATATCAATGAGATTATTAATTCAACCTTTATTCTTTATGCTAATTCTATTAGCATCATGTAATACAGCTTCTAACAAAAAAGATGATGTAGATATTAAACTGGATATCATAAAACCACAGGAGTATGTGGTTTGTAAAACAGAAACTCCTCTTACTATTGATGGTATCGCTAATGAAGAAGCCTGGAGCCTGGCTCCTTTTACAGACTCATTTATTGATATTGAGGGTGTTAAAACCCCTAAATACGATACCAAAATTAAAATGCTTTGGGATGAGCAGTTCTTTTATATTTATGCACAATTAAAAGAACCACATATTTGGGGTAATTTATATCAAAGAGATACGGTTATCTTTTATAACAATGATTTTGAAGCATTCCTTGATCCTTCGATGGATACCTATAATTATGGTGAGATTGAGGTGAATGTATTAAACACCATCTGGGATTTAAAACTTGATAAACCTTATCGTGTAAGCGGCAATGCAGATAACAACTGGAATCTGGATAGTTTAAAAACTGCGGTTCAAATTTATGGAACTTTAAACAATCCAAATGATACCGATAGTTGCTGGACTGTAGAAATGGCTGTACCTATGGATCGCATTATGGAATTAAAAAATACCGATGAAAAATTCCCTAAAGACGGTGAGCAATGGAAAGTAAACTTTTCACGTGTGGAGTGGGATTTTGATTTGGTGGATGGAAAATACGACCGTAAAAAACAAGACGGTAAATACTTGCCTGAGTATAACTGGGTATGGAGCAATCAGGGTGTAATTGCCATGCACGAACCAGAAAAATGGGGAATTGTACAATTCACTAATAACAACACTCCTGATCATATTGAAATTACAAAGGATAAAGACTTCATATTTAAACAAACAGCATATGCTTTGTTTCGTAAAACACATTACGGAGATATGAAAGATCTTTTACAAAAGGAAGAAGGATTTACCACTACTTACAAGGTAAAATCTGATGACATCATTACCACTGCTGAATTTACCAAAACTAAAAATGGTTTTGAATACATAGTTCCAGCTTATTGCGATAATTACGTGATTAACGAAACAGGATATATAAAAACTAAATAATTACATAATGAAGAATACACTATTACTATTATTATTAGCGTGTTTAATCAGTTGTTGTCCTCAAGGAAAAACAACTGATGAAGTGAAGAGTGAAACTAAGAAATTTGTATTTGCTACATGGGCTCATGCTGATCATGGTGGATTTGATGCCGAAGAGTGGAATACAAAAATGGATTATTACAAAGAACTTGGTATTACTGAGGTATTAATTAAAGGTGAACCAGAAGTATTGGAGCAAATTATTCCTATTGCTGCTGAAAGAGGAATTAAAATTCATGCATGGATGTGGACACTTAACCGTCCGGATGATACTATTGCAAACAAACACCCTGAATGGTATGCTGTAAACCGTGCCGGAAAAAATTCATTGGAGTACAGAGCTTATGTTGATTACTATCAATGGTTGAGTCCTCACTCTCCTGATGCAAGAGAATATATTAAAAACAACGTTCGTAAATTAACTAAAGTAAAAGGTTTAGCTTCTATTCATTTAGATTACGTTCGTTACGTAGATGTTATTTTAGGTGCAGATCTTCAGCCACTGTATGGTTTAAATCAGGATCATGAAATGCCTGAATACGACTACGGATATCACCCATTAGCTCGAGAAGGTTACAAAAAGATTTTTGGTGTGGATCCTTTAGATATGGATCATCCTGAATTAAGTACAGAGTGGAAACAATACCGATTAAATGCGGTAACTACTTTAGTTAATGAATTGGTTGAAATAGCTCACGAAAGCGGCAATAAAATGACTGCAGCTGTATTCCCATTCCCTGAAATGGCTCGTCAAATGGTTCGTCAGGCATGGAATGACTGGAACTTAGATGGTGCTTACCCAATGATTTACCAAAGCTTTTACCGTCAAAACATCAACTGGATTGGTTTTGCTACAGAACAAGGTGTTAAGGATGTTGATTTTCCTATTAACACAGGTTTATATGAGCCAGCTTTTAAAAATGGGGCTGAATTTGAAAAAGGTATCCGTTTAGCTAAGGAAAAAGGTGCTAGTGGAGTGGCTGTTTTTACAGCTGATGGTTTAAATGAAGAAAAGCAGGAAGTATTAAAAAAGCTGAGTAAAGAAATTAAATAGAACCTTACATTTTCGTTTTACCAAGTACTACTAATAATGTACATTCAGGTATAATAATTTGTCATAAGTATAGGCTGTTTCTGTAAAGATTCAGTCTTTTTTTTATTGTCTACTTTTGCTAAAGTTTTGCAACCTATCTATTTCAATTTCTCTAAACTGGTTAAAAGCTGTTCAACTTTAAAAGGTTTATTAAGATAATCATCAAAAAGAACACGGTGATCCATACTCTGAATTTCAGTCTTATTGTATGAGGACAGTGCAATGATAAAAGCAGAAGGATACTTGTTTCTAATTTCTTTATTTACTTCAATTCCATTTCCGTTGGGCAAATCAATATCCAACAAAATAAAATCATATTGTTTTTTCAAAGCTTTATCAATTCCTTCTTTACCGTTAGAGGCTACTTCATATTTTATTCCAACATTATGTAACTCGTTAATTGTATTTTGCAGATTCAGAAAATTATCTTCTATGACTAATGATTCTAATTGTTTTTCTTTAACGACACTTAATAAATTTTCTTTATCAATTTCCTTTCCTACCGATAATGTAAACCAAAATTCAGAACCAAAACCAAGCTTGCTCTCAACTCCTATTTCACCTTTATTAATATCAATAAATTCCTTGCAAAGCAACAATCCAAGCCCGGTTCCCCGCTCTCCCATTGTTCCGGGAGAACTAATGTCTTCACCCGGTTTAAAAAGCTTCGAAATCATTTTATGGGTCATACCAACTCCTGTATCAATTACCGATACTTTTATGTTATCGTCAACACGTCCGACTTCCAGGGTTACAGTTCCTCCCAGACTTGTAAACTTAATGGCATTTGAGATCAGATTTCGAATAACTGTATTAATTGTTGGGATATCTGCATACACATAAACTGAATCATTTTCGTTATTTAAAACCAGTTTCACATCCTTCTTATTTGCACTTAACAGTAAGGAGGAAATAGATTTTTTTAATATTTGAATAATATTAAAGTTTGTTGGATCAATTTCCAATTGATTTCTTTGTGCTTGAGCCCAGGTTAGTAATTCCAGTAATAGTTCGTAGGTGTTTTGAGACGAAGTACAAAGATGATGATATAATTCGCCTTTTATATCCTCCCATTCAAATGAATTTAAAATATTTGCAATATTGCCGATTGGTCCATTTAAATCGTGAGCAATAATGGAGAAAAATTTATCCTTTTCGCGATAGGCCTGTTCCAACTCTCTATTTATTTTACGAATAGACCTGTTTTTTAAAATAATAACAAACAGTATAGACAAAAAGAATAAGCTGATATAGATTAACTTTCTATAATCGAACGACTGTTCAACTTTAATAGCTACCCATTCACCCACAATAGACTTGATCTTTTCTTGTGTAATGTGATCTAATGCTTTTTGCATAATAGAGTTTAATAATGGCTCATCGTTACGTGAACCAATACCAAATTGCGCATCAAACTCCAAGCTTCCAGCTACCTTTAAATCAAGCATTCCACTATTTTGAATGGTATAGGCAATAGTTGGTAATACATCGACAAAACCAAACAATTCACCTGCCTGTACCATTTCAAGTCCTTCTTTTGCATTTTTAACCTGCACAACTTTAATACTAGGGTGCTTTTGTTTTAATAAGCCTGTATAAAAATAACCTTCAACCACCCCAATTTTTCGGTTTTTAAGTTCATTACTTTCTTGTATAAAAAACTCATCTTCTTTTGTAGTGATAACTAGATTTTCAGAAATATATGCTTTTGTTAAGTTCATATACTCACTGCGTATTTTAGTATACCCTACCATAGGAATGATATCACATTCTTTGTTTTTTAAGTTATTTATGGTTTGCGTCCATGTTGTTGTAGGAACCAACTCTATAGGCTTATTAATGATTTCAGAAATCATATGTACAATATCGGCGCTTACACCTTTAAAATTACCGTCTTTATCAATTTGTTCAAAGGGCATCCAGTTTGGATCTACACACATTTTGATAGACTTCTTTTGATCAAGGTAAGCTTTTTCTTCTTTAGTAAGAAATACCTCTTTCCGCGAACGAGTAATATCTCCAAGCCACTTTTCATGCAACATCCGTTTTTCTTCCTCACTAACACTGCGCATCGCTTTTTGCAGAAGACTATGCAAAACAGAAAGATCTTTCCTGACCCCTATATGTAGTGAAGGATTGACATCAGATAGGTCAGGTTCAATAAAATCAACAAGCTTTAGGTTATAAACTTGATATTGTTTCACATTATAAAGAAAAATAAACGAATTTTCTATAACAGCATCTACTTTTCGACTTGCTAAAGCTTTAATTATCTCTTTAGAACCAGAAAGCTCAACAAGTTCAATGTCAGGAAAATTTCTTCTAAGGTAGGGAATACTGGCATCATCGTGATGTATACCTACTTTTATTCCTCCTTTCAAATCATCCTTACTATTTAAGTTTTTGTTATCGTCTATACTGTATAGACTCATCGTAGTTTTAAGATAAGGTTCAGTATATAAAGTATAAGGTTCCCTTTGAGGATTTTTATAAAGAATGGGCATTACATCTATTTTATGCTCTTTGAAAAGCTCATAAAGATTTCCCCATCGATAATCACTTACAAACTCCAATTTTATACCCAGCTTTGAAGCTAACAATTGAATATGCTCAATACAATATCCTTTGGGAATACCGTCTTCAATATAATCGAATGGAGCCCACGCTTCCTGATTGGCAACTTTTATTACCGGATGAGATTTTAAAAAGATAGACTCTTCTTTTGTTAATGAATTCAATAGCTCTTTGTCTGTTTTAGTTAAGTCAACTTGCTGAGCATTTGAAAATTGAAAAACAATAATCAGAAAAAAACTGAGTAAAACTTTACTTTTTGATTTCCTAATCTCATTAAATAACTGCTTTTTATTAATTACTCTTATTACTTTTTTATATAAAAAATCCTTCATCCAACCTCTAATTATGGTTTAGTTCCAATTCATAACTTACAACTTTGTGTATTTATAATAATATCGTAGTTACTATTTGTAATTTTCCAATTATTTAATTCACCCTTATAATTGAATAACATCAAGAATTAGTCTTGATATTTCAGTATGGAATGCATATTTTGAAAAACCTTGGTTGAATTTACTTCAATTTTATTCATTAGTTTCAATATATTGTCAAAACAACATATTTGTATAGATAAAGAACTCCCATTATTTGATGAATCATTCAAACAAATGCTGAGTAATGTAATAAATACAAAGAATACACAGCTTACTCTTGTAATTTCAGACAAAACAGCGCAACATTAATTAAATTCAATAAACCATCAATCTTCTCACGCTAACACTTTTCTTCTTTAATGTGAAACAATAGCCCAATCTCGGGAAAGCTTTATGCAATAGGAGATGTAATAACTATCTATAAACATTACATTAAAAAAAATATCGACTCAAGAGTGGTTAAAAAACAAATATTGAGTCGCAATAATGTTTTCTTGCATATACAATTAACCTAATTAAAGAACTGATAAGCATTTTTGTACCTGCAAGTCTGAATCTAAATTTTTCCAGATATGATTTTGCACATACATTTTCGTTCCTAAATTTTTTCAGATACGGTTTTGCACATGCAATTTCGTTCCTGAAATTTTTCAGATACAATTTTGCACATGCAATTTCGTTCCTGAAATTTTTCAGATACAATTATGCACATGCATTTTCGTTCCTGAAATTTTTCAGATACAATTATGCACATGCAATTTGTTCCTAAATTTTTTCAGATACAATTATGCACATGCAATTTCGTTCCTAAATTTTTTCAGATACGGTTTTGCACATGCATTTTCGTTCCTGAAATTTTTCAGATACAATTATGCGCATGCAATTTGTTCCTAAATTTTTTCAGATACGGTTTTGCACATGCATTTTCTTTCCTGAAATTTTTCAGATACAATTATGCGCATGCAATTTGTTCCTAAATTTTCCCAGATACAATTTTGCACATGCAATTTCGTTCCTGAAATTTTTCAGATACAATTATGCACATGCAATTTGTTCCTAACTTTTTTCAGATACGGTTTTGCACATGCATTTTCGGTCCTGAAATTTTTCAGATACGATTTTGCACATGTCATATTACCGTTATAAAACGTAAAAGGGCCGACTGAACGTATCAGCCGACCCTTACTATTTACAAAACTTAAACTTAAAGCAAAATCTTTAATTAGAAATTCGTTTCATCTTTATCTTCAGTATCCCACCATAAGCGAGTACTAATTAAATCTCCTCCATCATTCATGGTTGCAGCTGCAGCAGCTACTGCCGTAGCATTACTTGTTCTTTCCTCTGGTACAAAAGGCATACGCTTAATCCACTCATCGGCAGAAATAACTCCCCAATCAGAAGTACTATAATTGTTATATACATGAGGTAGTTTAGGGTATCCTGTTCTACGGAAATCAGCCCAAGGCTCGTTTGGATTAGTAAAGGCTGCAATCCATTTTTGAGTAATGATTTTCTCTAACTTTTCTTCATTAGTTGCAGTTTCATCCCAGGCTACTGTAACTGTAGATCTTGAAGTAAAATCATTAATTGCCCCATCTTCCTGATCATCATATACAATATCATTATAATCAATTGGAGTACTCGTGGCGTCAGATAGATAATCTGCAATTCCACTTACACCCCATTGAGCAAAAGAAGCAGTAATCCCAGCTTCATAATTAGTTCTTGCATCTCCTGCACCAGCCCAACCACGTAACGCTGCTTCAGCCAAATCAAAATAAACCTCCGAAGATGTTAAATATGGTCTTTCTTCCCAAGCAGCAATATCTGAATTCATTGTTGAATATGAAAGGTGATCATCTTTTGCTTTCATCTCTCCTCCACAACGAACACCTTTATATGGGAAGTCAGAATGATCAGAAACTAAATCATCAGAATCTACAGGTTCATAAAAACCAGCTATACGAGGGTCTTTTAAGCCTACTAAAATAGATTCCATAGCAGCAGACATGCGAGTATCATTCCAACCAGTAATCGTTGCAAGATAAATTGCAGAACCATACAATGGGATATTAAAATCATCTTCGCTAGAAGTGATTAAACCAGATTCATCAGCAATAGCAATCTCTGCCTGTTCTTGAGCTAAAGTAGGATCCACATCTACAATACGCATAGCTAATCTTAATCGCATTGAGTTTGCCAATTTTGCCCATTTAGATACAACACCTTCATATGCTTCATCAAAATCGACTAAACCAGTATAATCAGTATTAGCAGAAAAAACATCCTGAATAGTATCTAAATCAGCAAAAAAAGTTTTATACAAATCTGATTCACTATCATAACCAGAATTCGCTTTACCATAAGTAGAATAAATAACTGGTCCATGATAAGTTGTTAAACGAGATACTCCTAAAATACGAATCAACTTTGCCCATTGATAAAATACTGTAGCATCACCATCTAATGCCAAATTCATTACCTGACCTGACGGTGCCATTAAATTATCATAAATACGATCCCAATATGTATTCCATGTAATATAATAAGTAGTATTATTAACACCATTTACAAAAGGAGTAGGTGTTGCCATATAGTTACAAAAAGATTCTGCAACAAGATTTTCTTCGATTTGATGTCCAAAGATATTTGCTAAAAGACTTGGGTAAAAAGAACCTACGTCATTATGATCCTGTAGTAAGTCTTCATCTGTAACTTCATATGGATTAACATTAGCTTCTTCAAAATCCTTGGTACAAGCACTTAATACTAAGAGACCTGTAATAAATATAAATAGTACCTTTTTCATAAGTTTTAAATTTTAGAACGTGAATTTAAGATTAAAACCATAAGTTCTAGTCGACGGTAAATTAAAGCTATCCAATGATTGAGAACTTAAATCCGTACTCATACTCATTTCAGGATCAAACGGAGCATCTTTATATAAGAAGAAAAGATTTTGACCAACTAATGAGAAGGATGCTGATTGTACTGGAAGTCCCAATTGCTCAACATTAAAGTTATACCCTAAAGAAACCTGGGATAACCTGATGTTAGTTCTATCATACAGATAATGTTCTCCAATACCAGTTCTATCTCCAATACCTTGATAGTATGATTTTGGATCCATTTGAGTAACAGCTGTACTTCCTTGCATCGCATCAATGGAAACGTACCCTAAATCACGAGCATCTGCGGTTCTTTGGCTTACACCATATTGGTCCAATATTGCTTCAGTCATACTAAATGCTTTACCTCCTACTTTTGAATTAATCAAAAAGTTTAAAGACCAATTTTTGTAATTCATTGTATTATTCCATCCTAAACTAAAGTCAGGATTAATACTACCTGCATAAGCAACTTCTGTTGTCTTTAAAAACTCACCAGTATTTTCGTCTATCAATATCTGACCAGCTTCGTTTCGTTTATGTTTGTATACATAAAGATCTCCTACAGACCCACCTGTATAAACACGCGATTTATATGCATCACTTGAACCTAAATCTATATATTTTGAATCATCATCTGGAAATAACTCAACAACTTTATTTTTATTTGTCGAAAAGTTTAAAGATGTTTTCCACTCAAAAGAAGAAGTCCTAACAGGAGTAGCGTCTAAAACAATCTCAAAACCTTTATTAGTAATCTCACCAGCATTAAAATATGCAGCAGTATAATAATCATCTTGTTGACTACCGGTTAATGTTTTAGATAGTGCTTGATTAGTACTTGTGATATTATAATATGTAAAATCCAATCCTAAACGACTGTTCAAGAATCTCAAATTTGCTCCAACTTCATAAGTTACAATTTCCTCTGGTTTTGCATCTGTAAACGGTTTCTGAGTATTTCTGTCAATACTACCAGATCCATTTATTGTATGATTTACCAAAATTTGTCCCCAAGGTACCTCATTATTCACCTGTGAACCAGAAGCTCTTACTTTTGCAAAAGTAATAAATTCAGGTAATTCAATGGCTTGAGATAAAATTGCACTAACACCTACTGCTGGATAAAAATAAGATTCATTACCTGTTAAAGCAAGGGTAGAAGACCAATCGTTACGACCTGAAATATCTAAAAATAACATTTCTTTATATCCCAACTGTACATTAGCAAAAACACCTTCTTTTATAATTTTTCCATTATAAGTATTTTCTACCGCTACAGCATCTGGCATATTAGAAAAAGTAAATATATTCGGATATAATAATTCCTGATCTACTTCACCATTTTTAACACTTATTCCATCACCAAAAACAGATTCTTGATAACTTGCTCCAGCAATTACGCCTAAACTCAAATCGCCAAATTTATTTTGGTATGTAAAAATACCATCTACATATGCCTGTTTATCAGTATACTTTCTATAATCCCACATACCCGTTGCAGAAACATTAGTTGTATTACCACCAGCATAAAACTTTTGATCATAAGATTTATTCGCATAATCATAATTTGCCCTTGCCTTGAAGCTCAGTTTTTCATTAACCTTATAATCAGCACTAAAACTTGCTATTACACGATTTGTAATATCTTCTTTGGGCTGTTTCTTTAATAACCAATATGGGTTAGATTGAAGACCACTATCAAAATTATGCCATTCTTGTTGTAGAATAGATCTATCCTCATCCATATATTGATAATTATTTTTATAGTATGAGAAACTTTGTTTAGTCGCATAATTACCTGACATAGGAACTGCTCCATCTCTAGGAAATAAATACAAACCTGTTAATGGGTTAAAATAATATCCTCCAGTACTTCTATTCTTAGTTTTTTCATTAACTAACATGATGTTTGAAGTCAAGGTAACTTTATCATCCCAAATTTTTGCTACTTCCTTAAATGTAAAGTTATGCTTATTGTAATGGTTATTAGGAACCACACCACCGGCACTCGTATTACCATAAGAAAAATAAGTAGACATTTTCTCATTACCACTACTAATAGATAAGTTATTTACTAAATTATAACCTGTTCTAAAGAAATCATCAACATATCCATCCTCATAATCTCCTTTCGTAGTCGACCAACTTTCTTTTGAATTACCATCTGCACCATAAGTATACTGTAAGTCTGGCAATTCCATTACACTTTCAAATGTTGAACTCGAGCTAAATGAAACTGTTGTTTTACCCTCTTTACCTTGTTTAGTTGTAATAATTACAACACCATTAGCACCATCACTACCATATAAAATAGAGGCTGTTGCACCTTTTAACACACTGATACTTTCAATATCATCAGGGTTAATTTGCGATAAACCATCACCATCATCAGTACCACCCCATGCACCAGATTGGTTACCTTTATTATTTACCATAGGAACACCATCAATAACATAAAGAGGATCACCTACATTTGTTACTGACTTACTACCACGTAAAACTGTTCTGGTAGAACCACCAGCTCCTGAAGTACTTTTACGAATCTCAAGTCCTGCAGTTTTTCCACTTAAACTACTCATGAAGTTAATATCTTTTGACTTCATCATTTCTTCTCCACTAACTTCTTGAGAAGAATAAGTAAGTGTTTTCTTTTCTCGTTTAATACCTAAAGCAGTAACAACGACTTCATCAAGTCCTAGCACTTCTTCCATCAATGTAACATTAACTTCAGATCTTCCTCCAATCACTTCATCAAGCCCCTGAAAACCAATAAACGAAAAAGATAACGTCCCATCAGGACTAGTAACTTCTAAAGTATATTCACCATCAAAATTAGTTATGGTTCCGGTAGCAGTATTTCCCTTTTCAAAAACATTAACACCTGGCAAAGGTAAGCCCTGTGTGTCAATTACTTTACCTGTAACTGTATGCTGAGCAACAATTGTTGCTGAAGCGAGAAATACAAGTAAAAACAGACCAATTAAATTTTTAATCATAACTCCCATTCTTTTAGATTTTTTTCATGTTATTTACATATTTACTCAAGTAGCAATCACAACTTTGCGATTTTAACATTGGTGGCTGTTTATAGCCATCTGAACGATAAATAATTTGACCCATCCTCCTAAAATTAAATTATTAATAATTACATAATATTCTTATAACTTGCTTCTATACAAATGTAGTTTCTTGCCCACCTTATCACAAAAAAAACAATTACTCTAAAGCGGCTTTTTATTAACTTAAAACGATAAGACTAAATTCATCATAAAAAAAACACATCTGTTATACATACTTGTTTAATAAAGAAATAAGACATTACTATTACCCAAATACCTTTAGTCCGTGATTTATTCTTCTTTTCCGGCTTTTTAAGAAAGCAGCACTTAATTACTTGAAAAAGTAAAATTATAACAGACAGTAATTAAAATAGTTTAAGGTCTTTTAAGACTTTAAAAGATAAAAAGCGGTAGGAAAATTTACAGAATGAGAATATTTAGGAGCTAATCTGATAATGAAATATTAGTGATTTTAAAACAAAATTAAAGAAAAACAGGATTGATAGTAAACTAAAATTCACCTTACTTAAGGTGAGTTTTTTCGTTAATGTAGAGTAAATGGTTAAAAAAAGAAGCAACCTGTTTACAAAAACAGATTGCTTCCAGAATATGTAACACCCCTATTACAATGAAAAAGATTTTCTATGTACCCTTAAAATAAAAGATTGTTAATTGTTCCAACCTAAATTGTTAAGTTACATTATTCTTTCAGATCCTCTAAAATTGATACTTTTGAAGAACCTATATATTTTTGAGTTGTTGGATTTTCCTGATCGAAAATCACTATTTCATTATTTCCTTTTTTCAACCAACATCCAGGTAAATACAAAGTTTGCTGAGGACCTACACTCCAAAATCGTCCTAAATTATGACCATTAACAAATACGATACCTTTGCCCCAATACTTTAAATTTAAAAATACATCACCTTGTTTTTTAATTTTAAACTCACCACTATACAATGCTGGTAAATCTTCAGCCGCATGCAATTCTTTTTCAGCTAATTGTGGCATAACATCCATTGGTAGTTTGTACATTTTCCAATCTCCAGCAATTTCCCAATCATTTATAAATACAGGCCCTGTAATACCCTTTCTATTATTTGGTATCTCTTTTCCGTAGTTAATTCTACCCATATTTTCAACCAATATATCTAAAGTACCATTAAAAGGTATCTTTATATCTAGCTGAAAATCATTGTCCATACGATTTATTACACCTACCTTCTTCTTATTAACATACACTGTAGCATAATCTCTTAAACCCTCTATCTTTAACTTACCCGCTATTGGTTGGGTAAATCGTTTTTGATACAACACATAACCAGTACCTTGACCTAACTCTTCAAAACTCATTGGCTTAGAAGATTTTACTGGTTCAATATCTTTCATCCAATTAAATAAAGTCTGAGACTGAGTAAATTTAATTTTCCCAAGATCTATTACCGGAATACTTTTAGGAATTTCAGGTAAAGTACGTTTTTGGTATTTTGCCATCAATTCTCGGACAGCCATGTATTTTTCAGTTGCTGCACCATTTTCAGCAATAGGTGCATCATAATCATAACTAGTCAACTGTGGCTGAATAGGAATTTCATCTGTAAAATTAGCTCCGGAAGTAAACCCAAAATTTGTTCCTCCATGAACCATGTAAAAATTAAAACTCACATCATTTTTCAAAAACTCTTCAACCTGTGCTGCAACATCTTCTGTACTAATCTTTACAAAAGGTTCTCTCCAATGATCCAACCATCCTGGATAAAACTCAGCCACCATATATGGTCCTTCACCATCATGGTATTTATTTACAAGTTTTTTAAGCTGCTCTACATTTCCTTCGCCATTAGCAGTTGGTAAAACTCCATCAATAGCACCATATTGAAATAACCATGAACCATCCGATGTAAATAATGGCACATTAAAACCGGCATTTTTTAAAGCATCGTATATTTTAAGATAATATTCTCTATGCTGTTCCTCTGAAACTTCCTTTTGTTGAGAGACATAAGAACCAAATTCATTCTCAACCTGCACCATAATGATTGGCCCCCCATACGTTATCTGTAGATCCTTCACTTCCTCAGCTAGTCTGTTGATATAATTGGTACATTCTTTTATAAATTTATCACCTGATCGAATTTCCAGTTCTTTATCATTTAATAATCTCCATGGAAAACCTCCAAATTCCCATTCAGCACAGGCATAAGGTCCTGGTCGTAAAATAACTTTTAAACCTTCTTTTTCCGCAGTTTTAATAAATTCTCTTAAATTTTTACGATCTGTAGAGAAATCCCATTGCCCCGGGGCAATCTCATGATAATTCCAAAATACATAGGTTGCCACAGTATTCAACCCCATTGCCTTCATCATTTGAAGACGATGACTCCAATAAGCTTTAGGTATTCGTGCGTAATGCATTTCACCTGAATAAACATTAAATGGCTCACCATTTAATATAAATGCACCATTCTTTATTTCAAAAGACTTTGAAGATTGAGCGAAACCTGCTTGAAACAATCCACAAATGATTATAAATAAAAGTAATCTTCTCATCAGTAGTGATTTAATATATTCCAACAGTTGATATTACAGGACAAGCTTTCGAATCTTCAAAAGTAATTCTAACAGCATCAGAACTTAAACCTTCAAGAGAAATAATTCTCTTATAACCTATTGTTGAAGCACTTGCAACTTTAATCCAGTTATTTTTTTGTTTTAGTTCAACCGAAAATTTCTTTATTCTTTGTCCTAATTCAATATATTCCTGAATAACCAAATAATTTAACTTTTGTTCCTTATCTAAATCAATTTGAAGAAAAGACTTACGAATATTATCATCAGTACTCCAATAAGTATTCCGATTTGTATCTATAACATTTTCTGGTTTATATGATTTATCATTTCCTCTTGTATTTGATGATGTTACCATAGAACTTACTGCTAAATTAACCGAAAATGTGGAATCTAACTTTGCTCTAAATTCCTGCAATGCATTTACATCATTTTCATGAATAACACCCCGTCGATCCGGAGGTACATTTAATAAAAGTAATGCACCCCTACCCACAGATTTCAAATAAATATCAAATAATTGATCCCCTGATTTAACTAAAGAATCTTCACTTGCATGATAAAACCATCCTGGTCGAATAGAAACATCTACTTCAGGAGGCAACCAAGAATTTCCATCAGAAGAACCTGTAGAAAGTAAATTTTCAATACCTCCTTTTCCTGCATATAACGTATCAGGAGTAATAGTTGACCAACATGTTTCATTTACATATCCGGACTCATTACCACACCATCTTACTCCCGGACCAGCATCACTAAAAAAGATTACATCCTTTTGGATCTTACTTACTAAATCTAATGTAGTAGGCCAATCATAATACGTCTGTTTATCTATTTTACGATTTTCTTTAGCACCACCATAGTAGCCATCTCCTCCATTAGCTCCATCAAACCACATTTCAAATACAGGTCCGTATGTTGAAAATACTTCCTGAAGTTGATTTCTGTAATATTCAATATAAGAAGCTTCACCATAATCAGCTCTATTCCTATCCCATGGAGATAAATAAATTCCAAATTTAACTCCTTGTTGGGTACAAGCATCTCTAAGTTGTTTAACAATATCGCCTTTCCCATTTAAATAGGGACTATTAGCAATAGAGTGCTCTGTATATTTCGAAGGCCATAAGCAAAAACCATCATGGTGCTTACTTGTTAAAATTACACCTTTAAAACCAGCATCCTTTAAAACACTAACCCATTGATCTGTATTAACAGTATCAGGATTAAACACCGTAGGTGATTCATCACCATACCCCCATTCTTTATCGGTAAATGTATTTGTTGTAAAATGAATAAATGCATTCATTTCCATTTGATGCCAAGCCAATTGTTCTTTTGAAGGAACAGGCAAACATGGTTTCGGGGGAGCAACCTGAGAACAGCTTACTGCCATTAACCCAAATATTAATAATAAAAGCTTATTCATATGTTTTATTTAAATGCAACTTGCAAGAACCAATCTTTCTTTTGTATAAGAAATCATTTTTCGTGCTCGTTTCATGTTTATATTTTTATTAAATCCACCGGTCTACTATTTCTTATATTTAAAAGCTAATGCTTTTCCTTCAGTAAGAGTTGTTAAGTTTTTAGGTAGCGTTACTACAACTTTATTTCCATTAACTGTATATTTAACTCTTTGACCCGTTGAAACTAAAGTCATTCTTGTTCCCTTATGAGGTACATTACCTTCCCAACTAACTGTTTTTTCTAACTCTTTATCTTCACCATAACATGCTAATGCATAGCAATATTTTGAATCTTTTGATTGGGTAAAAAACACGTCTTCACTTTGAAAAACTGGTAATGTTCTTGTTGCATAAATAGCTTCTCCGTTTTTGTCCATCCATGAACCTATTTTTTCCAGACTTTCGACTTGTCCAGGAGTAAATTCACCTTCCGGAGTTGGTCCTACTCCTAATAGTAATGAACCACCTTTAGCTACAACCTCAACTAATGTTTTAATCACTTGAGATGTTGGTTTGTATTTATCACCAGGCATATATCCCCATGCTCCACCTAAAGTAATACAACTTTCCCATGGATTATCCAAGGCTGTTTCTGGAATTCTTTGTTCAGGTGTTTGGTAGTTTTCAAATTGTCCTCCAACGGTGCGGTCTACGATTAATAAACCCGGCTGGTTTTCTCGTCCCATTTTTGCGATAGAGGCCATATCAATATCCTGACTCCACGAAGGGATTGGTGCTCCCCAGGCTCTTACTTCGTCAGTAACAGTTTCTAAAGGACGAACCCAACCTCCGTCTAACCATAGCAAGTCAACATCTCCGTAATTGGTCATTAACTCCTGAATCTGGTTAAAGGTATATTTCTTAAATTGATTCCATCTCCATGGATATTTATTTGCATCGTAGTTATTATTTCTATTTGGAGTAGCATATTTTTGCCACCAATAGTATTGGCTGTGCCAGTCAGGTTTTGAGAAATATGTTCCTACCATAAAATCCTGATCTCTATAGGCCTCTAAAATATATTTTAATGCATCTTGCTTAGGATTTCCTGCAAATTTTGAATGAGCTATACTGTAATCTGTTTGTTTAGTATCCCACATACAGAATCCATCATGGTGTTTTGTAGTAAAAATCAGATATTTCATACCTGCTTTTTTAGAAGCCTCAGCCCACTGTTCAGGATTAAACTTAACTGGGTTAAACTCGTCTTTTAATCCGAAATACCATTTTTTATAGTCGCTATAAGATATTGTACTATCTCTTTCAATCCAATCTTCAGAACAAACTGACCATGATTCAATGATACCAGGAACAGCATATAGTCCCCAATGAATAATGATACCAAACTTAAGATCTTTCCATTCCTCAAGCTTTTCAATTACTTTTTCATCCTGAGGATCCTGATAATGTTCCGATCGCGGGTGTGTATGCTGTGCTACTGAATACTTAGCTCCAATAACAAATAAAACTAAAAAAATAACTACTAATCGCTTCATAATTCTCATATCTGAAATTCCTACTTGTGAATAGAAGCATTTTCTCCATCATTTTTAACAATGGAGAAAATGCTAATTCAACTCATTAATAATCATAACAAGTAATACTTGTTATTAAAATAAACCCAGTGCTAATTTTAAATCAATTATTCTTTATCTAAGGGTCGATAATTAACTCCCTTGTTATCTAACCTTTTTAGATGTACTTTTAATCTTTTTAAAAAGTCGTCATAATCCTGATGTGACTCTTCTGTCCATAGTACTTCAGACATAGCACACAAACGAGGAAATACCATATATTCAACTTTATCATCAGATGTAATATATTCTGTCCATACATTAGCCTGAGCACCTAAAATATGCTTGCGACTCTTTTTCTCTAATTCAGTTGGAATTGGTTTGAATTCGTACACCTTACTTAATGAAGTATATCCACCAATCGATAAAGGTTCAACTTCTTTTTCACCCTGAAGGTGATCAAAATAACAAAATGCGCCAGGAGTCATCACTACATCATGTCCTGAATGAGCTGCTTCAATACCACCTTCGTAACCCCTCCAGGACATAACAGTAGCTCTTTCCGGCAAACCACCTTCTAAAATTTCATCCCAGCCTATTAATTTCTTTCCTTTTGATGCAACGAACTTTTCCATTCGTTTAATAAAATAACTTTGAAGTTCCATTTCATCCTTCAAATTATTTTCTTTCATACGCTTCTGACAAAGCGGGCAGTTTTCCCATCGTGTTTTCGGACACTCATCTCCACCTACATGAAGATATTCGCCTGGGAAAAGTTCAACCACTTCACTTAAAATATTTTGCAAAAACTCAAATGTCTCTTCTTTTCCTGCACAGTAAACATCATCACTGACTCCCCATTTGGTATATACTTCAAATGGTCCTCCTGTACATGATAGTTCTGGATATGCAGCTAATGCAGCCACAGCATGTCCTGGCATTTCAATTTCAGGAACTACAGTAATACAAAGCTTTGTAGCATAATCCACCACTTCCTTAATTTGTTCCTGAGTATAGAAACCACCATAAGGTGTACCATCAAAAATTTGATTTTCCTCAACATAATGGCCCACCATGGTTTCTGGTCTAACAGAACTTATTTCTGTTAATTTTGGATATTTCTTAATCTCTATTCTCCACCCCTGATCATCAGTTAAATGCCAGTGAAAGGTATTTAGTTTATGCATCGCCATCATGTCAAGCATATGCTTAACAAATTCCACAGAATAAAAATGACGACATACATCAAGGTGCATCCCTCTCCATTTAAAAGATGGTTGATCTTTAACTGCTAACACAGGAACTTCAACAACCGCTCCTTTCTTCTTATTTGGATAAATAACCTGTAACAAACTTTGAATACCAAACATCAAACCTTGTTTTGAAGCTCCAACAACTTTGATATTGTCTTCATCTACATCTAATGTATACGCTTCAGAATTTTCACTGATAGTTGCATCAATCAAAAGATCAATTCCCTTTTGGCTTGATTTTCTTTGAGCAATTTTCACATTAATATCTGTCAATGTAGAAACTTGTTCTCTTAAGTAATCAGCTAATGGTTTAACCTGATCATCTGTAAATTCAATTACATCTGTTACATCCAGTTGATAGAATCCATTACCTAATTTCAAATGATTTGGTGCAGGAACAATACTTACCTGAGCCTGAACATTTTGATTTGTAACAGCAATCATACCAAGTAGTAATAATAGTTTTGAAAAGAGATTAAATACCTTCATTATTAACTTAATTTAGTTAGTTCTTTTGCAAATTATACGGGACTAATGCTGCAGCTCCTAAAACAGGAATATCACTATTATCTGATGAAATAATAGCTGTTGTTTGTAAAGCATTCTGGTGTGGAAACTTC
Organism: uncultured Saccharicrinis sp.; assembly: GCA_963665705.1. Classification (GTDB taxonomy): domain Bacteria; phylum Bacteroidota; class Bacteroidia; order Bacteroidales; family Marinilabiliaceae; genus Saccharicrinis. Next base: position 3,303,085 of record OY762448.1, read on the forward strand.
TTTAATACTTCCTGCATATTAGACTCAAACAGAGAAAATGAATTTGACAATGATCCACCTATAATAATTGCTTCAGGACCATAAGCATAAATTATTGTCTCAATCAGATGAGCTACATGTTCACCTAAGCTATCAAAAGCTTTTTGTGCTTCAGCATCACCATTGGCAACTTTTTCAGCTAAATATTTTCCTTCAGTATTGTAAGTTCGTTTAAAAAATTTACCACTGCAATAGTCTTCAAAGTTGGAATCCTTATAAATGATACCACCAAACTCTCCTGCCATTGATAAATTTCCTACATGAAGCTTATTATTTACTAAAACTCCTGCACCTGTTCCTGTTCCCATAGCAACAGCAACAAGATCTTTATACTGTTGTCCTTTACCAAAATATTTTTCTCCCAGTGCAAAACAATTGGCATCATTACCAATAAAAACCGGAAGATTAAAATGTGCTGACAAAGTAGCTTTTAAAGGAACATTTTTCCAGGCCGGAATGTTTGCCACATTATAAACAATACCTTCCTCAACATCAATTAATCCAGGAACTCCTAATCCAATTCCTTCTACTTTATCATCCAATAACTCCTCTATTCCCTTTTTTAAATCATTGATGATCTCATCCTGAGATCTAAATGCATCTGTTGAAGACTTAAACTCTTTAATAACTTTACTATCCTCAACATAGGCAAAATGCATTTTTGTTCCTCCCACGTCAACACCTATGTAGCTCTTACTTGCCATACCCAAAATTTTACACTTTAATTAAACCGGTTTAGTAAGTAGGCGTTAATAAAAATAACGCCTACTTTAATTCAACCTTAAAACTAACCACTAATCAAGATTGATATCTCCTTCTGTTGATTTTTCTAACTCACGTGCGTGACCCAGGAATTCATCAACACTCATTTCTTTCACAAAAATTAATCCGTGTGCCGATCTGATCTTTGGATTCTTATTTTGATAGAAATAATCTTTTCCTAATAGAAGCTGAACCGTTTTTAATTGATCCACCCATATTTTTTGAGATAATAAGCTAAACTTATCATTCAACTCATAACTTGGGAATGAAGCATCTACCTGACTTAAATAACAATTTTCAAAAATCTTATCCATAGATGCCATTTCATCTAACGATACAGGAACGATTACATTTGCCTCGTCTGGAGTAAACTTAAACCAAACATTTCTATATCCCCAGATTCTCATCTCTGAAATATCTTGCTCTTTTTGTAACTCTCTTAAAGCTTCTGCAGTTGCTTGCAACACTTTATAGTGAGTATCGGGACCACTACCTTCCGGATCAAAAGCCAAACTTAATACTGTTGGATTAACATCTTTGATCATTTTTAATAATGGAGCTACATCTCTTTGTTTTTCTGGCTGTTCTGTAAAAATATCTCCCTTATAAAAACCTAAACGATTATGAGTGATATCTTTTACTGGTACACCATAATGAGCCCATACTAATTCTTCCTCGAACTCACGAATCATACCTTTTAACTTTTGCACTGCAGGAGGATTCTTTTCTCCATCGTAGCTATTTTTTAAGATAGATAGTACTTCGTTAATTTTATCTCTTAAGTCACTCTCATCTTTCACATTATATATTTCAGATAATGCTCTAACAATTCTGTGACACAATCCTCTTTTTTGTTGATACTTATCACCTGCTGCTAAATTAGTTACATAATGATAGATATCTTTATCCCATTTAAATTTATATCCAGACTCAAAGAAATCAGGAAATTTCACCATTTGAATATCTTCTTTATCCAACAATACTTTTGTATCATTTAAAGATGCTATTACAAAGGTATTTGTAACCGCATTAAATCCAGATGTCAATACCGCAAAATGAAATTTATTACTCTCATCCTGAATATGTTGACTAATATATGGTAGAATTCCTAAAAGAATATCATCATGGTGAGGACCTGTATGAAGGAACACCTGATCTTTTTCGATTCTTAAACCTTTATCCAGCTTTTCTTTTACAGATGCTACTACAGACTGAGGTGTTTTATCAGATAATCCCGGAATCATTTTCGTGTACTTATCTGATTTTAAATCTTCTTCCAATAAACGATGTCCGTATTTATTGATATCCTTACACAAATTGATAACTGATTTCTCTGTTTTCTCTTGTGTCCACTCACCATTTTTATATGTAAAATCTACATAATCAGTAAGTTTAGTTGCAGCACCTTCTGTTAAATAAAAACGACTATTTGGTGATTTAGCCAATACACTTGCTGGGTAAATATTTGACATTGGTTCTTCCAACGACTGTTTTACTAAATCTGCTTTAGCTTCTCCTGCAGCAATAATAATAGCTGTAACATCAGGATTGTATGTAATTGTTTCTAAACCAATAGTGATCACTAATCTGTTCGCAGATATTTCAATCCCACCTAGGTCACCTGCAGCAACTGCCTGAGTCTCAAAATTTGTTTCGGTTAATCTGGTAGTCGAATACATATCAGATCCTCTCACATTAAAAGCAATGTGACCATCAGGTCCAATACCTCCTAAGAAAAATCCAATACCGCCTTTTTCTCTGATTTTTTGCTCATAACTACTACACCATTGGTCAATCAAGAAAACAGATTCTTGTTGAATTTTTTCTTCAGGTGTTGCAGCTTCACGATATCTTAATGACAAATCAACTTTTCCATTAGGAAAAACTTCATTAAAAGTCATTCCATTAGCTAATGGAATCTCATCACAATTTATCAACAATGCTTTATCTCGATCTAAACCGAAACTTTCTAAATAGAAATTAACTACATAGTTATAAAAGCTATTGTGCTGAGTTGAAGCAATTGGGTAAAATTCATCAATCTGAACAAAATGTAATCCGCTTAATTCAGGCTTTTTTACTCCCTTTAAACCAAATTTCTCTCTAATTGATACAATTTCCTTCTCATTCCAATTTTTTAATAAATACTTAGTCCATTTAATAAAAAATTCCGGAGTTTTTCCTGTTGGTAAACTTATTACCCCATCAGGATTTTGTGAAACCCACTCTAAAAATCTTAATGCTGTAAATAATCCTAACTTCGGAAAATTATCAACTACAACATACGGAATATTCGTACTACACTCTTTAAGGAATGATTGAGCTACAAAAGCCTTCTCAACCTCTGATAATTTTGATATATCGTTCTTCATCTTATAACAATTAATTAACTCTTTTTCTATTCGTACAGATTACTTCCCATAACTTGCGATGTAATTATCAAAAATATTTTCCATCACAACCGCCAACGCTCCAAACATCCCAATTTGAGAACCAAAATTTGAAACAACCACAGTTGATCTTTCACGTATTTGTTTCATTGCATGTGTGTTAATACCCTGCTGTATAGGTGTCGTTATTAATTCACCTGAGTCGGCAAGCTTGCCACACAAAACAATTAATTCAGGATTTAAAAGCTGGATCAAAATTGAGATTCCTTTCCCCAGATTTTTTCCGGTTTCATCCAGTATGTTTATTGCATACTGGTCACCATCCAAAGCTGCATTTATTACATTTTTTAATACTAAATAATTCTTTGAACTGGAATTATCATTTTCAAGTAAAATAGAAGTCTTCCCCTCTTCAACTCCTTTTTTAGCCATTTCAAGTATAGTTGTTCCTGAGGATACAGTTTCCATACAGCCTAACTTTCCACACCTGCATAGAGATCCATCCTCCACCATTGGTATGTGCGAAAATTCACCAGCAAATCCCGATGAACCTCGATAAAGCTTACCATCCAATACCATTCCTAATCCTATACCCCAGTCCAAATACATAACCAGAACATCCTTTTTGTCTTTGGCACACCCTAACCTATACTCTGCCAAAGCCATTGCATTTGCATCATTCTCAATAAATACCGGACGACCTATTTTCTCTTCTAACAAACTTGCAACAGCTCCCTCTTCATAATTTAAGTAGGTGTGATTTATTCCATTAACAGAATCAATTAAACCAGGCATACTAACTCCAATACCCAGTAATTTTTTTCTATCTACACCAGATTTTGCAATAACCGAATTAATGGTTTCTACAATCACATCTAATGTTTCCTTATTATTATTTAGTTCTATAGAATACTCTTCAATCTCTGTTATTTGTTGATTTTCGGCATTATAAATAGCAATTTGAGTTTTATAAATACCCATTTCAACACCCATAACATAAAAACTATCAGAAGTAACACCATATAAATCTGGCTTTCTCCCTCCTATAGATTCTCCCTGACCTTTTTTCTCTACAATATTCTTATCCACCATCTCGCCCAAAATAGTCATCATATTGGGAGCACTAATTTTTAATCGCTTACATAGTTTTGATGTTGTCTGCGGTCCTTCTATATATAATACCTTAGCTATCCTAATTTGCTGTACATACCTCTTCTTCTCAACTCCAGCTAACTGGTTCACAAATTCTGTTTCAAATTGAAAGTTATTCATAGAAGTTTTGTAAATGTTTTTGTTTTGACAGTGTAAAAGAAGTACTTTTTTATTTATCATCCAAGACTTTTGTAATTTTTTTAGTAAAGTAGTTCTGTTTTTTTAATATTTTTATATATTTGTCCTATCATTTTACCCCGGACACTAATTTCTATTATTAATTAAAGAAGGATCATCTATTAAAAATTATGAATTCCAAAATATTAGAAATTTGTACTTTCTCGCTAGATGCATCAATAAAAGCAGAGAAAGCTGGTGCTAATAAAATAGCACTTTGTGCAGCTCCAGGAGAAGGTGGAACAACACCTTCTTTCGGCCTGATGAAAAAAGTATGTAAAAACGTGTCTATACATGTAAATGCTTTTATACGTCCTCGTGGAGGAGATTTTTATTATTCCAAAAAGGAATTTAATGTGATGAAGGAGGATATTAAAATGGCAAAAAAAGCTGGTTGCTCAAGTGTTACGCTGAGTATACTTAATAAGGATAACACAGTTGATATTGAAAGAACTTCTCTACTGGTAGAATTAGCTCGCCCCATGTCTGTAACATTTGGCCGGGCTATTGATCTCACACCTAATCCCACCCAAGCTATTACAGATATTATAAAAACAGGTTGTCAAAGAGTTTTAACATCAGGGGGTAGAATAAAAGTTGAAAATAACATACCTTTATTAAACGACTTAATAAAAATTGCAGACAATAAAATTATTGTGATGCCCGGTTTTTCTACAAACGATCATAACTTACAACTATTAGTTCAGCATTTAAAAACCAACGAATTTCATGCTTCGGCAAAAATTTCTTTTACTGAAGATCATCTAAGTTCTTTGGGGTTTGGAGTAAGTGTTAGTTACGACCAATCATCAATTAAAACCATAAAAGAAATATTAGATAACCATCAAAAGGAAAAACAACCTTTATTTTAAGTTTATAAAATAAATAGTAATAGATACATATACACAATGAAAAATAATGTAAGATTCACTAAGTTCAAAACCAGTCTTTTTATTGCTGGTATACTGGTTTTATCTACTAATCTGAAAGCTCAGGTAGAAAAATTTAGAGACTGTAGCTTGTCTATTGAAGAAAGAGCTCAAGATTTATTGAATAAATTGAGTTTAGAAGAAAAAATTTCTCTTCTAGGATTTAATTCTCCTGCTGTAGAAAGATTACAAATTCCTGCATACAACTGGTGGAACGAAGGCTTACATGGAGTCGCAAGAGCTGGACAAGCAACTGTTTTCCCTCAGGCTATAGCTTTGGCTGCAACTTTTGATACTGATATGGCACAATCTGTTGCTGATGCTATTTCTACTGAAGGACGTGCTAAATATAATTTAGCTATTGCACAAGACAGACACCTACAATATATGGGTATTAATTATTGGACGCCTAATATTAATATTTTCAGAGATCCAAGATGGGGTCGCGGTCAGGAAACTTACGGTGAAGACCCATTATTAACTGGAAAAATGGGAAGTGCTTTTGTATTGGGATTACAAGGACCAGATACTGAACACTATAAAATTGCAGCATGTGCAAAACACTTTGCTGCTCACAGTGGACCAGAAGCTATCAGACATGAATTTAATGCGATTGTTGATGAAAAGGATTTAAGAGAAACCTATTTACCAGCTTTTAAAACTTTAGTCGATAATGGCGTTTCAGGTATTATGTGTGGATATAACAGATTAAATGGTGAACCTTGTTGCACAAGTCCTACTCTATTAGAAGATATTCTTACAAAGGAATGGGGATTTAAAGGCCAAATTACTACAGACTGTGGTGCTTTAGAAGATATTTATCTACGACACAAAAGCACGCCAACAAGTGTTGAAGTAGCTGCCGAGGCTATTAAAGCAGGAATGAATATGGATTGCTCTGATTTAATTCAGAATGATGCAATGGAAGCCATTAACAAAGGATTAATTTCTGAAGAAGATATTAATAAATCAATCTACACTACCATTATTACTCAACTAAAGTTAGGTATGTATGATAAACCAGAGAATTCACCTTATGCAACTTTTGGTGCAGACAGTATAAATAACCAATACCACGTTAACCTTGCTTTAAATGCTGCAGAAAAAAGCATGGTACTATTAAAAAACAACGGTATTCTGCCATTAAAAAGAGAAGAAATTGGATCACTAATGGTAGCAGGTGAAAATGCTGCTAATATGAGTACATTAGTTGGTACATATCATGGTGTGTCTGCTAATATGGTAACCTACATTGAAGGTATTGTTAATAAATCAGGTCCTTCAACTGCAGTTCAATATGATCTGGGTTGTAGTTATGCAGATACAGCTCACTTTGGGGGTACATGGGCAGCAAGTTTTACAGATGCTACAATATTAGTACTTGGTTTAACTCCTTTAATGGAAGGAGAAGATGGAGATGCTTTTCTTTCTAAACATGGAGGTGACAAAGCAGATTTAAGTATCCCTAAAGCTCATTTGGCATACTTAAAAGCAATGAGAGCATACCACGACAAACCTATCATTGTTGTACTAACAAGTGGTAGTGCAATCGATGTTGAAGCTGTAGAACCTTATGCTGATGCGGTTATATTATCATGGTACTCAGGAGAACAAGGAGGTAATGCCTTAGCTAACATATTATACGGAGACACCTCTCCTTCTGGAAAACTACCCTTGACATTCTATAAATCTGTTGAAGATCTTCCTGACTATAAAGATTACAGCATGACAAACAGAACCTATAGATATTTTACTGATGAAGTAGCTTATCCTTTCGGATTTGGTTTGAGTTATACTGATTTTAATTATACATGGAAACAAAAGCCTGCAGACAAAGTTAAAGCTGGTGATAAAATTTCATTTAATGTCAAAGTTGAAAATACAGGAGCGTATAACTCTGATGATGTAGTTCAGGTTTACGTTCAATATCCTGATATGGAAAGGATGCCTGTTAAAGAATTAAAAGCATTTAAACGTACTACTCTTAATTCTCATTCTTCAAAAGATATTGAGTTTACGATCAATACAAATGACTTACAGAAATGGGATTTAAATCGCAGTAAATGGAAATTATATAAAGGTGAATATAAAATCCTTGTTTCAAAAAATGCTAATGAAGCTGTTCTTACACATAAATTCGTAATAAAATAATTTTTTCATTTCATAGGTTAGATTTGGTAATAGAAGGTTCAGGAAAATCTTAAAATTTAAAATTTTATGCAAAGGTTAATTTTAATGTGTATAGTTATAGTTTTTGTTTTCGCTTGTCAAAACAAAAAAAACATGGTATTTCCTGAACCTTCAACTACACCAAATTCGGCCCAATTAAAGCAGATTGAAAGAAAATATGGAATGTTTATCCATTTTGGAATTAACACCTTTGTGGATAAAGAATGGACAGATGGCTCCATTCCTGCAATACAATATAATCCTTCAAATATTAATGCTGAACAATGGGTTCAAACAGCTAAACAGGCCGGAATGAAATACATCATTCTAATAACAAAGCATCACGACGGCTTTTGTCTTTGGGACAGTAAATATACAGATTATGATGTGGCCAGTTCTTCAAACACAACCAATGTTATAGAAGAAGTAGCTAAAGCTTGTGAAAAATATGATATCAATCTTGGTTTATATTATTCTCTATGGGATAGAAAGGAAAATGGTAATAATTACACAAATGAAGCTCACCCATTAAAATACCCCAAAGATTCATTGTTAGATAAAAAATACAATGAATACATGATCAACCAGATCAATGAATTGATTGATATTACAGAAAAATACACAGGTGTTGTAGAATTTTGGTTTGATGGAGGTTGGGCTAAAGAAAATTACAGATGGCCATTAGAACAACTTTACAGTACAATAAAGTCAAGAAAACCTGAATGTCAGATAGGAATAAACTGGTCCATTGGATTACCTAATAATCCGGATTTCCATGCCGTATATCCTAATGATCAAAAAGAAGGTTATCCAATCCGATATTTTCCTAGCGATTTTAGGTTAGGTGATCCTATGCTTCCGGCTGAAAAAGACCCTAAATTATTTAGCCATAATAACAAAACCTATTATATGCCATGGGAATCAACAGTTTGCATGAGTCAAATGTGGTTTTCTAACACCAATGATACAATATATAAGTCTGTAGAAGAGCTTGAAGAAATCTACTATAAAGCTACTGATCAAGACAATATATTAATATTAAACTGTCCTCCAAACAAAAGTGGAGAGATACGAAAACAGGATATCAAATTATTGAACCAGCTAAAAAATAAAATAACATTATAAAAACCAATAACTGCTGATCTTCATAAACATTATGAATTTGGCAAATGACACTAAAAATTTTTAAAATATGAAACTATCGATTAGAAATATCATTTTCCCATTGATAACAAGTGCCATGTTGGCGGGATGCTTTGCTACAAAAACCAGCACTAGCGATGTAGGATTATCACAGTATATTGATCCTTATATTGGCACAGACTACCACGGCCACGTATTTATTGGTGCTAATGTACCTTTTGGTGCGGTGCAAGCCGGACCAACTAACTACATCAGAGGATGGGACTGGTGTTCCGGATATCATTACTCCGATTCAATTATGACAGGATTTTCGCAAACACACCTTAGCGGAACTGGAATTGGCGACCTGGGTGATGTTTTAATTACTCCTTATACAGGTGATATTAAAGTAACTCCCGGAACAGTAGAAGATCCTCTTTCGGGTTATGCTTCAAAATATACACATAACAATGAAACAGCAAAAGCCGGCTACTATAGTGTTGATTTATTAACTTATGATATTAAAGCCGAAATAACAGCAACAGAAAGAACCGCTTTTCATAAATACACTTTCCCTGAAGACAAAAATTCCAGAATTGCTATTAACCTGGATTTAGGAATTGGATGGGATCGTCCAGTTAAATCAAAACTTACTTTACTAAACGATTCCACTATTGTTGGTTACCGTTTTTCAACAGGTTGGGCCAAAGACCAACGTCTTTATTATGCTATTCGTATTTCAAAATCTATTGAAGATTTGAAATTATTTAGAATAGATAAACAACTAAAAGGAACATCGGCTGAATCAGATAGTTTAATGGCTGTATTATCATTTCCAACAAAAGCTATGGACAAGGTAATGATAAAGGTAGGTATATCTCCTGTTAGTGAAACTAATGCCATTAATAATATTGATGTAGAAAATCCTGATTGGGATTTCGATGGTATTGTTGCTAAAGCTCAGGCAAAGTGGGATGATGAACTTTCAAGAATTATCATAGACACGAATAGCAAGGAACAGTTACGAACATTCTATACTGCGATGTATCATGCTTATACTGCACCTGCTCTATTCAATGATGCCAATGGTGACTATAGAGGTACTGATAAAAAAGTGTATCCAAAAGCTGATTTCAATAATTACTCTATTTTCTCTTTATGGGATACATACAGAGCTGCTCATCCATTTTATACGCTAACTCAAACCGAGAGAGTTTCTGATATGATCAATTCTATGTTGGCTATATACCAACAACAAGGAAAGCTTCCAATCTGGCCTTTACATGGTAGCGAAACTGATTGTATGGTAGGTTATAGTGCTATACCAGTAGTTAGCGATGCCATATTTAAAGGATTTGAAAATATCGACAAAAATCTGGCCTTTGAAGCAATGAAAGCCTCTTCTACAAGAAATGACTATGGCGTAAAATATTTAAAAAAGATGGGTTTTATTCCTTGTAATAAAGAAAAGGAATCTGTTTCTAAAGCCCTAGAATATGCTATTTCAGACTGGTGTATTGCTCAATTGGCCAATAAATTAAACGACAAAGAACAAGAAGAATACTACACTAAAAGATCAAAGGCTTACGAAGAATATTTTGATAAGGAAACTCTTTTTATGAGAGCTAAAAAATCTAACGGTAAGTTCCGTACGCCTTTTGATCCATTTGCTTCAATTCACGAGTGGGGTGATTATACAGAAGGAAATGCCTGGCAATATTCATGGTTGGTTCCACAGGATGTAAAAGGTTTAATCAGCTTATTTGGTTCTGAAGAGAAGTTCATTGAAAAATTAGACAGTTTATTTATTGTAACGGGCGACATGGGAGAACAAGCATCTGCAGATATTAGTGGATTAATTGGTATGTATGCCCAGGGAAATGAACCAAGTCATCATATTCCATACTTATATTCATACGCCGGTCAACAGTGGAAAACGGCTGAATTGGTAAGAAAGATAACAACTGAAATGTATACTGATAAACCGGATGGTTTATGTGGTAATGAGGACTGTGGTCAAATGTCATCATGGTACCTGCTTTCTTCAATGGGATTATATCAGGTAAATCCGGCAAATGGTGTTTTTGTAATGGGATCTCCACTGTTCAACAAGGCTACGATTAAACTTAAAGAAGGAAAATCATTTACTATTAATGCATTAAATCAAAGTGCAGAAAATAAATACATTCAGAATGCATCCTTAAATGGAAAACCAATCGACCGTTCATACATTACCTATAAAGAAATTATGAATGGCGGTGAGTTAACGCTAGAAATGAGCAATACTCCTAATAAAGAATTTGGAAAAGCTGCGGCCACACGCCCTTACTCAACATTAGTTAAATAATGCATTACAAAGCCATTTTACATTATATCATTATTGTATTAGCAATTACCTCTTGTTCTATAAAAAAGCAAGAGGGAATTGCTATATACAATTACCATTCAGATTTTGTTTTTACTGATAAAACAACTGAAAGTTGCCACGCAGCAACTCTTGTTGAAACAACAAACAATCATTTATTGGCATCCTGGTTTGGAGGCACTTACGAAGGTGCTAAAGATGTGAGTATTTATTCATCCGAGTTTGATGGATCATTATGGTCACAACCTAAATGCATAATTAAACCCATGGTACAAAATAATGATACATTACCATGTTGGAATCCTGTTCTATTTAAAAGTAAAAGTAATCTGCTATACCTTTTTTATAAAGTAGGTAAAAATCCAAGGGAATGGTTTGGAGCTATGATCACATCAAATGATATGGGAAAATCCTGGAGTAAACCTAAGATTCTTCCAAAAGGATTTTTAGGGCCAATAAAGAATAAACCAATTGAAGTTGATCCTGGCATCATAATATGCGGTTCCAGCACTGAAAGCATTCAGAATAATGAATGGCGTGTTCATGTTGAAAAATACAATGAGCAAACAAATGAATGGGAACTAATACCTGTTAGTAATTCAAAAAATTATGATGTTATTCAACCTACGTTTATTACTCATGAAAAAAGTGCTATTCAAATGCTTTGTCGCAGTAAACACAATAAGGTAATAACCAGTTTTTCATATGATAAAGGAAATAGCTGGAGCAATCTTGATACGCTGAATGTCCCTAATTCAAACTCTGGCATCGACGCTATTTCTATAAATAAGAATTGTTTTTTAATGGTTAATAATCCATTAAAACATGGTACAGAATGGTTTAATGGAAGAAACAAATTGGATGTTGAATATTCCAACGATGGTATGGAGTGGAAAAAACTAATTGATCTTGAAAATCAAGACAAGGGGCAATTTAGTTACCCTGCAATAATTCAAGCCTCTGATCGTAAAATTCATGTGTTATATACTTATAACCGAGATTATATAAAACACACTACTTTTCAAGTAAAATAATGCTAATTGTTTAAAATAATAGGTGGTAGAATCCAGAATCTCATTCCTTCATTTCTCTCTATATGAGATTCTGGATTCTTTTATAAAAGACACTTAAATCTTTGGTAAAACCTTTTTTATCTCTCCAGCTTTTTTTAATGAATACTTAGCAACAACAGGACCTATCAGCTCATAAATTATAGTTGTACCCATAATTGTTGTTAATAACACTTCTGCTATCTCAATAAACTCCTGATTCTTATAAACACTTAATACTAAACCAATAACTACACCAGCCTGAGGTAACAAACCTCCTGCTGTATATTTCTGAATCTTCTTATCTGCTTTAACTATTTTGGCTCCCCAATTGGATCCTAACATTTTACCCACAATACGCAATATAACAAATAAAAAAATAAGTACGGTTGCTTGAGGAATAGTAGATATATCTAAATGCAGACCACTCAGGATAAAAAAGAACAAAAAAATCAAATCTTCGGTATATCTACGTAAAATCCTAAAAATAATTTTTTGCTGATGACTTTTATTTACAACAACCATCCCCATAGTCATAGCCACCAATAGAGTATCTACTTTTATTGTCTTTGATACACCTACACTAAAAATTATCAATGAAAAGATGATAACTACCCACTGCCCCTCTGTAGCTACTTTAAAACGATTAGGAAGATAGTCGATTACCACACCTATTATTATTCCCAAAACAATAGCTCCGGAAACTTCATATAAAGAATTTAAAACCGGATTCCCCAAAACTCCTGAATAGCTTCCTGTAAATATAAATACAATTGCAATTGTTAAACTAAATAATAAAATACCTAACACATCATCTAAAGCTGTAACTCCTAAAATTGTATCTGTCACTTTTCCTCTGGCCTTATATTGATGAATTACAGCTAATGTTGCTGCTGGAGCCGTTGGACTAGCTAAGGCTCCTAATAATAAAGCCAGCAACAATAAGGTTATCAAGTCAAAAGGCAATAGAACAGGGAATAACAAGCCTATTAGAAAGACTCCACAGGTGATAAGTACATACGGAAGAAGACTGGCCAATAAGGTTATACTAATAATTTCTTTTTCATGAGCTTTTATCTTTGACCACTTTAATGACCCTCCTACTTCAAAGGCAATAAAAGCCAAACATACTTCCATTATTGGATGCGTAGCCAAAATAATATCTTCCTCTACGAATGAAACAGAATTTGGACTAAAAATGATTCCTGTAGCGATATATGCAATTATCTTTGGAAGTCCTAATTTTTCAAATAACCAACCTGAAGAATAACCAATAATAAGTAATAAACCGATGATAAGTAAAATGTCCATTATCATCAATTTACAACAAATCCTTGTGTATTAAAAATAGAAAGGTGATGATTAAGCTGACACCTTTTCTTTATCCCTTATCATCGTAAACAAAACCAACACTCCAATTAAAGCCATAACTGCACCCAAATAATATGCTCCACTTAGTCCATTAATTGCGTAACCCACTCCTATAATTAAAGGACCAAGAGTTTGACCTATACGAATAACCATACCATTTATCGACATAAAAATACCCCGTTGATTATCAGGAGCTAAATTGGCTAATGATGTATGTAAACTAGGAATATTTAAAGCCTGAGCCGAACCAAAAATCATTACAGGTATTATAAAAACATAAAGTGTATTTAAATTGGGCATTATAAGACATACTAAAAAATATAAAACAAAAGCTGTCTTTAACAGATTAACACTTCCGAACTTCCACGTTAATTTCCCTACCTGTGATGCCAATATTGCAGTAGTAACAGAACTAAATGAAAGAAGCATTCCTATTTGAGGAGCAGTAAGACCAAATTTGGAATCTAACAAAAAAGGTAAATAGGTCAAAAATGCACCATATAAAATAATAAAGGTTAGTGTACCTAGAATAAAAATGGCAATGACTTCCTTACGTGAAATACTATTTGATATTTCGATTAAATATTGTTTAAAATTAGTTGGCTTTTGAATTTCAGGCTCCTCAATACCCCATATCACAAACAGGCCGACCGGGATGGCTAGCAATGGTAGAATAAAAGGATTATTCCATGCTATACCTGCTAAAACACCTCCGACTAATGGATAAGATGCTGTAGACAAACTAAGTACACTTGCATTATATCCCATAGCTTCAGGTCGTTTTTTACCTTTAAAGTAATCGCCAATTAAGGTTGTATTGATTGACGTTAGTGGTGCTGCACCAATTCCCTGAATAACCCTTAGCATAATAACATAATGATAATTACGCACAAAAAATATGGCAAAACCTGAAATCGCAAAAAGAAACAAACTAGGTATAAGTACAGTTTTTCTTCCCCAACGATCTGCTATCATTCCAGCAATGGGAGTTAATAATATTCCGGGAAAAGTAAAGGCACTAATTAATAAACCTATTTGAGTTTTATTCAGATCAAATAATTGTGATATTTTAGGTAACGCAGGTGTTATACTTGCTACGCCTAATACACCAATTAATGTGATACTAAATATTACATATAGTCTTTTATCCTTTAAAATATTAATCTCCTGAGCCATATTATATTTTAGTCCGTTTATTATTTCATATTGTGCTCAATCCACAATAAATTGTCAGTTTGAAAGCCTGCTTCCTTTGCTATCATTAGGTATTCATTTTTAATTGAATCCGGAATAGTTGTTTCTCTGGCAAGTATCCATAAATATTTGAGACTTTTACCTGCTACCAGTGCATATTTATAATTCTCATCCAAAGCAATTATATTGTATCCTGAATAAAAAGGACCAAAGAAACTAACTTTTAACATAGCAACATTTTCATCTCTCACAAATTTTGCTTTACCTGTAGCTTCTCTCCACTCTTTTTTCTCATAATCAAAACCTCTGTTTACAACTTTGATTGTTCCATCCTCATTTAATGAGTATTCTGCACTCGTATTATTTAATCCTCTTTCAAATTTAAAATCAAAACGAGCTATTTCATACCACAAACCCATGTATTTATCCACATGAAACGATTTTACAGCTTCTGCATTTTTAGAAATTGTTGAACAACTCCACAAACCAAACAAAGAAAATATCATGATTAAATACTTTACATAAACTATAAACTTTACCATATTAGTGTTTTAATTAAAGATACAACTACTTATCAATTTATAATTGGTACTTTAGGAATATACTATACTTTGACTTCAATAAACTTATATTTTATTGACTCTTAATAAATTTATGCAAAAGACTATTTTCATTAAAACCAAAATATATATCTAATTGTTTGTTACTTATTTAACTACTTTTTAACCGCTACTAAAAAAAGGAGCTGCCCTTTGGGTAAATGAAGGCGGAGCCAATTATATTATATAACTTTTTCATACAACAGCAACATGATTTACAGAAAATTAAAAGATACAGAATTGCAAGTTTCAGCCATAACATTTGGAGCTTGGGCTGCCGGAGGATGGATGTGGGGAAAAACAGAACGAAGCGAAGCTATAAAAGCCATTCAGGCTGGCTATGCCGAAGGTATGACTTCGATTGACACCGCTCCTATATACGGACAAGGAACAAGTGAAGAAATTGTGGGTGATGCGATTAAAAGGATCCCTCGTGATAAAGTTCAAATTCTTACCAAATATGGGATGCGATGGGATTTAGAATCTCCCAAAGGAGATTTTGCAATGAATAGCAAAAATAATCAGGGAAAAGATATTGATATTTATAAATATGCGGGCAAAGAAAGCGTTATTAAAGAATGTGAGAACAGCTTAAAACGTTTAGGAACTGACTATATAGACTTATACCAGATTCATTGGCCTGATTCAACAACTCCTATTAATGAAACATTTGAAGCAGTTGATAAATTAATAGAGCAGGGAAAAGTTCGCTACGCAGGAGTATGTAATTATAATGTTGAACAAATGGAGCAAGCTAACAAAATAGTAAACTTAGCTTCAAACCAGGTTCCATATAGTATGGTCAATAAAAAAATTGAAGATCAAATTCTCCCTCATTGTCTGGAAACATCAACATCAATATTAGCCTATAGTCCAATGGAGAGAGGATTACTTACCGGAAAAATAACACCCGGATATACATTTCAGGAGGGCGACCACAGAGCCAACCATCCACATTTTACCGAAGAATACATCCATAAAACAAATGCTTTTTTAGCTAAGATAAAACCTATAGCAAACGAAAAAGGTGCCACTATTGCACAACTTGTTTTACGATGGACGATAGAAAAACCTGGAATAACAATTGCTTTAGCCGGAGCAAGAAATGCCACTCAATCAGTACAAAATGCAGGTGCTGCAAAATTCGATTTAACACCCGAGGAATTTAATTTCATCGCAGATTTGGTAAGTACTTTATAAAAGAAAGTAATACAATAAAAAAGCTTGTGTTATCCTTTTCTAACTAGAAGAGATGTTTATGGACCTTAGTTATTAACATATAAAAATTAAAATATTTAAGTATATAAAACGAGCCATAATAAAAAATACTCACACTAGAGGACTATTATTTTTCACGCGAGTTCCATGTAACCAAATGAATCAAATTATAAACAAATAAAAAATAACAAGCCCAAAGAAACACGACTCTTTGGGCTTGTATCATTATATTTAAACCTATATCGCTAACAAACTCTATCTATTCCTATTTTCTAACAATTGAATAGATATCATCTCGTCTATCCTTTAAGTTCCTGACACTGCCAAACTGATTGAGTTCTCTTAACATATCAATATCCACATCAGCAATCAAAATCATCTCTGTATTTGGCGTTGCTTCTGCTTTTACTCCGTTGGTAGGAAAAGAAAAATCACAAGGTGTAAATACCATTGACTGTGCATACTGTATATCCATATTATGCACCTTAGGTAAGTTACCAACACTTCCTGCAATTGCTACATAACACTCATTTTCAATTGCTCTGGACTGTGCACAATTTCTAACTCTTGAATAGCCATTTTGTGTGTCCGTTAAAAACGGAACAAAAAGAATATTCATCCCCTCATCGGCCAATAATCTGCTCAACTCAGGAAACTCCACATCATAGCAAATTAAAATACCTACTTTACCACAATCCGTATCAAAAGTTTGTATTGCTTTACCTCCCTGCAGTCCCCAAACTTTTACCTCATCAGGAGTAACATGAAGTTTTTCAAAACGCTCCATACCCCCATCTCTTTTACACAAATAGCCAGCATTATAAAGATTTCCATCTACAATTTCGGGCATACTGCCAGTAATAATATTGATATTATAAGATATCGCCAACTCTGAAAATCGCTTGATAATTTCTTCTGTATACTCCGCTAATTTTCTAATGGCCTCAGGTTCGGATAAGTGATTATATTCCGACATTAACGGTGCATTAAAAAACTCTGGAAACAAAGCAAAATCAGATCTATAACCAGATACTGCATCAACAAAATACTCTACTTGCTGCATGAGTTCATCCAAATCCTTATATAATCGCATTTGCCATTGTACCAGGCCTAAACGAATAATAGTTTTTGTAGTTGTAGCTTTGTTGCTTGTTTTTTCGTAATAAACATTATCCCACTCCAAAAGAACTGCATATTCTTTTGAGTCTTTATCCCCCTCCAAATATCCTTTTAAAATTCGGGCTGGATGAAAATCATTTGACATCTGAAAGTTTAATACCGGATCATGAATCTCCTTCTTCCTTACATTATCAATATACTGTCTTGGTGTCAATTTATCGGCATACTGATGGTAATTAGGTATCCTTCCTCCAAATACAATTCCTTTTAGATTCAATTTTTCGCATAGTTCTTTTCTGTAATCATACAAACGCCTTCCCAAACGAAGTCCTCTGAATTTAGGACGTATAAACACATCTATTCCGTAGAGTATATCACCATCGTTTGTATGGGTATTAAAAGTATAATTACCTGTAATTTGATTATATGTATGTTTATCATCAAACTTTGTATAATCAACAATGATCGATAAGGCACATCCAGCCAGTTCTCCATCTACTTTTAAAGCAACTTGCCCTTCCTGAAATTTATTTATTAAGGTTTTAATATGATGCTCTTTCCAATATGCATTAGGCATATTAGAGTAAGCTTCAATCATTGCATTCTTAATTTCCTCATAATCTTCTATCTTCAAAAATGCCAATTCTATATTATCAATTGACTGTGTATCTTTTATCTCCATAATTAACTGTATTCTTATTTTTGTATACAATATGAAATCTTGATAAAATTAAATAAATGGCTTTAATTTTATTATACTCAAAAGCATTTTATACATAACAATTTAAACTAACAATAAGATCATTGTTAATAAGGATATAAACGATTTTATGAAAACAATATTACAAAACAAACTTGAGTGAAATGTCAATCATTCTTTCACACCTCACCACAATTCTGCAATAAACTATTCATTATAGTATCGAAGAATTATTTTAATACATCATACATTATTGTGAGATAGTCATTTAATAATCGAGGTAATAAAAACTTTTCTTTAATCTTATCTCGTCCACTTAAACCGATTGACTCTGCTAATTTTTTATTTTTCAAAAGCTCTATTGTACAATCAGCAAAGCCCTGGTAATCATAAGGGTCAAACAAAAAACCATTATCACCGTTATCTATTTGCACAGGAATTCCTCCTACATTGGAAGCTACTACTGGTGTACTCTTCCACATAGCCTCTGTAACGCATAAACAAAAACCTTCACGAATTGATTTTTGAATAACCACATCCGAATATGTCTGAATGGCATTTACCAGATAGTCATTATTTCCAAGTACAAATAAAATATCATCCTTAAAAGATAAGTCATTAACGGCTTGTTGTATTCTATTAAATATATCTATTCCTTCTGGATCATCAGTGGCCAGATTATAAGCAAATAACAGCCTACAATCTACTTTTTCCTTTACTAGTTCAAATATCTTTAACAATCCTTCAGGATCTTTCCATTTATCCATGCGCGAAACTTGAGTAATAATGGGCTTATCTATTGGAATACCTGCTTCTTTCAATATTTTTTCACATCGACTTTGGGATAATGGAACATTTTTAGGGGCTAAGGGATCAATAGCTGGATGCACAATACGTTGCTCAACGGGTATATCATCCTTTTTGTATTGCTCGGCAGAAACAATCATTAAATCATAACGAAGAATAAAAGGTTTAATAAATTCCCAAAATTCAGGATTTGGGTTGGTTAAGTCTATATGACAACGCCATATCCAAGGCTGTTGTTTTTTTATATATTTAACCAATGCAAGTGGCTGAGGATCATGAATGAAAATACAATCATGATCAAAATGTGTATATGAAGCAAATGCCTTATTTACCCTTAAGTAGGTATTTCTATCTTCCTCTTTAAAAGATTCTTCTGACCCTTGGAGTGCATTATGCATCCTTTTAGTAATATCATAAAACTCCAGGTTTCCGTGCAACACACGCCATCCTGCATCTAAACCAGTATCATTTATTAAAGGAACCAGATTATTCAATATTTCGGCTACTCCACCTCCAATAAAAGTAGAGTTAACATGAACCAAATGTTTGTTATATAGTTTAGATGCCTTTTTATAGATATCATAAATTACTTTTTCGCCCACAATAGGTAAATAATCCTCCATCTGTTTCATAATAATCCCCTTTTAATTATTACTATTTGATATCATGTAGTTCATTACTTTGCATTACAATCACCTATCAAGTTAAAGAATTTAAAAGGAAATTAAAAATATTAAGGCGATGATATATAATGAGTATTTAAACTATATCTTAAGATTAAATTTACAGGTTGATTTTATGTATTAAATGGACTTTATCTCAAAAGTCCATTTAATATTACAGTTAGTATGATTACTTATTTGACTTTACTAATTGTTATTTATCTATTGGCAGGATAAAATAGTTAAGCACTTAAAAGACTTTCAATTTCCTTTAACAAAATATTTATTCATTAAGATTTAAAGAAAGAAACAGCCTGTTTTAATTCCTCAGCACTATTTAATAAATGAATTGCAGATGTTGCCAGTTGATCACCCGACAAGGAATTTTGCTGCGTTACTGAATTCAATTGTTGTATTGCATTATTTACTTCTGTAACGCCGTTACTTTGCTCATTGGTTGACGCATTAATTTCTTCTACAAGTTCCTTTGTAATCCTTATATCAGGCAATGTGTCATTCATTATCTGACCAGCAGTTTTAGTAATCTCTAAACCATCTTGTGTTAATGATATAATTTCATCTGCTGCAAGTTTACTACGTTCAGCCAGATTACGAACCTCTCCTGCTACTACTGCAAATCCCCGACCTTGTTCTCCAGCTCTTGCTGCTTCAACAGCTGCATTAAGAGCCAAAATATTTGTTTGAACAGCAATATCATTTATAACACCTATTTTTTCGGCAATATTATAATTTGAACTTATTGCATCTTGAGCACGAAGTGCAACTTGAGTTATTTTTTTGTCAGCACTTATTGCAACTTCTTCAGTTTTACGCACATTATCACTACTCATTTGAAGTATAGCTGCTATTTCTTCCATAGTGGAAGATATTTCTTCTAAAGCAGATGCCTGTTCTGTTGCTCCTTCAGCTAAAATAGAAGAGGATTCCTTCATATTTTCACCTTGTTGCAATAATGATTCTGATTTATGCTCAATATTGGAGATAATTCCTGAAAAAACATTAACTAATTCAGCTATAGAATTATTTAACACACCCAATTCATTCTTTTTTTCTGAAATTTGTACATCAAAATTCAAATTTCCCTCAGCAACAGCTCTTAATTGCAGAATAGAATTATTTAATGGCTTGCTCAACATTTTGTGTATGTACAAAAACATAACAATGCCTACCGCAAAAATTAAACTAATGATTAAAAATGAATATTGGCCTTGGGTATATCCATCTATAAATTTTAATAAGCTGGTATAATACACAAAGAGTACTACTAATAAACTTACTAAAAACATAATGGATTTCTTAAAGATAAATTTTAGGATAATGTAGGCAAATGGCATACTTCCAACCAATAATATTGCCTGACTAACAATAGGATTCATAAAAACTTAATTAACTAATTAATACAATATTTTCTTGGGGGGAGGGATAAAATAATGATGACAAAAGTATATAAACTCTTAAGTCAACATGATAATCGTCATGATTATTAACCATCTTTAACTACATTACACATTTTTTATAACGCTTAATGCAACTAAATAATTTATAAAATTTAAGTTAATATTTAGGTTATCACGTACTTATATCCAACAATCAAGATATCTATATAAATCAGAAATTTTGTTTTGTATTAAAAAATATTTATGAGAGGGCAAGAAAATGAAATATTACTATACTTATTTACCAATGAATAAATAGTAATATAAACTAAATTAAACACATAAAGCACACAATATAAAAAAACAATTTTATTGCTTTGCTTTTGTGTTTTGTTAAAATTATGCTCAAGCCTTTTATTATTGAAAGAATTACAAGATACTAATTCTGCATTTTTAATAAGATAGAAAATATTAAATCAGGAGTCATGTAGTTATAATTAAAATCCAGAAATAATCAACAGCATAATTTAATATGTAAAAAAAATAAGATTAAATCTTTAGTATTTGTATTGATAATGACCTATAATTTTAAATTTAAACAAGCAATCTTCAAGAACCTGCCCTCCACCAATATTGTGTACAATTAAATACCTTGATTTATCCAGTGATTTTTTGTGACTTACAATACCTATATGTGTAATTCCGGCTCCCAAATTCCAGCATACAATATCACCGGGACGAAAATCCTGAGACTTATCTGAGATTACCTTCTCAACGCCAAACCTTGAAAAGAAAGTCATAAGGTTGAGAACCCTTCTATGATCAATATTGGTATCCGGATGACCTAATCCCCAATAATTAGGATATTTATCAAAGTTTTTGCTCATATCCTCATGTACTACCTTTTGCAAATCAACACCCATCTTTCTATAAGCACGAATTATTACATCAGTACAAACACCCTTACCTTTAGGAATATCACCATTGGGATAATCAATTGAAAAATATCTTGAATCGTAACTTACCTTTTGTTTTGTTAGTGATAATGCGGAATCGGCAAGCTGATCGTAAAAAGTATGTTGAGCTGAAACCGAATAAAACGACCCAACAATGATTATTAATACTAATATTATATTTTTCATGAATCGCATGTTAATTTTACAGAAACCTTTTCTGTTAGATCAAAAATCTGATATAATTCGAATTCCACTTTTTTCCATTAGAGCACTAGCATTAAAATCATTACAAATACCAGGATGAAGTTCGTAGCTAAAAATCATTTTATGTTCTTTAATTTCGCTATTAAAGCTATAATTAGTAACTAACTTTTTATCACCCGATAGTTTTGCAAGTTCAATATCGTGAGTTGCAATAATACCTGAGGTTTTGAGCTGGCTTACTTGATGAATTAGCGAAAAACCACCTCTATGTCGATCTTCAGAATTGGTTCCTTTAAACATCTCATCCAAAAGGAAAAACACATTCTGACTACTTTCTATCAGCTTCAACATCTTTTCGATTCTGGTTAATTCGGCATAAAAAGAGGAAATTCCATTTTTCAAATTATCCTGAGTACGCATACTGGAGTATAGCTGAAGATGAGATACCTGACCTTTGGTGGCACAACAAGGTGCTCCGGCTAACGACAAAACAATATTAACACCAACGGTTCTTAAAAAGGTACTTTTACCGCCCATATTTGAGCCTGTTATCATAACAACATGACCTTGTCCCTCGGAGTGAAAATGATTACATACCCTATGAGTTGATTTGATTAACGGATGACCTAAAGACTCAAAATGAATATAGTTATGTCTTTCTTCTATTTTAGGAAATGAGAAAGAGGGATTGGAATAGCAAAAACCAGCAATACTATTAAGCACTTCAAACTCACTAACAACTTCAGACCATGATTTTAAAAAGGTTTGATTTTTAAATTTCCATTTTTCAATGCCTATAATCAGGTATACATCTAATAGGAAAATACTATTTAATAAAGGGTATAGAAAATTTCCTCCTACCGGTATTTTTTTAATGGGTCGTTGTTGAGAAAAGTCCAGTAATTTGCAGAGCTTATTTATTTCGTTGAACGCAGAATACTTACTTTTAATTAGAATGGATTGTAAATCGTCTAATTTCTTTGATTTGAAATTTTCTGTTTCAATCTTATTAATCAATATCCGATATCCTTTTAAAATATTTATATTTTCCTGTGATGTTTCTACAATACCCTCAACATAAGGTTTAATTTTTTTTAAAATAATGTAATCAACCAACAACACCAAAAACATATTAACAGCATAAAGTAACAACAAACCTCTGTTTGAAGCATGTAAATTAGTATAAAATAAATATATGCTAAGTAGCAATAAAACAGAAAGAATTATTGCTACTACTATATATACGACCTTATATTTTAATAAAACTAAAGGTTCTTTTACCCACTGAAGCAATTTGTAATAATCACTTTTTTTATTTTGAAAATGCATGCCTGAAGCCTGAAAATCTTGTCTCCACTCTAATTTTTTAGATAATTCTTTGATGGCATTTTGTCTTTCTTCTATTTCACGATGCTCTGCGGGTTTCGATAACCATTCTGATAATCGAATCATACCAGACTCAGTTGTGGTCCGGTTAAGTAATTGAAAAATAGAATAGGGACCAAAAATATCCAGATCGGAAGTATATGGATGATTTTGATTTATAAATTTACTTCCGTCTTCAAAATATTCCAGGTTACCTTTTTCTCTTAAAATTTCGGATTCATTGATTCCCTTAAGCAAGCTTGTATGTTTTTTAAGGTAAACTATTTTTCTATAATATTTAAGTATTACACTAAAACATAACATCGCCAATATTGGATATGCAACCAGTATAGATGTTACTAACTTAAGCTGAAATAAGTATATATAAATAACGCACAGCATTGTAAAAGTCAATAGCCTGTATATTGAAACATGACTTAACAACTTACTGACTTTATTCAACTTAGCCTCATAATTATTTATATTATCACCATAAACATTCATTAGCGTTAAATTTAAAAACTCCGTAATATTCACTTACTTTGATAGGGAACTCTAATATAGAATTTTATGATGTGGCAAATATCATCATTGCTGTATTTTTTTGCACATCTAAAAGTAGAGCCTATAACTATGAATACCAATTGCAGAAGATCTTAACAAATGTTTTATGACTACATGTGAACGCACCTCTACTCATCATATCTCTCACATATTCAAATATTTATTACTCACATGAAAAATAATTCCTTTTTTTTGTAATAAATTCTTATCAGGATATACTTTATAAGAAATAGATATCTCAAAGCATGAAATCGTTAAAAGAAGAATTTCTCGAAATACTTACCAGTTATCAAGGGATTTTGCATAAAGTCAGTTTAATATATTTTAAATCCAAGACTGATAGAGAAGATAACATTCAGGAAATTATTTATCAACTCTGGAAGTCATTTCCAACCATTAAAAACCATAAAAGTATTGGTTCGTGGATTTATGCGGTTTCAATAAATACTTCTTTATCACGAATTAAAAAAAATTCCCGGGTAGAAATCAGGGAATCAATTCCTGAATTAGCTGATAACTCAGATGTGATTGAAAACATTTCGGATACTGAATCATTAAAAATACTCTTAAATGCAATTTATAATCTGAATGAACTCGACAAATCTATCATGTTGCTGTATTTGGAGGAAAACAGCTATGATGAAATAGCTGAAATCATTGGTATTTCAAAATCAAACGTTGGTGTTAGAATTAATAGAGCCAAAGAGTCATTAAAAAAACATTTAATTAAATAACGTTATGGAAAATTCTGAATTACAAAACATTTGGAGATCAGTTGATAATGAAATCAATTATAAATCCAAGGATGAATTAAATTTATTATTGAAGTCAAAAGCAAAGCAAACTTTAAATAAGTTTTTGATCATTACAGCAACCTCTTCGATAACAAGCATTGGTCTTATAATCTTTTTGTTAGTTACCTCTATTAATCGTCAAAATGATATTATTTATGTAATCAATAATGCAGTACTTGGAATTATTACTTTAACATCTTTGGTATTCGGATTATTTTCATGGTACAAAATACAAAACAATAAATTCAACCTACCATTAAAAGATTGGATAAACAGAAGAATTAACATGATATCGAAAGGTCTGACAGGTAGGTTTAATAGACTCTATGTATTTATAATTCCTTTGCTTTATATTCTTATTGTACTGTCAATACATGTATACTTTGAAAACAAATTATTTATTGAGGTATTAAAAACTGAAGAATCAGTTATTGGTTTACTTGTTAGTGCGCCAATCGGACTATTTGTATCGTTCTTCTCAGTTATAAAAATTAGAAAATACCAATTAAAAAAACTTCAATTTCTCAAAGATTTGTATGTTCGTATTTGCAATGTGTGATAATATTTTTTATTTAATTTGAGTAGTCTACAGACGTCTACGTTTTCTGCATTATCAAGGATGTACCATTGAAGCCTAACTCTCAAACTACAGATCTTCAGCCTTTAAATAATAGTATGTTATAGCTTAAAAAAAGTAAAACATTAGACCTGCAAAAATTCCAACAGCAATTCCTATTATTAGACCCTCAGTAAAAGTATTTTTTGTTATATTTTTAATTTTCATCATTGCCTTTATTACTTAATTGTTTGCTATAAACCAACAGCTTTGCAAAAAGTGAAAGGGTTCCTATATGTTGGGATAAAGCTTACTTTAATAACGTTATTGCCTCTTTAACAGTCATCTTTTCTTTAATATTCCTGTCCTTTGCCAATTGATTACAAACAGTGATAACTCCATTATCCAGAATATCCTGTCCATTAAAAATCTCAGCACTCATACAGTCTACTGTGCAAGCAAGTATACCTGCTTCACTTAGAGATTCAAGACTTTTTACTCCTGCCTGGTTTTTTCCAATTCCGGCATCATTAAAAAATACGGCTTTAACACCACGCTTTTGTGCATAATGACCAGCACTCATACCGCCATGTGATCCACATATAACAATATCTCCAGCATTACTCTCGTTTAAGAACGTGATGCTATCGGTTACTGTAATATCAATCCCATCTATTTGAGTTTGCGTTTGTACTTTTAATTCCGGCGCGTTGTTACTACCCTTTGCTTCTACCTTAGCAGATGGAGCTGAAGCTTCATTTTTATCTGTTAAAGATAGTTTATCTATAATCGCACTTAGCTTATGAACTGCCTTTTGTACAGAATCACCAATTTGAATTCCGGCAACTTCAGCTTTTATACTCATATGACTAATAATTCCGCTCTCCCAGGTATCACGAGAAATACCAATCTCAGCACTATTTTGATCAACTGCACAAGCTATAATATTTTCAGCATCATAATGTTTGAGACCTTTGATCCCTGCCTGGTTTTTTCCTACTCCTGCACTATTAAGAAAAACGGCTTGCACATGGCACTTTTTAATCTGCGCAGCAAGCGCTCTATTGCCTCCACAATGAGACCCACATACTAAAATTGGACATGTATTATTAGGCTGAATATCGCCTAAACTATCAAATAGCACGACACCTTCTGGTAACTTCATTTTTTTATTGCGAATAAAGCAAAAATATACAGACAAAAGATCACTAATGACCAATTTCTGAAAACCTATGCAAATAAAGGGTTAAACTATTACCTATATATTATTAAAGCACAAAGTTGTAGCACCAGCTCTTCAAACTAATACTACAACTTTGTGCAAATAACATGGTACATTGCACCTTGTTGTGATATGAAAGACTTTGAGTCTTTATATTTCTTTTTATCCTTTGTACATGCTATCATGACAAAAGGTTACCAATAATCTATTGATCTAATTACTTATCGATCTTACCCTATCACCTACTTTACTGCAAGTTCAGCACAGGCAATCTCTGTTCCCTTTTTATATGCCTTTATATTTCCTTCAACAAATTTTGCAGGAACGCTTTCCCTAACTACCTGAATCATATCGTCATGAGAATAGCCTCTTAATTCAGCATAGAAACCCAACATTACCACATTCATCATTTTACTTATATCAAAATCAGGATTCTTATGCTCATCAGGATCAACAATAAATGCCTTTTTTCCTGATTTCTTAATGATCTCTGTTTTGCATTCAGGCATATCTTTTTCCAGTCTGGTATTAACACTCGACGTAGACAATTCAAAAG
Source organism: uncultured Saccharicrinis sp. (assembly GCA_963665705.1). Classification (GTDB taxonomy): domain Bacteria; phylum Bacteroidota; class Bacteroidia; order Bacteroidales; family Marinilabiliaceae; genus Saccharicrinis. The sequence continues at coordinate 3,330,523 of OY762448.1, forward strand.
TACTGGTTAAAACAACTCCATCATCTTTCAGACAATGCAAATATCTAAGCGTTTCAGTTTGTTCAAAAGAAATAAGGTAATCAACATCACCAGCTTTGATAAAAGGAGATAATACCGGCTTGTTTGAATATCTAAAATGGCTTTCTACACCACCTCCACGTTGTCCTAATCCAATTACATCAGATATTTTTAACTCATAACCAAGATTCATGTATATTTACTTAAGAGGTTACTGAAAAGAAGTATTCCTTGTCCTCCTAAACCAGCTATGATAATATTTTTTCCTGTATCCTGCATTTTTATGATTTTATGGCGTCAAACTTACATGCCGTAGAACATAATCCACAGCCTACACAAAGATCCTCATTAATAACTATATCAACCTTTCCGTCCTTTGTCTTTTTACTCTCAATAGCTAAACATCCAAGATTTATACATTTTCTACATTTAGTACATTTATCCTGATCGATATAACTTGGCGTGTTTTTAGGAAGTTTGAACTTTGTAACACATGGCTTTTTAACAATGACTACAGAATTTGTATTTGCATTTACTGCATTGGTGATTGCTTTCTCCAGGTTATTATATTCATAGGCATCAACTGTAACAATATCTTTTACACCAATAGCCTCACATACTTTAGAAATTTCCAGTTTATTTTCAGGTTTGTAATTAAACCCAAAGTCGCTTGATGCAACATGTTGACCACCGGTCATTGCCAGACAACTATTATCCACAATAATTACCGTTGATTGACTATCATTAAATATCAGGTTCATCAAACCATTGATTCCTGTTGCCCAAAAACCACCATCTCCTATCATGGCCACAAAATTTTCTTTGTGATCCGTAGCAACATTGTAACCATGAGATAGTGCAATACTTGAACCCATACATTTTTGTAGCGAATAGGATTCCATATGAGGAAAGCAACCTATCAGTCCACAGGTAACATCAGCCGCCGCCTTAATTTTATGTTTCTTTAAAATATTTGCCACAAAGAGGTGTGAACATCCGGCACAACTAACTGGTAATCTAAAAGGAATACCTTCCACAACACTTCTTCTTTGTGCTTCAGGAACAAGTTTTTCTTCAATAATATCCGGAGTAAAACGCATCATATCAGGGAATTTAGGAAACAATTCTTTTCCTATTACTGAAACCCCTAAATCCTTGATGTTTTTTTCCAATAAATCATGACCATCTTCAATCACATAGAGTTCATCCACATGATCTGCCAATTCACGAATCTTCTTTTCAGGAAGAGGCATTACCATACCCAGTTTCAAAAACGAAGCTTCTGGTAATACTTCTTTGGCATAATAGTAAGGTGTACCTGCGGTAATTACCCCTATCTTTTTGCCATTCAACTCCAGTCTGTTGAAATCGAAATCATTGCTATCTAAAGCAAGACGCTTCATATGAGCAGGAAAATCATTGAAACATTTGGTCAATTTTGGATGTTGCGAGTCTTTTGCATTCATCATCATGGTTGTCATGATAACTTTACTGAAACTTACAGGATATTTAACTCTGCTTTTTGCTTCGTATGTAATTTCATCATCAATGATAACTTTACTGGTAGTTTTACATATCACTGATGTTATTTTAAATATAACTGGAGTAGAGTATTCTTCACTAACTTCAAAGGCCTTAACCATTAAGTCCTTTGCTTCCTGACTGTCACCTGGCTCAAACACAGGGATATTGAACATATTTCCATAATGACGAACATCATTATAGTCATCACCTGCAGTACGCCCAACATCGTCACCAACAACTATTACCAGCCCACCGTTAATTTGACTACCAGCTGCACCTCCTAGTGCATCAGCAGCAACATGTAAACCTACTGTTTTCATTATTGCTATACTACGATAACCTGCAAATGAAGCTCCAATGGCTACTTCAAGCCCAACCTTTTCATTCGTTGACCATTCACAATATATCTCTGGGTAATAATGACGGGTGTAATCCATTACTTCTGTAGAAGGTGTACCCGGAAATCCGGAAGCAACCTTTACTCCTGCCTCAAAGGCTCCTCTGGCAACAGCTTCGTTACCATTCATCATTTTCATTACGGCAAACTTATTTCCTCTCTCCATATTCCAAAAGTGACTTCTCTCACCACTATTTTGTGATTTTTATCATTATTTCGCGAAACCTGCAAAAATAGATAAATTCTCAAGTCCTGCAAATTTGCCTTCAACTTTCTTCAAAAAAGATAGGATTTTTATCATGAATTTGTGAAATGAAGAAATAATATGAGCCAAATGCTATTAATCGTTGTACTTTATACTGGATAAATAATTATTAAAAATGAAACTGTACAAAACAAGGCTTTACCACCAAGACACAAAAACACTAAGACCCACAAAAAATATGATTCTTGGTGTTTTTTGATGGTCTTAGATCTACTGCAGTAAAATGCTACAAATACTCAAATTCATCAAACATTGCTGCCTGACCAATTCTGTTATTTTCAGCATCATATACATTCCAAAGAATTACATTTTTGATTTCAAATCTCTTGCCTGTCTTTGATATTCGAATGCCTGAATAATCTTTTGAATAACCATTTTCTGTTACTTCATTAATAAATTTTTCTCGTTGTCCCCTCTCGTCACTTTCGGCAGAATATTTAGAAGGCAGGTTTGTTATTTCTTCCCATGACATTTCAAACAGATTTAGTGCAGTTTGATTGGCATAATTAAATATCGGGTCACTGGAACCATTATGAGCTAAAAGTACATAATCAGAATTGAATGCTTGCTTTGCTTGTTCTTCCAAACTCAATGAAAAGTCAACTATCTCTATATTTGCTAACTTTTTTAAACTATTCGTGATTTGATGTATATAATCTTTTAAGTAACCATTTTTGCTACTTGGTATAGCCTTGTTCATTATGTAGTTCTATTTTATTAAATTGATGTTTTAAATTCAAAGCTTGAATATACTCTATTAATAACCTAAAGTTTCAATAATGAAATAAAAATTATGTACAATATATAATCAGCGGAAAGAAGGCTATAACTGAAATATCTTTTAATTTACTTCTATCCAGATTCTAATATTATACATTATTATGCTGTGTTTTTATTGCATAGCCGGTAAAATATAATCTTCAAAAAGACGAAACTGTTTTGTTCCGGAGTTGTATTCACCACCGGTAAAAACTATCACAGCATTTTTTTGGGTATGACTATGATTTTTTGACCGCCCCAGCCATTAGCCCAGAATATACTCATTTTCGTTTTTCCATTGGTTATATTTTTCGTCCACCAAGAGTAAGCATATCCTACTCTACCAGAATGTTCTCCAGGAATTTTTATATCGATGTTATTTGAATATGGCTCTGATGATTTTTCAATCCAGTTTTGTGATATTAGTTGGGTTTGATTCCATCTGCCTTCGTTGAGAAATGTTATACCGAATTTCAACATATCTCTTGATGTCATTTTTAAATTAGCAGCACATTCGATCACTCCATTTTTAAATCTATTTGTCCATTCCACATGATGTATTCCCATAAGTTCAAATAAATACTTTTTAGAAAATTCATCAATGCTTATACCTGATGCATTCTTTAAAATTTCGCCCAATAGTATTTGATTTCCTCCATAATACGAAAAATGTGTACCCGGTTCTTGAACCAAGGGTGCATCTAATATAAATGAAACGGGATCTTTATCGGTAAACCAAATGCCGATAATGGGATTTTCTGGACTACTATAATCAATACCCCATTCGGTCCAAACTAAACCCGAAGTCATTGTCAGAAGATGTTCTATTGTTATATTTTCTTTGCCGTTGCTTTTTAATTGCTGATGTTCTGGCAAATAATCAAATATAGGTTGTTTAACTGATTTTATCATTCTTTTGTCAATAGCAATTCCTACACAAGCTGCTGTTATACTTTTATTTACAGACATAATATTATGCAAGTCATTCTTGTTCCATTGAACATATTCTCCGTAATGCTCAGGAGCATCCCATATATATTTATTTCCAGGAAAATATTCTTCCACTACTAGTTTATTATCTCTATAAATTAATAACGAATGTGTTTGCCCTAAAGCTCCGCCTTTAATTTTTTTAATACCTTGGTAAATAAGAGTTGAATCTATTTTTACATTAGAAATAGTTGCAACTTCCAAACTGTCGCTTAAATTTTCAGGAATTTTATAAGTATAAGATATATCGTTGTAATTCTTACAACCCAAAACAAGAATTAAAATTATAAAAGGAAGTAAAATCCTTGTGCAAATTTTTATCAGTATAATCATTAGTTAAAGTTTTTGATAATTTAGCACAATGTTTAATATTATACAAGAGTTGAATTTTTGAGCAGTTTTCGTGTCACATAAAACAAAAATCAAGCAACAATGAGCCCGACTAAAACTAACCACTTTTGTGCTTATGCTACGTTAGCTCAAATTCTAAAGTTCCTACTTTCATCAAATTATCTTCGATTATTTTAAATTCAATAATTGAATATGTGCTTTGACCACTTACATTAAAACCCAGAAGTGTTTAAAGAAATTCCAACTAAAGTGTATAGCTTAAGCTTCCGTTATTTGTAATTATCAAATTAAATATACCATTCTCCAATTCAAAGGTTTCAAGATCAAGGTGAAAATTACAAACAATAACTGCCAGATTGTAAGATATTTAATAATAACATGTTATTATTAATATGAAATAATTAGAAAACACTCCGCAATAAAAAGGAAAGCTAACATCATATTGAAAATGGGGATTCTAATGGTGCACTATAAATTTGGAAGATACTTATTCAAAAAGTGATTCTGTAACAACTGTAGATTTTGGCCAAAGAACACCTATTGACCCACTATAAAAAACCATCCAAAGAACTGAAAATCCTCTAATTTCCATTGCTTTAAATCTTAAATATTCATTTTCTGATATTTCCTTTATCAAAGTCCCATGATTATGAAGAACATATTTTCCATCACTAATTGAAGGACCTCGTCCAAGACCTGTATTAACAAAAAACATAAAATTGAGAATTGCATATACAAAACAAAACAATGAAAAAAACATCAATGACTTTGGCATATCTTTAAACACAACAGTATATAGAGTTTTAAAACTATCTCCATATTTCCTGTCCTTCCTTTTATATTTAGGGTTACTTATAAGACTGATAATTGTTGGAAACCACACTACAAACACGCCTAAATGTAATAACCATACAAAAGGATAATGATCACCTACATAAAATCCTAAGGCAGATACAACATGTACAATTATTGATAACATAAATCCCATGCATGCTGTGATACAAAGTACTTTATTAAATAGCATATATTATGTTTGAGTAGATATCAGAATGTAGTACAACATTTACTTCAAATAATTACCTCTTGTAATAAATTCAAATTAATCGATTTCAACCATGATAGTCCCAGCCTCTATAGTCAATGGATATGTTTTAAGTGGTCCAAAGGGTAAATCATCTACATCAAGTTGATCTAAAAAATCCTCATCTATTTTATCAATACGAATAGCACCTGTTTTTAAGTCAAAACAAGTTCCATGGTTTGAGCAGGTTAAAGTATCATCTTCTACTCTTCCGCTAATTAATTTGGTTTTGGCATGAGGACAGATATTACTTACAGCATAATATTTACCATCTGAATGAATGATTAATATCTCTTGTCCTTCTACTTCAATAACTTTCTTACCTAGAGTTGTACATTCTTCAACAGTACAAGCTGATATAATAGCCATATATTATTTTTTTCTTTGGTTACTGTTTATTACTAAACAATTTACTTAATATTACTTTTATAAAAACTCAATTTTTCAATGTTTTAGTAAAGTCAGGAGAGATTACTTCTTTAGCCTTTATCACATCAATATACCTCGTTAAATCTTTTAAGGATAATACCTTGAATTTATGATCATCCAAATATTGGATATATTCTTTAAATAGCTCCGGAGGTGTGGTAACCCACGGATGATCATAATCAGGCACTCCATGGATCGTCAACACTATTATTTTACCTCGCTCAGCCTGAGTAAATGCATCCATTATCACATCTTTATTTTCAGCATTTGTAGCCCAGCTGGGAATTAACAGAGGATGATCAACAATAGGATCATAAGGTCGACTCCCTCCTCCCCTTGCAAATTGAAATTCATATTGATTCAATACCTTAAAGGCTTTTTGATTTAACCCGTAACCCGGATAAGCAAACGATATTGTTTTATCGATACCTAGTTCCGCACATTGCTTATCTATATAATCAAGTTCTTCAATAACTTTTTCCTTGCTTATGCTATTTACGTGAGCATGGGTTTTTGTATGATTAGCAATTTCAAATCCCATTTTATTCAAAGCTCCAACTTTATCCCAGGTCATATATTTAGTTGTATCGCTAAATACTTTTGGAAACTCACAAATAAAAAACGTAGCATTAAAACCATATTCCTTTAATAATGGAGCAACATAATTAAATTGACTTACAACCGCATCATCAAAGGTTAAAACAACTACTTTTTGGGGCAGCCTCTTTTTTATTATCTGAGCAGAACCAATGTTATACAAACTAAAAGCTATAATAAAAAAGAGGAAGTTTTTCATTCTGTATATGGTTTATTTATAAGAAGAAGTTCTCAGCCGATAGTCTTCAGTGTTCAATACCTGTATTTAATACAAAAAACTAAAGAATACTTATTGGAAACTGCCTACTGAAGACTTTGTACTGATATATCTTTAAACTCAATAGGTGAACCTTCATACTGAAATAATAATCTTCCTTCAGTAACAGAAGTTTTAGTTGCTTCGTTTACCAACACTCCGTTTAAATACTGTTTGACATGGTCACCATTGGCTTCTATTTCAATCAGGTTCCACTGTCCATGCTCTTTCTCTGCATCAGAAAAATGTTTTACATTAACACTTCGTCCCGGACCAATCACAGAATCATTAACAGCTAAGCTTACATTTTGTAATAAAATAAAATTACCTGTTGATTTTGTTTTTATTTGAAACTGAATTCCAGAGGGCCATAATGTATCAGGTTGACTTTCGGCAACATAGTACATCAACCCACTATTTCTTTTGGAATTTTGATCTGGTCTTACAATCCATCTGTATTGAGCTGAAAGTTTAAAGTTTTTATATACTTCATCACTCATCACATAGCCTATTCTTTTTCCATCAAGAACAACCGTTCCGTTTCCTGTTTCAAATAATGAATCAGGTGCAACAGCTCCGGTTTCCGGAGAAAAAGCATATCCGTTGAACTTGGAATTTTTAAAGAGCTTTCCGTCTTGTTCTTCAGCATTACATGCTAATAAAAAAATAGTACTTGCTAAAAAAACAGACTTAATTAAATTTTTAATCATTATACTGGTTATTTGTTTATTCCATTTTACCGCAGAGTTACTCCGGGATTATTTATGCATCATGGCTCGTACATCCTTTAACAGATCCACAGAAGCTTCAATCTCTTCCTTTCTGATAGCTACACTTTCAATATTAAATCCAATAGGGATATTCTTTTCCTGACTAAAATGTATAATTTCAGCAGCTATCATTTTATTAATTTCAATAGACTTTGATAGAATATCTTTTGAATGCTTTAATTCATTCAATAACCACTTTGGAATATCTATTCCTAACCATTCCATGAAATGCATTGTTTTTACAGATCCACAGGGCGTTAGTGTAAAAATTATTGGTTTTAGTTCTCTGTTATTATCTATGGACGTATAATAATAATCCGATAGAAAATTCTTGGTATTATTAATATTGTATACACACTGAGATATAAAAAAACTACAACCTTTATCTATTTTATTAAACAATCGCAGATGTTCGTCTCCCTTGGAGGCATGACGTTCCGGAATTGTTACTCCACCTAAAAGAATATCGGAATTTGCCTCTTTTTTAATTTTATAAGCATTATTTAATGATAGATTTGAGACTTGATTTTTCGAGGGTGATCCTACAAATACAGAACAATCTATATTTGATGTCTCTTTATCAATCCAATTACGGAATTCATCAACACCATATTTCCCTACACTTTTATATATGATTTTAGGAAGGTTTAAATCACTTAAATAGGTATTGCTATAATAATCAGGATTTAGAGTTGGCATAAAAGGAAACGGTCTTGGCGTATCGTTTCTTGAGGTTTCGTCCTGAATATCGTATAAAACCAAACCATCAATCTCCATGTTTTTAATACGCTCAATTTGCTTTTGTGCAATAACAGCCACCTTTTCCTTTTCAGTTTTTACTTTAGGAGGAGTTAAACCGTATAACAGAATTCCAGATTCTTTTGATAGTATTTTATTTTTCAGCATGTATCTATGTCAAGTTTTTTATACGTTCTTTTAATTCTCAGTATTCTATTTAGTCTAATCTTACTATTCATTACCAACAAATTGGTCTAAAATAGCTTCAAGTAAAGCGTTACTATCATGAAAATATAATTCTCTCTTTAATATTTCATTTCCCGGCATCACATATTTCTGATCCTCCATCTCCTCCAGTTCATCTTTAAACTCTTTTACCATTCCTGCAGCAGTCTGTGGTGTTGCCTCTAAATGAAACTGCAAAGCTAATACCTTATCTCCAATAGCAAAAGCCTGATGTTTTGTAGCTTCTGAAGAAGCTAGTAACTTTGCTCCTGTCGGTAAATCGAATGTATCACCATGCCAATGCAAAACAACCCATCTGTTTTCCGGATCGAAACTTCCCCATCTGTTATTTCCTTCTTCTGTTAATTCATTTTTAAACCAACCTATTTCCTGTTTTCCTGAAGGATAAACTTTCGCACCTAAAGACGCTGCAATAAGCTGAGATCCTAAACAAATCCCTAAAACAAACTTACCTGAATCAATAGCATTTTTAATTAGTTTTTGTTCTTCATTTAGCCATGAATATTTTTCATATTCATACACGCCCATTGGTCCACCCATTACAATTAACATATCAAAATCATCTAAAGCAGGAATTACTTCGTTATTATAAATATGCGTGTACGTCACTTCGAAATCATTCCATTCTGCCCATTCGATTATATATCCCGGAGTTTCAAAATCAACATGTAACAAGCAGTGAATCTTCATCAATAATTGTTTTTAAGGTTATTAAAAATGAGTAAAACGTATGCAAAAATAAGTAAAGTTTAGAAAGTTCGTAATGTTAACAGTTAAAAGTTCTCTGTAGGCATTATCAGGCCGTAGACTGTGAACTGTGAACTGAAGATCGAGGACTATACATTTCAATTTATCACAAAAGCACCACTTTTTTATGCTATTTATTACCTAATACCACAATAAATAATAGTAATTCGTATTATTTAACTTTTTGAAATGATATATTAAACTATCTTTGTTAACTATATTTTCACGCTAGATACAGAAAAATGGTCCACCTAAATACATTTTTCGATATGACTAGCCATTTTGTTATTATTTCTCTGGTATCACATCTTAAAACTATTAATGTTTAACCAGTATCTATTGTGATACTATAAAACTATTTTAAGATGATACATAACCATGCTTTTTTTGATGTAGACTGTTTAGAAATCACTCCTAATAAAGTTAAGTTTAACTGTCCTGAAAGAAGTCAGCCATTAAGTGAGGAACTATTTGAAGTATATAGTTTAATCTCTGCCATTGTTGCTCCTTATGTATTTACAATACACGAAGATGGATGTCAACCAATGGAAGATGATAAACGTGATCTTGTTTTTGTTCCCAAAAGTAAAGAAAAAACCGAATGGAAAAAATCTGTAGGTGTACGATTCAGATATTACCTTGAAAGAGGGACTAAAGATGGAAAGCAAGACCTCCATATTTTTGATGGCAATGAAAATGCTGCTGAATTAATTAAAAAACTTAACGCTCGGGAATGGGTCGTTTTTGGTGTTGGTATAGAGAATAAAGTGGATCACGTAGTAACTGAATTATTGAAATTAGGAATAAAAGTTCGATATATTCCAGAACTTATTATTAATGAATCAGCACAAAAGGATGGCGAAGTAGATATAAAACAAGTCTATGAGTACTTTGCAAAATGGGAATCTCTTGGAGCTTATCCTATGACTTACAACGAAGTATTAATGTTGATTAAGAAAAACAAGATGCGTAAGTAATTTTTTTTGTTAAAAGCAGAAAGAAACTGAGGAAAGGGAATATGGGACAGGAAGAAAAATATTCTTTACTTAAGATTAAAAAAGTAGGTTAACCATTCATACAACATAATAAAACTAGCATCAAAACAGAAAAAAATAGTAGTTGTATTAAATTGATTAATCCTACTTTTAAAACTAATACACGATAAAAAACTTAATAGATGAGGGCTGTTTTTACTTACATAAATCAGCCCTCTTTATATTTAATTTGATTTTAAAGTCAATGCTCCATTTTTTAAACCATCTGTAGTTGCTGTAATTTTAATATCTCCAGCTTCTTCTGTTGTTTGCACTATCAATAAACACATTCCATTAAATGCCTTACGATAATTTGCTTTAAATGGCTCTAAACTGGCTTGATATCCATTATCAACTCCGGCAATAAATCCGTTACCTTCAACATCAAAATGAACTAAATTATCCGCATCAGGAATCATATTACCATCCTTATCTACAATCTTAACAGTGATAAAAGAAAGATCTTTTCCATCTGCATTAATAACATTACGATCTGCAATCAATTCAACTTTATAAGGTTCTCCTGCTGTATGAATTTCTTTTTCAAGTATAACTACTCCATCTTTGCGTGAAACCGCTTTAATTGTACCCGGTTCGAACGGCACACGCCACATTACATGGAATTTTCCTTCTTCTTTTTTGCGAGTGCCTAATGATTTACCATTTAAGAACAGTTCAACCTCATCGGCATTGTTATAATATGCCCAAACATCAATATCCTGTCCTTTTTCCCAATTCCAATGCGGGAATATATGTAACATGGTTTTATCTGTCCATTCGCTTTGATACAGGTAATATGCATCTTTGGGGAATCCTGCCAAATCAATTATACCTAAATACGAGCTACGTGCTGGCCATGGATAAGGGATTGGTTCACCTAAATAATCAAAACCAGACCAGATAAACATTCCTGAGATAAAAGCATTATTCTTCACTACATTCCAGGTATCCTCATGCGTAGCACCCCAATATGCGTAAACATGATCATATGCCGAAACGGTATAATCATCGTTTGCACCCTCCAATGGAACATTATATGCCGATGGCCAGATTCGCATACTATCTGAAGGCATATCATAATGACCACGAGTTGATAATGCCGACATATTTTCAGAAGCAAGCATTTTTTGTCCTGGATAATTCTTAGGGAAATCAAGATATTCTTTATGCTTATAGTTAAAACTGATCAAATCCAAAGCTCCTGATTTGTAAATATTATTCTTTTCTGGATCTTGCTCTGTCAAGGCACTGGTAACAGGACGAGTTTTATCCAACTCTTTTACGATTCCTGCTAACTCTTTTGTAATTGAAATTCCTGTTGTATCAAACTGCTCTCTGATCTCGTTTCCAATACTCCATGCAATAATACTTGGGTGGTTACGATCGCGTAAAACCATATCCTGTAAATCGCGAACATGCCATTCATCCCAATACAAATGGTACCCTTTTTTAGCCTTTGTTTTAGCCCATTCATCAAAGGATTCATCAATAACTAAAAATCCCATTTGATCGCACAGATCCAGTAATTCAGGAGCAGGGGGATTGTGAGCCATACGGATAGCATTACAACCCATTCCCTTTAAAATTTCAAGCTGACGCTCCATAGCTCTGGTGTTGACAGCTGCTCCTAATGCTCCCAAATCGTGATGTTGATTAACGCCGTGTATTTTTAGAGATTTTCCATTTAAAAAGAATCCTTTTTCTGAATCAAACTCAAAAGATCTTATTCCAAATGGTGTTTCGTATTGGTCTAAAAGTTCCTTTTCATTATATACACTTGTTACAGCTGTATACATATAAGGATTTTCAACACACCATAAAACAGGTTTATTTACAGTAAAATCATAAGCTATAGTACATAATGAATCACTACAAGAAACAGCCTTTTCATCCTCAGCAACAATTTGGTTATTTCGATCATATAATTTTGTTTTAACCTTTAATTGTTGTGCTGTCTTTTGATTATTTTTGATTTTAACCTCAAGATTTATGGTTGCAGATTCTTCACTTACTTTAGGAGTAGTAATATAAGTACCCCAATGATCAACATGTACCTGATTAGTCATAACCAACCATACATTACGATAGATTCCTGAACCAGTATACCAACGAGAAGCTGGTTGAGCATCGTTATCAACTCTAACCGCCATTACGTTTTCTTTATCTCCAAAGTTCAGATATGGAGTCATATCATAACGAAAAGTAATATATCCGAATGGGCGCTTTCCTAAATAATGTCCGTTTAACCAAACTTCGCTATTACAAAACACACCATCAAAGTCGATATAATACTTTTGGTTTTGAGGAATAGTATCAACTTTAAAAGTCTTTCTGTACCATCCAATTCCTGTTGGCAAAGCTCCACCTTCTGTTGTTGATGGATTATCTTTACTAAACGATCCTTCTATACTCCAATCATGAGGTAAATTCAAAGCACGCCAATCAGTATCATTAAAAGATACTTTTGAAGCATCAGCAGTATCTCCTAAAAAGAATTTCCACCCTTTGTTAAATGATTCAACCTGTCGCGGATTATCTACTTTATTATTACAGGCTGCCAATATTGCAACTGCTGCAATTATTAATATTTTGTTTATGTGTTGATGCATAATTTTTGTTTTAAGCTGTTTTGCTGTTGGCTGTTATTTTAACGACCCCGTCAGATTCTCGTACCTCGCATCTGCCACCCCTCCTTGAAAAGGCGGGGAATGTTGTCAATAGAAACCTTTTCTCTTTCGAAGGTAACATCTGTACGTGCTGTAAATCACTCTCCTCCTTTTTAAGGAGGAGTACCCGAAGATATGAGGGGGAGGTGGTTATTTAATTATAACTTACTACTAATAACCAACCATTAACAACTAATAAGTTAACTCACTCTCTCCTAAATCTTTTGATGTAGCTACTGCGATACCTCTTTGTTGATCACGATTAGTAGCACAATAAAAATGATAAACTACACCATTATGTTTAACTACATATGATTTATGAGCAAACCAGTTATCGTAAGGCTCTGATGGAAATACTAAATCTTTTCCATCCCACTCAGTCCAGTTTACAAGATCATAAGAACATGCAAAGCGGTTAAACGCATCATAATCTTTACGTGTAGGCCAGAATGCACCAAAATAAAACATTACCCAAACGTTATCTATTTTTTGGATTACAGCATCTCCCGAAATTCCTTTATGGTGATTGATCACAGGATCTTTACCAAAACGTTCCCAGTTAATCATATCTTTTGAGACTGCCATACCAATACGCTCTGCTCCTTTGTTTGGATTAATACTATCACCCCTTGCATTGTAATACATCACAAATGGATATCCTGTTGTTCTGCTTCTGTCAAATAATACCCATGTTTTATAGATAGTACTGTTTTCCCACCAACGAGCATCTTTATCTGTTGCCATAAAAATTGGTTCTTTTTCTCTATCCCATAAGTGTACAGTAGTTGGATCTTTTTCTGTATGAGCCATACCAATTGATAACAATCCTTTTTCGTAACCTCTTGAATTACCACCAAAATATGGCATCCAATATTTACCGTCAAATTGTTCCAATTCGTAGCTTCCGCCCCATTCCGGATCTTGTAAACTTGGGTAACCTGCTTTTTGATTACTATCCCAATCTGTTGTATCTGAAAAAGACATTACCTTACCCATGTTATCCCAATGTAACAGATCATCACTTTGTGCTAACCAGGTTTCATATCCGCGACCATCAAAAACAAAATAGGTCATAAACCACTTATCCCCTTTTCGATATACTGTAGGACAATCCATTTTCTTTGAATCATCTTCAGGAACCATTACCAATCCATATTTATATGGAGTTTTAACTTCCTCATAAATCTCCTGCATCTTTTCTTTTGACACAGTTTTTGGCAATTCCTTTTTACAACTTGTAAAAGCTGCAACCACTACAGCAATTATCACCAATACATTTAATGTCTTCATCACGGTATAGTTTTATTATTCTTTGTCGAATTGTTGTTTTGTTAATTTGTTTAATTGTTATTATATCAACATTCCCAGGGCTAACACCCTGGGCTATTGTATAACGGACTTTCAGCCCTTTATCTTTTCTTTTTCTTTGTTACCCTTTAAACCTTAACCTTATTGCCTTTAACCTTCTTATTGTACTTTCACCCAATCAAAATACAAAGGACCTTTTTCTTTAGGCTTAATTTTGATGGTATAGGTTCCTGCATTAATAGTTGTTTGAGTATCTGTTCTAAAGCTTTTCCATTTGATGTTAGCGGAAGGGAAAGTCCATGTTCCATCCCACATTAAACGTCCATCGGCAGCTAAAATTTCCACATCAGCATCAACCTCATGATTAGCCATGTTCATAAATCGGAATTGTAATCCATATTTCGAAGCCAAACCGACTTTAAATACAAATCCGACAGTTCCATTTTTATCAGGGACTATAATACAATCCTTTTTCATGAATTTTACCTGACGTGCGTTGCCCCATCGTTTTCCATCTTCAGCCTGATAAGAAACAGATTTTCTTAAGTCGATAGCTTTATCTAAAGTTGAAACAGGAACTGCAGCTACAACATACATCTTTTGTTCTTTATCATCAGAAACAGGTAACAATTCAACAGTTTCCCCTTTTAAGAACTTCTTCTGATAAAGAATATATTTGGCTTTTTCTTTAGATACGGATTCTATAGCCTTATCTGATGGTAAAAAGTCCTTCATCCATGATGGTAATGTTTTTATAGTTGAGTCAATGCCAATATAAACATCTGCATCTGCAGTCAATTTAAAAGAGGCTATTGCTTTACCCTTTTCTGCTTGAAGTTTTGAAGCTCCTTTAATCCATTCTGCACCATATAAAACAGGAGGGATATATGAAAAGGCCTGTTCACTATCTGAATATTGTTTAATTCCTGTATCCATCCATGTTTCAGCTTTCCATTTATTTGCATCTGCTCTTTCTACCTTAAGATTTGTTATTAAGCTATCTGATGCTGGAGAAGCTTTTGCATTTGAATCCTGAGCAGAAATGGCAATTGCCGAAATTACAGCTTGACCTGATTTTACTTTAGGGAAAGATATATCCAGACTGCCGCCTTTTACATCTACTTCAAAGGTCTTTTTCAATATTTTATCATGACCAACTTCCTGCCAGATATCTAAATCGTCAATAACTGTATTATTGTTAACAGCCACATCAAAAATTCGCCATCCTTTGCAATCTAAACCTCCTCCGGTTCCGTACCATGGCTCAACAAAATACATATCCACTTTGTATTTTCCATCCTGTACAGGGAAGTGATATTTTAATTTATGACGACCATATCTGAAAGTCTGAATTAATGGCCATTCATCTGTTCCTTCTATTGCATCATGAGTTTGACGCTGACTACCATAAAATGCTGGTAATCCTGGATAATCATCTGTCCAAGATAAAGAGCCCCATGTATCATTACCTGTATTATGAATATCAGCCATCCATACATTTCCTTCTTTGTCGGTATAATCACTTCCTCCACAATTCACTCTGTAAATTGTATTCCAATCAGAATCAGTATCCATTAACGGAGAAACATCACCTTGCAATTGTTTGATATCAGGATCCTGAGGTAAATGATGCAATACGATGTAATCTTCAGCCACTTTTTTACCATCCACATATCCCACAGCGCATAATACATTAGTTTGAACATCGACTTTGTTAAAAACAAAGTGAGTTCCTATACCGCCTCTTTTCTGACGACCCAATGAATTTTTATTTACTCCATTGAAAAGTTCTACCTCATCACAATTTGAATAGACTCTGATACCATCTTTGATGCCAGGTTCTGTCCAACGATCAGGCCAGGTATGAGAAGCTATATAAACCATCGGTTCTTTTTTATTATCCACATAATTAGAACGGAACATATAAAACACGTCCAATGGCTCTCCCCAAATAGAAACCGCACCTTTATAGTTAACTGGTCCTAACCGATCAATATCTCTAAATCCTTCTCCTCCTTGTGTTCTTCCAGGGTTATCATGAGAGTTAAATAACCAGTGATATTGACCGCAGCATTTATCAGATGCCTTTTCTGCCAATCTGATTTTAGATTCCATTAGCAAGGTCATTCTATCTTCACTTAAAACACCTTTCGCATCAAACTCACCTTCTGAATGAAGATCAATACTTCTCCACGCACCATACTCACCGTTAAGTAATTGTTTAGATATTTCCTGATCATAAATCTCTGGTTTACCACCATAAGTCCCTGACCAATTTTGGATTACATTCCAATCAGTACCTGAACCACCATTACACGTAGTTACCAAACGTTGAGAAGAAGTTGTTGGATCTAACTCCCTGATGATATCTGAGCACTCCTTTGCAAAATCTTCCGGAAGTGTACTTTCGTTTTCCAATCCCCAAAGAATAATTGAAGGACTATTTCTTCTTTCTTTTACCCAATCACGAAGAAGCGTTTTAAAGTTTTCTCTGAACTCTGGAGTATCAAACCAAATGTGAGCTGCCATTTGAGTCCACCACAAAATTCCATTTTGATCCCATGCTTCATGATATCGGAAATTATGTGGCTGATGGGCATCTCTGAAAGAGTTGTATCCCATTGATAGCATCTGATCCACACGAGCCTGTACCTGCTCATCTGAGAATGCGTGGCTCTGACCTAAAATATGTTCGTATTCTGCAGTACCGTTTATAAAAACAGGTTTGTCATTTAAATAGAATCTGTTGGTTGGATTTTCACCTTTGATATCCCATTTTATCCAACGAATTCCATATTGAGTAGTTATTTCATCAACCAACTTATTATCTTCATAAACTTTAGTCTCCATATGATACAAATACGGATTTTCAACTGACCATAGATGAGGATCATGGACATCTTTAATTTCCTGAGCTATTGTTTCAATTACACCAGGTGTAATCTCGAACTTATTGATGGCTACAGCAACTTCATTTCCCAGTTCATCTTTTAAGCTATTAACCAATTCAATATTTCTTGTTTTTGAACCGTAATTCTTAATTTCAACTTCGATATTTAATTGCGCTTTTTCTTTAGTGATTTTATTGTCATTCCAAATATGGACGCCGAAAGGTTCTACCCTAACAGAATTAGTAACTATTAAATGCACAGGTCGAAATATACCCATTGGCTGACTTCCTTCCGAGAATCCCCATTCAGGACTACATCCACCACAAACCCATGGTAAATCTCTGATATCTGCAGGATGATCCGCACGTACTGCCAGAATATTTTTTTGATCAAACTTTACAGCATCTGTAATATCTATAGTAAATGTTGTTCTTCCTCCGGCATGATAACCTACTTTTTGTCCGTTTACCCAAACTGTTGCATATGAACCAACACCTTCAAAAAATAGAAAATATCTTTTATCGTCGGATTTCTTTTGAACAGAAAACTCTTTGCGATACCATGCATATCCATGACGATTTCCATGCATCTTTCGACGATAACCACCATAATCATCCCAATTATGAGGAACATCCACACTCAACCAATCTTCAGGACTAAACTCAACATCTTCAAATCCATTGAAAGCTGTTTTATCTGTATCATTAGCAATGGTTAGCCAATCTTCATTCAACAAAATATCTTGTCTAATGGATTTTTTCTTAGAACACCCTGTTAATAGAATTAAACCAACAATTAATAAATATCCAATTCCTTTAAATTTTAATAAACTCATTTTATTTATTTTGATATTTTCTAGTAAAATAACCAATCTACTGCTGCACCATCAGCTGTACCACCAACACCTGCATCATGAATCATAATTTCCTCGTTTCCATCAATAAAACCAAGAACCAATACACGACCTTTTCCTAATTTTAATTCATTGACACCAGGTTCATACATATAACTATACACATTTACCGGATATAACCCTGGCACATCAAGTGCATTTGCTATTTTTATATCTGCCTGTCCCCGATCATTTGCCAGTGCATTTGTCTCAAGAGTTGGCGGCTCCAAAACTGTGTAACTATTTGTATTAAAATAACCTACCAAAACTTTGACTGATTTTTCATTTTCAAATTTCAAGACAGTTCCTTCTGCTTGCTGTTGCTTATCAGAAAACATAACTCCAGAAAGTTTTTGCAATTCTTTACATACGCCATTTATTACAGTTTTATTATCGTTATAAACTTGTTGTCCTTTAGTTAAAGGATATCTTTTAACTCCTTTATTAAGTATTTTTACCGATACAGGATCATAAACTTTAAGTTCTTCTGTTATTTTAGCACCTCCATTTGCCTTAAGCGTTTCAATATTTCTTTTAAACACTTCCAGCTCCTTCTCATAGTGAGGTAATAGTTCATCCCAATGCTTGTTAATACCACCTTTACCGGCAATAGGTACTCTACGCATTGCTGTTTGCATACTGTTAGCATAAAGGTATGTATCTTTAGTGCGGTTAACTAAACTAGTATAATACCTTAGACTACTTTCAAGATATACTTCTGCCTGCTCCAAATCTTTTATGTCATTAGAGTACTTGTATCTAAGAACTAACATTGCAGCATTTACTTTATCTGAAAAGCAATTAGCAATATCATCATAGCAATAAACATCGTTTTTAAGTCTCTCAAACTCCTCCTGATTTGCACCTACTTCCGATGATGCTTTTTCAATAGCCTCAACTGCTAATTTTCCATGCTCTACTACTTCCTTAATGATTTGAGGAGGTGTTTCTCCAAGGTGTTTTTCACCTTTCCATTCCTTTTCTGCATAATCAATGAGAATTTCACCAACAGGCCCATTTGATGACAAAAAGTTTTTATAAACATGATATTTAAAAGGATTCACTAACTGTCCCATAAATATTCCTAACAATAAGGTTTGTCTGTTACCATCAGAAATACCGAAGGTGCGTAATAACTTTGGAGCAATTTCACCGGTCTGTTCATAGGCTTCCAAAATATTTTTACCCTGATTTCCACATTGGTAGTAATTATCTAAAATTTCAGACCAATAGGCTACTTCCTCATTTCTATCCCTGTGGCAATTCCATGCATAACGAGCCCAGGTTTCATACCACATCCAATCTCTGTCAATTTGCTTTAACCTTGGGGTAGTTTTATCTGCAGTATAAGGCCAATCCCAATACGAAGCCTGAGGATATAGATGTAGTCCATTTGCACCTTGAATATTGTGCATTGCCTGCACACTCTTTTGAATGAAATCTGGTGAAGAATAACGGAATGGCTCTAGATTAGCCATAATATGCACATTGGAAATATGAACAGAACCCAAGTCACTCAATCCCTTTGGAATAGATTCCCAATCATCACGTGGTTCATAAGTAGTCAATGATTCTCCATTATATTTAAACATGGTATACAGATTCTTGTATATTGGAAGCGCAGCTTCCATTACCCTGGCAGCATCAGTATCATGACCTCTTAATACAATCGGAGGCTCATCTGTTCTACCTATAGCTTTTAAACCATCTTTAACTCCCGGAATAATTGTTTCTGTAAACCATTTTACATCATCATCGATTGTATGCATCGCCTCTCCCAGAGTAACTAATAATCCGACATTAGGATATTTTTCAATAAAGGCAGTGATTGACTTTTGTGTATAATCTGCTATAAGAGGCGTAATAGGACGACTACGCTCTTGTGTTTTTAAACCATGATGTTCAGCAAAAGGCTTTGATACAATAATATTGTAGAACATCTGAATTACAAAAATTCCTCTTTTGTTGGCTTCTTCAGTCAAGAACTCAAATATCTCTTCGTTCTTTTTAAAAGTATCATCATCTACTTCTACTGCATAAGGATAGTCTTTTAATTTAACTAAAGAAGCAAATGGATGACCATTCCATAAATACAATGAATTATAGCGGTTTTCAACCAACATATCCAGATACTCAATCCATAATTCTTTATCATAAAACCAAGGGAAATTTTCAGGTGTATATGGATATTCATAAACCATTCTTCCTGGTAGGAAATCAGTTTTCTGCATCCCGATACAAGTACCTCTTAAAACCATTTCCGGTTGATCTAAGAGGTTAATATCATTAGGTAAACATCCATTCTCTTTTACCATCTTAGCTAATTCCAAACAAGCGTATAAGGAACCGGAAGCATCCCCCCCACAAACTAAAATTTCACTCCCATTGGTTTTTATAAGGAAACTTTCTTTTGCAGCTAACTTTGACTTTTCTTCGCCAGAAATTTCTATTTCTGAATCAGAAACAACGCAAATTTTTATTGATATAAGATCTGTTTGATCCTTTCCTTCGACTATTTCATAACCTAATGAATCCAGGGTGTTTTTTAATCTTTCTGCACCAAATAAAGTCCTTGGATGAGCATCCTCCCGTAATACAACTTTAACCTTTGTTTTACTACAAGAAGTAATACCTATTAATAGGACTATGAAGTATAAATATTGTAGATTCTTAATCATTGATTTTAAATTATTCTCCTTTTTACAATCCTTTATCGTGCTAAAGGAATCCAAACTGTCATTTCTGATTTTCCTCTATTATCCCATGCATAGTAAGGGATTAATCTTACTTTAATTTTTTTATCATCTTTTGAGATTTCTCTATATAACTGATTACTCCAGTCCTTTTCATTCACAAGAGTAGCTTCACCAACAAGAGTAGTAATCTTGCTATCTGCAATTACTTTTTCTTCAGGTGTTAATTTTATATCTGAAGGTATGGCAATGTCAAAAATTCGAACATCATTAACATCCGGAGATTCAAGACAATACACAACAGGTCCTCTTTTTACAGCAACTTGATTACGAGTTTCTTCAACTAATGGATTTGCTTCAATTAACTTGGCTTCCATTGGTAAGATTAATTCTACAACATCACCTTTTTTCCAGCTTCTGTTTACCTCTGCATATTTTCCAGGAGTAACAGTAACATCAACAGATTTACCATTAACTATTAGTTTTGCTGTACCACACCATGAAGGAATACGCATGAACATAGAAAATGCGTTTTTAGGAACCTTATTCAATGTAATTTTGATATCTCCATCCCATGGATAATTAGTTACTTGCTCTAATTCTATACGAGAACCATCTTTTAATTTTGTATCCAGTTTGTTACCACTATACATATGACACCATAGTCCTTTATCACTTACACTGTAGGCATAATTACTTACCTCAGCAACTGTTCTGGCCACATTAGGAGGACAACAATTACATAATGTGATATATTCTTCACGATCCTTAGACCAACGTAAGGTATAAGGTAAATCATTATTCACACAAAGTGGGTTTGTGTAGAAAAATCTCTTTCCATCTAAACTAACTGCAGAAAGAACACTGTTATATAAAGTTTGCTCCATTACATCAGCATAGCGCTCTTCGCCTGTAATCTGTAACATTCTCCAGTTCCAAATCATATTACCAATATTGGCACAAGATTCGTTATGAGCAGTTATATTTGGCAACTGATAATCTCTTCCGTAAGCCTGATGAACCTGCTGAATTTCAGTAGGCTCATAAGATGTTCCGTCAGGTGAAACCCCATCATATAAAGCACCGCAAGCACCTGTAATATACATTTTACGATTTACCAGGTCTTCCCATATTAATTCCAGAGGCTTTAATAATGTTGTATCGCCAGTTTCTGCAACAACATCAGCAACACCTGCATACATGTAGTTTGCGCGTACTGCATGACCGATAGCTTCGTGTTGCTCTCTGAAAGGAATACGATCCTGATTGTGATCACTTCCATTTTCAACCAAATCACGAATTTCAATTAACTTTTCTGCCAGCTCTAAATAACGGGGTTCTCTGGTAGTACGATACATTTCAACAACTCCCATATAATGAGATGGACAAATAGCATTACGTGCTAGTTCTGCAGATGATTTTTTATAAAAATTATATAAATAATCTGTTGCTTTTTTTGCTAAATCAAGCATTGTTGTTTTGCCTGTAATACGATAATGCACACAAGCTGCAGTCATTAAATGACCTAAATTGTACGTTTCAAAATCCAAACGCTCTGCAAATTCTTTCTTTTGCTCCGGATGCTGACGCTGTTCAATATTAACAGGAGTATGAATGTAACCATCTTCACGTTGAGCCTCGCCAATTATGGCAATGATTTTATCCATTAATTTATCAAGCTCCTTATCTTTAGTCACGGCATAAACCATTGCTGCAGATTCAAACCACTTATAAAAATCACCATCATGAAACGGAGGTCCGGAATGAACACCATCTTCATGCCCTGCTGCAATCTCAAAATTTCGAAAAGAATGACTTATTTCCGGATCATTTAATATGCTCCACATAAAAGGAACCATAGTCTTTTTGCAAACATCAAAACGTTCAGCCCAAAAACCATCGGTCCATTGTACATCATCCATATCAATGTTATTCATTTTAACATAAGGACTCTGTGATGTATTTATCAAACTCTTTTCCTGCGCTTTCAGTTGAAATCCACTAAAAACACTTGCTACCACAATTAAAAAACTTGGAAGTATCCTTTTCATTATTATTATTTTTGCGTTGTCTTAAATTGATAATTACCTGATCCTACCTCAACTTGTACATAGCCATTTGATGGTTCAGTATACTTGATTTTTGATTTTGAAATTTCTTTGCCATTGATATACAAACCAGATGTTGTAGAAGCTGGCACAAAAACTGAAGCTGTTGTGTTGGCGGGAACAGTTACATTAAGTAGTAAAGATCCATCCTCTTGTGTTTGCCAATGAGAATTTATCTCACCATACAATGACTCAACATTTGCTTTAGCAAACGAAAGCTTATCTGATACCTGAGGTTTAATGATGAAATGTTTGTAACCTGGCTTTTCAGGATCAATTTGAATACCGGCTACCTGAGTATACAACCAGTTACCAACAGCGCCATAAGCATAATGATTAAAGGAGTTCATACCTACATCCTGAAAAGAACCATCAGGTTTTATTCCATCCCAACGTTCCCAAATTGTTGTAGCCCCCATAGTTACAGGATATAACCACGAAGGATATCTTTTATTAAAAAGTAGCATATAAGCAATATCAGGATATCCATTTTCTGATAATGCCTGACAAATTAAAGGTGTACCTAAGAATCCGGTAGTTAAATGACCTAATTCATTGATATTATCTGCTAATCTTTTTGCTGCAGTTTCTTTGAATTCGTCAGGCATTATTCCGAATGATAAAGCTAAAATGTATGCGGTTTGTGTATTGGAACTTAAACGTCCAGTTGCTGTAACATATTCCTTTTTAAACGCTGCCTTAATTTTTGGTCGGATAGATTCATATCTTTTTGCATCTTCATCCTTACCTAAAACAGTGGCGATTTTTTGCATCAAACCAGTTGTATAATAATAATAAGCCGTGGCAATCAAATCCTTATCTGTATGAGCTCCTGCAAAACCATAATCCGGAGCATTGTATTTATAGCTCATGTATTCAGCAAAGGCCAACCAATCACCAAAGTGGAATCCATAATCAAATATATATCTGTCAGCGGAATGCTTGATCATATACTCTTCCCAGGCTTTCATTGACTCATATTGATTTTCTAAAATATGAGTATCTCCATAAGATTGATAAACAGTCCATGGAATGATTACTGCTGCATCAGCCCAACCTGTTGCTCCAAAACCATCTGACCATCCGGTTCCACCTCCGTTTTCAACAACATTTGGAACCACCCAAGGCACACTACCATCAGCTTTTTGATCTACAATGAAATCTTTCATCCATTTGGTATAAAATGGAGCTGCATTCATATTAAAACAAGCTGTAGAAGCAAAAACCTGAGCATCCCCAGTCCATCCTAAACGTTCATCACGTTGTGGACAATCCGTTGGAACATCTAGGAAGTTCCCTCTTAATCCCCACTGGATATTTTTTTGCAGTCGATTTACTAATGTATCTGAACATTCGAAATCACCAATTGGATCCATATCAGAATGAATCACTTTTCCTGTAATATCATTTATAGTTACATCACCTTTATAATCTGAGATTTTAACGTATCTAAAGCCATGAAAAGTAAAATGAGGTTGAAATTCTTCAACACCTTCTCCTTTAAAAATATATTGATCTTTTTGTTGAGCGACTCTCAAATTATCAATATAAAAGTTACCTTCCTGATCAAGTACTTCTGCATGTTGAATAGTTATTTTATTTCCTTTTTCTCCTTGTAGTTTAAAGTTTACCCATCCAACCATATTTTGTCCAAAATCAAATACTAATTCACCTTTAGGGGTAATGATTTTTTGAATAGGTTTTAATTCCTGAGTAATCCTAACCGGAACACCAACTGAAGCTGTCAAAATTGAATTGTCATATTCTTTTTCAATACACTTGCTCCATTTATTATCATCGAAAATTGGCTTGTCCCATCCTTTTTCTTCTAATCTTGCATCATAAAGTTCCCCATCATAAATCTCAGATTTTAAGATAGCTCCTGTAGACGCTTTCCAGCTATTATCTGATCCGATAATTTCTTTTGAACCATCAGTATAAGTCACTTCCATTTGAAAAAGAAGTCCAGCTTTTTTACCATATAAATTTTTGTTTCCTTGCCAAACCAAAGGACCACGATACCAACCATCACCAAGAATAACACCAATTGCATTTTCTCCCTTCTGTAATTGACTAGTTACATCAAATACCTGGTACTGAAGATTACTATGATAACTAGTCCAGCCCGGAGTAAAGAATTCATCACCAACTTTCTTTCCATTTAAATTGATTTGGTACAATCCATGACAAGTAGCATAAATACGAGCTGATTTAATTTCTTTATTTAAAGTAAGTTCTTTTCTTAATAAAGGAGAAGGATAAGGCTTAGTTTCATCCTCATTAATATCCGGTTCAATCCATGATGCTTTCCAATCAGAAGTACTTAATAATCCCATTTCAAAAGAAGCAACTTCACTCCATTTAGAAACATTTCCCTTATTATCCCATACACGAACCTGCCAATATACTTTTTGACCTGATGTTAATCCTTTTCCTGTGTATGGAATTTGAATTGATTCATCTGAATTTACTTTATCAGTATTCCACAATAAAGCATTTTCATTTTTCAAATCAGAGATAGTATTAGCAGCTTTTATCTGATATGCACTTTGCAATACATTTTTGTTTTGTGAAGATAACTTCCAAAACAATCTAGGACTTAGATTTTCAAGTCCTATTGGATTTACTTTATACTCTGTACGAAGATCATTTACAATCACTTTTGACTTTGCCGATAGAACATTTACTGAACCAAGCATCATTAAAACTATAAATGTAAAGAGTGCTTTTTGAATGTATTTCAAATGCAACGGATTTGATTTCATTAGATTTCTTTTACTGGATTAAAAACTGCATTGTATATAAACATCTGACAACTACATAAACACTTATCTTATTAATAGTTACCACTATAGATTACATCGCTTACAAAAATAGTTTATAAAAGTTAAATTTCCAATATATCGTTTACATTTTTTCACTTTTATACTTTCTTATATATTTGTTTTACTGTATTTTACAAAATGTAATCGTTATCATTTTTTACGGCATATTAGATTAATAAAATATACTTGTTTTTAACAGCTCTTCATCTGATTTTAAGTCAATTATGCCTAATCAAAAGTAAGCGTCTCCACGATAACGTATAGTTTTATGTGATAAAACTTTGAAGCTTTGTATCCTTATTTTTCACATCAAAGGATACATTATGGTTTTTAATTTCACAGAGGATACACGTTTTTACTTTTTTCACGAGCCCGTTGATATGCGAAAAGGAATTCATTCACTTTATCACCTGGTAAAAACTTCAGGAAATATGAATGCGCTCAATGGTGATGGTTATGTCTTCATTGGCAGGACTCGAAAATCTATCAAGGTACTAAGATGGCAAAGAGAAGGATTTGTTCTTTATAACAAGAAACTGGAATTAGGATGTTATACACTTCCACAACAGTTAAGAGACGGTGCTTTTACTGAGCTTGAACAGGATATTTTAGACAAAATGGTAAATTGCGTAAAGCACAAAAGTAGTTCTAATGAATTACGGATAAAAGCCCAGTTAACACTCTAATACATAGTGACAAAAGACGAAAATAGTGCGAATTTTTCATGGTAAAATCGCACTATTTTCGTATCTTTATGCCATGACAGACAGGGAGTTAGCCATATTATTACAGCAGCAGGTTTCAGAATTAACAGTTACAATTGTTTCTTTAACAAAAACCATAGAAGAGCAATCTAAAGAGCTAACAGCCCTAAAGGAGGCTATCTTAGAGAAGGATAAAGATAGCGCACATCTGAAGCGCTTTGCGAATATTAACCTTCCTAAAAAGACCGAAAAACGAAAGAATACAACACCTGTACCTGCGAATACACCTAAAGCTCCCACTCCCAAACAAAGAGGTAATAATGGAGCCAAAAGAAAAGTATACGATAATATCGAAGAGCTTGTAGAAGAAGTTATGCCGTCCGATGCTAGCTTTGACGAAAAGGCTGCTGTTTACCTGTTTTACCGCGATGTGATAAGATATGAGTATATTCCACCTCGTCTTATCAAACATATTTACCGCTGTAAAAAATATAGAATGGGTGATGATTTTTTCGAGGGCAGAGCCCCTATGACTCCTTTCATGAATTCTAATTTTGACAGCTCGTTACTGGCACACCTTATTCAACAAAGATATGTGTATAGCTTGCCAGTTGAACGCATCAATAAATACCTAAATGAGATGGGCATTGACATGCCTAAGGCAACCACTCATGGATTAATTGAAAAATCAGCAGGGTTACTTGATAGATTAATGCCAGTACTCAAAAATGCTATTTTAGCTGATTCCTATATTCATTTTGACGAAACCTACCATACGATATTAGGTGGTGACAAAGGAAGTCGCAAGGGCTACTTTTGGAGTGCTTTTTCTCACCAAAACAATTTAATACAGTTCATTTATGAAAATGGTTCACGAAGCAAGACGGTGTTCACGGATTATCTACCTAGGGATTATAAAGGTGTGGTACAGACTGACGGATATAGTTCTTACAAAGTATTAGAGGGATGGGATTATCCCAAGGCAATACGCTTAGGTTGTGTTCAACACTGCAAAAGAAAATTTATAGAGATTCAGGAGCAACCCGAAGCACAAGAAGTTATTGATCTATACAATCAATTTTATATCATCCGTAAGAAAAAGCCAAAAGAAAAATGGAAAGAGGCTTCCCTAAAAGTATACAAGAAGTTAGAAAATAAACTCAGAGACATAGAAAGAGATTCCGGGGTATTGCCTAACCACATATTAACTAAAGCTGCAGCTTACTGCCTGAATGAACTAGAGTCCATATACAACATCATCATATCTACCGAATACGATCTGGATAATAATATAATTGAACGACCTATGCGCTATATCAGCCTTAGTCGTCGTAATTCACTTTTTTGTGGTTCTAATGCAGGGGCCACCAGAACAGCTACACTTTATTCTCTAGCTATATCATGTAGATTGAATAATATAAATACATTTTCCTACTTCAAGGATGTTATGCAGCGTTTAGCAGAAAGTCCAACAATGACAAATGAACAATTACGCAACTTGCTTCCTGATAGGTGGGCGGATCAATAATAAAAAACGCCACATCAAAATAACGAATCAATTTGATGGGGCTTTTTTTGAGGGGCGACGCGGAGACGGATACAATCAAAAAGGAATAAATTGATATTTTCAAGGGTATTTAATAAAAATAAAAAAGGCCATCTTAAAAAAGACAGCCTTAGATATAAATAAAAATATTTACTCAAGTTTTAATCCACCAAAGGAATCCAGTTTCCCAAAATATTTGTTTTGGTATATTTACTTGCTTGTTTTTTACTTAATTGCTTTGCCCAGTCCACTCTTTTATCTGGCTGAAAACCATCTCCGTTACAATTAAACTCAGCATAGAGGGTATTCTTCTCAGCCTCAGTTTTCTTCCAGTTATGCCATCCCTGAGGTAAAATATGTTTTCCCATTTCACATGAAACAAACACGGTTTTAGCATAAATACGCCATGGTCTTCCCAAATAAACTTTCTCTACTCCCTGATCGGCTGTTAACTTACAATTCTTAAACACATAACCATATTCAGCCCCCTTAAAAGTACTGGCTGCAGTAATATATGAATTGGTTTTACTGTTAATTGTACAATCTTCAAATAAGGCAGTAGCAGCACCAAAAATAAAATCAACAGAACCTTCAATGTAGCATCTTAAAAAATACTGTCTACTTCCCTCTCCTGCAGCATATACAGTATCCTGATAACCTAAGATTTTACAATCTACAATCTGACAACGGTCCTTCTCCACATGCAAAGCTACTGCTTGTCCAACAGGACCAGAACTATTGATAACAGTCAGATTCTGAACAATACAATCATCAGCATCAATCAATAAGGTGTAAGTATAAAAAGTGCTATTTCTTCCTAAATCAATTTTACCAAAATAATCATCGTAAGTGATAATGGTTTTATCTTTACTTTCGCCTTTAAGTGTTAATAGGTTATTCCATGCATGTACTTTTACTTTTTCATGGTACACCCCATCTTTAATCGTAATGGTAATTCTTTTATCCGGAAAAGCTTTTGTTGCATTAATCGCATCCTGAATGGTAGTATAGTCACCGGAACCATCCTGAGCTACGGTCATTTCATATTTTATTTCTGCAAAAGAAGATGTTACTACTAAAAGAAGTGTAAGTAACAGACTAAGTTTTTTTGTTATGTTTATCATTTCAATATCTGGTTGTTATTGTTTGAGAGAATTAAAGATGCTAGTGTAATTTATTTAAATAAAAATTCCAAATAAATCTTTATTCTTTATTCTATTCTTAAAAAACCCTATTTACTATATGTTAATCTTTGCCCTATGCCATAAAACTCCTTGTTCCTCTATAACTTTTGGCTAATCATCAGTGTCCGTTAAAATAAATATATAATCCAATCATAACAATGAATAAAGCAGCCCACCTTAGTAACTGTAATTTAGAACGAAATACTTTTGCAGGTGTATTAAAAACAAACTGCTTTTGCACAGATTTATCGGTAATAGAAATTACATAAATTAATACACTAAGAGCTAAAAATATATAAAATGACAACAATAAAAAGTGAGGCCAAAATGCATAATCCTGATTAGGAAAAATCCACAAATAAAACACTCCTGTGCCTAAACTTAAAACAGTTCCCCAAAACAAAGTTATATTGGCTGCTTTTGTAGTTGTTTTTCTCCATAAAACTCCAAATAAAAATACCACTGACATTGGAGGTGCAATGAAACCTAAAATTGCCTGAAAAACATCAAATAAGTTTAATCCTTTTATACTATCAATTGCCAGGGTTAATATAATTGATATTATAGCTCCCATTACAGTTACTAATCTACCAACTTTTATAATTTCCTTATTGGTGGCATTTGGACGATGTTTTTTTACAAATATATCCATAGTAAATACAGTACTCAATGAATTTAAAGCAGAATCAATTGTGCTAACAAGGGCAGCTATTAAGACGGCCATCACTAAACCTGTCATTCCGTGAGGAAACAATTGTGTTACCATAGTCATATAAGCTTCATCAGGATTTTTCAGGTCAGGAAATAAAATAAAACAAGCCATACCTGGTATAATAAAAAGCGCAACATCTAATATTTTAAGCCAACCGGTAAAATTTGCTCCCATTTGTCCTTGTTTTAGACTTTTCGCTCCTAATACAGACTGAACCATAGATTGATCAGTACACCAAAACCAAACTCCCATTACCGGATATCCTAAAACAATGGCAATCCATGGGTAAGTAGAATCACTAGATGGACGTAATAAATTCCAATAATCAGCAGGTGTATTAGCCATTAATTCACCAAAACCTCCTACTTTATTAATTCCAACTAAAGTTAAAATCAACGACACTATAATAAGCAAAAGCATTTGGAATACATTGGTATAAGCAATAGCTTTTAATCCCCCGGCAATTGTAAAGAATCCGGAAATAAGAAGCAAAATTATTACAGATAACCATAAAGGTAGATTAAGTATTTGCCCTACTAAAATACCTCCGGCAAATAAAGTTAAAGACAACCACGAAATAAGAACTGTAACAATAGTATACCATGCTAAAATATTACGCGTTGAATCACCAAACCTTTTGCCCATAAATTCAGGCAAAGTACTAACATTGGCTCCTAAATATTTTGGAGCAAAAACAAAGGCCAATAAAAATATAAATACAAAAGCGTACCAACCAAAATTACCTGCTACAATACCTGTAGTATAACCAATTGATGCAGATGCAATTAACATGGAAGGCCCCACATTAGTTCCCCACATGGTAAATCCGATACTACTCCATTTTAATGATCGACCTGCTAAAAACAAGGAATCATCTTTTTCTCTTTTCTTTATAAAACTTACATAATAACCTATACCAGTTAAAACAACCAAATAGGCAATTACAACAATAAAATCTAATGGTGCTAATAGTTCGTGTAGATTTTTCATTTGTGTAGATTTTTTTCATATTTAATATGAATTTACAATCAAATTTAATATTCAACGCAATTCGAAATCAACCTAATCCAATCCGTTGGGATAAGAATTGACAAAAGCATCGATTAAATTTAATTGATTAATATTTAGATTGATTTTTAATTTTGATAAAAGAAACCACCTCTTAATTAATATATGATTGTAATCTAAATTAAGGGAATAATTTCATATAAGAGGTGGTTGTTAATGGAATCAGAAATAGCTTATAAAACCATTTCTAATCCATTTTCTTCAATTATTGAGCTAACTTTAACCGGCATGCCTGTTTGTAAAGAACGATCCATAGCCATTAATAAAGCTATCGTTCCTATTCCTTCTTTTAAATCAGGATAAGCTATTGTATTATTCTCTATGCTATCTGCAAAATATTCAAGATAATTTTGATATTCTCCTGCATGATGACTTTTTCCTTCAAATCTGAAATAATGTTTTAATTTATGTTCCCATGTAATAATCTGCTCTTCGCCATCATTTTTGGTAATAGCATATCTTAAATCCATGTAATCTCCTTGACTACATCCTTCTGTCCCTCTTAAAATACAAGTCATTTCACTATCACGAGTAACCGGTTGAACAGGACCGGTATAAACTCCACTAACACGGGCTACTCTTCCATCTTTTGCCTTAAATATAAAGTGCATGGTATCCTCATTTTTCAACCCTCCTTTTTTTCCGTTTGGACTTAACATTCCATATCCCATTACTTCATCAATATTAGGTAAATACCAACGAATAAAATCCACAGGATGACTTAAACCTCCGAATAACCATTTAAAAGAATCTTCCAATGACCATCCTTTACCCAAAAACCAACGGTGATCAGCATGATAATGAGACTCTATGCTTACCAGGTCGCCAATTAGTCCTTCTTCAAAATCTTTACGTTGACGTTTCATTGGTTCAAAAAATCGAGAACTCTGCCCTACAAAGATTCTGCTGCCAGACTTTTCTGCTATTTCCAATAACTCCTTGGCTTCATTTAATTTATCCATCAATGGCTTAGTGCATATTACATGCTTTCCTGCTTTCAAAGCCATTTTTATATGTGTTGCATGTAAATGATCTGGTGTATAAATAGCTATAACATCAATTTCAGGATTATTAAGCATCTCCTGATAATCAGTTGTGATATTATGAAAGTCAAATTCTTTTTCGCGTTGCTTACACATCTCAATATTGAGATCACAAATCATTTTGAGGTCGATTTTATCACTTTGCAGCGCAGCTGAAATTGTACTTCTTCCCTCTCCGATTCCTAAAATTCCTAAACGTAGCATTTACTTTTATCTTAAAATTAAAACACTTAATAGCTTCTATTCTTCTATTTTATCAAGAAAAACCCAAGTTTCACCTGGTGAAGCACCTTCAATTCCTTCCTGATATTTGCTCATAATATTATTCCATTCAATCACCCGCGGATTATTTTCTACCGTTTTTGGATTTAACTCCTCCAATGTTTTACCTGCAGGTATTGAAATTACCAACATCAATTGTCTACCACTTTTATACACCAACAATTGCTGAAAGTCTGCATTACAAAATCCTTGAGCCACTTCAGGCCATACTTCAAATTGAGTATTGTGATAATTTAAATATTCTTGCTGCAGTGCAGTATCGCTTACAAGATTTGCAGTAAGTAAATAATTCTTCCATGGTTTTGGTGCACATGTATTTCTGCAACGACTCGCCCTTTCAAAAACATAAAAAGGGCTGTTATATCTCTTAACTTTTGCTTCAATTCCTGTTTTATGTATTAAATTCTGAAGGCCGGACGTATCTCTATCATTACCAAACAGAACCAAATGATTCTTCCACTCAAAACGTTCCATCGAAATATCTTTGAGCTGAATTGCTAAAGAATCTTTAAGACTTTCATTATCCAGGATAATTTCAATTGCAACCTGATGTGTTTTATTTTGTACGGAAGTGCCATTTTTCTGTCCACAAGAGACTAATATGAACAAAAGAATAAGCCCTTGCATATTTTTTGATATTCTTAAATAATTCAAGCACATAACTATTTTAATTAATGAAATACATCTCTTTCTTTAAAACCTTTTGGATGAATACTCATCTTTTCTGGTTCAGAATCAGGTATGATGTCTTTAAATTCATCTTCTATACCTGCATTATCAATAATCTTTTGTGCTTGTTCTGAAAATTCATCTTCCCTGAACGATATGGTATTTTCAATAACATTGTTTGTACCATTATCCATGAGAAGATTATTCTTTACATAATTTCTATATGCCACAATATCGTGACATCTTTTCGTCCATAAATGTAGCCACATCCACTTGTAACTATCATTATCTACAACATTATCCCTAATAGTTAAATATGCAGAACCATCGTCAGGGTAGATACATCTTGGTCCGTTAAAAATATGATTGCCTTCGATTACAGTACCCGGTTGTTCTCCAAGCGAATAGATAATACCACCATCATCTAAAACCTGATGAGTATTACCTGCTCTGTTAAAACGAATTTTATTATTTTTAGCCAACGTTGAAGCTGGAATACCGGAATTTCCCCACCACCATCCGCAGGTTATTGCACCATATGGAGTCCACTCAATATCATTGTGTTCTATACTTACATTAGCAACAAAAAACGCAGTAATACCTTCTATTTGTCTAAAATCAAGACATACATTGCGTAGATAATTATTAGAGACTTTTATATTCTCACATAAACCTTCTACTCCTTTGGGATATATATCTCCATCTCCAATTTTATAATGCTGAGAATGGCCGATGTTAACCGCATTACCCAGCATGTCATAAAAGAAATTACCTTCGACCTTACTATTTTTTACATCGTTAACCATATTAATGGCAACTGCTGAACTAATACCTACAAAACGGTTACGGATAAACTCAATTCCTTCTGCATTTTCCACATGAATAGTACCTCTTGGAACATCTGTACTATTGTACTCTGTGGTATGCCAATTACCTCCCGGTATGTATTTAACTGCTAAGCCTAAACTTTGTATTCCTGCAAAACCATGAGACCCTGCCACCTCCATCAATTGCCAATGATCGTATGAAAATGTAATTCCTTGAAATTGAATATTTTTAACTCTGGACTCAGTAGAAGTTCCTTTAATATGAACTAAGCCATTACTTGCTGGTGCAATTACTTCAGTATTTGCCATATCCTCTCCATTGCTATAATAATAGATAGTTTTTGTTTTTCTATTGAAATAAAACTCTCCCGGAGAATCCAACAATTCATAGGCATTCCTGATTACAAATGTTTTTTTGTAGTTAATTTTTCCAGCCCAAGCCATAGTAGTTGCAATGGCTCCATACGGTTGTTGTAATTTAACAACAGTAGTATCACCCATCTTTTTAATATCTCTTGCACAAAGAATTTTTTCTGTCCAGATATTAAATTGTACCAACTCTATATCTTCAGGATTAGAATACTCCTTAACATCCTCAGAACTGAATTTTATTCCGTCTATTGCAGATCCTTCACCGTAAGACCAAAATTCTTTCCCCTTTATCTTAAAAGTTCCCCAATCGCCTAATCCGGCAACGGGAACATCAGTCCCTGCCATATGCATTCTTTTGCCATTAACAAATAAAGTTCGAAGTTTACTCTCTCTATCAAGACGTGCTTTATAGATGTTACCTTCTACTTTTTGCCATCCTGTAACTTTTACTCCTCCACTAATTATCGCCTTCTCACCTTTTGCTGCTGAAACAATTGTTGGAGAGGTTTCTGAACCGGAATCCTCAGGTCCGAAAACAATTGGATTGCTAACCTGATATGTTCCGCCCTTTAGAATGATATGAATACCACCAGAAATAGAAGTATCATTTTGTTTCCTTAAATCCCGTGCTTTTTGAACAGCCATTTGAACTGTTATTACCGGAGCTTTCTCTGTTCCGGAATTAGCATCATTTCCCTTTGGTGAGACATAAATATTTTGTGCAGTAATTAGATTACCCAAACCTAAAAGAATAATAAATCCAAGCGTTTTTATCTGGTTCATAATTGTTGTTTTAGTTTGTTTTCATTAATTATTCTGCTTGAAAAACCTTTTTTAAATAAGCAGCATTGGCTCCATAGTTCGCCACCACATTTTTAACCTGAGTAATATCTCTTGATCGCTCAATTACAAGCCATCCACTCCATCCCATTTCATCAAGTGTTTCTTTAATTCTAGGCATATCAATCATTGGATCGTTTTGCAGCCAAACACTATCCGTATTTGATGCATGTATCATTACAATTCTATCTTTCCCTAGAATTCTTAATTCTTCACAGATATCTTTATTGTGTTTAATTGCATTGTCAAAATTAAAATAGCTTTTAACTGCAGTTGATCCTATTTCATTTAAAAATTCAACTTCTGCTTTGGAATCAAAATTGGTTTCAATACCAACAACTAAACCTGCAGCTTCAGCCTTAGCTCCAATTTTTTTAAGGTTATTTATTAAAGAATCTTTACGCTCCGGATGTTGTATTAAATCACCTTGAACACCCAAGGGTAAAAAAATCGTTTTTACGCCCATTAATTCTGCTGTATTAACAGCATCATCCATAATTCGATCAATACCCTCTCTTTCTGCAAAATTCTGTGCATAAAAACCAGACATCGCAATAGAACTGATTTCAATTCCTGTTGAAGCAGATTTTTCTTTAAACTCTTTCCTCCATGTTGCATTAATCAATTTATTTTTGAAAGTAGGTCGTTTGCCTAATCCTCCTAAATCAACTTCCAGTCCATCACAGCCAATCTCAACAGCACGATCAAAAGCACTGGTCTTCTGACGTTTTAATATCATCCAGTCGCAAACCGCTACTTTGTATCTTGATTCTTTGAATGTTTCAGTTGTGTGTTTTTTATTGTTGCAACATGATATGATCATTGCTATCAATAAACCAATAGCAATAAATATTTTATAGGATTTTTTTAAATACTTCATAGATTTAAATTTTACACTAAACCAGTTTTTTTTCAATTATTGTGCGATTACACTTTCAAATTCTTTTGCCAGAACATCAAAACTTCTTATTGCTGTTTTCGGTAATTTTTCGCCATTTTCTCCAAAAACTTTCATAGCATTTTCATCTTCTACTGTAATTGCAGATTCATCCAATTCTCCATTTTTGTTAAAAACTTTTGATTCATTAAGCTTTAAGTATTTAGCCATAAAATGATACATCGCAGTACGTTTGGATGGACCATAATCATGGTGTTCTTTAGGAAGATGAACGTTTTCTACAACCGCATTATCATAGAAGTTGTAAATACGTTTCAGGTATGGAAATTCCAATTCCGGAACATTAGACGTCCAGTCACCTCCATCAGAAATTATCAATTGAGGTTTAGGTGCGAACACTCCTGCCAACTCCACATTATTTGTTCCACCACAGCAAAGATGAATTGGATTTCCACTTTCACAAGGGCATCCTCCATAATGAATTGAAGACATCATAACTGTAGGAACACTCACATCAATTCTATCATCAATTACAGACATTAAAATGGAATGACTTCCTCCACCTGAACCTCCTGTGATACCAATTCTGGTTGTATCAGCATATTTAAATGAAGTCAAATAATCCAATAATCGAATGCTATTTAAAGCCTGTATTGTATTGGCTAAACTTTTACGGTGAGTTTTGGGATCTACCTGCAAAGTTGATTCACCCCAAGCAAATAAATCATAATTTATTGCCATAGCCCCCATACGAGCTAAACCTGCACATCGGGTTTGAATATCTTTATTATAGCGTCCATTTCCAAAATGTCCATTTGGACAAAGTACCACTGGAATTTTCCCTTTAATTTTTGAGGGTCGGTAAATGGAACCACAAACATAAAATCCGGGTAATACTTCAAGGGCAATATTTTGCACAGTATAACCATTCATTTTTCTTGTTTTGGTTAAGATAGGTTTGCTATCAGGTGATGCAGGTAAATGATTTAAACGAACAGCCTCTTTAACGCATTGCTTTAGTTTAGTCTGACGTTGCTGCCATTCTTCTTTAGTTGAATATTTAGAAGCTAAATAATCTAATGTTTCTTTGCCTTCTTCAACTGTTCTTCTATGATAACGAAACTCTTCAATTTTATATTTATTTGGTCCTTTATCAGGAAGAGCCATTAAATCAAAAGGAGCCAAAACATTTTTTAATGTTTCTTCAACATCTGCTCTAAAACGCCAGTTGGCATAATTCAATATCTTGCCTTCTACATCCTTATCTGAAATACGCAATTTTACGTTATACTCCTGCTCAATATCTTTCAATACATCCTTTAAAGGACGGGCAAATTTATTATCTGAATTTTGGGCGATAGCGCATGTAAACGTTATCATAATCAGACAAAAAAATATTATTATTTTCTTCATTTTCTTAAATTTAGATAAAAGATTAGAGATATGAGACAAGAGATTGAGAATTATACTTTTACCTTTTTACCTTAAATCTTTCTAATTATGACACTCTTTCCGGGTTTGATTTATATGACTTTAAATTCCCGGGGCTTCACCCCGGGCTATTATATTCAAGCCCTTCAGGCTTTGAACTATATTTCCTGTTCCCTATTTTTTGATCCAATCTGGTTATTAATATTAGGGTATCACCTTCATACCATACAACCATAATACCCTTTTACCTTAATCAACTTATTCAGGCCACTTCTCGTCTTTAATTAGCTTCAAGCGTAATTTAGATGGATCAACTTTTACATATTTCATACGTTCACGTCTCCAAGTATAGATAAAGTGAACCATTCCATCGGCAGTTTGAATTACTGCTGGGTATGAATACTGGCTGATTTCTGAATCCTCCAATACTAAAGAAGCATACCATTTAACCCCATCTTTACTTAATGCAACATTCAATGGAGTACGATGTCCTTTTGAAGCATTCATTGGCGTTTTAGCATGATTGTAAATGATTAAATGACGACCATCAGCTAATGTTACTGCATCTGTACCTGAATTATTATTTGGTAATTCGGTATCCTGTGTTAACCCCCAGGTTTTTCCATTATCGTGAGAGTACGCTGTTACTACAACTCCATTCTTACTACGACAAAGGATTTGTAATGTACCATCTTTATGCTTTAAAATACTAGGTTGAATAATATTATGAACCTTATATTTATTAATCGCTTTTGTTGTCTCCCAGGTTTTACCCCAGTCTTTTGTTGTTTCGAAATGCACTTCCCAACCTTTAATTTCTTTAGAAGAAGGACAAATTAATGTTCCATCATCTAACAGAATAGGCTTGTTTTTTACAGGTCCAATATAGCCTTCTGGCATTTTTTCAGCCTTACTCCATGTATGACCATTATCAGATGAACGCTTAATCATTCCCCACCAATCCTGAGGTTTTGGACCCTCTTTATAGAAAAGTAAAAGATCACCTCCGGGTATTTGATATAAAACCGGATTCCATGTTGGATAACGTAATGTATCATTCTGGATACCATTGGCAACATTCATTGGTTTAGACCATTTTCCATCTTTAAGATGGCTTACATAAATACAAACTTCAGGATGACGTTCATACTCACCTCCAAAAAAAGCAGCAACTAATCCTTCAGGTGTTTCAGCTAACGTTCCGGCATGACAAGAAGGAAAATCAGCTTGTTCATAAATAAATTGCTCTGTTATAACACCTTTCTTCCACTTGTTTTTCTTGGCTTGTGCATTAAACACCACTAACCCTAGAACTAAACTCAACGATAAAATTCTCTTTAACGACATCATATTATTTTTAATTCTTATTTTTCTTATCCTTAAGAGCCCTCACATAATCCTTATACATCTGGTGCCAATTACGGCCATTATTGTTAAGGTATTGCTCATTTTTTGTTTTATAAATCTCGAAAATAGCTGAAATCTGTTTCATACTTTTGTAATCAACAGCCATTTCACGAGCCTTCTTCAAATTCCCCAAAATAACCTCTTCTTCTCTTGAAGTCATATTCGGAACAATCTCTTTATACGCTTTCATTGTAAAAGCTACTTTACTTACAGTATAGCAATCTAAAACTTTTTCAACCTGTTCATTAGCCAGATCTTCTTTTAACCCATCCATCAAATTTTCATGAACTGTTGATGGCATTGATGAATCAACAATTATCTGACGATCTAAATCAGTCAGTTTTTCACCTGTTCGAGGATTAATTCCTGCTGGAACTGTTGAAAAAGGATGTGAATCATGCCATTCTTTAACAGCTGTAAGATGCTTTGTTACGACCTTAATTAAACGTTTTTCTTTAGCTTTGTCATTTAACTCCAAAGTTTTAATCCATTCTGTAGCGTTCTTTTCCTGATCAGACAACTCTTTTGCATGAATTGAACCAACTAGACTCAATAAAACAAATAATACTGCAAATCCTTTAAGTACCTTCATAGCTATTGATTTAATCAGTTACTAACTTTTTTAATTGGTCTGAATGAGCAACAGACTTTCCATCAACTAAAATCTGTAAACCCGCACCTTTATGATATTTTGATCCGTCTTTGTCCCAAATAATCGTCAGTATTTTACCTTGATATTGAACATTATCCAAACAAAACCAATCCCACTTATCCTGAGGAATTA
The DNA here is from genome assembly GCA_963665705.1 of uncultured Saccharicrinis sp. Taxonomy (GTDB): domain Bacteria; phylum Bacteroidota; class Bacteroidia; order Bacteroidales; family Marinilabiliaceae; genus Saccharicrinis. Next base: position 3,369,875 of record OY762448.1, read on the forward strand.
ATGGATTAACTTCAATCTTTTCATCAGCTCTTGGTCGTAATCCTATTAACCCTGAAATAATTAAATCATTAAATGTTGAATGATTGTAATAACGACTACGCTCCTGATCACCTTTCAACCAATATCCTGTCACTTCATCCTGATACTCACCAATGTAAGGACGACCTCGATGGTACTGTGACTCTACATATAACTCCATGTGCTTGAAGTAATCATCTTTAGTAATTACATTTTGATCATAGTCATTAAGCACATTTGCCAGTCCAACCATTGTTTGCGATGTAGCAAAAGGCCAAATAGCTCCATCCCACTCACATTTACAACAACCTTTTGTTCTGAATTCATCATGACGACGTTCAGCAGTTGTTTGTCCATAAGGAGCTAAAAATCCCTGATCATCCATTAACTGTTTCCATGCTACAGACTGAGCATCAGTTGGAATATTAAAATACCATGGAATAAAACCAATTGCCTCACGAACATTTGCAAACTCACCATCCTCTTTTACTGTTTCATAAAACTGACTGTCTTCACTCCATAGTTTTGTTGTGATTAAACCTAATAAAGTATCTGCTTTCGCTTTATATTTCTTTTCTATGTCAGCTTCACCTTTCATAGATGCCATTTTACTGATGGCAAGTGCATTGGCATACATGTAACTGTTAATTGTAGGACGGGCATTTTTTACGTGACGTCCACCACTAATTTGCTCTTCCATTCCATCCTGAACATCTTTTTGCCAAAACAATCCGTTTTCTAAACGACGTTCAGTTTCCCAACGTTCATAATCAGCAACCATATCTGGTAGCATATCCAACATATATTCTTTATCGCCATCAACCAAATACTTTTGATATAGTGCATCTGCAGTCCAGTTACTAAATTTATGCAGCTTATTCATTGGTTTTCCTTCATTTCCTCTAAACCAAACATGAACATACTGATCCAGGTACTTTGAGTCATGTAACCATCTTGATTCCATAATATGATGCCCCATAGCACATGCAATCAAGTTATATTTATCCGAATAAGAACGTTGTACTAAAAACTCTGTCATTGCAAAGCCAACCGGAGTTTCTTTAATATGCTTTCTCAAAGTCCACCAACGATAAATAAACATCTCCTCAAAATTATCCTGAGGACATTCAAAGAATGGAACATTATCTTTCATCCATTGCCAAGATTCAGCATTCGGAATTGCCTGAGCTATATTTTCATCCTCCATGCGATTAAAATAATCAACATAGTGCTTAAAATCATCTACATTTAAAACCGCACCCTGGTAGTTACTATCTTTTTTACTAGAACTACATGAAGCTAATGCGAAAACAATTGCAATAAATATGATATACTTAAACTTATTCATTATATGATTTTTTTCGAGGTAAATGATTTGATATTAAACTGAGCTTCTTTTACAGGAATTCCGGCTTCTTTAAGATCATAATCCTGATCTGTTGGTGTATCTGCATCAGGGAAGCGACGAATATCTCCTGTTCTGAATGCTACACTTGAAATTTCATGAACAGGACGATACATTAAGCGATAATTGCCTTTTTGCTTTCCATTAACTGTCACCCAGTAAAATCTTTTATTCACATCAAATTTAACCTGAATTTTATATTCTTCTCCAGGCTCATAGCGTACAACACCTGAATAACGATAACCATTTCGCACTTTCAATACTCTATCATTGTCGAATACTAACCGAATGGCACCTAAACCTTCTGCATTTTGAAATTCAACATGTAACTGACCATTATCATTTTGCTGCGGAACAACAGTAAACTCAACCACTGAACTTTCTGAAGTTGGAATTACTCTTTCTGCTAAGGCGAAATCATATCGATCCTTATCTTTTATGGTTAATACTTTCTCGCCTTTAACTTTTTCAATTTGTACAGGAGCCCATTGAAGGCTATAAATATTCCACCAATCTAATTCTTTGCTGTCAGGTAGATCATTAAATACCTCATTAACATCCTCAGTAACTTTATTTGTAATTGGTACAGGAACTTTTGATACCCAGATATCTTCTTTATTCATACTATAAGTCAACCACATATCATTATCTTTTGGCTGACCATTACCTTCAATGATACCTCTTACATATTGAGGACCGTATGATTTAAAATTTCCACCATAACGCATTGGTGAAATTTCACCATGAACCAAAAGAAGGTTATTGTAATATAATCCATCATCACTTACAGAAACACCTAAAGGCCATCTGTATTCAGAAGGATTGTAAACTGTAGCATATTTATCATCTGTTGTTTTTTGGCCCCATATTTTAGCATTTTTATTTACAAAACCTGGAGCTCTTTCAGGGCGAGGCCATGTTTTACCACCATCTTCACTAATGGCTGTTAAAGCATGTTTCCACCAACCAACAACACGGTTATCTGGTAAATGATAGTAATTGAAAGCCTTAAACTGGTTTGTCATAGGAATAATAGGATCGTCACGATCTGCCTCTTCATTCCACTGTTGCATCATTAAAGGATTTGCCATCAGCTCTTCACAAGCCTTTTTAAATCCCTTATCTCTACTTGAAGTATAAAATTTAAATTCAGTATTTTTCTTATCCCAACCATGATTGTATCGCACAAAATAGATTGGCCCCCATGTTCCATCTTTATATATTTCACGTACTACACGACCAATACCATTTCCATCATTAGGACTATCGTGCTTATCAATACTGATTCCATAAAATCCGGATACCAATAAACGATCATTTGAAGAAACATAAAATCCCATACGCTGATGCATAATAGCGATTAAGTTTTTAGCTACTCCATCAACACCTTCTTTTGTTGTTCCATCAGGCACTTTGTACTCTGGAAATACAACTTTAGGCTTACTCCAATCATAACCATCTTTTGAAACACATAAATAAGACTGGCTTGGAGGAATATGCTCACCAACAGAATCACTTAAATACTCCAAATAAAAAGTATCATTCCAATAAGCTAACATAGGTTGATGATTGTATGTCCAACCAAAATCATCTGCTGCCTCAGGCATTTCACGATTAGCACGCATTACTTGAATATTATGTGTTCCTACAGCAGGACTTAACATTCCATGATGATAATCGATATTTGATAATGTATTACCAATATATCTGGCAGTATCCTGTGCCTTTACACTCAGAACACCTAATGCCAAAAATAAAAATGTATATAGTGTTGTTCGTATCATTTTTTCCTTTTCAAATTTGTTACCAATAATTAAGTTCAAAAGTTGAAAGTATAACAACTTAAACATTATGTTAAGTACTCTATTCACTTTTAACTTTAAACTTTTAACTATGTACTATCTAGTTATCTTTAGTTTTAGGTTATTCAAAACTTCTTCTGGAGCTGTAAAGATTGTTCCATGTTTATGACCTTTAGGGATGCTAAATTCTGATGAAACATCTTCAAAGTTTATGAAGTCTGTTGTTTTGTATACCCCATATCTGTATTCCTTATAAACATCACAGAAGATATACCAGGCATCACCAAGCTTCAATACTGTTGGACCCTCTACAAAATTTCCTGAAAAAGCTTCTGAAGCTTCACTCCATGGACCAACAGGCGTTTTACCAAAGGCAATTTTCAGATTTCGGTTAGGACGCGTATTATCTTTTAACACCAAAACATAATCATCTTTAGCTCTTTTTACTATAACAGCATCTATCACACTAAATCCAGGTTCACAAAATAATTCAGGATCAGAATAAGTTTTAAAATCTTTTGTTTTAGTATAATACATTCGATGATTGTTCTTTTCTTCCTCTATCCCTTTTGGAAATTTAAATGGAATTGTAGAAGACCATGCAATGATATATTCCTGGTTTTCATCATCGTAAAACAACTCCGGAGCCCAAACATTTACTGTTGTAGTATCATATTCCATAACAGGAATAAATTGCTGTTCTGACCAATTCATCAAATCTTTAGAGTTGGCATATCCAAAGCCTAAATCACCACGCCAACCTGTAGTCCAAACCAAATGAAAAGTACCATCTGGTCCCTGAACCATAGACGGATCTCTCATCAGGTGACTTGGTCCTGCTTCAGGTTTTAAAAATGTAGTATCCAAATCTGTCCACTGGAAACCATCATAACTATATAAAAGTCTTAACCCATCAGTTGCTGGCTCATGAAAAGAAGTAAACATAAATACTTCTTTTGACTCTTTAGTTTGATTGCACCCAACAAGTGTAATCGTTAACAATAATATATAATAAGCAATATTCTTCATAATTAAAATTCAGTTATGTAATTGATAACCTATAAATTTTAAACACAGAGACGCAAAGACACTAAGTTATTCTTTTTTCACTACGTTTGGCGTAGCGTCCCGCTACGCCTGAATTAATCTGTCAATTACACTCTTGTTTCACTATCATTTATAGTTTTTTACAAGCTATAAATCATCCCCCTACGCTTGGCGTAGCGTCTCGCTATGTCTCAATCTCAAAGGCCTCCGGCCTGAATTAATCTATCAATTACAAGCTGTAAATCATTCCTCCCCTTTGGGGGAGTTAGAGGGGGCACTTATTTTATTTCTCATCTAAAATTAATACCCAATCATTTCCGTCTTCAGTCTCTCCAGGAGCATCAAATCTTGCAACACCACTATTTGAAACTTCTTTAATATCTTTAACCTCACCATTACGCGGATTAAACCACGAAGCTTTAATTTTTGATGAAGAAAAATGATCCATATTAACAGCAATCTCACCACCGATATAAGTATAGATCATTGCATAACCTTTACCTTTAGTAGCCACCTTATAAGCATATTTGTCGCCATTCTCTGCTAATAAAGACTGATCAGGAACTCTACTAAAGAAATCTCTTGAAAGCATTATTTGCTTTACATATTTCATTTGTTTTGCTCCTGGTTCATTTATAGCTTGCTGCCAGTATAATTTAGCTCCATAAGCAGGTTCTTTATCTTTTTCGCTATAAAACTGCATTACAGCACTATGCCCATAAGTATATCCAAAGGCACCAGCAAATACCGACCAGTATGCATATCTGCGAACATCATCATCATTCCAGAATGGTTGGTTTGTATCATGTAATCCCTGAGGAATACCTTCATAAGATGGTTCCCCGTCAATTGTAGGTTTAGCCGGAGTCATTTTATAATCATCCTCCATGTAACGCCAGTTATCCTGACCATAAGCTCTTTCTGTATCATCCTGATCATATCGACGGTGACCAGATTGCACCATGTTAAAATCCATCCATTTTTCGTTATGAAACCAATCTGTAGAAGAACATCTACCACGAGGATGAAAAGTAATTAGGTGATTAGGATCTGTATCATTCAATCCATTACCAATGATATTCCATGTAGCTGTTGAATCACTACCAAAAGTATCACCACCATTTAACCATATAATATTCTTCCTATCCTTATAGCGATTTGCTAACCATTTTGAATAAGTAGTAGCTTCCTCTCTTGAAACAAAACCTTCCTTTACATTATTACCCCATACAGGAACCATGGCCATGTATAAACCTTTTTTTGCCGCAAGATCAACTACATAATCCACATTATCCCAAAAGTCATATTGTACAGAATCTTTAAAATCATTACCCTCTGTAATCAATGGGAATGCTACATTATTTTTGATTAAAGCAGAATCTCCATAAACATTTTTGGCACCAATGGTATGTAAAACCATCACCTGTATTACATTAAATCCAAGTTCTGCTCTATTGGTAAGATATTGGTCAACCTCCTCTCTTGTCATTTTTGAAAACAGCAACCATCCGGTATCTCCTAACCAAAAAAATGGATCCCCACTTTCATCTTCCATAAATCTTCCGTTTTCGGAAATCTTTAATAAAGACAGCCCTTCTTTCTCTGTAGCTTTTTTCGAAACACAAGCTACCATTATTAATAATGCAATAACGCCTAATGCTAATTTTTTAAACATGCCTAAACGGTTTTATTTTTTAGTTATCCATAAAATACTATTACTATCATAAGGATTAGATAAACTAACCTTAGATCCGGCTTTAATCATCTTTTTAGCTCCGGTAATTTTTCCTGTATTCAGATCCACATATCTTACAACATATGTTCCTCTATATGATGATAAATCCAATTCCACTTTATTTTTTGCTGATAAGTGAATGATATACTCTCCTTTATTATTTGAAAGCATAGATAATTTTTCTGCATCTTTTGCATTTTCAACAGGTTTCATATCTGAGGCAGATATCATTAAATCTTTAGATACTTCCTGTGGTAAAACAGGTAGCGAACCTCCTGCCATAAAAACAGCCCATCCATAAACATTAAAACGTCCTTCACTAAAAATTACAGCCTTTTCAGGGAATCTCAGTTTATATTCTATCACACTTCTATATACTGAATTAAATGATCTTTTACCTTTTTTCTCAAGTCGAGCATGCTGGCGAGGAGCCAAATTTACACCTCCTTTAGGAGCATATGCAGAACTATCCGGACGATAACTCCAGTAACGAACATCTATTACATCAATCACAGAAGCTCGTTCTGGTTGATTTAAAATAGCATCCTGAACATCCTTGGTTGTACTAAGACAAATCATTTCATGTTTACCAGTTTCTTTCTCCCATTCTTTGATCACATCAATCCAGAATTCAACAAATTCAACTGGCCCGGTATATTCCGCACTAATCAACTGAAGTACATTATTGTTATCTTGAAAATTATCTAAACATTTGCGGATAAATTTCTTATGTAATTCTCGTCGAACGGGATGGTTGATATCATAAAACTGTTCTGCAACAAAAATTCTTTTATCACCTGCATATGGAGCTGGTTCTGGGAATCCTGTGTTATTTATATTATTAACCGGACGCCAGGGACTATCTGACCAGTGTGCTCCAGCTTCTAAAATATTATGTTGAAAATAGTTGTGATGAACTAATACCTGTCCCTGTTTGGCTGCGACATCAGCAAACTGTTTTAATCTTGACCAATAAAAATAATCAAATTTTGTAAGATCGTATTTACTTAAACCATCCCATGCAGTTCCCTGTCCACTTCGAGCCCAAGGTTGCACAAAGAAAGGAGCCCAAACATTACCATTCATGCGACGAACACGCTCATGGTCCATTCTACGGCGATCATACCACAATCCATAATTGTGTTCAATACCAACCATATTATTCTCCTTCATCCATGCTGAAGTATATGAAAGATCATCAGTATATCCATGACCATATCTTCCTGGTACATATCTGGTAACACAAGGATTTTCCTTAACAGCTTGATATGGTCTGGCAACTCCTCTCCACCATGGAACTGTAAATCGCATTCCCGCTATTACTTTAGAACCATAAACCATCCATCCATTTCTAATTGAGATTTCTGGTATATCCTCCTCTTTAACTTTTTTAGGATTCTTTATTTTCGTAGCTGATAAAGCATCTTTTGAATCTGTTTCTATCTTCACTCTTTCCGGTGCTCTCATTACCCAACTCTTCATTGTTTCCAATGGTTGATACGCTTCTTTTGAAAGAGCTGTAGCTGATTCTGCTGTTGGACTACTAGTTGCTTCATTGGGTTTTGGACGATACTGATTTTCAAAATCTTTTTCATCCTTACCTAATCGATCTGCTAATTGTTTATAATATAAGCTTCTTGGTGAAAGATGGCTATTTTGTTCATGCCAGTATCCATCACCAATAAACTGAGCCCATGATGCAATACACCAGTTCGTAGCTGTAGGTGGAGCAAAACTTTCTATTCTGTCAGCAGAACATTGATAAAACATAGAATTGGCAGCACACCAACCCGAACCCTGATTATCCAGATAATGATTATTAAATGATAAACGCTGACCATCTACATTTACTATGTCAAATAATAAACCAGATGCCCAACTATCAATTGCTCCACTATAATTATTTGGTAAACTTGAATAACACTCTACAAAAGCATTAGGACCTGTAGCACAAAATCCTGTTGCAAAATCATGGTATCCGTCTTCTGCATATAACCTTTGAAATAAGGTTTGCTGTCCCATTGTAAAAAATGTATTTCTTCTCCACCCTCCAATTTCTGAAACCGGAGCTAATGAAACACAATCCTCAACAGTAACCTTACGTGCAGTTTCATAAGCAGCAACAGCTGATCCTGCAAAATGCGTAAATACAATTTGACGAACCCAAACATTCTCAGCATTTTCAATGGAAATAGCAGAGTGACAATGATCCTCATCTTTGGGATTTGTAGAATCATACTGTGACGTTAAACTCAGATTTTCAATTCCTATATTATTGATTCTTCCTTTCCATTGGTAAGGAACAACCTGACTGATTCCATAAGTTGTATCTATAGCTGTTGTGATTGGAGCATCAAAAAACAACGTATCTTTTTTAATTTCTTTTATGCCTCTATCCCACCATATATCTCTCTGACCAGGTTTCCATCCAACATAACCTGAGGATTCACCTCCAACTTCTCTCATTTTTAATTCATCAATCCACTTTTGTGTAGATGGACGATGAATCATTATTTTTTGACCTACAGTAAAATCCTTAAAGTTATCTACTGTAACATATTTTGCATTAATTGGTATATAAGCATCTTTTATGTCAGATGCATCACCTAATATTTTATCATCCTTACCTAAAATTCGGATAAAAGTAAGTCTGTCCTTACCTCCTACAATAATCTGGGTTCCGTTATCCCCCATTCCTTTACCTCTAAGTACGATTCCTGATTTTTCAATTAATAATCGTCCTTTTACTAAATATTTTCCTGCTTCGAACTGCACCGCACCTCTAAAACCATTATTATCCATAGGTAGATTCCCTACGTAATTGATAGCTCTTTGAATCAATTCTGTAGCATCCCCATCCACAATAGGTATAACTACTTTAGCTTTTACAAAAGGTATTTTATTTTCAGAAGCTGCATATCCACAATATGAAAAATCAATAATTCTATTGCCCTTTTCATCTGAGATGTATTCTAGTTTTCCATTGCTACCAATATATACAAGTGGTTTTGGACGAGGTTTCGCCAAAATCGTAGTCGTTACCACTAATAAAGAAATGAATAATGTATATTTAATAGCAAACATTTTTCTTGTAGAAATAATATCTTTCACAGATCTAATCATTAGAAAAGTAATTTATAATTTTGAAAAGAGTTTGACTTAGTACTAAATCAAACTCTAATTTTCACAGCTTAATTGTAATATAAAGTTTACAATTTTTTAATCAAAATAATATATATTAAAGCTCAATTCCTTTTGCTCTCATTCGTTCGTGCCAATCTTCACTTAGTTTATTCAAATCATAGCCTTGTTTTGAAAGGTAATTATTGATTCGCCCCTTGTATTTTCCAAACCAACCATGCTTTTCTTTTGAAGAACCACCATCAATAGCATGTTCTCTTGCTTCCAATAACCAAATATGTATTTGTTCTTTTTCTTTTGGTTTTAAATTTTGAATCATATCCTGAAATGCAGCATATGTATTTGGACATACATTGTAAGTTAATCCGTTTTTTATCTGGTCAATTTGCTCCTCTGATATAAGCAGTTTTAACTCTGAATTAAAAGCAAAATGATGATCACGAATTTTTAACTCTTGTTCTGCTTTTCGTAAATCTATTTTGGCATTTCTTAGCTCTTTATTCTCTGCATATGTTTCCCTTATTTTAGCAACATCTGCATTACGAGATTCCTCTGCACCATTTAAAAATCTGTAATGATCCATTATTAAATCACGAACTCTAGTTTTTAAGTCATTACAACTAAAAGTCATTTCATCTACAATTTTATCAGCTCTTCCTCTGATAACTTTTGTATATTCATCTTCTTCGCTCCCATTACTTTTGGCGTTAGCGAAAACAACAATAGTTAATAACAATGCAGTAAATATAAATCTTATCTTCATCTCGTTAAAATTTTATCTTTAAATGTATTCGATGTAAATTACCAAAAGTAATTCTATAGCTTTTTAAAGCTCTTTTGCAAGAATTATATAACGCTTTTAAGCTAAATATTCTCTTGGTTGGTTTAACATCCACCACCTTTAATAAAAAACAAAAATCCCCGGAAACAAAGAATCCCCGGAGATTAAACACCATATTAATATTCAATTAAAGATACTCTATCATTTAAAGTATCATAATTGTTTTTAAGATCTTGCCAATTAACTGAATAATTAGGATTGATACCATTGATATACATTTCAATATTTGTGTATCCATCTTTATTGATATCACCATTAGCATCAGAAGCATCATTTGGATTTAACCCCACTTTTTTCTCATAGCTATCAGGCATTCCATCTTTATCAGTATCTACATAAGGAGTTCCATTATACTCTGGATATCCACCAACCTGACTAATATCTGTAATAATTCCAATTTTATATGAATCTTTTGGAAGACGACGATATTTAAATTGAGGAACATCTTTTAAACTTACCTTTTTAGCATACTCAATTTTACCAGTACGCACTACCCTTGAAATACGTTGATCAACAGCATCACGAACAGGCCATGTTGCTCCAGCATGATCTAACACATACTCATGAGCATCTTTTGCTGGCATGATGGTTAAATAAGGCATTGCAAATGGACGGGTCCAATATACCTGATCTTTATATTGCTTAAGATCTTCTGATAATAAAACTTCTTTATATGGATCATTTTTATCTGGCATATCTTCTAATTGTACACCGCCAGCCCAATTATCTTTAGTAACTTTTTCATTTCCTTCTACTATGTTTCCATATACATAAGCCTTACCATAAACACGGTGATCAAGATTACTTCTTCCTGATTCTGGTTTTAAAATTCTGTGACCAACAGGAGCATCTAATTTAGAGGCTGGACCAGGCTTGAAGTAGTTATTGATAATGTTATATTTAGCAGTATAATCTCCACCGTCAATAGAACGATGAACCCAATTAAACATAGTGTTGTTAACAAAGTTAAATACACCATTCCATCCAATTGAAGGATTTCGACCTGAATTATTTGCCCAAATATTACGCATAAAAGAGCAATTTTCACCACCAAGAGTACTACCAAATGCATGGTTCCATGTATCTAATCCTTCTGCAAAGATTGAGTTTTGAATAGTAATATTTACCGTAGGAAGTTTTACATCTTTTTTACCAGTTCCATCATTCCACATATGGCGGTATATAGACATGTTTTCATCTAATCCCCAGGTTGCAGAGATATGGTCTAACATGATATTTCCTACAGGATTTCCTCCAATGGCATCATCACGACGACCGACCCAAGTATCTCCTCTACGAAATCGCATGTGACGAATAACAACATCATGTGTATTAATCCAAAAACTTTCTCCTGCTAAACATACACCATCACCAGGGGCTGTTTGTCCTGCAATAGTTACATAAGGAGCACGAACAATAATTGGACGTTCTAATTTTATGATACCAGCAACATTGAATACAATAATACGAGCTCCACCAGTTTCACAAGCTTCACGTAAAGTTCCAGGTCCATGATCAGCCAAACTTGATACAGTAATAACTTTACCACCACGACCTCCAAAGCTATACATACCACCACCTTCAGCTCCTGGGAATGAAGGTATATTAGCCTGTGGTAAATCATTTGGTCGAGCAGCCCATGGAATATAAGGTTTTCCTTCTGCAGCTTCCTTTTCTACAATAGGTAATGCTTTTTCCCATGCTTCATCTGATAACTTGTAAGTATCTTCAATTAATTTTACAGATGCTTTGTGAACCTCCTCTGGAATATCCGGATATTGTGCAAATAAACTACTACTAAACACAAAACCAGACAATGCAATTAATGTGCATAAAACACGATTTGCTTTTTTCATTTCTAACTATTTTTTAATTCCACTATCCTTTACAATTCTATACACCATTAATAGGGAATACCCTATCAATTTATTTTATTTATTTACGATTTTACTAATCAAAATAATATCGTTTGATCTTCAACTTCTATTCAAAATACGCAACAATTTCTCGTACTTTACTATCGCCTTCAGCATCCACAACTTTTATAGTAAAAGATGCAAAACCTTTGTCCCCGGGAATAATAGTTGCAAAACCATCTTTAATAATAACTTTGCCATTATTCCCTTTTATTATCGAATATTGAGGTGATTTTTCATACCCCTTAAATAATGATGTTAAATCAATTTTTATCTTATCATCAACTGATGTTAGATAATGAGGCTTATTCATCCATTGTAAATACTCTTCTAACTGAGTATATCCATTACCATTATCGTCATTATTACTATCTGAAAAATCGTTTTTATCTGAATTTACATTTAACTGGTAAGATTTCTCCCACCAGTTAGGAAGCCCATCTCCATCCGTATCCCAATTCGCATTTCTCGATACTTCAGGATAATTTTCATAACCACCAACATCTGACTGATCATCAGGCAATCCGGGTTTACCCGATTTACTTCCTTTACATGAATATGTACCCTTTAAAGTTTCATCAATAATACGTTGGTCATGATTATCTTCAACAGGATTAATACAACCCACATCTGAAAGTACATCTTTATATGCAGCTTTTGCAGTTTGAGTATTTACATAAGACTCAAAAAATGGTTCATCAACAAAAGTTACCCAATCAACTTTTGCATTATGACTTATTGTGAATTTTCGACCTTTTTCCTGATTATTTTCATCAAAATAACCTAGCATAACATTACCTATAAAGTAAGCACGTTGCATTCCCAGACCAGTACCTTCATGTTGCATATTTAAAGCATAGAAGAAATTGGTTGCTGCTCCAGGTTTATAATAGTTTCCAACAAAATTTACTTCTTTTGCCCCACCATCTGTAGCTCGGTGTCCCCAGTTATATACAACATTATTACGAATATCTAAACGTCCTGCGTAATAAGCATTTCCATCTAAACCACCAGCAAGACTCCAATTTCGTCCTTCGCAATGAGCTAATAAATTATGATGAAAACTACCAACATCACCACCAATACTTCCTGCATATCCATGTTTGGTTCCTGCCGGATAATTAGGATGTCCGGCTGTATTTAATGCTTCACTTATTAATGTTCTTTGTAAAGTAATATTTTGACCAGATCTTGAACTAAAAGCTTCATCAATAGTCCAGCTTATTGAACAGTGATCTATAATGCAATTGTTACTACCCTGCATTCCCATTCCATCTAATCCCCAATTATAATCTCCTTCAGATCCTCTGCGAACGCGAATATTTTGAATGATTACATCCTCTGCTCCACTTAATCCCAGAGGTGCATTTTTTATACAAATACCTTTTCCCGGAGCTGTTTGACCGGCTATTGTAACTTTATTATCAGATAAAGTCAATCTTGATTGCAACTGAATTAATCCTGAAACATCAAAGACAATAGTTCTTGCTCCTTTTTCTTTTTCAATTGCATATCTTAAACTTCCTTCTCCACTATCATTCAAATTGGTTACATGAACAACATTTCCATCTCGTCCACCTCTTGCATATCGTCCATAACCTTCAGAACCTGGAAATGCCAATTGAGCTGTTCTAAAGGTCCATATATTTCCTTTAGTAATTGTTCCATCTTTCTTAATCTCATCTATGCGCCAGTAATACGTAAAATGAGAATTTAGATTATCTACTTTATAATTAGTTTCTTGTTGATTGACTTTATAGGCACTATCAGCCTTTTTAGCCGATAAAATTTCTTCGTAATTAGATGAGAAGTATACATTGTGAGAAACTGCATCATCATCCTTTTCCCATGTTAATGTTACTTTTTTATCGTCGGCAACAACATGTTCATTATTATTTTCAGGGTATGGTTGTTTGGCTTGGTCTAATAAATTTGGAGTATTTAATTCAATAGCATTTATTACAATATTTTTATTTGTTGCATTACTATTTGAAATATCAGATTTGAATAGAATATCAACCTGATGATTTTTTTTAGCTTTAAAATTAAAATACACTATTTGTGCATCATATTTTGATAAAGCTCTTACAGAAGGAATAACATTATCTTTAATTAACTTTTTATTGACATAAATATCAACCGGACAAAACGTATTACCTTCCGGACTGTCAACATTATTCAAAAACACCAATAATGAATGTTCTCCTTTTGGTAATCCTGTTAAGGAAATTAATATTTCTGCACCTTCATTACCTTGATCAACAGTAACTCCATCGCTTATTAATTTAGAATCCTTTATACCACCTTTATACCAATTACTCTTTAATCCGGAACCGTTTTTACCAGTTTTTGAAATACTAAATGAAACCCCTTCAATGGTATGAGGTTTATTATCATATGTATTCCAACCATAGTAATTGGTTTCAGATACCTGAGATTTACTTCTACCTGCCATATTAAAATCAACTTTTACAACAGGATTTTGAGCAAAACACAGAGAAGAAGAAGTAAGTAATAGTAAACTTAAATATAAATACTTAAGCACGGTATTTATCCTATTAAAATTCATCAGTAATATAAATTGGATTATAAAAAAATCTTGGAGCGCAGCTTATCTCTTCTTACTGAAATAAGCAGGGATATTTTCTAATGGTTATCTCTTGTATATATAGAATTAAACAAGAACCGAACCATTTTTTACTTATTTTATTCAGATTTCATCTAAATAAATCAACTTAAAAGTTGTGAGAAGAAAGAGATACCCACAAAACGGGTATCCCTTTTTATTATACTATTCTTGATAATCAAACGTTCCTTCTGAACCAGAAGCATCTTTCCAACCAATAGTTTGTTCTAACCATGTATTTAAAGTTAAAACGTCAGTTTTTAGCCCCATGATATAGTAATTAGATTTCCAATCAATTTGTACAGCTTCTCCATCCACATTGTCCATTGGAGTTTCTAAATCTGCTAATACAAAATTGTTTGTATAAATATCTGCTAAATCTTGAATTTGTGTATCAAAATCACTAGCATCAATATCCACTACGACATCTTCTCTTACCAATGCTAATGGATCATCTTCTGTTACTACATCTTTATACTGAAGATAATGACCAGTACGTTGTGTACCATTAATGGTAGCAAGTCCTAATTTAGCACAAGTGGTATTATTTATATTTGCATCGTCATTGTACAACATCCATCTTTGAATATCCCAAAAACGTTTTCCTTCATAAGCCAATTCCACACGTCTTTCATAAAGACAAGCTTCAATAGCTTCATATTTATCATTTAAAGTTCCTATTCCATAATTATTTGCAGAAGAAATACCTACACGATTTCTTACGAAACCTAAATAACTCACACAGTTAGAAACGTCTCCTTTTGCAGCATAACATTCTGCAATATTTAGTAATAACTCGGCATATCTATATTCAAAAATATCTGTACCTGAATATTGAAAACTACTAGTATTATCTGCACTTGAGTTTGTCATTTTACGAACAAATGCAGGACTTGATACACTATTATCATCACTTGTATAGGTAATATTATTTGCATCTACCCAACGGTATGCCCAAACAATTGATTCATCATTATCCTTATAGGCCCATTTACATCCAGAAAAAGCAAATGTTCTATAAAATCTAGGATCACGATCTTTAAAAAATAAAAATTCATCATATCCATTATCAATTGTAGGACGAGAACCATCTGCCATTGGAAATAAATCAATCATTTCCTTTGGTGCTGATAATCCACCGCCACCATCTTGGCTACTAAGGCGAATATTCTTTTCCCAAGAATTATTTAATGACGTACTTGACGTTCCACTACCTAACAATTGAACGGTAATTGCTTCTGAACAAAAAGAATTATCAACTAAAAACATATCTTGCCAGTCTTTAGCTGTACTTCCATACAAACCATAACCGTCTGCTGTTAATTGAATTTCTGCAGCCAATCCAGCTTGCAAAGCATTATTCCAGCGATCGCTATTTGAATTATCCCAATCAGTATTAAATAAAGGGCTAGCAAAAGTTAATAGCACTCGAGCTTTTTGAGCTAAAGCAGCTCCTTTTGTCACACGACCATAATCAGATGCATCCCAATTTTCTGGCAATAAACTAGCCGCTTCATCTAAATCAGCCACAATCTGATCAACTAATTCTGAAACACTAGCACGAGGGTGTTTAATACTTTCATCTGTAGATGAAGCATTTTCAACAGTTAATACAATCGGAACACCTCCATATGTACGCATTAAATCAAAATATTGAATAGCTCTTAAATAATACATCTGTCCTTTTGCATGATTACGATAATCTTCATCTAAACTTGCTCCACGAACATCAATATCTTCAATTAATTCATTACAATCTCTTATACGTGTATAAGGATTATTTTTAATCTTATTTTCTACTTTAGTACCATAGTAACCTGATGCATCATCAGCATCTTCATAGGTAATTGTAGGGTTAATAAGATCCTGAATTCCTCCTACTTCTTCTGTCATTGAAGTTTTTTCTGTATCATATGAACCTACTAAAGTAGCAGTTGGGGTTTTATAACCCGAGAAAAAATCATAATATAAATTGTTGATGTACCAATCTACACGTTCCTGGGTTTCATAAAATGAATAATCATAATCCCCATAGTTCTCTTTTTCCTCCAGAAAATCATCACTGCAGGATACGCTAGCAAATACTATCAGAGCCAACGATATATATAAATTAATCTTTGCTTTCATGATTTTAAATTGGTTTAATTAGAATGTTACATTTAAATTAACCGCCCACGTTCTAAGCGTTGGATACCCCTCATAAGAATTATCATACATGTTACGATAATGATCAGGATAAGGATTATAAAAATCCCATAGGTTATTTCCTGTAACTCCAATAGTTGCTCTATCAATATTTACTTTAGATGTAATCAATTTAGGAATATCATAACCAACACTTAAATTTTTCATATAGCAACGGAAAGTTTCCACTTGCCAGAAATCAGATGGTGCTGCAATTTGATCGTAATAAGCTAAATTTGGATATTTACCATTAACATTATCATCTGGATCATACATATCTGTCCAATAACTTTCATGAGCCCACATATTATGAGAAGAAGATGTTCCTTGTTTAACTATATCTATAAAACGTGCACCACCCCATGATGTTGCGATTTGAGTTTTAAAACTAAAGTTTTTGTATTTAAAACCTAAATTTGTAGTAAAACCGTATCTTTTATCTTTCTTGGCTAACTTAACGTAATCTAAGTTCTTGTCTATTTGTCCATCCGCTTCAGCTTGAGTACCATCTTCACTATTAAAATCACCACCAACATCCTTATATGCCAACATTCCTGTTTTCATACCATCGACACTACTAACTCCTAAATAATTTGGATCTGTACCCGCTGAAGATGCATGATCTGAAAGATAATCCCAATAGTTTTGGATATCTTGTTCAGTTCTTAAGACACCATCTCCTGTTAAAGTTCCTTTCCATGTTTCAAATCCCCATACAGGGAAAATTGTTGATTCACCTTCAATAGTTTGATTGTTTGAAGGGTGAGTAAGTGCTTGTTCTGGATATTTCTGAATTTTATTATTATTAAAACCAAAATGAATCCCAACATTATAACTAAATGCAGAACTTACTTTATCTCTCCAATTGATACTAAATTCAGTACCCCAGTTATCAACTGCTGCATAATTCTCTTCAGCAAAACCTCCACCTACAGATAAAGGAACTCCGACTGAACTAGACATATTTGTTAACATATCCTTAGTTCTATCGTAATAAAAATCAAATCCAAGATTTAATCTATTATCCATCACATTTAGGTCAATACCAACATTATGTTTTACAGTAGCATCCCAACCAGCATCTCTATTAGGAGAAACTTTTGGACTTAAACCGCCCCCCAGTTCACCACCATCTGAACCAAACTGTAATCCTTTATCAGTATATATATCATAAAGTTGTTTCCATCTCCATGCTTTAATATTATCCTTACCTGTTTTACCAACTGAATAACGTACTTTTAAGAAATCAACCCAAGATACAGCATCTTTAAACCAACTTTCTTCAGATAATACCCAACCTGCTTGCACTGATGGGAAAAATCCCCAATAATTTTCAGGAGCAAATTTTGTTGATGCATCACTACGGAACATGAATTGTAATAAATATTTTGATCTAAAACTATAATTAACCCTACCTAAATACGACAATGTTCCTGATTCAGTTTTACTTGTATAAGAGTTATCTGATAAATCTCCAGCTGTAGAGCTAGTTCCATTATAGTCAGAAAGCGTATTTTCATAGGCTAATCTTTGAAACTTATAATCAGATTCTGTACGCTCAACACCAACCATAGCACTAACATCATGGTCACCTATTGTACGGGCATAATTTGCAAAAAAGTTAACTTGAGTACTTTTACTAATACTTTCATTATAATACACTCTAGTATTACGAACATTAGTCTCAATTTTATAATCATCATCTGTTGCAGAACTAACCAAGTGATGCCCTTCTTGATTATAATTTTTTATTCTAGCTAAAGTATATGGTAACTGAACCTGCTCTGTATTACTATTACTTTCACTTCTAGAATAAGTACCTTTAAAAGATAAACCTTTAACAAAAGGAACTTCATAATTTAAAGCAAAGTTTGTATTATATGAAAAGTCTTCTGTTACTTGTTTAGATCCACTATTTAAACTTGCAAAATAGTTCCACCCTGCAATTGTTCTATTAGTATTAGCACTTTGAAGGTTTCTATCTGTACGTGGATTTGGAGAAAACCAATATTCTTCATTATCTACAATTGTTGTCCATGGAACATATTTTGGCATATGTAATAAATAACCATAGTCAGCTTGCTCTCCACTACTCTTCGCTTTTGAACCATAACTACTATCATTAATATTTGCAACAGATTTTGTAAATGATTTTTCTACAGAACTATTATTGGCTGAAATAGATCCTGAAAGCTTTAAATCCTTAGTAATCTTAACATCCACTCCTGTGCGAAAATTCCACTTATCATAATCCTGACTACCTAGGTTTGCTCCTTGTGTAAAATAAGTAGCTCCGGCAAAATAAGTGGCTTTTTCATTACCTCCACTCATACTAATTGAGTGTTTTTGTTGACCTGCACTTGACCATGCCTTATCTAACCAATCATAGTTTAAGTTTTTCATTTCTGCTAATTCATCATCAGAAAATAGGTTTTTACCATCACTATCTCTATTCCCAGCTTTCAAAAACCTGTTATGCCAAATTCCAAAATCATATGCATCCATAGTTTTACTATGGCTTATAGCATCATTAAATGCAAATTGTCCAGAATAACTAAATTTAGTTTTACCTGCTCTACCTCTTTTTGTTTTAACAATAACAGCACCTTGAGAGGCACGTGAACCATAAATTGCAGCACTACCATCTTTTAACACTGTAATACTCTCAATTTCTGAAGGATCTAACCTATTAAACGCATCTAAAGTTGGCAATCCTGTTTCAGGATCTATTTGAATCATGTCATCAATTACTATTAATGGTATTTCAGAACCTCCATCTTTTGAAAATGAATATGTTTGACGAATCGTTAAAGTAGCTGATTCGCCAGGTCTCTGAGATCCTCCACTTACAGAAACTCCAGGGATCTGTCCATTTAACGCTTCTGACATACTAGTAACAGGTAAATTTTCAATTTCATCCATTTTAACCGTTTCAATAGCTCCTGTAATGTTTTTAGCTGTTTGGCTACCATAACCAACAACAACCACTTCACTTAAACTTGCAATATCCTCAATCATAGTGACGTTAATGGAACTCTGTCCTTCTACAGAAACCACTTCCTCATTAAAGCCAATAAATGAAAATACTAATTGAGCATTAGATGGTGCTTTAATAGAATATTTACCTTCTATGTCTGTAATTGTACCATTAGAAGTCCCTTTTATTAACACATTTACACCAGTAAGGGATTCGCCATCGGCATCTTTTACTACACCAGTAATAGTAATACTTTCTTTATCTTGTGCATAAACATTTGAAATGCTAAAGCATTGTATAAATGCTAATAAAGACACAAGATAAATCAAACGCAATCCTTTGGGATTAAATAATCCTTTTAGGATTAATAAAAAATTAGGATTTTTTTTCATCGATCATAAAATTTGATTTAATAAATAATAAAACTATAACAATATATTATATTTAATTAGATACAATTTGGCCACAATACAGCATTAAAACACTGTATTTATTTACCTTAAGGCTATATTACTTTTGTATGAGTTCTCCTGATTTTTTCAATCTTAACCATCCTTTAAATGTTAATCGCTCATCAATATTTTGTTTGCCTTGATAGAACAGACTGCCAACATACCCTACAATAAAAAGTATTACATGACTATAAACTCCAATCATATACTTATGATGAATAAAATTGTATGAGCCTAGATCAAGTAATAATTTCTCTTTTCCTTCCGTTCCAATAGGTGTTGATGTTAGTAATGCATAAGCAGTGAATAAGATACTTGCACCAACACCATAATACAACCCTTGTTTATTTGCTTTTGGAACAAAAATTCCTAATAAAAACATTCCGGCAATACCACCTGAGAAAATAGCATATAATGTAAAGACAATACCAAGTACTCCTTTTCCACCAGCATTAACATAGAATAAGGCTACTCCGATTGCTCCTAGTCCTGCAAGTACAATAAATAATTTACTTAAACGTACTTTCGTTCTTTCTGAGCTATTGGGTTTAAATCTATTGTAGTAATCTTCCAAACAAATCGCCGATAAACAATTTAAATCAGAATCTAAACTTGATACTGCAGCAGCAATTAAAGCAGAGATAATTAACCCGACTACACCAACTGGTAGTTTAGTCATAATGAAATAAGGAAAAACAGCATCTGTCTTTATTCCCTCTGGTAATACTCCTACATTGATTTGATAGTAAGAAAATAAGGCAGTGCCAATAAACATAAATAAGCCCCAAACAGGTACACTCAAAATCACTCCCATTAGAGAGGCTTTCACTGCTCCCTTATCAGATTTAGCTGTTAAATATCTTTGAATAATAGTTTGGTCGGTACCATATTTTTGTATCGCATAAAATACTCCATTTAAAGCCATTACTATGAAAGTCAGATTAACAAACTCCATATCAAATGGACCAAATCCTATTCTACCATTTTCCATAGCCACATTCCATATTTCAGCAGGACCGCCTTCTGTAGAAAACAGCAAAATACCCAATGTAATCAATCCTCCAGCTATAAGCATAAAGCCTTGTATAACATCCAACCAAATTACAGCTTCAATACCACCAAGTACTGTCAATATAATTACAGCAACACCTATAACCCATATTACTGTAACAGTATCTATTCCTATCATTTTACCTAATGCTAATGAAATTAAATAGAACACTGTACCCATTTTTGAAAAGTGGGTTAATATAAAACTGACTGAACTATATATACGTGCAAAAAAACCAAATCTCTGTTCAAAATATTCGTATGCACTCAATTTTATAACATGCCTAAATAATGGAACAATAAAACCTACTATAAAAACTAAAACAATAGGAACCATTAAACCTTGTACCAAACGTATCCAGTTACTCGAATAACCTTCTCCCGGATATGCTAAAAATGTAATACTACTGATTAAGGTGGCTAAAATGGACATACCAATTGCCCATGAAGGAATTGTACCTCCTGCTGTAAAGTAATTATCAGTATCCTTTTGTCGTTTAGAGAACCGAACTCCAACTCCAATTGAAAGCAATAATGTTACTATAACAATTAAGTAATCTATAATATGTAATGAATTTGTAGCTTGCATACTTATATAAATATTTCTATTTCCCTACTAATATTTCTTTAGGCCAAATATAACTTCCAGGTTTGGTTGTAATAGAAAGTCTTGGGTATCCTGCAACATTCATCTGAATCACTCCTGGCTCAATTTCATTAAAAGGATATAATCGCGTAATATTCAAACTTTTAAAAATAACAGCTGCAGTAGCACCACCTTCTATTAACATATCATCGAACTCAACCAGGTCAACAATTATTTTTACTAACTGCCCTACAGTTTCTCTAATTCTTATTGCAATATCTTTTTCATTACTTCCGGAATGATTTATTGTAATAATAACTCTTTTACTATCTTCTATTTGTTGAACAATTTCATTAGCCCATTTCAACAATAAGGATTTTTTAAAATCTTTTTCCCAATAAACACCTTCAGGCATATTTGAAATAAATACATTTGAATCCTTAATACTCTGAATCAGTTCATTACTTTTAGGATAAGCACTACCAAAAACATATAAAGTCTTTTCTCCTAGTTTACACTCAGATTCTGTATTATTACTCAGTTTTTTAAATTTCTTATTTAATATGATATCAAAAAAACCTGCACCTCCCGCAGCAATTGTCTGACTATCGACAACTTCGCTCCATTTCTCCATATCTTCTTCATTAGTTACATCACCTATAACTAATCCTAAATCAGGAATAGGTTGATCCACACTAGCTGAAGTTAAATTTGGTCTTGTCGCACCTACTAATTCAATTACCGATGATGAATGAATAGAATATTCAGTATCTTTTACAAAAGAGGTTTCTGCTAATGGTTTACCGTCAACATAGTATATCCCTCCTTTAATTAATCTTTTAAAATTAGGATTACCTGCAATAACAATAGCCCTCTTTTTACCTGATATTTCTAATTGAGCATCCAATTCTTCAGCAATATTTCCTCTTAAAACAGAATCTAATTTTTTATATATGTATTGTGGATTTAATTCCAACAATTCCTTAGTTAATCTCTTAATTTCCTTTACTGCGCATTCTGATGAAAGAGTTCTTGTATCAGCTGCAATAACTAACAAATCAGCTTCTTCGTCTTTTTCAACCTTTGTTTCGATAACGACATTCAAACCATGTCGCAGTCCAACTCCTCCAATCTCGGCAGCTCCAGTAAAATCATCCGCAATAACAGCTATCATATCTCTTTCTAACATTTATTATTATCTATGAAGCTTTACCGCATATTCAATGGCAAATAGTAATGCGTCACAACTAGCAATTCCTTTTCCTGCAATTTCAAAGGCAGTACCATGATCTACAGAAGTTCTGATTATCGGAAGTCCTAGAGTAATATTTACACCCTTAACACTTTTCATTGCTTTTGTCTCCGGATCCCAAATAAAACCTACTACTTTAAACGGTATGTGACCTTGATCATGATACATGGCAACACATCCATCATATTTTCCTCCATTTGCCAATGCATATAATGCATCAGGAGGTACAGGACCTTCAACATTTAACCCTGATTTAACTGCTTCTTTTATTGCAGGTATAATTTCTTTTTCTTCCTCATATCCAAATAATCCGCCATCACTAGAATGAGGGTTTAAGCCAGCAACTCCAATCTTAGGATTCTGGATTCCAATTCTTTGTAATCCTTCATCTAAAAGCTGAATTACTTCAAGAACTCTATCTTTTTTAACTCTATCGCATGCCTCACGAAGTGATACATGTGTACTCACATGAATTACTTTAAGTTGCTCATCTGCAAGCAACATGGCATATTTAGGCGTATTCGTATAATGAGCATAGATCTCTGTATGACCTGAAAAATGATGACCTGCAGCGTTAATTGCCCCTTTATGTATAGGTCCTGTAACTGTTCCATCTACTTTCCCATCCATTGCTAATTCAATTGCTTTTCGTACTGATCTGAAAGCGATATCTCCAGCAATAGCAGATACTTCACCAAACTTTATTGCTTCCGGGTTTTCAATCTCTAAATCGTATACATCAATAGTACCTTCTTCAAATTGAGCTTCAGAAACATCTGAAATAGCTCTTACTTTTAGATTTACTTTAGCTATTTCTACAGCTTTCTTAATAATTTCTGCATTACCAATTACAAGAGGTTTACACTGTTGGTAAATAGACAAATTTGAAAATGCTTTGGCAGCAATTTCAGGTCCAATACCAGCAGGATCCCCCATTGTAATTGCTAAAACTGGCTTTATTTGATCTTGATTATTCAGCATTTTATTTAAGAATTTTCAAATTAGCTAATTCCTCTTTCATGGAATTTACATATTCAACTTCCTGATCCTTATCCATTCTGTACATAGGAGGCATAACATTAGCTTTACACAAACCTTGGATAGACATAATTACTTTTAATGCAGGAATTGATTCACTTAAAATCCTGTCTTTCTGATATAACGAGCCTAAGTAATTTGTTTTTTCTTGCAATTCGTCAGCTACCACTTTATTTCCTTTTAATGCGGCATCCAATAAATCCTTATATAAATCAGGAGTGAAATTCCCAGTACTAGGAACAATTCCATCCGCTCCATTTAGCATAGCAAAACTTGACTGAGCAGCCCATCCTAATAAATAGGAAAAATCTTCTCTATCCTTTGATAGTTCAATTGCTTTTATTAGTCTTTCTTTATCTCTTTCAGAATCTTTTAAACCAACAATATTTTCATGCTCACTTAAACTATCTATAACGGACAACGGTATTGAGCATTTTACTGTTGCTGGCATATTATAAATAATCAAAGGACGATTTATTTCATCTGCCAACTGTGTAAAATATTTAAACATTTGTTCTTCGTTCATTGGATAATATGCAGGAAGAGTAGCAACCATGACATCAGCACCTAATTCTGCATATTTTTTAGCATCTTCAATCGACTCATTAATACAGTTTGAAGAAATACCCACATACACAAGATCTTTCCCATCTACACTTTCCACTACCGCCTTTACTAATTCTTCTTTTTGCTTTGAAGATAATGACGGTGCTTCACCTGTAGTACCAAGGATAAAAGGACTTACTCCGGATGAAATAAATAAATCAATGATATTATTTACACCATTTATATCTATTGAAAGATCATCGTTCAATGGGGTAATCATTGGAACAACAACTCCACTATATTTCTTTTTCAACTCCATTTTAGTATGCTTTTTTATAAATACCAACGATATCTTCTAATTTCAATTCCTTGATATTATTATTCAATAAACGTTTCACTTCAAAGGCTCCTTCTGCCATGCTTTCTATAGCCTCCTCTGGAATATTTATATCTGATAATTTTTCAGGAATATTACATTCCTTCATTATCTCTTTTATTTTCACTATACCATTCTTAGCAGTTTCTTTAACATCAGCTCCCTCTTCTGCCCCTAAAGCTCTTGCTATTTGAGCAAACTTCTCAAAACTAGCTTCAAGGTTATACTCCATTACATATGGCAATAACAAAGCATTTGATAATCCATGAGGAACTTTAAAATCACTTCCAAGCGGATAAGCTAACGCATGGACTGCAGCAGTATTTACCGGACCTAAACACATCCCTCCATAAACACTTCCTAATGCCAACATTGTTCTGGCTTCCAGATCATCTCCGTTATCACACGCTCTTTTAATGTAATTTCCTATTAATCGAATACCTTCTAGTGCAAAAAGATCAACCATTGGATGTGCAAACTTATTGGTATAAGCTTCCAAACAGTGCGTTAATGCATCAATACCAGTAGATGCTGTAACTGAGGAAGGAACTCCAATTGAAAGAGAAGGGTCAATATAGGCACCATCAGGCACTAAATATGGACTAATTACTCCTTTTTTACCGCCGTCTTTTTCATCTAAAAAAATGGCGTTTGGAGAAACCTCACTTCCTGTTCCTGAAGTAGTAGGTAAACATGCTAAATAAGTAGAACGACCTTTTAAATGTCCATTCCCTATAATATCTCTTGTTTTTTGATCACTTTGTAATTGGGCAGCTAACAATTTAGCAACATCCATCACACTACCGCCTCCAATACCAACAATACTGTCAGCTCCAAAAACTTTAGCATCATTTAAAATATTTTCAAAATCAGCAAATGACGGTTCATTTATTACATCTGTATTAATTTTAACTTCAACTTTTGCCTCTGTTAACGTTTTCAACATGTCAGCCAACAAAGATTCTACCGGACTAATAGTCAACAGGTACATTTTTTTTAGTCCTAACGACATATAATCATCAAGAAACTGCTTCATAGTTCCTTCTCCGAAAACTAACTTACCTGGTTGATATAATATTACGTTATTCATTTCTTAAGTCTATTTTAATTTAAATCCCTTTTTATCAAAATCTTAAATGATCAATTAAAATTCAACACATCTAACATTACAAGTAATTTAAATTATAACTGATGCAAATGTAAACGTTTTCATAGATTCACGCAAATAATTTTTAACGTTTTTTTTCATTTTAACATTTAATAGTGATAAAATGAAACAATAATTTATAAATCAACAAGCTTAAAAATGAACAAAAACACCCGCCACAAAGAACTATATACTTGATTTATTGCTCATTAAAAAATATTTAGAATTCACACATATAATTTAAAAACTGAATTAACATTTATTTTCTAACTACATCTTTTATAAAAAGTCAGAATGTAAACGATTTTAAGTAATAAATGAAACAATAATTTAAACATCCATTCGCTCTTAGAAATTCTATCAAAAAAAAAAGCTCAATAGACTTAAACCTATTGAGCTTTTTATTATGTAACATTAAAAATTTTCACCTTAGAACTAACACGATTTTCTCAATATTAGTTTAGTATTCAGAGTCATTTGTATTGGGGATCTTTTAGGATCACCAATTCTCTGAATTAATAATTCACAGGCCCTTCTCCCAATCTCATATGCAGGCTGTCTCACTGCAGACAACGGTGGATTTAAGGATATTGACCACATCATATCATCAAAACCAACAATCGCAACTTGTTCTGGAATTTTCAATTCTCTTTTATGTATGGTTTCCAATGCCCCTAAGGTAATAAGGTTATTACCAGTAAATATTGCATCAGGAGGATTAGCCGAGGACAACAACTCCTCACACAATTCTACTCCACTGCCATGCTTTGAATCACCGTACTTTATCAAATCCAAATCTAAAGAAATCCCATTATCTTCAAGAGCATCACGATATCCCATTTCACGATATTTAGATGATGGAATTTGTTTTTGCCCAGAAATATAAGCTATTCGCTTATACCCGGATTTTGCCAAATGATCAACTGCGGCATAAGCACCATCCCGATTATTAACAACTACAACATCAACATCTTTACCTATCAATCCCCTATCCACACATACTATGGGTAATCCATCATTTAAAAGTTTAATAACATTTGAATCTTTTTCATGAGCAGGAGCTGCTATTAAGCCATCTATAGATTCCTGCTGCAAAATATCCAAATACATTTTTTCCTTTATTTCATCCTGAGCAAAATTACACATGATAACTGCATAATTATTTTCATATGCAACATCCTCAACACCTCTCAAAACATCCACATAAAAGGGATTTTGTATATCCGGAATCAACAAACCTATAAGATTACTTGAAGCTGATTTTGAACGCAATCTTTTTGCAACCCTACTAGGTTGATATTTTAATTCTTTTATTGCTTTTAAAAC
Organism: uncultured Saccharicrinis sp.; assembly: GCA_963665705.1. Lineage (GTDB taxonomy): Bacteria > Bacteroidota > Bacteroidia > Bacteroidales > Marinilabiliaceae > Saccharicrinis. The sequence continues at coordinate 3,397,340 of OY762448.1, forward strand.
TTTTGCACGAGTTACTTCATTTACATTTGAACCCTTATTTATTACCCGGGAAACAGTAGCTATAGAGACCCCTGCCTTACGAGCCACATCATTGAGACTTGACATATTTTAGCCAATTTTACATTAACAAACAATAATATTAATACATACATTAAACAATTAGACATCATCACACTAAAAGTAGAAATAGTTTTAATATTATCAACATGAAAAAACCAGAAACTTATCCTGATCTTAAAACACAAAACAATTCAAATATTTTCACCACAAACTAGAAAATTATGAAATATGCCGTATTTGAATTTAAAGACAAAGTTAAACAATTAAAACCAATGTAAAAACATTACGTTTACATTTTTATCAATTCAAATTTGTGTTTTATCATTTATTTTCAGTCACTTTAATTAATGTAAACGTTTTCCTTTTTTATTCATTTTTTATACTTTTGTAAACATTTTAACACTTACCCTTAAATAAAACAACGCATAACTACATTATAAATCAATACAATTATTAAAAAATGAAAAATACACTCTTTTTATTAGCTACAATAATTATAACATTAAATTCTTGCTCAAATCAAAACAGAAGCAAAGTTAAAACCGGACTTACAATCCCAACTATATCAGAAGTAGGTGTAAATGCTTTAAGTGAAAATATTAAAGAAGTAAAAGCCCCATTCCCTTTTAATCAATTAACGAAACCAACCTTTAAAGATAACTATGTCAACATCATAACAAAAGGAGCAACGGAGTCAAAACTTATTACTTCAATCGTTCAGAATTGTATTGACAACCTTAGTAACAGTGGTGGTGGCATAGTTATTATACCTAAAGGCAAATGGAAAACAGGAAGAATAATATTGAAAAGTAACGTAAATTTACATTTCAACGAAGGTTGTGAAATATATTTCAGTGGAGAATTAAAAGATTATCAACCTGCAGTATTTACCAGAATAGAAGGCATTGAAGTAATGTCCCTGGGGGCATGTATATATGCAAACAACGCAAATAACATTGCCATTACAGGAAAAGGAAAACTATACGGTCCTGCAGATGGGCCAGTTCGAGAGTATATATATTCAAAAGATGTAATTGAAAATGTAGTTCCTCTTGATAAACCTGCAAAAGAAAGAAGATACTCTGGCTTAAACGGCGAAGGTTATTTTTTACCTATGTTTATTTCACCCATTAATTGCACAAATGTATTTATTGAAGGTATTACATTAAGAAACACTGCATTTTGGAACATTGTACCTACCTACTGTGAAAATGTAGTTATAAGAGGCATTGATGTTAATTCTGTCGGAATCCAACGAGGCGACGGAATTGATATCGAATCATCGAAAAACGTTTTAATTGAATATAGCAATTTAAGTTCCGGAGATGACTGTTTTACCATGAAAGCAGGAAGAGGAACTGATGGTATACGCGTAAATAAATCAACAGAAAACGTTGTAGTAAGGTATTGTTTAGCACAAGAAGGCCATGGAGGTATAACATGCGGTAGTGAAACTGCAGGAATGATTAAAAATTTGTATGTACACGATTGTGTTTTTGAAAATACCGGAGTAGGAATTAGATTTAAAACAAGAAGACCCAGAGGCGGTGGTGGAGAAAACTTATACTATGAAAGAATTCGGATGAACTTGAGATACACAGCAATAAAATGGGATATGCTTGGCAGTTCTGGATCAGTAGGAGATTTAGCAAACAGATTACCTGCAAGAGAAATAAATGAACTTACCCCCCAATATAACAATATAAATATAAAGGATGTTATTATTGAAAACAGTACACATTTCCTGAAAGTCATTGGAATACCTGAGTCTCCATTAAAGAATTTAACCATAGATCACGTACAGGCAAAATCCTCAAACTTAATAAACATATGTGATCTTGAGAATTTCAGAATTATAAACTCAACCATAAACACACAAGATAGTATTATAAGTTTGTGCAATAGTAAAAATGTAACTTTTGAAAATACTAATATTAAAACAACTGCACAATGCATTAATATCAATGTTGATTCTATTTCAAACAAGAGTCTTGTACTAAAAAATAGCAATAATGCTAATATTGAAATCAACATCCAATAGGGCTTGATTTACATATTTTTGCACATAAATAAACTTCGTTTACACTCCTATTCAATTGTTTTACTGCACTGTATAAATAGTAAAATTTATTTTTTATGTAATCGTTTTCATTGGTTTTACATTTTTAAACATTATATTTGCAAAATAACTTTATTTTACATTTTAAAATAAGACTTAACAATCACATAACGAATAGATTTATGACAATGAAGTTTTTTAATACCAAATTAAAATTCAATAAGAATTCTTTAGTAAAAAATATATTACTATTCGCTATTATCATTTCACCTTCATTTGCCATAGCACAATCAAGCTATAACATAATTGATTTGGGAGCAAGCAATAAAGGGGATAAAAAAGTGACTGAAATTATCAAAAATGCGATTGATAAGGCTTCTATGTCTGGTGGTGGTACAATTTACTTTCCTGCAGGAACATATCTTACAGGCCCAATTACTTTAAAGAGCAATATTACAATTTATCTTGAAGCAGGAGCTACACTTAAGTTCACTGATGATTTTGATGATTACCTTCCTATGGTTGAATCAAGATGGGAAGGTATTGATGTAATAAATTTCCATCCTTTAATTTATGCATATAAAGCTGAGAACATTGCAATTAAAGGCCAAGGCACATTGGATGGACAAGGACGAAAATGGTGGGATTATCATCATACATTATATTCTAAACCCAAAACATTTAAATCAAAGTGGCAAAAAGAATTTGCTAAGCAAAATAAAAATGTATTAATGCCTGATGAGCCTTACATGATAGAACGAGGTTTTTGTCGCCCTCCATTTATTCAACCAATGTATTGTAAAAACATTCTTATAGAGGGAATTACCGTAACAAACTCACCATTCTGGACAATCAATCCTGAGTTTTGTGAAAATATAAATATTGATAATGTAACAGTATTCAATCCTGATTCACCAAACACTGATGGTATAAATCCAGAATCCTGTCGTAACGTTCATATCTCCAACTGCAAAATTTCAGTTGGAGATGATTGTGTAACAATTAAATCAGGTAAAGATGCAGCTGGAAGAAAGATGAATGTTCCATGCGAGAATATTACAATTACAAACTGCACTATGCTTGATGGTCACGGAGCTGTTGTTATAGGAAGTGAAATGTCTGGCGGTATAAAGAAAATTACAATATCCAATTGCGTTTTTGAAGGTACAGACAGAGGGATTAGAATTAAATCTACAAGAGGTCGTGGTGGTGTTGTAGAAGATATTAGCGTTAATAATATCATCATGAAAGACATAAAAAAAGAAGCTATTAAATTAAATATGTTCTACGCAAAATCTGATGAAGAACCTGTTTCAGAAAGAACTCCTGCTTTTAGAAACATTCATTTTAGTAACATATCCGGAAACGCTTATCAGGCAGGGTTTTTACTAGGATTGGAAGAATTAAAAATTAAAGATATTTCCTTTTGCAACATAAGATTAGATGCAACAAAAGGTTTCACAATTGAAGATGCAGAAGATATTGATTTTTTCAATATAGTAATTAACACAAAAGAGGGTTCTGTAATTTCAGCTCAAGACTCAAAGTATATTGATATAAATGGTTTAAAAACAAAAACACCTGTTATTAAAACACCAATAATTGAATTTCTTGATGTAGAAAACGTATATATTCAGAATTGCAATCAATCGCGTAAAGCTGATCTCTTCTTAAAGCTTGATGGTAAAAACACGAAAGATATTTACCTGGGAAATAATAATCTCACTCAAGTCAAAAAGAAAGTTCAAAAAGCTAAAAAAGTAACATCTGATGTTATAAACATTAGTCACTAAAATTTTAAAAAGGGGAAAATGAAAAGAGTACAATTAAATTACTTATCTGCTGTTAATAAAACCTATGCAATTATTTTAAGTAAGCATTATCATTTATTATTGGCTCTTGCCTCGTTGTTTTCAATCCTGATTCTTACTTCTTGTTCTAATCTTCAGAATAAGAGCTCATTCAATTTAAAAGGCAATTACGAAACTGAATTTAATTATCAGGAATTTGTAAATCCTTCAGTAAAATATCGATCATTCCCTTTTTACTCTATAAACGACAAACTCGAACCAGAGGAAATTAAAAGACAAGTTCGCGATTTTAAAAATGCGGGATTTGGAGGCTTCTATCTTCATAGTAGAGTTGGTTTATTAACCGAATTTTTGAGTGATGAATGGTGGGAGAATATGGAAGCTGCCATTGATGCTGCCAACGAAGTGGGTATAGAGGCTTGCTTTTATGATGAAGATAAATGGCCCAGCGGTTATGCTGGAGGTATTATTCCAAGAATGGGAGAAGAATACAGAGCTAAAGGTTTAGTTCGTTTAGCTTTAGACACTAAGGTTCCGGAGGGTTGTGTTACTTTAAAAGAAGATGATCAGTACAGATACATCATGTACACAGCTCAGATGGGTAATCCTAAATTCAATGGAACCAGCTGGGTTGATTTGATGAATCCTGAAACAGTAAAAATTTTCATCGAGGTTTCATATAAACCATATATTGAGAAATACACTGAAAAAACATCAAGCTATACTGTAAACTTTTTTGCTGATGAACCTCATATTTGTGCACGATATTTTGATACTAATACACCCAATTTAGGTATCCTGACTTACTCACCTTTTGTTCGTGAAAAATTTAAGGATTTGTACGGTTATGATATCATAGATAAAGTAAATCTGTTATTTGAAGAAAAAGACAATTGGAGAGAAGTTCGTTTACAATATTGGAGAGCGGTTGCTCAACAGTTTGACGAAAGCTTTACCAAACAAATCGCATCATATTGTGCAAAGAATGGAATCAAATTTACCGGGCACTTTTTAGGTGAAGAAAGCTTAAAGAAAATACGAAACAGAATAGGGAATGCCATGTTGCATTACAGAGATATGCAACAACCCGGAATGGACCATCTGGGATTATCTATTTCAAAAAGTATTATAACTGCTAAGAGTGTTAGTAGTGTAGCAAATCAATATGGTACTCCTCGTCGTTTGACTGAAGTATTTGGAATTAGCGGTCAGAATATGAATTTTGAAGATCGAAAATGGTTAACTGGCTGGCAAACTATTTTAGGCATTAATCACATCTGTCCTCACCTTACTTTATACAGTTTAAAAGGTGCACGTAAAAGAGACTACCCCCCTACTTTTTCATATCATCAACCCTATTGGCAAAACAATAAACAAATTGAAGATTACATTGCAAGAGTTTCTTATGCCACTACGGTTGGTGAATATAATCCGCAGATATTGTTAATTCATCCATTGGAAACAGCTTACGTAAAAGGTGATCATGATAAGGATTACACTTCTCAATTAAATACCATATTTGAGAATTTACAATCTGCTCATTTTGATTATGATTTAGGTGATGAACAAATCATGGCAGACACTGCCACTATAATGGGTTCTGAAATTAATATCGGATCTATGAATTATGCTCATGTAATTCTACCTGACATGATTACCATAAGAAAATCTACTCTTGATTTATTACTTGCGCTAGCTAAAAAAGGAGGAAAAATTGTAAACATTGGTAAATTTCCTGATTATGTAGATGGGAATTCTGATACTAAAGATCTACAGAAATTAAGAGATCTTGCTGTAGATATACAACCTGAAGAAATTACAACTAAGCTGGCTTCTGTTATTAAACCTAAAGTTACTATTACAGGAGAACAATCTGGTAAAATTTGGGAACAGCTAAGAAAGACAAAAAAAGGTAATGTATTACAGCTTGCTAATATGTCACACACCAAGGCCATTCAGTTTAATTTAAAATCTGATTATCTTAAAATCAATCCTGTTTTATGGAACCCAAGTACTGTAAAATGTTATAGTTTAAATCCTAATAATGACGGATCCTTCACAATAGAATTAGCTGCATCATCAAACGTTTGGATTACAACTGATAAACTAAGTAAAGACGCACAAGTAGAAGCTGTTTATAAACTTCCATCCCAAAATACTACATTAGTTGAACTAAATAAAAAATGGGAAGGTAAGCGACTTGATCCTAATGCTATAACATTAGATTTTGCTCGTTATTCAACTGATAACGGCAAAACATTTAGTGATTCAGAACCCGTAATAGGTATTTATAAACGACTTTCAGATAAAGATTATAATGGCAATTTGATCTTAGATTATCCTGTTCAGATAAGACAGATACCTGAAAATTGTAAATTGGTTGTTGAAGATCCATCAATTTTTAAGTCTATTTCAATCAATAAAAAACAAATTACATTTAGCTCAAATGAAGATTATTATTTAGATCATTCATTCTCTACTTGTTCTGCTACAGAATATTTAAAGGAAGGTAAAAACACCATCCGGTTTAACTTAGACTTCCATCCTGAAAATCCGGAAAGTCAATCGCAATTAAACAGATACGGAACTGAAATAGAAAGTATTTATTTAACAGGTGATTTTGCTGTTCAAGGAAGTACTCCATCAATCTCAATGGATACTCAACGTAATAAAACCGGAGATTTTCAGCTTCGCCCTGTAAATGGTTATAAATCATTTACTATAACAAATGAGAAAACACTTTTTACAGGGAACTTAACATTAGAAGGTTATCCTTTTTATGCAGGAAGATTTGAATTAACTCAGGATTTTACTTTAGAATCAATTAATTCTGACAAAGAATATTATATCAATTTCCCTAATTGTGAGTCAATTGTTACTAAAATAGAAATCAACGGACAAGAAGTTGGTACTCTAACGTGGTCTCCATTTAAAGCTGACATCACAAGCTTATTGAAAAAAGGCACTAATACAGTCAAAATTACATTGACAAATTCATTACGTAATTTATTAGGTCCTCATCATCAACAAAGAGGAGAATTAACCAGAGTTGGGCCATTTAGTTTTACTGGTTCCGGAGGCTTTCCAGATCCGCGAGGCGAAAACAATTGGTATGATTTAAGAATAACAAATGAACCAATGAAACTTTGGACGGATACCTATTACTTCATTCCTTATGGATTTTTAGAACCTGTTACAGTTTCTATCAGCAAGTAAACCAAAGTATTAATTATTAAAAATCAGAAAAAAATAAATATATGAGACTTACAGTTTGCCTATTCGCAATTGCATTGCTTTTAAGTTGTAACACATCAACAAAAAAAGTTGAAAAAAAAGAAGATAAATGGAGTGTTAAAATGGCTAACTCTGTTATTGAAAGATACGATACACTAGGCTACTATAATGGTCGTACCAGAATTGGATGGTCATATGATATAGCAATGTTGGGAATGGCTATTGATAAATTAGGTAATATTGATAAAAAATATTCTGATTATTTATCAACTTATATGGATGCAATGGTTATGGAAGATGGTTCTGTACCTCGCTATCGACTTGATAAATTCAATATCGATTTAATTAATCCTGCTAAAGCACTTTTTACTGAATATAAAGAAACAAAGAACGAAAAATATAAAAAAGCTATTCCTCAGTTTGTTGAGCAGATGGAACAACATCCTAAAACTCAAACAGGAGGATTCTGGCATAAGAAAATATATCCTAACCAAATGTGGCTAGATGGACTTTATATGGGTTCTCCTTTTTTAGCACAATATGCAAAAGAGTTTAACGCTCCGGAATGGTTCGATGTGGTAGCAAAACAAATTACTCTTGTCTACGAAAAAACTCTTGATGCTGAAACAGGATTACTTTATCATGCCTGGGATGAAAGTAAACAACAAAAATGGAGTAATCCTGAAACCGGACAATCACCACATTTTTGGAGCAGATCTATGGGTTGGTATGTAATGGCTATTGTAGATGTTTTAGATTACTTACCACAAGATCATCCACAAAGAGCTGAAATAATCTCAATCTTACAAAAAACATGTAATGCTTTAATGAAAGTTCAGGATCCAAAATCAGGAGTATGGTACCAGGTTTTAGATCAGGAAAATCGTGAAGGTAATTACTTAGAAGGTTCTGGAACTGCTATGTACATTTATGCGTTTGCAAAAGGTGCAAAAAATGGATATCTGGATAAATCCTATTTAGATAAAGCTAATACTGCTTTTGATAATATGATTAAAGAATTTATTAAGGATGATGAAAATGGATTAATCAGTATGGTTAATATCTGTGGAGCATGTGGTTTGGGTGGAAATCCATACAGAGATGGCACCTATGAATACTACATCAGTGAAAAGATCGTAACTAACGACTGCAAGGGAGTAGCTCCTTTTATTTTTGCTGCAGTTGAATTGGATAGATAAGAGCCAGAGAAAAGAGCAAAGAGGTGTAACAACAATAAATATTTGTATATGTAAGGAATCAGCACTCCTCCTTATTCAAATATTTAGAATTTAATTATACCTCCCCTCTCCTTCGTCGAGGTACTCCTCCTTACAAAGGAGGAGAGCCGATTTTCATGATGTAGATCTATTTAAAATCAAAAAAACAAGTACTTGAAACCAGGTATTAAAAACTAAGAACAAACAACACATGAACTCATTTAAAAATATATTTACGGTAGCATTATTTTCTTTTATGGTATCGTTTACATTAAAGGCTAATGTTTATAGAGATATTACAGTTGCTCAGGACGGAAGTGGCGATGTGAAAACAATTACAGAGGCAATCAATAAAATCCCTTCAGATAATTTTCAGCGTTATGTAATCTACGTAAAAAACGGGGTTTACAACGAGAAAATCAGAATCGAAAAGGATTACCTTACTATTAAAGGTGAAAGTCGTGACAAAACAATTATTCAGTTTAATCAACTAAAAAATGACTGGGTAGCTAATAAAGATTTTGAAGGACCTGCTGTTGTTAATATTCATGCTGATGATGTAATTATTGAAAACATGAGTCTTAAGAATACAATGCCTAAAGTTGGTCCAACTGCTTACGTAATCTATGGAACAGGTACAAGAACCATTATTCAAAACTGCGATATCCTTAATAATGGAGCAAATACTGTTACGCTAGTAGATGATAATACAGGTATGTATTACTTAAATAATTGTTTGATTGAAGGAACTGTTGACTTTATGAAAGCAATGGGTTGGTGCTATATAGATAACTGTAATTTCTTTCAGAAAGAAGCTATTGCCTCTTTATGGCATGCTGGCATTAACAATTCCAATCAGAAAATGGTAATCAACAATAGTACTTTTGATGGTGTTGAACATTTTTTTATTGGTCGTCATCATTATGATGCACAAATGTTTGTACTGAATTGTCACTTCTCAGAAAAATTAGCTGATTTAGCTTTATACAGAAAAACATACAATAAAAAACCGGAAAAGAATAAGCCTTATATTTTCGGTGACCGTCATTATTATTATAACTGCAAAAGAGATGGTGGTAATTATGAATGGTTAAATGATAATTTATCGGAGTTTTCATCTAAGGTAAAGGCAGTGGATATGACTTCATCATGGACCTTTGACAATCAATGGAAACCTGAGGAATCATCCATTCCTGAAATTACTGACTATAAGTTAGACGATGAAAATATAGTGATCACTTTTGATCAACCTGTTACTGTTAGAGGTAATGTAATTTTAGAAACGTCAACTGGTAAAAAACTAATTTTTAGCAAAGGTAAAGGCAGATATATTTTAAGCTTTATTCCAGATCAAACTTGCACAAAATCTGATTTAAAAGGTGGGTTAAAAATAACATCAGGAGAACTTATATCAACTGCTGCAAGTTGCATAGAACAATTATTTAAATCATCAATAAAATAACAAATCCATACTGAGTATTAGTAGCGTTAAAGAAAAATCCGGTAGTATGAAGACTAATTTTATAAGACTAAATATATTATTTGCAGCTTTCGTTGTCGTATTAATTTCTTCTTGTAATAACAAAAAGGAGGAAAATATTGAACTTTGGTATAATAAACCAGCCAAGACATGGGAAGAAGCACTGCCAATTGGTAATGGTCGTTTAGGAGCCATGGTTTATGGAGGTCCTAAAGTTGAACAGATACAGTTTAATGAGGAAACGCTTTGGAATGGGTCTCCAAGAAAATATCAAAGAGACAATGCCTATAAAAGTCTTGATAAAATTCGTCAATTACTATTTGAAGGCAAACAAGATGAAGCTGAAAAACTAGCTGCAAAAACCTTTATGGGTAGACTTGCCTATGAAGACGAATTCCCTATTCAAAAAGCTCAATGGGTTGATAGTATCAATCACCTTGATATTGTAAAAAGAGGAGTACTAACTTCTTTTGATGATAGTACCTGGCCTGAAATGTTTATCGACTATAAAAGTGTTTGGGAACGCAAAGGTCTGCCTGACATGAATGGAGCCGTTCTGTTTCGTAAAACAATTGATATTCCGGCACAATGGAAAGGTAAATCTTTAAAAATTCACTTGGGCAAGATTAAAGATCATGACTTTACGTATATCAATGGTCATATAATTGGTACAAAAGACGAAAGTAATACAAATCGAATTTATACAATCCCTGCTAAATACGTTAAAACTGGTAAAAATGTAATTGCGGTTTTAATTAACAATTATGTATCGACAGGAGGATTTAATGCTGTAAGAACAGGTCCTAAAAAGATGAATATAACTCCTCTAAATCTTAAAGCAGATCCTCTTTTCATCGAAGGAAACTGGAAATATAAAGTTATTGACACAAAACCTCCATACTTTCCTGAATATCAGGCAAAGTACCAACCTTTTGGTGTTGTTAAAATTGAATTTGAAGGACATGATTCTATAACAAATTTCAGACGAAGTCTTGAGTTAAACAATGCATTAGCTAAAACATCTTATACCGTTGATGGAGTTCAATATAAAAGAGAATATTTAGCAAGTCATCCGGATAACCTTATTGCAGTAAAAGTAATTTCGAGTAAAAAGAACCAGCTAAATTTCAAAGCGAGCTTAGAGACTTTACATGCCATCTATAATATCGAAAAAATAGATGATCAAACACTGGCGCTTTCATTAAAAGTTGAGGACGGCGATATGAAAGGAACTGCCTATTTAAATATTTCAAGCAATGACGGAACTGTAAATATTAAGGATAATCAAATCGTAGTTTCTAATGCAAGCGAAGCGGTAATTAAATTAATAGCAGCTACCAATTATAAAGCGTACAATGATATTTCAGGAAATGCAAAAGAAATTTGTGATGCTCAATTACCTATTATTGAATCATTACAATATGATGATATCAAAACATCTCATTTAAATGATTACAAACCCATTTTTAATCGTTTTTCAATTGATCTTGGAGATCATGAGAAAAGACAAACTCCAACTGACGAAAGAATTTTCAATATTAAAAACAATGAAGATAAAGATTTAGCTGCCTTGTATGTTCAATATGCAAGATATTTAATGCTTTCTTCAGGAAGAGAGGGAACCAATCCTCCTAACTTACAAGGAATCTGGAATGAAGAAATTTATCCAGCCTGGGGGAGTAAGTATACCACAAACATAAATTGCGAAATGAATTTCTGGCCTGTGGAGCCACTAAACATAAGTGAATGTCATAATACATTGTTTAAATTAATCGATGAAGTTGCCATTGAAGGTGCAAAAACGGCTAAAGCTTATTATAATGCTAAAGGTTGGGTTCATCATCACAATACAGATCAATGGAGAGGAACTGCTCCTATCAACAACTCAAATCATGGTATTTGGGTAACAGGCGGTGCATGGCTTGCTCATCACCTATGGGAGCATTATTTATATACACAGGACAAAGAATTTTTGAAGAAGAAGGCATATCCACTGTTAAAAGGTTCAGCTGAATTCTTTGTAGACTTTTTAGTAAAAGATCCTAAAACGGGATATCTGATTAGCACACCGTCAAACTCTCCGGAACATGGAGGATTGGTTGCAGGACCTACTATGGACCATCAGATTATCAGATCTTTATTCAAAATCGTAATTGAAAGTTCTGATATTTTAGATATTGATCATGAATTTGCAGACGTGTTAAAAGGCAAGCTAGCTCAAATTGCTCCTGATCAAATAGGAAAGCATGGTCAATTGCAAGAATGGATGGAAGATAAAGATGATATAAAAGATCATCACAGACATATCTCGCACTTATGGGGTGTTCATCCAGGAAATGAAATTACATGGATGAACAACCCTGAATTAATGATCGCTGCAAAACAATCATTAATATATCGTGGGGATGATGGAACAGGTTGGAGTTTAGCATGGAAAATTAACTTCTGGGCTCGCTTTTTAGATGGTAATCATGCCAATACCATGATTAAAATGCTATTGGGTTCTGCTCTTGACCCTGAAAGAAACGGAGGAGGAGGCTCCTACCCTAACTTATTTGATGCTCACCCTCCTTTCCAGATTGATGGGAATTTTGGAGGTGCAGCAGGGATTATTGAAATGATCATGCAAAGTCACCAGGGTTATATTCAATTATTACCAGCCTTACCTGATTCGTGGCAATCGGGAAGTATCAAAGGATTAAAAGCTCGCGGTGGATTTGAAATTGATATGGAGTGGAATGACGGTAAATTAAGTTCACTATCTGTTTTATCTACTGCAGGAAATAAACTTCAAATTAAGTATGGAGATAAAATGATTGAGAAAGAAACCGAAGCTGGAGAAACTTATCAAATCAATAATCTATTCGAATAAATATATAGCACAACAAAACAAACATGAAACAGCTAGTCAACTTAATAATAGTCACTCTTATTGTTCCTGCCTTTTTTATCAAATGCACGAATAATAATTCTCAAAATGATCCCTGGAAAACAGCTAATAGTATTGTGGAAGCTATTGGATCTGTATCTTTTAAAGACACAACTTATAATATCATCAAATATGGTGCAATTGCTGATGGTAAAAGATTAAATACTGCTGTCATCAATAGTACTATTGAAATGTGCAGTATAAATGGAGGTGGAACCGTTTTAGTACCAGAAGGTACATATTTAACAGGAGCCATTCACCTTGAGGATAATGTAAACCTAAAAGTTGAAAAAGGAGCCACATTATTATTTTCTGTTAATCCTAAAGACTATCTGCCAGTAGTAAAAACAAGCTGGGAAGGTATTTTTTGCTATAACTATTCTCCATTAATTTATGCTTATGGCAAAAAGAACATTGCCTTAACCGGTGAAGGTACTGTAAATGGAATGGCTAAACCTGAAAACTGGTGGAGATTAAAAGGTAAAACAAAATATGGTTGGAAAGAAGGAATGGAAAGTCAATTGGATTCAGTTGGACAACCACTACTTAACCAATACAATAAAGACCAAACTCCTGTTGAAGATAGACAAATGGGAAAAGGTCATTATTTACGTCCTCATTTCATTCAGTTTTATGAATGTACAAATGCTTTAATTGAAGGCATTACGGTGGAAGATTCTCCTTTTTGGGTGATACATCCTGTTCTTTGCGAGAATTTGACCATCAGAGGGGTAACTGTTAACAGTAATGGTCCTAACAACGATGGTTGTGACCCGGAATCTTGTAAAAATGTATTAATTGAAAATTGTGTTTTTAACACAGGTGATGATTGTATTGCATTAAAATCAGGAAGGGATGAAGATGGAAGAGCGATGAATCGTCCAATTGAAAACGTGGTGATTAGAAATTGTATGATGAAAAATGGTCATGGAGGTGTTGTTCTTGGTAGCGAGATCTCCAGTGGATGCAAAAATATTTTTGTTGAAAACTGCGAAATGAATAGTCCGGAATTGGATAGGGCCATCCGTATTAAAACCAATAATAACAGAGGTGGTGTAACCGAAAATATTTATATCCGAAACTTAAATGTTGGTCAGGTTAAAGAGGCTATTGTAAGAATCAATTGCAGTTATGATTCAAGAGAAGGTCAGGGTAACTTTATTCCGGTTGTAAAAAATATTTACATCTCTAATGTTCAGTCACAAAAAGCACAAATGGCTCTTAAACTTGAAGGGTTAGAAGGTGAGAAATGTATAAAAAACATACATATTGAAAACTGTTCGTTTAATGGTGTAAAAGAGGATAACGTCATTAAATACGTGGAAAGTTTAAATATGAATTCTGTTCATATTAATGACGAGTTGATTAATGAATCTATTTAATGAAGCATAGCGTTCTTTAATAAAAGCAATCATGAATTTATCATTAAAAAAATCGATACAAACAATTAAATCTCAGATTGGTCTTCAAAGTGTTGGGATGCTTGCGTTATTGTTTACAGGATACATTAGTGTTAAAGCACAAACTGTAACAGGTGAACCTGCCGGAATTCCGATTCCTCCCCAAATCTACTATACAGAGCCATGGGAAGATCCTCAAATATGCGGTTTAAACAGAGACCGTTCCAGAGTGACTGCTTATTCATATTCAAATATTATAGATGCTCTTAAGGATGATAGAGAACAATCATCTCGTTACGTGAATTTAAACGGAGATTGGGATTTCAAATTTGCAATTAAGCCAGCTGATGCACCTACTAACTTTTATGAAAGTAAGGTTACAGGATGGAATAAAATCCTGGTTCCTTCAAATTGGGAAATGGAAGGTTATGATATTCCTATCTATAAAAGTGCAGTTTATCCGTTTCGTCCGGTAAATCCTCCATACGTTCCAAGAGATTACAATGCAGTAGGTTCTTATCAACGAACTTTTTCTGTTCCTGAAAACTGGAATGGCATGAATGTAACTCTTCATTTTGGAGGTGTTAGCTCTGCTTTTAAAGTATGGGTAAATGGTAAATTCTTAGGATATGGAGAAGACAGTTGTTTACCTTCTGAGTTTAATGTAACTCCTTATTTAATTAAGGGAGAAAATATTGTTTCTGTTCAGGTAATCAGATGGAGTGATGGAGCTTATCTTGAAGATCAGGACCATTGGCGTATGAGTGGTATTCAGCGTGAAGTATATTTAATGGCTGAACCAAAACTTCGTATTGCTGATTTTCATTACCGAACAACGCTGGATAAAGAATATAAAGATGCTGTTTTCAGCCTTCGTCCTCGTATTGAAAACTTAACCGGAGATACGGTTAAAGGCTATGTTTTTAAAGCTCAATTATATGATGCAGAAAGACAATCTGTATTCGAAAAACCTCTTGAAAAATCAGTTATTTCTATATTAAATGAAAGTTATCCTCGTTTGGATAATGTGATTTTCGGAATGTTGGAAACAACAGTGAAGAATCCATTAAAATGGAGTGATGAAACTCCTAATCTTTATACGCTTGTGGTTTCTTTAGAGGATAGTGTTGGAAATCTTCTGGAAGCTAAAAGTTGTAAGGTTGGATTTAGAAGCATTGAATTCAGAGAATCTGACAGTAAGCTATTGATTAATGGTAAAGTAACTTATTTATACGGTATTAACCGACACGATCATCATCCTGAAAAAGGAAAAGCTTTATCAAGAGAGGATATTGAAAGAGATGTAAAACAGATCAAGCAGTTCAACTTTAACTGTATTCGAACCAGCCACTACCCTAACGACCCGTATTTCTACGATTTATGTGATGAGTACGGTATTTTGGTAATGGATGAAGCCAATTTGGAAACGCATGGATTGGGAGGTAAATTAAGTAATGATCCTTTCTGGACCAATGGTCATATGCAAAGAATGACCAGAATGGTGGAAAGAGATAAAAACCATCCAAGTGTAATCATCTGGAGTTTAGGTAACGAAGCCGGTAGTGGTCCAAACCATGATGCGATGGCCGGTTGGGTTCATAACTTTGACATTACGCGTCCTGTTCATTATGAGCCGGCCCAAGGTAGCCCTGGTGTTGAAGGTTATAAAGATTTAAGCAAACGTCCAAATACAGGTAGATTACCTAATCCTATCGATCAAAATTATGTGGATATGGTGAGCCGATTCTACCCTTCTATCCCATTTATTTATGACTTATTAAACTTCCCCGGGGATAAAAGACCTATTCTATTTGTGGAGTATTCGCACTCAATGGGAAATTCAACCGGAAACATGAAGGAGCTATGGGATATTTTCCGTTCCAATCCTCGTTTTATTGGTGGTTGTATCTGGGATTTTAAAGATCAGGGCTTAACCAAATTAGATTCGTTAGGAAATCCATTTTATGCTTACGGGGGTGATTTTGGAGAAAAGCTTCATGACTCAAATTTCTGTATCAACGGAATAGTTGCTGCTGACGGAAGAGCAAAAGCTGCCATGTATGAGTGTAAACATGTATATCAACCCATAGAATGTGAATTGGTTAATGCAGATAAAGGTTTGATCAAGATTACAAATCGTCATGCTGCTTTATCTACAGATCATTACAACTGTGCTTTGAAAACACTGCAAGACGGTAAATTGATTAAGACAGTTTCCATTCCGTTTTTTCATTTGGAAGCTGGAAAAGATACTATTATTAATATTTCATCTTACCTACCTAAATTAAAATCGGGCTTTGAGTATCTGGCTAATATTGAGTTTTCATTAATTGAGAATCAACAATGGGCCAATAAAGGATATATCGTAGCTTCCAATCAGTTTGAACTGACAGGATTACCCATCTTTAAAGCTGAATCTAAATCCTATCAAACATTAACTGTAAATGACAGGAATAACAAATACAGCATTAGTGGTAAATCATTTAGCATTGAAGTTGATAAAACAAACGGAGCCGTATCATCATACAAATGGAACAGCGAAGAGCAAATCTCTGCTCCTCTCCTACCAAACTTTACTCGTCCGCTCACTGATAACGACAGAAAAGGCTGGAAACCACAGAAAAAATTGAAAGAGTGGTACGAGCCTAATCCTGATCTTACTGATATTAAAATTGAGGACAGTAAAGACATTGTCAGTATTACTAGTCAGTATTCTATTATCGACAACAAAGCTAATGTAACTGTAAATTATACCATTAATGGAGATGGAGTTATAAAAGTGGCTTATCAGCTTGATATAAAGGACAGTCTTCCAAATATTCCAAAGGTTGGAATGCAGTGTGGCATTAAAAGAGACTATGATCAAATTAGTTGGTATGGTCGTGGATTGTATGAAAACTACATTGACAGAAGATCCGGCTTTGATGCAGGTATCTACAGTCAGACTATCAATGAGTTTATGGAACCATACATCATGCCTCAGGAAAATGGCAACAGAACTGATGTAAGATGGATGTATCTAAACAACAATCAAAATAAAGGTTTATTGGTTGTTGCTGATAGTTTATTAAGCATGAGTGCCTGGCCTTATACAGAGGAAAATATTAATGCGGCTAATCATACTTATGATTTAAAAGATGCCGAATATATCACATTAAATATTGATTTGATACAAATGGGTGTAGGTGGTAACGACAGTTGGTCGGATGTGGCTCAACCAATACCTCAATATCAAATACCTGCAAAGGATTACCAGTATGAGTTTTACTTACTACCAATCAAAAGTAAAACCGATCAAATTACTTCTGTGTACAGAAAAATTAAGTTTTAAACTGGATCTGGATTAAAAGAATTTCAATTTAGATTGCAGTTTTAACCAATTCTATCCCAAATCAAAGGGTGTTTGAACTAGAAGGTTCAAATACAAGGCGTGTGAAAAATTTAAACCGCAGTATACTAATTGTATATGAGGATTTGAATTTTGAGCAACAACGCAGTAGTTGGGCCTTATAGACAAACATTAATTGAAGAGAAAGAAAATTTATAGATATGAAAACAATTATAAGGAATAGATTTTTACTGCTTTCGATGATCATTTCATTATCATCAGTAAATATTTTTTCACAATCATCAAAAAGCAACACTGAAACAGAAATCAAATATCTTTCAGGTAAAGGATATGATGATGCTGTAGAATGGGATTTTTTCTGTACTGAAGGAAGAAATAGTGGCGAATGGACCAAAATTAATGTTCCTTCATGTTGGGAACAACAAGGTTTTGGTGAATACAACTATGGCATTTATTTCTATGCTATGAAGTCTCATCCTGCCATACCAACAGAACAAGGTAAATACAAACATACCTTCAATGTACCTAAGGAGTGGGAAGATAAAAACGTACAAATTGTTTTTGAAGCTTCGATGACAGATACTGAAGTGAGAATTAATGGCAAAAAAGCCGGTGAAACACATCAGGGTGCATTTTATCGTTTTAAATATGACATCACTCCATGGTTAAAATTCGGAAAAGAAAACCTATTGGAAGTTACTGTAAGTGAAGAATCAAAAGATATTAGTGTAAATCTGGCGGAACGCAGAGCTGATTACTGGAACTTTGGAGGAATATTCCGTCCTGTATTTTTAGAGGTAAGACCTGCTCACAATATTGATCGTACAGCTGTTGCTGCTGAAGCCAATGGTGATTTCCTTGCCGAAGTATTTCTTGGACATCCATTGTCGAACGAATACTCAGTTAAAGCTGAAGTTTTGGATTTAAATGGTAAAGTAATGGGTAAACCTATTATTGAGAAACCTCAACCGGGATCTGAAAAAGTAGTTTTAAAGTCGCATTTTGATAATGTTAATCTATGGACTGCAGAAACTCCTAATCTTTACAATGTTCGATTTACCTTAATGAAGGATGGTAAAGATGTTCACACAGTTAATGATCGTATTGGTTTCCGCACATTTGAAATTCGCAAAAAAGATGGACTTTATCTTAACGGACAAAGAATAATGATGCGTGGTGTAAACCGTCATAGCTTTTGGCCAGAAACAGGTCGTACGTTAAATAAAGAGTTAAACTATAACGATGTTCGTTTAATTAAAGAAATGAACATGAATACAGTTCGTATGTCGCACTATCCTCCTGATCCTGAATTTTTGGATGCTTGTGATGAATTGGGACTTTATGTTTTAAATGAGCTTGGCGGATGGCATGGTCACTACGATACGGGAGTTGGAAGAAAACTGGTAAAAGAGATGGTTACACGCGATGTTAACCACCCAAGTATTCTTTTTTGGGATAATGGAAATGAAAAAGGTTGGAACACTGAGCTTGATTCTGAATTTGCTCCTTACGATCCTCAAAAGCGTCCGGTTATCCATCCACAACAAGATTTAAACGGAATGGAAACCATGCATTACCGTTCTTATGGCGAAACTCAAAACTATTTAAGAGGTAAAGATTTATTTATGCCGACTGAGTTTCTTCATGGATTATATGACGGCGGACATGGTGCCGGTTTATACGATTACTGGAAAATGATGTATAACCATCCTAACTGTACCGGAGGTTTACTTTGGGTGTATGCCGATGAAGGTGTAGTTAGAACGGATCAGGATGGAAAAATTGATAATGATGGAAACCATGGTGCTGACGGTATTGTTGGACCTCATCACGAAAAAGAAGGTAGTTTCTTTACTATTAAGGAAGTTTGGTCGCCTGTTTATATCGATTTTGATGAATTGCCAGCAGATTTCTCGGGTGCGATTCCTGTTCAAAACAGATACGATTTCATCAACCTGAATCAGTGTAAGTTTACATGGAAACTAAGTCAGTTTTCAGATGCTTTTGAAAAGAATGCATCTGAAAAAACAATTAAGGAAGGTAAATTCAATGGTCCGGATTTAGAAGCCCATGCAAAAGGTGAAATAAATATTCCTCTTCCAAAAGATTGGAAAAATGCAGATGCTTTATTTGTTACTGCATTTGGACCAGAAGGAGAAGAACTTTATACTTGGTCGTGGGGTTTAGCAAAAGAAACTAAATCTATAACACCAACACAAGTAAATAATGAATTCAGAACTCAGGAAACTGATGAACAAGTAACCATCTCTGTAGGCGAAAATGCATTTACTTTTGGTAAGGAAAAAGGTGAATTGTTAAACGTAAAACAAAACGGAAAAACCATTTCGTTTGGTAATGGACCAAAGTTTACTGCTGCTCGTCGTGGTGATAGAAGTCTGGATGGCTGGGTAGCTGAAAACTTACCTAATCCAATGAATGGTATCGACAGGGTTTACAACGAATTTTCAACTGATTCTACATTGACTTATTTTGATTTCCATAAAGAAGATGGTTACTATGCTGTAAATGCAAAGTATGCCGGAGCATTGAAAAATGTGCTATGGAAGATTTATCCTGATGGATTATTGGAGTTAGACTACACTTACCAATATGATGGTGTAGTTGAGTTAATGGGAATCAAATTTGACTATCCTGAAGACAATATGAAATCTATTAAATGGTTAGGAATGGGGCCTTATCGTTCATGGCAAAACCGTACTCATGGTACAGAATTGGGTATTTGGGGAAATGATTATAACGATCCTATCCCTGGTGAAAGCTTTGTTTATCCTGAGTTTAAAGGATATTTTCGCGATTGGCAATGGGCTAATTTCTCAACTACAGAAGGAACTATTTCTATTGCAAATAAGAGCTTTGATAACTATTTAGGCGTTTATACTCCACGTGACGGAAGAGATGCATTATTATATACTTTACCTCAAACAGGAATTTCTGTATTAGATGTAATCCCTGCTGTACGTAATAAAGTAAATGCAACAGACTTATGTGGTCCTTCATCACAAGCACAACGTGTAAGTGGTGAAAAATCGGGAACTGTATATTTTCGTTTTCAAGCAAAGTAAAAAATAGTCTTTGCAAGAAAACGCCAAATACTGCGTTACTCGAAGTTTTTGAAGCAGTCATTTACAACAGTAAACTCCCTGGATTCAAAAACTTCGAAAGCCTTGTCTTTGACGCTTTCTAATCATAGACTTAATTCTCAGTAGTTATAATACTGACATTAAATAGAATATTAAATAATAGAATTAGACAATCGATTCAAATAAAAACAACTAAAGAACCAGTGAGAAAAAATTTGCAGCGAAATAATAATAAAGAAAAACTCTGTGTCTCAGCGTCTCTGTGTTCATAGTCTCTTATCTAATGTCTATAATCTGTAAAAACATGAAAAAAATATTCTGCATACTATTAATTGGAGTATTCTTTCTGGGATGTAATTCCGGATCTTCAAAGGAAGAACAGAGTTATCCTACCTCAGAATCAGCAAAACCCTGGACACTTTGGTACTGGATGCATGGTGAAGTGTCAAAAGAAGGTATAACTGCCGATCTGGAGGCCATGAAGGAAATAGGTCTGGGTGGTGCATATCTTTCTTTTATAAAAGATCTAAGAGACTCTTCATTGATAGAAAATCCGGTTAAGACTTTAACTCCAGAGTGGTGGGAAATGATTAAGCATGTTATGAAGGAGTGCGATCGTCTGGATTTAAAACTGGGTATGCACTCTTGTGATGGATTTTCTTGCGCCGGTGGTCCCTGGATTACTCCGGATAAATCTATGCAGAAAGTAGTTTGGTCTGATACCATTGTTCAGGGAGGAAATCTTTTTCAATCTGTTTTATCGGTTCCTGTGCATAAGGAAAATTACTATGAAGATATAGCCATATATGCCTATCCGGTTAAGGATGGCGCTGGTGTTTCCTCATTTCAGAAGCAAATAAAGGTAACATCTGATGCGACAAAAACCAACCTAAATTATCTGGCTAAAGCTGGAAATAACAAACAGTTTAAAAGTAAAGAACCTTGTTACATTCAATATGAATTTGAAAAGCCTTTTACTTGTCGTTCTTTAATCATTCATTCCGGATGGTACAACTATCATTCTAACCGATTCTTAATTCAGGTTAGTAACGATGGTATTCATTTTAAAGATCATTATCAAATGCAGGCGCCCCGTCAGGGATGGCAAGATGTTTATGCTAATGCAACCAGTCTTATTCCAGAAGTTACAGCCAAATATTTTCGCTTTGTTTATGATCCAACAGGTATGGATGCAGGTGCTGAAGATTTAGATGCTGCTAAGTGGAAACCTTCCTTAAGAGTAAAAGGAATTGAACTTTCTTCTGATGTAAAAATTCATCAGTATGAAGGAAAATCCGGAGTGATTTGGCGAATAGCAGAAAGAATAAAAGATAATGACTTGAAATCAGATGAGTGTGTTGCTTTAGATCAGTTAGTGGATATTACAAGTTACATGTCAAAAGATGGAACAGTAACATGGGATATTCCTGAAGGTAACTGGCGTATTCTTCGTATGGGTCACACAACAACAGGAACCACCAATTACATTGGTGGAGGTGGTAAAGGTTTAGAGTGCGATAAACTGGATTCTGAAACAGTAGCTTTTCAGTTTGATAAATGGTTTGGTGAAGTATTTCGTCAGGTTGGACCTGAACTGGCAAACAAAGTATTAAAACGTTTTTTCATCGACAGCTGGGAATGCGGAAGTCAGAACTGGTCGCCGGTACTTCGTGATGAGTTTATAAAAAGACGTGGCTACGATTATTATAAGTATCTGCCGGTTTTAGCAGGTATTCCTATTGAAAATGCAGAAAAATCAGAAAAAGTACTGACTGATTTACGTGAAACAATTGCAGAATTGGTTGCTGACAATTTATTTGGAACCATGCAAAGACTGGCTCACGAAAAAGATTGCCATTTTGCAGCTGAGAGTGTATCTCCAATTATGGTTTCTGATGGAATGTTGCATTTTAAAAATGTGGATTCTCCAATGGGTGAATTCTGGTTCAGAAGTCCTTCGCATGATAAGCCTAACGATATGATGGATGCCATTTCTGGTGCTCATATCTATGGAAAACAAATTATACAAGCAGAAAGCTTAACTGAGATTCGTTTGGATTGGGATGAACATCCGGGATTACTTAAGCCTGTTATTGATCGAAATTTTGCCTTAGGTATTAATAAAATATTTTTCCATGTATTTACCCAAAATCCTTGGATTGATCGTAGGCCTGGAATGACATTAGATGTGATTGGAACCTATTTTCAACGTGATCAGACCTGGTGGAAACAAGGAAGTGCATTTATTGACTATTTAACCAACTGCCAAGCCTTGTTACAGACAGGAAAGCCAGTTACTGATATTGCAGTGTTTACGGGGGAAGAGATTCCTCGACGTTCTATTTTACCTGATCGTTTAGTAACAATTCTACCTGGTATTATGGGAGAAGAAAGAGTAGCTAATGAGAAGAAAAGGTTGTTGGAAAATAATTATGAAGTTCGTCATATCCCTCATGGAGTAACCACTCAGGAGAGTATGGCAGATCCTGAGGAATGGATTAATCCTTTAATGGGTTATGCTTACGATTCATTCAATAAAGATGCTTTAATCAATCTTGCTTCAGTAAAGGATGGCAATATTGTTTTACATGGAGGTGCTGAATACAAATTATTAGTTATCCCTGGTCAGAGAAAAATGGCTCCGGATGGCGGAGAACGAATGAGCGTTGAAGTAGCATCAAAGCTTTTGGAGATTGTTAAACAAGGTGCGACCATATTGATGATGGAAAAACCGTCAACAACTTATGGTTCTAATCAAGATGATGATCAGGAATTAAAATCTATAATCGACGAGCTATTTGCAGGTTCTCCTTTACAAATAAAGGATGAAAAAGGAAACAGTTACAACATTAATAAAGTTGGCAAAGGTCGTGTTATTGTAGGTCCTTTTGTTGCTGAATCATTTGATCAAATCGATTTAATCAAAGATTTTAAAGCCTTAAATACAGCTGGAAAGGAAATCACTTCTATTGCTTGGAATCATCGTAGTTCTGATAATGAGGAGATCTATTTTGTTGCTAATCAATTAGACAATTCGCAGGAAGTAACGCTGTCATTTAAAGAAAGCGATAAAATACCTGTTATTTATGATCCGGTAACCAATACTAAATTCTTACCTAAAGATTATGCTGTGGTTAATGGTCGTACAGAGATCAAGTATGAATTGGAATCGAACCAATCTATATTCGTGATTTTTGAAAATAAAGCTACCTCTGCCAATTCTCAATCAGAATATACCAAAGCTAAAGATATTGAAGGAACCTGGACTGTTCAATTTGATAAGGATTTAGGTGGTCCATCTGAATCAATTACTTTTAATGAATTGACTTCATGGAGTGAAAGTAATAACGATTCCATTCGTTATTACTCAGGAACTGCATCCTACAAAAACAGCTTTAATTGGGATGAAAGCAATAAAGAAAAACAAGTATGGTTAAAACTCTCTGGCTTTGATAATATCGCGGAAGTAAAAGTAAATGATAAATCATGTGGTATTTGTTGGACTAAGCCTTATCGGGTAGAAATTAGCAATGCTGTAAAAACTGGTTCCAATAATTTGGAGATTGAAATTACCAATACCTGGGCCAATCGATTAATGGGCGATCATCAATTACCCGAAGATCAAAGAGTAACTTATACAACTGCTCCTTATCGTTTGGAAGGTCGGGAGCTATTGCCTGCGGGATTATATGGTCCGGTTACAATTGAAGTATGCAAATAAAGAAACAAAATAAAAGGTTGAAAGGTAAAGGGTAAAAAGGAACATAGAGAATGGAATTTACAGCTTGTATAATTAAAAATGAAGCAAATAAAGGCCTGAAAGGCCGTAATATAATAGCATTGGGTGAATCCCTATGTGTTAGTAAGTCTATTATATTGATACAAAAAGAAAATATTGATAAAATATAAAAAGTTAAACGAATGAAACATTTAAGTTTAGTTCTGCTGTTAGCGATAATGACTTTGGGAGTGCAGGCTGAGATAAAATTATCAGCATTATTCTCAGATAATATGGTATTACAGCAACAATCAGAAGTTGCCATCTGGGGATGGTCGGATGCAAAAACTTCCATCTCTGTTCAAACATCATGGAATAACCAGAGTTATACTACTAAATCTGATAAATCAGGTAAGTGGAAAGTAATGGTTAAAACACCACAAGCAGGTGGTCCTTATGAAGTCACGATTAGCGATGAAAAAGCCATTACGCTTAAGAACGTAATGATTGGTGAAGTATGGTTATGTACAGGACAATCGAACATGGAAATGCCAATGAAGGGTTTTATGGGACAACCTATCGAAGGATCAAACATGGATATCCTAAAATCTAAAAACAATAACATCCGAATGATATCTATCCCTCGCAGCTCAAAAACTGAACCTCAGGACAATTTCGAAGGTCAGTGGAAAGAAGCTTGTCCAGAGGTAGTATCTAATTTCAGTGCTACAGGATATTATTTTGGTCGTCTTTTACAGGAAATGATTGATGTTCCTGTTGGATTAATAGATGTAAGTTTTGGTGGTTCATGTATTCAGGCATGGATGAGTAAAGAAACTTCTGTTGAATTCGAAGGCAAAAAAGTTCCTGAAAAAGGAGATTCTATTCCTGAAGTAAACCGTACCCCAACAGTACTTTTCAATGGAATGCTTCATCCGGTTATTGGATACGGAATTAAAGGTTGTATCTGGTACCAGGGTGAAACAAATTATATCGAACCTGATAAGTATGAAGAGTTATTACCTACAATGGTAAATGAATGGCGTAACTTATGGGATCAGGGAGATTTTCCATTTTATTATGCTCAAATTGCTCCATTTGATTATTCTGTGTTTAAACCATTGGAAGATCAGGAAGAAAAACATAATTCTGCATTTCTAAGAGATGCTCAAAGAAAGTCTGAAGCTAAAATCCCTAACAGCGGAATGGTTGTATTATTAGATATAGGCGAAGAAACCAGTATTCACCCAATGAAAAAGAAAGTTGGAGGTGAAAGATTAGCCATGTATGCGCTGGCTGATACGTATAAGATGGAAGGTTTTGGATATAAAAGCCCATCTTTTAAAGCCATGTCTGTTAATGGAAGCAATATTGTGGTTTCCTTTAACCATACCAACGGATTAACTTCTTATGGAAAAGAAATTAAAGGCTTTGAAATAGCAGGAGAAGACAAACGATTTTATCCTGCCACAGTATTTTTAAGAAGCAAATCGGTAGTGCTATCATCACCAAGAGTTAAAAAACCGGTGGCAGTCCGCTATGCATTTAAAGATTATGTGGTGGCTGAATTATTTGGCACTGATGGTTTGCCCGTATCATCATTTAGAACAGATGAATGGTAATTATTACAAATCAAGGATAGATTTTTTTAAGGCTGAAAGCCTTTAACATTAAATCAAGGGGCATCGCCCCCTGATATTAACATCCAGATTATCTCAGGCCAAAGGTCTGAAACTTAATATTTTCAATACTTGATTTGTGTTAAATAATATATTTTATAATAGACATTGTATTAGTTGTTTTATGTAAAAATCCCTGGTAATAGGGTGAGAAGAGAACGTCCATAACAAGCTTTTAAAGCCTGTTATGATGTTTTCTTTGAAAAGAGAGCCCCTCTCAATCTCCCCAAAGGGGAGAAGATAAATTACGTACTAATAATGGCATCTATTAACAACTTAAGCAAGCTGTAAATCAGCTCTCCTCCTTGCCAAGGAGGAGTACTGTGAAATATTCACAGGGAGGTGGTTCATTGGTTTGTCATAATAAAAACAACACAAACTGAGTATATAAAAATTACAAATGAAAAAAACATTATTTCTTTTATTCATAGCCATATTTAGTTGTAACAATTTAATCAACAGTGCAAACAAAGTTGATTTGGATCAGTACAACGTGACATGGACTACTCAAAGTAAAAATTCATTGGAATCAATGCCTTGTGGTGGCGGAGATATTGGAACAAATGTTTGGGTAGAAAATGGAGAGATAATGTTCTATTTGTCAAAGAGTGGAACCTTTGATGAAAACAATACCTTTCTTAAACTTGGAAGAGTCAGAATTCACCTCTCCCCTAATCCATTTGAAGGAAAAACTTTTAAACAGGAATTAATCCTTAAAGATGGATATGTTCAGATATCCGGTTTTAATGCAAATTTATCTGCGGATGTAAAATTGTGGGTTGATGTATTTAATCCTGTGATATCTGTTGAAATCAACTCTAATCAAAAAATTAATGTAGATGCTACATACGAGAACTGGCGCTATCAAGACCGAGAGTTACGTAAGGGTGAAAGCTTTCAGAATACCTATAAGTGGGCACCTCCCAAAGATTTAAAAACTTTGGCTGACCAAATATCTTTTAAGGATAATGGAGTTCTGTTTTATCATAGAAACAAACCTGAATCTGTTTTTGATGCCACAGTGGATCAACAGGGATTATCAGGTATAAAAGATCAGCTTTATAATCCATTACTCAACCTAACCTTTGGCGGTTATATGACGGGTAAAAACTTCAATTCTGTTACAACCACCGATGGAACATATCTGGATACTGATTTTAAAGGATGGAAACTTCAAAGTAAAGAAGCATCAAAAACGCATCAGCTAAAGATGATTCTGCATTCAAACCAAACCAAAACTATTGAAGATTGGCAAACTGAACTGTGGAAAACAGTAACGAAAGCCAACAACTATACAACTTCAACGCACAAAAAAACAATTGAATGGTGGAACCAATATTGGGACAGAAGTTTCATTCAAATTGAATCCGATAAAGATCAAAACAGCCAGGAATGGCAAGTAGGTAAAAACTACCAGTTATTCAGATATATGCTGGGTTGTAATGCCTATGGAAATTATCCGACTAAGTTTAATGGAGGCTTATTTACTGTTGATCCTGTTTTTGTGGATGCGAAAAAGAACTATACTCCGGATTTTAGAAACTGGGGAGGTGGAACTTTTACTGCACAAAACCAACGTTTAGTTTACTTTCCTATGCTTAAATGCGGGGACTTTGATATGATGAAACCGCAATTTGATTTCTATTTACGCATATTAAACAACGCTATACTACGTAGCAAAACCTATTGGGGACATGATGGTGCTTGCTTTACCGAACAAATAGAAAACTTTGGCTTACCTAATCCAAGTGAATACGGATGGAAGCGTCCTGATTGGTACGATAAGGGGATGCAGTATAATGCATGGCTTGAATATCAATGGGACACGGTTTTGGAGATATGTTATATGATTCTTCAAACCGAGAGATACAACAACAATGATATTTCTGAATACATTCCTTTAATCGAAAGCTGCCTGACCTTTTTCGATGAACATTACCAATACCTGGCAAAACAACGAGGTAGCAAAACATATGATGCCAATAATCATTTGGTATTTTATCCGGGGTCCTCATGCGAAACCTATAAAATGAGTTATAACTCAACCTCAACCATTGCAGCCTTGCAAACGGTATTAAAAGAAACGATTGCTCTGCCGGAGAAATACATGACTCAGGAGCAAAAAGATAAATGGAGCAAGATGCTTGAACACATCCCTCCTATCAGTTTTACAGATTATGATGGTCATAAAACCATTGCTCCTGCTAAACTTTGGGAAAGAGTGAATAATGTTGAAGTTCCTCAACTTTACCCTGTTTATCCATGGGGAATTTATGGTGTTGGAAAACCTGATTTAGAAGTGGCTGTAAATACATGGAAATATGATCCTGATGCAAATAAATTTCGCAGTCACATAGGCTGGAAACAGGATAATATTTTTGCTGCCCGACTAGGATTAACAAATGAAGCTTCAGAGTTAGTTAAATTGAAGTTGAAAGATTCAGATAGAAGATTCTCTGCATTCTGGGGTCCTGGTTACGATTGGGTTCCTGATCATAACTGGGGTGGTTCAGGTATGATTGGATTACAAGAAATGTTATTACAAACCAACGATAAAGAGATTCTTCTATTCCCGGCCTGGCCAAAAGATTGGGATGTACATTTTAAACTGTATGCTCCAGATAACACAACTGTTGAAGCAAAAGTAAAAAATGGAAAAATAGAATATCTGAACGTTGAACCAAAGGAAAGAGAAAAAGATATAGTGAATTATTTAAAGTAAAATAACCACCTCCCCCCCGTTCCTCGGGTACTCCTCCTTCAAAAGAGGAGAGTATCGTAGCTAGTTTCCACCTTGATTTCAAGGAGGGTTGCCAAGGACAGGATGGTATAATTATTAATTAAAAGTAAATACAATAGTTAGTTAAGTTTTTGTAATGTTTCGATTGTTATATTAATGCGCATTTTATTGTCAGATATATAAAAAACGAACAATAAGCGTCTTGTAAATCAGTCTTGCTCCTCCGCTAAAGCTTCGGCGGCACGCGGAACGTCTTTGGTCTTAAATTTAACGATATATTGAAATAAAAGTCATTCGTAAATAATTAAAAGATATAATCTGATGTCAACAAAAAAAGCAATAGGCATTTTAATAGTAATCCTTAATCTGATTAGTTTTTCATCCTGTACTAAGGAGAAAGTTGCGGTTAAAGAGATTCTTTGCGAAAATAAAGTCAATCCTCTGGGAGTTGATGTTCAAAGCATACATTTCAGCTGGAAGATGACTTCCGAAGAAAGAAGTAAAACTCAATCTGCCTATCAGATTTTGGTGGCTTCTGATTTAAAAAATCTGAATTCAGATAATGGTGATATATGGAACACCAACAAAGTTCAAAGTGACCAAAGCATCCTTGTAAAATACGATGCTGCAAAACTAACTCCGGGTACCAAATATTTCTGGAAGGTTAAAGTTTGGGACGAATCAGGTAACGAATCAAAATGGAGTGAATCGGGAGATTTTGTAACAGGTTTGATTTCGGAATCAGATTGGAACGATGCAAAATGGATTGCTTATGATGAGTTGGATTCGGCAAATAGAATTGTTCCGGGAATTCATGCTCCGAATTACAGTAAAGAGTGGAAACACAAACCACTGGGGCAACATGTTCTTCCTATTATCAGAACAGAGTTTAATGTTGACAAACAAATTAAATCGGCTTATGCCTTTATTTCAGGATTAGGTCATTATGAGATGGATTTAAACGGTAATAAAGTTGGTAATCGTTTCTTAGCTCCGGGATGGACGAACTACGATGATTATTGCTTTTATAACACTTATGATATCACTGAAAACTTAAATACCGGAGCCAATGCCATTGGTATTTGGTTAGGAAATGGATTTTTCAATATTCCTAATTCACGTTACCGTAAACTGCTTACAGCTTATGGTAATCCTAAAATGATGTGTAAGATTTTGGTTAATTATACCGATGGCAGTTCTGAGACAATTGTTAGTAACGAAAATTGGAAAACAGATGCCAGTCCTATTACTTTTTCGAGTATTTATGCCGGCGAAGATTATAATGCATGTTTAGAGCAAGAGGGTTGGAATAAACCAGGTTTTGATGATTCGTCATGGAAGAATGTTGTTGTAACAACAGCACCTAATCATCATATCATTGCAGAGATGGATTATCCTGTGGCTATTGAAGAAACCATTGCTGTTGATACTGTTTTTGAAGTTAAAACTGAGCAAGGCGGTTACTTATACGACTTTGGTCAAAATGCTTCAGGTATTGTTGAGCTTACAGTAAAAGGAAACAAAGGCGATACCATTAAATTATATCCTTCGGAGCTTATTAATGAGGATAACAAAGCCGTTCAGGGTGCAACAGGTAAACCTTACTATTTCACATACATCTTAAAAGGTAATGAAGTAGAAACATGGAAACCTCGTTTTACATTTTATGGTTTCAGATATGTTCAGGTTGAAGGCGCAACACCAAAAGGACAAGCGAAAGAAAACACTCCTGAAATCATCGACCTAAAACTATTACACAACAGAAACTCTGCTACTGAAGTTGGAACTTTCAATACCTCATTTGAACTATTCAATAAAGTGAATTCACTAATTAAATGGGCTATTAAAAGTAACCTTCAAAGTGTAGCTACTGATTGCCCTCATCGCGAAAAATTAGGTTGGTTAGAGCAAAGCTTTTTAATGGGTGGTGGAATTCATTATAATTACGATGTATATCATTTGTATTGCAAAATCATTGATGATATGATCAGCGCACAGACTGCAGATGGACTGGTTCCTACCATTGCTCCTGAATATACTGTATTTGAATTTGCCAATGGCGATTTCAGAGATTCTCCGGAATGGGGAAGCGCATCAGTAATCTTACCTTGGTTAATGTACAAGTGGTATGGCGATAAAACGCAAATGGACAAGGCATGGCCTATGATGATTCAATATGTAGATTACCTGAAAAGTAAATCTGTAAACCATATTTTAGATTTTGGTTTAGGTGACTGGTACGATTTAGGACCTAACTCACCAGGTTATGCTCAATTAACACCACGATCATTAACTGCTACTGCCATTTATTACTATGATGTTAAGTTATTGAGCCAAATGGCTGAATTGACCAATAAAAAAGATGTAGCGAAATATTATGGTGATTGGGCTAATGAAATAAAGCAAGTATTTAATTCAACCTTCTTTAATTCTGAAACCAATATTTACAGCACTGGAAGTCAGACAGCCATTGCGATGCCTTTGGTAATTGGTCTGGTTGATGATGCAAATAAGGATGCAGTATTTAAAACCTTAATAGAGTCTATTAATAAAGGCAACAAAGATTTAACTGCCGGAGATATTGGATTCCATTACCTGGTTAAAGCTTTACAAAATGGAGATGCCGGTGATTTATTATACCAAATGAACGCTCGTGATGATGTGCCGGGATATGGATTTCAATTGAAAAAAGGTGCGACTGCCTTAACAGAATCATGGCAAGCTTTAGAGCGTGTTTCAAACAATCACCTGATGCTGGGTCATATCATGGAATGGTTTTATGGTGGATTAGGAGGAATTGAACAAACTGAAAACTCAATAGCATATAAAGAAGTAAAAATTGCACCTCAATTTGCAGGAGATATTACTGCAACTGAAACAAGTTATGAATCACCTTACGGAACTATAAAATCAGCATGGAATATTACAGGTAATCAAACAGAACTAAATGTTTCGGTTCCTGTGAACTCAACTGCTGTTATATACTTCCCTGCAGATGAAAAAGATACTATTTTAGAAAATGGTAAGCCTATTGCAACTTTAAAAGATATTGAAGTTTTAGGTTATGAAAAGGGTAAAATAAAAATCAAGATTGGTTCAGGAGAATACAAATTCTCAAAGTAATAAACAAGAAGGAAAACTAGTAGCTATAAATTCAAGGGGTTATCTATTTGTAGGTGACTCCTTTTTTGTATAATAAACCACATACTGGTTCAAGTTTGTAACTTGGACCTTTGCCCCTTTGTTCAGCGATGCGTCTCGCTTCGTTGTTAATTTCAGGCCTCTGGACTTTTGTATTTACTACTAGCATTTATTATTTCAAAAATATCAGGCCAGAGGCCTTGGCTTATACGACATAGCGAGACGCTATGCCGAACTTATGCATTTAGCTAGGTAGTCCAAAATTACTTACCAACAAAAAAGCAACTGAAATTCAGCTTGCGCGGATTTGCAATCCGGGAGATTTACATCATGTAAATATTTTGAAGTATTTTAATTAAAAATATCTGACTCTTTTAAAGCTGTTGGTAGGATTTGCAATCCGGACTCTAATACCATTTACAATAAATACACAACAAAAAACTTATTCTTTATGTACTTGACAACCTGCAGGCTTTTAAATAACCGGGTTACAAACCCTTCCTTAATAAAAAAAGAGCTACAACTTTTTAAATTTCAGCTCTTGTATATCATTTACAGTTTGCTTATTTCACTGAATGCAATTCAGCGCTTACCACAGACACGTTTTTGCACATGCAATTTTGTTCCTAAATATTTCCAGATACGATTTGCACCAGCATTTTTGTTACTAAAATTTGCCATATACGATTTTGCACGTGCATTTTTCCCAAATGGCTAAAATTTACCAAGCTGTAAATCAGCCTCTCCCCTTTGGGGAGATTGAGAGGGGCTTTTTTCTATTGAGACAGAGTGGGACTTTTATCCAAATATTTTCAGAACAGCATCTTTGTAGTTCTTGCCTACGGGTAGTTTAGTGTTATTTACTTCCAGTATATTTCCTTCCAACGAAAGAATTTCTCTAACTGAAACAATATATGATTTATGAATTCTTATGAAATCTTCTTTTGGTAATGCATCTTCTAATTCTTTTAAGGAAGCTAATGCAGTTATTTTTTTGCTTTCGGTATGGAAGGTAACGTAAGCTCGTTGTCCCTCAATATAAATAATATGATCAAAATTGATTTTGTATAGCTTCCGGTCTGCTCTTACCGTTAAATAACCATCTGCTATTTTGGTTTCATTTTGAGTAATGTCTGCAACTGTATTCCTATTGTCCGATTTTAACTCAAACTTATCAATCACCTTATTTACCGCCTGAAAAAAACGATCAAAAGAAAATGGTTTCAATAAGTAATCTGTGGCATTAATATTAAACCCTTCAATGGCATATTCCTGATATGCAGTTGTAAATATCACATCCGGCTTTTGATCCAGACTTTTCATAAAGTTTATACCTGTAATATCCGGCATTTGAATATCCAGAAATAATAAGTCTACCTTTTTTTCTTTAATCAGATCCATAGCTTTTAATGGAGAATTAAAATTACCCACTAATTCCAACTGTGGAATCTTAGCTATATAATTTATTATATATTCACGAGCAAGTCGTTCATCATCAATTACAATGCATCTGATTTTCATTTGTAGATTCTAATTTTCAAATTTAACATCAAGACTTAAAGCAACTTTATAGTTCTGCTCTGTATTACTAATTTCAAGCTTGTAATTATCATTATAAATAATATCCAAACGATGTTTTACATTCTTAATTCCTAAACCACTCCCCGACATACTTTTTCCTAATTCAGGGATACTGTTCTCTATGGAAAAATATAAATTATCATTCTTATACTCCATATTTATTGTAACATATGCATCTTCTATTTCTTCTATTTTACTATACTTAAATGCATTTTCAATAAAAGGAATAAATAGCATTGGAGCTACTTCTATAGTATCTAAATTCGAAGTTTTTTTAAATTGTATATTTTGAATATGTTCTGACTTCATTTGTTGAAAGGCCATAAAATTCTCAATATACTGCACCTCCTGTTCCAGTTTAACTTTATCCTTATTACAATCATAAAAAACATAACGCAACATTTCTGATAATTTCAACACGCTTTCCGGAGCATTTTGCTTACCCATATAGGTTAGGGAGTATATATTATTTAGCGCATTAAAAATAAAATGTGGATTGATTTGTGCCTTTAATAATTTTAATTCAGTTTTAAGTTTGTCCTCATTAAGTAGCTTCTCATTCTCCTTTAACTGAGTTGTTTGTTCCATTAAACTAACAGATGTTGCAGCAAAGAAAGCGACACTAAACTGCATTAGTAAACGCATAAAAAGAAAAACTACTGGAGGATGATTCTTACCTTCTTCGTGAAAATATTTAAAAGAAATAACTTCACCCGTAACAACTATCACCGTAATTATAAGTAGAAAGGCAAAGGATATAAAAAAATATTTACTTTTTTGATGGTAATACTTCGGGAAGAAATAATAAACTACAACATTAAAAATAACCACCAAACATATTACATTATAACTAGCTATAATTAAAGCATCTAATGCATTAGAGAAATAATATATCATGTTAAAATAAACTGCAAACAATGCAACCCATACCACAATCTGCATCCAATGTTTCTTCCCAAATATTAATTTCATTATTTACAATTTACCAGGTGATTTATATAAATTGCCTGAAACAATTTACATATTACTCACAAAACTATTGAACATTACTATCTTCTTTAAAAATATTATACAAAAGTACTTGTTTCTATTTCAAACGTACTGAATTCATATACATAACCCTTATCAATTCAAAATCTGATAAAAGCAGAAGTTGGTATATAAAAATGATACGTTTGTTCATTAATTTTCCGATTCTATAATAAGCCATATACTTTTACCTTCACATAAAATAGTTATTCATTAAGATAAAATAAACAGCGTGAAAAATAAATTAATTAGCATTGTTATAGGTGTTGTTATAGTTATAGGTGCTATAGCTCTTTCCAGTTATCTGATCAATTCAAAACCTGATCCAAGAAAAGATGAGCAGAAAATGAACACCATGAATGTAAAAGCCAGTCAAATCAAGTATGCTGATATTGAAACTAACATGAAATACAGAGGACGGGTTTCGGCTTTCAATTCTGTTGATTTAACTGCAGAAGTATCTGGTCGTATCATGCAAGGAGATATTCTTTTTAAAGAAGGACAGTCTTTTAAAAAGAATGACGTTATAGTAAAAATATTTAAAGATGATGTACTCGCTACCCATAAGGCAAGCATGAGTAGTTTTCTTCAAAACTTAGCGCAGATTTTACCTGATATTAAGATTGATTATCCTGATGAATATGAAAAATGGAACAACTTTTTTGTGGCCATTGCTCCTGAAAAATCATTACCGGAGTTACCTCAAATAAATTCTAACCAGGAAAAAGTATTTTTATCAGCTAACAATGTACTTACAAACTACTACACACTTCAAAACCAAGAAATTGAATTAGCTAAATATACAATCAGAGCTCCTTTTAACGGTACATTAAAAAGTGTAAGTAAAGAAATAGGTGCCTCTGCAACTACAGGATCTGCCTTAGCCACTCTTATTCGTTCTGATAAGTTAGAAATTACAGTTCCTGTTTTCCCTGAAGATTTAAAATGGATAAACAAAGGGGAGTCTGCAATTTTAATTGACAAATACGGTGAAAAGTTAGATATCAAAGTTTCCAGAATTTCAGGTTATGTAGATGAAGAAACACAATCTGTTAATGTCTATTTGACTTTTGCTCCAACTCAAAAAATAAATTTACTGGAAGGTGAATATGTTGATGTTGAATTTGAAGGACAAGCTATTAATGGTTTTGAAATTCCAAGAGAAGCTATTGTAAATGAGTCGTACGTTTATGAACTAAATGATGGCAAATTAAACAGGATTCATGTAAATATCATCCGATCTTTAAACGATTCTTACATCATATCCGGAGTTGATGCGGATAAAACAATCGTTACCGAATCTTTAGCTTCTATCAGCTCCAATGTTGAATATATTGCACGCTAATAAATAACAATAATTATTGCTAAATAATAAATGATGTATTGAGGAGATCTGTTAATAGGTCTAAAAATAACATCACTAACCTTCTATTTGGCATATCAAAATGAAACGAGTCATAAGCATAGTGTCACATATGTTAGTAACAACTTATCTGGAGACATTACTGAATTGGCAAGTTCCATATGGCAATTAAAAGCAAATTTAGACACATGAAAAATATTTTATCACAATTTGTAAAATATCCTTTCTACGGTAAAATGGTGATAGTCATCCTGTTTGTAATAGGTGGATTCTCATTATACCATATGAAAAAGGCCACATTCCCATTGGTAGAGTCTAAAACCATTTCGGTTTCAGTTTCTTATCCGGGAGCTACACCTAAAGAAATGGATGAAGGAATTACTTCCTTAGTTGAAAATAGCTTACGAGGTATTTCAGGTATTAAAGAA
Organism: uncultured Saccharicrinis sp.; assembly: GCA_963665705.1. Lineage (GTDB taxonomy): Bacteria > Bacteroidota > Bacteroidia > Bacteroidales > Marinilabiliaceae > Saccharicrinis. The sequence goes on from OY762448.1 coordinate 3,433,659, forward strand.
TTCTCATCCACATCCAGTGAGGGATCTGCATCTATTACAATAACTGCACGAAATGGTTATGATATGGATGAACTCTTATCTGATGTGAAAAATACGGTAGATGGTATTTCAAACTTCCCATCTAATGCAGAAAGACCTATTGTTTCAAAAGGACGTAGTAGGGACATGGCGATGTTCATGTCATTATCAGCAGAATCAGATAATGTGCTTGACCTTAATAAAATGGCCAATAAAGTTGAAGATGATTTATTGGCTACCGGCAAAATTTCTCAAATCAGTATGTTTGGTGTTCCAAGTAACCTGGAACTGGCTGTTGAGCTAAATGAAACTCAACTAAGAAGATATAACCTTACTATTAGTGATGTAAAAACTGCAATTGCAGAAAATAATCTGGATGCCTCTGGTGGAACTATCAGAAACCCAAGAGAACAAATCAAGATTATTAGTCGTCAAAAATCTGTTGAGCCCAATGATATTAAGCAGATTGTTATCACCGCGAATGAAAATGGACAGCCAATAACTATAGGCGATGTTGCCAGTGTTAAACTTCAGGTGCCTGAAGATCCTAGTAATGGATATGTAAATAAAAAGCCCAGTGTTACTTTGTTGGTACAAAAGTTAAACGCTGAGGATTTAGAGAATATTTCAGTAATCGTAAAAAAATATATTAAGGAATTCAACGAAACTCATGATGACTTTCATATTACAACACGTATGGACTTCCTTGATATTATTGATGGGCAGTTATCCATCTTAATTGAAAACGGTATGCAAGGGGTTTTCCTTGTTATTCTATTATTATCCTTACTACTTAACATCAGATTAAGTTTATGGGTGGCATGGGGTATTCCTGCTTCGTTTTTAGGTATGTTTATTATTGCCAGCATCACCGGGCTAACATTAAATCTGATCAGTCTTTTTGGTATGATTCTGATTGTAGGTATACTTGTGGATGATGGTGTTGTAATTGGTGAAAACGTATTTACCCACTTTGAAATGGGTAAATCACCCCGACGTGCAGCAATTGAAGGAACGCTTGAAGTATTACCTGCTGTATTTACCTCTGTGGCTACAACCATGATTGCATTTAGTCCTCTGTTTTTCATTGAAGGACAAATGGAGGTGATGTATGAAATGGCATTTGTAGTCGTCGTTTGTCTTGGAATATCGCTGCTCGAAGGTGTATTTGTTCTACCAAGTCACTTAGCAAATCCTAAAGTATTAAAACATAATAGACCAACTTCCTATTACGGAAAGTTACGTGTATATATTGATAATAAACTTGACAAGTTTAAAGACAAGATCTATTCACCTTTCTTAGACTGGGTATTAACTCATCGTTGGATTGCAATGGCAAGTATAACTGGTCTATTCATTATCACCATTGGAATGGTTGGCGGAGGAATTATTGGATTTACTTTTTTCCCGGGTTCTCCTTCTGATATGTTTTCAATTGATCTGGCCTTAAAACCAGGTGTGAATGAGCAAATTACAAAACAAATATTGTTTGATATAGAAGATAAAGCATGGGAAGCCAATAATGATTTAATGAAAGAACAAGGCGACACCATATCTTATATTTCAGCCATGAGTATTTCAATGGGTAGTGCATTTTCTGGCGCAGAAAGAGGTACTAACGCAGGTAGAATAAGAGTCTTTCTTAATTCATTAGAAAACACCTTAGTATCTGATGAAACCATCAAAAAAGCCATTGCAGAAAAAGTAGGAGATATACCAGAAGCTTATAAATTTGCAGTAGGTGCTTCAAACAGATTTGGAGCTCCGGTATCCATAAGTTTATTAGGATATGATGCAGATGAATTAGAGGAGGCAAAAGAAGAGCTTGAAATAGAACTGGCTAAAATGCCATCTCTGTTTAATATTACTGATAACAGTCAATTAGGTAGTCAGGAATTACGATTAACATTAAAACCACAAGCATATGCACTGGGTTTAACCCTACAAAGTTTAATGACTGAAGTACGTCAGGGATTTTATGGGGCATTAGCGCAACGAATACAAGAAGGGAAAGACGAAATATGGGTTTATGTCAGATACTCTAAAGATAATCGTCAAACCATTGGGCAATTGGAAAATATGATGATCCATACTTCCCAGGGAGACTTTCCTCTTGGTACGATTGCGGATATTAGTACTGCCCGTAGTTTGAGTTCTATCAACCATTTCAACGGACGACGCGAGGTAAGAGTGGATGCTTATCAAAAAGACCAGACTCAATCGGTTCCTGATCTCTTAGAATTTGTGAATACAAATATTTTAAGTGAAATCATTAAAAAGTATCCTGACATAACAGTCATGCAGCAAGGGCAGCAAAAGGATAGTAATGAACAGGCAGGTAGTATGGGCTTATATTTTGGTTTGGCCTTTTTAATAATAGTACTTATTATTATGATTTACTTTAAATCATTCCGTCAGGGATTATTAATTATTCTTATGATTCCATTAGGTATTATTGGTGCCATTTGGGGTCATGGAATACATGGAGAACCGATATCAATGATGAGTCTCTGGGGTATGGTGGCCCTATCAGGAGTTGTAATTAATGATGCCATTGTATTTGTATCTAAATTCAACATGAACCTGGAAAGAGGAATGAAGTTAATACCTGCAGTTAAAGATGCAGGTTTATCAAGATTTAGGGCTATTTTTCTTACTACAGTAACCACTACCGGAGGATTAATGCCATTGATATTAGAAAATAATCCAGACGCTAAAATGTTAATTCCAATGGCTATTGCATTAGCTTATGGAATCATGTTTGGAACATTCTTTATTCTGGTTATTTTACCTGTACTTATTGTCTTAAACAATAAGAATATGGTATTCATTAAAAAATTAACTTCAAAAGAAGATTTTACTTCGGAATCATTAGAAACTGCAGTTATAAATGCAAATATTGAGAAAACATTAGAGGCTAATATGGCCAAAAAGATTGATCCTAATTCGTTTATTGATTAAATTATAATCAATTTTAAAAGCATTGATAATGAATAAAACAAAATTTCAAATATTAACCGTTTTGTTCTGCATACTCTCAATGAGTATGCAGTCGCAAAATACCTTATCATTATCGCAAGCCATAGAAATGGGTTTGCAAAACAATTATGATTTAAAGGTTATTCGTAATGATCAAAAGATTGCTTCTATAAATAATACATGGGGAAACACAGGGGCTATTCCAACAGTTGATTTCAGTGTATCGGTATCAGAAGATTTAAATTATAACGATGATGTCAATTACAAAACAGAAGTTTTAACTCCTCAGATTGGCTTAAGTTGGGTTATTTTTGATGGGTTTAGTGCTCGTATCACTAAAAAACGATACGAAGAACTTGAGAATCTCTCAAAAGGCAATACTGCTCTTCTTGTTGAAAACACAATACAAGATATTATTTCAGCTTATAATAATTGCGTTGTACAACAGGAAATGGTTCATGTATATGAAGACTTAATGAAACTTTCAGAAGATAGATACAACCGAGAATTAAGTGGTAAAGAGATAGGTATTAGTACCACCTATGAAAGTTTATTGGCTAAAACTTCCTGGTTAGATGATAAATCAACCTACCTGGAACAAAAAGTCACTTTTGAAAATTCCATCAGGACTTTAAACTACGTATTGGGGATTAAAGATAATACGATGTGGCAACTTACTTCTGAAATAAAAAGTGATTTACCTGAATATAAATTGTCTGATTTAACCAATAAGCTATTGTCGAATAATACCACATTAAAAAATCAATATATCAATCAGAGTTTACTATCCAAAGAAACCGCATTAGCTAAAAGCAACTACTTTCCCTCATTAAGTATGAATGGAGGCGTTTCTCATACCAATAGAAACATTTACTACGATGATAATTTAGTTACGGATACAAAAACTAATTACTCTGACGTGTCTGTTGGACTAAATCTTTCTTATACCATTTTTAATGGTGGTCAAAGAAAAAGAAGTGTTGAAATAGCAAAGATTGAAGAAGAAACAGGTATGATTGGTATAGATCAAATGAAACACAGTCTTCAAAATGAATTGTTGCAAATGTATAGCACTTATGAGGTTCAAAAAGAACTATTGATTTTAGCTAATGAACAAGAAGAAGCTGCTCAGTTAAATATGAATATGGCAGAAGAAAAGTTAAAAAACGGATCTATTGATTCTTTTGACTTTAGAGATATTCAAATCAATTATTTAAACGCAGCGATTCAAAAACTAAATGCTACCTACAATGTTGTGGAATCACAAACGGATTTATCAAGAATAACAGGCGGTATTATTGATGAGTATTAAACTCAAATATAAGTTTTTGATAAAGAGTATATCAATAAAAAAAGAAAGGTTGACAAATTTAATTTGTCAACCTTTCTTTTTAATGTCTTTCCACATTTTTTATTCCTATTAATACGGATATAAAAAAGGGTTTAATGGTCTTGAATACTATGCAACTTATTTACAAGTTTGATTCTTTCTTTCCTAACGATGAAAATTCCAATTAGCAATGCAGCAATACCAATTATTCCCATATTAAAACAATTTAGATTTATAGAGACTTACAGTACAAATATATACATTTTTTTATATAATTGTAATCAAATGTGAAAATTTGTAAATTTTATTCTATTTAAAACTAACACATGCAAGCTAAATAACTGATTTAATAGAATTTAATCTGATCAAAAAATCTTCAATTGTTAGGTCTGATCTATTTTTTGCTTTTGTTTTATAGGTGTAAATAGTATTAATGGAAACATCAAGAACCTGTGCAATAGTTTCATTATCAGTGATTCCTAAACGTATTAATGCTAAAATTCTTAATTCAGTATTTAACAACTGATCATTTTTTAAAACATATATGTTTTCAGGAAGTAAGAAGGCTTCTACATCCCTGATAAAATGTGGAAATAAAGATAAAAACACCTCATCAAAATTATGAAATAGCAGATCCCTTTCTTTTCGTGGTTTAATACCTTTAAGTACTGATTTCAATTTTTGCGGATTATTGTCAATCAAGAGTTTATTTAAAGCATTTGAAATATCCTCTAGTTTATTAATATAGCCAGAACTGGTATTAAAAAAATGTCCAATATACTTTTCCTTTATTTTGTTTGCTTCATTTAATTGACCGTTCAATAACTTAAGTTCTTTATTACTTTTAGTAATAGATATCCAAATTTTTCTTAGGTTGAATAGTTGCTTGTAAACGATCACTAAAAATAAAACGACAACGATAATCAGTAACGAAACAATCCATGCATATCTTACTGCTGTATCCTTTTTTCTTTCTTCTTCCAAAAGTTTAGCTCCTTCTATAGCAGGAAAAATCTCTGAGACTTCCAAAATTCTCTGTTTAGAACCAAAAAACTCAGCATCATGTTTGGCTAACAGAATATATTTATATGCTTTTGATATGTTACCCTCGTGATATAAATATTTAGCTAATGAGCGCAATGAAGTAGCTTCTCTGGTCACTGTTCTAATATCAGCAATTGCAGATTGAATCAGATGTTTCATCCCATCTTCTTTTCTCCCTTGTTCAATATCAATAAAACCCAGGCATGAATGAATCATTGCTTGCTGATGCAGGTTCGGCTTTAAATTATCATAGGCGAACTTATAATAATACGCTGAAGAATCAGCTTGCCAACTAACTAAAAAACGTAAGGCTTTTGTCATTAAAGGCTTTATTGTTCCACCTACCTGATATTTAAACACAGAATCAACATAAGCATCTGCTATGGCCCTGTACTTTATGGAATAAAAATCATCCTTAATATAATCGGCCAAATCATAATAAGCCCTGACTTTATAACTATAAAAGTCCTGAATTTGCTGTCCTTTAAGTTTTGTAACATCAACCTTATTTAAGGTATCAATAGCTTCTTTATAGTACCCTACGGATACTAACAAATGACCATATTCCGACAACGTTTCATGAATAGCTTCAACTTGATTCACCTTATATACCATATCTATAGCTTGTCGATAATAGTACATAGCAGAATCAAAAACATAAACGGTATATTCCTCTGCGATACCACGACATAAACTATATTTTTCCCACTCATTTCCTTGTGCTGTATTTACGTTAAGCTGATTTTTTAATGAATCGAGATGTTGTTCTTTTAACTGAACATAATACCACTCTTTTTGAATGGTTTCATCTAACTCTGCAAATACATTTTCTGATTGAGAATAGGATATAAAGAAGTTAAAAAATAGAACAGCACAGAAAATTACCCGAAACATCATTTTTATAGATTTAGGGTAAAAATAATTAAAATGAAATCGAAAATAAATTCTGACTGATCTTTAATTTAAATTATAAAACTATTAGTTTTGAAACGCATTAAAAATACGATTGATAATTGCTATGGAGGTAAAAATTGAATCCGGTTGGAAAAAATTATTAAAAGACGAATTTGAGAAAGAGTATTTTACAAATCTCACACAATTTGTACGTGAAGAATATAAAACACAAACGATCTTTCCTCCTGCTGCAAAAATATTCAATGCATTTGATTTATGTCCTTTAGATAACACCAGAGTTGTAATATTAGGACAAGATCCTTATCACGATATTAATCAAGCTCATGGATTATGCTTTTCAGTTAACGACGGTATAAAGATTCCTCCTTCATTAGTAAATATTTATAAGGAAATTAAAAGTGATTGCGGAGTAACACCTCCGGCAAGTGGAAATCTGGAGCGATGGGCAAAACAAGGTGTATTATTATTAAATGCCACTTTAACAGTGAGAGCACATCAGGCCGGTTCTCATCAAAAAAAGGGTTGGGAAGAGTTTACCGATAGTGTGATAAAACATTTAGCTAAAGAGAAAGAGAATATCGTATTTTTATTATGGGGTGCCTATGCAGGCAAAAAAGCTGCTTTTATAGATGATTCAAAACACTATATTTTAAAATCGCCTCACCCCTCTCCTCTTTCAGCACACAGGGGTTTTTTAGGAAACAAGCATTTTAGTAAAACCAATGATTTTTTAATAGGTAAAGGATTACAACCTATTGAATGGTAGCATCATCTACTTAAGCACATGGTTAAACGATTTGCTTATCTATTGAAATCTCATACTTCTTAATTTTTCTTTTTAAGGCATCTCTGGAAATACATAAAAGTTCTGCTGCCTGAGTTTGATTATAATCACAACGTATTAGAGCTTCTATTATTAATGCCTTTTCATTATTTTCTAAACAAAGAGATTCGATAGGCCGTGCCTGGTTTTTATTCTCTCCTTTTAAAGGAAAATCTTCAGGTAATAATTCATCCCCTTCAAGCAAAATCAAGGCTCTTTCTACCATATTCCTTAGCTCTCTAACATTACCAGGAAAATGATAGGACTGAAGCTTTTTAATCAATTCTTTAGAAATTGTTGGAACATTAATCTTCTTTTTCTTTGAAAACGATTCTACAAAATGATTTAACAAGGGTTTTACATCCTCAGGTCTTTCTCGTAAAGGAGGGATATTTATTTCTATGGTGTTTATTCTGTGATACAAGTCAATTCTAAACTTATCCTGTTCTATTAGTTCCTCAATATTTTTATTTGTAGCAGAAATAATTCTAACATCAACAGGAATTTCTTTATTACTTCCCACTTTCTTAATCTTATTCTCTTCTATAGCTCTTAACAATTTCGCTTGTAATGAAAACGGCATATCTGCAATTTCATCTAAAAACAACGTTCCATTATTTGCCAATTGAAAATATCCCTTTTTATCATCCCTGGCATCGGTAAAAGCTCCCTTTACATGACCAAAAAACTCACTTTCCAACAATGTAGAAGGAATAGCAGAACTATTTACTGGTGCAAAAACCTGTTCATTTCGTGGACTACCATAATGTATAATTCTTGATATAATTTCTTTCCCGGTTCCATTTTCACCAGTTACTAAAACATTAACATCTTTATCTTTAGCCGCCTTTAAGGCTATCTTTAAAACTCTTTTAATTGCCTCACTTTCTCCTATAAAATCTTTTTCAATCATTCCCTCTAACTCCTTTGATACCAAAGAACCTCTATCTTCTGCATCCTCAAGTTTAGCCTGTAGCTCAACAAACTTACCTGTCCTCTCCACCGCAACCTGAATATCCATCACCTGAAACGGTTTACGGATAAAATCCGAAGCGCCTTTTCGCATTGCTTCAATAACCATATCCATATCTCCATACCCACTAATCATAATAACCTCTGTATTAGCATATTCCTTCTTTACTTTTTTAAGAACATCCAAACCATTCATTCCTGGTAGCATAATATCCAAAATGAGTATACCAGGTTGCTCTTTCTCCAGAACCTGAAATCCTTCATTAGGCGTATTAGCTGTAAAAACACTAAAATTTCGTTTATCCAGATGATATTTAAGTTTTTCTGTAATACGAACTTCATCATCTAGTATTAATATCTTTAACCTATCCATTAGATTGCAGTCTTTTAAAAGTCAATATTTTTTGTTTTATCCTTTGGTGATTCAGAAACAGGAAGAATTACTTTCATACTGGTTCCGTCCATAACTCTACTTTTCACCTCTATTCTCCCCTTCATTTCATTAATTAAACTATATGAAATAGATAAACCAAGTCCGGTACCTTTTCCCAATTGTTTACTGGTTACAAAAGGTAAAAATATATCAGTTTTCTTATCCTGAGGTATTCCAATACCATTATCTCTAACCTCAATATACACTTGTTCATTTTCATATCCTGTTTTAATATTAATCTCTTTAGTTAAACTATCATCTTTATTAAATCGCTCTTCAACAGCATCTCTGGCATTTGAAAGCAAGTTATGTATTACTTGTTCTACCTTATGTGGATTTCCTAAAACATCAGGAACCAAATGATTTAATTGTAAAATTAAATTGATATTATGATTTTGATATTGTCGCTGAATCATAGAAATAGCAGATTCAACACAATCAGAAACTGAAAAACGCTCTAGTACACTTTCTTTTTGACCACTGGAAAACACTCTAATATGGTCCACTATTTCCCTCACGCGAACAATGTCTTCAAATATTTCTCCTATAGATTGTTTTAGAAACTTCTCGTCAGGGTGTTCTTCCAAAAGTTCAAATTGTATCCCTTCGGCCGATAACGAAATATTTTGAATAGGCTGATTGATTTCATGTGCAATTCCTGCTGCTAATTCGCCTAATGATGATAAACTTGATTGATGAACTATAATTTGTTGTTGCTCCTCTTGTTTTTTTAAAGCTTCATTAATTCTGACTTCAAGATTTTTGTTTTCAACTCTTTTAAGATAATATCTATAATAGATTATAAATACAAATATCAAAATAACCAGGATAGTAAACCCAAAAGAAAGCCGCCATTTTGAGAGATTCTCTTTTTCCAGACGTAATCTGTAGTTTTCATTTTTAGCTTGTAAAATATCGTTCTCCTGAGTTTTCTTTTCTAAATCATGAACGACCAAAGTGTTTGTAAATTCTTCAGCTTTCTGTTCCTGAGATAAAAAATCAGAAATATCAGAGTACAAAACTTGATATTCATAGGCTTTCTGGAATTTTTTCTTTTCCTTATAAATATCTGAGAGTTCGTAATAAATGGTTCGTAAAACGCTTTTATTATTAATGACTTCTGCTAATTTTAAACTCTTTCTGAATTTATTAATGGCTTCATCATGCCTATTTAAGTCCTTTGCAATTTTTGCCAAATTTAAAAACGACATGGAAGCTCCCAAATGATCGTTTAATTTAATTTGCAGATTAAGTGCTTCCTGAAATAGTTGTTCGGATCTCTTTAGTTCATTTTTCAAATAAAAAGTCCCGGCCATCCGATTTAGTACTTCAGAAATACCTATTTGATCTTTTCTTATGACGAACTCATCGTATAACAATAAAAAATATTCAAGTGCTTTATCGTACTCTTCGAGGTATAGATGTATTTCACCAATATTACGCCATAAAGTTGACTTATCACCATCGGTTTCTAATAAATCAAGTGCTTTCCTGTAGTTATCTAAAGCCAAATGATAGTCTCCAAGATTTTTATAAACGTTTCCTATATTTTCATAGGTTTCTACAATAGACGAAACGCTGGAATTTCTATCACTCAATAAAATTAGTAATGACCGTTTATAACTATCTAAAGATTTATGGAATTTATTTAAACGATAAAATGTAGTCGCAAGTACATTAACACCCTCCTGATCTCCAATTGATTTATAAGTGCTTAATGATTTTTTATAGTAATCTAATAATTCATCATAATCACTCAAGAAATAATAACCCATTCCTAGGTTACCGTAGGCTTTTGCTTCCCCTTTTTTATCATTAAGTTCTTTGGCTAAATTCAAAGCTTGTTTAGCAAAAACAACAGCTTTCTCGGCATCAGTAGTTAAATAATACCTTGAAAATTGATTATAGACCTCTACTTTTTCTGATCGGGAAGCATTTTTAAGCTTTCGGTGTAAATTATCAAGAACTGATTCTTCTGACCTTATATTACTAAATATACACAGGCCTATGAGAACAAACAGTATGTGTTTTTGGTTTATCATTAAAAGGGCAAACTTTAAAACGTTTATGAAGAATACCCACAATAAACAACCCTACATTATCAATTCTTCAATATTGTAAGGCAAAATACTATTTATAAATTAACTCAACAATTTTTTCTAATCCCACTTTATCTTCTTGATCAAAATTTGACAGTTCTCTACTATCAATATCTAACACTCCAACTACTTCATTTAAATTATTAAATACAGGTACTACAATTTCAGATTTTGATAGAGAACTACAAGCAATATGCCCTGGAAATGTTTCCACATCATCCACAACAACTGTTTCCTTTTGATTAACTCCGGCCCAACAAACACCAGTATCCATTTTTAACTTTAAACATGCCAATGGCCCCTGATAAGGACCAACCAATAATTCACCATCCTGAAGCTGATAAAATCCAGTCCAGAAATAACCTTTCATTTTATGATGTAGTATTGCAGAGATAGTTGCCATTCTGGAGATAGGGTTATTAATTGGAGCAGTCAATTTTTCTATTTGACTATATAGTCGTTGATATTTGGATAGTTTTGCAGACATAATGACATTATAAAAAAACAATGCAAGATAGGTAAAATACACCTTATCTTGCATTAATATTATTCCGTTTAAAAATTTTAAATTTTATTGATACGCTTTATGTATTTAAAGTAATACACTTAACTGTTGCTTACTCCTCCAGCATACTCTGTAGCTTCTTTCTCGTGAAAAAAATTCTACTTTTAACTGTACCTATTGGCAAATCCAGCTCCTCTGCTATTTCTTTATATTTATAACCTGAGGTATGCATTGTAAAAGGAATTCTAAACTCGTCATCCAATTTATTAATACTTTGATTCATTTCATTTACTGCCTGAACCATTTCAGGTGTTTCTGAAGCGTAATTTCCTTTAAATGCCACTCTGTATGCATCTTCTACAGATTCAAAAGTACTTCTAGTTTTCTGAGTTCTTCTATAATTATTTATAAAAGTATTCTTCATTATAGTAAACACCCACGCTTTAAAATTTGTATTTGATACAAACTGCTTTCGATATGTTAACGCCTTCAATGTTGTTTCCTGCAACAAGTCATTAGCATCTTCTTCATTGGCCGTTAAACTAAGTGCAAAATACTTTAGTTTATCTTGTAGGCTCAATAACTTTTCATTGAATTGCATTGTTGTCATGGTGTAATGTTTTGTTTGTTTAACCAGTAACTTCGTTCTTAATGTTTAACAAATATAGTTAGTTCATAAACGCCAACAAAAGATATTGACATCTTTTTTTATTTTATTTATAACCATTCTAAACAACAAATACTATATATACTTGATTTTCTTAACATTATACAGCAAGTAATTACTTATTCTAAATTACTACTTTTTATGTTAGAAAAATAAATTTGTTTAATAAAAATAAAAAAGGATGTCATAAAATGACATCCTTTAAATGTTAATTTTTCTTTATATTTATTTAACTGTCAGTAGCTGAGAACTTTTATTTTCACCCATTGAGATTTCAATAATATAATTACCACTAGCTAAAGACGCAATATTCATTTGAGATTTGAAATTTTGTGAATCTTTAAAACTGGTTATCTGTTTCTGCAATTTTCCGGATGTTGAGTATAATGACATTTTAATATCACCAACATATACATCGTCTACAATAATATTAACATTATTAATAGCCGGATTAGGAAATAAATTAAACTCAAAATCCTGCGCTGACTTACTAAATATTCCAGACGCTTCTTCCTGAATTTCTAAATTATCAATTGCCCATCCCCAACCTGCTTCCAGTTGATCTGAATGCAATTTAAACCTGACAATAATGGTATCTTCTGCCGCAAAAGTATCCCACAAATTAATATCATGCTGAACATATTGATCGGTTGTTGGAGTATCTGAATAACTGCTACTATTTGAAGTCCATGTATCAGAATAACTATAATCATATCCATCAGCAAGAGGTAACCAATTAATACCATCTTTAGTTGCCTCTACTACTACATAATCATAAAAGTCTGATTCTGGATAAGCTGTTCCTGTTTCGCCAGTTTCAATATAGGCTATATCAATATACTTTAAAAATGCCATTGATTCATCTGTAGAAACAATTATAGGATATTGAAGCGTACTATAGATGTCCTTATTTTCTATATAGGGATGTGCAGTTGTTAAGGCATTATTGTCAAGGTCTATTTTATTTACAGAAAACCCATTACCATAAAAATCACCTAACTGGGTTGTAAACTTATTGGAATAACTTGTTAATATGCTTGATAAATTATTCACAGGTATTTCTACTGAATTAGATGAGTACACCTGCTCACCAATGTAACCTATAACTCTAATTCTATCTTTACCTGCAACATTTGTTTCTTCTAGTTCATATTGTTTAACACCAATAATTGTATTATCGTATGTTAATAATAATATATCATCAGCATAGATTTCTACTTTATCATATACTACATCATAATCCAGTTCTAAAAGATAATTCCCTTTAGGTTTAACACCAATATTACTAATGTATGGATAATAATTTGTATTTGTCAAACCTGAGCGCTGCACAGTCCATACTCCTAGTCCATGAGTCCCCACAATTATTTCATCTCCAACAATTTTCATATCCCATATTGACACAGCAGGAATACCATTATCAGCAATTGCCCAAGTTACTCCGTTATCATAAGAAATAAATAGCCCGATTTCCGTTCCTACCCATATTTCATTCTCATCAAAAGGCATCACTAACAATGAATTTACAGCCACATTTGGAAATCCATTTGAACTATAATCTGCGCCATAAGTAATATTTCCAGCTCCATCATCCTGATTAAAACCTGTAATATCCTCCCATGTTTGCCCTAAATCAGTGGTACGAAAAACTTTTGGATAGTATGCATATGAAAACAATAAATATGCAGTATTAGGATCAGAAGGGTGAGTGGCAATATTTGAAACAGCTCCTAAATCCATCGCATTAACGGTATTAGAAAACGATTGTCCTCCATCTGTAGATACATGCATCGTTCCTTTCGTATATCCATCTGAACTATTCATGATAATACCGGCCCATACTATATCTGCGTTCGCTTCACTAATACTAATTTTAGGATAACCGCCATCATCGCCCCAACCCCAATTGGTTCCCATAATGATATTTTCCCAATTAGTCCCAAAATTTTCAGACCTCCATAAACCAGACTCTCCTCCAACAAAAAGTAAATCCGGGTTTAGTTTCGAGCTGGCTATTTTTGTTAAAAAAGGAGCCGTAGTAGAAGTATTATCACCAATACCACTTGATAAATCATACCACGATGCACCCCCATCATCTGATCTTGCCAAATCATTATTATACACTGAACCAATTATCTTTTCAGGATTTCGATAATGCCACACGGCATCAAAACCATCTCCTGATAAAACAGCTTGCCAATCATCCAAAACTGAAGGATCTAATCCTGAAAGGTAAGAACCATTATCTTGCATCCCTCCCAAATACCTGTATTCAGATGGATGTCGGGTAATTCCATAAAATTGAGTAGTGATATAACCGCTGGATTTTGACACCCAGTTAGTACCTCCATCTTCTGAATAAAACACCCCCCCATCATTTCCATCTATAATAGCAAATGGAGACCCGATACCAGTTAATATATTAATACTATGATGATCAGCATGTGAATAATTAGTTGCGGATGGTGATGACCATGTAGTTAAATGATCAGATGTTAACTCCCTGTTACTCATCAAAAATGGACTAATAACTATATTATTAGTAGGAAGACTTGCTTCATCCCAGGATACACCATCTACTAAAGTAGGATATAAACAAAATAACAGGTTTGAATAACCATTATTAGTACTAACACTTGTATTTGCCTGAGTTCCATCATAAGATAAATTATGAACTACTATAACTTCATATCCATCTGTAGTTAAATCAAATATCCCGTTTTCATTGGAATCTATAAATGAAGCTTCTAATTGATCTGAATTTGTACCGTCAGTCTTTACTACTTTAAAAGGAACATCTACATAATCATTATAACTTAAAGAAGTAATATCTTCACTAATATCACCTGTATAAGATGTAGTAGTTAATCGATGTGCTTTTTGAGTAACTCCAGTTCCAAATTGAACTTCTACATCTTCAATAAAACTATATGCATCATATACTTTAAGTCCTCCATTTTCATGAGTCCCATAGAAATTTCCAAGCTTAATAATTGAGGACATTTCATTTGAAAGTTTAAAAGCATATTTACTTGTACCTGAAATATCATCACCTAATGAAAAACTATAAAAATCAACACCTCCAATAAAACCGTTATCTGAATCTTCGGGATTAACCTTTATAACATTATTATACCAACCTTGTTGACCTAAAAAGTCAGTACTTGCAGCATCTACACACTCCGACCAATCATCACCTCCATTAGAAGAATAATATAATTTTGAATCTTGATTTAATGCATACAGTATATCCGGATCTGTTGGAGAAACAGCTAACTCAACTCTATATTCACCATTTAAATCTAAAACCTGATACCAACTTTCACCTGCATCCATAGATTTAAATACACCTACATTATTAAGAGCTGCCCATAATATATTTTCATTGGATGGGTGCATTATTATATGTTGATATCGACCTTCACCTCCTTGTTTTGGTGTAATATTGCTCCAATTACTACCCCCATCTGATGATTTCGTCAATGCCTTATTGGTAGCAACATATAAAATATTTTCATCGGTTGGAGAAACTACAATACTATTAACATAATAAAAATATGACGTGTTTGTTGTTTTAGATATCTGACTCCAGGAAACTCCATGATCAATGGACTTATATACACCATTGCCTTGTATCGCATCCAAATTATAATAACCTTCACCAGTACCTGCATATATAACATCTGAATTTGATGAAGCCATAGCCAAAGTACTTATGGATAAATTTGGTAAATCAGAAGATACTAACTCCCATGTTGTACCAGCATCTGTAGTTTTCCAAATACCACCAGCAACGGCTCCAGCAAACCAAGTTTGTTTGGTTGCATCTGAAGGATCTACTAATATAGAACGAGTTCTTCCTCCTATATTTCCTGGTCCTCTTTGTACCCATCCTAAATCAGCTGTAGTACTTTTTAAACTGGCCTTATGTGCAAATGCAGATTTTAACTCTTTAAATTTATAATTTTTAGGATATTTAGCTTTCCCAAAACCGGATACCATTGCGTTTTTGTATTCAATGTATTTATCTGGTTTATCAGCTGGTTTTGAGTAACCATTTTTCCTTCGCTCAATTTTTTTATTCAAATGTTGCTGGATAATATCTTCTGAACTAACAGACAATATCTTTTTTCTAATATTTTGCTTTGATGGTGCATTAAAATAGTAGAATAAACCTAATACTATAATTACTATAGTTGGTATAAACAAATGCTTTTTTCTCATATAAATATTATTGAATCTTACAATATCTAATTAATTCTATAACAAAATCAACTAAACTAAAAATGATTACGAATAGCAATTAAAAAGGTTTATGTATCGATTCTATTATTTAAATTAATATGCCTCTAAAACAATTTGAATTGAAAAACCATTTTCTTGGGATTTCGAAATGCTTTTTAGTTGAGATCTAAAAGTTTCAAAGAAACGCTTTTTAATTTCAATTAACAAACTCATATCTTTATCAGCATAAAAGGAAAACACACCTTTGTCATTAGTTGTTGTAGTTATTATTAATTCTGAATCCTGATAGATATTTATGATTGCATTACCTATACCTCTAGATTCCTGAGATGATAAAACCCTTCCCTTATAAAGGGAATAATCATAGTTTACTTTCTGTTCAAATGCATATATATCATCTTTACCATTTCCTCCGTCTCTATTTGAGACAAAATAACCCAACTTATTATTTTCTGAATATATTAAACCAAAATCATCCTCGGATGTATTTATTGGATATCCCATATTAAATGAAGTTGAATATCCATCCCCTTCAGGTAAAGCAAAGAATAAATCCATTCCTCCAATGCTTTCTTGTTTATCGGATGAATAATAAAGAACATTATCTTCACTAACAAAAGGAAACATTTCATTTCCTTCTGAATTAACATTAGGTCCTAAGTTTACTGGTGGACTTAAAAATCCATTTTTATAAAATGAATAATATATATCTAATCCTCCATATCCTCCTTCCATATCTGAAACAAAAAAGAAACGCTTTTCATCTTTTGTTAGAAAAGCATGCATCAGGGAAAAATTATTTTGACGCAAAGGTATCGGAGTAATTTTACGACTCCATTTACCCTTATTTTTATAAGCCACATATATATTTAAGTACGAACTCTTTTTATCTTTACTAATATTATTTCTGGTAATAAAAGCAATATTATTATCAGAATTAAAGGCTATCGGACCATCATTATATTTCGATAACAAACTACTGCTAAAAATTTTAGGTACAGACAAACTAGTATGACCATTTATTTTAGAAGCATATAATTTATAAAAACTACTACCATCTCTAATGTCTGATCTTTTAAGGGCTTTTATTTCACCTTTATTTGAACAAAACACCAGTTTATTATCATAAATAACAGGAGCTATTTCTGAATATTCTGTATTTATTGGAAGATTTAGAACTACAAAACTACTAGAATCCCCTTTTAACTTACTTAATTTAGTTTTTGTGAGTTCTATACTTAACTTGTCTATTCCTGCTAATTCATTATACTGCTTCAAAAATTGATTTGATTCGTCATATCTCTCCAACTTTTTTAGTTGTTGTGATAATATTAGAAATATTGAAAAATCAACATCTGGAAAATCTTTAGCTTTCAGATACCACTCTACACTATTCTCTGTTTCTCCAAGATGTCTGTAACAATCCCCAATTCTATGAGTCACATAATATAGCGCTTCCCCTTTTTGCTCTAATTGTTTATATAACTTTATGGCTCTTTTATAATCAAAGTTGTAAAAACACTCATCTGCTTTTTTTATATCTTTTATTTGCGAAATTAAAGATACAGGCAATGTAAAGGAAAATATAAATATTATAATGATGAATTGATATCGCATAATTTGTAAAACTTAAATCAATATTTTAGAAATATCTTGGATTAATTACTCTTTCCTTATTAAAATTAAATTCATAATTAAGCATTAGCTCATGTGATCCACTATGATACGAACTCAACTGATTTGTATTTAAATCAAAAGCATAACCAAACTTAACTTGTTTATTAATCTGAAACTGAACAATACCTCCAACAGATTCTTTAAGTCGGTACATAGCACCCAACCAAAACTTATCATATAAAACTGTATTTACATTAAAATCCACACTAAATGGTGAGCCTTGTGCAACTCTTGTCATAATTGAAGGACGAAGTATAAAATGACTATTCATCTGAAAAACAATTCCCATCATACCATAATAATGACGTATCTCCTTTCCGTTACCATAACTCTCAGATTCATCTTCAAATAAATTTTCCATTATTCTTGGGGCTGATAAGCCTAGATAAAACCTCTGTGAGTATAAGTATACACCAAATCCAAAATTTGACAATAAAGCTTGTTCATTTGCATTATAATAAGCTTCATCATTGCTATAAGTTTTATTTAGCCCAGTGTAATCTATAGCGTAATTGTTAAATCCTCCATTTAAACCTAAGGACATTTTTAACTTATCACTCATTTTAAGGTGATATGCATAATCAATAAAAAAACTAGTTTGATTTACTGGTCCGTACGAATCATATATTAACGAAGCCCCCAATGCCATATTTTTATACACAGGAAGGTGACCTGTAAATGTTGCTGTTGATGGAGCACCTTCAAATCCCACCCACTGTTGCCTTCCTAAAACCATTAAACTCAACATTTCCCTTGAACCTGCATAAGCCGGGTTTATAGTTAATGTATTAAACATATATTGAGTAAACATAGGATCTTGCTGTGCTTTAATTTGGTTTACTTCAGCCCCCAAAAACACAATAATGAATCCTAATATGATCTTAAATTTTATATGTCTTATTATTCTATTCATGTGTTTATAATTTGCTTTTTATGGTCACATGGAACTCTCCATGAAAATAATCATCCACGTGCGTGAGAATACCTTCTCATGTCACGATTCATCATCCAATTATCTTTTTATATAAACAGAACCCTTAATTACCCCTTTTGATCCTCCTAATTTTAGTATATAGAAGTATAATCCCTGAGGTAGTTCATCAGAACCTATTGCAGAATTACTTGACTTGCCATCCCATTTATTATCATAGTTTTTCATATGAAAAACCTCTCCACCCCATCTATTATAGATAAAAATTTCATTACCTTCATAGTCCGACACTCCAGGTATTAAAAAATAATCATTAACACCATCCCCATTAGGTGAAAACGTATCAGGAGCTTCAATACGATCTGCACAATCATCAAAATCATCCTGGAAATTTAGAAGTCCATCATTATCACAATCATCTGCACCTTCTTCTATATCTAAAATTCCATCATCATCACTATCATCATCCCTGTAATCAGGAATTCCATCCCCGTCTGTATCCTTAACATCCTGTAAGCAAATATCACTTACATCACCTTCAATAGCATCTAATATGCCATCATTATCTGAGTCTGTATCACGATAATCAGGATACTCATCACCATCAGTATTAAAGTTTTGCTCTTCTATATAATCTGCTATTCCATCCTCATCGGTATCTGAAACTTCAATTATAAATTTCACTGTGGCATCATCACAATTACCAGAACCATCACAACCTTGATATGTAAAGTATTCTTCAATACAATAAGCTCCATATTTTGAAGTATAAGTATATTGTCCATTCCCTTCACTCCTTATATCACCTCTTAATTGACTTGTTTCACCTATAACTACAGTTATATTGTCATTGTTAATATCACTATCATTATCCAGAACACTAAATGTAACAGTTGCTCCATCGACCATAGTTACAATATCATTTTCGCAAGTTGGGGCTTCATTTGCTAAATTAACTGTTATTGTAACTGTTGCATTAGCACATTCCCCGTCGCTATCACATATTTGATATACAAATGAATCTGAACCTGAATAACCTTCGCTTGGCCAATAAGTTATTTCTCCAGTTATCGATTCAATGTCATAAGTACCATGCAAAGGACCTGACGTAATTATAACTGATGTAATATCCAGATTTTCATCTATATCAATATCATTAGAAATAACATTTATGGTGACTTCTGAATCTTGGGATGTATTGATTTCATCATCATAAGCTACCGGAGCATCGTTTTGAGGATAAACTGCAACATTTACCGATGCATTATCACAAGCATTTTCAGAGTCGCAAACCTGATACTCAAAATTATCCGAACCATTAAAATCAGCTAATGGAGTATAAATAATTTGGTTTGATGCATTCACTTCAGCTATTCCGTTTTCGGGTTGTAGAGTAATAGTAACAACAAATCCATCTGATTCTGAATCAATATCATAATCATTAGTTAGCACATCTATTATGACACTTTCATCTTCATTTGTTTCTGATTCATCATTTATTGCAATTGGTAAATCATTTACTTCCAATATTGAAATTGAAACTGTTGCATCATCAGAATATCCTAAATCATCAAAAACTCTATATCTGAAATTATCAGTTCCAAAGTAGTTTTCATTTGGTGTATAAGTAACTTCTGCAGAGGAGCTATTTAATGACAATTCTCCATTGACAGGGTTATTAATAATTATTAAAGAACTGATATCAATATTATCCTGAGGATCAGTATCATTTTCCAGCACAGAAATCACTATACTCTCATCTTCATTTACTTCTACATTATCATTAATAGCGTTGGGCGCCTCATTATTAATATTAACATAAATAGTCGATATATTACTTTCCAATCCTTCAGAATCATAGAACATAAAATTAAATTCATCATCTCCTGAAAAACCTTGGTTTGGGCTGTAAGTAACAATAAAGTTTGTTCCATCAATTTGTATTATTCCACTTGATGGAGAACTAATATTTTCAAATGTTGAGTAATCTATATTTCCATCGACATCTGTAACTAAATCTTCAAAATTAATTTCGATAGATACATTTTCTGAGGTTGAATAATTTACATTTTGTGTTACTGGTGCATCATTTTGTGAATTTACTTGCACTACTAAATTAAACGTCCTACTCCTATCATTTTCATCTGATTGATCACTTACATAAACCGGGATATTTAAATAACCAAAATAATTAGATACTGGAGTAATCACATTATTATCCACTGTATAATTTAAACCGGCTAAAACCACTAAAACAAAATCATTTGGATAATTATTGTCCGGATCATTTACTATTAAATCAGTAAGTTGTATTAATAAGGATTCATCTTCATTTGTTAACAAGGATTGCTGATCTGTTATTTCCGGTCTGTCATTTACTTCTTCAACATTAATTACAAAGGCATACGGATTACTTATATTATTAATCAGTTCCTGATCATCCACTGAAACATTTACTAATAATTCACCACTATAATTTAAGGTTGGAGTTATTGTATTACCAACAACAGTATAATTAGCACCTGCTAAAACATCTAAAATAAAATCTGATGGGTAATTATTATCTACATCAGATACATCTATATCATTAAGCGTTATGGTATAAGATTCTTCTTCAATGATATTAATTGTATTTTGAGATGCTATCACAGGTTGATCATTTACAGAATTTACTGTTACAGAAGCTGTGGCTATAGTACAATATCCATCTTCATCACAAACTTGATAATCAAATTCATCTGTTCCAAAAAAGTCCTGGTTTGGAATATAATTAATAATGCCTCCTGTTTGAACTGATGCACTACCATTTTCAGGAACTGATAATAAACTTAAGGTATTTTCATCAATATTGTTCTGAGGATCTGTATCATTATCCACAACATCAATTAATATTGAATTATCTTCATCGACTTCTGCAGCATCGTCATTTCCTGTTGGTGCTTCATTTGATACCGTTAGGCTTATAACGCCACTTGAGCAGGCACCCTCTGAATCACATATTTCATAGGTAAATGAATCATAACCTGAATACGATGTATTAGGGTAATATGTTATTTCTCCTAAATCAGAATTCACATTTGTTGTACCATTTTCTGAATCTGTAATAATTTTTAATGTAGATAACTCTAAATTACCATCAACATCAGAAACCAAACTATTCATATCTACTACAACTGACTGATCTTCCGGAGTTGCAATGGTCTGATTATTTGCAACAGGATAATCATTCTGAGACAAAACAATAGCATTTAACCCAATTGTATTACTTTCTGAATTTACAGAACCTCCATCGTTAACAGACACATTAACTGATAAACTTCCATAATAATTTAAATCAGGAATAACAGTTGTTCCACTATACGTATAGTTATCACCAGAATGTATAGCTATAGATAAATCATTAAGATCATTATCTACATCTGAAACATTAAGATCATCAATAGATATTTCAAATGAAATATCTTCATTTGTAGTAAGAGTGCTCACTTGAGACTCTATTACAGGGGCATCATTTACAGGATTTATAATTACGCTTAAATTAAATGGTTCACTATCCTCATTTTCAGGTCCCAGATCAGATATATATAATGGTATTGTTAAAATACCATTAAAATCTTGTGTTGGTGTGACCTGACGCCCTGTAAAAGTATAGTTACTACCTGGTAGCAAAGTCATTTCATGCTGACTTGAATAAGTATTATCAATATCAGTTACATTTAATGCTGTAAATGGGATTGTAAAAACAACATCCTCATTAAAAGACAAGGTTTGTTGACTATTAATAACCGGAGCATCATTTATTGGCAATACTGTTAAAACCACATCATTATATGCGCTTAAAGAGCCATCATTAGCAGTAAAACGTATGGTTTCACTACCATTCCAATTTTCGTCTGGAATTTCAATTGATGCTATTTTAGTTGTTTCGTTAATTGAAAGGCTCAAATCTGAATTACCGGAGTAAGTCCATGAAATATCATCAACATTGTTATCTGGATCTGATACATATGTATTCAAATTAATATTTGTAAAAGAATCACCTTCATCTATAATTTGGTTAGGGATATCAATCACAACTGGTGGATCATTATCATTTATAACATTTACTTCTAAACTATAAGTATTACTTTCAGCTCCTGATGGGTCGATAACATAAACAGGTACAGTTACTATACCTGTAACATTTTCATTTGGAGTAATAGCAGTACCATTTACTTCATAATTTGTACCAGACAAAACTATTAAAGAGAAGCCCGTTGGATAATTATCATCGGGATCAGTAACTATAATATCACTTAAATTCAATGTTGTTAGTGTTTCTTCTGCAATTGAAATAGAATTTTGTCCTGTGATGACTGGAGCATCATTAACTTCCGTTACTTCTAACCTCACATTATCATAAACAGAAGCATTACTTTCATCTGTTGCCACAAATGTAATTACTTCAACACCATTCCATTCTACATCCTTAGGCGTAATTGAAGCTTCTCTATTGTCAATTACTACATCGAAATATGTTGGAACCGAATTTAAAGACCAGGATATATTCTCATCTGATGTTTCTACATCATCGATGTATGCATCTAAATTGATTGTACTGAAACTTACATCTTCTGCTCTTATTTGATCAGGAATATCATCTATTACCGGTATATCATTGACTGGGGTTACTGTATAAGTAGCATTAGCTATTGTTGTTAATCCTCTTTCATCAGTAGCATGAAAGCCAATAGTCTCTAATCCATACCAATCTACATCTGGTATAGAGATGTTTGCTATACGATCTGCAGATATACTTACTGTTAAATCAGTATTTCCTGAATAAGTCCATACAATATCGGCATCAGCGGTCTCATCACTTACATAAGTATCTAAGGTAATAGTAGTAAATGCTTCTCCTTCATTAATTGTTTGATTTGATATGCTTGATATTGAAGGTGCACTATTTACGGTAAAAACTACATCTACACTCGATGTCAATCCATCTGAATCTTCGGCCATAAAGGTGATCGTTTCACTACCGGTCCAACCTTCTGGATAAGTTATGGTCACAACCCGATCTGCAGATATACTTACTATTAAATCTGTATTTCCTGAATAAGTCCATACAATATCGGCATCAGCGGTCTCATCACTTACATAAGTATCTAAGGTAATAGTAGTAAATGCTTCTCCTTCATTAATCGTTTGATTTGATATACTTGATATTGAGGGTGCACTATTTACGGTAAAAACTACATCTACACTCGATGTCAATCCATCTGAATCTTCGGCCATAAAGGTGATCGTTTCACTACCGGTCCAACCTTCTGGATAAGTTATGGTCACAACCCGATCTGCAGATATACTTACTGTTAAATCAGTATTTCCTGAATAAGTCCATACAATATCGGCATCAGCGGTCTCATCACTTACATAAGTATCTAAGGTAATAGTAGTAAATGCTTCTCCTTCATTAATTGTTTGATTTGATATGCTTGATATTGAAGGTGCACTATTTACGGTAAAAACTACATCTACACTCGATGTCAATCCATCTGAATCTTCGGCCATAAAGGTGATCGTTTCACTACCGGTCCAACCTTCTGGATAAGTTATGGTCACAACCCGATCTGCAGATATACTTACTATTAAATCTGTATTTCCTGAATAAGTCCATACAATATCGGCATCAGCGGTCTCATCACTTACATAAGTATCTAAGGTAATAGTAGTAAATGCTTCTCCTTCATTAATCGTTTGATTTGATATACTTGATATTGAGGGTGCGCTATTTACGGTAAAAACTACATCTACACTCGATGTCAATCCATCTGAATCTTCGGCCATAAAGGTGATCGTTTCACTACCGGTCCAACCTTCTGGATAAGTTATGGTCACAACCCGATCTGCAGATATACTTACTATTAAATCTGTATTTCCTGAATAAGTCCATACAATATCGGCATCAGCGGTCTCATCACTTACATAAGTATCTAAGGTAATAGTAATAAATGCTTCTCCTTCATTAATCGTTTGATTTGATATACTTGATATTGAGGGTGCGCTATTTACGGTAAAAACTACATCTACACTCGATGTCAATCCATCTGAATCTTCGGCCATAAAGGTGATCGTTTCACTACCGGTCCAACCTTCTGGATAAGTTATGGTCACAACCCGATCTGCAGATATACTTACTGTTAAATCTGTATTTCCTGAATAAGTCCATACAATATCGGCATCAGCGGTCTCATCACTTACATAAGTATCTAAGGTAATAGTAGTAAATACTTCTCCTTCATTAATCGTTTGATTTGATATGCTTGATATTGAAGGTGCACTATTTACGGTAAAAACTACATCTACACTCGATGTCAATCCATCTGAATCTTCGGCCATAAAGGTGATCGTTTCACTACCGGTCCAACCTTCTGGATAAGTTATGGTCACAACCCGATCTGCAGATATACTTACTGTTAAATCTGTATTTCCTGAATAAGTCCATACAATATCGGCATCAGCGGTCTCATCACTTACATAAGTATCTAAGGTAATAGTAGTAAATACTTCTCCTTCATTAATCGTTTGATTTGATATGCTTGATATTGAGGGTGCACTATTTACGGTAAAAACTACATCTACACTCGATGTCAATCCATCTGAATCTTCGGCCATAAAGGTGATCGTTTCACTACCGGTCCAACCTTCTGGATAAGTTATGGTCACAACCCGATCTGCAGATATACTTACTGTTAAATCTGTATTTCCTGAATAAGTCCATACAATATCGGCATCAGCGGTCTCATCACTTACATAAGTATCTAAGGTAATAGTAGTAAATACTTCTCCTTCATTAATCGTTTGATTTGATATGCTTGATATTGAAGGTGCACTATTTACGGTAAAAACTACATCTACACCCGATGTCAATCCATCTGAATCTTCGGCCATAAAGGTGATCGTTTCACTACCGGTCCAACCTTCTGGATAAGTTATGGTCACAACCCGATCTGCAGATATACTTACTGTTAAATCTGTATTTCCTGAATAAGTCCATACAATATCGGCATCAGCGGTCTCATCACTTACATAAGTATCTAAGGTAATAGTAGTAAATACTTCTCCTTCATTAATCGTTTGATTTGATATACTTGATATTGAGGGTGCGCTATTTACGGTAAAAACTACATCTACACTCGATGTCAATCCATCTGAATCTTCGGCCATAAAGGTGATCGTTTCACTACCGGTCCAACCTTCTGGATAAGTTATGGTCACAACCCGATCTGCAGATATACTTACTGTTAAATCAGTATTTCCTGAATAAGTCCATACAATATCGGCATCAGCGGTCTCATCACTTACATAAGTATCTAAGGTAATAGTAGTAAATACTTCTCCTTCATTAATCGTTTGATTTGATATGCTTGATATTGAAGGTGCACTATTTACGGTAAAAACTACATCTACACTCGATGTCAATCCATCTGAATCTTCGGCCATAAAGGTGATCGTTTCACTACCGGTCCAACCTTCTGGATAAGTTATGGTCACAACCCGATCTGCAGATATACTTACTGTTAAATCAGTATTTCCTGAATAAGTCCATACAATATCGGCATCAGCGGTCTCATCACTTACATAAGTATCTAAGGTAATAGTAGTAAATGCTTCTCCTTCATTAATTGTTTGATTTGATATGCTTGATATTGAAGGTGCACTATTTACGGTAAAAACTACATCTACACTCGATGTCAATCCATCTGAATCTTCGGCCATAAAGGTGATCGTTTCACTACCGGTCCAACCTTCTGGATAAGTTATGGTCACAACCCGATCTGCAGATATACTTACTATTAAATCTGTATTTCCTGAATAAGTCCATACAATATCGGCATCAGCGGTCTCATCACTTACATAAGTATCTAAGGTAATAGTAGTAAATGCTTCTCCTTCATTAATCGTTTGATTTGATATACTTGATATTGAGGGTGCACTATTTACGGTAAAAACTACATCTACACTCGATGTCAATCCATCTGAATCTTCGGCCATAAAGGTGATCGTTTCACTACCGGTCCAACCTTCTGGATAAGTTATGGTCACAACCCGATCTGCAGATATACTTACTGTTAAATCAGTATTTCCTGAATAAGTCCATACAATATCGGCATCAGCGGTCTCATCACTTACATAAGTATCTAAGGTAATAGTAGTAAATGCTTCTCCTTCATTAATTGTTTGATTTGATATGCTTGATATTGAAGGTGCACTATTTACGGTAAAAACTACATCTACACTCGATGTCAATCCATCTGAATCTTCGGCCATAAAGGTGATCGTTTCACTACCGGTCCAACCTTCTGGATAAGTTATGGTCACAACCCGATCTGCAGATATACTTACTATTAAATCTGTATTTCCTGAATAAGTCCATACAATATCGGCATCAGCGGTCTCATCACTTACATAAGTATCTAAGGTAATAGTAGTAAATGCTTCTCCTTCATTAATCGTTTGATTTGATATACTTGATATTGAGGGTGCACTATTTACGGTAAAAACTACATCTACACTCGATGTCAATCCATCTGAATCTTCGGCCATAAAGGTGATCGTTTCACTACCGGTCCAACCTTCTGGATAAGTTATGGTCACAACCCGATCTGCAGATATACTTACTGTTAAATCTGTATTTCCTGAATAAGTCCATACAATATCGGCATCAGCGGTCTCATCACTTACATAAGCATCTAAGGTAATAGTAGTAAATACTTCTCCTTCGTTAATCGTTTGATTTGGAATATCACTTACTATCGGATTCTGAGCGTTAATATAATTACTAACTACAAAAAAACTAATAATAATTATTAATTTGGGGTATATGCTGCTTAATGACATATATTGAGTCTTTAAGGTTTTATTACTTCAACCAATAAAATTAACTGTTGTTTAGGACTTTTGCAGTAATTTTTGACTAACTAAGCTTTTTGTTATATTAAATGAATTTTGTATTTATTATTATAATTCTTTAGTAGAAACATATAAGTTTGTAATTCATAAAACTGACCATAAATTGGACTCATTAATAATGGATCAAAAGACACATATTGTAATATCAAAAGATGGTTCGCATACCTTATTTGTACCAGAACTTAAAGAACATTATCACTCTACCAATGGAGCAATTCAAGAATCCATACACGTATTTATTGAAGCAGGACTAAATCAGATAAAAAAAGATATTATTCATATACTTGAATTTGGTTTTGGAACAGGACTAAATGCTTTTATTACAGCCATCAAAAGTTCTTCAAAGGAGATTCATTATCATACATTGGAGAAATATCCTGTAAGCAGTAAAGTTGTTGAAGAACTCAACTATAAGGATAGTTTTGATGGCAAGTACAAAGATCTTTTCATAGCACTACATAATTGTGATTGGGAAAAGGAGAATAAAATAACCGACGATCTATATTTACACAAACAGCAATGCGACTTTAAAGAAGTACAGTTGACTCAAAAATACGATCTTATCTATTTTGATGCCTTTGCTCCTGAAATTCAACCAAAACTTTGGACTAAAGAAATATTTGAAAAAGCATACCATAGTTTGCTCCCTGATGGAGTATTAACAACATATTGTGCTAAAGGAGTAGTAAGGAGAACTATGCAAGAAGTAGGTTTTAGGGTTGAACGGTTACCCGGACCTCCGGGTAAAAGAGAGATGCTAAGAGCTATTAAATAATAATTAGAATATAGTTAAAGCGGAGTTAAAGGTTTTTGGGCAGTTTGCTTTCCTAACTGTAAAAAACTATCTTCGCTCATTCTTTAAAAAGATAAATAAATATAATGGAAAAATTAAGTTACGCGTTAGGAATGAGTATTGCTGCAAATCTTCAACAATCAGGAGTTGCGGAAATAGATGTAGAAGCATTTACAAGAGGTTTAAAACATCATATTGAAGGAACAACTACTGAAATTACTCAGCAAGAAGCTGGTAAAATCATCAACGATTTTTTTGCTGCTATTCAAAGCAAACAATTTGAAGCAAATATAAAAGCAGGACAAGACTTTTTAGCTGAAAACGCTAAAAAAGAAGGTGTTGTTACTTTAGAAAGTGGACTTCAATATGAAGTAATCACTGAAGGAAATGGTGCGAAGCCTAATGAAACTGATCAAGTTAAATGTCATTACCATGGAACACTAATTGATGGAAATGTATTTGATAGCTCTGTTCAAAGAGGTGAGCCAGCTGTATTCCCTGTAAATGGAGTAATTGCTGGATGGGTAGAGGCTTTACAATTAATGCCTGTAGGTTCAAAATGGAAATTATTCGTTCCTTCAAATCTTGCTTATGGTGAACAAGGTGCTGGACAAGCAATAGGACCTCATACTACCCTTGTATTCGAAGTTGAGTTACTAGAAATTGTATAATTACATAATTAATAAATAAATGAAGTTTAAGAATCTACTTTTAGGATTAATCGTAATTGCTATAGCTGCCGTTTCATGTACAAAAGTTCCTGGGGCAGGAGACGTTGAGATGAAAAACGAAACTGATAGTGTAAGTTACGCATTAGGATATGTTATTGCTTCTCAGATGAAGCAACAGTTATCTGCTCAATTTGATACATTATATGGAAAAGATTTAGCTCTTGCTCTTGCTAAATCACAATTTTCAAAAACTTCAAAAGAAAATTTCGAACGTAGCTTTGATTCCATTAATTATGACATTATGAAGACTGCATTTTTAAATGAAGTTGCTTATGAAAAGTCATATTTTGATCAGCAAACAGGTAATGCCTATTTACAAGCGGCATACCAAAGAGCTCAAAATCAAAAATCAATGCAACCAGGAAAGCCTGCTTTTGAAAACAAGAAAAAAGGTGAAGAATTTTTGGCTGAAAATGCGAAAAAAGATGGTGTTGTCACAACTGAGAGTGGGTTACAATATGAAGTTATTAAAGAAGGTAAGGGTGATAAGCCAGTTCCTGGAGATAAGGTTAAAGTTCATTACCATGGTACTTTAATTGATGGAACTGTATTTGATAGCTCAGTTGATAGAGGTCAACCTGCTACTTTTGGTGTTACCCAGGTTATCAAAGGTTGGGTTGAAGGACTACAATTAATGACTGTAGGTTCTAAATATAAATTTTATATTCCAGCTGAACTTGCATATGGAATGAGAGGTTCTGGTCCAAAAATTGGTCCAATGGAAACTCTTGTTTTTGAAGTTGAATTACTTGGGATAGAAAAAAAATAAGATACTAAGTAATTTATTGAACAGTTTAAATTAATCTACTCTTATTGTAAAATAAAGTAAATTAATCAAATAGATATAAGAAATTTATAAAAGAAGGTCAACGACCTTCTTTTTTTATGCCAATATTTCTATTAAAAAATTATACCTTTGTTCCTCTTAAAACAAAGACACTTGAATTATGATTAAAGCAGAAATACATACCGAAAAAGGTGTAATGAAGGTGGAACTATATGAAAAAGAAACACCTAAAACAGTTGCTAACTTTGTAAAGTTAGCTAAAGAAGGATTTTATGATGGCTTGGCTTTTCACCGTGTAATTCCTGACTTTGTAATTCAGGGTGGATGTCCTTTCTCTAAAGATATGAGTAACCCAAGAGTTGGTACAGGAGGCCCTGGATATAGTATTGATTGTGAAACTGATGCTGATAGACAATATCACGACAGAGGCGTGTTATCTATGGCTCATGCAGGAAAAAACACAGGTGGTTCACAATTTTTCATTTGTCATAGTCGTAACAATACAGCCCACCTTGACGGTGCTCACACTTGCTTTGGAATTGTTTACGAAGGACTTGATGTTATTGATGATATCAGAGCTGGCGATGAGATTGAAACTATTAAAATAACTGAAGAATAACCATTTACAATAAGACAGATACATGAATTTTGAATTAACAGGAAATTTAATTGTAAAAGATGATGAACAATCAATAAGTGCATCATTTAAGAAAAGAGAATTTGTAGTTGAAGTAATAAATGAGAGAAACTCTGATTGGAATGATTTTATCAAGTTTCAATTGACTCAAGATAGGTGCGCTCAACTTGATCCTTTTAACTTAGGAGAACCAATAAAAGTATCTTTTAATATTAAAGGACGTAAATGGGAAAAAGATGGGAAAGTAAATTACTTTTCTAATTTAGAGGCATGGAGATTAGAAAAAGTTCAGGCCTCTGTTGACCCGGGTACTCCTCCACCTCCATTTAATGAGGCTGAAGTTCCTCCTGCTGGAGCAAATGAAGATTTACCATTTTAATTAAAATAAACAACAAAGGCTACCATTAGGTAGCCTTTTCTTTTTATATGCATTTCTGCAATTATTTCAATTGAATTAATACAACTGATTTAGATGGTAACGTCATAGATAACTTTCCATTTTTAGGTTTTTTGACAGCAAGATCATTTAATATGACCTTTGGATCTTTTCCAAAATCATTGTAATCTCCCATTTCCTCACTGGTCACAATCTTACCTGAAACAGATGAATATTCATTTGTACCCAGATTAATGGATAAACTTTCTGATTTATTAGGATTTAAATTACACAATGTAATTGAAACTACTCCATCTTTTTCAGAAGCAGAAGCCGTGATTGCAGGAATTTCTTCATCTCCAAATTTGTATTCATCACACACTAAATCTGTTGGAATCAATGTAGCATCCTGATGTACTTTATACATATTAAACACATGGTAAGTAGGTGTCAAAACCATCTCTTTTCCCTGAGTTAAAATAATAGCCTGTAATACATTTACAACTTGGGCTATATTAGCCATTTTAACTGTCTCGGCATTATTATTAAAAATATTCAAGTTGATTCCTGCAACAAGCGCATCTCTCAATGTATTTTGCTGATATAAGAATCCAGGATTTGTACCTTCTTCAACATCATACCAAGTACCCCATTCATCTACAATTAACCCTACTTTATTATTTGGATCGTATTTACGCATTATTGCTGCATGATTATCTATTAATTCTTGCATGCGCATTGTTTTTTTCAAAGTTATGAACCACTCCTTTTCATCAAAATTTGTTGCAGGTCCTTTTTTCTTCCAATTGTATGGCAATGTATAGTAGTGTAATGAGAGCCCCTGCATTAAATGTTGCTTATTACTGGTTTTCTTCATTACCTGTTCAGTCCAGTTATAATCACTTTCGCTTGCCCCACAGGCAATTTTGTATTCAGCTCCCCTAGCATAAGAAGCGTATCTACGAAATAAATCTCCATAATACTCAGGAGTTAAATCACCTCCACATCCCCAGCTTTCATTTCCAACACCCCAAAATTTTACATTCCAAGGATCTTCTCTACCATTTTCCTTTCTTAAGTCCGTCATTGGACTGATATTCTCTGATGTAATATATTCTACCCACTCAGAGGCCTCCTGAACGGTTCCTGACCCAACATTTAAACTCACGTAGGCTTCTGTTCCCAGAATCTCGCATAAATCCAAAAATTCATGTGTACCGAAACTATTATCTTCTGTTACTCCACCCCAAAAAACATTAACGATAGAAGGTCTGTCTTCTCTTGGTCCAACACCATCTTTCCAATGGTATGTATCAGCAAAACAACCTCCCGGCCATCTTAAAACAGGTATTTGCATTTCCTTCAGCGCATCGATAACATCTTTACGATATCCATTGATATTAGGGATACTGGATGTATCTCCAACGAATATTCCACCATAAATACATCTTCCTAAATGCTCGGCAAAATGTCCATATAATTCTTTATTGATTTTTGTTTTGCTTTTATCCACATGAAGGAATAAAGCATTGTTTTCCTGAGCATTTAAATTCAAAAAGCCCAAAAACAACAGAACTAGCGTAAATTGTTTCATTTTTTATGATTTGATAGATTTAACTTATTTATTTTGATTGTCCTTTAATTCGAATAAGTGTAAACGAATAAGCTGGTATTTTGTAATTAGTATCAGATGTTAAGGTTATTTCTGACATTTCTGGTTTAGCATCTTTTGAAGCAGGATCCCCTTTTAACACATGAAGTTCTCCTTTTACATTTTCTAATACATAAGCAGAAAGATCTATTTTAGAATCTACCTCTACAGGTAACATATTCACCATTTTAATAATTATATCATTAGTCTGCGAATCTTTCACAACCGAAACAGATATCCTTTTCGTAACATCTTCTCTGTTATTGGAAACTTTAATTAAGCTTGGGATATATTCATCTCCGGAATTCTGTCCGTATAATTTTTGAATATAATAATCAACCGTTGGTTTAACTTCTGTATTATTAAAATAAATCAAATCCGGATTCCATTGTGTATGATGTTCTTTTGCCAACAATGGCGCAAAAGAAGTCATAGCTACTACATCTGCATTTCGTTCAACTGAATTTAAATATAAGGCTTCAGATAATGCTGTTTCAATATTCATTGGACGACCAGGAAGGTGAGATGCATACTCTCCCAAATATACTTTTGACTCGCTACGGTCATATTTGTCGTAATAATCCTGATTATTGATAAACCAACCTGGTGGCTGATAGTAATGTTCATCTACCATTGGTACACCTAATTTGGTTGCTAACTTCCAACCTTCTTCATAGTCTGTTCCTCTATAAAATGGACCAACAGTACCAATTACAATGATATCTGGATATTTTTCTTTAACAGCTTTGAAGATCATAGTAAAACGCTCTGCGAAAATATCAGTAATAAGATCCTCGTTACCAATTCCAATATATTTTAGATTAAACGGTTTTGGATGTCCGGCTTCTGCCCTTAGTTTTCCCCACTTGGTATTTTTATCGCCATTTGCCCATTCTATCAAATCCAGAACATCTTGCACATAATCATCCATATCACACATCGGAATCCCACCTTGTTGACCATGACCACCTGTTGACGAATTTTGACAAGGTACACCTGCAGCTACAACAGGTACTGGTTCTGCACCTAAATCTTCACAAAACTGAAAAAACTCAAAGTAACCTAAACCAACACTTTGATGATAATTCCAGATATTTCTGTTTGGTTTACGAGCCTCTAGTGGTCCTATTGTATTTTTCCAATGGTAAATATTATCAATTCCATCACCATGAGAGACACAACCGCCAGGAAATCTCACAAATTTTGGATGAAGATCTGCAATTGTTTGAGCCAGGTCAGCTCTTAAACCATTTTTATGTCCTTTAAAAGTATTTTGAGGGAATAAAGAAACCATATCCAATCCAACTTTACCAATTGAAGTCGGTTGAATAGACAATTTTGCATTTTCAACAGTTCTGTTTACTATAATTGTTGAAGAATACTTCTTCCATTGATTACCTACATTTTTGATTATACAACTCCCAAGTTCTTTACCTTCATTATCAATTAAGGAAACACTTAATTTTTCATTTGTTGCTTCATCTGTTTTTGCAAAAACAGTGAAATCATATTTCTCACCTTTCTTTACATATATTCCATCAAATCCTTCATTTACAATTTTATCTCCTATCTTATTTACATCTAGTAAGGCATAATGCTTTGTATTGACATGAACCGGATTTAAGGTATCTATAGTAAATGTAATTCCTTCGCCTGAAACAGTCCAAGCTTTATCATGAGTCCAGGTTTTATCTCGTCCTTTGGTATCGCTGATATTATATTCAAAGCCTCTGTTTTGAACTAACTCAGCATATAAACCACCATCAGCAGCATAGTTAATATCTTCAAAGAAAATACCGATCAGTTTATCGCTTATGGCTTTTGTTTGATCAGGATGAAGCGTAATCTCAGCTTCTACAGGTTTTAAATCCTTAAATCGAACCGGATCTTGTGATGTGGTCTCTCCTCTTTGCTGATTATGATATTCCATCCATTGCTCATATTTAATAAGCTTATCAATATTTTCCCATGAAATCTGATGAATCATCCCCTTCTGTTTTTCACCATCTATAATCACTTCAACCCTTAAATCTTTTCTATTACTTTCTTTTGCTTCGGTTGTAGCAGCATAATTTTTAAAATCTAGTGTTGATGTTTTATAGAGTTTATCATTAACATACCATGTAATAACATATGTATTTTTAACGGCATCAAAATGCGCTTCAAGGTCACTTATAGTTTTATTATCGTCAGTAACAATAGGATAAGTTTGACTGGTCCAATTAATCATATCCTTGGTATCTGCATGTGCAAACTGACCAACATTGTTATTTAAAGCCCATATACAATGCCACTTATCATTTTTATCAGGAAACATATACGGGTCAAACATTTTTTTCTGTGATCCCCAGGCCCCAAAATCTGAAAATAAAAACTGAAACTCAGGCCCAATAGATTGCCAATCATGCTTATTTAAACTCCAGGCATAATGCAATCCATTGCTGTGATTATTTTTTGAAGTTGCATAAATGAAAACATAAGCCGAATCAGGCTCATTACCTAATATATTATTACTGAAGAGAACAGTAACAAGAAAAATAAATAAAAATTGCAATTTTCGCATGAGTGGATTATTAAGTATTTATATAAACAAATATGTCAAAAATACAAAAAAGAACATTTTTTAACATGCAAAATAGTACTTTTTACTATTATTATTAAAAAAAAATGATTCTGCTTAAAATTAAGCAGAATCATTTTATATATTTAATTCACTTAAATTTTAAAATACACTAAAATTTAACCTCTTTCACATCTCCATTTACAAATTCAAGGAATACTTTTTGATTATTGTTAGTACTATTAACTTTCTTAATTGGCATTAATTCAATATCGCTCCATGACTCCCCTGATTTCTTCCAAAGCATCAAGGTTACATAAACTTTTGATGTTAAGTCCTTACTATATGTATCCTGAACTTCCATTACACTACTTTTGTTACTTTCCGGATGGAGTCCATCAGTTGAAAACACTTCTGTTTTAGTCCATCCTGAAACTGGGATCATTGCCAATTGGTATTTACCATTATCAATGATGGTTGCTTCGTAGTCACCAACGTTTTGAGTTCTTGATTTAATTACCTGTTCAAATTCAGGTAATGCATAATGACCAAGTCTCATTTCTACATCTTCTGAACTGATATTTCTATCTACTCTTAATATTCCATTTGCTAAAGGAATATCAATCAAATTCATTTTAATTTCTTCGTTAGTTTCTAAAATGGCATCACGATAATAGGCTCCGTCTTTAAACTTTTTAAAATCATATAATCGGAATACTTCCCATTTATTTTCCTTGTTTTTAAATGCATAATTCATGGATGCCTCACCATTTGCGCCATCAGCCTGCCATGGAAAGATACTGCTATAAGATAGTTTATTGTAGTTTTCCGTAGATCGGAATTTCTGCCAGTCATCTTTTACTTTTTCATGACACCAGGCTCTTATTTCAGAACCTCCGATCGCAGGATAATCTGTTATTAGGACATTTGATCCTTCAGCAAACTTGTTATATACTTTGTCGTCTTCAAATTCAGACCATGGTCCATCATTCTCCACAGCAGTCCAAAATGGATCATCCTTTGGAAGTAGTAAACCTAAAAATGCTTTTCCCATCCAATATACACTTCCTCTACAGCTATAAATCTGTACGGCAGGTTCAAAAGCTCCATAAAAACCTAACGTAGGAACGCTGTCTTTTAAAAATTCCGGATGCTGCAAAAATTGCAATATGGTAGTTGACGATATTTTACGTAACCACCCTAAATTTGCATCATCACCACCATATTTACCCATAAAAGGAAAAGGAGCAACCGAACCAAAACGATAAGAAATACTGCGACCATACATTAACATCTTTCCATCCTCTGAAAACATATTTGGATAGTTGTAATTCAAATCCTGAAAATTATGTATTAGTTTATCTGCTATCTCAGGGTAATTTTTTAATCCAAACACATCCGACCAAAGCACACTGTATAACTGGAACGCCCACATGCTATAATAATCGTAGGCCGGAGCATCATTATACCAGCCATATCCTCGGTATTGATCAACACTTTTATTCAAATATTCTACTAGCAACTCCTCATTTACATCATATCCCTGATCTTTAAAAAAGCTCAATACAAAAATATTAAAGAAACGCCAGTTTGAAGGTACTGTTGGTCCATCGCCATAACTTAACATGGTTACCGCCAAAGCATCTTTCTGATTCTGTGTTAACGGTTCCCATATTACTTCGGGAGCTACAAATAAAGAAATAGCTAATGCTCCAAATTCCACCAGATTTTGACTCGGTCCACCATTCTCAGGACGAGGAACAATAAATGAAGGACTATCCGGATTTATCAGGTTTAGGATTTGATGTCTGTAATATTCAGCAACAGCAATATCATTCATTTTCAGATCTGGATTCTCCTTCAACAAAGGTGCTGCCACAAAAAGAGTACGACATAAACCTTCCAGTTTTTCTGTTGGAACCTGATCCTCCCTTAGAGGATATGTCTTCCCTGGTTGTTTAGGAAATTTCATGGGGTCATCCAGCGTATAGATATATGAAAATGCCCCTTGTAATAAATACTCTGCTGCATCAATCCAATGTTCGCGAGTCATACCTGTTGAAGGACTCAACCTATAATCTGGATTATTCACTTTAAAAACATTTCCTTCAGTTTCTACTGTATCCTTAGATTTTTGTGTATTACACGATTGAAATCCCAGAAATAAAACTACCAGTAATGTAATGGTTGTATTTTTAATCTTCATGTTGATAAATATTTGATTTTAATTGCTAAAGACATTTAATGAATTGACATTTTGTACCACTTTCCCAATTTTAAGAGAGCTTATTTCCAGATTACTTATTGGAATAATTTGATCAATTGCGCCATTGATATAAGTTACTAGTTCATTATGTGAATAGCTAATCGTTAAGCTTAGATTTTTGTATGGAGTTACATCCCACCAAATTCCACCAGTTGATCTTGGTTTAGATTTCCAGGTATCTGAGTTTCCAAAAATATTAGTGCTTAAATAAGTGTTTTGATCATGTATTTGCACATAAGGTTTCATTGAAGTTTTATTGATACCATAGGAAAAATTTTCATTGCTAAGTATCTCTCCAAAAAAATTTGCTGTATCTAAAGTAGATTCTAACTGAATGGTAAATTCCTTTAATGTATCAAATGAAAAATGCCTTTTTACTTCGTCTTTTTGCACATCATCATAATGTAATGCAGCATTACCTCCTGTGTTGATTTCTCTTTTTACATTATAATCAGAACGAATACTGGTGCAAAATCCAAGAGGACGTTCAATACTGACAATCCAATCATAATAATTACCATACATCCAGCTTAATTTCAGAGGAGATTCACCTCTTTTTGCAACGACATAAGGTCGAACATTATTCAGCTCCGAATCTTTAGTTATAGTATCAGTTAAACTTACCTCTCCTATATCATTCAATACATATTTTACTATTTCGTATACTTCACCGTTTTTACCTTTTACGGGAACTGAGCAATATACTTCATTTGTATTTTGATCATCAATAGCCATTCCTCCGCTATAACATTTTTCAATACGTGATGATTGATGAAAATGACCGCCTCCATTTGATAAGAAAGTCTTTTTCCAAGTTTCGCCATTCCATTTTGCATAGTAATAGTCATGCGAAGATTTATCTTCATTAATTGTTACCATGGCTATAACCGGATTTTCATCTTTATCAAGAGTCACCTGCCACAACCAATCCCATAAATGACTGGCATCTACTACTGCATCGGGGAATGATTGTTGATACTCGGCTGTTGCTGCAACATGATATAAATCCGCTCCTATTTTTGATAATACTTTACCTTTGATGTCTTTTAATTCTAAAGTATTAACATCGATA
The DNA here is from genome assembly GCA_963665705.1 of uncultured Saccharicrinis sp. Taxonomy (GTDB): domain Bacteria; phylum Bacteroidota; class Bacteroidia; order Bacteroidales; family Marinilabiliaceae; genus Saccharicrinis. Next base: position 3,472,125 of record OY762448.1, read on the forward strand.
TAATTATAGTATAAATAGTTTGGCATAGTAGGATCAGGATGGCCTGTTGTATATGCCATTACAATTTTATCTTTTCCGTTTGATGCATATTTGGCATAAGGACGAGAAGCAGTTGACTGAACCATTTGATATGGGCCCCATACACATTCAGTTTTATCATTGTTAGATGGAATTGTAAATTTAGCTATGGTTGGATGCCAGCTAATACCTCGCCAACAAATGTAAAAATGCGTTGGATCATCAGATAAAATAAATGGAGAAGGATAGGTTGTATTAAACTTTGTAGGAATCTTCAACTCTTGTCCCAACGAAGTAATATCACCTGGCTTTGTTGATATACGATAGTAAAAACAAGGCTCATCAGTATGACGAGAGTAAAATATCATTACTCGATCATCTGGTAAAATTAAAAAAGTAGGATTATCATGATCATCAGGCTGGAAATAGGATCTGATCAAAACCTCTTTTGATTCCCCGGTATTAAAATCATGCTGTGTTGCTTTAATATTTCCTTGAATATCAATATATCCGATATAGGATTTATTAATACTCCCATCGTTGTTTTGATGATGAATAGCTCTTGGATCTGCAAACCAACACCATGCTCCCTGACTGACAACTTCATAATTTGTTGCTGCGTTTTTTTGATTTTTTTGTTGCTTAGCACAATTAATTAAAGTTGCTGCTATAAAAAGCAGACAACCTAACAATTGTATGTGATGAATAGGTTTTGATTGACTCTTCACTTTTATTTAGATTTAGTTTCTTAACTAAGTTGAAGGGCACAAGTTGCAAACTTGCGCCAGATCTTCTCCTGGTTCAAGTTTGTAACCTGGACCCTTTGCTGCCGCCGTTCCTCACGCGTAGGGTCATCAGCGAGAGCAGAGGTACATTCCAATTCTAAAGGTATAAAACCACCTCCCCTCTCCTGCGTCGAGGTACTCCTCCTTTGAAAGGAGGAGAGCTAATTTACTGCTTACAAATTACTGTTAATGAGAATATCAATATCATTTAGAACCCATTGCTACCGTACCGGGCTTGTCCTCACGCGTGGGGATTCTCTCAACCACACGTGGGGACACGTGCGGCATCTGTGTTCATTGTTCCTTGCTCCTTGTTCCTTTCACCTTACTTTAATAAAGGCTCTATCCCTTTCAATGTAGGTATTACTTCAATAATGCTACCATCTTGATTAAACTCTAATTTATCAATACAAACTTCTCGGTGAAAACCTGCAGGACGCCCCATTTTAATTCCTTTAGGCAATGTAAATCTGTGATAAACCAAATACCATTCATCTTTACCCGGAACCTGTATAGTTGAGTTATGACCTGTTGCGTAAATACCATCTTCAGGTTTCTTTTGTATTACAATATTATTTTCAGGTATAGTAAACTCTCCTAATGGTGAAGTTGAAGTTGCATATCTTAATTTGTATTTAGGACTACGGGTATCATCCTCACTCCACATAAAATAATAAGTTCCATTGCGGTAAAGCACGTGACTTCCTTCACGGAAAGTATGATCAGGCTTTAAAACAGTTAAGGTTTTCTCATTGATTGAAACCATATCATCATTTAACTCAGCTCCTACCATAAAACCATTTCCCCAAAACAAATAAGTTTTTCCTGTTTTAGGATCCTGAAAAACATCCGGGTCAATCACTTGACCTCTGGTTATACCTTCAGGTTTATTGGCAATTAAAGCTTTACCACTATCTACAAACGGACCGGCAGGATCATCGGCCACAGCCACTCCTATAGTTTGAGCCGCGGTAAAATAATAGAAGTACTTATACTTTCCATCTATTTTCTTTTCGATAATACATGGAGCCCATGCATTTCTATCGGCCCAGCTAACATCTTTTTTTAAATCAAGAATAACACCTTCATCAGTCCAGTTAACCAAATCTGTTGATGAAAAAGTTTTAAAATAAGTACCAGACCAATTATGAAATCCATCACTGGTAGGATAGATATAATACTTCTGAGTTTTATTAGAATAGATAATATCAGGATCTGCATAAAAACCTTCTAACACCGGGTTATGATCTTCAGCTGTTTCTACCATATATTTTACTGGTGCTTGACCTTTTATGGTAAATGTATATTCAACAGCTCCTTTTGAAAAGTCCTGAACACCTATTGGCGAATAGTCAATTCCTGAAAATACTTTAAATTGTGGATCAAATTGAGTTAAATCTGCTTCTGGCATTACCGGAATATGAACAGTTTTAGTATCTCCATTAAAACTTACATTTTGAGTTTTTACTGATGGTGCTGTTACTGAAACAAAATCACCTTCAACCGTTGCCCATTTAGCCATCAAGCTTTCCAATTCTTTTTGTGTAATAGGAATAACACATCCATGCCGAGGATGAAAATTCATACTAACCTCATGATCTACAACCTCAAAATGTTTTAAATCAGAACTTCGGGTAAATTGATATTGTCCGCTTGTATATACATCATACATTAAAATATAATCCTCACTGTTATTTAATTTGAATGTACCAGATCCTTCAACTTTATTATTTGAGCAATCCACTCGATCTGTACTTAGCATTTTATATCCTTCAGTTAATTTATCTGAAACAGCTAGTTTTATTCCTGGCTCACCGGTCTCCGATTTCATAAAGAAATAAAACTTACCATCTTTTTTTATGATATCCCCATCAATGCAAGCATTATTAGTTGGACTAAAATACAATTGTTTAGGTTCAGATTCTAAAGCTGTAAAATCCTTATTTGCATAGGCATAATATATAATATCCGGATTATTACCCTGTTTCATTGAAAAATAAATCATATATTTTTTAGCCACATCATCGTATATAGTCTGTGGAGCCCAAACACGGTCAACATCTCCAAATGTTTCTTTATATGTTTCCGGAATATTAATGATACTATGTTCCCAGTTTATTAAATCGGTTGATTTCATTAATATCATAGCATAATTATTCCATCCCTGATCTGTTACATATAAATCTGTAATAACCATATAAAAGGTTTTCCCATCCTCACTTCGCAAAATATGCGGGTCTCTAACTCCTCCTGAGGTACTAATTTCTTTAGAGTCGATAATAGCCTCATTGTTATTTAAGGCTACATAGTTATATCCATCAGTACTTACTGCATAATGAATGGACTCTTCACCAGGACCATTTCCAACAAAATAAGTAAACAAATAAGCTGTGTAATCATCCTGACCAGATGAACAGCTACTCAATATAGTTGCAAAAAAGGCAAATACTATTGCCATTGATGATAGTAAGTATGTTTTTTTCATATACGCTATATTTAGTCTATATTTTAAATTTTTACTATTTGTTACTTATTAATTACGCCAGAACAACAATCAGTCTTATTCTCATTATATCAAATACCTTACTACAAAACTTTTCTGGTATGATTATATAAAAACTGTGTTGCAGAAACCTGCGAGATCCTCATTTTTAATTTTTACCTCGTGCAGAAACCTGCAAAGCTCAACTTTTTGCTCTTTTTGTGGTTGCAGATACCTGCAAATCCATTTTTTCGTTATTTTCCTGTTTGCAGAAACCTGCAAAGCTTATTTTTATAAAATTTTACCGTTTGCAGATATCTGCATTGGTTTTTAATCCTTATTTCACTTCGAGCACATAGACCATTTGAGGTTCAAAGTCGGCAGTTCCTTCAGCATCTACTTGTTCTACTCTCTGCACAAACAAATGCAATAATCCTTTCTCCTTCCACAACTCGGTATCAAACGATGGTTCCCATGAGCCAACGGTAAAATCGGATAAATCAGTAATTTTACAGTTACCTGAATCTTTTAACTCTGCCATAGAAACTTTTGCTCCACGTTCTTCATCGCGGAAGATTAAATAATATGCGTTTCCTTTTTTAGTAGATTTTGCAACTATTTGAGGACGAGAGATAGGAACTCGCTTTGTTCCTCCGCCAGAAAGTGAAAATGCCTGTTTTCTAAAACCTAAATCTTTCACCATCCACTTTCCATCAACTAAACTGATGATATGATACTGTGGAATATCTGAGTTTTGCTCTCTCCAATAACTTGCTATTACAGGCTCACCTGCATCATTGGTTGTCATTGATGTTTGGTTAATCAATTCACTTTTTTGAGGGATTTTAGCAGCATACTCAGCACTCCCTGCATTGATGGGTAATTGGTACTGCTCTCCTTTTGAATTTTCCCAGGTTTTACCACCATCCTCTGATCGTGCATAACACATATCATGATTAGTTGACACATCCCAGGTTTCGCGCCATACCCAAGAAACATGAATCACACCCTTATTATCTAAACATGCCTGCCAATATGCGTTTCTTTGGCCTTCTCCATCAATCAGGTTACTCTGAATCTGACTCCATTTTTGAGTTTTAGTATCGTAACTGTTTACCACTAAATTCCCTTTACCTGACTGTCCATCGCGAAACATAAAAACAAGGTTTCCATTTGGCATTTTAAAAAACTGAGGATAAGTTACATTAGTTTCATTCTGACCTGTCATTTCAGTTTTTGAACCCAGTTTCAGTGAATATGGAGCAACACTCTTAGCATAACGAAGCGGGTGACCATGATGATCCCATGCCACATGCAAAAAACCCTCTCCATCTACCATAATGCTAATGCAATTATGGGCATCTTTTACATTTCCATCGTATTGTGATTCTTTAATAACGAATGTTTCATCATTAATATGTCGTTTTCCTATAGCCAGCTTACCTTCGGTAGTATAATAGGCAATAAATTGTGTATCAGCCTGAGTAACCAATGAATTTTGTCGGAACACCACTGCATTTACCGAATTATTTGACCATGCTTTTGATACTGGTATTAATTTTTGAGCACAGGAAGATGTTATAAATACTATAAGTAAGGATATGGATATTAAAAACCTATTGTTCATTATTTAATTTTTTATAGAAAGCGATTTTAAACAAAAAAAATTTAATGTCCCTGTATATTTAGTTCAGGAGCATTAAATTTTCGTTCTTTTTAATATATAATGGTCGTAATTTGATTCATTGTTTAAATTACAAATTAAAAACATACATTATCCCCTAAAAAAACCGTTTAGAGAATAATGCACTACACAACTATTTATCTATAAACTTAACCATTTCAGAAGCTGCTAATAAAAATGCTCCAACTCCAAAATTAGCTGATGAATTTTCATCTACAGTTTGTCCAGGAATTGCTCTTTCACCAATTGGTTGAACATAGCCAATTTTACCACTTTCTTGTAAAGCTACAGTAGTTAAGTATTCCCAGGATTTAGCAACTACAGGTTCATAAACTTCAACAGATAGAATACCATTGTTCATTCCCCATAAATAACCGAAAGTAAAAAAAGCTGTACCACTAGTTTCCGGTCCCGGAGCATGTTCTGAATCTAAAATACTGCGCGTCCAATACCCCTCTTTTTGCTGAGCATCTTTTAATGTTACAGCCATTTTTTTATACGTATCAATAAAATATGATTTACGAGCATAACTATCAGGTAGGTCCTGAATTACCTTTGCTAATCCGGCAAACACCCATCCATCACCTCTTGCCCAAAAATCTTTTAAGCCATTCATTGATTTATGCTTAGGATAAACGTATTTCGCATCTCTAAAAAACAAACCAGTTTCTTCATCATACATGATACTTTGGGCATATTTAAAATACTCATACAATTTATTTAAATACAACTCATTATGAGTTACATGATAGAGCTTAGTCATTACTGGCATCACCATATATAATCCATCAGCCCACCACCAATAATCATTGGTTTCAGTACTCATTTCATATTCCATTACCTCAATGGCACGGGCAATTTTCGAAGAGTCTTTTACCTCATCTAAATTAAACAAGTCAATATACGTTTGAAAACAGATTTGCCAGTCTCCAAATAAAACATGCTCATCATCTTCGCCATAATTGTATTTCCATACTGACTTATCATCCGATTTTGCACCCTTCCATTCATTATGAACAGCCCATGCCTCTGAATAAGCTTTATACTGTTCATTTTTAGTAATAGCATAAGCAGCCATATTACCCGTATGATAAGCTGCATTATCCCAAAAAGCACGACCGTGTTCCGGATTTGTATTTTGCCAATAATCATTTACTTTAATTATTGTATTTAATACATCCTGCTTACTTACAGTTGATATGTATGAGGATTCTTCCTCACTTTTTTTATTCGTTGGGGCACATGCTATGAATAATAGCATAAGCCAAACGATAGCCAAGTTTTTAATATTACCCATTTTCTTTGTTCTAATATTATATACTCTCTAATTCTATTTGAGATCTTAATTGTTCTTCTATTTCGCGGGACTTATAATAAATCCATAGCTGTAAGACTTTTCTAACAACAGATATTGCTGATGAGGATAACGACCCCAGCTGTCATCACCTCCTAAACCACGTTGTTTAAAGTCCACATTTAAATAAACCTGATGACGAGCAGTGATATCGCTTGGATGCATTTGCTTTTTAGTTAAACCTGCATCAATATCCTCTGAAGGATTATGAGCTACTTTAACACTTAAAGGTTGCATACCTTCAATTTTAATACCTGTACCATCATTATTTGTAAGAGTAAGCCATCTTACATCTGTTTTATTTCCATTTTCCTGAGGTCGGATATAATCCACCTGTTGATCAGCAACCGAGCTTGCGTAAATTCCTATAAAGCTTGCTGTATTTCTGTCGGAGTAGTTTTCCCAAGGACCGCGACCATAATACTCAAACTGGTCGAACTCATTGCTTAAACGCATTTGCATTCCAAAACGAGGAATCTCAGGTAAACCATCTCTACCAGCCTCCCATTTCGCTTCAACTTTTGTTTTTCCATCAGCATAAATGGTGTAAACAATTGTATAATCACTTGTAACATCATTCAACCAAAGATTACTTGTTACAATCACTTTTCCGTCTTCTTTGGTAACATCTACCGACTTCACATTTCTGTTATTTCCTGCAGTACGCCAAATATTTAATTTTGATGGCATTCCGTTACCATAATCATTATCCGTTGGAGCCCTCCAGAAATCCGGTTCAGGACCACCATTCAATAAGTTTTGTCCATCAACTTTATAAGATGATAATATTCCACTCCACTTATCTATTCTTACTTCTACATTACCAGCTGTTACGTAAATACGATTGTCTTTATCCTCAACACTTACAGTTCCATTGCCTGGTGTTTCATTCGCAAAGTAGTTATTAGCACCTAACATAAACTGCTCGCGTGCAATTTCGAATCCTGCAGGTAAAAACTCTGTTTTATTGATAGTATATGCATATACATCAACAGTATATTCTTCACCCTTTTGAACAGATATTTTAGGTAATGGAAGTTTAATCGTCTTAGTTAAACCTCCTGCTAAAGAAACCTTAAAAGGTTTTTCGGTAACAACTTCACCATTCTTTTTTAATACCCATTTAAATGAGTAGTTTTTAAGATCGTTATATAAAAAGATGCTTTTAATAGTCAATGAACCAGTACTGATATCATCAGATGAGAATAAAATATCCTGATATACTTTCTTTACTTCGTTTAATCCCGGATGTGGAATACGATCAGCAGAAACCACTCCATTGGCACAGAAATTTTCGTCGTGAGTATATTTGTATCCACCTATATCGCCACCATATGCATAGTAATCTCTTCCTGAATCGTCAGTAGCTTTAATACCCTGATCAACCCAGTCCCAGATGAATCCTCCCTGCATTTGTTTGCTCGAGTTGATTATATCAAAATACTCCTGGAAGTTTCCGTTACTGTTACCCATCGCATGCGAATATTCGCACATGATAAAAGGTCGTGTTACATCAGTTCTTTCTGCATATTTTTTCATTGTTTCAATACCCGGATACATCGGACAAACAATATCTGTATTTCTGTTTTCACCAGACTGTTCAAACTGAACCATGCGAGTAGGATCTGTTTTCTTTAACCAATCGTAAATATCATAAAACACAGGTCCGTTACCACACTCGTTACCCATACTCCAAATAATAACCGAAGGGTGGTTTTTATCGCGTTCAAACAAACGTTCTACTCTATCTTTATGAGCAGGAGCCCATTCTGGAAGGTAAGCCGTATGCTTGTTTTTATCAAACCAGGCTTGTAATTCAGCTCCCATTGCATGCGCTTCGATATTGGCTTCATCCACAAGGAACAATCCATATTGATCGCACAACTCATACCATAATGGGTTTTGAGGATAGTGACTCATACGAACTGCATTGATATTGTGCTGCTTCATCAGTTCAATATCTTTCAGCATAGTTTCTTTATCAATAACATGACCCGTAACCGCATTATGCTCATGCAAATTAACTCCACGAACTAAAACCGATTTTCCATTGATCATTAACTGTGCATCTTTGATTTCAACTGTTCTGAAACCAATTTTACAAGAAGTTGCTTCAATCAACTTACCCTGATCATCTTTTAATGTTAGTAACAGTGTATATAATTCAGGAGTTTCGTTGCTCCATTTTAAAGCATTCTTTACTTCTGCTTTTATATTTACTGTTTCTTCACTATTTCCTTTTAAATCAATACTTGAACCAGATTCAAGAATCGTTTTTCCTGTTTTATCCTGTAAGAGGATAGCTACTTCAGCAGCTTCATTCTCGTCTACTTTATTAGCAACATCAATTTCAACATCTAGTATTCCATTTTGATATTTACTATCTAATCCTGCTTTAGCAAAAAAGTCAGCTATTCTAATTTGATCTGTACTGTATAAATAGATTCCTCTGTCAAAACCTGATAATCTCCAAAAATCCTGATCTTCAAGATATGATCCATCACTCCAACGATAAGCTTCAATTGAAATATTGTTCTTTCCTTCTTTTACATATTTTGTAATATCAAATTCAGTTGGACTTTTAGTATTCTGACTATATCCTACTTTTTCGCCATTCACCCAAACATACATTGCTGCTGCACCGCTTTCGAAATGAATATAAACTCTGCGGTTCTTCCAGTTTTCAGGTAAAGTAAAACTGCGTTTATAACTTCCAACCGGGTTATGGCTATGGTCAATAAATGGAGGATTCTTTGGAAAAGGATAATTGATATTAGTATAAATAGGTGTTCCATATCCATTTAATTCCCAGTTACCCGGAACCGGCATTTCACCCCAACCAGAAACATCATAATTTTCGGTATAGAAATCTTTTGGTCTGTCTTCTGGTTTATATACCCAGTTAAATTTCCAGATTCCATTTAAAGATAAATACCATTCAGAATCTTTATAATTGTTCTTTAAAGCAGCCTCACTGCTTTGATAAGGCATAAAAGTAGCCCTGGTTTTTTCTTTATTGATTCCAAATATCTGAGGATTCTCCCACTCCGGAGCTTTCTCCTGACCATATACACACCCACAAATTACAATAACCAGTAATAACAACAACTTTTGCATGATAATGATGCTTTTAATTATATATTAACTTAAACTATTTCTATTTATTGATTTGCCAATTTTCACTCCATTTAATAATTGGTCTTCCACCTTCAAATGTAAGAGGTAACCATATGTACCTGCTATCATTAAGATTTTCAGGTTTCCATCTATCCGCCATAAAAATACAGGTATCACTTTTACCAGTTAAGGGTAATATGTATGTACTTTGTGATTGAAATGTTAACTCCGCACCTTCTCCTACACATGGATTACCCAAAGATTCCCATGGACCCCATATTGATGAAGCAACAGCTGAACGCGCTTCATTAGGAGCCCATCCGGTACAGCCGGAAGTAATTAAATAATACATTCCATCTTTCCTGACCATAGCCGGCGCTTCATTATGTCCGCCCGGAAACACTCTTATGTATTTGCCTGTATATGACAGATAATCATCTGACAATTCGGCTATATGAATAGTTAAATTTTCTTCAGAAGAATATATGTGATATGCTTTTCCATCATCATCAACAAACAGAGTCATATCACGAGACATCTGTCCTCCTTCAAAATCTCTGCGTACAAACAATCCCTCTTCAACAGCCTTTCTCCATTCCGGAGTCCACCAATCTTTAAAATCCTCAGTTGTCACGTCTAATTTCTTATGATCTTCCTCCATGTTTTCGGGCCATATGCCTGCATTAGGTCTTAAAGCCTTTACAAATTTATATGGACCAACAGGCGAATCACTTATTGCAACACCAACTTTAGCAGCGCTATATCCCTGATCTTTTAATTCAAGATGGAAATACATTACAAACTGACGATTTTGAATATTGTAGATTACTTTTGGCCGTTCGATAGTACAACCAACTGTTATGGGACTAAGGGTGTCATTTTTTTCTACAGATAAAGCTACACCTTCATTTATCCAATTATACAAGTCTTTTGATGAATAGCATCTAACTCCCACCAAAGCTGCGCTGGTGTTTTCACTTTTATGCTCTCCAAACCAATAATATGTTCCTTTATAGAAAAGAATTCCTCCACCATGGGCATTTATGTGCATAGCATTATTGTCATACCAAAATTCTCCCGGCGTAAAAGAATTATATTCCTCATGCTGTTGTTTTTTATGGTTAGGATGAGTAAACATACATGATGAAATTACTGGTATTATAAATAATACTGCAAACCTGATATATTTTAGAATTTCTTTATATAAAGTCATATCTAATTTTTCTTTCTCTATAAATTATCCTCCATCAAAAATCTACATTTATTGCTACAAAGGGGTTTACAGATTAATCAAAAATGGTTAGTAATTATTCAAATAGATTTTTTTGATACAAAAGTGTCAATTTTAATCATTTACTTCTGATAATTAGTATTTGGAATTTCATTCCAAGAAATAGTACAAATACTTTAAACAAATTATTAAATCAAAATTCTCTTTTATTTTGATATATAAGGGAGATTGAAATATTCAATCTCCCTTGTAAATCTACCAGGCTATAATTCGTTATGCTGCATGAATTTATATAGCCTGATATTTAATTTTTATTCCCAACCATCATTTTGCTCAAGAACAGCATCTAAGTTTGCATCAATAACCGTTTGAGGAATAGGAAACAAATTCCATCCTGAAGGTTGTGCATTTGATCCTTGAAAGAAAGAGCTTTCTGAACCTGCATAATAACCATATTTAGAAATCCTGTCTACAGCAACAGTTCCACCCATTCTTAATAATGTACACCATCTGCGTTCCTCACCATAAAGTTCACGAGCTCTTTCATCTAATATTAAATCTATAGAAACATCACCACTTGAAACTAAATATGAACATTGAGCTCTATTGCGTAATACATTAATATCAGCAGCAGCTAAACCTGATTGTCCAGATCTGAAATATGCTTCAGCTCTTAAAAGATAAGTTTCTGATAATCTTGTAGCATACTCATCACGATACATATTGGATCTGTTACCACCATCTGCTAAATCTTCATATCCCCAATCATCAATTGGAGCCAATTTTGAACTGATTGGATATATATTTTCAAGAGTTGAGGCATCTAACATATCTTCTGTAACTAATACTCCGTAATATGAAGAAGATTCATCCTTACATACAAATTCTCTTCTCATATTAACAGCACTATTTCTGATATCATCATAATAAACACCTTCCCAAACTGTGTTTTGAGCCATCTCTGTTGGAGCAATACTTGATACACCTCTACCACCTACATATGCATCAATCATTGATGGCCATGGAGATGAATTGCTTTCTTTATAAGTTGCATTCCAATTTGCATTTCTTAAAACAGGAGAAAACTCACGAGGATACGAAAGAACATTATTACCTCCATATTCTTTGTAGACTTCATAATCATTTTGAAGAGTCCACAAAGCTTCAGTATTTCCTTCTGAATAATCTAAGTTTCCTCTTTGAAACAAATCAAAGAACACATCACCATCTTCGTAATAAGCCTCAACACCATTCATAGCTTTAGCACTTGTACCCTCAGCTCTTGAACCAAAACGACTGGTCATTAATGAATGAAGATTAATTGCCTTTGTTGCATATTCTGCAGATGTAGTCAAATATTGAGAATTATTATCCTGATCTATAGCTAAAGCTAAATAAGCTTCAGCTAAAAAGTGATAATTTACACCTTTTGCAATACGTCCTGCCTCTGCAGGATAGTCAGGCATACCATCTAATGCGTCTTCCAAATCCGAAATAGCTTGTTGATAGGTTTCCATTCTTGAGGATCTCACAAAATCATATTTTGGTGTTGTATAAAATTGAGTAACAATGGGTACACCACCCCATAATTCACCCAACGTTAAATAAGCTAAACCTCTAAAAAACTTAGATTGAGCAACAACATAATTATAATCATCTTCGCTATCCCAGCTTACATTATCTGATTCTGCACCTTCTAACGTTTGGTTAGCATAACTAACCAATTGATAAAAAGCATCCCATAAAGCTTTTACTTTCGAATATTCAGAAGACCAGGAAGAATAATTTGAATAACCATTACCACTACATCTCCAATAAGGCGTATCAAACATATCAGCTCCCTGACCTTTCATAAAGAAATCATTCTGATACCAATATCTAATATGTACATACATATTAGTCACACTTGCGTTAACCTGAGACACAGTATTAAACGAGTTCTCAGTTGTATAAAAAGTTGTTGGTGTTTCTTCAATAAATTCTTCATCGTTACACGATGTATGAATTACGCTTAAAAACAACAGACTTAGAATTATATAATATGATATTCTTTTCATTTTTCAACAAATTAAAATTTTAAATCAACACCTATTGAGTAAGTAGAACTTAAAGGATAACCATATGAGTATCCACTTCCAAGAGTTTGTCCTGTTTCAGGATCTCCACCTTCCCAATTTGTAATAGTAAATAAGTTTGTAGCAGCAAAGAATACTTTCAAATTGTCAATTTTCAAATCTTTAACCCAATCCTGCTTAAATCTATATGATAAGTTTAAGTTCTGTAATCTCACAAAACCTCTGCTTTGAACTGGAGTATATCTACCATCTGTGTAATTTACTCTTGGATACTTATTACTTTGATTTTCTGCAGTCCACCATCCGTGGTTTAAGTTATTATCGTAAGGCACATCACTTGCAGTTCTATATGCATAAATATTGGCTTGTTTGTAATAATCTCCACCACCAAACACACCATTAAATAGAGCATACAATTGGAAGTCTTTATATGATACTGTATTAGCAAAAGACATTCTGAAGTTCTCTTTTGAGAAACCTAAAATAGTTCTGTCATCAGAAGTTATTTCACCACTACCATCTTTGTCGTAGAACATTACATCACCTGCTTGTGCACCATTTGCATTTATATATTCAGTATCACTTTCCTGAACAATACCAATTTGTTTATAACCATATATGGCACCAAGTGATTGATTCAAGAATAAACTATTTGAAATGTCGTCCTCACCATCACCATATAATTCTTTCAACTTATTTCTGTTGATATAATATGTTAAAGTAGAATTCCATTCCCAATCTCCTCTTTTAAAGTTGGTAGTATTTAAAGTAACTTCAAGTCCCCAGTTATTTATTTGGCCCATAGTTTCATCCATAGTTGTAATACCATTAGCCATAACAGGAATATTTCTTTCAAAAATTTGATTTTTTGTCTTTGAAACATAACCATCCACATCTAAGTTAAGTTTGCTATCAAACATTGTTAACTCAAATCCTGCGTTTAAAGATGTAGTTTCTTCCCATCCTAAAGTAGTGTTACCTAAAACACTCACACGTTGTCCCCAATCTACTTCAGAATCATTACCAAAAGAATAACTATAGTCTCCACTTTGACCTAACTTAATAGTGGATAACGTTTGATATGGATCTAAAGATTGGTTACCATTAATACCCCATGAAACTTTAAGTTTTAAATAATCTACAGAACTCACATTACTCATGAAATTTTCTGACGAAATTGTCCATCCGGCTCCAATTGCAGGAAAAACGCCCCACTTATCTTCTTTACCAAAAACAGATGCCCCATCACGACGTACTGATGCAGTCAAATGGTATTTATGATTATAGTTATAACTAGCTCTACCTAAATAACCAATATTAGTTTTTTCAGTATTAGTTATTTCATCAATTTTTTGAGTTGCTGCATATGTCAATCCGTTATAACTTAGAGTTGTATTCCCTAAAGCTGAAAAATCTGTTCCTGTAACTTTTTTATATTTATAATCATACGAGTCACGAGTATAAACAGCTGTTAAATCAAGATGGTGTAATCCAAAATCGGTTGTATATGTCAGGATATTATCCCAAACATATGCTAAATCGTTAGTTCTTGCACTATAACCATTTGCTTTAGCTAAATAATCACTTACAGCAGAAGCGCTATATCTGTCATCAGAGGTACCTTCTGCAACATAATTGCCTTCATGAGTAAAGTAATCTCTTTCAACATTCTTAATGGTATAAGAATAATTGGTTCTGTATTTAAGTCCTTTTATCCAAGGCACTTTTACAACCGCATGACCACTAAGAACAGTTGTATAATATACATCATGATCATCTATAGTTCCACTCTTTATATTCCAAAGTGGGTTAGTTCTGTAAATACCTTCAGTTGCTGGAAATTTTTCTAATAATTTATTCTCTTCATCTCTATAAGCACGACCATAAGGAGTTAATCTGATAGCTTGATAAATATCATAAACGGATGGTCCAGAATAATCATTAAAAGAAAAGTTTACATTTGTTCCTACTTCTAACCAATCGGTAATGTCACCTTTTAATCTTGTTGTAAAAGCAGTTCTTTCGTAGTCATCACCTATCATAACACCTTTAGTCTTTGTATGCGAACCAGAAAAATAATAGTTCATTTTTTCATTTGCTCCGGAAACCGAAAGGTTATAGTTCTGATTAGAACCTGCTCGTTCTGAGTAATCCTGCCAATCAATAGTTTTGTTATTAGCATAATTTTCATCTTCAAAATCAGACATCCAGCTTGTTGGATCTGCATTGGCATCTAAACCTTGAAGTAAATTTACTTTCTCAATCCACTTATCCGGGCTAAGAACGTCTGCTTTATTAATTACAGATGAAACCCCAACTGATGAATTAAATGTAATAACAGGCTTACCCTTTATACCCTTTTTAGATGTAATCATTATAACACCATTGGCAGCTCTTGATCCATATGCTGCAACAGAAGTTGCATCCTTTAATACAGAAATACTTTCAATTGAAGAAGGATCAATATCTCTCATGTTACCCATGAATATGATTCCATCCAAAACAATCAATGGATTAATTGCATCTGTATTAATCGATTTTTGTCCACGAACTAACAAACTAGAAGATTGACCAGCTCCTTGCTCTTGCGAAACCGTCATACCAGGAACAGTACCTTTTAAAACACTCATGGCATCTGTTGCCGGAATTTCAGCTAAAGGAGAATCAGCAGTCTTAATCCGAGTTGTTGATCCGGTAAAGTTTTTACTTGTTGTTGTGCCGTATGCAATAACAACAACCTCACCAAGCTCGGCCAAATCGCTTACCATTTTCACGTTTATTTCAGAATTTACTCCTACAGGTATCGTTTGCGATACATAACCTATATAAGAAAACGTTAATGATACATCGCCAGAAACTTGTAAATTATACTTTCCATCAATATCGGTTATAGTACCATTAGTTGTATTCGCAACGACTACTGTTGCACCAATTATAGGATCCCCAGTTTCAGCATCTAAAATTATACCTGAAACATTTTTTAATCCCTGAGCGAATGAGGTTAAAGGGATTATTCCTAAAAGCAGTAAAAAAGATACCTTTATTATAGTTCTACAGAACCATAATTGAGATAGTCTTTTTCGACAATTTAATTTGGATAACTTTTTCATAGTGATTTTTAAAAAATTAATCAATCAGTTTTAACTCTATTAGATTCACAATTATGCGTTCAAATCATTTATGCACATTTTTTAATATCTATTAACATTGCAAATATGGAAATCTTAAAATAATTTAAAGTTGAATGATCATTCCTAATGGGCGAATAATTCTTCTACATCAATAAACAAAGGGATTACACGTTATGCATGAATGATTTTTCTCCATTATTGAATGAATATTCTTCTTAAGCTAAATCTTGTTTTTTCACATTTATTAAAAAATAAAACCATAGTTAATGAGAGATATGAGAAATGGAATTAGGAAGTAATTATCTTAACTATAGTTAATTTTTTTTTAGCCTACTCATTACTATTTTTACTTATTTTATCAACGATTCAGTTTTGATAGTTGCAAACTCCGGAAAGACTAAAGAGTATTTTTTATCACTAAAAAAAGAATAGCGAAATAAATATGAAGATACATTTTATACATATAATTACATTCATCCTATCCTTGCAGTCCATAATAAACGCACAAAATATAAGGGTTTATCAATTACCTATTATGGACCAATTACCATCTAATTCTGTATTTCGTGTATTCCAGGATAAAGAAGGATATATGTGGTTTGGAACTCAGGATGGTTTATGCAGATATGATGGATATAAAATGAAAATCTTCAGATCTGATTTTAATAATCCTGATTTAATTTACAGCAATGAAATTTCATCTTTTGCCGAGGATTTTAAAGGAAATATCTGGATTGGAACAAATGAAGGGTTAAACATATTAAATAAGTACAGCTATACCATAAAACCACATCCTGACTCATCATTAAAAAACAAAAACATTTTTAGTATAGTAAACTCTAGTGATAGTACAATATGGGTTGGTTTAAATAATGGACTTAAAAGATATAATCCGGATTTTAGCTTAAATTATAATTATTCACATTCATCTGATTTACCAAACGCATTACCCAATTCAAGCATAAGCCAGGTTTATGAGGATACTTATCAAAACATTTGGATATGCATGTGGGATAATGGATTATATAAGTTTAATAAGGAAACTAATCAATTTATTAAATATCCTAAGATTGGCGAACATGATAATCCATTCAGAGTTTTCCAGGATTCAAATAATAATTATTGGATAGGAACCTGGGATGAAGGTATGTATCTGTTTAATCCTAACTCATTTTCAAAGGAAACATACAAAAAAGTATCTAAACCTGATTGGGGAAATAATCATAACAATTCAAGATATTTTAGTTTTATTCAGGATAATTACAATGAATACATATGGGCTATGTCTTTATCCGGATTAAGTACCTATAAGTACAATAATTCAGGTATTGTTGAACCTGTAAATACTCGTAGTCTTTTTCAGAAAACGAACAATATCTTTAGTGAAATTATTAAAGATAAAAATGGCAATTTATGGATAGGTGCTTTTAGCGAAGGCATTTATAAAGTTGACTTTAACAAACCAATTATTGAGAACTTCCCTATTCCTCTTTTACAGAAAAAAAGTGATATAGCCCCATCATTTACGACTCTTTGCGAAGATAAAGACGGAGACATATGGATAAATCAAAATAGAATCGGATTATTTATTTATAGTCCACAAAAAAATAACATTACATATTATAATGAAATCAGTGAATTAAAAAATATTGAAGAATTAAAAGCTATTTCATATATAACCTATATTTCAGGCCTTGATGAAATTTGGATTACCAATACAAATAATTCTAAAGTAATTAAAGTAAAAAAAGATGGAAACAACATTCAATATGTTAATGATATACATCTAGGTAGTATTACAGAAGACTCAGGAATAGCTTCATTAATCTATGAAGATAATCAGTCTAATATATGGATCGCCAGCGACAGAGCTGTTTTTATTCAACCGTATAGTAGTAAAAAAATCTCTCTTGTTGCCAAAGGCTTAGGTGCTATTAATTCAATCAGTCAGGACAATAACAATACATTATGGTTGAGTACTGAAAATAATGGCATTTATAAAATTCATATCCCTCAGGAATTAGAAGAAAAACAGGTAAGTAAGCTAAAAGTTGAAAATATTACGAATGATATTTTAAAAGATCATATTCAATCTTTAACTGCTGATCTTAGCGGTACTGTTTGGATAGGTAAAAAAGACGGAAGCTTAATTGCTTATAATACAAGCGCAAAAACATTTACAAATAAAACATTCGACTGTGGCCTAAAAGGTGAAGCCATTCTTGATATTATTGCTGATAAATACAATAATATATGGATAACAACTTATAAAAAAGTAATTGAATACAATCCTAAAAACAATGCATCCATTTCATATTCTGCATTAGATGGAAAACAAATCAACTCCCACTTAAAAAATTCCTTATTTAAAACTAAAGATTCAAAGTATATATATATAGGTGGTAACAGAGGTTATTCCCGTTTCACTCCTTCTGAACATTTATTATCTAAACCACAACAAACCAATGTAAAAATAACAGACATAAAAATTCAGAATGAATCGATCTTAACTCCGGATAAAATCAAAAAATATAATAAATCTAATAAAACACTTACTTTAACACCTTCTGATAAAAACATAGAACTTTACTTTTCAGCATTAGATTATAGCAATTCTGATAAAATAAGTTATGCATATAAACTTGAAGGCATTGATGATGACTGGGTTTATGTTAAGGAAGGCCGACAGTTTGCTGTTTACAGTCAATTAAATAAAGGGAATTACAAATTTAAAGTTAAAGCTTCTGATGCCCACAATTTATGGAGTGAACATATTACTACCCTTAATATTATCAGAGAACCAGCAATCTATGAAACAACTGCAGCATATGTAATCTATATTACATTTATTGCTTTCATTGTTTCTATTCTAATCTATATCATGATGAACAGAGTTATGCTTAAGAATAAAATAAAAATGGCTCAGTTCGAAAAACACAAAACAGAAGAGTTAACTCAAACGAAGTTAAAATACTTTACTAATATATCTCACGATTTATTAACTCCGCTAACTATAATTTCTTGTTTAATAGATGATGTAGAAACTACTTTACCAAAAAAAATATCACAGTTCTCTTTAATGAGATCTAATGTGGGTCGATTAAAACGACTGCTTCAACAAATCTTAGATTTTAGGCGTGTTGAAAATGGAAAAATGCAACTAAAAATCACAAATTCTGATATTGCTTCATTTATAAATGATATATGCTACAACCATTTCCTACCTATTTTTAACAAGAAGCAAATCAACTTCTCATTCCATTCAACTCAAAAGGAAATAAAAGCCTATTTTGATGCAGACAAAATTGATAAGGTACTTTTTAATTTACTTTCTAATGCATTTAAATATACTCCTGAAAATGGTGAAATCTCTATTTCATTAGAAACATATGCTGAGAATAATCATGATTATCTTACTATTAATGTTAGTGATACTGGTGTTGGTATAGAACAAGAGGATCTTGATAATATTTTCACACGTTTCTACACGAATAAAACACACAAAGCAAATGAAAGCCATGGCATAGGCTTGTCGCTTTGTAAAGATTTAATTGAACTTCATCATGGTTGGATATCTGTTGACAGTAAAAAAGAAGATGGAACTACTTTTACTATTCACATTCCTATTGATAAAGACAGTTATTCACCGAATGAAATTTCCACGTATAATACGCTGGGTATTCACAAAGAATTAGAAACTAATTTTGATATTACAGAGGTAAATGATACTGATTTATCAAGTATTCAAACATCTGGAAAATTAGCTAACGTAAACATTTTATTGGTCGATGATAATTTAGATCTACTGAAGCTGATGAAACAAATTTTGTCACGAACATATCATATTCATACTGCCACTAACGGTATTGAAGCATTAGAACAAGTAAAATCTTCAGATATTGATGTGATTGTGAGCGATGTTATGATGCCTGAAATGGATGGTATAGAACTATGCAAAACATTAAAAGGAGATTTGGAGACAAGCCATATTGCAGTAATTCTTCTAACTGCCAAAAACAGTATAAACGACCGTATCGAATGTTATAATGCCGGTGCAGATGCCTATATCTCAAAACCGTTTGAAATGGGGGTATTAAATGCCAGAATCAATAATTTTATCTCGCATAAGAAAACAAAACAAGAAGAGTTCAAATCAGATTTAGAGATTAATGTTTCCTCATTGGAGAATCATTCAATAGATGAACAGTTTTTAAATAATGCCATACAAATCATAGAAAAATACTTATCTGAAAGTGAATTTGACATAAATACATTTGCTGATGAACTCAATTTATCAAAATCGTCACTTTACCGAAAAATAAAAACGATTACAGGTCTATCTCCAATTGAATTTATCAGAAATATTAAATTAAAACACGCATCTATAATGCTAAAAAACAATACCATATCCATTTCTGAAGTGGCATATGCAGTAGGCTTTTCAGATCCTAAATACTTTTCATCCTGCTTCAAAAATGAATTCAATATAACACCTAGTGAATTTCAAAAAAATAATACAACCAACTAGTATTTTAACCATTCTGTCGATAAAAACACTGAATTAGTCGATTATCTTAGCACAAAGAGGGTTATTACACTGAAAAACACTTTATTTGGAATAATCTTTGTTGAAAGTCGACAAAGTTAATTTCAAATACCTGTTCAATGTTTTATAAAATTTTTTCAAGGATATCCTTGATTTTCTTTTGCCTACTTCTGGCACTTCTATATTCATGTAGTAATGATGAAGTAACTGAAAATTATGAAGAGGAAAAAGAAAGTACATCGGTTACTTCAACTAATTCTGTAGAAGGCATATTACGCATTAAGCTGAATGATGAATATACAAGTAATCTTTCTGTTTCTTTAAAATCAAATCAACTAACAACCAATCTAAATAATATTGATAGTGTTCTTACGTCTATAGGAGCTACTGAGTTTAAAAGAACTTTTCCATATTGCGGTAAGTATGAAGCCAGAACACAACAAGAAGGCTTGCATCTATGGTATGACATCAAGTATGATACATCTGAAGTTGCTTTATCTCAAGCTTTAAGCCAGTTTAAAAACCTAAGTGAAGTTTCTATTACTGAGCCTATCAGAACCATTAAAAATCAAAAATCAACTTATAAAGAATTAGGTCCTATTCCAATAAGCAGTTCTTTAAAAAGCACTTCCGATGCTGAAGAAAATAATTATCCTTTTAATGATGAATTTTTAGATCGTCAGTGGCATTATTATAATGATGGTAGTGTAACTGATGCCGTTGAAGGTGCGGATATTAATCTATTTAATGCCTGGCTAAAACAAAAAGGAAGTGAGGATGTAATTGTTGCTATAATAGATGGAGGTATAGATATAGATCATGAAGATCTTATAGACAATATTTGGCATAATGAAACTGAAGATAACGGAAGCAGTGATGCTGATGATGACGATAATGGATATACAGATGATGTATATGGCTATAACTTTGTAGATTACAATGGAACAATTGTAGCTCATGATCATGGTACCCATGTAGCTGGAACAATTGGAGCAATGAATGATAACGAAATTGGAGTGTGTGGTATTGCGGGAGGAGATGCAGAAACACCTGGAGTTCAATTAATGTCGTGCCAGGTTTTTGAAAGTACTGACAATGATGATGATATTAGCGCTGAAAATTTTGAAGAAGCCATTAAATATGCTGCTGATAATGGAGCTGTTATATGTCAGAATAGTTGGGGTTATGATGACACCTCTTCCCTACCTGAGAGTATGAAAGAAGCCATTGATTATTTTATAAAATATGCTGGTATTGATGAAAATGGCAATCAGGTAGGACCCATGAATGGAGGTGTTGTTATTTTTGCTGCAGGAAACGAAGAAACTTCAATAAATGCTTATCCTGCCATGTACGAAAATGTAATATCGGTAGCAGCCAGTTCTCCTGATTATACAATGGCTTACTATTCAAATTATGGTAGTTGGGTTGATATTACAGCCCCTGGTGGAACTGATACTCATAATGGCAAATATGATACAGATTGCTATATTGCAAGTACTGCCCCAAATGATGAGTATGTTTATATGGCGGGTACTTCAATGGCATGTCCTCATGTATCAGGAGTAGCTGCTCTTATTATTTCTGAATACGGGGGTGATGGATTTACTCCTGATATGTTAAAAGAAAGACTTTATCAAGGCGCTGTAGATATTGATGGCTATAATACTGAATATTCAGGCATGCTTGGGGTTGGCCTAATAAATGCAGCTGCTGCACTGGCCAATTATAACAGTGTACCTCCTGAAACAGCTACAGATCTTACAGCATCTGTTTCATCTAATAAAGTAACTTTATCATGGAGCGTAACTTCTGATGAAGATGATGTAAAGGCTTACGGATATAAAATATATTATTCAAAATCTCCAATCTCTGAAAACGATATTGAAACTCAAAGTATTTCATATGCTACAACAACAGCACTCGTTGGTATTACCAATATTGGTGAAACGATGACAAAAACTATCTCTGACCTGGATTTTTCAACGAATTATTACTTTTCTGTGGTGGGATATGATGTGTTAGGTTCTTATGGGGATTTCTCCTCCAATGCAAGTGCAACTACTGATGATAATCAAGCTCCAATTATTACTACTGATGATGAAACAGATTTAGAAGTTAAAGCTCACGAAACTCAATATATTGATTTTACTGTAACAGAACCTGACGAGGAAGAATTTACATGGACATACACTGATGCTTCCGGAAATTCAACCGCTTATGCAACAACATCATCTCAAATTGAAATTACAATTAATGGTTTAACAGCTGATCCAGGAACTTACTCGGTATCATTATATGCCGAAGATGCTACTGGATTAGGAACTACGTATCCATTTACATATACTGTTCTTGAAAACCATGCTCCAGTCGTTTCTCAATCTATTGATGACTATTATATTGGTAATCCTGATAAATCTTATACTATTGATTTAGATGATTTTTTTACAGATGAAGATGGTGAAGACTTAGACTTTGAAATCTCTTATCAGTCATCTATTTTAAAAGCAACTGAATATTCTAATACATTAACAATTACACCTGTTACAAACGGACTATCAACCATTACAGTAATTGCATCGGATGCCAGAGGGGAAACTGCAACCACTTCATTCCAGGTAATGGTAAGAGATGATAGTGAGGAAATTGATGTTTATCCAAATCCGGTGTCTGACTTTGTCTATTTCAGAATGGGAGAAGAGGTTGAAGGTACATTAAATGTGGTTATCTATAATAGTAACGGAGTTTTGGTAGACGAGCGAAACACAGATATTTCAGCTTTTACGCCGGGTAGTTTAAACCTTTCTGACTTATCTACTGGCCAATATAAACTGGAGATTAATTATAACGATACAAAAATCAATAGAAATATAGTTAAGTTATGATCATTAAAAGGATACTTACAGCATGCATAGCTCTTTATGCATGTACAAATATATTTTCGCAGGCAGGTTCATTTATTTCTATTCCTTTAGATACCCGTTCGGTTGCAATGGGTGGGACATATTTGGCAACAGACCATAATAATGCCATATATACTAACCTTGCTGCCAATAGTATTGATGATAAAGATTTTGATATCAGCTTTTCATATCGTCCTTGGATAAGTGAATTATCAGGCGATTATAATATCTTTTCGTTATCTGCATTTTATAGCGTAAATCCGAAACATAAGATTGCCATTGGATACAGAGATTTTTCTTTGCCTAAGTATTCCATATGGGATAATAATGGTAATTATTCCGAATCTTTTAGTCCGAAGGAATATACATTGGATTTAGGATATGCTTACAAGCTTTTTGACAATACCGCTCTTTCAGCTTCGTTTCATTATTTAAAATCGGAATATGGGCAAGGATATGATGCTAATACTATAATATTTGATCTTGGATTTAAAAGTAGTTTTAAAGATATAGATTACGGTATTATGGTTAGAAACTTAGGTTCAGATCTTAAATTTGACGATGGATCGGTTGCATTACCCATGACAATTGGAGCCGGTTTAGGTTATAGTAAAGAACTTAACACTTCTAATACATTTAACTGTAGTTTAGATATTTCACATATCTCTGAAGCCAATGATGTATCTGGTATTGGTGGTGGTCTTGGCGTTGAATACCAATATAATCATATGCTATCCTTGCGTACTGGTTATCAATTTATGGATAAAGCTATTGGACTTAATTACTACTCTCTTGGAGGTGGAATTAAATTAGGTGGATTATCATGTGACTTTGCTTATTTAGTATCAGATAATGCATTAAAAAATAATTACAGCATCTCATTAAGCTGGACTTTGTTTAATAAAAGTAATAGTGAGATTATTGAAGAATAAATAGGATGTGAATGGTTCTATACAGCCGGGGTACTTTTCAATATCTTAAAGTACTTCGGCTTTTATATTTTTTTTAAAAATTGAGAACTTTTTTTATTTATTTCTGCTCATTATTTTTACCTAAACGCTGACAACAATTTTCTTTTTCACAACCAACACCTAGTTTAGATCTATCTATTTCACCATGCTCTTTTAAATAGGCTTTTTCTAGTTGTTTTTTTTCTATCATCATTTTTTCATAATCAATAATGCGTTGTGGATTACATCGCATAGCTTCATCTAGTAATTCTGTTCTGTTAAAATAATCAACACCATCTTTTTTACTAACGAGTTTAACATTGGCACGTAACTGATTAAATAAATCCACAACAATAGGATTATTATTGTCCTCATCAATTAAGAATTCATACATACGCCAAGGATGCGCTATATGAAATAAATTAGCAATCCCTTAGCTTCTACTTTTGTTTGCCAGGTATGGTACCCTAATCGAAGCCAGGTATAACCAATTCGATTAACAGCAATATGTGTTTTATCCCAATCATCAAATTCAATCATACAAACTACGGCCAATGAATCTTTATAATCATTAATTCCTTCAGGAACAAATTTATATTTGGCCACACCTTTCTTAAAGGTTTTATCATCTATTTTTATTTGATAATCTTTTGTTATAAGACGATAGTTATAGGATAAAAAATCAAATTTTCTCAAACTATCACGCTTTTGCTTAAAAGCCTTAAAATCAAAATCATTAAACTCTTTTATATTCTGAGATAATAGATCTACAGCAAAAGTCAAAAATATAAGTATAATAACTGATAATAACTTCATGATACTATTCTTTATTAATATTAAAATACTCTTAACAATGCGTCACAATAGTAACATCACTTGTAGGGTATGCAACACATAAAACAACTGCCCCTTCTGATTCAATTTGATAATTACTAAAAAAGGTTTGATCTTCCTGATCTACACTACCAGCAGCTAAAATACTTACACAAGAGCTACAAGCACCTGCTCTACATGAACTTGGTAAATCGATGCCATTTTCTTCGGCCCTATCAAATATGTAAGTATCGTCACTACATCTAAATTCTTCCTCTCCATCGGGCGTTATAAGCTTAACAACATATTTGCCCATTGTTAATGATTTTAGATCTTTTGAATCTAAAATACTCGAGGTCCTATTTTTACTCTTCAAATACTCAATTCTATCAAGCAAAAAATCCCTATACTGTTCAACCGAATTAAACTTTTCCAGAATCAGTTCTTGTCCCTTTTCTGAAATGGGATCATCAAATCCTAATTCAGCAGCCAATTCATCAAATGAAATTGTATCACTTACTGTTTCGTTTTGATCACAAGCTACAACACTAAATCCTATCATTAAAATAAAGAGTGCTTTAAAATTTAAGTTGAAGCATTTTTTTGTTTTCTTGTTTTCTTGTTTTCATAATAAAAACTTTTATTGAATATTTTTTTATAACGATCACAATATTAATGATCAGTTCAATTATCACCCTTATTTTTAAATACCTTTTAGGTACCAATACCCCAAAGTACTGGTATCATAATTTTTGGTACTTGTAAATATTCCTTACAAATGAGACTTATAACACCATAATAAACTAGTAGTTTAAGACATTAATCAATTAGAAGATCTCAAAGAGTGGTGAAAAATCAAGAAAACTAGCATTTACTGAAACAATACACAGAGTCGTTATGGTAAGTTAAAGGGAAGTAATAAAGTGTATTGTTTTAAAGCTACAATAATAATAATATAAAAGAATAAATAGGATGTGAATGGTTCTATACAGCCGGGGTACTTTTCAATATCTTAAAGTACTTCGGCTTTTATATATTTAAAATATATTGATACTACAGCCTATACATAAATTTTACAATGGGAATTACCTAAAAATATAGCCCTGCAGTTTTGTGAGACGTGATTTCTGTTAAGAAATATGGCCCTGCAGTTTTGCGAGACGTGATTTCTGCTAAGAAATATAGCCCTGCAGTTTTGCGAGACGTGATTTCTGCTAAGAAATATGACCCTGCAGTTTTGCGAGACGTGATTTCTGCTAAGAAATATGACCCTGCAGTTTTGCGAGACGTGATTTCTGCTAAGAAATATAGCCCTGCAGTTTTGCGAAACGTAATTTCTGCTAAGAAATATAGCCCTGCAGTTTTGCGAGACGTGATTTCTGCAAAGAAATATGGCCCTGCAGTTTTGCGAGACGTGATTTCTGCTAAGAAATATAGCCCTGTAGTTTTGCGAAACGTAATTTCTGCTAAGAAATATAGCCCTGCAGTTTTGCGAGACGTGATTTCTGCAAAGAAATATGGCCCTGCAGTTTTGCGAAACGTGATTTCTGCTAAGAAATATAGCCCTGTAGTTTTGCGAGACGTGATTATCAACACCTTATATATTTATAAAAGATTCACCTCTATAAGATGTTTTTATATTTTTGAAATATAGAAATTAGTAACCTGAGTTCGATTAAAATTATAGAATTCAGATTATCATAAAAAGCTGATATACAAGGCAAATTTTGCAGGGCTAGCGAGCTAGCTCGAAAAATTTAACGCAGTAGATTAGTTTTTTATGGTAAAGCATAATGATTTCGCTTATAAACAGCAATCTTCTTCCTGAAAATTATTCAAAATAGCCCGCTATTCTTTCATAATTTTCAGTTGAACCTCACTATTTATAGGCGCTCTGAATCCAAAATTTTATGTCGAACTCAGGTTAGTAGTAACCGTAATTATACTTTAATAGTAAAATAAAAATGTGCACCTTTCCCTTCTTCTGAATCCACATCAATCTCGCCACCGAGCAAGTTTACACAAGCCTTTGCAATGGCTAGTCCCAATCCTGTTCCACCATAAACTTTCTCTGTTGTAGGGCTCCCCTGTTGAAACCTTTCAAAAATAACATTTTTCTTTTCCTCCGAAATACCTATTCCCGTATCTATTACATCAAATTTAAGGAATGTATTTTTAGGTTTGCAAAGAACTTTAACAAACCCTTTATCAGTAAACTTAACTGCATTACTAATTAAATTTATAAGTATTTGCTTTAACCTCATTTCATCAGTATATACACTTAAATTACTTGATGGAAAATCAAAAATTAATTCTACCTCTGTTTTATTTTTGGTAAGTATAAAAGAACTAAAGAAATCTTGTACTTCATGTAATAATCTCTTGATATTAACATCAGTTTTTACAATATCAACCTGGCCTGTATCAATTTTAGAAATATCAATGATATCATTAATTAATGACAGTAAATGATCTCCACTACTAGAAATAATATCTGCAAACTTTACGATATCCTCCCTGGTATTATCTTCATCCTTTAAAAAGGACGAAAAACCAATAATGGCATTCATTGGTGTACGAATTTCATGACTTACATTTGCTAAAAATGCTGATTTTAAACGATCACTTTGTTCTGCTTTTTCCTTTGCGCTAATTAATCGATTCTGCATTTCCTTTTGCTCTGTAATATCCTGAATAACACCATAAATTAAATCTATCTCATTATTACTATCCCATTCAACATACCCCCTAACAAAAACATAAAACAATTCTCCGCTTTTCTTTATTCCTCTATGTTCGTGTTCATAAAAATTTTGATCTGCCGATAAGTTTTGTAGAATATCCATTAGCTTATGATAATCATCTGATGGCATTAACTTGTTAAACAAATCAAAATCTAATTCTAATTCATCCTTTTCATAGCCAAATAATGAATATACTTCATCGCTCCACATTACAGTATTTTCTCTATATGAAAGTTCGAAATTACCTATCCCAGCAATCCTTTGGGATTCCTTAAGGATTTTTTGACTTTTAAGTAGGGCTACATCATGTTTTTTACGTTCTGAAATATCTCTTACAAAACTTAATACATATCCATCATTATTAATCCATAAATAAAGCACAGTTACATCTACTGGAATAATTTCTCCATTTTTTTTTCGATGTCTTGCCTCAAAAGAAAAATTTTTATTTTCCTTAGATGAATAAAAGTCTGATAAATCTATTCTCGGATCATTTTCAACAAAATCTATATCAATATCATAGATACTTGTACGACGGAACTCTTCTTTTGTATAGCCTAACATTTTGCATGCTCCTCTGTTAACATACTGAAAGTACTTATCTTTCATATCTCCCCAGTAAATAGCCTCTGAAGTATAATCTAAAGAATTGTATAGCCTATTTATATAAAAATCCTTTTCTTTTTCTTTGGTAGTATCTCTAACATACAGAATAATTATATCATTAGCTCTTGTTTCATTGGTTGAAACAATTGTTATTTCAACAGGAATACAAGAACCATCTTTTCCTAAAAACTCAGAATTAATATTTTTTGTATCCAATGAGGATTCACTATAATACCGAGCCCAATTTTTACTGTAATCAGATTCCGATAAGTTTTTATCAACATCATAAATATTTAGTTGAGATATTGATTTAAAAGAATATCCTATAGTATCGCATAAAACATTATTTGCATATTTAAAAACACCAGAACTGGTAATCCATGCTATACCAATAGTACTATTAAATACTGTTTGATTTAATATTTGGTAATGTACACTATCATCTACATCTTTTAATTTTCCTGATATCAGAACATACTCTTTGCATTTTTTGAAAGTCCAGGCTACTGATATCAGATTATTGTTATTACCATTAAACAAACTTGTATAAGGAATGACTTCATTTCCTTTTCCAATCAAATTTGTCCACAGCGTTTTAAATTTTTCCTGGTTAAATAACGATAGTATATTGCTTTTAGAAGAAGAAAAATCAACTCTATTCCAAAATTTCACCCACTCATCATTTACTTTTAAAATATCACCATTAAGGCTGGTTATACAGCTAATTTTTCCACTTTCATTAAAGAAAAAATCAAATATACTATTTTCAAAATGCTCAATCATTTATAGCTATTTAAACCTTTTTTGCTTTAATATTTCACCATATAAACACATAATTCAATACTCCTTAAATAAGTAATACAAAGCACATACGTTTTATTTGATATGGTTAAGGAATTGAATATGTATAGCATATAACCAGTAACACTGATGATGAAATAAAGAGTTTATTAATGAATATACTTAAATATATATAATATGTTATGATTTCTACTCAAATAATGTCTTTTATTTAAAAATAATCTAAAATCAATTTATGTTATTAAAAAGAAAATTTTAATGTTATATGATTTGATTTCATCTGTTTAATTTAATTTTTATTTGCCAGATGGAACTAGCTAATTTAGTCATCCTCGTGTGTGATAACTTTTTATCACGGCTTGTGTCATGATATTATTGTTTCTGGAAAGCTTGTTTCATGATTGCAGAGAGGATTAAAAATCTCAAAAAATCATTCTTGCAAGGCTGCAGATAGGTTTGATTTTCAAACACCTTGTTATATAAACCGAACTAAATACAAAACTATATTTCATGATAATGAAGAGTTATAAACTATTATACAACGATTATATGCTATTAACAACTAAAAATCGGAGTACTAACAATGAAAATATCATGATAACACTCCGATTATTTCTACTAAATGTATGTAAATAAAGGTGAGTCCTTTTTTTAAATTGAATCGAAGCGGTTCCTTTGAACACACTCCGATTCTCCTATGATTTTGGAAAAATTAGGGCTACAGCATTTCAACCACAACTTTGTGTGTTGAATTTTGATCCATTACAGGAATTACGTTGCCATCAATAGCATCTCCATTCACTGTAATTTGTTTGATTCCTTTATTTTTCTCTCCTGTCTTAATATGTATTTCGTAACTAACGCCTCTAAATTTTCTGGTAAATGTAAAATCACCAAAATCATCAGGAATACACGGGTCTACTCTCAATCCTTTATAATCTGGCCTTACGCCTAAAATATATTGAGTGATAGCATAAAAGTTCCAACTGGCCGTTCCTGTTAACCATGAATTTTTAGCTTCTCCTGGTTTATAGGCATCTTTACCTGCCACCATTTGAGCATACACATAAGGTTCTGTTTTATGTAGATCACTGATTTCTTCCAGATAAGAAGGACAAATCTTTTTATAATATTCCCAGGCTCTGTTTCCTCTTCCAATAACAGTTTCTCCAATCATAACCCAAGGGTTATTATGACAGAAAATACCTGCGTTTTCTTTATATCCTTTAGGGTATGTTGATATTTCACCGTACTCGATGTAGTACTTGGTAAAAGCGGGGTTATTTAGTACGATTCCGTATTCACAATCCAATCGTTCTTTTACTGAATCTAATGCTTTTTCACAAAATCCTTCTTCTTTACCAATACCGGCCATGGTACACCACCCCTGCGATTCAATAAAGATCTTGCCTTCCTCATTTTCATCAGAGCCTACTTTATTTCCATAGAAATCATAAGCGCGTAAAAACCATTCTCCATCCCATCCATAATCTTTCACAGACTGAATCATTTTATCCACTTCAGCTTGTGCTCTTGCTGCTTCTTCATGTTTGCCTAATTCCTTACACAACTCCACATAATCGTTTCCATATACCACAAACAATCCAGCAATCATTACTGATTCTGCCTTTGATCCTTTGGTATTATTTTCGGTTGTTTGGAACGATTCATTTGGATCTTTTGAGAAACAATTCAAATTTAGACAATCATTCCAGTCGGCACGACCAATTAATGGTAATCCATTTGGTCCCAAATTATTAACCACATGATTAAATGAAATAGTCAGGTGTTCAAACATCGTCTTTGCCAGACTCTCATCGTTATCAAAAGGAACCATTTCATCCAAAATAGAAAAGTCACCGGATTCTTTGATATAACTAACTGTACCAAGAATCAACCACATTGGATCATCATTAAAACCTCCACCTAAAGCATGATTACCCTGCTTGGTCAAGGGTTGGTACTGATGATAACAACCTCCATCAGGGAACTGAGTTGAAGCAATATCTATGATACGCTCACGAGCTCTCTCCGGAATCTGATGCACAAAACCTATTAAATCCTGGTTTGAATCACGGAATCCCATGCCACGACCGATTCCCACTTCAAAGAATGATGCTGAACGCGACATATTAAATGTAACCATACACTGGTACTGATTCCATATGTTTACCATACGATTTAACTCATCATGCTTACTATCTACATTAATAACACTTAGTAAATTATCCCAGTATTGGGCTAGGTCATTTAAAGCAGCATCAACCTTTTCAACCGTATTAAATTTTTCAATAGTTTCTTTGGCTCTGGTTTTATTGATAACTCCTTTACTCTCCCATTTTTCTTCTTCAGGATTTTCAACATATCCCAACATGAAAATCAGGTCTTTAGTTTCCCCCGGCTTTAATGTTACCTCAATATAGTGCGAGGCAATTGGCGACCATCCATGAGCTTCTGAATTGGTTGGTTCTCCGTTTAATACGGCTTGTGGTTCAGAGAACTCATTATATAAACCCACAAATGATTCACGATCTGTATCATAACCTTGTATAGGTGTGTTTACATGGAAATATGCATAATGATTGCGACGCTCTTTATATTCTGTTTTATGATATATAGTTGATCCGTCAATTTCAACCTCTCCGGTAGATAAATTTCTTTGCAAGTTATTCTGATCATCTTCAGCATTCCATAAACACCATTCCATAAATGAAAAAAGCTTAATGCTCTTTTCTTTATCCGACTCATTGGTAAGCGTTATTTTATGCACTTCGGCCCAGGTTTTAAGTGGAATAAAATAGGTACTCTCAGCTTTTAAACCATTCTTTACACCCGTAATTTTAGTATAACTCATACCATGACGGCACTCATAACTATCTAAAGGTGTTTTTACCGGTTTCCATCCCGGACTCCAAATTGTATCCTCATCCTTGATATAATAATAACGACCTCCATTATCCATGGGTACATTATTATACCGGTATCTTGTTAGTCTACGGAATTTGGCATCTTTATAAAATGCATATCCTCC
The DNA here is from genome assembly GCA_963665705.1 of uncultured Saccharicrinis sp. GTDB lineage: Bacteria > Bacteroidota > Bacteroidia > Bacteroidales > Marinilabiliaceae > Saccharicrinis. The sequence goes on from OY762448.1 coordinate 3,504,396, forward strand.
GGCAGAATTGGAAACTAATCCAAAAAAGTCTTCATTTCCCAAATAGTTAATCCATGGGAATGGTGTTTGTGGATTCGTAATCACATATTCTCTATTCTTATCATCGAAAAACCCGTATTTCATATGTTTTGTATTTAGCTGTTGATGTGTTTATTTGTTTTTTATTCGTGTTTATAATTTACATCTTGTAAATCAGCTTCTCCCCTTTGGGGAGATTGAGAGAGGCTACTGTTCCCTTCTACTTTTCAATTCCCTTGTTATCGTGTCCATTTTATGTTGATTTAATGGATATAGCATCATAATTCCTGCCGCAATGACGGTAATAATAGATGGTACCCAACTCATTAACATCACAATACCAGGAATGGCTCCTTGAATAGCTATAGTATCTTGTCCATTGTAGTGAAAGGCGGATAATACAAATCCAATAATGGCTCCGGCAATACCACCTCCAAACTTTGTAGCAAAAGACCCTGCTGAATAAATCAAGCCAGTGGCTCTTCTTCCATTTTTCCATTCTGAGTAATCTGCAGCATCTCCTAACATGGCAAAAAACAAAGTGGGAAAAATAGCTGCTCCAAACTCAGATACAATACCTAATGCAAAGATGGATACAACATTTCCTGTACCGCAAAAAACCAACAAGGCATTTATTGCACCAGAAAACAACAAGGCATATATAAATAAATTACGTTTTCCAAACATGCGAGCCAAAGGAGCTGTAATCATAGCTCCAACAATTGATGCTAAGGTTAATCCTACCATAAATGAACCAGCTAACAATTGATTGTGCAAATAGTGTGAAAAGTAAATAACAACAATGCCTTGTTTAATGGAATTATAAATATTAAACAGCAAGCCAATCACCAATAATACAATCCATGGTTTATTGGTAACCAAATCTTTAAAATCGCGAAGCAAATTTGTTTCCTGGTTAGCAGCTGGTTTTATTCTTTCTTTGGTTGAGAAAAAAGTAACGAACATAAACAAAGCTAAAAACACAGATAAAATATAGATAGAATAACTATAACCCTGTTTTTGATTAATTAATGAAAAACTCTCTGTGCTAAGCCCTTCTTCTCCTTGTACCAGGAAAGTATATTGAACTTTTTCTTTTAATGTAAAACTTTTACTCTCCGATGGTTTATCTGTAGTGTCATTTTCCCAAACAAAAGTAGCTATTCCATGTTCTGTAGTAATATTGGCATTGGGAACATCTTCAGGTGCCGTAACAGTTACTTTATATTGATCAGGATTGATTTGATTTACTTCAAAATGTGGATTTACATTACCAAAGTATGCCACTAAAAACAGTAACAGTCCCTGCACGAGCATTCCTCCACCAAAAGCACCAACCATACGATACGAACCAATAGTGGTACGCTCTTTATCATCACCTGTCATCACGGCCATTAAGGCTCCATAAGGAATATTATTGGCGGTATATACCAAAGTAAATATGATATAAGTAGTATAAGCATAAATAATCTTTCCTGTGGCTGTCAGATTTGGTGCTGTAAATAATAACGATAAAATAGCAGCTAAAGGAACGGCTGTCCATAATATCCATGGCCTGAATTTACCATATTTGGATTTTGTTCGGTCGCCTACGATGCCCATCAACACATCACTAATACCATCACTCGATCGTGCAACCAACATTAATATACCAACAGCTGCAGGATCAATTCCAAAAACATCGGTATAAAAAACAAACAGAAAAGTGGCTACTCCTCTCCAGGCTATATTAGCCGCTCCATCACCAAGTGAATAACCAATCTTCTCAAAAACAGATATTTTATTTGAGTATTTTGTATGCATATGTTACGTTTATTTTAAAGTCCAAACCGCTACATCAGCTGGTTTTAATATTTTGTCTCCTATCAAATATTCACCATCATAATCTAAAACATAATCATCTGAAGAATAATTCACTGCCACCATAAATCCATCTCTATATTCCACAAATACCCCCTCAGGATAATCTTTGGTTGTTAATCCTTGTTCATGATATACTTTTTTAATGATATCCGTTTCAAGATTTCCATCTATACTTTCAGCACCGATATACCAAACATTACCTTTACCTATCGTATTTTTTATACAACAAGCTGTTCCTGCATAAAATTGATCTTTATAGGATGCCAACACTTTTGCATTGGAATTCACTTCAATCAAATCGCCCCAGCAACTCCAATTGTATTCGGAATCATTCATGGTAATCGTTCCGGTTTTACCGGATGGCATCATACCAAAAGCTGTAATTTTTCCACCAATCAAATCATTCATTATACCTGATAGATTATTTTCCCACAAATGAGCATTTTTATCCTTAGCTCCTGTTCTGGTTGAGATGATCAGATTTCCACCTTCTTCAACATAGGCTTTCCATTTTTGCACCAAAGCATCATCCACCATTTCATAAGCCGGGACCACTATAAAATCATAGTCAGAAAAATCATCTTCCTCAGAAATAAACACAACCGGAATACCCAGCGAGTGAAGGATACACTCATATTGCTGCATATGTTGCCAGGTATTCCATTGGTTGGTTTGCTTTTGACGCTCCAGATTCCAAAGATTATCAAACGACCACATGATAGCCGTTTTCTTTTGCTGTAAATCTTTTGGTGTTTTGTTATTCTCAACTAAGTTCTGTTGAAGCAAATTAATTTCTTTGATAAACTGAACGTACTCTTTACCTCCCTCAGAAAGAGTAACGCCATCTGTTGTTATAATACCATGATGGTATTGCTCTGCTCCATATAAAATTTGTCGGTAACGATAAGTACAAGCATAAGAACAACTACCTGCAAAACAATGCCACAACCACATCCTGACTGTACCGGGTTGCAATAATGAATTATGATTGGCCCAATTCACTTGTCCGGGTTGCAACTCCATAACTCCCGTAATTCCATTTACCGACTTATAATAATCGTTAGCATACATCAGCACAGAATAATCTCCCATTCTGAATCCTAACTCTCCCAAATTAGCACTACCATAATTGGGGTATGCTGTAAACGATGCAAAATCCATTTTTTTACTTCGTCGAGGATCTGTTTGATTTCCTTTAGCTACATAGTTGGTAGTAATAAACTGTGAAGGATCAATATATTTTCTCAATTCCTCAGCCTGAAAATCTAAAAAACGAGCTTGTGTGTCAGCTGTAAACCTTTTGTAATCAAGTAATGCAATGGGATTAGCACCCCACCAACCCACATTTTGTGCGTTATGAATACGAATCTCATCAAACGTAGTATATGATTGACTCCAGAATGCATTTCCCCAGGCATTATTTAAAGCGCCAATGGTTTCATATTTTTCTTCTAACCATTTTCTAAATGCTGTTTGAGCAGACATACTATAGTCTTCTTTTGCTTCAGGTTCATTGTCTATTTGCCATCCAATAACAGCATCATTATCGACATAATGCTTAGCCATAGCAGTTACAATCTTTTGTGTATATTTTAATACAATTGGGTTTGATAACGACATGTTGGCTCTGGTGCCATGTTCTTTTGAATGATAACTACCATCCTTTATATAGATTTCAGGATACTTAATCCCTAACCATACGGGAGGACATGGGGTCGGTGTTCCCAATATTACTTTTAGATGGTAGTTATCTGCTATTTTAATTACTTTATCAAGCCATGAAAAATCAAAATTACCTTCTGTTGGCTCCATCTGTGCCCAGGCAAACTCAGCCATATGAATAAACTCAAAACCAAGCTCAGATATATTCTTAATATCTCTCTCCCATTGATCGGGCGACCAATGTTCGGGATAATAATACACACCAACTGTCATTAACTCCTCCTTTGGGAAGAATCGCTGAGCAGTTAGATGTGCAGTCGCTACAAAAATTATGAAAAATACGAAAATCTTTATTCTTAACATCCTATCTTATTTTTACTCAATCATCACCTTTTTACTCAATCTGATATTCTGAGAAGAAGTTCCAATTAACAACTCAACTTCACCTTTCTCTAATACCATTTCACTCTGATTTACATCCCAATAACACAAATCTTTTTTGTCAATCTGAATACTTATTTGTTTAGTTTCTCCTTTTTTTATGTGTGTTCTTACAAAACCTTTTAATGCTTTAGCAGGACGAGCAACAACAGAATGAGGGTATGAAACATACACCTGTACCACCTCATCGCCATCAACCTCGCCTGTATTCTTTATATCAAGGTTTACAAAAACCAAATCATTATCAACCTGAATATTAGCATTACTGTAATCAAATTTTGTATAGCTTAATCCGTATCCGAATGGATACAATGGCGGATATTCAGTATATAAATATGTATGTCCATTACGTATGTTGTAATCTAATAAGGGAGCAATATTATCATCGCTCATTGGCCAGTTTTGAACCAAGCGCCCTGCAGGATTAAAATCACCAACCAAAACATCAGCTAAAGCACTACCTAATTCCTGACTATTATGAACAGTATGTACAATAGCTGGTAAATTATGCTGAGACCAATTAATGGCGTAAGGGAAACTGCTTACTAACACCAATGCTATATTTTGATTTACTTCATAAAGCTGCTTGATCCATGTTTCATCTTCAAGCTTAATTGTTTTACGATCAACAGCTTCCTTTCCATAACTATCACGAGTCACTTCAGCCCAGCCTGCATTTCCGGTTGGATGATTGCCACCAAAAGCCAAAATCAAATCTGCATCTTTTGCTTCCTCCTTTGCTTTGTTTATTAAAGAATCCGGCACATAAACAATGTCAACTTTCTTCCCTAACTTTTCTTTTAATCCTTGTAATGGCGTAATAAAATAGGGAGGAGTACCAGAATACCAATCCAATAAAACCTGATCAGCTAACTGCCCCACCACCAATATCTTTTTAGTCTTTTTAGGATCAATTGGTAAGGTCTTATTCTCATTTTTAAGTAACACGATCGATTTACAAGTCACCTGTTTAACAATTTCTTTATTCTTATCCTCTAACCATGGTTCAGCCTCATTATTTAAACCAATTTGTGAGTATGGATTCTCATCACTGTTATCCAATAATCCCAGCTTCATCATTACTCTGAAAGAACCTCTTAAAACTTTATCAATATCGGTTTCATCAATGATTCCTTTCGTCAATGCTGTATCAATTGGTCCTATATATCGGTCTAAAAATTGATTAATCCCTCTTTTCACAGCCATACCGGCTCCCATCTCTATAGAATCATAATATTTATGATCCGATATCAAAAGTCCTAATGCACCACCATCCGTACAAATAATTCCATTTTGTCCCCATTGGTCCACTGTTAATTCCTTTAACAATGGACTCACCATCATAGGCACCTGATTTACTTTATTGTATGCTGCCATATAAGCTCTGGAACCACCTTTCTCCACTCCCATTTGAAATGGATATGCATAATACTCATGTAGCAAGCGCGCATCAAAATCAGAAGATGACGAAGTTCGCGTATTTTCATTACTATTGGCCAAAAAGTGTTTCATTAAAGATGCTGCCTGCCAATAGTTTGGATTATTACCCTGTAAACCTTTTATAAAAGCAACAACTAACTGCCCGTTTAAATACGGATCTTCACCATAACACTCCTCCGTTCGTCCCCATCGAGGATCATGACTTAAATCGGCATTAGGAGCTCTAACCACCAATCCACCACGTTTATATTTTGGTGATTGTGCTATATAACGAACTTCATAACCTTCAATCTCACCTAATAACCTCAAGCAAGTTGTATCCCAGGTTTGCCCCATTCCGTATGATTGTGGAAAAATAGTTGTTGGAACAGGATTTTTACCGCCCCAGTTTCCAGGCTCACCCATCGCTAATCCATGTAAACCTTCTACATGTCCTGTAGCAATAACTCCCAGGCGAGGAACAGATGGATTCGTACCTAAACAATTCACTTTTTCATCTAAAGTCATTAACGACAAAAGATTATCTATACGTTTTTCGGCATCAAGCTTTGTATTCTGAAAAGTATATGACTGTGAAAAAGAAATATGAATACAAAAAAAGAAGATAAGGCCTGTCAATATTATTCTCATCATTCAGCTATTTCTTTTATGATTAATTTTGTACTTAAACCATCCTTATTGATTTGCCACTCATTACCTACCTTTTTTGCAGTAACAGCATGTAGTAAATTATCTGATGGCAAACACACTAATCCTTTAGCATCCGTATTTATATTGCCATAAATTTTTAATTCCAACTCACTCCAGTCCATATCTTTGGTTGACTGAGCCAATTTGATATGGGGAATAATAGCACCATCTTTTACTAGCATTACAATTGGAATCTCTCCTGCTTCAATAGAATGCCATCCGCCCTTATATTTTATTCCTGTTTGATAATCAATCCAATTTCCCTTAGGTAGGTATACATCTCGTTCTGTAACTTCTTCAAACAACGGAGCTACTAAAATATCTTCACCAAATAAATACTCATTATCAATTAACCACGAACCTGCATCATCAGGAAATTCAACAAATAAGGCACGCATCATTGGTAAGCCAGCTTCTGTACATTTTTTTGCCTGAGCATAGATATATGGCATCAGTTGGTAACGCATATTATCAGCCTTTCTGAAATCATCTAAAAAGCTTTTGCTATATTCCCAGGGTTCCGTAGGAGGAGCTCCATGACTGCGAGTATGTGATGTTAGCATTCCGAACGGAGTCCATCTTCTATAAACATCTTCAGGAGCTTGCAATACAAAACCACCAATATCATGACTCCAAAAAGAAAAACCACTCAACCCAATGGACAAACCACCTCTTAGTGCAGCAGCCATTGCAGTGTTGGTATTGGCAGGATCACCACCCCAGTGCAAAGGATAACGTTGACTACCAGCCCATGTGCTTCGAGCCCACATAATTTGTTCACCTTTTACTTCTTTAGTAATCTCTGCAACAGCTTTATTATATCGTAATGGATAAAGATTGTGTTCATAAAACCCTGTTCTGCCCGAAGCATAAATTCCATTATAAGGAGCAGCCTCTCCAAAATCTACCTTAATGGCACCTACACCTAACTTTAACAAACCAGCTATCTTATCCTGATACCATTGTACAGTTTTTGGATTAGAAAAATCCAGCACTGCATCTTCGTAGGGCAAATTACCTTTGGCATTTTTTACATATAAACCTTTATCTACAATCTCATTAAACAGTTTATTTTGAGGAACAAAATAAGGTAATTGCCATAAGCAAGTTTCAAACCCCTCCTTTTTTAAGTCTTTAATCATTTTGCCAGCATCATCAAAGCGCGATTCTGAAAACTGGTAATCACATCGCCAATCTGTTTCAAACCAACCGGTATCAAAATGAATAACATCACAAGGTATTTCATTCTGGCGTAGTTCTTTTGCTACATTTCGTCCATCATCTTCACTAAAATAGGTTATACGACTCATCCAGAAACCAAAGGACCACAGTGGAGGCATTGCTGCCTTACCTGTTAAATCAGTATATTCATCCAGAATATCTTTAGGTTCTCCCAAAAATACAAACAAGTCTAATGTTTCATCTCCAACCATCAGGGAATTGACTCCACTGAAATATTTACCAAAATCACAAGTAATTGGTGTAGATGTATGCATAAACATACCATACCCTTTATTACTCATAAAAAATGGTATTGGTTTATACATTGTTTCATTCTGGATACCATTGGCATCATCCGTACATAAAACAACCTTCTGACCACATTTATTAAACTGTGTATAAGATTCCCCACAACCAAAAATCATTTCATTTGGAGAAAGAGTAAACGCTGCGTTAAAACTTCTTGAATAATCAGAGGCCCTTCGAACATATGAAAAAGGCATAATTGGAGTATAAGTTGTTTCTGCATTATCTATATTATGATTGGTTGAAGTCAATAACTTACCATTAGCATCATAAAACTCAATATGCCATGGGTAAATTGATACAACCACCTTTCCATATTTACTTTGATATATATGCTTACCTTCTTTAAATGAATAATCCCATTTATTTCCCTTAGGAGCTTTTCCATTTACTAACATTAATGAAGGTTCATCAATTGTTCTGTCCGGGCCACTATTAAATTTTAAGCGAACTGTTCTTTCCGATACAAAATCCAACGAAAATGATAAATCTGGTGTTGCAGCATACTCGCCAGTTGGAAATTCATTTTCCATTACAGGACGTAACACGCCTAACATATTATTAAAAGCATAACGAGTTTTGTATTCGTAACGTTTATAATTTATTGTTCCTTCTGCAGTTTTAGCATCAAAAGAAGAAAGACTATCCGCAAAAAAATAGGTGTTTTTAAAATTGTGAAAATCAGCGCTAATATCTATTGGTTCATTAACTAAACCCTGATTTTGAATTTGAGCATTAATAGAGGATATTCCTATAAATAAAAATATAAATACCTTATTATAAACTAATGGTAAGACTTTCATAAATGTAGATTTTTTTCAATAGCAAATGTAAAACGAGTAAGTCTGGTAGGCGTGACATAATGATAACGATACGTGATTAAATGTAAACTGCCAGAAAACATCTTGCACACATCATTTGTACATCAAGACTAATACTCAACACATTAACACCTACAGCCTATTAAAATAAATGATTATGTAATACACTATTTTGATTTACCTTACAGAAAGAATATTAATTATCAAGTAAACTATTTTATAAATTATATTTGGAGATCATACTTGCTTTACGTATTTTGTACGCATATTTAAAATTCAATAAATAATGAGTGATAAAATCAACAACTTATCTGTCGATTGTGCCATACTTGGTTATGAAGATAACCAGTTAAAAGCATTGCTCATTAAACGTGATAAAGAGCCCGAGATTAACAAATGGTCTTTACCCGGTTCTTATATTTATCTGGATGAACCTATTGAAACAGCAGCACAAAGAGTTTTATTAGAACTTACAGGAATTCACGACATATATCTGACTCAGGTTGGCATTTTTAGTGAAGTAGACCGATACCCTCCACATAGGGTAGTTTCTATATTATTTTGTGCATTAGTTAAACCAGAAATGTTTGAATTATTAGCAGGTTCACATGCTAAAGAAGTCAGTTGGCATGATATTTCAAGCTTAAACAATTTACCATTTGATCATAATAAAATGCTGGATACAGCATTAAACTGGCTAAAGGAAGAGTTATGGCGCAAACCCATATTAATTAACCTATTGCCAGAAAAATTTCCTTTAAACCAAATGCAAGAATTATATCAGTTAATTCTACAAAATCCAATTGACAATCGTAACTTTAGAAAGAAGGTAATTAATCAAGGACTTGTAGAAAAACTAAATGAGAAAAGTAAAGGCGGTCCGCAACGACCAGCATTTTTATATAAGTTAAAAGTTCCATTATAAAAAATTTACCCAAATCAGATAACGTACTATTAACGCAAATTTAAATAACATGTTCGATTTAACAGGAAAAGTTGCCGTTGTAACTGGCGGTGGCGGTGTTTTAGGTGGCAGTATTGCTAACAGTTTAATAGAAGCAGGTGTAAAAGTAGCTATCCTTGATATCAGGAAAGAAAACGTTGACGCCAAAGTAGAAGAGCTAAAACAGAAAGGTGGCGAAGCCATTGGGATTGTATCCAGCGTTTTAGATATGGATGAATTAAAGCAGGCTAAACAACAATTATTAGATGCCTGGGGTAAAGTTGATATATTAATTAATACCGCCGGCGGAAACCTACCTGGAGCTACTTTAGAAGAAAATCAAACTGTTTTCGATATGAAAATTGAAGATTTTCAAAAGGTAACAGACTTAAACCTTAATGGAACAGTATATCCTAGTTTAGTATTTGGTGAGGCTATGGCTAATCAGGGTGAAGGGAGCATTATTACCATTTCTTCAATGGCAACCTATTCTGCGATAACAAGAGTTCCTGGATATTCAGTAGCAAAAACAGCTATAAATATATTTACGCAATGGATGGCAATGGAAATGGCAACCAAATTCGACGAAAAAGTAAGAGTAAATGCTATTGCTCCAGGATTTTTTATCGGAGATCAAAACAGACGAGTATTAATCAATCCTGATGGAACTTATACCGAGCGTAGTAAAAAGGTATTAGCTCGCACTCCTATGAAACGTTTTGGTGATATTAAAGAGCTAAACGGAGCTGTTCAATTTTTATGTTCCGATGCAGCTTCATTTATTACAGGAGTTATTCTTCCTGTTGATGGTGGATTCAGCTCATTTAGTGGTGTATAAATAAAGGTAACAAGGGTAAAGGGTAAAGGGTAAAGAGTAAAGGGTAAAGGGTAAAGGTTAAAGGGTGATTTTATCATCTCACCTTTTAACCATGAAACCTTGAATCCATTTACCAAATCGAAAATTTTAAAATTATAAATATATGGCTTTAGAGAAAACCTGGCGTTGGTTTGGAGAGAAAGATCCAATTACTTTGGATATGCTGGTCCAAATGGGAGTAGAAGGTGTTATCACGGCTCTTCACCATATTCCTAATGGAGAAGTATGGTCAGTAGAAGAGATCATGAAAGTGAAGAATGCTATTGAAGCACGTGGTATGCGCTGGAGTGTTGTTGAAAGTTTACCTGTTAGTGAGGGCATTAAGATTTGTTCTGATGACCGCCCCCGATTAATAAAAAATTATACGGAATCAGTGCGTAATCTAGGTGCATGTGGCATTGATACTATTTGCTATAATTTTATGCCGGTATTGGACTGGGCCCGAACTAATCTTCATTATAAACTTGAGAATGGTGGAGAATCCATGTATTTTGATTTTCCAACGTTTGTTGCCTTTGATGCTTATATATTAAAACGACCTGATGCTGAAAAAGATTATCCGCAAGAGATTATTGAAAAAGCAAAGGAAGTATATGCTAAAATGAGTGAAGAGGAAGCTGAAAAACTGGCCTATAATATCATTGTAGTAACACAAGGATTTATTGATGGTGTTATTGATGGTAGCGTTCCGGATCCTAAAGCTTTATTCCTCGAGTTTATTAAACGTTATGAAGGGTATGACAAAACTAAAATGCGTGAAAATCTAAAGGCATTTTTAGATGATGTAATTCCCGTAGCAGAAGAAGCTGGGGTTCAATTTGCTATTCATCCGGACGATCCTCCATTCCCGGTATTAGGATTACCACGTATCATTGGTCAAAAGGAAGATTACGAATGGCTGTATGAAGCAAACAAATCTCCAAATAATGGCATAACTTTCTGTGCGGGTTCACTTTCTGCCAGAAAAGAAAATGATTTAGTTGATATAATTGAAAACTTCGGTAGCAGAATACATTTTGTTCATTTGCGTAACACGAAGCTTTTGCCTGATGGTAGCTTTTATGAATCAGGACATTTAGCTGGTAGTCAGAATATGGTAAAATTAATGACAGCCCTTTTAAAGGAACAGAAGAGCAGGGTTGCCGAAGGAAGAAAAGATACCCGAATGCCTGTGAGACCAGATCATGGTATTAAAATTTTAGACGACTATAATAACAGTAATTATAATCCTGGATATCCCTTAGTTGGACGATTAAAAGGATTAGCTGAGTTAGATGGATTAATGACAGGTATTGAGAGTTTTATCTGATTTTAATTTTCATCATAAAATAAAAAGTAGGTGATTCCGACTACTTCAAGGGAAAATCGGAATAGGTTAACAAGGTGAGTGGAGGCTATCTCCTAAAAGATAGCCTCTATTATTTTCATGAATAATTATTCAGATTAACTATAAGCTTAACATTTTTTCGCCCTCTTCAATTCTTTTTAAATGACAAAAAAGCAATTCTCCGTTTTTCTCATCCCGAAGATGCATGCCATTACCTTCACATGATTTAAAGTGTTTACAGTCTGCACAAATTCCTGTTTTAGTCCAACTTCGATTGCGATACATTTGGTATTTATTTAACCAAACCTCTTTAAAACTATCCTTATAGATATTTCCTTGAATAAAATTTTCACGCAAATTAGGACAAGCAGAAATAGAACCATCCACTAAAACAGAGGCTATATTAATGCCCGCTTTACAAAAAAAGAAATTATCCCTTACTTTACCTTCATAATTACCCAGATAACCTTCACAGCCATAATTTAATTTTAACTTACCTTCCTTTCTTACTCTTTCAATAAAATCAAATAATCCTTTAAAATCGATTGGATGAAGTTGCAATAGATCGTTATTCTTCGCCCTACCTATTGGAAAGACAGTAAAGATCCTCCATTCTTTCACCCCTAAACTCAATAAAAAATTATAAAACTCAGGTAAGTCTGTATAATTTTTTTGATTGACACAAGTAACCACATCATATCTAACATCAGTTGCTTGTTTTAATATCTCCAAAGCCTTCACTGCATATTGAAAACTCTTTTTATTATTTCGCAACCAGTTATGAGGGGCTTCAAAGCCATCTAAACTAATGGTAACTGCTCTCATTCCTGAATGCCTCAAGCCTGAAAGCATTTTATTATCCATGCTCATTCCATTAGAAACCACACCCCATGGAAATCCTCTATTATAAAGCTCTTTTCCTATTTCAAAAATATCTTTCCGAAGAATTGCCTCACCTCCGGTAAGTACAATCATTGTTTTATTTGGTGTAATTAAAGGAGTAATATCATCCAAAGCTTTTAAGAAATCTTCTCGTGGCATATCTTTACTGGCAGCATCTTTTTTACAGTCACTACCACAATGAATACAATTTAAATTACAACGTAATGTACATTCCCAGAAAATATAATTTAATCGATGAAGTTTTTGTTCATTAGATTTATACTTGCTGTATAGTTTTAAAGCCAATCGTTTTTTTAGTGGAATTTTAGAAACACTCATTCCTTAGACTTTAGCGTTACATTAAGTTCTTGCTCTGTCTCACCTGAATACCACCCTGAACCTCCTGAATATTCGGGATCAACAAACTCAATAGTGGAATCCAAAGGATCATATTCACCATTCTCACTGCCATCCGTATCTTTAAATTCAACGATATAAGTTTTGTCCTCAGGAAAGTCATCATAGGTAAGTTGAAAATTACCCGATTCGTCTGTGAATGTGGTATCTGTGTTTAATACAACTCTAATATTGCTAATATTATCATTTGTAGTTTCATCTTTAACGTTTCCATTAACAATAAATGTAGCGAATGGGGTTCCGTATTCAGCAGGAGAATACTTATCCTCACAAGCAGTTGTAAAACCCAATAAGGATAACAGTATTGCAATTATACGATTATACCTGGAGATCAATAATTTTTTAAGCTTTCTCATTAGTTTAAAATTAGATGGTCTGTATTTATTTATCAGTTTTTAAAAATATTACTTCTTTGATGTTGTAATAAACCTATGGTTGCGTCAAGGGACCTCTAATTTAGAATATTTATAACAAATATTCAAACTACATATTCTTTTGACAAAAACATAAATATACATTATATCTATAATTATATAAACATTATTGATTTGATTAATAAACAAAATCCTACCACCTTTGTTATATAAGTAAACAAAAACAATTTTTATGTATAACCTTTAAAACATATGATTATGAACAATTGTCCAAATTGCTGGGGGTACCAAGAGTACAACGGAGAGATTAAAGCTGTAACAGTAGAAACTATTTACAATCGTAGAATGCCTAATGAGCTGGTTGATGATTATAAAAATTTACAACTACAATCCAATAATGATAGCGAAAGATGAGAAAAGAACAGGAACATTTTCCTAAAATAAAAAATTTAAATAATATCTAACAGAGGATGTATAAACGACATCCTCTTTTTTATCTGATGTGATCAACTTTCAAACAAAGTTATTATGTTTAGGTTAATGCCAAATATTATTTAATTATATAAGACTCATTTATAAACCAGAACAAGAATACAAAAGGTGTTACTTCCAACAATTATAGAAATGATGAACAGGGCCATGTCCCTCACCAATTTTAAAATCAGCTCCTTCAGTAATTGCCATATTTATATAATCCTTAGCTTTTTTAACCGCATCATTTAAAGGTTTACCCTTTGCTAACTGAGCAGCTATTGCCGATGAAAGAGTACATCCTGTACCATGCGTATTTATTGTATCTAATCTTTTTGAAGTTAATTTTAATACTTCATCCGTTTCTGCATTATAAAACACATCCGTTAGGTCATCTTCTGTTAAATGACCTGCTTTCAATAAAACAGAAACCTTTCTTCCATTAGATAACTCCTTTGCTAATTCAGGTAATTCATCCTTTCCTGATATTTTACGTTCTAATAGTATTTCAGCTTCAGGAATATTAGGAGTTATTACTCTGACATCGTACAACAGCTCTTCTTTTAAAGTTGCTATTGCCTCATCCTGAATTAACTTATGACCTGAGGTTGAAACCATCACCGGATCTAAAACAACATTACTTGCTTTAAAATCAACCAGGCATTTCTTAATCACTTGAATAACTTCTGATGAATGCAACATTCCTATCTTAATAGCATCAGCACCAATATCACTTAAAACAGCTCTTATTTGTCCATCTAAAATTGATAATGGAATAGGATGAACATCTGTTACACCTACGGTATTCTGGACTGTTATTGCAGTTATAGCCGAGGCTGCATAACATCCATTGGCAGAAATAGATTTAATATCAGCCTGTATCCCGGCCCCTCCTCCTGAATCACTTCCTGCTATAGTTAAAACCGTATTATATTGCATGTATATTTTTTATTTAAAATGATTAAATCCAGTTGATGACAACTCTACCGTTTTACCTTTATTGGTCCAATGTATTTCAGGACTTCCTTCTGTAATCGTTCCTATTTTTATCAATGGTTTAAAGAATTGTTTATTAAAGCCATCATTTATCCTTTCATATTCCTTAGGATCTACAGTCAACAACAACTCATAATCCTCACCTCCTGAAGTTGCCATTTCAATAGCATTCCAATTATATTTTTTGGATTCATTTCTCAACTCATCAGAAAGTGGAATACATTGAATATCAACCACTGCCGACACTTTTGATGCTTTTAAGATATGTTTAAGGTCAGATGAGATTCCATCAGAAATATCCATCATGGCATTAACTCCATCCTCCTGTAAAAGAAAAAATCCCTCTTTAATCTGTGGTTGTGGCTGACAATGTTTATTAACCAGATACTCATTTCTATCAGAAGAAATACCATCCAACAAAAATTGAAGTCCTCCAGCTGAATCACCTAAATTCCCTGTAACACAAATAACATCTCCTATTTTTGCATCACTTCTTTTTCGGGCTTTACCCTTTGGACATTTACCAATTACGGCAACATTTATTGCCAGGTGTTTCAGTGATTTTGTAGTATCTCCACCTAATAATGCTGTATAAAATTCCCTGGAAAGTTTATGATAACCTTCCATAAACTGATCCAGATATTCTACCTCTAAATCTTTAGGAATAGCAATGGAAAGAAAAGAAGCAACAGGCACTCCTCCCATGGCGGCAATATCACTTAAATTCACTGCTAAAGATTTATATCCCAATTGAAAAGGAGATATTGAATTACGAATAAAATGAACATCTTCCATTAAAAGATCTGTAGTAATAATATAATCGTTCGCATTATTTGCATAAATAATAGCACAATCGTCACCAATTCCTATTAAACCTTCAGTTAATAAGTCATTAAAATGTGGCTTAAAACGTTCTATAAAACCAAACTCTCCTATTTCTTTTAATTGCATAATTTTTAAGTATCAAGTATCAAGACACAAACACCAAGATACGATTACAAATATATGTTTCTACAGGAAGTAAACTGCCTACTGAATACAATAAACTACACAGACCATTCTTCCATGCGATAAGCGCTATCCCAAAACATCCATTCCATTTTACAGGCATATTGAAAAGCTTCTGTCATTTCATCTTGTAATGAAGATCCATCTGCTACAGCATCACAAATTTTAAGCGCTTTATTTACAGCTGCAGCAAATTCCTCACCTCCGTAAGTATCAATCCAATTTTGATAACGATTTTCTCCTTTTGTTTGATGCTCTATAATATAATCACCCACTTTCTGATAAATCCAGAAACAAGGTAATACAGCAGCCAAAGCTGTTTCTATAGGATAACATAGGAGTTGTTTGGATAAAAAACCTGTGTATAGCAAGCAACTTGGCGAAGGTCCTTTATATTTAACTTTTGGCGCATCTTTCAAATAAAATGCATGCAATGCCGATTCTACAGCAATCGCATCATTTGAAAACCCTAAAAAAGCAGCTCTCTGATCCCCATCTGCTAATCGTGAGGCAATACCAGCTAATATCTTTCCATATTCTGCTAAATACATTGCATCCTGATTTAGATAAAAAAAGAATTTATCTTCGGATAATGTACCATTCATGAGTTCATGCAAAAATGGTAATTCAAGTATCTTATTGTAGATGGATTCTGAGGCCTGCCAGGCTTTTTCGGTCCAAGTCATGTAAATTCTAATTAAAAATATATAGTAGTATGTTAAAAGTGCTTAGCATTATGAAATCAGTTGATTTAACATTTCTGTAGCTGCTTTTGGATCCTCTGCTGAACAAATGGCAGAAACCACTGCAATACCATTAGCTCCTGCTTTAAAAATATCAACTGCATTAGATTCATTAATTCCACCAATAGCTACTGCTGGATGACTGGATATTTCCATTACTTTTTTCACACCATCTAATCCAAATGGATGAAAAGTATCCTTTTTAGTTGGTGTACTAAAAACAGGCGAGATTCCAATATAATCCACATCCAACTGATTCGCTTCCGTAACTTGCTCCATCGTTTCAACCGATAAACCAATAATCTTATCTTTCCCCATTATCTTTCGAGCCATTTGATAAGGCATATCTGACTGGCCAATATGAACACCGTCAGCATCGGAAGCTAATGCCACATCAACTCTGTCATTGATAATTAATGGAACATTATAAGGCTTCAGTTTTTCTTTTAATCCAGATGCTAATTCTATAAAATCGCGTGTTCTGCAATCTTTTTCTCTTAACTGTACCATGGTAACACCACCTTTAACTGCTTCTTCCACAATCCAGGTTATATCTCGCCCCAACGATAAAGGACGGTCAGTTACCAGGTATAATTTTAAATCAAACATGATTTTAATATTTTTGCTATTCTTTATGGCAACAACTATTCAACAACTTCAAATGCAGCATACTCCTCTAAAGTATAAGCATCAATATTATAAAGTGTATCTATAAAGTGTAATTGCATTGTACCAGGTCCTTCAGATTTAGCTGCAGACATTTCTCCAGCTATACCCATTAATGCCATTGCCGAAACAGAAGCACATAAATAATTATTATCAATTGATGCAAACGCAGCTACGATGGCTGTTGCAGTACATCCCATTCCTGTTACCAATGGCATCATCTTTGAACCATTCTTCACTTTAATTACAGTCTTGCCATCCGTAATATAATCTTCTGGTCCACTAATAACCACCACTGCATTTGTTTCCTGCGCCAATTGTTTAGCAGCATCAACTGCAGCGTTTGATGAAGCGGTACTATCTACACCTTTGGTTTTAACATTATCATTTGCCAAAGCCATAATTTCGGATGCATTTCCTCTGATGATAGAAGGCTTACATTCCTTGATAATAGTGGCTGCTACTTTATTTCGGTATGGCGTTGCTCCAACTCCTACCGGATCAAATACTACAGGTATTCCTTTTTTTAACGCAGCTTTACCTGCCAACAACATTCCATCAACCCATGATTGACTTAAGGTACCCATATTAATAACCAATACAGATGCAATATTTACCATATCCTCCACTTCCTCTACAGCATGAGCCATAACAGGTGATGCTCCTATTGCCAATAAAGCATTGGCTGTATTATTCATTACTACAAAGTTGGTAATATTGTGTACTAAAGGAGATTTTTCGCGAATAGCATTCAAGTAGTTTTTAAATTGCTCTCTTTCTATCATTATTTTGTGCTTTATTGTTTAAAGAAAGATGGGAGGCAAAATAAAAGATAAGCTATGAATAGTTTCCTACGTCGGCATTACCCGCATCAGGTTCATAGGGTTTACTCTCAGCACTATCAATTGGCACCCCCACTAATTATCAGAACAAAAATAATGAGTAATTTTTAAAATCGACTGAATTACGAGATATTATCCAACATAATTCTGGTAAAACAAAAAACCATCTCCTTATTCACCCAATAACGTGTTCCTCAGAAATTAATGAAGAAAAAATATGTTGAATGAAAAAAGAGATGGCTTTAACTGATGATTGTATTAAAACAATAAGCCTCAATACAATCAATTCAATATACTATCTGTCAATAGATTCTATTTTTCCAGTAAAAGCAAGTAATTGCTGGTAAGTAGGAAAACCTTCACTATCTCCTCTAACTAAAGTAGCCATTGCTCCTACTCCATTTGCATAGTCTCCGGCTTCCTGAATAGTTAAACCTTTTAACCTGCTACTTAAGTACCCTGCGGCAAAACCATCACCAGCACCCACACTATCTTCAAGGTGTTCAACTATATAGCCTTTTACAAATTCTGCGACATTACCATCGGATACCATACATCCTTTTTTTCCAAGTTTTAAAGCTATCTCACCTATTCCCATAGCATGAAATGCTTTCAATATTTCTTCAGTATCGGTAGTTCCCAGTAATAATTCCGATTCGTCTATACCCGGAAACAAAATATCAACCTCTTTACAAATCTCAAGTATTGTTTCCTTTGCTTCCTCTTGCGACCAGAGTTTTAAACGAATGTTTGGATCAAAAGACACTTTAACACCAGCTTCCTTTGCTATTTTAATAGCTTCAAGTGTGGTTTCTTTAGCTGACTGGCTAATAGCAGGAGTAATACCTGTTATATGCAATATTTTTGCACTCTGAATGTATTCTTTATCTAAATCTGAAGGCTGAAGAAAGCTAGCCGCTGAATTTTTACGATAGTAATACACATTTGGATTTACATGTTCGAACAGTTCTTTAAACAAAAGACCTGTTTGATGTTCTTTATCACTAATAACACGTGAAACATCAACACCTTCTCCACGAATCATAAACTCGATATAACGACCAAATTCGTCGTTCCCAACTTTAGAAAACCATCCTACCTTATGCCCCAATCGACCTAAGGCAATAGCTACATTAGACTCAGCGCCTGCAATAGACTTTGAAAAAGTATGAATGTGCCTTAATGGTCCTTTATCTCCAGGACTAAATAAAACCATTGATTCACCAAACGTGATTACTTCTAAATTTTTATCCATTTTCTTTTATCCCCTTAATTATATGCATTCAAACGGTGTTAAATTATAGTATTAAACATATATTATAAACAAATTCATGATATTTTTTCATGAAAAACATATACTATTTTCAGATACAGGTAAGTAACAATAGACATTAAAAGCACAATAATTAAATGAGAACTTAATAAAAATGGAGAGAATACGAAATTATGCACTTTGACATTCACCATTCTCTTAGATGAATTATATTCAACAGTTTGAAGAACTCAAACATCTACCGTTTATAAACAACTATTAAATCAAAACAATCTATTGTCAGATAAATAAAGTAAAATAAATACCCTATTGAATATTATATGAAATGTTAAACTATATTTGAGGTAATTATGCTGCTATTTTTAAAAAATAATTAAAATAGATATTCAATGTTACGTAAAAACTTGTTTCACAAAACATCAATCAAACACAAGCTTTCATGCTATTTTTTTGCTTTAATTATTTTTGCTTCCTGCACTAATAATCAATCCAAAGATCAAACTAAAAAAGATGTGTTTTCGGATAATGATAAAGAAGCTTATTTGTTGACATATTTTAAAGATGACACTCACAGTTTGAACTTTGCCTTAAGTACTGACGGATACACATTTACTGATATCAATAACGCTAATCCCATAATAGGTGGTGATACTATTGCTACTCAAAAAGGTATTCGCGATCCACATATTACCAGAGGTGGTGATGGGGCATTTTATTTAGCAATGACTGATCTACATTTATTTGGAAAACAAAAAGGTTATCGTACAACAGATTGGGAAAGGGATGCAGACAAGTATGATTGGGGTAACAATCAGGGTTTTGTATTGATGAAATCGTTTGATTTAATTCACTGGACTCGCTCTCAGGTTAACATGAATAAATCGTTTGATGATTTAAAAGAAGTAGGCTGTGCATGGGCTCCTCAAACGATCTACGATCCTATAGCAGATAAAATGATGTTATATTTTACCATGCGAATGGGGCATGGATTAACAAAGTTATATTATGCTTATACAGATGACGATTTTACTAAGCTAACAAGTTATCCAAAAGAATTATTTGCTTATCCAAATCCTGAAATTCAAATACTTGACGCTGATATTATTCAAATGCCAGATAGACGTTATTGCATGACTTATGTTGCTCAGGAAAGTCCTGGAGGTATTAAAGTTGCATATTCTGACAGTATTAACAGTGGTTATAAATACCAGACAGAAATGGTCGATAATGAACCTGGTGGTTGCGAAGCTCCCAATATCTGGAAACTCATTGGTAAAGATGAATGGGTGTTAATGTATGATGTATACAGCCTTAATCCTCATAATTTTGGATTTTGTAAAACCAGCGACTTTAAAACCTTTACTGATTTAGGTCATTTTAACGACGGTGAAATGAAATCTACAAACTTTTCATCTCCTAAACATGGTGCTGTTATTCAGCTAACTAAAGAAGAAGCTATAAATCTGGCTAAACATTGGAATTTTGATATTCAGTTTTAAAATACATTATATTTTCATTATTTCTTCCCTTTGACTCATTAATCAAAGGGAAGAAATATTTTATACAATAAAACTAAATACTACCTCATTGACACATTCACACATCAACTCTTTAAAAACCTACAATATCTATCAAAAACGTCATTAAATGCTTTATTTATTTCTCCATCATTATCCTTTTTAGTTGGAAAAGGAGTTTCATGAGAATATGAAAAAGGAAAATCCATAGAATCAACTTTTATTTGAATATCCCTGAAGGCACCATTCAAAGTATTTATTATTTCAAAAGGAGGTATTACGGTATCTTTTTTTAATCCAATAGCATAAATTTGGTTTTCAAATTGTTTGAATAGAGATTCTCTATACTCACGTAAACGTTTAAATTCCAACATCGAATAAAACACTTTACCTTCAATATGTTGTCCGTTCATGAAATGATTTAAATATGAATCTTTCTTTAAAAATGTCTCAAAGTGCTCTACCAAATAGGAATACAATGCAACATTAGCTTCACTATCCAATATAAATTTTGATACCGGCGATAAACGATTAAATACAGGTCCACTACAAAAAAGACAAAGTTTGCTATTAGTGAAATAGTTTTTATAGTTTGATAATAATAATATCTCACCCAAAAAACCTCCAATAGAATAGGCAAAAATGTCAAAGGTAAAATCCGGATCTATCCATTCATTTTCGCCATTCTTAACACTTTCTATTAACTGAATAACATCATAGTAACTTTGTAAACCCGACCAAATAAACCTCTGAGGAAGTGACTGCATTCGTATACTAATAGCAGCATTTGAAAGAGTTGAATTAATGATATTTGGAAATTGTTCTTTGCGATTATTACTTAACTCAAACATTTTACGTTTATCACTCCAATCCATTGGAGCCCGCTGCATATGAAACGCAATAGGGAACAATACAACACCGCAATTTAAACGTTCGGCGAGTGCAGCGCCCCATGGCATATATTTATCCCAACTTTTTTCATTAAATCCATGAAAAAGAAAAACAACTTTCTTTAGCTTATCTGTATTTTTCGGAGTTAATATCTGATAATCAAACGATAAATTTTCAGCTACTTTATTATCTTTTACATTAACATCGTTATTATCATCATCTAAACCTAAATCTCCATTACAATCCCCTGCACTTTGTTCATCATGTTCATAACAATAACGTGTTTCATCCCCTGGTAAAACATGTACAGATTTTGAAGAAAACGAAGATTGTAATAATTGAAAATTATCTACTTCTACTATCTTCTTATTATAAGAGAGAGCTTTTTTAAATCGTTGAAATAATTCATTATATAGCATAAATAAGCAGTTTTTAGATTAAATACATGTTCCACCTAACTGACTATTTTTTTATTTTCGACTATGCTAGAATTGTTTACTTTAGTAGAATATCAAAAGTAAAGCTTATTTATGAATTTTGAAATATAATAAATGTAAAGTTTATCTGAGTCAAGATTTATTTACAAGACGATTAAAAACAAAGAAACACTACAATAAACTACCGTTATTTATTTAAACAGATTGGTTTCATTTGTTTTAAAATGCAAGTCCATTTGTGGAAATGGAATGACAATATTACGCTGGATGAATTTTCTATTTATAATTTTTCGTATATCACTCTTAACCTTATTAATCCTGAAAATATTATCACTAAAAAACAATACTTGAAAATCCAAGGATGAATTTCCGAAGTCGATTAGTCTTGCTTCAATAAAATTTCGATCGGTAATTTCAGGATGTTCAAATGCACTCTCTTCTAATATTTTTATTACAAGATCCACATCACTTCCATAAGCAACACCAACATTAATTTTAAATCGGGTTCGTTTTGACTGGTGACTCCAGTTTATCACTTTATTTGTTGTAATAAGTGAATTGGGAATAATAATGGATATATCATCGGTATTTAAACCCTTTGAAGTTCTTAAGCCTATACTCTGGATTCTAACAATATCTCCATCTATTTCTAAAATATCATCCACACGTATTGATCTCTCAGAAAGAAGAATTATACCTGAAATGATATCATTAAAGGTTTGTTGCAAGCCTAAACCAACACCAACCAATAAAGCAGCTGAACCCGCAATTAAAACGGTAACTTTAATACCAATGGTTTCTAAAATAAAACCTATAGCTATTACCCATATTACATAAGTTATTATTTGGTATAAGGCATGAGTATTACCTGTATCAAGCTTTTTATTTTTATACTTACGGAATAGTGTCTTTTTAATGATGAACAATAATCCTTTTGTAATTAATAAAATAAGGACTATTGCAACCAATGTATATACTCTGATTTTATAATCAGCAATACTTAATAATTCAAACTCAAGTATTTTTGTTAATGATGCCATTATTATGATGGTTTTATCAAGGGACTATAACTGATTTATACAATAATTAATAACATCAAATATAAATAATGAAGGGTCAATTTCAAATTAATATATTGTAGGAATATGGAATACCCCATAAATTATCACTATTGCAAATACCGTATAAATACGTTTTAGTTAAAGAACTCAATGAAATTTTACACATGCAGGGCTAATTTTATAATTTTTGTAATAAGCTTTTCTTCGTATTAGTAGATATGATCCATAAAATTCTTAATGTAAAGCAATTTCCTTTAAGTTTGGTTCCTGAGGGATTATCAAAGTCAAGATATTGATAACGGAACTGAAATGAGGCATAGTTTTTATAATTGTATCTGTATCGATAACCCAGGCCAACACTATAATTCGGAGACCAGAGAGATTTAGGCTCTATATCATTTTCGTCATCTCTTGCTACAGCCGTAATTCGTTCACCACCGAGACCTCCTGATAAATAATATTCTGAATTATTAATAGATAGCAATGTTCTTCCATATTCAAATCCCACATACATTCCTACATATTCATTAGTAGTAATTAAGGAGTCTTTATAGAGAACTTTATATCCTTTTTTAGGACCCCCGAATTTAAAATCAAGTAGCAAATCAATCGAATTTTTATTAAATATTCCACCGAATCCAAAACCAAATATGCCATTGTTACCTAGAATATTTGCTGACTGATTTGGTATAAATAAACCAGAATAAAATGTGACAGTAAATTCTGGTAGATATTTGACACTATCAACAAAACTCTTATACTGATTTTTAAATAGGTTATTTGAATTATCGTCTGTGTCTAATTCAGATAATTTTGCCTTGTTCGAGTATAATTTGGTTACGAACTCTTCTTCTTCTGTTAAGTTCTTTTGGTTTAAAATTTCAGTAGATAAAGAGTCAAGAAACTTGTTGTAAAGTCCATTTGTATAATCCCTTGAGTAAAACCTCCAATTGGTCCCGGAATACTTTAAGTTATTAACTCTCCTTTTTCTATATTCTACTAAATGTTTAAATAAATCATTATTAATTTGGTTTTTATTGAATGTTCCATTTTTAATATCTACTAGTATTTTAGTCTGATATAATAGGTCGTTTATACCACATCTGTTTTCCCAGTAATCTAATACATAATTTAAACTGTCATTTAATCCTCTTTTGTAGTAATCTGGAATAAGGAATGAACAATTATATTCTATATCTGCACAGTTAATATATTTTCGGGTCATTAGATGATCTAAATCTTGTGATTTAGTTGTCTGTATCAGTATGATAATTGAAAATATAGTTAATATTGCTTTCATAAAAAATGACATTTTTATTTTTGTAAGTTCATACACTTACCTACATTACATGCATGTGCTGTGTCCCGGTCCTGCCCTCTTCGCTTTCATACAATTGCATCGTGTAATTTACATATATATATAATTTGACCTGCTGGTATTCAATAGTTCATTCTAAATGTTTTTTGTGATAGATTGCAATAATATTGAGTACTTGCAAGGGGTTGGCATCTACTTAATATTAATAATTTTACATCATTCATTAATTACACACATCAGGCATGATATAAGTTTAATTATTAAATTTTTCAGCTGTCAGCGTTAGATAACTGTTTACTTCTTCAACAACCTTTTCTGAGGCTTTTTTAATATTAATCCCTAATGATTCTACCATACTAACACCATAATTTAATTGTAAATCAGATGTAGATTTATAATACCTGCTCAGTTGTTTAGTATAACCTTCAATTGCAACATCATCTTTCAAAATAACCTGGTCTCCTTTCGTTAGTTTGTACCTTAATTTGAGCTCTGATTTTGCAGGACCTGCGACGTCTGAAAAACTAAAACCATAGGCGATTAGAATCATATAAGCAAATCCTTGACTACGGTATGGTCCCACTGCCTTAATTTCTTCAAGAGTTAACAGTAGATTATATTCTGGGGAAATTAACGAATCTACTTTAACTAAACCTGAACGACGAAAATCCTCTTCAATAGATCCTTTAATAAATTCTCCAACATTTTCCTTTATCATTTCTTGCCCCATCATACATTCCTTTTGGGCATCCCAAATATTGATAAATAATAAAGGAACACACCAACCCGATATCTTATTAACCTTAGCTTTTTCTTGAAATATTAGTGAATCCGATTTTACATTTACGCCTATACTTATAAAAGGGTCTAAATCCTTTTTTTCTGTATCATGCAAATATGACAAACTAGTTTTGTTATCTGTTAAGTTTAAATAAAGTCCTTGATTAGATACACAGCTCGTTATGAAAATAATAAGAGCATAAAAAAGAATTTGTTTATTTATCATTGCTAAGGTTTTAAAGTTATCTTTTATAAATTTCACTTAAAATACTAGTTGTATCGTATTAATTTAATCCTGTTTTTAACTAAATGTTTTTCTGTATCAGTAGTGGCACTATCATAAGCTTTCTGATAAAACTTAACAAGATCAGAAACTTCATTATTATTTGCTGATTCACTTATGCAATCTGCTAAAAGCAAATATTTAAGAAAAGTATATTCCTCCATTTTAAACTTCTTTAAACTATTAATTGCCATAGAATAATCACTATTATAAAAGCGATATATACCTTCAATAAGATAGCTTAAACTATCATTGGAATTATTTACAAGGTGATTCAGAATAATTTTGTCCTTACGTTTCTTAAGCAATGAAAAAGTCGCAGATATAATAGAATCTTTATCTGAAAAATTAGAAATACTTTTGCTTGACTTAACGTTGTAAACCTCATCTACTAAAATATATCGTTTTAAACTAATAGAATATGAATTCACAAACTTTTCGATATATTTAGATTGTGAAATCACCTTATATTTACTGCGGACTGACACCTGAGCATTCACTTGCACAGAAACCAATACCAGAAAAATGATTAAAATACTTCTCATAAATAATTTATTCTAATAAGTAACCTGAGTTTCTATGTTAAATTTTGGATTACAACATCGAAGGTTAGTTGTACTTCTTTTGCTTGCCCACAACACAAAATTAAACGATCATTAATACTTAATATCCTTCTGTATAAGCGCGATATAGTCAATACAATACCATTATAATTCTTTTAAGCACTTTACCTATTGCGTTATACGTAATTCAAAGCTTGAATATACTCCTTTAATAGTCAAAGGTTTCAAAATTGGGATAAAATTTATGTACAATTAGGGGAAAGCGCGAAGAAATGAAATTGATATTTAAATAAAGTAAATAATGTTCGGTATCCTAGTTATATAGAGCAGTATTGTAGTCGAGCTATTTTGCAACTTGTAAAAACGCAAAAAGAGCAACCGAAAATAAATTCGATTGCTCTTTCTTTAAAAATCAGCGGTGACCTACTCTCCCACAATATGCAGTACCATCGGCGCTAATAGGCTTAACTTCTCTGTTCGGAATGGGAAGAGGTGGAACCCTATCGCAATAACCACTTAAATATCTTTATTAACACATTAGCTCAATCAAAATCACATGTCATGCTTTAACGCCCAACTAAAAGTTTCGGGTAATTAGTACTGCTCGGCTTTGACATTACTGCCTTTACACCTACAGCCTATCAACGTCATAGTCTCTAACGTCCCTGATAAGGATATCTCATCTTGAAGCAGGCTTCGTGCTTAGATGCTTTCAGCACTTATCCCTTCCAAACTTAGCTACCCAGCAATGCTCCTGGCGGAACAACTGGTACACCAGAGGTTTGTCCAACGCGGTCCTCTCGTACTAACGTCAGGCCTTCTCAAATATCCTACGCCCACAACAGATAGGGACCGAACTGTCTCACGACGTTCTGAACCCAGCTCGCGTGCCACTTTAATGGGCGAACAGCCCAACCCTTGGGACCTTCTCCAGCCCCAGGATGTGACGAGCCGACATCGAGGTGCCAAACCGCTCCGTCGATATGAGCTCTTGGGAGCGATCAGCCTGTTATCCCCGGAGTACCTTTTATCCTTTGAGCGATGGCCCTTCCATGCGGAACCACCGGATCACTATGTCCTACTTTCGTACCTGGTCGACTTGTCGGTCTCACAGTCAAGCTTCCTTGTGCCATTACACTCTGCGGACGGTTACCAATCGTCCTGAGGAAACCTTTGAAAGCCTCCGTTACTCTTTTGGAGGCGACCACCCCAGTCAAACTACCCACCAAACAATGTCCGGATAAATCCGTTAGGCCACAGATAAGCAAAGGGACGTATTTCAAGGGCGACTAAACTACACCTGGCGATGCAGCATCAATGTCTCCGTCCTATCCTACACATTACTTACCCACAACCAATGTTAAGTTGCAGTAAAGGTTCACGGGGTCTTTCCGTCCCGTTGCGGGTAATCGGCATCTTCACCGATACTACAATTTCACCGAGCTCATGGTTGAGACAGTGCGCACATCGTTACACCATTCGTGCAGGTCGGAACTTACCCGACAAGGAATTTCGCTACCTTAGGACCGTTATAGTTACGGCCGCCGTTTACTGGGGCTTCAATTCAAACCTTCGCCAAAGCTAAGCTCTCCTCTTAACCTTCCAGCACCGGGCAGGTGTCAGGCCTTATACGTCTTCTTTCGAATTTGCAAAGCCATGTGTTTTTGATAAACAGTCGCATGCGCCATTTCTCTGCGGCCTACCGAAGTAGGCGCCCCTTATCCCGAAGTTACGGGGCCAATTTGCCGAGTTCCTTAACCATGAATCACTCGAGCGCCTTAGTATACTCAACCCAACTACGTGTGTCCGTTTACAGTACGGGCTCCAATACTCGCTTTTCTTGGTACCGGCTGCTTTACTTCGCTTCGACCGAAGTCTAGGCTCAACGTACTATTCCGTCAGTACGTAGTAATCTCACCAATACGTCACTTTCAATGTATTGCAGGTGCAGGAATATTAACCTGCTCGCCATCCACTACCCCTTTCGGGTTCGCGTTAGGTCCCGACTAACCCTGATCCGATTAGCGTTGATCAGGAAACCTGAGTCTTTCGGCGTGAGGGTTTCTCGCCCTCATTATCGTTACTTATGCCTACATTTGCTTTTCTAACTGCTCCACAGAACATCGCCATTCTGCTTCAAAGCCATTAGAATGCTCCCCTACCACTGTAATAAATTACAATCCATAGCTTCGGTAGTATACTTATGCCCGATTATTATCCATGCTCGATCGCTCGACTAGTGAGCTGTTACGCACTCTTTAAATGAATGGCTGCTTCCAAGCCAACATCCTAGCTGTCTATGCAATCAAACCGCGTTTGTTCAACTTAGTATACATTTGGGGACCTTAGCTGATGGTCTGGGTTCTTTCCCTCTCGGACACGGACCTTAGCACCCATGCCCTCACTCCTATTCATCATCTTATAGCATTCGGAGTTTATCAGGAGTTGATAGGCGGTGAAGCCCTCTCGTCCAATCAGTAGCTCTACCTCTATAAGATTAAAATAAGGCTGCACCTAAATGCATTTCGGGGAGTACGAGCTATTTCCAGGTTTGATTGGCCTTTCACCCCTACCCACAGTTCATCCAAAAACTTTTCAACGTTAACTGGTTCGGTCCTCCATTCCGCGTTACCGGAACTTCAACCTGACCATGGGTAGATCACCTGGTTTCGCGTCTAGCGCAGCTAACTTTAGCGCCCTATTCAGACTCGCTTTCGCTTCGGCTCCGTTACTTAATAACTTAACCTTGCTAACTACGACTAACTCGTAGGCTCATTATGCAAAAGGCACGCCGTCACCACATAATGGCTCCGACCGCTTGTAGGCGTACGGGTTCAGGTACTATTTCACTCCCCTGTTCGGGGTACTTTTCACCTTTCCCTCACGGTACTGGTTCACTATCGGTCTTTCAGGAGTATTTAGCCTTACCAGATGGGCCTGGCAGATTCATACAGGATTTCTCGTGTCCCGCACTACTCAGGATACTGCTAAAATTTAAAACCTTACGTGTACGTGGCTGTCACACTCTTTGGCCGTTCTTTCCAAAACGCTCCACTTCAATTTTAAATCTACATCGCAGTCCTACAACCCCAACAATGCCTAAACATTATTGGTTTGGGCTAATCCCCGTTCGCTCGCCGCTACTTAGGGAATCACTTTTGTTTTCTTCTCCTCCAGGTACTTAGATGTTTCAGTTCCCTGGGTTTGCCCCCCGAAGGGTGACTAGTCTTCAACTAGCCGGGTTGCCCCATTCAGAAATCTGCGGATCAATAAATATTTGCTTCTCCCCGCAGCTTATCGCAGCTTATCACGTCTTTCTTCGCCTCTGAAAGCCTAGGCATCCACCGTACGCCCTTGCTTACTTTCTTGTTGGTTTAGCTTTATGCTCTCGCATTAAAGCCAACCTATGATTTTGATTGTTATTGCCAATATGTCAATGTACGTTTTTCCCACTTTTTCGGGATAGCTATTAGTGCATAAGTTATTTACTTACTAATAGTGTAATTTTGAAATGCTAAAAAAAGGAAATGGTGTTCTTTGTGTTTAAATTAATTTAAACGCGTTTTAAACTCTCTCCAGAAAGGAGGTGTTCCAGCCACACCTTCCGGTACGGCTACCTTGTTACGACTTAACCCTAGTTATCAGTTTTACCCTAGGCCGCTCCTTACGGTAACAGACTTCAGGTACCCCCGACTTCCATGGTTTGACGGGCGGTGTGTACAAGGCCCGGGAACGTATTCACCGCGTCATTGCTGATACGCGATTACTAGCGAATCCAGCTTCACGGAGTCGAGTTGCAGACTCCGATCCGAACTGAGACCGGTTTTAGAGATTAGCATCACATCGCTGTGTAGCTGCCCTTTGTACCGACCATTGTAACACGTGTGTAGCCCTGGACGTAAGGGCCGTGCTGATTTGACGTCATCCCCACCTTCCTCTCGGTTTACACCGGCAGTCTTGTTAGAGTCCCCACCTTTACGTGCTGGTAACTAACAACAGGGGTTGCGCTCGTTATGGGACTTAACCCGACACCTCACGGCACGAGCTGACGACAACCATGCAGCACCTTGTAAGCAGTCCGAAGAAAAGAATATCTCTACTCTATGCAGCCTACATTTAAGTCCAGGTAAGGTTCCTCGCGTATCATCGAATTAAACCACATGTTCCTCCGCTTGTGCGGGCCCCCGTCAATTCCTTTGAGTTTCATTGTTGCCAACGTACTCCCCAGGTGGATTACTTAATGCTTTCGCTCAGTCGCTGACTATGTATCGCCAACAACGAGTAATCATCGTTTACGGCGTGGACTACCAGGGTATCTAATCCTGTTCGCTACCCACGCTTTCGTGCATCAGCGTCAATTATAGCTTAGTAAGCTGCCTTCGCAATCGGTGTTCTGTGTTATATCTATGCATTTCACCGCTACACAACACATTCCGCCTACCTCAACTAAATTCAAGACTAACAGTATCAATGGCAGTTCTACAGTTGAGCTGCAGGATTTCACCACTGACTTATTAGTCCGCCTACGCACCCTTTAAACCCAATAAATCCGGATAACGCTCGCATCCTCCGTATTACCGCGGCTGCTGGCACGGAGTTAGCCGATGCTTATTCATACGGTACCGGCAAATAGCTACACGTAGCTACGTTTCTTCCCGTATAAAAGTAGTTTACAACCCATAGGGCAGTCTTCCTACACGCGACATGGCTGGTTCAGACTTGCGTCCATTGACCAATATTCCTCACTGCTGCCTCCCGTAGGAGTCTGGTCCGTGTCTCAGTACCAGTGTGGGGGACCTTCCTCTCAGAACCCCTAGACATCGTCGCCTTGGTAAGCCGTTACCTTACCAACTAGCTAATGTCACGCATGACCATCTTTTACCGCCGAAACTTTACTTTTCTATTCATGCGAATAAAAAAGACTATAAGGTATTAATCCAAATTTCTCTGGGCTATCCCTTTGTAAAAGGCAGGTTTCATACGCGTTACGCACCCGTGCGCCGGTCGTCAGCAAGTAGCAAGCTACCTCTGTTACCCCTCGACTTGCATGTGTTAGGCCTGTCGCTAGCGTTCATCCTGAGCCAGGATCAAACTCTTCGTTGTATAAAAATTATTATGACTGATTTAACAGCCTATTATTCTTTACAAGAGTTTTAACTCAAAGAATCACTCTATTTTCCTTTTTTTTTAGTGTGCATTTCAATATTTTCAAAGAACGTGGTTGCTTTATTCAACATCAAGGTATAAACAAAACAACTTCTTATATTTTGTAAACCGCATTCGGTTTATTTCAATCTTGTTTTTAACTCCCAACCTTCGTTGAGTGTCGCTCTAAAAGCGGCTGCAAAGATAACAACTTTATTTCCTTAACTCCAAATAAATTTTGAGAAAATTTTATTTGTTTTTTCAAGACTTATTTAACTCCTATCTAATTACCTTTCAGTAATTTAAACCCTTCCTCTTGTTCCATCATTTGAGCTTCTGGCCTTTCTTTAAAAGCGGCTGCAAAGATAACTGATTTAATTTCTTAATTCCAAATAAAAATTGAAAAATATTTTCTATTTTTTTATCTCCTTTCTTTACCTCCTAAAACCTGCTCTGTATCAAGAACTATCTCCTTTATAAAGTCATTCAAAATGTCATCTTTTATCGCGCCTCTCGTTCAAAGCGGGTGCAAAGAAATGAACTTTATTTTTAATCTCAAAGTATTATGACATTATTTTTTTGACAGATTTTAAAGATAATCTTTAATAGGCATCTTGTCAATGGTTTATACTGAAAAGTTTTTTTTATCACTGCAAACTATAATCTACTTAGGAATTAGAAAATGAATCATATATTATACAAGCAGAACTATATATTAATAACCCGATATAAAATTATTGGCTAAGACCGCCTATAAATAATAAGTTTCAATGAATATTTGTGAAGTCATAGCGGACTATGTCAAACAAATATGAAGCAGAAAATCGTTATTTAATTCTTGATTATTGCTACACTCAGCATAATCAAAGTAAACTTTGCTTCAGCATTCGCTTATCGCAATAATTATAGATAGCTTTCTATTAAAATGCTGAGCTCTTTAATTTTAATCAAACTCGGGTTAATATGAAGTTTAAATCCAAAGAAGTATCCCATAGTTGAGCTACCTCGTTGAGCTATACCATCAAAAACCTTATGCCTAGGTATTCGCTTATTCTTACATACACGAATAGGTGTAGAATCAACATAAGAGATCCCAGTACAACTACCCAAACAACATGTTTTAAGAAATAGAGTCAGTGGGAGAGCTGTTTTTTGCATCAATTCAACAAATCTATTGTATGAAACAGTTTGCAGAAATTCTTTGTTAAGATGCTTTTTTACATAGTATAAGTAAAAATGTTTGAGATTTTTGAAAGCGCCAAAATGAAATAATATCATTATTGTAATTACCTCACTATTGTTCATTTTAGGCTTTTTCTTTGGCTTATTTCCTAAACTATGTTGAGATTGTTTTATCAAATTCAATGCAGAATTCATCGACTAAAACAAAAATTTCTGTAATTTTATCTTTACTTAAATGCATGGATTTTACTTGTAATTATTTGTTTGTCAGACTTTTAAATTAGCAAAATCCATTTTTATTCAAAATATTACATGATTTTATTTTGGATTATTTCATTGACATACTGCGACTTAAGAATCGAACTGAGGTTAGTATATTTTGTGAGAAGAATATTGAAAAAAAGATAGTGAGGGTACTAAGCGAATCAGAACAGTCATTTATCAACCAAGTATATAATATTGTTGAGGAAAATTACCCTGATGAAAATTTTAATGTGGAAATATTAAGTCGTGAAATAGGAATAAGCAGTCCTCATCTATACCGGAAGATAATGAAAATAGCAGATATCTTTCCCAATGGCTTTATACGTGATTTACGAATGAACAAAGCACTTTCATTAATAAAACAAAAAAGGAAAAACATTACTGAAATTGCTCTGGATGTAGGAATGAATAATCCTTCCTATTTTGCAAAATGTTTCCATAGTAAATATGGTATTTTACCTTCAAAGTTTGCTATTTGATT
This sequence comes from uncultured Saccharicrinis sp., assembly GCA_963665705.1. Classification (GTDB taxonomy): domain Bacteria; phylum Bacteroidota; class Bacteroidia; order Bacteroidales; family Marinilabiliaceae; genus Saccharicrinis. Next base: position 3,537,599 of record OY762448.1, read on the forward strand.
CTAATTATAGTTTCTGAATAGCTGAAGAATAATACCACAAATGTTATTTCACATATTCAAAATAAGCAGTACCAAACTTCCTTAATATAAAAAGTAGCCGGCTGTAAGCCGGCTACTATAATTACAACTACTATAATTAAATAAACCAAACGATGACTTCATATACTGAATTATAAATAACTCTTTAATTAGTCCTACGTTGTTTAAGGTCTGATTCTATAGTTAATTCCATCGATTTATTAATCTTATAAAAGAATAACATTCCGGCACTTATAAAAAATGGAATAGACGCAAAAACACTCACCAGCATCTTAGCTCCTACTGTAACTGATTCTGGCTGGATGACTTCCTGTGATATATTGGCTACATCTGCATGCACATATCCATACAAACCTAATATCCATGCTACTAAAGCGCCACCAATAGCCAATCCGGCTTTTAGTCCCACCATCATAGCGGAGAAAATAATTGCAGTAGCTCTACGGTTATTTTTCCATTCGGAATAGTCTGCTACATCTGCAATCATAGCCCACAACAAAGGCGTGGTAATACCATAAAAGAATCCATGTAAAACCTGGGAGCCAAACATTAAAACAATGCTTTTGGCAGGAAAAACATAAAATGCCAACACAAATAAAGTTGATATAAATAATGATATTCCAAACACATCCCGTTTTCCAAATTTATCGGCCAGCTTTTTTGAAAAACCGATACCTACCAGCATAAAAATAATTCCCCCGGCATTAAATAATCCAAAGCCTGCAGAAACAGGATCTGATCCAAAGAAATTAATGCCTACAGCGACTAAAAAATTAAGAATTGGACTGATAAACTTAGTAAGTGCGGCTTCATCAACGTAATAATTAAAATAATAAACATAAGAACCACCTTTTAGAGATAAGGTAACAAAAACCAAAATGGTTGCTATCAGCATAATAATCCAAGGACGATTTTTTGAAAGGTCACTTAAATCCTCTTTTAAAGAGGACTTTTGCTCTGCTGTTGGCACCACTCTTTCTTTGGTTGTAAAAAAAGTAATAAAAAGCATGATAGTTCCTATAATTGCCATCCATGTTATTACTTCTTCAATTCCAGCCGCTTTATCACCTCCACCTGCATACTCAATGATAGGAAGCATAAATACCTGCACAAAAAACTGTGCAAACATAACTGCAACAAAACGTATGGATGAAATACTGTTACGTTCAGCCATATCACCTGTAATTACACCACTTAATGCTGAATAAGGCAGATTATTAGCTGCATATAATAACAATAGCAAAGTATAAGTTGCTGCTGCATAAATCAACTTTCCTTTATAAGAAAAGTCTGGCGTAGAAAAGGCCAGTAAGGCCATAACACAAAGTGGAATTGTAGTATAAAGTATCCACGGACGAAACTTACCCCACCGGGAGGTTGTTCTATCGGCAACAACTCCTATTATTGGATTAAAAGCAAAAGCTGCCACCAGTCCAACAACAAGCATAATCAACGATGCATCGTTATTTTTAAGTCCATAAATATCGGTATAGAAAAATGCCAAATAAGTGATTAATGTTTGAAAAACAAGATTTGCAGCCAGATCACCCAAACTGTATCCTATTTTCTCAACTATTGAAATCTTTTGTGATTTTACATTCATAATAAATTGTTGCTAAAAAAGAATATTGGTTGAAGGGTAGCAAGGAAGAAAGGTTTCAAGATAGAAGGTATTACTATTGTCGAGTTGCTAAATTATTGATTTGTTTAATTGTTATTTATCAACTCGACAACTATTTGATTTAATGATCAATCATTTTAACCTTCAACCTTGATACCCTTTACCTTTTAACCTTGTTACCATTCAGTCCTTCTACCCTACCTAATAAACTAAATCCCCTGAAAAGCCATCACTAACATCTTCTCCTGCCAATCCATCAGCAACTCCTTTATAGGCATGTTTGCGCTCATAGTTAGCATCCCAAAGGTTTGGTGATTCATCTGGCAACCAGTATTCGTGCTCATCTTCATTATCTGATATACCCCAAATGGTAATACCATATTGCTGGTCAGTTGGGATGATTTCTTTATACTGATCGATTACGAATTGATACATTTTTGCTTGACTAGCTAACTGTTCTTCTGTTGGATCTTTAGTTCCTAAACGAACATCCAATTCAGAGATTTTAATCAGCTTACCTGATGCTGCTAAAGTTGTAAACATTTGTGTAATCATATCCGTATCTGATGTATAAGATATGTGCATCTGTGTACCTATACCATCAACTGTAGCTCCGTTTGCTTCAATATATTGAACGTATGAAATCAAACCTTCCAACTTGGTCATGTTCGACTCTAAATTATAGTCGTTGATAAATAATTTATCAGTTGCATTACCGTACTGACGAGCCAAATTAAATGCAGAAACAGCATAATCTTTACCCATATATTTTTGCCAGTAAAAGTTATCATCACTTAGATCCGAAACATTACCATCTCTTACTTCACCACTCTCAAGCATTGGTTCATTTACTACATCCCAGGCAAAAACCTGATCTTTATAATGCGTAACCATTTGAGAAATAAAATCCTCCATGGCTGTAGTAATTATCTCCGTTTTCTCTTCATCTGTTTTTTCAACTACGGTTGCAGCTGTTCCTCCTCCATCAACATAAAATTCAATATCATCAAAATAAAAGGTAGCTGCTGTTTCACCAAAGTCGAAAAGTAATCTTGTACGAGTGTCTGTACTTGGTGTAATTGACAGATCCACATATGTCCAAGTTGTTCCTACCGTAATTCCACCATAATAATCAGCACTGTAAGTTGTTGGATCCTGAACTTCTACCTGTAAAGCGGCTGAAACATCTGCTTTAACCCAAAAAGTACATCTGTAGTCAGTGCCTGATTCTAGAGCGGCACTAAAATCATAAGCTTGTTGCGCATTATAATTACTGGCAGCTGTTGGATTAGTTAAAACCATTGCATAACCAGCATCTCCATAACCTTCTCCATCTGCAGACACTTCTCTGCTTGAACTATTACCCCAACCAAACCAAGGATCTAAAGTAGCAGCTTCAAAATCGCCATTGGTAATTAAATTTTCAGGCGCCTCCATAAATTCAATATCATCTATATAAAAAGTAGCTGCTGTTTCTCCAAAATCAAATAAAAATCTTGTACGAGTATCTGTACTTGGTGTTATAGATAATTCAACCTGAGACCATGTAGTTCCTACAGTAATTCCACCATAGTAATCAGCACCGTAAGTTGTTGGATCCTGAACTTCTACCTGTAAAGCTGCAGAAACATCAGCTTTGATCCAGAAAGTACAGATATACTCTTTTCCTGACTCAAGAGCTGCACTAAAATCATAAGCTTGCTGTGCACTATAATTATTTGCAGCTGTTGGGTTAGTTAGCACCATTGCATAACCAGAATTACCTAGTCCTTCTCCATCAGCAGATACTTCTCTTGATGAGCTGTTTCCCCAACCAAACCAAGGATCTAAAGTAGCATCTTCAAAATCGCCATTGGTAATCAAATTTGAACCTGCAGTTCCAGGAATAACGGTTGCAGCAATTAAACCATCTAAATATGCTGCATTTTGATTTGAATGCCAAACCAAAGTATGTCCGTACACACTTAAACCTGCATTTTGTGTTGTTGTTATAAATTCATCAACCGGATCAAAATCTATAGATCCATCAGAGTTAACCATAGCAGCATGCTTCATGGCATATCCAACAGTTACCTCATCAAAGTTTTCATTTGTAAGTCCACTGTAAGTTTCATTATTCATGTACAGATCCATACCTATACCTACACCTAATTTCATATCAGTGTAAGTATTTAAAGCTTCGTAACGGCTAATTTTTTCAGCCAACTCCAAAGGCAACTCATCTCTAGTAACCTCGCCATGCGTTGGATCATCTTTCCACTCCATTATTTGATCATCGCACGATGAAAAAACAAGAGAACACATGGCTAATATTGATAATATTTTATTGTACTTCATTTTCTTTAATTTGAAATAATCAACTATTCTTCATCTTCAGGAAAATCGCTATATGTTGGAGTATTTAGTGAAACTACTCTCCAGTTATCCGTATAAACGCTAATTGATGTTTCGGCCGACAAAAATTCTGTTTCACTATCGCTATCACTACCTGTAATATCACTAAGCGCAAAATCTGAGTTTTCGAAGTAGAAACCAAAGTTTTTATAGCTGGAAGTTTCTCTGGCTACCAATACTTCTTCAAAAGTATGGTCCTCACCATCATCAAAAGCATAAAAACTACTAAACGGAACTGTTACTGTTGTCCAACCTGTTGCCTGGAATGCTACAGATTCACCATCTACAACCCATGGCACATAATTATAGCAGTAACCGGCCCATTCACCACCACTAAAACCATTAACCAAACATATTTTTAAATAACCGGATCCCTCCCATTCTTCCGGCACATAAATATCAAACTGAAATCCAACCTCATCTAATGATGTTGTTGTAGAAATATATGGAGTTAATTGACCTCGCCAATCATCCACATCATTTCCTGCAGTCCAAACCTCTGTACATCTTGTACTGGCCGCATCAAATGCAGTTATACGCGAAGGTCGGTGTGGTACATATATCCCTTGAGAGATATTATCAGTACCTACAGTTGTTGATTCCAAATCATCTGAAAATATCATACTCGCAGCACTTCCCCATGCTCCCTGAGCTCCTAGTCCATCGAAATCTAAAATAACCCCTGCTTTAAAATTAAAACATGCAGGAGAATAGGCACCACCATTGGCACACTCAATAAAAATAGAACCACCTTCATCCGAAACACCTTCTGGCATATTAACAGTAAAGTATTCACCCTCTTCGTTAGATGTGATCCCTTCTGTTACTTCCACATCACCAGGAAATACCACGTTGGTTACTTCTAACAAACCACTACCATAAACTGTAATTAATTCGCCTACATTAGGCAATGAATTTGAAAAGCTGGTAATAGAAGGAGCTGCTGAACGTACATCAAAACTAAGGACAGCTTCATTTCCATCATTTACTAATCTGATGGTATTTCTAACATCAGCATCTGCTTCAATGATTGGTGTATTTTTAGAAACGGAAACAATCATGGAGTTATCAGAAACTAAAGTTGGATTAAAATAGCTTTCATAACCATTGATATACACTTTTTTAAGATCGGTAAAACCCGTACCTGAGATACGAATTAGTTGTCCTAAACGAACAAAAGTTACTTCTCTGTCAGGAACCGATGCTTCAGCATCCTGCAAATACACGGTACTTATTGAAATTGGGCCACTATAATCGCTTTCTTCCTCACAAGATGTAAACAATAGCATAACGGCCATTATTCCAAGTGTGAATACCGATGCCCAACTATTTATATTAAAATATTTAGTTTTCATATTTAATGCTTTTTAAATATTGTATCAGATCAATTAAACAAGTCTGTTATTCTATCTTCTGTAAATTCATATGAAACCGGATCTTCTTTTAAAAGAGGGTTTTGAACTACCTCTGACTCCGGATATGGTAATAAAAAGATTGAAGCATCTATTTCACCAATTGAGCGTGTTCCCTCTGTTCGTGAGTCATCGTAAACAACAGCGTTTGTTTCTACTTCGTAAGTAAAAGGAATAATGGTTCCCCTATCCTGACCAATAATATAATTAATCACTTCCTGTTGGTTATAATAAGCTCTTCGTACTAAATCGTACCAGTATTGACCTTCCATACAAAGTTCAACTCTACGCTCGTGAATAATATCATCATACGTTAATGATGTTTTTGTATTAACATCAGCTCTGGTTCTTAACATATTAAAATACGTTAAAGCTGTAGCATCAGTGGTACTTTCATTATTACCTAAAGTTGCTTCAGCATAATTTAAATATACTTCAGCCAAACGTTGCATATAAGTATTTAATGATGAATTCATTCTGCTGATATCTGAATTATCACTCTTAGAACCTACCACACCTTTTTTCACATTCAGTGCAGTATTGGTCATTTCATAAGTATACCCACCATTACTTGAATTAATCTCAGCATAATAATCGCCGTAGCCCATCCAGGTAGCTTTACGTCGAACATCTGTAGATTCATACTCTAACAGAACATCATAAGCTGCTCTAGTCCAGTATCCCCATGCTGCATCATCACCGGTAATATCTGAACTACAAGCAAAATAGGCCTGCTGCGTATTGGTTACACCATAATCTCCATTAGGTACCCATTGCAAGGCAAAAATAGACTCTGAATTATTATTATTTTCAATTTTAAACAACTCGGCATAATCATCCATTAATGAATAAGGACCATCTTCAATTACTTTAGCAGCTGCTTTTTTAGCTAATTCCAGATAAGTTTCATCTCTTTGTCCACTATTAACATCATCGCTTAATCCAGCAAAACTCAAATAAACTCTTGACAACATTGCATAGGCACTATACTTGGTTATTCTGCCGTCATCATAAGCAATATCAGATAAATATTTAGCAGCATATTCTAAATCACGCATTACAAATTCGTAAACATCCTCTATTGAGTTTGTATTTGTAATTGGGTTTTCAACTAGTTCAGCAGGATCTTCACAAAGAATAACATCACCCCATAAAGAAGCCAAATACCAATATGCAAAACCACGCATAAAACGAGCTTCTGCAATATATTGCTTTTTAATTTCGCTATCTACAGAGCTATTATTTATACCTATAATAACATTATTAGATTGCTGTATTACATTATAAAAAGATGCCCAGGCTGATACTAACGGACCTGTTAAACCAGTTTCAGTTAAATCACTAAATGGATAGATATAATCAGAATAAGGCGCATATAAGTTATAAGAACGTCCATCTCCTAAAGCATAGTAAAACTTATCATTAAAATCGAACCATACAATATTGTAAAGCGCACCTGTTGCAGCCTGAAAGTCATCTTCACTAGTGTAGAAATTTTCCTTTGTAATTTTATCATTAGGCAATACCTCCAGATAATCATCACAACTTGTTCCTAACACAGATAATGCTAAAAACAATAAATAATATATAAATTTATTTTTTTTCATTTTCATAAACTTTTATCGGTTAGAATGTTGCATTTATTCCAAAAGTATATACACGTGGCGAAGGATAACGGGCATTATCAATTCCGGTAAGTAATGCATCCTGATTTATAGAACCGATTTCAGGATCGTAACCTGAGTATTTAGTAAACGTGTAAACATTTTGAACATTAGTATATAGCTTCAGATTATCAATCCCTATTTTAGCTATCCACTTTTTGGGAAGTGTATATCCTAATGAAATGTTTTGAATACGTAAGTAAGAGCCATCCTCAACAAACTTATCGCTATAACGATAGTTATATGTAGATGAAGCTGTTGAAAGACGACACATATCATCATCTCCACCTGAAATATAAACATTACGATAATCATTAGGACCATCCGGATCTATTAAATCAAGCTTTGCATACCCCAAGGCTTTCGTTAACAGGTTAGAGTTTTCACGAGGGTTTTCTAACCAACGTCGCTGATAATTAACCACTTCATTGCCATATGAACCAGTTAAGTAAATATTTAAATCAAAACCTTTATAACTAAATGTGTTACCAATTCCGAAAGTGAAATCTGGTGATGGATCGCCTATATAAGTACGGTCTTCCTCATCAATAACACCATCATCATTAATATCCTCAAAAATATAATCACCAATCCAGATACTATTTTCACCAATAGACATATCACTAGGAATAGCTGTAGCAACTACATTTCCATCTTCATCTTTATAATAAAAATCTGTTGCATCTTCGAAGCGGCCAATTACTTTATATCCATAAAACTGTCCGATAGACTGATCCACTGCAGTACGAGTTACCACTGTTGTTTCTGATCCTTGCGTTAATGTTTTATTTAAAATACTACTTTGTGTATTCAATGATAATACTTTGTTCCTATTCATTGAGAATACAAAATTTGAACGCCACATAAAACTTCCTTTATCCACATTTACTGTATTTAAAGTCAATTCAAGACCTTTATTTTCAAGAGAACCAATATTTACCCAAGGTGCCGAGGTAGATCCTTGTCCTGATGTTCCCACATAAGCAGGAAGAGGTAATTCCAATAATAAATTCTTGGTTTTTTTATAGTATATATCAGCAATAAATTCAATTCTATTACGGAATAAATTTATATCGAAACCAATATTACTTGAATAGGTAGTTTCCCACTCCAAATCAGGGTTTGCAGTATTATCTGCTATTAAGGCTGTTCCCCAACTAGAAGTTGCTACAGATGAATAGGTAGAAGTATATGCATAAGCTGTACTACTCAGGTTTTCGTTACCTACAGCCCCCCAACCTACACGAAGTTTTAAATTATTAATCACCTCATTATCCTGCAAAAATCCTTCGTTAGAAATTTTCCAGGCAAAAGCTGCTGAAGGAAATAATCCCCATCTGTTTTCTTTAGAAAACTTAGAAGAACCATCATAACGCAGAGTTGAGGTTAATAAATACTTGTCGTTATAAGAATAAAATAAACGACCAAATACTGAACTGATTGAACTACCGCCACTAGAACTTGTATTAGTAGCAGTTGTTGCATCTCCTAATGATAAATCAGTAGCTCCATTGGTTAAAAATCCTGAACGATAAGCATAAAGATATTCCCATTTAGACTCCTGCATTTCCTGACCTGCCATTAAATTAAGGTTATGGTCACCAAATGCCTTAGAATAAGTCAATACGTTTCTCCAACTATAATATTTATTATATGATTTGGCTTTTGAACTTTCACTTACTGTATTTTCAATGGCACCGAAAGAATAAGTAGGTGTAAATTTATATCCGTTGGTAATACCATAGTTTATGGAAACATCTGTTTTAAATGTTAATCCTTCAATAATGGTTGCATCAAGGTATGAATTAGCACGAACATTCATTTTTTCGTTTCTATTTTCCTTAAGCATGGCCAAACCTACCGGGTTTGATTGAACATACATATCAGTATCCGGACCATCAAAAGTTCCATCCGCATTTCTTACTGCCACGTTAGGCGTTTGTTTCAATGCTGTTAAAATCAGGTTATCATCCGATACGGTAGTATTCTGCTCCGAATTACTAAAGTTGAAATTGATTCCGGCCTTTAAGAAGCTCTTAACCTGAGAATCAAAAGTTCCTCTCAAACTAATTCTATCAAAACTAGAACCAATGGCAATACCATCTTGTTCTAGATAACCAGCACCTAAAGCATAAGTACTTTTTTCAGAACCTCCCGACACTGAGATATTATGATTTTGCATCATGGCCTGAGAAAACATCTCATCCTGCCAATCAGTTCCTTCACCCAATAAATCAGCTCTGACAAAATTATCGTCGTACTCTAAAATACCCATTTCGGCTTTGGTATTTTTTAAGTTAGCATATTCCTGAAGGTTAAGCAAATCAAGCTTCTTAGGCATTTCCTGCCATCCCATATAACCATCATAAGTTATTCGGGCATCACCTTTTTTTCCTTTTTTAGTAACAATAATGATTACCCCATTAGCTCCCTTTGAACCATAAATAGCTGTTGCTGAAGCATCTTTAAGGATGTCCATGGAAACAATATCAGATGGGTTAATAGAAGATAGTGCATTGGATGTTTCTGATTCGGTTGAAGCATCAATAATAACTCCATCAATGACAACGATAGGTTCATTTGAACTGTTTAAAGAGTTAATACCCCTAATACGAATAGAAGTACTGGCACCCGGGGCACCACTATTTTGCTGTACCTGAACCCCGGCAGCACGACCTTGTAAAACCTGGTCGATAGAAGTTGAAACCGTTTTTTCAATAGCATCGCTGGAAACGGAAACCACTGATCCTGTTAAATCCGTACGCTTCATTTGCCCGTAACCTACCACAACAACTTCATCTAACTTTGCCACATCTTCAAGCAAAGTAACATTTACTGTTTGTTGCTCATTTATAGTTACTGTTTTAGACTCAAAACCTATAAAATTATAGGTCAGCTGGCTTCCTTTAGGAACTGATAAATGATAGTTACCATCAAAATCAGTGATCGTACCATTGGTTGTTCCCAGAATTAGAATATTAACACCAGGTAACGGACCGCCACTGGAATCAGTAACCTTACCTGTAACTTCAACATTCTGTGCCATTGAAACCAACGGTACAGAAATCAATAGAAAAAGTATAAATATACTTCTCCTTTGTAGTTCATAGATTTTTTTCATGTGTTTACAATTTGATTTATATGGTCACATAGAACTCACCAAATTGAATCATATTCTTGTTAAGAAAACAATTCTTAAGGCTCGTTTCATAAAATTTGATATTTAAGATTTGTATTAACTATATTATTTAAGCATTTTATAAATCACTCACCTTGAATAGTTTGTATTGTACCATCCTCATTATATTCTAATTCGATAACCTTCAGACTTCTCAACCATGTTTTGCCACCGGATGGAACACAATCGTGATGAAATAAATACCACTTGCCTTTAAATTCAACAATACAATGGTGTGTAGTCCAGCCTACAACAGGAGTGAGTATAACACCCTGAAAAGTAAAAGGTCCATAAGGATTATCGCCTGTAGCATAACACAATAAATGAGTATCGCCTGTTGAGTATGAAAAATAGTATTTACCATTATACTTATGCATCCAGGATGCTTCAAAGAATCTCCTTTCATGATCACCTGCTTTTAATGGATAACCTTCCTGATCAAGAATCACTAAATCACGAGGGGATTCGTTAAACTCCAACATATTATCAGAAAGCTTAACAACTTTAGGACATAAAGCAGGTTCTTCATCCAAAGGTTGTTTTCCGCATTCCTGTGCTTTATTGTTACGGTAACGTTGAAGCTGGCCGCCCCATAATCCTCCAAAATACATATAATGCTCACCGTTACCATTATCAAATACGCAAGGATCAATACTATAACTACTTTTCATAGCATAGGCCTCCGGTACAAATGGCCCTTCAGGTTTATCACTTACAGCAACTCCAATATGAAAGATATCATTATCATCTTTAGCAGGAAAATAGAGATAATACTTTCCATTTTTGGTTGCCACATCAGTATCCCACATTTGTCTGCTAGCCCATGGAACATCTTTTACATCCAAAGCCACACCATGATCTATTACCTCTCCTTCTATATCATCCATTGAAAAAACATGATAATCCTTCATATCAAAGTGATCACCATTATCATTTTCAGGAATTCCGGACTCAATATCATGAGAAGGATAGATATAAAGTTTACCATCAAACACATGTACTGCAGGGTCTGCTGTATAAAGGTTGTCAACTAAATATCTTGCTTTTTTCATTTTCATTAGATTTCAATTTCAATTAGATAGGTCCTATATTATTTTGCAGCATTTGCTGCCTGTATTATTTCACTGACAACAGGTTTGGGATTATTCTCACGATCAAACAGTAATGGATAATCTGTTCTTCCGGGTATTGGCCAGTAATTACGCCAGGTTTGACTATCATTAACACCCCAAACCGTTACTCTTGAAATTTTGTTTTTATGCTTTATAAATAGATTGAAAAAATCCATATACCTTTTATTAAAAGCCATTATAGCAGAATCTGACATGCCATTTTTATATGGATCCATACTTTCCTTATACTCAAATCGACTTGCAACATCGGCACCTTCAATTTCAAAAGGCGATGGTATAGCTGATATATCCAATTCTGTAATCATAACCTTAGTCCCTAATTTTGAAAAGACTTCAATACTTTTTTCAAATTCAGAAATTGTAGGATAGTTCATGGTACAATGTGCCTGCATTCCAATTCCATCGATACGAACACCTTGTTCCTGCAATGATTTAACCATAGCTACAACACCTTTTCTTTTGCCTTCATTTGACATTGAATAATCATTGTAATATAATTCAGCATCAGGATCAGCTTCGTGAGCAAATTGGAATGCGAGTTTAATAAACTCCTCTCCTATAATTGTATAGAATTTACTATGGCGAAAAGAACCATCATCTAAGATAGCTTCGTTAACAACATCCCAACCATTCACACGGCCTTTGTATCTGTCAACCACTTTATAAATATGATTTTTCATGCGTTCTATCAAAATTTCTTTCGATACATCATTTCCATCTTTATCCACAAAAAACCAATTTGGAAGCTGCGAATGCCATATTAATGTATGACCTATAATAAACATGTTGTTCGCCTCTCCAAAATCAACAAATTTATCGGCAAGATCAAAATAAAACTCATTTTCTTTAGGATGAATTCTTTCACTTTTCATACAGTTTTCAGCAACAACAGAACTAAACTGTTGCTTAATAACCTTTATTGAAGATGAATCTTCACCGGTAATCTGGGCTGCATTCATGGCTGTTCCAATAAAAAACTTATCATGCAAAGCACTTTTTAAAGACATATTTTCTTTTTGTCTTTTGATCTGACAAGAGAATAAAAAGACGTTCAGTATTACGAATGCTATGAATATTAATATTTCTTGTTTTTTATTCATTTCTATTTGTATTAACTATTTTTCCTATTTGTATTTTAACCCGTAACAAACTAAATTCAATCACTCAAAACATAAATTTTATCTCTCATTAATCGGGTATTGATTTGAGTGCTCACAACTTGTTTTGATTTCATACCTTTTCTACCAGGCTGACTACCTCCAACACTTATTTCAACGGGCAATCCATCCAGAACATATCCCTTTTCTTCATCCAGCACAGCCATATCTTGTGGATTTATTTCAAATGAAATAGTCTTTGTTTCTCCTGATTTTAAATGGATTCTTTTAAAACCTTTTAAGCTTCGTATAGCAACTCTGCTTTTTGTTTTTGGATGCGATATATATAATTGAACCACCTCATCCCCATCTTTATTGCTGACATTAGTTACATCTACCTGCACATGTAAAATTTCACCTGCATGAATATTTTCCTCAGCAAGTAAATTTGTATACTCAAAGGAACTATAACTTAATCCATACCCAAAACCATAGAGTGGTTCCTTATCAAAATAGCGATAAGTTCGCCCTTGCATTTCATAATTATTAAAATCGGGTAATTGATTTACTGACTTATAAAAAGTAATGGGTAACCTTCCTGCTGGATTATAATCTCCAAACAATACATCTGCAATCGCTTTTCCTCCTGCTTGTCCGGGATACCATGCTTCCAAAATAGCGGGAACATGATCTTTTTCCCAATTGATAGCTAAAGCACTCCCATTCATTAAAACCAAAATGGTTGGTCGCCCAAGTTTTACTATTTCTTTAATTAACTCTTGTTGTATTTTTGGCAAGGAGATATTTACTCTGTCACCTCCATTAAATCCATTTACTTCAACATCCATTTCTTCGCCTTCCAATAATGGACTTAAACCCATACACATTACAACAGCATCCGCACCTTTTGCTATTTCTATAGCTTTTTCTTTAAGTTCATGCATGGGTGGTTGCCACAATAATCTAGCTAGTGCATATTCTGATTGATTTTGTTTGTATTCAATTCTGATTTGATATTTATGTCCTGCTTTTAGCTCAAGCTTATCATATTTTCGCACCGGATGATGTTCACTCTCATGCGAAAACAACATTTCACCATCCAACCACACAGAAATTTCATTTAATCCCTCACCCCCTATTGCATATTCACCATCCTCAGCAGGAACAATACATCCAGTCCATTTTACACAAAATGTATCACTATTTAAACCTGTGCCAGGGCCTTCGTTTAACCATTTAAAATCCACTTTTTTATCTACTCTTGTAAAAACCGGATTTTCACTAAATGAAGCACCATTATAATAAGCTGCTTTTAATCCGTATTCAGAAAGCAGAGTATCCGTAAATAAATATCGCTTAGGAATAACAGACATATAAGGTAATTCTTCTGCATGAGGACAACCAAGCGCGTAAGAAATAGTAGTTCTTGGTAATTTATCTTTTAAACCAGATAATGGTGTTATCGGGCTGGATGGATATCCATTGTAATTGCCTAATAATGATTCCAAATGATCTGAGTTAGGTCCAATGACGGCTATTTTTTTGATATTCTTATTTAAGGGCAATACATCTCCCTCATTTTTTAATAATACAATAGATTTTCTGGCTGTTTCAAGTGCCATCAATTGGTGATTTTTACAATCCACTATATCAGAAGTTAGTGAAGAATAAGGCACATTTTCTTCCGGATCAAACATTCCCAGTTTCATTCTTGCCAGCATTAATCTTTTTACTGATACATCAATTTCCTTTTCTGAAAGATAACCTGAGTTAACTGCTTCCAATAAATCTTCATAGGAGTCACCACAATTTAAATCGGTACCGGCCTGTAATGCAATAGCTGCGGCTTCTGCTTTTGTATTAACAATTTCATGAGCATCCTGAGCATAAAAATCTTTAATCGCACCACAATCAGAAAGGATATAACCTTCAAAGTCCCATTTCTTTCTTAATAGATTACTTAACTCACTATTTCCACAACAAGGCATACCTTTTAACCTGTTATATGCACACATAACAGAATACACATGCCCACTTATTACAGCCTCTTTAAACTGAGGAGTGTAAGTTTCTAAATAATCATAATCTGATGGAATAGAATTAAAACTGTGTCGTCCTGATTCCGGGCCACTATGAACTGCAAAATGTTTAGCTGTAGCCACTAATTTTAAATAAGTTGAATCACTGCCCTGAAGTCCTTTTATATATGCCACACCTAACTTTCCGGTTAAGAAAGGATCTTCACCATAAGTTTCCATTCCTCTTCCCCACCTGGGATCACGAAAAATATTGATATTAGGCGACCAAAAAGTTAGTCCCTGATAAATTCCGTGTTTACCTTGTTTACTATATGCATTATATTTAGCACGTGCTTCATCAGAAACAATATTTCCTACTTTAAATAATGATGAATCATCCCACATTGCAGCCATACCAATAGCCTGAGGAAATACGGTTGCAATACCAGATCTTCCAACACCATGAAGCGCTTCATTCCACCAATTGTATTCAGAGATATTTAACCGAGGTATTGCTGGTGCATTATATTTAAGTTGATTGATCTTTTCATTCAGTGTCATTTCATTTAATAATGCATCAACTCTTTCTTCAAATGTTAATGAAGTATCTTCAAATTTTCTTTTCTTTTGGCATCCGCAAAAAAAGATAATAACACATAAAATGATAGAAAAAAATAAACTATTACGTTTCATTACGAATGGGTTTCTGTTTTATAAAAACGTTACATAACAAATGTACCATTCAGATCTATTTATGGGGTATCATTATCGTAACAAGCTATTACACACTTGTTACAAGACTTACATACTTGTTACAAAAAATTAATTGTGGGTTACATATACTTAAATATCCACGTATTTAGATGTAAAAAAAGGTTTGCTAATTTTAATTTTTGTTATTTTAGTTCCGTATTTCGAAACCAGGATTATGCGATCTGATTTACTTCTCATTTTTACAATATTTTATTTAATTAATTCTATTACTTCTTTTAGTCAGAAAAAGATGCTTTTTGATTATAATGAGGGTTTGAGTAATAGTTTAATAAACGAAGTTTATCAAGATCATATTGGTTTTATATGGGTGGCTACCGAAGATGGATTAAATCGTTTTGATGGAATAAAGTTCAAATCCTTTGTTGAAAATCCGGAAGATAGTACAAGTTTAAAAGCCAATTTTATTACCTCTTTATTTGAAGATAGCAAAGGAAATTTTTGGATAGGTCAAATAAATGGATTACAAATATATAAGCACAGTACTGAATCATTTGAAGAGATAAAAATTTTTATTAATGATAAACAAATTCACCCATATGTTAGTGATATAACCGAAGCTCTGAATGGTGATATATGGATCACAACATCAGCTTTTGGATTAATTAAAATTGATCACACAGTTAGTAGATCTCGCTATTCAACCCGCTTAAATCAAAAACTTTGTAGTTTCTACCTGGAATGCCTTTATCTTGATACAGAAGGCATATTATGGATTGGTTCCGATAACGATGGGATTAATACTTATCATTTAAATACCAATCAAATAAATACCTTTTCAAAAGGTGAAAATGCCCCCTTTCATCTTCCAAGTAATGATATCACAGATATTTGCGAAGATAAACAAGGCCATATATATATAGGAACGCTAAAATCCGGACTTTTACAATACAACAAACAAGATCAGAGGTTAATATCCATTAAGTCAGATGATCCAAATGATAAAAACCTACCGGTAAAATCACTTTTAATAGATTCGAGAAACAGGTTATGGGTAGGTACCGATGGTAAAGGATTAAGAAGATTAAATCAAAACACTGGTTTATTGGAAAAAATGCATCCTGGCAGTTCTTCTTTTGATTTCTCTAAATCAAAGATACATTCGATAATAGAAGATAATGTAGGTAATATATGGCTGGGAATTTTCCAAAAAGGATTGTATCTGTTTCCTGAATCGAAAGAGCTTTTTAATCATTATGGATACAGGGCTTTTGGTGAGAATAGTATTGGTTCTAACTGTATTACCGCTCTGCACGGAAATAGTAACGATTTATGGATAGGAACTGATGGGGACGGAATATATCATATGGACAGAGAATCCCTGGTCATCCATCAGGTTAACTTAAGCAATACTGAGGGGAAAAATGAAGGAAATAATGTATTGAGCCTTTACGATTCAAATGACAACTACCTTTGGATTGGTACATTTTTTAATGGCCTTTTACGTTATAACAAACACACCAGTCAATTAAAAACCTTTAAAAATGATCCTTCAAATCCAAACTCTATCGTAAACGATAAAATAACAAGCATTAAACCCTTTACTGAAAATGAGCTTTGGTTAACCACACTTGGGGGAGGTATCTGTAGATTTAACACACAAACAGGTATTTTTAAAGCTGGACTAAATTGGCCGGATTCACTAAATCAGATGATCCCCAAATGGGTTAATGATATTTATATTGATCAGAAAAATGATGTTTGGATTGGCACTTATGATGGTTTAGTGCATGCCCAAACTCATAACAATGAATTAAAACTCTATTCTACTGAAAATAATTTTCTGCCTCACAATATTGTTTACTGTATTGTTCCTGATTCAAATGGTAATATTTGGGTTGGTACATATGGTGGATTAGTACAAATTAAACTTAGCAATCTGCAATCTCAGGTTTTCACTACAAAAAATGGATTGAGTAGTAATACTATATGTGGGATTATTGAAGATGAAAACGAACAAATATGGATCAGTACTCACAATGGTTTAAATCGATACAATCCTGTGAAAGGTACATTTACTACATACTTTGCATCTGATGGATTACAAGCCAACGAGTTCTCACGAAATACAGTATTCAGAGCAGATGATAATAAATTATTTTTTGGTGGTATAAACGGGATTTCTGAGGTTAAAAAAGATTACCTCAACTTTAAAAGGAGCATAAGAGATGTAATGCTTACTGAGTTTAAGGTATTAAACAAACATGTAAATATTGGTCAGAAAACTGGCAAACACACTATACTTAATCGCTCTATTGTATTAGCTGACACGATTAGGTTAAAAGAAAAGGATAATGTTTTTTCTATTGGGTTTTCTTCAGTTGAATTAGCTAACCAAAGCAGAATATCCTACGAATATAAGATGGTAGGATTTGATGAAAACTGGAATGTTAGTAACTCATTAAATAGAACAGCTACCTATACAAACCTAAATCATGGAATCTATCAATTTTATGTCAGGGGAGTAGATAAAAAGCAGTATTCAGCAGCCCGAAAACTCACTATTATTATATACCCACCCTGGTACAAAACCTTATGGGCCAGAATATTTTGGATTGCATTAATGTTTATCATATCGTATACTATTATCTTATTTTATAAAGAAAAAGTATTGCGCTTAGAAGCTGAAAAAACGAACGAAACAAAAATGCAGTTTTTCATTAATATATCACATGAAATAAAAACACCACTAACGTTAATAATCGATCCTTTAGAGAAACTTTTACATAAAAAGAATAATGAAGAAACCCTTCGTTTATATAAAACGATGCATTTAAATGCCAACAGAATATTCAGGTTAGTTTGTCAATTATTAGACATACGAAAAATAGATAAAGGCCAGCTGTTAATCAAATTTCAAAAAACAAACTTATATAGCTTTGTCAGAGAAGTTGCTCAATCATATGAGTTGATGGCTGAAAACAAAGGAATCAATTTTAATATCAATTGTAAAAAAGAAAATATTGAAGCATGGATTGATCCTCTAAATTTTGAAAAGGTCATTCTTAATTTATTGTCCAATGCATTTAAATATACACCTACTGGGGGATCTATTACTATTGCAATAGATTCTATTAATGAAAACAATAAGCACTCAGATGTATTTACTCACGCAAAGATTGATGTATCTGACACAGGTAATGGACTAAAAAAAGGAGACTTAGAAAAGATTTTTGAACGTTTTTATCAATCTACATCAAAAGACAATTTAAATATTACAGGAACAGGAATTGGTTTAAACTTATCCAGATCTTTAGTAGAACTCCATAAAGGAAAGTTATTTGCAGAAAACCGGGTCGATTCAACAGGTGCCAACTTTACTATTATCATTCCTTTGGATAATAAGCACCTACCTCAGCATGATCTTATATTGGAACAAAATATATTACCAGCACCCAGCCTTAAATTTCCAATGGTTGAACCTACTTCATCAAACTCAAATCACGTATCAAAAAGCCCTAAATCAAACTATAAATTAATGATTGTTGATGATGAAGAAGAAATCAGAAAATACTTACAACAAGAATTAAGTTCTACATATTCTGTTATTTCTTGTGTTAACGGGGTTGAAGCAATGAACATTCTTCATGATAATAAACCAGACCTTATCATAAGTGATATAATGATGCCTGAAATGGATGGCATTACATTATGTAAAAAGATAAAAGGAAATACTGAAACCAGTCATATTCCTGTCATATTATTGACAGCCTTATCTAAAGATGAAGATAGAGCTGAAGGAATAGAAACCGGAGCAGACATGTACTTGGTTAAACCATTTAATAGTGATTTTTTAAAAAAGACAATTGCCAATTTACTTGAAAACAGAAGAAAGATTTATCAGCAGCTAGCCCTAAAGGGTGATTCGTTTAAAATTGAGAATATTAAGCTTAAATCTCATGATGAAATACTCATGCAAAAAATTATGACAATAATTAAAGATAATATCTCAGATAGTAATTTAAACGTTGAAATGCTTGCTGATGGAGTAGGTATTAGTCGTGTTCATATGCACCGTAAACTAAAGGAATTAACAAATCAATCGGCCCGCGACTTTATTAAAAACATACGCATGAAACAAGCAGCCTACATTTTAACCACAAAAAAAATGAATATTAGTGAGGTTGCCTATGCTGTGGGATATTCAAGCCTCCCTCACTTTTCAAATTCATTTAAATCATTTTATGGAGTTTCACCAAAAGAATATGCATTAAACAATAACTAATTAAGGATAACATAAAAACATCCTTCTTTAGTTTTTTATATAATCATCAATATTATTGGCATCAACAATGTAAGGTTCAAACAATAAGGCATCAACATTTTTTTTTCTATTATTAACCTGTCCGTTAATCCCTTTATCTTTAATTCCGGTATTTATTTTCTCAACTAAATCAACTAAACCAAAAGCTAAGTCTTTTATTGGTTTATTCACGGTCATATTAACTTCATTATTCCTTATTGATTCTCCTAAATCATCAGAATAATCCTGAGCTGTAATTATAGTTTCCTGAGGATTGCGTTCATATTCCTTTAGAGCATCTGCAACTGCTAACGCTAGTGATGTATTACATGCCAAAACTACATCCAAATCCCCGGTAAAATATTTAACTACTTTTGTAAAATCATATTTTGCCACATCATATGACCATCCTTCTACAAAATCTTTAAATACCAGATTATAATCGTTATTACTATTTTCCTTATTAAAAACGCGTTCAATACCATCTTTAACCATAATGGCATTAGCATCATTACTATCTCCATATAAAAACACAACATTACCACTATTTATTCTTGAGAAAGCATAATTGGCCATCATCTCTCCTACTTTATAATAATCAAAGGATACAATGTAATCCAGATCACAATTCTGGATCAATCTATCATAAGCCACAATTGGAATATCATTATCATTTGCGATCCTTACAATTTGTGCAGCACTATTTTGGTTGGCAGCCACAATTACTAAGACATCTACCTCCTGTTCTATTAATTCTCTGGCTTGTTCTACTTGCACGTCAGCACTCCCATTGGCATCTTTAAAAATAACTTTAAATCCTTTTTCTTTACTCCTTTGTTTAATGTAATTTACATCTTCGTTCCACCTGACTTTCTCTAAAGAATGTATTAGAAATCCAAAGGTTAAATCAGATTTACTTTTATTGGTTTGACATGAGTTTAAACTAATAAACACAATGATTAACAGACTATAAAACTTGATATTCATAGGGCAAATAATATTACTTATTAAGTTTTTATTTTATTGGGAGGATTAAAATAATAATTAACATTTCGTTATACGGAGCAAACAAAATTTTGTTCGCCTATCCCAACACCAAATGATATGATTATGCCTGAAGAATTGCGTGTGAAAATATAAAAATATTCTAAAAGGTTATATAACATTTTCCTTGATAAAATATTTATTTAAAATCTGACACCATTTTTAGTTTTAAAACTAAAGTGTATAGTAACAATGTTTGTAGAAAATGGTGGAAATAAAACAGCGAGGTCAGGGTGAAAATGAGCAAAGTATGTATTGTCAGAACATAAAAAACACCCTCAAATAATTATAAAAAAGGTTTGCTCCTATTAAAATTACGAACAAACCATTCCTTTAATAATCTAAATTGTTAATCTACTTTAATATTTAATTCTGCAGATTTTAATTCATTTGAATTTGCCTTTAATACAATATTTCCTGATTTTTCTGAAGATTGAATAATAACTTGAGCCTTACCGTTAAATAACTTACGTTTCCATAGCTTAGCTTTAATCAGTATCTGAATAACTCCTGGCTGTTTATTAGGATTATCCCAAGTGTTTTTAGGTTTTAATGGTTCTCCGACTATGGTTATGGTATTTGTACCTTGTTTTAAATAGTCATTATTTATAACAAATTCTGCAGGACCTTTTGATTGTAATACATTTTCTGAAATCGGATAGCCATTAATAAATATACTTTGCTCCTCAGAAACGAATTTATAAAACCATTTTAATTGTTGATTTTCCTCTGGTTTTTCTTCCAATTCAAACGAGGTAATCAATGTATTTTTACCATCAACTGAGTCTGTAGAAACATCTGGCAACAGGATTTGTTTGTAATCGTCGATAAACTTTTCCTTTTCTAAAGATGTTGGATTACCATTACCAACTCCAATGATTTTACCTGATCCCTCAATTTCAAACTCAATTAAATGATTCGCTGTTGGTATAGCATTACCTTTTTTATCTTTTACTTCAACTGTAACCACAGACACATCCTTATTATCTGCTTTCAAAACTATTTTACTTGCCGATAATGAAACTGTTTTTGCTTCATTAGTTGTTGAAATAGATGAAGTAAAGATTTTATTGTTATTTATATAGGCATAAGCTTTAATAGTACCTGGCTGGTATGGAACCTTCCATTCTAAATGACCGTTTAATTCCATTATTTTCTTTCCCAATAATTTTCCATTTAACTCCAGCTCCACTTCTTCTGCATTACTATATACCCATACATCAATAGTGTCACCTTCTTTTCCTTTCCAATTCCAATGAGGCAAAATATGTAAAACAGGTTCATCCTGCCACCAGGATTTTAAATAATACACATTGTCTTTAGGAAAACCACACAAATCCATCATTCCAAAATAAGATGTAACTGAAGGCCATGCATAAGGTGTTGGTTCTCCACGATAATCAAAGCCTGTCCAGATAAACATACCAGAAAGATAATCCCTCTCAGCATAGTGTTTCCATCCTTTTTCAATTGAATACCAATTTTCACGAGGCTCTCTATCATATGCTGCTTTATAATGTTTTTCATCATCGTCGAAATAGATACCACGTGTGGCATAAGTTGAACCTTCCTCTGTTCCTATTGAAGGCTGATAAGGAAACATTTCATGATGCTTATCTGTATTCCACTGTCCTAAATAATTATATCCTACAACTTCAACAACACTTGATATTCCATTATTACAACCACCGCTAATAGCCACATTAATTTGTCGTGAAGGATCCAGATTTTGAGCAAACTTTTGCATTGTAGGCGTAATTTGCTCTCCAATAATATTACATTCTATTCCCCACTCTTCATTTCCTAAAGACCAAATAATTACAGAAGGATGATTTCGATCTCTTTTCATTACCCTTTCCATTTCATGTAAAGCGTAATCAGTGGTACCCATTAAACGGTTTTCGTCAATCACTAAAATCCCCATTTCATCACATAACTGTAAAAGTTCAGGTGTTGGTGGATTATGAGAACTTCGATAAGCATTACAACCAAAATTTTTAAGTTGTTGTAAACGCCAACGAATTAACTCATCCGGAATAGCACATCCTACTCCTGCATGATCCTGATGGTTGTTTGTTCCTTTTAGTTTTATATGTTCTCCATTTAAAAAGAAACCTTTGTCAGCATCGAAATATACAGTTCTGACTCCAAAATTTGTTTTATACTCATCTATTATTCTATCTCCTGATGTTATCTGCGTTTTCAGTGTATATAAATAAGGATCTTTTAATGACCACAATCTTGGTTTATTAAAAATCAAACTGTCTTTATGTTCACCCTTTGCCATGGAAAGAATACGATGAGCATCAGAATGTACAGATCCTATAATAGTTCCTTTATCATCTAATAACTGATGCGTAATACTATATTTATATTTTTCTTTTCCCCGGTTATCAATTTCTGTTTGTATAAATATACTTGCGTTATCATCATCAACATTTGTGTAAACAAAAATCCCATCCTTTGGAATATGCAAATCCGGTGTCTTTCGAAGCCAAACATGACGGTAAATACCGGCTCCTTCATAATACCAACCTTCTTCCAACGTAACATCAGCACGCACGGCAACTACATTTTCACCATCATAATTCAATACATCGGTAATATTAAAACTAAAGCTCTGATATCCACTAGGCTCATTACCTAAATAGTACCCATTTACCCATACTTTTGCACCTCGAGAAACGCCATCAAAATCAAGAAAAATTTGTTTTCCATAATCCTCTTTTCTGATCGTAAATGATTTTCTATACCAACCTACCGAGACATCAGGAAACCCGGGACCTACGGCCTTATATCCATGACTATGACTTCCTTTGGCATCAAAAGGCATTTCAACAGCCCAATCATGAGGTAAATCAATAGGTCTCCATGCTCTATCATCGAAATCTTTTGAAGCCGCACCATCACCAAAACCTGCTTTTGCTATATATGAAAAATAGCCTGTCCCGGTATTAAAGTCCTTTGTTTTATCAAAAGGATGGCCCAAAGCAAAAGACCATCCTTTATCAAAACACACTCTTTCTCTATATGATTGGGCATATCCTGAATACCCCAACCATAATAAAATAAAAACAACTAAATTTCTTCTCATTATAATGAGTGTTTTATTTTATACCATTCTTCTGTTGTAAAACTAGAAGCTGGTAAATTATCGTTATTAAATAATTTTAATGTAGCTGTATTTGTCCATCCTAAACGAACATAAACAGGCTCTTTTACTTTATTTGATGATACAATTACCTTTTCATTTTTAATCACTGCCTTCGCGTGATACCATTTTAAATCAGCGCCTGCTACTTCAAACATCTCCAACTCTTTTTCGGAGCAATATAATCCATCGCTATAATCAAACGAAACCTCAACTTTATTTCCATCTACCCTATAATCTTTAAACAAAGGACCTGATAATGGGTACTCTTTTAATCCATAAGTTTGATTTAAAACAGAAGAAGCAAATCGCATTCCTGCATCCACCTTATTTCTAGGATGAATATCAGTAGTATCACCAATATCACTTAAAATAACCATGTTTGCATTAGAAATTCTATTAAGTGCTCTTCGCTGTGCATCACGCACTTCAACACCACTTGTTTTTAAATAATCTTTATATGGTGCAATTTGAGCATAATGAAATGCAAAATTAGTTTTGAACTCTTCACGCCAGCTTTTTACTAATTCTTCAAGCATATCTGTATACGCATATGCATTATCAACATTAGCCTCCCCTTGATACCATAATACTCCTTTAATGGCAAATGGTATAATTGGAGCTATCATAGAATTAAAAGTATAACCTGGTTTATTCGGTGCCCATGGAAAATAGGGAACCTTATTGGCGGCATCACTTAACTCCTGACTGGCTTGAATCTTCTCTGTAGGAATCCATGCTTCCACTGGAGTTCCTCCCCAAT
Source organism: uncultured Saccharicrinis sp. (assembly GCA_963665705.1). Lineage (GTDB taxonomy): Bacteria > Bacteroidota > Bacteroidia > Bacteroidales > Marinilabiliaceae > Saccharicrinis. The sequence goes on from OY762448.1 coordinate 3,562,127, forward strand.
TTGAACTAATTATTCCTACCGGAACTTTTAAATTTTGATTTAATTCACGACCAAAAAAATACCCTATAGCACTAAAATCTTTCATTGTTTCCGGAGTACACTTTACCCATTCTCCTTCAACATCAATACATCTATAAGGCGAAGTACGCCAATTAACATGAAATAATCTTAATTCTTCATGTGTTGCATTTTTAACTTCCTCTTCGCTATTAATAAATCCATAGCTTGCACACCATTCCATATTTGACTGACCAGAACATAACCAAACTTCGCCCATCAAAATATCATCAATGGTAACCGTATTGTAACCCTGAATAGTTATTTTGTGTGGTCCTCCTGCTTTTGGAGTATGTAACATAAAACTCCAATGCCCATTTTGATTAACTACAGTTTTTAATGTATCTGAAGTCCACGAAGTAGTAACTTTTACCTCTTCGAAAGGCTTTCCCCATCCCCATAACTTTTCATCGGAGTTTTGTTGCATCACCATATGATTTCCAAAGATGGACGGCAATGCGACTTTTGCTTGTAAACTATTACTTGTGATAAATAATAAAAGTAAGATAAAAACAACGTTTATTCTTTTAAAAGATTTAATGTTCATTTGTTTAAAATTTGATTTTATAGACTGATTTTATGATTAACAAAAATACAAATCCTTAATCTCCCATATTTGTATTATTACTTCGTTTTATAATATGATATAAACAAATGTACATTTAGAGGACTATTAGGGGCATATTAAAATGTTTACATATGGGTGTAAAAATGTTAACTCTGAAAACGCATTACATTAAATGCATTACGCTTATGCTACTTAGTTTACTGAATCACAATATATTTATGTTAAAATAATAAAATCATGTATTATTAAAACTTAATTAATTTTATCTTTGATATTCATTTACATTGAGATTATTCTCTTTTTATTTATGGAGTATTTAAAGATTTACCTATGATATTTTTTACAGAAGCAGACATTGATCGTATTATAGAAGATGATGTTCCAATGGGAGATATGACATCCTTATTGATGGACTTCTCAAATCAAAAAGGACAAATAAAACTACTAGCCCGAAATCCTATGGTTGTGTGCTGCAGCGAAGAAGCCGAACGAATTTATAAAAAAGCAGGACTTTCAATTAGTAACTGTATTCCTTCCGGCACGTTTATTAATGCTGGAGATTCAATTATTGAAGCAGAAGGTGATGCCAACGATATTCATTTAATTTGGCGAACAGGTGGTGCTATGCTTGAATTTGCTTCTGGTATTGCAACTCGAACTCACAGCATAATAACAAAGGCAAAAAAAATAAATCCTAAGATAACCTTAGCCGGAACCCGCAAACACCCACCTTATTTAAAGAAAATAGCACTAAAGGCATTAATGGCCGGAGGCGGTGTTCCCCATAGGACAGGTTTATCAGACACAATTTTAATATTTAAAGAACATCTAATATTTAAAGGTGGATACGATAATCTACCTCAGGTTATTGGGCAAATAAAAGAAAATCAGAAAGAACGTAAAATTGTGGTTGAAGCTCACTCTTTAGAACAAGGAGTACAAGCAACTATAGCAGGTGCAGATGTTATACAGTTTGATAAACTGCCGGCTGATCAATTCACAGAAGCATCCAGAATGTGCAAAACTATTAATCCACAAGTTTGTGTTATTGCTGCAGGTGGTGTAAATGTAAATAATGCCGAAGAATACACAAAGGCAGGGGCTGACGTATTAGTTACTTCATGGATGTATTTTGGACCTCCGGCAGATATTAAAGCTGAAATAATTAGTTTATAAGGCGTTATATGTGGAATTAAAATAGAGAATATAAAATCCCTATTATATATATTTAACCTGTGTTTGATTATTTTTTTTATCGAATGCAGGTTAATACACCTACTCTTCCATATAAATTAATTCTCCAGACGGTTGCAAAACATTCGTTTTAATCTTTTCTATTGTAACGGATGGTTTCCCATATAAATCAATATTTCCGGAAGAATAAATATCTAAATCCAAAGTATCCTCAACACTAATTTTACAATCTACTGCAGACTTATGTGCATAGGACATTTTCTTTGTTATAAAGTTCTTTGCATTTAGTTCAGTATATCCACTGACTATCAGGTTTGCATAATTAGCAGAACCCGATAATTTCAGTGTACCCATATTATCGTAATAATAATCGCCCAGGTATAATTTATTTGTGTATAAAATTAGTTCCATTTCATTATAGGATGCATCATATAATCGTTGTAAAGAAAAAGCATTTTGCCTAATTGTATCTGTAAACAACTTACCTGTAGCATTTAAGATGACAGATGAAAAACCAGTACTGTAAATATGTACTGTAGGTAGTTTGGATTCAGTAATTAACATCGGTTGTGTGTGATCTATAGTCAATAACGATGATTCCTGAATAATATCCATATCTTCTAATAAATAATCTAATCCTTCAACCTCTACTTTATAGATTGTATCCTGTGTTAACAGCACTTTTACAGGAGCTTCTATAAGTACCTTAGAAAATGATGAAAGTTCATACTCTTTAATAACAGTTTCTCCTTCTCGATCTATATCCATTATATATTCACAGGAAAATATAACCACAGATAATATTGCAATAACTATAAACTTAAATTTATTCATTGTTCTTTTTAAGATGAAAACGATATCCTATACCTAATTCAATATATTCTGCCGCAAAAAAACTAGCTTTTAAACCAAAATGAGCGACTAATTTTTTATTAATATTATATTGAACTCCGACTCTAGGGTATACAGGTTGATTGGGTTTAATGTTACTTGTTATATAAAATCCCAGATGAAAATACATTGCTATTACTCCCATCTTCTTATGAAAAGCTAAGTATGCACTTGAATACAAGTAATCTTCAAAATCATAATGCATTTTCATAAAGTTACCTTCATAATCATATGGCGCTCCTCCATAATAACGAAAATCAACTCCTATTCCAAAAGCATTCTTATAATTTCTATGAACCAATAATGTATTTGTAATTCCTCCTGAAAAAGAGGTATTGGTATTATAAAACAATCCCCCCTGACTTCTGGCACCATAAATAACAGTTAGCAATTCAAGTCTTTTATCTTCAAGGATTACGTATTTACCTTTAGAAGGATACAAATCTTCATTTAAATGATATTTAACTCCAATATTTAAGGTTGAGAGATTCATTCCTTTGTTTGGTTTTTTTTCTCCACCGTTAGAAAAATGATGAAGAGACCACCCTCCAGTCAAAGACAAGTGTTTACTTATCCTATAATCTAAAAGTAATCCTAATCCTATATACGCATTAAAATGCGAACCTATAGCCATGTTTGTATAGTTATCCTCAGAATATGGATTAGTAACATAACCAAGTCCCCAGGCCACTTTATAACTTGCTTTGAACTTACTTGTTTGGGCAATATTAAAATTAATATAAGGATATAAAGCCCATCCCTCTCCGTATACAGACTTATTACCTAATGAAGTATAATATAAACCAACTCCTATTTCAGGATAGTTAAAAAACTTCTCCCAGTTATCACTACCAAAATTACTTCTTCCAATATTTAAATCACAACCTCTTATATAATCTTCAATCAGATAAGACATAGATTCATGATGAGGAATAACAACTCCATTGTGATATCTAAGATTTACGTATACTTGTTTTTTACTAGAATTTCCTTTTTCAGATGAGGATTGTCCTCTTACAAAACTAAAACAGGATACTATAATTATTGTATTAAATATATACAAACGAAGCATTAAACATCAATATTCATAAATTGAAAACTATGCAATCACATTTTAAGTTAGTTACAATTACGTATCCAAAAGAAAATTTCAAAACTCATGTTATCAGGTCTTTGTACTTCCTACCAAATATGATTGCTAAAACACAAAAAATTTCAATTATACAACAGAAATATGATACCGACAAATAATTATAGGGCTTAATACACAATATATTTATTGAATTATTAAAAATAATATAAAAAAAAAGAAGGGAATGTAAGCTGAACTCTGTCCGATGATTTTATTTATGATTTCAAATTAACTTATTTTTTTTCTTTGAACCAATTTCTAAAAGCATAATTGGGAAGCTTTCAGATTCTGTCAAGGGCGGCTGAGGCACGAAGCCGTTTATACACCCTTGACAGGTTCTGTAAGCGACTTACCTTTGCTTTTAGATTTTGGTGATTATATTTCAAGATCGAACCTCCCTTCAAACTTGATGCACAGTTGTTGAGCTGTCAGTCCCCAGTTTTGCACTGGCTGTGTCCATTTCTTTGAGATGTTCTCTATTGCCAAATAAATGAGTTTTAGTAGTGCCATGTCACTTGTGAATGCACCTTTGGTTTTGGTTACTTTTCTTACTTGACGATGAAAACCTTCTACTGCATTTGTTGTGTAAATCAGTTTTCTGATAGGTTCATCATATTGGAAGTAAGACGATAACTCTTCCCAGTTTTCATTCCAGGATTTAATTACGACAGGGTATTTTTTACCCCATGCTTCTTCCAGGTTAAGCAACTCTGTTTCAGCTTGTGACTTGGTTGGAGCTTGATATACTTTTTTAAGCTCCTTCATGAATGGTTTCTGGTCTTTAGAAGCCACATACTTAAGAGAGTTGCGTATCTGATGGACAATACACTTTTGTATTTCAGTTTCGGGAAAAATGCTTAGGATAGCTTGGGTGAAGCCGGTTAAGTTGTCGGTACAGGCAATCAGGATATCTTTAACTCCACGGCTCTTTAAATGTAAGCATTCGGCCTACTACATCACGTAAGTATATTAATTAAAACGAGACATTCCTATTGTCTATGGAATTTATGGACAATTCCCGGTATTCTATGAATTCTTCCAATTATGGGGTAAAAGGTCAGCTAAATCTAAGGAGTAGTCATTATTGTATTCAGGTATCTTTGTAAGTACATCCGTCAACCATTCTCTTGGATTTACATCTGCAGCTTTGCAGCAACCCAGCAAAGAGTATATGACAGCTGCATTTTCGGCTGCATCATGATTGCCGCAGAACAAATAGTTTTTACGACCTAATGCCAGAGGTCTGATAGCATTTTCAGCCAGATTATTATCTATTTTATAACGACCATCAAGATGATAGCGTGACAAACGGTGGAAAATTGAGTAAGTATACGATAAGGCTCTACCCATTCTGCCTTTGGGCAATACTTTAGGATAGTGATTGACGATCCATTTTTCAAAGACGACCATAATAGGGTAAGCTAAACGTTTACGTAGTTCCACTCGTTGTTCATCATCCAAGCCTTGTTCGTCAGCCATTGTTTCCACTTGATAGAGTTTGCCGATTTGTGCCAACGCATATTTAGCCCCGGCTTTGTCCTCGGCAAGACTTTCTTCAAATTTACGGCGTGCATGCGCCCAGCATCCCAATAATAGGACACCTTTCTTTTGCTCATAAATAGAATAAGCTTCATACCCATCCGTTTGGATGGCTCCCTTAAAACCCTTTAATAGCTCAACCACTACTTTTTGTGCTCTGGAGCCTTTATCGTAATGAAAGAAGACCAGGTTGTTCATCACCGATCGAACCATCCACAGGTAAGCCTTTACGGTTTTATGTTTTTCATTGTTGATTACCGGAACCGTGCTTTCATCCACCTGTATATAATCCGATTCCATTATCACTTCACGTAAATGATAATACAAAGCACGTAGTAAATCACAGGTCCCCTGAAACCAACCATTAATGGTTGAAGCTGGTAGATTAACGCCAATCTGTTTAAACATGGCAATCTGACGATGAAATGGTAGATGGTGTTGGTATTTATTGATCAGTAACTCTGTCAAAAGCGAGGCGCCTGCATTGCTGCGTGGTAATGGCAACAGTGGAAGTGGCGCTATCTGTACAACAGCTTTCTCCTGTTCTTGTGAGGCTGGCTTTAATGCATATTTGGAACGGATAATTCTTCGGACAAACAATTCACCGGGCTTGTGCTCTAAAACTTCGGTAATTTCCTCTCCAATGCGTACCCAGTTGTCATCAATGCCTTCCGGCTCTATTATTTCTTCCTCACGGCGTAGGTCTTCCGGCAAAGGAAGACGAACCGGTTTCTTTTTTTCTTTTTGTGGTCGTTGACGTTTATAGGACAACAACTCCTTATCCGCTTCTTTGGCGATCTCTTCTTCTTCGGGAAGAACATCCAATCCGTCAAAATCGATCTTACGCTGGTTTGGGTCAGATGGAATAAAACGTTCACTGGAAGCCTTCCAGAACTTTCGGCGATACCATGCCAATTGGTCAGTTAGTTTATTAACCAGTTCCTCTCTTTGCTGAAGCAACTCCTCCTTTTTACTGAGTAGTTCTTCTTTTTTTTGAAGAAGCTCTTTATGCTTGTTAATTTGGTCTTCCAGTTCCTTGTTTTGAGCTTTAAGAGACTCCATATAACCATTATCTGTCTGACGCAAACGTGAGAGTTCACAATACATCTCGTCACGCTCTTGTAACAACTGTTGAATGAATGCTTCGTTATCTGAAATCTGGCTCATTTATCTCCTTCTGAATATGTCTCAAAGATACTAAATTCAAGGGTTTCAGCCAAAAAATAAGTAATGAACTCAAATGCTTTTTCGACGTTTTTTCAATTGTCTTTCTATGGGTTTTACATTGCTTACAATAGCCATCAAATCTTGCCAGTCTATTGACTGCGATGTAATATTTTGGTCGAAAGTAGGGAGCTTAAATGTACCGTTTTCTAGCTTTTTGTGATAGATAACCAAACCGCCGTGCTCCAAATGCAATATCTTCATAATAGTCAGGTTACGATTGACAAAAATAAATACTTCGCCGTCCTGCACATTGCGCTTCATTACTGATGAAACGACACCGCTAAGCGTATAGAAACTTTTTCGCATATCAACCGGAGCTGGATAGAGGAAGTACTGCAGATTCCCGTGTAAATGAAACATAGGTCCTGATCAATAAAGGTGAATAATGGACTTGATCAGAGCAATGTCTGCATCTCCTTTTATATCCAATCTTGTACCGTTGGGAAATGTAAAAGATAAGTGGCTATCACATGTGTTTTCCTTGCAATTATTGATGACGTCTGATTGGTGTACCTTACTGTTTACAGATGAATCTTTGTTTATTGTTAATGGCACAAACCCAATGGTTGGTTCATCTTGTTCAATTAGATTCTTCCAACGATAAAACGTGGAGACTGCGAAATCCTGGTTACTGCAAAAATCGCGAACACTAAGACCGGATTCCAAATACTCCCGGTATAACTTCCTAAAACTTGATTCGATAATACGCATGGTTTTTTGCCTCAAAAATAGGCTTGGATATGAGCACTAACAATATGTATTAGCCCGCATGGTTACCTTTAAATCAGTCAATACAGAAAGCCAGAAGTTTGCTCCCTCGCTTTCGGATATGTACATACCGATAAGCTCTTTTCTTCCCTGTTTGTTTATGGCAAGAATATTATAAACAGCCCTAGATACAACTTTTCCGCCGTCCCTTACCTTATAATGCATAGCATCCAACCATACAATCGGATAAACTTCGTCCAATGGTCGGTTTTGCCATTCTTTTACTTGAGGGATAACTCGGTCAGTAATTTCGCTGAGAACTGTGGGAGAAACCTCCGTATCGTACATGTCTTCAATGTAAATACCAATGTCTCGCAAGCTCATACCTTTTCCGTATAAACTTATTATTTTGGGTGCCCGGCTGTCGGCTAATACTGTTTGTCTTTTTTTTATTATTTCCGGTTCAAAATTACCGTTCCTGTCATATGGAGGCTCAATGGTAACATTACCAACACCTGTTTTAACTGTTTTTTGTCCTTTGCCGTTCCTTTTGTTGCCCAAAGAGCGCTCCTCCTCGCCAAGATGATCTTCCATCTCCGCTTCAAGGGCACTCTCTAAAAACTCTTTCAATATAGGCGCAAAAACACCATCTTTTCCTGTTAACGACTTTCCACTTTTTAATTGTTCCAATGCCAGATCTCGCATTGCAATGTATTCTGCCGATTCTTTCTTCTTTGCCATAAGCTACAATATTAATAATTTATTCACTTATGGACAGAGTTGAATTTACAGTCTCAAAAAGAAGCCGTAAAGCCCCTTTTAAATCATTTATATAATGAATTTCAACACCCAACTTTATTAAAATAAAACAGGGTTACTTCATCTTTACATTTTTATTGTTTTCCATTTTCACTTTAGGTTCTGTTGTTCCTAAAACAGAAAAGTTATCAAAAGTCCAATCATTAGCAAATGATATTTTTCCTGCATCCTCACCTGAAAAACTTACATTTTTGAAGTTGAAATTATCGATAGTACTTTCTTCTAAACCAGTAACTTTAATACATGTTTTAGCATTAATAGCTTCAACATTTTCAAAATAAATATTTTGAAATTTTGGTAAACCATCCTTAGGATCTACTTTTTCCAACAATTTTTTCCAGTGGATAGGTAATTCTTCATAAACATATCCTTCTGGTAATAACGAATTACTGTATTGAGGATGCCAGTTTAAGTTAACAACAAAAGGATCTCTTACTCCATCCATTTTAACATTGTAGATATAAATATTTTCAATGGTTCCTCCACGTTGTGAAGTACTTTTGAATCTTAAACCATACTTGGTTCCTAATCCTTGCATATTATATATCAAAATATTTTTAATGCCACCTGAAGTTTCACTACCGCAAGTGAACAATCCATCTCCATGACCGGCAATACAATTTCTTATCACAACATACTGACAAGGTTTATTCACTCTTAAGCCATCAGCATCACGTCCGGATTTCAAACAAAAATTATCATCATTACAATTGATGTAGCAATCTTCCACTAAAATTCTTTCTGAAGAGTCAATATCAATTCCATCTGTACTTGATCCGCGAGCTTCAATATTGTTATTAATTGTCATACCCTTAACTGTGATATACTCCGAATATAAAATGTGCACAGACCAAAATCCAGGACGATAAAGTACAAAATCCTGTAAAGTAACATCCTTTGAATTTTTAATGATGATTCCACGAGGGCGTTTGCAATCGTAATCTACAACCCAACGCAAGCCGTTAGGATCATACTCCTTGCGCATAGCACGATATTTATCCCAAAAAACTTTACCTTCGCCATCAACAACGCCATCACCTATAATGGCCACATTTTGTTGATCGATAATATTAATTAATGCAGCTGGCCACTCCATTTCAATACCTGCTACTCTGCCAGGAATTTCTGGATAATCATTTAAATCCTGACTACCGATAATTCTAACACCCTTGGGTATATCTAGTATTACATTAGATTTTAAGAATATTGATCCTGTAAGATAAATACCGGTACTAAATCGAACTACACCACCACCATTACTTGCACATTTATCAATGGCAGCCTGAATAGCTTCGGTACACATAGTAACTCCATCTCCAACCGCACCAAAGTCTGCAGGATTATATTCCATACCTCTTGATGATGGCATCGTACGTGCACCCACATCTTTAATCCAGGTACAAGATGAAAAATCCAGATCAAAACTTTTCTTTTGGGCTATCCCCGTGTAAAAAACAAAACACCAAAATCCCAACAATAAAAATATATTTCTATAATTCATTTCTAATATTATTAATCTATTATAATTCTTTTTCAATACTATTTAAGTAGCAAACTAAATGTTAAAAGATGAAAGAAATTACTTTTCATCAAGCTATAAATCATCCTTAAACCACACTCCTTGTCTGATTTAACCTTATTTATACAGAAATATGAGAAAAACTTAGTGTTTCTTAGTGCTCTTTGAGACTTGGTGGTATACATAAAATCATTTGATCAAACATATAATAAAATTACCACAAAGGCTCTAAGGCTCGATGAACACCAAGAAATTATTTGAAAGTTTTAAAACGAAAAAATTAATACCAAATTCAACTATAAATCGTCTTTTCTTTCTGAAACTTCATTCCTTAATTCCCTGCTACTAAACAAATACAAAAGTCTTTACTTAACATTTATTTTATCTTTTGGAAAGCTATTTTCATAACCTTTCACTTCGCTTAAATCTCCACCCAATATTTGCAATGCAGTTTTAACATTATCAGGATAAGAAACATTTGACATTTCAACATTTGAAGTATTTGTTAATGTAATAATTGGTTCATGTTCTGAAGTCAATTTTACATTCTTTAATGTGATATTTTCTGATTCACAAAATTCAGCTCCTAACCTGGAAGTCATGTTAATATTTTCAAGATGAATACCTTTAATTTTCATTTCTGGTAAACCATTAAAATAAACCGACCTACGAGAATCACTTGAAATAATATCTTTAAAATAAAGATTTTTGAAACAAGGTGTTTCTTCTGTTACTGGTAATAGTTTTCTTTTCTTTTTCTTTTTATCTCCTAATAACAATTCTTCTGTGGCAGAACGACCTCCGTAATATAAATTAAACGATACAGCATCCGTTGCAATTCCCTGCATGGTAATATTTGAAATATAAATATTTTCAACAACGCCTCCTCTACCTCTTTTACTTTTAAAACGAAGCCCCACATCTGTTCCTAAAAATGAACAATGACTAACTTTAATATTTTTTACACCACCAGACATTTCACTTCCTACCACAAATCCTCCATGTCCCTGATAGACTGAACAATTATCAACAATTACATTTTTTGTTGGTCGTCCTCTTTTTCTTCCATCTTCATCCTTCCCTGACTTAATACAAATTCCATCATCACCCACATCAAACTGGCTATTAATAACCAAAGCATTTTCACATGATTCTAAATCTAAACCATCTCCATTTTGAGCAAAATGAGGATTACGAACTTTTACATTATCTATAATAATGTTTTTACACATTAAAGGATGAATATTCCAACTGGGTGAATTTGAAAATCCTACACCTTGTAGCATTACATTTTCGCATTCTATTAAACTTATCATTACCGGACGTAAAAAATCTTTAACCGATTGCCAGTCTTCTTCCGTTTTAAGATTACGAGGTACGTTCATATCGCTTATTGTATCTCCTTTAAGCGCTTTTGGAGATGGGAACCAATAGTCATCTCTTTTAAATACACCACCTCTTGCTAAAAACTTTTTCCACTGACTCGCAGTTACTTTCTGTCTTTTAACCGGACGCCAAAAATCTCCGGAACCATCAATATAACCTTGTCCTGTGATAGCAATATTCTTCAGATTTCTTCCAGAAATTGGTGATTGACAACGACGTGTATCCAAACCTTCAAAAATGGTTTCCACCAAAGGATAGTCGTCATAATCCCTGGTAAACAATATCAATGCTCCTTTTTCAAGATGTAAATTGATATTACTCTTTAATGTAATTGGTCCGGTTAACCATACGCCCTGTGATACATTTAAAGTTCCACCACCTTTGCTATCCAAAGCATCAATAGCTTTAGCAAATGCCTCAGTATTTTTAAACTCACCATTACCAATTCCTCCAAATTCGGTAATATCAACAGATAAATCCGGAATAACAGGTTTATAAATTTTATCCATTTCAAAAGGAAGATCCTTATATAAGTACGCAAACTTATACTCATCGCTTTGTGTGTTATTGCAACTGACAATTGTTCCTAGCAATAGCAATAAACTTAAAATCTTTATTAAATTATACATATATTATTATTGTTTTTTTAAGTTTCAACCACCTCCCCACTCATTCTTCGTGGTACTTCTCCTTTAAAAGGAGGAGAGCTGATTTACAGCACGTTTAACTCTAATTGAGCACAAATTTGCACATCAATTAATTAAAAAAATCTTGTCACCTTTTCTTCCGGAATCCGTTTAAATAGACCTACTTTCCTAATTCCAGACATCCCATTATAAATGGCCCAGTTGCTTTGGCATCATTATCTCTGATACGTTCATTTACGTAATATTCAAAGCTACCATCTCTGTATGGATTACCACCTAAACCAGCTACTGCGCAACATTTTGTTAAGGTTAATGTTCCATCCTCATTTTTTACAAGCAGATTATCCATTAAACCATTGTATGCTTTTAATGCAACCTTTTTATATTTTTTATCAATATATCCTTTGTTTGCAGCTTTTGCATATCCATACATAAACATTGACGATGCTGAAGCTTCAAGGTAATTTCCTTCTCTATCTCCCTGATCAATTACCTGATACCATAAACCAGTTTTATCCTGGTATTTAACTAATCCCTCTGAAACCTGATTAATCAGGCCTATTAGTTTTTCTCTTTGAGGATGATTTTCAGGAACAAAATCCATTACATCAACCAATGCCATAAACCACCATCCCATACTTCTTCCCCAAAAATTTGGAGACTGACCAGATACTTTATTGGCCCATTTTTGATTTTTGCTTTCGTCCCAAGCATGGTAGAATAATCCAGTCTTTTCATCATAAGTATGACGAGCACATACTAAAAACTGGTTGATGGCATCATCCATCATTTCCGGATGATTAAATGTTGCTGCATATTCTGCATAAAAAGGAGCACCCATATACAATCCATCTAACCAAACCTGATGTTGATACCTGAGTTTATGCCAGAAGGCACCTTCGTGTGTTCGTGGATGATTTTTTAATTGATTAATTAACCTATCCATGGCCAATTTATACTTCTCGTTTCCTGTTTCTTTGTAAACATCAAAAAGTACTTTTCCCGGATTGATATAATCAATATTATAAGTTTCAACTTTATATTTAAATATTTCTCCTTTATCATTGATAATAGAATCTGCCCACTCAATTACATAATCCAGATACTTTTTATCATTAGTTTGCTTCCAAACTTTTAGCATAGCCAAACAACCTAAACCTTGGGAATAACCAAAATAAAGTCTTTTTCCATGATCTAATTGCCATGCTTCAGGAAAACGTTTCATTTCTGAATCGGCAAACTTTACTCCCGTTGACTGAGCTTTTAAATAAGGTGTGGCTAATAATACAATAGCTATTAATAATAGTCTCATCTTAATTCTATTTTTTTAATTAATGATTTAAATCTGATCTAAAGGGTGATGCCGGAAAACCTGCTCCATTAAATAAATTCACATTACAATACTTTTCCCAACCATATCTTACATATTTAATGTGATCAACCTGTTTTGATGTTAAGGCAACTTTATCTCCTTTTATAGAGGCCTGAGCCGGATAAAAATTACCATCTTCGGCAGCTACTGTAAAGCCTCTTAAATTCCCATCTGGACAAAATAACCCACCCTGCGTATATGCAAACGATAATATTGCATTGTTGTCTTTAACTTTCATAGATTTAAATAAAGGTCCTGAATAAGCATTTTTTTTACCATAATCGTTTGCCAAAGCCCATGCAGAAAGTCTTTCGCCTGTAATTAATTTATTACGAGGATGAATATTTGTGGAGTCTCCGGCATCTATAATTACAACCATCCCTGTATGATCTACAGTTTTCCAGATATTGAGCTGTGCTTCACGAATTTCAGGTGGTTGTTTATAATGGGGGGCAATTTGAACAAAATAAAATGGCATATCCGGTTGCTCAAATTCTGTTCTCCAACTATCAATCATTTTTGTAAATACATGTTGATAATCCTGATGACGGATTGAATTAGATTCTCCCTGATACCAAATAACACCCTTAATTGAATAATTAACTATTGGATTTATCATAGCATTCCACAATGTTGAAAGTGCCTTTTTATGATTAATTCCTTTTGGCTTTTTAGGTTTCTTAATTTGCTTTTGATCTTCTTTTGATAGCCCTTCTACTTTTTTATCATATTCTTGTTTAAGAACATTGTATTCTTTTAAGTCATCCTCATAATTATCACGAGAGGAATAAAACATTGCAAGCAATTCATTATAAACTGAATCATTAATCATTACATCTCTTTTTGTCCATGATTCTGCATGAGTACCTCCATATGCAGATTCGATAAGACCAACAGGCATATTTAATTCCTGAAATAGTTTTCTTCCAAAATAATATCCAACACCAGAAAATGTTTCAATAGATTCAGGAGAACATACTTCCCAATGACCAGTACAATCATCTAATGCTTCTTCGGGCGACATAGCTCGTTCAACCTTGAAAAGATGAATATTAGGATAATCTGCTTTTTTAATCTCTTCTTCATAATTGATTACTCCGTTATAATGCTTATCCATATAGCCAACACCAAACTCCATGTTTGATTGTCCTGAACACAACCAAACTTCACCAATCAGTACATTTTTAACTTCCATCTTATTTTCTCCTTCAAAAACAAGAGACTGATTTTTAATAGCTTTTGGTGTTTTAATTTTAACAATCCATTTTCCATCCTTACCTGTTGTAGTCTGATATTCATTACCCCAACTGGTTTTAATTAAAATGGATTCATTCACATCTGCTTTGCCCCAAAGTTTTACTTCTGTATTCTGCTGTAAAACCATATTATCGGATATGATAGAAGGCAATGAAATATCAGCATAAATATTCTGAGTAAATAACAGAATTATGGCTATTATATTTATTGAAAAACACTTCATTTTTTTACTTCATTAATGTTAAACTCATTAAGCCAACCACTACATCATTGGCTGTGCTTTCTATACTCAATGATTTAAGTTCTTTACTAGAATCCAAAGGTAAATCCACAATAATTCCTGCACCCCCATCAATCTCTCTACCATATACTTCATCTGGATCAATTCCTAAATCTTTACCCAGATCTCTACTTACAATTCCTGATTTAAAAGCAACTCTGTACGGAGCTGGTCTATCAAGCTTAAAAGCATAATGATCTGTATATAAATCCTGCTCAATCGGCACCCAATTTTCAGGATTAACCAAATTTAAAGAATCAGTTGATCCGTCAACATAAGTAACTATCACTTTTCCATTAGGAATATGACACTGCATATGATTTGTACTTCCGGCCATCAACATATAGGCATGCTGAGCCTTTCCCATTAAAGGAATTTCAACTTTATCCGAAAAGTTATCCCAAAGGGTAGTAAATACAATGTTGCTTTTTGTTGTATCACCTGATGTTTTGAATGGAATTTTAAACGGCGTAAACAAAACATCATTTTTAACCTTGGCTCTTAATCCTGAATCATCAATATTAGCAGTATGAAGAGGATGACACCACTCTCCTATTCCTTGAGTTGGAATCTGTAATGTTGTATATGGAGATCTTGGAGTTAAGTACTCTTGCTTAAAAATATCTGAAACAGATGCATTAAAATAAGAATTCAAAGAAACCATTTCATATTCTGTACTTTGATTTACCAAATTCCAATTAGTTACATTTGATTCATATTTTACTGAATCTTTTGTATTTAAGATTTGAATTGTATTTGTCCCAAAAACTGAATTATTTTGAGGAACTTCAATCCATGAACTTGTTTCTCCACCTGCTAATTCAAGTGATTTAGAGAACCCATTGATAATAACCACTTTTCCTACAAATGGTATATTCTGATTATTTTTGATTTTAACTTTTAAATGATCATTTTCAGCTGGATATTCAATTTTAAAAGGCTCTTTGATTTCAATATTAATAGGTTCCCACCACGACATTTCACCTTGTTTCAACTGAACAAATAAGGTATGATTACCAATATGACTATGTAATTTACCTGATAACTTATATGCTGATATTGATTGATCTTGCAATATGTTCTGAGGATCATAAACCTTTGATATGTGACTTTGTGATTCTAATTTCCAATTGTTGCCGCACACTCCTGAATTTAAATAATTTGTTTTTTCAAAATCATTTCCTCCCCATACAATTAAAACCTCAGCACTATCCAGCTTACTACAAACAACCTGAATAAGCGGACTCCCAACATTTTCGATTAAATTCCATACATGCGGCTTGCCATTAACTAATAATTCCTTGATCTGTGACTTTTCAGCTCTAATTCTTAAATCAATGTCACTATTTTCTTTTAACTGATTATCGATTTTATACACAGTCGTATTTCCATCTCTTTGGAACTGATATGAAACATCGGATGTTTTCAATTTAGCATGATCCCAATCCGAAGGAAACCCTGGTTGAATCACTAACCTGTTATTCAATAAATCAGGTTTGATTCCATACAATCCCTGAATAACAACACGAGAATACATTCCTACAGGATCACCAAAGTCACGATAACACTCACCTCTTGCTTTATCGTAATAACTGATCTGGCCAATATTTCCGGGACTGCTTCCCAAATACATTCCGTCTAATACAGAACTCTTAAATAACTTATATGCTTCATCATACCTACCTGATTGCCAGTACGCCAGTGCAGTGTGAGCCACTTCGGCAAAAGCAACATTATTAATAGACCATGAGTAAGGAAACCAGTGAGTAGTTGATATCGTTTCATAACCCTCATCCTCTAAACCTTTAGCTTTTACAGGGATATGAGGAATTTCTGTATCAACATAATGAGTAGCCTGATATGCTTGAAATATATCTGCAATATCAGAATCTATCGAATGATAAACTGTCCATATTGCAGCATCCGGATGAACATTCCCCGGTCCCATAAAATCAATATACTCAGCCCAATGTCCTTTATCTGATAACCATAACTTATCATTAATAGCTTTTAATATTTTATCAGCTTGATCTTTATAAGGCTTTGAATCAACTCCAATTTTTGAAGCTATAAATGCTGCTAATTTATTAGCTCTGTAATTATATGCCGAAGCGTGAGTAACTGCTCCACTGTTGTAATACAACGCATCGCTGGCCCAAATACTGGCATAAGCATCATATAAACCATCATTATTGGGATCATAATTACGCTTTTCCCACTCAAGATGACGCTCAATTACAGGCCATATTTTTTTCGCATAATCCCAATCACCAGTCCAATTTAAATGCCATAATAATTCATCAATATAACATTGATTCATATCATAATGATGCTTTTTTGTAGTTTGATTTGGATTACGACAAATATATCCATTGCTATACATCTGGGTTCCCCATATTTTTGCCGCTCTTGCAAAATGACGTGCAGTATCCTGTGCTGGATGTGGTATAACAGGCTCAACTTCGGTAACCTGCGATGCCGCATAATTATTGAAATGAGTTCTGGCACGATCATGCCAACCAACACAATCACCTGTATAAGCGGCTCTCCATCCGTTTAATGGCATACGCCATCCAATAGCACCATGAACCCAACAATTGTCCCAGATAGCATCCGCAGCTATACTCAATACGCCTCCAAGAGGATTCATATATTCATCAGGTGTTTCTATCTGAACTGTATTTGCAATTTCAATTCTTTTATTCTCTGCCTTATTAAAAATCGTTAATAAATCTTTTTCCTGTAGTCTATTCTCTCCTTTTAATTGAAAAGCAACATAGGTATCTTTATTTTTATCTAATTTTATAGTGGCTGTTAAAACAGGTTTATCATCCAGAGAACTTGACTTTGTAACATCTTTTGGAGATTCTAATTTTAAAGGAGTTCCAATTTTTAATTCAGAACCTTTAGGAAAAACACCTTCAATACTTCTTGGATGTTTTGTGTTTTGACCATAGTCCAATACAAAACTGTTTTTATCAATATGATATATATTCCCTTTACAGGCATCAATATGTAAATCAAAACAATCAGGTTTATCTACGCCTAAGTCTCCGTTTCGGGAAAAGCGTTTATTACTTGCTCCTCCATACATAAATAATAACTCGGAACCTTTAGGTAAATTACTTGATTTAATTTGAAACACAGCGCCATCTGCATTACTCATTGCAAGAACCTTTAAGGTTATTGAACCTTCTCCTATTAAAGGATCTTTAATTTCGTAAATTCTTGTACCCGGATAATAAGTTGATTTAATGTAGTTGGCCTTGTTAAGCCATATACTTTTATTCTTAACAATTAGTCCTAACTGAAGATTCCCTCCCATATTCGGCATAAAAAAACCAAATTCAGGCACATCTCCTGTTTCCAGGCGAAAAGCAGTATTGGTACCGTATAAAGCTCGAGTAAATCTCCTATCTCCATTTTCAATTACAAAACCACCATTATGCGGTTTATAACGCAGCTCTCTTACATTCTCATCATTAGTCGGTGCTTTTAACTGAGCAAAAGCACCAACATAACTAACTAATAATAAACCTAATATTAATAATCTCATTAATTGTAATATTTTTATTTCAATCCTTTTTTGTTTGAAAAGATATATCTCTCATTTATGACATCTTACATAAACGAAAGCAATTCACCTCCATAATCAAGGAGATATATAGTAAGGTACGAACCGGAAAGTGATTTTGGATCTATTCTTTTAATAATAGGAATTTAATTATGAAAAACCACCTCCCCTCTCCTACGTCGAGGTACTCCTCCTTTGAAAGGAGGAGAGCTGATTCCCTTCTCGTACTATCATTTACCTACCTAAATCTCTTTTCAAACTGACAAGTATTTCTCTATCTGTCTATTTCATTAAGCAAGTTGTAAATCATCCTTTCGCCCTTAACTTTTATTCCTTTAACCTTTTGAATCTTTAACCTTCAATTAAGGCATTGCTTTTATATCTTCCCATTTCACATCCCAGGTTCCATCTTTAGGGAAACCAGGAGTTTCAACAGTATTACCATCCCATCCGGCACACATCATTGCTACAGCAGTAAGTAGCCCTCCATTTCCAGGTAAATAAACTCTTAATCGACTATCCTGATAATTATGCCCATTAACTAAATATGTATTTGTTCTTTTATCCATCAATAATGCTCCAACTGCTTTATCTGGTTCTCCTAACCGAGCAGCACACATTGCTGTCATAGGATAATCCCATCCCCATGTTTTACCCCAGTTCCAGTTATCCCAAATCCAGTGTAAGGTGTTTTTCATATAATCATCACGAACCAACTTACATTGAGGAAGAATACCCATAGCTCCTAATACCGCAGGATGATCAGAAGTAAAACGTATGTCTTTATATGTATCAACAGCATCTTCTGCAGCTAGATACAAACCATCTTTTGAAGCTAAAGGAGAAAGCTTATCAATCAATTCATCCCATTGCTCATTTCTTGGTTTTCCTGCTCTCTCTCTCCATTTTTGAGCCACTTCCATTGCATAATGCCAGTATGATAATTCGAAAGGCGGATTTACTGTTTCAGATGCTCTAAGTGTTTCCTGTGCAGGAATCAATCCTTTCAATACATATCTGATTTCCATTTCATCATAAGTAGCAAAAGAAGCCATGAACTTAGCTGTTTCTTCAACTAGCTTTCCATATTTTTCAATCACTTCTTTTGTTGGATGATCACGATATACCAACTCGGCCATATATATAAAATGAGGCTGTTGCCAGATTAAAAATGATCCTGTTTTTGAAGGAGCTTCTAATGAGGAAGGATCTGTCATTTTCATCCATCTTACACCATCAAATCCCTGACGTTTTGCAATCGATTTGGCATTAGGGTATGCCTTTGAATACCAATCTAAACTACGTTCTAATAAGTCAATATGGTTCCATAATGCAAAATGTACCGCATGCCACCAATGCATTTCGAGATGAAACTTACCATACCAACTATTATAAGTTAAACCAGTTTCTTGAGGAGGAATATTTCCTGCACATTGAATAGCCATTAAATACTGCGATAAGATAATACGTCGTTCTAGTTCAGATGCTCGTTCATCTGTACATTTTGAGAAGTCAATAGCCCCTCCTTTTTTCCAGAATGATTGCCAATAATCTGATGCATTTTGTATTACATCAGCCATCATAACTGAAGTATCAGTTGGCTTTTCTTTAGAAAATTCACAAGTGAATTCAAACTGATCTGATTCCGGATCTAAAATAAAATAATGTGGAGCTTTTTCCTTTACAGAAGCTTTACCCTTCCATTGAAGTTTTACAAAATAATAATCATTATCTAATGTTCTTTTTAAAATACAGTAACCTTCACCATTGTCAACAATCTCTGTTTTATGCTTTTCAGGTGAACTCCAATCTGTAGCATCATCAGCATGGTTTCCTGTAGGATAAGGAAACTTCACATTAATATTTAACTGATCTTTTGAGATAAGAGGTGAAGATATTACAGCTTTAATTTCATCAATTTTAGGATCACATGCTGCTTTTACTGTAACAGAATCTCCCTCAATTGTATATTTACTTTCTATTGTACCATCCCAAAGTTTTAATTTCTCTTGAATATCTTTAATATCATTTTGTTCTACAGTAGAACCATCTGCTTTTGATAACTCTAATCCTATATAACCTAAATGTAAACGATGAGGATTACATCTATACCAATTTGCTGCCTCACGAGGTCTCCCTTGTTCTTTAAACTGGGTTGCATAGACTTCATCTTTACCTCTGAAGTTATAAGTCTTTAAAGTCTCTTCGAATTTATAATTATTTGGATTTGCAAAACTATGCCATCCCCATTGCGATTGAGTTCCCAGTGGAACACCATTTTTATATGTATCAGGAAAAGTCTGCAGACCAGTTGCATCAACTGTCATAGCAAAATTACCATTACCAACAGATAATGAACTTAATGAATCAAACTCAGTAACAATCGGACTATTTCTTTCGATTACTTCTAATCTGTTTATTTTTTCAGGGGCTTTAGCTTTACATGCAAATAATGCAAAACACAATATCCCAAATCCAAAAATATTTTTCATCATACCATTATAGTTTTTCATGTGTTTAATCTTTCTTCTATTTGTCACATGGAACTCTCAAGAAATTTTAATCATTATACAATGTTTAATTTATTAAGATTAAAATTTACAGGGTCGTTTCATCATATATATTATTTAGATTCTTCATTAATTTTGAATACAAAACCTGTTGATGTTTCATATTTTCCACCTTGCATTGCATTAAATAAATATGCAGGTTTACCATCTTTTAATAATACCTGAGGTCGCTCAAAGCGTCCATAACGTTTTAAATGCTTTGGAGCAGGTGGTTCTTCGGTATATGCCTCAGCTTCGAACCAGGCAATCTTTGGTTCTGACCACTTTAGTCCATCTTTTGAGGTAAAAATTAATCCAACATCATGATTAAAATATCCCATATCTCTCATTAACATTTTAAATTCACCATTTTCAATAAACACATAAGCATCTTCAACCTGCTTATTATCACCATGCAATGAAAGATCAATGATTGGATTTCCTTTATATCTTTTAAATTTAGAATCGATATTTTTAGCAACTGCTAAACCGTACTTTCTATTTCCACGGATAGATCCTTTTTCTGACTTGTAATTATGTACATTCCATGATTTGTAATACAAATAACATTTTCCATTAGAAGGAAATACTACTGCAGGATTTGTAGTGCAACAGTCATCCCATAATCCCTCTTTTCCTGCCTCAAGTATTGGCTTATCTGATCGAGTCCATGGACCATTTAAAGATGTGGCTGTAGCAAGTCCTATACGTTTGGTAAATACTGTTTTGTCAGAATTACCCATATAGAATAAATAGTATTTTCCGTCCTTAAATTTAATATGCGGATTATGACATGTTGTTGCATCATAATACCCTTTACGAGGAGCTAAAACTGTTTCAATAAATTGGTATGGCCCTTCTGGTTGATCAGCAACAGCATGAGCAATTTCACATTTATGAATCCATCCTCCCATTCCATATTTTTTAGGCCATCTGGAATAAAAAACATGCACTTTACCATCCTCGCCAAAAATTGGAGCACATCCCCAAACATAATATTCTGATGTCTCTAATATTCTCCCTTTAGCTTCCAGACGCTTACTAAAATCAGATATTTTTGCCTGTGGGTATTGATTAATAATTTCTTTATCTGTTGATGTTTTTAGGATCGTTTGACTTGATTTGCATTCTTTTATAATTGAGTTTAAATAGACTTCTACGTTCGTATAATATTTACTTAAAGAATACAAATTACCATCAATAGCTGATTTTTCATTTAAGCCATGTTCTTTTTCCCATTCATCAGGCATTCCATCTTTATCACTATCAACATTTGGTGTACCTTTTTGCAATATGGGCCAACCACCAACTTCTTTTTGAGAATCAATAATACCTTTATTTCCACTACCGAATGTTTCTCCACCAGAAACATTTCCTGATGCAACTTCTTTTATAATGCGAATATCGTAGCTATCTCTTTTTAAACTACAACCAGCATCTTTTAATACCATTTCATAAGCTTGTTCCGGCTTATCTTCATTAATTTTAATGATTTCAAATGGGGATTCTATTTTTACAACAGGATCTTTTTTCCCAACTCCTAACCAATTATCTTGACTAACAGAATCATTTCCTACCATTAAATTATTTGAAATAAATAGAGATGTTGATCCATCCTCTGCAGGTTCATAAAATGTAGAATTTATATTTTCATATGTGGCAGGTCCTGGTTTATAATAATTTGCCACAAAGTTTATTTTTCCTCCTCTTCCTCCACCGTAAGCAGCTTTGTAACCCCAATTAAAAACAACATTATTTGCGAAATCGACAGGTCCATATCCATCTGATGCAAACCTTGGATTTCGGCTACTGTGATGAGATAGTAAGTTGTGGTGAAAAGATACATTTGATCCACCCCATATACCACCAAAACCATGTGCCCCTTTAGAATGATTTGATTTTGAAAGACTATGCGTAACCATGCACCATTGTACTGTTACATTTTTTGAGCGGTATACCGATAAACACTCATCTACTGACCATGAAATTGAACAATGATCGATTATTAAACTCTCTATATCCCTACCTCCCATGGCATCATCTTCTATTTTATTGATATCTCCCATTCGGGCACGGATATAACGGATTATGACATTATTTGCATTAATATATAGAGGATATCCTTTAATACAAATACCATCACCAGGCGCAGATTGCCCAGCGATGGTAACACTATCATTATCTATAATTAACCTTGAGTTCAATTCAATTGTTCCATCCACAGAAAATAATATAATACGAGCACCTTTCTGACTTATAGCATCACGTAAACTTCCAGATCCTGAATCATTTAAATTATTTACATAAATAACCTTTCCTCCTCTTCCTCCACTAGTATACTTTCCACAACCTTCTGCTGTTGGAAATGATAAAGATTGACCCAGTAAATGGCTATTTATTAATATTAAAAATATGGGTAGAAAAAAACGCATTATTAATATAATATTGAATTATAATTGAATTTGAGTAAGAATGACACCTACTTTGATGTTAAATATTCTAAGTTAACTAACTATTCCAAATTTACTTTTCACACCAATTATATAAATGTCTACACGTTCAAATTAATACAATTTTGTACATACAATATAATTCATCCACATGTAAAGCATTAAATTAAAAGGCTTTAAAAATTATTATCAAAATGAATTTCAAACAAAATATTACTTTATTAATCCTTTATTGGACAATAAATTTCCCACAGCATTTAGCTGTGGGAGTAATAATAAAGACTTCTTCTGCTAACAATTAATATCTATTGTATGAATAAATAAAAACCAGAATTAAACTTAGTAAAGTGGATGTTGTTGACCTTCTAATCCTGGATTTACATCGATCATTTTCTGATTTAAAGGCAACAATTCTACCTTTTCTTTTTCTAAACCACGGAATAAAGATTCAATCCAAACTTGATCTGGAGTATATGATTTTCCATTTGAGAGATCATCTGCACTAAACATATCTAAAACAACATATCCCTGAGCCTCTAAATCTGCAATTTCAGTTTCTGTTAACTCAGTTTTGTATCCAACAAAATCTACTGCAACAATTGCATCTTCAAAATCAGTTGCTGCAACTGGTAAATAAGCTCTGTATAAATCTACATTTGTATAATCACCAGCATGGTTTGCTATATCAATAACCTTTTGTTTTGCACCTGTTAATGTTTCATAATGAATACCCCAACGTATCAAATCTGTTCTTCTTAATGTTTCAAAACCAAGTTCCAATTTACGTTCTTTTATTATTGCATCCTTAAAGTCTGAATATGCGGTTGGAATAATTCCAACTTTATCCTCATCATTATTAAAAGCTCTCATTCTCACCTCTTTTAAAGCTTCTACAGCTTCATTACTAGGCGCACCATTTATTTCATTTTCAGCTTCTGCATACATTAAAAGTACATCAGAATAACGCAAAACAGGCCAGTTAATATCTCGTTTATTAACCTTTACACCTAATTCTGAAGTCCAGTCAACCCTGAATTTACCAATGGTTAAACCAGAGAAAGTACTTAACTTACGAATATTATCAGAACTGATATCATAATTACAAATAGTTACATCTCTACGAACATCACCTTCCTGAAAATCGAAATAGTACGAAGGAATTGCCTGCATAGCAGGTTTTGCTTTTTGATACATACAATTTGGGTGTGCATAAATTCCGTTGGTATAACCAATGCTATAACCATTAACATTAGCACCATACTGACCTAATTCTAAAATTGATTCATCATTATATCTGCCATTCATCAAGTCTCTAAATACATCTTCATAATTTTCAACTAAATGATTCTGTCCATGCTGAATAATTTGATAACAAGCATTTGACGCAATTTGATATAGTTCTGTAATTCTATTTGGATCTTCTCTCTGAGCTAATCTTACTGTAGATGGATCGTATGTGTTCAAATCAAAACGCAAAGAATAACCTGCTGCATAAAGGGCTGTTCTGGCTAAAATACCATACGCAGCATTTTTAGTAAAACGTTCAGGAGTATTATAAACACCTTCATCTAACCATGGTAATAACTCTGTTGCTGTTTGTAAATCTTTAATAATACCATCATAAATTGTATCTCTGGGAACTCTTGATGAAGTAAAGGTATCCATATCTTCTACTGGTTCTGTTGGATATGGTACATCTCCAAAGAATCGAACAATATTAAGATAATTCATCCCTCTGACTGCGTAAGATTCTCCTAAAAGGTAATCAATCTTATTTTGATCAGATTCACTACTACCTGCCTTCATTGCTGTCAACTTTTTTATACACACATTCGCATATTCAATACCAGCATATAATGCATTATATGTAGAAGTTGGAATATTTGAAGTAGTATAAACGTAATTAGCCATTTGGTTTTTAGAGTTAGTATCTCCTTCTGTGGACATACATTCATCAGTTCCCATACCTAACTGATAATACAATTCTCTGTTAAACGTATTTGTATAACATGCCAATACAGCCATTTCTGCCCTACCAACTGATTCAAAAACCGAACTACTATCATATTTTGATTCCGAGGGCATATCTAACCAGTCTTCGCATGAGCTAAATAATACACTTAGCATCACCAGACCTAATATATATATTTTATTAATCTTCATTTCTATAAGTTTTGTTGAGTTAGAATGTTAGGTTTAGTCCCACAACCACACTTTTTGCTCTTGGATAAGCTGAATTATCAACACCTCTTGTTAACAAACTTGAAGTTGCTGATACTTCCGGATCATATCCTGAATAATTGGTAAATGTGTGTATGTTGTTTAACGTACAATAAAAACGTAATTTATTAACATGCATTCTTTTAATAATATGTGAAGGTAAGGTATATCCTAAGGTGATAGTGCTTAGTCGTAAAAATGAACCGTCTTCAATATAATAATCTAAGGCATCTGTAATTGCAATTTTATTATCTGAATGCAAACTCCACATCGCATCTTTATTATATTGTTGTGGATTTAATGCAGCTAAACGCTGAAGATCATTAGTTTCCTGACCTGTAGTAGGATCAACTAACACAAAACGGTCAGCCATTACCTTCATTGAAGTTTGATTTGGTAAATAAGGTCCTATAAAACGTTGCGAATTCATATTAAAAACTTCATTTCCATATGAGAAACTCATGAAAATACCTAAATCAAAACCTTTATAGGTAAACGTATTTACCATACCACCTGTAAAATCAGGTTCTGCACTACCAATAATACGTCTATCATCTGTTGACCAAACTGGGTTACCATCATCATCTGTATTTCCTTCTTTTGCAATATATTTTACATCACCCGGTTTTATTGAACTTCTAACCTTTCCCTTCAAACTTGCAACTCCATCTTTTAAAGAATAGGTACCATCGGCATTTTGGTTGAAATCATCTGTTGTATAAACTCCATCATACTCATAGCCATAAAATTGTCCAAGAGGTTGACCTTTTTCAACAATAAAATCTATTCTGCCATAGTTTTGAATAAAATAATCATCATCTTCTCCATAGATATTTAACACTTTTGATTTATTAAAAGAGATATTAAAATCTGTAGTCCATGTGAATTTATTGTTTCTAACATTATAAGTATTTAAAACAAACTCAAAACCTCGGTTTCTGATAGATCCAATATTCTGAAACTGATAACTGTATCCTGTTGAAGTTGGGATAGAGTTTTTAATTAACAGGTTATCTGACACATTATTATAAAATTCCGACGTTAAATTAATTCTACTATCAAAAAAAGAAACGTCCAACCCGATATTTGTAGATTTTGTTGTTTCCCACTGTAAATTAGGATTACCAACTGTATTACCTGGTTTTAAAGTAGACACCTGCTTTTTATCAATTGCATAATACCCTGATTGATAATCGGTAGCATACATATTATTACTAATATCACAGTTACCTGTAGTACCGTAACCAACACGAAACTTAAGATTATTGATTAAACTTAGATTATCCATAAATGGTTCTTCAGACACTCTCCATGCACCAGAAACTGAAGGAAAATATCCCCACTGATTACCTTTTGAAAATTTAGAAGATCCATCACCCCTAATTGTTCCCGTAACAAGATATTTTTCGTTTAAATTATAATTTAATCTTCCGAATACTGAAACAATACCATTTGTACTTTTTCCGGATTTGTAAGAAAAAACCTGTCCGGCCATACTCACATCACTTAAACCAAAGTTATTATCAGGAAATTCGTAATAAGTATTATTCAAGTTCATTGACTCACTATAATAAGTTTCCTGCCCCACCAACACATTAACTTTATGTGCATTAAATTCATGCGCCCAATTAAGAGTATTCGTTACCTGCCAAGTAAATTTTTCACTATTATCTCTGGATCCAAAAGGACCTCCATTGTTTTGAGCTTCCTTAGTTCTTCCATCATCCCAATAATCATTTCTTACTTGTTGCCACAAATAGCTACCTGCTGTTCTAAACGTTAAATCATCAGTAAGATCAACATCGAAAGCTGTATTCACTGTAAAAAGACGTGTGTATTTTTCTTTTGTAACAGCATCATTCATAATTAATGGGTTATAAATATCATACTGCGAGTCAATATCCTGCATTTCATCACTAATATCAGAATTAATTAACTCATCATTGGTATATCTGGTACCACCTGTTACTGGTTGTAAAATAGACATCTTTAAAGTACCACCTAATGAACCTCCACCATCAAGTTCTGTTCCCATAAAACTTGTACCAAAGGATAATTTGATTCTATCATTCAATTCATGATTTAATTTGGCTCTAAGGCTGTTTCGGGTATAACCTGATTTTTCTAGTAGTCCTTCTTGTCCGGTGAAGTTATAGCTCAACATATATTGAGTTTTATCGCTACTTCCTGTGATATTCACATTATGATTTGTTAAAGTGGCAGTTCCACCAAATACCACGTCTTGCCAATCAATTGGAGCTACACCGCCATACTCTTGTTCAATTCTATCGTAAGCTCCTGTATAAAAATCGCTACTATTTAAGTCTCCACCATAAATATTAGCCCAACTATTAATCTGACCATTTAAAGTCTGAAATTCATACTGATATTCAACATATTCCTGAGTGTTTAACAGGTCTAATTTAGAACCTAATTTCTCAAAACTTAGATAAGCATTATAATTAACTTCAGTTTTTCCTTTTTTACCAGATTTTGTTGTAATGATAATTACACCATTTGAACCTCTTGCACCATAAATAGCTGTAGCTGAAGCATCTTTCATTACATCAATAGACTCAATATCATTAATATCAATATTTTTAAGTCCATCATCCATCTGAAAACCATCAACGATATACAAAGGTGATGATCCTTGTGTAATTGATGTTCCCCCCCTTACTACCACATTTATATCGGCACCTGGTGCACCACTCTGAGTAACCACATTAACTCCTGCGATTTTTCCGGTAATAGCCTGTGCTGCAGTTGTAACTGGCACTGTAGCTAACTCTCCACCTTTTACAGAACTTACCGCACCTGTTATATCTCTTTTCTTTGAAGTTCCATAACCTATAACAACAACTTCATCTAATTCTGAGATTTCGTCTTTCAGTGTGATATTTAAGTTTGTATTGCTACCCACTAAAACTGTTTGGGAATCAAAACCAATAGATGAAAAAACAATTTTAGACTCTTTACTTGCAACTGAAATGGAATACTTTCCATTTATATCAGTTAAGGTCCCATTCATTGTGCCTTCTTCTAAAATTGTAACACCAGGAATAGGATCTGTACCATCAGTAACTTTTCCTGTAACATTAATTTGTGAGCTTGCATAAATACCGATACCAAACAGGAAAATCAGTAAAGTTATACCTCGCACCACTGCATGATTTTTTTTCATAGATACACTAATTTTAATTAACTAATTTTTCAGATTTAACTTTTGTTAATAAATCCTGAAACCAAAATTAAAATCAGCACATTCCAATCACATACACTATTGTACTCTTCAATACATTATTGTACATACATTATTATACAAATACGCATTACTATTTGATTTAATGCACATTACAAAATACAACATTACTTATTGTACACAAAATATTTTATAGATCTAAAACACTAATATTTATATTTGTTTTATGATTTTTTGTACGAATAGACATCAATATAATACCCAATTAATAGTCATATGTAAATTGTTCTTATATTTTTGTAGGATATTAGCAACATTTACTTTGCTCATTAACCTTTAAACATAATATAAATCCCTGAGAATAATTTCGTAATGAGAATCCAACTACTATTCATTACAATTTGTTATTTTTTATTATCATTTAATGCAAAATGTGAGAAAAATTACACCATACAAAACATCACTACTAAAGATGGTTTATCGCAAAATACAATCACTTCTATTGTACAGGATAAGCAAGGATTTTTATGGTTTGGATCATTAAATGGACTAAACAGGTTTGATGGCAACACTTTCTTATGCCTGCAACCTGAATATAATACACCAAACACTTTATCTGACAGCAGAATTAAGGATATTCATATAGACACTCTGGGCTATCTATGGATTCGTACGAACATTAACAACATCAACTGTTATAACCCAAATTCGGAAAGGTTTATTGATATTCACCCATGGAGTACGCAACATGAGAATGTTTTGTATACAAAGAATGGAGATATTTGGTTTTATGGTAATAGAACCGGATGTTTAAGAGTTGTACATACAGAAGACAATATAGCTACGCATTTTTATGGTTTTAGGGAATTAGATGATTATGCTGTAAATTTCATTTCTGAAGATAAAGAAGGAAAAATATGGATTGGAACAAACTCCGGGTTGTTTATTTTTGATAACAATCAACTTAATCTTGTTACAAAGGGTTCTAAATTTCATTCATCCATTGAGGCTGACTCCACACTTTATGTTTTCACCAATAGTAACAAATTATATACAATTGATAAAAAATCTCAAAAAGTTAAATCTGAAGTTCCACACATTTTCAACAAACACAATGGATATATCAATAATACAAGCTTAATATCAGACAATGTAATATTTATAACAACGAACAACTCTTCATATATTTTTAATACAAAAACTGAATCTTTTTCATCTGCAAAAGCACTTTTTAAAAATCAATCTATACCAAATGCTTTCATTTATTACGATAACAAAAACAAGTTATGGGTCTACAATAAATCTGGAATAATATGGCAATACAACTCACTCAAAAATAGATTTAAAGCCTACAATTTAATTCCACCATCTATCGTTTCAAATATTGATATGGAACGTTATTCCATATATCATGATTCAAGAAATATTATTTGGATAACAACGTATGGTAATGGTTTATTTGCGATTGATCAAACTAACGGTTATACTAAACACTTTATTCATGATGAAAATCAACAAGAAGGCTTAAAGACTAATTATTTATTATCTGTATCTGAAGACAATAGTGGAAATATATGGGTTGGATCGGAATATGCCGGATTGTCGAAAATAACTATCTCAGAAAATAAGTCTCCATCTCTTTATCCAGGAAGTTCTCCAATAAAAAAGGAAGACAAAATCATTAGACTAATATATGAAGACAGAGATAATAACTTTTGGATTGGAACAAAAAGTGGAAGTATTTTTATATACAACAAAAATCATAACCTCATTGCTCATCACCATCTAAAAGGTGGTATGCCATACACTATAACTGAAGATACCAATGGAAACAAGTGGATTGGAACAAAAGGAAACGGATTGATCATATTTAAATATAAGGATTATAAGGATTTTAAGATATTCAATAAAGAATTCCTGCAATTAGATCCTCACGCTATTAATATTTATGATACATATTTAGATAATAAGGGTCGGATGTGGCTTGGTACATTTGGATATGGATTAATCTTAGCTGAAATAAGAAACGATCAATTATTTTTACAAGACTTTCCCAACTTATTAAAATTCCAAAGTCGAATACGAACTATTGAACAGGATAGCGATAGTTTGCTTTGGTTAGGAGGAAATAATGGTATTACTGTATTTGATCCGGATCTTTTAATTAATAACAAAGCAAAAATCAAAAACTATTATTTTGATTCAAGGAATGATTCCTCATTAAATAATAATGAAGTAAAAACCATATTTAAAGATTCTAAAGGTAAATTATGGATTGGTACTTCAGGAGGAGGAGTAAATCTGGTTATTCAGGATAATAAAATGAGAAACATAAGATTTAAACATTTTACAACTAAAAAAGGTCTTATTAATAACATTGTTCAGGGAATTGAAGAAGATGATAAAGAAAACCTTTGGATAACAACTGAATCTGGTATATCTATAATGCATCCCCACAGAAATTACTTTGAAAACCATCATCTTTCAGATCGCTGGGAGGGAGATTTATTTTGTGAATCTGCAATAGCTAAAAGCAGTACAGGTAAAATGCTATTAGGAAGTTATGATGGTTTATATACAATTACTCCAAATGAATTAAACCATAATATTAAGAAAGAAACTGTAATCATTACTGAACTGGGAATAAATGGAATTAAAGCTGTCCCTGCAGAAGAAAATTCCCCTCTTAAAAAATCGATTACAAATACCTCTAAATTAAAACTACAACACAATCAAAATTCAATAAATATAAAATTTTCTGTTCTAAATTTTAAGTCCTCTAATATATACACTTACATCCTTGATGGTTATGAGACAAACTGGAATTCCTCTACTCAACATAATGAGGCTACATATCGTAATATTCCTCCCGGAGAATATACCTTTAGAGTTAAATTAAGTAACGCTGGAGATTACTTAAATCAATCGGAAACAATTTTACATATTCTTATTGAAAAACCAATATGGAAGACCACTCAGGCAATAACTTTATATATTATTTTATTCATAATCATAACGATCATAATTATCACAACCAATAAAAGAATATCTGGTTTAAATGCAGCTGTTAAATTAGAGCAGCAAATAACTAATTATAAGCTACGTTTTTTTACTAATATTTCACACGAATTCAGAACACCTCTTACAATTATAAAAGGGACTATAGATAACTTAGCTGCAGATCCCAATGTTAATGCCCCAATAAAAAAACAGATAAGTTATTTAGAGAGAAGCTCAAACAGGTTATTGAGACTAATTAATCAGTTGTTAGATTATCAAAAAATACAACATGAGAATATAGGTCTGGATTTAGAACAAATTGAAATAATTACCTTCTTTAATGAGATATTTCAAAATTTTGAGGAAGTTGCAAAAAGAAAAAATATCAACTATCAATTTTCTTCTAATATAGATAGTTATGATATACTTTTGGATAGTAATAAAATAGAAAAAGTAGCATATAATATACTATCTAATGCTTTTAAATTCACTCCGGAAAATGGTACTATTAAATTAGATATTCAAGTAGATGGAAAATCTAACTCCCTAATATTTAGTATTTCAGATAACGGAGAAGGAATCTCTCCTAAAGATAGGAATATGCTATTTAAACGTTTTAACCAAATTAAACCATCTGACTCAGGTACAGGTATAGGTCTTAATTTCTCTTACGAAATGGTGAAAATCCACAAGGGTGATATTAAATACAAGGATACAGAGGATGGCGGCGCTACATTTATTGTAATAATTCCCATTTTAAAAGATGATACAAGTCCTAATTCTGAATTAACTCGAACAGAACACCATAAATCAAATATTGAAGATTATGAAATAAAACCATCCGCGCCTTTAAATCAAAATTCTCAGTCAAACACGATTATTAAAGTAAATGAAAAATTTAAAAACTATAAAATTTTAATTATTGAAGATGACTTTGATGTATCTGACTATTTAACCGATTTTTTGCAAAAACACTTTGATATTGAAACAGCTATAGATGGCCTTGATGGATTAAAGAAATGTAGTTTAATTAATCCTCAACTAATCATTTGTGATGCAATGATGCCTAACATGAATGGATATGAAGTTATTAAACGAATAAAATCTGATTTTGAAACTTGCCATATTCCAATAGTAATGCTTACTGCTTATGCTGCTCCCCAACAGCAAATTAAAGGAATTGAATCTGGAGCAGATTCATATATTACAAAACCTTTTGATTCTAATTATCTTTTAACAAGAGTAGTTAAACTTTTAGAACAAAGAGAAATACTACATCAGAAATTTGCTAAAGAACCTGGTTTAGTAATTGAACCGAACCTTACTGTAGATAAGGATAATGACTTTATCAAAAAGATTAACCTTATAATTGATAAAAACATAGATAATGCTGAATTCTCTATTGATGACTTTTATGAGAACATGTCTATGGGAAGAACCTTATTTTATAAAAAAGTAAAATCATTAACAGGTTTTACTCCCAATGAATATCTCCGTGTTATAAGAATGAAAAAAGCTGCTGAACTACTTTCTTCTACTAATTTGAATGTTTCTGAAGTAGCATTTAAAATTGGAAATAATAACCCTTTTTACTTTAGTAAGTGTTTTAAAAGCCAGTTCGGAGTTTCTCCTTCTGAATATGCAAAAGGTAAAACAAAAAAAGATAATGATTAATTGTTTAGTTTTCTTTCTTTGGAAATTCAATTGTAAAAGTAGTTCCTACTTTTTCTTCACTATTCACAGTTAACTTACAATCATTTAACTTTAAAAACTCATAACAAATAACCAAACCTAAACCTGACCCTTTTTCATTATTAGTTCCATGAGAGGATTTTGAATCTTTAATAACAAATAAATCGGACATCTGAGACTTACTTATTCCCATACCATAATCTTTAATATGTAGAAGTACTTTTTGATCAGTAACTTCTGAGATGATTTCAATACTATTGCCTTGAAAAGAAAACTTAATGGCATTATTAAGTAAATTTCTAACCACAGCATCTATCATATCCTTATCAGCATATACCATAATGTCTTCTGTAAGCATTCGGCCTACTACATCACGTAAGTATATTAATTAAAACGAGACATTCCTATTGTCTATGGAATTTATGGACAATTCCCGGTATTCTATGAATTCTTCCAATTATGGGGTAAAAGGTCAGCTAAATCTAAGGAGTAGTCATTATTGTATTCAGGTATCTTTGTAAGTACATCCGTCAACCATTCTCTTGGATTTACATCTGCAGCTTTGCAGCAACCCAGCAAAGAGTATATGACAGCTGCATTTTCGGCTGCATCATGATTGCCGCAGAACAAATAGTTTTTACGACCTAATGCCAGAGGTCTGATAGCATTTTCAGCCAGATTATTATCTATTTTATAACGACCATCAAGATGATAGCGTGACAAACGGTGGAAAATTGAGTAAGTATACGATAAGGCTCTACCCATTCTGCCTTTGGGCAATACTTTAGGATAGTGATTGACGATCCATTTTTCAAAGACGACCATAATAGGGTAAGCTAAACGTTTACGTAGTTCCACTCGTTGTTCATCATCCAAGCCTTGTTCGTCAGCCATTGTTTCCACTTGATAGAGTTTGCCGATTTGTGCCAACGCATATTTAGCCCCGGCTTTGTCCTCGGCAAGACTTTCTTCAAATTTACGGCGTGCATGCGCCCAGCATCCCAATAATAGGACACCTTTCTTTTGCTCATAAATAGAATAAGCTTCATACCCATCCGTTTGGATGGCTCCCTTAAAACCCTTTAATAGCTCAACCACTACTTTTTGTGCTCTGGAGCCTTTATCGTAATGAAAGAAGACCAGGTTGTTCATCACCGATCGAACCATCCACAGGTAAGCCTTTACGGTTTTATGTTTTTCATTGTTGATTACCGGAACCGTGCTTTCATCCACCTGTATATAATCCGATTCCATTATCACTTCACGTAAATGATAATACAAAGCACGTAGTAAATCACAGGTCCCCTGAAACCAACCATTAATGGTTGAAGCTGGTAGATTAACGCCAATCTGTTTAAACATGGCAATCTGACGATGAAATGGTAGATGGTGTTGGTATTTATTGATCAGTAACTCTGTCAAAAGCGAGGCGCCTGCATTGCTGCGTGGTAATGGCAACAGTGGAAGTGGCGCTATCTGTACAACAGCTTTCTCCTGTTCTTGTGAGGCTGGCTTTAATGCATATTTGGAACGGATAATTCTTCGGACAAACAATTCACCGGGCTTGTGCTCTAAAACTTCGGTAATTTCCTCTCCAATGCGTACCCAGTTGTCATCAATGCCTTCCGGCTCTATTATTTCTTCCTCACGGCGTAGGTCTTCCGGCAAAGGAAGACGAACCGGTTTCTTTTTTTCTTTTTGTGGTCGTTGACGTTTATAGGACAACAACTCCTTATCCGCTTCTTTGGCGATCTCTTCTTCTTCGGGAAGAACATCCAATCCGTCAAAATCGATCTTACGCTGGTTTGGGTCAGATGGAATAAAACGTTCACTGGAAGCCTTCCAGAACTTTCGGCGATACCATGCCAATTGGTCAGTTAGTTTATTAACCAGTTCCTCTCTTTGCTGAAGCAACTCCTCCTTTTTACTGAGTAGTTCTTCTTTTTTTTGAAGAAGCTCTTTATGCTTGTTAATTTGGTCTTCCAGTTCCTTGTTTTGAGCTTTAAGAGACTCCATATAACCATTATCTGTCTGACGCAAACGTGAGAGTTCACAATACATCTCGTCACGCTCTTGTAACAACTGTTGAATGAATGCTTCGTTATCTGAAATCTGGCTCATTTATCTCCTTCTGAATATGTCTCAAAGATACTAAATTCAAGGGTTTCAGCCAAAAAATAAGTAATGAACTCAAATGCTTTTTCGACGTTTTTTCAATTGTCTTTCTATGGGTTTTACATTGCTTACAATAGCCATCAAATCTTGCCAGTCTATTGACTGCGATGTAATATTTTGGTCGAAAGTAGGGAGCTTAAATGTACCGTTTTCTAGCTTTTTGTGATAGATAACCAAACCGCCGTGCTCCAAATGCAATATCTTCATAATAGTCAGGTTACGATTGACAAAAATAAATACTTCGCCGTCCTGCACATTGCGCTTCATTACTGATGAAACGACACCGCTAAGCGTATAGAAACTTTTTCGCATATCAACCGGAGCTGGATAGAGGAAGTACTGCAGATTCCCGTGTAAATGAAACATAGGTCCTGATCAATAAAGGTGAATAATGGACTTGATCAGAGCAATGTCTGCATCTCCTTTTATATCCAATCTTGTACCGTTGGGAAATGTAAAAGATAAGTGGCTATCACATGTGTTTTCCTTGCAATTATTGATGACGTCTGATTGGTGTACCTTACTGTTTACAGATGAATCTTTGTTTATTGTTAATGGCACAAACCCAATGGTTGGTTCATCTTGTTCAATTAGATTCTTCCAACGATAAAACGTGGAGACTGCGAAATCCTGGTTACTGCAAAAATCGCGAACACTAAGACCGGATTCCAAATACTCCCGGTATAACTTCCTAAAACTTGATTCGATAATACGCATGGTTTTTTGCCTCAAAAATAGGCTTGGATATGAGCACTAACAATATGTATTAGCCCGCATGGTTACTGTCTTCTGATACTTTACAGTTTAGTGTGATATTTTTAGATTGCAAGTTTGAGTGGAATAGTTGAATGTTGTTGTTAACAACTTTAAATAACTCAAAACGAAAAAAGCTTGGTTTGATACTATCCATTTGAGTTCTTGACCAATTTAAAAGATTCTGAGTTAATACATTTAAACTACTTACAGAATCATATATTCCTAAAGCTATTTTACTTAACGGTTCTTTATCATTAAAATCAATACTATCTTTTAATAAATCAGTAAAAGCACTAAGTGAAGATAGTGGGTTAATTAAGTCATGTGATATAATTGAAAATAACCTGTTTTTTGTAGAGTTCGCTTGCTCTAGTTTTCTATTTTGAACTTCAATAAATTCTAAATTACTTTTTAATTTAGAGTTTAACTCTTGTAGTTGTTCTGACTGTAGATGTATTTCTTTTTGTTTTTTCTCTAACTGTTCTTCTTTCTTAATTCTTGTTTTTCTAAAATAAACTGATAAATAATATATCAATACTAAAGTAACTAAAATACAACTAGTTTTAATATATGGAATTACTGACTCCGGAAATTGAACAATTACTTTAATTGGAATAAATTCCATTTCCACACCCAGAAATAGAACTATATTAATGAGAAATAATAAATTTGAAAACTTGATTTTTTTTTCATTATTCACAGAAAATGAAAGCATTGAAAAAATCAAAAGTATATAATGCACACCTGTTTCTTTTCCCAATACAAAAAAGGAAAGGAATACAAGTAAAATCTCTATTTCAAGTATAAAAACATAAGTAACAAACGAAAAATAACCTTTATTAATCCAATAGAAAAAGCAAACATGCAATAACAAACTAATACTTAAGCTATACACAATTGGATTATACTCTTTATTAAAGAGAAAAAGATACATTAATAAATATAGTATATGAACAATAGTCGAAGACCATAGGGATATGATTAATGTATCTTGCTTAAATTTGTTTTCTATATTTTTATAAGATTCCCTCAAATTTTAATGTAAAAATGAATACTAATTCTAAAACAACTCAAATTAATCATTTTAATACACCAAATCACAATATTCTTACTTTTTATTTTTCTTTACATAAGCTGTAGGCAACATGCCGTATTCTTCTTTAAAATATTTACTAAAATAACGAGGACTGTTAAATCCAACTTCATAAGCTACTTCAGCCACATTCATCTGACTTTTTTCAAGTAACTGAGCCCCTCGTTTTAAACGAATAATTCGTATAAATTCAACAGGTGATTTTCCGGTAATTGATAATAATTTCTTGTACAAATAAACCCTACTCATCCCTAACTCGCTACTTAAATCTTCAACAGAAAACTTTGATTCTGCAATATTTTTTTCAACCAATGCCACTGCTTTTTTAATTAGTTTTTCATCCATAGAAGTGATTTGAATCTCACTTGGATTAATTTCTACTGTCTTTTGAAACTTCTTTTGAAATTGATTTCGTTTTTCTATCAATTTATCAATTCGTAAAAGCAACAAATCCATATTAAAAGGTTTCGTAATATAATCGTCGGCACCAATTTCTAATCCTTTTATTTTATCTTCATCTGCAGTTCTTGCAGTTAATAATATTATAGGAATATGTGAAGTTCTGATATCAGCTCTTAACGTTTTGCATAGTTCCAGACCGTCAACATCAGGCATCATAACATCACTGATAATTAGATCCGGATTCACCTTAAATGTAGTCTCTATACCAATCTTTCCATCCTGAGCTTCATGAATAGTAAATCTTTCCTGAAGAGTTTCTCTCATAAAAGTTCTAAAATCCACATTATCTTCAACAAGAAGGATAGTTGGTTTTTCCTTTTCTTTTTTTGTTCTTTCAATTGAAACTTCTTCTAATTGAACTTCACTTTCATTATTACTTTCAACCGAATTCTCCTGAATGGTTTGATCTAAAGGTAAGCTAACGATAAAAGTTGACCCTTTCCCTTTTTTACTTTCTACTCTGATTGTACCATTATGCAGTAAAACCATTTCTTTTGCCAGGTTTAATCCAATTCCACTTCCGGATAAGCCTAATTTTTTATTGTTTTTCGACTGATAAAACCGTACAAATATTTTATCCAATTCATTATCCTCGATACCAACACCGTTATCTTTAACAGATATTTCAACTAATCCCTCCTCCTCTTTTATATCAAGTTTCAGAATTACTTTCCCTCCTTCATGGGTAAATTTTAAAGCATTTGACAGAAGATTCATTATTACCTTTTGTAGTTTCTCCTTATCAAAATTAAACATTAAATGATCTGAATTCTTTTCAAATAAATACGTTATACCTTTTTTATTAAACTCATCCTGAAAATGATTATTTAATTCATTTAAAAAATGAACCACATCAGCATAGGAGGGATTATATCTTAAGCCATGTAACTCAAGTTTGCGAAAATCCAATAATTGATTTACCAAACCAAGTAGATGTTTGGCATTTCTATCTATAGTTTCCATTAACTTCTTATCAGAATCAGAACTCGCTTTCTTTAATAATCTATCTAAAGGGGTAAGAATAAGCGTTAAAGGAGTTCTAAATTCGTGACTAACATTTGTAAGAAAACGTAACTTCATTTCATCCATTTCATGATTGCGTTTTGCCTGCAACCTCTCCTGCTCAATTGAAAATTTTAATCTCTCCTTACTTAACATTGAATATCTAAGGTAAATCAATATTAAAATTATAATTAAAACATAAAGCGCATAGGCCCAAGGTGTAGCATAAAACGGAGGTAATACTGTTATTTGTAGTAAAGCATAATTTTCATTCCATAATCCATCGTTATTAGCAGCTTTAACTTTAAATATATAATCACCTGCATTTAAATTTGTATAAGTAACACTATTGAGATTATCCTGCAAAGGCATCCATGCATCATTAAATCCCTCTAACTGATATTTAAATTTTATTTTTTGTGGAATTAAAAAATCTAACGCTGAAAATTGTATAGAAAACACATTCATTGAATGCTTTAGAACTATTCGATCTGTAAAAGTAATTGACTTTTGTAAAATAGCACTTTTTTCTCCGGGTTGTGGCTTTATACTCTTGTTATATATCTGAAAATCTGTAAAAACAACTTTAGGTAATTCCCTATTATACTTAATATTACGAGCCTGAAATAAATTAAACCCATTGGGACCGCCAAATATGAGTTCTTTCTTTGATGTTTTAAATGAAGCTTGTGTATTAAACTCTTTGGACTGTAATCCATCTTCTTTTGAATAATCATAAATGTCAAAACTAAATTCGCTGCCCGGAGTGTTTTGCTTTACTACAATTTGGCTTAGACCACTTGATTTACTAACCCATATAGCTTGAAACTCATCCTCTAAAATACAGTTACAGAAATCTTCTGCAATACCGTCTTTTGCACTAAAATTCTTAACATAATCTGTATTGGGATTATATACGACTAATCCTTCATGTGTTGCAAACCATAATAAACCTCTCGAATCCTCATAAACAGCTTTGACAGATTTATCTACTAAAGGCTTTGATGAATCTATATTTTTCATCAAATAGTTTTTATAGCGTTTTTCCTTCACATCATAAAAAGCTACACCGGCATCAGTAGCTATCATTAAATTTCCATTTCTTAACCTAAAAATCTGATTAACCATTTTAGAAACTAAAGAAATATTACCTCTGTTTTCAAGTGGAGTAAATTTTGAATTCTTCCTGTTAAAACGAGCAACTCCACCTCCAATCATTCCAATCAGCAAATCATTTCCATCCTCAATTATAGTCCACACATTATTGCTAGGCAAACTAAATTCATTCAAATTATCATGTAAATACCGTTTAAATCTTAAACCATCATAGGTTGTAATACCACCGGTATAAGTTCCAATCCATAAAACATTATACTTATCTATAAATAAACTAACAATAACATTACTGCTCAATGAATTTGTATTTTCTGAGTCCTTTTTATAAACCTTGTAACTTTCTTTTTTTCTATTGTAATAAATTAATCCACCTCCATTTGTACCTATCCATAAATTACCTTTCTTATCTTCTGTAAAACAATTTACGTCATCATAAGGCAAGCTTTTAGGATCTGACATTATATGTTTAAAATGCAGGAATTTATGCACGTTTTCATGATAATAAAAAACACCTTTTTTATAAGTCCCCCCCCAAACAATTCCCTTATCATCTACATATAATGCTGTTATTGTATTCTGGGCAATACTTTTCTCATTATCAGCCTGATTATATAAATTTTCGACTTCACCAGAATATTTATTGACAATATTAAGACCTCCGTGATCAGTTCCAATCCATATTTTACCGTAATTATCCTGTACTAGTTGAGTAACTATGTTATTTGATAACCGGATTGAATTTGAATTTAAATTGTAATGATTCCATTGCGAATTTTTACTGTTAAAATGATATACACCATCATAATTACCATAAAACCAAATATCATCTTCATTATCAACATATAACTCAGTCACCAAGCTATCTTGTCCCATTTTATTTTGCAAAAAATCATCACTGTATTTTGGCGAATAATCCTTTGATGAAAAAACTTCTATAAGGCCATTATCAAATAAATAATAATAGGCAGAATCCTTTTGAAGAAATTTTACAATATTTTTATTATAGTTTTCATTTACTTTAAGTGGAGCCTTTAAACGATGGTCTTCATCATTATATAATTCGTAATAACCTATTTTAGAGCGCTTAACCCATAATTGTTTATTCTCATCAATATACAATCGATCCAACTGATTATTAAGTCCCTCAATTTTTAAAATTTCATCAATATTCTTTGAAAACCGCTCTTCCTGAACATTAAAATAGACATATCCTAAACGAGTCTGAATCCATAAATTACCTGAGATATCCTCCTGCAATTCTTCAATATAATTATCAATAATTGAACTGGTATCAGTAAGAGAGTGCTTATAATTTACAAATTCAGAACCATCGTATCTACTCAATCCAGCCGAAGTTCCTACCCATATAAATCCTCGTGAATCTTTTAAAAAACAAGTAACATGATTGTTTACTAATCCATCCATGTTATCTATTCGTAAAAATGAATACTGGATATTAGCTTTTGTCTGAAGAAAACAAACTAGAAAGATAAATATGGATAAATACTTACGCATTGTCGTTAAATATGATTATCGTTAAAAATGAAAAAGGATAGTAAAATTACTATCCTTTTATATGATTTATTGAACTTTAAATTTAACTTTTTCAATGATATTATCCGAAGCATTGCCGAGATAAATCATATAATACCCTTTTTCAAGATTCCAACCAGAAATTGATTCATCATAATATTTGAGCTTATCTACTGGTATTTCAATCGTTACACTTCTACTTTCACCTGACTTCAAATAGACTTTATTAAAACCTTTCAATTCTTTTATAACTCTTTTAACTTTTGATTTGGGCTTACCAATATAAACCTGAACAACTTCAGCTCCATCTATATTTCCTGTATTTTTAATATCACAAGAAATTTTAATCACATCAGATTCTGAGTAACTAGTATCATCCAACTTTAATCCGGTTATATCAAAGGTTGTGTACGACAAACCATAACCAAATGCAAACTGAGGAGTCATCTTTTTTGTATCAAACCATCGATACCCTACAAAAATATCTTCCTTATAATATTGATTAATACTATCTCCAGGATAAGATAATTCTCCATAATGATGAGCTGCATTATCTTCTAATTTTACAGGATAAGAAAAAGGTAACTTACCAGAAGGGTTTACTTTTCCTGATAATACATCTGCTAAAGCACTTCCGGCTTCACTGCCATTATACCAAGATTGAATTAAACCATTTACCTTATTTAACCAAGGTATTTCAACTGCATTACCACTTACCAATACAACACCTACTTTTGAGTTTACATTTAGTATCTTATTTAATAATTCATCTTGACCAAAAGGTAATTTATAATGTTTACGGTCTCCACCTTCGCAATCTTGAAAATGGTTTTTATTTAACCCTCCAATATATAAAACAATATCTGCTTTTGAGGCAGCATCCACTGCAGCATTTACCAATGAATCAGCATTTAAACCAGAAGGAATCTCTCGTCCATAAGCAGAAGGACCTGATGCATATCCCATTGAATGAATAATTGTTGCATTTTTAAATTGCTTCTGAATTCCTTCTAATGGTGAAATTTCATATTTAGCTTTTAACTCAGAAGATCCCCCACCTACAGTCATTGAGCGTGTAGCATTCTCACCAATTACAGCAATCGTCATTTTAGTATCAGGATCTATCGGAAAGAAATTACTTTGATTTTTTAATAAAACAATGCCTTCTGCAGCCACTTTGTGTGCCACTTGTGAATGCTCTTTATTATTCATTTTTCCAAACGAACGATTTGCATTCATATTGGTTCTCATCATCAATCGTAAGATGCGTCGAACTTTATCATCTAATACAGACTCTTTAATATCACCATCCTGAATCATTTTTTTAAATGGCTTTGCTAAGAAGTATTCATCGTATGCAAATTTTGTTGAAGATGTTAAACCATTGGTCCAGGTTCCCATTTCAATATCAAGACCATTCAATGCTGCTTCCCTGGTATCATGAGTTCCACCCCAATCGGTAATTACTGCACCATCAAAAGCCCAATCTTCTTTAAGTATTTTATTCAACAAGATTTCGTTATGACAACAATGTTGTCC
Organism: uncultured Saccharicrinis sp.; assembly: GCA_963665705.1. GTDB lineage: Bacteria > Bacteroidota > Bacteroidia > Bacteroidales > Marinilabiliaceae > Saccharicrinis. The sequence continues at coordinate 3,605,086 of OY762448.1, forward strand.
TCTGAATTGATTGTAAGCTCCCATTATTGACCATACTCCACCTTCAATCACAGCTGCTTTAAAGGCTGGCAAATAAATTTCATGCAAAGCTCTGTCACTCACGTTTACATTAATATGTCCTCTCCATTCTTCCTGATTATTAAGGGCATAATGTTTAACACAAGCCGCGACCCCATTTTGCTGAACTCCTTTAATATATGGAACGACCATTATAGATGCTAAATAAGGATCTTCTCCCATATACTCAAAGTTTCTACCATTTAAGGGAGTACGATAAATATTTACTCCAGGTCCTAAAAGCACATCTTTTTTCCTATACCGGGCTTCTTCTCCAATGGCTATTCCGTATTCATATGATAATACAGGATTAAATGTTGCAGCCAAACATGTTAATGCGGGGAAAGCTGTAATGGAATCATTTGTCCAGTTTGCATACCCCCAATCGTCCCAATTAATCTCTCCTCTGACTCCATGTGGTCCGTCAGACATCCATAACTCAGGAATTCCTAGTCGTGGTACACCCGGAGTACTAAACTTAGACTGAGCATGACACATAGCAATCTTCTCATCTAAAGTCAATTTTGAAATGATATCTTCAATCTGTTGCTCCATCTTTTTATCATCTAACTTCTGTGCATTAGCCCAAATACCAGCTAAAAAAAACATACTAATAATCAGAGTTCTCATTCTATACATTTTATATTTTTCTAATTAGATCTAACCAATTCTATATTCACACTTTTATTTTGCTTTAAAAACAAAACTAACTCATTATTTACAACTTTATATTTTGCTCCATCGATTTTAATACCTTTAGTTGTATAATTATCTCCTAAATCAATAATCACTTTTTGCGATGTATTTGGAGTAAGATGAACAATGGCTTTTTCTTCATTCCACGAAATTTTATCAATACAAATATTGCCTCGTGCTAAAACACCACTTAATTCACCAGTTGCCCAATCATCAGGTTTAGCGGGAAAAATAGAAATATATCCAGGTCGAGTATTAACAATCATCCTTGTCATTAACGATGGTATCCCACCACTAATATCCATATTAAATAATTCACCTGGATTATGTGTTGTTGCCATACTGTTTGTCCAGTAAAATCGGGATAAGTACTCTAAAATTTCAGCAGCAGTAGCTTTATCGTGAATATTTACCGCAGCAAAACCCAAATGACACATTCCAAAGGCCATTTCTCCCCCCTGTTGTTGCTTTCTTATTTTCATGCGTTCATTTATTGTTTTTTGAACAGCATTTTGTAAGTCTTCTGAAGCTAATATTTCAGGATCGGGAACTTCATATAACCCGTATAAATGGGAAGCATGACGATGAGCCTGATTATCAGTTAAGCCTTTCCATAACCATTCTTTTAAAACACCATCCTCGCTAATTTGATAATCCGGAAGATGACTTAAAAACTCTTCCTTTTTCTTTATTTCTTTTGAACTTACACCTAAAATCTTTGCTGCACTAATCCAATTTCTTGTTAATTCCTTAACAATCATTACATCCATTGTGGCATTAATACAGTTTTGCCAACGATGTTCCAATGGATTGTTTTCAGGAGAATATGATGGAACTACGATATATTTCCCATCCTCACCCATAGTTAAAAAGTCTTCCCAAAAAATCAGGGCTTCATTCATAAATGGAAAGGCATGATTCTTAAGAAAGGTTTTATCTCCTGTATACAAATAATAATCATAAAAATAAGAAGCAGTCCACCCTGCACCTCCATTCCAATATTCCATACACCAGGTTTCATCATAATGATTATTTAGGCCATGTGTGCTGGTATGCGATGGTACATGAATACCTCTTGCTCCATAAAACTGTTTGGCATTGGTTTTATAATCACCCAATAGTTTTTCATGGTAATTAAAATAAGCCATCATTAATTCTGGCATATTACCATTTAACAAATTGGATATGGCTACTTCCACATTACCATCATGTGTAAAGTCTGAACACCAACCTGGAGTCCATGTTCCACTCCAGATTCCTTGTAAGTTAGGCGGATTTGTACCGGTAGAACATAAAATATTGTATCTGGCAGCTTCAAACTGACGTTGTAAAATTCCAGGAGTACTTTTCTTTTTTACAGATGATACCAATGTTTCGGATGTCATCTCTTTTTCTGTACTTGTTTCATGCAAATCTAGCTTTACTCTATCATATAATTTTCCATGTGTATTTATCTGATTTTCCAACAATTGAACATATTCTTTACTTGCATTATTTAATCTGTTTTTTAACACATTAAGCGTGTTAGTATTGTTTTTTTTATAGGGTTCTATACCAGTAAGAACAATCACTTCATCCGCGTCTTTGATTTGCATTTTTCCTCCATGCTGTTCTGCCGAACCTCCTTTAGTAATCACTTTTAGCAAACAATCATATCCATCAGGAGAATGCGAGTGTGGTTTACCATAAGCTACATGATAATGCATAAATCCATCCTCTATATGAGTCTCCGATTTCTCTATTAACTCCCTTATTAGCTGGGATTGTTCCCATGAATGAGGATATTGATGAAGAAAAATCTCTGTGTTAATTTTTTCAGAACCTTTAATTTGCGTAACAATAACACTATCAGCTCTGGAAGCAAAAGTCTTTCTTGAGTAGAAACCACTTTTATCTTTCCATTCAACCGTAGCCTCTGCTGTTTCAAAATTGACCATACGTTGATATTTCTCCACATTTGAAACGGGCATATCTATCGTAATCTCAGCAGTCGGAACATAAGGATCTGTCCATTTTTTATCACCATATCCGGCATCCTTCCATATCTGAACACCTAATTCAGCAACTTCTTTATATTTTCCTTCTAACGATAATTTCTTTATTTCATCCAAATGTGAAGTCATATCCGGGGGAATGACAGGTTTTTCATTTGGTATAAATAAAAGTGCATGATTTAAAATAATTTTTTCCTCAAACGGATTACCCATTATCATTGCACCCATAGTGCCATTTCCTGTTAATAGAGCATCTTCCCATTTAGGGGCAGGTAGCCAACTTACAAAACCTTTTTCAGGTTTATCCTGAAATTGCCCATATAACGTTAACTGAATAACAGCAGTAATGCAAATCGTAAATAAGAACCTTTTCTTTCTCATATCCATAATTCTAGTAAAAATTAATCCCGACAAACATTTGCCTGTCGGGATTAAAATGTTTTCCCATAAAGTTAATGGTAGGTATTATAGTTTTATACTAATCTCTTCACCATCATATTTTATTTCTTTTCCTTTATACTGATCAAAATTAAAATCAACCTTTTTATCTTTTGAAGCAAACACAATATTAAAAGTTCTATCCTGAAGCATACCCTTGTAAGCGCCTTTACGTTTACCTATTGTTAGTTTTCCATCTTTCTCAGACCAGGAAACCGGAATTAAACTGTACTGCTCATTTTCATAATTGTAATTTAAACCTTCATCTTCATAAAGTTCAAAATGGGCATCCCCTCCCGTGTAAACAATTAGTTTTATTGGAGCATCTAATTTTTGAGCTGTATATTCAATTTCAGGACCAACAGGTAAAATTGAACCTGCTTTTACAAATAAAGGCATTCTTTCATATGGAGCATCTGCAGAAATGGTTTGTCCTCCTTCTATAAATGTACCATCATAAGCATTATACCAACCTTTTCCTTTTGGTAAATAAACGTCTTTACTTCGGGCTTTATATTCATATACCGGACATACCATAATAGAAGGGCCAAACATATATTGATCATCAATATTTTCAACCTCTTTATCGGAAGCAAAATCCATTACTAAAGCTCTCATAATAGTATAGTCATCGAAATAAACATGACCTGCCAAAGAATAAATATAAGGCATCAAGCGATAACGTAATTTATTATAATATACTATACTTTTATAAGTAGATTGCTCTTTAGGATCCAGGTTATATACTTCTCTGTAAGGATATTGGCCATGAGCACGATATAAAGGAACAAATGTTCCGAATTGATACCAACGTGTATTCAACTCTCGCCATTCTTTTAAATCTTCACTACCCTCTTTAGCACTTTCATATCTCTTTTCAACACAAAACCCGCCTATATCCATTGTCCAATATGGAACTCCGGACATTGCAAAGTTCATACCTGCAGTAATCTGTGCTTTCATATCTTCCCATCGGGTACCAATATCTCCACTCCAGGTGGCAGTACTATATCTTTGTAATCCTGCAAAACCAGAACGGGTTAATAAAAACACTCTTTTGTTTGGATCTACGCTTCGTTGTCCATTATAAATAGCATCCGCATTCATTAATGCATAAGTATTAAAAAACTCAGTTGATGAACCCATTGCAGTAGGAGTAGAAAGCTTTTTTCGATACTCTAAACTGGCATTAGATAAAATATCTGGTTCTGAAGCATCCATCCACCATGCATCCATTCCATATTTATAAATATTATCTCTCATTTGCTCCCAAAACAACTGACGAGCTCCTTTACTATACGGATCATAGAAGGAACCAATATACCCTTTACCAATCCAGTCTTTAACACTATCTTTTACCGTTTGCTGGTAGATATATCCTTTTTCATCCAGTTCTTTGTAATTATCGGTATTGCAGTAAAATTTAGGCCAAACAGAAATCATACATCTGGCATTCATTGCATGAATATCATCCATCATTTTTTGAGGATCAGGAAAACGTGAAGCATCAAACTTATGACTTCCCCACTGATCCACTTCCCAATACGACCAATCTTGTACAATATTATCAATAGGAATATGTCTTTTTCTAAATTCAGCCAGGTTACTTACAATCTCATCCTGTGTTTTGTAACGCTCTCTACTTTGCCAAAAACCATAAGCCCAACGAGGAAGAATGGAGGCTTTTCCTGTAAGTTGACGATATCCACTGATTATTTTATCCATATTATCTCCATGAATAAAATAATAATCCATCTCCTGTCCCATTTCCGACCACAGAGTTAATTTCTCTTGTTCTGTTTCTGGTCTTGGACTTAATGCTTTTAATCCAATATAAGAAATACCACCATCCGGCTTCCAGTCTAATTTCACAGGAACTTTTTGACCTGCCTCCAAATGAACTTTAAATTTATAAGTATTAGGATTCCAGGCAGTTCTCCATCGTTCTTTTACAACTTCCTTACCATCCACTTCAACACGTGTATATCCGGCATAATAAAGTTTAAAGAAATAATCTCCCGTTTCTTTAGCTTCAATTTCGCCTTCCCATACAATTTCAGAACTATTAAAAGGAAAATCCTTAGGGAATTTATTTACTGTCTCTAAGTTTTCATAGTCGATTTCTGACTCTTCTCTTTGAGTAAAAACACTACCATTGGAAGTAATATATTTAGCAGTTAAACCTCCCTCTTTACCTTCATTGTTATACAATTTAAATTGAGATAACTCACTGTATTCATTAGGGTTACCAAAACGAGTTAATGAATAATTATCCCAAAGCAATCCATAATGTTTATTAGATACAATAAATGGAATAGATACTTTTGTATTATACTGATATAATATTTCGTTTTTACCCTTATAGTTCCATTCATCACTTTGATGTTGTCCTAAACCATAAAAAGCTTCATCCTTAGGAGATTCAAACACTTGTTCAAAAGTATATCCGGAAGTACCCTCTACTGAAATTGGAGTAAATTTTTTACTGCTTCCTTTATCTTCTTGTAGCAAAGGATTTCCATCCAAATCAAAAAAGGCCACCTCTCCTGTAACTAAAGATACTTTAGCTTTTATAGTAGCTGTTGTTATTTCAACCTCATCATTATTTTCAACAACATCATACTTTACATTATTTTGTTTTTGAGGAACAATGATTAAACTTTTTCTATTGGAAAATTCCTTTTCAGGAGTTGCTACTACCCGAATAATATCGTCAGAAACAACTTCCAATTTTACTAATGAAGCATCTGAATTCTGTTTCTGTTTCAACTGTATAACTATTCCATCATCGACTTTTTGATAATCAGGCTTTGAACATGAAAACGTAACAAATCCTATAACTATTAAAGCGAATAACGTTTTCATCTTTCTTTTTAACTTATCCATCATATATTGCTTTATTTATAAACATTTATAATTGCCTCAATAGCGCTACTATGCACAGGTTCACCTGTTGATCGGTTAAATAAACCTGAAGCATTTTTTGTTGTATAGCCATTGTCCCAATAAAAAGTGGTTATGCCCATACTTTCTGCAACCTCATTTATTTTGGCATGATAGTAATTTCTTGATTCCTCATGTTTTGCTTGAGCTTCAGTGGACATATCACCACGTAACATTGCTGAATACTCTCCAATAATTACAGGAATATCATTATCTATATATTTTGTTTTTAATTTTTGGAACTGAGCTTCAAGGTAATCTTCTTGTCCCCAATCAGAAACATCAGTATAATCTTGTCCCCATTGTGTATTATAACCATCATCCGTTTTTATTGTAAATTCATAAGGATCATAATAATGCACTTCAAGGATCAATCGATTTTCTACCGCATCTGTAGGCATTGTATTTAAGTTTATACCATGATCAATATTTGTATTATAGGTTTGCACTACCAAGTTACGATAAGCATTCTTTCCTCCAGTAGCTCTTACTGCATCAACAAAAGTTTGAACATACGACTCTTGTACTTCAATATTTTCAGTGGTAGGTGTATTGTAATTTTCTCGAACTTCATTGGTACCTGCAAACAACAGATGCTCATCATAATCTCTAAAAAAAGTAGCAATTTGAATCCAAAGCGCATACTGTTTTTTATTAACCTCATCCTGATAGCTATAAAGTGGATGTTCTTCAAGCCAACCACCATCCCAGTGTATATTTATTATAGCATACAAATCAGAATTATAGCAGTAATCTACAACTTCTTTTACTCTGGTTAACCACTCTTCACTAATTTGATATGTTTCTTCATCTATGATGTAACTATCCCATGCGCAAGGAATTCTGATAGCATTAAATCCGGCATCCTTCACACCATCAATTAAATCTTGATTAATTTTTGGATTGCCCCACAAAGTTTCACCTCCGGGAACTTCCAATGAATTCCCAACATTCCATCCCACTATCATTTTTGCGGCAAGTGTTTCGGCATCTGACTCAACACCTGTAATATCTTCGGGTATTGAAGGATTATTCCCTTCTTGATTAACGGTTATTACTTCTGAAATATCATTTAATGTATAAGTGATTTCACCTTCACGAGGAATATATGTTGTATTGGCTTCTACAACATATACTTCACTTGAATCCTTTAATGTTTTTAATGTCTTTTTTGTTATCCAATCACAATTAATTAAAACTTCAAATGCTTCACTTGTCTGCAAGTGTACACTAACTTCTCCCCCTTCATTTGAGATATCAATTTCATTTGATGCAACAGTTAATAAATAAGCTTTTTCTTGTTGTACTTGTACTTGTCGATTAAGTTCACCACCTTGGATACCTATTACTACACTTCGTTCTTCAAATAAATTATTCTCTTCTAAACTAACTACTACTGTAGTATTGCCTGAAGAACCTGATTGAGGAGACACACTACACCATGTTTCTGATATATCTATCGTCCAATCAATATTACTATTTATATAAAACGTTTTTGTATTTTCCGAACTTGAGACAGTCATATTTTCTAATGAAACTGTTAGCTCAGGAGTTATTTCCGAATTCTCATTACTACAAGCTAAAATACCCGCAAAAAGAACTACAAATAATATTGTTATATATGACCGATATAATTTCATTCTTAATATTTCTATTTATACTATTTTTTCAAAATTTGAAAAAGCAATATGATTACCCATTATAAAACAGACCTTTACACCCACTGGCTATCAATCACTTATAAACATAACACAACTTACCCAATATTTAATTGTTTGAACAGATACCTGATCTGTAAATCAGGTATCTGTTAGAATTAAATATCTTAATATCCAGGATTTTGATCACTTTGAGAGATTCCATCATTTCTTACAATTTCATCATACGGAATTGGATATAAGAACTTATTTTCATCAACTTCAAAAGTTCTGTAAGTACGCCAATCATTATATGCATCCGTTGATCCTGGAGCTGTACCGGTATTTGCAGGATATTCTTTATTCAAAAATTCTTTAAGCATACCGCTTCTTTTCATATCAAAAAATAAGGAATACTCAGCATTATTTTCGTGACGACGTTCCCAATTACATGCAAATACCCCAACATTAACAGAAGAATAACCTTTAGTTGAATATAGATCAGTATAATATGTTTGAGCATCAGGAACGGTTACCAATTCTGTATTCATAGGTATCGGATAATCTGGTTCACTATCTGCTAAACCATTTTCAACCTCAAGGTTACCCCAGGCACGGTTTCTAACTTGCATAATTGCATCCCAGGCTGCAGCTTCATCTGTATTTGTTACAAAACAACATTCTGCATAATCCAACAATAAATTTGAATAACGATAGTAATGTTCGGTAAATGGGGCATTAATTGTACTCCAATAATCATTAGTTGTTCTCCAATACTTTATACTAGAAATATTAGGCATATACTCAGATCCGGTTTTTACATTTGGTGCACCATTAGCCCCTATAGTTTGTTTTGTCCATGGGTTAGTTTCACCTAAGGCAACCATAGATGCACTACGTCTTTTATCTCCTGTTTCATACGAATAATAACATTCCCATGAGATAAATAGTGATCCCCATCCATTGTATTCCATAGAAGCGGTATTGTAACAAGCCCACATATAATTATCTTCTGTCGGATCCCACCCACTAGTACCAGACATATTATTTCCATGATCAGAATACAAAACTACACACCAAACATCTTCTTTTGTCCAGGCTTTATCTGTATCATATAACTGACTAAAACATGGTGTTAATTCATAAGGTCCACTTTCAATAATTGTTTTAAAAATTGATTTTGCATCAGTATAATTATCCAAATACATCAAGGCTTTAGCCTGATATGCTAAACAAAAACCTTTTGTAATACGACCATATTCATCTAAACGAGGTGTCCATTCTAAAATCTTAGCAGCATAATCAAGATCCGCAAGAATAAATTCCCATGATGCATCTTCAGATTCAGGACGGGCTTTTGCTGGTGTATTAGCATATGTCTCACCAGTTTCAAGCATAGGAACACGACCAAAATTGATAACCAAATTATAATAGTTATATGCCCTAATAGCTCTGGCTTCTGCCTCCATCTGTAGTTTCAAATTTTCGCCATCTTCGATTCCTGAAACATCAAAACTACTCAGTCCATCTAAAAACTGATTACATCTACTAATGGCTCTGTAATGTCCTTGCCATGTAGAAAGAAATTCACTACTTGTTGAAGTCCAGTCTTCAGTATTATATGCTTTATCCCAACCTGATGCTTGTGTATCCAATGTAGGGTGATTAGCTAACATAAATTGTGGCTTAAATCCCCACATTGAAGCATCATCATCATCTGAATTATCCTTTGTTGGATAAAATGTATCATAAAGTCCTATCAATCCTGCCTCTGCATTTTCCTGGCTTTCAAACATATAGTCTGAGGATAAGATATTATAATGATCCACATCTAAAAAATCCTCATTATTACAGGAAACCAAGCCAAGGGCAAAAGCACAAATTAACGATACTAATATATTGTGTTTTGTTCTCATAATCTTTTTCATTAATTATTATTTAAATTAAAACTGTACTTGAAGACCTGCTGTAAATGTTCTTGGATAAGGGTAACGACCTTTATCATAACCTGTTTCAAGAACTCCTGTATTACCAACTTCAGGATCTCCATATTCGTAACCAGTTAATGTAAATGCATTTTCACAAGAAACATAAATTCTTGCTTTTTCAAGTTTAACCTTTTGAATTATACTCTTTGGAATGGAATAACCTATTTGAATATTAGCCATTCTAAAAAAGTCACCATCTTTAACCCAAACGCTGGATTGCTGTCTGTTATAATTCGTGTCCTTAATAGTTAGTCGGGCATATTTTCCATCTCTATTTTGTTCTGACCATGCGTTATTTATATAGTCAGATAAAGTGTTTTGTATACCTCCTCCAGTCTTATATAATTGACTCAATTTCATTGACGAATAAGAATAAATCTTCATACCAGATACGCCATACATATACACCATAGCATCAAAATTCTTATAACCTGCATTTAATGTAATTCCATAATTTAATGTAGGAAAGCCATCGCCAAGAACCTTTTGATCATCACCAGAGATATAACCATCTCCATTAACATCTTTATACTTGTAGTCACCCGGTAACGGATCACCTCCAAAAGCCTGATAACTTGAAATTTCACCATCTGTTGCTACTGATGCTGCACTATTTGCATTATCAATTTCAGTTTGACTTTGCCAAATTCCATCAACAACGTAACCATAATACGAACCAACAGCTGCGCCATCCATAGTTACAGAGTGAGTATTCCACTCGTCTCCATCATCTGCGTTTGTATCTCCATTTCCATCTAGTCTTGAATAAATTGGATCGCCAATAGAAATTACTTCATTCTTTAAAGTAGAACCAGTTGCTGTAATTCCAAAATTCCATTCTCCAAAGCTTTTATTATAATTAACGCTAAATTCCAAACCACTATTTCTAATATGACCTGCATTAGTATAAACAGAACTATGTCCTGTTGATGGGCGCATTGTTCTATACAATAAAAGATCTTTTGAATCACGAATAAAATAATCTGCAGTAACATTTAATTTACCATTGAATAAACCTACATCTAATCCAACGTTTGTTTGTTCGTTCGACTCCCACTGTAGATTAGTATCGATTTCCATCAATTGAGCAATACCTGTATATGAAGTATTATCACTTGTATAGTTAGTACCACCTAAAGATCCCATATAGTAGGCAATACGTTTTGAAGATAACTGAGCTACAGATAAATCAGTTGCCGGACCAGCATTACCTGTAATACCCCAGCCAAGTCTTAATTTTAAATTACTAAATAAACCAAGATCTTTAATAAAATCTTCTTCCGAAAGTCTCCAGGCAAAAGCTGCAGATGGGAATGTTCCCCAGCGATTTCCTGCTCCAAAATTGGATGATCCATCTTTTCTAATAGTTCCGGTAAAAATATATCGGTCTTTTAAAGTATATAAAAGTCTTCCATAGTACGAAATATATCTACTTTTAAGATTGTATCCTCCACTACCAACTCTACTTGTTTGATCTGAAGTCAATTCCAAATCGCGATAATCATCAGATACAAAATCAGTTGCACTTGCACTTACCCAATGTCCCCAATAACTACTTACCGAGTTACCTGCCATTAATGTAAGATTATGTACATCATTTTTCCAGTTGTATGTAAAATAACTTTCAATTCCAGTATCGTTATTTTGACTTTGGCTTAACCAGAAACTGTTTGTTCCACTAGCTGTATTAGAACGTGTATTTACAATAGAAAATCCACTGCCATCATACGCTGAATATTTATATGATAGAATTGTTTTAAAAGAAAGTCCTTTTAAAAGTTTCAAATCTAAATAAGCAGTTCCTAATAATGTGTTATTGTAAGCAGGTGTGTGGTCAGCCTCTTTTGCTGCTGCATATGGGTTATCTTGTCCTTTGGCAATATCTCCTTCTCCAGAAGTTTGCTGAAATGCATAATAACCTCCATCAGGAGTACGCTCTTTATATCCATGACTAATAAAATTACCATCTTTATCAACATAATCCATAGTAGGAGTCAATATTGCATAATCACGTAAGTTTCCACTTCCTTGTTTTTCAGTATGTTCAAATGATAAACTACCTCCAATTTCAATAAAATCCTTTACTTTATGCATTACGTTTGCACGACCTGTTAAACGGGTAAAATTTGACTCAATAACAATACCTTCATTATTTAAATATCCTAACGAAAAATTTGATTGCGTTTTTTCGTTGCCTCCTGAAGCGGAAACAGTATAATTCTGTTGTAATGCCATGTGCGTCATAGCATCCTGCCAATCGATATTACGTAATTGGCCAATATATTCTGTTCCAAAAGCATCATTGGATAATTCACTATAATCATTAGCACGACCTTGACGAACCGAATAAGCAAATAAATCAGCATCTGCAACATCTAGTTTTCCAGTTAAATTCTGAACACCCCAATTTGCATTAATATTAAGTCTGGTAGCACCTTTTTCTCCTTGTTTTGTCGTTATTAATATAACACCATTAGCACCTTTGGCACCATAGATAGCTGTTGCTGAAGCATCTTTTAATACCTCAATACTTTCTACATCTGATGGATTAATAAAATTTGCACTTGTACCAACCTGAACTCCGTCTACAACATATAATGGATCAGCCGAACCGTTAACTGTCGCGACTCCACGAATTCTAATAGTTGTTGCACCTTCCGGATCCCCTGATTGTTTTGTAACCATAACCCCAGCAGCAGACCCTTGTAAACCTTGTGCCAGATTAAGAGGATTCTTTTTTAACATCTCCTCACCTTTAACTGATACAACAGATCCTGAAATATCACTCTTTTTCATAGATCCATAACCTACGACTACGACCTCATCAAACTCGGAAACCTCTTCAACAAGAGCAACATCTATAATCTTTTGACTAGTTATAACAACATCCTGTTCTTTAAAACCAATAAAAGAAAAACTTACAACATCACCTTCTTTTACATTAATAGTATATTTACCATCTAAATCAGTAATCACACCTGTAGTTGTACCTTTTATAATAATATTTGTACCTGGTATTGGTGAATTATCACTTGCTGAAACAACAGACCCGGTAAGTGTCCATTGAGTCTGAGCTTGTACACTCGCTGTAAGCAACGATAGTACCAGCCCTAAATACATTAATAGCAATCTTGGTTTTGGGTGAACCGAAGTTTGCTTTTCATTCAATAGTTTAATTTTCATAAAAATTAGATTTAAATAAAACTAGATTATTTAACACTTCACAAATGTATTTATGCCGAGTCTAAACATCCTTAATAAATGTTAACACGATAGGTTAAAATGATAATCCACATGTACAATTTGATATTAAATAACAGTTGTTTTGTTAACAAAACAAAACACAACAACTTCATTAAATACTGATTTACTTCACATTATACCATGTAAATCAAATATTTAAAAAATGTTATAATTTTATGTGTAATCAATACTATCTGATCAAAAAAAAACGCCTAAATGATGATTACATTTAAGCGCTTTCTATTTCTTTTAACCTCAGTTCGATTCTTAAGTCGCAGTATATCAATGAAATAATTCAAAATAAAATCATGTAATATTTTGAAATAAAAATGGATTTTGCTAATTTAAAAGTCTGACAAACAAATATTTAGAAGCAAAATCCATGCATTTAAGTAAAGATAAAATTACAGAAATTTTTGTTTTAGTCGATGAATTCTGCATTGAATTTGATAAAACAATCTCAAAACATAGTTTAGGAAATAAGCCAAAGAAAAAGCCTAAAATGAACAATAGTGAGGTAATTACAATAATGATATTATTTCATTTTGGCGCTTTCAAAAATCTCAAACATTTTTACTTATACTATGTAAAAGAGCATCTTAACAAAGAATTTCCGCAAACTGTTTCATACAATAGATTTGTTGAATTGATGCAAAAAACAGCTCTCCCAATGACTCTATTTCTAAAAACATGTTGTTTGGGTAGTTGTACTGGGATCTCTTATGTTGATTCTACGCCTATTCGTGTATGTAAAAATAAGCGAATACCTAGGCATAAGGTTTTTGATGGTTTAGCTCAACGAGGTAAATCAACTATGGGATACTTCTTTGGATTTAAACTTCATTTTATTATTAACGAAAAGGGCGAAATCTTAAACTTTATTATTACTCCAGGGAATACAGATGATAGAGAACCTCTTAAAAACCAAAAGTTTATTGAGAAAATAAAAGGTAAACTTTATGCAGACAAAGGATATATTTCCCAAAAACTCACTGAAATACTTTTTGTTGATGGGCTTCACCTCATTACATATATTCGAAATAACATGCGTAATGTTATCATGGAAATGAAGGATAAATTATTACTTCGAAAAAGATCTGTTATTGAGACTATTAACGATGAACTTAAAAATATTTGTTCAATTGAACATTCAAGACACAGATCTTTTGGAAATTTCATTACAAACATGATTTCTGGATTAATAGCCTATTCATTTTTTCCAAAGAAACCTGCTATTAAAGTTGAGGAAATTAAGTCTGATCAATTAGCCTTATTTTAGAATCGAACTCGGGTTAATATTACATTTTTAATCAAATACACTAAGATCTAACTGCTTATATTTTTGAAGTAAGGTTTTTAGTTTACTTACTATTTTGTCAACGCCTCCTTCAATATTAGATTCTATATTAACTGGAATTACTGGATCATGAAGAGATAATCTTAATAAAAACCAACCATCTTCATCACTAGAAGAACATTTAACTCGTATACCTTCATGATTATTTGGTACTTTCTCCCAGTCATCAAATAAATTATTTTTCAGTTCTTCAATTAAATTTTTACCATAAGAGACAAATTCCTCAGTTTCAATATTAATCCTTATCTCCTTGCTTTCTTTTGGACGAGGTAATTCTTTAATCAATTCAGATAAATCCTTATTTTCCATACGTAAGTCGGCCAATTTGATTAATAACTTAGCCACTAAATAAGCCCCATCATCCAAAAAATAGTTCTCTTTTAATGCTGCATGGCCACTGGTTTCAATAGCCAACCATGATTCTGTTCCTGATTCATTTAAACGTATAGATTCATTAATCACATTTTTATATCCTCTCTTAAAACGATGATGAACGCCTTTTAGATGCTCTTCAATAAACCATGCTAAACCATCTGAAGTAATTGAATCTGTTACTATGGTACTACCCGGATGTTCATCTAGAATTACTGCAGCTATTAGTGCAATTAATTCATTTCTATTTATTGGATTACCTTTTTTATCAACCATGGCTGAACGATCCACATCTGTATCAAAGATAATTCCTAAATCAGCCTTTTCAGTAATAACAGCCTCACAAATTGATTGCATAGCTTCTTTATCCTCTGGATTTGGAACGTGATTTGGAAAATTTCCTTCAGGATCTAAGAACTGACTCCCGGAAACATCTGCTCCCAATTTAGAAAGAACTTTATCTGCAAAAAATCCACCTGCACCATTACCTGCATCAACCACTATTTTTAACCCTTTTAATGGGTAAATTTTATCTACATCTTTTTTAACTCCTGATTGAATAGCTTTAACTATCGTATTTGAATAGATTGAGATATAATCCAGCTCTTTTACAAACCCTTTCGTAGGCGATAATTGCATTCTATTTTGTTCTGCAATAGTAAGAATTTCTGTAATATCAGCTTTATTTGCCCCTCCTTCTTCAGTGAAAAATTTTAATCCATTTCTATTAAAAGGTAAATGGCTGGCTGTAATCATCACTCCAGCATCAATGGTATGTTCTTTATCAACAGTTGTCATAAACATCGCTGGTGTAGATGCAATACCACAATCATAAACATCAACACCTAAATTAGATAAGCCAAAGGCAAACGCGTCTTTTAACGCTGGCCCCGTTAAACGTGAATCCATTCCCACAGCCACACAATATTTTGATTGACCCGGAAATTTTAAACGAATCCAATGAGCAAACGCTTTTCCGAGTTGTTCAACCACATCTATTGATAAATTAACAGATTCTCCTTGAATCCCTTCCATAGCCACGCCTCTTATATCAGAGCCATTCTGAAGTTTTTTCCAATTTACAGTACTATCCATAACATTTGAATTATCATTTATCAAGTTAACGAAAACTAATTAAAACACTGGCAATTCAGAATATTTATAAAAGTAAAAAGGGGGATTTAACACTTAATTAAATCCCCCTTTTTTAATTTATTTCTAAAATTCTATATCATAAATTCCTTCAGCATCTTTTTCAAACCACTCCACACTGGTATCTGTCATCGGGTGACTTCGCAGTCGTTCTAAAATTTCATATCCTACAGTTGCAGCCTGACTACCCATCATACTTACGCGATGAACCTGATCAACTGTTTTAAAACTTGCTGCTAACACCCCAGTATTAAGATTAAAACGGTTAATATTATCTACAATATTGCCTACTACCTCTATTCCATGAGATGAAATATTATCTAAACGATTTACATACGGTGCAACCCAATCTGCTCCAGCACGAGCAGCAACTAATGCTTGTTGCTGTGTAAAAATAGCAGTTGCTGTCACATTTATACCTTTATCTTTAATCATTGGCATTGCTTTATAGCCTTCTTCAGTAACAGGTATTTTAGCAAAATAATTATCACCTAACCCAAACATCTTTTTGTAGGCTTCAGCTTCTCTTACCATATCTTCAGCCTTATTACTAATCATCTGAACATGCAACATCTTTTCGCCAACCAGCTCAACTAACTCAGGCAAAATCTGTGACATTGGCTTTTTCTCAGCAGCAAGAATTGTTGGATTTGTAGTTACTCCTTCCAATGGGAAATAATAAAACAGTTTTTTTAACTCTTCAACATTTGCAGTGTCCGCTAAATAAATCATTTTTTGATATTTTTAAAATTAATAATGCAACGCTCCTGCATTTGC
Organism: uncultured Saccharicrinis sp.; assembly: GCA_963665705.1. Lineage (GTDB taxonomy): Bacteria > Bacteroidota > Bacteroidia > Bacteroidales > Marinilabiliaceae > Saccharicrinis. The sequence continues at coordinate 3,621,740 of OY762448.1, forward strand.
TAATAACAATTCTTCTGCTTCAACACTCCACAATCCATTATTTTTAGCACATACATCAGCGAGCATGCAATATACGGCATTATTTTTACCTAGTTCCTTAAAATCAGATATTGCTGTCAATGGCATTTCTATATGATTGTAAATTAACTTTTTACCACCAGGTATATTGGGCAAATCTAAAGTAGCATCAATAACTGCATTTAATCCTCCAATATGCGTAACCAAACCAGCCGGATCAAGACCCTTAGACATAATATCCAATGCCTCTTTCATATCATCAGTATTTCCACCACTAGTTCCTACAACATGCGTATATGCATAGTGTACATTATAAAAATTCATTTGGGCTTTAAAATCCTGTTTTGAAGGACCCGCAAAAAAGTTTAAACAACCATCAAAGCCTAAAATTGCATCAGCCTGCTCAACAACAGGAGCTACTGGTGCAAAAACAAATACATCGTTATAACCGCCTTCTCCTGAAATTTCTTTTAATCCTACCGTAGGATCTGGCATATTCCCGGTATTTACATATCTAAGATCAATTCCTCTGGATGCAGCAAATTCAACTGTATACAATAAGGCTGCTCTATCTAAACGTGTTTGATCAATATCTGTAACGACTAACAACGATGGCTTACGATCTTCACGATGCAAAACGTAATTTATTGCAGCTAATCCCATTGGTCCAACACCTGCAAGCAAAGCCATTTTTCCACCATCAACAATCTCCATATTATGGATGTATGATCCTGGTGTAGTATGATAGTTGGCATGAATAGCTCCAATCACACAGGATAATGGTTCTGATAGAGAAGCCGGATAAAAACCTTCTCCCTTATATGGTAATAAACAACCTAACTCCATTACTTCATTTGGTATGATTACATAAGTAGCATCACCACCTATATGATGATATGAATATCCGGGAGCACTTAATACGCCAACCGGGCCATCCTTATAATTCAAGGCCGGTTGGATAGAAAATTTATCACCTTCATTAAACTGAGCCTTCCATTTTGCTCCAACCTGAACCAATTCACCCGCAAATTCATGTCCTATTATAACCGGATTTTCATTTACATCATTCGGAACTCTCTTATGATCAATTCCCTGATTTGATGCTTTATATGAGGACATGCAAAGACTATCGCATACCACTTTAGCTAATATTTCATTGTCTTTAATTTTCGGCAAATCAAATTCCTCTAATTTAAGATCAGCCTTCCCATATAATCGTACAGCTTTTGTTTTCATTTTTTAAACAAGTTAAAAGTTAAAAGTACATAGTTGAATGTTCATAAAGCTATCTCCCTACACTATAATTCCTTAACAACTCGCCACCCTATCTCTAATTCTTAAACTTCAACATTAATCAACTTAAAATTTTCTATTTTTTTATTCTAAATTATATTTTAAATTCGCTCTCAATCAATAAGTTGGGCATATCAATTCGTGGATTAATAAGCTCTAATATCTCAAGCGGTGTATTAACAAGTCTAATACAATCATCTTCAATACATGGCTTTCCATATCCCCAACTTACACCCATAGGAATCATATTTGCAGCTTTTGCTGTTTGCACATCAACAACTGAATCTCCGATTAACAATACATTTTGAGGATCACAATTTATCTGTTTGGCAAAATGTAATGCCCCTTTAGGATCCGGTTTATGCGGAAATGCATTACTATGACCAATAACACTTTTAAAAGGCCACTTTTTAAGATAATGTTCTACAATAGCATCAGTAAGATGCTGTGGTTTATTAGTATTGATAGCCATTGGAATTCCTTGAGATGTCAATGCATCCAAAACTTTATCAATATCTGTAAAAAGCTTACTTTTATTATGAATATTTTGTTGGTAACAGGCCTTATATTTACCTAAAAACTGCATAATATCGCCACCTCTTTCCTTTGGGGGCAATGATGCTTCGACCAATAATTTTGCGCCGTTACCAATCCATTTTATATATTCTTTTACATCATGAGTTGGAAAACCATATGATGCCAACATTTGATTATTTGCATCAGCAATATCCTCTATTGAATCTATCAAAGTTCCATCTAAATCAAAAATTACTGCTTTTACTTCCATATCCATTCCCTTATTGTGAGATCCCTTTTTAATTATCTTTACTTCAACATTTCTTGTCCACCAGTTACAGGAACTGCCTGCCCTGTTTCATATTCCTGTTCCATTACGTAATATACAGCCCTCATTACATCAATTACAGTACAACCTCTTCCTGCCGGAACCTGAGCTTCATAAAATGCTTTTACATCTTCAATTGTTTTAGCCCCTTTTACTTTTCCGGCATTTAGATACTGCACAAACAACCCTTTTTCAGGATCACTCCATAACGGACCATCAAAAAAGTTTCCCGGACAAATAGAGTTTACTTTTACCCGGTTAGGCATTAATTCCATAGCAAAAGATTGCGTTAACCCAATACCTCCAAATTTACCTCCGGCATAAGCAAAATTTCTATTGCTACCTTTTAGTCCCGATTTGGAATTAATTTGAATAATATCAGCAAAATAACCATCCTTATTAGCTGTTTGTAATTTTAATACGGGAGCTGCACTTTTAGCACAATTAAAATATCCGGAATAATTTACTTTGGTCATGAATTCAAAAGCTTCCGGAGTCATTTCCTCTAATCCTCCGGCTCTTAAAACTCCTGCATTAGAAATAAACACGTCAAAACCACCAAACTCACATACCGTTTCATAAACCAAATTTTGAACTGATGTTAAATCCGAAACATCAACTTTAACAAAATGAGCTTTATTATATTTTGCCTTTTTGTTTAACTCAGCTGTGTACTCCTTACCTTTTTCTTCATTTAAATCAGCAATAATCACATTACCACCATCTTTAATCATACGCTCTACCAATCCGCCACCAAATCCCTGAGCACCACCTGTTATTATTGCTGTTTTTCCTACAGCTCTACCTTCAGGTTTAATTTCTTCACCAATGGCTTGATTAGACAATAATCTTTCTGTTTCAAAACTAGTTTCTGCTACTGCTGCAATACCAATCCCATTTAATGAAATTATCTGAGGTAATTTTCCTTCATCTTCAGTAAACTGTTTAATTTGTTTCTTTAAATCACGAATAGTCTTTTGTGAATCATCAGAAACGGCGACATTTACCTGAGGTGTAACGCCAACTGCATTTTTAACTATTTTAGCAACTTTAACCTGCCCATCTGATAATATCATCCGAAGAGCTGGTAAAATCTCAACTACTTTTTTATTTATTGACATATCTTAAATCATTCTTATCTATCCAAAAATATTTTTATATCATTAGGTTTTCTATTCCAGAAATTTAGTAATTACAGCATGTCCTAATTCAACAAAATCACTCAAATTTTCACCATTTCTATCACCATTACTTTTCACATACCCCTCTTGCCCTTTTGTAATAAGATACTGATGGGCAGCTACAACGCAAGCTCCCTTGTACGATAACTCTTTCAATTCATCATCCAAAGGAATATGTCCACGAGTTTCAACAGTCATAGGAATCATATCAGGTGAATTATGCTCTGTACCAAACGTAACCAAAAAACCATTATTCCAGAAAAACAAGGCATATTCTTTTAATTTATTAATGTCGTTTCTATTAGGAATAAACTCAATTGAGTATACATTTCTGGCTTTTAGTTCTTCTAACAGAACATTTTTATCTTGTTCAAAACGCGTATATTCCCCTTTAGGGTTATCTGCTAATAAAGGATATGTAGGTATCCCCCCTGCATTAAGAATAATATCTTTAATTACTGCTACTTCTAAAAACGCTTTTGAATTCTCCTCTACAAAAGCCTTTTTGCCAGCCTTAAGTAACATGTTTCTTATTTCATTTTCAACCTCTGCATTACTTTCCATGTTTGCAGAAGGATCCTCACCAGAATACAATTTTTTAAAAAAATCAAATCGCTCATTTACAGCATTATATTTTTCAAAGACTTTTACACGTACAGCTTTGGCTACATGCCTTTCTCGGACTAGATCAATGGCATATTTTTCCAGAATTTCATCCATTGAAATATGTATATCCGAGTTCATCTCAGCAAATAACTCATTGATTTTATCTGCCATTTGTGAAACTCTGTTTACAATTGCTTCTTTTATTGTCTTTACCTGAGAAGCATAAGGTTCATCTAATTTTGGAGGATAACTTAATCCCTTACCCGATAAATAAACCCGACCTGGATTACCAGGGTCATTTAACCTGATTCCTTTTTCTTTATCTTTTAAATTAACACCTATAAACTCAATATTAAAAAGAGGGAATATTTTGTATTTTGAAGCTAAGTCGTAAAACTCATCATAGCCATCTGTTGAATAAAAATCGTTTATTCCTAAAATTTTCACATCCTCCTTACTTGCTAATTCAAATATTTCAGGAATGTCTTTAAATGCACTAAATGAATATGGTGTATGTATATGTGCATTTACATTTAAAATTTGTTTTTTGTTATTGGTAATATCAATACCTGCTCCTGCAAGTAATTTTGATTTCTCTGGAAGTGTAGATAGATTTTCCATGTGTAACTTAGATAGATTTTCTTTTGAAAGATGCCTTATGAATTAACAACGCCTTTCTGTGATTTAAAGAATTAAAAATTAGCTCATTATTTAACAGAGACCAATAAACATCAGTAGGAACATTACACTTTAATCAAAACTAAGATAAAAGACCGAATACATACCTAAGCATATATTCGGTTAAAATATGAAAATTAAATCCCTAGTTTTCCTCTTCTAATAATTTCAGCATTTGTAAAATTATTCTTAACCACATGATCTTTTAGAGGTACAATTTTTTCATGAATTGCATCAATAATCCATTCTTTACATGGGAAGAAATATTGTTCTAATTCATAAGCCGGAGTAATCCAGTTACGAGAACCTACAACAACAGGAGGTGCATCTAACTCATCAAAAGCTAACTCAGTAATACGCTGAGCCATATCTTTTAAGAAGGATCCTCTTTCATTAGCATCACTAGTTAATAATATACGCCCTGTTTTCTTGAGTGACTCAATTACCGGCTCATAGTTAAACGGAACAATAGAGCGAGCATCAATTACTTCTGCAGACATTCCATATTTTGCTTCTAGTTCTTCCGCAGCCTCCAGAGCTCTATATATTGTTGCCCCTATAGATAATATCGTAATATCTTTTCCTTCTTTCTTAATATCTGGTTCACCAAAAGGAATTTCGTAATATTCTTCAGGTACACCCTCTTTATGGAATTGTTCACCTACATCATAAATTCTTTGACTTTCAAAAAACACAACAGGATCAGTTCCTTGCAACGCTGCATTCATTAATCCTTTTGCATCATAAGGTGTTGCCGGAAAACATACTTTTAATCCTGGAATATGAGCCACTAATGAAGACCAGTCTTGTGAGTGTTGCGCTCCATATTTTGAACCTACTGATACCCTGATTACAACAGGCATCTTAATCACATTACCCGACATAGCCTGCCATTTAGGTAACTGGTTAAATACCTCATCTCCACAACGACCTAGGAAATCACAATACATAATTTCAGGAATAACACGTCCTCCACACATGGCATAACCAATAGCTGTACCAACAATTGAAGCCTCTGAAATTGGTGAATTAAATAAACGCTGATAAGGTAAAGCTTCTGTTAAGCCTCTATACACAGCAAAAGCACCCCCCCAATCACGATTTTCTTCTCCATAAGCTACCAAAGTAGGATCTTTATAAAAACGATCCACAATGGCTTCAAATAATCCATCTCTTAATTGATATTGTTTAATTTTTGAAAATGGCTTACCATTTGAATCAAAGGCATACCTTTCTTTTTTAGCGATCTGCTGTACTCTTGGATTTTCTTCCATAGGATGATTAACCTCAACCGGACGATCTTCCATTTTATCCAAACTTTGGTTAGAGAACATCATATCTCCAAGTATTTCCGGATGTTTTTCAAGATCCATACGTGGTGATACTTCTTCATCAATAGCCAAATTCATGGCATATTTCATCAGTTCAACAATATCAGCCTGAATAGCATCTAATTCCTTTTGAGTTGCAATGCCTGATTTTACCAGTTCATCACCATAAGAAACAATACAATCCTGATCTTCCCAGGCTTCAATTTCTTCTTTTGTACGATATGATGAAGCATCCGATGGTGAGTGTCCACTATAACGATAAGTTAACACATCTAATAAAACAGGACCTTTTTTCTCTTTTATTAATTCCATTTTACGTTTGTAGGCATCAATCACAGCTAAAGGATTGTAACCATCTACACGCTCAGCAAACATACTATCTTTGTTGACTCCTGCCCCAATACGAGCTGCAATATCATACCCCATGGTTTCTCCACAGGTTTGACCTCCCATACCGTATTGGTTATTCATTATATTAAAAATAATTGGCAATCCACCTTTATATGCGCCTTCCCACAATTGCTCAAACTGATCCATTGAGGCAAAAGCTAATCCTTCCCATACAGGACCACAGGCCACTGATGCATCTCCAATATTAGCAACTACAATACCGTCTTTTTGATTGACTTTTTTATACAACGCAGCACCCACAGCAATATCACCGGAACCTCCCACAATAGCATTGTTAGGATAAACACCAAATGGAGTAAAAAAGGCATGCATGGAACCACCCAGTCCCTTATTAAAACCTGTTTCACGAGCAAAAATCTCAGCCAATGTACCATATACTAAAAATCTGCGAGCCAAGGATTTCAAATCCCCCTTATGACCTTTAGAAACAATTTTTAAGATGGTTCCATCAAAGAAGTTTTTCATCATGTCATCTAAATCCTCATCAGACATTTTACTGATTGCAGACATTCCTTTAGCCAATATTTCACCATGAGAGCGGTGAGAACCAAAGATAAAATCATCTACACCCAAATGATAAGCCATTCCTACAGCAGCTGATTCCTGACCAATTGAAAGGTGAGCAGGTCCGGGATGATTATAAGCGATACCTTCATATTCTCCACGAATCTTAATTAAATTAATCATCGTTTCAAATTGGCGTATTAAAGCCATATCATGATAGATACCAATTAGCTGTTTCTTTGAAAAATTAACTTTTTCATCCTCTATTGTTTTATCATACTGATTAACAGGAATATCTTTAAACTTAATATTTCCTGATTTTCTGACCTGCTTAGGATCAATAAATTGTGACTTTGGCATATTTTTAAGATTTTTAGATCATAGACTTGAGACAAAAGATGTTTTAAGCAAATTTTTAATGACTACTTCTTTTGGCTTTCACCTATACTTCTTGATTTTTTACATTGATAATTATTTGTTTGAAACCGAAATAAGCCAGCCTGGCTTTCTATATTCAGTGTCCAAAATCAAATACTGTTTCTTTAAATATTTCTGAAACAGTTGGGTGTGGAAATACCACTTCTTCTAACTCTTTCAGTGTAAGTTCAGCTTCAATAGCCATACACGCTCCATATATCATTTCACTAGATGGATTTCCTAACATATGAACTCCTAGTACTTCGCCATATTTAGCTCCCACCAACACTTTACATAAACCGGAACCACCTTCGTTTTCTGCAATAAATCTTCCAGCATAAGCCATTGGTAGTTTAGCAAGTTTATAATCAATACCTTTAGCTTTGGCAACTTCTTCTGTTAAACCAACACCAGCTATTTCGGGATTTGTATAAACCACTCCGGGTATAGCATTGTACCGCATTCTATCCGATCTTCCACATAGATTATTAACTACTACCTCACCTTCTCTACTGGCAGTATGCGCTAAAAGCGAGAATCCGGTAACATCACCAGCTGCATAGACATTAGGAATATTGGTTTTCATCTTATCATCTACCTTAATACCTCCACGAAACAATTCCACACCCAGATTTTCCAAACCAAAACCTGCAGTAACAGCCTTACGACCTACACTAACCAAAATTTTATCCCCGGAAACATCGGTCTCTTTTCCATCTTTCTCAAAAGTTACTTTATTGCCGTCAACCTTAGTAACCTTAGATGATAAGTTAAATTCAATCCCTTTCTTGGCATACATCTGACGAAGCATAGCACTCATCTCAATATCCATTCCTCCAAGAATCTCATCCATCATCTCTACAATAGTTACTTTTGTTCCTAAACTATTAAAGAAACTGGCGAACTCCATACCGATTACACCACCTCCAATAATTACTAATGAATCTGGTTTTTCTTTAAGCTCTAAAATCTCTCTGTTGGTAAGAATCACTTCATTAGGTTCTCCTAATCCTGGAATTGGAGGAATAAAAGCCTCAGAACCTGTACATATTAATAAATTGGTTGCTACTATTTCTTCTTCCGAAGTAGTGATCTCTATTCCTTGTTGTGTTTTTCCTTTTATGTAAGCAGTATCCTTAATGGTTTTAACATTAAACATTTTCATTTTGGCACCAACACCCCCAACCAGCTTCTTCACCACTTTTTGTTTACGGTTCATCATCTTGCCAAAATCAAAACTAACCTCTTTTGTTTCTACTCCATATTTGGAACCACCTACTGCATTATCATATATTTTTGCACTATATAATAATGTTTTGGTTGGCATACATCCTTCATTTAAACAAACTCCACCAAGTTCTTTTTTTTCTATTAAAACAACTTTTAATCCTTTAGCGCCAGCCCTTTCTGCAGCTACATAACCTCCGGGACCTCCTCCTATTATTGCTAAATCATACATAAGTATCTGTCTATTTTAATCTTTAAAGGATATTAGGAAAAGAATGCAAACCTTAAAACATTCTTTTCCTTCACCCATTTTCTAAAAACTATCTAAAACTCAATTTCTAAATTTTCCATTTCTACTGCGATCTGCTTTAAAAATCTGGTAGCCATACCTCCATCTAAAGCCTGATGATCATATGTTAAACTCAATCCCATATATGGAACAAATCCATAAACTCCACCACCTAAATCAGCAGGACGTGGAACAATAGTATTCACTCCTAAAATGGCAGCCTGAGGTAGATTAATCACGGGAGTAAACATTTCAACACCATAATTACCCAAATTAGAAACTGTAAATGATGCAGCTTCAGAAGACAGTAATTCAGGATCTACACTACCTTTTCGACAAGACTCTGCAATTTCTTTAAACTGACGAGACAATCCGGAGATTGACAGATCATCAGCATTTTTAATAACTGGAACCATCAAGCCTCTGTCTGTATCAACAGCTAAACCTAAATGAACCTTATTAAAGTATTTCACACTATCGCCAAGGAAATGAGCATTGGCATCCGGAAATTTCTTAAGGGCCTTAATTACTGCAAAACAAACCATATCATTAATAGTAATATTTGCTGCACCTTCCTTAGCCTTAACCATTTTACGCAACTCCATAATTCGGCGTGCATCCGCACCCAAATGATGAGTCAGCTGGGCTGAATTCTGCAATGAAGCATGCATTGCTTTAGCTATTAGCTTACGAATATTTGGTAATTTCTTTATTTCATAATCCTCTGCATAAACGGGATTTGTTGCAGTAAGATCACTCGCCTTTACAGCACCTCCTAATCCGGTTCCATGCTCAGCAACAGCCGCCCCTTCTTCTTTCATTACTTCTTTGGCTAAAGGAGTAACTTTAGGTTTAGTTGCAATATAAGCTTCAACATCTCTTTCTATAACTCTTCCTTCTGGCCCCGTTCCAACAATTGTTTGGTATGCAACTCCTTTATCTAAGGCTAACCTTTTAGCTCTTGGAGATATTTTAACATCTGCTTCTGCAACAGATTCTTTTAATTTAACTTTTACGTCAGGTTCTTTTGTCACAACCTCTGTTTCGACAGGTTTGGCTTCCTGTGAGCCATCTTTAGTTTCAGAAGATGATCCTCTTGGTTGAAATTCATCAACACTTTCACCGGGATTTCCAATGACTGCTATATTTTGCAAGACCGGAACTTCATCTCCTTCATCGCAAAAAACAGCTAGTAAAACTCCATCTTCAGCTGCCTCTTCTTCAAAAGATGCTTTATCTGTTTCATAGGAAAATAACATATCGCCTTTTTTTATTTCATCGCCTACCTGCTTAAACCATTCTGTAAAAATGCAGGATTCAACGGACTGCCCTTGGCGGGGCATTATAACAACTGTAGCCATAGAAAAATTATTTTACATCAAACTTATATAATCCAACTTGTATTTACAAGTTAAAAGCACATATTTTTCTCAAAAACTTTTTACAAAGCTTATTTTCAGCTTTTTAAACATGTTTATTATTTATTTTATGTATTTACATGTATATTTACTTGTAATTACACGTAGGATTTAATAGTTTTATTTCATCATAATGGATGAAGAATAGACAGGTAATAAATTAGGTTAAATCAGCCGCTTCTTAACACCGGAGTAAGATTTAAATTCATACTCCATTTTAAGTAGAAGTAACGGTATTATTTTTTTATTACTTTTGCCCCATCCTCAATAATATTCAAAAGCAACATCAGAGCTTGACGCTATAAAAAAGTCACATCTGATACATATCAGGAGGGAGAATATGAATACAGATAGAAAACCACAACATACAATAGTATACGAAACCTTACGCAAACATATTTCAGAAGGCATATATGCTGTAGGTGATTTATTACCATCAGAAAATGACTTATGTGCTACTTACAGTGTTACCAGACCTACAATAAGAAAAGCGCTGGATAAACTTGTAAACGATGGTTTTATTATTAAACGTAAAGGAAAAGGGAGCATCGTTAAAGGAACTCCTAAAGGCGTTGGCATATTATCACTGGGTGGAACAACTTCTGCCTTAGAAAATGAAAACCTGACCACAAAAATTATTATTAAACCTGAGATAAGGCCACTTGATAATGCTTTTTCATTTGACATTTCTGAACATGAAAAAGAATTTGGTTGCATTTATATGGAACGACTTCGGCTTATCAATAACGAACCTGTTTTTTACGATATCACGATGATACCTAATATAAATCTCCCCAGGTTTACTTCTCATAATTTCGAAAACAAATCTTTATTTAATATTCTGCGCGAGAACTATCAATTGGAAGTAACCAGTGGAGAACAGAAAATACAGGCCATTCTTGCAACTGAAAAAATACAAGATTATTTCAACGTAAGTAAGGATCAACCTATTATCCAACTTGATAGAAAAATGGATACAAACAGACCCAACTTTTCATTCTATAGTCAGGTTTTTTGTAATGCGGATAAATATGCATTAATTGGAACATTTTAATATTATAAAACCCTTTTTCTGATCATCTGTCTGTGTGTAAATTTGGAACATCAAATTTACATGGTCGTTTCATTGGTGTAAAATTTGCTTTTAATTGCCATATGGAACTCGCCAATTAATCATCCTCATGTGCAATAACTCTTTATCATGGCTCGTTTCATGTAATTTTATTGATAATTAGTCTATTTCATTTCACATCGTAATTGATATATACGTATATTAGTATACAGTCTATTGATAAATAATATTTCATGAAATTTATTCGCAAGCTCACAAGATATATTTGTAAAAAAAAGAATATTTCTTCTGACATTAACGCTTATAATCACTATACACTGTTTAAAAATATAATTGATCATCCATTAATTGGCTTATATATCATTCAGGATAATGTCTTTAAGTATGTCAATAATGGTTGGTGTAAAATATCAGGCTATTCACCAGAAGAAATAATTGACAAAATGTATCCCATCGATATGGTTATTCCTGAAGATAAAGAGATGGTAAAAAGTAACATTTCTAAACGAATCTTAGGAGAACTACCCTATATTGAATATTCATTTAGAAAATACAGAAAGGATGGAACTATAATTAAGGTTAAGGCTATTGGCAATAAAATTATATACAAAGGCAAACCAGCTATTGCCGGTAATATAACCGACATCACCGAACAAAGTATCATTGAACAAAAATTAACGGAAAGTGAAGAAAAATACAGAAAGCTTATTGAAAATTCTTTAGTAGGTGTGTACATAATTCAAGACAACAAACTCAAATATGCAAACCAACATTTTTGTGATATATTTGGTTATAGTGCAGAAGAAATTACAAAACAAATTACCCCTAACGATTTAGTATACGAAGAAGACAAAGAACTTGTTAGAAAAAATATACAAAAGCGAATAAATGGTGTTCAGCAATCTCTTGAATATGAATTTAGAGGCATAACAAAAAAGGGTGAAATAATTAATCTTCGTGTTCTGGGGAATAGGTTAACTTACAAAGGACAACCTGCAATTATGGGTGTTCTAATTGACACAACAGAATTAAAGCAAACTGAAAACAAATTAAAAGAGAGCGAACATTTATTCAGACTATTATTAGATTTAGCTCCATATCCAATTAGTGTCGTCATTGACGAAACAATGAAACATCTAATTGTAAATGACTCTTTTTGTAAGTCATTTAAACTTCCCAAGGAAGAAATAATTGGGAAAAGTCCATTGGAATTAAAGTTCGTTCATGATATAGATTTAGTTAATTTTATTAATAAAGAATTAAAAATAAAAGGACGGATAGATGACTTTGAAATAAGGCTATTCGACAAAAACAATCAAGCAAAAGATTTTTTATATTCTTGTTTAAGATTTAAATTAAAAGACAATTACCTAAGAATAAATACATTTATAGATATAACAGAAAGAAATAAAATCAAACAAGAATTAATTGAACACAAAGATAACCTTGAAAAAATAGTACTTCAACGAACTGCTGAGTTGGAGGAACAGAAAATTGATTTAGAGGCAACATTAAAAAACCTTCATACTACACAAGAACAACTTATCCATAGTGAAAAGATGGCTTCTCTAGGTTTATTGGCTGCCGGGATTGCTCATGAAATTAATAACCCTCTTAACTTTATTCATGGAGGAAGTATTGCTCTTGATAATTATTTTGAAGATCATCCTGATTGCGATATACAAGAAGCATCTAAATATCTTGACGCCATAAAAGAAGGAGTAAAAAGAACAGCTGATATCGTGACAAGCTTAAATCATTATACCAGAAATAACGACCAGAAAAAGGTTACTTGTAACATCAATAGCATTATCAACAATTGTTTATCCATACTCAACTCCAAATTATCAGATAAAGTTTCCATTGAAAAAAACATGTCAGACGATTTACCGGACATTATGGGAAATGAAGGAAAACTTCATCAGGTTTTCCTGAATATTATTCACAATTCTATTCAGGCAATTTTACCAAAAATGGGAAAAATTAGTATTGATTCATGGTTTGATGCTAAAAATATATTTATTAAAATTGCAGATACAGGGGTAGGAATACCCCCAAAAGATATAAATAATGTTTTTGATCCTTTTTTCACAACAAAAGAGCCAGGAGAAGGCACTGGATTAGGATTATCAATAACTTATAATATCATTACAGAACATGACGGTTCAATATCAATAAGTTCAAAAGAAAATGAATGGACCGAAATAAATGTTGTATTTCCTATAAAGAAATAGATAATGACTGAGAAAAACTGCTCTTTATTATATGTAGATGATGAATCAATTAATTTAATGTTATTTGATAAGTTATTTAGCAAGCACTACAATGTAATTACTGCTGAATCAGGCCAGAAAGCTTTAAAATTGATGCAAGAACACCCTGAAATTAAATTAATTTTTAGCGATATGAAAATGCCTGAAATGAGTGGGATTGAATTTATTAAACAAGCAAAACAACAGTTCGATGATAAATGTTATTATATTATTTCGGGCTATGAAATTAATGATGAAATAGATAATGCCCTTACATCTGGTTTGATTGCTAATTACTTTAAAAAACCATTTAATATGGCTCAACTAAATCAAACCATTGAAAAAAATATGGATTCATAAAAAAAACAAAGATGCCTTATCACACAGCACCTTTGCTTATATTTATCTGACTTAAAACATTTTAAAGCGAAATTAATCTTATAGCTCTATAGTAACAGAACCTAATAACGGACTTGATAACTCTACCGACATTTCTTTCTTAACGTCTTCTCTCTTTAAGAATATTAATAATTGACCATTTTTACACCTTTGTTTATTATCCTGATAATTTAACGAAACATCATTCGATGCGTTTTCCATTCCTAATAAAATGCCATCTTTAACATTACAGGTAATTTCATTATCCGCCATTACGACCTGATTCCCATTTTCATCTAAAATTCTCACCACAACCTGTCGCGCATCATCATCTGTTGCTTCTAAAACCTGAGCAGAAAGTTTAACCGGATATGAATTTGTAATGATAGAATCAGAAACTACTTCTTTGCTCTTATTATAAGCAACAACTTTAAGTTCTCCCTGTACATAATTTACATCCCAGTATATAATTCCGGTTTCATCATTATAAGGCTTTCTTTTTCCTATAAGTTTACCATTTAATAGCAATTCAGCTTCCTCACAATTAGTATAACACACTACCATAACATTCTCCTCATCATTATAGTTCCATACTTGAGGAGCATCCATTGACAACCAGTCTCCATGTGGTTTATATGTTCCAACATATGCCATTGGGCTTTCTAACCATAATGATTGACGAAAATACCCCCTTGGTTTAATATTCCCTGCTAAATCAATTAATCCTGTGGTAAAACCTCGAGATGGCCATGCCCCAGCCTCTCCAAGGTAATCAAACCCTGTCCAAAGAAACTGTCCAAAAATAAAGTCCTTATCCCTTACTGCATGCCAAGCAGGTATATCATGTCTATTTTCACTTCCATACAATATTCTCTTTGAATACTTATCATGATCCATATCGTATTTGTATTCTGTATAATTATAACCAACTACATCCAAAACAAAAGGATAATCAGTAAAGTTAGACATTACAGCTCCTGCTAAAGCTGCTGTAACAGGTCTGGATGTATCAGCCTCCTTTACTGCTGCAACCAATTCTTTTGCAATCTCGCCAAGACGTTTAGCATTTGGATGATCTTTTAAATACCCATGAGTATGATGTTGCCCAATTCCTTCTTCTTCTAAAATAGGATGCGTATATGGATCATTAGGGTAATCAACTTCATTTCCAATACTCCACATGATAATGGATGGATGATTTCTATCTCTTAAAACCTGATCTTTAATATCTCTTTCGCTCCACTCTCTAAAATATTGAGATGTGCCCTGATGTCCGGGAGTACCTTTATTCCAGCCTTCAATCCATTTATTTTTAGGATATTCCCACTCATCAAAAGCTTCATCCATAACTAAAAACCCAAGCTCATCGCATAATTCATACAAGTGAGGTGCTTGTGGATTATGACTGGTTCTGATAGCATTACATCCCAAACTTTTTAATTGTTCTAAACGAGTGCGCCAAATAGACTTATAAACTGCAGCACCTAAAACACCCGCATCATGATGTAAACACACGCCCTTGAGTTTCATATTGACTCCATTTAGAGCAAACCCTTTATTCGCATCAAAATCAATAGTTCTAACACCCACTTTTGTTTCGCTTTGATCTATAATTTTTGATTTTTTAAATACTTTAGTTTTTAGCGTATATAAATATGGTGAGTTTACACTCCAAAGTTTTGGTAATTTAAGCTGTAAGGTTTGTGTAATATCTGTTGTTGCATGAGCATTAACCTTTTGATCAATTGATGAAGATGTTACTTTTTTTCCATCAGCATCATATAGTTCCTGCACTACTTTTAAAGACGAAGACTCTATCGTATTATTAATACAGGTATTTGTTGCTATTGTAGCCTGATTTCCTTTAACCTCTGTCTGGTAACTAACACCCCAAAGATTAATATGAGTAGAATTAGCGTATACAAGATAAACATCCCGGTAAATACCAGAACCTGTATACCAACGAGAATCAGCATCCTGACTATGATCTACTCTTACTGCTATTGAATTTTCTTCACCCCATTTTATATAGGGAGTTAATTCATACATAAAAGAGATATAACCATTAGGACGTTTCCCCAACCATTTACCATTAATAAAAACTTCACTATTATTATAAACACCTTCAAAATAAACATAAAGTTTTTCTCCTTTTTTAACTTCAGGTATAATTATGTTTTTTCTATACCAGGCAATACCGCCAGGCAAATATCCTGTACAACTTGCTAATTCTGGACTGGCATTTTGTTTCACACTCCAATCGTGAGGAAGATCAACAGTATTCCACTTGCTACAATCCAAAGACTCTCTACCACCATATTTCACATCTCCCTGATGAAAATACCATTGATTATTAATCAACTGCTTTTCTCCAAAACCTTGGGCAATAGTTGATATATTAAAAACTATAATTCCGACTAAAACAAAAAATAAACGATGAATCATATTAGATTTATTGTAACTATTCAGTGTAGATTTCAAAAACTAAATATTTCAGAAAAAATGTTGGTAACTTTAGCTGAAAACCACCAGAATTGTGAATAACCTTTGTGCAAATTCTATAGCAGCAATCATTTGTATAGCGAACTTTGCATCGCATGACAAAGAAGATAAGCATAGAGGAACGGTTAGACAATTTACTCAACAAAGTAGATAATTTAGAGAATCGAGTAGTTGAGTTAGAAGCTGAAAACAAACAGTTGAAAGCAGAGAATTGTAAGCTCAAAAAACGCTTATCTAAATACGAGACTCCTAAAAACAGTAAGAATAGCAGTAAGCCTCCGTCAAGCGATTTTCCCAAACCAGCGAAAACAAGTTCGTTAAGAAAGAAATCAGGAAAGAAACCAGGAGGCCAAAAGGGGCATATGGGCAACACTTTGAAAACAGTATCTAATCCAGATATTATTACCAACCACCAAGCCAGTTACTGTACTTGTTGTGGCAATGATTTATCAATGATTGTTGGAGAATATGCAGGAAAACGCCAGGTAATAGACATACCGCCAATACAACCAGTTATTACCGAACATCGAATTTTTCACAAACAATGCAGCTGCGGAACTTTAAATGAAGGCAATTACCCTTCAGGAATTAATGCGCCCATAAGTTACGGAGCTGGAGTGCAGGCTTTAATTGGCTACATGAGTGCCCGACAATACATGCCGTATGAACGTTTGAAAGAGTTTTTATATACTGTATTAGGGATTGAGATTAGTTCTGGAGGCATTAATCAGCTTATTGGAAAAATAACAGCCAAGGCGAAACCTTATTACGAGCAAATCCGAAAGAAAATCCTTTCCGGTAAAATCATAGGAGCTGATGAAACAGGCACTAATGTCAATGGTAAACTTCATTGGGCTTGGGTCTTTCAGAATCCCGATGCTACATTTTTATCAATCCATACCAAGAGAGGTTTTGCTGCAATGGAAGAAATCATGCCCGAAGGTTTTAAGAACAATACTTTGGTAACAGATTGCTGGAAATCTTATTTTATGACAGATGCTAACAACCACCAATTATGTACTGCACATTTATTACGAGAACTTGAATACTTCTGCCAAAAATACCCTAAGAATAATTGGGCATTCCAAATGCGAACTCTAATAAAAAATGCCTTAAGTATCTACAAAGGACAATGTACTGAAACGCAACCTTCCGATATTACTTACAGATTCCAAGCCCTCTTGAAACAAGAACTTGATGAAGAAGTCAAGGAAGTGCAAACATTTCAAAACCGATTGAAAAAGTACGAGCAGTATCTGTTTAATTTTCTAATAAATCCAGAGATTCCACCTGACAACAATGCTTCAGAAAGAGCTGTGCGAAATTTTAAAGTAAAACAAAAGGTTAGCGGTTTCTTCAAGTCTATAGAAGGTGCCGACTGCTATGCTATATTGCGTTCTATTGTTGATAGTGCAATAAAAAACATTCAGAATCCATTGTGCGCTTTGCGTGCTATTGCTATGTCTTTTCCAATCACTGAATAGTTACGATTTATTAAACACAGAGAACTACTGTCTCTGCAGATTATTAATTTAACTTAACCTGTGCAAATTAAGTATTCTTGACAAAAAACACCGGTTAAAAATCCGTCATATAACACCAACAAATTGTTCTAACATTACCATTTTTAGTTTAAACATTACCTTTTCGGTAAACGCAATAATAAAGAGGGAATTTATCCTGAAAACAACTGCCCTTTTTCCTAAAAAGCAAGCATTCTTATTCTTATTATCTGTACAGTCATGAACAAACGCTATTAAATCTGCACAACACATGTAACTAATCAATACACATAAAAGCTTCAATACACATAACAACGTTTACATACATAGGCCGGGTAAAAAAACACAACTACAAACATCCGAAGTACGTTATCTTTTATAAAGAAAAACTATCAAACTCACATTAAACTCACATCAAACTCACACCAAACTCACATTATACACATATATAAGTGAATTAATTATGAGTTTCTTATGAATTATTAATATATTTAAAATACGTTTAATGGTCAACCACTATATAGCGTTATTAATTACAACAACCTAAAATCTTAAATTATGACTCGTTTAAAATCAAACTTATTAGAATCCGGTTCAGGTAAAATTGGAAACATTGTATTCTATTACAGAAATGGCGTTCCTTGTGCCAGATCTGTTCCTAAAAAATACCATGACAAAAAAAGTGAAGCCCAATTAAAACAACGACAAAAGATGAAATTGATTCACGATTTCCTGGGCCCTTTTAGTGATTTATTAAAACTATCTTTTAAAGAGAAAAACTCAAGTAGAACCGGTTATCAATCGGCCCAATCTTATAATTTAAAGAATGCTATTGCTGGTGAATATCCTAATTTGTATATCAATAAAGAAATAGCTCTTTTATCGCATGGTACAATACCAATGGCACCTGGAATTCAATATACTGAAAATGATGATGAATATATATTTACATGGGAAGCCACAAAGGGTAATAATGCAAATCCACTAGATACTTTTATTTTAATGATAAGAGACAAAAATAATTATGGAGAGTATTTTATTACCGGAACCAAAAGATATAAAGGAACCTTTACAATTAGTAAGGATGAAATAAGTGGAGAAATACAGGATATATGGGTGGCCTTTAGAAATAATGAAGAAACTATGTTTAGTAATAATTATTGTTTAACAACTGATATTCATTGAAAACCTCAGATATTATTTCAAGACCTAATGGAGATTCATACATCATTGTTTTACCATTATAAAAGACGGAATAAAACAATTTACCTGAATTAAGATTAATGTCTATTTGCAATCAGGTATCAGGTCCTGAAATACTAATGGCTTCGGCTCTTAAAACAACTATTGAAAGAACTAACACCAATAGTAAATTCTATATTTATTTTGCATGTGTGTATAGTTTTCTTTTGTAGGATGAAGCCTGTCTTGAAAATTGTCTCTCAATAACAAAATCGTTTAATAACCCGAGTTCGATTCTAAAATAAGGCTAATTGATCAGACTTAATTTCCTCAACTTTAATAGCAGGTTTCTTTGGAAAAAATGAATAGGCTATTAATCCAGAAATCATGTTTGTAATGAAATTTCCAAAAGATCTGTGTCTTGAATGTTCAATTGAACAAATATTTTTAAGTTCATCGTTAATAGTCTCAATAACAGATCTTTTTCGAAGTAATAATTTATCCTTCATTTCCATGATAACATTACGCATGTTATTTCGAATATATGTAATGAGGTGAAGCCCATCAACAAAAAGTATTTCAGTGAGTTTTTGGGAAATATATCCTTTGTCTGCATAAAGTTTACCTTTTATTTTCTCAATAAACTTTTGGTTTTTAAGAGGTTCTCTATCATCTGTATTCCCTGGAGTAATAATAAAGTTTAAGATTTCGCCCTTTTCGTTAATAATAAAATG
The DNA here is from genome assembly GCA_963665705.1 of uncultured Saccharicrinis sp. Taxonomy (GTDB): domain Bacteria; phylum Bacteroidota; class Bacteroidia; order Bacteroidales; family Marinilabiliaceae; genus Saccharicrinis. The sequence continues at coordinate 3,641,579 of OY762448.1, forward strand.
AAGTTTAAATCCAAAGAAGTATCCCATAGTTGATTTACCTCGTTGAGCTAAACCATCAAAAACCTTATGCCTAGGTATTCGCTTATTTTTACATACACGAATAGGCGTAGAATCAACATAAGAGATCCCAGTACAACTACCCAAACAACATGTTTTTAGAAATAGAGTCATTGGGAGAGCTGTTTTTTGCATCAATTCAACAAATCTATTGTATGAAACAGTTTGCGGAAATTCTTTGTTAAGATGCTCTTTTACATAATATAAGTAAAAATGTTTAAGATTTTTGAAAGCGCCAAAATGAAATAATATCATTATTGTAATTACCTCACTATTGTTCATTTTAGGCTTTTTCTTTGGCTTATTTCCTAAACTATGTTTTGAGATTGTTTTATCAAATTCAATGCAGAATTCATCGACTAAAACAAAAATTTCTGTAATTTTATCTTTACTTAAATGCATGGATTTTGCTTCTAATTATTTGTTTGTCAGACTTTTAAATTAGCAAAATCCATTTTTATTTCAAAATATTACATGATTTTATTTTGAATTATTTCATTGATATACTGCGACTTAAGAATCGAACTGAGGTTAATACCATTTTATAGTGTACATTGATCTGGAAATTATCAAGACAGGTTTAATGTAATTTACTATGTAACAACCTCAATTTGATTAAAATTCAACCGGGCTAATTCCTTCAAACGTAGGCTTTACTTTAATAATATAACCATTCTCATCGAAATTCAGTTTATCAATACATACTTCTCTATGAAAACCTCCTTTGGGTCCCATCTCCACTCCTTTAGGATACGTAAAACGATGATAAACCAGATACCACTCATCCTTTCCTGGTATTTGAACGGCAGAATTATGGCCTGTTGCAAATATATTTATTACTGAATCTCTCTGAATCACGATATTATTTTCCGGGAAAGTTAATTTACCAAGAGGAGAATCTGATATAGCATATCGAACTTTATACTTTGGACTGCGAGTATCATCTTCTGACCACATGAAATAATATTTACCATCACGATAAATCACGTAAGTTCCTTCACGGAATGTATCCCCAATCTTAAAAGTTTTTAGCGTTTTCTTTTTGATAGAAATCATATCATCATTCAACTCAACTCCTGCCATGTAACAGTTTCCCCAGTATAAATAACTTTTCCCGGTTTCAGGATCGGTAAATACATCGGGATCTATTTCCTGACCATCAGTAATTCCCATCGGTTTAGAATCAATCAACGCCTTTCCACTATCGACAAACGGACCTGTTGGATTATCAGCAACAGCAACTCCTATTTTTTGAGCCGCGGTAAAATAATAGAAGTATTTATATACACCATTTATTTTTTTCTCAACAATACATGGAGCCCATGCATTTCTGTTTGCCCAACTTACATCTTTATGCAGATCAATAATAACACCTTCATCTTTCCAATCCACCAAATTAGCTGATGAAAAAGTTTTAAAATAATACCCAGACCAACCATCAAAACCATCATATGTTGGGTATATATAAAATTTCCCGTTTTTTTCTGAATACAAAATATCAGGATCTGCATAATAACCTTCCAATACAGGGTTGTGATCCTCTGATAATTCTACTTTATATTTCTCTTCTCCTAATCCTTCATATTTAAAACGATACTCAATTGAACCTTTTGAAAAATCCTGAGGACCCATTGGCTTTATTGACAAACCGGGCCATTTTTTAAATATAGGATCAAAGCTTGTCATATCTGTCCCTGTTTTTACAGGCAAATGAATGGTTTTATTTTCTGCATCAATGTCGACATTGAGCTTTTTCATTTTTGTAGATTGAGGCTCTATTAATAAATCCACAAAACTTCCCCATTTAGTAATTAATCTATTTAATTCATCCTGTGTAATTGGCATTACAGTTCCATGTCTTGGATGAAAATTCATAGATATCTCTTCATCAATAACCTTAAAATGTTTTAAATCTGAACTTTTTGTAAATTGATAACCACCTTTGGTATATAAATCATACATCAAAATCCACTCATCAGAATTATTTAATTTAAATATTCCACTACCTTCTACAGGATCTGTTTCTTCATCAACCCTATCCTGACTTACAAGTTTATATCCTTCTGTTAATTTATCAGAGATAGCTAATTTAATACCGGGTTCACCATCCTCAGATTTCATAAAAAAGTGATATTTACCTTGATATTTTATAATATCGCCGTCAATACAAGCATTATTGGTTGGACTATAAAACAATTGTTTAGGTGCTGCATCTAATGTTGTAAAATCTTTATTTGCATAAGCATAATAAATTTTATCCGGATCATTTCCTTGCTTCATAGAAAAATATATCATATACTTCTCTTGTTGTTCATCATAAATAGTTTGAGGAGCCCAAACTCGATCTACGTCGCTAAACTCAACTGTATAAGTTTCTGGAATATTAACAACCGATGTTTTCCAATTAATCAGATCATCTGACTTCATCAATACCATTGCAAAGTTATTCCAACCTTGTTCAGGTACATATAAATCAGTGGCAACCATATAAAATCTACCGTCAGCACCTCTTAAAATATGAGGATCTCTAACCCCTCCAGAAGTACTAATCTTTTTAGAATCTAAAATAGGTTGGTTATGATTAAGTGCCCGAAAATTATAACCATCTGTACTAACCGCAAAACGAATTGCTTCTTCACCAGGCCCGTTTCCTATAAAGTAAGTAAACAAATAAGCAGAATATTCACCTTCTTTTGAATTACTCATTTTACATGAGTTAACAAGAAACATCAGTCCGATTAAAGCTGTAAGCGCAAAATAACTTCTTTTAATATGATTCATTAGTGCTATGTTTGAGTATTTATATATTTATTATTTCAAAAAAAAGGGGCGAATAATTTTCGCCCCTTCAATTATCCTCTCATTTTAATTAATATCCAGGATTATTTGGTAATAAGTTCTCATTTTTATCAATATCTGATTGAGGAATTGGCCATAACCATCCTTTATCAGAATCAAATGTTCTTGTTGCTATTTTTATTTGAGAGAAGGTCCATGTAGATGCACTGGACGGATCACTTAATAATGATTTATCGTATCCATATACATCATGAATTAAGGATTCATCTTGCCATCTTAACATATCTGCATAACGAGTTCCTTCATTATAAAACTCAACCCTTCTTTCATGTCTCACAATGGATCTAAGATCTTCCTGAGATAGACCAGTACCCTCTACAGATTCAACTGTTGGCATTTCAACCCTAGCTCTAACTTCATTAATCAAATCATAGATCTCCTGATTAGTGCTACCATTTTCTATTAAAGCTTCAGCCCTCATTAACAATACATCAGCGTAACGCATCAAAATAGTATTCAATGAAATATTATATCTATCTGCCGCGTTTTCTTCCGCATATTTTCTAGGTCTAGCACCACAAGGTACTTCATCATCATCTGGGATAAAAGTAGAAGAACCAAAAGATGTTCCAGGTAAAATAACAGACGCTGCTAATCTTGGATCTCTGTTAGCATAAGGATCTTGATCATCATAATCAGGATCTTCAGTAATTGATAATCCTTTAGTTGTATAAAATGAGTTAATTAAGTCTGCAGTTACATTTGCTGTGGGCCACTCACTCAAATTCAACGCACAACTAGGCCAAGGTTGAGACTGTGTTGTTGCTATATATTGAATATCAAAAATAACTTCCACATTATTTTCATTTGCTTCCTGAAAAGTTCCTGCAAAATCAGAAAATAGATCATAAACATCCAGATCCATAACCTCTTTTGCTGCAGCAGCGGCATCAGCCCATTCTTCATTATAAAGAAGGATTTTTGCTTTATATGCCAAAGCTGCTCCTTTAGTTGCACGCCCTACTAAAGATTGAGTTTTTGGTAATACTGATGCAGCATCGTCAAAATCAGAAATAATAGCAGTAAGAACTTCACTTTTTGCATCCCTGCTTACATAAGCTTCATCTAAAGATTGCGGCTCTAAAATTAAAGGCACATCTCCAAAATATGAAATCAAGTCTGAATAAGCATAGGCTCTCAAGAACTTAGCCTCCGCAATCATTTGATTCATAACATCTTCATCTATCGATGCACTTTGAATATCAGAAAGAAATTGATTAGCACGTGCTATAATTGAATAATCCATACCCCATTTAGCACTAGGTCCCCAACTATCAGATGTTGTTAACCACGCCCCTATTTCCAATGAACCTTGCCATGAGTGGTGACAATAACCATTATCAGACATAAAATCGAATTGATAAAAATGCATTGGTGTTGCATTAGGCTGTAATTCATTATAGATCCCTGTTAAGGCCATTAAAGCCTGAGTTTCATTTTCATAAAAGGTATCAGGGGACAAATTTTCTTTTGGTGTTTTATCCAGCAGATCATCTGAACAACTAAATAAAACAGAGCTTAGAAAAAGTAATACTATTATTGTTTTTATATTTCTCATGATTCTGTTCATTTAAAAGTTAACATTTACACCCATAGTCATAATACGAGTCTGAGGGAATGCCTCTGCACGAGTTTCGCCTGTTGTTTGCTCCGGATCAAATCCTTTATAATTGGTAAAAGTAAAGGCATTTTGAATACTTCCATATACCCTTACTGATCCGAGGCCAATTTTACTGATTATTTGAGCAGGAATTGTATACCCTAATTCAATATTTTTTACACGTAAATAAGAAGCATCTTCCATATAAAAAGTTGAGTGTACATTATTACGTGTACCATCCGTTGTTAATCTAGGCAATGAATTAGATGGATTATCTTGTGTCCAACGATCCAACCACCAGTCTCCCAAGTTAGCAGCTCCACTAAATGGTGTTGCAATCTCGTAGTAAGTGTAGCCGTCAATTCCCTTCACACCCTGTAGAAACAAACCAAAATCAAAATTCTTCCAATCTAAGCCCAAATTCAATGAATATGTCAAATCAGGAAATTGTTTACCTATTACCTTTCTATCATCGTTTACGTTAATCTCATTATCTCCACTAATATCTTTGTATTTAATATCACCAGGTTGCACATCATATGCAGCTATAGAAACCACACCATCTTTCAAGGAATAATTTTCACCATCATAATCAAAATCAGATAGTTGATAAATTCCATCCATTTCATATCCATAGAACGAGTTAACAGCCTCACCAATCATAATGGCTGTTGGAGCGCTAATTACTTCATCCACTTTTAAACTCTTCACTTTATTTACTATATGAGACATATTCAATGTGGCACGAAATTTCATACCATTATTAAATGTTTTTCTATAACTAAATGATGTCTCTATACCTTTATTTTGTACTTCACCTGCATTAGCATAGGGATCACTTTTGGCCATTGTTGTTGGAATTGGCTTTGTTAATAACAGGTCTTTTGTTCTTTTATCAAAATAATCTATTGTTGCACTTAGGCCATTACCCAACATCAAATCAACACCAATATTTGTTTGCTCCGATTTTTCCCAGGTTAAATCTTTGTTTGTCATTGATGTTACTGCTACACCACTATATAAAGTACCCCCAAAAGAATAATTTTCTCCTGAAGTCAGCACATCACTACCATTGTAATATGTATCTATTCTCTCATTACCCAACTGCCCTCAGGAAACACGTAACTTTAATACATTTAACCAATCTACACTCTCCATGAAGCTCTCTTTTGAAAGAATCCAACCTCCTGAAAAAGAAGGAAAAGTCCCCCACTGATTTCCATCAGCAAAACGAGATGAACCATCTCGACGAACATTTGCTTCAAATAAATACTTATCCTTCAATGTATAATTAATACGTCCAAAATAGGAACGCAAACCTAAATCATAACTTCCCGCATTATTTGTTTGTGTAGATGCATCACCTAAATTTAATACACGCTGTGTATTATTTACAAAACCAGATCTATAACCATATTCCCAATCATAAGTATATTCTTCTTCAGAATAACCTGCTAAAAAGTTAATATCATGTTCACCAAATGATTTCTTATACTTCAACAAACCGGTTAACATAGAGTGTATATTTCTTCCATCGGTAACTCCTAAATCTGAGGTTAGATCTTTTGTGGTTCCACTAACATTGTATAATGTTACATTTGCATGAAAAGCATTATAATTATAATCCTCAACATTATAGCCATAAGTTATTTGTGCGCTTAATCCATCAGTTATAGTATATTCTAACTCTGTCTGGCCATTAAAATTAAACCTTTTTTGAATCTCGGTACTACCCTCTTTCACCTCTCCATAATAATTTCGTTCACCATTAGCAGCTACCCAATTACCATCTGCATCCACTAAAGGAATTACCGGCGCATTAGTAGCATACCATTTTGTACTCCAAATATCTGTAGGTTGAGTCTTAACTCCTAAATTACCTGCAATATTTGATGAAAAACGAAGCTTATTATCTTTAAGAAAATAGGAATCTATATTTGCTCTAAAATCAGTCTTTTTGTAATTTGTTCCTATCAGAATACCATCCTGATCCAAACGACCAACCATAAAGGCATATTTCACATTATCCTTACCTCCAGTAACATTTAATCTGTGATTTTGCATTACTGCATTATCATAATATATGTCAAAATAATTGTTATCAGGATACAAAGGATCTGTATGAGCAGCAAACAAAGCTATCTCATCTTCTGTATATGTAAGACTACTTCCAGTATTTGCATCAGCCTCATTTTTAAGCATTGCATATTGCTCAGAGTTTAAAACATCAGGTAAAGCAGTGGCGGACTGAACTCCCATATAACCAGTATAACTCACTTGCATTTTACCTTCCTGTCCTCTTTTTGTGGTAATCAAAATTACACCGTTGGCAGCTCTGTTTCCATAAATAGAAGCAGAAGCAGCATCTTTCAAAACAGAAATAGACTCAATATCATTAGCATTTACATCAGTCATATCTCCTGGCATACCATCAATTAAAACAAGAGGTGAACTATCATCAAAGTTACCAACACCACGAATATTAATTACGGCATCATCATCGCCTGGCTGTCCAGAACTTTGTAAAGCATAAACACCTGACACTGTTCCTTGTAGTGCTAAACCCGCATTTGTAGTAGGACGATTTTCCATTTCATCCATTTTTACATTTCCTACAGAACCCGTTAAATTGATCTTTTTTACTGTTGCATAACCTACAGCAACTACTTCATCCAGTCCAATTACATCAGATTTTAAAGCTACATTAAAGGCCAATTTTCCAGCAACAGCAATCTCCTCATTCTTCATACCAATAAAGGAAACTACAATGATGGCATCTTCAGGTACATCGGTAAGCGTAAACTTACCATCCAAATCTGTAATTGTTCCTATAGTTGTTCCTTTGACAAGTATTGATGCACCAGGAATCACTTCACCTTTATCATCTTTAACAATACCTGAAATACTTTTGGTTACTACTTCTTTCTGTTGTATTTCTTTATCATACAATAAGATTTTGTCATCTGTTACTTTCACTGCTATGGAAGTACCTTCAAAAACTTCTTCAAGCAAAAATTTTACTTTTTCATTTTTCACTTCTACAGTCACTTCTCTATCTAAATTGATATATTGTGAACTATAAGCAATCGAAAAATCAGTATTCAACTCTATAAAGTCTAATACTTGACTTACTTTTACAGAATTACCTGAGTAGGTTATTATATCATTCTGCCCTAAAACGCTTGCTGATAACGACGCAAATGATATAAACAATAGCAAAAAGGATAATTTCATAATTCGAATAAATTGATAATTCTCTATTAGAGGGCAATCGCCTCTAACCTTTCCATTTTTTTTCATAATTTTACTACGACTTTAAGTTACACATGAGCACCTTGCCGGGTGCTTATTAATTTCCGGAAAAATGTTGGCGCATTTTTCCGGTTTTTTTATTAATAAACTAAATGACTAAAGTCATTTAGAATAGGGCTTTATCAACACAGAATCTCCTTTGGATTCAATATTTATTGGCGTAATGGTTGATAAAAGTTCTAATACACTCGATAAATCTTCTTGATTTACCGTAAAAGTCACTTCCATATTCTCAAGGGATTTATCTATTTTAAATTCATAATTATATCTATTACTAAGTTTTTGTGCTACATCTTTCATTGGTGAGTTGTAAAAATTTAATATTCCATTTCTCCAACTACTATATCTTTCTGCTTTTACAACTGTTCTTTTTGCTTTTTCAGTTTCTGCATCATAAACAATTTTATCCCCTGGTTTCATATACATTCTTTGTCTTGGATGATTTGAAGGAGACAACTCAACACTTCCCTCTTCTAAAACTACCGAAGTGTTATTTGAATAATCATAAGCATCTACAGTAAATCTGGTTCCCAGAACCTTAACATTCAACTCCTTACTTTCAACTACAAAAGGTAAATTCTTATTCTTTACCACTTCAAAATAGGCTTGCCCATTAATTTTCAAATGTCTTTGATTACTACCAAAACTATTAGAATATTCAATAGTAGAACCTGAGTTCAACCAAACTTTAGAGCTATCGGGTAATATAACTGCTGCAACATGGCCCTTGTCTGCTAATATTTTTGTTGTCAAAGATGAGTTAGAAATAAATTTACTAAAGTAAAATCCACCTCCTGAAATAATAATTATCAAAATGATAGCTGCATACTTATATAAACTTTTAACTCTTAAAATTTTATTTGTCTTTGCAATTGAATCATTAAGCATAAAGGATTGAAAATTTATTAACCCTTTTTCTGTTATTGGATTTATATCTTCCTTTTTTAAATTTTCTTTCCATGCTTTTTTTATCTCAAGAAATTCTGCATAATGATGATCTGCCCTCATCCATTCTAACAATTCCTTACGCTCATCATCTGAAGCAGTATTTTCTAAATATTTCCTTATTAATTCATTCATTAAGATTGTTCTTTTATAATAAGTACAATCTATTCGTTAAAACCCTACCTCATTAATGAACATTTTTTTACATTTATTTACATTGAAAACATACAGCAACTCTTCAATAAAACTCTTACACACTACATATCATCTACTTACATAAATTCAACAACAAAAATTAAAATGTAAACTTTTCTTAATTTTTGTTATAAAATAAAATTTACATTACTTTGTACATAGATTTGCACTTAGAAACTAAAAATATAGATTTATTAAGATCTTTATGACAGGTATTGATTTTAGAAATAAACTAAAGAATAGTGATCCTGATACATTCACTTCTTTTTATGTAGAAACTTATCCAAGGTTAATCGGATATTGCAGTCTGTTTATTAAAGATTCTAAACAAATTGAGGATCTTGTTCAGGATTGTTATGAAAACCTATGGACTCAAAGGGGAAAAATTGACACATCAAAATCTATTGAGAGTTTTTTATTTGTAATGCTTCGTAACAAATGCTTAAACTTTTTAAAAAGTGAAAAAGTACATCATAACGTATATTTATCAGATGAATTTGTAATCAATGAACTACAGTATCTTTATCAATTGGATTTTACTGCTCATGAAGGATTAAGTATAGAGGAAGAGTTAATAAAATCTTTACAAAAAGCAATTTCGGACTTACCTGAAAAAAGAAAAAATGTTTTTATTCAGTGTAAAATAAATGGCCGTAAACAAAAAGAGGTAGCTAACGAACTAGGCATAACAGTTAAAGCCGTTGAAAAACACTTAAAAGAGGCTAAAGACCAACTTCGAAAAAAATTAGAACCCAAATATGTTCATTTGGCAATTGTTATTAGCATGTTTCTAAATTGATTTAACCGTTCTAATTTGTCAAACACATCATTTCTTTATGCATTAATGAATTAGTATATAAAGCAATTACACAGTATCCAACTCCTGAAAACTAAGGAGTTTTTTTTATATTTAATATTGATAATTTTCTTTTCAATCATTATTCGATATAAATTCAACAATACACACCATACAATGAAAAACACATTCCTACTGATTGTTTCAATCATTTTGCTTTCATGTTCAAATCAAAAATTAGCAACAAGATACAAGTCTCTTAATCCCAACGAACCCATTATTTTTAACGGAGAAAATATCATTTATAACAACGAAAAAATAGAACTTGGTCCCAAAGCTTTCTTTATTGACGGACAACTTTCTGATAGAGATGTTGCTAATTATAAATATGTATTTAACTCTGTAAATGAAGCTTCTAAATATATTACAGATGGTTCAGAAGAATCTACTATGACCTTATACATAGCTCCCTATGTTTATTGGATCGATAATCCTGATGATCCTGAAATACGATTACCGGAAGCAATAGGAGGAACTCCAATTGGCCTAAAAATACAATGCAATTGGCTAAAATTTAAAGGATTATCAAGTGACCCTAAAAATGTTGTTTTAGCTTGTAATCGTGGACAAACAATGGGGGCTAAAGGAAATTTTACCATGTTTGAAATAATTGGAGATGGTACCTCTGCTGAGAATATAACATTTGGAAATTATTGCAATGTTGATTTGGAATACCCATTAAAAAAAGAGTTAAATAGGAAAAAAAGAGGATCAGCTATTGTTCAGGCGCAATTGGCTTTTTGTAGGGGAGATAAAATATTTGCTAAAAACTCTCGATTTATTAGTCGTTTAAACTTGGTTCCATTTTATGGAGGAAAAAGAACACTCTTTGATCATTGTCATTTTGAATCTACTGATGATGCTTTAGCAACTGAAGCAATATACTTAAATTGTACTTTTGATTTCTATTCTTCTAACCCCTTTGGTCATACAGAAGGAACTGGTTCTGTGTTTTTAAATTGTGATATACAATCATTTACCAGGGGCGAACAATATTTGGTAAAAGGACGAGGTCAGATGGTTGCTGTTGACAGCAGAATGAATTCTAAACTATCAAACTATTGGGGATGGAAAGAAAAACCAGCACTAAAAAATAAAAACTATCACTTTAACAACCAATTGAATGGTGAAAAGATATCAATAGATACACATCATCCATATGCATCTGTTAACATGACAGGGAAAAGTGTTTTAAATGCCTACAGAATTGAATATGATAACAAAATCATTTACAACACTTACAATTTATTAAAAGGGGATGATAATTGGGATCCTATGGGCAGTAAGTCTATTATTGACTCAATTAGTAAAGAATCAGACCAAAAACTATACGATATACCTGTTGAATTAACAATCTCAACTACACAAGACACTATAGAGACAGGTAAAGATAATTTACTATTAACAAGTCATTTATTGCTTTCCGGAGGAAAAGAAAACAATGGCAACCAGGTATACTGGAACGTAAATGAAAAGTATAAGAGTTTGGTAAAGCTAATGGATAATAACGATGGTACATGCCAAATTATTCCAACAAACAATAATGATGAAACAATACAAGTTCTTGTTGATGCCTCCACTAAATCGGGATTAGAAGCTACTTGTATTTTAAATGTTAAGCCTAAATTTATTGATGCTCCTAAATTTATTACAAAACCACAAATTACAATAAATACCAAGGGAATCTTAAAGGCAGAATATAAACTAAACTCAAACTATAAAGATGAGTCGCTAATAACTTGGTACAGATGTTCTGATCGCACGGGTACAGATGCGATACCTGTAGCTGTTTCAAGACAACACGATCCAATATACAATTATAAATTATCACATGGTGATATTGGATATTATATTATGGTTTCTGTTGAACCAAATCATATCAGATGCCATAAGGGAAAAGCTGAATATTCAACTCTTACTAATAAGATTTCAGGAAAAGAAATTAACACAGCTAATAATGTTTATCAAGTTGATTTAAAATCCTTACCTACCTTTACTCAACCCAAAGTTAAACCTGGATTTTGGACAGTAGATTGCTTTAAACCAGAAGACACAAATGAATATAAAGATTGGAAGGCTGAAAATAGTATCAACTCATGGTTATATGGAACAGGTGTAAATGGAGCTTCCAGTGATACAGGTCTTATTCAGGCAATTAAAGGAGCACGTTTAAGATATACTCCTGTTGGAGATAATTTAAACAACATGAAAGTTAGCTTTACTGCATGTCCTGCAAAAACAGCAGGACAAGGATTTAGTAGTGCAAAAGCTCAATACATGGACATTTTTATTAAAATGGATAATAAAAATATGAATGGTTATGCATTACGCCTGGTTCGTACAACCAAATATCATGATGCCATTGATTGTTTGTTCATGAAATACACTAATTGTGTGGCAAGTCCTATTTCTGATCCTGTATCTACTTCTTGTTATCGAACAGAATGCTTTATTACACTTGAGGTAGAAAACAATTTAATAAAAGCCCACATGGAAACTCCTTCTGATTACTATATTGAACCAAACAGACCAGAGGTAAAACATGTTGTTGATATGAACACAGAAATAGAACCAAACAAATATGGTGGATTTGGACTTCAACACACAGGAACTGTTCGTAGTGGAGCTACTTTAATAAAAGATTTAAAATTAGAATGGAATAATTGAATTCGTTTTATTATAGTTTTTTTCACATTAGAGCATTTGATTTTTCAGATGCTCTTTTTTAATATTAAGGAACAGAGTTAAAGATGTATCCGTCTCCGCGTCGCCCCTCAAAAAAAGCCCCATCAAATTGATTCGTTATTTTGATGTGGCGTTTTTTATTATTGATCCGCCCACCTATCAGGAAGCAAGTTGCGTAATTGTTCATTTGTCATTGTTGGACTTTCTGCTAAACGCTGCATAACATCCTTGAAGTAGGAAAATGTATTTATATTATTCAATCTACATGATATAGCTAGAGAATAAAGTGTAGCTGTTCTGGTGGCCCCTGCATTAGAACCACAAAAAAGTGAATTACGACGACTAAGGCTGATATAGCGCATAGGTCGTTCAATTATATTATTATCCAGATCGTATTCGGTAGATATGATGATGTTGTATATGGACTCTAGTTCATTCAGGCAGTAAGCTGCAGCTTTAGTTAATATGTGGTTAGGCAATACCCCGGAATCTCTTTCTATGTCTCTGAGTTTATTTTCTAACTTCTTGTATACTTTTAGGGAAGCCTCTTTCCATTTTTCTTTTGGCTTTTTCTTACGGATGATATAAAATTGATTGTATAGATCAATAACTTCTTGTGCTTCGGGTTGCTCCTGAATCTCTATAAATTTTCTTTTGCAGTGTTGAACACAACCTAAGCGTATTGCCTTGGGATAATCCCATCCCTCTAATACTTTGTAAGAACTATATCCGTCAGTCTGTACCACACCTTTATAATCCCTAGGTAGATAATCCGTGAACACCGTCTTGCTTCGTGAACCATTTTCATAAATGAACTGTATTAAATTGTTTTGGTGAGAAAAAGCACTCCAAAAGTAGCCCTTGCGACTTCCTTTGTCACCACCTAATATCGTATGGTAGGTTTCGTCAAAATGAATATAGGAATCAGCTAAAATAGCATTTTTGAGTACTGGCATTAATCTATCAAGTAACCCTGCTGATTTTTCAATTAATCCATGAGTGGTTGCCTTAGGCATGTCAATGCCCATCTCATTTAGGTATTTATTGATGCGTTCAACTGGCAAGCTATACACATATCTTTGTTGAATAAGGTGTGCCAGTAACGAGCTGTCAAAATTAGAATTCATGAAAGGAGTCATAGGGGCTCTGCCCTCGAAAAAATCATCACCCATTCTATATTTTTTACAGCGGTAAATATGTTTGATAAGACGAGGTGGAATATACTCATATCTTATCACATCGCGGTAAAACAGGTAAACAGCAGCCTTTTCGTCAAAGCTAGCATCGGACGGCATAACTTCTTCTACAAGCTCTTCGATATTATCGTATACTTTTCTTTTGGCTCCATTATTACCTCTTTGTTTGGGAGTGGGAGCTTTAGGTGTATTCGCAGGTACAGGTGTTGTATTCTTTCGTTTTTCGGTCTTTTTAGGAAGGTTAATATTCGCAAAGCGCTTCAGATGTGCGCTATCTTTATCCTTCTCTAAGATAGCCTCCTTTAGGGCTGTTAGCTCTTTAGATTGCTCTTCTATGGTTTTTGTTAAAGAAACAATTGTAACTGTTAATTCTGAAACCTGCTGCTGTAATAATATGGCTAACTCCCTGTCTGTCATGGCATAAAGATACGAAAATAGTGCGATTTTACCATGAAAAATTCGCACTATTTTCGTCTTTTGTCACTATGTATTAGAGTGTTAACTGGGCTTTTATCCGTAATTCATTAGAACTACTTTTGTGCTTTACGCAATTTACCATTTTGTCTAAAATATCCTGTTCAAGCTCAGTAAAAGCACCGTCTCTTAACTGTTGTGGAAGTGTATAACATCCTAATTCCAGTTTCTTGTTATAAAGAACAAATCCTTCTCTTTGCCATCTTAGTACCTTGATAGATTTTCGAGTCCTGCCAATGAAGACATAACCATCACCATTGAGCGCATTCATATTTCCTGAAGTTTTTACCAGGTGATAAAGTGAATGAATTCCTTTTCGCATATCAACGGGTTCGTGAAAAAAGTAAAAACGTGTATCCTCTGTGAAATTAAAAACCATAATGTATCCTTTGATGTGAAAAATAAGGATACAAAGCTTCAAAGTTTTATCACATAAAACTATACGTTATCGTGGAGACGCTTACTTAAAGATTAAGGGGTGATTTACAGCCTGATTAAGGATTATTTCTTTCGAGCTTAACAATAACAATAAACCACTAATTACCAACTACTAACAACATTATATCAACTAATTTTATTTAAGCTTAACAACATCAATTCAAAACCAAAGTAAATGTTGTCCTTTCATTTGATGAATGTACTTTTAAAGTACCTCCATGTAAGCGCATAATTTGTTTCGAAAGACTTAAACCAATTCCACTTCCATCCTCTTTTGTGGTATAAAACGGAACAAAAATCTCATTCATAACATCTTCAGGAATTTCCGGCCCATTATTTTGAATGGCAATTTCTGTTTGATTTTGCTTATTAATTTTGGTTTCTATAATTATTTGTGGTTGGCTGACGCCCTGTAATGCTTCAAAACCATTTTTTATAATATTAATAACGACTTGAGCCAACAGTTTTTCATCAGCGCTAATCTTCATATCTGAGTCATTGATTTTTAATTGTATATCAACAGCATCTCCATAAGATCCGGCCCTACTTAGAATGATATTATTTTCAAGAAATGGCTTTAATTTGAACTCCTTCTTATTAGGTTTTGGCAAGCGAGTTAGTTTACGATATAAATCGACAAAACGGATTAATCCTTCTCCCTGATCATTAATAACGGAAAGCCCTCTTATTGTGGCCTCAATCATATCCTCATCCAAATCTTCTTTCGATACCGGCTCTCCCTCATTGGTAAAAAAACCAGCCAGACTCTGAGATAAAGATGTTATAGGGGCAATGCCATTCATTATTTCATGAGTTAACACCCGGATTAATTTTAACCACGAATCCAATTCTTTTTCATCTAACTGCTGATCAATATCCTGAATTGTTAACAACATTAATTGCTGATGTTGACTATAAAAAGGAATAGATTTAATCAACAAGGTTTGTTTATGCTCTATTCCTGGTACCTGTATCATTTGTTGCTCTTGCGTTTTCATGTGAATAATACGCTCTGCAACATTTGAATTAAACTTTTCCAGCTGTTTTATATGAGTCAATTGCGATAAACCTAATAATTCTTTTACTACACCATTTGCATGTACCACAAATCCCTTTTCATCGTAACTCAAAACACCAATATTTATATGTTCTATGAGCGCATGGAAATACTGATCTCTCTGCTGATTTTCAATTATCGACTTCTTAATTTTATCATTAATTCGAGTCATATTAGAATTTAAGCGACTTAAGATAGGATCTTGATATTTACTATAAGTATTCAGACTAAAATCATCATTTAAAATGGCTTCAAAAAAGTAGTTGATCTGCTCATGAATCTTATTCTGAAAAAACAAAACATTTAGAAACATCACCAGAGTGAATACTCCCAGAGCTATTGTAATAGCCGGATGCACGTTATAAAAACTCCAAACAGTAGCTCCGGCTATCGTAATAAGGAGAAAAAGGCGTATTACTAATTTCAGCTGATATCTTTTAATCATAATGTTTTCTATTAATGGGGTTGAAAGGTTATGGTTGTATAGTAAAACTATTAGTTCTCAGTCTTCAGCCAACAGAAGACTATAGACTGAAGAGTAGATACCTTTTCCTTGTTCAACACTACTATATACCATTGACCTTGTTACATTTCCCCCTTTTCCTTATTTCTTATTTTATTCCAAACTTTTTCATCTTATTGTATAAGGTTTGCCTTGTAATTCCTAACTCATCGGCTGCGGCACTAACATTACCCGGATTTTTATCTAAGGCCTGATTAATTAAGTTTCGTTCCATGTCTTCCAACTTCAATGAATTGGCATCTACACTATTTCGAGTGGCCGGTCGTAAGAAAAAATCATCTGGTTTTAATACATGGTTATCGCTTAGAATAACTGCTTTCTCTATACTATGTTCTAACTCCCTTATATTACCAGGCCAATGATAACCAAGTAATTTTTCCTGAGCCTGATGATTTATTTTTAAACTTGGCTTATCATATTTAAAGGCATATTTTTTAAGAAAGAAATCTGCCAGCGTCAAGATATCTTCTCCCCTGTCCCGCAAAGGAGGTATTTCTATATGTATGGTATTTATCCTGTAAAGTAAATCCTCCCTAAATAAGCTATCTGCAACCATCTGTTCCAAATTTCTATTGGTCGCACTTACTAATCTGATATTAATTGAAATTGGTTTATTACTTCCAATTCTTGTGATTTCCCGGCTTTGTAGTGCAACTAGAAGTTTAGCTTGTAAGGGGAAGGAAAGATTTCCTATTTCATCCAGAAACAAAGTACCATTATTAGCTACTTCAAATTTACCTACGCGTTCCTCTTTGGCATCGGTAAAAGCACCTTTGGCATGACCGAATAATTCACTTTCAAACAAAGTCTCAGTAATCGCACCCATATCAACACTCACCATCATTTCCTGGTGTCGTTTTGACAAACGATGAATTTCTCTGGCAATCAACTCCTTTCCTGTTCCGTTTTCACCAGTGATTAAAACATTGGTATCTGTTTTGGCCACCTTTCGAACCATGTTAAGAACACTCATGATTTGCGGAGAATTGCCTATAATCAGTTTTTCTTCCTTATTAAAAGCTTTCTTTAGCTCTTTTTCTTTCAGTTTTAAGGTACTAACCTCTTGCTTAGAGATACTTAATTGCATAGCTGATTCAATCGTGGCCAGTAGCTTGGCATTATCCCAGGGTTTTAATATAAAATCAGTAGCTCCTTTTTTAAGCGCATTCACAGCTAATTCAACATCTCCATAAGCAGTGATCATAACTACAGATGTTTCCGGATGATTTTCTTTTATATAGTTTAACCAATATAAACCTTCATTGCCAGTATTTATTCCGGCCTTAAAATTCATATCTAATAATACAAGTTGAAAATGATTTTCATTAAATACTGAAGTAATCAGATTAGGGTTTGATAAACATGTGACTTTATAATTCTTCATTAAAAGAATTTCAAGTGCACTTAAAATGCTTTTATTATCATCAACGATTAAGATATTTCCTTTTTTAATCATAGAATTAGGATTTTAACCAAAAGTATATTAATGATATAAACAAAAAAAGCATGTGTAAAATATTTATACATTCTAATGTAAACTTTTTTTACATACTCCCTATTAAAACAAACCTTACAACACTGTATATCAACACATATCACACTTTGGCATAATTTAAGTAATTACCAAGGCAAACATTTGAAAAATGAAAATAAAACAGTTGTACATATTGCTATATATATTGATGGAACTACTTTCATGCCCAGCCAGTTTTGGTCAGGAAAAAATGACATTAGAACAATGTATTCAGTATGCAATTGAAAACAACTTATCTATTAAGAACCAACAATTAAACTATCGTATTGCAAAGGAAAACAACAATCAGGCCAAAAGAAACTTATTACCAGGTATCAGTGCATCTTCGAATGCTCAATATAATTATGGCAGATCCATTGATGAGAACACGAATGACTATGTAAATGAAAAATGGTTTTCAAATTCTTACAGTGCGAGTTCATCCATTACATTATTTAATGGTTTTCAAAAACTTAATAACATTAAAGCAAAAGAGTATATCAAAGAACAGGTACTCCAAACTCAAATTCTGAAATCGGATGAACTGGCTTTTGACGTAATGACAGCCTATTTTGATGTTGTATACTTTATACAGATGCAAGAAATAGCAAATGAACAAGTTAAAGCTACTGAGCTTGAATTAAAAAGTATGGAGCGTAAATCTGAATTGGGTTTAATTGCCAAGACTGATCTACTGGAAATAAAAGCAAACATGCAGAATGAAGAGCTCAACCTTCTTCAATTACAACATAAAAAAGTTAGTTCATTGATGCAGTTAAAAAAGCTTTTGAATTATCCCCAAGAAGGTATCATCTCGATAGACAGTTTAAATTCAAAAAATATCATCCCTAAAAATAGCAGTTATAGCGAAAGTTCGTTTACTGATTCTTTTGAAAGTACACCTGCGATACAGATTGCACAATCCAACATTAATATCTATAGAAAAGAATGGATTATGAGTAAAGGTGCATTATTACCGGCTGTAAATGGGTTTGCTGGAATCGGTACAGGTTTTTACGAAACAGCTACCGATCAAAATGGTAAAACACTTTCTTTCCATACTCAATTTAAAGATAATCTTAATGAATATGTAGGATTATCCATCTCCATTCCTATCTGGAACAAATGGAACGGTCAATCCAATATTAAAACTGCAAAATTAAATTATTTAAGTGCGCAAAATGATTTAGAACAGGAAAAACAATCATTGCATTATACGATTGCTGAGGAAATTCAGAATATTGAGGCTTTACAAAAAGAATACGCAGAATTATTGGATCAGAATGATGTGAACAACCAGGCATTTTTAGTGGCCCGGAAGAAATTAGATAAGGGATTGATAACCATCGTAGATTTTTATGTTGCAAAAAATCGATTGGCTCAATCAAAAGCCGACATTTTAAATACAGAACTTAAAGTAAGGATAAAAAGAAACTTACTTGATTACTATAAAGGAATAAGGTTTTGGGAATAAGATTAAATGGTTAAAGGCTAATAGTTATAAGGTTAAAAAGTACATATAATGACGATTGCTACCTTTTTACCTCTAACCATACAACCTAAAAAACAAGCATAATGGACAAAATAATAGAACAGAAAAAAGGTATTAAACGCAAGCATATTTATTTGGGTATTGGAGTTGTTGTAATGGGATTTTTAGTCTACAATATGCTTTTTGCTTCAAACATGTCTGTTTATCGTGTTGAAAAAGATAAAGTAACCATCACTGATGTTGAGTATAATCAGTTCAATGATTTTATAACTGTTACAGGTAAGGTTGAGCCCATATCTACAATATTTCTGGATGCTATTGAAAGTGGTCGTGTGCTTGAAAGGTATATAGAAGAAGGTGCCATGGTAAAAAAAGGAGATGTTATTCTGAAACTGGAAAATAAGCAACTCTATCAAACTATATTGAACAGTGAAGCTGCTTTAGCCGAAAAGGAAAACTACTTACGTAGTACTCAAATAAGTTTTGAATCGGAATTGGTTTCATCAAAACGTAACCTATTGGATAATGAGTTTCAACTTAAACGCAATAAAAGAACCTATGAACAATACAAAGAATTATATAAAGATGAATTAATAGCCAAGGAGGATTATTTACGTGCAAAAGAAGATTACGAATATCAAGAGAAGCTACTGGATATAAATCGTTTAAAAGCAAAAAACGATTCTTTAATAAGACTTACATCCATGAAAACGTTGGAACAGGATCTTGAGAAAATGCGCAAAAACCTATCACTCGTTTATGATCGTCTTGAAAACCTCAATGTTAAAGCTCCTGTAGATGGTCAATTAGGAATGCTGGATGCCGAGTTGGGACAATCGATAGGTCAGGGATCACGCATTGGTATGATTAACGTTTTAACCAACTATAAAGTAAATGCTTCTATTGATGAACATTATATTGACCGTGTAGAAAGAGAGTTAACCGGATCCTTTGAAAGAAACCAGGATACTTTCCAGCTACATGTAAAAAAGGTATATCCGGAAGTTCGGGATGGAAAGTTTGACATTGATATGGTTTTTAATGGTCAGAAACCTGAAAATATCAGAACAGGACAAAGCTACCATATCAAACTAGAATTAGGCGAATCAAACAATGCAATACTGATAAAACGTGGCAGCTTTTTTCAAAGTACTGGCGGACAATGGATATTTGTACTTAACAAAGAAGAAACAGAAGCAACAAAACGCTTTATCAAAATAGGAAAACAAAATCCACAATATTATGAAGTCATCGAAGGATTAGAACATGGCGAAAAAGTCATTACCTCAAGCTATGATATATTTGGGGAAAATGAGAAAATAATACTTAGGTAAAAAGTAAAAAGGAACAGGGAAAAAGGAGAAAGGAAAAGGAGAAAGGAAATTAGTTTAAACGTAAAAGTGTATTTTTATAATCTAAACTTGAAAACTATGAGTAAAATTGAAAAATTTGAAGATTTAATTGTTTGGCAAAATGCAGTAAATCTCAGTACAAGAATATACAGTACACTTAAAAATTGTAAAGATTTTTCCTTACGAGATCAAATTTGCAGAGCATCAGTCTCTGTTCCTTCAAACATTGCCGAGGGTTTTGAAAGACAATACAATAAAGAGTTTATTCAATTTCTATATATAGCTAAAGGTTCTGCTGGAGAAATCAGAACACAAATTCTAATCGGGAAATACTCAAAATCTCTAGTCAACTATATAAACTAATTAAAATAAGAAAAACAATTTTTAATCCACGAAGGGGATTATTGGGATATATGGGAATTACTTATTCCCTTCTCCTTTCTCCCTTCTGCAATACTATTGCTATGATAAAAACAGAAAAATTAACAAAAATATTTCGCACTGAAGAGATTGAAACCAGTGCATTAAACAATGTAAACCTTCATGTTGAAAAAGGTGAATTTGTAGCCATTATGGGCCCTTCGGGATGTGGTAAATCAACTCTGCTAAACATTGTGGGACTGCTAGACAATCCATCCGGAGGTGAATACTATTTTGACGGACAAGAAGTTGGTCATTTAAAGGAACGTAACAGAACACAGCTTAGAAAAGGTAATATTGGTTTTGTATTTCAAAGCTTTAATCTTATCGATGAATTAAACGTGTATGAAAATGTTGAGTTACCTCTTATCTATCTAAAGTATAAGGCAAAAGAACGTAAAGAGATGGTTGAAAAAGTACTGGAAAGAATGAAAATCAGCCATCGTCGAAAACACTTTCCTCAGCAATTATCAGGAGGTCAGCAACAACGTGTAGCTATTGCAAGAGCTGTTGTAGCTAATCCTAAGTTAATATTGGCCGATGAGCCTACTGGTAATCTGGATTCGAAAAACGGTCTTGAGGTAATGAACCTGTTAACAGAATTAAATAAGGAAGGTACTACAATCGTAATGGTAACACACTCCTTACACGATTCTGAATTTGCCCATAGAGTTGTTAATTTATTTGACGGTGCAGTGCTAACAGAAGAGGTTAAAAAGCAGTTAGGTGAAGTATTGATTTAGGAGAAAGGAAAAAATCCTAAAACGAAATATAATCATCATTACTAAAACAAATCATCATGTTTATAAAACGTTTATTCAAGTCGATTCTGAAATATAAAATCTCATCTTTATTGACTTTGTTGAGTCTGGTCATTTCATTCTTAGGTATTATTATTTTGAGTCTTTATGTTAGTTATGAAAAAAGTTTTGATCAATTTCATAAAAACAAAGACAACCTTTATGTTTTAAAAACAAGGGTTTATGACTATAATTTACCTGAAGTTTTAAAAGAGGTTATAGACAAAAACTTACCGGAATTTGAAAGGTCTCTGGTTTTAAAATTTAATGGTGAATACAGGGTCACATCACCTCAACTTGAATCTACAAAAGTGTTTTACGATGCTGAAAGTATGATGGCTTCATCCGGTTTCTTTGAAATTTTTAGCTTTCCATTAATCCAGGGTGATAAAACAACAGTATTAAAAGATCCTAACACAGCTGTTATTTCTCAATCGTTGGCAGCAAAGCTTTATGGTAACAAACCTGCAATTGGTGAAAAAATTTCTATTGGCAGTCAAAATTATACTGTAACAGGAGTTATGCATGACTTTCCCAGGAATAGTTCCTTTACAACGGATTGTCTCACTTCCTATGCAACCTATTTAGAACAAAAGCCTACAGAGACAGAACGTTATAGTGAATGGTCCTATCAAATCATCCTTCAACTAAAAGATCAAGTAGATATAAATCAACTGGATGGTAAAATTGAATCTATACCTGACCTGGCTGAAACGTTAGAGTATTTCAAATCTAAATATGGCGATGAAAATCTATTTTATTTCAAACCGTATACTGAAATTCATTTTGATCAAAGTAATTATATAATAAAAACTGTAAACCCAGTCATTTTAAAAGTCCTTATGATTTTAGCTGTGATATTGGCAGTGATGGGGATGGTGAACTTTATCAATTTTTCTACTTCTCAGGCTCCTCTCCGATCCAAATCACTTTCAGTAGCAAGAGTATTAGGAAGTAATCGATTTTCATCGATGCAACAAATTATAGCTGAAGCCATACTAATTTCTTTAATTGCACTAGTCATATCCCTTGCTATTTATAAAGAAGTATACCATTCAATTGAATCCATGTTTAATATTGAAGGTTTAGATTTAGAAGGTAGGTATTATTTCATACTCCTATTTGTTGCATTTGCCTTACTTTTTGGGATAATTTCAGGAATATATCCGGCTCGTTACATCTCATCCCCACCCCTTTCTCAGGCTATTAAAGGAACTGGATATTTTAAAGGAAAAGGAAAGTTAATTCGAAATATGTTAGTAACGCTTCAATTTGTATTTACCATAGCTTTATTATCATCTGCTTTTATGATTGAAAAACAATTAAGCTTTTGGAATAATTTTGATTTAGGTATTAACAAAGAAAATGTTGTTTACTTAAAAACAACCCGTAAAATTAAAGATCATGCAGATGCTTTTGCTCAGGAACTGCTAAAAGACACAACAATAATTAACTATACCTATTCTCAATTTATTCCCGGAAAAGTTGGAATGGGTTGGGGACGTGAAATAGAAGGTCAATATGTGCAATTAAAAGCCTGGCCTGTTGACAACCGCTTTATTGATTTCTTTCATATTGGTATTAATCAAGGCCGGGACTTCAGGCAAAACTCTGTTGCAGATATCAATAGTTTTATCTTAAATCAGAAAGCTGTTGAAGAATTTAAATGGACAAAGCCATTGGAAAAGAATTTTTCAGGCTTTGATTTTGAAGGTCCGATTATAGGAGTTACTAATAATTTTCATTTTTCTTCATTAAAAGAAGATATTCAACCTATGTTGTTTTGGTACACCAACACAAGAAAAGATGTGTTACTATTAAAAGCTAAACCAGATAATTACACGCAACTTTTTAAAAGAATAATAGCCAAAGCCAAAGAATTTGATCCTGAAAATAATTTTGAAGTCCAATTTTTAGATGATTCACTCAATGAATTATATGCGAAAGAAAAAAACACCGCCCGTTTTATTGAGTTTGTTTCTCTTTGGTGCATGCTCCTTGCTATCACTGGAGTGTTAGGATTAGTAGTATTTATTTCCCGTGATCGTGTTAAAGAAATTGGAATCCGCAGAGTAAATGGAGCGCAAACTGCAGAAGTTGTATTCCTAATCAATAAAGATTTTATAAAATGGATAGCCATTGCCTTTTGCATTGCAACACCAATAGCATGGTTTGCCATAAATAATTGGTTACAAGATTTTGCCTACAAAACAGAAATGAGTTGGTGGATATTTGCTCTTGCCGGAATCATTTCTTTACTAATTGCCATGATAACCATTACATGGCAAAGTTGGAAAGCAGCCACACGTAATCCGGTAGAGGCGCTTAGGTATGAATAGCAAAATGATTTAGCAAGCAAAATACTATTCTAAAGGAGGCTTAAAATATTTTTCAAATAATCAGACAAAAAATGATACGCACGAACCAAATACTAAGAAATTGGAGAAGAAACAAACTCTTTTCGTTGACAGCAATTATCAGTCTGACCATTGTTTTTGCTTGTTGCAACTTATTAGCTGCCTTTGTAATTAACGAATGGCAGATATCAAATGGAAGTACCGATAACGAGCGAATTTTTGTATTGAAAACAGATAATCCTATGACATTGGAGAGTACAAAAGAAAAAAGCTCGTACATACTACATCAGGTACCTCCTTTACTGATGGAACGTTATCCTGAGGTGGAGTCATTTTGCCGATTTCAACCGCTTAGAGATAATGCCATTTTTAAGGTAGGTGATTTTAAAACAAACAAGCTTCAGTTTCTAAGAACGGATAAGGACATCACTGATTTTTTAAAGATTCCGGTAATTGCAGGTAATCTGCAGAAAACGCTTTCTACTCCCGGTGAGACTGCCATAACCACCAGTTGGGCAAATAAGTCTTTTGGTACAACTGATGTTTTAGGTAAAACCATTATCCTTAAGGAAGGTAATAAACAATCAACTCTAAAGATCACTGCCATAGTTGATAATTCTTATACTTCTTCGTTTGTAATTTTTGATGTTTTGCTGCCTCTCAAGGAGGAAAATTTTAATGGTGGTGTAACTTTTCTTAAATTCCGAGATGGTGAGGACATATTGAGTTTGCAAAAGAAAATGGATAATGACATAAAAGATTTGCCAAAGTTTACCAAAGATTGTAAATACTATCTGCAATCATTACGTGAATATTATTTTGATAAGAGTGAAACACAAACCAACTGGAGCTTTTTACTTAAACGTGACAGTATGTTTATAACTGTTGGCATTTTTGCTGCATTAGCCATATTATGTGTATCGTGCTTTAACTATATTAATTTGTATTTGGTTCGATTATTTAAATCCGGAAAAACCAATTCAATTCAACTATTACTGGGTGCCAGCTCCTGGGTATTACAAAAACACATGATACTTGAATCGTTTATCGCTACACTTATTGGATTCTTCACATCTGTTTTACTTGTTTTGCTAGCATTACCTTCATTTAATCATCTATTTGGAGCACACTTATCAGCTACCTTTTTATTGCAACCAAGTGTTATCGTGTTTTATTTAGTTTTAATAGCCACTTTAACTCTAATTCCAGCAATATATCTGGGTTTTAAATTCCGGAAAAGTGGATTTTCTAATTTGAAGAATATAATTACTGGCAATAAAAAGGCCGTATTCAGCAATACAATGATGAGCATTCAATTTGGTTTCTCAGTTTTGTTGATTATTGCAGCATTGGTTTATTCGCAACAATTGAATTTTATCTCAGAAACAGCAAATATAAATCCCAATATCGTTGAAGTACAAGGTGCTGGTATACCAGAAGTTCAATTTAACACCTTCAA
Source organism: uncultured Saccharicrinis sp. (assembly GCA_963665705.1). Lineage (GTDB taxonomy): Bacteria > Bacteroidota > Bacteroidia > Bacteroidales > Marinilabiliaceae > Saccharicrinis. Next base: position 3,667,169 of record OY762448.1, read on the forward strand.
AAACAAAGTGAACAATTTGAGTAGTGTTGACGCCTCTACTATATCAAATACATTATTTTTAAACACATGGATTGCTTTGGGAGATGACAATGTACCCACCTTAGGGTACAATATGGATAATGACTTTTTAAAGGTTCATAACATTGTTTTAAACGAAGGATCGGGTTTTACAGAAAACAGTAAAGAGAATAATGATCAGGCTATCGTAAACGAAACCCTGATCAAAAAATATAAATTAGATTCGCCAATTGGTCAAAGTATTGAATTATTGGGTAGCAATATTCGCATTGTAGGAGTTGTAAAAGATTTTTATACTGAACCTTTCAGCACAAAAGTAAAACCTACGATAATTAAACCTTATATACCCGATGATAATGCTTTTAAAACCATTCAAATCAAATTGACTGATGGCATTCAACGACAAGCTGCACTAATCGAATTAAAACAATTGTGGAAAGAAAGTTTTCCTGACAATACATTTCAGTACAGTTTTCCGGCAGATGATTTTAAGGAACTACATAAAGATTACAGGAAACTGGCTGAAATGATAAACTTCTTTACGCTAATTAGTTTCCTACTCACAAGCATTGGCTTATTTGCTATTGCCTGGTACTCGGTAGAGCAGCGCACCAAAGAAATCGGCATCCGAAAAGTAAACGGAGCTAAAATCTCCAAAATTATCACTATGCTTAATAAAGAAATCGTTAAATGGGTTGTAATTGCTTTTACAATTGCGACACCTATTGCCTGGTATCTGATGAATAATTGGCTCGAAAACTTTGCTTACAAAACAACACTTAGCTGGTGGATTTTTGCTCTGGCCGGGATATTGGCTTTAGGCATTGCATTGCTTACTGTAAGCTGGCAAAGCTGGAAAGCAGCTACTCGTAATCCGGTGAAAGCACTGAGATATGAGTAATTCATAACCATAATCGCATTGTAATATTATAATATAAAATGAACTTATTTAAGTTAGCCTTCCGAAGATTATTTATTAAAGGGGAACATAATACAACCCGAATTATTTCTTTAATTACAGGATTATCATTTGGTATTATACTTCTTTCTGAAGTCTTTTACTATTATAGTTTTGATAGTTTTTACCCTGATGCAAATCGTATTTATGTGGTTCATGAACAATTAAAAAGAGATGATTCTACAAACGAAACAAGCAACTATCCCCGAACAAGTGGCGCCATTGCAATAGGCCTAAAAGATGAAGTTCCGGGAATAGAGGCTGCTTCGAGATTAAACTCTATCGGAAGTTCTGTTTTTTATACTGAAGATTTAAAAAGTTACAAAGCAAGTTTCTCCCTTTCGGATGAATATCTTTTTGATGTTTTACCTCGTCCTGTGATCTCCGGTAATCCAAAGGAGATTCTGATCTCTCCCATGTGCTGTATGGTGTCAGATAAAATTGCCAACGATATGGGTGGTAATGTAATTGATAAAACAATTGAATTAAAAAGTTATCCAAATAAGAAACTTACTATCAAGGGCGTGTTCAAAGCTTTACCTGAGAATACAAATTACAAATACGATATATTAATATCTATGGTATCTACAGGTCAGTTCACCTGGGATGGCACCAATAACTGGATTGGTAATGATCGCTATTATACTTGCGTAAAGCTGGCTCCCGGAGTTAATCCTGATCAATTGAAAGATGCAGTCCGTAAAATGCAGGAAAAACATCAGGATATAGAAAGTATTGAAGAAAAACAATCCGGAATGACGTTTAAATACATGTTTATACCGATCCAGCAAATGTATGTGGATGGAGTTAAAAAGATGATTGTTATCCTTTCCATTATAGCCTCTTCTGTACTGTTAGTTTCTTTGCTAAACTACATTATGCTAACTCTAAGTGCGCTAATAAAAAAAGCCAAAAATTCCGCCATTTATAAAACCTGTGGTGCACAAAGGTCAAACTTAACACAAATGATTTTTATTGATAATTTTTTACTATTTATAGTTTCATTATTAGGTGCATCATTTGTTATACTTTGGATCAGCCCCCTTGTTGAATCACAAGTAGGTCATAGTTTAACTGCTGTAATGAATCCTTATGTAATCTGGCCAACTATCATTATTCTATGTATAATTGTTTTAGTAACAGGTCTGTTACCTGGATATATTTTTAGCCAAATACCTGTTACAAGAGCTTTTCAAAACTATAAGCAAAAAAGAAATAAATGGAAACTGGCCTTATTAGGTTTCCAACTTACGAGTGCATCTTTTATTTTAACAACATTGGTTATTGTTTATATGCAATACAATAAAATGCTTAACACTAACCATGGTTACCAGGCTAAAGGGGTATATTATGGTTCTACTCAAGGCATTGCATCCTCTAAAATAGCCACACTAATAGATGACATTAAAGCACTTCCAGAAGTTGAAAAGGTAGGATTGGGATATGTTTTACCAGTAGATGATATGTCTGGAAATAATATATACAGTCCGGATGGAGAGAAGGAGCTATTTAATATTGCAGACTTTTATATGATTGATGAAAATTATTTGTCAATATTAAACATCCCCATCCTTACTGGTTCAAATTTCACAAGGGAAACAGTATCCGTTGGCGATGTATTAATAAGTCAAAAGTGTGCTGATCGCTTAAAAATACATAATAAATGGAACGACAATTTAGTTGGTAAATCAATATATGTAACTGAACACGGATCGGCAACAATTCAAGGTGTGTATTCTGATTTTATTATCAATTCAATATCTAATTCCGATAACAGACCTTCTGCATTTTTCTACTATACACAAGATGAATTTATTAAAGAACAAGAAAAACGCCCTTCACTAGCCTTTAAAATCATTGTTAAAACTTACAATAATTCAGAAAATGAAGTATTAGGTAAACTAACCCAATTGTTTAATAATGCTTTACCTCATAATGATGCTATTGTTAAAAGTTTAGAACAAGAACTCATTAAAAGTTACGAACCTCAACTAGGTTTTCGAAATGCAATGTTAATGGGAAATATAATTGTTTTGCTAATTAGTGTTATTGGATTAATGGGCTATACTACCAACGAAGCATTAAGAAGATCTAAAGAGTTAGCCATACGAAAAATTAATGGAGCTACTATATATGAAATTTTAAAAATATTTATACTCGACCTGGGCTATATAGTTGTACCCGCTACTTTATTGGGCTTAATACCTGCCTGGCATACATCACACAAATGGATTCAGAATTTTACATATAAAATAAACCTTCATTGGGGTATTTTTATATTCTGTAGTATTAGTATCATAGTAATTGTTATTGCAATCGCAGTCATTAATTATATCAAAATTTCTAATCAGAACCCGGTAGAAGCTTTAAAGTATGAGTAGGAGATGATGAATAATGGGTAATGAATAATGAGTAATTAATAATCTATAATTTAACTGAGCCATGAGAGAAAAAGATAACATCATATTAACTAATTAATCGCTACCTAAATCCTATAAAATGATTCAAAACTATTTTAAATCAGCTCTTCAAATCATAAAGAAGTATAAGTTGTTTACATTTATTAATGTAACTGGCTTATCAATAGCTTTATCTGTCTCTTTTATTATATTACTGTATGTAATCAATGAACTATCGTTTAATAGTTCTCACGAAAAAAGAAATGATGTTTTTAGAGTTGTAACATATAATAGCGATTATAATAATTCTATGGCCGGAACGCCTTATATTCTGGCTGAAACCTTAAGAAAAGAATTTCCTCAAGTTGAAAGAGCCACGCAGTACAGATATATAAACAACATAAAATTAAAAGTTAAAGATGATTTTATAGATATAGATAAAACAATAGCTACAGGTGCTGACATCTTTGATATTTTTACAATCCCTCTACTCTATCAAATGGATAAGCATCATTTGTTAGATCAAAAAAACTCTATTTTACTATCAGAAACTCTAGCCAATAAAATATTTCTAAATACCAATATAGTTGGCCAGGAAATAGACGGTATCATAAATAATGTAAACCAAACATTCGTTATTACGGGAGTTTACAAAGATTTACCTGAAAACTCAATATTCAGACCTGATTGTTTAGTGAACTCTAAATGGACTATAAGTGAGATTAATAACATCTGGAACATTGAAAATTCAGATGAAAATTGGGATGTGGAAGCATGGTATACCTGGATATTATTAAATGATAACAAGCAAGCCTCTCAAATGGAAGATCTACTTCCTGAATTTGTCAAAAGACATAAATCAGAAAACCTCAAGATCCAATACAAATTACAATGCTTAAATGATTATTATTTGAATTCAGAAAATATCTTAAACACAAAAAATACAGGTAACATAAAAAATATCAAACTCTTTTCGCTCATAGCTTCAATTATCACCTTATTAGCTGGTTTAAATTACATATTGCTATCAACAACAATTTCAAATAGTAGAACAAAAGAAATAGCTATTAGAAAAACAAATGGAGCGAGTACATCCAAAATTAAACTTCAAATCTACTTCGAATCAATAATAATTACACTATTAGCCTTGCCTATTGCACTATTATTACTTTCGTTATTCTATAAATATGCTGCAAACTTATTTAATACGCAATTACTATTTATAAGTAACAATATATGGCTTTACATTTTATTCTTTCTGGGTATAACTTTGATAATAGGTATAGCTTCAGGGGTATATTTAGCAGAGTTTTTATCAAAGCAAAATGTGATTCAGATTTTAAAAAAGCAATCCATAAGCCTTAAAAGTAAAATAGGTTTAATAGATGCGCTTATTGTATGTGAACTAATTATATTTTGTGCTTTTATTTCGTGTAGCTATATCATTTACGATCAATACAAGTTCTTTTTAACTAAAGATCCTGGTTACAATACACAGAATATATTACTTGTTAACGTTGACATCAACAATAAAAACTACAACCCCATAATATCAGAATTAAAAAGTGCGTCTTTTGTAGTTGATGCGTCCTTTACTATGCATTCACTTCCTATGCGTCATATCATGTCAATGATGGTTCCTCAATACAAGAATAAAGATAAAAAAGTTGAAATTGAAGGTATGGCTATTGGCTATAATTTTATTGAGACAATGGGATTAAAAATATTAGATGGACGATCTTTTTCTGAAGATTTTGGCTCTGATACAATAAATGCTGTAGTTCTAAATGAAAGTGCAGTAAAGAAATTAGGAATAGAAGATCCTGTTGGGAAAGAGTTTAGTGGTTTTAAAATCATTGGAGTTATAAAGGATTTTAATCTTCATGCATTATATACAGATATTCCTCCTTTATACTTCTGTATGGCTCCTTCAAAATATATAAGTCAAATAATTATTCAATATACTCCAAATAATCAAAATCAGCTTATTAGACTCCTTAATGAAGTTTGGACTAAAAATAATATTGAATCACCTGTTGATTACCAAACTATTGAAGAAGTTACAAATGAACTGTATCAATCAGAAAAGAACTTGACTGAAATAATACTTTGGACCACTTTATTTACATTGTTTATATCAATGATGGGATTGTTTGGATTTACAATTTTTGTGGCAGATTCAAAACGAAAAGAAATAGGTATTAAAAAGGTTATGGGATGCACCGAATACTCTATTATCAAGTCATTCGTGCAAAGAAATATAATTTTAGTTATCATTTCTGGTACTATTGCATCTCCTATATCCTATTATATTATGAATGATTGGCTAGGTAATTTTGCGTATAAAATAAATTTAAATGCCTGGTATTTTATTTCTACCATAATATTGGCGTCAGTGATTGTTTCTTTTACAATTTTCATTCACTCGTATAAAGCAGCTACTCGCAATCCTGTTGAAGCTTTGAGATATGAGTAGAAGGGAATTAATAATGGGATTTGTGTAATGAGTAATGAGTAGTGAGTAGTGAGTAGTGAGTTATAAACAAGCTGTAAATTAGTCCTCCTCAATTTGGAAGAGTTAGAGGGGGCTTTAAACAAAAATAAGATGATACAACTAGACAACATTTTCAAGTATTACAATAACAAATTTCAACGCACTTTTATATTAAAAGATGTTTCAATAAATATTGAACAAGGAGAGTTTGTTTCTATTATGGGGCCAAGTGGAGCTGGTAAATCAACTTTACTAAATATTATTGGATTATTAGATGAGCCAAATGAAGGAGAATACCACTTCTTAAATTCCCCTGTACAAAAACTTAATGAAAAGAAAAAAGTTGAATTTCACAGAAATTATGTTGGTTTCATATTTCAGGCTTTTCATTTAATTGACGAAATGACTGTGGCCGAAAATATTGAAACTCCTTTGGTTTATAAAGGCATTAAAAGCAAAGAACGTAAAGCTATGGTTGCTGATATGCTTGACCGTTTTAATATGGTAGCCAAAAAAGATTTATTTCCGTCTCAACTTTCCGGCGGTCAACAACAATTGGTTGGTATTGCCAGAGCTATTGTTGCTAAACCCCAATTATTATTAGCCGATGAACCTACAGGTAATTTACACTCTGATCAGGGTAAGCAAATTATGGAATTACTTCAGGAATTAAACAACGAAGGCATAACTATTATTCAGGTAACACACAATGAAGATTTTGCCCAGTACGGTAAAAGAATTATTCGTATAAAAGATGGTAGAATTGAATCCGATTTAAAAACCAGCAATCACATTTTCAAGGATAAGATTCTTCTTAGCCATTAGTTAAATAGTTATTGAATAATCTAACTAAAAACAAATGAATTACAATATTTTAAAACTAGTTTACAGAACTATATTTAAAAATAAAACCATCGCAGGATTAAATATCATTGGTTTATCTATAGGTATTTCTGTGAGTATGATTTTATTTCTATATGTCTATTTAGAATTTAATAAAAACAGCACTCAAAAAAACCTTGAAAACAAATATGTTATTGTTGATGTAAATGAAGGAAGAGATTCTTCAATACCCATTAAAATGCTGTCTGCGTTAAAAAAAGAAATTCCTGAGATACAAACTGCCAGTTATTTTAATGTAGAATGGTCGCCACAAGTTTTTTTAAAAAACAATAATAACAACTACAAAATAGAAAAACTGCTTGTTGCCAGTAATAACTTTTTAAGTACCACCGAACTCCCAATTCTTTTAGGTAATGCAACAGAAGCTTTAAATACTTCAAATAAAATAGTAATAACAGAACCGTTGGCTAAAAAAATATTTGGTGATATTGATGTAATCGGAAAATATATTGAATATAATTCAACCTACCTGCAAAATCAAATACTCCAGATAAGTGCAGTCATTCAAATCCCTAATAATTCGTCATGGAACTTTGAAGCAATTATTCCGGTTGAATTAAACATGCAGATTGACTGGTATAAAAACTTAACCGAATCCTGGGAAACATATAATTACAGTTCTATTTGTTCTGTAAGCTCCAATGCAGATATTCAGAAAATACAGGAGAAGTTGGCAAACATTTCTGATGATATAATTCCATCAGAAATATATGACGGAATTAAATATCAATTATATCCTTTTTCAAAAACCTACTTTGATGTACCTGAATTTGACGGGATGAGTCATGGTGAAATTTCTACAGTATATATTATATTAATTGTTGGACTACTAATTGTACTATTGAGTTGTGCTAATTTTATTAATTTAACCATAGCCCAAAAACAAAAAAGCTTTAAAAATTACATTATTATTAAAGGATTAGGCAGCTCCAAGAAAAAATTAATCAGTTTAATCATCACGGAAAATTTATTGCAGGTAATATTTGCTATCATTATATCTGTTATTTTATTCGTCTATCTTTTTTATTTAATGAGAAGCTCCTTAGGAACTTCCCAATCGTTAAAAGGTATATTATCCTTTAATATCTTTGTATTATTTGGTTTCTTTTTAGCCATCATTATTGTAATTACTTCAGTTATCCCTTGTAATTACATCCTCAGATCTATTAAAAATATAAAGCATAAAATACAGAAAAGAAAAATCAGCCATGGATTAATAATATTTCAGTTTACTATTTCTATAATTTTAATTTCTTCAATTACTATTATTTTAAAACAAAACAATTTGATTTTAAATCAAGATCCTGGATTTACGAAAGATCATATAATATATGCTACTACGAATAAGGATATTCAGGATAAATACCAATTCTTTAAAGCCCAGCTTAAGCAAATACCGGAAATAAGTGATTTTACATTTTCATCAGAACCATTTGGAAATGTCACTAATAATTGGGGTACAACTATTGAATTAAATGGAGAAGAAAAGGATTTTAGCTTTGCTATGCTTAAGGTATCTCCAAATTTTTTCAATTTTTTTAATATTCCCTTTGAACAAGGCCAACAATTAAACGAGTTATCAAATCAAAATCAAGATATTATCATTAACAAAAAAGCTATTGAAGAATATCAAATTACTGATATTTTAAATGCTAGAGTTAACGTGGATAATAATCCGGAACATGGTAAAATAATTGGTCAGGTTCATAATTTAAATATTAATTCGTTTCATGTTCCAATTAAATCTTTTGCGTTTTTGAGTTGTAAAAATGCCGATGACATAATTTATTTAAAATTAAATATTAAAGAGAGTAAACAAACCCATCGAATATTATCCAAACTTAATAGTATCTGGACTGGCATTAGTCCTGATTTTCCCTTTAATTATAATTTTTTAGATAAATCATGGGAAGCTTTGTATCATAAAGATATGATGTTTCAGAAAGCTATTCTTTTTGCGACTCTTATATCTATACTTTTATCCTGTTTAGGCTTAATTGCATTAACATCGCTAGTACTAGAGCAGAAAACAAAAGAAATTGGAATCAGAAAAGTTAATGGTGCCCAAACAAGAGAAATCGTATTACTACTTAACAGAAACTTTATCAGATGGATAATTATAGCATTTATTATTGCCTCTCCTCTATCCTTTTTCGCTATGCAAAAATGGCTTGAAAACTTTGCCTACAAAATAGATCTCAACTGGTGGATATTTGCAATGGCTGGATTACTATCTCTTACTATTACATTATTATCGGTAAGCTGGCAAAGCTGGAAAGCAGCTACTCGTAACCCGGTAAAAGCATTAAGGTATGAGTAAATAAAGCCCCTAATATCTACGAAAAAATCTACAACCATGATTAGACATTACATAACAATCGCTTTCCGGAACCAACTCAAAAATAAGCTATTCTCAATAATAAATATTTTTGGTTTAGCCATTGGAATATCAGTTGCTTTTCTTCTTATTAATTATGTAAGTAAGGAATATAGTTATGACAAGATGCACTCAAAATATGAGCGAATATATCGTGTAGAGAGTAGATTTTATGAAGGAGATATACTTACCGACGATTGGGCTACCAGTTCATTTGGATATGGAAAGGCTATAAAAAAAGAAATAAGCGGTATTGAAAACATGGTTCGTATTGGGGTTCAAAATACCGAACAAACCGTTTCATATCAAAATAAAAAAAGTCGTGAAACTGGTATTGCTTATGCTTCATCTTCATTTTTTACGATATTTGATTTTCAAATGATATCAGGGAATATCAACGACCAATTAATAAGGCCTAACACAGTCATTATTACTGACGATATTGCTAAACGACTTTTCAAGGATGAAAATCCAATAGGTAAAATACTAACCTTTGCCAGTGGGTCTAACTTTTTTGATTGTGAAGTAACAGGGGTAATAGAAAATTTTCCAAAAAACTCTCACATAAGGTTTAATTATCTTATTTCGTACCAAACTCTGCCTGAATGGATGAAAGAAACCTGGTACTTACATGAGGCTTATACCTATCTTTTACTTGAACCTGGAATAAATCCCCATAAAATTAAAAAACAGTTTCCTCAGATGGCAGAAAAGTATAAAACTCATGAAGCACTACGAAATAAGACTTGGGCTGTTTCTTTGGTTCCATTAAAAGAAATTCACTTGAAACCTCAAAAACAATATGAACGTGAATCTAAAGGGAATAGAAATACTTTAGTAACATTGATTATTATTGCCTTTGTTATTTTACTTACAGCATGGATTAATTATATAAACCTTACCACAGCAAAATCAATAGAAAGAGCTAAAGAAATTGGTATTCGAAAAGTATCCGGGGCATTTCAGTCTCAACTTATTAAACAATACCTTTCTGAAGCCGTATTTATGAACCTGTTGGCGGCAATTTTGGCAATTGTTTTAATTATCATGCTCCATCCACTTTTTAATATGCTTATTGGCGAAAATGTAAGCCTTTATATATTACATGATAAATACTTTTGGATACTTTGCATCTTTACGTTTATTCTGGGAGTTTTAGCTTCTGGTTTGTATCCGGCATTTATTTTAACCAGAATCAAGCCATCTACGATTCTTAAAGGCAATTATACAAAAAGTGGATCTGCAGGCAGAATGCGACAAATATTAGTTGTTTTTCAGTTTGCTGCATCTATATTTTTAATTTGCGGTTCATTTATAGTTTACAAACAAATCCATTTTATGGAAACCCAGGACTTAGGTGTAGATATTAATAAAACCATTGTATTAAAATATCCTGTTAGCAGAAATAAGCTAAAAGAAAATGTGATCCAATTTTCTAAAGAAATAGAAAGAAAACCATTGATTCAAAAAGCATCTGTCACCGGGTCGGTTCCGGGAATGGAAGTGGCCTGCTTTGCATCAAACAGACTCCAAAGTAATCCAACACAAAACCGTTTATATGAAATGTTAACTGTGGATGATCGGTTTATTGATGCATTTGGATTTCATCTTTTGGCAGGTAGAGGTTTTAAAGAGAGTTTTGGAAATGACCACGAAAGTATACTCATTAATGAATCAGCCATGCACACATTGGGATTAAACTCTCCTGAAGAAGCATTAAATCAAAAGGTTCTATTAGAAAGCTTATCGGAACCAGTTACAATTATTGGCGTAGTTCAAAACTGGCACCAACGTGATCCGGGAAATAACTACACTCCCATAATGTTTTTATACAATGGCTCTATTGGATGGGTTAACCCACGTTTTATTGCTATAAAAACCAATAGTAATAATTACGCAGATATCATTGCATCAATCAAAACAGATTGGGAATCATATTTCCCTGATGCGAATTTCGATTATTTCTTTTTAGATCAGTTTTTTGATATACAGTATAAAACATATCGACAATTTGGAAGAATAGTTGGGATATTTACAGGCTTAGCGCTATTCATTGCCATACTTGGTCTTTGGGCTCTGGCTGCATATTCCTTATCTCAAAAAGTTAAAGAAGTGGGTGTTCGTAAAGTATTAGGCGCCCAAACTTTATCAATTATTTATCAGTTCTCAAAAGAAATAGTTTCCCTCATCCTGATTGCTTTAGTTATTGCAGTTCCTTTATCTTGGATTTTTATGAGACACTGGCTTATGAATTATGCCTTTCATATTAATATAAGTGGATGGATTTATGCTTTGGGAGGTATTACAACTATGGGAATAGCCATATTAACCGTTACCTGGCAAAGCTGGAAAGCAGCCACCCGTAATCCGGTGGAGGCATTGAGGTATGAGTGAAAAATGTATAATGGGATAACGGAAAAAGAAACGTGATTTTAAATATTAAAACAAAATATTGTACAATTTAAAGAATGATAAATTTTAAAGAAATAATACGATCTACCATAAGAAACAAAACAATATCTATTCTTAGTATTTCAGGAATGTCAATAGCCATAGCTATTGTTCTTATGATAGGATTTTGGAGTATGAATGAGTTCAGCTTTGACAATTTTCATGATGATGCAGATCAGATATACAGAGTTTGTGTTAAAGGGATTGTGAATGACAAACCTATGGAAATAGGGGGAATGTATGGACCTGTAGGACCCATGCTGAAAGACAAACTCTCTGAAATTGAAAGTATGTTGCGGGTTAAAGTTTTAGGTGATGAAATTGTTGAAGCAAACAACCTTAAAATGACTGAAAAAGAAATTCTTACTGTCGATAAAAACTTCTTTTCATTTTATAATTATCAACTTTTATATGGTAAGGTTTCTGAATGTTTAAACTCCGGAAATAAAATAGTAATTGATGAATTTACAGCCATAAAATATTTCCAAAAAAGTAATGCAATAGGTCAAATTATACATATGTATGATAAAGATTTTGAGGTATCTGCAGTTATGAAAAACATACCCAAAAACTCTCATCTTCAAGCTAACTTTATCATACCCTTATCAGGATTGGATTGGTTAGTATTAGACAAATGGGGATCGTCTGATAGTTATATAACTTACTTAAAGTTATACCCCGAAGCAGATATAATGCAACTAAATAAAAAGATCACAGCACTTGTTAATGAAAACTTTATTTATTTTGAACAAATAGGTATTACAGAATATCTACAACCATTAAAAGATATTCATTTCTCTTCTGAAATGCGTTTTGACTTTATTCCTAAAGGAGATAAACGCATCACCATTATTTTTTTATCTCTCGCAGGACTAATTCTTTTAATTGCTTCTTTTAATTTTATCAACCTAAGCATATCAACCTCATTTTTAAAAACGAAGTCTGTTGGAGTTAAAAAAGTAATAGGGTGTACCCGCACATCCTTATTCTTACATTCCTATATTGAAACCGGATTATATGTACTTGTATCATTTATTATCGGTATTTTAATTACGATCAACGGATTACCCTTTTTCAAACAATTATCAGCATCTGATTTTACGATTCATATTTATGATTATAGATTATATGTATTTTCTATACTCATGTATCTGTTAATAACTTTAATCGCGGGTACAGTTCCTGTATATCAATTATTAAAATTTAATCCTGAAGCCATTATAAGAAATCGGGTAAAACGCGAAGGTATTTCCGGATTGCAACGAATATTAGTCATTATACAATTAGCTGCTACCATAATACTCCTGATTTGTGCAGGTGCCATTAATAAGCAAATATACTTTATACAGCACAAGAACCTGGGTTTTGATAAAGAACATGTATTATATTTCACAACAGGAAATCTGGCAACTAAATACGATGCAATAAGGCAATCACTTAAAAACAATCCTAATATTATTGATATAAGTTCTACGGAAAATTTACCATTCAACTGGAATAATGGTAACCAAATATCTAAAGTTGAAGATCCTTCAGTAAATGAATTAATGGAGATTGTATATATTAAGGAAAACTACCTTGATTTACTTAAAATACCAATTATTCAAGGTCAAAACCCATTCCTTTCAAACCATCAAAATAGCGATAAATGTTTAATCAATGAAAGTGGTTTAAGCAAACTTCATATGGAAGATCCCATTGGTAAACAGATTCAGATAAACGACGAGGCTGTTTATACAATTGCAGGAATTTTAAAAGATGTAAATACAAAATCATTACATAATACTATTGATCCACAAGTTTATGTTCTTGATGATAAGATAGACAAAAATCAATATATGGTAGTTAGGGTAACAAACAATATCCAGGAAGCTGTTAGCGCTTTATCTCAAACATGGATTAAGTATAACCCAGAAGAACCTTTTGAATACCACTTTTTAGATACTAAATACAATGAGCTTTATAAAACCGAAGCCACCGCTTCTAAAATAATGTCAATTGGATTGGTCATTGCTATATTTTTGGCAATCATGGGATTATATGCCATTGCCTTTTATGCCACAGAAAGAAGAGTTAAAGAAATTGGAATAAGAAAAGTAAATGGAGCCAAAACTGGCGAGGTAATGTTACTGCTTACCATTGACTTTATGAAATGGATCATCATTGCATTTGTGATATCTGTTCCCATTGCTTATTACGCCATGCATAAATGGCTCGAAAATTTTGCATACAAAACAGAACTTAGTTGGTGGATATTTCTTCTGGCCGGTGTATTTGCCTTTGCTGTTGCCATGTTTACAGTAGGCATACATAGTTACAAAACAGCAACAAGCAACCCAGTGGAAGCTTTAAAGTATGAGTAAAATGATAATCAGCGTGCGACAATTAACCTTGAACTAAATCTATATCATGATCAAAAAATATTTCATGCAGTTATATCATCTACACTCAATAATTTTTTTTTAATTAAAGATCCCGGTTATGATAAGCGCCAAACGCCGTAGTTTTAAACCTGATATATGTATTTGAGGATCGTAATGAGCGCTGAAAGTACAATTATTGCGACAAGTAAGAGTAGAAACAAATTTTACTTTGATTATACCGAGCGAAGCAATAATCAGGAACTAATAAAACAAGGCTTTAAAATGAGGCATAGCATCGTTCTGGTGAGTTGATGTGAAGCAACAAAGTGTCATGTTTTAAAGTAATTTCAATGTGTAATAAATTTTCTAAGGCATATTGTGAGTTTAACTCCTGCAAATACGGACGTACAACGTACAATTTTATTCCTTTTAAAAATAAATTTTAAGAGTACTCATGATTTTCAATTCCCATCAGGGAAATCGCCTTTAAGTATTTAATAGTTTCGTTCTATACCCATCATTAAGTGCAGCTTTGGCCATTTTTCTTGGTTTAGAGAGTTTTACAGAGTCGTCCTTTTCTAATATTGCTAAAGCCATCTTATTAATTATATTAAAGTTTTGAGCAGAATTATCTTTCTTTTTCAAAGAACTATCTTCATTAAATATTACGTCCAATGACCAATGTAAATTATTTTCTATAGCCCAATGTTGTCTTACTATTTGGTTTATCCTTTGAGCATTTGCAGATAGAGAAGATATATAATAACGCACGTCTTTTGTTGTTTTTCCAGTCTTTTTAAAATATCTTTCAGACTCTACTCTTACAACAGATTGAAGTTTCATCCACGATCCAATGTCATCCATAAATGTTAAATCATCAATCGCCTGACAAATACGGGTTTCAATTCTTCCGTGACCTGAATCCACTAATTCATCAGTATTAACTTGTTTATGTATTGAAAACATTTTTTTTACCTGTTCTAATAATTCCTTCTGATTGCCCTTTACTGCTAATACATAATCTGCTTCTGATTTCACTATACTTTCAACAATTTCAGTTTGACAACCCATCGCATCAATAGTTACAACGCAACCTTTGATGGTTAAAAGTTCAAGTAACTTTGGAATGGCAGTGATTTCATTGCTTTTGGAGTCTACTGCTTTCTGTCCAAGGCAGACTCTATTATCTGAAGCGTAAGCAGAAACTATGTGAACTGCAGATTTAGGTTTATCTGAGTCGGCAGAACCACAAATTGACTTTCCATCAATGGCTACAACTTCACCTTTGGTTAATTCAGAAACCTGATTAATCCAGTCTGTAAAGCATTGACCAAACACGTCTGGATTCAATCGTTTGAATAGCTTTCCTAAAACATCATGAGATGGTATTCCTTCTGCGTATGGATAAAATTGACGAAGCCAATCCAACTTGTTTGCTCCAAAAGTTTGTATGGTTGTCCAGTCCTTAAAACCGGATAATACTGCACTTATAGTCAGTAAAAGTATTTCCTGTAATGGATACAGGTAATTACCTTTTTTTATTCTGCGAGGATCTTCCAACGATGAAAATGAGTTTTCAAAAGATGTTTTTTGTTTACTAGCGATTTGCGTTTTAAAATTTGGCATTTTTTTTACGCATAGCCATTGCTACAACACTAAGATAGCATAATTACAGAACTATTTAAGATATAATCTTTTTAAAAGCGATTTCCCTGCAATTCCCATATCCGGTTCCTCTGTTCATATATTTTATTTCTGATGCATAAATTTACGCATGACAATGAATAATAATTGGCTTGGTAATTGGAAAAACTTTAATAATTCCGCATAGCCTGTTCATGTATAGCTTTGGGCCACTAGATGTCGCACAATCATGTGTCAATAACTTTATATAAAAGATTCTACCATTAGGAATTTATTAGTGCATTGCAAATATTTTTTGTGATAGAACGCGATGTAATCGAGCATTAGCTTGGCATGAGAATCACTATAAAATTATTAGTAAAGATTAACAGCAAAGCAGAAAAAAGGCGATTAAAACCACTATCGTTAAGCACCCTATTTTAAACACCTTACAAGTTAATTACTGGAATATTGTTTAGTTCAACAAACCCTCCAATGTGTAGGGTGTGCAAGCAACCCTACATTAGAGGCTAAGTGTTGGGCCCCGTTATTATTTTAAATGTTTCAATTAGTGACCTTAATTGACAAAGCGTTTCTTTATAATTTTCAGAGTCATATACTAATGTCTCCAATAAGTAAAAAGTATCGGATTCATTCCTTTGAACGTAATAGATAATTGATTTATGGTTACCAAATTCGTCGTTGACCGCTTCATATAAAGTCCAATATGATTCAAGTCCATTAATGTTTGTTTTTCCTATTTCAAATATCTTAAATTCATTATCAGAATCATGGTTCTTAACTTCTGCAGTAAAATAGTCTAACAACGAGGTGAAGTGCGTTTGATATTCGCAAATTCCAACTATTCCGTGTTTATGAAAATTGATTGTTGTGTCCGAAGCCACAACTCCCTTTACAGCCTCAATAACGTTTTCTGTAAACATCCAATCTTTAGGAAATTCGTAACTATTCAGTGTAGATTTCAAAAACTAAATATTTCAGAAAAAATGTTGGTAACTTTAGCTGAAAACCACCAGAATTGTGAATAACCTTTGTGCAAATTCTATAGCAGCAATCATTTGTATAGCGAACTTTGCATCGCATGACAAAGAAGATAAGCATAGAGGAACGGTTAGACAATTTACTCAACAAAGTAGATAATTTAGAGAATCGAGTAGTTGAGTTAGAAGCTGAAAACAAACAGTTGAAAGCAGAGAATTGTAAGCTCAAAAAACGCTTATCTAAATACGAGACTCCTAAAAACAGTAAGAATAGCAGTAAGCCTCCGTCAAGCGATTTTCCCAAACCAGCGAAAACAAGTTCGTTAAGAAAGAAATCAGGAAAGAAACCAGGAGGCCAAAAGGGGCATATGGGCAACACTTTGAAAACAGTATCTAATCCAGATATTATTACCAACCACCAAGCCAGTTACTGTACTTGTTGTGGCAATGATTTATCAATGATTGTTGGAGAATATGCAGGAAAACGCCAGGTAATAGACATACCGCCAATACAACCAGTTATTACCGAACATCGAATTTTTCACAAACAATGCAGCTGCGGAACTTTAAATGAAGGCAATTACCCTTCAGGAATTAATGCGCCCATAAGTTACGGAGCTGGAGTGCAGGCTTTAATTGGCTACATGAGTGCCCGACAATACATGCCGTATGAACGTTTGAAAGAGTTTTTATATACTGTATTAGGGATTGAGATTAGTTCTGGAGGCATTAATCAGCTTATTGGAAAAATAACAGCCAAGGCGAAACCTTATTACGAGCAAATCCGAAAGAAAATCCTTTCCGGTAAAATCATAGGAGCTGATGAAACAGGCACTAATGTCAATGGTAAACTTCATTGGGCTTGGGTCTTTCAGAATCCCGATGCTACATTTTTATCAATCCATACCAAGAGAGGTTTTGCTGCAATGGAAGAAATCATGCCCGAAGGTTTTAAGAACAATACTTTGGTAACAGATTGCTGGAAATCTTATTTTATGACAGATGCTAACAACCACCAATTATGTACTGCACATTTATTACGAGAACTTGAATACTTCTGCCAAAAATACCCTAAGAATAATTGGGCATTCCAAATGCGAACTCTAATAAAAAATGCCTTAAGTATCTACAAAGGACAATGTACTGAAACGCAACCTTCCGATATTACTTACAGATTCCAAGCCCTCTTGAAACAAGAACTTGATGAAGAAGTCAAGGAAGTGCAAACATTTCAAAACCGATTGAAAAAGTACGAGCAGTATCTGTTTAATTTTCTAATAAATCCAGAGATTCCACCTGACAACAATGCTTCAGAAAGAGCTGTGCGAAATTTTAAAGTAAAACAAAAGGTTAGCGGTTTCTTCAAGTCTATAGAAGGTGCCGACTGCTATGCTATATTGCGTTCTATTGTTGATAGTGCAATAAAAAACATTCAGAATCCATTGTGCGCTTTGCGTGCTATTGCTATGTCTTTTCCAATCACTGAATAGTTACGGAAATTCAATTGAAAACTTATTATCACAGTCTGTAAATAGTATTCTATCTGGATATAAATTTTTAATCGAGCAATCACAGAAATCTTCTGTTAGTTTTAATCCATTAATATTGTCTTGTTTTATATTACAAGCTGTAGTAATGATTGTTAAAGTGACAACTACTATGACTGTTATATTTCTAAACATGAATTCTTGTATAATGTGAATACTTATGGGGCTCAACGTTCAGCCGCATGAAGCGTATGGAATATTAACCATACTAACTTTCCAAATTGAGCAAAGCCAAAGCGTTGTATGTTTTTTAAATTTTCATTTCTAAAGCCAAATCAGCGATTTGGCGTTGGTTGCCGAAGCCACAAAGCTTTCAAATTTAGCCGTACTCCATATGCTTTATTGCGGTTTGTTGGGCACAGTTTTTTTATAACTCAGGAACATAATGGTCTAAAAATATTTGATGCTTCCAAACAATATAAATATACCCCCAACAATAATACTACCCCAATACTTTTCAAAAAATGTCATGATGTTGATTATTATTAATCCAATTATCAAGATAATTTCTAAACTGAAAATAGAATTATAGGCATTAATAACAACTTCTTTGCCGATAAAAGGAGTGTCAAATATACTAGCTATAGCAATCCTGTCATAGCATATTTTAAGAAGTAATAGGAGAATTGAAAGTTTAATCCCATAACTTATAATTTTTAGTATCTGTTTGTTTAAAGTCATATAATTCTTTAATATTCTCAATTTAAATAGATTCGATTATACATATTGAGCTTTTTGAATTCTGATTAGCTTAAAAACTAGTCTCCAATATTCAACTATTCATATTTATCATTTCCATGCTTATTTGTACTATCCTCTTCTTTGTTAGTTTCTGTAGCCGATATTACAGGTATTGCTGAAATGTGTCCAACGTTTGGCGGTATGAATAGTTTGGCACTTCAGCCCCACTTTCTTTCCACACCACACGAACTTAATTAAAAGCACAAAACCTCGCAAATCACCTTCCGCCAAATTATTTATGACCGCGTGTTAGGCATACGGGTTTCTTCTCATTATACTTTTTAGTGAATTATCTGTATTATCTTTAAGAAGGCCAATTTTCTTCAAGCGATATTTTGCTACACTTTTAGAGACGTTAAAATGTTCGCTTAATATGGTTAGGAACTTCATAACTAAAACTTGATTACAGCCCTGATGGTCAAGATATAAATATCCTCTATATAGCCTTTCTTCAGCAAAATATCTTTTAGCTAATGGTATTATGTGTTTAAGAGGCATTAGCAATAGACTCGCAAACATATTTGCTTGAATTTCCATACGATTATTCGAGTCAGTATCTCCAAATTCATTCACATCAATTTCTGTGTCATTAATTTCACTAAGTTGGTTTGAATATATTCGATGAAGAATAAAGTGTCCTATTTCGTGCGCAATCGTAAATCTTTTTCTTGCATCATTATCATCCAATTCTTCATTGATTACTATTTCATTTTTCTCATAATCCAGTTTGCCAAGGAAATAGTTGTTTGAAGTTTTCTCTGTTTTTATTTTCAGATTATACTCCTTTTCTAAATACTCGCTTAAGTAAACGATTTCAATACCTCTGTTATAAAATCTACCTTGAGCAGTTAGATTTAAAACACTATTTTCGATTTGAGAATCTGACAAATATTTAACTTCAATATATTTTGACTTTTGGTAATACTTGTCAATTATACCAATATTTATCAATAGGTCAGGAATATTGTCAAAGATTCTATTCCTATATATTGCTCCAAAATTAGGCCCATTATTTTCTTCTCCTAAAATTCTGTCTTTAATCTCAGAAGATACAATGCCTACTTCTTTATTCTTGCGGTAACTTATCCACTGTAATTTTTCTTTTTGTTCAACTATACAAATCCCAAGTTTATTTGATTTGGCAAAACTAAGAGCTCCTTTTTGAAAACCTTTCTGAGAGATTATTATACCTTTTGTATTATGTTCTCCTATTTGTTTAATTTTTGATGCAAATTCTTCAACGTCATCTACAGGAACTCTATGATTTAAATTCTTGCATTCAATAATAGTTAGCATTGAATATTCTTTTACTCCTGACAAAAAAGTTTCAATGGTAATATCGAATATTATATCATCATCTCTATCTCTTGAATAATATCCCTTTTTCTGAAATATTTTACTATTCTTACCACTAACAAAGAAATTATCTTCAGCTAGCAAATCTCTTAGGATAGAATATACTCTATCTTCTAACTTATCTCCTTTTTTTGTAGTATTCATAGTCGTTCATTACCTGATGCCTAACTCAAAAATAAAGCCTATTAACTACGCATATCACTCTATTTATTGGTATGATAAATGCACCATATTTATAGATAACGATCACAACGCTACCGTTATCTTGCTTATTTATATTATTGGCTTATTATTATTTTCCTATCAACTATACTGCTTAAAACGCCATAGGTTTCATTGTTATATCAAATTATTTAAATAAATAGGTTAATAGTTATTTATTGGAGATGAAAGATGATCTTATATAGACGAATAATAAAGATTAAATATATTTGACTGAAACTACTGTATAGAAGAGACTAAATAGCAAAGGGAATGGAATAAATTGGTATAGGACTTACTAAAACTGCTATTTGTATTGCTCAAACTGCCAAAGAAAGGGCAATTCTTGCCGAGAGACCAATAAAATCAAGATTTTCACTTATAAATAGGATACAATTGTCGCTATTTCTATAATCAGAAATCTGCTTTTCCAATTTGTCATTCTAATACTACCCTAAAGCTCATTTCAAGAGCGTCGCTACCCTTACACTGTAAATATATTTTACACTAAAGTGTGTAATTATTTTACACTTCACTATTTTCAACATACACTTATACCATTGATTTATTACACTTTAAATGTTTTTGAATAAAAATGGCATACTCAGATTGCAAAATGAGTAGTACAAATTAAAACAGCTACTCTCTTAAAAACAGAAAACATTTAAAACTATTAATAATGAAAACTTACAGTACAATTTTTAACTACCTTACTTTAGCTATTCTTTTATTTACTACTAGTAATATTTTTGCTTCAGTAAAAATTACCGGCACTTTAAAGTCAAGCGATGAAACTGCCATTCCATTTGCAAATGTTGCTCTTTTTAAAAATCAGCAATTGATCAGTGGATGCGTTTCTGATAATCAGGGATTTTTTGAAATTACAATTGATAATCCCGATACATATACCATGTCTGTTTCACATATTCTTTATCGTCCTTATAGCATTAACGAAGAAGTAACCAATAAAGATATTAATCTTGGAATAATCCATATGGAATCCAATTCTGAAAGTCTTGAAGAAATAAAAATAATTGCTCAGGATGTAATTCAACAAGCAGATAAAGATATTATCATTATGAATGACAAATATACCAAACAAGTATCCAATACAGAACAACTGCTACAAAAGCTACCAACGGTTTCTGTTAATTTAATTAATCAGGAAATAAAGGTTGGCAATAAAAACAATGTTCTTTTAATGGTTGATGGTATTGCTAAAGACGAACAGTATATCAGAAGCATCTCTCCTTCTAAAATTAAAAAAGTAGAAATTATTAAGAATGTAACCGGTAGATATGCCAATGAATATGATGCCATTTTAAACGTGATTACCGACAAAAGCTTATCAGGTTACTCATTATATGCCGAAGATTTTACCTATGCATCATTTGAAGACAGCTATAACGATATTGTATTAAACAACATTAAGTTTACTTACTCCTATTTCACTTCAAAAACTAATGTTTATGCTGGTTACTCCAACCGTTACAATAGTTTTTATCTTCCTGAAGATATGAAGTATAATTACGATGATGATTTTTCGGTAAGCAGAAATATTGATTTAGCAAATAACCTATACTCATCATCATCGAATAATGTATATATGGGTGCAGATTTTAATCTTAATAAAGATCATATTTTATCTACAGAGTTAAGATATTCGTTTTCGCCTGAGGATAAAAACAAGCAAAGTAGTTTAAGTGAAATTTCTGCTTACGAGGCAGAGCAATTAATTAATCAATACAACCAGGAATATGCAACCAAAGCTAAAAACACCAATCCTTATGCTTTAATTTCATACGAAGGAGAGTTAAGCGAAAACAACCATTTGAGTGCAGGAGTTACTTTATATCAAAACGAAAATACTTTTACAAATACAAGTATTACAGATAATACAACTCTTATAGAAGATGGAACCTCAGAAAAGAAATACATAGAATTTTATATTGAAGATAAACTTACCATCAATAACGCTATTAGTATAAATATAAATTACAACTACAAATATCAAAATACAGATAATTCATACCTGATTAACAGTATTCAACAACCCAACAACACCCATTCTTTACAAAAACATAATCTGGGTGCCTATTCAAATTTTAAAATAAATGATAATTCTGGTATTAAATTAGGATGTGCTATCGAAGATTTAAGATTAAAAACAGAATCAGAATCTCAGACTCAAAGTTCACATCAATTTGTGGGCTTACCATATATATCGTTTCATAATAATATCTCCGAAGTAATTGCTTTACGCTTAAATTATAAGGTAACCACCAATAATCCATCCATCAGTAAATTATCTCCTTATACCTCTATTACTGACTCTTATACAAGGGTAACAGGAAATCCACTTTTAGAACCATCATATTTTCATAATATATCAGGAACAGTTGACTTGGCAGGAGGTGGTATTGTATTAGAGCCATTTTACAAATTTGGAAATAATATTATTGGCAAAACAGCTGAATTAGGTAATGATCATGTGGTTAATTACACCTATAATAATGATACTGATTATGAAAAATACGGATTTAATTTTTCAGGTTCAATGTTTATTGATTGTGATAACAAAGACCAATTATATATATCATTAGATATTGAAAAATACTGGGCAAAAAGTACATGGAAAAATAAAAGTCATCATCTTTCAGATTATAGTGCAACAGCTCAATTGGCTTATCTTTCTACAAAATATAATGCTATGATTGCTGCTGCATTACAAAAAAGTAATGTAAAACGAATTAATACCATGGGTTATGACAATGGCAACAACGACTTTTTAGCCCTAGCCATCAAAAAAGGATTATGTAAAGATATGATTGAATTAAGCATAAATTACATTACTCCTTACGATGGGATATTCACCACTAAAATTGGGGAGTCAGAAAAAGGAACGAACTATTCACGTGAAAACTTTAAAGATGTTTCTGTAGTACAAAATTCATTTATGTTTCAAATCATATTTAAGCTCAACAAAAATAAAAATACTCACTTACCTAAAACTAAAAGAAGCTCGGTTGACAACGATAAAATTAGTACCGGATTGATGTAATCAAAAATATTTAACTCTACCCACTTTTTAAACAAACTTCTCTTTTGGTTATTGCCAAAAGGGAAGTTTTGTTAATAACCGGAGTTTAAATAAAATTAAGGAGCTCAGATTTTAAACTATATCCTGAATCCCATTACTAATACATCGTCAACTTGTTCTTCTCTTCCTTTCCATTGCATAAAATACTCCTGCAACTTTTTATCCTGAACTGCCATCGGATTTTCTTTTGATACGCGATAAATAAGTTCTTTAAAACGTCTGATGTTTAGCTTCTTGCCTTTGTCTCCACCAAATTGGTCGGCATAACCATCAGAAAACAGATAAACCAGGTCATCTTTTTCAGTCTCAATATTGTTACATTTAAATGAGGACAATAATTCGCTTGGTTCTAATCCTTTTCTGTCTGCTTTAATAATATACAAGGCCCTATCCTGCTCTAATAACTCAGGTTCATGTTCTTTTCCATTAACCAAAAGTCTGTTACCCGAATTCCTGACTATATAGATAGGATTTTTTGCTCCTGCATAATGAAGAACAGATTCCTCCTTATTAAATACGCACAATGCTATATCCATTCCATCATTAATACTATAATTATTTGTCTTTGAAAAATATGAATTAATAACGTGTTGAAGATGTTCCATTATTTCATTAGGCTTAACTAAATGTCTTTCATTGATGGCGCTATTTAAACCCCCAAAACCAATCATGGACAGAACGGCACCTGGCACACCATGACCAGTACAGTCAACCGCAGCTATCATCTGATAATTATCATGTTGATTGACCCAATAAAAATCCCCACTCACGATATCCTTAGGCAGATATAATACAAAATGATCGCTAAACGATGAAGACAATTCATCTTTAGATGGGAGCATTGAAGTTTGAATTGTTTTTGTATAATAAATACTATCCATTATCTCCTTATTTTTGGTTTGGATAGCCTCCTTTTGCTTTGCTATTCTTATTCTCTTTTTTCTCAGTTTAACATTTTGTGTTTGAATTCTTCTATAAGCCCTTATCGTAAAAACAATTAAGGCCAGAATAATAATAAAACTTCCTATAATAATATGTATAGATCTATTAATCGTAGAACGAAAATCAGCCTCCGGAACCATCATCACTACATAGAATAGTTTTTCCTTTTCATCCGATAATACAGGCTGAAATCCTACCCACCAATCCTTATGATCCACATCTATCTCAAAGGGCTCTTCTGTATGGTCCCTTTCTATCCAATTGTAAATACCTTTATCTAAAGACTCTATTCCCAAACTCTTAATGCTTCCCAGGGTATATTTTGCAATGGAATCTTCTTCATCAAACTGTTTTTTATCCGGGAAACCCACCAAATTAAAATCATCTGCTGTAATAATAAAGGCATAGCCATTGGGTGTTAGCTCTATAGACTTAGTTATTTTATTAAAGTCCTTCAATAAAATATCGTAAGCTGATACTATGGTATCTCCATTAGAGGCCAATGAATAAGTAGAAGCAGTGAAACCTGGTTTTTGGGCAGTGTAAAAAATGTAAGGTTTGGTCCAAAACACCTCATTGGGTTTCATTGTTTTCACCCCTTTATACCAAGGTCTTAAACGAGGATCAAATACAATAGTATCTTCTACTGAACAAGTCATGCTATCGCGAACAATCGTATTGTTTTTCTCAATTAAAAAGGTTCTTGTATATTGATCGTCATTAATTTTTGTAATCCGATTGACCCATCTATCCTCCATTTTATGAATCATATATGAAGTTCCCTCAGTAGAGGCCACCACAATGGTTGTAACGGTTTCCAGATAAGACAATATAGGAGCAAAATATTTATTATTATCTTCTACATTTAAAATATCACTAGCCTGTGGATAATTATGATTTGCAGTAACCTGAACTAATCTTTGAACATCAAAAATATAATCCTGAACAATTTCTTTAACCTCAATATTAGTTTCGCGAATAAATGATGATGATAAATCATCAACAGAACGATTTAAATCATATATTAATAAGGCAAATAAACCAATGTTTATAAGTATAAAAGAAGTAAATACTATTTTAGCTGATAAAAATTTGGGTAATCTGGCATTGGTTTTTCTAAATTGGTGCAAGCTCATTATTAGATTCATTTTCTACTTCATTATCCCCACTGGACTCCTGAACTAATATATTTTATTGGCTGCAAATTTATATTTAAAAAAGCATTGCTACAATCACTATAACTAGGGATTATTAATTAAACATACTAATAAACAACACTACATTTAAAATAGTAACAATACCCCCAACTCCATAAAGTAGAATTTTTGAAAACAGATTATTTTTATGTTTGCCCATCACTTTTTCGGATGAAGTAAGGTATACCTGCAAAAATATCGTAAAAGGAAGTTGAATACTCAGAAACATCTGAGAATAAATCAATCCATTAAAAGGATTTGAAATCAGAAAAATAATAACTAAGGCCAAAATAAGAGATATTGCAACACCTAACCTGGAATGGTTATCTTTTATATCGTAAGGCTCTTTAAACATTCCAGCAAAAATAGATCCTGCTGCCATGCCCGAAGTAACCGTAGAGGCGATACCTGAAAATAGCAAGGCCACAGCAAAAACAATGGCTGCATGTTCTCCTAAAAGTGGTGCCAATAAAGAATTTGCTTGTTCCAGTTCTGTAA
The DNA here is from genome assembly GCA_963665705.1 of uncultured Saccharicrinis sp. Taxonomy (GTDB): domain Bacteria; phylum Bacteroidota; class Bacteroidia; order Bacteroidales; family Marinilabiliaceae; genus Saccharicrinis. Next base: position 3,693,337 of record OY762448.1, read on the forward strand.
CCTTAGTTCGGGCACTAAAAAATGTTGCCGCCGCCAAAATAATCATCGCACTATTAATGGCCCAACCAATCACCATGCTGACAATAGTATCCAGATATTCGTATTTTAATTGCTTTTTTATAATCTTTTCATCCTTAAGATTCCATTGCCTGCTCTGAATAATCTCTGAATGTAAAAACAGATTATGGGGCATCACTACAGCCCCCAAAACACTCATTATAATAATCATTGACCCCGAAGGAAATGAAGGAACAACCCATCCTTTAACTGCTAAATCCCAATCAATATTTACTAAGGAAAGTTCGTATAAAAATGATAACCCAATGACTGATACAAATGCAATGATCCATTTCTCAATCATCTTATACGAATTCGTATAAAGCATGATAATTACAAATACAGTAACTAAAAGTGCACCAGCCCTGACGGGAATATGATATAACATATTAAGGGCTATAGCACCACCAAGTATTTCTGCTAACGAGGTTGAAATGGAGGCCAGCATGGCCGATGACAACAAAAACCTTGAGTAATTCTTTTTAACGTGAATTGCTGCAGCTTCAGAAAGGCATAATCCAGTGGCAATTCCCAAGTGCGCCACATTATGTTGCAATAAAATAAGCATTAATGTGGATAGGGTTACCATCCACAAAAGAGCATATCCATAATCAGCACCGGCAGCTAAATTAGAAGCCCAATTTCCCGGATCTATAAAACCAACAGTTACCAGTAAGCCGGGCCCTATAAACTTTAATATTTCTAAACCACCTAAACGAGCCTTATAACCCTTTCGGTCAATATTTCTGAGGATCTTAAACATCTGCTACAACTTAATTATCACATTAATTACACTTTTACTTTAATAGCCTAAGTAAACTATTTAAACAAAAAATTTGATAATTTGTTGAATCTAACACGCTATTATTGATACTTCCAGTCTAATTTTTCCTTTAGTTGCTCCACTAAATTATAAACAATAGGACAAATTTCACAGTCTTGAATCATACTGGAACTTCTGGAAACAAAGTCATTCTGATCTAAATATGGAAATGCTTTACATTCATCAGGTCTGTCATTATAGATACTGCATTTTTTATCCTTTTGATGTTTACATTGCATACTTTTCTGGTACTTTACCTCTTCAATCTTATCCGGTTCTATAAATCGAATCATATCCTCATATGAAATAGTAGGCCTGATATTATGACAACAGTTACCGCATTCAACACAACTTATCTCAACAGATAATACATCATTTAAAGAATGCACCATCTCATCAATCATAGAAGAATCCTGCGTTTTAAGATATTTAAAAAAGGACACATTTTCCTCAAATTTTTTCTGAGCAAGCATTTCTATGCTCTTAAGGTTTATTTCTAATTTCATAAATAAATATAGCTACGTAAGTGAAGCTAGTGCCCAACGGTTCCGTGGTCGTGTAGTAAAACAGAAATAATCTCTAAACTAATGACAGAAACGTACGTGATACTCTCCTATCATACGGTTCATAAAAAAACAGCCACAAAGGTAGTAAGTTAATTGAACAAGCCTAAGACTAATCAGCATTTAACACAAACATACAAATAGTGTAAAACACTTATTTACTATAAATTAAGTCATTCAAATACTAAGCATTTACTTTTAAAATTCAAATCCGCAATCTTTGCATCGATATACGGTTTTAAAATAGATTGGAAAAACCATAAAAACAAAAGCTATTATAGCAGACATGATACCCTTAAAATCTTTCATTGATTTAAAACCAGCATAAAGATGTTTTGAATTACATTTGGGGCAATAAATCGTATGATCTTCTTCATCCAATAAATCATTTCCTTCTATTTCCTGAATAATGGCCTGCGCTTTATCTCTATCTGTATTTTTTATATTAAGCTTTATTCCTCCTACTGAAATATTAAATAATGGATTTAACGTGGATATATTTTCATCAAACAAATAACACTCAATACCTTCACTTTCTAAACGTGTTTTTAGAATATGGGCATTAATTGGATTATCAAATGTTTTAATGGTTTCTAACTTCATATTTGATAGTATTTATAAGGTATTCATTCTAGTATAAATTTACTAATGCATAGGAGCTTTAATGATGCAAAAACCACATCTACAAAAGAAGCCCTATCAAATGGTTGAATGACAAAAGTTTTCTTTTATGAGCTAAACTGGTTAATTAATTATGATCATTTCCTTGATATATCCACATAGGTTCACAACTTTCAGCTTTTTCAAATCCACATTTGTTATAAAAATCAATTGCATTGCTATCTGCCACTAATATTTGCTGATGAAATCCTTTGTATATTTCTTTAAATCGTTGCATTATCTTATTACCAATTCCTTTTTTTTGGTAGGCTGGTAAAACTAATAAATGAGGATAATAAACAACCAGATATCCATCTGATATTGAATTAGCCAATCCAACAAGCTTATCTCCATCCCATGCAGAAACTATTGAATGTGAATTATTTAATGCTTTAATTAATTCATCAGGCTTCTCTGCCGACGACCAATTATTTTGTTTGTATAAATCAATAATTTTTTCCTTATCAATCTCTCTAACTTCAGATATCTCTATATTCATCTTTTTACACTTACTTTTACAAAACCACAATTACATTTAACTAACTATAAATCAAAAAAAACGTACTAAACACTTTATAAGTATTTATATTCTTAAGTATTTAATAATGCTGGAAATCGAATAATAAAGGTTGATCCCTTACCTACTTCTGATTTTAAACTAATAGAACCATGTATCTTTTTTACAAATTGATTACAAATATATAAGCCAAGACCTGCCCCTTCATAGCTCTTAGTTGTGGAAGAATCACCTTGGATAAAACGATCGAAAATAGTTTCCTGAAGTGATAAATCTATTCCTATACCAGAATCAATAACAAACCACTCAATAAAATCCTGATCTAATCGATAACCAATTTCTACAGATCCTTCTTTAGTAAACTTTATAGCATTCCCCACAATATTAGATAAGATTTGAACAAGTTTTGTTACATCGGTCTGATAACTAAAATCTATATTTTGTATGTCAGATTTTTTCAAAAGGCTTATTTTCTTTTCTGCTGCATCGGGCTTAAAAAACTGAAATACAGAATTCAAAATATCCTCTGCCTTTGCTTCTTCATATGTAACATCAATTTGATTTGATTCTATTTTTGAAATATCAATCAGGTCATTAATAATGTTAAGCATTCGTTTTCCACTTTCTTCAATGATACTAATATAACAGCTGGCTTCTTCTGTTTCTATTTCTGAATCTTTAAGTAATTCTGTAAAACCAAGAATACCGTTCATTGGAGTTCTTATTTCATGACTCATATTGGCCAGGAATACAGACTTCAATCGATCAGATTCTTCTGCTCTAATCTTTTCTTTTTCAAGTTCCTTGGTACGAATTTTAACTTTTCTCTCCAACGAATTATTCTGTTCTTTAATTTGTTCACTAAATTTTAGCAGCTGATCATTTTGGCATTGGATTTCTTCCTTTTGCTCCAAAATTTCATTTTTACTTAACTCAAGATGTTCCGTTTTTTCATCCACAAGTTTTTGCAACTTCAATCGCTGCTGTTCATTAACTCTGCTTTTCCACCTGATTAAAAGTAATATTAAAATAATAACACTGATAATAACCAATCCAATAAATAATTTGGTTTTATAAAATGGTGGTTCTATAATAATATAAATCTGATCTCCTTTTTCATTCCAGGTATAACCATCACTTCCTTTCACCTTAAATGTATATTCTCCTGGACTTAGTTTTGTATATGACGCAACATTTGCATTGCCTGCCATAACCCAATCTTTATCTACTCCCACCAGTTGATATTTATATTGATTTCGAGCAGGATTTTTATAGTTAAGAAAAGCATAATGAATACTAAAAAAATTCTGAGTATGTTTTAATACAATTGTATCAGTATAAATAATAGACTTTTTAAATATTGAACTTGAGCCACTTGATAATTTTAAGGGTTTTCCAAATACCGAAAAGTCCGTAATCTGTATTTTAGGAACCGTAGGATTAGGTTTTAAATCTTCCGGATTAAATTTTACAAAACCATTATTTCCTCCAAATACAAGTTCTCCGGATTTAATCTTTGCAAAAGAATTATAATTATATTGATTAATTCTTGTTCCATCATCCTTATAAAAAGTCCCTATTTCATTTTTATCCAAATCGAGCTTATTAAGTCCATTGGCAGTACTAATCCATAAATAGCCATCATTATCTTCTACAATTCCAAATACTAAATTTGATGATAAACCCTCTTTTGTGGTAATAGATTTTGACATTTGACTATCAAACAAAATGAATCCTTTACCTACAGTAGTTAACCAATATTGCTGATTTTTATCTTTATAAATAGTTCTAGTAACTACTCCCATTCTTTTGGATAGAACTAAAGAATCTTTTACAAGATTAAGCCTAAAAAGAGAATCAGCTGTTCCAAACCATAAAGTTTTATTATCATCTTCTTTAATCCAGTTTATTTGCCTTGTCGTAATTTCAGGATACTGCACAAAATGATCTTGTTTTTTATCATACTGAGCTAATCCTCCTCCAGTACCAAACCACAAAGTATTTTTATAATCTTTTATAATAACATTGACTCTGTCATCACAAATATTTTGTTGAGTATTCGATGTCTGATTTTTTAGATAGAAACGTACACTTTTTGTATTAGGATTGTACACATTAACCCCTCCCATAAAAGTACCAATCCATAATTTTCCATCCTCATCTTTACAAATACTCTTTATATTATTAGTATTTAAAACTGGTTTTTTCAGGTATGAAAAAGAACCATTCTTATGTAAAATATTTATTCCGCCACTTTCTGTTGCAATATATAGGTCATCATTTAACTCACAAAAGTTAAAAACACTTGATGAATTTAAACATCTCTGATCTGCATTCTCTGAATGATAATATTTAAAAGCCTGCATTTGTTTATTCCAATGAGAAACTCCATACCGTGTTCCCAACCAAATATCACCTATGCTATCTTTATACATTTCCAGGATAGAATTATGTGGAATTCCTAAAGAGAATGAATCATTCTGAGAAAAATGATTAAACGTTTTATTAATAGTATTATAAATAAACAACCCGTTACGTCCACCAATCCAGATACATCCCTGATCATCTTTTACTAATTTTCGGGCGGTATTACTATAATCATCCTTCGGATCCATTAAAATTACTTCTTGCGTATTATTTACTGTATCATATTTAATCATACCATTAGAAAATGTCCCAATCCACATAATTCCGTTATCATCTTCTAAAAATTCCATCACTTCATAATCGGTACTTCTACTTCCCGAAAGTTGAATATGCTTAAACAACTTTCTATCGGCCGATAAAATATCTAAGCCATTTTTTGTTCCAATCCATATTCTATTTTCAGAATCGCAATAAACTTTATAAACATTGTTATTACACAGTGTTGTGGAATCTTGAGAATCATGGCAATACGTAACATAATAATTACTCTCCTTTATATACTTTTTTAACCCTGAAAATGTCCCTATCCATAAATTACCATCATGATCTTCTGTAATTGAATTAGCGAAGAATTTTACTTTTGAATTTAGGGAGTCATGTTCATAAATTAGTTGAAATGTTTCCTTTTGTTTGTTAAACAAATGCAACCCACCATTTTCAGTTCCTACCCATGTTACATGCTTGCTATCCTCAAAAATAAAATTGACAAAATCTCCTTGAATTGCAGTAGAATCATTTTCATTTCGTTCAAAATATTTAAATTCCTTGCCATCAAAACGATTAAGGCCATTTAAACTTCCAAACCACATAAAACCATCATTATCCTGATAAATAGACATGATGAAGTTATGTGCTAATCCATCGTCAACTGAATAATTTGTAAACTGATAATCGGGGTAATTATTTGCTGATTGTGCATTACCGGAGCAAAATAGACCGTAAGTAACCACAAGTATGATTAAAAACTTTAATTTATTAGGCATCAATGTTTTATAAAAGATTTCTACAAATATATTTAAAAATCAGAATAATTGTAGGCTATTAACTTTATATAACTTATTATAGCTTCATCATTATTTTCAATATTTTCCAAACTCCTTTTAACATATGCACAAAAAAGGATGCTATAGAAAAACATAGCACCCTGATATAAATTCTGTACAATCTTAATTTTCGTTAAATTTTAAAGAAACTAATATGCTGTTTCATCGTGTCTGCCTGACTATTTAATTCCTCTGCACTAGCAGCAACTTCTTCCGACACAGAAGTATTTTGTTGTGTTACATTATTAAGCTCTTGAATAGCCATATTTACCTGATCCACTCCACTTGATTGTTCTGAACTAGCAGCAGAAATTTCCTCAATTAATAAAGCTGTCTTTTCAATCTCAGGCATAATACTATTTAAGCATTCTTCTGTTTCTGCAGTAACGTCAACACTATTTTGTGTTTGTATAACAATTTCATCAGCAGCCTTCTTAGATAGCTCGGCAAGTTTCCTTACTTCAGAAGCCACAACAGCAAAACCTTTTCCAAATTCACCAGCTCTGGCAGCCTCAACAGCTGCATTCAGAGATAAAATATTTGTTTGCATAGCTATATCATTAATAACGGACACTTTATCTGCTATCATTCTGGCTGCCTCTATACTTTGCTTTGAGGCTTTATTTACTTCTTTGATTTCTATGGATGAACGCTTGGCATATGATGTTGTTTCATTTGCATTATTCGTATTATTTTGAACATTACTTGCAATTTCTTCCATAGTTGAAGAGACTTCTTCAAGAGAGGATGCTTGCTCTGATGCACTTTGAGATAAATTTTGACTAGTCGCATTTAATTGCGAACTGGCTGAAGCGATTTGTTCAGCACTATCAATAATACCTGAAACAATATCTTTTAAATTGGTACGCATATTATTAAAAGCATCATATAGCAACCCTATTTCATCATTGCTGGTATTTACGTCTATAGTCTCAACCAGATCTCCTTGAGAGATTGTATTGGCCATAGAAACCATAGATTCTACCGGTTTTATTAATTTTGTAATAAACCAAATGATGGCAATCAAACTAATTAATAATAAAATAACTCCTATTATAATTTGACCCCGCATTAAAACACGTGCTCTATGCATTATAATACTGCGTGATACTGCAAAACGAACTTGCCAGGTTACACCTGTTCGGGCAATATACAAAGGCACATTTACATTCAATCTATCACTGTTAATTTCTATAATTGTTTTACCTCCTTTAATATTTTCAATTTGTTGCTGATAAGTATCCGGAAATAATTCTTTGACACTTTTCATTACCCAATCCGGATTTTCTTTATTTGCTGCAAAAACACCTTCATTAGAAACAATACTCATCTGAAAATTACCTTCATAATAATCTCCTTCTGCAACCTTATGTTGCATAAAGTCAATAGGGTAATCAATTCCTGTTACACCTAAAACATCTCCTTTATACATTATAGGTGTCATACACGACACCATAGTTACATCTACACCTTGAACAGGATAAACTACCGGTTCTGTTAAAAAATCAGTCTTCCTTTTTTTTGGTTCCCAATACCAAGGACCTTTTTCTTCTGTCTCGTAGTCAATTAACACATCTACAACAGCTTTTTCATCTTCGCCTTTAGTTAAATATGCTAAAAACCGCCCTGTGGAATCATAACCTGGTTTATCAATAAAATCCTCATCCTTTCCATCAAATGCATCAGGTTCAAATGCTAAGGTTAATCCCAAAAAATCATTATTGGAGTACAAAACCTTTTCCGCTAAAGAAACTGCATCATTTCTGGATAATTTACCTTTCATATTTTCATCTCCGGAAACAGAGAAAATATTGGCTACAGATCTGGAAATATCCATGGCCTCTTCAATTTCAATCTGTATTTTACCTGAAAAATCTTTTGCTATTGACAAAGCCTGATTTTGAGCTGAAGCAATAGCCTCTTTGCGAGTTACATAAGCACTATACGAAATTATGGCTGAAATGCTTACAAAAATCCCTATTGAGATTGCAATTCCTAATTTCTGTCGTAATGGGGTGAAATTTCTTTTCTTCATATATTAATCTTGGTCACCATGAATAACAATATTATTTACAAAGCTCATTTACCATAGTTGAGCTTTTTATAAAGAGATACCAACTACAAAAAATAAATCTTTTGAAAGTGGATTAGCTATAAAAGCAGTATTTAATGGGATAGAAAATGATTCTGTAATTTTAATGTCGTGAGAAGCAGCTAGTGATAAATTAACAATTCCAGCTTCGGAACCATAATAACCTTCATCAACGGTTCCTCCCAGTGTTAAGGAAAGATCATAATCATTGACTACAAAGGGATACACTAATTCAAAATAAGATGAATAATTTTGTTCTCCGTTTATGTCTAAATCAGCACCATGAACAAACGTACTGGCTGTAATAGTAAGAGGAAAATGATCTAATGGCAACTGATAACTTAAATAGGTTTCTATTAAATGAGCTGTAACACCCTTGTCATAAACTGTAAAATCATTAAAGCTTAAATCGGTTTCATCTTCAGAATAATAATCACATAAACCAATAGTAAAATTGCCTGTGGTATACGTTAAAAACAAATCAACCTCAGCATAATTTTTAGAAGTTGCATAAGAACCCCATAGCGTAGCAGAAAAACCGCCTTTAGATGCCATTAAATAGGGTTGAATGCTTGGAGCATCTGTAAATAGCAATCCTCTCCATACATATCTGTTGTAAAAATCCACTCCAGCACTAAGATCTGTTGTTGACTTTTCCTGAGACATAAGTGATGATACCATAATCAATAATATCACTACCAATGAAATACTTTTTTTCATGTGTTTAAATTTTGCTTTCATTTGTTAGATGGAACTCGCCAAATTTGATCATTCTCGTGTGTGAGAAATTTTTCTCATGGCTAGTTGCATGCGTCAATTATTTAGATTTAAAGTAAAGAACTACGCAAAAAATAAAATTCAATCGTTTTATTAAATATGAACTATTTCTATATACTTACTCCTTTTTTATAGATGATCAAGATTTAATAATACCTTAGCTTATATGCCTTAAATAAAATAAGTTTAGATTGCGTTTTTATCTTATTACCAAGCATGTGTACGACAAAATAAAACGTTAGTTACTAATAAAAAAAAAATTAAATCATTCGACTTTTAAATACAATTTGACGATATTTAACATATATAGATACCCGCATACTTTCACTACTGATACACAAAAGAAAGTTCTGCATAAAAAATGGCAACAAAAAAGAATAAGTATTAAATCGGTACTCTTCGATAAGAGAATCAAACATCAATATAATTATCTACAACCCTATCCTGTATAAGTAGGCACTACTTCCATCACTTATGGCATATATAGCTCCATCACTACCCTGAAGAACATCTCTAAATCGACGATCTTCATCTTCCAGAAGTCTTTCTTCTCCAACTATCAGGTTATCTTTTATTACCAACCTTACAATATGTCGTCCACTAAGGGCAGCAATAAACAAATTATTATTCCATTCGCTAATTACTCCTTTTTCGTAAAAGGTTATACCACTTGGTGAAACTACAGGATCCCAGTAATACACTGGTTGTTCCATTCCTTCTTGCTGCGTAATTCCTTGTCCCACAGGATCACCACTATATTCTAAACCATAAGAAATTACAGGCCAACCATAATTACTTCCTGCCTCTAATAAATTAACCTCATCTCCTCCCATTGGGCCCATCTCTAAACACCATAAGTCGCCTGTAGCAGGATGAATTGCTAATCCCTGAACATTTCTATGGCCATAAGTAAATATTTCAGGCAAGGCTCCTGATTGATTCTCAAAAGGACCTCCCGAAACCGGATCACCATTAATAGTAAGATGAAGCACTTTCCCTATAGCCACATCAAGATCTTGCGCTCTTCCCCTTATAGAAGAAGATCCTCTTTCACCAGTACTCACATACATATCTCCATTACTATCCCAAACTATTCTGGAGCCATAATGCCCCACTCCATCAAATTCCGGATAAGCAGTATATATTATCTCTGCATTTTCAATTTCAGATTCATCATCAGATAATCTACCTTTAGCCACAGCTGTAGCAGTTCCGTTGTTTACATTTTGAGAAAATGTCCAGTACACCATTCTATTTTCACTGAACTGAGGATCGATAGCTACATCTAACAAACCACCTTGTCCTAAATTATTGACTTCTGGAATACCGGTAATATCATCACCCACAGTACCTGAACTGGAAATAATACGCATTATTCCACCTTTCTCTGTGATCAAAATTCGTCCATCCGGAAGATTTGTCATTCCCCATGGGCTACTTAAACCACTTGCCATGATACTTACGATATAATTTGCTTTTGTTTGCACCCCACTGATACGGGTTTGTCCCTCAAAAGCCGGTGAATAATCTGAATTAGGATTATTTGTTTCTACGGGAGGAAATGTTTCTTCAGGTGTTTCCTCTGTAGATTCATTCTCATCTTGTGAATCACTTTTATTACAAGAAGCTAAACTCAAAAAAATAATGGTTAATGTCAAAATGAATATAGCTTTCATCACAACCTCACTTTTCTTCGATTCCATGACTTTAGATTTATACATTAATCAATCCCTAATTAACTAATAAACATCTTATTAAAATTTTAGTTCATATTTATTTAGTTCTAACATTTTTTATGTCGTTATTACCTTTATATCTGAGTATAAAATTCAAATAAAATGGAAGACAATAATTATTAAACTAAAGAATGTAAGCTAATAGTATTATCAAACAACCTGAGTTCGATACGATTTTGCAGGTTAAAAACAATATAACCATCAATTAGCCTACGTAAACATCTAATTACCAGATAAAAATTTGCAATTTTATCTATTCATTGTTTCAGTATTTAAAGTATCCAAATTTAAATCTTCTTAAAAATGCAAATCTTTATAATATTCTTAACCAGATTTAGTATCGTTCTAATATTATTATCTTTTAATTTCCATCTTCATGCAGCCAATCCGAATGCTCCATTGAATTTAAGATGCTATGATAAAATAAATCCAACAGGTACTGGAGACAGTCCTTATTTTGGATGGTTCATTAATGATTCTGATAATAATGAAATACAATCTGCATTTCAAATAATCGTATCATCAAGTATTTTAAATATTAACGCCAATATTGGAGATATCTGGGATAGTAAAAAGGTTAAATCCCAAAAACAAAACTATGTGTATTTCGATGGGGAAAAGCTAAAATCTGGTAAGCAATACTTTTGGAAAGTACGAACATGGGATAAAGATGACAACGTTAGCCCTTATTCTTCAATATCCTCTTTTTCTACTGGCTTATTCTCGAACTCTGATTGGTCCGGAGCCTATTGGATAAAAAGAGACACAAAAGATAAGGATGACTATACTTATTATAGAAAGAAATTCTCACTCCCGGATAAAAAAATTAAAAGAGCAATTATTTATATTACAGGGTGCCATAGTTATGAACTTTATTTGAATGGGAAATTTATTGGAAAAGGATTTAATCATCATTACCCACAATACTCTTATTATCAATCTTGGGATATAACTTCTTTATTATCAAAAAATGAAGAAAACCTATTTGGATGTTTAACACACTGGTATGGAGGAGGACAAGGACGTGCAAAAGGCACACGAGGTTTACTTATGAAAACCATTATTGAATATGCAGATGCAACTTCAACCGTAATTGTTTCTGATAAAACATGGAAACAAAAACAAGCCGAACAATGGTCTCCAAATCGTCCACAAAGAAATGGGGAAGGCATTGGAAGAATTGAATTAATAGACAGCCGTAAAACCATTGACAATTGGAATAAACTTAATTTCAAGGATACAAATTGGAATTTTGCAACAGAAATAGGACAACATCCCACTGAACCATGGACAGGTGTATTAAGAGCCGATCTTACCCGAGTTATCGAAAAAGAAATAAAACCCCAAACGGTTACCAGGCTTAGCAATGGTAAATATATCATTGATTTAGGAAAAATTTATGCCGGAAGTTTTAAGATAAACTTTGATGGAGGTGTTTCCGGTGACACAATAAAAATTCTAGGTGGTTTTGTATTAAATAATGATGGAACTGTATCTAAAGAAATCAATCAAAATACAAAACTGGATTCCTATTTTATACTAAATGGGAAAACTGCTGTATACAATCCAAACCTATATCTTGGTTTAAGATATTTACAGGTTGATAATGTCCCCAATAATTTAACCTCTGATGATATCAGATTTATTACCAGACATTATGAGCTTAATAAAGATGATGAATTTATATCATCTGACACCACACTAAATAAGGTTTGGAATTTAATGGTTCACTCCTTGATGGTTGGCGTTCAGGAAGGATTTGTTGATACTCCAACAAGAGAAAAAGGAACTTTCTTAGGCGACAGTTGGGCACAAGGTGTACCATGTATGAGTGTTCTTTATGACAGAAGTATGAATTTGAAATCACTTAATGAGTTTCTGGATTCGCAGGATCAATATTGGCCTGATGGAAGATTAAATGCTGTATATCCTAATGTAGATGGAGGAAGAGATATCCCCGATTTTACACAGGTCTATTTGATTTGGGTTTGGGATTATTTTATGCAAACAGGTAATATTGAGTTTCTTCGTGCTAATTATTCTCGATTAAAAAAGATTGCGGAATATGTTAATTCATATCAAAATAAGACTACCGGATTAATTCAAAACTTAAAAGGAGGTAAAAATCAGTATGAATATGGAATTATAGATTGGCCACAGGATATGAGATATGGTTACGATATGAATACCTCATCCAGAACTGTAATCAATGCTTATGCATATAAGGATTTTAAAATTATTGCAAATATTGCCAATGTACTAGGTTATGAAGCTGATAAAAAAGAGTTCCTGAAAAAAGCGAGAAATATTAAACAAGCCATAAATACTTATTTAGTAGATAAAAATGGCGCTTACATCGATGGTATTTACGATGACAATAAACCTAGTAAACACATTTCACAACATGCAAATGCATTACCTCTTTCTTTTGGCATAGCCTCAGATCAAAATAAAAGACATGTTATCGATGAAGTAGTAAAACAAAATATGAGTGTGGGTATGGTTTGCTTAAGATGGCTGCCTGAAGCTTTAGGAAAAGCAGATAAAGGTGAACAGCTATACAATCTGTATACAAATACACAATGGGATGGTTGGGCCAATACATTAACAAAAGAAGCAACTGTTACCTGGGAGTCATGGAATGCCTTGGAAAATAACGAAAGCCTATCTCACCCTTGGGGAGCTGTTGGTTTATTAGCTATCCAAAATTATATTTTGGGTATAAAACTACTTTCTCCGCAAGCCGATACAATTCAGATAAAACCATTAGATTTTGGTCCCAAATTAAAGTATGCAAAAGGAACCTATAAAACCGACAAAGGAGACATTTACATTGAATGGAATAAAAGCAATGAAAACTATAATTTATCAGTAAACATTCCTGTTAACATTATAGCTAAAATCTATATCCCCAGAGGAACAAAAGAATCTGACTGGGTAAAAATTGATAAGAAAAAATTCAGCGGAACAAGAGATGGTGAATATATTTATATTGATTTTGTTGGTTCTGGGAATCATTTTATTGAAAGATAATCACGATAAATACTTCTCTTAACCCCAGTCTTTTTAACTAAATGATATACAGATTAGTACTGTAAGTCATAAAAAAACCGGATATCATAATGATACCCGGCTTACTACATATGAAATAGGTGGATACTAATCCCACTTATTATTTGATGACACTGCAATTTTTCCGCCTCCGGTAAAAATCAATGCTACAGCTCCAAATAGATATAATCCCAACAATTCCAGTGCCCAGCCTCCTTGCTCACTCATGGTAAATATTTGTGACGCATGTACTAATAACATAGCAACTAAAGCATTAAAAGCAAAAATAGCAGATGCTATTCGTGTTCTAAAACCTACAATTATAGCTAATGGAGCTAAAACCTCACCTACAATTACACCATAGGCTATAAAACCCGGTAATCCTTTTGATTCTAAAATACCTTGAATAAAACCTAAACCTCCGTTAAGTTTTGCTAAGCCATGAAATAACATTAATAATCCTATCGAAATTCTGATAATTAATAATCCTACGTTTGTATTCTTTGCCATATCTTAAAAATTTATTTTTGTTCATTGATTATTTACAAAAACTACTTTTTAAGGCTTTTGTTCAGGTTCTATTTTGTTTTTAAGTTTTATTAAGACAATGTAGTAACCAGAGTTCAACATAAAATCTTGAAAGAATAGCGAGCTATTTTGAATAATTTTAAGGAAGAAAATAGCTATTTATATGTGAAATATACATGCTTTTCCATAAGTATCAGAAACCTCTTTTTATATTTGATAAAAAAATAAGGAAATTCAATATAGAAATTGAAAGACTTCAACTAAAGTTGATCCTTATGCCTGAACACTTTAAATACATATTACAAGTTAAATTCACCAGGCAACTTTTTCATTTGCAACACTACAAATGGATCCATTGCATTAATTGAGTTGCAACGATAGCTCCATAAGTACCAAGAGCATATCCTAATACCGCTAATAAAACACCTACTGGAGCTAATGCCGGGCTAAAAGCTGACGCAACTACAGGAGCTGATGCTGCACCACCTACGTTTGCCTGACTACCTACAGCTACAAAAAAGAATGGCGCTTTAATTAACTTAGCGACCAATAACAAGACAGAAACATGAATGGCCATCCAAATTAATCCTATCACGAAGTAATGTAGATTTTGGAAAGCTTCTAAAATATTCATCTTCATACCAATAGTCGCCACCAAAATATAAATAAACACACTCCCCATTCTTGATGCTCCAGCTCCTTCAAATTTCTTTAACCCGGTAAAAGATAATGCTAATCCGATTGTTGTAGCAATTACAATTAGCCAAAAGAACCCGGACCCTAATGAGTTCAGGTTATATTTAGTCAAAAATCCAATGTATTTCTGTAGTTCAGCCGAAATTATATCTGCACCAAAATGTGCTATAGCTGTTGCTCCAAAACCTATTGCAAGAATAACAAAGACATCTGTAGTTGATGGAATTCTTGCAATTTTTGCACTATATGTCTCTACTTTCTTTTTTAATTCCTCAATAGCGGAGTTATCAGCTTTTAATTTTTTATCTATTTTCTGACTTATTCCAGCTCCGTACAATAAAAAACCCATCCAAATATTAGCCACTACAACATCTATAATGATGAAAGTAGAAAAAAGATTATCACTACAATCATAAATTTCTTTCATTGCTGTTTGATTAGCTCCTCCTCCAATCCAACTACCAGCTACGGTTGATAGTCCACGCCATATCTCTTCCCCTTCTGCAGCCATCTTAATCTCCGGAAAAAATAAACTTCCTATAAAAAGAGCTATAGGTGCACCTATAACAATACCCACTGTTGCTGTAAGAAACATAATCAAGGCCTTGGGACCAAGATTAATGATTCCCTTAAAATCAATGCTTATACAAAACAAAACCAAACTTGCAGGCAACAAATACCGAGATGCAACAAAATACAACTGCGACTCCTCTCCTGATATCAATCCTAAAGGCCAGTTAAATAAACCTGGTATAAAGTAACACAACAACAAGGCTGGCACATAGGTATAAAACTTTTGAAAAAACTTATTTTTACTGTTTGAGGTTATAAAAATAACAGCCAAGATAACACATAGTATCCCAAATACAATTGCATCATTTTTAAATATCGGTTCCATAAGGCAATAATAATTATTTTCAAATTAACTGCCACTAATTTATATCATAGAATCTGTGTTTTAGTAATGAGTTATAATATTTTAATTGAAATTTCTAATCTGAACTCGAAAAACAAATGACAACTTTAGAAAACTGTTACTCCTTCTCTTTTGAAATAACTTCTACCAATGAATAACTTCTGCTATAGGGATCTACCTTAATTGTCTCTTGAACTTTTAATTTATACTCATAGCCCTCTTCAAATTCAAATCCTTCTATTTCTATAATTCCTCTCCATTCATTAGTACCTTCAATATTAACATACAATGCGTCATATACTTTAAGAGAACCATCATCTTCGTAAACATATGGAAACCTTGGAGAAAATTTAATAGTAGAGGATGAAACATCCAGTGTTAAATCAACAACTCGTTCTTGAGTAATTATTTTTTCCTTCGAGACCAAATCTAAGATATCATATTTTATATTTGATACATCCATAGGAGGAGGGTCCATCCATATCTTTCTGGCCCGATATTTATATCTGTAACCTCGCTCATAATCATTATACAAATTAAGCCCTTCAGTAATGATATCCATTAATATCCTGACTTCATTATTATCAGTATCAGAAAACATCAAGGGTTCTGTTAATACGGTACTCATAACAGATGCTCCAAATCCGGTTTCCTCATATATGGTAACAATAACATCTTTTTCGTTTTCATTATCATCTTTAGCACAGGAATTAAGTTGAATAACAAGTAGAATATAAGTGTAAAATATTATTTTCTTCATATTTCTATATTTTTGATGTGGATTACATTCTAAAAGAGTTCTTTGTTGATCAAAGGTTGCGTATGAAGAAACAATCCCTGATTATAAATTAAACGAACATGAAGGAGAAAAAAATAAACTGTAATATTCAATTCCACAAAAAATCCCATTTTGAAAATAAATATATATTCAAAATGGGATATAAAATATTGAAGAATTATTTAGTATAAACTTCTTAAATTCAATTATTTCTTACTACCTGATATTCGATATAAACCAGCTCCATGGGTAGGTATTGATGGTGTAAAATCGGAATTAGAAAAAGTTCCTATATCTTCTTTTTTCCATAGATCACGTATCGTACATTCTCCTTTAAATCCTAAAGCATTTAAGTCCAAAGGAATAGTTTGGGTATTATCTAAAACGGGATCCTCTTTATAAACTAAAAACTCCATTGTTACACCATCAGATGCATCTAAAACCTCATCATCAAAAGAGCACAAAGATTTAAATGTTGTATAACCTTCTGGAATATCGTATTCGATAACTGAGTTTGAATGCGTTCCTATTCCTGTTTTATAAACTTTTCCTGCTACAGTTAAGTTGTTTCCTGCTACGGATTTATTTTTTAAGACTTTTGCCCAACCACTTTTTGCATTGACCCAATCGATATCAGTTAAAGAAAGTGCCTCTCCATTTTCTTTATAAATAGTAGGATTTATCCAGTCGGCATGATCATGACTAGAATTATCTCCGGCATCTGTAACCACTAAAAAAAGTTTTTTTGCACCTGATATATTTGCCTTAATTTCTTTTGTTTTAGCAGATGTTTTTCTGCTTATTCTGCCAGTGTTTGCAATAGCATTATTAATATCCACAGTTCTTGGTGTTGGATCTTCTGTTGATATCATAAATTCAACGGTTGTTCCTTCTTTAACATCTGTAGCTGCTTTATCCAAGCCTGCAAATGCAGTGAATCGAACACTATTTTCTGGAATCTGATACATTATTATAGACTGAGAATGTGTTCCAATTCCATTTTTATACACATTTCCTTTTACATTTAATTCTTTACCTGAAACGCTTTTATTCACACTAACTTCTCCCCAACCAGCAGTAGCATACTCCCATTTTAAATCTGTTAGTTTAATCTTTTTACCCGTTGACAATTCAACTTCAGGGTTAATCCAATTAGCATGATCCCAAGCAATTCCATCACCACTATCATTAACAATTAAATATAGTTTATTACTTCCTTCTGGTAGTTTTACATCTATATTTTCTCCAAAGCCATCTGTTAATTGTGAAACGGTACCACTTCTATATAATAAATCCTTTGTTTTAACAAAGCCATCACCCTCATTGTTAAATAACGCAACAAATTGATCTCCGTTTTCCGGATCTTCAGCAGTCCAAACTGTTATATCATCTTTAGAATACCATTCTTTATTATTCTTAGAATATTTATTTACATACAAAACCTCATCATTTGTAATAATTGAATTTGTAAATTCATCATTATCCGGCAAGTTTCCACCAAACATTAAAGGCGATTTAAACATCGACCACAACGTCATTAATGTATATTGCTCATCCTTAGTGAAGTTTGTATAACGATTTGTAGCTCTTTCTCCCCGGATAAATTTACCTAAAGGAAGCATATCTGCATCAGGCCACGCACCTGTTGTAATATAAGGAGCCCATTTAGCACACATTCCAAATGAATAGTTTAGCTGAGCCCAGTTATCCCAAAAATCATCGATCGTTCTCCACAAATTGGCATGGTTTGCAGCATGTTCATGCTGATCAATTGGAGTAGCTCCTGGTGACATACTTAATACTATAGGACGACCTGTTTGATCAATTGCATTACGTAACATTTCAATTTCTTTATCATGATATGGTCGTGAAAGATCATCTACTTTTATATAATCAACTCCCCATGAAGCATATAAATCTAAAATAGAATTATAATATTCCTGCGATCCTTCTTTACCAGCTACCACTGTATAGTTATCCTGAAGCCAGGTACATTCATAATCTGTTGAATAAATTTCATCCGCTGTTTTATCTGTTCCTTTAATTGGCATTTTATTAAAAACAGCTTCCTTAGGTACACCTCGCATAATATGAATACCAAACTTCAACCCCTTATTGTGCACATAATCTGCTAAAGCCTTAAACCCAACACCATTTGCAGATGAAGGGAATCGATTGGTAGATGGCATATACCGACCAAACTCATCAATAACAAAATCTGATTTATCATAGGCATTATAATGCCCCGTTGTTTGATTATCAATATACCATCGTATATCTACAATAATATATTCCCACCCGGATTCTTTAAGGTGTTCTGCCATATAATCGGCATTGGCTTTCACTTCTTCTTCAACAACTGAAGGCCCATAGCAATCCCAGCTATTCCAACCCATTGGTGGTGTTGCTGCCCATGTTCTAAACTTATAATTTTCCCCATTTGTAGAACCTGATTTTCCAGTATTATTACAAGCTCCTAGTATTGCTGCAATAATAACTAATAAAGCTAAATTCAGAATTTTCATATTGACTTAGTATATTAATTTATTTGATATTTTTATAGTTATTACAATGTGACTGATTTTACTTTTAAAATTTTGCATATATATACCGAATTATTTTGGAAGATCAAAAGTTATTATTTACTTCTTATCCATTTGCATTTCTAGTTTAAAAACCAACGTTCTAATTGTATTTCGTACGAAAAATAGGATAAGTTAAACCCATTAATGCTTCCTATTAAATCACTATTTAAGTTTTAAAATAAGAGATCACAATCTTCCTATTGATAATTAAAGATTACTAATCCACCATCATTTTTAACGTTCTAAACTATTAAAATAACATATTTTTAATGGGCATAAATTCGTCAAATACCTGTACAAAATGTTCTTTTATGGTTTATTAAGGCAAATCAATAAAATATAAAATGAACCTTTATTGCCGTATGGAGATTTACATATTGTATTATGTTGTAGCAACATATCATTTAATGACAACTTTTTTATTAACCCAAAATTCCACGAACATTTGTAAATAGCCAATTACAATCTATTCTGCTATAACCTGTATTTTTTAATTAATTACCTGTAAAAGTATCATATACATATTACAACCTCAACATTCTTTAATGAAATCATGTATTTTTGAAATCAACCTTAATTAATTAGTGTCAGATCACTTCTAAAACAAAGTAGTAACTAGCAGTAAATATCAAATACATGAAGTACATTTTGATTTTTTATTTTTTAGGATTGGGCATAATTATGCAAGCTCAGGGGATTGACAATGTAAAAACAACTTTTCAAACGGCTCATGAGTGGAGACCAACCATTGATGTAAGAGCTGATGCTGCTATAATTTACGGGGTAAATGGAAATCCTTCTGATACTGTGAATTTCTTTTCTTTTGAAGACAGAGTAAAATCCTGGTCGGATCGTGGATACAACACCTATTTTATGACAGGAATTGCGTGGGGTGAATATCAAGATTATTTTACTGGCAAATGGGATGGTAAAGAACATTTTGATGAGGGACAAGTAAAAGAAAATGGCGATACAATATGGCATGGACCTATGGTTCCGTATATAGTTCCAACTGAAAACTATTTAAATTATATAAAAAAGGCCCATATTAACCGAGTAATTGATGCTGGTATTAATACCATTTTTTTAGAAGAACCGGAATTATGGGCTTTTGCAGGATATAGTAAAGCATTTAAACATGAATGGAAAAAGTTTTATGGATTTGATTGGAGACCACAACATAAATCTCCTGAAAACACCTACTTATCTAATAAACTAAAATATCATTTATATTACAATGCATTAAATGAAGTTTTTACTTATGCTAAGCAGTATGGTAAAGGCAAAGGCATTGATGTAAAATGTTATGTTCCTACCCATTCATTGATTAATTATACTCAATGGCAAATTGTGAGTCCGGAAGCCAGCCTGGCTTCACTGGATTGTATAGATGGATATATAGCCCAGGTATGGACAGGAACATCCAGAACACCAAACTATTATAATGGAGTTAGAAAAGAAAGAGTATTTGAAACGGCTTTTTTAGAGTACGGTTCAATGGAATCAATGACGGCACCTACTGGTCGCAAAATATTTTTTTTAACAGACCCAATTGAGGACAGACCTCGTGATTGGAGTGACTTTATTAAGAACTATCAGGCTACATTTACAGCTCAATTGTTATATCCTGGCATTAATAATTATGAAGTAATGCCATGGCCAACCCGTATTTACGAACGAGCCTTTAAAACAAGTGCAGAAAGTGACCAGAAGGAAAAAATTCCCAGATCTTTTTCCACTCAAATGCAAGTCATGATTAATGCATTAAATGATATTCCGCTATCGAATAACAAAGTAACAGGATCCAATGGTATTGGTGTGCTTATGGCAAACTCAATGATGTTTCAACGTTTTCCGACATTTGAAAATTATAGTGACCCACAACTTTCCAGCTTTTTTGGACAAACATTACCCCTTTTAAAACGAGGTATACCTGTAAAAACAGTTCATATTGAAAATACCTCGTATCCAGAGACATGGAAGGACTTACAACTACTTATCATGTCGTATTCTAACATGAAACCCATGAATAAAAGTGCACATAATGACATTGCTGAATGGGTGAATAATGGAGGTTATTTGGTTTATTGCGGAAGAGATAATGATCCATATCAATCTGTAACTGAATGGTGGAACTCAAATGGAAATACCTTTAAAACGCCTTCTGAAGATCTGTTTATTAAACTTGGAATCAAATCGCCGTTTAAACAGGGTGAATACAAATATGGGAAAGGAAAAGTTTGCATTTTACGAAATGACCCTAAAGAATTTGTTTGGGACAAAGCCTGTGATACTGAATTTATAAATACCATTAAAGAGTTATATCAACAAAAAACAGATACTGATTTAAAGTTTAAGAACAGCTTTTCATTACAAAGAGGTCCTTATGAAATAATTTCAGTACTGGATGAAAACAGCTTTAATGAACCTTACACTGCTAATGGTAAATTAATAGACTTATATAATCCTGAAATTCCGGTTATAAATGAGAAGTTGGTTAAACCGGGAGAACAATCCTTCTTATACCACATAGAATTAGTTGAAGACATTCATACTCCAAAAGTATTGGTTACTGCCGCCAGGGTATACAATGAAATAACTAATGAAAAACAATATTCATTTATGGTTAAGAGTCCAGCTAACACGACCAATGTAATGCGAGTATTATTGCCTAAAAAATCAAAAAGTATAGTAGCTACTGATCATAATGGAAATCAAATACAACTAAAAAACACTTGGGATAAATTCAGCAAGACATGCTTTTTAAGTTTTGAAAATAATCCCGAAGGCATAAAGGTTGTGATGCTTTGGTAGTTACCCTACCAGACACTATTTGACTTAACAAATTAATAACTATACAATTCACATCATAAAAATCCATCATTCAAATACTATGAACAATTCTTCTGGTAATTGAAAAAAGATAAACATATGAAAATAAAATTCTTTATAACAGTATTGTTTACAGCTATACTTTTTTCTTGCTCTAAAACAACAACAGTAAAAAAAGCATCAATTATACCTGAACCTTTAATAGTGAATTATTCTGATGGAAATTTTGAACTAAATCAAAACACCCAGTTAATTATAGAAGATAAAGGAATGTTTACAAATGAAGTTTCTTTCTTTCAATCTGTAATTAAAACTATAATCGGTACTAATTTAAAAGAAACAGAAAACAGGAATAAAGTCTATATTATTCAATCCAATCACATTATATCTTCTGAAGCTTATGAAATTGTAATAAACAAGAATGAAATAAAACTCATAGCGGGTGATAGTAAAGGCTTATTTTATGCCATAGAAACATTCAGACAGTTATTATATGCATCAACGGATAAAAATGTTGATAATCAAAATATCCTACTACCAGTATTATCTATTAAAGATCAACCTAAATACAAATGGAGAGGTATGCATTTAGATGTATCGCGCCATTTTTTCTCTATCGATTTTCTTAAAAAGTATGTGGATGTATTAGCGCTATATAAAATAAATAAACTTCACTTGCATTTAACTGATGATCAGGGATGGCGATTGGAAATTAAAAAATACCCTCTGCTGACAGAAAAAGGAGCATGGAGAACCTTCAATGAACAAGACTCTGTTTGTATGAAAATGGCTTTGGAAGATCCTTTATTTGCGATTGATTCAACGCACATAATTCATAAAAACGGTAAAACCTTGTATGGAGGTTATTATACTCAGAAAGAGATGAAAGCATTTGTTGCCTATGCATCAGAACGCCATATTGAAATCATTCCAGAAATTGATATGCCGGGACATATGATGGCAGCAATAAATATTTATCCTAATTTAAGCGCGACAGGTAAATCTACCTGGGGAACGGTATTCTCTACACCTCTTAGTCCTGTTAAGGAAGAAGTGTATGCTTTTGTAAAGGATATTTTGGATGAAGTAATGCAGATATTTACTTCTGAATATGTTCACATTGGAGCTGATGAAGTAGAAAAATCAAGTTGGAAAGAATCTACTCAATGCCAGAGTTTCATGAAAAAGCGAGGTTTTACTGAAGAAAAACAATTACAAAGTTATTTTGTAAAACGAGTTTCTAACTATCTTCAAAGCAAAGGTAAAAAGGTAATTGTTTGGGATGATGCTTTGGAAGGAAAATTAGATTCATCTATTAATGTTATGTACTGGAGAAACTGGATTGGTGGTGTTCCTGAAAAAGTAGCTACCAATGGAAATGAAATGATAATGGTTCCTGGTGATCCTTTATATTTTTCAAGAATGAGTACTCCATTATACAACATTTATAATATGAATCTATTAGGAGATAAATATCCTACTGCGAAGAAAAATTTAATAAAAGGTATTCAAGCTTGTGTGTGGACAGAAAGAGTGGGTTCTTATAAAGTAGTTGAAGCATTAGTATTTCCTAAACTATTGGCTTTAGCTGAAAGAGCATGGTCTGATGATAGTGTATTAAATTGGGAAACGTTTAAATTAAAGGTAAATGAACACATCTCTATTTTAGATGAGTTAAACGTAAACTATCGTTATAATCCAACAAAAGAATTGATTCCTATAATGGAAGTAGATACTGTTAATCAACGAATTGGCATAAAGTTTATTAGCGAAATAAATAATCCTATTATATACTATACCACTGACGGTTCTGTACCTACAATAAATTCAAAACAATACAGTGGATCATTCTACATTGACGCAAGTGCAAAAATTTGCGCAGCTATTTTTACAGACGGAAAACCAGAGCAACCAATCCTGGAAAAAGAATTAGATTACCATTTGGCCATTGGAAAAAGAGTAAGCTATAATAAGCCTTGGAATAAAGCCTATCCGGCTGCAGATAATGGATCTTTAACTGATGGTTATAGAGGTGGTAAAAGTTATGGCGATGGTAAGTGGCAAGGTTTTACAAATGATTTAAATGTGGTTATTGATATGGGCAAAGTACAAAATATAAATAGAGTAGCTGCCACATTTATGCAAGTAATTGGTCCGGGTGTATATATGCCCGATTATTTAGAGGTTCGTGTATCTAAAGATGGTATCAACTATACTAATATTGGTCTGGATAAAAATGATGTTTCCAAATATGAAAAGAAACAGACTTTTAAAACCTTTACTTGTTATTTAAAAAACATTGAAACCCGATTTATTAATATTGTTGCTAAAAATAAACAACATACGTTTATTTTTACGGATGAAATTATAATCAATTAGTATACAATTTAAACAAAAACTTCCCTTAATCCTGGTGGAAAAAGAGACTGTAAATTCAACTCTGTCCATAAGTGAATAAATTATTAATATTGTAGCTTATGGCAAAGAAGAAAGAATCGGCAGAATACATTGCAATGCGAGATCTGGCATTGGAACAATTAAAAAGTGGAAAGTCGTTAACAGGAAAAGATGGTGTTTTTGCGCCTATATTGAAAGAGTTTTTAGAGAGTGCCCTTGAAGCGGAGATGGAAGATCATCTTGGCGAGGAGGAGCGCTCTTTGGGCAACAAAAGGAACGGCAAAGGACAAAAAACAGTTAAAACAGGTGTTGGTAATGTTACCATTGAGCCTCCATATGACAGGAACGGTAATTTTGAACCGGAAATAATAAAAAAAAGACAAACAGTATTAGCCGACAGCCTGGCACCCAAAATAATAAGTTTATACGGAAAAGGTATGAGCTTGCGAGACATTGGTATTTACATTGAAGACATGTACGATACGGAGGTTTCTCCCACAGTTCTCAGCGAAATTACTGACCGAGTTATCCCTCAAGTAAAAGAATGGCAAAACCGACCATTGGACGAAGTTTATCCGATTGTATGGTTGGATGCTATGCATTATAAGGTAAGGGACGGCGGAAAAGTTGTATCTAGGGCTGTTTATAATATTCTTGCCATAAACAAACAGGGAAGAAAAGAGCTTATCGGTATGTACATATCCGAAAGCGAGGGAGCAAACTTCTGGCTTTCTGTATTGACTGATTTAAAGAGCCGTGGAGTTAAAGATATCCTGATTGCCTGTACCGACAACTTAACCGGCTTCACCCAAGCTATCCTAAGCATTTTTCCCGAAACTGAAATACAAAAGTGTATTGTCCATCAGATACGCAACTCTCTTAAGTATGTGGCTTCTAAAGACCAGAAACCATTCATGAAGGAGCTTAAAAAAGTATATCAAGCTCCAACCAAGTCACAAGCTGAAACAGAGTTGCTTAACCTGGAAGAAGCATGGGGTAAAAAATACCCTGTCGTAATTAAATCCTGGAATGAAAACTGGGAAGAGTTATCGGCTTACTTCCAATATGATGAACCTATCAGAAAACTGATTTACACAACAAATGCAGTAGAAGGTTTTCATCGTCAAGTAAGAAAAGTAACCAAAACCAAAGGTGCATTCACAAGTGACATGGCACTACTAAAACTCATTTATTTGGCAATAGAGAACATCTCAAAGAAATGGACACAGCCAGTGCAAAACTGGGGACTGACAGCTCAACAACTGTGCATCAAGTTTGAAGGGAGGTTCGATCTTGAAATATAATCACCAAAATCTAAAAGCAAAGGTAAGTCGCTTACAGAACCTGTCAAGGGTGTATAAACGGCTTCGTGCCTCAGCCGCCCTTGACAGAATCTGAAAGCTTCCCAATTATGCTTTTAGAAATTGGTTCAAAGAAAAAAAATAAGTTAATTTGAAATCATAAATAAAATCATCGGACAGAGTTCAGCTTACATTCCCTGGAAAAGGGAAGTATACTCTTATAAAGTAAGGATATGTGTCAATTTACTTTATGAAAGTTAAAATTTTAATTAAGATGATTCTTATTTAATTTAGTTTTTAGTCACTCTAAACCAATCTACATCTATCCATCCACTATCTTTGTGGTATTCATGTCTATTAATAAACAGACCCATTTTAGCACCAATCCATTTACCTTCACGAGCTTTAAACGGCTGACCTATTTTAGTAAATTTCTTACCATTATAACTATAGCTAAACTGACAATCATTTTCGCCCTGCATTACAACTCTTAAGTAAATAGGTTTGTTATTTTTAATCGCTACCTCTTCATTTACTGTTTCTTTATTTCCTTTATCAGCACTTTTACAAAAAGATTGCGATAGAACAACGCCATCTTTAGTATCCTCTAGTGCAACAACACCGTAATCTCGTCCCATAATTACAAATCCGGCACGTTCTCCTTTATTCTCAGGATTTGGATGAAATGTCAATTTAACAGTGGCTGTAAATTCTGGAGCTGGGATTTTTTGAAGCAATAAATTAGGAACATCCCATAAACTCTTATAATCATCCGGAGTTAATACTGAGTAAAGCCTCATGTTTCCATTAGTGGCATCGTTAAAAATCCAAAATGGAGAACTATTTCCATGCCATTGCCATTGAAACCCTGTTTTAATATCATTAAACTCATCACTTTCTACAGGTGTCATTATTGGATATGTTTTACCAACATTTGGTTTTTTATAGGTAAGTACAGGATCTCCGCAACCATCTTTATCTTTATCAATACCCATTACCGGCCAACCATTTTTCCAAACCATCGGTTGTAAATGTACAATACGTCCTACAGCACCAACATCCTGAAAATGAATAAACCAATCTTCGCCTGATGGAGTATCTACCCATCCTCCCTGGTGCGGTCCGTTTATATCTGTTTTTCCTTGTGCTAATACAATCTTGTCTTCATAAGGACCATAAACATTTTTAGATCTCATTACAATTTGCCATCCTGTTGGCACACCTCCTCCTGGAGAAAATATGTAGTAATAACCGTCTTTTTTATAAAATTTTGGTCCCTCTATAGTAGGATGTTTTCCATGACCGTCAAATACAATTACACTTTCTGATATCGCTTTTGTAGCCTCTTTATTTAATTCACATACAGACAATACACTTTTAAAAGATGCTCTACTTCCTGCCACACCATGTACAAGGTAAACACGACCATCTTCATCCCACAAAGGACATGCGTCAATTAAACCTTTACCTTCTTTTACCAATGTTAAAGGAGACCATTTTCCTGCTGGATCTTTTGCTTTAGTCATGTATATCCCATAATCAGGATCTCCATAAAAAATATAGAATTCATTGTTATGATAACGAATGGATGGAGCCCAAACTCCATTACCATGTTGAGGTTTTGAGAATACTTCTGCAGGAGGTAAACCATTAGGAATTGCTGCACCTATAAGTTCCCAATTAACTAAATCTTTGGAGTGTAAAATTTGTAATCCCGGAATACAATTAAAACTTGAAGAAGTCATATAATAATCATCACCTGCACGACATACATCCGGATCAGAATAATCTGTATATAAAATAGGATTTTTGTAGGTTCCATCCCCTTGATCTGCAACCCATACTTCTGAGATATAGTTTGAATTGTCCTGAGCTGATAAGTCAGCTACTCCCATACCTATTACCAATGCCAATAGTAATACAGCTCTTAATTTCATTTTTAATTCCATTATTTTTCTTTTCAATTATTGATACCTAAGCTTCAATTGAATATATAGTAATAACTAATTTCCATGTTGTGATTATTCACTACTTTCTTTGATATATGCACAAAACTATCTAATATTTATTAGATCAATCGGGGACATTTCACCATAATAGTAGGGGGAAATTCACAAATAATTAATTCTTTGTAAAAAATCAGATAGAATGATATAATTCAGAATTAAGATATGATTTATCCCCTTTAAAATTCCATACTCGCAAAGGGGACATATAATAATTTACACAGGGCCAATTTGCAATTAGAAATAATTTCTTTTAAATATTATATCTTTAATTCAACTCATATGCTATAAACATTAAGTAGAACCTCCAATAACAAGATCCCCATCTAAATATATTACCCTGGGGTCTGATTCTGTATAAAGACTGGTTTTAATTCTCTGAAATAATATTTCTGCAGATGTCCGACCTATTTCCATACCTTTAGGTTGGATTGCAGTTATAGAAGGATGGTACATATTTCGAAAAGGTTCCTCACAAAATGCAACCACAGAAATATCTTTAGGAACTACTAAATTCTTAGCATAAATTGCCTGCATTACTCCAGATAAGTTTAAATCGCTAATGGCAAATATCGCATCTGGAGGTTCTGGTAATTCGAGTAAAGACATTGTTTTACTTTTAGCTTCTTCTGGCCATTCACTCGAAACAATATATTCTTCAAAAAAAGAGATACCTCTGTTTTTATGAGCCATTTTAAAACCTTCCAGTCTATTGCGACTAATTAAAAGATTTGTATTACCTGTACATATTGCAATTCGTTTTTTTCCTTTGTCTATAAGATGAAGGACAGCATTATATGCAGCTGATGTATCATCTAATAAAACCAAATCAGTATCTAAATCTTTCACAACCCTATCGTAAAAAACAATCGGTACATCCATTTCAATAACATCTTTAAAATGTGAAAAATCTTTTGTTTCTCTGGACACTGAGGCCAATATGCCTTCTACATTATTAGCGATAAGTATATCCAGATTTTCAACTTCTCTTTCATAAGATTCATTGGATTGCAAAATCAATAAGTTATATCCATTTTTATGTACAACCTCCTCAATTCCCTGGATTACAGACGGAAGAAAAAAATAGGAAATTTGAGGCACAAGCAATCCAATCACATTACTTTTTTTATGACGAAGTGATGAAGCTACTGCGTTAGGTTTATATTTAAGTTTTTGAGCTAAGCTTTTCACCTCATCTTTAGTCTTCCGACTAACATCCGGATGATCTCTTAATGCACGACTAACTGTTGATTTATTAAGACCCAATTGCTGCGCTATATCTTTTAATGTTATGGCTCGTTTCCTCATCATCGTTTAATAATTTTTATAAAAAAACATACTGTATAAAGAAAAATCAAATTAATATATAAATATAAAACAAATAACAACCGGTTGCACAACCCGTTGCATAATTATAACCCTGAAAAACAAGTTTTTAATAACTAAACAAATGTTAATAAAAGTAATTTAGCATTAAATTAATTAAATGATATCACAGAAGCAGCTTCAAATAATTAGATTTTTAAAAGAGAAAAAAAAATAAATGTTCAGTTATTATTGAAAAGAAGTTTAGGCAATCACAATAACAAAAATTTAGAGAAATGAAAAAATCTGCAATATTCATTATCATGATCATTTTTTGTTCATTAGCAACAATGGCACAAAATGGAGTTTTAAAAGGAAAATTAATTGATAAAAACACAGGAGAACCTTTAGTTGGTGCAGCTATAGTAATCAAAGGAAGTACCATAGGTACTATAACAAACTATGATGGAGAATATGAACTTATTGACATCGAACCTGGTACATATACCTTTTCTGCATCATTTATAGGATATTCCAATCTGGATAAAGAAGTTGAAATATCTTCTGATCAAACTGTAATTCTTGACTTTATGCTGTTCCAGGATTTAATTGGATTGGATGAAGTAATGGTAACTGGTGTTGTTAATCAAAAATCAGCATTAGAATCCAGTGTAGCCATGACGACTATGAAACCAAAATTTATTGAAGAATTTGGAGCTGCAACAACTGCAGAAATGTTTAAGGCTATACCTGGTATCCGATCAGAATCGTCAGGTGGAGAAGGAAATGCAAATATTGCAGTTCGAGGTGTACCGGTGGCTTCAGGGGGTTCTAAATTTCTACTTTTACAAGAAGATGGTTTACCTGTGTTACAATTTGGGGATATTGCTTTTGGGAACGCAGATATTTTTCTTAGAGCAGACCAAACAGTAGGAAGAGTGGAAGCCATTAAAGGAGGTAGCGCCTCCACATTTGCAAGTAATTCACCTGCAGGTATTATCAATTTCATTAGTAAAACAGGAAATACAAAAGGTGGAAGTATTGGAACTAATTTTGGTGTAGACTATAAATCTTTTAGAACGGATTTTCAATATGGAGCACCTATTAACGATAATTTGACATTTCATATTGGAGGATTCTTTCGTCAAGGAAGAGGTTCCAGAGATCCTGGTTACAGAGCTAATTCTGGTGGCCAGATCAAAGCAAATATTACTAAAAAGTTTCAAAATGGATATGCTCGTTTGTATTTCAAATATTTAAATGATAAGGCAATTAGTTATATGCCAATGCCAGTAATGGTTACAGGTTCGGCAGATGACCCTACCTATAAATCAGTTCCGGGATTTAATTTAAGAACTGGTGCTTTACAAAGTTCAGAAATTCGTAAAATTACCAGCACAGATGGCTATGGTAATGCTCGATCAGGTGACATGTCAGATGGTATGCATCCTGTTTCTAAAGCTGTTGGCGCTGAGTTCTCATATAATTTTGGAGAATCATGGCAGTTAAAGGAAAAATTTAGAATGTCATTAACTGATGGAACATTTACTTCTCCATTTCCAGCTCAGGTTGGTAGTGCAGATGATATAGCAACTGCAATTGCAGGCTCTGATTATACGCTTTCTTACGCCAATGGATCTGGTTCAGCATTATCATCCTCTGAAATTAACAATTTAAATGGTAATGGTTTATTAATGAGAGTTCACCTATTTGATGTGAAGATGGATAACCTGAATAACTTTACTAATGACATATTTATAACCCGAAGAGTAAATAAAATGAAAGCTACACTGGGATACTACAAGGCATATCAAAAAATTGCCATGACATGGTTGTTTCAGACTTATTTAACTGATGTAACAGATAATGGAACACATTTAATGAACATTTCAAGTTCATCGGTTGAAAGTGAAAACGGACTTCTTTCTTTTGGTGCTCCATACTGGGGAGACATGACCAAAGAATATGATATGAGTTATAACATAGATGCTCCTTACTTTAATATGGAATACGAATTGTCGGATAAGATTAATGTAGATGGAAGTGTTCGTTATGATTTTGGAAATGCAAATGGTTATTATTTATATAGTAATACTTCCTCTGTTGACGTAAATAAAGATGGAAATATTTCATCTGTTGAACAGGAAGTTCCTGTTTTAGATAGCGCAAACCCGAATAACGTAGATTATAATTTTGGATATTTATCCTATTCGTTTGGAATGAACTATAAAATTAATGATGATAAGGCTGTTTATGCAAGATATAGTAAAGGCGGCAGAGCAAATGCAGATCGTTTATTGTATACAGAATTTATTCAGGATGGTAAGACAATTGATGGTTTAGATGCAGATCGAATTACACAAGCTGAACTTGGATATAAATATAAATCACCAAAAGTAGGTGTGATTGCTACGGCTTTTTATACAAGAATTAATGAACAGAATATCGAATTTGATAAAACAATTAATAAGGAATTTGAAACAATGGGTGCTGAACTGGAAGTAGTAGCTCAACTAGGAAAACTAAATATTACTTCAGGTGCAACCTTTACAAAAGCTAAAATCTTAGAAAGTCTTACAGATAGTGAAGAAGGAAATACACCTCGTAGAGTACCTTCATTGTTATACAATATTAATCCTTCATATCCTTTGATGAATAATAAATTAGTAGTGGGATGTAGTTTGATTGGAACAACAAAGGTTTATGCACAGGATGATAATGAAATGATACTACCTGCATATGCTTACCTGAATGCATTTGCCACATATAAAATCACTAAGGGTTTTAGCGTTAGAGCAAATGTAAATAACTTAACTAACACGCTTGGATTTACAGAAATGGAGGGAGATAGGTTTGTAAATAATAGTACCAATTATTTCAGAGCACGTCCTATTACAGGAACTACATCTAACATTACATTTACTTATAAATTTTAATTAAAAAATTCCGGGAGAATATCTCCCGGTACTATTATTTTTTTCAGTTGAATCATCTAAAACATCACATATGAATCCTCATGAACGAGCAGCAAGATTGATTTTACCAAAAATCATTAATCACATAGAGAAAAAAAAAGGACGATATACAATTTCACTAGCTGGAGAAAGTGGATGTGGTAAAACAGAAACAGGAAAAGCTTTAATGAAAGAATTAAGTAAACATCATTTGGGTGCTATAGTACTCGGGCAAGATAATTACTTTAATCTGCCTCCGAAATCAAACGATGCTCAAAGAAAAGCTGATCCAACTTGGCTGGGCCCAAGAAAAGAGGTTGATTTAGATTTATTAAATCACCACCTTAAAGAAGCCTCTAATGGAGCAAATTCTATTGAAATTCCACATATTGAATATGATACAAACGCTGAAACGAAAATAAAAGTAGATTTAACTGATATAAAAGTTATAATAGCAGAAGGAACCTATACTACTTTACTTAAGAATTTGGATACTCGTATATTTATTGATGCCAATTATATTGATACGCTCAAATATAGAAAACTAAGAAACAGAGGTAATGAAGTTCATGATCCATTTGTTGAAAATATACTTGAAACCGAGCATAAAATTATTGCAGGACATATTTTCCTTGCTGATTTTGTGATTACTAAGGATTATGACGTAAGAGAAACCAAATAAGATTACATATCAGGTTAAAATAAACTTTTAGCACTTTATTGTATTCTAAAAATTGAAGAAGATGGATAATAAGAAGAGTCACAAAATCATAAAATCCGGCCCCATGCTAAATGCCTATCCAGATAGTATTGGCGGATCATTGGGGGATATAGTAAGTTTTTTGCAAAAAGATGAATTAAAAGATGCTTTTCAGTCATTTTATATTTTACCAAGTGTATTTAATACAGATTTAGATAGAGGATTTTCAGTAATCGATTATAACTTAAATCAGTTATATGCATCTGATAATGATTTAGATGAACTAAAAGCAATGAAAATCGGGCTCAAATTTGATTTTGTATTAAATCATGCATCAGTTCTTTCAAATCAATTTCAGGATATCATAAAAAACGGTGAAAAATCAAAATTCAAAAACTTCTTTATTCAATGGAATCAATTTTGGAAAGATTGCGGCGAGATGACGAAAGATGGTTATATTCAACCTAACCCGGAATATATTAAGGATATGTTTTTCAGGAAACCGGGCCTACCAATCTTAAATGTACGAATGCCTGATGGAAAGGAAGTTCCTTACTGGAATACCTTTTATCAAGAAGTTCAGTATGATACTATTGATGCTCAGGATTTAATGCGTCAAACTCATATCCAATTTGCCTCGGCTGAAAAATTAGCACTTGTAGTAAACGATGCCATTGAAGCAGGATATAAACCAAATGAAATTGATTTTGGAATTTTCGAAGATCACAGACAGGCTACAATCAATTTACTCGAATCAAGACGTAAATACTTAGGCCAAATGGATCTTAATATAAAATCTCCTTTAGTTTGGGAATTTTATGAAGATACTCTTCGCAAATTATCCGGTTATGGAGCAGAAATTATTCGTTTAGACGCTTTTGCTTACGCCACCAAAGAACCCGGTTTACCAAATTTTTTAAATGATCCCGGAACCTGGGATTTATTAAATAGGGTAAAACTAATGGCTGATAAATATAATTTGACACTTTTACCAGAAATCCATTCGAAATATGAAGAAAAGATACATGAAAAACTAGCACAAAAAGGCTATCTGACGTATGATTTTTTCTTACCGGGTTTAATTATTGATGCACTGGAAAGAAATACCAATGAGGTTTTGATTAAATGGATTAAGGATATCATAGAAAAAGAAATTAAAACCGTTAATATGTTAGGTTGCCATGATGGTATTCCGTTACTTGATTTAAAAGGCTTATTAACCGATGATCAAATACAAAATTTAATTAAAACCGTAGTAGACAGAGGTGGATATGTAAAAGATTTGCATGGGGAAAAAAACATGTACTATCAGGTTAATGCAACCTATTTCAGTGCACTTGGAGAAAGTAATGCAAAAATGCTTTTAGCAAGAGCCATCCAAATGTTTATGCCCGGAAAACCACAAGTATGGTATCTCGACCTTCTGGTTGGTAAAAATGATCATGATGCAGTAGAAAAAGCAGGTTCCGGCGGACATAAAGAAATAAACAGAACCAACCTGCAAATTAAGGATGCTACCAATAAGCTAAACGAAAAGATTGTTCAACAGCAACTATCTCTTCTAAAATTTAGAAATAGTTTTCCTGCATTTGGTTTCAATGCCAAACTTCACATATCAGATTCAAATCAAGAAGTTTTAAAATTAAGATGGGAAAATAATGGCTGTAAAGCTGAACTTGAAGCAAATTTGACTACTTATTCGGTGCATATTAATGCCTTTAACGAACAAAATGAGGTAGTGTATAATTTTAAGAGTTAAATTTAGTATTAACCCTTACATAAAAAAGAAACGATGGAAAATATAAAATATACTCAAGGGAATACAAATGTAACATTGATAAAATGGCTTACATTTTTAATGTTTACAATGTTTGCTATGACAACAGATGCTGTTGGAGTAATTATTCCTGAAGTAATGAAGCAATTCGACTTAAGTATGACTGCTGCCGGATTGATGCACTATGCACCTATGATTGCCATAGCTTTAGCAGGTATATTACTAGGTTTTTTAGCTGACAAACTAGGTCGTAAAAAAACAATTATTATTGGTTTAGCTCTATTTGCTCTAAACTCCTATTTATTCATATTAGGTCACACATTTGCTTTTTATTTAAGCTTGATGGTAATTTCCGGATTAGCAATTGGAGTATTTAAAACAGCTGCTTTAGCTTTAATTGGAGACATATCGACATCTACTGATGAACATACATCAACGATGAATGCTGTAGAGGGATTTTTTGGAGTTGGAGCCATTATAGGCCCTTTTATTGTATCCTATCTTTTAAGTAAAGGAGTAGATTGGAAATGGTTATATGTTGTAGCAGCAACACTTTGCGTACTACTTATTTTAATTGCACTCTTGGTGAAGTATCCCACTACTAAGAAAACAACCGAAGAACCTATCAACTTAAAAGGTACATTAAGTATGATGAAAGATCCTTATGCAATGGGATTTTCATTAGGTGCATTTTTATATGTTTCAGTAGAATGTGCTATTTATGTATGGATGCCAACTCTGATAGCTGATTATGATGGAAATTTTATTTTTATTGCAACTTATGCTCTATCAATATTTTTTATTTTACGAGCAGGAGGAAGATTTCTAGGAGCATGGCTTATGGCTCATTTTAACTGGGCCGTTATCTTAAGCATTTTTAGTCTTTTAATTTTGGTTTGCTTTTTAGGCAGTGTGATTGGTGGAATTAATGCAGCTGTAGTACTATTACCTTTATCTGGTTTATTTATGTCTGTAATTTATCCTACCATAAATTCAAAAGGAATTAGTTGCTTTCCTAAAGCAAAACATGGCTCTGTTGCTGGCGTTATCCTCTTTTTTACAGCAGCAGGTGCTGCATTAGGCCCTTTAGCAATGGGAGCTGTAAGTGATTCCTTTGGTAAAGATGCAAAATATGGTTTTATACTGGCAACTATATTTGCAGCTATTCTATTTTTGGGTACACTATTCAATTTATTATACAATCCTGCAGAAAAAAGATTACATGAATTAAATTCTTCTGAATACGAATAAAAAAAGGTTATAGATTTTAATCCGGATTATGTATTTAAACATCGCAATGAGCATTGAAACTTCAATAAAACAGTACAGGAATTAAAAGCTGTATCACAAACATTGACAATATAAAAAGCCAGAGAGACGATTAACCTCTCTGGCTTAACACATACAAACCTTAATTGAAAAACTATTTAATTTTGAAATTTTGTTCTCCTGAAACTTTAAAACTTCCTTTAATCACATCTGTAGATGTGGCATTATTATCTCCAGTGAAACCAGGCTGCTCTCCTCCTACATAAACATCAAATATACCCGCTTCAATTACTCTTTGAGATTTTTTATTAATCATAGATAGTTGTCGTGGTGTCAATGTAAACGCTACAGTTTTACTTTCTCCTGCTTTAATATAAATTCGTTTAAAACCTTCAAGCTGTCTTATTGGTCGTGCCGTAGATCCTTTTTTATCTGTTATATAAAGCTGAACCACCTCATCTCCAGCTAACTTGCCGGTATTGGTTACTTTAACAGTCACTTTAATATCATCACCAGCTTTTATACTTGAAGGTAATTTTAAATCAGAGTAGGCAAACGTAGTATAACTTAATCCATAACCAAAAGGATACAAAGGTTCTCCTGTATAATATCGGTAAGTTCTACCTTTCATATCATAATTTTGAAAATCAGGCAATTCACTTAACGATTGATAATAAGTAATAGGTAAACGACCGGCAGGATTATAATCTCCCCAAAGAACATCGGCTAAAGCATTACCTCCTTCTTCACCCGGATAGCCAACATTTACAATGGCATCAATATTTTCTTTGGCCCAGTTTATAGCTAAGGCACTACCTGCATTAATTACCAATACAACTGGTTTACCTGTTTCTTTAACTGCTCTTATTAATTCTTCCTGCTCTTTAGGTAATGAAATATCCTTACGGTCTCCACCTTCCCCTTCTAGACGTTGCGATAATCCCACAACTACAACAGCAACATCTGCTTCTTTAATAATTTTTACGGCTTTATCAATTAAGTTTCTATCCGGCATTGCCCATAATAAACTTGCCTGCGCATTAGTTTCATCAGTATAAAATTCAATCTCTATAGGATATTTCTTGCCACCTTCCAGCTCTAATCTTTCTGTAGCATATTTTGAATGATGAATAGATCCTCTGCCATTTGAAATTTCTTTGCCCTCTATTTTTACAGACATACCTCGTTTGGCCAATAAACCAAGCTCATAAGTTCCATCTGAAGGTGGTAACAGGTATCCTTTCCAACGAACAGAGAATGTATCAATTAATTCCTTTGAAACCGGAGCATATTGCCACGAAAAATCTATTTTGTCATCAACTCTTGTAAATGCTGCTTCTCCTGCAAACTCAGTATTATTAAAATATGATCCGTCTAACCCCTGACGGCCATCTTCTGTTTGCAAGTATATGGATGGAATAGGTTTCAGATTTAATTTTTCCTCATTCAAATGAGAACCTTCAGCATAAAGTACTTCAATTTTAGGTTCTACTTTATTTTTAATCCCTTTTAGAAAAGTAACCGGATCTTTAGGTGTTCCATGATAGTTACCAACCAACGATTCCCAATTATCAGCATTTGGTCCAATAACTGCTATCTTTTTAATTTTATCCTTTGAAAGAGGAAGTAAATTATCACTATTCTTTAAAAGAATAATACTTTCTTGTGCTGCTTTTCTAGCCAAGCTGGTATTGGCATCGGAACATACAACTCCAATTGGAATTTTAGAAAAAGGTACTACCTCATCCGGATCAAACATTCCCATTTTAAAACGAGCCATTAATATTCTGCGTAAGGCAATATCTATCTGATCTTCGGTGATAAATCCCTTTCCAACAGCCTTACCTAAACTTTTATAATAACTTCCGCAATTTAAATCACATCCTCCTTTAACACCTATAGCCGCAGCTTCTGGTCTGCTATTGGCAATATGATGACCTGTTTCTATATCGCGAATAGCTCCACAATCAGAAACCACATAACCATCAAATCCCCATGTATCACGTAATAATTTATTTAGTAGGAAATCGTGTCCACTACACGATTCACCTCTAAAACGATTATATGCCCCCATTACTGAATATACTTTAGCATCTTTAATGGTTTTATAAAAAGCAGGCAGGTAAGTTTCATACAAATCCTTATCACTTACATCCACATCAAAAGAATGGCGTAATTTTTCAGGACCAGAGTGAACCGCAAAGTGCTTTGAAGTAGCAATGGTTTTAAAATACTTAGGATCATCTCCTTGCAAACCCATAATAAACTCAGTGGCTAATTCTCCTGCTAAATAAGGATCCTCACCATAAGTTTCATGCCCTCTTCCCCATCTTGGATCCCTGAAAATATTAATATTGGGAGACCAAAAATCCAAACCGGTATAAATGGTTCTTTTATTCTGACGTAAGAATTCATGATGCTTTGCACGCGCCTCATCTGATATAACCGTACCAATCTCTTCCAATAATTCTGTATTAAATGAGGCTGCTACTGTTATTGATTGCGGAAATACCGTAGCATAACCCGCCCGGGCAACTCCATGTAAACATTCATTCCACCAGTTATACTCTGGTATTTGCAAGCGAGGTATAGCCTTTGACTCATTGGTCATTTGACTGATTTTTTCTTGCAGTGTCATCTGAGTCATCAAAATACCTACCCTTTCTTCAAAAGGTAGGTTATAATCCAAATAACTAAAATCTACATCTTTTTCCTGCGCATTACAGATTATATTGCTTAAAATAAAAGCAACATATAAACTGTATATACCACTTTTTTGAAGTTTTGAAATCATATTTAGATTTAATCGTGAAAGTTTATAAAACTTGTTTCATGTGTTAAATATTTGTTTTCTTTTGCCACATGGAACTCGCCTAAATAGTCATCCTCGTGTTTGAGAACTCTTTCTCATGGCTCGTTTCATGTATCAATCAAATGTTAAAAATGAACACAGAGGTAGTGAGACACTGATTCTTTTTAATTTGTGCAATCTATATGAGATATATAATGCAATACTCTCTGTGTTATTCTTTTTTTCAACTATTGATTCGCAATACTTACTAATTGTATTAATTACTCGGTTATCACATTACTTTCAGGAGTACCTATAATCTTTATATACTTTTTAATATCCGGATTATTATTCAGGTTAAAATAAACATTACCTGTTGATTCTCCTTTTACAATAACATTATGATTTTCTAAATCAGCAACTTCACTCTTAACAAATTTAATGCCATCACTATTTTGTACAATAATCGACTCAGTTTTCTTTACATCCAGTGTTAATCCTTCTAACTCTACACCTTTAGCATAACGCATTAAAATACCTTCGTTTGAAACGATATTAATATTTTTAATTTTAATGTTTTGCACCGGCATTTCAGGAATACCATTAATGGTTATTGCTTTTTCAACATTATAACATTCAATATCTTCAAAAGAAATATTTCTAAAACAAGGCGTTTCCTCAGTTACAGGTTCTTTAGTTACACCAATAATATTTCCGTTTTCATCCTCTCTGATTTTTCCTCCGTAATACAAGTTAAAACGAATAGCATCAGTTGGGATGTTAGTCATACGAACTCCTTTTACATATATATTTTCAACAACGCCACCTCTACCTCTGGTACTCTTAAAACGCAAACCACAATCGGTTCCTAAAAAGGTACAGTTTTCAACATACATATTTTTTACTCCCCCTGACATTTCGCTACCAATAACAAAGCCTCCATGTCCATGGTATACAATACAATTACGTACAATAACAAATTCGGTAGGAACCCCAATATCTCTTCCTTGTTTATCTTTACCTGATTTTATACAAATAGCATCATCTCCTACATCAAAGGTACAATTCTCAACTATTCCGAATCTACAGGATTCTAAATCAAGACCATCTCCATTTTGTGAAAACCATGGATTTCTTACATTAATATTTCTAACTGTAATATGGGTACATAATAAAGGATGAATATTCCATGCTGGTGAGTTTTGAAATGTTGGTCCGTCCAATAACACATTCTCACAACGAATAAGATTGATTAATTGGGGTCTGAAAAAATCTTTATACGGTTTAAGAGCTTCAACATCATTGTAATCAATCTTTCCACTGCGAACCAACTGTTCTCCATTATAATATGATTCTGATGGATACCATGTCTTCTCATTATAAACAAAACCTCCGCTCGCGGTAACTTCATTCCAGTGTCTTTCGGTTAACTTATCTTTCTTTATCTGTCTCCAGGCACCACCTTCACCATCAATAATACCTTTTCCTGTAATTGCAATATTCTTTAGGTTCTTACCTGATATAGGATTTTGACATCTTGGATTTTTCTTTCCTTCATAAAAATTATCTAAAAGCGGATATAAACTGCGGTCGCCGCTAAATTGAAGTAAGGCACCCTCTTCTAAATGCAGATTTACATTATCTTTTAATACAACAGGTCCTGTTAACCAAACGCCCTTTGGTATTAATACTACACCGCCATTGTTTTTTGAGCATAAATCTATGGTTGAATTGATAACGTCGGTATTTAAAAACTTGCCATTTGAAATAGCTCCGTATTTTACAATATTAAAGGTATCCGCCTTAAATACCGGAACGATTACTTCTGGCATTTCAAAAGGTAAATTTAAACCAAACGATTTAGATTCTGACTTTTTTACTTCAGAACAAGAGGTAAATACTCCTGCAATGCTGATTAGTAATAAAAACTTATTTATTTTTTTTGAAAGATTCTTCATTTTATTTATTTGTAAAAACTGCATTTATTCTATGAACCTGATTTCTAATAAAATTTCATACGAACTCAGGTAATTAACAAGCTGATTTTAAAGTTTCAGAACTCTATTTAGTTACTCTAAACCAATCCACATCAATCCAACCACTATCTTTATGATATTCATGACGATTGATAAATAATCCCATTTTAGCACCGATCCATTTTCCTTCTCGTGCTTTAAAAGGCTGTCCTATATTTGTAAA
Organism: uncultured Saccharicrinis sp.; assembly: GCA_963665705.1. Classification (GTDB taxonomy): domain Bacteria; phylum Bacteroidota; class Bacteroidia; order Bacteroidales; family Marinilabiliaceae; genus Saccharicrinis. Next base: position 3,734,117 of record OY762448.1, read on the forward strand.
CTTCTTACCGTTAAAACTATAACTAAACTGACAATCATTTTCACCTTGCATGCTTACTCTTAAGTAAATAGGCTTATCGATTTTAACAGTTACTTTCTCGTTTATAACCTCAGTATTTCCTTTATCTGCACCCTTACAAAATCCTTGCGACAGAACAATTCCATCCTTAGTATCTTCTAAAGCCACAACACCATAATCGCGTCCCATAATTACAAATCCGGCACGCTCACCATCATTTTCAGGATTTGGTTGAAATGACATTTTAACTGTAGCAGTAAATTCTGGTGCAGGAATCTTTTGCAAAAATAAATTCGGAACGTCCCATAAGCTCTTATAATCTTCAGGAGTTAATACAGAATATAGACGCATATAACCGTTTGTAGCATCATTAAAAATCCAGAATGGTGAGCTGTTGCCATGCCATTGCCACTGGAATCCGGTTTTTGTATCATTAAATTCATCGCTTTCAGCAGGTGTCATTATTGGATAAGTTTTACCCACGTTTGGTTTTTTGTAGGTAAGAACAGGATCACCACAACCATCTTTATCTTTATCAATGCCCATTACCGGCCATCCATTTTTCCATGTCATGGGTTGTAAGTGTACAATACGACCAACAGCACCTACATCCTGAAAGTGAATAAACCAATCTTCGCCTGTTGGTGTATCTACCCAACCTCCCTGATGCGGACCGTTAATTTCAGTTTTTCCCTGAGCCAATACAATTTTATCTTCGTAAGGACCATATACATTTCTAGATCTCATTACAATTTGCCATCCAGTTGGCACTCCACCACCTGGAGCAAAGATGTAGTAGTAACCATCCTTTTTATAGAATTTAGGTCCTTCAATTGTAGGATGCTTTCCATGTCCGTCAAAAATAATAACACTCTCGGTTATGGCTTTTGTAGCTTCCTTATTTAACTCACATACTGATAGCACACTTTTAAAAGAAGCCCTGCTTCCTGCAACTCCGTGTACAAGATAAACACGACCGTCTTCGTCCCATAAAGGACATGCATCAATTAAACCTTTACCTTCTTTTACTAATGTTAATGGAGACCATGGACCAGCAGGATCTGTTGCTTTAGTCATATATATACCATAATCAGGATCGCCATAAAAAATATAGAATTCGTTATTATGATAGCGAATAGATGGAGCCCAAATACCGTTACCATGTTGAGGCTTAGAAAACACATCCGCAGGTGGTAAACCGTAAGGAACGGCAGCACCGATTAATTCCCAGTTCACCAAATCTTTAGAGTGTAAGATTTGTAGGCCGGGTATGCAATTAAAACTTGAGGAGGTCATATAGTAGTCATCACCGGCACGACAAACATCCGGATCTGAATAATCTGCATATAAAATAGGATTTTTATAAGTACCATCTCCCTGATCGGCCACCCATACTTCAGAGGTATAATTTAGTTTATCCTGAGCTGATATGTTAGCTACTCCCACAAATACTATCATCACTAAAAATGATAATACTCTTGATTTCATTTGATAATTCATTACGTTTCTTATTTCCTTTATTTATAACTATAATTCGAATATTAAGTATCTACAACCCTGGATTAAAGTCCGGATTATTCTCTACCATTAAACAAGTCATGATAAGCGGGCCAATAGCCTTTCCATCATTTGATCTGATCTTTTCTTCTATATAATATTTATAAGAACCATCTCTTACCGGATTGTCAGCAGGACCTAATCCGGCACCAGCACAACAATTGGTAATTTCGAGATTTCCATTTTGATCTTTGCGTACAAAGTTTTTAAAAATACCCTGGTAACCTTTTTTTGCTGCATCAAGATAATCTTCACTCAGGATTCCGTTTTGTATACCTTTAAACATGCCGTAAACAAACATACAAGAGGCGGTTGCTTCAAGATAGTTTCCTTCTCTGTTTGGATAATTAGGAACCTGATACCATACTCCTGTTTCTTGCTGCTGAAATTGAATGATGGCATCTGTTAAATCCTGAAACATTAATACCAAATTTTGATAGTCTTTATGATCCTTAGGTATATAATCCAAAACATCAACTATAGCCATATATAACCAACCAACTCCTCTACCCCAGAAGTTTTGTGATAATCCTGTTTCCGGATCAGCCCAGTAAACTTTTTTACTGGCATCCCAACCATGATAATAAAGTCCAGTTTTATCATCCTTTAAGTTGTTTTGTACAAGTAATAATTGGCTTGTTATATCATTTAAATTATTGGTGTCGCCATATGTAGTTGCATAATGTGCATAAAAAGGAAGTCCCATATACAAACCATCCAACCACATTTGATTGGTATAAATCTGCTTATGCCAAAATCCACCTCCCTCAACACGGGGCTGATCTTTCAATTGATCTCTAAGAATATCAATTAATATTCGATAGCGTTCATCGCCGGTTTTATTATAAAGAGCAAAGAGTAACTTACCTGAGTTGATATCATCCAGCTTAAAACTATTTTTATTGTATCCATCAATATGTCCGGTAGAGTCAACTACCATATCCACATAAGTATTTTTCACATAGTCGAAATACTTTGGTTCATTATATTGTTCTGATACTTTTAATAAGGCCTGACAAACTAATCCCTGCACATAACCCCATCGAGGCTTACTTTGAAAATCGGTCATCCATGCCTTTGGATTATTGTGCATAACAGATTCTGCAAATTGAACAGAATAAAGAACCTCTTTATTCTGACTTGTTTTGCACTGCACAAATAATAACAAGAGACAACTTAGAACAAACACTCTATTCATAAATTTCATCTTTAAATTATTTATATTTTTTATTCCCTTATTTACTTTAACTCCTTACAAAACTAATACATGCTTTCTTTGTAAAAGGGAGACAAATAATCAAAACATAGGGGGAATATTTATAAAATCGCAGAAAATTCAGCATATCCAGTCGAATTTTGGACAAAAGGACGTGATATGAAACGGAAAGGTACTATTGTTTTGTAGGCTTATTTGAGAACCAGAAACTACATAAAAAATTAGAGGAAGTACAAAAGCACTTCCTCCAAATTACTAAATCCAAATAAATAATTATCTGTTATCATATAAACTCCTAAACTAAATTTTCAGAACTGATTACTTCATTTTTTTTATAAAGTAAAGGAGAATTATATCATAACTTAAGTTGGTGAACTTTATATTTTGATAATACTTTATTTGCTAATTGTCATTACTTATAAAACCAATTTCATTTAACCATGCTTCGCACAATTGTGTCCATAAATTTGTTGCTCCCGAGTTATTGCGCAGTGCTATTGAGTGTTTACCATCTGTAAAAATATGAAGACAGGATTTAATGCCCTGTTTCTGTATTGCTTCATAATAGCGTAAACTGTTAAGTGGATTTACAACCGGATCATTTGATGCACATATGATAAAAGCAGGCGGTGTATCTTCATTTACATTTAACTCTCCTGAAAATAAAATACATAATTCTTTTTCGGGAGAAACTCCTAGTAGCGCCTTTTGACTTCCTTTATGAGCATCCTGACTCATACTTATTGCTCCTGAAACTAATATTTGTACATCAGGAATAAAGGAATAATTGTCTATTGAATCGCCTATTAAAGAATAATCATTTTTTATGGTAGATATATTTGCAACTAAACCACCACCTGCAGAACATCCCATAACACCAATTTTATCTGGATTAATATGCCATTCCTCAGCATGTGATCTGACTAGTTTCATAGCTCTTTGGGCATCAGTTAACGGGCCAAAAGCAGGTTCTTTTAAATCAGGCGAAGTAGGAAGACGGTATAAAACAACAAAGGCATTAACACCAAAGGTATTAAACCATTTTGCCAATTGAATACCTGCAATATTATAGGCTTCTTTTTGATAACCTCCGGGAGGAAATATTAACACTGCAGCTCCTTTATTTTCTTCTTTCGAGGTAAAATAACAATACATCCCGGGAACATCAACCTGAGTAATACGCTCTCTCTCCTCAACTCGTTCCAGTTTTAGTCCTTTGCTATTTGGCATCTTACCTTCGGGCCATAATGGAATATATTGTTGAGCACCAATTACCGTACTCAAAAAACTAAGAATAATAAAGAAAACACATTTACTAACTTTCATCTTAAAAATCCTCTTTATATTTTTTTAAATCACTTACTACTTTATGAATTTCTTTATATAGTAATCGGCACACAAGTTAGGAAGAAGTGCAAAGATTAAAAGGGTTATTTTAAAAGAATAGAGGGGACATTCTTCAATTTCTTTTCTGCATAATGATAAAAAAAGCGTTATGACAGAATTGCCATAACGCTTAATTGTTATTTGTTAGATAGAAATGCGAATCTCATGTTGGATTTATCCTATTCATAAGGCTGAATTGAAAATCGACAAAGTCAAAGACTTATATATCATAATTTGGGGTAGTGCCGCTGCAGATTAGCTTTGGCGCTCGCGGATCACCACAAGGCCTTGAGCGAAATGCCCATTAAGGCTGTTGTCTTAAACATAAACCATTCGTTTCAGACTTACAGCCTGAGATTTACTTGTCGACTAATACAAGGGGCGTTGCCCCTTGTTATGATGTTTCCGGCTTTCAGCCTTTTTAAAACTTATCTTTCAACTCTTGATTGAAATTAGAATCCAATTTATATTTAATTCTAATTAGTTTAACCTTAAAAACCAACTATCATGTTGATAACTAGCTTATAACATTTTTCTTTAGATTTATTAATCTGCAAGGAAATATGTATTTTAGTCAGAAAGCTTGCAGATATGGTTGGAAAACAAGATAATACTCCACAGTTAAGAATTTTTGATACGCCAATTGAACGGTTCATTAATTTAGATCACGAATTATGTGTTTTATCAAAGCAAATAGATTGGTATTTGGTAGAAGCAGATTTTTCTGTTTATTATTCTGACTTTGGACGTCCATCAGTTCCTATTCGAAAGATGGTTGGTTTACTTTTGCTTAAGCATATTTACAACCTTAGTGATGAGGCACTTATTGATAGATGGATTGAAAATCCATATTGGCAGTATTTTAGTGGAGAGAAAATCTTTCAGACTAAAAAGCCTTTTGATCCAACTGAATTCATTCACTTTAGAAAGCGAATAGGCCAAGAAGGAGCAGAAAAATTATTAAAAATTTCAGTGCAACTTTTTGGCCAAGAGGCTCAAGAGAAAGAAGTGTTAATAGACAGTACTGTTCAAGAAAAGAATATTACCTATCCAACGGATGCCAAATTACATAAACGCATCATTGAAAAAGTTAATAAGATAGCAGAACAAGAGGGAATAAAACTTCGACAAACTTATACTCGCACATTAAAACAGTTAATGATAGACCAACGTTTTCATAATCATCCCAAAAGAAGAAAGAAAGCTAAATCGGCATTACGAAAAATTAAAACGATAGCGGGCCGTCAAGTAAGAGATATTGAAAGACAATTTAATCCGACACAAAAATTAAAATATAAAGAACTGTTGATTATACTCAATAAGATTCTAACACAAAAAAAGGGAGATAAGAATAAGATTTACAGCATTCACGAACCACAGGTTAGTTGCATCGCTAAAGGAAAAGAAGCAAAGAAGTTTGAATTTGGAAATAAATCAGGAATTGTATTAACAAAGACCACAAAAATTGTAGTTGGAGCTATAGCTTTTGAAGATAATCCCTACGATGGACATACCCTGGAGGAACATTTAAAACAAACAGAGTACTTAACTGAAAGTAAACCCAAGGTTGGAATTGTTGACAGAGGATACCGAGGAAAAAAGAACATTGACGGTGTTGAAATAATATCACCAACAGTTCCGAAAAAAGGAACTACTCCCTATGAGAAACAAAAAGCAAGGAAACGTTTTAAAGCAAGGGCAGGAATCGAACCAATTATTGGTCATATTAAGCATGATCACAGGATGTTAAGAAATTATTTAAAAGGGGCCAATGGAGATAAAATAAATACAATTTTAGCTGGAACAGGCTTTAATTTAAAGAAAATGCTCAATAGAATTAAAGAGCAAATTCTTTTTGACCTTTTTCAAATTTTATTTTTTACAAAAATAATCTTTCTAAAAAACAGGGTAACTCAAAATATAGTACTTTTTCAGGTCTGACTATTTAAGATTAAAAGTCAAGCACTAAACTTTTACATTAATTGTACTCTCCTTTTTGCTCAAAATCTTCTTTGTTTTGAATTGCATCAAGAAAATCTTGTGGAAATGGACGTACAGTATGATAAGATTTAATATTATCCGCAGCATCGGGATTGTAAGCTTTTACTCTGTCAATTAATGTTCCTGTTCGTTTTAAGTCAAACCATCTTAATTCTTCACCACATAATTCACGAGCTCTCTCATCTAAAATAAAATCCATATCTAAATCAGCGGCAGTTATAGCCATATCATCCTCGTATCCTGTAATTGCACGAGTTCGTCTCAATGTATTCATATATTCAACAGCAACCGACGATTGACTTGTTCCCATGTAACCTTCAGCAACAATCAAATACATTTCTGCAATTCTGAATACAAACTGATCACGAGCACTTTGTGCTTCACTTAAACTTGCACGAGTTGGATCGTCATATTTATTAAGTTGAAATCCTACTTCGCGATTTCCAATAGGAGTTCCATCTGTTTCATACAAATCATCAATACTTTTTAATTGATATCTGGTTGAAGCCCATGCATATTGCTCATCTGTAACAGGGCCATTTACAACGTAGATAGCAGTATCTGTCATATCTGGATATGTTGCAGGTAAAGATGAATTTTGAAGCCATAACCATTTGAAAGAACCAGCCCAACGTTGATCTTTTTCCTGATCAAAAAGTTCAACTAAATAACGTGTTGGACAGTAACGATTAAAAGGTCGGCCATTCAATACATCACGCGACATACCAGGTTGGTTATCATATTTTCTACAATACATTAAATGTAGATTATTACCACCTCGTTCTTGTGTTTTATTATCCAATTCCTGATCTAACAATAGATCTGAGGTGTAGTTAACAAACCAGATACACTCGCTGTTAGATGAACCTTCACTATTTGACATATCCCATAATTCTGTAAAATCATCGAATAATGAAAAAGGACCTTCATCAATTATTTCTTTTGCTAAATCAGCTGCATCTTCTTTCTCTCCACGAGTTAACAACATACGTGCTTTCATGGCTTTTGCAGCCCATTTTGTTACTCTACCTCCTTGTGTTACTTCTTCAGGACAATTAGATATTGCAACCTCAAGGTCAGCAAAAATCTGAGTATATATATCCGATTTTGAAGTATAAATTGCAGTAGTAACAGCACCTCGGCTAGGATCTGTTGTGTAATGTGTATCATCCCACATTTCTGCAATAATCCAGGAATACATTGCTCTTAAAAATGAAACTTCACCAATATAAACGTCTTTATTGTCGATATCACCTATTTGATCAAGACGGTATAAAGCCTCATTACAAAAGTTTAAGGCCTTGTAATTGTATGTCCACAGCGTATTTAAGTTTGAATTAGTTGAGTTAAAGTTACTGGTGTAGTCATTAACCTCCGTATTGGTATGCCCCGAAGCCCTGGTTATAATATCAGTTGCTGATGCAACAAAGTTGGATGCCTTTTCTTTTCCAAACCAATATCTAAGTGGAGTATAACATGCATCAACTAAATCTATAACTCCAGCCTCGGTTTCGTAATATTGATCAGCTATTGAACTTTTATTTTCTTCAGAAAGAAATTCCTCGCAAGAAGTAAAATTCAGTCCCATTAAAGCAATCAAAAGTATATATATATTAATCTTCTTCATTATTATTTGTATTTGATAATTAGAATTCAAAGTTTACTCCAAACACAGTTTGTTTTGTGAGAGGATAACTAATAGAACCTCCACGTTCCGGATCATAGTTATCAAGACCACTAAAAACAAAGTGATTTTTTAATGTCATATAAAACTTTAAACGTGATATACCCCAGCGACCAAGGATACTTTGTGGTAAGTTATAGGCAAATGTGATGTCTTTAACTTTAAAGAAGTCTCCTTTAGTTAATTGTAAAGTACTTTTGTAATTAACACTACCGCTAATTGGTCTTGGAAAATCATTGGTTGGATTTTCTGGAGTCCAGTAATTAACATCTGGATCATTTTCCTGAGAACCCGGACGCCATGCATCGTAATATTGATATTTAATGGTATGACCAAAACGACCATATACAAAAAAGCTAAGATCAAAATTCTTATACGAAAAGCGGTTAGTCATACCTAAAGTAACCTTAGGACTTCTGTTATAAACAACGCGATCTTCATCACTAATCTCTCCATCGCCATCAACATCTCGCACTTTAATTTCACCAGGATTTGAATCATCCATTGCAGCAGCCTGATCTGCTTCTTCAGTTTGCCAGATACCGATTTTATCATAATCATAATAAACACTAATAGCTTCTCCAACAAACCAAGAGTTACCTACATCCTGAGTTACGCCATCTGAAAGCTTAGTAATTTCATTCTGGTTCCATGCAAAGTTCATATCAGTACTCCACTGGAAGTCATTACCTTTTACATTTAAAGTACTGATTGTAGCATCAATTCCGGTACCTTCTGTTTCACCAATATTTTGCATTACCGAACTAAATCCTGAAGTACTTGGTAAAAGTCTTGGCATTAAAATATCTGAGGTAACTGATTTATAGAAATCAACACTACCACTAATTCTGTTATTCAATAATCCAAAATCAACACCTACGTCAAACACAGTAGTAGTTTCCCATTTAAGATCAGGATTAGATATTGTACTAGGATAATATCCATATGCCCCTGTTTCTGAATTTCCTTCAGTCCATGCATAGGTTGTATTACCTAAAGAAGCCTGAGTAGAGTATGGATCTATACCAGATTGTCCTGATTGACCCCAGCTTACGCGAAGCTTTAAGTTTGATATTGCAGACATATCAGCCATCCAGCGTTCCTGGTTAATTCTCCAACCTGCAGCAACTGATGGAAAATAGCCCCACTTATTTCCTTCTGCTAATACAGAAGAACCGTCAGCACGTACTGTTGCTGTAAGCAAAAATCTCTCATCAAATTTATAGTTAACACGACCAAAGAATGATGCCAACTGATTTTCAGTTAATTCAGAACTTATTTGAACATTATCTGTAGCTGTTTCTAAAGCATAATTCTGCAACATATCAAGTGGTTGGTTTCTGCCATACAAAGAATATTCCTCAGAATGATTGGCAATTGTAGAGGTACCTGCAAGAAAATTAAAATTGTGTTTATCTGATAAATCCAAATTATAATTTAATGTATTTTCCCATGTTAAACCTCTGCTTGATTTAAGAGTAGCTCCTGATTCAGAATAGGCTTCAGCCGTTGTAGTTGTTTGTTCTGAATTAAAGTATCCGTTTGTACTATTGGATTGATCAATACCAATTGTTGATTTGAAAAATAAATTATCTACAATTGTCCAGTCAAAATAACCAATACCGAAAAAGCGATTTGAGGTTGTATTATTAATAACTGCGCCATCAACATTATCTGCAAGAGGAGATAAAACATCAGAACGGTCAGCTATAGGATATAAATTGATTGATCCATCATCATTAAATGGCTTTGCAATTGGTTCGTATTTAGAGATGTTCCAAAAAGATGCATTACGGTCATCCTGATCTTTATATGTATAAACAACACTTGCTCCCACTTTTATATTTTTACTAAGCTTGTGATCAACAGATAATCGACCTGAGTAACGATTATAGTGGTCTGCAGTTTTCAATAAACCTTGTTGATCCTGAATTCCAAAAGAAAGGCTATAATTTGTCTTTTCATTATTTCCTCTCATTGCAAGTTCATAGTTTTGTGTATATCCATCTTGCAAAACCAAGTCGAACCAGTCTGCTGAATACCCTGCATTTAAATATTCAATTTGTTGAGATCCCAAAGCATTGATATCATCTGATGTTGAATTCCAGATTCCATTAGCTCTTGCCACTTCACGTTTTAAATCTGCATATTGACTAGCATTCATAAATTCAGGCATAGTCTTAAGATTATTGAAAGAATAGTATGCATTTAACGATACTTTAGCTTTTCCTTCTTTACCTTTCTTTGTTGTAATTAATATTACACCGTTTGCACCACGTGAACCATAAATAGCTGTTGAAGAAGCATCTTTAAGAACCTCTATTGATTCAATATCCGAAGGGTTGATATCAACAGTACTACCATAGGCTACTCCATCAACCATAACAAGTGGAGCATTTGATGCATTCAATGAACGCTCACCTCTCATTTGAATACTAACACCTGCACCAGCTTTACCACTACTTTGTGTAAGGTCAATACCCGAAACTCTTCCCTGAAGTGTTTCAAGAGCATTACTGGTTGGATTCGCTGCAATATCTTCACTTTTTACAGAGGCAACAGATCCTGTTAGGTCGCTTTTTTTAACAACGCCATATCCAATAGCCACTACTTCATCCAAACCAATTGACTCATTTTCAAGAGTCACGTTAATTACAGCTTTGCCTGATTGAGGAATTTCCTGCGTTTTCATTCCAATAAAAGAGAAAACGATGGTTGCTCCTGTTGGAACATTGGTTAATGTATAATTACCATCAACATCTGTAATTGTACCGATAGTGGTACCTTTAACAACAACAGTAGCTCCAATGATAACCTCGCCACTGGCGTCTTTTACATTTCCCTTAATTACACCCCCATCCTGAACAATTGCACCTGCATAAATACTTTCATTAGGAATTGCAGAGGTTATAACCAGAGTTAAAACAATAGCTTTAAATAAAGCCAAATTTGATTTCCATATTCTGTTCCATATGGAAATCAATGCATCACTTTGTTTTTTCATAAAAAATAGATTTTTAAAATATTACGATAATAATTTATCCAACATGTATGTAAGGCTGAAATAGATTCCTAAAACACTATCAAGTCATATCTTAAATAATACCTTGAATAACCGATACAATTATATTTAGGAATTTTAACATTTGAGGTGGGCATATTACAATTACAAAAGGGTACAATTACATATACAACAACCAATCATTTATAAGCAAATTCACCAATCACCAGTAAAATCAAGGCATATTCCTCTCGATATACAACTTCACTCAATAACATCTTAACAACGGAATAGTAGATCTATATACCAATATGTTACAAGCGGGTCATTTTACCTTATATATGGGGTCATTTTACAAGTAAAATATATTTAACAGCTTTTTATAATCTTTTTGTTACAGACGGTTGTAATTTTATGAAATGGAAAAAATCAAAGTCTTTTTTATAGCGCTGCTCTTATCTAGTACTATTACTTTATTTGGAAAGGATAATTACAAGGTATCCTCCATAAAACAGTATTTTGTTGAGGATGGTCTTTCTCACAATTTGATAAATGAGATCATTCAAGGAAATAAAGGTTTTATCTGGATTGCAACATATAATGGTCTTTGTAAATTTGATGGTTATTCTTTTACTCAATACTTACCGCAACCATCTGATTCTATTTTTTCAAAAAACAATAGAATAGATAAAATTACACAAGATAAATACGGAAGAATCTGGACTCAGTCATTAGTATTTAGTCCCAAGGTCACTTGTTTTAATCCTTCAACACATAAGTTCTGGGGTAAAGAATTATTAAACAAAAAATCATTACTGGATTTCCAATTAACGAAGATTGAACCCACTAAGTCAGGACTTGTTTGGCTATTATCTGACATCAATGGGTGCATTTGTATAGCTGATACTAATTATACGCTCATTGAGTTTAATGAAAATGAAAATAACCTAAACGCAAAGGCTGTTTATAATGTAATAGAAGACAGAGACCATAACACCTGGCTTCTTACCGACAATGGAATTATAAAATTCATTGACAATGACCTGAGTAATCCTAAGTGTTATTTTAATATAGAAACAAATAATTCATTGGCATTTTATTCGTGCATTGAGTTTGATGATGAAATTTGGTTTGGAGGCTCGTTAGGAATTATAGCAAAATATTCGAAAGCAGAAGGTACATTTAAAACTCAAAAATTACCTGTGGACAGCAATATATTTAATCTTTACTTACTTAAAGATCACAAAATATTAGCCGCATCCAATACATCTGAGTTTTGCACTGTACAGCGTTTTACATCAGAAACAGAACTATTTAATTCAAACAAGATTAATGTTAATAGTATTAATCCGATAACCGTAACTAACGGTACTCAGTTTTGGTTTTACCACAATAACACCACTGGAATATTCCAATTTGATGTTGCATCTAAACAATTTAAATACTTTCCGGTAAAAGAAACCAGTCAAGAAAAATTAAAAAACCAAACAACTCCTTTGGTTCTTAGTGACAAAAACGGACAAGTATGGGTTCAACCTCGCGAAGGAGGTTTTTCCTTTTACGATCAGGAATTAAACAAGCTAATACCATTAAAGCCTCATCTAAATAATAATTCGTACAATACCTTTTCAAACAAATTTCACGCTGTTGTTTTTGATGAACAAAATAATTTATGGTACAACAGCTACGCAACCGGATTAGGCGAAATTGTATTTAGCAACAACCGTTTCAAATCATTTCAGCTAAAAAATAATAACGATGTTATTAGCAATGACATCAGGGCTATTTACCAGCTAAAAGACAGCTCAATATGGATCTCCAACAAAAAAGAACAGATTTCAATACTTGATAAAGACCTTAATTATATTGGGCAACTGTCAATAAATGGTGAAATAACAAATAATACCTTTTGGACAAAATCGGCTTACAATTTTCTTGAGGATTCTGAAAACAATATCTGGGTTGCAACCCGTGGTGATGGCATATACAAACTTGTTCCAAAAATAAAAACACATACATACGATGTTATTCACTTTATGCATAATCCTAAAGACATATATAGTTTAAGTAATAACGATGTTTACTCTATTTATGAGGATAGTAACAACAGAATATGGATTGGAACTTTAGAAGGCATAAACCTACTAGATAACTCTGAAGATAAAGTCAAATTCATTAACCATAATAATAAGCTAAATATCCCATTATCTAAAGTAGGTAAACGAATTCGATGTATAACAGAATTACCCAATGGACTTATCTGCATTGGCTCCATGGAAGGATTTTACATTTTAGACCCAAATACAAATGATTATAAAAACATTAAATGGAGATCCTATGAAAACCAATTAATCAATAATCAAGGCCTTGTATGTAATGATATTATGGATATCTGTACTACAAGTAAAAATGAAATTTTTCTTGCAACATCGTATGGTGGTATTTCTAAAATTGATTCAGTGGATAATTCAGGATACCCTGTTTCTTTTAAAACTTATACAAAACAAAACGGACTTCCGTCAAATAACACTCTATCTCTGTTAGAAGACTTAGATGGTAAAATATGGATAAGTACAGATTTCCAACTCTCTCGTTTTAATCCTGAAAATGAAACCTTTGAAATTTTCCCTGAAATAAAGACTCAGACAAACTGGAATAACTTTTCTGAAGCAACAAAATATCGTTTAAACTCCGGAGAAATATTATTTGGATATTCTGACGGGATTATTCTATTTAATCCTAAAAACATTGAAACCAATCAATATTCCCCCTATTTATCTCTTGCCAACTTTAAAATATTCAATCAAAAAGGCCCGTATCACAATCAAACTCCTCTTTACAAGGATATAGATAACATACAGCAGATTACACTTTCGCATAGTGAGAACTTTTTTAATATTGGATATGCCGCCTTGGATTTCAAAGACTCTAAGAACATTAAATATGCTTATAAACTGGAAGGATTTGACAATTATTGGAATTATGTAGATAAGCAACGAACTGCTATTTACACAAATGTACCTAAAGGAGACTACGTATTTAAGGTTAAATCAACCAATAGCCAGGGAGTCTGGGCCAATAATCAAAGAATACTACATATTACCGTTTTACCTTCGTTTTGGGAAAGTACATTGGCTTATATTATATATATAATCATTATTCTATTCATATTACTTACAATTAACTACACTCTACTAACCATTTACAAGTTAAGATCGAACATAAATATTGAAAAAAAAATGTCTGGATTAAGACAAAAGTTTTTCATAGATATTTCCCACGAAATACGAACCCCATTAACGATGATTACGGCTCCTATTGAGTACTTAATAAATGACTCAAACACCCCGGAAAGAGTTAAAAACCAATTGAACTATGTAGCGCAAAGTTCATCACGAATGTTAAGGCTGGTAAACCAGATTTTAGATTTCCGTAAAGTACAAGAACTTAAATTACAAGTCTCTGAAGTAGAAATAGGAAACTATGTTAAGGATATTTGTAACGATTTTGTTGAAATTGCCCATGAACAGGATATTACCTTTTCATTTGAAAATAATGCTGAGGGAATAAAAATTTGGGTTGATCTTAACAGTTTGGAAAAGATCCTGATGAACTTACTTTCAAACGCATTTAAATATACACCTCAGGGTAAATCAATTAATGTAAGTGTTTTTAATGACGATAAGAGCTTAACTATTAATATTAACGATGAAGGTATTGGAATTTCTAAAAATGTAATAAACAAGTTATTTACCCGTTTCGTTTCGTTTAGCAACGATGAAAATAAACCTAGTACCGGTATTGGTTTATCTATAGTTAAAGAAGAAGCTGATAAACACAATGCTAAAGTTACAGTTCAAAGTGAACCCGGAAAAGGAAGTACATTTTCTATTCAATTTAAAACTGGTAAAAATCATTTTCCTGGCGACATAGAGTTTCTTAATAACATACCAACTAAAAACCTACCACCAGAAGAATCTCAAAAACAACCTAATTCAGATATCAATAAAAACAGAGATGATAGAAATACTGTTCTTATTGTAGAGGATGACGAGGAACTAAGATCTTTCATTAAAAACATACTTGAACAATCTTATGATATATTACAGGCCGAAGATGGAGAAGCCGGCTTCAGCATAGCCATTGATAAATGTCCTGATTTTATTATAAGTGATATCATGATGCCTAAATTGAATGGTATCGAGCTTCTTAAAAAACTCAGAGATGATATAAAAACCAGTCATATACCCATCATTCTATTAACAGCAAAAACCAATATCGAAAGCAAACTGGAAGGTTTAACATACGGAGCCGACGATTATATTACCAAGCCATTCAGTGTTCCATATTTTAAAGCACGGATTGAAAATCTTTTACTACAACGAAAAAGACTACATGAAATATTTACTCAAGGAGACAAAGCTAATTTCAAAGATTTTAATCCTAAACCATTCCTGGTTACAAATCAGGATGAAATCATTATGGAAAAATTAATCCGAACTATTGAGGAAAACATGGATAATAGTGAATTCTCAATTGAAGATTTAGCCTCTGAAGTTGGTTTAAACAGAACAACAATGTTTTACAAAGTAAAAGGCTTAACAGGTAAATCTCCAGTTGAATTCGTAAGAGACATTCGTTTAAAACGATCTGCACAGTTGATAACAGATAGCCAGCTCCTTATAAAGGAAATTGCCTTTATGACAGGCTTTCAGGATCTTAAATATTTTGGAAAGTGTTTTAAAAAGAAATACGAAATGACACCTATGGAATATCGGAAAAACAACATGGAATAAAAAGTAATTATTCATAGATGATAAAGCAAAAAAATGTCCGATATAAAAATTATACCGGACATTATTTCAATACACAATTATTAATTAACCCACACTAATTAACCAACCTTTTTACAGAACTAACTGGTATACATAATTTCATTACCATTTGCCATTCACGCTTATCACCACCTGCATAAACCGAAGTTGTTGAAGAAACAATAGAAACCAGATTTCCTTTATCATCATATACAGGACCACCACTTGAACCAATGGCAAAGTCTGCTGTAATTTCACTTCTGTTTTCCCACGGATTATTATCATAAGCCGAATTACGAGCTACAATTCCTTGCGTATAATAATAAGCTTGCTGGTTAGGAGCTGTCATTGTATGAACACTTTCTCCTACTTCCAGGTCATTACCTAAAGGAGCCGCTGCCAACTTTTTACCTCTGGTATCAATTTTAAAAATCGCTAAGTCAGCATCCTTACTATAACTTTTTACACTTTCAATTTCATAAACATTGCCTTGAGAATCTGCTGCAAAAAACAAACTATCCTGAGGATGCATGCTTTGTCCTTCATTGATTAAAAACTCAAAAACATGATAGTTTGATACGCACAAACCATCTTCACTTATAGCAACACCTGAAGCACCTATTAATACAAAATCTTCGTAAACACCAAAGCCTCGTTTTAACTTACAAACAACTAATGAAGAAGGTTTTATATTCTTCACCAAATCTTTTGTAGCCAAATCTTTTTTATTAATCTTTGGTAAGTTTACACTTTTTACGGGCTTTTCATTTAATGCTGTAATACAGTTTTGTTTTAAATCATCTAACGACTTAAATGATTTTTTTTGTTGTACTGTTTTCAGATTCTCTTTAAGAACAGATGGCAGTTTTTCAAAATCAAAATATTCATTTTTTTGACTTAAACCGCTTACTTTAGTAAATAAAACAAGTACAACAAGAATACAAAATCTTATCATTTCTTATAATTAATTTAAAATCTCTTTTAACTTCAACTCTAACTCTTCTCCCCTAAGATTCTTTGCTACAATCTTTCCATTTGGATCTATTAAGAAATTTGTAGGAACACTGCTAATTCCATATAATTGTATAGGTAAGCTTTGCCAGCCCTGTAAATCTGATATTTGATTCCAGGCTAAACCATCCTTTTCAATAGCGTTCATCCATTGATCCAAAGCATTATTACCTCCGTCTAAAGAGTACCCTAGAATAGTGAAGTTTTTATCTTTATAAGTATTGTATGCTTTTACCAAATTTGGATTTTCTCTTCTACAAGGTCCACACCATGAAGCCCAGAAATCAAGTAAGACGTATTTCCCACGAAGAGAACGTAAACTTAATGCCTCACCATTAGGTTGTTTTGCACTGATATCCGGAGCATCAAAACCTATATCTGCACCTTTTGTTTGACCTAAGATATTAGAATAAATAGTTCCTGCGGGAGATTTCTTTACCTCTTCGGAAAATTGATTAAAGATTTTAGTGGCCAAATTTCTTTCCTGAACCACATTTACATTCTGACGAAGCCAATCTAAACTAACAGTTGAATTAGTATGTGCTTCAACAAACTTCATTTCTGCTTGCTTTTTTTCATCCATTAAAACAGCATATTCTTTTTCTACCTCAGCCGCTTTGTCTTTATCTCCATTTTCCATTGCTTTTGAGTAGACTTCGTTTAAGGCATTGATTTTAGTTTCATAAGTCTTACCTATTTTACCTAGTTCACTAAAATCATCATTTAGAGGAGTTCCTGAAATTACTGCTGTTTTTAAAGAATCTTTACCTGAAATCTTAATTTCACCTTCTTCAAGGTATACAAACACCCCATCGTTATTGTTTGGAGGCATCGTAGGATCGGGCTTTTGATGAGAGAGATTGATAAAAGCCCTGCCATAAGCTGGTACATCACCCTCAAAAATAAATTGTTTGTTTGAGTTGGCAAATACCGTATCCATTGTCATGTTTACACCATTTTTAAAGCCCATTACAGCAGGTGCTTCGGGATTTACTTCATCCATAGTGATTACAACACGATATTTTGCAGCCTTTTCCTGAGCCTGCAAACTAATTGCAACAAATGCTATAACTATAGCACCAGTATGCTTTAGGTGTTTTTTAATGTTTTTTAGTTTCATTTTGTTGATTTTATTTTCTTAATAATTGAATTAAATAATCTTTTGTTTCCGGTTTTGATGGAGCAGTCATTTTTGTTTTCAAAATTTTTCCTTCTTTATCCAATAGAATAAAACGAGGAATATATTCTGTATAAAATTTATTTTCAAATTCCTTATCCAAAACTCTCCATTGTTCTCCTTTTAAATGAAGATTTTCAACAGTTCCGAGCCATCTAAAGTCTCTTACATCAAGGTTAACACCAAGAAAAACGATTTCCTCCGATTTAAACTCTTCTACTAATTCCTCAAAAAACGGAAATTGTTTACGACAAGGATAACACCATGATGCCCAAACATCGATATAAACGTATTTTCCTTTAAACGAAGATATTTTAGCTGGTTGTCGATCTAAATTCTCCATCTTAAAATCAGGACAATAATCCCCAATTGTAAGCGTGTCCGTTTCGATGGTTTGTTCTACTTCTGTATTACACAAAGCCGGAGAAATGCCTAAAACCACCAACATTAATAAAATAAAAAGTTGCTTCATTATACTAATTAATTGTATTGATATAAATTACTTGACCAGGAATAAGAAGAAGGTGATATATAAATTACTTTTTCAACTCTACCCTGTCCGGTTTTTACAGATTCATTTCTGGTATAACTACTTAATCCACTTAGTTTATAATTATAAACTTTATAGGTATCAGTTCCTTTATTATATGTAGCAACTACTAATCCGGTAAAATCTTCATCATTAGTAGCATAATAGGTATTTATATACTTCATGAAAGTAATCTGTTCACCAGAAGGAATATCAGAAATGAAATTTTCATCCATATTTTGATTGTCAATATTGTATATACCTATACGATTATCTTTAGCAAAATATAAGATATTATTATTCTTGTTCATTGCATATTTATCCGCAGAAGTCAACATGGGGTATTCTGTTTTTGGTAATCTGCGCATATAGTTAATCGGACTATATTCACCAGCTCTAACAAGAATGTAGTTGCTATAATCACCAGGCGTTGGATAGTAAAAATACAACCCTTTTATAAAAGCATTATAATCAAGTCCATACAGAATTAAATCTTCTTGATTACCATCTTCTTTAAATAATGAATATGCATAAGTTGTGGATGAATAACCAGATCCTCGTTGTGTATTTTCTAAAAATATAGCTTCACCGTTCATATTGTTGACTGAAATTTCAAGACCGTTATTAAATTGGCTATACTCATCATTGAAATATCCAATAGTATCAGATGTGGAATATCCGGCAGATCCAAACATTACATAACTTTTGTTTTTGTTATCAAATGCCAGGGTATTACCATACGATCCTGTGGTAATGCAATTATCAATACTGTAATCGCCTTCTATTACCGGGAAAAAAGCCGGATTACCATCATTCATTGTGTAAGCTCCGTTTTCCATTGAAACGAAAACCTTGCTACTACTCATCATTGTTGTTTTAATGGATTGATTAGCACTCTCCGGATTTAAAAAGAACATATCCTGCAACTGAATAATAGGCTGTGCATTGCTCACATTATAAGCCAAAGCATCTTTTTCACTAAAAACCATTAAGGAAGCAGTAGTGTAATAAAAACTACTATCAGGATAGGGTTTGTATTTAAAATAATTAGAAAATGCAAAACCTTTTGGAGCTCCTAAAAGAGTAGAACCTAACTTCTGGGTTAGAATATTATAATCCGGTTCATCTGAACTTAAATAATATCCATCTATATCCGTATTACCATCAATAGTTTGTTTTAAAACATACCACCCCTGATTTGTTACTGATTCTACATTAATAATACTGGTTGTAGAGTTTACATTATGAGTATCATTATCTTCAATTTGAAAATATAAGTTAAGTACACCTATTGTATCCAATGTTAACTCTAATTGCTTAGCATCAGCAATTTTTTGCACAGTTCCCTCATCAATATTAATAAAACTCCAGGAATAAGTATATGATGTTTCTGTCGTACCTAAAGAATCATTACCTAAAGAGATAGCAGGATCCAACACTAAAGTTTCATTGTAATAATAAATATCTTTAATATCGCCCATGTTAATATTGATATTATCAAACTGAGGTACATATTCTATGTCGTCGTTACACGACCATATAAAAGCACTCGCTATAAATAAAAAAAGTACTTTTCTTATATTATTTATACTATTATATTTCATTACTATTGATATTAAAGAATTAATAATAAATGCGATCAAAAGAAACGACAGTGCCATCAGCTTCTTTAAGTGGGCCGTTATCTCCCAACACTTCGTTTTCTTTTTTAAGATCCTCTTTAAACTTAAATATGTAATACGCCAGCAAGAAAGAATCGTCCAACACCCTTTCAACATCATCTTCGTCCCATACCAATTCTGAGTGACGAATCATAAAATCCATTTTAACATCACCATACACTCCAAATTCCCACGTATCCCAGTTACTTGGGCGGCTAACTTTATCTGAGATATATACCACAACACGATTTTCTGCTTTATCTGCTGCTATGCTGTTTTCTGAATCAACCAATCGAAAGGTTAAACGATAAGTTGCTTCTTTTAATGAAGGATCACGTAAAATAATTAAAGGAATTGTATCCTGCATTTTACCTTTATTAAAAATAAGGTTATCATATATTTCACTATCATCAAAAGGTAAATAATGAACACCAGGAACGGCATTTATCGTTTCACTGTCAATTCGCTCCGGATAAGTTAAGGTGTCACTATCAAAGGCTTCCAGACTAACAATTAAATCTTCATCTGCAATAGCGGCCATAGTTGCCAAAGGGATATAAACGGTATCCCTTGTAATCGACTCATCCTGATAGTAGTAAAAATTATTATAGAGTTTTTGCACATATATGCTTCCGGCATTTTCTCCTGCAGGAAATACCAGATATGGCTTTCCGGCATAATCTTCCGGATAATCTTCTTCACAGGAAAACAGCAGACTGCTTACTACAATTAATAATAAATATTTAAAATTCATTTTTTAACTTCTTAATGTTTTTAATAACTAGCACTTACTTCTGCATTAAAACCAAATACAGTAAAATAAGCACCTTTACATACTCACATCTCCACTTGTTTCTCCGGTAGGAATTTGCACCCTGTATTTATCAGCATTCATCTCCTGTTCTGATATTGGTAACTCAGGTAACCCCATCCGTTTATAAGTATAAAAAATTTGTCCTTCAGCCCAGAACTCTCTGATATATTGATCAATTATCGCTTCCTGAATATTTGACTCATTTAATACCAGTGGATTATCGAATCTGGAGTTTACAAATACGTCGTAATATTGTTGCGATTCTTCTATTGATGATGCTGTCTCTATCATTATCAAGTACATTTCTGCTACTCTGATTATAGGAAAGCTTTTGTAACCATCATCATCTTCTGACATGTCGCTATATTTTCTACTGATTTGCGCATTATAACTCAATGCATTGCTGGTTAGTGTTGTAAATAAATTAACTCTTCTAATGTCTGACATACTTGGATAAATGCTTTCCAAAGAATATTGGTCTGTAACACAATAAGCATTGTAAGTTGAATAGATATCATCATCGTATCCCGAAGTTTGTATTCCAAACAATTGTTCAGAGAATAAGGCATAATCCTGATTTCCCAGCTCAACAGAAGAAGCAAGATCAAATTTTGAAGTTCCATCTTCATCTACTGCATCAATAACCTCTTTGGCATAAGTATATGCATCTGTATTATTTCCCATCCACAATGAAACTCTGGCTAAAGTAGCGGTAGCAGCATAGTAGTTAAACCTGTTTTGTCGAAGATACCAACTCAAATCAGCATACTCATCAATATACCCGGCATTATTAAGCTCTTCTTTACTATACTTTAAAATCGGATCAGAAGCAGCCAACAACTCCCTTCCTTCTGTAAGATCTTTATGTAAAAGGTTAAAATATTCAGAATAGTTATTGTAGGTAATTAAATCGCTGGTAAACTCAGTTGCATATGGTAATGTTTGTTCCGAATTGCCAACGCCATCACCGGGCATTGTTCCGTAAATCCTCCATAAATCAAAATGAATAAATCCTCGTAGTGCTTTAGCTTCACCCAATATAAAATCTCTTTCTTCTCCACTCAATACATCCCTTGTTTCAATATTTTCTATCAGAATATTCAAATTAGAAATAGCCTGAAAAAGATTAAGAAAACAGGCTCCTGAAGTATTGTCGAATGTAGTATTATCAAAATCAAAATTGTAATTACTATTCAAAGTTGGTGAAAAACCAGTTCCCGGTTCTGTATAGGTGTTTGCAAAATTATCAACACCTCCTCCCATCATAAAGCCACTAGGATTGTATGTATCCTGCAGTATCTGATATACGCCAATTAGCGCAGAAGTGTAACCACTAGGACTACTTAAAGCTTTATCAACAGTAACCATATCTTTAGGTTCAACAGTAAGATAATCATCACATGAAGATAAAGTTGCCAAACATGTTATGGTTAAAAATAATATATATACTCGTTTCATATGTCTAAATTTATTTTTCATTGCCATATGGAACTCACCATTTTAGTTATCCTCACGGGTGAGAACTCTTTTTCATGGCTCGTTTCATATTTTGTGTGCTTTAGAAAGTAACAGATAAATTTAATGTTGGTCTTATTGAATAAGGATAGTCAGTACCTCGTTGCTGGCTAATATTTGATAAATAAAATACATCAGATATAGATCCCGTAAGACTCAATTGTTGAATATCTAATTTCTCAACCAATTTCTGCGGAAACTGGTAGCTTACATTAATATTACTTAATGCAAAAGTTCGCTCAGTAAAAACAAACCTATCATTTGGCATGGTGTTATCTTCACTGGCAATATTTTTAAATCCGGTAATATCGCCTGGTTTTTGCCATCTGGTATCCAAAACTCTTCTGTCCATATTATTTCTGGCATATGCATTTTCCACATTCATTAAAGTATTGTTTAGCTTTTTGGCTCCTAAACGTACAGTGAATGCCAAATCCAACATTAACCCTTTATAACGTAAAGAAGTTCCTAAACGACCATTGATCTTGGGTAAATAACTACCCACTGCAACTTTTCTAAAAGTTCCTTCACTATTTCCTGATGTAGTACTAATATTGCCAGTAGCAGGATCTTCATATAACACTTCTCCTGTTAATGGATCTACACCCGGAGATTTAAGTACATACATTTCATCGATAGATTCTCCTTCTCGATACATATAAATATTACCTCCGCTATAGTTTTGTCCTTCATAATTTTCCATAGCATCTTTTATAGCATCCGACAGCTTAATCAATATATTTTCGTTGTGATATGTACCTGCTGTTACATACCACGAAAATTGCCTTTCCGGAATTCGAATAACATTTATACTCACCTGTGCATCATAACCTGTATTTCTTACTGTTCCAAAATTCTGGGTTAGTTCGGTATACCCATTTGAGTATGGAAGAGATGCTTTACCTATCAGGTTTTCTGTTGTTTTTCGATAATAGTTAAATACAAGCCCAACTCTGTTGTTCAATGCAGTAAAATCAAAACCAAAATTATGCTGTTCAGTGTTTTGCCATTTTAAGTTTGGATTTCCCATTGCCAACACTGTCATACCGGTAATATTATTATATTGATAATCGGTATCATACGAATATGTTGTTAAAGCCTGATAGGCCGAAAAATTTAATGACCCAGTTACTCCAAATGAATAGCGAAACTTTAAGCGATCAATAAATCTTAAGTTATTTTCAACAAACTTTTCCTGTGCAGCATCCCAAGCAAAACCAAGGGAATAAAATGGTGCAAAACGTTTCTCTGATCCAAAAGAAGACGCTCCATCTAACCTTCCGGAACCTTCTATAAAATACTTATTTGCATAGTTATAGTTTAGCGTTCCTGTTAAACCAACACTCCTTACTGTTGACTCATTTGATGTTGGTTTTTCTCCGGAATAAGAGATTCCGTTAGAAATATCATTTAACTCTTCGTTTGTAAATCCTCTTACAGATACTCCTGTATTTTCAGTTTTGTTTTGAAGAATCTGGCCATTTGCTCCCACAAATAATGAATGTTTTCCAAAAGTCTTACCATAATTTAATGTAGTCGAAGCCTGATAAGAATGCTCTAAACGAGTTTGTTTTGTGTATGATCCTCTGGATAAAGGAGCTATTCCTGCCTGAATTCCTGCTGAACTTAATGGAGAATCAAAATAATCGCTACCTCCTTTTAATAAAGTGACACCAAAACTATTATCCCATTTTAAATTAGGAGTAATATTAATACTTAATGAAGTTTGGTTACGTATATTATTATAATCTGTGGTTGAAAAACTTGCTAATGATGCATCGTACAACGGATTATACTTTGTTTGTTGCCCAAACGTTGAATATGTTACTATAGGATCTCCATTTTCATCATAAGGACGCCAATATGGATTCATACTGTAATATTCTGAAAAATTACTGTATGGACTATTTGTTCCTTTATTAAATCCTAATTCTAACTGATTTGAAAACTTAACATTTTTAAATAAATATTGAAGATTTAAACCTGCATTTAAGTTGTTTCGTTTAGATCCTTCCATTGCACCTGTAATATTATTATAAGATACATTTAATCCATAGCGAAACTGCTCATCTCCACCTCCAATTCCTAATCTATGATATTGACCTACACCTACACGGGTTGGTATTTTAAGCCAATCGGTATTAACACCTTCCAGCATGGCTTTGTTATTTTGGTTGTACAGGTTGTCTAAATAAACTTGCTCATCAATATCATCTCCTGTGTACAATCCGGCAATTTGCTCTATTTCTATTTTTTCTCTTGAATTCAATAGATCATAAGAAGACAGATCAGGAATCTCCATATTTAATCCTGCCGTATAAGTTACACGTAATTTACCAATTGGTGGATGTGAAGAAGTAATAACGACAACACCATTAGCGCCTCGTGATCCGTAAATAGCAGTAGCACTGGCATCTTTTAAGATCACTACTGATTCCACGTCATTTTGGTTCATATCAAGTACACGTTCAACACTAATCTCAAACCCATCCAGTATAAATAATGGTGTATTTAGCTCTCCACGTGCCTGCACTTGTAAGTTATTAACATCTATAGAAGAAGCTCCTCTGATTTGAATATTCAAAGTGGTATTATTTGGGTCAGAACCTAAA
Organism: uncultured Saccharicrinis sp.; assembly: GCA_963665705.1. Taxonomy (GTDB): domain Bacteria; phylum Bacteroidota; class Bacteroidia; order Bacteroidales; family Marinilabiliaceae; genus Saccharicrinis. The sequence goes on from OY762448.1 coordinate 3,759,113, forward strand.
TTATTTTGTTCCTGAATATCTAATGAGGGATCAATATTGGTAATTGTTCGTAATAAGTTACGATTACCGAATGATTGAATTTGTTTCTTGGTAATAATCGTTGCTGCACCTGTAAAACTGGTTTTGGGACGATCAAAAATACCCGTAACTACAACTTCATCAATATCGTTGATTTCTGATTCAAGTATAATATTATACTTTTCCTGCTCCTGGTTTATGGATATTTTTCTGTCCTTAAAACCAATGAAAGATACAACTAATTGAACCTCATCACCAGTCAACTGAAGTTTAAAACGGCCATTGTAATCAGTTACGGTATATACCGCATTTCCATTACTGGAAATTACACCTACTGTTGCTCCTACAAGAGTTTCACCATCCTGATCACGAACGACTCCTTCAATATCATGAATACGTACCTTTTTAGGCTCTTGTGGAACTGATTTCTGTTCCTCACGACTAATAACTACAATATTATCTTTTACCTGATAAGTATAGCCATTAGGCTCAAGGGCTTGTTTTAGAATTAATTCCCAAGATTCTTCATTAAAGTTTACCTTAACCTGAGATAAAGCCTCAACAACATCTGAATTATATAAAAAATTAAGGTTTGTTTTTTCCTTCACGAAATTAAAAACTGTTTCGATAGAAACTGTCTTGTAGTTAGAATTTCTCTCCTGACCTCGTAAGGACGGATTGGCAAAAACACTTGCTCCCAACCATAGAAAAAAACAATAAAACAATGCTTTTTTCCATATTTTTGTGCATAAGTTTCCCATAAAAATAATTGTTACTATTATTTATCAAATTAGATTAAAATTTATATAGTTATATAACCGGTTATCTTTTATACAGTGTTATTACATTTCCTTCTATTGAGTACTCCATCTCTTTTGTTAAAGAAAGGGCATCAAGCAACACATTAATAGATTCATATCGCTTTAGATCTCCTGAAAACTTAACCTCCTTTAAATCAGAATCATCATATACTACCTTAACATTATACCACCTTTGCATAGCATTCATTATATCACCTAAACTACGTTGTCTAAACACAAAATTTCCATCTATCCATCCCACATATTCCTCAACATTAACAGTCCGTTTTACTATTTGATTATCAGCAACTTTTACTTGCTCTCCTGGTTTTAAATACAACTCTGTATGTACATTGTCATTAAATGCTATTTTCCCGTGAACTAAAGTAAAATAGCTATTCTCTTCAGGATATGAGGTAATTCCAAAACCTGTTCCTAATACCTTCACATCTCCCTTTGGCGTGTGAACAATAAAAGGATGCTCTTTATCTTCAGCTACTTCAAAATAAACCTCACCTTTAACTGTAACTTCCCTTGTATCACCTAAAAACTTTGCCGGGTGTTTTAAGTATGAATCTGCATTTAACCATACTTTTGTACCATCACTTAACACTATACTTGATTCTCCCCCTACTGGAACAGTTAAAATATTTTCAACCAAACTATCAGAACTAACGTTATTACTGTATGAGAAAGAACCTTCCTTATATTTTACACTCACATTCTGCTTTTCATATGTAAAATCATTTGAAGTAGCGGTAAGCGTTTCTCCATTAGAAAGAATTAGTGTTGATTTAGCAATTCCCGGCTTTATAATTTCATTATTCAAAGAATTATTTTGTTGCATTAAGAATAAACTAAATCCAATTATTATAGCAATGGAGGCTGCTACACCATAAATCCAATTTCTTAATATTATTTTCTTCTTTCCTGTTTCAGCAGGTATATTTTCTATTGCAACTAAAAATCTTTTATAACCTTCCTTAGATGAAAAACTTTTGTAATTACTTAAATGGTTATTTATATTACCCTTTGACAAGAAATAATGGTAAACTTTATCCAGTTTCTTATTTTCTAATGATTCAGAACTCTTTTCATCATTTTCTATTGTATTAATAAGCATTTTACCTATTAAATAAGAATCTTTATGTAGTCTTTCCTCGTTCTTCATCTTCTTGCTTTTATTATTAAGACACCTCGATAAATAAAAAAGGTGTCATCAGATTAAAAAAATATTATTTTTTTTATTTACCCCTATATCTTTTTAGAATCAACACTTATTAAAACACAACATTATCTACACAATCCCCAATAAAAACATCAACCGATATAATAATAAGTATATAAAAAAGAATAATGAAGTATATTCAAATTTTCATATAAACAAATCGTTTCCGATAATAAATACTTACTTATTGATGATTTGAGAACATCTCAATCGAAAAAAGAAGAATAGCAACAAATAATTTTGAAACATCCATCTGAGTACTTAAACTCTTAAAGGCTCTTTGTCTATATGTTTTAATTGTATTAATACTAATGTCCAGCTCTTCAGCTATCTCAGTCCAGGCATACCCTTTTAACCTTAGCATTATTACTTCTTTTTGTTGGGCAGGTAAATTATTAATATGATGATAAAGTAATCTTACAATTTCCTCTTTTAAAGTATCCTCATATACTTCCTCACTGTCAAACCCTTCTTTATCTTCTATCAATTCAATTTTACTATCAAGAGATTTTTGATTTCTTATTTGATTTAATGATCGATGATAACAACTTTTATATAAATAATAGGTTAAATTTTTAACATCTGTAAATTGCTGCTTAGATTTCCATAATCCAATAAAAACTTCCTGAACAACATCCTGAGCTGCTTCCCTATCTTTAATAAAACGATCTACATACGAACATAGTGAAGGATAATAATGATCAAACAGAATTTGCCAGGAATGCTTATTCTTTTCATTTACTACTTTTAGTATTCTATTATTATCTACCTTCATTTCAATATCCTCTTCTTTATGGCATAAATATAGTTTTTTTTTCATAGTACATCATTCAAACTCAACATACCATAATTATTTTATTCATTTTTACTTACACTACCCCCTTAAAACACCTTGAAATTTCAAAATACTTTTTTTAAAAAAAATTTAATCAACAAAGCAAATATCTCTATTTCTGTTGATTTGATAAATAAAACTGTAATTTGTATAAATACCCAGTAAGATATATCAAGTAACTGATGTTTCTCAAGAGAGTTAAAATATTGATAACCAAGCAAAGAAAAGTATGATTCATTTTAATAATTCATTAATATTCAATACATTAATTACATTCCACAATAAAACAGAACCCTGTTTCTGAATAATAGTAACCCGAGTTCCTTTATATAAGTGCCATCTGTTTTTGATAATTTAAAACGCGTAAACAACCTTGCTGTATTTGAGTATAGAACTTTTTTGCCCATCAGGCATGCCTGGTTACCTAGAGCTTGAGCGATGTAACTTTTGCCTACACCAGAAGCTCCCGTGACAATAATGTTTTCATTTTGTTTCATAAAATCTAACGTAGCCAACCTGCGGAACATGTTTTTGTCAAGGTTTCTTGCTGCACTATAATTGACATCTGCCAGGTCTGCTTTTTGTCTAAAGCCTGCTATTTTAAGCAATCTTGATATCTTTAAGTTTTCCCTATTTTCCCATTCATGCTCTGTAAGCAAAGTAATATACTCATCTGGCGTAATGTTATTGAGCGTGTTATTTTTAATATGCTGCAGATGTAAATCTGCCATTGCGCCTATACGCATCTTTTTAAGTTTTTCAACTGTTTGATTGTTGTCCATATTACATTTTTTAGAATTATTGATAAGCTGATGCGCCACGAAGATTGGTATGTGGTGGTATATGTGTTTGCTTGGTATCCATTGAAGGTAAAGGTTCTTTGTCCTGGTTGAACTTTAAAATGTTCTTGATTCGTCTGTATGAGTTGGTTTCCGCATAAACTGCCCTTTGGCAGGCATCGTTTAACCTTTGAGAACCATAAAGTTTATGTAATTGTATAATCCCCATGGCACTTTTGTATGAAGTCTCCGGGTAAGTTGTGTTTGTCATTAACTTTTCGATAATTTCCAATACATAAGTTCCGTGTTTTGCTGCTTTTTGTTTAAAGTACTCGGGACTCCATTCTGTAAAAGCCTGGTGGCTGGTACTTAGGTGATCCTTGATGGTATTGTAGATGCCCATGGAAGGGTTACGTTTGTGGAAAGCAATACGTTCGTTGTTAAAATAAACCTCTACGGTACTACTTGTATAATGTATCATTGTTGAGTGGCCTAGATACCTGTATGGAACGCTGTAATAGGTTTTATCGGGAGAGAAATAGACATATCCAATCTTCTGGACTTTAGCCCTACGGTAGTCCTTTAACTGGTATGTGTCATTAGGTAAAGGTTTGAGATAAGCCCTTTCAACCGATTGAAAGAGTTCTTTTCGGCTTGCCTGTTTGCGTTGGAACAGTAAGTTATTGTAAGAACTAAGTAAATGGCTGATTTCCCGGTTCAGGTCACCCAAAGAGAAAAACACCATCTCGCGCATAGGATAAAATATACGCTGGTATACCAGGCGTACCGCATTTTCAACCAAAGCCTTGTCTTGTGGGGCATAACTCCTGGTGGGGTTGATTACACAGCCATTGTGCCTTGCAAAGTCTTTAAATGCGCAGTTAATATCCGGTTCATACTTACTTGCCCTGTTTACTGCTGATTTAAGGTTATCCGACACTATAGCCTTGGGTACACCTCCAAAAAATGCAAGGGCATTGCTCATGCAACGTATCAGGTCTTCTCGTTTCTGGCTAAGACACGCCTCAACATAAGTATATTGACTATTGGGCAATATGGCAACAAAAACTTCCACATCTATAATTTCTCCAGTTTCTTTATCGGTCACATGTAGTTTCTTGCCAGTAAAGTCAATGTATACTTCTTTTCCTGCTTCATGTTCAAGCTTCATGGAGCCTTTTATTTTGGCATGTTTGCGCCTATAATGCTCCATGAACTGAGTGTAGGAATATGGTTTATCTACCTCATGTTGGTATTGGTTATAATGGTATTGAAATGTAAAACCGGGATGGTTTCTTGCCTGGTTTACTTTATCAAAATAATCCATCAATTGCGAAAACCTTCCATTGTCAATGGTAGTATGGGAAGTAAAAAGTTCCTTTAGCTTGGCATTGTCCATTTCAAGGAGTTCCTTAAAACGATAATCGCTGGCCTTAAAAAGCTTCATATAATCGTTTACCGTGTTCCGGTTGATTGACAGCAGTTCCCCTATTTTACGGTTGCTGAGACCGTCAAGGTGTAATGAGATAATCTGTTTTAAATCCATTGGATCAAGTGAATTGGCCATATCGCTAGTTTTTTTTATTTGCGATATAGCAGGTTTAGCTTGATCTTTCAAAGTGGCCTATAACGAACCGTTTTTCTATTGGCATTTTCCAGACTGGCCTAAAACAAACCGTGATTGATGTGCTTTTTGCAAGTCTCTGGCATGGTTCAAACCGTTAACCTGTTAAATAGAGACTATAAACTGGCCTGTTTTAAACCGAAATCTTGGCATACACCGACCGATATTAGTGGCATAAATCAAACCGAAATAGCCACCATCAATAGTAATCCTAACATAGATGTTGTAGTTCTTTTGATCTTTACGATCAGTTCTAGCAATAAAAGTAATTGCAAATGTTTGATTTGTAGTCATGACAATTAATTTTTGATGGTTAATACTAAACCCAAACCTTTGTTTGGCATCAAAGAACTTTGAGTAAAACCAATCAATATCAATCAACAAAATTGTTCACCACAGAAATCAAAAACCATATAATACACAATATACCTGCAACTTACAAACTTCCTGGTGAACACATTTCTCAAAAATAGGTCTGTTCACCAGCTGATCACCAGCATTTTTACATTTAAAGTAATTTCTAAATCACTTTCATTAAAAAATTGATAGGCTTATTCTTTATTTTCTGGTGAACAAATTTAGAATTAAATATTTACTCACTAATAGCTCACTAGAAATTTGAATTATATTAGTTTATATTGAAATAACAAAAATCAAGAAAGCCTGTAAAACATACATTTTACAGGCTTTTAACTTATTTAATATTTTAAGTAGTCGGGGTGGAGAGATTATACCCCTTTCCTGTAATCATCTATAATACAACAAAGTATATTTTCGTCATTTCATTAACTCACTAATGGCTCACCAATAAATTGATGTTAAATACTTGATTTTAATGTCCTTTGACATAGTGTAAAGATACAGAAAATCATTGGGTTTTGATACCAAAACCATACAAAATAAATGGACTTCAATAATTACTTTACATCTAAATTAGATAATCCTTTGCGTATAAAAATGCTCCTTTTCTTTAAATAATTTCATACTCTCTACTGATCCATTATCATAATTCAAAACAAGAAGATATACACCGGTTTGTTGAAAATACATAGTCAGTTGTTCACGTAAACTGTTCATAACACATTTACCTGTCATTGAGAAAATACTAAAATGCTCAATTCTTTTATGTTTACAAGAAGCGATCATATCCAAACATGAACTAATCGCACTATTATCCTCCCTACATTTCATAACCTACATTTTAATTAAACTGCTAAATGATTACCAAAAGCTTAACGCCTTTGGTAATCAAACACAAACTAATACAATCCAGATTTCCAACTATATATGTAAAATATCAAAGATTCATTATGTAATCAAAAACTTTTTGGTTAAGATTTCCTTTTCCCTGTAACATCAAAAAATCTCATAAACGATCCTTCCAGAAGTTTCTTATTTTTCTCAGAGATCTTAACTTTAAACCCAACATCATATTCACTCCAGTTATACCTGGTATTTAAATACGTTCTCTCCATTTATTATATGAGCGTATTTTTAACGGCAGTCACAGACAACTCTTCTGTTATAGTTTCTTGAATATCATTATAGTCTAACCTTTTTTTACATTTCACACCTGCCTATTCACATAACTACTATAGTTCTTTATTATCGGTTTATAATCTTGATGAAATAAAGAACTGGATACAATAAAATCAGCTGTTGCTCTATTAGTAGCAGTGACAACATTATATAAGGCACATATCCTTAATAACGCTTTTACATCAACATCATGAGGCTGTGGTTGCATCGGATCCCAAAAGAAAATAAGCATCCCAACTTTCTGTTCAGAAATTAAAGCGCCTAACTGTTGATCACCTCCTAATGGTCCTGATTTAAGTCGTGTAATTGATGGTACAACCATATTATTTTCTTCACATTTTTTTTCCAGTGCATTTGTTACCAAAGAACCTGTAGTTCCGGTACATACCAAATCGTGCATAATTAACTCTTTCCAGTTATATTCAACCCAGTCAATTAAATCCTGTTTTCTATTATCATGCGCAACTAATGCAATCAGTTTTTTCTTTTTCATAGTTTTTATTAAAAACACAGTAGAAATACAGCGCCTTTAGGTATAACCCCATAAATGTTTTCCTGCTAAAAACACTATATATTCTACTGCATAAATCCACACCAAAAATATTTTATTACATCTTAACCAGACAATACACTAATCAGGCTTAACAGACGACTATTAACATTTTTCTTATTCTTTATAGCCTTTATAAAAGGAACATATTCAATTTCATCCTTTACCATACCTACCATTATGTCTTTTTGTCCCTCTAATAATGCATCAACGGCAGCCACTCCCAACTCACTTGCTAAAATACGATCAACAACTGTAGGTGAACCTCCTCTTTGAAGATGACCTAATATGGTAACCCTCGCATCATATTCGGGGTGCTCTTCATTCACTTTATTCGCTATATCTACAGTGCTTCCCATATTTTCTCCTTCAGCAACCAAAACAATGCTACTCTCTTTTTGATAAGAATATTGTTTTTCTAAAAAGCTTTTTAGTTCATCATAACTTGTAGGTTTTTCAGGTAAAAGAACTACTTCTGCACCAGAGGCTACACCTGCGCTCAAAGCAATAAAACCGGCATCGCGTCCCATTACTTCAATAAAAAATAACCTACTATGTGCAGTAGCAGTGTCCCTAATTTTATCTACAGCTTCAACTACTGTATTTAATGCCGTATCATAACCTATTGTTAAATCTGTACCATATAAATCATTATCAATGGTGCCTGGTATTCCAACAACAGGAATATTAAACTCTTCACCAAAAATATTTGCTCCTGTAAATGTTCCATCTCCACCAATAACAATCAAAGCGTCAATACCATGCTTCTGTAAATTTATATAGGCTTTTCCTCGTCCTTCTTTTGTTCTAAAATCTTTACTTCGGGCTGACTTTAAGATAGTACCTCCTTCTTTCAGAATACCACTTACTGACGAAGCATCCAATAATCTGATATTATCATCAATCAATCCCTGATAACCTTTAACTATTCCTACTACTTCTATCTTTTCATAAAAGCACTTTCGTACTACAGCCCTTATGGCAGCATTCATCCCTGGAGCATCTCCGCCCGATGTAAGTACTCCTATTTTTTTAATATTGTTTATTTTTGAACTCAAAATCATTACATTACACGGTTTACTCTTGTCTCATATACCATAATTATTGTATTTGATGAAAGAAAGAACTGGACACAATGAATTTAACCATTATTACTCTATTGGGGTCAGTAACAACACATTTTATAAGTTTCAGATCCGTAATAAAGATTTCACATCGTCATCATGTGGCTAGCTTCGGTTATACTGGATCCCAAATAAAAATAAGAATCTCTACTTTTTGTTCTAAAACCTAAGCTTCCAACCGTTGATATCAAGCTAATGGTCCAGATTTTAACCTTGTAGAAGATGGAATAACAGCATTATTTTCTTCACACTTCTTTTCTCCAAGGCATCAGTCACGATTGTACCTGTTGTTCCTTTACATACCTAGTCATGCACTATTATTTCACTCCAATTTATCATAATCACATTTTCCATTACTATACGTTACTAAACGCAAATATTTCTTTCATTTATTTTCAAAAAAAATATATTGTCATTCAATAATATATCAGATTAAAACGCATTGATATATTTAATATTTTCGGGTACCTTCTACATCAAAAAATCTCATAAAACTACCTTTTAGCATATTTTTATTATTCTCTTGCAGTTCCACTTTAAATCCTACGTCATGCCCTCCCCAATCGTATCTGGTATGTAAACAATCATCATCAAGTTCTACTTTTTTAAAGAGAACTGTATCTCCATTTAATTCAACAAAATATCCATAATACACAGAATCATATTGCATTATATTCATTTCAAAACTTACATCTCCGACTTTCGGCATATCTTTAATTTTCATTTCCCACTGACCAACATAGTCATTATTAATTTTTCTATTAGTCTTATTTCCTGAACACCCCAATAAAATGCAGAAACAAAAAAGAAGTATTTTTCCACCAATAATTTTACTATTCATTATAATGATATTTTTATTATTTGACATATCTATTTGAAACAATATTACATAATGAGTATTTCATAATCGTGTTTTTAATAAATATTAGCTAAAAGGACATCCATAATTAATTATAAATACTTAATAAATCTGCTATCTAACTACAATTTGCTTTTTCAAATAGTTATACTACATAAGATTGTTCTTTGTCTTCTTCCAATTGAGCAATATTCTGATAATAAATTCTCATGAATTATTATCTAATAAAACTATCAACAATTTCGCATAACTATGAATCATAAATAGAAAAACAAAATTAATAACGCAATCTATGCAAACTCCTTCTAATTCCCAGTTCCAAACCTCTAATTTCAGCTAATCCTTTCATTCTACCGTAAAGAGAATACCCAGGGTTATTATCCTGACCGATGTCGCCTAACATTTGATTTCCATGATCAGGACGAACAGGAATAGAGAAATCACCTCTACCTTCAGTTTTACGTCTTTCTTCTTCTTCTACAATTATTTTTAATACCTCATAGATATCAACGTCACCTTCAAACAGGTAATCTTCATTGAAGTTATAATCAGTATCTCTTTTTACATTTCGTAAGTGTGCAAAATTTATTCGAGGAGCTAATTCCTTGGCCATTTGAGATAAGTCGTTAAAATAACCAGCACCCCATGATCCAGTACAAAGTGTTACACCATTTGAAACAGAGTCAATATGATTAACAATGGTTTTAGCATCTTCGATTGTACTCACTACACGAGGTAATCCTAATAAAGGCCATGGTGGATCATCCGGGTGAATAGCCATTCTTACTCCAGCTTGCTCGGCTACAGGTATGATAGCACTTAAAAAGTCTAATAAATGCTTACGTAATTTAGCATCATCAATATCCTTATAGCCGTCCAATACACTCTGAAATTGTTCAAGAGTATAACTTTCTTCAGCACCCGGAAGTCCTTTAATCACATTGTTTATCAAGGATTCAATTTCTGCATCGGTCATACTTGCAAAAAATGCTTCAGCTTCTTTTACAATTTTTTCTGAGTAATCTTTTTTTGCATCAGGTCTTTTTAAGATATACATATCAAAAGCTGCAAATTCTTTCTGGTCGTATCTTAAAGCTAATGAACCATCCTGAAATTCACTGTTTAAGTTTGTTCTTGACCAGTCTAACACAGGCATAAAATTGTAACAAATTGTTTCAATCCCACACTGTCCTAAGTTTTTAATCGACTTCTGATAGTTTTTAACGTATAACTCCCAGTTGCCAGATTGTTTTTTAATGTCTTCGTGAACGGGAACACTTTCAACTACCGACCAGGTCAATCCTGCAGCTTCTACCTCTTGTTTACGTTTTTCAATCTCTTCTACAGTCCACACTTCACCATTTGGAATATGGTGTAGAGCTGTTACAATACCGGTAGCACCGGTTTGTCTGATATCTTTTAATGTGATACGGTCATTAGGACCATACCAACGCCATGTTTGTTCAATCATAATTTTTATTTTATGGTAACAAGGTTTCATGCTTAAAGGATAGGAGGATAATTAACTACCATGTCACCTTACTTCCTTTAATCAATAAATTATCTAATATCATGCGCGGCAGCATAGTGCTTTTCATTTTTTCTTGATAAAAAACGAAACAAAAAAATCAAGATCAATTGATCCCTTCAACCCGCGTCCTTGTTTCATTTTTGCTATCACACATGCCTTTATCACCCGCATTCAACTTCGTCCCTCCTGCACTGGCCCGGGCAATTGCTCAGGCCACCGCATATGTAACCTTCGTTTGTAACATTTATCTAAGCTGTAAATCAGCTTCTCCCCAATTGGGGAGACTGAGAGGGGCTCTTGTTTTAAACTCCCGAATATGCGCTAAATCCTCCATCAACAGGAATAACAACACCTGTAATAAATTTAGCCCAGTCTGACATTAAGTAAAGAACCGTACCGGATAACTCTTCCGGCTCACCATAACGCTCCATTGGCGTATTTGTGATAATCTTGTTTCCTCTTGGAGTTGCTTCACCAGTTTTTTCGTCAATCAATAAAAAGCGGTTTTGATTAGTTAACAAAAATCCCGGAGCTATTGCATTTACTCTGATACCTGTTTTAGCAAAGTGAACAGCTAACCACTGAGTAAAATTGTTAATAGCTGCTTTTGCTGCTGAATATGCAGGAATTTTTGTTAGGGGCGTATAAGAGTTCATAGACGACACATTTACAATTGCTCCATCATTTTTAGCTAACATATCTTTAGCAAAAACCATAGATGGCAATAAGGTTCCCTGAAAGTTCAATGCAAATACCTTGTCAAAACCTTCCATCTGCAGTCCAAAGAAAGTTTCGTCCAGCTTATTCAAGTAATCCTCCGTTAAAAACTCGGCTTGCGTTGTAGCTGAAGCAGCATTACCTCCTGCTCCATTCAACAGGTAATCAACTGACCCTAACTTTTCATTAATCACCTTTAATGCATCTTCTAATGATTCCTTACTTAATACATTGGCTGAAATTCCAATCGAATCAACATTGTAGGCTTCTTTTATTTCGTTAGCCACTTTTTCCGCTGCTTCCGGGTTTAAATCCAGTATAGCCGTTTTTACGCCCTGGGAAGCCATATCTTTTGCAATGGTAGAACATAATACTCCACCTCCACCGGTAATAACGGCAACCCTATCTTTTAAATTTAAATGATTCATTTTATTAGTATACTCCTTATTCAAATTTCTAACCTATCCCTAAAAGCTTATTTGTACATTAATACGTATACATCTTAATCTTAAAAGCCTTTACTTCTCCCGGCTTAATTATAGCACCGCCCAAAGCCGTTTCATCTCCGTTAAGACGATGCAATTTCATCTTTCCTTTATCATCAAAAGTAATCTCATCAACCGAGGCATATCCCGCATTTAAAGCTTTATTTGATTTGGATAAATTTATCGAGACTTGAATACCTCCAACTCCTCCGGCTACAATAAACTCATCGTTACTAAGCTTAATAATAATTAACCCGGCAGGACTGCGGTCTTCTTCTCCTTCAATTCCAAAACGCCCTCCGGTCTGCTTAAACAGGCCTGCCGATGAAAACCTTGACATGTAAACAATATAGTCTCCCATATCCACATCAGTAGCCTTTTCTCCTTCGCCAATATAAAGGGCAGTCATATTATCAGTATTCCTGTTTTCGTTAATGTATTTTTTAATATCATTCAAACAGCCATATACCTTTTTCAATGATTCATCATTTACATCAGCAGTATTAAATAACCCATATCCATCAATCCCAAAAGGAGCATAACAAAGTGCATCATATTTTCCAAAAGCATACAATGCCCGGGCAGCACCTCCTACAGTAGGGGTTGTTTCCGGGATAAAAACAGGGTTTTCAGATCTTGAGAATTCCTCACATACCCAGTCAAACTCTTCAACAGCATATATATCACATGCTATAAAATCAATGGCAGGAGCAGCTGCCCTCCATATATCAATTACATGGGGCAATGGACCTCCAGATGGGTATTTTCCAGGATTGACAGCCCTTGGTTGCTTAATCCATGCGTTGGCAAACATAGGCAATGCATATTCATCCTTTCCTTTTTGGGTTACCTCTCCAATATATTTTGCCAGGTTCAAGGCCATAAACAACTCTTCAGTGTAATAGCCAAAATTTGTTTTCCATTCTTCACCCCTGTACTTTTCTCCTTTACCAAAAACTTCTTCCCATGTACCGGTAGTTTTAAAACCATTGGTTTTCCAAGCCGTTAGCAAAGCCGGATACAAGCTTTCTTTGTTATTTTGCAAATATGTCATTAATTCGGCAGGAACCGGACCATTAAAGGCTTCTGTTGCCTGCTCACTATAATCTCTTGGTGATCCCAGGATGCCAACTTCGTTTTGAACCTGAACCATAACCACAGTCTGCTCTTTGCTGTCTATTTTTTTGATATGGCTCATCAGTTTAGCAAAAGCTTTTTTATCTGCTTCCAGTGAATTGTTGCCAAAGGTGTTTAAGGTATTAAGCGTCCTTCGGCTTTTAGAAACCATCAAAGGATATTTGTCGGTATTCGTTTTCACCCATTCTGGCACGTAGGTAGATTTACCATTTTTCCAGCTGCCAAACCACAATATTACCAGTTTCAAATCCTGCTCACGGGCACCAATAACCATGCTATCAACCAGTGAAAAATCAAATTTACCCTCTACAGGTTCTATTAACTCCCAGCAAACTGGTGCAATAACCGTATTAAGATTATTTTCCTTCATCCGCTTCCATATCGGCCTCATATAATGCGCACTTCCGGCACTTGAGTTATGAAGTTCTCCGGAAAACATCAGGAAAGGCTCTTTATCGATTATTAATTCTGTTTTACCATTTACATTTTCAAGATATGGTAATACTTGTTTTTGCCCAGCAACATTAAGGGCAACAATACAACACAATATAACTAGTAAACTCTTCATTTAAATATGATTTAATTTTTATTAAAATTGATTTAATTCCTTGATTACCCTGCAAGGATTTCCCCCTGCAAAAACATCAGAAGGTATATCCTTTGTGACTACACTTCCCGCTCCTATTACGGTTCTATCTCCAATAGAAACACCAGGGCATATTACTACACTTCCTCCTATCCAAACATCTTCACCAATTGTAATAGGTTTTGCCGATTCCAGACCGGATGATCTTTCTTTATAATGTAAAGGATGGGTTGCCGTATAAATCTGAACATTAGGCCCGAATAAAGTCCTGTCGCCAATTTCAACAGGCATGACATCCAACACTACACAATTGAAATTAAAAAACACATTTTCACCTGTTTTTATATTTGACCCGTAATCGCAATAAAATGGGGGTTGAACAGATAAATTATCACCTGCATTGGGGATTAATTTCTTTAATATGCTTTGTCTGTTTTCTGGTTCATCCTCTCTGGAATCATTTAACTCCTTCAGAAGTAACCTGGCATTTGTTCTTTCTTTTGTTAGTTCATAATCTGAAGCATTATATAATTCGCCCGACAGCATTTTTTGTTTTTCAGTTTTCATATGCCTATTATTTATCTCAATACCAATTTATCATCCTACAAATATCCTTTAAACAAATAACTGACTAAAATTTCAAATGATCAATTTCGAAGAACTTGACAAGTTGTGTTCTCGCTTACTAGTCAATCAGCAATTTATTTCTTATTCTACCTTAATAATATTCGAACCCTTGGTTATGCCTGTCTCACTAAATGCATCAATGCTGAAATAATAGGTAATCCCTTTATTTAATCCTGTAAGTTCTACAGAATCCTGACCATAAAGCATTACTGACGTATATAATTTATTGCTCTCTGTTCCATAATTAATAACAAAGCCAGTTGCAGAACCATCATTAGTCCATGTTACCGACGCTTTCCTGGAGTCCGTTGCATCCCGCATCACTTTGAATTCATTAACTCTATTGGGCTTTTTACCTTTTTGAGTTCCAAAAATCCTTAAATCGAAAATTGAGAATTTGCCACCTCCTGGCACTTCGTTCATATTTTCTATTTTGATGTATTTTGCTTTTACGGGTTTTTCAAGTTCAATATAATCATGACAAGCATCCTTAGTGTTGTTACTTCTGTCAGCCACTATATTCCATGTCTCCCCATCAAGCGATCCCCAAACCCGATAATCGTATATATTGGCAGTATCTGCGTTTAACAATGCATCCTGATCGGCAAAATTGAATTGTATGGCATGGATCGCTTTTACATTGTCATCCAATTCTACACTAAGCCATTCCCCTTTATTTCCGGTTTGGGCCGACCACCAAGTCTTTACATTCTCATCGAAAGCATTTTGTACAGGATATTGATCCAACACCGAAGATGCAGTTGCCTTTTTATTATAGGATAACAGCATCCATCCTGCAAAAAGGCTTTCCTGTTTGGCTTTCATCTTAGAAAGCGGCATCCTCATCGGATAATCTCCAAAACCAGTGTACGTTCGCAAAACACCATCTTTGTCGAAACTGGCTGGAAATAAACCTAAACGCCGCTCAAAATTACCGCGTTCACCAATATGTAAACTGGTCACATGCCAATAATTTCCATACTCATCCTCAAATGTGGAGCTATGTCCCGCTCCTCCAATAAAACCTCCCGGTTTATACGAGAATGGACTGTAATTTTCATATACAAAGGGACCCGTGGGTGAGGATGAAGTATAGACTCCATCTGCATAGGTCTTAAACTCTGTTCCATTAGATGCATATTGGAGATAATATTTTCCCTTGTATTTTGTCATCCAGGCCCCTTCATTAAAACCATTTTCGCCTGTCTCATTATGTGCACCTAGCACTTCCCAACCATGTTCATCGGGTTTGTGCGTAATACATACGATTGGCTCAGTTTTAGGCTGCATATTTTCGTCTAATTCCACCACCCGTATTGGCTCTGTCTCCAGATTGGAACAACCCCAATACAAATAAACCTTACCATCATCGTCTTGAAAAAATTGAGGATCCCATACAGCCATAGGGAGTTTTTTATCCATCCGCTTCCAATCATCTTTAAATGGATTAGTTGAATAATAGATGTAATCTTTCATACGAGACGATGCCATATAATATACTGTATCGCCGATAGCAATAACTCCCGGAGCAAATTTTCGAATCGCCGGAAAACTTTTGACCGGCAAAAAAGTCCAGTCCATCAAATCATCAGAATACCAATATCCTCCACTATGAGAAGCAAATAACAGGTATTTATCATGATAACGGATTATAGCCGGGTCGGCGGCCTCCCGGTAACTTGACTGAAACCGGTAGTTCAGATTCATCGGGTTACTGAATGTTCTGCCCTTTTGCGCAGTACATGATAAGCAGAATAAAACAATCAAGCCTGTTATCATTAATATTTTATTCATATCTCTATTTTTTTTAGTTAATGAAACAATACGATTAGAGTTATTACTAAACTCTTCATCTTTATCACATTATATAGTATACCTATCCTTTATTATGAAGAATACCCATTGCCTATTGGCAATAACAACATTCTACTCTTTTAAACTTTTCTCAGAATAAATACCCTTTGACACAAGTACTTCTACCAGATTTTCCTTTGTAATCAACTCTGGTTCCTCAAAAATTGCCGGCACTTGCATAAACTGTGTATTGGCTTCCTCGTTAAATTCTAAAATGTTTCCTTTTAACATATTTAAAATAGCATCTACCGAAGC
Source organism: uncultured Saccharicrinis sp. (assembly GCA_963665705.1). Classification (GTDB taxonomy): domain Bacteria; phylum Bacteroidota; class Bacteroidia; order Bacteroidales; family Marinilabiliaceae; genus Saccharicrinis. The sequence goes on from OY762448.1 coordinate 3,775,661, forward strand.
ATATGCTAATTTTTTATTAGACTTATACACTGTCATTAAAACATCATCTTTTAAAATGCTCTTACAAACTTCAATTGTAGCATCCTGACCCGTAAGTAATACTTTACCTAAGTATCCTTTTTCTTCTACTGCCAGTAAAGCTCCCTTTGTCAGATCATCTGATGCGCATATTATAGCATCCGGGAAACTGCCCTTTTCATCAAAATAGTTTTGCACTTCAATAAATGCACTTATTTCACTCCAATCTGTAGCATGTTTTATACTTAACTTATAGTTATTTCTTTTGTCTTTCAGCGAAGAAACCACCCCTTTTCTGACCAAAGTACTGTTAAAATCACTCTTAGGGCCACCTAAGAAGAATATCTCTCCAGATTCTAATTTTGACATAACTTGCTCAGCCATCATCTCCCCTACCTTTACACTATTAAATGAAATACATAGCTTTACATCAGAATCAAACAGAAACCTATCGTAAGTCACCACCGGAATATTGGCATTTTTTGCTATTGATACAACTTGCTTATCGTGAGAATCAATAGGTACTAGAACAATGCAATCAACACCTATATTCGCAAGTTTAATTGCTGCTTCCTTCTGCTTTTCTATTTGATCGTAACAATCAATAAAAGTTACTTTTACGCCCTTTTCTAATGCCCGTTCTTTAAAAAATCTCATATCATTATACCAGCGTGCGCTATACAAATCCGAAAGGATAAATCCTATATGAATAGAATCTTGCTGACTAAACACTAAATTGTTTCCTACAACCAAACCTATTAACAATGCAATAATTCTCTTTTTCATAAGCTTATATCTCTAATTTTAACCCAACTTTTACTCAAGTAACTTTTTCATTTGTTTGCCAACTAAATTGGATGCAAAGCCGGAACTAATCCGGTATAGACAATCCATAATTTTCGAGTCCTTCCCTACAAAATTCCGGGCCTTGTTCTTTTCTATTCCTTTGATTATTTGTGCTGCTGCTCTGTGAGGGGACAAAACCATTGAAGCTTTTCCTGAATTTTCCATTTTTGGGGCATTTTCAATGCCTGAGTTTTCCATAATATTGGTGCCCACAGCACCAGGAAAAACCACACTCACCTTTACGTTTGTATCTTTAAGCTCCTGAGCCAAGCCTTCGGTCATTAATTTAACTGAGGCTTTAGCTGCTCCATAAATAGTTTGACCCGGAACGGGTAAAAATCCGCCCATACTCGAAACGTTAACCAAATGAGCTTCTTCTTGCTTTACCAGATCAGGAAGGAATGCCTTTGTGATATTGAGGCAACCCCAGAAGTTAACATTCATAACCTTTTCAATCACCTCGTAACTAAGTTCATTTAACTTGACAAAAGGTTGAATGATTCCGGCATTATTTATCACTCCATCAACAGACTGGAACTTTTGTATTATTTTATTGCGGGTTTGCCCGATAGCTTCCCTGTCTGTAATATCAACCACATAGGTGGTTAAATTACTTCCTTTCTCTGCTGCGACATCAACCAGTTCATCAAGAGCTTTCATGCTTATATCTAATGCTATTACATGTGCACCCTTATTTAGTAATTGCAAGGTTATTTCACGACCAATTCCGTTTGCTGCTCCTGTTACTATTATTTTCTTATCATATACTTTCATGTGTCTGATTTTTTCTATTAGCTAAGTTTTATTGCACTTGTATAGTAATTGAGTCACTTCCTAGTTCTTCTGCACTAGCCTCAAGAATCATTCTTCCCTTCTTGCTATTGGAACGTAAAATAACAAGGCCTTTTCCTTGGTAAACTTTTTTCTTTAGCTGCTGAAAACTTGATATATCTGTTGGATTTCCATTTCCAACTCCAGCCAAAACTCCTTCTCCTTTTATACTATAATTAACCTCAATATCATTCACGTAAGGAACAACGTTACCTTCCTCATCAACAATTTCAACAGCCACATAAAATAATTCATTACCATTTGCTTTAACATTACTCTTATCTGCTTTTAGCCTTATTGCAACAGGTTTTCCAACCGTTTTAATGGTTGTACTGGCTACTTCTTTTCCATTAATATAACCTTTAGCTACCAATGTACCCGGCACATACGGCAATTGAAAACCAGCGGTAATCGAACTATCCGGTATTTCCTGTGCATCAATCACTTTCCCATTAAGCTCAAGCTTTACATTCTCAACTTTGGAATATACCCTAACCAACAAAGTATCTCCTTCCGATCCTGGCCAACTCCAGCTTCTTTGTTCATCAGGCCATCCCCAATCGCTCACATAATATTTCATACCTTCAGGAATGGAAAGTTTCTGTACCATCATCTCCATAGGACTATTGTCCCATACAACATCACGGTAATATGATTGTGGTTTTTTATTGCCAATAAAATCCAAATCACCACAAAAGGCATTAAACCAAGGCCATTTTACAAATATCTTTTTTTGCTTACCTGAGATAAATGAAGTAACACCTATTCCTGCTTCTCCCCTATAATCCATTGCTGTCCAAACAAAATCACCAATAATATATGGATTCTCTTCTACTGCTGTCCAATTCTCATATGACTTTGCAGGATATGACTCTGTTCCCAGCATTATACGATTAGGATATTTTTTATGATCAGATTCATATTTTTTAAACATATAGTTATAGCCACCAATATCTAATAAATCAAAAATTGCAGGAGTATGTTCTTCCCAGTTATAAGTTCTACGAGCATCCCAAAAATCACAGACAGCTTCTGTAACAAAACGAGTACTATCCAATTTCTTAACTTTTTTAGCAAGCATATCTGTTATTTCAAGACCTCTTTCCGACGCACGTTCTCGTATCTCATTTCCTATACTCCATAAAATTACAGACGGGTGATTTCGATCTCTTAAAATCATAGATGTAAGATCCCGCTCCCAACAATCTTTAAAGTACAAGTGATAATCATCTATAAATTTGGTTTTTTCCCATGCGTCAAATGCTTCATCAACAACATACATTCCTAAACGGTCACAAACCTCAAGTAATATCTCAGAAGGGGGATTATGACTAATTCTTATTGCATTGAATCCATTTTCTTTTAATAGACGGACTTTTCTTTCTTCTGCTTGTTTAATTGAAATCGCTCCTAAAGGTCCATTATCATGATGAATACAACCGCCTTTTAAAAACACGGATTTTCCATTTACCAACAATCCATTTTGCGCATCTATCTTAATCTTTCTAACTCCAAATGGAATCGACACATTATCAACCTCTTCTGTTTTACGTATGATGTTTAATTTTGCAGTATACAAATTTGGAGTTTCTGCCGACCATAATAAAGGACTCTTGATTGTAATCTCTTGTCTAATTTCCATTTTCCCATAAGTGCTGGAGTTTACTTTACTTTTACTTTTTCCAACTACTTTACCTTTTGCATCTAGAATTTCGGTATGTAAAACAAAGCCTGCCGCATTAACATAACCATTTGTAATTGTAGTCGTCAAATGTACATTTGCTAAGGATTCATTCACTTCAGGAGTGGTAATATTAACGCCCCAAATATCTATGTGTAAAGGATCTACTGCAGTTAACTTAACATGCCTGTAAATTCCGGATCCCGCATACCAACGACTATTTTTGCCTGTATTTTCAACTCTAACAGTTATTACATTTTTGGTTCCATCAGTATTCAAATATGGTGTCAACTCATAATTGAATGGAGTATAACCATATGGGTGAACTCCTAGATAGTGACCATTAATCCACACTTTTGAATTCATGTATACTCCATCAAACTGGATAAATAATTTTTTCCCTACATCCTCACTTCTTAAATCAAAAGACTTTCGATACCAACCTATACCTCCATAAGTAAATCCATCAAATATAGTTCCGGAAGAATTTCTAAAAAAAGGTCCTACAATAGAATCCTCTTTTTGAATAGATACATCTTCAACACTCCAATCATGGGGTAAATCAACAATTCTCCAATCTGATACATCATAATTTAATTGCTCAGGCCCTGTTGAAATTGTATCAAGTTTAAACCTCCAATCAGAATCAAATGATCGGGTACGAGCATCTAGATTACTCTGAGCCATCAACACTATATTCGATAGCATAATAAATATAAAGACTACACTTCCTTTTTTCAATTTAGTTTTCATAATTTTTCATTTTTTTGTATAGCATAACGCCTGTCGTATATATTTCTATAGCTTAACTTACACCCTATTAAAATTTACAATTATATTAACCATGTAGTATTTATTTAAGACAATGAAATTACAACCTACTATAACCAACACAGACCTTTATACATATCCCTAATAACCAATAGAATAACTTATTAAATATGCTTTTTAAGATATTCGGAACTTATTTGAAATGACTTTACAGGAGAATCGTCAATCCAGTTTTTATGCGTTTCTAATATGATGGCTTTTACGCCATGCTTTTTGGCAGTGGAAATCAAACCTTCAAGGTTCATGTTTCCCATGCCCAATTCCATACCATCAGACTCAATAATAGAGCCCATATTCCCTTTTTCTCTATTTCCTCTGTCGTTGATATGGTATAGCTTCATCCGGGAACCCAATTTTTCCATCCATTCAATAGCATCACAACCAGCCTCAGCTGCCCAAAAAGAATCAAACTCAAAATTGACATAATCCGGATTTGTTTTCTCCAGCAACAAATCAAAGGCTGTTTCTCCTGTTTCAACCCTACGGAATTCACAGTTATGGTTATGGTATAAAAAGTTTATGCCGCCTTGTTTCAATAATTTCCCGGCTTTATTTAAATCCTCCGCCAATTGCAATACCGCTTGCCTATCAGAATAATCATACCGAAACATGCCAGTTACAACAATATAATTTGTTCCAAAGGCTTTTGCCTCATTAATAATTTCTTCCGTGTTTTTAAGAATACTTCCCAGGTCTTCATGGATACTCACTACCTTAAGGCCTGATTCCTTTATTAAATCGAGCCAGTTTAGTTTGCCACTGTTTCCGGTTGGCATACCAGCCATCCAGGTTAAAACAGGAACAATAAAAGGCACTTTTTTAATCATAAAACCATTTAACTCAATCCCCTCATATCCTGAGGCTTTTACTAACTGCAAAGCCAACCTGGCATCTTCCTCTGTTTGGATAATCTTACGCAGTTGGAATTGCTGTATGGCCTGAATCGGCTTATCTTCTGCCATTGAAGCAGGCTCCGATGAAGATTTCAAGATACTGTCGATCTCAGCATCTGTAATCTTAAACCCATGGGCTCCATACACATTCTGGTAAACAACAGCTACCAGTAAAAATAACACTCCCAACAGGATACCCAATATTTTAAATCGTTTTGTTTTTTTCATATAATCTCAGATAATATACTTTTGTTGTAATGATATTCACAAATTCATTATTACTAGATATAACGAGTAAATAGGCAATATTGCGCCCTTAATTCTCTATTGAGGATGTCATGATCTTTACAGGACCTAACAAACCTGATTTTTTCAAACGTGATTTTTCCTTATAGTAAGTCATGGTTGAATAGGTGATCTTCTTTTCAACGTCAGTTTGCTCATCTCCAATCAAGCGATTTACCCACACATTGGTTACTTTAATTTCAATAATGTTATCCCCGCCTTTTAATGCCTTTGAAATATCGATTTGGAAAGGTTTCTTCCATAAAACACCTAGTGATTTTCCATTAATAACAACCTCTGCCAGATTCTCCACTTTTCCCAAATCAAGAATTGCTTGTGACCCATTATTCAGACTATCTTTTTCTATAAAAATCTTTTTTTTATAGGTTGCTGTTCCCGAAAAATATTTGATTCCTTTTTCGGAACAATTAGTCCATGATTGCAAAAATTCAAAAGTCTTCTGAACCGGAGCACCTCGTTGGGGCTGAAACGTAACACCCCAAGCACCTTCTAATTCAGTTAACAACCTTTCATTTTTATTGGGTAACTTATTATTTGTAGCCTTTGTCTTTTTTCGAAAAACAATAAAAAGAGCATCGTTAGGTTTTAAATTTAAAGAAACGTTGGTTCGATGATCTTCTATTAAATAAGAAGCATCTTCAATTTTTCCTGTCTCCGGATGCCAGATTTCAGGCACTTTGCCTTCTATCCGAAAACTCACTTCTGAATTTTGTGATTTATTCGAACGGCTATTAATCCAATAAATATCCAGATCCGATGATTCTCTATGAACACACAATAGTTCAGTATTTGAACCAGTTTTTTTATAAGTAAAATCAGGAGCTACTCCCATGTGAGACAGTACTTCTTTAATGGTTTTACCTGTAAAAACTTTAGAATTTCCTGAATTCCAAATTTGGTTTACAACTCTATCAAACTCTTCCTGGTCATCGGCAAGACTTGGTGTTTTTAATGGTTTTATTCCACAAATTACAGCACCGCCTTTTACAAGTTTTTCAATTTTACGCAATACTGGCAATGTCATATTTACCGCACTACTATCCAGTACAAGCAACTGATAACTCATCCCACTAGGAGTAACGAGTTTTTCGTCTTTTACACTTAATAAATTAACCAGTGCATCCGTATTGATAAAGTCATAATTATATCCCTCAGGAATAGATGGTAACTTTTTGCCGAACAGAGATGTTATATTATTGTCTTCTCCATAATAATAAGCAATATCTGCAACAAATTTTCCTTGTTGAAGCATATAGGAACTTCTTGCCAAATAGTCAATCCATGGTTTGGCTTGTTCTGCCCATGTCTCATGTCTTGTAAACCACTGGCCAAAAGGATCCAGGCTAACTCCGGGGAACTTATCGTCAGAAGGTTGATGTACTGAGGTATGAATTACAAAGCGATTCAGTCCATTTGCCAATTCCAAATCTGCTGTCGGCTTCAATTTTTCAGGACAATAAGAGTATGCCCTATTAAACAAACCCAATGAAGTGAATGATTCTGCAGCCACTATATTTTGCCCGTATATGTGTGCCACCGATGCGGACTCTCTTAAATCTGCTTCATACACAGTCATGTCCTTACCCATTATAGGCTCTGTCCAACAAGCCGACATCGGAATATGAGCAGTTCGTTTAACATCCATTCCATCTGCAATCAAGGCTCTACCATTCTCATGAGACTCTGAATATCTTTTCATACCATACTCCTTCAAAATTTCGGTCAAACCATCGTAGTGGTATTCAACAACCATTTCACTCAAAGTTTTTCTGAAATCAAAAAGAAACTGTTCACTTGCCTTTGCACTTTTTATAATTTGTCCTGTTAAAACAGGCATCCAGGGAATAATATCGTAACCGCGTCGCTTACGAAACTCTTCAGGCAACCTTGCCGTCCAATTTTGAGCACCTGCTTCCCAACTGTCGGTAATCATGTATTGCAAGCCACCTTTTTCACCCATTAAGCCACCTGTTGCATCTTTATATTGATTCAGATAATTAGTGAAGTATTTCTTTATTGCAACAGGATCAAGTTTATCCACCTCTAAACCTGTTGCTTCAGGAGATGCAGGGTGATTTATTATACCCAGCAATGAATAACCATACCGTATAATTTTCCATTCACCTTCAGGAACAATCCAGTTCAAAGAACCGTCCTTATTCATTTTATCGGTAAGGTTAACAACATCATTCAAAGAAACAACATCGTTAGTTTCTCGGGTCAATTTGGAGTTGATGTCACTAACAGGTGCAAAGGCAACTTTTTCTTCGAAACAATTAATTACATCTGCTGTGTACAAGCAAATTTCGGCAATTTCTGTCCCTGCCACAGGTATTGGTTTTGAAGCCTTTCCTGTCATTGCGGCTAATGGATCTAACTTTGGAGGTGGATTTTTCACCTTCACACGAAAATATTTTGCAGTTGTTTCAGGTACAGAAATGGTTTGCTGCAATATGGCTCCTGGTGGAATATTACATACAAAGCTAAAGTTTTCACCATCGTTACTTACTTCCAACATACGTGAATCGGGAGCGACTGATCCCCAACCAAACATACCTGGTTCACCTCCACCAACAATTTTAATTGCTTTTATTGTTTGCTGTTGGGGAAAAGAGAACTGTATCCACGTATAACCATTTTTATCATCGCGAGGTAAAAGAACCGTGGATGCCAAATCACCATCTGTTAATTGGGCTAAAGTAAAATTGCCCCCACTTGAGGTCACAACAGCGTTTAAATCCTCTAAAGAGCGATCTGTTTCTGGTAATTTAAAAGCTACTACGGCAACATCTTCATAAAATTCGGGCACGCCATGAGTATCTGCTGAAAAAAAAGACTCTGTTTTCTTAGGTAAATTCTGAAATGGTCCAGTAACATTGGATGGAGTAGGTAAATTTATATTTGTTGTCCCTTCCTTTACTCTTATTTCTGTCCATACAATTTTTTTCATTCCATCTTGTGCTTCTACCCATGGCCCACCACTTTCACTCCAACCAGGAGAGCCGGCAATTGCCATTTCAAGGTCTAAAGAATCTGCTAAGCGAGTTGCATATTGAAAGGCATCTTTCCATTTAGGAGTCATATAAGTTAACCTGGCGCTTACCACTTGCGGAGTATTCATGTTTGCATCAAAAGTTTGAACACCACCAATACCTATTCTGTGCATCCATTCCAGATCCGCTTTGATTCCATCTTTTGAAATATTTCCATTCATCCAATGCCACCATACTCTTGGCTTAGCATTATCTGGTGGAGTCATAAAATCTTTTTCTAATTGGATCCCATATTTTGTCGATGATTCGTTACAACTTATCAATACGACACAAATAATTAATCCAACAAACAATTGTATTCCAGGGATCTTTTGTAAACAAATTTTCATTTTATCAACTTTATTTAAGTTTCCTCAATTTTATTGCATTAACACAAGTAGTTTCTTCATTTGATTTAAACACAATATCCAATCCACCTTTAGAATATACTATGGCTGAAAACTCATAAGCAGTAAGTTTACCTGCCAGTTTCCTCGGATTTAATTTTTCAGCCACTTTCTGTCCATTAATTATAATATCAAATTCATACTTTCCTGAGATATTGGATTTGGTAATATCATTTTCACTACCTAATTCATAAACCAACCTACCGGCTCTTACGGCTAAATCAGCCAAACAAAAAGTTACTTCGTACTGCCCTTCAGGAACATCGGCTTTAAAATGGCTTGTTGCTATTCGCTGCGTTTGAAACAGAGGATCCTTAACTGATTTATTGATATTCTGATCTACCCCTTCCCTATAGTCAACCCGGTTATTATTTGTAACTAAAAACATACCTCCAACAAAGCCAAAACCTCCCTTGGAGTATTCTGTATCCGGTATCCATACCGACTTTTCATCTTCATCCAGAAAATAAGCAGAACTACCGGCATTTACCCTGATTGCATCACCAGGCTTCATTTCCTTTAGGTTTGATGGTATCAAATTAAACTCTAAGGAGTGATAATCCTTTACTGTGGATCCGCTTTCACCTATGCCTACAACTTCGATTAAATTTTGCCCATTTATAAAGGGCACTTCCCATTCAGCACTAAAATTGTTAACTGCTTTTTTTCCTAATGACTTTCCATTTATATATAATTCTGCATCTTGAGTATTAGCAAAAACTTCAATTCTTTTAGAGCATAATCCAGGTGCAGTTTCAACACCACTGTGATATTTCCAACTTTTCATGCCAATATTTATGGTTGGCTTATTAGCCAAGGCTGCTTTATAAAAATAAAACACATCTTTAGGCGTCCTGTCGGCAGCAACAAGCCCTTTACTATTATAAAAAGGCATTGCATCTCCACGAAATGGAGAACAAAAGTCCGCAAAATTCCACACAAATGACGCAGACACAAAATCATTGTTCAAAAAGCTATTCAACCACTTTTTATGAACCAGGGTTTGATAATCGACGGTAAAATCATATCTACGAGGATTGTCGCTTCTTAAACGAGGATCCGCTCCTGCTCCATATTCTGAAATTACGATAGGCTTATCACCAGAAAGGCTTTGAATACCTTTTGCTACTTCAACCAATGAATCTGGCTCACCTACATACCAACCCATATATAAATTAGAACCAATAAAATCTCCGATTTTTATTACATCAGACGATTCATAGCGTGCCGTTTTATAGTGCACTGACTGCATTGTTAAGCGGTTAGGATCCAATACTTTTGCCGTACTATCCAATGATGTAATAATCTGATTTAAGAACTTATCGTAGGCTTTCCCGCTTTCAGAACCAATAGGGCCTCCTCCTGTCATTCCTATTTCATTGCTCAAACCCCATGAAAATATGGATGGGTGATTATAGTCTCGCATAATCATTTCCGTCATCATTTGATTACTATTATGGGCGAAATCACTACTTTCTGTAATTGAATTTACCAAAGGTATCTCATCAATAACCAATAGTCCTAAACGGTCACATGCATCAAAAACACTTGGATCTTGTGGATAATGAGAACTTCGGTAGCAGTTAGCTCCCATCTCCTTTATCATCTCCAAATCGCGAATAAACAAATCATTACTTACTGCACTGCCAATACCTTCAAAATCCTGGTGCTTGCAAACGCCTGTAAGCTTAAGATGCTCTCCATTTAAAAAGAAGCCTTTCTTTGGATCCATACTAAACCATCGAAACCCAAGAGGATTCACAACCTGATCAATAACTTCACCTGTTCCTAGATTTATCAATTCTGAAACAACAGTATAAAGTGAGGGTGAATCCGGCGACCACAGTTCAGGAGAAGCAATTTTCGCTGCCATATCAACTTGAGAATTGCCAGCATTAGCCGATAGTGCCACTTCTTTCTCCAAACGTTTAATTTCCTTTCCATTGGGAGCAATCAAACGATGGATTAGCTTGACTTTTTGCTCTTTGTTCATTTCATTTTTCAGACGGGCTTGAACAACAACTTCTCCCACTTTCTTTGATACTTTAGGAGTTGATATCAATATTCCTTCTGAACCAAAGTTCATCAAATCGAAATGAACAGGATTGGTTACCACTAAATATACATCGCGATAAATACCCCCATAAAAAATATAATCCATGGACAACGGAGGGATGTTTACATCGTATTGATTGGAGACTGCTATTTCAATCTGATTATCTCCTGCACCAACAGCGTTACTTATATCAAAGACAAAAGAGGAGTAGCCTCCTTTATGTTCGCCTATAAATTGGCCATTAACCGATAAACGGGCAACCTGGTTGGCACCTTCGAAATACAAAAATGCCTTCTGCCCTTGGGTTAAGTTTAATTTCAGATTATTTTTATATGTCCCTTCCCCTCTGTATATATTTTTTTTATCATCAACAGCATCCTCTGCATTCCAGGTATGAGGCAGGTTGACTTTTGCAAATGATTTCTCTTTATCAAGTTTAAATTCCCATCCATTATTTATGGAAATAACTGTTCGCTCCCCATGCCTGGCAGCAGGAATATCTGCATCTGAACCACTGTGTTTATCATTTGATTCTCCATAAGCTACCTGACATAAAAATGTAAAGTGTATAAAGACAAAAAATATGTTGATGAAATTATTGGTTATTTTATTTATCATCATATAAATATTAAAGACTTATAACAAATTCATGCATACCCGAACCCACTTCAATTTTCTCAGCATCTACCACCTTATTATCCTTTACAAAGTTTTTAGCCATCTGAGGCTTTATTATTGTTACTGTTGTATTAGCAGGGATAATTACTTTTAATGTCACTGTATTATCTGCATTCATTTGCCATTCTGAAACTATGTCTCCATATACAGAAGCATAACTTCCTTTGGCATGGGATATTTTTCCTGACAGATCAAATTCCGGTGAAATAACGATCTTCTTAAATCCTGATGAATTAGTATCCACATTAATTCCTAACATTGCACGGTAAACCCACTCTACCACAGAACCAAATGCATAGTGGTTAAAAGAATTCATTTTAGCATCACCTTTATTGCTATCCCAATGTTCCCACCAGGTTGTCGCACCATTTTTAATCATATATCCCCATGAAGGGAATGTTTCATTTAGTAACAGTCGATAGGCCACATCAGACCTGCCATTGTCAGACAATGCAAAAAGCAAATATGGCGTACCTAAAAATCCGGTTGACACGTGCCAATCCCTTTCTTTAATGGCATTTACCAGATTGTTTACTACCATATCTTTTAATGACTCAGGAATCATTTGAGCTTTTAAAGCCATTACATATGAAGTCTGGCTTCCAGAACCAACAACGCCTTCAGGGCTAATAAATTTTTCTTGAAAGGCAGCTTTAATTTTCTTTTGTAGCTGGACGTATTTTTCAGCTTCTTCATGTTTGTCAATAGCTTCTGCCATTTCTGCCATCATTTGAGCAGTCATTGCAAAATAACATGTACTGATTAAATTGTTAGGAGTTGAAGTGTCCGGCGCCAACCAATCGCCTAAGAATCCTCCCGGTCGAATATAGTTCTGACTATTATTCTCCACATATTTCATATACCGAACCATAGCCTGCCAGTTTTCGAGGATTATCCCTTTATCACCATATTGTTTCCATGATGACCATGGAACAATTACACCAGCATCTTCCCATCCGGGAGCCCCACTTTTACGGTTACTTTTAGGTACCGCAGGAGCAGTATTGGTAAAACCACCTTCTTCTGTTTGTTCGTCAACAATATCGTATAACCATTTATGTGTAAAAGCAGCAATATCGAAGTTATAGGTTCCTGTTCGCCAAAAAACCTGACCGTCTCCTGTATAACCTAGGCGTTCATCCCTTTGCGGACAATCAGTTGGCACACTAATAAAATTACTTCTTTGCCCCCAAATGCCCAACGAGTACATTTTATTCACTAAATCACTTGATGTTTCAATTACTCCTGTAGGCGTTTCAACAGAACTAATCACCTCTGCAACCACATCATCCTGAGTTAGTTCGCCAGGATAACCAGATATCTCAACATAACGGAAGCCATGGAAAGTAAAATAAGGAGCATACTCTTCTTGTCCGTTACCCTTTAATACATAGCTATTAGTTGCCGTAGCACCCCTTAAGTTTTCAACATAAATACTATCCTTTGATTTTAGAATCTCTGCATAACGCATTTTAACAACCTGTCCGACATTTCCGCTTACCTTAACTTTCAACCATCCTACAAGATTCTGCCCCATGTCTAAGAGCCATTTTTGCTCCCCTATTTTTCGTATTTCTATGGGCTTAACACGTTGGGTTATTTTAACAGCTTCTGTTACCTGCGGAAATAAGCGACCATATCCTGTCCGGGTAAGTTTAACACTTTCCCAATTGGCATCATCAAATTTTACTGTATTCCAGCCTTCTTGTTCTAACCGCGCATCATAAAACTCACCAGAGTAAATTTCTGATTTTAGAATTTGTGAGCGGGTTGATTTCCAATTTTCATTAGTGACAATTTTTTCAACAGAGCCATCTTTATACTCAACGCATACTTCTGCTAACAATTGATTAGGCGCATTTCCATATACATCGTGTTCGCCATTCCAGCCCAGGGGACTTCCATGCCATCCATCTGCCAACATAGCACCTACCACATTTTTACCTTTTTTAAGCAGAGAGGTAACATCATAGGTTTGATAAGTAATTCTTTTATTATAATTGGTAAACTCGGGAGTTAAGATATCCTTCCCTACTCTGCTAGCATTAAAAAACAACCTGTAGCTACCTAAAGCAGTAACATATAAACGGGCAGATTTAACGTCTTTTCTTAATTTAAACTGGTTACGCAACAAAGAAACAGGCTCTGATAATGGCCCTGGATCTAAACCAAAAGCAGGTTCATTTAATTCTCCAACCACTTTAGCCGTGTTCCATTCATTCTCATTTTGAGATTTGGCCATCCATTCACCACAAGAAGTTGGAAACTTCTGAATTATACCCTCCTGTCCTTCTATGGTTAACAAACCTGCAAAAGTGCCATACCTTCCGGACAGGGCACGACCGTCACTTTGTTTAAAAGAAGCAGTCCTTTGAACAGCCACAACCACCTCTACTTCATTTTCTCCCGGCACCAAATAACCAATGATATCCTGACGTTCAAAACACTGCCACTCTTTTTCTTTTCTGTCAACAAACTTACCATTCACATATAAATCATAATCACCACGAGCTACGGTTTGCATAGAAGCCACTTTGGGAAGATCTTTAACTTTGAATTTTAGTTTGAAAGAAGCCACCGTATTTCTTGGGACTTTTTTGGCATCCTGATTTGGCAACCAAATCCATTTTATGTTATCCAAATCTTCCTGATTGGAGTGAGCTGGTAAAATCCATTTTGCAGTCCACTCATTTTTATTAAGGATGGCTGTTTCCCAGTATGCTACATCCGACCATCCAGAAACTTGCCCACCATTACCCCAAACTCTAACTTTCCAGTAGTAACGTTTTCTACTTTCCAATGCAGGACCTTTATAAAGTACACTAACTGACTCTCCACTTTCAATCTTTTTACTATTCCAGATATCACATTCACTTTCTGTCAGCAATTCGGGAGTTGAGGCAACCACAATCTGATAGGCAGACTGCAACCAGTTGTTTTGTTCTGTGTGTATTTGCCATGACAACTGAGGTTGCATTGAACCCACACTTATTGGGTTAACCCTGTATTCACACTTTAACCCAACCGGCTTATTTTTAATTTCATTTGCATAGGCAAATACATGGCCTAAAACAAACAAAACAAACACACATAATCTAATGTTACTTTTTCTAATCATCATGGCTTTGTATTTTGATATTCTGATAACTGAGGCTGTCCAAAAATTAACATCTAATTTTTAAAGGATATCTTCTGTTTTTGAACAGCCTCAACTATTTATTTTTTCCAAACAAAATCAGCTCCTTTTACATCTGCCGAATTTGTTCCAACATACACAGTAAACTTTCCCGATTCCCAATCCCACTGAAGGTCATTATTATAGAATTTCAAGTCTTCGTGAGATAATGAAAATGTTACTTTTTGAGATTCCCCTGGCTGTAAGAATACTTTTTTAAATTTCTTCAATTCTTTAACAGGGCGAGCGATTGAAGCTACCGGATCATTTAAATATAACTGAACTGTTTCCTCCCCGGCGTAAGATCCTGAATTGGTTATGTTGATACTTACAGTTAATCTTTTATCTGCTCCCATTAATAAAGTGTCACTTAATTCAACATCTCCATATTTAAATGTGGTATAACTTAAGCCATATCCAAATGGGAAAAGTGGCGCATTGGTTTCATCCAGATAACGTGATTTAAAAGCTCCACGCTCTCCATCTTTAAATGGTCGTCCGGTATTTTTATAGTTATAATAAATAGGCACCTGACCTAAAGATCTTGGGAAAGTCATTGTCAGCTTTCCTGAAGGATTATAGTTTCCGAACAATACATCAGCAATACCTGCTCCAGCCATTGTTCCCGGACGCCAGGCTACCAATGCAGCATCTGTATAATCCAGGTTGTCTTCTAAAGTAAGCGGACGCCCATTTAGCAATACTAACACAACAGGTTTTCCTATTGCCTTTAGTTTCTTTAATAACTGTAGCTGACAATTCGGCAATGTAATATCACTCATCGACTTAGCCTCTCCGGATATATTCCGCGATTCTCCTAAAACTGCTACAATTACATCTGAATTTTTAGAAATCTTTAGTGCTTTATCCACTAACTGCGCTTGTTTTTCCTCATCAAACTTTCCAAAGTTCTTCAAATAACCCGGGTTATCGGTTACCTGCGTTCCTTCAGTAAACTCCACATTGGGATTGATGTTTTTTATACCCTCTAAAATACTAACCACACTATCTTTTTGACCATCCGGCGACCACATACTCATCATTTCATATTGATCTTCTACCAAAGGGCCAACTAAAGCAATTTTGCTATCTTTTTTTAAGGGCAACACCTGATTGTCATTCTTTAAAAGAACAATTGACTTACTCACAGCCAGCTTGGCAACCTCTTTATTCTCCTGAGTCAGAATTACCTTTTTATACCTATCCGGATCGTAGTTTCTATAGGGATCAGCAAAAAGTCCCAGGTCATATTTTCCTTCCAAAACCCTGCGACAAGCTTTGTCAACCTGTTGCATACTTACTTTACCCTCATCCACCAATTCTTTTAGGTAAGTAGCATATCCTTCACTGGCCATGTCCATATCCAATCCGGCATCAATGGATTTTTGCACAGCTTCTTTATAATCTTCAGCCACACCATGAGGTATCAATTCCGATACACAACTGTAATCACTAACCACAATACCATTAAATCCCCAGTCATCTCTCAGTAATTCAGTTAACAACCATTTATTTGCCGTAGCCGGTATACCTTCAATATCGTTAAAGGATGTCATGATACTTCCAGCCCCGGCATCTACCGCGGCTTTATATGGAGGCAGATAATTTTGATATAAAGTAATCCTGCTCATATCTGTAGTATTATAATCCCTACCGGCCTCAGCAGCTCCATATGCCGCAAAGTGTTTAATACAGGCCATTAATGAGGTTGGGTCACTCAAATCATCACCCTGATACCCTTTTACCATGGCTCTGGCGATCAAACTGCCCAAATACGCATCTTCGCCAGATCCTTCCATAACTCTTCCCCATCTGGGATCACGAGTAATATCAACCATTGGTGAGTAGGTTTGATGATATCCCATTGAAGTAGCCTCAACAGCTGCAATACGAGCTGTTTTTTCAATAAGAACGGTATCCCAGGTACATGATAAACCCAAAGGAATAGGGAAAATAGTACGATACCCATGTATAATATCTAAAGCATTTAATATGGGAATGCGTAATCGGGTACTATCCGCAAAAGCTAACTTATCATGAATTCTCTTGGGCGTTCCCCTTAACGACAATACATTACCGGCATCCCCTTCCTGCAGCTTTACAATAGCTCTTTTGGTTTTAAAAGGTCCGGTTCCTGCTGTGGGAGTAATCAAATTCAATTGGGCAATTTTCTCCTCCAGTGTCATTTGTTGCATTAATTCTGAAATGAATCGCTCTTTCTCAATTTCATTTTTATCAGATTTGACACAACTCCCTAACAATATAGAAAACACAAAAAGAATTAATACATTAGATATTTCCTTCTTCATTTTTCTTTCATTTATATTTTACAAATAGTTCTGATTTTAATCCTAACTCTTTCCCAAACCAAACATCTTTTATTTTTTCCAAACAAAATCAGCTCCTTTTACATCTGCCGAATTTGTTCCAACATACACATTAAACTTTCCCGATTCCCAATCCCACTGAAGATCATTATTATAGAATTTCAAGTCATCGTGAGATAATGAAAATGTTACTTTTTGAGATTCCCCTGGCTGTAAGAATACTTTTTTAAATTTCTTCAATTCTTTAACCGGACGAGCGATTGAAGCTACCGGGTCATTTAAATATAACTGAACTGTTTCCTCCCCGGCATAAGATCCTGAATTGGTTATGTTGATACTAACATTTAATCTTTTATCTGCTCCCATTAACAAAGTGTCACTTAATTCAACATCTCCATATTTAAATGTGGTATAACTTAAGCCATATCCAAATGGAAAAAGTGGCGCATTGGTTTCATCCAGATAACGTGATTTAAAAGCTCCACGCTCTCCATCTTTAAATGGTCGTCCGGTATTTTTATAGTTATAATAAATAGGCACCTGACCTAAAGATCTTGGGAAAGTCATTGTCAGCTTTCCTGAAGGATTATAGTTTCCGAACAAGACATCAGCAATACCTGCTCCAGCCATTGTTCCCGGACGCCAAGCTACCAATGCAGCATCTGTATAATCCAGGTTATCTTCTAAAGTAAGCGGACGCCCATTTAGCAATACCAACACAACAGGTTTGCCTGTTGCCTTAAGTTTCTTTAATAAATCAATTTGACAATTTGGAAGTGAAATGTTTGTCATTGATTTTGCTTCTCCAGAAAAATTCCAGGATTCACCCAATACTGCAACAATTACATCAGCATTATTGGCTATTCCTATTGCTTTATCTACCAACTGTTCTTGTTTTTTCTCCTTAAACCTAAATCTCCTGAAATTTTTCAAATAACCTGGATTGTCAGTAATATGTGTTCCCTCAGCACAAACAACATTAGGATTAATTTTTTTTATTCCTTCTAGAATACATACCACACTATCTTCTTCTCCATCTGGCGCCCACTTACTCATCATTTCTCGTTGATCCTGAAGGAAGGGTCCAATCAGGGCAATCTTACAATCTTTTTTTAAGGGCAACACCTGATTTTCATTCTTTAACAGAACAATTGATTTACTCACAGCCAGTTTAGCAACCTCTTTATTCTCTTCTGTCAAAATTACCTTTTTAAATCTTTCAGGATCATAATTCCTGTAGGGATCAACAAAAAGCCCCAGGTCATATTTTCCTTCTAAAACCCTGCGACAAGCTTTATCAACCTGTTGCATGCTTACCTTACCCTCATTGACCAATTCTTTTAGGTAAGTCACGTATCCTTCACTGGCCATGTCCATATCTATACCTGCATCAATAGATTTTTGCACAGCCTCTTTATAATCTGCAGCCACACCATGAGGTATCAATTCCGACACACAACTATAATCCGTTACTACAAAGCCTTTAAATCCCCAGTCATTCCTTAACACATCAGTTAACAACCATTTATTTGCAGTAGCTGGGATACCTTCAATATCATTAAAAGCCGACATAATACTTCCTGCACCAGCATCTATTGCTGCTTTATATGGTGGTAAATAGTTTTGATATAAAGTAATCCTACTCATATCAGTAGTATTATATTCCCGACCAGCCTCAGGAGCACCATACGCCGCAAAGTGTTTAATACAGGCCATCAAAGAGGTCGGGTCACTCAAATCATCACCCTGATACCCTTTTACCATAGCTCTGGCAATCAAACTACCCAAATACGCATCTTCACCAGATCCTTCCATAACCCTTCCCCATCTTGGATCGCGAGTGATATCAACCATTGGCGAATAAGTTTGATGATATCCCTTAGATGTAGCTTCTACTGCAGCAATCCTTGCAGTTTTTTCAATTAGTGTAGTATCCCACGAACATGATAATCCCAAAGGAATTGGAAAGATTGTTTTATATCCATGTATAATATCTAAGGCACTTAATACTGGAATTCTTAACCTGGTACTATCTGTTAATGACAATTTTTGATGAATCTCGTTTGGAGTTCCCCTTAAAGACAGAATATTTCCGGCATCACCATCCTGAAGTTTTTCAATGGCATTCTTTGTTTTAAATGGGCCTGTTCCTGCAGATGGAGAAAGCAAGTTCAATTGGGCAATTTTCTCCTCCAGGGTCATTTTTTGCATCAAATCAGAAATAAACTGATCCTTCTTGATATCTTTTTTATCTCTTTGAATACAACTTGCCATTAAACAAGTTATTACAAACACATAAAATATCTTCATTATTCCGTCTTTTATTTTCATGATCTAATTATTACTAATACTTTATTTTATCAAGGTTCCATCTTTCACGAATAATCTGGGCTGCAGCTTTAGGTCTCCGGTCCCTGGTAAAAACACCTTTTGTATTGTATCCTCTTAACCTGATAATGCTTTGGGGTGTTTTATAATCGGCAAAATTTGAAATGATCATACCTGAAATAAAATCTTTGGTATTGGCCATATCCAAATATGCCTTGATCAGATTCTTTTGATACTCCTCTGAATACATCTCTGGTTGGAGAGCATGTTCGCCTGCTATAGAGCTCGCCCCAAATTGGGTTAGCAAACATGGTTTATTAAATGTTTTATGCAAGTTATCCAGTTCTTTGCAAACATTTTTAACTCCTTCTGCAATCTGTCCATTGCTTTTGCTCCATCCCTCAAACCTATTGATACAGATAACATCTGATAAACCAAACCAATCTGTAAAACCATCTTCATCGCCCATAAACATTACTAAACGGGTAGGATCTATTTCTTTTGCTTTATTGATATATTTTGCAAACAAGTCATAAGCAATTTCTTGTCCCTGACCTTCCGCATTATTTAATATCGTGTTTTTTGGTCCATTGGCCAAACTCCACATAATAACTGAAGGATGGTTTTTATCTCTCAATATCATTTCAGTAAGATATTGATAAGATATATTCTCAATTTTCTTTAGCGCTGTAGTATCAATCGTACTAAACAACCCTATAGCAGGCGTTTCATCAATAATTAAAATTCCTTCTTTGTCGGCAATATGATAGTTCATCTCGTCATGAGGGTAGTCTGATGTCCTGAATGTATTAGCTCCCATCCATTTTAATAATTCAATATCCTTTACCATTGCAGGCAAAGTGCTGCCCCTGCCATATATCGGAAAATCCTGCTGCTTGCCAAACCCTCTCAATTTAATCGGCTTGCCGTTTAAAAGGATGTTTTTATTATCCGTTGTAATAGTGCGAATACCGGTTTCTAAAGAATAAGCATCTATAGTTTTCTTCTTTCCACCAATACGAACTGCTACAGTATATAAAAATGGGTTATCCGGTGACCACAATTTTGCATTCGGAATTTTAATGGAAACTTGGGCATGACCATCTTCAAATTTTATGTTTTTTTCAAACTGTTTGCCATCGCCTGAAATAACTAGTTGACCACCTATATTATTATTCCGGCTCAACTCAACCATAATATTTAATATACCGTCCGTTTCTTTAATATCAGGTCTTATGGTAATATCTTTAATTGAGACTTCGGAAGGGACTGAATACAACCACACATCCCTGTTTAAACCTGCATAAGGGAAAATATCATATTCGCTAACCGCAATATTATTGACCCCATCACCAGGCAAGCGATTGGGTTTAATTGAGTTTTCAACCTGAATAGATATCCGGTTACTACCATCCCAATTGACAAAAGGAGTAACATCGAAAGCAAAAGGCACAAAGCCACCTTCGTGCATACCAACCGGATGTCCGTTTACCCAAACTTTTGCAGCATAAGAAGCCTCTCCAATTCGTAAATAAACCTGTTCCCCTTTCCATGATCCGGGAACACTGTATTCAGTTTCGTACCATACCCAATCCCTGTAATCGCGCATATCTGTAAATTGATCATTCCAACTTCCAGGTACGGCAATGCTTTTAAATCCGGTTAATCCGTTATACCATTTCTCTGAGATTCCTGTATTGTTTTCGTCTTTTTTAAACTTCCATATACCTGATAATTTTCTCATATCTCTGGTTTCATTCCTTTGCGGAAACAAAGCCATATCCTTTGGGTTTGCATATTTAAACTCCTGTGCCTGTGCATTTATAACAAAGCAAATGAGTAGCAGAAAGATTATATATTTAGTTTTCATTGGTAGTCTGTTTTTCGTTTCCTTTATTATTAAACCATCTCTCCCTTAGGTAATGGGCTGCCATTTTAGGCTTTCTTTCGCGTGTAAAAACCCCCTTTAAATTATAACCCCCAAGGCGTATAATCGATTGGCTTGTTTTAAAATCAGCAAAATTCCAAATGTGCATTCCTACTACATAATCCTTTGATTCTGCTACATCCAAATAGGCTTTAATAAAATCTACCTGATACTCTTCAGTAAACATTTCAGGCTCCTCGGCATGCATACCGGCGTAAGTATCGCACCCAAACTCTGTAACCATACATGGTTTTTTATACTTTCGATGCAAACGGTCGAGCTCACTGCTCAATACTGAAGATCCATTTTCGATACTCCCCGGCGATGTGTACCATCCCCAATACCTGTTAATTGCAATAACATCGGTTAATTCAAACCAATACCTGGGTCCCATCATGGGGCCAACATAAATTACCAATCGCGTAGGGTCTAGTTCCTTAGTCAGGTCAAAATGCTCTTTAAATAAAGAATATGCTCTTTCTTTTGTAGCTTTTGAGGTAGGACCTACCATGCCCAATTGAGCTTTGTCGTTGGGTTCATTAGCCACACACCACATAATTACAGAAGGATGGTTCTTGTCCCTGTAGATAACCTCGTGTAAGTATTGTTTACATACCCTTTGCCTTTCGGCTAGTTGCAATGAATCACCTCCCATGATTAACCCTACACTTGGTGTTTCGGCAATAACCATAAAACCATGCTGATCTGCCATATCATAAAAACCTTCATCATAAGGATAATGGGTAGTACGGAATGAATTGGCACCTGTCCATTTCATCAATTCAAAATCCTTCACCATCACCGGATCTGCAGTTCCCCTTCCTATTACCGGAAAGTCGATGTGTTTTCCGAAACCATTTAAAAATATTTCCTCACCATTGAGGTATATATGTTTTTCGTCCACAGAAACTGTCCTGACTCCTGTTTTAAGGGAATATTTATCCACATTGGCTCCCTTTTCTTCCAACACCACTTCAACCTCATATAAATTTGGAGAATCAGGTCTCCATAATTTTGCTTCAGGGATTTGAATGCTTGTTGTTGCATAATGGTTACTAAACCTTATGGCTTTGGCTATCTGTTGTCCGTACCCTTTAACAATTACTTTTCCGGACTGAATACTTCCGTTGTTTTCTACCTCAACATTTAATATTCCGGTAGTATTATTAATATCGGGTCGAACCGTAATATCTTTAATATGCCCTTTTGCCGGCAGACTATATAATACCACATTCCTGTTTAAACCCGAATAAGGGAAAAAATCGTAGTTAGCATTGGGGTAATTTCCAAACGAACTTCCCTCCACTGCTCCTGTTGGAACCCTGGATGGAGACTGAATATTTTCAACCTGAATAGAAATTTTGTTTTCTTTTCCCCATTGTAAATACTCATTCAGTTTAAATGCAAATGGCACATGACAACCTTCATGTTGCCCTACGGCTTTACCGTTTACCCATACTTTAGCAAAATAAGTAGCATCATTTATCCTGATATAGATATCATCACCTTGCCACGAGGCAGGAATATAAAAATCTTTTTCATACCAACACCAATTCAGATAGTCTCTTAGATCTGTATATTGCTCATTCCAGCTGCCCGGCACAGCAATCTGCCGGCATTCAGTCACTCCGTTATACCACTCTTTTTGAATCCCTTCATTTAAGGAGTCTACTTTAAACTTCCATATTCCTGAAAGATCAATACTATTCCTGAATTGGTTTTGGATAGGCACCAAAGCAATATCTTTTGGGATAGCCTCTTTAAACTTTTGGGAATGTAATCCCAAACTAATTATTAAGAGTAAATATATTATTGCATATTTCTTTTTCATAAATAAAACCAACTTTCACTGTTACCATACATTGTTAAATTGTTCCTGCTTATTCTATATTCTTTGCTGATTTAAGCACATCCTCTCCCATTGTTATCCCATTTTCGTTGAAAGCATCAATTGTAAAATAATAGTCTTGCTTACTATTTAAACTTCTGATAGATAAGGAATCACAATCATATACCTGATAATTTAAATACAGCTTCTCTGGATTAGTTCCATAACGAATATTGTATCCTATGGCCTTTGGATTCTTATTCCATTTTAAATCCACAACACAACCGTCATCCGGATTTCTTTTTACGGTTAACTGATCCACAATGCCCGGTTTCTTTCCATTTCCAAAACCAAATACACGGAATCCTGAAATCGCAAATTTTCCATCAGGAACCTTATAATTAGTAATTCGTATATATCTTCCTTTTACAGATGAATCCAGTTCGATATAATCATGTGGGGCATCTTGAATGTTATTTGTTTTATCAATTAGAACAGTCCAGTTCTTTTTATCATTAGAGTATTCAATTAAATACTGATAATAAATATCTTGAGGCCGACCAAAAATCTTTGTATCAACATCGGCAAAATTTATTTGCAAGGCATGAACATCTTTCTCTTCCTCAAGATCTATCATCAGCCACTCTCCTTTTCTATCTGATAATGCACTCCATGAGGTTTTTATATTTTCATCTACACAATTTTCTTTTTGATGGTCGTTAAATGATGAAGAAACTTCAACAGGTTTATTATAGGAAAGCAACATATATTGAGGCTGGTAATCCTTATAGCTATTCATTTTACCCTGAGGTTTAGCATGCGGATAATCTCCAAAACCAGTATAGGCGTAAAAACATCCATCTTCATCAAAAAAGGCAGGAAACATCCCAACTCTTCGTTCCAAACGGTGCCTTACGGCAACAGTCATGGTACCTGCATACCAGTAATTACCAAATTCATCGTTAAATACAGAACCATGGCCGGCTCCGGCAATAAAACCTTCCGGTTTATACGAAAATGGATTGATTTCGGCAAGGTTAAATGGTCCTAGTGGATTTTCGCTCACATACATCCCGTCTCCATAACTTTTAAATTGGGTTCCAGGTACTGAATAATGTAAATAATATTTTTTGTTATACTTTGTTACAAAAGCTCCTTCTACCCAGGCTCTTCTTTTTGTATCAGTATTATAATCCCCGCGGCGCTCCCAACCATAATACTCCTTGTGCGATACAAGAAGGTCAGCCTCTTCTCCTATAGGCTGCAACGATTCTCTATCCAACTCAATTCCTTTAATTGGGGTACGCGCAGACAAGCCATGATATAAGTACATTCGGCCATCTTCATCCCTGAAAATAGTTGGATCAAACGTTCTGGCATATATTGAATCATTTTTAATATCCCATTTACCACTTATGGGATTAGAACTTTGATATATCTTTTGATTTAAGGCCATAAAATAAACAGTGTCGTTTATATTGATAGCCGTAGGGGCATATTCCTCAACAGGGAGGTCTTTTGTTTCGATCAATTCCCAATCGATCATATTATTTGAATGATAATATCCTCCTGATTTGGATAAGAACATAAAATAGTCACCTTTGTAGCAAACAACAGAAGGATCGGCGGCTTCACGCCTGGAGGGTTCATCCAGTTGAAAGCGATAGCTTAAATTAACCGGATTACAAAAAATTTCCTTTTTAACGGAAGTAGACTTACATGCGCTTAAAATCAGCACAACAAATACTATTGTGGGCAAAAATACTTTCATAAGATAACAAGATTATAACAAAGAGATTTTTAAGGAAGGTAAAAGAGGTTGTTCTCAAAAGATTTTTTCTGAATATAGCAACTAACAAATCGGTTATAACTGAGGATTGATCCCCATCCCTACACCGGAGGTGTGGTACTTCCCCTTTTGCTTAGGCAAAAGGGGAAGAGTTATTCCCAAAACCCCTACAATTTGCAGGGTGTCAGATTAATATTATAATCTTTGAGACACCAAATTTAGTACAGTACTATTCTTCAACAACCCTTGATCCGGATGCATCGAACATATCCATCAAAGAACCCTCAACGCTATTGTCGTCTATTTTTTCAAGGAAAATATAAACATCATAACCTTGAGCTACCCAATAAGCAGTTACTGAATCATCTGTAACTTCAACACGGTTAAATTTTACTGCTGGAGTTTCTCCCGCTGCATCGCCCGAAGTTCCAATCATTTCGCCTTTTTCGTTTCTCTCAAAAGTTACCAGCATTTCACTATCTCCGTTCGGAGTACCTTCCACTAACAACTTCCATTTTCCAACAAAATAATCACCTTCCTTTTCGCCTGCCTGAGCTGTAAGTACAAACACAAACATGGTAATAATTGTAACTAAAATGCTAACTCTTTTCATAACCTGATTTTTTAATTTGTTATTCTTATTTTTAATAGATCGTTAGATAAAACTAATCGATGTACTATTGTTTAATTTCTAAAATTTAAAATTAACTGTCAACTCAAACGTTCTTGGACGCAAAGCACTTGCCACAATCGGATGCCCAACATAATTCTGTGCAACTTCTTCCTTGGTAGTTTGTGCTGCCCCCTGAACTTCTCCTTTTATCCCTCTTTGATTCAAGAAATTCACAACCTGTAATTTAATTGCAACATTGCGGCTCATTGTATAATCCAATCCACCGAAATTTTCCCACCAACCATTGTATTCAAATGCGTTGGTACGATTTCCATACTGCTTACCAAAGTAACGTAAGCTAAACCATGCTCTCATTTTTCTTTTCATAAAAGAATAGCTCGGATCAATTTCCATCAACACTTTAGATAATCCTGGATAAATCTTACCGTTGTAATCGTAGCTTTCCACATCTTCTTCCCCTGTGGTTGGATCAGTAAAACGTGTTGTAAATGCATAATCTTTATATTCCGGACTTTGAAGTGTCAAGAGAAAATGCAAATTAAAATTTTTAAACGGAGTGGAAACAATATCTGTTGACCAACCGGTTGTTGACAGACCGTAGAATAAAGGTCCTACATCCTGTTTTTGTGTTGGATCTTTTTTGTATGTAATCAGCGAACCTGAGTCGTAAATACCGTTTTTCTCGATATGTGTAAGCTTTGAAACAATGTTCAACTTTTCACCCAAATTCAGGAAAATACCACCATCATAGTAAATAACATCTTGTCTGTATGACTTTGATTCTGTTGTTCTTGGATAAGGTTCGCCAGGAGCTGCAACAGGTACATTGTTTTCGTCTTTATATGCATAATCCCAGTAAGTGTCCATCCATGAGTTATAAGTAAAGCTACCTAACAATCCGAAATTTTTTGTCAATTTAACCACGGCATTTCCAAGACCCACATAATTCCAGTCATTCAATTCACCATCCACATATCCACCTGCAGTAACTACTTCATTTCCTGAAACTGCAGTATAATGCCTGTCCTTTTTACTCAATCTTTCGATACGTCCCCCTAATCCTAAATCCAACCATTTAGCAGGACTAAAATCGTCAGAAATATATAAAGCAGTTTTATTGAATGAATCATCAGTTATGCCGCCATAACCTCCTGCACCTGCAAGCAAGCCGTTTTCTGAACTGGTAAGGTCAAAAGGATAGCCATAATAACTTCCCTGAACATATAGTACACTCGGGTTCGGTTCAACAGAGATAACATAAAGTCCTCCTAATGATTCGTATTCTCTTTTATTATATTGGTTTGTAAGCCCCAGTCGCAAATCATGACCTTTTGCTTTCTTTGTTAACTCTGCCCTGGTCATCCAGGTTGTAATGTCACTTTGAGGAATAAGCTGATTCGTAACCAACTGAGCATATTCTCCTTCATACTCCCTGTTTGAACCTAAATAATAGGCAGTGGTAGTTTGACCTAAGATTGATTGTTTATTATATATATTTGCACTGATTGGAAACGTAAGACCTATAGGGGTATTCATTTTTTGAAACATTGTGCTATAGGCTAATTTCATTCCATTTTTGAACTTATGTTTCCCCGACAAATATATATTGTGTGATTCTGAATGCCTGAACTTATCACTTCCTAAATCTGCATATCCGACTTCACCAGTGCGAGGATCTGTATAAGGTACAATCCCGCTGCCCACGATATACGAATCTGTTCCCGGATCAAAATTATCAAGGGCTTCTGTTTCACCATCTCCTAAATACATCAATGGAGCGTTGTTGTTAAAAACGCTTTTAGAATCTACCATTTTATACATTAAGCGAATCGAACCTTTGTCATACTTCTTTTCTATCAAACCTTTGAGCTGAGAAGTTCTTGATCCCCATGACGTAAATTGGTAATTAGTTCCATTGTTTTTGTTGTTATGCTGGTATGCGTTCAACATATAACCCCAGCCTTTTTTTCCAAGTGGACCTGTTAAAGTCACATCAAATTTTGATGATCCAAAATTATCTGTAAATACAGAAGCATATCCGCGAAACTTTCTGGAGGCGCCCCTATCTTCTGACTTAACTGCAAAACCAACCTTACCCCAAGTAAGTGCCCCCTCTGAAAAGGAAAGTAAGCCCATTGCTCCAAAACTATTGCTCATACGCCATGCATAGGTGGGAATGGTAGGCCAAAAGTAAGCCACTACGGGTAGATCATTTTCTAAAATAACAATATCACCTCTATAAGGTAGTCCGATATTGACTTCCCTCGGACCGGTGTTGCTTTCAGCATTCAACATGACATTTCTATTGCCTTCTTCTTTAGAAGAAAACTTCTTCACTTTAATGCTGTCATTCTCCTCCTGCCCAAATGATGGTGCTGATATTAGTGTCGCAAACACTATACCCAATACAATAATTAGATTTTTTTTCATACTTACTACATTTTTTAATCGCATTTTCCACTTGGCAAATACAATCGTTTTTTGTTTAGTTTTTTTCACACTTTTTAAATTCTTATAGCAAAACTACATTGGGCAAATTCAAAAAGCTTTCTGCTCGCTAATTATGTATTAGATAGACTTCCCGGTAATATACGAAACAACGTCCACCTTTTCTATTTGCCTACAGTACAGACACCTACATTACCTATATCATAAAAAACAAAAAACATACAATACCAATATCAACAAAGCAAAAAAATGTATAACAAATGCAAATTACAAGAATAACTCCATATGTACATTTTACTATTATTAACACTTTAAAACAAAAAACATATCACTTTCCTTTAAATCTCCACCAAGAAAAACAAACTCCAGTTTTATCCTCTTTCCTCAGTAGGGAAAGCTGGAGTTATTTGTTGCAAACCATGAAAAGACAAAATTGGAGAAAGCGTAAAGCAGAAGCGACATTAAAAGCTTACTTACAAATTAAAAACTGGGCGTATTGTAGCCCCAAACATGATGAAATTCCTGTTTAGTTACTAATCAGGCATTTTTATATTCTGTAGGAGTCATTCCAGTATGCTTTTTAAAAAAATTATAAAATGCAGACTTTGAGTTAAAGCCACTTTCGTAGGCTATTGCCACAAATGACCAGGCTTGATGTTCTGGTGACTTAATTAAATTCTTTGCACACTCAACCCTGTACTCATTAATAAAGTTGTAAAAATTCTTTTGGATATTTTCGTTAAGTACTTGGGTAATATAATGTTTAGGTATCCCAGTTTGTAAAGACAGTTTAGATACTGTTAACTCATTATCCTTCCAAATTTGCGAATGGTTCATAAAATTAATTAACTTATCCATATATTCTTTTGCCTGATCTTCCTTTAAGGATGAAGTCTGGTATTTTCCTGAATTAACATCATTTGTACCCACAGATTTATTTAACCTGATAGGTTCAATATCCACATTCAATTGATTTTGCCTGTACCCCCAAATACTGATAACATAAACTAAAGTTAATAAAGCACCGCTTCTAAACAATTCTATATGTGCAATAAAGGAAGATGTATGAAATGCACTAATTAATATTATAAAATTATATATAACCAGTGTAATCACAATCACAGCTAACAGCCAGGTGAGGCTAATTTTATCTGATTCATAAGAGTAGGTACTGGAAATCTGCTTTTGATATCTAAATATGATATTTAACGATAAAACAGCATATATCCACAAACTGAAAATAAAAGACCAACCTATAATCTTCCTCAATTGTAGATGTGAATAAAAATAATCTGTCAATGATTCTAAGTCTTTATACTCACTATTATAGTAGTGAAATAATACAATAAAAAATACGATAACCGCTGGACTAAACAAAAACAAATCTGATTTTGAGAAGCGCTCATATTCTTTTATAACATACTTCGAATATAGATAAAACAATGGATGCCATGTTAAGGAAATCATGATGGAAACAGGCCAAAGATCAATTTCTATTGAATAATGCTGCTTAAAAACATTAAGTGCAAACATACTTGCCATTACAAACAACCATGCGCTCAATATTTTATCTGAAATACTCAAAGGCCGTTTTAGTAATACGATTAATCCTGCAAATAATGAGTGCGCCAATCCAATATGTATAAATGCCAGTTCCATACTAAATAAAATATAGGTCTAATAATCACGTCCTTGAAATATGCTTTTACAAAAGCTTCAAGGAACAATAAAAATTTAGCTAATTGAGTTTAAACTAAACCACCATGGACAATATTAACATTTATAAACACATTTTAATGTAAACTATCCATATAATTTATTGAGCAAATATATTACTTTTTTGCTATGTTGGCTCATTCATGCTAAAGCTAAATATTCACAACCATCACAACCAATAAACCTACAATACTATTTTTCTGACCCTTACACAATCAGGAACATTATCAACACATTAAAAGGATGTCCTTTTAAACTTCTAATAATTAGATAAACACTTTTAATATTCTACATAAATAAATTTACACAGTTTATACATTATAGATCATTTAATAATACATTTTAACATATAGGTACAATAACTAAAACAAAAGAAATGACCATACGAAGCACGTATTTATTATCGATTCTTTTTATGATCAATATATTTTCCACTAATGCACAGGAAAAATATATTATGAATCTAAAGCAAATGTTAGAATTTGCCGAGCAAAACAATTATGAAATCAGAAGTGCCGAAATTGAAAAGCTGAAAAGTGAACAATTGATAAAGGATGTTAGGGGGAACGGACTTCCAAAAATAGAATCTTCTTTAGAATATAAAGACTACCTTAAAAAGGCCACTATGATCCTACCAGGTGCTCTTACCGGTGTACCCGAGGCTCCAGATATTGTTGCGCAATTTGGGAAAAAATACAATCTGGATGCAGGGGTTCAGGCTTCTCAGCTACTTTTTTCACTCGGATATATCAGGGGGGTACAAATTGCTAAAAAAGCAAGCGAAATTAAAAGCCTGCAAAAAGACAAAGCTAAAATTGAGGTTATTCAATTGTTGGCTACAGAATATTATAATTTAATGGCTATCTATAAAAACCTTGAAATTATAGATAACAATCTAAAATCACTGGAACAAACCCGACAGAGAACTAAAAACCTGGTAGACGGAGGATTAGCTTTATATACTGATTTAAACAGGATTGAGGTAAATTATGCCAGCCTTCAATCTCAAAGGGAACAGATAATAGCAGGCATTGATGTACAGACCAACAACCTAAAATACATTATTGGATTAGATACACAAACGGAATTACTTGTTGATACAAGCAACATTTCAAATTTGTTTTCATACCAACCATCAAATCTTCCAATACGAAAAAAGGAAGAATTAAATTTTGAAAACCTAAATGAAATTAAACTTATCAATCAAAATATTGAATTAAATAAACTACAAATAAAACAAGCCAGATCTCAGGTAACTCCAACATTAGCAGCATTTGCCAGTCATACCTATCAGGCACAACGCGATGAATTTAACTTTACAAACCCCGATAAAGACTGGTTTAAAGTATCTGTAGTAGGATTTAACGCTACGATACCAATACTGTCAGGTTTTTCGAACCGGGCTAAAATAAAAACTGCTAAACTTGAATTGCAAAACTCACAAATATTAAAAGATCAGTCCTATTCCGGACTTGAAATTCAATACCTGAATGCCTTGATGCAATATAATACATGCCTTAAAAACTGCCTTGTACAACAAAAAAGCATTGAACTCGCTAAAGATGTTAAAAACCAGACAGAGCTGAAATATAACCAGGGACTATCAACCTTAACTGACCTTTTAATAGCAGAACAGGAATTAAGAAGTGCTGAAGTAAACTACGTAAAAAACTGTATTTCTATGAATCAGGCAGAAGTTGACCTGTTAAAATCACAAGGAACTCTGGAGTTCCACGATTTTAAATAAGAGGGAGCCATACTTGAACTACATACCATCTATATATGAATTTTAAAAACAATAGTAATGAAAAAAATAATTAGGACCTCTACTTCCATTACAATCATAGCTGTAATTTGTTTGCTTATATTTTTGCAACTAAAAGGAAATAAGGAAAACAATCAAAACATCACCGAGTTAGCAAACATCAAAGGGCAACACTACCCTGTAAAAATCATTACAGCAAAACCTTCAATGTTTGCCTCATCAATAAACACGAATGGTTTTCTGCAATCTTATACTGATTTAAACCTGGTGGCCGAAACCAACGGTAGAATTGTTAAGATTTACAAGAGAAAAGGGGAACATATTCAAGTTGGCGATACCATAGCCAAAGTTGACGATGAGATGCTTAGAGCGCAACTAAATGCCACCAAGGCAAGCTACGACCAATTACACAAGGAGGTTGAACGCTTTACAAAATTAGCAAATCAAAATGCTGTTACAAGTCAACAGTTAGATGAAATCAAGCTCAATTACGAAACCACAAAAGCACAATATATTTCAGCTAAAAAACAATTGAACAACACCTGTATTACATCTCCTGTAGATGGATATATTGAACAGGATTTTATTGAAATCGGTCAGTTTGTTGGCAACGGAAGTGTTGTGTGTAATATTATCGATTCAAAAAACTTAAAACTGCAGATTGAGATAGCTGAAGAGAATTATAAAAATATAGGAAAAGGTATGGAAGTAGAAATAAGCACCTCTACATTTCCTGACAGGGACTTTACTGGAACCATTTCTTACATTGGTAAAAAGGCAGGTTATGGAAATAGCTTTAATGCTGAAGTTAAAATTAATAACAACAACGAGGGATTGCTAAAAGCAGGTATGTATGTAACTGCAAAAATTGAGATAACCGGTAACACAGAGGAATACTACATCCCAAGAAAAGCAATATCCGGTTCTCTAAAAGATGCTTCTATTTATTTGATAGTGGATAACAAAGCTGTTTTGTCAAATGTTACAACCGGTAAAGTAATTAACGACCAGGTTCAAATCATCAATGGCTTAAAATCTGGCGATAAAGTGGTTATTGAGGGTAATTATAGCATTTACAACAATGCCAATGTGAAAATTCTGAACTAGTATCACTTTGACTATAAACTCACCTAAAAAAACAGATAAAACTATCATGATTAAGTATTAAACACACAGGAGGATGATTAAAAAGAAAAACTCTGCGTCTCAGCATCTCGGTGTTCGTAGTCTATCATCTTTTATCTATCAGTCTCTTGTATAATTTTAAACACATGAAAATTGTAAGCACATCCATAAAACGAGGCACAGTACCTATTGTACTGTTCACCATCCTGATTTTGCTGGGATTGTTTTCTGCCTCAAAAATTAAATACGCACTTATACCGGAAATATCTTCTCCTACAGTAATGGTCTCGACTATTTACCCGGGAGCTAGCCCTAAAGAAGTTGAGCAATCTGTTACTGTTCCCATTGAAGATGCAGTTTCCTCTCTTGAAGGGATTGAAGAAATGACATCTTCTTCCATCGAAAATCTTTCCGTTGTTACCTTATCGTTAGATTTTGATGCCGACGTAAATATCGCAGTGCAGGAAGTAACGCAAAAAGTGAATAGCATTGTCAGCACATTGCCAAAAGAAATTAAGGCTCCTTCGGTTGAAAAGTTTGATTTAAGCTCATTGCCCATCTTTATTGCCGGGGTAAACTCTTCTCTTTCCGACAGTAAGTTTTTTCAGTTTGTAGACGACAGAATCAAACCTGATTTAGCTAGTATACAAGGAGTAGCTACTGTAAACCTGGTGGGAGGTGTAGAAAGGGAAATCAAAATCATGATTGATCCTTTAAAACTTAAGGCCAATAAGCTCAACCTGCTTAATGTGACTCAAATGATTCAATATGCAAACCTTGAGCTACCAACTGGGAAATTACAAACCCCAACAAATGAAATGACCGTACGTCTCTCGGGTAAAATCAGGACTATTGATCAGCTTAAGAATATTATTGTAGGAGCCAATAAAACCGGTTCGATACTACGTTTGGGTGATATTGCTGATATTTATGATGGTATTGCCGACCAGGAAAAAATAACACGACTAAATGGACTTGAAACAATTGGTATTGAAATCAGTAAGCAAAAAGATGCCAACTCAGTAGAAGTAATACGACTGATCCGTCAGAAATTTAAAGAACTGGAGGCTCAATACACCGAAGAAAATATCAAATTCAAAATAGCTGAAGACCAATCCCAATTTACCATCCAGGCTGCAACTGCAGTAGAACATGATTTAATCATGGCCATTATCCTGGTATCCGTAATTATGGTGTTGTTTTTACATAGTCTGCGGAATTCTATCTTCGTTCTTGTTGCCATACCAACCTCGCTAATCTCGACATTTACCGCCATGTATTTGCTTGATTTTTCTTTCGACCTCATCAGTTTAACTTCATTATCGCTGGTTGTGGGTTCGCTGGTTGATGATGCCATTGTTGTGATTGAAAATATTTACAGGCATATGGAAATGGGCAAAAATAAAGTCCAGGCATCATACGACGGTCTTAAAGAATTAGGGATGACCGTAACTGCTATTACTCTTGTACTGGTAGCGGTATTCCTGCCTATTGCATTTGTAACCGGAGTGGTTGGAGATATACTTAGGGAGTATGCTGTTACAATCGTTATTTCAATGTTGTTCAGTTTACTGGTTTCTTTTACTCTAGTGCCCTGGATGACATCAAAGTGGGCCAAATTATCCACTCCTAAAAACAAAGCAATCAGTAGTTTCCTAAATGGGTTCGAAAAATCGATCAATGCTGTAAATAAAAACATTGTTTCTGCAATGCACTGGTCGTTAAAGCACAAAACGGTCACTTTGCTGGCCACTGCCATACTGTTTTTTGGTACTTTTATGTTATTCCCTGCTGGTTTTATCGGAGGTGAATTCGCTTCTTCCGGAGACCGTGGTGTATTTATGTTACGACTTGAGTATGCGCACGACGTAAGCCTGCAGGAGAACAATAACAAAACAAGGGAAATTGAGCAATATTTACTTAATCAACCTGAGATAGATATGGTGTATGCTACCGTGGGTAAAAGATCAGGTATGATTAGTACAACTTCTACTCCATATTATAGTGATATCAACGTTTATCTGGTTCCCAAAGACAAACGCGCACTATCAACAAATGTGTATGCAAGGAAGATAAAGGCACATCTTGAAGAAACCACAATAGGTGCAAAAATAAAAGCCGTTTCTGTAAATATTATGGGTAGTGAGGATGTTCCGTTAAGTTATTTTATTGTGGGGTATAATATGGACAGTGTAATGCACTATGCTCACCAGGTAAAAGATTGCCTATCTTCTGTAGAAGGAACCTTAGAAACAGAACTCAGTGTTGACAAAAACAATCCTGAATATGTAATTGATGTTGACAGGGACAAGATGACAAAACTAGGTTTGGATCTTGCTTCTGTTGCCGGAATACTTAGAACTTCCTTTGCAGGCAACACCGACAACAAATTTAGGGATGCAACAAAAGAATATGATATCAATATCCAGTTGAACGAGGCAGATAGAAGAACAAAGGAGGATTTAGCTGATATCTCCTTCCCTTCGATGGCAACTAACGAATTGATCAAACTGTCACAGTTCGCTCAGATACATGAGGGGGTTGCCCCTTCAAATTTAGAGAGATACAACAGAAGCCCTTCAACTAAATTGACAAGCCAGATTATTGGTGCATCACAGGCTTCGGTTCAAACCTCTTTTGAAGAGAAATTAAAAGAAATAAAAGCACCTGCAGGAACAAAGGTGACAACATCCAAGCAAACAAGAATGATGGCAGAGTCTTTTATTTCATTAGGACTAGCATTGTTAGCGGCTATTATTTCTGTTTATCTGATTATGGTTGTTTTATACGATAGCTGGGCAGATCCTTTTGTGGTGATGTTTTCCATTCCCTTGTCGATTATAGGTGCCATATGGGCATTGGCTCTTGCTAACCAAAACTTAAATATATTCTCCATCCTGGGTATAGTTATGTTGGTTGGCCTCGTTGCTAAAAACGCTATTCTTATTGTGGATTTTGCAAACGAACTGCTTAATGAAGGTAAATCATTAGTTCAGGCAATTGAAACGGCTGTAGAACTTCGCTTTCGCCCAATTTTGATGACGAATATTTCCATGATCATCGGACTGTTCCCTTTGGCCTTTTCTCAAAGTGAAGGTGCCGAGTGGAAAAATGGCATTGGCTGGACATTAATTGGAGGTTTAACAGTTTCCATGTTCCTATCCATGATTATAGTACCCATCGTATTTTATTTAATCAAAAGAGTACAGCAAAAATGGGGACTCAGTTCTCATAGTAAAATAGAGTTTAAAGAATAATAAGCAACCCCTTTCGTAGTGTTAACCAAAAAAAGAGGACTGTAGATAAATATCACGGTCCTCTTTTCTCTTTCACTAATACACAAAAATTTCAACCTGTACTGTTGTAATTATGCTTTTTAAATGAACTGCTACTCAAATATTTCCGAAAACATCTCTTCCAATTGAGCTCCCCTCAAATTCTTTGCAACAATAATCCCTTCAGGGTTAATTAAATAATTAGTAGGAATTGAGCTTACCATGTACAGTTTAGCTGCTTCATTGTCAAAACCTTTTAATGCACAAAGCTGTTTCCATGGCAAGCCATCTTTCTCTACTGCCTTTAGCCATGCTTCTTTCTTTGAATCCATGGATACTGCCAGTACTTCCAGTCCCTTTTTATGAAACTTATTATAAGCGGCCAACACATGTGGATTTTCGGCCCTACATGGTCCACACCAGCTAGCCCAAAAGTCAAGCAGAACGTATTTTCCTTTATAATCAGACAAACTCACCATATTTCCGTCTTTATCTGGCTGTTTAAAATCAAAAGCCTTGATTCCAGGAACAATACCATTTCTTTTGCGTTGGTCGGCAATAGCTTCCTGTACCTTTTTAACAACATAATACGACTGAAATTTTGGATGCAGTTCTTTTATTTGATTTTCAAGCTGCACAAGTCGCTCCTCTTCCTGAGGAACAAAAAAGAGATTACTAACAGATAGCATCTGAACATAACTTTCCGGATGCTCTTTCAGGTAGTTCTCATTAAACTCCATATTCTTTTTATTTACATTATCCAGCTCTTTTTTAAGTTCAGTTAACCTTAAACTATCCTTTTCTTCTGTAGCTTTTTTGTATTGAATGGTTAACTCTGTTCTCCCGGAATACTTATTAGCATCTGAAAAATATTGATTAATTTCATCATCCAATTTCGATCCCTTCACTTCTTTATTGATTACCTTTCCTTTATCCGCATCAAATGAAGCATTAAAACAGATATCTGAGTTTTCAATATAGAAATCACTCATGGCGTAATACCCGTCTTTTTTTGGCAACCAATACAAATATGCCCGGTTCGGTTCATCAACTAATCCTTTAAAGGTAAAAGTTCCATTCTCAATTTTTGCAGAATCATACACTTCCTTTCCATCTTTAATTAAACCAGATAAGTATATATATCCTTCTGAAAAGTGAGCACCTTTGATGTTTCCTTCAACCGCATGTAAACCCTCAATTTTTCCTTTAACAGAAAAACCTTTTTCCTTAGGAGCTGTACAACAAGCCAATAACAATCCTACAGAACTGATTAGCCCTATTCTTTTAATAGCATTCATAAAATATTATAATTAGTATTTAATAGTTTTGGGTTAAATTTTCATTAAAATCTGTGGCACTCTGCGGAAATGGCGACACCCAAAGTGAAGATTCCGGTGTAAGTTCATAGATTACACCGTTAATATCACGCCTGATAGTTTCTTTATAGGATTCTTCAGTATTCCAGCGCTTGATATTGACATAATTTTTCCAGGTGCAAATAAACTCTACCCTGGAAACTTTTTTCAACACTTCCATGGCTTCTTCTTCTGTAGTGGCCGTTTGGGCAGAGTATACATCCGGATTAATACGGTACTTCCTAAGTTCGTTAATGACATCTATCCCTTCGTTGATTTTCCCTGTACGGATCAAGCATTCTGCTTTAATCAGATACACATCAGCAGTAGTCATCCCCGCTGAATTTTGATAATAATCAGGGGCATACCACAAAGCGGCACCATTAATACCTGAATACATCAAACCATAATCCTGATCCAACAAAGGAAATCCCCATATATCAGTGGCTTCTTTAAATATATTGCCTTCTTCATAATAATTATCATAAATATCGGCAGATATATTACACATGGTTGGGTTATAATCCTGACTTGTGATAAAGAACAAATTGTCATCTGCATACATACCATTGCGGGCAAATGATAATGACCCTATTTGCTCTCTGTGATCTTCATAGGTGTTTTTAATTGACAATGATGAATTAGCTGCTTCCAAAGCCTCCCCATAATTTCTCATACTTAGTAAAACTTTTGCTTTTACGGCATAAGCAAAAGCCTTACCTACGCGCATTGAATTTACGGGTTCGTTGGGTAAACTATTTAATTCAATAGCTTCATTTAAGTCGGCTAACATAAAGTTATACACTTCTCCTACAGTACTTTTCACAGATGATTTCTCAAAGTCAATCTCCTGCATATAAGCTATCCCTCCATCCGTAGAAGCAGATGCCGGATCATATGCCCTGGCATAAATATTTACCACAATATAATGTAGATAAGCCCGCAAAACCAATGCTTCGGCTCTTAATTGCTCTACCTTAGCCGGATCATCATTTACATTTGGTGCCTGTTCTAAAATCATATTCAAACGGGTACTGATGATGCTGTACAACCCCTCATAATTCCTGTCTGAAGCCGTTAAAGCTGCCCTGTCAACTTCCTCATCATATACCAAACGGACATATTCTAAATCTTTATTGGCATTTGCGATAACAGTTGGAACCTGACCATATCCGTATGAATACATATCATTAACCAGGATCGCGTAATTAAAAAAGTTAAATGATGCTGATGAATTAAAATCATAATTTAACAAATACTCTAACTCATCGGCTGTTTCTAACAGGTTTTTTCCTTTGGGCTTGATGTCGGTATACTCCTCACACGAAGTAACCAATATTAGCCCAAGCAATACTGCTATATATATTTTATAATTCATGATAGTTCTGTTTTAGAATTTAATATTTAAACCAAGAATATAAGATGTTGGTATTGATGCCCCTCCTGTCTCCGGATCATCATGTGTATTATCCTTGGTCCACTCTATTCCCGGATTATTTACCTGAAAACGCAACTGCATGCTTTGTGCCTTAATCTTCTCCGATATTTGTTTAGGCAATTCATATCCCAACACAATATTCCTTACTTTAAAAAAGTTAGCCTTTTTAACCCAGGTGTCAGCCAAACGCACCTGCGTTCCTGTAGCTTGCTGCTCTGGTTGATAGTACTGTCCCGAACCGGGTATAAGCGTGTTTGTTTTGTCAGGAGTCCAGCTATTTAACAAGTAATCGGGCATTGGGCCGTATGAGGGCGTGTGATAACTGCCTGCCACATTATCTCTAAAATAATGACCTCCGTAGTACACCCCAAAAACAGTCAGACTCAAGCCCTTATATTCAATACTATTATTAACAGAGAAAGTTGTTGCAGGATCTGAAGATCCGGAATAAACTACGGCATCAATATCTGATGAAGGAATCCTTCCTGTAGTTAAAGTACCATCCGAAAGAAGAAATTGCGGAATCCCATTTTCTGTCAGCCCTTTGTATTGATAAGAGAACAACGAATTTACAGGTTTACCTTCCACAAAAGATCCTGAACCGGCTAACTCAGAAGGTGTACTCACAAGATCATCCACTTTGGTTATTTCATTTTTATTGTGACTATAATTTAAGTTTGTTGACCATCTAAATCCATCTTGATTTTCTGGCTTGATCCATACATACCCCACACTTAACTCAACACCTTTATTAAGCATATCTCCATTATTAATAACCAGGGTAGTATATCCTTGCGTTACATCTAAACGTTTTTGAGCCAACAAATCCGTTCCCTCTTTCCTGTACCAATCTACACTGGCCCGCAAACGATAATCAAGCATATTCACATCAAAACCAATATTTGTTGTGGCAGTCCTCTCCCACCTTAGCTTGTCGTTAGGAGGTGTTTTTATCGTGGCAGTAGGCAAATTTGTATAGCGCTGAGTTCCGGTAATTGATGCTGTTAAGCGGCTTGTATAGTTGCTGGCAATATTACCGGTAACCCCATAACTGGCCCGTAACTTTAAGAAATTGATTGCTGTAACATTTTCCATAAATCTTTCTTTGGAAATATTCCATGCCACACCTGCAG
Source organism: uncultured Saccharicrinis sp. (assembly GCA_963665705.1). GTDB lineage: Bacteria > Bacteroidota > Bacteroidia > Bacteroidales > Marinilabiliaceae > Saccharicrinis. The sequence goes on from OY762448.1 coordinate 3,815,503, forward strand.
ACCATAATGGGCGTCCTCTAAATTTCGGTGCCCCACCAAACAGATCGGCATAATCCTTACGTGCTGAACCAAACACATTATATTTTTCATCAAATGTATAGGTAAAATTTGCATAGGCTGAAGCATACCTGTGCTTCGTTTCAGTACTTAAATTAAAAACATCAACATAGAAAGGATACTCCATATATGATGGCCATACACTGGCATTCCAAAAGGTATTTACAACATTACTTAATTCATAAAAATCCATAGATGAGGTTGATTGTACCTGCAATTGATCGTCGTAACCAAACAAGCCACCTGACACCCCAAGCGATTTTGTTTGACGGAATTCTGTTCCTCCGATTATTGAGATAAAATGGCGACCAAATTCCTTTTCATAATCAATTTGCGTACGGAAAGTATAACTTTGCATTTTATTTTCGGAGGTATATAACCGTCCCCCCTGAGGGATTAAATTCTCATATGAATAAGGATCTTCTGCCGTACCGGCACCAGAACGCGTAGTATAAACATTTTGCAGCCATCGCATCATATAACTGTCTTCTTCCGAATGCACCCTTGTATCACTAACATTGTCCTCATACTGAAACTGAGGTTTAATGCTCAACCCATCAAATGGTTTTAAGTTCAGATGCAGAAAATACCTGGTATTGCGTTTGGTGGTATTATTAAAATTATTCTCCAATTCATCAAGGTGATTATAACCCAAGGGCTTTAACATTGATGTTGTTTCAAACTCCTCGTTATATTTACTATAAATGTTAAAACCACTTAAAGCATATTGCGACCTGCTGCCATCAGCATCAAACAAGCTATAATACGAAGGTACATTACCAACTGACTGCGCATTCATATCATAATGCGACTTAGACTTCCCTATAAGCATATTAATACCATAGGTCATATCAAACCATTTAACAGGACGTAGTATTCCTTTGTAAGAAATATTGAGCTGATCATTCCTTGCCTCAATAACACCTGCGTTATCTGTTTGGAAATTAACAACAAAATTGGATTCTGCTTTCTCTCCCCCATGGCGCACTGCCAGGTTATACTGCTGAACTAACTGGTTTTGTAAAGCATGCCTGGTATAATCCTTAATAAAATTATTCTTAGAGGTCAGTAGTTAAGCACCTACTAAATCTTTCTGATTAATTTTGTCAGCTTCCACCATACGGTACATTAAGTTGTTAAAGATGTTATCTTTCATTTGTGATCGGTTAATCCTGTAGCAAAACTCATTAAAATATTTATCTATATGCCATTCGCTAACCCAAGAATAGGTTGTTCTAATCCACGACTTCACTTGGTGTATCATTGTATGTAAGGCTTTAAAATTCATGCCTCCCATGCTTTCAATCTGTTCTATGTTGTAATCCTTCATCAAAGGGCGATAACCTCTCCAACAATCAGTGGTCACACTGGCATCTTGGGATATATGAGCATCAAAAAGCCTTTTAAGTTCTTTCGATGAGTAATTGTTGATTTTCATCGAGTACATACGTTTTACTTTCCCATCATCGGTAAGCTCAACAGCACATACCGCTTTCTTTTTCTTGCTGTGGTAACTGCGACCAACCTTACCTTCTTCTTTGCCTCCTACCACAAACTCGTCGATATGTACATTTCCATCCATCGGGTTGTTTCCGCTTGATTGCATCGCTTCCCTAACTTTATGCATGAACAGTCGTGCTGTTTTTTCAGTCACTCCAATACGTTCTGACATATAGCTTGCAGACAAACTCTTGGTTGAGGTTGACATCTCAAAGCAAATGTAAAAGGCTTTGCGTACTCCAAATTTCACTTTGTGAAAGAGTGTGTTAGCGGTAGCTGACTCAATATGAGCACACTTGTTGCAGATTCTTCCGTGATGCTTGCGCTGCTGGTAGCCTTGATGCCCACATTTAACGCACTTAAAACCTTGGTGCCACTTAATGTTGGCCAAATATTCCAGGCAATCATCATCCGTATGGAAACGATCAGCAAACTCTAGAGCATTTTGTCCTTTGAATAATTCCATGTATCCCTTATTTTTACTGGTGGCAAATATAAGTAATTATCTACTGACCTCTAATTATTCTTTTTATAAGAATCCAACTCCTTTGTTAGCTCGCTTTCTGAAATTTCACCTTTTGCATATTTATAATAGGCATAATTTACAGGAGTAACACTATTTCCATTTTCAATACCACTCTCATACCCTGCTACTATATCATCAACGCTACCATTATCTCCGCTAAAAATATACCAATTATAATAATTGCTTTCAAAGTCTACCTGCTCCGAAGGGTTCATATAGCCAAATGCCAAATCCGGTTTTTCATAATAACTATAATTAGCTGAAACATCAACTGACACACCCTGCTTTCCTTTTGTACCTTTTGTAACCACTACTATCACCCCATTAGATGCCCTTGCTCCATAAATAGCTGTTGCGGCGGCATCTTTTAACACGGTCATACTTGCAATGTCATAAGGATTAAGATCATCAATAGATCCTTCTACGGGTAATCCATCAACTACCAAGAGAATATCTTTACTGGCATTTAGTGTTCCTATACCACGTATTGTAATTTCGTCGTTGTATTTAACCAACCCAGGTATCATTCCTTCCAAATTCTCCGACAAGCTGGTAACATTCTTAGCTTCTAACTGCGATGAATTAATTGTTGCAACAGCTCCTGTTAATTTTTCTTTTTTTATAGTTTGAAATCCGGTTACAACCACCTCGTCCAGATCGGCAATATCAGCCTTCAGCATTAAATTAATCTCCGTACGTCCTGCCACTTCAAATTCTTTGGTTACGAAACCGATAAAGGATGCCACCAGAATCAATCCCTCCTGATCTTCAACTTCAATGCTAAATGTTCCTTCCTGGTCAGTAATAACACCAACCGATTTTCCCTTGATATAGATATTTACAAAAGGCAGAGGAAAACCGTTTTCGTCAGTTACTTTACCTTTAATTGTTATTTTATTATCTTGCTTTTCTACATTCGTTTCAGGCTTTGCTTGCTTCAATATTACCACATTATCTATTACCTGGTAGGTTAATGTGGTATTACTCAAACAATCATCTAAAATCTCCTCAACTGTAGCGCCAAGATATTCAGCTTGTTCTACAACAACCCCCTCCACATCATCTACATCATACACAAAGGTAAATTCACTATTGTTGCGTATAGTTCTAAACACATCTTCCAGAAGCTTGTTTTTAATTTTCAGGTCGAGTTTTGTGTTTTGCGAATACACACTGGCGGTAATTTGTACTGAGCAAACTACCAAAAACATGAACATTAGTTTCATGACTAACAAAAGTTTTTTGCATTTCCCGGGTGGGAAACCCATAATTTTAATTAAATGCATAAATTTGTATTAAGGTTAAACATTTCAATTCCTGGCAGGGAATTGTTTATTGACTATGAACCAGGGTTGTGGCAGCAACCTTGGTTTTTTATTCCATAATTGTTATGTTATTCTGGTGAACTTCGAAACGTACTTTATTTGTTGCTGATAAAATATCCAGTACGCTTTCAATATTCTGGTAACGTTTCACTTCTATACTAAAACGCTTGTTTTTTAAGGATGGGTTCATATAGAACAGATTGGCATCATACCATCTTGCCAGTTTATTCATCACTACTTCTAATCTTTCTCCTTCACAAAAAATAATACCTTCTTTCCATAAAGCATAAGCTCTTGCATCAACATTACTCACCAAAAACTTTTTCTTATTATCAAAAATAACTGCTTGTTGGTTAGGCATAATTATTATTTCTTCTAAATCCTTAGTTAGTTTAACACTTCCCTCTACCAAAGTAGTTGAAACCATATTTGTTTCTCCATATGCCTCAACATTGAACTCCGTACCCAGAACCTCTATCTCAACATCCCTTACCTCCGTTACAAAAGGCCTATTCTTATCTGGTTCTACATCAAAATACACTTCTCCTTCCACCCAAACTTTACGTACTTTATCATCAAAATTAACAGGATATTTAATTTGTGATTCTGAATTTAGCCATACCTTAGTGCCATCAGATAATGTTATACGATATTCTCCTCCACGAGGAACTTTAACTTCATTATAAATAGGTTCCAATTCATTACTTTTTGAACCAACATAACTCAACTGTCCTGGTATGTTAGTAATCAATGTCCCGTCAACCTCTAAAATACTATCATTCTCAACTTCTTCAAGATATACTTGTTTTCCATCATCTAATAAAAGAATAGCCTTTGAAGAACCTGGACTAAGTGCTGTTTGAGCTAGTTGTACTGACGGTTTTTGTTTATTTCGTGAGATAAAATAAACAGCGCTTGCTAGTAAGCCTATAATCAGTACTGCTGCGACTCTACTTATCCAATCAATCCTTAGCCTACTATCATTTTTTGTTCTAATTAATCCAGACTTTAATTTTTCCCATGCATGATCTATATCAAGTTTATCAACGTAATCGTCTCTTTCAGCTCTTCTCTCTCCTCTTTTAATACTTTCATATAGCTTTCGATTATCAGTCGAACGACCTAACCATTCCTGAATAATAGCAGCCTCTTCTGATGTAATCTCACCAATAATTTCTTTTGTTATTAATTTCGAAATTATATATTCTTCTTGAAAATTTTCCATAACATATAATTATTACTATATATATAACAAATGAAAATAGTAAGGAGATGAATCAGATGACAAAAAAATATTATTTTATCAAAATATGATGATAAAAATAGATCAACGATTCATTAATAAAATAACCAACAAAAGATAATAATCCTTAAGCACTACTCGCAAAGTCTTATGGGCATTATACTTAAGTGTTTTTACAGTATTAACGGAAATACCCAATCGAGTGGCAATATCTTTATTTTGTATACCCTTTAAACTTAAAAGCATCACGTTTTTAGTTTGTGTAGGAAGATTATTTATAGCCTCATAAATAATACGATATGATTCTTCTTCTATAATTTTATGACTGATATCATTTTGAAATAAAACACCTGATTCCTCAATATACTTTTTCCCCTGAGTATTATTTCTTAAATAATTAAGGCAGAGATTTTTAACCATTATATACAAAAAAGATTTTAAAGAATTAATGTCGCTATATTTTTCTTTTGCGCGCCACAGTTTCATAAAAGCCTCCTGAGCCATGTCTTCTGCAATATCTTCGTCTTTAACGTAGGATTTAGCCACAACACACATAGAAGGGTATAGTTGACGAAACAATTCTTCAAAAGTAACAACCTCCCCCTGCTTGATTCTAAAAAATATCTTTTCTGCTATCATACCCTACAAAAATATAATAAGGAAATATTAATTCAAAATAAATCAATCCCTCCCCTCACTAAAATACACCCCCAATCAAAAGGTACAATATTTATTAAAAGGAGTCTATTTCGATATTTACTTGCAAAATGTAAATTCCATACATAATTATCGTCTTTTCAAAGGTTTGTTATTACTCCATCCAATGCCCTAAATAACAACCTATCAAAGTGATGAAAAAAAACGGGTAGATGGTCAGAGAGATAAAATAAAAGTCTCTCTGATGCACCTCCCACACGACCCGGCATACGGATCCGTACCAAGGCGGTTCCTCAATCACACTCTTACCTGCTTATAATAATCGGACATAAAAATATATCCAGCACGCTTTAATAGCTCATTGGTAATACTGGAAGCAAGAATCGGACTAATGGAAGTACGCCAGTATGCCTTGCGCGTATTGGCAAATTCCCAAGCTTTGTATTTATTAATGCCTAGTTTGACTAAATTACGTTGCTTTGTCTTAATCTTCTTCCATTGTTTCCAGATTACCATCCGCAGTCGGCGGCGATACCATTTATCAACCTCTTTAAGCAATTTTAGAATGTCAGCGTATTTGTAATAATTAATCCATCCTTTTATGAATAAGGATAATTCACGCTTACGCTTTTCGTTTCCCCATCCATTACTTCGGCTTGTTAATAAACGAAGCTTCGATTTCATTTTAACAACGCTTTGAGGATGAATACGAAAACGAACTACTCCTTTTGATTGATAAAAAGAGTAGCCTAAGAACTTAATTTGGTTAAAGTACACCACCGAAGTTTTATCCCAGTTTACTTTCAAGAAAAGACAACCCTCTATAAACTTGGTTACATTGTTCTTTATACGTTCTCCTGCTCTTTTGCTTTTGCATAAAATCACAAGATCATCCGCATAACGAACAAACTTATGTCCTCGTCTATGGAGTTCTTTGTCGAGTTCGTTTAGCATTATATTGCTCAACAGAGGACTGAGTGGCCCACCTTGAGGTACACCTGCTTCGTTTTTCTCATATTTATGTTCCATCACAACACCTGCATTCTGATATTTATGAATTAATGAAATTACTCGACCATCTTTAATTGTTCTCGACAGTATTTCAATCAATTTGCTGTGGTTTACCGTATCGAAGAACTTTGCCATATCCAAATCAACTGCATATTTATAACCTTCGGCTATAAACTCCTTACATTTAAACAAGGCTTTGTGTGTACTTCGTTTAGGACGGAAACCAAAACTATTATTGGAAAACTGTCGCTCATAAATTGGGGATAAAACCTGATGTATCGCCTGTTGTATCATCCTATCTACAACCGTAGGTATACCTAAAGGGCGTTTTGATTTGCCATCTTTGGGTATTTCTACCCTGCATACAGGATTGGGGCGATACTTTCCCGATTTAATCAGCTTTATTAGCTCTGAACCATTTTGTTTAAGGTAGCCCTTTAATAATCCCACAGGAATACCATCAACTCCATGACTCCCTTTATTCCTACAGACTTGCAAATAAGCTCTATTGAGGTTATAAGGGTTCAATACCTGACCTAATAAACCATCTTCCTAGGGGAGTGCTACAGTATTGTTTTCAGTTATCCAAATAGAAGTAAACCCTTTTGCATTACCTCGATGTTCCGCACTTACTTCCTGCAAGAAGGTATCTTTCGATATTTTCTGTTGTAATCCTTTCATTTGGTAACGGTCATTAATACTGCCGATTAAAGTTCAGTCCTTCTCTAGTTTTAAAAAAAACGAGATACTATGACTTCTTTCATCTAACCATCCAAGTAAATTACAGATAACCATCCAATTCCAGATTAAGCTTTTGGATTGTTTTAGAAAGATGGCTTACCTTGCTTCGTAAATAATTTTCCCGGTTACCATCAAGTATATAGGGATTAAAAGCTACTTTTTCAGTAACCATTTTGTAAAATATTGTAGCTATCTTTTTAGCAGTTGCGACTATAGCCTGTCCTGATCCGGATTTAGATTTTTTTGATCTTAAATAATCTCCAAATGGATTTTTAGCATTCCATAGACCATTTGCAGCTTCTCTAAATGCCTGACCAGCTTGATTTTTTCTCTTACGAACCTTTGAGGATAATATTTTCCCTCCAGATATTTTATTGTCGGGAACTAAATTCAGCCATGACAAAAACTGTTTGACCGTCGGAAATTTTTCTTTTACATTCGATCCTATTTCTGAAAAAACTGTCAGTGCAGTAGTTTGTTTGTAACCATATATTTCAGTGACATCCACTCCGTAAGCATTGTAAAGATGTTGAGATACGTTAAATGTGGGTTGTTTATTTTTTGACGGACGGTATGGAACTTCTATTTCTTCTATCTCAGGAGATGCTAATAGCTTAACCACTCTTTCACTTGCCTCATCAACCTTTCTTAGATGTTGTTCCAGCTCACAATACCTGTCTCGCGCCATCCGTAAACAAAACAACTGTTCGTCTCTCCAATTACCCTCTAACGACTTAATTAAAGTTTCTTCGGTGCATTTAATTCTATGATGTCGAAGTTGAGATAAAACTATAGGGTCTCTTTCTCCTGCAAGTATAGCAGTTACAATTTTAGAACCTGTTTCTCCATTGATATCATTTATTACATCGTGTAATTTAATGTTCATACAAACCATGGCCTTCTGCATATGTTGAGTTTCTTTTGCCATATCACGTATGATTTGCTTTCTCAAACGGACATATGTACGAAGTTCTCTTGTAAGATTATCAGGTTGAAAACAAGCTGTAAGATACCCATTGGCATGAAGTTCCTGAAGCCATTGGGCATCTAAAACATCGGTCTTCCTTCCTGGAACATTTTTTACATGATAGGCATTGACCAAGTATACTTCTATCCCATAATCCAATAGTATTGTATACAAATGATACCAATAAGAACCCGTCGATTCCATAGCAACTGTTTCTATCCCAAGAGAAACAAGCCATTTTGCTAACTCATGTAAATCTCTAGTAAATCCTTTAAAGCTCCTTACTGGAGTGGCACTCTTTTCAGGAGAAACTGCAACAAAATGAAGATTTGAAGCAATATCAATACCTGCCGCATTTTTGTTTATTACCTTTGCCATAACTTAATTGTTTTACAGGTAATGTTCAATATGCTTAAGGGTAAATATTCTTTCATAAGAGATCTAAGTCATCAATTGGATATTTAAAAGCATATATGCCTATACTGCTGATAGGGTTCTAAACACCAATGCCATATAAGGTCTGGACATTACCTTTTTTATAAAGGTAATGCTTTGCTTACGAATTTCCACCGTTAGATTATTGGATATGCCGCCAATGCGGCTGGTGCACTGCTGACTTCTCACAATAAACCTTTTTCGACCATGTTTCATACTCATTGTTTCCACACGTCTGTGAGACCTCCCGTGGTAAGGTAAATTACTTTCATTCCATGTACCCACATCATTTACACTCCGTTGTCTGTGTAGTATTTGGACTTCGTTTTGTTATGCAAACTCATCCCAACGGCTATGCCTGATAATGTTCGTGTTCCTTGGGTCGGAAATTTGCCGCCAGCTTCCTTCAGGTTATACCTCACAGTAAGCACCCTTGCCTTGAGCTAGTGGTTAGCTACTACAAACACCCACAATGGACTTCCACCATCTAGTAATTTACCATGCACGGCACACATAAAAAAGGTTATCAAAGAGTGTTGTTTCTTTGATAACCTTTAGCAAACAAATACTATAAACTAACTTTAAAAAAACTATTACTATAAACCCTCAATATGGATACCCAAGAGCAGATCCATAAAGCTTCATCAAATAGTTGTGCCGAAATTCAAATACTAAAATATCGCTTTACATACCTTATTATTTACCTTGACAATATATAAACCGTGTAAATCAAGCTGCTTTGTATAGCTTGAATTATTTGTCTTATCCAAATAAATCAAATTGCCACATAAAGAATAAACAGATATAACTGATTCTCCTTTTAAATTATTAATATGAAGCATTGAATCATAAATACTGACAAACACCTGAGCCTCATCAGAATCACTTACCGACAGACTCACATCGTTACTAACTTCTTCTGATAGCTCACTCAAGCTACCATATTCATTTGCCGCACACACACTGTATGTATAACTCACCCCTGGTTCTGCATCAAGATCGGTATAAGAAGGTTCTGTTGTAAATCCAATAACCTCTTCATTACGATAAACTACATAACAAATAGCATAATCCGACAAATTCCAATCTAAATCATTATTATTTACCGACAATCCAGTAGGTTTTTCTACCGGTTCAAAATACATTCTGGGATTCCAATTATCACTACCACACAAAACATTATCATAGGTATAGTTAGCAGCTTCTTCCTGAGATAATACAGCCTGTAAACCAGAAACTGTTTCGCCACCTTCTCCTTCACTTTCGGTATAAGTAGTTTTTCTATTCGACAAATCAATGGCGTTTCCTTCTGAATCCAAACTATTATACTCTGCAAATAATTTAGGTATCACTCCCATATTAGTCCAACCTTCAACAGCTGGTAAAATATTCATCTTTGTATTAAGATATACTGCAATTGGTTCATTATGCCAGGGACGCCCTAATTTCAAATTTCCGTCTGCTGCTGCTTCATTTCCATCAATAGTACAGCTATTAAAAACATATCCATATTTAGTTCCATTGTTATGAGCTGGTGCCACAATTACTGATCCACTGCGTACATTATACAAAGTACATTCATCTATAAACACATCCCCTGAACCGTAAATATAATCCACAGCACCCTCTATATAACAATTGTAGGCGTAATGTCTATCATTTAAACCATTGGTTGTATACCAAGTATCCTGGAAAGATTTAAAATTACAATTGTTAAAAGTAAATCTATCATTGTTGGATCGCATAGCCAAAGCCATTGGTCCATTCTGGTAATCAACACCATAATCATTAACAAATGATATATTTTCAGCATAAAAGTCGCCTGCAGAAACAACTACAACTGCACAATCACTCATTCCCCAAAGTTCTTTTCTGAAATCCCAACCACTATCCGTTTCACTTGCACTACAGCATATTGCAAAAGAAATAATGGTATTTTCTTTATCCTGACCTATTAAATACATATATGGTTTATCCTCAGGAATGCGAACTAATTCATTGTATGTTCCTTTTTTAATAAATATCAGCCAAGGAGATGTTTGGTTTGAAGGAGCTGCATCAATGGCCTCCTGAACCGTGATATAATCCCCGCTTCCATCTTTTGCCACAACTGCATCATACAGCCTGGCAATTGGCTGTGGCCGGTTCATGGTACTAAAAGATAAAGTAAGGCCGCTAAAGGAGTTACCCGATTTATCTGTCAATGCCCCATCCGGTACCGTAAAAGTATATTCTGTACCATACTCAAGTTTGGTATAGCTGAATGTTACCGTTTTTGAGCCAAAACTTGGGGAAAGAACCGTTGAGCCAAGTGTACAGTTACCTGTACCAGCCATCACCGGCTCATCAAAAGTCAGCACAATGGAACCATTGGCCGAAGCATTGGTGGCTCCCTCTGTAGGTACTGTCGATATTAGTGTGGGTGCTGTTTGGTCGTTTACAACAACTTGATCTGCAAACACAAAAATATTTGTAATAGCTGTTCCGTCAACATCTGTAGCGTTCCCAATTTCGGCACTTGATGTGTCGGCAATCCATCTCACGTACACCTTTGCCTGCCCCTCTGCATCTTCAGGTAGCGTAACATTTAAATCAGCCCATGACGCCCCCCAAACTGCTGAAAGGTCTGCATTTCCCAATTGGGTAAAGTTTGTCCCGTCTAACGAATATTGAATGGTCATTACCGAGTATCCGTGGTACGATCCCGAAAGCATAGAGTTAACCTGTATGTTTTCATATCCCACGGTGGAGAACGAGGCTTGATAGGCCCGTGGCGTTGCAAATTCAGATGTAGATGCCCAAAACTGAGCACATGCATAACCTGGCGAGAATGAACTGGAAGTGCGGGCCAGCCAGCCGGTTGTAGATCCATCATTTTTCACAACAGAAAACATACCTGTATTGTCCGTTGCAGAAAAATAATCAGCAGACCTGTCACTTGTTGGGTCTTTTTCGGAAAAATCCCATCCCACAATAAATGGGACTTCATCAAAATTTGCTATATAAGCTTTGTCCTCATTTACTAATACAGTGCGAATCAAATCAGTAGTGTTATCTTCCCAGTTTAAAAAGTTGGATACAACATTTGGCTCTGCAGTCACCGTAACAATTGTTCCTGCCTCATACCTACCTCCCGTAGGTTCAGGGCTTAATGAAACTTTTCCCCAATCACAACCATTAACCTCTACATTAAACGCATAGGTTGTTTTTGCATTAAAGACAGCTTTTACACTTACATCTCCATTAATTGTGAAAATGTATGGATTTTCAGAAGATAATACAGCTCCAGTATTACCATCCTGCCACTCAACAAACTCATATCCAAAATTATTGGTTGCCGTTAATGTAACCTCATCCCCTTCATTATATGTACCTGACGTTGGTGCAACCTCCCCTGCTGCTTCTTCCGATAAAGAAACAGTCAGCTCTGCTGCAGCTGTCAACTGTTTTAACCAACGAGGATCCCCAATGATACCGCCGGTTGTACTTGCCGTAGCAATAGGCGATGAAGACAATATTGTAAAATCTCCTGCATCAGCATTTGCAAAACCTATTTCGGTCAAACCTAATGTTTCAAGGGAATTATCAGTAATAGAAGATGATGTGGCACTTGCTATATTATAACTCCCGTAATTAACCACAAGGTTGTTTTCGGCAGATAGGTTACCCCCGGTAGCAACAAGTATATTGGGCAATGTAGTCGCTCCTGGTTCTGCAATAATATTATCAGTAAAGATATAATTTGAATTTGTGCTATAAAGATTGCGAACGTTACATATAGCACGGCTATTATCCTTACCCCACTTAAATACTGTATTATTAGTAAATGTAAAAGTGAAATCATTACTGCTGTCTGTGGTTTGTGGATAGAAGAAACTTTCTCCGCTTAAGTAGTTATACAGTGTGGTATTAGTAACGCTTATAGAATTAACAATATGCTTTGTATAAATAAAGTTCCAACCATTATTGCCACAATCTTTTATTATACATTGATCAAATGTTATAGCGCCTATACTAAAACCTTCGTTCCCGGTCCTTAAAAAACAACGGTTTACATTTTGAATCGTCACATTAGTAAATGCAAGTTCTGTAATATCCCCAATATTACCACTCATAAAATAATCTGATCCCCGGTCAATAGTAACCCCCTCAAACCTTAATCCACAGTTTGTAAGTGCATCGCCCATTGAAATCTGTTGGGTTATTGTTACATCGCCATCACCTGCGGCTTTTAGCGTTAAAACCTTATCGCTTTGAAAATTTATTCCTGAAGAATATGTGCCCGCTTCTAAAAGCAGGACATCGCCATCCATTGCATTTCCCATTACTGCCTCTATTGTGGCAGGACTAACATTTATGGATGCCGCATAACTATGGATTACTGCAAGCATTAATCCCCAAAATAAAATGTAAACTTTTTTCATAAATAAATCATTTAGTTGAATAAAAACTTTTGTTTTCACACCAAATGTAAATCGCAAAAATTGGCGATAGGTATTTCATTTTACAATTACAATAGGGCTATATTGCAACTGACTATATACATGAACATTAACCAACATAAACCACCATTAACAAGTTTAAAACATTGCGATTTTGTACCCCAATTATGACTTATAATTGCATAGAAATGCTTGTATCTATATTTTAAGGATTTGCTTGTATATCAAAAAAAAGAGCAGCTCAACAGAACTACTCTTTACAAACTATAACAAATACTATAAACTTACTTTTTTTATGTGATTGCAGAATATTACTTAAACTGCACATTATTTTCAGGAGTACCAATAACCTTCACATACTTTTGGGGATTGGATACATTTTTGAAGTCAAAATACACCTTACCTGTTGACTCACCTTTAACAACAATGCTATGTTGATCAATGTCAGCCACCTCGCTATTAATAAACTTTATACTTTCACTATTCTGAACAATAATGGATTCAGGCTTTTTTACATCGAGGCTTAAGCCTTCTATTTCTATTCCTTTTGCATATCTTAGTAAAACACCTTCGTTCGACACTATTTTACTGTTTTTAATTTTAATATTCTGAACCGGCATTTCAGGAATCCCGTTGATTGCGATTGCCTTTTCAACATCATAACATTCAATATCCTCAAAAACAAAATTTCTAAAACAAGGTGTTTCTTCCGTAACCGGTTCTGTGGTGATTCCTATAATATTTCCGTTTTCATCTTCTTTAATTTTTCCACCATAATACAGGTTAAAACGAATTGCATCCGAGGGTATGTTCGTCATGCGGACACCTTTTACATAAATATTTTCAACTACACCTCCCCTGCCTCTTGTACTCTTAAAACGCAGACCGCAATCAGTTCCCAGGAAGGTACAATTTTCAACATACATATTTTTCACTCCTCCGGACATTTCGCTACCAATAACAAAACCTCCGTGCCCATGATAAACAACACAATTACGTACAATAATATACTCGGTAGGAACACCGATATCACGACCTTGCTTATCTTTTCCTGATTTTATACAAATAGCATCGTCACCCACATCAAAAGTACAGTTCTCTACAATTCCATATTTACATGATTCTAAATCTATTCCATCACCATTTTGAGCAAACCAGGGATTACGTACATTAATATTCCTGACCGTAATATTTTTACACTGCAAGGGATGGATATTCCACGACGGGGAGTTTTGAAAAGTAGGGCCATCCAACAATACATTTTCACATTGAGTCAGGTTTATCAATTGAGGCCTGAAAAAATCTTTATAGGGTTGAAGAGCATCTACATTGTCATAATCCACTTTTCCCGAGCGCACTAATTGCTCCCCGTTGTAATAAGATTCTGAGGGGTACCATGTTTTTTCGTTATAAACAAAACCCCCTCCGGCAACAACTTCTTTCCATTGCCCTTCAGTTAGCTTACCTTTTTTTATTTGTCTCCAGGCACCTCCTGCTCCATCAATAACACCCTTTCCGGTAATGGCAATATTCTTTAGGTTTTTACCTGACACCGGGTTTTGACATCTGGGATTTTTTTTCCCTTCATAAAAATTATCCAAAAGCGGATATAGATTTCGGTCGCCACTAAACTGCAACAAAGCACCACCTTCCACATGAAGATTAACATTATCTTTTAACACTATTGGACCTGTTAACCAAACGCCCTTTGGTATCAATACAACTCCACCATTGTTTTTTGAGCATAAATCTATGGCATCGTTAATCACTTCTGTGTTCAAAAACTTCCCATTTGAAACAGCTCCATAGTTTACAATATTAAAAGTGTCTGCCTTAAATACCGGAACGATTACCTCAGGCATTTCAAAAGGTAAATCCATTACTAAGGCTTTCTGTTCCGACTTTTTTACATCAGCACATGAAATGCATCCTACCAGGCTAATCATTATTAAAAGCCTGTATATATTATCTGATAACTTCTTCATTTTCTATATTATTTTGTCACTCTAAACCAATCCACATCAATCCAACCACTATCTTTATGATAATTATGCCTGTTTACAAACAACCCCATCTTAGCACCAATCCACTGACCTTCACGCGCCTTAAAAGGCTGTCCTATATCTGTAAACTTTTTACCGTTAAAACTATAGCTAAACTGACAGTCGTTTTCGCCCTGCATGGTAACTCTTAAATAAACAGGCTTGTTGTTTTTAATGGTTACTTTTTCGTTTATGATCTCCGCTTTGCCTTTATCGGCACCCTTACAAAATCCCTGAGACAGAACAATTCCATCTTTAGTATCCTCTAAAGCCACAACACCATAATCACGTCCCATAATTACAAACCCGGCACGTTCCCCATCATTCTCTGGATTTGGATGAAATGTCATTTTAACTGTAGCAGTAAATTCAGGTGCAGGAATCTTTTGTAGAAATAAATTCGGAACGTCCCATAAGCTCTTATAGTCTTCAGGAGTTAAAACCGAATAAAGTCTCATGTTACCATTAGTGGCATCATTAAAAATCCAGAATGGAGAGCTGTTGCCATGCCATTGCCACTGGTGTCCGGTTTTAGTATCGTTAAACTCATCGCTTTCAGCAGGTGTCATTATTGGATATGTTTTACCTACGTTTGGTTTTTTGTAGGTAAGAACAGGATCTCCACAACCATCTTTATCTTTATCAATACCCATTACCGGCCATCCATTTTTCCATGTCATGGGTTGTAAGTGTACAATACGGCCAACTGCACCAACATCCTGAAAGTGAATAAACCAATCTTCGCCTGATGGTGTATCTACCCAACCTCCCTGGTGCGGACCGTTAATCGCGGTTTTGCCCTGGGCTAATACAATTTTGTCTTCGTATGGACCGTAAACATTTTTAGATCGCATTACAATTTGCCATCCTGTTGGCACGCCTCCTCCCGGGGCAAAGATGTAGTAATAACCATCTTTTTTATAAAATTTAGGTCCTTCAATAGTTGGATGCTTTCCATGCCCGTCAAAAACTATAACACTTTCGGTTATGGCTTTTGTAGCTTCCTTATTTAACTCACAAACCGATAATACACTTTTAAAAGAAGCCCGGCTTCCTGCTACACCATGAACAAGGTAAACACGACCATCTTCGTCCCATAAAGGACATGCATCAATTAAACCTTTCCCTTCTTTCACTAAAGTTAGAGAAGACCAGGGGCCGGCAGGATCTTTTGCCTTTGTCATGTAAATACCATAATCAGGATCTCCATAAAAAATATAGAATTCATTGTTATGGTAGCGAATTGAGGGAGCCCAAACGCCATTGCCATGCTGAGGTTTTGAAAACACGTCAGCAGGGGGTAACCCATTAGGAATTGCGGCACCAATCAGTTCCCAGTTCACCAAATCTTTAGAGTGTAAGATCTGCAATCCTGGAATACAATTAAAACTTGACGAGGTCATATAATAATCATCGCCAGCCCTGCAAACATCCGGATCAGAGTAATCTGTATACAAAATCGGATTTTTATAGGTACCATCGCCCTGGTCGGCTACCCATACTTCAGAGACATAATTTGATTTTTCCTGAGCTAACACATTAGCTACTCCCACAAATATCATCAACGACAATAGTGATAATACTCTTGATTTCATTTTTAAATTCATATGGTTAATTTTTCTTTCATTACTCTTCCACTTTCCAATCCGGATTATTCTCTACCAATAAGCAGGTCATAATCAACGGCCCGATAGCCTTTCCATCATTTGACCTGATTTTTTCTTTTATGTAATATTCATAAGAACCATCTCTCACCGGATTATCAGCAGGCCCTAATCCTGCTCCTGCACAACAATCGGTTATTTCCAGGTTTCCATTTTGATCTACCTGTACCAAATTTTTAAAAATACCCTGATAGGCTTTTTTTGCAAAAACCAGGTATCTGTCGCTTAACAATCCGTTTTGAATCCCCTTAAACATACCATAAGCAAACATACATGATGCTGTTGCTTCCTGATAGTTCCCCTCTCTGTCCGGACAATCCATCACCTGCCACCACAAGCCGGAATCCTCCTGTTGAAACTGTATGATTGCATCTGTCAGGTCCTGAAACATTAAAACCAACTCGCTATAATCGCCATGACTCTTAGGGATGTAATCCAATACATCCACTAAAGCCATATAAAGCCAGCCTACGCCCCTTCCCCAAAAATTTTCAGACAACCCTGTATCCGGATCTGCCCAATACACTTTCTTAGACGCATCCCAACCATGATAATAAAGTCCTGTTGCTCCATCCTTTAAATGTTTTTTTACCAGCAACAATTGGCTTGTTATATCATTAAAATCCAAAGAATCTCCATACATGGTTGCATATTGGGCGTAAAAAGGAAGCCCCATATAAAGACCATCTAACCACATTTGATTGGTGTAAACCTTTTTGTGCCAGAAACCTCCCTCCTCAATTCGGGGCTGATCAGTTACCTGGTCCCTAAGTATTTGTATTGCACCACGATATCGCTCGTCGTTTGTTTTAGCATAAAGGGGAAAAAGAATTTTGCCTGAGTTAATATCATCCAGCTTAAAGCTTTCTTTTTTGTAACCTGAGATATTCCCTGTGGAATCAATTAAAACATCAGCATAAGTATCTTTTACATACTTATAATATTTCGGGTCGGCATTTTGCTCAGATACCTTAACAAGTGCCTGACAAACCAACCCCTCAACATATCCCCAACGAGGTTTACTTCGGAAATCCGTCATCCATGCCTTGGGGTTATTCTGCATAACAGCCTCTGCCAGTTGAACAGAATAACTTATTGGTCTCTTGTCTTTCTTTTTACCCGATTCACACTGTACAAATAATAAAATCAAACAGCTTGCGATTATACGTATCATATATCAAATTTTGTTTTTATCCTTACTTCTTGGCATCAGTAATGTCTGACACTAAACTATTTATATAAACCTCAATATTATCATACGCTGTACTTAAATTCCTACCTTTGTGATCTTTTAGGTTAGGATCAAGTCCGTTATCAGTTTCCCATTGATCAGGCATACCGTCATTATCAGTATCCACCAAAGGCGTTCCAGCATCCAGATCAGGCCAGGCACTCCACTCATCACCTGCTCCTTCCGGTTTGGTATCATCCTGACTATCTATAATCCCTAATCTAGGATAATTGGTACTTTTCCAGTTTACATCCGAACCGGGAAAATCGGTACCATATCCATTGTGTTCATTAAGTCCCTTATAGGCAGCCGTACCGTTTGTTACTTCATTTACAATACGATTATCAACCGCATCGCGCACCAGTGAACTTCCGGCATAAGCCAATACTTTTTCGTAAGCCGTTTCTGCATCATGCGTAGTAATAGCATCTGTTTCAACTTCAGTATACAGCCTCAAAAGTGCTTCAGTACCTTCAGTAAATCCATCCTTTTGATATATGTTAATACCAGTCCAGTTATTTCCAGTAACCCCACTGTTATATGGAAAAACGTTTCCGGAAATATAATAACGTCCCCAGACTCCAATTATTTCTTCAAAATAACCACCTGTGCCACTAATATCAATCTGCATAATACGACTGGCAACTTTATCAGCCGTGGCTGGTCCTGGTTTATAATAATTATTAACAATATTTATATGCATGGCCTCTCCGCCATAACAACCATTGCCATTCCAATTATAAAAAACATTATTACGAACATCAACCCTGTCGGTACCAGCATGTACAGCTCCTGGTCCAAACCTGGGTGTACGGCTATCATGATGAGCCATTAAGTTATGGTGAAACGAAGCATTCACTCCTCCCCAAATAGCCCCATAACCATGAGGGCCTTTAGAGTGTTTTGAAAGTCGCAAGCTTTCGGAAATAATAGACCATTGAAGCGTGAAGTTTTCATTATCGTAAAAAGAACAACATTCATCAGTACACCAGCTTACAGAACAATGGTCGATGATAATATTGCTTCGTTGACGCCCTCCCAAAGCATCGGCACCATCAGCCACTCCTGCTTCGAATACTTTCTTGTCACCCATCCTGAAACGTATAAAACGAATAATCACCTCATTTGCACTAACTGAAACAGGAAAATCAGCCAAAGTGATACCATCACCCGGTGCAGTTTGGCCTGCAATAGTAATATTATCATTATCAATTGACAGGGAAGATTGTAAATGAATGGTTCCTGAAATATCAAAAACTACAATTCGGGCCCCTTCCTGATTAATAGCATAACGCAAAGTACCCGGAGAATTTGTATCCTCAAGAGAGGTTACCTTATAAACATTTCCTCCCCGGCCACCAATAGTGTTCATTCCTCCACCTTCAGCTCCCGGAAAAGCATATGGATCTTCCACCACGGCGTTATAGTTTCCTCCTTTAGTATCATCATCAGATTCTGATGTAACCGGACTCTTGGCCCATTTTTCATCCTTTTCACATCCTAAAGAAATTAGCATGCTTAACGTAAAAATAACCAAGTAATACAAAGTATTTTTCATTTTTTATTAGTTATAGATAACAGCGGACTCGTAAAAAAGATATAGAATTATCTTAACCCTAAACCTATGCCCTAAATAATGAGGGAGAATTACAAGCAACTCTCCCCCAAACAAATATTTACTATTTAATTAAACCATCTTTTATCTCCTGCCACTCCTGTACCAGCAAAACCGGCATCTTCCTGAATATGGAAATCTCCATTAACCGGATCAACAAACAATCCCTCCATACTTAGAGGTAATTCGGTAATTCCCGTTAACGGACGGTCTTTGATTAATAAATCATTGGTTTTGTAACTACCTGTATAATATATGGTAATATTACTATAAGTACCATAGGTATCGTTCAATTCCACGCCTCCGTTTGGTCCGCTGAAAATACAATCCTCAATAGTGACATTGGCAGGATTATTATTATCAAATCGCCAGAAATGGCTCATCGACCTGTTAATATTGCATAAAGTAATATTGCTAAATGTAATATCTGTAGAAACGCGAATATCTGCAAAACGAGTACTAATTTCGGTTAATGTACAATTGGCAACATCAATAGATCCAATTACGGATCCTGAGCCCACGTTTAGCATACCCCATCCACCGGTTTCTGAAATCATACAGTTATTTACAACAATACTATTTGCTGATCCTCCACTACGCAACCTTACAATTGAGTTGATTTCAGACACGTTACATCCATTTATTCTGATGTCAAAAGCGCTTTTATCACTACTATCAATATCAATGAGGAAGTTACCATCTGAAGTTGTTGACAGGTATTGAAGATTGATATTATTTACAGCACTTTCTACTGTAAAATAAGCATTTTGCAGAGATGTTTTCACACCACTGGCATTCTCTGAACCAACAAAGGCAATATTATTCACACCTGTAGGAATTATAATTTTTCCGCCAATATCATAAGATTGACCGGCAGCAAATTCCACATTAATATTAGTATTCCCACCTGCAACAAGATCCTGCAATGCTGTAGTAATAGTCTCTGCATTATCTGTATCCAAAACCTGGTATAAATAACCATCAGCAATACCGCTTGTTACCACATTAAGCGTACCCCGTACCTTATCTGCATTAAACATTTGGGCAATATAGTTTGTACCCATACTCAGTCCCTCAATCAGTAAATTCCCAGCTGCCTTTTGATCATCAGTTAACTCAAAATTACTAACCAACTCATTATTAATATCAAACAAACTCAAATTTGTTACCCTATCCGAAACCGTCCATGATAAAGCTATTGATGTTGAAGTAGGTGTATATCCTGTAAATATTTGCTCGGCCGGAGTTTCAAAGTATAGTTCACACCAGTTTGATTCCTTTCCACTTGTTTCATCCACACTTTTCATCCTTACGGAATACCCAGTTGTTCCATCCAGATCAATAATTGTTTCCCTGAATTCGTTTTTTGTGATAGTTGATGAAGATGAAAATGGTGTTAAAGTATCTGCCCCCATTTCAACAGTCCTTACTATATCCAGAAATTCCAGACTATCCTCACTAAATTCAAAAACATATTTGGTAGCAGATACAGACTGCGTGAATTTCAACTCCACAGCTGTAGATTCAATGCCCGAGACCTCAAAAAGTAAAGATTTAAAAAGTCTGTCATGCCCCTCTTCTATCTCCCAGTTGTTGTAATCATCCTCACAACTAATCCAAATAACCGAGAGAAGAGAAATACTTAGTATATATATTAATTTCTTCATTTTAATAAACAAATTGATTAAACAAAACATCATTAATAACCATAAGAGTTTGTCAATTTCCCTTTTGATTCATAAATATCTTCGTAATAGATGGCATAAAAATGCCTGTAGTTACAAATGTTATTTCCCATTGAATATTGCGACAGGCTGGTTGCAATTTCATCACCATGACTTAATGTACCAAGGAAACTTGAGTAGTCGTAATGTGCATACATTCCTGTACCTGCCAATAGTGTTTTTACAGGCCAATCAATATAATATGTGCTGGTTCCCTCTTCGGGCTTAGCTGCTCTTTTAGGAAACCAGTCCACTGACTCATAATCGGCACCAGGACTAGCCCCCAAATCCTCATAGTAATTTATAGAAGAAGGATCAATATACTCATCATCTGCATATCTATAATATACGGTTTCAGGAAAATCAGAAGGTTGATATGTTTTATCAAATATTTGTACCTGTTGTGTATGATCCAGCATCAAACAGATAGCTTTTTTCATATCCTCAATCTTATCATACAATAATCCCCAGCGTACTAAATCCTGTTTGCGGATAGACTCACAACCAAACTCCCACGCACGTTCGTTTACTATAGCCTCAAAGAAATCGGCATCGTATTGTTGAATTTTTGAAGACCCTGCGCCAAAAGCTCTTTCACGCACTTTTTCCAAAGCCTGGCGAGCAGACATTTTTGCTGTTGCATTCACGTTATCCGATCCGTTTAAAGCATACTCAGCTTCGGCAAACATTAAATAAATATCAGAATAACGCATTAATATCCAGTTGATACCTGTAGCAATACGGCTATTAGCTGTTTTATGCAAGGCCAAATAAGCATCTGAAGTCCAGTATATGCGCCATTTGGCAAAAGTTACACCTAGCGGGTTGTTTGATAATTCCTCAATATTATCTTTAGAGTAATTCCTCCATGTCAGAGTAACATCCCGACGGGTATCTTCACGGTCGAAAGAATAAAAATAATAAGCTGTTGAAGTCACATAAGAACCTCCAAAACCACGGGCTCCATATTTTGTATTTGAAGCCACACTGTATCCCATCAATGACCCAATATCACCATTGTTACCCATACCAAATGCCACTTCAAACAAGTTTTCATTTGATGCATTTTGTTGCTGAGCACAAACCGTTTTCCATATATTTTCATAATCAGGATCCAACTGGTGAGGATTATCATCACTACCAATTACCTCGGCACATTGTTGAGCCGCTATGGCATAATACTCTCTCCAGTTTTTAACACGACCAACAAAATAACCACCACTTTCAGGAATAGTTGGATGATGCTCAATGGTTGTACTTTCAAATAAATTACCATCACGCAATGACCAACCTCCGGCAAACAAGGCTACTTTTGCCAATAATCCTTTAACATATCCTTTCGATATACGCTCTGAGATTCCGTATTCGGTGTTATCTCCTAACCATGGCACATAATCTACTGCTTCTTGCAAATCAGCTACCAGATATTTATAAATAGTATCGCGATCGGTTTTACTCATATACACATTTGAAAGGTCAGATTTGGATGACTCTGTTTTAAATGGAACATCGCCCCAATATCGCACTAACTCAAAATACACCATAGCACGTAGTGTTAATGCCTCTCCTAACATTGGTTTCATTTGAGATGCTGCGCTCTCTAAAATGGGTGAGTTTCTGAATCCATCAACTGCTGTAGATGCCAGTTCGGCCATTTCGAATAGAGATTGCCAGCGTGTTGTTCTGTTGTACTGATCATCGTAATAATTACCAGCACCTTCATCCCTTGAGGTAGAGTTATAAGTAGTATTATTAAACTCACGATTTGATTCTATATCGGTAACTCCCTGCCAGTTTACAGACAGCTTCTGTCCGTAAATATAAGTATCGGTCATTTTACCATAAAGTCCCATAACAGCAGCCTCGGCCATTGATGCTGTTTGATATACCGTTTCGGAACTTAATTTTGAAGGAGAACTTGTTTCCAGAAAATCATCTTCGCAAGAAACTACTCCCAAAGTTAAAATTATTGATAAGTAATATATTATTCGTTTCATTTTACTAACACTTAAAAAGTTACATTAATACCAAACAATAGTGTTTTTGCTTTTGGATAAGCAGAGTAATCTACTCCCGGAGTCAAAGGTGTTGAGCGGCGGGTATCTACTTCCGGATCTTGTCCTGTATATTTTGTCCAACACTTTAAATTGTTTGCAGTTACATATACACGTAATTTTTTCATCAAAACCTTTTCTGATATGCTTTTAGGTAAAGTATACCCCAAAGTCAGATTACTCAGTCGTAAAAACGAACCATCTTCAATAGCCCAATCGGTTAAAACAGTTGAATTAGCCCTGGGATGCCAGATCCGTGCATCTTTATTCAACTCTTTCAGCAATTCAGGATTGGCATTTTCTCCAAACATGATATTATATCCTGTTGCAGGATCGATGGTTGTAAAACGATTATCCAAACTCATTACCGACAATAGATTCTGATATCTTTTTGATCCGCTAAATGAGGTAAAGTCTATTTTATTTGCGTTATAAATATCATTTCCATACGACCAATTAAATTGTGCGCCAAAGTCGAATCCTTTATAACTGGCATTCATTGAAAATCCACCGGTATGTTTTGGTTGGGCATGTCCTATGACTTTCCTATCCTCATCCGGAGAGATTTCGGTACCCTCACCACTTAACTTTTTAAGTTTCATATGTCCGGGACCAAAATAATCACCCGAATTTGTAAACACCGATGAAGCATCTACAACACCTTCTTTCAGATCCCATTTGTTAGTAGTTTCATTAAAAGTAAAATCATCAAATGTGTACATACCATCTGAAACATAGCCGTACATTTCACCAACCGGCTGACCAACCACAGCACGAAAATCATCGCTACCTAAATTAAGTCCCCATCCCGAAGATGCTATTAACTCATCTGAACCATCCAGCTCTTCAATTTTATTCCTGTTAAATGAAATATTAAAACTGGCCGAAAGTTTAAAATCTCTATTATCAACAATATATCCTGTAGCTGCTATTTCAATACCCCGGTTCGAGGTACTTCCTACATTTTGATACTGCTTATCATATCCTGAATTAGAAGGTAATGCCACACCCAGGATCAAATCCTTCACTTCGGTTTTGTAGGCATCAATATTAACCGACAATCTTTGATCAAAAAATCCTAAATCCAGACCAATATTAGAAGAAATGGTTGTTTCCCAGGTTAAGTCCTCATTTTTTAATACCGACGAAGTAACCAAAGCACTTTGCGCCTCATCGTTAATATAATATAGGTTTCTGTAATTATCCTCAAAACTATACTCTTGTCGCCAGTAAGAACCTACGCGGGCATTACCTACTGCACCATAACTCAAACGAAGTTTTGCATTTGACATCCAGTCTTTAACACCATCCATAAAAGCTTCATCCGAAAGTCTCCAGGCAAATGCTGCTCCCGGAAAATAACCCCAACGATTATTCGGGGCGAACACGTTTTTACCATCAGCGCGTAGCGTTAAAGTAAGAAGGTAACGATCGTACAAGTTATAGTTTAAACGACCAAAATAAGAATTGGTACGAGATGGTTCATTTATGGTAGTATAGGTAGGAGATGCTGTACCATAATTCCACATTGCCAGTACATCATCGGCCGAAAAATCGGAAGGGAAAAATTTAGACATCACTTCCATATCTTTTCTCTCGGAACTATACAATTCCTGCCCTGCCAACAACTTGAATTTATGCACCTTATTATTTAAGTCAAAATCATATGTCAATGTATTTTGAACAGAATACCTAAAGCCTTTTTGATCGGTTCGCTTAGCTACCGGCTGGCCACCATTAGAACTGGCTTCGCCTGTTTTTTTAAGCCAGATATTATCGGTATAATTTTTCTCATAATCGTAAGATCCTTTTGTTGTATACCTTAAACCTTTAATAATGTCCCACGATAAACTTGCATTGTAAGTTTGTCTGAACTTATTTTGCTCCTTATATTCATTAACCGTATTAAAAATAGGATCATTAAGCGAGCTCAAAGCCTCTGCCGAAGTCACATCTTCATTCCCCACCAACTGATCTTCGGACAAATACGACAAACTACGAACCGGGGCATACTTAACTCCATCACGTAGTTTTTTCCCACTTGATACACTAGGCCCTTCTATGGTAGTATTAGATAATCTTGAGGTTAAATTAAATGAAAGTTTTCTGCCAATCTTTTTGCTTAACTTCAATGTTACGTAATCTCTTTTATAGGCAGAATTTAACATGATAAAATCCTCATCATCACGCGTATAATTAAGATTATACTTAAAATCCTTATCTCCGCCATTTAAGCTGACACTAAGATTTTTTTGCACACCTGTATTTCCATACAACTGATCTTGCCAATCAATTCCTTCTACCCCTTTGTATATATCGATATCTTCCCACAAACCATAACTATTGGTGAATGCAGAATTGGTACTGGTACTTGGATCGAGTTCCCTTTGATAATAAACAAACTCATAGGGAGACAAAACATCATTTAAATTATATGCCTTTTTAATTCCCACATATGAATTAATGTTTATTTCTGTTTTCCCTTCCTTACCTGATTTAGTTGTAATTAAAATTACACCATTAGCACCCTGAGCACCATAAATAGCTGTTGAAGAGGCATCTTTTAACACATCAATAGTCTCAATATCACCAGGAGGTATATCGCCAATGCTGCTAACCTGGAAACCATCAACGATATATAAAGGTGAATTATCCTGGGTAATAGATCCCCCACCTCGCACACGGATTTTCACTTCTGCATCAGGCGAACCTTCTGTTACGGTAACATTAACCCCGGCCAAACGACCTGAGATAGCCTGCATGGCAGATGTAGCCGGTATATCACTCAAGGCCTCGGCGTTAACTGAAGCCACCGAACCTGTAAGGTCTCTTCGCTTTGTTGTTCCATAACCTACAGCAACAACTTCCTCTAAACCAATAAACTCATCTTTCAACTCTGTATTAATTACTTTCCTTCTATCAACACTTTTCTCTTGAGTTTTCATGCCTATAAAGGAGAATACAAGTATTGCATCAGAAGGCACATTATTTAAAATATAAGTTCCTTTAACATCGGTGATTGTTCCTATATTTGAACCTTTAACCGCAATTGTAACACCTGGAATTGACATTCCATTTTCATCCGTAACGCTTCCCGTTACGGTGATTTTCTCTCCTACTTGAGAGAACCCGACTGGGGAATACATAAGAATTGAAATTAAGACCAGAAATTTCAATTGTTGATTCTTCCATAAGTCAAAGAATCTCTTTGACAAACAATTTTTCATAGATTTTAATTTAAATAGTTAATTATTGTTTTTTAAATACCCAAGTTCCTTCATCCATGCCTCACACAATTGAGTCCATAAATTGGTAGATCCCGGGTTATTACGTAACGCTATTGAATGTTTCCCTTTAGGGAAAATATGTAAACAAGACTGGATTCCCGTGTTCTGTAACGCCTGAAAATAGCGCAAGCTATTCATTGGATTTACAACAGGATCATCAGAAGCACAAACAATAAAAGCAGGAGGAGTATGACTTCCCACATTTAATTCTCCTGAAAATAAAGATGTCATATTCTCATCAGGATGCTCTCCAAGCAAGGCGTCCCTACTCCCTTTGTGAGCATCCTCTTGCATACTGATTGCTCCTGAAATTAGAATCTGAAAATCAGGAACAAAAGTGAACTGATCAATCGAGTCCCCAACACAGGAATAATCATTTTGTATGGTGGATAAATTTGATACCAAACCACCACCTGCAGAACATCCCATCGCACCAATCCTTTCCAGATCTATATTCCATAAGACAGCATGAGAACGAACAAGTTTCATTGCTCTCTGTGCATCAGTCAAAGGACCAAACGCACTATCGGTTAAATCAGGGGAAACAGGCAAACGATATAATACAACAAAAGCATTAACCCCAAAGGTATTAAACCACTTTGCCAACTGGATGCCGGCTATATTATAAGCTTCTTTTCGATAACCTCCGGGAGGAAAAATTAAAACTGCAGAACCTGTATTTTCCTCTTTTGATGTAAAAAAACAATACATCCCGGGAATATCAATTTGTGTTATTCTTTCACGTTCTTCAATTCGGGATAATTTCATCCCTTTAGAATTTGGCATACTATGTTCGCTCCATAGTGGTATATACTCCTGTGAGTAAATACTTACACTGAACCATAACATAACACTACCTAATATCATTAACTTTATATGTTCCATCGCGTTTTTTAAATTACTGTAACAAAACTATTTAATATCTATCCAGACATAGGATGGCACATTGCAATATGTAGGTAGTCATTTTGCAATAAGGGTATATTTGTATAAATATCAGATAGGAGGTGATTTTACAGAACAATTGATCTGCAGTCGATTTCAACCCATGAACAGGGGGTATTTCACAACATAGGACGGGTTGTTTTACAATAATACTGACAATCATTTATGTTTGATTAATAACTCTTATTTTTATAAAAAATACCGTTGAAATTTTAAATTATATTGAGATGAAAAAACTGAGTACATACTCTATTGTTCTTTTTGTTTGCATCATATCTTTTGTCAAAACAAGCGGCCAGGTTGTTTCTACCCTTAATCATTATTTGGTTGAAGACGGGCTTCCTCATAATTTAATTAATGATATTATTCAGGATAAAAAAGGTTTTATATGGATTAGTACGTTTAATGGTTTATGCAAGTATGATGGTTATGCATTTCACCAATACACACCTCAGGCTTACGACTCAACAATCTTAAAAACCAACAGAATTGGCAGGCTAACTGAAGACAGTCTGGGCAGAATCTGGTTGGAATCAAGAGCTTTTGGACCTATTATTAATTGCTTTGACCCGGAAACTGAAAAGTTTTGGGACAAAAAAACGGATAAGGATAAACTGACCGAGAACTTTAATTTATCACGTATAGTTCCTACAAAATCGGATATGGTTTGGCTACTTTCCGACTCGGCAGGATGTATTTGTGTTTCAGGTAAAGATTATTTAGTTAGTTATTTTAATTCGTCTCAAAATAATTTAAATGCAACAGGTGTATACAATGTACACGAGGATCTGCAAAATAATACGTGGTTATTGACAAACAACGGGATTACCATGTTCCCAAAGAATAATTTTAAAACCCCTACTCACTTTTTTGACAAAGACCCAGGAAAAAACACCCCTTTTTACGAGTATCTGGAGTTTGATGATGAAATATGGTTCGGAGGTATTTCCGGAATTATTGCCAAATACTCCAAATCGAATAAATCATTCAGCATACAAAAGCTGCCTATTGATGGAAATATAATTAAACTAATGCCTTTAAATAACTTTAGCGTATTAGCAGTAACAAACAACAAAGGTTTTTGTACGATACACCGGTATTCAAGGAATACTAAAGTTTATAATTCTGCAACTTATCCTCATTTGAATATAAGGCAGCTACATCCTTTAACAATTACAAACGACTATCAGTTTTGGTATTACAACAGCTCAAAACCTGGCATTAACCTTTTTAATTTTAATGATAACAGCAATACATTTTTTCCCGCCCTAAAATCAGGCATTTCTAATTCTTCCAAACAATCACCCCCTTATGTTCTAACCAATAGTAAAGGACAGATCTGGGTACAAGCTCTTAATGGAGGCCTTTCTTTATATAATCAGGAATCAAATACGCTTGTTCCTTTAAAATCGGAATACAAAGAACCAGAAATGGCCTTTTCAAATGATTTCAGAGTTGCCTTGTTTGACAAACAGGACAATTTATGGTTTAATAGCTATGCCGCAGGATTGGGAAAAATAGTTTTTAGTAAAAACAATTTTGAAACCCTAAAAATAAAAAGCCAAATCAGCAGTAACATCAGGGCCATATACCAACTAAAGAACAATTACATTCTTGTTGCCAATAAAGACAACCAAATATTAGTTTTTGATAAAGACTTAAACTTTACCGGACAGCTATCGTCTAATGGTAAACTGGCTGATAATTCAAATTGGGGAAAACCGGCTTACAATTTTTTTGAAGATTCAAAGGGAAATCTATGGATTGCCACAAGAGGAGATGGAGTATATAAGTTAACGCCCAATAAAAAATTATTTAATTATTCGGTTTCCCATTTCAAGCACAATCCGAATAATATCCATAGCCTTAGCAATGACCAGGTATACTCAATATTTGAAGATAGCAATAAACGTATATGGATTGGGACTCTAGACGGACTTCATCTTGCCCTAAACAATAAAGATTCCATCCAGTTTATTAATATTCATAATAAGTTTAAAATAAAAGATATTGGCAAAAGAAGAATCAGGTGTGTAAATGAAACCCCTTCAGGATTGCTGTGCTCAGGATCCATGAATGGTTTATTAATTTTTAATCCAGACTCTCTTAACAGTAAAAATTTAAGCTGGAAAACTTATAATAAACAGATATTACCAAACAAAGGATTAGGAAGTAATGATGTTATTGATATATGTGTATCAAAATCTAAAAAGGTATTTATTGCCACAGCTTATGGAGGCATAACACGTATTGACTCTGTTGATAACTTTGGGTATCCTGTAGTCTTTAAAACTTACACAAAGAAAGACGGTTTGCCTTCAAATAATATCCTCTCGTTAGTTGAGGATTTAAATGGGAAATTATGGATTACCATGGACTTTCAGATTAGCAGGTTTGACCCTGACAAGGAGCACATTGAAGTATTTCCGGAAATAAAAACCAAGATTCACGGCAGAAACTTTTCTGAAGCCACAAGGTATTGTCTCAATTCCGGAGAACTGCTTTTTGGCTATAGCAACGGAGTCATTCATTTTTTCCCCGACCAAATTAAAACAAACAATTATTCGCCATATATTTCATTATTGAGCATTCGGAAATTCAACAAAAGGGGTTCATCTCAAAATCAAATCACAACTTTAAATGGTGTCGACAACGGCCACCCCGTAGTGTTTTCCCATCAGGAAAACTTTTTTCATATTGACTATGCTGCACTGGATTACGACAACCCTTCAAACATTAAGTATGCGTACAAATTAGAAGGTTTTGATAACTACTGGAATTATGTAGATAAACAAAGAACGGCTATTTATACAAATGTTCCTAAAGGAGACTATCTTTTCAAGGTCAAATCTACCAATAGCCAGGGTGTGTGGTCGAATAACCAAAGGGAATTACCCATTACCATTTTACCTTCATTTTGGGAAACAAACTGGGCCTATGCTCTTTATATTTCCATCATGTTAATTATTCTATTAACCACCAATTACACATTAATAACCATTTACAAACTCAAATCAAATATTAATGTGGAGAGAAAAATGTCTCGTTTAAGACAAAAATTCTTTACGGATATCTCTCATGAAATACGAACCCCTTTAACCATGATTACAGGTCCTATTGATTACCTGATTAATGATCCCCGCACACCTAAAAACGTAAAAAACCAATTGAGTTACGTAGCCCAAAGCTCATCGCGCATGTTACGACTTGTAAACCAAATTCTTGATTTCAGAAAAGTACAGGAGATGAAATTGAAAGTATCTGAAATTGAAATCGGAACCTTTGTCAAGGAAATATATAATGATTTTATTGAAATTGCCCATGAACAGGATATTTCTTTTAATTTTGAAAACCACGCTGAAGGTGTAAAAATTTGGGCAGACCATAAAAGCCTTGAAAAAATCGTGATGAACCTTCTTTCCAATGCTTTTAAATATACTCCACCATATTGATCCGAAAGTTTTAGCGTATTAGATATAAAAGCTCTGTATCCCTTTATCCATAGAACAAACATTGCTGTTTTTGAGAAAAAAAGTCATCCATGTTTTCTATTTTGAGTTGTTTAACCTGCCGGATACGCTTTGCTCCTTCACTCATTGTATTACAAACGTAGTCAAGAGATAAATAAAAACATAAGCTCATCCTTACTTTTTCAACAAAAGTTGTGAAAGCAGGGGTTTTCTTTGGCATAGTTCTTCTGATTAATTCCAATAGAAGGAATGTAATGAGAGCGATATATATCTGGGACTTAACTGCGTTTTCACTTGTACCTACAAAACTTTTTATTTGAAGATTCTGCTTTATTGCTTTGAAAAACAATTCTATATCCCAACGTTTTTTGTAAAGTTCCGATATCGTCAAGGCATCCCACTCCAATTGATTGGTTATGATTTCGATAATTTTGTTTTCATCTTCTTTATAAACATGTACCAGGCGAAGTTTTTGTTCGCTGATTCCACATTTTAAGGCTTTTGCAGAGGTTAATCTAATAATCTCATCTTTAACAATGTGTTCGTTTTCACCCTTTGGAAGTTCAAGTTCCTCGACCGTTTCATAAACCGTGTTGGTTTTGATACGGGTTACAAATACATTTTCAGCCACTATTCGATTGAGCATTAAATCAAAATCAAAATACCCACGATCTTCGACAATAATCGTATTCTTAGGAAAAATAAGTTGTTGAAATCCATACCGGTCATGCACTTTAGCCTCGCTAATATTAACCACATCGGGAAGCATCAATTCTACATCCAAACAAGTATGTATTTTTACTCCACCTTTAGCTGTCCGAAACTTTGCCCAGTCAAACATAGACAGACAAAGCGGTATCGTTGAACTATCAATCAACTTTACTGAACGGCCTTTGATATCTTCCAGCACAAAACTCTGATGATGCTTCTTAAGAATGCTTTTGTAGTGACTCAATAGTTTATAATAAAGACTTTCGTACACTTGCCAATTGCGCTTCTTATTGCCATCGCTCATGGTGGATCTAGCTGGACTTTGTGTGAGACCAAGATCCCCAATGAAAGTTTCGCTAACGCCTATGCCGGCTGATATGTCACTTAGTGTATGGCATTTATAAAGCTGTCCGAAAGTTAAAGCTACAAACTGATCGTATGTCTTGTATTTACTGCAGCCTTTGTCTGTTTTATAGGTATTGGCACAGCTATCAAACAGCCAACGAGGTACCAAATCTAATATTTGCCGAATTACTGGTTTGTTGTTATTTTTGTTTCGCCTGAAGAGTCCCATATTTGAATGTTTTTGTGGTGAAAACAAAAATATAGGATTCTGAGGGCTTTTCAATTTTTAAACTTTCGGATGAGAGTGATACTCCACAGGGAAAATCAATTACAGTCAGCATTTTTTCAGATGAAAAAACTGCAACCATAAATATTAGTGATCAGGGCATTGGTATTTCAAAGGATGTTATTAACAAGCTATTTACCCGTTTTGTTTCTTTTAGCGAAGATGAAAATAAACCGAGCACGGGGATTGGCCTATCCATAGTTAAAGAGGAAGCAGACAAGCACAAAGCCAGGGTAACAGTAAATAGTCAACCAGGCAAAGGAAGCGTATTTTCGATACAGTTTAAAACCGGGAAAAACCACTTTCCTGACGATATAGAATTTATAAATACTAATCCAGCAGATCAAAACAACCCCGAAGTATCAAAAAATCAAACAACCACAAAAATAAAGATCCCCAATAGCAGTAAAGTTAAGGTACTGATTGTTGAAGATGACCATGAACTAAGGTCTTTCATTAAAAACATTTTGGAACAAGACTATGAAATATTAACCGCTGAAGACGGGTTTGCAGGTTTTAATATTGCTGTTGACCATTGTCCTGATTTTATTATTAGCGACATTATGATGCCCAAAATAAATGGTATCGATCTGCTTAAAAAACTCAGGGACGATATTAGAACCAGTCATATCCCAATCATATTATTAACGGCAAAAGCAAATATCGAAAGCAAACTGGAAGGCTTAACCTATGGAGCTGATGATTATATAACCAAGCCCTTTAGTGTTCCTTATTTTAAAGCAAGGATTGAAAATTTGTTAAACCAACGAAAGAGGTTACATGAAATATTTACCCGGGGAGACAATGCCGAATTTAAAGAGTTTAAACCCAAGCCCTTCCTGATTACAAACCAGGACGAGGTTATAATGGAAAAAATAATACATATCATTGAGCAAAACATGGACAACGGTGAGTTTTCTGTTGAGGATTTAGCCTCTCATATTGGTTTAAACAGAACAACTATGTTTTACAAAATAAAAGGTTTAACCGGTTTTTCACCTGTAGAATTTGTAAGAGATTTTCGCCTGAAACGAGCTGCTCAAATGATTACCGACAGTCAGCTGCTTATTAAAGAAATAGCTTTTATGACAGGATTCCAGGACCTGAAGTATTTTGGAAAATGCTTTAAAAAGAAATACGAAATGACTCCAATGGAATACAGGAAAAGTAACTTGAAATAGCATAGTAACTATTTCAAGTTACAGTTTATTCGTTAATCCATCTCAACTTCAAATCTAAAGATATTGTTAATTGAATATTGCTCTGCTTGCTTTGGGGTTAACTGGTGCGACCATTTAACCCGTTTCGCAACATTGGCACCCGGACCTTTGCTGTTATATTCAGCATAAAAAGAAGTTTTCTCCCTATTGGGTTGCCCCCAATTATGCCAGCCTTCCGGTACAATATGAGCCCCCATTTCACAATCGATAAAAACTACATTGGCATAATCTCGCCATGGCCGTCCAAGGTACACCTTATCTACTCCCTCTTCAGCGCTTAGTTTACAGTCTTTAAAAACATAGCCATATTTATGATCCTTTGTAGTGCTTGCGGCTGTTATATATGAATTCCGTTTACTATGGAGCGTACAGTTTTCAAATACAGCAATGGCTGCACCAAAAATAAAATCAGTTGTCCCATCAATAAAACAGTTTGTAAACAATTGGCGACTATTTTTCCCTGCTGCGTATAATGTGTCTTGATTTCCCAATAGATTACAGTCTTTCATTTCAAACAAATCACCTTCTACATGTAAGACTACAGCTTGTCCTACTTCACCTGCCCCATTTTCAATTGTTAAATTAACCATCTTAATATTATCACCTGACACTTTCACGGTATAGCTATTAAAAGTTCCAATACCAGGCATTCCTGCATGGTCAGAGTAAGTAATTATCGTATTTTCCTTACTTTCTCCTACCAGTTTAATATTTGTCAGAAATGAATCTATAAAAACCTTTTCATGATAAATTCCATCCTTAATAAAAATCACCTGTTCATAATCCCTAAAAGCTTTACAGTGATTCAAAGCCTCCTGGATTGTTGTATAATCCCCGCTTCCATCAATTGCAACAACAACTTTATCCTGCCCTGATACTGTTACACTTAACAGAAAAGCCAGCATAATTATTCCAAAAACTTTATTTAATATCAATTTCATAATTCCTGCTTCATTACTTTGTTCATAAAATCCACCATATAATCCACTG
This sequence comes from uncultured Saccharicrinis sp., assembly GCA_963665705.1. GTDB lineage: Bacteria > Bacteroidota > Bacteroidia > Bacteroidales > Marinilabiliaceae > Saccharicrinis. The sequence goes on from OY762448.1 coordinate 3,849,991, forward strand.
TTTCATCTATAAATGGATGAAACAACCAGAATGTATGCATACGGACTTTAAACTTTACCACATCGTTATATATTCCCCATTCATTTAACATACCAATTAACTCATCCTGACCTGCATGAAATCTGGGATAACCACTATTGATAAACAACATTGGAACTGAGTTTTCATTAGCCCAGTATATTGGAGATACTTCTTTCCAACGTTCCGGAACATCTTTAAATTGCCCGCCTATCCATTGTACGTCCGGAGAATCATCACGCCTTTCTTTGTTCAACGAAAGAGGAGCCATAAAATTCAACACTCCGTCAATATCAATAATTGCCTGTACAGAACTTGAGTTGGATTCATTTCCCATAGTCCCTTCAAATTTCTCTACTCCATTGGTTAATCCCACGAAAGAAGCCAGGTGACCTCCGGCTGATGTGCCGGAAATAGCGATTCTTTCAGGATCGATATTATATTTATCGCCATTAGCACGCATCCATCGTATTGCAGATTTTATATTATGAACAGCAGCAGGATAAGGCGCTTCCAAAGCCATTTGATATTCAACTGAAATGGCCACAAAACCTCTTTTGGCAATCATCTGTGCCATTGGCACCAATAGTGACTTGTTGCCCGATTTCCAACCACCTCCGTGAATAAGAATGATGGCAGGGTATTTTCCTTCCTTTTCCGGTCGAAATATATCTACATGCAGATCGCGTTTGCCATACTCTGTTTTTTTTAGCGTTGTATAGATCACATCTCTTTCTCCAACAACACCTTTAGGTAACTCATCCTCTGCTGCCAATAAATATGGGTAATGTTTTTGATATTTGCGTAACTGGTTTGCAACGGTATAACTGGTATCAACCGGAAAAGTCGGCGCTTTTGTTTGCGCACTCACCATTGAGGCAAAAAATAAAAAATATATTATTACAGTCGTTGTTGTTAAACTCATAGTAATTTATTTTAATTGTGTTCGGATCCAATCTAAAATGTAATGACGCGTGGTTAGCGAAATCCAATGTTCATTTACGGGAGTAACTAACGATTCTTTTTTAGTGTTTAGGGTATTGTATACAATATAACTTGTTGTGGGAGGACAAACATTATCATTATACCCCCATGTCATAAATACTGGAACTCTAATTTTTCGGGCGAAATTTACAACATCAAAATACTGCAAGGTTTTCAGTTTTTCAGGTGTGTCCATACCATCAAACTTTGTAAATAAATGAGGATACCCTCCTGCTTTACCAATTTTATACCTGGCCATATCGCTTAAAGCCGGATGATTTGCTGCACAAGCTGTAATTCGGGAGTCAAGACCTGCAGTTATCAGAGCCAATGCTCCTCCCTGACTTCCGCCTTGTGCTATCAGGTTTTTGCCGTCCCATTCAGGTAATGTTGTCAAGTAATCAAGAACCCTGACACATGACAAGTAAACTTTCTTCATATAATAATTATCCCTGTTATCCAATCCGTTAACCAGATAGCTATTATGCTTATTGCCAAATGCGCTACTAATCTCATTATAATCTTTACGCTCAAGATCCGGCCTGATACCATGAATCTCCATATCAAAGCGAATAAATCCGCTTTCTGCATAAAAAATATCTTTTAAAGGATTCATCGGTTTAATACCTGCTCCCGGTGGAGAGAAAACAACTGGGAATTTACCTTCTTTTTTAGGAATAGTTAAATAGCCATAAACATATCGTCCTTTTTCATAGGCCTGTATTTTAACCAAATAGCAATCTATTTTATCGCTTGAATATTCTGGAACAAAAGTACGTTCCACTTTCATTGTACATGCTGCAGCTTCTTCTTTTGCATCTTCCCAGAAAGAATCAAAATCTGAAGGCATTTTGGTATAAGCGGTTAACTTTTCCGGGTCAAATCCTACCTTAATATGATGCTTATATTCTTTTCCGTTCAGGGTTATCTTCAAATTCAAATCCATAAAACCAGGATACTTTAAAGTCCCCATGTTAATCGAAGCTAATCCATTTTTGATTTTTACAGATCCTGATTTGTCAGACTCCACCATATCCGGAGCTATACTGTAATTTACGGTAAGTGTATCTTGTAGTATTCCATAATGGTAAACAGCAACTGAAATTTTTGCCTTTTCATTGGTTTTGTACAACCAATTGGAATGATCCGGAGTTGTTACCCACAACACATCACTTCTGTGAGGATAATTTTCAGCAGATATTTTTGTGTATACACCAAATAAAAAAGCAATTACGAGTAGAATATTTATTCTGTACATTATCATAAAAGATTTAAAATATTTTCATACAAAGTTATAGAGTATTTACTATAAACACGGGGCTAAATCATCCCAAAGAAAGGGTCATTTAACAAACCGCTATAGTCAATAGTAAAATACCCCTTTCTTTTCTGCAAAACACAACCGCCTATATACCAATCTACAATCTACTTTTGTTAATTAGTTGCTGCAAGAAAACTCCTGTTTTATAGTGACCCCCATCGCTCACCCCTAACCCCTAAAGGGGAAATCCCTCGCTCTATGCGGGTTGATGGTTCTCCTATTAGAGCTTGTCCCGAACTTTTATTCGGGACAGTAAGAGAGTGTATGGAGGGAAGAAGTTGAACTTTTCTTGCCAACACTAACAAGTAACAAGTCATATTAATAACAATAAAAACAAAAAGAAAATGAAGACCTTTCGTCCATTTTTACTAATCATCTTATTGGCATGTACTTTTTTCCCATCATATGCCATAAACAATTCCGAATCTTTTATTACCGTTTCTTTAGATGGAACAGGAAACTTTTCGAGCATACAGGAAGCTATTAATTCTATCAAAAACAATCAGGAAAAACGAACTGTAATATTTATTAAAAATGGGTTGTACGATACTGAAAAAATCTTAATCCCAGAGGATAAAACGAATATTACTTTTCGGGGAGAAAGTCGTGACAAAACAATTATTAGTTACCATATTTATGATTGTAAAGGTGGGTTTAACAATAAATGTCCTGCAGAGGATGCAGCCAAGTGGACTGGACAAGCCATTAGAACTTCAGCATCTATAACCATTCAAGGAGACGGATTTCAGGCAGAAAATATTACTTTCCAAAACACAGCAGGAGCTGTTGGTCAGGCTTTGGCCATATTTATAACCTCCGACAAAAATGTTTTTTACAATTGCGCTTTTCTTAGTTATCAGGATACGATGCTATTAGGAAAAGACCAAACCAGAAGCTACTTTAAAAACTGCTTGATTTTAGGCAGGACAGACTATATCTATGGCTCTGGAATTGGTTTCTTCGATTCGTGTGAAATCCGAAGTTACGGTGGTGGATGGATAACAGCTCCAAGTACACCTAAAGAACAAAACTATGGCTTTGTATTTTATAAATGCAAACTCACATTCGCAAACAACAGCCCAAGACCTAAAGATGACAATCAGTTAATCAGTTTAGGGAGGCCGTGGCATAATTATCCCAAAGTTGCCTGGATAAAATGTGAAATGGGAGAAAAAATAAATCCTGTAGGATGGTCTACTTTATGGCATATGGAATATGCCCCAACAAGCACAGACTTGCATTTATACGAATACAAAAATACAGGTGTGAGCTCAGATATTTCCCAAAGGGCTACATGGGCCGGATTACGGGAACTTATGCCTGATGAAGCAAAGCTTTACTCAATAAAAAATGTTTTAAAAGGCAATGATAACTGGATACCAAAATTACAAAAACGATAAAATCTCATGATGAAAAAAATTATTCTCAGCTTAATAGCTTTAATAACGTGTTATAACCTCTTTTCACAAAAAGAATTAACACTATGGTACGATACCCCGTCTAAAGCATGGACAGACGCTTTGCCATTGGGAAATGGAAGATTGGGAGCTATGGTATATGGAATTCCGTCAAAAGATACCATTCAAATTAACGAAGACACTTTTTGGTCAGGCAGCCCCTACCAAAATGTTAATCCCAACGCAAAAAAAAGCCTGAAAACAATTCAGAAACATATTGAAAATGGCAACTATATTGAAGCTCAAAAAATAGCCCTTAAAGATATTATTGCTGACAGAAAAACAACTTCTCACGGTCAGGTTTATCAATCAATTGGCAACCTTGTTTTAGATTTTCCCGGCCATGAAAACTTTACAGATTTTCACAGGGAACTAGACCTAAAAACAGCCATAGCAAAAACGACCTATAAAGTCAATGGTGTTTTGTATAAACGTGAAGTTTTTACGTCCTTTCCTGATCAGCTGATAATTATCCGTATAACGTCAGACAAAAAGGGGGCAATCAGCTTTAACACCTCTTTTGCAGGCCCTTTAAAAAAACATATGGTATCAGTGGATACTTCAGCTCCTGATAATCAAAACGAATTGCTTGAAGTAAATGGCAAATGCGCAAGAGAAAAAGAAGAGAACATCTTAAACCTGTTAAACTTTAATGCTCAAATTAAAGTAAAATCGCAAGGTGGTTCACAGGCAATAAACTCCAATAGCATATTAGTTAAAAATGCAGATGAAGCAACCATTTATATATCTGTTGCGACAAACTTTAAAAACTATCAGGATATTTCAGGTAATGCCAGAAATAAAGCCAGGAAATATTTGACAGACTATGCTAAAGATTACGAACAGGCAAAATCCGACCATATATCCACATATCAAAAACAATTTAACAGGGTTAAATTTGATTTAGGCCAATCAGCACAAACCATAAAACCAACAGATGTAAGAATACAGGAGTTTTCAACCAGCTATGATCCCGATTTAGTATCTACATACTTTCAGTTTGGCCGATACCTGTTGATAAGCTCATCGCAACCGGGAACACAACCTGCAAACCTGCAAGGAATTTGGAATCCCAATTCGGGCCAATATCCGGCATGGGATAGTAAATACACAACGAATATCAATGTTGAGATGAACTATTGGCCTGCAGAAATAACCAATTTAAGTGAATGCCATGAACCTTTTATCCAAATGGTTAAAGATGTAAGTATTACAGGCAAACAATCAGCATCAGAGATGTATGATTGCAGAGGATGGACACTTCATCACAATACAGATTTATGGAGAATGACCGGAGCTGTTGATAAAACTGCAGGTGTGTGGCCTACCTGTAATGCTTGGTTCTGTGCCCATTTATGGGAAAAATATCTCTTTTCAGGAGACAAAGCCTATTTAGAAGATGTATATCCTATTTTAAAAAGTGCCAGCGAATTTTATCAGGATTTCCTGATTAAGGATAAAAACTCAGGCTATCTGGTTGCATCCCCATCCATTTCCCCAGAACACACACCGGGCTTGCATTTTTATGAAGAGATAAGAGCTGATGGCAGCAGCCATAGAGAAAGGTGCAGTGTTTTTGCTGGTATTACCATGGACAATCAAATGATTTTTGATTTATTATCCAATACAATTGATGCCGCCCATTTATTAAATATTGATACTGAATTTACAGCTCAGCTAGATAAAATCAGGTCTCAACTTCCTCCTATGCAAATTGGAAAACATACCCAATTACAAGAATGGATAGAAGATTGGGATCGGAAAAATGATAAACACCGTCATATATCACATTTATGGGGTGTATATCCCGGAAGACAGGTTTCCGCATTTAAAACTCCTGAACTTTTTGAAGCATCAAAAAATACTTTAATCGGGAAAGGCGATGCCAGCAGGGGCTGGTCTATGGGATGGAAAGTTGTACTCTGGGCCCGTTTCCTGGATGGAGATCACGCATATAAACTAATACAGAACCAATTAAATTTAAAACCTGCAAATGCTACCATAAAAGATCCTGATGGAGGAACTTACTGCAATATGTTTGATGCCCACCCTCCCTTCCAAATCGATGGAAACTTTGGGTGTACAGCAGGTATTGCTGAAATGCTTATCCAAAGCCACGATGGTGCACTTAGCCTGTTGCCTGCCCTACCTGAGGTATGGGAAAAGGGAATGGTTTCGGGTTTAAGAGCCCGCGGAGGATTTGAAATTGAAAATATGGAATGGAAAAACAATAAAATACATACCGTAACAATTAAATCAAAACTCGGTGGAAACCTTAGATTAAGAACCTACAATAAAATTGAAGGTAAAGGCATCAGACTGGCCAAAGGTGATAACAAAAATGATTTCTATAGATTTCAACCCATAGAAACACCTGTTATTTCATCGCAAGCAGAACTAAAAGGAACAAGCATCAAGCCGGTTTACGAATATGACATACAAACCAGCAAAGGAAAATCATACACCTTTAAGCTAGCTGAATAACTTGTTATGCACAAATATCGTATGACGTCAAATTACACATCACACTTTAGAAGGCTGAAGCACTTACCCATCGCAACTTGGGGCATCGCGATGGGTGTTTGAAAAGGCATCGATAGTCACATTCATAATAATTTGCAAGCAGTAAATCAGAAGCCCGTCTGTCGCCGTACAGCTCCTCCTTACGAAGTAGGAGTATGAGGCACGAACCGGGAGGTAGTTTTTTATACTTAAATTTTCATTTTTTAAATCAAATAACTTAGGCCCAATACCACCTCCCTGGAAGTGGAGGCTACGCTTATGTAGATTTATCTACAACTTGTATTACCCCAAACCCCTAAAGGGGCTTCTGATTTACAGCTTTATTATCATGTGCTGTAGAAGTTTTGGTTACGGGAAGGAGTAAAGTCCCCTTCAGGCAATATGTTTGTAACAAGAAGCATAAGCTCTCTATTTTTCGTAAATTTAGTTTGCGAACCAATAAAAACAAAAAGCTTATGCAACGTAAAAATAGTTCAATTAGTTTCGAAGGTCAATCCATTTATATTGTATATTGGGGATATAGGGATGAATTAGAAGGAGTTGTGTTTTCAAATTGAAATAAATTCTTCCAATACCTCTACATCCACCAGTTCACTTCCAGTATATTAATTTTCTAGTTCCCTTCTCCACCGCCACAGTGTCGAACGGTCAATATTTGAGCAATAACTTTTGGGAAGGGTATTTCTTTGTGCTAGTTGTTTTAACGTGGTATGGTAAGATCTATATTTTTTCATGAAGAATACTTAGGCTAATTATATCGTTCAAATCTAAAAATATTCAAGGCAGATTTGATAAGGTTTATAGCAAATTGTTAAATGATGCTTTGTTTCTAGAGTGTCACCTAACCCCCGGTTTTATGGTACTCTAAAAAATTGATCTCTCCTAAATACCGCAAAGTCTCATAAATTAGTATTATTAAAGTGTTTCACGTTTTATCGTTAATTTGAATGAATATGAAAAGGGTATGCAAGGGTATCAACTCTGCACAAAAATTTGGTATTACAAACTGAGTAATAATGAAAACTATATAAAAAAGCCACTATCAAACGTTTTGATAGTGGCTTTCAATCTTTAACCAAACCTAACCCTAAACTATGAGTTATTATAAATGTAATATTTTTTCAAAGAATATACAATACACCATCACTCATTCACCCTAAATCCCCCTTTCCCCACGCTTCTGTATATAGGGTGTATTCATTCAGGTTATGGCCATTCACTCCAAACACCTCAAAAGTGGCAAACAACTCATCTTGACTGGCGCTTGATTTGTAATCAGTCCTCCACACATCCCGGTATTTTCACTTCACTATAGTTCTGTTCAAAAACCTCCTTTTTGCCATCAGTAATTGCCATTTAAAGTTTACAACTTACTTAGTCAATGGCAATAGCTGTTTTTACCCTCACATTATTCCGAAACCAAAAATCTATTCAATCCATATTTGCCACTTCCCATCTCTTCTGGTGCTGTTTCTGTCATACCTTTTACCCTAATGGCGCTCAATTAACAACTATTGCTGGCGCTTGATTTGTAATCAGCGCCATACCCACATTCGGAATTTAAGTCATTCCGCTGTTCGTACCTCACAACTAAAAATGTCTTAAAACCCTCACCTCAGTATAACTGGGGAATCCATAGCATTTAATCCTTTCTCATAAATAGTTTTGGTCGTACCTCACTTCAACATATTTACTCCAAAGTTTTAAAAGCTGTACCCAGGCAAAAGCAACGCCAAAAACAGCACCCCTAAGCTACAATAACATAATGCCTCGCTATATAACTTGCCTATCTTCAATGGTGTAAACTTAATACCTCCGGCAGTCCTATAGCGGCATTATATTAATGAGCCCCGCGGCCAGAGCTCCCCCGACCCACGCCATCACACACAAACAGCCCATTAAAAAATCACACAGGCCTTACCTCATCCAATATTTTTCAATAAGCTGTTTGCCTTCCCAATTACCAATGGTAAAGGAGCTTATCAGCCCCTTTAGTATCTATCCTCCAAAACCCCGACCACCACCCCTTTAGCTGTGGTCTTATCACCGGTTCATGTTTATCTATATGTAATCTTATTTTAGTGCTACTTTTACTTTTCCCGTTCCAACCATATCTCGTTCCTCCCCGTATTGCCTAGGGCTTCGCATATCAGGTTTTATTGGGGGCATTCATTACCATCGCCCCAAACCCCCAGGCTGAAAACCATTGATATAAATTATTGATAAGGTGTTTATTTTTAAAAATTGCTCCTCAACAAATTACATCAATGGTTTTTTGTTATTTATACCTCCATTAATCAGTTATAAAATTTTCACTTCTTATTACAATTGCCATAATTAGTTTGATTAGTTTTGTCTGTTCAATCATGTAGTCTGGTTTTATTATCCCAAATACAGAATGGGTATAAACCAGAGTTTTAGCTTAAAATAGAAAAGATGAGTAACCTGAAACATATAAACAGCAACCTGGTCCCTGATGTTATAAAACTAATCAATGAAGGTAAGCGACAAGCTGCTTCTGCTATAAACATTAGCTTATCTGCTACTTACTGGAATGTTGGCAAGCGCATAAATGATGAGATACTTTTAAATAAAAGAGCTGATTATGGGAAAGAAGTCATTAAAGCTTTGAGCAAACAATTGATTGCTGAATTTGGAAGTAATTTCTCTGAAAAGAACATCAGGAGAATGATGCAATTCCATGAAACATTCCCTGATTTAGAAATTGTCGCTACACTGTGGCGACAATTGAGTTGGTCTCATTTCAAGATACTTATCCCAATTAAAAACCAACTGGAATTAAGCTTTTATGTACAAATGTGTCGAATCGAAAAATGGAGTGTACGAACATTACAGAAAAAAGTTGATTCGTTACTTTTCCAAAGAACTGCCATCAGCAAGAAACCTGAAGAATTAGCAAAATTAGAATTACAAAAACTGGAAGAAAATGACCAAATTTCTCCTGACTTGGTGTTTAGGGATCACTACGTTTTGGATTTCTTAAACTTAAAAGATTCTTACAGTGAAAAAGACCTTGAAACGGCTATCCTAAAGGAAATTGAAAATTTCATTCTGGAACTAGGAAATGGCTTTGCTTTTATTGCCAGGCAGAAGCGTATGATTATTGACAATAAGGATTTTCATCTGGATCTTTTGTTTTATCATAGAAAACTAAAACGTCTAATTGCCATAGATTTAAAAATTGGAAAATTTAAAGCAGAATATAAAGGTCAGATGGAATTGTACCTACGTTGGTTAGAAAGGTACGAAACTGAACCAGAAGAAAATAAACCTATCGGGCTACTTTTATGCGCTGAGGGAAACCAGGAACAAGTTGAACTAATGCAATTAGATAAAGCAAACATTAAGGTGGCAGAATATATAACAGAATACATACCAAAAGAGCTTTTAACAAAAAAACTCCATCAGTTTTCTGAAACCGCCAGAAAATTACTTGAACAGAGAAACAATTAACTATCAAAAATTAAAAAAGGTCCTTACATTTCTGCAAGGACCTCCATGACCACAAACCTAACTTACATCTAAGAAAAACTAAATGTCTCTCTTTCTACCAAACCAATATTTTAGCAACATAGATACAAAGTAACTAACCACAGTTCCTACAAAGGCAAATACAACCGTTTCTAATAAATCAGAGAGAAACAGGCTTTTGCCTAACGTCACAAAGCATCCTCCTAAAAATCCTATTTTCCCATTTTGTTGTATATCTGCCATAACTATTTATTTAAACTTCGAGTTAGAATTATGGAGTGTCTATGGTAATCACCGCCAAAGCTCTACTCTCCTGGCTATTGATCAGGTAATACTCACCATTTACCTCCTGATAATATTCTGCCCCTAATACCACAAAAACCGGAAAAGTACTATTAGCTGATACTGATGAGGTAAGATTCACCTCTACAGGATCTGTAGAACCAGTTGCAACTACATCTGATTGAACCACATCAACCTCATACTCATTGTTCTCAAAATCAACTGCAGCAACTCCAACTGTAAATCGCACCACATCTCCTCCTTCAACCTTTACAAGTTCAAGGCTAGGATTTGCAAAGTCTACAACAATGCTAGCCTGCCCGGTGGCACGGTCAAATGCAACTGTATGTGCTACTTTAACCATGTCATCTAAACCGTTGTTCCTGTTAAACTCAAAACCTTGCAATAAAGATAAATCACCAGCCAACACAGTTCTTTCTCCACGCTTATTGGTGGCATCCGCTTTAATTACTTTCAGTAAATTAGTTGTTAACCTACTTGCCACACGATTATCTGCAGATTTAGAAATAGGCACTTTCAATGCATTTCTCAAAAGCTTACTTGCTTTTCCTGCTCTACCAAATTCTTCCCCATTTTCACGAGTACGTGCAAATGCCGGATCATTCTTGATTCGATCACCATCAACACCACCTTTTGACCGCGCCAGGTAATCTCCTCCACTCTTGTAAAAAGATAAATCCCCAATTCGTCCTTCCAACTTAATTACACCTTTTTGTCTTGCCATAACAATCTCATTTTTAAATTATCATCAGAAAAGTAAATGGTTATTAAGCTCTATTACAAATCCAAGTGTCCAATATGTACCTAAATGACCTTTTTAGCCCATAATGGCCTTAATAAAAACCCATTTTCACTATCTTAGACTTATGGATGAGGTATATGATCGCCATACTTAAAGTAGAGATAAAGCATAATGGGTATTAAAACAGAACGGGTTTGCATCTACCCCAAAGACATCCAAAGAATTACAGGTAAAAGTGAAAAATCAGGCCAGCGTTTATTACAAAAAATTCGTAAAGAGCTCGGTAAAGAAGAACACCAGTTTATTACTTCAAAAGAGTTTGCAGATTATTCCGGCATTTCGCTTCATGTAATTCAGGAATATTTAGTGGATTAAGTTTCTATAAATTCACTCTATTCAATCACTACAATTGCTAACCATTCATTTTGATTTCATTTAGCATCAAACACAACATTCCTCATCCTTGTAAGTTATCCACACTTCCTCACCAACAACCAGCTCATTGGCTATAATCGGATATATCCGTTTGTAAGCAATGGTACTGTTATTAATCCGGCCTTCCTGGTTAATATTGGATATAGAAGTATCTCCAACCAAAAGACAACCTGCTGTATCATCATCATCATTTCCTATATGCAGGAGAATCCACTTAAAACCTGGCACATTCGTAACATGAAGCATCCCCTTATGCATTCCAGGAAACTTCCGATCATATCTCAGGTGGTGTGATCCTTCCTTACGCAACTTTACTTGATACCGTCCTGCAGGTATCCTGGTTTCACCAGAGACTTTAATTTCTCTTTGCTCATCCTCCAAAGTATAACAAGCAAATACTCCCTCAACAAAAAGGAGTCCTAAAGTACTTTCTCTACCTGCACTATAGCGCAATACAGTTAATTCCATAGTCTTTCAAGTTTAGATTTTAGTAAATGAAGTAGTTTGTTTAGCAATGGTCTTGTCCTTATCAGCAGAACTTTTACTGGATCCAAAAAAATAAGACAGAACCATACTAAAGCCAGCAACCAATGCACCAAACAATTGGTTGATGGGTCCGTTGTTGCTTGTCTTCTGCGCATTGTCTCCAATAATCATTACAGAAATAAGACCAAAGAAACCAATTACAACAACTATTGCCAAGCTCATCATCAACCAGTCTCGTTGTCCGGTCGCTTTAGCAAGTTCTGTTTCTCGCAATCGGGCATTTTGCTTATCCATCAAATAAGCTTTTGATTCTTCCAGTTCAATAATGGTGGCTTGCAAGGCAAGTTTCTCCAGCTCAATTTTCTGATTGATTTCAAACTCTTTCAATTTCACGATGAGGTCTGGATGACTGGACAAAGATCGTTGAAAATGTTCCTCATCATTGAAATGAATTCCTGTTACTGATTTAATTAATTCAAATACTGGTTTGGCTGTTCCTCCGGTAAATACATTGGCCAACAGAGGTAGCCCTTTTTCAAATAAAACTGTTTTAAGTGACATAGTTATTTTTGTTTGATTAATAATTCTTTTTTACTCGTGAGAGTTTTAAAATGTGGTGTATAAAAAACTTTGAGAACAAGGCTTGACTCATTTAAAAATCAAGGAGTTTACATGAGTAAATGACTGTTTTTTAATGAGTCGTAACGCAGTTATCGGAGTTTTTTATACACCACAAATTATTTTCTTTTGTCAGTAGCGTTGTCCGGAAACGAAAGTACATTCATCATTTCCCTGAGCCGGCTTCTTACTCGAGCTCCGTATTGCTTCTCAATTTCCGAAGCATTCAAATTAGTTGTCATATGAGTAATCAATCCATCAGAGATAAACAGGTCGTATCTGGACAAAAGTATTTCCGATAACGCATTACACTCATTGCCAAAATGCTTTAGGTTTTCTTCTGCGCCCAAATCATCAAAACAGATCGTTTTGGGGATCTTTGCTCCAGGCTTTATTTCAAATGATTTCTTGCTATAACGATGAATCACATCATAGCCATCTTTATGAAATTCAAAGCTGATATCTCTGCATGATTTGATCATATAGCTGCGCGATTCCGGAAGAATTGACCTCATCAGATGCATTAAGGATGTTTTGCCGGCACCAATAGGACCGCAAAGCATGATTCCTTTTCGTGGATCCAATCCCTCCTGCCGGGTTAAATTCGTATCCTGAATCATGTAAACAAACATTTTTCGAATAAGGGGCATATCTTCACTCAAAAGATTAAATTGGTATCCATATATCTCTTTTCCTTTTTGAGTGATAAAATCAAGGCTTTTTTGATAATTATAAATGATTTGATTGTTGCTAATGGTATAAAACATGACACAAACTTTTTAATCCTTGTTTTCTCATCATCAATTTAAAGTGGTTCACTATACCCTGAACCACTAAATGGTTTTGATTCCGGTTTGGAGATCGGCTCCTGTTTGCTGTTAGAATTGGTTTCTTTCTTTTGAAACTTCTCCACATTAAGCATCCAATTCCTGGCAGCTGCTTTCCAATCTTTCATTTTTGTTTTTCCTCCAACTAACCAACCAACACTTTCGTAATAATTGAAAAATCGATCCCCTTCAATTTTTGGATAGCCTTTTTGTTCAAAATAGATTTGAATGTGCTCGATTGGTGGCACTTGAAACGCTTTTTTCTGATTTTGATTCATATTATTCTCTTTTAATTCATTTTGACTTAAATCATTACTCTTACTATTATTATATATATTGTTTATATGTTTATATAATGGGTACACTTTTGGGTCATGTACAGGTACACTTTCGGGACATGTACATGACCAACAAATGGTCATGTGGACTTTACTTCCTCTTTTAGGATCTCTGGATGGGATATATTTTAAAAAATTACAATTTTCAAGAGTCTTTATTGAGTTGTAATATGTAGTTTTTGATCCAATCTTAGACATCCTCATTAGTTCATTCCGATAAATAATTATTGGATTTTCAAATCGGTTTTTGTTCCAAATTCTGAACAAGGAGATGTAAAGGCTAATATCATGAGCCTTTAATCTTGGCTCCTCGTCCATTCTTGCAAAGGCATCCAGCAAATGATGGATGAAATTCATTATCTGGTTTCAATAAGTATCATCCACATTTATTTTCCGAAATCATGTTATGAATGTCATTGAAATCATAATAGATCGTACCTCCTACTTTAGTAAAAGGTAAAGTTCCACTCACGCGTAAATGCTGAAGCGTTCCTGGTGAAATATTCAAAAGCTCTCTGACTTCATAAGACTTCAACCACTTCTTTTGATTGCTTCCAGCATTTTGTTTTAGCAGCTTTTTAATATCTGCTAATAATTCAATTTTGAATTCTCTTAAATCGTCTTGTGTAATAATTTGCTCACGATACATTCTGTTTTTAGATGTGTTCGCGATTTTGTTAAATTCTGTTGCCATAATTTTTGATTGATATTGATATGGCACAAAGGAATGTAAAAAGGAAATACGAAAACAGTTGTTGGGGGTTGTACAACCCCCAACAACCCCACAGATTATCAATCAGTTACAGAGTTATTTTTTTTTTAGAATGGCACTAAATCATATAATATGACAGAAAAAAATGAATGAGGAAAAATTAAAAAAAGAAAAAACACCCACTGCTATATACCTACTATTCTGCACATTACATGATTTTTAAACACTAAAAACAAAAAACTCAATTTTGTACATCAGTCTGCCTGCAATCACAATTTGCAGATTTTTACAACCCCTAATTTTCAAAAAATATTAATTTTTAGCCGATTTGTATAGTTTTAGAAATAATTCTTTAGTAGATCTTTCTGATTTTTGATCAGGTTTATAATATTTATTTGTCAAACTATTCTTTGAAATATTAGAGCTGCACACAGAAGTAAAATTATTTGCAAATAATTTAATAAAATCAGCACTACAATCCTTATCTATCACTTTATTATCCACTAAACTACGTAGACACACCCTATTTGTCCAACAGATAAATTCGTTTTGATTTTATTTACGCATTCCAGTTGAAGTTTAGTTCCTTCAGGGACAGTTTGGCTTTTATTGATAGCGTAATTATATTTGTAGTAATTGATTTCCTTTTTAATCCAGTTTAATAACATGTCTTTTAGGCTTTGGATTCCTGGATTATATCCTTGTTGATTTAAAACTAAGTTTTGAGCAAGTTTCTTTTTTATTTTATTCAAATACTTAATTTTTCCAGATGATTCCTCGATAATATTTATGTCCCCACAAATTTCCTCAATAATAAAACAATAGATGTCTTCACAATTAACATTCTGTTCTATCAAAAACTTAAACAAACTCCAGAGAAGTTTTTTTTCGCTTTTCCTGCAATTATTTATTTTTACAATTACAAAACGACTTAAAAACTCTTCCCAATAGCCAATTTGATAAAAGCTGAAATCCGGTGCTTCATCATCATATACTTTTTTTATTACAATACATAAATCCAATATACTCTGATACTCTGGGTTTAAAATACACTTTGTATCAAATGCTTTATAAAACCTCTCTCTATTTTTTTGAGATAATACTAATGGAGCCGGTAATGAAGTATTAAAATAGTCAGGAAAACTTTTTAGTAAAAGTTCCAGATAAGTTAAATAAAATTCAAATTCAGGACTCAATATCTTTTCCCTACATATTTCATAATGAATACAGTCATGTTCTGGATAATGTAATATATTTATTACATCTATTAACCTGTACTGATAACATTGAATATGATTCCTGATGGCTTCTTTATTCTTGTCTCCAGTTGCAATTTCATTTAAGTGAATTCTTAAACAATTAAATAGATTATCAAATTTAATTTGTGTTTTAGAGATTTTTTGATCTTCAAAAAGTTGATAAAATGTACAATTTGAAGGGTTGTTTATATTAGCAACAACCCTGTCAATGTGATTTAGTAAAATGGACATCTAATTTTAAGATTAGATTTTAATTTATAGTTAAATGATTGATAATAGTTTACAATTATTTAACATTACAAATCAAATGCCAAGTTTTTAGTACATTTTTTATGTTACACTCAAGAACATTTATTTATTTTATCTTTTTGATTATTAAGTTTATCCTTAAGCTTATGCATATCTTCACTAATTTTAGTTTTTAATACCCTTGCATAAATCATGGTTGTTGACAAATTTGAATGTCCTAATACTTTACTTACTGTTTCTATTGGCACTCCATTGCTTAAAGTAACTGTAGTGGCAAATGTATGCCTTGCCATATGAAAAGTAAGACTCTTATGTATTCCACACATATCTCCAACTTCTTTCAAATAGCTATTTAGCTTTTGGTTAGAGAGTTTTGGAAACAATACACCGTCATTCAAAGCCCTTGGATGGTCTTTGTATTTATTGATAATTCCCAATGCAACAGGTAATATGGGAATATTTACAACCATTTCTGTCTTTTGCCTTACTGTTTGAATCCAGTGTTCACCATCAATTCCCAACATCACATTTTCATTGGTCAAATTTCTAACATCGATATACGATAAACCTGTATAACACGAAAAAATAAATAAATCCTTCACAAATTGTAGTCTTGGAATATTAAAGTTTTTATTTTTTATAATTTCTAATTCTTTATCTGTAAGATAACCTCGGTCCACCTTATTAAATGAGAATTTAAATTTTTCAAAGGGATCTTTTTCTAGCCATTCTAGTTTAATAGCCATGGTAGTTACCTTTCTAAGGCGTTCCAAGTGTTTCATCACACCATTATTTGATAAAGGTTTATGATGGTCAGTAGGGACATAGCTTCTTAAATAGGATTCAAATCCGGTAATAAACTGATAATTTACTTTTATTAAAAGTATATCATCTATCATCTTAACCTCTCTTAAATACTTAATAATATATTTATGTGTAGTATAGTAATTTTTAAGTGTTCCTGGGCTTAATACATTTACTTGAGAAGTATTATGGTAGTCAAATAACTCAATAAGAGTTTTTCCATCATCGGTATTACCAAAATAATTATTTTTAATAATAACAGAAGAAACGAATTCTTCTTTTAATATAAGATCCCTATATATATTTACAATTTTGGCTCTTACTTGTTCAATATAAGCATTTGATTTACGAAAATCTTTATACTTATTATCAATCCTTTCTTTCGTTGGATTCCACGCTTCAATAGGAACGGATTTAACTACTGAAAATTCCGCTCTCTTTCCATTTACATTTATTCGTGCATAAATGCTACAATTTGCTTTTTCTTTTCGATCTACCCTTGCAATAAAAGTAATTGCAAATGTTTGATTTGTAGTCATGACAATTAATTTTTGATGGTTAATACTAAACCCAAAACTTTGTTTGGCATCAAAGAACTTTGAGTAAAACCAATCAATATCAATCAACAAAATTGTTCACCACAGAAATCAAAACCTTTATAATCCTCAATAAACCTTCAACTTACAAACTTACTGGTGAACACATTTCTCAAAAATAGGTCTGTTCACCAGCTGTTCACCAGCATTTTTACATTTAAAGTAATTTCTAAATCACTTTCATTTCAAAATTGCATAGGCTTATTCTGAATTTTCTGGTGAACAAATATAGAATTTAATCTTTACTCACTAATAGCTCACCAGAAATTTGAATTATATTAGTTTATATTGAAATAACAAAAAATAAAAAAGCCTGTAAAACATACATTTTACAGGCTTTTAACTTATTTAGTATTTTAAGTAGTCGGGGTGGAGAGACGAATATCTAATCTTATAAACTACAATATTTCAACATATTACAAAAACAAACCAAACTAAGTTACACTTAACTTACACCTGCCAATTGACTTAAAATGTATTGATTTGATGTCTATTGATTGTATGTAAAAATACAAAAAATCATTGGTTTTTGATACTAAAACAATGCAAAATGAAGGCACGTACATAAGTCTACTTTTCTATTCTACCCCTTCCATTGTATTAATGCGGCCATCTTCTGTATACTCTAACTCTTGAACCTTTAAACTCCTAAGCCAGGTTCTTCCTCCTGATGGGACGCAATCATGGAAAAACAAATACCACTTATCTTTAAATTCCACTATACAATGGTGTGTTGTCCAACCAACAACAGGAGTTAAAATTATCCCTTGGTAAGTAAAAGGGCCATACGGAGAATCCCCTATTGCATAGCATAATTTATGTGTATCGCCCGTTGAATATGAGAAGTAGTATTTACCATTGTACTTGTGCATCCATGAAGCTTCGAAAAATCGTCTGTCATGATCACCTGCTTTAATAGTTTCACCGTTTTCATCAAGAATAACAATTGCTTTGGGTTCCTCGGCAAATGAGAGCATTGACTCATCCAGTTTCACTATTCTTGAGGGAAGTGCATCTTCATCTTCTTTAGGTTCATGCCCGCACTCAATGGCTTTATTATCTCGGTAACGTTGTAATTGCCCGCCCCATAAGCCTCCAAAGTACATATATTGTTGTCCATCATCATCGCAAAAAACACAAGGGTCAATTGAATAACTTCCTTTTATTGGGTTTTCCTGAGGAATAAATGGACCTTCTGGTTTATCACTTATGGCAACACCAATTCTGAATATATCGTTTTTATCTTTTAAGGGAAAATACAAATAGTACTTACCCTCTTTGTATGTACAGTCACAATCCCATAGTTGCCTGCCTGCCCATGGAATATCTTTTACATCAAGACCTATTCCATGATCTGTTACTTCTCCATCAATATCTTCCATGGAGAAGATGTGATAATCGCGCATGTCGAAATGGTCGCCGTTATCGTTTTCTGGTATTCCTGATTCTATATCGTGCGATGGGTAAATATAAAGTTTACCGTTAAAGACATGAACAGCCGGGTCGGCCGTATATAAATGATCTACTAAATATCTTGGTTTTGACATTATATTGAAATTATTTTTGATTAGTTTTCTTTTGCTAGTTCAATTAGTTTACTGACCACTGGCTTGGCCTGGTTTTTTCTATCAAAAAGTAAAGGATAATCAGTTCTGCCCGGGATAGGCCAATTATTTCTCCAGGTTTGATTGTCATTAACACCCCACAAGGTAACTCTTGATATACTCTGCTGATATTTTAAAAATAACCGGAAGAATTCCATGTAACGTTTTTCGAAATCCAAATGCACTGAATCCGGCAGTTCTTCTTTGTAGGGATTTAGTTGATCCTTATATTCAAATCTGGTAGATACTTCTGCACCTGCATTCCAATCTGGTGATGGAATAACGGTTAAATCCAGTTCTGTGATCATAACTTTTACCCCGAGTGATTCGAAAGCTTTAATACTTGCTTCAAATTCGCTAACCTTTGGAAAATCCAAACCTATGTGAGATTGCATACCAATACCATCTATTCGGATTCCTTGTGATTGAAACTCTTTTACCATATTAACAACCCCTTTCCGTTTACCTGATTCAGCCATAGAGTAATCATTGTAATATAGTTCTGCATCCGGATCTGCTTCGTGTGCAAACTGAAATGCCAGTTTAATAAAATCTTCTCCTATTATTTGAAAGAATTTACTGTTACGGTAGGTTCCATCATCCAATATGGCTTCATTCACCACATCCCATCCTTTTATAATACCTTTATACCTACCAACAACTGTGTGAATGTGGTTTCGCATACGATCAATCATAATTTCCCGGGAGACATCAGTACCAAGGCTATCAGTAAAAAACCAATCTGGCGCTTGTGAGTGCCAAATTAAGGTATGGCCGGTTATAAACATGTTGTTTTGTTTCCCAAACTCCACAAATTTATCAGCAGTAGAAAAGTCAAATTCTCCTTCCAGTGGTTGTATTTCTTCACTTTTCATGCAGTTCTCAGCAACAATAGCGTTGAAATTTTTCTTCACAACGTTTAAATCCGGAGAATCATTTAATAGTTGTTTTTCACTTAATGCCGTTCCAATATAAAATTTACCTTCAAAGGCATCAGCTAAACTTATATCGTTAGTTGATGGAGTTTTGCATGCTAATGTATTTAAACCAACTAATAAAAGTATGAAGCCTTTTTGTAATGATAGTATTTTCATAATGAAAGTTTTAGTTTTACTATTATATATTGTTTCTTCTTTCTTTTAAATCGTGTTCAATCTTGACTTCCAGGCTTTTGTTAATCTCATAAAAGATCAGTAAGGCAACTGCAATTAAAAAAGGAATTGATGCGTAAATACTAATCAACATTTTAGCCCCTTGTGCTACTGTTTCCGGTTGAATTATTTTTTGTCCTACGTCAACAGCATCTTTGTTGATATAACCATAAAGTCCCAATATCCAAGTAACCAATGCCCCTCCAATAGAAAGACCAGATTTTAAACCAACCATCATAGCCGAAAAAATAATTGCTGTGGCTCGACGATTGTTTTTCCATTCAGAATAATCAGCTACGTCAGCTATCATAGCCCAAAGAAGAGGAATTGTAATCCCATAAAAAAAGCCATGCAGAATTTGAGACACAAACATGAGCGTTACATTTTTAGGAGAGAAGAAATAAAAGACTAGTATAAATAAAGTAGATATTAGTAAACCATATAAATATACATCTCGTTTACCAAATTTGTCAGCTAGTTTTTTAGATAAAGCAATACCAACCATCATAAAAATGATACCTCCGGCATTAAATAACCCAAAACCTGCCGAAGCCGCATCCGAACCGAAGAAATTCATACCTATTGAAGAAAGAAATTCTGTAATTGGACTAATGGCAGTAGCAAGTGTATCTTCGTCTACATAATTGTTGAAATAATAAACGTAAGATCCTCCTTTTAATGCCAGCGTTACAAATACAAGGATGGTTACACATAGAACAATAACCCAAGGTCTGTTTTTAACCAAATCCATTAAGTCATCTTTTAAGTCGGACTCTTGATCAACAGAGGGTACAATACGTTCTGTTGTTGTGAAAAAAGTAACTAGTAACATTACTGTACCAATAATGGCCAGCCAGGTCATTACTGTTTCAATGCCAACCGCTTTATCACCTCCACCTGCAAATTCAATAATAGGTAACATAAAAACCTGGACAAAAAACTGCGCAAACATAACTGCTACAAAACGATAGGATGAAATACTGTTTCGTTCACCCATATCGCCAGTTATTACACCGCTGAGCGCTGAATAAGGTAAAT
The DNA here is from genome assembly GCA_963665705.1 of uncultured Saccharicrinis sp. GTDB lineage: Bacteria > Bacteroidota > Bacteroidia > Bacteroidales > Marinilabiliaceae > Saccharicrinis. The sequence goes on from OY762448.1 coordinate 3,870,948, forward strand.
TGTTGGCTGCATATAACATTAACAATAAAGTGTATGTACATGCAGCGTAAATTACTTTTCCTTTATAAGCAAAATCAGGAGTTGTAAATGCAAGAAGAGCCATAACGCCCAAGGGTATGGATGTATATAGAATCCATGGACGAAATTTTCCCCATTTAGAGCGTGTTCTATCGGCTATGGCTCCTATAATCGGGTTGAATAGGAATGCGGCAATAAGACCGACAGAGAGCATGATTAAGGATGCATGGTTGTTTTTCAAACCATAAATGTCTGTATAAAAATAAGCCAGATAGGTGATTAAAGTTTGAAACACAAGGTTGGCTGCCAGGTCTCCTAAACTGTATCCTATCTTTTCTATAACAGAAATTTTTTGAGAATTTGTTTTCATAAATATGCTATATTTTATTCTTTATTTGCAGTTGTAAAAGGTGATGCAGGTAAACCTTCTTTATTTTTTAAGTTGGCTTCTACTGGATTATCTTCCCATCCATATCGAACTATTTTAGGATTTGGTATTTTATGACTCCAAACTTTAATTTTATCTTTTGTAAGTACCACTGCATTTGCCCACTCAAAATGTCCATCTTCACCTGCTATCAGGAATCCTTTTAGTAAACTGTTCGCATATAATCCTGAACCAACTGATTTAAAAGTAAGGATAACATATCCGTATTCTATTTTCATGGATTCATATAAAGGTCCGGAACTAACGATGGAATCATTACCATAGGCAACTCGTTCTGCTTCCAAAGCCAAACGACGACCGACTTCTTTTTTATTTAAAGGATGGATATCATTCCACTCACCTAAATCATAAGCAACAGCCATACCCGTCTTTGGCAACTCCAGCGTACATCTTTGAGCATCCCTTACTTCGGCCCAACCACTTTCCACGGGTACTTTTGATGGTAATCCTAAGTTTGCCAATTGAACATATAAGAATGGCAGTTCTGGCTGATTCAAAATCTTACGCCAATCTGTTACTAATTTCTTTGAAAGTTCTTCATATTCCTTCCCTCTTCCTGTATTAGATTCTCCCTGAAACCAGATCACACCTTTCAGTTTATATCCAATAATGGGATGAATCAATCCATTATATAAACCCCCAGGCATAAACTGAAGATTACCCGGGATATGTTCAGGATTAATTTTTGCACCAACATGATATTTCCAGTCTCCTGTTAAATCAATTTTTTGGTTAGCAAAACGCACTTCATAAGGTTTTTCCTCAACAAATCCACCTCTCCATCCATTACTTATGATTCGAACCATTACTTTATTCTTTCCCGGTTTCAAAACACCTTTCGGAATATTATAGATACGCGGAGGATATTGATAAGAAATAGTTCCTACAAAAGTGCCATTTATAAAAGCTGAGTCGCTATCAATTATTCTTCCCAATCGAAGTACAGCCTCCTGATTTAATAATGAGTCGGCAACTTCAAATTCTTTACAAAACCAGATAGATCCTTGCCTTAAATCCACACCCTTATCACTCCAATATCCAGGAACCGATATTTCCGGCCAATTTAAAACATCAACATCCTCTTTTGACCATACAGAAACACCGGGATCATTTGAATTTATATCTTCCATCCAATTATATTTTAATTTTTCAGGAGTTTCTTCTTTTATTTTAGCACGAACAGAATCAATATGAGACTGTTTAGCATTCCACTCATCCAAATATCCTTTAACATTATCTGTACTAATCCATGATTCAATTGGAGATCCTCCAATAGCTGTACTGATGATACCAATTGGAACTTGGTATCTTCGGTACAGTTTATTGGCATAGAAATAAGCTACTGCAGAGAATTCCATTACATTCTCCTGTGTAGCTGATTTCCAATCGCCATCTGGGAAATCGACTTGTGTATTTTTAAAATCTTTACGTGATGATGAACGAAAAAATCGTATCTGATCATTATCTATTTGTTTTATTTCATCTGAATACAAATCCATGACTCTGCGTAATGGAAGTTCCATATTGGATTGTCCGGAGGATAGCCAAACATCACCAATTAAAATATTCTTAATCGTAATTTGGTTTATCTCCATATCATATGGCCCGCCAGAGACCATTGCAGGTAAATCGATTTGCCAATTACCCTTATCATCTGCTTTTGTAACAAATGATTTGTCTACAAATTTCACTTTTACCTTTTCGGAAGGATTTGCCCAGCCCCAGATTTTTAAGGGAACATCTCTTTGTAGCACCATTCCGGCACCTATTAATTTAGGTAACTTAACCTCTCCTTTAACCTGTAGAGTTAATAGAATAAAAAGGTAAAATAATGAAACTTTTATTGCTATATTATATCTTTTCATTTGTCGTAGATTTTAATTGTTTACTTTGTGGAGCGCCTAAATACCCAGGTTTTAAACCTCCTGTATCTATCATAATTTTTTGCAAAACAATTCCAGCTTCTAAAACTCTTATCCTTAATCTATGAAGCCCTTTAGTATCAATTAATAATTTACTTTTTGTAATATTGATTCTATTGGCCTGCCATTTATCCATATCCCAAGGCTTATAATCCTTATTAATATTGATAATTTGTTCTTTCTTACCATCAACAGAGATGGCATATCTCAGTCCTTTATTTGCATTAAAATTAAGAGTAGGCGAAACCAAAACACTCACATCAAACATTCCTGTTGATTTAAAATTGATGGCATAATCAAGATAAACTGAGTCCTTGCTGGTAGGATATTCATTTTGAGGAAAAGTAGTAATAGCGGATTCTGTTTTGCCTAAATCAGGAATTACCTCCCAATGGATTTTATCAGCACCTTTGGCCAATTGATAATTTGCAGCTTCTATAGAAACATAGCCATCCGCTTCTTCAAATACCAAATTTGAATTATCGTAATTATCTAAAACTCTGACAACCTTTGGCATTATTCTTTGTTTGGGTTCTGCCCAGGATTTATACCCTATCCGTATTTGATCCATTTGGTGATTCCACTTACCACCAGCTATTTGTTGATTGTAATGAATAGTAAATAGCGAATCACGATCAAAACAAGCTTTTGTTACATCAGCCCAATAATTTGCTTTGGGATCATTACTTTTTGCCAGCTGATTATTTTTTGCAGCAGCATAATACATTTCGTACAAATTACAACTAGCATTGGTTGGGAAAAGCACAAGCTGATCAAATGCATCCTTATATTCATTTGGAATAAAATTATAGAGACGCAATGCATCCAATGTCAGAACCCTGTATTCGTCACGAACCTTCTCAAACTCATTATAGTTTTCGAGACTAAAAGTTTCTTGGCTAAGCAATTCCGGAGTTATTCTATGGTTATACTTTGTATATAAATTAATGATACGAGCTGCATCGTTTGCATATGCTTCGCCAAATTGTTCCGCACACCAATCAATTGTATATTGATATAAATTTTGCGAATGAAAAGATGTCGGATCCCATGCCATATCAAGGAAAAAACTGATTGGAAATTCCATCGGTTTTAAATCACCCACGTTCAAAATCCATATTTGATCCACTCCATGACTATAAGTCAGATTCATCTGTTCCCATATCCTTTGAATCTGACTAACATTTAACCACTTGTAGCATCTTGGTCCTCCAACATAATCAACATGATAATACATGCCATAGCCACCTTTATGAACAGTCTGATTAAGCTCAGGAAGTTTACGAACGTTACCCCAGTTATCATCGCAAAGAAGGAGAGTGACATCATCAGGTACCCGCATTCCTTTGTCGTAATAATCTTGTACTTCTTTATATAAAGCCCAAACCTGAGGAGTTTCTTTTGCCTTTTTACCTGTAACCTGACTTATAATTTCTCGCTGATTTTTAACTATATTTTCAAGCAATTTAATATTAGTACCTTCCGTCATTGCCTCGTCTCCATCACCTCTCATGCCAACAGTTACAATAGTTTCCCAATCTTTATTTCGCTCCATTCCTTTGCGCCAAAAGTCATCAAGGATGTCCTTATTATTCGTATAATCCCATGCACCGGAACCATAACGATGCCATTCCGCTTGGGCTCTTCCCATTGGCTCATGATGCGATGTACTCATCACTATACCTAGTTCGTTTGCCAGTCGACCGTTTTCCGGATCATCATCAAAAAATGCCTTACCCCACATAGCCGGCCAAAGAAAATTTCCACGTAAACGTAATATGAGTTCAAAAATGTTCTCATAAAAATGATGATTAAATCCACCAAATTTTTCTCGAGTCCAGCTCCCTAAAGCCGGCTCTTCATCGTTTAAAAATATTCCACGATATTTTACTTTGGGACTATATGAAATAGTGGGGGCAGGATTTATAAAAATACTCTGATGTTGAACAACAGGTACATCTGCCCACCAATACCAAGGTGAAACACCCATTTCTCGGCTTAAGTTTAGCATGGAATATATGGTTCCTCTTTTGTCTGAACCAGCCAATACAAGTGCTTTGGAAATATTAGGAAAAGGGTTCTCTACAACTTGACTAATATTAGCTTCCCACTGACCCTTAATTTGGGAAATATTAATTTTATTTTCCGCAATAAGCTGATCAATCCATTTACTTCGTCCTATCGTTCCGATTAAAATAATGTTTTTGTTTTCGGGTAATTTATCAGTATACTGTTCAGCTTGCTGACCGGTAATCATTTTTAAATCATTCACAAACCATTTAGCAACTTTTGCAACTCCATCATAATCTGATTGGTCCATGACAATGGGAGTTAATGTATTTTGGTTAAATAGTTCAAAATAACCGGGTGTTTCTTTAAAGCTGATTTGTTCTTTATTATTTGCAATTGAAGTGTTAATGTTAGATGCGAATAATACTATCAAGCAAATTATTGTAAATCTTTTTATTAAGGCAGTAATTTTCATGGATTGATATTTAATCTAAATTTTTAAGAATCAATATTTAATTTGTTAAACTAATTTCAATATTTGCAGGGATTAGATTATCGGATTTTGCTTTTATTTGAATGTTGCCTGATTTCTCGGACTTACCCTTTACAATTACTAAACAATAACCATTAAACGCCTTTCTTATTGGAGATGGAAAGGGAGTCATATCAGAAGGATTACCATTATCTGTAGCTACAATTTCACCAGAACCTTCAATGTTAAATTGAATTTCAGGATTAGCATCAGGTACCACATTTCCATCTTTATCAACTACTTTAATTGTTATAAAAGATAGTTCGTCTTTAGCTGTATTTATTTCTTTGTACTTAGTTTCTGCAATTAGCTGATATGCACCTCCACTTTTCTTTATAATTTCTTTTTTCCATACTTTGCCATTTTTATAGGCAATGGCTTTAAGTTCTCCGGGTTCGTACTTTACATCATCCCATCTTAATCGGTATTCAAATAAACCTTTCTTTTTGCGCCCTAAAGAACGTCCATTCAAAAAAAGCTCAACTTCATCTCCTGATGTAAAAACGTGAACGGGTGTAACTTTGCCAACTCTTTCAGGCCAGTTCCAATGAGGCAATATATGAACCATTGGATACTCGGGTCTCCATCTGGCTTGATATAAATAGAAACGATCCTTTGGAAAACCAGCCAAATCAATTATACCCGAGTAAGAACTTCTTGCAAGATAATAAGGTGTTGGTTCGCCCAGGTAATCCCATCCAGACCAAACAAATTCTCCGGCTACGTATGGGTGTTTATCTTGTGAAGCAAAAACTTTATCTGCTGATGAGCCAAAAGGAGCTGTATATAATTCATAAGCGCTGACATATTGATTATGAGGATCACCACCATTTTCATTTTCTGCAGGGGCACTACATTCATTTGTAACGGGAAATAAATACGTTCCACGTGTGCTTAGTGCTGAAGCTGTTTCACTGCTAACGATCATTTTTTCAGGATATTTTGAGTGAAAATCCGGATATAGTGGTTTGGTTCTGATGCCCTGTAAATGAGCATAAGCCTCTGCATCTCTAATACCTTCACCCTGATAGTTTAAACTTATAATGTCAGGAACTTCGGAAAATGGCATCTCCGGTTTGGCAAAGTTCATAGATGCGGTTGTCGGTCGAGTCGGGTCTTCATCTTTTATAATATTGTGTAGTTGCTTTGCTATAATAGCCCCGTCTTTACCAGTATATTGTTCACCAACCTCGTTTCCGTAACTCCACATGATGACTGATGGACAATTACGATCACGACGTACAAAAGCTCTCGTATCAGCTTCGTACCATTCCGGAAAGACCAGATGAAAATCTAGTGGTGTTTTCTTTCTTTCCCATACATCAAAAATTTCATTTACAACTAAAAAGCCCATTTGGTCTGTCAATTCAAGTAATTCAGGAGCTGGGGGATTGTGAGCTAAACGAATAGCGTTGCATCCAAGTTGTTTCAATAAATCTAATTGTCTTTTAGCAGCACTCTTGTTAAAGGCAGCACCTATAGCACCCAAATCATGATGTTGATTCACACCTTGAATTTTTATAGGTTCTCCATTGACTATTAATCCACGAGCAGAGCAAAATTCTATTGTACGAATTCCAAATCGCGTTTTGTATTCATCAATGAGTTCGTCATTCTGATACAATCGAGTAATTGCTACATAAAGATTTGGATCCTGGGTTGGAGGAGGTCCCCACAATTTAGGATTCTTCACTCGTCCCAATTGGTTTAGTTTTATTTTACTATTGGCTTCAATGGCAACATTTTCTTCAGTGAAGAAGCCAACCATTTCTCCTTCGGGATTACCTTCTGCATTAGAACCAAATATTTCAGTTTTTATACTGATATTCTTTTTTTGCTCTGAATCATTTTGGATATATAATTCCATAGCAACATCAGCTGAGGTTTCTGATATATTTATAGTTCTAATAAACGTTCCCCATTGTGATACGTGTACGGGGTTCGTTTTTATCAACCATACATTTCGATATATTCCTCCACCAGTATACCATCTGGATGAATTTGGAGGATTGTCAACTCGTATGGCTAATTGGTTATCTGTACCAAATTTAAGGTATGGTGTTAAATCAACTTGGTAGGAGTTATATCCATAAGGCCATCCTCCGACAAGATGGCTGTTTATCCATATCATAGAATAGGACATGGCACCATCGATTTGCAGAAAGATAGATTTACCTTTATCCTCAATTGGGAATTTTATTTTTTTTCTGTACCAGGCAACTCCATGGTTTGGCAAACGTCCCATACCTCCGCCAACTTCCGATTCCCATCCTGTCATAAATGGTTCCTGAATTGCCCAATCATGTGGAATGTTAACTTGCGTCCATTCTGTATCGTCATAATTATTTTGTACAAATGGGAAATCATAACCAGGGTTTCCGGTGGGAACTGGATAATGCTTTAGAGTATCTTCTATAAAAGCATTAGCTGTAGGAAGTATCCAGGGTTTTAAAACAAATCTGGTCGGGGTTATTTTTTCGGCTTTTGTAGGTTTACTGTCAGCATCTTTACTGTCGTTATAATCTTTTACCTCGGGTCTAATATCATAAATTAAAGAATCTGTCTTTGATTTGTATTTAAAAAAACTCCAATTTCTATTAATCGAAACAATTTCTCTTTTCTTACCTTTTTCAGAGTTTTCACATACACATGAGCTAAACAAATAAATTATAACCATGCCTATAATCCTGAAGATTGCTTTCATATTGTTTTGAGTATTTACCATTTAACTGCATTAATTTTTGGTAAGCTCAAAATTAAAACATGCCCTATAAGTCTTGTTTTGATTTAGGATATTTGATTTTTAATAAGAGATATGATTAACTCCTGAAGGTACTCATATTCAATAACGAAATGAGAAATCAAACATTTGAAATAACTATCAAATACTATTTCATAATTATAGCTTTACTTTTTTTATAAGTTACCCACTCTCCTTTTTTATTCAAAGCAAATATGTTTAAAAAGTAATTTCCTTTATTATCAGGTTTTCTCACTTTAATATTCAAATGACTATTTGAACATTTTAATATATTAAAATACAAACTTGAGGTATAATAGGGTATATGACGATTAAAAGCCTTATAGTTATCCAAACCTGTTTTTACAGGACAAAAATCCACACAAAGGGAGTTGTCATATGTTTCAACTAAATCATGAGTCCCGGATTTAGATGAAACATCAATAATACCTTCATATTTCTTATTCTCCCAATAAAAGATATCAGATACTATACGAATCGATTCTAATTCATTACAGGGAATATAGGCTAATTGACTAGCTTTAATTAATGGGATACCGTCAAAAATAACTAATGGGTAACCTTCTTTTCTATTTTGCTCTGTTAATACTTTAATATGTATGCTTCCTTCATGTTTAACAGGTATAGCTTCATCAACAATTTCGAATATAAACTCCTCCAAATAAGGCAAATCTCTATATTTTGCAAATATATACTCCGAATCATAGGAGCCATAAAACCGCAGATCAGGACGTTTTTCAAAATTTTTTCTGCTACATTGTTTAGAATATGCATCATTTATTTGAAGATTAATCATTCGCTGTTCCAATAATTCTCTCTGATTTACATTAGGATAGTACTCTTGTTTTTGAATTTTAACGAAATCAGGAAAAAATTCATCATCAAAAGCAATTGTATAGTTATTTGTTGTATCATTAACAGATATAATCAAACTCTCACCCTGATATTTCAGAGGCAAATGGCACATAAACTTACCTACGCTATCTGATTCGCAACGACTAACCCAACACAAGGTATCTATAAATGACAAATATAATTCTCTATGTTCCAGGGAACCTTCTTCTTTAATGTCTCCTATTTGGCTAATTCTCCCACTTACAATATCACGAGATATCTCTGGTAAATAATTAATCTTAACTTTATTTTTATTTAAATCTTTGTTATCTAAATATTTTAATATATAATCGTTTGCATTCTCATCTCTGTTACAAGCATAATTCAATTCATTAATACTTAATTGATCGAATGCTGGTGCTAAAGAAATGGCATCTAACATAGGTGCTTTATTTGCTACAGAATCATTTAAGGATAATGATACTAAATATGTAATACTATCATTGATATCTGTATTTATGTCTAATGATATAGAATCTGAGGTATTATTGATTTTTAAACTTGCAGACAGTTCAAGTTTGTTCTTGGGTTTAATATAAACCGGACGTCTTGAAATTTCATTCATCTCATTATCCCTCAACACAATATAATTTACTCCCAATGGAAGATTTAAGCATAAAGCAGAATCAATAGTATTGATAATACTTTCATACTTGTATCCAACGCCACCATTATATACTTCTACCGCAACAGGATACTTATTAAAATCATGCTTTAACAATGAACCATAAGCATTTGTGTGTAAAACACTATCTAGTTTAAATACAATCCCAGAATGTTCTATTTGATCCAGTTTTACACAAACCTTTTGTTTGGATTTTGAAAGTGCTTCAATTCTATATACTTTATCAGCGAAAGGGATGAAATTAAAAACTCCAAAGCCATTCTTACAATCAACACGAGTGATAACTGAGTCATTTTCGAGCAGCGTAGCACAAAAGCTCTCATCAGATTCAGAATTAAACAGAGCTATTTTACTCTTCACATTGTAAATAATTTTACCTCCTTCTGCTGCAATTTTTAATCTGAATGGTATTTTTTCCTCAGCATCGTCAACTTCAAACCTACTACACATAAAAGGATTTACAACTTTCATTCTTTGAGTAAAAAACGTATTCACCCCAAAATTTTTCATGTAGTTTGTATAAGCTCTTAAATAATAATAACCTGTTTTAAGATTTCGCGGAATCAATATATCATTGATTGCTTCTCCTTTATCCAGGAGAATTTTTTTTTGATTTAAAACTTGATTATCCTGATCATATAACTCAATATACAAAATAGAACTAAACTCAATTGGAATACCAAATGTTACATCATATGTTAAAGCATAGAAGTTTATAGGCTCGCCAACAAGGTATAAATCCTGATTTAATATCAGCATGGCTCTTTCATGCACTTGGTAATCATTTATGTTGGTTATTAATCTGAGCGGGGAATAGTTCTGGCAAAATATCATACCTGTAAACCACGAAAAGATCAATATAAATAGGACAATTTTCTTTTGTTGAATCATAACATCTTTTTTATTCGCCTTCTTTCTCAATCCAAAAGTCAGGCACTTCACTTTCACCATTTAATAAACAGTTATAACATGCAGCTTTTGCCAACACTACTTCTATTATTGCATAATCTACATACACATTTTCTTCATAAATTGAATATCCTAAATTAAGAACAGAATCAACAGGTGCGTAAGCTTTTACATTATCTCTGTATTCAATTGGAGCAAACACTGATACTGTAGCACAATTATCAAAACCAGTTGTTGGAGAATACTCCCAAGGCAAGTCATCTCTGTCAATAAATATTCGTTTCTTGGAGACTCCGGAAACTAAAAAATAACCCAAAACAGGCATGTCTGTATTAGACAAGCAGTTAACATTACCTACCAATGAGCTTGGAATAGGGTCAAACAATGTACCCTGCTCCTGATTAATAGTGATTAAATCTTTAAAAAACTTATATGAAGATTCTGTTAATGCATATTGCTTCACAAGGATTGAATATCTAATATATAGACGATTTGTTTCTTCATCAATAAACTTAAGGGGATACCCTTCAATTATATCGTGATTTCTCTGTGCTGACGTAGCAATATTAAAAGTGGAACTTTGAAAAAAATCAAAACACTCTTTCCACTCGGGGTGATCAAAAATATCTAAAGGCACTCTAAACTTCCAGGTTTCTTCATAATCCCATGCATAATATAGTGTATTATTAAGCGGGTCATGGGTATCTAACAATAATTGTATTCCATATTCATTATCATCATTATTCATATACTCCCAATATACCTGATCAATTTCTACAGGATTTTTAATCATCTCAAAATCCGACTCATAAACATCATTATTCAGTGTAATTTGTAACTTATAACTATTCCCAACTTCACCCTGAAAGTTACTCCCTTCTGTACTATAAGTACCGTCTTCAATTTCCTTCAATTCTTCTTCCTTGCCATTTATATCAATGATTTTAACCATTGCACCACAAACAAAATCTCCTTTATGCTCATTAAAACTATAACTCTTCGACAATGTAACTACATACGGCCCCGGCAGGTTTGTTAATTCTCCATCTATAACAAACACCTCTTCATATTTAGAAATATCCGGACTATAAGAATAAACACATCCGGTTAAAATAAAGGTCATTAGAACAAGCTGATAATTGAAGTTGATCTTCATAATTAGTTTCATTAAAATCGGAAATTATAAGTAACATTAAAAATAGGTTGAGCAAATACACTAAGCTTGTAACCTTTTACTCCTTTTGATGTTGTTTTAAAATAAACAGAATAAGCATTATTTGTTCCTAATACGTTGTATACTCCAATTGCTAAAGAGTTATGTGATATTTTATTTGCCTTGAGATTTTCTGAAAGATTTAATGATATATCCCATCTCAAATAATTTGGAATCCTGTATTCATTGCGATTTGAATAATGAATGAGTTCATTATCTCTGAATTTATATTTAGCAACAGGATAAGTTATAGGTCTTCCTGTACTATAACAAAATGTATTTGAAACACTAATACGTCGTGAGTACTTATAGTTTGCTACTAAATTTAGGTCATGAGGTTTATCATAATCAGCAGGATAATAATTACCATTATTAATTTTCTCTTCAGAAAATTGACCATTTACTTTTAGCTCAGCCCGAGAATAAGTATACGAAATCCACCCATTTAACCTCCCTTTTGCTTTCTTCAATTGTAACTCTACTCCATAGGCTCTTCCTTTACCTAATAATAGGTCAACATCTAAATTTTCGTTAAGTAATAATTCGGTTCCATTCTTATAATCTAAATGATTAATTGTTTTCTTATAATAGGCTTCCGCAGAAAACCCGAATCTACCACCATGCAAATTATGATAATAACCTAGTGATATTTGATCACCTATTAAGGGTTTTATATTTGTATCACATATTTTCCATATATCAGTTGGAGAAATGGCCGAAGAATTAGTTAACATTTGCAAAAACTGATGTAAACGATTATAACAGAGTTTAATTGAGTTATTTTCACCTAAAAGATATCTGGTAGATAATCGAAACTCAGGGCCATTATAAGTTTTAACAACCTTGTTTTTTGAGAACATTACAGAATCCATCCTACTATCAATACTTCTTGCTACCTGAGAGTTGTATTCATACTGTTTATAAGGACCAAGGGTGCTGAATAAGGCATATCTTAATCCCAGTGATATAGTTAATCGGCTATTAGGCTTGAAACTATCATTAAAAAAAGCACCTGTTTCAATACCCTTCTCCTTTTGTAGGCTTACACCTGTGATATCAGACTTGGTTGATAATGGGGTAAAATCTCCAGGAGTTAAATAATACCTTATTCCTTCGCAACCAAAAGTTACCTTATGTTTTGAATTGGGTAAATAGCATCCTGAAATTTTTAAAGACTTATAATCAATATTATACCTCAGCTTAAAAGAATTTTCTAAACTTTCATCACTAGTAATATCATAGCTATAATTAGAATAAATGGCTGATACTTTTGTATAGAATTGTGGGTTAAAAAAATGCTTATAAAATAACCTTGCACATTTATTCTGATAATTATATGCCGTATCTGAATTTAATTTAAAATAATCTCTTGACTGATATAGTGTTAAGCTTAATGTGTTTTCTTTATTCATCTGATAAGACAGCTTAGCACTAAAATCATCAAACCTGGCTTTAGTTTTCTGAAACTGAGGACTATCAATTTTCTTTAAAATCCAATCAGAATATGTACTTCTACCTCCTACAATGAAAGATAATTTATCTTTAATAATTGGCCCTTCAATTGTTAATTTACCAGTAATTGGACTTATCCCCCCACTAACTACAAATTTTCGAAGATTACCTTGCGTTGCGCTCACATCAAATACTGATGAAACACGTCCACCAAAGCTTGCCGGAATACCACTCTTATAAAGTTTAAAGTCTTTAACCGTTTCTGGATTAAAAACAGAAAAGAATCCAAAAAGATGAGAACTGTTAAATACAGGAATTTCATCGTATAGGATTAAGTTTTGGTCAGCCCGACCTCCTCTCACATTAAATCCAGAAGCCCCTTCACCAATTGTTTGTACTCCGGGAAGTAATAAGGCTGTTTTTACAATATCTACTTCACCTAAGGTAGCTGGTAACTGCTTAATTTCACTTATTTGCAATTGTTGAACCCCAATATTAGTATTTTTAACCGGGTTTTCTTTTTCTGATGTAACTGTAACTTCTCGAATATGAACCATACTTTTTTTCAGGTTTACATCCAATACCCCACTATTATGAATAGACACAGATATTTGAGATTCTTTTCTACCCAGATATTTAAAATGTAATGTATGATTTCTTTTGGGTAAGTGAAGCACATAATAACCATCAGCATCTGTTATGGTACCTCTTCCTAATTCTTCAACATATATTTGAGCCCCAACGATTGGTTCCCCATCTTCTTCATTCCTGACAACTCCGGATAGAACACATGCAGTGCCTACTGCTGACTGAGACACAGATCCAATACTAACTACATTACTGCTTTTAATTTGGACATCATCGACTTCACTATTTTGTAAAAAAGCATATTGATTATTAACAGAGTCAGGCTTTTCTACAGGTAATATTCTATTACTATTGAAATAGTTAGCGGGTAACGATGTTTGAACTTTATATTTCCTTGTCAAAATAATATTTGAACCATCAATAATATTATTCAGATGCGCTTTGGTGAATATTTCTGTCAACAATTGATGCAAATCACCCGAGTAATTTGATTGCTTTACAAAAACAGAATCAATCCAAGCCTTGTCATAAAAGAACTTAATAGTATCTTCATTCTCAAACTGCTGAATAACATCAATTAAAGCTAAAGAATCAACATCCGAATTGATATTCACAGCATTTAACGGTGCCTGCGCATAAGCAACAAAAGGAAAGAATAAAATTACAAATTGAATAGCCTGCTTCATAATTTTAAATTGCTTTCGTAATATCTAAGAATATTGGATGCTAAGGTGTAATCAAAACCATTAAACACCAGGCCTTCATCAGCAAAAGCAATACTCATCTGTTTTTTGGTTACACCCAGTCTCTTCAATAATCCTGACATGCTATTAATATGAGTTATAATTCCATTTTGTAGCAAGAACAACGATATCGATGATTTGTATCTTAGATATTCAGTATTATCATCCAATACTTTTTCTTTTTTCCTTCTGACTAAAAGTTTCAATTTCCCATCATAAACAACCTCATAATAACCTTCTTCTTGCTTTTTCCCCTTTTTATTCTTTAGCGTCGAATAATACCGAAATATAGCCCCCTTAAGTATAAACTCTTTAATAAAATGTTCATCTAAAGCAATGCTATTGATTTCATATTGATTGGTATACATAAAATATATGAGTTTATCTGCTTCAATATCAAATTTTAGCTTCCCTACAGGATAAAGTACTCCTTCATATATGATAGTTCCATTTAACCATTCATATTCATAATATGGGTGGTTGTATTTGTCTGTGATCAAATGATGATTACGTCCAATTACAAAAGGGTATTGTTTTCTTAAGCAATTGTTGACCGAACAGACCATATTGGCTTTACTGTTATTTATAAAATCTTTGTTAAACCGATAGGAAAGTGGCTGAGCAGCGCAATAAGAATGCTCAAATAAGGAAAATATGAAAAGTGCTATATATAGAAATAAGTTCAGTGGAGGTTTAGCTAACAACATAATGCTATTATTTAATAAAAACAGTCCACACGAAAATACATGCGGACTGTTCAAGGATTACATCTAATTTAAACTATTAAATTATCACAAACCAATACTTACTCTGTAGGAGTAAAAGTTTCAAGAGAGATATCTCTATCTCTTATAACGAGGGTATCATTAAATGTATGTAATGTGCTCGCAAATTCTACGGTATAACTTAAATGAATAACGTCTCTTTCGGTATCTCCCCATTCATCACCATCAGTAACATACTCTCCAGAACCACTTACAGAATACGTGGCTGAAGACGGACCAGAAACCGTAATGTTATCCATATCTTCAAAGTTTAAATTAAGCACATACGGAATATCAACATCAGATCCTCCATTTTGAGTTGTTAAAGATATAGATGCCTCATATAAAGAAATTGTTTCAATTGACACAAGCTCATCAGATTCAACATAATCTTCATGATAAATATTTGTTGTGTTTAGAGTGTTATCTCCATTTGTTGCAACAACAACATCCTGTCCTCGTCTAAGATAATAAGCATCTAGTGCATTAATATATTTTACGCAATACAAGATATAATCTTTAGGAACTGTTTCCCAATCTTCAGCAATAGCACTATTAGGATCTTCAACAGCTGCAACTCCCTGCAAAACTGAATCGGCATTTTGTACGTACTCAATTTTTAATGGAATCACATATGTATTTGAAATTGCATCTTCATCTGCAAAAAACGCATCTGACAATTGAACTTCAAGTCCCCCTACCATAGATCCTGATTCAATTGTAATTTGCTGACTACTTCCATCTTGAGGAAGTGTATAATAATTATCAGGCATAGGTGTAACACTTTTTCCTGTTTCGGAGAAATAAAGGTTATCACATAATGAATTATCAACTACTACATCAAGAATTCTATCTTCTGTGTTTTCGTAAACACCTCCCATTGTTGCATAGATAGTACATTTATGCTCATTATCAAGAGAGTTATCATAGATATCATCTCCTAATACAATTGTTCTTACAGGTGTTTGATATGCAAAATACACAGTAGTATAATCGTAATCGTCAAACTCCCAATCCTGGTTATGGCACGCAGTTAATAATGAGAGAATTACCAATGATATAAAAACTATTTTTTTCATTTTCTTAAATTTAAATTTAATTCAGATTACCAACCAGCATTCTGTGTTAAGTCCCACTTCACAACTTCATCATATGGAATAGGGCCATAGTTCATATAATCTTCATATTTCCTATTCTCAACACTCACTACCTGAAAATCTCCTGATGTTGTAATTTTCATCCCTTGCGCCACTTCTGTTAGATCTTCATCCCATCTACGTAAGTCCCAAAAACGTGAACCTTCAAAACAAAGCTCAAGTCTTCGTTCATTACGTATTAAGTTCCTCATGTCTTCAGTAGTTGTAATTGAATTTAAATAATTATCAGGCTGGGTAATACCTGCTCTATTCCTAATTGCAGCTATCACATCGCGTGCCGAATACCCATGGGTACCCGTTCCATCAGGGCTCCAAGCCTCATTTGCAGCTTCGGCATAAGCTAAAAATAAATCGGTATACCTTATGCGTGCAAAATAATGTTTCTGTTCTACATCACTTGCCGGGTCAACATTTGCATCTTCCCTGAGTAGTTTTCGCAAATAATAACCTGTACGGGTTGAAGTAGAAATTGCATCTAAGCCGTCATCTGTATTTCCAACTTTTGTATAAATAGTTGTGCTTGTTGGGCCAAAAACACTACCATTATAAACAATATAATTACTTAACCTTGGATCTCTGTTTAAATATGGATTATTCTCATTGTACCCACTATTTACAAGGTCTGTAATTGGATAACCGTTTGCCATAGGAAAAGCATCTACCAAATTTTGCGTAGGATTAACACGCCCATCTCCATATAAGGTTGGGGGAAAATTATCATCTTCAAGATCATTATCTGTATCGATATTTGTTCGCCAAAGGATTTCGGGCGGATTAGCTCCTGCTTCAAGGTTATTTGTTATGCTTCCATTTGCTTTCGAATACCAGGTATCACCGTTTTCATCAAGACCGGATACACCACCAATCAAATCAAGAATATCTCCTGCCGCATTAGCTGCCTCTTCCCATGAAGTAGTTTGATTAAAAGCCGGACTTGCAGCCAACAAAGCCATCTTTACTCTAATTCCTTTTGCAATTCTAGCTGTCATTCTTTGACGATTATAATTACTAAAAACCCTATTATAATCATCCACAGTAGTTAAACCCTCATATTTTTCAGGCAATTCCCCCTCACTGATCTCTTCAAAATCCAATGGCAGATAGCTTTCAGCTAAATCTAAATCTGCATATACCTGTTCTACACAGTCGGCAAATGAACTACGAGGGATATCATAACTTGATTCTCTATCCAATGGTTCTGTTAGTAAAGGTACTCCCAAAAGGTTTCCTGAAGCATCCTTACCTGCATGTGCTTGTAACAAGTAAAACATAAAAAGGGCTCTTAAACCATAAGCTTCGCCTTTAAAACGATCGTTAAACATTTCTTTAACATAGGTTCCTGTTGTAGCCCACTCAACATTATCTGTTTCAGCTAAAAATATGTTTAAATATTGAATAGCCGCAAAAGCATTATCCCATTTTGAATTAGGATCATCCATAGCTGTCCATCCTCCTGTAGCCATTGCTAAGTAGTCATTATCCGGATTATTCGATACAGCATCATCAGTTGCCACGTCATTAAAAGAATAGCTCGATGGAACATAACCATATGCAGTTAACAAAATCCCTTCTGCAAAAGCTGCATCTTCATAAATATCCTCTAGCGTACGGTTGTTCTCATCTGCCGGAGATAATATATCTTCGCAGGAAGCAAACATTAATACCGAAGCTAATAATATAAATATTTTTGTCTTCATGTTTGTTTTCATTTTAAAGGTTCATTAAAATACAGCCTTAACTCCTATATTATAAAAACGTGTTTGCGGTATTCCTCCAACATTCAATTCTAGAACATCTTTGTTTTTAGCAACTGTAAGCAGGTTGGAACCACTCACATAAATATCTAATCCTTTTGTAAAGGAATTTCCTAAAACACTTTTTGGCAAAGAATAAGTTAACTGTATTTTAGCTAAATCAAAACGATCTGTACTATAGGTCCAAAAATCTGAAGTTCTAAAATTATTAGAGCTACTTAATGTTGTCAATTTTGGATAGGTTGCAGTACTTTTAGTTTCTTCTGTCCAACTATCTAATACCACATCAGAGTACTTCCTATCGCCATACACCCAGTAATAACTGCTGTTTTTAACACCTGTTCCGCCAAAACTACCTGTACCTAACATAAACAGTGTAAAGCTTTTCCACTCAGCAGTAATATTGATACCACATGAAAAGGGGCTCCCCCATGTTCCAAGAAATATTTCATCACGTTCATCAATCACATCATCTCCGTTCTGATCTACATATTTAATATCTCCAGCAGTGACCTCTCCAAAACTTTGTGTCACAGAACCTTCATTTGCCTCTGCATCAGACATAAATAGCCCTTCACTTTGTAAACCAAAGATAGCATCTGTTGGATGGCCGGTACGATTACGATAAGAATCAATATAGTTTTCGTCCTTTTTTACAACATTTGACTTTACATAGGTTCCTGCTGCACCTAGTGTCAAGCCTACCTCTCCCAGTTGTTTCCGATACTTGATCTCAAAATCAAAACCTTTATAACTGTTAACACCATAATTTATATAAGGTATCATTGAACTTGAAGGATAGTAAGTGCTGAAATAACTAGGATACTGCGTAGAGGCCTGCACCGGCAAACCATCCTTTTTAATAAAAAATGCATTTGCATTAACACTTAACATTTTTTCCAGCATAAGAGCTTCCAACCCAAAACTTAGTTCTTTCCTCTTCACATAACCAAGATTATTGTTTACACCTTGCGATAGTGTGATACCTGAGTTTGCATAATTCCCATCTTTCCAGGTATAATAAGATGATGTAGAATAAACACCCTGATACATATAGTATTCATCAAAATCTAAATCCGTATTAATAATACCCGCTGTGAATGAAAGCTTTAATCTATCAAAGAAACCTTCTTGCATAAAATCTTCTTCACTTAGTACCCATCCTAAGCCCAGGGTTGGTGAAAAAGCAAGCCTCTCATCTGTTGGCAGCTTTGTTGAGTTTACAACTGCACCGCTAAAGTTTAAATAATACTTATGATTAAAATTATAATCTAACTGTATACCAATATTTGCATTTGTGTACGACTGATAAACACCAATTTCTCGCCTACGCGCTACAGAAGTTAATAGCATCGCATTAACATTGTGTTTCTCATTAAAAGATCTATTGTAATCAAAGTGAATATACCCTTCAATATTTTGATCATTCCACTGTTCTGAAAGATTTTGATACCCATTACTATCATCGTCACTATGCTTTGTTATACTTACAATAGAGTCACCTTCTTCAAACGTTTCCCAGGTTGCTTCGTACACAGCATAACCATTATCAACAGACTGTTTGTATTTATTGGAATAATCAATACTTGCCTGACCATGAAAAGAGAGTCCTTCTAAAACATTTTTAAGATCAATATCAATACCAGCTGTATATTGAAACTGACGACTTATGTATGTTTTGTACCCAGCAGCATACTCATCTCCAAAAGCTGTTGTTAGGTATTCAGAGTTACCTCCAATTAAGTAATTACCATCTACAATGTTTCCACTATTTTCTTCAACTAAACTTAATGCATCAGATGCTGTAGACTGAATTGAACTGATAGGGATTAGTGGAGAGAATTTATTCGGTTTTGCGGATGAAGCAGCAGACCAATAATCGCCATTTCCTGTTTTATCAGAGCTGAAGATTGTAGAAATATCTACGTAGGTTCTGATATAGTCATTCAACTTAAGATCTACATTTCCACGAACATTCAATCTGGTATCATTCCCATTCTTACTTTCGCCAAAATTAATGAGTGAATTACTACTTTCAAATCCACCATAAAGAAAAAAGCATGCCTTTTCATTTCCTCCGGAAAATTCACCGCTTACTCTATGTGTATTGTAAAGGCTTCTTAAGAAATTGGAAGAATAGTAATCAACATCAGGATATCGATAGGTATTATTATGGCTTGCATAATTAGCAATATCCTCTTCTGAATATGCAGCATCTAGTCCATCATTCTCACAAGCCAAATTATAATACGTCATATAATCAGCTGAATTTAAGTAAGAAGGGTAAGCTTTAGGCACATTAATACCAGAATTAACCCGAACTTTCATTTTCTTTTCTCCAGGTTCACCTCTTTTTGTAGTAATTAAAATTGCACCATTTGCAGCTCTTGATCCATACAAAACTATTGCATTTGCCCCTTTCAGAAAAGAGATTTGTTCTATCTCTCCGGCAGTAATATCAGCAACGTCTCTTTCTACACCATCAATTAAGACCAAATAATCGCCTAAATTCCATAAATTTTGTCCGCCAATAAAGGCAGCTGTACCATCCAATGGATATGTTCCATAATGTTTATCTAGATATTCTGACGGATTTAATATAGAAATACCATTTGACAAATCTTTCTCATTTATCGTTTCGAAAGCCACATGTATTAAAGATCCATCATCAGAAGTTTCAACTTTTATACTATCTGTCTGAGCATTTACTCCAAATAACAAGCAGAAGAACATTCCGAATAATATCAATCCTATTCTTATATGTTTCATTATTTATTTCTTTTATTTATTAATAACCTGCTAATATTACCAGCCTGGGTTTTGCCCAAAAGATGGATAAAGCGTTACATCAGAGACTTTTAATGGAAGCCAATAGTGCTTTTGATCAAACACTCTGGTTAATAAGATGGTTTCTCTAATATTTATGGGTTTACCAGTAACAGCATCTCTATCAAAGTCAACAGCAGTTTTCTCTTTATACTTATTTTTATCGGCTAATAACCAACGACGTAAATCCTTAAACCGACTATTTCCTTCAAATGCTAACTCCATTGCACGTTCTCTTACAATTGATTCTTGAAATTTATCCTTATCTGTCACATATGTAGCGTCAATAGCCCCCAAAGCACTGGCTCCTGATCTGGTGCGTATTTTATTGAATGCTTCCTCTGCTGTTAAACTGTAACTGTCTGCCGTAAAATCTCCGTATTCACTAAAGTTACTGGTTCCTTGGGCATAGCTTGTACCTGAACCGTAGCCTTGTAATACAGCTTCTGCATACATCAGATAAACATCTGCTAAACGCATATATGATAAATGCATATAATTACTTGAAAAACCATCCGTAGTGTTTGCAGTAATAGGTATTAGTTTTGTTAGGAGATATCCGGTACGACTGCAACTACCATTATCACGACTTGCACCTCCTGTATATAACTGAGCCTCTATACTATTAAGGTTTGTAATCTTATCACCATCTGTTGCAATGTTTTGATAAAATCTTGGATCTCTGCCTTCCCAAGGGTCTGACTCATCGAATCCTGAATTAGGATCATTAATGGGTAAGCCATTTGCCATGCCATAATTTTCTACAAACCTGGCATTGGGTGAAACACCTCCATTACCGGCATTTACAGCAGTAAACAGAGATGAAGGTCCCCAAGCACAACCTTTAAACCATGTACTATTAATGATAGGTTGAAAAATGGCTTCTCTTACGCCATTATACTCTCCTGGTATAGTACCCCGTCCATCTGTAAAAAACAATGCATCGTACATCGAAAAATCTAAAAGACCTAGAGATGTTGTACCACTGTCAACAATCTTAAGCATTTCTCCAAATACATCTGCTGCTTTCTTACAATATTCTGCATTAAAAGTTTTAGAACCTTGTGATTCATAATTCATTAAAGGACTACCTGCATACAAAAAAACTTTACCCGCATATCCAAGTGCTTTCATTTTTGTAATGCGCTGTTGGTTATTCCCTACAGTCTTTCCTTCATCAACTAGGTCGCCTAAATTATCCCAATCATCCGGTAATAATTCTGCAGCCTGCAAAAAGTCTGCAGCAGCTTTATCTGCACACTCCTGAAAACTTAATCTGGGTTCTTGTAATACTTCACTTGAACCCAAAAGTCTGTCAATATAAGGTAACCCTCCCCAATATGACATTAACTCAAAATGAAACCAGGCTCTAAAAAATAACAACTGCCCCTTAATCACATTCTTTTCAGTTTCATTAGCATTTATTAGGTTATCTAAATTCTCTAAACCCAAATTTGCTTTTCTTATAGCATACCATGCATTTGGCCACAACCCTTGTTCTCTGGAACCTTGTGTTGTAACAACACTTGATTTATCAAGAAATGATATCCATTGAGAATTAGTCCAGGCCCAGTAATTTCCTTTATCAAAGGATGTATTTAACCAGGGAGCATCAACTTTCTCAACTATTTCATCACCAAGAATCCAATCACAAGCCCAGTTTGCTGTTGAATAATCAGGAACTGCACAATACAATTCTTCTACAAATCCCTGGAAATTTTCAAAGCTGACAAAAGCATCTGTTGAAGATATATCTGAATCTGGTGATTTATCTAAATAATCCTCACAAGAGAAAAGCCCTAATACAGAAAGAAAAGCTAATCCTCTTAACATTATATTTTTATATTTTTTCATGTGTCTAAAATTTATCGTCTAACTATATACTTGAAACCCACTTTATAGCACCATTTTTTTTATAAGAAACTAAATTCAGTGAGCCACATTATGCTGTTTTATAGCACTATGTTAAACCCTAAGTTCACACGCTTCATTGTAGGATATGCACTTGAATAACCAACCTCTCTGTCATCAGGCATATTAGTATACATCCATAAGTTGTTACCATTAACAAATATTTTTAATGAACTTAATCCGAATTTAGATACCATTCTTTTATTAAAAGTATAAGCAATTTCAGCATTCTTTAATCTGATGTATGAACCATCATATCTATAGGATGTACCTGTTGAGTACACATCTGAAGCCCACCTTGACATTGGGACATCTGCATCTGTATCTTCAGCAGTCCAATAGGTGCCTAAATCATAAGCCAAATTAACACCCCCATCAAAGTTTGTATAGCCAACAGTTCTTGTAGTATTGTTAACACCATAAAACTGAGCCATAACACTAAAACCTTTCCAATCAAATCCTATTGTACCACTATAGGTGTTTTGAGGGCGATCAGGGTATGCGTAAGGTACAGAGTCAAAACTATCAATAACTCCATCTCCGTTATAATCTACAAAATATAGATTTCCAAGTAGTTTATCTTCATCGTAAGAGGCTGTTTCTGTACTTGAATAAACTTCGTCCCATGAGTTATAATATCCATTATCTATAATAGAATAAGTTTGCCCAATTTGTTTTCCTGCAGTTTTCAAATAATCATCGAGTAATAGTTCATCATCCGCTTCAAGTACCTTATCTTTTGCATGAGACATATTAAAATTACCCCAAATCCTCATTCCATTATTTAAAACTTTATTAAGTCGTATTTCAAATTCATAACCTTTTACCTCAACTTCTCCAATATTTCCGTATGCTGGTGTTCCTCCAAAGTAGGAAGGCACAGCTCGACTCGAACCTGATAATAAAACATCAGTTCTATGATCATAAAATATATCAACACTACCAGCAATTAAACCATCTAAAAAAGCAAAATCAGCTCCGTAATTAGTTTTTGCTACTTTCTCCCAACGCAAATCCGGATTACCTATTACATTTTCCTTCCACCAATCGTAAATACTGCTAGTTGAAGAGCTGGATCCTAAATTTGCATTTCCACCATAAGCCCATTGTGTTTGATAAAGAAAACGCACCCACGATACAGCCTGATCATTACCTACTTCTCCATACGAAGCTCTTAACTTAAGCATATCAAGGAAGTTAATTCCTTTCATAAAACTCTCTTCACTAATCATCCATCCAACTGCACCTGAAGGGAAAAAATCAAATCTATATCCTGGGCCAAATTGTTCAGATCCGTTATATGCGCCATTGAACTCTGCAAAATATTTGGAATTATAATTATAAGTTCCTCTAAAAACCCAGTCTTCTCGATAGTGTTCAAATTGACTACCTGTAGCATATCTATCGCGGCTAAACAGTCCCATTGCAGTTAAATTATGATTCCCCAATTTCTTGGTATAATCAACCTGAAGTTGATAATATAGCTTCCTGTAATCTTCAGATGAGCTGTAAGTATTTAAATATGCTTCATCTGCTAATGCAGACCACTGAGAAGATACAAAATCGAACTGGTTGGTACCATATGTGTTTTTATAATAAATTTCTCCTGTATCGGGATCCACGTATTTAGATTGATAACTATTTCCAGAGATACCACCTTCTGTTTTAAACCTGTTATCAAAAGACAGAGTTCCTTTTGCACTTAATCCATCTAGTACCATACCTAAATCCTGCTTTAAAGTAAAATCTGTAGTAATAGTAGTAGTTCGTATTTTACGAATACCATTATTTGCTAAAGTTGCGGCCGAATTATAGGCTTCTAATTCATCAGGTTTATAATACCCCCAGGAGCCATCCTCATAAATTGGCAAATAACAATCTGGTGCAGAATAATATATAGCATCCCAAATTCGATATTCCCAGTCTGTTTGATCTTGAGCATCCTGTTTAACTGCATATGAACCTGCAAGATTGGCACTAAAAACAGTTGTTTCTGTTAAATCAAAATCCAGATTACTTCTTACATTAACACGATCATATCCGTAACCTGCATCATACCCCATATTATTATCATAGTGCTTTAAAATGTCACCTTCAGAAACATAATCAATACTTGTAAAATACTTAACCTTTCCTGTACCTCCTGAAGCACTAATATTAGCTTTATATGACATACAATAATCCTTCACTAACTTATCTGCCCAATCGACATTTACATATCTTTCTGCCTCTTCCTGACTACTAGGATTGCGATATTTATAAAGAATATCCTCTGGTGTATAGTCTTCCCAAACCGAAGCATCTAATGATAATTCACGTTCAATAGCCTGATTTCGTAATTTTAAAGCATCATACGAATCTAATTTACCAGGCAACTTAGAAGGCATTTTCATTGTAGCACTAGCATTTATTGAAATTTCAGCTTTTCCTGGTCTCCCCCTTTTTGTTGTAATTAAAATTACTCCATTTGCACCTTTCACACCAAAAACAGCAGTTGCGGATGCATCTTTTAAAACTGAGATACTTTCAATTGAACTAATATCAACGCTACTCATTTGTCTTTCAATTCCATCCACCAATACTAAAGGAGAACTCTCATTCCAGGTACTTTGCCCCCGAATATAGATTGTAGGATCTTCTCCTCCAGGAGCACCTGAGGATACAACTGTTATTACACCCGGTAAATTTCCTGTTAAAGCAGCTCCTACACTTGACACACCCCCAGTTCTTTGCAATGTCTCACCTTTAGCCTGAGTAATTGCACCGACAACACTTTCTTTTTTCTGCTTTCCATATCCAACTATTATTGCTTCTTCTAATTGAGTTACTTGAGATTTCATAACTACTTTAATCTCTACTTTTCTAGTAACATCAACTTCTTGTGTTTCCATACCAATAAATGAAACAACAAGAATATTGTTGTTATTTGGTATATTTAAAACAAACATTCCATCCCCATCTGTTATAGTACCCATTGTAACATTACCTTTTACCATAACAGTAGCTCCAGCAATAGGCTCTAACGTATCATCCACAACAGCACCACTAATTTTACGATATTCCTGAGCTATAGAGGTAAGAGTACTAATAGTCATTATCAAAAAAAGTATAAACTTTTTTTTAATGCTATCCCTTTTCCAATTATAAAACAAGGGCATTTTAATAAATAATAAATCTTTTAAACCTTTCATTATATTTTATAATTAAATTGACATATGTAATCTAATTTCAACAATTTCAATACATTTATATTAATCTTAAATGTTTGATATATTTTTGAATACACATGACTTAAATATGCATTATCAAAGGTTTCACTAAAAGATTTTAAATCTTTACATTTCTTTTTAATCATAATTTCATAGATTTATAAAAATTAATACTGAATTTGAAGTAAATCAATCACATACATAATATTAATATGGCTTACTCGTTGCATACAAACCAATATTAGTACCTGTAAAACCATAGGATTGAGCCGTTGATAAGTAATAAGCATCAATATTATTAGAAAGCAGATTCCACTTTCCATCTCCTACAGCATAATAAAAACTGAATTTTTTACCGTCCGAAATTACCTTCATCTTTATCGGATCACCATTCGATTTAATTTCATTTGCTTCCAACACTTCAGCACCCCCTGTTTTAACTTTAGTAATGCTTATTGTATTATTGATATCGCCCTTATTAACAGAGAACAGGTATTGGTGACTTTCATCTTTAAAAAGCAACATACCTGCCGATTCTGTTTTTAATTGAGGCGTAAAATACATTGTTGTACTACATTCAAACTTGTGATGTTGTAGCCGTCTGCTCACAAAGGCAGGTGACTTCAGCTCTGAGGAAGTGATCTTAGCACAATGCAAGGTTAGATATCCCTTATTATCTGTTAAAGAATATAGCTTAGATGCATCTCCTCTTAAAGTCATCCATTCCATACCTAAAGAGGAAGATTCAAAGTCGTCGTATTTCTCAAAATTCCCAAAAGTTGCAACAGAATCTCTTTCCAATCCTTTCATCTGGACGATTCTGGGTACAACTTCTTCATTTTTTGTCATATATGGATACCCATCATTACTCCACTGAACAGGCATTAAATATGTTTCGCGACCCAGATTTTCAAACTTATTGTCAATTGGTCGACATGCAAGAAAAACTGACCACCATTCTCCATTTTCTTTTTTTATTAAATCAGCATGCCCTGCACATGTTATAGGTAAATCTCTTTGTGACTCTAGGTGACGTTGAGTTAATATCGGATTACCTTTCCAAGGTTTAAAATTTCCTAACGGACGATTACCTTTAAAAATTACTTCTCTATGATTTACAGAAGTTCCTCCTTCAGCACACATTAAAAAATAACTGCCATTTATTTTATACATATGAGGTCCCTCAATCCAGATAGGCTTTTCATTCAGATTTACACCTCCGTTAACGAGCATAATACTTGGCCCAAACGTTTTGTCATTCTCAACATCAAATTGCAAAACTCTGATTGAACGATGGCCTTGGTATTGAGATCCTCCATCAGGAACATCATTATTTACAATATAAGCCTTTCCATCATCGTCAAAAAAGAACGATGGATCAATACCGTGAACATCTGGTAACCAGATAGGATCTGACCAATCGCCAAAAGGATCTTTTGTTTTTACGAAAAAATTTCCCTTCTTAATATTGGTTGTCACCATATAGTAAGTTTGGTTATTTGGATTATAGCTTATTGCCGGGGCAAAAATTCCTTCGCTTACTTTTTGTCCGTCAAGAGGTAACTGATTTGGCTTATTTAACACATGACCTATTTGCTTCCAGTTAACAAGATCGGTACTGTGAAAAATTGGAACCCCCGGAAAAAAAGAGAATGTAGAAGTTACCAGGAAGAAATCTTTACCATTGGAACATAGACTGGGGTCTGAATACCAACCTGGAAGGATTGGGTTATAAAAGTAGTCTTTATCAGGAAGAGGATTTAAGTTATAAAAATCATCGTTTCCCTTATAATTAAAGTCATCAAAATGAGCGACTAAGTTTTCTGATTTAAACACCGGACGTTCTTTACTCGTTCGATTTTTACAAGAAATAAAAGGAACAGAAAAACTTATTAATAGGACTACTCCAAAGATTGAACAGATGGAGAATTTTTTCTTCATTTTATATTTTTTTAAGTGAATAATATGGTTTCATCCTGAATGATTTAATCTCTGTAGATTAAACTCAATTCAAATTTATATTCACTTACTCCATCTAACTTTTAAAAATAAATATATGATTTATAATTTAAGACATTTAAACCATACTCACTCCAAAAACACTGTACACATGGCTGTTACGCATTCAACATCTTATTAAAAGAGAGATATTTTTATTCTTAAATGGAATTAATGTAACGGTTACACCCTATAACATGATCTATAATTAAAAAAACAAAGGCTTTCCATAATGGAAAACCTTCAAGCCTTTAATTATTAAAAAGCGTTTTAAATATAAGGTGCTAATCAAAACCGTTTAAAAATATATACGTACTATAGTAACTGAGATGGAGACTTTTTAAAATGTTTTCGAAAAACCGTACTAAAATAACCAACACTTGAAAAACCACACATTTCGCTTATTTCAGTAATTGTGTATTCTTTTTTCTTTAATAACTCTAAAGAATAATCCAGTCTTATGGTCTTGATAAAATCAGTAGGTGATTGGTTAGTTAAAGCCTTTACTTTTTTATAAAGCAAAGAGGAGCTTACATTCATTTTGGCTGCAAAATCATTTTTCGAAAAGTCTGAATTACTAACATTTTCTCTTACAACCTTAACCATTTGTTTAATAAATTTGTCGTTTAATTTATTTTCCAGAATGGGTTCCTCGCTATCATCTATTTTAATAATCTTTAAAGCTTTATCTCGTAATACTTTGCGATTCTTAATTATAGTTTTAATTCTTTGTTGAAGAATTGTAATATCAAATGGCTTAGTTAAATAATCATCTGCTCCTAAACCCAGTCCCTTTAAATGTTGCGCTTTATCAGCCAAAGCTGTTAATAAAATAATAGGAATATGAGAAGTTTCATAGGTTGATTTTACTTTAGTACATAGTTCAAAACCATCCATATTAGGCATCATGATATCCGACACAATCAGATCAGGAACTTCTTTCATTAATATCTCCCACCCTGCGATACCATCGCTTGCTAAATATATTTCATATTTATCATTTAATGCAGAACATAAAAATTCCTGTAGATATTCATTATCCTCCACAACAAGCACTTTCATTTTCAATTTTTCACATTCCCTTGTTTCTCTTTTGGCTTTATTAAAACCAGAAATATAACCGTTAGATACATCATTGTTGCACGCTATCATTTCTTTGTTTGCAGTTTCAACATATGGTACTTGAATTCTAAAAACAGAACCTAAACCTTGATTGCTTTCATAACTTATTTTTCCTTTGTGCAAATTTATATAGTTTTTTACCAAAAGTAATCCTATCCCTGATCCAACAATCTTACTATTAATAGCATTTTCTGCTCTGTAATATTCTTTAAACAAAAGTTTTTGTGCGTTTTTATCTATACCTATACCATTGTCTATCACTTCAAGTTGCCACTTAACTTTTGTACCCACAAACTCAACTTTAACATGGCTATCATCACCAGAATACTTTATGGCATTAGAAATTAAGTTATCTATAACTTTCTCTATCATTACTTCATCAATTGAAGTCACATATTTATCAACATTTGAACTAAAAACTAATTCAACTCGTCTTGATTTAGCATATGACTGAAACATAACAATCCTGTTATTAATAATCTTAACAACATCATGCATTCTCAACAAGAGGTATTCTTTTCCAACATCAACTTTTTGAAAATCCATTAAATGGTTCACAACCTTTAATAAACGGTGTGTTTGCTCGGTGGCCAAATGCAGGTAGTTCAATGCCTTACTGGTTAACCCTTGTTCTTTATTAAGTTCTTCAATTGGTCCATTTATTAAGGTTAATGAGGTTCTAATATCATGAGCCGTATTTGCAAAGAATCTTATTTTTTCCTCCGAGTGCTCCTTTTTTAGGTTATGTATATAATACTTAAATAAGAAAATTCCCAATCCGCCAACAAAACTAAGTACAAACAAATTAAACCACCATGATTTATAATAAGGGGGTATAATTATTATTTTTATGCTTCGCTCCTGAATTACTTTTGCTAAAGAATTATCATACATTCTAATTGATAAGTTATAACTACCACTTGGAATATTTGAATACGATATAATATTATTCTTGCCCGGCTTACTCCAATCTTTCTCCAAATCATCAATTTTCCAGGCGAACTTAGCTCCAATAGTAGTTACTCCAATAGGCAGGACTTCAAGTTTCAAATTGTTCTGACTATACCTTAGTGATAATTCTGATAAACTATCCAAAGGTACATTAGGTGCAAGGTTTGGAATTTCTCTGACAGACCTTCCGGATATGGTAAGATCCTGCAAAAATATTCTTCCTTTATTACTTTGGCACTTAACTTCATCTGGATAAAATGTAATTAACCCTTTATTAGTTCCCCAAATAAGTTTTCCATCAGTATCCTTGTAAAGTGCATTTTGATTAACTGAAACACTATTTAATTCATGTTTTGAACTAAATGTTTCTATTGAATTATCTTCTTCTGACAGTCTGCATATTCCATTTTCGGTTCCTATCCAAAGGTACCCCTTCTCGTACTCAATACTATTCACAAAGTTTGATGACAACCCGTCATCTTCAGTAAACTTTTCAACTTTTTTAGTTGACATACTATATTTAACAACACCATCGCCACTTGTACAAATCCAGATAATATCATCTACTATTGTTAAATCATAAACCAAATAGCCTTCTAAAATATTTTCCGAGGTTCCTTTGGCTTTATTAAATAACAATAGCCCATAAGTTGTTCCAATTAAAATATTTTCAGAATCAAATTCCTCCATCACATTAACTGTATAATCCTTATAAGATACGTAATTGTGATTATCTGCAGAGTAACAAATTAAATTACCACGTACTCCTCCACTCCAAATATTCCCTTCGCTATCTTTTAGAATGCTAAAAACAAAATTATTTCCAAATGAACCTTTTGTTGTTTCTGGTGAAAGATGCAGAACTTCATCCCCTGTTTTGCCATCAATAAGGTAAACACCAGAAGAATAAGTTCCTGCCCATATTCGTCCTTCATCATCTTCACATAACGATAGAAATACCTGTGCTTGTTCTCTTTTGTTTTGGTATAACGTCTTCCATGTATTATTCAATGGATTCCACAAACTAATGCCGTTATCTGTGGCAAGCCAAATATTTCCTCTTTGATCTTCTAAAACAGCGTTAACATGATTATTGACTAATGAATTGGGATTATTTGAATGGTGATTAATTATTTTAATATTAGATTGGGACTGATCATAATAAGAAACTCCGCCACTATAAGTACATACCCAAACTCTTTCATTATCACCACAAAAAACATCATACACCCCATTCCCCTGAAGAGAATTAGGTCTATCAACATCTTCTTTATGCGTGTTTAAAACCCGTCCATATTTTGTATCAATTTCCCACAACCCTTGCCCATCAATACCTAATAAAAGAGTAGAATCGGTATTTGCTTCAATATCCAAAATAGGTTGACTCGGAATTTTTGGGAACGCATACACTTCTCTTTTTATATCATCTATTTTCAGAAGGCCATCTGCCATTGTTCCAATCCAAAGTTGCTTTTGCGATTCACTATACAAAAAACTGGCGACGTAATAACTTGTGTTTGAAGCAAATGAAAAATATGGTTTCGTTGTCAATGCGTCAATATTAAAAAGCTTAATTTCTCCATTTAATACAATAAAAAAATTATCCTTATCGTACCACTCTATATATTGAACATTTTCATCTGGTTTTAAGGATTTTAACCCAGTATTTTTATCATAAGAGTATAAGCCAAACGAAGTAGCTAACCATAATTTCCCTTTTGAGTCGATCAAAATTTTATCTACTACAATAAACGGATTTCTTAATTCTTTTGAGATATTAATAATTAACTCAAAACAATCTGTGATGCAGTTATATCTAAAAATTTGACCATTATTTGAATAGGCATAAAGGTCATTGTTTTGAGATAAAAGTTTAACGGAGATAATATCGACTGTTTCGTAAGGTAACTTATAAAACCTTACATCATCCTGAGTATATCTAATAATACCCATTTTTGAAGATATCCAGATAAATCCGTTACTGTCACTGCATACCATATTTGTTTGACGAAAAGAAACCCCATATTCATCATTTAAATTATAAAACTGCAAATTATCATTAGCTCTTATGTTTATTAAAAAACATAGATTGAATACTATAACTAAAGCTAATGTGTATGTTTTATTATTCATTTGTTTACAAATACATTTCCAAAAAACCTTAAACCCACTCTTTAAATCCCCTTAAACGCAATTCCGCTAAATATAAATAATCATTATCATAAAGATAAAAAGTATCAAGATTAAAAACGAGTTTAAAATCCTGATACTTTAACAAATCTATTTATTGTACAAAAACTATGCGTTCTAAACTATAACCCGGACACATATACCTTTTTATTTCCTATAATATATAAACCTGAAGAAAGTCCTTGTGTTGCATTTTTTCGTTTTACACCTGATCTCACCAAAACACCCATAATATTATATACATCTACAATCTCATTTCCATCATAATATAGGATATCCTCTTCTATTGCTGTATCATATTCTACACTATTGGTCAGAAAAATATTTTGAATACTTATGTCACAATTTCCCATAGACCAGAAGCCGACAATATATATGTGAGAAGGATCCAGCAACTCACTAGTGTCGCTATTATACATACTTGAAAGTCGAACTACTATCTGTTTCTCACTTCCGAAATCATATTGTGCACTCCCTCCCCAGTAATTGCTGCTATCAAACAAGCGAAATGAT
Organism: uncultured Saccharicrinis sp.; assembly: GCA_963665705.1. Taxonomy (GTDB): domain Bacteria; phylum Bacteroidota; class Bacteroidia; order Bacteroidales; family Marinilabiliaceae; genus Saccharicrinis. The sequence goes on from OY762448.1 coordinate 3,903,458, forward strand.
GCACTACATGTGTTTACATCAGCAAGCTCAACTACTAAGTATTTATATCCTGAAAAATCAATTCCGGTATCGTACTCCCAACCGCCAAAACCGTACTGTCCTGTAACCAAAGTTTGAGTTCCCTCATAGAATGAACCTGTTGCATATATTGAAGGATTAAATAAAACTTCAGTCAAAGGAAATGTGGAAGATGAAACATTTAAAACTTTCGAAATTGCTTCTCCTATTTCACCCTTATAAGTAATGGTTATTGTAGCCTCTCCATCTGCAAGAGCAACTATATTTCCATTAGCAACTCTAATCACTTCCGCATTAGAATTATCATAAGTAGCACCTAACGTAACATCTTTTGAATGACCGTCAGCATAAACCGCCGTAACAGTCATTGCACTAACACTCCCTGTGAGTAACTCTATATCTTCATCATCAATAAGTAAATCAGTTAATGTCAGGTATTCTTCAGTGTAACCAGTAAACGAATCATCATAAAAGGTATCTTCTGTAAAAGATTCTTCGGTTGAAAACCAATCAACATCAACATAGCCGCCTGTTTCAATAGTTGCAAAATTAAAAATACAGAACTTATTTCCGGTAAACACCGATAAATCAAACTGCATATCCAGCTCCGAACCTAAATTGATAAACACCTCATTATCTATACTATAAAAAAACGACGCTTTACTTAATTCTGTATTCACAATAGCTCGTAAATAGATTTCTGAGTTATCAATAACATCACCGATTGTAAGGACGTCATCATTCATTTGAATACATGTTTTTTTACCATCAATCACCTTAATGCCAATATATGCATACGGATCTTGAAAAACAGCTAGCCCTGCAACATCTCCTTCTTGCATGTTTTCAATATTAAGCTTAATTGTTCCATATGATTCACTACCATTATTAGGATATCCTAAAATACGCTGTGTCAATGTATTTTGAGCCTCACTAAGGTTTTCTACCACACCTACAGTTTCTAAACGTAAATAATCAGGATTTTGAACTAAAGACCATTTACTATTATCCGGGTTATGATTCCACCCCCATTGCATACCCAATTCATAATTTCTGAAATTATCATTTGTAGGCAAATATTTTTGAGTATGCTCCTTTCCTACATCTGGTTTAACATATGTTGTTACAGCAACCCCATCGCTCCCAATAACAGGCCAATTATCTTGCCAATTAACTGGTTGCAAATTAGGCATACGTCCTAACGCTCCATTATCCTGAAATAAGATTGTCCACCATTCACCTGTTTGCGTTTCAATTAATGCGCCCTGGTGAATATTATTATCATCTAGAACCAGTTTTTCTTCATAACTACCATATATGTTGGTTGACCTTAATACTGTTTGATAAGCAGGCCACCCCCCATAAGTTGCATAAATATAATAGTAGTCTCCTATTTTATATAAATGACTTCCTTCAAGTCCCTCTTTTACAGTATACGTATAAACTTCCTGCGTTGTACCATCTACCAATTCGAAATTACTATCTAATTCAGATATTTTTAATGTGTTGATACCATAAACCACATATATTTTACCATCATCATCAAAAAACAGTCCCGGATCATAATAGCTGTTATTCAACGCTTGCATTTCCCAGGTACCTTCTGGGTCTTCGGTTGTAAGCAAAAAACTACCTTCATCTAATGTTGTAAACAATAAATAAAATGTTCCATCATTATATTTTAAACTAGAGGCCCATTGTCCATGAGAATATCGATCACACTCATTCAAATTATAACAATCTGTAGATGCAATTTTTTGCAACGGATTACTACAATATTCCCAATTCACTAGATCTTCAGACTTTAATAATGTTGCGCCCGGAAAAATATGCATTGTTGTTGTAACCATATAATATACATCGCCAACGCGAATAACATCCGGATCTGGAAAATCGCCATATATCAAGGGATTTGAGTAGGTTCCATCCCCATTATCACTGGTTGACAAATATTCAAAATTGGCTCGGGGATAGTTTTCTTCAGCATATTCTTTAAACCAGTTATAGCAAGGAACTGCACAGGCCTCTTCATTTGATTCGTAAGCAAATGTCCAATTTTCAGGTTCTGCATAATGAATTAAGTTATCAGGAGCTAATAAGTTCCAGCTAACATTACCTGATGCATTCGTAATATAATTAAAATTAGCACCAAAGCCTTCACCTTGCGCTACACCTGTTGTTCCTGTACCCCATGTTCCCATGTTCTCTCCATCACCATCATCATCAGGTGACCAATCAATTTCGGTTACCGCTATTGGTGCAAAGTCAGCTACGGGTTTTACATTCTCATCCCAAGCACTTTGAAACGATTCATAATTACGTACTCCTCCCCAATAACCGGGATAGATATGTACTGCATAGCCAATATTATCACCCTCAACCGGGTTAACAGCATATCCCTTATATTGAGATTGGTATCCTGTACCTGGTATCCATAAGATATTCTCTGCACCATTAACCCTTATGGTATCAACTATCTCTTGAAAAAAATCTTTTAACGCATCAAAGTGAGGTTGGGTATTACTTCCCATGTCTCCATTTGTTCCTAATATTTTTATAGGTTCGTTTGCCAGTTCGAACATTAAATGTTCAGTATTTCTTAATGATTCATGCTGAGAAATATATCCCCAAACTTTCAATAAGTATTCATGGTACTCTCCCCCAATAGAAATTTCTTCGGGACAAACCCCTGGAGGTCTTAGGATAACATAGAGACCTTTTGTTTCTGCATATTCTATCATAGGAACTATAACCTCGTCAATAGCAGTTTTAAAACGTTCATAATTAAACTCAGAAATATCGTTTTCACTGATTCCTGAAACACCTAAATTATTTGTCCAATAAGGATCAATGTGTAATCTGATGTAGTTTAAATACCATCCTTCAGATGTATCTGTAAGTAAATCTAATACTGATTTATTATAGTTTAAACAAGCCTCAACATCGTAATTATTCCAACGATCCCAAATACCAAATGCCCCTCCGTTAAACCAGGGACTTGGGGTTACTGCAACGCCATGTAAATTAACAATGTTGCCATGCGGATCTTTTAAATATCTTCCCTCCACGTGTAATTTGGGAGTTGGCATTCCATCCCATGCATAAACGGCCAGATTAATATGTAATAATAATATTAATATATACTTTTTAGACAATAATGATTTCATGTATAGATTTTTCATAAATTAATGGTAAAACAATTTTACATAGTAGTTAATAGGCAGGCTGCAAATACTCTATAAATAAATGCCAAAACAAGTATATTGTTTTGAGTTTTACTCTGATTTTAATTTTAGATAATATTTTTCCAGAATTAGATATTTCGAACAAAAGAAACATCTTCTAACTCCTAAGCAACAACACTTTACTCTCCAATAATATCATAAACACCTCCACTTTCTGTTGAGATATCATATATATAAGTATGGGCTAGATTTAAATTTTGTACATGTGCAGAATTAGATATTACTGGTTGTTTTATATTCGCTTTCTCATAAAATGAATTTTCATTTACACCCGAAGCTTCTAATAACTCATTTCCATTTTTAAATATCACTTTATTAGGAATCCTAAGTCGGCAATTTCCACCTAGTTTTGAATAAACCGTTAACTTCTTTAACAAGCCATGTTTCCATTGGATATCTACTTCAAACCCTCCTCTGGCTTTTAATCCTTTTACAGAACCTTCTTGCCATACCGATGGTAACGCCGGTAAAAGGTGAATTGCTCCATCATGACTTTGCAATAACATTTCTGCAATACCAGAAGTACATCCAAAATTTCCATCTATTTGAAAAGGAGGATGCGCATCAAAAAGATTTGGATAGGTTCCGCCTTCTTGTTTACCGTCAGGTTGAATAGACGGAGTTAATTGATCTGTAATCAATTTTAGAGCATGATCTCCATCTAGTAATCGAGCCCATAAGTTTACTTTCCATCCCATAGACCAACCAGTTGATTCATCACCTCTGGCCTTTAGGGATGTTTTTACAGCCGAAAACAATTCTGGTGTTGAGTATGGTGATATCTGGTTGGAAGGAAACATACCATATAAATGAGAAACATGACGATGATGATCTTCCGGATTATCCCAGTCATACATCCATTCCTGTAATTGTCCCCAATTCCCTATTTGCATGGGAGCAAGCTTGCTTAACATTTTATTTACACATATTATAAAATCATCATCAATATCCAAAATTTTTGCCGCCTTAATAGTTTTTGTGAATAAATCAAATAGTAACTGGTTATCCATTGTTGTTCCTGCGGAAATAGCTGCTCCATGATCTGAATACGGAGCATTCTCTGGTGAAACAGAAGGACAAACCACCATCCAATGATGATCCGGTTCTTCAACTAATATATCTAAATAAAATTGGGTTGCTTCTTTTAAAATCGGATACACAACTCTTAAATATTCTTTATCTCCATTATATTGATATTTTTCAAATAAATGCTGCGAAAGCCAAGCGCCTCCCATCGGCCACATTCCCCAAAAAGCACCGTCAACAGGGCCATTGATACGCCAGATGTCGGTATTATGATGAAGTACCCAGCCACGAGAACCATACATATTCTTAGCCGTTTGCTTACCTGTAACTGAAAGTTCTTGCAACATTTTCACTAAAGGCTCATTCATTTCTGACAAATTAGTAAGCTCTGAAGGCCAATAGTTCATTTCTGTGTTAATATTTACAGTGTATTTACTATCCCATGGAGGAAGGAGCTGATTATTCCAAATGCCCTGAAGGTTGGCGGGCTGTTCACCCGGCCGTGATGAAGAGATCAATAGATAACGTCCAAACTGGAAATACAAAGCTACTAATTGAGGATCGTTACCTTTTGCAAATTCAGCAAGGCGCACATCAGTAGGATTATTAATAGAATCCGTTTCTCCCAAATCAAGACTTACCCTCTTAAAATATTTTTGGTAATCAATTATGTGATCATTTTTAATTTGATCGTAAGTTTTTTCTAAAACAGACTGTAAATATGAAGTTGATTTTTCTTTTTCATCGCCACTAATATCTTCATAATTCACAAAATTGGTAGCCATTGATATATATATAGTCACAGTATCAGCTCCTGCAATGTTTAGCATTGAACTTGTGCTTGATACTCCTCCTCCACTATTAACTACTTTTACATTAGTTTGAAATTTAACCTCTCCTTTTACGCCTTCAAAATCACTTGAAATTCCTGTCATAATGAGTTCATCTCTTCCTTTCGTTTCAAGATTGTAATTTGAAGGACGATCCATTGTTAACGAAAAGTTCAGCGACTTCTTTTTGTCTGCCGAAACCTGAACAACAATAACCTGATCAGGGTATGATGCAAAAACTTCTGTTTTGTACTTTACACCTTTACTCTCAAACCTGTAAGATACAATAGCTGTATTTAAATTCAGTTCTCTGCGATAATCGGTATAATTATTAAGCCCCTCAAAATTCAACTTTAAATTACCTATTGTTTGATATGCAGAACCTTGCGATGTTTTTGAAATCATTTTATGATTCGCCAGATTCTGAGCTTCCTGATATTTCCCTTCAAAAACAAGTTTTCTTATCTCAGATAAAGCATCTTTCGATTCAGGATTATCATTTCGATTAGGACTCCCAGCCCAAAATGTATTCTCATTTAATTGAATAATCTCATGGCATGGATCGCCATAAACCATTGCGCCTAAACGCCCATTGCCAACCGGTAGCGCTTCAACCCATTGTTTGGCAGGTTGATTATACCATACTTTTAAACTATCATTCTTATTTGAACATCCTGTAAAAATGGAAATAATACACAAAAACAACATAACCTTACTGAGACACATCATTTTTGAAGTATTGTATGGAAAACTATACATACGTTGCTATTTATATTGAATTTTTAAGTGCCGCAAATTAAATTGTAATTTGCGGCAAAACATCTTAACTATTTATTATAATAATCGCTTTAAATTAGTTTTAACCAAACTATTACACAATAAATAAAGTAGCAAAAAACATTACTCTTTTATAATTCTTTGTACATGCTTTCTTCCTTCACACATAATAGCAATGATGTAAATCCCTGCATCAAGAGAACTTAAGTTTAATGATTTAGTTCCTTTCAATAAATCTCCATGCATAACAACGGTTCCTGATAAAGAAATTATCTCAAACGTAGCACCCAATTCCTGTTCTGTTTTAATAGTAAAATTATCTTTAATTGGATTAGGATAAACTAGAACATCACCAATTTCTTTTACCGAGTATTCGTCAGCTAAATCCGTACTTGTCCCTGTACCTAAAACAGTTATATCGTCGAGCATTATATCATTATCGTCTGTTGAAGTAAATCTTACAGATAAACTTTCTCCCGTAGCCGATATTGAAATCTCTTCCCACTCCCAGGTGTTAATTTCCAACGGGTTTGAAATTACAGTAGCATCCAAATCAATCCAGTCCCCACCATCAATGCTATATTCAACACCTAAACCTCGTACATTTGCATCACCAACCCAGCTAGCATTTCTTTTTGCAAAACCAAAGCCAATTACCAAATCTGTATATCCGCTTATATCAATATCAACAAAACTAATTTCGCTCCAGATCGCATCTGTATACCTTGAAGAAGGATGTAAACATATTGCCATGCTTTGCGATGCATTTTCATAATCCTGAAGTTCAGTTTGGGCAAGATAAGAGTTAAGTCTAACTGATTTTTGCTGTCCACCTTCTATCTGACCATTTGTTGAAGTCCATGTAGTAACTTCATCCCAATAATAGTAATTATTCGATCCATTAGTATGGGAGCCATCTGTATCATACCCTGTATCGCCAAAAGTTTCTACAGTAATTACTTGTTGCCCCAAAGTAGGAATTGTAACAAAGCTTAATAAACCAAAGCCAATTAAAAGTAAATGTTTCTTTTTCATAGATAAAATTTTAATATAAGATTATAACTGATTTTAGTGTACCACAACATGATACCTATATGTCAAAATTATATCCATGACCATTATTTTCTATCTAATTTTAGATACTCTACATTTAATTATAAATAAACTTAACTCACAAATCCATATAGTCAAGCCAGTTCTTAATAAATTATATTTTTAATGAAAATTATTGAAATTCCAATAGTATTTTTAGGATAAATTAATAGGTTCAACAATAATTGTTATCTAAGCTTGATACTTTCTTTTACATCCAAAAACTTTCAGCAAGTTTTACTGAAAGTTAATTGTAGGATATACAGTTGAGATATAGCATATTCTATTTTCCATAATGATTGAATTAAAATCCATATCTCAATCATAAACAACCTAACATTAAATTCACATAAACATCTTAATAAAAATTTACATGGGTATATCATCTGTTGAATCCAGCTTATTTTTTAGCTGATTGAATTTTGATTGCATCTAATAAAATAGATGGATTTTGTATGATTTCATATGGTCGAGGAGCATCTCTTTTAACGATTAGTCCATTCGAATCAATGATATAATATTCCGGAATACCATTAAAAAAGTACTTTTCTCTGATAAGAGATTCTTCTTTTCCCCTTGCAATAAGTTGGATACCTTGAATTCCATTTTTTTCCATGAACTCCTTTGGTCGTTTTAAATCATATTCCAAAGCAACATAAATAAAAACAACATCCTCATCCTTAAATCGATCATGGATTTCTTTTCCATACCTTTCAATTGATGCACGGCATGGCCCACAATATGTTGACCAGAAATCGATATATACAGCTTTACCTTTAAAATCAGAAAGTCGAACCTTATTTCCTTCAAAATCAGACAAACAGAAATCGAAAGCTGGTTGTCCAGATGCAACAAAACTTAATTTCCTAAACGCTTCTTTTAAAATTGTTGTTTTTGATGCATTAGGATAGTCGGAATTAAACTTATCGTACAACTCATTTGCAGTTTTCCAGCTACCTCTGGTTAAAGCATCTTCAATTGTTTTATACTTTAAAATATACTGATTAGTTCCTGAAAATAAAGTATTGCATAACGCATATCTGTTTATGTATAATTGGTCATAAAAATCAGGTCCTGTAACAACATTTCCTTTTCCTGACAGCGCATCTATTTTTTTACCCAAATAAAAAAACGCATACTCTCTAATAAAATGCTCATACTCATTACTAAACTTCATCATATCGTTATCAGGATGCACAATATTTTGATATGAGAAATACGAATCTTCATTTATTTGTAAAGGTGTTTTACCCTCTTGTCTTCTTTTGTATTCATGGTTATCCGGAAATCTGTTTAAAATATTTACACAGTTTATCAAATTGTCATAATACTCTGCAAGATATAACTCAGGCGACAACCATTTTATATTGCTATTTAAAAATTCCTGTTTTTGATGGAGTTTATTTAAGAATAAGTCCTTAAACTCATCAGCTTCTGATTCTGATGTCATTTTCGATGACAAATCATATAAACACCTCGAACACAGGTTTTCTTTTTCTTCAAAAAGGAAACGTTTAAAACAGTAATTCAAATTATCAGCACCAATACCAGTTACTTTTATACTTTCATCAAAGTGATTAAGGTCTACTTCAACATCAATATTATCTCCGGGAGATAAATAAACTCTTGCCATTTCTTTATGAATGATTTCGGCAACCTGTAAATCATTTAATTTAAGTCTTACTTCAAATGTATTATCCTCTTTTAACGGTACAACAATTGTACGACGGTTAAACTCATTGGGAAGAGATTCAAATAAACGAACGCCAACCTCCCTGCGACTATCAGGATTAATAATCTTACCTTGGATAGTAACATTGGTTTCCTCAAAAATGGTATCTACTTTTGTCTGATTAACATAGTATGCACAGGAAAAAGGGGTCTTATTCACCCCAATCATTTTTGTTTCATTTATTAAGGTTGAACTAATAGCACCATCTGAAGCTACCCCTGGTGAACTTGAAATAGCATTACTACCCTTTACTTTTTTATCCGCATAATTTTCAAACATTTTCTTTTCTAAAAGTAATCCCTTACTTAAGTCAACTTTTAATTGAATTGCAGTATGTATACTATCTGCTTCTCCCTCTTTTACCAAAGTTGCAACCTCTCCGCTTACTTCTTTTACAATAAAAGAGTTTCCATTTAATGTTACGTTTTTATCGTCTTTTAAATTTCCGGTTAAGCAAACAAACCAGTCAGAAACCTCTTTTGTAAATAATTCCACCATTGTAGAATCAGGAGTTACCATATTGGCACTCTCTTTATTTACCTGATTAACTACAACTTCCGAAAGTTCACCTTTTTTAGATAACTGAAAAGCAACATCATATTCGTAGATTGGATATTTATAACCCGGCTTAGCCAAATCACTTTCATAATAGCCTGATGTTTGCCAGTTGCCTTCCGGTTCATTTTTAGTTCTGTAATAATTAAAATCATAACGGCACTCTGCAACTATTTTATATCCCCCACGCACTTCGTCAATAACTTTTAGAGATATAAATTGTCTGCTCATTTGTTCATTTTGATTGTCTAAACCTAATTGATCGTTTACAAAATGATTTATTGAGTACCGTGATTGTTTAAAGGTAAGTTCGTCTCCTTTTTTTAAACTAATAAATTGAGCATTAATGCTTACTGAAATTATTCCAACAAGAATAATAGTACTGAAAAATTTTTTCATGTTTAAGATTTGTTTATTAATAACTATTAATAGGATAATTAATTAACATTGATAATTATTACGCATAAAAATCAATATCAAAATAAAATATAGAATCAAGAATATAAGTACACAAAACCATTTATAGTATTTGATATTAGTTTAAACTGGAATAGTAGGTAAAATATTTAGGCTCTAAAAGGTTTTCATTTTAAAATTATATTATTTACTATTCTTAAGTTTATTATAGATTCCATGACACTTTCGTGTTTCTTGGAATCTATAAGGACAGAAGGAAAACTCAAACAGGTTATGATTTACTTAACCCTAAACCAATCAATATCAATATAGCCACCAATCTGGCTGGTAGCATAATTAAACAAGCAAAACTTATTGCCTGTAAACATTTTAAGATTGAACTGCATTCTTAATTCATTGCCTAAAGCAGTATAATTTTCATTATCGAAACTATATTCAAAAGAGGCTATTTTGGAACTGTTAGAAGCTATAGCACGTAAATAAACTTCGTTACCTTCACTCATTGAAACAGACGAAATAGTTTGGCCATTATTAACCATAACAAGCTCTTTTTTTCCTTCAGTTTGCTTAACTGCGATATAGGCATATGGATCCTGAAAAATACCAACACCTGCAATGTCGCCATCCTTCATGTTTGCAACATCAATTTTAGCGGTACCTAACGATGGTGTTATCTTATCGTAATGCGAGAATGGACGCTGGGTTAATGTATTTACAGCTTTGGGTAAGCGATCCACTACAGAAGCTGTGTAAAGCCTGAGGAATCCTTTACGCTCAGTAAGCGACCACTTTGTTGAATCGGGGTTATGATTCCATCCCCATTGCATACCTAAAGAAGAAGAATCAAACTCATCAGACCTTGGAAATTCCTTAACTGGATATTCCTTGCCTACATTGGGCTTTCGATAAGTTACCACACCTCTCCCCTCAACGCCAACCATTGGCCAGCCAACTTCCCAGGTAACTGGTTGTAACGAAGGCATACGGCCAAACGGGCCACTGTCAACAAACAGCATTGTCCACCATTCGCCTGTTTGCGTTTCGATTAATGCACCCTGGTGAACACCAAAGGTGACGCCCGGAGTTTTATCCTCAATTACTACTTTCTGCTTATACGGCCCATAGATATTTTTTGATCGCAAAGCTACTTGAATACCAGCAACACCGCCATAGGTGCCATACAGATAATAGTAGCCATTGATTTTATATACATGCATACCTTCGAGCCCACCGCGGATATCACCTTTAAACACTAGCGAATCATTGCTGACTGGCGCAAAGTTTTTGTCAAGCTCAGTGATTTTTATATCCCCGTAACCATGTGCCACATAAATACGCCCATCTGTATCGAAGAACAATCCTGGGTCATAAAATCCTTTCGGTAGTTTTGTTACTTTCCAAGGCCCTTCTGCTTTGTCTGCAGAACAGATAAACCCGCCTTCATCAAGTGTAATAAACAACAAATAGAATTTGCCATTATTATACTTAATACTGGTGGCCCACTGGCCATGGCCATAGCGATTACAGTCATTCAGGTTGTAGCAATCGCTAAAATCGAATCGAGGCACAGCATTACTGCAATATTCCCAGTTAACCAAATCATATGATTTTAAAACAGTTACACCAGGAAACACCCACATTGTGGTTGTTACCATGTAATAAGTGTCACCGAGGCAAATAACATCCGGATCCGGAAAATCGGCAGGGATAACCGGGTTGGTAAGGTACCATCTCCATTATCACTATGAATATTCTGAGCACTTAAAATGGAAATAGTCAGAAAAAGTAATATTTCTAATATTATTACGAATTTTATTGTCAGAATAGTCATTCTCTTATCCTCAATCATAAGCCTGCTTAACATCATTTTAATTTTCTTGATTATAACCATTTGTCTACTCATAATCATTAAGCAACAAACGCATAAAAAATACTCCGCCTGCTGTACAACCTTCATGAGGTACAAATTTTACAGTTATCCGATTTTTCCCATATAACATAGTCTCCGGTATTTCATAAAAAACGTTTCGAAATTCAGATACATTCCATTTATCCTTAGTATCTTCTGTCTCCAGCTTTTCGCCATCAATAAGGATATCTAAAGCACGGTTGCCCCACTCGTTGCCCCAATAGCGCACCATTAATGACAAGTTAGTTTCGCCATTTGTATTCAACTGATAACTAAAGAAGCCTCCACTACGTGCATTGCGCCAAAATTCATTCATATATATGCCTGTGTTAGAATTGGCAGATTGCACAAAATGATCAGCTTCGGGCTGTTGTTGCCCCGGCTGCACTTTATCAACAGTAAGTTTTTCCAACAATAACAACTTAGCCTCTTCGGTGGCAATAGAATCCAAAACCTCTTTATATTCATCATTCGACAATTGCATCCAATACATCATGTACCTTGAATCGTGAATGCCATAGAATGGCTCTAATTCTAGTTGATTACCGGCGTTTTCGATGTGCATCTGGTTCATTGTAAAATGAAGCGGCTTGCCTTCAACAGGTTTTAATACATCAGCTATTTCAGAACGGTTATCATCAATAATCACAGGCGCATCGTTAACAGGCAACATGCTGCCACCGGCAATGTGTTCCCATCGGCCACTTCCGGCTACAAGGCCTTTTAAATCTTCTGAACCGGTTTTTGCACCCAAGACAATAGGCCCATGCAAAAACGCAATGTATGATGGCACATTTGGCAATGCTTCGATAGTGTTATGCATTGGCAATGAAATTTCAACCACATCGCCTTTTTTCCATTTACGTTTGATAGAAACATATGACGATGGCTGGGCTGTTACAGCCTGCTTTTTGCCATTAATTTTAATTTGGAGCTTACCTGCTTCAACCCACGAAGGGTAACGTAGCAACATATTAAACTTTGCATTGCCTTGAGTAATTACCAACTCCGTTTTTTCCTCGTAAGGGAAATTGGTATGCTGTTCGAGCCCAACCTTTTTTGCTTTCCAATTAAGCGATGACGCAACAAACAGGTTTACAAATAATGAATCCTGGGTATGAGAATAGATGAACTCGCCATATTTTCCATGGTTTTCCAGTCCTGTGCCAACGCAACACCACATGGCTTCGTTGGGTGCTGAGTAAACCCTGTAATGTCTTGGGCGCGCCGGGGTAAAATAAACATAACCGCCATGCCCCGGGTGCTGTGTCGACAAAATATGGTTGAACATTGCCCGTTCATAAAAATCGGCATATTTAGCCTCAGGGCTCATACGGAAAAGTACCTCGGTGAGCTTAAGCATGTTGTTGGTGTTGCAGGATTCAGGGCCTTCAACATCATTGATATAATCGGTGCACGAAGCTGCTGTTGGAAAAAATTCTTTACGGCTGTTGCCGCCAATCGCAAGGCTGCGGTTTTGGGTAACTGTTTCCCAAAAGAAAGTGCCAGCATCGTTGTATTTTGCATCATTAGCCACCTCTGCTATGCGCTGAAAACCTACTGCTTTAGGCACTTGCGTATTGGCATGCTTGTTATCAAGTTTATCTTCGCCAGCCATTAAAGGGTTCAAAATTTCTTTATGTGAAAACCTTTTGGCAGTAGCCAAATATTTTTCGTTGCCGGTAATCTGATACGCATCAGCCAAAACCTCATTCATGCCGCCATGTTCGTTGGCCAACATAGCTTCCATTTGCGCATCGGTTAAGCCAGCGGTTAAATCCACTGCCCAATCGCAAAACTTCAGAAATACCTCTTTGGCATCTTCATTACCACCATAAAGCCAGGCGTCGCGCAAGCCGGCATAAGCTTTATGAACATTGTACCAAGGCACCCAATATTTCCAAATTAATTCGGTTTTGCCTTCTTTTATACCTTTCCACAAATCAGCGCCATTGGGCACGCCGCCTACATAGCCAACGCCCCAACCAGGATATTTTTTCCCATTGGCTTTTTGGCAAGCTTTTAACTCAGCCACCATATAATTCATGCGCTTAAAACACTCTTGGTTGCCTGTTGCAGCATAATGAATGGCCATTGCCGAAAGGTAATGCCCACCAACATGACCATCGAGCCCATCGCTTTCCCAGTTGCCATAATTTTCAGCTTTAGGCGATAAACCGGCAGCTTTACGGTAAGGAGCTAAAAAACGATCGGTATCGTACTTTAATAAAGTAACAATATTCAGATCCTGAGCCTCTTTAAATGGGCCATCCAACAAACGCACATCTGACAGGGGGAATGTATTTGGATAAAGTTTGTCCTGTGCCATTGCATTGCTACTGCCACAAAGGGCAACAGCAACAAGCACAATTCTTGAAAGCCTCTTAAAGTGATTTTTCATTATAAAAACCGTTATTCTTTATTATTGCACAATTACAACGCCTCCATTACATGGAATAGAAAGGGTAACTTCTTGTTTGTTGTTTAGCTTGCCTGATACTTTTTTACCTGACAATTGGTTATCATCAACATACATAGTATAAGCGCCTCCTTTTTGAAGCATTGACAATTTTATTTTCAATTTTAAAGTTTCTTTTTGGGCATTTATGCCTGCGATGTACCACTTATCCCCTTTTCGGCGGGCAAATACAACATACTTGCCAGGATAACCATCGATGAATTGAACTTCATCCCAGGTAGAAGGTACTTCTTTCATAAAATCGATTGCCCATGTAGGAGCATCTTCTAAATTATTGGGTGCTAAAGCAAAATGCTGCACGCCACTCTGAAACAATACTGCAGTTGCCAAAGCAAAAACATCGGAAGTGATGCGTTTGGTGCCTTTATTTGAGGTATTATCTGCATTATAAAATTGATTCAAAGCGCTGCCGCCAAAATCCATACTACCAACAGTATTGCGGATAAATGGATGGATACAAGCATTAAAAGCTTCGGCATCACAACTGCCTTGCCCAAAATGAAGATTCTCGCTGGCTAGCACTGCTTCGCTTGACGCAAAGTTAGGATACATGCGCTCCCATCCGCGTGGCAACGTACATCCGTGGAAAATCACCTGAATACCAAAATCATTGGCATCAGAAAGGATATCTTCGTACAATTGCATGGTTACCTGCTTGTCGCCTCCAAAGAAATCTACCTTTATTCCTTTAATGCCAACACTTTGCATCCATGCCATCTCTTCCCTTCTAATTCTTGAATTATGCATTAAGCCACGTGGCCCTTGCGGCGCATCGTTCCAATAGCCATTTGAGTTATACCACAAGTAGAGCCCAACATTTTTGCTTTCGCCATATTTAGCCAGCTCGGCAATTTTATCGCGCCCAATTTGTGTATCCCAAAGGGCATCAATCAATATGGTTTCCCATCCCATTGCAGCACTAAAATCGATGTACGCTTTTTGTACCGGGAAGGTGGTATTATTGTCCATTTTGATGATCCAGCTCCAAGAACCTTTGGTATACTTATAGTTTTTTGACGCTTTGTATTTAGGTTCAACTACGTCAAAAGGGATAGTCGTTTCGACAATTGGCTTTAAAGTCTCGCCAACGGTAATCGTACGCCAAGGCGTTTCGCCCGGCAAAGCAATACCTGGAGTGGTTGTGCCATTGCCATTATTCTCGCCTTCTTGAGGAAAACCAATGGCATACAAGCCTCCGTTGCTATTAACCAGCCTGCTTGCACAGTAGCTGCCATCAACACCTGTTTCGGAAATTAAGGCCCATCCTTTATCACTTACCTTAAACAGACATGGGAATGTATAGCCATTGCCCCAGCCATTTTGGCCAATTGGCGCATCGGCTGAATAGGGTGTTTCATAACTTGGCGAGGTACGTGCAAAACCGTGCATTGGCTCTGCCTGCGGGCAAAGAAATGTTGTAGTGCCTTCGGGCAATTTAAAGCCGGTTGCTTCGGCTTCAACGACACAAGCTAAATTTTCTTTTTGAGGATATACTTTATATTTAAATGCAACATCGTTATTGCTTACGCGGAATGTTACATCAATGGCAGCTTGGCCATCTTTTGTAAAACCAAACACAGTTTCGTTGGCTTTATAATTTACCTTGCTGAATTTAATGTTGGGCAATTCATAAGTATCGTTAACTTCATTTGCCTTCACATCTGCATTCATTTCAAGCCCTGTTGAAAAGTCACCAACATTGGTTTTCAATCCAATTGGCGAACCTTCGATAAAAGTAATGCTGTTAAGGGCAACGCTATATTCTGGCTCTCCATTATTGGCAGATACTGTTACAACAAGCTTCCCATCGGGGCTTGCTACCTGTTTTGATTGGGCGTTAGCATTTAAAAATAACGCTAATGCCATCATGCTTAAAACTATTAAATGCTTCATTTTTATTTTGGCTTTCTGCTTTTTGTATAAAACTATTCTCCGTTTAATAATATCGACAACATCTTTTCGCCATAACGTTTACCCAATATGCGATAGCCTTCGGCAGTAAAATGGAGATGGTCATCTTTTGCAGGGCAGCCTTCGGATGAAATAATGTATGAGTTTGGAATTTCCTGAGGCAGTGTGGCAATGATAGAATTCATGCCGGCACAAGCGCCTCCAGCCTCTGCACTAACCAATTCGCCAGCCAACAATGGCACCTCACTAGCATTCAAGCCTAAATCTTTAATCAGGTTATCGTACACTAATTTCACTTTTTTTACCCAAAGGGTGTCACCGGTATTTGATTCGCCCTGATGTATTAAAATGCCTTTTATAACGCCATCTTTTTGAGCCAGTTTAGCCATTTCTACCAAACGGGCATAAGGGTTGCCATCGTACTCTTTCACCATATTTTGAAGCCAATTTGGCGCAGAGTCAACATATGCTTTGTAATTATCCTTATCGAACAATTCTATTTTGCATCCGCCAATAGCCACATTTATAACGCCTACGCTTATATGCTCCGGCAACTTTTCAACCAAAGTGCGCCCAAAATAATCGGTTGGCGTAAGGCCGGTATAACAACGGCACAACGGCGGCACTGCTGTGTACCATTGCCCTTTTTCACGCCCCAAATCAGCACAATCAACAGTAGCCATCACCTGAAAACGGGCATTTACATTTATAGTATCCTGAGGCTCAATCTTTGCATTGCCTTCCATGTTGGATTGCCCAAGGCTTAGAAATACATATTTCTCTGGTTTTGGAGATATCTCTTTGCCAATATGGAAATAACCAAAATCTACATATCCACCAGCTTCTTTTGTTGCATAATTGAACAAGCCAAAGCGATAGCCCATAAAGTGAGGCAACGTGTATTGCATCTCTAATTTTGAGCCGATTTTTTTCCACTTTTGCCCATCAAGGCTATAATAGAAATATGCCTCTTCAGGCCATCCTGAAAAATCACAATCTGCTTTTAAATAAACAGTTGACTGTTTCAACGGTAAGCTTTCTAATTCGGCCGGGCTTTCGGTTTGTGCACTCACCATGACAATTTTCTTAGCACCAGCTTCGTATTTTACGCCTACCAAACCATATTTTTTCTGCAACAATGCCAAACCGGCAAAATCGCCCTCTTTCATATTAGACACATCAAGCATGGTTGAACCTGAACATGTTGGACCGATGGTTCTTTGTGTTAAAGTATTTTTAGCTAAAAGAAAATCGTTATCAACCCTTCCGGTTGTTAAACGCAAATAACCTTCGCGCTGGCGGACAGACCAAAGTGCATTATCGGGATTATGGTTCCATTGCCACACCAAAGGCAAATCAGCCTCTTTTTTGGTTCGGCTAAATTCATCTGAAGCAACAATGCCAGGCATCAATCCTTTGCTGACAGGCAAATCAAGTGTATCCGGCACTTTACCACCAACCCCAAGCACAGGCCAGCCATCTTCCCAACTAACAGGAACCATATACGGGATGCGCCCTACTGCCCCATTATCTCTAAACAGGTAAGCAAACCATTTTCCGTCAGGCGTATCAATTAACCCGCCTTGCGCCACACCTTTATCCTGCAAAGCCAAACGCCCCTCATATGGGCCGGTTATTTTATCGGCACGATGGATAATAACAGTCCTCATACCTCCCCGAGGCCAAGTAATATTAAACAAGTAATATTTGCCATTAACCTTAAACAACTGAGAACCTTCGGCAGGCAACATTAGATTATCTCCCGCAGGCAACCCTGCATTTTCGATAATCACTTGTTCTGATTCAGGAATAATGCCATCGAGTTTTTTATTTAGCTCAACCAATTTTATTTTACCACTCCCATATACCATGTAAGTTTTCCCATCATCATCGAAAAACAGGGAATGATCATGCAACATTGGCTTAAAAGCGGTTTTCTTCCACGTCCCTTTCTCTATATTTTTGGTTGAATAGATATATGTTTTTCCGGTTGTGCCTGCAAACGTAGAAACGTAATACCTGCCTTTATGATAACGGATGCTACTTGCCCAAGAACCTTTCCCGTAAGTGCTTTTGCCATTTTCAAGGTTTAGTTCATCTACATCGTCCAAAACATCGTAACAGTAATTCACCATTTCCCAGTTAACCAAATCTTTAGATTTCATAATTGGCACCCCCGGGCTCATGTGCATGGTTGTACTGCTCATATAATAGGCATCTCCAACCCTTATGATTGACAAATCCGGGACATCGGCATGTATTATTGGATTAACTGCATTTCCATTTTGTGCCAATGCATTCCCCAAAAAAACATTGACAAATAACAGAAACGCGTACAGGCAATATATTCTCATTTCATTAAAATTTTGATTAGTATTATTCTTCTATAACTCAAAGCTAAGTTAACCATTGCATTAAAAGGCGCCTTTTACTCTAAGATATTTGATTTATAATATCAGATAATAGCCGCCCTTTCAAAAAGATACTCCAGGCCGGAATAAAGATATTGGATCACAACACCCCTCCAAACCTCCCCTAAAGGGTGAGGCTAAAAATCCCCTTTAGAAGAAAAAAAATAGGGGCAAAACAGAAGATAGAATCTTGAATTTATCTAGCAAATGAGACCATATTAATTAAACTCAAGACAATTCTATCCTATTTATTTTTCTTTATTGGCGTTTCACCCAAGCGCGGCTACATTTTTTTATTTTGGACGCGGCTGAACTCAAAACTCTATTTTCATCCCTTGATTCGCATTAATTACAAATACTTCTTCCATTATCTATTAAACTAAATCACTCCATAAATTGCCAATAATCGAAATTCATAAGGACTTTTTCAGTTTTGCCTTTAAAGATGAAGTAAACATCATGTACCCCACTAATCTTTTCAACATCAATAGCAACTAAACCCCACTTGCCATCACCACCAGACATTGGCACTTGCACACTCCCAACTAAAAGGCCTTCTCGGCTATCGAGGCGGACTTCCATTATTGCGCCACTATCATTTGAAATGCCAAGTTGTGCTGTAAATTTCACAGCCCCCTTTTCGCCAAAATCAACACCTTTAATTTTAGTGAATGCATTATTTGTTTCGGCAGTGATGAAAACACCAACTTCATTATCCTCTTTATATTTAACCCCCTCGGACCAAGCCATTGTTTCAGCCTCATTTCTTTTGAATGGATTTAAATAGGCCACACCTTCTTTCACGCCTTCTTTTGTTGGAGTAATTAATGGAAGGGTTCCATCAGAATTATACTCAAATTGTTCAACACAAGTAGAGCGCCTAAAACCTCCACCATTAGGCAACCCCTGGTTATGATAGAAGAAATATGAATTGCCTTTATAATCAATAATCCCTGCATGATTTGTAAATGCCAAGCCCTCTGAACGCTCCATTATTATCCCCTGGTAAACCCATGGGCCTTCTGGCGATTTAGAGGTTGAATACCCAATGTATTCGGGCACGCCTTCTGCTGCGTAGATAAGGTAATAAAGATTGTTTCGCTTATAAAACCAAGGCCCCTCAACATATTTGGTACCCGGAGTGCCATCTTTTTTTACCCCTTTCCCAAAAGATTCAGCAACCATATCAACCGATACCACACCATTATTTCCAATACTTTGATCATATGAAAGCATATCTTCATTCAATTTCACATACCAAACATTTGGATTTCCCCAGTATAAATAAGCCTGCCCATCATCATCAATATAGACAGTCGGGTCAATATCATTCCACAAATGATCGCTATCAATTAGCTGTTTACCCAAAGGATCGGTAAATGGGCCATATGGCGAATCTGCTACCAAAACACAAATGCCAGTCCCGTGAATAGGCACATAAAGGAAGAATTTGCCATTTCGTTCGATACATTGAACAGCCCATGCCCCGTTTGTTTTATCCAGCCACTTAAAGTTTTTTAACGATGCAACTGCACCGTGGTTTGTCCAATTCACCATATCAACCGATGAATAACAATGCCAATCGTACATTGTGAAAAAATTGTCTTTCGTATCGTCCTCATCATGCGATGTATATAGAAAGACAGTATCGTTATATACCATTGGCGCCGGATCGGCGGTAAAACTTGTTTGAATAATAGGATTTTGTGCATTTAACCTACCAAGAACTGTTGCCAACAACATGGCAATTAAATAACTTCTTTTCATCTGTTTATATTTTGTTTTTTAAGGCCATATGGAACTCGCCAACTTAATCATTGGCTTCGCCGATCTTCGATTCTCATGTGCGAGGAAGCATTACTCATGGCTCGTTGCATATGTCTATTTTTTTTAATGTTTTACATTATTTTCCAGGCTAACACTCTAAAGCTAGCACCGGTTATAACAGGTTAGCATTTTTACAATATTCTAATAAGGCACAAGCGAGACGCTTGCGCCAGGTTGTGGCCACTTACACCCGTTTGTTCATTCAAAAAAAAAGCCTTCAGAAGGTTCTCATTAGTTATCAATGAGCCACCTCCTGAAGGCTAAATTATCGTATTAGTACAATTATGATTTTCAGTATTAGATATTTTAGTTCTAAAATCGAACAACAAACACCTATTACAAAAGCTTATAAACGCTTATAACCACATAAGGCGTTTCACCGGGCTCTAACTTTGGCACTTGTAAAGTTCCTAGAAAAATGGCGTGGTTCAAATACTCGTACGGGCTATTCACCGGCGCCTCGAAATTAAGCACCGATTTTAAATAAGGTATCTCCTTGCCATTGCTTTTTGACAGGTGAAACAATGCCTTGTTAATTACCTGAATGACAACTCCATCACCTGTCTTCAACATATAACGGGCATTAAACTCAACATCGCCATCAGGCCTTACCAGTTGCCAATCTTCGCCGGCAGGCAGCACAACTCCCTCTATTTTAGGCCCTTTAAATGTGCCACCTGTAATTGGGATAACCTGCCTTGAACCATATTTGCTTTCACCTATCTGTATGGCTTCGCCAATGGTTACTTTTGCCTCCCACATAAACTCTGCCTTGAAATCGACATAAGTATCAATTTTGTCCAAGCCGGTTGAATCCTGTGCAAATGCTGATGATTGCAAAGCCAAAACAACAAGGATAAGCAATAAAACAACCTTAGTTTTTAAACGCTCCATTTGTTTTACAATAGTCATTTGCAACAATTTATTTTGCCCACGCTTCGCCATTAGACGTGCGCCTCCACTCAAAATAGTTATCCAGAACTTTCAATGGTTCCTCACTAGGCACAGTCCCTAAATGAGGCGTAGGGCCTAAATACATTACTTGCTTTGTGTCATTATTAAATGCTGGCCACTTAGGAAGCCCTTCGCCATTGGGATTGCCATATTTGGCAAAGTTTACCCAATAATCTCCCATAGCACGCGATATTTCAATATCTGATTCTGAAGTATGAGGATTAGATGCATCCAGCTTTTGGAAAACATAAGCCACATCCTGCCCATGAGGCGAGCCATAACCAAATTGAGGGGAATCCTTAGGATAATCAGGATGTTGGTCGAAATAGTAATAGTAAACATCTGACTTTCCGCTCTGCGATTGAAGCCTTGCCCAACTCCAGGTGTGCCATCCAAAGGCTGCATCACGCATTAAGTCGCGCCCCGATTTTGGCACACTTTCTTCGCCCAATGGATAAGCCGCAATTAAAGAATCAGCAAATTGCCCAAAACGGCCCTTCACATTTTCAGCTGCTACCTGTGGATTTTTCTCCCACATAAAGCTAGCCCCTTCATCGGAATTATAACCAATCAATACAGGCACATCATTATACTTGCCTTCTTGATAAAGCTTATACTGATCGCCTATAATCACATGCCCATCTACAATAGGCCAGCCTCCAGGCATTGTCCAACCAGCCGGAATTAGTTTTTCGGCTGGCAATTGCCTTAACTCGGCTAGAGAAGCTGCCCCATGTTGCTGGGCGTAGGCAATACCATCAGCTTCAGCCTGTTTTAAAGTTTTCATATTCTCACCCGGATAGGTAGTAGGACGTGTTGGACCAAACGAACCGCCACTTTGTGAAATTGCCCCATGAAAAAGCCCTTTAGCCAATGGCGAAGCACATAACATACTTACCGAAATTGCCCCGGCAGACTCTCCGAATATGGTTACTTTATCGGGGTCGCCACCAAAGGCTGCAATATTTGTTTGTATCCATTTAAGCGCAGCAATCTGGTCTAACAAACCATAGTTACCAGAAACACCATCAGGGCTTTCGGCAGTCAGCTCTGGATGAGACAAAAAACCCAGCTGCCCAACTCGGTAAGCAATACTAACCAACACAACGCCTTTCTTTGCCAGTGCTGCACCGTCATATACAGGTTCCGAGGTAGCGCCAAAACTAAAGCCACCTCCATAAATCCAAACCAACACAGGAATCTTTTCTTCGGCAGATTTTGCTGGGGTCCAGACATTCAAGTACAAACAATCTTCACTCTTGCCTGATGGCGGGTTGCCTCCCTGCATCGGAGCTGGGGCAAACTCTTTTGCTTCTTTTACTCCTTTCCATTTTCCTGCAGGCTGAGGGGCTTTCCAACGCAAATCACCCACCGGTGGTGCAGCAAAAGGGACACCTTTAAAAACAGTCAGTCCATCTTCTTCAACACCTTGTAAAATACCTTCTTGAACCTTTACTTCCCCTGGTTCTAAAGAAACCTTGCAAGATGCAGCCATTACCATTGCCAATAAACCAGCAAAAAATATTAGTTTTCTCATGAATCTATAATTTTTTATCTAAATAATTTTGGAGCCAATTCCCTTAAACTACGGCGCCATGTTAAAAATTCGTGGCCTGTATTCTCCGAAACATATGAAACAGCATTTAATCCTGCCTCGTTTAACGCTTTCACTGAAGATTCCACCCTTTCAGGATTCTCTCGGCTGCCACAGCTTTGAAAAATAAGTTTCACCGTTGATTTATCTTTTATATCCTCAGGCGCATATACACCGCCACTTAAAAGTGCATAATACGAAAACACTTCAGGTTTATTAAGCGTGATTAGCCTTGTTTCGAACCCACCCATAGACAGGCCTGCCATTGCACGGTTATCTGAACCTTTTAGCGTGAAGAAGTTTTCTTCAACATAAGGGATTAATTCGTCAACCAATACTGTCTGAAACGGTGTGATGTCGAATGATTTTAATCCTCCGAATTTTGTTTCGTTGGTCATTCCGTAAGTCATTACAATAATAAACGGCTTGGCTTTTCCTTCTGCAATAAGATTGTCCATAATAAGGTTAGCACGCCCTTGATTTGGCCAGGCAGTTTCATCCTCGCCCCATCCATGCTGAAGGTATAAAACCGGATATTTTACAGAAGGGTTTTTACCGTACCCAGGAGGTGTATATACAAATGCCCTTCGGATTGAATCTGTACTCTCTGAAGGAAATAGAATTTGCTCTACTTTACCGTGAGGCACATCTTTTAATGCATAGAAATCACGGTCATGGGCAGGTATTTCGATACCGCTTTCCCAACGAAGTGAACCAAAGTAGTTCATGGCTCCCGGATCGTTAAAAATACCGCCATCAATGGTTAAATGATAATAATGGAAACCTTCGTCCATTGGGCCTTCAGTAGTACCCATCCAAGAGCCGTCCTCCATTTTTTTAAGAATGGTGCCGCCCTTGCCGCCAAGGCCTAAGCTAACGCGCACACTGTCTGCATCTGGCGCAACTATTTTAAAACGGGCATATCCTTGAGAATTAACCATTGGAAACACCTTCCCCGGCTGATTTAACTCCGAAGGCTTAAAATCTTCGATAATATTAGCAGGCTCAGTTGACTCTGCTTGCTCAGAAGATGCTGTTGGAGCTGTTGGGGAAACACAACTAGTTACTGCAATAGTCAATATAGCAGCAATGTTTAATAAATGCTTTTTTTTCATATGATTATAATTTCTTCAATTTACCATATGGAACTCACCAATTTAGTCATTCTACAGTGTGAGAATTATTTGCTCATGGCTCGTTACATACCGGGTTTAATTGATTTTGGTTAATATTATAAAGATTGGTTGACTAGCTTTAACAAGAAACACTACCAGTGCCCCAAAGCCTTGGTAGTGCAATTTTTCTTGATAATGCCAATACTAATCCTAATTGATTAGTTAATGGTAATTTTTACTGCTTTTAAATCCTTTTCATCCGAACTATTTCCGTAGAATATTTCATATTCGCCTGGAGTTACAGCCATTTTTCGTTGCCCCCAATCGTAAAACTCAAATGATGATGCAGGTAATTTAATCACTGATTTTTGAGTTTTTCCGGGCTTAATGGTTAACCGCTCATATCCTCTTAAGGTTTTTAACGGCCCATCAATGTCATTAACCTTGCGCACATATACTTGAACAACTTCTGTTCCTGCATGTTTTCCTGAGTTTGTAACAGGAACCGTTAATTTAACAGTTTCGTTAGCCGCAATTTTTGTTTTGCTTAAAGAAGCTTTTCCAATTTCGAATTTGGTGTAGCTCAATCCATATCCAAATGGGAAAAGTACATCGGTTGTGTAACGGTAAGTACGCCCCTTCATTGAGTAATCTTCGAAATCGCCCAACTTCTCTGAATCTTTGTAAAAACTTACAGGCAGTTTTCCTGATGGATTGTAGTCGCCAAATAACACATCAGCCACAGCTTGCCCGCCGGATTCACCGCCATACCAGGCTTGTAGAATAGCATCGCAACTTTCGGTTTCAGGTGCAAAACCAATAGCCGAACCGGAGCAGTTTACAAAAACCACTTTTTTACCGGCAGCTTTTAATGCCTTTAAACAGATGCGCTGTACCGATGGCAATTCAATATTGGTGCGGTCGCCTCCTTTAAATCCGGGATAGTTAACCGGCATCTCTTCTCCTTCTAACAAAGTAGATAAACCACCAACAAACACCACCACATCAACACCTTTCAACTTATTAATCAGGTTGGTATAATCTACATCCACCTCTTTTCCGAAGATAAATTCAATGTTGGCCTGCCAGTTATTTTTCTGGGCATATAAAATTTCAATTTTGTATTTCGTTCCAGCTTCTACTTTAAATGGAATTCGAGATGGGATTGTCCTCCAATTATTGTATTGCGCCAATGACTCTCCATTCACAATCAATTCAAAATATCCAGTTGCTCCTCCTTTAAATACAATTTCCTGGCTTTCTTCTGGCGTATATTCGGTTTCGTACTTGGCCGAAAACCCTTCCAGCTTAACACCAGATGCAAATTCGTGCTGCCCGGCAGTGGTTAATTTCATTGGATTTTCAATGCGCGTTACAGTAACAACATCGCCACTCCTATCGGGTGTATTCCAATAAGTGGCTTTAAACCCTTTTTTGCCTTCGAAAGAACATTTGCCAAAATATGATTGGGTAATTTTATCTTCAACCAAATCACAGGCTTTGTCATAAACAATACTGTTTTCTGAGATTTTTGTTTTTATGCCATCTAAAATGGTAATGGTACGAACAGGCGTGCCGTTATAATTCCCCCAAAGCATTGGCTCGTCATCGGCATTTGGCCCGATAACAGCAATTTTTTCGGCCGATTTTGACAAAGGCAACACATTGTTTTTATTCTGAAGCAAAGTCATTGACTGTTGCGCCATTTCCAAAGCAATCTGGCGGTGCTTGTCATTATTTAAAATTGAAGGCGAAATTTTAGACCAAGGTACAATGGCATCATCATCCATCTCTCCTAAATCAAAACGGCCAATTAAAACACGCAATAAACTGGTATTGATATCGTCCTCTTTAATCAAGCCACGCTCAACAGCTTCGGGCAGATTTTTGAACGGGTAATTCTCCCAAACACACTCCACATCTGTTCCGGCAAGAACAGCTTTTGCAGAAGCATGGACTGCATCGGAAGACACCTTATGGGTAGTAAAGAAGTCGGTAACAGCACCACAATCAGAGACTACTAAATATTTATATCCCCACTCATCGCGAAGGATTCGTTGCAACAAACGGGTGTTTCCACAACAAGGCTCATCGTCTAAACGTTGGTAAGCACACATCACCTGGCGCACATCGGACTCCTGAACCAAAGCCTTGAATGTTGGCAAATAGGTTTCGTAAAGTTCCCTTGGATCTACATTATTCAGGTTCAGCTCATGGCGGCTCCACTCCGGCCCTGAATGTACTGCGTAGTGTTTTGCGCAAGCTAACAACTTACGGTACTTGGCATCATCTGGCCCTTGTAAACCCTTTACTACTGCAACACCCATCTTTGAAGTCAGGTAAGGGTCTTCACCGTAAGTCTCCTGCCCACGCCCCCAACGAGGATCACGAAAAATATTAACATTTGGCGTCCATACCGAAAGGCTTAAGAAACGCTTGTTCTCTTCGCCTTTTTGACGCGCTTCGTTGTATTTGGCACGCGCTTCATCTGAAACAGCATTAAAAATATCATATACCAGCCCTTCGTTAAAAGAAGCAGCCATACCCACCGGTTCCGGGAATACCGTCACATTATTGGTATTGGCATAGCCATGCAGAGCTTCGCTCCACCAGTTAAAACGCTTTATGCCAAAACGGGGAATTGGGTCGGACTGGTCGCACATTAACGCAGCTTTTTCTTCCAAGGTTAGCCTTGAAATTAAATCTTTTGCCCTCTCCTCAGAACTTAGTTCCGGATTTTGAAAGGGATATTTCTGCGCACATATATTAATTGTGAGCAAAAGCATGGCTGATATACTTAGCCATTTTCGCAAGTACATGATTGGCAAATTATTCATTGAATTTTAATTTAATTTGACGCTGATTGAATATAGATAATTGACAAAAAGAACACAGAGACACTGAGTTTTTTTTTGTTAACCACCAGCCTTTGTATAGTTAATATCTATTGGTTCATTGTTTTTATAAGACATTACGTTTTAGTTAATTATTGGCTTTAATTCGGCAGCAAAACCACCACGGCGCAACATTTTCACATCAATTGTACTTGTATTATCCACCACCAGATGTTTTACAGAGAAGGTTTTATCATGAATGCCATCGCTGATTAATGTCAGTTTATATTTTACATTTTCAGATAAGAAACTGAAATTCAGCTTTTGCGTTTTTTCTTTCTGTATCCCCGAAATTCCACCAATGTACCAATTGGCTCCTTTTTGGCGCGCCATAACAGTAAATTCTCCCGGATAACCATCCAATAGTTTTGTATCATCCCAGGTATTTGGCACGGTTTTCAAAAAGCTTTTAGCAGCATCGGGCAATTCGTAATATCCTTCGGGACGGTCGGCCATGTGCTGCATCGCAGATTCAAACAATACGCTTAAAGCCAATTCGTGGCCAAAGGATGTAATGTGCGGATATTGTGAGTTGGTAAACGTTACCGGCGTATAATCCATGGAACCTACTACATTGCGGGTAAATGGTAAAACAGAATTATGTGCAGGCGCAGTTGTTGTTAACTCGGGGCCGTTATTGTACCACTCTGCCCCTCTCACGCCTTCATAGGCCATTAAATGCGGATAGGTTCTTTGCCAACCACGGGGCACCAGGCAGCCATGGAAGTAAACCATTATCTCGAATTTTGCGGCATCTTCCAAAATATCAAGATAGTAGTTAATCATGTCTTGCTTCTCACTTTCAAAAAAGTCGACCTTCACACCTGCAACACCCAGCTTCTTTAGCTTTGCAAACTCTTCCATACGGTTCTCGTGGGTTAACATTCGGTCTTTTGGCGTAGCGCCAACCCAGGTATGCTCACCTCCCGAATTGTACCATATCAATGGTTTAACTCCTAACGAATGGATATATCTTAAGGCATCTTCCAGATTACCACCATTGCTCATATTATCCCACTCCCAATCCAAAAGTGTATAATCCCATCCCATCGAAGCTGCTAAATCGGCAAATCTGCATACTGTTTTATAATCTTTTGTGCCATGATTATCTGACCAATAGTTCCACGATGCCACACCTGGCTTAATCCACTCGGTATCAACAATCACCGAAGGGGCAGATACGTCATTTACCAAAGTAGATTCCACAATATCCGCAAGGCTACCCATTACAATTACCCTCCAAGGCGATTTCCAAGGAAGTGTTACAGTTGGTTGTACTTCGCCAGTACCCCTGCCATTCCATTCATCCGGGAAAGTTATTTTATATTTCGTTTTGTCTCCGTAATTCGTTAATTTTGAACCACAAAAATTACGGTTAACATCGGCTTCGTGAATTAAAAACCAGCAAGAGGTATCGGGTGTGCTAAAAAGTGCAGGATAAGCCCAATCTTTCTGTTCCGTGCCATCGGCCATTTTTGCATAAAGCCCTTCGTTAGCCGGGTTGAATTTTTGTAGCCAACGCATGGTACTGTCTGGAATAGTATAAGCTGTTAGCTCATCCGTTACTTTATACGCTACATTTTTGCCAGGGAATTCATAACAAAAAGCAACGCCATCGTTATAAGCCCTGATTATAAGGTTTACTTTTGCTTTTCCCGAATTTTCGAAAAAGGCTACTACCTCATTGCCGGAATTGCTACAATCTGTTTTCTTCCCGTGCAGCATGGTGTAATTTTCCTGTATTGATTTTGATTTTCCGGCTTTTAAGAATTTAAGCCCTTTTGAGAAATCGGCCTCAGAACAAACAAGGCCTAAATCTATCTGAGGAATAACTTCGGTTTGTTTACCACCGTTTTTGTAATTGACTTTTAAATACCAATTGCCACTTTGTTGATTAAAAAGTTGAACATTCACCTTTCTGTTAGGAGATATAATAGAAACAGTTTGAGAATTGACAAAAGATATCGAGATTATAAAAATTAAAGTTATAGAACCAATTCTTTTTTTCATATAAAAATATATAACATTACTTAATACCGAAAACAAGCTGATTTATAATACTTAAATCTTGCCTTTAAAAACAACTAAAATATTTAATTTTAACCTACCCACTTATCGATTTTAGATATATGAATTATGAAATTGGATAAAAACCCAAATAAGATTAAATTCTAAACACTTATTTGGATTTTAATAAACCTTAATGATTAAAAATCTCTTCTAAATAAATCACATTCTTATCATATATAAAACAATAGGCTTTGTTGCGTTCATTAAGTTAGATACTTTTAAAGTAACCGTCTCCGCATAGCCCTCCCCCCAAAAAAAATGTCCCATCAAATTCCCAACACCTCAAAAGTGGCAAACAAGCCTTTCACCCACCCACGTGCGGTATTTGTTCTAACCTCGTTCTTAAATGTATTCCTTTCCTTAAACTTCAACAAACATCCATTATTAAATGACCGTTGACCAATGAAGCCACAAAAACCTCCCTCTGCCGGTAACATTTGCCATTTTCAATTTACATTACGCTTAGTCAATGGCAAACCTTACTTTTACCCACAAGCCTATGTTTGCCACTTCCCTACCCCTTTGGTGCTGTTTTTGTCATACCTTTTGCCCTTACGCACATTCGGAATTTAAGTCATTCCGCTGTTCGTCCCTCACAACTAAAAATGCCCTAAAAACCGAGCCCCAGGAAACCTGGGGCATCCATAGCATTTGCCTAAAACTGTTTTTCTTTTATTATAAATCTCGGATTCACTATTGTCTAATGACCAATCCACTATTGACTAATTGCGCAAAAGCTGTACCTTGGCAAAAGCAACGCCAAAAACAGCACCCCAAAGCTACAATAACATAATGCGTCCCTATATAACTTGCCTATTTTCAATGGTGTAAACTTAATACCTCCGGCAGTCCTATAGCGGCATTATGTTAATGAGCCCCACGGCCCGAGCTCCCCGACCCACTCCATCGCACACAAACAGCCCATTAAAAAATCACACTAACCTTACCTCATCCAAAATTTTTTAATTAGCTGTTTGTCTTCCCAATTACCAATGGCAAAGGAGCTTATCAGCACCTTTAGTATCTATCCACCAAACCCCGACCACCACCCCTTTAGCTGTGGTCTTATCAAAGGATTTTATCTATACTATGCAACCATTTTTTTTGTGCTACCTATACATCCGTCATCGCAGAAATTCCATATTGTTCCCACCCCCCATAAACCAACTTTTCCCGTTCCAACCAACCATCGTTCCTCCCCGTATTGCCTAGGGCATGCTTCGCATATCAGATTTTATTGGGGGCATTCATTACCATCGCCCCAAACCCCCAGGCTGAGAAAAAATAAAATGTAAAGATGTACAGCATCCATATCCTTTCCATTTTATTTTTACATGGATGATTATCATTACTTATTATTTCAATGTTGATATACAGGAAATTCTATAGAAGTAATATGAATCTTATTGAAGTCTTTCAGATAAAACAACAAAAGGAAGTTAATCTTGACTCCCTTTTATTGTCTTGCAAATTTTGTGAACAATATTAATTAATCACGTTTAAAAATAAACAAATAATTAATTCATTTTAGTCTTTTAGATATTTATATACTAAACCACCCAAAACGGCACCAGCTATAGGAAAAATAATAAATAACCAAAGTTGCGACAAAGCCCAATCACCAACAAACACAGCTTGACTTATACTTCGCGCAGGATTTACAGAAGTATTTGTTACAGGTATGCTTATTAGATGAATTAATGTCAATGCCAATCCAATAGCAATACCAGCAAATCCCTTTGGTGCCTTTTCATCAGTTGATCCTAATATTATTAACAAAAACATAAATGTCATTACAAATTCTGATATAATTGCAGCTGTCATACTATAACCTCCGGGTGAGTGTTCTCCATATCCATTAGCTGCAAAACTCCCAATTTCACTCCCATTACCCTTTGCTATAAAAAACAATACTGCAGCTGCAGAAATTGCACCTAATATCTGAGAAATTATATAAGTTAATACTTCTTTTGAATTAATTCTTCCTCCTATCCACAAACCAAAAGTAACAGCTGGATTTAAGTGTGCTCCTGATATAGGTCCGAGTGAATAAGCTATTGTGAGAACAGTTAGACCGAATGCTAAGGAAACACCTAGCAATCCAATACCAACATCAGGGAATCCGGCAGCTAAAACAGCACTACCACATCCTCCTAGTACAAGCCAAAACGTACCTAAAAATTCTGCAAGACTTTTTTTCATATTCTAAAATTTTAATAAACCTTACTCATATGGCTTTTCAGTATGCGCCCTGTTTTTAGAGTGGTTTCTAGTCTCCACTTTTATTTATTTCTAATTTAGACATTATCGGTATAAAATTCCACATTATATTTCGATTTAATCATATTCTTCTCTTTTTAAACCTCTAATATCTAATTCCATATAACAACAAAAGGCCCTTACATTTCTGCAAGGACCTTCATGACCACAAACCTAACTTACATCAAAGAAAAACTAAACGTCTTTCTTTCTACCAAACCAATATTTTAGCAACATAGATACAAAGTAACTTACTACAGTTCCTATAGCAGCAAATACAACCGTTTCTAATAAATCAGAGAGAAATAAGCTTTTACCTAACGTCACAAAGCATCCTCCTAAAAATCCTATTTTCCCGTTTTGTTGTATATCTGCCATAACTGTTCTTTATCTACTAACTTTAATTAGAGCTACTCTTTAGCCTTAAGTTTTTGTTATAGAAAGTTCAAATACAAGGCGTGTAAAAAATTCAAACCGCATATACTAACGTATTTGAGGATTTGGATTTTGAGCAACAACGCAGTAGTTGGCTTTCTTTACAAAAACTTATTATGGAGTATCTATGGCAACCATTGCCAAAGCTCTACTCTCTTGGCTATTGATTAAATAATACTCACCATTTACCTCCTGGTAATATTCTGCCCCTAATACCACAAAAACCGGGAAAGTACTATTAGCTGATACTGATGAGGTAAGATTCACCTCTACAGGATCTGTAGAACCAATTTCTACGGCATCTGACTGTACCACGTCAACTTCATATTCACTGTTCTCAAAATCAACAGCTGCAACTCCAACGGTAAACCTCACCACATCTCCGCCTTCAACTCTTACCAATTCAAGGCTGGGATTTGCAAAGTCTACAACAATGCTAGCCTGCCCGGTGGCACGGTCAAATGCAACTGTATGTGCTACTTTAACCATATCATCCAAGCCATTGTTCCTGTTAAACTCAAATCCTTGCAATAGTGATAAATCACCAGCTAACACGGTTCTTTCTCCACGCTTATTGGTAGTATCCGCTTTAATTACCTTAAGTAAATTAGTTGTTAACCTACTTGCCACACGATTATCCGCAGATTTAGAAATAGGCACTTTCAATGCATTTCGCATTAGCTTACTTGCTTTACCTGCCCTCCCAAACTCTTCTCCATTTTCACGAGTACGTGCAAATGCCGGATCATTTTTAATTCGATCACCATCAACACCACCTTTTGATCGCGCCAGGTAATCTCCTCCACTCTTGTAAAAAGACAAATCCCCTATTCGTCCTTCCAACTTAATTACTCCTTTTTGTCTTGCCATAACAATCTCATTTTTAAATTATCATCAGAAAAGTAAAAGCATAAATAGCAGTCATACAAATACAAGTGTCCAATATGTCCCTAAATGTCCTTTTTAGCCCATAATGGCCTTTATAAAAAACCATTTTCACTATCTTAGACTTATGGATGAGGTATATGATCCCCATACTTTAAGTAGAGATAAAGTATAATGAGTATTAAGACAAAACGGGTTTGCATCTACCCTAAAGATGTACAAAGAATAACAGGTAAAAGTGAAAAGTCAGGTCAACGATTATTGCAAAAAATCCGTAAGGAGCTCGGTAAAGAAGAACACCAGTTTGTAACTTCCAAAGAGTTTGCAGATTATTCCGGCATTTCGCTTCATGTAATTCAGGAATATTTAGTGGATTAAGTTTCTATAATTTCACTTTACTCAATCACTACACTTTCTTCTCATTCATTTTGGTCTCGTTTAGTATCAAACACAATATTCCTCATCTTTGTAAGTAATCCACACTTCCTCTCCAACAACAAGCTCATTGGCTATAATCGGATATATCCGTTTGTAAGCTATGGCACTGTTATTAATCCGGCCTTCCTGGTTAATATTGGATATGGAAGTATCTCCAACCAACAGGCAACCTGCAGTGTCATCATCATCGTTTCCAATATGCAGGAGTATCCACTTAAAACCTGGCACATTCGTAATATGAAGCATACCTTTATGCATTCCAGGAAACTTCTGATTATATCTTTGGTGGTGGGATCCTTCCTTTCGTAACTGCACTTGATATCTACCTGCAGGTATTCGGGTTTCTCCAGAAACTTTTATTTCTCTTTGCTCATCTTCCAGCGTGTAACATGCAAACACACCTTCAACAAAAAGAAGCCCTAATGTACTTTCCTTTCCTGCGCTATAGCGCAATACTGTTAATTCCATAGTTATTAGTTTAAAATTTGATTTGAGATTTTACTGGTACTTGGTTAGCTATCGTTTTATCCTTATCTGCAGAGCTTTTACTGGATCCAAAAAAATACGACAAAACCATACTAAATCCGGCAACCAATGCTCCAAACAATTGATTGATTGGTCCGTTGTTGCTTGTCTTCTGCGCATTATCACCAATGATCATTACGGAGATAAGACCAAAGAAACCGATTACCACAACAATGGCCAAGGCCATCATAAGCCAATCTCGTTGACCTGTGGCTTTTGCCAGTTCTGTTTCACGTAAACGGGCATTTTGCTTATCCAGCTGATAAGCTTTTGATTCTTCCAGTTCAATAATGGTAGCTTGCAAGGCAAGTTTCTCCAGCTCAATCTTTTGATTAATTTCAAACTCTTTCAATTTCACGATGAGGTCTGGATGAGTGGATAAAGATTGTTGAAAATGTTCCTCATCATGGAAATGAATACCTGTTACTGATTTGATTAATTCAAATACAGGTTTGGCTGTTCCTCCTGTAAACACATTGGCCAACAGAGGTAGCCCCTTTTCAAATAAAACTGTTTTTAGTGACATAGTTTTAAGTTTATAGATTTAACTATTTTCTCTTATCGACTGAATTATCAGGAAACGAAAGTACATTCATCATTTCCCGGAGTCTACTTCTCACCCTTGCTCCATATTGTTTCTCAATTTCTGAAGCATTTAAATTGGTTGTCATATGAGTAACCAATCCATCAGAGATAAACAGGTCGTATCTGGACAAAAGTATTTCTGATAACGCATTACACTCATTGCCAAAATGCTTTAGATTTTCTTCAGCTCCTAAATCATCAAAACATATCGTTTTAGGAATCTTTGCTCCTGGTTTTATATCAAAAGATTTCTTGCTATACCGGTGAATCACATCATAGCCATCTTTATGAAATTCAAAGCTGATATCCCTGCATGATTTGATCATGTAGCTCCTTGACTCTGGAAGTATCAATCTCATTAAATGCATTAAAGACGTTTTCCCGGCACCAATAGGTCCGCAAAGCATAATGCCTTTTCGTGGATCCAATCCTTCCTGCCGGGTTAAATTCGTGTCCTGAATCATGTAAACAAACAATTTTCGGATAAGGGGCATATCTTCACTCAAAAGTTTAAATCCAACACCATATATCTCTTTTCCTTTTTGAGTGATAAAATCAAGGCTTTTTTGATAATTATAGATAATTTGATTGTTGCTAATGGTATAAAACATGATGTAAACTTTTTAATCCTTGTTTTCTCATCATTGATTTAAAGTGGTTCATTATATCCGGAACCACTAAATGGTTTTGACTCCTGATTCTTGAATGTTTCCTGTTTGCTGTTAGAATTGGTTTCTTTATTTTGAAACTTCTCAACATTCAGCATCCAATTCCTGGCAGCTGCTTTCCAATCTTTCATTTTTGTTTTTCCACCAACTAACCATCCGATACTCTCGTAATAATTGAAAAATTTTTCGGCTTCTGTTTTTGTATGACCTTTTTGTTCAAAATAGATTTGAATGTGCTCAATTGGTGGTACTTGAAACGCTTTTTTCTTTTTTTCCTTCATATTATTCTCTTTTAATTCATTTTGACTTGATTCTTCACTACTATATATATTATGTATATAGTTTATATGTTTATATAATGGGTACACTTTTGGGACAACCCCCGGTACATTTTCGGGACAACCACTTGTCCCGAAAATGTACATGTTAATCTTACTTCCCATTAAAGAGTCATTGGATGGGATATACTTTATAAAACCACATTCTTCAAGTTTTTTAATTGAATTATGATATGTAGTTTTTGATCCAATCTTTGACATCCTCATTAGTTCACTCCGATAAATGATTATTGGATTTTCAAATCGGTTTTTGTTCCAAATTCTGAACAAGGAAATGTAAAGGCTAATATCATGAGCCTTTAATCTTGGCTCCTTGTCCATTCTTGCAAATGCATCCAGCAAATGATGGATGAAATTCATTACCTATTTCAAAAAAATATCACCCACATTTATTCTCCGAAATCATGTTATGAATATCATTGAAATCATAATAGATCGTACCTCCTACTTTAGTAAAAGGTAAGGTTCCACTTACGCGCAAATGCTGGAGCGTTCCTGGTGAAATATTCAAAAGCTCTCGGACTTCATAAGACTTCAACCATTTCTTTTGATTGTTTCCTGCATTTTGCTTTAGCAGCTTTTTTATATCTGCTAATAATTCAATTTTGAATTCTCTTAAATCGTCTTGTGTGATAATTTCTGTTGCCATAATTTTTAATTGATATTGATATGGCACAAAGGAATGTAAAAAGGAAATACGAAAACAGTGGTAGGGGGTGGATCCACCCCCTACCACCCCCATGATTACCAATCCATTACAAAGGAATATTTTTTTTTACACCACACAATTTGTGCAGTATTATTGTGGTAGTTTTTTAATTATTTGATGATCGATATAGCCTAAGAAATAATTCCTTGATACTTTTTACCGCATATTCCTCCGGATCATAATATTTATTTGACAAGTGTTTGGTTGAAACATTAACACTTCGTAATGAAGAAAAATTATTTGAAAATAACTTTATAAATTCACCAACATGATCCTTATCTATTTCCATGATCTTATTATCTACTAAAGTGCGCAGGAAATATCCCATCTGTCCTACAGAGAAATTAGTTTTAAATTTATTTACGCTTCGAGATTGTATTTTATCTACTTCTGAAATAGATTGTTCCTGGATAATTGTGTAGCTATATTTGTAGTAGTTGATTTCCTTTTTAATGCAGTTTAATAACATTTGTTTTAGAGTTTCTCCATACGGATAAAAGCCTCTAGAATTTAATTCCGCAATCTGCGATATATTTTTCTTTATTCGAGATAAGTAATGTATCCTTTTTGATTGATCGTCTATTTCTGTTGCTATATCCTTTATGTTATCTGTAATAAATTGATATATAGAGGTGTGGTTGAAATTTGTACTTATTAAATACCTAAAAAGTAACTTCTTCTGTATTTTCTCCTCTTTCTGGTAAGTAACATTTTTAATAATTTCTTTTGGAAAACCGCATATAAAATCATTCCAGTAATTGATGGATTGAAAACTAAATCCAATAGTATTCTCATCAAAAACAGACTTTATTAAAAGGCACAGATCAAATACTGATTTATACTGAATTGATGCTATATTCTTTTCACTAAATAGTTTGTAAAGCTTTTTTCTAATATTCAGGTACAAAAAAAACGGAACTGGTTGTGCAGTATTAAAATAATCCGGAAAGCTTTGTTGAAGCAATTCTAAATAACCGATATAAAAATTAACCTTAGGCCTTATTAATTTTTTTCGACACTCATTAAAATAAACACATTCATGATGGTTAGTATAAAGTAAGTCCAATAACTTTGTAAGGCTGGCCTGGTAATATTGTATCTGCCTTTTAAAAGCTTCAGAGGATTTCTCTTCTGTAGCTAATTTGTTTAAATGCTGTTTGAGTAGTTTTTTATTTTTTTTGAATTCAATTATTTGATTTTGGATCTGATTATTTTCAAATAATTTGCGAAAAGAACATTCATCAGGGTTGTTAAGATTATCAACAACCCTGTCAATGTGAGATAATAGGTCTGACATTTGATTTTATGATTAGATTTAAAAATATAGTTAAATGATTGATAATAGTTTACAATTATTTAACATTACAAATCAAATGCCAAGTTTTAAGTTCATTTTTTATGTTACACTCAAGAACATTTATTTATTTTATCTTTTTGATTATTAAGTTTATCCTTCAACTTATGCATATCTTCACTTATCTTGGTTTTTAACACCCTTGCATATATCATTGTGGTTGATAAATTAGAATGCCCCAATACTTTACTCACAGTTTCTATTGGCACTCCATTGCTTAACGTAACTGTAGTGGCAAATGTATGCCTTGCCATATGAAAAGTAAGACTCTTATGTATTCCACACATATCTCCAACTTCTTTTAAATAACTGTTTAACTTTTGATTGGACAATTTAGGAAATAAAGTACCATTATTTACAGCTCTAGGATGATCTTTATATTTGTTAATAATTCCCCATGCAACAGGTAATATTGGAATATTTACAATCATTTCCGTTTTTTGCCTTGTTGTTTGAATCCAGTGTTCACCATCGATTCCAAGTACAATATTTTCCGCTGTCAATTTATGCACATCTATATATGACAGGCCTGTATAACATGCAAATACAAACAAATCTTTCACATATTGGAGTCGAGAGATTTTAATGCGTTTCTTCTTTAATATTTCAAGTTCTTTATCTGTAAGATATTCCCGATCAACCTTAACAAAAGAAAACTTAAATTTCTCAAAAGGATCCTTTGCCATCCATTCTAATCTTATTCCCATTGATGTAACTTTTCTAAATCTTTCTAAGTGTTTCATTATACCATTATTGGTTAATACCTTATGGTGGTCAATTGGTTTATACTTTCTCAAATAAGAATCAAACTCTGTTACAAACTGATAATTGACATCTTCTAGATATATATCATCAACTTTTTTTATATCATTTAAATATCTAACTAAATATTTGTGCGTTGTAAAGTAGTTTTTTAATGTCCCCGGACTTAATATGCTTGCTTGCGATTCGTTATGATATTGAATTAAGTATAAAAGCGTTTTTCTTTCCTCTTTATTACCTAAATAAAGATTCTTAAGGATCTCAGGAGTTATACGCTTCTCTTCAAACATCAACTTGTCATAAATACTGAAAATCTTAGTTTTTGCAGAAGTAATTGATCTGTTTATTCGAAGATAGTCTTTACAAGAAGCCTTAACAAGATCTTTTTTAGAATCCCAGGAAGAAATACTTACACGATGATTAAACGAAAAATCTACACGTTTTGTATTATATGTTATCCTAAGGTATAACATACCGATTTCAGGACTCTTTTTTGTTGTTCTAAGAAAGAACTTTAAATAAAGTAATTGATTGGTTGACATAACATTGCAATTAATTGTGGTTAAT
This sequence comes from uncultured Saccharicrinis sp., assembly GCA_963665705.1. Lineage (GTDB taxonomy): Bacteria > Bacteroidota > Bacteroidia > Bacteroidales > Marinilabiliaceae > Saccharicrinis. The sequence goes on from OY762448.1 coordinate 3,941,839, forward strand.
AAATAATTAAGGATTGCAGGTTACACCTGAAGCCTCTTTTTCACAATCAATATCAATCAAAATCAATGGCAGTTACACTTGATGTATAAAACTAGTCAAGTCTCTTTTTCTAGTTTGTTATTTTTCAAGTGTAAGCGAAGATATAATAAATTAAAGTTACACTCAACTTACACCTGTAATATGAATTATATTGGTTTAAACTGATTTATTAAAAATAAAAAAAGCTTGTAAACCATACAGTTTACAAGCTTTTATATTCTTTCTCTTCTTAAGTAGTCGGGGTGGAGAGATTCGAACTCCCGACCCCCTGGTCCCAAACCAGGTGCGCTAACCGGACTGCGCTACACCCCGTACTTTTGTATCCATCTTGAAAAAACTGTGTCGGGGTGGAGAGATTCGAACTCCCGACCCCCTGGTCCCAAACCAGGTGCGCTAACCGGACTGCGCTACACCCCGTAGTGTTTTTCAAAATTTCAATCTTTGCGGAGAGAGGGGGATTCGAACCCCCGGTACAGTTTAACCCGTACGCCAGTTTAGCAAACTGGTGGTTTCAGCCACTCACCCATCTCTCCAGGTGTCATAAAGTCTAACTTTTTAGACCCCTTTGCAACCCTCATTTCGTGATTGCGAGTGCAAATGTAGGAAAATGTTTTAATGCTGCAATACTTTTGAATAAAAAAAATTAAACAAAAATTACCGACTGCATCCCTTCACAATCGTAATTAATTGCAGCACAAAAAAAAAGGAGCATTTTCATACTCCTCATTTTTTTTATTTTTTATTTGGCTTATCTGGAGGAGTCTTTGAAATTGAATCTCTCATTGATGTATCAGCCTCAATATTTTTCATTTTTAGATAATCTAAAACACCTAAATTACCAGATCTGAAAGCATCAGCCATCGCCAATGGAACTTCGGCTTCGGCTTCGATTACTTTAGCTCTTGCTTCTTGTGCTTTAGCTTTCATTTCTTGCTCTAATGCAACAGCCATTGCTCTTCTTTCTTCTGCCTTAGCTTGTGCAATATTTTTATCCGCTTCAGCTTGATCTATTTGAAGAACAGCTCCAATATTTTTACCTATATCAACATCAGCAATATCAATAGATAAGATTTCAAATGCTGTACCTGCATCCAAACCTTTTTCTAACACTACCTTTGAAATTGAGTCAGGATTTTCTAATACAGCTTTATGCGACATAGATGATCCAATTGATGATACAATCCCTTCACCTACACGAGCTAAAACTGTTTCTTCTCCAGCTCCTCCAACTAATTGCTTGATACTGGCTCGAACTGTTACTCTGGCTTTAGCTATTAACTGAATACCATCTTTTGCAACGGCCGCCACAGGTGGAGTATCAATTACCTTTGGATTTACAGACATTTGTACTGCTTCAAATACATCACGACCTGCTAAATCAATAGCTGTTGCCATCTGAAAAGTTAAATCGATATTTGCCTTTGCTGCTGAAACTAATGCATGTACCACACTTGTTACATGTCCACCAGCTAAATAGTGAGCTTCTAACTCATCACGTTTAATACTCTGTAATCCTGCTTTTGTAGCCTCTATTAAAGCTCTCACAATAATTGATGGTGGAACTTTACGAACTCGCATCAAAACAAGCTGAATTAATGAAATACGAACTCCTGAAACCAATGCTGAGAACCATAATAATACAGGCACATAGTACAGAAATAAGAAAAACAGTACAATGATTACTGCTAATAGGCCAAGAAATCCAAGGCCTCCCATATCTACCATATTTTTTAAATTTTAGGTTTAACGATTATATATGTTTTGAAAACTTTTACGACTTCGAGCTTTGTATTTGAGTCTACAAAATTACCGGGGCATCTTGCTTCAATTGTAACACCATTTACAAAAGCCTTTCCTACAGGATTTAATCTTGTTACAGCTATTCCTTCATCCCCAACACTAATGGCAGAATCTTCTTTTACTTCAACATTACTGTCAACTGTTGAATTCAACATCAGTTTATTCCATGTACCTGATCGTAATGACCATACAATTAAAAAAACAGCAACAAAAATGGTACTTATTAAAGTTATATTTCCACCAATGTTTCCATAATTTTTATAGGCCATAAAAATCCCTGCACCAATAAATATAGTGCCACCGATCCCCGCGAGAGTAACCCCTGGTAGCACAAAAAATTCAAGAATAAGTAAAAATAATCCTAAAAGAATAAGAAGGATAATGATGGTTGTAGACATATATTTATTCTAATGTAACTGACAGTTTTTTATCTTGTAATTGTTTTTGTATTGGAGTTAACTCCTCTTTGGTACCGATTTTAATTTGGCACTTACCTGTAAAATGGGTTAAAAAAGCACACTGTTCTGCCTGAATATCACCATGTTCACACAGCTCACATAATGTTTCTATTACAAATTCAAATGAATTAATGTCATCATTATGTAGCGTTAATGATTTAAGCTGTTGTTTATTTTTGCTTAAACGATCACTTTTCCATTTTTTTCCAAAAGATTCCATCACTTAGAGTATTTAAAATCCAAAATAACACTTTTTATCCAAAATATCTCTATTTAACAGATTTATTTCCATAAAGTTATTAATTACGTTAGCTCAACATAATATTTTAGATTCAGGACACTTATTAGTAAAATGGTTCATCTTAAAATAAATAAAGAATAGCAGCCTATTTTATATAGTTGTTTGGCTAAAAGTTTTTGTTTATAAATAAATGGTTATAAACACTTTATAAAAAAGACATCTCCATGGTTAAATTCTATGAACCTGTATTCAAGCACTATGAAATAAGCTATACAAATCAGGTTTAATGAAACACAAAATATAAAATTTTAATCAAAATAATATTATTTAGGTATGGATGATAAAATACCATTTTTAAAATAAACGACAAATGCTCCTGCAAATCCAGCATCAACAACTGAACCAATTGCATCCAAAGCCTCCTGCTTAGTTTTATAGTGACCGCTAAAATATTTTGTCAATCCACGGCCTTCCAATTCAAGTGTTGAAACCTCTGGAATTAAGGTCAAAGATTCTTTGTTTGGAGCATTTCTAAATACACCAATCTGTATCCTGTATTCTTCGTTCAACAAACTTGTATTCTCTTCTTTTATCGGATCATTTTGAACTAATTCTTTCTTCTCAGGAATAACTTCTTCTACAGTTTTATTTTCTGAAGCTTCATCTCCTTTTTGCAGTTCACTATATGATTTTTGAACTACCCCAACAACCTTTTTCTTTGCCTTCTCTTTTGGCTGATAGCCCTCTGCTAATAATTCATCATATAATTTTAAAGCATTTTCCTGACTTTCTATACCAGCCCTTTTCATTGTACCTGCTTTTTCAAAGTCTTCAATATTTAATCCACCAAGAGTACTTAAAGCTTTTTTTGCTTCACGGAAATAGGCATTTCCCTGAAATATCAATTCATTTATCTCTTTACCTGTTTCTTCATCCAGTTTAGATGATATATCTTTTAATTTAAGCCAATAGACAGGATATTTCTTATCCAGCGCTTTATGATAAATTCTTGTTGATAAAATCTTTAATTCCTTTGACTCTTTAATCATAGATGATGAAGAGGACTCCCTTTCCTCATTTGATGCAGAATCTCCTCTTTTAATTAAACTTCCTATTCTTAATGAATTATCTTCTTCCTGTTGAGTTGATTTAGCCAATAACTGAGAAGACTCTAAATTTAAAATATTGGCCCACACATATAACGAGTCAGCATATCTTAAAACTTTTATGTCATTATCAGAAAAAAGCGCTTCATACATTTTAGCGTTTTTCAAATAATGTTTTTCAAATTCATCAGATGTATACATTGAATATTTTTCAGGAATAAAAATTCCCTCAATATTGGTAGCCTCGGCCCCTTTAGACTTCACTTTCTGTGTTGATTGATAAGTTCCTTTTTCTACCCTGTTTATTATTTCATTATTTTCCTTTTGTCTTGCATACATGTAACTCTCTTGAACTTTATCTTCTAAACTATAAACTTGATTTTCTAATCTTAAAATCTCATTTACAACCTTATTTTGCTCAATTTCGGATTTTACAACACTATATTTAGCTCTGTTTTTCTTTAATAAGTATGATAAGCTATCTCTTTCTTGATCCAATTCATATCCTTGTTTAAACAATTCTTTAGCTTCATTATCAATAAAATGGTCAAACTGTGTATATACTATTGAATCATTTATTTCAAATGAGAAAACACCTTTTTTATTATTCTTACTTTGAATATCGTTTACTTGCTGATTGACACTACCTCCTTCAGGTCTTTTTATATCCTGATTGATTAATAGTTGTGCTGACTCTTTAATCTGAACTTCTTCATCAACCATATTTCTTACTTGTCTACCATCCCACTTTACTTTATAAACACATACACTGTCGCTATTCGTTTCGCGATTTGAAGCAAACCATGCTACTTTAGAAAATTCATCTGATACAAATAAAAAATCATCGTCTGGAGAATTAAATGGAACCCCCAAATTAATTGCATCCAAAAAACTATGAGTTTCATTATCGTAATATGCCTTATAGATATCGTATCCACCCATACCTCCAGGCCTGTTTGACGCAAAATAAAATGTAACACCATCTGTAGCTAAAAAGGGATAAGCATCATTATATACTGAATTTACAGGATCTCCAACTCTTTCGCTTTTTCCCCATCCATCAATTAATTTAACCATTTTGTAAATACTCAAGGTATCTTCAGTATTAGTTGCCATTGAAAAATAGACTACATCTCCTCTCTCGGTTTCAAACATTACATTGTCAGGATCTACTCCAGACTCAAAAAAGTCTGCATTTCGAGATAGTTTACCAACATCCTTAACCGGATTATATTTGTTTAAAATTGATTTTTTATGAACGGTTGACTTATTAATGACTTCAAGTTGATATATTTTTGCAGCAATTCTCTTACTATTATTACATTCTTCTATAAATGTATTTGCTTTATCAACTCTGGCATCTGAACCTGAAGCATTCTTAATAAAGGTTTTATAATTAGCAATTGCTTCTTCAAAATTATATGATAACTGATAAGACCTACCTAAATAGTAATAAACATCCTTACTTACTCTTTTAATTTTTGCATAATTCAACTTCTTTATTGCTCCTGAAATATCAGTTCGGTTTTTTAACTCACAAATTCCCATATAAAAGTTATAACGACCATCCTTGGGGTATTTCCCAAGTAAATATTTATAAACTTTTTCAGCTCCGATATAATTTCCTGCTTTAAAATATTCCAATCCTGATGGAGGAGTATATTCTACTTTTTCCGATCCACCTTGTCCCCTCAATGAAGAAAAACAAACAATTAAGACAATTACTCCTAAATAACATTTTATCATAACAATTGTAAAAAATTAAATCCATGCCAAAAATATAAATATAAGCCCAATTACCTAAATAAATAGGTGCTCAATATATTTGACATTTTATAATAATTACAGGGTAAAAATGTAAGTTGACCATATAAGCTTAATGGTCTTAACTCAATAACAAACTTTATTTATATCTTTATCAATCCCGAAAATTTATAAATAAGTTTTGAACCAAGCTTTAATGTATTCGTTTAATGAAATATATTTGTAACCTGAAAATTAAATAAAATGAACATTTTAAAAGAAGGAGATAAAGCACCTAACTTCACAGGAAAAAATCAAGATGGAAAAGAAATTTCTTTAACTAATTACCTAGGTAAGAAAGTAATACTATACTTTTACCCTAAAGATAACACTCCTGGGTGTACTGCGGAATCATGTAATTTAAACGATAATTATACTGAATTAACCGATAAAGGTTTTGAAGTAATTGGAGTGAGCCCTGACAGTGAAGCTTCGCACCAAAAGTTTATCAATAAATTTGGTTTTAATTTTGATTTAATTGCTGATACAGAAAAGGAAATCTTAGAACTGTATAATGCCTGGGGGTTAAAAAAAATGTATGGAAGAGAATATATGGGAGTTTTACGTTCGACTTTTATTATTAATGAAGAAGGAATTATTGAAAAAATAATCAAAAAGGTTAAAACGAAAGACCATACAAACCAAATTTACGGCGAATTAAACATTGAATAAATATAATAGAATAAGTTACATTACTCTGATAGAATTAACAAAATGGCAGAAAAACAAGAAGTTAATAAAGAAAAATTAAAGGCACTTCAACTTACCATGGACAAAATTGACAAGGCCTATGGTAAGGGAACAATAATGAAAATGGGAGATGATGAAGTTGAGAATGTTCCAGTGATTTCTACTGGTTCATTATCTTTAGATATGGCTTTGGGAGTTGGTGGATTTCCAAGAGGTAGAGTCATTGAAATCTACGGCCCTGAATCATCTGGTAAAACAACTCTGGCTATTCATGCTATTGCAGAAGCACAAAAAAGTGGTGGTATTGCTGCTTTTATTGATGCAGAACATGCCTTTGACAGATTTTATGCAGAAAAACTTGGTGTTGATATTGAAAACTTATTAATTTCTCAACCTGATAATGGAGAACAAGCTTTAGAAATTGCAGATCAATTAATCAGATCTTCTGCTATTGACATTATAGTTGTTGACTCTGTTGCAGCCTTAACTCCCAAAGCTGAAATAGAAGGTGAAATGGGTGATTCCAGAATGGGATTACAAGCTCGCTTAATGTCGCAAGCACTAAGAAAGCTAACTTCCAGTATTAACAAAACTAATACATGCTGTATATTTATTAACCAGCTTCGTGAGAAGATTGGAGTTATGTTTGGTAATCCTGAGACTACTACTGGTGGTAATGCCCTTAAATTTTACGCTTCCTTAAGGCTGGATATAAGAAGAGCTGCCCAAATAAAAGATGGAGAAGATGTAATTGGTAATCACACCAGAGTTAAAGTTGTTAAAAATAAAGTAGCACCTCCATTTAAAAAAGCGGAATTTGATATCATGTATGGAGAAGGAATTTCTAAAGTTGGTGAAATTTTAGACTTAGGTGTTGATCTTGAAATTATTAAAAAGAGTGGATCTTGGTTTAGTTATGGAGATACTAAACTTGGTCAGGGAAGAGAAGCTGTTAAAAATGTTATTAAAGATAATCCTGAATTAATGGATGAAATTGAACAAAAAATCATTAAAGCAAATTCAAAATAATAACAAAAACCGGGTTTTCCCGGTTTTTTTGTTTATATAAAAAACTTAAATTTAAACATCAAAATACTTGTCCCTATATCTTACCCCCCAAACAAATATGATTAATTTTAACAACAAAGCTTTCATTACTAAAAGCAATACTTCAAACGGAGATAAGAATCACTAAACCGTATTCTTATATAAACAAGGAATCTTTATAACAGACGAATATAAGGGCAGAACAATTAAATCAGGAAATATAACAGGCACAATCAATCCAGATATTTATCTTCAAATGCAATACCACCATACAAACTTTAATAACCAATTATTAACAGGTATGTGTACATCAAAAATAGAACAAATGCAATGTGATAAATTAAGAATTACAGAAAATTGGCAATGGACTTGCAAAGATTTTTCAAAAGGAAGGTCAATCCTTGAAGAGATTGACCCTCAAATATGCTTTAACTCCTAATTATTTAGGAAAGTTTAAAAAATGAAATAGTATCTTTCAGTTGATCTGATTGACGAGATAACTCTTCTGAACTTGAAGCTAACTCTTCTGATGATGCTGCATTTTGTGAAGTTACATTAACCAATTCCTGGACAGCATTATTTATTTGTCCTGCGCCAATATCCTGCTCCTTACTCGAAGATGAAATTTCTCTAACTCGTTCCACTGTATTCTTAATTTCAGGAAGCAATTCTTCTAAATTCGCCCACGACTCTTCGGCAGTTTTTAAACTTAAAGCTGTTAATCCATCTATAGCACTAGCAGCCTTTTGTGTATAATCAGATAACTTTCTTACTTCGGTAGCAACAACAGCAAACCCCCTGCCGTACTCACCTGCTCTTGCAGCTTCTACAGCAGCATTTAAAGCCAGTAAATTTGTTTGAGTTGCAATTTCATTTATAACATTAGTTTTAGCCTTTATTTCTGTCATTGAATCCAAGTTCTCTTTTAATGTTTTCTGCAACTTATTCATACTGCTTTCAGTATTCACACTAATTTCCTCGGTAACTCGGGCATTTTCAGTATTAGATTGAATATTTGCAACCATTTCCTCTACTGAAGAAGATATCTCTTCTGTGGATGCTGATTGAGTACTTGCACCTTGAGCCATATGCTCAGCTGTTTTACTCATCTGAGAGCTTGCACTGGATACATTAGATGATCCATCAATAACTTCCGTTATTACACTTTGAAGTTTTTCAACTGTTGCAATAAGTGAAGCTTGAAGAGTTCCAATTTCATCATTCCTGTTTTTAGTAAAATCAACATTTAAATCACCTGAAGCTAATTTTTCCGTTTTTTTTGATAATACAATTAATGGACGAGAAAAACTTCTACCAAATATAACAGCACCTAATCCTGCTAAAACTAAAACACCAATCGTAATAATAAACATTAAAGTCAACAATGCTTGAAGTTCTCCAATCTCAATTTCTTTCTCCTTATTAATTCTTAAAGTAATATCATCAATATAATTACCGGTTCCAATTACCCAATCAAAAGGTTTAAAATACATAGAATAACTACGTTTCGGTAAAGCTTCTGTTTCACCTTTTTTTGGAAACCAATACTCTGTATATCCCCCTCCTTCAATAGCGACTTTTATAATATTCTGAATGAGATAGTTACCTTTCGTATCCTGAAGATTGTATCTGTTTTTACCTTCAGCATCTCCTCCTAACAACACTACATTTGTTCCATCTTTGGTGTCTATCCAAAAATAACCAGATTCGCCATAAGATAACTCTCTTACAACATCAGCAGCTAATAAACTTGCTTCATCCATCGAGAGCTCGCCTACTTCATACTTTTTATAAACACTCTCAACTAAACTATATGCAGTTTCAACTTCACTTCTTATTTGCTTATCATAATCTGTCTTAAGAATTTCCTCCAAGGCTTCTAAACGCTTCATTTCTGCATTATAAGATAAAACACCCCAAGGAATAGCTATAGCAAGAGCCATAACAACAACTAACAACAAATTCACAAAAATAATTTGTCCTGTTATAGTCTTAAATTTAAAGTTCTTTTTCCAATTCATACACTATTTTTTTGTCCATAAAACATAGTTACATACCAAAGCCTTATTAATTTACAAAGTAAATCACTTCGACACATACGATTCTTTAATTTTTTTAAATCTTTTTTTCTAAGTACATGACAAAAGTTTATAACATTCATCTAAATCGCTGTTATTTATTGGATTGATTAACGCGTTTGCGATTCTAATCAGTCCGTATTTAAAGAAACTATAAGCTCTTCTGCCATGCTTTTTCACCTTTATCGCTTTAATGTTCACATGTTTGTCAATACCCGCTAAGTATGCCCAAACAAAAGCAATTGCCACAACAGCCAAAAGTTTAGCTATGCGTTCCAAATCAGTCAAGTGAGTATCTTCAAGATTGAACCCGCTGGATTTCATAGCTCTAAACATGGTCTCTATCTGCCATCGTTCTTTGTAGTTGATCAGAGCCTGATCGTGTTGATTGAAAGAGGCAATAATGGTAAACTCCACTTTTCCAGCAGCTTTATTGAAGGACTTAGCTCCCGATAGATATACCAGATTTTTACCGAGGTAATACGGTTTATCACAATGTTTGTAAGACCCTGTTTTGATATTGTTGAACAGCCAAAAGGCTTTAATTGGAGGTTTGCCGTGTCGATGCACCATCATATTGTTGCGTATGCGAATGTAGAATGGAATCTTCTGACGAATAAGATCCTCGAACCATTCTTCTCCGATAAATTCCCTATCCGCCATAAATGCTTTAATATCTTTGGTACCAAAGAACCGAATATAAGTGTCCAGCACCTCTTTTCGCTCTTTGGCATTGGAATTTCCCCGCTTGGGAAGAAGTTTCCATATTAATGGGATAGCAACTCCTTTATAACAAACGCTTAACATTAGGATGTTAATGTCGGTTTTGCCAAACTTCCAGTTGGTTCTATCCATACTGAGCATATAGGGAGGTTCGTCAGGCAATAAACTGTAAATTAAACGAGTAAAGATCAGTGGATCAAAGGAAAATTCAGCAAAAAACCGTTGTACTCGCCGAAGGCTTGATTCATGTTCAACATTAGGGTTAAATCCCTGTGCAAGTTTTACATATGAAACGGTTTGGAATTTTATCATGCTATTGATAATAATGACAAGGCATTTAATCCTTGCTTTGTGCCAACTGGTTGTTGTCTTGAACAACTCAAATAATTGAGTATTTTTACTGTCTACCTTGGTATTCGGATGCATTACAAAATGATGTGGGAATCTTTTGTAAGATACTGAATATCAAGGTTTTAAACAAGAAAATTCACCTTTTAAATCATTGATTTTCAATTATTTATAGTTTTGTCATGTACTGAATCTTTTTTTACACTATTTATATCTGAGGACTCATACTGCATACGTATTATATTAAATATGTTACATTTCATTCATAAATAAATATTTAAAAATCAACCTTTGTACTCATTTTCAAAAAATAAAACCTAACAAAAATCATATAACTTAAGACTTAATACTCTTGATAGTAATAGGGTTAGATTATAAATTGCACCCTTTAAATTTCATTTAATAAAATATGATAAGATTAAAATTTTCTATTTTCATTGCAGTATTCTTAATTGCTAGTTCGTGTAAAACATCAGTTACAGAAACAGGATATACAAATAAGGGTAAAATATTTTCCGGAAACAAACTTACTCCGGAAGTTTTGTGGACCTTGGGACGAATTGGAAATGTTTCTGTTTCACCTAATAAAGAAACAATCCTTTACACCGTTTCCTACACTAATATTGAAGAAAATAAATCATACTCCGATGTATTCTCTTTATCAATAAATGATGGAAAGAAAACACAGTTAACGAACACCAAAACAAATGAGTCATCTGTAACATATAGACCTGATGGAAAGAAAATAAATTTTCTTTCTTCAGAAAATGGCTCCGTACAACTTTGGGAAATGGATTTAGACGGTTCTAATCGCCAACAAATTACAAACATTAAAAATGGCATTACCAACTATAAATATTCTCCTGACATACAATTTCTGTTATATACAAGCGATGTAAAATTGGATGAAAACATTCATGATCGTTACCCTGATCTTCCTTTAGCTAATGCCAGAATTGAAGATGATATTATGTACAGACATTGGGATTCATGGGAAGATGACAACTACAGTCATGTATTTATTGCTTCAACAAAAGATAAAATAACTTCCGGAAAGGACTTAATGGAAGGTGAAAGATTTGACAGCCCGTTAAAACCGTTTGGTGGAGTTGAACAGATAACCTGGTCTCCAGACTCTAAAACGCTTGCTTATTGTTGTAAAAAAATGGTTGGCAAAGAATATGCTTATTCAACCAATTCTGATATATATTTATATAATATCGAAAATGAATCCACTCAAAATCTTACTGAAGGTATGATGGGATATGATTTAAATCCATCATTTTCGCCTGACGGAAAGTATTTAGCATGGGAAAGCATGGAACGTAATGGATATGAATCAGATAAAAACAGACTATATGTATTAGATATTGCAAAGGGTAATAAAAAAGATTATACTAAAAACTTTGATCAAAATGTTAGTGAATTATCTTGGTCTGAGGGAAGTGATTTGATTTGGTTTACAAGTAATTACCATGGCACAAACGAGATATATAGTTTAAAAATTAATGATGGAATCATTCATAAAACAACAGAAGGAGTTCATAATTATTATTCGGTAATACCTACATCAGATAAACTTGTTGCTACAAAAGGTTCGATGATGTTCCCTACTGAAATTTTTATTGTTGACCCTAAATCAGGTATTGATAAAGAAATATCATTCGAAAATAAAGATATGCTTGCTCAACTTAAGATGGGCAAAGTTGAAAGTAGATGGATTACAACTACTGACAACAAAAAAATGCAAACCTGGGTTATATACCCTCCTAATTTTGATCCTAATAAGAAATATCCAACACTACTTTATTGTCAGGGAGGTCCACAAAGTACCGTTAGCCAATTTTGGAGTTTACGATGGAATTTTCAACTTATGGCAGCTAATGATTATATTATCGTAGCTCCTAATCGTAGAGGATTACCTGGTTTTGGAAAAGAATGGAATGAACAGATTAGTGGTGATTACGGTGGCCAAAACATGAAAGATTACTTCACGGCTATCGATACTCTTGCAAAAGAACCTTATGTTGATGAAACCAAATTAGGAGCTATAGGGGCAAGTTATGGTGGATTTTCGGTATACTGGATTGCTGGTCATCATCAAAAACGCTTTAAAGCATTTGTTTCACACTGTGGTATTTTTAATTTTGAACAAATGTACTCTACAACAGAAGAAATGTTCTTTGTAAACTGGGATTTAAAAGGAAACTACTGGGATAAGGATAACAAAGCTGCACAAAAGTCTTTTGCTAATTCACCTCATAAATTTGTAAAAAACTGGGATACACCAATTCTGGTAATTCATGGGGAAAAAGATTTTAGAATTCCATATACGCAAGGAATGGGTGCATTTAACACTGCAATTATGAAAGGCATTCCAGCAAGATTTTTATATTTCCCGGAAGAATGCCATTGGGTTTTAAGTCCACAAAATGGGGTTCTTTGGCATCGTGAATTCTTTAGATGGTTAGATGAATATTTAAAATAAAAGTCAAATCAGGCTTATCATAGAATGCGTTAAAATAGATATCTTAGCTGATATGTATTTTAACGCATTTTTTATTCAATATCACCTACTGTAATTTCGATGGCTAATAAGCAAATACTCCATTATAAAGTTCAAAAAACACTAACAAAAAATAAGTTTGGAATTACTTATAAGTGCCTTAATACAAATAATAATCAAGAAGTTATATTAAAAGAAGTATACCGCACTCCTAATCCGGAACAATTAACTATTCTTAAAAAAATCAACAATATAAATCATGGAAACTTTCTTAAGTCCTCCTATTTTTCAACAAATAACAAACATTATATAGTCAGAGACTTTTTCAACGGAACAGACTTTAAATCAATCTTAAAAAGCACCATTAAATATTCTCAATTATCACAACACTTTTTCATAAAATCCTTAATACAAGTATTATCTCAATTACAAAAACTTCACAATTTAGGGATATTACATACAGATATTAAACCCTCAAACATTTTCATTAAACACAGTGCTAAGGCCAAAATTAATAAATGGAATCCTGAAGATGTAATGATTTTAGATTATGAAAGAGCTATTTTATTTCCGACATCAACAAATACAAGATACAAAGGCTTTTCAATGCTGTATTCTCCTCCTGAACAGGTTTTAAAAAGATTAGATTTATTTAATGAGTCCACAGATATTTTTGCTGCTACTATCTCATTTTTGGAGATTTTATCCAAACACAAACCACTATACGATTGTAATGCAGAAGTAATGATAAACCTACAGTTAACCTACCCAATCCCTAAACCGGCGAATATGGATCAGACGCTTTTTGATATTTTAAAACCATCTATCTATAAAGAAAAGTTTAAAAAGCCACCTCGCCTGTTATCTTACGATGACATAACAACCACATTGAAATCAGGCATAAACCAACGTCAGTATAATTCTCAGGAACTCGCAGAAAAACTATCTGCATGGCTATCTAATCATGAAAAACAAAATCATCATTGGGTCATAAAACTTCTACATCGAATATTTATTGAAAAGCAATAATAAAATCATTTTACCCTAATAATATTGCAATTCATTCACATTTATACTCACATCAATACTCTATAGTTATTATAAAACACTATCAAACAATATCTTTATACAAACGTTTCTAATAATATTGTTACAATGATAAAATTAAGAATGATTATATTTTTCTCAGTTATATTTACTATACATGGTATAGTTAACTTTTATATTTACAAAAGAGCAGCTCAAGGTCTGGAAGCTCTGCCGCAAATGATATTTTGGTTAAGAACAGTTATGATACTACTATTTATCTCCTACCCTTTAGGTCGTTTTCTAGAAAAAGCCTGGTACTCTCCTGTTGCTAACTTTTTTCATTGGACAGGTGCTTTTTGGTTTGCAGGGATGTTATACTTCTTTATAGCTATAGTTTCTATTGATATTATTAGAGGATTAAATCATATTTTTGATTTTCTACCTATCAAATGGATTGAAAACTACAAACATACAAAACTTATAACAACTTATATTTCTGTCATTTTTGTAGTTGCTGTTATAATCATAGGTCACATCAATGCATGGACACCTAAAATTACCCGAAAAACATTTCAAATAAACAAAGATGGAGGTGAATTAAAATCGCTAAAAATCGTTGCAGTTTCTGATGTACACCTGGGAACTATAATAGGCCCCCGTAAAACAGGGAAATTAGTTCATACAATCAATTCATTAAAACCAGACATTATACTACTTGCAGGTGATATTGTGGATGAAGATATTAAACCTGTAATAGAACAGAACCTTGGAAGCAACCTTTTAAACCTCAAAGCCCCAATGGGTGTTTATGGAATTACTGGGAATCATGAATATATAGGAGGAGCTGAGGATGCCGTTAAATATCTTGAAGAACATGGAATTAGTATATTACGCGATACGGCTGTTTTGATACAAAACAGCGTTTACATTGTTGGTAGAGAAGATCGGGATAAAACATCCTTTACAGGAGTTCAACGTAGATTACCGAATGATCTCACATCTGACTTAAATCAATCAAAGCCTATCGTGATGCTGGACCATCAGCCATATCATCTTGAACTGGCTCAAAATGCGGGTGCTGATCTTCAAATTAGTGGACATACACATCACGGACAGTTATGGCCGTTTAACTATATTACAGAAAAGATATTTGAAGTAAGTAGTGGGTATAAAAAGAAGGGAGATTCTCATTTTTACGTGAGCAATGGTTTTGGAACCTGGGGACCTCCTGTAAGACTAGGAAACAGACCTGAAATTATGGAATTCACACTGAATTTCAGATAACACAATAAAGAAATAGCTTCTGATATCAGAAGCTATTTCTTTTATATATTTTAAAGATCTAAAACATCCAGTCCCTGTTTAAAAACAATATCTTTGGGGATTCCAGCCTGAGCAATCTTATCTAAATCTTTTTGCAGATCTGGAGTAATGTAACCTTTTTCTTTAATCCATGCCTGAGCTTTTTCATAATCACCATTACCTTGCATCACTAAAATATCTGAAGAAAGATCAATCATAGCCTGATGCATTTTTTCAAAATCTACATGATACTTTCCTGTTTCAGCATTTTTAGTAAATGCACCTCTATCTTGAAAATAGTTAAATCGAATCATATTAGCCTTACCATGAGAACTTGAAGCTCCAAAACGAATAGACCTGAACAATCCGGCCATAAAAGTTACATAATTATCCTTGAGCACCTGATCTTCTCCTAATTCATTCATTTTAGTTAGCATATCAACCATGTATAATCCCAGAATATCAGCTTTACCTTCTTCCATTGCTGAAGCGGTCTCTTTAAGTGCTTCCCTTACTGAACCTTTTCCATTCAATGTATTTTTGATACCTAAACCATGAGCCACTTCGTGAAACATGGTGTTTTCAAAAAAAGCATCAAACGAAATATGTTTTTGCTGTTCATCTTCTATTAACAATTCACTTATTGGCACCAAAATCTTGTCAAACTTAGCTTTCATACTATTTTTAAGCTGTAGTTTCCTACTTCCTTTTTCAATATGAACCTTAGGATCATTGGGAAGATTTATAGCAATAGTTTTACTTCCAGAGTTACAATCTCCTCCATAAAAAACAACATCATAAGCACCTAAATCAGAATCACTTCCGGGAACTTCTCTTTTATAAGTTTCATCCACAGGTAATGATTTTTGTAATATTGGTAAAAGAGTTGCATAATGTGCTAATTTACTTGACCATTCTTTATCCTTTATTAAAATAAAGGCTTCAAACGCAGCTTTTGCACCATACAGAGCATCTTCATAGTTTTCAATGGGTCCAACAACAAAATCAATAGTATTATCTTTCATGCTCATCCAGGCCATATCACTCTCAAAGTAGTCTCCTGTCAATAATGCCTCTGAGCGCTTTATCAGATAATCCTTTAATCCGTCATCATCTGCATATTGAGATGCTTCTTTTAGTAACGCAGAAACCTTAGCTAATTCATCATGATAAGCGACATGATAAGGAATAACTTTTAACTCCTTTGTTTTTTCATCGCGCTCAATTATTGTATACAAACTATTTTTATCGGCAGCCTCGATATTTTCAAACTCTTCTTTTGTGATATCTTTAGGATAAAAATTTGCACCCAATGGCTTTGGACCAATACCTTTGATAAATGAAGTATTATTATTCAGCCTTTCCCAAGGACCATAGTTTATTTGAACGAATTGTTTTAAATATTCGTCAGTTATTCCGGAAAGCAATTCTTCTTTATCACCCCAGGCTTGTTTCCAAAATAAATCGTCCATAATCTTCCCTGCTTCAAATAGAATAGGAAGCATCAAACGTTCATTTTCGCTTAATTTAGAAATATCAGTTTTTAATTCAATTGGAATGAATTCTTCAACCTTTTCTTTGACATTAGGAATTGTAGCTTTGTATATTGCTTCTGATTTTTCTGTGTTTTTACAGGAAGTAACCATAAACAATCCCCCTATCAAATACAAAATCCCACTTTTCATCATCTATATTTTAATAATTTAGATACCAAATATATTAAATCGACGAAAAAAAGCAAGTGATAAAGCTCATTTATTAGGAATGAAATCGTTTATATTTTACTATTAACTATTGCTCTATAATTAAAACAATACTATTCTCCTTCATCAGCTTCAACTGACAGAAGTTTTTCTAAACGTTCTATTTGTTTATTTTTATTTACTTCTCTAAGAGTTTGAGCAGTATCTGTAAAATACTGATGTTTACGTATAAAAGTAAGTTGTTTGATATTCCATTCGGTAAAAGAACCAATCATATTACGTACTTTAAGTTCTTTATACAGCATATTTGAAACAGGAATAAAATCAGCTCTTCCCAGATAATCTAAATCTGAATCACACATCACCTTTTCGAGTATAGTTTTAGGCTCAGGAGGAAATTTAGTTGCCATAATTAAGCTACAAACCTTATCTAAAATTTCAGGATGATAGTGATATTTTTTTAACATTTTACGAGCTAACACGGTTCCATGAAACTCATGATCATCATAACTGATAACATGTCCTGCATCGTGAAATAATCCTGCTAATTTCAATAACAAAATTTCTTCTTCTGTTAAGCCTTCTGCCCAACCAATCAACTCCACTTCAGTTACAACATCAATGGTATGTTTAATATTATGATAGAATAAATGCTCCGGAAGGTTTTGTTCCAACATATCTAAAACCTCTTCCTGAATATCTAAAAACTGAATCAGAGAATATTTTACATGAAAATCTTTATTAAGTTCGTTAGTCGTACCTTCTTTGACCAATTCCGGCAATAATCCTTCAACATAAAATGATTCCATTATGCCTTTATATTTCACAGGCATTTGGCCAGATGAGTTACACTCAAAAAATTCCTTAACTAATTCATATGTCATGGCTGAAATATTAATAGAACCAGCCTTACATGCCTTTCCTAAACGACTGGTAAAATTAACAGAATCACCAGCCAAACTAAATGGTGTTGATTTTTTGCCCGTTGGTTCTGCAATAACCGGCCCTGTATGTATCCCAACACTTAATTCCCAAAAAGCAGTTCCACCTTCACCACCATTTATTTCTATTGCGGCCTGTTGCATTTCACGCGCAGCTAAAATTACATCTATGGGATTAGTTCTGTTTTCTTCTAACATACCTCCTCCATAAATAAATACATCGCCAACCGTTTTAATTTTTATAATATCGTATTTTTTGGCAATATCTCCCATCCTTAGTTGAAGTTCATCTAATTTATCCATCAACCTTTCAGCTTTGGGATGTAAACTTAGCTTATGAAATCCTTCTACAGAAGCATATAATAATGAAGCTCTCTTAAATCTTCGAATCTTTTGTTTTGGAGCCCCCCTCTTCTCATCTTCTTCAAAAGAAAAATTAGATAAAAGGTCTAAATATTTATCATTTTGTTTCTGAATAAAATTATATCTTCCTACAATTTCATTCATTTCCCTATTCAGCTCCTTATTTCTATTCGCTAGTTTAGAAATCCTATCAATATATAATTCTATATTATCCATTGAAACTTATTTTACCTAGTACACTTTTTCTTAATTATTGTCAGATATTTATAATTACGACGAAAGTGATAATAGGTTTTTTTCTATTGGATTTTTTTTAATAATAACTTACCAAAGACTAAAATTCTTTGATGAACACCATCTTTTTCATGATAACTATAATTATTAAAAAAACAGAACACTCTTTCTAAAAGTGTTTACAATAAAGGTATAGTTGCTACTATTCGATATTCAATAATCCTAAAATCTCTTCAAGTCTTTCTTCCTCAGGCACAGTTGCATCCATCCAGTGTATATTAAATCCACTTCGTTCCATTTTTCTAAACCATGTCATTTGTCTTTTTGCAAATTGATGAATCGCAATATTTAATTTATCGAACATTTCCTGATATGATAATTTTCCAATGGCATGTAGTGTAAGGTATTTATATTCTAAACCGTAATATATTAAATCATCAGGATGCACACCACTCTCTAAAATCTCTTTTACTTCATCGATCATTCCTTCCTCAAGTCTTGATTTTAGTCTATTGGTAATTTTTGCTCTACGTAGGTCACGATCAATTTTAACACCTATAATTAACGGATTTAATTCAGGAAGTTCCACCTCAATTTCAGGATTATCCAAATAATAAGTTTCTATTTCAATCCCCCTAATAGCTCTTTTAATAGTATCTACATCTGTTTTGTTATGAAGTGTTTTAAACGATGATAAAATTTGTGTCAGTTCTTCGAGTGACTTATCTTCTAAACTCTTTCTTAAATCAAGATTTGATGGAACATGTACCATTTTAAAACGACTCAAAACAGCTTCAATATACATGCCAGTTCCTCCACACATAACCGGAAATTTACCCCGATTGCTGACATCTTCAAATGCCTTAAAAAAATCGGTTTGATATTCATACACATTGTATTTATATCCTGCATCAACAATATCAATTAAATGGTAAGGTATCTGTTTCCCCTTTATTACATAATCATCCAAATCCTTACCGGTTCCCAAATCCATATTTTTATATACCTGACGAGAATCAGCACTTATAATTTCACCATTCAGTTTATATGCTAATTTAGTTGCTAATGTTGTTTTCCCACTTGCTGTAGGACCTAACACAACTGCTAGATTATAGGGTGCTAATTTCTTCATCTTTATTTATTATTTACAATCATTTTAAAGCCCTCAAACTTTAAATATGTTGATTTTTTATATTTTTGACATCACAAAACTAATTAAAATAGCTTCAAAACTATCTCACAACACATTTAATAAGACACTTATGAGTTCTAAGGATCAACCACAAAGTCTGATAAATAGATACAAAAACATTTTTTTAAGAACAAAAAACCTTATTATATCTCCTAAAAAGGAATGGGAAGAAATATTTTCTGAAAAAAGTGATTTTAATAAAATTTTGAGCGAGTTTATATTGCCTTATCTGGCCATTATCACACTGATTAGTTTTATTAATTCTATAACAGCTCATCAAAATCCGGATTTTACTTTGGCTTTAAAAAACGCTATTGGTCAATTTACTTCATTTTTTTTAGCACTGATAATTGTATACTTCATACTCATTAAAATAATTCCTCAGTTTGTTAAAACTCAAAAGTCTGATAATATAAAAGATTTAGCAATTAAGACTATTGCTTATTCAATGGTGATTATTTTTATATTAAAAATAATTACACTTTTAATTCCTCAAATATACTTTTTGCAAATTGCTGGATTATATACGGGATACCTGGTATGGCAGTCAACAAAATTTATAGGAAAATTTGATAATAAAGATTTTAGAATTGTACTCACAATTATTATTACTTTACTAATTTTGTTTCTTCCTTATTTATTATCGGTAATTTTTTTCCGATTTAGTGGAATTTGATTGTGATTTGATTAACTATGACTCAGAATAAAATTAATATACGAAATAAAAAAGCTTTTTTTGATTACGAAATCTTAGAAAAGTTTGTTGCCGGTATACAATTATCGGGCACTGAAATAAAATCTTTACGCCTAGGTAAAGCAAGTTTAGTTGAGGCTTATTGTTACTTTATTAAAAATGAACTTTGGATAAAAGGATTTAATATTGCTGAATACTTTTTTGGTACTTACAATAACCATATGCCTCTTAGAGAAAGAAAACTATTATTACAAAAAAAAGAACTTCAAAAATTAGATAGAAAAACTAAAGAATCAGGACTTACCATTATTCCTTTAAAAGTATTTTTGAATGACAGAGGTTGGGCAAAAGTTGAAATTGCTTTAGCTAAAGGAAAGAAAAGTCATGATAAAAGACAAACGCTTAGACTCAAAGATGCCAATAGAGAAATGGACAGAATGAAAAAGATTCATTAAATAAATTTGATGCCAGCACTCTGCTGGCATACAATATTTCTTTTCTCTCACCTCCTATTCAGGCATAAACCTGTAGTTGTCATTTTCTGACACTTGACTTTCATTTTAATTACACGTCTTTTTTATTATTCACGCAACCACTCCACTAAGTTATCGTCATAGCATAAACTATATCTCCTTTATTTAAATAATAAAACAGATAAATCATTAAATTAGAAGAAAAAACAGACCTACTTATACTATGAGTTGTTAATTTAGGTGGTATAATATTTTGCGTGAAGAATCTTGATGAAATAATAAAACAATGCCAGAAAAATAATGCCAAGGCTCAAAAGCTATTATACAATTGCTTTTCCCCCTGGTTATTTGGGGTTTGTCTGCAATATTGCAAAGACAAAACCGAGGCAGAAGATCAACTTCAAGAGGCTTTTATAAAAATATTTACAAACATTAATAAATATAGATTTGAAGGTTCCTTTGAAGGGTGGATGCGCCGAATTGTAGTCAATACAATTATTGAATCTTTCAGAAAAAAAAATCCTGTATACTTTGTTGATTCAATAGAACAAGTTGCAAAAGACACACCTGACACAAACGAACACATTGAAACTATAAATCCTAAAGAATTGCTTTCTTATATTGAGGATTTACCTCCTAAATACAAATTAGTTTTTAACCTGTATGCCCTTGAAGGGTATTCACACCAAGAGATATCAGAAATTCTTGAAATATCAGTAGGAACATCAAAATCAAACTTATCCAGAGCCAGGAAAATTTTAAAAGATAAAATATCTGTAGTTAAAAAAGATTCAATAATAGCATGAGCAAGGAAAACAACATAGACAGATTATTCAAGGAAGGCCTTTCTGCATACTCAGAAACACCTCCTACTCATGTATGGGATGCTATCAATACCCAAATGAATAACAATCGTAAAAAAAGAATGATTGTATTATTTTGGAAAGGTTCTGTTGCAGCTGCTTTTATAGGTGTAATTATATTAGCTGGCATATTATTTAGCAATAAAACAATCACCAAAAGTAAATATATTGTAAATGCAGTTAAAAATGAACAGCTTTCAAAAACTAAACCTGTAAAACAAAATAGTAGTCAACGTAAAACATCCATAAAAATACTAACTCCAACAACCAACAATAACAATAGTAATATCCATGAATTACAGATTGACCCTAAATACATTCATGATGGGGCAAAATCGGTAGTTAACACATCCTCATTAAAAAAATCACAATATGCTAATGTTACAATGACATCATCAAACTCTAATTACAAACAAAACACAATACTTCTTCCTTTAAAAAATAAAGATGGAATAAATCCTGTTGAAACCATTAATGCATCATATATCTTCTTTTTAAATAATAATGATTCTAATAATAAACATCTTGCTGATTTAATATTTGGGTATTCAGATAATAAAGGAATAAATAATAAGGACAACAAAACGTTATTTAAAGAAATTGCTGTCGGTGGCCAGATTGCCCCATCTTATTCATTTAGAAATTCAGAAAACAACAATGCAAATAACGAAAGTGGCATTACAAAATTAACCGGAGGCTTAAATATAAATGTAAAAACGAGTAAGAGACTTCGGGTTGAAACAGGAGTAACTTATGCGCAAGTTGGTCAAACGTTTAACAACTCCTCAATTATAGTTAATAACTCTTTGGCCATGGGAATCACCTCTAGTATGAAAAGTGCCATTAAAACAAATTATTTTCAAAATTCAATGGGAAATATAGTTAGTTCATCATCATCATCACCAATGATGGATGAGGCAGTCAGCAGCAACTTAGAATCAAACAATTCGGTTTCATCATTAGCCAGTATAAACAAATATGATGTAGAGGTTCAACAAGTACTGGAATATGTAGAAATACCTTTGATTTTAAAATATGACATTATCAATAAAGGCATGGCTGTTTCTGTTAATGGTGGTTTAAGTACAAATTTATTAGTTGGCAATAATGCTTATCAAATTACAAACGATGACAAAAACAGAATAGGTAGCATGGAAGGTATTAATTCAGTAAGCTATAGTGCAAGTTTTGGACTAGGATTACGAACTCCTCTTAGTTCTTCTCTTGATTTTAACATGGAACCTCGTATAAAGTATTTCATTAACTCCATTACTAAAACTTCAGGATATGAATATAAACCATATTCTATTGGAGTTATGGTTGGTGTTAACTATAAGTTTTAAGCATTTCTTCGCAAACGCCTCGCAATTCTCCACAAAAGCTTGGCAATTCTCCACAGCGCCTTCGCAAACTATTCGCAAAGGCTTCACAGTGCATTCGCAACACCCTCAATACAGCAAGGCAAATATCCACAACATCATCACTACATCTTCAGAACAGTATTGCCATAGATTTACGAAGCGTGGGTGAACAGTGCGTGACAAACAGGTGGTAAGGTTACGACTTTGAATTAACGACAATTAGCACCAATTAAAGCAAATACCTGATTACATCCTCGAAAAAGATTGTTACATAAAAAATCCGGTAACAAAAGCTACCGGATTTATATTGTCATGATATTTTACGCTATCTTAATTTTGAGCCACTACTTTTTGTTGGTATGAATCACCATCTGCTGTTACATTAATAATATACATAGCATTAGCCTGTGGCAAATTAATGATTGTTTCGGCATTATTTAGCTCAACTTTTTTTACCAACTGACCTGATATATCATATACCTCAATTAATCTATCAGACTTCGCTAAAACCTCATCTGTAACTTTAACTGTAGCCTCTTGTTTTACAGCATAGATATTTACATTTTGACTTGACACTGATGTAGTCTCTTCATCAACATCTGTTGTTAATGAAGGTTTTAATATTAGTTCAATCCTATCATTAGCCTCTGTTGCTGAAGGAGTAAAAGTATAAAACTCACTTTCACGAAGATTAATTGTAACACCTTCAACTTTATCAACTAAATAAACATCTACATCAGGTAAAAAACTTTCTATATTTGAGGTTGTAATTGTAAAATCACTCATTCCTTCTGAAGAAACTGAATATCCTAATGGAATAACACGCTCTGCAGTTAATTCAGGTAGTGAATTTATTGCTATACTTTTCTCCTCTTTTATTGAATAGATATTTACCAAATTACCTTTATTCAATAATTTTTCTGAATCATATTCTGTCTCTAACTCAGAACCATCTTCATTAAACAAAACAATAGTTTCATCAAGACCATTTGAAGACTCTATTTGTAAATTAAGGTTTTCATCATACTGAGTCGTAGAACTTTTTAGTCCATAACCTCCTGTCGTATGAGTTCTTACAGAGTTAGCAATTGCAATTGCATCATCATTTGTAGATTTATATGTACGTATCCAAATACTTTGTCCAGGAGATATATATCTTGAGCCTTCCAATAAACCATATCCAGTTAAAATATTATAGGTAGATACTTCATTGTCACTTTTCCTAATATAAATTGTTTTTGCAAAACTTCCCAAATCGAATCCTGCATCTTTAACATCAATATAACAAGGATAAGGGTTAGCCACTAAATACCATCGAGCACTCATATTACTGGATGAATAACTATCTTCATGATTTAAAGTTCCTGCATAGCTTAATGTAGTTAAATCTGCCGCTAAAATAGAATACCCCTCTAAAGCATCGCTATCAAAATCATAATTATCACTATAAACATTATTAATTCCAGCCACACGCTCCCAACCTGATGCTAAGTATCTGTTTACAGCAAATCGATCCGCTCCAAAGGAGTCTGTATAATCAGATTGACTAACTCCTTGTAATGGATGTGAAATTTGCCACCATACATGCGTATCTATTCCAGTCCACTCATAATTAGTTTCTCCGGATACTTCACCATGGGTAATAATTGATGATGGATTATCTACTGAATTATAAACCACAAGACCTCCATTTGTCTCCAAATCTCCATTGATAGTAAATCGAGATCCTTCATATAGAGTAAGATTTGCCCCTGAAGCAATAGTTAAGTCATTGACCTGAACAACATCTCCTTTTACTAAAGGATCTATTACTGGGTAAACATATGGAGTAGAAATTGTGTTAATTGTAACATCTGAAGAAGCTGTAGGCACTACAGTATTGCTCCAATTTGAAGCAGAAAACCAATCATTTGAAGATCCGATCCAAGTATATGCTGGAATTAATATAGATCCAAAAGTAAAGGTACTACCTTCCGTAAACTCATTAAAGTTTAAAGCGATACTTGAAGACACTGTACCTTCTGAAGCATCTCCATCTAGATCTGTTATTTCAATCTCTTGCCAAGCTGAGGTTGATAAATCTTTCCATTGTACTAACCTAAAATTATTATCAGGACTAACACCACTTTGATCATCCCAAGTCATAGTTAATCTTGATGTTGCTCCATCAGGCCCATTAATTGTCCAATATTCATTCTGGCTTACATATTGCAAATCACCATCTTTACTATTGGTATCATAACCATTAGAATTTGGATCACTATTAAAATACTCGGCTTTCCACAGTCCGGTTCCTGATGTTCCATTCTTTTTGGCATTATATAACTTTATAACACCGTAACGACCTCCACATCCTATTGGAAATTGAAAAGATTCGTTATAATTAATATACTTTGATAATGGTCCTTCAACAAACGAAGTCGAACTTCCTCCCTGAAAAGCATCTGATTCAGAATTAGTAATAACTAAATCTGCATTTTCAGTATTTAAAATTCCATTTGTTAATTTTAACATATTTGACACATCAGCATCAGTTTGAAGATTGACTCCATTTCCGTTATTAATATTTAAATTAAACAATTCGCTAGTACCAATAAAAGATGCTGTTCCTTGAATATACTGCAAACCAGTTCCATTTAAAACCATTGTACCGCTACCAAAATCAACAGTACCTGAGTTATACTCTATATCACCTTTAATATTCAAGTTTTTATCATTTGTATTATTAACCTGCAATGTCCCTGAACTTTCAATAGTTAAGTCTCCCAAAATATTTAAGTCGGTATTTGGTAGGTCTCGCTCCCCTGTACCTGAGAATTTAAGATTATTTACTGTAGTAATACCTGAAAGTACCGGATAACTTTCTTCAGTACCCGAAAATTCGACAGTTCCTCCATCTGCAATAAAAAACTCTGAATAATCTCCTGCAGGTAATCCTCCAGTTTCAAGATATAAGGTTCCTGTTCCCGTAACATTACCTAACCTATGCCCTTCAGTTCCTGGTATTAATAACATTTCATTTACTGCAGTTTTATACGACGAAATATAATCAACCGGGATTGTTACATTATTATTGACAACTACAATCGCACCTCTTGGTCCACCGGCAGGTGGAGTTGGTGACCAAATAGAAACATCATTCCAGTTTCCATCATTAACAGAAGTATATGTTGGAACTTGGTCTGGTATCGCTTCATCTAATCCGGCAGTATAATCTCCTATAATACCATCATCATCTGTAGCCACAGAAAAATCAAAGGTTATAATATCATTTGAAGTATCTATTGTACCAATATCTTTATTCCATTCACCGGAACCTCTTGATAATAATCGTGCTGTAATATAATCATCATAAGTATAGCCTGATTCAGTAACTTCAACCAATGAATTCGGATAGCTCATCGATACTGAACCCTGAAAATCAGTAAATCCATTAGCATCTAAAATCCAATAATATTGTAAAACATTAGTGGTTTCATCCATTGTTGTTGAGGTTAAATCAATGATACTTGGATGACATTCATTCGCTCCTTTAACCCTTAAATATGCACCTGATACACTATTATTTGTAACTGATAAGTTAACTGGAGTATATGCACCTCCACTACCAAGTGGATAAATAAACGTTAAGGTTCCTATCGGCACATATTTCTTAATTCCTGCATCAACAAATGAGATATTAGTCTGAATCATATTACTCACAGAAAATCCGGTTGTAGTATTGATGGTTGCATTTTCCTCAAAAACAATGAGGTTCTTTCCAATATCAAGTACTCCAGACTCCATCTGAAGATTTTCTTTTATTGTAATCTCATTTCCCTCTTCTTGTGTGAAACCACTGGAATTATCCAAATACATTTTTTCATAAGTTCCGTTTCCATATAAACGTTGGGATGCAGTTCCGTTTAAAACAACACCATCACCATCACCACTAATTATCTCACCTTCATTATCAATATCTCTAGATACAAATATCTCATTACCATTATCATTAATGGATCCATCTGTTAAAGTTAATAGATATTCTACAGTAATATCAGTAGAACTACCTAATGATAATACATCACCTCCTGATTGCTTTGTGAATTTATAGAAAGTAGTACTCCCTGTTATAGTTTGGGCATTATACCCCGTAAACAATACTTCATTTGAAGATGCATTGAAGGTTCCCAAATTTGTCCAATTACCTTGAATTTCTATATTAAATCCTTTGGAATCTAATGTTGCTCCAGATTCAATATCTAAATTACCACCAATTGACAAGTCTTTAATTTTAAGATTAACAATCGGATTATTTGTACCATTGATCACTATATTATTTAGTGGTATCGAGCTATTAATACCAAAATCCGTTTGACCGGTTGGTGTGTCATCATTAAATACATTAATAGTACTACCTGATAAATTATAACTTGTAGGTTCCAGAAGTAAGGACGAAATAGACGGTGAAGATGAATTTTGCTGAACAATTGTAAATGTACCTCCAGTAATTGTTAAGGCACTTCCTTCGTTTAATATTTCAAACATACCTCGTGATGCAATTCCTCCCGAAGAAACACCAATTAGAACATCACCTCCTGTTTGTTCATATTTTAAAACTCCAAGATCATCATTTTCAGAACGACGTATTTGAGACCCAACTTTAAGCGTTCCGCTTGTAATATTTATTTCTGCATTCCCTGAAGTTGAATATAATATCGGATTATCTTCTTCTCCACTATCCGAATCTGACATATCTAATGTACCACCCGATATTTTCAAAAGACCATCTAATAAAATTCCTGACTCTCCATTTACATAAGTTGAACCTTGTTCGATTTCCAATCCTGAAGTTCCTGCAATTTCAAAATATTCGCCTCCTGTAGAAAGATCAATTGCAATATCTGAATTATTTAATCTTAGTAATCCGTTTTGTAATATTATATTTTTAGTATCCCCATCTGAAGGTGCATCTAAATTAAAAGCTGTATTAATAGTAAATGTTGAATCAACATTTTCTCCTTTATTCATGTCAATTTTATATAAATCAATGGAGAATTGACCATCGGCAAAAGCATTATTAAACTCTGCAGACTCATCACCTTCAATTGACAGAATTACATTATTCTCCGTAGGAGAGTTATATAAATCAAATGTAAAATAATCACTTGCATTAACAGTTCCTCTAAAATTTAAATTAACATTACCTTTAACAATCAATTCATGTTCTATCGAATTACTTCCTCCAGATTCTACATCAATAGTATACTCTTCAGCTTCTGTACCTTTTCCTGTAGAAGAATATAAATCTTTTGTCGTTAAACTATATGCTTCGGTACCATTTGTAAACTGAATTCGTCCATCATAAGTAAATCCTAATCTTGTTTGATTTTCAATTTCATAATTTCCACCAACGATTAAAGTTGCTCTACCATCAACAACTAAATTTTTACAATTTAAATCATAATTAAACTGAACCTTTCTATTTGTATTTCCTGCACCATATATTCTTAGTGTTGGCAAATCATTTAAAAAGTCATCCTCATCAACAGAATACAAACCATTTGCTGTAGTATAAAACTCTACTACACTGGTATCATTACTTGCAAAATCACCAATATCACCAATAACATTACCTGAAGTTGATAAATTACGTTGCAAATATAAATCACCAACACCTGTAATGAGTCCAACGGTTAACACATCACTTGTGCCAACTCTTAATCTAGGCAAAGACTCAATATCAGAATATGTACCCTCCCTTTGAAATATTATCTGAGCACAAGTCTGCGTACCACCAACCGTAATATTATGAGTCCAGTTACTACCTCTTATTACCGCAATATCCCCAGCTTGTGGATAATCAGTTGAATTTTTTGTACCTTCTGCATCATCATACCACGAATTTTTATCAGCCCAAGGGTCGTTATTAATTCTTCTATTATAATAAATTTCAGGAGTTCCATTAAATCGTTGACTTTCACCACAAGTAAAATTTGCATTTATTAAAGTAAAGCCTTCAAATACATCCTTATCAAACTCACCTCCTGTTGAAGTTCCATTAAAAACAATTCTTCTTGTTGCTCCTCCTACTTCTGCATTTACAACATCTGTTTTTCCATCTTGATAAACTCTACTAAATGGCAATTCGTCCAATACATATCCTGGTACATATTTATCTTCCTGACTTGCAGCAGAAACATCTCCTTCGGTATAATAAAACTGAAATGCAACAGTTGGTAAATCTGTAAAATCACTATGCGTAACACGCCAGTACATTGGCAATATTTCTTTTCCTCCAGTAGGATCTGTCGTTTCTAATTCACCAACTACAGGTCGGATCGTAACATAACCATCATCCTGAAAATTGGTAACTTTCATCTGAGCCGGGCGATGGTAAACAGTATTACCTTCATCAGTTGTATAACCAATAGGGAATGTAAGTGGTGAAAAGTTTTTATCTCTATTATTTTGTGTTTCATCTCTTGTATCCTCATCAACATACAAAGATAAACCACCATCAGAAGCCTTTCCATCAGTATAAATCAATTTATTCCCATCAACCCCTGACTCAGACACATTAAGTTCTTCTGAATTTGCAATGTCTGTATATAGATCACCATTACTCTGTAAATTCCACATTCGGTCAATAGTCAAATTGTATCCTTTTAGATAAATAGCACCACGAGTATACTCCATGCGCTCAATTTTCACATCACTTGTTAATGTTACATGAGTTGTATTAGGATTAACATTAAACCTAATATTTCCAAAAACAGCACCATCAATAGTTTCTATTTCAACAGCCGCATCCTCTCTAAATCTAATTTGCGCTGCACCCGGAGTACCCCCGGCAATTGGGTAGGAACCATTTTCATACCAAGTCCCCATTCGATCGTAGTTAATTATTTTTCCCCATGTTCTAAACACTTGACGCCCTTGATCCAAAGTACCTGATAATACAGAAGCGTCTCCGTTTACATCTATAAAAATTTGATTGTTTTTTATATTACTAGCAGCTACTGTTCTTAATTCATTTCCAGTATTCCTATCCAATTCAAAATTTCCTATCTCACACCTTTCTGTATTATCAATATCATTATCTCCACCACCATCATGTCCCCAATACAATGTATCAACAGCAGATGTAGCAATGGTTTGATTAAAATAAATAGTATTTACTTGCGTTGGTTGTTTACTCGAATTATCATAAGGACTAACACCTCCAATTCCAAAAACATATTGAACTCCGTTTTCTAAAAACATTGAACCTCCAATATAAATATCCACAGGCTCACTATCAGAATTTACGGCTTGTAAAGTAATATCAGGATAATCAGTAGAGGATTCTTCACCCCTTACTCTAAAATCGTTTAAAACTTTTAATGGTTGAGCTTGTAAATCCACATCTGTACTCCCGACATCTATTCCATTATCTAAAATGTAAACATTACTATTAGACACGTTTTTTTCCAAAATAAGATTATAAAATGGTGCTCTGGAAGTAATTACAAAA
Organism: uncultured Saccharicrinis sp.; assembly: GCA_963665705.1. Lineage (GTDB taxonomy): Bacteria > Bacteroidota > Bacteroidia > Bacteroidales > Marinilabiliaceae > Saccharicrinis. The sequence goes on from OY762448.1 coordinate 3,972,328, forward strand.
TCGTAACTATTTCCGATATTAGCCACAACAGTACCTCCGGTTACATTATAATTAGCAGGTAAAGAATTTATAAATATACCACCATTACTATTAGCTTGTTCTACATTTAATTCTCCACCAGTCATTTGAAAGGTATTCCCTTCATAGGTAAGGTTAAAAACATAATAATCAGTATTTGTAGAACCTCCTAATACATTTACAACACCTCCAGATTGAATATATCCCCCTTGATGTTGATCTCCCAGAACTGAAGTTCGGATTTGATTGGTATTTAAAATACCACCATCCACTTGAATGATTCCATTATCTCTTAATGTAATTCCGCTGTTTACAAGTGCAGACAGTGTACCGGAGGTGACTTTAAGAGTTCCATAAGGAACAATAGCCGTCCCTGAGCTTTTTGATACAGTTCCTCCATCAACCCACAAACACGCTGCATCTGAAATATTATAATTACCAGTCGTATTTAATTGATCAACTAGTACATTCTGACCAATTCTTACTGTTCCTTTTAATAGTCCTAATGCATTACTGTTTGATGTTAATTGCGATATACTTGAATGAGAATAGTTAGCTCTACCTAACAATTTAAAATTATCTGTATTTGATGCATTAATTGAAACAATATAGGTCTGATCATCTCCTTTATCTATCTCTATTCGATAAAAATTAGTTACACCATTACACGTAACTAACTGGTCTTTTATATCATTTAAGAAGTTAACATCCACAATACCATCTGTAGCATCACTATTAAATGATGCTGTGGTTCTATTGGTAAACTTAGCTACCCCCCCCTGATTAATAAAATCTCCATAAAGGTTAAGTTGATGTCTGGCATTACCTTCACCTGTTATAAACTGACCATCTGAGTCTATATTAAAATCACCCATTACATCAACTATTATATTATCAGTTGATGAATCATCATTTAAGATTACAATTCCATTTTCGATTTGAAAATCTCCATTAATTAACAAATTAGCCGTTATTATTATTTCAGAAGTATTAGAAGTTAAATCTACTTCCATATCAAAAAACTCTTGATCTGTAGCAATAGTATAACCACTCCCATAATATCTAATTTTTCCTTCTCCTTCTCCTTCACTAACAAAATCAGAAGCATCTCCATCCGGGAAATTATCTTTGGCCATTGCTATTAAACCACTACCACTAATACTTGAAAATGTATGGCCCGTTGTTGTTTGTAAATCTAACTCTCCATTAACAACTAATTCTCCATTAGCAAGGTTATTAACTCCAGTTGGAACTGTTATTTTTTTCCCACTTGAAATAACTACCTTATCAGATGCTGAAGTTGGAGAAGTAATAGGAGTTAAACCTTCTGGATTATTAGGTAAGCAACCACATGGCTCAAGAGTCCATGCATCTGGACTATCCCAATCAGCAGTTGATCGAAGCGCATACCATATTCGTCTTTCACCTCCCTCAACCGGACTTTCTGTTTCATCTAAAGTTCCTAATGTAAAAAATCCGGAAGAAAAATCTCCATCTTCAATTTCAAAATAGATACGATCACCTTCCTCTACACCTTTCAATGAAGTAGTAACTAAGGAATAGGTTCCTGTTGGAGTATCCTTACGTAACAAAACATAATTGGTAATATCCTGAGGATATTGACCTCCAATACCTTCAGAAAGGTCAAAACTTAACCTTACCGATGAACTTCCTGTTTTTTCAATGTACCAAGATCTATTCCATGCTACATCAGCAACTGAAACAGATTGTATTGATGCAATATCATTTATTGTACCATCATGAGCAGCCATAAGATAATCTCCATCAGAAGAATCACGAAGAGCAATATATAATCCAGAAGAAGAAGCCAAAGAATGCGTACCATCACTTTCGGCTCCAACACCTGCTATATTCTCAACGAAAGACAAGTCTGTTGGTGTAAATTTATCATTAGCAGAAGTTGCTAAAGCAATACCATATTTTTGACTTAAGTAATTTTCAATAATAATTTGTTGTGCAGTATTTATACCTTCTCTATAAACAATAATTTCAGCAATACTCCCATTATACCATCTTGTTTCACTTGCTGATTCATCAAAGCGTCCTATAGTAATATTTTCACTTCTATCAGGAATACTATAAGCTGACCCATTTGATACCTGAAGATCTCCATTATAGTATAAACTCAAACTATTATTTAGAATATAACTACCTATGCCGTATGAACCAGAAATATTTAAACCTCCGCCAGCGGAACCAGTACCTGCATAACCATTCATTTCATAACCATTATTATGGAATAATGACCATGATCTATTAGATGCATTAAGACGCTTTGAAATCAAACATCTGGTATCTGTATTTCCTGGATTAAATACTGTAAAAATGGCTAATTCATCCATTCCATCAAGACGATTATTTCCAGAATCGTCATCAAGTATTTGCAGATAATAACCAGTACCATCAAAAGCTAAATAGTTTTGACTATTATAACTTTCAATAGATGGCAAATTTCCACCTTTACTTGTAAAAATAGCATTATTGCTATTTCCTGATTTATCATCCCAAGTATCACCATCTACAAATGAAGTTAAATCAGAAGCGTCCAACCAAATTATGTTTTCTGGCTGACCATTTTCTCCAGATTGATTACCGACACCAGCAGGACCTGTTTGAGAAAACAAAATACTATTTGAAGCAAATAGAATCCCTACTAAAACAAAAAACAAATTACGCATATACTCAATAATATCTATTTAATTTAGTTTCCTATATTCTCCAAATAAAGAACCCGAAACTAAATATTGTGAATGTTCAAAAGTTCACAAAAGTACATTTTTTATCTTTTTTGAAATTCTATGTTGTTTTTTAATTTAGAAACAAGATAATTAGCCTGATGAACGGCCTGTTTTTCATGATAAATAATATCAAAAAAAATCCGGCAACATTAATATTACCGGATTTCTTTACTTCTATACTATTTATTATTCTATTTTTGAGAGACTACCTTTTGTTGATAGGATGCACCTCCTGCTTTTACATTTATTATATAAATGGTATTATTCTGTGGTAGATTAAAAGTTATTACTGCACTATCTAACTCAACTTGTTTAACCAATTGACCAGATATATTATATACTTCGATTAATCTATCTGACTGTGCTAAAACTTCATCTGTTACTTTTACTGTAGCTTCCTGTTTTACAGCATAAATAAGTACATTTCGACTTGAAACTGATGTTGTTTCATCATCTATATCTGTTGTTACTGAATTATTGAATACCAATTCAAACCTTTGATCAGATTGAACAGTAGATGGTGTAAATGTATAAGATGACTGCTCTCTTAAATCAACAGTAATTTCTAATTCCTTATCCACTAAATAAACTGCTTGCTCAGGCATAAAATCATCTAAATTTGTTACACTCAAAGTAAAATCACTCAATCCACTAGTTGCCACATAATAACCCAATGGCACGACATCATCATCCTCTAACTCAGGCATAGAGTTAACCACAATATTTTCACCATCTTTAATACTATATAAACTAACCTTATCCCCACCATTCAACACTTTTTCTGAATCGTAAGCAGTATATAATTCTGAGCCATTTTCATTAAATATGACAACAGCCTCATCCTTACCATATTCACTTTGCATCTCAAGTCTTAAAACATCTTCGTCACTCACCGCTGCACTTTTTAATCCATAACCTCCATTAGTATGCGTGCAAGCATTTTTTGCAATTGTTACGGATGCATTATTTGCAGAAGCCCTTAACCACATACATTGTCCTGGCGAAATATATCGAGATCCTTCATTTGCACTACTCGCATCTCCCACTGATAGGTTATACGATGAAATTAGATCATCATTCCTCCTAATATATATCGTTTGATCAAAATCTGTCAATGTAAAATTACCTCCCATAGCATCAATATAGGCAGGATAAGGATTAGCTACTAAATGCCAACCAGCATTATAAGTATCAGAATAATTTGCATCTGAATTAAGAACTCCATTATAGCTTAATGTTTGACCACTATTTTGTAATATAACTGAATAACCTTCCAACGGACTGCTAAAAGGATAATCTCCAGTATAAGCATCACTTACACCAGCAATTCGATCCCATCCTGCATTATAAATATTTAGAGCATAAGCACTTGATCCGAATGAATTATCATAATCTGATTCACTCACTCCTGATACTGAATGAGAAATATACCACCAAACCCGTTCTGTTAGTGGCCAATTTACATTTGCATTTCCAGTAACAGTTCCTTCTGTAATAAATGTACTAGGAGATGAAGTTGTATTTTCTATATATAAACCATCATTTGTAACAACGTCACCTAGTACGTCAACTTGCGATCCTGCCTTTATTGTTAATGAGGCATTTGATGCTATCTCCAAGTTATTCATAGATATTGTCTCCGAATTGACAACTGGAAATACTTGACCATAATATGGATACTCTGGAATATATACGTCTGTTGTACTTGTTGGAACAGATCCTGAAGACCAATTTTGCCCTACACTCCACAGTGTAGATGCACCCTGCCAACCATCTTGAGTCAAAATAACAGTATAATCCTCAGTCTCACCTTCTGTACTAGAATTACTAACACATGAAGTATTTGTTCCATTTATTACTTGAACTCGCATTCTAGTTGCTCCATATTCTAATGTAACATCATTTGGAACATTAATAATACCAGAAAGAGATGATATTCCCATCGAAGAAACCGTTCCTGAAAATTCTATCTCATCATCATCAAATGTTTCACTCTGATCCCAATCAATCCAAACAGCAACATTTGCACCAGTGTATGCCGCATTTATACCAATTGTAATATCATAATCAACATCAACTGATAAAGAAGTATTCTGATCTAAATACATACCATACCCATCTATTGAATTCTCTGTTGCATTATTAATAGTATTTAATATTACATTACTAATGTATAAATTTGTATTGCCTGCTAATTCAGGAACACAGTAATTTTGAATTTCAATTTCATCTGAAGTTGCAGAATCGAATCCTACATATGAAGCATCCAATGTAACTATTCCTGTGGATGTAAATGTTAATCCTGTAAACGTAGCAATTCCGTCTACTGCTGTTACATCAGTTGGACTCATCCCTATTGTTTCACTATTAGTAATAGTTACTGTGTTTTCAAAATCGACATCAACATTACCATTTTCATCAATTGCCGAAACCTCAGGACTTGTTGTTAATGCTACATTTACAGTTCCATATTCTGATGGTTGCTGTGAAAACTCAACACCTGTTGCTGAAACAGCAATTGAAACAGCACCACTACTAACAACCTGACCTGCAATAAAATCATCACCTTCTGAAGTAACAATATCTTCACTTTCTACAGCAAAATCAAAAATATCGTTATCATACACACCAGCTTCGTTCAAATTTGAATTTAACCAAACCTTGAAATAATAAGTCTCAGGACTATCTTGATTCTCCAAAACAATCATATCTGAACCTGTAAATGTTATTGACGAACTTGAAACCACTCCTTCTAAACCAGAAGCATCAATATCCGGACCAAATAATAGAGCACCCCCTATAGCATCAGACCAATCATCAATACCATTGCTGGAACCTTTACTAATTACAACTTGTTGTATTCGAGTATAATCATTATACAATGAAGTCTTATCTGTAAAATCAAATTCAAATACAGACAATGCCTCGCCTGAAGTATCATAAGTTGAATTAATAGTTGAATTAAGCTGATTTCCATTATCTAATAAAGAAGTTGCAGCATATATACCTCCCACTTCAATATTATCTATACAGAAACCAGGATTACTACCTGTGTTATTATCACAAGTAAATCTAAATTCTAAAGTTTGATCAGAAGATGTTATATAAGGAGTTAAATCTATTTGTTCAGATTGCCAAACATCACCTTCATTAACATATGCTTTAGAATCACTAATTAACACACCTTCTAAATAAACCTCTCCATAATCCCAATTATCTTCACCTAAGCATAACCAATCAAAGCTTAAACTTGCTGAAGTTAAATCGGTAAGATTAATTTCCACAGTTAATCTAGCATCAGTAGTTCTCCAACGATCATAACCTGCAGTAGTTCCATCCGTTGTAATATATGCAGAATATGTACCTGATGATACTTTATCAGTACCTCCAAGTAACCAATAGTTTGTACCTGTTCCTGCTGTCCAGTTTGAATAGGTATTCGAATCTTCCCAATCCTCGGTCAACACGGTAACTTTAGATGGTGTACTTGCACTTGAGGTTAAACCAGTTGAATATATACCATTACGTACAGACCATATTTTATAATAATATACAGTACCATATTTTAATGGTTCATGTACTTCTGATAAATCACTTCCAACATACAGGATAGAACCTCCTCCAGATAATTCATCACCCTCTTCGTAAATCTCACCCTCTTGAGGAGTCCCAAAAACACCATCTGTAGACCATGCAACAATGACATCATCTGAATATGAATTTTGAGTCCATATTAAATCATTATATAATGTATTAGAATTAGTTGCACTAAAACTACCTGGATCCTCAATAGTTCCTGTTATATAAATATCATCAATACAAAAACCAGGATCCTTCGCCGTTCTTGTATTATTATACCATTTAAATTTTAATGTCCGAATATCCCCTGTATAGGAGCTAAGATCTATAATTTCTTCACGCCAACCGGAAGTATATTCTTTATATTCTTGTTGATTAGAAATTCTACTTCCACCAATATAACACTCACCATAAGCATCATTTCTATCTCCCCCGGACATCCAGTAAAAGGTTAAAGATGCAGTTGCAAATCCCCTCAAATCAATATCTAGTTCTAAATCAGTATCTGTCCAAACTTCATTATAACTAGCTGTTATTCCATTATCTGGAGAAATATAAGCCGATTGAGCACCATTGTAGTAAACAGCTTTACCTCTAGTCCAGGCATTTTCATACCCTGTCCCTAAATTCCAAGAATCAATAGTCCCTTCAAAATCTTCTGAAAAAGGAAGAGAAACTGGAATCTTAACTTTTGTTGATAATGCACTAGAATAGGTTCCTGTATTAACTGACCATATAGAATAAGACAATTCCCCTTCAAATTCACCACTATGAGTATAAGAGGATGCAGAACCAATATATATCACTTCTCCTCCTCCTGTAAAATAATCACCTTCTGTATAAACTGTTCCATTTTCAGGTCTTCCAACAGCTCCATATGGAGAATAAGCAATAATCACTTGATCATCGTCTACACTTTTAGTCCAAGTTAAATCTACTGAAGAAGATGATGTTGCATCTCCCGAAAAACTTTCAGGACGAGCTACTTCACTACCTGTAATTGTAATTTCATCTATACACAATCCAGGATTTTCACCAGCATACCAATCATGGTACCATCTAAATCTCATATCAAAGTTTGAGCCTAAGTAGTCTGTAATATCTATAGTCTCCTCAACCCATGTTTCTTGTCCTGCTAATTCTAAATTATCGATAAGATAAGTATTATTCTCTCTTACAGAACCACCATCATAACCAGGTTCTCCAACACATTTCCAATAAAATGAGAGTTCAGCACTCTTATAATTTGTATAACTACTTAAATCTATATCCTGTTCTAGATAAACTGTCGTTGGACCATTATCAATATCATACGAGGCAGAATTACCATTATCTGTTGTAACATATGCAGAATTATTACCCATATAGGCTTCTGCTGAACCAACATACCAATCAGTATTTCCACTACTTCCTAATGTCCATCCTGAACTTCCGGATTCAAAATCTTCATAAAAAATAGTAGATGCACTTAATGCCATCACTTTTAATGATCTTTCCAAAGAATATTCACCAGTAGAGGAATCATATGACCATATCTTAAAATAAGTATAGGAAGACGGATTTATACCACTATAAGTATAACTTTCTAAAGATCCGTTATATATTACAGTAGACCCATCAGGCATTGTATTATTTGTAGTAGTTGTATACTCTGTCCCTATAATTGGATAACCAGATGCTTCTATTAAATTAACTGAGACTACAACCGGATCTGAATTTGTATTTAAATCCCATGATAAATCAACTGAATTGCTGGTCAAATTATCTGCTGTAAAATTTAATGGAGCTTCAATATTACTAGCGACTAATTCAATATCATCAAAAGTCATCCCATCATTAGCAGTTAAACTAGGATTTACTGGATAGTTATCTTCCTGACCAATTCTAATTTGCAAATAAGAATTAGGCCATTGACTTAATAAAAGTGTTTTGATATCAATATCATTAACTTCATTCCAAGTACCTGCATTCGCCCTATTAGCATATAGGTCATATGCTTCCACCCATGGATTAGAATCATCATTACCCAACCTTACCCATACCCGATCATTATCATGCTCTTCTTCTCCATGTTGCATATAAACAAATGATAAATACATCTCTTCGGGATTTGAATATGAGCTAATATCAATAATACTCGTAAGATAATTAATTGTTAGTCTGTTATTATCACTGACATCGAGAGTAGCTGCATTACTTCCACTATAAGAAGTAACATCAAAACGTAACCGCCCTCTATTGTCTTCTTCATAGCTCCATGTGTTCGAAAAAATGGGTATTGGATCAGTACTTGTTGTATACGTTTCTCCATCCGCCTCCTCAAAACCTTCTGTCCAGAAAAGAGCATTATTTTGAGCATTCGCCACACTGCAAATCATCCAGACGATAATAAAAAAGTTATATTTCGTTACCATATTTATAATTATATAATCAAATTCATTTAAAACTCTTTATCAAAAAAATAAACATTAAGAAAAAGACTCAACTACTCTATATTGGATTTAAAAGATTTGTACAAAAAAAATGTATTTCACATTACCATCCAATTATCATAATCATAATATTATCTAATAATTGATTAAATTATTCCATTAGTTTACAAACAATCATAAAAAGTACACTAAAATAAAGTAACTATTACTATACTTAGGATGAAGTATAAACTGAGTAATTCAATCTGACTTACGGACCTTAAGGTTCAAATATACTATCACATTGGGGTCTTTTACGTTTTTATCGAAAAAAGTTACAGTTGAATTAAAAAAGTTGATAAACGTCAATTATATAATGATAGATAAAACAAAAAAGAGGATGCCCTTAAAGAACATCCCCTTTCAACTCATTTTATTCTTTTTTAAAAGAATTGCTATTATTTCATCGAAATCACTTTTCTCTGATAAGATGATTTATCAACGCGAACATTGATAATATACATAGTATTAGCTTGAGGTAATTCAAGCTCAGTTTCTGAACTATTTAACTCTTGATAATTAACCAACTGCCCTGCCACATCATACACTTCAATCTGTCTATCATTTCCCTGTAGTACTTCATCTGTAACCTTAACAATAGCTTTTTGATTAACTGAATATATCTGAACATTACGATTAGATACAGCTGATTCTGATTCATCAATATCAGTGGATATAGACGCTTCAAATCTTAATTCAAATCGATCATTTGCTTCTGTTGCTGAGGCAGTAAAAGTATAAGTAGATACTTCTCGAAGATTAACAATCGCATCTTTTTCATTATCGATCAAATACACATCCACACCTGATTCAAAATCACTTATATTAGTGGCCTCAATAGTAAATTCACTAAGACCACTAGTGTCCACTTGATAACCTAAAGGTACAATTTCATCAGAATTTATATTAGGCAAAGAATTAATTGCAATATTATCTCCCTCTTTGATTGAATATATATTAGCCAAATTACCACTATTCATAACTTTTGGGGAATCATAATCTGTATTTAACTCGGAACCATACTCATTAAATATCACAACAGTTTCATCTACTCCATATGCACTTTGTAAAGATAATCTTAAACGATCATCAGGGGCAGTGGAAACACTTTTTAAACCGTAACCTTCGGATGAATGTGTCCTTACAGAACTCGAAATCGATATGGCATCCAGCACAGTTTCTGTTGTTAACCACATACATTGACCAGGAGCTATATAACGCGAACCTTCTAACAAACCTTCATTTGTTAATATATTATATGTCGAAATTTCATCATTACTCTTCCGGATATAAATAGTTTTTTCAAAATCACCTATATCAAATCCAGCTTCCTCAACATCTATATAAGATGGATAAGGGTTGGCAACTAAATGAAAACGAGCATCCAAATCTGTAGAACCGTAATCTCCGTTATTTAACACCCCTGAATAGGATAACGTTCCTGCATTTTGTAATATCAAAGAGTAACCTTCAAGTTCATCTCCAAAAACATAATCACCAGCATCCTCGCCTATTCCTGCAATTCTTTCCCAAGAGTCTATCCACCTATTTAATGCATAGGTATCACCTGGAAATGCTGTTTCGTATTCACTTTCTGTTACTCCGGTTACCGAATGACCGATATACCACCATACTCTTTCTGTTAACGGCCATTCCTCGGTTGTATTTCCAGTTACATTACCTTCAACAATTACAGATGCAGGAGATGCAACAGTATTTTCTATTGTCATACTATTATTGGTGGTTAAATCGCCATTTACTGTTAATTGAGCACCTGGCTTCAGCGTAAGAGTTCCCGTTGTAATTGTTAAGCCATTAACACTTGCTGAACCATCAATTTCAGCACCATAAGTACCATTTGGAATTGTTACATTAGAACTTGCTCCCGGTACAAGACTTGAAGACCAGTTTCCTGCAGTAAACCAATCAACACTCTCATCCCCTTCCCAAGTATATGCAGGAATTGATATTGAGCCAAAGGTAAAATAATTACCCTCTGTGAATTCATTAAATGTAATATATCCTGAACTTTGAACTGAACCTGATGATGATGTACCTACTGGAGAACCTACTGAAATTTCAGACCAAGCATCTGTAGCTAAATTTGACCATTCTACTACCCTAAAATCTGGATCATCAGGATTAACACCACTCAGATCATCCCAATTCAATGTAATCATTGCATCTTGATTATTATCATTATATACACTCCAATATTCACCATGACTAACATAAGCAACACTACCAGTTAAACTTGATACATCAAATCCATCATCATCTGGATTATGACTAAAATATTGAGCTTTCCAAGTTTCTGAACCACCACCAATACCGTCGGTATCAACATCAATTGGCATATAACGATTTTGATCACCTAGAGGAAATGTAAAATTATCACTATCCGAAATATATTTACTTAAAGGTCCTTGCACATAAGAAGATTCACTACCTCCTGTAATTGCAGTAGATAAAGTATTTGACACTAACAAACTACCTCCAGCATCAGTAAATACCACACCATCTGTTAAGTTCAAATTATTAGAAACCTCTAGGTCATTAGACATTGTAACACCAGATATATTATTAATTTCTAAATTATAAAATTCACCCCCATCTGCAGAAGTAAAATTCAAAGCTCCTGAAACATTCTGTAAAGAAGATCCATTAAAGATAACATCTGCACCATTTGCATCAAACGAACCACTTGTAAAAACAATATCTCCTTCAACATTTAAATCCTGACTAACATATGCCTTTAGGGTAGGTCCATCCAAAACCAAATCTCCATAAACAGTCACACCTTGTGTTGGATAGTTTGGTAAACTTTTTATACCACTTCCTTTTAAAGTCAAATTATTAACTACAGATGTCTCTGCTAAAACATAAGCTGAAAAACTTCCGTAATATTCTATTGTACCTCCAGAAGCGGAACAAAAATCGGTATAGACTCCTGTTGGTAAACTATTGGATTCCACAGCCAATGTTCCTGTTCCGTAAATATTTCCTAAACGATGATTTAAAGATGTTCCAACATCTAATCTTCCTGTAGGATTTAGATAGGCAGCATATGCTATACGTTCATCAGTACTCATTGTAACAGTAGTACCATTTGCTATATATACAATAGCACCATTAGGAAAAGCACTACCATTTTCAGTAGTCGTTTCTGTATCCGGATCATAATAATCCCATGTACTTCCTGTAGTCCAGTCTCCATCTGAAACCGAAATAAAAGCTTTTACATCATATGTTACGGAAGATTCTCCTGCAGTATAATCACCATCTATATCTGCATCTGATAAATACACATCAGTTTTATTAAAATCAATATTTAATAAATGATTGGTCTCATCATAATCATCTGCCTGATCATATAAATTCACCTCTGTTCCACCAAGCTCAAATCTCACTCCCACATAATTAGATGTTATACCTACTTCATCTGAAGGATCAGCCTGCATTGATATTTCTCCTTGAAAACCAGTTATTCCATCAGCATCTAAAGTCCAGTTATATTGTAAAACATGATCCAAATCAGTACCTGAAATAGTAATGTGCGGTTCGTTAGCCGCTTTAACACGTATGGAACCTGTAGAATTTCCATTAGCTACAACATTTATGGCAACCGGAGTATATAATCCAAAAGATCCAACCGGATAAATGAATGATCCTATCTCATCATTATTAAATGTTTTATTAATACCTGCATCGGTAAAAGACAAGTTGGTTTGAATCATATTGGCACTTGTAAAATCACCAGAATATGTAGTACCAGGATCAAATACTGCTCCATTTGTAATTTCCATTAAATTTCGACCAATATCAAAAATACCGTCTTCTAATTTTAATGTTCCGGTAATAGTAATAGCTGAAGATTGAGAAGGCATTACTACTCCATCAGCATTATCTATTGTAAGATTCTGATAACTACCAGAGCCAGCAACGGTTTGAGAGCCTGATATACTATTTAAAATAATTCCATCTCCAGATGCTGAAATAGTTGTTCCATTGTTAATTACATCACCTTCTATATTTACCACATTAGTTCCTGTACTTAACGTTCCCGATGTAATCGTTAAATCATTCGTTATGGTCAAATCAGAACCTGAACTTAATGTATTTCCAGAATTTAAAACAAGGTTATTAAAGTCATTTGTTCCCGATCCAGATATTGATTGATCTGAAGATCCATTAAAATAGATTGTATTATTTGAGGAAGTATATGTTCCATTATTTACATAGTCTTCATTTATATATAAGTCTAATCCATTAGCATCAAATGTTGTGCTAGCGCCTATCGTTAATGTTCCATCAATAGTATGTGCAACTGTCTTTAACTGTGCTATATTACCAGTTCCGCCAGAAATCGTAAAATCATTTAAATTTTGATTCGCATACAAAACAAATGTTTCAGCAGTTACTGAACTTCCATCTATTGTAACTCCAGAACCCGCACCATAAGTAACTGTTTCCGGATCAAAATACAAAGTAGGTACAACTGTACTTCCGTTAGATCGTTCAATGGTGATGACATCAGCATCTGCCTGAGAAAATGAACTACCCGCTCCTAATATTTCGAACATCCCTCGAGTATTTGTTAAATCATCACCTACAGTACCAATATTTACAATTCCACCATCTTGAACAAACGTCAATATTCCTTCATCCAAACTTATTGAACGACGAACTTGATCTCCAACATTTAATATACCTGAACTACTTACTTCTAGATATGAATCACCTGAAGAAGTAAATTCTATGTAACTACTATTTGATGTACCTACAGGATTTGCAACCGTACCATCAATATTAGCTGTTCCTCCATTTACTATTAATGATCCATCCAGTTTAACTCCAGAATTACCTGAAGCATTTACAATTCCATCTGTAATATATAGTTTAGTACCATAAGGAATTTCGAAATCATTACCTCCTGTGGTTAAATCAATATCAATTCCGGAATTATTTAAAATGCACTCTCCAGACAACATAACTAAAGATTTAGTTGCATCCGTTGTAGAACCATTTAAAGTAAAAGGAACATCAAATTGAACGTTCTGACCGACTGTTTTATTTATATATATCCTATTAAAATCAACACTTGCAGTACCAGAAGCTATAGAAACTAATGCATTATCATCTCCCTCAAATTCGACATTTCCAATATTTGAACTATTAAAATTAATAGCTGAGCCATCTACTAGATCAATATCTCCTTTCAGATAAACTTTATTCTCTGCGTTCCCACCTTGTAATGTTCCAGCTCCTGTAAATACAATAGAACCTTCAATTTCTGTATGATGATTACTTTGTCCGGATAAAGTGAGGGTCCCTGTATTAATTTTCAAACTATCTCCGATTGATAATACTCCATTATAAATATTGACGATACTAAAATCTGCATCATCAACCGTTAAATCCCCAGCTATATATACACTACCCTGATAAGGTGTATGTTTAGTTCCACCTCCTGATATAACTAAATTTGGGTATGACGCTATTTTTGTGTTAGCAGGCATCCAATATGATCCAGTACCTGCAAACTCAACAATAGACTCATCACTACTACATAAACCGGAATGATCTCCATTTATAAGATTATTTGGACCATAATCTACATCATTTATATATTTTAGCTTACCGTTTCCATCTATAACATCGATATCATGCCCTGACGTTCCTGTATTTACAACCAAGGTAGGAGGAGAACCACCTAAACTCGTTTCCGAATCACCTTTAATATATAATTGTGCTGCATCAGCATCATTAGCATTTATAGTAACGATATGATTCCCGGTTGTTGAGTTCCCCCCAATAATACAAATATCATAAGAATTAGGTTCTTGATTATTACCAACAGCATTCCCATCATGCATTAAAACAGGATCATCTGACCAAGTGTCTTCTACATTAAAAAAACCAGACATACGACTATATAGTATCCTTGGACTATTGAAGCCTGAGGTACTACCTATTGTATAATCACCTTCTATATATGAATTTGATCCATCAATATTTGAATATGATATTACATTACCCGATTCAGAACCATCGTCATTGTACCATGCATTATTACTCAAAACCATCAAAGCATTATAACTCGAACTAATGGTTGCAGGACAATACATTTTATAACTGAGATCTGTTCCATCTAATACATCTAGGCCTTCCTGTATAATTCTCCAATAATAATCTGTTGCTTTTGAAGCGTTTGATACTGCTGGATGATCCCCTTCAATAGGCTTAACTGTTAAATAACCATCTAAAGCAGTCTGAACACCATCAATATATACTCCTGATGGAGCATATCCACCAGCAGCAATTGGGAATAATTGAACAAGTTCATTAGTATACGTTTTTGCAGTTATATTCACAGGTAATGTCAAGCCTTTATCTGATGAAGTTCCTGTTGTTTCAAAATACTGCGTAGAGGTTGTATTCCATCCCCAAGACACAAAATCAGGTTCTTCAATTTTTAAATTATACGACCCAATATAAACCACCTGAGCAGTATCTTGCGCTGGAAATTCAACATTATTTACTAAAACATCACTTAATAAAGCTATATTAGGAGATGATGAATAAGTATTTTTAAAAATTAATCGACCAAAATTTTGATCGCCTAAACCATTTCCTTGAATATATTGAACTTTAGATGAGCTATTAAATAGTATCCCCCCAGTACCATTTGTTGACAAATCCCCATCTGATACAATTAAACTATCACTTAAACCAACCTCAAAATCACCTACATCAAAAGCTCCTCTCTGAATATTTAAATTACCATTAATACTTATACCATTTGCTCCTTCTAATGAAACGGTATAAAATTGTCCTGAAACAGGGTAAGGATCTTTATTAATAACAATCCCACTAGTTGTTCCTGAACCAAATGTAAAATCAGAACCCGTATTATTTGTTAATAATGCATCTTTAGCTCCATCTAAAATCATAGATCCTGTATGATCAAACGTACCTTCCATTAATAAATCTCCACCAAGATATATAGTATGTCCATTATCATTAAATGTAGCACCATTACTAATAGTTAGATTATTTAATATCTCAAAGTCTGATGACCAAGTAGTATTATACGATTGCCCTCCTTCAGAATTTGTAAAATGTATTGGATTTCCACCATTATCAAATAATGAAAGATTATAAAAAGGAACTGTAGTATATATTTCGAAAGGGTAACTCGATGGTTCATAAATTGACACAGTACCCCCAGTTACATTATAATTCCCTTCATTTACTTCTAGCCTAATTCCTGTAATCCAATTATTACCACTATTTGCCACATCAAAACGAATATCTCCATCTGACATATTAAAGATATAATCTGTATTAAGACTTGCTGGTTGCGTATTTCCGTTAGTTGTACCTACACTTAATGTTGAATAATAACTATTATTTGATTCAGCAAAGAAATGTACTAATCCACCAGACTGATTATATATAAACTGATCTGCATTATTATATGGTCTTAATTGTGTCAATTGGACGATACCTCCTGTTGCTTCAAAAATTGGTGCAGAACCATTCGTAGCATACAATATCCCATCTGATCCCGAAGGAGTTGTTAATAAACCTGCAGAAATCTTTAGTTTTCCATAGATGACAACTCCATTCCAATCACCTGCAGAACTTGATGTTGTAATATTTGCTCCATCAATAGTCAACTGCGTTGTTTCTGGAATTGCAAAACCATTTGGTGCACTACCATCAATATTTTCACCCAACCTATCTATAACAATATTCGCCCCTAACTCAAGTGTTCCATTTTCTAAAACAATAGGTAAACGTTGGTAACCAGAACTTCCATCAGAACCATCTAATCCAGAATAAGATGCATCGTCAACTGGTCCATTTAATGTGAAATTTGAATTATCATCTGCTGTAACTGAAATTTTATAAGTCTTATCAGTTCCTTTATCTACAAATAACCTATATAAGGCAGTTGTATTGTTACAAACAAAATCATTATCAGCCTCTCCTAAAAACTTCAACTTAACGGCACCATCAGTAGCTTCAACATATTGCGCAGAGTTTGTAAAATCAACAGAGCCATTATTAACAAAATCTCCATATACATTCATCCAGTGGAAAGCAGCACCTGTCCCTACAGATATAATCCCTGAAGATTCAACACTAACATCACCATTAACAGTCACATTAAGTGCTGTAGTACCTCCATTATTAATTTTTAATTCTCCTGTGGAAATTGTTAAATTGCCATTCAAAGTCAAATCACTCTCTAAGGAAAGAGTTTGTCCACTGGTCATATCTATTTCTAAATTACAAAAAGTTGGAGCTCCAGTAAAAGAAAACGAATTACCATACAAAACAATAGTCCCAGCATCCTCATCAATAGAAATAAAATCAGAGTCATCTGTAATTGTAGGATAATTATTGGCAGCAAGAAGAAGTCTACCATTTCCCTTTAAAACAGAAATAGCATTTATTGAAAATGTTGATAAATCTAAATCGCCATAAATACTTACCGAACCAAATGTTAATGCATTGTCTTCAGTTAAAGAAACTGTTTTTCCACTTGGAATGACAACATTATCATTAGTATCTGGAATTCCTCCTCCCGAAGGAATCGTAACTGCAGCTGCTGGATCTTGAGTCCAGTTTGTTGCCACATTCCAATCTCCTGTATTTTTAAGATACCATGTAGTTTGGGCATTTACTATTGTTCCAAAACCCAAAAACATAATATAAAAGGTTAATGTGTATATATTCTTCATATCAATGTAGTTTTCAAAAATATTCCTTAATTGTCTTTACCATATTTTATGACAAAAATTATGGTAAATCTATACTATTCTACGTGATATATATATATAGTTACAGTGTTTAGACTAAGATTTAAGTCATTTCATCAATTTTAACAATTAATTCATGGAAATACCGAACATTTAAGTCAAATATTTTTGCTTTTTCAATATTTTTTTACTTTTAAAGTCATATATTCAAATGGTAAATAAGAGGATAAATAATTATTAAGCATATCAATTTGTATCAAAATCATATTATATACCTTATTTATATTTACGATTTCTCTGAAAAATAGAATCCACTAATATTTTTTTTGGGAAAACAAGATAAAAGAGATAATTATTTTTAGTTCATAACAAATCCTTTTCCTTGAGCTAAGAGTAATGACATTTGCCTTTTATAAAGGCTAAAGTTATTTTTGATTTACATTTTGAACTGTAAAAGTTAAATCCGCAATATGCAATGATTTATAACCAATGCTTATGATTTTGTTTTGGAATATAGTTACAAAAAATAAATACCGATTAAGCATTTCCATAATTAAGCGATTGCACAATTTCATACAAAGCACCTTTTCTATTTAACAAGAAATCATAGCTTCCTTCCTCTATTATACCACCATCACCAAGAACAACAATTCTATCAGCAAGTTTAATTGTAGATAATCTATGGCTAATTATTATTGAAGTACTATTTTTAGTTATTAATTTAAAATTTTCAATCAACAATGATTCAGTTTGAGCATCCATAGAACTGGTAGGTTCATCTAATATTACCAATTGGGCATCATTAAAAAAAGATCTCGACAAAGCCATTCTTTGCCACTCCCCAACACTCAACATTTCACTATTTTTAAAGAGTGTACCCAAATTAGTTTCGTAACCATTGGGTAAATTTTGTAGCAATGTATGAATCCCTGACTTCTCAGCACTAATTTGGATTTCGCTAGTATCCTTATCTTTATTTACATCTCCAAACCAAATATTCTCTCTTGCAGAAACATTATACAACATAAAATCCTGAAAAACAACACTTACACTTCTAGCCAATGATTCATTTCGAATAGTAGACAATTCCACTCCATCAACTAAAACACTCCCTGAATCCGGCTTATACAAACCACACAACAACTTTACAAGTGTTGACTTACCCGCTCCATTAGCACCAACTATGGAAACAGTTTCACCTTCTTTTATTTCAAAATTGATATTTTTAAAAACACTCCGTGAACTATTGGGATACTTAAATGATAGATCTTTCACTTTAATTCCATCCCTTATATACTGAGGAAAACTATTCATCCTACGATTCTCCTCTTTAACAATATCAAAATCCAGAAATTCAAAAAAGTTTTTCAAAAACAACCCATCCTCATACAGCCCTGATATCTTGCCTAAAAAAACCTGTAAAAAGTTAAAACCTCTGTATAGGGCTAAAAAGCACATAACCATTTCTCCTTGTGTAAAACGTCCATTTATTGCTTCTCTTGAAATAAAAGCAAAAATAAAAATCAATAAGCCGGTAATAACGCATTGAACCAACAACTCATAAACAGACTTTAAGGTTAATAATTTATAACGCTTTAATCTAAGATCGTTTTTACTTTTTTCATAACGTTCTTTAAACAACGAAGCTAAATCAAATACTCTTAACTCTTTAGCAAATTCTTTTCCTGTAAGCAAGCGATTATAATATCCAACAATCCTATCCTCCTCAGTATGCTCTCTTTTAAATTGGTATATTTTTCGAGAAAAATTAAGCCTTATTATTATAATTAAAAGAGAAACTATTAATAATGAAACGATCACTAACCAATGTAAAACAGCTAATAACCCTGCGATTAAAATTAATGATATTCCATTCTGAACCAACCCTATAAATGAATAATAAGTATGAGCAGGACGAAAAGATGCTTCGTTTACGGCACGAAAATAAATATCATGAAAATTATAATTATCAAAATTTACATAATCCATCACTGAAGTTCGACTGTGGATCAAATTTTGAATTTTATCCGTTATAAAAAAAGTATGTTTCTCGCTAACTATTCCGGAAAAAGAATTTAAAAAAGCATTCAACATAAAAACCACCCCCGCAAACACAAGTATTTTTATTAAACTCTGATAAGAATGTTCTCCGGAAAGTGAGTACAACGACGACACTTCATCAACCAATTGTTGAACAATAAAAATCAACATCAAAGGCATTATTCCTTTTAGTAAAATAAAAAAGAAATTAACAACACTCCAGCGGTGAGAACTGCTCCATATTAATTTTAAAGCACGAATTATATTATTACCATCTTTTTTCATGTAAAACAATAATTTTTGAAAGTACTAAAATATTTTGTTTTATCTATTCGATAGCTTATTCCAAATTATACCAAGAGGATAAAAAACCACGCCCGTAAATGGTGACAATATTACTACAAGTTTACGAACAAATTTAAACGATCTGATTTTCCGATTATTTCTGTAATGAACAATAACAACACCTAAAAAATCATCAAACAGCACATTTCTATCATTCTTAATCAAACCGTCGCCCTTACATACTAAATAATAATTCTTAAAATCAATTTTAAGCAAACGATGAGCAACTAACTTTTCTGCAGCTCTAAAAACTACAACATCTCCTTTTGATAAATCATTTATATTTACCCTCCTCACTCTAACTATATCTGCCGGAAGAAAAAAAGGAAACATGCTTAATCCAAATACAGGCACATCAACTTCTTTACCTTTATTTAGAAAATCTGCAAATACAATATTAATGGTATTTCTTTTTTTATCGAGTTTTGCCATATAAAACAATATCCGATTTTAACTAACTATTCAATTCTCTAATCAAAGTTACGATATCATGATCTGGTTTAAATCCCACTTCATATACATTTACCCTACACACAACTTCCTCTATATATTCAAGATGTTTTTTCACCATTTCTTTATCGTAAAACTGCTGAATAAAATTCCCTAAAACTTTTGAAAAAGCCATTACCCCCTCCAATGGTTTAATATAATTATCTTGTGATTGACTTAATAAAAAAATACTCTTAAGATTAGATTCTTTAGGTTGCTGCCTATAATATGGCATTGGATTATTATAAATCACAACCTGATTTTCAATCAGTCGTAAAATTACCCGATCATCATTAATAACGTCACTACCACATCCTTGCCATAACCTTGCCATTGTGGATTTTCCAATCCCTGAAACACCAGTAAATAAATATGCATTTTTATTATCTATTACAGCAGATGCATGCATTAACAACCCTTGCTTAAAATGAACTAAATATAATAATAACAACGATCCTAAAGGGTGAAGTAAAGGATCTATTTTTATAACATTATTACATTCTTCTGTTAATATAATCCTTATTTCAACTTTATTTTTTTGAGGAAAAATTATTGCAACAACATGATCGATATGATTATAATCATCATAATTGACTCTTATAGAAATATGGTCGTTGCTATTTTTTACATACCAGGAATAATTCAAGAAGGCATTCTTTTCTGGCTTCCCGACAAAAGACCAATTACAATAATCCTCCTGAGTACTATTACTTAAACTAAAATAAATAGTGTAGTCTTCTTTTATTTTATTTAAGCAAGAATAATGCAATACTGTAGAATTAACATCTAATTCTATCTGATTACTCGTAACAATAAAATCTAGATAAAGGTCGGCAATTTTTAAAATCAACGTTTCATGGTCATTTTGCATGATTGTTATTAATTGCCATAATCTGGAGAACTACTTCCGAAAGGATCATTTTCAGATGATGAAGTATAAGTTTGCACTGGAGATGCACTCTCTATGGTTGTCTCAGGCGCTGCTGAAAATGGATCTATATCACTATCTGGCACAGATGCCATCACCAATGATATCTCATGATCCACCGTTACAACCTCAAGTTCCGGTTTTGAATATATTTTTTTTTGTCCTTTAACTTTCTTCATGTACATGTAAAACAATATTCAAATTATTGTTTTTCTATTATTATACCTCTATTAACGGTATTATTAATAAATTGTTCTATGTCTTTTTTCGCTACATCTTGTGTAACTTCATATTCTGATAATAATAAACTTAAAATATTATCAACAGATTTCACCCCATCTATCTGGTCATATAAAAAGGTTCCCACTTCATTTAAAGTTAGAACATGGTTCATATCAGCTACATTATCAGTTAGAGGAACCAATACCTTTTCATTTCCTATTCCCTTTTCAACAAACTGTTCACTTTTATAGTAAACTTTTGTAAAATCCATCTACTTAATTTTCAGTTCGAGACAAAAATATAAAAAAACCAATTCATACCCCTTATATTACCAAAAATACTTCATCACTTTTGATAAAAGCATTGAACTTTTTAACAAACACGCCTTTTTATTCTACTAAAATACAACTCTACTAAAAGGAGCATCTTCATGTTTGGCGAATTCGCCTGCCTTATATTTATAATATCCTGTAATTGCAATCATTGCAGCATTATCTGTTGTGTACGCAAATTTTGGAATAAAGGTTTTCCATTTCCTCTTTTTAGCTAAATTTAACAAACCATCTCTTAAACCGGAGTTTGCAGAAACACCTCCAGCCAATGCAATTTGATTTATTTTTAAATCCTTAGCCGCCACTTCCAATTTAGCCAACAATATATCAACAATAGTTTTCTGCAATGAAGCACAAAGATCTTCCTTATTTTCTTCTATAAATTCAGCATTAAACTTTAATTGATCTCTTAAAAAATAAAGGAATGAAGTCTTTAATCCACTAAAACTATAATCATATCCTTTAATTCTGGGTTTGGCAAACCGAAAGGCATCTTCATTACCTTCTTTAGCCAATTTATCTATCAACGGTCCTCCTGGATATGGCAATCCTATAACCTTTGCACACTTATCAAAAGCCTCTCCTGCTGCATCATCAATAGTTTGCCCTACAACTTCCATTTCAGACGGGCTTTTCACCAATACTATTTGACTATTTCCTCCAGAAACCAACAGGCATAAAAAAGGAAATTCCGGATGATTATTCTCGCCGTTAGGTTCTTTAATAAAATGAGCTAAAACGTGAGCATGAAGGTGATTAACTTCAACTAAAGGAATTTGGTTTGCTAATGCAAATCCTTTTGCAAATGAGGTTCCTACCAATAATGATCCCATTAAGCCTGGTCCACGAGTAAAAGCAACCGCATCTATATCTGATGATTTAATTCCTGCATCTTTTAAAGCCTGATCTACAACCGGAATTATATTTTGCTGATGAGCTCGGGAAGCTAATTCTGGAACCACACCTCCATAAGATTTATGAACATCCTGATTTGCAACCCTATTCGACAGGATTTCCTCATCTTTAAAAACAGCTGCTGAAGTATCATCACAAGATGATTCTATTCCCAGAATATAAGTACTCATTTTTATTTAAATAAAATTTACAACAAAGATAAAAACATAAAGTAAAAGATTACAGCACAAAGCATTCTTACACCATACAAATAACATTAAAAAGTAACCTACAAACAACTAATCCAATGCTTTTTAAACAAAAAACAAACTACATTAATCCATCTTAACAGATCTATTATTACTAATAATCCATCCTAATATTAGCATTAGATTAATAAAGCCTGTTAATTTTAATCAAACGCCCCTATACTCTTATCCTTTTTTAATTACTTTTGCATAATAAAGCGCAAAACTATTAAAAAATCTTATAAAATATTATTCTATTCACTTCTGAGCCTCATTATTTTACCCATATTAATATATTTTATAGTATTAATACCCGGAGTACAAAATTCAATAGGCAAAATGATAACATCTCAGTTATCAGAAGATTTTGGTGTAGAAGTAACTCTGGAAAGAATTAGTTTTAAACCCATAAAAAAACTTATCATCAATGATTTTTTAATTAGAGATACTAATAAAGACACTCTTATTTTTGTTGATAAACTAGAGGCATCAATTGATTCTCTTATTTTTTCAAAGCATCAGGTATATTTTAGCCGACTAACCGCTATTAATGCCATTTCAAAAATTTCGAAAAAAAACAACAGGCATAATTTTCAATTTATTATTGATTCTCTTAAAAATAAGGAATCAAGTAATTCGAAATGGAAATACCACACCAAAGAAATAAAAGTAAGAAACTGCAATTTAAATTATCAAAATTACGAATCGGCTAGTAGAAACAGAAAAGGTTTCAATGTTGATAATCTTAACATAACCCAGTTAAATCTTTCTATTAATAATATTAAATTCCTTAAAGATTCTGTTTCTGCTAAAATTAATAATGTATCTTTTAAAGAGCAATCAGGTTTATCCTTAACCAACACAAAAGGAATCATAGCATTTGGAAAAAATAGTTTTGGCATTAAAGCACTTAGGGCAAAATTGAAGCACTCTTATTTAAGTCTTGAATACATAAATATTCAAACAGATTCAACTTCTTTAGCTACGAAAGATTTTACTAAAATCCCTTTTAGCATTAAAATCAATTCGATCTCTTCATCCTATAATGACTTAGTACTTTTTTTTCCAACACTCCCCAAAATAATGTACCCCATTAATATGAAAGGGATTCTAAAAGGTACAATTGATAACATTAAGGGAAGAAATATTTTTATTAATGCTGGCACTGATACTAGAATACAAACATCCTTTGATATCAAAGGCCTACCTAACCTAAATGAAACATTCTTATTTCTAAATGTTAACAACCTATCAACCAACATCACTGATATAGCAAAATTAGTACCTCTAATAAAAAAATCAGGAAAACTTTCTCTTCCGTCTTCATTTGAACAGTTTGGAGAAATTAATTATACTGGTAAATTTTCAGGTTTCATCGACAATTTAGTTGCTTATGGTGAATTCTCAACAGATATTGGTAAACTAAAAACAGATATTGGTATTAAAGTTACAGAGGATAACAAACTCGTATATTCAGGATTTTTAAACACCACCTCTCTTAATATTGGTAAAATTTTTAAATCCGAACAAAACCTAAACAATGTCACAATGGGTATTTCCATTCAAGGATACCGTACTGTTGATAAACACTTTAATGCATATATTAATGGAACTATTGATTCAATAGATTACAATAATTATAAGTATGAAAAAATAGTATTGAATGGGTTATTATCCAACAAACGTTTTAATGGAAAATTTTCACTTAATGATCCTAATGCACAGGTTGAGTTTAATGGAAAAATGGATTTTAACGATGAAATTCCTGAGTTTGATTTTAATGCCACTGTTCACAATGTTAAATTAGACAAACTCAACATTGCTCCCTCCTTAAAAAACAGTGCAATAAATGCTGATATTCAATCATTTTTACATGGTAATAACTTAAATGACATTACAGGGAATATTAATTTACTCAACGGAACTATTGATACAGAAAATAGCTCATTTCAATTAGATAGCTTTATCATTAAATCATTCTACAACCAGCAAAATATAAAATACTTAACTATAAATTCTAACATTTTAGAAGCTGAATTAAAAGGTAATTACCAATTAAAATCTTTACCTATACAAGTTAATCAACTCTTAAGTAATTACATCCCGTCATTGTTTGATCAAAAATACATAGATGAAATTCCTTGTGATATTGAATTTATAATTAAGACCAAACAACTTCAGGATCTTTTAAATACATTTAACCCTAAGATTTACATTGCTGACAATAGTGAAATTAAAGGTCAGTTTAAAAGTCAGGATAAACACTTAGAGATAGATGGAATTTTCAATAAACTTAAATATCACAGCATACATGGAGATGATGTAAACTTTTATTTTAAAAGTGACAACTCTAAAGTAACAAGTAACATCAGGTGCGAAACGGTATACTTTGACAATTTATTACCATTATACAATTTTACATTAACACAGCAAGCATTAAACGACACTTTAAGTGCCAATATATTCTGGAATAATTGGGATGAAAAAACAAATAGTGGAGCTATTTTTACAAGTAGCACTTTTAATAAATCATCAAAAGGCGAAATTTTTTCAAGTACAAACTTATTACCATCGTCATTAATAATTAATGATACAACTTGGCAAATACAAGAATCTTCTTTCTACATTAATCCCCATGGATTCAAAATAAACACCTTCAGAACACATCACTTAAATCAGGAAATAAGTGTAAACGGATCCATGTATCAAACAGGAAACAATACTCTTTCTGCTTATTTTAGAAATATCAACCTTGAAGAAACCACCCGCTTCCTAAATCTTAACAAACTATCTTTCAAAGGGTTATTAAATGGAGAAATAGAAATCAGAGATAATATAAACTCGCCTATTATATCTAGTAATTTATTAATCAACGACTTTAATGTTAATGATGAAGAAATTGGCGATTTTACCATTAACTCATCATGGGATAAAGATAAAAAAGCAGTAATACTAGATACTAATGCAAAGAGAGGTATTATTACCCCTATTATTGGCGGTGGGTATTATAGTCCTCAAAGCAAAGACTACAATTTTGCATTTGTTGTGGATAGTTTACCTATTGGCTTTTTAAATCTTTATCTGAGCAAGATTGCTCAAAATCTTAAAGGAACAGCTTCTGGTAGTTTCAAACTAAAAAAAGGAAGCAAACGTATTGAATTGGATGGCGATTTAAAAGTAAATAAAACAAAGTTTAATATTGACTTATTAAAAAGCACCTTCTTTATTGAGGATAGTATTCGTTTAACTTCGGACTCTCTGATATTTAAAAACATGACTGTTACAGATGCTTTTGGTAAAAAAGGTTCTTTTAACGGTGTTATTTTTCATGACAACTTTCATAATATGTCATACAATTTGTACGCCAGGGCAAATGACATGCTTGTACTAAACACCAAAGTTCATGATAATCCATATTACTACGGAACTGTTTTTGCCTCAGGAGATTTAGCTGTAACAGGAAAAACTTATGATTTAAATATTGATATACAAGGTAAATCAGAACAAAATACAAAGTTGTATATCCCAATTGCTGATAGAGAAGAATCTTTAGACAACAATTTTATTCAGTTTATTAATCATAACGACTCTTTATTATATCAAAGTAGTGACAATCTTGATAATGAATATAAAGTTGATATGTCAAACTTCGCATTGAATATGGGAGTAGAAATCACACCAGATGCAGAAGTTCAGGTTATTTTTGATCCTTCGGTTGGTGATATTTTAAGAAGTACCGGAAATGGCTTTTTACAAATTCAAATTTCAAAAGAAGGAGCCATAAACTTTTATGGAGATTATATAGCTGAAGATGGAGACTATTTATTCTCTCTGGAAAATGTTGTCAATAAAAGATTCGACATTAATAAAGGAGGAACGGTATTATGGGAAGGAGACCCATATAATGCCTTAATTGAAATTACAGCAACTTATAAAATTAAAACTTCCATACAACCATTGGTTGCACCTTCCAGTGAAGATATTAATGAAAATAATGAAATTTATAAACGAATTCCTATTAATTGTGATTTGATCCTTGGTGATAGATTATCTCAACCATCAGTCAAATTTGATATTTCAGCTCCTACTATGGAAGAATCTACGCAAAATATAATTGAAGATGCCATCAATACTGAGGAGGAGCTCAACAGACAAGTACTTTCATTACTTATTTTAAATAAATTTTTCACTCCTAGCTATAATGCAGGATCTGGAAATAACAGTCAGGTTAATACCGCAGCATTAACCACAACATCAGAAATGCTTTCCAGTTATCTAAGTAATTGGTTATCTCAAATCAGTAACGATTTGGATATTGGTATAAATTACAGGCCTGAAGATGAAATTTCAAGTGAGCAAATTGAAGTTGCGCTTTCCACACAACTATTCAATAACCGAGTATCCTTAAATGGAAATGTTGAATATGGAGGATATAGTGCAGTACAACAAAACACAAGTAATATTGTTGGTGATTTCGACATGGATGTAAAATTAAATAAATCAGGATCGCTTAGAGCAAAAGCATACACACATAGTAATGATGATTTTAGTTACGATAGCTCTCCAACAACACAAGGTGTTGGATTATCATATCAGGAAGAGTTTAATACTTTTGGTGAGCTAATACAAAAATACTGGAACTGGATAACCGGTAAAGCAAAAAAAGAAAAGGAAATTGAACTTGAAACAGATATTAAAAGTCAGCCCGATTCATCCACAAACAACAACAATTCCACCTCTGAATAATTTTATCAGAGTTATTCCGTTATCATTTTAAAACAAATTATATATTTTTACGCAAAATATAATTAACACTGAATTTCATGAGTCTACTATTATTTATACAATCGACTACAGAAACTGTTGAAGCAACAGCTGAAGCTGCAGAAAACCAAATGGATTATATTGAAATGGCCATTAATGGTGGATGGATTATGGTTCCAATGATCCTCTTATCATTTGTTGCTGTATATATTTTTATTGAAAGATATTTTGCTATTAACAAAGCAGCTTCTGAAGATTTAAGTTTTATGAATAAGATAAAGGAATATATTCATGATGGAAAAATTGATTCCGCTTATTCATTATGCCAACAGGTAGATAATCCTGTAAGCAGAATGATTGAAAAAGGAATAAGCCGAATTGGAAGACCTCTATCTGATGTAAATACAGCCATTGAAAATGTTGGAAACCTTGAAATAAGTCGACTTGAAAAAGGTTTACCAACTTTAGCTACTGTTTCAGGAGGCGCACCTATGATTGGATTTTTAGGTACGGTTATTGGAATGATCAGAGCTTTCTTTGACATGGCTAATGCAGGGAATAATATTGATGTAGGTTTATTATCATCTGGTATTTATACAGCTATGGTAACTACTGTAACTGGGCTAGCAATTGGTATTATAGCATATTTTGCATATAATTTTTTAGTGGCAAGAGTTGAAAAAGTAGTTTTTAAACTGGAAGCCAGAACAATGGAATTTATGGATTTATTAAATGAACCTGCTGCTTAAAGAGAGATAAGATTCAAGACAATAGATAAGAGAAACATGATATTGAAATCTCTTATCTCTTATCTAATTTTTATAATCTAAAATAACATGGCTTTAAAAAGAAGAACGAAAATAAATGCAAGTTTTAGTATGTCAAGTATGACTGACATTGTATTCTTGTTGCTTATTTTCTTTATGATAACTTCAACCATGGTACATCCAAATGCCATTAAATTGCTAATTCCTAAACAAGCTAGCAAAAAAGTAGTTATTGAAAAATTCATTAATGCACGTGTTACAGCTGGTGGTAATTTTTACATTGGAAACAAAAGAGTTTCTGAATCGAATCTAAAAGCTACAATTCTTAAACAATTTAAGAGTACAGATAAAACTTTTATAAAATTAAGAACCGATAAAAATGCACCTACAGGTGATGTAGCAAAGCTATTGGATATTGCAGAAGAAAACTCAATAAAAGTTGTTTTAGATATAAGATAAAAAGCATAAGTGCTTTATAAACTTTAAAAAAATGGGGTTAAGAAGACGAAGTAAAGTAGAATCTGGATTTAGCATGTCAAGTATGACAGACATTGTATTTCTGCTACTCATATTTTTTATGATTACATCGACTTTAGTCACCCCAATTGCCAGCAGTGATTTAACCTTACCCAAAAGTGATCATCAGGTTTCTGCCAAACCCAACACTACTATCTCCGTTACAAAAGACCTAAAATATTTTATTGAAGGTGATGAAGTTTCATTTTGGAGATTGGAGCGCAAGCTAAAGGAAATCATGAGTGCTGAACCTGAAACATACATTGCTTTACATGTTGATGAATCTGTACCATTTTCTGTTGTTGGAAAAATAAGAGATATTGCCATTAAGAACAAGTATAAACTAATATTAGCAACTCAACCTAAGTAAAATAATTAGTTTATTTAATTCAAAGATTATAAGTGATGCAAAAAAAATATAACAGACACGGAATTATTGGTTCAGTAATATTTCACAGTATCGTACTTGTATTACTCATCTTCTTTGGTTTAAAAACTATTCCTCAACAAGAAGAGGGTATATTAGTAAATTTAGGTAATGTACAAACAGGACTAGGTAATATAGAACCTCCAAAATCGTCAACTCAACCAACACCTTCTCAACCTGAAAGTTCAACACCACCTCCTACTCCAAAAGAAAAATCGACACCCAAAACAGAAGAAACTGTTAAAACTCAAGACTATGATGAAGCACCGGAAATTAAAAGTGCAGAACAAAAAAAGAAGGAAGAGGAGGACCGGTTAAAAAAACAACAGGAAGAACAAGAAAGAAAAATACAAGCAGAGAAAGAGCGTAAAGAAAGAGAAGAGGCTGAAAAAAAAGCAAAAGAAATAGCTGATGCTAAACGTAAAGCAGAACAGGAAAGATTACGCAAAGAGGAAGAAGAAAGACAGAAGAGAGAAGAGCAACAACGAATTGCTGATGAAGCCAGAAATAAAGTGGGAAGTGCCTTTGGTAAGTCAAACAGCAACAGTACCTCAGAAGGTGATGCTGGCGGCTCTGGAAATCAAGGTTATGTAACTGGAGATCCAAATAGCAAAAACAGAACAGGTAGTGGATTAGGTAATTCTGGTTCTGGTTTTGATTTAACAGGAAGATCATTAATTGGTTCATTACCGCAACCTAGTTATAGCATTCAAGAAGAAGGTGTTGTTGTTGTACAAGTTACTGTTGATAAATATGGAAAAGTAGTTAGTGCGGAATATCAACTTAAAGGTTCTACTACTCAAAACTCAACACTAAAAAAAGCGGCAATAGAAGCTGCAAAAAAAGCTAAATTTAACTCTGATCCAAATGCATCTGCATTTCAAAAAGGTACAATCACATACCACTTTGTGTTAAACTAATATCACGATTTCAATTTAGAATTTATCATGCTAAACAAAAAGCTATTTTAAAAGATATGTTTTAACTGGAACTAGTAATTCACTTAGTAGAGTTAAAATTGAAATAACAACCTGAATTTCTATATTAATAGCTTTTAGTAAGCTTAATTCTATAACTAATCATAGGTTGCCCTTTAAAAAAGATAGTGATATAATCGTACTTTATATCCTTTAGTGGTATTTTAAAAGTCAGCATATTTCCTTTCTTCTGAGGCATAATTTTAGCCAATTGCTCGTCTTTTTTAAATCCATATGAAAAACCTAACATATCCTGCAACTTTATACCTTTACCTTGTTGTGTGAACTCAACTACTAACTGATCTCTTTTCAATGATGTAATAATTCCATTTAAAGGTTGCTTTAACTTCAGAGGAAGAAAAAAATATCGGTAATGTAATAGTGGTAATGACTCAAACTGTTCTGGAGTCATATCAGAAAATAACCATTCTTTTTTTTTCGGGAAATGTGTTAAAGAAAAGGCGTCTGCATTAATCATAAAAAACAATTCTGAATAATTGGGCTCAAATATTTGCTCTTGCTCATTTAAAAACCCAGCTCCCTGAGACGTATCAATCAAGTAGTACTTTTTATCTATTTCAACTGCATTCCATAAATGATTTGATCTGCTTGGTTTTTTGCCTATATCAGTAAATTTAGACTTTAGGAATCCGGAAATAACTTCACATTGAACACCTGCATTATCACACATTTTCTTAAACAAATGTGCATACACATCTCCTACAGCCTTTTTAGATTTAAAAGCCTCTAGAGCCATCTTATTATCTATCTCTTTAATCTTTTCAACTTTTTCATCTCTTGTTTTATATCTAAAATCATATGTATATCCACTTTTTTTACTAAAATAGCTTTTAGTATCATATACTACATTTTTACAAATCCAATAATAGATTGCTGATACTTTATCGTATTTTGAAAAAAAGTCGTGATTCAACTTCGCTCCAAAATGCTCTATATCGGAAACATCCTGATAGTCAGCATCAATTCTTGACTTTACTAAATCACTAATCTGGGCTTCTGCAGGATCAAAAAAACAAACTAAAAATATAATTCCAAATATTATTCGCATTGATATAACATAATTATTGCTAAAAGTATGGACAAAAGTAGTATTCTGTTTTATAATAATGAATTACAACTTACTAAAATTGATAATTTTGATAAACTACCTTTTCTTTAACACTAAACAAAGATCCATAAAACATACTTCACTAAAATCAACAATATTTTCCCAAATTGTTATTGTTTTAGACACAAAAAACCCGATATACACACTTGCATATCGGGTTGAAATATTTTAACAAATCTGTTTACTCTGATTTATTAATAATGAAGTAAGAAAAATCATTACTTTACTCCATGCATCATTTTTTTCATCAATGGATTTAAAGCTATTACAATGACTCCTGCTATTGCAGGAACAATAGTTACAACTAAAAAGAACGTTGATAATGAATATTCTTTGGTTATATTATCAATCTGTCCGCCTACAATAGCAGCTAATTTATTTCCTATTGCGATAACCAAATACCACATTCCAAACATAAATGCAATCATTCTGGCAGGTACAAGTTTACTTACATACGACAACCCTACAGGAGAAAGGCATAATTCGCCCATTGTATGAAACAAGTAGGCTAAAATCAACCACACCATACTCACTTTAACACCTTCTTCAACACCATACGATCCAAAAGCCAGCAATCCAAATCCTATAGCCATAATTATAAGCCCTAAACCATATTTAACACTGGCAGAAGGATTATACTTACTATCCCACCATTTTGAAAAGAAATTAGCTAAAGCAATAATAAAGAAAGAGTTTAAAATACTAAACCAGGAAACAGTAATTTCAACTTCATTGGATTGTATTGAGGCCACACGTCCTTTAACAATGCCATTATCAATTCCCAATCTATCTCCAATTGCTCTTGCACGCTCAAGGCGTTCTGGAGTTAGATATCCATAATTACTATTCTCATTGTCTTTGGTAACTAACAACACTTCCTGACCTACTGTAAAATCTTCATTTTCGACAATTTTAATTGTTTTATTCACAATTGTAGCATCTGACGCCACTGTCATACCTTCGGTTACCGGAGTATAATTAAACACAGGCTTACCATCCTTATCCACAGTTTGGCCACCATCCTCATTTAAAGCCTGAGTTTGTATAGCTTGATAAGTAACATTATAGGCATTTGAAGACCAATCTTTTTGTAACATCCACAATGCAATCCCCCAGATACCAATAAAACAAACTGCCAATACAATATTCGTCTTAAATATTTTTTTGCGGGTTTCTTTAAACAATCGTATTAAAACATAAGTAATAACTCCAAGTGGCACCAAAGTCAGCAAAGAGTTCACTACATTAAAAATAATTGCAGAAATACCACTTAAATTCCTATTGATATCATCTCGTGCAAAAATCACTAAAGAAGTTGCTCCTTGTTCAAAGCTCATCCAAAAGAAAACAGTAAAAAAACCGAAAATAATAAAAGTAATCATCCTGTCTCTTACGATCTTTGTATATCTACTAATTCTACCAATAACCAGTATTAAAAAAAGCACTAAACCAATAGCTACTGCAACATATTGCCCTTCTAGACTTTGAATACTGGCAAAACTAAACATATCAAAACCAGCAATTTTAGATAACGGATCATTAATAGCATAGCCAATACCTATAATAGAACAAATAACAATCAAAATTTTATCAAAAAGTGTAAATGGATTTCTTTTGTTTTCTTCTGTTTCAGTCTCCTGGGCTTTTTCTTCCTCTATCTTTATTGCTTCTCTATCCGGGACATCACCTATTTTTCCAAACAAAGGTTTTGCAAGCCAAAATTGTAAGGTCCCTAACAACATAAATATACCAGCAAGACCAAATCCCCATGACCAGCCTACTCTTTCAGCTAGATAACCACATAACATCATTCCAAAAAAAGCACCGGCATTAACCCCCATGTAAAAGATCGTATATGCACCATCTTTCTTTTCAGGAAAATCCTTATACATTTCCGAAATAATAGATGTAATGTTGGGTTTAAAAAATCCTGTTCCAATAACCAACAATCCTAAACCAACATATAGCCAGAATTCTGTTTCAAAAGCCATACAAACATGACCTAAAGTCATTATACCAGCACCAATAACCACGGCCCATCTGTATCCAGTAAAGCGATCAGCTATAATTCCACCCGCAATAGGAGTTAAATAGAGCAACATAGCGTAAGTTCCAAACAAGGCACCCGCATTTTCTGCAGACCAATGCCAACCTGGATTATAACTTACCATGGCCATTGTTAAGAAATTAATAAGCAGTACACGCATTCCGTAAAAAGAAAAACGCTCCCACATCTCAGTAAAGAATAGAACAAACAAACCTGCTGGCTGTCCTAATACTTTATGTTTAAAAAAGTTTTCTTGCGAAGTTGTCATATATATATATCCTGTTTCTATAAAGATTCTTCAAAAGATTCTATCTCGGGACCTTTATTATCAACAACATCCACTTCCGTTTCCATATCTTCAACTCCATGAGTCAGTACATCCAATTTCTTTCTAAAGATTAATACAATCAATCCTGTTGCAATACTAAAAATGGCGATACCAGTAAAGATTGTAAACTCTCCAAGATCTTGAGCTCCTTCTCCCAATAACCCTGCTAACTTGTTACCTAATCCTGTCATTGCAAAATAAATCCCCATCATTATAGATGCGTATTTTACAGGTGCAAGCTTAGTAATGTAAGATAATGCAACCGGAGAAAGACAAAGCTCACCAGTTGTATGGAATAAATAGGCAAGAACTAGCCAAACCATAGCCGATCTTCCTGATGAATCATATTCAACAGAAGCTGCAGTCATAAAAAAGAATCCAGCGCCCATAATAATCAATCCCATAATCATTTTAAACAATGAAGAAGACGCTTTTCCTTGAAGTTTTCTCTTAGCCCAGAAGCCAGCAATAGTAGTTCCTAATATGATGATAAAAAATGCATTTAAAGATTGGAACCATGTTGCTGGAATTTCCCATCCTAAAAGCATTCTGTCTGTTTTATTCATGGTATAAATATTCATCAATCCTCCTGCCTGCTCAAAGGCTCCCCAGAAAATGATTACCAATAAGAAGGATATTAACAATACAACTACCCTATCTTTTTCTACTTTAGTTAATGGTTTATCTAATTGGGCTGCTTGCTGAGCATTGTCCTTTTTAGAAATATGATTGCCGATAGACATTAAATGTTTTTGACCCAACACATATTGAATCAATCCTAGTGTCATACCAATAGCTGCTAATCCAAATCCATAATGCCATCCATACACTTCTCCAACATACCCAACAATAAGACTTGACAAAAATGCACCAATATTTATTCCGATATAAAAAATTGTAAACCCTTTATCTCTTCTTATATCGCCTTGTTTATATAACCCTCCTACCATAGTAGAAATATTGGGTTTTAACATACCAACACCCAGTACTATTAACGATAAACCGCTATAAAAAGCAGGCATATTCTCAAAAGACAAAATTGCATGTCCAAGAACTAATAAAATTCCACCCCATAACACAGATTTTTTTGCGCCAAGCACTTTATCAGCAATCCATCCTCCAGGTATTGACATTAAATATACCAACATAGTATACCATCCATATAAAGATAAAGCATCGGAATTATCCCATCCCAAACCCGGATTATCACCTGCAGTAGTTGCTACAAGGTATAATACCAAGATTGCACGCATCCCATAATAGGAAAACCTCTCCCACATTTCCGTAAAAAAGAGAATGAACAGCCCTTTAGGATGTCCAAATAAAGTTTCATTTTTATTTGTATTCATATTTTTCTAGATATTATTTTCTAAGGCAACAAAATTATTAAAACTTATATTACTAATAGTTGAAAAAAATCATAATTAGATATTAAATATCAATAAAAAACATAACATCTTATAAATTTTTGGACCTTGATTGAAAAAATCATCTTTTAATTTGTTAAACATGCTATTAAAATAACACCTGAGTCATAACAGTTATAAAACTTTGCATTTTATTAGTTCTTGTAATATCAATACATAAATTATAAACCAACCAAAATCCATACATCCTAAACACACAGACATTTAGCTTTAAAATAACACTCCAATATATTCACACTAACTATCTGATAAAAAAATATATTATAGTTTAAAACTATTCCATTCACTTTAATTGTTCTTTATATTTGTATATTAAGAGAATGTTGAAAAAGATTATTTATTATAAACCTGATAAAAAGAATATAAAATCATAAATCAATTCAACTAAATTTATAATTCAAACTGTAATTGAAAACAACTTTGTTTTATAAATTTGTTTTAACCATTGTTAGCAATATCAGACCATGAAAATATTATCCCCACAACAGATTAGGAAAGTTGACCAATTTACTATAAAAAATGAGCCAATACCCTCTATCGATTTAATGGAAAGAGCTGCCAATGCAGCAACAGAATGGATTATCAAAAATAAAATGGCTTACTCCTATAGTATTTTCTGTGGCATAGGAAATAATGGTGGAGATGGATTAGCTGTTGCTAGATTACTATCAAAATTACCTGTTAATCTACATGTTTTTCTTATTAAATTTTCAGATCAACTATCCAATGACGCTCAAATTAATCTTGAAAAATTAAAAACGATTTCTTCGATTACAATACATGAAATAAATAGTATTGAACAAATTAATTTTAGCGAAATAGAAACTGATAATATTATTATAGACTGTATATTTGGCTCTGGACTAAACAGGCCTACAAAAGGTTTTGTAAAAGATATTATTGAAAAATTAAATGATACAGAAAACAGTATCATTTCAATTGACATCCCTTCTGGTTTATTTGCAAATTACGATAGTAGCCACAGAGCAGATACAGGAATAATAGAAGCTGAATACACACTTTCATTTCAACTACCTAAATTATCATTTGTATTACCTGAAAATGCTAAATATGTTGGTAAATGGGAAATTTTAGATATTGGCTTATTACAAGAAGGTATTGATATACATGAAACTAATTATTTTTATACTGATAATTCAAAAATAAAATCAATTGTAAAAAGTCGGCACAAATTTAGCCACAAAGGCAATTTTGGTCACGCATTATTAATTGCAGGAAGTTATGGTAAAATGGGAGCAGCCATATTAGCTTCCCGAGCTTGTCTCAAATCCGGAGTAGGCTTATTAACAACCCATATCCCACATTGGGGATATCAAATTATGCAAAACTCAGTTCCTGAAGCCATGACAAGCATTGATAGATCAGAGATGTTTTTTACAGAGTTTCCAACGCTCAACTGTTACAATGCCATTGGGATAGGCCCTGGACTGGATACGAAAAAAAATAGTGCAACTGCCTTTGAAGAATTACTAAACAAAGTATCTGACCAAAAGATGGTAATTGATGCTGATGGACTTAACATACTAAGTATGAATAAATTCTTATTGATAAAACTACCTAAGCTGTCTATTTTAACACCACATCCCAAAGAATTTGAAAGACTGGTTGGAAAAAGCAAAAATGAAATGCACAGATTAGAATTACTCAAAGACTTTTGTAAACAATACAATGTGATTACCGTTTTAAAAGGTGCCCATACTGTAATTGCACTACCGGATGGTAATTGTTATTTTAACAGCTCTGGCAATCCGGGAATGGCTACTGCTGGTAGTGGCGATGCTTTAACAGGAATTATATTAGCTTTGCTTGCTCAAGGCTATACAGAAAAGGATGCAGCCTTGACTGGAGTCTATATTCATGGTTTGGCCGGAGACAATGCATTGCTAACAGAATCGGAAGAATCTTTAATTGCATCAGATATAATAAGTAATATAGGTTCTGCGTTTAAATCATTAAGAAAATAAGAACATAAAATAAAAGAAATAACAACATGCACTTTAAATTAAAACTAGTAAGTAATTTATTAATACTCTTTTTTATTGCTTCAAATTTATTTTCACAAAAAAAAGGTCCTGCCGTTATTGAAGTAAAAAAAACTTCTGAAGTAATAAATCCAACTACACAATCAATAACCTATATGCTGCCTAAAACAACAGTTATTATTGAAATTGAAAGCGAAAAAATAATCAAGAAAACAGGCCCTTATTATAGGTATTCGCAACGTTACTTAAACTTGTCGGATGTAATTACTGAAGATAGTGAAGAATGGATTATTAAAAACATTAAGATATCTACAAAAGGAACTCCTAATGAAGAACAGCGCTACAGCATATTCTCATCTGGTTTAACTTCTGCGTTTATGATTAACCTTACACAAAAAGGTATTTTAAAAGGCATCAATCTTGATGCTAAATTAAAACATCATCCTTCTTGCTATAAAAATACTACTTCTGATATCATTGAACTTAAAGATGTAAACTTTGATAATATTTCTTTACATGAAGATTTATTATACAAAACATCCACTGCTGCAATGGCTCAGGAAGCCGCAAATATGATATATAAAATCAGAAATAACCGTATTGACCTACTTTCTGGTGATCTGGAGAACCTACCTCCTGATGGCAAGGCGTATCAATCTGTTTTAAATGAACTTGAAAGCATGGAAAATGATTTTATTTCTCTTTTCGCTGGAAAAACGATTACTTCAACAAAAAAACAAACTTTTGAAATAACTCCTGATCCTCTAAGTTCATATAACAATCATGTAATTTGTAGGTTTTCTAAACAAAAAGGTGTTGTTGATGCCATGGATATTACCGGAACTCCTATCTATTTTAAGCTCGAAGCTGAAAATTTCAAAAAACTAGAAAATAATCAAATTGATACGCATAAAGAAGACTCTAAGGATGGGCTTTTCTATTGTATTCCGGGTTCTGCCTTTGTTACTGTTATTGATAAGAATAAAGAAATTAACTCCAAGCTTGTTGATTTAGCACAATACGGTCAAGTTATTTCAATGCCTTCTGAAATATTACAACAAAATAATATTACTATGCATTTTTGTCCAACAACAGGTGCACTTATATCTATCGGAAGCAAATAATTGATAATATAATTTTAATATATAAATGAGGTTTTTCGTTTGGAGGACCTCATTTTTATTATCCACATAACTGATACTTATCATCACGATTTAGCGAATGTATATGTAATTTTACAATGCATTTTTCATATCTAAAGAACATTTTTCATTACAAGTTCTTTTATTATAAAATTAATCACATGAACAACGAAATATCAAAACTTCACCCCATAGCTTTATGGGAAAATTTTTATGCATTAACACAAATTCCACGACCTAGTAAAAAAGAGCAACAAGCGGCTAAATTTATTGAGGAGTTCGGCAAAAAATTAGGTTTAGAAACACTTGTAGATAAAACCGGAAATGTTATTATCAAAAAGCCTGCTACTACTGGTATGGAAAACAGAAAAACTGTAGTTTTACAGGGACACGTAGATATGGTTCCTCAAAAAAACAGTGATAAGCAACATGATTTCGAAAGAGATCCAATAGAAACATATATCGAAGATAGCTGGGTTAAGGCAAATGGAACCACTCTTGGTGCAGACAATGGAATTGGAGTAGCTGCTGCTATGGCTGTGCTTCAATCAACAGATATTCCTCATGGCCCTATTGAAGCTTTATTTACAATTGATGAAGAAACTGGAATGACTGGTGCGTTTGGATTAGAGGCTGGCATAATGAATGGTGACATTTTAATAAATATGGACTCAGAAGACGAAGGGGAACTATATGTTGGTTGTGCCGGCGGATCTAATGCCAATATGGAATTTACCTATACAGAAGCTCCTACTAATGAAAATTCAGTAGCTTTTAAAATTTCTTTAACAGGATTAAAAGGAGGTCACTCAGGAATGGATATTATTTTAGGCAGGGGTAATGCCAACAAATTAATGTTCCGCTTATTAAAAGAAATTATTGCTGCTTATGGTGTTCGACTTGCCTCAATTGATGGAGGAAGTTTAAGAAATGCTATACCTCGAGAAGCATTTGCAGTAGTAACAGTTCCTGCCAACAATGTTGTAGAATTTACAGAAACAATTGAGGAATTTTCATCTATTTATAAAAGCGAACTTGCTGTTAAGGAACCTGATTTATTATTAATGGCAGAAAAATGTAATATGCCGGCTAAATTAATGGATGAAATAGCACAGGACGATTTAGTAAATGCAATCCAAGCTTGTCCCAATGGAGTTATCAGAATGAGTGATTCCATGCCAGGACTAGTTGAAACATCATTAAATCTTGCCATTGTAAAATCTGAAGGCGGAAAAACTAAGGTTCTATGCCTAATTAGAAGTTCTGTAGATACAGCAAAAGAAGATGTTGAATCAACCTTAGAAAGCTTGTTCCTTTTAGCCGGAGCAAAAGTAGAATTTAGTGGCCAGTATCCAGGATGGAAACCAAATCCTGAATCAGAAATTCTTCAGGTAATGAAGGAGGTTTACAATAAAGCATATGGAAAAACACCAGAAATAAAAGGAATTCATGCCGGATTAGAGTGCGGTATTTTAGGTGCTGTATATCCTGAATGGGATATGATTTCTTTTGGTCCTACAATCCGATTCCCTCATTCACCTGATGAAAAAGTAAATATTGAAACAGTTGAAAAATTCTGGAAGTTTCTAGTGGAAACATTGAAAAACGTTCCTGTTAAATAATAATTATAATGAAAGGAGCCTTGTGCTCCTTTTTTGTTACACCCCTACCTTCATAGATTAAAATCACTCTACATATACTCTACACCATATACATAATCAATTACTTATATGTAATATTTTTTCTTTAAGTACAAAATAATTAAACTCACAACAACATTATTTATTACAACTAAATCTCTAATAATTATTTAGCTAAAATCACCAATTCAAATACTATATAAGTATTATTGTGTGATAAAAACTATCTAAAAAACATAACAAATACATCTATAACTCATTTCATACTACATGTAATACAGGTTTTAACCCAAATCATTTTTCCTTTTATCCAAAAAATACAGAGATACATCAATAAAATACATCAACTATCCTTCTATATCGTAATAGCATATATAACCAACACAAAAGACATGATTAAAATTTTAGTTGTAGATGATGCACTAGATTCAAGAATCATTACGAAGAAATTATTGTCAATATACAATTTAAAGATTCTAGAAGCTACAGACGGATTACAAGGATGGAAATTATTTATAAAAGAAAAACCAGATTTAGTTTTTCTTGACCTTTACATGCCTAATAAAAATGGTTTTGAGGTACTAAAAAAAATACAAGAGGACTTTCTTGATACTCCAGTGGTTATAATATCAGGAGACACATCTAATAAAACAATTCATTCTTGTTTATTAAATGGCGCTGCTGCATTTTTACCAAAGCCTTTAGTCAAAGAAGACTTCAATAAAATAATTGTTGATTTAATGGTTAGTAAAGTCACAAGTTCCATATAACAAATAAGAATATTACTTTCTATTGCAACACATTCCCATTAATAAGTATTACATAGTTAGCTATAAAATATATCTAATATCTCATCAAACATCAACAGTTAACTCTGCCGCTTTTTGATTTTCTATAATCTTTCTAACATATAGATTCCTTGTCACTTGACGACCAAGGTAAACCAAATCAATTTTGATGGATAACTGCTGCACAGATTCTCCAGTTTCATTCTTTATTTCTGGAAAAAAAACCACACCATTATCATCACTTTTCATTCTATCATTAACCAAATATCCCCCACTATATTGAAGCTTTACAGGCATATTTACAACCGGCCTATTTTGTGTATTATAAACAACATAACATTTCTTCAAATCATTATCCCTAGCCAAACTAGTATTCTCTATAATTTGAGCAATTTCAATACTTGATCTTGATACCAGATCTACTTGTTCATTGCCTATAGAAACAACTGTTAATTCATTCACATAACCACTCAAAACATCAATACATGATGCAAAATGCTCAATAGCAGGAATAACATCTCCTGCTTCTAACAATACTTTAGCAGCCAAATATTTTTCTTTACCTACATTTAATGCATTAGTCTTTCTAGCTGCCTTAAGTTCTTTATATTTTTGTTTTGATAATCTATAATAGACATATGTATTTGATAAGTCTTCCCATTTATCTATATACTCATACCCTTCTAAATATCCTTCAGAAACAGATTTAATTCTGTTTTGAAGATAATCCCGGACTCCGTTCTTATCTTCAACTTGATATAAAACAGCTTCTGATTTCACTGTTGAATTAATTTGACTAGAGATATCAGCAAGAGCTCGATCCTTGGCCTTTTCTTCATATAACATTGGAGCCCCTACTTTAGATACAATACCTATTCCATGATAGTAATTCTTATCAACAGGTCTTTCTTTTACCCAAATAGGTTTGGTTTGCTCTAATAATTCTGCTTGTTTTTTAGTTGATGAACAAGACATTAGTATTAAACAAGCAATAGCTATTAAACAATACTTCATTTAAAAATGCTTAATTTTCTGGTTTGTAATTAGCGATTTCTGATACAATAGTATTTACACACTTTTCTATTAATGTACTTTGTAAATCACTTGTAGATATAGCTGTTCTTTTGTTTTTAACCAAGTTGCGTAACTTGGTTGCTGCAGAAGTTTCTTCATTCACGTAATCTTCACTGCTATCCTTATTGATATATTTCCAATAACCAGGAACTAGTCTTTTATAATTACCATCGTAAATAACATAATGAATTTTATCAGTTTCCTGATGAGTAAAAATATTAGAAATAGGTACTTCATCTTTATCTGTTCGCTTCATTAGGTATTTAAATGAGATAGAAACATACCTGGTCATTTCACACTCATAATACTTTACCTTATCATACACATACTTCTTTCTTTTCTCACCAGTTTCTTCATCAACATATTCAACAGTTCGTTGTAAATATCCTCGTTTTTCCTTACGAGACAACTTTCCATTATAAACTTTATAATTTTGTATTTCACCAGTAATAATTGCCTTGGCCTTAGATGATTGATAATCTTGTACAAGATCCTTATTTCTATCATACTCAACAGCAACAGGATTTTGAGACGTGACTAATGAATTTGTAAATGGATTTTTCTCAATAGAAGAAACAGTAGTAACTTCATACAAAGGAGAATTCATCCCATTAATGCCGTTTACTATTTTATTTTTCAAATTTCCTGCTAGTGTTTTGTATGAAGTATAGGCATATTTTATATTACTTACAGCTATTGTTACTTTAGCATACTCTAAAGACTGATTCATCAAATCCAACGAATTCTCATATACCTTAATCGCATCAATAATACTTTTAAAAGTATAATATGCTGACCTATACATTTCAGAATCCATTTGCTGCTTTCCTTCTCTGTAAACCGGTTCATACCGAGCTATAATCCATTTAGATTTAGCATCCTTATAATTACCATTAAGTGATAATATTTCAGTGAATACTTTTTCTGAACTTGCAAATTCTTCCATTTGCAACGCTTTAATAGCATCTTCATATAAGGAACTTAAATAGGTATCTTCAACTTCCTTATAATAACTTCTTTGCTCTTCAGGAAAAATAAGATTTAAACCTACCTTACTAATTTT
Organism: uncultured Saccharicrinis sp.; assembly: GCA_963665705.1. Classification (GTDB taxonomy): domain Bacteria; phylum Bacteroidota; class Bacteroidia; order Bacteroidales; family Marinilabiliaceae; genus Saccharicrinis. Next base: position 4,015,516 of record OY762448.1, read on the forward strand.
AATTTTATAGTTTTCTGCCTTTATAAAAGCATAAACAGCATCTTTAGGAGTACCATTTTGATATTGATTTTTAAACTTTTCAATATAATCATCCAACACTAATTGTCCTGTTCTTTGTAAACCTATTTTAGCATCTATATTATTAATATTTTTTAGCAACGAATTATAATATTGGTTAGCAGCATCAGAATACAAACCTGAATTCTCCAATTCTAAACCTTTCTTTAAATAACGCTTACTTGCACAACCTGAAAAAATTAATAGAATACTCAAAAAAAGTATAATATGCTTCATAATATATAGTTTTAAATTCTTATCACCTGTATTTCTACTCCATCATAGAAATAAGGTTACCATATTCAGTTAAAAATCCTTTCATTAAATTAGCTGTTAAGCATGAATGAACAGGCAATATACCCAGTATATCACCCGGATTTATATTATTATACCAACTTCCACCCAATGTTATAATAGCATGTTCTTGAGATAGTGAACTCACTTCTCCTATGACAGTTTCAACATCCCATTGCCCATTTCGTATAAATACAGCTTTACCATAAGAAATTGCACCATTTTCTAATTTTATAAAATCTTTAGATAAATGTACAGCTCCGGCATGCACTACAATCTCGTTCCTTTCCGGATGAAGCGCTAAAACCGGTGCAGCCAAACACACTGCTATATCAGTAAGCAAACAACTTCCAATCTTGAACTGCATATAATCATAAAACACAAAATTACCTGGTCTAAATTCATCTACCCCATAAAAATCATTACATACAGAACAACTTGGAGTATCACCCCATGATAATTGCATAAGTGGAAAATCATCTTTTAAAAATGCCTTAAGCGATAAAAAAGAATCTAAACTTACTTTTGAAATTTTATTTATTTCTGTTGGTGTTTTACATTTATAAGTATTCCCTGCATGAGTTAAAAATCCAATGAAAATTAAGTTTTTCTTATCCTTTAATTCATTTAAAAGTTCTTTAACCGCGGGTAAATTATTGACATCAATACCCGTACGATGATACCCTGAGTCTGCTTTTATAAATACACCCACAGGATAATCCAACTCCCGCTCTAAAACTTTTATTGTAACACTATCTTCAACAAGAATATTTAAGTTGATTTGTGAGGCAATTCGATTTATGGCATCCTTATTTAAAGATGTAGCTGTTAATGCCACAGTAATATCTTTCCATCCTGCTGAAACAAAGTATTCAGCCATTTTAAATGAAGAAACAGTAATGCAATCAACAGCCTCACTTTTAAACCACTCACCAATAACAGAAGATTGATGAGTTTTAAAGTGAGGTCGAAATAAACCACCCCATTCTTTTACTCGATTATTCATCCTTCTGATATTTCTTTTACAAATATCCGTATTAATTAATAATGTAGGCTCCTTTATACTTTGCATTGACACGTAATTTAATGAGAAGCAAAATATACAAATGTATTAACACTACAAAACGAATCATACACTATACTTATAACCAATAAAAAAGCCTGACTAATAATAATTAATCAGGCTTCATATATTTTAAAAAAGAAACTATTTATTCCTTACAATAGTTTGCTCTCTATCAGGACCTACAGAAACAATAGTAATAGGTACTTCTAATTCTTTTTCTAAATAATCAATATAATCTTTCAATTCTTTAGGAAATTCATCTTCTGATTTCATACCTGTAAGATCTGCATTCCATCCAGGAAGCTCAGTATAACCCACTTTCAAATCCTCAGGTAATTCATATGGAAATTCGTAAGTTTCTTCCCCATTAACAATATAAGAAGTTGCAACCTTAATCGTTTCAAAAGAACTTAAAACATCACCTTTTGTCATAATTAATTGCGTTACACCATTAATCATAACTGAATATTTTAGAGCTACTAAGTCCAACCATCCACATCTTCGAGGACGACCTGTTGTTGCACCAAATTCATGACCAGCTTTACGTAAGCCCTCTCCTGTTTCATCCTCTAATTCTGTAGGAAACGGACCACTACCCACACGAGTACAATATGCTTTAAAAATTCCAAATACTTCTCCAATTTTATTAGGAGCTACACCCATACCTGTACATGCACCGGCACAAATTGTATTTGATGACGTAACAAATGGGTAAGAACCAAAATCTATATCCAGCAAAGTACCCTGAGCACCTTCTGCTAAAACAGATTGACCATTCTTTACGTATTCATTGATTTGATGCTCACTATCAATCAGCTTAAATTTCTTAATACATTCTATCCCTTCTTGCAATCCTTTCTCAAACTCTTCAATATTGTATTCAAAATCATACATTGATAAAAGCTGCTGATGCTTTTTCTTCAGTTCATTGTATTTTTCATCAAAATTACTGATAACATCACCTACACGAAGTCCATTACGTCCAGTCTTATCCATATAAGTAGGACCAATACCTTTTAAAGTAGAACCAATCTTAGTCTTACCTTTAGATGCTTCTGAAGCGGCATCCAAAATTCTATGAGTTGGCAATATTAAATGAGCTTTTTTAGAAATAAGTAGGTTTTTAGTTAAATCCATACCTTTTGCCTCAAGTTCATCTATTTCCTGCTTAAAACTAATAGGGTCAAGCACCACTCCATTTCCAATAATATTCATTTTAGTGGTATGGAAAATGCCGGAAGGAATGTTATGTAATACATGTTTAATGTTATTAAACTCTAAAGTATGGCCAGCATTAGGACCTCCTTGAAACCTTGTTATAACATCATACTTAGGCGTTAGTACGTCCACAACTTTTCCTTTACCCTCGTCTCCCCATTGAAGACCAAGAAGAACATCAACTTTCATTATATATTGTTTTAAACTTTTTTAATATCTGGTAAGATACTGTTGGCTTTTTTTCGACCAGCAAAAATAACTATTAAAAATGGGATAATGTCATGGTTTTTAATATATTTTTCACACAAACATTCATTCCCTTATAAATATTAGGTTTAAAAAGAATATTATACGACTCAATTACGTTGTAAATAAGATTTCTGGAATTATATTATTGACAATTTTTGCAAACCCCGTATATATATAGCGAATGATGAGACACATTAAAATCCATAGTCTCTTTCGCATTATTTAAAATGGACTGAATACCTGGATCACAAAACTCTATCACACTACCACAATGAGTACAAATAAGATGATCGTGCTGTTTTGACTCAAAAGATTTTTCAAACTGCGCAATATTTTTACCAAACTGGTGCTTAATCACCAACTTACATTCCAATAGTAAATCTATTGTATTATACAAAGTAGCTCTGCTCACTCTGTAATTTTTATTTTTCATAAAAATATAGAGTGACTCTATATCAAAATGTCCATCTCGGGTGTATATTTCCTCTAGTATTGCAAACCTCTCAGGCGTTTTTCGGTGGCCATTCTTTTGCAGAAACTCAGTGAAAATTTGTTTTACCACCTCCTTTGTTTTCACCTTATCCATAAATAAACCAATTATAAATAGCTGGCTAAAGATAAATATTTTACCTAAATAATGAAACGATTGTTTAGACTAAATTAAAACAAGATGCTATTTTTGGATTCTTTCCTGACGGGTAACAGTATAAACACCCTTGATTTTCATTATATTATAAATTAAATTATTCAAATCCTCTACATTATGAATATATAAATTTATAACTCCATCAAAGATGCCATCGTGACTTTCAATATGAATTGATCGCATATTTACATTTTGATCGTCAGAAATCACCTTAGTTATTTTACTAACTATTCCTATCTGATCAATACCAGTTAGATTGATTATGGCTAAAAATGAAAGTAGTTTATGTGTGGTCCAATCTGCTGAAACAATTTTATTCCCCTGACTAGACATTAATTTTATTGCCACAGGACACTTACGACTATGTAAAATTACTTTTTCGTCATCATCAACATAACCAACAACATCATCTCCCGGAATAGGATTGCAACAGCTTGCTATTATATAATTACTGGCATCCGTATCATCAGACAATACAAAAGGCTTCTTTTTATCAATTTTTTCAGGAGAAGCTTTCCCCTTTTTACCTCCTCCAAATGAAAGTGTCCAATATTTAATAAATTTATTTGTAGTCTTTTCTTTTAGTATCTTATCTATATTGTCCAATGAAATCTTTTCACTACCAATTTTAAGATACAACTCCTCTTTTCTTTCAATATTATGATAGCGAAGCAACTTATTCAAAATACGATTATTCGTTGTCAGCTTTTTCTTATTTAAAGCTTCTTCAACCATTCGTTCACCTATGGCTACTATTTCTTTTCGTTCTTTCTTAAAAGCATCCTTAATGGCTTTTTTTGCTTTTGCTGTTGAAACTGTTTTTAGCCATTCGTATTTTGGAGTTTGTTTTTCTGAGGTTAATATTTCTACCTGATCTCCACTCTTTAATTCATACGTAACCGGAACCAACTTATAATTTACTTTAGCACCAATACATTTATTACCTAATTTTGTATGTATTTCATAAGCAAAATCAAGTGCAGTAGCACCTTTAGGCATAATCTTCACTTCACCCTTCGGGGTAAAAATCATAATTTCAGAAGCAAAAAGGTTCAGCTTAAAATCATCTAGAAATTCAAGAGAATCAGACGATGGATTTTCCAACATATCCTTGATCCTGCTAAGCCAATTCTCTAATTCAGATTCTTTTTCCTGTACTCCTTTATATTTATAATGAGCTGCAAACCCACGTTCTGCAATCTCATCCATTCGCTCACTTCTTATTTGAATCTCAACCCATTTACCATCCGGCCCCATTACTGTAGCATGCAAAGCCTCATAACCATTTGCCTTAGGTGTACTCACCCAATCTCGTAAACGATCTGGCTTTGGTTTATATATATCTGTTATCAAAGAATAAATATTCCAACATTGTGCTTTTTCCGGAGTATATGCATTCTGTTTAAAAACAATACGAATAGCGAGAATATCATATATTTCATCAACTGGAATATTTTTTTTCTGCATCTTATTCCAAATAGAATAAACAGATTTAGGACGAGATTTTATATCATATTCAACACCTGCTTTTGTTAATACTTCATCAATAGGTGAAATAAACTTATCAAGTACACTTTTATCCTTATGCTCCTTATGCTCTATCTGATTAACTATATCTTGAAAAACATTAGGATGTTCATACTTTAAGCTTAAATCCTCAAGCTCTGTCTTTAATGAATACAATCCTAAACGATGAGCAATAGGAGCATACATAAAAAGTGTTTCTCCAGCAATTTTAAGTCTCTTATGCTCTGGCATAGAACCAAGGGTTCGCATATTATGTAAGCGGTCCGCCAGTTTTATAATAATAACCCTAACATCCTCAACCATTGTAAGTAGTAACTTACGAAAATTTTCTGCCTGAGCTGACTGATTTTTATCAAATACGCCTGATAACTTTGTTAATCCATCTACAATAGAAGCGACTTTAGTACCAAAAATAGCCTCTAAGTCTTCATATGTATAATCTGTATCTTCAATTACATCATGAAGCAAAGCAGCAGCTGCGCCAGTGCTACCCAACCCTATTTCTTCAGTAACTATTCTTGCTACTGCCAAAGGGTGCAAAATATAAGGCTCACCAGATTTACGGCGTACACCTTTATGGGCTTCCCGCGCCAGATCAAAGGCTTTAGTAACTAACTTCTGACCTTTTTCAGTTTGACACTGTGGGCTTAAAGTTATTAAAGCTTCAAACTCTTTCCTGACGATATCATTCTCCTGTATTTCGGACAAAACTTCACTCATTAATTAAAAACAGACTCTAGTTAATTCAACCACATTTTACACATGTATTTAACTAGCAATTATACTAAAAAAAAGCTATTTACCTGCAATTACAATCTGAAAATCATCCTTAATATAATACTTATTCGCTAGTCGCATAATATCTTTAGCTGTAATGTTAGCAATTGTTTCTTCTAATCTGGTAAAAAAATCAATTGTTAAATCAAAGCCCATCAGCCCTCTATATGCCTCAGCAACTGCAAAAGGACCATCAAGATTCCTCATTAAATCCCCCAACATGAAATTTTTAACTCTGGTTAATTCCTCTTCTGGAACTAATTCAGTGCAAAGCTTATTCATTTCATTGAAAACTTCCTCAACAGCCATTGTTCTTTTTTCTGCTAACACTTCTGTTGAAATCCCCATAACACCGGCTTTAATATATGATGAAATATAAGATGAAATACCGTAAGTTAATCCTTTCTTTTCTCTCAGATTAGTCATTAATCTTGAGCCAAAATATCCTCCAAATAAAGTATTAAGTACCATTAATGGCAAATAGTCTGGATGAGATTTCGTTACGGTACTCTTAACTATTCTTATTGCACTTTGCATAGCATTATCTTTTGTTAAGATATGCTCCTTACCTTTTTCTATTATAGATTCAGGAATTAGATCATTCACAACGGTATCATTCCCCCAATCTTCACCTCCAAAATGCTTATTTAATAATTGTTCAAAATTTGCTTCTGGTTTACCTGCAACAATAATCTTACATAAGTTAGATGCATATTGCTTTTTATGAAATTTCTTAAGATCCTCGTTACAGATTTCATCATAATGATTTAATTTAGCAACCTTACCATAGGGATGATTCTCTCCGAAAAGCACTTCTTGCGATTTTCTTACAGCTAAAACTTTAACTTTTTCTGAATCAACAAAAAAATCCTGTTTCTTTTTTGCCCAGTAAACATCAAACTCATGTTCACTATAAACCGGGTATTTTATGATATCCTCAACAATAGGCAATAAATCAGGAAGATATTTAGTTAATGCATACAAGGTAATTTGAGAAGAGTGATAATTGGTAGCTTGTCCTAAAAAAGCTCCATAGTAATCAATTTTTTCAGCTATTTCAGATGAAGAATACTTTTTAGTTCCCTCCTGCATTAAATAATTTGTAAAGGAAGCCACTAAGGGCTTTTGAGCCTGAACTGAACCTGCAGGAAATATAAAATCTATTTTGACAACATCCTGTGTTCCTCCATTAATAATATGAACTGGAATATCATTATTTAATTTTAAATTATCACTACCTAAAATATTCAATCCCATCGGTAACACGAAAGATGGCGCAGCATTTCTCATTAACATATTTTCCCCTTTTTATCAATTGATAGATAGTATAATTTTGAACAATTACGTTCAACCAATATTTTATTGGCACACTCGAATATTTCCTGCGCTGTTACTTTCTGATAACGATCCACTTCTTTGTTAATATCATCCGCATCGCCAAGCAATTCAAATTGAGCTAAATTCATTGCTTTATTAAGAAAGTTAATCTCTGAAAATGTCAATGTGGATTCAACTTTATTTTTAACTTTCTGCAGTTCATATGTTTCCACTGCATTTGCTTTTATTTCTGATATTTCTTCCCATATAGCTTTTTCTGCATCATAAACAGATACATTATCTGATACATTTCCAGCAAAAGTAAATAAGCCATTTTCAATATCTCCCGAAATATAAGCGTGAACATCTGTAAAACACTTTTTTTGTTTTACTAACCTTTGGTACAACCTGGAACTAGAACCATTAGACAGAACATCTGACAATAAATCCATTGCATAATAATCTTCATCAGCTCTACCACACATATGAAAAACCATCTGAAACATATCCGAAGGAACATCTCTTTCGACTGTTAATTCTCGCATATCTTTTTGAGCTGGCTCAACAGGTAATTGTCGTTTATTTATTTGACGGGAAGGAATATCTCCAAACCATTTTTTTACTAATTCAAAAGTTTCATCTGGATCCACATTACCCGTTACACTAATAATAGCATTATTTGGAGCATAATGCGAATAGAAAAAACTTTTTACATCATCTAAATCTGCATCTTCAATATGCTTGATATCCGCACCAATTGTAGGCCATTTATATGGATGAACTTTATAAGCCAATGGTCTAAGTAAAAGAGGAACATCGCCATAGGGCTGATTCAAGTATCGCTGCTTGTATTCTTCAATTACAACTTTTCTCTGAACATCAAGTGACTCCTGAGAAAAATCAAGTTCTAACATTCTATCTGACTCTAACCACAAACCCGTTTCTAAATTAGCAGCAGGTAACGTTATATAGTAATTTGTTAAATCATTACTTGTCCATGCATTATTATCCCCACCAACCTTTTGCAAAGGCTCATCGTATGATGGAATGTTTTTACTTCCACCAAACATTAAATGTTCAAACAAATGAGCAAATCCAGTCTTTGATTCATCCTCATCCTTAGCCCCAACATCATATAATACATTTATGGCTGCCAAAGGAGTCGTTTTATCCTGATGCACAATCAACCTTAAACCATTCTCAAGCTTATACTTTTTTATTTCTATCATCCTTTAAAACTGATATGCACTATTTTCTGAAATATTATTTTTAATACAATTATACTCTTCTATCATTTCACCAATAATATCCTTAACTGATTTAACTTCTGTAATCATAGAAGACACTTGTCCAATTTCCAACTCTCCCTCATCTAAATCACCTAAAAACATCCCCATTTTAGCACGCCCCTTTCCTAACATCTCCTTAAGCTCTTCAACAGAAGCACCTTTCTTCTGAGCTTCAGCTACTCTTTCTGAAAATTTATTATGAATTAATCGAACAGGGGCTAGTTGCTTTAAGGTTAATGTTGTTCCTCCTTCTCCTGCTTCAACAACTTTTTTCAGAAAATCCGGATGTGCAGACGATTCTTTACTTGCAGCAAACCTAGAACCCACCTGAACACCATCTGCCCCTAAAACCATTGCAGCAAGCATTGCACTCCCTGTACCAATACCACCTGCAGCAATAATTGGCATAGAAGTAACTTTTCTAATTTGAGGAATTAACACCAAAGTTGTTGTTTCTTCTCTACTATTATGGCCGCCTGCTTCAAACCCTTCTGCTACAATGGCATCAACACCACTATCTTCACATTTTTTAGCAAAACGACTATTTGCTATTACATGCACTACTGTTATCCCATTTTCCTTAAGCTTACTTGTATATTTTGCAGGATTGCCAGCGCTTGTAAATACAATCTTTACATCTTCTTCAATTATTATATCTATTAGTTCATCAACATTTGGATATAACAAGGGCACATTTACTCCCCATGGTTTGTCTGTTGCTGATTTCATTTTTAAAATATGCTCCCTCAAAACATCTGGATACATCGAGCCTGCTCCTATAAGACCTAGTCCACCATTATTACTAACTGCAGAAGCTAATTTCCAACCACTACACCAAACCATTCCTCCCTGAATAATAGGGTATTTTATTCCAAATAAAGATGTGATTCTATTTTTCATTTGTTATAGTTTTTCATTTAATACACCGAAAAAGCCGTAGTAAATATCTCAATAGATTTCTGTTTAAATTAAACTAGGCACTAGTATATATATTTTAATCAGCTTGCAAAGATATCAAATTATAAATGTTTTAGTAACATGCTAATAAGAATAGATTGACATGAAGAACTTAACATTAATAATGAAAAAGGTTTTCTACTCCAATTTGTTTAATTAATTGCTCATTATTTTCATATCAACCTTATAACCAATCGAGTCGGATTTATAAAATTGATAGTTTTTTTTATAAAAACTGTTATTTGTCATGTTTATTTATTATTTTCAGTATTCCTAATACTTAAACCTAAATTATTATTCACATGATTTCTATAAAAAAAACATTTTCGAAAGATTTAATTGAAGTCCATTTAGAAAGACAAACATCAAAAGAACAATTTGATGAATTCTGTAATTACTTAAAAATCAACAAATCTATATCACGAATTTTAAATATGGTATTTATTGCTCCTAAAGGGATTAACAAAGTAGACTACGTTAACCTTCCTAACATTGCAAACGCATTAAAAAATGCCACAACTCATTACGACAGAGTTAACATTGCTTTAACGGTTTGCAAGCACAGAGAATCGTTTCTATGTTCTGTCTTTAAAACCCTTATCTCTGATTCTAAAATTCACTCAGAACATTTCTCCTGCTATAAGGATGCAATAAGATGGATGAGACGTCAAAACAACAACTCCTGCTCTACACACCAACACGCGGGATGAATTTAATAATAAAAAACCCTTAAAATCAATTAACCTAAATATTTACTTATGGCACGAAACAAACTATACGACGAACATGTATTTAAATCTAACGAAACTCACAAGATTAATTATTTTTCTCATTTATATGGGAAAGATGAAAATGTTAAACGCTTTTTAAAACGCAATTGTGCATTGGGCAGAATTCAAAACAAAACACATTTAGAATTATTCCAGCTGATTGAGAAAGAATTAGGCATTCCAATTCCATAAGATTATTATCCGGAATCAATAAACCAACACTAGTTCTCTTTTAATTTCAGAAGAGAACTTTTTTTTTATTTTTCTAAAAAACAAACACTTACCATCCATACACGCAATAACATTCTTAACCCAAACAAATCAAGATTAAATAATAATACCTTTTCAATTGCAAAACACAACAAATAATTCCTAAATTGATAAAGAATTTAATTTGATATCTCAACTAAGACTAGAATTACACTTTAATCTGTTTTGAATAAAATGTTTGGAGAGAATTGGCTTAAAAAATTACTTATTTGGAGATTAAGGCATGTTAGCAACCGGCAGTTTTTAATTATCCTTAGCATTATAATTGGTATAGCAGCAGGATTAGCTGCCGTAACAATTAAAAAGACTGTGGGATATATACATCATATAGTTCATCACACTATTGAATTAAGCGGTTTTGAATGGCTATACCTAATTGCTCCTGGTATTGGGGTTTTATTGACAGTGCTATTTATAAAATATATTGTAAGAAGACCAGTAAGACACGGTATACCTAATGTATTATATGCCATATCTAAAAACCAAGGAAAGATGAATCGCCACAACATGATATCATCTGTAATAGCCAGTTCTTTTACAGTAGGATTTGGAGGTTCGGTGGGACTTGAAGGACCAACCGTTTCGACTGGCGCTGCAATTGGAGCAAACCTGGGTAAACTCCTACATCTAAATCATCGCCAAATAACACTATTACTAGGATGTGCCTGTGCTGGAGCCATGTCTGCAATTTTCAAAGCCCCCATTGCAGCAATTGTTTTTGTACTAGAGGTTATTATGCTCGATTTAACATTAACCTCACTTGTCCCTTTACTACTATCATCTGCATCAGCTGTTGTTATATCATACTTATTTCTTGGTCAGGAAGTTGTATATCCATTCATAATTGAGCACACCTATACTTTAAACGAACTTACATTTTACGTATTATTAGGACTTGCCTGTGGCATGGTAGCGACTTACTTTACACGTATGTATAAATACATTGAACATTTATTTGAAAAGCTACAAAATGGATGGACAAGATTAGCACTTGGAGCATTTAGTCTTGGTATTTTAATGATATTCTTCCCGCATTTATTTGGAGAAGGTTATGAAGTTATTAACGGAGCTTTAAATGGTGAGTTATTCTACCTTCATGATGTTGGAATATTTAGTCATCTAAATGTATCCTTTGTTAACTTTTTAATTATAATGACACTAACTATTGGTGTAAAAGTTATTGCAACATCGGTAACTTTTGGTAGCGGTGGTGTTGGAGGAATATTTGCTCCTACATTATTTATGGGCGCTAATACAGGAGTATTATTTGCTACAATAATTAATAAAATTGGATGGATAGACTTACCTGTTAAAAATTTTGCTCTTATAGGTATGGCAGGTTTAATAGCAGGAGTGCTACATGCCCCATTAACAGGCCTATTCTTAATTGCCGATTTATCAGGTGGTTATTCTATGTTCTTACCCTTAATGATAACTGCTACTATTAGTTTTGTAGTGGCCAAAACATTTGAAAAACATTCTGTATATACACACCAATTAGCTCAACGAAAAGAATTGCTTACTCACGATAAAGATCAGAACATCATGACAATGATGGATGTGAACAAACTAATTGAAACAGATTTTGTTATTATTTCTCCAGATGCAACTTTAAGAGACCTGGTTAAAGTTATTTCAAAAGCCCATCGAAATTTATTTCCGGTTGTTGATAGCAATGGGGAATTGCAAGGAATGGTAAAAATGGATGACATTAGAGAAATAATATTTAAACCTGATAGATATGACAACACCAAAGTTAAAGATTTGATGTATATGCCAGAATATTTCATTAGTCCGGATGATAGTATGGAAGAACTGGTTGAAATATTTAGAAAATCAGGACGATTTAATATTGCAGTCATTAGTAAAGGAAAATACCATGGCTTTATTTCAAGAGCTAATGCATTTACTGCATATAGAAACCAACTCAAAAGATTTTCATCAGATTATTAAAATGACAAGCACTGAAATTCTAAAAAGAATACGGGAAATTCAAAATAAAAACGATAGACATTTTTTTGCAAAAGGATTATTCCCTTCATTTCGAAAACATCCCATATTAAAGAAAAATATTCCAGACGATAATATTTTTTTTTCAGCTTCTATTGTATACATATTAAATACATTGACTCCATATTTATCAGATGAAGAAAAAGATATTGTAACCCAAATCCATGCTGATTTAAAACCAAATTTCAAGTATTATTCAGATAACCCCGATCGCAACTCTTTTAATTTCTGGAAGAAAGAACCCTATAAACACTTCCCTAACGGTTCTACATTTTCTAAATTACATAAATTTATACTTCCTGATGATATTGACACAACCTCGCTTATACAATTGACAATACCCTCAGCCCAATCAGTGGCCTTTAAAACAAAAGATTCCATTTCAGATCATGCAAATCTTGTAACACATCAAATAAAAAATGGTCATAGGTCTCTTAGAACACACAAAGCATATTCAACTTGGTTTGGTAAAAATATGCCAATCGAATTTGACATATGTGTTTTAAGCAATTTATTTTTATGGATTCATAAACATCAATTTAACTTAAATAAAAATGATTTAGATAGTTTAAAACTAATTGAAGTATCTATATTAGATTCTCTCTATTTTAAATCCAGTTATAAATCTGCACCTGAATACCCTCAAATAAGTATTATCTTTTATCACATAGCCAGAATGATATCCACAACACAATATTTAGTTAATTGCAAAGAAAAACTTATTAGCGATATTAAATACATTTATTCAAAAACCAATGATCCCTTTCAATTAATGATTTTATCAAGTTCATTATATAAGCTAGATCATTCATGCGCTATAAATAAAACTACTTATTTATCTCCTGACACGATTAACCATTGGTGGTTTACCGCAGGACTTCTTTCCACATGTAGCAGCCCCTTAATTCAATCAATTGCCTCCTCTCCATTATTTCATTACAGATTCTACTGCCCAGCATTTAACCTAGCCCTTTATTTAGAAAACGAACTACTTAAATATCTATATAATGATAGAAATTGATACTTTATCAATAACTCCTCTACTTTATTTCTCAAACTATTTTTTTAAAAAAAAAATCAACTTTTCTTTATTTGTAAAACAGGGTTGTTCATATATAAAAAATCATATCTCATTTATAAAACAACACAAAACCTAATTTCCACCCCACCCCCAACACCCTCTCAAACTGCTGATTTTTTGGCAGTTTCAAGAATTAAACCTATTTTTGTTATACAATTTAAAACCAAATCACAGTTCCTTTATCGGACAAAAACAGGTAATCTGAAAATGGAAATTAAAGAAAAATTATCCCAAACAAGTTTGAGGCAAATTTTTGATGAAGTATGGATGGAAATTCCGAATACTGATTTCAAATACGAAGTAAGTAATTATGGTAGAGTAAAAAGTTTTTGTTACAAATGCTATCCCGATGGCAAAATTGTCAAGCTTGGAAATATTAAAGGATACAAGAGCGTCAATTTAAAAATTAATGGTGGAAAAAAGACATTATTAGTACACAAACTGGTTGCTGAAATGTTTATTCGTAAAGAAGATGAATCTTTTGATGTAGTAATTCATAAAGATTGGAATAAATTAAATAACCACATCAGCAATTTAGAATGGTGCACTAGAAAAAAAAGTTTTGATAGATCACAACCAAAACTAATTAAAGGAAGAAAGCAAAAAGGTCGCATAGTAACAAATTCAAAGCTTAGCCAATCTGACGTTAGTGCAATAAAGGATATGTTGTCAAACGGCAGAAAACAAAAAGTAATTGCAAAATTATTTTGTGTAAGTGAAATGCAAATTTCACGGATTAAAAACAAAGTAAGTTGGACAGAAGTAAAAACCAAAGATATTTAAGAAGTACCTCCTAACTTATCATTCTAAACTATCATTATAAGAACTGTCTTTTCAAACCGGACAGTATCTTAACTATTAAAACTGTGAGAACAAAAAAGGTTTCAATAATTATTGAAACCTTTTTTTATTATTTGAACATCACTTAAATAAAAGTGATGTTTTTTATTATCCTATTATCTCCTACGTCTTGAATCTGGTTTATTATCAAATTTCCTTTTATTGAATTTCTTAGGAGGCTTTGCTGTCGCAGGTTCTACATGAAGTTTTTCACTTTCAAACTTCACACCCTTGAGTGCACTAATAACAGTTTTCTGTCCTCCCTCATCAACTTCAAAAAATGAAAAGTTTCTTAAGATTTCTATCTTTCCAAAACTCACCTTATTTCTATCAGTATTTTCATTAACAATTCCCATTAATCTCTGAGCTGTTAAACCATGAGCTTTACCAACATTAATATAAAGTCTTCCAAACTTCTCATTACTTCTTCTTCCTGAACGATCCCTAACAACTTCTTTCTTGTAGACATTTAAATCTTTAGACCCCTCATAATAAGAGATAAAACGATTAAATTCTACAGAAACAAACCTTTTAATTAGATCTTCCCTGTCAAAACCTGATAATTTCTCAATAATCTGAGGTAAAAATGAATCAATCTGCTCATGATTAATTTCTACATTTTCAACTCTATCAACTAAATGGAACAACTGACGAGTACAAATTTCTGAACCAGTAGGAATCATCTCTCTTTTAAATTTGATTCCAGAAATTCGCTCAATTTCTCTGATTTTACTAGACTCCTTAGTATGAACAATAGCTATACTTGTTCCAGTCTTACCAGCCCTTCCTGTTCTTCCACTTCTATGAGTATATGCCTCAATATCATCAGGTAAGTTATAGTTAATTACATGCGATAAATCATTTACATCAATTCCTCTAGCTGCAACATCTGTTGCTACAAGAATTTGCAAATGTCTGCTTCTGAAACGATGCATTACCTGGTCTCTTTGAGCCTGCGATAAATCACCATGTAAAGCATCTGCACTATAACCATCTGCCATTAATTTTTCCGCAACCTCTTTTGTTTCATGACGAGTACGGCAAAATACAATCCCATAAATATCCGGATTAATATCAGCGATACGCTTCAATGCCAAATACCTATCTCTTGCATGGACCATATAATACATATGTTCTACAGTACTTGCTCCTGCGTTTTGCTTTCCTACTTTTAATTGAATTGGATTAGACAAATAGCGGTTAGCCATGTTCTCTATTTCTCTTGGCATTGTTGCTGAGAACAATAGAGACTGACGCGTATCTGGAGTATTCGAGATGATAGAATCTAATTCATCTTTAAATCCCATATTCAACATCTCATCAGCTTCATCAAGAACTAAATAATTAAGTTTATCTAGTTTCAATATTCCTCTTTTAGCTAAATCATTAACCCTTCCTGGGGTACCGACTACTATCTGACTTCCTTTACGTAACTCTCTCATTTGCTTACCAATATCTGCTCCACCATAAACTGGTGTAATAAACAAATTAGAAATATACTTAGAATAAGAGATTATATCCTTGGTAATTTGCAATGCCAACTCTCGCGTTGGACATAATACTAATACCTGAACGCTTTTATTGCTACAATCAACACGTTCAATAATAGGTAAACTAAATGCTGCTGTTTTACCAGTACCTGTTTGTGCTAATGCAACAACATCATTTGTACCATCTTTTAATTCTGGAATTGTTTTTTCCTGAATGGGAGTTGGGTTGACATACCCTAATTCGTTAATCGCCTTTAGAACTTCCGGAGACAAGCCGGTTTCTTCAAATGTTATCATAAACTACCTTTTTTTCAGCCCACCCCGCTTTATCAAATTTCATTTCTTAATTGCTGAAAAAGAGAAGTTCACTGAATAATCATTTTAATATGAATGATTTATACCTTTGTAAAAATCGACCGCAAAGGTAGTTTATTTTTATATGGTTTGTACTACATTTCCTAAGTCGCACAAAATCAAAAACCACCTAAACACTATATTTCAACACTTTACATACTATTTTTATTTCTATTTTTAACATTAATAAACAATAAAAGCAATTAGTAAAGTACATTTTTCAACTAATTTCATGAATAAAACCTATTGCTTTTTAAACATACATAAAGTTTATCCTTTTTTTTGACTTAATTTAACATGATCATCTCAATGAATTGATATACTTTTGTGTCGCTATGGAGAATGCATCAATTTATTTCAGAAGATTTTTAATTTGGAGGGTTAAACACATCAGCCAAAAAAACTTTATTTTAATTTTAAGTTTAATTACCGGACTTTTAAGTGGGCTAGCTGCAGTATTATTAAAGAATACAATCCATTTTACCCATCACCTTTTAACAGGTGAATTTCATATTGAAAATATTAACTTTTTATATTTAGCATATCCAGTAGTTGGAATTTTTATTACTGTCCTGTTTTCAAGAACCATTGTTAAGGATAGTTTAGGGCATGGCATCTCAAAAATATTATATTCCTTAAGTAAAGGAAGCGGAAAGTTAAAACGACATAATAATTACTCCTCGATAATAGCAAGTACATTTACAATTGGTTTTGGAGGTTCTGTTGGAGCAGAGGCCCCGATAGTATTAACCGGAGCATCTATTGGATCTACTTTAGGTAAGATTTTTCACCAAAACTACAAAACGATATCTTTACTTATCGGCTGCGGTGCCGCTGGTGCTATTTCCAGTATTTTTAAAGCCCCAATGGCCGGACTAGTATTTACATTAGAAGTATTAATGTTAGGGCTAAGCATGGCATCTCTTGTTCCTTTAATTATTTCAGCCTTCAGTGCAGCAACTGTAGCATACTTCTTTATGGGAGATGGAGCCGAATTTTCCTGGAAACTCGAAAATCAATTTATACTTAACAACATTCCATTTTATATTGTTTTGGGAATACTTGGTGGGTTTATTTCATTATACTTCACCAGAACTTTAATGTGGACTGAAAATAAATTCAGAAAAATAAATAATCCATATTATCGACTTTTGGCAGGAGGAGTTGTATTAAGTATTCTGATTTTCATTTTTCCTCAATTATATGGTGAAGGCTATAATACAATCATTGCCTTTTTAAACGGGAAAAAAGATATTGTATTTGATAATAGTATATTTTATCAATTAAAGGGATACGAGTGGGCATTAATGGCGTTACTTAGCTTATTGGTTTTATTTAAAGTTTTTGCATCTGCCGCTACAACAGGTAGTGGAGGTGTTGGTGGTATTTTTGCACCGTCTCTCTTTACAGGAGGTGTTATGGGGTATTTTTTTGCAAGACTTGTAAATGCTTCTGGACTATATGTTCTTCCTGAAACACATTTTACTTTAGTTGGTATGGCAGCCATTATGGCGGGTGTACTTCATGCTCCATTAACAGCAATTTTCCTTATTGCAGAAATAACTCATGGGTACGAACTTTTTGTACCTTTAATGATGACATCTACCATATCCTATTTAACCATCATGTATTTTGAACCTCATTCAATATACACTAAACAGTTGGCCCGAAAAGGAGAACTTTTAACCCACCATAAGGACAAAGCAGTATTAACTTTAATGAGATTAAACAAAGTTTTAGAAACTGACTTTTTACCGGTAAAATCAACGGATACTTTAGGGAATCTTGTAAAAACTATAGCTAAAGCAAAACGAAATTTATTTCCTGTAATTGGTTCCAAAGGACAGTTGAAGGGAATCGTATTGCTTGATGATATAAGAGAAATCATGTTTAATCATGATAGATACAACAGTACAGTTGTTGAAGATTTAATGCAAGTACCTCCAGCTTTTATTGAAATAAATGAAAACATGGATTCTGTAATGAAAAAATTTGAGGAAACAGGAGCATGGAATTTACCAGTGATAGAAGATAATAAATACATGGGCTTTGTCTCTAAATCTAAAATATTCTCAGTTTATAGAAGAGTACTTATTCACTTTTCAGACGAATAATTTTTTGATACAAACTGTATATCTTAAATTTGCATACTATTAATAAGATATTTATCTAAATTGTTATACATACAGGATGAACACAAAATAGTTGATTGACTCTCATCCTTTAATAATCTATTTTATGAAACGCGACGATAAAATATTTGAGCTTATTGAAAAAGAACACCAACGTCAGCTTAATGGCATTGAGTTAATTGCTTCTGAAAACTTTGTTAGCGAACAAGTGATGGAAGCTATGGGTTCTTATATGACAAACAAATATGCGGAAGGCTATCCTGGTGCTAGATATTATGGAGGATGTGAAGTTGTTGACCAAAGTGAATCATTAGCTATTGAGCGCCTTTGCAAAATTTACGATGCAGAGTATGCAAATGTTCAACCACACAGTGGTGCTCAGGCAAACATGGCTGTATTAATGACCGTTTTAAATCCTGGTGATAAATTTTTAGGATTAAACTTATCTCATGGGGGACACTTATCTCATGGATCACCTGTAAACAGTTCTGGTTTATTATACGAACCAATTGCTTATGGAGTAAAAGAAGACACTGGTCTTGTTGATTACGACATGATGGAAGCTCAAGCTCGTGAACACAAGCCTAAGTTAATTATTGGTGGCGCTTCTGCTTATTCTAGAGAGTGGGATTATGCCAGAATGAGACGATTAGCAGATGAAATAGGTGCTATTTTAATGATTGATATGGCTCACCCAGCTGGTTTAATTGCTGCTGGTTTACTGGAAAACCCGGTAAAACATGCTCATATTGTAACTTCAACAACCCACAAAACACTTAGAGGTCCTCGTGGTGGTATTATTTTAATGGGGAAAGATTTTGAGAATCCTTGGGGAAAGAAAACACCTAAAGGAATTATCAGAAAAATGTCTTCATTATTAAACTCTGCTGTTTTCCCTGGAGTACAAGGTGGTCCACTTGAACATGTTATTGCAGCAAAAGCTGTTTCATTTTTAGAGGCTTTACAACCTGAATATATTGAATACCAAACACAGGTTAAGAAAAACGCAAACGCTATGGCTGAGGCATTTATTGCTAAAGGTTACAAAGTGATTTCAGGAGGAACAGATAACCACTCAATGCTTATCGACCTTAGAACTAAATTTCCAGACTTAACAGGAAAGGTAGCTGAAAACACATTAGTAAAAGCAGATATCACTATTAATAAAAACATGGTACCTTTTGATAGCAGAAGCCCTTTCCAAACTTCGGGTATCAGAGTAGGAACAGCCGCTCTTTCTACCAGAGGATTGAAAGAAGAACACATGGCTCCTATTGTAGATTTAATTGATCAGGTATTGTCAGATGTAGAGAGTGAAAATACTATTAACGACGTAAAAGTTAAAGTAAACGAAATGATGAGTAAATTTCCTCTTTTCGCTTATTAATAAGAAATACAGAATAACATACAAAAGCCAGCAAATATATTACTATTGCTGGCTTTTTTGTTTTTCGATAAAAATTTAATTTTACTCCATTTCATCATGTAATATCAACATAGGATGTTCAGGATGTAAAACCATTTGTTTTGTTATACTAGGATGAAATATTCTTTCGAAGAAACTTACATCATGCCTTACTAGAGCAATCATTTCGGCATCGTTTTCATTCATAAATTTATTAATACTCTTTGCTACATCATCACCTTCAATAAAATTAAAGCTTAAATCAACATTAGGAAAGTGAGCCTCAATTTTATTTTCAGCATCCAGCCTGTTTACGTATTCATCATCTAATACATTAACAAACATAAGAGCAGACCTATACCGATCAATAATATCTCTTACTGGGTTCATCACTGTATCTTTTTTAACATCCTGTAAATCTGTAGCAAAAACAATTTTATCAGGTTTTTTAAATTGAGTAGATTTAGGAACAACCAAGATTGGAGCCTTAATATTTTTTATTACTTCATAGGCATTAGATCCTAGTAAGAAATTTTCAAGTGCAGATTCGCCACGACAACCCAGCACAACTAATTCAGGATGATCTTCATTAATTTTTTCTCGAACTACATCTATCAGAGATCCAAAACTGGAAATAGCGTCAACAACAGCCTCTGGAAAGACACGCTTAAGGACAGACATTTCTTGTTTCAATCCTTTTTCACTCTCATATGCCATTTCCTCCTTAACCTGCATTACGTAAGGACTACCACTAAACTCTAAATCGTATGCATTTAAAAGTGTAAAATGTACATTCTCATCAGCAAACATTTTCAATGCATAAAGAGCGGCATTTCGGGCTGTATTTGAAAAATCGGTTAATAATAGTACCTTTTTCATAGCCTCATCATTTACATTAAACCTTATCAAAGAACCGGTATAATACCGTATTAAGAGATTACTAACAACAAGAAAATTATATCATTAGCTTATGCATATATGTTTATACGCATTTTATATTTTTAAGTTACGTATTTTTGATATAAAAAAGGACTAAAACTTTCATTTTAGTCCTTAAATCTAAATTTAAACCTTAAACTCTATATATAAAAACAATTATTTATGATACCATAGTTTCATATTCTAATACAGAATCCTTTTTAGAAATGGACACCTTTCTCTTTTTTTTATTACTAACTCCATTGGTAGTATTATTATCAAATACTTTATTTTCATTAAACTTAAAATACTCTATAACACCATTTAATTGAACGGACTGCATACTTAATTCCTCTGAATTACCTGCTAATTCTTCACTACTTGCCGTATTTTCCTGTGTCGTATAATTTAATTGTTGAATTGCAGCATTTATATTAGTTACACTATCTAATTCTTCATTAGTTGCTGCTGCAATTTCTTTCATGTATGTATTTGACCTATTAATAATAGTTATTAGTTTATTTAAACTTTCATTTGATTTGGATGATAATACATTGCTATTCTTTGCAAGGTTAACAATTTCAATTGCCGCACTTTTACTTCTTTCAGCTAGTTTTCTAACTTCACTTGCTACAACAGAAAATCCCCGCCCATGTTCCCCTGCTCTTGCCGCCTCAACTGCTGCGTTTAAAGCCAAAATATTTGTTTGATTGGCAATTTCACTAATAACCTCAATTTTTTGAACGATTAACTTATTAGCATCCAGTGCAGTATTAGATTCACTACAAACATTCTGAATTGTTTTTATAGCAGTCTCTGATTGATTTACTCCAGATAGTGCATTTTTATTATTCTGGTTAATATTAACAACCATTTGTTCAACCGTTGTTGAAACTTCTTCAAGGGAAGCTGCCTGCTCACTGGAACTTTGAGACATACTTTGAGAATTTTCACTTAAATGATTGCTTGCAAAAGACAGTTGACTTGCTCCTCTTTTTATTTCTCCAACAACTTCTTGAAGCTTAGTTTTCATAACAGACATAGAGCTCATTAACCTTGTAAGTTCATCATTTCCTTCATCCACTATATGTTGGTTTAGATGTCCTTTTGCTATGCCCTCTAAAATTTTAACTCCATTATTTAATGGCACTGTAATACTTCGAATAATAATTCTACTGCCAACAATGGTGATCATAACAACAAAGAACAATATTAAAAGACTATAATTCTTTGCTTTATTCATAATTTCCACTTCTAAATCCGAAGCTTTTTTTAGTAATTGATTGGTCACCAACTCCACTTCTTCTCCTGACTGCTTCATATTTATAAGTTGAGTATTTTGTTCTTTTATATCACGAACATAACGATCAAAGTAATCTTGACATTTTAAAAACAAACCCTTTAAATATTCCAGATCCTTGGAATTATTAGACCTTTCAGATGCTGTTGCAATAATATTTTTACATTGATCCAGTTGACTTTGTACTCTCAACATTGAATCTGTATTAATTACACCATCTTTAATATTAGAGTTTGCAATAAATGTAACAGCTGCAGTTTTTAAACGATTATAAGCCTCAAACAACTCATTATATTTTGCTGTTGTTTTCCTTTTTGTAAGGAAATTATCAGTCTCTGAACTTAACCTATCATAAATAGACAAACTACTTTGTTTATCATTTTCACATTTTACGTATTTTTTAAAATCGTCACTATAATCACTGATTACATTCTTCAACTTTCTAATTAATTCTAATTGAAATTCCCCATTAATTTGAGAAGAATCTACATAACTAATTGAATTTAAAAGATGCATATTAACCTTGTCAACATTCTTACTCCCTCCCAGGTTCATATAATACAACACCTGAATCCTTGAACTTAACAATTCAATTTCTGCTCTTTCTAAATAATTAGAAACTTTACTTGTTTCTTCCATTTTATAATGACCAATTTTACCTACTATACCAGTAGATATAACACCCATTAACAAAATAGAGAAACCTAATATCAATCTGAACTTAACTGAATAATTCCTCAAACTCCACATCTTTTTCATAGTATCTGTTTATCGATTAATACGACTGCAAAAATTTTAAATTCTACATCCTTAACCAACTATTTTATACAGATACCATTTTTATTTAGATGTTTAGTGAGATTTTAACGACCAAGCAATTTATATTACAAAACCTATTGAACAACAATTCAATACCTATCAAACACCTCTAATTCAGACAAATCACTCTCATCATCCAACAATACCCCAGTACTGAATTGAGAAGTCTTCTGCTCATCAACGAGCTCTTTATTTCCAGTTGAGCTATTGAAATAATGACCATGCCCATTTAAATTAAAGTATCCAATCAATGCTTTTAGCTGTACGGATTGAGAACTTAATTCTTCAGCATTACCTGCCATTTCTTCACTTCCTGATGCATTTTCCTGAGTGGCCTGATTCAACTGTTGAATAGCCGTGTTTATTTGAGTAACTCCATCCAGTTGTTCTTTAGCTGCGACAGCTATTTCATTCATCAGGCTATTGGATTCATTTATAATCGGAATAAGTTCTTCTAATTTATTATTAGAATTTTGAGTTAACATACTATTTTCTTTAGTCAATTTAACAATTTCAGAAGCTGCTAAACTACTACGTTCTGCTAACTTACGGACCTCACTTGCTACCACTGCAAACCCTCTACCATATTCCCCTGCGCGAGCAGCCTCAACCGCCGCATTTAAAGCTAAAATATTTGTTTGATTAGCAATTTCATTAATGACTGCAATTTTTTCAGCAATTTTTTTATTGGACTCAACGGCTTTATTGGATTCAACACTTACATTTCGGATGGCATTCACAGCCAGATCTGATTGCTGAGCTCCACCAATTGCATTACTACTACTTTGCTGAATATTAGCCACCATCTCTTCCATTGTTGTTGAAACCTCCTCTAATGATGCAGCTTGTTCTGTAGCTCCTTGAGACATGGTTTGTGAATTTTGATTCAATTGATTGCTGGCCACCGACAACTGTTCTGAACCGCCCTTTATTTCAGTTACAACTTCTTTTAGCTTTCCATTCATAATAGCCATAGAACTCATTAATCTTGTAACCTCATCATTTCCTTCTATTGTTATATCATGATTCAGATTTCCCTTTGCCAAAGCTTCTATTATTGCAACCCCCTCGTTCAATGGAGTAGTAATGCTCATTATTGTGGTTCTGCTTATAAAAATGGCTATAACTACTACAATTATTAAAATAATTACACTTAAGCTCTTAGCCCTATTCATTACTTTCTTTTCCAATTCTGATACTGAATTAACAATTCCTTCAGTATAATGTGCCACTTGTTCTCCTGAGGCTTTCATTTTTTTTATTTGATCACCCTGATCAGTAACTTCTCCTACAAATTTTTCAAACGCATCTTTGTATTTTTCATATGCAGAATTTAAATCACCTATTATTTTTCGTTCTGAAGTCCCGTAATATCTATTATTAGCTGAGTTAAGCACGCTAAAACAATCTGACAATTTATTCGCTACATTCTGTTTAGTATCCGTATTTAATTCTCCCGCTGAATTCGTTTGATTAGCCACAAATTCCCAGGCGGCTATTCTTAATAAAGCATGAGCATTATACATAGCAGATGCGAAACCTGATAAGTTTTTAATTTCACTACTTTGAGTTAATAAATTACCGATCATTACACCTGTATTGGACCAATTAATACGTTCTTCTTGTTTTTCTTTTTCAATGTTGGCGTATATATTAAAATCATTATTGTATTGATTTATATAATCTTTTAACGAATTAATCCGTTCATCTTTATAAACACCTGTAGTTTGAGAAGAATCAACATTAAGGAGAGCTAATTTCGAATATCTTTTTACTAATTCTATATTTTCATCACCTCCAAAGGTCATAAAATAGGTAACTTTTAATCGTGCATTTAAAAGCGCGATCTCAGCTTCCTCAAGTTGATTGGAAACTTTAACAATTTTATTTGTTTTTAATAAACTGTTTCTACCAATTAGGCCAATGATAATAACACCTATTACCATTATTGCAAAACCTACAGTCAATCTTAGTCTAATAGAGAAATTTCTCAAACTCATAGTGGATTTATTTTAGTTATACAAAAAAAGATGGTAAAAAACCATCTTTCTATTAATTTAGTAATTAGATATTACAATTACAAAAACCGTATTAATCATATTAAATACTATGAATTTTCTTTTTCTCTTCTATTTTTTTTAATATTTAAACAAGTTCTTCAAATAATCCAGTACATTCAGCATATCTATCAGATTTCGACTAAACGCTACACATTAGGAAATTAGCATAATCTACATAAAAAAATATTTTATTTTTTACTTTGAGTGTACCATCTCCAGACGGTATGGTAAGGAATATTTGTAATTTTTGCCACCTGAACCGGGTCATGATGTTGACAAAGTTTTAAAATATTCATTTTAATTTCTTTAGGATACCTAACTGCTTTTGTCTTTGTTTTACAATAACGCTTTCTGATACGAACAATACTCATTTCAGAAACATTAAACTCTTTAGCTATTATTTTGGCTAATTCACCATTATCTAACCGTTCAGCAATTTTAATTGCTTGTTCATACGAAATTGAAGAACTACCTCTAACTTCTAATGATTTGGCACCTGCTAACCCATTTTTAATGCGATTCTGGGTAAGAGCCTTTTGATTACCCCATTCTAAGTTTTGGTAACTGTTATCTGTACTAACACAATTTTTATGTAATACCATTTTAAAAGATACCGGCTTGGGATTTGGCACAAAAGCCAAAGCAACCAATCTGTGCACATACATAACTACACCTTTTATAGATACTTGATAATATCCATGCCTACTTTTAGGCGATTTTATTAAAGACTGATGCAATGCCGAACCGTTATATTCAACAAGACTTCCATCCTCACTAATCGTAATCTCATCTTTAACTCCAGGATACTTAATTTTTTTAAACTCCATTTTGCTGCGATTTAATATATTGATATTGATTAAAGGGGCTCGGTAAAAATAAGCGGGTCGGAATCGAATTAAAAAGGATATAAAACAAAGTTAAATAATTATATTAAAACATTACAATTTAATTCGTTAAAAAAATTACAAATAATGCTCTCCTCTAAAGTTTCCACTTATTTTATTATATAACGGTATAAGAGCATGAATAGTTTTGTTCATCAGCAAAAAAGGCCGTTTAAACAAACGACCTTAATAGTTGATTGGGGGAAAACATATGTATTATTTAGTAATAAGTTTTACATCCAATGTAAACTCATCATAAATTACTTTATCACCAAGATTATCGAAAAAGCTTGTAGAACCATATCGTACATCATATTTAGATCTGTCAACAACTAACAAACCTGAAAATACACTACCATCTTTGGTTACTTCAAACTCAATAGGATTTGTTTTTCCTTTTATTGTTAAATCTCCTGTAACACTTGCTTTTCCTTCTTTAAACTTGGAGCTTGAAGTAACTTTAAGTGTAGCTGTCGGAAATTTCTCTACACTAAAAAAATCATCAGATTTAAGGTGTCCTATTAATTTTGCATTATAACCCGCATCTTCAAGATCATCATTTGTTAAACTTTGCATATCAATAACAAATGTTCCTGATACTATTTTATCACCTTTTACTACAAATGCCCCTTCTTTAATAGCGATGTGACCTTTATGTGCACCACCAATTTTTTTTCCTTCCCATTTTACAGTTGATTTTGATGCATTTACTGTAAAATCCTGAGCATATACACTTGCTGACACTATAACTAACACTGCTAATAATAAACTCTTCATTGTCTTCATAATTCTTTGTTTTTATTGGTTTTTAATATTTATTCATTATTATTTAATTGAGATTAAAAATTTATGAGTTGTTCTTATTTAAATCTAATACCCCTCATTTTATATTAACCCGAGTTCGATATAAAATTATTGACTCAGACCGCCTATAAATAATGAGTTTCAATGAATATTTGTGAAGTCATAGCGGGCTATGTCAAACAAATATGAAGTAGAAAATCGTTGTTTATAGATGGCTTTCTATTAAAATACTAATCTACTTCGTTAAATTCTTTTACCATAGCTCGCTATGCAAAAAGAATTTATCTTGTATATCAGCATTTTAATGAAATCTGAGCTCTTTAATTTTAATTGAACTCGGGTTATTACCTCATTGGTATATCCATTACTAAAAGCTTTGAAGGAGACAGAATATCAATTTCAAATGATTCCGTATCCCATATACCTATGGCATCTCTGGTTTTCATTATTTGACCATTGATCTTTATTTCTCCATCAATCAACATAATATAAACACCATTATCTTTCTCTTTTACATGATATGGCTGTTTAACGGCATGTGTAAAATTACCCATGTAAAACCAGGCATCCTGATGGATCCAAACCCCTTGATCATCTTTATTTGGACTAAGAACTTGATAAAATTCGTTTTCCTTTTCCACATCTTTTAACGAAATCTGATCATAACGGGGCTCTACATTTTTTTTATTTGGGAATAACCAAATTTGAAACAGACTTAACGCTTCCTCTTTGCTGTGATTAAATTCACTATGAAAAATACCACTACCTGCACTCATTACCTGCACTTCTCCTGCATTGATTACAGAACTATTTCCCATTGAATCTTTATGAGCCAAAGCTCCTGATAATGGAATAGTGATGATTTCCATGTTATCATGCGGGTGCTCAGGAAAACCTCCTCCAGCAGCAATCAAGTCATCATTTAAAACCCGCAACACTCCAAAATGAATTCGCTCGGGATGATAATAATTTGCAAAACTGAATGAATACCTGGTATTTAACCATCCGTAATTGGCAGCTCCTCGTGATTCTGATGTATATAATATTGTTTGCATCTCTTTATCTTTTTGTACGATACAAACATACGACGAGAATTTAGGTATCTGATTGCGAAAATCAGTTGAGGTATTGCAAAAATCAGACTTTATGGTATTTTATTGAGATTTTTAGAACGAAACTGTCCGGGAGTCTCTCCCACATTCTTTTTAAAGAAGTTACTAAAATGCGATGGTTCCTCAAATCCAAGTGCAAAACCAAGCTCTTTATTGCTATTATCTGTAAATAGTAAAATCCGCTTTGCTTCAACTAATAATTTATCCTGAATAAATTCTTTGGCAGATTTACCAGACTGGGCTTTTACATATTTATTTAAATAATCACTACTTACAGCCAAAATATCGGCATATTCAGATACTTTATGCAATTCTGTATACTTCTTTTCTATTAACTGCTTAAAACTAACGAAAAGATTATTTGAACCAGTTGCCTGTTCTAGTTCCACTGAATTTTGAAGGCTACATAATGAAGTAATACGTATAAAAAACAATTTTAGTAAAGCTCCCAGCGCATCATATCGAAAGGTCAAATCATTATTTGAGTAAAACTTAACCTGTTCAACTATATTTTCAAGATTTTCAAAATCTTTTAGTGGTAAATGTAAAGGAGGAGAATAACCATAAGTATTATATAAATAAACCCTGTCTATTATTTTTTGATGTATATTGCTTTGAAGTAAAAACTCGGAACTAAAATTCATGACCCAACCTTCAGGTTTTTCAGGAGTGCTTATTTGATGTACTTGTCCCGGATAAACAAGATGTAAAGAATAATCATTTATTTCAAACTCATTAAAATCAATAAAATGCTTTCCATTACCATGCTTAACCAAAACCATAGTGTAATATTCATGACGGTGAGGCTCATCATCAATCCCGTTTAAATGGTCAAATACTTCACCAATATCTTTCAGAATAAATTCAACTTTATCTCCGGATTGATTACTTAAACCATAGGATTTTACTGATTGATTCATTGAATATTTTAGATTATACTAGGTTTACAAACATTGAAGTACCAATATAATAAATATTCTTTTTGAATCTATAAAGGCATAAAAAAACGCCCCGCGGAGATTCCTGCGGAGCGTTCAATCTTTAACCAAACCTAACCCTAAACTATGAGTATAACAAAGATATATAATATTGCTTTCTCAACAAAAATTTAAGGTTTATTTAATGTTAAATTATGCTAATTGGTAATCATTTACGGAAATACGAAGTTAAAACCAGTAAGATTTACTTACAACAAGTAAAAAACCTGACTGGTTTATAAATCCACGCCCTGAAAGGGCAATTCATTTCAGCCCAATGCAAAACGTAGTGACGCGTTGGGATAAATTTACACGCAATGCCAATTACGCCCTGTAAGGGCAAGTAAAAGATTTAATTATGATTTTCTCAAAATAGGTTTTCATCGATTAGGTGTAAACTTTTGTAGAACGAAATATTTTGAATTGCCCTTACAGGGCGCTTATTAACAGAATGACATGTTCTCCCATGGCGTTGCCATGGGCTGAATTGAGTTGGGCCTACAGCCCGCAAATTTATTCTATTAAATAATAAACTATACGAGATAGCGAAACGTACTTTTACAAGCTGTAAATCAGTCCTCCCCAATTCGGGGGAGTTAGAGGGGGCCTTACCTCTTCTCAAATGTTATTGCAAACGTAGTTCCTTTGCCTAATTCCGTTTCTATATGAAGTTTTGCATTATTTTCTTTAACAAAACCGCAAACCAACTGCATACCTAAACCTACTCCTTTTTCATTTTGAGTACCGTAGGTGCTGTTTATTGTATTGAAGTCAAAAAGTGTGTCTTTTTGTTCCTGAGTCATACCAACGCCTGTATCGGTGATTTTTAATGCTGTATGGAGCGATGAATCTTCTGCTGATATAGTTACAGAACCTTCCTCAGGGGTAAATTTAATGGCATTATTAATCAGGTTACGCAGAGCGATAGATAAGTTTACCCTATCGACAAATAATGTAACAGAAGGATTAATGTTGATACTTACATTAATATTCTTTTTATTAGATACATGCTTCAAATTGTTCACTTCAAGTGTTGCAACATCTTTAAGGTTTACAGTTGTGGGTACCGATTGCTGATCACCCATTTGGTTTACTCCCCATTGCAACAAGTTATCCAGTAGATCTAACAGGCCTGCTGATGATGATTTAAGTTCTTTACCAAGCATTAGGAGTTTATCAACATCATTATATTCTGAGCATATTTCTATTACCTCTGCGTAACTATGAAAGGTTGCCAGCGGACTACGTAAATCGTGCGATAAAATGGAGAAGAACTTGTTTTTTGTAGCGTTGGCATTTTCAAGTTCTTTACGCTGTTGCTCTAATATTAAATTGGTTTTACGACGCTCACGGTTAATTTTTAAAATAATAAAAACCAATATCGTTAATAGCACCAATACCGATGTAGCACTTATGGCAATAATTAAATATAATTGTTTATAAGCCTTTTCTTCATCTACTTCTTTTTGTTTTTTAGCTACCTCATGTTTAGTATGCAGATTAGCAATTCTACGTACGGTTTCTTCGTTATTAATACTATCGCTATAGGCCACATATTGTTTATGATGAAAAAATGCCTTTTCAAAGTCTTTAGCCTGATTGTAAATAGTGGATAAGCTTAAGCTGGCATCGCGTATCTGCTCTTTTAATCCATACTCCTGAGCTAACTGTAGGCTTCTATGTGCAGTTTGTTTGGCTTTTTTATATTGTTGGCGTTTAAAGTAAACCTCAGCTAATCCATCTAAATAGGACGATACTGCGTAATTATCGCCAAGTGGTTCAAGTATTTCAATGGATTCATTTAAATAAGTCTCTGCACTATCGAGTTTATTTTGAACTATATAAATATTACCAATATTACCTTTTGCATAAGCATAATACTGATTATTATTTATTAATAAAAAAAGATCACTTGACTTTTTATAATAATCTAAAGCTAATTTATTTTCACTCCGCTTTTTACATAAAACACCAAGATTAAAAATAGACATAACTAAGCGTGTTGAATCATGTAATTGACCAAACAATTCTATACTTTTTTTATAACTTTCCTCTGATTCCTTATACTGTTCTTGCCTCATGTAAACTCTACCCAAGCTTGAGTATACTGAAGCTACACCTTTTAATATATGATTTCTATTATATAATTTTTTGCTCTCTAAAAGACATTCAATGGCTTTATCTAAAGCACCTAATTTAATATACACTGTTGCCTCTAAAAACTTTGATGCTGCCATTTCGGTATAGTCATCACATTCTTTGGCATAATAATAGGTTAATTTTGCATGTTTTAATTTCTCATCAGGTTCATTAGATAAATAAGAAATATCATGACAAATATGACTTTTCTCGAGATTAGATAAATATTCTTTCTTTTCGTTAAAAACCTGCAATACACTATCTAACTTACTATTCGACAATAATAAAATTGGAAAAAGAAAAAATAATAGTATACAAAAAATAACCTTCATGAAAAATTAGCCTATTATACATTTACTTTTTAGGTGGATCAATATCAACCTCGGGATCAGGCATCCTAAAAAAACTTGCATTGCAGTCTTTACCAATGTTAAGTACTCTAACATAGTCTGCATTTTGCAATACTTCTTCGTTCATTTTTTGATTTTCCGAATAAAATCTTAATTGATTTGTTACCATAATAATATACAATTAATATTAAAAAACTCCTAAAAATAGAATATTTAAATCTATTAATAAATAATTCCTTTTGGTTTTTTTAAAATTAACAGTTTTAATTTACTACAATGGCCTTAGGTGTCTATACATATAAAAATGTAAATCAGCTTTACTCCTTTTATCAAATTGATAGAAGTTATTCCCTCTTTTCAAATGTTATTGCAAACGTAGTTCCTTTGCCTAATTCGGTTTCTATATGAAGTTTGGCATTATTTTCTTTAACAAAACCGCAGACTATCTGCATACCTAAGCCTACACCTTTTTCGTTTTGAGTGCCGTAGGTACTGTTAATTTTATTAAAGTCGAATAGTTTATCTTTTTGTTCCTGAGTCATACCCACTCCGGTATCACTTATTTTAAGGATGGTATGGAGTGTTGTATCTTCTGCAGATACCGCAACGCTTCCTCCTGCCGAAGTAAATTTAATGGCATTATTAATCAGGTTACGGATAGTAATTGACAACTGTATTCTATCAACAAATAAAGTAATTGAAGGTACAATGTTGACACTAACATTAATATTCTTTTTATTGGAGACATGCTTTAGGTGGTCTACCTCAAGTGTTGCCACATCTTTTAGGTTTACTGTAGTAGGTACAGATTGTTGATCGCCCATTTGATTAACACCCCATTGCAACAGGTTATCGAGTAAATCTAACATGCTCGCCGATGATGACTTAAGTTCTTTGCCAAGTATTAAGAGTTTATCTACATCATTATGCTCTGAACATATTTCTATTACCTCGGCATAACTGTGAAAGGTGGCCAGCGGACTGCGTAAATCGTGCGATAAGATGGAGAAAAACTTATTTTTTGTAGCATTGGCATTTTCTAGTTCTTTACGCTGTTGTTCTAATATCACATTGGTTTTACGACGCTCACGACTGATTTTTAAGATAATGAAAACCAATATCGTTAAAAGAATTAATACCGATATGGCACTTATGGCAATAATTAAATAGCGGTTTTTATAGGCCTTTTCTTCATCTACTTCTTTTTGTTTTTGTGCTACCTCGTATTTGGTATGCAGGTTGGCTATTTTACGTATGGTTTCTTCGTTATTGATACTATCACGATAGGCCACATATTGTTTGTGATGAAAAAATGCCTTTTCAAAGTCTTTCAACTGGTTGTAAATGGTTGATAACCTCAGACTCGCATCGCGTATTTGTTCTTTTAACCCATGCTTTTGGGCTAACAGTAAGCTTTTATGAGCAGTTTGTTTGGCTTTTTTATATTGCTTGCGTTTAAAATAGACCTCTGCTAATCCATCTAAATAGGATGATACTGCATAATTATCGCCAATTGGCTCTAGTATTTCAATGGATTTATTTAAGTATATTTCTGCGCTATCAAGTTTGTTTTGGGCGGTGTAGACAAGGCCGATGTTGCCTTTGGCGTAGGCTAGACCATTTTCATAAGATAATGATTCATATATATTAATTGAGGTATTAAAACAATCTAAAGCTTTATCAAATTTATTTATGTCTCTATAAAGTTCCCCTAAATTAAGAAACGCAGCAGAAATTCGAATTGAATCCTTTATTGCAGTCAAAATTTTTATTGATTCAATATATTTTTCTTCTGCTAATATAATGTCACCATTTTTTTTATAAGCTTCTGCCAAAACGTATTTGGACACAGAAATTCCCGCTGAGTCACCAAGATTTTTATAACATTCCAATGATTTCAACAGGATATTTATTGCATTTGATAAATCTCCTTCTTTTATGAGTGGATATGCTTGTTGAAATAAAAACATTGCCTCCCAGTTGCTATTACTATTACGTATTGCCACTTCATAACCTAGCTTTGCATATTCAAGTTTTTTTTTATTTTCTTTTGTGTAAAACGATAAATAATAATAAGACTCAATTAAAATTGAATCATTGTCTTTAAACAATGTTAGATTACATTTCAAACTATCAATTACTTTAGTTTGGGAGGAAAGATAATCAATACACAAAGCTGTAAATAAAATTATTGCAATTAATCTATACATTATATGTAAATGATTAAACAAAAGAGATTGCATTATGTAATACAATCTCACAAATACAAATTTAAGGCTTAGGTGGTAAAACTTCGATTTCAGGATCATCAGTAATCTTACTACCATCCTTATAAATAAAGTCAATATTATAAGATTCTTCACCTGAAGCAGTTTTAGAAATAACTCCGGTCCAATCAGTTGATCCGTTTTCGCTATGTGGATCTGTAGAAAAAATATCCTGACTATCTGATTTTTTGTAGACATTAACAATTTCCTGGATATCACTATTTTTCATAAGTTTCCAGGTAATAGTACCTCCTGCTTTTACCTTTGAGGTAATGGTTTTATCGTGCTCATGACCTTCATTGTCTTTTAAATGAAGCACGATTTCATCGCCTTTTTTTACGGCTTTAAGTTCAATAATTACGTTGTTTTCGTCCATATATTAAATGTGTTTTTCAAAAGATTATTAGGTTGCTAGATTATAAAATCATTAGATTTATTCAATTTATTACTATCATCCAACAAACAACTGTAAGTTTAGTTTTCCTAAAAATAGAATTTTTAAATGTATTTGTTGTTAATTCAGAGGTGTTTTTTTTAAACCAACGTAAAAAAACCTGTCAGGATTATTTACATGAAGCAAAGGTTCCGGGTAGGGATTTAGGTTATTTGAGTTGTCCCTACAGGACGCTGGTAACAATCTTTACAAATTACCCAAGGTGTTACCTTGGGCTGAATTAAATTGGGCTTACAGCACGTGATGTATTAAAAGCCCCCTCTAACTCCCCCCAAATTGGGGAGAACTGATTTACAGCTTATATTTTATTATCCAAGTCAGTCCATTTGTACGTCCTGAAAGGACAACTCATTTCAGCCCAATGCAAACGTAGTGGCGCGTTGGGTATAATACATCATGTAAATGGCACCCTGAATGGGCAACTTAGTTACATTTTACACTATATTAAACCAAATTAAAGGTACCGGATTGCAAATCCTATATTGTAATCAAAAGAGGGAATTGCTTGTTAGTGGAAAGCTATCTTACATTTAATCACAAATTTAAAACACGGATCACAGATCCGCGCTAACTGGTAATTAAACTGGGCTTACAGCCCGAATGTACGGGAAGGCAAAGCTTAAATTGTGCCTGAAATTAAACTAGATATATGTTTTGCAATAATACTTGCGATTTTGCATAACGTCCTGAAAGGACAACTCATTTCAGCCCAATGCAAACGTAGTGACGCGTTGGGTATGATACAACATGTTAATGGCGCCCTGAAGGGGCAACTTACTATAATTATTATTTATATATTAGTATTTAATTAATTTAAAGCACATTACCAATGTCACAATCTTTATCCAAACTATTTGTTCATATCATCTTTCATGTTAAAGATCCTAACAATACATACATTAAAAAATCCGATCAACCTATGCTCTATAAATATATAGGTTCAATTATTAAGGATAATGAATCGATTCCTATAATAATTAATGGAACTGAAAATCATATCCATATACTTTGCGTTCAATCGAAAAATATTGCATTGTCGAAATTGGTGGAAGAAATCAAACGTCATAGTAGTCGATGGTTAAAACAGAACGACGATTTTTACAGGGTCTTTACATGGCAAGGCGGATATGGTGGTTTTTCGGTTAGTCCATCGTTACATGATAAAACATACCGTTACATTCAGAACCAGGAGAAACATCATAAGATATTATCGTTTAGAGAAGAATATATTTTGTTTTTGAAAGAATATGGTATTGAATACAATCAAGAGTTTTTGTGGAAATAAGATTGAGCTGCCCTTACAGGGCGCATGTAATGAACCTTATGAATATTCCCATGGCGTTGCCATGGGCTGAATTGAATTGGGCTTACAGCCCGGGATGTGCATTAAGGTTAGTTTTAATATCAACATTAATTTATTTATCTACACATTTTATTAATCTATAATTTATTGGTTATCATATCTAATTGCATTTGTATATAAACACACACGCCCTGGAAGGGCAACTTAATTCAGCCCAATGCAAACGTAGTGACGCATTGGGTAACTAATACGCAACGCCAATTGCGCCCTGTAAGGGCAACTCAAAATAGTTAGTTATAAGTTGTCCTTACAGGGCGCAAAAGTGAAATGTATAAATATTCCCATAGTCTGCCATGGGCTGAATTGAATTGGGCTTACAGCCCGGGATGTGCATAAAAGCCCCCTCTAACTCCCCCAAATTGGGGAGAACTGATTTCCAGCTTTTATTTATTCTCCAAGTCAGACCATTTGTACGTCCTGAAAGGACAGCTTATTTCAGCCCAATGCAAACGTAGGTAAGCGTCTCCACGATAACGTATAGTTTTATGTGATAAAACTTTGAAGCTTTGTATCCTTATTTTTCACATCAAAGGATACATTATGGTTTTTAATTTCACAGAGGATACACGTTTTTACTTTTTTCACGAACCCGTTGATATGCGAAAAGGAATTCATTCACTTTATCACCTGGTAAAAACTTCAGGAAATATGAATGCGCTCAATGGTGATGGTTATGTCTTCATTGGCAGGACTCGAAAATCTATCAAGGTACTAAGATGGCAAAGAGAAGGATTTGTTCTTTATAACAAGAAACTGGAATTAGGATGTTATACACTTCCACAACAGTTAAGAGACGGTGCTTTTACTGAGCTTGAACAGGATATTTTAGACAAAATGGTAAATTGCGTAAAGCACAAAAGTAGTTCTAATGAATTACGGATAAAAGCCCAGTTAACACTCTAATACATAGTGACAAAAGACGAAAATAGTGCGAATTTTTCATGGTAAAATCGCACTATTTTCGTATCTTTATGCCATGACAGACAGGGAGTTAGCCATATTATTACAGCAGCAGGTTTCAGAATTAACAGTTACAATTGTTTCTTTAACAAAAACCATAGAAGAGCAATCTAAAGAGCTAACAGCCCTAAAGGAGGCTATCTTAGAGAAGGATAAAGATAGCGCACATCTGAAGCGCTTTGCGAATATTAACCTTCCTAAAAAGACCGAAAAACGAAAGAATACAACACCTGTACCTGCGAATACACCTAAAGCTCCCACTCCCAAACAAAGAGGTAATAATGGAGCCAAAAGAAAAGTATACGATAATATCGAAGAGCTTGTAGAAGAAGTTATGCCGTCCGATGCTAGCTTTGACGAAAAGGCTGCTGTTTACCTGTTTTACCGCGATGTGATAAGATATGAGTATATTCCACCTCGTCTTATCAAACATATTTACCGCTGTAAAAAATATAGAATGGGTGATGATTTTTTCGAGGGCAGAGCCCCTATGACTCCTTTCATGAATTCTAATTTTGACAGCTCGTTACTGGCACACCTTATTCAACAAAGATATGTGTATAGCTTGCCAGTTGAACGCATCAATAAATACCTAAATGAGATGGGCATTGACATGCCTAAGGCAACCACTCATGGATTAATTGAAAAATCAGCAGGGTTACTTGATAGATTAATGCCAGTACTCAAAAATGCTATTTTAGCTGATTCCTATATTCATTTTGACGAAACCTACCATACGATATTAGGTGGTGACAAAGGAAGTCGCAAGGGCTACTTTTGGAGTGCTTTTTCTCACCAAAACAATTTAATACAGTTCATTTATGAAAATGGTTCACGAAGCAAGACGGTGTTCACGGATTATCTACCTAGGGATTATAAAGGTGTGGTACAGACTGACGGATATAGTTCTTACAAAGTATTAGAGGGATGGGATTATCCCAAGGCAATACGCTTAGGTTGTGTTCAACACTGCAAAAGAAAATTTATAGAGATTCAGGAGCAACCCGAAGCACAAGAAGTTATTGATCTATACAATCAATTTTATATCATCCGTAAGAAAAAGCCAAAAGAAAAATGGAAAGAGGCTTCCCTAAAAGTATACAAGAAGTTAGAAAATAAACTCAGAGACATAGAAAGAGATTCCGGGGTATTGCCTAACCACATATTAACTAAAGCTGCAGCTTACTGCCTGAATGAACTAGAGTCCATATACAACATCATCATATCTACCGAATACGATCTGGATAATAATATAATTGAACGACCTATGCGCTATATCAGCCTTAGTCGTCGTAATTCACTTTTTTGTGGTTCTAATGCAGGGGCCACCAGAACAGCTACACTTTATTCTCTAGCTATATCATGTAGATTGAATAATATAAATACATTTTCCTACTTCAAGGATGTTATGCAGCGTTTAGCAGAAAGTCCAACAATGACAAATGAACAATTACGCAACTTGCTTCCTGATAGGTGGGCGGATCAATAATAAAAAACGCCACATCAAAATAACGAATCAATTTGATGGGGCTTTTTTTGAGGGGCGACGCGGAGACGGATACAAACGTAGTGACGCGTTGGGTATGATACAACATGTTAATGGCGCCCTGAAGGGGCAACTTAATTACATTATAGTACCCAAAAGATATAATAGTTATAAATAAATCACATTTTATACACATCTTACTCATTTATAATTGACTTTATTGTGACTTTGATGTGAGTTTGATGTGAGTTTAATATCCAATTAATACTGCTATAAACCAATAGTGATGTAAAGTGATTATAGATTATTATAGTGATGTATGTATAAACTTTCTTAAGTTTAATATTTATAACCCAAGTTCGATTAAAACTGGTCAGAATTATGGTTTTAGCCAAAAAAAAGGGTTCTTACAATAATTGTAAGAACCCTTTGCAATTAAACTATATAACTAGGTTAAAATTGATATTTGTATTCCATTACTGAAAACAAATCAATTCTTCCCTCCACCTAATGCTTTATATAAATCAACTGAATAATTTAATTGCTCCAGCTTATCAGTAACCTGACTTAATTGAGCAGAAAGTAAACTTTGTTGAGCACTTAATACTTCAACGTAATTGGCTTCACCTGCTTTTAATAGTTCCTGAGTAAAATCAACAGCATTAGTCAAAGCATCGATTTGTTTGATGCGTAAACTATTTTTATTTACTGATGATTTAAAACTAAATAATATATCCGAAACTTCTTGTCCGGCTGCCAATACTGTATTTTTAAATGTCAATAAAGCCTCTTCCTGTTGTGATTTAGCAATGGCTAAATTACCTCGTAGTTGTTTTTTGTAGAAAATAGGCTGAGCTATTCCTGCAACAAAATTAGCGGCTATGTTTTCTGGTTTAAAGAAATCTGATAACTCAGTACCATTATATCCTAAAAAGCCACTGCTTAAAGTAATACTTGGATATAAACTTGCCTGTGCTGCATTTGTAGCCTCAAAAGCGGCTCTAAATGATAATTCAGCACTTAACACATCAGGACGCTTAGACAATAATTGAGCCGGAACACCGTATTTCAACTCTGTTGGAACAGATTGCTGACTGATCGCATTACGAGAAATTGCACCAGATGTTCTTCCCAATAAAATACACAAGGCATTTTCCTGCTGATGAATTTGATCTTCGATAGTATAAACAGATAATTGCGTACTATACAATAAAGCATTACTCTGCTCTACCGCAGCACCAGTTGTTTGTCCAGCATCTTTTAGTGCCTGCATAGTTTCAGCACTTTGCGAGAGTAATCCTATGGTTTCTTTTGTTACTCTTAACTGTTCATCCAACGACATTAAAGCATAGTACAATTGAGCCACTCCTGCAACAACATTTGTTTGTACCAGCTTTTTATATTCCAAGGTATTTAACAAACTTGCATAACGTGACTTTTTGGTACTATTTAACTTTCCCCATGCATCTATCTCCCACGAAGTAGTTAAACCTAAATTTAAAGTATTGGAATTATAACCCAATACTTTTGTATTACCTCCATCAATACTATACAATGTATATTCATCTTGCGCTGCAACACTCAATGTAGGTAGTTTAGCAGCTTTCGCCATTGAAAAATTTGCCTCTGACTGCTTAATACGTTCAATAGCAACTTTCATATCCAGATTATTATTCAAAGCTTCCTGAATTAATTGCTTTAGTATATCATCGCTAAAATACTCCTGCCATGGAATATCAGCTATAGTAGTCGAATCTGAGAGATTTAAATTCTCATCTCTGATTAAATCCTTTGTATCTACATTTAAATCAGATACATTTTTGCTTGTACGGCATGAGCTCATTCCAATAGCTATAAAAACAGCTATCAGAATGGCACTTTTGCCTGTATATTTTATTTTTTTATGCATCGTATTATTGAATTTCTTTAATTTCCTCGTCATCAATAGTAACAATCTTCTTTTTGCTTACTTTTTCCTGTAAACTCTGGAACATGATAAACAGGGTTGGTATAATGATAATACCAATTAAGGTACCTACTAACATACCTCCAATTGCACTGATACCAATTGATTTGTTACCAATAGCACCAGCACCTTTTGCTAAAGCCAATGGCAATAATCCGAATATAAATGCAAACGAGGTCATTAAAATAGGACGTAAACGAGCCACGGCACCACTAACTGCTGCTTTTACAATGGCCATTCCCTGTTTTCGCCTTTGTACCGCATATTCTACAATAAGAATAGCATTCTTAGCCAACAGACCAATAAGCATAATCAGTGAAATTTGTACATAAATATTATTCATAATACCTGTACCACTAACCATTGCTACAAAGATGAAAACGAACACACCAGCTAAACCTACCGGTAACGACAATATTACTGCCAATGGCAGAATGTAACTTTCGTATAGAGCAGCTAACAATAAGTAAACAAACACCAAACAAAGCACAAAGATGATAGCTGTTGTACTACTACTATTTACTTCCTCACGCGTCATTCCGGAAAAGTCATAACCATATCCGTCAGGTAAATCAACAGTTTCAATAAACTTTAATACATCACCGGAACTTTTACCTGCATAATAATTTGGGATGATTGTTACAGCCATTGAAGAATACAAGTTAAAACGTGTTAAAGCCTGAGGCCCTGTTACATCCTCAACATTTATAAATTCTGATATTGGTGCCATTTCACCACTACCTGTTTGTACCTGTAAATAACTTAAATCATCTAATTTAGAACGATATTCAGGTGCAGCCTGTACCATAACGCGAAACTGCTTACCATACAAGTTAAAGTTAGATACATACATACTACCTATATATGCCTGCAGGGTAGTCATAACCGTACTTAAAGTCATACCGGCATCCTTAACCTTTGCAATATCCACATGAATTTCCTTTTGAGGGAAACGAGGGTCAAAAGTATTCATAATCATCATTGAGGTACCACTCGCCCTGATTTTATCAAGGAATTCATTAGTAACCTCATAGAATTTATTAATATCACCACCTGTTTTATCCTGCATTTTTAATTCAACACCACTACTCATACCAAAACCTTGTAGTGTTGGCATACCAAAGAACATAAACGAAGCATTGGCTATACTATCGGTTCTTTGTTTCAGGATAGCCGCTACATCGTCGGTAGTAATCTCTCTCTCGTTCCAATCGTCCATTTTAATAATCAATGAACCATAAGAACTACCTGAACCACTTAAAAAGCTTACCCCTGTAAGGTTGGTTACCGTACGTACATGAGGAATTTCGTTAGCTATTTCAACTACTTTTTCAACAATACTATCTGTTCTTTCCAATGAAGATCCCGGAGCCAAAGTAACAAAACCCATTACACCTCCACTATCTTCCTGAGGAACAAAACCTGCAGGTATCATATTGATAAGGAAGTAAAAGATATAACTGAATACACCAATAATAACAACAGTAATCCAACGATGGCTCTTTTTACCCATAAAGTTTAATGTTTTACCATATTTTTTGGTAACAGCATCAAAACCAACATTAAACACATAGTAAAAACGTTGCATAAAATTACGATCCTTTGCTTCGGGAATATGATGGGCTTTTAAGAATATAGCACATAATGCAGGACTTAACGTTAATGCATTTACAGCTGAAATAACAATAGAAATAGCCAGTGTTAAACCAAACTGCTTAAAGAAAACCCCGCTGGTTCCTCCAATAAAACTTACCGGGATAAATACGGCTGCCATTACCAAAGTAATAGACACAATAGCAGGTGCAATTTCGCTCAAGGCACTCAACGTAGCTTTACGCGGATCTTTTTCACCGGCATCCATATGCGAGTGAACAGCCTCAACCACCACAATGGCATCATCTACCACAATACCAATTGCCAGTACCAATGCAAACAAGGTTAACAGGTTTATGGAAAAACCAAAAACCAATAAGAAAAAGAAGGTCCCAATAATAGCAACCGGAACCGCAATGGCCGGAATTAAAGTAGCCCTGAAATTTTGCAGGAATAAAAATACTACAATAAATACAAGAATAAATGCTTCGAATAAAGTATGTAATACTTTTTCGATAGATGCATTTAAGAAACTACTGGCATCCATTTCAAAGGTATATTTCATACCATCAGGAAATGATTCTGCAGCCTTTTCTAATTCTTCTTTAACTTCACTGATAACATCTTGAGCATTAGATCCCGCAGTTTGCGAAATACCCATAACAATGGCTGGATTACCTTGATTTAAAGTATTTACCGAATAAGATAGAGAACCTAACTCCACATCAGCTACATCTTTTAATCGTAGTATTTGAGAATTTGAAGAACGGATAATAATATCTTTAAACTGCTCTTCGGTTGTTAATCGACCAGTATATTTTAATGAATACTGAAATGTTTGATTACTATTTGCCCCTAATTCTCCTGGAGCTGCTTCAATATTCTGATCCTGCAAGGCAGCAATAACCTCTGTTGGATTCATTTTATATGCAGCTAAAGCATCAGGCTTAAGCCATATTCGCATTGAATAATCACGCGAACCATAAACCGTTGCACTACCTACACCGGTAACCCTCTTAATTTGAGGAATGATATTAATATTGGCATAGTTTTGAATAAACTCACCATCATAATCCGGATTTGTAGAAGATACCGCAATAAACAATATAGTACTACTCTGTTGCTTCTGAACAGTAACTCCAACCTGCGTTACTTCCGAAGGTAACAAAGAGGTTGCTTGCGAAACCCTGTTTTGTACGTTAACAGTAGCAATATCAGCATCAATACCCTGCTTAAAATACACTTCTATTTGAGCTGAACCACCATTAGAAGCTGTTGAAGTCATATATGTCATTCCCTCAACACCATTAATTGATTCTTCAAGGGGTACAATCACACTTTTTAATACCGCTTCGGCATTTGCCCCACTGTA
Organism: uncultured Saccharicrinis sp.; assembly: GCA_963665705.1. GTDB lineage: Bacteria > Bacteroidota > Bacteroidia > Bacteroidales > Marinilabiliaceae > Saccharicrinis. The sequence continues at coordinate 4,058,089 of OY762448.1, forward strand.
TGTTGTTTGTACCCTAACTGTTGGAGGTGCGATATTGGGATATTGCTCAACCGGCAGGGTCGCAATACCAATAACACCCAACACTACAAATAATATAGATATTACTGTAGATAATACGGGACGTTCTATAAATGTTTTTAACATTAGTTTTTTCTTTTAAATAGTGACTATAAAAAAACCAGGACTCTTGTGTTACGCCTTTTTTAAAACTAAGATTGACACAAGTAAACTCCTTGTTTTAAAAAAAAGACCAGGTTTTGTTATCAAGTTTTTTATTAGTCACTCAGATGAAATACTTGATTTCTTAGTTAGTCTAATTATTGAATCTGAATTTCCATTCCATTCTTAAGTGAAGAAATACCATCAGTAACAATTTTATCACCAGTAGTAACACCATCTAACACTGCGTAATTCTTTCCGTCAGGAGTTGATTCAACAGTAATTACTTTTTGTGTAGTTTTATTTCCATCCAATGTATAAACCAAAACTTTATTTTGCTGAGCAAATGTGGCTTTTTGAGGAATTACAAATACATTTTTAAGTAGTGTTGGGATAATCACCTTTCCACTGGTTCCGCTTCGCAATAATCCATGAGGATTACTAAATACAGCTCTAAAGTTTACTGCACCAGTACCGGCATCAACAACACCTGATATCGTTTCAATTCTGCCTTGTTCTTCATATTCACTTCCATCAGCTAAAATCAGTTTTACAGATGGCATTTTTTCTATTTTCTCAGCCTGAGTATCACCTTCCCATTTGCGCATGTAATCCAATAACTCTTTTTCATTCATCGAAAAATAAGCTACTACTTTATCGGTATTTGCAATGTTTGTTAAAACACTTGAACTATTTACCAAAGTACCAATACGATAAGGTAAAGTACCTATTGTTCCATTAATAGGACTGGTTACAGTAGTCCAGCTTAATGAAGCTTTGGCTTTGGCTAAATTAGCTTTAGCCGAATTGAAAGCATTTTCATAAGACTTTAATAGTACATCACTGATAATTCCTTTTTCTGCCAAAGGACGCATACGCTCAACATCAAGTTGTGCTGTATTATAACTAGCCTGTGCTGTTTGTAAAGCCTGAACCGATGATGGTGAATTAATTTTAAATAAAGGAGTTCCTTTTTTAACAACGGATCCTTCATCTACATATACGGCTTCAATAAAACCATCAACTCTTGGCTTTATTTCTATATCAACCTGTCCTTTTAAAACAGTTGGATATACAGAGTGTAACTCTACATCTTTAGCTACTAAATCTGTAACAGGATATGTTTTTGCGGATTGCGTAGTACTTGTAGTTTGCGTCTTTTTACTACAAGAAACTAATAATAGGAGCCCTAATACTCCTGTCGTAATCTTCTGTAAATTCATAGTATAATTATTATTTATTGTTATCATTGTTTTTTACAATATTTCACTAATGCAACTTTTGACTTATTTTATTCCTATTTTATTCTGAATATGATCGAACACTTTATAAAAGGTTGCGATTTCTTCTTCACTTAATCCGTCCATCAGGTTTACAGTCATTTCATGATCGCATGCATTAAATAACTCAGTATATTCAAGCCCATTTTCTGTTAGTGTTATGATATTCCTTCTTCTATCATTAGGATCTGTACTTCGTACTAACAACTGATCTTTTTCAAGTACATCAATCATTCTAAGAACTACAGATTTATCTTTCATCATAATTTCAGCAATATCCTGTTGCACCGGGGCATCCTTTTGGCAATATTTTACAACCATTAAAACCACCATCTGATCAAAGCTATATTCTATTTCTTTTTGCCTAAAAATATCAGCCATTAACTTAGGATAAACACCTTTAATCGAACCAATTATCATTCCCAACGGCTTGACTTCAACCTTCATTTTATTTTTATTTTAATATTATCAATCACAAAAAGTATTATCTAGCATCACAAAATTGCTATTTACATACTCTAAGCAATTTGGATTTCAAAGAAAGAATTATTAGTTGACAATAGCAACTATTGCTATTGTCATTTAATTTTTCTTAACATCATTCGACATTTTTATTTAAATATTTATTTTTTAATATACTTTTATGGTTCCGAATAATAGCTCTGTTCTCTCCCCCCTCAAACAGTATAGCTATTGTTTTATATGAGTAACTACAACATATACATAAATTAGAAATAGTAAGATGAAAAATTTAAACAAATGGGTTTTATCCCTAGCTGTTGTTTTTGCATTATTTGCATGCAACACTAGTACCCAAAACAAAAAGGCTGAAAAAGAAGTCCATGAAAAATCCGGAGAAAAAAAACATGTACACTGGGTACATGCATCAGGAGCAGAAGGACCTGAAAACTGGAAAAATTTATGTGAAGATTTTTTACCATGCGGAGGTTCAGCTCAATCGCCTATTAACATCATAACCGATGAGGTAACTAAGGTTGATAGCTTGCTTCCATTAACTGTAAATTATGGAACAACTGATGTTGATATTATAAATAATGGACATACTGTACAGTTTAATGTAAATGGAAATAATACATTAACAATTAAAGACAAGGAGTATCAATTACTTCAATTTCATTACCATGCATTAAGTGAACATACTGTAAATGGAGAACATTATCCTTTAGAAGTACATTTCGTACACAAACATTCAGATACAGATCTATTGGTTATGGGTATTTTATTTAAAGAGGGTGAACCAAATCCTTTATTTGCAAAATACTTAGCAAACTTCCCTAAAGGAAAAGGAGACTTTACAGCCCCTGAACAGATAGAACTAATGGAAGTTATTCCTGGAGATTTAAGTTATTATCACTATAACGGTTCGTTAACCACTCCTCCTTGTTCAGAAATTGTTACCTGGTATATGCTTCAAACACCATTAGAAGCATCTAAAGAGCAAATAGAAGAATTTTCGGCTATTTTAAATAGTAACTACAGACCAACATTGCCTTTAAATGAAAGAAAAGTAGTAGCATATTCAGCTAAATAGTAAGTATATATTCTTATCTAAGTTAAAATACAAAAGCCGTATAAATAACTATTCATACGGCTTTTGTCATTTTAACAGGTGAAAATTACTTATCTAAGATATATTTTAACTTTAGGTAATGTGCTTTAATAACCGAAAGGGTACTATCTGTATCAAAAACTGCATTTAACCCTTGCTCTTCTTGCGGTGGATCACCCATTAAATCATCTCCATTCTTCCAAAAAGGATCTTCACTGAAGTGACGTCCATACCCGCCAAAAGCCCAAAAATTAGTTCCAGCTAAAACACCACTTTCTTTTGCACTTTTTTCCACTTTAGAAAATGCAAAATCGTAATATTTATCTCGCGATGTTGTTGAATCATCAGTACCAAACTGATGATTATCCCTAGGCAATCCAAACTCTTCAAATACTATGGGTTTATTCAGTTCCTTAGCCACTTTCATATGCTCTGACATATATTGATCAGTAAGAACAATAGCAGAATCTAAAGTTTCCCCTATTCTTTCACAATCAATCCATTGCCAGTTCTTTGGCCATATATGCATCGTTAAATAATCAATACTTTTATAACTATGAATCGTTTTAAAAAGATTTATATCCTCCTCACACCCATGCTGTCCTTCTGTACCTGTTGTAACTAAATGATTGGCATCTAAAGTTTTAATATAGTCTGCTGTTGATTGCACCCACTTTGCAAATGTTTCTTTATTTTCTTTAGATAAGGCTCTTGGTTCATTAGCTAACTCCCAGGTCATTACAGTAGGATCTTCTGTATATTTTACACCACTATATTTGTTTGTGCGAGAAAGCATAAATTCAATATGATTTTTATACAATTGCTGACATGAATCACTGGCATGAAATTGAGAACAATATGCCATAAACTCCGGCCAGCTATGGGGCTCAATATTAGGATATGGAATTTCACCAAAACCACTCCAATTTAAATACTGACCATATCCACCTGACCATTCCCAGGTATTATTTAAATATAAAACGGCATACATATTCCTTTTACTCATTTCAAAAAGTAAATAATCCAGTCCATCCAACAATGTATCATTGTATACACCAGGTTCTAACTGTAATGCAGGAGTAACTCTAAAAGGCTCATTATTGGGACCTTCCGCCCCAGCTAGAATACGAAGATTATTAATACCCACACTTTCCATCAAGTCCAGCTCTTTAATTAAGCGTTCTCGATCTCCACCCTCTCCTGTTGATGCTAAAATTCCACCATACCAATAGTTGGTTCCAACGAAATAATATGGCTTATCATGCAACATAAATTGTTGTCCTTGTCTGATAACAAAACTTTTTTGCTCCAATTGCTTAGGATTACACCCTGTAATTACAATCATTAGTAAAATAAATATGTAGATTATATTTTTCATAGGTAATAGTAATATTTTTGAGTACTTATTTTATTGTTTTTGTTTCCACAGTAGGAGAAAATTTGATTTACAGCTTGATTTTTTAACCTCAAAGAGCACAAAGCAATTTTCACAAAGACCACAAAGGGTTCAATTAACAACTTTGAATTTCTTTACCTGACGCTAACAGGTTTGATTTTCAGCTTAGTAATTAATACTATCAGGTCTTCAACCCTACTTTACGACTTTCGTTTTTCATTTAAATCTGCATTAATTTGGGCCATGTAGGAATCGCTTAATTTATAGATATAAACAAAAAACACAGATAACGCCGCTCCTATTGCCGGAAAAACACTCAACATTAAACGTAAAGCATTTTGAGTTTCTTCAGCTTGCACTATATCTGCCTTAAAACCATATAAAGCCAATAACCACCCCGTGACAGCACCTCCTAAAGTCCATCCAAATTTTTGCGACATAGATGATGATGAAAAGATCAGACCTGTTGCTCTGCGCCCTGTTTTCCACTCTGAATAATCAGCAATATCTGCATACATTGACCACAACAAAGGGAATATGCTACCAGCACACACACTAATGATAAACTGAAATACAAAAATCATTATAATAGAACTTCTATCGAAGAAATAAAAGATCAAACTAAAAAAAGCCGCTAAAAACATTGCAGACAAAAAAGTATGCCTTTTACCTATTTTATCCGATACAGGCTTTGCTATAATAACACCAACGATATTGGCAGCTTGACCTATAACAAGAAAAATAGTACTTAATGCTATTGGCAACGATAAACCAAATAAATTCAAATCTACAGCATCTTCATTTTGAATAAAATATCGAAAATAATAAATAGCTGCACCATCTCTTATTGAATTAAAAATCAAAGCAGAAACTCCTGCTCCAAGCAAAATAAACCATGGTCCGTTTTTTAATAAATCTTTAAAGTCATTTTTAACAGGTGTTCTTTCTTCATGAATAGGCTTCACCCTTTCTTTAGTCCACGAAAAAGTTAACAATAAAAACACAATAGCTACAATTGCAATAATCATTACAGCTTTTTGTGTTCCGCTTTTATAATCAACCAGATTTAATTCAATATCTTTTATTTCAAAGTCATTTATTTTACTTGTTTCTATAGCAACTTGTAACTTATTAACATCGGCAGGAATTGTTTGATTTGAATATAAATCTTTTAGTTTAAACTTAATTGTACTCCATGCACCATCTCGTTTTAATCCATAGGCATTTTCATCTGTGGTTACTTTTATAAATTTTGAGTTTTCATTACTACCAGATAACAATCCGATTTGCAAGGCCTCTTCACTATTTGTTTTTACTTTTAATTTTAAAACAAGCAACGAGTCTGTTATTTCCATATCGCTAGTAGACACCGTATTGGTATATATCCATGTATTTTCTGTATTTATAGTATCATGTATAGAAATAACATCTTCACTTTTAGTGTACTTATTAATTGTAGTAGAACCAAAAGTATCAAATAAAGGCTGAAATGAAGCTAACACAAGAATACTACCTCCAAATGCAAATACCATTCTAAAGGTTGACAGAGTAGTTCTTTGTTTTGAATCAGGAGTCATAACACCCATTAAAGCCGCATACGGAACATTTACACCAGTATATATCATCATCATAACCGTGTAAGTAACATATGCATATACAATTTTACCCGTTGTGCCTAAATCGGGTGTAGTAAATAACAATACTCCAATAATGCCAAAAGGGATTGCTAACCAAAGTAAATAGGGTCTGAATTTACCCCACCGACTTTTTGTTCTGTCGGAAATAACACCCATGATTGGATCGTTGGCAGCATCCCATATCCTGGTTAATAAAAACATGGTACCTGCAGCTGCAGCCGGTATACCAAATACATCGGTATAAAAAAACAACAGATACATAGAGAACAGCTTCCAAAACATAGATGAAGCAGCATCTCCTAATCCATATCCAATTTTTTCTTTTAGTTTTATTTTGTAGTTCATTTTCATAATTAAATTATAGCCCCTCTCAATCTCCCCAAAGGGGAGAGGCTGATTTGCAGCTAACAAAAGCCCCCTCTAGCTCCCCCAAATAAGGGAGGATTGATTTACAGCTTGGTAAAAAAACAGCATACGCTGACAAGTTTAAATTTACAGCTTGGTATTAAACGCTGTCAGGTCTTACTTTTATTTAAAATGGTGATGACTTCCATTAAGGCACGACTGTTGTGATAAGGGCACTTCCAAAAGCCGAGCTTAACGTCTTCTGTAACCGGATTACCTTTCGCATCCACACGCCAATACCATTCGCCATTTTTTTTGTCAATCATCTTTTCTTTGATAAAACTCCAGGTTTTAACCATAGTATTATAATACTTTTCTTTACCAGTTATATTCCATGCATAAGCCAAACCTACCAAAGCTTCTGCCTGAGGCCACCAATGCTTATCATCATCTAAATGATCATGCTCCTTTTCATTAAAAACAGATCCATCTTTATCCATTCCCTCCTTAATTGTAGCATCAATCATTTTAATACTTATGCTGGCCACTTTATTTACTAATTCAACATCACTTAACTCAACTGCAGCTTCATACAACAACCAGGCCCCCTCAATATCATGTCCGTATGAGGTAATAGCAGATTTGACTGTCCAATTATATTCGAAAAACAATTCAAAATGCCCTGTATCCTGATTTATGATATGATCAATAAACACATGAATCAGGCTGTTCATCTTATTTTTAAGCTGATCATCTTTCCAAACACGATAGAGGTTGGTATAAGGTTCCAAAATATGCAGATGCGTATTCATTGACTTAGGCAGATTGGCATCTTTAGAACTAAGTCGCATATCTTTTAATTGATTCCAATCTTGAGATAACGCTTCTACATAACCACCAAATTCACTATCATAGCTATGTTCTTCAATTAATTCAAAAAGTTTTATTGCATATTCAAGAGCTAGTTGATTTCCTGTAGCTTTATAAAATTCAGACAATCCATAAATACCAAAACCCTGAGCATAAATCTGTTTTCTGGAGGATAACACTTCACCTTGCTCATTAAGAGACCAAAATAACCCACCATACTCTTTATCCCAGAAATTATTAATGATATAATTATATGCACGATAAGCTACATCCAAATATTTAGAATCATTAGTAAAATTATATGCTGCCGAAAATGTCCATAAAATACGAGCATTTAAAACTGCACCTTTTTCCGCTCCTGGTATCAACTGATTATAATGATCGCGTCCTCCTATGAATCCGCCCCAATTATTATCATACGAATTATCAATCCAATAAATTAAAAGATGAGAAAGCTCCTCATCCATCTCCTTTACAATCTGATCCCAGCTTATGAATGTACTTTTCACTTCCATTCTGACATATTTTGATCTATTAATTTATTTATTCTTTCAACCGATGCAGCTGATCTAAATTCATCAGACGGTGTATTGATACAGTAATCTACTAACTGATCGATAGTTGAGGTTGCCACATGCATTCTGGTATCTGAAGATGCGTAATAAATATATACTTTTCCATCATCATCAACAATCCAACCATTGGCGAATAGCACATTTGATACATCTCCAACACGTTCATTTTCTATGGGAGCTAATATATGGCCAGCAGGTTTATATGTCACTTTCCAGGGTTTTTCCAAATCAGTCATGTACATATATAAAGTATATCGCAGTCCGGCTGCAGTATTTCTTACACCATGCGCTAACTGCAACCAACCCTTGTCGGTTTTTATTGGCGCCGGACCTAAACCATTTTTCACTTCGTAAATGGTATGATATACCTTAGGATCAACAATAATTTCATCTATTACTTCAGCATTATCTATTGTTTCAGACAAACCAAACCCAATTCCTCCGCCAGCTCCTGTATTAATAAATCCATCCTGAGGGCGCGTATAAAAAGCATAGTTACCATCAATAAAATGAGGAAACAAAACCGCATTTCGCTGTTGGCCTGCATGACTTTTTAAATCTGCCAATCTTTCCCAATTGATTAAATCTTTTGTACGGGCAATACCTGCTGCTGCAACAGCACTACTCGTATCACCTTCGGGAGCTTCCGGATCTTTTCTTTCGCTACAGAAAACACCATAAATATAACCATCATCATGCTGTGTTAATCTCATATCATAGATATTTATATCCGGATCTTCAGTTTCAGGCATTGTTATAGGTCGTTCCCAAAAGCGAAAATTATCCACTCCATTAGGACTCTCAGCAACTGCAAAAAAGGATTTACGATCATTACCCTCAGTCCGAACAACCAATAAATACTTACCATTTAATTTAATAGCACCTGCATTTAATGTAGCATTAAAACCGATACGTTCCATAAAGTGCGGATTGGTATCCGGATTATAATCAAAACGCCATTTCAAAGGCACGTGATTACGAGTTACTATAGGATATTTATACCTATTATATATACCGTTTGTGCTAAACAATTCCTCATTCGGTCTTGACAAAAGAGTCTCATGCTCTTCTTCAATTCTCTTTTTTCTTTCTTCAAATAAACTATTCAACATTGAATTATTTTTTATTTTTATTTTTAGAGGGAGTATGTTTTTCAACAGATTGTTAAATCACAAATAACAGGTATTAGACTTCCTGTCTAAATATCTTTCAATCTCTTTATATGAATTCAACAAACTATTAATATGTTGTTTACTTATGCTTATTAAAATCTTTTAGTAGCCATATGCTTTGATTGGAAATGAATTTTTTTGCATCATCTTCAGAAGGATGCCCTTCATAAGAAAAAAAGTGATGCTTAACAGGATCATTTCGCCATAATAATACATAGCTAATATTATTGGCAATACTATCCGGTTCCATAGCTTTATAGAGCTTTTCTGTAAACCACGTTGAGTCTGGAATATTTTCACAACCAGTTTCTGTAAATGCAGCAAGTTTGTTTTTTTCTTTAGCAAGCTTAATCATTACATTTAAGTCCTTCTGAGTATTCTTAACCCAATTTTCCATACCCGGCCATTCGTAAATATCCACGCCCAACATATCTACCATATCATCACCTGGATACCATATTAAATATTCTTCTTTAGATTGATATCCACCATTTGGAGAATAACAAACCATCATATTTTTTAAACCCTTAGTGTTTTTCAGGTAGTCAACTGTAAAACGAAATAACTGTTTATACTCCTCAGGAGTTGTTGTTTTTGCTCCCCACCAAAACCAATCTCCACTCATTTCATGCCATGGACGAAAAATAAACTCAATAGGTTTTCCTTCTTTATCTTTTAGTAACAAAAGAAAATCTCCTATTTTATCTAATTGCGTTATAAATTGCTGATGAAGCTTGCCTCCTGGTATAATGTGAGCAACAACTGCAGAATCAGTATTCCATGCATTTTCTCCATTTACCAGAGAAAAGGGATGCCAGCTAAATGTATTGATTCCACCCATACTATCAGCTTTCACTGCCAATTTATTCATCACATCAAAAGGAACGGCATCTATGTTTGTGTCATCACCTCTTTCCAATCCTCCTAATTCCCATCCATACACAGCCGGGTAATCTCCAGTAACTCTTTTTACATCCGATTCTCCATCTACATATTTCCAATTTTTTCCATAGGCTAAATCATCCTGATGTCCAAACAAAATACCTTTGCCCTGAATAGATTTTAAAGTTTTGCTCATTGACATATTGGTTTGCTTTTTATCTTGTTTCGACTGACAATTCGTAAAAAAAACAGCAATAGCTATTATGGAATATAATTTCATTTTCATTTGTATCATATTTAGGCAACTAGACATCATTTTAATTCCTATACTTTTATTTTAAACTAGGCATTTCATCTCGGGAAATTACGTAATCCTGCGACATTGCATCAATCCACCATGAGGCAGTTGCATGTCCATGTTCTGTCTTTTCAAATTCACTTCCGGAAGTATTGACAGTTCGCTCATAATCATACCAAGGCATAAAAAAGCTCCACCTTGCACAACTTGTCCATTGATCACTTATTTCGGCCACTGTTCCGCATTCGCTCAGAGTAATCATCTTATTTGAATAGGTCTCCTGAATTACATTAAATTCTTCAGCAATTGAAGTACCGCTATCTTCTCCATAAACATCTCTTCCTATAATGTCAACATAATCATCTCCGGGATAAAAATCATCATCATTAGTTTGTGTTGTCCAAACCCAAATCAAATTATTCACTCCTTTATTCTTGAAATAGTTAAACATATAAATCCAAATGTTTTTATATACTTCTGCACCATCATAACCCCACCAAAACCATGCTGTCCCACCGTTATATTCATAAATATTACCCGCAGCCTCATGTAAAGGTCTCCAGATTAGAGGGATGTTTTTATTCTGTAACAATAAAAGATAATCTGCTAATTCTTCCAGATCAGCTTTTACTATAACATTCTCCCAAGTTCCCTCAACCAGGGCATTAGAAGCCTTAAATGTTGTTTCTGAAGGTTTATAGGTATAGTTATTAATATCAGTATCACCTTCATATCTTGGTACAATCCAATGCCATCCTGCACTTACAATACCATTATTATTCCACCAATCTTCGGCTACCGTAATATCTGAATAATCAATCCAGTTTGCAGGAGAAGCTGGTAAATGAACATAGTCGAACGTATTAATAGCTGGATATTTCCCAGTATGGTAATTAATCCATTCAGCTTCATTGGTATTCCAATTTACGTTGGCCATTGCAGCAGATATTACATTTTCACCATAATTCTCCAATAAAAAATCATATACATTTTGCGCCTGAGTTAATGGATTTTCAGTTACCAGAGAAGTCGTAATATTTAATAACACGGCTTCTTTTGTTGTAAAACTTATTTGAATTTCAGAAGCCTCAACCTGTGTGGGGCCTAAAATAACTCCTTTAGGTATAATTAATTCATAGGCGTTGTCTTCTGCTAAGCCTGACGCTTCAACTTTTAATTCTTTTAGGTTAGCAACAACACTATTAATTGAAGCACTACCCAGAGAAATTTGTGAATGTGTTGATGATGGCGAAGTGATATTCTGATCAAAAGTTAAGGTAATAGTAATATCACCTTTGGCAATATCCTCGGCACCATTAGAAGGCGTTGAACTCACCAATACAGGCGGATCCAAATCCTCTTCTTCAACACTGTTATTATCATCAGAACAACCACACAAAAGCAAAAACACCACCGGTAAAAAAATGAGTAAAATCTTTTTCATCATCAATATTTTCTTTCAAATAAGCTTTATAAATAAGGACTGCTCTTAAAAGGAACAGCCCTTATACGCAATTATTATTAAACTCTATTTAGGGTCTAAACAAAGATTATCAATCATAACAAACAGACTATTTAATTGCTACTTTAGTAACAACATAGTCACCTCCATAAGCCCCCAATCCTCCATCATTCTGAATAGTTGCTATATCTTCTGCCGTCAATGTAAACGATATGCTAGAAGTACCGGCAGTTATCGCTATGTTTCCTTCCCCTGAGTCATCACCTGAATCAGTAGCAATTGCAATTGTAGATGGCAAGGCAGCCCAATTACCATTACCAAGGCGCATTGTAGCATCGGTATCTGCGGTGTAGTATACATGCATAGTCTGTCCTACCTCTAATCCACTAAAATCATATCCACCCCAGGTCATCTCTGTGAAAGATGAACTCCAACCTGAAACTTCAGCTGAACCTTCCCAAATTGCTGTTGGTTCAGAGTAGTCGATAATAATGGATACTTTAGAGAAAATAAGATCCGAACCCTGGATAATTATACCTGCACCGGCAAAATCACCATCTACAGCTTGATTTGCAATAATTGTATTTAACATGTCAGCTGTAAGTTCTACATCATAATAACGCTCAGTATTGGTTACATTCCACCAATCGTATTCTGCCACATCTGATGGTACAAACGTAAATAATGAGCCCCATTGGCCATCATTTACTTGTGCCTGCGCCCAGGCACCATTGTTGTCAGTGAAATAAAATCTCATTATGCTTCCTGATGGAACATCGGTAAAGGAAGATGCTGGTAAAATAACGCGTCCACCCTCTGACCATGTAATCAATAGTGGTCCATCAGCCCATATTACATTTTCAACAATGCCACTGGAGACAACCGAAATAGTATATGTATTTTCTGTCGTTCCCGATACAAGAGTAAGGGTATTTTCTCCAACTCCTATTCCAACTGAAACATAGAGTTTATCACCTACTACCAAGTATTTTGTTGACTCTCCATTTATCAATACATCGGTAAGATTAACTCCATTTACAATTGTTGCGCTGAACAAATTGCCTACTGTTGTAGTTTCCGAATCAAATTCAGAAACGGCACAGAAAGTAAATGCATTAATTGTGATACTTCCTGCAGCAACAGTTTCTTCGTTATCCATCACCAATGTTACATCGCCAGTTTCTGCTTCAAGCGGAACTATTACACTGAAACCATCTGTAGTAGCAGTAGCCTCAGCTTCAATATCGCCAAACATAACTGTTTTTACACGGCTGCCTAAAGTTGATACGATAGTTAACTCATCCAGGGGAGTAGCATCGGACGGTAATGTAGCTACTGGCTTAGTAGTTACAAAACCATCAACAGTAATAGTTGTGCCATTATCTGTAGTCAAAGTAATTGCTCCACTTTGAGCAGCTTCTGTTACTTCCAGATTTAGCTTCCCATTAGTTACCGCCACTGATACAGCATCTGCACCTGTAAATGCAGCTGTGGTTACCAAGTCTAAATCAGTACCTGCTATTATAACCGTCTCGCCCACACCATATGAATCTGCCATTTCTTCAATGGTGGCAGTTGGTTCAATAAGAGTGATGTCACCAACTTCAATTTCAATACCTGAAGGTAACACTGATGTCACAGCACCACTTGTAGCATTGGTTGGTACAGTAACCACAAGGCTTGTAGCACTTTGACTCTCAAATTCAGTCACCTCAACATCTCCACCCAATGTTAAACTAGTTATAAGGTCTAAATCTGTTCCTGCAATAGTAAGTGTAGCACCTGGTTTAACAGGATCTGGCGTAACTTCAGAGACAACAGGAATTACAACATTCAGTTCTTCTTCCGAATAAATAATGATAGGATCTTCTGCTCCATTTGACAAAGAAATTTTACCTGTTTGCGCTTCTTCAGGAACAATTAGTTTAATTTCCTTACGAGCTTTACTTACAAAATCAGCACTATCTACAACAACTCTATCTGTAAAAATAAACTCAGCTACTCTGTTTAAATAATCTCCTGTTAAAGTTAACTCTACTCCTGGTTTAATGCTTGTAACAGCAAAAGCATCCATAGAAATTGGTTCACTAAAACCAATTGGAGTCTGAGTTGTAATAGTACCACCTGAATAAACCAGATCAAGATATCCTTCTTCAGCATCCTGAGGAACAATAAGCTTTATACTACTTGCTGTATGCTCTGTAAAATCAGCGCTTGAAAGCGTAATTCCGTCTGGTATTACAATTGATGTAATATCATCTAAATTATTTCCTATAAATCTTAGTTCGGCACCTCTTTGTATAGGCATTGGACCATAACTAAGCAGCTCTGTTTCATTAGTACCTCCCTCATCATCATCCTCACAGGAGGTGAAAAAGGTAGCCATACTTAACACCCCTATCAATGTTAGTAATAATGCCTTGTTCAGGTATTGCTTTAATATATTTTGCATAATTATATCTTTTTAATATTTGACCATTATTCAGGAACGATTCTGATGTTATCAATTAATATTGTTGGCGTACATTCTGTTCCTTCAACGCCTCCATGATAAACAAAGAATGTTAATCCACTTAAAAAAGAATTATCAAAGGTTGTTTCGCTTGATGAACCATCGTGAGTATATATAAAATCACTTAAACTAAAGGATACTGTTTCCCAACCATCAGTAGTATAACTACCTTCACTTTGCCATGGGTACCATAATCCTCTCGGGCTACCGTCTGCTATATAACTATTGGTTCCGGAAACATCCGCAGGTGTAAATATCATTTGCAGCGCATTAGCACTCCATGCGGAAGTTACATTAACTTCAAACTTAAGAACCGCTTCTGATAAATCTCCATCCCATAGAATTTGATCATCGTCATCTGTTCTGGATGTTGAAGCAGGCCAATAGTTAAAACTAAAAGCATCTTCATTCCAATCCGATAGATCACCAGGAATAGAGCCTGAAAATTTCACATAATTACCATCAATACCACCTTCACTAGCTAAAACACCCGAGCGCCATCCATATTCTGCAGTTTTTGTGTCGAAATCAAGGAAAATATTTCTGTCATCTCTAAAATAGAAAGTTGAACTGGATGAGCCATATATAGACTTTACGGTAACAGGACCAACACCTGAACCTTCAGGAACAATTACCGTAACCTCATCATAATCCTCACTAACACTTACTACTTCTGCTTCAATATTACCAGGAAAGAAAACCTGCAATGGAACATTAGGATCATCAATTATGTAATTACCTCTAATTACAGCTTCTTCACCATCTTCTACAAATTCACATAACATAGATTTAGGAGCAGGAGGTGGTACAACTACATTAAAATCATACTCAATAGTATTGTCTCCGGCTTTCATATAAATTTTATCAGATACTTCTTCCGGTATCCCGGTAGGAATAGTAACAAACAAAGCTGTTGATGTTATAAAGCTTGTATTTAATTCTGCCTTTTGATCATTAAACCATAGTTCTGTAATACTTGTAAGATTTTCTCCAATCAAAACAATCGTTTGATCAAGGGATGCACTTACAATCAAAGAGTCTGCTTTTTCAGGATCAGATATTCTTATGTAATCAACAGTAGGAACTCCTCCTGTAATTTCATATTCATTTGGATATTCATCGCAAGACTGAAACATTACACCAATAGATCCTATTGCCATAATAAAAAGTAATGCGAAAATGCTTTTTATATTATACTTTCTCATTTGTTTAATTTTTTAATTCTGTGAGTTCAATAAGCTCTCAAAAAATATTCTCGGGCTTTTCACCATGAACTATCTTAAGAAATTAATAACCAATAGAACTAAAATCAAATTCTACCGGATCATCCATCAAGCCTGGATTTAATGATAAATCCACTTCCGGGAATGGCACTTCAAAATCATCATCAGTTATTCCTGAAACATTATGACTATAGATCTCCAGATATGAATCATCACCATCGCTATAAAAGCTATCAAGACCATTCCAATAGCCTCTTTCCTGAGAAGTTACAATAGCAATTGCCTCTTCTGGTTTGTAATAATGTAATCGAACCAAATCATACCATCTGTCTCCTTCTAAAGCAAGCTCCAAACGACGTTCCTTATCAACATCTTCAAAAGTGATGCTGGTTGCTTCTTCGTAATATGATTTTAATGCTCTTTGACGTACTGCATTATATGCTGCCAATGCAGAAGCATCAGAAGTTGAACCATTATTACCTAATACAGCTTCGGCATAAACTAAATAAACATCGGCCAAACGAAGAATGTGTGTACTCAATGGAGTAGCCATTCTATCTAAAGTAGCTCCGGATACCTGAGCATCGGCATCTGCCAAACGACCTACAATATGCTTAGCACAGTTGGCTCCTGTTCCACTTCCATATGTTTCTCCGGACTCTGCGTCCCAATCATAATCAAAACCACCAAATTCAACCCAGAAATAATCGTAATGATCACCAAACATCATCATTGTTGCTTTACGTCGGGTATCTCTATTATTTCGAGTGGCACTACCTGCGCTTTCATTAAAAGCATTTTGTAAATCAATCGTTGGATAAGTCCATGTACCCCACGAATCTACTGCATCAGAGAAAGCTGTTAAAGACAAATCGGATTGTAAGGAATTCTGACTGGTCCATTGGGTACCCACAGTCCAGTGCCATCCAATTAAGCTTTCATCGCAAAAGTTATTTTTCAATTGAAAGATATCTTCGTAATTCTCCATTAATTCGCGGCCGCTGTTATCAATAACCAATTTTGCATATTGTGCAGCCAGAGCTAATTCTTCTTCATTACGGCTTCCTGACATACCATAACCTGATTTTGTTAGATATACTTTTGCTAACAAACCATAGGCACTATATTTATCGATTCTACCAGCTTCATTTTCTTCAGGAAGTAGTTCAATGGCATCTTCAAGTAAATAAATAATATACTGGTATACATCTTCAATTTTATTACGTTTTAATGTTGTTGATGTATTACTGGCAATGATCTCACCATTATCATGAATAATTGGAACTGCTCCAAAACAACGAACCAAGAAAAAGTAAGTCATTGACTTCCAAACCAAAGCTTCTCCTTTTACCGTATTTTTAGCATATTGGGTAACTTCAGAACCTGACTTCATATCTACGTTTTCAATAACCCCATTACAATAGGCATTAACGGACCAAAGTGATGCTGAAGCACTTGCTATATCTGTAGCAGAATTTGTCATTGTAAAATTGGTATATACATCATCAATACCAAAGCTAAAATTACCTGCTAATGCTTCTCCTATTTTTATAAACCCACGCTGAAAATCGTACCATGGTGAATTATAAATAGTATTTACTGCCTGAAATAGTTGTTCATCTGTTTGATAAAAACTATCAATTGTATATGAATCTTCCGTTGGCTTATTTAAGAAATCATCGCAAGATACTGTTATGCTAATGATTAAGAAGACAATTAAAAATCTTATTATATTATATTTTTTCATCTGTTTAAGTTTTATTTTCAATTGGCAGATGGAACTCACAATGAATTTTAAGATAAACTAAATCCATGCTTGCAACATCTTAATTACTTATTAGAATGAAACATTTAAACCGAAAGTAAACACTTGTGGTGATGGATAACGACCATTATCCAAACCAAATACATTTGTACTTTGTGTACTTGCACCAACCTCTGGATCAAAGCCTGTATATTTTGTAAACGTTACTAAATTTTCTACACTTACAAAAACTCTTGCTTTACTTAAATGAGCCTTTTTGATTACTTGATTCGGTAGAGAATATCCCAGAGTTATATTTTTAATACGGATGAATGAACCATCTTCGATATATCGGTCTGAAATTCTGTCATTATCATTTGGATCAGAAACTATAGCTCTAGGAATCTTAGTATCAGAATTTGATACTTTTACATTACTTACATCAGCCCACCAATTGCTAACTCCACTACTGGTTGGATATTCTACAGATTGATCCACAATAGATAACCTGGCTCTATCATTTACCTCAGCCAATTGATTGGTCCATGTACTTTTCATATTGGATAAACCAATAGCAGTATAGTTCATCACATCATTACCATACGAACCATTGATAAATATGCTTAAATCAAAATCTTTATATGAAAAGGTATTATTAAATCCAAAAGTAAAATCAGGCATTGGTGAACCTATTTTTGTACGGTCATACGAATCAATAATACCGTCAGGCTTTCCATCTTCACCACTGATATCCTTATACTTCATATCTCCAACATAAGTAGTACGACTAAAATCAAAAGATTCGCCATCTGTAGGATACGCTGTTGGTTTAGGGCTATTTTGAAGATCTTCCAGATCCTGATAAATACCATCTGTAACGTATCCGTAAAAATTAAACAGTGGATCACCTATCTCGGTTAAAGAAACAACATCACTCCATTGCCCATATCCTTCAATATGTGCAGAAGGCGTTCCATCTAAAGCCACCAATTTATTTCGGTTAAACGAAATTTGAAAATCTGTATCCCAGGTCAAAACCCCATTTAAATTATGAGTACTTAGAGAGATTTCTAATCCTTTGTTATTTATTTCACCAAAATTACCCCAGGGTGCAGCTAAGGCACTGGACGAGTTACCTCTTGTTCCCATATACGAAGGTAATTGAAGTGACATTAACATATCACTTGAAGTTTTATCGTATAACTCAACAACAAGATCAGCATAATCCATAATCGATAAATCCAATCCTATATTAAACTGCTCTTGTTTTTCCCATTTAATATATGGATTGGCGATATTTGATTGACGATAACCATTACCAAAACCAGTTTCCATTAAGGAAATACTCGCACCCCATAAGTATCCATCAATGTTTTGGTTACCTGCTTGTCCCCAACCAAGTCGGATCTTACCATTCTTAAATATGTTGCTTAATCCCTCCATAAAAGGCTCTTCAGTAAACCTCCACGATCCCGCAACTGAATTAAATCCAGCCCATCTGTTTTCCGGTCCAAAATTTGAAGATCCATCACGTCTGTATATATAAGACAACATATATTTGTTATCGTAATTGTATGTAAACCTACCTAAGAATGATACGTTTGACATACTTCCAAAACCATTGGTAATCTGAGGAGTTCCATCACCTAATGCAGGATTATGAATAGCATTACTTGGTAAATTTGTATTATAAATACTTTGGTATTCCCATGATGATTCAAACATATCCTGAGCTACCATAGCAGTAGCATTATGCTTTCCTATTTGTTTTGTATACGTTAAATAATTTTTTACCTGCCAAAAAATGTTTTTATTATTTTGCAAACGCATTGAATTAATTTCTCTACTCCAGTTTCCGTATGTTACTTCTGGTCTAAAAACTTCAGCAGTAGAATAATCCAGTTTCATAGTTCCTTCAGTATGAAAGACTAAATCTTTCATTAATGCAACATCAAAAAACACAGTAGTACCAAAGGAATTTCTATCTAATAAATTATCCTCATCTAATGCTTTTCCTATTGCGTTCGGAACAGAAGATTGACCTTCCCTAACTATAGTAGCATAATTACCATCCATATCATATATTGGTCGATCAGGTGTGGTTTGTAAAGCAATACGAACAATTCCTTCTTCAGAATCAGCCAATCCAAGTCGTTCATCCGTTTGAGAATATCTAACATTGACACCCATTTTTAACCAATCCTTTAAATTAGCATCCAGGTTTGCACTAAAATTAAAACGCTCAAACTCGGTTCCAATAATAGTTCCCTCTTGATTCATATAACCACCGGAAACGTAATACGTCATTTTATCGCCACCACCTCTAGCACTAATTTGATGTTGTTGAACTTGTGCCAATTGAAAAATGGCATCCTGCCAATCTGTTCCATGACCAAGTAAAGATGGATCCATAAAATCTTCTCGTTCATCTCTACCATCAGTTTCTGATGCTACTGAATTGCTATATTGTGCAAACTCTTTAAGATCCATAACGTCAATTCTCTTATTTTGACGCTGAACACCATATGAGCCTTCATAGTTAAATTTAGCATCTCCTTTTTTACCCCTTTTAGTTGTAATAATAATTACACCATTAGCTCCTTGCGAACCATAAATGGCAGTAGAAGATGCATCCTTTAATATTTCCATTGAAACAATATCACTAGGATTAACTGTAGACAATGGCGAAATTCCTGTTACATCAGAATTCCCTAAAGCATCGCCTAATCCTAAATCATGACCACTTGA
Organism: uncultured Saccharicrinis sp.; assembly: GCA_963665705.1. Classification (GTDB taxonomy): domain Bacteria; phylum Bacteroidota; class Bacteroidia; order Bacteroidales; family Marinilabiliaceae; genus Saccharicrinis. The sequence continues at coordinate 4,077,962 of OY762448.1, forward strand.
TGATGTATTTGTCATAGGTACACCATCGATTACATACAACGGCTCAGCACCTGCATTAATTGTACTTTGTCCACGAATTCGAACACTCACAGATCCCCCTGGCTGACCAGAAGTAGAAACTGCAGTAACACCAGCAGCCCTTCCTTTTAAGGCCTGGTCAATATTTGCCAAACCTGCACTCTTTAGTTTTTCCGTATTCAAAGAAACTGAAGCTCCGGATAAATCACTCTTTTTCATTGTACCATAACCCACAGCTACAACTTCATCCAAACTCACCACATCAGGTTGTAATTTAACATCAATTGTCGTCTTTCCTGAAACAGGTAATTTTTGAGTCGTAAATCCAATAAATGTAAAAATCATTACATCATTATCTGACTTATACGACAATGAGTAATGACCATCAAAATCGGTAATTGTCCCGCTATTTGTGCCCTCTATTAATACTGTTACACCAGGTAACGGCATTCCATTTTCATCAACTACTTTTCCAGTGACTATTTTTTCCTGTGCAAAAATTTGCAGACTAAAAGCCAGAAAAAACAACACTAAAAAATATTGTAGATCTTTTTTCATAAGCATTGATTTAATAACTATTTAACATTTAAGGTTTGCATTTAACTTTATTTAGATTTTAACAGTGCTAAATTACTAGCTTATTCAATCCGATAATAATATTATTCGATCTATTAAAGATACTATTTTTTATACCCTATATTTTTCCACAAACAGAATACGGTATCAATAAGCATAATTCAAAAACACACTTATCACACTCTTAAGTAGACCATTATATGATCTCACCCATATAAATTAAATCATTAAACCACATAATTAACACTACTTACCTTTATCAATACATGCTCATTTAGATAGTATTTTACAGTTGTATATAATACTATTATATCATTTTAATATAAAATAATATCATTTTCACACCATTATTTCAGTCTATTTTTCAATTAAAATCTTGTAAAAAACAATACAATCAAAACCATAACCACCTGTTATTCTACATATTAACAAGATATGAAAATATTATTTTGCAATACATTCATATGCAACACATTCATATTATCACAGTAACATCAACATGTATTATATTATCAATATTGTATCTTTACAAAACCATTACAGATTGTTAAAGACCTTATACTAACACATGTATTGATTACAATAAGTGTCAGTAATTCAAACCATAAAACAATTTTCACTGGTCAACCAAAAGAAATCAAAGCTTATGAAAGAAATTGCTCACAGGGAAATTACTCCATTAAAAGAATCTGATTGTTTTCTAGTATTTGACAGGGTAAAGTCAGACTTTAATTTCCCCATACATTTTCATACTGAATATGAGTTAAACTTAATAATTAATGCTACCGGTGCTAAAAGAATTGTAGGTGACCATATATTAGAGATAGAAGATTTGGAGCTGGTATTAATTGGTCCGAACCTTTACCATGGATGGCAAGACTTCAACAATAATAAAAACGAACAGATTCATGAAATAACCATCCAGTTTCCCCGTGATTTATTTGGTGAACAAATGCTCAATAAAAATATTTTAAAGCCAATAAAAGAAATGCTGGAACACTCAAACCGGGGTATTTCTTTTTCAAGGACAACAATAGAACAAGTTAAGGACAAGCTGGAATCCCTAACCCAAAAGAGAGGTTTTGATTCCTTTATAGATTTACAAACTTTACTATACGACCTAGCTATATCAAGAGATCAAAAACTGCTAACAAATATTTCGTTTCAAAGAGCTGAGGATTTTCAGAATAGTGAGAAAATTGAAAAGCTATACAATTTTATTATGGATAACTTCAGAAATAAAATAAAACTGGATGACGCCGCTCAATTACTTAACATGTCTACAGTCTCTTTTACACGATTTATTAAGCAACGTACTGGTAAATCTTTTGTAGACTTCGTAAACGAAATCAGACTGGGTTATGCTACCCGGCTTTTAATTGAAACAAACAAAAGTGTAAGCGAAATATGCTACGACTGCGGCTTCAACAACATCTCTAACTTCAACAGAATATTTAAAAAGAAACAAGATACAACGCCATCCGAATTCAGAAACAATTTTAATGGCTTAAAGAATGTGTATTAATTAAAAAGGGAAAAAGAACAAGGAGAAGAAAACATGAAGAAATACCTACAAATTTCATTAATGATTATAAGGAATAGGCCTAAACAACCTCCCGGTGCGGTCCTCACTTTACTCCTCCTTCAAAAAAGGAGGAGAGTTGATTTACATGATGTACATATAAACGAGAATAAATACAACAAATAAACAACTAGATAAATTAACAAATCCACAATTTGACAGAAAAATAAATCACCACCATTAACAAATGCTAATAATCGATAAAAGTTGAAACAATAAACTACGTATATATTAAATAACTATCAGAAACTGTTAACATGAAAAAAAATCTACTACTATTAAGCCTGTTCATTATGGGTTTAATTACTAATGCTCAAAAATTTGAAAATCTTGCATTAACACCACCAATGGGCTGGAATAGTTGGAATAAATTTGCTTGTAACGTTAGCGAACAAATGCTTAAAGATGTTGCCGATGCTATGATTAGTAGCGGAATGAAAGATGCAGGTTACGAATATATTGTTGTTGACGATTGCTGGCATGGAGAAAGAGACAGTCTTGGATTTATACATCCAAATCCCGAGCATTTTCCTTCAGGCATGAAAGCTGTAATTGATTATATCCATGCTAAGGGTTTGAAATTTGGCATTTACTCTTGTGCCGGAGCTGAAACTTGCGCTGGAAAACCAGCTAGTCGTGGTCACGAATATCAAGATGCTTTAATGTATGCTAATTGGGGTGTCGACTACCTAAAATACGATTGGTGCAACACTGAAAATATTAATGCAATTGGCGCATATACCACCATGAGAGATGCCTTATTTGCTGCCGGACGACCTGTTGTTTTTAGCTTATGCGAATGGGGAGATAATAAACCATGGGAATGGGGTGCTGAAGTTGGACACCTTTGGAGAACAACCGGTGATATTTATGACTGCTTTGACTGTGAAGAAGATCACGGAACATGGTCAAGCTGGGGTGTGATGAAAATTTTAGACATGCAAGACGGACTAAGGGAATTTGCAGGTCCCGGACATTGGAATGATCCTGATATGATGGAAGTTGGTAACGGAGGAATGACAACAAGTGAAGATCGCGCTCATTTTTCAATGTGGTGTATGTTAGCCTCTCCTCTTATTGCAGGAAATGATTTAACTAACATGAGCAAAGAAACTCTTGAAATATTAACGAACAAAGATGCCATTGCTGTAAACCAGGATTCATTAGGTATTCAAGGCTTTAAACTAACAGAAACAGATAGCCTTGAAACCTGGTTTAAACCACTGGACAAAGGTGATTGGGCCGTTTGTTTTTTAAATCGCTCATCAAAAACTAAAGAAATTGATTTTGACTGGAAGACTAAAGTTTATGATGAGTTTGCTAAACGCGATTTGAATGCTACTGAAACTACTTATGAAGTAATGGATATCTGGACTAAGAAGAAATTAGGTAAAACTAAAAAAACACTAAAATCTGAAGTTCCTTCGCATGACGTTCTTATGCTTAGATTAACTAAAAAGTAAAAAAGACAGGCCCCCTCTAACTCCCCCAATTGGGGGAGGATTGATTTACAGCTTGGTTAATTTATACCACAGAGATATCGGTGGGATTTCACAGAGCTACACAGAGTTTTTTCGTCTCCGTGCTCTCCGTGAAGAAGCGAAGCGCCTTTGTGGTACTCTGTGGTTAACTACTTTGATTTTATATCGTATCAGTAGTTAAACGTGAGATTAGAATGAGGAGAGGTGTTTTAACCACAGAGAAACCAGAGGTATTTCACAAAGCTACATAGAGTTTTTTGTGATCTCCGTGATCTGTGATGAAGGGAAGTGCCTTTGTGATCTCCGTGGTAAACATTTTGATTAAATATCGTATCAGTAGTTAAACATGAAATAAAAATGACAGAACATAAAATAATAAACAACCGACTAAATAGAATATTCAAACCCATACCTGCTTTGATATTAATTGGTTTTCTATTTAGTTGCACATCGAAAAAAGAAGCTACTAAGTTTTATTCTGCTAACAATCCCAATATTAACTACGTGGGTAGAATAGTATTTACAAATCCTGACCTTCCAAGATTTTGGGCACCTGGAGTATATATGCAATTTACTTACGATGGTGATTCTTGTATTGTAACTATAAACGATGAGTTGCCATGGGATAATTCGCACAATTATATTTCAATAAATATTGATAATAAAATAATTGACCGAATTAAACTGACAGGAAAAGTCAATAAAATTAATATTGGAGAAAAAGTTCTACCTGGAAAACACAAGGTAACTATTTGTAAAACTACAGAATCGGGTATTGGATATGTTGAGATTGTGAATATCCAGAGTAATAAATTACTTGAACCGGATTGTTTACCCGACAGAAAGATAGAGTTTTATGGTAACTCTATTACCTGTGGTTGCGGAGCCGACACATCTGCTCTTCCATGTGATTCTGGCGAATGGCACGATAAACATAATGCCTACATGGCTTACGGTCCGGTTACTGCTCGAGCCTTAAATGCACAATGGGTATTAACTTCTGTTTCTGGAATTGGAATGGTACACAGCTGCTGCGATATGGATATTTTAATGCCTGATGTATATGATAAAATAAACCTTAGAGCCAATAAAATAGAATGGGACTTTACAAAGTATCAACCCGATGTTGTTACAATTTGCCTGGGCCAAAACGATGGAATTCAAGATTCAACTTTATTTTGCTCTACGTATGTAAATTTTATTCATTCGTTGAGAAGCAAATATAATAATGCAACAATAGTATGTTTAAGCAGTCCTATGGGAGATGATACTTTAACCCCGGTACTTAAAAATTATCTTACTTCAATCGTAAGACACCTTAACGATGAAGGAGATAAAAGTGTATTTTCGTTTTTCTTTTCCAGAAGTTATACTGGCGGCTGTGATTATCATCCAACGGTTGAAGAACATCAGTTAATTGCACAAGAGTTGACTGGATTTATTAGGGATTTGATGAAATGGGAGTAACTCTAAGGTTAAAGGTAAAAAGGTTGGAGGTTAGAAAGGAACAGGGAACAAGTAGGATCATTAGGTCGATAGGTCATTTGATTAATAAAAACAATAAACTTTAGACCAGACAGCGTTTGTAACCAAACTGTATATAATACCTGTCAGCGCCTGGTAAACTGAAAAAATAATCACCACCAAAGCACAAAGACGCTAAGTTTTTCTTAATATTCTTTGAATCCTTAGTGAAAAACCTTTGTGTACTTTGCGGCTCAATAGCAACTTTAAAAATATACAAATCAACAAATTAGCAGATTAACAAATAAACAAAAAACAACCGTTGTTTTCTTTGTGTTCTTTGCGGTTAAAAAATAAAATCTACACAAAATGAAAAAAATAATTTTGGCTGGATTCATGGCTGCTTTTATTGTGAGCTGTAATTCTGCACATCAAACTAAACTTTTAGATAGTACAGACAAGAAGGTGGAAGAACTTTTATCAAAGATGACACTGGATGAAAAGATTGGTCAGTTGAACCAATATACCAGTAGTTGGGAAATGACAGGCCCTGTGCCTGAGGGGAAAGACCAACAGAATCAGTTGGAGATGATAAAATCAGGAATGGTTGGATCGATGTTAAACGTTACCGGAGCTGAAGCTACCCGAAAAGCGCAGCAACTGGCAGTAGAAAACAGTAGATTGGGTATACCAATGATATTTGGTTATGATGTAGTTCATGGATACAAAACCATGTTACCTATTCCTTTGGCTGCTGCTTCCAGTTGGGATCCGGAAGTGGCTAAACACAGTTGCCAAATTGCTGCTAAAGAAGCTGCTGCATCAGGTATTCACTGGACCTTTGCTCCTATGATTGATATTGCCAGAGATGCCAGATGGGGACGAGTAATGGAAGGGGCAGGAGAAGATCCTTATTTAGGTTCAGTAATGGCTGTGGCACAAGTGAAAGGTTTTCAGGGTGACAGTTTGAATAGTACAAATACAGTTGCAGCCTGTGCCAAACACTTTGCCGCTTATGGTTTTGCCGAAGCTGGTCGTGATTACAACACGGTAGAAATTACTGAGCATACGCTTCGTAACACAGTACTACCTCCTTTTAAAGCGGCTGTTGATGCTGGTGTATGCACTATTATGAATTCGTTTAATATCATAGGTGGCATTCCTTCAACTTCAAACCATCATCTTTTAAGAGATATTTTAAAAGGCGAATGGCAATTTGATGGTTTTGTTATTTCAGACTGGAATTCTATTGGCGAAATAAGAAATCATGGTGTTGCAGCAGATAAAAAAGAAGCTGCTTACCTCGCAATCAATGCCGGTACGGATATGGACATGGAAGGTGATTGCTATGTTTTCAATCTAAAACAATTGGATGAAGAAGGAAAAGTTTCCGAATTAACAATTGATGATGCTGTTCGTCGTGTATTAAAAATTAAATATGAATTGGGATTATTTGAAGATCCTTACAAATATTGCAATGTTGAAAATGAGAAAGTGCAGCTTTCGAAAGAACACCTTGATGTTGCCCGCGATTTAGCTCGTAAGAGTATTGTATTGCTAAAGAACAACAATCAAACACTTCCATTGCAAAAAGACAAACAAAAGATTGGTGTAATTGGTGCATTAGCAAACGACAAAGATTCTCCACTGGGTAGCTGGAGAGCGCAGGCTGTTACAGGATCTGCTGTTTCTTTATTGGAAGGAATGACTACTGTTGTTAAGAACAAATCATTGATAAAATTTACTCAGGGTCCTGCATTTATAACTAACACACCAAAGTTTACAGAAGAACTGGTATTTAATAATAGTGATTTAAATGGTATCAAACAGGCCATAAACATAGCAAAATCGGTTGACGTTGTAGTTATAGCTTTAGGCGAAAACTGTTTTCAGGCTGGCGAAGGTCGTAGTCAAACCAACATTGAATTAAAAGGAGTTCAGCAACAACTGTTTGATGCAGTTTATGCTGTAAACAAAAATATTGTTGTTGTACTGATGAATGGTCGCCCAGTAGTTATAAATGACATAGCAACAAAGGCACAAGCTATTCTTGAAACATGGCATTTAGGTTCTGAAGCAGGAAATGCCATTGCTGATGTTTTATTTGGAGATTACAATCCTTCGGGTAAATTACCAGTATCTTTCCCTAAAGCTGTAGGACAATGCCCTATTTATTACAACCAATTTAGTACCGGACGTCCGGTAAATACGGATAACAATGTATTTTGGTCGCATTATACCGACGAAGATAAAACACCTTTGTTTCCTTTTGGATATGGTTTGAGTTATACTTCTTTTGATTATTCAAATATTGAATTAAGCAATTCAGAGTTAACTCAAGATGGAAGTATTCAAATATCAGCTACGATTAAAAACACCGGAGACTATAAAGGTAAGGAGACTATTCAATTGTATGTTCAGGACTTATTTGGAAGCATTGCCCGACCTGTAAAAGAATTAAAAGGATTTCAACAAATAGAGTTAAATCCAGGCGAGAGTCAAAAGGTGACCTTTACAATCTCCAAGGACGATTTAATTTACTATACTGCCCAAGGCAGATGGGATGTTGAACCAGGTGATTTTAAAGTATGGATCGGAACTAATTCTCAAAAAGGATTAGAAAGTCAGTTTTCATTGAAATAGAATATTTAAGAGAATATAATTTTAATGGGAAAGCTTCTTGTAAATTTGCAGGGAGCTTTTTCTTTTTCTGGAAAGCTTGTCGCAGAATTGCGAGGAGGTTTTCAGACTTTTCAAAACCTTCTCGCACCTTTGCAGCGACATTTAATCATCAAGCAATCATACCAATAGAGCTTATTTTTTGTATGAAGTCTTCTTTTTAAGCACATTCTTTTTTAACCAATATTCAGCATAATATGGCCATGTTTCTGCAGCAACATTTCCTGGTCTTAAACCATACCCATGTCCTCCTTCAGCTAAAAAGTGAAACTCTACAGGTAGTTTATATTTTCTTAAAGCGGCAGTCATAGCCAATGAGCTTCCGGCTGCACCATCATCCGATGTAGAAAAAATAAACATTGGTGGCACATTTTCATCTACCAATATCTCAGGAGTTAAACTATAATAAGGTCCTTTAGCAAGATATGCAGGATAAATCAGTACTGTAAAATCAGGTTTACTAGAGTAAGTATCAATATCATCTATCTTTGTATATGAATCAATATTATACCTGGTACTCGCCCTGGCACTTAAACTACCTCCTGCTGAAAATCCTAAAACACCTAATTTTTCCGGATCTAAATGCCACAATTCAGCCTTACTTCTAACCAACCGAATAGTACGTTGAATATCACACAAAGCTCCCTCTCTATTTCGGGGAACACGATATTGTAAAACAAATGCTGTATACCCTAATTTATTTAACCACTCTGCTACCTCATAACCTTCTAAATCAATAGCCAGAAACTTATAACTACCTCCTGGACATACAATAACTCCTGCTCCATTATTTTTTGATTCCTCTGGTGAAAAAACCGTAATTGAAGGATTGGTAACATCCGTTACTTTAGTAACATTACTTTCCTCATCATAGGTTTTAGTTGATTCTTGTTTTGGATTTGTTTCTTTGGGAACATCTCCTGGCCATAAGTATATAATATCCTTTGTTTGGCTATTACATGAAAATATCCCTAAAAACAAAAGACTCATTATTAATAAAAACTTCATTACTTATTATTTATAATTTGTTAAATAGAAAATTTTAAAAACACCATACAAAGTTAAAAACAATTAGATACTAAAAACTAAAATTATTATAAATTATTGATTTAATAATCACCAACATACACTCTTAAATTAATATATTAACTTGTTTGAGGTAAAAATAAATTAACAAATTCCACAATGCAGATATCACATTCCATAAACGTAAATTAAAACAACCCCACTCTTACTTTCTTTGTATATCATATGGCTTTTATTTCACATAACTAATACTTACTTTTGATAGCAAATAACTGGGGTTATTGCTATCGTAATATAAAAACAATCATTACTTAAACATGATATACATTCCTTTCTTTTTTTGCATATGGCAACAATGAAAATAATAGAAGATCGCTGCCAGGGAATTACAGTTGAAGCATCAACTTTACCAGAATCCAAAGATGAATTTCAAAATGAAATTTCTAGTTTAATACCCAATTTAAACGGTTCTAAATTACTTTGGATTAAAATTCCCATTGAGAAATCAGATTTTATTCCTGTTTTAACAAAAATGGATTTTAAGTTTCACCACTGTTACGAAGATTATGTGATGATGGTAAAAAAGCTTATTGATAATCCAATTGTTCCGACTGCTAAAAATTACACTGCAGGAGTTGGAGGTCTTGTTAGGGATGGGAATAAATTGCTTGTTGTAAAAGATAAATTTAATACCGGTTACAAACTTCCCGGCGGTCATATTGACAACAATGAATCTCTAAAAGAAGCGTTAAAAAGAGAAGTTTTTGAAGAAACCGGAGTTCACGTTAAATTTGAATCAATCCTAAATCTGGGACATTTTACAAAAGGTCAGTTCGGAGAATCTATATTTTATATTGTTTGCACTGCAAAAGCTTTGTCTAAAGAAATTTCAATTTATGATTCTTCTGAGATTCTGGAAGCCAGATGGTTGGATATAGATGAGTTTTTAAATGATCCCAACACGAATAATTATAATAAAAGTGTAGTAAAAGCATCTATAGATAACACAGCTTTAAAACTTACAGAACAAGCCGTTCAATTAATTGTATCAGGGGCTGAAGTATTTTTTTAATCATAAAAAATATAATATGAAAAAGATAACACCTGCAAAAAACATCCAAGAAGCTCTGGAAATTCTTGATAACGGAGGACGATTTTACAACTTTAAAGCCAAAGCTAATGATGGCAGAATTGATCAATCTGAATTAGGAAAGGTAGCAGGCATATTCAGCGATCACCAGGAAATGATTCTTTTTCTGGAAATGCTAATGGTAAATCTTCCCCTTGAAGATAAGAGCAAGATTATCTCAATGCTTGATAAAACATTACAGGAAAAATATTCTCGATTACAAGCACAAAACATGAGTCTTTCTGATGTTAAAGAGAAAGGTATGTTTTCAAATTCTATTATTACAAAAGGAATTCCTCATCTGGTTGAGTCAAAATCTGAATTCACAGGATTTATAATGATTCCTATTGTTGCAGGCAACGTGACTTCTTTTAGCATGATTCCTTTAATTGAGGAATATGATGTTTATGAATTAAAAGATGCAATATCAGGTGAAACCATATTAATTGCGCACACTAAACTATTTGATAATTTACCAAATAAGGAAATCTCCGTTGCAGGAGTTCTGAAAGAACTGAAACCTAGCAAAGAGGGTAAAACAGACTCAGGTAAGTTTCTTGAAGTCGTATATTATTTTTAAAAAAGCTATCTGTTGCTAGTTGTATGTTTTATAATTCAATATAATTTCTTGAAAAACGAAAAGGTTGTTTTAAAATAATATTACCGAATAATAAATCAATTACTACAAACAACATAGTAATTGGAAAGATACAATTTCAAAGTATGTTTCTGAATCTTAGAAAATAACATATTCATAATCCAGATTACCACAAAGGCTCAAAGATCACTAAGAATCACAAAGACAGAACTCTGAAGCTTTGCGTCTTAGTGGTAAAAACTTAAAAGGAACCATAAATATAAATGGAACCAATATTTCAAAAATGATCAAAGAATAATAAATCAATTACTACAAACAACGTAGTAATTGGAAAGATACAATTTCAAAGTATATTTCTGAATCTTAGACAATAACATATTCATAATCCAGATTACCACAAAGGCTCAAAGATCACTAAGAATCACAAAGACAGAACTCTGAGGCTTTGCGTCTTAGTGGTAAAAACTTAAAAGGAACCATAAATATAAATGGAAACAATATTTCAAAAATGATCAAAGAATAATGAATCAATTACTGCAAACAAAAAAACAGCTTGAAAGGAATAATTTTGAGGTTTATTTAGCAGAAACAAGCCAGGAAGCACTTTTAATATTTACAGAAACTATATTTCCTAATTTGGTTGTTAAATCAGCATCTTATGCAGACTCTAAAACCATGCAACAAACCGGGGTGCTTGATTTTTTGAAAAAACAGACCAACTTAAATTTTATAGATACGTTCAATCCTGAGGATAGTTGGAAGGAACAAATCAATCATAGAAAAGAGGCGTTAACTACAGATTTGTTTTTAACTGGAACAAATGCCATAACAGAATCAGGCTTATTGGTTAATTTGGATATGATAGGCAACCGGGTTGCAGCATTGGCTTTTGGCCCCAAAAACATTGTTTTATTTATTGGCAAAAACAAAATTGTTAAAAACCTGGATGATGCATTTAAAAGAGTTAAAGAAATAGCAGCTCCTATCAATGCTAAGCATCATGAAAAGTTAAAAGTTCCATGTCAAAAAACAGGTAAATGCTCCAATTGTAGCAGTCCACATAGAATTTGTAATACATGGACCATCACAGAAAAATCATATCCTAAACATAGAATCAAGATTATTTTAATAAACGAAGATTTGGGGTATTAAAGCCCCTTTCAACCTCACAAAATAATGAGAAGACTGATTCATAACGTAATTGATTAACCACAAAGGCTCAAAGAACACCATGAATCATAAAAATAGAACTCTGAGTCTTGGTGCCTTGGTGGTGAAATCTTTCTTTATGCCAGACGCTGACAGGTTTGATTTACAGCTTGATTACAAACGCTGTCAGGTCTTAATTTTATTAACTTGTTCCTTTCTCCATTCTCCCTTTTCCTTATTTTGTAATTTTCCAAACTAAAACATCTGCTGTTTGTAATTCTTTTTCTCCTACTAAAATCTCTGTTTTTTCAGGTAAATCCATTGTATAAGGTTTATCAGAATAATTCATGGCAATACCAAATCCATCGCGATATTCAACAATAACTCCTTTAGGATAATTTTCAATATTGATTTTTAATCGACTGTAAACTTTTTGCAATACATCATATTCCAAACCACCTTCATTGCTATCGGCCCCAACATAGGTAACAGTACCCTTATCCAACTTATTAAATGTAACGGAAGGTTTTCCTGTATAAAAATCACCAGAGTATATTGCCCATACTTCCGTATTTTTATTTGGTTTCAAAATATCTCCCCAGCTTGTCCATGCATACTTGTTGTCATCCATAACAACGGTATCTGGTGCATATGGTCTTAGCAAATCATAGAACGCAATCTCACCTCCGATTAATTTGTATATTGGCTGAGCATGTTTGGCCTCCCATAAATGTCCTTGTTCATCCTGATGACCGGTTCTGCATGACATTACCAGATTACCTCCATTTTTAACATAGGTTTCAAGCTTATCAATTAACTCCAAACTCATTTGCTGATATGCAGGAACAACAATTACCGGATAATCGTCAAAGTCCATATTGGCACGGATAAAATCAACAGGAGCACCAAATGATTTTAAAGCTTTATAATATTTCAACACGTGTTGTTCTGTATTCCAAACCTTGTTTTGTTTGTTTTGATTGATGGCAACTGTATTATCCGGATCGTAAAGAACAGCTGTTTTTCTTTTCAAATATTCCTCCGGTACAGCCCCTAATGAAGACTCTTTTCTAAGTGTTTTAATCTCCTCAATAAACTCTTGATATTCCAAACCTCCTGATGTTGGAGTAACTCCATCAGGACCAACAATACCATAATGATATTGCTCATAACCATAAATAGGCGCTCTAAATCGATAAGTACATGTAAACTGACTTCCTCCGGCAAAAACATGCCATAACCATAAATTTACAGCACCTGGTAAAGGTTGAGAGTTGATTGAACCCCAATTCACTTGTCCCGGTTGTAACTCCATAACTCCATAAATAGGTGTTAATGGACGAAAATAATCATTAGACATAGAAATTCTGGAATACTCTCCTACTCTATAACCTTTTGATCCAATCCCCTTATGGTCGCCATAAACCATGTAGCGGGTATACGAAATAAAATCAAGCTCTTTATTACCTCCAATACAGCGTGAGTCATACATAGGAATATAATTGGTAGTCACCCATTGTTCCTCTTTTGCATACTTTTTTATAGTTACTGCCTGATCATCTAAAAACGAAGCTGTTTCCTCATCTACAAACCGACTATGATCTAATTTTTGATATAAATTCATTCCCCACTGACTGTATTGAGGGATATTGATTTCCGAAAAATCAGAATATGTTCCACTCCAGAAGTTGGTTCCCCATGATTTATTTAGTGCATCTATATTTGTGTATTTGTTCTTTAACCAGTCTCTGAATCGCTGTTGCGCATCCATTCCATAATCACGTGTTCCTCTTGGCTCATTATCTACCTGCCAACCTATAATTCGATCATCGCTTCCGTAATGCTTAGCCAATTCGGCAATCATTTTTAAGGAATACTCACGATAATAGTTATTTGAAAAAGAAGCATGCTGACGAGAACCATGATCATCTTTAGTACCGTCTTCATGTTGAATTAATACATCCGGATGTTTGCGTACCAACCAAACCGGTGGGGTGGCAGTAGAAGTACACATGATTACTTTCAGATTATATTTTGCAGCAATATCAACAGCTTTATCCAACCACTTAAAATCATAAACACCTTCTTGTGGTTCAAGCTGAGCCCAGGCAAATTCAGCAAAATGGGTAAATTCAAATCCCATATCTGCCATTTTCTTTAAATCTCTGTCCCACTGAGATTCATCCCAATGTTCAGGATAATAATAAGCGCCTACCGAGGTTAGATCTTTAGAAGAAAAATATTCTTTAGTTTTTTGTGCATTTGATGAGATGCCAATTATAAATACAATGACAATTAAATAGATTTTTTGCATGACTGATATCAATATAAATTTCTGAATTATTACAATAAATAAACAAAAATCTTTGCTCTTATCTATGTAATTCTATTAGTAGAAATGGAAAACCATCCTTTAATGGGTATTATTGGATTATTTTGAATGAATATTCCCCTTTCGCCTAAACAAAAAAAAGACTCTGCTAAAGCAAAGTCCTTTCCTAATACACAATATTAATTTTACCAACTAATAAAAAAAAACAATTATCTATATAATCTATATTTTACTTATGAGTCATAATATCTAAAACCAACTGATCTGTTTGCAACATACCACTTGAACCAATATCCGTTAAATTTCTGATGGTTTTATCCACATCATCATCTGTTATCCCCTCCATTGAGGTAACTGATTTATTATCCATAGCTAACATAGAAGACAATGTGGCTGTTGATACAGCACTGGAAACTTTTAAAGAACAACTTGGTTTTGCGCCATCACAAATAACACCTGCCAAATTACCGATCATATTTTTTACTGAGAAAGCTACTTGTTCTTTGTTTCCTCCCATCAAATAAGTTATTCCACAACTTGATCCAATGGCAGCAACTGTTACACCACACAAACCGGATAGCCGTCCTAAGTTACGTTTGATGTAGATTAACATTAAATGACTTAGGATCATAGCACGAATCAGATCTTCTCTGGAACTTTTATTTTCTTCGGCAAATACCAATACCGGCAAAGTAGCCGTGATTCCCTGGTTTCCACTCCCCGAATTACTCATTACCGGCACCATAGCTCCTGCCATACGCACATCGCAGGCATTGCTTGTTGCGGCTATTATTTTACTAAAAACATTATCGCCTAAAATATAACTATGAGAGCCGCCTTTTAATGTCTTACCTAAATTATGACCAAAAAGACCTTTCTCAGATTCTAAAGCTGCCTTTCCATTTAAAGTAGCTGCATCTAAAATAAACTCTAAATCTGCTAATGGTGTTTCCTTTGCAAATTGATAAACGATATCAAAACTTAATTCAACTTCATGCTTTAAATCATCCTGAGGACTAAAAGAAGTCAGCTCATCCAATAAAATCTCACCATTCAAATCAACATATACAATATGTGTATGATTTCCACAGATAACAACTTTAGATGTACTATGCTCACCTTTACAGATAGCTTCTATATATAATCTATCCGGAGCATTCTTTTTTAAATTAACAATGCATCTTTGCGCTGCAACAAACTTTTTAGCCTCAACTAAAGCATCGTCATTTGTGTCTCTTAATACCTCAAGACCATATTCTGAATTACCTACAACTACACCCATTGCAATAGCAATTGGGAGACCAATCATTCCTGTTCCCGGGATTCCAACACCCATTGAGTTTTTAAGGATGTTAGCGCTTAAAAAAACTTCCGCTTGCTCCACCTCTTCATTTAAAACCTCTTTTGCCTTTGACACCGCAAACGCCACAGCTATGGGTTCTGTGCATCCTATAGCAGGAACAACTTCCTGCTTGATGAGCTCAATTATCTTAGTTGATTCTATTGCATTCATGCTTTTGCTTTAATGATGATTGTGGTTTATTTTTCAATCACACATCTATAAGACACACAAAAGTCAAAAAAGGGTTACTCCCAAAACGATAATTCTGAGATTTTTTAAAAAAATTTTCATCTTACAGCATGAAAAACCTCCCCCAAAAAAGAGAGTATCTTGGATCAAGTATAAAAGTTGGGTATAGATATTGTTTTAATTACTTAAGCATAAATTTTTATTAACCTGAATAGAAAATACTTTACATCAACAACATCTCCGAACAGTCGATAAAATTTCTTTGTTTTTAGGCTGAAAGCCTTATACATCAGAACTTGGGACATCGTCCCAAGTACATACACATCCTGTAAGTTCAGACTGTAAGTCTGAAACATTTTTATTATATTCAAATCTACAAAATCAAAATATGCAAACTATAAACTATGGGACAATCATTATCTCAGCTATATATCCATCTTACGTTTGGCACTAAAGAAAGATACCCTTTTATTTCTACAGATTGGGAGGCAAAACTTCTTGCTTTTATAACGGGAATCTTAAAGAATCACAATTCTTCTTGTATAATATCTAATTGTGATGAAGATCATGTACATATCCTTTTTAGAATGTCAAAGAACTATGCATTATCTAAAATCATTGAGAACGTTAAAAAGGAATCTTCAAAATGGGTTAAGCATAATATTCCATCTTGTTCTAAGTTCACATGGCAAACAGGTTATGGTGCATTTTCCGTAAGTAGTTCTAAGGTAGAAATAGTAAAAAGATATATCGCAAAACAGAAAGAACATCATAAAAAACTGTCTTACCAAGAAGAAGTTGAGATGTTTTTTAAAGAGTATGGTTTGGAATATAATCCAAAATATTATTGGAGATAGTTACAGACTTTGACTGCGTCGATTTTCAATTCAGCCTGATATTTTCCTTATGACAATAACAAGGGGCGTTGCCACCTTGTTGTGATGTTATAGGCTTTCAGCCTCTTTCTTTTCAACACCTGTCAGGTTTAATATAAAAAGAAAAAAGCCTCCCTTTAAAAGAGAGGCTTAATACCCAAAAGGGACTCAGGGTACAATTGAATAACACACTATAAATAATTTGAAGCTATCTTTTTAAACTAACGACTTCACATCTTTCCTCATAAACAATAGGTACGAGAAAAAGAAACAAAGCACAGTCGCTGCTATTAATCCAACAAACTGCGGCCATACCAACATCAGGCTTTCAAATACGGGTAGCGGAGTTGGTATAGCTCCCTGAATTTGTTCCATACTTAAAGGACCTAAGCTGCGAATTTGTGGTGATAGTAATCCACTGGTTATATCAGTAAACAACTGATTTGGCGTTAACCTTAGAATAGCCAATTTTGTTTGTTCACCTGAAATAGACAGTTTTCTACCTGCCGGAATAAGAATGCTATAGACCACATTGACTATTATGGAATAAAACACCGTAAAAAATAACCATATACTTATTCCTGATAAAGCTGAGGTTGAAGCTTGTGCAAATTTAATGGATAATAAAATGCCTAAACTCAACCAAAAAGATACATATACTATGGATGCTATCGTAAACAGTAAAATCCGTGTAAACTCTTCTACTGTTGGAGCAATTCCTATAGATAATATACCTATTCCCATCATTAAAAAGCTCAACACCATAAACATTACACTGATGATAATGAGCGATGCCGTAAACTTGGCAGTAATTAAAAAATCACGAGGTATGGGTTGTGATAAAATGCGACTAATCGTTCCTCTGCTGTATTCAGAATTGATGGCATCAAATCCCAAACTAATCCCCAACAATGGTCCAAGAAAACCTAAGAAAACGAAATAAGGAGGCATCTTTCCATCACTTACCGTATATAATTTTAAAAATGCAAACACATCGCTGGCCTTTGTTTTTGCTAATGCATCTGCTATATTTTCTAATGATACATACAACGAACCTAAGCAAGTTAATCCAATAATGACTACCAATATACCAAAACGCCAACTGCGCAAATTATCGGCCATTTCTTTTCGTACAATAATCCAAAATGGATTTACTTTAACATCGGTTGAAAGTTGAGCAGAACTATGTGATTTAAATAAATTTATAGGTTGAGCTACTTCATTCATGTTTTTCTCCTCCTTCAAAATATCTGTTATAAACCTCATCCAAACCATACGCTTTATTATTTAAATAAGTAAGGTCAAGGTGATTTTGAACAATTGTTTTTGCCACATAAGGTGTCATATTTGCCTTACACTCTGCAATCATATCCTCATCATTAAACTGAACTGCGGTTACTTCAGGATTCAACATCAACTGTTGCTTTAGAGCTTCTTTTTTGTTATTCCATTCTACACGATTCCCTACTGGTTTAATCCCTGCAAACACTCGCGTATTTTGATCACCAAACAATTGAGCTGACAAACTATTAACATCACCGGAAGCAATTAACTCTCCGTTTACAAATAGACCTACTCTGCTGCAAATATGTTGTACCTGATGTAAGTGATGCGATGAAAACAGAACAGTAACCCCATTTTGCTCACTCAATTGTTTTATCAAATCTAAAAACTCCTTCATCCCTTTCGGATCTAATCCTAATGTAGGCTCATCCAGAATTATTACTTTGGGATCTTTTATTAACACATCAGCCAATCCTAATCGCTGTTTCATCCCTTTTGAAAAAGTACCGGCTTTTTTGTTTCGTTCATCATAAAGCCCCACTAACTTCAAAAGTTCTAATACGCGTTCTTTTGCTTCAGACCTGCCAATACGATTTAATTGTGCCGTATAAATTAGATTTTCAAAGGCGGTCATTTTATCATAAAACCCAACATCTTCGGGTAAATAACCAACACGCTCCTTTACTTTAATGGGATTCATATTCGAGAAAAACCCATTCACCTTTACTGTACCTGAGCTTGGTTCTGTCATTCCTAAAATCATTCGAATGGTGGTTGACTTCCCAGCTCCATTGGGTCCCAATAGTCCAAACACTTCACCTTTTTCAATATTTAAGCTAAGGTTGTTAACCACTGTTTGAGCACCATATTTTTTAGACAAACCAGATATTTCTATCATTGGGTTACGCATCACTTACCTCCTTCCGAATCTGACAAATAATAAAACAACACCTCCTAACGACAACACAATAATAAACACACCCATCCAGGCCCATAGCAATGATGTTTTAACTGCCACTCGTAAACTCATTTTTGATGAAGCTTCTGGAATTTTAGCAGAAATACTGGCAATATAATCACCTGCAACAGACTTGTCACTCGCCTCTATAATGGCTTCTACTTTACTAGAACTTCCTGGAGCTATTGATTCAATTTCTTTGGGTTCAAAATGAACCTGCCATCCTTTAGGTTCTGAGGCATCAAGCTTAATATTTTTTAAATCAGCAGACCCCGTATTTTTTACTAACAACTGCATATGCTGCATTCCTCCGGCAGTAATTTGAGTACTTGCTAATCCTTGTGGAGTAGTCAGTTCTATATCGTAAGTACCTGTAATAACCACTTCTAAATTTAATTCAGAAGAAGTATTGCTATTGACCGCCTTTACTGGTATAGTATAAGTTCCGGCTTTTATACTATGGGGGGGCGTAACATCAATAGCCACATCTTTTTTACCATTAGCATCTATTTCAACAGAAGTAGCTTGTTTATGATTGGGTTTAAAAATGACCTTCCAACCCCGAGGTGCTTCGCTTATTAATGAATAAGTTTGAGCATCGCCAGTTGCATTAACCAGTGAGGTTTTAAACGAAAAATTAGATTTAGAATGCCCTTGCATATTCTTTTGATCCGTAGAAAATTCCGTTTTAAAATTACCTTGTTTGGTAATATTTATAACCAAAGGAAGTTTTGCTTCTCCTGCTTTAACATATAAAGTATAATTTCCTTTGTTTACCTTTAATGGTATATTCAATTTTAATTTAAGCGATTGATTACTGTTGGGTTTTACAGCAATTTGTTTCACATCATAAGCTCCTGATTTTAATGAATAACTCCACGTTCGGGGTATTCCTGAAAGAGCCAGATCACAAAATTGCATCTCTTCTCCATGATTAAATACTTCTAAAGTATAGTTTACAGTTTCGCCGGGCGATAGCGAGACTTTTGTATTCGAAGTGTAGATTTCAACCTGGTTGGCAGATTTTAATGCCAGCACTCCAAACATCATCATTAAAGCACTAAATAATAATACCTTAATAAAAAATGGTTTCTTTTTCATAGTTACCTATCCTTATTAAAATTATTAAAACATCATTCAAAACCTCAAAGAGGAATTAAATCCCTCTCTGAAGTACTAATAACAAAAACCTTTTATTCTTATGTCGAAAGACAGTTTCTTCGAAGTATGATCATCACGTAAATACTTTAGTTCAATAACCCGAATTCAATTAAAACTAAAGAGCTCAGATTCCTTATTAAACCCGGGTTTATATTTTTTATAATGATTTTGACAGACCAAATTTATAAAGGAAATGAAAACGAAAAACAAACCATCGGGACTTTAACCTGAATTTAACCAATGTTATAATGATGTAAACAACTTCTATTTAAAAAGATTATTTTATTATTTTTGAGAATATATTATTCGTTTAAAATAAACACATCGTTATGATTTTAGGAGTTTGTGAATGGCTTAGTTATAAATTAGGATGGAGAGTTGGTATGATTCGTCTGGCTTTTTTAATTGCAGTTTTGTTTTTTGGTGCCGGACTGGGAGTATATTTAATATTATGGATTATTAAAACATTTTCCAGATAGAGGTGGAAACATCAGTTTCCGATACAAAATAAAAAAGGAGATTACCCCATAATGAATTAATCTCCTTAACTATTTTACAATCTATAATTAATATTTTCTCTTATATTTTATTGAACATCGGTTGATTCAACTACTTCGCTCTCTGTATTACTACTCTTACGATTAAGGATTCGCTGATTATATTCATCAACAATAATATTAATTCTTGACATTACAGGTTCATATTTTTCTTCTCCATCAATTAATGCAAAAGCATTGATAAAATCCTGAACTTTTTGATAACTATTTTGTACCAACTTTCTGAGTTCACTAATTCTAACATCTGAAGAGGCTGCTTTTTCTTCAACTCTTGATAAATAAACATTATGAAAGTTGTTATTAATATTTTCTAACTCTTTTAACCATTCACTTAACTCCAATTTTTCAATGCATAATTTTAATTCACTATTGCTTTCGCACTTTCCTAATATACTCGATATTGTACTTGTTTCAGAGCTATAGTTCATACGTGCAACATTTTTACCATGCCAGTCAATAAACTCTTTTAGCTTATTTGCCGCAGTTCTGTACTCCTCATTATAGTGGTAAGTATTTGCTAAAATAAAATATGATAATCCGGTAAATACATCATCTCGATTTTGATCAAGCCCTTGTAGCTCCTTTGTTATATCGCTTTTTCGTGAAAGTTTAAAGGCTTCTGCGATTTTAACTTGTTGTTGTTCGTAGGGTTGTACCACAGTTTCAAGCTTAAGCTCAGCTATGGGTTGCTTTTTTAAGGTATCAAGTATATCCTGATGAAACTGTACAAACTCACTATTTCTTAAATGTGATATTTTAAAATTTTTAATCATAGTTTATATTTTTGATAGATTGTAAAGGTTATCCTAAAAGTATATATAACAAATAACTATATCAAATATTAAGACCGTTATTGTTCAAAATATTTTTTACGAAAACATTATAATACACACCTTTACAACGGCCGAAATGTTCATGCAGCTAACGAGGCATTATTGTAGCTGGCCGAAAGGCTTATGCAGGTTGCAGCACCTTATCGCCTTCGGCCGAAGGTTTCCTGCAGGTTGCAGGAGATCTTCGGCCGAAGGCGAAATATTGCTGCAGTTATGCCAAAAGGTTCGGCAAAGGGCATAAAGCTGCTGCAAAGGAAATGAATATTTCACCCTTTATTTAATATGAATAATTTTAAGAGTCGATATGATTGACAGGAACATTTACATTAAATAAACAGAATAAAATAATCATTTTATAAATGATTTACTACATAACTTATGCTATATATTTGAAAGGAAATATGTATAATTACTTATTTTGAGATATCTTCTATTGGAAGCAATATAAGGATTAAAGAAAAATATTATAATCTTAGTGTTAGAATCTTATACTTACCACAAACTTCAAACAAATCTTTTTTATTAATTGAGATGACTTTTTAGTTATTTATGATGATTTAATTATTTTATTTCATAAACTTATCATAACAATTAAGATTAATAGATTCATTTTTTTGAATCAAAGCAGACATAACAAATTATTTATAACATTTTATTAAAAACATTCCTATGAATAAAAATTTCATATTCATCATCTTACTTTTTTTAATGATTTTACCTAACGTAAATAGTCAGATATCATTAAATGGTACAATTGCTCCTGATGAGAATTATCATACAGAAAATGGAGTTGATTATAATCTTGGATATTTACCTCAATATGGTTATGTTCTCTATATGTATGAATATGATACAATGAGCGAATCTAATAAAAAAATTAAAATCTATAATTTAAACTGTATTCTTATCAAGGAAATAGATTGT
This sequence comes from uncultured Saccharicrinis sp., assembly GCA_963665705.1. GTDB lineage: Bacteria > Bacteroidota > Bacteroidia > Bacteroidales > Marinilabiliaceae > Saccharicrinis. The sequence goes on from OY762448.1 coordinate 4,100,119, forward strand.
ACACCACTTGATTCTTGGAATCTAAATCCTAATGTTTATAGAGATGGAAAAGAAGATATAACCATATCTCAATATTTATTCAACAAAGATGATAAAATTGAATTTATACTTGAGGATTATAATGGAAGTGGAGGACTTATCGTATATAATGAGGATTTAGAAATAATATTTACTTTCCCTTCTGGATATTGGGAAAACAACCATTTTAAACTTATTTGCATAGAAGAAGAAACTCCGACTTACAAGTTACAATATTATACAGATGATTATTGCTACATATACGATATTGAAGGAAATCCTTTTTCTAATACCAGCACTTCTTCCGAAATGATTATGACTAATATAGATGTTCTAAAAAACATCTCAGTTTCCCCTAATCCTTCAAATGGATTATTTACTATCAATATAAATAAATCAATAAACGGAACTCTATCAATTTATAATTTAAATGGCGAAAAAATAATTCAAAAGAATATCACATATGCCAATCCCAAAATAGAAATTGATTTTCAAAATCAAATTAACGGAACATACATTTGTAAAATTGTAACAAATGATGGAAAATATACAAAAGCTATAAAATTAATTAAAGAATAAATACTTAACTTTCTATATACGCAACATTATATCTCTATTTATTGAATATTTGTAATCCTGATAATTTATATCATATAAACAGAATAAAATAATCATTTTATAAATGATTTACGGTATTAACTAATGCTCGGATTACGCTGTGCTAATCCGAGCTAACTGCGGTCTTAATCATTACATCACATCAATACCATCGAATATTTAAGTTTAAAGCAAACGTAAAACAACCTCTATTTATATACATAAACAAGATTTAAAAACTCTCCCACTTATTCAACAACTTTTAAAATAACACTCCCCAAACACCTACTTAACAATTTTAACATTGATAACATATAAGCTACAATAACTCAATATTTTCTTAAATATGAGTTATTAAAAAGGAGGTATTTGAATTTTACATTTGTACCAAACCAATAACAGTACAATTGTGAAACTACAACACTCAAATCCTCATATCCAGTTTGCCATTCAGCTTTTTACTGGTTTTATTTTAACCGGAGTAATTCTACTAATAACTTATTCAAAAATTGAGTTTTCTTTATTAATCAACAAGTTATCTTCTCCTCCTTTTGATTTCTTTTTTAATGCAGTTACTCAACTTGGATTAGGAGGATTATTAGCTGTTTTAGCTGTTTTCTTATTATTCATAAGATACTATTATGCCATACTTTGTGCAGGTATTTTAGTAATGTCCGGCATTATATCCTTCATTACTAAAAAAGTGCTATTTGCCGATGCCATGCGTCCATTGCATTTTATGTCTGAAATGTCGTTACGCTTTCCTAAAGGTATGGAAGAACATTTTAAGCATTCTTTCCCCAGTGGTCATACGATGACAATCTTTGCTGCAGCTTTTATTTTGTTTTGGATTTACAGAGATTACCGTGTGGCCATCATCAACTTTACCATAGCAGTTTTGGTGGCCATTTCAAGAGTATATCTTTTTCAACATTTTTTTATTGATGTATATGCCGGGGCCATATTAGGTATTGCTGAATCTGTTTTTATGGTATGGCTTTTTGAAAATGTGTTTCACCTGAATAAAATACCGGCATTGAATAGATCTTTAATCTCTAAAAAGAAAAAGCATCAGCTGGCATTCGAAAAAAATCGTTTTGCACAACAATAACAGTAATAGTTTAGCATGCAATTAAAACTCAATCACAATAAGTTAAGGTTCTGGACTCCCATCGTCATTGCTCTTTTGGCTTTGATATCTTTAACACGTGGTATTTCCGGAGACATATACATTGTTGATGAGGCCAGAAATGCGGAGTGTGCCCGTGAAATGCTGGAAAGTGGCAATTATATTGTGCCCACCTATAATTATAAATTAAGAACAGACAAACCGCCATTACATTACTATTTTATGATGGCATCCTACTCCTTGTTTGGAGTTTCAGAATGGTCGGTACGATTATTCTCGGTTATTTTTGGATGCCTCACCATATTAATCAGTTATTTTTTTTCTAAAAGGTGGTTTGGAATCAAAGCCGGAATATGGACAGCCATTGTATTACTATCATCAATACACTTCAGTATTCAATTTCATATGTCGGTTCCTGATCCCTATTTGATTTTCTTTATTACGGCCGCCTTGTTTTTATTTTATGATGCCTTACAAACTCAAAGTATACTTAAAAGCTATTTGATGTATACCTGCATAGCACTTGGCACCTTAGCAAAAGGACCCATTGCCATTGCCCTGCCCGGATTAATCATGCTTTTGTTCCTCATCTTTACGAAACAATTATCCTTTAAAAACATCTGGAAATTACGCCCTTTAGAAGGGATTTTCATAGTTGCGCTAATCGCTCTTCCCTGGTATATTGCCGTTCATCAGCAGACAAATGGAGCATGGACGCAGGGATTTTTCTTTGAGCATAACATGGACCGGTTTTCAAATACAAAAGAAGGTCATGGGGGTACATTTTTAATCGCTCCACTATTTGTAATATTAGGTATGCTACCCTTTTCAGCCTTTTTTATTAAAGCCATAAAAAAGGCATATACAAACAAACACAATCAAGCCTTATTATTATCCCTGATTACACTTTTCACCATAGTAGGGTTCTTTATGATATCCTCTACCCGACTACCAAACTATACAGCACCAGCCTATCCTTTTTTTGCCATCATTCTGAGCTATTATGTATCAGGAATTAAAGAATACAATATTAAACCGGAACTCATTGTCATGGTTGTATTTGCATTTTTATTAGTTCCTGCAGCTTATTTTGGCTTTCAGGCAGAATATGCACTACGACCATTAAGTAAACTGGCTGTTTTCATACTGCCTTCTGCAATCATTTGTGCTATAGCATACCTATATTATATAAAGAAAAAACTGCGATTATCGATCCATTTAATGGCGCTTGGATTTTTCTTTTCCGCTATGATTATATCACAATTAATGTATTCAAATGTTGCGGCAAGTAATCCGGTAAATAAAACGCTAACCCTTGTCAACAACCATAAGCATCTGGCTTATTATAAAAAATTCAATCAATCCTATCCTTTCTACCTAAAAAAACAAATAACACAGCTTTCAACAAGCAAGGAGCTCAGGCATTTTTTAACCCATAGCGCTGATGCTATGGTGATCACACAAAAAAAGAGACTAAAGGATATTGAATACAGCTCATTTGCTGAAATAATTTTTGAACAGAAAGACATTTTTGAGGGCCATACCACGGTCATTCTGAAATCACTAAAGAGTAATGAAAAACTAACAATACAATAATGAAGAAATTAAGTCTTGTTATCTGCGTGTACAACGAGGAAGATAATATTATCCCCTTAAGCGAACAGATTGTAAAGAGTTTAGACTCATACGATTTTGAAGCCATTTTTGTGGATGATGGTTCTACTGATCAAACAAGAAAAAAGATATTATCCATTCCTGATGATAGATTCATGATGGTTCAGCTAAGGAAAAACTATGGCCAAAGTTCAGCCTTAGCAGCCGGAATTGCCCAGGCTAAAGGTGAATATATCGTGACTTTAGATGGTGATTTACAAAATGATCCTTCGGATATTCCTGCCATGTTAAAATTAGCTGAAGAGGAAGACTGGGATTTGGTTGCAGGCATCAGAGCCAACCGACAAGACGGAATGATGCTTCGACTGATTCCAAGTAAAATTGCCAATTACTTTATAAGAAAATACACCGGAGTAAAAATGAAGGATTATGGTTGTACCCTGAAGGTGTATAAAAAAGAAATTGCCAAGGATCTTGGTCTGTACGGAGAATTGCACCGTTTTATTCCTGTTTTGGCTAGTTTAGAGGGCGCTACCATAACTCAAATGCCGGTTAAACATCATGCCCGACAGTTTGGAAAATCAAAATACAACCTAAATCGAACCTTTAAGGTAATTAGTGATTTAATGCTAATGGTTTTCATGAAAAAATACATGCAAAAACCCATGCATATTTTTGGAGGATACGGTATTGGAATGCTTATCGTTGGTGGATTAATTAACTTTTATCTGTTGATACTAAAGTTGATGGGACAGGATATTTGGGGGAAACCAATTTTAATATTAGGCTTACTGTTGATGGTTGCCGGAATTCAGATTATTACGATAGGCATTGTATCAGAGATACAAGTGAGAACGTATTTTGAGTCGCAAAACAAAACACCTTTTAAGGTTAGAAAAGTAGTGAAAGCAAATAGCCAATTTGAACTGATTAATAGTGCTTGTTGAGGTGTTTATTAAATTATAAAACCAATCCTATTCATTCTTTTTTCCACTCGTAAATGGGTTGAGCATTAACATAAGTAATCCTTATTGTTAATGCTCTTCATTTATTCTTGTAAGTATTATAATACGGCTAACTATATTCTGAAATTTGAGTGATTATTGATATCATAACACCATGAAAGGAAATAAAAACATCTTCTATATTCTATATATCATTATAGCGCTCACTTACATTCTTGGTTTGTTTGTACATCAAACTGCCGATGCTGGTAAGTATGCAGCTATCAGCAGAAATATTTTAGAAAACGGAGATTGGATTAATTTAAAAGCCAGAGATATGGCTTACGATCAAAAGCCACCTCTATTATTTTGGTTAGGTGCTATTTCTTTTAAACTCTTTGGCTACTACGATTGGGCCTACAAAATACCTACCCTGCTGTTTTCAGCACTGGGGCTTTATTCCATTTTTCGTTTAGGTAAGTTGCTGTATAATGAATCTGTCGGAAAATTAGCAGCATTGATTTATATTACTACCGAAATGTCCTTTCTGTACAATATGGATGTACATACAGATGCCCTTTTAACGGCTAATGTGGTTTTTGGAATTTGGCAGTTAATGGAATATTTAAAATATAAAAGATGGTACAACTTTGTACTGGGCTTTATTGGTGTGGGACTGGCGATGATGTCGAAAGGCCCGATTGGTTTGGCAGTACCAGTATTTGCTATTGGAAGCCATTTATTATTACACCGGGATTTTAAAAACATATTCAATCCTCGTTGGATACTGGGTACTCTTATTCTATTAACGATAATATCTCCTGCATTAATAGGTTTATACAATCAGTTTGGTTGGGATGGGTTGGTCTTTTTCTTTTGGAAAAACATGGCCGGCCGAATTGATGGTTCTTATATAGGAGGCAATAAGGATTACTTTTTCTATCTGCATACCATGGCTTACATATTATTGCCATGGTCGTTATTTGCCTTACTCGCCATTTTCATGGAATTTAGAGCCCTCACCTTAAAAAAATGGAAAATATTACCTACTGATGAATTTGTAACACTTGGCGGAAGCATACTATTTTTGCTGGTTCTATCCGTAGCCCAACAAAAAGCACCTCACTATATGATGATTGTAACGCCCCTGATTACAATTTACACTGCCAAATGGATATTAAAAATTCAGGAAACAAATCATTATACAAGACTAAAAAGAATCATGAATTCGATCCATTACGGCACATTACTCTTGCTTTGGATTCCTACCTTTTTGATTCCTTTATATATATGGCCTGCTCAAAGCTATTATATATGGCTACCTGTGGCATTACTATTTGGAATGTTTTGTATGTATTTTTTTCGCACCAAATACTTTATCCATTTTAAAGTATCCACCATACTTACATCTACAGCATTAAATATTATTTTATTTACAGTGATGTTACCTGCCATGTTCGATTATATGGCTTCAATACAGGTTAGTAAAACCTACAATGAAGAAGCTAATAATACAGATATTTTATATAGTTATCATTGTCAGAATGATGAAGTATTTTTTTACGCCAAAGGCGAAAGTCATTTTTTACGAACCAATGAGGAATTAAGGAAAGTAACCAGAACAAGCCATTCTTGGATTTATACGGATCAGGATGGCTTGCAAGAGATTCTGCTAATAAATCCACCCTTTGAAAAGCTATACACATACGATCATAATAAGCTCTCCAAACCTAACCCTAAATTTATTTGGCCTGCAACAAGGTCACAAGCTTTAAAGAAAAGATACCTGGTAAAAATAGGAACAAACACAACGGCTCATACACGAAAAATAAAATTTAGTAATGGTAACAGAACAAAGATCCTGATTGAATAGAGTCCTGATTTTTATAGTACAAAGCAATTTTATTAATGAACCATCTTTGAGTGCTACTCCGATTGCCTTTAAAACTACTTTTCTTCTTCAATCTTACATTGTTCTGCAATGTGCAATTCGTTAGAAACTCGGTTCAGCAGCACACCAAAATCATCCTGATTGATGACTCTTCCTTCACAGTTTGAAAACATCTCTTCCACCGGAAATTTATTATTAAGATCAATGGTTAACTGATAATAGTTGGTCAGTAAATCCCCTTTAGTATCTAAAAGCGGAACTTCTAAAACAACAGGTTCATCAATGCTATCAGAAGTATCCGGAATAATCCACGGACGGCTATGAGTAAGCACATCTGTATCGCGCATTATCGTAACCTTTGGACTGGGTAATCTTTTTTCGTTGGTATACCAAATATTATTAATGGCATCATAGGCCTTATAGGTTTCACTTGTTGTTTTTACAACATCCAAACTATCTAATGTGGAACGTATTAAATTTGTGGCTGCCTGATTAAAGGGGAGTTTTGAATGCAAAGTTTTTATACCTACATGAACACCCAATAAATTAGAATAAACATCCTCCACAGAAAAACTCGAAAACTGTTCAGTCATCATTGGAAGTACGGAGGCACCAAACCAGGTTGAAAGCTCATGCCACAAAGAAAGATCATAAGTAATTTTACCGGCTAACAGAATACAATCGTTGCTATCTAAATCATCAGGTATATTAAAATACAAGTTCTTTTGACCTCCTTCTTTACTTAAAGGCAATATTACTTCACCCTTGCCTCTACAATCTAAAATAAAAGAATACAGATAACGAGTCCAATCAATCTGATCACGTAAGTGTCCTATGTCAATAAATCCGCCTCTTTTGGTGTATATAGTACCAACACCCTCACTCTTTTTACCCATGTAATGATGCGCACCCAGATCCTCAACATCAATTACCTGATCAATGGAAATAAATGGCAAACCCCATAACTTTAAATCATATCCAAAAGCACAACAAGCCCTGATAATTCGATGAGGTGTTTTACTAATGTCCACCTCTTCGTCGGATGATTTTTTTGCACTAACAGACAAAACATTTAGTGTAAAAGAAATCAACATAAGGTACTTAATGCCGTTAAATACTTTTCTACGATTGCTTATATTCATATGAGGATATTCAATTTGTTAGATGATGACGTTCAAGCATATCGGGATAAAGCTCCTCTTCAACCCACATGAAATTAGGAAATATGCGTATTATTTTTTCGTAGCATACTTTGGCTTTTTGTATTTGATCGGTAGCTTCGTAGGCTTGACCTAAGGCAGTCATAGTATTAATGTACATCCAATTGTCAACCACCAAATTTTGTTTCTCAAAACCTGCTACGGCCTTTTTATAGTATTCAATAGCTTCCTCTTTATCGCCCCCAAAAGCTGATGGACAATAATACATGGAGTTGGCTTTTTCAATATTACCCTGAATATTTTCAGGATCAATTTCAAGTGCCTTATCAATATTTTTAATACTACTAAATCCTAAATAAATAGCCTTTAAGTTTGATATACCAATTGTAAACGCAATGTAGGCTCCTTTATATGCCAAAAGGGTTGCATTATCAGGCGATTGATCCAATAGCTTGTCGATCAGTTCTTCTGATTTATCTATATATATTTTAGCAGTATCATATTTTTCTGCCCCTACCAACCATGCGGTATATCCATAATAATAACTAATCAACTCCAGCTGTTCATCTAAATTATTGTAATCCACATTCTTTTCGCAAGTGTTCATTATCTCATACCACTTATCCATTTTACCACGAGAATAAGCTTTATAAATTGGTTTTTGATAAGGACTTTGTGCAAAACCCAACTGTATGGATAATAACAATGTACAGATTACAAATACTAATCTTGTAATATATTTCGGCCTTTCCATATTAATCTTTTCTGTTTATTATTTATTAGTCCTTTTATTATAATTAAGAGAAATACCAGGTGTTGAGGCAGGGCTAATAATAGGTTTTGAAATATTGATTGCTGACTCGCCAAAGTAACAAAAAATCGAATTGATATGACACCTGCAACATATATCGACAACCACCATAAGCCCATATAAAAAAACACTAAAAAGGGAGCAAAGGTAGTTAAAACACCAAACAATACTGTCACTACAATACTATTGCCAAAGAACTGAAATATGTTTTTCGTAAATCCCTCAACCGCGTCTTCCAGTCCTGCATACATGCGACATGTAATATCATCATCGCCTAAACGAGTATCGCTGGTAAAACCTTGTTTTTTTAATAATCTTATAATGGCAATATCTTCAACCATGTGAGCTTTACATTGTTCATGCGGCCATAGCTTTCTGTAGGTTTCAGCTTTAAACATCATAAACTGACCATTAGCAGCCGAAAAAGCATCATTCTTTGATTTTCGGATTAAAGGCAAGGGTAGTAAACTCAACAATATCCAGTTCATTAAAGGGACTGATACTTTTTCACCTGCAGACTTAAATAATTGCTTTGGAAATATCGATAGCAAATGAAGATTGTATTTTTTAAGATGATTGATACTTCGGTTTAACAAATCTTTTCTAACACTAACATCAGCATCTAAAAAAAGCATGATATCACCTGTAGCAGCTTGAGCTAATTGATGACAGGCATAATTTTTACCCAACCAACCTTTCGGTAATTCTTTGCCATTGATCAATTTTATATTTGGTTTTGTTTTAGCCCATTCCTTTATAATACTTTCTGTTTTATCCGTTGAATGATCATTACATACGATAATTTCGAGTTTATTATATTCAAATGATGCTAATTGCCCAAGTAAATTCCCAATATTACCTTCCTCATTTCTGGCCGGAATTAAAATGGAAACAGATGGTTCATCTTCCAACATTTTCCTTTTAGGCAAATACGAAAATGACAGGTAATTAACCAGTGCAACAAGGCATCTGATCAGAAGCAGCGTTATTAAAAAATAACAGATATAGATCATTTGGCTCCTTGCTTTATAAAACACTCATTTGCAAAACGATTAAATTCTTTTTCTATATCGTCTGCATTTGTATTTTCGTTTATAATCTGTGTTTCGTAATAAGCACTAATCTCAGGTTTACGCCAGGCTCCGTAATCAATAAGATTAACATTAAACACCAACTGATATTCATTTTTCATATTTTTTAAAATATGAGTTAGCAAGCCTTTTTCAAAAACAAAGGTTCTGGTATAAACACTTTTAATTTTGCCCTGAGGAAAAAACAGAAACATGTTATCCTTGTCCTGCAACATTTCAACAGCATAATCAAGACTCTCTAAACTTGACCTTTTGCCTTTACTAATTGAACTGGCGCCAATTTTAGTTAAAACCATATTCTTTTTCAACTCATTTTCGAGCATCATAAAATTAAAACGTCGTTTAAAAACCTCCAGATTAAGTAATATTTGAATAAAGCCATCAAACCACGAAAAATGATTACCAATGATTAATATCGGCAAATTTTTCTCTTCATACTCACCTATATAACGTACGTTTCTGAAAAAAAACCAAATTAAAAACTTCGTATAATAATGCGAAAATTTCACCCAGTATTTATTATGATTGGCTCTTATCATGTTAAAAGAAAATATTATGAATTACAATAATTATAAAAAATCCGAATTGACTAAAAAATAACCAGCGAGCAGGAACGTTATGCGTATTTATTTTAAACACCTGTACGAAACCGTTAAAAACCAAGGCCATTAAAAACCACACCACATAGTTATTCATAGGAGGATCATTCTTTGAAAACGCCCACATATCCATTAAAGGAGCCGCTTTTTCAAGTACAATATCATATAATACCATCAGGGATGCCCCACCTACAATAATCCATGCATGGTTTGAGGTATATTTTGAAATAATACCATTAGAGGCATATACCAGGAAAACCCAATTAAGCCCTATGACAACAGGTACAGCAGCTATTTTCACACCAAGCCCTTCGCCATAGGCGTATACACCAAATAACTTACCTGTAGCTACTCCAATAATTTCAGTAACTAAACTCAGCACAAAAATGCTTGATAAAACGGCAATGGTTTTAGTGTTCCATTTTTTATGATGTGCAAAAATAGCTACCGCTACTAGAACTAATGTATAGGGGGTAATGTAAATAAATAAATTATGTGTAAAGGGGGTAAAATACAGCGCCAATCCCACACAATAAAAAACAATAAAAGTAATTGGAAGCCCCTCGTTAACCAGATATTTAAGTGTTCTACTCATTTATATTGCAGGTATTTCATTATCAACAATTTTAGCACTCGCTAAGCAAAGTGGTATTCCACCTCCCGGATGGACACTTCCTCCTACGAAATACAAATTCTTTACGCTTTTAAGAAAGTTTGGATGTCGTAAAAACGCTGAAAACATTGAGTTTGATGAATTACCATATAAAGCACCACCTTTACTAAGCGTATTTTTTTCAATAGTTAGTGGCGAAGCAATCTTTTCGTGTTCAATATAGTTTTCAATATTTGTATTGAGGGATTTGTTTATTTTATTGATGATATTTTGTCTTGTCGTACGAATCAGCTCATCCCAATTTTCTGTACTATTTGATGGTGCATTTACCATTACAAACCAGTTTTCACAATTTTTTGGAGCATCACTATTTACCATCTTAGAACTCACAAAAATATAGATGGTAGGATCGCTATCAATTGTTTTTTCATGGAACAGATTATTAAACTCATTTTTATAATCTCCACTAAAAAGAATATTGTGCAAATCCAGCTCAGGAAACTCTTTATTTATCCCCCAATAAAATACCAATGCCGATGAGGAAGGCTCTAAACGATTGAATCGTTTTTTTAATGGATGATCCATCAAATAGTTTACCACAAAGTTGACATCAGAGTCTGACACGATTTTATCAAAAGCATATTTTTTATCGCCAACATTGACAGCAACAGCCTTTTTATTTTGAATATCAATGCCCGTCACCAGGGAATTGAAGTTGAAACGAACTCCTTTTTTTAATGCAAGTTCATATATATTATTTACAATAGAATACATGCCTTGCTCCGGAAAATAAGCACCCAAATTATTTTCCAGATGAGCAATTACATTTAGTGTTGCAGGCGCTTTATATGGATTGGATCCATTGTATGTTGCATATCGGTCGAATAACTGAATCAGAAGAGGGCTTTTAAAATTGCCTACATTATCACTATGCATGGTTTTATAAAAGCGTATTTTATTCACCTGCAAAAGAGATTTCAAAACCGAAAACCTGAGTAAATTTTTAATCTTATGCAACGAGTTGAAAAGAAAAATATCAGCAGTGATTTTATAAATCAAAGATGCCTTCTTTAGATATTTATTGATATTTGAAGGTTCTTCTCCAAACGTCTGAGCACATTCTTCAGTAAATTTTTCCTGATCAGACCAGGCAATCAGCTTTTCTCCACTATTGTAAAAGTATTTACACAGTACCTCAAGCTTTTTATAGGCAAAAGTTTCAGGAACTGCTTCACCTGCTGACTGATAAAGATCTTCTACCAATTCCGGTAAGGTAAACAATGAGGGACCCGTATCAAACCGGTATCCTCCCATATTAATCTCACTCATCTTTCCTCCCGGCAACTCATTTTTTTCAAAAACAGTTACTTCATGTCCTTTGGCTGCTAATCTGCAAGCTGTAGCCATGCCACCAATACCCGAGCCAATCACCGCTATCTTCATATATTCTTATTTTTTTTAAATCTCTTTTCAAAAATATACGTCAACACTAAAGGCGATAATATCAATGAGAAATTATAAAACATATCTTCAAGAGGACATGAAAAAATACGGATTCCTAATATTGCATTAGGATCATAATCAAATACCGCTTGTTCTATTCCTGTACCTGTTAGGATTCCATTTACAATGAAAAAAGGAATCAGTAAAATTGGATATATTACTAAATAGTACTGCACTACTTCTCTGGCAAAATAAAAACTCAGCAAAAGAATAGCTGGTAAAACCAGAAAATTAACGAAAGTATAAGTGCGGTCTGTATACATTAAAGCTACCATCAATGATATTGCTGCAATTGCAAAAGTTAAAATCCTGGTTACTTTCTCATTCATCTTATAATTTGGAAAATGAAACTGAACAGCATAAAAGGAAAACAAGCAGGCATAAGGAATTGCAATAAAAAACAAGTATTCTTCTAATGGAAGTTTATGGATATAAATGCCGGAATTGTACATAGGATTGAAGAACCAAAACCCATAATGTGTAAAGATGATATCCCACGTTACAAAAACAATCATGGTTATTAATATGGCAGGCATTAAGTATTTCCACCGTTTGTATAACCTTAAATTCTTCTCAAAGCTCAGTCCTAAAGGTCCGGCAAGTGAAATAATAAGTATAATAAGATAAAGAGACATCTGTAGTAGTTTTTAAATATTTTAGCACATGCAAGATCAACATGAATAAATAAATTTACCCAGTCATTGCCCAGTGACTAGCTTTTATTCTATACCATCTATACCATTCTAAATTTCTTGGTAAAGAAAATGGTGATTAATGTCCAAACTTTTACCCTATCCGGAATACGAATTCTTTCATTCAATAATTTATCTACTGAGGTGCGCTTTATTTTATTTGTAAGTTTACTGTAATAAAGAAATGCTGCATACACTCCTTTTTTTGAATTATCAGGTAGTTCTTTAATTCCTTCTAATGCCAATCTGAAATCTTCATTGATATCATCGATAATTACTTTCTTAACATCTTCAGTTAGTTCATTATCTCTTAAAATTGGAAAATAAACACGATGCAACTCATTAATGTCGTTATTGATATCACGTAAGAAATTTACTTTTTGAAATGCTGTACCCAAGCGCATTGCTGCTGGTTTTAAAGCCTGATATCGCTCTTCATCTCCATTAACAAAAACCTTAAGACACATCAAGCCAACCACATCAGCTGACCCATATATGTATGCTTTAATTTCCTCATCATTAAATTCCTTCTTTGATAAATCACTATGCATACTTTTTAAAAATGCCTGAATGAGTTCATCATCAATATTGTATTTACGAACAGTTAGCTGAAATGAATTAAGGATGGGATTAAGACTAATGCCCTGATCATAGGCTCGGTAGTAATCATCCTGAAAATTGGAAAATAAAATGGTTTTATCATAATCATGAAAAGTATCCACTATCTCATCTGCAAAACGAACAAAGCCATAAATACTAAAAATGCAATCTCTTATAGATTTATCAAACAATCTAATACCCATTGAAAATGAAGTACTATAATTTTGTGTAACAATCTTACTACACTTAAACGATACATCATCAAATAATTCCTTCATCTACTGCTTCTTTAATTTATTTAAAGTAAGATTTGCAGCAATCTTACCTGATATTATTGTTGTTGGTACTCCTGGCCCAGGCACAGTAAGCTGTCCGGAGTATACTAAATTTTTCACCTTTTTGTTTTCCATTTTAGGTTTTAAAAAGGCCGTTTGCATTAAAGTATTGGCTAAACCATAGGCATTTCCTTTGTAGGCGTTAAAATCATCTACAAAATCACTAACACAAAACGATTTTTTAAATAGTATATCATCACTCAGACTCTGGTCTGTTATTTTCTCCATACGTTTGATTATCTGATTAAAATAATCTTCACGAATATCTTTAGTATCCTCTAACCCGGGCGCTAATGGAATTAAAAACACACCGGCCTCTTTTCCTTCCGGAGCCATTGTACTATCTGTTATACTAGGAAAGCTGGTATAAAACAATGGTTCCTTGGGCCAGGATGGCTCACTGTAAATGGTATCAATATGATTATCAAAATCAGTATCGAAAAACAGCGTATGATGATTTACGTTTTTCAACTTTTTATTAAACCCTACAAAAAATAATAATGCAGATGGTGCAAACGTCTTTTTATCCCAATACTTTTCAGAGTAATTCTTGTACTGTGAGTCTAATAATGTTTCGGTATGATGATAGTCAGCACCTGATATGATAGCATCAAATGCTAAAAACTCTTTATTTATAATTAAACCTGTAGCAATATTTTTATCTACTTCAATTTTTTCTACGGCTGAATTGGTTTTAATTTTTACGCCTAACTCACCTGCCAACTTGCTTATACCCTCAATAACGGAATAAAAGCCACCCTCCGGATGCCATGTCCCTAATATCATGTCGGCATAATTCATAAAGCAATAGAACGTAGGTATATTCTGCGGTTTAGCTCCTAAAAAGATTACCGGAAATTCAAGTATCTTAATTAGGCGTGGACTTTTAATATTTTTACGTATTGTTTTGCTTATAGAACTGGTAAACTCACCTAAACGACTCATTGTTGCATAAGTAACCAACTCTAATGGCGATTTACCCGGTCTATAAATAACTTTATCCATGGCTGCATTGTAGTTGAACTCAGCCATAGAAAGAAATTTCTTAAGAAACTTACTACTGCCGGGCTCCTCTTTTTCAAAAGCCTTATACAGTTTATCCAGACTTACAGATATCTCTAAAAAATCTTCTTTTTCAAAAAACACCCTGTATCCAGGATCAAGCCTTGAAACACCATAATATTCTGATGTTGTACGGTTAAAATCAGCAAAAAACCGATCAAACACGTCAGGCATCCAATAAAATGTTGGGCCTGTATCAAAGGTGAATCCATCTTTTTTAAATTGGCTGGCCCTTCCACCAATGGTTTCATTTTTTTCGAATATTGTTACATCATTGCCTGCTTTTGCTAAATAACATGCTGCTGATAAACTCGAAAATCCTGAACCTATAATTGCAATTTTTTTCATTAGATTTTACACTAAAAAGTGTAATTGATGACCACTCTTTACAAAAGACTTACCGTATCATTTCTTTACAAAACAATCACTTACACAAAACATCACACATTAAAGTCAATTATAAAACTGATTAACACTTACTCCTGATTATTTAATAAAACGACTTATTTACACAGCCGACAAAAGTAATAATCTTTTTTTATATCTACATCACTTTTTTGCAGATGAGGATTATACGGATCAGTAGCGTGTACTTATTTGTTTATTTGGAGTTTAAACTATTTATCACAAATAATTCTTGCAGCTTTAGAATCTGCATTTATACCTGGATTATACAGTGAATGAATATGGTTATACAGACTAAATTTGACTTTATGGCCATAGTAAGTGCCTCCACTATGTCAATGCCAGCACTCATCAGGATTTAGCAAAAACAAATCATAACGAGCACGAGACATAGCATATGTTAGAGTGTGATATCATCAAATATCTTATATTAAAATTTTAAATGTTTGTAATCGATTGATAAACTAAATCCAATGTCTTTCTAATTTTTAGCTTGCAAGTCAATCATTCTTTGGGCAACTTTATTCTGATAAACCATAAATTCATCTTCTGTCATCTTTTTTCGTTTCCCTTTTGGTAAACCTAATCTCTCCTGTTTTCTATAGGGAATTAATTCTACTAATTCTTTATTTCCGCTATCATCTTTATTCAATTTAAACTGATCATACAAATTACCATTTACGGTGTAAGACGAGAAAAGAATTGAATTTTCATCCACCTCTATTTTTTGATACAATTGAGTACACGAAGCCATCCTCTTCATTTCATCTTTAGGTTCCGGCGTATACATTTTTGGTCCGGCTACAGAAATAATATAAACAGGACCTTTATTTGCTGATTTAGAAAGAAAACCCGTCCGCCCATACGTATGATCATGCCCCTGTAAAACCAAATCAACATTGTATTTCTCATATACAGGTTTGTATAATTCCTCTAATTTGGTATTATCTTCATCTGCTCTGTTTGATAAAAACGGATGATGTAACATGACAACACTCCATTTATTGGGATTTTCTGACAATATTTTATCTAACCAATCCCGTTGCTTTTTGTACGATCCTAATAACCCGTCACTCATTCCTTCCGAATCTAAAACCACGAACCTTACATCCTGATAATCGAAATAATACACTGATGCCTCTAATCCTTCAGGTCCATTTTTCGGAAAGCTAAATTGATATTTCCATTGAGGTCCTAACCCCCCAATTAACTGATGCCTGATATATTCATGATTCCCCGCTGCAGCCATAACAGGCTTTGATGCATAGATCCAATCTCCCGTTTCGAACCATTCTCCCCAGTAATTATCTTGGGGATTATTTACTAAATCACCTGCAAATAGTAAAAAAGAGGATTCTGGAAAGTTTGAATATGCGTTACGTATTACTCTTGAGCATTGACTTTTTATACCATTTTGTAGATCGCCAAAATATAAAAAGGAAAAATCTTTTTCCTCAGAATTACATGTTTTAAATTGAAACCATTCACTCCAGTGATCCTCAAAACCAACCCTGTACATATATTCGGTATCCGGCTGTAATCCTGTCATTGTTGCATGATGATAATTGGCTGAATTCACATCGGATTTAAAAGTTTCTGTTATAGCTTCTACTTCAAATGGATTCTCAATATCCTGTGCTACTTCAACTGCCTTAAGCCATTGTACTTTACTTTGAGCCACAGTTGTATCTGTACGCCATGTTACTGTTTGAGTATTCTGAGTTTCTTCATTCCAGGTTAAAATAATCCTTTCCGGATTAACTCCGGGAGGATACTTTTCAATTTTGATTTCTTTACCTGAGTTTCCAATGAAATAAGCACAAACTGCTATAATCACCAGAAGAGGGATATTTAATTTTTTCATCTTTACCATAGCTTAATAAATTTGATGAGTTGAAAAATAACACAATAAAACCAACACCTGATTAAGCCAATAAAAAGGTATTAGAAAGAAAAGCTTAGGTAAATGTTAACTATATTAATCCGAGTTCAATTAATATTGGGTAAAATTGGATGACAACATGCAGGATTATCTTATTGATATTGGATATAAATGGGTTTTGGTGTAAGGTTTAATATTTCTTCAGGCTTCATTATTCTGAAAGGAGGTTGTTTTACATCATTAATATAAAACAGTTTAAACCCGGTAAACTGTACTGGTTCCTGGTATATAAAATCATGATAGGTACTCTTTTTTAAACCTGGTCTTCCCCATCCGTCCATATTAATAACGATCTGTACTTCCGGATGTAAATTTATTTGTTGATAATTTTTCACCATAGCCTGTGTAAAACGATGAACAACCAGTATTTTGGGTGGTAAATTATATTTCTTAACCAGGCCAGCCAGATATTCTACACAGAAATTAATATCCTTTGCATCAACATAACCTTTTACTGAACCAGGCTTCTGTCCTTCCTTCATTGAAAACTCAGGATCTATACCCAAATGAATTCCTGGCATCTTAAGGTATTTCTTCAATAAGGGAACTTCTTCATGAACCGAACTATGCCCCGGTTGTATATCTAAAAAAACAATGGCATTTCCCACTTGTGCAATAGTAAGCACCGAATCTATTTGATGATGAGGCATACGCATACGGTACTTTCCATCTCTCATGGAATCATTTTGAGCTACAACAGCAACATAATGAAGAGCAGGAACTATCGGAGTAAGTGTATCTGCCTCTTCCCATTCTTCAATCTCTATATTTAATCTTTCCCATAATTCTTCTGGTGGATATTTACCCAGAACACCCATTTTTTTTGAATAGAGGTTACCGTAATAGGCCACAATGCGCTTAAACGGCAATATGGCACCCGGTAAAGGATATGGTTGTTGAGTCACCGGCCATTTGCCATTCACATCATTATTCGCTAAAAGCCTGATCTTTTGCCAATATAAAGTAGTATCAATAGCTGAACTTAAGACTGTATCGTTCTTTTGAATTTCAAATTCACTCATTGACGACACTACAAAATATGTTGAATAAGCAGATTTACTTATAACACATAACAAGAACAAAAATTCCAACGTGATAAAATACCGTAAAAATATTGTACTCTTTATCATATCTACAGCTTTTTTATAATATGCAAAACAAATTAGTCCAATCAATCTAATTGTAAACGAGCGATCCTTCGGGCCAATGAATAAAGTCTGTTTATTATTTCTATCATTTCGGTTTCAAAACGGATAATCGCAATTCTATTCTCATCCTGTAACGACAACCGATTTACTAATCGATCTTTTATTTCAATTACATTATTTTTAAAGACCTTTTTATTTGCAATAATCTCCTTAGCAAGAACTTTGTCATTATTACAATATGAATAAAATGCATCAGATAAAGCATTTACGCTCTGATAAAATGCATCCTGTAACCTTACATATGTATCTTCACTTACCTGAAAACCATATTCAATTCTATGTTCGGCTGCTTCAACCATATCTGTAGTAATTACATCTGCTGCTGCCTCCAGAATATTAGTTATCTCCATCTGATTTTTTATTCGATTAGATTCTTTATGATTCAATTCTTCCTGTTGCAATTGTTGAAGATAAGACAGTATTTGTTTTTGTTTAAAATCAATCGCTTTATCCGACAATCGCAAGCGCTCAAGGTTGGTTAAAGAACCATTAAATCCAGTATCAGGTGCTATTTTTAAAATATCATATGTTTTTTCATATAACACATTTAACTCTTTATCCACCAAGTCTACGGCCACACTTGTATGCTGAAGATAATACTTGTCCAGTAATACTATTTCTTCATTATCTAAAGTTGCTTTTACAGGAAATACTTTAGAAATAAGTAATGCTATTGGCCCCGTAAATCCAATCATTAAAACTGCATTTGCTACATTAAAAATAGTATGAGCATTAGCTATTTGTCTGGGTAAATCATGGGGTGTTATTTGCTCTGTAACATAAGCTAGCTGAGGAATAAACCACACCCATAAAACAGCTCCAATAATTTTAAATAATACATGGGCAATAGCCACCTGAACAGCAGTTCTGGGTTTTCCTATCGCCGAAAGAAAAGCTGTTACGCAGGTTCCAATATTGGCTCCAATAACAATAGATATACCTCCCTGACATGTGATAAAACCTTGAGACGCTAATACAATCACAACTCCTGTTGTAGCAGACGAACTTTGAATTAAAGCTGTTAAAAGAGTTCCTATTAATATTCCCCAAACCGGATTACTTAATCCATACATTGTTTCAATAAAAGGAGGATAAGACTTTAAAGGTCGCATTCCTTCACTCATGAAATTCATACCTAAAAAGATAAGCCCTAACCCCAGAAATATTCTTCCTATCTCCCGATATTTTTTATTATTAGAAATTATCGTAGCTAAATACCCCATAATAATTAGAAGTAAAGCAATTTTAGTAATCTTAAAAGCTATGATCTGTGCAGTAATTGTAGTTCCGATATCAGCACCAAGAATTACACCTAGAGTACTTTTAAAAGTCATTACTCCTGCAGCAACAAAGCCTACAGCCAAAACAGTAGTTACCGAAGATGATTGAATGACTGCAGTAACACTTAAACCGGCAATAAGTCCTTTCCATCGTGTAGATGTCATTTTATGAAGAAAATACTTAAGTCTATTACCTGCAGAATCCTTCAGAGCCTTTGTCATCACATCCATACCAAACAAGAAGAGAGCTAAACCTCCAATCACTGTGTATATTAATATCGTCCAATCAATAGTCATTGTTGTTATATGGATTAGTTTACTTGTTGATTCGTGGATTTGCAAAAAACTTAAACTTTTAACCTTTAATACACCTCCGGAACATGAGTCTGTTCATCAATAGGAGGTCGCATATAACCTTTTTTATCTTGAAGTGGAGGAAGCTTTAGTTTTTTATATTTTACTTCTTCATATGAAATCATAGACAATAAATGAGTAATACAATTTAATCTGGCTTTCTTTTTATCATCACCTTCTACAACAACCCATGGAGCTTGTTTTGTATCTGTGTAGTTAAACATATTATCTTTTGCTATTGAATAATCAATCCAATGAGTTCGCGAAGCCATATCCATCTCACTAATCTTCCATCTCTTTAATGGGGTATTGATTCTTTCTTTAAATCTTTTTTCCTGTTCTTCATCACTTACGGAAAACCAATATTTAATTAGTATTATCCCAGAGCGTATTAACATGCGTTCAAACTCCGGACAAGCCCTTAAAAAATCCTCGTATTCGTCTTGAGTACAAAAGCCCATCACTTTTTCAACTCCGGCTCGGTTATACCAACTGCGATCAAACAAAACCATTTCTCCGGCTGCCGGAAGATGCGTAACATAACGTTGAAAATACCATTGTGTTTTTTCCCTTTCTGTTGGCACAGGCAAAGCTACAACTTTAGTAATCCGGGGATTAAGACGCTGAGTAATTCGTTTTAAAACACCTCCTTTTCCTGAGGCATCTCTCCCTTCAAATACTACTACAACTTTAAGTCCTTTGAATTTAATCCACTCCTGAAGTTTTACTAATTCTAATTGAAGTCTATCCAATTCTTTAAAATAGAATTCTTTATTCAAGTGACCGTTATTTTCATATACAGGTTCTCGTTGATGTGCTTTTTTATTACTTGATCCCATGATTCCTGATTTTATTAATGTACACTTATAATTTACTAAAAAAATCACTACCCCAAATAGTAATTACCCGTAAATAGAATACGTTTATATCAAATCTGAAAATACATATTACTTCTACTTCACTTGTATAAATTAGCACAACAACTGAAAAATCAAGCGACAGAACAACCTCTTGAAGTGCGAAATTTTAAGAATGGAATAAATAAGAAAAGGGAAACAAGCATGGAATGAAACTATTTTTTTTCTATCGTAAGAAAATTCTTCAATTCACTTTTTATCCAGCCATTTGTGTAGCCAATAAAAAAACAAAAGCCACTTACATATTTGTAAGTGGCTTTTGTTCAGTACCGAGAGGCGAGGTAAAACCCATGCAATTATGGCATTTTCGCAAAAGCCTAATTACACAGTAACATATCAATAAATTCAATAGATGCAGAGCTTTTAGGGCTTGTGTTGAAATTGAAATAGATTGAATAGTATTTTATATTGGCGAGGAAATGTGGGGAAAATGTGGGGAAAGCTTTATATTTGCATTGAATCAATTTTGAACTTATGGCAACTATCCGCACAATCGTTAAAGGAAAAACTAACCCTCTAACAATCTACTTACGGTTAAAACATGGGCGAAGCATAGACATTACGAAAACAACAAACATTAATGTTTTTGCTGCTGATTGGAGTACAACAACTAACGAACCTAAACGAACGACTGCACAGGGAAAAAGCTTAAAAGTTATGCTTGATAAGTTAAAAATCTCTTTGCTCGAAAATTTTAACATTGCTATAAATAAAGGGGTTCTGATTAATGGTGATTGGTTGACGAATCAGATTAATGAACTTCAAAATCGTAGTTCTTCGGAAAAACAAGACAAAGGCGATTTGATTACATTCCTTACGGCTTACATTGAATATTTACCGAACCACATACAAAAGAACGGTAAAAGAGGGTTAAGCAAAAACACAATTCAAAAATTTACTAACCTAAAGAATCGCTTCGCAGACTTTCAAAAAGCCAAACGAACACGGTTTAATGTTATTGATATAACACCGGATTTAGTATCACAATTTGATGGCTACCTAAGAAAAAACGGTTATTCAGATAATTATATTGGCACACTAACAAAAGACCTTAAAACATTAGGTAAGCACGCCCGAAAAGAAGGTTTAAAAGTTTCTAATCAGCTTGACTATATTACAGCCGTAAAAGCTGAAACATACAAGGTCATTTTAACCCTTGACGAACTAGAGCAAATTAAGAATAAAGACTTTGAGCGTGATGCTTTGGGTAATGCCCGTGACTGGCTTTTGGTTGGTTGCTTTATTGGGCAACGTGTTAGTGACCTTTTACGCTTAACGACTGATAATATAGTATCGAAAGGCGGTTTATTAATGCTAGAACTCACACAGCAAAAAACAGGCAATAAAGTAATACTTCCAATTCAAGAACAAGTACAGGATATTTTAAATAAAAGAGGTGGGCAGTTCCCCCGGAAAATAAGCGACCAAAAGTTTAACACTTACATTAAGGAGCTTTGCAAACAGGCAGGGATAACAACGATAACGAAAGGTTCAAAATTAAACAAAGAAACAAGGCGTAAGGAGGTCGGAATGTTTCCGAAATATGAATTAATTACCTCCCATATTTGCAGACGTTCATTTGCAACTAATTATTACGGTGACATTCCAACTCCTTTATTAATGAGTGCTACAGGACACACAACCGAAAATAAATTTTTAATATACATAGGTAAAAGCCCAACCGACCAAGCGCAACAACTAGCTGAACACTGGGCAAGAATAGCAAGCGAGAGTAAAAAAGAAACAAACCTTAAAGTTTTAAGAAAAGCTGAATAACATGTATAAAGAAATATTACCGAAATCAAGTTTTTTGCTAAAATTATACAGCTTACCAAATACCATACTAAATGGCTACGAAGCGAGAGTAAATTTTACATTTTGTACAGATAAAGACAATGGTATAATAGTTAAAACTAAAAACATAGATAAGACGCTTTTAGAAACAAATATCCCACCTGTTGATTTTCCATTTAATGCTTATTGTGAAGGATTTACAAAAGAATTTAAAAAAGAAGTGAATGCAGATAGTTTAAGTTTTGTATTGCGAAAGCTATTGTTTAACAATTGGAGTTTTAATGTATCATACATAAATCATGAACCATATATTAAAGATTCTGAAGCTTATAATTTAGGGGAAAAAATAGGGCGTTGTTATAACTATTGGCATAAAGTTATAATGGATGAGGAATTACAGGAGTCATTACACTTATTTCTAAAGGATGAACAATATAAACTAGGGATTGATAATGTTCTAGAGCAAAAAGAACAAAGTACCTACCCGCACATTTTTGATAATTGCAATGCAGAACAGATTTGTATCAGATACTTTGAAAACTACATAATTGACTCTAAAACGCAAAATCAAGAGTGTTCTTTTTTGTATTGGCAAATGTATAATGATAATCAATTGACAAAAGAGTCTATAACACCTACAGTCTTTGCAAACTGGCTAGACAAAGTGTTTAGTAAAGAATGTGATTTTTCTTTGAATGATAAACTTAAATCTGAATCAAAAGCATTAGTTGATAATGAATCAACTGGAAAAAGAAGAACTAATTATTCAATGCTAAAAGATATTATTAAACAAGAAATTAAGAATAACCCGTAAATGGGTTATGAACAGCCCAGAATGGGGGTGTAGCTAATGATTACTTGCGGTATACAAAAAATATACAACGTATGTCACAAGTTCAATTAATTAATCTATCAGCCGAACAACTACAAACGGCAATAGTCGAGGGGGTAAAAATCCAGCTCGATGAATTAAAAAAAGAATTTCAACCTAAAGAGCCAACCGAATGGCTCACACGTAATGAAGTCAAGCAACTTTTAAAGGTTGATTTATCAACAGTCCATAATTGGACAAAGAAAGGTAAGTTAAAGGCTTATGGTATTGGAAATCGTGTTTATTACAAGTCCTCCGAAATTGAAAAAGCCTTAATACAAATTAACGATAATCAATAAGTAAAACGGGTGTGAGATAATAGTTTCATACCTGTTTTTACCCTCGTTTCATTACTCCTCAAGCTTTCGCCTTTTAACTTATCTAGCAATGCCGTTTTGTTACTCAAATATTTCTTTGTGTAGTAATATTAATATTGAGCATCTGAACAATTCGCTTTTGCGTGTTGTGGCGGATGATGAAATATTGAGTGAAACGGTGCGCCTTAACAATTTAGTGCTCAAGTTAAGCTCTCCACTGCACAATAATGCAAATTCATTAAGAGGTTCTTTGCATACTGCTTGTAAGGGTAACAATAGAGGGGTTTTTAAGTTATCTGATTTAGAGGTTTTCGTGTCCAATCTTGAACGGGATTTAAACGTAAAAGCTTCCGAATGTGAAATTCATTCCTTAGAATTACAAATAAATATATTTCTCGATGAGCCTATTCATAACTGGATAAAATCAGTTATGACACATAAGGGAAAGCCTTTTGTTCCAATAAATCGCCGTCATGTTAACCTAGGTCGATATGTTGGTTATGATGATAGAGAAATAAAGCTTTACGATAAATATCTATCCGATATACTGGATGCCAAAAATAAAGCTCAAAAGGATGAAATAAAAGCCTATACGCCAAATAAAAACATACTTCGTTTTGGTGTTAAAGTTTTGAAAATGCGCTTTCTCAAAAAGTATGGTATTAAAACGTTATCTGACCTTATTGACCCTGTTAAAGCTATTGCCTTAACCTCTGTTTTGTATAATGAGATTGCCTATATGCGGTTTTATGATTTTAACGCTGATTTAAGTCTTTTATCAGCTAATCAATCATCTGATTATAAGTTATTTTCTAATCCATATTATTTGCATTACATGGACTATCGAGAGCGTGAAAATGCTGTAAATAGATATAACCGACTTACCAATAAATGCAAAGCACATGATTTTAATGGAGAATTGATAAAATTATGCTTTGATGCATACCTGAAAATATTTGAAGCTGAAGACTTGAAAAAATGTCGGTATTTACACCTGTTAAAACAGGCTTTGAAAAACAGTGAAGCACAAAAAATGTCGGTGTTTACATATCTAGTGTCATATGTGCAAAGTCCGCTATGTGATAACATGGCGGACACAATCCCCAAACATAAAAAAGAGTTAAAAAACAACTCTCAAAAACATGTCCTTTGTTGCTCTTGCGGTCGAGATATTTCTCACCAAAGAAAAGGAAGTAAATTTTGTTCTGAAAAACACTATAGTAAGGAAGCTAAACAATGCAGAAATAAAGCAAATAACAAAGTTCGTGCAGATAGAATAAAACTAATACGTAAAAAAGAATGGGAACTTATAGCAAAGCTAAAAAAGGAAACGGATTTTAGTTTGGTTGTTACAGTTCGAACCTCAGCAGGAACAAAAAACTTAAGACCAAAGGTAAATAAATTGCTTTACTGGGATAATAAACAGGTTCTAAAGATTAAGAGTATTAAAGTAGTTCGCCGTGGAATGCTTACTACACTCAGAGCAAAGTATTTTATTCGACACCTTATTAAAAGCATGTGAAAAGTGGTTGATAATGTATTGTTTAAGGTAAGGAAATAGGAAAGGTATAAAATTGAACTAAAGAATTTTTGCAAAGATTTACCAAGGTTTTTTAGATTAATATTTTTTTGTAAGTTCGTTTTATGATGGTTTGTAACAAGTTGATTGATATTGATATTTGGATTGAAGTAATAAAGTTATTGGTTCTTATAGTTCCATTTGGTTTGCTTTATCTCCGTTGGAAGAATACAACAAAGACACAAATTAAAAAACTAGAAAAAATAAAAAGTGAGTTTAGTTCAGATTTGCAGCTTTTAAAGCATTCTCTTGAGAAAGAAAATATATCTTATCGAATTCAATTTGAGTTTCTACATCAAAAAAGAGCTGAATCAGCAATTGAGATTTATCAAAAACGCCAAGGCTTAAAAAACGCAATTCAGAAAGAAGAGAACGATATTGATAATAGGTTAAATGAAGTAAGAAAAACATTTCAAGAGAGTGAAATATATTATTCCATTGAGTTTTGTACTGATATAAAGGAACTACTGCGACTCTTTGAACGAAAGCGCATGGAAACGCCAAAAGAAAATCCAGAAGATAAAGAACTAATTAAAACTATTTCCTTGGAAATTGAAAATAAGATTACTGTTTTAACTGAAAGAATTGACCGGAATATCAAAAAAATATTATCAGCCCACGAAACATATGTTATCTAAATAATTAAAGGTCTAAAATTACACCTAATAATTTTTGCAAAGAATTACCAACCTTTTTTCGAATATTATTTGTCGTCTTGAAGATTGCTAAAGAACTCTTGAATAGTAATGTTAAGTCCTGCACAAACTTCATTAAGGAACTTGATCGAGGGATTGTAGCGTCCTGATTCTAATCGCTGTATATTTTGTTGGTCTTTATCAATATCAGAAGCTAATTGAGCCTGAGTAAGATTTCGTTTCATTCTCAAAACTCTTACTCTGTTTCCAATTTCAATTAATAGTTTATCCCTTTTAGCTTCCATTCGATACGAAAGTCAGGAAATTTGCATCTATTCATTACATCATATATGATGTAAAATGTATCTTTGGTACTTTAACTAATTAATAGATTATGAAAAAAGTATTCTTTCTTATGATGTTGCTATGTGCAACAATTGCTTATTCTCAAAGTTATGAGATTGTGCAAAGTGGTTTATGTAATAGCGAAGACCCAGAAAAAGCATTTCTTGTATTAGAAGTAAATGAGAAAACAGCGCAAGACTTGTACAGTAATTCAATCAAGTACATTAATGAAACATACAAAAATCCCGATGAGGTAATTAAAGTAAAAACAGAGAATGAGTATTTAAGATTTGACACTTACGTTTCAGGCTTTGGAACCGTTAAGAATAGTGGTGTTAAATTAGTAACAAATGCCAAATACACTATTGAGTTAAAGTTCAAAGATGGTAAGGTAAGGTTTGAAATAACACAATTAGATATAACTGCTGACAATGGAGGGCTTCCGGTTACATTTACGGGTAGTGTCTGGAAAGGCTATCCGATATATAACAAAAAGGGTGCTGTTAGATTACCTGAAACAAAACAGCAAATTGAATCTTATTTTAATTCTAAAATATCTGATTTGTTAGAGTATTTAAAAGGTGAGAAGTCTAGTGATGATAATTGGTAGACAATCAAAATACTAAGTTTTACTAACCTTTTTCAGAAAAATATTGCTAATAATTGCTAAGGTTTTCAAAGGTATGAATTTGTACTTTTGTATTGCATTTTTTGCTATGCGTAGTGTGAAACATTTTAAAAGTATCATCTGACATTTTTTTTCTTTAATCATTATTCTTTTTTATTGTATTTTCAATGCAGTATATGCATTGTGTGAAGTATTTAAGCATTTTCATTTGAATACTTTCGAACAATACCTTTTATTGTTTCAAAAGCCTTTTCTGAAATGGCATTAGGATTAATGTATTTGTCAGATGTTAATATGAATGGTGGCATTATTGTATTTTCTATTTTTTTAATATGCTTGTCAAGCAAATCCCATATTTTTATCGACTTAGTTGATAACGAATTATTTAAGTATTCTAAATCCGCAATATGAATTACCACCAGAGGGTTAACTTTGTGTTTTCCAAAATCCTCTGTACTTAATAGTTCTTGAAAACGACGATGTAATAAATTAGATAGTAATGGAGTTTGAAAAAGTTTTTCGTTAACAACAATAATTGGATAAAAGGTTAACTTTTTGCCTATGGGTAATTTTGAATCAAATGATTCATTATGTGTCAAAATATCCTTTATTGACTGCAATGTTTGGTTAACTCCAAAATCTTTGAAAAATTGTTCTCTGTCCTGTCTATACAATTTATCTATTTCTCCACTATACTTTTCCTTATCATAAATAGAGCTTGATTTAACTTGACCAACTAGTACCTTTTTATTTTGTCGAACATAAATATCGGCTACTTCAATATCACCATTTCCGGTATTTATTTTTAAGTCATCAAAAAGTAAAGGTTTCGGATATTTAAGATAATGAAAACTGTTAAGTATTATTTCTTGAACATAAGATTCAAAGAATAGCCCAAAAACACCACGATAATTTTTAAAACTAAACTTTTCTGTATTGTATATGTTTTTTTGTGGTTTTAAATAATCAAACCAAAAGTCATTGATAAAAAAGTAATAACTTTTACTCATTAAAAAATTTAAGTCTAATACTACATATATATTGTCAGAACCTTTATAGAATGGGGTTTTCTTTGTAGAAAGTAGTGTTGCAGGTTTATTGTTAGATATCTTCTTGTCACTTAAATATTCTAGAAAACTATCTGCTTCATCCGTATTGTATATAAATGCAGAATCATCATCTTTATTTTTATTCGCAATAGTCAGTGCTAGAAGATTAAAAATAAACTTGTCTTTGTGAACTTTTACTATATCATTAAAATAATGTTCAATTTCATTTCCATATAAAGGATGATTAGATAAGAATTCTAATAGTTTTATTCCTCTATACGGTACATAAAAAGGATTGTCCTCAATCATTAACTCATTTAACACTAATGAAGATGCACTGATATTTTCAATGGTTAATTCTTTGTCTTCAATTGGTTTTACTTTAGTTGATTCTGTATTCACTGCTAATAAATACATAAATATTGAATTCCAAATTGAGACATCCTTCATTTGAAAATTATCATCTTCGATAAAGCCCGAACCATTTGTTATTTCTTCAATAGCGAACAAGTTAGAAGCTCTTGTGAATATTAAGGCGAAATGCTTTTCATCTTTGATATATCTCGAAAACACTCCACTGTACTTATCGTATAAAATATTGTTAATTGGGCAGAGGTATCGTAAAAAATCAAATTGAGTTTTAAGTGTAGTGTCGTATTTAAGTTGATTGGATGGTTTAAGTTTGTAATTTAGTTTTGCAAGTTCAAAAAGAATATTGCTTTTCGGAATATGTCTAATTAGTTCAAGTCTGTCTTGAGGTGGTTCTGTATCAAAGAAATGTTTGTACTCTAGTATTAATTGTAGTTTAGGTATCATCAGTGTTTTTTATGTATTACATAATTTTAGTGTTACGCCTGCGGCAAGGCTATCATGTGTGAGCGCGTATTGTGCTATTATTTCTTTATTTTCTTATATAGAACTCCTGTCTTATTAGTATCTACTATTAACTCTAGAACTTCTTCCGTGTGTGCTTTAACTTGAACATTATTCAAAATTATATTCGCTAAATTTCTTAGACGTGTTAGCGTATGAGAATAAGTAATTCTTGATTTTAGAGTCTCATTAGTTTTAACCGTTTCTACAAAAAGTTCAGCAGAATGCATATCAAACTTTGTAAAAATATCTGCAATTTTTGGACTTGCATCAAATGAATAATATCCTGACTTACCGATATATGAAAGCGTAAGAGCTGCAACTAATCTAGGTCTATATTCATCGGGTATTACGTTACCCAATTCATTAATTTTAGTCACAGCACGACCTTCTGCGTACCAATTATCTAAATTATCTTCAAGCTCCTTTATGTATGGTTCATATATAATCCGTCTGGTAGCTGAAGAAACATATCTCATACCTTCAACTATTGTCATAAAGTCAATAGCAAAATCCATGATGTTTTGATTTCCTGTCAGAAAATCTTTATCTACACGTTTGCCAATTGTTTGTCTTTCTTCCTTTGGTAATACTTTCCACAAAATTGGAAGACAGAATTCTATGTTTCCTTTTAATGTAGTGCTTGTATTATCCTTCTGATAAAGAGTGTACAGTTTATTGATTAACTCTTTTTTATATATCAAAGGTAAATCTGACAAGGCTTGTTCTACAGCTAATTCATTCTTAGCAAAACTATTAGTATCCATTGTCAAAATGTACTCATTAGTATCAATTATTGGCATTGGATAAGGTTGTGATAAGACATACTTATTACAATCAGCCATCATGTTAAACACCTTAAAAAGAGTTGGGTCACTACTATCAGGATGCCCATAGAAAATATTACGCGTTTCGCGTGCTTGGTTAAGTAATTTATAGTCTTCCCATCCAATTACACCAGTTTTGTATGCACCTTCAACTAAGTCCATTTCTGTGGTGTAATTTTGAAAATCTTCATAGCTTTTAATTTCTCGTCTAGGCTGCATTTCCTTATTGAACAAGTCCAAACTTCTATGGATAATTTTCCGTCTCAAATCATCTACAACAGCATTCCAATAACTACCTATGGTACTTCTCAAACCACCAGCAGCTAATACTTTTTTTGCTTCAATAAGGTATTTGTTATCTACAAATTCATCACGCACATTTGTTAATTCTCTTTGAAGGTATTCAATCTTATCTGATGGAATTATTACTCCGTCTTCTTCGGCTTTTGCAAGTTTCTCAGTCATTTTATCTTGTTCTTGGGGTTAGTTGCACACAGCTAATAAACAATCACTATGTTAGTTGTTGTAGATAATAAATATCATATTACAAATATCTACATTATGTCTTAAGCTAAAGTAATTAATTTTTAAACAAATAAATCCACTAGGTCAATTTTTGACATCTTAATATATTCCTTGAATTTATGAGATAAGTATAAATAATACATTGAGAAGCCAAATATCTACTCGACTTCCAACAAGCATAATCTTCATTTATCTTTGCGTAGGATTTTGAGTGTGTTTTTTTTATTTGTAATTCCAGTTTAATTGGAGTTTGTTCTTTTTTGCGTTCAAAGGAGAAAGTGGGGAAAATGTGGGGAAATAAAAAAGCCTAACACTTGTAAGCGTCAGGCTTTCTTTTCTTTGTATTTTCTCAATGTACCGAGAGGCGGGCTTGAACCGCCGACCTCAGGATTATGAATCCTGCGCTCTAACCAGCTGAGCTACCTCGGCATTTAATTACTAAACGACCTTTTCTTTAAAAGATTTATTTCGTTTTTGCGGATGCAAATGTATATCATTTCATCTTAACAAACAACTATTTTTTGAATATTTTTTACAACAACTCAACACAAAAAACACTACACTCCTGCAATACAATACCTTAACCTCAGTAAAAATTACACATTACTTATTAAAAATAAAAAATTGCCTTTTTTTTAATTCATCTGTAACTTGATGCGTTACTAAGGCGTCAAACGTAATAGATGAATCATTCTGACAAAAAAATAATAACTCAGATAAAAAAAGGAGATATTTCTGCATATGCTTCCTTGGTAAACCGGTATCAGAATATGGCGTTTACTTTAGCACTTAGTATCACTAAAAACAAGGAAGATGCAGAAGAAGTTGCTCAAGATGCTTTTGTAAAGGCCTATAAAAAGCTGGATACTTTTAAAGGAAAATCAAAATTTAGCACATGGCTTTATCAAATCATCTACAGAACTGCTTTAAGTAAGATTCGAAATAAAAAAGATATTTGGGTATCAACTGATGAAAACGAAAAAAGAAATATAAATTTTGGAAGTTACGAACAGGATTATTTAGAACGGTTAGATAAAAAAAAGATCCTTAAACTTGCCCTCAATAAATTAAACGAAGACGAAGGCTTTTTACTCATTTTATATTACTATCAGGAACTAAGTATCGACGAAATTTGTTCTTTAACAGAGTATACAGAAAGTAATGTGAAGGTAAAACTTCATCGGGCAAGAAAAAATTTATATTCGCATCTCCAACTATTAATGAATGGAGAAGCAAAATCTTTAATTCAAAATTAGAATTATGACTAAAGAGAATAAAAATATAGAACAAGATAAAATAATAGAGGATTTATTTTCCCATTTCACACCAGATAAACCCTCTGTAGATTTTACTAAAAGCACGATGAATGAAGTTTTCAAGGAATGGTCAAAACAACCAGCTCCTGCAAAAGTAAAGATCAATACGGCTAATAAAATCTGGATTTCCTTAAGTATAGCTTTGGGTGTTATTTTGGTTTATGTGATTGATATTAAAAACGCTTCGAAACAAAGTTCAACCATAGCAGAATCATTACAATTTTCAGAAACATTAAAAGCTTTTAATGGAGTATTTAACACAATCTTTCATAGCTTCTCTCAAGTTCCAACTTTAGCTTATATCATTATTTTAGGAATAAGTATGATTTTAATATTGGACAAAATGCTATCGAAAATAATAAAAACTGCTTAATCTTATTTTCCTGACTTTACCAAAGATATTGCTAATCGAATAACATGATGAGGAATTTGCTTATTGGCTAATTCATAAATTTGTTGCAATTGCATTTGAGGATTTTGATTTAATAAATCTTCCACTTTTTTCTTTTCATTAGGTAAAACATACTGAGCTATATTTACATCAATACCTTTTTCAAATAGCGTTGCCAAATGCGAATAAACCGTTATTACATTCACTCCTATTCTTGAGGCAATAATTTCAGGAGATAGACCTTGCTGGTATAATTTTAATGTTTTTTCATATGCCGGAACTGCTTTTGACCTTTTTTGCTTTATAAATGCATTGATTTCATCAACAAAAGCCTGTCCGTATTGCTCCCACTTTTTATTACCAACTCCTGATATCTCCTTCATTTCCCATTCATTGGTTGGCCTATAAGTTACCATCTCAGACAAAGTAGCATCAGAAAATAAAATATAAGGAGGAACACCCAGTTCTACAGCCATTTTTCGTCTTAACTGTCTTAATCTTTCAAACAGACCTTCTTGTCTGTCAAAGGTAGCAATTGGTTTAGGCTTTGTAATTCCAACCTTTTTCTCTCTCTTAATCTTTTGATGTAAATGATGTAGCCTCACGGTTTCACCCTCAAAAAGAATACGTTTACTTAGCGGTGTCAATGCTAAAATTGTTCCTTGTTCATATTCAATTTTCAAATAACCCAACCCAATAAGTTGATTGATAATAATCTCCCAATCAACCAAACTCACATCTTTACCAACTCCAAAAGTCTTAATCTCATGAAATTTACCAGCTAAAACATCCGGTGATCTAAGTCCAGCCAGTATATGAGGTAAAATATGTTTTGGCAGCTTACCTTGCAATCTGGCAACAGCCGAAAGGGCTTTTTGCGCCATCACTGTTCCATCAAACAGATTTTGTTTTCCTTTGCAATTATCACATTCCCCACAATCTTCAGAAGTCCACTCTCCAAAATAATTGAGCAATAACTTTCTGCGACAATGGTTTGATTGTGCAAAGAGTAACATTCGCTCCAAACGAGCATTTAATATTATTTTTCTATCTGACTCTTCATTAAACGACTCCAAAATACTATAATCCTGTTGTCCATAAAACAACAAAGCATGAGCTGCAAGTCCATCTCTACCACTACGTCCAATTTCCTGATAATAGCCTTCAATATTTTTAGGTAAATTATGATGAATAACCCATCTCACGTTCGATTTGTCAATCCCCATTCCAAATGCAATGGTTGCACATACTACCTTAATTCTGTCATTAATAAAATCATTCTGAACTCTATTCCGGATATCACTATTCATTCCTGCATGATAAAACCCGGATAAAATTCCATTGGCTCTTAAAAACCTTGATAAATCTTCTGTGTTTTTTTTGCTAAGACAATATATAATACCTGAGACATCCCCCCTTTGCTGAATAAAATCCAGAATTACTTCTTTACGCTTATATGCAGGCTTGGCTTCTAAAAAAATATTAGGTCGACTAAAAGAATCTTTAAAAACATTTGCTTTAGTAATATTCAATTGAAGCAGAATATCTTTTTGAGTCAAGGGATCTGCAGTAGCTGTTAGAGCCATAATCGGAATATCCTTGAATTGCTTTTTTAAATATCCTAAACGTTTGTAATCCGGCCTAAAATCATGTCCCCAGCTTGATATACAATGAGCTTCATCAATAGCAATTAAACTAATATTCAGCTGCAATAAAGTATAATAAAAGCTTTCTGAATTCATTTTTTCAGGGGACACATAAAGCAACTTAATTTTGCCATTAACAGCCTTATTAATAATCACAGATTGCTCATCATCAGTAAGTGTACTATTAATAAATTCAGCCTCTACTCCATTTACTTTTAAAGCCTCTACCTGATCTTTCATTAAGGCAATCAAAGGCGAAACAACGATAGCGACACCTTTTAATGTTAATGCCGGAATTTGAAAACAAATAGACTTTCCTCCTCCTGTTGGCATCAAAACCAAACAATCATTCCCTTGTAATACAGAATCAATTACTTTTTCTTGCAATGGTCTGAAATTACTATATCCAAATATATCTTTTAAAGTCTGCTTTGCGTTTTCAATTAACATGCTGCAAAAATATTCAAATAAATTTTGATCTGGGATAAAAATAATCATCCTTTTTTGTAACCACTTTAAAAAGGTGGTTGTCTAAATAAATAGAAAGACAATAATTAAAATAAAAATATCATGGAAGAAGTATTAGTACCCATATTTGTAGTCGCCATTATTTTCGGTTCCATCCCAGGAATGATTGTTGCTTTAATATATTTAAAGAACAGACGAATTGAACGCACCGCATTAATTGCAGCTGGATTAGATGCAAGTATTTTTAAAAATGATGAGAAAAAATCAACATTTCACAATGTTTTGAAGTTTGGGATTTTAGCTATAGGTATTGGAATTGGTATCATAGCAGGTGATGTGTTAGCTCAATCATCAGGATTAACCGAACCTACAGCTTACTTTTCAATGATCTTTATATTTGGAGGAGTAAGTTTAATACTCTATTATTTAATTCAAAAAAAGTTAGAATTAAACGCCTAAAAACAAGAAAAGCGACGGTTTCCGTCGCTTTTCTTGTTTTTAAACTCTTCAGTATTTTTACTTAGAAAAACCATAAGCTTTTAACATCTTATCAAATATGGCTGTGTTTTCGTAAATACCCAAAAACGCTTCAGCACCTGGCCCTACTGCAAATACAGGAACCATACAAGCACTATGATGACCAGTAACAAATCCTCCTTCAACATATCCAGCATTCATATCTCCTCCTACCACAGCAAGTCCTCCAGTTTCATGATCCGCTGTAACAATAACCAGCGTTTCTTTATCTTTTAATGCAAAAGATAATACTTCACCAACTACCTTATCAAAATCAAGCATTTCTCCAGTTAAGAAAGCCATGTTATTTTGATGTGCACCCCAATCAATTTGTGATCCTTCAATCATTAAAAAAAATCCATCATCATCCTTACTTAATATTTGAAGAGCTTTTTCAGAGGCATCTAATAACATATTTCCCCTTTCGGTATAATCAGGATTATGTTTTGGGGCTGTTAAAACGCCTAATTTTCCATCCACAATCTTAGATGCAGCATCAAGGTCAGTATATATTTGATAACCTTTATCTTCAAGTTCTTTTACTAAATTTCTATTATCCTCTCTTTTTGAAAAAAAATCATTTCCACCGCCAATAAACACATCAATATCTGTTTTTAAAAAATCAGCTGCAATTTCCTCATACATACTTCTTTTAGGTTGATGTGCTATAAATGAAGCCGGTGTTGCGTGAGTTATTGCAGAAGTACTAACTAATCCAGTTGCCAAACCATTATCTTCAGCTATTTCAAGAATACTTTGCAGCTTAGTCCCATTTTCATCTACACCAATTGAACCATTATTTGTTTTTTTCCCACAAGCCAAGGCTGTTCCACCTGCAGCTGAATCTGTTACATAATTATTTGCACTTTGTGTTTTTGAAAAGCCAATTGTTTTAAAATTTTGGAGGTTAAGTTGCCCCTTATTGGCTGTTAATCCTGCAAAAATATGATCCACGCCCATTCCATCTCCAATCAATAAAACAATGTTTTTAGGCTTCTTTTTAAACTTTACATCATTAACATTTATTGGAGCTACATCGTAAACATTATCATTCTTAAAAACTAATTTTGTATCCTTATCTTTATAATTTTCCTGAGCGGAAACTGTTCCCCAAAGCATCGATAAAGCAAACAGCCCTACAACTAATTTATTCATAATCATTATATCTATATTATTGTTGATTTAAGATGTGATTTCAATCACTAATTAAGACGATAAACTTACTATTTATTCATTAATCAGAAAAACCAATTACTTTAAAAAAAGTTTAACTTTTTGCTTACGAAAAACAATTTATTTCCCATACTAATGGAGCAATGGTTAAAATTTAAATTTGTCAATAGCATTTTCACTTACGTAACTTTATTTAATTTTTATTAACAATAATCATCCTTAACTTTTAAGATAAATCGCCATATTTGTCACAGGGATTTTTCATAAAACTTGGATTTAGTTAGCTGAATTAAGGGGAAAGGGCAGATATATCATATCTGCCTTTTTTTACACCCCTATTTTTCAATGCTATCTTTGAAAATATTAGCTTTTTTTCGAAATACCACCCCAAAGTACACCTTTTCCTTCATTGTGAATAAAAAACTGTTCACCTTTGATGCTTTTCATAAATTAATCTAAACCCGATAGTATATATTATTGTATTCTGTCACATCTCCATAACCAACAATCTCTGTTCACCATTTGAATAACATAATAAAGACTTGACATATTCAATATTTATTAGTTTATTGAACTATAGAATGTATTTTCCAATTCTTAAATAAAATGCTATCTTGTGCGCATTCTATGATTAAAAACTTAATAAGTTTACACGATGTCAGATCTTAAAGAAAAAATTGAACTGGAATTTATAATTAAAACTTCCCCTTCAATTTTGTACAACAGGCTTTCTACTCCAAGTGGACTTTCAGAATGGTTTTCTGATGATGTAAATGTAAAAGGTAATATTTATACATTTATATGGGATGGAGCAGAACAAGAAGCTGAACTTCTTAACAAAAAAGATAATACTTCTATAAAATTTCATTGGCTTGATGACGATGATGAAGATTCTTATTTTGAATTCATTATTAACGTTGATGAACTAACAGGTGAAACAGCATTAAACATTGTTGATTTTGCTGAAGAAGATGAAAAAGAAGATTCAGTGGAGCTTTGGAATCAACAAATCGACCAATTAAAACATTGTTTAGGTTCGATTTAATTATTCCTTAAATAAAATATTAATATAACTTTGCACTCTATTATGTACGTATGTACATTAGAGTGCTTTTTTTTGGCACAATATTTTCTTATTCTGAACAAAATATTTACAAATGAAAAAACTTCATATTTTCATATTAAAGAGTTACTTAGGGCCTTTAGTTATGACCTTTTTTATATCACTCTTTATTTTGGTAATGCAAATTTTATGGAGATATGTTGATGATTTAGTAGGAAAAGGACTTGAAGTTTCAGTATTAATTGAGTTACTTTTTTACGCTTCATTACAAGTTATTCCCATGGCTCTTCCTTTAGCCATCCTTCTGGCATCTCTTATGTCATTTGGAAACCTGGGCGAAAATTACGAATTAACAGCCCTAAAATCTGCGGGTATATCCTTGCAACGCATTATGGCTCCGCTAATTATTTTTTCAATATTAATTTCATTCGGAGCATTTAAGTTTTCAAACAATATATTACCTGTAGCAAACTTAAAATTCACCAGTTTAATGTGGTCCGTTCGTCAATCAAGACCTGAATTTGACATTAAAGAGAAAGTCTTTTATGATGGATTGGAAAACTTTAGTATTAAAATAGATCATAAATCAAAAAACGGAGATATGTTGTATGATATTATGATTTATGACCATAGGGATGAAATGGCAGGAAACTCAAATGTAACACTGGCAGACTCAGGCAAACTACAATTTACTGATGACAATAAATTCCTAAAACTTACATTATTTGATGGTGAACAATATAATGAGAGCACCA
Source organism: uncultured Saccharicrinis sp. (assembly GCA_963665705.1). Lineage (GTDB taxonomy): Bacteria > Bacteroidota > Bacteroidia > Bacteroidales > Marinilabiliaceae > Saccharicrinis. The sequence goes on from OY762448.1 coordinate 4,137,655, forward strand.
ACAATAAACGCAAAAAGAACAGCGAAAGATTTCAGTTTAGAGAAGACCACTTTAAAAAACAAATTGCCATGATCCCACTTCAGGGAATGGAATTTAGTCGTATGGATGAATCTAATTTTTCAAGTTATGGAAAAATGAAGAACCTTACACAAATTAGTCATGACACAGACTCTTTAATTAAAGTTAGAAAAAATCATATTGCCAAATTGAAACCTAAAATTGACAAATCATATTTTATTCATAAAAAAACACCTGTAAGTAAAGCATCTTCAAAAAACGACAGTATTAAAACTGTTATTCCTGCCAAAAAGATAGAATCTTTTGAAGAAATTAACATTGACAGTGTTTTTGAAAGCTTTAGTGCAGAAAAAAAGGTAATGATACTCAGCAACGCCATAAGAAGGGCTAGGGATACAAAAACAAAAATTGATGATCAATTAAATTCAATGGGCCGGGTAAACTATCATATTGTGCGCCATAAAATTGAATGGCACAGAAAGTTCACATTATCCATAGCCTGTTTAATTTTCTTTTTTATCGGAGCTCCATTAGGCGCCATCATCAGAAAAGGAGGACTGGGAATGCCTGTAGTAATTTCTGTTCTATTTTTTATTGTATATTACATTATAGATACCTTTGGATATAATGTAAGTAAAAAAGAAGTATGGCCTCCTCATATCGGAATATGGTTATCTTCAGTTGTATTATTTCCTATAGGGGTATTTTTAACTTACAAAGCAGCCTCTGATTCTGCTATATTAAACTCAGATGCATATGTAATTTTCTTTCAAAAACTATTTAATAAATTTAAACGAAAGAAAAAGGAATAATCAGGAATAAATTCATCCTGAAACTTTTCATTGTTGAAGGCAAATTATTTATTTACCTTTGCCTTCCAATTTTATATATTACTCCAATTTTATTAAAATAAGTCATGAGCGACCAATCATATAAATTAAATACGATAGAAGAAGCAATCGAAGCTATCAAAAAGGGAGATTTAATTATCGTAATTGATGATGAAGACAGAGAAAATGAAGGGGATTTTATTGCAGCAGGTGAATTAATAACACCGGAAAAGGTAAACTTCATGGCTACTCATGGGCGAGGATTAATTTGCGCTCCGATAACAGAAAAAAGATGTGAAGAATTAAATCTGGAATTAATGGTTGGCAGAAACACAGCACTTCATGCTACTCCATTTACCGTTTCTGTTGATTTAATTGGACAAGGTTGTACAACCGGTATTTCAGCATCAGATAGAGCAAAAACAATTTTAGCCTTATGTGATAAAAAAACAACACCTGAAGAATTAGGGAGACCAGGCCACATCTTCCCTCTTAAAGCAAAAGACAGAGGTGTACTTAGAAGAGCTGGACATACTGAAGCAGCTATTGATTTTGCACGATTAGCAGGTCTTTCTCCGGTTGGTGTGTTAATTGAAATCATGAACGAAGATGGTACAATGGCTCGATTACCTGAATTGGTAAAAATTGCTGAAAAATTCGATTTAAAAATCGTAACAATAAGAGACCTTATTGCCTATCGTCTAAAAAAAGAAAGCCTTGTTATTAAAGGAGTAAAAGTTAATATGCCTACTGAGTATGGTGACTTCCAATTTATCCCATTTAAACAAAAATCGAATGGTTTAGAACATATGGCTCTTATCAAAGGCGAATGGAGCGAAGACGAACCTATTTTGGTTCGAGTTCATTCTTCATGTGCTACAGGTGATATCTTTCACTCTAAACGTTGCGAGTGTGGAGAACAATTACACAAAGCAATGCAAACTATTGAGGAAGAAGGTAAAGGTGTAATTGTATATATGAATCAGGAAGGCCGTGGCATTGGCTTAATGAATAAAATAAAAGCATACAAACTTCAGGAAGAAGGTTTAGATACTGTTGATGCAAACGTTGAGTTAGGCTTTAATGCTGATGAAAGGGATTATGGCGTTGGTGCACAAATATTACGTCAGCTAGGAGTGAAAAAGATGAGACTGATGACAAACAACCCTGTAAAACGCATTGGACTGGAAGGTTATGGGTTAGAAATCACAGAAAACGTTACAATTGAAATTAAGCCCAATAAATATAACGAGTTTTATATGCAAACTAAAAAAGAAAGAATGGGTCACGATCTACAGTTTTTCAAATACAATAAAAAAGAAAATCAATAATATTATTAAGCTGCCGTGTTACGGCAGCTTTTTTTATGGTATATAAATACATCCTCCGGAATTATCTTTGACTGCTCCTGTAACACTACTTAAGCAATTTTCTTGCTCTTCATATCTTAACACACCTAAAAACGCAAAGATTAAAGCCTCCTTATAATCCACAATCAATTCGTTTGGCACAACAAGCTTAGCGTTACATTTTTCGTCTATAATCTCTAATAAAAATTGGTTATAGGCGCCACCTCCAGTAAACAAAACATTCCTTAAGCGATTGTTCTTTATAACCTTAGCTATTTGATTCGCAAAATGATAATAGCAAGTAGCCAAAACATTCTCTAAAGGATATTCACCTTTATTTATAATTGGCCAAAATTCGTTCTCAACCCATTCTCTGGCAAGAGATTTAGGACCATCATGATTATAAAAAGAAAGATTATTGAGTTTAGCTAATAAGTCCACATCAACACAACCTTTTCTTCCCAACAACCCCTTATCATCATATGGAATTCCATAATTTGTCTCCATTAATGAATTTAAAACAAAATTTACCGGACAGATATCATATGCTATTCTTTTATCATCCCTTTCATATGATATATTGGCAAATCCACCAATATTGATACAGGCATCAAAATCTGCAAACAACAATTCATCACCTATTGGTACCAAAGGAGCTCCTTGCCCTCCTAAAGCAATATCTATAGTTCTAAAATCAGAAATTGTAACCAACTTACTTTGCGCTGCAACATATGCACCACAACCAACCTGAAAAGTAATATCATCTTCTGGTTTATGAAAAACGGTATGACCATGCGAAGCTACAAAATCAATATTATCTATCCCCTCAGCAAACGCGTTTACTTTTTCTCCAATATAAGCCCCATATTTTCTATGTAAATGTGTAAACTCAAGCGCATTTAAATTTTGCGCATTTTCTAGTGTCTCTTTCCAATTACTATCATACTTAACTGTGGTAGCTTTTTCTATTTTAAAACTCCACTTATCCTCCTCAAATTTAAAATTACATAATGCAATATCCAGTCCGTCTAATGAGGTTCCACTCATAACTCCTATAACCTTATATTGTTTAATATTCATCATTAAGTTGAATTGAAAATGATTTAAATAGATGATTAATATTATACTACATCTAACAAATTATTCATAATTTAGGATATTAGTAAATTAATCAAATTCAAATATACAATTATGCCTGATTTATCGACCTCTTATATGGGACTAAAACTTAGCAGCCCGATTATTGCTTCAAGTTCTGGTTTAACAAATTCTTTAGATGATATCATTGAGCTTGAAAAGAATGGAGCAGGTGCTGTGGTTTTAAAATCACTTTTTGAAGAAGAGATAGTTAAAGAAATGGAGCATGAATTAAATAAAATGCATTCAGAGAACTATCTATACCCAGAAACAATGGAGTTTTATGAGAATTATGATGTTGAAGATACACTTACTAGTTACCTTAAATTAATTGATGATTGCAAAAAACACGTAAATATTCCTATCATAGCCAGCATCAATTGCATAAGCGCATATAACTGGCCTTATTTTGCAAAATCACTCGAAGATGCAGGTGCCGATGCATTAGAGCTTAACATAAGTATATTACCGTCTGATCCTGATGCTTCAAGTCAGGAAAATGAAAAAGTACTTTTTGATATTATAAAAGCTGTTAAACATGAAGTTTCCATACCAATCTCAGTAAAAATGAGTAGTTACTTTTCAAATCTGGCAGGAATTATTTCTCAAATTTCAAGAACAGGAGTTGAAGGAATCATAATGTTCAATCGTTTCTTTTCACCAGATATGGATATCAACAACTTTGATATAATCCCCGCTCCCCTGTTTAGTTCCCCCAATGATTATGTGATTCCATTAAGATGGATATCAATTATGTCAGAAAGAGTTGAATGTGATTTAGTAGCTACTACTGGGATACATGATGGAAACACTTTAATAAAAATGATTCTTGCCGGAGCGACAGGAGTTGAGGTTGCGTCTACTCTATATAAAAATGGATTTGCTCATATGCAAGTAATGCTCAACGAATTGAAAAATTGGATGGAAGAGAAAGATTTTTCGAACATCAATCAAATCAAAGGAATGTTAAGCCAAACAAGATCAGTTAATCCTGCAGGATATCTTAGAATTCAATTTATGAAACACTTTTCAGGAAAATAACAATTGCACCTTTAGATATCTTATGATAAAGAGAACTTTATGAAGATAAATTAAGAATTATATTACTTACAATTTAAATGAAAGTTTGAAATACTGATTTAATTTTAGTTTGTTCAATATGAGAAATAGCATACCAAAATCCTTGGGATATGGATCGAAATCCATGTAAAATACAGTCCCTTTTTTATCTTTGTACAAATTTCTTATTATGAATTATATTGATGATTATTACCCTCAGGAACCCTTAAAAGAAGGCATTGATTTTGAAATGGATCCAAGAGGTTTTAGAATAATGACTAAAAAATACCTTACCCAAAGAGGTTATTGTTGTGGTAATGGTTGTAAAAATTGTCCTTATTTTCCTAAACATCAAAAAGGAAACACAAATTTAGAATAGATAATAATTACACATGATAAATAAAGAAAATTTAAGAATTGTATTTATGGGAACTCCGGAGTTTGCAGTGGAGAGCCTGAAAGCTTTAGTTGAAAATAAATACAATGTGGTTGGAGTTGTTACTGTACCAGATAAACCTGCAGGTAGAGGGCAAAAAATAAAAACTTCACCAGTTAAAGATTATGCAGTTGAAGCAGGTATAACGGTTTTACAACCTGAAAAATTAAGAAACGAAGATTTTTTATCAGAACTTAAAAACTTAAACGCCCATTTACAAATCATAGTTGCATTCAGAATGCTTCCTGAAGTAGTATGGAATATGCCCCCAATGGGTTCTTTTAACCTTCACGGTTCGCTACTACCTCAATACAGGGGAGCTGCACCAATTAATTGGGCAGTTATTAACGGTGACAAAGAAACAGGAGTTACTACCTTCTTTTTAAAACACGAAATTGACACTGGCAATATCATTGACCAAAAGAAAATGCCTATTGAATTTACAGATAATGCCGGTTCTGTTCACGATAAGATGATGGTACTTGGTGCCACCCTTATACTCGAAACTGTTGAAAACATTTGTAATGACAGCATAAAACCGGTTTCTCAAGATGAATATATAAAAGATAGTGCAGTTTTAAATCCGGCACCTAAAATCTTTAAAGAGGACTGTAAAATTAATTGGGATTTGGATGTTGAACAAATCTATAATAAAATTAGAGGGTTAAGCCCATACCCTGCAGCCTGGACAGAATTAATTGATTCTAATAATAAAAAAACAGCATTAAAGATTTTTGAAACAGAAATCATCAAGGAAAAAACACTATCGGTAGGAGAAATAGATTCTGATGGTAAAAATACGATATTCATTGGTTGTAAAAATGGTAGTTTAAAGATAAACACCTTACAACTGGCTGGAAAAAAACGAATGACCGCTAAAGAATTTCTTAATGGTTTTAAAAACCTTAAAGAACATACAACTTATTAATCCTCACAAACATTAAAAACAGTTCTAACTTTATCGAACAAAAGTTAGAACTGTTCATCTCTTAATTAACTACATTGGTAAAAGTAAACCTTTAACTTGTCAATTTTCTCTTTATTCTTAATTCCAATAGACTATCTTTCACACATCAAGGGAAATAAAATCATTTTATTCCCCTTTCACTCCCCGTTAAAAACTGAGTTCTATTAAAATATAAAACTCGGTTAATATTTTATTTCTTATCTAACATTTTAAAATTCAACTTTAATGAAGAAATTATTAGTATTTCTAAGCATTTCCTTTTTGTCAACAGGACTATTTGCACAAGATCCATATATTGGAGAAATAAGAATGTTTGCCGGGAATTTTGCACCTCAAGGCTGGGCATTTTGTGATGGACAGTTATTATCCATTTCAGACAACACCGCTTTATTCTCCATTATAGGGACAACCTATGGAGGCAATGGCACCACAACTTTTGCTCTGCCTGATTTACGAGGACGAGTACCAATACATGCTGGATCCGGTGCAGGACTATCAACTCACTATTTAGGGGAAACATCCGGAACAGAAACCAATACACTAACCATTTCTCAACTTCCGGCTCATAACCACAATGCAACCATCACAAATCCGGTATATGATGACGAAGCAAATTCAGATGACCCTACTAGTAGATATCCGGCTGTTTCCGGAGAAAATATGTATTCCGACCAAACAAATACCGATGGGGCTTTGCCTGAGATATCTATTGAAAATACTGGTGGATCGCAACCGATTAATAACTTACAGCCTTATCTGACCATTCACTTTATTATTGCATTACAAGGTATTTATCCACCAAGAAGCTAAATGTTACTATGAAGAATCTAGCACTTATTGCAATGGCATTTTTAGTGAATATATCCATTCTTGCTCAAACATCATTAAGTGAAGGAGATATTGCTTTTGTAGCTATTAATAGCGATGGAAATACTGATGATTTTTCATTTCTATTATTAAAGGATATTGAATCTAACACCGCAATTAATTTCACTGATAACGGATGGACTTCACTGGGATCGTTTAACAGTCTTTACCCTGAGACTCACATCGAATGGAAATCAACTGAAGCTCTGTATGCAGGGAAAGTTATTCAAATAAAAACGCATAATGGTACAGCAGTGCCTACGTCATCATCAGGTATTATATCTGGTGATGAAATGACTATTTCTGTTGCTGGCGATCAGATTATTGCCTATCAGGGAATTCAGACAGCACCTTCATTTATTGCAGCTATCAGTTTTAATAAGAATGATAATTTAGTTCCCGGTGATAATTTTGACGGTGATTCTTATTCTAACTCAACAACAGCATTGCCAACAGATTTAACAATGGGATATTCAGCTCTGCATGTAGTTAATGTATCTACTTACAAAGAAAGTGATAATGCTATTTACAACTGTTCAACGATGCAAGGAAGTAAAGCCGTATTATTAAACGAGATTAATAATTACTTGAATTGGCAAACAAATAACACCAATCCATTTAGTCAATATCCATTTACAAATACGTTCACTGTAGATTTATCAACAGGTATTGAAAAAAACATTATAGATAATCTCGTTAAAATTTATCCTAATCCAGCAAGTAACCTGATATATTTATCTATCCCGTACAACGATACTTATATCATTAAAATTATTAACCAAAATGGTATTGTAGTAAAAGAGATAAAATTTGATTCTGATCAGAATGAACCAATCAATATACAAAAGTTAAATTCTGGAATATATATAGTTAAAGGTCTATCTGAAAAGTATAATTTTGTTGAAAAATTAATTGTACAATAATATCAAAGCAGGGAGCTAACACTCTCTGCTTTAAACTATTTACCCAATTTAGTGACATCTATCTCTTTATGAAGAACTGGTATTTCAATTTTTGATTCCGAAAAAGTTACACCCGTACATGACTTTAATTCTTCAAAAACAGATCTTACTCGTAGCAAGCTTAATGCAGGATTCAAACTATATTCTTCCGTTCTTAATGCACCCAATGTTATCCTTAATGCATCACTAACTTTTGACAATCGGGTATTTCCTGGATCTGCATATCCTTTAATAGAAATATAATAATTATCATCTTGTTTTAAAATCTCAAAATCTACTCTTCTTGACTTTACATACTGAGATGTTTCCTTCATCTTATCATAGATAAACTTCTTTTTATTACTATGTGGATGATTAATAGTATCTACCCCCATCGCCATCAATGAGACGATTACTTTTTTGTTTTCACTACTGCAAACTCGGACCATATTTTTAAGAATTGCAACTTCATCAGATGTAAAACAGTTTTTACATATAATACCATCTGGTTCAAAAAAAAGTATTTTCTTCAACAAAGTATCTGAGCTACTTATTGATGATTCTTCACCTATATATGTATTCACTCCACCTGTACTATTTACATATAGTTGTACTTCATCTTTCTTATCGCTATATACAGAATAAGTTGCGGACAACAATCTAACTACAACATCATTCTGAATATTTACACGATCATTAAATATAATTAAATCCTGGGTTTTCATATTAAATTGTGTACCATCAGCAAAAGTATATACAGAATCTTTCAACTTCCAATCTTGAATATTTTTACCCAACAAAGCCTTTTTCCTGATTAATTCGTTCTCTGCTTGATCAACTTTCTGATATTCTAAAGCTATTTTCTTTTGAATAGAATTTAAACGATTTTCTTTTGCAGATAAATTAACAAGGTTGACCTCATTTTTACTGATTCTTTTTTGAATTGCAACCTCACTGGGATTCTCTAATTTCTTCAATGAATCAATTTCCAAATTCAACAAATCAATATTTTGCTTAATTTTATCCCGTCCTAATCTTTCTCTTTCATACACAGAAAGTAAACCTCCATCTTTATTTAGTTCTTTAATTATTTTACTAATTCTGCGCTTTTTAAACTCTTTAATCATATCAAGATACGATGTTCCCTCAAACTCATCTTCATCAGGAGAAAACGCAACACTACCAAACAACAAATACGTTTTATTGCCATTTTCAATAACTACCAATGGTTTTTTAGACCAATCCATTCCCCATAAAGACAGATGTAATAAAGTAGGTTCATTTTTTAAGGTTGGAATTTCTATCTCCGTAGAGGGTTGAAGCTGTAATTCTTCATTTTTAATTACTATTTTATACGTGAATAGCCCAATACCTTTTCCCGTTCCAGTATTTATATATTGGCCATCTACATTTTCATACTCTCTAAGCAAACCAGAAGAACCACTACCCTCTCCCACAGCAAGCAATTCTCCTGAAAAATAAATGGTTTTACCACAGAGCATAGTGAAATACTTTTCTGAATTAGCTTTAACAATTTCACCAATCAGCTCATACTGCTTTTCAAAAAAATATTTTTGATCTGACAAACTCACTTTCTTTATCAGTGCAAAAGCTTCTTTTTTTCTATGAAAATGTAAACTGGGATTAATTAAATTGAGATACGTTTCTTTATATTTTTGTTTTATCTCACCCCCAGATTTCATATCATCAGGAAGTACTTTTAACATCTCATTAAAAACATATTTAGCAGTAATATTTTTTGAAAACTGTGGCATTTCATAATATCCAGCTTTAATATCTGAATATAATTCCCAAAGTGTAAGTTTTAATGAAGCTTCAGCTAAAACTCCAGGAGAAACCTTTTGTATTCCTTGCCAATCTATTTTTAATAATTCAGGCTTTAATACGATACTGTGTTCAATAGAATCCCAAATAGAAATTTCAGTAGATAACTGACTATTAACTCCATACTTTACAACATCCAACAAATCACAGGTATACCTACCGGAATACACAAAATATTGGCTTAGATTACGATCTAAGCATGGAGACTTCTTTACAACTTTATATAACCATGCCTTTTGCTGTGAAGAAAATTTTTCAGCATTAACATTACAAACAACAAATAAGAGTAAAACAGATATTACACCCCATTTCATCATCCTTTTTTAATCTTTCTTAGCTGAATCACTTGTCCTTCCTCTATTTTATCACCTTTAGACAAATGGTTGTATTTATATAATCTATTCAATTTAACACCATACTTTTGAGATATATAGTGTAATGATTCACCCGCTTTCATACGATGTACCCTATGCTTACGATGAGCTTTTTTTCTTTTGGGTTGCACATATAAATACTTGTATTCGCCAATATTTGCATTTTCATCCAAATCATTATAAGCATAAATCTCCCACTCTTTTAACCCAAATTCACTACATATATCTACAAATGAATCTTGCTCTTCCACTGTAACATATTTAATTCCATTATTGAGTCCCAATTTATGAGATGCAAAAGGTTCTACAGTAAAATTATCAACATTTCGACTAGATGTTCTTGACGTATTCTTATCACTATTTGACTTTCTTGCAACAACAACATTGCCGCTATCAAATTGATGTAAATTATTTGTCTCTATAATATCAATTAATCTTTTTGCATACCTGGGATCTGTAGCATAGCCTGCCTTTTTAAGACCATGAGCCCACCCTTTATAATCGGTTGTTTTAAGAAAAAACAAAGAAGCATATCGTTGTTTGGTAGCTAAAAAATCAGAATGATCAATATACGATTCATAAACGGTTTTATATTTTCTAAAACACTCTCCTTTACTGTCATCATCATGATATACACGTTTACCATTCCAATCATTATGACACTTTATTCCAAAATGGTTATTGGATTTGAGCGCTAAAGTAGAGTTCCCGTTACCTGACTCCAGCATACCCTGAGCCAATGTTATACTTGCAGGAATTCCTACCCTTTTCATTTCTTTTACTGCTAAATCACAATATTTTTCAATATAATCCTGCCTACTATAACTTTGTGCAATTAACTGAATAGTAAAAAGAAAAAGTAAAAATGCTATGCCAAATCGCTTCATAATGGTATACTGTTTTTTATTGCAGACAAATATAAAAAAATGGTGGCAGATATTTTCTTATTTAAATCAATTCTATTTGTTTCTTGATATTATCAATCAAAAGTCTAATTTTGGAACAAATAAACATTTCATGAAGAAATTCGAATTAAAAACTGAGATTACACAATTTGATCAGTTCAAAGAGCTCTTACCTGATGAACAAGAGTTAATTTTGAAAGCAAGAGAAGCATGTTTACATGCTTATGCTCCGTATTCCGAATTTAAAGTTGGTGTTGCTTTACTATTAGAAAACGGACAAATTATTATAGGCTCTAATCAGGAAAATGCAGCTTACCCCTCTGGTTTATGTGCAGAACGCACTGCTATTTTTTGGGCAAATTCACAGTATCCTCACACAGCTATTTTAAAAATGGCAATCTCTTCATTAAATAAAAACAATAAACATTCTGAATTAATTACTCCATGTGGAGCTTGCAGGCAAGTTATGGTTGAAAGTGAACTTCGATTCAAAAAACCGATTAAAATAATTTTAGATGGAGAGCGTAAAATTCTTTCTTTAGAGAAAGTAACTGACTTATTACCTCTTTATTTTAATGCTGAAGATTTAAAATAAGCTACAAGTTATATTTCAAACTTGTAGCACACTTATTTTTTTTACAATACATTATGAAACTCATTCCAAAGAGACTCTTCCTTTGGTGTATTTGCAGTAATTACAATTGTTTCTTTTTTAACAGGATGTTCAAATTCAATTCTTCTGGCATGAAGGTTAATGCCGCCTCCTTTTAAAGAACGTTGCGCTCCATACTTTAAATCCCCTCTAATAGGGCAACCTATTTTTGCCAACTGACAACGAATCTGATGATGACGACCTGTTTCTAAATCAATTTGTAACAAATGATAATTAGATGAACCAGAGATCAGTTTATAATTTAATATTGCCTCTTTTGAATTTTTCTTTTGTGCATCGTAAGCACTTGATCTGTTTTTCTCCTGATTTTTAATCATATAATGCACTAATCGCCCTTCATCATGTTCCGGTAGATTTTTTACAATGGCCCAGTAAGTTTTTTTTATCTGCTTTTCCTGAAACATTTTACTCAAACGAACAGCAGCTTTGCTTGTTCTGGCAAAAACAACTACTCCACTTACTGGTCTGTCTATTCTATGCACTACGCCTAAATAAACATCACCTGGTTTATTGTACTTTTTTTTGATATAAGCTTTCACCTTATCACATAAAGCCTCATCCCCAGTTTTATCCCCTTGTACAATTTCAGAGTTTGTTTTATTTACTGCAATAATATGATTGTCTTCGTATAATACTTCCATTTTTGTTATTATAAATTATAATGATCAGTAATACAATCCTTTGTTATCTATTATTTAGTGTTAGTAAAAGGCCTTTAAAATCATATATACAAATACAAGATACCAGATCGCACATTCGCGTTACAACTTCCTATACACCCTAACCCTAATCTCTATGCTATCAATACTGTTCTCTTTCGCTTGGGAAGTCAACGGACTTAACATCGTCAATATAATTTTGAACTGCACCAGTCATTTCTGCATACAGGTTATGATATCGTCTTAAAAATCTTGGAGAAAACTCCTGATTAATTCCTAACATATCATGTATTACCAATACTTGTCCATCTACACCATTTCCTGCACCAATACCAATAATTGGAATCGTTAATTCCTCAGCAACTTTAGCAGCTAATTTTGCTGGAATTTTTTCCAGAACAATACCAAAACAGCCTGCATCCTGCAATAAACGGGCATCTTCAATTAATTTTTTAGCTTCTTCTTCTTGTTTTGCCCTAACTGTATAAGTACCAAATTTATGAATCGATTGTGGGGTTAATCCTAAATGGCCCATTACAGGAATTCCTGCAGATAAAATACGCTTTACAGATTCTATAATCTCCTCGCCACCTTCAATTTTAACAGCATCAGCAGCTGTTTCTTTCATAATTTTAATGGCTGATGTTAAAGCTTCTTTCGAGTTACCCTGATAAGTACCAAATGGTAAATCAACAACAACTAAAGCTCTGTTTACCGCCCTTACAACCGATGCCCCATGATAAATCATTTGATCTAATGTGATTGGTAATGTAGTTTCCCATCCTGCCATAACATTTGAGGCTGAATCTCCTACTAATATCACATCTATTCCAGCTTGATCAACAATTTTTGCCATTGAATAATCATAAGCTGTTAACATAGCAATCTTTTCATTGTTATGCTTCATCTCGCTCAACACATGAGTGGTCACCTTCCTTTGGCGATTCATCGCTACTGACATAATCCTTTATTTTTGTGTCTTGTTATATTGGAATTCTTCCTTAAAAATTTGTTCAACTCGGCAAAGTTACTAATTACAATTCGATTTAAGGCAAGTAAAAAATCATTCCAACAATTTTTAATATTTTATATTTCAAATATTTTATACTTTTGGTCGTTGAATACTATATGAATCAATTAACACAATAAAATTTTATTCAATGAGAAAAGTATTAATCTTACTAGGTTTAGTTTTAACCATTGGAACAAATGGATTTAGTCAAACTTTAAAAGCTGGAGAACAAACAGCAGGTATTGGTATCGGTATACCAGCCATTTCAAACTACTCAGTTGATTCCAAAACTCCATCTATTTCCGGATTTTACGAATATGGATTTACCGATAAAGTAGGTATTGGACATATTGGCGGTGGAGCAGTTTTTTCTTTTGCGGGGGCTGATTACAGAGGAGGAAATTACAGATACTCATTAGTTGGTCCAAGAGCTTCTTACCATTTTGACATGACAGATATTACAGGTGACAGAGCCTGGGATGTTGTTGATGTTTATGCAGGTATCATGTCTGGTTTACGTTTTGAACGTGTAAAGTATGATTATACTGATGTATGGGGAGATACGCAAACGTACAAAGAAACTGAAACCAATTTAATTACAGACATTTTTGTAGGAATCAGATATGCCTTTGCTGATCAATTTGGCGTATACGCAGAAGCTGGTTATGGCGTTAGCTATTTAACTGTAGGTATTAGCTATAGATTTTAAATATTTCGATTAACTAAAATATGCTATTATTAGGTCGCCTTTAAGGCGACCTTTCTTGTTTATATACCAACCTAAATTACTATTATGAGAAATAAAAAAATACACACATATTTTTTTTACTTGATATTTTAATCTATAATTGTGTAATTTTTAAATCCTTAGACTAACATACCAAACCTTAAAAATGAGAACCGCATTTATATTGGTTATATTTATAACCTTTTATAAAATATCCTTTTCTGAAAGTTTTTCAGGAAAAATTACCGATTCTAAAACATTAAAATCATTACCATTTGTTAATATCGGAATAAAAGGAACTTACAATGGAACAACAACAAACTCCAACGGAGAGTTTTCTATAAACCTCCCCTCAAATCCCAAATACAGAACTCTGGTTTTTAGTTGCATTGGATATGAATCGAAAGAATACATCGTCAAGTCTGGAGAAACAAATATTTCACTTCAACTAACCCAACATGCATACAATATAAGCGAAATAACCATTATGCCCGACAGTACTTTACGTTCATTTTTACGAAAGGCTTTTGACAAAATCCCAATAAACTACCCCAACTACCCAACAAAATATAAAGGATTCTGCAGAACTTCTTTAATAAATGAAAAGGGTGAATACTTGAGATTTATGGAAGTTTTAACTGAAATTTATAAATCTTCGTATGAGAATAAAGAAGAAGGGACCATAAAAGTATTAGATTCCAGAAAATATATTAAAAAAGAGTCTTCACTAGAATTCCCTATCTACTTTTACGGAAGTTCCCACTATGTCCATATAGCTGACCCTGTAAAAAACAGAGCTAAATATCTTGAAGTAAGTAAGCAATATAATTATCAGCTAACTGGTACTACAAAACTAAACAATAAAATCATTTATATTATTAAGTTTTATCCTGCAAAAAGAAGTAAATCACTAAGCTCCGGAAATATTTATATTGAGGCCAATAGTTTAGCTTATGTAAAAATAGAAAATGAATACTCTGACGAACAATTAAAATCAAGGTTTAATATTTTGCAATCAAACCTTACATCATTAGATAAATACGTTACAACAACATATATAAAAGAAGATAGTATCTACCGTATTAACGCTTTATTTGAAAACGAACATATTAAAACATCAAATAATAAGGTTATTTCTAGTCCACTTGAATACATTATCACATCATACTCAGCAAATAACGTATTAAAAATTCCATATGACTCTATCAGCCCTATAACATTCGTACCTGCTATTCAAGCCAAATTTTATTCAGATAGTAATTGGAAGGACTATAATGTTTTACCTTTGAACAATGAAATTCTAATGGATAGCATTACCTCAAAAAGTATCCTATTATCTCAAAGTAAAAAAGCAAAATATCTAAATTGGCGAGAAAAACTTTATAAAATACTAAAACGTTTTGAGTTTGAATACGGTGTTGAAATAATAAAAACCCAAATACCAAAAGCATCTTACGGCTTAAATTATTTAAACTTATCTTTTCAAAACACACTTCAGTCAAACTATATCATTTCCGAATATGGGTCTTACAATTACAAAATCAACAGTAAAAACCAATTGATATGTAAAACCAACGGGCCTTTTGGTAAAAATAATTTCATGAAAAACACCATTCTAAAGTACAATAGAGTCGTACCAATAAAAACTTTAGGCAAACAAATTATTGGAAATTTTAATATTGGGTGGCAATGGCAAAAAGTAGGATATTCACTTGGTACTGAAAAATCTAAACAGGATTTTTCATTTGGCGGAAAAAAAATTAAAAATGATAAAATCCAGGCTTACTCAGGTCTGAAATTGAATGGATTAACCATAGGAGCAAGTGTTGATCTTCAATTTTCAAGACGCTTTTATTTAAATCTGTCAACTAATTATATGTCACCTGTAAAAACGGAAGATATTATTACATTACAAGAACGTTCAGGATTTTTCTTATTCAGAAAACATGCATCCGAATCAATCTCAAATAAGAATATAGAATATAACATAAATGGAACTCCTTCAAATAAAAGTGGAATGGAGTTTAACAATTGGAGCTTTAGTGTTGGAATAAAGATGAAGATATAGTCACATTGAACATTATGAAATATATTATTATTCTAATCTTAGTAAACTTATGCTATAGCAGCTTTTCTCAAATAACCGGAACAATTAAAGACAGTAATAAAAATCCAATTGATTATGTCTTTGTTAAAGTAAAAGGAACGACTCATTCAACAGTCTCAAACAAAGATGGCTTTTTTGAATTAGAAAATTGTGATGTTAATGATACCTTATGTTTCTATCATTTAAGTTACAATAGAAAAGAGATTATTGTTAATTCAGATAATTTAGAAGTTGTTTTAGGTGAAAAAACGCAAAATCTAACAGAGGTTACAGTTTCTGGTAAGTATGCATTTGAATTATTTTCAAAATGTACTCTTAACACATATAACAAACTAAAGAATAACTATCTAAACAAATCTTACTGGGAAGGTGGAGATATAATTAATAATGATACCATTTGTACTTGCAATATAGACTTTGATATTAAACAATCTAAACTGAATAAAATTGGCAAAGAGGCCAACATTAAATGTATCAAAGTACAAGAACATGCAAAATGGAATTCAAAATACAATACAACAGATTCGGATATTAATTTTCACCCAAGAGTAAAACCTCTCGAAAATAACTTCTTAATATATAAGAATTTTATGGATGAATATTTATGTCAAATCAACGAAGATGGCATTCAAATCAAATTACTATTTATTCCTAAAAAATTAATAAAAAAGGGTTATAATAATCTTGAAGTGGCGATTTGGAAAAAATCAATGTGCATTGATTATATGGCTTCCTGTACTGCAAAATCCAAACAGGGATATACGAACAATGGAAAAATATCCGGAAACCCGATTATTAATCAAGAAGTAAATGTTTATTTAAAATATACATACCTTAATGACTATTGCTACCTATCGGATTTCGAAATGACACATTCATTTATGTACATTCAAAACAACGAAAAAATTAATAGAGTTCAATTTTCAAAATATCATGTTTATGAATATAATATTAATCAGGAAAACCAAAGAACTGGAAAAGGCATAATGGAATTTAATATTCTCAAAACCACAAATAAGAATTTTAAATCAGAATTCTGGAAACAAAAAGACACTTTTAAACACTTAACATATTCATTTACAAGACTAAGAAATGCGGATGTTTTCTAATGATAAATTAATTCACAACTTTAACCCCCTTCTGATAAAACTTACAATAATCTTGTAAACCACATTTTGTACATTTGGGTTTGCGGGCTATACAAACATATCGTCCATGTAATATTAACCAATGATGGGCAATAGGTAGTAATTCCTCCGGAAAGTATTTCACCAATTGTTTTTCTGTCTCCAAAGGTGTTTTGGAGTTGGTGGTTAAGCCAATTCTCTCCGAAACTCGGAATACATGTGTATCGACTGCCATGGCAGGTTTTTCAAAAACTACACTGGCAATTACATTTGCTGTTTTACGTCCTACTCCTGGTAATTTCTGAAGTTCTTTTATATCATCGGGCACCACATTATTAAAATCATTGACCAGCATTTTAGCCATTCCAACAAGATGCTTACTTTTATTATTTGGATAGGTACATGATCTAATATAATCAAAGACTTCCTCAGGGGTTGAATCTGCTAATTTATCAGGAGTCGGAAAGCGTTGAAACAAATCAGGAGTAATCATGTTTACACGCTTATCAGTACATTGCGCCGACAAGATTACAGCAACCAACAGTTCGTATGGATTAGAATAATGTAACTCAGTTTCGGCAATAGGCATATTTACCTTAAACCATTCTATAATATTTTCAAAACGTTCTTTCTTAGTCATACCTATAAAAACATTAATAAACTAAAGGCCATAACAACCATTCCTGCAACTAAACCATATATAGACAAATGATGTTCACCATATTTTTGCGCTGCAGGTAATAATTCATCTAAACTAATAAATACCATAATCCCTGCTACCCCAGCAAATATGATCCCAAACATAGTTGGTGATAAAAATGGCATTAATATTAAATAGCCAACAATAGCACCAATGGGTTCTGCTAATCCAGAAAGAAAACTTAAGCGGAAAGCTTTTCGCTTACTTCCTGTTGCATAATATACAGGAACAGAAACTGCAATACCTTCAGGAATATTATGGATAGCTATAGCAACAGCAATAGCAATACCCAGATTAGGATCCGTAAGCGCTGCTGTAAACGTAGCTAATCCCTCAGGAAAATTATGAATACCAATAGCTAAAGCTGTAAACAAACCCATTCTCATCAAATGGCTACTTTTCTTCCTCTTCTCTTCAGTCATATCTTCAATACTCTCCATCTCATGAGGATTTTCTGCTGAAGGAATAAATTTATCAATAAGGGCTATTAAAAACATACCTCCAAAAAATGAAGCTACAGTAATCCATGTTCCAACCACCTCATCATATGAAGCCACTAAATTATCTTTTGCTTTAAAAAATATTTCTACAAAAGATACATAAATCATAACACCTGCAGAAAAACCTAATGCAAGTGATAAAAATTTAGTATTAGTTCGCTTTGCAAAAAAGGCCATTGCACTACCTATCCCGGTTGCCAAACCTGCAAACAAGGTTAAGCCAAACGCCATTAATATTTGATTAAATTCTATATTATCTAAGTCCATAAACCTATTTAATTAAGCCTGTAATTATTGAAATGAATAGTTTTAAACAACAAAAAAATGAATTTGTTTTCAATAATAATATTAATTCACTGTTATATTCTAAAAAATCCTAATAAAAAGGTTGTATTAGTACTAATAAATGATATTTATATTCAATAATTCATTTATTTTTGCCTCAATTACCTAGCAAAGAAAATATTAATTAATATGATTCACATAAAAAGTTTAGTGCTTTTTTTATTGTGTAGCTTATTTGTAATAAGTGCTCAGGCGCAAGAAGAAATATCTTATAAAACATCAGTTGCAAAAAAGGGAGAAGGTTTATACGCTTTTTTAAGCAGAAATAACCTGAATACAGATAAATACACCCAACAATTTCTGGATTTAAACAAAGGTAAATTTGGCAAAAACAAAACGTTATTGCTAGGTGTAAAATATAAAATTCCTCCTACTGTAAGTTATTTGGTTGAACCTTTATACGGTAAAGAACGAGAGAAATTTAAAATTGAATCTGATGATCTTGATGGTGCTGTTTATTATTTAGTAAGTGGTCATGGTGGACCAGATCCCGGAGCTCTAGGAAAATATGGAGATAAAACTTTATCTGAAGATGAATATGCTTATGATATCACACTTCGGTTAGCAAAAAAACTTCAGGAAAACGGCGCTAAAGTAAACATGATTATTCAGGATAAAGATGATGGCATCCGTGATGAATCATATTTAGTTATGGATAAAGATGAAGTCTGTAATAACGAAGTAATTCCTCTTGAACAAATTGACCGTTTAAAGCAGCGTACAAAGGTTATTAACCAACAGTATGTTAAAAATAAACCTGCTTATCAACGTTGTATTATAATTCATGTAGATTCAAGAAGTAAAGGAAAAGCAATAGATGTATTCTTTTATCATTCTCCTAAAAGCAAATCAGGAAAAAAAACAGCAGAATCATTATTAAATGTATTTGATGCTAAATATAATAAACATCAACCATCAAGAGGTTATTCCGGAGTAATAACAACTCGTAATTTATATTTACTAAGAAAAACGTATCCATCAGCTGTTTTTATTGAGTTAGGAAATATAAGAAACTACAGAGATCAACAACGCTTTATTATTGAAAACAACCGACAGGCACTGGCAAACTGGTTATATGAAGGTTTATTGAATGATTACAAAGAAAACAAGTAACATAGATATAATTTAATAATTACGATAAAACTGATATTAAGGCATATAAATATATAAATTAGCCTTAATTACATAAACTTAAATCTAAATACTAACTACAGATATGAAACGAGCCATTCTATAAAATTTTCATGTAGATGAATAATTAATTTGGAAAGTTACATATACCGATAAAAACAAAACATTAACATGAAACCAACTTTATTAGTACTTGCTGCCGGAATGGGTAGCAGATATGGAGGATTAAAACAATTAGACACATTAGGTCCTAACGGAGAATCAATTATTGATTATTCTGTCTACGACGCCATACAAGCCGGGTTTGAAAAAGTAGTTTTTGTAATCCGTCAATCATTTGCGGATCAATTTAAAGAAAGGTTTGACCCAAAATTAGCAGGCAAAATTGAAGTTGAATATGTTTATCAGGAATTAGATAACCTACCTGAAGGGTTTTCTGTTCCGGAAGGACGTGAAAAGCCTTGGGGAACCGGTCATGCCATGCTTATGGCAAAAGAGGCTATTAAAGGACCATTTGCCATAATAAATGCAGATGACTTTTATGGTCGAGAGGCCTATCAAACAGTCGTAGAGTTTGTTGCAGAAAGCAAAAAAGATAATGAATATGCCATGGTTGGTTATGCTTTGGATAACACCTTATCTGAACATGGAACTGTTTCCAGAGGTGTCTGTGAAACAGATGCAAACAACAATTTGATTAATATCATTGAAAGAACTAAAATAGGATATCAGGAAAACAAAGTTGTTTATTGGAAAGATGATAAAACAACTGAGCTTACAGGCAAAGAACCTGTTTCTATGAACTTCTGGGCTTTTAAAAACTCTTTTTTCAAAGCTCTTGAAGATGGTTTTTTAGCGTTCCTAAAAGAAAAAGGAACAGAACTTAAATCTGAGTTTTACTTTAATGCTTTAGTTGACAAAATGATTAAAGCCAACCAGGCAACCACCAAAGTATTAAGCAGTGATGCAAAATGGTTTGGAGTAACCTATCAGGAAGATAAACCTATTGTTCAACAAAGTTTAAATACCTTAATTGAAAAAGGTGTTTATCCTGAGAATTTATGGGGATAATATAAAAACAGTACTCAGTAAGCAGTTGGCAATATCACGTCGACTGAAAACTGAGTGCTGAAGACTATAAATTATGACTCAACCAGAAAATGTTTTAAAATATTGTCCAAAGTGCGGTTCCTTAAAGTTTAATTTTGAGGGAGCTAGGTCGTTCCTTTGTGCAGATTGCAATTTTCATTATTTTATTAATTCCTCTGCAGCTGTGGCAGGACTTATAGAAAATGAAAAAGGAGAGCTATTGCTAACTATTAGAGCTTTTAACCCTAATAAAGGTATGCTTGATTTACCCGGAGGGTTTGTTGATCCAATGGAATCTGCCGAAGATGCGCTAACAAGAGAAATTAAAGAAGAACTCAATCTTGATATTGTTGGATTGAAATATTTAACTTCTTTTCCTAATGAATATATATTTTCAGGCTTTTCGGTATATACTACTGATTTAGCGTTTATATGCAAAGTAGAAGATTGGGAAAATATGCATATACAAGACGATATATCTGACATAACTTATGTTACAAAACAAAACATTGATTGGAACAATATTAGCGCAGACTCCATAAAAAATATAATTAAAGCATATTGGGGAATAAAGTAATCTACCACTCTAAAACAGCATTAAATATTTTTATCATTAAAAATGCTTTTTACAAAATAATCAATCATTAAGTGGGTATTTTTTAGCAATTTTGTGAGCTCATATTGATGATTGGTAAATATATGTGAAATTTAAATGGACAATTAAATATTATGATTCTTTTATTTTCGAATTGTGATGATTAAATTTATTTGGAACATTTATTCAAAACTGAAAACTTAAACAGATGAATCCGCAAGCACAAGAATTAAACGAGGTAATTTTAGCTAAAAACCCGGTTGTTTATGACTTATTAAGTGAGAAAGGGAAAAATATTTTCTTTCCTAAAAAAGGCATATTAGGTCAAACAGCCGAAGCCAAAGGAACAAAAATCAATGCTACTATTGGTGCTGCAATTGAAGATGACGGTACACCAATGCGCCTTGAGTCAATTGCCTCAAAAATTGATTTGGATCCATCTCTATCATTTCCATATGCTCCTAGTTTTGGTCGTCCGGACCTTAGAAAAAAATGGAAGGAAATGATCTATGTAAAAAATCCTGCATTAAAAGATAAAGAACTAAGCTTACCCATTGTAACAAGTGCATTAACACATGGTATTAGTATGGCTGGTTATCTTTGGATGGATGAAGAACAAGAAGTAATTGTTCCGAATTTATTTTGGGGAAATTACAATTTAGCCTTGATAAATGCCTACGGTGTAAAGTTGAATAAATTCAACTTATTTAAGAATAATAATTTTGATGTTGATTCATTAAAAGAACATCTGTTATCAGAGGGTGAGAAAAAAGTAATCATCTTAAATTTTCCTAATAACCCAACAGGATACACCCCCACGACAGAAGAAATGAAAAGCATTATTGCAGCCATAAAAGAAGCTGCAGATGCTGGTAAAAAAATTGTTACAATAACTGATGATGCTTATTTTGGATTAGTATTTGAAGAAGGTGTAGAACCTCAATCTATCTTTGCTTATTTAGCTGATTTACATGAAAATATTTTAGCTGTAAAAATTGATGGTGCTACAAAAGAAGATTATGTTTGGGGCTTTAGAGTTGGTTTTATTACTTATGGAATTAAAGGAGGGAATGAAGAGTTATACCAAGCTTTAGAAATGAAAACAGCGGGTGCTGTTCGTGGTAATATTTCAAACTCATCAAACTTAAGTCAGTCATTACTTCTTCATGCTTTTGAATCGCCTGATTACAAAGATCAAAAACATAGTAAGTTTGTTATTATGAAATCTAGGTATCAAGCTATTAAAGATGTTTTAAGTGACGAAAAGTATAAGGAGTATTTTACTGCACTACCATATAATTCAGGTTATTTTATGTGTGTAAAATTAAGTGAAGGACTTGATGGAGAAGCAATTCGTGAAATATTAATTAATAAATACAGCATTGGAATTATTAATTTAAATAATATTCTTAGAGTGGCATTCTCTGCAATGGCAGCATCTGATGCTAAAGAATTATTTGAGGGTATTTACAACGCTTGTAAAGACTATAAAAATCAATAATATTTATTCTTTTTATATATAAACCGCATCATTCGATGCGGTTTTTTTATGCTTTTTTCTTTCAAAACAAAATAATTACTCCTAGCTTTAATCTATAAGTTTACTGTTATGGAAACAAAAGATCTTTATTTAAACGAAAGAAAAGAAGTAGCTCGCTTTATGCGAAGGTTATACAAAAAAGGACTCACTACCAGCTTAGGAGGAAATATTAGTAAAAGAGTTGGAGATCATTTTTTAATTACTCCAACAGAAATTGACAAAGGAACTATAAAAGCCAAAAACATTGTTATTTTGGATAAAGAAGGAAACAACCTGACTAAATGGATAAATCCAAGTCGTGAAACCAGCATGCACATTCAAATATATAAAGATCACCCAACAATTAATGCAATAGTACATTGCCATACCATCTTTTCCTCTTCATTTTCAGCGATGGATACACCTATTAATGCGCACTTAATTGCTGAATCGAGAATGATAATAAAAGAACCAGTTGTTGCTCCTTATGGGCTTATTGGCACCCCTGAATTAGCCGAAAATGTAAGTAAAACGTTTGCACAAAACAAAGTTCTTATCATGGAGAATCATGGTATTACTGCTATTGGATCTCAAATGATAAAAGCTTTTGACAGAATTGAAGTACTTGAAAATGCAGCAAAAATGACATTTATTACAACATTAATGAATGAAGTTAGATCACTATCTGATGATCAGCTGGAACAAATTGATAATTTGTAATAAAATATATTATACAGGATGGGAAAAATAAAAACAAGAACCTTTACCTTGTTGGCTTTCCAGCCATATTTCCCCTCCTAATAGCTCCACAATATTTTTAGCAATAGACAAACCTAATCCTGTTCCTCCCATATCTAGGTTATATTGCTCCTCATCTTTAAAAAATCGATGAAAAACAAGATTAACACGATCACTTGGTATTCCTTTTCCTGTATCTGAAACACAGAAATTATAGAATTTGCCATCTTCACTTAATTCTACAGAATATACAACTTGCCCTTCTTGTGTAAATTTAATTGCATTTTCAATTAAGTTACCCAATACCTGGCGTATTCTATTATAATCTGTATAAAGACTTCCATTAACCCCTCCCCCTATTTCATAAGTAAAGTTCAAATTCGTCTTCCTTATTGATTTAATTCTTAATGCAAATACTTGATGAATATTTTCAAATAAATCTTCAATAGAAACGTTTGTCTTTTCTATTTTTAGTTGACCAATCTGTATTTGTGAAATATCAATAAGATCAGATATAATATGAAGTAGTTGATTAGAATTATCTTCAATTAAGTTAAGATAATTTTCAGCGTCTCCATTTGATAAATCCTGATACCTTAGAATATCTACAAAACCTATTATGCCATTCATAGGAGTTCTGATCTCATGTGACATATTAGAAATAAAGGCCGTTTTTAAATTATCACTCTCCTCCGCCTTTCGCTTTGCATAAGATAATTGTTCATTGATTAGCTCAATTTGTTCATTATGTCTATGTAAAATAGCATTCTTATCTTTAAGAGTTTCATTGGCCTCACATAATTCTTTTGTCCTTTTTTTAACTTCATTTCTTAACTTCCTATTAAAAAAAGAGAAATAGGCCGTAATAACAGAAATCAAAATTAAAACAACCACTAAAATCTTCAAACTCAGATATAACCCTTCTAGCTTTTGTTCTTTATAATCTTCATATAAAAATCCATCTAAAGAATAATCTTCTTCTAACATTCCTAATTGTACATATGATTCTGCTATATGTTTCCAACGCTCTTTGTTAGTATGCCCAATCTCAACAAATTTAGGAAGAACCAACTCCTCCATTTTCATGGCTTCATACATTAAAACATCATATGACAGATCATTATTATACTTATTTTGAATAAGTCGAACAATCTCTTCTTTATGATTCATGGCATAAGTCCACCCTTTAAGGCTTGCATTCAAAAATTTTTGAACAGTTTCCGGATTTGAGTATAAATAATCCTCTGAAGTATATATACAATCTCCATAAAAATCCACTCCATAAGCGTAAGGATTAATAACAACAGGCAATTGTCCTAACTGACTTAATAGAAAAGGAACATCAGTTACATATCCATCAATCACCTCATATTTATCATCTATTAAACCACCTAATCTATCGCCATAAGAAACTTTTTCTACCAAACTATCTAACCCCCTCTTCAGCAATAAAGATTTTGTTGAAGTAAGCGTTCTGTTTGAGATTCTTATTTTTTTATTTTTTAAATCCTCAATACTTGTGATTTTATATTTAGAGAGTGTGATAAACGCTTCTGGGGAATGTTGAAAAATTGTTGCCAAAACAACTACTTTTTTACCATTATTTCGAGCAACTAATAACCTGGGGGATTCTACGCCAAACTCAGCTTTTTGCTCTAGAACATTATCTATAAAGTCAGTCTTTCGATTAGGATCATCAACACCTTGAATAAATTCTACATAAAATCCTTCATCTTGGTAATAACCTAGTTCCTGAGCAGCATAAAATCCGGCAAACTGAAATTGATGAGACCATTTAAATTGAATTTTTAAAGTATCTAATGCTTCAGCCTTAGATGCTAATACCATTAAACAGAATAAAAATATAAAACAAATAGATCTCATAGTCGGTAAATATCTCAACAAATATAATGCTTATTATATAAAGAGTAATAATATCATTTATAAACCAGCCCAAATTCTTGCTAAAGAAGAACCTGGAGCATCAATCTTCAAATCCAAAAAGTATCCAAAGGGTGTTTGAAACACCTCATAACCTCCATTCTTTAACCGCATTTCACTTGCATTAAATAAATTCACCGTATATTCGAAGGACGCTTTAGATTCAGATAAATGAGCAAAAGAATGTAAAATAATTCTTTCGGTATTATTTTTTCTGGCTGTCCATTTTAAGTGATTTACCAATTTCTTTTCTCTACTTTTTAAATCTCTCTCTTCATCCTGTTCCTCCACTTGTATAAAAGCTAAAATAGCCTCTTTTATTTCCTGACCATCGCCGGGTTCATTAGCTGTTTCAACATTTTTAACTTTAGCTTCATAGGCAAAACTATTTACATAAAACACTAACACTTTCATTATTCTTATTTTTAAACAGACATGAGATATCTGATAATATCATTTTTCATTATAAAAAAAGCATGAAAATTAAAATTTTCATGCTTTTTTAAATATATAATTTTTAAACTCATTATGGCATTTTATTTAAGATTACCTTTTCTAATTCAATTGTTTTATCAACAATTACTTGTCCTTGAATTAAAATATCATCCACAAATTCTTTATCTTCTAAATCTTTAGCATTTATTCTAACATTCAACCAGGCACCTAACACACCACTTCGTACACTAATTGCTCCCACTCCGGCATCGGTAATTGAGTTTGGATTTCCTATTTCTACCATAGCTTTCATCAATTCCATTGATTCATAACATAATTTCATCGTATTAAATGGAATCAAAATGGCTCCTTTTGTAGCCTCCTCAATCGCTTTCTTTCTTACACTTTTTTCTTCTACACTGACCTTTGGTAACTGAAATGCATCCATAATTTTATTAAAAGCATCTGTATCCTTATCAACCATTTTTAATAATTCATCATGAAAGTATTTACCCTTTTCTGCCCAATCTGAAAACTCTTCTGTTCTATGATCCCAACCTCTTTTGTGCGATGATAAATTGGCAACCATAGTTCCTAAGGCTGCACCTATTGCACCTAGATAAGCAGAAACTGACCCTCCACCAGGAGCTGGGGATTCACTCGCTGTTTCATAAACAAAATCTGTAACTGACAGATCAATTAATTTTTTATTTCCCTTTGATGATTCTTTATCTAAGATATATTCAATAATTTTTTTATCAGGTTCAAAGGGATATAATTCATCTAAACCAAGCGATTTAACAGCTATTTTAATGATTTCTTTATCTGCAATTCCTGTTGATCTGTTTTGCTTTTTAAGAAAATATTTACCTGCATCTAACATCGCATTCAAAGGAACTACCCCAACAAGCTCAGAACCTGTTACACGTAATCCATGATGTGTCGCTCTTTCGCATGCCACATCAAATGCTTTATGCATACTTGTAACTGAAATATCTGTTAAATTAAGTGACAGCTGAGCGATTCCATATTCTTCAATATACCATCCTATTCCTTTTACTGACTTCAATAATCCCGGTTCATTTACAGGATTGCCATTTTCATCTTTTATAATCTTTCCTGTTAATTGATCCCCTTCTCTTTTAACTCTCCCTCTTTCACGAATATCAAAAGCCACAGTATTTGCTCTTCGAGTACTGGTTGTATTCAAATTAACATTGTAGGCAATCAAAAAATTTCGTGCCCCAACAGCTGTCACACCACTCTTTTGAACTTCTTCACTCCAAATATTAGGTCCATAATCTGGTTTCCATTCTTTTGAAACCACTCTTTCCGGAAGCGCCTCATACTCTCCTTTTCTACATTCTGCTAAATTTTTTCTCTCAGAAAGTTTGGCTGCAGATTCATAACAGTAAATAGGAATATTGAGTTCTTTTCCTATTCTCTCAGCAAGCTTATGAGCATACTCAACCACCTCTTCCATGGTTATATTTGATACAGGAACTAATGGACAAACGTCAGTAGCTCCAAATCTGGGATGAGCACCTTTATGCTCACGCATATCTATTAATTCTTTTGCTTTCTTTACAGCCTGAAATGCAGCTTCAATAACCTCATCCGGAGTTCCTACCAACGTAACAACGGTTCTGTTAGTTGCTTTTCCCGGATCCACATCAATTAAACTCACACCATCTACTTTTCGTATTTCTGATGTAATTTGATTGATGATATTCATATCTCGTCCTTCACTAAAATTAGGAACGCATTCAATCAATTGTTGCATATTAACACTGTTTTTTTGAAATCTAACTTAATTTTAATCAAGTACAAGATATTGCATCAATTCATAATACTAAATGATAAGCATCAGTGTATAACTATGATTTATGACGTACAAAAGGAATTTAGATGTCAAATGTTAAAAAATGATAAAACATCAATAAGTTTTCAAAAAAGCATTGACAAGCTATTAAATGCGTTGTAATTTGTATCTAATAAAAATGCTCTCCTGGTCCCCAATAATAGGAACATTCAAAATGTGTGTGAGGTTTAGGTTAGTTTTTTTTAGAATGTTTCCGCATGCCTGTCTATTCTCAGACAGGCTTTCTTTTTTTATATAGCTCATATAAAACACTCTATTTTATATAAAAATCAGTGCCAATTTGATAAATAATACTTCATCACAACACTAAACTCATTCATTAGATATGACTCATGGCCATTTTATTAATCATTAACTTAGTAAAAATTAGCACACAACATTAAAAGAAGTATTTTTGCACAAAATATAAAAAAGATATGGCGAAGCAGTTTGAGAAATTAGGTGTTGACAAAAAGTTCTGTCAAGCAATAAATGAAATTAATATTGTTGAACCAACTGAAATACAAGTACAGGTGATTCCAGCTTTATTACAGCGTAATACTGACCTGGTAGCTCAAGCTCAGACAGGAACCGGCAAAACTGCAGCCTACGGTTTACCTTTATTACAAAAAATAAATCCCAAAAATAAAGTAGTGCAAGGATTAATCTTATGCCCTACTCGTGAGTTAGGACAGCAAATTGCAAAGCAACTCTTCAAATTCACTAAATACTCTGACAAAATTTTTACAGAAGCTATTTTTGGTGGCGCTCAGATTGAAAGACAAATAAGTGCACTTAGAAGACCTACTCATATTATTGTTGCCACTCCTGGCAGACTAATTGAATTACTTCAACGTAAAGCAGTTGATCTAAAGCATGTTTCTACAATTATACTTGATGAAGCGGACGAAATGCTTAGCATGGGTTTTAAAAAAGAACTAGATCAAATTTTAAAGTATCTGGAAAATATAGATAACAAATGGCTATTTTCTGCAACTATGCCAGATGGTATCAGAAAGATTGTCAACAACCACTTATCAAACAAGGCCATAAAAATTGAAGTAAGTAAGAAAAGCATTGTCAATAAAAATATTGATCATCAATTTTTAATTTGTGAAGAGGCTGAAAAATTACACATCTTAATTCAACTTCTTAATTCTGAAAAAGGAAACAGAGGCATCGTATTTTGTAAAACAAAACTTGCGGCAACTACATTAGCAAAACAATTAAATGCCAAAAATATTAAAACAGATGCCATTCAAGGTGATTTAAAGCAGATAGAACGAGATAAAATTATGCGTGCCTTTAAAAAAGGCAATATGCAAATTTTAGTTGCTACAGATCTTGCTGCCAGAGGAATTGATATTGAAGGATTGTCATTTGTTGTTCATTACCAATTACCTGATAAAGATGAATATTATACTCACAGAAGTGGTCGTACTGCCAGAGCTGGAAAAAAAGGATATTCTTTATCTTTAATTACATCTAAAGAAATTAAATCAATCAGGCATTTTGAAAAAGCACTAAAAATTAGCTTTAAACAAATAAGAAGAGCTAAGAATTAATAATTTATGAAAATCAAACTTGCAGAACAACTGTACCACGGAAAAGAAGGATACAACTGTGCTCAAGCCATCTTTAAAACTTTTCAAAGTGAATATAATGTAACCGAACAGGTTATATCTTTAGCATCGGAAAAAGGAAGAGGAAAAGCTAAGAATGGCGTTTGTGGAGCATTGTATGCAGCTCAACAATTAATAAAGGAAGAACCTACAATTGAGAATATAAACCATGACTTTATTCAATTAGGTGGAAGTACTCAATGCAAGGATCTAAGGAAAAACAAAAAATTAAGTTGTAAGGAATGTGTGAGACTTGCAGCTTATCATATTCAGAAATTATAGGTTTAACTTCATTATACAACTGCTGATTCTTATCTAACAATAGAGTTATTAAAGAATCAGCAAGTTGCTTATATATACTTGTGCCTAAACTAATAAACTAAAGTTTGAATTGAATGAGCAGCAATACTGCATGATGCAACTGCGTCATCTACTATTAATTTATAGTGAATATTTTCTTCAGATTCATTCATAACAACAGTTACCATTTTACCATCTTTATTTAAAAACGAGGTACATAACAAATCACTATAACTAGATGTTGTACTAACACGTCGGGCTTCTGGTCTGATAAACTTTGAGAAATGCCCTATATAATAATATGACGGTGTATAAATTAATTGACCTGTTTCTGTGTTTGCATGAATAGGTGCAAAACAAAAGTTACCTACATGATTAGGACCTCCATGATGATCCAGCAATATATTCCAGTCAGTCCACCCAACTGTACCACAATTAAAATCCATGATCATTGACTTCCCATAACGTTCGGCATTAGACCATTTTTGGTACTCATCAGGATCAAATTTTTCATTACATCCTTCTGTAAATAATAGTTGCTTATCTGGAAAAGATTCCTTTACGCTTCTAAGATTATCCCACATGGGATCTCCTCCTTGCCATGTTTCGTACCAATGGAAACCAATACCCCAAACGTATTTTGCAGCTTCCGGATCGTTAAGAATTGTGTTTGCTCTGTGCGAAACAAGGTCTCTATTATGATCCCATACTATAATTTTCTTGTCCCCAAGCCCTTCATTTTTTAAAGTTGGTCCAAGATAATTTTTCAAGAAGTCGCGTTCCTCCTCGGCAGTATAAATACACGATTCCCATGTTTGTACAGCCATTGGTTCGTTTTGTATCGTTATTCCCCAAACAGGAACACCTTCTGACTCATAAGCTTTTATAAACTTTGAATAATATGTGGCCCAAGACTGATAAAATTGTGGTTGTAGCTTCCCACCCTGTAACATATTACTACGTCCTTTCATAAAAGCTGGTGGACTCCACGGAGAAGCATATACTTTGATAGCAGAGTCGGCTTGTGATAAAGCTTTCTTGATCATTGGCAATCGATATGTTTTATCATGCTCAATTGAAAACGAATTCAATTCCTTATCACCTTCATCTATGTATATATAACTCTCTGAACTAAAATCACTACTATGAATAGTTGTTCTCATCAACGTATAATCAATCCCTTTATCGCCATAATAAGCGTTCATTAATTCCTCTTGCTTGTTAGCAGGTAGCTTACTATAGATTTCAGCTGAAGCATCTGTTATAGCTCCTCCTATTCCAATAAAAGTTTGAAATCGTTTCTGAGGATTTACAAAAATACTAATTTCTCGTTCCAAAGGCTGCTCTGCCACTGTAAAGCCAAGAGCCTCTACCAAAGTAAGTCGTTTATCACTATTTATTGACGTAGTATAAACATTTACCATTTTATCTTTGGTACTAAAATCAATCAAGTTACTCTTTCCAACATCTTTTTTCATTGGTGTACATGCAAAACACACCAAACCTAATACCCCCCAAATTTTATTCATAAACATCATCTTATCTCACTTATTTCAAAACCTAATAATTCATTATCACTTCCAGATATATGTGGCTACTGAATTAGCAGCTAATTTTGTCGTAAATAAGTCATCCCCCCTATCAATATTAAATTGCATCTCACTACCACTGGTATTTACAACAATCACAACAGTTTCACCATCCGGAGTATAATATGCAACATTGGATAAGCCACTAAGTTCGTTTGATTCGATACGCACAGAACCTGGACGGACAAATTTTGAAGCATGGGCTATGATATAATAGGCCGGATTTCTGGTAATATCATCGCCATTAATTGTTAACGCACCTAAACATTGAGTACATCCTCCATCAGTATGAGGTTCTAGATTTGAATCTGCAGCAAGGTTCCATTCTAAAATTGTTTTACACCAATTTCGAGAACCGCCAATAATCAGATTATTAACATGCCAAACAATATCATCTCCAAAGCTTCCCGGTGCACCAATCCATTGTTCTGTAAAATATAAGTTCTTATCAGGGTGCGCATTATGTACCCGGCTCAAATTATCAATATCTCCTCCATATAAATGAAAAGCTGAACCATCAATGTATTTGTTTGCATCAGCATCATTTAATATAGATATTGGATAATCGGTATTATCTGCATTATGATCATAAATAATAATTTTTGTATCAATATCAGCAGTTTCAAAAGCAGGACCTAAAGCATTTTTAATAAATTGAGACTGATCACTGGCTGGCATATACATACTAGGATTATTACCATCGTGAAGTGGTTCATTTTGAACTGTAATAGCATCAATAGTAATTCCTTCTGCCGCCATTGCCTCTATATATTTTACAAAATAATTTGCATATGCATCATAGTATTCCTCTTTTAACTCACCTCCTATTGTTGAACCATTTGTTTTCATCCAAGTAGGAGCAGACCAAGGAGAACCTAATATTTTAATATCAGGATTAATAGCTAATATTTCTTTAAGTACAGGAATTAAGTAAGCTTCATCTGGTTCAATTGAAAAATGATCCAAATCTTCATCTGTTTGACCAATTGATAAATCATCATACGAAAAGGGTGCATCATCCAGATCCGAAGCACCAACACTTATTCTTAAGTAACTAATTCCGATGCTGCTATTTTCAACACTAAATAGTTCGTTTAAAATTGCGGTTCTTTTAGATGATGACATATTGTAAAGATGCATTGCACTACCTCCGGTCAAAGTAAAACCAAAACCATCCATCTCTTGATAAGTTGTAGCAACATCTACATTTATTGATGAAAAACTATTGGTTGATGTTGCATAAAATAACTCATCTTGTTTTGAGAATTTTGCAACTCCATCATATGTCGATAAATACATTTCAACGTCAAGAGTTTCCGACACTTCAGGAGGTGGAGGGGTTGTACCATTATCCTTTTTACACTGAGCACCTATCATACTAAATAATAGCATTATGAGTGCAGGTACAAAAATTCTTTTTTTATGAATTGACATAATTGTTTTTTAAAGTGGGCAGGTTTGACCTGCCCTTAATATTTCTATTGTATCTCAAAATTATAAGTAGCTGTAGCAAAGTCTTCATCCACAACAATGGTTACAGTATAAGTTCCACTGCTTGAAATATTACTAAAATTTAACGCTCCGCTATCATTGATCATTGTTCCTGAAAGTGCTGCTGCATCATCAGAAGAACCTGCTCCATATTGTATATCCCATGGAGAGAAAAACTTAGTTTCAAAATCAGTAGTAAGATCTGCTGTAACAGAATAGGTGCATGGGTGAGAATACGTCATCTCAATTTCTTCTTTTGCGTCCCAACCTCCATCTGCATCATTATCCCAATGAAATAGTTTTAAATTATAATAATGCCAATCTAATGATCCGGCATTTATGTCGATTATAAAACCATAAGCTTGATCTAGTGATACAGAAAAAGTAGATGAGGATTGCATTAACCCTGCCGAACCTGAAACTTTATCTCCACTTCCTTCTCCAATCAATTCACTAATAGAATAACTCGTTCCACTACCATCTTCCTCTGTATTAACAATAAGGTCATCTGTAGTTTGTAAAGCTATATATGTAGTTGATGCAAATTGTCCATCACCTACCATACTTAATTCATAGGTATCTGTATTGTTTACCATTAAATACATTCGTTGATCAGGTGCTTTTTCAAGATTTATTGAGTAGGAATCTGCATTAAGAGTTAGGGTTACCGAATAATAACCAGCCTCCTCAATTTGAAAATTTTCGATACTTATACTATTATCATTTGCAAAACTTTCTAAAGCTATGGTATTTTCAGTTCCGGAAACACTTTTGATAATACCTTCCCATGTACCATTTGCCCTAAAAATATATCCTCCTGCACTAACAAAACTGATATCACTTTGCCATACACCTAAACCTTGATAGCTTAAAATTTCATCAGTATTCCAACCATTTGTTAAAGCATCACCAATAATGCCTAATTGTTCAATTTTAAAGTAACTAACAGTCATCGCATCAAAGTCGATATTAATTCGATAAATACCTTCTTCATCAACCGATAACGGAGTTCCGTCTTTTATTAGTAATCCATCTTCTGATAATCCATATGAAATAGCTTTTGTACTTCTCCCATTATAAATCATAAAAGATTCATTAGCTGTAAGTGCTGTATGTATTTCATATTGATTTAGTTTTTCATTTGAACCATTATAAAGGCGTTTCATTTTAATTGCTCCGGAAACATTATCTCCAACTTCAGTAGCATCTCCGGAAACATACAAATTATCATCATCATACCTTACAATTGTAATATCTTGCTCATCTGTTGAAGTTTTAGATAAACACTTTGCTACAACAGTGTATTTTACAGGTATTTCAACTCCCGGCTTAAATCCGGCCAAATATAATGCTTCATTTAAATCAACAACGGATAATGTAGCATTTGTTGATTTGCCACTATCTTGAGCTTTAACCTCTAAAATTGAGTTTGACTCATCAGTAGCATCAATTGAATCAACAACAACGGTATAATAAACACCATACTTGGCTGTTGATGACGCCGCTTCCCACTGAAAGGTAATTTGCTCATTGGGTGTAGATTCATCTAATACAACATTATTCATTTGAATAAGTGAAGGAGAACTTAGCTCCCATTTTCCTTCTGGCTGGAGGTTACTTTCTTCTGCGCACCCCCATACTGTTATCATTAAAACAACAGACAATATCCAGCTTATATTTTTTTTCTTCATACGTTACGTTATAAAGGGTTTTGTTCCAGATTAGGATTTCTATCTAACTCTTGTTGAGGTATAGGCAGTAGCTTTTTTGCTTCAGTCATTTGATAGTCTGTAGCATTACTTGTTCTCAAATCAATTTCTTCCAGATTATTCATTGTTTCAACAGCGACTCCATATCTAACCAAATCATCCCAACGTTGCGACTCCTGGGCTAATTCTAAACGACGTTCTTTGAGAATTGTATTTCGCAGAACCTCTTTTGAGCTCATTTGATCGGCTGTTAAGCTTTCTAAATTCACTCGATTTCTAATTCTATCAACTTCTACTACAGCCGAACTTAATTCACCAGTCTCATTCAAAGCTTCTGCTTTTAAGAGTACAATATCTCCATAGCGTAATAAATATGGCCGATCAGAACTAGACCAACCACTTGCATTTTTCCATTTGTAAGCAAATGGTATGGAGCTACCAACTGCATTCCCCCAATATTCATCAACCCAATCAACAGCTTCAAAAATTACAGCGGCATTCATACGTATCTCATCCCCCTCTGCTTCATAAGCATTAATTAAATCATGCGAAGGAGTAATAAATTTACGCCATGTATCCCCACTAATCGATGGAGGTAACAGACATTGAGGCCCCCAGTTTCCATCACTTCCAGATAAATATTGAACTTCAATAATTGATTCTGCATTATTATAGTGCGCACCATCAAATAACTCAGCATAATCAATCAATTTATAATTCGCATCACTATTCTCAACCTTTTTTATAAACTCTAAAACTCTATCATAATCAGGATTAGATTTTTGAGCACAAGCCTTTGCTGCTAGAGCATTCACAGCACCAGAGGTTGCACGTGCTTTATTAACACTGGCATCACTTCCATAAACGTCAGGTAATAAATATGTATTAGTTGCAGCTTCACAATCTGCAATTATCTGATCAAACACCTCTGTTGCTGATGATCGAGTTATGTTAACAGCCGAAGCCTCGGTAGAGTTAGTCGCTTCAAGAATTAATGGCACTCCTCCAAAAAGTGTAACTAAATTATAGTAATGATATGCTCTTAAAAACAACGCCTCTCCTATAATTTGATTTCGTCTTTCTTCACTTAATAAAGGATCAGTAACGTCTTTAACTTTTTCCATTACCAAATTTGCTTTAAAAACACCATTATAGAGATTACCCCAACTTTGATATA
This sequence comes from uncultured Saccharicrinis sp., assembly GCA_963665705.1. Lineage (GTDB taxonomy): Bacteria > Bacteroidota > Bacteroidia > Bacteroidales > Marinilabiliaceae > Saccharicrinis. Next base: position 4,173,430 of record OY762448.1, read on the forward strand.
ACTTTGAATTTGTAGGATCAATATCTAAGTAATCCACCTCGTAAATACTTGTATTATCTCCACCTGCATAATGATTATCAGATCTTACATCTTGAAAAATAACATTATTCCAAACGTAATGATCGGATTGGAAAGTTGCATAAGCTCCTGTCAAAGCAGCTTCTATCTGACTTAGTTTGTCATACGCACTAGCTGAAGTTTCATCTGATATAGGTTCTAAATCAAGAATATCATTACATGAAATCATTGCCAGTAGCAATAAAAAACTTACTATATATATTTTAAAATTCATTGTTTTTAATTTTAACCTTTAAAAAACCACGTTTATTCCAAATATGATATTCCTAGTTTGAGGATAGGTTCCATAATCAATACCTTGCATAGTATTTGAATCTTCACCCATAGAACTTGAGTTTCCATAAGCATTAACTTCCGGATCAAATCCAGAATAGTCAGTAAGCGTGAATAAATTTTCAGCTGTTGCATAAACTTTCAGTGAACCTATACCTACTTTTTCGATTAATGACTTTGGAAATTGATAACTTAAACTAATTGTTTTTACCCGTAGATAAGAAGCATCTTCTATAAAGCGAGTTGATATTCTTGAATTATCAGTATCTGCCCAGCTTGCTTTAGGTATATCTGTAACATCTCCTGCATTTCGCCATCTTCTTGTCACTGACAATAATTGATTCTTTGGATCTGTCATCCCCTCAGATTCGATGCGTGTTGCATTCAACATATCATTACCATAAGTTCCTTCTAAAAAAACTGAGAATCCAAGTCCTTTATAAGTAATTGTATTATTAACTCCATAAAAGAAATCAGGATTTGCATTACCAATTACCGTTCTATCATCAGAATCTGGTTCAAAAGTAGATTCTCCATCTTTATCTACATAGTAACCATTTCCTGTTACAGGATCAACACCTCCCCATACATATCCATAAAGTGTACCTAATGAATGGCCTTCTTTTAATAAAATAGCTTCTCCTCTACTTGCTACATTTCCAAGTGCTAAACTTTCTACTACTAAATTGGTTACTTTATTTTTGTTAAAAGAAATATTTAATGTAGAGCTCCAATTAATTGCTTTATCAACATTTACTGTATTTAAGCTAAATTCCAATCCCTTATTCTCAAGGTTTCCAATATTTTGTAACGCTGAACTAAATCCGGTACTTGTTGGAAGTGGAGCATCCAATAACAGATCTCTTGTTTTCCGTAAGTATGCATCTGCCGTAAAAGTGATTCTTCCATTAAAAGTACTTATATCTATACCAATATTTGTTTGTTCTGACTCTTCCCACTTTAATGTATTATTATCCATTGAAGAAGGATAAGTTCCAGGTAACACAACTCCTCCAATTGGATAATCATTTGATCCAACTAGTCCATAATAAGCATAGTTACTAATTTGATCATTACCAACAAGTCTCCATCCTGCACGAATTTTTAAGTCATTTAAAAAATCTATGTCACTTAAAAATGATTCTTGAGACATACGCCATCCCAATGAAAAAGAAGGAAAGTACCCCCATCTATTATCTGGACCAAAAGCGCTTGATGCATCTGCTCGAAAATTAGCAGTTACTAAATATTTATCTGCAAATGCATAGTTCACTCTACTTAAGTAAGATTCATTAGATTTTTCAGACTTAGTATTACTAGCTGTAGCAATAACAGAACCAGCATTGGTTGTTGTAATACCATCACTTGCAAAATTTTCTGTAGTGATATAGCTATTTTCCCATTTATACTTTTGAACAACAGATCCAACTAATACTTCTACAGAATGTTTACTCATCTTTTTATTAAATGACAATGTATTTTCTGCAATCCAAAAGCTTGACTTATCTGTATTATTGGTGGCTATACCTTGCTTTGCAATACCATAACTAGTTCTATAAGGATCTAAAAAGTAATCGTACATACCATTACTTTGATCAATACCAAAATTTGATTTAAAATTAAAATCCTTTAAGAACTTTATATTTAAATACATATTTCCTAAGAAACGCTCACTATTATATTCTCTATCAGAACCATCAGTACTAGCTAGAGGATTTGTCCAGTTTTGAAATGGATTACTCGTAAATGTTCCATCTGAATTATAAACATCAATTACTGAAGGAGTATTTAACACTCCGTTTATTACACCTCCAGAATTAACAGCACTATTATCATTTACATCTACGTCTTTATATTTTGTATAGGCAATTCTAGTTCCTATCTTCAACCATTCATTAACTTCCTGATCTAAATTCACTTTAAAGTTTGCTCTATCCATTTCTGAGCTTCTCACAGCTCCAACTTGTTGAACCCATCCACCTGATACATAGTAAGATGTTTTTTCATTTCTTCCAGACATGGAAATTTGATAATTTTGAGATATTCCTCTTTGAAATACTTTATTTTGCCAATCAGTATTTGCATTATATTTATCCCAATCTGTAGTTTGTCCCATTTCTGTCATTAAATCGCGATATTGCTCGCCATTTAAAACATCTAAAGTTTTCCAAACTTCAGAAAATCCCCAATAAGAATCCAATGTTAATGTTGGTTTTTCGGAAGTACCTTTTTTTGTTGTAATTAAAACAACCCCATTAGCACCTTTTGCTCCGTAAATTGCAGCTGAAGAAGCATCTTTTAAAACAGTCATTGTTTCAACATCTGCAGGATTAATAGATCTTGTATCTGTTGTAGGAATACCATCAATTACATACAATGGCTCACTATCAGCGGTAATTGAATTTGTTCCTCTAATCCTAATACTAAGCCCTTGTGAAGGGTATCCATTCGGCCTGATACATATTGTTAACAAAAGCATGCCTACTTAGCTTTGATTCAAAAAATAAGCATGAAAGAATCGAGTTACAGGAAGTTAATAGAAGAACAAGAACAATCAGAATTAAGCGTTAGAGATTTTTGTTCCAACCAAGGATTTGCAGTTTCAACTTTCTACAAATGGAAAAAGACATTGCAAGAAGAACAAGTTCAGAGTTTTGTGCCTCTGGTAATAAAAGAGAAGAAATATACAAAAGAGGTACCGATTGTAAGAGATGAAAAAACAATTGATAATAACACATTTGAGTTTACTTTTCCAAACGGAACAAAGCTAAAGCTCACTGGGGAATTAGATCTATCAGTTCTCAAAGCAATTATTCATCTTTAATAAAACCAGACTATGTTTAATTTACATGGGAAGCTTCAGTATTTCCTATACCCGGCACCAGTTGATATGCGTAAAAGTTTCTATACCCTAAGTGGCGTAGTTAGTTCTATTATGAAACGTAATGTACAAGATGGAGAGGCCTTTATTTTTGTTAATCGAAATATGAGTATAATGAAAGTTCTCCATTTAGAGCATGGAGGATTGGTTATTTACCATAAGAGACTTGAAAATGGCACTTTTACATTACCTAGATTTAATGAAGATATCGTGTCACAGCAAATAACCTGGCAGGAATTAATGATGATTGTAGACAATGTAAAACCTATAAAAAGAAGATTGAAAAAACGTCAAAAATCAATCTGATTTCCATTCACAAATTAGGCTACACCCCCTGATTTTACTATCTTTAGGCGTCTAATAGATCAGGGGATAAATGAGCCAATTTTCAGATAATGATGATTTCATACAAGAACTACTTCAGCAAAGAGATGAACTCTATGCAGAAGTATCTCGTTTTCGTCATGCAGATAATGGTACATTAGATACTCTTGAAAAAGAAAATAGAGAAAAAGATACTATCATTAAGCAGCAATCAGAAAAAATTGATAAGCTATTAGATCAATTAGCCTGGTATAAACGTAAAATGTGGAATCCTTCCAGAGAACGGTATATACCAGAGAATCCTGATCAAAGGAAAATAGACTGGGACGGATTGGACTTATTGCCGGAGGAAGAAAAGCTGGCAAAAGAAGCTGACAAAGAAATAATCGCTTACGAACGTCGCAAACCACAAAAAGAAAAAAAGAAACCTGTTCGTTTACCACTTCCTGAAGATCTTAGAAGAGAAGAAGAGTTTATAGAACCAGAAGGTCTTAATGAAAACTGGGTACGTATAGGAGAAGAAGTTACTGAGGTACTAGAATATAAACCGGGAGAACTTTATGTGCGTAAAATAATACGCCCAAAGTATGCTGTAAAATCAGAAGAACAAATAACTGAAGAACAATCAAGAATCAGGATTGCTTCACTTCCCTTATTACCATTGCCACGTAGCAATGCAGATGCATCATTACTGGCAGAGATAATCATGAATAAATATCTCTATCATATACCTTTTCATCGCCAGATAGCCATGTTCAAACAGTTGGGATTGATACTTTCTGCATCAACAGTAAATGGATGGTTTAAGGATGTTTGTGATTTGCTTCGGGCATTATATTACCGACTGGGAGAAATAGTGAAGGATAGTGACTATATACAGGTTGACGAGAGCACCGTTCCTGTTGTAAATGATGAAAAACACAAGACGGTAAAAGCTTATTTGTGGATGGTTCGATCAGTAATGAAAAATCTGGTTTATTTTCATTACGACAAAGGTTCCAGAGCTCAAAAAGTAGTGGTTGAACTTTTACACGATTATAAAGGCGCTATCCAAACAGACGGATATGAAGCTTACTCCATCTACGAACAAAAGAAAGGTGTTTTGCTCTTGGGATGCTGGGCTCATGCGCGTCGTAAATTTGAAGAAAGCCTCAAGGAAGATAAAGCTGGAGCTGAATATGCATTGCTTCAGATAGGTAAACTATATCAAATCGAAACAATGGCTGATGATCAGGAATTAGATTTTCAGCAACGAGCAGAACTTCGTACTCGTTTGGCTTATCCAATTATGGTTGCATTTGAAAAATGGATTGTCAATTATTATCCGAAAGTTTTACCAAATGGACGAATGGGAAGAGCATTGAAATATACGTATTCCCTTTTTTACCGCTTGTCACGCTATCATTTGGATGGACGATATAAATTGGATAACAACTTGGCAGAAAATGCCATTAGGCCTCTGGCTTTAGGTAGAAAAAATTATTTGTTTTGCGGCAATCATGAAGCTGCCGAAAACGCTGCTGTTATATATTCTTTAATAGGATGCTGTAATGCTTGTGATGTTGATGTTCGAGAATGGTTAATCGATGTATTAACAAAGATTCCAAACTATAATAATGATTACTCTAAAGATTTAGCAGATCTTTTACCTCACAATTGGAAAAATTCTAAAAAAATAGAGATTATTCCAACAGATTCCAATAATTGTTAGATTTTCTACATTGTTGCTAAAAATGGCTTTACATCTTGAACTCAATTAATTTTAACATACGTGCGAGACCATATGCTTACTGTGAAGGTTTACCTGAACTAGAAGCTACTCTTACACCGGCAGCTCTACCTTGAATTAAAGATCCTAATTGTGTATTAGGTCTTGATTCAAGTTCTTCAGCTCCAACAAGAGCAACAGAACCGGTAATATCCTTTTTTTCTTGTGTTCCATACCCAACAATAACAACTTCATCTAATCCAAAAACATTTTCCTTAAGTGTAACATTAACTTCTTTTCTACTCTCAATGGGAACTTCCTGTGTTAACATACCAATAAAGCTGAATACTAAAATTGCCTTATCTGAAAATTCTTTGGTTATCATGTAGTGTCCATTTATATCAGTAATAGTACCTTGAGATGTTCCTTTTAACACTACTGAAACTCCAGGAATTCCTTCTCCCGTAGCATCAATCACTATCCCTTCAACACTTGGTTGTTGAGCAAAAACAGATAGTGTCATGCATAGACATACTATTAAAAAGCCGTATGTTCTTTTTGCCCTTTTTATAGAGTTTTCTATTCGCATTTGAATATATTTTATCTGATAATTTATAATAATGCATCTGTTTATACATTGATAATTAACAATCAATAGTGTGCATTTTTCTAATCCCTATTGAGTTTTATAACTCTCCAATCCCTACATATTAGATTAATAACATATAGTTGCTTCTCATTAAACTTCTCACAAAAAGAAGTTATCATACAAGAAAAAAATTCTTGAATTAATCACGAATAACATAGATTTTTTCATAGATTCTTTTGTTTTAAAAATTTGAGAAATTACTGCAGATATTTCTCATCATCCAATAACACCAATTGATTTTATTGTTGATAACAAAGAGAGTTCGAAATGGAGGGAAATACTAATGAATGTAGTAAGAAAGTGGATAAGAAGAAGTCACAAAAAGATATACAACATTCATTTTCACCACTTTAAAAATGTTAATAAATCAAAAAAAAGTAGGTATATATAATTACTTTAAAGTAAATAGGATATGAAATAATGGGATTTTTTGTATTAATTCTATTTTAGAATAGCACCAATATGCATTACCTTTTCTTCAAAATCATCTCGAGAAATAGCCTTATTTTTTATCTTTACTCTATAATTATAAATTGTATTTACAGAGTATCTTAACAACCTAGCTATTGTAGAACTATCTGAAATCCCTAATCGTATAAGTGCAAATATTCTTAACTCAGTATTAAGCATTTCATCTTTTTTAAGAATAATTTGTTCACCCTCTTCTAACAGAATATTTAATTTATCTACAAAATTTGGATAAATATGTAAGAAAACGGAATCAAAATTTTCGTAAAAAGCCTTTGTTTCTTCTTCTATTAATTTCCTGGATTTTGTTGATTTAAATAACTCTTCAACCTTACCGGCCATTATTTGCTTATTGACCTGTTTTCTAAAACTATCCATCTTATCAATATAATCAGAACAAATGGCCAAAAAATTTCCAATATAATGTTCCTTTACATGATTGGTTTCTGATAATTCTGCATTTAAATCGTTCAATCTATAATTGGCTTCAGATAGGCTTTCATTTAAATTTTTAAGGCGCTTATTAACCTGTTGAAGGTCATTTCTAGCAAAGGCCAGTTTTTTCATTTGACGAACAATATAAATAAAGGCTAATGCTAATACTATACTTAGGAAACTAATTATAACTAAATACACCTTAAGTTTCCCTTGTTGTTTTTCACTTCTTAACTGATAGGCTTCGGTTATTACAGGTAATATATTAGATATCTCAATAAACCGTAATTTAGAATTGTAGAATGATGCATCTTCGAATGAAAAATTAATATAGTGATGTGCCCTGTCTATATCTTTTTCTTTATGAAGGATTAGGGCTAACTTAGTTAAAGAAGCATTATCTTTTATGGAGGCCTTTATATCAGAAATTGCAGAAAGTATTAAATACTTTTTTTCTAATTCAGTTTTTCCCTGAAGTCCATAAACTAAAGATCTCTCAAATGCAATTAAAGAATAGGATGGAAAACCAGGTTTCACGTTAGTTAAACGCCTAATACTTACCTCTTCACACTTTTCTAACTGCCTGCTATCGCGATATTTTTTTTCAAGTAAAGATAAATAAGCATCAGAACAAGTATCTAAAATAGCAATCAATGAATCTGCAAAAATTTCAGAAAAATTTGAATATTTATTATAATTATCTGTTGACGGTGTATATATACTTAAATCTGAATAAACACGTAAAAAATCAGTATAATAATCAATAAGTAACTGATCACTTAATAGTTTCCTGTTTACATCATGAAGAACATCTATAGCTTCTAAATACCGCCCTGATGAAGCCAATAATCGAGCTAATTTCAAGTTGGATTCATTAATGAGTGCAGGAATTTTTGCAACCCTTGCTAGTTTTAAATTAATAGTGATATAGTATAAAGTTGAATCAAAAGTATAGGTAGAGAATTCCTCTATAAGTTGATTTTGCAGGTAAAACTTTTGTTCTATTCCAACTCCAGATTTATTTATTAGTTCTTTTATGTTTGAAATCCTAGTTTTCTTAATGTTGTCATACTGTTCTCTTTTATTCATTGTTTGTTCTAACTCATTTAACAATGAATCAATTTCATTGGTAGCAAAAACACACTGGGGAATAAAAAATATAAGAAAACACAGTCCACTTAATAACTTCATCACAATATATATGTAGATTTTATTCAAATATATAAAACCTTACACATATAACAATTAAGAAAAGTCTATTATAAAAAAAGGGTTGACCCATAGGTCAACCCTTTAATATATCTAGTAATTTATAGACTAGCAATTGAAAATTAATTCGCGATATTTTGGCAATGGCCATAACTCATCATCAACAATTAATTCTAATTTATCGATATGATAACGAATATCATCTAAGAAAGGACGAACTTTTGCATCATAAGCAAATGCCTTTTCAGCTCCCTCTTCTAATTTATTACACTCTTTACGTGCCTCAATCATTTCTTTTCTCTTAGCCTTAATATAAGAAGTATGGCCAGAGATTTCTTTGATTAATTCTAAACGAGCGCCAGCTAATTCCTTAAACTCAGCTTCACTGAATAAATCTTTTAATCCTTGAACGTTTTGAATCAATCTTGTTTGATACGCAACAGCAGTTGGAACAATATGATTGATTGCCATATCAGCAAGAACTCTTGATTCAATTTGAACTTTGTAAACGAATTTCTCTAACTCAACTTCAACACGAGCTTCAAGTTCTTTTTCACTCATGATACCACCGTCAACTAAAGTTTTCTTAGCAGCAGGCTCAAGATACTTTAATAATGATTCTGGTACACTTGTGATATTTGTTAATCCTCTTTTTGCAGCTTCTTCTTTCCATTCATCAGAGTATCCATCTCCGTTAAATTTAATAGGCTCACACTCAAGAATTAATTTTTTAAGAACTTGGAAGATAGCTTCATCTTTCTTAACTCCTTTTTCAATTAAAGCATCTACTTCAACTTTAAATTCTCTTAATTGAACAGCTACAGCAGCACTTAATGCAGTTGTAGAAGCAGCAGCATTAGCAGAAGAACCTACAGCACGGAATTCAAAACGGTTTCCTGTAAATGCAAATGGAGAAGTACGGTTACGGTCAGTATTATCTAAGATAATTTCTGGAATACGACCAATTCCTAATTTAAGAGCAGTCTTCTCATCTGGAGTCATTTTGTGATCTGGTACTTCAGCTACAATTTTGTCTAACATTGCAGAAACTTCAGTTCCTAAGAATGCAGAAATAATTGCAGGAGGAGCTTCATTAGCACCTAAACGGTGGCTGTTAGAAGTTGTAAGAATAGATGCACGTAATAAATCCTGATTTTGGTATACAGCCATTAATGTGTTAACTACAAAAGTTAAGAACTGTAAGTTACCTTTAGGATTTTTTCCTGGAGCATATAATACAACACCAGTATCTGTTCCTAATGACCAGTTATTGTGTTTACCAGAACCGTTGATTCCAGCAAATGGTTTTTCATGAAATAATACACGGAAATTATGATGACGAGCTACACGCTTCATCAAATCCATGATGATTTGATTGTGATCATTACCTAAGTTAGCCTCTTCATAAATAGGAGCAACCTCAAATTGAGAAGGAGCAACCTCGTTATGACGAGTTTTGATAGGCATACCTAATTTATGAGCTTCTAATTCTAACTCAATCATAAATTTAGAAACACGCTCTGGAATAGAACCAAAGTAGTGATCATCTAATTGTTGATCTTTAGAAGAAGAATGTCCCATTAATGTACGACCAGTTAAAGCTAAATCTGGACGAGCTTGGTATAGAGCTTCATCAACTAAGAAATATTCTTGCTCCCAACCCATGTTGGTATGTACTTTTGATACATTTTTATCAAAATATTGACATACAGCAGTTGCAGCTTCATCAACAGCAGCAAGTGCTTTCAATAATGGAGTTTTATAATCTAGAGCTTCTCCTGTATAAGAAATAAATACAGTAGGAATACAAAGAGTTGTTCCTACAATAAATGCTGGAGAAGAAGTATCCCAAGCTGTATAACCACGAGCTTCAAAAGTTTGACGAATACCTCCTGATGGGAAAGATGATGCATCAGGCTCTTGCTGAGCTAACAACTTACCAGAGAAATTTTCAATAATACTTCCGTCATCACCATAGTCAATAAAACCATCATGCTTTTCAGCTGTTCCGTCAGTTAATGGTTGAAACCAGTGAGTGTAGTGAGTAGCTCCTTTTTCAATAGCCCAAGCTTTCATTCCTGAAGCTATACCATCAGCTTGTTTACGATCGATAGTTCCTCCCTTAGCATTTGCAGCTTTTACTGCAGCAAAAGCATCTTTAGAAAGATACTGTCTCATCGCATCAGTATTAAATACTAATTCGCCATAATAATCAGTTACCTTATTTGAAGGTAAACATACATCTTTAGGTGCTCTTGAAAGCAACTCATTTAATGCTTGAAATCTTAATGTTGCCATAATTAATAAAAAATTTTAATTTTTTCTTCGAGTTAGCGAAGCAAAAATAAATAATTCTAATTTAAAACCTTTCGTTTTCATGATTTTTTTCATAAAATTTAAACCAACAGAAACAAAACCCCCATTTTTATATCTCATTCACTATTTTTTAATTAAAAAACTTACTTTTTTTTGAAAAAACATCTCTTTTTGAACATTTTTAGCATAAATTCAAACAAATATTAAAAGTAAAACCTATCATTTAATAATAATCTAAAAGATATGTATTGTATTTTATTACCATTTACTTCTATTCTCAAAAAAATCTCTCACAATTAAGACAATAGGCATTAATATAATAACAGGTCCTTATAGTAAAAGACTATAAAATCGATACTTTATATAAAGAAAAAGCAGGTTTTTTTAAATTAAACCTGCTTTTGTATCTGTAAGCTTATTTATGTAACAAAATTTTATTTATTGATAGATTCAGTATAATATTTATAGAAATAAGGTATAGCTTCAATTCCTGTATAAAACTGTTCCAATGGAAAATTTTCATTAGGAGAATGAATTGCATCAGATTCTAAACCAAATCCCATTAAAATAGATTTAACACCTAAAATATCTTCAAAAATACTTATTATAGGTATTGACCCGCCACTGCGGACGGGAACCGGTTTTCTGTTAAATATTTTTTCATAAGCCTTTTCAGCTGCTTCATAAGCTGGTAAATCAATCGGACAAACATAACCATGTCCACCATGCAACGACTTTACATTGACTTTAACACTATTTGGTGCTATTGATTCAAAATGTTCTTTAAACAATTCTGCAATTTTTCTATGGTCTTGATTTGGAACTAAACGACAAGAAATCTTAGCATAAGCTTTTGAAGGTAAAACAGTCTTAGCTCCTTCTCCTGTATACCCTCCCCATATTCCACATACATCAAACGAAGGTCTTATTCCGGTTCTTTCACTAGTTGTATATTCTTCTTCTCCAGCTAACTCTTTTAAATCTAATGCTCTTTTATAATGCTCTTCATCAAATGGTGCCTGAGCCATCTTTTTACGCTCTTCTACCGAAACCTCAATAACATCATCATAAAATCCGGGAACTGTAATTCTTCCCCTATCATCAGTCATTTGTGCAATCATATTACACAATATATTTATTGGATTGGCAACTGCGCCTCCAAACAATCCTGAATGTAGGTCTTTATTCGGACCAGTAACTTCAACTTCCCAATAGGCTAAACCTCTTAAGCCTGTAGTTATAGAAGGAATCCCAGGAGCAATCATTGATGTATCTGAAACAATAATCACATCACTCTTTAGCATCTCTTTATGCTCCTTACAGAATTTTGGCAAATTAACAGACCCCACTTCTTCTTCACCTTCGATCAGAAACTTTACATTACATGGTAATTGATTTGTTTTTACCATAAATTCGAATGCTTTTGCATGCATAAAACTCTGACCTTTATCATCATCTGCTCCCCTACCAACAATTTTTGCATCTTTAATAAAAGGCTCAAACGGATCTGAATTCCAAAGTTCAATAGGATCGACTGGCATAACATCCATATGCGCGTATACCAACACGGTTGGCAATTGTTTATCAATTATTTTTTCGCCAAATACAATAGGGTTACCTTCAGTTTCAAAAATATCAACAGTATCCGCTCCTGCGCTTATTAATATTTTCTTCCATTGTTCTGCAGCTCTATACATATCCGGTTTATGAGCTTCAACACTACTAACAGAGGGTATTCTTAATAAATCAAAGAGTTCTTTTAAAAAACGCTCTTTATTTTCACTTATATATATTTTTAATCCTTCCATAATTTTAATCTTTAAATAAAAACGAACCAATATACAAAAGGTTTATCATAACATACATGAAATTTATCACAACCTTATCTATTTTAGTTATGTTCAACATTAGAAATCTTTAGGTATCTGATTTCTCAAAAACAAAAAAGGTTGTTATTTGATTTCTCAAAAAACAACCTTTTCCCATTAATATATTGAATATATTATAATTAACTATTTAATCAATCAATTATAACATTCCTCTTTCTTTAAGTATTTTTTCTGACTCAACCATTTCATTAAAAAAGGCTTCCCCATATTTTCTAATAATTGGCTCTTTTAGAAATTGATACACTGGAACTCCTTTTTCTTCCCCTAATATACATGCATCAACACAAATAGGCCAAACATCATAATTCAAAGCTTCACCTTGCGTTAACTTTTTTGTTCGTATAGGATACAAATGACAGGATATAGGTTTCCTAAATTCTACCAATCCTTGTTTCCAAGCCATTTCTATAGCACAATGCACCGCCCCCTTTGCATCAAAATAAGTGTACACACACTCTTTTCCATTTACAATAGGAGTAACTAATTCATCTTCAAAATCAATAACAGAAGTTCCCTCTTCTTCAATTACTTTTACTGAATCGTCAGATAATAGGTGTTTTATTTTCGGATATATTTCTTCCAATTCATTTGCTTCTCCCTCTGTTACAGGAGCTCCTGAATCACCCTCAACACAACAAATACCTTTACATTTAGCTATATTACAGATAAATTTCTCCTGAAAAAGTTCCAGGCTGATAATTTTATCATCAATTTGAATCATTCCGCAAATAAATTTCAGTACAAAATAAACAAAGCAGCAACTCTACCGAATCACTGCTTTGCTATATAAATATATTATAATAATTATTTAATATCAATAAGACACTCTCCTGTCATATCTTCAGGTTGAGCAACTCCCATTAATTTTAAGATAGAAGGTGCTACATCAGCAAGTACACCATCTTTAACTTCACCCTGACGCTCAGTTACCCATACAAATGGTACTGGATTTAAAGAATGTGCAGTGTTTGGAGAACCATCTGCATTTACTGCATTGTCAGCATTTCCATGATCTGCAATAATAATTGCCTCATATCCATTAGCTTTAGCAGCTTCAATAACACTTTCTACGCAATCATCTACTGCTTTTACAGCTTTTTCAATTGCTTCATAAACTCCAGTGTGACCAACCATATCTCCGTTGGCAAAGTTTAAAGCGATGAAATCGTATTTTTTATTATTTAATTCAGCTACTACTTTATCTTTAACTTCATAAGCACTCATTTCAGGCTGTAAATCATAAGTAGCTACTTTTGGTGAGTTTACTAAAATACGATCTTCACCTTCAAAAACAGCTTCACGACCACCAGAGAAAAAGAATGTTACGTGAGCATATTTTTCTGTTTCAGCAATTCGTAGTTGTTTTAAACCTGCATCAGCAACAACCTCACCAATTGTATTTTGTACATTATCCTTATCGAATAAAATATGCATCCCTTTAAACGTAGCATCATAAGGAGTCATTGTACAATAATGTAAAGGAATTGTTTTCATTCCTTCTTCTGGCATATCTTGCTGAGTTAAAACAATTGTTAACTCCTTTGCTCTATCATTACGGAAGTTAAAAAATAAAATTACATCTCCTTCTTCAATTTTCCCTACAGGATTTCCTTCTGCATCAACCTGCACAATAGGTTTAATAAACTCATCGGTTACATCAGCATCATACGAAGCCTGAATGCCAGCTAAAATATCAGTTGTTGATTCCTCTCCAACACCAGCCACCATAGCATCATAAGCAACTTTAACACGCTCCCATCTCTTATCCCTATCCATCGCATAGTAACGACCTGTTACGGTAGCTACTTTACCAACAGTTTTATCCATATGAGCTAATAACTCACCCATAAATCCCTTTCCACTCTTAGGATCAGTATCACGACCATCCATAAAGGCATGTACAAACACATCACTCAAACCATAATCTTTCGCTACGCTGATTAAGGTATGAATATGTTCCTGAGAACTATGAACACCTCCTTTAGACATTAAACCTAACAAGTGAACTTTCTTGTTATTTTCTTTAGCATATTTATATGCTTTTTCCAATTCTGGATTTTTAGCTATTGAACCATCTGCACAGGCACGATTAATTTTAACTAAATCCTGATAAACAACTCTACCAGCACCTATATTTAAGTGACCAACTTCAGAGTTACCCATTTGACCATCTGGCAAACCTACATATTCTCCTGAAGCATTTAATTTAGAATTAGGATATTTAGAAATTAAACTATCCCAATAAGGAGTATCTACTGTTGAAATTACATCTGATTTTGATTTGTTTCCAAATCCCCATCCATCCAAAATAACAAGAATTGTTTTCTTATCCATGGCTATTATATTATTTTTATTTATATTCTATGTCTTATAAAGTAGTTTGAATCGAGCCGCAAAAATATCTAATTATAAGCTAAAAACAAAGTATTAAGATATTTACTTAAATTTAATTAACTTATTACGTTCTTTAAAACCACCAATAACCAACTACAACAAAAAAAAGAAATAGTTCTCTATTTCTTTTTCATTTATATTTAAACATATTTGTTCGTAATTAGTTTTCTATTTTTAGAATATTTTAAACATGAGCATACCTTTTGATAAATTAAATATTGAACACAATAAACTGAAAGAGGAATTTAGACTACTCCAACAAAAATATATAGCAATTTCAGAAACTACTTTTGAAGGTGTGTTTATTATTGAAGACGGTTATTGCATTGAAGTTAACAAAAACGGATGCAAAATGCTTGGATATTCACACGAGGAACTAATTGGCTTTTATGCTCCAAATATTACTAAACCTCAATATCGCGATTTCGCAATTCAAAAACTAGAAGACACAACTGGAGATCCATACGAAGTTGAAATAGTTCGAAAAGATGGAACTTCTTTTTATGCCGAAATCATTAGTAAAAGCCACTTTTACAACCAAAAACACGTTAAAATACTATCTGTTAGAAACATAACAGAATACAAAAATACAGTTCAACAATTAAAAATTAGCGAAGCAAAATACAAAGCCATTTTTGAAAATGCTGGTGATGGAATTTTAATAGGAAACAAAAAAGGTGAAATTATTGATGTAAACCAAAGTTTTTTAAAAATCAGTGGTTATATTAGAGAAGAAATATTATTTAAACACATTTCAGCCCTTTTTACATCTGAATCTATAAAAGCCAAACCATTTCGTTTTGACTTAGTTGACATTGGCCAATCAGTAATATTAGAAAGAAATTTATTAGGGAAAAACGGTGAGTCAATACCTATTGAAATGAACTCAAAAAAACCAGACAAACAACACTATCTGGCTATAATCAGAGACTTAAGAGACAGAAAGAATGCTGAAGACGAATTAAAAAAACATAATCAAGAACTTCAAGTAGCGATAGAAAAAGCCACAGAAAGCGAAAGATTAAAATCTTCTTTTCTTGCAAATATGAGTCATGAAATCAGAACTCCAATGAATGGCATTATTGGTTTTTCTGAATTATTAAAAAACCAAACCCTAACCCCATCCCAAAAAGAAGATTATCTAAATCTAATTTTATCAAGCGGACAACAGTTATTGGATATTATAAATGACATTTTAGAGATATCGAAAATTGAAACTGGTCAAATTGAAATAACAAAATCAAAGTTTGACCTTATTATGCTACTCAAAAACGTCAAAAGCTTTTTTGCTCCTATGGCAGAACAGGCTGGTAATAAAATTATCATAAATACACACAACTACACCTCTCTTGAAATAGAAAGCGATAGATCAAAAATTCAACAAATACTTACAAATCTGATAAGTAATAGTATAAAATTTACTATTAATGGGACTATTGAAATTAAAGTGCAAAACAAATCAACTGATGTATTTTTTGAAATTAAAGATAGTGGAATAGGAATTCAACAAGAATACATTCCTAAAATATTTGATCGATTTACTCAAGCTAACAATAGCAGCAATCCTTCAAATGGAACTGGATTAGGCCTATCCATATGTAAAAAATTAGTTACTATTTTAGAAGGACAAATATGGGTTGAATCAAAAATTAACGAAGGATCTTCATTCTTTTTTTCAATTCCTAATATATAGCAAATAAAAAAGGCCAAAAGAATAATTCCTTTGGCCTTTTAGTGGTACCACCTGGGATCGAACCAGGGACACATGGATTTTCAGTCCATTGCTCTACCTACTGAGCTATGGTACCCATTATGAGGTTGTATAAATACAATATATTTTGAAATGTGGTACCACCTGGGATCGAACCAGGGACACATGGATTTTCAGTCCATTGCTCTACCTACTGAGCTATGGTACCTCATTTTTTCAATCTAAAACTATCGTTGCTACCTTTAACAACAATGCCTTTTCTTTAAGGCGCTGCAAATATACACAAAGATTTTTTTCTGCAAAACCATTTTTAAAAAAACTACATTATTTTTTTAACAACAGCGTTGAAATACATTGTTCTTTAGTACTTTTGCACTCCAATATTTTTTTCATGGAATTTAATACATATACATTAAAGAACGGAATCAGGATAATCCATAAATCTGAAAAATCAGAAGTTGGGTATTGCGGTATTATTATCAATGCCGGATCCAGAGACGAGGAAGAAGAAGAGCATGGAATGGCCCATTTTATTGAGCACGTTATATTTAAAGGCACAAAAAAAAGAAAAGCATTCCATGTTTTAAGTAGACTAGAAGATGTAGGTGGTGAATTGAATGCATATACAACCAAAGAAGAAACTTGTATTTATGCCTCTTTTTTAAAAGATGATTACGAAAGGTCAATGGAATTAATTGCTGATATTTCATTCCATTCTATATTTCCTGAAAAAGAACTTGAAAAAGAAAAGGAAGTTATCATTGATGAAATTAATTCTTATAAAGATTCCCCTGCTGAATTAATCTTTGATGATTTTGAAGAATTACTATATCCCAATCATCCTATCGGGAGAAATATTTTAGGTGAAGCTAGTAAACTAAAAAAGTTTACTAAAAAAGATATTTTGCATTTCATTGATAAAAACTATCATACAGATCAAATCGTATTTTGTTCCGTTGGAAGTCAAAGTTTTAAAAAAGTCATAAAACTTGCTGAAAAATATTTTGGAGATATTCCACAAAACTGCAGATCTAAAAAAAGAGAAGATATTCCTACTTCACAACCCACAATAATAAAAACTGATAAAGACACTTATCAAAGTCATATTATCTTGGGTAGCACTGCATATGATTACAATCACCCCAAACGACTTGGCTTACATCTTTTAAATAACATATTAGGAGGCCCTGGCATGAATAGCAGATTAAACATGTGCCTCCGTGAAAAAAGAGGAATTGCATATAACATTGAATCTTCCTACTCACCACTGTACGGAACTGGTATATTTTCAATATACTTTGGAACAGATCGTAAAAATGTTGATAAGAGCATAAAGATCGTTTTTAACGAATTGAACAAACTGCGAAGCCAAGAACTTGGAAGCATGCAATTACATAAAGCAAAAAGACAATTAAAAGGTCAAATTGCTATTTCTTCTGAGAACAAAGAAAGTTTGATGTTAAACATTGGTAAGAGCCACCTTCTTTACAACAAAGTAGACTCACTTATTGATATATACGACAAAATAGACAAGCTTACTTCATCTTCTTTACTTGAGATCGCAAACGAAACCTTTAATCCTGATAATTTGTCACAACTTATTTATTTGTAATAGAATTTATGAATAGCAAATCTTTAGAATTAGAAAATTACATATTGGCCCATATTGATCCTGAGGATGAAATTTTACATGAGCTAAACAGAAAAACACACCTGCACGTATTAAGACCAAGGATGCTTTCGGGCCATTTACAAGGGCAAATTTTAAAAATGCTATGCAAAATGATACAGCCCAAAGCCATTCTAGAAATAGGTACATATACAGGATATTCAAGTATTTGTATGGCTCAAAGCACATCTGATAATACTTTTATTGATACAATAGAGATTGACGATGAAATTATTCCATTTACTCAATCTTTTTTTGAAAAAGCAGGATTAAACCATAAAATAAAGATTCTCCATGGTGATGCTTTAGATGTTATTCCTACATTAAATAAAAAATATGATTTAATATTTATGGATGGAGATAAGAGACAATATCCAAATTATTACAAAAAGATATTTGACATCTTAAATCCGGGAGGATACATCCTGGCAGACAACATATTATGGGATGGTAAAATTGTAGAACCTGTAAATCCAAACGATAGATATACTCAAGGCATTTTAGAATTTAATCAGATGATAAAAGAAGATACCAGAGTTGAAAAGGTAATCTTTCCATTTAGGGATGGTATATTTGTTATACGTAAAAAATAAGCATAGTTAATTTGAACCATATATTAATTTATATGTTTCTAATACTCATCAATCATTTACCATTAAAATGAATAAAATTGGAATCTTTTACGGATCATCCGTTGGAAACACACGTTTTGTAGCAGAAAAACTTCACGATTTAATTCCTCATGCAGAATTAATAGCTGTTGAAAATTCTGATCAATCAGATATAGAAAAATATGATGTTTTAATTTTAGGCACATCAACATGGGGTGTTGGAAGTTTACAGGATGATTTTGAAACGTTTGTTAGTACTTTATTAGAATCTGATATAAAAAATAAAAAAGTAGCTCTTTTTGGTTTGGGAGACCAGTACACTTATCCAGATACATTTTGCAATGGCATGGGAAAACTCTATGAATTAATTAAAAATAAGGGTTGCTCTTTTATTGGTAAATGGCCTTCTGATTCGTATGATTTCTCAGAGTCAATAGCAGTTATTGATGATCATTTTGTTGGATTAGCTTTAGATGAAGACAATGAACCTGATTTAACAGACTATAGACTACAAGAATGGATTAAAACATTAAATCTTTAATTAAATTCTGATTTTATCCATATCCTTTTTATCAAAAAGGGTTGGATAATCTTCTAAGAAATGCTCCATAACAGTTCTTAAAAGAGTTTCTCTCATAAATTTTGATTTATTTTTAATCTTATTCTTTTTACAATAAGAATCAATTGCCTCTTTTTCTTTATCATTAAGCAAAAATGCCGTTCGATGATTTCTTTTTAGAGAACTTTTACGAGAAACTCTGTTTAAAGCTGCAGCGCTTTTCTTTTTCGATTTCTTAGCCATTAAATATACCGATGTAATATGCCCCAAAAGTAGTAAATTTAGATGTAAAACAATAAGTCATTTTTCACAAAAGGTTAATTTATTTGCCTTTACAAATGCATCCTAAGTATTATTTAAAAGGTATGTACCATCTTAACAAGCTTTAACTTTAATTGAATAATTTTAGACGATAATTGAATTACATTTGTGATGTAGATTTTTTTTCATAGATTTAGATTTAACAAGACTGATTTTAAGGGTTAAGGATAGACAAAGGTCTATCCTTTTTTTTTGCCCATACTTCTTACATTTTCCTTGATCATATAATATTTTCTTACTATATTTTAAAAAAATAACCTAAATCAACTTTTATGGAAAATGTATTCTTAAAATATATGAGAGAACGGGTAGGAAAAATTGATGATCCTATAGCCGCGCAATCCGAAGGTCCAGTTATAACCATATCCAGAGAATATGGATGCCCTGGAAAACGAATTGCTAAATATCTATCTGAAGTACTTACTGAGAAATTAAAAAGACAAGAAAGCAACAAAGAATGGAAATGGTTGAGTAAAGAAATCATTGATGAATCAGCTCGAGAGTTAAAATTATCACCTCAACTTATAAAAGATCTTTCAGAATATAAAAACAGAACGTTCTTTGATAATCTGGCTTTATTCTTTTCTGACACTTACTATCCTGGAGATGTAAAAATTAACAATACAATTGCAAACTTTATACATACAGCGGCAAGTGAAGGCAATGTTGTAATTGTTGGTAGAGCAGCTGAAGCGATAACCAAAAATTTTAAAAAATCATTTCATGTTAAACTAATGGCTCCATTAGAATGGCGTGCAGAGATTATTAGTAACACATATGGGAAAACGATCTCAGAGGCAAAAAAAGAAGCTCAGGACATGGACCGACGAAGATCTCAATTTAGGCATTACTTTGAAAAAGATGTTCCTGATGTAGAGTTTTATGATGCCTGTTTTAATTGCAAAGAAATGACAGATGATGAAATTGTTGAACTCATAGTAATTATTGCAGAAACCAGAGGTTTCATTTAAAATATATCAGAAGGAGTTTGAATTATCAAACTCCTTTTTTAGTTATACATAAAACTTCATTAAATCGATCATTTGTCCATAATAACTATTCCCAAATAAATTATAATGATTCATCACGTGATATAACAAATAAATATTCTCACGATATTTATATCCCGGAGTTAAAGGATACTCTTTACTATAAGAATCATAGAAATCAGTAGTAAATCCTCCAAACAATTTTGTCATTACTAAATCAGCTTCCCTATTACCATAATAAACAGCAGGATCAATTAATACTACATCACCAGAAGTATCAATCATATAATTTCCTCCCCACAAATCACCATGCAATAAAGATGCTATATCCTCACTTCCTTCTAATATTTCTTTTATTCTATTTTCTAACTTTAAAAATAGATCTTTTAACTCCTCTGTAACTTTTCCATTTTGTTCGACTAATTTATACTGAAACAACAATCTATTAATAAAATAAAAGTCAGACCATGATGTTGAATAGGTATTTATTTGTTTGGAAGAGCCAATGAAGTTATCTTCAAAGAAACCATACCGATCTGAAGTAAATTGGTGCATATTGGCTAGCTTCCTTCCAAAATCCTCCATAGTGTTATTTATTTTAGCACCTTGACTAATAACACTAAGCAATAAAAAACTTTCACCTACTAAAATAACCTCTGGAACTTGAATGCATTTAGCTTTGGCTATTTCTCTTAAGCCATTTGATTCACAATAAAACATACCATTGGAATACCCTTGCTTAAGAAAATAATTACTACCACTTTCTGTTGTAATAATACCAGACTGAGCAATACAACCTCCTCCGACAGAACGTATATTAATTATCTCTTCCTTTAAATAATGAGTGATAATAGATACTACATCAATCATTTTCTAATATATTTATCAATCCTTCACAAGCATCCTCCAGTAAATCTAACACCAATTCAAACCCGGAATCACCACCATAATATGGGTCAGGAACTGAATCATGGACAAATTTCATACTATAATCTGTCATTCTACTAACCTTCTTCTTATCCTCAGGAGATTGTGCTAAATTATTAAGATCTCTGATATTTTGATCATCCATCCCAATAATTAAATCAAAATCGCTAAAATCAGATACAGGATTAACTGGTCTACTTATACTTGTTAGATGATAATCCCTACGGAGGGCATGTTGTTTCATTCTTGCATCAGCAGGTTCTCCTACATGAAATCCGGTAATACCAGCAGAATCTACAAAATATTTATTTTGAAGGCCATGTTCTATTAATTTAGCTTTCATTACAGCTTCAGCACTTGGTGATCGACAAATATTACCTAAACAAACAAATAATATACTCTTTTTACTCATCATTATAAATTTTTCTACTAGATGGTTAAATATTATAATCTATTAAAAAATATAAGATGAATATAAAAATAATGAATAATAGAAAATAATTTAACCTATAAATAATCGAATTAAATAAAGTAAATAATGTTCGGTATCCTCTTTATATAGAGCAGTATTATAAAGAGCACTTTACTATATTGATCACCTATTATAGAGTCATGAATGAATCACAATAGCATTACTGATTAGTGAGGCTAAAGTGAATCAGTAGTGAATGAACAGTGAATCTATAGTGAGAATATCCTACAGCATTCCCTCACTAATCCTTTTGCATTACCAGCAAGGGATATTGTAGTCGAGCTATTTTGCAACTTGTATAAACGCAAAAAGAGCAATCGAAAATAAATTCGATTGCTCTTTTATTAAAAATCAGCGGTGACCTACTCTCCCACAATATGCAGTACCATCGGCGCTAATAGGCTTAACTTCTCTGTTCGGAATGGGAAGAGGTGGAACCCTATCGCAATAACCACTTAAATATCTTTATTAACACATTAGCTCAATCAAAATCACATGTCGTGCTTTAACGCCCAACTAAAAGTTTCGGGTAATTAGTACTGCTCGGCTTTGACATTACTGCCTTTACACCTACAGCCTATCAACGTCATAGTCTCTAACGTCCCTGATAAGGATATCTCATCTTGAAGCAGGCTTCGTGCTTAGATGCTTTCAGCACTTATCCCTTCCAAACTTAGCTACCCAGCAATGCTCCTGGCGGAACAACTGGTACACCAGAGGTTTGTCCAACGCGGTCCTCTCGTACTAACGTCAGGCCTTCTCAAATATCCTACGCCCACAACAGATAGGGACCGAACTGTCTCACGACGTTCTGAACCCAGCTCGCGTGCCACTTTAATGGGCGAACAGCCCAACCCTTGGGACCTTCTCCAGCCCCAGGATGTGACGAGCCGACATCGAGGTGCCAAACCGCTCCGTCGATATGAGCTCTTGGGAGCGATCAGCCTGTTATCCCCGGAGTACCTTTTATCCTTTGAGCGATGGCCCTTCCATGCGGAACCACCGGATCACTATGTCCTACTTTCGTACCTGGTCGACTTGTCGGTCTCACAGTCAAGCTTCCTTGTGCCATTACACTCTGCGGACGGTTACCAATCGTCCTGAGGAAACCTTTGAAAGCCTCCGTTACTCTTTTGGAGGCGACCACCCCAGTCAAACTACCCACCAAACAATGTCCGGATAAATCCGTTAGGCCACAGATAAGCAAAGGGACGTATTTCAAGGGCGACTAAACTACACCTGGCGATGCAGCATCAATGTCTCCGTCCTATCCTACACATTACTTACCCACAACCAATGTTAAGTTGCAGTAAAGGTTCACGGGGTCTTTCCGTCCCGTTGCGGGTAATCGGCATCTTCACCGATACTACAATTTCACCGAGCTCATGGTTGAGACAGTGCGCACATCGTTACACCATTCGTGCAGGTCGGAACTTACCCGACAAGGAATTTCGCTACCTTAGGACCGTTATAGTTACGGCCGCCGTTTACTGGGGCTTCAATTCAAACCTTCGCCAAAGCTAAGCTCTCCTCTTAACCTTCCAGCACCGGGCAGGTGTCAGGCCTTATACGTCTTCTTTCGAATTTGCAAAGCCATGTGTTTTTGATAAACAGTCGCATGCGCCATTTCTCTGCGGCCTACCGAAGTAGGCGCCCCTTATCCCGAAGTTACGGGGCCAATTTGCCGAGTTCCTTAACCATGAATCACTCGAGCGCCTTAGTATACTCAACCCAACTACGTGTGTCCGTTTACAGTACGGGCTCCAATACTCGCTTTTCTTGGTACCGGCTGCTTTACTTCGCTTCGACCGAAGTCTAGGCTCAACGTACTATTCCGTCAGTACGTAGTAATCTCACCAATACGTCACTTTCAATGTATTGCAGGTGCAGGAATATTAACCTGCTCGCCATCCACTACCCCTTTCGGGTTCGCGTTAGGTCCCGACTAACCCTGATCCGATTAGCGTTGATCAGGAAACCTGAGTCTTTCGGCGTGAGGGTTTCTCGCCCTCATTATCGTTACTTATGCCTACATTTGCTTTTCTAACTGCTCCACAGAACATCGCCATTCTGCTTCAAAGCCATTAGAATGCTCCCCTACCACTGTAATAAATTACAATCCATAGCTTCGGTAGTATACTTATGCCCGATTATTATCCATGCTCGATCGCTCGACTAGTGAGCTGTTACGCACTCTTTAAATGAATGGCTGCTTCCAAGCCAACATCCTAGCTGTCTATGCAATCAAACCGCGTTTGTTCAACTTAGTATACATTTGGGGACCTTAGCTGATGGTCTGGGTTCTTTCCCTCTCGGACACGGACCTTAGCACCCATGCCCTCACTCCTATTCATCATCTTATAGCATTCGGAGTTTATCAGGAGTTGATAGGCGGTGAAGCCCTCTCGTCCAATCAGTAGCTCTACCTCTATAAGATTAAAATAAGGCTGCACCTAAATGCATTTCGGGGAGTACGAGCTATTTCCAGGTTTGATTGGCCTTTCACCCCTACCCACAGTTCATCCAAAAACTTTTCAACGTTAACTGGTTCGGTCCTCCATTCCGTGTTACCGGAACTTCAACCTGACCATGGGTAGATCACCTGGTTTCGCGTCTAGCGCAGCTAACTTTAACGCCCTATTCAGACTCGCTTTCGCTTCGGCTCCGTTACTTAATAACTTAACCTTGCTAACTACGACTAACTCGTAGGCTCATTATGCAAAAGGCACGCCGTCACCATATAATGGCTCCGACCGCTTGTAGGCGTACGGGTTCAGGTACTATTTCACTCCCCTGTTCGGGGTACTTTTCACCTTTCCCTCACGGTACTGGTTCACTATCGGTCTTTCAGGAGTATTTAGCCTTACCAGATGGGCCTGGCAGATTCATACAGGATTTCTCGTGTCCCGCACTACTCAGGATACTGCTAAAATTTAAAACCTTACGTGTACGTGGCTGTCACACTCTTTGGCCGTTCTTTCCAAAACGCTCCACTTCAATTTTAAATCTACGTCGCAGTCCTACAACCCCAACAATGCCTAAACATTATTGGTTTGGGCTAATCCCCGTTCGCTCGCCGCTACTTAGGGAATCACTTTTGTTTTCTTCTCCTCCAGGTACTTAGATGTTTCAGTTCCCTGGGTTTGCCCCCCGAAGGGTGACTAGTCTTCAACTAGCCGGGTTGCCCCATTCAGAAATCTGCGGATCAATAAATATTTGCTTCTCCCCGCAGCTTATCGCAGCTTATCACGTCTTTCTTCGCCTCTGAAAGCCTAGGCATCCACCGTACGCCCTTGCTTACTTTCTTGTTGGTTTAGCTTTATGCTCTCGCATTAAAGCCAACCTATGATTTTGATTGTTATTGCCAATATGTCAATGTACGTTTTTCCCACTTTTTCGGGATAGCTATTAGTGCATAAGTTATTTACTTACTAATAGTGTAATTTTGAAATGCTAAAAAAAGGAAATGGTGTTCTTTGTGTTTAAATTAATTTAAACGCGTTTTAAACTCTCTCCAGAAAGGAGGTGTTCCAGCCACACCTTCCGGTACGGCTACCTTGTTACGACTTAACCCTAGTTATCAGTTTTACCCTAGGCCGCTCCTTACGGTAACAGACTTCAGGTACCCCCGACTTCCATGGTTTGACGGGCGGTGTGTACAAGGCCCGGGAACGTATTCACCGCGTCATTGCTGATACGCGATTACTAGCGAATCCAGCTTCACGGAGTCGAGTTGCAGACTCTGATCCGAACTGAGACCGGTTTTTGAGATTAGCATCACATCGCTGTGTAGCTGCCCTTTGTACCGACCATTGTAACACGTGTGTAGCCCTGGACGTAAGGGCCGTGCTGATTTGACGTCATCCCCACCTTCCTCTCGGTTTACACCGGCAGTCTTGTTAGAGTCCCCACCTTCACGTGCTGGTAACTAACAACAGGGGTTGCGCTCGTTATGGGACTTAACCCGACACCTCACGGCACGAGCTGACGACAACCATGCAGCACCTTGTAAGCAGTCCGAAGAAAAGAATATCTCTACTCTATGCAGCCTACATTTAAGTCCAGGTAAGGTTCCTCGCGTATCATCGAATTAAACCACATGTTCCTCCGCTTGTGCGGGCCCCCGTCAATTCCTTTGAGTTTCATTGTTGCCAACGTACTCCCCAGGTGGATTACTTAATGCTTTCGCTCAGTCGCTGACTATGTATCGCCAACAACGAGTAATCATCGTTTACGGCGTGGACTACCAGGGTATCTAATCCTGTTCGCTACCCACGCTTTCGTGCATCAGCGTCAATTATAGCTTAGTAAGCTGCCTTCGCAATCGGTGTTCTGTGTTATATCTATGCATTTCACCGCTACACAACACATTCCGCCTACCTCAACTAAATTCAAGACTAACAGTATCAATGGCAGTTCTACAGTTGAGCTGCAGGATTTCACCACTGACTTATTAGTCCGCCTACGCACCCTTTAAACCCAATAAATCCGGATAACGCTCGCATCCTCCGTATTACCGCGGCTGCTGGCACGGAGTTAGCCGATGCTTATTCATACGGTACCGGCAAATAGCTACACGTAGCTACGTTTCTTCCCGTATAAAAGTAGTTTACAACCCATAGGGCAGTCTTCCTACACGCGACATGGCTGGTTCAGACTTGCGTCCATTGACCAATATTCCTCACTGCTGCCTCCCGTAGGAGTCTGGTCCGTGTCTCAGTACCAGTGTGGGGGACCTTCCTCTCAGAACCCCTAGACATCGTCGCCTTGGTAAGCCGTTACCTTACCAACTAGCTAATGTCACGCATGACCATCTTTTACCGCCGAAACTTTACTTTTCTATTCATGCGAATAAAAAAGACTATAAGGTATTAATCCAAATTTCTCTGGGCTATCCCTTTGTAAAAGGCAGGTTTCATACGCGTTACGCACCCGTGCGCCGGTCGTCAGCAAGTAGCAAGCTACCTCTGTTACCCCTCGACTTGCATGTGTTAGGCCTGTCGCTAGCGTTCATCCTGAGCCAGGATCAAACTCTTCGTTGTATAAAAATTATTATGACTGATTTAACAGCCTATTATTCTTTACAAGAGTTTTAACTCAAAGAATCACTCTATTTTCCTTTTTTTTAGTGTGCATTTCAATATTTTCAAAGAACGTGGTTGTTTTATTCAACATCAAGGTATAAACAAAACAACTTCTTATATTTTGTAAACCGCATTCGGTTTATTTCAATCTTGTTTTTAACGCTCAACCTTCGTTGAGTGTCGCTCTAAAAGCGGCTGCAAAGATAACAACTTTATTTCCTTAACTCCAAATAAATTTTGAGAAAATTTTATTTATTTTTTCAAGACTTATTTAACTCCTATCTAATTACCTTTCAGTAATTTAAACCCTTCCTCTTGTTCCATCATTTGAGCTTCTGGCCTTTCTTTAAAAGCGGCTGCAAAGATAACTGATTTAATTTCTTAATTCCAAATAAAAATTGAAAAATATTTTCTATTTTTTTATCTCCTTTCTTTACCTCCTAAAACCTGCTCTGTATCAAGAACTATCTCCTTTATAAAGTCATTCAAAATGTCATCTTTTATTCGCGCCTCTCGTTCAAAGCGGGTGCAAAGAAATGAACTTTATTTTTAATCTCAAAGTATTATGACATTATTTTTTTTGACAGATTTTAAAGATAATCTTTAATAGGCATCTTGTCAATGGTTTATACTGAAAAGTTTTTTTTTATTTTTCTGTCATTCGATTTACGTAAGAAGAATAATCCTTTAGAATTGGTTTGTAATCCTGGTGAAACAATTCACTAGTAACAACAAAATCCGCCGTTGCCCTATTAGTTGCTGTAACTACATTATACAAAGCGCAAATTCTTAATAATGCTTTTACATCTACATCATGTGGTTGAGGTTCCATTGGATCCCAAAAGAAGATCAAAATCCCAACAGCTTGTTCTGCAATAAGAGCGCCCAATTGCTGATCACCACCCAGCGGTCCTGACTTAAGCCTTTTTATCGTAGGTGGAACCGCATTATCCTCACTACACTTATCATTTAAAACCTTTTTTACCAAAGAACCTGTAGTTCCAGTACAAACTAAATCATGCGATATTAATTCTTTCCAATTATATTTCACCCAATCCACCAAATCTTGCTTTCTATTATCATGGGCTACTAGCGCAATCGTCTTTTTCTTTTTCATTTAATATTTTTTCTGTTCATTTTTATAACAACAATAAATTATATCACTGTATAAAAACAACAATTTAAAGAATTGGTTTATTCTCAACTAATAAATAAACATACTTTAATTAAAGAATACACTTTCTAACGATACCTACAACCTCATAGAAAACCAAAGTTAACTATCCCAATCATAAGAACATCTTTTAATAAAAGAAAACAAGTCTACTTTAAACAATTTGTAAATAGAA
Source organism: uncultured Saccharicrinis sp. (assembly GCA_963665705.1). Taxonomy (GTDB): domain Bacteria; phylum Bacteroidota; class Bacteroidia; order Bacteroidales; family Marinilabiliaceae; genus Saccharicrinis. Next base: position 4,201,746 of record OY762448.1, read on the forward strand.
ATCAATAGAAAAATTAATCATACCTATATTTTATACCTCCAGGCATCAATTTTATACTTCTTAATACGCGTCCCCAACATCCTCTCTGTAATCTTTAACAACTCTGCAGCTTTAGTGATATTCCCCTTTGTTGTCATTAATCCATCAATTATAAGTTGTTTTTCAAGCCTATCAAGCACTCCTGTCATTCCTTCATGAGATCCTGTTGCTGTAGAGTCTGCAGTTTGTAAAGTTGGTGGTAAATGATAACTGTGTACCACATTATCCCTTGACAAGATACATGCTCTTTCAATCACATTTTCAAGCTCCCTAACATTACCTGGCCATCTATAAATCATCAACATATCAATAGCTGACGTTGTTATCCTTTTTATATTAGCCTTATTCTTTTTATTAAATTTTTGGATAAAATGATCGACCAACAAAGGTATATCATTCCTACGTTCACGAAGAGCTGGTACAAAAATTGGGAATACGTTAATTCGATAAAATAAATCCTCTCTAAATTCACCATCCTCAATAAGCTGTTCCAAATTACAATTTGTTGCACACACAATACGAACATCAACAGCTATCGTTTCTGTTCCTCCTAACCTTTCAAACTCACGCTCCTGAATAACTCTTAACAATTTAACTTGAGTTGACATAGGCAAATCACCAATCTCATCCAGAAATATCGTACCTCCATTAGCCATCTCAAACCTACCTTTTCGCATCTGATCTGCTCCGGTAAAAGCTCCTTTCTCATGTCCAAATAATTCACTCTCAATCAATGAATCAGGCAATGCAGAACAATTTACTTTAATTAGATTTTTATTTTTCCGAGCACTACTCGTATGAATAGCATCTGCTATTAACTCTTTACCAATTCCGGATTCCCCTCTTATTAAAACGGTACTATTTGTCGCTGCAACCATTTCTACTAAAGAAAATACATCCCGCATTTTACCACTATTACCAATAATATTAGTTGCAAAATTATTCCCAGCCACCTCAGTTTGTAATTGAATATTCTTCTGTTTTAATTCCTCCAACTCCTCAACCTTTTCCTGACGTACCTTAACCGTTTTTGCAATAAGAGATCCTATTATAGATAAAAAATGAATATCTTCTTCATATGTAATATGAGGGTTAAACTCCCGAACAACACTTAGTGCTCCAGCCATTTTATTTTCTACAACAATGGGTATACAAATAAATGTCAATTCCCTCCCTCCTATACGAACTTCTGAACGAGTTTTATTTAAAAATAAGTTTGATTTTGAAATTTCCTGAATAACAATAGGCTGCCCAAGTTCTATAACCTTACCAATAACACCTTCCCCTAACTGGTATTTACCTAAAGACTGCTGCTTAGGACTCATCCCATAAGCCGCCTCAATATAAATATTTGAGTTATTACGGTTATAAATGGTTAAAAAACTCCTTTCTGCACTCAAGTGATCAACCAACATTTTCAATATGGGCGATAAATCATTTTTTAATTCTGTTGAAGCAATCAACCTTTGACTTATTTCGAACAAAAGCGTCATTTCTTTCAATCCGTAACATTCTGATCCGCCCTTAATACAATTTGCAGCCATAAATATAATAAGTAGTATTAATTTATAAGTAAATAGATGTCAAAGATAATTTTTTATTGACGAACCCCATAAAAACAAGGGTAACATCACCATTATTTATAATTAATTTAATCTAATATCCCAATACATCACACTTTATTAAAATTTTATTACATTTTATAACATTTCATACTGAAGAAAAAGGGGGGCATGAGAAATAATTTTCATTTTATAAAACATAAGTATTTTGAAAATATACAATAAATAAATAACTTAACAAATATGAAAGTCTACAATAAATTAATTAATCTTCAAAATTATACCCCATGATCAGCCTGAGCGATATTGAAATTAACCAATCTCAATTAAATCACTTATTAAGCCAACATGAGAAGAATGCATATAAATACCTACTCGAAAATGGTATTTTTTGCAGCACATGCAATGATAATTGTAAGTTTGGCATTACTAACTACAAAGTTTATCTGGATAGATTCAATGACATTAAAGTTGTTGGGAAATGCACTTTCTGCGGTAATAATGTTTCAAAAATTATGGAGTTTGGAGAAAATGAATCTTTCTTTAGAAAAGCTGTTCAATTTAGAAACACCCGAAGAGTATTAATAGAAAACGAATAAAACAAAAAAAGGTTTCTTCTTAAAATAAGAAGAAACCTTTTACCTGGTACTCGAGGCGGGACTTGAACCCGCACGTCCTAATGGACACAAGATTTTAAGTCTTGCGTGTCTACCAATTCCACCACTCGAGCATCCTTGGAGCGAAAAACGGGACTCGAACCCGCGACCCCGACCTTGGCAAGGTCGTGCTCTACCAACTGAGCTATTTTCGCCTTTCAAAACTTCTACAACCCCCGTGGCACTTATCTTTACAAGAATCCTTTATTTCGTGATTGCGGATGCAAATATAGAGCATTTTTATTTACCGACAAATTTTTTTTTCAATTTTGAGAAAGTTTTTTTTAACCCTACATCCATCCTTCTGAATTTCAGAAAGAAAAAATTAATTAATCCCTGCAAACTTTTTTATTTCATTCAATTTATTGAGTGCTTCTACAGGTGTTAAGTTATTTATATCTGTATTGGCAATCTCATCTCTAATTTGTTTTAGAACCGGATCATCTAATTGAAAGAAACTCATTTGGTATCCTTCACGATGCTGACCAATATCATTTACTGGCTTTGCCAAACTACCTTTTCTATTTGCCCCCTCAAGCTCTTCAAGTATTTCATTAGCCCTGTTAACAACACTTTTAGGCATCCCTGCCATTCTTGCCACATGTATACCAAAGCTATGTTCACTACCTCCTCTAACTAACTTTCGTAAGAAAATGACTTTATTATTAATTTCTTTTACAGAAACATTATAATTTTTACAACGATCAAATGAACGTTCCATTTCATTTAATTCGTGATAATGTGTAGCAAACAATGTTTTTGCTTTTGCTCTTTTATTTTCATGTATATACTCAACGATACTCCAAGCTATAGATATACCATCATAAGTACTTGTTCCTCTCCCTAATTCATCGAACAGTATTAAACTCTTTGGAGATATATTATTTAATATACTGGCAGCTTCATTCATCTCAACCATAAAGGTAGATTCTCCAGCTGAAATATTATCAGATGCACCTACTCTTGTAAATATTTTATCAACAAGACCAATTTTAGCAGAACTAGCAGGAACAAAACAACCAACTTGAGCTAACAAAACAATTAATGCTGTTTGACGTAATAATGCAGATTTACCTGCCATATTAGGTCCTGTGATAATAATTACCTGCTGTTTTTCATTGTCCAAAAACACATTATTAGGAATATATTCCTCCCCTACAGGAAGTTGTTTTTCAATAACAGGATGCCTTCCTTCTTTAATATCAATAACATCATCGTTATTGATGACTGGCCGTACAAATTTATTTTGAGCAGCCACTTTTGAAAAAGACAACAAACAGTCAAGCTTAGCCAATAAACTAGCATCTAACTGAATTGCAGCCAAATACTCCGAAAGGCTCATCACTAAATCACTAAACATCTGAGTTTCTAATGATAAAATCTTCTCCTCAGCACCTAATATTTTAGCTTCATATTCTTTTAGCTCCTCTGTAATATAACGTTCTGCATTTACAAGTGTCTGTTTTCTAATCCATTCAGGAGGCACCTTATCCTTATGAGTATTCCTTACTTCTATATAATAACCAAAAACATTATTAAAACTTATTTTTAAAGATGGTATACCTGTACGTTCAATTTCTCTTTGAACTAAATTATTTAAATAATCTTTACCTGAAAATGAAATTCTCCTCAATTCATCCAACTCCTCATTTACTCTTTCACTAATAACATTTCCTTTATTAATTTGAGCTGGAGGATCAGCAACTATTTCATTTTCTATACGATCTCTAATTAATATACATGGATTTAATTGTTCACCAATACTTTTTAAAGTATTATTATCAGCTCCTTGACATCCGTTTTTAATGAACTCAACAGCTCTAAGTGCATGTTTAATTTGCACCATCTCTCGCGGAGTAACTCTACCAACCGCAACTTTTGAAACCAACCTTTCTAAATCACCGACAGGAGTAAGAAATTCCTCCATCTGTTCTTTAATTTCAGGATCTTTAAAAAAATATTCAACCGCAGATAAACGATCTTCTATTAATTTTACTTCTTTTAAAGGAAGAGCAACCCACCTTTTGAGCATCCTGCTTCCCATTGGAGAAATCGTCTTATCAATAACTCCAACTAAAGAACTGCCCCCATCATTAACAGAACCAAATAGTTCAAGATTTCGAATTGTAAATTTATCTAACCAAACGTACTTATCTTCTTCAATCCTTGATAAACCAGTTATATGTTGCAATTTATGATGCTGAGTTATATCCAGATAATGCATAATTGCACCAGCAGCTATAACTCCACATTTTAAATTATGTACGCCATAACCTTTTAATGATTTTGTTTCAAAATGCTTCAGTAATCGATCAATAGATGAATCTTCAGTAAAAACCCAATCCTCAAGTCCATATGTATAAAATTTATCACCAAAACAATCTACAAAAGCATTCCTTTTACTCTTTTCAAAGAGAACTTCTTTAGGCTTAAATCCATTTAATAATTTATCAATATATTCAAACCGTCCTTCTGCTGTAAGAAACTCCCCCGTTGAAATATCCAAGAAGGCAACACCTGCTATATTTTTTTCCAGATGAACAGCAGCCAAAAAATTATTTTCTTTATGCTCTAATACATTATCACTTATTGCAACTCCAGGGGTTACCAATTCTGTCACCCCTCTTTTCACAATAGTTTTTGTCATTTTGGGATCTTCTAACTGATCACAAACTGCCACCCTTTGCCCTGCCCTAACTAATTTTGGCAAATATGTATCTAAAGCATGATGTGGAAAACCAGCTAATTCTACGGAAGAAGCTGAACCGTTGGCTCTTTTTGTTAATGTTATCCCAAGTATCTCAGAAGTTTTTATTGCATCATCTGAAAATGTTTCATAAAAATCACCTACCCGGAATAGTAATATTGCATTTGGATGCTTTTCCTTTATTGCATAATATTGTTTCATTAAAGGTGTTAGAACCACCTTTTTTGCTTCTTTTTTTGCCAATGGAATACTCTTTATTTTTTTAACAATGATGCAAATATAACCGAAATAATACCATTTATAAAAGCTAATGGACAATGCTTTTAGTATTTATAAAATAATATTTTAGCTATTCTTGATTTTAATCTTAAGGCTTTGTAACTTTTGTATTACAGAATATAAAACAAGTACATAAGATGAGATGCTTTCTTAAAAATATTGGTTTTTTAATGATTGTTGCCGGAGTTGTTTTACTATTTTTTTACACAACTCAAAATAGAATACGAAATATTCACTTTATTATTTCTTCTGCATTAGAAATAGGGGGAGTAACAATTTACATTATTACAAACCGATTTTTAAAAACCTCAGACAAAAGCTGCTAACTGAATTACAAATACATAATCCCAGTTGACTATTTGAGAGAAATAATTCCATTAACATATTGCGGAACCACATCATATAACGCAGATCTAAAACAGTAATCTAAATCTTTTTCAAAACCCATATTCTTTAACCGCTTATAATGAGCACCTTTTGCTGCCAGCTTATGTATATCTTCTTTATTCTGAAAATATAAACTTGACATAGCAATAGAAACATCTGATAATTGAGCACCATACGCTTCTTGCAAATCATACGCTATTTTCCCTGCACATAATGAGTCCTCAATTGTAAATTCATCATACGAACCTGAGGCGACAAGCACGATATCCTTTTCATCCTTAAGAACATCTACAATTGCTTTATCATTAATAAAAGCTCCTACATATAATTTTTTAGCTTTCTGAGAATTTAAAATAGCCCTGGTTCCATTAGTTGTAGTAATCACTAAACTCTTATCTTTAATCACTTCTTGAGCATAGGACAATGGTGAATTTCCATAATCAAATCCATCTATAGGTAAGGCCTCTCTCTCTCCTCCCAGAATAACTTTTTCAGAACCAAGTTCTTTTTTTACAGCAAAAGCCTCTTCGGGAGTCATGACAGGCACAACAGTTTTTGCTCCATTTGCAAATGCAGTCACCATAACAGATGTAGCTCGTAAAATATCTATTACAACAACAACCTTACCTTCAACTTTGTCTGGAAATATTTCACGGGCTGATAAAATTACATCAACTTTCATATTCTCTATTTTTTATATTACCAAAAAATCTATCCTGACACTAGATAAAACATATCGTTTTTTATGATAATCTGTTTATTTATATCTAGAATACAACTTTTTAAATCTATATTGCAACAATACGCTCCCTAAAAAAAGACCCGCCAGATAACCTGTCCAAATACCCACTGCATTCATATTAAAAACGAAAGCACAAACATAACTAATTGGTAACGCTATTAAAATCCAAGAAATAAACGCAATCACAGAAGGTGCTTTTACATCCTGAAGGCCTCTTAAAATTCCTAACCAGGTTACTTGTAAACCATCAAAAATCTGAAATACCCCTGCTATAATCATCAAATGAGCAGCAATAAAAACAACCTCTTCATTATCAACAAACAATTTTGGAATTATATTTCTTAATACCACAAACATCACTCCATTAAATACCATAAAAATGATAACTTTATGAATAACGGCAAATGCAGAATACTTAAGATTTACATAATCTTTTGCCCCTAAATAATGACTTACTTTAATTGTTGCAGCCGAAGATAAACCTAAAGACATCATATAAGTTAAACTTGCCAGAGATAATACTATTTGATGAGCAGCTAATGCATTTTGACTTATCCACCCCATCATAATAGTTCCCATACTAAATGTAAAAACTTCAATTATCATTTGACTCCCTATAGGAAAACCAACTTTAATCACTTCAAATACTTTTACAATATGAGTCTTGGATGAAAAAAAAGTCTTTCTATATTGATCAAAGAATGATAAACGAAGGAAGGACCACCCGAATATAAGAGCCATAAGAATTCTTGATATCAATGTTGCATATCCGGCTCCATCAATCCCTAATTTGGGGAATCCAAATTTTCCAAATATCAGAAGATAGTTCATGCCTATATTTAACAAGTTTGCAATCAGCGTTATAACCATAGCAATCCTTGTATTCGAAACACCTTCGGCAAATTGTTTAAAAACCATAAACAAACTAAATGGCAAAATAGAAATCAGAAGTATATTATAATAATTTTTTGAATACTTGATAACATCTTCTTCCTGACCCATATGTGGCATTAAGTAACCAACTACAAACATTAATAACATCAGAATTAAGGCAAAAATCATATTTGCCCAAAGTCCTTGCTTTAGCCAATCGCCACAATTAACTCTATCTCCACCACCGAAGGCTTTACCTACAAGTGGAGTAAGCCCATAAGCTAAACCAATAGACAAACCCAATCCCAAAATAAATATCCCATTAGCAAAAGAAACTGCAGCCAATTCTGAAGCACCTACCTGCCCAACCATTATTGTATCTGCTAAACCAACAATCATTTGTCCGGCCTGCGAAAAAACAACAGGAAGAGCCAATTTTATATTTGGAATATAATGAGGTTGATAATGTTGATAATATGACTTTAAGAAAGACCTCTTCATTTATTTTTATGATATATAATGAATTATTTTACCCATATAATCTATCTTAAAATTTCAGATAGAATTCTTTGGTAAGTTCTTTATAGTATTGAGAATACCCATGACGACCAAACTCTTCAATTATCATAACATCTTCATCTAATTCTTTTTTAAAAAAACCAAATTCCATTAAAATCCGCTTTTCCGGTTTTGTCGGAGTCGGTTTTACACCTAACACTCGATTCAGATGCAACAAATGGCTTTTAGCTATATGAACAAACTCATCCTTAACATCATATGGAAGAATGACACTAAAACAACCTTCTTTTCTCAATATTCTAACTACTCCATAAATTAATTCTTCAAAACTCAATGAAGCAGTATGTCGTGCTAAACTCTTTTGATGACATTCATTTTTTAAAGAATTTTGAAAAAAAGGCGGATTACTAATAATAAGATCATATTTCTTTTGCATCGACTCAGAATACTCTTGAAAACTTCCTTCAACAACATTTATTCTATCATTCCAAGCTGAATTATTTATATTTTGGATTGCTTGTTCACATGCCTTTTCTTCTATCTCCAAAGCATCTATTGTTGCTCCGTTATTTTTTTGCGCACACATTAAAGCAATTAAACCGGTTCCAGTACCTACATCAAGAATTGACTGCACACCCTCACAACTTGCCCAGGCTCCAATAAGAACCCCATCGGTACCAACCTTCATACCTGCAATACCTTGTTCAACAGTAAATTTCTTAAACTTAAAATAAGAATTTGCCATAATTAAAACTTCTCAAACACTCCCAGGCCAAACAGCGCATAATCATACTTAATAGGATCCTGATCATCAAATCTTCTCAATACTGAAGTAACTTCTTCAACAGATTTCCAGTCATTCTGCTTTCTATTTAAAATACCCAATTTTCTACCGACATTGCCAGTATGTACATCTAAAGGAAGCATTAGGTCACTCATTTTTATTTTATTCCAAATTCCAAAATCCACCCCCATTTTATCATTTCTAACCATCCATCTCAAATACATATTCAATCTTTTTGCAGAAGAGCCTTTTTCTACATTTGCAAGATGTTTTCCTGTTCTTCCACATTCTTTCGCTGAAATAAAAACATCTCTAAAGTACTTTAAACATCCTTTTATGGATTGACTAGTTTTATATCCATTTGTAAATACCTCTTCTAGCCCTCCACAATTAGAATATATATTCCTTAATGATTCAAAAAAATAAATTAAATCAATTCCATTAAAAGTACGATACACTGATTCACTACCCAATTCAGGCCATTCACCGTCCATTATAAATTGATACGGTTCATAATCCATCCAATCCAAAATCCTATGAGCACTATTTATGATTGCTTTTCTTTGCCCCCAGGCTAAAGTTGCAGCAATGAAACCAGCTATTTCTATATCTTCTTTACGGGAAAACTTTTTAGGGATAGATATTGGATCAGTTTCAATAAAAGAAGGGGCATTAAATTGCACCACCTTCTCATCCAAAAACTCTTTAACCTCACTTAATTCCATTTATTATATCACTTATAAAATAACACCATCTTTCATTTTTATCTCTCTATCACTTAAATGTGCTAAATGCAAATCGTGGGTTACAATTACAAATGTTTGATTAAATTCATCTCTTAAAGAGAAAAATAACTTATGAAGTTCTTCCTGGTTTTTTGAATCTAAACTACCGGTAGGTTCATCGGCAAAAACCACAACGGGGTCATTAATTAAAGCTCTCGCTATGGCAATTCTTTGCTTTTCACCACCACTCAACTCAGCTGGTTTATGAAGTTCTCGATCTTTTAAATTGAGGAACTTTAAAATATCACGTGCTTTATTCTCACTCTTGGTTTTATTTTTACCAGCAATTAAAGATGGTAAAATTATATTTTCAATGGCGTTAAATTCTGGCAATAACTGATGGAATTGAAACACAAAACCAATGTTATCATTTCTAAAATGTGCTAATTCTTTTTCTTTAAGAGATTGTATTTCAATATTATTAATAAAGACACTCCCAAAATTAGGTCTATCCAAAGTTCCTAATATCTGTAACAAAGTTGTTTTACCAGCTCCACTCGGTCCAACAATAGACACAACTTCGCCTTGATTAATAGTTAAATCAACCCCTTTTAAAACTTTAAGTTCTCCAAATTGCTTTTCTATACCTTGAGCAGATATCATTACAATTACTTATTTAGTAAATAATAAAACCATATATAAAACATATACCGAAACAAATATTACACCTTTAAAACGCGATATATGACCTTTCTTTATCGGTAACATAGCTAATAGTAATAAAGTGGATATTCCTATCATCCACCAAATATCAATCGAAACTAAATCGTGCGAAATTTTAATCGTTTTAAGAGATGATGTAATACCTAAAATTCCAAGAAGGTTAAATATATTTGACCCTATAATATTTCCTATCGAAATGTCAGTTTCCTTTTTAACAGCAGCCATAATTGATGTAGCTAACTCTGGAACACTTGTTCCAAATGCTACTACTGAGATACCAATTACCCTTTCACTAATACTGAATCCTTTAGCAATACTAATAGCACCTTCTACTAATAATTCAGAACCAAAATACAATCCTGCTGCAGATAAAATCAGTAAACCTAATGCCATTATTAATTTCATCGAAGGCTTTTCAACAACCGCTTCAGACCTTTCCATCTGTTTTCTTGAGTTAATAACTGAAAAACCTAAATAAACAATTAATAAACTCACGAAAATAAGTCCCTCAATAAATTGCAACTTATAATTTAAAGAAAAAACATAAAACAATAATGATGCTCCCATCATTATGGCCCAATCGAATAAAACTGATTTTTTTCGTACTTTAATAGGTAAGATTACAGAAACTAAACCTAGTACTAAAGCTACATTTGCAATATTAGATCCCACTACATTACCAATAGAAATATCTGGCACACCATCAAAAACCGCATTTAAACTAACTATTAGTTCGGGAGCTGATGTACCAAATGCTACAACTGTAATACCTACAACTAACGTAGAAACCTTAAGATATCTAGCTAACTGAACACTAGATTTCACTAACCAATCTCCACTAAAAAAAAGCAGGACAAAACCTGCTATCAACATCAAAAATCCCATATATAAAGTATCATTTTCTTAATTGGATTCTATTTCTTGTTTCCATTTTTTGTTTTATTGGAACCATGTTCTGCTTTGCCAGTAAAATGATTTTTACCTTCATCAACAGAATCTTTATAAGGGTCTAGTGTATCAACATCCTTTAATGACCTACCGACTTCTTTAACATGAGCTTCAATATCCTTTTGACTTTCATTTAAGTCTTTCTTAAACTCTTGAGTTGATTCATTAAACTCTCGTTTTATTTCATCAGTAGCTTTACGAAACTCATTAATACCTTTACCAAGAGTACGCGCAAAATCAGGAATTTTATCGGCTCCAAACAAAAGCAAAACAGCCAAAAACACTAATATTATTTCCCATCCTCCCATACCTAAAAATAAAAAATACATAGCATATTAATTTCTTAATGATTCAAAGATAACAAAAACAAAACACCCTTTAAACTCAAAGGTTTAAAGGGTGTCAAAAATATCATTAATTAAAAGCTTATTTTTTTGCTTTTTTCTTTGCTCTAGTATCAATTACAGAAAATGCAATTGGAGTTGCAATAAATAATGATGAGTAGGTTCCTACAACAACACCAATTAACAATGCAAATACAAATCCTTGAATTGTTTCACCACCAAAAAGGAAGATAACAAGCAATACTACAAATGTTGTTAATGATGTATTTACCGTACGACTAATTGTTGAGTTCAATGCTGAATCAACAACTCCGTTTCTGTCTCTTTTAGGATGTAATCCTAGGTATTCCCTGATACGGTCAAATACAACCACGGTATCATTTATTGAGTATCCAATCACTGTTAATATTGCAGCAATAAATGCCTGATCGATTTCAAGACTAAAAGGTACTACTTTATATAAAAGTGAGAATATACCCAATACGACCAACACATCATGAAGTAATGCTACCAATGCTCCTAATCCATACTCCCAGTTACGGAAACGTATTAAAATATATAGAAAGATAACAAGTAATGAGAAAGCAATTGAATAATATGCTTTTGTTTTAATATCTGTAGCAATTGTAGGCCCAACTTTTTGTGAACTCATTCTATAATCACTAACAAATTTATTAAAATCAACATCCGTACCCAGATAAGATTTTAACCCATTAAATAATTTTTCTTCAATTTGATTATCTACATCCTCACCAGCTTCATCTACCATGTAGTTAGTGGCGATTCTAATTTGATTGTCTCCACCAAATGTTTTCACTTCAACATGTGCACCTTCAAACTCATCAGCTAAAGATTTTTGAACATCTGTAGATGAAACATCTTCCTGAAAACGCACCACATAAGTTCTACCTCCAGAAAAGTCAATTCCTAATTTCAATCCTTGTGTTGCAAGTGACCCTATTCCAACCGCAATTATAAGACCTGAGATAATAAAGAACATTTTTTTCTTTTCAAGAAACTTAACCTTAGAGTTTTTCATAAAACCTAAAGTAAGAGATGTTCCAAATTTAATATCTGAATTCTTATTTAATATTCTTTCAAAGATTAATCTAGTAATAAAAATTGCTGAGAAGAATGATGTGGCAATACCAATCATTAATGTTGTAGCAAAACCTTTAATTGGACCTGTACCGAATAAGAATAAAATTAAACCAGTTAAGAATGTTGTAACGTTAGAGTCAATAATTGCTGAAAATGCATTTTTATAACCATCAGTCACCGCTAATTTAACACCTTTACCTGCAGCCATTTCTTCACGAATACGCTCGTAGATAAGTACGTTTGCATCAACTGACATACCAATAGTTAAAACTATACCTGCAATACCAGGTAGCGTCAATACAGCTCCAAACGAGGCAAGTACACCAAGTATAAAGAACATATTTGCTAATAGAGCAATATCGGATACAGCACCTGCTTTAAACCCATAATAGAAAATCATGTATGCAAGTACAACAAGGAATGCCCAAAGGAATGAAGACAAACCAGAACTTACAGCTTCCTGACCTAATGAAGGACCAACAACGGTATCTTCTACAATTCTAGCTGGAGCTGGTAATTTACCAGACTTAAGTATATTAGCTAAATCCTCTGCCTCAGTTACATCAAAGTCTCCAGTAATAGAACTACTACCTCCTGTAATTTCATTTTGAACAGTTGGATAACTATATACATATCCATCAAGAACTACTGCAATACTTTTTCCAATATTTGCTTTTGTTAATCTAGCCCAAACATTAGAACCTTCAGCATTCATTCTCATACTAACTTCGTAGCCTCCCTGAGAAGTTACCGACTTGCTCGCATTTGTAATAACATCTCCTTCAAGAGGAGCTCTTCCATCGTGAGTTGTTACTTTTATAGCAACTAGCTCATATATTTCTTGCTTACTTGTTGTCCCATCTTCCAATTCTCTTTGAGGAAGAGCCTTAACTCCCCATAAAAACCTTACATTTTTTGGAAATAATGCACGAACTTGATCCATTTGTAAATATGCATTTACTTTAGAAGTATCCTGAACTAGTGCATATCCAACAAGTGGTCCTTTTTGACGTTGAGAAGGTTGTAATACTGAAAATAAAGATTTTTGAGATTTTTGAGCTAAAGAATCCACTTTTGTACTATCTGATTCAATAGCACTCAAAAGACCTTCTGCACCATCTTTTTCTTCAGTTACTTCAACAGCAGCTACATCTTCTGTAGTTTCTTCTGTTTTTTTCAACGCTTCTTTTGCTTTTTCTATCTCAATTACTTTTGTGTTAGCTGCAATTAAATTGCTAACCAACTCAGTAATTTCATAAGTTTCCCAGAACTCAAGACTAGCAGTACCCTGTAAAAGTTTACGAACCCTTTGAGGATCTTTAATCCCTGGAAGTTCAACTAATACACGCCCTGCCTTTTCAAGCTTTTGAATATTAGGCTGAGTTACTCCAAAACGGTCAATACGAGTACGTAAAATATTAAATGCATTATCAATAGCACTTTGGGATTCTTCCCTAATTACTCTAAGTACTTCTTCATTAGAAGTGTTATAATCAATTTTACCTTTTAATTCTACAGTATTGAATATTGCTGCTAAACGAGCTTCTGAATCAATCTCTTGAAAAGCTTTATAGAATAACGTTATGAAATCGTCTGAAGATGATAATTCTTTTTGCTCAGCAATTTGTAATGCTTCATTAAAGGTATTATCTGTATTGTAATTAGATAAGGCTTTTAAAATATCAGCAACTTTTACCTCAAGAATAAGGTTCATACCTCCTTTAAGGTCAAGACCAAAGTTGATTTCCTTCTCCTTACACTCTTTGTAAGTATATTTTCTTCCGAAGAAATTATAAACCGGCTCATTTGCAACCGAATCCAAATAATTTATTTCAACTTGCGGATCTCCATTTGCTATTTCTTTTGCCTTATTTTCTTCCTCTCTGGTTTGATAAGTAAATATCAACTGATATAAACTTACTAAAGCTAGTAGGATGGCAAAAACTCTGATCGCTCCTTTGTTTTGCATCTGTACTTATGATTTTATTTATTTGTCAATTAAATTTGATTTTCTTGAATTGCGCAAATATATTGTTTTTTTTTAGAATAACCAGTGATGTTTAGCATCCAAATGCAAAATGACATAAGGGATTTAATGATAAGCTAATAACAAATTTAAGTTAGGCTGATAATCAAAACTACCTTTTTAAATCCTTAAACCTCACATTAAAAAACCAAATTTCTGTAATACAATTACATACCATCACTTACTGAAGATGACTTAATCTTTTTTAATGAATGCATTAAAATAACTATAAATGACAACCCCAACATCACAAACCCTATAGCAATCATAATAAACACAGGCATTTTACTATAATAAGCAAACCCATTCAACCACAATTGAAGTACAATCAATGACAACGGAATAGCTACAATAATACCCGTTAATATAAACTGTCCGACCTCAATAAAAAGTTCATAAAACAACTTCACATGAGAGGCACCAAGGATTTGTTTTATCTTAAAATCGCTCATTTTCATTTCTATCACATAAGTTGAAAACGCCCTAACTCCTAACCATGCAACAAAAATTGACAAAATGGCAAATAGAAACATCATTTTGAAAACGGTATGCTCTTCTTTTAAATTATCATTTAAAATATCATTAAGCATTTTATACTCAAAAGGCTCTCCATCAGCACTAACCTGCCACAAGGCTTCTACATCTTTTATCGTTTCATCAAATACTGTTTTATCAGAAACTCTGATTAATAAATTCTCAAATGCGCTTCCTTTAGGTAATTCCATTAAAACCAATGGTCGAATTGGGTATTGAACTGGTTCAAAATGAAAATCTTTAGCTACGCCAGCAATTGAAAATCCATAGTCCCATTTAGCAGCATCCACAAAATTGATTTGCATCCCTAATGGTTTCGACATATTCAATGCATCTTTTGTAGCTGCAGTTATAACTATATCGTGCGACATTTTATCTGAAGTAGCTTCCCACATATCTCCTGCTACAAAATTAATCTGCAGTGTTTTTAAAAAATCCTGTTCAACCAAATTATAAGATAAAAGCACCATCTTTTCACCACCTTTGCTCATGTATTTAAAGGACTGTAAAGGGAATTCTTTACCTATAATATATTTACATGCAGAAACATCAGTAATCCCATTAATAGATTTCAATTTCTTCTTTACATTTGAAAAATCACTCCCCAGTGCATGTCCCCTTTCAACTACTAAAACATTATTGCTATTATATCCTAAATCCTTATTTTCTAAATATTTAATATTCCAATACATACCTAAAGTAAGAATAACCAGAAAAGTAGATACAATTATCTGTCCTCCGGCTAATAATCCTCTAATCATCATACTATTCTTTCCTAAAGCTATTCCCTCTTTAAAAATAACTACTTCTCTATATCCTGAAAAGGAGATTGCTGGATATAGTCCAGATAATAAGCCAACCAGTATAGTAAGTCCTGTAACATAAAGCAAATCAATTCGACTTTCAAGGCGATTAAGATGTAAATCAATATTAAAAAGATAATTAAATCCAGGCAACAATAACTCTGATAAAACCAAACCAATAAACAGGGCAATAAAACTATAAGTTACAGCTTCAATAATAAATTGTATAAATAAATCTTTCCTATCTTCACCTACTAATTTCCGAACTCCAATTTCCATAACTCTTTTAGAAGCTTTGGCGGTTGTTAAATTCATGAAATTGATGGAAGTAATTAGCAATACAAATATTGCTAAAGACATAAATAATACAACATAAATATGTTTTGAATTAGGCTCTAGCTCATTTTCAATATTTGAATTTAAGTGGATATCTTTTATCGCCTGTAACTTAAATCTTACAGATTTGACACCTCCAGATCTATTACCGTCTTCTGATTTTTGATATTTGGAAACTTGCCGCTGAATTACCTCATCTAATTGATGAGCTATTTTACTAGTTAAACCAGCAGTATCCTTTGCTATGATATAGGTATAACGATCTAGCTGTAACCAATTATTTTTTAATTCATCGATTACCTCTTTACTTTTCCCTTTGTATAATTTATCTATCGATTGATAGGATGCTATAAAGTCGCAATGAAAATGTGAATTGGAAGGAAATTCTTCACAAACACCATTAATTTTAAACTCCAATCCATTATCTAATTGAATACACTTCCCGATGGGGTCCTCATCTTCAAAATATTTTTTTGCGATACGTTGAGTTATAATAACATCATCATCTGCCTTAAGCAATTCATTTCGCTCACCCCTAATTAATTTAATATCAAAAATTTTAAAAAACGAAGTATCTACATAATAAAAGTTATCCTCGTTAAACTTTATTTCATGATAACTGACTAACTTATTAATACCTCTAACAAGCTTTACTGAATATGTAACTTCATCAAAATTTTTTAACAAATAATCAGCTAAAGGACTTGGTGTAACTGCGCTTTTAAAATAATTATCACCAATAACTCCTTCTGTAACTACCCTATATGTATCCTTATAATTTGAAAAATGTTTATCATAGTTTAATTCAGATCTAACATATAGGAGAACTATAATACTTATTGTTATACCAATAGACAGACCAATAACATTAATTATCGCATCAGAACGAAAACGAAACAATGAACGTATAGCTATTTTTATGTCTCTGAAAATTTTCATTTACCTACTTCATTATATTTTCACGAACTAAATGTCCATCAAATAAATGCACCACTTTTCGTCCCTTTGCAGCAACACTGGCAGAATGTGTAAAAATCAATACAGCAACACCATTTTCATTTATCTTATTCAAAAGTTGGATTATTTCATCGCCATTTGTAGAGTTTAATTTCCCGGTAGGTTCATCTGCTATAATCACCATAGGTTCTGTAACTAATGCTCTTGCCAATGATACTTTTTGTTTTTCCAATGCAGTTAAATCATTTGGAAAATATTTTTTACGATGTAGCAGATTCATTTCTCCGATTACTTTCAATACACGTTCCTTCCTTTCATTCTTTTTTACTTTTTGATAAATCAATGGAAGTTCAATATTCTCAAATACAGATAATTCTTCAACTAAACGAGGATGACTAAACAAATATCCAATCTTACCTCTTCTATAAAACAATCGTTGTTGCTCAGTCATTGCAATAACGGAGTATCCATCAAACACCAACTCTCCAGACGTTGGACTCTCAAGCAATCCAAATACATTTACTAAACTAGTCTTTCCACTTCCCGAAGGACCATAAAACGTAACATAATCTCCTTCTTCTATATTAAGATTAATATTACTTAATGCCTTAAACATAACATCCCCTGTTCTATATTCTTTTGATATGTCAATTGCTTGAATCATTCTCCTATTATCTATTTTTGTCTATTACTATCAAAATCCCCCATATATATAATACAACTGTACGATTCTGCAACACTAAGTGTACGAATATGTACACCATAAATATGGATATATTTAATGATTTTCAATATAATTTTTACTAAAAGCCTGAATAAAACAATACCAATCACCTTCTACTACACTATATTACAATTACTTATACACCCAATAAAAACTCAATAATAATCGTTACAAATATTACAATTATAAAGTATTATATCATTTATTATACCAATCACCTTAAGCCCTTATAATCAAACACATTACACATTCGGCATTTTTTTTGAATATCAAAAACCCACTATAAAGTGTTCATAATAGAACACAAATTAGTATCGATTATATTATATTTAAAAAATAAAACTCCTTTCCTATGGAATACAAAAGCGGAAGAATACTTGCTATTGATGATAATGAGGATATACTGTTTGCCCTTAAACTATTATTAAAACCTCATGTTGAATATATAAAAACAGAAAACGACCCTACAAAAATTCCCACAATTCTTAAAGATGACCAATTTGATGTTATACTTTTAGATATGAACTTTTCAAAAGATGCCATAAGCGGCCAAGAAGGATTTCAATATCTTAAACAAATACTTGATATAGACCCTTCTGCTGTCGTATTATTTATCACTGCATATGGTGATGTTGAAAAGAGTGTAAAAGCCATAAAAGCAGGTGCTACTGACTTTATTTTGAAACCCTGGCAAAACGAAAAAATTTTAGCTACTATATCTTCTGCTGTTAAACTTCGAAAATCGAGAAATGAAGTACATGAATTAAAAGAAAAACAACATGAAATAAATAATATTCTTGATCAACCATTTTCTGATTTCATAGGAGTTTCTTCTGGTATGCAACAAGTTTTTAACACCATTAAAAAAGTTGCTAAAACAGATGCCAATGTATTAATTTTAGGAGAAAACGGAACAGGTAAAGAATTAGTTGCAAGAGCCTTACACAGAAATTCATTACGTCAAGAGGAAGGTTTTGTAAGTGTTGACCTTGGGGCTCTGAGCGAAACATTATTTGAAAGCGAACTTTTTGGACATGTGAAAGGTGCATTTACTGATGCAAAAACAGATCGACCAGGAAGATTTGAATTGGCTAATAAAGGAACAATTTTCCTTGATGAAATAGGAAATTTATCACTCCCTTTTCAAGCAAAACTGCTAACTGTATTAGAACGCAGAGAAGTTACACGTGTTGGAGCAAATAAACCTAAACCAATCGACATAAGACTTATTAGCGCAACTAATATGCCGGTAAGAGACATGGCTGAAAAAGATGACTTTAGAATGGATTTATTATATCGACTTAACACTGTAGAAATAGAATTACCTCCATTGAGAGAAAGACCTGAAGACATACCTGTATTGGCTGAACATTTTTTAAAAATATTCTCGAAAAAATATAAGAAACCAAGTAAATTATCAAAAAGTGCATTGAATAAATTATCTCATTACCATTGGCCTGGCAATGTCAGAGAGTTTCAGCATGTATTAGAAAGAGCTGTTATATTAGGTGATACACCTACTCTATCTCATGATGACCTGCAGCTATCATCACAAAAATCATCCTCGGAAGGAATAGAACTTGAAACTTACAACCTTGAACAAGTTGAAAAAACAATCATTGAGAAAGTTTTAAGAATGAATAGAGGAAATATATCAAAAGCATCAAATGACCTTGGATTAACTAGAACCTCTTTATATAGGAGAATGGAGAAATATGGTTTATAAAAATTTTAGGATCAATTTTATATTTAGAACAATACTATTAACTGGAACTATTTTTCTATTTTTCTATTTGTTCTATAATACCAACTTAACAATGACGCTCTTTTTAGTAGGAGGAGCTATTGGAGTACAAATATTTGCATTTTTTCATTATATCGATCGAACAAATCGCGTTTTAAATAACTTTCTGGAATCCATCAGATATTCTGACTTTACACGTACTTTTCAAATTGAAGGAGAAGGGTCTTCTTTTGAGAAACTGAAAAACTCTTTTAATGAAGTTATAAAAGATTTTCAGGAGGTAAGAGCTGAAAAAGAAGAAAATTACTATTACCTACAAACAGTTATTCAACACATTGGAATAGCATTAATTGCTTTTCAAAAAGATGGGAAAGTTGAGTTAATCAACAATGCAACAAAAAAACTATTTCAAGTTAGAAACCTGACAAACATTGAATCACTAAGAGGCTTTAGTCCTGAAATGGTCGAAAAACTATTTAATATTAATCATGGAGAAAATACTTTAATCAAAGTTCAGGAAAAAGATAATCTTCTACAATTAATCATCTATGCCACAGAGTTCACTATACACAATAGAAAAATCACTCTTGTTTCAATAAAAAATATTCAGCAAGAACTTGAAGAAAAAGAAATGGAATCATGGCAAAAACTTATTAGAGTTTTAACCCATGAAATAATGAACTCTATTACCCCCATCTCCTCTTTATCTTCAACTGTTGGTTTAATAATTAAAGACTTAACCACTAGTTTAAAAGAAACTGAAGTAAGCAGAGAAGACATTGAGTCACTTGAAGAAGTTGAAACTGCCTTAAAAACGATACATAAACGCACCGACGGCTTACTTCATTTTGTAAACACATACCGAAATCTTACAAAAATCCCAAATCCAAATTTTTCAATATTTAAGGTCAGTCGCCTTTTTGATAATATTAAAGAGCTATTTAAAGAAGAGCTTAATGCTAAAAATATAAGTTGTGAGGTTAAAATAGAACCACAATCATTAGAACTTTCAGCTGACGAACAATTAATTGAACAGGTAATTATCAACCTGATTAAAAATGCAATCCACGCTGTAGAAGGACGAGAAAATGGGAAAATTCAATTACTATCCAATTTAAACTCTCGAGGAAAAACAATTATTCAAGTAATTGATAATGGGCCAGGAATTTTACCTAATGTATTGGAACGTATTTTTATTCCATTTTTCACGACTAAACCGCAAGGATCCGGAATAGGCTTAAGCTTATCTCGACAGATATTAAGATTACACGGGGGTACTATTAATGCCTACTCGGAACCTGAAAAAGAAACTAAGTTTACGCTTACTTTTTAATACTATTCATTCGATTAAACATCACCGCCAGGTGAGCATATAATGAGGTGTCCTGAACAACACAATTATCGCCTAAACGTATTCTTATTGGGGTAAAATTCCAGATACCTTTAATACCGCCCTCAGCCATTTGCTGAGCAACATCTTGAGCAAATTCTGCAGGAACTGTTAAAATACCAACTTCAATATTTTCATCTTTCATTTTTTCAAATTCAGATACATGCAAAATAGGTACACCCTCAATTGTTTTGCCCACAACTTTAGGATCTATATCAAATGCCGCAACAATTTTAAGACCATATTGATCCAGACCATGATCATGTAATAAGGCATTACCTAAACTTCCTGCGCCAAATAAATATGCTTTATCAAGTTTTCTAAATCCCAGAAAATCCTCAAGAACATCAATCAAGGTATTTACTTCATATCCAACACGTGTTTTTCCAACAATACTGGTATATGACAAGTCCTTAGTAACCTGAGTAGGATCAACTCCCATATCTCTTGCAATGTGTGTTGAAGAAACATATTCTTGACTTCTCCTTTTCGCTAATTTTAAGTAGGCCAAATAACAAGGCATTCTACGAAGTGATGGTTCAGGAACAATTCCTTCTTTTTTCTTATTTTCTGATGACATATTTTGTTGCTAGTACTATTCAATAATAAATGAAATCTTAAAATCGTGCAAATCTTAAGCCTTAAACACAAAAGTAGAGAAGTTTTCGATTAAAGAAAATATTCATTAATAAATTAACACGATTTAAAACCTGTCTACATAAAGTAGTATTATTATTTATAGGTTGTCTGAGCTAATAATATTATATCAAACTCGGGTTATTAAGATATATATCTACTTTATGAACTACAAAATACCATTTACGAAAATGATCACTATAACCGGATTGAATAAAATACAACTAGTTATATTTTATATACTATCGCCATTATAAAAGTGATGTTGGCATAAACCACACTTCCAAAATCGGCTGCAATTATGAAGTAATACTTAATCCTCAGAAAAATAAAACATATTCTATTACCCAGAAACGAAAAAAGCCTGTAAGAAAAAATATCCTTACAGGCCTCCTAATCTTTTTATATTTATGTTATGATAACTTTTCCTCTACAAAAACTTTTGCTTTTTGAATAGCATTTTCTAGACCTTGAGCATTTTTCCCTCCTGCCGTTGCAAAGAAAGGTTGGCCACCGCCTCCTCCCTGGATCTCTTTAGAACAATCTCTGATTACTTCGACTGCATTAATTCTACCTGATTTTGCAAGGTCATCAGATGCAATAACACTTAATTGAGGTTTACCATTTACATTAGCCCCCAAAACAGCAACAAATTCATCCATTTCGTTTTTAATCTGAAATGCTAAATCTTTCAATTTATCCCCAAGCATTGAGTTTACATTTGCTACAATAACTTTAACTCCACCTATTTCAATAGCACTATCAATTAGATCACGCTTCTCAATATTGATGAAATTTTGCTTCATTGAATCAAGTTCTTTTCCCAGCTTACTATTATCATTCATCAATGACTCAATATTCTTCTGTAAATCTCCGGAAGATTTGAACATATCCTGAATTCCAAGTAATAAGTTGTGCTGAGCCATGATCATTTCTTCTGCTTTTTCTCCAGTAATGGCTTCAATTCTTCTAATACCTGCAGAAATAGATGATTCACTTAATATTTTAAAGAAACCAATTTCTCCAGTGTATTTAACGTGAGTACCTCCACAAAGTTCTATAGACTCACCATACTTAATAGCACGAACTAAGTCACCATACTTTTCTCCAAAAAGCATCATTGCACCTAAATCATGCGCTTTAGCTACGGGAATCTCTCTCATCTCTT
Organism: uncultured Saccharicrinis sp.; assembly: GCA_963665705.1. Classification (GTDB taxonomy): domain Bacteria; phylum Bacteroidota; class Bacteroidia; order Bacteroidales; family Marinilabiliaceae; genus Saccharicrinis. The sequence continues at coordinate 4,224,453 of OY762448.1, forward strand.
CTAAAGCATAATTAGCTCGGATCCTTTTATTTACAATTTTCTCCACTTGTTCAATTTCTTCACGAGTCATTTTTTGAAAGTGAGCAAAATCAAAACGTAAATAATCAGGATGTACTAAGGATCCTTTTTGTTCTACATGCGTTCCTAAAACTTCTCTTAATGCCTGATGCAATAAGTGAGTTCCTGTATGATTATTGGCTGTATTCTGACGCCTGTTGTTGTTAACATATGCCTTAAACTCACTTTTAATATTTTTAGGAAGTTTTTTTGCAATGTGTACAATCAGATTATTCTCCTTTTTAGTATCAATAATCTCAACTTTTTCTAATCCATTATCAATATACCCAGTATCGCCTACCTGACCACCACTTTCGGCATAAAATGGAGTGATATTAAATACCAATTGATAAAGTGTTTTATTTTTAGAAGTTATCTTACGATATTTTGTAATCGTAATTTCACTCTCTAAATAATCATAACCAATAAACTCTTCAACATCATCCTGAACCAATGTTTCCCAGTCTTCAGTTTCAATTGCAGTCGCACTTCTTGCTCTTTGCTTTTGAGCTTCCATTTCCTTTTCAAATTCCTTACGATTTACCACAAGGTCATTTTCTTTCAAAATCAACTCTGTTAAATCTAATGGAAATCCATAAGTATCATATAATTCAAAAGCAATCTTACCTTCAACTACCTTATAATTTCCTTCTTTGGTAGTTTTTATAATTTTATCAAGCATTGATATACCTGTAGCAAGAGTTCTTAAGAAGGATTCTTCTTCTTCTTTAATCACTTTTGTAATAAGCTCCTTCTGATTGTTTAATTCCGGATAATGATCACCCATGGAATTTATTAGGGCAGGTAACAATTTATGCATAAAAGATTGACGTTGTCCTAAGAATGTATATCCATAACGAACTGCTCTACGTAAAATTCGTCGAATTACATAACCCGCTTTATTGTTTGAAGGTAACTGACCATCTGTAATAGAAAAGGCAATAGTTCTAATATGATCTGCAATAACACGCATTGCAATATCAATTTCTTTATTTTCTCCGTATTTTGTTTCTGTTACTTTAGCAATTTCACTAATTATTGGAGTAAATACATCGGTATCATAATTAGACTTTTTTCCTTGTAAAGCCATACATAAACGCTCAAACCCCATTCCTGTATCCACATGTTTTTGTGGAAGAGACTCTAAATTACCATTAGCTTTGCGATTGTACTGAATAAATACAAGATTCCATACCTCAATTACTTCCGGATGATCTTGATTAACTAATTCAGCTCCGCCTACTTTAGCAATTTCTTCATCAGATCTTAAATCAACATGAATTTCAGAGCAAGGGCCACATGGTCCCATATCCCCCATTTCCCAGAAGTTATCTTTTCTATTTCCATTTATAATTTTCTCTTCCGGCAAAAACGCTTTCCAATAATTATATGCTTCCATATCTTTGTCGAGTTCCATTTCCTTGTCGCCCTCAAAAACAGTAACATATAATCTTGACTTATCTAACTTCAACACTTCGGTTAAAAACTCCCATGCCCAACCGATCGCTTCCTTTTTAAAATAATCACCAAATGACCAGTTTCCTAGCATTTCAAACATAGTATGGTGATACGTATCATGCCCAACCTCCTCCAGATCATTATGTTTACCAGAAACTCGTAAACATTTTTGAGAGTTTGCCACTCTTGGAGAAAAAGGTTTGCTATTACCTAAAAATATATCTTTAAACTGGTTCATACCAGCATTGGTAAACATAAGGGTTGGATCGTTTTTCACCACCATAGGTGCTGACGATACAATTTGGTGCTGTTTTGACTCAAAAAACTCACAAAAGCTTTTTCTTACCTCAGAAGCATTCATATTTATTAAATCTTATCGTTTTTATTTTGCGAATATACACTAACTTTGGAAGTTGCAAAGGTAGATTATTTAACTAATTTTGCAGCGTTTAACAGGTAAAAATCCTATTAAAAAGAATTAAAACTTATTTCATATATGTCAAAAGTTAAATTTAGATACAATCCAGATACACTAAGTTATGACAAAATAGAAACCGGTTTTAAGTACTATTTATCAAGAGTTTTCTTTCATTTCTTTTTTGGAGCCTTACTGGGATTAGTTTACTTTTTTGCTTACACTTATTTTATTGACAGTCCGAAAGAAAAGAGATTAATCAGAGAAAACGCCCGATTAACAACTCAATTTGAGATACTAAGTAAGCGCCTGGATGAGACAACAAAAGTTTTGGATGACATTCAGTTACGTGATGAAAATATTTACAGAGTAATTTTCCAGGCTGACTCTATTCCTTACTCAATACGTAAGGCCGGATTTGGTGGAGTTAACAGATATGAACCCCTTGAAGATTTAGATAATTCTAAATTAGTGATCTCCACTGCAAAAAAACTTGATATTATTGTTAAACAAGCCTATGTGCAATCTAAATCGTTTGATGAAATTATAGAATTAGCAAAGAGAAATGAAGATTTATTAAAATGCACTCCGGCTATAATGCCTATTTCCAATAAAGACTTAAAACGAACTGCCAGCGGTTGGGGATACAGAATTCATCCTATATATAAAACACGTAAGTTTCATTCAGGGATGGATTTCACAGCTCCTACCGGAACTGATATTTATGCAACCGGAGATGGAAAAATCAGTAAAATAACCAGAGAAAAAACTGGATATGGTAATCGGGTTGAAGTTGATCATGGATTTGGGTTTAAAACTTTATATGCTCACATGAGTGCGTTTAATGTTAAACTTGGACAAAAAGTTAAAAGAGGAGATGTGATAGGTTTTGTTGGAAGTACAGGAACATCTACGGCTCCTCACCTGCACTATGAAGTCATTGTGAAAAATAAAAAAGTTAATCCTTCTCATTATTATTTTAACGACTTAACAGCTGAGGAGTACGAAGAAATGATTCGCATGTCTTCAAATTCTAACCAAACTTTTGATTAATTTCAACACATGATATCATTATCAATCAGTTGTACTTTAATAAAAATTTCATACAAAATCTATTTTACTACAATCTGTTAACATGGATTAAGTTCATTGGCTTCATTTTTTTTCCTATATTTATTAGGAAAACATCATTCAGAACTAATATGAATGACCATGAAAAGCCTTTTGCAGAAAAACATCATTCTTGACAACCACAATTTAGTTTATTACGAAGCTGGAGAAGGAACTCCTATCCTCTTTATTCATGGAATTTCAACCTATTCCTTTATTTGGAGAAATATTGCTCCGGCATTTATTACAAATTATAAAGTTATTGTAGTAGATTTATTTGGATGTGGAAAATCGGATTTAAGAACCGACATTTCTTTTAGTCTTTCTAATCATGCTCATTATTTACTTATGTTAATGGACGAACTTAAAATTAAGACATTCCATATCGTTAGTCATGATGTTGGAGGTGGAATTGCTCAAATAATAAGTTCACAAAACCCGCAAAGAATTTTATCAACCACACTAATAAACACAGTTGCATATAAGTTTTGGCCAGTTCAACCTATTATTACCATGAGAACACCCATAATAAGACAATTAGCAGCTGCCACATTAGACTCATGGTCATTAAAACTCATTGTAAAACGAGGATTATATCATTCAAGTTCCTTTACTAATGAGTTGGTAGCTTTATTTAAAAAAGGAATTCAATCAAAAGAAGGACGAAAAGCCTTTCTTCATTTTGCGCAGTGTTTAAACAATAATGACTTAACAAGTATATCGAACAAATTACATAGCATTGATGTTCCATTTTTTGTTATCAGAGGAGCTGCTGATGTATATCTAAGTTCTGCAATAACTCAGGCATTAGTAGATCATTTAAAAAAATGTGATTCTAAAATTATTCAAACAGCAGGTCATTTTGCTCAGGAAGACGAACCTCAAATAATTATTGACGAAATAAGTAGCTTTATTCAACTGAATGAAAGATAATACTGATTATAAAGCCAAGTTAGAGCAACTTCAGGAGTATATTACTAAACTTGAAGAAGATAATAATATACTGGCAAATAGAGCTGAGGAAATTTTACTTTTAAATTTGATAAGTAATGCCATATCGTCTATTGACGATGAAGAAAAACTGATTGATGAATTACTGGAAAAAATATCAATATTAAAAAATCAGACACTATGCTGCTGTTACTCAAAATCAATTGATGGCTACAGACTTATTTCAGATTATTTCATTGGTGATTACAATATAGAAAAATCATCTACCATTGTTTTAAATGAATGTATTGAAAAGGAATTACACTCAAAACAAGTTTATACCAGTTTACTAAGTCAATGTAAATTTGATAGCAAATGGAATTTCCCTATAAAAAATGCAGATTCATCTATCATACTTATTATTCCTTTTGAAAGTCAATGGATAAAACAAGGTGTGTTTATTTTTCTTAGCGATAACAAAGAGCAGTATTTAAGTGATGACATAATAATTATTCAACAAGCTATAAGAATTATCCTGGATAAAATAGATAAATTATCATATATAAAAAAGATCGAATATTTAAATCAAAGTTTGGAGTCTAAAGTTGAGCAAAGAACAAAAGAGCTATCTGAAATAAATAAAAAATTAATTGTAGAAATAAATGAACGACATACTATAGAATTAAAACTACGTGAAGCACGAGATAAAGCTCAAGAATCAGAAAGATTAAAATCAGCATTTTTGGCCAACATGAGTCATGAAATAAGAACTCCTATGAATGCAATTGTTGGTTTTAGTGAGATATTATCAAGCAGTTTATGTAATGACATAGAGATAAGAGATTATACTGAATTAATATATTCAAACTCTTTATCATTACTTAACCTTATTAATGATTTACTTGATTTCTCAAAAATAGAGGCTAATCAACTGGTCATCCAAAAAAACTACTATAATCTTGGTAAAATATTTTCCGACTTAGAAATTATTACATCACACCTCATTAAGCAATATAAAAAGGAGCAACTCTCTTTTATCATCTCTAATAATAAAGCAAGCAAAGACATTTATATTTACACTGATAATTTACGATTAAAACAAATACTGTTAAACCTTATAAGCAATGCGATTAAATTTTCTTCAAAAGGTGAAATAAAACTTAATTATTATAACAAAGGCGACCAATTTTTCTTTGAAGTTAGTGATGAAGGTATTGGGATTGATAAAGAACAACACGATTTAATATTTAATAGATTTACAAGAATAACGAGCCATGTAAAAAAACCTATCATGGGTAATGGTCTTGGTCTTACAATTACAAGAAACCTGGTTGAAATGCTTGGCGGAAATATTTCTGTTGACTCAAAATTAGGCCATGGCGCTGTATTTATGTTTTCTATTGATGTAAGTAAAGATAACGCTCAAAAAAGTCTTTAATAACTGTATAAACAATAAAAAAGCCAGCTCCATCGCAAGATGAAGCCAGCCTAACAAAATCCAAATAAATAAATTCTTATACCTACCTTTGTTTTACGCTGATTACAGATAGTGAGTAAGGATCTAAATCCAATTTTATAGTATTTCCAGAAACTTTTACCCCCTTATTCACTGGAACGATATTATCAGGTTTCTCCAACGTATTAATTAAATCAAGATCTTCACTTCCAATTACTGTCATTGTAGCTTTTGAGATAAATTTCTTAGACGAGTTTAGCTCAAAAACTGTACTTTTTACCTCCTTGTTATTATTAACTACTTTAATAATTACCTCCTTTGTGTTAGCATCCCAAACCGATGATGCAAAAACCCCTCCTTGTCCTGTTAAATCTTTACCATCTGCTTTTGTAGACAATAAATCAGTACCTGCATTTACACCAAATAATTGTTGCACATAATAATTGGGTGTTGCTAATGAATTTAAATTATCAAACCAAATCAAATCAGGACGCCATTGCCATCCTTCAACATGAGCAAAAAGAGGTGCATACGAACACATATAAACCACATCTGCATTACGCTCCAAACCTGTCATAAAAGCAGCTTCAGACAATGCACAATGCCAGCTATTTGTATTATCTGGGCTACAAACTTCTACATTTTGTGCAGCATACTCTCCAGCAAATATTTTATACGAATTTCTGTCGTAATTATCATATCGGGTGGCATTATCAAAAAACCATTGAGGAGACCTGTAATAATGCTCATCCACAATTGGTGCACTAAAATTCTTCAATTCACCTTTGGCATAATGAAATAAATTATCATCTGGGAACGGACCTGTTGTTGAGATGATTTTAACTTCTGGGTATTTTGCCATGATGGCCTGTTCAAAAATAGCATAACGCTCAAAATACTGAGGGCCCCATTGCTCATTACCAATACCAATATATTCCATTCCAAAAGATTCCGGATGGCCCATTTCGGCTCGTAATTTACCCCATTTAGTGTCTGTAGTACCATTAGCAAATTCTATCAAATCTAGCGCATCCTGTACATAAGGTTCTAATTCATCCAAAGGAACAACTTCTGCAGTATTAAACTGACAGGCCATACCACAATTGATAATAGGTACTGGCTCTGCACCAATATCTTCTGATAATAAGAAATACTCATAAAATCCTAATCCAAAAGTTTGGAAATAATCAGGTGTTAATCGATGGTCAAACTGGGTATTCCAGCGATTTACAATCATTGTTCTATCTTCGACATCACCAACAGTTGTTTTCCACTGGTAACGTTTAGTAAGATCTCTTCCCTCAACAATACAACCACCAGGAAAACGGAAAAATCCAGGATTTAAATCAGCAAGTTTCTGGACTAAATCAGCCCTTAAACCACCTTTTCTATTTTTCCAGGTATCTGCAGGAAATAGTGAAACCATATCAAAATTAATTTCGCCACTTCCTTCAAAGCGTAATTTTAATTTTGCTTTAAGATCCGTTTTAGAACAACCAATACTAACTTCATATTTATTCCAATCCTTACTTTTAAAATCTATTGATGCATTTCCTATTTCTTCACCGGACGAACTCAACAAAGTAATGATCGCTTTAATTTTTGCATCATCAACCAATGAAGCAATTATTGAGAAATTATAGGTGTTATTTTCTTTTACACCCATACCTCTGAAACCTTCATTAATCATATTTAATCCAGCATTATCACCTGATAATTTAACGCTGCCATAACGAGGATTTTGAGGATTTTGAGAACTTCGGTTTGAGACAATAAAACTTGAAGCATTCAAAGAAAATGCATCACCATCAATCTCCCATCCCATATCAGGTTTAGTGAACTCAAAAGAACGATTTTTCACCATCTCTGCATACAGACCTCCATCTGCCGCAAAATTTATATCCTCAAAAAAAATCCCCCACATAGAAGGTTGAATTTTCGCTGTAGGTTTATCAACATCTATTTTAATGGATTGACTGTAGATTTGAAAAGTTGCTGTAACAAAGAATAAGATTACACCAACCGCAATTTTCAATTTGTTTTTCACGCTGAATTATTTTAACAATTACAATAATACTTATGCTAATTAAGGATATTTGAATCCTTCCTCTAAATCAAAAAATTAATGTATTGATGAAATTACAACATTGTGATGAAATAATATATTTACCAAATCATAAATACAGAATAGTACTAATGAAATCAACAATAATCCTCATATTAACATATAGAAAGAAACACTTGATATAAATTTTCGATTTCAGAATTTTTGGTAAAAAAATACAAATTTCGGGATACAATTAAATATTCGATTATTACACAAAGACTTATCCTAACAAATAATTAGATGTACATATCTTGAAGTATCATTGCAAATGAATAGAATAAACACTATTTCATTTCAATATTGATTTTATGATAGATTGAATGCAGAATTACACTAATCCATATAGTTTATTTTATTAACCACACTTTCAGTAAATCATATATTGCAGCAGATATTATACTCATAAATATACCAGTAAAAAAAGTAATTATAATTGAAACCAGTGGATTCTGCTTCACAAAATCCATCAGTTTAATATATACTGCCTTTTTTATTTTCAGTATTTCCTTTTCAGCTCTGTCAATAATATATTTTGGCACTTTTTCCTGAACCTTACCATCCAGCTTAATTTTACAATCGGGACAAATATGCGGTTTATCTAATGAATATATCAACTCTGACTTATTACTATTAAAATCAAAAATACATCCTCTGGTATCATCGTGAGTAAAATTTGTTTTTTCACTCATTAAAGGAATACGATTTCCATACATAAGATAAACAAACAAATACCGGTATATATTACGGATGATATAATTTTCAAAATCAATATTTTCATTTCGAAGAATATCAGATACCTCTTTTAACGTAATTACAATTCTATTATGACTTAATCTTCGTGCATAATAACCTTCTTGCAATGGAACATTGGTAATTGCTAATAAAAAATCATAATCAGGCTCTACAGGCAATTCCTTTTCTAAAGTTTGGTCAGAATATCCATGAAAATCAATATCTGAATCCATCTGAAAAGTAAACTGCGCTACTTTAGAACTGATCTCAAAAAGATCAGATTTCCAGGAAGTAATTCTTTTATGACTTATGGGAAATGGAACATACCCCAACTGAGCAATCTTGATTTTTATTCTTTTCATTATCCGTTAAAACAGGTAAAACCATTACAACTTGTCTAAAGTATGTAAATATACAATATTGTTATTGAGAACAATAATATCTGAAAAAGCTACATTCTTTTATTATCCGATCAAAGAACCTTGTATCCTGATAACCTTCTCTTAACTCTTTAAAGCTGTTTTTGTAATCTATAATATCGTCCTTTAGATTCCCATCATATCCCCAATATGAGAAATCGTTCTTGTGATTATACAGGTTATTCAATTCACATTTAGCCATCATATATAAACAACGGGCATTTAACTCCTTATCTGTTGATAAATCAATGGTATTTCGATAGTATTGATATGCTTTATCAGCCAATGGATAATAGGTTCTTTTGCTATAACTAACATTACATAAATTATATCCAACCTGATCTTTTAATTTTTTATTTCTTTCAGAAATTTGTTTTTCAGACCATCCAAAATAATAAGAATTACAGCAGTTTGATTTATCCTGAAGAACACCTCTGTAATAACCAGTATTTGACACATTAAAATAGTAATTCCCTAATAAGTAATTTGCCAACTTCCTTTTCCAGGTTTTCTCATCATGACTTAAAGAATCCAGTTTTAACAAGGTTATTGCCAATTCTTTTTTTGTGAGTTGTGGTTTTATAAATGAAAAAACTGAAGCTAAATAAACAGAATCTTCCATCAATACATCTTCACAATCAAAGCATTCAACAATGTTATTACTAAATACTTTTGCTGGGATTACACGTCCTTTTCCTGTATCGGTAGAATAATCTTTACTTGAATTAAAATAAGTCAACGCGGTTTGCGGATCAGCCTCGTTTAAATAATACATGCCCAAATGATACTCTATAAACTCAATGGGTTCCATTAAAGCAGTCTGCCCATCTACGTTTTGCTCAAACAAATATTTTTCCAAAGCAGATTTTTGAGGTTCAAGAATAAACTCTTTTAGTTCTTGAAGTAATGGTAAAGAACCCATGTTTTCAATTTCAAGAATACTATTATGAATAAGAAAACTCTGCGCCAACTTACCCTGATGATATAAAAGATGTCCTACATATTCCTTTAAAAGGTCCTTATTATCCTCCGACAGGTCGCTTTTTGTTATCAACGTAGTAAGCTCTTCCTCTTGCTCTGCACCAACAGCATTCCACGAGAACACTTTGTAAACAGATTTCAACTGATCTCCTAATGAAGCATAGCTTGTATAGGATTTTATTTCGTTTAATTTAAGATTAGCGGTATTAAAATCCCCTTTTAAAAAGCTTAAGTAAGAGGAACATAAAATCCAGAAATCCTTGCGTTCGGGTTTACAAACTTTTTCCTGCCTGGCGCTAATCTCTGACATCACCTTAATTTCATCCCAACATAAATTATCCTCATCACCACAAAGTAAACGGTCAGTAGTCATACCTATCCTACGAGGAAAAACCTTATCTTCTATATCATACAAGTCTCTTACAAACATCAATTCAAGCTTTTCATCATGTGGTGCAACATCTGCCATTTCCTGCAAATATTGCATTTGGTCTGAATAGCTTCTAATGGATATTAAAGTCAGATAAGTAGCTTTATCATCTGAACTAGAAAAGTACTGTTTACCTTCGGCATCCCTGTCTGTACAAAACTTATAACTGGTATAGGATGAAACCTTTCTATCATAACTTTTACTAAAAACCTGCAAGAACATATATGCTGCCTTATCATAATCTTCCAGTGAAAAATAACAACCGGCAACCTGATCCTGCACATAATAATAGATCTCTGTTTTATTAAATTGATCTTTAATAAACTTATTAAAGAATTGTACGGCCTCCTGATATCTTTTTGAATAATGATAATTACGAATGACTTGGTAAGCATATCTTAACTTCAACTGAGGATTGTTTGAAGCATTAAATCCATCCACTCCCTGAGCAATCAATTCACTTAAATCAACCACCTCATCATTTACCATATCATGGTACGACCATGATCTTTGTCTGCGACTATGATGTTGATCGCTGCATGTTCGTGCATATAACATATAATCATAAACAGCTTTATTGGCTCCAGCCTTTTTACCAGACCAAAGTCGTTCAAAAATTTCAGTTGTATCATTGGTTAAGGCCAAAGTAATATTTTCTACTGTCCATCCGGGCAATAGTTCCTGCCATAGTTCTACATTCTTACTTATAACAGGTTCTGAATGTTCGTAAGCCCAGCTACTATATAATTCTTCTTTAAAGAATGCATCATATCCTTTAGACTGAATATAGCTTTGGTTAAACAAATGATAACTGTAACTATCATATGGATCCCATCCGCAAGCGTTGGATGTTACTTTAAAACCGAATAAAACAATAAGAATGATTACTACCCTTTTCATTTATTATATGCTTACTTGATATGATTTATAACTGTTTGATGATTTCTTTAAAAGAAGGACGATTTACAAAGGAAGAATCCAAATGATAAAATATCACTTCGCCCCCATTAATATTACTCTTCTTTATTTCCTGGAAAGAATTGATAACCTCTTTTGGTTTTGATTCCTCCAATTTTATCTGATCATCAACTGACAAATAAAATCCCTTATACAAAGTATCTTTAACAACTTTGTAAACGTTTGAATTTAAAGTCTCGAAATGTAGTTTATCATTTTGGAACAGCTTTACATCTGTTCCTTTGATTAGTTTTATTTCGCCATCGTTGTTCTTCAATACTGTTTGTGAGAATAAAGGAAGAGCTACATCCAAGGGTATTGGATAATCAGTGTTTTGGTTAATATACTGACTAACTATACTATGTGATAATATTGAATTATAAGAAAAATCAGATAGATTACCTACATTATATAACATTAAAACACCCCTATCAACAGGTGGCAAACCTGTTTCTGATTTATATTTAACCTGATGAAGACGTATTGTACAACTTAATTGATAGTGCTTCTTTAACAATTGTAATAACTCAAAAAAATGGTAGCGTGTAGAAGCACTCCAATCACAATCAATTTGTAACTCATTATTTTTTTGTCCAAAATGATGTAAACTAATTTCATCAACCAGGGATTGAATTTTAGCTGCTAATTTTTTGACATCTGCATTAAGGAGTACCTTATTAACAATAAATACAACAGGTACAACTTCACAACATTTATAAACAGAATCCACTTGAGTCAAAGGATAAACCGGATAAATACCATCATCCCACCGATCAATTGTATTTACCTGAGCAACATCAAAATAATGCATGTATATCTTATGTACATCTGAAGCTTTCAGTCCTTCATCAGAAAAGACATTTTTTGCTTTTGATTTCCAATGATAAAAAGAATATTCTTCATTTTTTGAATCACATGCTGATATCGTAAATATCAATACTAAAGTGATTACCAACACCCCCTTCATCTTATTATACAATAAGGTTCGTATTTTCCTCATCCCGGATCAACTCACTTTTAAAAATAAGATAGCTCTACTATGCTGCAGATTGTAAGTTTTTATCAACTAAATCCAATAAATATTTAATATCGTCAGATTCAAACACAGATGAATGTAATCTTATTTTTCTTTCTTTACCTGCATCCTTATAATAAACAGTGATCTTCTTATCCTCAATATTTTCAACACGTGTAAAATCAGTGAACCTAATATATTTTGTTGGGGCTATAGGACCCATCTTCATTTCCAGATTATTCTCAAATATTTTAAAAATATTTCTTTCTTTTTGAACTATTGCTATTACTAAAAAAAAGATACCTAATCCTAAAATATGTGCAGCTCCAATAACAAGACCGACCACTCCCAGAATTGTAAGAACCACTCCCATGATCATTTGCTTATTTACATGCTTTTTACTTAATTTTATTGTTTTTACTGGTTCCATCTTTAATTAATTATTTTGTGAATTATAAAACTCTTTCTTATTTTCTTCATCAATTATTTTACGGGCACCTATGGCACCAATCATACCTATTGGAACCATAATTGCTGATGAAATCAAAAATACCTTAGCGCCTAATATTATTTTACCGGACTTAATTAAGGCTATCCCAATTATATTTAGCAATACTATTATTCCAACAAAATAGCCCATAAATCCATAGTCCGGATCAGCTAAAAGTATTAAGCCAATTAATGTATGAATTACCACTGCTATTCCCATTTGTATATTAACCATATCAATATATTTAACATAAAACATCTCTTATCTATATCTCTTAAATGAGAAATAAATGCACGATTATACAAGGACAAAACTTGTATTACAATAAAATCTTAAGGGGGGGGATAATTTATGATTAAAAAAATATAAATAAAATTGGTGCACTTAATAAATAAAGCCCGCCAATTTTGATCATAAACCTGCTCAAATATATAATTTAAAATTGAATCATAACTAATCAACAGAAAAAATTCAGTCCTTGCTAATTTAAGCTGTGTACTGATTACTACTTTTATAATTTACTATTAGAACTTTGATAGTTTAATTTCTACGATATGCTTTAGGAGTATGGTTAGTATGGTGTTTAAAATACTTTGTGAAAAATGATTGGTCGATAAAATTAAATAATTCAGCAATTTGTTGTATTGACATTGACGAAGATTTTAAGAATAGTTTGATTTCTGTAATTAGAAAATTATCAATGTACTTTTTTGCACTCACCCCATTTATTTCAAGTGTTACATTTGATAAGTATTTAGGTGTAATATTTAACTTCTCTGCATAGTACCGAACTTCTCTGCTAATCATATAGTTATTCATCAACAATTGTATAAACGCCTTCATAATCTCTGTTTTACGTGTATGTTGAATCATCCCCTTATTCAGCTTATTCTTTAGTAAATTAAATACTTCTAAATAATAAATTCGAATCATATGTATGATGATCGCACTCTGACAGAAGTTATTAGTTTCTTCATATTTATTCTTTAGTCTATTTAAAAAATCCATATCTGACTTTATAATATCATCCGAAGCTTCAAATAAAGGATTTTCCTTTAAAAAAAATATGAACTCATGAGGAAAACGGAACAACACCTGACTCAACATATCCTGCGAACAAGTAAAATAGATCATCCTAAAATCATCACTTTTAAATTTTTCTTCAACCACTTGAAAAGGAAATGCAGTGAGTATATACCCTTGATTTATTACATATTTTACAAAATCAATTTCAACTTCAGCATGTCCTTGTGTACAAAAGCAGATCATACTATAAGTAATTCTTTCTGGTGAATTTTGTAATGGTAAAGTATGATGATAAAACCTGAGCGAAAAATGCTCTTGAATAGGTAAATTCAATTCTGCAATATTAATATTCAAATCCATAAAACATCATTTAAAACTTTTAACACGAAACCACACTTTCAATATAAACCATTTTTACACAAAAAAAGCATTTGTTAATAATAGTAAAAAGGAAATAATTACCATTTTAAAAGAAAAATTGAAATTAAGCATTCATAATATACTTGCTTATTTTGCCAACTGATAAAATTAAAGAAGAATGAGCAAAGTAGATATTGATAACACTGAAGAAGATAAAATTAGGTATTCAAAAAAGCAGATTATCCTCATAATGCTTCCTTTGTTAATTGGAGGTTTTATAGCATTACTAAATGAAACCATTTTAAATGTTGCCTTTCCTCAATTAATGGAAAGTTTAAATGTGCCATTAAAAACTATTCAATGGTTAGGAACAACTTATATGATCGTGATAGGTATTTTAGTTCCGGTAACTGCATTTTTAATTAAAACATTTACTACTCGAAAGCTATATTTAACTGCAATGGTATTGTTTTCATTAGGTACTTTATTTTGTGGTCTATCCAACAGCTTCTTTCTTTTAATTTCAGCAAGAATTCTTCAGGGTATAGGAACCGGTATGCTGCTTCCTATTATGATGGATACTATTATGGAAATATTTCCTCCATCAAAAAGAGGAACTGCCATGGGAATTAGTATGATGGTTGTAGTTGCAGCTCCAGGTATTGGTCCAACACTATCTGGTTTTATTTTAAAATATTTAGATTGGCACTGGTTATTTTTTATGATGTTACCTATTGCTGCATTTGCGTTTGTTTTAGGTTTATTTTTTTTAAAAAGTTACAGTAAAATTACCAAGCCTAAAATTGATATATTATCAATTATCCTTTCAACTATTGGGTTTGGAGGACTTATTTATGGCATCTCTTCCATTGAAACTATTGGTATATTTCAAATAGTTGTTTTAGTTCCTGTTCTTTGTGGTTTATTAAGTCTTTATTTATTTACTAAAAGACAGTTAACACTTAACCAACCAATGTTGGAACTTCGAGTTTTTCAATATCCTATGTTTACAATTGGAACAATTGCACTTTTTGTTGCTTTTATGATTCCTTTTGCCATCAACATAATTTTACCAACATATATGCAGGGTATTTTAGGTGTAACCACAGTTACTGCAGGTTTGGCATTACTACCCGGAAGCATTATTAATGTAATAATAGCTCCCATTGCGGGTAAACTTTTTGATAAAATAGGTGCTAAACCTTTGGCATTATCAGGCTTTGTAGCATTAACAATTACCATGTTTATTTTATCACATATTGGCTCTGGCACCTCAATATATATGTTGGTAGCACTTCAAATATCTATGACTTTTGGTACTGGACTTATTATTCCACCTACACAAACATTTGCTTTAAACCAACTTTCACTGAAAAACATGGCTCATGGTGTTGCCATACTAAATACAACACAGCAAGTAGCTGCAGCATTTGGCTCCTCTATTTTCATAGGATTAATGGGGGCTGTACAAGAAAAACATTTAAAGTTATTTACCAATCCCAATACTACTGAAATAGAAAATGCTATGATAAAGGGTACTAACTCAGCATTTACGGTAGCCTTTGTATTAGTCTCTATTGGCCTAATACTAACGTTTTTTATTAGAAAAAGAAAAAACACTTAATCAATTCAATGTATAGAATTCATGGTTTGTTATTATAAACTCTATATTTGTCACAAAACAAAGAGATAAGACAATGGAGCAAAGATTCTCAAAGCAATGGATGTTTATAAGTTTCACTATTTTTATCGTTACTGAATTAGTACTCGGTGGAGTTGTTGGCCATTACATTGTGGGTAGATATATGTCAATTCACTTACATTTTATGCTACAAGGATTACTTAATATCATTAGCTATTTAATTGGCGGCTTTATTATTGGACTTATATCACCTGGAATTCGCATTTACGAACCAGCTGCTGGTGCTTTTCTGTCCGTTGCAGTTATGCTACTATTAACCTTATTTACACCTTTTTCATTTTTACATTTTAGTCTTACCAAAGTTCTTATTGGCGGAGGGATTGCTTTCTTTTTAGCATTAACAGGTGCAAAAGCTGGCGAAAAACTAGCTGGAAATATGAAATAATTACTATACTACCATTCTAAAATGGATAACCAAAGGCTATATTAAAAACTAAATTATCCTTCCTCCAAGCTGAACTACTAAAATCAATTTTATTTAATAGCCAATACTGACCATCTATTTGATAAGGTTTTCGAAGTGGGAAGGCAACATCTAAACGCAGTACAAAAAAAGAAGCATCTAACCTTATACCCACACCAGATCCTAGAGCAATTTGTTGTGTAAAATCAGAAGCATTAAATACTCCTCCTTCCAGTTCTTCATTTTTATTCAGCAACCAAACATTGCCTGCATCCACAAACAAAGCGCCCTTTAAATAACTAATTATATCAAATCGATATTCAAGATTAGCCTCAAGTTTAATATCTCCAGCCTGCTCCAGACCCAAGGTATTTTGCAGACTATCAGGGGGTAAATATGCTCCCGGGCCTACAGATCGAGAAGGAAAAGCTCTTAAACTACTCGCTCCACCTGTAAAAAACTGTTTATTATATGGCATGGATTCTGAATTGCCATAAGGAATAGCCAAGCCGGCAGCTAATCTACCTACAACTTTACTTTTCAAAGATAAATCATGATATAATCTTAAATCTCCATAAAATCGAGCATACTGCGAATATACCATCCCGAATAACTCTGACGGTTTATCTGAATATTGCTTTCCTACATTAAAAATGGACTGAACCAAAGACAATGTATTTCCGGCAAACTCTGAGGATGCACTAAAGTATGTGTTAATAATCTTATTTTTAATCTGTTGATTATTATAAGTAAAAGTGTATTTAAGTCCCAAAATAAATTGTTCCTCAAGACTCTCATCCAAATAGGAATAAATATCAGACCAGTTAGATTTAGTATTAATGTAAGTATAATTTAAGGACATTAAATCCAGCACATGATTTTTGGTTTTTGTTTGCCTCCATTCATAGCCAAATGATAAATCTAAACTATTCAAATTAAAAATATCAGTCATTCCCGAATAACTATAACCTCCAGTAATACTGGTTTTGGGACTAAATTTTTTGTTGATAAATCGACTAGCATTTATAAAAGGAAATAATAATTTCGGAATAGTAATTTTAGCATCGGCGCCCACTTCAAAAGAATTAATATTACTATTTGTTTTAGTAAACTGAGTTTCGTAGCTCGATGAAATATTAAACTGCAACGAACTGGCACTTTGTTTAAGGTTTCGCTCAATATAACTCAAGGTCAACCCCGGGCCAACATAATCATTTGATTTTGATACAACTTCAATTTCAGCACTTAATGATTTAGGTAATGATCTATTTAAAAAGATACTTACATTCAATTGCTTAAAAGCTCCTGATGTAGTGTCTCTGTCAATCTTAATATTCACAAACTTAAAAACGTTAAGGTTAGTGAGTTTTTGTAATGTTAACAGATAATTATCTTCTTTATAAATATCACCTGAATTAAAAAAAATAGATTTGGCCAATACACTTGGCTTAACTATAGGTTCTTCATGAAATACATGATTTAAATTATCAACGTTTAAGGAATCATACTTTTGAATTGATTTCATTGAAAAATCATGATATACAGATACCTTATTGATATAATATTGATGCACGGCATCTTTAGGCATATTAGTTTGGGCATTTAAATTCAATTGAATTCTTCGCGTTTTCGTATGCAAAGTATCTGCCTCGAAAAACAAATAGTTAGGAGACATAAAGAAAAATCCTTTGTTTTTCAATATCGTAGTTAACCGATTTCGTTCTTGTTTTAATAGTTCTAAATTATAAACCTTTCCTGATTTAATTAAACTTTTAGATCTTGCAACTGCTATATTTTGGGTTAAACTATCTGTGATATCAGGATAAATAAGGGTATCAATCAAATAAGGCTCCTCTAAATTTAATAAATAACTAACGTTTAATTTTTTCCTCTTTTTATGAATTTCGGAATCTATTGTATGATTAAAAAAACCTTGATTATTCAGTGAATTACTTATTTCTTTTTTTGATGTTTCAATGTAATACGACTTAAATAACACTGGTGGTTCTCCCAATTTATTTTTCATCCAGTTTCTAAATCCTTTTTTAGGAACACTATCTCCGGCTAAATTATAAAACCACAATTTAAGAGGTATTAATTTTAAAAATTTACGATTAGGTTCAGGAATTACATACTGCTTAAGTTCTTCTGTATTAGGTTTTAATTTGAGTTCCTTTACATTTTCCACAACAATTTCAGATCCCTGATATAAGTATTGGTTGTTTCTAATGTATTTGGTAGTACTACAAGACATACTTACTAAAGCCCAAACCCATAAAAAGATATATATGTTATTTTTGCTCAGCCTCATCCTTATTATTCCTTTTATGAGTTTTAAATAAATCTCTGAATCGCATAAAATCTTTAATAAAGAGAAGGGATAATCCTGTTTTAGTTACATCTCCATTCAATTCATCTTCATATTCAGTTGTATTAAAAGCTTTTAATCTATAAGTACCATCCTTACTAATTTTATACTCTAACTCAAAATCACCGGTTAAGTCACTTGAAGAAGCGCTACCAGTCTGCTTGTTTTCTTCTACGGCAACATTACCTCCTACAGTCAATTTTAAACGATCATTGAATAAATTTTGTGAAACATCAACACTCACATCCGTACGAGCATTCACTTTATTTTGGACCATTTGATTATATGAATCAATATCAAATGACACATCTACACCTTTTAAATACTGACTCGAAAATCGATTTAACTGCTGCGATAAAAGTTTACTTAAACTCTGACGAGCATTATTTTCCAATTCATATGAAACAGTAGTTGATGCAGAAGCTTTGTTACTGGAAAAACGGTTTAATATCAGCAAAGAAAACACTTGCTTGTTCAATTCCGACTCATCATTATTAAGTTGTGTGATAACTGATTCTATATTACTATTTACATTTTTATCAGATAAAGTTATATCAAAGTCAATATCTGGTGATAATAAATCACCACTTAAATTCATTACTACTTCAACATTTATAGTTGTATTGTACACTTCATACTCACTACTATTTAATTCATTCTGAGTTGCCCCCATCAACGATAAAGCATTTGTTTTCACCTTATAAATGGCAGAAATATCTGCATTAGCATTCATTACATCTCCAAACCAAGTAAGGTAACCTCCCTCTTTAATCGTAAAATCTCTTTTTATAACATCATACAGCCTAAGTGTATAGGCCCCCTTTTTAATGCTATATTGGCCTGTTAAAGTTTGATTACCAGAGGGGTCAATATTTAAGCTTAAATCGCCATTCCCAACGATATTCAATTTTTCATTAGATGATGGATCTGTTACAAGAGTCACATCCATTTTATCCGTAATACCAATATTAGTGGTTATATTCAAACCTTTGATGTTAGCTGATGTAAAATCCTGATAAACTGTATCTATAGTATTATTATCAGTACTATCAGTAATAAATCTAACTACATCATCCTGATCTGAGGCTTTAGGTGATGTTGAGGTAACAACATATGTAAAATTAGATTCCCTATTAAAATCAGTTGTTAAAATAATGTTTGGTTGCTGCATATTTCCTTTCATCAACACATTTAGATCAGCTATTACTTTTCCATAATAATTGCCATCTGCACTCTCTGTTTTATTTAGCATCAAAAATTGATCAGCTTCAAACTTTAGATTAAATTCAGGATTGGTAAAATCAGTAAAATTGGCAACCCCATCCATAAATGCCTCATTGCCATCTCGATCATATATTTTAAGATGGTCCATTGACAGCTTATTTTTATTGACATTTATTCTTCCATCATCAATAATAAAATCGGTATTAACAGCAACTGGATTAATTGTAGTATTTTTAATAGCTATAAATCCATTAATATCAGGACTATTCATTTCTCCTGACACATTTATGTTTCCAATTAAATGACCTTGAAATTTATTTAGAAATTGATGCGTTAATGATTCTATCAAACTAAAATCTAATGAATCAATCTTAACTGATGCATCAATATAATTATTAGTTTTCGTATTCTTTAAATTTCCCTCAGCATTAATTTTTAGTTGATTTCCCTCAGCCTGAAGTTGATATATTGTACTTTCTTGATTTTTAATTTGAGAAGCTTTCAAATGTAAACTCAAAGGGTCTGTTAATAAACCCTGATACCATTTCAGATGAGTTTGAATCATCATTGTATCTTCTTGTAAATTAAATTCACCAAATCCATGCAGTAATGTATCCTCCTTTTCATTCTGATTATTACTTGCTGATTCTAATCCATAATCAAATAAAGCTTTATTTCCGATTACTTTTGCATTTACTCTTACTCCATTATATAACAAAGTATCCTGCATATAAATATGATGTAACCTTAAATGATATATAGAAGAATCTATCTTTTGTTGAAAACCAACCTTAATACTATCTAAAGATATATTTTGATCTACAGTTTGATAATGAATATCTTGTGCTAAAACCGAACCATTTAAGTGATTCCATTCACGCCCTTCAACTGCAACATTAATTTTTCCATTTATACTAGTAGAGTCAGATAGCAGATTTAAAGCTTTAAGATTTGCCCTATTCATATTCAGATTTGCATTTACAAAAGGAATAGAATCCTTAAAATTCATTTCTCCGTCAAATACGAA
This sequence comes from uncultured Saccharicrinis sp., assembly GCA_963665705.1. Taxonomy (GTDB): domain Bacteria; phylum Bacteroidota; class Bacteroidia; order Bacteroidales; family Marinilabiliaceae; genus Saccharicrinis. The sequence continues at coordinate 4,245,120 of OY762448.1, forward strand.
ACCAATATTCTCATCATCAATCTTCACATTACCTTTAAAGTATCGATTTGAATATGAACCATTTATCAATAATTTTTTATAACAATAATTAAGCAACCCTATTTGCTTTACCACAAAATCCATATGAATGTTGGGATTTTGAAATTGATTGGTTGACCCCTTTACAACACCCTTTAATGATACTTTTTGCAAGGTATCTTCTTTTTGAAGTAAATACCCCAAATCTAATTCCTGAAGAAAAAGTTCTGTTGTAAAAAACTCTTTTTCTGGCATTGAATCCAAATCCAAATGAAATTGAGCATCTATATTTCCTTTCGGACTTTTCAATTTAATATTTGAAGTTATTAGTTTCCCACTTCCTTCTGTATTTCCAGTGATCAAAATAGAATCTGGTAAACTTATTGATGTTGGTATTAACGAATCTGGTAAAAAACTCAATATTTCGTTACTTTGTAACCTGATATGATTGAATTTAAGTTTTCCTCCGACACTTTCTATATCCGATATATTATTTACCAAACCTGATAAATCAAAAGAAAAAGCACTAGTTATTTCTCCACAAAACTGATTTATTCTCATCCGAGATAAATTCCCCACTACGTTAGCTTTTAATTTTATTTCTGCATTTTGTTTTAAGGGATTGGCCTGCTGAATTATTTTAAAAACATCTGCACTATTTAATTGAGTATTAAGTGAAATTTGAACTTTAGTATCTTCAATATGATCCTGCAATAATTGAAAAGATCCATAGTACAATGAACCCTCCATTGTTGTAAGACTTTTTTCTGTTTCAATTTTAAACTGATCTACAATTGCCTTTTCTTTGTTGATAAATACTGAAGTTGATAAATGCTGGAGTAATAAGTGTTTATTATAAAGTAATTTCAGGTTATCTATTTTTGCAGCAAAGTGTAGGCTATCTAACACAATGTCACTCAATTGCAAATGTAAATTATTTAAATCCACAGCATCTGAAGTTGAATTTCCTATTGACTCATATCTGTTAAAAATAAAAGAACTCTTATCAACAATAAATTTATTCAATTCTATATTCCACCCTAAATCTGCAAATGAAAAAGCTTTATTATTAACCTGATCACTATCATTATTCCTACCTTCTGTTATATGCACTCTGGCATTTGAGATATTAAATTGTTTTAATTTGATATTCTGGTGTTGTATGTCTATTAACTCAGGGTTTAGGTATAAAGAGGTATTGTTTACATTTAAATGTTGATTTGAATAATAATCATCAATCGTTACATTCAAATTATTTACATCAATCGCATTCTCAAATGAAAGTTTTATATTAATGCTGGTTTGAATGGTATCTTCCACTACAGCATTTTCACTTAATACTTTCTTATTTGAAGTTTGATTAAACCACAGTCCATCTACTTTTAAAGAATTAATATTATAGATCTGACCTGTCAGGTTTAAATCATTAATCTTTAAATCAAAGAGTTGCAAATAAGTATTTAAACTAACACTATCTATTTCATTGATATAATCAAATTTTATATTTGTTAAAACAACACGATCAATAGCAAATTGGAATGGTTCTGAAATATCTGAAGAATCCTTTATTTCATCAGTTCCTGATTGTTTTATAGCTTTAGAAATATTTAATATACCATCAGCAGAAGCTTTAATCAAATGAGTATTTAATCCCTTAATCTTAATCTGTTCAATATGCACTTTCTTTTTAAGTAAATCCATTAAATGAATATCAACAGACAGATCTTTAATATAAACCAGAGTATCATTTTTTGTTTCTCCCAAGAAAACATTCTTCACGGTTAAATAATCAAAAAACGACAGCCTGATTTTATCAATAGAAAGTGGAATATTCAGCTGATTATTTACTTGGGCAAGAATTTTATTTTTAATGACATTTTGTATAGGTGGCAATTGAAGCAATAACAATGCAGTAAACAATAAAGCTAAAAAATAGAGCCCTACTTTTAATAATATCTTTAAAATCTTCCTCTTCATTGTTTTTGTTGTATGTTATTATCTGACTTTATATATCGAAAGAAATGTAATAACAATATAATTCTATTTCTACAACCTATTATCTTTCATTCTTAGAAAGATATAAAATAGAATCATTAGCATAGTATACAGTATTAATTTTACATTATATAAATCAATATATTACATCTCATTATATAATAAAAGAAAACCAATATCTCAGATTAAAGTTCTAATCAAATTCAGGCTAAAATAAAAAGTCCATCCCCGAGCTTTCTACTCAAAAATGGACTATAAATTTTGATCATATAAAAGAGAATCCCAATCGGCACCCTAACCCCACGTAATTGTAGGGTACCGATGAGATTCACCCATAAAAATCTTTATTTTCTGCTCCTCATGTAACAATATCTGTTCCTAATTGAAATCCTATCAGAATATGCAATAAAAAATGTTGATTGGGTAATGAATATATTATTGCATATTCAATAACATCACTATCCGAGTTTTTCTCTAATTATTATTTATTATTGACAAACATTTTAAAATAAACACCCTTATTTAAAACAGTCTCTACAGCTTCAGAAAGCTCATGATATACATCCTTTTTTAATATACAACCACTAATGCCTGCATTTAGAAATGATATCTTTTGAAAATCGTTTAAGTACATAGTGAGCGCAATTACTTTGATATCAAACCTTAAATGTTTCGCCATAAAATCAAAAGTTGATTCAAAACCATTTCTTCCTGGCGTATTAATATCCATAAGAACAATATCCGGAAAGTCACTCATATTAAGATTTACAAACTCAGTTCCCGAACTAACCTCATGAAGAATCTGCCATTCTGTATTGTTTTCAATAAAGAATCGTAAACCTTCACGAAAGATTTTATTATCGTCAACTATGCTTATTTTCACCCCCTTGTTCATTGCTAAACTTTTAACCTTACAAAGGTGCCCTGATTTTCTGGCACATGAAATGGGAAGAATCTGTAAATAGACGGTGTGTAGTACCTATTTACACTAGGGGTTTTCCCTTAGTAAAATAAGGAATATACTAAATGCTAGAATCAGCATTAGTTATTTTTATAGTATTTGGTATTAGGAACGACTTGCTTCAAAGACACCAACAATCTATATTACAATTAATTAAAAGCAGTAAAAATAAAAAAAATAAGCATTTCTTTTATTGTGTAATAATCCAACATACTATATTGTAGTATAATTATTTTTTATTGCCCATATTACCAATTGTGCAATATTTTTTTGTTCAGTTTTTTTAAGAATATTAGAGCGATGTACTTCAACTGTCTTCTGACTGATAAATAAGTTTTTTGAGATTTCCTTCGTTGAAAGTCCTTTACAAATTAATTGCAAAACTTCTACTTCACGGGTTGAAAGCTGGTTTTCTTTATCTTCTTTTCCTGATATGGCCTTAAATGCCATTTTTTGCAGAATTTCCTGTGAAAAGTAATTCCCACCTTTATCTACTTCCTGAATTGCCTGAACTAATTCATATTTCCCTGCTTTTTTTAGAACAAAGCCATGAGCCCCAGCATTTATCATTTGCATATAGTATGAATCTTCAACAAACATAGTAACTGCAATAACCTTTAAATCCTTCTTTAAAGTTTTTGCCTTTTGGGTAGTTTCAATGCCATTCATACCATCCATTTTAATATCCATTAAAACAATATCTACATCTAATTCTCTTAAAGCATTTAAAAATGAGTGTCCCGAATTAAAATCTCCAACAATGTTTATTTCTTCAACCTGACTTAAAACTAAAACCAGACCTTCTCTAAACATCTCGTGGTCATCTACTATGGCAATATTAATCATTGTATGCTAAATTTTAGGCATTTTAATGGTTACTTCCATTCCTTCTCCCTCTGCACTTTTCAATATAAATTGTCCATCAAAAGCCTGTACTCTACTTTTTAAATTTCCCAGACCCATTCCCAATGAATCTGTAACAATCTTGTCCGGATTAAAACCGACTCCGTTATCACTATAAAACAGTTCTATATTTTCTTCTTTTTCTTTAATTTCAAATTGCACCAAGGTAGCAAAGGCATGCTTTAGAGTATTATTAATCAATTCGGTAAAAAGTCGATATATTGTAATTTCTTTATTCTCATCAAAACGCCCCAATTCCTTATAACTAAACACAACCTGTAATTTTTCCGTAATGTTAAATTTCTTTATAAAAGAATCAACAGCTGCAATAATACCATAGTTTACCAAAATATGAGGGCTAATATTAAACGAAATCTCTGAGATACTACTAACAGCTTCATCTACAATATTAGTTAATTTATCTTTAATTACATTTTGATTCTCAATTGTTGGCGCATCTACCAAGGCTTGCGCATACAATTTTATTGTAGTTAAAATTGGACCAATTCCATCATGAAGATCGGAAGATATCCTTTTTCGTTCATTCTCTTCTGTTTGAATGATAGAATTTAACACCAGATTCTGACCTCGTTTTCTGTCTGTTATATCCTTTTCTACAATCATATAATAATTTGGTCCTAATTCTTTTAGTTGAAAAATATTCGCTAATGTATATATCGGAGAACTTCCATCTGTATATCTATGAATTGCTTCAAAAGTTGGTTTCTTTCCCTCGATAGCTTCAATAATACTATTTGGAATATTAACAGAATCATTATATTCTACAAATCCGGTATTCAAATTAACAAAAGGGACATTCTCTTGAGTATTTTTTTCTATTCTTGAATAAAATTGTTTTGCAACAGGATTATAATCCACAATTTTATGTCCATCAATAATTAAAATTGAATCATTATTTTTTTCAAATAATGTTCGATATAAACGCTCTCTTTTTTCTAATTCGTTCGTAGCTATAGTTTGCTTCGTAATATCCTTTACTACTACCAACAAAATAAAATCATCTTCATGTTGTATTTTCACCCTTTGGTTTAGAGTAACTCGTCGCTGTCCAAACTTATCTGGAAACTCAATTAATAAATTATAAACATCACCACCTTCTTCTATCGGAGAAATCCTATCGACTATTTTTTTAGATTTCTCATCGAGAAAAAAGAAATGATCCTGATCAATTAGTTCATCTTTTTCATATCCTGTAATATCCAATAAAGCTTGATTAACATCTTTTATTAAAAAATCACTGGATAAAATCATAAAACCATCATAGCTATTCTCAAATAAAGTAGTAAAGTTAGTTGCTTGAACTTTGGCTTGTATCTGAACTCGTTTTCTTTCTGCAATTTCTTTAATCAAACTTATATTTAAAAGACGAGATTCTTCAACCTCATTCTCTAGCTGATTAATTATATTTTTATTATTTCTATTTACAGAAAATATTAATGATGATACGAACCCTAAACTGATTAAAACTTCAAATGTTCGAATAAATAAAATTCGATATTCGGAATGATAAGCTGATACATCATAATAAAAAGTTAGTATTCGATTATGCAAAAAAAATGGCATTAGAAGTAATACTAATACTGAATATGCCATTATGGTAATAGATTTTTTTAATGATGAAGTAAGAATTACAAAGGCATTTAATACTATTAGTGAAATGGACAACAACTCTAAACTCCCTAACATAAATCCGGTTATGGCCACATAAAATAATAATCCTATAATTATTATTCTTTTAAAAATATATTTTATGTACTTAATTAATAGCAGAGTTGCCAGAACAATCGTTAGCAATATGAAATTTGATACTTCTATCCCAGAAGTATAAACATCATTCATATGACTAAAAAAATTAATATAAATAAGAAATAGCAACACTAAAATATTCATCACCAACAAAGTAACCTCAGCCAATTTCTTATTAAACTGAAGACGTTTTTCAGCACTTATACTATTCGAGGTTTTTTGCATTAACTAATAATACTTTATATTTATTTAAACTTAACTATCTGATTTATCAACTATAGGAATCATTGATACTTCATTACAACGATAGGATTTTAACAAACCTAGAACACCAACCATATAATTACTGTCTATACGTCATTTGATAGCAATATGATACAAAAAATACATACATAATCCACCTTAAAAATCATAAAGGTTCTTGCACATGTGCAGCTAAATTATTTTATTCAGAATAACAATCGCCACAATAAAAACAACTATACCCCACAATATCTATACATTACAGGATCTTTTTTTATCCGAATCATTTCTAATTATTCTTAAATATCAATTAGTACAAAAGCCTTACAGTTACTATCTCCGATTAGTAGATTTGCGATTTTCCTTATTCTTCACAAACACCAATTTATTACTACTTTTAGGATTTTCTCTCTGCTCTACGTCAAACTTGCGTGTTGCTTTTATCAAAGGAGTCAATTTCTGGAAACCATAGTTCCTTGGATCAAAGTTAGGGCGCTTCTTTTGTAACAAACTTCCTACATCGCCCAAAAAAGCCCAACCTTCATCATCTGATAAATCATTAATGGTTGATTCTATCAATTTTATATCCTTAGTAGTAATATTGTCATATGATTCCTTAACCAGTTCCTTTTCTTCTTCGGTTTCTTTCTCTTTGGATTTTGACTTCAAAATTTCAATGTATATAAATTTATCACATGCCACAATAAAAGGATTTGGGGTCTTTTTTTCACCTATTCCTATCACCTGCATCCCAGCCTCCCGCAATCGAGTTGCTAAACGTGTAAAATCACTATCGCTTGAAACAATACAAAAGCCATTTACTTTTTCTGAATACAAAATATCCATTGCATCAATAATCATGGCAGAATCTGTCGCATTTTTACCTGTAGTATATCCATATTGCTGAATAGGAGTGATCGCATGCTCTAACAATATATTTTTCCATTTTGACAGATTAGGCTTTGTCCAATCTCCATAGATTCTTTTTATTGTTGGATTTCCATATTTGGCAATTTCTTCCATCATTTCTTTTAAAAATGCGGAAGGTATATTGTCACCATCTATTAATACAGCTAAATTTATATTCATTATTTTCTATTATTAACACCTTTCAAAACTATCTAAATAAATTAAAATACTATCATGATTTTAAAGGAGATTATTCTACACTTAATCTATCAGGCCAAATATTTGGTAGTTCCCCACTAAACCCCATCTCAGGAAGATCATCTATAAGCTTCATTTCTTGTTTGGATAATTCAAAATTAAAAAGATCTATATTTTCTTCTATTCTTTCCTTTGTAGTAGATTTTGGAATAACAATTACATCGTGCTGAATAATCCAGCGTAAAGATATTTGTGAAATTGTTTTATTATGAGTTTTTGCTATCTTTTTTAAAATATCATTTCCGAATACTTTACCTCTGGCAAGTGGTGACCAAGCTTCAATTGCAATACTATGTTCTTTACAAAACCGGGTTACTTCTGGTTGCCAGTATCCTGGATGAAATTCAATTTGATTAACTGCAGGTATTACATTCGCAGTTTGAAATAGCGCACTTAAATGTTCTGGCCAAAAATTACTAACTCCTATCGATTTTATTTTTCCTTGCGACTGCAATTTTTCCATAGCACGCCAAACATCAGCATTTGTTTGTTCCCAGTTCTCGTAATTCAATGCATTAGCTGGCCAATGTATTAAATACAAATCAATATATTCTAAATTTAGCTTTTTTAAGGAAGTATGAAAAGCCTCTATTGTTTGATCGTACCCTAAACCATCTCGCCATACTTTTGTTGTAATAAATAATTCTTTTCTATCAATACCACTTGCCATTATTCCTTTACCTACAGCTATTTCATTTTCATATTTAGCCGCTGTATCAATCAAGCGATATCCTTTCGCAATAGCTGATTGTATTGATTCGATACCTTCCTGCTCTGTGGCCTGATAGGTACCAAAACCTACCATTGGAATTTTATTATTATCGTTTAAGGTGAGTATTTTCATAAATTCTGTCTTTTCAATTTTTAGTATTGAGCAGAATATAAGAAAAGAGTATGTAATTAATGAACTAATTCATTATTTTTTCATAATAACAGCAATAACTATGATCTAAAATTTTTTTTTGAAGTAAATATCTGCTGATCCGTAAATAGTAGGATCAAAAGTAGGTTAGGAAAATAAGAAAGGTTTCTTCTTAAAAAAAGAAGAAACCTTTTACCTGGTACTCGAGGCGGGACTTGAACCCGCACGTCCTAATGGACACAAGATTTTAAGTCTTGCGTGTCTACCAATTCCACCACTCGAGCATCCTTGGAGCGAAAAACGGGACTCGAACCCGCGACCCCGACCTTGGCAAGGTCGTGCTCTACCAACTGAGCTATTTTCGCCTTTCAATAAAAAAGCCTCACAACTTTTGTAAGGCTTAGTGGGCGATGAGGGAGTCGAACCCCCGACCCCTTGGGTGTAAACCAAGTGCTCTGAACCAACTGAGCTAATCGCCCGATAATATATATCGGTGTAATTTAATAGTGGGCGATGAGGGAGTCGAACCCCCGACCCCTTGGGTGTAAACCAAGTGCTCTGAACCAACTGAGCTAATCGCCCCACTAATTTTAATTTGTTTTAAAAACTCAACATTAACCTTTGTTAGTGTTGCTCCTGTTTTCAAAAGCGATGCAAATATAGAGGTCTTTTTTGTTTTTGCAAAATTTTTTTTCAAAATCACACAACTTCAGCAACAACAAAAGTACTTCCTCCTATGAATATCAAATCATTAGAAGATGCATTTTTTTTTGCATTTTTTTTTGCTTCCTCTATACTTGCATATTCATTTCCTATCAATTTATATTTTTCAGCTTCTTTTTTCAATAACTGAGCCTCCAAACCTCTCGGAATATTTGGTTTCACAAAATAATATTGTGCCTCCTTTGGTAATAATCTTAAAACCGCAGTTATATCTTTATCATTGACCATCCCCCAAATAACATGAAGCTTTTGAAAAGCTGTATTCTTCAATTGTTCTACAATATCTTTTACTCCATCCTCATTATGCCCTGTATCACAAATTATAGCAGGATTTGCATCTAAAATTTGCCATCGCCCCAAAAGACCTGTATTTTTTACAACTTGACTTAAACCATCAAACACATTTTCATCAGTAATACTAAAACCTTTATTGACTAATACTTCAATTACTTTAATTACTGTCTTTAAATTCTTCTTTTGATACAAACCAAGCAAATCTAATGTCAAGTTTTCAAAAACTAATTTTTCATCTTTATACACCTGAAAAACTTGTTTACTATCAATACTGAGCATCGCTACAGGAATATCATATTCTGTAGAAGCATAAGATATAGGGGCTTTTCTATCTAAAGCTATAGAATCAAAAATTGGTTTTGTAATCTCATTATGTTCACCAATAACTACAGGAATACCTGCTTTAATTACACCTGCTTTTTCTCGGGCAATTAAAGCAGCAGTATCTCCCAATAAAGCGGTATGATCCAATCCTATATTTGTAATTACTGAACATTCAGGCATAATGATATTTGTTGAATCTAACCTACCTCCCAGCCCAACTTCAACTACAGCAACATCAATATTATTCTGAGCAAAATATTCAAAAGCCATAGCCACAGTCATCTCAAAAAACGAAGGCTGTACATCTTCAATCATTTTTTGATGTTTTGAAATAAATTGTATAACATCCTCTTCTGAAATGCAAGTTCCGTTGATTTTAATTCGTTCCCTAAAATCCTTTAAGTGAGGCGATGTGTACAATCCTACTTTCAGCCCGGAAGTTTGCAAAACTGAAGCCAGACAATGAGAAACAGAACCTTTCCCATTTGTCCCTGCCACATGTATTGTTTTATAATTTTGATGTGGATGACGAAAATACTCATCAAGTTTCAGAGTGTTTTCAAGGTTTGCTTTATAGGCAGTTTTACCTGATCGTTGATACATTGGAAGTTGAGAAAACATAAACTCCAAAACTTCTTGATATGTCATATTTCTTTAACTTTATTTTTTTACATAATGTTAGTAAAACACTAAAATATTTACTTAAAATTAAATATCTTTAAGAATGTTGAACTAAAAAACTCTGAGTATGCCTAAAAAACGTAAGATCTTTATTTTAGATACAAACGTGATATTACACGATCACAAATGTATATACAACTTCGAAAATAACGATGTGATTTTACCAATTGTTGTACTCGAAGAATTGGATAAATTTAAAAAAGGTAATGACCAGATTAATTATCAGGCCAGAGAATTTGTTCGTGATCTAAATAATATTTCTGGAGAACAATTATTTAAAGAGGGTGTTGCTCTTGGCGAAAAGCAAGGGAAATTATTTGTTGCAACAGGTAAACCTTTTACCCAAACAATGCAAGATTCATTTTTTGAAAAATCTCCGGATCATAGAATACTTGCTATAGCCCTTCATGTAAAAGAAGAGTTTAAAACAAGAATTGTAACACTTGTCACAAAGGATATCAATCTACGAATGAAGGCTAAATCCTTAGGACTTAATAGTGAAGACTATGAAACAGACAAGGTAAAAAACATTGATGTCCTTGAAAAGGGTGTGCGTATCTATGAAGAATTTGATGCAAAAACAATTGACACTTTGTATAGTACTGATGGTATACCAAAGAACGATTTCCCAATTCAGGATATGCCAGCCAACCAGTATTTTGTATTACGTAATAGCAATAAAAGCGTATTGGCACACTACGATCCTTTTAAAGAAATGATTGTTCGAGTTGAAAAACAACCTTGCTTTGGAATTGAACCTCGAAATGCAGAACAAACTTTTTCTTTAGATGCATTGATAAATCCTGAAATCAAATTAGTCTCTTTAACAGGAAAAGCAGGAACTGGAAAAACTTTATTGGCATTAGCAGCAGCTCTGCAACAGAACAAGAGTTTTAAACAAATTTTGTTAGCCCGACCTATAGTTCCTTTATCAAATAGAGATTTAGGTTTTCTTCCCGGAGATGTTAATGATAAAATTGGTCCTTATATGCAACCCTTATTTGACAATTTAACTGTCATCAAAGGTAGTCATGGTGCCAAAAGCAGAGAAAATATTTTAATTGAAGAAATGCAAAGGGATGGCATGCTTATCATTACTCCATTAGCCTACATTAGAGGACGTAGTTTATCTGACGTTTACTTTATTGTTGATGAAGCTCAGAACCTTACTCCACATGAAGTTAAAACCATCATTACCCGTGCCGGAGATGGAACAAAAATTATATTCACAGGAGACATTGAACAGATTGACTCGCCTTATTTAGATAAAACATCCAATGGATTAGCCTATCTAACAGAAAAAATGAAAGGACAAGATGTCTTTGCTCATGTAAATCTAGTTAAAGGAGAAAGAAGCTATTTAGCAGAGTTAGCAAGTGACTTGTTATAGTTTAAATTAAATAATCTTAAATTAAGGGTTGGAATAAGGCATTTCAACCCTTTTCTTTTTAGTGTTAAACACTTTTAGCTATCTTTGAGCGCTTTTTGCATAACAAACAAACAAGACTAATTACCCCGACATTTATTTTAAAGTTAAATTGGAGAAATGATCGATAAATCATTGTTTTTGGAGAAGAAAGTGGCCTTTCATACATTGGGGTGTAAATTGAATTTTAGTGAAACATCAACCATTGCGAGGGCTTTGATTAGTGAAGGATTTATTAAAGTAAAATACGACGAATTTGCCGACGTATATGTAATTAACACTTGTTCTGTTACTGAAATAGCTGACAAAAAATGCCGTCAGGCAATAAAAAAAGCTATAAAACAAAATCCAAATGCATTTGTGGTTGTAACAGGTTGTTTTGCGCAATTAAAACCTCAAACAATTTCTGAAATTCCGGGAGTTGATTTGGTTTTAGGCTCAAATGAAAAATTCAAACTTGCAGATTATCTGGGAGATCTTCAGAAGAAAGCCTCCGGAGAAATACACGCAGGTAAAATAACAACCAATAAGGAATTTTTTCCTTCCTATTCAATAGGCGACAGAACCAGAACATTTCTAAAGGTACAGGATGGTTGTGATTATTACTGCTCTTATTGTACTATTCCTTTAGCAAGAGGAAAGAGTAGAAATGCAAATGTTAAAACGACTGTTGAATTAGCAAAAAAGGCAGTAGAAGAAGGTGCTCAGGAAATCATCCTAACAGGAGTTAACATCGGAGATTTTGGAAAAAGTACGAATGAAACGTTCTTTGACTTAATTAAAGAGCTTGAAAAGGTTGATGGTGTACATAGATATAGAATATCTAGTATTGAACCCAACTTATTGACAAATGAGATTATTGAATTTGTAGCAAAATCAAAAAAAATAATGCCTCACTTTCATATTCCTCTACAGTCTGGTTCAAATAAAGTATTGGCTTTAATGAAAAGAAAATACACGCGTGAACTTTTTGCGGACAGGGTTAAAACAATTAAATCTCTTATGCCTCATGCCTTCATTGGAGTTGATGTCATAGTTGGTGTTCGGGGTGAAACAGAAGAGCACTTTGAAGATGCCATGAATTTCATTAAAGATATGGATATATCTCAATTACATGTATTTACTTATTCTGAGCGTCCAAACACAAAAGCCCTAACAATTGAACATATAGTTCCCATAAATGATCGAAAAACAAGAAGTCAGATATTACATGAGGTATCTGATAAAAAAACAAGATTTTTCTATTCTAAATTTGAAGGAACCGAAGGCACTGTGCTTTTTGAAGGAAGCAATAACAATGGCTTTATGAATGGTTACACAGAAAATTATTTAAAAGTAAAAGTTCCTTACAATGAGGAACTAAAAAACAAAATACATCAAGTTAAACTAAATTCATTTATTGCTGATGAATTTGTTTTTGAAGCAAGCTTAAATGAATAGAAAAAATTATAATATGGATCTATCAAACCTATGTCAATCAGTTATAGAATTAGCAAAAAATACGGGGAAATACATCCTTGAAGAATCAGCTAAAACCAAACAAATAGAAGCTAAAGGTAAAAACGACTTTGTTACACACATTGATAAAGGTAGTGAAGAGCGTATAGTTAAAAGATTATCAGAATTAATTCCGGAAGCTGGCTTTGTAGCAGAAGAAGGCACATCCGTTAAGGTTGGGGAAGAATACAACTGGATTGTTGATCCAATTGACGGAACAACAAATTTTATCCATGGACTTTCACCTTTTGCTATCAGCATTGCTCTTGAGTATAAAAAAGAAATTATACTGGGAGTTGTATATGAGCTAGGTCTTAATGAGTGTTTCTATAGTTGGAAAGGTGCTCCTGCCTATCTAAACGGCAATGAAATTTCAGTATCTACGGCACCTACAATTAACGATAGCTTAATTGCAACAGGGTTTCCTTATACAAATTTCAGCCAGATTGATGGTTTTAATAAAACCATGGATTACTTCATGAGAAATTCTCATGGCTTACGAAGACTAGGCTCAGCTGCTACTGATTTAGCCTACGTGGCCTGTGGTCGATTCGAAGGATTTTATGAATATGATTTAAAACCTTATGATGTAGCTGCTGGTGCATTTCTGGTTCTACAGGCTGGTGGTAAAAACTGTGATTTAAAAGGAGGCGATGATTATATTTATGGAAGAGGTATTATATCTACCAATTCATCAATATTTGATGAATTTAAAGATATTGTTGTTAAATTAATGAATGAATAAATGAAAAATATAGGCACACACATTGGTCTGTTTATTATTAAGCAAATAGGATTTTTACCTTTTTGGTTTATCTATATTTTATCCGATATTTTTTGTTTTATTATTCGCACCATTGGATATCGAAAAAAACTGGTTTATAAGAATCTTCGAAATTCATTTCCTGAAAAATCAGAAAAGGAGATAAAAACAATTGCAAATAAGTTTTACCATAGCTTGAGCGACGCATTCTTTGAAACATTTAAGCTTTATCGCATGGATGAAAAACAATTGCGTAAAAGAGTAAGTGTTAAAAACAGCGAATTACTGGACAGATATTACGATGAAGGAAAGGATGTTTTTGCAATAATGGCTCATTATGCTACTTGGGAATGGGTTCCTTCGATCAATCTATTTATTAAATCAAATGGCTCTGCAATATACCACCCTCTTAAAAGTAAACCCTATGATGAGTTTATGTTAAAACTAAGATCTAAATGGGGATCTTTTAATTTCCCAATGAAAACCTCTTTTAGAAGCATGATGCAAATGAAAAGAGATGGCACAAGGTTTACATTAGGATTTATTGCAGATCAGTCTCCTAGTAGATTAAATGTCCAATATCAAACCATGTTTTTAAATCAAATGACACCGGTTCATTTAGGGGCAGAGAAAATGGCTGTAAAAACTAATGATCCTGTTGTTTTTATTAGATTAGATAAAATTAAACGAGGACATTATTGCATTGTTGTAGAACCTTTAGTTGAGAATCCTAAGGATTGTAAAGAATACGAAATTACAGAAATACATGTTAAGCATTTAGAAAAAATTATCCGGGAAAAACCTGAATATTGGCTTTGGACGCATAACAGATGGAAGCATTCTGACCCTAACTTTAAAGTTCAATAATGACCAAAGTTGCCATTGTTATACTAAACTGGAATGGAGAGACTCTCATAAAAGAGTTCCTCCCGCAAGTTGTTAAAAACTCAGTACATCAAGGAGTACAAGTCTTTGTTGCTGATAATGCTTCATCTGACAAATCTTTAGAAATTATCGATAGAGACTTTCCTTCTGTTAAAGTCATAAAACTTGATCAAAACTATGGCTTTACCGGAGGTTATAATAGAGCATTAAAACAAGTTAATGCTGAATATGTGGTTCTTTTAAATTCTGACGTAGCTCCTGCAGAAAATTGGATAGAACCTTTAATAAAAGAGTTGGATGAAAATCCGCAAACAGCAATTTGTGCTCCTAAGATAAAGAGCTACCGTAACCTAGATCTGTTTGAATATGCTGGTGCTGCAGGAGGTTACATAGATAGATATGGATTTCCTTTTTGTAAAGGACGTATTTTCAATGAAATTGAGAAAGATATGGGACAATATAATCGTTCTGCGAATATATTCTGGGCTAGTGGAGCTGCGATGATGATACGAAAAGATCTCTACTTTGATTCCGATGGTTTAGACGAGGATTTTTTTGCACATATGGAAGAAATTGATTTGTGCTGGCGACTAAAAAACAGAGGATGGAATATTCGTTATGTAGCTGACAGTGAAGTGTTCCATTTAGGAGGTGCAACTCTAGATTATAACAACCCCAGAAAAGTGTACCTTAATTTTAGAAACAACTTATTTTTACTCACTAAAAATCTTCCTAAAAACAAACTATTTGTAAAATTAATACAGCGAATGTTATTAGATGGCATAGCTAGTGTAAAATTTCTATTGACAGGTGAATTTAGAAATTTCTATTCAGTTCTTTTAGCTCATATTAAATTCTATATGAATTTTAAAATTATGTACAAAAAACGAAAGCTAAATCAAAAATTAAATATTACTCAAAATCATAAAGAAATTTACCCTCACTCAATTGTAGCTCAATTCTTTATTCACAAAAAAACTAATTTCCAGGATTTATCAGAGCTTTACAAAATGGACTAAATCTCTTTTTATAATAATTCTTTAATTTTTTCAAGTTGATTGCTTCGCGAACCCTTTACCATAATAAAAGAGTTTGAAAGCGGTTTCTTTTCCAGATAATCACATAAAGCCTCAACATTTTCATAGTACAAAAACGGTGTATTCTCTGTAAGTTCTTTATAATTACGACCAATTAAAAAAGTATTGATCTTTTTAGTAAGTAAAAAATCCACTAACTTTTTATGTTCGACTAAACTATCCTCCCCCAACTCCTTCATTTCACCTAATATTAAAACTTTACGATCCCCTTTCATTGAAATAAAGTTTTTTAAGGATGCCTCCATACTGGTTGGATTAGCATTATAAGCATCAAACAAAACTTTATTTTTAGCCGTCACTTCAAGTTGCGATCTATTATTTGTTGGTTTATAGTTAGACAATGCTTTAACTATATTCATCTTTGAAACCTTAAAATACGATCCAATAGTAATAGCAGCCAAGATGTTTTCAATGTTGTAATTACCAACCATATTAGTTTTAACTTCAAGTTCGCTACAGTTAATTGCACAGGAAAAAGTCAAGAAATCACTCTGAAACACTTCGCACAAAACCACTTTATTAAAGCTTTCTCTGCCATAAGAACATAATGTAGCCCCGGATTTAAGCATCCCTTGCAGGTGTTCATTATCTGAATTAACAAATAAAGTTCCCTGTTTAGCTTCAATAAACCTATATAATTCAGATTTGGTTTGTTTAACACCCTCAAAAGAACCAAAACCTTCTAAATGAGCCTTTCCTACATTTGTTATAATACCATAATCAGGATCAGCAATATTGCATAAAAACCCAATTTCTCCCGGATGATTTGCCCCCATCTCAACTACACCAATTTCCGTTGTTTTATCCATCGAAAGTATAGTCAACGGCACACCAATATGATTATTCAAATTTCCTTGTGTTGCATAAACTTTATATGTAGTTTCTAAAACAGATTTAATAAGCTCCTTCGTTGTTGTTTTACCATTAGTTCCTGTAATTCCAACAATCGGTATATTTAGTTGTTTTCTGTGGTAATTGGCTAATTTCTGTAATGTTTCTAAAGCATTATCAACCAATATCACTTTATCACTTATTACCCACTCCTTTTCATCAACAATAGCATACAAAGCACCTTGGTCTATCGCATGCTCCGCAAATTTATTTCCATTAAAATTTGCACCTTTTAAAGCAAAGAATATACTGTTCAATTTTATTGCACGGGTATCTGTGCAAATCCCTGTTGATTTCAGGAATAAACTATATATATCAGAAATATTTGTCATAGAACAAAAATAAAAAAAAGGCTAACTTAATAAGTTAGCCTTTCTTAAAATATTTAATTTATTCGCTATTATTTACTAGATACAGGACTTCCTACTCTTGTCATTGCACATCTAAATCCAAGGTCATCTCTCGCCTCACGTTCATCTAAATATCTACGAGTACCAGGACTTAACCAATATGCTCTATCTCTCCAAGAACCACCTTTATAAACACGAGTTCTATCTGAAACCAGAGAACCCATAGTCCCTGTATGAGCACCGTACATATCTTTTGTATCTTGTTCATTATCTAACCACTCACTAGCGGCATTGATATTTGTTACTGCATCTCCATCAGCAAAGTTTCTGTTGTCTGAAGTACGATAGTTCTTTCTGTCTAAGATATCTTTATCAGTTTCTGATCTATATCTAATTCTACCTAAACTATCTTTTTCAACAACATATCCTTCTTCATCAAGAACTTTAGTCTTAAACTCATTACCACGGAATGGGCTAAACTCATCAACTTCTTCAAAAGATAGTGGACGGTATACATCTGCTACCCATTCGTTAACATTTCCTGCCATACAATATAAACCATAATCATTTGGATAATATGAATGAACATCAACAGTAATATCACCACCATCATTCAAGTCTCCAGCCATACCCATGTAGTCACCTCGACTTCTAACAAAGTTAGCCATCATTTTACCTCTTTCCTTTTGAGCAGCATTTCGTGTAATATGACCATCCCAAGGATAAATTCTTCTATTAGTTAATCTTTCCTCTTGAGAGTTTCCGATCAAACCTAAAGCAGCGTATTCCCACTCTGCTTCAGTTGGGAGGCGATAACGAGGTAATAATAATCCGTCTTCCCAACGTACACGACGGCTATCTTTATTTGGATCTAAATCAGGCATTGGCTTTTTACCAGCAATACCATCATATTGGCCTAATAAATAAGCTTCTGTATTAAAGTTATTTTCTCCTTGCTGATTTACATCCAATTCAAGGATACCCATATCAATTAATATCTTTTCATTTACCCTGTCAGTTCTCCACTGGCAAAAGTCAGATGCTTGTAACCAGTTTACACCCACAACAGGATATTCACTATAAGCTGTGTGACGAAGGTAATTTTCAACCATTGGCTCATTGTATGCCAAAGGCCTACGCCAAACTAATGTATCTGGCAAAGCTTTTTTATAAACTTCAGGATAATCAATAAACACTCTGTTTATCCAATATAAATATTCTCTGTAGTCAACATTTCTAACTTCAGTTTCATCCATATAAAAAGAAGGAACAGTTACTCTTCGTGGAACATTATTCCAATCGTAAAGTACATCTTGTTCTACTCTACCCATAATAAAAGTACCACCTTCAATAAAACGTAAACCGGGACCAACATTTTGCTCATATCCTGCATAATATTCAAATCCACCGTTATCAGGAGTATTGTACTCCCAGCCAGTTACTGAAGAAACATTCCCGGAACCACCTTTGCTACAGGATGTAATAGTAACTAAGCTTAATGCAAGTGCAATGTAAAAAAATCTAGTTTTAAGCTTCATAGCGAAATATAATCTTAAAGTTTTCTTATTTTAGGTTAAAATAGTGCATCAAATTGAAATGCATCTTGAGCCTTATACTGCAAAAATAGAAAAAGGTTATAATCAAAAAATTATTCTTACAAGTTTTTTTGTGTTTTATATGAAAATAACCTGTTTTTAATCTTTCATCTTTTACAATAATGTTTCTTAAGTAACGTTTTTAAATTTGATTTGGTATTAATATAATCTAATATTTTGTATTTTTTTACTTTTGTAAAACTTTAAAAAACAAGTTTAGTACTAAATTCGTTAAACTATAGTATTGGTAAATCTTAATAATAATGAATATATATAAGTTAGGGCTGTGGGGATATTTGTTTCTTTTTTCTGTAAATATTTTTAGTCAGGAAAAAGTAACATATAATCGGAAGATTGAATGGAATGAGCCCACTCATTTTCATAATGAAGATGAAGAAAAACTTTTTCTCAATTTTACGGGCATGGATGGTTTTGATGAAAACTTTAACCTACCCAAATATTCTGAGAGTTTCACTTTGCCTACAAACACAGATATATCTTCTATAAAGGTCACTATTAGCAATATGAAGTTTGTTTGGCCATTACCCGAAGAGCATGCTAACTTTAAAAATGCTGAAATACCCCAAGTGGTTACACTCCAAAATAATATTTCTCATTCTGGGAATCAGTATTTTTCTGATATAACACTAATTCCTTTGAAAAAAGAAGAAGGGGCTCCTTCTTTCCAAAAATTAATTGCTTACGATATAAATATAGAATATCACATAAAATCTAAGCAAACTTTAAAAACAACTACTTCTATTAATAATTATACTAATAACTCAGTTTTAAGTTCTGGAAACTGGAAAAAAATAAGTGTTGCAAATACCGGGATTCATAAAATCACATATGATCAACTAGAAGAGTGGGGCATTTCAAATCCTGAAAATGTAGGCATTTATGGTAATGGGGGAAAATTATCACCTCAAAAAAACAGTGAATATAGAGAAGATGATTTGGTTGAAAATTCAATATGGCATTACAATAACGCTGTTTATTTCTTTGCTCAAGGCCCTATAGTCTGGGAATATGATTACACCCAAAAGATGTTTATGCATACAAAACATCCATTTAGTGATTATTCATATTATTTCATTACTGAAAAACAAGATGTATCTAAAGATATTGAAGAATCCACTTTGCAAAAAGATTCATACGATAGTGAAGTAAATAAATTTACAGATTATGATTATCACGAAGAGAATAATATAAATTTAATTAGCTCTGGGAGTAAATGGTTTGGTGAAAAATTTGAACACTATGGAGATACTACTCAAACTTTTCCTTTTTCTTTTCCGAATATTATATCAGATGATGAAGCTAAAGTATACATTGCCTTAGCAAGCAGATCAACGACATCAGCCAGATTTATTGCATCCTATAACGAAACTGAGATTGGAAGCAGAAGTATTTCCACTATTAATTCGAGTGACCATTTAAGCTATTTTGCACGTGAAGGTGTTATAAATACAGACTTTACACCTACAGATGACGATGTGAATATAACCTTAATTTATAATCATAATAATGCAACTACCCCTATTGGTTACATGGATTATATTACTATAAATGCCACTCGTAATTTGCAAATTGAAGACGATGAACTATTATTTAGATATGTTAACCCAGACCAAACGGAGGAATCTATAAAATTTAATATTGAAAACGCATCTGGTTCCATAGTAGTTTGGGATGTCACTAACCCTCTTACTCCTACCGAAGTAGCATACTCGACAGTTAACAATACGTTAAGTTTTAATTATACTACACAAGAAGCAAAAGAGTTTGTTGCTTTTAACCCATCAGGAACTTTTCCTTCACCGGAATTAGTTAGTAGTGTGGAGAACCAAAATCTCCATGGATTAGACAATGTCGATTTCATTATTGTTTGCCATCCTGATTTTATTGATGAAGCAGAACGTTTGGGTGAAATACACAACCAATATAATGGTATATCGTATTGCGTTGCTACAACCGATCAAATATATAATGAATTTTCTTCAGGAAAACCTGATGTAACAGCAATCAGAAGTTTTGCGAAAATGTTTTACGACAGAGCAGGTGATGATGACAATCTAAAACCTAAAAATTTATTATTATTTGGAGATGGTTCTTTTGATAACAGACCAGATTCGGAATATGGTAAAATAATTACTTTTGAATCTAATAACTCAATACACCAAACAAATTCTTATGTAACTGATGACTACTTTGGT
Source organism: uncultured Saccharicrinis sp. (assembly GCA_963665705.1). Taxonomy (GTDB): domain Bacteria; phylum Bacteroidota; class Bacteroidia; order Bacteroidales; family Marinilabiliaceae; genus Saccharicrinis. The sequence continues at coordinate 4,265,778 of OY762448.1, forward strand.
CTTTTAGATGATGATGAAGGCAGCGCAATCACATCCGAAAAAATAGATATTGGTATCGGTCGCTTTCCTGTTAACACGGTTGAAGAAGCTGAGAATGCTGTAAATAAAACTTATCGTTATATGTATAACCAAACGTTAGATTCTTGGAAAAGTCAGGTTACATTTATTGGTGACGATGGTGATAGCAATATACACATGGATGATGCTAATAAATTAGCAGAGAAAGTAAATCTGTTATATCCCCAGTTCAATATTAATAAAGTATACTTTGACGCGTACGAAAAAGTACAAACGTCAACTACAGCTAAATACCCGGATGTTGAAGACGAAATAGACGAAGCGATTAATGAAGGAACTTTAATTTTTAATTATACAGGTCATGGAGGCCCTGAAGCTTTAGCTCACGAAAGGGTAATTACAATGGAAAGTATCGAATCCTGGACAAACTATACCCAGTTGCCCATATTTGTCACTGCAACTTGTGAAGTTAGCAGATATGACAATCATGAAACTAGTTCGGCAGGAGAATTAATTTTCACCCATGACTTAGGTGGTGGTATAGCTCTTTTTACTACAACAAGAATTGTATATTCTAGTTTAAACTTTAAAGTTAACAATAGTTTTTACGATAATATTTTTGAACTAGATGATAATGGTGAGCCCCTTACATTAGGGGAGATCATGAAAAGAACGAAGCACAATTCTGGTTCCAGTGTAAACAAACTTAACTTTACTTTACTAGGAGATCCGGCAATTCAACCTATCTATCCAAGAAATAATGTAAACACATTATCTTTAAATAACATTTCTATTGAAAATGAAATAGATACACTCAAAGCGCTAAGTTCAAACTCCATTCAAGGTGAAATTACTGATGCTATAGGTAATATTCAATCTGATTTTAATGGAGAGGTTTATGTTTCTATTTATGATAAAAGATCATTAATATCAACTCTTGATAATACTAATCAGGGAGTTTTTCAGTATGAAGATTACACTACAAAAGTTTTTAGTGGAAAATCAGAAGTAACAAATGGTGTATTTGAATGTGATTTTATTGTTCCTAAAGACATACGTTACAATTATGACAATGGAAAAATCACTTATTATGCATTTTCGGATGATAACAAAGAAGCCTTTGGGGCTTTTGATGATGTTATAGTTGGAGGCTTTTCTAATGAAACAAATGAAGATAATGAAGGACCGGAAATAACCTTGTATGTGAATGAAGAAGGAGCTGATAATGTAGGTCCAACACCTGTTTTATATATAGATTTATCTGATGAAAGTTGGATAAATACAACAGGCAACGGTATTGGACATGATATTACATGTGTTATTGATGGGGATAATAGTAATCCTATTATTTTAAATTCATATTATGATCCAGAACTAAATAGCTATAAAAAGGGATCTATCACATATCAACTTTCAGAACTAGAGTCTGGTCAGCATGAAATAACCATAAAAGCCTGGGATGTATACAACAATTCATCATCTGTCAGCACAACTTTTAATGTTGATAGTGAAAAAGCTATTGTAACAGACAACTCAGTTGTTTATCCAAATCCGGTTAACCAAGGAGAAATAACATACTTCTATTTTGAACACGATGAACCTAACTCAATTTTAAACCTTGTTATTAATATTTATACACAAGGAGGAAATTTAGTTTCACAATTGGAAGAATCTGTTGTATCTTTAAATAATACAATTCCTCCTGTAGAATGGAATGCAGATGTAATTCCGGGAATGTATTTATATAAAATAATTATTAGCTCTGAAACAGGACGAAAAGGTAAAATTTCAGGAAAAATTATGGTAACACCATAATAAAATTAATTTTTTTGAGTTTACCTTTGTAGTTTATATCAGAAAGAAAACAAAATAAATATATGCGTAGAACATTTTTAAAGTTTACAGTTGTTGTATCATTATTATTGATACAGTTCAATCTTGAGGCTCAAAATACAATTGAACAGAGTATTATAATGCCAACAGCAACACCTTTTTTAAATATAACTCCTGAATCAAGAGGTGGTGCAATGGGTGATGCTGGTGTGGCAACATCACCTGATATCAATTCTCAACACTGGAACTCCGCAAAATATGCTTTTTTAGATCAGGATATGGGTGCATCCTTATCATATACGCCATGGTTAAGAAACCTGGTAAATGACATCAACCTACTTTATCTTACATATTTTAAAAGAATTGATAAGATGCAAACAGTTAGTGCATCATTAAGGTATTTTTCTCTTGGAAATATAACCTTTACTGATGAATCAGGATCAGCTATTTCTACTGGTAAGCCTAATGAATTTGCAATTGATGCGGCCTACTCCAGAAAACTCTCTGATAATATATCAGGTTCAGTAGCTTTCAGATACATTCGCTCTGATATTACAAATGGTAGTGGCACAGAAGGTGTTCCTGGAAATGCTTTTGCCGCAGATTTAAATTTTTACTATCGTAATGAAGTAAAATGGGGAGGTAGAAGAGGAGACATAGCTGCTGGTTTAAATATTACCAACATTGGAAAAAAAATATCATACGATGATGGAAATACTCAGGATTTCCTACCTGCCAGGTTAAGATTAGGAGGAGCATATAATACTGAAATAGACAGATACAATAAAGTGGAATTCACCATTGATGTTTACAGACAAATGGTTGCAAAATTATCTGAAGATGAAAATAACGAGGATATTTCTGTTCCTTCTTCTTTCTTTAAATCATTTGGTGATTTTGCTGTAGAAGATTTAATGATTTCAGTAGGAGCTGAGTATATTTATTCTGATCAATTTGCATTAAGAGCTGGATATTATCATGAAGATGAGTCTCTAGGAAATGGAAAATTTGCTACTGCAGGAGCAGGAATTAAATTTAACATGTTAACCATTGATGCCTCATATATTATTACAATGGCCTCAAACAACCCATTAGCAAATACAATTCGTTTTACATTGAGTCTTAATTTTGATGAATTGAACAACAGAAGATAATCGATAATTAATATCTTATATATTTGTAGTCCTGAACTTATCGTTCAGGACTTTTTTTATGCAAAATTTTAAACTGTTTAATATTTTAGACTATGAAATTAAGAGTTGGGTTTGGGTATGATGTTCATCGTTTAGGGTTAAATGAAGAACTTTGGATTGGTGGTATACATATTCCGTTTGAAAAAGGTTCAATTGGTCATTCTGATGGAGATGTATTAATTCATGCCATATGTGATGCACTTCTTGGTGCTGCAAATATGAGAGATATAGGATTTCATTTTCCTGATACTTCAAATGAATACAAAGGCATTGACAGTAAAATATTATTAAAAAGAACTGTTGAAATAATAGCATCTAAAGGTTATGAAATCAGCAATATTGATTCTACTATTTGTCTTGAAAAACCCAAATTAAAAGATCTAATACCACAGATGCAAAAGGTTTTAGCTGAAGTGATGAATATTGACATTGAGGATATAGCAATAAAAGCTACTACAACAGAGAAACTGGGTTTCGTTGGTGAACAAACAGGAATAGCATCTTATGCAACCGTTCTTATTCAAAAATAACCATCTATATATCTATATATGTTATTTATTACTATATTTGTAGCCAAATTTTATAAATCATACAGAAATGATTCAAAAGAAAACTTTAGTTTTAGGTGCTAGTGAAAATCCTGAAAGATATTCAAACAAAGCCATAAAAAAACTGGCTGCCAATAACCATCCAATAGTGGCTATTGGAAATAAAGCAGGCATTGTTGACAAAATTAAAATTCAAACAGAAGTTTTAGACACTGCAGATATCAACACTGTGACCCTATATATTGGTCCTAAACATCAAGCTAAATACTTTGATATTATTGCAGCTTTACAACCCAAACGAATAATCTTTAATCCTGGTACAGAAAATAAAGAGATGGAGACTTTTGCCGAAAAAAATAATATTGAAATAGTTCACGGATGCACACTGGTAATGCTTAGTACTGGACAATATTAAAAATTGATGAATACAGTAAAGAGTTACAATGATTTTATAAATGAAGTAAATAACAACAAAGCTGTTGTTTTTTACTTCTCGCATAAAGATTGCTCAGTTTGTAAGGTGATATTGCCTAAACTTGAACATCTGTTTGAAAGTAATTTTCCTCAAATTAAACTATTGTATTGCAACACAAAAACAGCTCCTGAAATAGCAGCTCAAAATAGAATTTTTACAGTTCCTTCTGTTTTAATATATTTTGAAGAAAAGCAATATTTTCAGTTTAGCAGAAATTTTTCGATAGACGAAATCAAAACTGCCATTGAACGTCCTTATAAAATGATTTTTGAATAAAATATATTCTACCAATAGCTTATTTATTCTTTATATAGAGGTAGACCATAGCTAAAAACAGAACCGTTACCTTCTGTACTGTTAATATTAAAAATCCCTTTATTTTGTTCAATCATTTCAATAACTAATTTAATCCCTAACCCATGACCTTTTTCCTCTAGAGTACCTTTGGAGGAATAATAATCATAGGGATTTAACAAACGTTTTACAGTTTCCTGATTCATTCCAATTCCGTCATCAACTATTTCAGTAATAACGAAATCACCCTGCGTTTTAATATTAATTTTCACCACCCCTCCTTGATGTGAGAACTTAATAGCATTAACAATTAAATTTCTGAATATTATTTCAACCATATTAATATCAGCCCAAACATATATATGCCTACACGTACTGGCTTCATATGAAATTTCTTTTCGATTAAATAACTCTGAATAACAATCTAAAACACCTTTATAAATTGAGCACAGCTCATATTTTTGAGGAGTAAATGTAAAAGAATCAAGTTGTGACTTTGACCAATTTAATAATCTATCCATCATGCCCGACAGATTTTGTGTGGACTGAAATATCTTCTTGATAAATAAACTTCGTTCTTCATCATTAATATCCAAATGTTGAACTTGCAGTAATTCTGAAAATCCCTGAATATTATTTATGGGTTCCATTAAATCATGTGCAATAATAGAAAAAAGCTTATCCTTAGTGGTATTCATTCTCTCAACTTCCACCTTTTGTTCTAAGATTATAGTATTGGCTTCTTTTAAATTATTGGTTTGAGTTTCTAATTCTTCTTTTTGATCAGTTATTTCTTTTATCATCTTATCATGAACAACAATGGCTCTTTCAATCATTCTTTTAATAAAAAATACTGTCATTGAATATACCATTATTACAACTGCATTTGCCACATAGTTTTTCAATAAGTAATCGTTATTTGTATATATAGCACACCCTAAAAAATACAAATCAATTAAAACAGCTACAATAATAACATGATACTTTCCTCCAATAAATCCTATTAAGGACAGCAATATAAATAGATAGATTAAATCGGTAATAAAAGAATTTTCATAATTAGCAATATCTCCTGGTGTAGTAATTACGATATTAATGAAGGCAGAATATGCTATTAATATAAATGTGGTTTCTGTAGAAAGTTTTTTTAATGCATAAAAAGCTACAATTATTAACAACACAACCATGCTAACCAATTCCAGTTTTCTAACTAAAAAAGATTCATGAGTAAACAGAAAATATGCTTCAAGCAGAAAAATTGTAATAGCTGCAACTATCGTTGTTATTTCTTTAATGCGATTATAAGCACTTCCCAGATGAAACATATAATACGATTTTTCTCAATAGAAATTACATAGTTAAACACTTCAAATATAACATTTACAATGAAATATAAGGACCTTAACAAACAACAAAAAGAACTCTTTTGACAAACAGCATAAAAAAAGCGAGATATGAGTTTTAATCCTCAATATCTCGCCAATGATTTATCTATCCTGTTCTATATCAATGCCATTTTTTACGATTTTTAAATTGTTTAATATGCTTTGATAAACTTTTACCCTTTTGTTTCCTTTCCATTTCTGAGGATTGATAATGTTGATTCTCTTTTAACATTCTAAGATAGTTTTGATAACTCTCAGAATCTAACTCTCCCTTATCAACAGCCTCTTTTACAGCACATCCACTTTCATATTGATGCGTACAATCGTTGTATTTACAATTTTGGGCTAACTGTTTAATCAAATAAAAAGTTTTATCTAACCCATCTGAAGCATTAGCAATACCAACCCCTCTCATTCCTGGATTGTCAATAAGCACCCCACCGTTTTCCAGCAAAATTAACTCACGATGTGTAGTTGTATGCTTCCCTCGCTGTGTTGCATCACCGATAATATTAGTATGTAAAATTTCTTCCCCACAAATCAAATTAATCAGGGTTGATTTTCCAACTCCTGAAGAGCCTAAAAAACAATAGGTTTTTCCAAAAGAAATTACTTTTCTCATTTCAGATATTCCATCTTCACTCAAACAACTAGTTGTAATCAATTGAACATTTGGAATACGTATTTTCACTAATTCCTGTAATTGTTCAAGTTTTTCTATTGGAATTAGATCTGACTTATTAAGTACTAATACAGGTTCAATGCTTGCTTCATAGCACAAAGTAATATACCTCTCAAAACGATTTATATTAAAATCCCGATTTACAGATTCTACAATAAAAGCAGAATCTATATTTGCTGCAATGAATTGTTCTTCACTCTCTTTTCCAACAGACTGACGCTTCAATACATTTTTTCTTGAAAATATTTTATGAATTAATACTTTGTTATCATCGTAGTTACTAACCAACACCCAATCACCCACAACAGGAAAATCACCTCTGGATTGGGCTGAAAATCTTAAATTTCCAATAATTTCTCCATCCCAATTACCGTGATTATTTTTTAGAGTATACCTATCCTTATGTTCGGATGTAATCCGAGCTATCTCCCACCCTTCTTGATTAAGATTGTTTAACTGTTTTTCGAAGAATGATGAAAAACCCAACATGTTTATTAAATTATTTAGCTCTGACATTTGTCTCTATTTTTAAAATAAAACATATTCATATAACAAGGGTTCTAAAAACATACTTTTCAGATTAGCAGACACAGTAAAGCACTCCACATATCCTATATGTGAAGATTTTTGTAGTATCTACTCATTACACCAAAGCCAGATACGGAGCAGTAATAATATTTAATATTGTTTTAATCATCCAGTACAAAGATACAGCGTATTTTAAATTACTTGCAATGTTTAATTTGATAAATGATGAATATCTTTTTAGTTTTGCTCATTCAAAATCATAAAACGATTTAACATGAAATTTCTTTTGCTAACTGCTGTTCTATTTGCATACACTTCATTTCTTTCTTCACAAAAACACGAATATTTAAAAGAAGAAATTTTAAAAGTTGACTTTCAACCCAACAGTATTGATATTAATAAGGATAATAACAAACTTCTTATTGGAGGAGAGAATAAGATGGTTGTACTTTACAATCTCGAAACTAAAAAAAATGAACTTGAATTTGAAGCTCATTATCAATCCGTTGTTGAAGTGTGTTTTTCAAATATTCACAATGGCTTTTATACTGTAGGTGACAAAAGTTTTAAACTATGGGTATTCGATAATGATAAACCAGAAAAGTTATTTAAAGGAAGCCATACTTACATTACCGATTTAGACATGACTGCCAAGGAAGATTTTTTTGTAGGAGGTTCTTATGAAAAAAGGTTTCGCTATTGGAAAGACACTGCGATAGAAACTCCAACAGAGATAAATACTTCACAAAAAAAGAATGTGGTATCAGTAGCCATAAGTAAAGATGGTAAAAAAATAGCTGCCGGCTCTGTTGATTCAACAATTGAATTATGGAATACTGATGAATTAAAAAGAACTGTTAAAATATTAGCTCATGCAGCACCTGTTTGCTGCTTAAAGTTTATCGACAACGGCAATTATCTTCTTTCTGCATCACACGATGGGTATATAAAACTTTGGGATACTAACACTGGAAACATTATTAAAACATATAAACCACACGCCCAACCCATTAGTGAAATTGATATTAGTCCCAATGAAAAACTGGTTTTAACAGCTGCATATGATAACACTATTGGATTATATAATATAGCTTCGGGTGATTGTATATACCAATATCATTTTCACGAGTCTCCTGTTTTAGATGTTCAATGGAATACCAAAGGTGATGGTTTCTTTTCTTGTGACAACGAAGGTAACATCGTAGAATGGTCAGTACCAAAAAAAGTATTTGCTGACTTTTATTTTAGTAAAGAAATGGATGCTGAAATAAACGGAAACAAACTTTTTACTGCCAGAAGAAAAGGAGAATCAAAATCTGATTATAAAACAAGACAAGATAGAGCAGAAAAGTTTAAACACACTCTAATTGATAAATATTATAAAAAATATTGTGAGATGGACAAAACGCAGATTATTCAACCCTAATCATTAACTTCTCATAATTACAAAACAAAAGGCTTGATGTAATAAAAATATTACATCAAGCCTTTTTAATATTTTAAAATATCTAACAACTCAAAGTCTGGCTTTCACCCTCTCCTTCTAAATGTAATGGCTTAATTTTTATTGAATCTTTTTGAGCCTGTCTGTCCTGAGTGGTAGCACAAGCAATACCTCTTTTTTGCATTTCTTTATTACTACCAATATGAAGGTTTGGGAATTTCCCATTCTTTTGAAATAAAATCCTAATAGCCATTAAAACAAATACAATAGCAACCAACACAATGCTTAATAACAAAACCTTTAACATAGCACTCTCCTTTTTTTATGAATGGCAAAAATACTGTTTTATTCTTTATTAGTAAACAAAGTAATCTCAAATATGTTTCAAGAATGAGAAATGATAAATATAAAAGAGCACAACATCTTTTCGTATCTTAGCATAAAGCATAATTCTTATTAACTTTGCTATTTGTTACTATATAAAACAAGTATCTTTTATATATAATTTGTTAGGTAATAAAAGAATGATATTAAATACAGAAATTAGTTTCGACGAATTTAAAAAAGAAGTACTTAGGGACTACCAAATAGGACATCTGAGTCGTAATTTAAGTTTAATAGGTCGTAAAGAAGTTTTAGGTGGAAAAGCAAAATTTGGCATTTTTGGAGATGGAAAAGAGGTAGCGCAGCTAGCTATGGCTAAACAATTTAAAGCTGGCGATTGGCGCTCCGGATATTACCGCGACCAAACCTTTATGCTCGCTGCAGATATGCTTACACCGTTTAGGTTTTTCGCTTCTTTATATGGTGAAACAGATACTGATTTAAATCCCGATAATGCAGGCCGTTCTTTTAACAATCACTTTGGTACAAGGACTATTGATGATTCAGGTCAATGGAAAGATATTGCGAACATGAAATGTACCTCATCTGATATTTCTCCAACTGCGGGACAAATGCCACGATTAGTAGGACTAGCTTATGCTTCAAAATTATATCGAAACAATCCTTCATTAAAAGAATCATCAAAATTCAGCCATAATGGAAATGAAGTTGCTTTTGGAACGATTGGAGATGCAAGTACATCAGAAGGCCATTTCTTTGAAACTATAAATGCTGCTTCTGTTCATCAAATACCGATGGCTATTTCCGTTTGGGATGATGGCTATGGGATATCCGTTCCTAAGAAAACCCAGACTGTAAAAGAAAGTATTTCAGCTGCCTTAAAAGGCTTTGAAAAAGGAATTAATGATAAAAATGGAATCATCATTCACAAACTTAAAGGATGGGATTATCCGGGATTATGTCAGGGATATGAAGAGGGAATTAGTAAATGCAGAAAACAACATGTTCCTGTATTATTTCACGTGGAGGAGATTACTCAGCCACTGGGCCATTCTACTTCTGGATCGCACGAAAGATATAAATCGGACGAGCGCCTAAAATGGGAAAAGGATTTTGATTGCCTTAAGAAAATGAGAGAGTGGATTTTAGAAAGAACACTGGCCTCTGTTGAAGAACTGGATCATATTGAAAAGGATGCACTTCGTCAAGCAAAGGATGCACAAAATCAAGCATGGAATCAAAGGATTAAAACATTAACATCCGAAAGAGATTCTTTGCTTCAATTAATAGAAAACAAAACCTGTATTTGCACAGGTAGTAAAGATGAAAAGATCAATCATCTTGTAAATCAGCTTAAGAATGCTTATTCCTTAAACAGAAAAGAGATATTATCCACCGCACGTAAAATTCTTCGCCATATGTGTAATACTTGCTCAAATCCCAATAGCTTAAAAAGCTCATTACAAAAATGGATAGCTGAATATAGAACCCAGGCACATATCATTTATAATGACAGATTATATGCAGAAGATGAGTTTTCAGCTTTAAAAATCCCTGTAGTTCCACCTCATTATCCAGAAACAGTTGATAAAGTTCCCGGTAGAGAAATTCTTCGTGATAACTTTGATAAGCTATTTGAAAAAATACCAGAACTGGTGTCCTTTGGTGAAGATACAGGGGTGCTAGGAGGTGTTAACCAGTCTATGGAAGGCTTACAAAAAAAGTACAGTTCTTTAAGAATATGGGATGAAGGTATTAGAGAAACAACTATAATTGGAACCGGTATAGGATTGGCTTTAAGAGGATTTAGACCAATAACTGAAATTCAATACTTTGATTACCTCATGTATGGTTTACAAACTCTTAGTGATGACTTAGCCACACTACGATATAGAACAAAAGGCGGCCAAAAAGCTCCTATGATTATCAGAACAAGAGGGCATCGTTTAGAGGGCATCTGGCATTCAGGTTCTCCTACAAGTATGGTCATCAACTCTATCAGGGGAATTTATGTATGCGTACCTCGTGATATGACACATGCTGCAGGTATGTATAATACATTATTGAAATCTGACGATCCTGCTTTGGTAATTGAACCTTTAAATGGTTATAGAATTAGAGAACCCCAACCTGATAACATTGGAGAATACAATATTCCACTAGGAATACCTGAAGTTTTACATGTAGGACACGATGTAACATTAGTAACTTATGGTTCGTGTGTTAGAATAGCACAAGATGCCGTTTCTCAGTTGGCAGAAATTGGCGTTACTGTTGAATTAATTGATGTTCAAACCTTGCTCCCATTTGATATCTATGGTGTTATTCTTGAATCGGTTAAAAAAACCAATAGAATTGTATTCTTTGATGAAGATGTTCCCGGAGGTACTACGGCTTATATGTTACAACAAGTAATTGAAAAAAATAAAGGATATCAATATTTGGACTCTTCACCAAGGACTGTTACTGCAAAAGATCACAGACCGGCTTTTGGAACTGATGGAGATTATTTTTCTAATCCTAGCGCTGAAGATGTTTATGAGGCTATTTATGATTTAATGAGTGAATCAAATCCTGAAAGGTTTCCTGCGATTTATTAAATCGCAGGAAAATTTATTATTCCATTTAACTAATTAAAAACCTTCTTTGACACAAAAAGTTTTTTCAAGTTTTATTTTATCATTTCCTCTGGAAATTAATATAATATAATCGCCAACATTCAACGTTTGATTATCTGCAGGATCTTTTTCTAAAACACCATCAATTACAAGTCCTATCAATATAACATTTAGGTCCTTTTTCATCTGAATAAAAGCATCTAAATATGATTTACCCTGATAAGGGTTACTATCTATTATCTTAAATTGCTGAATATCCTGATCCTGCTCAACAACACTTGTCGATATTAAATCAGAAGTATATTCAGCTACATGTGGTTCAAACAAATAACTTGCCACCATCCTTGATGCTACTTCATGACGAGCAACAACATGCGATACGCCTGTATTTTCAAGCGTTTCTTTTAAATCCGGATTCGTACAATTAATAATAATATTTAATCCCGGATAGGCCTTTTTAATATTTAAAACAAACACTAAAGTCTCTGTATCTTCTTTAAAATTTACAAATACAGCCTTACTCTTGATGATATTAACTTTTTCATAGGCCTGCATATTTTTATAATCGGCAAACAAAGCAAATGAATTGTCATTTTCATATAAGTCGTTAAATAACTCTAAATCATTTTTTGAATTTGTCACCAAAGCTATTTTATGCCCTGCATTATATACTTGATTAGCTACCTGACGAGCAAATTCGCTCCAGCCAATAATCACATAATGGTCTTCGAACTTAGTTCCGAAAAAACCTTGTTTCTTCTTTTCCATATAAGTGTTGATTCTATAAGTAATTTCACCAATTAGGTATCCCAGAATACCCAAACTACCCAAAATGATAAATAATCCTAATATCTTACCTCCAAATGTAACAGGAAAGTAATCTCCATAACCCACTGTAGTTAATGTAACCACACTATACCACAGAGCATCTGTAAAGGTCTTGATATTAGCATTGGGATCAGGACTCTCTAGAACAGAAATAATGTAAATTAGAATGAAATACACGACCACTCCGGCCGCAAAAAGTTTTTTATTCTTCATTCGAAATATATTTTTATCCTAACACATATTTGGCCAGAATTTTTTGCACATCGTATACATTCACCGATTTATTAAATTTCTTTTCTACACTTGGACTTTGCTCACTTGATATCCATAATTTTAATTCTGCATCCAAATCAAAAGTTCCGGCTGTTTCAATACTAAAACGAGAAATACTTTTGTAAGGAATTGATAGATATTCAATCTTACGTCCGGTTACACCTTGCTTATCAATGATAATCAATCGCTTATTTGTAAAAATAAATGTATCTCTAATTAATTTAAAACCGATCTCAACCAATTCATTTTCTGTAAATAAAGCACCATAGTCATTTTGTAGTTTTTCTAGGCTTACAGATCCTGCATTACCTAATAAAGACGAAAGTAGTCCCATAATATGAGTATTAAAAGTTAAAGTTTCATTGAATAAATCATAAAGAATTAATGAGCATAGGCTCACTAGACTCTATTTCATTATCCCAATTTACATCAAACTTTAATTCGTCAGTTAGATTTTTAAATATTTTTGCCTTTTCTAGGTTACAACTGGAAAGCTCAATGTATGTACTCCCATTTTCCGTAAAAGTATGCAATGCTAGATGTGATTCTGCCAAAAGCCAAAATGCTGTAAAGCCATTTACAGGAAATTGATGTGATGAATAATTTAAGATATTAAAATCAGCATTATTCAAGAGTCTATTAAATATTTCCTTAAGCTTAATCTCGTCCACTAATTCAATCCATCCTTTTAGATTATATACTATCGGTGGTAATTTTTTATGTTGAATTTTCTCCATCATGAATTGATTTAAAATCTAATACAAATCCCAGTTCCCTTTTAAATAATACCTATATAAAACCGGATCATGAATCTTATTCACTTTAACTGAATCACTTTGTCCCGGATATACATCCTTTCCAAAAGAAGTAATTAATTGCATGGCTTCATTGGTTAACCATTTAGTCTCTACTCTATCAAAATGCAATTTTTGCAATGCTCTTTTCAACGGAAAATCTTCAGTCTGTTTAATTCCAATACTCCATCCCCATTCTCCCAGAGAAATAATATGGTTATGCAATGGCTCTGTAACAAAACCGGCACTCCGCATCGTTTTCACAATACACTTAAACGCTTTGGTTGCAAAATACGGACTTCCTGCCTGAGTAATAATAATTCCTCCTGGCCTTAGATGTCTGTACGCAATACGATAAAACTCCTCTGAATAAAGTCTTCCCAACTCAACTGACCTGGGATCTGGTAAATCAACTATAATTACATCATAAAATGCTGTATTTCCACTTAAAAAGGTAAATCCATCCTGATTTAAAACTTTAACTTTTGGATTGTTTAATGAGCCTTTATTTAAATTAGTAAGCAATGGATATTCCTGACCTAATTTTGTCATGGCAGGATCTAAATCCACTAGTGTAATTTTCTTTGTTACATCGTACTTCAATAATTCACGAACAGCACAACCATCACCTCCGCCCAGTACTAAAACTTCTTGAGGATTAGGATGTAAGGTCATAGCAGGATGCACCAATGGTTCATGATACATCACTTCATCCATGGTACATAGTTGCTCATTTCCATTAAGGTATAACCAAAAATCATTTTGCCATTGAGTAATTACAATACGTTGGTATCTTGTTTGCTCAGCATATATAACTTTATCTTTATACTTCTGCTGTTCACCATATGTAATAATGGGTTCCGCTAAAAACACACCACCAATTATTACTACCATAATTAAAGCAATTGATATATTAAATGGTATTTTATATTGAGTAGAAATAAATTTCTTTAAAAAAATATACACCCCAATAGCCACACTAAAATTGATAAAGCCTAATACAAATGGAGTATAATTTAATCCAAGAAAAGGAATTCCTACAAACGCAAAAAAGATACCTCCTAATAAGCTACCATAATAATCGTTCTCCAAAACATTGGAAATGTTGACTCTCAAATCCTCATACTGATCGTTTATACGTGTCACTAAAGGTATTTCCATTCCAATAAGTACACCAATAAGAATACTACATGTATATATAATTATTGCTAATGATGTTGTATAAGCGGATGATACATATACAATTAAAGGAACGAAAGAAACTACGATGGAAAGTATAAATTCCAGTATCAGAAATTTTTCGGTAAGGTGAGTCATAAAAGACTTACTTATTCTACTTCCCAAGCCCATTGAAAACATCATGGTACTCACAATCAATGCCCATTGAACTGTTGAATCACCCAAAAAATGTGTTGCTAAAGTAGAAAGAAGGTATTCTGCAACTATACCACTAAATCCCGTAGCAAATATGGCCGCCATTAATATAGCAGAGTATCTGTTCTTAATTTTAAACATTTAAAATATCGAAATATAAAATAATACCATATCTGGCATTATCGGAATAAATAAAACAAAGAAAAAGTATCAGAAAAAACTCCTGATACTTCTACTATATCTTAATATTTTATTTTATAAACACCAGGTTATTAAAACAGAACCTCCAATATAAGCAAAGGCTTCTATTATAGCAGCTCCTACATTTGGTTTCTCCTGGTTAATAATTTCATCTGTTAGTCTTTGTCCGGGCAATAGAATTTTATCGGTTAAAAATCTCATTACTGGTAATAAAATAATTCCTAATACTAATTCAAATCCAGCCTCAGAAAATGTTGCTCCCCAGCCTTCAAAATCACCTGCAATTCCAAAACGAATCAAGTTTGCAATAGCAATTAAGGCACCTGCAAAACCTACACCCACTGCTACATTATCCTTTTCAATATGCTCATGCACATCATATGGTGTGATCAATTGATAAATAGCTGCTGCTACAATAATTGCAATCTGACCAGCTGCCCAAAATACGATGGCTGAAAGAAAACCAAATCCCAAGCCTCCTATTTCTGATTCACCACTCACGGCACCAAAAATTATCAATCCTGACGCAATAGATACAGCACCTTCAATAACACCAGTTCCTGCATTTCGGTCTTCAATAATTTCCTTCTTAACAGAAAATTTACTTAAGATAATTTTATCATTTAGCCAGATTGATAGATTTAAAAGAATAATAGCCAATACACCATAGGCCATAATATCAATCATATCATTAACCAATCCACGTGTAGGACCCACAATGGCACTTCCCACAGCTAGCAATAAACCTATAAAATAACCGGTATGTGCAAAAGCAAAAGCAATATTGTCCTTTTCAACCAACTCTTCTTTTACATTAAAGCTTTTATGTACAAGTTGATACACTACTTTACCAATAAAAAATATAACAAATCCTGCAGCAATATAGGCTATTGCATCATATAGTATTGTTGAAATATCTGAAAAATTCATATTATTATAAATTTAAGATTAAACTATTTTCCAAAACCACCACTTCTGCTTCTCGAAGAAGAACTACTATAACGAGAAGAACTACGTGACTTTTGAGAATAGCTTGAACTGGATGAATAGCTACGTGATCTGTTTGCTGAACTTGATCTGGAAACCTGACTCCTTACTTGACTTTTAAAATTTGAAGGCTTTGACCCCCAGGTTGTTGATTTTCCTGAAGTAGATGTATATGATTTTGTTCCATACATATTAGTGCCGGAAGGACCGTAATAAGAACGTCTACCATAATATCCACCTCCATAATAATCATCATAATATGAACGACGAACAGGGTAAGTCATTAAATTAAACATGGATGACATGAATGCATATCTTCCATAAAATTCCCAGAATGAAGATCCGTTTCTTTGTGTCCAGTGTCCGTATCTTTCATTTCCGATATAATGATTATAACCAGCAGGACTAGCAACCTTAGATAGTTTACCATCTTTTTTAGAAGCTACCTCCATTCCCATATTATTGATATTATCCGCAAAAAAAGCTTCACTCACCTTTTCCCATTCTGTTTCTTGAGATAATACTGTATCTGCTTTTTCAATTAATACATTATATTGATGATAATAACCATTACTCCTGGAATCCATATCTAAAAGAATGATTGAGAAGTTATTTTCATTTGATAATGATCGTACTAATTTATCAACGGGTGATTTTTCCCAGCTACTTATTGTAGAGTTAGTGCTATAATTTCTGTTTGATCTACAAGTACTACAGGTTTTCAACATAAAAAAACCAATAATCACTGCAATAACGATCTTTGCTACTTTGTTATCCATACATTAGATTGTTAGGTGTTATTTACTTGAGGGTAATATATTTGAAATCTCAAATTCTTTAATTTTTTTTCCTATTGAGGCTTCAAATTCCTTTTCGTCCCATTGTTCTATACACAATATTTTCAAACCTTCATCATCTTCAAAATCCCATGATCTGAATTCTTCCCAATGATCACCTTTGGCAATATCATGAAAATATCCGGGAGCTTCATTCTCCAGAAGATACGTAACTCCTTCGTGAGTGATTTTTTTAGGAGGTTGTTGCTTATCGTGTAATAATTCGGTGAGATTTTCATCCAAAGCTCTGATCTTAATCTTCTTTGTGATTGAAATCTCAAGTTCATCATCCTCCTCAATGGAAAGAAATCTGGTTTTGGACCCATTATTTATTTTAAACTCACGGGTAAAATAATCATCACCCCAATCATACTCATAGATAGCCTGAACTTCCCATGTTTCAAGGTCATACTCAAAAACAAAACCAACATCCAGATCTTTTACCTGGATGTTGGTGCTATCATAATGAGGTTCTTTATTTTTAAAAATATCAAAGATACCCATAATTAATCTGTATCTATTTTTGTTTTAGTTTGGCTTTTAGCTCTTCTAAGGAATTTGAAGCTTTAACATTTTTATCAGACAAAACATCATCTATTTCATCATCAATACTTCTGTTTTCCATTGAAATTTCACCATAAGCTTCACTCATAGCTTCTTGCTGAGCCACTTTTTCTTTCATTTTTTCAAGCATAGAAACTGTACCTGAGCTATCAATACCACTTAATTGTTTATTGATTTTTTGAGTAGCGCTACTCACTCTGGCTCTGGCCTTTAGCGTTCTTAACTCATTTTCATAGCTTGTTATCGTACTCTTTAATTTTTTTACATTCTTATCTAAATTGGCAATATTAGTATCAAATTTAGAAACCTCTTCCTGTGCTCTTGAAGCACTTTCCATTGCCTCTTCTTTTCGAGATAGTGCTTCTGTTGCTAATCTATCAGCTTCAGCAACATCAAGTTCCCCTTTTTCAGCTTTTTGAATTAATAAGATGGCTTTTTGTTCATAGTTCTTAGCCATTTCCTTATTCGTAGCTAAATCCTTTTTACTTCTAATTGCAAGAGCTTTTACTTCGGCTAATGCCTGCAAGCTCTTATCCAAATCTTTTTTAAGATCACGAATACCTTGTTCCGTCATCTTTATAGGATCTTCTAATTTATCAACAATAGCATGTGCTTCTGCTTTCCCTACTCTAAACAATCTATTAAAAACACTCATTTTTTACAATTTTTAGGCTTTTGAAAATTCGATTAATTCTTCAGAATACTCTGACAATAAAAGCTTTAAAGAATTCAGAGTAGCTTCTAACTCATTTAAATCTAAATTCTCTAATTGAAGTGTATCTCTAAAAATAACTTTCTTGCCACTATCATCTAGGGTAAAAGCTCCATGAATAACTTCTCGATTTTTTTGCAAAAGAGATTTGTAGATTTCTTCTGTACCAGTTTTCATTTCAAAAAGAAGACCTTCAATAATTAAAATACTGTCTTCACAGTCAATCACTATATTACTGATACCATCTTCTTCTTTTTCAATAACAAAAAGTTCTTCACTAATATCTTCTGATACTATTCTGTACTCAAGGTCTAAAAGGTAATCTTTAACCTTATTAAAATTTTCGCTCATAGCAATTTTAATGTTGAAAAGGTTTATAAATAATTATGAAATACTTTGGAAAGAACAAACTTAAAAGTACTTTTCAGCACCTATAATTTTAAACGTCTGCCCTTCGTCAGGTTTAATAAGAAAAACAAGAGGTGTACAATAATATGAAAAATATAACGAATAATCAATATGTAGTATTACTGTTTTTTGACAGAATTTCTTTCCTTAACAAGAATCAACCCTAAAAACATGAAAAATCCATTGATAACAAGTTTTTCATATCCTAAAGAAAATCCAAACCAATCTACCGAATAATAATCTAACATGCCGGTAATAGCAGGAGCCACAATAGCTAATAGAGGTATCCATTTATCCAGAACTCTAATTTTACTGAATAATCCAAATGCATACATTCCTAATAAAGGTCCATAAGTATATCCTGCTAAAATAAATATGGTACTTATTATACTATCTGCCTTAAAAACACGAAAAAGAATAATAACCAACATTAATAAAATAGAAAAAGATAAATGAACTATCATTCTGGTTTTCTTAGCTAAAACTTCACCATGTTGTGTACCTAATATATCTACAGAAAAAGAAGTTGTTAATGAGGTAAGTGCTGAATCAGCACTACTATAGGCTGCAGCCACTAAACCAATGATAAAAAACACCCCAACAATAGCCGGTAACTTTCCACTGTTTACTATCATTGGAAATAAATCATCAGAACGTTCGGGCAAAGTCAAGCCTTGTTGATTAGCAAATGTATACAAAAGTACACCTAACGAAAGAAACAAAATATTAGTTGGAACAAAAGCAAAACCGTACCATTTCATATTTTTTTGTGCATCCTTTAAATTTTTACATGATAAATTTTTCTGCATCATATCCTGATCCAAACCTGTCATTACTATAGTTATAAATGCTCCAGATATAAATTGTTTAAAAAAGTTTTGTTTTGAATGCCAATCATCAAATACAAAAACCTTACTTAATTCACTCTGACTAACCATATCCAATACTCCACCAACATCAAGATGCATTGATTTTGCAATATAAACAATGGTAATAATTACAGAAGTAAGCATAAATACAGTTTGCAAAGTATCTGTCCATATAATAGTTTTAATACCGCCTCTGAATGTATATAACCAAATTAAAGCAATAGTTATCGCAACCGTAACAGCAAATGGAACTCCTAAAGCATTAAATAAACTTAATTGCAATACATTCGCCATCAAATACAACCTGGCAGATGCTCCAATCGTTCTTGATATTAGAAATAGCCATGCCCCGGTTTTATATCCTGATTTACCAAAACGTTCTTCTAAATATGTATAAATAGAAGTAAGATTTAACCTGTAATAAACTGGCAATAAAACATGAGCAATAACCAAATACCCTAAAAAATATCCAGCTACCATTTGTAAATACGAAAACTGTGTAGCCTTTACCCAACCAGGCACAGAAATAAAGGTAACACCTGATAGACTGGCTCCTATCATTCCTATTGAAACAATATACCATGGAGATTGCCTATTTCCCAGAAAAAAACTCTTATTATCAGACTTTTTTCCTGTTATATAAGAAATAATCATTAAAATAATAAAGTATAGTGCAACAAGCAATCCTGTATATAAAGGCTTCATAGATATTTTTTAACAATTTAAAATCGGGTAAATTTAAAGGAGTACAGACTTTAATCCAAGTGATACCTTGATAATTTTTTTAACTTTGAGCGTTTAAAATTTTAAGGTTGATGAACTCAGAAAATTATCCATCTCAAATACTTGAAAATGCAGTAAAAGAATTTTCTCAACTACCGGGAGTAGGAAGAAAAAGTGCATTGCGTTTGGTATTGTATTTATTGAAGCAAGAAAAAAATGATGTAACACGTTTTGCAGATGCCTTGAAAAAATTGAGTGAAGAGATTGTTTATTGCAAACAATGCTTTAATATTTCAGATACTGAAGTATGTGACATATGTGCAAACAACAAAAGAGACCATTCGACTGTTTGTGTTGTTGAAAACATTAAAGATGTTATGGCCATAGAAAATACACAACAATATTTTGGAGTATATCATGTATTGGGAGGTATTATTTCGCCGATGGACGGAATAGGACCTGACGATTTAACAATTAAGCCTTTGGAAGAAAAAGTAAATGCAGGAGAAATTAAAGAATTAATATTTGCATTACCAACCACAATGGAAGGTGATACAACCAACTTTTATTTGTACAGGAAATTTTCAGGCTTAGACATTAATATTACCACATTAGCAAGAGGAGTTTCCATTGGAGACGAACTGGAATATACAGACGAAGTTACTTTAGGGCGTTCATTAATAAACAGACTCCCTTTTGAATCAAGCATGAAAATTTAATTTAAATAAAATAACAATAATTATACAATGCAACCAGAATTAAAAAATCAATTTAAAACCATAAACATCATATATGCCACAATTTTAGTATCCATGTCTATTGCAGCTATTATATCTGTTGTGCTGGTATATAAAATGGGTACAATTCCTGTTTTCGCTCCTGAAGATCAAGCGGTAATTAAAACAATTGTAATTATTGCGTTATTGGTTGGGATTCCGGTAAGTCATATCTTTTTCTTTAAAAAGATAAAACACATAGATACTTCATTGAGTATACTTGATAAGATTAAAATGTATCAAACTGCATTTATTTCTCGAATTGCAATATTAGAAGGAATAGGCATTTTAGCTGCAATTAGTTATTTAATAACTGCCGACAAATCTTTTTTATACATGTTTGGAGTAGTATTTATTTTATTTCTTATTCATGCACCAACTAAAAGCAGAATAAGCAATGATTTAAATTTCACTGAAGAAGATGAAGAATCTTTTATTAAATAAATAAGAAACTATAAAAACATTCGTTATTACTTATGATTATAGCTGTTGATTTTGACGGAACTATTGTTGAGCATAAATACCCTTCTATTGGTAAGGAAATGCTATTTGCCTTTGAAACATTAAAGGCAATGCAACGAGAAGGGCACTTACTAATATTATGGACATACAGAGCTGGAAAAGAATTACAAGAAGCAGTTGAATATTGCAAAAAGAAAGGCATTGAATTTTATGCTGTAAATAAAAGTTATCCTGAAGAAATATTGGATGAAAAAACAACCAGTAGAAAGATAAATGCAGATATGTTTATTGACGACAGAAACATTGGTGGTTTTTATGGATGGGGAGAGATATGGCAAGAGCTAAAGTTAGGAGGAAATGAAGAAAACGAAAGAATGAAATACAGAATGGAAAAAGCTTCAAGAAATCCACTATGCAATTTTTTTAAATCAATATTTTGCGGTGAATAACAACCGTACTTAAAAAATCTAATGTTGGATCTTTCTATAATTATCGTAAGTTATAACGCTGTAGATTTCTTAAAAATATGCATGCAATCAGTCTATGCCGCATGTAATTCAATAAATGCAGAAGTATTTGTGGTTGACAACAATTCATCGGACTTTTCTGCTGAAATGATCAGAAAAGATTTTCCTAACTGCCACTTAATTGCCAACAAACACAATCCTGGTTTTTCTGTTGCTAACAACCAAGCTATAAAATTAGCCAAAGGAAGGTATATTTTAATACTTAATCCTGATACCATTGTTGCTGAAGATACTTTTAGTAAAATGATTTCATTTCTTGATTCCAATTCAAAAATTGGTAGTTTAGGTATCAAAATGATAGATGGATCTGGAAACTTTCTTCCTGAATCAAAAAGAGGTATACCAACTCCATGGACTGCACTCTGTAAAGTATCTGGTTTGTCTTCTATTTTCAAAAAGAGTAAGTTATTCAATGAATATCATAAAGGTTATATTCCGGAAAATAAAAATCATGAAATTGAAATTTTAGCAGGGGCATTTATGTGTTTGAGAAAAACAGCTGTGGAGAAAGCAGGTATGTTTGATGAATCATTCTTTATGTATGGAGAAGATATAGACCTTTCATACAGACTTATTCAATCGGGATACAAAAATTACTATTTTGCAGAATCTACAATCATACATTTTAAAGGAGAAAGCACAAATAAAGATAAGATTTACAGAGATCGTTTTTATAAAGCAATGGTTCAATTTGCTAAGAAACATTATAGTAAAAGTTATGGATTTTTATTTAACATTCTAATTACCACAGGAATAGGCATAGTAAAATATTTATCATCTGGCAAATCAAAAAAGAATGATGAAATTCTAAATGAAAGTGACAATAACTTTCTGCTTTCAAACAGTCAACAAATCCAGTATCACTTACCTCATAACCTAATTCCAGTTTCGCCGAATGGAATAAATAAAATAGAACAAGGAACTCTTATCTTCTCAGTTAAAGATTTCCCATTCTGTCAGCTCATTCAAATTATGGAAGAGTATGGGTCAAAATTTAAATACCGTTTCCTATTTGATAGCTATAAAATTATGATAGGAAGTGATAAAAAAGATAGTAAAGGACAAGTTCAACACCTTTAATTGTTGCGGAATAAAAACATTTGCATACTTTTATAATAAATTCTTTAAATGGAATATATAAAAGTTCTACAATGAGAAAACAACATTTAACTATATTACTTTTCCTGATTATTTGTAGTATTTCATTTGCTCAAGACAAAGCCTATAAAAAAGACATTATTAAGGCAAATAATTTTCTTAATGCAGAAAACTACAAAAAAGCTTCATTAATTTATGATGAATTATTAAAAGAATACCCAAATGATTCTTATGTTTTATTTAAGTCTGGGGAATGCTTTCTGTTTTCTGAAGGAAGAATAAAGGAAGCCATTGAAATTCTTGAAAAAGTTGAAAAACGATACCCCCTAGAAGATAAACAAAGTATTGAAGCTATAGAGTGTCGATTTTATTTAGGTCAGGCTTACCATCTGGATTATCAATTTGAAAAAGCTTTAAAACAATACGAACTATTAAAAAATCAAATACCGGTAAAGAGAAAAGAAGCTCTTGGAAAAATTGATAGAGAAATTAATTATTGCAAAAATGCATTAGAATTAGAGAGGAATCCAATAGAATTTAAAATATCCAATCTAGGACCACTCATTAATACTGAATTTGACGAACACAGTCCTGTGGTAAATTTAACCGAAGACCTTTTATTATTTACATCAAACCGAGAAACAGAAGAATCTTTAAAACTTGCCTCTGGATTAAATGATGAAAATGTATATTTTTCATTATGGAGAGAAGGACGATGGATCACATCCAGAGCTATAGACCTCAATACAAAAGGGAATAATGCAACTATTAGAATTTCTCCTGACGGCAAAACGCTTTTAATATATCAAAACGACGGTTCCATTGGAAACATCTATTACAGTGAGTTTAAAAATGATAAATGGGGCGAATTAGAAAAGTTTCCTGCTCCCATAAATTCATTGGCTAACGAAACTCATGCTTCTTTTTCTATGGATGGAAATACATTATTTTTCAGCAGTGATCGTTTAGGAGGGTTTGGAGGGAAAGACATATATAAAGTATCTAAGCTTCCTTCTGGCGAATGGGGTAAAGTATTAAATCTGGGTCCTGGTATAAATACTGAATTTGATGAAGAAAGTCCATATATTCATCCCAATGGAAAAACATTATACTTCAGTTCTGAAGGACATAAATCAATAGGTGGTTATGATATTTTTGCAGCACTCATTGATAGTTCAGGTGTTTGGGATAACGTTACAAACATAGGGTATCCAATAAATACACCATATGATGATTTATTTTTTGCACCAACAATTAATGAGCAAAGGGTTTATTATGCATCTAAGCGTAATAGTGGTTTTGGTGGATCAGACCTTTATTTAATTGAATTTCCTGATGACAATCCAAACTCATTAACTGTAGTTGGAGGATTTCTTTTTACACCCACAGGAGATCCGGCACACAATGCAAAAATTACCATCATCAACAAAAATAATGGTCAAATAGAGGGAGTATACCGCCCCTCTTCAACTACAGGAAAATATATTTTTATTATTCCTGCTGATACTGAATATAAAATGGAAATTAATATGTCTGGCTATAAAACTGTATTAAATAATTTTAATGTTCCTTCAGGAAACGCTTTTGCAAGAAAAGGGCATACTTACTTTCTTGATCCAATTATTCTTGAAAAAGATCAAAAATAATTACAAATAATACAACTTATCAAGGAAGTTTTGTTATTCGTCAAAGTTTCCAAACCATTTATGTAGTATTTTTGCATTTTTATTGCTTAAACATTAAATAACTAATAATGAATCGATTTATTGCTCCACTATTTTTGCTTTTATTTACAACTAACATCGTTGCTCAAACAACTAAAAGTAGCAATGCCAAATTATATCATGCAGCTGTTGCTTTATCTGAAGCCGGCGATTGCGAAAAAGCAATAGATCAATTTAAGAGAGTGGTAAAACTTGAGCCTGATAATATTAATGCTTTATATAATATTGGATATTGCTATTTAAATATTAATAATGGTGCTGATTCTGCATCCATATATTTTAACAAAGCAATTAACTTGTTAAAAGAAGATGAATACAATACTGAACTAGGGATTGATGCTTTTATGTCTTTAGCAAAATCATATCAATTACAATATCGTTTCCAGGATGCAATTGATACTTACAATAAAATTTCAGGTTTTATTAGCAGTGATTATACTGCGTTAAAAGATGACGTTGACCGACAAATTGGAATTTGTAATAATGCCATTGTAATAATGAAAAATCCAGGAAAATTAGAAATGCATAATCTTGGAAAAAATATCAATTCAAAATATGACGATCACAGCCCTTTGGTTAGTGCTGATGAATCACTACTCCTGTTTACATCAAAAAGAATCTCATCTTATTCTACAATTATGGATGATGGGCAATTCTCTGAAAAAATATTTTCGAGTAGTAAAGATGAAGAATGGAGTAAAAGTGAAATAGTAAAATCTATAGTTAAAAAGAACAGTCATGAATCTGGAGTTTGTCTTTCCGCAGATGGAACAGAACTATATATGCTAGTCAGCAATATAGATGGCCAGAATTTATATGTGAGTAATTACGATGGTGAAACATGGAGTGAACCCTATAAATTACCTGATGGAATTAATAGTCGTTATAATGAAACTCACGCATCAATCAACTCAGATAAATCTACACTTTTTTTCACCAGCGACCGTAAAGGTGGTTTTGGCGGATTAGATATATACATGGTAAGAAAATTACCCAATGGAGATTGGGGAACGCCCAAAAACCTTGGCAACAAAATCAACACACCATACGATGAAGAAACTCCAATGATATATTTGGATGGCAAAACCCTTTACTTTAGTTCTGAAGGGCATAATACCATGGGGAATTTTGATATATTCTATAGTAAGATGGAGGCGGATAGTTCATGGTCAGAACCTGTTAATATGGGTTACCCAATTAACACACCTGATGATGATTTCTTTTTTGTTCCTACAGCTTCGGAAAATAAAGCCTATATGGCATCCTCTCGTTTTGAAGATAATTATGGAGGTTCTGATATATATTTAGTTGAGTATGAACAGCCTTTTGAGAACAAACTTGCAGTTATTAAAGGACAGCTTAAAAACGATGAAGAAACAGCGTGGGATAATGTTCGTATTTTAGTAAATGAGCAAGGCGACAATAAAACTCTGGGTGAATATCGTCCTCATCCGGAAACAGGGAAGTACCTGTTGATATTAGAGACTGGAAAATCATACAATATAAATTTCAAAGGGAAAGGTGTTACTCCCAAAAACATTACTTATAACATTAATAAGGAAATGGCCTATCACCAAACATCTAGTCCTATCAAAATGGAAGATGTATGGTTAACGATTGAATCTTCTAAACCAGAAGAAACGATACCAACAGCATCTGATAAACCATCTGATCAAATGAAAATTGATAGTGATGAATTTCCATATACAGTTCAATTCATTACTTTAAAAGAAGTTCTTAAAAATCTGGAAAGATTTGATCTTGATGTAGATCAAATAAAAATATATCAGTGTAAAGATGGAAACATCAGGTATGTTTTTGGACAGTTTAAAAACTTCAAAGATGCTAAAAAAGCTAAAAAAGAAGTAATTAAAGCAACTGGATACGATGATCCTTTTGTTCGATATTTCTGGCAATTAAACAAACTAAAATCAGATAAATAAAAGTGGAATTTAATGTAGCTTTAAGAGCCATTGAACCTGAAGATATTGATATTTTATATCAATGGGAGAATAATATGGAACTTTGGGTGGTTTCTGACACCCAAAAACCATTCTCCAGACATCAATTACAACAATACATAAAAGGGATTAATCTTGATATTTATCAATCAAAAGAACTTCGGTTAATGATTGAAACTGAAGAAGAAAACCCCATACTTGTTGGAATGATAGATTTGTTTGACTTTGATCCCTATCACAATAGAGCCGGGGTTGGTATCATGTTAAATAAAGTGTTTGAGGGTAAAGGATATGCTTCACAATCATTACAATTATTTATTGACTACTGTTTCAATACTTTAGGAATCTTTCAACTCTACAGTTCGATAACTTCTAACAATACAAAAAGCATCCACTTATTTGAAAAAATGGGTTTTATAAAAACTGGAGTTAGAAAAAAATGGAGAAAAATTGGACGAGAGTATTATGATGAATTATTTTATCAACTAATTAATGAATAATGTAAATTATTCAATTTTAAGTTGCTTATAAAAAGGGATATCCTCTAAAAAATTATATTGTCTCCCATCTTTACTTAACAAGGCACAATAATGATTTATACCATTGGTTACACATATTAGTCTTGTTTTTAGCTGTATGTTGTATCTTGCTACCTGATCAAATACTTTATTAGTAATCTTAATATGAGGAGCCTTGCATTCTACAACAAAAACAGGTTTTCTTTGTTTATTAAAAGATACAATATCAGCCCTTTGGGATAAACCATTAATATTCACCTTAGTTTCTACAGCCATTAAAGAAGCAGGAAATTCTTTATACTCTGTAAGATAGGATATAAAATTTTGCCTCACCCATTCTTCCGGAGTTAGAACTACCATTTTTTTTCGTATGGTATCAAAAATCATTTTTCTCCCATTTACTTCTTTAATTGTGAAAGAAAAAGTAGGTAAATTGAGTGCTTGCATATTATAATTTTAAACAAATATAAACCAAATTGCTTAACATATTAAAATTCGATAATGATAACACTCATTAAATTATTAATCAATAATACTATCCTTTTTGTTATTTTTATCGATCAATTAAAAATTATAAAAGTAAATTATGAAGACAAAAAAAGATATAGTTGACAACTGGCTTCCTCGATATACAGGAAGATCTCTTGAAGAATTTTCTTCACATATTTTATTAACAAATTTCCAGCACTATGTAGAGTTATTTGCTGAATGGCATAATGTACCAATTGTAGGTGAAGATCACAATATGCCAAATGCCAGTGCAGAAGGCATTACTATTATTAATTTTGGAATGGGCAGCCCCAATGCAGCAACAATTATGGACCTTCTGAGTGCCATTCAACCCAAAGCTGTTTTGTTTTTAGGAAAATGTGGTGGATTAAAGAAAAAGAATCAATTAGGCGACCTAATTATTCCTATTGCAGCGATCAGGAACGAAGGTACATCTGATGATTATCTTCCTGCTGAGGTACCTGCCCTACCTGCTTTTAGTTTACAAAGAGCAGTATCAACAACAATACGGGATAATGCAAGAGATTATTGGACAGGAACTGTTTTTACAACCAACAAAAGGGTTTGGGAATATGATGAACGTTTTAAACGTTATCTGGAAAGAACCAGGGCTATGGCTATAGATATGGAGACAGCTACCATATTTACGGTTGGATTTGCAAATGAAATACCTGTAGGTGCATTGTTATTAGTTTCTGATCAACCAATGATTTCAGCAGGAATTAAAACAGATGAAAGTGACAAGAAAGTGACTAAAGAATATGTTGACCAACACCTACAGATAGGTATTGATTCATTAAAAGAAATAATTAACGGAGGAAAATCAGTTAAGCACCTTCTGTTTGATAATTAGTGATTAATTGTATTTTTGCAGGAAAGTAATTTAAAATATGACCGAGTTTCAACAGATAATGACTGGCCTTAAAAATCGCCAGTTTAAACCCATTTATTTTTTAATGGGAGAAGAAACCTATTACATTGATGAAATCACCAACTATATTATTGATAATGTTTTAACTGAAGAAGAAAAAGGTTTTAACCAATCAATTTATTATGGCAAAGATGTTGATGCAGCTACTGTAGTAATGGCAGCCCGAAGATATCCGATGATGTCACAGCATCAAGTAGTAGTCGTTAAAGAAGCTCAATATTTAGATAAAATAGAGGAACTACAGCACTATGCTGCAGCTCCACTTTCGTCAACAATATTAGTCATTAATTATAAATACAAAACCTTAGATAAAAGAAAAAAACTTGGCACTATCCTTAAGAAATCGAATTGCATATTTGAGTTTAAAAAACTATATGACAATCAGATTTCTGCATGGATAACAGGTTATCTTAGGGATAAAGGGATGACTATTGACATGAAAGCAAGTATGTTACTTGCGGAATCATTAGGAACCGATTTATCAAAAATAGTGAAGGAACTTGATAAATTACAAGTGGCTATTGGTAAAGAAGTAACCCAAATTACCTCTGAACATATTGAAAAAAATATTGGACTTAGTAAGGATTACAATAGTTTTGAACTACAAAAATCCATTATTAACAAAGATATTTTAAAGGCAAACAAAATCATTAAGGTGTTTGCAAAAAATCCCAAAGACCATCCAATACAAGCAACAATAACAGTATTATTTAATTATTTCTCAAAGCTAATGGTATATTATTACCTGGCTGACAAAGGAAAAGCAAATGTTGCTAAAGAATTAGGTATCAATCCTTATTTTGTACAGGATTATACACTTGGAGCCAGAAACTACTCTGCAAGAAAAGTCGTTTCTGTTATTTCTATACTTCGTGATTACGACATGAAAAGTAAGGGATTTAACAACGTATCAGCCGATATGGGAGATCTGCTTAAGGAAATGATTTTTAAAATCACTCATTAATATATTCAACCACATAAAACCCATTTTATATGAATGTTCTTATTATTTTGATTGGTGCTATTGTCATTTTTAGTGTAATGGCCTTTAGTCAAACAACACTATTATATCGATATCAATTTAATGCCTACCAGATAATTCACCGCAAACAATATATTCGTTTAATTTCTCATGGTTTCTTACATGGTAGTTGGACTCACTTATTGGTGAATATGTTTGTGCTGTATTCTTTCGGAAGAGCGGTCATATATCATCTCAATTATGAATTTCAAGGCAGAGGTGTTATTATGTTCCTGCTACTCTTTTTTTCATCTTTGATATTCTCAAGTTTATACTCATTATTTAAAGAAAAAGATAATCCTCATTACAATGCTATCGGTGCTTCCGGAGCTGTTTCTGCTGTTGTTTTTGCTTCTATTTTTTTCAGTCCTTATAGTATGCTTTATTTATTCATGGCCATCCCTATTCCCGGAATTGTTTTTGGTATAGGATATTTAATATACTCCAGGGTAATGTCACAAAAAAATGTAGATAATATTGGACACGATGCTCACTTCTGGGGGGCTGTATTTGGCTTTATCTTCCCTATTCTTTACAAACCATCTTTATTTATCGATTTTATACACGAATTAATACCCTTTCTATAGATCATAAATTTATTCAGAAAACAAATAATTGAATGAACAAAGCTGTATTTATTGATAGAGATGGAGTTATAAATAGTGACGAAGGACATTATTACATCTATAAAGTTGAAGACTTTGTTTTTAACCCCGAAGTGGAAAAATCCTTATCTCTATTAAAAAAGAATGGATATTTACTTGTAATGATAACCAATCAGGGAGGTGTTGCCAAAGGAGAATATTCAGAACTTGATATAGCTCAGGTACATGAACACATGCAAACACAACTCAAAAATAATGAAGCTGAATTTGATGCTATTTATTATTGCCCACATCATGATTCAGTAGCTGAATGTGAATGCAGAAAACCCAAACCCGGTATGATTTTGCAGGCTGTTAAAGATTTAGATATTAATCTTGATAAATCTTTTTTAATTGGAGATTCTAAAAGAGATATTGAAGCTGGTGAAGCAGCTGGAGTTAAACAGTGCTTTCTGGTAAAAAAGAATACATCAATCTACAATATCGTAATGCAAATTATTGATTGATACTAGCTATGACCTCCTTTGTAAATTATAACGGAAAGATATACCTTTCAAATCAAGTGCCTGTTAACTATAAAAACAGAGCCTTTAAATATGGAGATTCTTTTTTTGAAACAATAAGAACCAACGGACAATACCCCCTGGCATTCCATCTTCATTACAAAAGAATAAGAAAGGCTATGATTAGCCTAAAAATGGATATGGCTTCGATTCCTACAGAAGATGATTTGCAGGAATTAATTGTTAAGCTCATACAAAAACATAAAATATTTGAAGCCTGTCGTGTCAGAATTGAGTTTTTCCGAAACGGGGAAGGATTATATACACCTATTGAAAACAAGGCCGATTATTTGATTGAAATCTCAAAATTAGCATATCAGAAATTTCAATTGAACACTAATGGTTTATTGGTCTCTGTATATTCAGAGATGAAAAAATCATATAATCCGGTTTCTTTTTTTAAATGTGGAAATGCTATACATTACGTATTAGCAGCTCTTCAAAAAAAACAGGATCAGGTGGATGATTGCTTATTGATAAACGATCAAAATAAAATAATTGAAGCTTCCAGCTCTAACCTTTTCTGGATAAAAAATAACATTGTTTTTACAGCGTCAGTATTTACTGGTTGTATTGATGGCATAATGCGACAAACAGTTATAAACCTCATCAAACAATCTAATCATCTACAAATAGAAGAATGCAATGGAGCTACTATTGACGACTTATTAGATGCTGACGAGATATTTATCACCAATGCTATACAGGGAATTCAATGGATTGTAGGATTTAATGAAAGAAGGTACTTTAATTACAAAACTAAAGAATTATTGAATGCACTAAACAGCTTCATTTTTGAAAAGCCTAATGAGTAATGTAATCTTTAAAACCATCCGTATATTTAGTCTGATTATTTCCTTCCTCATCTACATATATAAAATATCCTTCAACCTCAGGTAAACTGGTGATTACTTCCATACTTTTCTCCACACCCATTACCATACATGCTGTTGCATAAGCATCTGCAACCATGCATTCCGGGGCAATAATAGACGCACTCAATAATGAATGTTGCACAGGATAACCTGTTTTAGGATCAATAGTATGCGCATATTTTTTACCATCTTTTATATAGAAATTTCGATAGTTTCCACTGGTAGCCAAACCTACATTAGATAACGAAAGCACATCTTGAATCTCTCTGTTAATAGCAGCCTTATCATCAATTGGCTTATCAATTCCAACACGCCATGGTATACCTTTATTATTGACTCCGTGAACTCTAATCTCACCTCCTATTTCAACCATATAATTCTCAATACCGTTTATTGCCAGGTAATCTGCCACCACATCAACGCCAAAACCTTTTGCAATAGCACTGGCATCAATCATAATTTGTGGTTTTTCTTTAACCAAAAAATCATCTTGTAATGATATTTTCGACATTCCTACATTTATCAGCAATGAATCAATTAAGGCATAAGTAATACTGTCTTTTTTCTTAAAACCAAATCCCCAGGCATTCACTAAAGGCCCAACAGTCATATCAAATGCTCCATTAGTATTTTGGTTAACTTCAATAGCCGACTGATACACATATTTCATCATGGAATCAATCTTACATCCTTTTTCACTAAAATTAAACTTACTAATTGTAGAAGTATCTTTAAATGTTGAAAGTGCCCAATCTACTTTATTCAGCTCTTTTCCTACTCCAATATTCAATGAATCATTTTCCAATATCGGTTGATATATAATATGATAAAATGTACCAAAAATCATCCCCTCCATTTTAAGATAATCTTGAGTATGAGGCTTACATGAGATGATTAACAGCAGGCAAAAAGAAAGTAACGCTTTGTTCATTGTTCAGATTTTTATACAAAATGCAAATGTAATGTAATTTTAATTACGCCAAATACTTCTGATTATTTATAATTGCAATCTAATAAACCGAGTTCAATTAAAATTACCAGGGAACTTAAATCAGTTGACATATTGATGATATGACATTAAATCATCCTTCGAGATATAGTATACGTGTTCAATACCTTATCACCATTTTATCGCAAAATTAATGCAACCAGTCAGAAATAAAATAGTGTATAGAACCTGACGGTTTGCCAATCCTTTCTGTACTTGTCTCAACCAAATTACGGAGGCGTTGCGAAACCAACGCGAAGACTTTGCGAAGGGCTTGTGGACAGTTGTGAAGACTTTGCGAAGGCGATGTGATTAATTGCGAATAAAATGTAAATAACGAAAGACAATACTAGTTATGAAAGTAGACCCACAGAACATAAAAAGTGTATTCTATCGTGTATCTTTTGGATTGATTATTAGCCTAATTTACAATCAATAAACCAGAATATTTTAATATATAAAAAAATCAAAAGTTGCCTTTTTACAGCACAACTTTTGATTTTACAGGAGACCCTATTTATACTAAAAAACTATAATACTCTTTTATTACACTGAAGCTTTCTCTTATGATTTAGCTTTTTTATTTTATCTATTGAATACCCCAATGCAAACCTATTTAAATTTGGTTTCTTTATTTCTTTACTTCCCAAATTAATAAGCATTAAAATAGCAGTAGCCAGTATTGATAAGAATATAGACAATTGAGTAGCTAAGGTATAATTCCCTTCAAAAACAGCATTGTATATAGCTAAAGACATAGTTTCTGTTCTTCCAATAATATTTCCTCCAAGCATAAGACTAATACCAACCTCACCTAATGAACGGCCAAAAGAAAGTAATAAACCAGTTAATATACCTTGCTTTATATTTGGCATTATAATACGCCAAACGATAACAAAATTTGATTTTCCTAATGTTTGTGCAGCTTCAATTATTGAAGTATGTAATTGATGTCGTGCAGACTGTACACTTTTTACCATAAATGGTAAACCAACAACAAACACTGCTATTAATACACCCCAAAAACTAAATATTATTTTTAGATCAAAAAGTGCCATTATTACTTTTCCAATAAATCCATTTTTACCCACCATTAAAAGCAAAAAGAAACCCAAAGCCATTGGAGGAAATATCATAGGCAATGAAATAGCAACATCTACAATCTGTCGCAATAAAGTCTTTTTACCAGCAATATATAACCCTAAAGGAACTCCAACAAAAAGTTGTAATACAATGCATAATAACGAGACTTTTAATGTCAAAAAAAATGGAGCTCCTATTAGTGTATCAAACATTACAATCCGTATTTAGTTAATGTATTCGTAATTTTATCTGATTTGATAAAACTCACAAAAGCTTTGGTTGTTTCCTTATCTTCAAATCCTTTTACAGTACCTGCAACAATTTCAATTAATTCATATTTGTCATGGGGTATTATGATATACCCACCTAAT
Source organism: uncultured Saccharicrinis sp. (assembly GCA_963665705.1). Taxonomy (GTDB): domain Bacteria; phylum Bacteroidota; class Bacteroidia; order Bacteroidales; family Marinilabiliaceae; genus Saccharicrinis. The sequence goes on from OY762448.1 coordinate 4,299,723, forward strand.
TTCTCTTTATTTGCCAGAGCTTCTGTTAAATTAATAAATCCTGCATCAGCTTCTCCTGTTACTAAATAAGATACCACCTGAGGTACAGTTGCTACTTGAGTTAATTTTGAAGAAACCTTATCATATAAATTCATTGAAGTTAGGGCTTCCTTACCTGCTATCCCATAAATAGCTTTACCATCTTGTGGCATAAATACTGATGATATACTTGTTGATAAAATGTCCTGAGGATTATTTATATCAACTCCCTTTCGATAGGCCAAAACCAAAACTCCTTTACCTAATTTTGAATAATCTATAAAAGAGACTGTCTTTTCAAGTTTTTTAAGAAACCTTTTATCACCAACAATACATGCAACCTCACCAGTTTGACTAGCTTGAGAAGCCACCATTTGTAAATTACCAAAAACAGAATTTACATGAATATGAGTCTCTTGCTCAAATCCTTTAATGATTTCTAACATTGGTTTTTTATAACCAGCCCCGGAGGCAATCATTAATTCCTGAGATATAATAACTACATGATTTGTAACTATAAGGAATAAAACCAATAATTTTATCTTTATATTTTTCTTCATAATAATGTCTGTTTATCAACTTGAAACCAATTAGAGTTTTTTTTATTAAAATGGATAGCTTTCTTTATTCTGTATTTTAAACAGATCTATGATATTTTTTCCACAATAGGACTAAATGCTTTTGATGCTACCAACACTTTTTCTCCAATAACGAATTTTTCATCTGGATTTGATATCACAACTTTAACAGGTGTATTTCCTATTAATAGGGTTAAAATTTGAACAATATCTTCTTTTTCGCACTCAATAACTTCACCTACAAATTGTACTTTTCCACTAATTTGTTGTTTTGAAAAAAGATTTGATGGAATACCTTTATCTATTACATATCCATTTTGAAAATGATATACCCTTGAGCATAACTTGAAAATTTCCGATATATCATGACTCACTATAATAATAGTAATCCCCCATGTATTGTTGATTAATCTTATTTCATCCTGAAGCGATATTCTTGTTTTATTATCTAATGCTGATAATGGTTCATCCAAAAGTAAGATATCAGGTTTTTTAGCAATAGCACGAGCTAAAGCTACCCTCTGTTTTTGTCCACCAGAAAGTTTATCCGGCTTTCGATTTTTAAGTTCATTAAGATCAAATATCTTTAAAAGATAATTCAAATACTCAGAATCATAAGACTCTTGTGCAAAACGAATATTTTCTTTTACAGTCATATTAGGAAATAAACCATAATCCTGAAAAACAAAACCGACATTTCTTTTATTAGCTGGAAGATTTATCTTTTTCGTACTATCAAACCAAACATTATTATTTACAGTAACCACTCCTGAATCTGAATTGGTTAATCCTGCAAGAGTTCTTAACAATGTGGTTTTACCTGTACCGGAATCTCCATAAAAAGCTACAATCTCACCTTTAGGAATACCTAAATCTGCATGAAGCTCATAATCTCCAGTCGAAGACCATAATTTTTTATGTGTATTCAGTTTTATCAAAATTTACTTCATCTAAATTTTTAAAAATATTTCATTTGCTTTAACCAAGGCAACTACTTCATTGCCTTGGTTTAAATTCATTTTTTCACAGGACTCCGTTGTTATTAGTGAGTTTAAATACTGACCATCAAGGTCAAGACAGATTCTTGAAAACACATCTCCTTTAGTGATATCTTTAACTGTACAATGTAATTGGTTTGTTATGCTATGCGAACCTGATATATTTTTAGCAATTGCTATTTCTGATTCATTAATTAACAACTCTATTTCACTCTGAATATTCAAAGGATTCTCAGAGGTTGTATCATTAATAATTACAGCTTTTAGCAGTTGATCCTGAATATTACAACCAATCATACTGATATTGCCTGAATTTTCAATCTGAATAATCGTCCCCTTTAACACATTCATTCTTACTCTAGAGTTATTTATATAGGTTTATTTCTTAAATCCATACTTTGCCCATATAGCAATAGTTTCCTTTGAGTTTAAGTACTTAAAAAAATCTTTAGCCTCTGGTTTTTCACTACAGACACCTGATACATACACAATTGGTTTGTGCGATTCTTCCGGAAAAATATTTATGATTTTCACTTTACTAGACTTTAGAGCATCCGTTTTATAAACAATACCTAAAGGGCTTTCTCCCATTTCTACAACCATTAAAGCCGAACGCACATCCTTTGCCGGAAGCGTTTTTCCTTGTAATTGAGAATACCACCCAAAATAATCAAGAGCTTGTTTGGCATACCTCCCTGCTGGCACATGAGAAGGATCTCCAATTGACAAACGTTCCTCTCCTATTAAACCAATAAAATCCAAATCTTTGTTAATTGAGCTTACTGCAAGTTCAGACTCATTAGGAGCAATTAAAACGAGTTCATTTTTGACAATTTGACTTTTAAAACCTGGTTTAATAAAACCAAGACTATCTACATAATTAGCCCATTTTTTACTGGCCGAAATATAAATATCAGGTGTTCCTCCTTGCTCAATTTGTCGGGCTAACGTTCCACTTGAAGCCATATTCGTTTGAACTTCTACTTTATATTTTACTTCGAACGAATCCACTAATTCTGCTAAAACATCAGTTAAACTAGCGGCAGAAAATACCATAATAGAAGTTTTATCCTCTTCTTTACTTTTTTTACTTGTGTTTTGACAAGAAACAAATCCAACAAGAACAAGAAAAATAAACAAACTTTTAATTACTGTTAATAAAGTGTATTTCATTTTTAAATGGTTTTATTCGTTATTATAATTTAAATTGACATGCTACTCCTAAATAATCACCAACCCTGGCGGATGCACTACCATCCTGAATTACATAGTGAAGAGATAATTTCAGATTACTTTTACTTACATACCAGTTAATTCCTACATCGTAGGTATAATCATCACCAATATGATTAAACAAACTACTATTACCTTCGCCTTCAAATTTATCATAGGTTATGGTAGGCTCTAAATATTTATTTCCAGCAATAAAGTTGTAAGCTAATCTTAAATGATATTCTGTACCATCAAAGTCGTCAACTCCATCCATTGTTCGTTTCATTTTAAAGTATTCAGCATCGATCCTAATTCCAGAATAATCAAAAGCAATATCTCCACCATAGGCAGTGGACTTATCAAAGTAGGTATTTTCACTTAAATATCCATCAGATTGCGTTGAACCTCCGAAACCTATAGTTACTCCTTTTCTTTTCTTCCAACTATTTCCTGACAACATATATTTATATTTTGTTTGTTCAGGATCTCCAAATGAAAACATAAACCTACCTGTATATAAACGGCTTGCATTTTCTTTATTGGCATATTTTGCTGTTTCATAAGTACCTATACGATAACTAATACCAAAATTATTGAAGTTTTTAATACCTCCTAGACCAATACCGCTTTCAATTCCATTACCTTTTCCGGTTACAAAACTTCTTAAAAACCATGCCGATCGGGTTTTATCATAAGATGCTACAGCCCATGGACTCGTATTGAACTCTCTACTTATTGCAGCCCAAAAATATCCGGCATGAAGATTTAACAGCTGACTATTTTTTAAGAGCTTAGCAGTAATATAGGCATTCCAAATACTCACACCGCCATAACTCCCTTTGATTGATGAATAACTATCCTGACCTAATCGGTCTGCATTAAATTGAAACGAGTACTTCAACCATGAAATAGGATTACCTGAACCTCCAAATCGAAATCTCCTAAAAGTAATATCAGCTCTATCATCATATTCTACCCCACCTTTCTCTTCTCCTGTGCTATATGTAGCCCATGTTTCTATAGCAAAATAAGGTTTAAATAATTTTTCCTTATTTATAATAGCAAAAGGATTTATAGTCTGTTTTTCTGAATTCTGCGCATTTACATTTTTTGAAATTGTTATCAATGCCATACAGAATAAAATGGATATAGTAATTTTTTTGAAATTCATGCGTGTATGTTTTTATATAACATAATAGAATTGATAAATAGATTCAATAATTGATTATCAAATCAACTAATCATGTCATAAGGTTTGTTATTTTTTAGAAGTTGTAGTTTTTTTTCAGACTAAATTTTTGCTTTTGTAATAAAATTAACTGGTTTATTTTGGTTTATATATTTTATCATTTGCCTTCCGGACAGCAATAATTAAATAATACAACTCCAAAAATTAAATCATCTTTTTCTTATTTTATTTCGTTATCGTTTTTTGGATAACGAAGGACAAAAAAAATGAAACTGCTACTTCATTACAGAATTTTAAAATCGAATTCCTTTCTTCATTGTAAATTATTTTAAATATTATGTTACTTTATATTATTTACTAGTAAATTAATTTAATACAAATAAATAACATGCCACAAGTTACACCATATTGTATTTCTGCAAGTTAAAGTTACACCACAACACACCTTACTACATATATGTAGGATAAAAACAAACCATATTACAATTTTGTATAACTAATAACCCGCTAATAATTAAACTAAATTCCTACAAAATAAAAAAGTTGCACTTCATATGAAATGCAACTTTTTAATCTTAAACAAGTGTATTTATACAGGTTATTTAACAAATATTTTCTTCACTCCGGAATACTGTTTAGACTTAATGGCTACTAAATAAATTCCACTTTTAATTCCTTCCAGCTTGATCTTTGATGCCAAAAGCTTTTTTTGAATCACCACAAGTCCACTAATATTGTATACTATTAATACTGCCTCATTAAGTAAGGAATCATCTACAATAACAATAAATTTTGATTGCTGATCATAATAAAAAAGGTCCCCATCTTTTAAATCCTTTTCAGCTATTAATGAATCTGTTGAACTCCCAATATCAATAGGAGCTGCTTGTATGCTTATTATAAAAGTATATAACAAACCTAAGGTTAAAAATCTTTTCATAGTGTTGTGTTTATTGTGTTGAATTTCAAAGTTAAATATATAATAGTCAAAACACAATACTTATATTAAAGATTCACCTACAAAAAAAGCCACCTATATAAGGTAGCTCTATAATTTCATATACCAAATTAATGGCTAGTTACAAGCTGCAGCAGCCTTAGCTTCTTCTCTAACTTGAATCATTGCATTTAGTACAAATGAAGAATAGGAAGTCATTGCAGACTTAAGTTCAACAGCACTTGCTGCAGAAGCTGCACATCCAGAAACAACAACTATTTGCTCTGAAGCTCCATCACATTCATCTGCATCACCTTCGGTATAATAAGTAGAACAATAATACTTTGTACCTTCATACTCATAATAATCTCCATTATCATCGCTACATGCACTAAAAGTTAAATCGGTACACGAAGGAGAATCAAATCTTTCACAATAATCTTCAGTTGAATCATCACTGTCATCTTCACAACTCCATGTTAAAAACGTTAACATCATTAACAAACTAATTGGCAATAAAATAACCTTCTTCATAATTTATTCTTTAATTTACTATCTATTAACTCTTTAAGTCTATTTACATCTACGTATCCAGATATAATTTTCTTTCCTATTATAAACGTTGGTGTTTTGGTAAGTTTTAAATCTCTGAATAATTTTTTATTTTCTTCGATTAACGCATTAGTTTTATCATCTAAAAAACTAGTTGCAATTGCCTCATTCAGCCCCATAATTTCTATTAAATACTCCTTGTAATTTTCATCAAAGATCACATCAGCATCCTTCAATAATAAATCATGAAATGGTTGATAATCGCCATACTTAAAAACAGATATTGCCATAAGTAAGGCATCCATCTCTTCTTGAGTATCAGAAAACGGAACCAACTTTAAATTAACTTTTACATCATTCGGGTATTCCTTTAACAAGGTTGGTAATACCTCCTTAAAAAATTTAGAACAAAACTTACATCTGTAGTTACCAAATAAATAAATGGTGAACTGAGCATCCGGTTCTCCCAGTACAATATCGCCTTCACCAATTAATTTAACATTCTCGGATACTGCCTCAACAGGTTGTTTTTGCTTATCAATAGTTAATTTTTCATAGGCTTTGAACACTATTAAAACAAACAAGATAATAGAAACAACATAAATAAAAACATGTACTTTTTGTTTGTTCATCTTTTATTTCTACTTAACTCCGGTTTTATAAGTAATTAAATTAGGGGCAAATAAAACCGTTAATCCTCTTTTATTCATCCTAATACGTGTATCCATCCGTTTCCTATCATTTTTATTATCAAACCAGGCTTTACTTTTTCCATCCAGATAGCTGGTTTTATAATACTTTCCTTTATCATCAGGGTCAAATCCACTTTCCAGTTCTTCTTTAGATCGTTTTTTCACTTTACCAGAAAGTATCTGACCTAATAAAGCTCTAATATGAAAATCATAGTCACCGTTAAAACTGTACATCCCCAAAAATGATGCCTCTAATGAATTTGAAAATATATCGGTTTTTGGGATAAAAATATTATTTCGATAAATAAACAAGTTACTGGTTAATGTATAGAAGCGCATATTATCCAAGTTTGGAATATTATTCCTAGGAATACTTCCTAAATCAGTTATGGCATCAATATCAATCAAAGCTCCGTTTTCCAGTTTTATATTCCCTGACATCATTATTGAATCCAATGCCGGTTCATAATCTAACAAGACAATTCTTCCATCCATATTTGAAGAAAACAGCCCCTGAACATTATCTTTTGTGATATCATAATCCTCTAAATAGACTTTCAGTTCATCAATCATTCTTGATACATCTATACTATCCGCACTAAGTCTGAATTCCAAAATATCTCTTAAAAAGACTTCCATCGGGTTATCTGTCATGACATACCTTAATGAGCCATTAACATTACCTCCAAATACATTACAATTTAATCCCTCACTAACATAAGTCCCTTTACTAATGTCAGCCAAAAATTTAGATCCAATATTCTCAGCAAGAATATCTCCATATTTAAAACTTTGTACCTTTACCTTTCCATTTGCTTTAATCGTATAATTCTGCTTATAAGGTTCTTCATTCAAAGCTTGTTCCATTGCTTCTTTTTGTTCCTGTTCACTCATTGGAACAGTATCAGTCATAAATCCTTCTATTAACGCATAATCCAAATCCCCGATATCAAAATTTCCACTAACAAATAATTCTTTTTTATTATTCTGAATAGCTGCAGTATAAATACTTGATACAACTGTGGAATCAGCAGAAAAATCAAGTCCTGAATAACTCCCTATGATTTTATTTAAACGAAGTGTATCACTACAATATTGTATATTACCTGTCAATCGTTGTACATTGATTGTTGTATCAGGCATATCTAAACCAACTTGGTTTAATGAAACATCAAATTGACTATTTTCAAATAATAAAGGCATAGCTTTATCTGCCACCGAATCTATATCAAAACTTCCTATTGAAGATATATTGGCAAGTATATCTCCCTCCAAAATAGTGACTAATGAATCCGGCAACATTTCCTTTATCTCTGCTAATCCTAGTCCTGCACTTGCATCAACTTTATAGTTAACACGCTTTAACCCATTTATATTTCCGGATAAAGAAACATATGATTGTGGCATTTTAACCATCATACTATCTACATTCAAAACCAAATCCTCATAACTGCTAATTTTACCTTTAAATGCAGCCTTTAAATAACCATCAGTAATGTTTACCTTATAATCAGGAACATTTACGTGTAATCCATTTAATTTAACATTGTGAGGAGTATATGAAAAATCACCTATTAATCCTTTAATGGCAGGAATAGAATCCATTAAAACATCTACACTTGAAAGATTCAACTTTAACTTTGTTCTTTCCAGTGCATAATCATAAAATTCTTCTGTTATTGAATCAGGAAGCGTTCCTGATGTTGATATTTTAGCAGCAACAACACCTCCAATTTCATTTATTAATGAATCAGGTATATAAGGTTTAATTTCATTTAAATTTGCTTTAATATCAGCAACAACATCATATTGTATATTAGTTAGATTTTGGATTAATGCTGAAACATTTATTTTGCTTTTATCGGTTTCTGCCTGAAAATTTTTAATATTCACAGATACAGACTCTAATCGTGAAGCATATCCATTGACAACGTTAACAGACAAATTGATATTTTTTACTTTAGGATATATATCATATCGAACAATACCATCACCTAAATCGATATTAAAATCCAACTGTGGTAATGTATTAGGGCTAATATAGCCCTGTGATGTACCTGAAACATTAAGAATCCCTTCTAACTCATTTACACATAATTCTTTTTTAAGTTTCACAGGTAAAAACTTAAAGCTTTTAGCCAAATCAATATCTGTACCTGAGATCGTTAGATCTTCATAAATACTATCTCCTTGCACAATAAAACCTTTTCCATTAAAAATAGCACCAGCAGCATCCAATGTTAAATCTTTAACCTGCAGCGTATCATTCATGGCACTTATATCAAATAATAACCTACTTTTTTGTAAGTCTTCTAAATGGAAATTATCATAGTCTATTGACTTTACAAAAATCTCACCATCAGTATCTGCCATATAACCACTAGAAGTCAATTCTCCATTAACAGTAATTTCCGGTACAACCAATGATGTTTTAAATTTCATAAAATCATCATTATAATCTATCTTAATATCTGACAGTGTTAATTTTTCAAGTGAATAAACTCCTTGAATAATGGTTGTATCTGTTTCAACCTCTGAAATAGTATCAGTATCACCCTCCAATAAAAAGTCGAAATTACTTTTCCCCAATGAATCTACAAGATATTTGAAGTTTGCATCCTCAATATCAATTTTTTTCACATGAATATTTCCATCCATTAATTCCCAAAGATCAACAGATGCATATAATTTAGAAATACGAGCTAAGGTATCAGGTGCTATAACAATCGAATCGCTATTAGATAATTCTGATGTCATTACCAAATCATTAAACTCTATTGTAGCAAGTGGAAACCTGTATATCAAACTGAAATCAACTTCTCCTACATTTAGTGGAACGTCAAATGTTTTTGCACCCTTTTGGATAGCCAGTTTAACAATGTCATTTTTAAATATCTCAGCCAGAATGACAAGTAATAATATGAAACCACCTATACCAAGTAAAATATTCCGAATGATGTGTTTTTTGTGCATGAGCTAACTAATATTAAGTTTAGTTTATATACAATTTCGTTAAAAATTAAAGGTATGTGGGCATCTTCAATTAATCGACATTGAATTTAGCTTTTATACTGTTTATCGAGAAAACCGTTACGTTTAGATGAATAAAGTATGCTAAAATAAATGCGAAATTAAAAAAATATGACGTGGTAGAATATATAATAAAACAAAAAAGACTCCTAAAAGGAGTCTTTTTTTATAGATATAAGTCTTACGACTTTATTTTATTACAAAATGGATTTATGATCCAAAATCATCAAATGCAATCATTTCATCAGGTACACCTAAATCATAAAGCATTTTATTAATGGCATCATTCATCATTGGAGGTCCACATAGATAGTATTCAATATCTTCTGGCTCTTCATGGTTAATTAAGTATTCATCATGAATAACCTGGTGAATAAATCCAGTTGAACCTTCCCAGTTATCTTCTGGTTGAGGATCACTTAAGGCAATATTAAACTTAAAGTTTGGAAATTGTTTCTCAATAGCTTCAAACTGCTCTTGATAGAAAATCTCTTTCTTAGAACGAGCACCATACCAGAATGTAGCTTTACGACCAGTTTTTACAGTGTGGAACATATGGAAGATATGAGAACGCATTGGAGCCATACCAGCACCACCACCAATAAACATCATTTCACGTTCAGTATCTTTAATAAAGAACTCGCCATAAGGTCCTGAAACAACTACTTTATCTCCTGGCTTACGAGAGAAAATATATGAAGAACAAACACCAGGATTTACTTTCATAAATCCACCATTTACTCTATCAAAAGGAGGTGTTGCAATACGAATGTTTAACATTACAATATTACCTTCTGCAGGGTGATTCGCCATTGAATAGGCACGGAAAGTTTCCTCTGGATTCACCATCTGAAGATCGAATATTCCATACTTTTCATACTCATCACGATACTGCTCCCCAATTTCCATATCTTTAAAATCAACAGTGATTTTAGGTACGTCAATTTGAATATATCCACCTGATCTAAAATCAAGATTTTCACCCTCTGGAAGTTTAACCACAAACTCCTTAATATAAGTAGCTACGTTATCATTTGAAACAACTGTACATTCCCACTTTTTAATACCAAGGATTTCCTGAGGAATCTCCATTTTTAAATCTTCTTTCACTTTTACCTGACATGCTAAACGCCAGTTATTTGCTTGCTCCTTACGAGTAAAATAACCAGTTTCTGTAGGTAAAATAGAACCAGCTCCATCATTAACCTGACAACGGCACATGGCACAAGTACCACCACCCCCACAAGCTGAAGGAAGGAAGATTTTATTAGTTCCTAAAGCAGACAATAATGTTTGACCTGGAGAAACTTCTAAAGCTTGTTCCCCGTCGTTAATGTCTATAGTAACGGTTCCTGCAGGTGTTAACTTTTGTTTTACCCATAAAAGTATTGACACCAACAGTAGGACAACTAGTAAGAAAACTACCACACTGGTAGCGATTACTGCACCCTGACTTGCTAAAAATATCATAGTATATCTGTTTTCTTACTTTTAAAGTTGAATACCCATAAAACTCATAAACGCGATACCCATTAAACCGGTAACGATAAAAGTGATACCTAAACCACGTAAAGGAGCTGGAATATCCGAATATTTTAATTTTTCACGAATAGCAGCAATACCCACAATAGCAAGTAACCAACCAATTCCTGAACCTAATCCGAAAGAAGTTGCTTCAGCTAAAGAAGCATACTGACGCTCTTGCATAAATAATGATCCTCCAAGAATAGCACAGTTTACTGCGATAAGTGGTAAGAAAATACCAAGAGAACTATATAATGCGGGAGCAAATTTTTCTACAATCATTTCTACTAATTGTACCATAGAAGCAATTACAGCAATAAACATGATAAAGCTTAAGAAGCTTAGATCAACATCTGCAAAACTTTCTCCTAACCATGAAAGAGCACCTGCTTTTAACACATACTCATTTAAAAGATAATCTACAGGTACTGTAATTAATAGTACAAAAACTACAGCTAAACCAAGTCCAAACGATGTTTTTACAGTTTTTGAAACTGCTAAGTATGAACACATACCTAAGAAGTAAGCAAAAACCATATTATCGATAAAAATAGACTTGATGAATATATTAATTATATTTTCCATTGAAATTAATTTTTTCTGTTAATAAATTAAGATTCAATCAAATCTTTATTACGTGATCTCTGAACCCAGATAATAACAGCAACAGTAATCAAAGCCATTGGAGGAAGAATCATTAATCCATTATTTTGATATCCAAAATCATAAACAGCTTCTGGAATAATAGTTAAAGTTCCTAATCCTGGCAAGGTAAGAGTACCTGCTCCTAAAAGTTCGCGAAAGAAAGCTACGATAACTAAGATGATACCATAACCTGCGGCATTACCAACACCATCTAAAGCTGATTGCCAAGGTTTATTACCTAAAGCAAAAGCCTCTAAACGCCCCATGATAATACAGTTCGTAATAATTAATCCTACAAATACAGAAAGCTGCTTACTCACTTCATAAGCAAAAGCCTGAAGAATTTGATCTACTATAATTACAAGTGCTGCAACAACTACCAACTGAACAATGATACGTATTCTGGCAGGAATAGTGTTACGCAAAAGAGATATTAACAAATTGGCAAACACCAATACAAACATTACCGAAACAGACATTACAATTGCCGGCTCTAATTTTGCCGTAACCGCTAATGCTGAACAAATACCTAAAACCTGAATGGTAATTGGGTTTTGCGCATTTAACGGATTAGTTATCAGTTTTCGGTTTTTTGCTGAAAACAAAGGTTCTTTGTCGCTCATTTTTTAACCGTTTAATTTTTTAAATACTTATCATACCCTTTAAGGCAATCTTCTAACATAGCAGAAACACCCTTACTGGTAATTGTACCACCAGAGATTGCATCAACTGCATGAGGATTATTTTCAGTTCCTCCTCCTTTTACAACATCAATAGAAGTAAAATCTCCTGAGTCACCATAAATAGTCTTTCCTTTAAAAGGAGTCTGGAAAAAGTCTTTAGAGATTTCAGCACCTAACCCAGGAGTTTCCCCCTTGTGATCAAATGTTGCACCGAAAACAGTCTTTCTATCTTTATTTAATGAGATATACCCCCAAATAGGCCCCCATAATCCAGTTCCCCTTAGAGGGATAATAATTTTCTCATCACCATTATCCAACTTACATATGTATAGTGGATAACTACGTTCTTCAGGAGTCTTACGAACTTCTTTACTTAAGTCTACGTCAAAAGCACTTCCATCAACTTCCTGTCCTTCTACATTAATCACCTTGGTATTGGCACCAATATGACTTTCGTATAATTCTTCTGCAGTACTTGCATCACTTGCAATTCCAACCGATTTAAGAATATCGATTTTTTTAGCTATCTCAACGTTTTTATTTTGCATCGGTTTTAACGATACTGAAACAAAAGCTAATAAAGCAGCTACAACAATTACCAAGATTGATGCATACAGAAACGTATATGTATTTCCTTGTTTGTCCATTTTTCTAATTTATTAAGCGTTTACTTTAACTCTTTTTAAACGGCGTTTAATATTTTGTTGAACAATCATATGATCAATCAATGGAGCAAAAGTGTTCATTAATAATATAGCTAACATTACACCTTCTGGATAAGCCGGGTTGAATACACGAATCATAATGGCAAATACACCAATTAAAAATCCGTAAATATATTTACCTAACTCTGTGCGTGATCCAGATACAGGATCTGTAGCCATAAATACAGCACCAAAAGCAAATCCACCTAAGCATAATTGCTGTACTGCATCAATATTCATTGCATCTGTTGTACCAATAGCATTAAATCCTAAAGCCATTAAAAATCCACCGGCAAATACACTTAACATGATTTTCCAGCTTGCAATGCCAGTTGCAATTAAAATAACTGCACCTATTAAAATAGCTAACGTACTTGTTTCTCCAATTGACCCTGGAATTGTACCAATAAAACTTTGTAGTGTTGATGGTAACAAATCAAGTTTTCCGGTAATAACATTACCTAGAGGTGTTGCACCTGAAAATCCATCTACAATACCTTCTCCCTTTGATAATCCTGAAACCCAAATTAAGTCTCCAGACATTTTTGAAGGATAGGCAAAAAACAAAAATGCTCTGGCAACTAAAGCCGGGTTCCAAATATTCATTCCGGTACCACCAAAAACTTCTTTTCCGATAACTACAGCAAATGCAGTTGCTACTGCAACCATCCACAATGGCACATCTGCTGGTAGCACCAATGGTATTAACATTCCTGAAACAAGAAATCCCTCGGCCACTTCGTGACCTTTCATTTGAGCAAACATAAACTCAATGCCGAGACCTACTACATAAGATACCACAACAATAGGAAGTACTTTAAGAGCACCATAACCTATCATCTGCCAAAAAGCAGCATCAGCTTGTCCTAATGACAAGAAATGTTGATATCCTGTATTCCAAATACCGAACAATAAAGCAGGAAGTAAAGCTAATACCACAACTGACATTGTTCTTTTTGAATCAATGGCGTCATGAATATGAACTCCTGTTTTTGATGTTGTTTTTGGAGTAAATAAAAAGGTCTCAAAAGCATCAAATGATGAGTGCAATTTTTCAAACTTTCCACCTTTTTCAAAGTTGGGTTTGATTTTATCCAAATATTGTCTTAATGCTTTCAATTTATTATATTTTTAATATTTACTAATTGATTAAACGGACTAGCTCATCTCTTTAATCATTACATCAATACCTTGACGAAGAATATTTTGAACTTCTAGTTTTGATGTACAAACGAATTCACACAGTGCCATATCTTCTTCTGCCACTTCATAAATTCCAAGCTGTTCCATTTTATCGATATCTTCTGTGATAATAGCTTTAATTAAATGCTCAGGTAAAATATCCATTGGTAATACTTTATCATATTGTCCTGACATGATGATTGCTCTTGCTCCACCATTTAAATTAGCATTTAAAGCGTATTCCTTTTTAGGACACAACCACGAGAAAAATGACTTAGACACACTGAATTTCTTTAATCCTGGTGCAGCCCATCCCATAAATTGATAATCATCTCCTTCTGGAATAACAGTAATTTGAGAATGATAGCTACCTAAATAACCATCTCTACCAATATTATCTCCACTTAAAACATTACCACTAATATAACGTAGACTTCCTGCCTCAACATTATTTTCTGTGTAAGGTTTAATACTTGCTCCGACTTTAGTTTTAACGTAGCTCCTGTTTTTCAATTCAGAACCTGTAAGAGCAATAATTCTAGACGCATCATAAGTTCCTTCAAGAACTAATTTTCCAATAGAAATTACTTCCTGTGGTTGGATAGTCCAATAAGTTTCGCCTTTATTAATAGGTGAAACATGGTGAATCTGAATTCCAACATTTCCTGCCGGATGTGGTCCTACGAAAGCATGTGTTTTAACTCCTTTAAGAGACATGAACACTTTTGAGGCAGACTCACTATTCACTCCAATATGAATTCCTCCCTCAGTAAGCTTGTTCAATGCATCAATACCCGCTTGAAATTCTTTCTCTAACCCTGAAACAATAAAATCATTATCCGGTGCTAATGGAGAAGAATCAAATGCAGAAATAAAGATTGCCTTAGGAGTATCTGCCGGATTTGCTACCACGTTATAAGGACGTTGGCGAACAAATGGCCATAAACCCGCAGCCAGAAGTTTTTCTGTCACTTCTTCTTTTGTTGCACTGGAAACATCAATTTTTCCAAAATCTTCAGCTTCATTCTGGTTATCACTTTTAACCACTACCTCTAATATTCGTCTTCGCTCTCCTCTGTTAACCACCTGAACTTCTCCACTAACAGGAGATACAAACTTAATGTCAGTACGGTATTTATCGTAAAATAACACCGAACCGGCTTTAACTTTATCACCAGGCTTAACAGTCAACTTAGGAACCAATCCAGGGAAATCCGCTGGTTTGATAGCAAAGAGCTCTGGCATATCGGCACTGCCGAAAACTTTTTCCGCTTTGCCCTTTAACCGAATATCAAGACCTCTTTTTATTTTGATTACGTCTGACATGTTTGATAAAAAGTTTTTAAAAAATTTTTCTGCAAAAATACAATAAATTATAACTAAACCTTACTCAAACGCATCGAATAAAGAAAAAAATCGTTAAATAATAATTGATTGACCTCTAGAGCATACTAATATTGATTAAATTCGCATAAAATTCATAGCACTATGATTCGTAAACACACCTATATTCTTATACTAACTGTAATATTTTCGCAATTTTCAAAGGCTCAAACCTTCGAAAATAAAATATTCAGCAACACTATTAAAACAGTAATGTGTCATAAAGAAGGATGGCCTCTTTCCTATCCTATGATTACATTAAATGCTGATGACTACCTTGAATTGTCGTTTGATGATTTAGCTAAAGACACTAAAAACTATTACTACTCATTAATACATTGCGACCGCAATTGGAAACCATCTAACATAACAGAACAAGAGTATATGGTTGGTATCAATCAAAACCCAATTTTAGATTACCAGTACTCTTTTAACACTACAATTGACTACGTACATTACACCTTAAAAATACCCAATGAAGATGTGAGTTTAAATTATAGTGGCAATTATATTATTAAGGTATATGAAGATTTTAATAGTGATGAGCCTGTACTAACTCAAAAATTTATGATAGTTGAGCAACAGGTTAAAATAGATGCAGAAATCAGATATGCCATGAATACATCTGTATATAGAGAACAACAAGACATTAACTTTACTATTTATTACAATAACTTCAACATATCAAACCCTTTAGATGAAATAAAAGTAAGTATATTTCAGAATAATCGTTTAGATAATGCCATTCACAATATTAAACCTCAATTTTTAAAACCAGGGGCCTTAGTATACAACTATAACCGTGAAATTGTGTTTGAAGGAGGCAATGAGTTTAGATGGTTAGATTTAAGAACCTACGATTTTAAAGTAGAAGGAATTTACGATATTCAATTTCATGATCCTTTTTATCATCTTGATTTAAATCCATCTACACCAAGAAAGAATAAATCTTATTTTTTTCAGAATGATTTTAATGGTAGATATGTAATAGAGAACCGTGACAAAAAAGATCCTAATACTGAAGGAGAATATGTAATGGTTCATTTTTACTTTCCACAATCACAACCTTATACTGGAGGAAACATATACATATTAGGCGGTTTAACAAATTGGAAGATGGATGAAAGTAGCTTGATGAAATACAATGTAAATTTTAAACGATACGAAAAAACACTTTTATTGAAACAAGGTTTTTACAATTACCAATACGCCTTTAAAACAAGTCAATCAAACAAGGCTACGGTTGGCTTTATTGAAGGATCCTATAGTCAGACCGAAAATGATTATTTGTTTTTGGTATACTATAGAAACATTAGTGATAATTATGACAGATTAATTGGAGCTACTCAGGAAAATTCGGTAAAACCGTAGTATTGGTTTAGTTTTTACACGAAACTAAAAGCCCAGGAATATAAATCTCCTGAGCTTTTAGTACCACTCTCACCATTCTATAATATTTTTTTACTTTTTACTCTTCAACGGGTTCTTTTACTGTAGTATTGGCGCGTTTTTTAATATTGGCATTATTACTCATGATAACCTGACCTATTATTTGTGTTAAAACTCCATATGAGGCTTTATCAACAGCCACCATTCCATTTAAATAGTTCACTAATTTTCCATTTATAATTTGAACTGCTTCTTTTTTAATTGTTGAAGCAGTTTCCACATCAACTCCATAAGCCTTATCTTTTTCCATTGCCAGATAGGATGCCTCAAAATTACTTTGTACTAACTTTATTGAGTTTACAATTTCAACAGCTCCTGATAATACCAATGTTAATTCTGAATTTTGTGGTTTATCCAATTCAATTATTAATGAGTTTATTAATGAAGTTTCAATACCATAACTTTTCGAAACGATACCTAATCCATAATTATTAATCACTTCCAATAACCTTTTAGCAGCATTATTAATTTTTTCTTCTGGATGATGAGCAAAACCTTTCACTAGATAATATAAGTTACGAACAGCCTCATCTCGTAATTGATCTTTTTCTTCTAGCTCAGATTCTGTTTTAATTCTTTTAATGGCTTCATTTAAACTAACCGAAATGGTTTGTAGGTGAGTAATTATTGCAATTAAATGAACATCATTTTTATTTTCTGAGGTTTCAAATGCTGCAATAATACGGGTGCACAACGCATCAATTTCTGTAGTGCGGCTATGCGCAATAACTTTTTCAATCATAGTTTTAAGTTTAGTTTGGGATTAATTAAAATATTAATCTCTTTTTTTTAACGGCCTGCAATTTAGTAATTTTTATTAAACTAACAACCTTATCAAAACTGCTATAAAACAGTAAATAAAACATTGACATATAAATACATCCCTCCAACCATACCACAAACTAACTTAACCTCTATTAAAATATCTCATACAACATTAAATAAAAACCTTTTTTACATAAATTGACTTTTACAGATATCTGTAAAGCACAAAAAAAGTAAAAGTTATCAATGCACACATCTGCAAAGCCTCAAATAACAGAAAAAAGAGGTTTACAGACATCTGCAATACTGCTTTTTTTGATAAAACGAGCTTTGCAGATATCTGCAAAGCTCGTTTTATCAAAAAGATGGTCGTGCAGGTTTGTGTATAAGATTCCATATGTAAAGATGACCTTTCTAAAATATACTACATATTTTAACCCTACAACACTTACAAATTCTCCATTAAGGCATTAAGGCATTAAGGCATTAAGGCATTAAGGCATTAAGGAGAATTTCATAATCGAAACAGTTAGCAACATATTTAAACAGACCTCTACTTCCCGATAAAACAACTTTTATTTCTTTAAAACCTGATTAGAATCATGGTGGCACACTGATATTATTCATTTATATGATAGTTGTTGAGTTGTAAATTTGTTTAAGAAATTACGAGTGACATATCTTGATACAAAACATTAAAAATAAAATTATGCCAAAGGGAATATTTAACGTACCGACAGCTAAAAACGAACCCGTTTTATCATATGCGCCGGGCACTGCGGAAAGAGAAGAACTAAAAGCTCAACTAAAATCTTTTAGAGAAACTGAGGTAGATATTCCGATGTATATTGGAGGAGAAGAAATTAGAACCGGAGACAAAAAATCGATACATCCACCTCACGACATAAACCACTGTTTAGGATACTATCACCAGGGGGATGAAACACATGTTTACAAAGCTATTGATGCCGCTCTTAATGCTAAATCAAAATGGGAAAGCCTTAGCTGGGAACACAGAGCTTCTATCTTTTTAAAAGCAGCTGAATTAGTTGCCGGACCTTACCGTCAAAAACTAAATGCCGCAACTATGTTAGGCCAGTCGAAAAATGCTTTTCAAGCAGAGATTGATGCCGCTTGTGAGTTTGCTGACTTTTTAAGATTCAATGTTCAGTATATGACAGAGATTTATGCTGACCAACCAGAATCAGCACCTGGAATTTGGAACAGAGTTGAATACCGTCCGTTAGAAGGATTTATTTTTGCATTGACTCCATTTAACTTTACATCTATTGCTGGTAACTTACCAACAGCTCCTGCATTAATGGGTAACACTGTTGTTTGGAAACCATCTAAAACAGCTGTTTATTCGGCTAAAGTATTAATGGATATATTTAAAGAAGCAGGTATTCCCGATGGAGTTATCAACCTTGTTTATGCTTCTGGTCCTGTTGCTGCCAAAGTAATTTTTGAACATCCTGAATTTACTGGCATTCATTTTACTGGTTCTACAGGTGTATTCCAGTCAATGTGGAAAACTATTGGAGAAAACATTCATAAATACAAAACTTACCCTCGTATCGTAGGTGAAACGGGTGGTAAGGATTATATTTTCGCTCATAAATCTTGTGATGCTTTAGCAGTTGCTACTGCAATTGTTCGTGGTGGTTTTGAATATCAGGGACAAAAATGTTCTGCCGCATCAAGAGTTTATGTTCCTGAAAGCAGATGGGAAGAGATCAAAGAACATGTTGCGAATCAATTAGCTGAAGTTAAAATGGGAACTCCTGAAGACTTCTCAAACTTTGTAAATGCTGTTATTGACGAAGATTCTTTCATTAAACTTTCAAAAGCTATTGATGATGCAAAAGAAAGCAAAGAAGCTGAAGTAATTTTTGGTGGAAACTACGATAAATCTGTAGGGTATTTTATTGAACCTACTATTATTCAAGCTTTAGAACCAAAGTATATAACAATGGAGGAAGAGCTTTTTGGTCCTGTAGTTACTTTATATGTTTATAAAGATGCTGACTTTGAAGCTACATTGGATATTTTAGATAGCACTTCAATGTACGCTTTAACTGGAGCCATCTTTTCACAAGATAGATATGCTGCTGAAATGATGACTAAAAGATTAACTCACACAGCAGGTAACTTTTATATTAACGATAAACCAACAGGTGCAGTAGTTGGTCAACAACCATTTGGTGGTTCAAGAGGTTCCGGTACTAATGATAAAGCAGGTTCAGCCATCAACTTAATGAGATGGGTTAGTCCGCGTACCATTAAAGAAACATTTGTACCAGCCAAGGATTATAAGTATCCTTTTTTAGCAGAATAAAACATAGGTAGTTTTTTTGAAATAAGAATTGAGAAAGCCGGTTTAATTTATTTTTAACCGGCTTTTTTATGTGGTAAATAGAGGTTTTAAATCACAAGATGTAACCTAGAATCCACATGTCTAAAAATGATGTGCCTCCTTTTATGTTAGCTATCGTGCTTTTAATTTTTTTCCTCTTTGTACTGGTTAAAGTTTGTAACTTGCACCTTTAGTAAAAGCCACAGGTTAACACGGAATTTATTACTACCCCTTCCCCACTTTCTTTAAAAAAAATCCATCATAAACTAAAGTAATATTTTTACGCTCCCCTACCTACACAATCAACTATTTACTGACTTCGAATGTTACATTAATGTGTTTCATTTCTACAAAAACAACTATCCCCATGAGTAAGCAGTAATTTATTCACTCTTAAATTTTGATGTATAAAGCTTGTTAAATGATTATATTTACGCACCATTAAAAACAACTTACAAATGAAAAAACTATTAATTATAAGCTTTTTATCCATTTTTGCAGGTATTATTTATGCACAAGACACTACTAGTGTTTCGTTTGTTTTTGTTGGTGATGTTATGGGTCACGACACCCAAATTAATAGTGCTTACAATGAAAAAACAGAGCAATATGATTATAATGGATGTTTTAAATATGTAAGTAATATTTTTGATGATGCAGATTTTTCAATTGCTAACCTTGAAGTTACTTTAGCCGGACCTCCATTTAAAGGTTACCCTCAGTTTAGTTCGCCAGACAACTTGGCCATTGCCATGAAAGATGCAGGTATTGATGCTATGGTAACGGCAAATAACCACTGTATTGACCGAAGGAAACAAGGATTAGAAAGAACCATTGAGGTGTTGGATAGTTTAAAAATTCCACATACCGGAACATTTAAGGATAGTATAGAAAAAGAAAACAACAGAGCTCTTCTTTTAAGTAAAAATGGGATAACCGTGGCTATATTAAATTACACTTATGGAACTAACGGAATTAAAGTCACATCTCCTAATGTAGTTAATTACATTGATGAAGAGGTTATAAAAAATGATATCACTAAAACCAAAGCTCTCCATCCTGATAAGATCATAGCTTTTGTGCACTGGGGCTTAGAATATCAAACATCGCCAAACCAATCTCAAATTAAAATCAATAAATTATTTAATGATAATGGTGTAGATGTAGTTATAGGATCGCATCCTCATGTTGTTCAGCCCATCAAATACGCTGAAGATCAGTTTGTGGTCTATTCTCTGGGTAATTTTATATCTAACCAAAGAACAGCCCCCAGAGATGGAGGTGTAATCGTTAAAGTTGAACTTTCAAAAACAAATAACAAAACATTTGTCAGCGATGCAGGCTATTACTTAACATGGGTTTATACTCCTAAAATAAATAACAAAAAGGAATTTTACATTTTACCAGTTTCTCCTTTTGAAAGAAATGCATTATTTATGCAGGAAGAGGCCAACAATAGATTAATAGAATACGGAACAGAAGCCAGAGATATTTTTAAGAGTAATGTAAATATCTCAGAGTATAATTTCAATATAGATATACCAGGGTGGGAAAAGTAACTAGCGAAGGTGGTACTTCCCCCTAACGTAATTGCTAGGGAGAAGAAATATTTTTATGATATTAAATAAATACCATTATTTGCCAGGTTCCACTTCAAATAATATTTGGTCTTTCATAACCGTTTCATCAGCCTTTACACTAATACTTTTAATCTTACCACTTATTGGACTAACAATTTCATTTTGCATCTTCATTGCTTCCAAAATTAACACAGGCTCACCTTTATGCACTTCTTGTCCCTCAGACATTAACACCGCAACAATTTCACCAGGAAGAGGAGCTTTTACTTTCTCCATTTTTTTACTTGAATTCTTGGCTAGTTTTTCTTTACGTTTACTTGCATACTCTGTGTCAATAGTAAAATGATAGGTATTACCATTGATCATAACAGAAACCTCATTCTGTTTTAAGCTAACGACCTCACCAACATGTGAGTTTTCATTACAATGAACCACATATTCATCATTTTCTATGGCTTCAATATCAATAGTTGTCTTTCTATTATTAATCTTATATATTTTATCATCTTTAACAGCAATATTAACCTTCTTTTCGCCTGTTAAAATATATTTCTTTGTATGATGTAAAAGTTTCATTTACTTATAAATTTACGAGTTATAACAACTGTAATACATTCATTTCCGATATTGTTAGCCTTTAATTTTTTTACTCATTGCCCAGGCTGACACTTGTTTGCTACTCAAATCATCTGAGTTAATATTTTCTTGCTCTGCCAAATATGCTTTCATAGCTAAAGCTGCAGCTGCAATAAGCTCATTATCTTCCTGGAAATAACTTTGTTCTAAGTCCGTTTCTATAAAAGACGTTGTATATTTTCCTTTTACAAAAGCAGGAGTTTGCATTACCTGCTTAAAAAATGGCAGGGTTGTTTTCACACCTTTTATAGTAGTGTTGTTTAAAACTGTTCTACAGTTTTTAATGGCATCTCCTCTTGTTTTACCTGTAATAATCAGTTTTGCCACCAAGGAATCAAAACTTGAAACCACAACTTTTCCAGCCTGATAACCGGAATCACAACGCAAATATTTTTTATTAGGAATATCCATCTGCTCAATTAAACCAGTTGATGGAGCAAAACCAGCCTGAACATCTTCTGCATTTACACGCAACTCAATGGCCCAACCATTTTTACTAATGTCATCCTGTTTTAGGGTTAATTCTTCTCCCTGAGCTACCCTAATTTGCTGCTCTATAATATCTACACCTGTTATTTCCTCAGTAATAGGATGTTCGACCTGAACCCTGGTATTCATTTCCATAAAATAATGATTCAAATCATCATCTAATAAAAACTCAACAGTACCGGCACTATAATAATTGGTAGCCTTACATATTTTAACCGCATCAGCTCCAATCTTTGCCCTTAACTCATCAGTTAAAGCTGCAGATGGCGCTTCTTCTAATAATTTTTGATGCTTTCGTTGGATACTACACTCTCTTTCAAATAGGTGAACAATATTTCCATGCTTATCAGCCAATACCTGAAACTCCACGTGACGAGGATTTTCAACATACTTCTCTATAAGCATTGAATCATTATCGAAAAGAGCTTTTGCCTCATTGGTTGCCAGTTTAAACATCAATGGAAGTTCACTCTTTTTACGAACAACCCTCATTCCTTTACCTCCTCCACCTGCTACTGCCTTAAGAATAATCGGATATCCAATCTTTTTTGCAGTTTCTTCAGCTTCTTCAACAGAAGTAATCACACCTTCACTTCCCTGCAATACAGGAATATCATTTTTAAGTGCCATATCCCTTGCCATACCTTTATTACCCATCTGATCAATGGCTTTAGAGGTAGGTCCTATAAAAACTATATTATTATGTTCACATTCTTTAGGTAAATATGGATTTTCAGATAAGAATCCATAACCAGGATGAATGGCATCTATTTTATACTCTAATGCCGTTTCTATTAATTTATCAATATTAGTATAAACATTGATATAAGTATTATCCGATACATTGATTACTTCATCTGCAAAATTGAGGTGCAATGCATTAGGTTCGTGATGTGATAAAAATACATAGGTTTTTATTCCCATTTCTTTAGCAGTACGCGCTATCCTAATGGCTATTTCTCCTCTATTGGCAATTAATATTGATTTAATCTTCATAATATTTCAGATTATAGATACAGAGACTTTACTTCATCCCTTCATCTTATGTCTCTTGGATATATTTATATTATAATGGAATATTACCGTGCTTTCTTGTTGGATTTTGCTCTACTTTATTTTCTAACAAAGCAAAAGCATTCATAACAACTTCACGTGTTTCTGCTGGATCAATTACTTCGTCAATGTATCCTTTCTCATCCGCCACATATGGATTTGCCACATTTTCCTTATAATCAGCAATTAATTTACGTTTTAATTCTTCTGGATCATCTGCTGCCAGTAATTCTTTACGGTTTAATATCTTAACAGCTCCTTCCGGTCCCATAACGGCAACTTCTGCAGTTGGCCATGCAAAATTAAAGTCACCTCCCATATTCTTGCTATTCATTACAATATAGGCTCCACCATAAGCTTTTCTTAATATAACAGTAATTTTTGGCACCGTTGCTTCAGCAAATGCATAAAGTAATTTTGCGCCATGCATAATAATTGCATTTTGCTCCTGACTTTTCCCAGGCATAAATCCAGGAACGTCCTCTAATACAAGAATTGGAATGTTAAAAGAATCACAAAACCGCACAAATCGAGCTGCCTTTTTTGAAGCATCAATATCTAAGGTTCCCGCCATGATCTTTGGTTGGTTAGCAACGATACCAATCACTTGATTATTTAAACGGGCTAAACCAATAACAATATTCTGAGCGTGATTTTCAGCTATTTCAAAGAAAGATCCTTTATCAACGATTAGATTAATAACCTCAACTACATCATATGGTTTGTTAGGATCATCAGGTAAAAGCATTGAAAGCTTTTCTGTTTTACTGGGAGCTATATCTTCAATCGTTCTAACAGGTGCATGTTCAACATTATTTGAAGGAAGATAACTTAATAACTTTTTAACACCCATTAAAGTCTGTTCCTCATCACTAAATATCATATCAGCAACACCACTCTCTGTTGCATGAACCTCAGCTCCTCCTAATTCTTCAAAAGTAGTATCTTCATTCAAAACTTCTTTTACAACTTCAGGACCAGTTACAAACATATATGAGGTATCCTTTGTCATAAATCGAAAATCAGTAAGTGCTGGAGAATAAACAGCTCCACCTGCAGCAGGTCCCATAATTACAGATATTTGTGGAATTACACCTGAGCTTTTTACATTTTGCATAAAGATACCTGCATATCCTGCTAAACTTGCAACACCCTCTTGAATCCTTGCTCCTCCAGAATCAATTAGACCAATAATAGGATGCCCCATTTTCAAGGCCATTTGCTGAACTTTTATGATTTTTTGTGCATGAACCACTCCTAATGACCCACCCATAAAGTTAAAATCCTGAGCAAAAATAAAAACCTGTCTTCCATTTATTGTGCCATATCCTACTATAACTCCATCTCCATACTTCTTTTCATCTTCTTTTCCCAAAGGTTTTACAAAGGCATCTATTTCCCTAAAACTATCGTTATCCATAAGATAGTCTATTCTCTCACGAGCAGTTAATTTTCCCTTTGCATGTTGTCTTTGAAAATATTCATCATCATATTGAGAAAGTAATCCTTCGTTTCTTTCATGAAACCTTTTAAATGGAATTCTATTATCCTTCATGTGTTCATTTTTATACTTTAAAAAGCACGACAAAAAAAGTAAATTAATTATGTATTAACACACATCTGTATGTTTTACAACATAAATTAATCTTTTCGACCTTTTTAGTCAATAGATTATAATCATCATATCAAGTTACATATCAAATATTTATAACGCAACAATATGAGAATTTATTTCATACGATGACATATTCATACTTTTACATTCATCCGTCAACAGATATTAACATTAGTTCTGTACAAAAAGTTTAAATTGGATAACTAATTATGATTAGGATCATTCGGAAATTTAGACCATGATTTAAAAACTCCGCCCAGACTATTTAGAGTTTGCTCCCAGATATCATCAATATTTTCATTCATGATAGCAGGATCATCCACCTCTGTAACAATCCATGATTTTTTTTTAATCTCATCTTCTAATTGTCCGGGAGACCATCCTGAATATCCGGCAAAGAATTTCACTTGTTTATAAGTTGCTTCATCATTATTGATGAGTTCTTTTAGCTTTTCAAAGTCTCCTCCCCAATAAATATTTCTGGTAACCTTTACTGCTCCCGGCAATACATCACCCAGAGTATGAATAAAATGAAGTGTATCAGAAGAAACAGGACCACCAATAAAAAGCTCACCTTTAAAAGAAAGAATATCATCTATCACTTCATCAGGATAAACATTACTGGCTTTATTTAATACAAAACCAACAGCTCCTTCTTCTCCATACTCAGTCAATAAAACGATTGATCTCCCAAAATAAGGTCCTTTAAGAAAAGGCTCGGCAATAAGAATTTTTCCTTTTGTCGGTTGAACAATAGGAATATCAGTATCAAAAATATTAAAATCTAATTGCCTCATAAGATACTTTTATAAAAACAAATTAATAATTAATTATTTCGAAAAAAAATAAATCCACCACAATATTACGGAATGGCTTGTATATTTGAAAATTAAGTAAACTTTCATTTATATTTGCAGCAAACTAAATTACACCAATCACAAATGCTTTTTAAAAGATTATTTCTCTCCCTTCATATTTGTTTTATTTTCTCATTCACTTATGCCATAAATGATGCCATAAGTATTGAATTCCCGAATATTTTAGTTGAGTCTGTTAGTTATAGATTTGACCTTAAAACAAATACCATAGATGAATTCAACGCAAATGATTTAGTTGTATTAAAAAACAATATCCCTGTTAAAATAATCCAAGGGGAAAGTCACTTATACTTTGAGTCTTCTATAATTAAAGGTGATAAGCTTGAAATACAATATCAAAAAAAAACAGTATTCAACTCCAATCCCAACCCTATTCCCCTATGGTTTTCAATTCTTCCTCCTTTAATTGCCATTTTATTGGCTTTAATCACAAAAGAAGTTTTTTCTTCATTATTTATTGGTTTATTGGTAGGCACAACCGTCATCTTCAAATACCAGGGATATTCATTTTTTATAAGTCTTGGGAAAGGTTTATTTTCGGTAGTAGATACATACGCTCTTGCTGCATTAAATAATCCAGATCACTTATCTATTATAATTTTCTCCATGCTAATTGGGGGAATGGTAGCCTTAATAACAATGAATGGAGGAATGAAAGGTATTGTCTATCACCTGGCAAAATATGCAAAAAGTCCAAGGTCAGGACAATTTATAACCTGGCTAATGGGATTAATTATCTTTTTTGATGACTACGCCAATACATTAGTAGTGGGAAACACGATGAGACCTGTAACTGACAAACTCAGGATATCACGTGAAAAGCTTTCATACCTGGTCGATTCAACCTCTGCACCAATTGCTTCAATTGCCTTTATCACAACATGGATTGGAGCAGAATTAAGTTATATCAATGAAGGAATAAACCATATTGGAATAAATCAATCAGCCTATCAAATATTTCTGTCATCTTTATCATACGCTTTTTATCCCATTTTTACTTTAGGTTTTGTTTTAATGCTTATTATTAAAAACAGGGATTTCGGTCCTATGTATAAGATGGAAGTTAAGGCCCGAAAACAAGGTATATCTGATAAAGCAAATGCAAATACTCAAATATTAAACGAATTTGATAGTTCAGAAAACATAAAGGCCAGATGGTATAATGCTTTCATTCCGGTTTTAGTCGTTGTTTTAGGTACCATTATTGGTTTAATTTACACCGGTTGGGACCCTGAAACATGGAATAACCCAACAATAAACTTTACTTCTAAACTTTCAAGGATTATTGGAAATGCAGATTCTTTTAAAGCTTTAATATGGTCTTCTCTAATAGGTGTTCTTGTTGCGATGGCACTTTCTACAATTCAAAGAGTGTTAACATTAAAGCAAACAATGGAAGGACTGGTTAATGGGTTTAAAACCATGTTTAATGCAGTTCTTATTTTAATATTAGCATGGAGCATTGCTCTGATAACAGAACATATGCATACGGCTACTTTTATTACAGAAATATTAAGACTTGTAAAAGTAAGTCCATACTGGATTCCAGCACTGACTTTTATCTTCTCTGCTTTCATTGCATTTAGCACTGGTTCCTCATGGGGTACAATGGCTATTATATACCCTTTAATTTTACCAGCCTGCTGGAAAATATGTGTTGAATATGATTTTGCAATGGATGATACATTACCTATTTTTTACAACGTTGTATCTACAGTTTTAGCAGGGTCTGTCCTGGGAGATCATTGTTCTCCAATCTCAGACACCACGATTTTAAGCTCTTTGGCCAGTTCGTGTAACCACCTTAATCATGTTAAAACTCAAATGCCTTACGCCCTATTAGTCGGTAAGCGTCTCCACGATAACGTATAGTTTTATGTGATAAAACTTTGAAGCTTTGTATCCTTATTTTTCACATCAAAGGATACATTATGGTTTTTAATTTCACAGAGGATACACGTTTTTACTTTTTTCACGAGCCCGTTGATATGCGAAAAGGAATTCATTCACTTTATCACCTGGTAAAAACTTCAGGAAATATGAATGCGCTCAATGGTGATGGTTATGTCTTCATTGGCAGGACTCGTAAATCTATCAAGGTACTAAGATGGCAAAGAGAAGGATTTGTTCTTTATAACAAGAAACTGGAATTAGGATGTTATACACTTCCACAACAGTTAAGAGACGGTGCTTTTATTGAGCTTGAACAGGATATTTTAGACAAAATGGTAAATTGCGTAAAGCACAAAAGTAGTTCTAATGAATTACGGATAAAAGCCCAGTTAACACTCTAATACATAGTGACAAAAGACGAAAATAGTGCGAATTTTTCATGGTAAAATCGCACTATTTTCGTATCTTTATGCCATGACAGACAGGGAGTTAGCCATATTATTACAGCAGCAGGTTTCAGAATTAACAGTTACAATTGTTTCTTTAACAAAAACCATAGAAGAGCAATCTAAAGAGCTAACAGCCCTAAAGGAGGCTATCTTAGAGAAGGATAAAGATAGCGCACATCTGAAGCGCTTTGCGAATATTAACCTTCCTAAAAAGACCGAAAAACGAAAGAATACAACACCTGTTCCTGCGAATACACCTAAAGCTCCCACTCCCAAACAAAGAGGTAATAATGGAGCCAAAAGAAAAGTATACGATAATATCGAAGAGCTTGTAGAAGAAGTTATGCCGTCCGATGCTAGCTTTGACGAAAAGGCTGCTGTTTACCTGTTTTACCGCGATGTGATAAGATATGAGTATATTCCACCTCGTCTTATCAAACATATTTACCGCTGTAAAAAATATAGAATGGGTGATGATTTTTTCGAGGGCAGAGCCCCTATGACTCCTTTCATGAATTCTAATTTTGACAGCTCGTTACTGGCACACCTTATTCAACAAAGATATGTGTATAGCTTGCCAGTTGAACGCATCAATAAATACCTAAATGAGATGGGCATTGACATGCCTAAGGCAACCACTCATGGATTAATTGAAAAATCAGCAGGGTTACTTGATAGATTAATGCCAGTACTCAAAAATGCTATTTTAGCTGATTCCTATATTCATTTTGACGAAACCTACCATACGATATTAGGTGGTGACAAAGGAAGTCGCAAGGGCTACTTTTGGAGTGCTTTTTCTCACCAAAACAATTTAATACAGTTCATTTATGAAAATGGTTCACGAAGCAAGACGGTGTTCACGGATTATCTACCTAGGGATTATAAAGGTGTGGTACAGACTGACGGATATAGTTCTTACAAAGTATTAGAGGGATGGGATTATCCCAAGGCAATACGCTTAGGTTGTGTTCAACACTGCAAAAGAAAATTTATAGAGATTCAGGAGCAACCCGAAGCACAAGAAGTTATTGATCTATACAATCAATTTTATATCATCCGTAAGAAAAAGCCAAAAGAAAAATGGAAAGAGGCTTCCCTAAAAGTATACAAGAAGTTAGAAAATAAACTCAGAGACATAGAAAGAGATTCCGGGGTATTGCCTAACCACATATTAACTAAAGCTGCAGCTTACTGCCTGAATGAACTAGAGTCCATATACAACATCATCATATCTACCGAATACGATCTGGATAATAATATAATTGAACGACCTATGCGCTATATCAGCCTTAGTCGTCGTAATTCACTTTTTTGTGGTTCTAATGCTGGGGCCACCAGAACAGCTACACTTTATTCTCTAGCTATATCATGTAGATTGAATAATATAAATACATTTTCCTACTTCAAGGTTGTTATGCAGCGTTTAGCAGAAAGTCCAACAATGACAAATGAACAATTACGCAACTTGCTTCCTGATAGGTGGGCGGATCAATAATAAAAAACGCCACATCAAAATAACGAATCAATTTGATGGGGCTTTTTTTGAGGGGCGACGCGGAGACGGATACATTAGTCGGAGCTGTTTCCCTTTTTATAGGAACCATCCCTGGTGCCTTTGGATTACCAGTATGGAGTTTGTTTATAATTGGCTTTTCAATTCTATATTTTATTATAGTAAAATTAGGTAAAAAAGTAATCGTTGAGGAAAACATCCTAAAATGACATACTTCACGTCCATTATATAAAAACACTCATAATTAATAACCATCTTACTTTCAATGAAAGCAATTACCTTACTAAAGAGTTTTGTAAATTTTACGTGTAGAAGTATTTCCATTCAAATCGAATATTTTAATAAGATATACACCCAACTTTAAATCAGATGTTGGAATCACAACTTTATGATCAAGAATATTATTCCTTTTCATTATTAAATTACCTGATAAGTCGTAAATATAAATTTGTTTTAATTTAACATTAGCCTGCACTGTAATATGTTGATTGCAAGGATTTGGTGCAATAAATATTTCACGTAAACTTTCATTTGTAACGTATGTATTACTCCCTGCAGATTTTGCACTGATAGTGATATCATCTAAAGCTAACTCATCCCGCGAACCAGATCCATTTACATCATCTGTTGTCCATTTAAGATATGCAAATTCATCCTTCTCTATTTGAATATCCAATGTTGCTGATTTTGTTTGCTTTGTCCATTGAGGTGATCCCTGACTTGCTGCCTCTGAAATAAAATCGAGTCCTGAAACTAAGGTATAGTTTAAATTATCATTAGAATAAGAAAATGTTATACTATTACCTCTTTCCTGATCATTATAACTCCAAATATCATATTGTAATAATAATTCGGATATTGTTTCTCCTGAAGTGTTGGAAACTTTTAATATAATATCACCTTGTGTTAGATCAGATCCTCCTGACTGAAAACCTAATGTATAATTATTTTCTTCGACATTGAAGGCGTATAAGCCTCCAGTACCTATTCCTCCAGAAGATATTCCTCGTGTACAATCACCACTCGTATTTTCACTTCCAAACGTCACATTTCCATCAGATAAACCTACAACTATGATACCATCAGAATCAAGTTGACCAATGTCTGGATCCGAAGCAAACCCAGAGGCTACAAATGGTCCATTATTTACTCCATCAACACTTTTATTAAAATCAATAGTGTAATTAAAATTCAGGCTATTAATGCTCAATTGTGCATTTGTATAAATACTCACAAATAAAGTCAGGATGAAAAATATTTTTTTCATGATTAAATAGATTTATACCTAAACTAGATTTACAGGAAAATCAATCCGGGAAAGTAATCCTAGTTCAGAGTTTTTTGGTTAAAATTATAATATTGATTATCAATATTATATGCAATATAATACATAAGACTATAAACTGCAAATTTAATCCTACTAAAAAATCCAAGCGTGAACTTATTTAACCTGCAACTCTTTAATTTAAAATGTAAATATTTACATCCTAAAACAACTTTTCCAGGGCTTTAATTTTTAGAGAAATATCATATTTATATTCTCCGTTATTTAACTCATCTGCCTTTTCCAAAAAATACTTACCTCTCGCCACATTACCTTCAGAAAGACATATTTCAGAAGCATATAAAGCAGCATATGAACCAAAATATCTTTTACTTACATCTCCCATCTCTACAGCCTTTTCATAGCAAGAAAGTGCCATTACATCTTTAAGCAAAAACTGATAACATCTACCTAACCTATAATAACATTCAAGTTTTTCCTCTTTTGTTTTATAACTACCTCTGTCTTTTAAAATATTTATCACCAACTCAAATTGCCCATTATCAAATAACAACCTGCTTTTTAATAAAACAACATCCGGAATCTTATTTAATTTACTTTCATAATAAGCCTGTTTATCCTCACTTGTAGGAAAACTACCTTGTAGCCTAATAGAATCTTGATACTGCCTGAATCGCTCTCGATCACCCCTTAAAAGAGCATTCCATGATAAATATCTATATGCATCAGACTTAAATTGGTTTCTATTTTCTGTTGCGAGAAAACGAGACAAGGTTTTCTCTGATGTTATTGATCCTATTTGAACTTGATACTTACCTTGAAGATATATCAATGGAGGATAGCTTGCATAATCCTTAAGTATATTTTCACACAAATTCGGATGATGTATTTTATTTGCACATCTTACCACTATTGATTTAATAAGTTCAGGCAAACCAGCAGATGAATACAAAGTAATAAAGTCCTTAATATCATCATTGTCGTCACCAAATTTTAAAAATGAAAACCCTAAATATAAAAGTGCCTCAAAATAATCTCCTTGTTCTAATTGCTGTTTTTTTAAATAATCTGCTAAGCAACAAAATCCCTGCTCCGTATCACCTTTAAAACCAAACCAACTAACCACCTGATTATATGGTTGAGGAAGATTTCCAAGTAATAAATTAAAAATACCTCTTAACTTTAAACTATAATCAGAAACATCAGATAACTCATCACTATCTTTCCAATAAGAATAGGATTTAGAGAAATAAGAGATAGATTTTAACGTATTGCCATTTTTATACTCAATTATTCCACGTTGTAAATACAACTCTGATAAAAATAGAGGATAAATTGCAGCCTCTTCGTTTCCACATGTTATATAAGCAACTTCTTCTTCATACAGCTGATTGTACTTCTTATAGTTATTACACCCTACTATCATCTCTGACACAAAGGCGCTATACAATTTAAGGTACGATTTTACCGGCTGAAATTTAATCTCACTAATACAAGAATCCACCTGTTCAAACTTCAGTTGAAACATAAAGCTCTTCGCATCATAAAAAGCTTTATCTTTTATTTTAGCGTTAAGATTTGTATTTACACATACAAAGCATACAACAAAAGTTATGGATACTAATATTTTTTGCATAAAAAAACAAAAGGCCACTTCAAACGAAGCAGCCCTATTATATTAACCTTAATAATCTCTTACAATTCTGCTGGTTGATCCATGTTATCATCAACAAGGATACGTCCACAATATTCGCAAACGATAACTTTTTTACGAGACTTAATATCCAATTGTCTCTGTGGTGGAATTTTATTAAAACAACCTCCACAGGCATCACGTTCTACAGTTACTACTGCTAAACCATTTATTGCATTGGAGCGAATTCTTTTAAAAGCAGTTAATAAACGCTCATCAATTGTACCTTCAATCTGAGCAATTTTATCAATCTTTTTTTCCTCATCAACCTGAGTTTCGTTTACAATTTCAGTAAGCTCTTTCTTTTTCGCAACAAGATCGGCTTTTCTATCCTCTAACAATTGTTTTGAGGAAGCAATCACATCTTGCTTATTACTTAATTCTGCTGTAAACTCTTTAATTCTCTTTTCACTCAATTCAATTTCAAGTTTTTGAAATTCAATCTCTTTTGATAAAGAATCAAATTCGCGATTGTTGCGAACATTCATTTGCTGAGCTTCATATTTTTTTATTAAAACTCCAGATTCTTTAATCTCATTTTTCTTAGCTGCTATAGAATCATTTAAAGCTTTAACTTCGCCTTCATAATTGGAAATACGAGTATCAAGACCTTCAATTTCGTCTTCCAAATCCTGCACCTCAAGTGGTAACTCTCCTCTTAGAGTTCTAATCTTATCTACTTCAGTTGCCACTTTTTGTAAGTCGTATAATGCCTTTAATTTCTCTTCTACAGACATCTCAGCGTTTTTATTTGTTGTTGCCATTCTGCTACAAATATTTTATAGGATTTGTATTTACATTCGATAAACGAACCGCAAAATTAGGTATTTTTTTTGTAAGTATCTCAAAAAAAACTTCTTTAGTAAATTGTTCGCTCTCAAAATGTCCAATATCTGCAATTATAATTTCATTTTCAGCATCAAAAAATTGATGATATTTAAAGTCTCCACTAATAAAAACATCTGCCCCTACAGCTTTTGCTTTACTTAATAAAAAACTTCCTGCCCCACCACAAACCGCAACCTTTTTTATTGGTTTATTTAAAATATTTGTAAATTTTATACTTCCACAGCCAAATATTTCTTTAACACGCGATAAAAAAGTCATTTCATCTTCAGGTATTTCCAGTTCTCCATACATTCCAGAACCTGCTTCAAGCCATTCATTATTTAATGGGTATATATCATATGCGACTTCCTCATAAGGATGAACATTTAAAAGAGCATTTATAATTTTCCCTTTTAAAAATGAAGGAAAAATAGTTTCTACTCTTACTTCTTTCTCCACATGATGCTCTCCAACTTTACCAACAAAAGGATTTGTTTCATCATTTCCTTTAAAAGTCCCTTCTCCCTCTACATTAAAGCTACATGAATCGTAATTACCTATATGACCAGCTCCAGTTTCAAATATTGCAGATCTAACTTCCTGAACATAATCTTTAGGTACAAAAACGACTAATTTCAGTAATGATTGCTTTTTAGGGTCTAAAATTTTACAATTCTTCAAGCCTATTTTATCACATATTTTACCATTGACCCCTTTTAAAACACTATCTGCATTTGTATGACTTGAATAAATAGCAATTTTATTTTGAATCGCTTTAATAATACATCTTTCCACATAGTTATTACCATTAAAGCGCTTTACTCCGCTCATGACTACAGGATGATGTGAAACAATAAAATTATAACCAAGATTAACAGCTTCATCAATCACCTCTTCCGTTACATCCAGTGTAATTAATATGCCTGATACATTATCATCTTTGTTTCCTATAATTAACCCGGCATTATCATAACTTTCTTGTAACGCAGGAGGAGCAAACTCCTCTAAAATACCGGTAATTTCTTTTATTTGCATCTATATAATATTTGCTAAATATATTTAATATGAAAGAGCCTAAAACACAGCAAAATTATTTATTGTTCCGGATCTTCATCTGCACCAAGACTTTCTTTCATTTCTAAAAGCATCGATTTAATATCTTTCAACTTTGAAACAACTTCAAAATTATTTACAGTATCATCATGATTTTCCTGAAGCTTCTTTTGAGCTCCTTTTAGAGTCATACCTTTTTCTTTAACTAAATGAAAAATCAGATGAAAATTTTCCACATCCGCAGGTGTAAAAAGCCTATTCCCCTTTTTATTTTTGTGTGGCTTAATGATTTCAAATTCTTTTTCCCAAAATCGAATCAAAGAAGTATTGACTTTAAACATTTCGGATACTTCTCCTATAGTGTAATATAACTTTTCTATTTTTGGTTCTTTGTATGGCATTGTAACATAATTAGTAGTATACAATATTAAGATATTTGTTTTAAATGTCCATAAACATTGATTCAAAAATAGAAAATCAGGTAAATATCAACTAATCTAACTTACGATAAAATTAAAAATATTGAATTTCAACCTTAAATAAACAACTGCGGTTCTTATATTTGTGATATGAAGAACATGTATATTTTAATCCTGCTTTTTTGTATTTGTATGACAGCAAAAAGTCAAACTTCAAAAGATGACTTAATATCATTTATTGGAGTTGGAGATATGATGCTTGGAACTGATTTTCCTAAAAAAGAATACTTACCACCAAATAATGATCCCCTACCCTATATATCAGAGGCTATTCCTTATCTACAAGATGCAGATATTACGTTTGGTAATTTGGAGGGCAGCTTTCTTGACGAGGGACCTGTTGTTAAACAATGTAAGGATACCACAAAATGTTATGCCTTTAAAATGCCTGAAATATATGCTCCAATCATAAAAGAAGCAGGTTTTGATCTTTTAAATCTGGCCAATAATCACATTAGAGATTTTGGTTCATTAGGACTGGAAACAACAAGGTATCATTTAAATCAGCTGGATATTTCCTGGGCTGGATTATTTGATAAACCAACAGATACATTAAGCATTAAAGGTTTAAAAATTGGCTTTGCTGCTTTTTCTCCAAACACGGGAACAGTAGACATTAATGACATTCCTAATGCTATTAGAATAGTAAGTGAACTAAAAGCCCAATGTAATATTGTTATTGTATCCTTTCATGGAGGAGCTGAAGGAGCTAAACACCAACACGTAACTCGTGAAAAAGAAGTTTTCTATGGTGAAAACCGAAGTAATGTATACAAATTTGCACATACCATGATTGATGCTGGTGCTGATATTATCTTTGGTCACGGTCCACACGTTTGCAGGGCTATTGAAATTTACAAAAACAGGTTTATAGCATACAGCATGGGAAACTTTGCAACGTACTCCAGATTTAACTTATCACATCCCAATTCCCTTACTCCTATTGTTAAGGTATTTACAAATAACAAAGGTGAATTTATTAAAGGACAAATAATACCTTTCAAACAAGTGAAAAACGTAGCACTTACTTACGATGAAAGTAATGCAGTTATATATAAAATTAAAGATTTAACAACAATTGATTTCCCTGAATTAAATGATCGTTTGATGTTTGAAAATAATGGTTGGTTTAGTATGCCTTTTGAAAGAAAACTTAAATCATTAGATATTATAAACACAAGTAATAAAAAAGGGAGTAACGAACTAAAACCAACTACATTAATAAAATAAAAAGCAATACATTATTCTATTGGTAACAATTAGTTGATGATGCTTTGTTTTTTTATACCTTTGCTGCTGACAAGAAAACATTGATTTAATTTCCAAAAACTCACTTAATAAACTATTTTTCAATAACATATCACACAATTACAAATGAAAGTTTCAACAAAAAAAATACCTTCAATATTAAAAAATAAATACATCTTAACTATAGTTGTATTTGGTATTTGGGTAGGATTTTTTGATCAAAATAATCTTTGGGATAGGAGTAAACTTTCTTCAAGAATAAAACAATTAAATAAACAAAAACACCATTACGAAGTTGAAATAGATCAAAATCAACGCAAATTAAAGGAGATTGAAGAAAGTCCTGAAAGTCTTGAGAAATTTGCAAGAGAACAGTATCTCATGAAAAAAAAGAATGAAGATATATTTGTAATTGTGGAAGAAGAAGAAAAATAATGAATTTATATAAATCACTTAGTTACACTTATTACCTGGGGATGTTCTGTCTTGTACTAGGTATTTTTTTAAAACTTAACGACTCTGACATCGCTCTTCCAATTTTAATTATTGGTTATATTCCATTCTTAGGAATTCGTCTATTTAACTTTTTAAAAGGAAAATTAATTAATAAACGACTGAATGGCATACTAACAATCAGTGCATTATTTCTTGGTGCTGCTATTATTGCTATATTATTCAATAGAAGCTATTGGATCATTGGAATATTAATAACTGCTGTTCTTGATTTCTATGTAAGTTTTAGAAAGCATATCTAATATTTGAAATTACTACAAGCTATTGTGGACTTTTTTGAATATCTCTAAATTTTAGCAACAGGTCTATTTCT
This sequence comes from uncultured Saccharicrinis sp., assembly GCA_963665705.1. Taxonomy (GTDB): domain Bacteria; phylum Bacteroidota; class Bacteroidia; order Bacteroidales; family Marinilabiliaceae; genus Saccharicrinis. The sequence goes on from OY762448.1 coordinate 4,337,141, forward strand.
TCAAAAAAATCATCTGTAGGGAATTCCATATATTCTAACAATTCAATTGCAGCATCAAATACGGGTATTTTACCAATAAAATGACCGTGCGTATAGTTTAAGTATTTAACTAGTTTAAAGGCATTGAAAATATGAAAAAATCGTTTCCTAAACGAATGTATACTTGAGCAGGTATTCGAAAGATTGTTAACTTCCTCCCAAAAATTTGAATTAAGAAGAAAACTTCTAACTCTTCCGGGTAATTCTAATATTACTTTTTGATACTGTTCCTCTGTAATACCAAAATAATCATCAATAGAATCAAATAGTTTTTTTAAATCAAGAAATGCAGTAGGATTATAAGTTAAGTATTCATCATTTTGTGATACTATATTTTTAATTGATGGGCCAGTACCAAATGGCACCCTATTGGAAATTCTAGGTGATGGTTGAATCGTTGTAGTATTTAATTCTCCATAACCTCCAATCTGAATTAATTTTTGAATAAAATAAAACTCTTCTCCTCCCTGACGCCTGTTCATTCCTCCTGCTTTTACATAAGCTTTAGCACGTACTGCAAAACAAGAACCTATTGTATGAAAAGCATATGGAAACCCAATTGATTTTAATGCAAATACATAATATCGTAAGTGTAACTCATACTGTGTTATGGCTGAATAAACTTCATCACTAAATTCACTCCCTCTTATTGGATGTTCATAATAAATAGAACAAGCTATTCTTTTTGAGGAATATTTAAACCAATTAAAAATCTCAGACAGGTAATTCTTTTCCACTGTAGTATCAGCATCTAACGATACGATTATTCCATCTTCACAATTAAAATCATAAAAATGCTGAATAGCTAAATCCATTCCTATTTTTCTGGCAAGTCCTGCTCCAAAATGTTTTTTTGGCAAATCAAAGGCCTCAACAGTATAAAAACTTAATTTATCACTACTATATGTCTTTCCGTAATCTTTAATCTCTTGTACACTCCTTTTCTGTTCTGATACAATATCATCAGTGGCTAAAATACTGGCATTAACAACTAATAAAACAGCTACATGCTGCTCAATCATAATGCAATTTCGTAATGAATCTAATGTTTTACACACATCTTTTTCAAGATAAACAGGAATAACAATTATAAGTCCTGATTCTTTTATCTTACTTGAATCAAATAACGTTAAAGCCTTATGTCTATTGAGGTATTTAGAATATAAAACATCCATTATAATAATCATAAAAAAGGCAGAATCCCAAAAGAATTCTGCCTAAAAATTTTATTCTACTTTAATATCTTAAGTTTTATTTACTTTTCCCAGCTTCATATCTGGCATTCAAAGCATCAGCAATTTCTTGGGTAATATTAATTCCTGGAGCACTATACAATACATTATCTCCTAATGTATTACTGAAAATTAATTTGTAATACCCGTCTTTATTAAATTCTTCCAGATATGATGTTAATGTATCTCTTAGTTGACGGTTTAACTTTTCCTGCTCAACCATCAATTCATTAGATAACTTACTATTTAATCCCTGTAACTCCTGATCTTTTGCCATTAGATTTCTTTGCTCTTGTTCTGCTCTTTCTCGTGACAAGAAACCATTATTCTGAACTTTTCTTTGAAATTCAGTCATTTGCGTTTGCAGTTTTTTTGCCTGCTCATTAAAGTCGGTACGCGACTTTTCTTCTTTCTTCAATAATTCTTCTTGAAGGTAAATTGCAAACTGATACTGGCGTAATAAAGAATCTGTATCTATATATGCAACAGGGAACACATCACCTTCACTTAATATTCCATTGCCTTTGTGTGTGTCAACGTTTCCATCAGTTCCAGCTTTTTCATTGCAACCAACTAATAAAAGCGAACTCAATCCTGCTAAAAAAACTAAATTAACTACCAGTAAAAATCTTTTCATCTGTTTAAATTTTTCATTTCTCCACATATATATAAACCACTGTTATTATAACATTATGATTTATTTATACATAATTAATACTTAATGGAACACTAATAATGTAATAAAAAGAACAAAGGCCAATTGTAATTAAAGTAAGCTCTTTGCCTAATTGGACAACAAATATAAATTAATAACAAATATTTAAAAATATTTTTAGCTTTTTTTGTGATATCAATATCATTTAAAACCAAAAATAATATTTCTTTAAAATATCTTTCTTGAACGACTTCTGTATTTACTACGAGAAGGGCCGGCTCCACCATATCCTGGTTGCGAACAAGGCATCGCACTTCTATTAATGCGGGGTTTATTTGAAGAAGGGATAGTATAAAGAATTGATAATTCATGCGCACCTCCTGTATTACCAGCTAAATCAGAAAGAGTTAGGTCATAGGAATAACCGACTCTTGTTTTTCCTAAATGTACACCAAATATGGCAATTATAGCATCATTGTTTGAAAGCTGTTCTTTATTTTTTGTTGGAATGCCCCTGTACCACAATCCTAATTCAATAGGATTATATTGCCAATAAGCACCAAAATCTAATTGATTAAAATAATCTTGTTTTCTATAATTAAATGCAAACGTTACACTTTGATCCGGGTTTCGTCTTCTACCTTCTTTATAAATCCATTTTACCCCACCAAATAAAGTAATTTTCATACCGCTTATTGGATCTATATCGGTAAAGCTATTATTATTCTTAACTAAATGATCTACTGTTACCCCTCCCCAATATGAATTACTATAAATCATAACTGAAGCTGCTGCATCAAATTTATTTATCTTATCCTGAGCAACTACAATACCTTCTCCTGATACAAGATTACCGTTTGTATCGTAACCTGTTCCTAAAGTACCTTTTGAAGGGTCAATATATGACTGGGCAAATTTAAATTGTATACCAGGCCTAATCATCACTTTCTCTGACACATATACTTCATAAGCATATGTAAGTCCAATATTCTGATTAATCAAAGCTCCTTTTTGTTGATCATCCCTAAAATAAAGAAATCCAACCCCACTATTATAATCTGAAAAATAATGATCAAAAGAGAAAGACATAGTTCTGTAAGTATTGGGTATACTAGGCCATTGATCCCTATAATTCAAAGCTAACCGACTCCCTTCCGTTAAACCTGTAAAAGAAGGACTTAAATACAAAGGAGAAGCATAATTCTGAGAAAATGACACATCTTGAGCATTACTTGTTTTAGAAATAAGTAATGACACCAAAACCAAGAATATATGTTTAAAAATTAATTTCCTCATTATTTAGTTAAACTTGTACAACGCCTCACAAAGTAATAAAAACTTTGCAAGACGTTTAATTTGAATTCGATTAAATTTTATCTCACCAATAATACGCTTCCGGCTTCTGTAAAAACCTTGCCACTAATAAAAGTTCCTGTGGCTTTCCAAACATATACCCCCTGAGGTGAAAGTTCGTTATTATAAAAACCATTCCATCCCTCATCAATGTCTGTACCTTCATAAATTAGCTGTCCCCAGCGATTAAATATTTGAAGTTTATATTGATCGACATCTCTATAAACAGGTCTGAATATTGTATTTGTTTCACCACCTCCAATAGTGTTTACGGTACCACCATCCGGTCGAGGCATAAAGGCTGTGGGGAACTTAACAAATCCTTGTAAAACAGCAGTAACTGCATTAGTCTTTATAATTTCATCAATACAACCATATTGACTTTCTACAGTAAGAGATATATCAAATACACCTTCTGTTAAATATTCATGTAATGGATTTACATCTGTTGAAGTATTTCCATCTCCAAATTCCCATAAATATGTATCCGCATCAACAGACAAGCTATAACAACGTAATAAATCACCCGGAACATATACAATATCAGGTCCATAGCTAAATTCAGCAACCGGATGGTCATAAACGGTAATATCTTTTGTATAAACTCCATTTACACCATCAGGGCCGGGAGCTGTCATGGTTACAGTATACACACCTGGATCATCAAATGTATGTACAGGATTTCTATCTGTAGATGTATACCCATCACCAAACTCCCATAAGAAGCTAGATCCTCCATCAGAATAATTAGTAAATTGAATAGATAATGGATAACATCCTTGTGTTGTATCAACAACAAATGCAGCATCCGGAACTACTCTATATTCTATACTCACATCATCATATGTAATACAACCATTAACATTCATCAACCATCTATATGTATTAACGCCCTCTGAAAGGTTTCTAACTGTTGTATTAAAGTATGTATTATCATCAAAATCGCCTGTTCCTGCAACAATAGACCACGTAGCCCCTAAATCTCCAGGATTAGATGCTTTTAACTCAAATTCAGGATCATAAACGATTGCATCTTCACCTGCATAAGGATCTGTTTTATTACTAACTACTTCTACAACATCTTCAGTAGTACATTCACCATAGGCTACTGTCCATTTGAAACGATTTTCTCCTAAACCTAATTCACGTACTATTGTTGTTGGGCTATTTGGATCGTCAAATTCACCATTACCTGATATGATAGTCCAGGTTCCGATACCTGTATCCGGATTATTGGCATTTAAGGTTAAATAATCTTCACAAGTACTTCTATTGGTTCCTGCTTCAGCCTGATCAGGAATTTGATTAAATATAGTAATCTGATCTGATGAAATACATCCTCCTTTTTGAACATTCCACATCAGAATGTTTTCACCGAAAGTTAATTCCTCAACCCTTGTTTTAGCATCTGTTTCATCAACAAAACTAGCATTTCCTGAAATTAATGTCCAGTACCCCTCACCCTGGCTAGGAACATTTGCATCCAAATCTGCATAATCTTTACAATCCTCAATATCCGGACCAGCACTTGCTGTGGTTGGCGTGTTATTTAAAACTTCAATATCGCTTGATTTAAAACACTGTCCTTGCGAAATGGTCCATCTAAGAATATTTAAACCTTCATTCAGATTACTTATAGTAGCATTATGCAATGTTGCATCATCAAAATTACCGCCTCCATCAATAATAGACCACAATCCTGTTCCAAAATCAGGAATAGCAGCTTTTAATTGAACTGTTGGCGAACAATACTCCTGGCTGGCGCCGGCATATGGTTCTGATGGTTCATTATTGGTAATGATAACATCATCCTCTGACGAACATAATCCATTATCGCTTGTAACTGTCCAACGCAACACGTTTTCACCTTTAGATAAACCTGAAATATTTGCTTTCGGATTATTAATTTGATCAGAAGAAATGGTTCCTGAACCGATTAATACTTCCCAGCTTCCGGTACCGATCTCTACAGCTGTAGCATCCAGAACCGTCAAACTTTCACATATTTCCTGAGCTCCTCCTGCATAAGCTGTACTTGGTGTATGGTTGATAACAGTTACTTCAGAAGATGTAACACAACCTTCATTATTAATAGACCACCGTAAAAGATTACTTCCTTTTGCCAAATCCATTACTTCAGTATTCGCATCATGAGTATCCACAAATCGGGCCTGACTTGATCCTCCTACAACAGTCCATGTACCCAGACCCGGAGATGGGTTATTGGCTTCCAGGAAGGTATGATCAGCACAAATTTCCTGAGTTCCTCCCACCTCGGCATCGATCCTATTAAAACTTATGGCAACATCATCATGCAATTCGCATCCATTATTTTCGACTGTCCATCTAAATACATTTGTGCCAAATTTAAGATTATTAACCCTGGTAGAATTGTTATTCTCGTCAACAAAATCTCCACCTCCACTTTTTATTGTCCAACGGCCAACTCCAACTTCGGGATCAGCAGCTCCTAATACAAAATAATCTTCGCAGGTAGCTTTATTATCTCCGGCTATGGCTTGTGAAGGTTCATTATTGGTAATTGTAACCTGACTAACCGATCTACATTGTTTATAGTTAATGGTCCACGTTAAAATATTGTCTCCTTTATCTAAATTACGAACCACTGAATACGGACTTTCATTGTCATCAAAATTAGCAGATCCTGAGCCTCCTTCAATTCCCCATGTTCCAATGCCAGGCAATGGATTATTTGCTTCCAACACAGCAGTATCGGCACAATTAATTGGCTGATCATATCCAGCGAATGCCTGTATATAGTCATTTGAAATTTCAACATCGGAATAAGAGGTACAACCATTATTATCAATGGTCCATCTGAACCTGTTCTGACCAACAGCTAAATTGGTAACTATTGTATTTGTTTGCGATGAATCAACTATATTACCCGATCCTGATAAAAGAGTCCATGTACCAACACCATAGACAGGTACACTTCCGGATAGGGCAACGGTATCAACACAGACCGGACGATCATGTCCGGCAAACGCCTCAGATGGTTCATTATTAATAATTGTAATAGTATCTCTTTTAACGCAATCAGATGATGCCTCCGGAACTTTAACCTCCCAAACCAATCTATTAACTCCGGGTGCAAGATCATATACATATCCAACTATTTCATCAGTCTCATTTCCATCTTCATCTCTACCTTTACCTGCACCTTCAATAACCCGCCATGTTCCTTCTCCATATTTAGGAATTTCAGGATTTAAAAGTGCAGAATCCTGACATACTACACGTAAACTATCTCCCCCATAAGCATCTGAAGATTCATAGTTATAAACACTTATAGTGTCATATGAAAAACAAATATCTTTCTGTATCTGATATTTAAATACATTTTCTCCTTTTGCCAATTCTGAAACATCAGTCTTTGGATTAGTATCATCAGAGAACACTCCACCACCAGATAATACAGACCACAAAGGAGTACCCACAACAGGTTCCCGTGCATTTAAAGTAGCAACATCACCACATTCATAAATATCTAAACCAGCATCAGCATCAGTAGGTTTATTATTTACGATGATAACGGTATCTGTAGTATAATTTTCACTACCTCCGGCAAACCTTAAAGTCCATCTAAATATATTTTGTCCCGAACGAATATTTGTAACTTTCGTTTTCGCACTATTAGAAGATTCAAAATCAGCACTACCTTCAACAATCGTCCACTCTCCATATGTTCCTTCTGGTTCATTTGCATTTAAAGTGGTATAATCCTCACATAAATGATATTGATCAGAACCGGCCTCTGCTTCAGCTAAAACACCACTCTGAACAGCAACATCAACATAATCGGAACATTCAACATTAGTTACAGTCCATCTAAAGTAATTATAATTAGGTAGTAAATTAGTAACTTCAGTAGTTGCAGAGGTTGGATTAGCAATATCTCCCCGTCCTTCTACAAGAGTCCAGATTCCAGAACCTACATCAGGTATTTCAGCTCTTAAGGTTGTTTTATTACCATCAGTATAAATATAAGTAGATGCACTAACTTCATAAGGAGCATTATTTGAAATAATCACCGTATCTGTAGATACACAGCCATCTTTAGTTACAGTCCAAACTAACGCATTAGTTCCATATCCTAAGGATGTAGCAGATGCATCAGCCTGTGTATTGGATGGATTAAATACTACTTGTGTAGAGCCTCCAACTCCATTCCACTCACCTGTAGCTCCATCTGGAACAGGCGTTGCATTTAATTGAGCCACTCTACCACATACTGCGGTATCAGCCCCAGCATATACTTCTATATGTAGGTTCCTTAGTTCAAAATCTATAGATGAAGAACAAGTATTGTTATACACCGTCCATCTATACACATTATCACCAATACCAACATTGGAAACATTAGTATTAAATAACTGAGGATCCTCAAATGAACCACTTCCTGAAACAACAGTCCATAGACCTGATCCATAAACAGGTTCTACAGCATTTAAAGTATACTCTTCACCACAAACATGATCAGAAATGACATCGCCTTGCATTAAAGCTTCTGATGGTTGGTCATTTGTAATTACAGTCTCATCATATGAGCTACAACCATTTCTACTCACGGTCCATCTGAATACATTACGACCACTATTGTCTTGTGATAATCCTGAAACACTTGTAGAAGCAGAAAGAGCATCCTCAAAATCGCCACTACCTTCATCAACAGTCCAAATACCTGTTGCTCCGTCAGTCAACTCAGAACCAGATAAATTCATTGTACCATCACAAGTAACTCTATCAATTCCGGCATCCACGGTAAAGTAATTATTTCTAATCTCAACAAATGTACTTGAGATACAAGATCCTTTTAATATATTCCAACTTAAAACATTATCTCCCTCAGCTATATTTGTTAAATTAATAGTTGCACTATTAATATTGTCAATATCTACAGATCCGGATTCTACAATCCAATAACCCGTTTCATCAACTTCTGGTATATTACCACTCAATGAAGTAAAATTATCACCACAAGGAAGATCTAATTCTGATATTTTTACATTGGCTGAATTATATATTTCGGTCTCTGAAGGTTCATTGTTGACTACATCAAAAGATACAGAACTAAAGCATGCTCCTTTTTGTATTGTCCATGTTAGAGTACTGGTACCTCTTGCCAGATTAGATACTGTTGCATTTGGATCGGAAGCATCAGCAAAACTACCTGTATTTGGAACAACAGACCATGTAGCAATATCGGCATCGTCAACACTTTCAAGTGGAGTTGCAAATAATTCAACCTGACCATCACATAATGAATAACTCTCAGCTCCAGCACTAACTGTCACCTGATCATTAAAAATACTTACGGTATCAGAAGTTGAACAACCTGTTGTATTATTGCGAACTGTCCAAACAAAAATATTTTCTCCTTGTGATAAATTATAAATACTCGCACTTGACGAAATTTGATCTATAGCTGCATTTGTATATTGACCAGATCCTTTAATAATTTCCCATTGTCCCGATTCTCCTGAATTAAGAGCATCTGCATTTAATGTATAAGTAGTACCACAAATTCGCTCATCCAATCCTGCATATGCATTTGGAAGAGGTGTAATATTTATAGTCAATGCAGGTGACCATGGTTCATTTGAACTACATGAATTTATCGGTCTAACTCTAATCACATCTGTAGTAGAAACCACATTTGGATCAATATCTACAACAATGGTAGGTCCCGAATCATCACCTACAACAATAAAACCCGTTGGAATATCCCATTCATAAGAAGAAGCATTAGCTACAGGATTAATACTATAAACCAAGCCACTTTCTCCTTCACAAATATCAGTATCGCCAGTTGGAGCTACGTTAATTTCATCAGGTAAAACACTTGCATTGATCCACCTTTCAACTACACGACTCGTTCCACAACCATTTTCAGCATAAACTCTAATATATCCTCCTGTAAACGATCTGTCAAAATCAACCAGAATATTAGTTATACCTCCAGAAATAATATTTATACCTGGATCCACAGTCCATTGATAACTATCTGCATTTGTTACAGGATCCACATAATAATCAATATTAATGGCTCCCTGACAAACAGAACCCATATCTGTAGTGCTAAAAATTTCTTCTACATCATCAGGTAATACATTAACATTTACAGTAGCCATAATTGAAGCTCCTATATCCATTAAACAGTTATTCCCATCAAACACATTAGTAATTTCATAAACAGTAGTTACAGTAGGACTAACACTCCATGTATAACTTGATGGAGCAGCATCATTAATAACTAAAGTTCCTTCAATTCCATTTGCGGTATAAGTAACCACAAAAGGAGCCTCCCCATCAACTAATCCTATTTGTAAGTTAGTACTTTCTCCTTCACAAATATCAGTACCTCCACTTAAAGACACTTTGGGTTTGTTGTTTATACTAACATCAACAATTCCATCTCCATTATTTAAACATCCATTATTATCTGAAACTGTTAATATCCTATACCTGGCATCAGAAACTGGCGAATCATTAAAAGAATAAGAATATCCAGTAATGGATTTTGTATCAGAAGTTCCATTTAATTCATCTCTCCAGGTTATATCAAAAGGAGCTGAACCTGTTAAATTACCAGTTAACACAACAGTTCCATCTTCGCATACTTCTGTAGGCCCTGTAATAGTAGCAGTTGGTAATGCATTAACAACTACCGTAACAGGATCACCTACTGGTTCACCTTGCAAACAAATAGCTCCACTTGTTGTATTAACTTGTGTAACTTTATATGTACTGGTTGTTGTTGGATTAACAGTAAGGATATAAGGAGTCTGATCTATATCATAAGATGAAATATTAAAACCATCAGATACTGACACCCTCAAATCCCCATCATTAAAATCCCAATCTGTTGTGTATATTTCTAAATCATAGGAATCCCCATTACAAATTGTATTATCAACCGATACCGCACGAACTCCAACTTTTGCTTCTGGCTGAGTAATCAATAAATTAGTCTCAACATATTCACAGTTCCCTTGATTAACGTCATGCGTATCGAAATCACTGGCATGATCAGTTGCAATAATTCTATAATTTCCTGCAGGAATATTTGCAAACGAGAAAGATACTCCTTCTTGTGCATCAGTTTTTTGTGCGACTTCTCCTAATTCATCACTAACTAAACGAACATAATAATATCCTGAGCTACTAGGTTTACCTCCTGAAACAGTTACGCTAATTTCACCTGAATAATCACCAAAACAACTAACATCTAACACTTTAGTAGCTACAATATTTAATGGATCAGGTTCTTCAATAGTTATTGTTCTTTCAACAAAAACTCCAGCATCATCTGTAACTACAATATAATAATCACCTGGTTCAAGATCTACAAGATCATACGAGGTATTATCTTCATTAACATTAGTGTTAGGACCTGTAATTTGAATATTATAATTATTAGTACTTAACGGAGTACCACCGTATATATTCGTAATATGAATCTCACCATTAGCAGATCCATTACATGGACTTACTTGATGAACTGTAGTATAAAATCCTAATGATGTACCGGGTTCAGAAATAGTCAAACCTGCAAGTTCATATGTACATCCATTATTGTCAGTTACAACAACTCTATATGTATCTGCTCCAACACCTGATAATACTCTGTCATCAATTCCAACTGCATTATTAGAACTATCATACCATTGAAAAGAATACGGTGCAACACCTCCACTAACATCAACAGTAATCTGTCCATCTATTTCACCAACATCTGAAGCATTAACAATAACTGGATTCGTAAGTTTAACATGTGTTCCAGGTTGAGTTATTTCAATACCAGTATAATCTAATTCACATTGATTATCATCAATAATTTTAAGATCATAGCTACCCGCAATTAATCCTGTAGGATTACTTCCTGTTGCAGTACCAGGACCATTCCATTGATAGATATATGGAGGAGTACCTCCTGATACAACCACGTTAATTTCTCCTGTTTGATCTCCATAACATAACACAGGAGTAACAATGACATTATCAACACTAAGTGGTGCCAAAGGACCATTAATTTCATATGTTTTAATAAATGTACATCCCAATACATCATCTGTCACTTTTAACTCATAGCTACCTTGTACCAAATTCTCGATAGTACTGTTTGTATCAGTAAAACCATCAGGTCCATTCCATTCATATGAGTAAGAACCGGAACCTCCAACAACAGAAGCCACTAATTTACCTGTAGCAGCACCATAACACATGTTAGATTCGTATTCGGCAACAGACACATCTAACCATGTAGAGGCTGTTATTTCATATACTCTTGTTATGCTACAAATTGTGCCATCAGCTCTTTCATCAGTAATTACAACCTGATATTGACCTTCACTTAATCCACTTTGATTCTTTTCACTAACAACCAAACCTAATGGATTAGCACCTGAGCCTGCAACTACTGACCATTGATAAGAATAATTTCCTGTTCCACCTGTAACATTAAAACTTATAGAGCCATCATCATTACCAGAACATGTTACTGGAGTCACAACTTCATCTACAGTCTCAAGTTCATGTGTCAAAGTTTTTGAAAGTTGAGCAATACATGATCTTCCATCTAAAGTATCAGTTACAATAACAGAAAATGTTCCACCTGATAGTCCTGTTTGATCAATACCTGTAGTATTTAATCCACTACCATCCAATGAACTCCAGTCATATTCATATTTATCAACATCTCCCGAACCTCCTGATACAGTAAGGTCTATTTCACCATTAGTTCCATCACATTGAGTGTCTGTCACAACTGCCGACAATTGTATTTTTGTATCCTGCAGTACAGGAATTGTAATAGTTGCTGTACATAAACTATCATCTGTTACAGTAATAGTATAATCATCTGCCGGTAAATCGTATTGATTTTTATTAGATGATAGATTAGGCGAAACAACAGGACTCCATTCATAAGAATAACCACCTGAACCTCCTAGTACACCAATTTCTATCTGACCATCACTTCTTCCAAAACATGAAACATCTTTAACCGTTGGATTAATCTCTATTTCATTAGGTTCAGTAACTGTAAAAGTAAAAGATCTTGAACAATAAGATCCCCCAACATTCTCATTATTATCTGTGATAGTCAGTACATATGTACCTACTCTTAAATGATCTATATTACGAGTGATAGCTGTATACGTAACAGGACCTGTCCAGGAATAACTATAAGATCCTGATCCACCATAAATATTTGAAATATTTATGGATCCGTTATAACCGTTATAACATGTTACGTCAGTTTGATCATAATCAATTGTAATTTCATTTGGAACTACAACGTCTTTTGATACTTCACACAAGTTAACATCGCTAACTGTAATAGTATAAGTTCCTCCTTGTGTAATCAAAACATTAGTAGGATCGGTTGGAATTGCAGGTGAAAATGCAGGCCCATTCCAACTATAGTCGTATGTTCCTGTACCACCACTTACATTATCAACTACTAAAGTACGTTGATAAGGATCACAATCAGTATATTCAAAATAAGCATTATAAGTAATCTCATCAGGTTCCGTAACAGTAAATGTTTTACTAGCCAAACACTGTTGACCATCTAATGTTGTTTCTATAGTAACCGTGTAATTACCCTGAGGTAAAGCACTTTGATTCTCTAATGTGTTATCAACAAATGTATAACCAGAAGGTCCACTCCAACTATAAGTGGTTCCCGATCCTGTTCCCACTGTAGATAGATTAATAGCGCCAGTTTCTTCATCACTACAAATTACATCAACTATATCGGCTGTTATTGATATTGTATTATCATAATCTACAACAAAGTCAAAATCGGCAGTACAACCTGCTCTATCCAAATCTTCGATTGATAAAGTATAAGTTCCTTTGGATAAACCAGATTGAGCAAGATTTGTATTATCAATTCCTGTACCATCAAGAGTTGACCAGGTAAAGTTGTAATTTGTAGTACCTGTAATCTGAACATTTAAAATACTACCATTACTTACCCCCATACATGTTGCATTACTTACATCAGCTGTAGCAAGAACATGTTCTAAATTAACTTCTTCAGATATGATACACTTATCAACAGCATCAGAATTTAAATCGATAACTTTAACTACATATTTATTCGCTACAAGCCCTGTTAATAATGGGTCTGAGACAGGAATTTGTACTCCTGTTGCATTTGGTATTTGATTAAGTATAATATCTGATTTTCCATCAGGGCTAACGGTTACTAAATATTGTTGTTCTCCTGATAAAATTCTACCTCCACCTATAGCCAATTCTATTACACCTGTATTAATTGTTTGACAATCAATATTAGCAGTTGTAATATCTAAAGTTAACTCTTCAGGTTCAAGAATATCAACAGAATATGTTGGACTTAAGCAGCCATTAACATCTGTAAGTACAATTGTATAATTTTGAGAAGTTAATGTACCCAAATTATAATTTGTTGTTCCTATAGGCAATAACTGATCAACCCCATTTATAGTATATTTATATGGTTCTGTACCTCCTCTGATATTCGTTAAATTAATATTACCTGAAGGATCACCAAAACAAGTAATAATATCATCATGCGTAACAGATGCACTGACTTCATCGGGTTGTGATATCTCTAGGCTTCCTGATGTATAATTACATACAGTACTTACGGATTGAATTGTGACACGATAAATTCCTGCAGGTTTATTAGTTATGCTAGATGCAGTTTCTCCGGTTAATAAAATCCAGCTAGTACCATCAAATTGTTCCCATGAATATGTAAAACCATGACCTGCTGGTCTCCCAGTTGGTACTACTGAAATAGAACCACTTGTACCATTATAGCATTTAACAGGAACTATTGTTTCAACTATACCTAAAGGTTGAGGATCACTAACAGTTATAGTTTGTGATTTTATACATGTTGGATTTGATATTTCATAAATATAAACAGTATAATTACCTGATTTAACCTGATTAGATTGAACAGCTTCATTTGTAAATGTACCATTTGCAATAGTCAAACCATCAGGATCTATCCAACTAACATTAAAATTATCACCTTGAGGTGCTACAGCATTATCCCATGCATCACCAGAAATATCCACAACAACTTCAGCAAGATCTCCTTCACAAACCTTATCTGTATTTACATAAGCATTAATTGAAAAATCGTCTGGTTGATTAATTGTTGCTGTTTTAGTTATTGAAGCCGTAGAAGCATCAGTAACATTGATTTCATATACTCCAAAAGGTACAGGTATATTAGTAATAATATCTCCTGTTGATGTATTCCCAACTACCGTACCAGCCTTACTCCATGTTATATCATATGGCGAGTTACCTGATTTAATAGTTAATTCAATATTACCATCTGAACCATAACATTCTGCATCAACTGTAACCAAATCAAAATCAAGAGGTAAACTTTCATCTATAACATCAATATCATATATTCTTTCACATAGTATATTACCTAAATTATCTCTTGAATATACAGTAAAAGTATAAGTTCCTGCTGCTAAATTAGTACGCGACATGGAAGTAGAACCATCATCCCACAATACATCATAATTAGTGGTTGGTCCACCTGTTATATTACTAATAGCAATAGATCCGGTACTTTGTCCTCCTAATTCTACATGTACAACCTGATACTCTGCCTCTAATTCATCCGGTTCGGTTACTATATAAGAGGGAAGAGGAAGTATTGAACATCCATGATCATCCATGATAGAAACAGAATAAGTACCTACAGTTAAGCTAGTTGGGTTATCCGTTTTTCCACCATTTGCATCAGATACACCAGTCCATTGATAAGAGTAATTTGGAGTACCTCCTGATACGGAAATCTGAATAGCCCCATTATCATCTCCATAGCACTGTACATCTGTAATTCCATCCAAAACATGAGTCAACGGATCAGGCTCTGTCAACGTAACTGTTGTTGGTAGTGTATTTTCACATGATGGATGATTGGCATCTCTTATCATAACAACATATACACCAGCGCCTAAACCAGTAATCGGTGATGATTGATAAGTAACTCCATTATCTACAGAATATTCAAATAGCCCTGATGCACTATTTGAAAACTGTGTTGATAAATAAATTTCTCCATCTGAATCTCCATTACATGTAATGTTTGAATAACTAGTAACAGTAGTAGTAAAATCAAGAGGTCCGTCAACTGTTATTTGTGCAGTAGCATCTGAAACACAACCTACTACATCCTCATCCTGAGCTATAAATGTATAAGTTCCTTTAGGTAAATTAAAAATACCATCATCATCCCAGGTACTTGTTTCAACACAGTAGTAATCATAAGTACCACTTCCTCCGTTGGCGGTAACTGTTACAACCCCATCCGAAGTATTAAAACAGCTTGTATTTGTTACACTAATTACAGCTGCCTGAATTTTAGCTGCCTGATTCACATCTACTTGTAATGTTGACGAAACACAACTTGGTTCATTAAAATCTCTGACTTTAACTAAATATGTTCCGTTAACCAGGTTAGAAAATGTAAAAGTATTTATTTGTGAAAAATTTGTCCAATTAGCACCATTATCTATACTATAATCATAATCACCAGATCCTCCAGTTGCTGTAATAGTAAACCAACCATCATTTCCTCCATAACATGAAACATTATGTAATCCTACAACAGGGTCATTAGAAATAAGTAATTCATTTGGCTGGGTAATATTATAACTACCTAATGAATACTCACATGAAGAATTATTAGCATCTCTAACTAAAACCTCATAAGTACCAGCATATAAATTTTCGAATATATAAGTATCAGAGTTCGTAGGAACAGGCACAGTCCAATCACGTATTTCATCCCCTTGCAATCTAAACATATAAAATCCAGATCCTCCAGTAACCTGAAATTCAATAGATCCAGAATTATCTAAGTAGCAATCATTATTCACTAAGTCTAAAGATGCAGGAACCATAGTAATATCAGGTTGTTCTCCAACAATAATAGGTGTGACTGAATTATCAACGATACAGCCATTATCATCCTCCACAGTAACAGTATAATTTCCAGGACTTAAACCGGACAAACTTTCAGTATTACTTACTCCATTGCTCCATATTATATTATAAGGAGCAGTTCCTCCGGTTATATCAATCTGAATTGCACCATTTGAAGTGGCAGAACAGTCGTTATCCTTAGTTGATAATTCATTAATTTCTAATGGATTAGCAGGTTGTGTAATTGTAAAAACTTCTGTAAAAGGTGTACAGTTTGCAGGATCAGCATCAACATCTGTAATTGTTAATGTATAATTTCCTGCTACTAAATCTTCTGCATAAGTGTCTGTTGATATAATTCCAAAAGCATCTTCCCACTGGTAAACATAATTACCACTACCTCCTTGCGCTGTAACCTGAAGTCGTCCTGTATTATCCGAATAACATAAAACATTTGTATGTTCAACAAGAGTATAACTTAATGGTAAAATATCTGATAATGTAACTGACACGTCAACAACATCGCATGAAGTGTTAACTTTATCTCTCATCCAAATGGTATAAGTTCCATCAGACAATCCTGTAACTTCATAACCATCAACACCATCATTGGCTTCTTCCCAAACGGCAGCACCTAAAGCCGGATCAGTTTCTGAAAATTGATATGTTCCGGAAAGACCTCCGGATGCACGAACAATAAAACTACCATCACTTGCACCATTACAAGTAATCTCCGATTTACTTTCTTCAATTATAGAAAGAGCTGTTGGTTCTGTAATTTCTATTGGTACATCAACTTTTGTATAACATCTGTTATAATTTACATTTCTATCGCGAACCCAAATATCATATGTTCCAAGACTTAATCCAGAAACTCTATATTGATTACCTCCGGCACCATAATTACTTTCGAGCCAGGTAGGTGTGGTAATTCCTGGATCAGATAATGAAAACTGATAAGTTCCAGAACCTCCGGTAGCTGTTACAACATATGATCCATCTGATTCTCCATTGCAAACATTATCAATATGTAAAAGTGGATCAACATCTTCTGCTAATTGTAAAGTTGGATTAACATCAATATCAATATTTAATGATTCAATACAATTATTACCATCTGTAACTGTAACACTATGATAAGGTGTACTTTCTGGCATTAAGGTTTCTGTAAAATCTGTTCCTCCTGTCGACCATGAAATACCATAACCACCTGTAGCTGGATATTTAGCATTATCAGGAGAACCACCTGATATACTTATTGTTGCACTTCCCTCGCAGTCTACTCCTGCAGTACATGGCAAACAACCTACATTTGTATTTTGTGTAGCATCTTCTATTATTAAAATTGCTGTAGGTTGAGAAATGGTTACTGTTAAAACATCAATGCCATTACAACCAGCTGATGATAAATCTTTTACAGAGAAAGTATGATCTCCAACACCTAAACCGGTAAATGTTTCTGAAGCTTGCCAGTTAGTACCTCCATCTATTGAATACTGATAAGAACCACTTCCTCCCGATGCTTTTAACTCTATTATTCCGTTTGATAACCCATTACATGTAATGTTTGATTTGGATTCTTCCTCCAGAACTAATTCATACTGTTCAACAGAAACACTTCCATTCATTAAAGCATCACAAGCATTTTGTACTGCTCTAACAGTATATATTCCTTCTTCTGTAAATCTTAAATCATTTCCTGATCCGTCTTGGAAAAAGAATGAAGATCCATTTCCTAAAAAGGTAACAGATGTTGGTGTAATAGAAATTCCTCCTAACAACAATTCATATTCAACACCAGTGTTAGATCCTGATAATCCGATTCTTACACCACGGTCAGGAGCAACATCATCATCACAGTATGCTCCATAAGGATTATCATTTTTATCTGAAACTGTTATATCATATATTTGTGTTGGAGCACTTACAATATTAACAGTTTTTTGAGCAGTTGTTTCACAACCAGCAGCATTTACAAATGTATAAGTAATTGTATATGGTCCAATGTTTAATGCGGCAGGAACAAAATTCGCAACTCCATCATCTGCAACGATTGCATTTCCTAAATCATCAGTACCAGCATTTTCTATACCTCCTGCAACAACTGGAGAAATTGTAAAATTACCAGCCCCACCAACAAACATATCTCCTCTTAAAGTAATAGGTGCTGAACTTATACAAATATCCTGACCATCAGTAACTCCAGAAAAAGTAACTGGATTAGCTGCATATACTTCTATTGATTCAACTACAGTTTTTACACAACCATCCACAGTTTTAGTAAAATCCATTGTAATTTCATACGTACCTGGACCTACTGAAGGATCAATTGTTGCTGTATTATCATTATTATCAGTTAAAAATGAAGTAGTTGTGCTTCCATTTTTTGTAGCACTAAAGACGGCCGTTCCAAATGTTGCATCTGTGCCATTAACACTAATATCAAAGGTACCATCATTAGTACAATATTCTCTTGATGGTTTTAGGTTACTTATTCCAACATCAACCTGATTTACATAAACATCAAATGATTCAACTGGTGAGGGACAACTTTTGCCGTTTACTGTATGAATTACAGTATGATAAATAGTATTGGCGGTAGGATGATAATTCACAGATCCATCAGAAGGATTAAAGTATCCTCCAGAAATTCCATTTCCACTTGAACCATTACCAGTAAATGTAGAAGCTACTATTCCTATAGCATTATTTACAAGATCTGCACTCCCCTTTAATTCAACAGGACTATCTCCCTCGCAATAATTTTGTTGGGCAGTAGCATACGGATCACCACCTATAGTAAAAGTAGCATCCAATTCCTCAATGATATAAACATCTGTAGTTAAGGTATTTGTACAACCATTAACTAAATCGTCATAGGTATACACCACCTTATATAATCCACCTTCATGATTTCCAAATAATGTAGATGGAATAAAATCATAAGTTCCGTTAGGTTGATTTAATGCAACTACACTGCCATCCGGAGCATATACTGTAAATGTTGTAAGGTCTGGAGCAGGAGGAGCAGCTCCATCTATTTGACCGGTTAGTGTATAAGGGTTAGAATCTGATGAACAATACTCTGTTGAGAAACCAACCATATTCAAAGGAGTACCAATCTCTATACTTTCAGACACGGATCCACTACAGTTATTTAAATCTGTATAATTAAGCGTAATTGTATGAACACCAGCTCCTGCAACCGATGGATCAAAATCAAAAGTTCCATCACCATTATCAGTCAGACTTCCTGCAGGCCCACTAAAAGAAATTGTTCCATCTGCAGGTGTTAAAAGAACTCCTGCTAAGTATGGTGTTAATGTTACCGATGCTGAAGTTTCACATGCATCTGATGGTAATCCGGTAAAACTTAAATTTGTATTGTAATCAGGTAACAACTCCACTGCTTGCTCTACATAAGCAGTACACGTTTCCGGATCAGTATAAGTATAACGTATAATAATTGTTTTAGGCCCAATAGTATTTAAGGCATCACCTACATTAAATGTACCGGTTCCACTTGGCGAACCTTCATCCCACCATGTTCCTTGTTGCGCCTCATAACCTACAATCGTAAATGTTCCTGTTGATCCAACAGCTGAACCATCAGGTGTACCATAAAAAGTAACATCCCCTGCATCAGAACAATAGGTATCATCAAGATTATTAATTACTACAGTTGGTAAAGAGTTTACTGTAATTTCTTTCGTTAATGTATTGGTACAACCATTTCCATCTGTATAATTATAGGTAATTTCGTTTGCACCATAGGAAGCTGCAGTAACTATATCGGCATTAGTCGTATTAGGATCTGTATAAAAAACACTACCTCCTGTAGGTACACCCGCTCCGCTAAAAGAGGCTCCTGACTGGTTACCATTTAAAGGAATAACACCATCGTTTTCACAGTATTCATATACACTTCCCGGAGTGTCAAATGATAAAGTTGGCAAAGGATGTACTGTAACTGTAATATCATCACTCGCAGTACAACCTCTTGTTGTAGTCGCTGTCACAGTATAGGTATCCGTAACACTAGGTGCTATATTAATAGTTTGATTAGCCCCCAAACCATCACTCCAAACATAAGAACCGCCAACACCTGCACCATCTGCAGAAATTGTAACAGATGATCCAATACAAACTTCTGGATCCTCAGGAGTAAATGTGATTACCGGAATTGGATCTACGTATATAGTTGTAGTTGCAATAGGATTAACTGCAGAACAACTCGCCACATCCGTTAAGTTAGCAACACTGTATAAAGTTTGTGCATCATTCGGATCAACAGAATAAGTATAAGTGTTATTATTAATCCCTGTTAATGATGCTATTGTATTTCCTTTATCATCAACAATATCAAAGTTATAAGGTGGATTTCCAGTAAGTTCTATACGTAAAGTAAAAGTTGTGCTTGCATCTTCACATCGTCTATTTGATCCATCTACAGTAATGCTGGTTACATCAGGTTCTGTTACTTCTGCAATAGTAATTCTATTCCCCATTTCTACAGAACATCCTCCTGGATTGGAAGCTATTACCCTAAATATACCTTGTGTTCGATTAATCCATGAAAGATCTGATCCAGCAGATCCATTTTTAGTTGTAAGACTGGTCCAGTTTACACCTCCGTCAGTACTTTGTTGTAATAAGTAATCTACATTAGCTTCAATATTGCTAATTGTTATTGTAACACCACTTAATGGTTCTGTAGCACAATATTTATTTTTATTATAGGTTAGCGTAAGTATATCCGGATCTTCATAAACAACAAGACTACCACTCATATCAACAGAACAAGACCCTCTGACTGCTCTAATGGTATAAACTCCTGCTACTGACTGATCACCAAAACTTATGACACCACCTACAGCTGTTGAACCTAATCGGGATACACCTGTGGAAATACCATCTTTAAATAAATAATAGGTAACATCACTTTCTACAGGAGTACCAGCACTTCCAACTGAAACAATACCAGAAGGACAAATTGAACCTGTATAATTTAAACTATAATCACTAGGTAATGCATTAATAGTGGCAGTCCCATTCATAGTAGCAGTACATCCCAATGCATCCTGAGCTTCAACGTAATATGTTCCAACTCCATTCTCTGCAGCAAAATCAAAACCGCCCCCTGCTGATACTATAGATTGTATACTAACTGCACCTGTTCCATCATCATACATCAATTCATAAGTAATACCGGCAGTACTGGTTTGCATATGTACTGTTAAATTAGTACCCTCACATACTGTTGTACTTAGTATAGTGTGTTGAAATGGTTCAGCGCCTAGTGTTACTACATTTGACATGGCTATTGGCCCACAAGAACCAACTGAAGCTGTAACTGAATAATCACCTGATAAGGTTAATACATTTGGTCCTATATTTAATGCTCCTGCAGCTATTGATGTAACACTTTCTACTAAAACTCCGGATGGATTATATAATGAATAAGTTACACCCAATTCTGAATTAGCAACTTCTACAGTATAATTATTTCCTGCACAATACGGTCCTCCACCCAAAATACTTATAGCAGATGCTGTTGGAGGTGGTGCTAAAATAAACGGACCACCATTCATTAGTATAGGGCTTGTTGCATCACATGGATTCTCAGCATAAATCTCATAACTACCTACATCACTTGTAGTCCAGGTATAAGGTGCACTACTAATTTCACTACCTACAACCTTAACTCCTGATTCTGCTAAATAATAGGTAACTCCAGCTTCAGGTGATGGAATAGAAATAGTAATTGAATTTGGCGTACAATTACTATTACCAGAAACATCTACTGCAGTAGGAGGTGAAGTCATTGTAAAAGAAGCACTCATAGGTAATCCGGATGGAATACACCCATTAGCATCTTCAACAGCTGTTAATGTATATGTCCTATCTACAGTTTGATTTCCAAATCCTAAAGTTGTATTTCCGCTTGTTGTTGAAGAAAAATCCGCTTCTGGGAGTCTCTCTATTGTATAACTATAATCACTGACTCCACCACTAATTTCAAGGATTACTTCAGCTAAATAACTAGTACCACAAGGTGTTGGATTACTAGCATAAAAATCAACAATGGGTTGATTAGCTACTTGAACTTCAACCTGTATATAATAAAAATGATTATTATTTTTATTCCAAAGTAAATCATAAGTATTCCCTACAACAAAACCTGTAAATTCAGCATTTTCCTCAATTCCGGTCTGAGTAAGACCATCAACATCATCCCAGCTTCCACCAGTAGCATGACCACTAACCATAATACCTGCATCAACACCAAATTGTAGAATTTTTGCAGCACTTAATGGACCAGCCCCACAATTATGATAATATGTGTAATAATAATCTGCTGCAAATACAGATCTAAATGCTGTAATCAGAAGTATAAACACAACAAAGCTCAACCGTTTTAATACACGATTGAGTACATCCTTATTGTGCTGATAGTGTGTGTTAAGATGCATCATACTATATATAGTTTAAGTCCCCTTTTAAACATCATCTCATAGAATATTGGTTTAGTGTGCATACACCAACAAACCATTAGTCAAAATAATGCTTGAAACTTTATACGCCTAAAACTCAAAATTGTTTGAATAAATAAAGATTTTAAGCCCTTTTTTTTCATTTAAAATAAAGGGTCAAGACTACCGTTCTTAAATACAACGATATACATTACCCGGTAAACTTTTCACTAATCCATCAAATTCCAATTGAAGCATTAATGATGATATTTTATTAACTGGAAAACCAGTTTTTAAACTCACTAAATTTAACGTAGCCTCTTTTTCTTGCCGAAGCATGTTATATACACAACCAGCGTCTCCTTCCGGCATGGTAAACATACTTAACTGTTTAGCATTCGTATTACCTTGTATTCTCTCCCACCCTAAAGCATATTCTACATCATCAATCCCCTCAACCAATGCTGCCACATTGGTTTTTATCAACTTATTGCATCCCTTAGCAAATTCATCATCAGTGCGTCCGGGGAAAGCCAACACATCCCTATTATAGGACTGAGCCAAATGTGCCGTAATCAAAGAACCTCCCTTTTGTGCAGATTCAACCACCAATGTAGCATCCGATAAACCTGCAATAATCCTGTTTCTCTTTACAAAATTCTGACGATCCGGATTTGTTCCGCTTATAAATTCAGTAAGTAATGCACCGTTATCAAGTAACTTATGAGCTACATCCTGATGCAACCTGGGATATACACGATCTAATCCATGTGCTAAAACAGCAATAGTTGGCAAATTATATTCTAAAGCCGCTCTGTGAGCAGATATATCAACTCCATAGGCTAATCCACTTACAATGGTAACATTGGGATAATACTGTGCAATATCTTTAATTAAATTTCTGCAATTGTCTTTACCGTTTTCTGTTACGTTTCTGGTCCCCACAACCGATAACATCTTATTGGAATCAAGCGAATGGTTACCCTTATAATAAATTAAAACAGGAGCATCTTCACATTGATTTAAGCGAACTGGGAAAGACTCATCCAGAAAAAAAGCGACCTTTAAATTATTTTTTTCAATAAAATTAATTTCCTGTTCTGCTCTATCAAGAACATTTGATTTAGAAATTATGGAAGCTTGCTTGGGTCCAACACCTGGAATTTTAGCCAATACACTACTCTTTTCTTTAAACACAGCTTCAACATCACCAAGATATGCTACTATATTTCTAATTAGAACAGGCCCAAGTCCTTTGACAAGGCTTAACGCAATTTTATATTTAAGATCAGGTTGGTTCACAAATAAACATATTTATTGGAGTCCAATATATACATTTTACAACAACCTACCTATCCTTAGTCTATACAAATACAAACATTCATTCTTATTTTTAAACATTTATTCCAAAATAAGGAAAAGAAGCCCCCTCTAACTCCTCCGAAAGGGGAGGATAGATTTACAGCTTGATTAATAATTTAACCTCACAGAATATAAAAATTAACACTAAAATTTATTGCGAAGTAATAACAATCCTGTTAATCCTGTCTTAATAATAATTATTTCTGAGTCTTGAAGAAGAATAAGTGAAGCTCATTCAGTTAAAAACACCCCTCTTGTTTGGCATAGCGTCTCGCTATGTCTATTAACATTCATGCCTTATAAAATCAAAAATCCTTATCCTGACCTATAGTAAAACTTCTTATTAGTGACTAGTTCAAATAGTAAAGCTTTAATAACCACAAAGAACTCAAAGAGTTTTCACAACGAACACAAAGTTTTTACGTTCTAAAAACCAACTTTAGCATTCGCATTATTGCTTTATCATTGCAATTTTAACCTTATTTCTACTTAATGCAGTTTATTCGATATAATATTAAAAAACTCTTCTCTGGTGGCTTGATTTTTAAGAAATGCACCCGTAAAGTCCGAAGTTGTTGTTACGGAATGTTGCTTTTGAACGCCACGCATTTGCATACACATATGCTGAGCTTCTATAACAACAGCTACACCTAAAGGATTTAATGTATTTTGAATAGCCTCCTTTATTTGGGTAGTTAATCGCTCCTGAACCTGCAATCTTCGGGCAAAAGCCTCAACAACTCTCGCGATCTTACTTAATCCTGTAATATGATGCTTAGGTATATAGGCGATATGTGCTTTTCCAAAAAATGGTAACATATGGTGCTCACACATAGAATACAGTTCAATATCCTTAACCACAACCATTTGTTGATAATCTTCACGAAACATAGCTGATTTTATAATCTCTTCCGGATCCATCTGATATCCCTGTGTTAGAAACTGCATTGCTTTTGCAACCCTCAAGGGCGTTTTTACTAATCCTTCACGATCAATATCCTCTCCTAATAAAGTAATTACTTTGTTAAAATGTTCAGAAAGCTGATTAGTGGTATCGTCATCATACTTTTCTATTTTGCTATATCCGCTATTATCACCATTTAAAGTAAATTCCATTTTACTATCAATTTGTTATTTTTCTCTCCTCGACAAAATTCATAAAAAAAAGTCAGCTAAACACTGACTTTTATATTTTTATTTGAATTTATATGGATTTTTGTAATCTAGACATTTATTTTAACACAGAATTCCTAATACACTTATTAAATATATTTCTATCACATCACTCCAGACCAACTTCATATCAAAGTGGTAACAATTGGCATTTACACTCACTACTCACTCACTACTCATTCACTACTCATTCACGTTTGACTCACTTGGAAGTATATCGATAGTGAATTATATATGAGTGATTAATGAATTATAAATTATTTATAACAGTAGCCATCACAACAATATTATAGAGTAAATATGTTTTATTCAGATACCACAAAAAAACAACTACATCGTTTAAATTTAAAAATCTATTTATGGTTATAACATTAACTTTTAAATGACAAATACTTTATATTTCTAATCATCAATATCACCTTTTTCAACAATCCCTATCACAAAGGATTATAACTAAATAAACTTCCCCCAATTTGTTTTTTCGGCATATTTGTTGTAATATTCAATATTATCAACCTATAAATCCCTAGATATGGCACGATTAAAAAATGGTATCCTAAACGGTGGTAGTGGCAAAGTTGGCAATGTTGTGATGTATACAAGAAATGGTAAGGATTTTATCAGAGTTAAGCCTAACTATTCCTACGACAAGAAAACGCCTCGACAACTTGCTCAAAGACAAAAAATGGCACTAATCCATGAGTTTTTACAACCTGAAAAAGAATTAATACAAAAAACTTTTTCCAGCGACAGTTCTACGCGCAGTCCTTATCAATCGGCACAGTCGCATAACTTAAAACATGCTATAGCCGGAGAATATCCCAATCAATATATTGATTTGCAAAAAGGTTTAATTTCAAAAGGAAACATTCCTTTACCCTCCGAAATTACCTACACGGCTAATGAAAATGGTATTTGCTTTGACTGGAAAACTGATACTGAAGAACCTTACGCAGAAGATTATGACACCTTAATGATAGTATGGAAATACAAACAAAGTGACTTTATTGATTATACAACCGTAGGTGCCAGACGATATAACGGAACTTTCCTTTGGACTGAGATTAATGAAGATGAATTAAAAGATTATACAATATGGCTTATATTCAGAAACAGAGAAGAAACAGACTACAGCAATAGTTATTGCCTGCATGTTTCAAATAAATAAGAAACAATGCAAAAGAGCAAATTTGCAATAGGAAGAATTTTCACTCCTCCTGATTATACCATATATATATAATGGAAAAAATAGAATTGAAAAACACATCACACCTTTGGTGCTTTATTTATATTCTACATATTTACCCAGCCCTATCTGGCTGGGCTATTGATAACACGCCGTTGGCGCTTCTATTACAGTAACAAATTTTAAATTGTCAATGTTTCTCTTTTTAGAATAGATAGTCAAAACATTTCCTTACACAATCACTATTGTAGAAGAGACCGATTATAGTAATTGCTATTGTCTGCATGTTGCAGAATTATAAGAGTTTTAAGCAATAGAAGGAAAAAGAAAAAGAGATGGGGATAAATTTAACACACTCTTGATTATATTACATATATCTAACATCAAGCAATGATGCATTTGCACCTCCCTCAGATTGTTATACAAATACATTTCAAATAACAGATACTCAACGAAATAAATGTTTTTTTATCAATAATAGCGCCTACAGGCGTAAAGTCTATAGCCCAGCCTATTAGGGCTGGGTTAAACAATGTAACTAATTGAGCACCGAAGGTGTGATGTCTATTCTACCTCTTAGTCCCAGATTTATGAGCTCATACATTCTTTAATCCCACACATACCGCTCATTGTATTTTACATTATACTTTTTTAGAAATGCACTATATTCATCCTTAAATGATTTATTTTTATGATGCTTATTTTGTTCTTTAACATACTTACATACAACATCTATTTGTGTAGGATTAATAGAAAATGCTCCATACCCTTTTTGCCAAAAAAAATTTTCATATTTGTTTCCCTTGGTTTTTATCCATTTAGAAGAATGACTTTTTATGGTCTCCATAAGCTTCATTAGCGCTATCTTTTGCGAAAGAAGAACAACCAGATGAACATGATCATCATGTCCTCCAACAATTATTGGATTGCAGTTCAATTCTCGACAAGTACCTCCCAAATAATTGAACAGTTCTGCGCTTATATGTTTGTCAATAAAAGGGTAACGATCTTTTGTACTAAAAATAATGTGGGTATAGTTATAAACAAGAGATTGAGGCATGGGATTTAAAATTATTAAAGCCTTATGAAATATTAAGGATGTAATTTACAATGAATATAATCAATATCAATATGAGATTTTTCAATAATGCGAAAAGAATTAGATAGAATTAAAAAAACACATCACACCTTTGGTGCTTTATTTATATCACAACATATATACCCAGCCTTATCAGGCTGGGCTATTGACAACACGCCTTTGGCGCTTCTATCACAACAATACAAATTTCAAAATATCAATGTCTCCCTGTTTGAAATAAATAGTTAATACTTTTCTTTACAATCTATTGAAGGCTTTTCATTTTAACTTTTTCCTGATAAGATGAAATTAAATACTCCCATTCCGTTTGACTAATATAAGACCTCCTTGGCTTTTTTAAATTCCTTAATTTTGATCTTTCTATGGCTTGCTTGGCAGAAACAGTACTTACTCCCAAGGTTTGATTGGGTTGGACTTGTGTTTTGTAGGCCACATCATTAGATCTTGCCTGTAAAAAGTTTTTCTGATTCATCTCGGCATCCCATTCTGTTACAGGTTGAGTAATGGCCTGATAAGTGGACATATCGACATTATGCTGAGCTACTGTTTCTTCTGCATCACTCAACAATGGCATATTACGTGCATAGGCATCAGGACTTATCGTTTGAGGAATAATAACTACTTCAGACAATTCTATGGTATCCCGACTTAAAAAAATCCCCATTAAATAATTGTCATTCGCCAATGAATCATGTATATGAACATACAACGGCTTAAAGCCTACGTATGAAAACTGAACTAAATCACCACTCTTAGCCCAAAACGAAAACTGACCTTCTTCATTTGAGATATAGCCTTTATCATCGTTTACCTTATACTTTGCAAAAGGTAAACTAAACAGACTATCTCCTTCCATTACAACTCCTCTGAACAACAATGAATCTCTCGTAACCTGTGCATTCATCCATACATTGGTACAAAAGACAATCAGCAACAACCATATAAATCGTTTCATTTGTATAAATTTAGAATTATAGATACAACTCTATTCTAAATATACACAGAAATAAAAGACAATTCAAGGCGATGTACATATAAAAAAATAGTTCGACTTCTGCGAGGAAATCGAACTATCATAACTTTATATTTTTTATCATTTACAGCTTTAGAATTATATCAGACAAACTTCGCTTAGGTACATGATGCACCTCTTTCATATCCCTCCAATATTTATGATCCTTATCCAGCTCTTCAATAACAACCTCTTCTTTAGGAACACCAAGTGCTATCACCTGCACTATTTTATATTGCGACGGAATATTTAATTCACGCTGAAGCTGCAAACGCTCTACCGATCCGATAATACATCCACCATAGCCTTTTTCTACAGCTCCTAACAATATACTTTGAGAAGCTATCCCATTATCACTAAAAAAATTAGACGAAATAGCAGTGTCATTCAACATAATAACATAAGCAGCAGGACGCTCCCCTTCCTCCGGTCCATTCCAGCTCTGAAGATATCCAGCCCATGATAAATGTGTAAAAACAACATTATTTACTTCCGGAGTATTACATAAAATATACTTTAAGGGTTGTGCATTTCGTGCAGAGGGAGATAATCTGGCTAAATCTACAAGTTCGGATAACTCATCCAAACTAATTTCATTATCCTGATAAAAACGCCTGTAACTCCTGTTCTTTAAAATTAAATCTTTAAGCATATAAATAAGGGATTTTTCTATGAATAACTTAGTAACGTGCTGACACTACGCTCCAATCAATTAACTTCCAAAAGTTAGCAATATAATCAGGACGTACATTTTGATAGTCTAAATAATAGGCATGTTCCCATACATCACATGTTAATATAGGAGTTAAGCCATCAGTCATAGGATTTCCGGCATTACTGGTCTGAACAATTTTTAAATCACCAGAAGCATCTTTTACCAACCAAGCCCAACCTGAACCAAACAATGTAGCAGCAGCTTTACTAAATACCTCTTTAAAAGCATCAAAGCTACCAAAAGCTTTTGTTATTGCCTCAGCCAATGCACCGGTAGGTTCACCTGTTCCTTCAGGAGTAAATGATGTAAAATAAAATGTATGATTCCACACCTGAGCCGCATTATTAAAAATTCCACCTTCTGCTTTCTTAATGATCGTTTCTAAATCTACATCTTCAAATTCAGTACCTGAAATCAAATTATTAAGATTATTTACATAAGCCTGATGGTGTTTTCCATAGTGATATTCAATGGTTTTTTTTGTAATTACTGGCTCTAATGCATCTGATGCATAAGGTAATGTTGGCAATTCAAATTTCATGATTGTAACTTTTATGTTTGTATATAAATCTGTAGTAACAAATTTAAAAAATAACCAGAGATTTCCTAGAAAAAGACCATGTTGTTTTTGTTATGAATGTAGTTTGTGAATCTCAGAATGTACTTTACGCTATAGTCTGCAAACAGAAGGATAGAAATGGATTCTTTGGGTTTATATACAAAAAAGCCGATGTAAAATCTTCACATCGGCTTTTATATTTTATCTCAGACAGGCAAAGCCTATCAATAATCAATGATTTTATCTTACATCATTCCAGGCATACCTCCGCCCATTCCACCCATTGGGGCAGCTGGCATTTGATCTTCCTCTTCAGCATCAACAATAACACACTCTGTTGTTAAGAACATACCAGCAATAGAAGCAGCATTTTCAAGAGCAATACGTGTTACTTTAGCAGGATCAATCACACCTGTTTCAAAGAAGTTTTGATATTGATCAATACGTGCATTGTAACCATAATCACCACTACCCTCTTTCACTTTCTGAACAATTACAGCACCTTCTTTACCTGCATTTGCTACAATCTGACGTAACGGCTCTTCAATAGCTCTCTTCACTATTTCAATACCAGTACACTCATCTTCTGTTTCGCCTTTGATGCCATCTAAAACTTCAATTGCACGAATTAAAGCAACACCACCTCCAGGAACAATTCCTTCTTCAACAGCAGCCCGAGTTGCACTTAAGGCATCATCAACACGATCTTTCTTCTCTTTCATCTCCATTTCAGAAGCAGCACCTACATAAAGAACAGCAACACCACCAGCTAATTTAGCTAAACGTTCCTGAAGTTTTTCTTTATCGTAGTCAGAAGTTGTATTTGCAATTTGTGATTTAATTTGATCTACTCTTCCATCAATCACTTCTTTAGAACCAGCACCATTAACAATGGTAGTATTCTCTTTATCTAAAGTTGCTTTTTCTGACTCTCCTAACATTTCTAAGGTAGCTTGCTCTAAAGTAAGACCTACTTCTTCAGTAATCAATGTACCATTTGTTAGAGTAGCGATATCTTGTAGCATTTCTTTTCTTCTGTCACCAAAACCAGGAGCTTTAACAGCTGCTACTTTTAACGAACCACGAAGACGGTTAACCACTAAAGTAGCTAAAGCTTCACCATCTACATCTTCTGCAATAATTAATAAAGGACGGCCTGTTTGAGCTGTAGCTTCAAGTACAGGAAGAAGATCCTTCATTGTAGAAATTTTCTTATCGTGAATAAGTATATATGGATTATCTAACTCTGCAGCCATTTTTTCGGTATTGGTTACAAAGTATGGAGAAATATATCCTCTGTCAAATTGCATACCTTCAACTACTTCAACTGTAGTTTCAATTCCTTTTGCTTCCTCAACAGTAATAACACCTTCTTTACCCACTTTTTCCATTGCTTCAGCAATTAAGCGACCAATTTCAGCATCATTATTTGCAGATATCTTAGCTACCTGCTCAATTTTTTCATTATGGTCACCAATTTCTTGCGACTGAGCAGCAATACTTTCTTTTACTGCACTAACCGCTTTATCGATACCAGTTTTAAGCTCCATTGGATTAGCACCTGCAGTAACGTTTTTAAGACCTACGTTAACAATAGACTGAGCTAATACTGTTGCAGTTGTAGTTCCATCACCAGCGTTATCTCCTGTTTTAGAAGCTACTTCTTTAACCATTTGAGCACCCATATTTGCATAAGGATCTTTTAACTCAATTTCTTTGGCAACTGAAACACCATCTTTAGTAATAGCTGGAGCTCCAAATTTTTTATCCATAATAACATTTCTACCTTTAGGTCCTAATGTTACTTTAACTGCATTTGCCAGCTCATCAATTCCTTGCTTTAATAAATCACGAGCTTCAATATCGAATTTAATTTCTTTAGCCATTTTTCTTAATACTTAATAAGTTTCGTTAAATTATTTAATAAATAATACGTCTGATTGAGAAATCAACAAATAATCAATGCCTTCAATGTTAAGCTCTGTTCCTGCATACTTTCCATAAAGAACAACATCACCTACAGCAACTTCCATTTTCTCATCTTTTTTTTCAGCACCAATTAAAACAACTTCTCCCTGAAGAGGTTTTTCTTTTGCCGAATCAGGAATAATGATTCCACTTGCAGTTTTAGTTTCTGCCGCTTGAGGCTTTACCAAAATTTTACCGGCAAGAATCTTTCCTTGTAATTGTGACATATTTTTAAATTTTTAAAGTTAAACGATGTAATATTTTCGGCTTTGACTAGTCATAAATTGTGCCATTAACAAAAACTGAACTTTTTTCAGAATTTAACTGACATTTTTGCACATATCATAATCATTCACCATTCATTGAATATAATTATTAAATTTATTAATGGCTATATGGCAGTATTTAACTATAAACCTGAGTTCGATTAGAATTAAAGAGTTCAGTTTTTATATCGAACTCGGATTATAAAATCCATATATCATTGAAGCACTTCATAACAAAAACTTTCACTTACCCACTTCAACTCACCATTACAATATCACACCTCAGCTTTTAAAAGTGTTATATTAACTAACTACTAAATAAAACTGTAACTATTTAGATCCTGCATAAGCTACACTCATTTATCGAATTGTATATTGAATAATCATCACGTTATTTATATACGTAATCCATCCTAAGCAAAAATGAAAAGTATGGATAAAAAAAATGCCAGCATGAATGACATACTGGCATTGATATAATCGTTTTATTTTTTTTATTCCTGAGATTCAGGAGCAGCTTCTTCAGTACTTTGAGCTTCATCACCTGCAGCAGAAGGGAATGAAGGCATCGCATTTTGAGGTTGCTCAATTTGCTGTAGCTTTTCATCTAAAGCAGAACTTCCTTCTACACCTGGCTTTTCAAGTACCATTACCGTAACTAATGATAACACTAACAAACCACCTGCTAAATACCAAGTTGCTTTACCAAGGAAATCGGTTGTTTTTCTCACTCCCATAATTTGGTTTTGCGAAGAAAAGTTAGAAGCTAAACCTCCACCTTTTGAATCTTGAACCAAAACAATAAGTATTAAAAGAATACTTACAATAATTACTAGCACAGATACTACTTGAAACATATCTTTAAATATTAAATTTTTTAATTTCTTTTAACTCACTAATTCGACGTGCAAAGTAAACACTTTTTTCAGGATATTTCAAACGCAATTTATCGAAAATTGAAATAGCTTTACTTTTATGTCCTTGTTTAATATATATCGTTGCCAAAGTTTCCGATAAAATATCTTCGCTATCACCATCTTTTTGCTCGGACAAATCAACATTTTTACTCTTTTTAGAAGCACTCGGAACTATTTTTGGATCCTGACTCAGAAAATTATCAATTAAATCCATTCCTTTTTTCTTTTCTTTCTTTGGTTCATTGGTTTGCTCTGGATTTGAATAATGCATAATATGCAACCAATCTGAAAAGGATCTATTTTCACTTGAGTCAACCTCTGAAAGTTCTTTTAAATCAGGCAATGAATAAAGCGATGAACTTGTAGATTCATAATCAAGCAAATCAGCAGCCGGGAACACAACATCATCAAACTCATCCTCTTTTTTATTGGTATTCGAATTTCCCTTACTAAATGTTAGTGTTTCTAAACTGCCAGTTTCATCAATATATTCATCCGAAGCATTTAAATAATTATCTGTAGCAGTAATATCACTATTTGAAACTTCTACGACTTCTTTAAGAGGTCTTTGAGTACTATGTTCTTCTTTTATACTATGTTCTTTTATTACATCAGCAGATTGAACAGATTCTTGTTTTCGAGAAAAAATATTTTGATTATTCTCATTTTCATCCCGGTCATTTCCTATATTATTCAATAAGAAGAACAATTTCGTTCTATCAGGAATATAGACTGCTGAGTGTTTCAATTCACTATTATAACGAATATGATCTATCTTATGCATATCCTTCAACATCAACATCCTACCTATCTGAAAAAAGGGATATTCATCAATAATCTCTTTTAACATTGATAATGTTTCCTCTGAAACTAAATCCGGATCTGATAATATTTTAGTGAAATTACGTTTATTCATCCTACCAATCTGAAAAAGCCTTATTAAAGATATCTTCAGTTAAACTTTCTATTATTAATTCAGTTAATTCATCTTCAACATCATTTATATCCTGATCACTTGAATAATCTTCATAAGCACTAAATGATGATTCCCAGTTTTGCTTAGGATCTTTAAAATTTCGGTACCTGACTTTCACTGAAACAGTCAATCGCGTTTCTGCTGAAACTGCATCTGCCTGAATTGCCATTGGTTGAACTGAATAACCGGTTATCTGTCCTGAAAAATCAATATCTGCATTCCTATCTTCTAATGTTAATTTAGACTCTCCTGTTATTCTATCTTTTAGCGCTTCAGTAAAACTCTGACTCAACGTTGGATTGATTAATGGCGCTCTGTTTTCGAAATATTGAACAGAAAACGTCTTCCACTCATCAGGAACCGAAGCACCCTTTAAAGTAAATTCCACTTTACACGAAACAAAGGTTAGTACAATTATTGCACTGATTAACACCTTCTTCACTATATTAACTTTTGATATCATATTCTTTAATCTTTCTATATAAAGTTCGCTCTGAAATACCTAAATCTTTTGCAGCATACTTTCTTTTTCCATTGTATTTATCCAGTGCCTTTTTTATTAACTCAATTTCTTTTTCTTCCAATGAAAGTGATTCTTCAACAAACTCTTCTGTATCTTCAATACCATCGTGTATATCATTTCTTGAAGGAGTATTTTTTATAATTACCGGAGGTCCACTTGACTCTTCACGAGTTACAACATCAACATCTTTATTATATAACTTTTGAATAATTTGAGCATGTTCACTGTCAATATTAATTGATCCATCTTGTTGAAGCATTTCAAGCACCAACTTTTTTAAATCTCCCATGTCTTTTTTCATATCAAAAAGAACTTTATATAAAATCTCTCTTTCATTTGAAAATGAACTTTCACTGGTTGATGGATTATCCATTAAAGCAGGTAAATTATCTCCTGCATGATAAGGTATATAATGTTGAAGTGTTGTGGCTGAAATATTTCGTTCCTCTTCAATCACCGAAATTTGTTCTGTAATATTTTTTAATTGGCGAATATTACCCGGCCATCGGTATTGTGCAAGCAAATCAACCGCATCTGGATGAAGCTTAATAGATGGCATTCGATATCTTTCAGAAAAATCATGAGCAAATTTTCTAAACAATAAATGAATATCTTCTGTACGTTCTCTTAAAGGAGGTATAATTATAGGCACACTACTCAAACGATAGAATAAATCTTCCCTAAATTTTCCTTCCTTCGTTGCTTTCTCCATTTGAACATTGGTTGCTGCAACAACCCTTACATTAGTTTTTAATACTTCTGAAGACCCGACTTTAATAAACTCACCAGCCTCTAAAACTCTTAACAAACGTACCTGAGTTGACAACGGCAATTCTCCTATCTCATCAAGAAAAATAGTGCCATTATCAGCTTCTTCAAAATAACCTTTCCTATCAGACAATGCACCTGTAAAAGCACCTTTTTTATGCCCAAACAACTCTGAATCGATAGTACCTTCAGGTATAGCACCACAGTTAACTGCGATATAAGGACCATGCTTTCTTGAACTAAACTGATGTATAATTTTTGGAAAAACCTCCTTACCGGTTCCACTCTCTCCTGTTATTAGTACAGATAAATCTGTAGGTGCAACCTGAACTGCAATATCAATGGCACGGTTTAATCCAAAAGAATTTCCAATTATACCAAATCGTTGTTTTATTTTTTGAATTTCCATATCACAAATTATTTTTGTCCAATACAACCAGTCTCTCAACAACACCATGCCACTAAAAGACAATTACTTACAGGTGTTTTGTCACATTGAACAAAAGAGTCCATGTTTTAAAACTGCAATTTTTACAGTAAACACTGACAAAGTTACAATTCTATCTAAGAATAAATATTTAAATCTTTATCAATTTTATGATTTGAATAAAAATAGTGTTGGTATATTAGTATAACAATATTAAATACACAAAGCCTAATTTTTATGGACACACCCGTTTTTGTAAAAAATGATCCTTGGTTACAACCTTTTGAGCCATCCATTATTGATAGAATTAATCATTGTAATAATAAGCTAGAATATTTAAAAAATATTTTTGGTGACCTTGATCAAATGTCAAATGGATATGAATATTATGGTTTAAAGGATTTAGGAGATGAAATAAGATTAAGAGAATGGGCTCCCAATGCAAAAGAAATCTTTTTAATCGGTGATTTTAGTGATTGGAAACCAGATTCTAAATATAAATTTAATCAAATCGACAATGGTAATTGGGAAATTTACCTTCCAAAGACCCTATTAAAACACGAAGCTCTTTTTAAACTTCATATATTTTGGGAAGGTGGCGAAGGATTGCGTCTACCATCATATATAAACAGAGTTGTTCAAGATGAAGAAACCAAGATTTTTAGTGCGCAAGTATGGTCTCCTGAAAAAGAATTTATATGGGAAGACCAGAATTTTAAACCTTCTGTTGATCCACTTCTGATCTACGAAGCACATATAGGTATGTCTTCAGAAGAAGAAAAGGTTAATTCCTATACAGAATTTAAAGACAATGTACTTCCACGAATCATTAAAGCCGGATACAACACGATACAATTAATGGCCATACAAGAACATCCATATTATGGCAGTTTTGGCTATCACGTATCTAATTTCTTTGCAGTTTCATCTCGTTTTGGAACTCCTGAAGAGCTTAAAGATTTAATAAATGAAGCACATAAAAATGGCATTGCCGTAATTATGGACATTGTTCACTCACATGCTGTTAAAAACGAAGTAGAAGGTCTTGGTAAATTCGATGGCACTTCGTACCAATATTTTCATGATGGAGGACGAGGAGAGCATCCGGCATGGGATAGTAAATGTTTTAATTATGGCAAAGATGAAGTTTTACAGTTTTTATTATCAAATTGTAAATACTGGATTAAGGAGTTTCATTTTGATGGATATAGATTTGATGGTGTAACCAGCATGCTATACCTACATCATGGATTAGAATATGCATTTTCGTCATATGCTGATTATTTTAATGGCACTGAAGACATTGATGCTCTTACCTACTTAACTCTGGCTAACCGATTAATTCATCGCACCAATCATAATGCCATAACCATAGCTGAAGATATGAGTGGATATCCGGGACTTTCTGAGACTATTGAAAACGGAGGGCTTGGTTTTGATTATCGACTTTCGATGGGAGTTCCTGATTTTTGGATTAAGATGATAAAAGAACAGAGCGATGAAAACTGGAATGTTGGCCAGATATTTCACGAACTAAGCCAGCACAGAGAAGGTGAAAAAGTCATTTCATATACAGAATCTCATGATCAGGCTTTAGTTGGAGACAAAACCATTATTTTCAGGCTGGTAGATAAAGAAATGTATGATAAAATGGATCTTAATTCACAAAGCTTAATTATTGACAGGGGGTTAGCTTTGCATAAAATGATCAGACTTGCTACGATAACAACATCATACGGGGGATATTTAAACTTCATGGGTAATGAATTTGGTCATCCAGAGTGGATTGATTTTCCCAGAGAAGGAAATGGTTGGTCATACAAATATGCAAGAAGACAATGGAGCCTAATGGATCATCAAGATTTGAAATTTAAATTCTTATCGAATTTTGATAAAGCTATGATTGATTTAGCAAAAAATGGATATTTGGCTAATCATGAAAATTGTTATGGCATGGCAATTAATGAAGTTGATCAAATTATGTGTTTTAAAAGAGGGAACTATTTAATGATTTTTAATTTTTCACCGACCAATTCATATACTGATTATGGAATTTTTACAGAATCAGGAAAATATAAAATTGTTCTCAATACAGACAACACTGAGTTCGGTGGATTTGGTTTAATTGATGAATCTTACATATATTACCCTGAAAGAATGCCTTATAACACAGACCAATATCAATTAAAAATATACATACCCGCACGAACGGCTTTAATACTAGAGAGAATACCACCTAAAAGTGTTTATTAACCTCAGTTCGATTCTTAAGTCGCAGTATATCAATGAAATAATTCAAAATAAAATCATGTAATATTTTGAAATAAAAATGGATTTTGCTAACTTAAAAGTCTGACAAACAAATAATTAGAAGCAAAATCCATGCATTTAAGTAAAGATAAAATTACAGAAATTTTTGTTTTAGTCGATGAATTCTGCATTGAATTTGATAAAACAATCTCAAAACATAGTTTAGGAAATAAGCCAAAGAAAAAGCCTAAAATGAACAATAGTGAGGTAATTACAATAATGATATTATTTCATTTTGGCGCTTTCAAAAATCTTAAACATTTTTACTTATATTATGTAAAAGAGCATCTTAACAAAGAATTTCCGCAAACTGTTTCATACAATAGATTTGTTGAATTGATGCAAAAAACAGCTCTCCCAATGACTCTATTTCTAAAAACATGTTGTTTGGGTAGTTGTACTGGGATCTCTTATGTTGATTCTACGCCTATTCGTGTATGTAAAAATAAGCGAATACCTAGGCATAAGGTTTTTGATGGTTTAGCTCAACGAGGTAAATCAACTATGGGATACTTCTTTGGATTTAAACTTCATTTTATTATTAACGAAAAGGGCGAAATCTTAAACTTTATTATTACTCCAGGGAATACAGATGATAGAGAACCTCTTAAAAACCAAAAGTTTATTGAGAAAATAAAAGGTAAACTTTATGCAGACAAAGGATATATTTCCCAAAAACTCACTGAAATACTTTTTGTTGATGGGCTTCACCTCATTACATATATTCGAAATAACATGCGTAATGTTATCATGGAAATGAAGGATAAATTATTACTTCGAAAAAGATCTGTTATTGAGACTATTAACGATGAACTTAAAAATATTTGTTCAATTGAACATTCAAGACACAGATCTTTTGGAAATTTCATTACAAACATGATTTCTGGATTAATAGCCTATTCATTTTTTCCAAAGAAACCTGCTATTAAAGTTGAGGAAATTAAGTCTGATCA
This sequence comes from uncultured Saccharicrinis sp., assembly GCA_963665705.1. Taxonomy (GTDB): domain Bacteria; phylum Bacteroidota; class Bacteroidia; order Bacteroidales; family Marinilabiliaceae; genus Saccharicrinis. The sequence continues at coordinate 4,376,085 of OY762448.1, forward strand.
ATTAGCCTTATTTTAGAATCGAACTCGGGTTATTAGCCTGATCTCGAAATTAAATTTAATTAAATAGACACAAAAAAACGGCTAGAGAATTTTCTCTAGCCGTTTTTTGTAATATTACTTTATAAGATCATTTACGTAACCATATTATATCCATCTGATACAACACAACTCATGCTGCCCCTGCACAGCAAGATTTTTTGGATACATTCTGATTCCAAAATTATATAGTCCCGGGATATTTAACTTATGATTCAATGAACAATACAATTTACTTCCCTCCATTTTATCCAGGTTAAACTCTTCAATACTTAACATTTTAGCAGTTCCATTATCCTGAACATCAGCAAAAATAGCCTGAACAGCAATATCCAGACCTTCCAAAGATTTTAAATCAATAACAACACTAATATGATAGGTTTCTCCAATTCCTAGTTGATGAGAATAAATATCAGGCATTTCGATATTGACTACCTCAACTTCATTCCAATTAGATTTTACCCATCGTTTCCATGACGAAATTTCTCTAACTAATGCACAACCATTATTATTAAGTTCATTTATTCGATTATCCATCTTTCTATAAAACTTTGTCAAATAATCATCTATCATTCTCTTTGTAGTATAGTTAGGAGCAATCTCAGAAATAGAATTCTTAATAAACTTTATCCATTCAGGTGATATACCTTCTTCATTATGTTGATAAAACAGAGGAACTATTTCATTCTCTAACATACTATACATAGTAGCTGCATCTAACTCATCCTGAAGTTCCTGATCATTATAAGTTCTTTTATCAGTTAAACTCCAGCCAGCACCTTCTCTATAACCTTCAAACCACCAACCATCAAGAACACTAAAGTTAAGTACTCCATTAAGTTCTGCTTTCTCACCACTGGTTCCTGACGCTTCAAGAGGTCTTGTGGGGGTATTTAACCAAATATCTACACCACTAACCAACCTTTTCGCCAATTCCATGTCATAATTTTCTAAAAAGACAATTTTACCAAGAAATTGTGTTTTTTTTGAAATTTCAACGATATGCTTAATAAGAGCCTGTCCGCCACCATCTGCAGGATGTGCTTTCCCTGCAAAAATAAATTGCACCGGCCTTTCTGCATTATTTACAATTTCAGAAAGCCGCTCTTCATCTGTAAACAACAAATGTGCTCTTTTATATGTAGCAAATCGTCTGGCAAAACCTATCGTTAATGCCTTATCATCAATCTGATCTATTACCTCAACAATTTGAGATGGATCAGAATGGCTATTAACCATATTAGATGCCATCCTATTTTTAACAAAATCGATCAGTTTCTTTTTAAGGGATAATCTTACTTGCCATATATCATGATCATTTACATCATGTATTTTTCTCCAATAATCCTTATTCGAAAGATCTGATTTAAAGTTTGGATTAAATTCCTTTTCATACAACCTCTGCCAATCACTTGATGTCCATGTTCCATAGTGTACTCCATTAGTAACATAGCCAATAGGTACTTCTTCTGTAAACAAACCTTTCCATAATCCCTGAAACATATTTCTGGATACTTCTCCATGCAACCAACTTACACCATTAACCTCCATGGAAGTTTTTACGGCAAGTACACTCATGGAGAACTTCTCATGATGATCATTAGTGTTTTCACGACCTAATCCCATAAATTCATCCCACGAAATTTGAAGTCGCTCTGGAATATGTCGAAAATATACTCTAATCAAATCTTCATCAAACTTATCATGTCCTGCTGGAACAGGAGTATGTGTTGTAAATAACGATGAAGCTCTTACCAACTCTAATGCTTCAGCAAAATTAAACCGATCTTCTACGTATTTAATCAACCTTGATATATTAATCAAGGCAGCATGCCCCTCATTACAATGAAATAAATTACTTTTAATTCCTAATTCATCTAACAACTGAATTCCTCCCATACCTAAAAGAATCTCCTGCTTCAACCGGTTTTCCCAATCTCCACCATACAAACTATGCGTTATCTGCCTGTCTCCTTCATTATTTAAAGGATGATCAGTATCTAACAAATACAACGGAATCCTACCCACATCGGCACGCCAAATTTTAACATGAACAGTACGTCCGGGTGCACTCATCTGAATCACCATAGGACTTCCATCGCTATTTTTAACTTCTGAAATCGGTAAGGTTGAAAACTCCTGACGATCAAAATTTGATTGTTGATCACCATTTATTGTTACTGATTGCCTGAAATACCCATATTTATAAAGCAATCCAATTGCAGTCATATTAACATTTGAATCACTGGCCTCTTTCAAATAGTCACCAGCAAGAACTCCTAATCCTCCCGAATATATTTTTAGTACATCGTTAATGCCATACTCCATACTAAAATAAGCAATAGATGGATCTATATTCGGTTCACGATCCATATACTCACGAAACATTGCGTATACATTATTTACTCGATCAATAAAATCAGGATCATCTGCCAGCTCAACTAAATAATCATAACTAACCCGCTCCAAAAGTTTTAAAGGATCCCTTCCTGATGCCACCCAGGTATCAGGGTCTATACTTTCAAATAACTCAGAAGCTTGATAATTCCATGTCCACCATAAGTTATGAGCAACATCGCTTAGGTGAGATATCTTATCTGGCAATTTAGATTTAACAAATAATTTTTTCCAAACAGGCATTGAGGACTTTTCGGGCTTGACATGGATTCGCTTTTCTCTTTTAACCACATCAATCTGAGTTCTTCTTTTTTCAACAGCTTGAAGAGCAACATCATATGCCTCATAATAATGCTTAATAAGCACACCCCAATCAACTCTTGTTGAAAGCTCATGAGCCTTCATACGAACATCCAATATTTCACTTTCTGATTTTAGTAAGTATTCCTGAATAGTAGTAGAAATATTGCGAGAAACTTCCACCATATTATGATCATTGCGCTCTATTATTCCTAAACCATCAGTTATTCCTTTTGAATACTGTTGTCCCCAAATTCCAAAACCAGCCAAACTGGTAGTTATGGTAGGAATATAAAATGCCAAACTTTCTAATGGAGTATAGCCCCATGGTTCATAATATGAAGGAAAGACTGTCAAATCCATACCAATAAGAATATCATAGTACGGAAGATTAAAAATTCCATCATTTCCTTTAAGATAAGCTGGAACAAAAATTAATTTTACGGTGTCTTCAACATCATTATTAAGATGAATATCCTGTATTTTATTTATAATAGGATCATAACCCAAATCATTTAATCCATGGGTTAAGAACGGATTCTCAAGCTCTAAGTCAGATTCGCCATTTAATTTAGCGATTAAATCTGTTCTGGCTCCAAAATTATTTCCAGGAATCAATACAAATACAATTGTTTCTTTTTTATAATTTACATCTTCATTAAGATGCTTAAGACTATCTAAGAATACATCAATTCCTTTATTTCTATATTCATATCGTCCACTATTAGCTATAAAAAGAGCATCATCAGATATTTTATAACCTAACAAACACTCTGAAACAGCACGTAATTTATCTCGTGCAATCGTCCTCTTTTTACCAAATTCCTCTGTCTGTGGAACAAAATCATTTTCGAAACCATTGGGAGTAATCACATCAACCTGTCGCTCCATAAACTGAGCACATTCTTTTGCTGTAATATCTGAAACTGTAGTAAAACAATCCGCATTTAAAGCAGAATTCTTTTCTAATGAATGCTTGGCCACTACACCCAGGTCATGCGCTCTTATATCTGCATTAAAATTCTGTAATTCATCATACAAAGGTTCTCCATTTCCTGCGAGACTACGTCCCATAACCGTAGCATGAGTGGTAAACACGGTTGCTATTTGAGGAAGTGTGTTTTTAAGATAAAGACATCCGCTTCCAGTCATCCACTCGTTAAAGTGGGCTATAATTTTATGATTTGCATTTAGATAACTCTTATAAAAGCTTTCAATAACTTTTCCTGCAGCATATCCAAATATAACAGATTCAATATAATCCCATTGTCCGGATAATGAATCTACTTTATACAATTCCCAGAAGCGTGATAATATCTCATTTTTCTGAGAAACCAGGGTACTAAAATCAATTAATAAAGCAATTGGCTTTCCAACAACTTTCCATCGACCGGTTTTGACACGTAACCCTTCTTTATTAAGTATATCCTTCCATCCAGGGAAAAGACTATCATCCTGCTCAAATTCATCGATTTTATTTGAACCAGAATAAACATCTGGTCCAATAAATATTATATTGTCACCAAAATTTTCAACAAGCGTTAAAGCTTTTGTCGATAAAACGGTATGGATACCGCCCATTTTATTACATACTTCCCAACTTGCTTCAAAAACAAAATCAGGCTTTAAATAATTTTGCATCATTTTTTCTTTGAATAATAAATAGTAATCGCGGTATCTCACCGTTTAAAGAGAGTCGTAATTTGATTAATGAATGTGAAAATTTTAGAGTTGTAGCACTCCATTTTTTTCAGATGTTCCTAAACCGTTATCAATAAAGGTATCTGCGTCTTCATCATTTTTCCACAGGCTATCATTAATTAAATACCGAAACTGGAATTTAGTTCCACTACTTAAGTTAATGGTTTGAGTAAATTCACCTGATTTTAAAGGTTTCATAGGCTCTACTGAAGTATCCCAATTATTGAAATCGCCTATCACCTTTACTGTTTGAGGTTTTAATCCATCTTGTTTTGTAAATTTAAAAGTAACCTTACACTCTGGCTTACTTTTTAAAAACTGCTTTTTAATGCTCATAATTTCTACTGTTAATTGTAATTAGAAATAATATAGGTTTAATTAAACACTGTTTTAGCACTACAATCGATCGTTAGATTTTAGTCTCGAAGAAGCTATCATCAATATTTTAGATACATTTACAATACGTAAAAAATAAACACTTTTACAATTTGTAAAATCCAAATTCTCTGATAGCTATCAAACCTTACAGAACAATTGAGTATTAAGATTCAATGTTTATTTATTTTGCACTTTTTTTTGTTTAGACTTTGATTTCTTTTTTTTATGCACCTCCCTCATTTCTTTAATATTCGCCTCTAGCTCAGCTATTTTAGCTTCTTTTTCATTTAATATTTGAGTTAAGTTCGAAATATTCTCATCTTCAACACTCTCCGGAACCGCAGCATTTAATCTAAGTGTAAAATCACTCAATATATTCATGTAATTAATAAATGCCTGGTATGGAGACTCATATGGATTAAAGTAAGCATGCACATCTCCATCGGAAAAATACTTAGTACACATATAATAAAAATGATCACTTGCCTGAAGATAAATCCAATCATCGTTTAATTTTGCATCATCACATTTTTGCATTTTTGGTAACAACGCATATAGTTTATTAAATGCTTCCTCTTGCATTTCATTACCTAACCAAGCGGTCAAATCTCTTTCTTCATCAGCCCAAGAAATAGGATAAGGAACATTTATTGCAGATACAGGTTGTAAGTTATCTACTACTTCTGATGGTGTTGAGAATGAAAATCCTTTATTTTTAAGAACTTCAGTAGGCAGCCCTTCAAGAAAATCAAAAATACCCGTTTCTCTCCACTGATGCTCTCCAAAAGTTTCATAATCAAGAAATAGATTTATCACTTCGGTTTTAGGATCTAAATCCTTTAACCATTGAGTATATTTCTTTGGTGTTAGAGGATACTCATTCCATCCTTCATTCCCAAAACGAAATGCAATATCATCACTTAATTCAAAGTTTTTTAACAACACTTTTAATTTTGGATTGATACTGTTGCAATATAAATAATTAGGACTTTTCCATCCCAACACGTGCTTTGCTCCTTCTGTTAACATAGCTTTATAACCCATATTATAAACCATGTCTCCCATTTCATCAGAATAGATCAATTCAGTATTTCTAAAAACAGTAGGTTCTTGATTAAATAACTCCTTGACTAAATCAACCTGCATTTTAACCTGGCGTTCAAATTCTGTTTTATCTTTCAGTGAAACCAATGAATGACAATAGGTTTCTGCCAAAAACTCAACCTGACCGGTAGCTGCCAGATCCTGAAAACTTTCAATTACTTCAGGTGCATACAATTGAAATTGCTTTAGCGCGATTCCTGAAATAGAAAAAGCAATTTTAAATTTTTCTTTATTTTCATTTATTAGTTTTAGTAATAATTTATTAGCAGGGAGATAACACTTTTGTGCAATCTTTATTAAAATACTTTCATTAGTATAATCATCATAATAATAATGGTTATTCCCAATATCAAAAAAGCGATACCGACGAAAGCGAAATGGTTGATGAACTTGAAAATATAAACAGATAGTTTTCATGATATTAAATAGATTATAAGAGTTAGATTATATATTGGGCACAACAGAATCATATACTTGCTTCACCTTTACTGCTGAATCCTCCCATTTTAATGCTTCAACTTCGCTTTTACCATGATGTATAAACATAGAGGGTAATGACGGGTATTTAAGCACTCCATAAATTGCATCAGCCATTGCATCAATATCCCAAAAATTGGTCTTAATCGCATGATTAAGTATCTCTGCAACTCCTGATTGATAAGAGATTAAAACTGGAACATTACTTTGCATGGCCTCTAACGGCGAAATACCAAAAGGCTCTGATACCGAAGGCATTACATACAGATCACTCATACGTAACATTGTAAATACCTCTTCACCCTTTAAAAATCCCGTAAAATGAAATTTATCTGTAATCTTTAATTCTGCAGCTCGACGAATCATTTTCTCCATCATATCACCACTACCTGCCATAACAAACCTTACATTGTCCATTTTTTGTAATACACGATATGCTGCCTCAATAAAATATTCAGGGCCTTTTTGCATCGTTATTCTACCTAAAAATGTGACAATCTTTTCATCCTTGTTCTTTTTTATCGGATTGTCAACTGACAATTCCTTGGGTTCAACTGCATTATAAACAGTGACCACCTTATTGGGATCAACCCCATATTTTTCGATAACAATATTTCTTGTTAAATTACTAACTGTTATTACTTTATCAGCAGCATCAAGTCCTCTTTTCTCAATTTCGTAAACCGATGGGTTAACACTTCCACCACTTCTATCAAAATCTGTTGCATGAACATGAACCACCAATGGCTTTCCACTGGCTTCTTTAGCTGCTATTCCTGCAGGATAGGCCAACCAATCATGAGCATGAATGACATCAAATTCATTATCCTGAGCAATAACACCTGCCACAAGTGCATAATTAGAGATCTCTCCTAGTAAATTAGCACCATACTTTCCTGAAAAATCAATTTTACCTTCTTCATTTGTATGTACAATTTTCTTTTCACCTTCAACTTTTACTTTGGTGAGCTTCCAATAGTCTTCCGGATCCACGTATGGAATAATGTGGGTATCAACCTCGATATATTCCATCTCTTTTTGAAATCTTTTAAAATCTATCTTTCTCTGACGAACTGAAACATTGTTAGCACCAACTAGTTTGATTGAAGTTTGATCTTCATCCCCATAAGCTTTTGGTACAACAAATAATACATCCAGATCTTTAACATGTGATAAACCTCTTGTTAAACCATAACATGCTGTTCCGAGCCCACCTGTAATATGAGGAGGAAACTCCCAGCCAAACATTAATACCCTCATATTAGCTATATTTTTCAATTAATTTAAGAATCTTAAGAACACCTGCTACATTCCATGCCATACTAACAGCACCCTTACCACGTTGAGGAGGGTTTCCATTATAATATTCAGACAGAGTCCCAATACAATGCTCTGTCATTTCTTCTTCAAAATTATCGGCAATACGTTTTATATGACTAATTCCACTTTGCTTATGCAGCTGAAGGTATCCATCAGCATAGAATGATATTAACCAAGGCCATACAGCACCATGATGCAGTCCTAATTCACGTTTATGCGCAATGCCTTCCATTGAACCTTGATATTGAGGATTTTTCGGAGACAAAGTCCTTAACCCTTTAGGTGTGAGTAGTTCCTCTTTTATTACATCAATTACACCTTTTTTTTGTTCATTACTTAAAGGTGAATATTCAAAAGAAGTTGCCAAAACCTGATTTGGTCTAATTGAGGCATCTTTAAATTCTCCATTAATTAAATCATATAAACAATTATCTTTTTCATTCCAGAAAGTTTCCAGAAAAGAGTCATCTAACTTTCCTATTACCTTTTTAACATCTTTAACCAAGCTTATATCTTTCTTAAGACTACTTGCTAATTCTGAAAAAACACTTAATGCATTATACCACAATGCATTAACCTCAACACAGGCTCCATTTCTTGGGGTAACTGGTTTCCCATCAACCACTCCATTCATCCATGTTAAAGGAACCTGTTCATCATGAATAACTACTAAACCGTTACCATCAACAGATACATTCTCAAACCTACCGGTTAAATATGTTTTAATAACTAATTTTAAGAAGTCATAATATCTAGTGGCCAGCTCATTTTCACAAGATTTTCCCCAACATTGCTGAATAGTCCAAAAAAACCATAAAGGAGTATCAGCCTCAACCATATGCCTAATATTTTTATCCTTAATCGTTTTAGTAATCTTTTTTACAGAAGTATCTAAAACATTAATAAAAAGTTCAGCATCACCTAGGGCTTCTGTTAACTGAGGTACAGAAATTAAAGTATCTCTTAACCGTTCGCTATACCAGTGATATCCGGCTACCATCGTAATACCTTTATCACTTTCTACAAAAAACTGCTGTGCAGAATTTAACAAGTTATTATAAAAGCTATCTCGTGGAATTCTTTTATCTACCTCTTTATCAAATCTTATAGAAAAATTTTCAGGTTTATGACTGGTTAAAGAAGCCGAAAAAATAATACTTTCGCCTTTTTTAATATCTACCTCAAAGTATCCAGGTACATATAAATCTTCTTTATAATGATATCCTCGATGTTCCTCTTTAAAGTACTCAATCCCCTGATTCCACACCGGATTAGCAACAAACTCATTTTCCTTTGATAATTGCATATACAGTTTAGGTATTTTAGGATACATTTGTATACTTATACCATTTTTTATACGCGAATATTTAGTATTGGCATCCATATTTTCATGTGTTAATTCATGGACGCTTCTGTTTGCTAATAAGGGTTTAAATTTTAATTTGGTATCTGAATTCGCTTCAATGAGAGTATATTTAACAAGTATTCGCTCCTGTTTCTCCACTAAAACCTGTTCTACACCTAATAAAACACCTCCAACTCGAAATATTTTTCTGGGGATTATATCAAATTCTAATTCTCTGATATACTTATGCCCTTTAGGATCATAATGGTTTCCGTCGTATTTACGAATACCTAAATTAAACTCCTTATCATGCTGAATTACAGTCACATCAAGAGAACTCAATAAAACATGACGCATCATGTTAAAATCGGCTAACGGACATACCAACAAACCATGATATTTCCGTGTATTACAACCTACAATACTTGTACTCGAATATGAGCCAGCCCGATTGGTTCGAAGAATCTCTTTATAAAGAGATTGTTCCAGATTGATTAATTTGGATTTTTCAAAACTTAGATAGGACATTTAATTAATTTGTTTATTTCATGTTTATTATTTTTTTAATATCACTTAATATATGAGATTCCCAATAGGCCTACTATAATTTCAAGTATTCTATTTCACTAAGCGAACCTCACAAATTTTAATTTTTTATATAATTATTCTCTATTACCTAACAGGTATACTATAAACCCGTTAGTCTAAATAGAACTAATTTATGATATTTAATGGTTTTACAATATTTTAATTAACTCTACAGGTATAAGGCGATTTGATGCATAACATTGATCACCTTAAATTTATTATAAATAAATACTAATGTCCACTCTATTTTGTCAATCAGTAATTAATTAAGAATAAATAACATAGATTCAAATAATTTTACTTTTGAAATAATTTAAATCTGATATAAAATCCACTTTGGGATATTTATATATAAGATAATCTACTTTTTCAATTTGATTTTTGAGAAACATTTGATATGATTCAGAAGCGGAATCATAAGGTTTGTGCCCAATTGCTTTGACTAATTTATGCATCTCCTTTATATATTCCAATGTTTTATTTGAAAAAAAACAACTTTCCAACTTTCGCCAAATATAGTCTATTGTAACACTGTTAGGATGCACCATATCAACATCATAAAATCTATAATCCCGTAGATCATCTAATAATAATTCATATGCAGGAAAATAATTGCAACTTTCAAATTGTTCAATTATACTATCCACAGCAAGCATTAGTGTAGATTTACTTATCTGATTTCCATGAGCTCCATCTTTTAAATGCCTGACAGGACTGATGGTGAATACTATTTTAAGCTTTGGATTAAAAACTAACAATTCTGTCAACAACTTTTTATAACGACTTACAATCTCATCTATATTTAAAATAAATCTATTAAACTCTTTAGCTGGGTATTTATGACAGTTAGAAACAATTTTTTCATTATGAATCCACTGATATACCCATGATGTACCAAAGGTGATAAAAATATAATTAGCCGATTTTAAATAATCATGAGCATTCTTATTGCTTTCATTAATTTTATGTAAACATGCATCTTTATCTCTATCTGAAAAAGAACTGTGATGCAAAAAACTATGCCATCGTTCTCCATACAAATTTAAATCTTCACATTTGAATTCTCTTTTATTTATGATAGACTCAAGTGTATTTGCAACACTAATTGGGTTATAAATAACTCCATATGGATTTACCATAGTATTCATCCGAGAGCTTTTAAATTTCTCCCCTATATTTGTCGCAAAACACGATCCTAAGAACAAAATATTTGAGTCATAATCGATTTTGGCAATACTTTCTTCTACTTTTATCTCTGTTCTAAAATTATCCATTACATTATTCAATCGAGGCCATTTTTTTTATATGATCGTTAGTTATTCCTTTCATCTGATTCTCATTTATCCAAGAAACTATTTTCCTTAAAACATTTTCACTTTCTGGTTCTACATGAATCTCGTGCCTGGTATCAGGAAGACTTATATATGTTGTGTGTTTTTTATTATTCATATAATATTGTATAGTTGACTTATAATCGGTTACCCGGTCTGATTCTCCATGAAAAATAATGGTTGGCAAATTAAATCCTTTTATTTCTTTAGAAATTAATTCAAGTCCTAATTCATAAATCATATACAAAAGCCTAACGGATATCTTTTTATGAACAAGAAGATCAACTCTAGCTTCTTCTTGCATTTGAGGATTTGACCTAAAGTCTTTAGATTTGACATTAGAAGTAAGTGTGAAACCTGGAAATGCTTTATTGATAACTTTTAATATTGAGACTGTATTTTCTTTGGGTTGATGATATAATGTAAACCAAGGAGCAGTTAAAATAATACCCTTAAATACATCAGTATGATTAATTGCATAATTTAATGCAACAGGTCCACCCATACTATTACCATATATATATATTGGAGTATCTTTTGCTATAAATTGAAAAGCATATTTTAATGATGCACTGACATCATCGTAAAGATTCTGCAATGATTTAACATAACCTCTTTTTCCGTAAGAATTGCCATGCCCTCTTAAATCAACACCTACTAGCCCAATATTATTTTCGCAAAGCTTTATAGCTAAATCTGAAAATCTGGCAATATGACCACCTAATCCATGTACTAAGCAAATCATAGCTTTAACATCCGTCTTTGGAAGCCAAAACATACCATGTAATAAAGTTTTATCTTTTGAATAAGTGTAAAAATGGGTATGATCAAAACTACTCATAATACTATTATTAAATTACTTAACTACTCATAAATGATTTTTAAATAATGAATATTACCAAATCACTTTAACCCTAGCAGCTTATTTAAATTTAATAACAATAATTTGCAATTAGCTTGAAATATTCAATATTTTACGACAAAAAATCAATATTTCGTTTCAAACCAGAAAATTTAGTCCGTTTTATGGGTGATTTTTTAAATAATTGAGAAAACTTTTTTGGAGCTAAACTCTTCCAGTCCTCCATAGTCATATTTAACAATTCAGGATTAGGATAAAACCTTTCTTCATTATGAGGTCTTGATTTCCATGTCCAAGGACATGCTTCCTGGCAAATATCACATCCGTATATTCGATTATCCATCTTGCCTTTAAATTCTTCAGGAATTTCACCTTTATTCTCAATAGTTAAGTATGAAATGCACTTATTTGAGTCTATTACTTTAGGAGAAACAATGGCTCCTGTTGGGCAAGCCTCAATACATCGAGAACATCCACCACAAGCCTCATTTACTTTTTCTCCATACGGCAGTTCTATATTAACAACCAGTTCTGAAATAAAAACATAGCTCCCTAAGCGTTTATGAATTAAGTTGCTATTTTTACCAACCCATCCCAAACCTGCTTTTACCGCATATGCCCTCTCTAATAAGGGCGCAGAATCCACAAAAAATCGCCCTTCTAATGAAGGATAAATATCTGATTTAATATATTGGAACAATTCTTTCATTTTATCTTTTAAAACAAAATGATAATCCTCTCCATAAGCATATCTTGAAATTATTGGAGCTTCTTTAATTTGGTTTTCTTTAGGAAAGTAATTTTTCAATAGTACAATAACTGTTTTGGCTCCTTCCTCCAACTTACTTGCATCTATCCTCATATCATAGTGATTTTCCATATAATGCATTTCACCATGCATTTTATTATCTAACCACTTATTTAAATACTTGGCATCTTCATTAAGTTTTTCTGCTCTGGTAAAGCCACAATCATCAAAACCAAGTTCTCTTGCCTTTTCTTTAATTAATTCACCGTATTTATGTCTTACCAGATCCATCAAACAACTTTTAACTCAAAAAATACCTTTATACTCTCTAATTCTAAAATTTAAGCAAAAAAAATCCTTATTTAAAAATTAAATAAGGACTCTTTATATATTTTATTGACAAACTTTATAATAAACCTAATTCTAATAAGGCTTCATCGGATAACATATCTTTTGTCCATGGAGGTTCAAAAGTTAGATTAACATCTACATGAGAAACACCTTCAATAGCACTCACTTTATCAAAGACTTCTTCAGGCATTGATTCTGCTACAGGACAGTTTGGAGATGTTAGTGTCATTACAATTCTGACTTTACCATCATCTTCAACATTTACTTCATATATCAATCCCAAATCATAAATATTTACTGGAATTTCAGGATCAAAAATAGTTTTTAAAGTATCAACTATTTCTTCTTCTTTTGATAAAAATTCGTTTGTCATAATAATCTGTATCTAGTGCAACATTCATTAGGTTATATACCAAACAAACATTAAAATGTAATGTTTAAGCTTTTTTTGCTTTAAAGGCTAATGCAAATAATCGCATTTGCTTAATCATAGCAACTAATCCGTTAGAACGAGTTGGAGACAAGTGTTCTTTCAATCCAACCTCATCTACAAAAGAAAGCTCATTATTTAAAATATCATCAGGTTTTTGACCAGACAAAGCTCTTATCATCAAAGCAACGATACCCTTAACAATTATGGCGTCACTATCACCCATATAATATACCTTGCCATCTTCTTCCCATGCGTGCAACCATACTTTTGACTGGCAACCATCTAATAAATTTTGATCTAATCGATATTGATCATCAAAAGGTTCCAGATCATTACCTAATTCAATCAAATAAGCGTATTTATCCATCCACTCATCAAAAGAGGCAAACTCTTCTACTATTTCATCTTGGATTTCTTGTATTGTCATGTTTATTTTTTATTTCTATGTCTTCAAAGTTTAAGTTAACAAAGATGCTAAATTTTAAAACTTTACCCAAACAACATAGCTACCTTTGATATACCTTCTACTAATCTATCAATTTCTTCTTTTGTATTATAAATGGCAAAAGAAGCCCTTAATGTTCCAGGAATTCCAAAATAATCCATGATAGGTTGAGCACAATGATGACCTGTTCTTACAGCTAATCCCATTTTATCCAGCATTGTTCCCATATCAAAAGGGTGAATTTCCTTCACTAAAAAAGAAATAACACTCGATTTTTGAGAAGAAGTACCAAAAATCCTCATGCCTTCAATTTTATTTAATTCTTCTGTAGCATAAATCAATAATTCATGTTCATACTCAGCTATATTTTCTATCCCTATTTCTGAAACAAAATCAATGGCTTCACCTAATCCAATTGCACCAGCAATATTAGGCGTACCAGCCTCAAATTTAAAAGGTAACTCATTATAGGTTGTTTCTTCAAACGTAACTGATTTTATCATTTCACCCCCACCTTGCCATGGTTCCAGTTCATTTAAATATTTTTCCTTTCCATAAAAAACACCGGTTCCTGTTGGTCCATATATTTTATGTCCGGAAAAAACCATAAAATCAACATCTAACTCCTGCACATCAACTTTTAAATGCTGAACTGCCTGAGACGCATCCACCATAATTAAAGAATTATTTTGATGGGTACGTTTTATCATTTCAGGAATAGGATTTTGAGTACCAAGTGCATTTGAAACATAAGTAACAGATACCAATTTGGTTTTTTCAGATAAAAGAGATTCAAAAGCGTCCAAATCCAATTCTCCAGAATCAGTGATCGGAATCACTTTCAATATCGCCTTTTTTCTTTTACACATCATCTGCCATGGTACAATATTAGAATGATGCTCCATGACTGAGACTATGATCTCATCTCCTTCTTGTATATTAGTTTCACCAATAGAATTGGCCAGTAAATTTATTGCTGCAGTAGCTCCTGATGTGAAGATAATTTCATGAGCATAACTAGCATTAACAAACTGCTGCACCTTAATACGAGCTTCTTCATAAGCCAAAGTAGCCTGATTACTCAAATAATGTACACCACGATGTATATTACTATTTAATGTATGATAAACTTCATTTATCTTATTAACAACCCTTTCCGGCTTATGAGTAGTGGCAGCATTGTCAAAATAAGCTAAAGGTTTTCCATGAATTTCACTATCAAGAATAGGAAACTGAGCTCTAATTTTTTTAATATCTATTGTCATAGTATTACATACAAGTATATCCTCTTTCAGAATCCTGTCCACATAATACACAGGAATTACATTTATTTAATTCTCCTCTGAATACTTGTTCTACAAGCTCTCTAATCTGTTCCCTAACCGCATCAACTCTAATTTTTTCTACTACTTCATAAGCAAATGCATACATCAACAATATTCTGGCCTCATCTTTTCCTATTCCTCGGGAACGAAGATAAAACATAGATTTTTCATCTAATTGCCCTACTGTTGCTCCATGTGAACATTTAACATCATCTGCATAAATCTCCAACATTGGTTTTGTATTCATCTTTGCATTATCTGTTAATAACAGATTATCATTCTTTTGAAAAGCATTTGTTTTCTGAGCATCAGGACGAACCATAATCTTACCAGCAAAGGCTCCTGTTGCGTTATCGTCCAGAACACCTTTAAATAATTCTTCGCTATAACAATTTGGTTTTGCATGATCAATAAATGAATAATTATCAACATGCTGACTCTTATCCGAAATAAATAATCCATATACACGGGATTCACAATGTTCATCATCCATGTGTACAAATAAATTATTTCGTGCTACACCAGTATGTAAAGTAAGATTATGCGTTAAAATACTTGAATGAGCCTTCTGTTTAATAAAAACAGATGAAATATTTGTAGTTAAATTATGTTGATTTTGAATTGTATATATATCAAAAATTGAATTTTTATCAATATAGGCTTCTGTAACACCATTAACTAAAAACTTACAATCTGAAAGGGTATGCTCACAAATCATAATTTTAGCCTGTGCATTTTCTTCAACTACCATCAGGTTTCTAGGAAATGCCATAAAGTCCTCATCAGCCTTCATGATATTTACGATTTGTATTGGCTTTTCAACCACTACACCTTTAGGTATATAAATAAAAAATCCATCTTGAGCAAAAGCCGTATTTAATGCAACAATACTATCTTCCTCATTTTTAGCATATTTATTATAATGAGCCTCAAATATTTCAGGATGACTTTTTGAAAATTCCGCAAAACTACCAATTAAAACACCCTCTGGAAGTGAATCAGGTAATTGGTTTTTTCTATAATACCATCCATTAATTAAATATACAGTAATTGCATCAAGATCTTCAACCTTACAATTAAAGACATCATTCAAATTCTGTTTAAATACCTCGTGCTCAAAATCGCAACTATACTCTCTTTCAAACTGAGGATTTAAGTTCGTATATTTATAATTCTCTACTTTACGATTAGGAATTCCTTTTTCTTCGAAAATCCCAATTGCTTTCTCTCTTTCATTTGCTACAACATCTGAAGTTATAACATTTAAATGCCCCAGATTTTCTTTGTAAAGAGAAATGTATTTTTCTTCTGTTTTTATATCTGTACCCGCTATACTCATTTTTAAAACTTTTTAATGGTTAAACTTGTAGTTTACGGGTTAATCCTCAAACTGTTTTTTAATCCAGTCGTAACCTTTTTCTTCTAACTCTAATGCCAACTCCTTACCTGCCGACATTACTATTCTACCTTTATACAACACATGTACAAAATCAGGAACAATATAATCTAACAAACGCTGATAGTGAGTAATTACAATGGTAGCATTATCTTCTGCCTTCAATTTATTTACACCATTTGCCACAATTCTTAAGGCATCAATATCTAAACCGGAATCTGTTTCATCAAGGATAGAAACTTTTGGTTGTAGCATGGCCATTTGAAAAATTTCATTTTTCTTTTTCTCACCACCAGAAAAACCTTCGTTAACTGATCGATTAGTAAGATTAGAATCTATTTCAACTAATTTCTTTTTCTCACGCATCAGCTTTAAAAACTCACTTGCCGAATATGGTTTTTCATTTTTATACTTACGATGCTCATTAACTGCCGTACGCATAAAATTAACCATACTTACCCCTGGTATTTCAACTGGATACTGAAAGCTATAAAATAACCCTTCGCGTGCTCTATCCTCAGCAGGCATCTCCAAAAGGTTTTTGCCATATAAAGTAGCTGAACCTTCAGAAACATCAAAAGCCTCACTACCGGCAAGCACAGATGACAATGTACTTTTACCAGCACCGTTTGGCCCCATAATAGCATGAACTTCACCTGCCTTTACAGTTAAATTAATACCTCTTAAAATTTCCTTATCATCTATTTTGGCATGTAAATTTTTAATTTCAAGCATAATCCTTTTGTATTTTTGTATCAAGTATCAAGACACAAGTATTAAGACTTTTTAGAATCCTGATGTTGATAGTTATTAACTATTTATATAATAAATACGTAAGCAAGATAATATCTGTCTTCCGACTTGATACTTGCTACTTGTGTCTGTTATCCAACACTACCTTCTAAACTAATTTGTAATAATTTCTGTGCTTCAACAGCAAATTCCATTGGTAATTGATTGATTACTTCTTTTACATAACCATTTACAATTAAACCGATAGCATCTTCTGTTGAAAGACCACGAGTATTACAATAAAATATTTGATCTTCTCCAATTTTTGAAGTAGTTGCTTCATGCTCTACAACAGCGGAGTTATTATTAATTTCAAGGTATGGAAATGTATGTGCTCCACATTTATCTCCCATAAGCAAAGAATCACACTGAGAAAAATTACGTGCATTTTCTGCTTTTTTATTTACTCTCACCAATCCTCTGTAACTATTCTGACTCTTTCCAGCAGAAACACCTTTTGAAACAATTAAACTTCGGGTATTTTTACCTATATGAATCATTTTAGTACCAGTATCCGCTTGTTGATAATTATTAGTTACTGCAACAGAATAAAACTCGCCAACAGTATGGTTTCCCATTAATACACAACTTGGATATTTCCATGTAATAGCAGAACCTGTTTCAACTTGTGTCCACATTACTTTAGAATAATCCCCTTTACAAAGCGCTCTTTTAGTAACGAAATTATAAATTCCACCTTTACCATTTTTATCTCCAGGATACCAGTTTTGAACTGTAGAGTACTTCACTTCTGCTCTATCCATAGTAACTATTTCTACAATAGCAGCATGAAGCTGATTCTCATCTCGCTGAGGAGCTGTACATCCTTCAAGGTAACTTACATAACTATCATCATCAGCTACAATTAATGTACGTTCGAATTGACCGGTATTAACAGCATTAATTCTAAAATATGTGGAAAGTTCTATAGGACAACGAACACCTTTGGGTATATAAACAAAGGATCCATCACTAAATACTGCATTATTTAATGCAGCAAAATAATTATCAGTATAAGGAACTACCGATCCCATATATTTTTTAACTAAATCAGGATATTCCTGCACAGCTTCACTAAAACTACAGAAAATTATTCCTTTCTCTGCAAGCGTTTCCTTAAAAGTTGTTTTAACAGATACACTATCCATCACTGCATCAACAGCTACTCCAGACAATACTTTCTGTTCTTCTAATGGAATTCCTAGTTTATCAAATGTTGCTTTTAATTCCGGATCAACATCATCCATACTTTCAAGCTGAGGTTTACTCTTAGGTGCAGCATAATATATAATATCCTGAAAGTCTATTTTAGGAATACTTAATTTAGCCCATTCTGGCTGGTCCATTTTAAGCCAATGGTTATAAGCTTTAAGCCTATTCTCCAACATCCATTCGGGTTCATTCTTCTTTTTTGATATTAAACGAACCACATCCTCACTTAACCCTTTGGGAATTACCTCAGTTTCTATATCCGTAGAAAAACCATATTTATAGTCACTTCCGGTAATATCTTCTAATATTTTATCTTGATCTTCTGCCATAATTACTTTGTTATCAATTATCTTAAAACAATCAGAATTAAATAGTGTTTATATAATTTTTTAAGACAACCTGAATTACATGCTTTGAATGCGCAAAATTAGCAAACTATTTAGATTAAATAAAATTAAGCCATTCTAAATAAGCAACATTTTTTTATTCACCTATTGTTTGATATATCAGATAAAAAGATACAACTCTTTATTTCTCCATTATATTTTTTATCCAATAATCTGTATTTGCCATACAGTTGGGTGTAGAGAACTTTGCATTTAAGTCATCAACATCTTAAATGCTTAAAATAATTTGGGCAAAATTACTTTCTTATAACACAAAACAACAAAATAGGTGGTATTTTCATTGTTTAAGCTGTAAAAATAACATTTATCATGTTTATTACATCAATTTTGAGGGGTCATTGACATCTTTTTATATTTTTTTAGCAATACTTGTCAATATTTATTTACCACAAACTTTTATTCCTCTTAAACATTAGATTTTAAAAACCTCAATATTCTTTATACATTTAGCAACATTTTAAATTTAAATGAGACTATATTCATCAAATATAAAAAGGAACTCCGATAAAGATTTAGTCCATCAATATCAGGAATCGTTTAACCTTGATATTCTAGGTGAATTATATAGCAGATACATGGATCTTGTTTTTGGAGTATGTTTAAAATACTTGAAAAACAACAGCGAAGCTCAAGATGCTGTTATTGTAATATTTGAAAAAATATCCATTTCATTAAAAGAAACCAAAATTGAAAACTTCAGACCATGGCTTTACGTTGTCAGCAAGAACTATTGCTTAATGGAACTTCGTAAACAAAAACACAAAACGATATCCATAGACGAGGATCAAAGTTTTAGTAATAATTTTATGGAATCACAGGCTGAAATACATCCTATTGATGAGGAACAACACAAAAGAAATGAAGAGACTTTAAAACAATGCATTAGTAAATTAAAATTTCAACAAAAAGAAAGTATTGAACTCTTTTATTTTAAAGAAATGACCTATCAACAAATTTCTGTTAAAATGGAAATTGATATTAAAAAAGTTAAAAGTTATATTCAAAACGCAAAAAGAAATCTAAAACTCTGTTTAAAAAAGAACAATGCCATTTAATAAAAAAAACATATCACAAATTCTTAAATATCTGAATAATGAATTATCAGACAAGGAGAGATATGCTTTTGAAAGAGAAATGGAAGCTGATCCTTTTTTAATGGATGCTGTTGAAGGCTATGAAAAAGGTGATACAACGGAGATCTTTGATACTTTGAGTAACCTGGGAAATCATTTTACAAACAATAAAAGAAAAAACAAAATTCCTATATGGATTAAAATTGCAGCCATAACTATCTTTATTACTGGAATTTCATCGTTATTATTTATATCAAATAATAAAACACAAAAGACGCTACTGAGCAAACAACAAAACATACCGGTTTCTAAATTAGATTCTACCCCCCCCTCATTATCGCAAGAAGTTCAATGGCTACAAAAGCAAGATAATGAAATCACAAATAACCCAGAAGAATTTGAGCCAATCGATAATAAGTCACCAAAAACTTTTGAAAAACAAGAAAAGCAACCTATTTCTAAAATAGAACGATCTTCAGCAAAACAAATATTGATAGTAGAAGATGATATTGAAATTTCAGATACCGATTTTATAACAGATGAAGAGTTGGAGTTAGATTATATTACTCAAAATGAGAAAAATATTATTACAGGAAAACTAGAGGGAGATAAAATAAAATTAAGCAATAGCTCTTTGGCTACAAATAAAATTATTGAACAATCTTTATCTAAAGATTCCTTCATTCAGTACAAAGGTAAAGTTATTGATCAGAATGGAAGCCCAATTCCAGGTGCAACAATTATTGAAGCAGGACAACCCAATGGCACGATAACAGATACAAAAGGGAACTTCACCTTAAAAACATCAAAAACTGAAAGTATGCTAACCATTGATTTTATTGGTTACAAACAAAAATCACTCATTGTTAAAAATGATTCAATTGGAGAAATTACTTTAGAAAACGATATTATGGCCATGGATGAAGTTGTTACAATAGGATATGGTACAAAAAAATCAGCTAATAGAAATTCAACTTCGAAAGGATTAACATTAAAAAACAATTTAATTCCTTACCCATTAATTGGATATAAAAAATTCAAACGAAAAGTTGAGCACAATCTTACTTTACCTGAAAATTCATTAAAAAATAAAATCCATGTTAATATTTTCATTACTGATTCAGGTGAAATTTCAAACATTAAAATCATTACACCAGTAGATGACAACTTTGCAAATGATTTGACAATGGAAATTAAAAGATTAGGATTATGGCAACCTGCAGTAATAAACAACAAATCTACAAACGGATCTAGGTTAGTAATATTTGAGTTTTAATACACTTCCAACAAAAAAGGTGAATAACAATGTCATTCACCTTCTTATTAAGAAAAATTTTATTTTATTCTATTCCTTAACAGAATAGCCAAATTCTTTAATATGATCCCAATATTTTGGATATGATTTTGATACAACAGCCGGATCATCAACATTAACAACACCAACGCTTGATGCTGCAGGAGCAAAAGCCATAGCCATACGATGGTCCTTATAAGTTGCTATACATGGAGTTTCTGCTTTATCACAAAAATCTCCTTCCCAAATTAAATTATCTACATCATTAGACTGCAATACAAAACCAAGCTTTTTTAGTTCATCAATCAATGCATTAATCCTATCAGTTTCTTTAATTTTTAAAGTCTGAAGGCCTGTAAATTTAAATGGTATACCTAAACAACAACATGTTACAGCAAAGGTTTGAGCTAAATCAGGCTGTTCAATAAAATTATAATTAAACTGCTTTGCAAGATTTCCAGTATTTTTCAATATCAATCCATTCTTTGAAAACTTATAATCCACACCTAATTGAGTAAATAACTCAGCCACTTTTGAGTCACCTTGCTCACTATATCTTTTAACGCCTTTCAAGACGAACTCACTATTTTTATTCAAAGCTGCTATTTGAAACCAATAGGAGGCAGCACTCCAATCTGCTTCAACAGTAAAGTCAGTTGGTTTATATTGACCTTCAGGAACAGTAATTACATTATCTTTCCAATGACTTTTAACACCAAAAGTCTCCATCATTTTTAATGTAAGTAAAATATACGGACGAGAGATAATTTCACCAGTAAGGGTAAGACGAAGACCTTTTTTCATTGTTGGCCCTATCATTATGAGTGCAGAAATATATTGACTACTTACATCCCCGGCCAATTCCAGATCTCCACCCTCCATAGAACTTCCAAATATTTTCAAAGGAGGATATCCCTCTTTTTCAATATATTCTATTTTTGCTCCTAATTTATTTAACGCTTCCACTAAAATTTTTATTGGTCGCTGTTTCATTCTTTCAGATCCAGTAATAGTCCACTCACCAACAATCTTTGAAAGAAATGCAGTTAAAAATCGCATTGTTGTACCAGCAGCACCCACATCAAATTTACTACAATCAGATTGCAGTGCCTTAATTAATAACTGAGTATCATCACTATCTGATAAGTTTTTTATTGGCTTTGCACTATATGCAAGGGCATTTAATATTAACGCCCTGTTACTAATACTTTTTGAAGTGGGTAAATTTACCGTGTACGGACTAACTTCTTTAGGTGCTGAAACTTTATATTGCATTTTATTTCTATTATCTACTTTATTACAATGGCTAAAAACAAAGCTTATAGCTCCTTATAAAATTTTAAAGCCTCATATATTAACTCTTTAGTACAAGTGTGATTAATTTCAATCTCACCTATATCCTTTAACAAAGTGAAATTAATTTTATTTTGCTCATTCTTCTTATCATGTGTCATTAAGTAAAACAAATCATCAAAATCCTCCTCACTAAACTCAAATGTCCCATAAATAGATTGAACTAACTGACTAATTTCCTCGATCTTATCCATAGGAAAACCACAAATTTTATTTCCCAAATAAAGTTCAGCCACCATACCAAAAGCAACTGCATAACCATGCAATACCGGACGACCTTTTTTCATTGCAAAACTTTCAAAAGCATGTCCAATTGTATGTCCAAAATTTAATGATTTACGAACATTTTTTTCTGTAGGATCTGCTTTAACAAAGTGTTCTTTAATATGAATTGAATTCACAACTAACTGATTAAGCTGCTCAAGGTTGGCATTTTTAATATCAAAATTCTTAATAACCTCCCAATCTGTTTCAGAATAAATCAAGGCATGTTTGATCATTTCGGCAAAACCAGAACATCTATTTTCCTGATCCTGAGTTTCAACAAAACCAGTATCTACCAAAACGGCAGACGCGTGTTTAAAAACACCTATTTCATTTTTAAATCCATGAAAATTGATTCCTGTTTTACCTCCAACACTTGCATCTACCTGGCTCAATAATGTAGTAGGTATATTTATAAAATTAATACCTCTCTTAAAAGTTGCAGCTGCAAATCCACCCAAATCACAAGGCATACCTCCGGCAAGATTGATTAAAGTTGACTTTCTATCTGCTCCATGAGTGCTTAAAAATTCCCAAACCTTAGATATGGCTTCTAAATTTTTATTTTGATCTCCTTGTTCTATAATTATGATGTTGTTTTCATCAAACTCAGCCATCCCCTTTATTTTGGGATAACAATATTTATAAGAACCAGAGTCTACAAGTAAAAATACTTTTCCATTATTATATCGCTTGATTAATTCGGATAGGTCTTGTTGTATATTTTCAGCTCCATAAACCCGTGATTCACTCTCTTCTATAACTTGCATTAAATTTTATATTTAGATCTTCTCAACACAGAAAAATTATGCGCCAAAAATAAATAAAAAAGGCCTTAGAAACACTAAATAGTTATTAAAATAATAACGGATTCTTTCAATTATAGAATAACAAGATCTACATTTTACCTTAAAAGCCCATTCTCATCGCGCTATTTTCACCTTCATAATGAAAGAAAATATGTAAATTTTATGCATTTTTACAGATTAATGTCATAAACCAATAGTAAAATGAATAATCGAAAAACTGCAGGCGGCATACAACTTACCTTAACACTAATTGCGCTATTATTTTTAGCATCTTTTATATGTAGTCAAGTTATTTCTGTTATGATGACAACTGAAATACAATGGGGAAGCGGAATAGCAACCGCTTTAATTTTTTACTATTTTATGACCGGGGGTTTTTATTATATCGAACTTGATAATATTGATGATCATCTTGAAATTAAGTTTTATAATTCATTTCCATTTAACAGATCTTTTAAAATGTATAAAATCCCAGTTAAGGCATTTGTTAAATACGAAACCTCCGGCAGTAAACTCTATAAAAGAAAATTATTTTTATTTCAAAAATCAGCTAATCAAATGGCTAAATATCCTCCGATTTACATCTCGGCACTAAGTAAGAAAGACGAGAAAAATATGCAGAACTTTTTTACAGCCCTCAGAAGATAGACCATTACTCAAGTTCAATTAACTATCACGTAAATCCAATATTTCTTGAGTCACCTGAATTGAATCGGCAGATACAGAATAAACTCTAAAAAAACCTTTTGCACCGTTACTTATATTACTAGGCACGTCTGCCGATGGACCACTAAACAAAGGAACTTGAATTCCTGTTTCTTCATGTACTGCATCAATAAAAAAATAATAATCTTCATTGATCGTTTGCATTTCTAATTTTATCCAATCGCCTTTTTGTAATGTATAATCTGATTTTTCACCACTGGAATCTTCTTCTACAAGAGCCTGAACCGTTACACCAGACACATCATTACCATTAAAATAACGATCCCAGGCATATTCAAGCTCTGATATCTGATCACTAACTAAATCTCCATTTATATATACAGCAAAAGCATAAAAATCTTCCGTATCCGGATTATCTTCTGAGTACAATTGTATGGTCCACCTTTTTTCTCCATGCCCGGTATCCCACGTCATTCCAACATCTAAAACCTTTGCTGGTTCATACAAGACATTTGTTGCAGTATAATTTTCTTCTACACCATCATCATCAATATCAACTCCTGAAATAGTTAGTGTATATTCTTGATTATAGACTCCTTTAAATGTTTTAGGAATTATATAAGTACCTGGTGTATTTTCATCTTCATGCAATTGAACCTCCTTAAAATCATCTGATAAAAAAATCACAGCATCACTAACCGCAGGACTTTCTACATTACTAAAATAATCCGAAGAGATACTAAGTTTAACTACATGATCTATAGCTTGATCTGTAAAAACACCATCAACAACCAAATGAGGCTCTGAAGATGAAAGATCCATATCTATTTCTTCAGTACAAGAAATAAAACACATTACGATTATTATTAGAACTATATATTTACTATTAAATGACATAACTTAAAATTTAAAATTGTAAGTAACAGAAGGAACAAACTGAAATAAATATGTTTTTTGTGCTGTAGCTTTATAAGGATTATCATCATCCTGTTCAAAAAATATAGACCAGGCATTTTTCCTTCCATAAATATTATACACTGAAAAGTTCCACTCCCCTTCCCATTTTCTACCTTCCTTCTTTTTATTTTTAATTGTAAATGAAACATCCATTCTATGATAATCCGGCATTCTTTCCTCATTTCTATCTGAATACAGAGGAATTATATCTCCCCCTACAAACATTCTTCCATTTGGAGCAGTAAAAGGTGCTCCACTAAAATAAACCCAATTCATCCCCAATTGGCATCGTTTACTAACTTTATGGTTAACCACCAAAGATATATCATGATCATGACTATAGGGGGATAAATATTTTTTCCCATTATTAACCTCTGGAATTTCCCTCCATGATTCACTCCATGTATAACCGATCCATCCACTAAATTTCTCTAGATTAAATTTCAATAAAAATTCGGCCCCATATGCCCATGATTTTCCAGTCCTTATCTCCCCCTCCATTTTATCATTCAGTAACAAATCAGGATGATCTTTAAAATCAATAGTATTTTTCATATCCTTATAAAAAACTTCTACCGAAGTCTCTATTGTATTATTAGAAAAGTTGCGAAATAATCCTGCTGAAAATTGATCGCATATTTGAGGTTTAATATTAGGTGAAGACATAAACCAAACATCAAGAGGGGTTGTTGATGTTGAGTTTGAGGCCAGATGAATATACTGTTGGGTTTTAGAATAACTTGATTTAACTGATGTTGTACTATTTAATATATATGACATTCCAATTCGAGGCTCTAAACCCCAATATGAATTAAATATATCACCACTTTTATAATTTAATTCATTGACTACTTCAAAATTCTCATCAAATTCATATACTGTTCCCTCTCCAATATTCTGTAATCCAGATAATCTAAGTCCATACTTAATATTAAGCCTTGATCCTATTTTTTGACTATTAGCCACATAAACCCCATGTTCTAAACCATTTGCATCAGGAACTTCAACTTTACTAAACATTGAATCTTCTCCTTCACCCTGAGCTGTACCCGGATTAATTTGATGACTAATACTTTGTATTCCAAAAGAAATGGTATTATTAGGATTTAAATAATAATTATAATCCAACTTAATACTATAATCTTGAAGTCTGCTTTTCCATGTAAACTCAGAAGCCTCTTCGCTTGTACCTAGCTTGTAATCATATTTACTACTAACAAATGTTATATTTGAAAAGAGTTTTGGATTATAAACATGATTCCACCTTAATGTAAAAGTCTGATTTCCAAAATCCATCTTGGAGTTTACATCAATAAACACATCACGTCCAAAGTAAGTACTAAAATACAAGCGATTATTGTTATTAATAACATGCTTAATTTTAGCATTCAAATCATAAAAATAGAGTTTACTATCTTTTGCAGCCTCATCCGTTGCTAACGGTAGAAATAAATCTGCATACGTTCTTCGCCCACTCACTATAAATGATGTTTTATCTTTGATAATTGGACCCTCAAGAGTTAACCTTGATGATATTAAACCAATCCCTCCTTTTCCTTCAATTTTTTTATTATTTCCATCATTCATCCGAACATCAACTAAAGATGATAATCTACCCCCTGAAGAGGCTGGTATATCACCCTTAAAGAGTTTTACATCTTTAATTGCATCATTATTAAAAACAGAAAAGAACCCTAACATATGTCCAGCATTATATACGATGGCTTCGTCCAACAACACCAAATTTTGATCAGGATTTCCACCCCTAACACTAAAACCACTAGCTCCCTCACTTGTTGCCTGAACCCCGGGCATTAATTGCAATACTTTAATTACATCTACTTCTCCCATTAATGCAGGAACAGCCTTTACATCTTTACTTTGCAATTTCTGAACACTCATCTGAGGGTCACGAACATTTGCATCTAATTTTTGACTTCTTACTACGACCTCTTCAATATTTTCAGTTTCTGGAATCAACTCAATATCAAGGTTCATATTTTGTTTAATTTCTAACCTTTTAGATTGGGTTTTATATCCCATATAAACAAAGTCTATATTATAAATCCCGGGCTCCACACTAAAGGAATAAAAACCATAAAAATTAGAAATCGTCCCTGTTTTAAGTTCTTTAAAAAAAATATTGGCTCCGATTAACAATTCTCCATTACTACGATCCTTTATATATCCACTTAATACTACCTTATCATTTAAAACTTCACTTTCGGCAGAAACACAATTAACCACAAATAGAAATATTATTATGGTAAACACAATTACTTTTTGCATCATACTGTTTTATATTATTTAAAAGCAAGGACAAATGGAATTATTAAAGGTTGCAAAGTAGTCATAAAAAAACCTGTCTCAAAATAAGACAGGTTCATACTAATTATAGAATTAGATCTTTAAGAATGGGAATGGGACTCACAGTTTATCATAGGCTTGAGATTGAAAGCCTTTTCTAAAAGAATAAAACTTTCTTTACTTAATTGGTAAAACAAAGTAAACAACTTGTATATAAAATAAAGAATTTTACCCGTGACAAACATGTGACAAAAATTTAGAGTCTAAATTACAGCGCTTTATAAAACCATAATTATCACACTATTTTGTTCTTAGCAATATTGCAAACATATCTATCCACATCATGTCAACAATGTATTTTCAATAAATACTATTATTTCTTCTCTATAAAAACTTGTTTTATCCGATTAATCGATACTTGATATGATCACTTATTCGCCTTTATACAGAACAATATCTTTTGAAAGAATATTTGTAGATTCAATCAATCTTATCATTTCTGAACAATAGCCTTGCTCATCTATCATTTTAGATTTTTTTGCCCAACTCGTGATTTCTTCATAGCCAACATCCTTAACATAATCCTCACCCCTTAATTTCATCCCCCAAGCTGCAACACTAGCTGCAAACAAAAAACTTCTACTTAAATCTTCATCATTACACAATACATTTTTCACCGGGAGTACCATTAAATTACTTTTCATTTCATCTGGTAATTTATACCTAAGCTTAATTGTGAGTAATTCATCTGAAAAATCTTTTGACTTTAATGATAATTTCTCTCTTGTCTCTTTTTGATATTTTAATGGATCTGTTCCAAACAAATACATTTCAACATCATCAGCCCCGTTGGGAATTATCTCATACAATGCAGTTACAGTATGTCCAGAACCTATTTCTCCGGCATCAATTTTATCGTTATTAAAATCCTCCTTTTTTAACAATCTGTTTTCATAACCAATCAACCGATATCCAGCAACATGCTGCGGATTAAATTCCAACTGAAATTTTACATCTTTAGCAATAGTATAAAGGGTACCTCCAAACTCTTCAATCATTGCCTTTTTTGCTTCTAAAAAATTATCAATATAAAAATAATTCCCATTACCCTTATCTGCTAATATTTCCATTTTGGAGTCTTTATAATTTCCCATTCCAAAACCAGCAACGGTTAAATAAACTCCATTATCACGTTCCGACTCTATTAATCTCTCCATTTCCTGATTACTACTTAAACCTACATTAAAATCACCATCACTTGCAAGAATTATCCTATTATTCCCTTTTTTAATAAAGTTTTGCTTGGCTAATTTATACGCTAGTTTAAGACCAGCACCTCCTGCAGTTGAACCTCCTGCCGAAAGACGATCAAGTGCTTCAATAATTTTTATTTTATTATTCCCGGAAGTAGGCTCTAATACTACACCAGCAGCACCGGCATACACCACAATAGAGACCTTATCTTCACTTCTCAGCTCATTTACTAACAATTTTAACGCTGATTTTAATAAAGGTAATTTATTTGAGGAATTCATCGAACCAGACACATCAAGTAGAAAAACAAGGTTTGAAGGAGGTAGATTTTGTTTTTTAATCTTCTTTCCCTTTAATGCTACTTTCATAAGATAATGCTTTTTATTCCATGGACATACTGCCACTTCATGATAAACTGTAAATGGATGATGACTTGAAGGTCCTTCATAATCATAGTTAAAATAATTAATCATTTCTTCTATACGTACAGCATCTTTTGGAGGTAGAGTACCATTATTTAAAAAACGTCTAATATTGGCATAAGAAGCCCTATCTACATCTACAGAAAAAGTTGATAATGGGTCATTTTTAGGATTTAAAAATACATTTTCATTAATACTTGCATAGTCTTCCTGCATTAGAGGAGATGAACTATAATTAAATTGAGGATTTTTCCCTGGTAAGGCAACGCTATTAACAGCTCCTGTGACTATAGATCTTTTTTGAGTTCCATAACCTATCACTACGCATTCTTCCAATTCCAAGTCATCCTCTACCATCACAACATCATCAATCCTTGATATATCCAACTCCAAAAACACATCTATATTAGACTGTGTTTTAATTCTAACTACCTTTGTCTTCATTCCAACAAATGAAAAAACCAAATAGGTGGCACTATCAGAAACTTTGAGTATATACTGCCCATTTACACCTGTAATAGTTACATTATTTGTGCCTTTTTCAACAACCGTTACTCCAGGTAAAACTTGTTTGTTTTTATCAAACACTTTACCTGTTATCTCTTTACTGGCAAAAATATTTCGCACATCTACAATGCAAATTATTGCAATCAATAATATTAACAATTTCCTTTTCATAGCATCTCAATTTTTAATTAGTATTATATTAAAAGGATGCACACACTAAAAAAATCCATAAAAAAAGCCGGAAAGTTTTTAAACAATCCGGCTATAATATCTAAAAGTTCTGTTAATAATTACCTTTCACTAGTTGAAGTATATCCTTTAATAATTCCTCTTTGTGAATTCTTTACAAACAAGATAATCTCGTCTCTTTCTTTTGACGCTGGCAATTCTGCTTCAATTTTTTCAACTGCATCAGAATTATTCAAACCACTTTGATACAGCACTCTATATATATTCTGAATACCAGTAATCTGATCATTAGTAAAACTTCTTCTTCGCAAACCTATAGAGTTAATTCCTCCGTATGACATTTTAGCATTACCAACTTTCACATATGGAGGAACATCTTTACTAATTAACGAACCTCCCTGAATCATTACATGAGAGCCTACATGAACAAACTGATGAATCGCTGATGTTCCACCTATAATAGCAAAATCATCAATTCTTACCTCACCAGCTACTTGTGTAGCATTAGCTATGATTACATTATCTCCGACAATAGTATCATGAGCAATATGAGTATATGCCATCAATAAGCAATTTTTACCCACAACGGTCTTTCCTCTTGAAGAAGTACCCCTATTAACAGTTACACACTCTCTAATTGTAGTATTGTCACCAATTATTGCAACGGTATCCTCTCCTGCAAATTTTAAATCCTGTGGAATACCTGCGATAACAGCTCCGGGGAAAATATTACAGTTTTTACCAATCCTGGCTCCTTCCAAAATTGTTACATTTGATCCAATTCGGGTTCCCTCCTCAATCACTACATTTTTATCAATAGTAACAAATGGCTCAATAACTACATTCGGAGCTATTTTTGCTTCTGGATGAATATATGCCAAAGGTTGTTTCATATTTTCTTCTTTTGTTTCTCCTGTTTCTACAGGTTCTATTTGAATTGTTTGTACCTCTTCCAAATCAAAAAAATTACTTTATCAGGTATTTATATTATTTACTAATCTCTAACTTAAAGAGTATATACCTTCAAAATTTTCCGGTGCGAAAATAGTCTAACTATCTTAATAAAAAAAATAAAATGTTAATTATCAGTTTCAAGTGTAAATAAACACACATGAACATTACATTAAAACAGTTAAATAGAAAATTTACGCTTTATTTTTAGTTACACTAGCCATAAACTCACCCTCTGCAACAACCGTATCTCCTACAAAGGCAGTTCCTTTCATATTAGCCACACCTCTACGTATAGGTGTTAATAAATCTAATTTAAAAATTACGGTATCACCAGGAACTACTTTTCTACGAAACTTAATATTATCCATCTTCATAAAATATGTAGAATAAAGTTCTGGATCTTCTACTTGGTTTAAGACAAAAATACCACCACACTGAGCCATCGCTTCTACTAATAAAACTCCTGGCATAACAGGTTCTGTAGGAAAATGTCCTTGGAAAAAATTCTCATTATGTGTTATATTCTTTATTCCAACTACATAATTTTCTTGAAGATCAATAATCTTATCTACCAATAAAAACGGATATCTATGAGGCAACAATCCTTTTATTTGATTTATATCAAAAACAGGTTGTTCTGTTGGATCATAAGGTGGTACAACCGGTTTATTTGCACATTTTTTAATTTCACAACGAAGCACTTTTGCAAACTCAACATTTGCCTGATGTCCGGGACGTGTAGCAATTATCTTTCCCTTAATTGGTAATCCAGCTAAACACAAATCTCCAACTACATCTAATAGTTTATGTCGAGCAGGCTCATTTTGATGTACCAGCTCAAGGTTATTCAATATACCAATTGGCTTCACTTCAACACGTGGCTGGTTAAATAAATCAGCTAACCTATCCAACTCATCTTGCGAAACCTCTTTATCTATAATTATAATAGCATTATCTAGGTCACCCCCTTTAATGAGATTGTGTTTCATTAACATTTCCACCTCATGAAGGAATACAAAAGTACGACACGCACTAATTTCTTTTTCAAATTCTTCCAATGAATCCAGCGTAGCGAATTGGCTTCCCAAAAACATTGAGTTATTAAATGAAATATGTGTATCTATACTAAAAGAGTCATCTGGCAAAGCAATTAGCTTAACTCCATTCTCTTTATCCTCATAGACCATTTTTTCTTTAACAACAAAATATTTACGCTCTTCATCTTGCTCTTGTACACCAACGCTCTGAATAGCTTCAACAAAATATTTTGCACTCCCATCTAATATAGGAACCTCAGGGCCATCTATTTCCATTAAGCAATTATCAACTCCCATTCCTCTTAGGGCTGCTAAACAATGCTCAATAGTACTTATAGAGGCTTCGTTTTTCTGAAGAACGGTACCTCTTTCTGTAAACGCCACATTTTCAGCTACCGCATCTATAATAGGCTGCCCTTCAAGGTCCACCCGCTTAAATTTAAACCCATAATTTACAGCAGCTGGATTTAGCACTAAATTTACAACTGCACCCGTATGTAACCCTTTTCCTTTAAGTGTTACAGAACTTGCTAAAGTATTTTGATTTTCAATCATAATAAAGATATATGCACTTTTCTTAATATTACCAGAAAAGCTTTTATTCTCCTTTTAATTTTTTTATTTCTTCTTTTAACTCCTTAACCTGCGCAGCTAAGTCTGGTAATTGCTTAAAATTAACAAACGACCTACCATATAATCTGGCATCCTGTGCAGGAATTCCACGCATGAAAATATCTTTCTGAGCAATACTTTTACTTACTCCCGTAAATGCACCAAGTTTTACACCATCCGCAACATTCAAATGTCCTGCCACTCCTGCATGTCCTCCAAACATACAATTCTTTCCAACTTTTGATGAACCAGCAATACCTGTTATAGCAGCAATAACTGTATTATCACCTACTTCAACATTATGAGCGATCTGAACTAAATTATCTAACTTAACTCCTTTATGAATTATTGTAGAACCCATTGTAGATCTATCAATTGTTGTATTTGCTCCTATTTCCACATTATCCTCAAGGATAACATTGCCTAACTGAGGAATTTTTGTGTATTCACCATTTTCTCCCGGAGCAAATCCAAATCCATCAGATCCAACAACACTCCCTGCATGAAGAACACAATTAGAACCAATTTTACATCCTTGGTAAATTTTTACTCCAGCATATATAATTGTATTATCTCCAACAGTTACATTATCTCCTAAATATGCATTAGGGTATATACTAACATTATTGCCAATAGTTACATTATCTCCTAAATATGCAAAAGCTCCTACATAAGGGAATTCACCAACGGACGCTGATTCTGAAATAAAAGAGGGGTGCTCAACACCACTTTTCCTAGGCATAGACTCTGCATACATTTGCATCAATTTTGCAACTGCTACATAAGCATCATCAACCTTAATTAGGGTTGATGATATTTCCTTTTCTGGTTCAAATGATTTATTGACCAATACTATACTGGCATTGGTTTCGTAGATATATTTTGTATATTTTGGATTGGATAAAAACGATATGGTTCCGGGTTTCCCCTCCTCTATTTTAGATACGTTACTAATAGTAACATCCGGGTCCCCAACAATAACCCCATCGATTAATTCTGCAATTTGCCTAGCTGAAAATTCCATTTTAAAAAATTTGCTGCAAATCTAATAATATTATCCTCCATATGAAAACCTAACTTATTTCACTCACCCACTTCCTCATTGATTTAGGATAACAAAGCACATTCTTTTTTACATTTTTACCTAGAACAGAGAGATTTAGAATATCCGATGCTTTTGACACATCTCTTATTTCACCACCTGAATATAAAATATTAATCTTTTCATCAGTTATACTATATGCGTGATTTTCAATTACATCCGTATACACAAAATAAGAAAGCTCATCATTACTTTCTAAATTATATAGCTCTTTGACTTTATTTTTAATTTTCTTTATATTATTCTTATCAAAGCTTTCCTTTTGCAACTCAATATGTAATAGGTTTCTTTCACAAAGCGCCTTCGACAAAGTAGAAAGTATATAATCATCATGGTATACCCACGATTTAATTGCACTCATTATATCTCCATCATCAAGAAATGCAAAATTCTCTATTACCTGTTCATTATCCATAAACTCATCTATTGAAATTGAGTTTTGTAAAAAAAAATAAAGTTGCTTTGGAGCCTGTATCTCAATACCCTTTGCACACAAAGATCTGGCACGTTGTAATATTTTCATCAACATTTTTTCTGCAACCAAGGCGGTTTTATGCAAATAAACTTGCCAATACATTAGTCTACGAGCAATAAGAAATTTTTCAATGGAATAAATCCCTTTAGATTCAACTACTAATTGGTCATTATAAACATGTAGCATTTTAATAATACGATCTGAACCTATAACTCCCTCTGTTACACCTGAAAAAAAACTATCTCTTTTCAAATAATCCAACCGATCCATATCAAGCTGACTACTAACCAACTGATGCAAAAACTTTTTATGATACTTATCTTGAAATACATCAAGAGCCATATTTAATGCCCCATTAAATTCTTTGTTCAGCGATTTC
Source organism: uncultured Saccharicrinis sp. (assembly GCA_963665705.1). Taxonomy (GTDB): domain Bacteria; phylum Bacteroidota; class Bacteroidia; order Bacteroidales; family Marinilabiliaceae; genus Saccharicrinis. Next base: position 4,410,687 of record OY762448.1, read on the forward strand.
ATAAATGCTAAAGATACATCTTCGTGAGATACTCCTTCAACAACAGAATACTCCAGAGCATGAGAGAAAGGTCCATGTCCAATATCGTGAAGTAAAATGGCAATATGTACGGCTATTGATTCGTCCTCTGTAATGTCTATGCCTTTTGTTTTAAGTACAGAAACTGCAGAACTCATTAAGTGCATGGCCCCTACTGCATGTTGAAAACGATTATGCATAGCTCCTGGATAAACAAGAGAAGTTAAGCCCAATTGCTTTATTCCTCTTAACCGCTGAAAATATCTATGTTGAAGAAGGTCGTATATGATAGCAAATGGTATCTTCACAAATCCATGAACCGGATCATTGATAATTTTCAATTTATTAAATTCACATTGATTACTCACTTTATATTCTTTTTTTTAACCCGCAATATAACAATTGATTTCACTCCCCGTCCATAAATTCAGGGCAAATTGAACAAAAAGACTAATAAAGTAATTTGTAAAACATAATGAATACAAACAATACTATTCTACATTTACGTTCTTGCTTGGATTTTAATGTCATATTAATTATCTTTGCACCGGATTTTAATTAAATGTCTTAAAGGTAGGGGGCGGTAGTCCCCTATTTTATTACCATTAGACTATGATTACGAAGGAACAGATTAATACATTAATACAGGAAAAACTTGAGGAAGATAATTGCTTTCTTGTTGATTTAAAAGTTTCAACAGGAAATAAAATTACAGTATTAGTGGATAGTATAGACGGTATAAACATTGATTATTGCATACAAATTAGCAGATTAATTGAAGGTTCACTCGATCGCGAAGTTGAAGATTTTGAATTGGAAGTCTCAACACCCGGGTTAGGACAAGCGTTAAAAGTACATGAGCAATATCAAAAAAACATAGGCCGTAATGTTGAAGTTATTCCTTTAAATGCAACTCCATTAAAAGGAAAATTAACCGAGGTATCTGAAAATGGCTTTACCATTGAAGAAGAAAAAAAGGTTAAGGTTGAAGGAAAAAAGAAAAAAGAATTAAAAATTTTTAGTCACAACTATATGTTCGACGAAGTAAAATCCGTTAAAGTGATTATTTCGTTTTAAACAAGCTGGCAAATAAGAAGTCATGGAAAACATTAATTTAATTGATACCTTTTCAGAGTTTAAAGAACTTAAAAGCATTGATCGTGCAACAATGATCAGAGTGCTTGAAGATTCTTTTAGAAGTGTTTTAATCAAACGCTTTGGAACTGATGAAAACTTTGATGTTATAATCAACACAGACAAAGGAGACTTTGAAATATGGAGGAATAGAGAAATTGTAGAAGACGATGAATTAGAAGATGAAAATCTACAAATCTCACTAAGTGACGCAAAAAATATTGATGCTGATTACGAAGTTGGCGAAGAAGTTACTGATGAAGTTAAATTTATTGACTTTGGAAGAAGAGCGATTTTAAGCTTAAGACAAAATCTTTCGGCAAGGATTTTAGAATTAGAAAAAGACAATATATATCATAAATACAAAGATCGTATTGGAGATATCATTACCGGAGAAGTTTATCAAATCTGGAAAAGAGAAATCTTGATTCAAGATGACGAAGGTAATGAATTGATACTTCCTAAACTAGAACAAATTCCATCGGACTTCTTTAGAAAAGGTGATAATGTTAGAGCAGTAGTTGTAAAAGTAGAGATACGAAACAATAATCCATTAATTATTGTTTCTCGTACATCTCCTGTTTTTCTTGAGAGATTATTTGAATTAGAGGTACCAGAAATTTTTGATGGTTTAATCACTATCAAAAAAATTGTTCGAGTGCCAGGAGAAAGAGCAAAAGTAGCTGTTGAGTCATATGATGAACGTATTGACCCAGTGGGTGCTTGTGTAGGTATGAAAGGTAGTCGTATTCATGGGATTGTTCGTGAACTACGTAATGAAAATATTGATGTAATTAATTATACAACCAATGTTCAGTTATTTATTCAACGAGCTCTTAATCCAGCTAAAATAAATAACATAAAATTATTTGAAGAAGATAAGAGAGCTCAGGTATATTTACGTCCAGAAGAAGTTAGCCTCGCAATTGGTAAAGGTGGTTTAAATATTAAACTAGCCAGCCAATTAACCGGATACGAATTAGATGTATACCGTGAAATGGAGGAAGATGATGAAGACGTAAGCTTAGATGAATTCTCAGATGAAATAGAAGCCTGGATTTTAGATGAAATTAAATCCATTGGATGTGATACTGCTAAATCAGTATTAGACTTAAGTGTCGCGGATCTTGTGAAAAGAACTGATTTAGAACAAGAAACTATTGAAGAAGTAATAAGAATATTAAGTGCAGAATTTGAATAAAACAACTATTTTTGTCTGCGCTCATTAAGATTTTAGCATTAATTAGAGAAAAACTTTAATTCCCAATATGGCAGTTGGTAAAACAAATAGATTAAGTAAAGTTGCACGAGAGTTTAATGTAGGAATTCATACTATCGTTGAATTTTTACAGAAAAAAGGCTTTGATGTTGAGTTAAACCCCAACACAAAGCTAACTAGTGATATGTACAATCACATTGAAAGTGAGTACAGTACAGACTTAAATGTACGTAAAAAATCAGAAGCTCTTAGTAAGCAAAAACCGCAAAAAGAGACAATTTCAATTGAGGATATCAGAAAAGATTTAGACAGTACTCCTGTACAAGAAAAATCTAAAAAAGAGGATATCAAAGTTGAGAAAGTTGATGTGCCGAAAAAAGAAGCACCTAAGGTTCTTGGTAAAATTGACTTAGATAACATATCTAAAAAGAAAAGTCAAGAAGAAAAACCTGCTACTGATGTTCCTGAGGCTAAAAAGCCTGAGGAAAAACCTGTTGAGGTTAAAAAAGAAAAGCCTATTGAGGTTAAAGAAGAAAAACAAACTCCTGAGGAATCTCAAAAACCAGCTGCCAAAAAGAATATTGAGGAGCCAAAGGTTGTTGGAAAAATTGATATCGAATCTTTAAAGAAACCCAAGAAGCAACACAAAAAAGAAAAGAAAGAAGCAATTCATAATAAAGAGGTGGTTTCAGAAGACAAAACAAAAGCAAAACAAGAGGCTAAGCCTAAAGTAGAAAAGGTAAGCCCTGAGAAAAAAGCAGAAAAGCCAAGCATTCCTGCTAACTCACCTAAAAAAGAGAAGACAGATACTGCTTCTCAGGAAAATAAGGAAGAAAAATCTGATAGTTTATTTAAACCCACACAGGTAAAAAAGCTATCCGGACCTACTGTTGTTGGAAAAATAGAATTACCTAAAACACCAACAAAATCAGAGAGTAACGCTGATAAAAACAAAAAGAAGAAAAGAAAACGCATCCGTAAGGATAAAGAGCGTGTTAATATAAATGAAAAGTCTGCGCAACAGGGTGGAAACCAACAAGGAGGAAACCAACATGGTGGTCAAAGACAAAAAAACCAACAAGGTGGTGGCCAACAAGGTGGTGGAGGTCAGCGTAGCCAAAACCAACGCAACCAAGACAGACCTAATCGCAGACAAAAAAATCAACCACGTCGTCCTGTAAAAGCAGAAATTAGCGAGGAAGACGTACAAAAGCAAATTAAAGACACATTGGCAAGATTAACTGCCAATAAAGGTAAGTCTAAAGCTTCTCGTCACCGTAGAGATAAACGTGATGCTGTCAGCCAAAAACATATGGCTGAAATGGAAAAGGCTAATCAAGAAAAGAACATTATTCAAGTTGCAGAATTTGTTACAGTTGCAGAATTAGCAACCATGATGAATGTTCAGGTTAACCAAATTATTGCATCATGTATGAGTCTTGGTTTATTTGTTTCTATAAACCAACGTCTTGATGCTGAAACCATTACTTTAGTTGCTGAAGAATTTGATCACAAGGTTGAATTTATTAGTGTAGAAGTGGCTGCAGCAATTGATGATGAAGAAGAAATTGATGAATCATTGCTAGAGGAACGTTCTCCTATTGTAACAGTAATGGGACACGTTGACCACGGTAAAACTTCATTACTTGACCATATACGTAATGCAAACGTAATTCAGGGTGAAGCCGGAGGTATTACACAGCACATTGGTGCATATTCAGTAACACTGGATTCAGGTAGAAAAATAACATTCCTTGATACTCCGGGTCACGAAGCATTTACTGCGATGCGTGCAAGGGGTGCTCAAGTAACAGATATTGCTATTATTATTGTGGCAGCAGACGATAATGTCATGCCACAAACAATTGAGGCCATTAACCATGCTTCAGCAGCAGGAGTGCCAATTGTATTTGCAATCAATAAAATTGATAAACCAGGAGCCAATCCTGATAGAATCAAAGAAGAACTTGCAAATATGAACTACCTGGTTGAAGATTGGGGTGGTAAATATCAGTGTCAGGAAATTTCAGCTAAAAATGGAGTAAATATTGATGACCTTCTTGAAAAAGTATTACTTGAAGCAGATTTACTTGAATTAAAAGCTATTAAAGACAAAAAGGCAGTAGGTTCAGTAATAGAGTCTTCACTTGATAAAGGTAGAGGATATCTTACTACAGTACTTGTGGAATCTGGGACTTTAAAAATTGGTGATATAATTGTTTCGGGTAGTTATATGGGACACGTGAAAGCGATGTTTAACGAAAGAAACAAGAAAATTACTCAAGCAGGGCCTTCCGATCCGGTATTAATGCTTGGTTTAAACGGTGCTCCTCAAGCTGGAGAGAAATTCAATGTATTAGAAAATGAACGTGAAGCAAAAGAGATTACAAACAAACGTACTCAACTTCAACGTGAACAAGGAATGAGAACCAAAAAGCATATAACACTTGATGAAATTGGTCGTCGTATTGCAATTGGTAACTTCCAGGAACTTAATGTTATTGTTAAAGGTGACGTGGATGGTTCTATAGAAGCGCTTTCTGACTCATTGATTAAATTATCTACCGACGAAATTCAAGTTAATGTGATTCATAAGGCTGTTGGACAAATATCAGAATCTGATATTATGCTAGCTGCAGCATCTAATGCAATTGTAATTGGATTCCAGGTTCGTCCATCTATGGCAGCTCGTAAGATTGCAGAAAAAGAAGAAATTGATATTAGACAATACTCTATCATCTACGATGCAATAGAAGAGCTTAAATCAGCAATGGAAGGAATGCTTTCTCCTGAAATTAAAGAACAGGTTGTTTCTACTCTTGAAGTACGTGAAACCTTTAAAATAACCAAAGTGGGAACCATTGCAGGTTGTATGGTTAAAGAAGGTAAGATTAAGCGAAATACAAAAGTTCGTCTTATCAGAGAAGGAATTGTTATTTACACTGGAGATTTAGCTGCTCTAAAACGCTTTAAAGATGATGTAAAAGAAGTAGCTTCTGGTTATGAATGTGGTGTGAGTATAAATAATTATAACGACATCAAAGAAGGAGACTTTATTGAAGCCTTTGAAGAAGTAGAAGTAAGCAGAAAATTATAATCTGATTTTTTTAGATTATTTAATAATAAAATATAAATCCTCATTCATTACTGAATGAGGATTTTTTTTGATAAAATTTTAAGCACAAAAAAACCTGAAAGCAATATTACTTTCAGGCTTTTATATATTAAAAAGACAATACTAACTTATTAATTCTTTATATTGTTCAGCAGTTAATAATTGATCAAATTGGGCTGCATCCATAGCTGCAATTTTCACCATCCAACCACCTTCGTAAGGTTCTTTATTTACAAGCTCTGGATTATCTTCTAATGCAGGGTTTACTTCAACCACTTTGGCATCAACAGGCATATATAAATCAGATACAGTTTTTACAGCCTCAATAGTTCCAAACACCTCTTCCTTATCAAGTTCTTCACCTTCAGTTTCGATCTCAACGAATACAATGTCACCTAGTTCACCTTGTGCAAAATCAGTAATTCCAACTTTAGCTGTATCTCCATCAATTAAAACCCATTCGTGGTCTTTTGTATACTTTAAATTTTCAGGAATATTCATTTTGTATGCTATTATAGTTTATTTAATCAAAAGTAAAACAAAAACTTTTTAGAATTCATGGTAAAAGTCACCTTTTACAATTTCTAAATATAGCAAATCCCTTTAATTAATTTCTTCAAAATTATAAGGAGTTTCTTGATATACATAATAGTTTAGCCAATTTGTAAACAACAAACTAGCATGACTTCTCCATCTTACAATTGGATCACAAGACGTATCATCATCCGGAAAATAATTTTTAGGTATTGCAATACCTTCTCCTTTCTCCAAATCACGATAATATTCTTCCTTTAGTGTAGTAGGATCATATTCAGCATGACCAGTAACAAAAATCAATCGTTTATCTGGAGAAATCGCAATATATACGCCCGCCTCTTCTGAATCAGCTAAAGTTTTCAATCCCGGAACTTTATCAATATCCTTCTGTCTTACACCTGTAAAGCGGGAATGAGGAGCAAAAAATCGATCATCAAATCCTCTCATCAAAGGTTCTTTCCGATCTCTTACTTTATGATCAAAAACACCAAATAATTTTTCACCAAGGTGATGTTTCGGAATACCATAATGATAATACAAACCAGCTTGTGCTCCCCAACAAATATGTAAAGTACTTGTAACATTTCGACGAGTCCATTCCATTATTTCTTTTAACTCGTCCCAATAAGTAACCTCATCAAATTCCAGATGCTCAACAGGAGCACCTGTAATGATCATTCCATCATATTTCTTCTTTTTTACTTCTTCGAAGGTTTTATAAAATTCTAATAAATGCTCTTTAGGTGTTGTTTTAGGAGAATGACTTCTAGTCATTAAAAGATCTACTTCAACTTGAAGTGGTGTATTTGATAGTACACGCATAATTTGAGCTTCTGTAGTTATTTTTAATGGCATTAAATTAAAAACAACAATCTTTAATGGTCTTATATCCTGATGATTAGCTCTGCTTTCATCCATAATAAAGACATTCTCTCCTTCAAGTACACCACGTGCAGGTAGTTGATCTGGAATCTTTATGGGCATAATAATTCTTTTTTAAACAACAAAGGCCGTAAAATACGGCCTATTTTTTTTTAGAACAATGATATTTTACCGCTTTATTAATCCAAAGAACAAAATGTTCATTACATTTTGTACATGTTCAATTACATCTTCAAATTTATTTGTTGCATTAAACATAGGTACTTCAAGACCTTTCATGGCTAATGCCAATGCGGTAGCTCCCATCAGTGTATTTTTTAATTGAAATGTATCCGTGGAAATTCCTTCTTCAAGAATTTTCTTTACCATTTCAATTTCTTCTTTTTCACTACTTTCTTTGACTTTCTTAACAAACTCAAGACCTCCTGATTTTTCATCTGTTAAAGCTTTAAAGTAATTGTCAAGTTCACTAATGGTTCTCATTCTAACAAGAACATAGTTATTTAACTTATCCTTTGGTTCTTGTTCTGAATCAACAATTTCATGTAATTTATTCAAAAGAACACTCTGTTCCCAATCGATTACTGCCTGGAATATTTCTTCTTTATTTTTAAAATAGTAATACAAAGAGCTTTTCCCTTTGTGCAATTCCTGAGCAATATCCTCCATGGTGGTCTTCTTATATCCATATTTAGAAAAAAGACCTTGCGCAGCTTCTAATATAGAAACTCTTACGCTTTCATTGTAATTTAGATTTTCGCTTGTCATAAGTTGGTAGAAAATAATATCTGCTTTATGCGCAAAGCTACAGAATTGTATTGGTAAATAAAAGTTGAAAACATGATAAAATTCATAACTAGACAATTCGGTCGAATGTTCTTACTATCAAAAACACTTATATTATTAGAAAGCACATACGACACGAATTTATTCGTCAATAATTCAATATTAATATTACGAAATTTTTGAACAAATGTCAACAATTTTCAACATTAAAAATTTAGATATCTAAATACCTTTGTTTTAGATCCTATTATTTCATATCATCAATCAATTCAAAATCTAATTGTTTTTTAATTAGATTAGCTTTTGCAACCATTACTTTCACTGCATCTCCCAACTGATACTTCTTTTTATATTTTCGTCCTACAATACAATAATTATCATCATCAAAACGATAAAAGTCATCATCAAGATTTCTAATGGAAACCATTCCCTCACATTTATTTTCATCAAGCTCCACATAAAATCCCCATTCGGTTACTCCTGAAATCACACCTGTAAACTCTTTACCAACATGTTCTTTCATAAATTCCACTTGTTTAAATTTAATGGAAGCTCTCTCGGCCTCGGCTGCTACCAATTCCATTTTTGAACAATGTTTACAGTCTTCTTCCACTTTTGTAGAATTCGCTGATCTTCCACCGTCTAAGTATGATTCCAACAATCGATGCACCATCATATCAGGATATCGCCTAATTGGTGATGTAAAGTGAGTGTAATGCCTAAAAGCCAAGCCATAATGCCCAATGTTATTGGATGAATATGACGCCTTAGCCATTGTTCTGATAGCCAATGTTTCAATGATATTTTGTTCTTTTTTACCTTCTACTTGTTTTAACCACCTGTTTATTGAACTACTAATTTTTTCCTCACCCACAGGCATGGCCTCATAACCAAAACGCCTAACAAAACGAGCAAAGTTTTCGAACTTGTCAGGATCTGGATTTTCATGAACTCTATAAACAAAAGTTTTAGGTTTCCCTCCTTTTCCTTGAGAGACTTCTTTTTTTCCAATAAACTCTGCAACCCTTTTATTCGCCAAAAGCATAAATTCCTCTATTAACTTATTGGCATCCTTAGACTCCTTAAAGAACACACTTAATGGTTTCCCTTTTTCATCAATTTCAAACTTTACTTCTATTCTCTCAAATGAAATAGCACCATGGGAAAATCTGTTATTACGTAATTTTTTAGCCAAATGATCCAATGTCAATATTTCATCTTTAAAATCACCTTCTTTTGTTTCTATGATATCCTGAGCTTCTTCGTAAGTAAATCTTCGATCACTATATATAATTGTTTTTCCATACCAGGTATCTAATAAATTTGCATCGTCATCCAACTCAAAAACAACTGAAAAACACAGCTTTTCTTCCTCAGGACGAAGAGAACAAATTCCATTACTTAACTTCTCAGGTAACATAGGAACAACCCTGTCAACTAAATAAACTGATGTAGCCCTATTAAAACCCTCTTTATCAATAATTGATTTAGGTGTTACGTAATGTGTAACATCAGCAATATGAACCCCCACTTCCCAGTTTCCGTTATCTAATTTTTGAATAGATAAGGCATCATCAAAATCTTTAGCATCTTTAGGGTCGATTGTAAAAGTTGTAACCTCTCTAAAATCTCTTCGGTTCTTTATTTCTTCTTTAGATATTTTTTCTGGTATCTTTTCAGCCTCGTCTATAACAAGTTGAGGATACTGATAGGGTAAATCAAATTCAGCTAAAATCGCGTGAATCTCAGCATTATTTTCACCTACATCACCTAATACGTCAATTATCTCTCCAAAAGGATTCTTTGTATAATCATGCCAATCCGTTATTTTTCCAACTGCCAATTGACCATCTTTAGCTCCGTTTAGTTTTTCCATAGGAATAAACATGTCTCTAAACATCACTTTTTTATCGGTAACCAAGAAGGCAAAATTCTTTGAAATTTCAATTCTTCCCACAAAAGTTTCCCGCTTACGTTCAATAACTTCAACAACCTCACCCTCAAGAGAACGCCCTCTCTTTTTTGCAAAAACAGAAATCTTAACAACATCTCCATTGAGCGCATTTTTTAGATTTTGCTGACTAACAAACACATCATCACCATTTCCATCTGAGGGTACAATATAGGCAGCACCTGAAGTTGTTGCATCAACAACTCCTTCCATATAAGCTCCTCTTGATAATAATTTAAACTTTCCCTTAGAAACTTCTGTTAAAAAACCACTCTCGAGAAACTCATATAATATTTCTACAACAGTTTGTTTTAAAGTATTCTTTCTTAATCCAAGCAAATCTGAAATCTGCTTATAATTATATGTACGTTTAGGATTATTCGAGAAAACACCTTGCACTAAGCCAGCTATTTGATGCTTTTTTAGTCCTCGACTTCTCTTCTTTGTTTTATTTTTCTTTCCAGACATGCATTACATTTTATTAGGTGCAAAGTACTAAAATAACTTTGGCATTTATTGTATTATCGTTCGATAAAAAACACATTTAAATAAAAATGCTAAAAACTCATCTTTCTTTATAACCTTGTTAACAAAAATGGGTATAAAGTATCATTAAGAATCAGAAAAATCATGACTTGTATATACAAACACATCATATTAATCATCTTATTAATTACCATTTTACCCCACAATACCCTTGCAGACATCAATATATTAACACAACAATCAGACACCATTAATATAATTGATTCCCACAATAACAAACAAGGATGGTGGAGAATATATTTTAGTTTCGAAATTCTAAAAGAAGAAGGTAATTTTATTAATAATAAAAAACAAGGTATTTGGATTTCGTATTATGAATCAGGTTCGAAGAAAGCTGAAATTACCTATAATCAAGGGCAAGCTAAAGGTAAAGCTACTTTCTTTTACAAAAACGGTAAAATAAGAGAGTGTGGAAATTGGCAACTTGATCATTGGGTTGGGCGATACCAGTATTATTACGAAAGTGGGCAATTATCATACAACTGGAACTACAATGAAGAAGGACGTAGAGAAGGTGAACAAATATACTTCCATGAAAATGGTAATAAAATGTATGAGGGTGAATGGAACAATGGCAAAACAGAAGGGAAATTATTAGTTTATAATAAAGAAGGTCTACTAATTCAAGAAAAAAATTATGCTGAAGGTAAAATCACTAACACAGAAGAGGTAGAGCCCGCGGTTTCTAGTATGAACGAAATGGCAAATGATAATACCAATAAAGATATTAATGATATACCTAGGTTAAAGTTTGAAGGAACAGGCAACCACACTATTATTAATGACAAAGGGAAAATAGCTGCCAAAGGCTTTTTTGTTAAGGGCAGTCTATTTAATGGCGAAAAATTCAATTATAATCAGAAGGAGCAATTAATATCTATTACCTATTATAAAAATGGTAAAAAAACAGAAACGAAATTAAAATCAGAATTACATCTTTAATCAACAGGCACAACTAAAGTCGGAACTTTTACATGTTCAATCAATGAAACATCTGTTCTGCCAAAAAAAGCTTTATGAAAAACACCATGTTTATGATGGCCCACAATTAAAAGCTCTATGTGCAACTTAGTAATTTCGGCTGCCAACATCTCAACAGTCCCTCCTTCCAGCATTATACCTTCTGACGCTACTCCTACAAAACTCATATCATCAGCATACTTCTTTAATAATTTATGCTCTTCTTTTAATTCAACTTCGCGCATATCAGAAATATACTGTGGCCCTACTTCATATCCAACAAAATCAGGTTCCGGAGCTGACACATGAATAATCCATACTTTAGCTAAATACATTTGACCAAACTGTTTAGCAAAATCCAATACCTTTTCCGTCCCCTCTTTGAAATCAACAGCTACAAGAACATTTTTCATCACTCTATTTAATTATAAATTAACACACAACAATTAAAAGAATATACTTTTGAGACATGGATTTAGAAAAAATCCCCAAAGACCCTATTAAAAACAATGCTTTATATAAGTTACGACTATTATCATTTTTAGTCAAATCTCAAAAACAAAAAAGGCTATTAACTTAATAGTTAACAGCCTTTAGAATATAATAATTTTTAAATCAACTATTTTGATTTATCATCTTCTTTAGTGTCTTTTGAATCTTGAACATCATCCTTAGCTTTTTTAAACTCCTTCATCCCCTGTCCTAACCCTTTCATTAGTTCAGGAATTTTTCTACCTCCAAATAAAAGAACAATGGCTAAAATAATAACTATCCACTCATAACCACCTAAAAATCCACAAATGTAAATTGAACTAGATAACATATCTTTTTATTTTAATTCATCCAAATATAACAATTAAAAATAACTTTTAATTAGTCTGAATATATCATTACCATTTGCAAAAAGTAACAAGCTAAGTAGTAAAATCATTCCAGCTACTTGTGCGTATTCAAGAAATTTTTCGCTGGGTTTTCTTCCTGAAATAATCTCATAAAGTAAAAATAACACATGCCCTCCGTCTAAAGCTGGGATTGGAAGTATATTCATAAATGCCAATACAATTGACAAGAATCCGGTTAAAGACCAAAATGAAGCCCAATTCCAGGATGCAGGAAACAGATTTCCAATAGCACCAAAACCACCTAATTGCTTTACTCCGGCTTTTGTAAATACTAATTTAAATTGTTTTACATATCCAACAAGGGTATCGATTCCTTTATTAATTCCGGCAGGTAGAGCTTCCCAAAATCCATATTTAACGTGTGTAATTTTTAAATCATAATTCCAGCCCAATCCTACAGTTCCCTTTTTCGACACATTACAACTTAAGGTCAATAGTTGTTCATCTCTAATAAGTTCAATAGTAACTCTTTTGCTGGGATTTTCTTGAAATATTTTAGATGCTAAATGAGCATATTTTGCATTCTTATCATCTATTTTAACTATAATATCACCTTTTTTAATCCCTGCCTCAGCTGCATTGTTACCAACCAAAATTGTATCCACAACAGAAGGTCGTCTTTCTATAGCTAAAGTTTTAACTTCATTCTCAAGAAAATCTTCAGAAAAATCAGCAGGAATAGACAATTTAAATACCGAATCTTTTCTTATAACAGTAATTTCTTTAGCGCCTTCCAATAAAATCAAAGACTGAATATCTGATGCTGTTTGAACTTTAAATGTATCAACAGAAGTAACAACATCACCATCTTGAAGACCAAGCTCATGGGCAATTGGATTATAAGCTAATCCATAGGTAGCATCCTTAATATCAACATATCCCTCTCCCCATTTGAAAAGAATCATCCAAAATATAAAAAATGCTAGAAGGAAATTAACAACAACCCCACCAACCATTATCAATAATCTTTGGTAAGCTGGTTTTGCGCGAAACTCATACGGTTTTGGTTCTTCTTTAAGGGCCTCTTTATCCATGGATTCATCAATCATCCCTGATATCTTTACGTATCCACCCAGTGGCAACCACCCTACACCGTACTCGGTATCACCTTTCTTAAACTTTAATAGCGAAAACCAAGGATCAAAAAACAAGTAAAATTTTTCCACTCTGGTTTTAAATAATTTTGCAAAAAAGAAGTGACCAAACTCATGCAAGATCACTAAAATTGAAAGACTTAAAATTAACTGCCCCGCCTTTATTAAAATATCCATTTATTTCTAATTCAAAAATTAAGCTACAAATATATCCTTTTTTTAATCTTACACTAAAGAAAATTACGCATTTACTGCCACTTATTTAATTAACTAAAATGCATTAAATCAATTCAATTAATATTAAAACTATAAAATTTTAATATCCAATTATTGAGTGTGCTATTTGACGTGCCTCTTTATCCGAGTCCAGGTAATCTTCAATAGATGATTTTTCAATAAAACTAGCCTTAACCATAGTTTCTTCAATGACATCACTCATCTTTAAAAAGCCAATTTTGTTTTGAAGAAATGCTTCAACTACAACTTCATTTGCAGCGTTAATGATACATGGCATATTTCCTCCTATTTCCATTGCTTTAAAAGCTATATCTAGATTTCGAAATGATTTTAAATCAGGCTTCTCAAAAGTCAAACTTGGATAATCAAGAAAACTAAATCTTTCAAAATCTGAAGTGATTCTATCTGGATAGGTTAATGCATACTGTATTGGTAAACGCATATCCGGCATTCCCATTTGAGCCTTCATTGAATTATCTTCAAATTGAACAATACTATGTATGATACTTTGAGGATGCACAATAACATCAATTTGTTCGGCCTTTAAACCAAATAACCAATGAGCCTCTATAACTTCAAGGCCTTTATTCATCAAACTAGCTGAATCTATGGTGATTTTATTACCCATATCCCAATTGGGATGATTCAAAGCTTGCTCTGGTGTTACCGACTCCAGAAATTCCTTATTCTTTCCTCTAAATGGCCCTCCTGAAGCCGTTAAATAAATTTTTTCAATTGGATTATGAAACTCTCCTGCTAAACACTGAAATATTGCAGAATGTTCTGAATCAACCGGTAGTATAGGCACTTTATTTTGCGCTGCTAATTCAGTAATAATATCACCTGCGACTACTAGAGTTTCTTTATTTGCTAAAGCTATTGGCTTTTTAGCTTTAATAGCATTAATGGTAGGCAACAAGCCTGCGAACCCAACCATTGCGGTTAATACAATATCAACAGTGCTCATTTCTACAACCTGAGCAATAGCTTCGCTACCTGCATATACTTTTATAGGTAAATCTTCAAGAGCTTCTCTTAATTGAGCATATTTATTTTTATTTGCAATAACGACCACATTAGGTTGAAATTTTCGACATTGTTCTATTAACCTTCCAATACTATTATTGGCTGTTAAAACTTCAACTTCAAATTTATCTGGGTGTTTGGAAATAACTTCCAGGGTTTGTGTTCCTATAGATCCTGTTGATCCCAGTACTGCTACCCGTTTCTTCATATTATTCTGATAAAAAATGTTATTCAAATAAAATATATTCTTCAGGATCAACCGCTTTTCCCTGATACCATAATTCAAAATGCAAGTGAGGCCCAGTGGTTAACTCTCCGGAATTTCCTACATTAGCAATAGCTTCACCTGCCTCCACAATATCTCCGGCTTTTTTTAACAACTTGGAATTATGCTTATATGCAGAAACGATATCATTTTCATGTTGAATCATTAATACATAGCCAGTTTCAACAGTCCATCCTGAAAATATTACTGTCCCCCTCATTATTGACAAAACAGTTTCGCCTGGTTTTGAAACGATATCTACACCAAAATGATTTTCACTTTCTATAAATTTCTTAACAACAAAACCTTTCAAAGGTGTATAAAAATATACCTGACTTAATTCTTGTATTTTATTATTTACCTCTAAAACAGAAAGATTATATTTTTCTTCTTTCTCCACTTTTTCTCTAAATGCCTCATCTGCATCACTTTTTTCAAATGAAACAGGTGCCACATTTCTTTTCTTATTTGATTCTGATTCTATATCTTCAAGTGGAGGAACTTCACCCTGAACTACCGCTTTAATTGATTGAAAAAATTCATCTCTTTTTTCAATTTCCTGAATTAAAGAATCTACCCTATTTACATTTCGAACCATCAAAATTCGTTCATTTCCATCAGGAAAACCGGGTATATACTCTTTTAATCCGGTATATGCTATTAACAAAGAAACCAATATTATTAATATAACCACAGCAGTTCCTAATACCGTAAATACATTTAATCGAGATAGGCGCATAGCCCATAACTCTTCGTATGTTTGTTCATTAAAAATAGCCAGGCGATACTTATTACGTATCTTTTGAATGAAATTTTTTTTCTCTTTGGAATTATCCATAAACAATACTTCTCCTAGAAATTAATGAAGACAAAGTTAAAAAATAAAACCAGTAAGCTTATTGATTAACTTAAAAACAAAAAGATTTATGTTTTATAAAAAACATAGTAGTATCTATATCCACCTAATTAACATCACCCTGGATAATACTTGTAACAGGAGGCATTAAATAAGACTTTAAAAAATCATACATATTCACCAAATCATTACTCTTGTTTGGAATTGCATGCCCCTTGCCATAATCTATTAATGTTGAAGTAGGCACATCTAAAGAATCTAGTTTGCTTTTAAAATAAAGTACCTGATCTCTATAATATGGACTATCATCATTATTATAAAAAAATAAAACAGGAGCTGTTGCTGATGTTTTCACTAAGTAGGAAGACCCCATTGATTGCCATAATTCATAATTCTCCTCTAAAGGTCCCCAAACCCAAGGACACCGTCCTTCTAGATTTTTATCACCATCATTTTCATTTTTATATATTCTGGTAAAATCAAAAACCCCTGGCCCCAAAACAGCAACTTGAACTTCATCAGAAACACCTTTATTAAAACCTGCATTTTCAAATTCAGGAACAACTCGATCTCCAATAGCCATAGAACCAGCATCCGATCCTCGCGAAAATCCAAATATTCCAATTTTACCTGAGAGTCCATATTTCAAACCTTCCACTCTTAACGTACGAATAGCAGATTTAACTTTCTGAGCTGCATCCGGATTAACCTGATATGATTTATAGGCATCATTTGGTCCTTCAACCGGCTTGCCTTTTCCCCATGAACAATATTTTGGATGATCAGCAATGGCCCAGGCGATTCCATTTGCCGGAGCCCCTTCTAAAAAAGAATCATTAAACCCAGCTAATGTATTACCCAAATTCAATCTTTGATTTTTATTTAGATCTATTAGCTTTTTATTATCCGAATCGTATGTTGCGTAACTATTGCAATATGAAAAGGATAATACAACAGGTACCTTAACCACCGAATTAGCTGGATAAATTATATCCATTCGAAGCGTATCTCCATCTACATATTCAGAAGGATTATTATAAACCGAAGGATTATCTTTAAAATAGGGAACATCACGAGCAATCCTGTACCCTTCAAACAACACATAAGATCTATAACGAGAACAATCCTTTAAACCACAGAATTCACCAGAAGCAATTGAGTCATTTATAGCCATTATATCCTCATTAATAATAGGCGAAACAGCATTGACATTTCTCTGGTAATCTATTTCTAAAACCCTATATCCTTGAGATGTTAGCCATTCTACATCTTCTTCAATTGTATTAGTTCCAATCTTTTTTAATCCTAAATTTTCAAGATATACTATAGTCAAATAATCACCTACATAATCTTTTAGTGGTTTATCCGATTCCACAACCCTATAATTAAGCTTACTTTTTGTAGCATGGCTGTACCACTCCTGTGTAAATTTATTTGTATTACAACTTAAAGCCAATAACAATATTATTAATACACTTAATACTGATCCTATCGTTTTTAAAATTTGTTTCATATACGATACTCTAATCCAATTAATTTTCAAGTCTACAAAAATACGAAATCACTTATAATTTAGGAGTAAAGACTGACTTATAAATCCCAAACATATAATTAATAAATACAAAGCACGATAATATTTTAATAGAAGTTCAAAATCTACAAATAAAAAAAGGTTGATAATAAATTACCAACCTTTTTGTAGTAGCGGGGACCAGACTCGAACTGATGACCTTTGGGTTATGAGCCCAACGAGCTACCAACTGCTCCACCCCGCAGTATATTTTTACTGCGCTTACGCACAAATGTTTCCAGAATTAAACCAAAAGAACTTTTCTTTTGGTGTAGTAGCGGGGGCCAGACTCGAACTGACGACCTTTGGGTTATGAGCCCAACGAGCTACCAACTGCTCCACCCCGCAATATATCTTAAACAATAAGTGTTTCCTTTTTTGCGGTTGCAAATATAGGTGATTTATTTACCATTACCAAATACATTATTAATTATTTTAATAAACCAAAATCCACACACACACAAACCACTGAATATAAGCAATTAATGAAATATATTTTTATGTACTTTTTTATTCAAGTGTTTCTTTTTGCTCCTGATTTAATTCTTTTTTAATAAAATACAGACTTAATAAAGCAATAGCAATACTTCCTGAAATAATTAAAATTGTATTTGCAACACCTCCATACGCTTCTATTATCGACATACTCATCTGCTCCTTAACATCAACAAAAAGCGACATTAAGAATGCAAAAGCATTATTTACAAAATGAATAATAATACATAGTAAAAGATTTTTAGTTTTATAATAAACATATCCTGAAAAAGCACCAATTGCCATAGCTCCTATAAATTGCCATGGATTTAAATGCAAAAATCCAAATAAAAAACTTGAAACCAAGATAGCTTTAACCGGGGAATATTTTTTTAATAAACCATCTAAAATAACTCCTCTAAAAATTAATTCTTCAAGAACGGGTGCTGCAATTGCTATTGTTAAAAAGGCAAAAATACCTTTACCACCCATCATTTGAGAGAAGGCTTCCTGAATATATTCAGGCATTGGTATTAAACTTGAAATAGGATCTGTAACTCCAAAGCCTAATGCCAAAGTAAAAACAGATATCAAAAAGAATATTTTAAAAGAACTTAGGGAGACTGGATAATAAGCTATTCCTGTTTCCTTTTTCCTGATATAATGTGCATATCCAAAGGCTCCTCCTATTGTTAGCACATAATAAAATAAAAGAGCCAGATCTTTTCCCATGGTAGTGATCACACCAGAATAAACGGGTGCCAGTAATAATTGTGCCAGAATTGCAATTCCTATTATACCCCAACTTTGAAGTATGTTTGGATAAGATTTTTGATCTATATTTTCCATACCATTATAAATTTCAAACACAAATATAAGAATTGCACTTTCATATCAAATAGCATTCATTGATTCATAAGATTTAACTCCGTAACTTTAATAATGGTATTTATAAAACTTATATTGTTATGAAAAACTTTTTGTATTTATTCTTATTCATTTTCGCGGGATATATTTCTTCCTGTAAAACACCTCCACCAGCACCGGTTCCGCAAACAACATTAGGCATGTACACTCCCTACTTTTTATTTCCAGAACAATTAAATGGTAAATTAAAATCAGTTAAAGAAATTAATTACTGGGCACTCCAAACAGACAGTGGAGTTTTTAAAGGCCCTATAATAACTAAAAATGAAAGAGATAGTTTAAAATGGTCTAATGATTTTGTTGCCTCATATTCAGAAAGTGGAGTAATTACTAATACCGACTATAGTAATGGAAGTGAACATGTAAGCCATTGGGAAACTGAAATTTTAGACAACAAGATTACAAAAGCCTCTTTTTACAAAAATGATACACTCAGGCGCTATGATATCTTTACTTTTGATGAGTCTGGATTTATTGACTCTGAAGAACTTTTTATAACAGCAGACAGTTCAAAAAGAACACTTAAATACTTGAACGACTCTTTAGGTAATTGGAATAAAATTAAATATTATGACAATGACAATAATTTAAAAAGAGTATACACTTTTGAAAGAGACATGCTAAATAGAATTTCAATGGAGTATACATATGATCAAAATGATTCATTAATATCCACAATGCAGCAAACATATAACGATCATGGATTTTACAATATGTCTCAATCAAAGAATAGCTTAAACGAAGTTAATAACCAAGTTAAAGTGGAATATACATCTTATGACGAGATGAAAAACTGGACTAATGCAAACATTTATCTAAATGATACACTAAAAGTAATTTGTGACAGAATATACGAGTATTATTAATCAGAATTCGACTATTATACTTAATAAAAAAAGGAGCCATAATGGCTCCTCAATCCAATTTTAAAATATAATTCTGTGTTTTCCTTTAATAAATCAGACATTATTTACTCTTCCTTCATTATCTACCTAAAGAATTATAAAAAATCAGATTCATAAACTAACTTATCGAAACATTCAAAACTTATAGTAGAGCTATAGACAAAATAGCTCTACTAAATAACTACTCACTATATTTTACTCCATCAGCAAAATAACAAACTATACGTTCGGCTCCTTCACTATCTTCTAAAGATAATTTATAAACCTTTTTACCCTCAGCGGTTTCAGCAATTGCAGCTGATTTTATTACTGTTTGAGCATAATCATTTGCCACAGCAGAAATTACCTCCTTTGGAAGATCTTTAATTTCTATTGTTTCATAAGATAACTCATCTTGCAAGAAAACATTTTGCGTTGTTTGTACTGCTTTAGCTTGTGTTAAAAATACTGGAACAGAAGCTAACCCCGTTGCTAGTACCATCATTAAAATACTCTTTTTCATGTCGTGTCTATTTTATGTAAAAAGAAAGAAAACCTAAGACAAGCTTACTTTATCTTTTTACTGTTAATTAATATTTGTTTAAGTAATAACTTGCTAATCATAAACAAATAATAACTATGCCACACTTTAACCCACACACAACCTCACGAACCCAAACACCTAACAGACTGATCATTACAACACCTCCCACATGATAAAAAAGAAAACCAAACAGAGAACAAACCGTAGATTGATATCCACACACTGTTTCGTATTGTGAGGATAAATTCATACTACAAACTTTTTAATTCAATAATTCCAACAACAAAATATTCATTAAATCACAAATCCCGTTGTTGAATAAACCTTAATTGCTTTTCACCTTCATATCATAACCGGCTTCTTTTGCTTCTTGAATTGGATTAGAGTAGATAGCTTCTATCTCCACTGGTTGATTATAATCAAGCTTCATACCTGGGGCATATGATTTCATTTTTAAAGTTGAATCTATCATTTCATCCACAGCATCATTTTTTAAGGGTATTCCACAACAATTGGCTGCGACAACTACCTCATACATAAGACTACCAACAAGCATTCTGGATTTTTTATTAAGAACCAATTCTTTAGTTTTAGCATTTAAAACAACACACACTCCATTAAAAGGAATATTCCAAAGAAGTTTTTCCACCTAGCCATTTTTGAACAAAAATTCCTGTTAGCCCCTATTTCTTACTCCTGAAGTTTGGTAAAATATTTGTTCTATAACTCTTTTATAAACTTTTTAGTTGTTTTTACTGTTGTTATATTCCGCATATTTAATTCATCTATTTTTTCTTGCAGAGTCTTTGAGCCTATTACTTCTATGCTATCTTCATGAATAACGCTCTCTATCTAAGAGAGCAAGCCTTTAATTGTTGTTTCTAGTCTTATTTTGTAGCATTCTAATGATTTTGGACATACAACGGTGCAGCGATTGACACAACCATGTTTAAGAAATTGCTTGCCGAAAAGCCACATATAATGAATGCATTCTTTTAGAGCAGCTTACATTTTTCTACAGGAATACATATTACTTAAATCACTAGAAAATAAAAGTTTACACATTATCATGGGGTGTTATTCACGACAGCCACCTTCTTTATATCCTGATAGAATAAAAAGAAATATTTAATTAGTCAGCTATTATGTGCACCATACGAACAGGACGTTCTTTTGGGATATTGTCACCTATACGAGAAGAAAAAAAGTTCAGCTTGCCTTGCTAATACTCTTTAATGGTTATGTTTTTCATATCTTAACACCATAACAATCAGCTCAACAACAAATATATCTAAAATCGTTTCACTGATTCTCAACATCTTAAAACTTTAAAAAAAGAGGGAAACCGTTTTTTGGATACCCTCTTAGCATTTTATTTTTTTAATGAAACCTTTAGTTTACAATATCCTTTTTATTATATATTCAACTAAAGAAATTTAATGTATTCAAAACTTATCGACGCAAAATTAATTCGGTTCTTTTTACAGAATTACAATCCTAATTAATTTCTATTCACTATACTTAGCTCCATCAGAATAACAATAAATTACTGATCCTTCACCTTCACTATTCTCTAATGACAATTTATAAACCTTTTCACCTGTTATGATATCTGTAACGGCAGCCGATTTTATAACTGTTTGTGCATAATCTTTTGCGATAGCAATAACTAACTCTTCAGGAAGTTCTTTTACATCGACCTTTACATATGTTAATTGATCTTGTAAGTAAACATTTTTTGTTTGGTTTGCACTTGCTGGAGTGAAAAATGTGGGTAAAAAAGCTAAACCTGCAACAAATGCCATCATTAAAATACTCTTTTTCATATTGTTTTAATTATATGGAAATCAAAGGAATATATCAAATAGATAACACCTTTAATTTACAGGTGAATAATTTATTTATTTAAGCAATTAACTGCTATTACTAAACAAATAATTATTATGCCATAAAATTAATCAAACTATTTGACAGCTTAGTAAAATACTGATTTTCTACACATAACAAACCATCAAAAAAAGAAATCAGCTCATTCAAAACATCAATAAGGTGTGTAATAAAATCTACATTATGTAACCTAAAATGAGTATAACTTAATACATATCACCAAACGGTTAAAATATTCAAAAATAATTTACTCTGATAAATACCTTTGTTGAATAAATCTTAATTGCTTTTCAATTGTTGAAGTTACCTTCATATCATAACCGGCTTCTTTTGCTTCTTGAATTGGATTAGAGTAAATAGCCTCTATCTCCATTGGTCTATTAAAGTCGAAATCAAGCTTCATACTTGGGGCATATGGTTTCATTTTTAAAGTTGAATCTATCATTTCATCCACAGCATCATTCATTAAGGGTATTCCACAATAATTGGCTGCGGCAACGACCTCATACATAAGATCTCTAACAAGCATTCTGGATTTATTATTAAGAACCAATTCTTTAGTTTTAGCATTTAAAACAACACACACTCCATTAAAAGGGATATTCCAAAGAAGTTTTTTCCACCTAGCCATTTTTAAGTCATCAACACATGTGCATTCAACACCTGCATTTTTTAAATCAGTTGCCACCTGATTTAACACAATATCATTTGTTTTTTGGTAAAAACCTATTGTTAATGCACCGTAATCAAAATGAACAATATGTCCTTTACTAATTTTTGATGAAGCAACAAAAGCTAATCCTCCGGCAATAGATATTTCAGGAAACTCTGAAGCTAATTTTCTTTCAATACCTAATCCATTCTGCACCAAAATTACAATTGAATCCTTATGCATTACATTGGGTAATATATTTTGAAGAATATGATTATTAGTCGTTTTTAAACAAACTAATATCACATCGCATTGGGACATTTCTTTAGCGTTATGGTAGGCATTCACTTGTTTTAAATGAAAATTACCTTTGGGGGAATCTATCTTTAATCCATTCTCTTTTACATGCTGATAATCTGAATTAAATAAAAAGTTCACTTCTTTTCCTGATTTAGCTAAAAAGCCACCATAAAATCCACCAATAGCACCTGTACCTATAATGCCGTATTTTAATTCCATTTAAAATGCCTCCAATATTAATTTCTACCCAAAATTACTTAATCATAATTAAAACAATAGGCATTCTTTCACAACAAAAAGGTTAATATTTATTAATCAGGGATTTTCCTTTATCTCTTATAACTTTACTCTAAGAACTTGTTAGAGTATAAAACTCAAAAAAAGCAACATCCGAAATGTTTAATGATAATTAAGGTCAACAATAATATTGGTTCAATTTGCTTACCATATACTTAACAATACCTTTTAACTTCTCATTATTAACAATTTCAACTTGATTCCCCATAGTTAAAATCCATCTGGCAAAAACATGTAAATCATTATGTGCAAATAACATTTTGTAATAATCATTACTTTCTTTCTCCTCAATTAATCCGTACCAATACTTTACAGAGCCTATTTCTTCCCAAAGGTCTTTATTCATATGTAAAACAATTTGATACATACTTTTCTCTTTGGTCATACGCTCAAAATATTCATTTAAGGATATATGATTTTCTGGCTGAAACTTTTCCTCAAGAATAGACAACTGTACAATTCGATCTAAACGAAAGTCCCGGTAATCACCTCGAAGTTTGCAATATGCAATTAAATGCCAAGACATATCATAGTTACATAAACTAACCGGCTCAATTATTCTTGTTGTTGTTTTTTTATTGTAATAAGCATGATATTCAACCTGTAACATATTTTTAGATGCTAATGCCGATTGAATTTCCTGAAGAAATAAATTAAACTCTTTATTTACTAATGAAACATTATTAAACACCGATATTTTAGACTCCAGACTATCGATATATTCCTTATCGCTAATTTTTAATACCGACTTAACTTTGTACAAGGCATTATCAAAAGATTTACTTACCCGGTCATCAGATAACTCACCCACTAATTTACCTGCTAATAAAAAGGCACTTGCCTCCTCCTGTGTAAAAACAACAGGAGGCAAATGAAAATCTTCATTAAGAAAATATCCCACTCCCGCTTCAGCTCCTATGGGAATACCGGCATCTTCTAAAGCCCTTATATCTCGATATACTGTACGCAAACTTATATCAAACCTATTTGCAATTTCTTGCGCTTTTACAATTTTCTTGCTTTGAAGTTGAATTAAAATGGCACTTAACCGGTCTATTCTATTCACTGTTTATACTTTCTGATTTTTTTTAATTGCCATTTGGTTTAACGAACACATTTTTTCAACATACAACTCAACGCCATGTTGTGTAATGTATTCAAGGCTGGCTAAACGGTCTGTTTTAAATATAAACTTAAAAACTTTGCCTATTGTATTATTTAATTTATTGCAACTCTGTATTGATGTTAATTTACATTCAGAACAATTAGTTATTTCTTGCTCTATTGTGCAGGTTCGAATCTTACACCAAGATGCCTTTTCATTTTTAATACACCCTCCACATTTTTTATTCATATATTTTTTACACGAACCACAATAAAGGCCACATGAAGCAACTAAGTTGACATCATATGTAATGGTTAATTTTTTCATTTTTAAATTTTCTTTTGCAATATGGAACGCACCAATTTTGTTATCCTCATGTGTAACAACTGTTTATCATGGCTCATTTCACATTCTCATAGTTTAACAGCTAGTTAAAAACAATCTTTAATAAAGTAAAATTACATAATTTCAACTTGAATTTCAGTAATGCATTTATCTTGTTCTTCAAAATTGCAATGATGATAAACTTCGCGACAATTGCCTGTTGGAATAATCTCAACCCTTTTAATTTGTTGAAATAATTTATCGTAAGTATTTCCTAATTCACTCCATGGTCCTTTTAACATATGAGTTACACATTTAAATTCATTTAAATTACGAAATGATATTAAATGATTATCCTCTCCTATTTTAGATACAGGGATACATATTTCTAACGTAAACTGAGTATCTAACTTACCATCACTACCAATATAATTCCATATTTGTGGAGCTATAGGTTCAATATGCTGCCTGATTAATTCTTCATAAACCATTTGAGGTTTTACACCTACTGCTTCATGAATTTTTGCTAAACTCGTCTTGAATCGATGCACTGCAACTCTTGTTTTATCAACTTTCTTTACATCCATATTTTTATGTTTTATATTATTAATATCACAAAGAAAAACACGGTAAGTGACAACAGTATGTCAGTAGCTAAAATAAAAAAGAGCCATTAAGAAAATTTATTATCCTTAATGGCTCTTAAAAAAATCTTGATCTATTTATATTTTAAAATAGGAAACAGCATTTAATAAAGTTTCGGCCTGCGCTGCCAATTCATCAGCACTGGCAGACAATTCTTCTGAAGTTGAAGCATTTTGTTGTGTTAATGAATTTAATTGCTGAACAGAATCATTTACCTGCCCTGCTCCATCATTTTGTTCTAAACTTGCAGAAGAAATCTCCTCTATTAGTTGAGCTGTTTTTTGAATATCCGGTAAAATTTGCTCCAATTCCACACCTGCATTTTGAGTTAATTTTAAACTATTGTCACTCGACAATATAATTTCATTGGCAGCTATTTTACTTCGTTCAGCTAACTTTCGAACTTCTGCAGCCACCACAGCAAATCCTCTTCCATGCTCCCCAGCTCTGGCAGCCTCCACTGCGGCATTCAGAGCTAATATATTGGTTTGCATTGCGATATCGTTAATAACCGAAATCTTGTCCGCTATATCATTAAGAGAGTTCAAACTTATTTTAGCAGCATCTACAACCCCTTGAATTCCATTGGCTGAGGCATTTGAAATTTCTTTTGTTTCCTGTGCATTACCTGAATTCTGGGCTATATTTGAAGACATCTCTTCCATTGTTGAAGAGACTTCCTCTACTGAAGCAGCTTGTTCATTTGCTGACTGAGACATCTGTTCTGATGATGTTCTTAATTGCTGACTTGCGGAAGCTATTTGAGTAGAATTATTAGAAATAGTTTCAACAACATTTTTTAATCTGGAAACCATTTCCACAATACTCCTTGATAACACTCCCAATTCATCTTTTCTCTGAATTAAATTCTCTTCCATTTGAACACTCAGATCTCCCTTTGAAATCACATCCAAAGCCTCTACCGACTTATACAAAGGTTGACTTATGCTGCGTGTTATAAATATAGCACCCAAAACAATAATCAAAATGACAAACAACACAATAAAAATTGAATTTCTTAAAATCTGACCGCTTACTTCAATACTATTTGAATAAGAGGTATCAGCCTCTTTTTGAGTAACCTCCGTAAAAGAATCCATTACTCCACGCATAGCCTCAAAGTATTGGCTATATTCCCCAAAATAAATATTTTCAGCTTCTACAAAATCATCAACACGAATATACTCTTCAATCTTAATAGTGAGATTTACAACCTGATCATATGAGGAGTAAAATGTTTCCAATAACATTTTGTGCTCCTCATAATGGGCTGCTTTTGATTTTGTTGTAAAAAAGTCAAAACGTTCTTTAACCTGTTCCAGATTTTCTTTAGCATCAGATAAATATTTTTCCTCATCTAATTTCTGATGATCTTCGTTTAAAACATCAAACACAAACAGCTGACTTATAGCCAAACTAGATTGATAAGCATCTCTATCTGCTTGCAGTAAATAATCAATACTAACTAAATCCTGACTATAAATAGATGTTAGATATTCTTTTATTGACTGAATCTTTGTTAAAGTATAACCAAACCCTATACATATTAACAAAACCACCACTACAAACTGCAAGCTCAATCTTACACCAATCTTTAAATTGTCAATAAACTTCATATATATACATTTTTATTTACCTCATTACTTTAAGCTTATCCGGCAGCTTAAATTGATTGCATATACAGTAAAAAGTTGGCGAGGTTACAGCTTTATAAGCACCATAAAAAGATAAAACATCTCAAATATATTAGTCGAATATCCTTATAACTCATTACTAACGTCTTGGATACACAAAACGATCAATATTCCATCCTTTGATACTAACATCATTTTAGTTAAATATTACCTACTAAAATAGTCGACTTTTGTACTAACGTAATTAAATAGGAATAACCTTTGATTTTATTTTTTTAATTTGATAAGAAAACTGAGGGATTGTAACAATTAGTATCATCACAAAACCAATTAGAAAAGACATATACAAATAGTAATCTTTAATAAACAACAAATTTTCCTGATAAGAAACGGCTTTCCCTAATAGCTTCATAGCTCCTGCACTACTTTCTTGTGCTGATGCACCTCTAATTAATAAGGCATGTGTATACCCATTAATTCGATCCATTGCTACAAGATTAGTTTTAGTAACTCCCGAACTAAAACTCTGGTGATGGATTTTTTGAAAACGAAGTCCCATCATACTTGTTAATGCCATACTTGCAACAAAAGTACAGGATCTGTATGCAACCCCGCTAACCGAAGCAGAAAAACCAATAGCCGGAGGCACTGATGTTACATAAAAAATTACAATTGATATAATTAGAATACCATTGCCGAAACCACATAAAAACAAAGGCATAATAAGTTGCGTAATAGTAGCCTGATAACTTAAGACAGAGATTGCGAATAAATGATAAGCCAGCAATGAGCCAAAACCGATCATCCAAATAATTCTTATTCGCATGCCTGCCAAAATATATCTTGCTCCCAATAAGGCACCTAAAACAATACCAGCACAATTAATAAGCATTACATAACTATAGTTATAAATATCTAAGTGCACACTATTGGTTATAAAGTTATTTAATAGACTCAGGTCACCCTTTCCAAGATAGAACACAACCAAAAGCGCCATTCCAATTCTGAAATTCCGGGTTTTATAAATCCTCAAATCAATATAAGGTTCCTTTAGTGCTATTTGGCGAAGTACAAAGGTGATTAACAGAATAACAATAGCACAAAAACAGAGTACAATACGTAAACTTGAAAACCAATGATAATACTGACCATATAAAAAGAAGTAAGCTACCGTAAGTAATAATGAAGCGTAAATTACAAAACTTACCCAATCCACATTCTTTAAAGGAACTTTACCATTCCTACGTAAATCAATATAATTTCTTAAGATAACGACCATCAGTATTGCACCCGGAATTATGGATATAATATAAACTAAAAAAATACTATTAAAACCATAATGAGAAAACACATAAGCATTCATTATATAACCTAATGCCCCTGAACCAAACAATGCTGCATACATGGTTGCATAACCCAACACCCTGCTTCTTTGCTCATGAAATTGTTTAAATACCAAGGTAAAAACAATACCAACTACCCCATGAGATAGAGTTCCTCCTAAAAAACGCAATACGAATAATACGGTAAAACTATGGGTTAGGTATAAAATATAATTAAGCGAGAGGAAAAGAATTAAACACGCTATCAGGTATCGTTTGGATGAGAAAAAATTAAAGAACCTGGCCTCCAAAGGAAAAAAACTTGCAATAGCCAGATAGTACACTACCATTGAATAGGTAATATCAACATTATCCACCCCATAAAAGCTAGCAGCTGTTGAAATTCCCCCGGCATACAAACCCAAGCCCGGCGCTATTGGTAGCAAAAAGACAAACAGTGCTACAAAAATCAACCAGTCAGGAACCCAACTTTTAAATATTTGTACATTATTACTATTTGCCATTTATTCATCTTTTAAAACAGAAACTTCAGCATTCATTCCCGCTTTTAACTTTTTAATCATTGCATTACTTTGATCTGTAAACTCAATTTTTACCGGAAAACGTTGCACCACTTTTACATAATTACCTGTAGCATTATCTGTTGGTAAAAGTGAAAACTCAGATCCTGTTGCGGGAGAGAAAGAAGTGATGATACCTTCAAAAGTTTCATCAGGAAAAGCATCCACAAATATTTTTGCCTTTTGACCTTCATGCATATCGGCAATTTGAGTTTCCTGAAAATTAGCCACAATCCATTTCCCTTGCTTTTTATCAACCATAAAACCAATCACTTGTCCGGTTTGTACATACTGACCCGGTTGAATAGACTTATTTCCCATATATCCATCTGATGGAGCAAGAATTACTGAATATTCCAGGTTTAATTTTACTTTTTCGAGCAAGGCATTCTTTTGTTCCAGATTAGCTTTGGCAACAGCCAGTTTTGCTTCTTCATCAGCCACTTTATCTTTTGAATTAACCAGAGAACTTTGCATGGCATTATAATCAGATTGCGCTATATCCAATTTTGTTTTGATGTTTTCAAATTGTTGCTGTGTTACAGCTTCTCTTTCCAATAACTTCTGGTATCTATCAAAATCTTGTTGCTGCTTCCATAAATGAGCCTTAGCTGCATTAACCCTGGCTTTGTAAATATTTGCATTACTCAGAGCTATTTTTATAGCATTTTGCAGCACTTTAATCTGAGCCTCTGCAGTAGCAATTTCAGCCAGCACCTCATGGAGACGCACTGTAGCTTCATTTTTATCCAACACCACCAAAGTATCACCCATTAAAACATGCTCATGATCTGTATATCTTATATCCTGAACAAAACCACTGGTTCTGGTTAAAATCGGATTAATATATTCCTTTACCTGAGCATCATTAGTTTCTTCGTAGATGTAAAAATCATATACCTTTACTCCTCCCCATACAGCTAATGCAAAAAGAATACACATTGCTGTTATATACGATATCTTTAATACCGTATGATCTGCCTTTTGATATTTTTGTAATTTATCGCTCATTATAATTGCCCTGTTATTTTTAATAATTGATAATAATGTAATCTTGCAGAAACATAATTATTCACCAAATCAAATTGTGCTTGCAATAGCTGAGCATCTGCTTCTAACAAGTCAGTTAATAAAGCCAACTGATTAAAGTAAGTCTCATTTACTATTCTGTAATTTTCCTGAGCCTGCTCTATACTTATCAACCCTACTTTTATATTTTCTTTATCTTCTAAAAAACGTTTATAAGCTGTTTTTATACGATTCCTTAATACTTCTTCGGTGTTTTCTTTTCCAATCATTTGCTGATGTGTTACCAGTTTTGCTGCAGATGCCTTGTGTTTATTTAAATACAACGATGAAATATTATATGACATTCGCACCCCTGCCATACCTACCATATATGGAGCTGCATCGTATGGATACCATCTATTTTGAGGATAGGAATAATTATATTCTCCAAACAATGTAATTTTAGGAAGTTTCTCAGAATGAATATCTCTTTCATGTAATTCTGATAATTGTATTTCTGTTTCGGCCATCCTTTTTAAAGGAGACTGTTGCATGGCTAACACTACGTAATCACCATATATTTTATCCAATTGTGATAGATCGAATCGAATACTGTCTGAAAGCTTTAATACTTGATCATCTTCAAAACCCAACAACATATTTAAGTTTTGAGAAGCAATCTCGATATTGTTTTTCATGGAATGCAGACTAATTTTTTGCTGCGAAAGTTGCAACTGAGCCCTCAATAAGTCACTCTTTAAAACAAC
This sequence comes from uncultured Saccharicrinis sp., assembly GCA_963665705.1. GTDB lineage: Bacteria > Bacteroidota > Bacteroidia > Bacteroidales > Marinilabiliaceae > Saccharicrinis. Next base: position 4,441,136 of record OY762448.1, read on the forward strand.
TCCATGCTCATACAGTTCTGTAACCTGCTCCAGACGCTGATTATTCTGAACGATATTTTTATCTATAATCTTTACAAACTCCTTTGAACGCAAAATATCAAGATAATACTCTGCTACTTTATAATGCACTTCGGAATAAGTAGCCTGACTAACATACTGCAGTACAAGCTCTCTACTTTCAGCTTTTTTTACAGCATTTTTAACCTTACCTCCATTGTAAATATTAAAATTTGCATGAACTCCAGCCCCATAGCTATTATGGTTCGCCAATGGAATGTATTCAGGATCTTCAGTAATCCCATCTACAAAAATGGGAATGTTAGTAAGCTTTCCAAATCTGGCTTCTGCTTCAATTGTGGGTGCCCACATTCGTTTTGCATCTAAAATATTAGCATTTCCAATTTGTTGATGAATATTGGCCTGCTTTATTTCTTTACTAAAGGCATCTGCTCTTTCCCAGGCATTTTGTATGCCTATTGATATACTATCTTTACTACTTACCTGAGCACTTAACAAGCTGGTAAATCCAAGACAAAAGACAATAATGTTTATCTTCATTCAATAAATTTTTCTTATCCATTTCACTAGAATTCCTGATAAAATCTTTCTGAAAAACTCATGATGGAATTCAATTACTATTCACATTAAAAATTTATGGAACAAATTTCTTACATTTTTCTTAGTCTTATTTTAGATAGAAGGACAATTGTTTTGTAAAACGAGCCATTTTATAATAAAGAGATATAGGATACTAATTGGAATCATTAACTTTGAGACAATTATTAAGATAAATAACCAAAGGAAATACCAGTAGAGGACCATTTAGCATAGATGAGTTTATATTTTGAGTATGATTACATATTAAAATATTACATAGTGTCAAAAACCAACTTTCTAATAAAGGTAAACCAAAATACAGATGTATTTTATGTGATTCATTCCGGAATAGAAAAGAACTTCCCTATTCATAGTCATAATAAACACCAATTATACTATTTAGAGGGTGGTGCAGCATTCTTTAATACGCCAAAGAACTCTTTTTTTGTTCCAGCCAATCATTTTTTATGGATTCCGGCTGGTTTAGAGCACAATATTATTTTCAGAACTAAGGTTAAAATAGTGCATAACATTTATATACCAACGCATTTACCAACTAACAATATCAAATTAACAGCTAATGCCGGAATATATCCGGTTACAAATTTATTGGCTGAAATGATAAACTATACCATAAATTGGAAAGGCGAAATTGGAGAAAATGAACATGTTAAATTCCAATTTCTTGTAACATTAAACCACATTATTGCAGAGGCAGCAGACATTCCATTACCTATTGCTCTACCTACTACAAACAATGCTTATTTAAGTGAAATATTAAAATACATCCATCGTAATATAGACCAACCTTTATCGTTAGATTTTATAGCTGAGAAATTTAGCTACAGCACCAGAACCCTATCGCGTTTATTTCAGAATAATTTAAACACTTCTTTTTTACAGTACGTAAAACTTACCCGAATTATCAAAGCCATGGAATTACTTTTACAAACAGATTTATCTGTAAGCGAAATCACTTTTAGATGTGGGTATAATAATCTTTCATCGTTTAGTTATGTTTTTCATAAAACTGTAAATATTTCGCCAGCCGATTTCAGAAAGAAGACCAGGAGTAAATAGCAGATCAAAAGGAACATGGAGAAAGGTTAAAGGTATTTTGTGTTTTAGCACATATCTTGTCGTTAAAACTTTTTGGTTTATCAATTTTATAAAACTGTTTACCTACTTATTATAATTGCTTGACATAATATTGAAATATAGGACTATTTTAGCTTTATAGTCCCAATGAAATAATAAATAAATTTCAGAAAATATATACTTAAGCGCTTATTAGCCTTTAACAATATTCCCAGTATTTTTACCATTATTATAGTCCTATAAAAAAGTAAATTGGCTATTATGATGCTTACAGAAATGAGGTGGACCTAGTAATGAGTTAGCGCTTATTAGACGCACAATAGTAGAAACTAATGAAAAAAAATAAATTATTAGCAATAATAATACCTATTGGAGTAGTTTTCTTCATTGGGGGAATAATATTTATGAATAGACATGTTGAAAAATTGTATGATGAATATCCATTTATAAGCAAAACTGCAGAATTAAAGACTTCTGTAAAGGCTGTGAAAGAATGGCATTCCATAAATTAAATACCAGACACTTCAGGAAGAATATATTCAATAAGCGCGACTTCAATAAGTAAATAAGCCAAGACCATTATCTTATTATTTGGAAATTGGAGATTCTTTATTTCGTAAAAATGGGAATGACACACTAAAAATTATTAAGAATAAGACAGCAGAAATTATTCTTGTAGAAATTGGAATATAAAAAGAAGAAATGAACTAATTAGAAAGAGAAAAATATTGAATAGAGCATCGAAAAAATTACAGTAATTTTACTGTAACTTTTTAGGCTTGTAATATACTGTTTATGAGGATGAAATAATTTGGAGGGAAATCAGTTTTGTACCCAAAAGGTTAAAAAGAAGGCCGACATTCCGGAAAATCGAAAAAAACGACAAAAATATTCCGCAAAATCACGTTTTGGGCCAAAAATATTCCAGGTATTGGTGTTTTTCGGTGTTTTTTTGACATTTCTATGCTAGGTCTTTGCATTTCTATGCTATGGCTTTGCTATTTCTATGCATAGGCATTGCTAATCCTTTGCATAATGATTGCTTGTTCTTTGTATTGCGGTTGTGTTGTGGTTGTGTTGTGGTTGTGTTGTCGATGCACATTCTTTGATTGTTCATTGCCTGAGCATTGCTTCTAAGGAAGCGAAGAAAGCGCATGAAATATGTATAGTAAAACCATAGTCAGTACGACGTCATATCCAAGACATATCATAGGAGGGTATAAAGATTTACGATAAATACCACGTATAAATTAAATGAGCCATAAATTATTTCGATAATTGAAAGTAGAATCAAGTTTTCTTGAGCTATATTGAATAGAGTGGTATATCGTAGAAAAAGTTTTTTTCCCTTTTTTAGATCAAGTTAGAAAAGGAAGTCGGCGAAGCTCTAGTATACCAAAATATTTAGAAAAGCTCAGCTTTGTAATGAAAGCTTTTAAAATTAATGTAACAATTAATTAAAGGCTTATTAAGCGCTTACAAACGCATATAAGCGCTTAATAAGCCTTTAAAAAACTTTATTATTATACTTAATCTTCTTATTAATAATGTAATACATATTACAAATAGTGTTTTTATACAAGAAGAACTGAAATAATAATAGCACTATTTTGTTTACCACCTTTTAATTAAACAGAGATTGAAGATGTATTCAGTAATTATTAAGGTAATAATTTTCAAATACCATATATATATATATATAATGACATTTATAATACATAAAAGTCCGTTATATGCTATCATTTGTTGAAATAATAATTATTTTTAACGGTTCATTAACCTAAATACAAAGGCGATATAAGTCCTAGTGTATGACGATTATTGAAATGTTGTACGCAAGCAAAAAAAGACGAAGTGTTCAATCATTAATCCTCTGAATTTTTAAAAAGAAAAAGGACTGGATTCTACCTCGCAGATAAGTTAGTGCAAACTTGAAGGGAATTTATTTTGTTTTTTCTGCCCTTGCGCCGCTTTTATGAAACAATAGTGCAAGGCTGAAACCCAACCGCACAAACAGCACATTACATTTTGGTTTTAGATTATTTGAATTTTTAAAGGCAAAACAAAAATGTAAAGAGCTGTTTTTTTGCCCACGCACCCATAATTAAATGGTAATTTTATCTTGATTTATGAGATAAAAATATATATTAGCTACAAATAATTTGAAAGAATGAATCGAATTAAGGAAGTGCTTGACGAGAAAGGCATTAAGCAGACTTGGTTATCTGAGAAATTAGGAAAGAGTTACAACATGGTTAATTCCTATGTTCAAAACAGACAACAACCAAGACTTGAGGTACTTTACGAGATAGCAAAAATATTGGATGTGAATCCGAAAGATTTATTGAAAGAAGATTAATGACAAAAGAAATACACATAGAAGAGAATCTGGTTAAGCAGCTCACCGATGAGCTTAAGTACACCTATCGACCCGATATAGTTGATAGAAATACGCTTGAACAGAATTTTAGAGCAAAGTTTGAAGCACTAAACCGTGTACGTTTATCTGACAGTGAATTTTTACGACTACGAGAAGATATTATTAACCCTGATGTTTTTGCATCTTCAAAGTTATTACGTGAAAAACAATACTTCCAAAGAGAAGACGGAACACCACTACATTATACTTTGGTTAATATCAAAGATTGGTGCAAAAACGATTATGAAGTAATTCGACAATTGCGAATCAATACAGAAAATAGCCATCAACGATACGATGTAATATTGTTGATTAATGGTTTACCAGTTGTGCAAATCGAACTAAAAAAGCTGGATATTTCACCTAGAAAAGCCATGCAGCAAATAGTGGATTACAAGAATGAATCAGGTAATGGATATGGCAACTCGCTATTGTGTTTTATGCAATTATTTATCGTTAGTAATAAATCAAACACTTACTATTTTGCCAATAATAAAAATCAGCACTTTGCATTTAACGCAGATGAACAATTCTTGCCTATTTACCAGCTAGCTGACGAAAACAATAAGAAAATTACGCACCTTGAATCATTCTCAACAAGATTCTTAGCCAAGTGCACACTTGGTGAAATGATTAGTAAATACATGGTTTTGGTCGAAAGCGAACAAAAAATGCTTGTTATGCGACCTTACCAGATTTATGCGGTAAAAGCAATTGTTGACAGCATTAATCAAAATCGTGGTAATGGTTACATTTGGCACACTACAGGAAGTGGTAAAACCCTGACTTCGTTCAAGGCATCTACTTTGCTAAAGAATAACCATGATATTGAAAAGTGCCTTTTTGTAGTTGACCGTAAAGACCTTGACCGTCAAACACGAGAAGAATTCAATAAATTTCAGGAAGGAAGCGTAGAAGCTAATACCAATACAGAAACCTTGGTACGTCGTTTACTTTCCACCGACTTTGCCGATAAGGTAATTGTAACAACCATTCAAAAACTTGGATTAGCGTTGGATGGTACAAACAAGCAGAACTACAAGGAACGCCTTGAACCATTAAGAGATTGCCGAATGGTTTTTATATTCGATGAGTGCCATCGCTCACAATTTGGTGAGAATCATAAAGCAATTAAGGAGTTTTTTCCAAATGCTCAATTATTTGGTTTTACGGGGACACCTATATTTCCTGAAAACTCAACCTATAAAATCAGAGAAGATAGAAGCGAAACATACAAAACCACGCAATCTATTTTCGAGAACGAACTTCCTACTTATACCATTACAAATGCTATTGAGGATAGGAATGTATTAAAGTTTCACATTGATTATTTCAAAGGCAAAGGAGAAGAAACTCCTAAAGCGGGAGAACCAATAGCGCAACAGGCAGTAGTTGAAGCAATCCTAAACAAACATAATTCTGCAACAAATTCAAGACGTTTTAATGCAATTTTGGCAACGTCTTCAATTAACGATGCCATAAAATACTACCAACTCTTTAAAGAGATACAAGAACAGAAAAAGTCAGATAATCCCGATTATTATCCCCTAAATATTGCCTGTGTATTCTCACCGCCAGCGGAAGGAAACAAGGATATACAACAAATACAGGAAGATTTAATACAGGAGCAAGAGGATAACAAACAAAATCCTGAAGAAAAGAAAGAAGCTTTAAAAATGATTCTTGCTGACTACAATAAGCAGTTTGGTACAAATCATTCCATTACTGAATTTGACAATTACTATCAGGATGTTCAGAGAAGAATCAAAGACCAAAAGTATAGCAATAAGGACTATCCTCACAAAAATAAAATAGACATTACCATTGTTGTGGATATGCTATTAACAGGTTTCGATTCAAAATACCTGAACACATTATATGTAGATAAAAATCTAAAATATCACGGATTAATTCAAGCATTCTCTCGTACTAACCGTGTTTTGAATGACACTAAGCCTTACGGTAATATTTTAGATTTCCGTTCGCAACAAGAAGCAGTAAACCAAGCCATCGCTCTTTTCTCTGGTAAAAAAGACGATACAGCAGTTAAAGTTTGGTTGGTTGACCCAGCACCTGTTGTAATTGAAGAATACAAAAAAGCGGTTGAAACGCTGGGTATATTCATGGAAGACAATAATTTGGTAAATGAACCTCAGGAGGTATATAACCTTAAAGGTGATGCTGCACGAATTGCATTTGTAAAAAACTTTAAGGAGGTACAACGTTTAAAAACACAGCTTGACCAATATACTGACTTAGATGATGAGCAAAAGGAGACAATAGACGCTATTTTGCCAAAAGAAAGTTTATTGGAATTCAAAAGCTCATACATAGAAACCGCAAAACAGTTACGAGAAATTCAGCTAAAAGAAGGCGAGGAAGCATCGCCCGAAATTCAGCAACTCGATTTTGAGTTTGTTCTTTTTGCATCAGCAGTTATCGACTACGATTACATTCTAAACCTGATTGCCGATAGCACACAACAAAAGCCTACAACGCAAAAAATGACAAAAGACGAAGTTATTCGTTTGCTGTGTGCCAACTCAAACTTAATGGATGAGCAAGAGGATTTAACCGATTATATCAATAGTTTAGACTGGACGAAAGAACACGATGTAGATGCTTTACACAAAGGGTATGAAACCTTTAAAATTGAAAAACACGATAAAGAATTAGCCAAAATTTCTAAAGACCATGGTTTACAAACGGCAAATGTAAAAGCTTTTGTTGAAGACATAATAAGCCGTATGATATTTGATGGTGAGAAACTCACTGACCTTATGGAACCATTAGATTTAGGTTGGAAACAACGCAGTAAAGCCGAAACAGCTTTAATGAACGACTTAGTACCCGAATTAAAAAAACTAGCCCAAGGGCGTGAAATATCTGGATTAGCAGCTTATGAGTAAAGAGAAGAAAATAGTGCCAGCGTTGCGGTTTCCTGAATTTGTAAACATTGGGGAGTGGAAGCTAAATCAATTCTCCGATTTCATAAAATTATATAGGGGTAGTTCACCTCGCCCGATTAAAGAATTTTTAACAAAAAATGAAAACGGTGTAAACTGGATTAAAATAGGTGATACGAAGTCATCTAATAACTTTATAATTAAAGAAGTTGTAGAAAGAATAACTAAACAGGGAGCAGAGAAGTCAAGAAAAGTAAAAAAAGGAGAATTAATTTTAGCCAACTCTATGAGTTATGGTAAAACATATAAACTTGAATTAGATGGTTGCATTTATGATGGATGGTTTGTTCTTAGGGAATTTGAGAATTTCTTTGAAAAAGAGTTTTTACTTCAGCTCTTAAATTCAGATTATATTCAACAACAATATGAAAAAAATGCAGCTGGTGGCATTGTTCAAAACATAAGTAGCGAGATAGTTTATCGTACAATCTTACCTCACACTTCACTTTCAGAACAACAAAAAATAGCCGATTGCCTTTCATCTTTAGACGACCTCATTGAAGCTCACAACCAAAAACTAGAAGCCCTCAAAGACCACAAAAAGGGCTTAATGCAAAACCTTTTTCCTCAAAAAGGTGAAAAAGTACCAAAGCTTCGTTTTCCTGAATTTGCAAATGAGGGTGAGTGGGAATTTGAAACATTCAGTAAAGTTTACTCTTTTTTAGTGACTAATTCATTTTCTAGGGATAAATTGAATTATAGGCAGGGTAAAGTTAAAAACATACACTATGGTGATATTCATACTAAATTCTGTACCCTTTTTGATATAAAAAATGAGGATGTACCATTTATTAATCAGGATATTTCTCTTGATAAAATAAAAACTGAGAATTACTGTCAATTAGGTGATGTTATATTTGCTGATGCATCAGAGGATATGGACGATGTTGGGAAGAGCATTGAAATTGTTAATCTCAATGGTGAGAAGTTGCTCTCTGGTTTACATACCTTATTAGCTCGGCAAACTAATTCACGTATTGCAACTGGTTTTGGAGGGTACTTATTTAAATCTCCTGTTATTAGAAAAAATATTCAAAAAGAAGCTCAAGGTGCTAAAGTATTAGGGATTTCAGGTACAAGATTATCAGGAATAACAATCTACTTCCCTAAAAATAAAGTTGAGCAACAGAAAATTGCTTCTTCACTATCTACCATGGATGAATTAATTAATGTACAATCAGACAAAATAGAACAATTAAAATCCCATAAAAAAGGGCTAATGCAAGGTTTATTCCCTGCCTAAAATTGAAAATATACCATGAGTAATATAAAACTAGCCAAACAGATAAAAGAACTTAGCGAGAATGTAGTTATCATTTATGCATTTAATGCAACTGGTAAAACTCGCTTATCGGTGGCTTATAAAGATTATACAAAGTCAGAGAATAAAGGCAAACATTCTGGGGTTTATTACAATGCTTATAGCGAAGACCTTTTTGTATGGGATAACGATGAACCCAACGAAAATGCGAATATTAATCTATCTATTAATGAAAGTAGTTTAAATAAATACCACAACCTACTTAACGAAGATAGAGTTCGCGAAAAATTAGAGCCATACAATCCTCGATATGATTTCTATTTTAACTCACATGATAATCCAGAAGATGGGATAAAATCTATCACCTTTTTCTTAGAGGGGCAAGAAGATACCCCAATTAAAATATCAAGAGGAGAAGAACGCATATTTGTATGGTGTTTTTTCCTAGCCCTATTCGATGTTGAAGGGTGGGCTGATGAGCAGAATGAACATTTCTTTATTGATGACCCTGTTTCAAGTCTCGATGACCACAATATATTTATTACGGCTTTAACTATATTTAATCTAATTGAAAAGCACATAGATAAACGGAAAATCATTTTCACCACCCACCATATGGGTATTGCATCAATTATAGGTGACTGGCTTTCAAAAGGTGAGCACAAAAACAAGTTTGTTGGTCGTGATAATAAAAAGAAATACAAGCAATTTATTCTTGAAAACACAGGTGGAGAACTGCAATTGTCTAACCCTCGTAGTAGTGTGTTATTATATCATTTGCGCTTATTGCAGCTTTTAAACCAAGCAAAAGAAACTGGAGATATTTATATTTATCACTTTGCTTTGTTAAGACAAGCCCTTGAAAATATTGCTTCCTTTTTAGGTGTAGGTCAATTTAGTTATGTGTTAAAACAAATTGGTTTCACCGATGATAAAAAAAGTACAGATATTATAAATGCACTTTCGCATCAGAAGGTTTATTATAATCAAAACGATTTACCCATACCTGCGAATAAGGATTTATTCATAGAGATTATTGAAAATCTAAACACAAAATACAATTTTGTATTGCACGATTAAGATATGACAGCAAAAGAACAAGATAGATTAGGGAAAACCCTTTGGGATATAGCAAACGATTTACGTGGGGCAATGAATGCGGATGATTTTCGTGATTATATGCTTTCATTCCTGTTTTTAAGGTACTTATCGTTTAACTACGAGGCATCAGCAAAAAAAGAATTGGGGCGTGATTATCCTAAAAGTAATTCCGATGAAGCAAAACCTGATTTTGTAGTTCCTCCACCATTGGAAATATGGTATAAGAAGAACAAAGAAGATATTGCTGAATTTGAGAAGCAAATGCGTAAAAAAGTCCATTACGTTATTAAACCTCAATTTCTGTGGAGTAATATAACCGAATTGGCACGTACACAAAATGGAGAGCTGTTAGAAACATTAGAAGAGGGGTTTCGCTACATTGAGAACGAATCCTTTGAAAGTACATTTCATGGCTTATTCTCTGAAATAAATCTAAACTCCGAAAAGCTTGATAGAACTCCTAAGGATAGGAACAAGAAGCTTTGTACCATAATTCAAAAAATAGCCGAAGGTATTGCCGATTTCTCTACCGATGTAGATACCCTTGGCGATGCTTATGAGTATCTGATTGGTAAATTTGCAGCAGGTTCAGGTAAAAAAGCAGGTGAATTTTACACTCCACAGCAAGTATCTACCATACTTTCCGAAATTGTTTCTTTGGATAGTCAATTACCGTCAACTGGAAACAAAAAGAAGTTAAATAAAATTCTGGATTTCGCATGTGGTTCGGGTTCGCTATTACTTAATGTACGTAAACGTCTCAAATCGGTAGATGGTAGCATTGGTAAAATTTATGGTCAGGAAAAAAATATTACTACTTACAACCTTGCTCGCATGAATATGCTCTTGCATGGTATGAAAGATACTGAGTTTGAAATATATCATGGCGACACCTTGTTAAACCAATGGGATTTACTAAATGAAATGAATCCTGCAAAGAAAACAGAGTTCGATGCTATCGTAGCCAATCCACCTTTCAGCTTGCGTTGGGAGCCTGATGATACTTTAGCAGAAGATTTCCGCTTTAAAAGCTATGGCTTAGCACCAAAATCAGCTGCCGATTTTGCTTTTTTACTACACGGTTTTCACTTTCTAAGTCAGGAAGGAACTATGGCAATTATTCTTCCTCATGGTGTTTTATTCCGAGGTGGTGCAGAAGAAAGAATTAGAACAAAACTATTAAAGGATAATAACATTGATACAGTAATAGGCTTGCCAGCTAATCTGTTTTATTCTACTGGAATTCCTGTTTGTATATTAATTCTGAAAAAATGCAAAAAGGAAGATGATGTTCTATTCATCAATGCCAGTGAAGAATTTGATAAAGGCAAAAGACAAAATAGTTTGGATGAAAAACACATCAACAAAATCGTTGAAACCTATAAACATCGTCCAGAGAAAGTAACACGCTATGCCCGTAAAGTTTCAATGGAAGAAATTGAAAAGAACGGATACAATCTGAATATTTCAAGATATGTAAGCACAGCCGAAGAAGAAGAAAAGATTGACCTAAAAGAGGTAAATAATAGATTAAAAACAATAAATGAGAATATACTAAGCAATACAGAAAAACATAATTCGTTTTTAAAAGAATTAGGATTGCCTCCTATTTAATTAGAAGCAACAGCATTGTAAAAGAGAATTATTGAAATGTAAACAGAAGCAGAGGAAAAACGGTTTGAAGCAGTAGGAAAGGAAGTAGAAGCAACGGAGATGTAACGAGAAGCAAGGGGAATGTAAGCCGAAGCAATGCAATTGTAACTGGAAGCAGAACATATGTAAGTTGAAGCAACTAAATTGTAATATTAATAACCATAAAAATTGACTTTAATGGCAACAAGACCCAAATTTTCAGAAGCTGAAACGCTTGAACAGTACAGAATTGCATTAGAAAATGCAGAAACCCAATCAGAAATTGCATCTGTAATGGCTGAGTTAGGTTATGATTCAGCAATTATCGGAGAAGGAAAAGCTCTTTTAACCCAAACACGTTCTGCTTACGACCTAAACAAAACTGAAGACGATGAAACATCAGCAGCCTACGCCGATTTTTCCAGTAAAAAAGAACAATTAGAAGATACTTTTACGCTTCACCGCAAGAAAGCCAAAGTAGTATTTCGTAATGATTCATTGACTGCCGATAAATTAGCTATCTCAGGAGCAATGCCTCGGTCGTACATTAAATGGTTAGAGGCAGCGAAGAAATTTTATAGCGTTGCAATGGGCGACCACCTAATTCAAGACAAACTAAGTCGATTAAAGATTTCTGTGGATAATTTGAATGCATCTTATGAATTAATTGGACAATTAGAAGCTGCACGTTCAGAGTACTTAAAAGAAAAAGGAGAATCACAAGATGCTACAAAAGCAAAAGATGCAGCCTTTGAAAAGATGGATGACTGGATGAGCGAGTTCTATGCCGTAGCAAAGATTGGATTAGAGGATAATCCACAGCTATTAGAGGCTTTAGGTAAAACTGTGAGAGGCTAGTGGAATTGCCCACCCTATTTGTAAGCACATTGGCAAGTCGCACGAGCCACGCTCAAGCCCAAACTTGCCAAAGAGCTTACAAAGCCAGCCCAAGTAACCGCCTTTCAGGACGGTTTTAGGGTTTGCCCTCCCTCAAAAAACAAAATAAATTCGTGCCCCGTGGAAACATCAGTGCGGATTGATAAAAAGAGATGTTAAATGATTGAAAATTAACGCTAAATGAATGAATGCCAGCGTACAATCGAGTAGGCAGCCGATAGACTAACAGTCTATCGGAGAACCTCTCACACCACTCAGCGTACGGGTCTCGTACTGAGCGGTTCTTTACATCATGGGGAACAAGGTATTAACATTTGAAGTTAACAAAGAGTGTAGCTGATTATGCATATCAGCCAATGAAATATAACCACGTTTTTGAAGTCGTTCTATGGTTATGGTGGTTCCTAGAATAGGACTCTGAGCAATAGCCCAACCTCCCATACGACTTCGGCTCCAAGCATAAGCATGATCAAGATCAACACCCTAACGAATCAGGTTTTTCCGTTTACGTTCTGGTTTCTTCCAATGATGCCAGATACAATATCTGAGTCGATTTCGAAGCCAACCATCAAGCTTCTCCAGTTTCGTAATGATATTTGCATGTTTAAAGTAGTTTATCCAACCTCGTTGAATTTCTAATAACTTTTGGATGCGTTCATCAAAACTCATGGGAGTGGTTTTTCTGGTGACTTCCTTAAGTTTTGCTTTAAAGCTTTTCCATCTCTTTTCAGCTACAATCAATTGATATTTGCCTTTAATACCTTTTTTGTAAATGGGAACAAAGGCAAAACCAAGGATTTGAAAGTTAACCGGACGGCGGATACCACTTTTATCCCTGTTGATGGGGAGTTTAAGTTTATCCCTAAGAAATACGTAAATGGTATTACCTGCTTTTCTTGCTTCTGCTTTTGATTTACAATAGATACTGAAATCGTCGGCATAGCGTACAAAGCGTAAGCCTAATTGTTCCATTTTCAAATCCAGTTCATGAAGAACAATATTTGATAACAACGGACTAATGGGGCTTCCTTGTGGTACTCCTTTACGTCGCTTATGTAATTTACCATCCTTTAAAAGTGGCGCTCTAAGCCATCGACGTATCAAACACATGGTGTGTTTGCATTTAATTTTTCGATACAACAATTGCAACAGCAAGGTATGGTCAACCCTGTCAAAGAATTCCTTCAGGTCAATTTCAACAATATGCTGATAGTCTGAATTAATGTAAGAAAGGGCTTTACCTACTGCTTGTTGCGTATTACGTGCTGGACGAAAACCATAACTATAGGTTGAAAAATCTGTTTCGTAATGCATCATTACCACTCTGGATACTGCCTGTTGCAGCATACGGTCAATAGCGGTAGGAATACCTAAAAGTCTGGTTTTACCTCCTGCTTTGGGTATTTCCTTACCACGTATCGGTTGTGGTAAATATTTGTAATTCATGATGCTCTCAACCAATTCATTTCGGTGTTTATCCAAATGGTCTTTAAGTTCTGTGACTTTCATTCCATCTACACCTCCTGCACCTTTATTTCGTACTACTTCAATACAAGCCTGTGTTAGGTTTGCAGGATGTAATACTCGTTCAATTAAATTCGATGTGTCTCTTTTTCTTTTCTTCATAATACTTATTTCCATTCCCTGCTACGACTCTTTGGGGCTGGAAAGGCTCAAAATCCTTTTACCTCCGCCAAAGATGAGTAGCGATGTAAAGTTCAGCCCTTCACTTATCTGTGAGTCCTCCTGCTTAAGCGTGGTATTCGTAAAGCCGGCTCGTATTCTTAAGCTACTATGGCGTCTGCTGACTGCTCTGATCTATCAACACGTGATTACAGAGCTCTCCCCTGGTAAGAGCTTTATCCTTCCTCCAATGACTGCCGCATCTACATAATAAACACTCATCTCCTTGATGTTTGGACGTCACAATGGTGTGTTTGCTCATCCGGTTTATAATGCCTCGTATGCGGTTTCTGTCCGTCAGTACCAGAGTTTGCCGTTTGACTTCCTTCACTGCTACCGTCACCGGTAACTACTGCATTTTTCCATTCGGAAAAAGCGTCACTTGCTAATGGTTCGAAGCGTTACCTCCGTCCACTCGGGACTTTCACCCTATGGATAAATTTTATACCCACACCCGATGTTTATCACAAAAGATTTGTATTTTTAAACTTTTTCAAGAACTTCGGGTGTGGGTGCGCTGCTGCTCATGCAGGGCACACACAGGCGTTATATTTCAGGTGGCGGTGAGCCTCAATTTGAGAGGTTTGTATTTTCTAATCAGTTCGTAACGGCGGAAAGGAATGCAGTTTCTAATTGCCACCCGAAAACATAGCGCAAACGTTAGCGGTTATTGAAAAAGACGACATTGCAAAGATGAATTTTATGAATAACGAAATTTATATATCGACTGATAAAGAAAAGCTTAATGTCAAGTTGATTCTTGATTTCTTAAATAATGACTCCTATTGGGCAAAAGGTCGAAGTATTGAGACGATTCAAAAATCTATTGATAATTCACTTTGTTTTGGAGTTTATAAGGATTCACAGCAAATTGGATTTGCACGAGTTGTGACTGATTATTCAGTATTCGCATGGATTCTAGATGTTTTCATCGTGAAAGAATTCAGAAAACAAGGTTTGGGAGTAAGACTTATGAAATCAATAATGAATCATGAAGAACTACAAAACCTTCAACGTTGGGGATTAGCAACTGATGATGCTCATGGATTGTATAAAAAGTTTGGATTTGAATTAATTAAACGACCTGAGATATTTATGGAATCTGTATCAACTCCAAATTAACCGAAGAGTAATGAAAATAAAACCACAAGAAATAGTAGATAAACAGGGAAACCGAGTTGTAATAAGAGAAGGTAAGATTTCCGATTCGAAAGAATTACAAAAATGTGTTAAATCATATCTGAAGAGTAAACAGATTCCTTTAACTGAATCAGAGTTTAATGAACTTGCAGAAAACCATGAAGAATGGATTAAAAAGTTTATAGACGGAAAAAATGATTTGCTTTTAATTGCAGAACATGGAGGTAAAATTGTCGGAAATGTTGACTTAATGATTAATGGTCGACAAATGCTGAAACATACTGGTTACATAGGAATGGGAATTCATGAGGATTGGCAAGGACAAGGAATTGGGACAGCAATGTTTAAAATACTTATAGATTGGGTTGACCATAATCCAGATATTGAAATTCTTTGGTTACAAGCTTTTAGTAATAATGAGAAAGGATTACGAATATATTCAAACATGGGATTTGAAGAAACTGGCAGACAGAAGGGATTTATTAAAACAGAATCAGGTGAGTATATTGACAATGTAATAATGACAAGAAATAAACAACAAACCGCTAATCGAGTAGGCAGCCGATAGACTAACAGTCTATCGGAGAACCTCTCACACCACTCAGCGTACGGGTCTCGTACTGAGCGGTTCTTTACATCATGGGGAACAAAGTATTAGCATTTGAAGTTAACAAAGAGTGTAGCTGATTATGCATATCAGCCAATGAAATATAACCACGTTTTTGAAGTCGTTCTATGGTTATAGTGGTTCCTAGAATAGGACTCTGAGCAATAGCCCAACCTCCCATACGACTTCGGCTCCATGCATAAGCATGATCAGGGTCAACATCCAAACGAATCAGATTCTTTCTTTTACGTTCGGGCTTCTTCCAGTGATGCCAAATACAGTATCTAAGGCGATTACGAAGCCAACCATCAAGTTTCTCCAGTTTCGTAATGATATTTGCATGTTTAAAGTAGTTTATCCAACC
Source organism: uncultured Saccharicrinis sp. (assembly GCA_963665705.1). Classification (GTDB taxonomy): domain Bacteria; phylum Bacteroidota; class Bacteroidia; order Bacteroidales; family Marinilabiliaceae; genus Saccharicrinis. The sequence continues at coordinate 4,456,901 of OY762448.1, forward strand.
TCGTTGAATTTCTAATAACTTTTGGATGCGTTCATCAAAACTCATGGGATTGGTTTTTCTGGTGACTTCCTTAAGTTTTGCTTTAAAGCTTTTCCATCTCTTTTCAGCTACAATCAATTGATATTTGCCTTTAATACCTTTTTTGTAAATGGGAACAAAGGCAAAACCAAGGATTTGAAAGTTAACCGGACGGCGGATACCACTTTTATCCCTGTTGATAGGGAGTTTAAGTTTATCCCTAAGAAATACATAAATAGTGTTGCCTGCTTTTCTTGCTTCTGCTTTTGTTTTACAGTAGATACTGAAATCATCGGCATAGCGTACAAAGTTTAGGCCTAATTGCTCCATTTTCAAATCCAGTTCATGAAGAACAATATTGGATAGTAACGGACTAATGGGGCTTCCTTGTGGTACTCCTTTACGTCGTTTATGTAGTTTACCATCCTTTAAAAGTGGTGCTCTAAGCCATCGACGTATCAAACACATGGTGTGTTTGCATTTAATTTTACGATACAGCAATTGCAACAACAAGGTATGATCCACCCTGTCAAAAAATTCCTTCAGGTCAATTTCAACAATATGCTGATAGTCTGAATTAATATAAGAAAGGGCTTTACCTACTGCTTGTTGCGTATTACGTGCCGGACGAAAACCATAACTATAGGTTGAAAAATCTGTTTCATAATGCATCATTACCACTCTGGATACTGCCTGTTGCAGCATACGGTCAATAGCGGTAGGAATACCTAAAAGTCTGGTTTTACCTCCTCCTTTGGGTATTTCTTTACCACGTATAGGTTGTGGTAAATATTCGCAATTCATGATACACTCATTCAATTCGTTCCGGTTTTTATCCAGATAGTCTTTAAGTTCTGAAACTTTCATTCCGTCAACTCCTCCTGCACCTTTATTGCGCACTACTTCTTTGCAAGCCTGTGTTAGGTTTGCAGGATGTAATACTCGTTCAATTAAATTCGATGTGTCTCTTTTTCTTTTCTTCATAATACTTATTTCCATTCCCTGCTACGACTCTTTGGGGCTGGAAAGGCTCAAAATCCTTTTACCTCCGCCAAAGATGAGTAGCGATGTAAAGTTCAGCCCTTCACTTATCTGTGAGTCCTCCTGCTTAAGCGTGGTATTCGTAAAGCCGGCTCGTATTCTTAAGCTACTATGGCGTCTGCTGACTGCTCTGATCTATCAACACGTGATTACAGAGCTCTCCCCTGGTAAGAGCTTTATCCTTCCTCCAATGACTGCCGCATCTACATAATAAACACTCATCTCCTTGATGTTTGGACGTCACAATGGTGTGTTTGCTCATCCGGTTTATAATGCCTCGTATGCGGTTTCTGTCCGTCAGTACCAGAGTTTGCCGTTTGACTTCCTTCACTGCTACCGTCACCGGTAACCACTGCATTTTTCCATTCGGAAAAAGCGTCACTTGCTAATGGTTCGAAGCGTTACCTCCGTCCACTCGGGACTTTCACCCTATGGATAAATTTTATACCCACACCCGATGTTTATCACAAAAGATTTGTATTTTTAAACTTTTTCAAGAACTTCGGGTGTGGGTGCGCTGCTGCTCATGCAGGGCACACACACGCCATCATAATACATTGCGCGTGAGGTAATTGAGGTTTGTGAAATTAGGAGGTTTGGCAAAGATAATTAACTTTGTGGAAGAACGGAAAAGCGCAACGTATCATATGGCCAATCCGTTAGGCAACATTGACCCAGACACGACAGAATATTACAATAGAAACTAAATAATTTTGATTATGAGCAAATTGAATCAAGAAAAAGTCAATGAATTCATAGAAAAAATGAGTTCCAAATCTGATGATGAAATATTAGAGATTATCAAAATTCGACATGATTACCAACCTGAAGCAGCAGAAGCTGTGATAAAAATCGGATTAGAAAGAGGACTTATTGATGAAAATGCTAATGAAATCCAAAGAGAAATAGAAAATTCTGATAAATGGCATTATGAATTAAATGGTAAAAGACAAGGTGAAGTATCTTTTATTGAAATAAGTGGATTGATTAAAAATTGCACACTTGATAGTGAAAGTCTAGTTTGGAAAAAGGGATTTAGTGATTGGAAAAGAATTTCTGAAACGGAATTAAGCGACTTGATACCAAGTGACGAGCCACCTCCTTTGACAGGAAATAAAGTAAGTAACTTTTTTATATGGTTATTGGCATTTGCTCCAATAATTGGAAGTATTATAGAGGGTGAATTTTTTACTAATGGTTCTCTATTGTTTTGGTTTATATTAAATTCTTCACTTGCCGTTTTAGATGACATTAAATTAAAAAGAGCTGGACATAAAACCAATAATTTAGTCTGGGCAATACTTTTAGTTCCTGTATATTTATGGAAACGTGCGACTTTAACGAAACAATCAAAGAGTTACTTTTGGGTTTGGATTATAAGTTTTGCTATATCTTTTTATATTTCTACTAATTATTATCCAAATACTCAGTTAAATTTTGGTTCAAGTGCTGGTAGTTCTGAGATTGTCTTAGTTAAAAATGGTACTTTAAGTTCATATCCCAACAAGACTGTAGAGGAAGCTGTAAATGGTTTTTTTGGAAATCCTCGCTGGGAAAAAATAATTGCAGAGGATGGAAATACATATGTTAATGTAACTGGAAATATTACATACATGGAAAAAGAAGTTTCAGCAGTTATTCAATTCAGAATTCATGAGACTAATAATACATTTGAAATTAATGCTTTTGAAATTAACGGTGTCCCTCAAAACAATTTTATTCTAATTGGACTATTAAGCAAAATGTATGGCGTTGACTCTGGTAGTCTAATAGACACTAATAGCGATATAACAAACGATTTGAAACTTGAGAATTATAAAATAATAACTGACGAATGGGGCAATAAAACGATTACTGGAACAGTAAAAAATATTTCTTCTAATGAATATTCATATGCTCAAATTGATTTCAATCTGTATGACAAAGATGGAAATCTGATTGGAAGCACACTTGATAACATCAATAATTTTGAACCGAATAGTTCATGGAAATTTGACGCAATGATACTTGAAGAAAACGTGAAAGACGTGAAATATAAAGGGATTTCAGGATATTAACAACGTTGCCTAATCGAGTAGGCAGCCGATAGACTAACAGTCTATCGGAGAACCTCTCACACCACTCAGCGTACGGGTCTCGTACTGAGCGGTTCTTTACATCATGGGGAACAAAGTATTAGCATTTGAAGTTAACAAAGAGTGTAGCTGATTATGCATATCAGCCAATGAAATATAACCACGTTTTTGAAGTCGTTCTATGGTTATGGTGGTTCCTAGAATAGGACTCTGAGCAATAGCCCAACCACCCATACGGCTCCGGCTCCAAGCATAAGCATGATCAAGATCAACACCCAAACGAATCAGGTTTTTCCGTTTACGTTCTGGTTTCTTCCAATGATGCCAGATACAATATCTGAGTCGATTTCGAAGCCAACCATCAAGCTTCTCCAGTTTCGTAATGATATTTGCATGTTTAAAGTAGTTTATCCAACCTCGTTGAATTTCTAATAACTTTTGGATGCGTTCATCAAAACTCATGGGAGTGGTTTTTCTGGTGACTTCCTTAAGTTTTGCTTTAAAGCTTTTCCATCTCTTTTCAGCTACAATCAATTGATATTTGCCTTTAATACCTTTTTTGTAAATGGGAACAAAGGCAAAACCAAGGATTTGAAAGTTAACCGGACGGCGGATACCACTTTTATCCCTGTTGATGGGGAGTTTAAGTTTATCCCTAAGAAATACGTAAATGGTATTACCTGCTTTTCTTGCTTCTGCTTTTGATTTACAATAGATACTGAAATCGTCGGCATAGCGTACAAAGCGTAAGCCTAATTGTTCCATTTTCAAATCCAGTTCATGAAGAACAATATTTGATAACAACGGACTAATGGGGCTTCCTTGTGGTACTCCTTTACGTCGCTTATGTAATTTACCATCCTTTAAAAGTGGCGCTCTAAGCCATCGACGTATCAAACACATGGTGTGTTTGCATTTAATTTTTCGATACAACAATTGCAACAGCAAGGTATGGTCAACCCTGTCAAAGAATTCCTTCAGGTCAATTTCAACAATATGCTGATAGTCTGAATTAATGTAAGAAAGGGCTTTACCTACTGCTTGTTGCGTATTACGTGCTGGACGAAAACCATAACTATAGGTTGAAAAATCTGTTTCGTAATGCATCATTACCACTCTGGATACTGCCTGTTGCAGCATACGGTCAATAGCGGTAGGAATACCTAAAAGTCTGGTTTTACCTCCTGCTTTGGGTATTTCCTTACCACGTATCGGTTGTGGTAAATATTTGTAATTCATGATGCTCTCAACCAATTCATTTCGGTGTTTATCCAAATGGTCTTTAAGTTCTGTGACTTTCATTCCATCTACACCTCCTGCACCTTTATTTCGTACTACTTCAATACAAGCCTGTGTTAGGTTTGCAGGATGTAATACTCGTTCAATTAAATTCGATGTGTCTCTTTTTCTTTTCTTCATAATACTTATTTCCATTCCCTGCTACGACTCTTTGGGGCTGGAAAGGCTCAAAATCCTTTTACCTCCGCCAAAGATGAGTAGCGATGTAAAGTTCAGCCCTTCACTTATCTGTGAGTCCTCCTGCTTAAGCGTGGTATTCGTAAAGCCGGCTCGTATTCTTAAGCTACTATGGCGTCTGCTGACTGCTCTGATCTATCAACACGTGATTACAGAGCTCTCCCCTGGTAAGAGCTTTATCCTTCCTCCAATGACTGCCGCATCTACATAATAAACACTCATCTCCTTGATGTTTGGACGTCACAATGGTGTGTTTGCTCATCCGGTTTATAATGCCTCGTATGCGGTTTCTGTCCGTCAGTACCAGAGTTTGCCGTTTGACTTCCTTCACTGCTACCGTCACCGGTAACCACTGCATTTTTCCATTCGGAAAAAGCGTCACTTGCTAATGGTTCGAAGCGTTACCTCCGCCCACTCGGGACTTGCACCCTATGGATAAAATTTATACCCACACCCGATGTTTATCACAAAAGATTTGTATTTTTAAACTTTTTCAAGAACTTCGGGTGTGGGTGCGCTGCTGCTCATGCAGGGCACACACACGCGGTAAAAAACATTGCGCGGATAGTGCTAAATTTGAACGACATAACATTTAATAAGCGGCGTAGTGGCTTGATAATGAAACGCATTTAAGTGCGCAACGATTTCTTACCGCCACTCGTTGGCAGCAAGTATGATTTGCAGCTATCAATAAAAATTTAATTAGACCATTATAAATGGATTTATCTGAGAACAAGAATTATTTTAAGAATTTGAAATACTGGATGCCAATATTGGTTATTGGTTCAATTTTAATAGTGTTCGGACTAAATAAAATAACCGATAATGTTTTTGAAGAATACCCATTATTGAAAAGTAATGAATCTTTACATGGTATTGTTTTGGACAGCAAAGATTATAAAAGCACAACTTTAATTATTCTTACAGACAGCACCTTTAAAAGTGTAATGGCGTATAACTGGACTTTGAAAAAAACTGCTTTGTATTTACATCTTGAAAAAGGTGACTCAATTTCATGTGACCTGAATTCAGAGAAGCTAATGTTGTTTAAGAAGAATTCAGGAGATGTTATGGCATTTGAAGTACAATATTTAGAATGAAATAAATACCAGCTGCCAACACTTAGCCTCTAATGTAGGGTTGCTTGCACACCCTACACATTGGAGGGTTTGTTGAACTAAACAATATTCCAGCAATATGTTTGTAAGATATTTATAATGTGTGTTTTAACTATAGTGTTTTAAATAGCATTTTTTAAGCATTTAATTCGGTTTTATCATTGTCATTTTTGATGTATTTCTGTTTATAATGAACCATTATATTAATTTACTGCACATGGTAATTAATTGTAATACTGTTTTTTAACCACTATTTTAACTAGAGGATATAGCATTCCCATTTACGCTTAAAGGCATATTCGTTAGTTTGTTGGTAAATAGATAGTTGCTGTAAAAATTAGTAAGCAGGAGGAGCCCTTTTTCCAGGATAAGAAAGTATTAAAGCTAACTCACCACCACAATCTTTACAACTAAGACAGGAACGTTTCCCAAACTTCATTTCAAGTACCTGAGCTCTTGAAAGTTTTAGTTTATGAAAAGTTACCTTTAAGTCTTTGCGCAATAGCTCCAAACATTTGGATTTATTGCGAGCGCTTAAAAATCCAAGATGCCTTATTCTTCTGAAATGAGGTGGGACGATATGCTCCACAAACCTTTTTAAAAAATCAACGCCAGTAATAGTTTGCGTTTCCGATTTATAATTATCTTTTCTGTTGCACCATTTAAAAGTGACATGAGTATTGGTTACTTTTAAAATACGTGCATTAGAAATCGCCACCCGGTGTGAGTATCTACCCAAATATTCCACTACAGAATGTGGCGATCCAAAGGCTTGTTTGGCATACACCACCCAAGGTTCCGGAATTAAATCGCGAGGTATAAACTTGTTGATTTTACCCTGCTGCTTCAGCTTACGTAGCTTTTTAGCAAAAATGGCACTAAACTTATTCGACATTTGTTTTACATCAAACAAGAAGTCACCGTTTTGTTTGGTTGTTTTCCAATGTCCATTTTTGTCGATACCACCTGCCGGAATAATATAATGTATATGCGGATGGTATTTAAGTTGCTGATCCCAGGTATGCAAAATAGCAATGGCACCGGGTAAAGCCCCTAATAGTTTAGGATCTTTGGCAAAGTGACAAATCGTCTCCCATGATTTTTCAAACAATAGGTTATACATTGTTTTTCTGTTAAAGCGAAACAACTCCAACAGTAAATGTGGAACGGTAAACACCACATGGTAGTATTTTACCGGAAGTAGATCTTGTTTACGATCTTCAATCCACAACTCTTTGTCAATTCCCTGGCACCTTGGACAGTGTCTGTTTCGGCAACTGTGCATCACATAATGAACCGATCCACAGGAAGCACAAGCCAAAACAGACCCTCCAAGTTGAGGCGTACGGCAAGTAGCCAGCGCATTTAAAACCTTAAGTTGATATTCAGTGAATCCTCTTAATTTTAAAAGATCCGGTAAAAAGCGTCTGATGACAGTAGCAATATCAGCACCATCAAACATTAGGATACATTTTCGACAAGGGACTAAAACCAGCATTGGGAGAAGATTGAGCAATATGCAGATACATCATGGTAGTTCTAATTTCCGCATGTCCCAACTGGTTTTTAACACTTACAATATCCAGTCCCATTTCCAACAGATGTGTCGCATAACTATGTCGAAGTGTATGAATACAAACCGATTTATTAATACCGGCCTTTTTAACCGCCTCTTTCATGGCATGTCTGGCACCAGTAGTACTGAATTGCTGACCTCTGATTTTGCCATTAAATACCCATGTTTGAGGACACACCGTTTGAAAGTAAGTGTATAAACCCCGAATCATAAGGTTAGACATCGGTACATATCGGTCTTTTTTATGCTTAGATTGTTTGATGTGTATTTGTTTGCGGTCAAAATCCAGATCTTCAATTTTTAAGTTAAGCACTTCCGAAATACGAAGACCACAATCATAAATAATGGCAAAAAGTATTTTATGTTTTAAAAGTTTAGGTGTTTTCAGAAGTGTTTTAACTTCTTGTTGCGATAACACCACCGGTAAGGCTTTACTGCTTTTAATAGGAGGAAGCGCCAGCAATAGATCTTCGTTTTTAAACATAGAAAACATCGCTCTTAAACCATATACCAGATGTTTGAAAGAGCTGCGACTGGGTTTTTCGTTGATTTGAATTTCAAATAAATATTCTTCAATTTGATCAATGGACAAATCCAAGGGGGAACACTTAAAATGTAACACCATCTTAGAAATTTGCATCAGGTAATTACGAGTGCAAGATTCTGATTTTCCGGCAATGGTGTATTTCCGCAAAAATTGTTCGCTGATAAGTTTAAATTCAGGAACTGCTTTACAAGCTTGTTGTAGGTAAGATTCTCTACTCATTACAATTGTATTTAAAAATTAATAATGGTAGAAGATGTAATTATATTACGAATTTTGTTAGTTTTAGCCTAAGCTCCCGCTTTGCGGGTTTAGTTCAACACGGCATCATAAACCATGCGGGGCGTGGTGATTTGCGAAGTTGCGGTGATTTCAATAAGTCCGCCCAATGCTTTTAAAGAAACTTTTTATTGTTAAATTTAGTCCCTGTAAAACCATTGGGCTCTGTGCGATTAAAGAAAGGGCGTACTATTTTAATCCCCGCACGGTTCATATGCCCAATCCGTTAGCATTTATTACAAAAACATACAGCATATAAACATAAAGAATGAAGAATGTTCAAGTATTTATTTTATTACATTTAATTTTTTATTGCAGTACAATTTTTGCCCAAGACCCTGTTATAATAGAACCAACAGATCGAATTCCTGAAATAAGGACTTTAACAACAATTAAGAGGGTTGACCACAAACTAAATATTATACTTCACATGTATAAATGTTTAATAGAAATGCGTTGTCATCCAAAGATGAATACAATTGGATATGAAGACTTTGCCATTGATAGTACAGACAATATTTCTGTAACAAAAAGTGAAGTAATAATTTACATAAAAAATAGTTTTTGCTGGAATATTGATAGTGGACTTCCTAAAATACCTAAAGCATCAGTAATAAAATCCTTATTAAAAAGGAAAGAAAAAATAACAACAGAAGAATGGAAAATACTTAAATATATGGAATTCTATGGACAAGGTTCTGACAAAAAATATGTAGATAAATTTGAATATTATCAAGAAATAGAAGTTAATCATAAGGACAAATACAATGTTCAATACGAATTAAAATATGATTGCAATGAAGAACTGAAGATTGTCAGTAAAAATATTAAAAAAATAGAAGTAACAAATACTAACACAAAACTTAATTAATAAGGCGTTTGTGGTATTTTGGAAGGATTGTATGGTGTTTGAGCACCGCCGAAGCTTTTGCTTCGGCTATAATTGAATTAAGGTATAACCAAAGTAAAATCTTCGGCTCTGTTGTGGTCAGACAATTTAGCTTTTCAAAGTGCCTTACAAATCAAGTTTTCACCGTTGCCAGTAATGCAAGAAAGTGTACCAACTAATAAGAATTGATAAAACAGAATAATTTATGCTGACTAAAATATACTCGAATAAAATTTTGATTGGAAAGGCAGACCTGAGTATATCAGATGACAGCATGGGTGTTCTGTCTGGAGAATTTATACCAAATAATGACTATTTAGCAATTAGGGAGATTATCTGGAAATTTAACTCGACAAATGACAAAGACTTTGATTTGTGGAAGAGTTTAAGACTAAATGTCCAATTAGAAAATGGATACTTTCTGCATTCAATTGGCGGAATTTCGATTTGGGACGTTCAAGAACTTAAGGACGAGAAGATTGACATTGAAATAGCTGGTGTTTTTAGACATGTAATAGATGATTTCTTTAAAACTGACCCACCAAGACTTTTTGTTGAAGAACCTTGGGAAGATTTAACGATTGACCAAAAAATTGCATTTGAAAATGAACTTAAAAAGGAAATTGGAATAGATAAAGGATTAATAAATCGGTTGATTGGTTCTAAGAAAAAGCATGTTATGACAGAGTATGATTTTTCTGCACTTTGTACAAGTGGAATGAATGACAATGTACTTTTTTCCATTCATAGCAGTAAAAATTTTGACTTTGACTTTGCACTTGTACATTTGACATGGAAACAGAAACAAGAGGCAGGAAATTTCCCGAAGACCGATTTCTACAAAGACTTTGATGATTTTAAATATAACAAAATGATTCCTGACAAAATAGAATGGGAAGAATAAAGCACATACTGGCAATCGAGTAGGCAGCCGATAGACTAACAGTCTATCGGAGAACCTCTCACACCACTCAGCGTACGGGTCTCGTACTGAGCGGTTCTTTACATCATGGGGAACAAAGTATTAGCATTTGAAGTTAACAAAGAGTGTAGCTGATTATGCATATCAGCCAATGAAATATAACCACGTTTTTGAAGTCGTTCTATGGTTATGGTGGTTCCTAGAATAGGACTCTGAGCAATAGCCCAACCTCCCATACGACTTCGGCTCCATGCATAAGCATGATCAGGGTCAACATCCAAACGAATCAGGTTTTTCCGTTTACGTTCGGGCTTCTTCCAATGATGCCAGATACAATATCTGAGTCGATTTCGAAGCCAACCATCAAGCTTCTCCAGTTTCGTAATGATATTTGCATGTTTAAAGTAGGTGATCCAACCTCGTTGAATTTCTAATAACTTATGAATGCGTTCATCAAAACTCATGGGATTGGTTTTTCTGGTAACTTCCTTAAGTTTTGTTTTGAAGCTTTTCCATCTCTTTTCAGCTACAATCAATTGATATTTGCCTTTAATACCCTTTTTGTAAATGGGTACAAAGGCAAATCCAAGGATTTGAAAGTTAACCGGACGGCGGATACCACTTTTATCCCTGTTGATGGGGAGTTTAAGTTTATCCCTAAGAAATACGTAAATGGTATTACCTGCTTTTCTTGCTTCTGCTTTTGATTTACAATAGATACTGAAATCGTCGGCATAGCGTACAAAGCGTAAGCCTAATTGTTCCATTTTCAAATCCAGTTCATGAAGAACAATATTTGATAACAACGGACTAATGGGGCTTCCTTGTGGTACTCCTTTACGTCGCTTATGTAATTTACCATCCTTTAAAAGTGGCGCTCTAAGCCATCGACGTATCAAACACATGGTGTGTTTGCATTTAATTTTTCGATACAACAATTGCAACAGCAAGGTATGGTCAACCCTGTCAAAGAATTCCTTCAGGTCAATTTCAACAATATGCTGATAGTCTGAATTAATGTAAGAAAGGGCTTTACCTACTGCTTGTTGCGTATTACGTGCTGGACGAAAACCATAACTATAGGTTGAAAAATCTGTTTCGTAATGCATCATTACCACTCTGGATACTGCCTGTTGCAGCATACGGTCAATAGCGGTAGGAATACCTAAAAGTCTGGTTTTACCTCCTGCTTTGGGTATTTCCTTACCACGTATCGGTTGTGGTAAATATTTGTAATTCATGATGCTCTCAACCAATTCATTTCGGTGTTTATCCAAATGGTCTTTAAGTTCTGTGACTTTCATTCCATCTACACCTCCTGCACCTTTATTTCGTACTACTTCAATACAAGCCTGTGTTAGGTTTGCAGGATGTAATACTCGTTCAATTAAATTCGATGTGTCTCTTTTTCTTTTCTTCATAATACTTATTTCCATTCCCTGCTACGACTCTTTGGGGCTGGAAAGGCTCAAAATCCTTTTACCTCCGCCAAAGATGAGTAGCGATGTAAAGTTCAGCCCTTCACTTATCTGTGAGTCCTCCTGCTTAAGCGTGGTATTCGTAAAGCCGGCTCGTATTCTTAAGCTACTATGGCGTCTGCTGACTGCTCTGATCTATCAACACGTGATTACAGAGCTCTCCCCTGGTAAGAGCTTTATCCTTCCTCCAATGACTGCCGCATCTACATAATAAACACTCATCTCCTTGATGTTTGGACGTCACAATGGTGTGTTTGCTCATCCGGTTTATAATGCCTCGTATGCGGTTTCTGTCCGTCAGTACCAGAGTTTGCCGTTTGACTTCCTTCACTGCTACCGTCACCGGTAACCACTGCATTTTTCCATTCGGAAAAAGCGTCACTTGCTAATGGTTCGAAGCGTTACCTCCGCCCACTCGGGACTTGCACCCTATGGATAAAATTTATACCCACACCCGATGTTTATCACAAAAGATTTGTATTTTTAAACTTTTTCAAGAACTTCGGGTGTGGGTGCGCTGCTGCTCATGCAGGGCACACACAATAAATAAGGTGCATGGGCTGTCCGCCATATTTTGGAGGTTTGTGGGTTGTAGGAACACCGCCAAAATTTCCATTTAAGTTTAGAAGCAGTAAGTAAAAACTAAAATAAAATTTCGGCTCAGTAGTGTTTTGGGAGGATTGCTTTTCAAATTAGCCCACGACACTTTATTCTGAACGTTGTAGGGCACTAAAAAAAACTACTGCATAAATCAGATATAATGAATAACTTTATAGTCAGATGTAAATAAGATAAATGGATATTTTTGACCAAAAAATACAAGACTTTAGAGATTGGTATGTAAAGCAATTACCGTTTCATGAGGAAGCTGTTCATTTTTTTTGTTCCTTAATTAATACATTTCAGAAAGTTGAATCTGTTAGAGGTAGAATAAAAGATAAAGATGAATGTATCAATAAATTTAGGCGAAAATATTTGCCAATATTAGATACAAAAGACACTAACTATGAGGTGAACGCATATATTACTGACCTGATTGGAGTCCGAGCAGTTTGTCTTTATTCAGATGATGTCAATCTATTAAGAAGAGACTTAAAGAAATATTTTCGGGAGGTGGAAATTACAGATAAAACGGGTCAATTAGAAAAGACAGAAGATAAATTTGGATATAAAAGTCTTCATCTTCAACTTGTATTAAAGAATAGACTCAATGAGGTATCTGATTATAAGAGATTCCAAAAGCTTCAATTTGAACTCCAAATACGAACTACCATACAGGATGCATGGAGCATTCTGGACCACAAGATAAAGTACAAAAAAAGCATCCCTCAGAATTTAAAGCGAAGAATAAATCGGTTATCAGCATTGTTTGAAATAGCGGATGATGAATTTTTAAATATTCAAAAAGAGATAAATCAAGAAGAAATAAAAATCCGTAATAGATTAAAAAAAGGTGGTAGGATTGAAAAAACAAAAGACTTAGATGTGTTTAGGTTTCTATTTGTGGTCCTAAAATATTTTCCTGAATATAATTTTATAGAATATAAGGTAGATGGATTTGTTGATGAAATTATTTCATTAAAGAAGCATTTTACTGAAGGTGAATTAAGTGATGCACTAGAGAAACATCTTCCTTTTGCAGATAAAATTGAACAAAAGATAAAACAACGATTGAACCCCTATACAAAAATTAGATATTGTCTGTATAAGATAGATTCTGAAACATTTGAATCACTATTATCAATACATCAGACAAACATAATTAATAGCATGACTTAATTTGAATCAAAATAGCAGTGCCCAATTGAGTAGATCGCCTATAGGCTGTTCGTTAAGATACATACAAAAAATACGCAATGCCAGAATAAAAACAGACAATTCAATTATCTTTGAATCGTAAAATTAGAATATGAGCTTTAAGATATTGACATCTGAATTATTATTGGAGTTTTCCATGAAAGTAAATGAATCTCCAATGCATAAATTAAATAGCATTCAAAAATTGGAATTGCCAGTAGATTATTCTCAATTTTATAAATCTGTATCGTCTGTTTATTCATCTAAAATAGAAGGAGAGGATATTGATTTTGATAGCTATTTTAAACATCGATTTATGAATGTTAAATTTCAGGCAGATTATACTAAAAAAGCTGATGATTTATATTCAGCATACGATTTTATAGATTCCAATAAACTAACTTTAGAGAACGTCATAAAAGCTCATTCAATATTAAGTTCAAATCTTCTACCAAAAGACCAACAAGGATTTATAAGAACAAATCCAATGTTTGTTTTAAATAGCCATGACCAGATTGAATATGTTGCAGCAAGTCCTGATTGCGTAAAAACAGAATTAGACAAACTATTCTATGATATTGAATTACTTCGGAATAAAGAACTTAATTCCTACGAAGTATTTTATTATGCATCATTGATTCATTTGGTATTTGTGAAAATTCATCCGTTTCAAGATGGTAATGGACGGACTGCTAGACTAATTGAAAAATGGTTTTTATTTGAAAAGTTAGAAGAGAAAGCAAGTTCAATTCAATTAGAGAAGAATTATTATCAGAATTTGAAAGAATATTATAATAATATAAAGAAGTTAGGTCTGGAATATGAAGAACTAGATTATAAAAAAAGTTTGGATTTCTTATTAATGACCGTGAGCTCGATAAAAGCGGAAGAATAAAAAAGTACAGGCTCCAATCGAGTAGATGGCCAGTGAGCCAATAGCCCACTGGTGCACCTCTCACACCACTGTACGTGCTCGTATACAGCGGTTCACTTGGTATACTGTATTTGCTCTTTTCACCACCTTCGGCTTTTCAATACTCTAAGAAAGGGCTAGTAAACCCGAAGTTTAGACCTCCCAGACAAATTTCTATCTCCCAAATGTTCAGCCCTTCACTTATCTGTGAGACTTCCTGCTTTAGCGTGGTATTCGTAAAACCGGCTCATATTCCAAAGCTACTATGGCGTCTGCTGACTGCTCTGATCTATCAACACGTGATTACAGAGCTCTCCCCTGGTAAGAGCTTTATCCTTTATTCATGGATTGTTTATTCTTGGGGCATTCATGATTTCCACTTCGTTCCAATTCTCCAATTCCTGCCTGATCTAATATTTTGGTTATGCATCCCGTTGGATGTTTTGGACGTTAGCATGATGTGGTACCTTATCTAACCTCATAGCCTCATATCAGGTTTACAAATTGAATTTATCTTTTAATAGTATTTGTGATTTCCGCTTTGCTCCAATTCTGTCCGTCTGTACCTGAATTTGCCGTTTGACTTCCTTCACTGCTGCTGTCACCAGCAACCACTGCATTTTTCCATTCGGAAAAAACGTCACTTGCTTGCTAATAGTTCGAAGCGCTACCTCCTCCCACTCGGGACTTGCTCCCTATGGATAAAAATTATACCCACACCTGATGTTTATCTTAAAAGATTTGTATTTTTAAACTTTTTCAAGAACTTCGGGTGTGTGTACTGCTGCTCATGCAGGGCACACACAGCACCATAAACCATGCGAGGTATGGTCTGCGAGGTTGTTGATTTCAATAAGTCCACCCAATGCGTTGTGCTTCATGCTGAAGATCTATACAGATACATTAAACTAATAATTATGAAAAAACAGAGATTAAATAATATGATTGTTTTAGTATTTGTAACCATTCTTTTTATGATGTTAACATCTACAGACATTTGCAGTCAAGTAAACAAAGAATGGGAGACAAATTCAGTATTTTTAGCCCCAGAATCAATTGTATTTGACTCTATACGCAATTGTTTGTATGTAAGTAACTTTAACGATAAAAGTGGATTCCTAAAAAAAGCCGACACCCTACGAAATGAGTGTATTTCAAAACTAGACTTAAATGGCAATGTGCAGGAATTTAGATGGATAGACGGAATGCATAATCCAACAGGAATAACAATTTTTGAAGATATACTTTACATTGTAGAACGGGAAGGAGTAGTCATCGTAAATATTGAAAAACAAAAAGTCGAGAAACGTATTCCTGTTACTGGAGCATGTTTCCTTAATGATATTGCAGTAGATAAAGATGGTACAATATATATTTCTGATACCTTTAAGCCTTGTATTCATCGAATAATAAACGGGAAAAGTGAAGTGTGGTATTCTGATAGTTTAATGAACTCCTCTAATGGATTATTGATTGACAATAACCATCTTTTGGTCGGAAACAGAGGTGCGGAAAATCTTCTTTCTATTTCTCTTGCTGATATAACAACGAAAATAATTGCAAATAACTTATCTGACAATATTGATGGTATAAAAAAGTTGAATAACAACTATCTATTGTCTTGGAAATCGGAACTTTTTATCTTGAAACAAGGCAGTAAGAAATTGCTATTCGAATTAGATAACCAAAATGATTTTCTCGCTGATTTTGAATTTATAAGAGAACGCAACTTAATTATAATTCCACAATTGATGTCAAATAAGATTATTGCTTTAAGACTTGATGATTGATGAAAAAGAACAAAAATACAACACAGCACCATAAACCATGCGAGGTATGGTCTGCGAGGTTGTTGATTTCAATAAGTCCACCCAATGCTTTTAAGGCTACTATTTATTGTTAAATTTAGTCAATGTAAAAACATTAAGCTTTGTGAGGTTTAAGAATCGGGCAACAATTTTAATTCCGATTCACCTCATGCACCAAATCCATTGTATACAACAGAGTAATAAAATGTGATCTATCATTAAATTTTGTCGTAAATTATATTATTAATTTTAAAACTAAATTTCATGAAAACAAGAAACATTTTTTTAATTATTCTAACTGGGCTAATAATTAGTTGTCAGCTGAATACGCCCAAGGACTCTCCTGAGGAATTAAAACAAATATTGATTGACTACTTCGATGGTATAAAGAATATGGATTTTAATAAAATGAAAGAAGTAACAACAAATGATTTTACACTTTATGAAGATGGAAAAATATGGAACAATGATAGTTTAATTAATTTCATCAAAACTTTTCCCCCATTCAAGATAGATTACAAGTTTGACAATTTTAATATTCAAATAGACAATTCTATTGGAAATATGTATTATTTAAACCATGCCGATATGGTTATTAATGATACAATAAATATGACTTATGACTGGATAGAATGTGCAACATTTGTTAAGAAAGTCAACGGATGGAAAATGAATTTTTTGCATTCAACTGTTAAGAAGTAGTAACTGCAGCACACCATTACGTATATAAAAACAACTTATAATAAGCACTTTTAAGTATTCTAAACCTTGCAAAATTCATTTCGGTTTAACAAGAAATTACTTCGCAATTGTCAACTCTGAATATTCGAGTCGTAATTTTAAAGCTGCTAAATTATAAAGGGACTTTTCACAACGCCATGTAAATTGATTGAAATTTGAGATTAGAAAACTTAGTCGATTTTGGATAATAAATATCTTGATTTAAGAAGAGATGCTTATAACCCGAGTTCGATTAAAATTAAAGAGCTCAGATTTTATTAAAATGCTGATATACAAGATAAATTCTTTTTGTATAGCGAGCTATGGTAATAGAATTTAACGAAGTAGATTAGTATTTTAATAGAAAGCCATCTATAATTATTGCGATAAGCGAATGCAGAAGCAAAGTTTACTTTGATTATGCTGAGTGTAGCAATAATCAAGAATTAAACAACGATTTTCTGCTTCATATTTGTTTGACATAGCCCGTATTCATTGAAACTCATTATTTATAGGCGGTCTGAGCCAATAATTTTATATCGAACTCGGGTTTATAGTTAAAAAAAAGACGTGTGTTTTTAAAAAAAAGACATGTGTTTTTGATAAAACCCTAGTGTGTTTTTTGATAAAATGTAGTGTGATTTTTTATTATATCCGGAAACGTAGATAGAATGGGACTTGTAGGATTTCTAATTTTAATCCTGGACAATGATAATTTTCACCAACAAGAGATAGATTTTAACTAAAAAAACTGAGTAGAAAAATTGGTTTTAATTTTGCCGGGGAAGGTAGGTATTTATACTGGTTTGAAATTGTCAGACTATTCTGATCGTCCATAATCAATTAATTACTACAATTTGCACTAAATGACTTTGAATAAATCAGAATTAAAAAAGATAATAAACGAATCAAAGTCAATAAACAGACCCTAACGGCATCATAATTATTAGCCACATTATCATAAAAATATTACGACTTACCATTCACATCAAAATATCTGCAATGTGACCATTTAATCATAACATTCATCGCAATTTAAAAATAGATTAAGTAGTCCTTCATATATTTGATTTATTCATAATCATAAAAATGTAACAATGAAACACAAAGCTATATTTTTGATGTCATTTTTATTCTACAGTATTATAGTTTTTTCACAAATTGATTCTATTGATATTCTTTCTGGTAAAAAAATGACAATGTCGTCCAAGGTTTTAAATTATAATCCAGAAATATATATAGGATTACCTGCAAATTTTAATGATACAACAGTCTATCCTGTTATCGTGCTTCTTGATGCAGAATGGTTATTTCCTGCTTTTTATGGGATTACAAAACTGATGGGGCAAATGGAAGAAATTCCTGACTGCATTGTTGTTGGACTTACTTTAAACGATAGTTTTAACGATTATGGAATGGAATTCGCACCTAAGATTACAGGAATTCCTCAGAGTGGACATGCTGATAAAATGCTGGATTTCTTTTCAAAAGAGTTATTTCCATTTATCGAATCAACATATAGTGGTTCAAAAGAAAGAATCATTTGGGGACATTCTGCTCCTGGAGGCCTGTTTTGTACCTACTTACTATTAGGTTCAGATGAACAATTTTCAGGAATTATATCGTCAAGTCCAAACCTAAGAGGAAATCAAGAATATATTAATGCAGAAAATACCTTTGAAAAATTATCTCAAAAAGATACAACATTTTATTATTTATCATTTGGAACAAATGAAAATGAAATGTTTATGGGAAAAATGCGCCAACAAGTTCTGGAGTTTAAAGAAAAATTAGACAATGAAGCTCCTAGAAATCTAAGATGGATATACCGAGATAATGAAAATAGCAACCATCTTACAAATGCATTAAAATCATACATTGACGGTATTAAGCTTTATTTTGAAAAGGAAAAATAAATTACGAGAACTAAAGCTGGAATAATCATATGGATTCATTGTTATTTGTAGTAAAGTAAAACAAGAAAATATTGTTACTGAAAGCTATGATATATTATGTATACAAGTAAACATTTTTTTTTAATACTACATTAAAAGCAAATCAGCCTTATTCAAGAGCTGCTGAGGCATTAAACAGCAAATTGATTCAAAAGGATTCTGTTGATTACAACATCATATCAGAACTTATTAATTATATATTAAAAATGGCATTGAAAATTCTATATCTTATATTAAAACGAATGAAAATTTATATAAGGACAAAGACCTTATGATTAATATTTTAAGCAAAATATTTATAGGGGTTGATGAACAGATTGCTATAAAAATTCTCCTGACTAATACTGAAATAAATCCAACATCATGAGAAAATTATTATAACCTAGCTTACATATACAAAGTAGATAATGATATTGATTCTGCACTGGCTTCAATTACCTAGGCTAAGGATATTAATAAAGAGAATAATGAAATTCAGGTTTTATATAATGAGTTAACGATTTGGAAGCAAACTGTCCAACTCTTTCAATTTAACTTCAATGCTTCCTCATATAAAACCTTCCACCCAAATCCACTGAATATCAATCGTTTTTAAATTCACTCATCAATACTAAAAGAGGTTAAATTAACTTTAAAATATAACACCCTATAAAATTAAAGCGCCGTGTAATAATGTTATTATAATACGCTGTAATAGATACAGCATAATATTATAAAACTATTTTCCATAAAAAAATGCTATTAATGCCATATAAAAAACACTACTTTTAAACTCTTTAATTCAAATAATTAGTAAAATCAAAATCATGAATTTTAAAACTATTCAATTATTAGTATTAGCCTTTATACTTTTACCAACAATTTCTTCCGCTCAAAAATCTAAAAAAGATACTATTAAAGTATTTCTATTAGCAGGTCAATCGAATATGGACGGTTATGGGTACGTAAAAGATCTGCCGAAAGATTTAAGCAAACCTCAAAAAGATATCTGGATTTTTCATGGCAATTCAGCAGCCGATGATGATACTAAAAACGGATCAAAGGGTATTTGGGAACAACTCAAACCAGGTCATGGAGTTGGATTTACTTCAGATGGAGTCAAGAACAAACTTTCGGATCGTTTTGGAGTTGAAATAGCTTTTGCTCAACGAATTCAAGAACTGTATCCTGATGATAAAATAGCCATTATAAAATACTCACGAGGTGGCACTGCTATTGATACTCTTGTAGGAAGTGGAGCTGGTTGTTGGGAACCTGATTTTAAAGGAAAAACAGGAATAAATCAATACGATCACTGCTTAAAATCCATATGTAATGCATTTAATGTGACTGATATTAATGGTGACAAAAAAGATGATATTTTAGTACCAATGGGTATTATTTGGATGCAAGGAGAATCTGATGCACACTCTGAAGAAACCGGTTTAAGATATTACTACAACCTAAAAAGATTAATGAATCTGTTAAGAGCAAGTTTAAGAGTTGATGACCTTCCTGTTGTTATTGGAAAAATATCAGATTCGTGGAATGATGCAGATGGAAAAGTATGGGATTGGGGTGAATTAATTCAATATGCTGAGGAAAAATTTGCCAAAACGGATGCAAAAGCCGGAATTGTACGAACTACTCGTTATTATAAATATTCTGACAAATGGCATTACGACAGTCCTGGATTTATTGATTTAGGAAAACAGTTTGCCGAAAAAGCTTATGAACTAAATGAAGGAAAAACCATCACTTCCAAATAGAAACGTAAAGCATATTACAATAAATAAAAAGCAATAGAGCCAATCTATTGCTTTTTTTTCATTCCATTTTTATCACCTCTCCTGTAGCTGAAAAATAAGGCACATTAACATAAGCTGATTCAATGCTTGGATTACCCGAATAAAAAGTATTACCTGAAGAATAAATAGATACTTGTAAACTTTGAGTTGGATTCACATAGCAGTCTTTTACAGACTTATGATTTACTTTTATATTTTCACATTTAAAATTTCCGGCATCAATACTAACAGCACCTTCCAACAAAAAAGATGCACTGGTTGAACTCCCCTCAACATAATAATCCCCAATATTTCGGGTATCGTAAACATGTAACATCAAGTAGGTATTTTCAATACTTAAATTAGCGTTCGAGTATTTTCCTTGACCATTTATCACAATATTTAATTTTTCAGGGATTATTATTCCTTGTGTTTCCAACTCGCATATGGCAAATGTTCTTATTAATTTTAAATTATTAGCCGGAATGCGAAAAGTTATCATTTTACTTTTTTGCAGATATGCATTATTTTTATGATCAATTGTGATTGAATCTTCACCAAAGGTTATTTGTAAATCATCAATAAGATAACTATACCCTTCAATTGTTATCGTGTCAGAGGTATTCGGAAGCAACTCTATTTTACAAGCTGAATTAACAATAATACTTTTAATAGTGCCACTGTTAATTTCACGCGTTACTATTTCATCATCTGAAATTAGATTATTCAGATAATCACATGATGACAGAAGAATGCTAAATATTATTAGAATCAATATTCTCATTAGTTTCCTTTTTCTTTATTGAACAAACCAAACCGGTATCCTATTCCAAATTCTAAAAACTCCGACCTGAAAAAGCTTGCTTTAATACCAAAACTAACCAATAAGTTTTTTGTTAATTGATGACGTAATCCTATTCTTGGATACACGGGTTGTTTTGGTTTGGTACCTGTAAAAAGGTAGGCTCCAAGATTCATAAACATAATGGTTTTTCCAACAAACACATTATACGAAGCATAAATAGCGTTAAAGAAATAATCACTATTTGAATAAGATTTCTCAACATATCTATGATAATAATCTCCCCAAATATAGGGTGCTGATTTGGAGTAAAACTGTTCAAAACCTATACCTAAAGCTTTTTTAGTATTAAACTTATAAAGATAACAGATACTTATGTTTCCATTCCAGTACTTTCGGGAATCGAAAGGTGTTGATTGACTTGGACCAACATTAGCAACAACCTGTATTTCATGCTCATTTACTTTATCTGGTTTTTTCCTCTTGAAAACCGGAGTTGGGCTAGCATTGAAATGATACTTAGTACCCAGGCTTGTATTAATAATATTGATACCACTATTAGGTAACTTAAAAGCACCATTCGACATATGATCCACGTCAGATGAAAGGGTTAGTGAAAATCTTTTCGAAATTCGATAATCTATATTAATCCCAAGACTGACAAAAACATTAAATAAAGAACCTGAAACATCATTATATATATTTGTATTAATATCAAAGGGCTTTGTCATTATTCCCAAACCTGCAGCTACTTTATTTTGTACAGTAAATTTATGCGATCGATATATCGTGTAATTGATATAATGAAACAAGGCAATACCCTGTCCATAAACATCATTATTGCCTAAGGTACTATAATGCAAACCAAAACCTATTTCCGGATAATTAAATAGCGATGTCCAATGTTGCTGATTAAAATATCTTCGCCCAATAGTTATTTCCCCTCCTCTTGTAAAATCATTTATAAGATAAGTCATTGAACTATGATGAGGGATCACTAATCCTTTATTTAATCGAACAGTAAGATAGATGTGTTTATTTGAGTTTAAAGATGCTTGCTCAACCCTTTGTCCTAGTGTTAGAGACCAATGTGCAAATGCAACTAGAAATATTAAAATAAGAATTTTCAAATGGGAAAGGCTTAATTTTTAGGACATAAATGTAGAAAAAAGGGAATATTATACAAAATAAACTATTAAAAGACTCCAATCCAACTAAGGATATTCTTAATAAAATAAAAAGGTCTCCATTGAGACCTTTTTATTTTATTAAACTGGTTTGAGATTAAAAAATAACTTTCATAATCATTACAAATGTTCTTTAACTAATGGTTGCTTTACACTTAACATACCTTCGTTGCCAAAAGCTGAATATAATGAGTAGGTAATTTTATCAAATTTCTCATTGTAATCTTCAATATATTCTCCCATACCCATAAAATCAATCACTTTACGCATAGGTTTATCACCAAATGGCATGTCAATTAAATTTACAATTCCTTTAGCTACATTTTCTGGTCTTTGTTCTTCATAATGCTCCATAGATTTTTGATAGCCCTCAAACATAGCATTTGGTTCTCTCATAAAACTACCATATGACTTATTACGACTCCTATCACTAGGTTTTACAAGGTTTTCCATAAAAGTTGTAGGGTAACCACCTGGTTCAACAATACAACATTCAATACCAAAATGAGATAATTCAACTCTATAGTTTTCAGCTAAAGCCTCAACAGCCCATTTTGATGCATTATAAATGCCATAGAAAGGCATGGATACACGACCTAATAAGCTTGATACAAATAATAATGTTCCTTTACCTTGATTTCTTAAAAATGGTAACACAGCTCTTGTAACTCTTTGAACTCCAAAAACATTTACATCAAACACTTTTTGCATATCTTTGGGTGTAAAGTGCTCTTGCATACCCAAAACTCCAACACCGGCATTATTAATAAGTACATCCAAACCACCCATTTTTTCAATAGCCTCTTGTACTCCGTTATTTACGCTCGATTCATCTGTTACATCCATTTCTACAATATGAACCCCTAATCTCCTCAGGTCTTCAGCTTTAATATCATTTTTCCCATCAGCTTTTCTCATTGTTCCAGTAACCTGATGACCTTTTGCTCTTAATTCCTTACATGTTAAAAAGCCAAATCCACCACTTGCACCTGTTATTAATATTTTCTTATTCATGACTTTATAATTTTAAGTTTTATATATAAAGATACGCACAAAACAGGACTTTATCCAGAGTAAATTCATCGTCAACTCCTTATAAAATATTTCTATCGAAAAAATATCCTACAAAATCACTCTATAAAAAAAAGACTTATTCATCTTTAATATCTAAATATGATCAGAAAGTGTTTTTGTATGAAGTCAAAATATCAATCTGTTTCTGGAAAAGATATTATCTTAGAACGATGAATAATCTTCTATTTTCATAAAAAATATCTACAAATACATTTTAAATTAAACTCTATGAAATTAACCTATTTATTGTTGATTACTTTAATAATCCTTTCGTCATGTACAAGTAAGAAACAGACCAATGTAACATCTCCCGACAATACCATTGAAGCACTTATTGAAGTCAAAAACCAGTTGGAGTATTCAGTTGTATTCAACCATGATACTATTATAAATAACTCAAAAATCGCTATCGAATTAAATAAAGGAAAAGAATTAGAAGAATTTGAAATAGTAAAATCAACCCAACATACTATTCATGAATCATGGACTCGTATTTGGGGTAAAAGGAAAAATGTATCCAATCATTATAATGAAATTCAGCTACAGCTAAAAGAAAAAACACAAGGTATTATTGTTGATCTTTATATCCGTGCTTACAATGACGGAATAGGGATACGATATGGATTTCCGGTACAAAACAGCATAGCTGAAATAGAAATAGCAAATGAAAATACAGAGTTTGCTTTTAATGGAGATTATAAGGTGTGGAGAGCCGACTATAAAACATATAAATCATCCCAGGAACAGGAGTTTCTAAACGTAAAATTATCGGATATAAAGCCAAATCAACTTATTGGAATGCCTTTATTGGTTGAATTGAATAACAAATCTTATGCTGCTATTACTGAAGCAAACCTTACGGACTGGTCAGGAGCATTTTTGAAAAGATTGGACACAACAAGTAATACTTTTGTAACAGAGTTGGCACCTCTTCCTAAAGACACTCTAATTGCTGTTAAACGATCTACGCCTGCTGTTTCTCCATGGCGGGTTATCATGTTAGCTAAGGAGGCTGGGGATTTAATTGAATCAGATATCATTTCAAATTTAAATGATTCCATAGCTATTGAAGATCCATCATGGATTAAACCTGGAGCTTCAGCCTGGGATTGGTGGTGGAGCAACAAATATGCTCCCGCTGCAAATTTCGAATTGGGCCCTAATCAGGAAACCATGAAGTATTTTATAGATTTTGCATCGGAAATGGGATGGGAATATCAAATTGTAGATTGGCAATGGTATGGCGAACCCTTTACTGCTGATAACAAGGCTAATCCTAATGTGGATATAACTACCTGTATTGATGGGATAAATATTGAAGAACTGGTAAAATACGCGCACTCCAAAAATGTAAATATAATAATATGGGCGCATTGGAAACATATTGAAAAACAAATGAATGAGGCATTCCCTCTTTATGAAAAATGGGGTGTTTCAGGTGTAAAGATTGATTTTATGGATAGACAAGATCAGCAGATGGTGAACTTTTATCATTCGGTAGTAAAAAAAGCTGCTGAGCACCATCTCCTTATTGATTTTCATGGAGCATACAAACCAACAGGTATAAGTCGCACATTTCCGAATTTAATTACTCGCGAAGGTGTAATGGGTAATGAGTATTCAAAGTGGAGTAAGAGAGTAACTCCTGAGCATAATGTAACATTACCTTTTACACGTGGATTATTAGGTGAAATGGATTATACTCCTGGTTCTTTTCGCAATGTTACTCCTGAAAATTTTGTTCAGGAAAGTGTATCGAAAGACCACTCTCCAATGGTTCAGTCAACAAGATGTCATCAGTTGGCAATGCCAATTGTATATGAAAGTGCATTCACTGTATTCTGTGACTCACCGGATAATTACAAAACAGGAATTGGCCTTGAATTTTTAAAAGATATTCCTACCACATGGGATGAAAGTAAAGTACTTAATGCTTCTGTTGGGGATTATATTACCATGTCTCGAAAATCTGGCAACAACTGGTTTATAGGAGGGATGACAGATTCAAACGAGCGTGAATTAACGATTGACTTATCCTTTTTAGATGATGGTGATTACAAATTAATCCTTTTCAAAGATGCCGACGATGCAAATGAAAATCCATCTAACGCAATAAGAGAAGAAATAAAACTTAGCAATAAAGATAATTTAAAAATAAAATTAGCTAAAGGAGGCGGTTTTGCAGCTATTGTAGAAAAAATATAATATTCTTTAAGAAACTAAGAACTTCTGCTTGTTATTTATTAGTATCGTAAAAACAAACAGAAGTTTTTATTTATCCTTAAATGAAATAATAAAAATTATGCACACATCAAATATTCGAAAGTTAAACTTCGACAAACAGTCACTCAGTTTTGAATATAACATTGAAAATTCAGCATCTAAAGTTATAACCCGAGTTCGATTAAAATTAAAGAGCTCAGATTTTATTAAAATGCTGATATACAAGGCAAATTCTTTTTGCATAGCGAGCTATGGTAGAAGAATTTAACGAAGTAGATTAGTATTTTAATAAAAAGCCACATATAAACGACGATTTTCTGCTTCATATTTGTTTGACATAGCCCGCTATGACTTCCCAAATATTCATTGAAACTCATTATTTATAAGCGGTCTGAGCCAATAATTTTATATCGAACTCGGGTTAATAGAATTACCTCTTGGCTATGCCAGTATTGCGTCAACGTATTTTAAGAATTACGTTCCTACTGAAGCAGAAACTGAATACGCTATTAATTTTATTGAAGATACTTTAATGAGTAATAAAGAACTGTACAGTCAACAAGGTACTCTTGAATCAGAAAGTGAAATATTAGCAAATGTCTTATTAAAAAATGGATTACAACAGGGACCACATTCACGCAAAACCATTGAAGATTTGTTTAACAATTATGCACGCATAGTAATGGGTACTCCTGGCACTATGATGGGTATTGATGTTACTAAAGAAGATTTTGCAGCAGTTCTTATTTTAAGAGAGATTATGCATCATTTAGATTTTGTTTCTATTAGTAATCCCCTGATTCAAATAACAAAAGAAATTCACAACCCTAAAACATTTAGTCTGCTACAAATACTTTACATGTTCCACTTTTCTATGATGTACCATCAACAAACTAACTTACTACTTCTTCTTTAGATTTACTCGTTGTTACAAGGTAAACACCACAAAATACCAATAATATTGCCAGTACTTTAAACCATCCAAAACTATCTATTTGTAGAACTACTGCAGCAACAGAAGCTACAATAGGTTGCACATTATTATACATAGTTGCAACCGTAGGTCGTAAATATTTTTGAGCTATTGGAATCATCATATAGGAAAGAAATGTAGAACCCAAAACTATAAATACAATTTCGCCTATAATTGAAGAAGGCATACTTTGGTAATCAAGGGTAGATAGTTGCGACCAAGTTAGCGGTAAATATATAATTGAACTGAATAAAAACATCCATTTCATAAGGGTAATAGGCGAATAACGACTAATAATATTTTTAAAAAACACAAAGTATATAGCATAGCTCAATTGTGCCATAAAACAAAGTAAGATACCTACAAAACCAACATCCCCAGTTCCATTACCTGAGGAACTATTTAAAATAATAATCATCGCACCAAATGCACCAATAATAATCCCCACCAATTTTTTCCATGTTATGGGTTCTTTCAGGTAAAAAGCAGCAATAATCATTGCAACAATTGGTAAGGTTGTTGTTACAATAGATGCATTGATAGGTGAAGTATAGGAAACACCCAGTACAAATACTCCCTGATTTAAAATAATACCAAAAAGAGCAGCTAAAACAAGCCACATTAAATCCTTTACCGGTACTTTTTCTTTAGGTATAAATAAAGAAGCAGTCCAAAAAGCCAATGCTGCACCAGTCACTCGAAAAGCTACAATAGTCCAGGCATTAATATTGCTATTTAAAACCACTGATTTAACAAAAGGAGCCATCATTCCCCAAGCCATATTGGCAACAATCATAGCAACATGGCCTTTAACTTTATCTATATGCATGTTTTATTTGCAAAAGTGAAAAAAGAATATGAATCACTGAGTTTTTTTCGTATTAAAAAAGATTAAATCAGATTGTTTTACGCTTAATTAACACATTTACAAACAACAAGTAGGCATTTGCTGTGTTAGTTTTATATCAATCATTTACTTAATAAGTCACATCAACAACAAATTATTTATATGACAAAGCTTTATTACATCCTTTTGGCGAGCACATTGATTAGCTGCTCAATTTCAAACAACAATAAAAAAGAAACTAAAGAAAAGAAAACTACAACTGAAGTTACTTCTCTCGCCAATGATTTAAATAAACGGAAGGAAACTTTTTCTGCCACAGCATCTGACTACAAAAAGAAAATTTATGTCGAAGGTATTCAATCTGTGGTGAATGACAATATTGTTGAAAATGCGCTTCAGGTAGGAGATACAGCTATTAATTTTACATTAAAAAATGCACTACAGAAGGACATTTCTTTATATGAAAAATTAAAAGAAGGTCCTGTTATTTTAATGTGGTACAGAGGAGGTTGGTGTCCTTATTGTAATTTGACATTACATCATATGCAAGAATCTTTACCTGAATTTAAGGAATACAATGCAAATCTGCTGGCTTTAACTCCTGAATTACCAGACAGTACACTATCTACTCAGGATAAGCATAACCTAAAATTTGATGTACTAAGTGATATTGATAATAGGGTGGCACATCAATACAATGTTGTTTTTAAGCTAACAAATGAGGTTGCTGTTGCATATGAACAAGGATTTAATTTAAGTAAGTATAATGGTAACAGCTCGGCTCAATTACCTTTAGCTGCCACCTACATTATAGGCACTGATAAAGTGATTAAATATGCCTTTCTGGATGCAGACTATAGAAACAGAGCTGAACCAAAGGAAATCATATCAGTACTTAAAACATTATAAAAGATTAGTGTTTATTTCCAATCTGAGTTCGACATAAAATTTTAACAAGGCTTTCTAACTTATATATCACTTATAAATTAAGGTATAAAGTTTACAAAGCCTTTTCTTTTTCCTATTTTTGAAAATGCTAAAACATAAATAGTGCTGCATTCAGTTGACAAATAAACATGAAACGAGCCATGAGAATCGCAAGACCGACAAAGTCAAAAGTTCTCACACACGAGAATGACTAAATTGGCGAGTTCCATGTTGCAAAGAAGATCAATTATAAACAGATGAAAGAAATAAACATTGAAAAGTGGAACAGGAAAGAGCATTATGAATTCTTCTCAAGTTTTAAAAGTCCACATTTTGGTTTTACAGCTAATGTTAAATGCACCAAAACCTACGCAAAAGCAAAAGAAACTAATCAATCCTTTTTTGCCTTATATTTTCATAAATCATTAATGGCAGCAAACTCTGTTAGCGAGTTTAAATACAGAATAATAGATAGCAAAGTTTATGAACTGGATAAAGTAAATGGTGGAACAACTATTGCCCGGGACGATCACACTTTTGCATTTTCATTGATTGAATACGATGCAAACTTTGCCATTTTCAACGAAAGGTTACAAAAAGAAATTCAGGAAGTTAAGAATTCCACTGGCTTACGATTAAACAGAGATAAACAAAGTATAGATTTAATTAGGTACACCACAATACCATGGGTTAGCTTTACACACATCCTACACCCTACAAATTTTGACAATACTGATTCCATTCCCCGAATTTCATTTGGAAAATTCTTTGAAGAAAACAATGAAAAATACTTACCTGTATCTGTAGAAGGTCATCACGGCCTGATGGATGGCTATCATATATCTGAGTTTTTCAGAATTTTTGAAGAGTTACTTTACGACTAAGAATACGATTTCCAGATAGACAATCTTTAATTTAATGCCTACTTTTTATTATCTTAAGGCAAAAATCTACGTCTATGGAACTAAATTCAAATATGCCTCCCATCTACATTGTTTCTGGAGGTAAAGGTGTAGCCGGACATACCCTGGTTGAATCCATGTTAATACAATACCCAAATCATAAAATTCCAGTTATTATAGAACCCGAGGTTTCCACTCAGGAACAAATTGATAAAATAACAGATAAAGTTGTCGCTAACAATGGCGTAATTGCACACACAATGGTGGATCATTTAGCACGCAGAAAACTCGTGGATGCCTGTGAAAAAAAAGAAATCAGACATTTTGATTTGGTAGGTAATATGTCTGACTACCTGGATACAGTGTTAGATATGCAGCCTGTTGAACAACCAGGGTTACATCGCTTAAGAGATATGGAATACTATCGTAGAGTGAGAGCTATTGAATTTACGATGCAACATGATGATGGACAACACGCAGAAAAAATTGCAACTGCAGATATTGTTTTGGCAGGTGTTTCAAGAACCGGAAAAACGCCATTAAGTATTTACCTTGCCATGTTTGGATGGAAAGTAGCTAATGTTCCAATTGTTCCGGGAACGCCTATCCCTGACACATTATTTCAAATTGATCCCAACCGAGTATTTGGTTTAACTATTTCTATGGCTTATTTAATAGCACAAAGAAGTAGTAGAGTTTCCAGAATTCATATGGATCCAAATACCGATTACATTGACAGAAGAAAGGTTCGGATGGAACTTGACTATGCTGCTAATCTATTTAAAAAGGGTGGTTTTAAAGTACTAAACATCACCAACAAACCTATTGAATATTCAGCTAACGAAATCATTACCATACTAACTTCAAGGTTTGGCAAAGAGAAATGGAAAGCTCATGAGGATTAATACTTTATACAGTACTACAACCTACAACGATCTGCTCAACTCTTCAATATAAATATTTAACATTTATATGTTTATTAATTAATTAAATTGATTAAACATTCCCAATAGTATGATGTTGTACTATAACAACCCATAAATTTGGAAATTATGAAGGATGTAGATATAAATATTACACTTAAAAAAAATAAGAGACTTACAGAAGCTTATAAACACTATGGATGTAAGCCCGAGGTTGAAGGAGCATTCGATTATTTAAAAGATTTTGTCAGAGATCATTTTCTGCAACAATATCCAATGGAAAATTTTTCAACCTATTGGAATGAGTATAATCAACTTAGGGATTTTAAAATATCAGATAATGTTGAAACTGTCGGAGGTATTTCAGAGCAGGCTCATTTTATTATGCGCACCATAACAGAATATCATTTTGTTCAGGCATTTAAAGCCATGAAAATTGACTTGAATGATGCAAACGTTGGTGGAGAAAAAGGCACGCCATATCGTATTACTAAAATGTATTGCGGTAGCAGTCTTGATGATGATACTGAGTTACTTTCCGGAAGGTGGTCTAACAGACCTGCGATAGCCAACTTTCCTAACGAACAAAATCAACGATTTCCTATTACAAAAAGAATAGATATTGTGTCAGTGTGTTCTCATCACCTGGCCCCATTTAGCACACTATTTAGAGACGGAGCATACGCCATTATCAGCTATATTCCAGATGAAAAAGTATTAGGAATTTCAAAACTTCAACGAATTGTCGACTGGGTAGCTCGCAGAGGTCATTTACAGGAAAACCTAACAAAAATGATATATGACGAAATTAGTAATGCTGCAGAAACAAGCTCTGTATATGTTAAATTATCAGGTTTAGTGCATACATGTGAATCCCTACGAGGAACACAGAGTAACGAAGGTTCTTTTTCAAGTGAATATTATGGAGGCGATTTTGAGAACATTGAATTAAGAAGAGAAGTTAAAAGTCAGTAAGCAGTACACAACTGGCAGTTGTCAGATTACTGGAGACTGGGAAAAACAGTAGCCATAAATTTATATTGAGAAGGCTATTAGCTTTAAAGAAAAAATAAAACCAATGATAATAAGAAAGAAATTTAAGTTTGAAGGAGCTCATATTGTTAGAGATTGTTCAAGCGACAGATGTAAAAAATCACTTCATGGTCACAGCTATGTAGTAGAAGTGTTTCTTACATCTGACAAATTAGATTTTGGTCAAATGATATACGACTTTGGCTTAACAAAAGGAACAATTAAAGATATCATTGATAGCTTTGATCATGCCTATGCTATGTGGAATAAAGAAAGCGACGACTTTAAATCATTTATAAAAAGCAATAGCGACAGGTATATTGAAATGCCTGTATCTCCATCTGCGGAGTGCTTTTCTTTGACTATCTTGTTTATGATAAACAAGATATTACAAGCTACAAAATTTAATAATGGCGAAGGAAATGTGAGTGTAAAGTCAGTTAGAGTGCATGAAACAGATACTGGTTATGCAGAAGCTTATCTCGAAGATTTAAAATGGTTTAATTATGAATTGACCGATATTCATTTTAGCCAGTCCATTAAATCAGAGTGGAAAGATCCAGAGATGTATGATAAACTTATTCGATTTCATAAAGGGATTAATGTTGCCCATCCTTTTCTTAATCCATTTATAGAAAGAAAATTCTCTAAATAGATCTACATTAATTATAAAACACTACAATTAGGTAGTATATTACTTTAATACCCACATTATTGAATGTATTAAATTTCATTCGGTCCATATAATCAACTAATTAAAGCATATGGTCTGCAATTTGATACTAAATATTTATTAATCTAAAATTTAAATCATGGAAATTAAACAAACATGGGAAAAAGTACTTGAGTACGCAACAATGCCTCTTCATGGTACATTATCAAGAAAACAACGTAAGGGTGTTGAATTGCAAATAAACGAAGGTAAAATGTTTAAAAATGCCACTATTTTTTTAGAGGAAAACATCATTTGGATTTCTGAAGAAGTAGATGGCAAAGTAAGTAATACTTATTACGATTGGAACAAAATTACATCCATAACAACATTAAGTAACGAAGAAAAGTAAAAGTTTATGAGTCCAGATGAATTAAAGGAGCTAGAGAAAGAGGTTAATAAATTAAAATTTAAGGCTAGCCAACAAGCCAGTGAGCTTCACGACTTAGTTGAAGACCGATTACTAATTGATTTTGAAAACATTCCATCTGTTGCCGAAACAACCTATGCAGCATGTAAAAAATGGAGTGATAAAAACAACGAGCTAATTGAAGCTAAAAAGAATAGTTCTAATTAACCTAATCATCAATAACATAAAAGTTAATGATGTTTATCTTTTTTGACTTTTTACCTGGAAATAGAAAGTTATTAATTAAATAGCTTTCTATTTCCAGTAATATTATTGATTAATTTATTGTTTTAAAATAAGATATTGCTTCTAATAATTCTTTCGATTGTGAAGACAATTCATCTGACGTAGAAGCTAATTGCTCAGATGAAGCAGAATTTCTCTGTGTTACATTATTTAATTCCTGAATAGCTGAATCAACCTGATTTACTCCATTACTTTGCTCTTTTGCTGCAGCAGCAATTTCCTGAACTAAATTTGAAGACTTTTCTATTTCAGGTAGCAAAACGGTAACCCTTTCTAATGAAGAATAAGACTGATCATAACTTTCCTTTGTTAAATCAACAATTTCTTTAGCCGCCTTATTTGTCATTTCTGCTAATTTTCTAACCTCACCAGCAACAACAGCAAAACCTCGCCCCTGCTCTCCTGCCCTTGCTGCTTCAACAGCTGCATTTAAGGCTAAAATATTAGTTTGCGTTGCAATATCAGTAATTATCTTAATCTTTTCATTAATCCTTTTGTTTGCCTCCACAACTCTTTCAGAATCCAGCCTTACCTCTCGCATCCCACTTGCAGCCTCCTGAGATATTTTATCTGCAATTAATGAATGTTCAGCACTTTGATTTATTGTTCCGGTAATTTCCTCCATCACAGAAGATATTTCTTCCAGGGACGATGCTTGTTCCGAAGCACCTTCCGAAATATGCAATGCATTAGTTGCTACCTCAGAAGTTCCTTCATTAAAATTTGAAATATTATCCTTTATTCCAATAATTATCTTTGTCAGATTTTCTATCATACTGTTGTATGCTGTGGAAAGCTCACCTATTTCATTATTAATATTTACATCTGATTTATGAGTTAAATCACCACCCGACATTTTATTAATCAATTTATTCAATGTAATAATTGGTCTGGTTACTCTTCTTGAGAAAAAATAAGCATATACACCCCCTGCAATAACCATTAGTGACAATATTAGTATACCAACATATAGATTTAAATCAATATCACTTTGATATGTTTGCACTGGAATATAAGAGACAGCCACTAAATTATTTTGCATGGCATTAAAAGCTCCTAAACACTCTTGTCCGTCTATAGTAAATTTAGTTATGCCATTATTTTTTGCTTTAATATCTTTTGAAAGTTGACTTAAGCTTTCATCTACCGAATTAATATTCAGATTAAATACTTTAGCTGTATCTGTGGCGGCAATTACATGTCCGTCCTCGTCTATAACCATTGTTTTATAATCTCTACCTCCATTATTGGCAACTATTTCTTGAGAAAACCCATTTAACTGTATTGAAATAGCAAATAATGATAAAAGATTCTGATTTTCATCCAAAATAGGGTAACTGGATAACACCACTGGTTGTCCGGTAATTGGAGACTTTACAATTTTCCCTAATTGAGCTTTTTTACTACGATAAGTATCCCTATACCAAGTAGTGGTTGTATCATCTTTTAGGCTATATCCTTCCGAAATACCATTTAATCCATCAACTAAAACGATACCATCTAATGAAAAGAAAAGGTTTTCAATAATATTGGGTTGTAGTAACCTTTCATTTATTAAGTTTTGCTCTAACTCCACCTTTACATCAGCATTCACATCACCATTATTGGCTTCTTTAAAAAAATCTAAAATATATTGATCATTAGCAAATGACTCAGCCAAAGATGTTAAGTCTAAAAGTTTAGAATCAAACTGCTTACTCCTTTCAAATGACAATGTCCCCAATTCATTTATTTTCGATTCCTCAATAAGATTACGGATATGATTATTCGACATTACAATGATAAATGTGGAAGCTGCGGCTATCGATATGGTTACTGATAAAAATAACTGTCGCGCAAACTTCGACTTAAGTAAATTATTTTTCATAAATTCCTATAAAACAAATAAATAAAGCGATTTTTATAACACTATTAAACTGATAGTGTAATACGTAACGTATTACTTAAACCGTTAATGAATTGTTTCATAAATACTGTTAATATTTGTTATTTAGCATTTTAGAATATTTATAGTCCAAAATTCAAGCTTAGGATTAATTATAACGTTTATAGTATAAGTGCAAAACATTTCTCTTTTATAGAAAGAAGACATAATAAAAAAAGCTTATTAGGTAGTTTCAACAACCCCAATAAGCTTTTTATTACAAAGACCAATAATATGAATAATTACATACCTAATCTTTATAATCTTTAATCTTAGCTTTCAATTTATTAACATCCTTAATATTAAAATCTCCAAAGAAGGATAACAAAACACCATTTTGTTCCCCTTGAAAAATGACATGACATTCATAAATTTTCCGCCCTCTTCTATTCACCCAAACTTCGGTATCATCATCGCCATCCTCATCTTCAACCTTATCGTAATTTCCTTTTCGTAAATATCTTAATATAATTTCTTTAAAAGGTTTTTCTGGAGTAAAGTCGGGTTTAAAAATAACCAACTTGACTTCATTTAAATCTCCAGTAACCTGATGTTGTGCATCATCATCTGATTCAATTTCAAAATCGATAAAATCCATTAAGTTTTTCGAGAAAGATAGATAAGTAACCTCATCCATATCTCTCAAATCATTGTACATCTTATTAGAAACCTTTTCCTGAGCAAAAATAGAAGTCTGAATAAATCCAACTAGTACAATTAACGATAACAATTTATAAATCTGTTTCATAGTTTAGTTTTTAATTTTCAATATCAAGAATGTTATATTCATCCGTATATATCATTATTTATTTAGCTAATCAAGTTCACTATTAACGACCCATTCAAGTTGATCATCTATATCAACCCTATACTTTTCAGGAATAGTAAATACAACCTGAAGTTTTTGATCTCTAATTTTGGTCCCCTCTGCAAGAGTAAATAACGGATCTATATAAACAAGGGAATCTTTTTGTAACCAGAAGTACTTAATATTACTACAATTCTTTTTAGCATCTATTATATTTTTTCCTCTGGCTGATTTTTTTACTGTTACCTGAAATTCAGGACCATGCT
The DNA here is from genome assembly GCA_963665705.1 of uncultured Saccharicrinis sp. Taxonomy (GTDB): domain Bacteria; phylum Bacteroidota; class Bacteroidia; order Bacteroidales; family Marinilabiliaceae; genus Saccharicrinis. The sequence goes on from OY762448.1 coordinate 4,492,531, forward strand.
TTATTTCAATTCGCGGATCACCTTGTACATATATCTTATCATCAACCATGTATACATCTAATCTGTTGATATCAAATAAGTGTTCCTTATAATCAGGAATAAAAGAATTACTATTTGATTTAAAATATATTTTTTGTGAATTTGGCTCAATCAACAAGTCTTTTTTATACACTGCTTCTACATCAGCATAATTTTTGGCCACTCTGGCAGAAGTATAGGCTAACATAACCCAGCCACCTATCCAAATTACAATTGATAACAGTGCGATTACACCACCTCTGGTTTTAAATTTAAATACCAATTTAAATCCAAGAAAAAAGATTAATAAGAGTGGCACTCCAGCTATAATTAACAATGAGATTGTACCCCATGCAATTTCATTTGGGTAAAGAAAATAAGCTGGAATAGCATTATAAACACTACCTATTTCTGTAAAATCAAAAAGTGTATAACCAACAGTAAAAGCCAAAATCAATGCAACAAGTGTAGCCAGTGTAACCAGCATTAATACAATACCTACAGCACCACCTAAAATATCAATGAACTTACGCAAAGCATATCCCATCTTATCTGAACTCTCAGATACACCATTATTAAACGATTGATATGCTTTTGACTTTTTAAAACGATCGCTCACATCTTTATATTCATTTTTTAAATTCTGCTCCCATTTTTCATATGCTGCAGGTCCCTTCATTTCAAGTTTTTGCGTAATAGTTAATGCTTTAGGCATAACAATCCACAAAATAATATAAGGTAATAAGGAAGCTCCATATACAATAAAGGCTATTAAAAAGATCACTCTAAAAACCAATGGATCAACATTAAAATAAGCGCCTAATCCTCCACAAACACCACCAAACACTCTATTATCAGGATCTCTGTACAATCTTTTTGTATAACCTTTATTTGAAGTACTTTCTGATTCATGGGATTCTTGCTCACCAACTTCCTCCTCATCTACAATATCCTGAGGTTCGCCCATTGTTTTAATTACCTCTTCTACATTGGCTAATGTGATCACCTCATCTGCAGAAGGATGACTGCTTCTGAATATTTCAGCAATACGCGATTCTATATCTGATATAATCTCTTTACCTTCATTTTCATCAGAAAAACTACGCTCAATTTTTTCAAGATATTGCTTCAATCGATCATAGGCATCTTCTTCAATATGAAAAGCAAAACCATTTAAATTTATATATACTGTCTTCTTCATTAGATTAAAATTATTTAAGTTATAACCACCGATTTTACTTTATCAACATAGCATAAAAACGCTACCCATGATAAACCCTATTATTTTAAGTCCCAGAACTGCAATAAACAAGAAAGCAATCAAGTAAATTACTATTCTAAATATAGATCTGAATATCAGACCAATCACAAGTAGAATAAGGGCCAAACCAATAATTCCGGATGCATGAAACATATTAAAAAAAAAACCAGGATGATAATTAACATCAGTCACAAAATCGCCATGAAAAACATTGATCTGAAATAAATTAGCTAAAACAGTAGCCCCAACTATCACAGCTAAAATAATTACCATGTTTTTATCTCTTTTGGTAAGCCTGTTCCACCACGACTCACTTTTTTTGTATGCCTTTGATTCTCTTACTTTAGAAAAATGCTCCTTCACATCTTCATATTCATTTCGAATAGCTTTTTCAATATTTTTGATAGTTACATTCTCCCCCTTCATCTCCAATTTTTGCGCGGTAGTAATAGCTGCAGGAACCACAATCCATAAAACAATGTAAACCGGAACAATAATTCCTAGACTTAAAAATGGTAAGATTACAAACAGCACCCGAACAAATACAGGATCTGTATTAAGGTAAGCGGCTATACCTCCACAAACTCCACCAAGTACTCTACCATCCATATCTCTGTACAAACGTTTTTTCCTATTTGAAGTTCTTTCTTCCTTACTACCAGTAAAATCCTCAGCCGATGATTCACCCTCAAAATCCTCAGGTTGTCCCATTTTAGCAATAACATCTTCTACCATCGTTTTATTTACTACTGCACTTTTATCTTTAAGCTTTTCATTAAATAATTCAGCAATGCGACTTTCAATATCATTGATAATTTCACGCCCTTCATCCTGGCTACTGAAATAAATTTCTAATTTGTCAAGATAATTTCTTAAAAGAGCATAGGCGTCATCATCGATGTAGAAAACGCTTCCACTTAAATTAATGTTAACTGTTTTTTGCATGATATTGACTTTAACTAATTTTTATTAATAAATTTTACAGCATCAATGAGTTCCTGCCAGGATGCATCCAACTCTTTTAAAAAATCTCTACCGATATCGGTAAGTTCATAATATTTTCGGGGAGGCCCTTGAGTAGATTCCTCCCACCGGTATCCTAACAAACCAGCATTTTTTAATCTGGTTAACAAAGGATATAAAGTACCCTCAACCACAATCATTTTAGCCTCTTTTAGTTCGGCTATAATATCTGAGGCATACTTGTCACTTCTTGACAAAATGGATAAGATGCAATATTCTAATACACCTTTTCGCATTTGCGCTTTTGTATTTTCAACCTTCATTACCATATCCCTCCTGTTTATAATCTTATTGTTATTTCATTTCCTATTGATAAACCTGCACTGTTTAAATGCAAGTTTGTACCCATAAAATCTTCTACATTTCTTTCTTTCAAGAAAGACGGATCCTGATCATTAATACTACATACATCAATTGGCATTAACATCATCATCATTGTTATTATTAAAACAGACAATGATATACCTATACAAATTTTTCTTCCAGGAAATTTCATGACACAATACCTTTCTTTACATTGTTATTGGTATTACAAATATATGGTTTTTATTAGGTACTATGCAATACATACTACTATATTTTTTCTATTTATTTTTGCAACCAACCTCTTAAATGCAGTTTTACTGACACTTACGAGTATACAAAAATTTATAATTAAACCAATTATTAATCATAATATAGTTTTAAACTCCTAAAAATGCGAATATAAAAATGCAGATTAATATCTTATGATCGACATATCATAATATACACGATACTCTAAAGCACAAAAAAAGGCATCCTCCAATATGGAAGATGCCTTGAAAATATTTTCTATTTAATTATACCTATTAAAATCTCTTAATTCCAATAATTTCACGAACTTCTTTAACTGTTTTAGCAGCACTTTCCTGTGCTTTTTCTCGTCCCATTTTAACGACCTTACTTAGATACGCTTCATTGGCTTTTATATCATTTATTTTTTCTCGTATTGGAGTTGTGAATTTGATGATATCTTCAGCCAATTGCTTTTTCAAATCTCCATAACGTATCTCACAAGTAGCATACTTATCTTTAAAATACTCAATTGTATCTGGAGTTGAAACAACTTCCATAAGAGTAAATAAATTTTGAACTGGTTCTGAAATTGGTGAGTTAGGTACATTCGGACCACTATCAGTAACAGCACGCATTACTTTCTTTTGTAAAGGTTTTGGTTCATCTACCAAAAAGATTCCATTACCTTCAGATTTACCCATTTTACCAGAACCATCTAAACCTGGAATTTTAATTAATGCCTCTCCATAATTAAACGACTGTGGAATTTTAAAGTATTCCTGCTTGTACATATGATTAAAGCGGGTTGCAAATTTTCTGGCCATTTCCATATTTTGCTCCTGATCTTTACCAACCGGAACTTTATCTGCCTGATGAATTAAAATATCCGAGGCCATCAATACAGGATAAGTTAACAATCCGGCATTTACATTATTAGGTTGTTGACGGGCTTTATCTTTAAATGATGTTGTTCTCTCCAACTCACCTAAGTATGCATTCATACTCAACAACAGACTCAATTCAGCAATTGCAGGAACATCACTCTGTATATAAATAGTCGATTTTTCAGGATCTAATCCACAAGCTAAATATTCAGCTAAGACCTGGCGCACGCTATTATGCAAGTTTTCCGGAGTTGGATGCGTAGTTAACGAATGATAATCTGCTATAAAGAAATAGCAATTATATTCATCTTGCATTCGCAAAAAGTTTTTCACTGCTCCAAAATAATTTCCAAGGTGTAAATTCCCTGTTGGTCGTATACCACTTACTACCGTTTGCATAATATGTTATTCTTTTTTATGTATCTTAAAATTTTGACGTACAAAAATGCCACTTTTTTCTTAAAAACAGGAATATAAACTCATGAAATAACCAAATAAAAAAAAAGCCACCCCACAAAATGAGATGACTTTTCACTTCTATAAAAAATAGATTATTAGAATTTAAAACCTAATTTTATTACAGGTTGTGACAAAAATGAAGTCACATGGCTTACACCTTCCTGCGCTTCCATTCCTTGTTGATGGAATATTCTTTTTGCATTATACATATAAGATGCAGCTTTAATTTCTAAACCTAGGAAAAATCCATCAGCTAAGTAATAATCTACTCCACCTACAATACTTCCTCCAAATGCATAAGCTTCTCCGGTACGATCATCGTATGTTGAAATTACTTCTCCATCACTATCTAAGCCTCTATAACCATCAAAAATAGTCATTTGAGCATATACCATATTAGCTCTAACACCAGCATAAGGAAATAAACGTGGCACTTTTGTAGTAAAGTAATAATCACCACCTAAATCAACATAAAACTGTTTTGTTGTTTCTCCATCTGCATATCCATAATTTGGAAGATATGTACCAGGAACACTCGCTTCCTCGTATACTCCGGAAACATAATCCTGTGCAGGAGAACTTGTAATCATTCCACTTCCACCAAGACTTAACGCTATTTGTGACGTAAGGAAATACTTAAACTCAACACCAATAGCATTAACAATGCTATTACTATTGTCATTAAATGAATAAACACTTACTGGTTGACTCATATATGTGGTAGCATCAGATGTTGAAACACCAGAATTTACTTCATAACGTGTTAAAGTTCCGTAATCAACAGCTCTCCCCAAACGAAGAGACACTTGTTTGTCTCCAGCCTTAGGAGCAAAATCTTGCGCCATACTATGATGAAAGCATCCGCCAGCTAAAAAGGCGGTCATTAAGCATGCTATTATTTTTTTCTTCATATTATTAGGCATATATATTTTTAGGATAAAACTTTTAAAAGTGTCGGAGCTACAAAAACGCTCCGACTATAATTAAATTTCCTAAATTATTATTCGCCTGCTTCTACACCTAACTCAGCATTTAATGCCTCTAGCGTATCTGCAACAATAGCTTCTGCTTCTACCACAATAGCTTCGTCATTAGCTAATTTTTGGTTTAAGTACTCAAGAATATAAGAAGCATTAGTTAATGACACTTCATATGCAGCTGAATCTTCTTGAGCATCAGTAAGATCATCAAGAATTCCTTCTTCTAAATCCTCTAACATATCAGTAATAGAATCTACATCCTCATTATTAAGTACTTCTAATAAATCTTCAGCTTGTTCTTCTACTTCTTCAGCAATTGTTAATTCATCCTGAACTGCAAACCAAGCCTCTTGAGCAGCATCCCAAGCTTCTTTAGCAGTAAAATAAGCATCCGCATAATCTTCAACTCCCGACTCAGTACCAAACTTAACAGTCTCTAAGTAAGCGATATAAACTTCTACATAAGCTTTTTCTAACTCATATTGCTCAATATCAGCATCATAATCTGTCATACTATCCTCATAATATACAAGCCAAGCTTCAATATCAAGAATATTTTGACCTGATTCAGTGATTCCATCAACAGCATCACCAATATATGAATAGTATCCAGTGAAATCCTCAATTGTTGCAGATTCAATATCAGCTACAAAATCAGTATAAGCTGTCCAAGCTTCTGAAACAACAGTTGCTTGATCATCATAAGCATCTGTAGCAGCATCTAATTCATCAGCATAAGTTGTATTATCTGGATATGATTCAGCAGCCATTTCAGCTACGTTTTTAGCATGTAAAAGATCTGGAAGTTTTGCACTTTCAGTTTCCCAAGTTGCATATAATGTTTCTAAATCATCAATATATACATCATATAATTCTTTTACTTTGGCTAAAGCTACTGCATTTGCATCACTATTATCTTCGGCTTCTTCAATTAAAATATCATAATAACCTAATGAATAATAATCTCCCTCACCAGAAAAATCATCATTTTCGGTGATTTCATCATACGCAATTCCACTATAACTACCATCCCAAGAAGGATCATTTTTAATTTCTTCTAAGAAAAATCCATCAATCTCTCTCATTCCAGACTCTTCACCACTAAACCAAGAAGCATCATCATATGCTTCAAGAGCATCATTGTAGTTATCGTAAGCCACATCCATTTCTGTATAGGCAACTTGATATTGCCCTTCTAATTCTTCTGCTTCTATTTCTAAAGCTTCTACAGCATCCTCTGCAGTACTATACGCAACTTGAGCACTTGCTATAGCTTCTTCATTATCTTGATTTGCTGTTTCAATAATGGTTTTAGCTGTTGCTAACCACGCTTCTAATCTTTCTACTTTAGTATCAGCGATATATTTTTCATTAGTAATATAACTGATAAAATCATCTTCATCATCACTACTAGTAAATGCACCTGTTGAACTTAATGAACCTAAGTAATAAGTTGCATTAGCAATATCAACTTTATCATTATATACATCCAATTGAGCTTCCTCTAAGTCTTCAAGAGCGTCTACATAATTATCGTAATACTCTCCTTGTTTTGCTGCCTCTGTAGTAGCCAAAGTCTGTAATGCAGAAGCTAATTTCTCCTGTTGCTCAGCTAATAAGGTATTTGCCTCTGCAATAGCAGTATTAAGAGCAATTTCACTTTGAGCTTCTAACTGATCAATTTGCAATTGAATCTTAGCTGCATCTAATTCATTTTGAGCAGCAAGTAATTCATTTTCTAATACTAACTTTGCAGCTTCAGCTTCTTTATAAGCAGCTGTTGCTAAATCAATTGCAGCTGTTGCATTTGCTAAAGTAGTTGCATCTGCAGCTGCTGATGTTGCTGCACCTGCTTTAGCTGAAATCAATTCTGCTTGAGCTTCACGTAAAGCTTTTACACCGTCCGCTTCCTCATTTTTAACACAGTTGGTTAATAAAAGTCCTGCACTTAGTGCAACACCAACCATCATGGTAATTTTTCTCATAATCTAATTTTTTATGATTCAATAAATGTAAAAAACAATTTTCGAGTGCAAATATATAATTTACATAATTAACCACCTAACAGTTTTGACAAAAATTATTTTTTTATTTATAAACATGTTATATATAATGATAGAATGATATAAAATCCAAATACAGAAAACAAAAGCTTAACACAATAAAGGTTACAATAACTCCTAGTTTACTAACCTTTTGAACTATCAAACCTTGTAAACAACACTTTCATTTGACATATATTTAAATGCGTTATTAAATACTATTACAATCTTCAAAACAAAAAACATTAAACAAACACTACTCCGTTATAATTTTTATTATGTTAATCTTTAGCATTACTAACGATACTATTTTTGCATGCCATATAGAATATATAAACAATTGATTTAAAATGTAGAATAATAAAGACTATCGTATGGCCATTGTAATTAGAAATAACATAATATAAAATCCCTATTATAAATTATTTGTAATACAAACATATGGCTGTTTAGATATATAAATAAGCTTGATTTTGATAATATGCAATCAGTAGATTTATGACAAAACCCTAATTTACAAATACAAACACATTATAAAACAGCCATTAGAAGCTTATAAAAAGCTAAAATGAGAAAAGGATTAATATTTCTTGATCGGATTTATGCTAATTAAGATTTCATACACTAAATAAAAGACAAGACCTTAACAAGCATAACATAGGTTATTACTTGATAAAAAATCCACAATAAATCCCTTATTACATTTTTACGAACCCGAGTTCGATATAAATTCAGTGGCTCAAACCGCCTATTAACTATAAGTTTCAATGGTTATTTGGGAAGTCCTGGCTATATCAAACAAATACGAAGCAGGAAATCGTTGTTTATAGCCGGTTTTCTAATAAAATACTAATCTATAAAATGGAATTTGAACATTACAGACATTCAATAAACTTTATCCTTCTCTTAAAAAAAGGAGTTTCAAATAAAGCATAATTAATTGAGTATGGATAGAACATTTTTTTTGAGTACAGCCTAGTTTCGTATTCTTATGACTTTACTATGGCAGCTATTTAAACAATAGAAAAGGCAATTAGAGCCCAAACGAGTTCAATTATGCTCTTTGTTAAAAACAAATAAAAATTCTTTACGAATAAAAGAACACACTTTCATATATAAAAAATATAATTATACAACCGGAATAACCTCTATTTCACGAGACATATCATCTAAAACAGTTACAACAACATCATATCTTTTTTGAGGTAATAAAGACGATATCTTCTCAGGCCACTCAACAAAACAATAACTGTTAGAATAAAAATAATCTTCATAGCCCAAATCAAAAGCTTCCTCTTCCTCCTTTAAACGATAGAAATCGAAATGATAAACCACTTCATCATCACTTGTATTATACTCATTTACAATAGCAAAACTAGGACTATTGACTACATCTATTACCTTTAGCTGTTTACACAAGGCCTGAATAAATGTAGTTTTACCAGCACCCATTGAACCATAAAAACAAAAAACTCCAGGATTTGGAAAAGCCTTTAAAAATTCTTTTGCAACTTCCTCAAGTTGCTTTATTGTGGGCAATATAAATTTCTTCTTCATTTTAACTTATAAAATCAATTACCTTTAGGAGATAAAATTACATATGGTATCAACATTTCCTCAAGAGAGATACCTCCGTGCTGAAATGTATCCTTATAATAACTCACATAATGATTGTAATTATTCGGATAAGCAAAAAAATCTTCGTTTGTTGCAAAAACATAACTTGTTGACACATTTGACTTAGGTAACATTAGTTCTTCAGGTTTTGTTGCTTCAAATACTTCTTTATGATTATAGGCAAGATTTTTACCCTGCTTATATCGTAAGTTAGTCGTTGTATTTTTATCACCAACAACCTTTATTGGATTTTTAACCCGTATTGTTCCGTGATCAGTGGTAATCAAAATTTTCACATCCTCCGACTCAAGCTTAATCATCAACTCATTCATAACCGAATGTAAAAACCAGGATTTACTTAAAGAACGATAAGCTGATTCATCATATGCCAACTCCTTAATCATCTTACTTTCAGTACGTGCATGAGATAACATATCCACAAAATTAAAAACAACTACGGATAAATCATCATTTAACAATTGATTGTAATTATCAATCAATTGCTTACCCGTTTCTATATTACTAATTTTTTGATAAGAATATTTCACTTTTTTCCTGAATCGCTCAAAAAAAGTACCTATTAACTGGTCCTCAAATTGATTTTTACTCCCTTCATCCTGATCATCAAGCCAATATTGAGGATAAATTTCTTTAATTTGAGAAGGCATCAAACCTGAAAACAAACTGTTACGAGCATATTGAGTAGCTGTGGGCAGGATACTACTATATAACTGTTCGTCTTCTACACGATAATCTTTTAATACTTCCTGTTTAATCATCAGCCATTGGTCATATCTAAAATTATCTATCACAAGCATTACTACTTTTTCACCCTTATCAATCATGGGAAGTGCAACATCACGCATAATCTGATTAGATAACAACGGTGCATCATCATCATCCCCTTTAATCCAACTTGAATAATTTTTCTTAACAAATTTGGTAAAAGCATGATTGGCCTCTGTTTTCTGCATTTTGAGCACTTCATCCATCTCGCCCTTCGTATCTTCCAACTCAATTTCCCAATGCACCAACTGCTTATATACCTCAACCCAATCTTCAAAAGAATAGGAATCATTAATTTTTAAGCCAATCTTTCCAAATTCAGTCTGGTATTTACTAGTTGTTTTTTCAGCAACAAGCCGATGCTGATTTACATGTTTTTTTATGGATAATAAGATCTGATTAGGATTAACCGGTTTTATCAGGTAATCAGAAATTTTACTTCCAATAGCCTGATCCATGATATCTTCTTCTTCACTTTTAGTGATCATTACAACAGGCACTTCAGGCATTATATTTTTAAGTTGATTTAATACCTCTAATCCACTTAATCCAGGCATGTTTTCATCAAGAAATATTAAATCAAAACGAGTTTCACTAACCATATCCAGAGCATCCTGACCATTAGTTGCGGTCTGTACTGAAAATCCCTTTTCTTTCAAATACAAAATATGAGCTTTTAATAAGTCCATTTCATCGTCAACCCACAGGATATTTACTTTTTTCACATCCATCATAGCTCAAATTCTAGTAATTTAATTTATAGAAATCTTCATACTTCTCATACAATTCTTCATTTGTAAGACGTTGATAATTATTTTCGGTAATTACCCAAGTATAATATTTCATCCTTGAAATTTCTCTCATTAAATAATTATCCAATCTTACTTTCTGAACATATTCTTTTGCTTCTTTCGCTGTTGCAAAGCCATTTACTTTTATATATAACCACGCTGTTTCTTTTGGTCCATATTCTGCCTCCAGATGACTTCCAAAGTTTGCCTTGGAATAGTTTTTAAAGATAGTACCGGTCCTTTGAATATTAATACGTCCCTTTTTAAATAAGATAACGGCACTATGCGCACCATCTTCATAAACAAAATGATTTACCGGTTGCTTTTCTATAATTGCTTCCTCTTTCTGCTCCTGTAATTCTTTCTGTTCTTCTTTAGCGTTCACTTCAAACACCTTAACATCCAAGGAAGATTTCACCTCTTTCAACTCCTCTACTGGAGATTTCTCCAGCTCTTTTTCTTGCTGTTTAGCAATAGATGCTCTTGATTCTTTTGACTCTTGTGGAGACTCCAGTTGCTTCACTGTTGATTGAACTGCCAATTTCTTATCAGCAACACCCTCTTTTTGTTCCTCTTGAATTTCCAGCTCTTTTTCTTGTACGCCAGACTCCTCTTTTTCAACAGTTTTTTCTTTTTCTACGTTTTTAAAAGCTTCTGCAGACAAGTAGTTTTCTTCAAAAAATGATTCATAACCTGTCACATCACCAGATGAAAGAAGGAATTCCAAATTACCCTCATTAATAACAAACAACTGATAACGCTCTAAGTTATCCACTTTAAAAACATCTTGTCGTTCGCGCAAAGCATAAAAATAGTCTAATGCCTCAAGGCGATTATTAAATCCATTAATGGCAAATATGGGTGTTCTATCAGGCAAATTCAAATCAGTCATCTCATAATCATTTAACAAGAATTTTGAGAAGTTATAATCTGCAATATTAAATCTCAACCTATTAATATCCGCCTCAGGATTTACAATCAATATTAAGCTATGCACATTACGATTGTTCACTACAAAAGCATTTGCTGCTGCATCAGAAGAATCAACAACACCTCTTTGCTGTTTCTCTAGTTGTAACTCTTTATTCCTGACATCATTCAAATGAGTACTTACCGGACCTTGAACCGGAGTTCTTCCCTCATCAAACATAGCCAGCATTTCTTTAGCTAACGGAGTTACTTCTGCATCCGGATAAGTCTTCACTACATCCTTTAACTCTGAACTAAAACCTGATAAATTACCAGTTTTTGCATAAGCAAGGCCTGATAAAAATTTAAACTTAGGTAATAGGACATTCTCTTCGTCTAAAGTTTTTGCCTTATTATAATTTAGGATTGGCGTTTCAAATTGATTAAATAAATAGGCAGTATAAGCCTCTTCATACAATTTTTCAATTTGTTTTAGCTTTTCCTCTCTCTTTTTAAAGTAATCCGGATCATTCAAAAAGGCCGTAAACTCACCATCAGGATATTGCTCTATGATTTGCTTTTTAATTCGAGCCATATTTAACTGGTCATCTTCAATCTCATAGCATAAATACAGGTTCATTAATGCATCTTCGATATAATTACTATACGGAAATCTTTTTATTAATTCATTAAAGGCTTCAATAGCATAAGGTATATTTTCAATTTCGTCTTTATAAATTATACCCATCATAATCAATGCTTCCTCAATCTTTTGATTAGAAAGAGTAAGCTGCTCTTGCGTTAAAGGAAGACCTTTTATATATGTATCTCTACTTAATAAATTGATTTTATCTGCATTAACCTTCATTGAATCTTTACTTAAACCCAATGAATCTGCTCCTTCAGGGAATGGCTCACCAAATAAATCATCGGGATTACCAGGATCAGATATTTCAGTAACCACAACCTCCTTATTTGCTCTACGCCAATTATCTTCTAACTTTCTTCGCCCCCACTTTCTTTCAAATTCACTTTTCCCAAGAGCTACAGAGTTTGGATTGTAAAAATACCATTTCCCACTATTACTGGCAGACGATGTACTTGTTTGTGAATTAGAGAAATAAAAATCACCGTCTTGTTCCTCTTCTTGCTTTTTAAGTTCTTCTTGCCTTTTTTTCTCTTGCTCAATTAAATTATCAATAAAAGCAAAACGTTGAGATTCATTCATCTTTGCTATTCGTTGTAAACTATCTTCACGTTCTACAGTTAGAATACGAGTCACCAATCCCTCCAGATCATCATGAAGATCACTAATTTCATCATATTTATAAAAATCCTCATCAAAACTATATAGTGCAGAATCTAAATAAGCATACGCAGGTTTATACTCAGGTTTCTGATAATAAATCTCTGCAAGTTGATTAAAAGAAAGACCTTTTTGATAATTATTTGATACACTTTTACTTACAGAGGTCAATAAATTATCAACTGCATTTTCTTCCTGCTTCTCGGCAAGGTAAGCCATTGCCAGTGCATAATAAATCTGGTCCTCATATTCCTGATTTCTCTTATCACGTAACAATTTGGTTATTTCTTTTTGAACAGCAGGCAATCCTCCTTCTCCAAACATTACACTGGCCCTGTTTACTTTAGCATTAAAGGCCATTTCATATTGAGGATTCATTCTTATTACATTTTTATAAGCCATACTCGCATCGTTATATCTATGAAGCTTATGATAAACCTGAGCAATAATAAAATTCAATCTCAACTTATAGTAACGAGACCATGAACCAGTAATGGCTTTTTGTAAATAAGGCACCGCTTCTTCATACTTCTGTTGACGCAAATAGTAATCGGCATAAACTGCAGAAAAAAGTCCATAAAACCTGTCCGGAGCTTTACCTTCAATATCATAATTATCCAATATAATTTTTGCTTTTGCAAAATCACCGAGCTCAATTGCAGCACGAGCATTCCATATTTCAGCTTCATACCACTCCGGACCAGTTCTAAATTCTCTGAACATATACTCAAAGCTTTGTTGAGCCAAATGATAATCATGTTTATAAAAATTTGATTTACCAATTAATAAATAGGCATTATCCACCCATTTATTAAATTCATTTTGACTAACAAACTTCTGGTATTTTATGGAATTATCTCCTTTTTTACGTTTAGGTTTTTTTGTGATAGAATGCTTTTTAATCAGCTTTGTTCCTTTTTCTATAGCTCTATCCATTTCGCTAATTGCGACATCCTTACTTGCCTCTTTTGAATCAGGAAAAACAACCAATACCTGAGTATAATCATCTATATTACCCTCTTCGATAGCTTTAACACCCTCCTTAAAACTCTCATTACCATTAAAGTACACATTGTAATGAGCCGTAAGATCATGGTAATTCCGACTAAGCCAGGTGTTTTTCTTGGTAGAACAGCCCCAAATAAAAATCAGGACAAACAAAAAATATATCGTTTTAAATTTCATTATATCATATTTCGCAAGTAGCCATAACAAATAAAACTACCTTTCTGTAAAAATATTATATATACACCACAAAATTGACATTCTGCCAAAAACATGTGACTATTATTGTGGTTTATTTACAAAAAGCAAATATATTTGAATTATAAGTGTTATAAAAATTAGTTATCAATGAAAATTCAAATAGTAGAAGACGACCGCGTTTTTAATAAACTTATAGAGCGCTCTCTTGCCCTAAATCCTGATTTTGAAATTGATACCTATTTTGATGGAGCCACATTTCTTAAACATTTATCAGATAATCCGGATATAGTTACATTAGATTTGGGATTACCAGATTATACAGGGGAAGAAATACTTAAGCAAATAAAAAAATATAACCCCGATATAGAAGTAATTATTATTTCAGGTCAGGATTCTATTACTACTGCAGTCAATTTATTAAGAGAAGGCGCTTACGATTATATCACTAAAGATGAAAACATTAAAGATCGCCTTTTAAATAGTGTAAACAACATACGAAACAAAAAGAAATTACTGGATGAAATCTCTTTGCTAAAAAATGAAATTGCTACCAAGTATAATTTTGGAAATGCAATCATTGGCGATAGTCCGGTAATGAAACAGGTTTTTTCCTTGCTTCAAAAAGCTGTAAAGGTTCCAAATATTAATGTTTCTATTTATGGAGATACCGGAACAGGGAAAGAACTTGTTGCTAAAACTATACACTATAATTCCATTAGGAAAAGTAAAGCATTTATTGCAGTAAACATGGGGGCAATACCTCGTGATTTAATTGAAAGCGAGCTATTTGGACATGAAAAAGGTGCTTTTACAGGCGCCATATTAACTAAAAAAGGGAAATTTGAAGAAGCTGAAGGCGGAACCATATTTTTAGATGAAATAGGTGAGATGGATATCAATCTTCAGGTTAAGTTATTACGCGTACTGCAAGAACGTGAAATAACCAGAGTAGGAGGTAATGAAGTTATAAAAGTGAATTGTAGAATTATTACTGCGACAAACAAAGACCTGCTTGACGAGGTTAAAGCCGGAAATTTTCGCGAAGACCTCTATTATCGATTACTAGGACTCCCAATCCACCTTCCCCCATTAAAAGAACGCCAAAATGATATTATAACACTTAGTCAGTTTTTCTTAAGCCAATTTTGCGAAGACAATGGTATGGATCAAATGGTTTTTACTTCACGAGCAAAAAAGAAATTATTAAGTTATGCATTTCCCGGTAATGTACGCGAGTTAAAAGCAATTATTGAATTAAGTGCAGTTATGGCAGGGGATCATAAAATTGACGAAGAAAATATTCTTTTCAATTCCACTTCTGCCGAATTGGATATTCTGGCTGAAGAAATGACTTTGAAAGAATACACAGAAAGAATTATTCGTCATTATTTACGCCAATACGATAACAACGTTTTAAAAGTGGCCAAAAAGCTGGACATCGGCAAATCAACCATTTACAACATGATTAAACGCGAAAAGCAATCAGAAGTAAAAGAAGCCTAATTATAGGTTATCAACCTCACTCTTTACTACAAAACTAATGGATCAATTTATAATTTTGTACTAAATCAATAGTATGATTTAATAAATCTATTCCTCCGTATTCACCATGTCCTGGCACAATACATTCTGCATCGGGATATGCATTTTTCACATTAACAATTGAAGCCTCCCACTCATTTACTACTGCATCAGTAAGATTACCCAATCCTTTTGAATTCATATTTTTCACAAAACAACCACCAAATAATATTTTATTATTTGGGAGCCAAACTGTAATATTATCAAAAGAATGACCTCCACCCCAAAATGCACATTGAACAGGCAATCCATTAAAATCGAGATCTTTCTTCTTATCAAAGGATTCTTTAGGAGCTTCCAAGCCTAATTCTGTACACTTTTCAATAGTTAAAATATTGGCCAGAGAATGAACTCCCTGTGCGTGTAAAAATGAGATACCCCCCATACAATCATCATGAAAGTGCCCAGGAATTAATAACGAAACTTCAATATCCATCTTATTTTTTAGGTATTGATACAAACGCTTTGTTTTATCATTATCCATTGGAGTATCCACTAATATAGCTTCCCCATTTTTAACCACCACTAATCCATTTGAAGGGAATCGACCATATTTTTCAGATTCCGACCAGCTAACATGAATAAAAACAGAATCTTTTAAGTGAATCAGCTGTATATCATTATCAACAAAAATATCTTCATGAATACCTAAATCCCGATGTTGATATAAATCAATTGCTTTTATATAATTTTCAGCGCCCCTTGGTGTTATGTCTCTTTCAAATCCATTTAACTCAGCATGATTCACTTTAATCCACGTTGCAATATCTTTTAACCTACCTCCCCACTTCTTTATATCAAACTCCTTATAATCATTAATAATTTGCTTACTTATTTTACCATTTTTAAATTCAAATGAAACATTAGAGATTAAGGGTGTATCATGTAAGTAGGCAACCCTAATATCTGTTTTTGAAATTTCAGTTTGCATCTTACCATCTAGCTCCTGAATATTTAAAATTTCATATGTTGGATTAAAAATAGAATCCCACTGAAATACTGTTTGAAACTCATTAATAGAAGTACATAATGTAAAGTTACCTTCTGTCACTTCAAAATCATCGCACAAAAGTTCTTTTAAATCGTTAAAGTTTGATTGGTTAAAAGCATTAAAATATTTTTGAATAAGCGCTTTCTCTGGATTTTGAGAACAACTCACCATAAAAAATCCAGCAAGTATAGTTAAAAATATAAATTTCATGATTTCAGCGTTTTAAGAGTTAAATAAAAATACTATATAAATCACTATTTTACAACACCTTAATAAAACAAAGGTATAACATAGCGTATTTTTATACACTGATACTATACCTTTATTATGTGATTGAAATAATTTATAAATACCTACTCTCCATCCTGTCCTCTATCCAAATAAGCCTTTATAGCATTAGGTAATCTCTTTTTCCAGCCTAACACAAATAGTCCGACTGCAAATAATCCAATATTAAAAATACCTATTGAAAATATTCCAATGGAGAATATTCCGACAGAAAAAATACCTATAGCAAATTTACCTGAAGCAAAAACTCCCAAAGCATAATCGCCCGAAGAAAAATAATTAAAACTTAGGTTACCAATACTACAAACACCTCCATTTGTAAATTCTAAAAATAATCCAAGAATAAATAAAACTACTGCTGTTAAAATAATCCATACTTTCTTATTCATCGCTAAAAAATTTAATAATTAAAACTATAATTGTTAATGCAATGATAGCTTCAAATTATTGACCTGCAATAGAATTGGGATACACTACAAGCTTTTGGGATGACCTGCATAACCCTATGGATTAACCGTATAGAACTGGGATGAACTACTATTCTTTTCCTAAGTCTATCATTCGCATTTTGAAGTCTTTTGTGTAGGTTCTTGACACAGGAATGGTATTATCATGATGCTGCAATTCCAAATTAAATCCTTGAGAATTTCCATTTACATTTTGAACGTAAGAAAGATTTATAATGAAAGCTCTGTGACATTTAAAAAATGATTTTCTATCCTTTAATAGCGTTTCTATATTTTTTATCGTATTTCGAATTAAATACTTTTTCACAACTTCATTCTCAACACAAGAAATATTTACATAATTTCCTTCTGATTCAACTAATAAAATATGTTCGGCATTAAAGGTTTGATTTTGCTTTCCTGATTCTATAGTAATGTGATCTTCTTTATCAGGCTTCTGTTCTTGAATCGTTGCATTAATTTCCTGTGATAAAACCATATTTTTCTTTAACATGGAATTTTGAGCAATAAAAGTAATTAGCACAACAGGAATCACACCTATTAAAACGGTAAATATCAAAAACATAACCAGACCATAAATGCCACCCCATGAGATTACAGAAAATGCTATTGAATAAAAATAATTTAACAGGCTAATTGAAAAAATGATCCACACCAACCAAACTATCTGTTTCTTAATAGTCCACTTCTCTTCTTCAAATACAGAAGGTTTAATTAATGGTATCATAAACATATTAAAGCTCAAAACCATTAAGGTTACCAATCCATAACCCAACAAAACTAAACTTTTATGTTTATGTTGAAGTAACTGTAATCCAAAAGGCTGAAATACATATAAAAAGAGAGAAATAAAAAGGCTAATAGAAATGGCAGATTTCCATTTATTTTGAGCTTGAGGATAAGGTTTGTTTAAATAATTAAATACTAATTTCATTATATAAATTGAGCTTGTACTATGAATTTACAAGCTCAATAATAAACCTTTTTATTTAAAAATACGAAAATTATTCCTTCAATGCGAGACTTTTTAATATCTATAAATATGAAATTGTGGGAGACACCTTCATTCACACAAATAAGTAGTTAATTTAACTCAGCAATTATTCCTTTTCCAATTCCACTCTATAAATCTGACTTTTACCTTCAAAATTGGCACGAAAAATTAAGGCTTTACCATCAGGTGTAAAATGAATATTCGGTTCTAAATCGTAATTATGATGCTGCATATTAACTAATTTCACACTCTCCAATTTTTCTTTTTCCTGATTAGGATGAAATAAATAAATCCACCTACCATTTTTTGCTTTTGCAACCTGAGTTTCATTACCACCATCACCTGCAAAAATTTTCTGGTCTGGCGAAATGTTAAAATGAATAGACCATTCATCTCGTTCCATTTGATACGCTATCTCATTACCAGTCTCAATGTTAGTACCAGCCAAATAAAAAGTTTCTCCACGAGGCTTCTGTAAATCAAACCAAACAGTTTTTCCATCCACACTAAAAAATTCATGTCCTGCTATTTCCCGATGCATAGTTCGTTCATGCATTAACATTGGTTTATCATCTCCCATTTTAATGGTCCAGATACGATTTACTTTATGCCAAGGGCCTTCATGACAAAACATTAAAACATCAGGATCGGTAGGAGAAAACTGAACATGATTTAACCATGCAGTATCACTATGAACAGGCAACAATTCTTTATTATTGATATTAATGGTAAAAATTGTATGAGGAAGTTTCGCCTCATAAATAAGTTGAAAGAACTCTGATTTTTTAGGATGATGTTTTAAAATCGAATCTTTTTCAGGGACACTAAATACTCCGGCCAGTAATGTTTCATCAGCATTTAAAGTTGTGATACCGGTTCTCTTTAAAGAATCAGGGAAAACGTATAATATTCTTGAGTTACCATTATCCACATTAGTCGCAAAAATGGTATCACTACTTTGATACATAACCTCACGATGTTTCCTAGCCACAATTTCACCACGAATAGGACTTGTATTAGATGTAAGCTTTTTTGTTTCGAGTGTTTGCAGATTCAAAACATAAATCTGACGCACTTCTTTTCCCCTGTATACATGATCTGAAACACCTTCTTTCTGGCTTCCATAATAAACCATTAATGTTCCTTTTCCATCTTGTGTTGATAAGAACGGATTATTATGGAAATAAAAACTTCGGTTGTCTCCATCATTTCGGGTGAGCTTTGTGAGTTTATGACCAGTATCTTTATCTATCCATTGGGTTGGCATTGGCCTTTTACTTCCGGTTTCTAACACAGGGATAGTTTCCTTTGAATTACATCCTGTAAATAAAAGGCTTACAGAAAAAATAAAGATAAATAATGAAGTGAGAGATTTTTTGTAGAGATTTTTCATAATAGATTACTTATTAAAATTAACCTATTAAAATTACCTAAAGAAGCGTATGTATTAATGTATAATTGTATTATAACATGTCTATTTGTTCATTCACAACGGATTGAATACTTATTTTACTCTAATATTATATTGATTAATAATGATCTCTCTTTTCTCCTCATCTAAAGATTTCATATAACTTTTCCAACCCGGTCAAAATTTAATATGCCAATTCCATAATCTCCCAACAAAGGATTTTGGATTTTTATCATACTTAGCCCTTAAAGCACACGTGTCACAAGAATTAGATTCCATTTTGCTTCATTTTTAATAACAGATAATCAAGTTATTATAAAAAGCGCTTTTTTACAAACTCATCAAATGCTTCTTTATACTGTTTGCTGATGGGAATACGTTCATCTCCAAAAATAATTCTATAACGCTCAATAGCGGTTACCTTATCAAGGTTTACAATAAAAGACCTATGAATACGCATAAATTTATCAATAGGCAATCGCTCTTCTAACGATTTCATCGTAGCATAAAAGACAATCGCTTTGGACGAAGATTCTGTATATAATTTTACGTAATCCTTTAATCCTTCAACATATAAAATATCACTATAATTGATTCTTAAATACTGAGAATTGGCTTTAATAAAAAGGTAGTCTTCATCAGTATTTACACCAACTTCCTTTGGTGCATTTGCAGATTCCAGTAATTCAAAATGCTCTTTTGCATGCTTTACTGAATTAAGAAAAACTTCGTAGCTAACAGGTTTTAGTAAATAATCTAGTGCATGTAATTGAAACCCTTCTACAGCGTATTTTTCATAAGCTGTAATAAAAATAACCTTAGTATTTTCATCTAAAGTGCGGGCAAACTCAACACCCGTAAAATCAGGCATTTGAATATCTAAAAAAATCAATTGTATTTCATTTTCCTGCAAAAACTCCATTGCATCAACGGGGTTATCAAACTCACCTTCCAATTCTAAAAATGGAGTTTTACTAATATGCGATACAATTAATCCAAGAGCAAGAGGCTCATCATCAATGGCAATACAGGAAATTTTTTTCATTGGTTTACAAGATATTAAGTCATTTATAAGCTACAAAGTCGCATTAACCTTCTGACATTACAGGTATGGTTAGGGATACAACATAGACATCATCTACCGGATTCATTTCTAATTTAGCTAATCCTCCATAAATTAAATCCAATCGTTTTTTAATATTTGAGATACCGACACCTCCAGATCCTTTTTCTTCTGTCTTTAATTTTTGAGGAATACTATTTTCACATCTGAATATTACCCTATCCTCTTCTGATTGAAGTAATATTTTAATAAATGATTTTTCGCGATAACTAACCCCATGTTTAAATGCATTTTCAATGAATGTAATAAACAACAAAGGTGGAATATTAAAATTAGATACGATCTCAGAAATATGCACATCCAACTCAACTTTTGATGTTAAACGTTGGCGCATTAAATCAATATAATTCTGAGTAAACTCAAATTCTTTTCGTAATTCTATCGTTTTAATATCCGATTCATATATAAGATAACGCATTAAGCCAGATAATTTTTCTACAGACTTTTGGGCTCTATTACTATCAATAGCAATTAAGGCGTAAATATTATTCAGAGCATTAAAAAAGAAGTGAGGACTAATTTGATTTTTCAAAAACGCCAACTCTGTATCCTGATGTGCCTTTTCTTTTTCCTGCTGAACTTTTTCGTTTTGCTTTGTTCTTTTAATAATAGCTATACCGGTACTTGAGCTAAAAATCAAAATCAAAAAATACAAATTATCTATGAATCGAGGATTTATGAAAAACGGTTTCTTTTCTTCCTGATGGAAATTTATATCATCATTCACCGGTTTTGGCATATCTTTAATATCAAGCTTTGCTCTTAAATCATCAAATGCTAAAAGCTCATAAAAAGTTTGAAAGGCAATTAGTATTAAAAATGCAAATAATATTAATACCAGAAAAAAATATAATTTTTTATTAGAGAAATACAGCTTAGGTACGATATACAAGTAATTTACATAAAAAGCCACCACCATAAAAAACATCTGATAGTAATAGCTATATCTCCAAAAATTTAAGTGATCATCTGATCTGTCAAACACAAATATCGGTAATAACAGAACAAACATTACTGCTACTATATGCGGTAGCCAGTTTGATATCTTTGATTTTACATCCTGCATGGCTTAAAGATAATGTTTCTATTAACAATTTTACTTACAAATAATGCTATTGCTAACCTACGAAATAAATATTCACACGGTCAACAATAGCATCTTGATTCCCAATCATTATTTCTTGAGTAATTTATCTATTCATGTCTTAGTGCAACTATTGGATCCAGAGCTGCCGCTTTTCGTGCAGGATACCATCCAAAAAACACTCCAATAAAAGTACAAACTGCAAATGATAATATTACGGAGCCATTGGTAACTAATATAGGCCAATTCATAATACCTCCTACAGTATTTGAAACAATTACACCCATCAACACACCTATCAATCCACCTAAAACACTTAGTAATATAGCTTCCATTAAAAATTGCATCATAATATCTTTTCCTTTTCCTCCAATTGCTAGCCTAAGACCTATTTCCCGAGTACGCTCAGTAACTGATACAAACATGATATTCATTATACCAATACCTCCCACTAATAGTGAAATAGCTGATATAGCTCCCAGTAGAATTAACATCATTTCTGAGATTGAGCTGAAGTTACTAATTAACTCTTCCTGAGTCCTTATCTCAAAATCACTGTCTTCAGCTTCTTTTAGTTTATGTGATGCTCGTAACAGTTCTTCAATACTAGCGCTTGTTTCATCAATCTTCTCTTCTGATGTAGCAGACATTACAATAGCCCGCAAATAAGTTTGTCTTGTTATACGTTTCATAATGGTAGTATAAGGAGCCAATAGCACATCGTCCTGATCCTGGCCGAAGGTATTGTCTCCTTTTTCCTTTAAAACACCTATTACTTTAAAAGGAATATTTTCAAAACGTATATTTTTACCAATTGGATCAACACCCTCACCAAAAACATTATCCACAACTGTTTGACCAATAACACATACTTTGGCAGCCGTTTTTATTTCTTGTGTAGAATAAAATCTACCTGAAGAAACTTCATATTTTTTAATATAGGCAAAATCCTCATTTCCGCCATAAATAGATGTTGGCCAGTTACTAGAACCATAAACAATTTGACCTGAACTATTAATTTCCGGTGAAACAGCACTAACTAAATCACAATTCTTTTTTAAATATGCAACATCTTGTACTTTTAATGTTTGCGACTCTGAACGCCCCATGTGCACACCACCTCGGTTCATACTTGCCGGCATTACATTAATCAGGTTAGTTCCCATTGCAGAAATTTTTGATTTAATGCTTTGGTTTGATCCTTGCCCAATAGCCAACATGGTAATTACCGCTCCTACTCCTATTACAATTCCTAACATTGTTAGAAACGAACGTAATTTATTTCGCTTAATAGCTGAAACAGCTATTTTAAAAAGATTTACAAATTTCATTTTAATAGTATTATGACATGTATCAAGCAATATAAAAACTGTAACACAGCTTATTTATTTGTATGCATATTTTTATTTATATCAACTTTGTTTAAAAGAAAGGGGCATTAGTTACAAGCTGTAGCTAAATATGCGCCCCTTTCATCCCTAACTACCAAATCAATTTAACAAATAATCTTCGTTGTGTAATTCTAATATTGCCTGGCTTGCACTAGCTCTATTTTCCGTAGCAACATCTTTAATAATCAACCCATCACGGAAAACTATATTTCTCTTTGTAAATTTGGCTATATCCGGCTCATGAGTCACAAACCCAATGGTGATTCCTTTTTCGTTTAATTCCTGAAACAAGGCCATTATTTCGAATGAGGTTCTTGAATCCAGGTTACCTGTAGCTTCATCCGCTAATATAATTACCGGATTATTAACTATAGATCGAGCAATAGCAACACGCTGTTGCTGACCTCCAGACATTTGGTTTGACAAGTGCTTCATTCTATCTTTTAAACCAACTGCGACTAATGCCTCCTCAGCCATTTCTCTACGCATTTTGTTGTTGATTGAAGGATTGTACAATAAAGGAAGCTCCACATTTTCTAAAGCGGAAGTTCTGGGTAACAAATTGTATGATTGAAATACAAAACCCAACTTAGAACTTCTGATTTCAGCTAATTGGTTTTTCTTTAAAGATTTTACATTCTTTCCATCCAACCAGTAATCTCCCATCGAAGCTCTATCCAAACATCCCAAAATATTTAAAAGTGTAGACTTTCCGGAACCACTAGTTCCCATTATTGCCACAAACTCTTTCTTATAAATAGTTAAATCAACACCTCTAAGAGCTCTAACAGTTTCTTCTCCTACTTCATAATTTTTATGAAGATTCTTTATTTCGATGATTTTATTTTTTTCCATTTGAATACAATTTGATGTTGATAACCTAACTCTTAACACTAATACTCTCTACTCACATCCTTCATCTTTAGGAGTTATCAATTATATTTTACATTGGAGGAGGACCTCCAGGACCACCTTTCTTATCTTTATGTTGCTGTACGAATGGACTTGACTCTTCTTCATCAGCATCCTCATCCTCATTCTCAACATCCTGTGCAGTACCTTCTGTCATTCCAACAACAACTTCATCTCCTTCATTTAAGCCAGATAGAATTTCTATTTGTGTTCCATCATTAATTCCTGTTTCCACACGTACCGGGTGAATCATTTCACCATCTTTAACCCATAATGTTTTATGTGAATCATCCTCTTCTTGTTCTCCCATTCCCGGAGGAGGACCAGGCATTTCTTGCATATCTCCATTTCCTTCCATCATTGGAGGTCGTTCTCCATATTGAGGAGGCATCATATCTCCCTGTGACATGGATTCCATCATCTGTTTCATTACTTCACTATCAGGTGTAAAACGAACAGCCTTTCCTGCTGCCAACAACACATCATTAGCTTCTTCAACATACGCAGTGATACTTGCTGTCATCCCTGGTTTTAATTTCTTATCCGGATTTTCAACAGCTACAATAACGGTATAAGTGATCACATTTGATTCTTCATTAGGCTGTAATCTTATTTCAGAAACAGCACCTGTAAATGTATCATCAGGAAAAGCATCTACAGTAAAATCAACTTTCTGTCCCACTTTAACCATACCTATATCAGCCTCATCAACATCAGCCTCAACCTGCATTACACTTAAATCGTTGGTAATAGTAAATAATTCAGGAGTACTCATACTTGCCGCAACTGTTTGTCCTTCTTCAACAGCCCTGTTCAATACAACTCCATCAATAGGCGAATATATAGTAGCATATCCCAAATTACGCTCTGCTTTTTCAACATTAGCTTTAGCCGACTTTACACTGGCTTTAGTTAATTTATAGTTGTAAACAGCTTCATCATAATCACTTTGCGATAAAACATCTTTATCAAACAATGTTTTCATTCGCTCTAAATTCTTACTCTGATATTCAAATTCTGCTTCAGCTCTATTCAACTCTGCCTGGGCAGTTTCTAACGACGACAATAAAGTTGATTTATCTAATTCAGCAATTAACTCTCCTTTTTTAACTATTGAGTTAAAATCTACATACAATTTTTCAATCACACCTGATACCTGGGTTCCTACTTCTACGGTATTAGTAGCTTCTAATGTTCCTGTAGCCGTAATCGCATTATTAATCGATCCACGTTCTACTTTTGCTGTTTCAAAAACATATCCTGAATTACTTTTATTTGTAAACGAATAGGTTAAAATCGCTGCTAATATAAAGCATGAAACAACAACATAAATAATGATCTTTTTACGTTTCATTTTGCACATTTTTTTTTAAAATCCAATGATGTTTCCCATATAATAATCGATGACCTCATTTTGTAAAATCAGATCATATTTAGCTCTTGTAAGATTATTTTCTGCTGTTGACAGATTATTTTTCGATGTGAAAAAATCTACAGAACTCAACATTCCTTGTGAAAACATTTCTTCTGCCAACTTATATGATTCTTGTTCTGCTAAATACTGCTCCTGATAGGACAAATAAGTACTATTTGCTGTTTGAGCATCGGTACATGCTTGTTCAATAGCCTTTCGTAAATCATTTTTAATATCTATCAGGTTATATTCGTAATTATCACGAGCAATAACAGCCTGTTTAACTTGATTTTTAACTTCCTTTCGTTGATAGATAGGTATTGACAATGAAAGACCTATTGTTGGAGTAACTCTGTTTGATAATTGATCACTAAAATTGACACTTAATGAATTACTATAGCTACTCTGTAAACTACCACTTAATGATAAACTTGGTAGTGCATTTACTTTAGCCAAATGAATATCAAGCTCTGAACTTTCCAAATCCAACTGAGCTGTTTTAACACTTGGCTGAATACCCAGAGCTACATCATATACCGTTGATGGGTTATATTCTTCATTAAGTTTAATTAATGTTTCTGAATCCGGATCAACAACATCGAATGTATTATCCACAGGCATATTCATTGTCTGCATCAAGCTCACCTTAGTAATTCTTAAATCACTTTTGGCAGTAACTAAAGATGCTTTATCTGAAGCATATTGAGATCTGATATTAAAATAATCTGATGGAGACATCACTCCGGCCTCTCTTTTAATGGTAGCTTCCTCCATTTGTTTCGCAGTAGATTCCAATTGCGATTGATAATTTTTAACCTGCTCTTTAGCTTGTAAAATTGAAATATAAGCAGATAAAACATCCAGACTCAAAAGCTCCTCCTGCGTTTTAATATCTGTTTCTGCAGCCGATAAATTAATCTTTCCCTGAAGTATTGAGTTTCTTATTTTTGCTCCATTATATAAGGTAAGATTGGAGCTTAAAGCCACACTAGTATTTGTATTACCATCTCTATTCCAATCGTCGCTAGTACTATTATATGTACTACTGCTACTCCAGCTTTCATTTGCTGATAAAGATAAATTAGGTCCTCGTTCTGCTTTTCGTTGTTCTAAATCTGAAGTTTGACTGACTACTTCATTATTGGCTCTACCAATAGTTGTACTATTTTCTAATGCATACTTTATGCAATCATCTAACGAAAATAGATTCTCCTGCGCCTTTGTTGGTACTAAAACCAAACTCAACAGAAATACTAAAAATAATTTTATAATCGCTTTCATTCTAACCGCTTTAATGATTGATTTACACTACAAATTTTCAACTATTTGCTACTTAAATCAATTCATTTAGACAGTTGATACTATATTTTAGAAGTTTGGAAGTTTTTTTCCGATAAATGAAATAGAAGAAAGAATAAAAATCACTCTAGAATGAATATGCTTCAGGAAATCACCTCCCTTAAAAAAAATTATATTAGACAATAATGCACTCACATTCAAAGCTCTTTATATTAATCTGAGTTCGATTAAAATTAAAGAGCTCATTGAGCTTTCCGAGGAGTTTGATAAATCTTAATTATTATATATACAAAATGAGTGCGGCTAGTTTTTGTCTATTATTCTTTGAATTTCTATTTCCAGACCTTTATCTAAAATAGAATTTAACGTGCCTTTTGCATAATCATACTTCATCACAAATTCGGGTTCAAAAGCTGTTTCAAACTGATCATTTGTATTTCTATCAAAACCAAAGCTAACCAAGATATCTTTTGTTCCTTCAACAAACTCAAACGAATTGACCGTTGAATTTTCCATACTTATCTTTTTCAATTGCTTATTATTTAACGAATACACAAACAATGACTTAAAATCCTGAAGTGTTATCTTATGGTCTTCATTGGTATCTTTCTCTGCACCCGTAAAAACCATAATAATTTCATCATCAAAATATTTAAACATGAGATCTGTCCCAATTAATCTATAATCACATATTTTTTCAGACAGCTGATTTTTATAATCATATACAATCAAATTATTAAATGCATTATAATAATAACTTCTTCTCTTAAATTTGCGACTTCGTGATCCCATTTCAGAATCACTATCCAGTAATCCCAAAACTCCTTCTTCAGTATTTTCAGGTGTGTCGAGCGTTTTTACACTTACCGGAAGAACATAAATCAGGTTTACAGTATCTACTAACTGAGGCGAATCATAGGAAATAATTTGTTGACGTAAGCTATCTTTCTTTAATGCCTCAACTTTTTCGTCTGAAAGTAAATCATTGGTATTTGGCTGTGAATTAGGAATCAGATCTGAAATTGTAAAAATCAATATAGAAATAATACCTATGCCTAATAGCACAACAAGCAAAGTACCAAAAACCGCAAGCATTTTTTGATTGTAATTTTTAATTTTATCAATATTCATAAGTCTATTAATTTTGTGGTAAATTGCTCGTTAAATCATTATATAACTTTAATTTACATCTGTATATTGATCTGATGTAACTGATATTTTAGTTATAAACACACCATTTTTATCTTTATAACTATATGCTATTGTAGTCTTATTATCACGATATATTTTCATATCCGGATTAGTTTTTACTGTATTAAATATTTGAGGTTGTAAGTTTTGTTTAAACACATCTACATTAATAGAATCTTTTACATAATTAATTAACGTATAGTTATATTGAAAAACATTTTCAGGCAGTGCCATTACATTATCCAGCCTTGTTTCCTGATCCACCATTATTGGACATGACTCATTTAATGTACTCGCTACTTTCATCATTGATTCATCGAAAGATGGGGTTGTAAAAACAAATTGCTTTACAAGATAGAATACAATAAGCCCTACAACAACACCTGCTATTGTGGTTATATTGTTTTTTCTTTTACTTTTTGAATTTTCCATTGTATTAATATTAGTTTCAGTTATTATTTTTCTTTTATTGGAAACCATAATTCTTCTTCAGAATCCGGATTTTCCCATTTATATTTATCTCCCATTAATGCAAAATGCGGCTTATTATCGATCATAAATTGGGAATTAGGAAACCATGTTCCATAAATATACTGATAAGTAGATGCTGCTTCACTTGGTTTTCCTTTGTAATGAAATACTGCATATTGACCTGCCGGAATAATTAATGCTTCCATACCATTTGGTATATTGGCACAATCGCTAACTTGCACTGCTCCCCATTTCTCAAATTCAAGAGTTGGATCAAATACTTCATAAAATGAGGGATTACTATATATTTCAACAGAAAATAAATCAGAATGAACTACATGAGAAATTTCTGTACGCCTGGGAGAAAACTTTTTCCATAACTCAAATGTCTTGTTTACAGCAAACGACATTTGAATTTTCGTTCCTATCAATATAATTTCGTCAGAATATTCTATTCTTGGTTCTGCTCGATTCGGGTTAGTAAACATGTAAAAATTAGCTTCGGCATTAAAATTTGAAACGAAGATACAACATTCTATTTATTTCAATTAAAATGATTGATGAATTAGCGAAAATTATATTAAAATGATCATTTAACTTCATCACATAAAAAAGATTAATCGCATAGACTAAATCTTATTAACAATTGGCGTAACCATTAATCGCTCTCTTGATTTTTGACGACGAACCAATAGCATGACAAAAAATACTGCTACAATTAGATACCCCATACCAATAATAGATGAGACATTTACACCCATATTATTATCAATAGGCAAACCTCCACTGTATGATCCTAAAGCATTTCCCATGTTAAATGCTATTTGAATCATGGCTGCCCCCATCATTTCTCCACCTCGCGAATTCTGTAATACCAATAATTGATTGGGAGCTCCTACCATAAACAAACAACATGTACAAACGCACATCATTAAAATAGCCAGAAAAGGTATGGAAGGTAAAAAGAAGATGACAACCAAGGCTAACGCTGCCATTGAATAGGCAAAAGCAACAACTGAAGTACTGCTATAATGATCAGACAATTTACCTCCAAAAATATTTCCTAAAACCATACTTACACCACTTAGTACCATGATCCAGGTCATATCTGAAGCTGAAAATCCGGAAACACCAGTCATTAAAGGTGAAATATAACAGTAGAAACAGAAAATACCACAATTACCTAACCCTGTTGCTAATAGAATAAGCCATGGCTCTGCTTTTTTTAGAAAGCTAAATTGTCCACGAAAGCCATTATTAGGAAGAGGAGCTAATGATGGCATCCACTTTAATAAGCAAAATAAATTAAATGCTCCCCAGGCTCCTGTTATATAAAAAATAAAGCGCCAGGAAAAATGATTACAAATATAGGCTCCCAACGGAACCCCTATTAAGTTAGCTAAGGTCATACCAGAAACCATAAAAGCTAATGCCCTAGCACTCTTGCCATCATCAGCCAATTTTTCGGCGACAATAGAACCAACACCAAAGAAAGCACCATGAGGCAGACCTGAAATAAATCGCATACCTAACATAAACCAGTAATCATGTGAAATACCAGCTAAAGCATTTCCTAAGGCATAAAGTAATATAAGAAGAAAAAGTACCTTCTTTAATGGAAATTTACGGGCACTTAATAACATGACGGGAGCACCAACACAAACACCTAATGCATATGCGGATATTAAATGTCCTGCAGCAGGTATACTCACTGACATATCCTTAGCTACATAAGGAAGAATACTCATCATTGCAAATTCGGCAATGCCTAAACCAAAGGTTCCTAACGCTAATGGCACTAAACTTTTCTTCATTTTACATCTATCTTACTAATGCAAAAGTAAAAGAGGGAAGTGATGCGCACAATGATAGTATAGTTAATTAAGCATAAATAGTGATGTGTAGTGTTACAAATTAGGGTTTAATAATAGAGTTAATAGATTATTTACTGCTTAGTACTATCCTTTTTGAGCTTTCTATATTCTGATGGAGAATGTCCGAATTGTTTTTTAAAAGTTTTATTTAAATGACTCTCATCAACAAAACCAAAATCAAAGGCAATTTCTGAAAATAATAATTCACTATTTTCAACTTTTTCTCCAATGATCTTCATCCTGCAAGCATTGATATATTGTTTTACAGATTGATTTGTTTCCTTTTTAAAATAAGCACCTAGCTTATTTATACTTAAATTAAAGTTTTCTGCAATTACATTAAGAGTGAGTTTATCCGGACTCTTAATATTTTTATTAACGTACTTTATGATGGAACGTATCATTATTTTATCCTGAGAAATTTCCTTTTCTATAGGCTCATAGGTGAGATTTCGCTCTGATAGCATGATAATACTTAATAAATGATAGTATACCAAACTCTCATTTTTTGTGATATCTCTGGCTAAAATAAACAGAGTATTAAACAATTCTATGAGTATGGCTTGATCTCCTTCAGACAAAGTTACTTTTGCATTTAAGGGTGACTTGGTTTTTCCTGGTGGTACAGCATAACCACGTGAGTTTTTAACCAATTCTTTTAATTCTATCCTCACTTTCTCAACAAACCGTACCTGATATAATTTTACTTTATCGCAGTTAATAATTTTATGTTCCTGATTTTTCTTTAGCAAGAAAAAATCCCCGGATTGAAACGGTATATGAATATCTTCTGTAATAAATATTCCATTTCCTTCATAAACATAAAAAATTTCATGATAGTCCTTTTTTATATAATCAGCGTCAAAAGTATTTAACTCTGTAATATCTATTTCTATTGATTTAGTAAGTCGTTCAATATTCATAATATAACCTTGAATGAAAATATACCGAAATAGCGTGAATATTTACAGATATTTTCATCTTTTTATCTGGATATTTGTATTAACAATTAAAACAAATACAAAACAGGCTTATAGAATTATATACAAAAAAATTACATTCAATCGAATTTTACATTGTTATAAGTCTGTTTCATAAAAATTAAATTACATGAAAGATAAAAGTATTAAATCAAGATTGGCTAAAATACAAGGCATTTTTTCAATCAAGTCGCAAAAAGTATTATCTCCCAAAACACTGGCTTTGACAGTTAAAAGTGAAGATACTTCATTTTTAACTATGGCTTCAATAGGAGATATTATAAAATTCAAAAGTCATAAACAAGTAAAGACAAAAGATAAATCTGCCATATCAGCTTATAAAGCAAAGTTCATTCTTAAAGACATTAAGATCAAGGAAAAGAAAATTGAACTTGAATTGTCCATTCATGGCGAAGATGATATCCGAATTAAAATCCTGGAAAATTTTGCTCAAGAAGTCTCTGTTTGCATTACTTCTAAAAGTCATACAAAATCAAAACATAGTAAACATGCCTCGTTAGAACAGAGAAAACATTATAAAAGGAGCTTATATGGCAAACGAAAAATGGAATTTAAGCATGGAGAGTTTGATCCTGATTTTGAAAAACACATGATGAAATACAAACACAAGAAAAAACACCACTTGCACGCCGGAAAAGAAGAACTAAAAGAAGTAAAACATAAACATCATCACTTGCATCACTGCTAAAAATAAATGATACTTTGAACTTAATGTGGGTTACACATCCCACTTACTATATTAATAAAAATGAATCCAATAGAATTTTTCAATTTCAAATTCATTGACAAAAATCTTGAATTTGATCATATATACACTTTTAAATTTAAAGCAGAAAACAATTTTCACTATACTGCCGGACAATGGATCCACTTGGGATTTCCTACCAAAAGCAAGGATAAAGAAAGGGTAAGACACATGTCATTCTCCTCATCGCCAAGTGATGGTTTTCTTGAATTCACAATGGATACCAGTTCTGGTTCAATATATAAAAATTTAATGGTGCAACTCACTCCGGGTGATACTATCAAAGGTTTTAAAATAAATGGAAATCTGGTTATTAATCCAAAACAACACCAATCTATAACATTTATAGCAGGTGGAATTGGAATAACTCCCATGCGTTCACTCATTAGAGATATTAATAAGAATAATCCAACATTTAATTGGCGCTTATTACATATTTCAAGAACCGATTTTATTTACAAAAAGGAACTATTATCATATTCAAATCAACAATGGAGAGTAAATCGACTTCAATTGGATGAGGTTTGGCAGGAAGTAATTAATGAATCGAATAACAGCCATTTTTTTATTTGTGGATCGAATCGCTTTGTTGAAGGTTTGCAAGCTAAATTAATAGAATCAAACATTGCTATGGACAGGATTATTTGTGAAAACTTTAAATAATCCTTGATCTCTAATCTATTTTTTTTCCAAGTTGCTTTCTTCCTGAAGTTCGATCTGCTTATAACTATTTCTGATCCGTTTCACCAGTAAAGCTCCAATTAAAAACACCAATCCCCCCATTTTTAAATGGCGACCGGCAAATATGTTATTTAAATCCTGATAATAGGAGTAAAAATCACTAATAAAAACTGCTGTTACAATTGCAAAAAATAAAGGCAGTAACAATTTTGCACCTTGTTTGTCTACAGGGTAATTTTTATGAATCAGATAACCTGCACCTAAATAAAACAGATAACCTATTAGATGAGATGTTAAGAACAAATCACTTGAATCACCGCCAAAATCGAATATATTCAAAGGAAATCGAAGCCAAAAACCATCAAAAGAGAAACCATGATGTAAATGGAATTTAAATCCAAATGCTTCAGTAAACAAAAGCCCTAGAATTAATAAGGCATAGATAATGATGATAATATGTTTTTTCATAACTAAAGGTTTGTTTGGTACTACTTTTAATTTTCAATATACAAAGATAATTTTTTATTTAATATTGTTTTCTGATTTTATAGATTCAATTAATATCCTTAAGGATTTTTGCGCATCGTCATAACCTTTGTCCATTATATCTTGAACATGTTCCATATTTGCCATATTATATTTCGATAAATCAGGTTGTAATAGTAAATCTGCTGCTTCTGTTTGAAATAATATATTTTGCTTCATAATAAAATGAAAACTATTTAATAGCACATCAATAATATTATCGGGTTTTTCATTTTTCCGATTTGCATTTAAATCAACTCCTATAACGTATTCAGCACCTAATCGTTTTATCGTATTAATAGGTACATTTTCTACGATTCCTCCATCTACTAATACTCTTCCATCAATTTCAACTGGTTTAAATATACCAGGAATACAAGTACTTGCCATTACAGCATTTGCAACAGAACCTTTATTTAAGATAACCTTTTCGCCTGTTGTAATATCTGTGGCAATCATAGCCAATGGAATTTCAGAATCTTCAATATTTCTATCTCCAATATGTTTTATGATTAAATCGCCTAACTTTTCATTGGATAACAAACCATATTTAGACAAAGTAACTCGTGTAATATCAAACCACTTTAGTTCCGATGCAATCTCTTCAATCTCACGCCAATTCTTTCCGAAAGCCACAAAGGCTGCCACAAAGGCACCTATACTGGTTCCTGTTATATAATTAACTTTAAAATCAATTTCTTCCAGAGCACGCAATACTCCTACATGGGCTGCTCCTAAAACTGCACCTCCACCAAGAGCCAGGCCGGTATTCTTAATTATAATCATATTAATATAATATTGAATAATACATAAATACTTATCTAATATTTATGATTTCTTAATTCTATTTAATTCCCCATATCTGATATTAAACAAACGATATAGACTCTCGGAAACAATAAGATTTTTCATTTTAATATTTGAAATCTTAATCTCGTTTGATGAAATTTTTTTGATCATGGAACAAGTATATAATTCAATAGAGTCTCTTTTAAGAATAGCAATATCTTCTAAATCATATTTACATAGGGTTCTCTGCACCATTTTTATGACTTCATTACGAACCATATTTTTGTGTTCAATCTTACTATCATCTGCAAAATTAATTTCGTATGCTATTTCGTATTGAAAAGTAGAACCTGTCCGGTCAAAAACCCCAATTGTTTCATTAACAATAATTGGTTCCTGAATACAACTACATAGTAGAATCGCGAAACCAATAATAATAAGTCTCATAGTTTATTAGATTATATGTTAGTTAAAAATCCTCTATGTATGCAATTGAGAATTAACAGCTTTAGGGGGTAGACTTCAAATATATAGATATGCTTTACAATATCAAACAATTACACTACAAAATGTTTAAAAATTAAAACATCTCATACCCCATTTAAGTTTTTTTATATAAAAATTAATTTACACAACCTTATTTTGAGATTATTCTCATTATATTTGTAGTGATAATATTTCTCTTACTAATCCTTTTGTTAGAAATTCATTTGAGGAATATGAAACCAAAAACATTTCAAAATGAATTTACAAGAACAGTTTAATTCTGACAGTCATTTAATTTCAAGGAATAAAAATGGAAATATAGATACTGTATTGGTTGGTGAGCAAGTAATATTAGAAACCTCTGTTGGAAATTTGGTACCTCGCTATACACTGGATGATGAAGGCCGTAAGAAAGAGGCTCCTGTGAAATTTTTTAAATCAGGCGAACTGAAGTCCTTACCACTTGAGGAACCCACTGAAATACAAACTTCTATAGGGGTGATCAAATCCGAATTATTAATTTTTTATAAAAGCGGAGCTCTGTGGCGTACTTTTCCTTTAAATGGTCAGGTTACAGGATTTTGGACAGAAGAAAATGAATATGAATTGGCTGAAGCAATTGAAATTCCAACTTCAATTGGGACAATTAAAGTTAAACCAATCTATGTACAGTTTTATGAAACAGGAGAATTAGAGAGTATACTTTTTTGGCCTAACGAACAGGTTAAAATAAATTCACATGTAGGAGAAGTACTTATACACAAAGGAATTTGTTTTCATAAAAATGGCGTAGTTAAAGGTTTTGAACCTGTTGGTGAATTGGCTGTAGAAAGCACGATTGGTACATTAAAGGTTTATGACCCGGATCCTAATGGAATACATGCAGAGAGTCATTCTATAAACTTTTATGAGGATGGAGAAATAGAAAGTATTATTACTTCGTCGAACCAAATTACCGCCATAAAAGATGGACTTGAGTATAAGAATTTTTCACCTAAAATAGTAACTAGTTACTGCAATGAGAATGCTTTTTTCATCTCTCCTCTAAAAGTTATTTTTGAGGAAGATTCATTAAGTTTTATTATTGGCAATGAGCCTGTTAATAAAACTTCCAGTTCTTTGGAATATAAAATAGCTGAATATGTTCCAGACAAACCCATTTCAGGAGTTGGTTGTGAATAAAAAAATATACTATTTAAAATATCCACCCGAAAAAACCGATTATGGTTTCACTGAGCATAAGCTTTTGCTTTAGTTGTTTTTCGCACTAAAGCAAAAGCTTTGGCAGTGTTTTTTAACTCCATATTGTTTTATAAAGTAGCATTAGCCTAATTATATTCGTAGTTAAATATCATTCAAAAAGGCATTTCGGATTGTAATCCACATCAAGTTTTTTAAGATTATAAAAATCTTATCTGAATATTTATTGTTTGTGATGTTCAGATTAATTTAACACAAATTTATCTATATATGATTTTGAATAAGATATTGCCATAATTTCTACCTGAAAACACCACTAAATCTTTAGCCTTAAATTTAAATTCTTTGCAAAAACTATCTTCGTCCATTCATTGTTGCACTCAAAAGCACCCCCAAATTGTTACTATTAATTTTCTCTTCAGCATAATTCCCTTTCTGATTAATACAGCTAGTATTATGATAATACATCGCTATTCCTAAAGCCCATTTGGGAGAAACCCACCACTCTTTACCAAATTTTAATTGAAAGCCAAAGCCAGGATCAGAAGAAACATCAATATCCTCTCGTTCGTTTTCCAATGTAAAAAAACCGATTCCCATAGAGACAGAAACCAGATAGTTTAAAGAATTATAATATGTAAATCCAGCACCAATAAGCATTTCACTAAATGATAATTTATTATCAGTTTTCACATTATTAATCTGCCAATCATCACTATCAATTTTAGGGCCTGTAACACCATGCCCCATTATAGTAGCATGCAAAATAAAACTCTCATTTATAGCCCCACCAATCTTTAAATCCAATCCACTCCCTAAACCTTTATAAGTAGTATAACCATAATGTTTTGAATCTACTGTAACATTAGTATTATTACCACCAGGTGAAATGGACAAATAGAAACCTCTGTGCTTATGACCAGTATACCTTTTGGGTATTTCAAAACCTTGAGACTTTAATTGCATACTAGTAAATGCAATAACAAAAAATAAAATTATTAATTTAAAATATTTAGTATTCATATGTATTTATAATTTATTTAAATGGTATTATTTATGGTTAATCTATGTCTGAATAAAAACTATTCAGGATTATATAAATCACTGTTGAATGCTTCTCTGGTCAATAATTGTAACAACCACCGATTCTATTTAAATTTTAAAATTCTGATTATAAAAATTTCACATATCAATAGCCATCTTATACTAAAGATTTAGTATCGACAGAACTTTTACATTCTTATTTTAATTCCAAATTTCCAGTAAGAAGGATTAAAATTAACAGCCCAACTTGAATAATCCATATCCCAATCGCTTATAGAATAAGATATTCCCCCAAAACCAAGACAAACACAAATTCTAGAAGACACATAATATGATAATTCAGGAATTATATCAATACTGGAAAAATCAACATTCGAAGAACCTTCTTCTTCCGATACGTATGAGGAGGAAGAATCATCTATTAATAAAGTAGATGCATTTGTTGGGTCATAAACACTACCTGCCACAATAGTATTATATTCAGTCTTAATTTTGCCATAGCTAAATTTTAGCTTTGCATTTATATACAATCTGTTAAAAACAGGATAATAATATCCTAAATATATATTAGGTAAAAAAACTCTAGATTTAATCTTTGTTACTTCAGTCTGATAATATTTATTAATCATTAATTGATTTCCTCGGTATTCTTTAATCCAGTTATAATCAAGTCCAATCCCAGCGATTAACTTATTAGATATAAAACATCCAATAGAAGATCCAATTTCTAAATATTTACCTTCTGTTGTATTTTGGTTATTTACGACTCCTGTTTCTGTAGTTGGTTGCATATAATTTCCCTCAAGTGAAAGTATAATATGGCCTTTTTCAATTTGAGAAAATAAGTTCAAGTTTGAGATAATAGCTACAGCTAAGAATATTACTTTTTTTATCATATTTTTACTTTAATAACTTATAGGTGATTAACGAACTCAAATCCACTACAGAGTTGACACGATAAATATGTGATCCAATTGAGTCTCTAATAATTTTCATCCTATACCAAAGTTCTTAGCGAGATAATAACCGAAAATATTGGCTACTTTAATATTAAACAGTTAAAGAAGCTTGTTAAATATATTCCGATGTAACAATCGGATTAAAATCTATAATTTATCATATGTATATTACAACCTCAAATATAGACATTAGTTATTTAAAATAAAACACAAATGCATTATTTGAAATATTTTCACATTTACTACTTATTTATTCATTAGGTAATTAGACAATTACGTAATAACACTTTGATATTATATTTTCCAAATTAATAATTTCAAAATAGATCTTTAGTCCCTATAAATAAGTTATCTGAGTGATGTATTCATTCCAAAACACAAGATTCCATTAATATATTAATTCAATATCGATCCAATAGAAGAAATAGCAGAAAATAGAATGCTGACTAAAAGCGAAAATAGGACCAATTTCATTGAAATATTTTCAATTGAAGAAAGCTCCTCATATAAAGTTTCGATGCCTTGCTTTTCCGATTTAACAATTTCAGTATTTGCAATCAAGTCTCCTATTCTGCGTTTAGGATAAAAAGCTATAATTAAAGCCTCCAATGGCCAAATAACCATGGTAATATTACGTAACATACATTGAATTTGGGAGGCTTCATGTTTTGAACTATAATCGATTACTTTATAACCGAAAATTCTCTTACCTGCACTCTTTCCCGAAGCAATATCTTTATTTAATATTATAAATAACAATACAAACCAAGGCATCATCATAACAAATAAATACATTGAAAAACAATCAATATCAGGATAAATTAAGTTTTGTAATACAAATAATAAAATCATAAATATGAAAAAAAATGGCATTATTACAGCTAAGCAAAACCACAAATCGCTTATCATTGATCTCATTCTTGAACTCAACAATGCTAATGGAAAACTTTCTGCCTGACGCAGAACTCGTTTTGTAAAATAGTTTATTATTAACTTTTTAGGTATTATCATTTGTTTATTTTTGTTAGGTTTTTGATGGATGTGTTATTGAATATTATTAAGTGTATAATTCTATTCTTTACATTGTATTTTTAGGGCTACCTCAATTGTAAACAATAATCTTTTAAGCAAAACGATACCAAATATAAATATTAGTTATTTATAATCAAACACCATTTACTTGTAATACATACTTCTAATTCCTGAGGAAGTGAGGTAGGTTTGAATTACGAATTTCTGACATACTGGTTTATGATGATTTAAATGTTAAAACATAGTAAACTACTCGTTACTCCAATACAAACCATCAGATAATACTAACTCTCACCTTCTTTTTTTTGAGTTTGCTGTTATTGGTTTTTTCTATTAATTTTTGTGCTACTTCAGACTGTACAGCTACATAAGCACAATTTTGTTTGAGTTCAATTACTCCTAATTGATCTTTTTGTATTTGACCTTGTTTCATAAATAAACCTGCTACATCTCCTTTTGATATTTTATCCTTTCGTCCTCCGGAAATATATAAGGTTTTCCATTGTATTGGTAATAGGAGCTCTGACTTTGGCAAGTCTTCAACATTAATGCTTTCCGGTGCAATCTCCTGAATAAATTCTGGTAATTCTTCTTCCTTCCATTGTAGGATATAAGCTATACCATCACGGTTCATACGAGCTGTTCGTCCGTTTCGGTGGGTAAATTCTTTTTTGTGTAATGGAAGATTATAATGAAGAATAAACTTTATTTCTGGAATATCCAGTCCGCGAGCAGCCAAGTCTGTTGCCAACAAGAGTTGGATGGTTCCATTACGGAATTTAACAAGAGCACTCTCACGATCAGTTTGTTCCATTCCTCCATGAAAACACTCATGAGGGATATGATTTTCTGTTAGAAAATCACTTACCCTTTGCAAGGCATCCTTAAAATTGAAAAACACAATACCCGGTTGAGGACCAACAAACGATAATGCTTTTTGCAAAGCATTTAATTTATCCTTTTCTTCTGACAGAAGGGTTTTTATGACGAGTTGAGAAACCTCTTCTTTTAAATAATTAATAAAAACAGGCTTTTTTAATCCTACAAAAGCAGGAATTTTAGCGTCGCTGGTAGCAGAGGTTAAAATTCGTTGTTTTACATTGGGAAGCTGATCAACAATCTCTATCATCTCGTTTTCAAAGCCTACTTCAAGTGATTTATCGAATTCATCCAGCACAAGGGTTTTAATATGCTTTAAAGAAATTTCATCTCTTCTGATTCTATCTGCTATTCTTCCTGGTGTTCCAATAAGAATAGCCGGACGGTGCTTTATGTCTATTCTGTCAAGTGCTCCTGCCCTGCCACCATACAATGCATTTACCTTAAAACCCGATCCCATATTACGTGCTACCTGCTCAATTTGCTGAGCCAATTCACGCGCTGGAACCAAAATCAAAATCTGAATCTCGGCACAGTCCTTATCCAGTCTTTCGATTAAAGGCAACAGAAAGGCCAGCGTTTT
This sequence comes from uncultured Saccharicrinis sp., assembly GCA_963665705.1. Lineage (GTDB taxonomy): Bacteria > Bacteroidota > Bacteroidia > Bacteroidales > Marinilabiliaceae > Saccharicrinis. The sequence goes on from OY762448.1 coordinate 4,532,765, forward strand.
TCCTGTTCCGGTAGGCGAAAGCAATACCACATCCGACTTGGATTGAACGGTTTTAAACATCTCCTCCTGCATAGGATTCAATGATTCAATTTCGAATTTATTAAGGATGGAGCTTAAAAGCTTATCGCCGGAAATCTCTTTGGGATCGTTTATGTTTTTAGACATTGAGTAAATGTTCTGTTTATGGTAAATTCCAATATTTGGTTGCGAATTTATCACTTTTTATTCCCAATTAGGCATTTTGTTGAAGATTACGTTTGGAGATTGAAAGAGTATTGATTCGAAAAATTAATTACCGTTCTAACTTGTTGCAAGTTTTCTATTTATTCTATACGAACATTTTGAAGATTATTAATATCAATATCTTTTAAGGATCCGGTCAAAGAGTTCACATCCCCTACTAAATCATAAATCTTTCCATTTATGGTCACTAAAACTCCAACCTTATTTGTTGAATCTTGTATTTTTTCATAAATCTGATAAACCACATTTCCATTATTAAAGGTTAAGTTTTCGAAATTTTTATTGAGTCTAAACTTTATATTCTGATCACTCAAATTAACGGGAAAGGCAAATTCAACTTCTCCATCAGGCTTCAGAAAGGTATAAAGCAATTTCGAATCATTATACGTAAGTATCTTAACCTCTTTATTATTTTTTAAAATCTTAAAAGATAGAATTTCTGAATTATTCTTTTCCTCATTTATTGTCTTTTTAAAAGATCCATCAACCTTATCAAAGGTACTTCCATTAAAAACATAACTGTATTTACAGTTATAATTGAAAACATCAAGATCTTCTTCTGATAGTTCTCCTTTTGCTTCCGAGATCGGATTACAATTGCAGTAAGAAGTTAAATCATCAAGAAAATAATCAACATCAATGATTTTTCTTAAAGGATTATAAGACACTCCTCCGTCAAAATTTCTACTTTGTGCATTTACTTCAAAATCTTCTATGAACTTGCCATTGTGGAATGAAACTAAACGAACAGATGTACCAAAACATAAAGAACAGAATCTAACAAAACTAGTTAAAACATATTTTACTCCATTTTCAGTATCAATGGAATAAATATGATTAAATCCATCAGACGAAAAGAATGTTTGAAATTCCTCCTCTTGTGATAGATTCTCCGGAATAAATTCAGCATAATGCATTATTGATATCCTGGAACGATAAGTTCCTCCTGTTTTTTCATCGAATGAAAAATTAACTAGTTTTTTATCTTCGGAAACAACGATTGACAATTCATCAGAAGTAATCAATTTTCTAATATCACACTGAGAAAAGTAAGAGTGATTAACTATTGACTTTAAGTGTTTTTTAATTTTTTCCTGATAATAGTAAATCATGTACCAATTACTTATTGAATCATGATTTTCGCTCAACTCTGAATCATTATCAGGTTTAGATGAAACAAAATCAAGTAAATCTTTTTTTTCTTTTTCAGATAATCCAAAACTTGAAATAGACTTATATTCATCATCAAAAGGAAATAGACGAGAATATTGATTTAAATAATGATTAGTTTCCTCAATTAGTGTATTAAATGGTTTTTCTTTTTGAGCGATTGCCAGTAAAGGGAAAAAGATAAAGACTATAAGTAATCGTTTCATATTTAAATTTTGTTATTTGTTTGATCAAAGACACCCTTTTAGATAAGAGTTTACTAATCTTAGAGGTATTCAATTAGATAATATTTCAAAGAGTTAGTTTCATTAATTTTTGATAGCTTACATTTGCGAACGTAAGGCAAACGCACAGGTAATATAAACGATGATGGAACATTTTTATCGCATATTTCTGCAGGTGTCCACTTTGGCGACATATTTAAAATCCTTTTATATTCTTCATTTAATTTTTCATCGATAGTCCGATGTGTTCTTTGATATTGACATACACCAGTCGAATCTATATTAAATTCTACATAAAAGGAACCAACAGAATCTACACTGTTCATCAAATCCCAATTCAGATTATCCTCAATAAAACATAACAAGGCATCATTTCCTCCCGGGAAAACAGCATGTATTTCTATTGGATCAATAATTGGAACGTCTTCTACACAGCTGTCAGGAACCAAAGGTTCATCGAGTTGACTAAAGGCATTTAATGAAATAAAAAGTAGAAATAATAAACCTGATATTTTATTCATAAAACTGGAAATGTAAATGTAATTCTGGTTTTAATTAGATTAAAGACTCCTTTACTTCTTCAAATATTTCCATTCTTTATTACAATCGAAACACTTATATGATTTTTTAAATATTGGGAATAATATGCTCATGAGAAAGTAGACAATAACAGCTACAATATTTAGTTGCTTTTTACGTCCAATATTTTCTGAATGACAATATGGGCATTTAGTTTTATCGGTATTTTCAGTCAGGTAAACAATTTCTACCGGGGTTTCTTCCTGCTGATTACTATCTGATATATATCCGCCTTTTTGTAAAATACTGATTCCCTCATTGTAGTCACGTTCCTTAACAGAAAGCTTTACACCACCTATGGCATTGGAGTAAAAATTATTGACCTGTGCAGTAAGTTCATCATTGATCATACATTCTATTCCCTCTGATTCAAGGTAAGCTTTGGCCATATGTGCATCCTGCGGATAAGTTGAGGTCAAGACTATTTTTTGATTTTCCATAGTTATAAATAATATAGGTTAATTGTAAAGTTTTTTGTTTCAAGTAAGGACACGCGAAACAGTGGTGCTATTTTTAAATGCTTTCAAATATAATAATTAGTTATTATAAATACTGTTTTACAATTTATATCATTCGGACTCAGATTATTTTAGACCAAGGTATTACCTTGGGAAATCATTCACATTATATTATCTCGTCTTGTAAGGATAGCTCAAATTCTTAAGCTGCCCATTCAGGGCGCCATTGATTTAAAATCTATTCCCAATGCGTCACTGCGTTTTGCATTGGGCTAAATTAAGCTGTCCTTTCAGGACGCTATTTTATAGCAACGATATTATTTTAAAGAAATACCAAATAAAAAATCCTCTTAGCAAATAATGCCAAGAGGATTTTAAGAATTGTTGATTTCCTTGTGTCGAAAATTGGGTAAAACCAGCTCTTTTAATATTTTTCAATAAGAATTTAAAAGCAGGAATAGCTGGTTACAAGAAACATATTTATAAAACAGGTTAAAATTACTTTAAAACAAAATTTGTTGTTAATACATCCTCTGAATTGGTACCAACCATTACATCAAAGGCTCCGGCTTCAACTTTATAATTTCCTTCTCCATCATAAAATCCTAACTCTTTATCTGTTAATACAAATTCTACTACTTTTTCTTCGTGAGCTTTCAATGCGATTTTTTCAAATCCTTTAAGCTCTTTTACCGGACGCACAACTGATGCTGCTTTATCGTGAATGTATAATTGAACTACTTCTTCTCCATCCACATCGCTGGTATTGGCAACTTTTACTGATACTTTGATGTTTTTTTGATCCGAATCATCCACTTTTAAATCGCTATAAGCAAACTCCGAATAACTTAATCCATAACCGAAAGGGAATAAAGGTGAATTCTCCTCATCGGTATAATGACTCCAGAATACTTCTTTTTTAACATCTGGTCGACCAGTACTAAAGTGATTATAATAAATAGGGCACTGACCAACACTACGTGGGAACGACATGGTTAATTTACCAGAAGGATTGTATGTTCCGAATAATACATCCGCAATGGCATTTCCTGATTGTGTTCCTAATTGCCATGCTTCAACAATGGTTGGAATATTTTCAGCAGCCCATGGAAGTGCCAATGGACGACCATTCATTAATACCAAAACAATATTTTTATTCACTTTATAAACGGCCTCCAACAACTCTTGCTGAACTCCCGGTAAATCAATATTAGCTCTGCTTCTTCCTTCACCAGACATAAATCCATGCTCTCCCAAAACCATAACAACAACCTTCGATTTTTTAGCCAATGCAACTGCTTCAGCAAATCCGCTTTTATCTGTTTCGTTGATGTTCACATCGTAAGTAAAACTAACAGGACCAACTGCCACATCTGCTCCTTTGGCATAATTGTAAGTGCAATATTTGTCCAATCCTTCCAATACAGAAACAGCAGTACTATCATCAGAACCAATTCTCCAGCTGCCTAAAGGACTGGTTTTATCATCAGCTAAAGCACTAATTACAGCAATACCTTTTTGATTTTGTTTCAGAGGCAGTAAACTGCCTTCGTTTTTTAATAAAACAATTGATTTACGAGCCATATCTAACACCGCATTCATATGCTCCTGACTGTACAATTCTGATTCTTCACGCTCTTCGCTACAGTATTTGTACGGATCATCAAATAATCCCAATTCAAACTTCACGCGAAGAATTCGTCTTACCGCATCATCAATCTTATCTTCTGACACTTTTCCTTCTCTAACTAAATCAGCCAAATGCTTCACATAAGCATACGATTCCATATCCATATCAGAACCAGCATTGGCAGCAATCATAGCTGCTTCCTTTAAATCAGCAGCCAATCCATGCGGAATCATTTCCATACAACTACCCCAGTCTGAAATCACGAAACCATTAAAGCCCCATCTTCCTTTTAAAACATCTCTCTGCAAGAATGCATTTCCTGTTGAAGGAACACCATTCATAATATTGAAAGCATTCATTACAGTTTTCACATCAGCTTCTTCAACTACGGCTTTAAACGGAGGTAATACCACATTAAACAACGTTGTTGTACTGATATCAACCGTGTTATAGTCTCTACCTGACTCCGAAAAGCCATAACCTGCAAAATGTTTGGCGCAGGCAGCAATAGAATTAGGTGCAGATAAATCCTCACCCTGAAAACCTTTTACCCGTGCTATTCCAATTTTAGCCCCCAGGTAAGGATCCTCTCCGGCTCCTTCCATTACACGCCCCCACCTCGCATCTCTACTTATATCAACCATTGGTGCAAAAGTCCAGTTAATACCAACAGCCGAAGCTTCAGCTGCTGCAACTTCTGCAGATTTTTTTATCGCTTCTAAATCCCAGCTGGCAGCTTCTGCCAATGGAATTGGAGCCAGTGTTTTATGACCATGAATCACATCCAATCCAAAAATTAATGGAATCCCTAATCGAGAGTTTTCCACTACCATTTTCTGTAATTCACGTACTTGCTTAGCTCCGCGAACATTTAGTACAGAGCCTACCCAACCTTTTTTAAGGTGCTCAAATTTATTTTTGGCATCACCTTCACTGGGAGCAGGCCCTGTGGCATCATAAAAACCATTATATTGATTCATCTGCCCAACTTTTTCTTCTAAAGTCATTTGGGCTAACAGATCTTCAACTTTTTGCCCGATTTCATCTTGTTGACCGCCGGATTTTATCGGAGTGCAAGCGTTCCACATCAAAACACTTACTATTGCAACAATAACCACTGTAACCTTTCTCATATCTTAAATCATTTATTTAGTATCAAGTAGTAAGTATCAAGACAAAAGACTGATTTACAATTTCAGTTATGTATTTTTCAATCATTTTATTTTGATTCCTATTTTAAAAAGCAACTTTATTTTATAAACCTGTCAGAAGCTTTATTCGCTTACAAGCTATACATCTTAGGTACTAAAAACTCACATTCTCTTTTTTTACCAACTGTTTGTAAGCCGGTTTATAGGTAATATCTTTACATCTTTCAATTAATTCCTTTACTTGCTCTTTTGTAATTTCATTATTGGTGATGTAAGGGTATTTTATTAATGGATGTTCAAGGAAAAATCCAGGAATATTTGCTTCGTCAAGTGTTTTTCCTTCCGGCACAAAATTTCCAATCCATTTAGGTATGTATTCTTTTAATAATTCTTTAGTTTGCGGATTTTCCCACAACTCTAAGACAAAGGTGTATTCGTCAACCATCATTGGAACTTGCTGTTCAGATTTTAATAAGATAGTCTTTGTTTGACGGATATCACGAGATGAAGCAGCTGCTGAAATTGTAAATTCTCCACTTTCTGCTATCCACATTTCTCTTTTTGCATCAAAATAAGAGAAGTCGCGACTATTGAGTTTAAAGGTGAGCTCTTTTGATTCTCCCGGTTTCAAATCTACTTTTGCAAATTTCTTTAACTCTCTAACCGGACGCAGAAGCGTACATTCTTTGTCGGAAACATATATCTGAACAACTTCTTTACCGGCAACAGAACCTGTATTTTTCACTGTTACTTTCACTTCCAACTCATCAGCATCACTGATTTGGTTTGAAGAAACCTTCATATCGGTATATTCAAATTGAGTATAAGACAAACCGTAACCAAATGGGAATAATGGCTCAATATTCTTTTCATCATAATATCTGTAGCCCACAAAGAAACGCTCTCCATACAATACATCTCCTTGTTCTCCGGGGAAATTAAATGAAGCAGGAGTGTCTTCCAGTTTCACAGGGAAAGTCTCACCTAACTTTCCTGAAGGATTTAATTTTCCGAATAATACATCTGCAACAGCACCTGCTCCAGCCTGTCCACCTAACCATGTTTCCACAATAGCCGATACCTCACTTACCCAAGGCATTGCAACTGCACTTCCATTGGTTAAAACAGCTACCATATTCTTTTGAACCTGGGCAAGTTCTTTAATTAGATTATTATGAGAAGCCGGCATATTGATATGTTTACGATCAACGCCTTCTGATTCATAATGCAAAGGCAAGCCGGCAAATACCAATGCAATATCTGCATCCTGAGCAACTTTTTTAGCTTCTTCAATTAATGAAAAATCGTTATCGTCTTTTAAATTATACCCTTGAGCATAAGTAATAGAAACTCCTTTGCCATATTCCTTTTTAATAATCTCTAATGCATTATCCAACTGAGTTGGCTTCACCTCTGAACTACCATTACCCTGATAGCGTGGTGATTTTGCAAACTCACCAATGATGGCAATTTTCTTATATTTTTGTTTTGATAAAGGTAGTACTTCGTTGTTATTCTTTAATAAAGTAATGGCTTCTGCCTCTACTTGGCGAGCAAATGCATGATGCTCTTCGGCTTTTAAATCTGCATTTTCTTTTTCCAGTGAATCAGCTTTTAATATGATGGTTAAAATTTCTTTTACGGCCTGATCTATAACAGCCTCATCCAAATCACCATCTTTAACAGCCTGTAATAAATACTCATTATTCACATTACCCGGATGTGGCATTTCAACATGCATACCCGATTTTAAAGCTTTCACCCTGTCAACCACAGCAAACCAATCGGATATTACAATTCCTTTAAACCCCCAATCTTCTTTTAATATTTTAGTCAGCAAATAAGGATTTTGAGTTCCATATTCACCCTGAACTCTGTTATAACACGCCATAACTGTCCATGGCTGTGCTTTTTTTACAGCAATTTCGAATGGAGTCAGATAAATCTCATGCAAAGTACGGGTATCTACATTTGAATTCATGTACATACGCATAGTTTCCACGTTGTTGGCTACATAGTGTTTTAACGACGTACCAACACCCTGACTTTGAACTCCATTAATATAGGCAGCGCCTAACTCTCCTGAAAGAATTGGATCTTCAGAGAAAAACTCAAAGTTTCTTCCTCCTAAAACGGAGCGTTTAATATTTACACCTGGGCCCAATAAAATATTCACATCAAGCGCCTGACACTCTTCACCTAAAGCTTGCCCCACTTTATAAATCAGATCTGTATTCCATGTAGCAGAAAGTGCAGATGCTGTAGGAAAACAAGTTGCCGGATGCTGATCGCCATAACCGGCTTTGTTGGTTGCAGGAGCTCTTCGCACTCCATGTGGTCCGTCAGCCATCCATATCCATGGAATATTTAATCGCTCAATAGGAACTGTACTCCAGTCATCTCTACCTGAACACAGAGAGACTTTTTCTTCCAAAGTAAGTTGCGATAATAATTCATCAACTTTGCTCTGTATATTATTATCCTGTGCCTTACTTATATTATAAGCAAGAAATATTATCGCTATTAGTAAGAGATGCTTCATGAATACTTGTTTTTTATGTTCTGATTTCATTTCTATAGGAGCAACACGTGAGAACACGCGCAGCAGGGTAATTTCACTTTTCAAACCAGTCAGGAGCTCCGCACACTGACAGGTTACTATGTTATATATTAATTCTTTAACTGATAAACTCTCACATAATCTATCTCCATTTTTTGAGGAAAAATAGAATCATTTACACCTTGAACACCGCCCCAATTACCACCTACTGCCACATTAAGAATTAAATGAAATGGATTATCAAAAGGCCATTCTGAATATTTTGCAGATTTGCTTTTACTATAGCTGTAAACCTTTTTATTATCAACCAGAAAAACACATTCTTTTTCTGTCCATTCAATACCGTAGGTATAAAAAGTATCCTCAGCATCCGGCATATAAACAGCCTTGCTTTTCTGAGTTCCTTTAATATGATTATAAGCTTCTGTATGAACTGTAAAAAATAAAGAATCGGGGTTATAACCCACATGTTCCATAATATCTATTTCGCCACTCCGGGGCCATCCTCCATAAGTATTTTCAGTTGGTAACATCCATATAGCTGGCCAGGTTCCTGTGCCAGAAGGTAGTTTTGCTCTCACTTCTATTTTACCATATAACCAATCGCCTTTACCCTTTGTAGTCAAGCGGGCTGATGTATAAGCATGTGAAAATCCCTTTTCTTTGCGCGTTGTAATGATTAATCGTCCATCATCAACCCAGGTATTTTCCTTTCGTTTAAAAGTATAATGCTGAAGCTCATTATTTCCCCAACCATAACTATTTCCAATGGTATCATAATTCCATTTCAATTCATCAGGCAACCCGGTGTAATCAAAATCATCACTCCAAATCAGCTCGTACTTGCCTTTTGAGCTACAACTGCTCAATAGTACGACTGTAAATAGTATTATAAATATTTGTTTTACCATGCTCTTATTTTTGCCTGGTTAATCTAAATGATATACTCTCACATAATCAACTTCCATTGTTTGAGGGAAGATCGTATTATCAATTCCCTGGGCTCCACCCCATCCTCCTCCTACTGCAATATTTAATATGAAAAATTGAGGTTTATCAAAAGGCCAGTTTGAACTTGTTTTAACAGATGGAGAATACACATGTACAATATTGTCAGGAGAATCCACATAGAAAGTCAAAGATGACTCAGTCCGAATTAGACCATAGATATGAAAATCCTCTTCTGCAGTTTCTAATGTTATGGAGCTTCCATCTCCATCACCGGCATAACCATCAGATGTATGCACAGTTGAATGAACTATATTAGGATCATATCCAACATATTCCATAATATCAATTTCTCCGCAAGCAGGCCATCCAACAGTATTAATATTGGAACCTAACATCCATATAGCAGGCCAAATTCCGGTTCCAGAAGGCAGTTTTGCTCTCACTTCAACTTTTCCGTAAGTAAACTCCTGCTTACTTTTGGTAATTATTCTGCTTGATGTATAGGAACCATCTGCTTTATTATCATCAACCTTTTTGGCCGTGATAATTAATTTTCCATTTTCAATGCTGGCATTCTCCACATTAGTATAGTATTGTAGTTCTTGATTTCCCCAACCACCAGAACCTGTTTCAAAGGTCCAGTTTGATAAATCAACACTGTTTCCATCAAACTCATCAGACCATATTAAACCCTCTGGTTCAACATAATCAGGATCATCCTGATCTATAGTAATAGTCTTTGTAATTAATTTAGTATCGCTACTGGAATTTAATTTCCCCCAAACAATCAAAGTAACATCATAACTTCCCTTTTCAGGAAAATACACTGATCTTACTGTTGTTTTATCGGTTTCTTTAGAACCTTCACCATCACCTTTACCATAATCCCATTGCAAATACAAATAATCACCTTCTGATGTATTTGTAAATTCTACAGTATTGGGATTATCCGTATTTATTTCATACTCAAAATCCGCTACATACCCTGCTTCTGAACTTTCATCTTCCGAACATGATGAAAAGAAACCTGCCAGAACAGCCACAACCAACAGCTGGCCAATTATATTTTTTAAACTCATTTGCATTATTATTTCAAACAACAGATGTTTTATGAAGTCAGAAAATATCCCGGAGCAAGAGGCTCCGGGTATACTGTGTTATTAATCTAGTAACTTAAAATCATCAACATAAAAGATTCCATCGTTACAATGACCTTCATTCCCCAGTTGTAAAACAATCAGGTCGAAGTCAGTTCTATCAGAAACATCACTAAAGTCGAAAGTCAGTTCAACCCATTGGCCAAATTGGTCTTCAGTTAACGTATGGCTTCTCACTTCTTGTGTTTGCCATGCGTTTCCACCCATCGAGCTATCTTGTAACTTAATATCAATTTGAGGTAACAAGTTATGCGTTGGTAACCAGTCTGTAGATGGATTACACTCTGTTACATAATCATTAAAACTAGGAACAAATACTTTTAGAGTAAACGCATTTCGTACGGATAGATCCATTAAATAATCCAACTCAATACTTACATTATTCCACTCTCCGGTTCCTTTGTGATAAATAGCTACATTTTCAGATGTGTTAATAGGTACAGGAGCAAAATTATCGATAATTGAGAAATCTTCAATCTCACTGGTTATCCATGTTATATTTCCATTGCCTTCAAAATCATCATACAAATCATTAGCTTCAAGTTTTTTAACTACAGGTTCCGGAGCCTCTGTTAACGCATCCTCTGGTCTTAATCGTAAAAACCACCAGTAACTATCATTTTTATCCCAAAAAGCTACTTCCAATAAATCTTCTTCAAGCGTTAAAATAGTGTAACTTGTTGTTCCTGCATAGTAACCAAAAAATCCACCTGCATCAAAATTCAAATCTTCACCTGCTACATTACAAACAAAAGCTCCACCATCATAAGGCATAATAAAATCATCACCGTCGTCTTCCTGATATCCGGTAGTTGATCCTAATTCTGAAGCATAATTAACATTTGCGTAAACAAAACCATTGGTTACAAAATCCATAGTTAAACCGCTGGCACCAACTGAAAAAGTAAATCTATCATCATATAAGTTTTTACCTTCTTTTTCATTAGATGCATCAGCCCACCATCCTGTAGGATTGTCGATAGTTTCACCTTTACCTAGATGACCTTCTGAATATCTATCCACAGCCCAGGTTTTAGTACTACCTCCAGTCAATTCATCGTAAGGATACCCGGATAAAAATGCTGGATTATCTTCAGTAATCACAATATCATCTTCAACAGTTACTGTTCCCCCTTGTGAGATAATAGTTACTTTGATAGTGTAAGTTCCAGCAAAAGTATATCTGGCTGTAACTGTATTTCCGTTTTCTTTTACACCATTACCCATATCCCATAAGGCTGATGTTCCCGGCGTATTGTTAGTTAGTTCATATTCGTTCAACACATCTGTTGCCGCATATTCCCATGAAACCTGATCTGCTGTTAAGTTAGCAGGCATATTATGATCATCGGGTGAACATGCTGCGAATGCAAATATTAAAACAATAAAATATAGTATATTTTTCATTTTTCTTACTTTTAATTTTTCACAAACTCATTAATAACCTGAATTTTGTACCAGTTTATATTCACCCTCTGTTTTATCGATTTCAGATTGAGGAATCGGCATGTATTTCATATCATCAGACCAGGTTCTCTCTGAAGAAAAATCAGGTAATGACTCTGTTAACACCGATGAAGCATCACCCCATCGAACCAAATCCCAGAAACGCATTCCTTCGCCAACGAATTCTCTTCTTCTTTCTAGTTTGATATTGGAAGATGTAGCATCTATAGATCCTAATCCTGCACGAGTTCTGACTTCATCCAGACATACTTGTGCAGTCAATTCAGATGAAGGAGTTTGTCCATGAATCACCATTAACTCTGCTGCATTTAATAACACTTCTGCATAACGGAAGATTCGTACATTATTTTCATAATTCAAGTCCTCAGTATATGGTGCATCATTATATTCATCTCTTGCTGCATACTTCGCCTGAAATAATCCTGTATTTTGGAAACGTGCAGAATAGGTACCCTCATCAAACTGGTTTACAGAAGCAGCGAGTCTTTCATCTCCATCCTCAAACAATGAAAGCACCTCTGTTCTTACCGGACCAAATCCCCAACCTCCTTTATAGAAGTCGTTGCCACTTAAATTATCAGCAGTTTCACTTAAACCATTAGGCGAAATAAAGGCTGGTAAATTAGTACCATAACCCTGCCAGGCTGCACCCCAGTCTTTACCTTCTGGTAAGTGGTTAGCTTCGAATATCGAACCAGAACCAAACTCTCCTTCTCTATCCCAAATAGAAGCGTAATCAGCTAAATAATATACGCCACTGGCATAAATCTCTTCCATATCAGCCAATACTTCTGCATATTTACTTTCATCTTTTTGATACAGAACAATTCGAGCTTTTAATAACATAGCTGCAGCTTTTGAAACTCGGCCATCATTTTCTGCAGTTGTACGCATAGGAAGCTTATCTCCATCAGCAGCAAAATCAACATCTTCAATTAATTCAGCATAAATTTCATCAGCAGTATATTGTTCTGCCATATATGGTTCTGGAAGATCTTCTTCGAAATACGGAATATTACCCCAAAATTTCCAAAGCCAATGTACGTAGTATGCTCTTAAAAAATGAGCCTCTGCTTTGTACTGATTTAGACTTTCTTCATCTACATCAACCGCATTATCACAAGCTATGATTACATTATTACATCTACTTAAACCACTGTAATAAATATTCCATAAACCACTAGCCGTTTCGTTTGCATTTAAGTTGAACTGAGATAATAGGTATAACATTCTTTGGTCACCAGCATCACCACCACCTTTATAAATGTCATCTGAACGTAAATCAGACATTAAAGTAACACTGTTATAGCTATAGTCTGCATAACTATCAAAAAGTAATATTTGATAAGCAGCACCAAGGTTTGATAATATGGCACCTTCAGTAGCGGCACCTCCAGCCTCTTGCGAATCAGTGGGCTCAACAGTTAAAAAGTCATCACTACAGGAAGTAAAGCCTATTAAGACTGCAAGAATTATTGCTTTTATATATTTTTCCATGATATGAATAATTTTTTATTAGAAAGTAATGTTTGCACCAAATGAAATAGTACGTGCCTGAGGATAAATACCTCTATCTACACCAATTGTTGTATAATCACCTGATGCAATTTCCGGATCAAATCCGTCATACTTTGTAAATGTTAAAAGATTTTCAGCAGATACATATAATCTGAATCTCTTAATAATATCCTTGCGAATTATACTTGCAGGAATAGTATATCCCAGTTGAATTGTTTTTAGTCTTACAAAAGAACCATCTTTAATATATAATTCAGATGAACGCCAGTTACTATTGGGATTCTCAGAAGTTACTCTTGGAATTTTATTTGAAGATCCTTCTCCTGTCCATCTATCCAAAATCCAGGAAGGACGGTTCATTGCAGGAATATCACCTCTTACTGAATAATCAAAAATGTCATTACCTTCACTTCCCTGAAAGAACATATTTAAATCAAATGATTTATATTCTGCGCCTAAAGTCAAACCAAAAGTCCAGTCAGGCATACCTTTACCAATCTTTGTTCTATCTAAATCATCAATTGTTTCATCGTTGTTAAAATCTACAAAACGAACATCTCCAGGCATAGCGCTTTGACCATATTTTGAATTATAGGCATCTGCTTCTGTTTGATTTTGCAACAGACCATCAGTTTTATATCCATAGAAATATGGGAATATTTCACCATTTTTACCTTTTACGAAATCACCAACTCCGGCAGCACCAGCACTTTCATATACAATCTCTCCTGATTCATTACCCATATTTATAAGTTTGTTTTGAATATATGAAGCTTGAGCTACAATGTTATAATTAAAATCACCAATATTATTTTTATAAGTTATTTCTAACTCAATACCCTGATTTTCCATATCTCCCGCATTTGCAATAGGAGCTCCTTTACCAACATAACTAGGAATTGGTTGTTCCATTAACATACCTTCAGAATCCTTTTTAAAGTAGTCTACTCCCAATGCCAGTGCATGATTAAATAAGCGAAGATCAAAACCTATATCAATCTGTGTTGACTCTTCCCATTTTACATATGGGTTAGCAATACGCGCTGGGCTACTACCATATTGCATAGTAGAATAATCTCCAGAACCGAAGTAATAATTTTGTCCACCATCCATTAAACTGGTGTATGAAAAAGCGTCGATATTTTCATTTCCATTTTTACCCCATGAAGCACGTAATTTCATATAACTAATCCATTGTGGTGCACTTGACATAAACTCTTCATTTGTAATATTCCATCCTAAAGAGAAAGAAGGAAATACAGCCCATTTATTGCTAGGACCAAAGTTTGAAGAACCATCTCTACGTACGGTTGCCTGAAGCATATATCGCTCATCGAAGTTATAATCTAAACGACCAAAATATGAAGCTAACGTTTTAGATGTATATCCTCCTGTTCCACCAGAAACTCTTTCATCATCGCGATCAGCAATAGCATAATCAATAACAGCTTTACTAGGATCTTGCTCTAATAAATCATAATCATCACCTTCTAATCTTCTATATGTATATTCTTTAGCCGACTGACCTACTAAAACAGATAGATTGTGTTTTTCATTAAATGACTTATTGTAATGTAAAGTATTTTCAACCTGCCAGTTATAACCTCTATTCATACCAGACCAAACATGACTTTGGGTATAATTTTTACCTTGGGTAGCCAAAAAGTGAGGATAAGTATATCCATCAGTTCCCCAGAATGCTAAATCTACACCATAACTGGTTTTAAATTTTAAATCTTTTATCAACTCAAGTTCACCCCAAAAAGTGGCTACAATTTTATCAGAATTTCCTATTTCTGATGTTGGTGCATTTAGCATTGCAACTGGATTTGCAATCTCTTGAAATCCACTAGGCGGTATAGAAAATACACGACCATCTTTATCTGTTACTGCAGTAGGGTAATCAGCTAAAACCGCATCAGGATCTGTAGCATAAACAGGAATTGTTGGATTAAATGCTAATGCACTACCTAATACTGATCCATATTCAGAATTGGTTTCAATTCCAGAAGAAGTAGTACGAGTATAACCTGCATTAACACCAACTTTTAAAGTCTTTAAAAAACTTCTTGTTTCTTCAAAAACATTGTAAGTATTATTTAATCTAACGCTATATCTTTCATAATTAGAACGATCATAATCACCACCTACGATACCATCTTGAGTAAAATAACCAAAAGAAACAAAGTAATTAGAAACATCAGTTCCACCACTTAAACTTACCTGATGATTTTGAACAGGAGCATTATAATTAAATGTTTCATTCTGCCAATCAGTTCCTACGCCTGCACTTTGAATTTGCTCTTGAGTATAAACAGCTGAATTTCCGTCATTCAATGCAATTTCATTCATAATGACCATATACTCAGTGGCATTTAGCACATCTCTTTCAGTCCATGGATTTTGCCATCCATATGAAAAATCATAATTTAATGTAGCCTTACCTTTTTTTCCTGATTTAGTTGTAACCAGAATAACACCGTTGGCTGCACGAGCACCATAGATAGCTCCTGATGCAGCATCTTTTAAAACTTCTACAGATTGAATATCTGTAGGGTTAAGATAATCAATACCTCCATCTACGGCCATTCCGTCAACAATATATAAAGGATCACTATTATTAATAGTTCCAATACCACGGATGCGAACTTTAGAATCTGAACCTGGTTGTCCCGAACTTTGTGTGATTTGAACTCCGGAAACTTTTCCTTTCAAAACATTTTCAATTCTGGAAGGAGCAGATTTTTCGAGTTCTTCCGAGGATACACTACTAATGGCTGCAGTCACTACACTTTTTTTCTGCACACCGTAACCAACAACAATAACTTCATCAAGGTCTGAAACCTCAGCTTCTAATACGATATTAATAGAAGATTCATTACCGATTGTAACTTTTTGTGATTGCATACCGATAAAAGAAAAAACCAAAACTTCACCTTTATTGGCTGCTAGAGAATAATCTCCATCAATTGAGGTTATAGTTCCATTGGTAGTACCTTCCACTAATACACTTACTCCTGGTACTGGAGTTCCGTCTTCTGCGGATGTAACTTTACCTGTAATTGTAACTTCCTGTGCCCATATAAATGCGCTGCACAAAAACAGGATCATTGTTCCTAACAAATGTTTCATGTGTTTTAGAATTTAATTTTCATTTTTCCACTTAACTTTCCAGCTAACGGAAGAACCTTCAAACAATAATATTTTTTCAATGTGCACAATTTGAATAACTATATCTGTTTGTTAGTTCATTGCTTTTTGGATTTAGAATTAACTTTCATTGCCACAAAAATGCACTCATCTGTTAATGTATCATAATTTTTATCATCACAAAAAACTCATTTTTGATATTTAAACACCTCACAATAACCTCACTTTATATTTTTTATTTTCCTGTCATACAGCCTATTATAACTTTCCACCTTTCAAAAAGGCAACACTTAACACACTCACAATTAAAAATACACCAAAACAATCATATTTTAACTTTTATTCACATTTAAAATTAAAACACAAGTATCCCATGAATAAGTAAGTCATCTGTTGACTCACCTACATTATATACGCTCTATGTATTCCAATAGATTTTCGCCTTGATTTAACCCTAATTTTTGGCGTAGTTTGGAACGATTATTCTCAACAGCTCTTGTAGTAATATTCATTAATGAAGCGATATCTTTACTTGCCATACCCATTTTAATATAAGCACATAGTTTTTGCTCACGACTTGTTAAGGTTGGATGCTTTTGTTTTAAACTCTGAAAGAAGGCTTCATGAACTTGTCCAAAATGAGTTTCAAACACTTCCCAATTATTTTCAATATCAATATCTCTATCAATCTTTTTAATTAAACTGCGAACTTTCTTTTCCAACTCACTTTTTTCATGAATCTTAATGATTTTTTTAAGCTGTTCTTTTATATCTGAAAGAAGGTCATTTTTCTGAATCAAATGAACTGTTGAATTAGCCAACTCCTTTTCTTTATAAACCATATCATTCCTTAGCTTATCATTTCTAAGTCGGATCATTTCTTTTTCTGAAGTAAGTGCGGCGTTTTTTAACTGTTCTTCTTTTATCCTAAATCTTTCCTGTTGCTTACTTTTTTCTTTTTGCCTGCTCAACTCCACCCTTCTACTAATAAAGTAATAAATCAGTCCTATCAGGCAGATAAAAAAGGCAATAAAAATAATTTTAGCAGGGATACTTCTATACCAAGGAGGTAACACTATAAATTTAAACCGAATAGGAGGAGCCTCTACGTCATATTGATTTTTTGCCCGTATTACAATTTCGTATTCTCCTTCATGCAAATTTGAATAACTGCGGTGATTATCTTCAGTCCAATTACCAAAACCAGGATCATAATTTTTCAAATATGTAGAATAATAAACATTTCGCTGCTCAAAAAATGATGCAACAAAATCTATATCAAAATTATTTTTTCTAAAATTAAAAGAGGGAATTTTGTATTGTACAATGGAATCACCAATATAATTTAACTGATAAGTAGTAGAATCAGAATTCCCTTTAAACGAACGAAGATGTACCTTAAATGGGATTTTATAGTTTTTATAATCTTCAGCTGCATAATGTGCAAAACCATCTTCCACACCAAAAAATACATTACTTTTATCCTCAACATAAAGAAACTCAAACGCATTTACTAATTTTCTTTCCAAAGGTAAAAATGGGTATCTGATATCTTTATATGTCCCATCTTCCATAAAGCGCATTACTTCAACTTTGTCACCATAAAAACACCATAAATTTCGGTATTCATCTTGTTTTATATCATTAGGAAACTCGTTGTCCTTAAATAGATTTTCCAAGATGGCATTATGTATAAAGCTATTATTTGCATCATCATATTTATACACTCCATTATGACTTGTAAATAAGCATTCTTCCCCTATTTTTGTTAAAGTTAAAGGCCCCTTATTATTAGGAAACTCATTATGCCTAAAGGATAATACCTCAACAACTTCAGTATAATTTTTATTTAATTTTATTCTGTAAACACCTCTATATCCATGAGACATCCATAAATAACCTTTTTTATCCCATTCAATAAAGCGCGCAGACTCATTAAAACCATTAATGCGATTTCTAAACTTCCAATGACCATTCTTTTTTTCTAAAATAATTAACCCCGCATAAGTTCCCGACAACAATAAATTTGGCTGTCCTTTAATCTCTTTAAAATTCCATACACCATTAATATCTGGTGGGGATATTATTTTGGCACTAGAACCATTTATTTCAAAAACACCTAAATTATGACCACAGAGTATCCCGTTAGAATCATGATGCAAATTCCAAACCTGTCCACCAGTACCCTCAACTATTTTAAAATCATTCCTATCTTTTAAAGGATCTCTAAATTTCTCTTCACTAATTTTATATACAGCCTGATTCGTTCCAAAATAATAATCACCTTTATATTTATCAATAACATATCCTGTTCCGAGATTATAATAACCTTGTAGGAAAGAAATAGTAGAATTAAAATTTACTTTAACAATTCCATTATCAAGACCTCCCCAAATATTTCCTTCTCTATCTACAAATGCACTCAATACTGTATTGTTTTCTAATCCTTTATCTTTATCTATTTGTAAAAAAACTTTTCCATTAAAATCTACAATAACGATACCTCCTTGAATAGTTCCATAAATCAATAAATCATCAGAATATTTACACCCACAAAAAATATTAACTTTTTTAAGTAAGTCATTAGCCGGAACATTCCATTCCACAATTTTTTGCATATCCCACTTATACAACCCACTATTCATTGTACCTATAACGATTTCTGTATTTGAAACAGCCTCAATAGTTTTGATTTCTTTTCCCGAAAATATCTTACCTCCAGAAACCGGGAATGCCACATCTCCTCTTACTTCCATTAACCCAAGTCGCTCATCCTGAACCAATAAAAGTCCATTTACAACAAACGCCGAAACAAAACGTGTATCTGGATAAATTATTTTTACTAATTGATCATCTTTAAATAAACACAGTCCCTTTTGAGAATGAAAGACAACATAATCATTCCAATCATAGATATACCAAAAGTCTTCCAACTCTCTGATTTTTGGTCCTCGCACTAAAGATTTATATTTTAATACACTTTGAGAATCGGGATAAAAATAACCTAACTCATTAAAAGCACCTGCATAAATTCTACTACCAACAGCAAGAGTACTTCTTACATTATAATTCCCTAAATTTTTAAAAAGAGTCCAGTTATTTCCATCAAATTCTAACACACCATCATTATTGCCAAAATATAATAATCCATTAGATCCTTGTGTTACACTCCAATTTTGAGTAGCTCCATGATACGTTCGTCTGTTGAAATATTCTATTTCTGGTATACCAATTTTCTTAACCTGAGCAAATAAAATAGGAGAAACCAATAACCAAAGAAAAAGAATTATATTTATTTTAAGCCTCATGCTTTATACATCTAATATTTGAAGAATATTTATTACTCAATTAAAGTAAATAAGATTTAGATCCTAAACAAAAAACAATTTTTTTTTATTAAAACTCTAATGTAATAAAGGTGTTTAATTAGGCATATTTTTACTTTAAAATTTTGATATTGATTACTTTAAATATTTTTCTTATTTTCGTCTATCCTAGTCAAAAAAATAAACTAGTGGAAAAAAATAATTAAAACTAAACAAAACCAATAAACAACTTATTTAACCAATGAAAATATCAAAGTCCCTAAACTTGATTCGAAAGAATCTATTTCTGATATTAATATGTACTTATGGTATTTGTAAGGCAGAAAAACCTTTATCATATAACAATTCTGCTTTAAATTTGGATTCAACAATTAAGTTACACAGCATTTCTAACAAAACAATACAATCTTCTTTGTTCTTTTCAATGGGAAAATCGTATAATCAAAGGGGAAATTTTTCCAAAGCACTTACTTGCCTTAATAAAGCCCTATTAATATCAGAAAATCAGATAGATTCATCCAAGCTGATAGCAATATATAATCAAATAGCCTTTTCATTAAACCATGCCGAGAGATATGATGAAAGTTACATCTATGCACTTAAAGCAAAACACTTACTAAGCAAATATGAAAATCCTACTGAACAAATAAAATATTTAATAAACATAGGTAAATACTATAATAGTAAATTATTATTAAACAAAGCTGAAAACTATTATTTAGATGCACTTGAGTTAAATAAAAACATAAACGATTCACTTGTTCAAATTCATTTATTAGATCATCTTGGGGAACTTCATTTAGAAAAAGATCAATTAATTACTGCTGGAAGGTATTTCAGAAGTGCTCTTTTGATAGTAGAACAAAGAAAGGAAAATCTATCTTACCAGATAAGCAATATAACAACTAACATTGGTAAGTATTATTCTAAAGTAAATAATCTTGACTCCGCATTATTTTACTTCAATAAATCTCTGGAAATATCTAAATACAACAACTACGCAGACCTTACATCTGCTTCCTACAAAGCACTAAGCGACTTATATTTAAACAACAAAGACACTATTAAAGCTTTTAATTCACTACAAGAACATACCAAAATACAAGATAAATTATTTCATTCAACCATATCGCAACAGATTAGTGAATTATATGTACAGTTTAATTCAAAAACTAAAGATCAGCAGATAAAATTACAAAATGCAGTTATTAAAAGTGAGCAGTTAACTAAGATTCTATTAATTACATTCTTGCTTTTTGTGAGCATCATAACTGTAATTGTATTTATAAACTTTTACAGATTAAAACTACTTAACAACACGCTCAAATTACAGAATAAGAAAATAAAAATACAAAATCAACGCATTAAGGAGAATGCAGTAAAATTAAAAAAATCGAATAATAAGCTAATTGAAAGTAAAGCAAGAATTAATAAACAAAAAATTAAACTTGAAATTGCTAATGAAAAATACATTAAGGCCAACTCTTCAAAAGATAAGTTTTTTGACATCATAGCTCATGATTTAAAAAGTCCTTTTCAATCTATCATGGGTTTTTCATCGTTACTTAGAGAAGCATATGATGACATAGAAGATAAAAAAAAGAAACAATACATTAAGCTAATTGACTCTTCAGCTCAA
Source organism: uncultured Saccharicrinis sp. (assembly GCA_963665705.1). Taxonomy (GTDB): domain Bacteria; phylum Bacteroidota; class Bacteroidia; order Bacteroidales; family Marinilabiliaceae; genus Saccharicrinis. The sequence continues at coordinate 4,553,988 of OY762448.1, forward strand.
CACGTAAACTCTCTAATAAACAACCTATTAAACTGGTCAAGGAGCCAAAACGAACGAATCAACTTGGTTAAAACAAAATTTGATTTAAACAAACTCATAAATGAAAAAATTAACCTCTTTGAACTCACTTCTTTAAAAAAGAAAATTAATATTATATCATCAGTTTCTGAAGGGACAACAGTTTATGGAGATATGAACATGATTAGTTTAGCTTTACGAAATATTATAAGTAATGCTATTAAATTTAGCTATGCTGGTGGCAAAATTGAAATTCTATCAACTACAGGTAGCAGTAAAACAACAATTTATATTCGCGATTATGGCATTGGCATACCATCTGAAACTATTAAGAAATTATTTAACATTGATAATTCTAAAAGATGTATTGGTACAGCAGGCGAGAATGGAACAGGACTTGGATTAATTATTAGTAAGGAGTATATTGAGAAAAACGAAGGTACCATTAATGTTATGAGTTCGATAGGCGAAGGTTCCACATTTTGTATTACACTCCCTTCCAGAGAAAAAATTTCATCTCTTAACTAAGATATTAAAAAGTATTATTTCATAATCCATATATCTTATTATCTTGCATAAGCATGTTTAGTTCAAGTATTTTTTAAGCTAATGTGCTATTATTTCAAATTAAGAAGCCTTAAGTCTATATAAAACTAAATCAAATGAAAAAATCATTACTATATGCCATTATTGCCTTAGGCTTAATATTTATATTATTAATTATTGGAAAAAAACTTGGATGGATTGGCAATGAATTCAAGTATAAAGTAACTACCGAAAAAACCCAATATAGAACACTAACCGAAATTATTACTGCCAACGGAAAAATTAATCCTGAAGTAAAAGTTAAAGTTAGTTCTGATGTTTCAGGGGAAATTTTAGAACTCCTGGTAAAAGAAGGCGAACAAGTAATAAAAGGACAAATTTTAGCCAAAATACAACCTGATATTTACCAACGTAATCTTGAAAAAATGGAGGCTGCAGTCATTTCCTCGGAAGCTAATTTATCTCAGGCTCAAGCACAGTTTAAACAAAAAGAATTAGATTATAATCGAAAAAAGTTACTTTGGGAGCAAAAGACCATTTCAGAATCAGAATACGAACTAGCTCTAGCTGATTACAATGTAGCTCAATCGAGCGTTGATGCAGCAAAGGCTTCATTAAAGAATGCCAAGGCCTCTCGTAATGAAGCAAAAGATAATCTTTCAAAAACAACAATATATTCTCCTATGGATGGAACTATTTCAAGTTTAAAAGTTGAAAAAGGAGAAAGAGTAGTTGGTACAGCGCAGTTTGAAGGTACCGAAATGATGACAATTGCCAACCTTAACAACATGGAGGTTGTGGTTGATGTTAACGAAAACGATATTATCAGAGTTAATTTGAACGATACAGCAATTATAGAAGTAGACGCCTATCTAAAAGAAAAATTTAAAGGACTTGTAACTCAAATTGCTAATTCGGCAGATGTTGAAGGAACTAGTGTAGATCAAATAACAAACTTTGAAGTTGAAATTTTAATACTACCTGAATCATATCAAAAATTAATTGCAAAACATGGCGAAAATTTCCATCCTTTTCGACCAGGTATGTCAGCCACTGTTGACATCCAGACCAATACAAGAAAGGGTGTTTTAACTGTTCCAATATTAGCAGTTACGTCAAGAAAAGACACCACATCAAGAGAAGATGCTGTGACTGAGGATAAACTAGAAGTGATTTTTATAGCCGAGGAAGGTAAAGTTAAACAACAACCAGTGACTACTGGCATTCAGGATTTGAAATATATTGAAATTCTTTCAGGTATTTCAGATAGTTCTACTGTTGTAAGCGGGCCTTATAATATCATAGCAAAAAAGCTAAAAGACGGAGATCTAATTGAAGAATTAAATATGCAAAAATAAAAAAGAAGGTTCTTCATCAAGAACCTTCTCCTAAATATAATTATACAATTTCACACTTAGCTCTTTAATGCAAAATAATCATCTATTGTTTTAATATCTCCATTAGATTTTAAATCAGAAAGTTCCTTCATACCCTTTGTCATCTTCATTTTATTAGAAGAATTATTACAATATCTCAAAATAGCATCTAAGGCTTTTTCTTCAAGAATGGAAGGATCAGATTCTTCTTGTTCAAGAGATACTTTTAAATAACATCCACAATACAATGAAATAAGCTCTTCTCTTTCATCAAGCAACTCTTTTACATTATCACTTACTTTAATTGAATATGATGACGCTCCACTAGCCCATCTTTGAATAAACTGATTTGCAGCCAATCTTTCATCATCTTTCTTTTCATAAGGTGTTTGCACTAAATAATAGCAGCAATCAAAAACCATATCTATATATTCATCATACATTTCTGAATCAACAAACTCTACCTCACTTAATGATGAAAAATTTTGTGCAGAAATAGCACTCCCAAATCCTACCGTAATTATTAAAATAAAAATAAATCGTTTCATAATAATCTTTCATTTTTCGAACTTACAAATAATCCAAGTTCTTTAGTTTGAATGATATTACGCAACTAACTGTGTATGTATACATTACTTTGACAAGCAAGTAAATTACTTTGACGAAACGACTATTCTTTTACATGAGTCGAAATATCAATCAACTATATTTCAACCAGTTACAAATTATATTATGTGACTACATAACACAATTGTTATATATTTAAAACCTGATGAATTTCTGATATACTTTTAAGTTCTCTAAAGTTGTTTAATCTACCTACGTTATGAACTTGTTCATGAATCCATGTTGTATGAAAAGGTATATGTATTGCACTTCCTCCAATATTTAAAACAGGTAAAATATCTGATTTTAATGAATTACCCACCATTAAAAAATCTTTAGGATAAATATCTAAATGCTTCAACAACTTAAGGTAATTATCCTCTTTTTTATCACTTACAATTTCTATATGATGAAAATATTTAGCTAAACCTGACTTTTGTAATTTTGTCTCCTGATCAAGCAAATCCCCTTTAGTTACAACAACTAATTTATATCCCCAGTATTTTAATGATTCTAACACATCTGCAACTCCATCAATCAGATTTACAGGTTTATTTAGCAAATCCTTACCTAACGCAATAATCTTTTCAATAACATCATTAGATAGTTGACCGTTGGTAATTTCCATACCAGCTTGGATCATAGACAAAATAAAACCTTTAATACCATAACCATAATATTTTATATTCTGAATTTCAATATCATACAATATTTTCGTTATCTCTTCTGTGGAGGCATAATCCTTTAACATCTCACAAAATACATATTCGGCTTCCCGAAAATAAGATTCATTTTCCCACAAAGTATCATCAGCATCAAACCCTATCCATTTAAATTTTAAATCCATCACTCTATTTTTCATCTGTTTAAAATTTACATTTATATATCAGATGGAACTCTCAAGAAATTTTATTATTCACTTAATCTTACATTCAAAGGTGTTCAGTATCCGTCTCCGCGTCGCCCATCAAAAAAAGCCCCATCAAATTGATTCGTTATTTTGATGTGGCGTTTTTTATTATTGATCCGCCCACCTATCAGGAAGCAAGTTGCGTAATTGTTCATTTGTCATTGTTGGACTTTCTGCTAAACGCTGCATAACATCCTTGAAGTAGGAAAATGTATTTATATTATTCAATCTACATGATATAGCTAGAGAATAAAGTGTAGCTGTTCTGGTGGCCCCTGCATTAGAACCACAAAAAAGTGAATTACGACGACTAAGGCTGATATAGCGCATAGGTCGTTCAATTATATTATTATCCAGATCGTATTCGGTAGATATGATGATGTTGTATATGGACTCTAGTTCATTCAGGCAGTAAGCTGCAGCTTTAGTTAATATGTGGTTAGGCAATACCCCGGAATCTCTTTCTATGTCTCTGAGTTTATTTTCTAACTTCTTGTATACTTTTAGGGAAGCCTCTTTCCATTTTTCTTTTGGCTTTTTCTTACGGATGATATAAAATTGATTGTATAGATCAATAACTTCTTGTGCTTCGGGTTGCTCCTGAATCTCTATAAATTTTCTTTTGCAGTGTTGAACACAACCTAAGCGTATTGCCTTGGGATAATCCCATCCCTCTAATACTTTGTAAGAACTATATCCGTCAGTCTGTACCACACCTTTATAATCCCTAGGTAGATAATCCGTGAACACCGTCTTGCTTCGTGAACCATTTTCATAAATGAACTGTATTAAATTGTTTTGGTGAGAAAAAGCACTCCAAAAGTAGCCCTTGCGACTTCCTTTGTCACCACCTAATATCGTATGGTAGGTTTCGTCAAAATGAATATAGGAATCAGCTAAAATAGCATTTTTGAGTACTGGCATTAATCTATCAAGTAACCCTGCTGATTTTTCAATTAATCCATGAGTGGTTGCCTTAGGCATGTCAATGCCCATCTCATTTAGGTATTTATTGATGCGTTCAACTGGCAAGCTATACACATATCTTTGTTGAATAAGGTGTGCCAGTAACGAGCTGTCAAAATTAGAATTCATGAAAGGAGTCATAGGGGCTCTGCCCTCGAAAAAATCATCACCCATTCTATATTTTTTACAGCGGTAAATATGTTTGATAAGACGAGGTGGAATATACTCATATCTTATCACATCGCGGTAAAACAGGTAAACAGCAGCCTTTTCGTCAAAGCTAGCATCGGACGGCATAACTTCTTCTACAAGCTCTTCGATATTATCGTATACTTTTCTTTTGGCTCCATTATTACCTCTTTGTTTGGGAGTGGGAGCTTTAGGTGTATTCGCAGGTACAGGTGTTGTATTCTTTCGTTTTTCGGTCTTTTTAGGAAGGTTAATATTCGCAAAGCGCTTCAGATGTGCGCTATCTTTATCCTTCTCTAAGATAGCCTCCTTTAGGGCTGTTAGCTCTTTAGATTGCTCTTTAGATTGCTCTTCTATGGTTTTTGTTAAAGAAACAATTGTAACTGTTAATTCTGAAACCTGCTGCTGTAATAATATGGCTAACTCCCTGTCTGTCATGGCATAAAGATACGAAAATAGTGCGATTTTACCATGAAAAATTCGCACTATTTTCGTCTTTTGTCACTATGTATTAGAGTGTTAACTGGGCTTTTATCCGTAATTCATTAGAACTACTTTTGTGCTTTACGCAATTTACCATTTTGTCTAAAATATCATGTTCAAGCTCAGTAAAAGCACCGTCTCTTAACTGTTGTGGAAGTGTATAACATCCTAATTCCAGTTTCTTGTTATAAAGAACAAATCCTTCTCTTTGCCATCTTAGTACCTTGATAGATTTTCGAGTCCTGCCAATGAAGACATAACCATCACCATTGAGCGCATTCATATTTCCTGAAGTTTTTACCAGGTGATAAAGTGAATGAATTCCTTTTCGCATATCAACGGGCTCGTGAAAAAAGTAAAAACGTGTATCCTCTGTGAAATTAAAAACCATAATGTATCCTTTGATGTGAAAAATAAGGATACAAAGCTTCAAAGTTTTATCACATAAAACTATACGTTATCGTGGAGACGCTTACGGTGTTCATGAATACTTTGTATTTCATTACCCTGTGTGTAATTTATAAGATTAAAATTTACATGTTCGTTTCATATGTATCCAATTCAGTGAATAACTTATTTGATGTAAGCAACACTTACTTTTCTAAAAACAATATCTAATATAGCTATAGAAATAAAAAAGCCATGTTAAAAATAACATGGCTATACTATATAAATTTAAAATCTACTATCCATCAACAGTAATCACACCTTTTAGCTCAGGTACTTCTTTTTTCAACACCTGCTCTACCCCATTTTTCATCGTTTGATAACTCATCGGACAACCATCACATGCTCCTAAAAGTTTAACTTTTACAACAAAGTCATCCGTAACCTCAACAATAGATATATCTCCACCATCAGCTTTCAAGTATGGTCTAATAAGCTCCAGAGCATCTTCTACTTTTTGATATTTAAGTACATCCATGACTATTTCATTTTAACATCAACAATCTGAGTTGGAGGCAAGTTTAAATTTCTCTCATTCAACGTAGTGGTAACATTTTGGGCTACTTCCAAAAAAGCCATCCCAGTAACCGTATCATCGTTAAGTGCAGCTGGTTCTCCATTATCTCCTGCTTCCCGTATACTTTGAACAATAGGAATTTGTCCCAATAAAGAAACTCCTAACTCTTCAGCCAGTTTTTTACCACCATCTTTACCAAAGATATAATATTTATTTTCTGGTAATTCAGCAGGAGTAAACCAAGCCATATTTTCAATTAAACCCAATATTGGTACATTAATGTTTTTACTTTTAAACATACTTACACCTTTAATGGCATCAGCTAAAGCAACATCTTGTGGCGTAGTTACAATTACAGCACCTGTTATTGACAAAGTTTGTACCAGCGTTAAATGAATATCACTAGTACCCGGAGGTAAATCAATAAGCAAATAATCAAGTTCTCCCCAATTACCTTCTGTAATCAGTTGCTTCAAAGCATTGGTTGCCATTGCTCCTCTCCAAATTGTAGCATCTTGTGGATTTACAAAATAACCAATTGAAAGCATCTTAACTCCATACTTTTCAACAGGAATAATTTTATCCTTTCCATCTACTTTTTCTAGAACTGGTCTGGCATCTTCTGTTTTAAACATTTTTGGCACTGAAGGTCCAAATATATCTGCATCTAATAGGCCTACCTTATTTCCGGCTTTTGCTAATGCAACAGCTAAATTTGAAGTTACAGTTGATTTTCCAACTCCACCTTTTCCTGAAGCAACAGCAATAATATTCTTCACTTCAGACAATGGTTTTTCAACCTCAACTTTTGGCTTACTTTTAATTTTAACATAGATATTTCCTTTAATATCTGCATCTTCCCCTACATACGTCAAAATAGCATGTACACATGCCTTTTTAATAGAAGGTATCATAGGATCATTAGGTCGATCAAACAATAAACTAAAGCTTATTCTTTTTCCATCTATTTTAATATCATCCTCTACCATCTCCAATGAAACAATATCTTTCCCTTTTCCCGGATGGCGAACATGTTTTAATGCATCTATTACTAACTGAGGATAAAAACTCATAATACAAACTTTATTTATTAAGCATATATTGAATCAATCATTTAATTGAATCGTAAATATATTACTTTATATTTATTTAAATTGATTTAAAATAATTACAAATATACAACACTCCTTTTAATTTGAGCATATTCTCATTTGAAAATATTTAAGAAAATTTTATTCAAATTCTTTTAAAAGAATTTGAGGATCCCAAAATAACTGTTTAAAATCTACAACTTTATTATTCTCAACATTTACACCTTCACTAGCAAGTAGATCTTCCATCATATTTTCTCCGGGGAATGAGGCTTTCCCGGTTAATAAACCAATTCTGTTAACAACTCTATGAGCCGGAATATAATCTCTTTTGCAATTATTAAGTGCCCATCCTACCATTCTACTGGCCTTTTTAACACCTATAAATTTAGCAATGGCTCCATAAGTAGTAACTCTTCCAAATGGAATTTGTTTAACTACCTGATAAACTTTATCGTAAAAATCAGGATCCATTGTTAATTACTTAGCTTTCTTTGTCTCTTCTGGCATTTTTGAACCTCGATTATAGCTTCTGTAACTATCATACTCTATTTCTATATCCGGCTCAACTAATTTTTTATCTTTTGGAACAAAGAATCTGATATACTTTATAGGAATACCTTGTTCATAAAACTGCCCTTCGTAAAAAGTTTTAATACTTAAAATCTTATCTACAATATGACTGTCATATAAATCTGCCGTATTTATTTCACAAGGAAGTTGGTTTTCTTTTACAACAGCATCGGTATAGGTATACAAGAAATTACTATCGGTTTTAAGATGTATAATTCCATTTGGTTTCAATATCTCCTTATAGAATTCCAAAAACTTGGTAGAAGTAAGCCTTTTTCTTGTTTTCTTCATTTGAGGATCAGGAAATGTAATCCATATTTCATCAATTTCATCAGCTGCAAAAAAGGAAGTAATTAATTCTATCTTTGCCCTAATAAATGCAATGTTAGTCATCTCTTTTTTTAAAGCCTGAGTTGCTCCGGTATACAATCGAGCACCTTTTATATCCATTCCGATAAAATTTTTATCAGGATATAATTCTCCCAGACCAACAGTATATTCTCCCTTTCCACACCCTAACTCTAAAACAAGCGGATTATCATTTTTAAAAAATTCTTTTTTCCATTGTCCCTTCATGTGAAAATCTTCGCGATTAGACTCATCAAACTTCACTTGAAATACATGCGGATAAGTTTCCAACTTGGCAAACTTAAACAATTTGTTCTTTCCCACTTTTTATCAGACTATAGCCTCCTGTTTTTAACGATTAACAATCCATTTACATAGTTAACTCAACTAAAATTTAGAATTGTATGTTAATTACTCTTGGCTTTTTATTCAACTTCTATAATTTGCAATCCCACTGATTGAATCCCCGTTAATACAGTATCTCTCATTCCATGAATTAGATAATACTTATACAATCCCTTTTCAGGGAATCGAATATTCAATTTATACGGATGAATACTTTCTATTAAATCACCCCCTATACTTTTACCATACCAGACTCCATCATCACTTGCTAAATAGCACTCCAAAGTATCGCGCTGAATATGACCTGATGGTGATATGGCATCAATAAAAAACCAAATATTACTATAGCTATACGTTTCTTTATTGGTTACACTAACCAACAAATGACACGATTTATTTAACTCTGTTATTTCACTGTTAAAAACAGCTACAGTATCTTTATGCCATCCTGTATCTGGAATTGTAACTTGATGATTATAACACTCGGTAGGACCACAGGAATACAATAACAATATAATCAGACCAGAAATTAAAAATTTCATATTACTTTTTATTTTTCTGATTTCTGTTGTTTGGCTTACGTCTTCGTTTATTCCTATTCCTACTAACATTCTTTTTAGGCTCATCGAAACGTGAAATACTATCCTCACCAACTACATTCTGATAATCTAATGGTTTATTCTTATCAACAACAATGTGGCGATCATCAAGCAAACTAGCTACTTTCTTACCTCTTCGGTTGATCCTGATAATTTCCTTTATCCTATCAACTGGAATCTCAGTAATATTTGCAGGAATCATTTTATCCGAAGAATAACTCATAACACCTTTAAAGATGTCCGTTTTAAAATGATAAAATGTACTATCCTGTGTTTCCAAAGGTATATCTGTTCTAGGAAACCCTTTTTGAGCATCAATATAAGCATCCAACTCAAAATTCAAACAGCATTTTAATTTTCCACACTGTCCAGCTAATTTTTGAGGATTTAAAGATATCTCCTGATATCTTGCAGCATTGGTTGTTACCGAAACAAAATTAGTTATCCATGATGAACAACACAATTCCCTTCCACATGGACCAATCCCTCCAATACGTCCAGCCTCTTGACGAGCTCCAATCTGACGCATTTCAATTCTTACCTTAAATTTATCGGCAAGAACCTTAATTAACTGCCTAAAGTCTACTCGTTCATCAGCTATATAGTAAAAAATCGCTTTGGTTCTATCCCCCTGATATTCAACATCTCCAATTTTCATATTCAGGTTCAACTCAAGCGATATCTGCCTACTTTTGATCATTGTTTCATGCTCTAGAGCCTTAGCTTCCTCCCACTTTTCATAATCAACAGGTTTAGCATGCCTATATACTCGTTTAAATTCGTATTCCTTAATATTAAAACGATTTTTACGCATCTGCATTACTGCAATCTCCCCTGTACAAGATACTGTCCCTATATCATGTCCCGGTGAAGCTTCTACAGCAACAACGTCTCCTTTTTTTAAACGTAAACCATTGGTGTTTTTATAATAACTTTTACGAGTATTTTTGAATTGTATTTCAACTATATCGGAAACATTACAACTTTCAGGAACATCTGCCAGCCAGTCGTAAACATCTAATTTTCCACATCTATCAATACAAGTACTACATTTTGATTGTACTTCTTCTTCCATCTTTTTGTTTTTAAAGGCATTAAAGCCTGAGTATATATAAATTATAGAAGCTTATTATGAGTATTGTTATTAGAATCATCATTTAATATTATTCATTCCCCTCATCCAATAACGTACTCAAAAATCACATTCTATTTTAAATGCACTATTAAGTATAGTTGATAAAAATAATCAAGCTAATTTAACTTTCCAAACTAACCTTCAACTCCTGTTTTTATAGAAATAATAAGCTTTAAAGCCAAATCAAACAATATTACTTTACTATTTCCATTTTGCCCTATATGAGAATCTGCTAAAGCAAAATCCTCAGAAATCATTAATGCGTTTTTATCATTAATAAAAGGCGAAAACTTTTTAGACCATTCATATTGTTCAGGAGTTAAATAAACAATATCCGGTTGTTTAAAGTTCATAATGTAATTTTCCCGAATCATTTTAATCGCATAGTTTAAAAAATTACGTTGTTTTTCTCGCGGTTGACGACTCATATCTTCAACCCAATTCAACATATCTTTCACTTTTCGAGCATAACTATGTCGCATCATCTGGATAAAACTTTCAAAAAAGAACCGATTATCTTCACTCATATGAACCTGCTCTATTCCATCTACAATACTCCCATTTGCAACTTTGGCAGCTCCAATTGCTTCAGATTCTGAAACCTCATATTTTTGAATTAAAAACTGAGCTATTTCGTCATTAGTTACGGCTGGTATTTTAAGTTGCTGTGTCCGTGATAAAATAGTGGATATCATTTCATCAGGTTGATTTGACACCAGAATAAATACAGTATTTGGAGAAGGTTCCTCTAAAATTTTAAGCAACTTATTTGCTGTTGCTTCATTCATTTTTTCAGGCATCCAGACAATCATTGCCTTATACTTTCCTTCGAAAGTTTTAAGACTTAATTTTCTGATTATTTCAGAACTCTCAGCAGTAAATATAGCACCTTGTTTATTCTCCCCTTCTTTACGAATTTGATTTAACCACGTTGTTAAACTAAAATATGGATTTTCATTTACTAATCCTCTCCATTCTGAAATATAAGTATCACTAACAGGATTTTTTTCAGATGTTGTTTTTATCACCGGAAAAACAAAATGTAAATCCGGATGAACAAGCTTATTATATTTCTTACAAGAAGAACATTCCCCACAAGAATCTCCTTCTGTAGGATTTAAACAATTAAGATACTGAGCAAATGCAATGGCCATTGCTAATTTACCATTACCTTCAGGTCCGGTAAATAGTAACGAATGACTCACCCGGTTTTCCTTAACCATCCTGATAAGTCTGTCTTTAATATCTTGCTGACCAACAACTTGTTTAAATAACATTCAAATTCATCCTTTATTTACAATCTGTCAAAGATAATAATTTATAAATATAATTGGCTTTCGTAATTTTCAAGTATTTTTGTTGCCTTAATCTCAATAAAATCAATTAGAATTTAATCATACAATGGCAACATTCCTTTTCGAAGATATTATTTTTGGACCCGTGAATAGCAGAAGGCTGGGAATCTCTCTTGGAGTTAACCTTTTACCTGTAAATAAGAAGATTTGCACATTTGATTGTATCTATTGCGAATGTGGTTTCAACAATCAAAATCAAGATTGTAAAACAGAAATGCCTTCAAAAGAAGAAGTGCTAAAGAATCTAAAAAAGGTTTTGGAGGATATGAAGGCCAATGAAACTGCACCCAACGTAATAACATTTGCAGGGAATGGAGAACCAACCATTCATAAAGATTTTGAAGAAATAATTGATGGAACAATTGCGCTAAGAAACCAATACTTTCCTAATGCAAGGATAGCAGTACTTTCAAACGCTACTCTGATTCATAAACCTTCTGTATTCAGAGCACTAAATAAAATAGATGACAATATTTTAAAGTTGGATTCAGGAATTGAAGAAAGCATAAATATTTTAGATCAACCTGTTTCCAAATACTCAATAAAAAAGACAGTCGAAAACCTTCAAAATTTTAACGGTAATTTAATTATACAAACAATGTTTGTTAAAGGTACCTATAAAGGCAAGCCCGTTGACAACACTACACAACAAGACATCGATAATTGGCTTAAGTATCTAAAAATCATTGTTCCAAAACAAGTAATGATATACACTATTGAACGAGATACTCCTGTGGATGGACTAGAAAAAATTTCTTTAGACAAATTAAACAGTATTGCTCAGTTGGTTGAAAATATTGGAATAAAAACTCAAGTTTCAGGATAATATCAGTGACACACCCAAAAACATATTTGGTTTGCCCACTAAATTGGGGGTTAGGACATGCTGCACGTTTAATGCCTATCATCCATAAATTATTAAACAAAAGCAATCAAGTTATTCTTTGTGGAGATGGCAATGCATTAGAATATTTAAAAAAAGAATTTCCAGAACTCAACACAATTACGCTAAGAGATATTTCTATTCATTTTTCGCCTAAAGGCTCTATTATAAATTTACTAAAAATAATACCTCAACTTATTTACCGTGTTGTTTATGAACACCGGGCCATTAAAAACATAATTAAAAAATATGATGTTGATATCATTATTTCAGACAACAGATATGGCTTATGGAATAACAAAATACATTCAATATTTATCACTCATCAATTAATGGTTAAATTACCTAAACCATTAAGCTTTTTTGAACCAGTCATCAACAAACTAGTAAAAACCATAATCAACCAATACGATGAATGTTGGATTCCGGATTATCCAGACCTAAATAATAATTTAAGTGGAGATTTAGCTCACAAATTCCAAGTACCTTCCAATTCAAAATACATTGGTCCTTGCTCTCACTTTTCCTGCTTAAATAATTCTACTCCCCCAAAATCATCGTATGATATTGTAGCAATTATTTCGGGACCAGAACCAGCACGTAGTGATTTTGAAAATTGCATTATAAAGACGATTCAAAAAACAAATTTTAAAACCTTAATTATCCAAGGCAAACCTATGATTGTAAGTTCAAATACTCATCATAACATTACAAGAGTTTCATCATTACCCTCAAGTGAGATTAAGGGGATAATAAAAAACTCAAAATTGATTATTAGCAGAGCGGGCTACTCAACAATAATGGATTTTGATTATTTAAATATCAAAGCAATACTAATTCCTACTCCAGGACAAACAGAACAAGAATATCTTGCTCATTATCAATCAAAAAACCACTTTTTTTGTCTACAGAAAAATTTTAACATTTCTTTTCTTAAAGAAATAATCTCACGGATATAGCTCTAATAAATAGATCTGATTTAGATTTAGTTTGTTTTCCTTAGTAAAACATTTTCATTAGTCGATTCACTGTAACATTTTCACACTTCATTTCGTTATAAGTGTAGTTCGTCAATTATTTAAAACCTTTTATCCTAACCTTAGGTAAAAAATGTTAAAATGTGACACACATTTTGAGAGAGAATTGAGAGAGATTATTGGAGATGTTGAATTAACAAAACAGGGAGAAATGACCTATATTATTATTGCTTTTATTTTTATATTTTTCCTGACATTAATCTATTTATATAAACCTATATTAAGATTAATTGCAGAAAAAAGAGCCATTCCTAAAATAGAAAAAATTCTATTTGATAACCCGGAATATACAAAAACATCGGTACTTGAAACTATACATCAGGTAACCAGCAAAAGACTTAGTGATGATATGGTACTTGATTATTTTTATAAAATAAAAGGTCTTCAAGTATTGAATATTAATAAACCAATTAACTTTTGGTTAAAAATATATTTAACATCACCAACTAAGGTAAAACTTAATTATTTTGAACAAGTTAAGTTTTATGAAACCTTTTTAAATTATCCGAAGATTAGTGATGACAACAAAAAATATGTTTATAAAGACAAAGAGGTAAGAACTTTTAAATTTGGAAAAGGTAAAACTCAATTAAGTGAAAACTTAATATCGCAAAGATTGGCTTAGAACATTTTATATAGTTTATAAAACCCCATTCATCATATGATAAATGGGGTTTTATTTTATAATATAGTTATATATTTAATTGTATTTTTTATATTCGGGAAAATTCCATTTTATGTTCCGTTTTAAAGATACGTCTAGTTTAAGTCAGTTAATTCTATTAGTAATAATTACATTGGCTACATGGCTAATTATTAGTATTGCAGCAACACTGATTGGTTCTTTAATATGGAATCTTGATCTGTTTAACAACACGCAAAGTTTAGCAGATGCACCTGGATTTGCCAGGTATTTTCAAATTATTCAAAGCTTTGCACTTTTTGTTTTACCCCCATTGTTTTTTGCTTTTATTACACAGGAATTTCCATTGCCATGGCTCAGATTTAAAATCCCCTCTCAAAGAAATTTAGTTTTATCCATAATTATAGTATTAATAGCACAACCTTTAGTAAGTTATTTAGGCTATTTAAACAACATTATTTCTTTTCCTGAATACTTTTCCAACATAGAAGAATGGATGAGAATAAAAGAAAACGAAGCTCTAAAAATGACAGAAATATTTTTAGATACTTCCGGTTTTATGTTATTAATATTAAACATATTTATTATTGCAATCATTCCTGCAATTGGAGAAGAACTTTTATTTAGAGGTGCAATACAAAAATTAATAACAGCAATAACAAAAAACTATCACATTTCAATTTTAATTACAGCCTTTTTATTTAGTGCTATGCATATGCAGTTTTTTGGATTTTTCCCTCGCTTTTTTTTAGGAATTATCTTTGGATATCTGGTTGTATATGGGAAAAGCATTTGGTTATCAATTGCAGCTCATTTTACTAATAATTTTACTGCATTTATTATTTACAACCTTTCAACTAGCAATGGAAACATATCTGAAAATCCGCTTACTGTAAACGATAAGCATCCAAATTTATTTTTTGTGACTTTAAGTATGCTAGGAGTGTTTGCTATTATTTTATTTATAAGTAAAAAACAAAAAGCGAATTCAATTTAGGATTCCATTGGCTTTTCATCTTTTCTATACATATAAACTACACCATAAGTAGCACAAGCACTTCGCCTATCTTCTCCCGAAAGTTCATTATAGTTTTCCTCAATTCCATTCCACACTTTCAGAATAAGGTTATCTACTATATTCCTCATGCCAATTACTTTTTCATGCATTTTCTGAGTTGTATTCTGAAGATTCTTATGGTTGTTATAATACTCTATAAACTTTTCATACTTTACTCTAACCATAGCAATTGAAGGATTATAAATCCTTGTACCACCCTTCATCATTCTGGATTCCTCACCTGTTATTACTTTCTTACCCCAACTAATTAATTGTTGCTCTGTACCCAGCTCCGGAACGGCCTTATCATCAATACTTAATCCAAACTCTTCTCTTACTTCCGGCTTTAACTCTTTTCTTATTATACAAAAGTTTAATACCTGCACAAAATGAGAAACATAGATACGAGCCTCCTTAAATTGATCAGACAATAATTTTCCATACTTTGCCTGACGCTCTTTACTAAAATTATATTGGGAAACAGCTTGTTCAAACTGAGGTAAAATAGATTGTATATCGTGATACAACTGCTGTGGATATGCTAAATCATAGGGATATTTTAACCTACCTTGTTCTAAAGCAGCTTTTAACGCACGCAATCGAGCTTGATCTGTATTTGGAAGTCTTCTGTAGGGCATCAATAATAATTTTGAGGTGAAGCATTCGCATCGAAATTAGGAAAAATTATAACTAACTACAAACCAATAAATAACAATTTTACAAAATATTTAATACGGTTCTTAAACCACCACAACAAACCACCTACATAACACCCTGATTATATGAACAAACACAAGACCGACAAGATTATTCTCATCACTTTTTCGTAACATAACAAGAAACTGACTCACTAAGCTAAAATCATGAGTCAGTTCTTGTAGAATTATTAACAACCAAACTATAAAAAGCCTCTATTTCTTATTATCGACTTTTATTAATCCATCATTTTCCCAGTTTGAATAAATAACTTCATCTTCGATAACAACACCGACTCTATAATAACGAGCTGTACCTTTCATATCGCCTTCTGACTGATTAATATTAATAACAACCTCATCGGTTGCAGTTAAAACAGCACTAAAATCATCAATTGCATAATTTTTATTTTTATACTCAAATCCGTCTCCTGCATCTATATATACATTTCCATTTGCTTTTCCCTCATCATTAAGAGCTACTAAAATTGTTAAACTATCGGTATTTAATTCTTCTGTAGATTGAATCACTTTAGTCAATGGAATTATCGAACCAGCACGTTGTTTTAATATTGCCTGATATCCATCATCCTCTTTTCCTTTTTCTAATAAGGAAATCGTTTTCCAAACACCTTTTGGTAAGGATGGATTTTCAGCATATTGCGGAACCACTAATAAATCTGTACCAAGTAAAAACGCATCTTGCTCATCTCTTAATAAAGTATCTTTGGGATCAGCAAAAAATACAGGGCGCATAACTGGCAATCCACTTACAGAAGCTTCATGAAACAGCGTATATAAATATGGCATTAAACGATATCTTCTTTCTAATGCTACCCTTGAAACAGTTTCTACCTTTTTGCCGAAAGCCCATGGCTCTTGATTTATGGAATTATTCTCAGTGTGATTACGGCTAAATGGATAAAAAGCCCCTACTGCCATCCAATTTGCCAACAACTCTTCATTTGCATCACCTTTAAATCCTCCTATATCTGGGCCTGAAAATGGTTGACCGGATAATCCTAAATTTAATATCATAGGAACGGCTACTTTCATATGTTCCCATGTTGAAGCATTATCTCCAGTCCAAGTAGCTGCATAACGTTGACCTCCGATAAAATTAGAACGAGAAAGTACAAAAGGACGCTTTTGTGGGTTCACTTTCATAATACCATCTCTACTTGCTTTTACCATCATCATGCCATAAGCATTATGATATCTTAAATGTGGTCCGGCAGGTAAATCACCTCCACCACGATGCCAATTATCCTCAGGCATAGTTCCATCCGGTCCGTCAAAAACTGAAGGTTCATTCATATCATTCCACACTCCATCAACTCCTGTTGCCATAAAATCTTTATACAAAGTTCCCCACCACTGGCATGTTTCCGGTCGTGTAAAATCAGGAAAAACACATGGCCCAGGCCATACACTACCCACAAAATCTTTTTGATCTGCGGTTTTCACCCAACAATCTTCAGCTGTTCCCTGAACATAAACATGGTATCCTTCTTCTTTTTTAACACCTGGATCAATCATCCATACTGCCTTAAAGTCAACGCTATGGAGATAATCATTAACTTCCTTTGGATTAGAAAATGCTACACTGTCGAAAGTGAATATCTTGTAGTTTTGCATATAATCTATATCCATCCAAATCACATCACAAGGAATCTGTCTTTCTCTATATTCATCGGCAATTTCTTTTACTCGAGTATCAGGAGTATAGGAATAACGACATTGTTGAAACCCTAATGCCCAAAGCGGAGGCATTTCCATTTTACCAGTCAGTTCTGCCAAAGTTTTGAGGACTTCCTGAGGAGAATCCTTTTCTATTACAATAACTCTTGGAGCAGGCCCTTCTGTAACAACCTCAATGGGATTGGTTAATATTATATGTTGTTTCCAAGTATTGTCTATTAAAATACCAAAAGATGTACCATCCGATCTAACACCTAATATCCATGGATGGGATTGATAGAGTCTTTTCCCTCCATCTTTTTGATAGGCATAATTATCTGTATTCCACAAAGTGACATTTTTACCTTTTCTGTTTAAATCACCAAACACCTCGCCAGTTCCATACAAATCGACATCATTACCTACCTGTATTTTAATTGCATTTAAACTATCCTGACTGACATAGTATTCTGGCTTTATTTTCCAGGTATCATGTATTTTTCCAGAAACAATAGGTTCTGTAATCAATGCAAAAGAAGGCAACAATTGTTCGGCTTCAAATTTTTTAGGATAAAAAATGGCTGTACCACCTCCTATCATCCCACTTTTATTTTTTTGTTCACATGAGGTAAGAATTATCCCAATGAACAGTATACAAAATAATATTTGTTTCATATCAATACTATTAATAAAATGCTAATTCCTAATTTAAGAAATTAATAAATTATATGAATGTTCTTTTAACTTAAACTCTCTCAAAATTTGAAGTATAGAAATACCCTCTAATCTTATTGAGTTAATACTAAATATTCAAATGGTTGTAAGCTTACTGTTTCATCTAATTCCACAGCTTTTTCTGATATACAATCACTCCAATTACTATTTTGAATAGAAGATGGTATTGAATAATTAATATTGGCATTACGTGTATTTACAATTACCAATACGCTTTCACTATCTATTGTTCTTGTGAAAGCAACAACATTATCATCTGCAAATGATTCCAGAGCACCTTTTCTAAAGGCTTCATACTTATTTTTCGCATTAATAATCTGGGAATATTCAGAAAGAAGATCTGCATTTTGAGTCCAATCAATAATCGTATAATTACTATCAAAAAAGCCTAATTGCTGATCAAAACCAACTTCCTGTCCGTTATAAATTAAAGGAACTCCATTCATATAGGCTGACAAAACAAAAGCAGCCACACTCCCTCTGAGGTTTTTAAACAAATCCTGAGGGAGAGCATCCCAGGCATTATCATCATGATTGGTAATCCATCTTACAACATGCTTTCCATTTGGAATATTATCGTATTCACTTGTATTTGCCTGAAAAATTTGACTTGCAGTAACATTATTTCCAATAATATCTTTTGCCTTACTATAAAATGTCCATCCAAAAAGCAAATCAAAACCAGAGCTATAAAGAGATTTTCGTTCTCCTTCCGCAAACATGATAATATCTCTATCCGGTATTTCTCTTAATGTATCTATAGCATCCTTCCAAAATTCATCTGGAACACCGTCAGCATGATCACATCTAAACCCATCAATATTAGCTTCTAAAACCCAATATTTCATACTTGCTATCATTTCGTTTTTCATAGCAGTACTATTATAATTCAAATCAGCAACATCTGTCCAATCTTCATTTGGGCTAACAATATTTCCTGATTCATCGGTGGTGTACCAACTTTTATTTTCAATCCACTCATTATCCCATGAAGTATGATTTGCAACCCAGTCAAGTATTACAGACATTCCTCTATTATGAGCTTCATCAACTAACTCTCGTAAATCATCTAACGTTCCTAAATCAGGATTTACCGCTTCATAATCTTTAACAGCATATGGAGAACCACTTCCATTTAACTCACCAATTGGATAGACAGGCATCAACCAAATTACATTAATCCCTAAA
Source organism: uncultured Saccharicrinis sp. (assembly GCA_963665705.1). Taxonomy (GTDB): domain Bacteria; phylum Bacteroidota; class Bacteroidia; order Bacteroidales; family Marinilabiliaceae; genus Saccharicrinis. Next base: position 4,573,410 of record OY762448.1, read on the forward strand.
TCTTTAATATGGTCCAACCTAGACGTAACTCCACTTATAGATCTCTCATCACTAAATGCAAACAGATTGACCTCATACATAATTACATCTGAAATTTCCGGCACTTCTTCAAAGGGAGTTCCATATTGAACCGGATCATCATTAACAACAGTTGAATTTCCATTATCAAATACTACTTCCTCCTTTTTACAAGCTTGAAATGGAATTAAAATCGATAACAATAAAATACTGATTACCACTTTCTTTTTGTCTTCCAACTGTTTGAAAAATTCAAGAAACACATCTTTTTTCATCATCATACCTTCCCTTAAAATCTTATTAATTTAAATCCTTATTCACTAATATTAAATACAGGAAGCAGTAAAAACCACTCCCTGATCTTATCTAATCCTTATTGAGCAATTAATGAATAGGTATAATTACCCGGATCACTTAAATCCAACACAACCAAATAGGTATCAGATTCTTCAACAGCAAGATTAGAACGTTCAACATATCCTAAAACAGGGTGATCGGCAAACTGTAGATTACCATCTTCATCCACTCCAAAATCAACAACCCAATCGTTATTGGCTCTAAATTTAAAAGAACCAGAACTTGATAATTCTATGACTGCACTCCATACATTTAAATCCGGATCATATGTTAAAGGAGTATCTGCATCCCATCCTCCCGGGGTTGCATCACCTATTACTCCCCATGTCATTTCAGTAACGGTATAGACCATGTTTTCCAAATCTGCTGTTACTTCATAAAATCCAGTATTAGGTACAGCAAAATTACCTCCGGAATAATTAGCCTCTATTAACAAGCCATCACCGCCATCTCCATAAGCCATCGGTTCCCAAGCTTCCTGAGCTGTTAACTTAAAGCCCAAACCAGAACCTTCTGGTATATAAACAAATCCTTGGTACAAATAATCTAAGCCTTCGCAAAAAGAAGTAATTCTTAGTGCAGACGCAGGATCCCACCCTTGGTAATCACCAGGAACCCTTAAAGCATCATAACCGGTATATCCATAATAAGGTGTAATAGTAATTTCTCTAGCTTCGGAATATACATCTCTGTCAACATACGCTTTCACTCGTACATTGAATGTTCCCGGAGTTTCAGAATCAAAACCTTTTTCAAGTGCTAATGCATTCAACCACTCTCCTGTTATAGATGTTGAATAAACATCATCTCCTATTTCAATAGATTTTACTTCTGACCATGAATTATCATCACTCGTTGCAAACTGAACAGTATATGTAACGGGTGATACTGTTGGAAAAGATACCTCTTCCCAATTAAGAATTAATACATCTTCAGAAGCAGATTCTTTTACAACAGTTATTGCAGTTGTTGACAGAGAAATATCTTCAGAAAAAGATACTTGCTCCAGCTGTGTTAATGTAGGATCATCTTCGCATGCTGTTGCAAGAAACAACAAGGTTAATAATCCTAATGACATATTTATTATATTTTTCATTGAATCAATTTTTTAGGTTATCCAAAAAGCTAAATAAGTTATCCCATTTTAACATTTATTCTCCATACCCAGGATTTTGAACTAAACCAGGATTGGTATTTAATGCTGATGTAGGAATTGGGAACAACTTATAATGACTATCCACAGCAGGAGCTAAACCATGGGCTTCAATAAATTTTCCAAAGCGAATCATATCCTGTCTTCTGTGACCTTCCCATGCTAATTCAAATCCTCTTTCATTGTAAATGTCTTCTAAAGTAGGATCATCAGCTAAAGCATTTAGTCCGGCACGTTCTCTTACCTCATCAACAAATGACTTTGCAGAAGATGCATCTCCTAAACGCACAAAACATTCTGCCTGAACTAACAAGAAATCAGCATAACGATAAATTGGAAAGTCGTTTGAAGCACCTCCACTTGAAAGTGGTTCCGTTGGCCAAAATTTAATATTTCTGGCTCCGGCATTTGCATCAGCACCCGGATTATCCAGATTATCTATCTCCAAGGAATAATTAATAAATCCTGCCGGAGTAGGACCTGATGGATTCTCTCCAAATCGAAATTGATTTTTACGTATATCATTATCATCAAACTTATTCACAAAATCAGGTAAAGCTACTGCTCCATTCCAGGCTCCTGCTCCAAATAATAATGTTCCGTCTGTTCCTCCTAAACTTCTTATTGTAATAATGTTTCTGCCTACTACATCAGCAGTAGTATAAATGGCTAAAATCACCTCATCATCAGGACATACATCATCAAATAACTCGTAATACTTATTTCCTAACGCATGAGAAGCATCTGTTGCTCCGGAATGCAATTTAAATCCTCCTGCTGATAATTTTTCACAAACAGCCAAACACTCATTCCATTTCGTTTGTCCGGTGTAAACTTCAGCATTTAAATATACTTTCGCTAAAAATGCATAAGCAGCCCACTTATTAAATCGTCCATAATAATCGCCTCCTATGGTAGAGGATAAGTTTTCAATATTATCATTAACTTCCTCAATTACAAAGTCATATATTTCTTCACGAGAAACCTGAGGAATTTGATCTACCGTCGAACTATTTTCTGTAAAAAAGGGTACATCACCAAAATCATCCATTAATAAGTAGTAAAAAAAAGCTCTTAATATATGTGCCTCTGCAATTTTGGAAGCATCAGCATTGGCCAACTCCAACTGTTCAATAGCTAAGTTTGCCTGAAAAATAGAGTTGTACAACCAATTCCATGTATTCGAAATAAAAGCATCACTTGGCAACCACTCTCGTAAATACAAACGAGCAAAATCCAACTCCCAGTCACCTGTATTTCTATGGGGTACAACTTGTTCATCAGATGCCATACAATTTAAATCATACCATCCTCTGTCAGCACCTGCATAACCTACTCCACCCCAATCTCCGGGAATATTAGCATATACATTAGCTAATGCAGCATCTGCTCCATCTGAAGTTCCATAGAAATCTTTGGCTGCATATTTATCGTACACTTCTTCTTCAATATCTGTGCAACTGTATAAAAACACAGATGCAAGTAGAAATATTATTATTTTATTCATTGTCTTCATCTTTAAGTGTTCATTAGAAAGTAACATTTAGACCTACTGCATAACTACGAGTACGAGGATAAATTCCTGCATCAGCTCCGGATCCATCTCCTCCTGACACATTTAATTCAGGATCTAAACCAGTGTACTTGGTAAATAACAACAGATTATTTCCAGTTAATGACAAGCGTAAAGATTTGATATATTTAATCTTAGAAGTATTAAAAGTATAACCTACTGTTAGATTATCAAATCTTAAATAATCACCATCTTCTAACCATAAATCAGAAGCATATTCTGAAGTATAAAGCCCAGTATTTTTAGCACTGTTCAGAAGATTGCTCTTACCTAAATTTTCGTAGTAGCTGAAACTGCTTTTTATACTGTTATATATTTTATTACCTCCTGCTCCCCGCCAAACCATTGACAAATCAACGCTTTTATATTTTACAGTTGGTGTAAATGCATAGGTGTAAGTAGACAATGCAGAACCTGCTTGATATCTATCTTCACTCTGATTGCTTTGATCAATGACTCCATCATTATTCATATCTACGACTAACTCTTCATTATTATCATCCTTACCATTATTCTGAAGTATATTAAATGTTCCAATAGATTCTCCTTCGATTAAATAAGCATTGTACCCCATTGAAACATAATTGGTATTTAACTCTACCCCATTGAGCTCACCACTTAATTTCAATACTTCATTACGCATCAACGAAAGGTTTCCACCAAGAGTAATTGTCCAATTCTCATTTTTTAGAATCTGATAATCCAATTGTAATTCAACACCTTCATTTTTCAAACTACCTACATTTGCTGCAATAGTTCCATATGGATAAGGAGGTTGTGGAACACTATAGTAGTATAAAAGATTTTTAGTGGTTGCTGTATATGCTTCTAACGATCCATAGAGTTTTCCATCAAACAAACCAAAATCTAAACCCACATTAGTTTGATAACGCGTTTCCCATCTTAAATCTTCATTAGCATTTTGTGAAACAGCAAAGTTTGTAATCAATTCACCGTTAAAATAGGTTGTCCCGGATGAGCTTACTAACTGCAATGAATTTTGAGGATATAAACCTTGTTGATTACCTGTTACACCATATCCAAATCTTAATTTCAGATTGCTGAAAATGTTTTGACCTTGCATAAAACCTTCTTCAGTAATTCTCCATGCTACTGAAGCAGAAGGAAAGTCCCCCCATTTATGGCCATCCCCAAAAACAGATGATCCATCACGACGCATACTTGCTGTTAACAAGTATTTCTCATTAAAAGTATAGTTGACTCTTCCTAAAAATGAAACTAATTTACGGTCATTTTTATAGGATGAAATATCTCCTGGCAAAACACTACTTATAGTACCTAACTGAAGTGCATTATAAGTTGTTAAATCATTAATAAAACCTCTTGCTTGAGCAAAATGTCCTTGGTAAGTTTGTTTTTGCCACTCATAAACAGCTATAGCCCCAACTTTATGTTTTCCAAATTGTTTGTTATAGCTTAAGCTGATATCCATTAATTTTTCATCCTGAAGATTAGTTGTCACATTTGCAATTCCATCATAATCAATCGCACTTGGTAAAGTAGAATTGACTGGAGCATAATAACCTGCACTTGCATCTACTTTTCTCCAGCTGCCAAACCACCCTAAAACAAGATCATTCGTAATATTTAAATCAGTTCTAAGACTTGTAAATAAACTATTCTCCTCTCTATCATTCACAATAGTTTCGGCAACAGCATAAGGATTGATATATTGAAATACATTCTCATCATAGAAATAATTTCCATCTTCATCTAAAACCGGATCAGTAGGTTTAGACACATAAGCATTACTAATTAGATTAGAAGTAAAGCTTGCTCTTCCAACACTTCCAGGACTTCCTACATTTTTGCGTATTCCGTTGTTTAAATTGAAGGTAATCTTTAACTTATCATCCAATGCCTTTTGTGTAGCCTGAATACGTGCAATATAATTTTCATTATTTGAATTAATTACAACACCTTCTTGTAAAATAGCTGATACAGATGCTCTGAAACTAAACTTATCCGTACCACTTCCAAAGGATAATGTATGATTTTGTGTAATACCTGCCTGAGTTAAAATATCATACCAATCCGTATCCGATCCATGATCAGTAGACGATGGTACATCCCAAATGGATGCTTGTTCTCTCCATTCGGTGGCATTCATAATATCTAATTTATCGGCAATAAAATCAATTGATGTAGTACCATTGTATTCAATAGTTGTTTTACCTTTCGTTGATTTTTTTGTTGTTACGATAATTACCCCCGGCGCCCCTCGCGAACCATAAATTGCTGTTGCAGAAGCATCCTTTAAAATATCCACTGATGCAATTTCCGAAGGAGGAAGTTGGTTGAACAAATCCATATTTCCTTGAATCCCATCGACTACAACCAAGGGATCATTTCCTCCGGTTAATGAAGTTATACCCCGAATACGAACTGTAGGTGTTGTTCCGGGTTCACTCCCTACCTGAGTAATATTTACACCTGCGGCCTGACCAGCCATTTGTTGCAATGGATTAGTTACAGCCCCTTGATTTAAATCTTCAGCAGAAATATTAGAAGATGCCCCGGTTAAATCCATCTTTTTAGATACGCCATAACCAACAGCAACCACTTCATCCAATCCTATCATATCTTGTTCCATCACAACCGGTATCTTCACTTGCCCATTCACATCAACTTCTTTATCTCTCATTCCAATAAACGAGAATATCAAAGTTGCACCATTAGGAATATCGGATAAGATATAGTTCCCATCAATATCTGTTATCGTACCTATTGTCGTACCCTTAACGATTACTGACACTCCTGGTATTGGGTCTCCAATTTCATCTGTAACAGAACCACTACAAGTATTTACTTGTTGCAAAACATTACTCTCATATGCATATTCTTTCGCAGCTATTTGCTGTAAAAAAGTACCACACACAAGGAAACTAATAAAAAGAAAATTCCTTAAGGACTTCCTTTGTTTATGTATATCTATTTTTTCCATATGATTAAAATTTGCACTCAACAAACCTTTTCAATACATCAATTAATTATATTATAAATGATGTTTAAAGTGTTATTAAATGGCATTTACAATACTTATCATGTTTTAGAAACGGACAAGGAAATTAGATATCTCTGTGCTTACAAATAATTAAACAAGTCCGTTTCATCTCTAGTTTTATGCGCTTAAGAATTCATACTTAATTTATCTAAGACATCTTGATCAAGTATTTAGTAAAACTTTCTATTCATTTCAACTTCATTTTTACGACTTAAAAAGATCGCTACTCAACTAATAATTTATTTCATCCCGTATTCATCCATTTTTTATTAGATTCCTTTTTCATTTGATTAATATTTTAGATTTTCTGTTTTAGGTATACCTGCTACTTCCTCAATTCAAGGAAACATTACAAAATTGACCTAAGTGTTAAAAAAAATCAAAATATCAAATGATTATATAATAAAATATAACGACACAAAAACACCTACAAACCTACCTAAGTGCACTTTAACACCTAATAACCATTAATAAAACAGCAGAAAAATATAATAGATTTCGAAGCCTTTTTAGCTTATATTTTGGATAAAAAATAGGAATTAGAGCATTCTATTCTAAAAAAAGACACACTCTTTAACAGATCTATTTAAAGAATTAGATATTATTCTTATTAAAAAAATGGGGGCATTTATACTATCTGGAAGAGACAATATGATATTGAAATATTGCTTTTGAAGAAATCAAAATATTACACTACAAAAACAAAGAATAAATACAAGAAATTTAAATCGATTGAATCTTCATAATCTCTTTTTCAAAATCTTCGTTAGGAATATTAGCTCGGTTTTTAATACGGGTTTTATAAGTATTAATCGTATTTACTGAATAGTTAAGAATATGTGCTATTTTATCATTATCAGTAATTCCTAATCGTATCAAAGCAAATATTCGTAAATCTGTATTAAGTGTATTATTTTCCTTTAAAATTATTTTATCCTCTTCATTTATAAGCCGATTAAAACCTTCTATAAAATCAGGGAAAATTTTTAAAAATGTAACATCAAATGATTTATACATTGACTCCCGTTCTTTCTTTACGTTCAAACTCTTAATGACTTGCCTAAGTTCATTCACTTTATTTGAAAGCAGCTTATTTTCAACAGCCTGTTTAAAAGCCTCAAGTTTATCAACATAATCAGTAGTCACATTAAAAAAATATCCTATGTATTCTTCTTTAATGAGGTTTACTTCCCTCAGTTGGGTATTGGTTGAAACCAATGCTTTATTAGATGCGCTTGCTTCATTTTTAGCTTCTATAATCTTCTTAAATTGCATTATCATTACAAATAGAATAATTGCGATGACTAAAAATAAAAATGTAACTAAAATAGCATAACTCTTAATCTTTGACTTTTGTCCCTCAGCTAAATTCAACTTAGCAGCTTCAATTATTGGTTGCATCTGAGAAATTTGAAATTTCCTTTGTAATGCACCATAATCATCCGCATCTTCTAAAGCCAACTTCAAATAATTGCTTGATCGGATAATATCACCCTCTTCGTATAATATATAAGCTAACTTCATCAGAGCAACATGTTCTTTATTAGCCATAACAACATCTTCTTTCGCTGCCTCAATTAACCAATGAATAGACTCTTCAATTCTACCTTTACGCTCCAATACAAAAGCATAAGTACATGCATCTATTGCTAATTGTCTTCCTGATAAAGAAAATTTAGTAAATAACGCTTCATAATTAGCCAAGGCAAAAGTCATTTGATGGCTCCTTAACTCCCTCAAACCGGAAAAAGAATAATATTCTTGGGAAGCTTTCTTGGTTTCCTCAATTGCTGAGTCTAGATATTGAATCCCAAAATCTACATAATGCACGACATAATTAGACTGTTGATAGTAATCAGCCATATCAAAATACAAACGAGAGCAATTATAATAATAATCACGTTTAACATCTTTATCTAAACCTATGACGTGAATTGACTTTAAGGAATCCTCAGCTTCATTAAAAATCCCGGAAGCCAATAACGTTGCACTTATTCTTATTTTAGACTTTGCAATTTTATTTTTATCATTTAACTGATAAGCAATTTCCAGCATACGAATAGCACTCTGCATTGCCGAATCATAATTAAAGGTAAAATACTCAAACTGCAGCCTTTGCAAAATATCAAATTGTTTATCTAAATCGTCTTTTCCTTCATCTTTACGCAATTGGTCAAGCTGGCTTATTCTGGAAAGTTTCAATTGCTCGTAATCTGCCTTATGTACAATAACACTATCTAATTGTAAGTATAATGTCTCATAAGGGTTATCTGCATAACTCCTGGTAATACAAATTACAGCCAACAACAACAGAAGTAACTTTCTCATTTATTTAAAATTTACGTCTCTAAAGGACAACTTTATATAAGACTGAAATAATTATTTATTAAAAACAAATAACGCTTTAAGTAATAGCCACAAACAAAACTAATTAAAAATTAATAAGCTAGTTAATATATAAAAAACTTATAATTTTATAGGTTGAGTTATTAAACGATTATTATCAACTTGATATGTTTATTAATAATCATTTTATTTGTGCTCTTGACATAAAAAAATCCTATTAGTTTATCGGCAAGATTTTGTGTTGATAAATTCAAAATAATTAAATAATGGAAAAAAAAGTATTTGTATCAGGATGTTTTGATATGCTTCATAGTGGTCATGTTGCTTTTTTTAAAGAGGCTTCCAATTATGGTGATTTATATGTGGGTATTGGTTCTGACAAAACCATTGAAGAACTTAAAGGCCGAAAAACCATCAACTGTGAACAAGAAAGACTTTACATGTTAAATTCGTTGAAATATGTTACAAATGCATTTGTAAATTCAGGTTCAGGTATTCTTGATTTTGAGCAAGAACTTCATGAGCTTAAGCCTGACTATTTTGTTGTAAACGAAGATGGTTATTCTCCAGCAAAAGAAAAACTATGTAGTCAGTTAAATATTGAACTCAAAGTACTTAACCGAATACCTGATGCAGGCCTACCAGAACGTTCAACAACTGCCATAAGATCTAACGACAACTGCACCTTACCATATAGAATAGATCTTGCAGGAACATGGATTGATCAACCTTATGTTTCAAAATATCATCCAGGTTGGGCTATTACATTATCACTTGAACCTATTATTGAGTATAATGAGAGATGTGGTATGTCAACCTCAACCAGAAATGCAGCAAAAAAAATATGGCCTTATCACTTACCTCTTGAAAAGCCAGAAAAATTAGCTGAAATACTATTTAAATTCGAAAATACACCCGGATCTGAAATTATTTCTGGCGCGCAAGATGCCATTGGTATTTGCATGCCTGGTGTAGTAAGACATTTTTACGATAATGAGTATTGGCCAAAGAGTTTTGAATCCATCCATTCTGAGGATACACTTTCATGGTTAGAAAATCATATTTATATGGTTCTATTATGGCCTCGAAAGCAAAATCTGAATTTATTAAATGAAACTTATATTTCTACAGAAAATGTACAAAGATTAAGTAAGGCAGCCGAAAAAGTATGGGAAGCTATAAAAGAGAAAGATATTAATAAATTTGCAGAAGGTTTTCTAGCTTCTTTTCATGCTCAAACTACAATGTTTCCTGCCATGCTTGATGATGAAATCACATCGGAAATTGACAGGTATAAAGACAAAGCCATTGCATGGAAGTTAGCTGGTGCAGGCGGTGGTGGATATTTAATCCTTATATCTGAAAAACCAATTGAAGGTGCAATGAAAGTTAAGATCAGACGTAAGGAAATTATTCACTAAACTTCGGTAACAAATATAAAGGCTACAATATATAACAATAAACAAAAAGAGGTTGTCAAATAAATGACAACCTCTTTCTATATGATAACTTTAAATGCTTAGTCAGCTAACTTTGCTTTTAAAAATTCTCTGTTTAAACGAGCAATATTTGAAATAGAAACTCCTTTAGGACACTCTACTTCACAAGCTCCAGTATTAGTACAGTTACCAAAACCTAACTCATCCATTTTGCTTACCATTGCTTTAGCTCTGCGAGCAGCTTCTACTTTACCTTGAGGTAAAAGAGCTAAGTGACTCACTTTTGCAGAAACGAATAACATAGCAGATCCATTTTTACAAGTAGCAACACAAGCACCACATCCGATACATGATGCAGCATCCATAGCTTCATCAGCATCCGGTTTTGGAATTGGAATAGCGTTTGCATCAGGTACACCACCAGTACTTACTGAAGTATAACCACCTGCAGCAATAATTTGATCGAAAGCATTACGATTTACAATTAAATCTTTGATTACAGGAAAACCTGCAGATCTCCAAGGCTCAATTGTAATAGTCTCACCATCTTTAAACTTACGCATGTGCAACTGACAAGTAGTAACATCATCATCAGGTCCATGAGGACGACCGTTAATGTACAATGAACACATACCGCAAATACCTTCACGACAATCATGATCAAATGCTACGGGTTCTTTACCTTCACCTATCAATTGTTCATTTAAAAGATCCATCATCTCAAGAAATGAGCTACCTGTGGATACTCCCTCTAATTTGTATGTTTCAAAACGACCTTTATCTCTTGCATCGCTTTGACGCCATACTTTTAGAGCCAAATTTATATTTTTTTCCATTTTTCTCTATTTAACTATTGAACATTAATTAACCTAAACGATGATTATTTATAGTTACGTTGAGCAACTTTAACTACATCAAACGAAAGATTTTCTTTATGCATTATTGGTGCTTTATCTTCACCTTGATATTCCCAACAAGCAGAATATGTAAACTTGTCATCTTGACGAAGAGCTTCACCTTCTTCTGTTTGGAATTCTTCGCGGAAGTGACCTCCACAAGATTCTTCACGGTTAAGTGCATCACGCGCCATTAGGTCTCCGATTGTAATAAAGTCAGCTAAACGAGAAGCTTTTTCAAGCTCAACATTCATACCTTCACCTGATCCAGGAATCTTAACATTTGACCAAAATTCCTTTTTAATAGCAGCGATTTTTTCAATAGCATCTTCAAGACCTTTCTTGTTACGAGCCATACCTACAAAATCCCACATTACTAAACCAAGTTCTTTATGAATACTATCAACCGAACGATTTCCTTTAATGCTCAATAATTTTTCAAATTTATCTTTAGCTGCTTTTTCAGCTTCAACAAATTCTTTTTCCTCACCAGTCATTCGTGGTGTACGAATATCATCAGCAAGATAGTTTTGAATTGTATATGGTAATACAAAATAACCATCAGCTAATCCTTGCATCAATGCAGATGCTCCAAGACGGTTAGCACCGTGATCAGAGAAGTTAGCCTCACCTGCAGCAAATAAACCAGGAACAGTTGTTTGTAATTCATAATCAACCCAAATACCACCCATTGTATAGTGAATAGCAGGGTAGATCATCATTGGTGTTTCGTATGGATTGTCATCCACAATCTTTTCATACATTTGGAAAAGGTTTCCGTAACGAGCACGGATTGTATCTTCACCTAAACGCTCAATAGCAGTTTTAAAATCAAGATATACAGCTAATCCAGTTTCACCAACACCAAAACCAGCATCACAACGCTCTTTAGCAGCACGAGACGCAACATCACGAGGTACTAAGTTACCAAATGCTGGATACCTTCTTTCTAAATAGTAATCTCTATCTTCTTCTTTAATATCTTTTGCCTTAAGCTTTCCTGCACGGATTGCTTCAGAATCTTCTTTCTTCTTAGGAACCCAAATACGTCCATCATTACGTAATGACTCAGACATTAAAGTCAATTTCGATTGGAATTCACCGTGAACTGGAATACATGTTGGGTGAATCTGAGCAAAACATGGGTTAGCAAAAGCAGCACCTTTTTCAAAGGCTTTAATTGCAGCAGAACCATTAGAACCCATTGCATTTGTTGATAAGAAGAATGTATTACCATAACCTCCTGTAGCCATTACAACTGCATGTCCAAAATGACGAGAAAACTCACCAGTTACAAGGTCACGTGCAATAACTCCACGAGCTTTTCCGTCAACCATAACAATGTCAACAATCTCAGTACGAGTATACATATCAACAGTACCTGCATTTACCTGACGCATCAATGCTTGGTAAGCACCAATTAATAACTGCTGTCCTGTTTGTCCTTTAGCATAAAAAGTACGGCTTACCTGAGCTCCACCAAATGAGCGGTTATCAAGCATACCACCATATTCACGTGCAAAAGGTACTCCCTGAGCCACACACTGATCAATAATATCATTACTAACCTGAGCTAAACGATATACGTTAGCTTCACGAGCACGGTAGTCACCACCTTTTACTGTATCATAAAATAAACGGTGAATAGAGTCACCATCATTTGGATAGTTTTTAGCAGCATTAATACCTCCCTGTGCAGCAATAGAGTGTGCACGGCGAGGAGAATCCTGAATAGTAAAGTTTTTTACTTTGAAACCCATTTCGCCAAAAGATGCAGCAGCAGAAGCTCCGGCTAATCCAGTTCCAATTACAATAATATCTAAGTTTCTTTTATTCGCGGGGTTAACCAATTTTTGGCCAGCCTTATAATTTTCCCATTTCTGAGCCAACGGCCCTTCAGGTATATTTGAATTTAACTTCATTTCTTAAAATTTAAAAGTTTAAGATAAATACATAGCAACAACTATAACACAAAAAGCAAGGCTTACCACCCAAGCAAATATTGTTCCTGCAACAGTCCAACGTTTACGCCAAATTGAATTGCTGGCTCCTAAAGTTTGGAAAGCAGACCAAAAACCATGAGTTAAGTGTAATGCTAATCCTAAAGAACCAATAATGTAAAGAAGAGCTTTAAATGGATTTTGCAAATTCTCAACAACTAATGCATATGTGTTATGCATTGAAACACCACCGATAGTTACTTCATGCGCACTATGAGTAATTTGTAGCGGTACAAAATAATCATAAACATGAACACAAAGAAAAGCTAAAATAGTAATTCCTAAAACAAACATGTTTTTAGAAGCCCACATTACTTCTTTTGTATTATTTCCAGAAGCATATTTGCTATTACCTCTTGCCTTATTATTACGCAAGGTTAATGCTGCTCCATATGCGATATGGAATAAGAAACCTAAAGCCAAAACAGGCTGAAGACCAAATTTAACTACCGGCAATGCCATAAAGTTAGCTGCAACATTAAATGTTTCGCCACCATCTGGTACCAGTAACAATAAATTAATAGATAGATGGACTATCAAAAAGATAATCAAAAAAAGCCCTGACAGACTCATCACGAGCTTTCGTCCAATTGAAGAACTAAATAAACTACTCATAAAGTTAAATATTAAAATCTCTAATTATATATTTCAAAAATTTTGAATTGCAAAGGTAGTGTGTTAGCCGTGTATTCCAATGGGAATAAAGAAAAAAATCTTTATTTAAAATCCGTCTAAGAACCACATCACATAAACCTATACTACAACACTTTAGATTTAGGTAAATTATACCTTCTGCTAAAACCGAACATATATTTTCTAATAAAAAAAATAATCATGATTGTTATATAGCAGCTTTTAACAATTAATAACTTTTAATACAGCCATTTCAAACAGAGGTATCAAATATAAAATAGACGGCTATTTCTGCTCCTTTGTTAGAATTAAATTTACTTTAATTCGTATTAAAATTTAACTAGTGGTTCTAATTTATGATACACTATTAATACTATCATCTAAGCTTAAGATAAAAAACTTCAAATTTCATCAGATCATACTTCTTTCATATTATATTAAAGTTTTATACTTTTGCGTGAGGAAAATATGTTACCTTAACATAAGTTAAAATGCATTGAAATTCGTTTGTTATGACAGAGGAAATAGAAATATTACTTGAAATGTCTCAAGAAAAAATGGATAAAGCCATTAGCCACCTTGAGCAAGAATTAATAAAAATTAGGGCAGGAAAAGCTAGTCCTGGCATGCTTGATGGAGTAATGGTTGATTACTATGGCTCTATGACTCCATTACAACAAGTGGCAAATGTTAATACTCCAGACCCAAGAACTATTGCTATTCAACCATGGGAAAAAGCAATGATTCAACCTATTGAAAAAGCCATTATGGCAGCTAACTTAGGCTTTAATCCTGAGAATAACGGTGAAATAGTTAGAATCAGTGTTCCTCCTTTAACTGAAGAAAGACGAAAAGATCTTGTTAAACAAGCGAAAAAAGAAGCAGAAGAAGCAAGAATAAGCATTCGTAATGTTAGACGAGACAGCAACGAAGAACTTAAGAAGATGAAAAAAGATGGACTTGCTGAAGACATTGAAAAAGATGCAGAAACTGAAGTTCAGAAACTTACTGATAAATATTCTAAAATAGTTGATGACCATATAGCTAAAAAAGAGCAGGACATCTTAACTATTTAAGGAAATTATTTAAAACGAAATACTCCGAAAGAGGTTTACTAAATCAGTAACCTCTTTTTTATATTTACCTCCATTAGCTCCCCGGAACGTGCTTATGAATAACTTTTAAAAGATCACTGTAGTTAATTGGTTTTGCAATATAATCATCACATCCTGCTTGCTTTGACTTTTCTTTTTCTTCACTCATCGCATAAGCAGTTTGCGCTATCACAGGAACACCCTTACTTTTCAATTTAATCTCCTTCGTAGCAGTATAACCATCCATCTCAGGCATTTTAATATCCATCAAAACCAAATCAATATTGTCTATTCTGTTAAATATATCAACTGCCTCTGCCCCGTTTCGAGCCCATATTAAACTTGCATTAGATATTGACAAAGCAACTTCTAGATACCTAAAATTATCCTCCTCATCTTCTGCAATTAAAAAGGTTTTTCCCTCCCAATTATATTTCCCAACAGGAATATCTTCTTCTTGCTTTACTGCTACATTTGATACTTTATGATAAGGAATTGTAAAAAAGAAAGTACTACCAACCTTATCTTCTGATTCCACCCAAATCTTACCTCCCATTAACGAAACAACATCTCTAGCGATTGACAACCCAATTCCGGTTCCTCCATAAAGCATTTTTTGCTTATCATTAGAAAATTTCGAAAAACGTTCAAATACTTCTCTCTCTTTTCCCTTTGGCAAACCAATACCAGTATCTTTTATATAAAACTGAAGAACTTCTTCATTTTTTAATTCATATCCAAACTCCACAAATCCACGATCTGTAAACTTAATGCCATTCCCAACCAGATTAATCAATACCTGTCGTAATCTGAACGCATCAGTTAAAACCATCGTCTTTTTATCTGAAATGCCCTCGTTTAAATAAAGTTTTATATTTAATAACCCTCTACGTCTGATATCATCCCAAAATGAATCATAAACCTCTTTTAATATTTCATGTAAGCAAACAGGGCTATTCTTAACTTGAAGTTGACCACTATCTATTTTCGAAATATCAATAATATCTTCAACTAAGGTTAATAAGTTTTTACCATTAATTCTAATAAGATTAACAAACTCTTCCTTTTCTGATATACTAATTTCTTTATGTGACAATAAATTACTAAAACCCAAAATTGCATTCATTGGAGTTCTTATTTCATGCGACATATTAGACAAAAAGGATGTTTTTAAAACATCCGATTCCTCTGCCTTAATCTTGGCTCGCATTAACTTCTCTCTCTCTTTGCTTAAAATATTTTTATACCTTAATTCCTTTTCAAAACTGAAAGTCATTCCATTAATAAACGAAACTAAAGGAAAGAGAGCTATTATATTAACAACAATAAAAAGAGCCACTAAATTAAGGTATGTACCTAGTTTTAAATCCAACAATAACTCGCCAGTAATAATAGTTGTAAAGTGCAACAAAGCAGCTACAACCATTATTAAAATATTTAAAACAACAGAATAAATACTTGATTTATATCCAAGCAAAATCGCAGACATCATTGAATAAGCCAACAGCAATACCAGGCCTAATGACGCAGGTCCTTCAATAATAAACAAATACCCTCCTAATAAATATATACATGTTAGTATCCACGAAGCTCTTATCTTTAAAGAAAGGGAACGTACAACCGACACAAAAAGTGTAGATATAAAAATAACGGAACTAAATACTGCTGATATGAATTCCCCATCTTGCAAAAAAGATATGGTATAATATAAATACGAAAGAAGACCTACAGAAATTAACGCTATTACAAAATAATGAAATATTCTTTCACGCCAATACAAGAAACCATTCCCTGTAGGCAAAGAAGAAGGACCTAATCTTCGCCTTACACAAACATTAATATTTCTAAGTATTCTACTACGTTCTTTTTTAATCATACAATAACAACAGAGCATTCTAATCCCTGTATTCTGTGAGGTTTATTATAAATGTTAAAATTAGGATTTTCATCCTAAACTCCTTGATATTTAGTCAAAAATATTATTGAATCTATCTAATTTTTATTAATAAGGATATTTATCAGTAAAATGGTACACCTAACCCAACAAATCAAACGATCTAACTTCTACTTAAGGGACAATTATTACACATCTCAATTTTATCCTGATTATTAAACACCAAATGCCTGAACTTATCATACTTATTACCTTCCCATATTGAACGAAAACAATCAGCATTAACATTTCCCATCACAAAACCAGCATCTTTATCAAAACAACAAGGAACCACATTCCCATCCCATGTAATCACTGTTGAAGACCAATGTTTCCAACAGCTGTTCTTTATTTGCCCTTTTATCGTAACTTCACTATTAACACCATTTGAATACCTGGTTAAAGCATCCAATTTTGGCAATAAATATCGCTTCTCCTCGACATTATATATTTGAGCTGTTTTTACGTCCGCCATATCAACTCCTAAATCATAGGATATACTCTTAAACATCTCTATTTGATGTTCGTTAAAACTAAAAGCCAGCATTTGAGTACGAATAATTGGACGGTTTGATTTTAACCGATACTTAGCCGATACAAGATTCTGTATTCCGTCAATCACCTTTTGCAAATTGCCTCCAACACGATATTGCTCATATACATCCTGAGTAATACCATCCAATGAAATATAAATCTCATCCAGACCCGACTCTACAATTTTATCTGCAATTGACTTTGTAATAAACTGTGCATTTGTTGAAGTAGAAACAACCAGCCCTTTCTCTTTTGCATATTTAATCAACGAAAACAACTTTATATGCATTAATGGTTCACCTTGAAAATATAGGTTTACTAAAAACGAATACTTTGATACATCATCTATAGTTTTTCTAAATAAATCCAGTGAAATACTGCCCTTATTTCTTTTAATTGTCCTTAAACCTGTAGGACATTCAGGACAAGAAAGGTTGCAAATATTTAAAGGTTCAACACTAACAGCCATAGGCATACCCATGGGTGTTATAGTTTTATAAATTTTACTTACAAGAAAAGACAGGTGTAAACGAAACAAATTAAGGAGCTTGTAAAAATCACAAGCTCCCACATATATTTTAATATATATCAATAAAACTTTAAACCGCTTAATTGGTTTCGAGTATGTTGAAAATCTGATCAAGATTTGGAGATAAAATTATTTCTGTTCTTCTATTTTTCTTTCTCGCTTCAGAAGTTTTCCCTTTTTGAATCGGTACATATTCACTTCTTCCTGCTGCTGTTATCCTGGATGGATCAACAGACGCATTCTTTAAGATAATTCTGGTCACCGAGGTAGCTCTCTTTACACTCAAATCCCAGTTATCCAAAAGTATATTGCTTTTATACGGCACATCATCTGTATGACCTTCAACCAATACATTTATGTCTTTCTTTTGTTCTAAAACACCTGCTATTTTACTCAGTGCAGAAACACCTGCTTCACTTACCCGATAGCTACCTGAACTAAAAAGTAATTTTTCCTCCATAGAAACATATACTTTTCCATTTTTAATATGCACAGCTAGTTCGTCATCTTTAAAGCCTGTTAAAGCATCTGCAACTGTCTTCTTCAACGAATTCATTAAAGAATCCTTTTCAGCTAAAGCACTCTCTAATTCATACAAACGTTTATTTCGCTGCTCGAGCTCTTGCTCCATAATAACAAGATTATTCTTTGCTTTTTCTAAGCCAGCTCTCTTTGCTTCCAATTCTTTTTCTGCGGCAATCAAATCATCTTCTCTACGCTGTAACTCTTCATGTAGACTTTGCAAATGCTGCAATAAATCATCAGAAGATTTATCCTGATTAGTATTTAACATCTCATCAAGATAATTTTTATACTGTGCTGAAAGTTCCTTATTTTTCCTTTCTAAACTCCAAGCCTGCTTTGCTAACCTTAAAGTATCCTGCTCAAGTTGTTCTACTATTTTTTTTAATCGGTTTACATCCGATGATAATTCATTATTTTTTACTTCTAACTCTTCATTATCCTGTTTAAGTGTTCTCAACTCATTTTTATTCGAATCATATCTATCCTCTAACTCTTGAAATTGCTTTAATGGAACGCATGAAAACATACCAACAACAAGTCCTATAAAAATTATTATTTTAAAATTACTCATGATTAATACTTGAAATAAACCGTGTTACTTACTAAATGTGCACCAAAGATGCTTATATTTTTTAACTATAAAAATTCTTATCATGTTTGTTTCATGCTAATATATTATATTTGCACTCAACAAATTTTCACCCGAAGTATAAAGAATGGAACACATAGGGAACAGCTTTCTTCAAAAGGTTAATACTCCTGATGACTTAAAAAAAATAAACGAAAAAGACCTACCAATATTATGCCAGGAGCTTAGGGATTTTATTATTGATGCTGTTTCGTGTAATCCGGCACATTTTGGAGCTAGTTTAGGAGTCATTGAACTTACTGTTGCTTTGCACTATGTATTTAATACACCTTACGACAAGTTAATTTGGGATGTAGGCCATCAGGCCTATGGTCATAAAATTTTAACTGGAAGAAAAGATTTATTTCACACCAACAGAAAGTATAAAGGGATAAGTGGATTTCCGAATATTTTTGAAAGCGAATATGATGCTTTTGGAGTAGGACATTCATCTACCTCTATTTCTGCTGCGCTAGGTATCGCTATGGCAGCAAAACACAAGAAAGAGTTTGACAGACAATCTGTAGCTATCATTGGAGATGGAAGTATGACTGCCGGCCAGGCTTTTGAAGGGCTTAACAACCTTAGCTGTACAAAAGCAAATATGCTTATTGTGCTTAATGACAACAACATGGCTATCGATCCAAATGTTGGTGGACTAAGTGATTACCTCGTTGACATTTCAACATCTCATACTTACAATAAAATAAGAAGCGAAATTTTCAAAGGCCTGGAAAAATTAAAAATCACAGGCCCTAATGCAAAAGATAAAATTGTAGCTGTTAATAATAGTATAAAATCATTATTAACAAAGCAAACAAATATATTCGAAGGATTAAACATAAGATACTTTGGCCCTGTTGACGGTCATGACATACACCATCTTGTTAAAGTATTAAATGACTTAAAAGATATCCCCGGACCAAAAGTTTTACATTGTATTACTAAAAAAGGAAAAGGATTTAAGTTTGCTGAAGAGAATCAAACAGCCTGGCATGCTACAGGAGCAAAATTTGACAAAATAACAGGAGAAAAGATTGAAGCACCCACAACTCACCCCAAACCACCTAAATACCAGGAAGTATTTGGAAATACGATTGTAGAACTAGCTGAGAAAAATGATAAAATTGTTGGTATTACTCCAGCTATGCCTACAGGATGTTCTCTTAATATAATGATGGAGAAAATGCCAGACAGAGCATTTGACGTTGGAATTGCGGAACAGCATGCAGTTACTTTTTCTGCAGGAATGGCTATTTCAGGCCTTGTTCCGTTCTGTAATATATATTCATCATTTATGCAACGAGCCTACGATCAGGTAATTCATGATGTTGCCATTCAGAACCTAAATGTTGTTTTTTGTCTTGATAGAGGAGGACTTGTTGGCGCTGATGGTGCAACACACCATGGAGTATATGATCTGTCATTTTTCAGATTAATTCCAAACTTAATAATTGCCAGTCCAAGAAATGAGCATGAACTAAGAAACTTAATGTACACAGCTCAACTACCTAACCAAGGACCATTTGTAATAAGATACCCCAGAGGAATTGGCACTACAACTGAATGGAAAAACACAATGCAGGAATTGAAAATTGGTAAGGGTGAACAAATTTTAGACGGTGAAGATATTGCTATTATAACACTGGGACCTGTATGTAATAAAGCTGCCCAAGTTTGCAATAACCTTAAAAATGAAAACATCTCAGCTGCATTGTATGATTTAAGATTTTGCAAACCTCTTGATGAAGATTTATTACATCAGATATTTAGTAAACACAAAAAGATTATTACAATTGAAGACGGAACAATTATTGGAGGAATTGGAACTGCTATTACTGAATTTATGGTAGAGAATAGTTACAATGCCACCATAAAAAAACTAGGGGTTCCTGATAAATTCATTGACCATGGTACACAATTAGAATTACAGCATGAATGTGGCTATGATAAAACAGGGATTTACGAAGCTGCAAAAAGTCTTTTTTCTGACTAAATACAAAAAATGAAGAATTTATATATATTATATGTACTTATTTCAATCTCTTTTATTCACACTCTTTCCGTAAAATCGCAAACCTTAACAATTTACGATTACGAAACTCGTTTACCAATTTCAAATGTTGTCATATTTGATGAAGCAGAGCAACTCACCACAACAACCAATAAAAAGGGGCAAGCCGATATCTCAATTTTCCCCGCAGAAACAAATTTATGGTTAAAACATCCTGCATACGATTTACTTTTACTATCTGCCAACAATAAAAACAACAGCAGTATATTTTTAACACCTAAGGTATTTACATTGGATGAGTTTATTGTTTCTGCTAACAGAATTGAAGAAAACAAAAATAGTATCCCTTACTTTCTTCAAACAGTTGCACCCAAAAATATTCAATATAATAATGCCAACACTGCTGCAGATATTTTAACTTCTACAGGATACGTTTCTGTTCAAAAAAGTCAGGGAGGTGGAGGAAGTCCAATCCTAAGAGGGTTTGAAGCCAATAGAATACTGTTGATTATGGATGGAGTAAGAATGAACAATGCCATATACAGAAGTGGTCATTTACAAAACAGTATTACTATAGACCCCAATATACTGACTAACACAGAAATTCTATTTGGACCATCATCCGTGATGTATGGTAGTGATGCTTTAGGTGGCGTAATTAGTTACATTACAAAAGACCCTGTTTTTTCATCAAGCAAAAAAACACTTGTTACATCAGGAGTGTCTGCCCAAACACAAACAGCATCAAATTCCTACAAATCAAATATTCATCTTAACATTGGCCGAGACAAAATTGCATCATTCACCAGCTTTTCATATAGTGATTTTGGTGATATTAAAATGGGTAAGAATAGAAAAAAAACTATAATTCCCTATACCTGGGGTAAAATGTTCCATTACAGTAAAAATATTAATGGAACGGATTATATGTTAGAAAATAAAAATCCAGACAAACAGCTTTTTACAGGATATCGCCAGTATGATTTTATTCAAAAAATAAATCTTCAACTAAGTAGCAAACATAATATTATTCTGAATGGCCAATACTCAACATCCTCAAACATCAACCGCTTTGACCAACTTAATGATTACAAAAATGATTTATTAAAATACAGCAAGTATTATTACGGCCCTCAGGAAAGATTATTCATTGCAGCAAACAGCCACTATAAAAAAAACACAAAACTATTTAACTCAATACATACAACTGTAGCATTTCAAAAAACAGAAGAATCCAGACACAGCAGAAAATTTAACTCCGTCAACAAATTAAACCAAATTGAAAAAGTTGATGCTATAAGTTTTAATATGGATGTTGTAAAAAAATTTAAAAACAGCATTCGTATTAATTATGGAATTGAATTTCTATACAATTATGTAAACTCTTCGGCCAATTATAATAATATTATAAACCAAACTATAGAAACAGCACCTACTCGCTACCCCAATGGGGGAACAAATGTTCACACATATGCAATATACACAGCTTACCAATCAAAAATAACACCAAAACTTTTATTTAATGGTGGAATTAGGTTAGGTCATTACCATTACAGTTCAACGTTTAAAGCTGACAAATACTTTAATCCAATTATTACAAATCTAGACAATAGAAACACAGCTCCATCAGCAAGCATTGGAATAATATACATACCTGACAAAAGCTGGAAAATAAATAGCGTATTTACAACCGGATACAGAGTACCAAACGCGGACGACTATGGCAAAATAAGAGCAAAAAATGAAGACATCAGTCTTCCTAATCCAAATCTAAAGCCTGAGTTTGCTTATAATCTTGAACTTTCTGCTACAAAATCATTTTTTGACGAGTTGGCTATTTTTAATATTTCCTTATTTCATACATGGCTAAATAATGCCATAGTGAGAAGTTACAATACTCCATACAGCCAAGAGTATATGTTATATGATGGTGAACAGTATAAAATTGTTACTAACATCAATGCACAAAGAGCTTCAATAAATGGAATTTCTGCAGGAATAAATATCTTACCTGTTACAAATGCATCCATTCAGGCTACAATGAATTTCACAAAAGGAGAAATAACCTCCACAAATGAACCACTTGGTCATATAACACCTGCGTTTGGAAAATTATCAGCATCATACAAAACAAATTTTATTAAAACCGAATGCTACGCATACTATCAGGGCAAAAAAAATATTAATGAAATGTCGCCTTATGGAGAAGATAATGAAGACGAAGGAACTGTGAATGGTTTCCCTGCATGGATCACTATTAACTGGGCTAACCAAATCAATATCAATAAACATATATATATTCAACTTTCTGTTGAAAACATACTTGACCAACATTATAAGACATTTGCATCCGGAATAAGTGCCCCTGGAAGAAATTTCATCCTTTCTATCGTAGGAAAATTCTAAAAACACATATTAACAAACCTGATATTTTCAAATTACCTTTTTAACAAACTCTGATTTATTCCTCATAAATTTGTTAAAATTTAGAGCTATTGTTAACACCTCCTTCCAATGTTAACTTAATGTTAAGCTTGCATTTCCTAAATGTTAGAAAAACACCATTTCCGAACAAACACTTAATAAAAATTAAAACAGATACTCCACACCCCCTATTTTTGCAATCAATACTTGAAATATACATATGTTTGTGATGTCAACCCACCAAAGTTGATGCAATACAAACAACAAAAACTATTTTACAATGAAGACAAGTACATTTTTAAAAGGTATTACATTGGGAGTAATGTTTACCTTAGGATTAACTGCTTTTGCAGGAGAAGGAGAAGGAAAAACTGCAAACTCTAACGTTTCTATTTACCCATATTTAGATACTGACTATTCAGTTTTATCATTAAACAACGCTAGCGAAAAAAGTGCAATCCTTACAATTGAAGGAACTGATGGAGAAGTTTTTCACAGAGAATTAATTGGAAAATCAGGTTTTACACAAAAAGTATTAGATTTTTCATATTTAAAAGATGGAGAGTATGCTGTTAAACTAAAATCAAAAGGAACTGAGTATTTTTCTAAAACATTTAAGGTTAACAATCATAAAATTGTTACAGAATCAAAATTAGCTAAAGCAAATAAGAATGCAAACACTACATTTGCTAACGTTGTTAACAATACACTAATTGTAAGCTATATTCCTTTTGGGATTAAATCTGTTGATGTAACAATTACCTCTGATTCTGAAGAAATTTTTACCGAAACTTTTAAAGCTGATAAAACATTCTCAAAAAAGTTTGACATCTCAGCGTTACCAAAAGGAGATTATCAAGTTTCAGTTAATTCAGAAGACAAAAATTACAGTTATGCTTTCAGTAAATAATGACACAAATGATAATGGGGAACAGATAAACAACCCTATTGTTAGATTTTATAGATGTGTATCTCAAATACTTTAGAGATACACATTTTTTATTTTATATTATTTGCTTCAATCAAAAATTTATCCATAACCATCAACAACTCATCTTTTTCCGTTGGCTTGGTTATACATGCATCAAATCCTTGATTCATAATTTCAGTACATTTACCATTACCTGCCATCTCTGAATGTGCAATTACAGGAATAGCTTTATTCATTTTCTTTATTTCTCTTACCAATTCTTCACCTGTAGAGTCCTGAAATTTTAAATCCATTAAAACAAGATGAATATCTTTTCTGTTCATCAACAACTTACTTGCTCCAGCTGCAGTTCTTGCAGAAACTAAAGTCAAACCTGTCTTCTCAATAAACTTTCTCATTTGCAAATGAGAACTACTATTTTCATCTACAAGTAAAATTAATTTATTTGGCCAGTAATAATTTTTAGGTAAAACCGGATTTGATATTGTAATAGTTCTATGAGAAATACTATTTTTATTAATATCTTCATTTAATTGCGTGAAAGGATGGGTAAAGAAAAATTCTGAACCACTTCCCTTTTCAGAGATCAAACCAATCTCACCACCTAAAGCATTGATGATTTTTTCACAGATAGACAAACCAACCCCTGTTCCTCCATAGATTTGATTACTTGATTCAACTTCTTTTCTAAATGGCTGAAAGATTATTTTTTGTTTTACTTCAGATATTCCAATACCTGTATCTTTTACATAAAAACGAATATAGTCCTCCTCTTGTGTATATCCAAATTCAATAAATCCTTTAATAGTAAATTTAACCGCATTACCAATAAGGTTAACTAACATTTGTCTTAACCTAATTGGATCTGAATACAAAATACAACGCGATTCTTTAGGCATCGATAAATATAACTTTACTCTACCTTTATGTTCTATCTCAACTTTTGGAGTAAAATCATTATAAATTGATTCTAATATTTCATGCACATCAATCTCCTCTTTGTCAACTGATATTTTGCCACTTTCAATTTTTGCTACATCAATGATATTATTAATTAAACTCATCAAACTATCTGAGTTTTTATGAATCACATCAACGTAGTCTTCCTTTTCTTCTTCTGAAATATTAGTTCCTCTTAACAATGCAGAAAATCCTACTATAGCATTTAATGGCGTACGCAATTCGTGACTCATATTTGCAAGAAATGAAGATTTTAACTTATCTGATTCCTCTGCCTTCACTTTTGCCTCCATCAATTGTTTTTCAACCTGCTTTCTATCAGTTAGGCTACGACCGATAGCTAATAAACTCTCAATCTCATTAGAATCATTTAATTCCGGTGTAATAATCCAGTCAAAATACAGATCTTTTGTCTCATCACTAAATCCAAGCTCCATTGAAGTTTTTTCACCAAAATTAAAAACATCATCAATTTTTGTTTGCCATGTAGGACCAACCACTTCATTAAAAACATCCAATTCAGTCAGGGTATTTCCAATAATATCTTTATCCTGTAAAAAGGCAAAATGATTAATTAAAGCTTCATTATAGAATAAAACCTTTCGTTCCCTATCCAATCTCAAAATGATATCTGGTGAATTCTGAGCCAATCGTTTAAAGTCTTTTTCACTTTCAATCAACTTAGAATTTTGCTTCTGAGCTACTGAGATTTCATGAACTGTGTAATAATAATGCTCTTTTCCATCTATCTGAATTTTATGTACACATAAATCTACATTCAGAATTTGTCCAACTTTATCCTTTAACGCAGTACAAACACGATATAGATTACCTGTATTTAATACAGTATGCATTTCATTAAAAAACGAATTTGCATCTTGTGATAAAAGCGACTCAAACGTTAAATGATTCGCTTCAACCAAATCATAATTAAGTAACTCCCGGGCTGATTTATTTACAAACCTTACATGGTTATTAATATCGGCAATAATTACTCCATCTATAGAAGCTTCTAATATATTCTCATATCGTTCTTTAAGTTCATTGTATTTTCTTTCCAAATTTAATTTAGATGTTATATCTGCAATAAAAAGTAAATGACCACTATCTGAATTTACGTGATCAATAGCTATAATAACAGAAAGTACCTTGGTATATAAACCTACTTTTATTTCGAAATTTTTATTGAGAACCGTGCTTTCTTTCTTTACCTTCTTCAACAGAAATTGCAACTCCTCATCAACAATTAATTTTTGGAATGGACTATTTACTATTTCTTCAGAAGTTAATTCAAAAATCTCGCAAACTTTATCATTTATTAGTTTAACAGATCCGTCAATTAATTTAATAATTCCGAATGGTGCATTTTTTAAAATTCCATTTAATAATGATTCCTTAACAGTCAATCCTTTATTTGCCTCCAACAAGTACAAACATCTTGTATTCAACTCACTTTCATGATACAAATCGTAAAACAAACTTGATACTAACTGCGAAATTGAATCTATAAAAGACTTATATCGACTAAGGTTTATGATATTACTTTCTTGAAATTCAGAAATTAACCATCCACCTAACTCATTATTCCAAATAACGGAATTAACAGAAATTACATTTGACGTAGTACATTCTATAGACTCTTTTGCCAAATCTGAGGATGAATAAACTAGACCAACTTCATGTAATTGATTCTTTTCAAGCTTTTCTAAATCAAAACCGGTTAATACACTTTCCTCATCCTCTGGATTATTACTCCAATAAAATTCATGATGATTCGTAAAACTTGTTTTAGGAACAAAATAAACTTTATCTAGATATAGCCCCGTTCCTATTAAATCAAATATTTTATAAATGGATCTTTTCGCTTGAGTATCTTTTCCAATAATATGCGTAGCCTGATTTATAATATCTCTATAATATAAATCTCTTTCTGTATTCTGTTTATACCAGTAGGCATTTAAATAAGAAGCTATTATTTTAATAGTAGATAATTGTTCTTGAATTTCAAAACTATACCATTCTCTATTAAAAGAACAAGACTCATAAACAATAAAACCATTAGCAATTTCAGAGTTACTAAAGGACAAAATTAATAAAGACTGAACTTGGAATGTTTTAAATTTTAACGACAGTGATTTATTAAGATCTTTACTTAACGAACAGGTTGTAAAGGCATTTTCATGAGTTGCCTTAATTAAAGGATTTTCATTATCCTGAATAACTAAATCTGAAGGGTGATATTCCTGATAATCTTCATTACACCACTGATATTTTGCTAAATATCCATTTAAATTTCCGTCATAACCATAAATAGAAATTCTATCTACACCTACACTCTGCCCTACATCTTTTAGAATATTTACAACCAGATCTTCATAACCTAACCCTCTTTGTGTTAACATTTCAAGCTTGGAATCAAGCTGATCATTAACCTTATTGTGGTCATTACTTTGAGGCGCCGATACTTTATTAAGCAATCCTTTAAGATGCTTAACCTCAGCCTCTAATTCATGAAGCCTGGATGCATTTTCCAAACTCTCTCTATTCATTTCTCAGTCCCGGTTTAAACTATTGTCAATCTAGATCCCCTATCTGTTGCGCTGATTGAACTTGATTTAACCCAAAAATACAAATATTCAGCATCTTATATACTTAAATATATCTTTAATTATCAACACTAAATAAACAGTCTTTTATCAATTTTGGAAAACTGATCGACTAACTACCATTCAAGTTTACTTTCTACCTTTTTAGTATTATACGAAGCATAAATAACAACCACTAAAACAGTAACTATTAAATAGTAAACAAAACTTGGAATTGGCACAGGGTCACCTTTAGCATATGAATGCATACCTGCCAAATAATAATTAACACCTAAGTATGTCATTAGTATTGAAAAGAAACCAATTAATGAAGCAATATTAAATGCAATAACACTCTTTAATGACGGAATGAAACGCAAGTGCAAAATAACTGCATATACAATAATTGTAATCAACGACCATGTTTCTTTTGGGTCCCACCCCCAATATCTTCCCCATGATTCATTAGCCCAAACACCTCCTAAAAAGGAACCTATAGTCATCAAATACAAACCTATGGTTAATCCCATTTCTATAATAGAACTTAATTCAACAATCGTTAAATCCAAATTTTTCCCTCCAGCTTTTCTTAATCCAATCAAAATCAGATTAAAGAAGGCTAAAAAAGCAGCCAAGCCCAAAAAGCCATAACTCGCAACAATAACAGCCACATGAATAGTTAACCAATATGATTTTAATACAGGTACAAGAGGTGTAATCTCTGGATTCATCCATGATAAATGTGCAACCAAAAGAACAATACCCGAAAAAATAGCAGCTACAGATAATACAATAGGCGATTTTTTTGCAAATACCAAGCCTGCCAACAACATTGACCAAGCTATATATAACATAGATTCATAACTATTACTCCATGGTGCATGACCTGAAATATACCACCTTAAAGCTAATCCTCCTGAACAGACAACAAAACCTGTTAAAGTCAAAATCAAGCCTAATTTATTAACGTGTTTTGAAGATTTATGCGGCAAAAACAAGTAAACAAACTGAAATAAAAGTAAAAGAATTCCAATGACAAATAATATCGGTGCAGTCATTAAAAACAAATTACTCTTATTATAAAAAATCTCCAAACGCTGGACATTTACACTGGGTAAAATATTTGCACTGTATTTTTGCTGGTACTTTTTAATCGCCTCTAAATATCTTGAAGTCTCATTTTCATTTCCTTCCTTCAATGACTTTAAATATTCGTTAACTATTTGTTTAACAAAAAGCCCCTCTTCTTCTGACAGTAACGAGTTGTTTTCTCCAGGCAATAACCACTTTAAGTTTTGATCTTCGGGCAAAGGAAACACTTTTAAAAACCGCCCTGTTTTTGCCATGTAATAAACATTAACCTGCTCGTCAATTTTTATTAAATCATTTTGTTCCTTAGTTCTTTCTGAGGGTCGTGTACGATATGCAACCTCAACATCTTTACTTAATTTATACTTTCCGTTATCGTTAAAAAACTCACTGAAAGAGGCTTTTTTTTGCGTATTACCAACAATTCTTCTAATATTTTCTGTCTTTACAGTTATCAAAGGCACATTGTCCCATAATTGGGGATAAACTAAAATATTAAGCACTACGTAATCTGCTGATAAACCCTTAAATGTATTATGCTTTACTAATTTTCTTAGTATTTCTCCATTCATAGAATTCATGGGCTTAATTCGCCCTCCATTATCCTGAACCCAAAGTTCTCCAAATTCTCTTGCCTGTTGTTCACTGATCTTAGATGCAACCTTTAAGTCCTGACTATATAAAAAAGAAGTAGAAAATACCAATACAATAAGCAGTACCAGGCTTTTTTTTACCTTATGAATTTCATTAATTCGTCTGGCTAAAAAACTAAACCTACTTTTTGATGCAATTAATGCAAGCATCATGGATATAGCCATTAAAAGATAGCCCATATAGGTAATTGTTGTTCCCCAAAAATCTTTATTTACGGATAAAAAAGTTCCCTTTTCATCCTTATCATAATAAGATTGATAGAACCGATATCCTTTATAACTTAATATATTATTCATAAAAATTCGAAAGTCCGCCTTTTTATGTTCCTTTTCATCGAGCAAAGTAACTTCACTTGCAAAGGAGGAGGGACTCTCTGAACCTGGATATCGTTCCAATTGAAAATCATTTAATCTAAGCTTAAAGGGTGTATTCAAAACTTTAGATCCATAAGATGCTGAAATTTTAAATCCTCCGACTACAATCGATTTCAATTCTCCTTGCAAACCTTGATTTCCATACAACAACATTGTGTTACTTACTTCATCAACTTTAGTTTCCAGCACAACTGTTTCTGTACTGCTTCCCGGATTGTTGTCCAGAGCTTTCTCTGGTATTAGTTCAGCACTTTCAATAAATTTTGTTTGAACAATAGTGAGTCCTTTCATATTATACAAAACTCTTTTACCAAAAATTTGAGGAACACTTAAATTTAACTCCTCTTTCTCTCGAGTTTTCATATCCGTAGTAAACACATTATGTTTTGAATTAAACTTTAACTGATGGCCATCAGGATAAATACAAAAATCTGCTAATGAATCTTCACCAAATGATATAATATAATCACCTACTTCTATTTTTTCACCTAAAAACAATCCTATATTTTGACGTCCGGTTTGCATTCCCGAAATGAGCAAAGTTATATATGGATTCCCGGTATCACTTTCTTGAGGTACAAAGTTGGTTTTTTCTAGATAATCTACACTTTTTAATTTTATAGAATGCCCTCCTATTTTAACATTAAAAGAAAAATAGTCTTTACTTTTATCAGACATAAACACCTCTTTTTCAAAAAGAAGCATTTTACCATTTTGTTCAATTTTACCAGAAACATAAGTTGAAGCTGACAAAAACTCATCAGTTTCCTGATTTTCTCGAATATGCATAATTCCCTCATAACCAACATACCGGGTAACGGAAGCCCCAACTATAATAATCAAAAAAGATAAATGAAATAACAGTACGGCAACCTTACCTTTCTTGTACATATATGGCTTTAAGATATTTAAAAGCAAATTTATTGCTAATAAAACAAACAAAAATTCAAACCACCACGTATTGTAAATCGTTGCTTTTGCGGCATTTGTTCCAAAATCATTTTCAACAAATGTGGCAATTCCCATTGAAGCAGCAAGAATGATTAATAAGGAAATAAAAAGATATGGCGCAGATAAGAATTTTAAAATTTTCTTCATGTATATTATTTTAAATACCTTTGCAGGCCTTAAACAACTAATGTAATATAATTAAACAGAATATTTACACATTGTTCATTTAAGTAAGATTTTACTTGTTAAAAAAACAGATTTTATTTTTAAAATAAGAAATTATCAATCATTAAAATGAAAAAAATACTATTTAGCTTAATTGTTTTGCTATCACTACAGGCAAAAGCCCAAGAAGAAAAAAAAATTACATTTACACCATACGGTTTTGTTGGTTTTGATGCTATTATGGACACCCATGAAAGTATAACTTCAAGAAGAAACCATGTATACTTATATCCTACAAATAACTCAGAAAGCAAGCGTAGTTATGATTTTGGTGCAGGAATCACAAGATTTGGATTAAAAATTAAAGGACAAGATGCTTTTGGAGCTACTACATCAGCAAAAATTGAAGGTGATTTTGTAGGAACATCAGGTAACTCAAGTGATTTTGTGGTAAGATTAAGACATGCATTTATTAATCTGGATTGGGATAACTCAACATTATTGATAGGTAAAACCTGGCATCCTTTTTTTATTCCTGAGAACTTCCCGGGAATGGTAAATTTTGTTGTAGGCGCTCCTATTCATCCATTAGCAAGAGCTCCTCAAATAAAATATACATATAAAGCTACTCAGGATTTAAGCTTATCATTCATTGCTTTATCACAAGCTGATTTTGCAAACAAAGGAGGGGCTCAACAAGTAGAAGAAGCTGATTTTCCTGAAATGAATGTACAATTTAAATACGGTGCTAAAAAAGATTTATTTTTAGCGGCTACTTTTGGAGTTAAAAACCAAAAACCAGAAACGACAGGAAATACTACAACAAGTTTGCAAGCTAATTTATCATTAAGATACAAAACACCTGCTCTAACAGTTAAAGCCGAAGGTATATACGGAGGCAGCATGACCAACATGGTAATGATTGGTGGAGTTGCCAGAAAAGCTAATAATGGAGTTGCTGTAGAAGGCGAATACCTTCCTATATATATCAATTCAGTTTGGACAGATATTCACACAAATGGCAAAAAAGTTCAGTTTGGTGTATTTGGTGGTGTAACAAATAATCTTGGAACAAAAGAAGAATCTCTAGTATTAGATACTGAAACTGGATTTACAAGAGGAGCCGACATAAAAAAGATTATGGCTTTTGCTCCAAGAGTAGTCTTGAAGTCAGGTAAAATGACAGTTGGATTGGAGCTATTGCATACAATTGCATCATACGGTAGCGACACAACAAACAAATCAAAGCCTATAAACACAAAAGATTATGCTAATAATCGTTTGACATTAGGTGTTAGATACAATTTTTAAAAGACAATTGAAAAACATAAATTTGATGCCTGCAAAATAAATTGCAGGCATTTTTTTTGAACAAAACTAAAATCTGAGTGTCCTAATTTTCAATAGGCATACAACAAAAGTATATTGAATGTTTATATAAAAGAATATATAACGATAAATTTTAGACATATGAAGAAGGCACTTGGCATTTTAGCTGCGATATGTATTGTTATGGGATTTGGAATGATTCACGGTTCGTATAAAAATGCAGAAGTTTATGGAGGAAGTTTAATTGGACTAGGAAGTTTGTATTTACTTTTCATCCTATATTCTTCTGGTAAAAAAAAGGAATAAAACATGTATTCTAAAGACGAAAAAAAAGAATTAGTACTTGAATTTTGGAGAAAGCTTGGAAATCGAACTCGAAAAATACCTGGTCAACGAGGTCGAGCTAAAATTTGGATCGGTGAAAAAACCAACATTAAAGGGGTTGACTTAAGATTTGATGTAAGCAGACAAAAAATAATAGTTGCTCTTGAAATAAATATTAAAAACGAAACCAGGAGATTAACTATCTACGAAAAACTTGAAGCTACAAAAAAGATTTTTGAAAATGAATTTGGAGAGTCTTTGATTTGGGACTTTGCTTATGAAAAAGAATATGGAGAGGAAGTATGCCGGGTATATAAAGAAATGGTTGGCGATTACCTGGTTCCAGAACAATGGCCCTCCATTTTTAATTTCATGATAGACAAAATGTTAAGAATGGAAAAAGCTTTTGTTGAAGTTCAGGACTTTTTAAAATACGATGAATTAGGACAATAAAAAATAAGCAGTCTTCAATTCTCAATTCTATGACCGAAAACTGAAGACTGAAAATTTTTATGCTGAATTACGACTTGCATTAATATTCCCAAACATAGCCCGAATTACCATTTTCTCAAATACTTCAACCGGAATATTCCCCCCATTACTTTGTGCTTCATGAATTTTCATAAGAGCATACTGTTGAATAATCAATAATGGTAATACAATACGTTCCCTTAATTGAATACTTAACTGGCTCCTTGGGTTATCATCCAATAAACCAGACATTTCCGAAACCTTTAACACCATTTCTTTAGTTAAAAGAAATTCATCATAAATCATATTCCAAAATTCACCAAACTTCTTATGCTTTTCCAGATAACGAGTCAGCTCAAAACTTGTTTTACTCATACTCTGCATACTATTCGCAAGCAAAGTTTTAAAGAAAATAGATTCTTTATACAAATCTTTGCAAGCCTGTAAATTTCCGTTTTCTTCTTGCTCTTTCAATGCGGAACCCAAACCATAAAACCCAGGAACATTTTGTTTCAATTGACTCCATGCTCCAACAAATGGTATGGCGCGCAGATCCTCAAAATTAATTTTATCACCACCTCCTCTTTTACTTGGTCTACTACCAATATTTGCTTTTCCATAATATTTCAACGTACTGATTTCTTCAAGATATGGAACAAATAACGAATGCTCTTTTAATGATAAATACTTTTTATAACTCGAATCCGCCATTTCGGCAATAAACTGATGCTGACTTGCATCCATTTGATTCTGTGGTTTATTATAAATTCTATTTGCTAAACCTGCAGACAAAAGATAGCCCAAATTATGAGCAGCTGCTTCTTTAATACCATAATGCGAACTAATGGTTTGCCCTTGAACAGTCATTTGAATCTGTCTGCTTTCAATATTCTTTCCCATTGCGGCATAGAAACGATGTGCATTACCACCACCCCTTGCCGGTGGTCCTCCGCGGCCATCAAAAAACACAACTTCAACATCACTCTCTCTGGACTTTAAAGTTACATCCTCTTTAGCTGAAAAAATAGCCCAGTTGGCCATTAAATAACCTCCATCTTTTGTTCCATCTGAAAATCCAAGCATAACAGTTTGCCTGTCACCTCTTTTTTTAAGATGCTTTCGATAGGTTGGGTTTGCATATAAAGTATGCATCGCCTCACCTGCAAGTTTTAAATCATCAATCGTTTCAAACAGAGGAACTATATCAACAGTTAATTCATCATACCCCCATCCGCAAATTTTAAACATGGCTAAAACTCTTGCTACATCAACGGGTCCCCTACAGTTACTAATTATATATCGATGAGCACCTCGCGGACCATTTACTTTCTGAATATCCTTGATTACACCAAATGATGCAACAGTATCTTTTACAACCTCATCCTCAAATACATTAGGATCGGCAACACCTTTTGCATTCATCAATAATTGAATCTGCTCTGCATCACTCATTTCAAAAATACCTTCAGGCAATATATCTGGATAAGCTTTAACCACTTCCTTTAAAGCTCTGGCTATTATCCTACTATCCTGACGGATATCAATACTTGCCATATAAAAACCAAAATTATTTACCTTTCGTTTTAAAGATTGTACTTTCTCTACAAACAGCCCCTGATGCTCATTTATAATTAAAGACTCAACCTCTTCTATTCTTTTAATAAATTCTTCCAGATTGACATTTGATTTTCCAGTAGCATTTTCAAGTTCTGCCTTAAGTATTGCCTCTATTTCCACTACTTTATCATGAACTCCGGCAAATGTTATTCTCCTCTTTAATTCTTTTACATCTCTGAAATAGCAATTTGTTACAGTATTTCTTAATCGGGCAGCAACTTCTCGTGTGGTATCCACGGTAACAAAGGGATTTCCATCCCTATCCCCTCCAGGCCAAAAACCTAAGGAAACAAAATCATTATTTTTCTCTAATGCATCTTTATAATCTTCGGCAGTTTTATCTAATATTTGCCCAATTGCTGGATAAAAAGTATCTCGTAAATAAAAAGTTAAACGATTCGCTTCATCTAGTGGGGTTGGTTTTTGCTTTTGAAAAAATGGAGTTTTTCCTAATTGACCTAACAAATCTCGAATTCTAGCCACCTCACCACCTTTAATGGCTTCCATTAAATCAGTAATAATACCAAGAACTTGCGAAGGGTAAAATTGGGTAGGATGAGCAGTTAACACGACTCTAACTCCGAACTCTTTTATAACATCAGCCATTTGCTCCATCAAGCCTTCTTTTTTAACTTTATCACTAATTGAAGCATATGAATTTTCTCCTGATATTCGATGAATTTTACAATAAGCGGCATCTTCCAAGGCGTCAATTAATACAATTTGACGCTCTATATACTGAATTACCTTAAATAAAAAATCATTTTGTTCATCAGGAGATAAATCTCCCTGATGATTTGCAAAAAACTTGTGGATAATCGTAATGGGATCTTCTCCATTTTCTAATCCTTGTGTAGATGCCTTATACAGCAAAGGGATTAAATTTCCTGCTTTTTCAACAGCTTCAAGGTGCAACGACAAAAATAGACTATTATAGAGCTGGTATTTTAACTCGATTTCTTCTTGATAAGATTTTACAATTTGACTGTTCATATTTTTAGTATAAAATATAGGAGTTATCAAAAACTAATTCATAATAATAAAGACATTAATCTAAAATACATATTTTTTAATGTAAGCGTTCTTTCAAGTTATAAATATGATTTTACATCACAAAAAAAGGGTGCTTAAACAAGCACCCTTTTAAATTATATTTTTAAGATACTTATTTTTTCTTTGACCAACTATCTCTTAGTGCAACAGTTCTATTAAAAATAAGTTTATCTGAAGTTGAATCTTTATCTACACAAAAATACCCAACTCTCTGAAACTGAAACTTATCCAAAGGATTCGCATTTTTCAAAGAAGGTTCAACTTTTGCCTGTACAATTTTTAATGACTCCGGATTGATAAAATCTAAATGATCTGCCTCTTTTTGCGAAGATGGCGCTTCATGATTATATAATCGATCATACATCCTAACTTCAGCATCAACAGCATGCTCAACCGAAACCCAATGTAAAATACCTTTAATTTTACGAGTTACAGTCGTGGCTCCTGATTTTGTTTCGGGATCATAGGTACAATATATTTCCTCAATCTCTCCAGTCTCTTCATTTTTCTTAAAATCAGTACATGTAACAGCATAAGCTCCTTTTAAACGTACTTCACGACCTGGCCCAAGTCTAAAAAACTTCTTGGGTGGTTCTTCCATAAAATCATCTTTTTCAATAAACACTTCTCTTGAAAAAGGCATTTCTCTTGAACCTTTTGATTCATCCTCTGGATTATTGATTACCTCAACATTTTCTACCTGACCTTCAGGATAATTTGTAATAATCAGTTTGATAGGATTCACAACTGCATTAACCCGAGATACTCTTTTATTTAAATCCTCACGAATACAACTCTCTAACAAGGCAACATCAATAACACCATCTCTCCTGGCCACACCAACCTTATCTGCAAAATGACGAATAGATTCCGGAGTATATCCTCTGCGCCTCAAACCAGAAACAGTTGGCATTCGTGGATCATCCCAACCAGCTACAATATCTTTTTGAACCAATTCAAGTAATTTACGCTTACTCATTACGGTGTAATTCAAATTTAATCGAGCAAATTCAATCTGACGGGTTCTTCTTTCCGGTGCTGGTTCACCATCTAAAATCTGATCTAAAAACCAGTTATATAAAGGACGATGAACTTCAAATTCAAGTGTACATATTGAGTGAGTTACTCCTTCTATAAAATCTTCCTGACCATGGGCAAAATCATACATAGGGTAAATACACCATTTATCACCAGTCCGATGATGTGATTGATGAATAATACGATACATCAACGGATCGCGCATATGCATGTTTGAAGAAGCCATATCTATTTTTGCACGAAGCACTTTTTCTCCGGCAGCAAATTCACCCTTCTTCATTCGTTCAAATAATTCTAGATTCTCCTCGACACTCCTGTTTCTATATGGACTTTCTGTACCGGGTTCAGTAGGAGTACCCTTTTGAGCTGCAATTTGTTCAGCACTTTGATCATCTACATAAGCTTTGCCATTTTTAATCAACTTAACAGCCCACTTATACAATTGGTCAAAATAATCAGAAGCGAATTTTACATCACCTTCCCAATTAAAACCTAGCCATTTTACATCTTCCTGTATACTATCTACATATTCAACATCTTCTTTTACTGGGTTTGTATCATCAAAACGAAGATTACACCCTCCTCCATACTTCTGTGCCAAACTAAAATTTAAACATATAGACTTGGCATGCCCTATGTGAAGATATCCATTAGGTTCAGGTGGGAACCTGGTTAAAACGGCTCCTCCATTTTTATTTTCAGCAAGGTCTTTATCAATCTCTTGATGGATAAAATTTGTTTTTACAGTTTCAGGCGCATTTTCATGATTGTCTTTGCTCATAGGTACATTTTAATTTTACTATTAGATAATACGACAAAAGACAAAAGACAACAAATACATTTGTCATCTTTACTCTATATATCTAAACTAATTAATTGATGTAACCTTATAATAACTCTAAAGAGTATTATTAAAATTACTATTATTTTCAAAGTTTATTTGAAACCTACAAAAATAAGTGTTTTGAATATACAGAACTACTTTTTATATGTTAATATGTTAAAATTTTAATCGAAAAATTAAACTTTTTCTTTATTCTTTTGTCTTTAATAATTTGTGATATTCATAACTTAGCATTTTCAATTTAAATAAAAGTATGCAAAAAGGAATTATTGAACTGGAAAATATGGAATTTTATGCTTACCACGGTTGTTTTAAAGAAGAGCAGGTTGTAGGTAATCGTTTTATAGTGAATATTACGATTAAAGTTGATGTTGACAAACCCAGCAAAACAGATAATATTCAGGATGCACTGAACTATGTAACAGTTTATGAACTCGCAAAAAAAGAGGTTAAAATTAATTCTCATTTAGTTGAACATTTAACCGAGCGAATTTTAACAGCTATTCATAAAACATTTGATTACGTAGATTGGGTTCGTGTAAAAGTTTCGAAAATGAACCCACCTATGGGAGGGCAGATGAAAGCTGTGAGTATAACAATGGAAAGATAATTTTTTAAAGAAGATTGATAATTACTAAAGCCCACAAACACTATCAGTTTAATAAACGAAAAAAGGTAGAAATTAAGTTTTTGCTAATTAATTGATTCAATAGACAATACATTTTAAGTATAGTATTATCTTAAAATTATTTGTAGATTATATTTGCGTATAAGGGATTAATTTACTTACTTCGCATCCCGAATCTAAAAGGTTCCTTGGCCGAGTGGCTTAGGCACTGGTCTGCAAAACCAGGTACGGCGGTTCGAATCCGCCAGGAACCTCACCAAAGCTCCCGATTTTCGTTAGAGAATCGGGAGCTTTTTTTGCTATATGCAAAATCAGTTAGTTTTTGAATAACTCAAAACAAACATTTGATTCAAATATTTAGAGCTAATAATAATGGACGGAAGAGAAAGAAAGAACATTAAGAAAGGGACAAAAGTGGCAATTTTAATGAAACAGGATGAACGTTCTGGAAATTTAACACACGGAGTTGTACAAGACGTTTTAACAGAACAATCTTTTCACCTGAAAGGAATTGAATGCAAACTGAAAACAGGTCAAGTTGGACGGGTTAAGCTGATAAAGCTGTAACTTACAAGATATATTACATACAAAACGCCCCATTTTCTTAAATGAAGATGGGGCGTTTTCTTTCTTGAATCACATTACAATGTGTCTATTTTAAAAATAAAACAATAGTCATTTAGATTCGCTTTATGGATTTTTGCATCCTTTTTTCCTTTTTATAGCTATAAATCATTTACAAAAGTCATTTCCTATCGTAACTTGATCTTCAATTGATAATATTTTACAAATCAAAAACTTGCGTTATGAAAAGATCAGAAGTATATCAAGAAATCGAATCTCTTTTTGGATTAGTACCATCTTTTATTAAAAGTATACCTGATGACACTTTAGAATCAGAATGGTACCTTATGAGGAAAATTGTGGTTGAAGAAAAAAACATTCCTCATAAATATAAAGAACTTATTGGTATTGGAATTTCAGCTGCTACCAAATGCCAATATTGCTTGTTCTTTCACACTCAGCTAGCTATTTTGTTTGGAGCAACAGCTGATGAAATTCAAGAAGCTGTACAATATTCTAAAAACTCATCTGGGTGGAGTACCTATCTTAATGGTTTAGGTACTGATTTAAATGAGTTTAAAAGTGAAGTTACAAAAATGTGTGACCATGTTAGAGAATCTCATGCTGAGCACGCATAAAAACATGTTTTGAAGTACATTAGTCATATATCATATGAGCAAATACCTCGTACAATAATTCTGTTCAATTCTCTTTAACAAAAAAGAGAATTATATGTAACAGGTACAGAAAAAAGCAAAAGCGCCACATTATATAATATTGTGACGCTTTTAAAATCAATGTTTTGCAATTAAATCAAAGCAGATTATTTCTTAAATTCTCCCTCAATAAAAAGTACTAGCCATTAACTGCTACATACTTCTCAATTAGTTCATTTGCTCTATCAAACTGATTTGGAAAAAGACCTTGCAATTCTTCTATACCACCAAGTTTTGTAGAAACAAGATATCTTGCACAAGTAGAATTATCCCCCAAACAAAACTTCCTTTTATACCCAGCTGCTGTAGCAGGCATATTTTTCATTTTTTCATTAAAAAATGGACATTTTTCTAACTTCTCACACTTATGATCCATAACTAAAATTTTATTTTACTATAACTTTAATTACGGGGGGAGCACAAATATAGAAATTGAAAATCGAAAATCAGTCTTCCATTTGACAAACAAACACAATTAGTCAATGAGTCACATAAACATGTATATATAAAGATATATTAACATTGTTTTAATTGAGCACTTATTTGCTCTTTAGCTATAAATTCCTACTATTTACGTTAAAAAAATAGCATGTAATTGTAAAATCTAAAATTAAAGATTTTTATATTTGATCAATCACCTAAAAACCTTCAAATGAAAGATTCTCTAATTATTGAAGAACTACAACATCAAATTTCTAAAAAACTGAAGCAATTAGTGAAAGTAACCTGGTTTTTAAAAGGATATCAAATCAACGATCTAGGTCAAATCACTCATCTTTGTATCCAAAAAACCAGACTAAATGGAAAATGGCCTCAGGCTATATTCAAACTTCAACATCTTGAGTACCTTAATATACAGGGTAACAACTTACAAAACATCCCTGAGGAAATTGCGAATTTAGCAAAGCTAAAAGTTCTTGATATTAGAATAAATCAACTTAGGTCTTTACCTAATTCACTTTCTCAATTAACTCATCTTGAGAAACTATACATGGGGCAAAACAATTTTAAGAATGTACCTGATATAATTAAACAATGTCCTTCTCTTATATTAATCGACCTTACAGAAAATGAAATTACAGATGGCTGCGAACATCTTCTACATTCAGAATCGCTTAAAAACATCTACTTAAAAAGTAACCAATTAAAATCATTTCCTTTTGAACTACTAAAACATGTACAAATTGAAGAATTAAACTTACAAGAGAATTTAATCTACAACACTATACCTCCAGATATTAATGTAAAGAATTTTTATATTTAGATTACTTTAATTTACTACTACCAGTTTATTTTGTTTTAGAACCAATTCGCCAAAGCACGATGCATCAATATCATTCTCTTTAAGCAAACGCTCTACATTTTGAGCAAAATCAGGCTCTACAGCTATCAATAGTCCTCCACTTGTTTGTGGATCACACAATAATAATTTCAAATCCTCATCATCTAACTCTATTTTATGACCAAAACTATCCCAGTTTCTATGTGTACCTCCAGGGATGCAATCTTTTGCTATATAATCTTCCACTACTTCAAAACGAGGTATTTGCCTATAGTTAATTTGAGCGCTCAATCCACTTCCTTCACACATTTCGCATAAATGACCAAGTAGCCCAAAACCGGTAACATCAGTCATGGCTTTTACACCTGATATTTCGGCAATTTCTGCACCTATTATATTTAACCTACTCATTGAATCCGAAGCGATGTTTTCATGCTCATCTTCTAAAACTCCTTTCTTTTGAGCAGTTGTTAAAACACCAACCCCCAAAGGCTTTGTAAGATATAGTTTACATCCTTCTGTAGCGGTATTATTTTGCTTTAATTTACTTAATTCGACTTTGCCTGTAACTGCTAATCCAAAAATAGGTTCAGGACTATCAATACTATGACCTCCTGCCAACAATATACCTGCATCCTTACAAGCCTCACGCCCTCCATCTAATACCTTCTGAGCTATTTCAGGAGCTAATTTATTTATAGGCCAACCTAAAATTGCGATTGCCATCAACGGCTTACCTCCCATTGCATATACATCGCTAATAGCATTAGCTGCTGCAATACGACCAAATTTATACGGATCATCAACAATTGGCATAAAAAAATCAGTAGTACTAATCACTGCAGTTCCATCACCCATATCATAAACTGCTGCATCATCTCTACTATCATTACCAACAATTAAATTGTTATCAATTATCGAATTTACATTACTCACTAACATGGCATCTAAAACTTTTGGTGATATTTTACATCCACATCCGGCTCCGTGACTATATTGAGTTAACTTTATTTCTTGCATTCTATATATTTATTTTTCAGAATATTCTTCAACTATATTTTTAATATACCCGGCATTAATTTCAGGATCACAATCTGACAATTCAATTCTTGTGACAGTATCTTTATCGCGCCTGAGCATTCCTCGCATATAACTTTTATCGTAGTAATTTAAAGTATACATTGCTACTTGAAAATAATCATCTTTTTCTAATGCTTCTATTGCCAGCTTTGTAACATACCCTCCTAAACGTTTTGAAATTTTTAAAATACCGCTTTTTATCAACTCATTGCTATATCCGGCATAATCTTTTACTAATATTTGGGCACGCAATTCCTTAGGTACTTCCAGAAAAAACAATTTCC
The DNA here is from genome assembly GCA_963665705.1 of uncultured Saccharicrinis sp. Lineage (GTDB taxonomy): Bacteria > Bacteroidota > Bacteroidia > Bacteroidales > Marinilabiliaceae > Saccharicrinis. The sequence continues at coordinate 4,615,470 of OY762448.1, forward strand.
CATCACGAATTTTCGTGTATAAATTCATGGGTAACTTTACGCCTCCTATATTATGACTCTCATCTTCAATATAGACAGGCTTGCTAAAATCAAGTTTTCTCCATTCATCAAATAAAAGATTTTCAAATTGTTCAACTGTTGGCTGATCATCTTCTCCAATAGAACCAAATGCTGATCCTTTATGATTTGCTAATGATTCCAAATCTATAACCTGACATCCAGTCTTCTCCAAACATTTAAGTATGTATGTTTTCCCACTCCCCGTATAACCACCTATAACTCTAAGTAAAACATCCACATCAAATGAACTTAGAACATAATTTCTAAAACTCTTATACCCTTTATCAATGACAATGACACTTGTAAATCCATTATCTTCCAAATGCTTTGCAAAAGAATGACTACGCATTCCACCTCTCCAACAATGAACTACAACTTGTTTATCAGGAGCTACCTTTAATGCTTCGTCAACATACCATTGTAGTTTTGGCTCTACATACTTATATCCCAACTCTATGGCGTTTTCTTTACTTTGTTGCTTATAAACAGTTCCTATATGAGCTCTCTCTTCATCATTAAACAAAGGAATACTATGTGCTCCAGGTATATGTCCTTTTTCAAATTCACCAGGTGAACGAACATCTATTATTGGAAGACTTTCATATTGCTGATAGTATGTTTGAATATTTATGTCTGTCATGAAACAAAAATAGTGTTTTTTAATCCAGAATGATTCAATGCCATAAATAATTGTACTTATTAAATAGAGGGAATTCTATTTGTAAAATATCATTAATCATAACCACACAACATACCTTCACTGTAAATAATATTAATAAACATAATTTCTTAGGTGATTAACCATTGAAAAACAAATTATATTGCCGTAACTTTAATTTATGGTTGATTTTTCAGAAATACAAACCTCATTTTTTGAACAGGTTAAGAAAAAATTAAACTCAAACCTTTCATTGGTTCACGAAGTATCTGAAACGTTAGGAATTTCATATGACAGCGCATACAGAAGACTTCGAGGGGAGAAAAAACTATACCTTGACGAAGCTTTTAAACTAAGTAAACATTTCGACATCCCTCTTCATGAGCTTTTTCAAACAAATAACAATTCACTGGTTTTTAAAGCTTTTCATGTTGAACCAGGTAAATTCAATAGCATATCCTGGTTGGATTTTATTCTTAGCAACATTCAAAAAGTTAGCCTTGCTCCTGAAAAACAAATAATCTATTCAGCAAAGGATCCACCTATTTTTCAGTATTTACAATTTCCGGAGATCGTATCTTTCAAACTCTTTTTTTGGGAAAAAACCCTTTTTTACTCACAAAACTTAATTAATAAAAAATATAGCGCCAGAGCAATTAATGAAGATGTAAAGAAAAGGTGTAGTTTAATCACATCTCTTTCTTTAAAAATTCCAACTACGGAAATTTGGAATGAAGATACTTTTAGAATCTTAATGCGTCAGATTGAATATTATTGGATTTCTGGATATTTTGATTCAAAAGAAGATATTGAAATTTTACTTGACAAAATAGAAAAATGGCTTATCCATAATCAAAAGGAAGCTGAACTTGGATTCCGTTTCATACATGATTCTTCGCCTAAAGGAATTGAAGGTTCATATATTTTATATGAAAATGAAATTATAATTAACGACAATACTATACTGATATCTATTGGCAATAAATGCTACACCTACTTCACGTATAACGTACTCGGACTCTTGTGTTCTGACAACAAGGAGTTTTGTGATGAAGTTTCCAGTTTTCACAAAACAATCATGTCTAAATCTAATTTAATCAGTTCGGTTGGAGAAAAAGAAAGAAATCGATTTTTTAATAAGCTCCACCGAAATATTGAGCTATTCAGAAAGACACATAACCTTTAAATTTAAAAGTCATGGCACCTTTATCTTCATCGTATTTTGTTTTTTATATAGCAGCTTCATTCGCTATTATTTTTGTTCTGTCCTTTTTTATTTTAAACAGACCTGTTGATCATGACAAAATAAAAAAAATTATCTATAGCCGGTTTTTAGGAGCATTTCTACTTGGAGCATTACCCTTTATTATAGTGCAATTTATCGGTAATGAAGGAAATTTTTACCACACAATACAATACTCTCTTAATAAAATGATTATTGCTCTAGTAGTTGTAATACCTTTAATTGTGTTCTTTAACTACTCTCTATCAAAAAAGACTAGTCACCAAAGGTTGTATCCAATAATTAGAACTCATGATTGGAGTATTAATTTATATATTATGAATCTCTTAAGTTGGTTTCTTTATATATTGGCTTACGAATCATTATTTAGAGGATTACTACTTTTTACAAGCCTTGAAATATATGGAATACTAGTTGCAATTGGGATCAACACTTTACTTTATGTAATTGCTCATATTCCTAAAGGAAAATTTGAAACTTTAGGTGCTATTCCTTTAGGAATTGCATTCTGTATTGTAGCCATTTATACAGGCACTTTCATAACCGTATTTATTCTTCATTTCACTATGGCAGTATCAAATGATATTTTCTGCTTGAAAAATAATCCTGAAATGAATATCTCTCATCACCATCAACATATATTATAAACTACAAATCACTGAATCATTCATCTGAAAACGAATGATTCGGTGACTCTTGCTTTATCATACATTATTATCAATTATTTATACATAAACCACCGGAACAACCTCTTTTATTTCATTTTTTACTGCATTTGAAACCATTGGAATACAAATTGAATTAGGCAATAATTTAAGCAACAACCAATTTATTTTTGTGATGAAACCGGGTACTACTACAGACTTACTGCTTAATAAAGCATCAATACCAATTTTAGCTAGTTTTTCTGGAGTTTGCAATCCGGCTTTAACCCACCACCCTTGTTTTTCAATACGGGTACTAACTTCTTTATTCGTTTTTATAGGTCCTGGTAATTATACACAAACATGAACACCAAAACATTTTAATTCTTCAGTTAAACTCTTTGAAAAAGAATATACAAAAGCCTTGGATGCAGGATAAACTGTTTTGTAAGCAATTGGACAACATGATGCCATACTTGCCACATTTAAAATATAGGAGGATGTTTCCTTCTTAAATTTTGAAATCAACAACCTGGAAAGAAGCACTAACATTCGGATATTAACTTGAATAATTGAATCAATTCGTGTAATATCCGTTTGGTCGAAATACGTAGAACCACCAATCCCTGCATTATTTACAAGAATATCAATATTTAGATACTTAATAAAATTTGACACCCTTGATAATGACTCCGAGTGAAGAAAATCAACTTCCAGAAACTCCGCCTTAATTCCATATTTATTTATCAGATAAGAACTAAACTCCCTAAGCCCCTCTCCAGCCATAGCCAAAAGAATTAAATTCTTATTTCTACGTGCTAGTTCTATAGCCATGGCTTTACCAAGCCCCCTCCCAGCGCCAGTTATTATGGCATATCTATCATTAGTACTCATCTCTATATATTTTAATCACAAACAACTCTACGCAGCACAATATTCGGGATGATGATGTTCTGGTGTTTGATTATCTAATATTTTATAACTCAACGACCGCGGAATAAATTTCATCAATTTATATACGATCCTATTTACAACTCCAGGAATACAAATCACAGAATTCTTACTCAAAGACTTGAAGCTACTTCTAACAACAGATTCCGGTGTCATCCATAATAATTTCTCTCTCAAACTATTTTGCTCATTCTTTACACCCATTTTTGAATGAAATTCAGTATGTATAAAACCTGGACATAATGCCTGAACCTCAATATTAGAGTGTAACAAATCAACATTCAAACACTCTGTAAATGAAACAATAAAAGCCTTTGATGAACAATAGAAATAATTTAAAGGTGTAGGTATAAAGGCCGACAATGAAGCAACATTAATAATTGCGCCACTATTATCTCTCAGCATCTTTGGTACTACTTCATGCACAATACGTGTTGCAGCAGAAACAAGAACATTCAGCATTTTGCTTTGGTTTTGATAATCCTCATCAAAAAAACCATCCCTACTACCAAAACCAGCATTATTAATTAAAAGATCAATATGCTGATAACTATTTATCCTGAATAGTAATTCACCAAACTGAACTTCATTATTAAAATCAGCAATACTAACCTGTACGTCAATATTATATTTTTGCTCCAACTCTTTCTTTATATCAAGAAGTATCATTTCCCTTCGTCCGGTAATTAGTAAATTCCATCCATTTTTTGCTAGATATTGTGCATAAGCTTTGCCCAAACCACTTGTTCCACCAGTCACTATAGCAAATTTCCTTTTCATAATAATATCATTTTTTCTAATGAAGTATAGCCAATCTTAAAGCACATAGACAGACTTACATATAATTATATTCGTCAGTATTCTAAATAATCCTATCACCAAATAATCAAAACCTCTTTCATAAATAACTCGTTTGATCATTGTCGCAATCAATTTCTTATGAATCCTTTTTTAATTGCGCCTTTAAACGCAATAAATTTTGATAGAAAACATTCTTTAGTACAGGTTCTTGCACCCATTGAGGGAATAACGGAGGTTCAGCAGAAAAAACTTGAAATTCAATTTTTACTTTCCCATTTCCAACCTTTGTTACTATCCAAGAAGCATTATAATTTTTTATTCGAACTGTTTTTGAAGATTCCACCCTATTGTAATGATCACTTCTCATTCTAATCGTACAATTATCAGGCCCTGTTCTTGTAACAGAATATTTTGCTACCAAATCTCTATCAGAAAAAGGCCAAGGAAGGTTAATAACAAGGTATAATAATTCCTCATCATTTCTTACTATTAACCGAACCTCTTTAACACCCTTCATCCAATTCTTAACAGTCTTAGGATTACTCAAAAACGTAATCACATCATCAATAGATCCATCCACAATCATAATCCCTTTGCGCTCTCTAACACTAAGCGAATCATTGACTTTCACCCATCGTTCATGTAATGCAACACCTTTAACATCCATAACACATACCCATTCCGAAACAAACAAAGAAGAGGCATTTAATTCTTTCATCTTTAAACTCATTGAATTATCTGACAATAGAATCCTAAACAACATATAAACTAAAAGTACCATCTCATTAAGATTTAATAAAAACATCATTCATATTTATATGATAAAGGTATTTAGGAAAGACACGAAGCTGAAACGAATACTTCAATGTAGAAATCAATAAAACAGAATAATACACAATTCTTAACCCAATTAAGTAGAAGTTTAGCACTAAATACTAATTTATAAGAGTAAAAAGATTTCCCATTGTATTTTTTGCAACAATTGAATCTTTGTTACTGTATCATTTAGTAGAATTCCTTTTATATTTATAGGAATTATAATTGACGTCAAAACATAATTAATGAACCAACTACAAACAAGAATGTTACTATCCCATAATACATTCGTAAAAACTAAGATTTTTACTACAACTAAAAAGAAATATAAACCAATGAATATAAGATTAATACTAACTATTTTAATTTTTGTATTTACTTATGCTGCAAAAGCACAAAGCGTAAAAGAGGTTAATTACGAGCATTTTAAACCATACTTATCAAAGCAAACAGACACTGTTTACGTTATTAACTTTTGGGCTACCTGGTGCAAACCGTGTATTGAAGAGTTACCTCACTTTATGACCGTAGCTCAGGATATGCGCCAAAAACCTGTAAAATTCACTTTTGTAAGTCTTGATTTTCCTAAATATAAAGAAAGCAAACTTTTACCTTTTATAAGAGATAATGTAATTGATGAAGAAGTAATATTACTAAACGATCCAAATAGTAATTATTGGATTAATGATATTAATAAGGAATGGTCAGGAGCTATACCTGCTACAATAATCTATAAGAAAGATAAACGCAGCTTTTTCGAGGGGCAAGTTTCTTATGAAAAATTATTAGAGTCCATTGAAGAAAAACTATAACATTATAATTCTATAATAAACTATTCAATTTAAAATCAACACCAAAAACACTTAAGTATATGAAAAAATCATTTTTATTATTCGTATTGATATTTATTGGTATTTCATCATGGGGTCAATATTCTCCTGGTGATGTAGCAATTGACTTTAAATTAAAGAACATTGATGAATCCTATGTTTCATTGAAGGATTATAAATCAGCAAAAGGATTTATTGTAATTTTTACATGTAATCATTGTCCCTATGCAGTCGCATATGAAGACAGAATAATTGCTCTGGATAAAAACTTTAAAAGAAAAGGGTTTCCCGTAATCGCTATTAACCCCAATGATCCAATAGCTTACCCCTCGGATTCGTTTGAAAAAATGAAAGAACGTGCAGCAGAAAAAGGCTTTACTTTCCCGTATTTATTTGATGAAACTCAAGAAATTGCTAAAACATATGGCGCAACTAAAACACCGCATGTTTTTCTCTTACAAAAAGAAGATTCAAAACTTGTTGTAAAATACATTGGAGCTATTGACGATAATTATCAGGATAACAAAGCAGTAAAAGATAAGTTTGTTGAAAATGCGATTGCAAGCATTGTAGAAAAAAAAGAAATAGCAGTTAATTCAACAAAAGCAATTGGTTGCAGTATCAAATGGAAAAAATAATTTGAACACTTTACTATTTAAATAATTGTTTTTACAAGAAAGGCCTCTTTTTAAATGACAGAAAAGAGGCCTTTTTACTTTTTATCAAACCTTTATAAAGCTATCGGTATACCTTTGTAAAAATCAAGAATTTTAGTTCGTAGTATATAAGCATATTTTGCCTGTAACAAATCAGACTGAGCTGTTATAAAATCCGTCTTTGCAACATTGTATTCTACAGAATTCACTAATCCTACATTAAACTTCTGTTCTGTATATCTAAACGACTCTTTATAAGACTCTACCGCCTCATTACTAGATAAATAATTATTATACGCAGCTAAAGCATCAGCATAAGCCTGTTGAATTTCTTTTCGCAAATCTAACTTTTGTTGCGATAATGAATATTGTGCATCCAATACTCCAACTCTAGCAGTTTTAACACTATTGCGCGTTTGCAACTTATTGAAAATAGGAATACTTAATGTTGCTCCTAAATACGTATTTTTATTATCTGAAAATTGATCAGAGAATGACTCGTTGTAATCATATTTATCATTTAAATACCAATTACCATTTGAAGTAAAACTATAGTTTAAATCAACACTTGGTAAATAACCACTTTTTGCTATCTCAACATCTAACTCTTTACTTTCAAGCGCATATTGATAAGCCTTAATTTGTGGCATAATTCCAATAGCAGTATTAAAAACACTTTTAGGATCTTCTAAATTTACTTTTTCTATAGCTGGAATTTCAGGATAGATAACATCAAAATTTGATACATCTTCTAAATCTAATAATTGAGCCAAATTCAACAGAGACAACGCCAGACTATTTTCTTGCTGGGTAACATTTAATGCTTCTTTTGCTGCTTGCGATTTTATTTCAAGATAACTCCCCATTGCCTGACTCCCTGCATCAACAAGTTTTTTTGTTCTTTCTACTTGTAATTTACTTACTTCATATTGTTCTTTTGACACATTCAGCAATTCTTTATCAAACAAAACCTGTAAATAATAACTCGTAATTTGTAAAGATATATCGTTTCGAATACGTTCAGTTTCAGCTTGTAAAGACAACAATTCTTTTTCACTCTTTTTTATAGTATTCCGCTGTGAAAATCCAGCAAAAACAGGCATTGAACCTCCTACACTAAGAGACAAACTATGAATAGGGTCTGCTGTAAAAACATATTCATTACCATCTCTTACTGCTGTTTCGCCAAAGTTAAATCCATAATTTGAACTGGCATTTAAATCGGGAAGCCTATTGAGTTTGTTTTGCTTCAATTCATTTTTTTGAACATCAACACTTAACTCCTGTCTTTTTATAGTAATATTATTTTCGAATGCATGATTGATACATTTTTCAAGACTCCATGATTCTTGGGCTTTTGCACCAATTAAACTTATAAATAAAAGACTAAGTATAATTGAAATATTTTTTCCTAACATTTGAATATTATTATTAATTACAATTTCCTTATTATATTAATATAATTACGATTGTGGTACTTTAATCTTGTCATCTTTACTCAAACCTTGCTTAACTTCAATCTGAATTCCATCCGATAGTCCTGTTTCAATTTCTTTCTTTTCAAATATTTGCTCTGCAATTTCAACCTCTATAAATGCTGTGTCGTTACTAAACTGAAGTAATTTTTCATTTATTGCTAAAACACTATCTCTTTTATCTAAAACAATGTCGGCATTAGCACTATATCCAGCTCTGATAAACTGACCTTCTTTTAAGTTAACATCTGCTTTAATTTCAAATTGAATAGCTCCATTTTCTTCCACTCCTTTAGGAGAAATATATTCTAACTTAGCATTAAATTTTTCATTTTCTATAGCGCCAATAGTTAATACTAAATCCATTCCTTCTTTAATTTTACCTACTTCAGTTTCATCCACTTTTCCTTCAAAAATCATTTCACCCATATCTGCAAGTATAGCAACTGTAGTACCATCATTAAACGTATTACTTTTAATAACAGAATTACCAACCTCAACAGGCACATCTAACACCATTCCTTCAATGGTAGCTCGAATAATCGTATTGGTTTGGTTACCCATACTTTTAGTTACTCCCTCTTTAATTAGTTGTAAATTATTATCAGCAGTTTGAAGATCTACTTTCGCATTTTCATAGCTCATTTGCTCATCCTCAAATACAGATTTTGCAATAACACCTGTTTCAAACAATTCTTTTTCTCTGTTATACTCATTTTCTGCATTTTTAAAAGCTATTTTAGCTTTATTAAGCTGACTCTCAGCACTATTTACCTGAACCATTTCCGGGATGATCTGAATTTTAGCGATTACATCCCCTTTCTTTAAATTATCTCCAGGTTCAACATATAATTCTGTAATAATTCCAGACTCTTGTGGTTTAATCTCAATTTCTTTACGAGGAACCACAGAACCTGTAGCTACAGTTTTTTTAATAATATCCTTATATTCGGGAGACTCTGTGTCAAAAACTACTTCTTTTTCTTTTGATTTATCATACAGGTAATAAAATCCACCTACAAAAATAACGGAGAATAATACAATGAAAATTATGTTTCTAACTCGTTTCATGACTTTTATATCTTAATATTTACTTATTTATACTTCTGTTCTAATAGCTTCTATAGGTTTAATGGATACGGCTCTTTTTGAAGGAATAATTCCAGCAAAAACACCCGAGAGTATTAAAATTCCCAAAGAAGATAATGCAACATAAAAATTGACTTGAGGATTAAGAAAACCAGAACTCTCTGCGGCATTCGACCCCAAAGCCTGACTAACTAGTTCCACTATTAAAATTCCAATAAACATCCCTATAAAACCTGCTACTCCGGTTAAAAAAACTGATTCGGTGATAACCGCAGAAACTATGTTTAAAGGAGATGCCCCGATAGCCCTTTTAATACCAATCTCCTGAGTTCGTTCTTTTATTATGATGAGCATTATATTACTAATTCCAATAATACCCGCCAATAATGTTCCAATACCAACAAACCAAACTAAGGCATTAATGCCAAGGAAAAGCCCACTCATCTTTTTAAATTCTTCTCCAACATTATTTGATCCAAAAGCACCGTCATCTTCAGGATGAATATCATGACGTTTAGCTAAAAACTTTTTAACGTCTTTCTCTATTTTCATGATGTCATACTCGGGTTTACCTGTAATTGAAAAGTAACCTACAATGTTATTGTAGTTATACACAACCTGACAGGTTGAGAAGGGGATAAAAACCATGGAGTTATGTTGCTCACCCCAACGACCAGAATGCTTTGATTCATAAGCTCCTATCACTTGAAAATACAATTCTCCTATTTTAATATATTTATTTAAAGGATCCTCATCTTTATCAAACAAGTCATCATATACTGTTTTTCCAATGATAGCTACCTTTCTGGTGTTCTCAAGATCCATTTCATTAATATAACGACCATATTTTATGGTAACCGGATCAATTTTATTTTCGTCTGGAACAATACCTGAAACTTCATAAGCACCTTCCTCTAATCCACGACTAACGGTTAAAGATTCATTATGGCCCCCGCCTTGTATTCTCGGAGCAATAATATCAATACCTTTAATATTATCATGCATGGCTTGTTTGTCCTCATAGTTAAAATAAAATCTTCTATTTCGGGGAAATCCTTTATATGGTTTTGACGTTGGACGCGTCCAAATAAACATACTATTGGTTGCAAAATCACCCATATTAGCATACACCCCATTTTCTAAACCTTTTCCTGCTCCCATCATTATCATGAGCATGAAAATTCCCCAGAAAACACCAAAGCCAGTCATAATAGTTCTTAACTTATTCTTTTTTAAGGTGTAAAATATCTCTTGCCATTTATCTAAATCAAACATGATAAATTCTTTTATTCGTCGCGTAAAGCAACTATGGGTTTAATACTTGCAGCTCTTCTTGCAGGAATATATCCAGCCAAAGCACCTGCCAATACAATTAAACTAGCTGCGCCTATAGCTACATTAAAATCAACACCCGGATTTCTGAAAAAATCAGAAGCCGGCAGTCCATTTGAAATTAACTCTAACAATCCTACACCCACTAATAATCCAAAGAATCCAGATACCGCAGTAATTATAATTGCTTCCTGTAATATTAAACTAACAACCGATCCTGGAGAAGCTCCTATTGCTTTACGAATACCAATTTCTTTGGTACGTTCTTTAACTACAATAATCATGATATTACTAACTCCTACAATTCCTGCAATAATTGTAAAGATTCCAATGATTCCAACAAAAACGCTTATCCCTGTAAATATGGCTTTATTTTTCTGGTAATTTTCCAGAACATTATACCCCCCTAATGCCCTATTATCATCAACATCAAAATGATATTTTTTTGCTAAAGCAGATCTTACTCCTTCATATATTTTTTCACTTTCAATCAGCGAACTTTCACCCGTAGTAAAGGCTATATTACTAACCCGGTCTTTTTTACCAAAAACCTTTTGAGCTACAGTAAGAGGAATATAAAACCGTTCAGTTTCTCCAGGGTGAACATCATCAAAAACTCCAATAATTTTAAATGGAACCCCCCTTATCTTCATATATGATCCTACAGGATTTTCATCTTTACATAATTGATCTTTAGCTCTTGTTCCAATAACTGCAACTTTTCTGGATTTTTCAATATCCAGATTATTAAGCAATCGTCCTTCTACTATTTTTATTGCTTCAACATTTTGATATCCTTTCTGCACTGCCAACACTTGGAAATTACCATATTCGCTTTTATAATTTACCAAAGAATTCCACAGACCTTGTCTTCCCGACAAATTTTCAATCTCTGGAAATTTTGTATTAATCAGTTCCAAATCACTATTTCTAAGTTGTATTTCTCGCCCTATATTTAATCCTTTATAAGCAATCGTTGTCTGCCCACCCCATAAATATATAGCATTTCGTGCATCACTAAAATTATGCATCACACCTCGCTCCAGACCTTTACCTGCACCTAGAAGAATAACTAAAATAAATATTCCCCAGAACACACTAAACCCTGTTAAAAAAGAACGCAATTTGTTCTTTTTCATAGTGCTTATAATTTCCTGCCAATTACTTAAATCAAGCATAGCTAAATTTATTATAGTGATGTTCTTTTTCAATCAATCCATCTTTAAGATGAATAACTCTATGGGTTCGTTCTGCGATATCATGCTCATGCGTAACAATAACCACCGTTATCCCACTCTTATTCACCTCCTTAAGAATATCCATCACTTCGTAAGAGGTTTGCGTATCTAATGCACCGGTTGGTTCATCAGCAAAAATAATTTTGGGTTTAGAAATTAATGCCCGAGCGATGGCAATCCGTTGTTTTTGGCCACCCGAAAGTTCATTAGGCATATGGTGTGCCCAATCTTTCAATCCTAACCTATCTAAGTACTCTAATGCTATTGCATTACGCTTTTTTCGATTTACCTTTTGATAATACAATGGTAACGCTACATTTTCTACTGCATTTTTGAAAGAAATCAGGTTAAATGACTGAAAAATAAAACCGATATACTGATTCCGGAATTGAGCTGCTTTTTTTTCATTCATCTGACGAATAAGAATATCATTTAAATAATATTCTCCCCGATCATAATTATCAAGAATCCCAAGAATATTGAGTAACGTAGATTTTCCGGAACCTGAGGATCCCATGATAGAAACCATCTCTCCCTCAGTTATATCTACATTAATTCCTTTTAATACATGAAGTGAATTGGCTCCTGTAGCATAGGATTTGTGCAGAGAATTTACCTTTATTACACTTTTTCTCACTTGTATAGAATTTAAGGTTAATAATATTTTACAACACGACACCTTAATAACAAGCGCCATTCCAAAAACCACACAAATCTCTATATCAACACATTAACAAATACACACAAAAATAAAAGTGTCCACTTCTGAAAAATAGAGTACGATATCGAACACTTCCGGAAACATGAAGAATACTTATCTTAAATAAGGATAAAAATCTCATTCCTCTGTTCGTATTTGAACAATGAAATGAGATTTTATACACTTAAAAATTTTGATTTACAAACTATGCTTTTACAAACTTTGATACATTCCAATAATTTGAAATAAGAGATATAAACGTTAGGAAAAGAGCACTAATAAAGAAAGACAATAACGTAATGTCAAATTCTACTTTAGGTAACGAGTACTGAGTTAACATAAATTTATAACATGACGAAATAATGAATTCAACAAAATACGCTCCTAAAAAAATAAGCGTAATAAAAAATATTACTCTAACTACTATTTTTAGAACCACCATAAAAAAACTTATATATTGATTAACTATAACAATATTAAGCATTTCTAATTATTGTGTCCATAATTTTATCGTGACAAATGCGTGACATCCCTACATTTCATATGTCACACCCCAATTATCAATCTTTTGTAAGGTACAATTTCTTTGTTTTATTAAATAAAAAATAAATGCTAGAAATTCCATTTTAACCTAAGATAAGTAATTATCATGTTCATATCATTTTTAAATGAAAAATAATGAGAAACCAATGATAAGTTAATATTATCTGCAACAGAATATTCAATGGTTGGTCCTACATAATAATTTTTAAACATAGGAAAACTAAAACCCATATACGCAACAGAAATATTTAATAATGGATTTACAGGATATGATAGCGACATGATATAGGAATTTTTAGCTACACTTAAATTTTTAACCGATGATTGCGCATAAAATAAAGTATTAGGATCGCCATTATATTGATCTAAATTTCCTGAATACAAATATTCCCCGGTTAAAAACAGTGAATTTTTAAACATATAATTTGCGCCAATGGAAGCTAATAATACCTCATTATTAAAGTTATTCATATTCATCAAATATGATACTTCGCCATAAACCCCAGCATTATACAAACTACCACTCCAACCTCCACCAATAACCCAATCTTCTTGCGCTATTTCACCTGCTAAAAATTGAATATCGTAACCATTAATAGAAGTCGCAAATAAAGCTGCTGCAGTTAAATCATTATTGCTATCTAGTTTAATTACTGTTTCAAAACTTGATGAAACTCCTGTATAATATTGCATCCTTATACCATCCATTCCCGGACGCTCAGCATAATCAAAATCAAAATAGGAATACGAATTAAAAATATCATTTGGATTCCAAATCATTGTTTTGCTCCAATTAACTCTCTGTCGTCCAAATTTCATCTGAAGTTTCCCATTCACATACTGCAGCCATAACCTATCTACATTTGTATTTAAAAGATAATTACTTCTGGATTCCCAGTTAAAACTCATATCTACCCAGCCAGCATCATTAGAAATAATATATTTAAAAGTAGGTATAGACCGAATAGTTTCTCCCCAAAACATTCTGTTTCTAAAACTTATTTTAGAATTAAATTTTTCATTGAATTTATAATCTAAATTAATCCTATTATGAATTAGATTATCAAATAATGTTTCTTTTGATTGATTATCATATGTAGCAGATGGCATCAGGGAAACATAGCCCGAAAAAGTTAAATCTTCTTGAGAATAACCATTCATAAAAAAAGATATTATCCCTAAAACTAAAACAATGCACCTTTTAATCAAAACTTTCATCTTTTATTACTTTACCGTCTTCAAATGTGATTACTCGTCGGGCTTTTTTTACTACCCGGGCATCATGGGTTGCAAAAATAAATGTAATATTTTCTTTTTTATTTAACTGTAACATTATATCTAATAAATTTTCAGTTGATTTAGAGTCTAAGTTTGCTGTTGGTTCATCTGCTAAAACAAATTTAGGCTTGGATGCCAAGGCCCTTGCAACAGCAACTCTTTGTTGTTGTCCTCCACTTAATTGCATAGGTCTTATTTTTGCTTTTTCAGGAATTCCTACAGCTTCCAGGAGTTCCATACTTCGCTTTGATCGCTCTTTCTTAGATATCCCCTGTAGCTCCATAATAAACTCTATATTTTCAGCTGCAGTTAATACCGGAATTAAATTATAGGCCTGAAACACAAAACCAATGTTCATCAATCTGAATTTTGTTTTATCTGAAGCAGAAAGATTATCAATTCTTGTTCCATTAATTTCAACACTTCCTTTTGTTGGAGCATCTAATCCCCCTAATAAATTTAAAAATGTTGTTTTTCCGGCACCAGAAGGTGCTACAAGTGCAGTAAATTCGCCTTTCTCAAAACTTAAATCAATACCATTTAATGCCTTAACAGGAATATTTTTAGGATTATAAACTTTCTCTAAATCTTTAATTTCTATAATTGCCATAACAACAATATTTATATTTTACATTGATTGAAGTGCCTGCGATGGATTGAGCATTAACGCTTTCCAAGCAGGGTAAAAAGATGAAATTAATCCGGTTAATAAAACCAAAACAGTAACACCAATGAGCATTTGTAGATTATATTGGGGATAAATTACACTTGCATACCCCATTTCTGATAAGCCCTCAGCCCACATTGATAGGTCAATCCCAGACTGAGAAGTAAATTGAGTTGTTAGGATTCCAAATACAATGCCTACAAAACCACCAAAAAGAGACAGAAACAATGTTTCGAATACAATCATAATAAATATTTGTTTTCGACTCATCCCTACAGCCATCAGCATCCCTAATTCATGAACTCGCTCAACAACTACCATCAACATAGTATTGACTATTCCAAAACCCAGAGCCAATAATATAATCACAACAAAAACATACATATATGCATTCATTGTTTCAGTAAGATAACCCAATTCTGGGGAAATCTCTCTCCATGATTCAACCTGTAAATGATTTTCCAAATCAACAATCTGACTTTTAACATCATCAACAATTGTAGGATCAGAACACCTAACAACCACCTCATGAATTTTACCTCTAGGTAGATCTACTAATCCAGACAGTTCATCTTTCTTCACAAACAAATTACCTGCATCATACATGTTGTTATTTGTTTTAAAAATACCTGCGACACGAAAAGCCCCACCAGTAAATTCACCTTTACTATTTTGAAATCTTAGAATAATCTTTGAACGAAGCTTTAACTTTAATTCATCAGCCAGTTTCTGACCTATCACTACGGGATTTCTCTTAATTCCCTCAAACCACTTCCCATCAACTATTTTTTTTGAAACATCAACAACCATTGAATCTTTTATAGGATCCACTCCTATAATTTGTATACCTGTAGCCTTTTCTACAGATGCAGCCATTGCTGAAACAACTAACCTCCCTGAAGCATACTCAACATCAGGTAGTTTTTCTATATTTTCTATCCATTGATGTTCATCGAAAAAAAGATTTACATCTTCAGCCAACCGAAATCCTGGTTTATGAATTTGTATATGTGAAGTTTCTGTTTCAATACCTGCCTTTAAACGTTGCATCATCCATCCGTACATAAAAGTTGTAGTAAAAACACCAGCATACATTCCAACAATTAAGGCACCAATAACAATCCAGCTTCTAACCGGATTACGCCAAATATTTCTCCATGCTATTTTAATAATCATTTTGAGTTAACCTTTAAGTGCATTAATCCCACTCATTTTAACAATACGAATAAATGGAAAAACAGAAATAAATAGGGTAATAAAAAACACAACCAGCATCTGATTGACAAACACCTCAGCATCCCATGCAAAAAACATAAATGGTTCAAAACCTAAATCACTCATCCATTCTGCAACTTTTCCTGTGAGCGGGATTGGATGGTAAAAAAAGTATCCCACCACCGGCATACTTCCAAGAAACCCCATTACCACGCCTAGTAATCCCATAAATAAAGTTTCTATTAATACAGTAATTGCCAACTTATATTTTTGCATTCCTACAGCCATCATTACACCAAACTCTCTCTTTCTTTCAGAAATCATCATCATCACGGTTCCAAATATCCCAAACATAATTACGATATATAAAACTGCTTTCATAACCAATGCAGATGACTTATCACTTTCTATTTGCTGAAGGAGTACAGGAAACATTTCCTCCCAACTTTTGACACTATGTGGACTTTTAACTTGCTTTTTTAATATTGGTAATAATTCTCTTGCTACCTTATTATTTTTCACCATCAATACATATGATGTCAATATTTTATCTGCTCCATAAAATTGTTGAGCATTATTAATCTCAAAATAAATTAATCGCCTATTCAAATTTGGATTTGATGACTTAAACAATCCCCTTACAGGATATTTTCCTGCTGCAGTAATTCCATGATAGCCTTGCCCTAAAAGTACAACAGTGTCTCCTACCAAAATTTTTAATTTTTCAGCCAGTTTAAAACCAAGTAAAACTCCATCATCATTTTCGCTTAGGTACTTTCCTTTAATAATTCTATCCCCAATTGAAGTTAAATGATTTTCCTTTAGGGGATCAATACCCATAACCATAGCCCCTTTTGTTAATTCACCACTGGACACTAATGCAAAACTTTCGAGCCGAGGTAAAATATACGCTACTTGATCCATTTTTGAAATAACTTTTTCCAATGAGTCATTCTTTACAAACGAATTATTTATATTTTTATCTTCCCAATAATCCTCATTATGAATTTGAATGTACCCTGAATAAAAATTAACTACATTCTCAATCATGCTATTGTACGAACCTTGCTGCATAGATCCCATAAGAGAACACAAGATCACTCCAAAAAATATAGACGAAACAGTAATGATAGTTCTTCTTTTGTTTCGCCATAAATTTCGCCATGCAATAACAATTAACTTCATATGATTATAATTTATTTTCATCGGCCATATGGAACTCACAAATAAATTTAATCATCCTCTTGTGTGTGAATTTGGATTATCAAATTTGCATGTTCATTTCATATACTCTATAATTAGTTTTTCAATATTTACTTAAAGAATCCTATTTAATACTTTTCATATTTTGCATCGAAAAAAAACTATCATCAATAGGCATATCAAATTTCACATTCGTGAACTCCATCGTTGTTTTTTGATTTTTCTTTTCTTCAGGAATAATTTCAAAATAAGTAGGCATCAATCTATCCCCCACTTGCTTAATTTTAGAAAGAGTTTCAGTATTAATCAAAAATTCATCTTCATCATAATATTCATTTCTCAATGTCATAAATCCCTTTTTAGTAACCCATGAAATAATCTTCCCCCAAACAACAACAGCATCTTCATTTGGAATTAATTCAATAACATAGCAATCATAGCCATCAATATTATCTTCTTTAATTATTTTATGTGAATAGTCTTCAACAATTGACGCTCCTTTTACTAAATCATCATTGGTCATATCTGACCCCATCCATGATTGCATCATCATACTTGGAGGTATTTTGATCATCTTATCTATATTTGGAATATAATTCCACATTTCTCTTTGTCGCTTCAAAAAAACCTGACCATTCTCCTTTGCCGGATAGGTTATCAATATTAAAGAATAATCCGTTCCTTTTGACCACGCCCTAAATTTCAATGTTCTTTCCCATTTTGAGCGCTTAACCTTCATTTCCATTTCCGAGAAACTGGTTTTTCCTCTCAATAATTCATTGGCTTGATCAATAACCTCTCTTGCAGACATTTGTGAATACAAGATATTGGGCAAAAAGAAAACCAAACCTACTATAAGTATTTCAGTAACAATACATCTTTTCATAATGAAGCATTTTTTGTACTATATTAGATACATTTTCAAAATTCGTTCTTTCACCTTATCCAAAGGATAATTTTCAAAATCAATAATATAATTCATATAAACACCATCTAAAACTGATACTAGAAAACGAACTTCAGAATACGGATCTTCGTACCCCTTATTTTTAAAGTAAGCAGACATATTTTCAAATAAAGGATAAGCTTTTTCCAAAATTTCCTTTTCAAATAATTTCATTACACTAGGCTGCAAAAGAATCCCAAAATAAATTTGTAAAAATGATCTATTATCTAACACCCACCCAAAATAATCACAAATCATTTTTTCAAACGACGCATCATCAGGATTAACTCCTAAACTATCTTGTGCAATACCAAACATCTCCTCAATCGTTCCGATAATCACAGACCTAAGCAAATCTTCTTTACTATCAAAATAAGTGTAAATTAACCCTTTTGAAACACCAGCTTCTTTAGCAATTTTTGAAATGGAAGACGATTGAAAACCCTGTTCTGAAAACAAAGTCATTGCAGCCCGCATAATTACCTCTCTTTTTTCTGCTTTAAGTTTCATCAACTGCTTTTCTGTTCGTGGGGACATTTTAAATATTTTTTGACTGACCGTTCGGTCAAAGTTAATGAGTATTTTTATAATTATCAATACATTTTACAAACTTTTAAGTCCATACACCAATAACTATCAGTTATTTTTATCATTTTTACATTTTAAAAAAAACACTTTTACATCATTAAAAAGCAACACATTGAAAACAGGTATCGTATTTAGATCAACAGGTAGTAGGTATATAGTAAGAACTCTAGAAGGAGAAGAAATTAATTGTACTATTAAAGGTAAGTTAAGACTAAATGATATTAAAAGCACAAATCCTATTGCTGTTGGCGATAACGTTACTTTTACATTAGATGAGACTGACAATATGGGTGTGATTTCAGAAATTAAAGAAAGAAAAAATTACATCATAAGAAAGGCTTCAAAACTATCGAAACAAACTCATATTATTGCCTCAAATATTGATCAGGCTTTATTACTTGTTACAGTAAACTACCCAATAACTACAAATATTTTTATTGATAGATTCCTAGCATCTGCCGAGGCCTACAATATTCCTGTTAAAATCATTTTCAATAAAATAGACAGGTACGATGCTAAACACATTGCAAATCTGGATAAAATGAGAGCCATTTATGAAAATATCGGCTACGAAACTTACACAATATCGGCAAAAATGTATGATGACTTAAGTGTTATTGTGGATTTACTAAAAGACAGAGTTAGTGTTATATCCGGACACTCAGGAGTTGGAAAATCAACTTTAATTAATAGAATACAGCCAGGTTTAAACTTAAAAGTAGCTGAAATATCAGATATCCACCAAAGCGGTAAACACACTACAACCTTTGCTCAAATGCACACTTTAAATTTTGGAGGCTACATTATTGACACTCCAGGAATTAGAGGCTATGGACTAATTGACATTAACCGCGATGAGCTTTATCATTACTTCAAAGAAATTTTTAAATATTCGCACGATTGTCAATATAGCAATTGCACACACCTACATGAACCCGGATGTGCTGTAAAAAAAGCTGTAGAAAACGAAGAAATAGCATTGCAAAGGTACCAAAGCTATTTAAGCATATTTGAAACAAAACAGGAAAAATACAGATAAAACTTTTTGATCTTTTTTGCGTGTCTATCATAGTTATGAAAAAACCATTTGCCATTGTAATCTCTTGCATTGCCTTTTTAATTGCATGCAATATTTATTATTTTCGAGATACCTATCAATGGCAAATCGGTACTCAAAAAACTATTTTAGCAAAACAAATTAATTCATGCGAAAAGGAAAGTAAAAATTTCATTACCGAAATTGAATCTAATTCAACACTATTATTCCAAGAGAAAGATTTAGGAAAACTTTTTGAATTAAATCTTGGATCTCAAATTACAAAGGCTAGAATTCAACTCATTTATAACAGATACTCTACATTATTAAAAAAGGTAACTGTTTACGATGTAAAAGGAAATTCTTACAGCCTGTCCAAAGGTGCCAATCGTTCACTGATTTCGAAATTTAACAAAGGAAAAAGGAAAGAAGATTTCAAAAGAAACATTAGCATAGTAGCTAAAACAAACACCTTTGTTATTGATCAACCACTTTACAATAATACCCACATCTATGGATATATCGTATATGAGTTCGACTTAAAAAGATTTTACGATAAAATATTCAAAGGCTTTAATCTGGAAGGTCATCAATTTCAATGGATCACAGATAATAACTTTAAAATAATATTTTCAACCAACAACAAAATATCAGATACACCTATTTCTGATATTAATTTCCACAGTGATTCCACCAATTTATTTGCTATACATCAAATAAATATAAACCATACAGCTACTAAATCCCTGAGCGTATTTAAACAAATCAAACTCAGTGATAAGCAAAACATTACAATGGCCTTCTCAATGCCCATCAAACCAATTACTGATTCAATTATTAGAAACTCTTTAATCGTAGCCGTCATTAGTTTTTTCATTATATTAATGATAGCCTACGTTTTTTACCAATACTTATCAAAAAGCAAAATTAGTCAGGAAAGATTATCACAATCAGAAGATTCGTTAAGAAAAATTCTTTATTACACACCCGTCGGAATCGTGCTTGTTGACTCGAAAAATAAAATCAGGCTGGTAAATCGCTCCGCTTTGAAATTATTTGAATGCGAAAATGAAGATCTGCTTATTGATCAGGAAGCCAATGAAAAAGTTTTATTTGAGAAGAAAAGAACCCTAACAAAATCTACCATTTCACAATCAACCAAAAAATATATATTTAATGAAGCAACCCATAATAAACAAGTTGTACTGAAAGAAAGAATCCCATTTTATAATCAAAATAACAAATATTATATACTTCAATATGTTGAGATCACACCATTAGAATTAAATCCTACAGTACAAGAAGCCAATCATTCTGCTCAAACCAGATTTATCGCAAATATAAGTCATGAATTACGTACTCCTTTAAATGCTATTATTGGAATGACTGATATGATACTAACGTCTACTACTATTCAAAACACAGACAAAGATATGCTTACTGTTGTTAAGCGTTCAGCAGATACATTACTTGCATTAATTAACGACATTTTAGATTTTTCTAAAATTGAAGCAGGAAAACTCGAAATTGAATCTATTCCTGTAAATTTGGAAAAAGAAATCAAGCAATCATTAAATGATTTTATTAATTTATCAAAAGAACGTTCTATTCAACTAAGTTGGAGTACCGACATTGAACTTCCAGATCATTTTACAACAGATCCTTTAAGATTTAGACAAATACTCAATAACTTAATTGGCAATGCCATAAAATTTACACTTGCAGGTAAAGTCCATCTACATATTTCAGAATCTAAAACACTAAATGGCACTTATGCTTTAAAATTTAAAATTTCAGATACAGGAATTGGTATACAAAAAGAAAAATTAAAAATCATATTTAATTCTTTCTCACAGGAAGATGAAAGCACTACTCGAAAATTTGGTGGAACAGGACTAGGAACATCTATTTCGAAAAACCTCGTTAAGCTTATGGGAGGAGAAATTTGGGCAGACAGTCCTTCTTCAATTTCTACAAATCCAGAATATCCAGGTGCCGAATTTACCTTTACAATACCATACAACAACAAACAAAAAATTAAAAATTTAGATTATTCATATATCTTATCATATTCTCAGATCCATGCGTTAATTATTACTGATGATGCAATGTATGTTCAGAATATTATTAAAAATATTATGGCTCTGGGCATCACATATAAAACAATGGCTCCTTCTCAGGAAACCATACAAATGCTAAGAAATAGAAACAATATTCAATTAATAATAATTGATCAGAGACCCGATTTTAACGGGATAGACTTTTTACAACAGTTATATAGCTATAACCTGTACAAAAAATTCCTTATTCTACTACAAAGCTCAGATTATGAATTAATGAATAACAATTTAGGCAAGAAATTAGGAGCCGATGCGTACTTAAGAAAACCGGTGAGCCTGTCCACTCTTCAAAACCTATTATTAAAACATTTTAAATCTGTAAAAAATCCAATTAACACTTTTGGTAGAGTTGTTCCAAGCAATATCAAAATACTGGTTGCAGAAGACAACCTGTTCAATCAGAAAGTAGCTCAGAATTTATTTAAAAAAGTGGGTTATGATATTGATTTAGCGAATAATGGGAAGGAAGCAATTCTAAAATTTAAGTCGAATAAATATCATATTATATTCATGGATCTATTAATGCCTGAATTAGATGGCTTTGATGCCACAAAAGAACTTAAGTGTTACGATGAAAGCTGCCCAATCATAGCCATGACAGCAAACAATGATGATACTCAAAGACAGCTTGCATTTAAAGCTGGAATGGACGACTTTATTACAAAACCAGCCCATAAAGATGAAATTACAAGAATGATCATAAAATATTGTTCTTAATAATTTTATCAAACAACTTGTTGAAATTAACAATTTACAGAAAACAATAAATCCTTCATCCCGTGCGTTGTATTAGTCGAAGCCAATTAATTTATCATCGAATGCAGCATTACACCCACAAAAAAAGATACAAATTAATTATCTTTTTAGGAACCGTTTTAATCGCTACCATATCATCAATTTATACAAAATCTCTTGTTGACGAATTAAAAAATGAAGAGCTTAAAAAAGTGGAACTCTGGGCTGAAGCCACACGTCAACTAGTAGAGCCCGGAGACAATGACAATAGCATAAGCTTAACTCTTGAAGTTCTCAAAAACAACACTACCGTTCCTGTTATTCTCGCTGATGCAAATGATGTAATTCAACACTATAGAAACATAAAAATCCCTTCGAAAAACCAAGACGTTTTTCTAAATAAAAAACTAAAGGAATTAAAGAATGGAGGGAAATTTATTAAAATCAATTTAGGGGATGGAGAAATACAGTACTTATATTATCAAACATCCACATTACTAATAAGGTTAACATGGTTTCCAATAATCCAGTTAATCATTGTTTCCATTTTTGTTTTTATTGCATACCTGGCCTTTAGTAGTTCTCGAAAAGCAGAGCAAGAACAGGTTTGGGTAGGCATGTCAAAAGAAACAGCTCACCAATTGGGCACCCCAATCACATCTTTAATGGGATGGGTTGATTTTTTAGGCTTAAAAGAACCTCAATCAGAAGCCATAAATGAAATAAAAAAAGATGTAGTTAGATTGCAGAATATTGCAGATCGTTTCTCCAAAATCGGATCAAAGCCAATCTTAAAAAAAATAAACCTTAATGAACTGGCTACAAATAGTATTAATTATTTAAAAACACGATCTTCAAACAAAGTAAAGTTTTCAATTAGTATAGATGAAAAAACTCATATAAATGCAAATCAAACTTTAATTGAATGGGTATTTGAAAACTTAATTAAAAATGCAATCGATGCCATCAAGGGAGATGGATGTATAATAATTTCCTCTAAAACTTTAACAAATACAATTGCAATTGACATATCCGATAATGGGAAAGGAATTTCCAGAAACAATTTAAAAACCGTTTTTGAACCGGGCTTTACCACAAAGGAAAGAGGTTGGGGATTAGGATTATCTCTTACTAAAAGAATAATTGAAGATTACCATAAAGGAAAAATATTTGTAAAGGATTCAGAACCCAATAAAAATACCACATTTAGAATCATATTAAAACAACCCTAAACAACTAAAGAACTGACACATACGAGAACTTCATTTTTTAATATTTATATTACATAAATTATTTTCATTTTTTTCTTCTCTTCTACTATTTATTTTTATACTTTTGCAAAGTTTTTATTTGAAGTGAGATGGATAAGCTAAAAGATTACAGCATAGCCTTTAAGGGTTTAAAAGAAGGCAAGCATCATTTTCACTATAAATTAGACCCATCTTTTTTTGAAGCTATTGAAAATTCAATAATTGAAAAAGGAGAGTTTGAGGCTAATGTGATATTGAATAAAAGATCGCAGATGCTTCAGTTAGATTTTGAGATCGCTGGAAATGTGGAAGCGGTTTGTGATAATTGTCTTGGTAAAATTACTTTACCTGTTTCATACGAAGGAACTCTATACGTTAAATTTGGAATTGTATACGATGAACCCAGCGATGAGATCATCATCCTTCCACATGAAGACAATGAGTTAAATATTGCGCAATTAATATATGAGTATATCGTGGTAAGCATGCCGCTAAGATCTGTCCATGAAGATCCAGACGCTTGTGATCCGGAAATGATTAGCAAACTCGAAGAGTTTTCATCCGAACACCACGATCAAGATAAAAATTCAGAAGAAGCTATAGACCCTAGGTGGGAAGCTTTAAAAAAATTAAAAGATAATAGTAATAAGTAAGTAAAGTTGTTATAAAATGGCACATCCTAAAAGAAAGATTTCTAAAACAAGAAGAGACAAGAGAAGGACCCATTACAAAGCTGTAGCTCCAGCATTAGGAGTTTGCTCTAATTGTGGTTCATCTGTTAAATTACATACTGTTTGTGGTGAGTGTGGTTATTACAGAGGGAAACTAGCTGTTGAGAAAGAAATTACAGCATAACTTTTTATTTTTAAAAGTACTTTTTAAATTTGCCTTGCCTTGCAAGGCAAATTTTGCATTAGGGCATTTCTAAATCGAAAAGGGTAATGCCTGAATCTTCAGAATGATAGTAGTTTTATTTTTCACATTAAGAATAACAATATTCTTGATACTAGGAAAGATATAGCTATTTCTAACTTTTGACTGCCACATATACAGTCGAGCAATTATTTTAACATGAAAAAGATTAACGCAGTAATCACTGGTGTAGGAGCCTATTTACCGGATTATATCTTAACAAACGAGGAGCTAAGCACAATGGTTGACACCTCTGACGAATGGATCATGACCCGAGTAGGAATCAAAGAAAGACACATCCTGAAAGGTGAAGGCAAAGGTGCATCTGACATGGGGGCAGAAGCCGTTAAAGAATTGTTGAAAAAAACCGGAACTAAACCAGAGGAGGTTGACTTATTAATTTGCACCACTGTTACTCCTGACCATGTATTCCCAGGAACATCTGCTATTATTTGCGACAAAGTTGGAATAAGTAATATTCAAAGTTTTGATATGAACGCTGCTTGCTCAGGATTTTTATTTGGTCTTGACACAGCAACGAAATACGTTCAATCAGGGAGTCACAAAAAAGTAATTGTTGTAAGTGCTGAAAAAATGTCTTCAATAACTGACTACACAGACAGAACAACTTGTGTATTATTTGGCGATGCAGCAACTGCAATTATGCTTGAACCAACTGAGGAGGAAGAAGTTGGTATTCAGGATACAATTTTAAAAACTAACGGAATAGGTAGACATCACTTGCTTATGAAAGCAGGAGGTTCCGTTAAACCAGCATCTCATGAATCAATTGATGCTAAAGAACATACTGTTTACCAGGAAGGTCAAGCTGTTTTCAAACACGCAGTTTCAAACATGGCTGATGTGGCTGTTGAAATCATGGATAAGAACAACCTAAAATCAGAAGACGTTAAATGGCTGGTTCCTCACCAAGCAAACCTTAGAATTATTGATGCTACTGCTCGTAGAATGGGCATTAACAAAGAGCAGGTAATGATTAACATTGAAAAATATGGAAACACTACATCTGCTACAATTCCATTATGTTTGTGGGAATGGGAAAAACAACTTAAAAAAGGAGATAACATTGTATTAGCAGCTTTTGGAGCTGGATTTACATGGGGTTCTATTTATTTAAAATGGGGCTACAACTCATAGTAAAGTTTCAAATACATTTATATATAAAAAAAGGTGATTTCAATCGAAATCACCTTTTTTTTATAATCTATATTTTACCTTATTTCAAAACTTCTACAGCTTTATTAACTCTTAAAATCACTTCTTCTTTACCCAACAATTCAGCAATAATCATTAAATCAGGTCCAAATCCTCCACCTACTAATGCCAACCTAAAAGCATTCATAACTAATCCAAACCCAAGACCTTTCGCCTCTATTTGAGCTGAGATAGCTTCCTTAATACTATCAGCATTCCAAGTATCAACCTCTCCTAACACAGAGATTAGATCACTCATAAAAACAGGCACATCACCTTTCCAACGTTTTTTCACAACCTTAGGATCATACTCTTCTGGTGAAACAAAAAAGAATGATGATTGCTCCCATAAATCAGAAACAAAAGTAACACGCTCTTTTACTAGCCCTATTACACTAACGAGTAATTCATCTTTAGCCTGAATTCCTTTAGCATCTAATTCTTTCTTAAATAAATCAGCTAATATTTCATCATGCGTATTTACTAAATATTGATGATTAAACCACTTTGCTTTTTCCGGATCAAATCGCGCACCAGATTTATTTACGCGTTCAATTGAAAAAGCATCAATTAATTCATCCATAGAAAATATTTCCTGCTCCGTTCCCGGGTTCCACCCTAAAAGAGCCAACAAATTTACAACTGCCTCTGAAACATATCCAGATTCTCTATAACCTGAAGCGACTTCTCCTTCCGGAGATTTCCATTCTAAAGGAAAAACCGGAAAGCCAGCCTTATCTCCATCCCTCTTGCTTAATTTTCCTTTACCTGTTGGTTTTAATATCAATGGCAAATGAGCAAATTCAGGACGAACATTTTCCCACCCTAATGCTCTATACAACATGATATGCAGAGGCATCGACGGCAACCACTCTTCACCTCTAATAACATGTGTGATTTTCATTAAATAATCATCAACAACATTGGCCAAATGATAAGTCGGTAAACCATCCGACTTAAAAATAACCTTATCATCAAGAATAGCTGAATTAAACCTCACCTCTCCTCTGATCATATCTACAGCAGAAATCTCAACTCCTTCCGGCATCTTAAACCTTACAACATAAGGAACACCTTCATCTTTTAACTTCGCAACTTCATCAGATGATAACGACAGTGAATTACGTAAGGACAATCGAGTATTCATATCATATGAAAACTTAGTTTTGTCTGCCTCAGCTTTCTCTCTCAATGCATTCAGTTCTTCCGGGGTATCAAATGCATAATAAGCCCAACCATCGGAAATTAATTTCTCAGCATATTGTATATAAATATCTTTTCTTTCTGATTGCTTATATGGTCCATATTCTCCGCCTTGAGCAACACCTTCATCAACTTTCAAACCTAGCCATCCTAACGACTCATTGATATATCCTTCTGCTCCTTTAACAAAACGAGTTTGATCAGTATCCTCAATTCGTAGAATAAAATCACCACCATGCTTTTTAGCAAACAAATAATTAAATAGAGCAGTTCTAACTCCTCCTATATGCAATGGTCCTGTAGGACTTGGGGCAAATCTCACCCTGACTTTTCTATCTGTCATTATTATATTTTTTTTTGCAAAGATAATAGAAAGAAGCAAATGACAAGACATAAAAAAAGCGAGTAAACCATTGGCTCACTCGCTTTGAAGTAAAAAAGTTATATAGGCAAAACTTTATCCACATTTTGAAGATCCACAGTCAGGACAAATCAAACACCCCTCCTGATAAGTAAGATTCTCAGAACCACATGATTCACAAGCACCTTTTTTAGCTTTTGTTCCATTTGGAATATACTTTTTAAGTGCTCTTTCAACTCCATTTTTCCAGGTATTAATTGATTCACTATCCAATTGAAGACCAGAAACTAAATCAATAGCATCTGCAATAGGCATTCCATGTCGCAATACTCCTGAAATCAATTTAGCATAATTCCAGAATTCTTTATCAAACTTATGACTTAAGCCCTCGATTGTTGTTTTATATCCTCGCTTATTTTGATATTGAAAATCATATCTTGAAACACCATCTGCATCTCTATTCTTAATTATAGCTCCTGACTGAACAGATTTTGGTATCAAAATTCCATCCTCATCATCAGCTAATCCTGTAAATATTTCGTATGGACGACCATCCATTAAACCAACAAATGCAATCCATTTTTCTTTATTATTCTGAAATCTAACTACATCTGCAGTTAGTACATCAGGTCTCTTTTTAGAAAAGTTAGCTTTTGTTTCTTCTTCATCTTTCTTGTCATCATCAGCCAAAAGAACCCCTGCTCTAGAGCCATCTCTATAAACTGTAACTCCTTTACATCCACTTTTCCAGGCTTCTACATACAATTCTCCAACTAATTCTTTTGTTGCTGTAGAAGGAAGATTAATAGTAACACTAATTGAGTGATCTACCCATTTTTGAACTCCACCTTGCATTCTAACCTTGCTTAACCAATCCACATCATTAGATGTTGCTTTATTATATGGAGAAGCTTCAATTAATTTATTTAATTCTTCTTGCGTATATTTTTTTGTTGTTGAATGCCCTGTTGCTTCCATCCATGTAACAAACTTATGATGAAATACAGTATATTCTTCCCAACTATCTCCTACCTCATCAACAAAATCAACACGAGTTTCAGGATCATTTGGATTTACCTTACGTCTTCTCTTATAAACAGGCATAAATACAGGCTCTATACCAGAAGATGTCTGTGTCATTAAGCTAGTTGTTCCCGTAGGTGCTATTGTTAAAAGCGCAATATTTCTACGGCCATTCTTCTTCATATCAGCAGCCAATGTTGGATCTGCTTCAAATAATCTATTGATAAATGGATTATCAACTTCTTTCTTATAATCAAATATTGGAAATGCTTCTCTTTCAACAGCCATATCAACCGAAGAACGATATGCAGCTAATGCTAAATTTTTATGTACTTCGATAGAAAAATCTACTGCATTCTCACTTCCATAACGTAAATTTAAAGCTGCTAACATATCACCTTCTGCTGTTATACCAACACCTGTTCTACGTCCTTCTTCGGCTTTCTTACGAATATTCAACCATAAGTTTTTCTCTACCAACTTTACTTCATCAGTCTCTGGATCTAAATCTATTTTATTGATAATTCCGTCAATTTTCTCAAGCTCCAAATCAATAATGTCATCCATAATACGCTGAGCGTAACCAACATGCTTCTTAAACTTATCGAAGTTAAATTTAGCTTTATCTGTAAATGGATTTTCTACGTATGAATACAAATTAACTGCGATTAATCGACAACTATCATATGGACACAATGGAATTTCTCCACATGGATTTGTTGAAACAGTTTCATATCCAAGATCTGCATATGAATCAGGCACTGATTCTCTTATAATAGTATCCCAAAATAGTATTCCTGGCTCTGCTGATTTCCATGCATTATGAACGATCTTATCCCAAAGTTGATTTGCATTTATTTCTTTGGTATACTGAGGTTTAGTCGACTTAATCGGATATTGCTGAAGATATGGTACATTATCTACAACTGACTGCATAAAATCATCATCAATCTTAACAGACACATTAGCTCCTGTTATTTTACCTTGCTCAAGTTTTGCATCAATAAACGATTCCGAATCCGGATGTTTTACTGATACACTCAACATTAAAGCGCCTCTTCTTCCATCCTGAGCAACCTCTCTGGTTGAATTTGAATATCGCTCCATGAAAGGAACAATACCCGTAGATGTTAATGCTGAATTCTTAACCGGTGAACCTTTAGGACGAATATGCGAAAGATCATGACCTACTCCACCTCGACGTTTCATTAATTGAACTTGCTCCTGGTCAATTTTCATAATTCCCCCATAAGAATCTGATGCTCCATCATTACCAATCACAAAGCAATTTGATAGAGATGCAATTTGGAACTGATTACCAATTCCAGCCATTGGTCCTCCCTGAGGAACTATGTATTTAAATTCCTTAAAAAGCTCATACAATTCATCTTCCGACATTGGATTTGAATACTTATTCTCAATTCGAGCAATCTCCTTTGCCAACCTTCTATGCATATCATCCGGATTCAATTCGTAGATATTACCATCTGAATCCTTCAGTGCATATTTATTTACCCAGACACGAGCCGCAAGCTCATCTCCATTAAAATATTTCAATGCGGCAATATATGCCTCTTCATTTGTGTAAATCTTTTTCAACTTCTCAACATTTTGCTCGATTTGTGAAACTGCCATTGTCTTATAAAATTTTAAATTCCTTATTACCTAGAGGTTATATTTTTTTTGTGCTTAATTTTCTATGAATGTAAAATTAGAAAAGAGAACCTTTTCTGGCAAGAAATACTTATGAACAAACAGAAAAGTTGTCCATTTCAAAATCCCATACCGCTGAATTTCTGCACATTAAGGTTTTAAAAAAAAATAAAAGTTGTCCAAAAAAGATTTTTTTATCAACAATTTATTTTTTTTCACGTCCATGGATTGGAAAGATCAAATCCCTGATTATATAACAATATTTTCTATGATATTACACATTCTCACACCAACTTCCTATATTTGGAATAATTGGTTTTAAATTTGGAATACTAATCAACAAGTAATTAACAATAAAAGATAGTAGCCTTTACTATTAACCTAATAGTTCACTCATAATCAACTCCGTAGCACCCCTCATCTTTTCCACATATTTATTAGCTGCCATAGATGATTCTTCTAGATGATTTTTATCATTAAAAAAACGATCCATTACTATATTAAAATCCAATTGATTACTTATTGTAAATCCTCCATTAATATTTATTAAATCACAAGCCTCTTTATATTTCTTATAATTTGGACCAAAAACAACCGGCAATCCAAATGTAGAAGCTTCTATGGTATTATGAATGCCACTACCAAAACCACCGCCTATATAGGCAACATCACCGTAGCGATACATAGATGATAGCATCCCCATGGTATCAATTATTAAAACTCGTAATGCTTTTAAATCAACTCCATCCAAATTAGTATATCGAGCTGACTTAACAGGTAATAATTCTTCAATTTGTTTTAAATGTTCTTCATGAATCTCATGAGGAGCAAGTAATAACTTAATTTCTTTATTCTCCTTTAGGTACTCTGAAATCAACTTTTCTCCGGCAGGCCACGAACTCCCACCTACCAAAACTTTATATCCTTCAGAAAAAGCTTCTAGCTCAGGATATTGTTTAGAAGATTGAGCAATCTCCCAAACACGATCAAACCTTGTATCCCCGGAAACTTTATAATTTTTAACTCCCACACCATCTAACAATCGGGCCGATTCATCATCTTGTATAAATAAGGTTGTAAAATATGTCAGCATTTTACGATATAATCCACCATACCATTTAAAAAAGGCATGCTCAGGTCTGAAAATAGCTGAAACAATATAAGTCTTTATTTTTTTGTTGTTTAAATACTGGAGATAATGATACCAAAACTCATACTTAACAAAAATACTAACTTCCGGATTTATAGCATCTACAAATTTTCGCACATTCATCTTTCTGTCAGACGACAAATAAAAGACATAATCAGCCAACTCATAGTCCTTACGAACTTCAAATCCTGAAGGAGAAAAAAATGTTAATACAATTTTACGATTAGGATCTTTATCTTTTATTGCTTCAATTACAGGTCTACCTTGCTCAAATTCACCTAAGGATGCACAATGTACCCAGATAGTTTTTTGCGGCATCTTTAAATGCTTAATAGCTTCCATCGTATCACTTCTTCCTTGCAGTAATAAACGCCCTTTTTCATTAAAAAGAGAGAATATACGAATGGCGATATTATATAAGAATATTCCTGTATTATATAAAAACAACATACTATAGTCAATAAAATTTCACGCAAAGATAACGGATTAAACAACTCAATAAAGAAAACAAATACAATATTACCTAAAACAAAAAACCCGCAAGAAAATCTTGCGGGTTTTAAAAATATATTTAAGCTTATATTACTCAGTAACAGCTTTTACTCCGGGTAATACTTTTCCCTCAAGATATTCAAGAGAAGCACCACCTCCTGTAGAAATATGACTCATTTTATCAGCCAATCCACTTTTATTAACCGCAGAAACAGAATCTCCACCACCAATTATAGAAATTGCATCTGATGCAGCAACAGCCTCACATACTCCAAAAGTACCTTTTGAGAAATTTGGCATTTCAAAACATCCCATAGGTCCGTTCCAAACAATAGTTTTAGCGCTTTCGATTTCAGCAGAATATGCTTTTACAGTCTCAGGACCTACATCTAAAGCCATTCTTCCTTCAGGTATCTCAACACCTACAACTTGAATATCAGCATCATCAGCAAATTTATCAGCAGCTAAATTGTCTGTTGGCAACATAAATTTAACTCCTTTTGATTCTGCATCAGTTAAAATTTGCTTAGCTGTATCAATTAAATCATCCTCTACTAATGATCCACCAATATTGTGACCTTGTGCTTTAAGGAAAGTATATGCCATACCACCTCCAATAAGGATAGTGTCTACTTTTTCAAGTAATGACTTTAACACTTCTAATTTACCTGAAACTTTAGCACCACCAACGATAGCTACAAAAGGTTTAACAGGATTAGTTACAGCACCACCTAAAAATTTAATTTCTTTATCCAATAGGAAACCAGCCATTTTCTCCTCAAAATACTGAGCGATAATAGTAGTTGAAGCGTGAGCACGGTGAGCAGTACCAAAAGCATCATTTACATAAACATCAGCTAATTCAGCTAATTGCTTAGAAAATCCTTCATCACCTTTAGTCTCTTCATTATGAAAACGTAAGTTTTCTAATAACATTACTTCACCCATTTTTAAGTCGTCAGCCATAGCCTTAACTTCAGCACCAACACAATCCGGAGCCATTTTAACATCTACTCCAAGTTTAGCAGATAAATGAGCAACTACGTGTTTTAATGAAAATTTTTCTTGAACTTCACCCTTAGGACGACCTAAATGCGACATTAAGATTACAGCTCCACCGTCAGCCAACACTTTTATAATTGTTGGAAGTGCAGCTACAATACGAGTATCGTCAGTGATTTCAAATTGATCGTTTAAAGGCACGTTAAAATCCACACGGATAATCGCCTTCTTTCCTGAAAAATTGTAAGTATCAATTGCAGGCATGTCAATAAAATTATATGGTTTTTAAAAAATTAATTCAAATTTTCGCATCAATAACCAACTGATTATTTTGCGAACACAAAGGTAAGAAAAAAATAAAATTTAATACGAAACGACAAGGTGTTATGCAACAAATTGTAATATTTTAAACCAAAGTGGTAATTAAATAAAAGTAAATTAGAATTCTGAATTAGAAATCAGCATTTTTAATCGATCTTTTGTAAGTTTCTTTCCAGCCACAACAAACCAATCATTTAGCAACTCCTTTCTGTTATAATCAAAACGCTCCTTTGTTTTCCAATTGATAAAATTCATCCCTGCTCCCTCAGCAACAGCCTGTCCTGCTGCGGTATCCCATTCCATCGTAGGTCCTAATCTGGGATATACATCAGCACTTCCATCTGCAACCTTACAAATTTTAATAGAACTACCTACCGACATAAATTCTGTTTCCCCAAATTCTCCTTTTAGAATATCAGCAAACTGTTCTGTTTCCTTAGATAAGTGACTAACGCTTGCAACGATCTTAAATACGTCACAACTTTCTTTCTCTGGTATTCTTTGAGAATTAGAAAAATCAATATTCTCAATAGCTGTATTTCTCCATTCTTCGTTTAACTGGTTTTTATATGCAGCTATTTCTTCACCTCCATAATACAACAAACCTAATGCAGGAACAAAAACAACACCCAAAAGAGGAAAATTATTTTCAACCAAAGCGATATTTACAGTAAATTCACCGGTCTTTTTTACAAACTCTTTTGTACCATCAAGAGGATCTACGATCCACAATCGTTTCCAATTTTTCCTTACTTCATATGCTTCATGTTTACCTTCCTCGCTAAGTACAGGTATATCTGTATTGTTCAAATAATTCTGTATCACATTATGAGCCGCTTTATCTGCAAGAGTTAGTGGTGAATTATCTGCTTTGATTTCCACTCCAAAATCTCCTTTTTCATAAACATCCATTATAGCTTTGCCAGCTTCAACAGTTGCTTTAATAGCCATATTTAGTAATTCATTCATTCTGTCCTTATTTTTAGGATATTCTTATATTATTAATTTTATCTTTGAAGAGGCTGTTAGTTTCATTTCTGTATAATCCATCCCTGCAATTGAAATTATTCCAGGAGATTTTCCAATCTCCAGACTACCATATTTTTCTTCAACTCCTAGAATTTCAGCATTTTCTAATGTATATTTCTGAAGATCTTCTATACCAGCATGATTACTTTTTAACAATTCAAGTAAAAAAATTTCACAATCTATTGTTTCTAAAACCTCATTTTGATATTGAATAAATTGAATTTCTTTGATAAATTCATCTCCTAACTTATCAAAAACAATGTTAGAAAGACCAATTCCCTTTACTCCTGAAATAACCTGTCGATTAAAATATCGTTTTAATTCACTTTGCTCTTTAGTGAGTATTGAATCTGAACATATAGTTATGAATCCCGGACAAAGGAATCCATTAATTAATTCCAAAAAAGGTTCTTCTAAAAAACTTTCTCTCTCACGAATATCAACGATAACACCATCTTTATCAAACTCAATAATTGGAAATTTACCAAATGTTCCATCTGGTCGCAACCAATAGTGAGCGGCAATTTTCCTCATTATTTAATCAATAACTCTTCCCCTGAATCAATCAAAACAGAATCATTAATAAGAGGAAGATATTCAAATTCAATATTTTTAATCCGAGCATTTACAACATCATCAGTATCATGATTTAATAAATAACCTTGTAATTTAAGCACACGAAGAGAGTCCTCACATATAACATTTACTTCTGATTTTCTACTTCCAAAAGTTACTGGAATTCTATAACTAATTGTATCAGAACTACTGTCATTAAACAATGTTATAATTTCCATATTAACCTTTTTAACCTCATTCCCCTTTAAAAACTGATAAAAAGCACTAATTCGATATCCCGACTCTTGAATAGTATCCACATCTATTTCAAATGGGAGCCTGCGATCAACTGTATCATTTTCATTTACAGAAATTGTTCTTCTTTCTTTACTCCATACATTTCGAGCTTCTTTTAAAGCCCTCTGACGCTCAATCTCATCTTTAATTTCCTTCACTTCCATCTGCCATTTTGCCTCATTTTCAGTTAAAATGGCTACAACATCATCATATACTCTGGTATAGACCTCTGGTTTTGAAGTGTACCATGCAACGATTGTATCGAACTGTTCTTGTGTGAGATTATATTTGGAAAGCACGGTATGATAACACCCATTTGCTACATCATCCAGGCCCTTTTTCTTTAATCGCATTTGAGAAACAACGGACTCACCAAAGTGCACTTCAGCTAAAATCCTGGCAAATTCTTTCTCGTCAGGGAAGCCTTTGGGCGTTCTATTTTCAATACTACAACCAATGTTAAATATGATCAATAGCACGAAAATAAAAATCCTCTGATGAAATAAAACCTTATATTTTTTCACTTTTTGCATTGTATAAATTAATGGCCATCAGCCTTTATCATTGTTCTAATGGTTTTCAAAAAAATTACAAAATCTAACTTTAAAGACCAGTTATCAATATAGTCCAAATCCATTTTCATCCATTCCTCAAAAGGAATATCATTTCTACCTGACACTTGCCAGGTACACGTAATTCCAGGCTTCATGGATAATCGTCGCAATTGCCATCTCTCATACTCCTTTACCTCCTGCGGTACTGGAGGTCTGGGGCCAACAATTGACATATCCCCCACCAACACATTAAAAAACTGAGGTAATTCGTCCAAACTGGTTTTTCGCAAGAAACGACCTATTCTGGTTATTCTAGGATCATTTTTCATTTTAAATACCGGACCATCCATTTCATTATCCTCCATCAGCTTTTCCTTAAGTTCTTCAGCATTTACAACCATTGTCCTAAACTTATAAGCATAAAACCGTCTTCCTCTTAATCCAACACGCTTTTGTTTAAAGAAAATTGGGCCTTCTGATGTAAATTTTACTAATAATGAAATTATAATAAAAACAGGCGATCCCAATACAATGACTAAAAACGATGAAATAAAATCAAAAATTGACTTAACCTGAATTGCTAAATAATCTGTAGGAATATTTGCAATAGTAAGCAGAGGCATTGTATTATAATGATGAATATGAGCTTTACTTTTTAGCATATTAAAAAACGGAGAATACAATCTGAAAATAACTCCTACTTCTGAACATACATGTGTTAATTGTTCAACCTCTTCCACATCCATATGTTCTTTAATAAAAATTACTTCATCAATGGTTTTTTCTTCTATTAAAGAGGCGACATCGTATCCAGGATCCAATACCGGAGCTATAGTACCATATGTTTTTGATAAATCCTCATCTCCTACAATAGATACAATTTTATATCCCCATTCTTTGTATTTTATAACCTGTTCAATAAACGTAGCTGCAGTATAATCTCCAATAATAACTATAGCTCTCGTATTTCTACCATGCATTCTTGCTCTTTTAAAAAAACTATAAACCCCAATTTTAAACGCAAACATTAAAGTCAGGTTTATTAGAGCAAAATAGATTAATGGTTCAAAACCTATATAGTACAAATTGAAAACCAATACTGATAATCCTAAAATAGCAGTACCAGAAAGCACTAAGGCTAAACAATTGAATAATATTGCAGAATATGGCCTTGATCGATGAACTTGTGCTAACCTAAAATATTTACCCAATAAATACCAAAAAAGAGCAATAATTAGATGCAGAATAATTGAATCTTTATACTTTACAAAAGAAAAGTGACCGAAATAAAGATACAGTGACACATTAAAGGATAACCAGGCTATTGC
This sequence comes from uncultured Saccharicrinis sp., assembly GCA_963665705.1. GTDB lineage: Bacteria > Bacteroidota > Bacteroidia > Bacteroidales > Marinilabiliaceae > Saccharicrinis. The sequence continues at coordinate 4,652,639 of OY762448.1, forward strand.
TACTTCAATAAATGCCAGAAAGTTATTTACCACCTTCTCCTGTTCTCTTAGCATACTATATTTGTGTTTTTTATTTAGAGCGGTACAAAGATAATTAATTTACCTAAACCACTACACCAACATGAATTTCATTATTAAATGGAATACTCTTTTATATTAATTAGTCGATAATAAATATAAAAAAAATCAAAAAAAAAGCTCACTAACTAAAGTAAGCTTTTTTTTACAAAAATAAATTCTTATTAAATTGAAGTGTACCATCTGTACATCTTTTCTATTCCTTCATCAATTTCAATTTTATGATGCCATCCTAGATCATGAATTTTTGAGGGGTCAGTTAACTTCCTCATGGTACCATCGGGTTTATCAGTATTAAAATACAAAACTCCTTTAAACCCCACTTTATCCTTAATTGTTTCTGCTAGCTGTTTAATTGAAACTTCTTTTCCTGTACCTATATTTATATGAGTATTTCGTATTTCTTTACTATCAACATAAGTATCTTTAAAATCAATTTGCTCCATTGCATACACACAAGCAGAAGCCATTTCCTCCGACCATAAAAATTCCCTCATTGGAGTACCAGTCCCCCAAATCTCTATAGATACATGCGAATTACTCGAATTATTACGAATTATTCGAATACCATATTTTTTAAGGATCGCAAGTATCTCTTCATCGGTATTGCTTCCAGTCACACCTTCGATTGGATTTTTATCCAAATCAGCCCTTAAAGCTTCCCAATCATTTTGTTCTAAACACTTTCCCAAATGATTTTTACGGACTAATGCAGGTAAAACATGCGATTTTTCCAGATCAAAATTATCATTAGGACCGTATAAATTAGTTGGCATCACAGAAATAAAATTGGTTCCATACTGTATATTGTATGATTCACACATTTTAATTCCTGCAATCTTAGCTATTGCATATGGCTCATTGGTATACTCTAAAGTTGATGTCAATAAACAATCCTCAGTCATGGGTTGAGGAGCTTCTTTAGGATATATACAAGTTGAGCCTAAAAACAACAACTTTTTCACACCATTTTTATATGCCTGATGAATGACATTATTCTGAATCATCAAGTTTTCATATATAAAATCTCCCCGATATGTATTATTGGCAACGATACCACCTACTTTTGCGGCAGCTAATATTACGCATTCCGGTTTTTCCTGCTTGAAAAATTGCTCTACTGCTAAAGCATCTCTTAAATCTAGCTCAGAACTACTCCTGCCAACTAAATTTGAGTATCCTTTTTCTGTTAATATCTTCCAAAGTGCTGATCCAACAAGACCTTTATGACCAGCCACGTATATCTTACTTGTATATTCCATATACATGCGAATTTCTCTAATTAATACTTATTATGCGAATTATAAAGATTACGAAAAAAATGAATTACTACAAATCATTCAAATTTTTGTGAATAGGATGAATTTAGAATTCTTTTGTGTGTTAAAGAAGATGTTCCAAAATTTACTAACAACCCTAATTTGTAATTGATCGCACGAAGATAATTTCCGGTTTGATTAAACTGATCTTTATAAAAGCCGCTAACAGCCTTAATTTCAAGAATAATTTTATCGTAACATACAAAATCAGCTACATAATACTTCCTTAAAGCTTTACCATTATAAAAAATGGTTAACTTCTTTTGTCTTTCAAAAGGAATATTCTGCTTCACAAATTCCATTTCCAAAGCCTCTTGATAAACAGCTTCAAGAAAACCAGGACCTAATTGAGAATGAACGTTAAAACATGCTCCAATTATTCGATAACTTTCATCCTTATAAATTATCTCAGCCGCAACTTAAAATTCGGATAATTTGTTTCATTAATTCGGGTAATTCGCATTACTCAAAGTAGTTTAATGTCTCATATCCACCTTCTCTCAAATAACGATCCTTCTTCATCAACTTCACATCAGACTCCATCATATCTTTTACTAAACCTGCCAAATCATACTCAGGTTCCCAACCTAACTTTTCTTTCGATTTTGTAGGATCTCCTATTAATAAATCCACTTCTGTAGGACGATAATATCTTGGGTCAACTTTTACTACTTCTGTTCCTATCTCAACTTGAAATTCAGAATTATTACAAGCCTTTACTTTACCAATTTCATTTTCACCTTCGCCTACAAACTCAAGCTCTATTCCAACTTCTCCAAAGGCCATTTTTACAAAATCACGAACAGTAGTTGTCACTCCTGTTGCAATCACATAATCCTCAGCCTTTTCTTGTTGAAGAATCAACCACATGGCTTTAATATAATCTTTGGCATGTCCCCAATCACGCTTTGAATTCATATTACCCAAGTACAAACAATCTTGCATACTTAAAGCAATCTTTGAAACTGCTCGAGTAATTTTTCTGGTCACAAAAGTTTCTCCTCGTAATGGACTTTCATGGTTAAATAAAATACCATTACATGCAAACATATTATATGCCTCTCTATAGTTTACAGTAATCCAGTATGCATACATTTTTGCAACTGCATAAGGACTTCTTGGATAGAAAGGTGTTTTTTCTGACTGAGGAACTTCCTGTACCAATCCATATAATTCAGACGTTGAAGCTTGATAAACTCTCGATTTTTGTGTTAATCCTAATAATCTAATTGCCTCTAATATTCGTAAAGTTCCTAGACCATCAGCATTTGCAGTATATTCTGGCGTATCAAAACTAACTTGAACATGACTCATTGCTGCCAGATTATATATTTCATCTGGTTGAACTTCCTGAATAATACGAGTTAAATTCATACTATCTGTTAAATCTCCATAATGTAAAATCAAATTACGATTCTCCACATGGGGATCTTGATATAAATGATCAATTCTATCAGTATTAAACAACGAAGAACGTCTTTTAATACCATGAACGATATATCCTTTTTTTAATAAAAATTCAGCCAAGTATGCTCCATCCTGACCTGTAATACCTGTGATTAGAGCTATTTTCTTATTCATAACTTAGATACAATACTTTTCTAGATACCAATCTACTGTTAATACTATTCCTGATTCAAAATTTTCATCAGCTTTCCAGCCTAATTCATTTTCAATTTTTGTTGCATCTATAGCATAACGCCTATCATGACCTGCCCTATCTTGAACAAAAGTGATTAATTCTTTATAGGAAGTACCATCAGCTTTTGGCTTTTTCTCATCTAGAATAGAACAAATATAGTTGACAATAAACAGATTGTCACGCTCATTTCTCCCCCCAATATTATAGGTTTCACCAGCTTTCCCTTTATGATAAGATAAATCAATTCCTGTACAATGGTCGAGAACATATAACCAATCCCTAATATTTTTACCATCTCCATAGATAGGAATATTTTCACCAGCCAAAGCTTTTCTGATAATCGTAGGAATTAACTTTTCATCATGTTGCTTTGGGCCGTAATTATTGCTGCAATTACTCGTTGTAACATTCATGCCATATGTATGAAAATAAGCGCGTACAATTAAATCAGAACCTGCCTTAGAAGAAGAATAGGGGCTATTGGGTGCATAAGGGGTATCTTCCCTAAACAATCCAGTATCTCCTAAAGTACCATAAACTTCATCAGTAGAGATATGATGAAAACGGCATCCTTCATAGCCTTCTTTATATTTGAAAGGTGATGCCATCCAATACTGACGGGCTACATCTAACAGTGTAAATGTGCCATTAACATTGGTTTGAATAAATACTTCAGGCCCACTTATAGAATTATCTACATGACTTTCCGCTGCAAAATGAAATACACCTTTTATATCATATTTTTCAAACAGATATTGAACTAACTCACGATTGCAAATATCACCTTTTACTAATTCATACCTGTCTGAATTTTCAACTTCTCTTAAGTTCGTAGTATCACCTGCATAAGTTAACTTATCAAGGTTGATTATTTTATATTCATTGTGATTCTCTAAGAAATAAGGAACAAAATTAGAGCCAATAAAACCTGCACCTCCTGTAACTAGTATTGATTTCATCTGTTTAAATTTGATTTTTATTTGCCAGATGGAACTCGCCAAATTTGAACATTCCCTTGTGTGAGAATAATTTACTAATGGCTCGTTTCATATGTGTAAATATTTCTTCAATTTGTCATATGGAACTCGCCCCAAAGATAATAACCCTCGTGTTTGAGATTTTCTTATGGCTCATTTCATCCGTTTCGTTTATTTTAAATGATTAGATGGAAGTCCAAAAGCTATTCATATTTATAGACGTTTAGCCTGGACTATACATATATACACTTTTTTACTTTGATTTTTCAATTTCACGCAGACAGCTTCTCAAAGATTCTCGCCAATAAGGTATTGAAATATTAAAATCCCTTTTGATTTTCTTTTTATTAAGAACAGAATAATAAGGTCTTTTAGCAGGCGTTGGATACTCTGATGATTCAATAGGATTTATGATACATTTAATACCTGACAACTCAAAAATTGCTAATGCAAAATCAAACCAGGAAGCAACTCCTTCATTACTAAAATGATATACTTTACCATTTTTATCCAACTTTTCATTACTACTAATAATACTCATTATAGCACCAGCTAAATCCGCTGCATAAGTTGGTGTACCTACCTGGTCAAAAATAACACCTAAAGACTCTCTTTCAACACCTAATCTCATCATTGTTTTAACAAAATTATTACCAAAAGAAGAATAGAGCCATGATGTCCGAATGATAAGTCCTTCGACACTGGAGGCTACAACAAACTGTTCTCCATCTAATTTCGTATCCCCATATACACCTAATGGTGTTACTTGATCAGATTCTTTTAGTGGACAAAATACCTCTCCATTAAAAACATAATCAGTAGAAATATGTATTAACTTGGCAGAACTTAATTCACAAGCATTGACTAGATTTTTAACAGCTGTTGCATTTATCAGCCTTGCTTTTTCGATATCTGATTCTGCCTTATCAACAGCCGTATATGCAGCGCAATTAATTATTAACCCAATATTATGTTCCTTTACATAACTAATAACATCATCTTGATTTGTTATATCAAGCTCTTCTAAGTCTGTAAACGAACAATTCAATTGAGGATATTGAAATTCTATATGCTTTAACTCTGAACCTAATTGTCCGTTTCCTCCTGTTACTAAAATATTCATCGCGATGTCTTATTTTAGATAATCAGCCATTGTAAATTCTGAAGGCAATTCAATTTCAGCTAATGTTTTTAGCTCTTTATCTTTAGCTGACAGAAGTATTGATTCTGTAGAAATTTTCCAATCTATAGCTAATTCAGGATCATTCCATGCTATACCTGAATCATGCTCCGGGGCATACCAATTATCAACCTTATACGAAAAAATTGCAGACTTACTTAACACAACAAATCCATGTGCAAATCCCCTGGGAACAAAAAACTGTCTTTTGTTTTCGTCAGATAAAAGTACGGAAACATGCTTCTCAAATGTAGGAGAATCTTTTCTTAAATCAACAGCCACATCAAGGACTTCTCCTTCTATACACCTTACTAGTTTTGCCTGATTAAACGGAGGCCTTTGAAAATGTAACCCTCGCAACACTCCATAACTAGACCTGGATTCGTTATCTTGCACAAAAGAAACAGGCCCAATATTCTCCTCAAATTGCTTTTGATTAAACGATTCAAAAAAATAACCTCGGCTATCTCCAAAAACTTTAGGTTCTATAATAATTAACCCCTCTATATCTGTTTTAATAAATTTCATGTGTTTATTTTTTGATTCTTAAGATCATATGGAACTCGTCAAAATTTGTTTTTTTCTCAATGTGAAAATAAATTTACTTACTCTAAATCACAATTCACAAGACTCGTTTCTCACTATCTTTTTGCTAACGACAATAAATATTGTCCATATTGGTTTTTACTTAATTTTTCTCCTAGGAGAATTAACTGTTCTTTATTTATCCAACCTTTTAAATATGCAATTTCTTCTGGACATGAAACCTTTAAGCCAATACGTTTTTCTAAGGTTTCTACAAAATGACTAGCTTCTAATAGGGACTCATGGGTACCTGTATCTAACCATGCAAATCCACGTCCCATTAGTTCAACTTTCAATGCACTCTTATCTAAATACTCTTGATTGACCGTAGTAATTTCTAATTCTCCACGAGGGCTTGGTTTAATTGTTTTTGCAATTTCAATCACACTATTAGGGTAGAAATATAATCCTACAACCGCATAATTCGATTTTGGCACATCAGGTTTTTCCTCAATTGAAGTTACATTGCCACCTTCATCAAAGGTACAAACACCATAACGCTCAGGATCATTTACCCAATAACCAAATACCAAAGCTTTATTCTCTTCCTTAACTGTTTTTACAGCATCCTGAAGTAATGAAATAAAACCATGTCCATAAAAAATATTATCTCCAAGTACCAAACATACATCATCATCACCAATAAACTCTTCTCCAAGGATAAATGCCTGAGCTAACCCATCTGGCGATGGTTGAATAATATATTCTAATTTTATCCCCCATTGACTACCATCTCCTAATAACCTAATAAAAGAAGCTTGATCTTCTGGAGTTGTTATTATTAATATTTCTTTTATACCCGCTAACATTAATACTGACAAAGGATAATATATCATGGGCTTATCAAAAATAGGTAATAATTGCTTTGATATTGCTAATGTGATTGGGTGTAAACGTGTACCGGAGCCTCCAGCTAATATAATACCTTTCATAATACCAAACTATTTTATTTTAAATAAACTACTAAAAATGCAATATAAGTAGAATTAATACCAGAAGCATAACAATGTCCTGCTATTGCACCAATTAAAAAAAATGAGAATATAAAAAAAACAAGCATTTCATTATTTTTAATTGATAGAATAAAAACTCTTACATATATTAAATAATATAAAAAAACACCAATAATACCAGAGTATAAAAATAAATCAATTAAATCCATTTCTACTAAAGGGAATGATTTTACCGATCCTCCAATAAAATAATTTATCCATCCCCATCTATCAATGGAGTATTTCATATTTTCTACAAAATGATCAATTCGATAACTAAACAAAGAGGAAAATATACCTTCTTTTATATATATATCTTTGAAAAAGACATAAATTCCTGTAAAATAAAAATACAATGCCAATGTAATACATAATAACAAAATCCATTTTATTTTATTTACAATAGCAAAGTTTTTCAAATTTGGCATGGTAAAAAGAATAAATGAAAAAAATAGAAACAAAAAAAACACAATAGCCTTTGTTCCTAAAACCATTGAAGAAGTTACAACAATAAGAAAAGTATACAATGATATTTTAGTTTTATGAACTAGATATTCTTTATATAAAAATATCAAACCAATCATCCAAAAAAGTGTAACATCATTATGAGGTTTAATTGGTGGTTTGTAACCAAATCTGATTAAATTATAAGTAGAAAAATACTCTAACTTTAACAAAAATGATATTAACACAATAACACTAGAAACAACCAAAATACATTTAAATACATTTTTTGAAGTAGTTAAAACATTTGCTCGATTCATGTTTTTATAATGAATAAAAAAAATAATTGGTGCGAAATACTTAAACGATTGCTTTATATAATTTAACCCATTTACATCACTTAGTACTTCATTTCCATTTAAGAGTAAAAATCCAATATACGATAATCCCAGAAAAAAAAACATCAACATGATAGGTAGATGTCCTTGCTTCCTCCTTATTACGTAAAGTAGTGAAATAACTAAAAAAACACCCTTTGGATAGAAGGATAAACTATTATAAATAGTAATTTCATCATAACGATTAAAAAAAAAATTAAAAATATCAGAAATAAAAAAAACTAATAAAGAAGTTGCAATATAAATTTCAGAATTAAAAAATTCATATATTTTTCTACAAGCAGCACACATGTTATTCCAAAAATCTCTCATAATTGATTCAAGAGTGATTTCTCCGGTAATTATTTAAAATAAACATTACCAATAACAACCATTTTCAACCTTTTTAAAATTACTTGGAACCTCTTCTGGAAGAGGACTCACCCAATTCTCATTAAAATATTTTGCAACAAAAGGTATATCTTCCCATCTTTTTCCTTTTATTCCAAATAATAATTGCGTCCATCCAGCTAAATGAATTGCTTTCTTTCCTAATTGTTTTGCATATGCAGCCAATGGCATACCATATGCACCACAACCAATTAAAGCTATATCAAAATCCATCTTATCAATTTTCTCTTTCATTGAATCTAATGCATCAAACCAACTGGAATATTGACTAGATTGACCTAACATTGTTTGCTCTGCTTTTATTGTTAGAAGTTCAAATTCAGGTAAAATTTCATTGTTCTCCCAAATTAAATGCCTACGTTTATATTGATTAATTATTGATTTTTCAAATGGATGTATTACTAAAACCTTTTTCCCTTTTAACACTTGAGTCCAAGGTTCTTTATAAAAAAAAGGAGCATAATATCCATCTATATTAATTCTCTTTGCTCCTTTTAATTCTTCTTTAAAATATTTTTCCTCTTCTATATAAGAACCAAGAATATCAATTTCTTTAATAGCTTGAATATATATATCATAGAATTTCGATAATAAATTATATTCATTTGGAAAAAAACCGGCGTTTTTGCATAACATATCGATTCCTTCTTCCCACCATAAAGTTGGTCTTTTCTTTATTATATATTCATAATATTCTTTAATAGAATAATGATCTTGCATAATACTTTTGTATTGAATTAATGCTTCAAGTTCTATTGTCCCAAACTTAGATATCATGCAAGGCTTATCCAATTCAAGAGTCTCTCTACAATAATCATTGGCCACTTGATCTTTTAGTTCCACATAATTTTCATAGAGTTGGGATTCATAAATATCCATATTTAACCTTAAAACATCTTTTCTTATTTTTTTTATCAGATAAGATGTTCCACTAAATATAAATCGTAAAAATTTCAGTATAGGATACAATATCATTTTCATAAATTAATCGAAGAAAAAAACATATCTGTTTTTAATTTAAGATTATTAATTTTCATACGTACATTTTCCCAATCAATTGATACATCCATGATTTCTTCTATTGGGCATGCCATATCCCAAATCCTATCTGTAAGTTCTAATGTTTCTAGAAGAGAATAAAACCTACCATTTTGACTTTCACTCTGTCCTTTCTGAAGAATAATAACAAACGGCTTATTAAAAATAATTGCAAAAATAGTCCCATGAAAAGTATTAGTTATTATACTTTCGGCCATTTTATAATATCCAAGCCATCCTTTTATTGTAGGATAAACTAAACAAGCTTGTGGTACAAAATTTTCACTTCCCTCGGCAGTAGAAATAATTAGTTTACTTTTCTTTTTCGACGTATATGTTTCAACATACTCCCAATTTAAATTATTTTTTTTGCTTAAATTTATTAAATACCCAAATACAATTTTTTTTTCTTTAGGCAGATCATATGGATATTCATCCTTATTCAACAATAAAGTTGGATCAATATGTTGCACCACTTCATCAATGCCAAGTTTTTTACAAATATCTATTCCACTTTTTTCTCTAACTGAAAGTTTATTAAAATTACGCAACCAAGGTGCTATTATTTTTGCATCCTCGTCTGAAAGCACTTCTCTTCCAAAACTGGCAGCATAAGAAATCTTTTTACTTTTATCATTTATAAAAGTAAGAAAATTGGCTGCTAATGTACCACCCCAAACTTGATCACTTCCTGTTATATAATAATCAGCTATTGGAGGATTATTATTAATCTCTTCATTTCCAAAATAAACGTCTTTACTTAAATTTAAATATTTATCTGAAAAATTGAGGAATTGTTTTCTCCTCTTACTATTTTCTTTTCCATTTTTATAACACAAATACTTAATAATATCTTTTAATCTAGAAATTACATTATCTTTAGAAATAATAAATCTAATCCAGAAAGTATAATGACCTCTCTTTTTAAAATATTCTTGAAGGGCAAAATATTGTAATAAAGCTCCATAATTACCATTTTTGACAATAAAGGCATATGATGAAATAATCGCAATTTTCATTATTTAAATGTAATTTATAATTAATTTAAAAGTTATATTAAATATTTCTATTTTATATTAATACGTAATAGTTAATATTTCATTAGTCTCTCTACGAGGTGAGGTTATTAATTTAAATTCACCTTCTACATTTCCACATAAAATAAAAGCCATAATCAATTCGTTTTCAGGTAAACTTGCCACTTTTCTAATTCTTTTATCATCCTTGGGAATAACATGCCAATTCAAAATACAATGGGCTACTTTATTGAAATGTAATGAATAACTAAGATTCATGATAAACATACCAACATTTGTATAAATATCTGCAAACTCTTGATATCCCATAATTGTTCTCATATCTCCAGTAACAATCAATAATTTATCTGCACTATGTCCGAATCCTAAGTTTCCATTTTGCAATTTTAAACATTTTGAAATCAATTCTTTATTGGCGATTAAATGAACTCTTGAAGGCTGTCGATTGCAAGCAGAAGGACTATTTCTAGCTAATTCAACAGCCTTCTGAATTTGTGTCACTTCAATATTACCTGAAAAATTTCTAACAGAATGACGAGAATTTGAGAATTCATTAAATGGTTTGTTTATTCTCGAATAATATAATTCTTGATTTGTTAAAATTGTCCCAGAAGGACAATGATCAGGGTATTGATCTAAAAGGTAATCAAGATTGTGCTTTAATTTTTTATCCAGCTGAAAATCTTCTTTCTTATGTACATCTCTGTACTCCAAAAGTACACTTATCGCGGAGTAAAATTGTGAATCTTTAATTACAGAATTCACCTTTACATAACGGTTAATCAATTTAATAAGTGTTACTACTTTCGCTTGTCCAAAACCGTATCTAAACTCTGGCATTGAAAAACCTTTTTCGATACTATGATATAATAATATAATTGAAGAAATTAACGCATCTTTATCTTTATTTTTTACCCCGGAATATTTTTTGATTCTTCTTTTGTAATACTTAAATGTTTTACCTAAAACTATACTTTGATTGTGTACTAACAACTTTATATAAAGTTCATATAACACATAGGCACCAGGAATCTTCTTTACAAACTCTTTAATCATGATCTATACTATAATTATTTTTTAAAGTATTTTTTTATAAACATCAACAATTTTTCTTTCTCATTTACATTCAAACCTATCAAATATATTGATATTAACGTTGCAATAACCGATACCGTTCCTATAAGAAAAAACGAAATTAAATTTTGCCTCATATAATAATATAGCATTATTGGCACAATTGCTGAAAATATGGTAATTAATAAATTATTTTTTACAACTAAATTCAGATAATCCTTCACTTTAAAACCTAATAACGATCTTACCACAAATAACCTAACAAATAACGCAATAGAACTTAGTGCAATCATTATATACATTGTTATTTCAGGTGAAGCCCCATTTTTTAATAATATATAGGATATTGGTACATTTAGAATTATTGTGGTTCCCACAAAAATTTGATAAAACTTTATTTTCCCAGTGGCTTGCACTACTGGAATTATAGTTCCTGACATACAATCAACAAGTCTATTTATTATTACTAATCTAGTAAATAAAACTGTATATTCAGGTACTTCTTTTAACCACCATCCTAATAACAATTCTGTTTCTAATAATAGTGGCAGAGATATTGTATATAACAAGAAGTATGATAATCTGGAACTTTGATAATAAAGTTTTTCCATATTATCAATATTACCAGATGCATAATATTTTATAATTTGAGGAGATGCTGCCATTTGAAAATTTCCAACAAAAGCAATTACCTGTGAACTTATTTGAAATGCAATTCCCCTAGCTGCATTAATAGCAGGTCTAAAAAATATATTGAGTAAAACATTAACTCCTTCATTCATACCTACATTAGCTGATGCTGCAAATAAATTCCAACTAGCAAAACCAAACATTGTCTTAAATAAATCCCTATCCCATACAAATCGATATTTTGACTCAGCAAACTTAACTATACAAAACACTATATATATCACAGTGACAGTAATAGCAACAACAAAAGTCAAAGCACCAAATAAAATAAGTTTATCAAAACTAAACCAAACAAGAATAAAAACTATAACTAACTTTAGGAAAACTTCAATTATACTACTCCACGCATAAAAACTCATTTTTTCGTGTGCTATAATTAAAGAATTATATGGAATCCTTAAAATTGTTACAATAAAAGTTAAGATAGTAAATTGATATACCCAAAATGTTGCCTCTATCCTTTCTGGAGGTATTGTCAATTTATTTTGTACAAACCACAATCCAATGGTTTCTCCAAAAACAACAACTATTACAGTAAATATTAAATATATTGAAAATGTTGTACTGAATGTTTTCTTGAGTTTTTCAAAATTATTCTGACCTAATTCATATGCAAAGAATCTTTGCGAGGCAGAAGCCATTGTATTTGTAATAAACCCTAACATCATAACAACACCCCCGACAACATTAAAAATACCATAATCATCAACACCTAAAGTATCTAAAATTATACGAGAAGTATATAATGTTACAATTACAGTAACAAGCATTCTTAAATATAGGAAAATTGTATTTTTAGCAATACGCTTATTATCCTCACTTGACATAAAAAACTATTAATTATAGATATTAAATTATAAAGAAAAGCAAAAATCAAAACATGTAACAACCAACTTTCTTTTCTTTACCTCATATATTTTCTCGACTTTATACAATTAACTTAACATCTATATCAGGTAATAATTTTACCCCTATGTAATTCTTTAAACATAGATTCATATTGTGACACGATATTTTCCCAACTATACAACTTTTTAACTTTATTATTATTATTTTCTATAATAACATCTCGACTTTCTATTGCTACATTATTTATAACATTCGATACATCATTCGCAGTCCTAAAAAAATAAGCATCATCTCCTAAAATTGATTTATTAAAAAGGTTGTTATGGGCACAAATTAAAGCTTTTGATCCCATGGCCTCTAACAAACTAGGATTTGTACCTCCAACAGTATGTCCATGAAAGTAAATCCTTGAATAACATCTCAAACTATTTAGCTTTTTAATATTGTATATTCCTCCAACGAAAATAATATTATGATTATCTTTATATTTACACTTTAAATATTCTCCATATTTTGTTTCATGCTTTCCTATAACTAAAAAAGGCACTTTGCTATTTGAGATAACTACACCATCCAGTATAACTTCTATACTATTTTCTGGCTCTAACCTGGCAATTAACATATTATAAGAATAATTTTGCAAGCCAAAATCCTGTAAAACAGTTGGTGAAAAATCATCTGGAATTACAGTCCCATATGGTATATAAGTTGAAACTGCTTTATATTTATGAAATAGATATTTTCTAATACCAATTGAATCTGAAACTAAGTGATCACTAGTCTTAATAGCTAACCTTTCTGCATAGAGTAAAAACTTTTGTACTTTTTTTGAATACTTTGACCTCTTCCACTCTAATCCATCCATATTAGTTACTACAATGCACTTTTTAGGTAATAATTTCCCCCATATACTACTACTTGTATAACCTAATTGAAGTAATATATCATAATCTCTTTTCCTGGAATCTATTATACAGTTTAAATCATAAATAAATTGACCTGCTGTCCCTATTCTGTTTTCCGGATCATACTTATGAATAATTTTTACTTGCTTCCATTCGGATTTCTTATATGGATGATTGTGACTATTATATACAAATACATCATGTCCTTTTACTGCTAACTCTTTTGCTAGATACTCAGCAAATTGTTCAAATCCTCCATGATTATTAGGAATTCCTCTTGTTCCTAAAATAGCAATTTTCATTCTATTATTATAAAATTAATATTTTAAATAAACTCTAAATATGCTTTTGTAATATTTGCCCAATCATAGTGTATTTCGATTGTTTCTTTGGCCTTTTTCCCTATTGATATTAACATATTTTTATTACTATCATTAAATATCAGCATTATTTTTTGAGCCAAATCCTTTTCATCTTCTGTACGAAATAAAATACCATTATCCTGATTAATTACTTCCTTATTTGCAGGAAGATCTGAACATAATACAGGTAAACCATAACTCATAGCCATTAACAAGACTCCACTTTGATAAATTTCTCGGTAAGGTAATACAAGTAAATCTACAGCTTTAAATAGCAAATCTCTTTCTTCATCCTCAATAAACCTAATTATTTTATTTACATTAGTTTTAACACCTACTTTTTCTAATAACTCATCATATTTATTGAAATCATCCTTCCATGGTTTACCTGCAATAATTAATTCACAGTCATTAATTTCACAATAACCAAAAGCTTTAATTAAAATGTCAAGTCCTTTAACTTGCTTAATTTGCCCAAAAAACAAAACATACTTTTTATCTTGATCAAGGCTAAGCTTAATTCGAGCTTCTTCCTTGCTCACTTCAGAAGTTAACGAAATAAACCCTCCATGATTTATAATCTTTACCTTACTAAGTTCTTTGGGTTTAAGAAATTCAATGAGTCTATTTTTAGAAAATTCATTATGTACAATTAGTGTGTCTGCTAAATTATTTAAAATAATTCCTCTAAGCATCTCATTATCTTCACCAACAAAACTTGAAACATCATGAACAATCAATATCACATTGCGAAAAAGTATTTTTGACAATAACAAAGGAATAAGATCTTTAATTCCCATTGAAAACGAATGAAATAAAACTGTTCTTATATTTATTTTCAGAGAATACAATAATCCTATGAAAATACCATAAATATAATTAAATGCCTTTCTAAATTTATTATCAGAGTGACCTATAAATATTTTTTTAACTCTAGGAGCATTAAAATTACTAATTACTTGAGCATCTATTCCATTGGACTTTAATCCATTTACTAATTGCAAATCATAATAATCCATTCCAGCTTTACTCCCTACAGGATCAATAATTAATACTTTACGCATATTCTTTAATTTGTTTTTTAAATGCCAAAAATTTATGACTTGACATAAGCTCATTCCCAATTAGTACTGAAATTGTTAACATACTTAATAAATTAATTGTATTTTCCGATAGAATTGATACTAATAGTTGTGATAATAATATTTTAACATAAATATTCCGAATTCCTAAAAAATATACAATAAACAAAAAAGGACTAAACCACAATAATGCGCCAAACCAACCTAATTGACCCAATAATGCGCCAACAAATGTATCTGCAATTCCTAAATTCAAAACATCTACACTACCATAAGCCATAAAGGATTGATTACCTACCATACCAATTCCATATCCAAATGTATTTAAAGATGAGAATACAGAAGTAAAACCAAATAAATGAATAACTAATCCCTGATGATAATTCATTAATATACTATACAATAAAATCCCAACACCTATGCCTATTATTTTAAAAAACACTGGAATTTTATGGTTAAAAAAAGTAAATATCAGAACGAGTTGAAGCCAAGCTCCTTTGGAAAAAGTAAAAAACAATGCAAGTAAGATAAATCCGCAATATAGATATTTTTTAAGCTTATTATGGTTATTTATTTTGTAAATAAAAAAGAAACATACTAACGTATGACCTAAGTTTATTGGATCTAAAAATGTAGATGACATTCTTTTTACATTTAGGATTGGTTCCGTTAATACAAAGGGATAACCATCGCCGCCTACTGCAATATTTTTGATAGTAAAAAAAGGACGTATATCAATAACTTTCCAAACTTTAAATATTATTTCAAAAAAACCAAAACAAACTACAACCCACAACACCTTAATTATAAAAGGATATAAATCATCATCTTTCTTAAGAACAATATAACAACTTATAACAATAAAATAAGGAGTAAGCATTTGTCGTAGAGATGCTGCTCTAGCAAATAGTATGGAATCTGAATAAATAAAACATATTCCTAAATATAATAAGGCTGGCAAAAATAAAATTAAAACAGAAATATCTTTTTTTAAACCTAATACAAATAAAGCATAAATCACTAATATAAAATAACCTAAATCTTTTAATGGAATTATATTAATTGGTATTGGAAGTATCCAATATATTAATGCGATTATAAATGAAGAAAATACCAGCCATAGATAAATCCATTTAAATATAATAAAACTGCTTAATGAGAAGTTACTATTTTTTAAGAGCATCAATAATTTTATTAATCTAAGAATGTAGCAAAATCTTTATAGCTTGTAGAAACTTCGAAAACTCAAACCTTCTTAACCTATTAATTAACAATAAAACAAATCCAACATACATAGTAAAGAGGTATTTTCTAAAATAACTTTTCATGAAAACAATCCTATTTTTTAACAACCAATATTCAGAGAATGGGCTAATAGAAGAATCACTTTTTGTACCTATTGACTTACCTTCTTTATGATAAACAACAGACCTATTATTCATATTAAAACTCCATTTTCTTTTGATACCTCTCAATATCCAATCATATTCTTCATAGTAAAGAAAATAATCCTCATTCATCAATCCAACATCTTTTACAAATTCACTTTGAACTAACATCGAAGCTCCTACCGGATAGTCTATTTTTATATTAGAAAACCTAACTTCATTATATTTCTGACCTTCTAACACATGAAAACCAGTTCCAAAAAATTTATTAAAACGGCCACCATAAGCTTGAATTATATCTCTATCTTTTTCATATAACAAACAACTACCTACAACCCCTACTTTATTCGATATTGATTTCATTAATTCATTTAAAGAATTCTGGGTAACAATAGTATCATTATTTAATATCCAAAAAAAACCATCAAATTCATTTTCTACTAATAATTTTAATACTTTGTTATTTGCTGCTGCAAAACCTTTATTTATAGTTCGTAAATAATAAATATTCCCTTCTTCAAATTGTATATGTATCTTATCTCCCTCTTTAAAACAACATCCTTTTTCTATTATTTCCGGAAATTGAGATAAAATTTTTTCTTGTGATTCATCTGTGGAGGAATTATCAACAATCCATATTAAATATTTTTCGTTTATATAAGTTGTGATACTCTCTATACATTCCAACGTATCTTCCCAACCATTATAATTCACTAAAACAATAGCGGTTAACTTTTCTTCCTTTATCATACAATATTATTTACGAAAAAATAAATTGTCATTTAGATTTATTCCTGAAGCTATATTATGTATAATTCTAATTTCTTTTAATATTATTTTTTTTTTCAATACTATGTTTAAAAATTGTCAAAAATTTTTCGCAAAATATAATTAATACTCCACTAAAACTTCCAACAATTATTGATAACAATATAATTACTGAACGCCTAGTATTTGAAGGGATACTTGGTATTCTCACAGGCTCTAGTATTGAATATACAGGGGTATTTTCTTTTACAGCTAGTTTTCCTTGCTCCAATTGCTGTGCTAAACTTTTATAAATAGAAGAAGCTATTTCATATATATCACTTAATCTCTGAAATTCCGGATTAATCCTCTCAGAAATAATATTCCTATGCCCATCCTTATATTTGAAAAAATTTAATTGTGCTAATTCATACTCCTTTTCTTTTTTATCATATTGCTCTTGAATAAATTTAAGATTTTCATTTAATTGTTTTGTTTTATACTCAACAATAAACTTTTGTAATAATTCAACTGCTTTCTGAACATATTGTGCACTTAAAACAGGTTCCCTTGTTTCAACAGATATATTAATCAAACCAGTTTCGTCATTAACAGATATACTAAACAAATTATTAACTTTTGATAATGCTAACATTTCTTCTTGTGACAGATTTAATACACCATAATCAACAATACCTGTATCTTTTATATTCCTTTTTGAAATAAAAATGTTTTTAATTGTAGTTGGTAATCCTATTGTATACCTATATAAGTAAGATCCAATAGTTGGTATCGTATCTTTTAATACATAATTATATATTGAAATTGGATTATCGTATTTTTTAAAAAGAAACTTTTCATGAATAAACTCATTTAAAAAAGGATAACTATTTACTATTTGAGGATAAATTTCAGGAGAAATTCCTTCCGACTGTCCCATCATTGACCCTAAATTTACACCTGCCATACTTGCTAATGAACTTAAGTTTCCCAAATTATTACTCTTCTTTTGTGTTGACGGCAATAATGTAGCTGATGCCCTATACTTTAATGGACTAAAAAATGCAATCCCAATACCAATAATAAAACAAACTCCAATAGTATAGTAAATCCTTTTTCTACCATCCCAAAGCATTTTTAATAAATCAATAAGATCTATCTGATCATCATTAATAATAGAAGCCCCCTCCTTGCTTCCCCCGAAGGTGCAGGAACTTAAAGATTGTTTTTCAACTTCATCTATAGATTTGTGCGCTTGGCTATTTGTATTTATATTTTCTTTACTCATTTTCTTAATATCTCATATAATAATGCACTATATAATTAATTAGTAGCATTAACAATTGTAACAATAGTTAATGAAAGGGATGCCAACGCACTTCCAATCCCAATCCATGCTTGAGGACTCATTCCAACTCTTTCAGGCTTTTTGGGTACAATCACTTCAGAACCAGGTGTTACTTTGGGATATTTTTTAAAGAATATAAAACCTTTAGTTGCTTTGGATGCTCCATTGGCATGTAAAACATAGGTTTTCCCTTTTTTTGCATTAAAGGAAAATCCACCACTCATACTAATATATTTTTTTACACTTCTACCCTTTTCAAAAACCGTAGACGAAGGGTTTAATACTTCTCCAGAAATTTTTACTGTTTGGAGAGTTGATGGAATTCTTAATACATCCCCATCTCTTAGGTATATATCCTCTTTTGATCCATGATTATTTAATATATCCTGAAGATGCATACTCACATTTTCAAAATCGAGATCAGAAAAATTTAAAGTAGAATCTTTTTCCATCATTTCATGTCTTTTAGCCATTTCTTCTCTTGTCAACCTTACTTTTCTAACTAAAGTAGCACCTTCTGGATAAGCATTAGCACTTAAACCGCCAGCTCTTTTTAACACATCCGAAATTCTTTCTTTTTCTGAGGTTAAATTATATTTACCACCATACATTACCTCTCCTATAAGTTCAACTGATCCAGCACTCTGAGCTCCAGGCATTTGACGCACTGAAACTTCATCAAAAGGTTTAAGTACAAAAGAACTTCCTTCTTCATCTAATTTTAAATCCCTTGAAATATTAAAATAAAACAACTCTGAACTAATATCAGAACTTTTATCTGAAACTTCATATCCTAATCTTCTACGTACCTCAATAGTAGATTCTGATGCTGCTTCAGTAAAGCCTCCTGATAACAAAAGTAAATCTGCAATAGTCAGGTTTTCAGCATAAGAGTATACTCCATTTTTCTGAACCTCTCCCCAGATCGAAACCGATTGTTTCTCTCTTAAATCATTAATAGTTGAAATAAAAACTTTATCATTTGCTTTTAATGGAATATCAGACAAACCATTTACTACATCAGAAACATTAAAAGAGAGACTTTCTAATGTATAGTCAGGCTTAAATCGAGTAATTATACCCCGGTTAAGAAAAGCATTTTCTATTAATCCATCTGCTTTTTCTATTAACTGATGTAATGTAAGCCCTTCTTTATATTCATAATCTCCATCACTAAATACCCCACCTTCAATAGACACTATATTAGTAAATCGATCTAAAATTTTCCCTACATATAAACTATCTCCTGCAGCCATAAATACTTGGTCCGCATTTTCAGGTGTTATTTCAGCAAAAGTTTTCTCTTTACCATTATTGCGATATAATTTTACACTAGAACGATACGCTTTTTCAGTAAAACCACCAGCATATTTTATCATATCATCAACGGACTCATCGGCAATTGCTTCAAAAATTCCATTTCTTTTAAACTCACCAGCTACTTTTACTCGATTAATATAGGTGGGTATCATAACAATATCATCATCCATCAATGGTGCGTTAACTAAAGGATTACCATTAATTAAAAAATCATATACATCTAAACTGGAGATCACCTTACCATTTCTAATCAACTTAATATCTCGAAAAGAACCTTGTTTATTAGGTCCACCTGACAGATATAAAACATTAAATAAAGTAGCAGTCCCTGGTACAGTATACGTACCGGGAGCAAAAACTTCTCCCAATACATTAATTCTGATAGCTTTTATTTCACCAAGGCTAATAGATGCAAATGTTTTAGCATTTTGTTTACTTAAATCTGAATATATAGAAGCTAACTTATTTTTAATTCGAGCTTTTGCTGATTTCAAAGTTATACCTTTTAAATAAATGGGACCTATTAATGGGATATTAATATCCCCATTTGTACTTACCTCCAACTGATAAGTTTGTTGAGAAGCTCCCCAAACATCAATAATAATTTCATCACCAGTACCAAGAATATAGTTATCTGAAACAGGCACATTAACACTTGGCTCAAAAGATAAATTTTCGCTATTGAAAAAAGAAAATCCAAATATTTTAGAATCCATCATAGCACTATCTATCTTAGCCTTGGTAGATAATACTGAATTCTTAATTAAAAGAGAATCCTGAGTACTATTTTTCCCAGTACTTAAACCTCCTGTTAACTTAACTTCAGCAATTCTTTTCTGCAATAAGGAAATTTGACTATTTGTCATCCCTCTCATTCTCGCTAAGTTGAGTGCTTCATTTTCACTCAATCCACGCTTCTTCATTTCTGTAATAATCTTCTGTACTTGAGCATCACTCAAAGCACTTACATCAACTTTTGAAGCATCTATATCCTGAGCAATTGTAATAGATGTAGTAAAAACTAAAAATCCTATAATTAGAATAATAACTTTGTTTATCATATTGTTCTTTTTGAGGTACGCTTCGCTTTCTGAATCACAGTTAACGAATCAGAAAACAATTTATCCTATAATTTATCCATCAATTTAAACGGATATATTTTATTTTTAGCGCCTTCCGCACAAAAAAAGGCGTACAAAGTTGACACTTTTAAATACAATATCAAAATTCATAATAAATGAACTTAAATATTCCATTTATAGTCTTTCTGAGTTAATTATTTAAAATATTTTCTATGAAAAATAAGAATGATGGTTATTCCTACTGTTATTGCAGAATCAGCAATATTAAAAACCGGACGAAAGAAGATAAAATGTTCTCCTCCCCACTTCGGTATCCATGAAGGAAAATTCCCTTCTAATATCGGAAAGTAGAACATATCAACAACTTTTCCATGCAAAAATGATGAATATCCACCCTCTGCAGGAAACAATGAGGCTACTTGTGGATAACTATCATTGAAAATCATTCCGTAAAAGGCACTATCAATAATATTACCTATCGCTCCTGCCAACACCAAAGATATACTAAAAATAAGGCCATAAGACACATCCTTTTTAGATAATTGTTTTAGGTAAAACGCAATACCAACAACAGCAACAATACGAAAAACACTTAATATTATTTTACCAAACTTACCGGCGAGCTCCATTCCAAAAGCCATTCCGTTATTTTCAATAAAATGTATGATAAACCAATCTCCTATAATTTTATACTCCTGTCCAATCATCATATGAGTCTTTACCCATATTTTTAATGCCTGGTCTGCAAATAGTACCAATAAAACAATAATGAATGGTTTTTTAAAAATCGAATGCATTATGGAATGTTTTTGTGTTGTAATACTTTAGTATTTATAGATGGAAATATTACAACTACGAATTGGGTTAAATTATTTCAGTTTAATAAACTTTAAGTTTATTAAATTACAAAACCTCCTCGAAAGAGGAGGCTATATCTACTTATTTTTGATTTCGTTTAGCATCAATACTTAAAGTTGCATGCGGAACTGCCCTAAGACGTTCCTTAGAGATTAATTTACCAGTTTCTCTACAAATACCATAAGTTTTATTTTCAATTCGAATCAAAGCAGCTTGTAAATGTTGAATAAACTTCAACTGACGTTGAGCTAATTTACCGGCTTCCTCTTTAGAAAGCACTGCAGCTCCTTCTTCTAAAACTTTAAAAGTTGGGGATGTATCCTGTGTATCATTACCATCTCCATGAGTAATCGTATTTCGAAGCAATTCGTAATCCTTTTTTGCTTTGTCAAGCTTTGCAACAATTATCTGCTTAAACTCTTGCAACTCTTCATCGGAATATCTAGTTTTCTCTGCCATAACAGTTAAATTTGAGTTTCACACTATGCTTTTTTATTAACACAGATGTAGGTCTCGACATCATTGTCAATCTCTACGAGTTTACCTTCGGTTTCGTTACATGAATCTACAAGATTTATTTCTTCTGCCAAAGTTTGAGACGCAATATAATCTTTAAAGTTGAGTACAGACTCATTAATTGCGTCATTTTTCTGTATTTTTAGAATAATTTTATCAGTTACATCAAATCCAGAATCTTTTCGGAGATTTTGAATTCTATTTACAAACTCCCTGGCTATCCCCTCTTGTTTTAACACCTCTGTTATATTGATATCCAATGCAACGGTTAACTTTCCTTCACTAGCAACCAACCACCCTGGTATATCTTCAGACATAATTTCAACATCCTCAATAGACAACTCAATACTTTGCTCTGCTATAACAGCATTATACACACCCTCTTTTTCTATTGCTGCAATATCTTCCTGAGTCATTTGGTTTACAAAAGCTGCAATCTGCTTCATCATCTTCCCATATTTTGGACCAAGTGCTTTAAAGTTCGGTTTAATCTTTTTTACCAATACACCTGAAGTATCTGTTAAAAATTCCATCTCTTTTACATTAACTTCAGATAAAACCAAATCTTTTATCTTTTCAACCTGATCATGAAATTCACTATCCAAAATCGGAATCATTATTTTCTGCAATGGCTGTCTTACTTTTAAACTTTCTTTACGACGTAAAGCCAGAACCATTGAAGATATATCCTGAGCATATAACATACGCTGCTCTAAAGCTTTGTCAATTTTTGATTCGTCTGCTTTAGGGAACATTGTTAAATGTACAGATTCTAATGCATTAATTTTAGAAACTGAAGTCAAATCTTTATACAACTGATCCATATAAAAAGGAGCAATTGGAGCAGATAATATAGCTACTGTTTCTAAACATGTGTATAATGTTTGATAGGCAGAGATTTTATCTTTTGAATACTCTCCACCCCAAAAACGTTTACGATTCAATCTAACATACCAGTTACTTAAGTTTTCTGTTACAAAATTCTGAATGGCCCTTCCTGCTTTTGTTGGTTCATAAGCTTCAAAACTTTCAGTAACTTCTTTTATCAAAGTATTTAACAGAGAAATTACCCAACGATCAATCTCCGGTCTTTCATCCAAAGCAACTTCATCTTCCTGACCTGTAAAACCATCTACATTAGCATATAAAGAAAAGAAAGAGTATGTATTATATAACGTACCAAAGAATTTACGTTTTACTTCATCAATTCCATTTTGGTCAAACTTTAAATTATCCCAAGGCTGAGCATTGGTAATCATATACCATCTTAATGGGTCAGAACCAAACTTCTCAATTGTTTCAAATGGATCAACGGCATTACCAAGACGCTTTGACATCTTGTTACCATTTTTATCCAACACCAAACCATTTGAAATAATATTTTTAAAGGCCACAGAGTCAAATAACATCGTTCCTAATGCATGCAAGGTAAAGAACCAACCACGTGTTTGATCCACTCCCTCTGCAATAAAGTCAGCAGGAAAAATTAGAGCCCCCTTCGATCCCCCCAAATTGGGGGAAGATTGAAGCTCTTTATGGATTTGCTCCAAAACTGATTCAAAGTCTCCAATGACCTGTTCATTAGTAAATCTTATTACCCTATAACCTAATTCATTAAGAATATTAGTTCTTAACTCATCTGCTTCTTTAATTTCAGGTTTATTGTGATAGCCCCCATCAACTTCAACAACCAGCTTATTTCTTAAACAAACAAAATCAACAATAAACTCATCTATTACATGTTGACGCCTGAACTTATACCCTTCAAGTTTTTTACCCCTTAATGCTTCCCACAATAATTGTTCTGCTTCAGTCTGATTTTTCCTTTTATCATCTGCAAGTTCTTTTAATACATCATACATCGAATTTCTTGCAGTCTGGTATTTTGCAGAAACACTTCCTTCCCCTTTGGGGAAGATAGATGGGGCTGTTTCTCCCCTATCGGGGGAGCTAGAGGGGGCTTCTGTTTCAAAAGGATAGTGCATTTGTGCATAAGGCATCGCTCCTGAATCAAACCAAACATCAATTAAGTCAGGCTCACGGAACATTTTTTCTCCCTCATCACTTATTAAAACAATATCATCCACAAACGGACGATGAAGATCAACCTTATCATAGTTATCTTTGGAATAATCTCCTGCTTCAAAATCGCCAAATGGATTCTTATCCATTACTCCAGCACTCACCGCCTTATTAATTTCAGCAACCAATTCTTCTACAGAACCAATACATTTCTCTATTTTACCATCTTCGGTTCTCCAAATTGGCAACGGGGTTCCCCAGTAACGTGAACGAGATAAATTCCAGTCTACTAAGTTCTCTAACCATTTTCCAAAACGCCCTGTACCTGTTGACTCAGGTTTCCAGTTGATGGTGTTATTCAACTCCATCATTCGTTCTTTTACGGCTGTAGTTTTAATAAACCATGAATCTAACGGATAATACAATACTGGCTTATCTGTTCTCCAACAGTGGGGATAATTATGCGTATGCTTTTCAACTCTGAAAGCTTTATTTTCCATTTTTAACATCACAGAAATATCCACATCTAAACTCGGATCTTTATCTGTTAGTTTTTCATCATAAGCATTTTTCACAAATCTTCCGGCATATTCCATATATGCATCAAGATTCACAAACTCCTTAACAAAGTCGGCATCTAAATCTTTAATCAAAAAGTATTTCCCGGTTTTGTCAACCATTGGGTTTTGCTTACCCTCTTTGTCGAATAAAATTAATGGAGCAATACCTGCAGCTTTTGCGACCCTGTCATCATCAGCACCAAATGTAGGTGCAATATGAACAATTCCAGTACCATCTTCAGTTGTTACATAGTCACCTATAATAACTTTAAATGCAGCTCCATCTGGCTTAATCCATGGAATTAATTGTTCATAGCTAACGCCAACTAAATCCTTACCAGAGAACTCCTCCATGATCTCAAATGGAACTTTTTTATCACCTGGCTTATAATCATCAAATGATAAATCTGCATTTTTCGCATTAAAATAAGCAGAAACAAGATTCTTAGCCAATACTACAACAATTGGCTTTCCTGTATATGCATTAAATGTTTTTACTTTTTGGTAAACAACTTGCGGTCCTACAGCTAAAGCCGTATTTGAAGGTAAGGTCCACGGAGTTGTTGTCCATGCTAAAAAGAACAATTCACTATCAACCCCATTATATAAAAATTCTGACTGTTCATCTTTCACTACCTTAAACTGAGCAGTACAAGTAGTATCTTTTACATCACGATAACAACCCGGCTGATTTAATTCATGTGTACTTAATCCTGTTCCTGCAGCTGGTGAATAAGGCTGAATAGTAAAACCTTTATATAAATAACCTTTACTATACAATTCTTTTAACAGGTACCACAGCGTTTCAATATATTTGTTATCATAGGTAATATATGGATCCTCCATATCTACCCAGTAACCCATTTTATGCGTTAAATCCTTCCATTTACCGGTGAATTTCATCACATCTTTACGACATGCAGCATTATATTCTGCAACAGAAATCTTTTTACCAATATCTTCCTTTGTAATCCCTAAAGATTTTTCAACTCCTAGCTCCACAGGAAGACCATGTGTATCCCATCCTGCTTTTCTTTTTACCTCAAATCCTTGTTGAGTTTTATATCGACAAACAATATCTTTTAATGAGCGCGAAATGACATGGTGAATACCTGGCATTCCATTTGCTGAAGGTGGTCCTTCATAAAAAACAAAAGTTGGATTTCCCTTTCTTGTAGTTACACTTTTTTCAAATGTTTGATTAGACTCCCACTCTTTTAACACATCTTTGTTAACCTGAGAAAGATCTAATCCTTTATATTCTTTGAACTTAGCACTCATTATATATCTAATTCACTTAGTTTTTAAAAAGTGTACAAATATAATAGTTCATTATATCAATGCCAATAGCTAAAACACATTATTATTACCTACAATTCACATTATTCTAAACACACTATTGTTCAATAAAATACAGCATCTTTAATTGAAAATAAAAATCTAAAACAATCCTTTTTTAATATTTATTAATTTCAATATGTATATAAATCCTATAAAGAACACAATAGAGGCCTTTTTTTTGATAGAATAATTATAATAATTTTACAAAGAAACCTTTGAGCATATTAATTACAAGCATATGAAACGAACATGTAAATTTTAATCATAAAAATTACACACAGGGTAATGATTAAAATTTCTTGAGAGTTCCACATGGCAAATAAAAGCAAATTTATACAGATGAAATTCTATACTTTATTAAATATTAGCAGAAAAATAAAAAGTCAATCGATTAAACTCATAGGTATAATTATTTTAAATTTCATAGGGAAGCGGCATCTATCAGTACGCATTGATCCTTCCTTTAATTGCAACCTATTTTGTAGAATGTGTTATTTTAGCTCTCCTGATTACCGAAAAAACAACAATGGCCAAATTCCCGAAAATGAATTTGAAGACATTGCAAGAATACTATTCCCCAAAGCACTTCAGGTATACATAGGGTGTGGAGCAGAACCTACTACCCATAGAGGTTTTATTAAATTAATTGATCTGGCAAAAGAGTATAATGTTCCAAATATAGGGATTGTTACAAACGGTCAACTACTAACAAAAGAGCAAACAAAAAAACTAGTAATATCTGAAGTAGACGAACTTACAATTTCATGCCATGGAGTATTTAAAAATACATATGAATACTTTATGAAAAACTCAAATTATCATAGATTCATTGATTTACTCAAAAACATCAATACTCTTAAAGAAGAATTTAAACTAACTAAGCCAGAGATCAGAATTAATTATACAGTAAACACAAAAAATCTATCCGAACTTACTGACTTTTTTAAAGTTTTTGGAGAATACAATATCACAACTCTTCAAATACGTCCGGTCTTAAACATTGGAGGATCTTTTTCTGAATCTATTACTGATAATCAGATCAATGAATATAATAACATCATTGACCAATTAAAAAAAGAATGCTCTAAAAATAACGTTAGGTTATTAGCTAACAAAACTGATGTTAAGTATCAAAAAAAGAACAACAACAAAAAAATCGCAGAAGCTGCTTATTGCTATATTGGACCAAATACTTCAACCAAACTAGGGTTCAACTGGAATTCAATAAACTACAAAGACTTTAGAAAGAAATCTCAATGGAGAAAAAAAACCTTAAAATTATTATTTAAAGACAAGAAATCCTCAATTAATGAAGCTGCAGGAAATTATGATGTTTTTGAATAAATTGCTAATTACATCTATCTGTGAATAATGGAATTTTCTTTAGAGAGTACAGCGAAGAAATTAATATTAATGGAGAAACCTGATGTAAAAGTCGATTTAATGATGTACTCAAATGCCATTTTAAATCATGTGGTGTAATTAAATAAACTCCAAAATAAATAACCATAAGTGTACTTACAATAAAAAACTCCCTACTCAAAAAATACTTTAAATTAAAAATAACAGCAAAACTGATAATAAACACTAAGAATGGTTCCTTTATTAAAATAATCACCATTTCTTTAAATATTAATAAATACCTATTTACATCAGTAACATCCCTCCAAAGCGTAATAAAGCTCCTATCAATATTTACCAAATCATTTGAGGGCAAAATACTTTTAGTTATAACAATGATTAATAATGGAAATATTGCACCTAAAAAGTAATACCCTTTAGATTTTCCCCTTTCACTTTGACTAAATAAAAAAAACAAAGTGTAAACAATAAAAAAAACAATTCCCTCATTTTTTATCCACCCAGCACTTGCTACAACAAAACCATTAATACAAGTTATTACATTACTATTATTTTTGTTTCTATTTGCTAAATTTAAAAATGGCAGCATTATAAAAACAGCCAAAAGAGTATCTGAATATTGAGAAGCTGAATATGGATATATAAAGGATGTCCATGTCAAAATAACAATTGTGAAAAGACCAATTATATTCCCATGCTTTTTATAAATCAAAAATCCACACCCCAACACTAAAAAGAAATTATTTAAATAAGCTATAATAAAAGGTATAAATGCATTTATTTCACCAATGCATTTCCAAAAATAGGCTATAATCCCAGGTAACATCAACGGGTAGTCAGAATGTGGTGTACCTGCATACACAGTAAGATATTTAGAGTAAAAATTATCATAAAACAAAAACTTGGCATGCATAGTCCATATAGACCAAGCATCCCAACCGCCCCACAATTGAGAAGCTGAAATAAATTTGATAGAAAAGATCCATATAAAAGCCAAAATAAAAAACAAACGAATCTTAGAAACCTTAATATTTTTCAATCCCCCTAAAAAAGGCAAAATGCGTTTTCTATACAATATTGCCAACAATAGTAATCCCAATAAGACAACTATATTAAACACTATAAATTTCACTCCTACAATAAGAGATAAAAAATAAAGACTTGAGAACAATACAATATTTATGAAATAAGAAATCACGATGCTAATAGGTAGTCCATTATAATTGGATCTAATCAGAATTGTTGTCTCAAAAACACTTATTAGAAATACAAATAGTATCATTTTTTATCCACTATAAAATATTCATGATTCTCATTTTTCAATAAACTCCTGATAATAAACTCATCACCCAACCCCACAGTATCATTTATTAAAAGATAAGCATCACCTTTTAATAAAGAATCAATATCTGCAAAATCAATCTTAATTGGACACAACCACGTCTGAAATTGATAAAACCCTATCGTAAACTGATCTTTATTACAATATATAATTTCCCGACTAATAGTATCCCTTTTAATTGCATTTGCTATTGCAGAAAACAAAGCAACAGACTGCCCATCTCTCTTTACAATATTTCTCCACGAAAAATAAAATAAGCAACCCAGAATAATTACAAAAACAGATGTGATTACAAGTAATTTATTGAACTTTATCATTCTCTATTATTTAAATAGATTATACTTCAAAATACAATAAATAGCTTTAAATCCATCCTTCCAATTAATTTTCTTCCCTTCTTCATACGTTCTCCCATAATAAGAAATCCCCACTTCATAAATCCTCACCTTTGTAATTTTAGACATTTTAGCAGTCACCTCTGGCTCAAATCCGAATCGCTTTTCCTTTAATTGTATCGATTTAAGTATTGGGGCCCGAAACAACTTATAACATGTTTCCATATCTGTTAAATTTAGATTGGTAAACATATTAGACAAAAATGTAAGAAATTTATTTCCTATCGTATGCCAAAAGAATAATATTCGATGAGGTTTACTGCCCATAAATCTTGACCCATAAACAACATCTGCAAACCCATCAATAACAGGCTTTAATAAATCATTATACTCTTGTGGATCATATTCTAAATCTGCATCCTGCACAATAATACAATCACCCGTTGATTTTTCTATACCTTTATGAATAGCAGCACCCTTACCTTTGTTTTTTTTCTGATACGATAAGATTGGTTTATCAACTTTAACAGATTCTATATAATCAAGCACAATCTGTCTTGTATTATCTGTTGAACAATCATCTACTACAATAATCTCTTTAACGATATTATTAAGTAGGCTTACGCTTCTAATCTTATCTAAAATTTTAACTATTGTATTTTCTTCATTATATGCTGGAATTATTATAGAAAGCTTTTTCATTATTTAGATATTACGAACTCGAAAATATAATTGAATTAACGGAACTTATATAGTATTATTGTAACCAAACCAATTAAAAGATATGAAACAGAAGTGCTTTTTTAAAAATACGAATTATTATAGCCCTGAAATTATTATTTTTTTATCATTTATAGCCATCCAAGTCATCCATATTAACTATGATTTTTGGAATGATGAAATATACACTTTAAAACATTTCACCTTTTCACCAATAATAAAAACATTAACTGATTATCATGTCCCCAACAACCATATCGCATTTAATTTAATAAATAACATCTATCTTAAAATCATCGGGATTCATTCACTACATACACTTATGGACTGTCCTTATATATTAAGAATTATTCCATTAATATATTCATTAATTACAATTTTGTACACTTACAAAATCACCCGATTAATATCAAATAGAAAAACAGCAATAATTGCATCAATAACTACAATAACATTAATTCCTTATTTCAATTTCTCACTACAAATAAGAGGTTACGAGCTAAGTACCTTAAGTATCATATTATTATCTTACCATTGCATTCACTACATAAAGAACCATAAAAAAAGACACATTATTGCCACAAGTTTCTTTTCTTTCTTAGCTTTTATCACCATTCCATCAAACATATACTATCTTTTTTCTATTTCTGTAGCTATAATATCAAGATATATTCTTCACGAATACAATTCAACTTTTCAAAACAAAAAAATATCAATTAAAAGTACAATACATAGTGTAGACTTTCAGTTATTATCATGTATAACAACTGGGGCTATCATTGGTTTATTTGTTTATCTACCAATATTCGAGAGCGTATTTATGAATGAATATGTTATCCCAGGAAAGTCTTTTGATTTAATAAAACTTTGGTTTTATGTTAAGAATTTAAGCAAAGGATTCATTTCTGGTAAATGGATTCTTATATTAATCTCTTTTATTGCAATAATAAAAAACTGGAACTTCATCTTAAAAAGAAAACAAATACTGATTCCTATTATTATTGTATTAATAACACCAGTTTTAATTACATTCATTCGTGGAGACAATGCCCCTCTTCGAGTTTTTGTTGTTAGTATGCCTTTTTTCGCAATCCTTATTTCAATATTAATCTATTCATTTATTCAAAAATACATACTAAAAGAAACATACAAAATTTATTCAATTTACTTAATTATAGCTTACTCTATAATTACATTTTTTGTAGAATTAGGTAAAATAAATAATCAGACTTTAGAAAATATTTCAAAAGGAGGTAGATCCCAGAACTTATACGAGCAATACTATTCCTCACACTATACACCTCTAAAAGATTCTAAAACTCTATCCCAATTCCATACTGCACACCCTAATATTCCGGTAGTTCGTATTGGTTGCGAACCTCATGGAATTTCAAACTACTTAGAAAAATTTAATATCCCAATGTATAGTAAAAACAAATATGATTCCTTAATAAATACTCACGACAGTCTAATTATTGTGACAAATAATCTAAACCTATATTCTGATTCAATAAATATTAATGCAAAAAAAATCACCACAACAGCATGTTACCACAATATTCTCTTAGTCTCCAGATATAATACCTCTGTGGCTAAAAATTAAATCATTATACTATGATTTAATTTTTCCTGCAAAACTTAATAACATCTCTTCTGTCTTTTCCCAACCAATACATTCATCAGTCACAGAAACACCATATTTTAATTGCGATAAGTCATTTGGTATTTTTTGCTTACCAAAATTCAGATTTCCTTCAATCATTACTCCCATAATTGAAGTATTACCATTTAATATTTGATTCTCAATATCCCTAAGAACTAATTCTTGATTTTCAGCCTTTTTACTACTATTTGCATGACTACAATCAATCATTATACGAGTTGGTAACCCTGCCTTTTTTAGTCGCTTTTCGTATTCAGCTACACTTGCAGCATCATAATTAGGCTTTTTACCTCCACGTAAAATAATATGAGTATTAGCATTTCCTTTTGTTCTCACAACAGCCACATGACCATCCGGATCTATACTGATAAAATTATGAGGTGCAGCTACCGATTCAAGTGCATTAATGGCAATTTCGATATTCCCGTCAGTTCCGTTTTTAAACCCAACAACTGAAGATAAACCACTTGCCATTTTTCTATGACTTTGGGATTCAGTTGTACGAGCTCCAATGGCAGTCCATGAAATTAAATCCTGAATATATTGAGGCGTAACAATATCCAACGCTTCCCCAGCTACAGGCACACCTATTTCAGCTATGTACGATAATAATTCGCGAGCTTGCTTTAATCCTTCTTCTAGTTCAAAACTATTATTTAAATATGGATCATTGATTAATCCTTGCCATCCAACTGTAGTTCTGGGTTTTTCAAAATAAACCCTCATTACCAAATAAAGAGAATCTTTCACTTGCTCAGAAAGCTTCTTCAATTTTTGAGCATATTCTTTTGCAGATTCAATATCATGTATAGAACATGGTCCTACTACAACCAAAATTCGTTTATCCTCTCCACTCAGAATTTTCTTTATAGTTGCTTGACCATCCTCAATGGTTTTTATTATGTTTTCATTTAAAGGATATAAATCCTTTAATTCATTTGGTGTTAAAATTGCTTGCTCTGCATTAATATTGATATTCTCAATTCTCTTATCAGTCATTTCTTATGCTTGTATTTGCTCAAAATTTAAATTGCTCGGCGAAAATAACTGATATTTCTCATAATTTCTATTTTTTATTGAAAAAATAAGAATACCTAACAGACTTTAATATATAAAATCAATAATTCGTGTAGAAAAAGCAATACAACAAATCCTATTGCACACCTATTATTTATCCAGTTCAAATTGCTTCAACCAATATTAATGCAAAATTTTTATTGAAATTTTGTCTTACAATTAAAACTCTTTTCGTTTCTCTTTCTACATTTCTTAAATAAACATAATCTGGAATAGTTGTGCTATTTACAAATTGTGAAGCTACCCAAATAGCAAATGCTCCATCACTATCATAACTTCCACAAATATGCTTATAACAACCAATGTTAGCATGCTTTAATTCCTCTCCCATTAAATCAATATATACTCTAGAATTTCTATAATCTCCATCAATAGCTAAAAGCAGAGTATCTATTTTTTTAATATCACACTGATTCACTAAAAGAAACCTCTTTACTCGATCCAATAATGATTCGGCAGTTTGTAAAGAATAGAAAACCTCCATTCCAATTAAATTTAACTCAGCTCCTGTTTTTTCATTGGATACTGTCATAAAAGTTGCACCTTCTCCGGGTATGGTTCCTTCTGTTTTACTGTTTAAAAAATCAAGATTAGTCTCATTTGTAGATTTCCATTTGCTTAAAGAATCTTTTAATGCATAATTTTCTTCTGTTATTTCGTCAGCTGCACCGATTAAAACATTACTTGCTTCACCAGAATTGACTTTTAACATGGCATCCAACAAAGCTGTTTCAAAAGCATTATTATCATGGGTATACACCATATTGTATCCATGACAATTATATGCCAAGGCCAAATTTGATCCCACTGCATTATGAGTTGATTGTATAAAACTAGTTGGTGTTAATAACATTTCATTATTATCCAACATTTGATTTAAAAAACGCTCAGAATCCTCCACACACCCCATACTTGTGGCCGTAATAATTGCATCTGGCTTTAAAATCTCCAAATTAGATAATGATTTAAAAGCACTAACGGTACAAATTCTGCTAAAACGATTCATTCGTCTCAGCGCCTTAACCGGAATATATTTCTTGAATTCAGGTATAACACATCGCATCCACTTTGTTACTGGTTCAAGTTTTTCCGGCAGTTTATTTTTTTCAAAAGTATTTTGTGCAGAAACTGCTATAATTGATTTTATATAAACGCTCATTGTATTGTGCTGATAATTTATTCTGATTTAGGATTTCGATATAATGAGTGATGTATCATTACCTCCAAATCCAAATGAATTACTCATTACATGAGTAACTTTTGTCTCGATTAATTTCCTATTAGGTAAGGCTTTAACTCCTGAAATAACATTCTTAAAATGTAAGCTGGGAAATGCTAATTGATTATTAATACATAACACACTGAAAATAGCTTCTATACTACCTGCTGCCCCCAGTGTATGTCCTACATAAGGTTTTAAAGAAGAAAATGGTGGATGTTTATCTCCAAACATACGTTCGATAGCTATACTTTCTGTTAAATCATTATTAGGTGTTCCTGTACCATGAGCATTAATATAATCTATATCTAAAAAATCCAACCCTGCCTTTTCAATCGCCTCTTTCATACATAAATATGGTCCATCACCAGACTCTGAGGTTGCTGTTTGATGATACGCATCATTCTTATTAGAATAACCACTAACAACAGCATAACTATGTTTTTTATTTTTCTTCACTAACTCCGAACTTTCCAAAACTAAAAACCCGGCACCCTCACCAAGCGTTAATCCATTTCTGTTTTCATCAAAAGGAGTACATGGTTCCTTGCTCAAAATCATTAGTGTATTGAATCCATTTAATGTATACTTACATAGTGAATCAGCGCCTCCAACAATCACACGGTCTAACTGTTTATTTTTTATAAGTTCACATCCAAACATGATTGCATTTGCACTAGAAGAACAAGCTGTAGTTATAGTTGTTACAAAATCTTTAATCCCAAACTTCTCAGCAAGATATTCAGCTGTAAATCCCTTATTTTGGCATGTTATCATAAAGCTAGGTTTATTTCCCTCAACCTTATAGTTTTTTTCTGCAATATCCATGCCCCCAACGGTAGTCCCAAAAACTAACCCAGTTCTAATATCAGCTTCATTTTTATATCCAGCATCATCTATTGCTTCTTTAATAGCTATACTTGCTAAAAGGGTGGTTCTGGGAAAATCATTCATATGTTCAATCCCTGCAATCTCATATAATTCATCATTAGAATAAGGCACTTCTGCCGCAAAAAACTCATTTCTATGAATAGTATCTAAATGCTGAATCTTACCAATTCCTGATTTCTCTGCAAGGATTGATTTTAAATTTTCATCTACACTTTTACCCAATGCAGATATAATTCCCATACCTGTGATATGTATATTGTCTTGTTTAGGCATATTCATATGACTAATATTTTCTTACGATTGTCACATGTAACTCAAATGTATATTTAATCACTTCTTATTAGAAATAAATTACAATCTACATATTCGTTTCATATTTATTAGATTAAGTATTGCACAAACATAACAAAAAAACACACTATAATAATTTATAAAGAACAATATTTGAACTAATTGAATATTTGTTTAATTAATATATTAAGGTATTTTTGCACCAAACTTAAACGCCTTTAATTTATAACTGCGTTGTTATTTCTTTTTCTAAAAGAAAAATTACAAAACTATTGTGGATTCCATAGATATGAAGAACATTCTTGTTGTGTATTATTCTCAATCAGGACAGTTAAAAAGTGTCGTAAATTCTGTTATTGACGGATTAATACAAAACACTGACATACACATAGATTACGAGACAATCAAACCATCTAAAGCCTATCCTTTTCCTTGGGGTGAGTATTTTTTTGATGTATTTCCTGATTGTGTCGAGGAATCTGGTTGTAAATTAGATCCTTTCTCTATTGATTTCACAAAAAACTACGATTTAATTATAGTTGGATGCCAATCCTGGTTTTTATCACCATCTATTCCAGTTACAGCATTTTTTAAACATCCTGAAATCAAAGAATTTTTAAAAGGTAAAAATATTTTGACTATCCACGGTGCCAGAAATATGTGTTTTTCTGCTCAGGAATCAATAAAACAATTTATTACAACAGCCAAAGCAAATCTTGTTGGAAACATTGTTCTTGGTGATACAAACCCAAACTATATATCGGCAATAACAATTATAAAATGGTTAGTATATGGAAATAAGGGACCATATAAATTATTACCAAATGCTGGAATAAGTAACAAAACAATCTCTGAGGCTAAACGTTTTTCTCCTGCTATTGAAAAATTTTTAGATGCACCTAATCATTTTTCACTTCAAAAGGAACTTATTCAACTTGGAGCCGTAAAGATTAAATTCCCGGTTCTTATGACCGAATTAAACGCAAAAAAGATTTTTAGAAAATTCAGTAAATACGTATCAAAACCAACAATATATAGTAAAGAATGGCATAAAAGAATAAAAGTTTTTAGAGCATATCTATTATTTGCATTATTTGGTTTATCTCCTATTGCAATGCTTGTTTTCAATACAATTCATCTTTTATTCAGGTTTAAAACCAAAAAAACTATTCAATACTACCAGGGGATTGAACTAAAATAACATTTAACTATGACATTCATTAATAAAATATCTAAATTCTTTCCTAACCAAGCTGTTAGCAACGATGAGATGGAGGATTATCTGGGAAAGATTAAAGGTTTAAGATCAAAAGCCAAAAATATTGTATTAAGAAACAATGGTATAAAAAATAGATATTACGCACTAGATAAAGAAGGAAATATAACACATTCTGTTGAAGACATGGCTGTAGAGGCTATTAAAGCACTAGAATCAAAGGGTGTAAACCTTCAAAAAATTGATTTACTTACCAGTGGTTCAGCTTCTCCTGATATACAAATGCCATCCTTATCTTGTATGGTTCATGGTCGATTAGGTATTGGTGCTATTGATGCGATGTCTGCTACAGGTTCATGTAACAGTACTATGTGGGCTTTAAACTATGCGCACATGTCAATACTGACTGGTAGTTCAAAACATGCTGTTTGTGTAGGAGCTGAAAATATGTCGAGTTGGATGATGTCGAAAAATTTCGAAGAAGAATCAGGTCATCTTCAAGAACTTGGTGAGAATGGATATGTAGCTTTTGAAAAAGAGTTTTTGCGTTGGATGTTATCTGATGGCGCAGCTGCTGTATTGTTAGAAGATAAACCTAATGCAGAAGGTATTTCTTTGAAACTGGAATGGATAGAAATTAAATCATTTGCCCACCTTGCTGAAACATGTATGTATGCAGGTGGAATAAAAGATGAAACAGGAAGAGTTCGTCCTTGGAGGAGTCTGGATCAAAAAGATTTACTAGAAAAATCTGTATTTTCTTTAAAACAAGATTCAAAATTACTTGAAAAATACATCACAAAATTCGGCGGAAAATTTCTATCTGAAATTCTGGAAAAGTACAACTTTTCGTTAGATGAAATCGATTATTTTATGCCTCATATTTCATCAATGTTCTTTAAAAAACATATTAACCAATCCTTATTAGATGAAGGCCTGGAAATTCCAGATGAGAAATGGTTTCTAAATCTTCCTAATGTTGGAAATGTTGCTTCTGCTTCCGGATTTATTATGCTGGAAGAATTATTCAATTCCGGAAACCTAATAAAAGGACAACAGATTTTGATGATGATTCCCGAAAGTGCAAGATTTTCTTATACTTATGCTTTATTAACTGTTGTTTAATAAAAATACAAAAGCATGAAAATAAATGAAGTTCCTCAAGAACACTCTGACAAATTCAAAAAAGAATTTAGCGTTATAGAGTTTGCAGTTGATGATGAGGGTAAATATAAGGCTGTAAAAAGCTCTGGATTTGAGCCTAAAAATGTTGCTCTTGAACAAGCTTGGGAGTTTGAAGAAGAGAAGATGGAAAAAGCCAAACAACTTTGTTTAAATAAAAAGAAAAGCTTCATCTATTACCACATGAAAAAAAATATGATGAGCATTAAAATATTAGCTGGTTACACTGGATTCAGCTGGTATAAAGTGTGGCGGGATTGTAAGTTTAAATCAGGACAAAATTTAACCGAAGAGCAATTAGAAACCTATCGATATGCTTTTGGTTACAAAAATGTTGAAGACGTAAAAAAAATAGATTAGTGCTGTAATGAAGATTGAATTCGATCATAAAATGTCCTCTCACTGTGAAAACGGTGTTACTAGAAATTTACTCAAACATCAAGGTGTTGATATAAGTGAAGCAATGGTTTTTGGCATTGGAGCCGGAATGTTCTTTGCCTACTTACCATTCATAAAATTACATGGCATGCCTGTTTTTTCATTTAGACCGATGCCAGGCCACATATTTAATAATGCCACTAAAAATCTGGGAATAAAAGTCCAGTCACAACGTTTCAGATCTCCTGTTAAGGCAATGTCTAAATTAGATGCTAACTTAGATAAAGGAATTCCAACCGGAATGGTTGTTGGTGTATATCACTTATCTTATTTTCCTCCACAATACCGCTTTCATTTTAATGCGCATAATATTGTAGGAATAGGTAAAGAAAATAATCAGTATCTGATTAGTGATCCTATAATGGAAAATATTGAAAATCTATCCTATGAAGAGTTAGTAAGAGTTCGATTTGCCAAAGGAACTGGAAGTCCTAAAGGCAAGATGTATAGCATACAATGCAACAAGGGCATGACGGACATTAACTCTGCCATAAAAAAAGGCATTAAGAAGAATGTAACTCAAATGCTACAATACAAAGGATTAGTAGGCGTTGATGGTATAGAATATTTAAGTAAGCGTATTAAAAAATGGCCTAAAAAATACGGAAACAAAAAGGCCGAACGCTTTCTTGGTCAAATTGTTCGTATGCAAGAAGAAATTGGAACAGGCGGAGCTGGTTTTCGATTCTTATATGCTTCATTTTTACAGGAAGCAGCTCAAAAACTTGAAAGTACTGAGCTGGATAAATTGTCAATAGACATGACTAATATTGGTGATCAATGGAGAGCATTTGCAATTGATGCTTCACGTATATACAAAAACAGATCTGGTGAAATTGGTTATAATGATATTGCCAATCAATTACACGAAATTGGTCAAAAAGAGAAGGTACTTTTTACAAGTCTTGGTAAAACTGTAAAATCGTTGCGTTAGTTTCAACAAATTTTAAGTCAATTTTAACATGAGCTCTACTACAATTCTGGAATTTCAGTCAGTAACTAAATATTATAAAGGAAAATCAGAACCTGCAGTTGATCATGTGTCTTTTTCTATAAATCAAGGTGATTTTTATGGCTTACTCGGCCCTAATGGAGCTGGTAAAACAACCAGTATTTCTATTATTAGCAGTTTGCTTAAGCCTTGCTCCGGGAAATGTTTAATTAACAATTTAG
Organism: uncultured Saccharicrinis sp.; assembly: GCA_963665705.1. Taxonomy (GTDB): domain Bacteria; phylum Bacteroidota; class Bacteroidia; order Bacteroidales; family Marinilabiliaceae; genus Saccharicrinis. Next base: position 4,691,772 of record OY762448.1, read on the forward strand.
ATTCCCAAACTCATTTAAATAAAATTAAACACTTTATTGGTGTTGTGCCACAAGATATAGCACTCTATGATAGTTTGTCAGCCAAAGAAAATTTAATTTATTTTGGTAGCCTATATGGTTTACCTATTAAAAATTTAAAACAAACTATTGACCATTTACTCTCTGAGTTGGGTTTAATCAACGTTAAAGACAAAAGGATTTCTACTTTTTCAGGAGGAATGAAACGTAGAATCAATTTGATTGCAGGTTTGTTACATTCTCCAAAACTATTAATATTGGATGAACCCATGGTTGGAATAGATGTACAATCGAAAAATGTAATCCGAAAGTTTTTACAAAAGTTGAATCAGGAAGGCACTACAATCATATATACCTCTCATATAATGGAGGATGTGCAAAAATTATGTAACAAATTGGGGATCATTGACAAAGGCAAATTAATCACTACTACTAGTCCTAATGAGCTACTTGAAATTCATAAGGATTGTAGTAATCTTGAAGAGATATTTTTAAAACTAACCGGAGAAAAATTAAGAGACTAATGCGAAAGATATTTTTCTCAATATATAAAGAATCATTAATTCTCATTAGAGATATTCAAGGTGTAATGTTGTTGTTCTTTATGCCAATGATTCTTGTGGTTGTTGTCGCTTTATTGCAACACAAAACATTTCAAAATCTCTCTGAAACAAGCATTTCTGTTGTTATTGTAGATAATGATGAAGGTGAAGTTGGAGAATCTTTAAGAGAAGGGATAAAAAATCAAGGCATTTTTAATGTAACTGAACTTATTGGAGATAGTGCTCATTATGAAGAAAGCGCAAAAAAACAGGTAGCTGAGGGAGATTTTCAAATTGGAATAATTATACCTAAAGGAGCTACGAAAGCAATTAAAAGAAGAGCATTACTGTTGGTTAAACAACAAGTTCCTTCAATAAAAGTGGACACTACCAGCTCTACAAATTCAACAGAAATCAACTTACTTTTTGATCCGGTAACTAAGGAATCATTTAAGCTTCTTGTAAAAAGTAGTTTTGCTGAATTTTCTGTAAAAAGTGAGATGTCCATTATATTTAAAACATATACTAAAGTATTAGATGCATTAATGAATACCCGTCACGATATTTCATATCCTGACAAACCTGCATTTGAAATAAAAGAACAATTAGTATCAGAATATAATGATGGTATACTTCCAAACTCAACACAACATAATGTACCTGCATGGACGCTTTTTGGAATGTTCTTAATTTGTATACCTGTAGCAGGAAATGTAATTAAGGAAAGAACAGACGGCTGTTTGGCTCGTATTAAAACAATTCCTGTAAGTTACTTTGAAATTATGAGTGGTAAGATTGCTGTTTACGTTACCATATGTGTACTGCAAGCCATTGTTATATTATTAATGGGAATGCATGTTTTACCTTTACTCGGATTGCCAGAACTTCAACTTCCTAATGTTTCTTCATTTTTAGTAATCTCGATTACTTCAGCTTTTGCAGCAACTGGCTATGGAATTGTCATTGGTACATTAGCAACTACTCAAGTTCAGGCATCCACATTCGGATCCGTTTCTTCGGTTATTTTAGCTGCTTTGGGAGGTGTTTGGGTTCCAGTTAATATAATGGGCCCGGTAATGAGACATGTTAGTTCATTCTCACCTTTAAATTGGGGAGTACAAGGGTTTTATGGTATCTTTTTAAGAAATGATAGTATTATAGACATATTACCTTATGCAAATAGACTTACTATTTTCTTTATCGTTTGTTTATTGATTAGTGTGGCCTTTAGAAAATACAATGTGAAATTATAGTAGTCGACATTAACAATTAAAGTTGATTACCCTATACATAATCATGCTCAGATAGTTGTTATTAAATAGAGCTTAAAGCTATCTTCAATTCCCAGAAATAAAAATATGCTTAACGTGTTAGTAAAGAAAAAGGAATGATCTATTTAAAGACTTTTTTCAATAAAGCCGAAGTTCTAGCTGACGGATTATCCCTAATCTCTTTTTCTTCCTCTGCAATTTTTATAAATAAACCGTCAATTGCTTTTTCAGTAGCATATTGAGTTAAATCGCTATTAATTTTTGTCACAAAAGGAATCTTGTTATAAACATCAAAAACATCTTTCCAATACCTGGTAGCATCTACTTTATCAAGCGACTCCTTAATTAATGGATTAAATTTTTTTGACAACTCCTCAGAAGTATGCGTCTCCAGATATCTTGTAGCTGCATCTTCTTCACCTTTTACGACCCTAACAGCATCTTTTAAAGTCATTTCCTTAATTGCTAATAGAAATAGATCAGTAGCTTCTGTAGCTGCATCTTCTGCTGCTCTATTTAATGATAAAACCACATCATCAATTTTATCACCCATTCCAATGGCCCTCAATTTAGATTCCACAGTTTTTGCTTCTTCAGGAAAAGGAATTCGAATCTTTGAATTACCAAAATATCCATTTTCTTGTGATAATAATTCAACACCATTTTTTACTCCATTATTTAAAGCTTCCTTAATTGCTGCACTAGCTTCACTTGACGAAAAATTACTGCTTTCAACATTATTTTGAATCAGTTTTTTGGCTGAATCTAAAAATTGTGCATTACAACCAATGTTAGTACTCAATAAAACTCCAATAAAAAATATTATTAATCCTATTTTGAATTTACTATAAACCATAATTTAAATTTTCTATTTATTATTTGTACAGCCATACATCAAAAAGCATTCCTAATAATCTTTAAAATTAAAAAAATGTAACTAAGCAATGTTTGCCCCAACCTTACTAGCAGATTGCTATATACCTGCTTGAACTTTACTAGACTGATCACCCAATATAGAGTCATGAATGAATCACAATAGCATTACTGATTAGTGAGGCTAAAGTGAATCAATAGTGAATGAACAGTGAATGAACAGTGAATCTATAGTGAATCTATAGTGAGAAGTAAGCGTCTCCACGATAACGTATAGTTTTATGTGATAAAACTTTGAAGCTTTGTATCCTTATTTTTCACATCAAAGGATACATTATGGTTTTTAATTTCACAGAGGATACACGTTTTTACTTTTTTCACGAGCCCGTTGATATGCGAAAAGGAATTCATTCACTTTATCACCTGGTAAAAACTTCAGGAAATATGAATGCGCTCAATGGTGATGGTTATGTCTTCATTGGCAGGACTCGAAAATCTATCAAGGTACTAAGATGGCAAAGAGAAGGATTTGTTCTTTATAACAAGAAACTGGAATTAGGATGTTATACACTTCCACAACAGTTAAGAGACGGTGCTTTTACTGAGCTTGAACAGGATATTTTAGACAAAATGGTAAATTGCGTAAAGCACAAAAGTAGTTCTAATGAATTACGGATAAAAGCCCAGTTAACACTCTAATACATAGTGACAAAAGACGAAAATAGTGCGAATTTTTCATGGTAAAATCGCACTATTTTCGTATCTTTATGCCATGACAGACAGGGAGTTAGCCATATTATTACAGCAGCAGGTTTCAGAATTAACAGTTACAATTGTTTCTTTAACAAAAACCATAGAAGAGCAATCTAAAGAGCTAACAGCCCTAAAGGAGGCTATCTTAGAGAAGGATAAAGATAGCGCACATCTGAAGCGCTTTGCGAATATTAACCTTCCTAAAAAGACCGAAAAACGAAAGAATACAACACCTGTTCCTGCGAATACACCTAAAGCTCCCACTCCCAAACAAAGAGGTAATAATGGAGCCAAAAGAAAAGTATACGATAATATCGAAGAGCTTGTAGAAGAAGTTATGCCGTCCGATGCTAGCTTTGACGAAAAGGCTGCTGTTTACCTGTTTTACCGCGATGTGATAAGATATGAGTATATTCCACCTCGTCTTATCAAACATATTTACCGCTGTAAAAAATATAGAATGGGTGATGATTTTTTCGAGGGCAGAGCCCCTATGACTCCTTTCATGAATTCTAATTTTGACAGCTCGTTACTGGCACACCTTATTCAACAAAGATATGTGTATAGCTTGCCAGTTGAACGCATCAATAAATACCTAAATGAGATGGGCATTGACATGCCTAAGGCAACCACTCATGGATTAATTGAAAAATCAGCAGGGTTACTTGATAGATTAATGCCAGTACTCAAAAATGCTATTTTAGCTGATTCCTATATTCATTTTGACGAAACCTACCATACGATATTAGGTGGTGACAAAGGAAGTCGCAAGGGCTACTTTTGGAGTGCTTTTTCTCACCAAAACAATTTAATACAGTTCATTTATGAAAATGGTTCACGAAGCAAGACGGTGTTCACGGATTATCTACCTAGGGATTATAAAGGTGTGGTACAGACTGACGGATATAGTTCTTACAAAGTATTAGAGGGATGGGATTATCCCAAGGCAATACGCTTAGGTTGTGTTCAACACTGCAAAAGAAAATTTATAGAGATTCAGGAGCAACCCGAAGCACAAGAAGTTATTGATCTATACAATCAATTTTATATCATCCGTAAGAAAAAGCCAAAAGAAAAATGGAAAGAGGCTTCCCTAAAAGTATACAAGAAGTTAGAAAATAAACTCAGAGACATAGAAAGAGATTCCGGGGTATTGCCTAACCACATATTAACTAAAGCTGCAGCTTACTGCCTGAATGAACTAGAGTCCATATACAACATCATCATATCTACCGAATACGATCTGGATAATAATATAATTGAACGACCTATGCGCTATATCAGCCTTAGTCGTCGTAATTCACTTTTTTGTGGTTCTAATGCAGGGGCCACCAGAACAGCTACACTTTATTCTCTAGCTATATCATGTAGATTGAATAATATAAATACATTTTCCTACTTCAAGGTTGTTATGCAGCGTTTAGCAGAAAGTCCAACAATGACAAATGAACAATTACGCAACTTGCTTCCTGATAGGTGGGCGGATCAATAATAAAAAACGCCACATCAAAATAACGAATCAATTTGATGGGGCTTTTTTTGATGGGCGACGCGGAGACGGATACAGTGAGAATATCCTACAGCATTCCCTCACTAATCCTTTTGCATTACCAGCAAGGGATATTGTAGTCGAGCTATTTTGCAACTTGTATAAACGCAAAAAGAGCAATCGAAAATAAATTCGATTGCTCTTTTATTAAAAATCAGCGGTGACCTACTCTCCCACAATATGCAGTACCATCGGCGCTAATAGGCTTAACTTCTCTGTTCGGAATGGGAAGAGGTGGAACCCTATCGCAATAACCACTTAAATATCTTTATTAACACATTAGCTCAATCAAAATCACATGTCGTGCTTTAACGCCCAACTAAAAGTTTCGGGTAATTAGTACTGCTCGGCTTTGACATTACTGCCTTTACACCTACAGCCTATCAACGTCATAGTCTCTAACGTCCCTGATAAGGATATCTCATCTTGAAGCAGGCTTCGTGCTTAGATGCTTTCAGCACTTATCCCTTCCAAACTTAGCTACCCAGCAATGCTCCTGGCGGAACAACTGGTACACCAGAGGTTTGTCCAACGCGGTCCTCTCGTACTAACGTCAGGCCTTCTCAAATATCCTACGCCCACAACAGATAGGGACCGAACTGTCTCACGACGTTCTGAACCCAGCTCGCGTGCCACTTTAATGGGCGAACAGCCCAACCCTTGGGACCTTCTCCAGCCCCAGGATGTGACGAGCCGACATCGAGGTGCCAAACCGCTCCGTCGATATGAGCTCTTGGGAGCGATCAGCCTGTTATCCCCGGAGTACCTTTTATCCTTTGAGCGATGGCCCTTCCATGCGGAACCACCGGATCACTATGTCCTACTTTCGTACCTGGTCGACTTGTCGGTCTCACAGTCAAGCTTCCTTGTGCCATTACACTCTGCGGACGGTTACCAATCGTCCTGAGGAAACCTTTGAAAGCCTCCGTTACTCTTTTGGAGGCGACCACCCCAGTCAAACTACCCACCAAACAATGTCCGGATAAATCCGTTAGGCCACAGATAAGCAAAGGGACGTATTTCAAGGGCGACTAAACTACACCTGGCGATGCAGCATCAAGGTCTCCGTCCTATCCTACACATTACTTACCCACAACCAATGTTAAGTTGCAGTAAAGGTTCACGGGGTCTTTCCGTCCCGTTGCGGGTAATCGGCATCTTCACCGATACTACAATTTCACCGAGCTCATGGTTGAGACAGTGCGCACATCGTTACACCATTCGTGCAGGTCGGAACTTACCCGACAAGGAATTTCGCTACCTTAGGACCGTTATAGTTACGGCCGCCGTTTACTGGGGCTTCAATTCAAACCTTCGCCAAAGCTAAGCTCTCCTCTTAACCTTCCAGCACCGGGCAGGTGTCAGGCCTTATACGTCTTCTTTCGAATTTGCAAAGCCATGTGTTTTTGATAAACAGTCGCATGCGCCATTTCTCTGCGGCCTACCGAAGTAGGCGCCCCTTATCCCGAAGTTACGGGGCCAATTTGCCGAGTTCCTTAACCATGAATCACTCGAGCGCCTTAGTATACTCAACCCAACTACGTGTGTCCGTTTACAGTACGGGCTCCAATACTCGCTTTTCTTGGTACCGGCTGCTTTACTTCGCTTCGACCGAAGTCTAGGCTCAACGTACTATTCCGTCAGTACGTAGTAATCTCACCAATACGTCACTTTCAATGTATTGCAGGTGCAGGAATATTAACCTGCTCGCCATCCACTACCCCTTTCGGGTTCGCGTTAGGTCCCGACTAACCCTGATCCGATTAGCGTTGATCAGGAAACCTGAGTCTTTCGGCGTGAGGGTTTCTCGCCCTCATTATCGTTACTTATGCCTACATTTGCTTTTCTAATTGCTCCACAGAACATCGCCATTCTGCTTCAAAGCCATTAGAATGCTCCCCTACCACTGTAATAAATTACAATCCATAGCTTCGGTAGTATACTTATGCCCGATTATTATCCATGCTCGATCGCTCGACTAGTGAGCTGTTACGCACTCTTTAAATGAATGGCTGCTTCCAAGCCAACATCCTAGCTGTCTATGCAATCAAACCGCGTTTGTTCAACTTAGTATACATTTGGGGACCTTAGCTGATGGTCTGGGTTCTTTCCCTCTCGGACACGGACCTTAGCACCCATGCCCTCACTCCTATTCATCATCTTATAGCATTCGGAGTTTATCAGGAGTTGATAGGCGGTGAAGCCCTCTCGTCCAATCAGTAGCTCTACCTCTATAAGATTAAAATAAGGCTGCACCTAAATGCATTTCGGGGAGTACGAGCTATTTCCAGGTTTGATTGGCCTTTCACCCCTACCCACAGTTCATCCAAAAACTTTTCAACGTTAACTGGTTCGGTCCTCCATTCCGTGTTACCGGAACTTCAACCTGACCATGGGTAGATCACCTGGTTTCGCGTCTAGCGCAGCTAACTTTAACGCCCTATTCAGACTCGCTTTCGCTTCGGCTCCGTTACTTAATAACTTAACCTTGCTAACTACGACTAACTCGTAGGCTCATTATGCAAAAGGCACGCCGTCACCATATAATGGCTCCGACCGCTTGTAGGCGTACGGGTTCAGGTACTATTTCACTCCCCTGTTCGGGGTACTTTTCACCTTTCCCTCACGGTACTGGTTCACTATCGGTCTTTCAGGAGTATTTAGCCTTACCAGATGGGCCTGGCAGATTCATACAGGATTTCTCGTGTCCCGCACTACTCAGGATACTGCTAAAATTTAAAACCTTACGTGTACGTGGCTGTCACACTCTTTGGCCGTTCTTTCCAAAACGCTCCACTTCAATTTTAAATCTACGTCGCAGTCCTACAACCCCAACAATGCCTAAACATTATTGGTTTGGGCTAATCCCCGTTCGCTCGCCGCTACTTAGGGAATCACTTTTGTTTTCTTCTCCTCCAGGTACTTAGATGTTTCAGTTCCCTGGGTTTGCCCCCCGAAGGGTGACTAGTCTTCAACTAGCCGGGTTGCCCCATTCAGAAATCTGCGGATCAATAAATATTTGCTTCTCCCCGCAGCTTATCGCAGCTTATCACGTCTTTCTTCGCCTCTGAAAGCCTAGGCATCCACCGTACGCCCTTGCTTACTTTCTTGTTGGTTTAGCTTTATGCTCTCGCATTAAAGCCAACCTATGATTTTGATTGTTATTGCCAATATGTCAATGTACGTTTTTCCCATTTTTTCGGGATAGCTATTAGTGCATAAGTTATTTACTTACTAATAGTGTAATTTTGAAATGCTAAAAAAAGGAAATGGTGTTCTTTGTGTTTAAATTAATTTAAACGCGTTTTAAACTCTCTCCAGAAAGGAGGTGTTCCAGCCACACCTTCCGGTACGGCTACCTTGTTACGACTTAACCCTAGTTATCAGTTTTACCCTAGGCCGCTCCTTACGGTAACAGACTTCAGGTACCCCCGACTTCCATGGTTTGACGGGCGGTGTGTACAAGGCCCGGGAACGTATTCACCGCGTCATTGCTGATACGCGATTACTAGCGAATCCAGCTTCACGGAGTCGAGTTGCAGACTCCGATCCGAACTGAGACCGGTTTTTGAGATTAGCATCACATCGCTGTGTAGCTGCCCTTTGTACCGACCATTGTAACACGTGTGTAGCCCTGGACGTAAGGGCCGTGCTGATTTGACGTCATCCCCACCTTCCTCTCGGTTTACACCGGCAGTCTTGTTAGAGTCCCCACCTTCACGTGCTGGTAACTAACAACAGGGGTTGCGCTCGTTATGGGACTTAACCCGACACCTCACGGCACGAGCTGACGACAACCATGCAGCACCTTGTAAGCAGTCCGAAGAAAAGAATATCTCTACTCTATGCAGCCTACATTTAAGTCCAGGTAAGGTTCCTCGCGTATCATCGAATTAAACCACATGTTCCTCCGCTTGTGCGGGCCCCCGTCAATTCCTTTGAGTTTCATTGTTGCCAACGTACTCCCCAGGTGGATTACTTAATGCTTTCGCTCAGTCGCTGACCATGTATTGCCAACAACGAGTAATCATCGTTTACGGCGTGGACTACCAGGGTATCTAATCCTGTTCGCTACCCACGCTTTCGTGCATCAGCGTCAATTATAGCTTAGTAAGCTGCCTTCGCAATCGGTGTTCTGTGTTATATCTATGCATTTCACCGCTACACAACACATTCCGCCTACCTCAACTAAATTCAAGACTAACAGTATCAATGGCAGTTCTACAGTTGAGCTGCAGGATTTCACCACTGACTTATTAGTCCGCCTACGCACCCTTTAAACCCAATAAATCCGGATAACGCTCGCATCCTCCGTATTACCGCGGCTGCTGGCACGGAGTTAGCCGATGCTTATTCATACGGTACCGGCAAATAGCTACACGTAGCTACGTTTCTTCCCGTATAAAAGTAGTTTACAACCCATAGGGCAGTCTTCCTACACGCGACATGGCTGGTTCAGACTTGCGTCCATTGACCAATATTCCTCACTGCTGCCTCCCGTAGGAGTCTGGTCCGTGTCTCAGTACCAGTGTGGGGGACCTTCCTCTCAGAACCCCTAGACATCGTCGCCTTGGTAAGCCGTTACCTTACCAACTAGCTAATGTCACGCATGACCATCTTTTACCGCCGAAACTTTACTTTTCTATTCATGCGAATAAAAAAGACTATAAGGTATTAATCCAAATTTCTCTGGGCTATCCCTTTGTAAAAGGCAGGTTTCATACGCGTTACGCACCCGTGCGCCGGTCGTCAGCAAGTAGCAAGCTACCTCTGTTACCCCTCGACTTGCATGTGTTAGGCCTGTCGCTAGCGTTCATCCTGAGCCAGGATCAAACTCTTCGTTGTATAAAAATTATTATGACTGATTTAACAGCCTATTATTCTTTACAAGAGTTTTAACTCAAAGAATCACTCTATTTTCCTTTTTTTTTAGTGTGCATTTCAATATTTTCAAAGAACGTGGTTGCTTTATTCAACATCAAGGTATAAACAAAACAACTTCTTATATTTTGTAAACCGCATTCGGTTTATTTCAATCTTGTTTTTAACTCCCAACCTTCGTTGAGTGTCGCTCTAAAAGCGGCTGCAAAGATAACAACTTTATTTCCTTAACTCCAAATAAATTTTGAGAAAATTTTATTTGTTTTTTCAAGACTTATTTAACTCCTATCTAATTACCTTTCAGTAATTTAAACCCTTCCTCTTGTTCCATCATTTGAGCTTCTGGCCTTTCTTTAAAAGCGGCTGCAAAGATAACTGATTTAATTTCTTAATTCCAAATAAAAATTGAAAAATATTTTCTATTTTTTTATCTCCTTTCTTTACCTCCTAAAACCTGCTCTGTATCAAGAACTATCTCCTTTATAAAGTCATTCAAAATGTCATCTTTTATCGCGCCTCTCGTTCAAAGCGGGTGCAAAGAAATGAACTTTATTTTTAATCTCAAAGTATTATGACATTATTTTTTTGACAGATTTTAAAGATAATCTTTAATAGGCATCTTGTCAATGGTTTATACTGAAAAGTTTTTTTTGAAAATATTATTTAAAGCAGTAATCTTCAAATCTCACATAGAAAAAGAGGAGCCTTTAACTAATCCCAACTCTTAAACTAACCTCAAACATTTAGCTCCTCTTTTGCTTTTAAGCTATTCTCTATTTAATTCTTCAAGTTCTAAATAAACAATCAAAACTTTATAATGTTCATCATTTAGAAGTGAATAATTTCTTAGTAAGAAGCTTAGATACCCCTGGTGAAAAAAGATAATATGAACTGATGAAATTAATTACTGCTGTCTGCCACGATAACAAAGTGTCTCTATTTGTCATATATAAATCAAATGCTTCACTTCCTATAACATCGATATATTTACCAAAACAATAAAATATTGTTCTAAAGTTTTGAACAGAAATATTAGTTTGTTTATACAAATCATATAATCGATCCACAAAATCAATTAATTCTCCATCACTGAAATCAGAACCTAATTCTTGTATAATATATTTACTAACTGAAGTTGTTTCTATATCTTGAATAGGTTGCTTATTGTTTCCACGACTATAAGCCTCATAAAATTCTTCAAAATTACAAAGAGTAATATTTCCTTCACCCTCTAAAACTTGTTCTCCCTTAATATAAGACATGTATTGAAAATGAAATATTAAAGGTAATACACTAAACGATTCAATCTGTAAGTAACCATCATTTGTATTTTTAACTGGCAGATTAAACGCTTTAACTTTTATCTTATTTAGAATATTGCTTCTTAATTTAGTTTTAATATATAATACTCTAAATGCAGTTGGGAACATTCTTTTACAGTGCAACAAATAATGGTACTGAAACGCGATTTGCTTTATTGTTGTTTTTTCATACGGTATAACATATGGATTTTTTGAAAGATTAATGTTATTAGGTGTAGGGTTGCAGGTATCTATAGTAATATTGTAATCAAGATAAGATTTAAGACAATTAAAACCATAAGTCATATCTTCATCACTCATATCTTTTTTAAACATTTGTTTTTAACCTTTTAAATAAATCAGATGCAAAAACAAAATCATTCAATTGCTTTTCATTGGCAACTAAAATATCCTCCTTACTTCCCTCCCATAGCTTTTTACCCGAGTGAATATAAATTATTTTCTCTCCAATTTCCATAACTGAATTCATATCATGAGTATTAATAATAGTTGTTATACCATATTCTTTAGTAATCTCATAAATAAGAGTATCAATAACTATAGATGTTTTGGGATCTAAACCGGAATTTGGTTCGTCACAGAATAAATATTTAGGATTTAATGCAATTGCCCTAGCAATCGCAACTCTCTTTTGCATACCACCACTCAATTCTGACGGTAATAATCTATTTGCATTATCTAAATTTACTCTTTTAAGACAGAAGTTAACGCGCTCTAATTTTTCTTCTTCTGATTTATTCGAAAACATATCCAAGGGAAATTTTACATTTTCCTCAACGGTTAAAGAATCAAATAATGCAGATCCTTGAAACAGCATCCCTATTTGTTTTCTAATTTCTTTCTGATTATTAAAAGACATATCAGAAAAGACTTCATTTCCATATACAATCTGACCTGAATCTATAGTATGCAATCCTACAATGGATTTTAATAAAACAGTTTTACCATGACCACTTTGTCCAATGATTAAATTTGCTTGCCCAGCTTCAAATTTAGCTGATACATCAAACAAAACTTGTTTATGATTAAATGTCTTATTAATATTTCTTAATTCAATCATGCTAAAAGTAGCTGAGTTAATAATAAATTAAACAAAATTATCTGAACACTACTTACAACCACAGCCTTTGTACTTGCAATACCAACCTCAAGAGAACCTCCTTCAACATAATAACCTTGATAGGAGGATATAGAGGAAATAAGGAATCCAAACACAGCTGATTTAATCACTGAATAAACTATATAAAAAGGTTTAAAACCAAATTGAATTCCGTAAATATAATCAGTTGAAGGTACTTCTCCTGACGAAAATCCAGCAATCCAACCTCCTGTTATGCCTACTCCCATGCTTAATACCGTAAGTAATGGCATCATAAAAACCAACGCTAATATTTTTGGCAACACAAGAAAGGAAGAAGAATTGATACCCATAATATCAATGGCATCAACTTGTTCGGTTACTTTCATACTCCCTATTTCAGAAGCAATATTTGACCCCACCTTACCTGCTAGTATTAACCCAACAATAGTAGATGAAAACTCCAATAGAACAGATTCTCTTGCTGCTAATCCAATTGTGTACTTTGGAATAAAGGCCATTTCAAGATTATAAGCTGTCTGCAAAGTAATAATAGCTCCCATAAAAACGGAAATAATTAAAACAATCCCAACAGAATCCGTACCCAATTTAACAGCTTCTTTAAAAAACTGTTTGAGAAAAATTCTGAATTTTTCAGGTCTACAAAAAACTTTATGTAAGAATAAAAAATATCTACCAATATGAAATATAAATCCCATGAAAATTATTTTGACCAAAAATAGTAACTAAATTACCACAATAAAAATAAAAGATAGTTTATGTACAGATTTTAGTGAATGGATATAGATTTAAAGATGACAGTATAACTAACAATATGTTCTAAAAATTAATTATTAAGTGGATTTGTTAAATTTCGTTTTTATTCTTACTCATTTTAGGTAAATTCACATTCGAAATTTAAAAACATAATCCATTAGATGAGAACTTCAAACAGATACTGTGTTATAATGGCAGGTGGAATTGGCAGTAGATTTTGGCCATTGAGTAGACAGGAAACACCAAAACAATTCCTCGATATATTAGGAACAGGGAGAACTTTAATTCAACAAACATTTGATCGTTTTTCATCAATATGTCCTCCCGAAAATTTTTTAGTTGTAACTAGCATTGAGTATAAAGATATTGTAGTTGAACAATTACCTTTATTAAAACCCAACCAGGTATTAACAGAGCCATACAGGAGAAATACAGCTCCCTGTATTGCGTATGCAAATGCATGGATTAAAAAACAAGATCCTGAAGCATCTATTATTGTAACGCCTGCCGATCATTTAATTCTGAAACAATTAGAATTTGAAAAGGTAATTTTAAAAGGTATTGATTTTGTTGAAAACAATAATTCGCTTTTAACACTTGGTATAAAACCACATAGACCTGAAACTGGATATGGATATATTCAAATAAGCGATAAATCTCAAAATGAACTAGGTAATATTGAGCAAGTAAAAACTTTTACAGAAAAGCCAAACTTAGAACTAGCAAAGGTATTTTTTGAAAGCGGTGAATTCTTTTGGAACTCTGGTATTTTTCTTTGGAAGCTAAGTGCCATTGATGAAGCTTTTAATAACTTCCTACCTGACATTAAACAACTATTCGATAGTATAGAAAATAAAATAAATACAGAAAAAGAACAAGAATCAATAAAAAATATTTATATCGATTGTAAAAATATTTCTATCGACTATGGAATAATGGAAAAAGCAAATAATGTATTTGTTTTGACAGCAGATGTAGGATGGAGTGACTTAGGTACATGGTCTTCATTATACGAACATTCTTCTAAAGACGAATCAAACAACGCTATTAATACAGGTATGGTATTAACTTACGATTCGACCAATTGTATTGTAAATATACCTAATGACACAAAAGCTATTATTCAAGGTTTAGATGATTACATTGTTGCACAAGCAAACAATTGTTTACTCATTTGTCCAAAATCAAACGAACAACAGATAAGACAATTTACAGCTGACATTGCAAGTCAGTTTCCTGAAAAATAATTAATAAAAAAAGGAGTGATACATATCACTCCTTTTTTTATTATATAATAATATATTTTTAGAATTCCCATAAATCATGCTCAAAGCTAAATATTTCAGATTTAATTCTATCTGACTCTAACATAGCTTCCATACCAACAGCATATTGATCAATCCTACGATTATTATAGACGTTTGATTCTCTAACAATATAACTTCCGAAATATCTTTTCATAAAAATATCATCAAACGTTCTACGCTGTGCATCATTATGAAGATTAAACACTTCATTACGAGCTAACACATCTCTTGCTTCTGGAAAATAAATCCAAAAAGCCTGTCTTCTTGCTACTTGCTCCTCACCACCAGTTGTTTTTGTATATTCTCTGATTGGGCAAATACCAATAATTCTAACATCTAAACGAGAATAATTTCTGTCAAAAAACCAAACTTCTTTTAATAAAAATTGTTTCACTTCCTCTGGTCGTAATTCCCCTGCAATAATTTGAGGTTGATAAGTTCCATCTTCTTGCATAACCTCTACTGTATCTGCAACTGCTCCCATCTCTTGCATTACCTGATCAACACTCATGGCAACTTTAAACTCATCTTCATATTTTGTAGAATATGCAGTTAAGCCTTCGTATTGAATACCTTGCATTAGCAATTGGATAAGACTTAATCTACCATCCATAGTACTAATAGGATAATAAAGCGGTAAGTTAATTTTTTCACGTAAATCTATCACTCTCCATACTTTCTTTGCCCACATCACATCAGCCTCTCTAACATGTGTATAAGGTATAGGCTTACGATTTAAAACATGCTCTTTTGGATAAATGCCATCCAAAACATTTTGCGCGTTTATTGTAGTATTTCCTGCTACCAATAGCACAAATAGAATTAACAAGAAGAACAACTTTTTCATACGTATATTTTTTTCTTGAGATTCAAATATATTAAAACAATTAACATATTTGATTTTACAATTTTATATTCTTTTTAAATTACTTTCTTAACAATTTAATCTAAGACAAAAGTTATTGTACCCAAACTTCGAGTTCTTCCATCTGGACCTTTTGCTCTAATATCTTCAATCTGAACTTTCTGACCTCTATTCATATTAGAAATCAAATCTCTTTGTTCATCAGTAAAACTGCTACTTTTAGATATAGCATCTACTATATAACCATTTTTTAATACAGACACTGTAAATCTGGTAACATTATATTTTAACTCAAAATCAAAATCTTTCATTTCAGCAAAAACAGCCTTTTGGGCAGTAAGCAAATTCTTCTTGATTTTACCTCCACTTTTTCCTCCTACCATTGGAACCGGATCAGGAACTCTTTTGATTCTAAAAATCTGACTACCGATTCTTTGTACTTTACCATCTAATTCAGCCGATACTATAATATTACTTTTTTTACCAGCAGTACCAGGTTTTGGTTTAACAATATATTCATTTCCCTTCTTTCGAGATGATACATTTGACATAGAAACTTTTAAATCTGCAGAATTCACACCAGGAACAGAAATCTCAACAGGATTCTCTACCCCTTCGTAAAAAACATTCATTTTTGTAGGTGAAATTACAGCATTTGGTTGGGTAACACTATATGGTTGTCCAATATTATAAGTCTTTGGAGTTCCATCAGGTGTTTTCATAACAATTTTTCCCTTCCACTCTTTATCACCAACAGATGTTGCTGGAATTTCCAAAATGCCATAACCTCCTTCAACTAATAGTTCCTTTCCATTAACATGAATTTTAGGCAAAGCAGTTTCATCATATGCAGCCATTAATATTTTTGCTCTATAAGTTCCCCCCTTAACAATTGAATTATCTTCTGGTATAACCAAAGGTTCAACTTTAGTAAACTTGTAAGATGCCTGATCTATTTTATTAAACAAATGAGCAATCATATCGGATTCAGCATTCCTTACATCCCCTTGAATCTTACTCATCATTGCCATTGAAGCTGACAAAGGAACATGCTCAAATTTAGCTTCCTCCCAAGATTTTTTTACATCTTTTTCTCCTTTTACAGGATCAGTATTAAATACACTAATATAAGCATTTATATAAGTGGTGTCATCTTCATTATTTTTATCTAAATAACTAAGCAACAAATCCTTAAAGCCTCCTATTTTCTCCTTTAACACTTCACTTCTTTCTCCATTTTGCTCAGTAATCATCACCTGAGGTGCAATATCTTGATTATCAATACCCTCGTAAGATTCAGGTGTAGCTTCAGGCCCACTAGATTTTTGTGCGAAAGTAAGTTTCAAATCTTGTATATGATTTACAAGTTCCTCAGCTTCAGACTTTATTTTTTGTGCTTTATCCCAATATGCTCCAACTTTTTGTTCATTAGTTGTAAATGCATTTTCAAATTGAGTATATAATACGTTGTTTTTCCTCTCTACAGTTTCTCTAGATTGATTAAAACCCTCATCCATTGTAACAAAGGCTTGTAATAACTCCCCTGACACATTTAATGCAAGCATTGCTGTTAAGAAGAGATACATCATCCCAATCATTTTCTGTCTGGGCGTTTCTGGACAATTTCCACCACTCATAATTCAATAATCTTTTTAGTAATTACTATTATTTTCATTAATCATTAGCGGTTGCCCCCAACATTCATTGCACTAAGCATATTACCATAAATAGTATTTAACTCTCCCACCGTTTTATTTAATGATGATATCTGATCTTTATAATCCTTTGCTTGTTCAACTGATTGTTGCATATACTCCTTTATTTCACTCATTCCAGAAGTTAGTTCCTCAGTGGCCTCAACTTGTGCTTTAGAGCCTTTTAATTGCAACTCGTATAAAGAATTAACTGCAGATAAATTACCATTTACCTCACTCAATTTTTGACTATATGCTTTACTATTTTCAGAAATTCCTTCTACATTTTTTTGCAAACTATCACTTAATGCAGCATAAGCTGATGTGATAGCTTCACCCGAAGCATTCATTCCTTTCAATAAGCCATTTCCTGATTCTGCTAACTGATTAGCTACTTTTGTTCCAGATTCTGAAATTGAACTAGCTGTAGTTGAATATGAATTAGCTAAGGCATTTGCACTCTCTTCAATTACCTGAGCTGTTTTATCTTGTACATTACCAAACTTACCTACAGACTCAGATGCATTCTGGATATTTTGTAAATAGCTTTGTGTGGCTAATGATGCATCACTTAAATCAGCTAACTGTGATGAAGTAGTCCCTAATTTCTTAATACCTTCTGATAATTTTGCTACAGTGGCCTCATCAATATTACCTGTTTGAATTAATGCTTGCAATTCACTTCCTCCACCAGATCCTTGACCTGTACTTTTAGGTTCAAGACCTACTAACTCAGGATAAACCAAACTCCAATCTGGCATTTCATGAGGAGGTTCAAATGCTGATAAAAAGAAAATAACAGCTTCGGTTCCTAATCCAGCAATTAGCATAATTGCTGCCCCTTGTAAATGAAGGATTTTCCATAAAGCTCCTAAAATTACTACCGAAGCACCAATTCCATAAACTTTACCCATTACTTTCTTATAACCGGGACTTTCTACAAATTCAGTAATACTCATAGTGTATTGTGTTAATTCAATTCTACTTCAAAAAATTCAGTTTGTTATAAAAATTTTAATTTCCAATATAATCTCTTACACATCTAAATCCAATATATGATTTAGCTGAATCTTGATATTCATATGTACGAGAACCACATTGCAAATAATAACCTATATCTTTCCAGGACCCACCTCTGATAACTTTTCTTTTCATTACATGGGGATCATCTGGTAATGCATTATATTTATATGTAGGGTTAAAATCATGAGTAAAACTGTAAGCCGATTCATCAAATGCACTTGAAGTCCACTCCGCAACATTACCTGACATATCAAACAACCCAAAGTCATTAGGTGCATATGACCCTACTAATAATGTTGACAAAGCACCATCATCACCATAACGACCTCTCAAAGGTTTAAAATTGGCTAAGAAACAACCTTTATCATTACGAGTATACATCCCTCCCCAAGGATACATTGCATTTTCTAATCCTCCTCTTGAGGCATATTCCCACTCAGCTTCTGTCGGTAAGCGATACTCCATAACTTCTGGCTGACCTTTACTTCTCAAATAATTATTCATATATCTAGACCTCCAGATGGTAAACGCAGTAGCTTGTTTGTATGAAACTCCTACAACTGGATACTCATCAAAACCAGGATGCCAAAAATATTTCTCAGTCCATGGCTCATTAAACGAATAGGTAAAATCAGCAATCCAACATAATGTATCAGGATAAGCATTTACCACATCATCCATAATAAAAGCAGAGCGATCTCTAATAACCTCTTCTTCACCCTTTTGATTATATGCTACCCCCTCGTATTGTTTTGTTTCAAAATTAAAACGATTGGTCTTTTTTGCAGCTTGTTGCATATCAACCCATTGGTATTCGTAATTTAACTTGCGAGTATCAATTTCTTTTCTACGAAAGAACCTTTCATTTTCAGGAAGAAACATTTCATCAAGTATTTCAGCATATTCCTCATTGTCCCATTCTATTGGTTCATCCCAATTTAGGAACGGAGGATCTATTTCATTACCAAATTGATCTTCTGCAATAATAAATTCTTCAAATTGATCACCTAAAAGTTTACGTGCTATTGAATCTCTTACCCAATATACAAATTGACGGTATTCTGTATTTGTAATTTCAGTTTCATCCATCCAAAATGAACGTACTGAAACCGTTTTTGATTGAGAAGTAAGCGACCATGCGGCATCCTGATCATTTGGTCCCATGTTAAAGCTACCCTGAGGAATAAATAACATTCCATATGGATCAGGCTCGTAAAAGGTACCACGTCGTTCTACGCCGACAAGTTCACCACCGCCGGAATTACTACATCCGCTAAGAATAGTGACTAATATAACACTAAGAGCTAGTACTTTTTTCATAATGTTTAAGACTATCGGTATTTTTATTTCTAAAATTTCTATTATAAATATCTAACGCTTTTATAGCGTTTTGTTCGTTTTTCAAAATTAATATCAAAATTATAACCTACCATTAATTCATGGCTTCCTCCATTACCTGCAGTGGCAATAGCAGAGGTTGTAACATCATAACTATATCCAAACCGAACCCCATTCTTTAATTCTATTCCTGCCAAAATAACTATAGCATCCTGCAATCTATAGCTTAATCCACCCCAAAATCGGCTTTTATATCTAATCAGGGTATTTACATCAATTTGAAAACTACTACCATCTGTTTTATAAAATATTGATGGTAAAATCTCATATGCCGTATCTTCAATTTTATGGTTATACCCACATGTTAGGAAAAAGGTTCTATTTATTGTGAAATATTTTCCTTCTTCAAACTTTGTTCTTGGTTTATTTAAATGCGATAATGATACACCAGCATAGAATTTCTTTTCTTGATAAAAAATTCCCAAGCCTGCATCAAATACAGAACCGGATCCCTCAGCCTGTAGCAAAACAGGATCATCCTTAGTATATACATCGTCGGGAAAACTAAACTCAGAACCATCAAGGCTTTGATTTATTAATCCCATACTTAATCCTAAACCAAGTGTCCCCCTTTTTAGTTCAAACTTTGCTGAATAATTTAAAAGCATGGACAAATTTGTCAGAAATCCAATTTCATCATTCATAATGGTTAAACCAATTCCAGAATCCATTCCTAAAAAATTTAATGGCATATCTCCACTAAATACAGTAGTTTTAATTCCATAATCCCCACTCCACTGATTTCTGTTTAATGCCAGCAAATTAATCGACTCTGAAGAACCTGCATATCCAGGGTTGACAGCCAACAGATTAAACATGTTTTGACTGAACTGTGGATCGTACTGTGCATTCATATTTGCGGCAATGCAAAATATAACAAAAATCAGAATTCTCCTAACCATTTACTTTAGATATAAAAAACTCAAAGAACTCTGTTTTTTCACAATTTACATATCTTATTGATTGCTAAATATTTAAGTTTTTAAACTAAAAAATATTTGTGAAAAAAAACTGAATTCGTATACTTTAATTTATTTATAAAGGTTTCGTTTTTATGACTTAAACATGTTATTTTTTTGTAAATGATATTATTTAACTGACCCCCTTTTGAAAAAAACGCCACCATTTATCCGGAAGGTTTCCTTTTTGAGTATCATCATAATCCTCCTTACTACAAGATAACAACCTTACTGAATCTTTCCATGGAACTTCTATCCACCATCTCTCATTTACCCTATTTGTATAAAAACGTATATCTTCATTAAAATTGTGCAAATGAACTACAAAAATTTTATAGTTTTCAGACTCTACACTTGGAATTTCTGTATTTTTCAATGAATTACCCTCTAACAAATGCCATAAAATCTGAGCATTCAACACCGATCCTCTTTTGTCAACATCTATAGTTGGATTATATTCCTGAAGACAAAAATACTTTAAATTATCACTTAAACCAGAATACCATGCAATTTGACAAGCTTCATACCCAGTCAATCCATTGACATTTATTTTTTTAAAATCAGGCATAAACGAACTCTGAATAGCCCCAACATCAAATCCAACAACATCGGCGTCTCTTAGATAGGGTTCAGCATACCTGATATTTTCATTTCGAACATCTCCTAACCTAACCATCTCCCAATACATATCATTCATTTGTTGCTCTTGCGACTCTGCGATGAAATACTTTTGCAATCCAAGAACACTAAGTTCAAATATTGAATCTCCATATTCAGATTTCAAATGAGATAATACCGTTTTTGATGAAAAATCCATATCAGCTATAGCAAAATCCAATCGGGAATCAATCAAACTTATTATTACCTCATCATCAATAGATGTTAATCCTTGAACAACTGGTATTAAATAATCTTGTCCTCCTCCTATTACTATAACTAAAACCTCATACTTTAACAAAGAACAACCTACTTCTTTTAATGCAAAATATCTATCATTAATCGTATTTCCTTTTATATTACCTAGATCAATAATTTTCAAATCTCGTGAGGTCTTACGTAAATTAACCAGTGATTCTCTGATAGTATTTGCAGCTAATTCCACCCCCTTATTTCCCACGGCATTTTTACCGTCCTCAATTCCTATAATAGCAACATCAAAATGATTAATATCTTCATCTTCCTGACTAAAGAAACCATATTCTATTTGACTACATACACTTTCTTCTTCCAACATTAAATCAGAAGAAAATTTAGGTTTTTCTATAGGTGCAAAGAAGTCTCGAATATTCACAGCTCAAATATTATTTTTTAGCACTCTTGGGCTTTGTTGTCTTTTTCGCTTTAGTTTTAGTTGTTTTTGCTTTGGTAGTTTTTGCAGCAGTCTTCTTTTTGGCTGTTTTACTACCTCCCTCTTTTATTAATTTTTGACAGTCCTCATACGTAAGATTTTTAGGCTCCGTATCTTTAGGTATCTTATAATTTTTCTTCTGATAAGAGATATAAGGCCCCCATCTTCCATTCAAAATCTGTAATTCCGCATCCTCTTCGAAACTCTTTATAAACTTCTCCTTATCAGCCTTTCTTTTTTCCTCGATTAACTCTATTGCTCTATCCAACTCAATTGTCAATGGATCATCAATACCTTTTTTAAGAGAAACAAACTTTGCATCATGACGTACATATGGGCCAAAACGACCTATCCCTACAACAACTTTTTTATTTTCGTAGAGACCTAAATCCCTTGGCAAATCAAACAATTTCAAAGCTTCCTCTAGTGTAATTGTTTCAAGATGTTGTCCCTTTTGTAAAGAGGCAAATTTTGGCTTTTCAACCTCATTATCATCACTACTCTCTCCCAACTGAGCCATTGGACCATACCTCCCAATTTTCACACTCACAGGCTTACCTGTCTTCGGATCATCTCCTAATATCCTTTCTCCTGTATTTCTTTCCGAATTCTCAAGTGTTTCTTCTACTTGTTTATGGAAATTCCTATAAAACGCATCAATAGCTTCATTCCAAACAATTTTCCCCAATGAAATTTCATCAAACTCCAACTCTACTTTAGCTGTAAAATCATAACTTAATATCTTAGGAAAATATTTCATTAAGAAATCATTTACTACCATTCCTATATCAGTAGGAAAAAGTTTATTCCTCTCTGCTCCAGTAATCTCAGTTTTAAGCTCAGAAACCAGACTATTATCCCTTAAAACCAAATAGTTATATTGTCTTTCTTTTCCTTCTCTTTCTTCCTTAACAACATAACCTCTATTTTGAACCGTAGAAATAGTTGGTGCATACGTTGATGGTCTACCTATACCTAAATCCTCTAATTTTTTCACTAACGAAGCCTCCGAATATCGAGCAGGTTTTTGACTCCACCTTTCTCTTGCTTCTATAATATCAGCTTCTAAACTATCACCTACGCTCATTGGCGGTAACAATCCACTATCTTCCTCCACTTCAGTATCACCGTCATTTTCTGAAGATTGTATATACACCTTTAAGAAACCGTCAAACTTAATTACCTCACCTGTGGCAACAAAATTTTCTTGAATTCCTTCGGCAGAGATATTAATTGTTGTTTTTTCTAATTGCGCATCACTCATTTGAGAAGCAATTGTCCTTTTCCAAATGAGTTCATAAAGCTTTTGTTCTTGCTGAGAACCAGAAACGGTAGGTTTATCAAGGTATGCTGGACGTATTGCTTCGTGAGCCTCCTGAGCACCTTTACTTTTGGTTTGATATTTTCTTATATTAAGATATTCCTCTCCCATTTCATTGTTAATCTGATCTGCGGCCATTTTCAAGGCGGCTTCTGCTAAATTAACGGAGTCGGTTCTCATGTAGGTAATCTTACCAGCTTCATATAATTTTTGAGCAACTGACATGGTTTGCGAAACTGAAAAACCCAACTTTCTACTTGCCTCTTGTTGTAAAGTAGAAGTTGTGAATGGTGCTGCAGGTGATTTCTTGAGCGGCTTTTTAGTAACTCCAGAAACGGCCCATTCTGCATTTTTACAGTTTTCTAAAAAGGCTTTTGTTTCATCAAGGCTCTTAAACCTCTTTGATAGTTCAGCTTTCATTTCAGAAACCTTACCATCTTTACTTTTAACAATAAAAACAGCAGTAACTCTATAGGTTGACTCTGGCTTAAAAACAAAAATTTCACGTTCACGCTCTACAATCAAACGAACAGTTACTGATTGAACACGTCCAGCAGATAGAGAAGGTTTAACTTTTTTCCATAAAACAGGAGATAATTCAAATCCAACTAATCTATCTAAAACACGACGTGCTTGCTGTGCATTAACAAGGTCTATATTAATATCACGAGGATTTTCGACAGCATTTAAAATTGCTGGCTTAGTAATCTCATGAAACACAATTCGTTTTGTATTTTCAGGTGTTAATCCTAACTCATCGTATAAATGCCAGGCAATAGCTTCCCCCTCGCGGTCCTCATCGGAAGCAAGCCATACAGTCTTAACTTCTTTGGATAATTTCTTTAACTCTTTCACCACATCCTTTTTATCATCTGAAACAATGTAATGCGGTAAATAATTATTATCTATATCAATCCCAAAATCTTTTTTTGCTAAATCCCGAATATGACCATAACTAGACTTAACCAAAAAATCTTTTCCCAAAAATTTTTCAATTGTCTTTGCTTTAGCCGGTGACTCGACAATTACAAGATTACCTTCACTAACTGCGCTCTTTTTTGCCATCTCAAATCTATATTTGACCCATTATCTAGTTAAAATCCTTATTAAAGACCATACTATAGGGGTAAAAAAATCGTTATTTTATATTAAAGGCGTCAAATTTAAAAAATTATCCCACAATAGTAAATCAATTGCTTTAACTTTTATAACAGACTATTTAATACAACATCTATTTAAAAATAAAATAACCTTACAATAATTAAATCTCGACAACCTAAGTTTATATTCTATTAATTACGTAAAAATGCTAATTTTACGGCAAAATTTCAACAATACAACTATGTCAACAATTAATCCAAAAATAAAAAAAGTATTATACTGGTTTTGGGGAATAGTAGCAACTACTTTTTTAATGGTGTTTTTATTGTTCTTCTTAATTGCTCAAGGGCTGCTTGGTGTAATGCCATCTTTTGAAGAGCTTGAAAATCCTAAAAACAGCTTAGCTACTGAAATTATTTCAGAAGATGGAAATGTGTTAGGAAACTTTGCCATTGAAAACAGAACTTTTATTGAGTACGATCAATTATCTCCATACATCGTTAATGCCTTAGTTGCAACAGAGGATGTTAGATTTTACGATCACTCAGGCATTGACCCAAGAGGTTTACTGAGGGTTTTTGTTCGCACTGTTATCCTGGGCGACAAGGGCTCTGGTGGTGGTAGTACTATCACTCAACAATTAGCAAAACTATTATTCCACGACCCTGCAAAAAACATTTGGGAAAGAGGATTACAAAAACTCAATGAGTGGGTTATATCTGTTAAACTTGAAAAAAGTTATACAAAAAATGAAATCCTTACGATGTACTTAAACAAAGTTGGATACATTTATGACGCATACGGTATCAAATCTGCTGCCAAAACTTTTTTTAATACATCTACTGACACTATAAAAATTGAAGAAGCTGCAACCCTAGTAGGCATGCTAAAAAACCCAGCCTTATTCAATCCAGTAAGGAGACAAGACACTACTGCTTTTAGGCGAAATGTTGTTCTAAACCAGATGCGCAAAGCTCAATTCATTACCGATGCAGAATATGACTCTCTAAAAACCATTCCGTTAATACTTAAATTTAACAGAAGAGATCATAAGGAAGGTGTTGCTCCGTATTTAAGAGAGCACTTAAGACTAACCCTTAATGCACACAAACCTGAAAGGGAAAATTATCCTTCGTGGCTACAGGATAAATTTGTTGCTGACAGTATTGAATGGGAAAACAATCCAGCATACGGTTTTATAAATAAAAATTTAAAACCAGATGGTACACATTATAATATATATAGAGACGGTCTAAAAATTTACACAACTGTAAATTACCAAATGCAAGTTTACGCAGAACAGGCGGTTAAAGAACATTTATCAACCAATTTACAAAAAGCATTCTTTAGAGAAAAAAAGGGTAGAACCAGAGCTCCCTTTACAAGTAGATTATCTAAAGAACAATATGAATCAATCATCAATAAAGCCATAAAAAACTCAGAAAGATATCGCGTTTTAAAAAAGGCCGGTTTTTCAAGAGATTCAATTATGACCTCCTTTAAAACTCCAGTTGATATGCAAGTATTTACCTGGGAAGGAGAAAAAGACACTGTTCTAACCCCTCTTGATTCAATTAAACATTTTAAATTTTACTTAAGAGCCAGTTTATTTTCTATTGATCCTTCGAATGGATATGTGAAAGCATACGTAGGTGGACCAAATTTTAAATACTTTATGTATGACATGGCCACTCAGGGGAAAAGACAGGTTGGCTCTACAATTAAACCTTTTATATACACTCTTGCTATGCAGGAAGGCCATACGCCATGTGATATGGTTCCTAACATACCTCAAACCTTTGTATTGCCAGATGGCAAAACGTGGACTCCTAATGACGATGGAAAATCCAGAAGAGGAGATATGGTTACTCTAAAATGGGGTTTAGCA
Organism: uncultured Saccharicrinis sp.; assembly: GCA_963665705.1. Taxonomy (GTDB): domain Bacteria; phylum Bacteroidota; class Bacteroidia; order Bacteroidales; family Marinilabiliaceae; genus Saccharicrinis. Next base: position 4,717,740 of record OY762448.1, read on the forward strand.
AATTCTAATAACAATATTTCAGCCTGGGTTATGAAGCAATACAACCCAGTAGCTGTGAGACATATGATTCATGAATTAGGAATTAAAAGTCCAATGCCTGCTGTACCATCTTTATGTCTTGGAATTCCAGACTTTTCTTTACAAGAAATGGTAAGCGCTTATTGTACTTATGCAAATAAAGGTGTACATATTGAACCTATGATGGTAACTCGTATTCAAGATAGATTTGGAAATGTTATTGCTCAATTTACACCAAATAAAAAGGAAGTAATTAGCGAACAAACGGCTTACTTAATGCTAAATTTACTACAAGGAGTAGTGAATCAAGGGACTGCAAGAAGACTTCGTTACACCTATAATTTCACCGGACAAATCGGTGGCAAAACAGGAACTACACAGAATCAATCAGATGGCTGGTTCATAGGAGTAACTCCAAATCTTGTATCTGGAGTTTGGGTTGGTGGTGAAGACAGAGATATTCACTTTGATGGAATTCACCTGGGGCAAGGTGCAAATATGGCACTTCCTATATGGGCTTTATATATGAAAAGGATTTACGAAGATGATTCATTATCTATTACTCAGGATGACATTTTTGAAGAACCCGTTAACTTCAATTTAAATATTGATTGTGAAGGAGATAACTCACCTTCACAAGATGATTCAAATGAAGAAATTGAATACAATAACGGTGACGAATCTGAATTCTTTTAGAATCTTCTTTACAATAATATTACAAGAGGTCTTTATGCAAACAATAGTTTAAAGGCCTCTTCTAGTTTACTCACCTGAACAATATGAATATCAAACTTTTTTAAATCCAACCCCTTATTAAACTTTGGGATAATAATTTGTTCAAAGCCCAACTTTGCAGCCTCGCCTATTCGTTGCTCTATTCTTGTTACTGGTCTAATCTCCCCTGACAAACCAACTTCTCCGGCCACACATACATTTTGAGATAAAGCCATATCAATATTTGAAGACAAAATAGCACATACTACAGCTAAATCAATCGAAGGATCATTGACTTTTATTCCACCTGCAATATTTAAAAATACATCTTTAACAGCTAATTTAAAGCCTGCTCTCTTTTCTAAAACTGCCAATAGCATATTCAACCTTCTTAAATCAAACCCTGTAGAAGATCTTTGGGGAGTTCCATATGCAGCAGTACTAACTAATGCCTGCACCTCAATTAAAAAAGGTCTCATCCCTTCAATTGCAGCAGCAATTGAAACTCCACTTAAGTTTTGATTGTAATGAGAAAGCAATAGTTCAGAAGGATTTACCACTTCACGAAGACCATTACCCAACATTTCAAATATTCCAATTTCAGCAGTAGAACCAAAGCGATTTTTAATAGATCGTAAAATACGATACATATGATTTCTATCTCCCTCAAACTGAAGTACAACATCAACCATATGCTCTAGCACTTTAGGTCCGGCAAGACTACCTTCCTTATTAATATGCCCTATTAATATAACCGGAAGATTTTTTTCTTTTGCTACTCTTAAAATAGCACCTGTACATTCTCTTATCTGAGAAACACTTCCTGGCAAAGAATCAATAGCTTCACTACTCACTGTTTGAATTGAATCTACAACTAATAAATCAGGAGAAGCATTTTTTATATGTCCTAAAATTTTCTCCATAGAAGTTTCACTGACAACCAAACAATTCTCTCCTCCTTTATGGATTCTATCAGCCCTAAGCTTAATTTGCTGTGGACTCTCTTCTCCTGAAACATATAATACTTTCCTAGACTCTACTTTAAGAGCCATCTGAAGAACTAAGGTAGATTTTCCAATACCAGGCTCACCTCCAACTAAGATTAATGATCCAGGCACCATCCCACCCCCTAAAACTCTATCCAGTTCTTTGTTGGAAGTATTGATTCTGGGTAAATCAGAAATCTCAATATTTTTTATAATCTCTGGCTTAGCTGATTCTGTTTGCAAAAATGATTGTGCACCGGAACTTTTTGATGACTTAACAACCAATTCCTCAACGAAAGTATTCCATTGCCCACAAGAATTACATTTTCCAATCCATTTTGGAGATTCTGTACCACAATTTTGACAAACAAAAACAGATTTAGCCTTAGCCATAAAAATAAATTTCAAGTATTATTTATTTGCTTTTACTTCCTGAGCAATTTTATCGATAATATTAGTAGTTGAAAATCCTTCAACAAAAGTTATGGTTTCAACAGATCCCCCTTTTTTAGTTACTATATCATACCCAACAATATCTTCAGGATTATAATCTGCACCTTTCACAAGAACATCCGGCTGAACAGTTTTAATCAATTCATATGGAGTATCCTCGTCGAATAAAATAATTAAATCAATAAATTCGATTGCTGATAAAAGAATAGCTCTACTCTCTTCATCAACAATAGGTCTGGTTGGACCTTTTAATCTTTGAACAGATAAATCTGTATTTAAACCTAAAATTAAACGATTACCCTTTTCTGCAGCTTTAGCAAGGTATTCAACATGGCCTCGATGAACTATATCAAAACAACCATTTGTAAACACTACTGTATCTCCTTCTTTTTGCCAATTTAAAATAACTTCTCTGGCTTTTTCTGCGAGTACTATTTTAGATTTAAAATTACATTTCTGATTCACCATTGCAATAAAATTAAAAAATAAACCCCGGTTATAGCCGGGGTTTATTCAATATTATTTTGATATTAATATTAAACCAATTTATTAGTTTCTGTATCAGGAAACACAAAAACAGGTTTATACTGCTTTGCTTCCTCCAGAGGCATTGATGCATATGTAATAATAATAATAATATCACCAACAGCAACTTTACGAGCCGCAGCTCCATTTAAACAAATAACACCAGAACCTCGTTCTCCTTTAATAACATAGGTTTCTAATCGCTCACCATTATTGTTATTAACCACCTGAACTTTTTCGTTCTCAATAATTGTGGCAGCATCCATTAAATCTTCATCAATGGTAATACTACCCACATAATTTAAATTAGCCTCTGTTACTGAGACATTGTGTAGTTTAGACTTTACAACTTCAACATTCATCCTGAAAGGTTTTGTAAATCAAATTATCTATTAATCTTACCTTATCTGCAAACACAGCTATACATCCTACAATATAATCACTCTGACTCCAATCGTCAACAGGTTGTAGTGTATTTCCATCAACAATATTAAAATATTCTACTTTTAACAATGTTGATTCATTTATTTTTCCAACCACAAAATTAATAACTTCTTTTACATTTTGGGTGTCAATTAATTTTTTAGACTCAAATAATGTTTTTGAAATAAGAACTGCCTCCTTTCTATACTCAGGACTCAATAGTTTATTTCTAGAACTCATGGCTAAACCATCATTTTCCCGAACAATACTACATGGAACTATTTCAATGTTATAATCCAGCATTTTAGTCATTTGTTTAATAATAGCTAATTGCTGAAAATCTTTTTCTCCAAAAAAGGCTTTATCAGGCTGAACTAAATCAAAAAAACGACTTACAACCTGAGCCACACCATTGAAATGCCCTGGGCGAAATTCGCCTTCCATAACTTTATCCAGATTGCCAAAATCAAAAATTCGCTCATCCTTTTCTGGATAAACTTCATCAACAGTTGGATGATATAAAATATTACAAGCTGTTCCTTTTAGCTTTATAATATCATCATCTAGTGTTCTTGGATAATTCTTAAGATCATCCACATTATTAAACTGATTTGGGTTAACAAATACACTAACAATAATTACATCAGCCATTTGAGCAGCTTTATTCACCAAAGAAATATGCCCTTGATGAAGTGCACCCATTGTTGGAATAAATCCAATCGTCTTTCCAAAGGACTTATTTTTCGCAACTAAGCTCCTAAGTTCCTCTGACTTAACAACAATCTCCATATAATTTCAAAAAAAACGCTCAAAAGTAAATAATTATATCCATAAAATAAAAGCACGTTTACGATATCTGCAATTATTTAACTTGTATTAATCTTTTACCTTCTATAAAAAAGCATCTTAGATCTTAAGTTATTTTCTGTATTACAGTGGTATTACATATTAAAATAAAACCTTAGAATCTATTCAAATATTTGATGTATTTCAGCAATTTTAACCGTCCATAGGTCTATATGATAACAATTTAAAAACAGACTACTTTGTTTGAGAACTTTATTTTTGTTAATTTTGCACCTTAATTATTTTCAATAGCAATATTTGACCACAATAAGATGGAAAAAACAAAGGTTTTATTTATTTCCCAAGAAATCACCCCATACCTTCCTGAATCTCACATGTCGAAGATCGGAAGATATCTACCTCAAGGAATACAAGAAAAAGGAAAAGAAATCAGAACTTTCATGCCTCGGTTTGGATGTATCAATGAAAGAAGAAACCAGCTTCATGAGGTAATTCGTTTGTCGGGAATGAATTTAATCATTGATGACACAGACCACCCTTTAATTATTAAAGTGGCATCAATTCAATCAGCCCGCATGCAGGTTTATTTTATTGATAATGAAGATTATTTCCATAGAAAATCAACTTTAGTTGATAAAGAAGGAAATGAGCATGCTGACAATGACGAAAGAGCTATATTTTTTGCACGTGGTGTATTAGAAACAACCAAGAAGTTAAGATGGAGTCCGGATATTATCCATTGCCACGGATGGTTTACAGGATTAGTTCCATTATACATTAAAAAAGCAATGAATGAAGATCCTCATTTTGCTAATTCAAAATTGGTTTATTCAGTTTATAACGATGATTTTAAACAGGAATTCCCTGCTTCATTTCCTGAAAAATTTGCTTTAGAAGGCGTTGAAAGTCAAGATTACGATGGCCTTACTCCTTTTAATCACCAAAATTTAAGCAAATTAGCAGTTAATTTTAGTGATGGAATTATTCAAGGACATCCTGAAGCTAATAATGATATTATTGAATATGCTAAAGATTCCGGCAAACCATTTTTAGATTATCAAGATGAAGAAAATTACATAGAAGCATTTAATAGTTTTTATGACAACCTTCTTGACAAATAACGAATTATCACATCTATAAATAATTGAAGCTGCTATACTATTTAAAGTATGGCAGTTTTTTTTTGATCATCATAGCAGATTCTTATTTAGTCTGTAGATTAACTATATTCATCATATTTTACTGTTTCCATATTATTTTTTTAATATTTTAGATACATGAATAAAATAAATAACAACATAAATTACCGAAATCTAAATGCTTCAGAAATAAAATTGTTGGAAGACCAAAATTGCTCAGCTATAGATGGATGGGAATATATATATGTTAAAGAAAACTTTATTCCCGATCATATTAAATCTACAGTATTTTCAGGTATAAACTACATTGGAATACTAAAAAAGAAGATATCTGACAATAACATTTATGATTATTCAGGTATTTATAATGCACATATTCACAACTGCACAATTGGCAATGATTGTTATATTAAGAACATCGGTTCTATTATAAGTAATTATAACATTGAAGAAAATTGCACTCTCATCAATATTGATTCATTACAAGTTAATAGGGAAAGTTACTTTGGAAATGGAGAAATAATAAATCCAATCAATGAATCTGGTGGCAGGGATATATATATGTATAACAATCTGTCCGTCCACACTGCTTATATGATGGCTTTTTATACTTATAATCTCACACTCCAAAGCCAATTAAAAAAATTAGTTCAAGACTATGCCAATTCAATAAAATCAGATAAAGGTATCATTGGCAAAAACTCCATTATAAAAAATTGCGGTACAATAATAAATGTAAATTTTGGTATAAATTGTATTATTGAAGGTGTAACAAAACTAGAAGAAGGTACTGTTAATAGTTCCGAAGATTCATCTACTTATGTAGGTTTCAACGTGATTGCAACTCATTTTATATTCTCCTCAAGTTCAACAATTAGTGATGGTGCTTATTTACAACATTGTTTCGTAGGTCAAGGTTGTGAAATTTCAAATCACTTCACAGCTGAAAACTCTGTCTTTTTTAGTAATAGTCAATGCTTACAAGGTGAAGGTTGTGCCATATTTGCAGGACCACATACCGTAACACATCACAAATCAACATTATTAATAGCTGGATATTATTCTTTCTTTAATGCAGGTAGTGGAACAAACCAAAGCAATCACATGTACAAATTAGGTCCCGTACATCAGGGGATTATTTGTAGAGGAAGTAAAACAGGAAGTGATTCATATATTCTTTGGCCAGGTAAGATAGGTGCATTCACAATGGTTTTGGGTAGACATTATAGCAATCCAGACACCTCCGATCTTCCTTTTTCATACTTAATTGAAGATAATGGAAAGAGTGTGTTGATGCCAGCACAAAACTTATTTAGTGTAGGAACAACAAGGGATGTGGAAAAATGGCCTCAAAGAGATAGACGAAAAGGTAAAACACTTTATGATCAAATTATTTCGGAGGCTTTAAACCCCTATACAGTAAACGGAATTATAAACGGAATTAACGCATTAAAAAAACTTCAGGAAAAAGCATCTCCAAAAGCTAAACATATATTGTATAATAGTACGCAAATTACTTTAGGATCAATAAATCGTGGTATTAAACTATATGAACAAGCTCTGATCAAATATATTGGAGACGAATTAATCTATTTATTAAAATCATCTGATTTAAATACAATAAAAAACAAAAAATCTAAGTTTTTATCTATTGATAATTGGATTGACTTAGGCGGCTTAATCTGCAGAGAGGATGACATTAATAATTTCATTAAAAAAGTCACTTCAGAAGAAATTGTCATAAGTGACATTAATGATTTTTATAAAAGTAATTTTAATAAATATCCAGAAAATAAAAACGAACATATACTACAGGTTTTAAAAAATCATTTTAAAATTGATATAAACAATTGCTCTGCTGAACAACTAATTGAATTCATTAATCAATGGACTGAAAACAATAACACAATATTTTCAGCCATTAAAATGGATGCAAAGAAAGAATTCAATGTAAAATCAAAAATAGGTTTTGGACAGGATGGAGATTCTAAAGCATTGGATGACGATTTCATATCCGTAAGGGGGGAGTTTGAAGAGGATTCTTTTATAAAATCATTAGCAAAACAATTTGAAGAGAAAAATTCTCTAGGTAAAAAAATCATATATTCCTTGAATAATCAATAATCAAATATACGTCTATGGCTTATTTTAATTGTCATATTAATTAAGTGTAATAAATAAAAATCAAATCTATGTGTGGAATTGTAGCTTACGTAGGAGAAAAACCTGCTTATCCAATACTTATTAAAGGACTTCAGAGATTAGAGTACAGAGGTTATGACTCAGCTGGAGTTTCTTTAATCAATTCAGGTACCCATACTTACAAAAAGATGGGTAAAGTAAAAGATCTAGATAGATACGCAAAAGATAAAAACATTACCGGAAACATTGGAATTGGTCATACCAGATGGGCTACTCACGGAGAACCTAATGATTCTAATGCACACCCTCATACATCAATGAATGGGAAGTTTACTTTAGTACATAATGGTATTATTGAAAATTACGCTCATCTTAAAAAAGAATTAACAAATCGAGGATATAAATTCCAAAGTGAAACCGACACTGAGGTTTTAGTAAATTTTATTGAGAGTATATATCTAGAACAAAAAGTAGATGCTGAAATTGCAGTCAGAGTTGCTCTTTCTAAAGTAATTGGTGCTTACGGATTAGTTATTTCATGTGAAGATGAAAAGGATAAACTAATAGCTGCCAGAAAAGGTAGCCCACTTGTAATTGGTGTTGGAGAAAACGAATACTTTTTAGCATCAGATGCATCTCCAATTATTGAATATACTGACCAGGTAATCTATTTAAATGATGAAGATGTTGCCATCCTTACAAAGGATGATTTAGTATTAAAAAACATTCAAAACGATAAACAAAAACCTAAAATTCAGAAAGTTGAATTAAGCATTGATGAAATTGACAAAAACGGATATGAACATTACATGCTTAAAGAAATACATGAACAACCCCATTCTATTGGAGACACGTTCAGGGGAAGAATTTCCATTGATAAATCAAATATCTTTTTAGGTGGGATTATTGATGTATTACCCAAACTAACACAAGCAAAACGCATTATTATTGTAGCCTGCGGAACATCTTGGCATGCTGGGTTAGTAGGTGAATATCTATTTGAAGAATATGCCAGGATACCTGTTGAAGTTGAATATGCTTCGGAATTTAGATATAGAAATCCTGTAATTAATTCAGATGATGTTCTTATTGCTATTTCACAAAGTGGAGAGACAGCAGATACACTTGCAGCAATTAAGATGGCTAAGGAAAACGGAGCGACAATTATTGGAATTTGTAACGTAGTTGGATCATCGATTCCCAGAGAGACTCATGCAGGTGTATACACTCATGCTGGGATTGAAATTGGAGTTGCTTCCACAAAAGCCTTCTCATCTCAGGTTACAGTACTAACTATGATGGCTTTTATGATTGGGCGTAAAAGAGGTCATTTATACGATGAGTTATATAAAAAATTAATTCACGAATTAACTTTAGTACCTGAAAAGATTGAAATCATTCTTAAATCAGAGAATTACATTAAAGGCATTGCTGAAATGTATAAAAATGCAACTAATGCATTATACCTTGGTAGGGGTTGCCTATTTCCTGTAGCTCTTGAAGGAGCATTAAAGTTGAAGGAAATTTCCTACATTCATGCAGAAGGATATCCTGCTGCTGAAATGAAACACGGGCCAATTGCTCTTATTGATGAAAACATGCCTGTTTGTGTTATAGCAACTCATGACAAATCATACGAAAAAATTGTAAGTAATATACAGGAAGTAAAAGCTCGTAACGGCAGAGTTATTGCTATTGTAACCGAAGGTGATGAAACCATTAAGAAACTGGCAGATCACGTTATCGAAGTACCTGATAGCCATGAGTCAATTGCACCTTTATTAACCGTAATTCCATTACAAATATTATCTTATCACATTGCAGTAATGAGAGGCTGTAATGTTGATCAACCACGAAACTTAGCAAAATCAGTAACTGTAGAATAAAAGTCAAAAATCAATCATAAAAAAAAGCCGGATTTACATCCGGCTTTTTTATGCTGCATTAATACAGTATTATAATAATTCCTTAAATAAGCTTTTCATACTTACTTTCTCATTTAGGATAGCCTCTAAATCACCAACAGAAACTCTTTCTTGTTCCATGGTATCGCGATAACGAATAGTCACCGTATTATCTTCAAGTGTTTGATGATCTACTGTAATACAAAATGGAGTTCCAATTGCATCCTGACGACGATAACGCTTACCTATAGAATCCTTTTCGTCATATTGTAGGTTATAATCAAATTTTAATGTATCTACAATCTCACGCGCTTTTTCTGGTAAACCACCTTTTTTCAATAAAGGAAGAACAGCCATTTTTACCGGAGCTAAAACTGCTGGCAATTTCAATAAAACTCTTGTTTCTTTTTTACCTTTAGCATCAACAACTTCGTCCTCTTTATAGGCACCCGCCATCATGCTTAAAAACATTCTATCTACACCAATTGATGTTTCAATTACATATGGCACATAGTTCTTATTTAACTCAGGATCAAAATATTGTAATTTTTTTCCAGAAAATTCTTGATGTTGCGATAAATCAAAATCCGTTCTGGAGTGAATTCCTTCAACCTCTTTAAATCCAAATGGCATTCGATACTCAATATCTGTAGCAGCATTAGCATAATGAGCTAATTTATCATGGTCATGAAATCTGTAATTTTCATCTCCCATACCAAGTGATTTATGCCACTTCATACGGAAATCCTTCCAGTACTGAAACCATTTCATTTCTTCACCGGGACGAACAAAGAATTGCATTTCCATTTGCTCAAACTCACGCATACGAAAAATAAATTGACGAGCTACAATCTCATTTCTAAAAGCTTTTCCTATTTGAGCTATCCCAAATGGAATCTTCATTCTTCCTGTTTTTTGAACATTAAGGAAATTAACGAAAATACCTTGAGCGGTTTCTGGTCTTAAATAAATTTTATTGGCTCCATCTGCTGTCGATCCCATTTCAGTTCCGAACATTAAATTAAACTGGCGCACATCAGTCCAGTTTTTAGTACCAGAAATTGGACAAACAACCTCATAATCAACAATAATTTGTTTTAATTCTTCGAGATTATTATCGTTTAAAGCTTTTGCAAATCTTGAATGAATTTCACTAATCTTTTCCTGATTAGCTAATACTCTAGGGTTTGTTTCCTTAAATTGAACCTCATCAAAAGAATCACCAAAACGCTTTTTTGCTTTAGCTACTTCTTTTTCAATTTTCACTTCGTATTTTTGTATTAAATCTTCAATTAACACATCGGCACGGTAGCGTTTTTTACTGTCTTTATTATCAATCAATGGATCATTGAAAGCATCTACGTGACCAGAAGCTTTCCATGTTGTTGGATGCATAAAAATAGCAGAATCTAACCCCACTACATTTTCATTAAGCCTGACCATGGCATCGTACCAAAAAGTTTTGATGTTATTTTTTAGTTCAACACCTAACTGACCATAATCATACACTGCTCCCAATCCATCATAAATTTCACTAGATTGAAATACAAACCCATATTCTTTACAATGGGCTACTAATTTTTTAAAAACATCTTCCTGAGCCATATTATTTTATCTAGTATTTGATGATTCTCTTTAACCAAAGAGATACTTATTTTATAAATTTCATTACTAATCTTAATCCAACTATAGTTATTTTATCTAAATAATTGAATAGCGGACATTTGCTTTGAAACTGCAAAAATAAACCAAAATTCTTTTTTTCCGAATTATTATCACTTTCTATCTTGTTCTTTTTCTTGTATCAATGGAATTATGTCTAATAATATCCCAATTATCACATTCCGTTTATTGAATTAATTATATTTGTACTTCAGTTTAGTTTATAAGCTATTGGTTTTAATAAAATGAGGAAAAAAGTTGATTTTTTGGTTATAGGATCGGGGATTGCCGGACTTAGCTATGCTCTTAAAGTTGCTGATTATGGAAGTGTTTTAGTAATTAGCAAAACAAAAATAGGCGAAACAAACACATCCTATGCCCAAGGCGGAATTGCCTCTGTAACATACGAGCCTGATAATTTTGAAAAACACATTGAAGACACCATGATTGCTGGCGATTACTTATCAAATCCAGAAGCAGTGAAAATGGTAGTTGAAAACGGTCCAGAACAGATTAAACAACTCATTGACTGGGGTACTGAGTTTGACAAGAAAGATAACAAACTATACGATTTACATAAGGAAGGTGGCCATAGTGAGTTCAGAATTTTACATCACCTTGATAATACAGGATTTGAAATTCAAAGAGCCATTATTGAAAAAGCAAAAAACCATCCAAATATAGAGATTGCTGAAAATTATTATGCAGTAGATATTATTACCCAACATCATTTAGGAGAGATTACTTATCGATGGCGTACTGACGTTGAGTGCTTTGGAGCTTATGTATTAAACGAAAAAACACAAAAAATAGATACTATTCTGGCTAAGATAACTATGATGGCAAGTGGTGGTATTGGTAATATATATCAAACAACTACAAACCCAACTATTGCTACTGGCGATGGTATTGCTATGGTATACAGGGCAAAAGGGATTATTGAAAATATGGAATTTGTTCAATTTCATCCTACATCATTATATAATCCCAAAGAGCGTCCTTCATTTTTAATTACTGAAGCCATGAGAGGATATGGGGCCTTATTAAGACGTTGTGACGGAGCCTTATTCATGGAAAAATATGATGAGAGAGGATGCCTTGCTCCAAGAGATATTGTGGCCCGGGCAATAGACAATGAAATGAAAAATACGGGAGATGAATATGTTTATTTAGATGTTACTCATAAAGAAGCAGATGAAACAAAAAAACATTTCCCTACAATTTACAATAAGTGTATTGAATTAGGAATTGACATAACTAGAGACATGATTCCTGTTGTTCCTGCTGCTCACTACGTTTGTGGAGGAATTAAAGTTGATTTAAATGGCAGAAGCTCTATCGTTAATTTATATGCAGCAGGAGAGTGTTCTTCAACAGGACTACATGGCGCAAACAGATTAGCTTCTAATTCCTTACTGGAAGCAATCGTATACGCTGATAAAGCAGCTAAAGATGCCATTACTAAAATTGACGGAATCAAGCACAACACAAGCATTCCTAGCTGGAATGATGATGGCACATCTCACAACGAAGAGATGGTACTTATCACTCAAACAAACAAAGAAGTTGAGCAAATATTAAGTAATTATGTTGGTATTGTTCGATCAAATTTAAGGTTAAAAAGAGCATTAGACCGTTTAGAATTGATTTATAGAGAAACAGAAAGTTTATTTGACGATTCTATCGTAACTAAAGAATTATGTGAATTAAGAAATAAAATTAATGTTGGTTATTTAATCATCCGAATGGCAATGAAAAGAAAGGAAAGTAAAGGATTGCACTATACTATTGACCACAATAAATTACGCACTAAAGTATAATATATTATTCACCTATAAAAATCATACCCTTAAAGTTTGAAAGTCTTAATCATTAATAAATCAGCCACTTCAGGAGGTGCAGCAGTAGCTGCAAAAAGATTATTTAATGCTTTGAAAGAAAGCAATTCTGAAGTTAAAATGCTTATTGAGGATTATACTAACAACAATGAAAAAGGCATCACTTCTATTAGCCATAATAAATTTGCAAAAAGAAAATCTCTAAATCGTTTTATTAATGAGCGATTATATTTTCTTCCCTATGAAAAAAACAGCAATGTGAGATATAAATTCTCTCCTGCAACTTCAGGGATTGACATCAGCAAACACCCATTAGTAGAGGAGGCTGACATTATTCATTTACACTGGATTAATCATGGGTTTCTATCATTAAAGAACCTTGATCAACTTTTTAAACTTAATAAGCCTATAGTATGGACCATGCATGACATGTGGCCTTTTACAGGAGGGTGTCATTATGCAGATACCTGCAACCATTACATTGAAAACTGCGGAAATTGTCCGTTTTTAAGATGGTCAAACAATAATGATTTATCATCAAGAATTCATGAAAAGAAAATGAAGATATGGCACAATGCCAACATCCACACAGTCTCTTGTAGTAAATGGTTAGGCTCCTTAGCGCAAGAGAGCTCTTTATTGCGAAGAAAGAAAATATCTTCAATCCCGAATCCTATTGACACCAGCATATTTACTCCTAAAAATCAGGCAGAATGCAGAAAGGAATTAGGACTTCCATTAAATAAGAAATTAATTCTTTTTGGAGCTGCTGATATTTCGGACCCAAGAAAAGGTGCCAGATATCTAATGGAAGCATTACACATTTTAGATATCAGTTATGAAAATCTTGTCGCTGAAGTAGAACTTATCATATTTGGAAAAACTAAAAATACTGATCTCTCAAAATATCCATACAAAGTACACGCCATGAATTATATCAATGGCATTGAACAGATGGTTAAATTATATAATTGTGCAGATGTATTTATACTGCCTTCGCTTCAAGACAATTTACCAAATACTGTAATGGAAGCTCAATCTTGCGGACTGCCTGTTGTTAGTTTTAGTGTTGGAGGCGTTCCTGAAATGATTGAAAATCATAAAAATGGCTACTTAACAACAATGAAGGATAGCGATGGATTGGCCAAATGTATTTATAAGGCACTTTATCATTCAGACATTAAAACACTTAAAGACAACGCTAGAAATTATGTAATTGAAAATTATTCTAATCACATAGTTGCTGAAAAATACAACCAACTTTATTCAAGTCTATTATAGATTCATGAGTCAACTTACACCAAAAATATCTATTATAACAGTCGTATTCAATGGAGCTAATACTCTTGAAGCTACGATAAAGAGTATTATTAACCAAACTTATACAAATATAGAATACATTATTATAGACGGATCTTCAAATGACGGAACCTTAGATATTATTAAAAAATTCGATGCCAAAATTTCAAAGTGGATTAGCGAACCAGACAAAGGCATTTATGATGCTATGAACAAAGGTATTCACATTTCAACAGGTGATTATGTTTGGTTTATGAATTCCGGTGATGAAATTGCAAATAGTAAAGTCCTAGAAAACATCATATTATTAAATCTTGATTCAGACATATACTTTGGCGATACAATAATGATAGACTCTTATGGGAATGAAATTGGTAACAGAAGACTTACTCCTCCTGAAAAACTTAACTGGAAAAGCTTTAAAAGAGGCATGCTAGTTAGTCATCAATCCTTTATAGCTAAAAAAGAGATTATTCAACCCTACAACCTTGCTTACAAGTTTTCTGCTGATTTTGAATGGTGTTTACTCGCTATGAAAAAGGCCAAACAAATCACCAACACGCATCTTATACTAAGTAAGTTTCTAGATGGGGGTATTACAAAACAAAACATTATTCCCGGATTAAAAGAGAGATTTAAAATCATGGTTAAACAATATGGTATAATCCCAACTTGCTATAACCATATTTTTATTGGCTTTAAATTCTTTTTATTTTTAATGAAAAACAAACGATTCTAACATTAAACATTCAGTACTTTTCCCTGTTTTCACTTTTACCATCTAGCATTTTATTCATTATTGCGAAGGATATTAATTTCATTGTCGTCTGATTAAATATAAAGTTCATAAATATTTAAATTTTCCAAGACATGAAAAATATACTTTACAGTATTGTTGCATTACTTTTTTTAAGTATCTCAGCACAAACCAATGCTCAACCTCAACACCAAAAGTTCAGCGCTGAGGATATGAGTGAAAAACAAACAGAAATGATGAAGAAAGAGCTTAATCTTTCTGATGAACAAACGACTGAAGTCAGTGCTATCAACCTAAAATTTGCGAAAAAAATGGATGAGCAACGAGAAAATTCAAGTGGCGATAGAGAATCCATGCATGAGGAGATGGAAAAAATGAGAGAAGAAAGAAATGCTGAACTAAAAGAAGTTCTTTCCGAAAAACAATACAAAACAATGTTAGAAAAAGAGGAAGAAATGAGAAAGAATCACAAAGGCGGTCCAGGAGGCCCTGGAGGTCCACAATAAATAGTTGCTTATCCTCTAAAAAAACCATAAAAATTTTTCATCGATGCGAGGATGATAACATTTCTCATGTTACTCAGACTTACAAACTCATCCTCGCTATTCATCTCCTCTTCCGATACAATTAATCCACTTATTTAAAACATTCCCCTGATCATCAATTAAAGTTAAGAAATGCTTTCCCGGAGTAGGTTTAATTTCCATATGATGAACAAAGGAGGTTTCTCCAAGATATTCATCATCTAAATGCCAGTATATAGTAGATTTTGAAAAACGATGTGCTACTTTTAATATCACAGGCTGAACTATTCCATCCAATCCCTTTGGCAAATAGACTTTATTATTATTTTGAGGATAAATAAACTCCATAGTTTTTTCCTTGTCACCACCGCATTTTTCTTCTATTTCAGGTAACTTTTGATACAGAGGGTGGTTTCTACGATAATACCACTCCATAACAGGCGGTAATACAAACCAGCTTTTATGAACCATTTGAGAAATTGGATAGCAATTGGAATTCACGCGTTTTGTTTGCTCCTTATTCAAGTGAACAAGCCGATGATAAGGACATTGTTCTGCTTTAAGTGTAGATGTGGAAACAAATACAGAATCAGCTTCACAATATGGTCCGGCTCTATATCCGGATTTTTTACACACCTCTATTTTCGTCATATCATCATATGGTGGTTGAAACCACGAAGTTTTTGGTAGATGATGAAAAATATCAAACATAATGGGGCCTGCAGTTACTCCCCCGATAATCCCAGGTCGCCCTTCACCTGTGGCATTTCCTACCCATACACCAACAATATACTCCGGTGTAATACCAATAGCCCAGGCATCACGATATCCAAAGCTTGTTCCTGTTTTCCATGCTATTTTTCTACTCGATGAAAATGTTTGCCACCCCGATTCTTCTAATGGACGAACAACATTTGTTAATGCCTCGAAAGTATGATAAACAGAACTCGCATTAAACACCTTAGGATATTCAGACATTAAACCCTTGTCTATTGCATCATAATCAAATACAGTAGGTTGATTATATGCTTTACTATCATAATTAGAATTACTTTCTGTATAATTATTTAATGTACCAGCCATAGCTACATAAGCCCCTGTAACATCAAATAAAGTAGCTTCTGCTCCACCCAAAATTAAACTCAGCCCATAATAATCAGGATCTGACTTTATGGTTTTCAATCCTATATTCTGCAACACAGTACAAAACCTACCTATATCATATTGTTGAAGCATTTTTACAGCAGGAACATTTAATGACCTGCTTAGTGCCTCATCAGCAGGAACAGCTCCACTATACGTTCTTGTATAATTTTTAGGTGCAAAATTCTCATAATAAGTTGGTACATCCGGAATCAACATTGAAGGAAGAATCTTACCATCCTGTATTGATGCTGCATATAAAAATGGCTTTAAAATACTTCCAGTACTACGTGGAGCCTGAATAATATCTACATGTTTCTGAGGAACGTTTGAAGCATTTATATTTCCACAATAAGCCAACACTTTTTTTGACTTTACATCTACTACTAAAGCACAAGCATTATGAATTTCATTTAATCTCAATTTTTCATGATGAAAAGTAAGAACTTGATTCACTCTTTTTTGTAAAGTTTCCTGAATAGAGAGTTTATAAATTTCCCCATCCTTCTTTTTTCTGCAATAATCTAACAAGTGAGGTGCAATTTGTGGCAAAGCATAAGGATGTTCTGGTATTGGTTCATCAATTGCCAAAAAATAAGACGTAGAATCAATTACACTCTTAGTTAGCAGTTTATTTAAGAGTTTGTTTCTTTTTTTTAATAACCGAGCTCTGTTTTTTCCTGTATGAATTAATCCTGGCGCATTGGGCAATACTGCTAAAGTTGCTTGTTCTGCCCATGATAACATATATGCCGGACGATGAAAATACCGCCATGCCGCAGCCTCCAAACCAACAACATTACCTCCAAACGGAGCATGTGTGACATACATATTTAATATTTCATCTTTTGATAAAGTGAGCTCTAATCGCAATGCCTGAAACGCCTCAATTATTTTGCTAAAGATATTTCTATCTCTTTGGGTTGCCATCCTAATCACTTGCATAGTGATAGTACTCCCCCCACTTTTTACTTCGCCGCTTGATATATTTTGCTTAAGTGCTCTAAGAATGGAAAAAGGATTTACACCCGGATGCTGATAAAAATGTTCATCCTCAAACATAAGAATACAGTCCTTAAATTTATGAGGAACAGAATCTCCTTTAGGAAATCTCCATTGACCATCTTTTGCAATATGAGCGCCAAGCAACTTGTCTTTCTGGGAATAAATTACAGTTGAATATGAAACATTAAATAAGGGAAAGGAAATACAAAACCAAAAAACTACAAGTGAAAAAATTAGCAACGAAATAAGTACAGTTCTTAACTTGAATTTAAATTTGATTCCTTTAGTAATACTCAAATCCATGTTTAAAAGTTAAACCGCATAATAAAAGTAAAAAAGTTATCCTCTGGTGTAAATGAATAATATGGCTGTAACACAAAGGTATCTAAAACATCTACCCATAAACCAACTGTTTGACTGGAATGCCATTCTCCAAAATGTTCTTCATCAAGCCAAACTCTTCCTATATCATAACCCGCTAACATACCAATATTGACAGGAAGGTATACATTTTGCCAATTAACAAAACTATATCGCAAATCTGCATTTTCATAAAACGCAGCCTCCCCTCTAAATCGATTTTTTCGATAACCTCTCAAGTTCGTAAGATTTCCAATATCCGGAGTTTGATAAAACTCATAATTACCTTTAATCTTCTCATAGCCAATATTATTTGCTAATACTAATTTGGGATAATTACTTAATGTAACATAAAATTGGGAATTAGTTTTAAATCTAAACAGATCATCATCATCTGTTAAATTATATTGATATTCCAATCCAGCATAAAAAGCAAATCCATTAGATGGATTCTCTTCTCTATCTCTAATATCAATTTTATGACTTATTTCTCCACCTAAAAAATGTTTTCGCTCCATTTCTTCCTCAGTAAAACCCAATATAGGATCGGTAGAAACTCTCCCCTCTCTTTCTTTTATTTCAACGGTTTCATAGTTTGGACCAAAATCAAAGGCAAAATGTTTATTTAGTGTACGATAAGATATAAGAGGATTTACCCTCGCTCCAGTTATAGTAACCCAATTGTACTCTTTTTCTTTTTCATGATTAATTGTTCCATTACCAATACCAAAATAATTTACAATACTAGGAAAATCAACATGTATCGACGGTTTAAAATCAAACCTTCCAAATAAATTTGGAAAATGTGCATCATAACCATACTTAAAGGCATCCTGATTACCTGGAGCGACTTCAAAATATGCTTTTTGTTTTGCTTTATAAGGATCTCTCCTCCAACCATTGGTTGTCCATGAATAGGACAGCCCCATCCACATACCATCATCTTTTGTATAACCTAATCTAACAAATGGGAAATTCTTATTATAAACAAAACCTTTTCTATCATATTCATTCACGTAAATATTATCCTCTGAAGTTTTATTTGAAACTGGATTTCCTTCAAATTTCATCCCATCTGATTCATCATAAACATAAATACCTCTTCCCTGAGACTCATTTACGATTTTATCTTTATCCTCACCACCAATTATTCTAATTCTAATTTTGTTTACATCTTCACCGTATATTCTGAATTCATCTTTTCCTCGTAAACCATACAATCTAATTTCACTTGTTTCCGAAGGATAAAAGGTTCTATCATATTTTAATAAATCACCTTTCTTTCCTCTTTCAATGAAATACTTCACATTTACATTTCCATTTTTCAACCTCTGAATTACAAATACTTCATCATTATCAGTCCCTGTTATTTCAACCTCCTTTGATATAAATTTATATAGCTTACGACTTATTTTAAGCAGGTTTCCACGACGTTGTTTGAGTAATACCGGAATTTCTTTGTTTAAATCGACAACCTCAGGAGGCAAACTAATTAAACATGAATCAATCACACTATCAGTCATTTTCGATTGCAGTTCCTCAACAAGTCGCTCCCAATCACTCCACTCTAATTCATTTAAAAAGTATCTATCAAAGTAACGAGCATTAAAAGAAAGATTCTTTACATCTCTGACATCTCCTTTCATGGTTTTGAATTTCTTTATGAGAAAAGTAGAAACATACCAAGGAATAAGCCCCTCAAATTTATAGAAAGCCTGATCTCGATCCCTTGGAATTGGCCGGTATAAAGTACTGTCGCCAATTTCAAACGATGCCCACCTCCATTGATCATCATGTCTATCCCAATCATGAATTAACAAATCAAAAAGTCTTGATTTTAATACCCACTCCTGATCAACAAACTGGCTTTTCTTTTCTCTTAACTTTTCAAGCAAGTCATTATAACTGATAATATCTTTAGAACAACCAAACTGAGGCGCATTATGCCAATCACCACTAGGTCTTTGTTCTAATAAATAAAGTTCTTGTGGGAATAATTTATTATAATTTCCTAATTGCTTCTGATGCTTAAGAAATACTAGTTTGGGACTTGTATAATAAATTCCAGCAGCTTTAGATAATGATGGCAACATCAATGCCCCATATGGATGGCTGGCACTATTCTGATCCTTCATTATATCTAGCACTTTTAGGCTGCTATACTTTTTATCTACCATTTTGGTGTAATCCTTATTGATAGACCTTAGAATATATTGCCTACCATCATCCAGTTCCATGCGCAATGAATTGGATGACATTCCTCCTCCTTTTTTTATAGGAACCAGCCCTCCAAATTTAGTTTCCAAATTTATTACAGGAGTCTTTACTTCTGTGGTCCACATTTTCCGATATTGCTTACCTAAAAGAAAAGACTTCCAATTTCCAGCTGCAAAAGCTTTATTGGCAGCAACAACTGTATCATTAATATTAATTGCTGGATATTCTTTTTCTATTGCAACCGTCCCTGGCTTAGGTTTGCGAAGTTGGGTTCTATATTCAAGTTTTGGAACTGGATTTTTTGGAGTAACAGAATAAAACTCAACCCATGCTTCCATATCCTCATAAAACAATATTTTAGCATAACCACGGGCTTCTCTTGAAAAGTCAGCCTCTCCACCTGCAAGCGCAAATGAATGCCTACTTCCTGATCCACTAACTATATGCTTGGTTTTATCTTTATTAAAATACTGAAGATTATGCTCATGTCCAGAGGCAAAAATCACATCAACATCAAGATCTTCTGCAATTTGATACAGACCTTGACTAAACTCAATATATAATGAATTATTTAAATCCTGCACCGATCCAATGGCAGCACGTAATATGGGAAACATTGAGCCTATAACAGGCAATGGAATCCATAATTTATTATCTCTATGTAGAGGAAAAACATGATCTAAGAAAGAAAAATATCCACCATGTAATCCATTACTAAATATTGGATGATGCATAAATACAACAATCTGATCATTTTTATGCTCAATGAAAATTTCTTCTATCCGTGCTAAAAAATCATTTCTTGACTTAATATCACACCCTTTATTCATCTTTTTCTCTCTATCCCAATTCAGCAACCACCACTGACTATCTATAAAAACAAAGTACAGATCTTTATTCATCTTTTTTACTTTCGGATCGCCACATCCTTGTCCGGGATACATTTTTACTTTGTGAGGAAAGTCCTTGGAAAAATATGATTCTATAAAATCCTCCTGCCTGTTGATTGCTTTTAATCCCTTTTTTTTACCATTTTTCCAATCATGATTTCCTGCAATAAAATAGGTATCGCCATTGACATATTTAGCAAGCTCCAGTTGTGCGGAGATAACATTCTCTTTCTGAAATCTGGTCTTATTATCTTTTGAAGGTAGGCCGTAAGGATAGATATTATCTCCTAGGTATACTAAAGTTGATGGTCCTGATGTTTTTTGCAGATCCATCTCAACGGCACTCAATACAATATTTTCCTGATTTTCTTTATTATCGAACCTTCCGGCATCGCCAATTAAAAATACTGACTGAACTAATTTTTTATCTGATAATTTTGATTCCTCGCTCCAATTCAAATTAGCTCTGGAATAATACGGTGCTTTAAGCGTTCCACATGCTCCAAATAAAATTACAAGAAAAAGAAATATCAAGTACCTCATCTGTCTAATTATTAATCTTACTTATCCTTATTTAATATATTCAACTTCAGTGATGCTTATAAAGTAAAAGTCTGGCTTTTTTTGATTTCCCCTCTGTTGACAAATACATATTATCATCAGCATCAAAACATATCCCCTCAGGTTGAGGTAAATACTTAGGATTTAAAAACGTAACCTCTTTAATATTCAACTCAAAATCAACAACCAACAAAACACTCCCCCTGGCTGACAAAATGAATAAGTCTCTACCCTTATTCATTGCAATTGCAGAAGGAGAGAAAACTTCAATCCGGTCAATATAATTTTCATCGATATCTTCTATTGCAACACTTTCAATAAACTGCTTAATCTTCTTTGGGTGCATTTCTAATACTGGCTTTTTATTTAACTTACCCTTTTTCAAATCATAACTATAAACTGCCTTAGTTCGTAATTTATCATCTTTATCAAGCGTAATTCCTTTGCAAGCCAAATAAAAAACATCTTTTACTTTATCGTAACATAACCCTTCAACATCGTTTTCCGATGAAAGTTTAGTTTCAAAATCTTCAGTTTCTTTATTTATAGGGTCATATTTATATAATTTACCATTACTCTTTAATACCCAAATAAGCTTTCCATCAAACTCCACTCCCTCATAATCCCCTGTATTCCAAAATTGGTTTTTACTAATAATATCAAAATCCGAAATATTCAACTCATATATAAATCCTTTCTCGTCATTTATAGCCAATAATGAATTATTGACATCATTAAAATCAAGACCTGAAATTTCAGATAACTCTTCATCTAATTCTCTAACTTTATCTGGTTTTTCATAATTGAAAAATGTATTTTCTTTATGCGAAAAACTTGCCATGGCATAACTATGATGCTTACCATTTGCAGGAAAGAAAACATCACACTGACAAAAAGAAATCACCAGTAAAAAGATTAGCAAAGATTGTTTAAATAGAATAGCCATTAATAAAAAGATTAGCTCAAATACAAAATAATTGAGATGAAACAGTACAAATATAGTTTAAATAAGACTCCTTTATCTAACAATAACATGATGTCTTTTAGCGTTTACCTAAAAACACAAACATTTTTTCATTTTCAGTACATCTGTTAATAAATCGTTGATAAATACAACTAGCACAACTACTTAATAACATACAAATACACTAACTTACAGATCAAAATTAATACATGAAGCAGTTTGAGTTATATATCACAATATCTATATTGATTTTTTGTTGTGTAAAATGCAAAAAACCTACAAAAGTTAATACCGAATCAAAGAATGATATTTCAATCTCAAAAACTGACTCATCAGTTGTTTCAAACTTAATCATTCAATCTAATACTTTCTATGAACAAAATCTCATTTCAGCTCCAGTTAACGATGATTATCTAATTCAGGCGGAAGAAATTGCCACCAAAAATAATTTCAGCGCTCAACTTGCTAACATATACAATACCCTTGGCACAAGATATAGAAACAGATCCGAATTCAGCAAAGCGCTGCAATATCATGATAAAGCAGTAAAAATTGCCAGAGAATTAAACAATCAGTTTCTAATTGCCAAATATCTCAACATGCTGGCTGTTGTTTATCGTAGAATTGATGAAAACAAACACGCATTAGATTTGCACTTAGAAGCTTTGAACACAGCTGAAGCTATTCACGACACTTTCCAAACAAGTGTTGCCATTAATGGGATTGGAAATATATACACTAACTTAAAACGATATCACGTTTCTATTGAGTACTTTAAAAACTCTCTGAAAATTTCTAAACAACAAAACAACAAACTAGGACTTGCGATAAACTACAACAATATAGGAGAATCTTTAAAAGCATTAGGATTGATTGATTCTGCAATGGTATACTTTCATAAATCACTGAAATATAACACCCAAATTAATTCTTCTGTAGGAAAAGCTATTAATTACAATAGTTTGGGCGATTTATATAAAATCAGGAAACAATATGACATTGCCATTAAATACCTAAAGCAGGCTTTAATTTTCAATAAACAATCACGAGATAAAATAAACATATCTGTAAGCTACTCTATATTAGGAGAAACATACATTCTAAAGAAGGAATATTATACCGGAATTGAAAACTTAGAAAACGGACTCAAAATTGCCAAAGAGATAGGCTCTAAATACCAAATAGAGACATGCAGCCGATTACTATCAAAAGCCTACGAAGCCTTAAATAACGACAAAAAAGCACTGTTGTTTTTAAAAACAGCAGAATCCTATAAAGACAGCATCATTAACGAGAAGAATTTAAGACACCTTGTAGCTGCTGAAATGATGCAAAACATAGAGCAAACACAAAATCAAATTCAACTATTAAATAATAAAACCGTATTACAAAACAAACTTATCTCTGTTCAAAAGAAAACAATATCAGGAACGATTATTTTAGCTATTGTTTTAATTATTGTTGCCATTTTATCTTTCAGACAAATCAAACTACGGTCAAAATACAACAACATATTAATGCAACAAAGGTTGTTTCGCACTCAAATGAATCCACATTTCATTTTTAATGCACTAAGTGCTATTCAGGTTTATATTCTGGAAAACGATATGAAAAAATCCTCACAATTTCTATCAGATTTCGCTTCTTTAATGCGACAAGTTTTAAGAAGTTCAGAATACGAATATGTACCATTGAAAGACGAGAATAAAATGCTTGGATATTACATTGAATTACAAAGACTAAGATTTGTTTATCCTTTTAAATACAATATTCATATTGATGATAATATAAACGAAGAAGATGTATTAATACCCCCAATGTTAACACAGCCTTTTGTTGAAAATGCAATAGAACATGGCATTAAAAGCATTGGTGAAAATGGGAGGGTTGATATCCGTTTTCTTAAACAAAACTCTACCTTAAAAATAGAAATTGAAGACAACGGGATTGGATGGAAAGCTTCTCAAAGGAATTCTTCTATCAATTCTAAACACGAATCAATGGCCATCAAAATAACTAACGATCGGTTAGATGTTATAAAAAAAATGACCCACAAAAAAGCACATTTTAAAATCATGGACATACAGGACATTAAACCTGGGAAAAGTGGAGTATTGGTTCAATTTGAATTACCTATAATTAGCATCACTGAAAAAAACAGACTAAACAAAAAATAGTTTATAAAATATAATTCCGAGACACAATGAAAAATATTAGTATTTTATTAGCCGACGATGATCATAACATTAGAAATACCATAGAAAAAATTCTCATTCAAAATTTTGTTTCTATGAAAATCATTGCCAAAACTGATTCGGTTGAAAATACTATTACAGCTTTAAATAAATACAAACCAGATGTAGCCATACTTGATATACATTTAATTGGTGGCACTTCTATCGAAGTATTAAAAAAAACAGCTCACTTAAATTATAAAGTTATTTTCATGTCTGCATATCAAGAATATGCACTTGACGATATTAGATTTGCTTCAATTGATTTTATATACAAACCTTTAGATATCAGCGAACTTTTAATAACAGTTGACAATGTTATAACCACATTATTAGAAGAAGGTTACAAAAAGAAAATGCAAACTTTATTTAGCAATACAAATAATTTATCCAAGAATAAGTATATTATATTCAAGACAAAAAGTCAAATTATTTCAGTACATATTTCAGATATTATATATGGCGAATCGCATTATTCCCTTTCTAATTTTGAACTAAACTCAGGCCAACAAATTAATATTAAAGAGCCACTTCGAAGATATGAATCCATGCTTCAATCATACAATTTTTTCAGATGTCATCCGCTTTACATTGTAAATATTGATCATATAATCAACATAGACTATAGCGCAGGTAAATTAATTTTAACCAATAACCTCACTATACCATTTGAAGAACGGAGGTTAGAATTAATTTCAACCAACTATCACGATCAAAACATTGCCGAATTAGAAGAACTCAACTATAAGTCAATCCAAAATCGATAAGGTTTTTCACCCCATATATTACCCGCATATTCAACACCAATACGTTTTGATGTATGAATAGTGCTGCTATGATTTGAAACTTCTTCAAGCCAAATGCGATTTGATTTGATTAAATCCTCACCATAAAAGGATTGATCTAATTCTAAATTCTTGCCTACTCTTCCCGGCCCTGAAATCCCCTTAACACCCCGAATTAAAACAGCCTGAGGATCATCTTTCTGCCCACAAACAAAATTAAGCATCCAATACATTCCATAAATAAGGTAAACATATACTTTTCCTCCTTGATGATACATAACTTCGGTTCTTTTCGTACGTCCTTTACTAGCATGGCAAGCCAAATCCGCTTCTCCGCAATACGCCTCAACTTCAGTAATGATATATTCCTGTGTACGTCCATCATCAAAATTACGGACCAATTTATTACCTAAAGAATTATACGCTACATCAATTGCATTTCTCGAAAAGAATTTTTGATCCAATCTCATTTAGTATACTATTTTATCATCCAGATCATTCCATAAACTAAAAGCTTTAGAAGCTTCTTTACTCATGAACTGAATAGAATTCAATTTCCGGTGCTCTAAAGGTTTTTCAATTTCTTTATATATAAAATCATCACTAAAGCCAATTTCACCCGCATTTTTTTTGGTATTTCCAAAATACATTTGATCAATGCCAGCCCAATATATAGCCCCTAAACACATAGGACAAGGTTCGCAAGAAGTATAAATTACGCAACCCGAGAGATCAAATGTTTGTAATGCCTCAGCTGCGTTTCTTATAGCAGTAACTTCAGCGTGAGCTGTAGGGTCATTATTTTTTGTAACTTGATTATATCCCTCAGCAATTAGATTCCCGTCTTTAGCAATTACGGCACCAAAAGGTCCTCCTCCATTACGTACATTTTCCTCGGATAATTCTATCGCCCTAGCCATGAATATTTTATGATTGTTCATAATTGCAAAATTTCTTTTAAATTTATTACCTAACAAATATACATTTTTTTGATTTTTATTGGTTTAAACAAAAAATAAACTGTACTTTTGCGGCCGATTATTATTCGTGCCGAACAGTTTAAGGCAATAGAATTGAACTACTTATCGTACTTTGTTGATGGGAAGATAAAATACATAAGTCTGTTAATTAGATTGTTATGACTGTTTGAATCTGTTTATTTTTTTAATTTATTAACAAAGGAAGACTGTGAATACTTTAAGTTACAAAACAGTATCGGCAAACAAAGCAACTGCTAATAAAGAGTGGGTTGTTGTAGATGCAACAGACATGATAGTTGGACGTTTGGCTTCGAAAGTAGCAAAATTGCTACGCGGAAAGTACAAGCCAAATTATACTCCTCATGTAGATTGTGGTGATAATGTAATCATTATCAACGCAGATAAAGTTCGTTTAACAGGAAACAAGTGGGAAGGAAGAGAGTTTTTCTACCATTCAGGATATCCAGGTGGACGTACTAATGTTACTCCTGCAGCATTGTTTGCAAAAAGTCCAGAGAGACTTGTAGAGAGAGCGGTAAAAGGTATGTTGCCAAAATCTCGTTTAGGACGTCAACTTTTCAGCAACCTATTTGTGTATGCTGGAGCTGAGCATAAACAAGAGGCACAAAAGCCAAAAACTATTGATTTAAACTTATATAAGTAATGAGTATGGAAGTAATTAACGCAATAGGTAGAAGAAAAGCTGCTGTGGCTCGTATTTACTTGAGCGAAGGTAAAGGTCAGATTACCATTAACAAGCGTGACCTTAAAGAATTCTTTCCATCACCCATCTTACAGTATATCGTAACTCAGCCGTTGAATACTTTAGGAGTAGCTGAAAACTATGATATTAAAGTAAATATCTACGGTGGTGGAATTAAAGGACAAGCGGAAGCTATTAGATTAGCTGTTTCGCGTGCACTAGTAAAAATTGACGAAGAAAATAAACCTGCTTTAAAAGCACAAGGATTTATGACTCGCGACGCAAGAGTTGTTGAGCGTAAAAAACCTGGTCAACCAAAAGCACGTAAGAAATTTCAATTTAGTAAGCGTTAATATTTTCCGGGTGCGTTTAGTATCTAAACCTGCAAGACCCTTGCAAGTTAAATGGTTATTAAAATGGCAAGACTATATAAAGTTTGAAAATTATCTTACTTTATTAATCATGCCATATAACATTCAACTAAAAACGGCTACTTGGAGGTTGATATTTACAGAATGTAAACGACTTTAAAAAAACAAAAATGGCAAGAACAAATTTCGATGAATTATTAGAGGCCGGAGTACACTTTGGTCACTTAAAAAGAAAGTGGAATCCAGCAATGGCTCCTTATATTTTTATGGAGCGTAATGGTATTCACATTATCGATCTACATAAAACAGCTGCTAAAATTGATGAAGCAGCTAACGCATTGAAACAGATTGCAAAATCTGGACGAAAAATTTTATTCGTAGCTACTAAAAAACAAGCAAAAGAAATTATTGCTGAAAAAATGAAAGGTATTAACATGCCTTACGTTGTAGAGCGTTGGTCAGGTGGTATGCTTACTAACTTCCCTACAATTCGTAAAGCTGTTAAAAAAATGGGTTCTATCGATAAAATGATGGCAGATCCTACAGCTTGGAAAAACCTTTCAAAAAGAGAGCGTCTTCAAATTACTCGTCAGAGAGCTAAATTAGAGAAAACATTAGGAAGTATTGCTGATCTTACTCGTCTTCCTGCTGCTATGTTCGTTATTGATGTAATGAAAGAGCATATCGCTGTTCGTGAAGCAAATAAACTTAACATTCCTGTTTTCGGTGTTGTTGATACAAACTCTGATCCATCAAGTTTGGATTATGTTATCCCAGCAAACGATGATGCGACTAAGTCTATCGAATTAATTACTGACATCATGGCTAAAGCTATTGAAGAAGGATTAAGCGAAAGAAAAGCTGACCGCGAAAGTGAAGCTGCTGCTAAAAAAGACAAAGCTGCTAAAAAAGACAAAGCTGCTAAAAAAGAAGAGTCTAAAAAAGCTGCTGCTAAAGCAGAAGCACCAGAAGCAACTTCTAAAGAAGAAGGTGCGGCTGAATAATTCATTTTAACCATCAAAAACAGATAATATCATGGCGATTAAAGCTGCTGACGTAAGTAAACTTAGAAAAATGACCGGAGCCGGTATGATGGACTGTAAAAAGGCATTAACCGAAACTGATGGCGATTTTGACGCTGCTGTTGAAATCATCCGTAAAAAAGGTCAGGCAATGGCAAGCAAACGTGCTGATCGTGAAACAACTGAAGGTTGTACTTTAGCAAAAGTTTCTGCCGACGCTAAAAAAGGTGCTGTTATCATTTTAAAATGTGAAACAGACTTTGTTGGTAAAAACGAAAGCTTCGTTGCTCTAGCTGATTCAATTCTTGAGACTGCTCTTAATAGTGATGCTGCTACTAAAGAAGATATTTTAGATCTTCAATTAAATGGTGTAGTAATTAAAGAGGTTATCACTGAGCAAATCGGTGTTATTGGCGAGAAAATTGAAATTGCTGACTATTCAGTTATTACTGCTGATACTGTTGTACCATATATTCACCCAGGAAATCAACTTTCTGTTGTAGTTGGCTTTAACCAAGCTGGCTTTGAAGAGCAAGTTGGTAAAGACGTAGCTATGCAAGTTGCTGCTATGGCACCTGTAAGTGTTGATAAAGAATCAGTTCCTGCTGACATCGTTGAAGCAGAATTAAGAATTGGTAAAGAAAAAGCACGTGAAGAAGGTAAACCAGAAGCTATGCTTGATAAAATTGCACAAGGACGTTTAGGTAAATTCTTTAAAGAATCTACTCTTCTTGAGCAAGCGTTTGTTAAAGACAACAAACAATCTATCAAACAATACCTTAACGGTGCAAGCAACGGTTTAACTGTTACTGAGTTTAAGCGTTTTTCTTTAAGCTAATAGTTTTACGCTGTTAAAATATATTATCCCGGATATGCATAGTGCATATCCGGGATTTTTTATTTATTCAAATTCCATTAAAAAAGTCTCTAACTCTTTTACTCATCATGCAAAAAGCAGAAAAAAATTACTTACGTAAAGTAATTAAGCGATCAGGCGATGCAATTAATCAACATCAGATGATTAAGGATGGAGATAAATTATTAGTTGCAGTTTCTGGTGGAAAAGATTCTTTATCTCTACTCGACATTTTATCGGAGAGAAGAAAATTCTTACCAATTTCATATGAACTTCATGCAATCCATATCATTACTGAAGATGTACCTTATGAGATAGATAAAGTATTCTTAAATGAATTTTGTGATCAGTTAGACGTTCATCTACATATAATAACGACGTACGCAGGAATACAAGATAAACCTAATAAAAAACCATGTTTTACTTGTTCGTGGAATCGCAGAAAAGAATTATTTGAATTTGCACAAAAACACAACTTTTATAAAATTGCTTTTGGACATCATTTAGATGATGCTATTGAAACACTTATGATGAATATGGTAATGCATGCCAATATTTCATCTATCCCCCCCACGCTATCCATGTTTAATGGGGAAATTACTATTATACGTCCTTTAATTTATAACACGAACACTGAAATGGCTGAGTATGCCAGAATTAAAGAATTTGCATCATTAAAGAGAGAATGTCCATATGAAGACCATACTTACCGAAACCATGCTCGCCAATGGATTAGTCAATTTGAAGAATTAAATACTCAGGCTAGAATTAATCTGTTTAAATCTATGAGCCATATCGATAATGAATACCTTCCTAAAGTATAAACCTGTCAATCATCCAATCTGATATCAATTTTAATCATATCGTTCAAATGTTTGAATATTTGATGCAAATAATTATATTTGATTCATTCAATTATAATTGAACATAAACTCTTTTTATTTAAGAGACTCTTACTAACATTACTACTACATTATTAACCATATGCTATTACTAAACTATTCACAACTTTGGCAACTCCAGTCGTTTCAAAATGTCTTCAAAATACACCCAGAGAAAACAACATCTTACTCATAATTAAAATTTAACCAATGTTCAAACAAACTTTAATCACCTTATTCTGTCTGTTTTATATTAGTGTGCATGCAAAAGAAACTCCGTCTGCCCTAAAAGTGGAAAAATATACCTTAGCAAACGGACTAACAATTTATTTAAACGAAGATCATAGTACTTCTTCAGTAATGGGAATGGTTGCTGTTAAAGGAGGCAGTAAACGAGATCCTCAGGATGCGACTGGTATTGCCCATTACTTTGAACATATCATGTTTAAAGGAACTGACAAAATCGGAACAACGGATTACACTAAAGAAAAAGTATATTTAGATAGTATTGCTGCCCAATATGATAACCTAGGTCAAACTACTGATAGTAAAGAAAGAGAAGCTATACAATTAAAAATCAATCAGCTTTCCATTGAGGCCTCAGATTATGCTATACCAAATGAATTTGATAGAATGATTAGTCAAATGGGAGGTCAGCATTTAAATGCCTTCACTGGTTATGAATATATCGGATATCTTAACTCATTTCCTCAAACTGAGATGGAAAAATGGTTGGAAGTATACTCTCATCGATTTGAAAATCCGGTTTTCCGATTATTCCAATCTGAGTTGGAAACTGTTTACGAAGAAAAGAACTTGTATGCTGACAACATGTTTAGTTCATTTTTAGAAGCTCTACTAAAAGAATTATACCAGGATACTCCTTATGCAAATCCAGTTATAGGGTATGCTGATCACCTTAAAAATCCTTCATTAAGTAAGATGCGTGAGTATTATGAAAAATACTATGTTCCAAACAATATGGCTTTAATATTAACAGGAGATTTTGATGCGGAAGCAGTAAAACCTATGATTAAAGAGAAATTCGGAGATTGGAAATTTAAGGACGTACCAAAGGAAGCTGAGATAAAAGCAACTCCATTTAAAGGCAGAGAACAAGTTAATAAAAGATTACTTCCCATAAAAGTTGGCGTACTTGGTTTTAGAACGGTACCTGTTGGGCACCCAGATGAATTAAAAATTGATTTATGTAACAGGATATTATCAAACTACTCATACACCGGATTATTAGACGAGCTTGTAAATGATAATGAATTGATGGAAGCGCAAGTTGAAAATCTGAACTTTGAGGAATTAGGCAGTACTTTAATTATCATGGTTCCAAAATTATTTGGTCAGTCGTTAAAGAAAACAGAAAAACTAATTCTGGAAAAGATAAACTCTTTAAAACAAGGCGATTTTAATGATGATTTAATTGATGCGGTAAAGCTTGAGATGATCTCTGAAAAAGAAAGAGACATTGAAGATAGCAGAAACAGAACAATTGCGTTAATGAATGCATTTGTGTATAACAAAAACTGGGATGACGAAATAAAATATGCAGCGCATTTAAACGCTATCTCAAAAGATGAAATTATAGAAACTGCTAAAAAGTATTATGGCGACAATTATTTAGCTTTTTACTCAAAAATGGGTTTTCCTAAAAAAGATAAAATCAAAAAACCTCCCTACAAACCTGTTAAACCTAAAAATACAGAGGCCCAATCTGATTACGCCAAAATGATCAAAGAATTGCCAAGTGAAAAAGTTACACCTCATTTTACTGAAGAAGGAGTTGACTTTGCAAAAGGCAAATTAAACGATTATGCAGAATTCTATACCTCAAAAAATCCCATCAATGATATTTTTTCATTAAACATTAAATTTCATGCAGGTACAAATGAAAATATTGAAAATGATGTAGCAGATGATATTATTGCATATTGTGGAACTAAGGAATTTGATTATTCGGACTTTAAAAAGGAACTACAAAAACTTGGTGCTGATTTTTATGCTAATGCAAATGGTACTAATTTCACTTTATACATATCTGGTTTGGAGAAAAATTTAACTCCCACATTAAAATTAATAAATGATCTTATTACTGATCCTGTACTAAAAGACTCAGAAAAGATCAAATTAATAAGAGACCGGAAAATGAATAAGAAAATGATGCTCAAAGATCTTGATTCTCAATCGGAAGCTCTTGATGAATATGCATTATACAAAACAAATTCATATTACCTAAATGATTTAACTGCCAAACAAATCAAAAATATTTCTTTAGACAGTTTAATTTCTCTTACCACTAATGTATTTAGTAAAAGCTGCGAATTACACTATTGCGGAAACTTATCTTCTGAAGAATTTAAAAATATCACAAAAGAACAATTGACATTTACTTCTAAGCTAAAAAAAGGGAATCCATATTTTGTAAAGGATAAAATCAAACCAACTGAAAATGAAGTATTTTTCATCAATGATAAAAATGCAGTTCAATCGCATATTAGTTTATATGTAATCAGTAATGAAAACGACACCGCTGACAATTGGAATCAAAAATTATTCAACGAATATTTCAGTGGCGATATGTCCTCACTGGTTTTTCAGGAAATAAGAGAATTTAAATCATTAGCATACAGCGCATACGGTTACAGTCAAACACCTTTTGCTAAAAGTCATCCTTCTTTCTTTACAGGAGTTATGAGTACGCAGGCAGATAAAACGATTGAGGCATTAGATACTTATGTTGATTTAATTAACAATATGCCTCAAAAGCCAGAAAGAATGGATATTATTAAAGAAAGCATCAAGCAATCTATGAATAGTAAGCGACCTGGCTTCAGAAATATTACCAATGGCATACCATATTGGCATTACATAGGTTGTGATGAAGATCCTAATAAAATCCTATATTCAACCGTAGATGAGATGGGCTTTGATAACATTTTAGATTACTACAATAAATACATAAAAGACAAAAAAATTATCATTACGATTGTTGGAGACAAAAAAAGAATTGACTTTGAAAAGCTTCAACAATTTGGCAATGTTAAAGAACTTAATAAGAAAGACGTATTTAATTAAACAAACAACTTAAAACAAAACACCTATGATTACATTTCTTGGTTTTTTAATACTATTAGCAGGTTTGGCTGCATTAGTATTTTCTAAAATTGAAAAAAGCAATAGCCGCCTTCCTGAATTGTTAAGGGGCATAAAAAAACTACACGGTACTATACTGATTACCATTGGTATTATATTAATGCTCACCAAATCGCTATTCTTTTTTGCTGACCGGGGCTTTAATTATCTTTTGGTATCACCTACAGGTAACATGAGTGCTGTAATGGAGCAAGGTATCAAATGGAGAGGTTTTGCAAAGATTGATAAATGGCAAAAGTTTATTGATGTAAAAGTAATAGGAGAAGGTATTGAAATTGATGAAGAAGAAGTGGAAGGTATTATGAAACCCATACCATTACGATTTATCGATCAAGTGACTGCAAAGGGTTATGTATCCACACGTTTTGAACTACCTCGTGATGGAGCAAGTTTTATTAATTTGGCAGTAAAATTCAGAACAATGAGTAATCTTGTAAACAATACAATTGTTCCAACCGTAAAAGAACAGTTAGTAAATACAGCATATATGTTCGCAGCACAGGATTACATTTCTGGAGAAGCACAAAGCTTTAGACAAGCTTTCGAAGAGCAATTGAAAGGTGGTGCATACGCAGTTGAAAAAATTGAGCGTCGTGACACTGTTTTTGCTGATATTCAAGATGATGATAGCAGAGTTATTAAAGAAGTTCAAACTTCATACGAAGTAAATAAAGTATTAGAAAACGGTATTCCTAAGCGTATAAAACATGAGTTGAGTGAAAATAAAATCATTGTATCTCAGGTAATTGTAGATAATATTGAATTGGAAGCAACGTTTAAACAACGATTGGAAGCTCAACGTGATGAATCTGCTAAACGTCAGCTTGAACAACAAAAAGTAGAAACTGCAAAAGACGCTCAACAACGTATTATTGCAGAAGGAGAAAGAGATAAAGCAGCTGAGCGTGTGGCGCAGGAAAAAGAACAAGTAAAAGCACTTATTGCTATTGAAACAAAACTAAAGCAAGAAGAAACCAATAAAAAACTTGCAGCTATTGCACTTGAAACAGAACGTTTAAATGCACAAAAGAAAAAAGTAACTGCTGATGCCGAAGCTTACGAAATTTCTAAAAAAGTACACGCCGGTATTACCCCTGAAGTAAAATTACAGATGGAGCTTGATCGCGATGTGAAAGTAGCTGCAGAAATTGCTAAAATTAACTTCCCGGAAACCATGATTATTGGAGGGGATTCAAAAGGTGGTACTCCACTTGAAAGTTTAATTGGTGCAGCAATGGCAAAGCAATTACAAACGACTAAAAAATAACAAATCCTTTAAATTATTATAAATTAGGAGAGCAAAATACTCTCCTATTTATTTAATTTCTCTTATAAAATTGGTTATTACTATTCCACATTTCAGTTAAAAACCCTTAAATCAATCCTTTTTAGACTCTTTTTAATATTAACTTAATCAATTACAGAAAATAAACGCTACCTTTGCACCCTCATTTTTATTACGTTATGCAGGATATAAGAAATATTGCAATTATAGCGCACGTTGACCACGGTAAGACTACATTGGTTGACAAGATGTTATTGGCCGGAAAACTTTTTAAGGAACACCAGGAAGTTGGTGAACTAATTATGGACAATAACGATTTAGAGAGAGAACGAGGAATCACGATTCTTTCTAAAAACGTTTCGGTAATGTACAAGGATACCAAAATTAACATTATCGATACTCCTGGTCACTCCGATTTCGGTGGTGAAGTAGAACGTGTATTGAACATGGCTGACGGAGTACTACTACTAGTAGATGCTTTTGAAGGACCTATGCCTCAAACTCGCTTTGTGCTTCAAAAAGCTATTGATCTGGGACTTAAACCAATTGTTGTTATCAATAAAGTTGATAAGGAAAATTGTAGACCAGAAGAAGTTCAGGAATCAGTGTTTGACTTGATGTTTAATCTTGGAGCTACCGAAGAGCAGTTAGACTTTGTAACTATCTATGGTTCTGCTAAAAACGGTTGGATGAGCACTGACTGGAATAAGCAAACAACAGACATTACAGCTGTATTTGAAGCAGTTCTTGAAAATATTCCTGCACCGGAAACAAATGAGGGAACACCTCAGATGTTAATTACATCTCTTGACCACTCACCATACACAGGTCGTATTGCCATTGGTAGAGTACATAGAGGTACACTTAAAACAAACCAACAAGTTTCTTTAGTTAGTAGAGATGGTTCTATCACAAAAACTAAAATTAAAGAAATCAATACATTTTCAGGATTAGGCCGTACGAAAGTTGATCAGGTTGAGAATGGTGATCTTTGTGCATTAATTGGTTTAGAAAATTTTGACATTGGTGACACTGTTGCTGATATTGAAAATCCGGAAGCTTTAGATCCGATTTCAATTGATGAACCAACTATGAGTATGTTATTTACCATTAATAACTCTCCGTTTTTTGGACAAGAAGGTAAATACGTTACATCACGACATATCAAAGATCGTTTAGATGCTGAATTAGAAAAAAACCTGGCTCTTCGCGTTGAAGAAACAAATTCTGCTGATGCATGGAATGTTTACGGACGTGGTGTTCTTCACTTGTCTGTATTGATTGAAACTATGCGTAGAGAAGGTTATGAACTACAAGTAGGTCAACCAAGAGTAATTATTAAAGAAATTGCTGCAATAAAGCATGAACCAGTGGAAGAATTAACCATTGATTTACCTGACGAATATTCTGGTAAAGCAATTGAAATGGTAAGTCAGCGTAAAGGTGATATGTTAAGCATGGAACGCAAAGGTGAAAGAGTTGTGATTGAATTTCATATTCCTTCTCGTGGAATCATTGGTTTGCGTAACGCTATATTAACAGCTACTGCAGGGGAGGCGATTATGGCACACCGATTTGTTGAATTCCAACCTTACAAAGGAGAAATTAACAAACGACTAAATGGTTCTCTTATTTCCATGGAGGATGGAGCTGCAATACCATATGCATTAGATAAACTTCAGGATAGAGGTAAGTTTTTTGTGTCGCCACAAGAAAAAATATACAAAGGACAAGTTATTGGTGAGAATAACAGAGATGGTGATTTAACGATTAATATCACTAAAACAAAAAAATTAACCAACATGCGTACTTCAGGTTCGGATGAAAAAGTTAAATTAGCTCCACCAATTATCTTCTCATTAGAAGAAGCATTAGAGTACATTCAGGGAGATGAGTATGTAGAGGTTACTCCTCAAGCCATACGAATCAGAAAAATATATCTTGAAGAACATGAACGAAAGCGTTTAGCAAAGCAATAAATGATGCAAAATCATTTATTGATTTGCTGTTTTTCGAGTTAGCAGCTAGCCGCATCAAAAAGATGCGGCTTTTTTTTAATCATTTAACTATTCAAACTTTTTTTAATAAAAAAGGATTCGGACATTTGTAAGAATAAATGTAAAATTGCGATTCATCATTCTTTTTTTGTGAAAATCATTTTAGATTTATTCTGGTAAAATTATATTAGTTTATTTATTAATCATTGTTTCATGAGCAAAATTGATTGGGCAAACCTATCGTTCAGTTATATCAAAACTGATTATAACGTACGAAGTTACTTCAGAGATGGCCAATGGAGCGAATTAGAAGAAACTACTTCTGAAGCGCTAACAATCCATATGGCAGCAACATGTGTTCATTACGGTCAGGAAGCTTTTGAAGGTCTTAAAGCATTTAAAGGTAAAGATGGCAAAATTCGCATCTTTAGAATGGAAGAAAATGCTAAGAGACTACAAAACTCAGCTGACGGAATCTTAATGCAAAGGGTTCCTACTGAACTTTTCACTAAAGCTGTCGTCCGCGCTGTTGAGCTCAATATTGATTATGTTCCCCCTTATGATTCAGGAGCTGCGTTATATATCCGACCTTTGTTAATCGGATCAGGGCCTAAAGTTGGTGTTTCGCCTTCTGATGAATATACCTTTGTAGTATTTGTAACGCCAGTTGGTCCTTATTTTAAAGAAGGTTTTAAACCAACAAAGCAAATGATAAGCCGAAACTTTGACCGAGCTGCTCCCCATGGTACCGGACATTTAAAAGTTGGAGGAAATTATGCAGCAAGCATGCGTGCTGGAAAAATGGCTCACGAAGATGGTTATTCTTCTGTTTTGTATTTAGATAGTAAAGATCACCTTTACATAGACGAAGCTGGTCCTGCAAACTTTTTTGCAATTAAAGGAAATAAATATATTACTCCTAAATCTGATTCAATTCTTCCAAGTATTACAAATATGAGTCTGATTCAATTGGCTAAAGATATGGGCCTAGAAATTGAAAGACGTCGTGTACTTTTGGAAGAATTATCTGAATTTGATGAAGTAGGGGCATGCGGTACTGCTGCTGTAATAAGTCCAATAGGACAAATTGATGATATTGACGAAAACATATCATACAAATTTGGAGATCCTAATATCCCCGGACCTATTTGTGAAAAATTATACCATAAACTTAGGGGCATCCAATATGGAGATGAACCTGACACTCACAATTGGGTTACAATTATTGAATAAGTTGAATTAAAATATACAAAAAAGCCGCAGTGAAATTTTCACTACGGCTTTTCTTTTTATATCTTCTCAATTATATGCATTTCGTCGCTCCTCAACAATCATCAGAGCTTCTTCTCTAATTATTTCAGGTAACTCTAATTGCCGTAACTGTATACTCTTCATCCAACCGGCAACTTCACGTTCCTTTAATGTATATAATACATCTCTAAACTCCTCTATTGCCTCATCAGAATACCCTTGGGCATCAACACCTTTATATCGATCTAGTTCTTCATCGTTATAATATTCAATATTATCACTAGAACTTAAAAGACTATCAGCTTCACAAACCTCATGTGCTCCACAACAATCATCCGGCACTTCTCTAGCTTCTTCCTCTATTCCTTCTTTACCTTTAGCTTTATTTGAAACAAACCATGCTACAATAAGAGCCAATAGTATTAATACAACTATATAAATCATGCTGCAAAATTATAAAAAATGCCATAAAGAAAAGTGCAGTTTTCTGTTAATATTTGTTAGATAAAAATTAGCTAAGCACTTGAAATACGCTATGTTTTGAATATAATCGTAATTAAATAAACATAATTTCCCCTCATACAATAATGAGATATATCTCATTTACAAACACTTCAATCAGGTCGGATTAATAGTATGTAATAAAAAACTATCCATTGATTTTTACACACAAAACCAATATCTTAAAAGAAAAAATGTGTTATGACATCAAGTATCTAACTCAAAAAAATTTAACCTATGCAAAAAGGATGGGCGAATCTAAAGAAGAAATAAATAGGATTGAATCAGACTTAAATATTCTAACAAAGAACTTTAAGCCCCAATACCATGCATCAGGTTTTAATCATCCTCAAATTTTATGTTTTATTAAAGAGGATGAAACAAAACCCATCCTGCTTAAATGGGGATTAATTCCACATTGGGTAAAAACTAACCAACAAGCTTCTGAAATTCGAAATAAAACCATCAATGCTCGAATAGAAAGTCTTAACGAAAAAGCATCTTTTAAATCATCTTTACAAAAACGAAGATGTGTCATTTTATTAGATGGCTTTTATGAGCATTACCACCATAATAAAAGAACCTATCCATTTTTTATATTCAATGATAAAAATACCCCTATAATAATTGGAGGTCTGTGGGATGAATGGATAACAGATGAAGAAACTACCATACAAACTGTAACAGTTATTACCACAAAGGCTAAAGGCATTATGAAAACAATTCATAATAATCCAAAATTAGCAGAAAGTAGAATGCCACTTCTTCTTAATAAATCTGTTTTAAATTCATGGCTTTCTCCCACTTCGAGAGATTTTTCACTAGAAGGATTTTCTGACTATAAAGAGCATTTAAATTTAAAAGCTTATTCAGTAAAGCCTCTGCGAGGAAAATATTATTCAGGCAACACGATTGATGCTTCGCATCCTTTTGATTATCCAACATTAAATATTCACGGTGTAATACAATAATACTTACATAGATATTGGTTATATTCGAAACAAAAAATTATGAATTTACTTGGTAACATAATTTGGCTGGTTTTTGGAGGATTCATGATTGCAATAGAATATCTGGTTAGCAGTATCATTTTAATGCTAACAATTATAGGTATTCCATTTGGACTTCAATCGTTAAAATTAGCCAGTCTTGCATTTTGGCCTTTTGGAAGAGAAGCTGTTGTTACTTCTAGAGCAGATGGTTGTTTATCATTATTTATGAATATTTTATGGCTTCTGGTTGGTGGAATATGGATTGCCATATCGCATGTTGTTTGGGGAATAATCTTAAGCATTACTATTATTGGGATACCATTTGGAAGACAACACTTTAAATTAGCAGGAGTAGCGCTTACTCCTTTTGGAAGAGATATCAGATATAAAAATTAAAATACAAAAGACTACCCGAATCTTATGAAGAACTTTTTAAGCAAACTACTAAAGAATATTGGGACATTTATTCTTAGATATGGATTAGGTTTTGTAATTATTTGGCTCGGATTTCTAAAATTCAAAAATTCAGAAGCCGATTATACACACCAACTAATTTCAGGTGGACATATTTCTTTTATCCTAAAGTACCTAACACCCTATGCATTAAATCACATCATTGCTTATCTACAAATTATTATAGGTTTTTTTATAATACTGAAACCTGTATCTAAATCCTTATCTTTTTGGGGAGGAGTTGCTGCTTGTTTAATGTTTATATTAAGTTTGTCACTTCTTTTTACATCAAATATTGTTTGGCAAACTGGATATGGGTTTCCTGAATTATCAAAAGCAGGTCAAACTATTTTAAAAGATTTTGTTTTATTTGGCGCGTCTGCGTGGTGCGTAAGTGACAGTTTATAAAGTAATAGTATGAGTAAAATAGAAAAGGTATGTGTATTTTGTGCATCAAGTACAAAGGTTGAAGAAACTTATATTAACGATGCTAAAAAATTAGGCGAAATCCTATCTCAAAACAATATATCAATGAACTATGGAGGTGGGGCTGTTGGATTAATGGGAGCTATTGCTAACAGCATGCTCAAAAGCAAAGGGAACGTCATTGGTATTATCCCTAAATTTATGGTTGAAGTAGAATGGGAACATAAAGGTGTAAAAGAAATGATTCATGTAGAAACTATGGCAGAAAGAAAGCAACTGCTTGTTAAAAATGTGGATGCAGTCATTGCACTTCCTGGAAGCACAGGTACACTAGAAGAATTATTTGAAGTACTCTCAAATAAAAAGCTAGGGTTATTTACAAAACCAGTTATCCTATTAAATACAAAAGGTTTTTTCAATCCATTAATTGAAATGCTCCATAAAATTGTTGAAGAAAACTTCATGCGTCAAGAGCATCAAGAATTATGGACTGTAGTTGAAAAACCAGAAGATGTAATTGATGCAATTAAAAACTCCGATACATGGAGTATTGATGCCTTTAAGTTTGCAGCCGTTTAACAATAAAGATTTAATACAAAAAAGAATAAACTACGCTATTTTACTATTTTTGCCGAAAAGTATAGAGAATGAACCTAAAAGAAACCTGGGAAAATATTGCATATAAAGATAGTACTAAAGAGACTAACACTAAAATTAAGACTTTAGAAACAGACACTCTAAAATTAAACGTTAACCAGCCTCAATTACTCTCTATACCAGAAACTCCCCAAAGGTTTACTGAAAAAACAAAAAAGATAAAACCTGTTGCTAAAACAAAAATTTTTACTCCAACACCTGAAGATTCTATTTCCTTTAATCTAATCACAAGGAAACCGGAGAAAAATATTATAAACCAAACATTGGTTCATGACTATTTAAATCCTTTACCATTAGGCGATAGACAATGGTTAAATAATCACATTAATAATTTAACCGTAATTAAAACAACTGATATTGCTTCTGATAAAGCGAGCTCAACCGACACTATTTCACATCAAATAAATTCTATTACAGATACAGTATTGCCGCATAGTGAGAATCCAGAAAATTTAAATAAAGCCTTCCAACAAACAGTAATAGTTGATAGCATTCAGAATAGTGCAACGATAAAAAACAACAATACAGAAGTCAAAGATACAGAACAAACCAGCATTGAAATTCCTTCTATTATTCCTATCAGTGATAATAGAAATTTGGATAAAGACATACTATCCGGACTTCTACTGCTAGCTGTTGCAATCACCGGTTTTTTAAGAGTAACTAATTACAAATACTTAAGAGAATTATTCTCTGCTCTAATTTTTTCTCAAAATGCAAGAAAAATGCAAAAAACAGTCAACTTGCATTATCAAACTCCTGCATTTATTTTAAATGGCTTATTTTTATTTAATACTGCGATATTTTTATATCAGATTATAAACTTCTACAATCTCAAGACGATATTTAACCAAAGCCTGCTTTTAATCCCTGCATTTATGACATTACTCATTGCTTATGGGCTTATAAAGGTAGCGCTATACCGTTTTGTTGCTTATATTTTTGAAACCACCCTTGAAACCAAAGAATATCTTTTCTTTAATCTTCTCAATAATAAGATTTTTGCCATAGCTATACTTCCAATTATCATAGTCGTTCCTTATATCGAATCAGATATTGTTCCTATTTTGTTCAAAATTGGAGGAGTTATTTTTATTTCTTTATATTTTATGC
The DNA here is from genome assembly GCA_963665705.1 of uncultured Saccharicrinis sp. Taxonomy (GTDB): domain Bacteria; phylum Bacteroidota; class Bacteroidia; order Bacteroidales; family Marinilabiliaceae; genus Saccharicrinis. Next base: position 4,759,743 of record OY762448.1, read on the forward strand.
AATTATTTAGGGGTTTATCAATTATTTTAAAAAATCTAGCTTCTTTATTTTACATGTTTTTGTATCTTTGTGCCCTAGAATTTTTGCCTTTAATTATTATATATAATATTTTAATTAGATAGGCATTGCGATGTAAGAAACTAAAAGAGATATCGTTTTGAAGATAAAGAGAATACTGGTTTCCCAGCCAAAACCACAAACAGAAAAATCTCCTTACTTTGAATTGGCCGATAAAAACAATGTAAAAATTGATTTTAGGCCTTTCATTCAGGTAGAGAGTGTGCCTACGAAAGAGTTTCGTGCTCAAAAAGTTAATATTTTAGACCATACTGCCGTTATTTTCACTAGTCGAACAGCAATTGATAACTATTTTAGAGTTGCTGAAGAAATGAGATTAACTGTGCCTGACACTATGAAGTATTTTTGTATCTCTGAAGCAACTGCTTATTACTTACAAAAATATATTGTTTACAGAAAGCGTAAAATTTTTCATTCAACAGGTAAATTCCCTGATTTAATCGAAATCATTAAGAAACACAAAGATGAAACCTATTTAGTTCCACTTTCTGATATTCACAAACAAGAGATTCCTAATTTACTTGATAAAAATAAAATCAAATATTCTAAAGCCATCCTTTACAGAACTGTGAGTAGCGATTTAAGTGATCTTAAGGATATTGATTATGACATCTTAGTTTTCTTTAGTCCATCAGGTATTGCTAGTTTATTGCAAAACTTTCCTGGTTGGGATCAAAAAGAAACTAAAATTGCTTCATTTGGACCTGCTACAGCAAAAGCAGTTAAAGAAGCTGGTTATAGATTAGACATTCAGGCGCCTATGCCTCAAGCTCCATCTATGACTATGGCCCTGGAACAGTTCATTAAAAAACATAACAAGGCTAATAAGTAGATTTTTAAATTCATATATATTTAAAAGGGCATTTTTAAATGCCCTTTTTTTATCTCAAAACACATAGCTAAATAGCACTTATTTTATACCAATGGCACCTTCGAATTATTCGTTTCCAAAATCAGATCGATTATGCAGCCATATTTTAATTGAAAAACTCTTTACAAAAGGAAAATCCTTTGTATGCTACCCTTTCAGAGTTATCTATTATTCAACAGATTTGCCTTCCGATATTGAATCTCAAGTTTTATTTAGTGTTTCAAAAAAAAGGTTTAAGAGAGCTGTACATCGCAACTTGTTAAAAAGAAGATGCAGAGAAGCTTACCGATTAAATCGCAATGATTTTAAATTATTTCTAGAAGATTCAAATCAACAAATAATCTTTGCCTGTGTTTATATTTCAGGAGAACAGTTGAATTATTCTTCTATTGAAAAAGGAATTAAAAAAACATTAGTGAAGCTTCAAAAAGTTTTAAGACAAAAACCAGAGAATGAAACTGATTAAATGGTTATATCAAGTAATAAAGAGTGCAATAGTTTTTATTTTAATAATACCCATTAAAATATACCAATATGCTATTTCGCCCATGCTAGGTGCATCTTGCCGATATACTCCAACATGTTCAGCTTATTCAATAGAAGCACTAAAAAAACATGGTCCGATTAAGGGAAGTTATCTGGCTATAAAAAGAATATTAAGCTGTAATCCGTGGGGTGGACATGGACATGACCCGGTTCCTTAGTTTAAGGAAATAAGAAATGCGAAAAATTAAATTAAAAAGTATAATTTAGTACGTTAAATAAAAATAAGAATATGGAGTCGACCAGACAAAAAAAGGTATCCCGATTATTACAGAAAGAAATGAGTGAGATCTTTATCAAAGAAGCTAAAAATCTTACATTAGGGGCAATGGTATCTGTTTCCAAGGTTCGTATATCTCCTGATTTAGGTAATGCCAAAATATATATCAGTATATTTCCATCAGGTAAAAAAGAAGATATTTTTTCTGAAATAAATCAACATAATTCTCTTCTACGAAGAAATCTTGGATTAAGAGTAGGTAAACAATTAAGAGTTGTTCCCGAACTTCAGTTTTACATTGACGATTCTCTTGATTATATTGACAACATTGACCGCTTATTAAAAAAGTAAGAATGCAATACGATCCTATAAAAAAAAGCTTAGGGAAGGTATTTAATCAAACTCCTTTTTTAAGAAAACTATTTTACAAACTTCTTGATCTATTATTATTAAGATCCTGGCATATTCGTAATGAAATAAAATCCTGGTCAAAGAAAGTTGCAAACGATATACAAGTTTTAGATGCTGGTTCAGGGTTTGGACAATACACTTACTATTTATCATCAATAAACAGAGAGTGGAACATTACCGGAGTAGATGTAAAAACAGATCAAATAGAGGATTGTAATCAATTTTTCGCTAAAATTAATCGCAGTGAAAAAGTACAATTTAAATATGCTGACTTAACAAAGCTGGAAGAAGAGGATAAATATGACTTAGTTATATCTGTTGATGTAATGGAGCATATTGAAGATGATGAAGGCGTATTTAGAAATATTCATAATGCTATGATTAGCGGTGGAATGCTACTTATTTCTACCCCAAGCGATCAGGGAGGTTCAGACGCTCACCATCACGAGGCTGAGCACGAAGATGGTGTTACCGGATTCATTGATGAACACGTTAGAGATGGATATAATATTCAAGAAATAACTCAAAAATTACAAAAAGCCGGTTTTAAAAAAATCTTTGCAAAATACACTTATGGATGGCCGGGAAAAATATCATGGAAGCTATCAATGAAGTATCCTATAACTATACTTAATGCATCTAAAATATTTTTCATTTTATTGCCTGTATATTATCTGACAACTTTCCCTTTTTCGTTTGTACTTAACTTTATAGACACAAAAATTAAGCATAAAACAGGAACTGGATTAATTGTAAAAGCAATTAAATAATTATCAATGAAGCTTATTATTGAAATAGCATTAAAATTCTTATTCGGAAAAAAATCCAAAGGTATTATTAATGTAATTTCCACTATTTCAATAATTGGCGTTTCGGTTGGAACCATTGCATTATTAGTCATACTCTCCGTATTTAATGGACTTCACGGACTAATTGGAAGTTTATATGGGTCCTTTGATCCTGACATAAAAGTAACAGCAGTTGAAGGAAAGTTTTTTTCTACAGATTCATTAAAAATTAATGAAATTAAAAACCTTGATGATGTTATTGAAATAAGCCCTGTTATTGAAGATAATGCACTTTTAAAATACAACAACAGACAAGTTACAGCGATAGTAATGGGCATTGACACATCCTTCTCTAAAGTAACCCAACTAGATTCGATTATGGTTGAAGGAAAATTTAACCTAAGAGATAAACAAGGGTTTGGTGGTGCTATTGGTTATGTATTAGCAAACCAACTTAATGTGCGGGTATCTTTTTTAACACCACTATTAATATACGTTCCTCAGCGAAATAAAAAAATTAATTTAATGAGGCCCAATGAGGCTTTCAATTCTCATTACATACATCCCAAAGGCATATTTCTGGTAAAACAAATGGAATATGATTCTCAATATCTTTTAGTTGACATAGACTTAGTTCGAGAACTATTTGTGTATAAAGATTCAGAAGTAACTTCTTTAGCAATTGGATTAAAAAATGGAAGTAATACTGAGCTAACGCAGGAGAAGATTCAGCATATATTAGGTCCGGAATTTAATGTTAAAAACAGACATCAACAACATGCTAGTTTTTATAAAATGATGAAGGTAGAACGTATAATGGCATACTTAATTCTTTGTTTTATTCTTATCATCGCCACTTTTAATCTCATAGGTACCATGTCTATGCTCATTTTTGACAAAAAGGAAGGTATTAAAATATTAAAAAGCATTGGCGCTAATAAGAAAATGATAACCCGAATATTTCTTGTTGAAGGTTGGCTTATTTCCTTAATAGGTGTAATTACAGGGCTTACTATTGGAATTATATTAGTTCTGTTACAACAACATTTTGGGTTAGTGAAATTTGGCGGAGGAAATAACTTTGTTGTTGACGCCTATCCTGTTGCGCTTGAAGTTCCTGATATATTTTACTCCTTATTTACAGTTACGACAATAGGTTTCATCGCTGCTTTATATCCGGTTAAAATTATTGTAAATAAATATTTTAACGATATTAACTAAAACTACAAGCTAGTTTTAGTAACTTTGAAAGTTGTTTTTTACAAATAGTAAATCCTATTGAATGAATATAAAATTCCAAATCATACCCGAAGACAATGTTTTAATTCATAAACTCATTGGGAATTTTGATATTGAATACGTAACCCGATATTCTAAATTTATCGTCCAAGACCCCAATTGGAACAAAGTGGAAAAAATGCTTACTGACATTCGGGAATTAAATACTCAAAAAGTCATTAACAACCTGGATATCATGAATGAAATAAGAAGAGACATTTATAGAAAAGAATATATGAATGTGTTTCTTGTTGACACTCCAATATCTACAGCAGTCTCCCATATTTATCAAAACACCTTGAAAACTGAAAATTTTAGATATAAATATTGCTCTACATTAGAACATACTTTAAAAACGCTAGATTTAGATTATTCAGAAAGTTATGCTGAAGAATTATTAAATAGCCTACAAAACACCTTCGTCACTTCAAAATAATTCTCCTTGTGTTATTGAAGACTCCAGACTTAGTAACTTCTTTTTAGCATCAATGCCACCAGCATACCCAACCATTTTTCCGTTCATTCCAATAATTCTATGGCAAGGAACAATAATTGAGATAGCATTAGCTCCATTGGCAGAAGCTACGGCTCTAACGGCTTTTTCATTTCCCAATCTTCTGGATAGCTCCAGATAAGATATTTGTTTTCCGTATGGTACTAACACCAACTCTTTCCATACTCTTTTCTGAAATTCTGTACCTGCAAATTTCAATGGTAGATCAAAAACAGTCCGTTTTTTACTGAAGTATTCTTGTAATTGTTCTATCGTATTTTGAATAATTAGCGAATCTCCCTCATAATAATCTGTACCCAAACAACTCTTAATTCTTACATCTATAGCATCACGCATTTTACGATATTTCCAATCGCATAAACAAAGCTCATCCTTGTAAGAACCTATAATTAACGTTCCCACCTTGGTTTGATATTCTTTAACAATAATGTGATCCATTAATAATCATTCCATAGTTTCAACTAAAGAAACACAATCTTTATAGTTTTCTTTTATTTCATCAAGACACTGATTAACTTCTTCTGCAGTATTCGCTCTTAACATTTTGATTTTCAAATCACGAAAATCACTCAACCCTTTAAAGGTGATTGCTAAGTGTCTTCTCATATGCAATATCCCCCTTCTTTCACCCAACCAATCAATACTATTATTAAGATGCTCACGTATCATTTCTACATGTTCAGGAATTTTAGGCAATTCTAAAAGTTCACCTGAATCCAAATAATGACGTACTTCTTTAAAAATCCATGGACGCCCGATTGATGGTCTTCCTATCATTAATGCATCAACACCATAGCGATCCAAATATAACTTTGCCTTTACAGGATTTGTTAAATCTCCATTACCAATGATTGGAATATGCATTCGTTGATTATTCTTCACCTCCCCTATCAAAGTCCAATCAGCATCACCATTATACATTTGAGCTCGGGTTCGCCCATGAATAGTCAAGGCTTTAATTCCTGTATCCTGGAGCTTCTCTGCTACTTCAACAATAACTTTAGAGCTATCATCCCATCCTAACCTTGTTTTTACTGTTACAGGCAGGTGAACAGCATCCACAATCTTTTTGGTCATCTCTAGCATTTTAGGAATATCTTGTAACATTCCTGCACCTGCGCCTTTTGTTGCAATTTTTTTTACCGGACAACCAAAATTAATATCAATTAACTCAGGCCTAGCAGCCTCTGCTATTTTTGCAGCTTCAACCATGGCATTAATATCCTTGCCGTATAACTGTATTCCAACAGGACGTTCCTCATCAAATATTTTTAGTTTACGCTGCGTTTTCTCAATACTCCTGACTAATGCATCTGCCGAAACAAATTCTGTATACATTAAATCAGCACCATATTTTTTACATAACAACCTAAATGAAGGATCTGTAACATCTTCCATTGGTGCTAACAAAAGCGGATTCTTGCGTAATTCTAAATTCCCAATCTTCACTATTCTGCAATTAATTTATCTAATAAGGTCTTAAATTTATCACTATTCCAATCAGCGGCTCCATCCTTTTTAACAACTACCTCTCCATTTTTAGAAATAATAACTGTAGATGGATATGAGGTTGAGCTCAATTTAACAGGTACTCGTTCTGATAGTTTATATACAGGAACAGTATAATCTTTCTTCTCTATAAAAGCTTGAATCTTATCATTTGTTTCATTACTTATTAAAACAAATTCCACCCGATCGCCATATTCCAAATACAATTTATTAATATTTGAAAACTCAGCTACACAAGGAGGACACCATGTGGCCCAAAAATTTAGAAATACAACTTTTCCTTTTAAATCAGAAAACGATTTTTCTTTATAATTTAAGGTTTTATAATTCCAGTCATAATCACTCTTATCCAATGTCATCTTTTCTGATGATTCATTTGGAGATGACATGGTATATCTAATAACAAATGAAGTTATCGGCAGGCGTGTTGAAGGAATGACGAGCAAAACAAACAATATCAAAAACAGAAAATCAAGAACAATACCTGCCTTTGTTTTTCTCTTGGTGTATTTATCCCATTGGTGTTTTAAAAAGAATTTCATCTGTTTAAATTTAATTTCAATTGCCACATGAAACTCGCCATTTCAGTCATCCTCATGTGTGAGAAAAACTTTCCGATGGCTCGTTTCTGTTACTTAAAATCAGCTATTATACTTTAGCATACAGCTTGATACTTATTTAAAATCTACGGAAGGTTAATGAAACAGGCCATTTAATACTTTTATAAATTTTACCGGTGCTAGTCTCAATCTGCATTGAGATTGTTTTAAAATCATTTAATCCATCAACCTTAGTATAAAACTTTTGAGCATCAATTGTAAACTTATGACCAGTACCTGGCATTAAGGTTAAGGGAAAATAGTTTTGCCCTCCAATATTTTTTATAGCAAACTCTCTTTTTGAATTTCCATTGAAAAACTGAATTGTTGGTGCGTTAAAAGTGATATCTCTTTTGGTTTGATTGATAATAAATACCCTTAGCACAATATTACCATTCGATTTTAATTTATAATGCCCCACTCTAAACAGAACAAGCTGTGGCATGAATTTCTGCAACCAACCATACTTTTTTGCTACAAAAAAGAATAGTACAAAAAACAGCATGATAAATAATGAAGTATAATCTGTTTTTGGTGCTTCTAATACATCGCTGGGCTGTTGAACCGGAGTATCTGTATCAATTTGAGAAACCCGATCTTCTATGGAAACAGGTTCTTGAACAGCAGTTTGAGCACCTCTACTACAAATCTGCATTGTTAAAGCTACTCCTAATAATGTATATATAATAATCCTGTTCTTTTTTAATATATCAAGAAAACCCTTGAGTTGTTTCATATACTCTTAATTGATTTTATTGCCACATCAAACTCGCCAATAAAAATTTATGCAAGCATGTAGGCAACATTTTTAATGGTTCGTTAATTGTATTACTTACGATTCTTTAGTATTAGGAGTCGATGATTCTTCTGGAAATGGAATCAATCCCTGATAATTTATATAATATTCTCCACCAACTAAGGGCTTTGACATTTCCTGGTCAGTTTGACCATTGGCATTAGCAATACCAACACTAGCATACCAACATTCTGACTTATGTTTTACACCTAATTCGCGAACCTGGTCTATTATTTCAGGAAGAATGATTCCCATTTCAGGATAATATCCTGTTTTAACAAGAATCATATGAAACTGTTCATCTTTTTTTGCCAGAATCTGTGGATTAACATCCAACTCTTTTCTCACATTTAAAACCTCGTATCCTTTATCTATTAAATCCTTATAAACTACCTTAATCCCTAAGAAATGTAGCTCTTCCAGATTCATAATTTTTCCCTCTGCCATATATATTCAATTTTGAGTTGGCAAAATTGGGAAAAAATGACGTAAATCTTCTATAGATTAGAAGATAATAGCTTTAAATAATGTATTGAATTTGATGTTATTCTTCCAAATCAAAAATAAATGTAGAATTTGGATATGCAGGCTTAATAATTTTATCTGTAGTTCCTTTAATTTCATCAATATTTTTAAGAAATTCTTCAGAAGGTTTTCCTCCAAATACACTTATTTGAAGATGAAATTTAAAGTGTCGGTTTTTATGTTTTTGTACATTATTTGCCGTTTCATAAATCAAACGATTTATATCAAACAACAACCTTTCTTCGTTCATATTTCCAATAAGAAAGGCAATACATGGATTCTTAGCTGTATTTTCTGCTGTTTCAATTGCATTACATGAACTTTCTTCAAAATCAGGTTCTGAAACTTTATAGAAAATATTATCCTCAATATTACTGAATTCTAATTTTCCAATTGGTGCCATTGTTTCTTTATTTATCAATTGAAAAAACACCAATCCTTTATGAAACAAATGATGATATGCCTTATATAAAAAGTAAGTCAACTCTTGTCCATCCTGAACAGTTGATACAATATCGGTGATAACAAAAGATTCGGATTCGTATTCAGCCAATTGTTTACTTACAAAATCATTGGTAAAAGAATCCATCTTCACTTCAATCTCTTTTCCAAAGTTTGTGCGAATTATCATCAAGTTTCTTTCAACTAAAGATTTGTTGTTCTTTTGCAACATCTTATGGTTGGTGTTTGAGATTAACTTTTTTAAAGAAACTGCTGATTCCAAATAATTCATAACTATTTATATTAAGATTGAACTACAAAATTATTAAAATATAAGAAACAGCGCACCAAAAACAGGGCTTCTCTTGTACTTTTTAATAAATTTTAAAGACTTCATGCATAAAATATAAAGGATTCGACCTGATTTGTCCATTTATTTCTGAAAAACCTCAATTTCACACACCGTTTATTGAATATCCCATTATAATATTTCCAGATACTAATTTTGTAACTGCAAATCTGTATCTAAATTTTTTCAGATACAATTTTGCACGTGCAATTCTGTTCCTAAAATTTTTCAGATACGATTTTGCAGGTGCAATTTCGTTCTTAAAATTTTTCAGATATGTTTTTGCACTTGCAATTTGTTCCTAAATTTTTCCAGATACATTTTTGCACGTGCATTTTCGTTCCTAAAATTTTTCAGATACCTCTTTGCACTTACAATTTCGTCCCTAAGTTTTCCCAGACACCTTTATGCACTTGCAATTTGTTCCTAAATTTTTCCAGATACATTTTTGCACGTGCATTTTCGTTCCTAAAATTTTTCAGATACGATTTTGCACTTGCAATTTGTTCCTAAATTTTTTCAGATGCGTTTTTGCACGTGCATTTTCGTTCCTAAAATTTTTCAGATACCTTTTTGCACGTGCAATTCTGTTCCTAAAATTTTTCAGATGCGTTTTTGCACGTGCAATTCTGTTCCTAATATTTTTCAGATACGATTTTGCAGGTGCAATTTCGTTCTTAAAATTTTTCAGATGCGTTTTTGCTCATACATTTATTTCCTAAGTTTTATATCTCAATATTTAAGCATTTTTAAACCTTATCCCCATCCACATATGCTTTTACTTTATTTATCTTTGCTCTACTTTAAAGAAAAAATGTTTTGAAACACTACGCTATAGAAGGAAATTCACTATCTATGAAAGGACAGTGGATTAAAGATTTAATCAAAGGAAAAGGAGAAATAGATTCACTTACAGACAAGTTTGGAGAACTTTTTTCAAATATTACACTGGAAAAACTAATTGATGAGGAGGCTACACATGACCTGTATTTACTAACAGGAGATCCACATAGAAGTATTCGTACTTTTAGTAGTGGTGAACAAAAAAAAGCTTTACTCAGGCATTTGATTCTTAAACAACCTGAGTTTATTGTATTAGATAATCCTTTTGATTGTTTAGATGTTCAGTCAGTGGAAGCTTTAAAAAAGGAACTTATTCAAATAGCAGATACCACTCCTATCGTTCAGATATTTAAGCGTCACGAAGATATTATGCCATTTATATCGGAAGTTTTATTTATTGAAAACGAAAAACTGACCAGCCGATATTCGAAAAACGAATTTGAACAACTTCATTTACATAAAGAAAAAGCTTTTCTGAATAATAGTTTACCGGACCCTATCACACCTTATGAAAATATTCCTGAGGTATTGGTTGAGTTTAACGGTGTAAGTGTAAGCTATGAAGAAAGAAAAATTATTAAGGATATACATTGGAAAGTTTGTACCGGCGATTTTTGGCATCTGATAGGGCCTAATGGCTCTGGAAAAACAACCATGCTTAGCATGATGTTTGGAGACAATCCCAAAGCTTTTGGAATACCTATATATTTATTTGGGAAAAAGAAAGGTAGTGGTGAGAGTGTTTGGGATATTAAAGAAAAAGTGGGTTATTTTACGCCATCCATGACTCAACGATTTCATAGCAGCCAAACGGTTGAACAGATGGTAATTTCTGGTTTAGTCGACAGTGTAGGTTTATACCAAAAACCATCTGACCGTCAGAAAAAATTAGCGCTGGAATGGCTCGAACTATTGGGATTATCTGACAAAAAAACAGAGCGTTTTAACAAACTATCTCAAGTAAACCAGCGTTTGGTTCTAATTGCCAGGGCTATGATTAAACACCCTCCTTTATTAATTTTAGATGAACCCTCAACCGGATTAAATGATTATAGTGCTTCATTAATGGTTCAATTAATACAAAAAATATCGGCTGAAAGTAAAACAGCCATCCTATATGTTTCGCATAGAAAAGAAGAAGGGCTTTATCCTAAGAATATTTTTGAATTAAAAGATAGTGGAGACGGGTATGTTGGGGTGATTAAGTAAAGGAGGAACAAGGAACAGGGAGAATGGTGAATGGTGATAAACATTCAAGGAGATAATAAATGACAAATACACAAACTAAATTTTATTCTTTTCTTATTATCTTCTTTGTAATACTTTATTTATACTTTGAATTTTCTATGAATAATGCCAGAGGAGGAAATGGTCTTGGTGCTTATTTAATTTACATAGGTATTGCTATTATACATTCAATCATATTATTTATCAGCACTATTGTTAATCAATTACGAGAAAATTCCAATACTAATTTTGTTTTTTTCATGAATGTACTCCTTGTTTTATTCATCTTCTTCAGGCTTTTCTTATTTGTGTCTTAAAAGAACAATAAATCGAATTACAAACCGAGAAACTGAATAAAACTTACACTCCAACGCTAAGGCCTCTGACCTGAATACTATAAATTATAACTCCAGTTCAAAAGTAAAACTGAGAAGTATTTTTCCTCTTTTACAATACAATTTAATGCGTTATCTTTAACCACCTTTTAAATACACCTTAATAGTTAAAACCTAACTATTGGTATTTTATCTTGTTCTTTTCTTTAAATACCAATGTATATTCCATGTTTAACAATGACTATTGGGAACTAATTAAAAATGCCTTATAGCCAACAAACCAAAATTATAAGTAAATGAAACACGTATTTTTATTTTTAATGAGCATTGTATTTATCAGCAGTACATATGCCACAAAAAATGATAGTATTCCAGGTGATACTTCATTGCCATCTACTACAGAAGAATTAAAAGCCCTGGCTAATTTTGAAACAGCCTCTTACAAATATTCTGTAAAGGATTATTTTCAAAAACCATCAAAAAGTGATTTTCAATTTTCTCCTGATGGAAAGTATTTATCATTTAGAGAAAGAGATGATGAAGGAAAACAGCACGTTTACATTCAAAATACCATAACCGATAAAATAACAAAAGCAATAGTTGAAGGTGATGACCTGGTGCGAGGTTATGGATGGGTTAATAATAATCGTTTGATTTATGTTAAAGATAAGGGAGGTAATGAAAACTATCATTTATTTGCAGTAAACACCGATGGATCTAACGATATAGAACTTACTCCATTTGACGATGTACAGGTAAATATTCTTGAGTTACTGAAAGAACAGCCGGATGAAATTATCATTCAAATGAACAAAGATAATGCTGAAGTTTTTGAGCCTTATATTATCAATGTAAATAACGGGGAGTTTACTAAACTATTTGAAAACAAAGATCCCAACAGTCCAATCATGGATTACAACTTTGATAAAGATGGAGTTCTTCGTGCCTATACCCGACAAGTAAACGGAACTGAAATGGAACTTTTATACCGTTCCGCATCAGATAAAGAGTTTGAAGTGATTGAACACTATGACTGGAAAGGAACCTTTAATATCAGAGGCTTCAATTATGATCCCGGAAAACATGATATAGCCTATGTTATATCGAACTTAAACCGCGATAAAGAATGCATTGTTTCCTATGATTTAGCTAATAAAAAGCAACTTGAAGTAGTTTTTGAAAATGAAACATTTGATGCCAATGAAATGTCCCGATCTCGCAAACGAAATTGGGAAATAGATTATTTTGCTTACGAAGGTGAAAAATATCAGATTACTCCGGTAAGCAAATACTACAAAGCCTTGCACAAAAAATTTGAGAAAGAATTTAGCGGAAAAGACTTTTACATTTACGATAAAACAGATAATGAAGATAAGTATCTGATTTACGTTACCAGCGACAAACTTTATGGTAAATACTATATGTATGATGTAGATTCCAATAAGTTTAAATTACTCATGAACTTAATGCCTCAGTTAAAAGAGGAAGATATGGCTGAAATGCGACCTATTAAATTTAAAAGTCGCGACGGCAGAACTATCTATGGATATTTAACCATTCCTAAAGCAGCTGCAGAAGGCAAAAAAGTTCCAATGATATTAAACCCTCATGGAGGTCCTTATGGAATTCGTGATTCATGGGGATTTAATCCTGAAACACAACTTTTTGCTAGTCGCGGATATGCGACTTTGCAAGTCAACTACAGAGGATCAGGCGGTTATGGTAAAGATTTTTATTTAGCCGGAAGTAAACAGATTGGTCGCGAAATGCTAAACGACCTTGAAGATGGAGTAAAATACTGCATTGACCAGAATTGGGTAATTCCTGAAAAAGTGGCGGTATACGGTGGTAGTTATGGTGGACTAGCTACTTTGGGCAGCCTTATAAAAACACCGGATTTATATGTATGTGGCGTTGACTATGTTGGAGTTTCAAACCTATTTACATTCGTTAATTCGTTCCCTGCTTATTGGAAACCCTATATGGAACAATTCTATGCACAGTGGTATGACCCCGAAAATCCGGAAGAAAAGAAAATCATGGAAGAGGTATCTCCAGCTTTAAATGCTGAAAAAATTACCAAACCACTATTTGTGATTCAAGGAGCCAATGATCCTCGTGTAAATATTAATGAGTCAGACCAGATTGTGAGCAAACTCAGAGAACGTGGATACGATGTTCCTTATATCGTTAAGTATAACGAGGGTCACGGTTTTCATCATGAAGATAATAGAATTGAACTTTATCAATCAATGATGGGATTCTTTGCTAAGTATTTAAAATAACAATATAGAAACCTGTTCAAAAACACCTTGATAAATTAAAATCAAGATTCTTTTTTATTGTAGTTTTGCATCCGATGAATCACAATAAGTTAAATATCAAGCAAAACAGACTTCATTTTTCACAATGGAGTAACAAAGGCTATGCTGCGTTTTGTAGTATTGGTAAGGTGGTTCATATCGGGAGTTTGGCTATTTCGTTAACGCAATGGATCGGAAATGTAATTGAACACATTGAAGATATTCTACGCGTTTGTGATGACAAAGAAGCCAACGATGAAAATGAGGAATGCACGGAAGAAGAACTGTTGCAACTTATTCCTGTTGTTACATCAACTCCTGTTGTTTACGGACAAAGTGTAATTATTAGTATTAACAATATAACTGGCCGCTAATGGAATGTAAATTCTGTTAGCGGTTTTTTTTTGCATTATGGTAGAGCTATTAAAAGAAAAAGTATTACGCGGAGAATCAATTGATCAAATTGAGGCAATGACCTTACTGAACTGGCCCAACAAAGAAGAAGTTTACGCTGCAGCAAACGAAATACGAATCCAGAATCATGGTAACACCATGGACATGTGTAGTATTTTAAATGCGCGTTCAGGCAGATGTAGCGAAGATTGCAAATGGTGCTCTCAATCTGCATTTCACAAAACTAATGTGGAAGAGTATGAACTGGTTGATTTAAAGAAGGCAGAACAAATGGCTAAGGATAACGCCGAAAAAGGAGTTCACAAGTTTTCTTTAGTTACAAGCGGTAAAGCCATTTCCAATAAAAACCTGGATAAACTATGTGGTGTTTACAAGAGCATTAGAAAAAACTCACCAATACGATTGTGTGCATCCATGGGCTTATTAAATAAAGAACAACTATTAAAACTTAAAGAATCGGGAGTTGAGCACTACCATTGCAATATTGAAACGGCTCCATCCTTTTTCTCTGAGTTAGTTAGTTCTCATACAATGGAACAGAAAATACAAACTATAAGAGAAGCGCAGGCAATTGGTATGGAAGTATGCTCAGGTGGAATTATTGGTATGGGCGAAACATATGACCAAAGAATAGAAATGGCTTTTACACTCTTAAATCTTAATGTATTATCAATACCAATCAATGTTTTGACACCTATTAAAGGAACAAAACTGGAAGACATGCAAGCTTTAAGTGATGAAGAAATTTTGACCACTTTTGCTCTATTCCGCTTTATTAATCCTAGAGCAAAAATCAGAATGGCTGCGGGAAGAAATCTATTTGCTCACATTCAGAATAAAGTATTAAAAGCCGGAGTTAATGCAGCCTTAGTTGGAGATTTTTTAACAACAATTGGAAGTAATATCAATCAGGATAAAGAAATATTTTCAAAAGCAGGTTTTTCCATAGCAAACGAGGATGTGAAAGATACCGCTAAAATTTAGCATCATGCATTTAAAATTAAAAAAATGAACACCCCTGAATTATTACAATACGACAAAGAACATATTTGGCACCCATATACATCAACCACCAATCCTCTACCGGTTTACCCAGTTGAAAAAGCAGAGGGATGTACCATTCATTTATCAACCGGGGAAAAACTTGTTGATGGAATGTCGTCATGGTGGGCTGCCATTCATGGGTATAACCACCCTGTATTAAATCAAGCTATGGAACATCAATTGAAGCAGATGGCTCATATCATGTTTGGGGGTTTAACACATTCACCAGCGGTTGACTTAGCTAAAAAGTTGATTGACCTGACTCCTGAATCATTGCAAAAAGTATTTTTCTGCGATTCGGGTTCCGTTGCTGTTGAAGTAGCTTTAAAAATGGCCTTGCAATACTGGCATAGCAAAGGTCAGCATACTAAAGTAAAGTTTGCTACAATTCGTAATGGTTATCATGGCGACACCTGGCATGCCATGTCGGTTTGCGACCCCAATACAGGCATGCATCATATTTTCAATGGTCGCTTACCCATACATTATTTTGCAGACCAACCATCATGTGGTTTTAATGATACATTTAAAGATGAAGACATTTCTTCATTAAAAAATATTGTAGAAATGCATCATGAAGAATTAGCCGCTATCATTCTTGAACCCATTGTACAGGGAGCAGGAGGAATGTGGTTTTATTCTCCGGATTATTTAAAAGCGGTTCGAAAAATATGTAATGAATATAATGTACTTCTGATTGCAGATGAAATTGCTACGGGCTTCGGAAGAACAGGAGAGTTATTTGCTTGTAACCATGCAAATATCTCTCCTGACATTATGTGTTTAGGAAAAGCTATTACTGGTGCATACATGAGCTTTGCGGCAACTTTAGCGACTAATAAAATTGCTGACACCATCAGCAGCGGCTCGCCCGGAGTATTTATGCATGGCCCTACTTTTATGGGAAATCCTTTAGCCTGCGCTGTAGCCAATGCAAGTATTGATCTATTATTAAAAAGTGACTGGCAAAATAAAGTGAACCATATAGAAGCTGAACTAAAAAAAGGATTGGCCCCTTGCGCCGAGTTAGAAATAGTAAAAGAAGTAAGATGTTTGGGAGCTATTGGTGTGGTGGAACTAAAAAATTCTGTTGATATGGCCATCATTCAAAAAGCCTTTGTGGAGAAAGGCGTTTGGGTACGTCCATTCGGTAAGCTGGTATACTTAATGCCTCCTTTCATTATCACCGATAATGAACTTGGTAAGCTTTGTAATGCTTTATACGAAGTTATTTATGAAACAATGGAAGTTGTAACTGAACCAATCATCTAAGAAAATGGAAAGATTTGAAAACACCATTCAACAGTTAGAGTTACAGGATTTAACCAGGACACTAAAAGTTATTGAGAATGATTCTGATGGCTATTGCCTTTTCAAAGGAAAAAAAATGCTCAATTTATCTTCCAATGACTACCTGGGATTAGCTACAAATATAGAATTACAAAACGAATTCATGAACCAAGTGGTTTCCAATCCACAATGGCTTTCTTTCGGAAGTGGTTCATCACGATTACTAACAGGAAATACTTCTTTATACAATGAAACAGAGGAAGCATTAAAGAACTGGTATCAAAGTGAAGCGGCTTTGTTTTTCAATAGTGGATATCATGCTAATTCCGGAATTTTACCTGCACTTACAGAAAAAACAGATTTAATACTTTCTGATAAACTCTGTCATGCCAGCATTATTGATGGTATACGTTTAAGTTCTGCAAATCATGTACGTTACCGACATGCAGATTACGAACACCTGGAATCTATTCTGGAAAATCGACGCCATCAATATGACAAAATATTTATCGTTAGTGAATCTATTTTTAGTATGGACGGCGATGCTGTAGACCTCAAGAAATTAGTAGCTCTCAAAGAAAAATACAATACCATTTTATATATAGATGAAGCCCATGCAGTTGGTGCTATTGGTGAAACAGGTTTGGGATTATGTGAAGAACAGAATGTTGTAAAAGATATTGATATTATCATAGGAACAATGGGCAAAGCAATGGCATCTGTTGGAGCCTTTGCCATCTTAAATCAAACATTAGGTAATGTACTGATCAATAAAGCCCGCACACTAATTTTTACAACAGCTTTACCTTCGGTGAATATGGCATGGAGCAAATTTATTATTGATAAAATGCCTGGATTTTCAGACTATAGAAAACAATTAAACAGGCTGGCCTCTCTATGTAATAAAAAAATTTATGATTTAGGATTTAATGGTTCACAAAGCTATATCATCCCTATTGTAGTTGGAGAAAATAAAATAGCGGTTACTTTATCCGAACATCTGCAGTCCAAAGGCTATTTGGTTTTTCCTATTCGTCCACCAACTGTACCTAATGGTTCAGCAAGACTTCGTCTTTCATTAACAGCTAACTTAAAAGCTAATCATCTGAATGAATTTGTTGAGGAATTAGAGTCTTTTTTAATAAAAACACATCAATTATAAAAACGGATTTTATGAGATACCATTGGTTAAATAAGCAAGAAAAAAAACATCTCATTCTTTTTTTCAATGGATGGGGGTGTGATGAACATCAATTTAAGCATCTAGAATCAGAAGAGTATGATGTGCTAGTTCTTTATGATTACCAAACTCTGAACCTTGATACAAAAACATTAAATACTATAAATAACTATAATACAATATCAGTTATTGCCTGGTCGTTTGGTGTATGGATTGCTCATTATAC
The DNA here is from genome assembly GCA_963665705.1 of uncultured Saccharicrinis sp. Taxonomy (GTDB): domain Bacteria; phylum Bacteroidota; class Bacteroidia; order Bacteroidales; family Marinilabiliaceae; genus Saccharicrinis. Next base: position 4,777,527 of record OY762448.1, read on the forward strand.
CTGCGAACAGTTCAATATTAAAATTAATCATGCTGTAGCCATCAATGGCACTACACAACCCATACATGATAAACATGGCCTTAGCAGAGTTATTGTACAAGGAACTCTAGATCATTTAACAGAACGAAACTTAACTAAATTTCAGCGAAGAATGCTTGGGAGTAATAAAGGATGGGAAACTTTTGAAACGAACAAACCCCAAAGAGAATTACAACAACAAAAAGAAGAACTCAGCTCTTTAATTCAGCACTTTAATTTAAAAATCACCTCAAATCCATTTTACCACAAAGCTGTTATTGGCTCTGAAGATTTGATTTTTTTATCGACAAATCAAAAAGACTATTGGAAAAACAAAGTGGATATACAAGAAATTAAGGCTCCTCATTTTTGCTTCTACCATTGGAATAAATGGAGTGAAATAATTAATTAAAACCAGAAGTCTGATGATATATCCAGAACAACCGTTGATTGATACAAACTTATTACAACAACGTTTTTACACTGCATCAAAAACATACAACCAACATGCTATTGTACAACAGCAAATGGCAACAAAACTTGTATCTGTGGCTCTTGAAGAATTGCCTTTTTTACAAGGTAATATATTAGAACTTGGTTGCGGAACAGGTTTACTAACTTGTGAAATACTCAAAAAATTTAATGTTGAAAACTATATTGCCAACGATTTAGTAAATGAAGTAGAACCTATTATTAAAAAAATTATTTCACAACTTAGTACTGCTACATATCAGTTTTATAAAGGAGATGCTACGAAACTTAAAATTCTACAGAAACAAGATACAATCTGGTCAGGAGCATGTATTCAGTGGATTCAGGATTTGGATTCCTTCTTTTATCATATATCTTCAATACTAAAACAAAATGGTTATTTTGCTCTATCTTCATTCGATATTAATAATTTTCTGGAAATAAAATCACTAACAGGAATGGGGATTGATTACCTTCCTTTTGAGGATGTGATTCTAAAAGCAAGTAAGCATTTTAAAATCATTAACTCACAATCATGGTTCAGCAAACTATGGTTTGATTCACCGATAGATATTTTAAAACACATGCGATATACTGGGGTGAATGGAATTTCATCCGTTAAATGGGGAAAAAAAGATTTGGAAAATTTCACTATCGGTTATAATAAATACAAGGAAGGGAAAAGGTTCTCTTTAACCTATAATCCTTTTATCCTTATTTTAAAAAAACTATAAAATACAATACCATGTCAACATACTTTATTACAGCCATAGATACCGATGCCGGAAAATCCATTATAACCGGACTATTAGCTAAAATGCTAAAAACCAAAGAAGAAAATATCATAACCATGAAAATGGCCCAAACCGGATGCACTCAATATTCAGAAGATATTGAAACGCATCGGAAAATAATGGGTATACCCTTACTTCCTGAAGATAAAAATGGAGAAACATGTCCTTACTTATTTAAATTCCCGGCATCTCCTCACCTATCTGCAGCCATGCAATGCGAAAGGATTGATGATGACAGAATAATACAAGCAGTAAGAGAAATGGAAATGCAATACGATACAGTTTTATTGGAAGGTGTCGGCGGATTAATGGTCCCTCTAAATGAAGATACCATGGTTGTAGATTTTATAGAACAGAATGATTTTCCTGTTATTTTGGTGACTTCAGGTAAACTGGGTTCAATAAATCACACACTACTTTCGCTCGAAGTAATGCAAAAAAGAGGTATTAAAGTATATGGAGTCATATACAACCACTACCCTGTCACGTCCCCTGAAATAACCTTAGATTCAGCACAAACGATCAAATCCCATTTAAAAAAATATTATCCTAATGCCTTATGGGGAGAGGTACCATGTTTAAAAAATTTAAATAAAGAATCAATAATTGAATTTAACAGTAAGTGGTTTAACTAAATCACTTACTCTTCTGCACCTCTATTTCAACTTCAACCACTCCATCCCTAATTCCATCCAGAGCAACCATTGCACTTTTCGACAAATCAATAATTCTACCTTTAGAAAAAGGACCTCTGTCGTTGATTCGCACGATAACGCTCTTATTATTTTTAAGGTTGGTTACTTTAACCATTGTACCAAATGGTAATGTACGATGAGCTGCAGTTTTTAAATGATGCTTATATACTTCTCCACTAGCAGTTTTCTTTCCTTCAAACTTATTGGCATAATAAGAAGCTTTACCTTTTTGATTTTTTTTTGCATTGGCTGTAACAGAAAGTAATAATACAATCAATAATAATGAAAAATATTTAAGCATAACTATAAGGTTTTTAGAACCTAAAAAATAATGTAAACCTATCTTTAATATTTTATTTTAATCAATTCACCATTTTTATCTATAACATAAAACACATAGTATGGAATTAATTCTCGTGTTCCCGGATCTAAACGATATATTTGATGTTTGTATACGTACCTGCCTTTTGTGGTTTTTATTTTCTGTAGAAAATGTATCTTCTTACTATCTTTATAAACAAAGGTATTTGATTTCACTATATGGGTTTCAAATGCATATTGTTCTCCCTTATATAAAAAACCATATCCTTTAATATCTATTGGATCATAAATTACAAATTTCTTATGGTCAGGGCCTTTAAATGAAACTTCTACAAAGACCATCTCACTATTAAAATCTCCCAAGAAAACGCTCCCTGAACTAAGACTAAAACGATAAAGATTAACTAGTCCTTTTATTGTATCATTTTCATTTGTAACAATATACCCATTAACCTTTTTAGCATCCGCCTTTTGTCCTCCCCAAACCAAACAGGTAAGGATAATTAATCCAATGTATAATCTTTTATTCATATTACTTTTTAAAAATTACGACTGACATTTTTCATAAAAGCCAGTAGTAAAAGTATAATAATTTAATAACGCATAAACAATTAATTATTGTTCACTGATTACTTCAACCCATTTCCCTGCTCTTCGAGCTGAGATTTGATTATTGTACATGGCCTCACATGAAACTGATGGTAAATAATACTTACCTTGATAAGTGGCATTAAGCAAAACAATAAATGTTTTACTTTTCCCTCTAACTAAATCAAAATAAGAATATACTCTGTCATCACGAATATCTCTATAATCAGGCATATCTATTTCGTAAGATGAGTTAACATCTTCCATTCTGGTGTTTCTGATTTCCCATCCTGAAGGAAAGATTTGTGTCAAGGCCAAATCAGTATAAGTTGACAACTGTCCTGGATGACTAATTGTAACTGCAGCCATAAAATCAGTACCCTGCTGAATTTGTGTAACATCTATTGGTTCACCATTTAAAAGCGTATACTTAACACTCATCTTCATGTTTGAACTCTCATTTACAGTATCTCCTTTAAAAGGTATACCTTCTAAAATTAAACGCGCAAATAATATTCCTTCGGCATTATTTTTAATTTTCACTTCTCCTTTTTGATTCATATTGGCAGGCATCTCTATTTGGTGCAATGGCTTATCAGAAGTAAGCTTATCACCATTAACTGAACACGATAATTTTGAACTACCTGTATTCTGTGCCAACTGACTCAAAGCAATCAAAGAATATGCTGTTGTTTGCGTACTTAACCAACTTTGTCCACTTAGTTTATCTGCTACCTCTTTCATCAATGGAGCTGCCTTATCCAAGTCTCCAAGCAATGATAAAGTCTCTAAAATCATGGCTTGGTCTCTTGTTACAGAACCATATGAGTAATATTTTTGCTTCTCAGATATTTGCAAGCTTGTATTTTCTACTAATCCTGCAGCCACCTCTTTTTGACCTATTAGAGCATATGCCGCAGACAAACGCCAGCGGGCTTGTTTTGATAGCGTAGAAATATGCCGCATCCTATTCATCGCACTCTTATCTGGTTTTCCGGCAAGTGCTAATGTATATAAACGATAAGCCTGATTTAAATCCCGATAATGTCCAAAATTCTCTGGAGTCCAGTTACTGGATTGTCGCTTTTGATATTGAACCCATTTAGTTTTAAAATTTAATGGCAAGCTATACCCTTTTTTCTCAGCTTCTAAAAGGAAATGACCAGCATACGAGGATCCCCAATCATTAGCTTCTGAATTACCCGGCCAATAACTAAATCCGCCATCACTGGTTATAAAAGTTGCCAAACGACTAATTCCTGCTTTAATATTCTTTTCAATAGCAGACTTGGTTTCATTGCTAACTTCCATCACATTTTCCAAATATAATTGAGGAAATACTGAACTTGTTGTTTGCTCCACACAGCCATGAGGATATTGCAACAGATATTTCAATCGACGACCAAAGTCTACGGGAGGAATGGATGATAACTCAACGACAGCTTTATTTGTTCCTTCCATTCCAAACAGTTCGTAAGGAATAATATCTGACTGACCTGCCTGAATAACTTTACTAATAGAAGTTACCCGAGGTGGATTAGGATTTCGAACCTGAATCTCAATTTCATCTTCAGCTCTTTCAGAACCAGACTTAGCAATAACCTTAATTTTTCCTACTCCTAATTTTTGAGGAATATTTATCATAAAAGGAATAACTTTATCACCAGCCTGATTAAATATTATTTTTTGAGATGACTTTCCTTGTACATTAATCAACTCATTTGTTTCAATTGATAAATCAACATTCTTTATTTTATCACTCATTGCAAAAACAGTAACCGGCAACTGAACTGTTTCTCCGGGACCTAACACTCTTGGTAATGTTGCCAAAACCATTAATGGCTTTTTAACCGGAGTTGCTTTTTCTGCATTGCCATACATACGTTCATGGCGAGCCACAACCATAGTGCGAACAGATCCAATATATTGAGGCATATTAAACTCATGTGTTTTTGAATCCCCTTTCTCTAACTCAAACGGTCCAAAAACCCTAACTACAGGTTTAAAACGATTTGCACTAGGATCTTTTTGTTTATTTGCAATTTCACCATCTCCTCCAATACTAAATACCTTTTCAATTTGTCCTCCATAAGCACCTATCACCTGATTATAAACATCCCATGTCCTTACTCCCAGCGCTTCTCTGGCATAAAATTGATTCCACGGTTGAGGTGTTTTAAATCTGGTTAAATCCAATAAACCTTCTTCAACCATAGCAATGGTATACGTCATTGCTTTACCATTTTCTTCACTTACCTTAATTTTCACCATTTGCTCCGGAACCAAAGTATCCGGCATATCTATAACCGGTTTCAAATGTGTTTCAGCATCCTCTACCAACAATGGAGTTACCCCATACATTCTAATTGGCAAATTATTGGCTGTTTGAGCATGCGGTTGCAACAAGGTTACATGAACAAAAATATTAGGAGTCATCTCTTTTGTAATTTCAAATTGAAATGATGTATACTCCTTTTGAGTTTTAGCCCAATATTCTTTAATCACTTTAGTTCCATTTTCAATCGTTACTAAAGCTCGTCCACCTTCTGACGAAGCAAAATTTACCTGGGCAGTTTCGCCTACATTGTATTTATCTTTCTCTGTAGATAAAGTCAACATCGAGGCAGCCTCGGGATTATCACCAACTGGTTTAGCAGCATATCCCGGCCAATCCACATAAACAGTTTTACCACAAACATGACCACTTGTTGTATCAAAAACACGAACCAAATAACGTCCCCAATCCGGATATTTAATTTCCAAATCAAAACTTCCTATTCCATTCTTAGTGCTAAAATTTCCTCGGTCGATAATCTGCTGTGATGAAGAAGAAATATATCTGGCTAGATTATCTTCACCTGATTCCCACCACCAACGCCAGTTAACTTTATATATTATATACTGTAAATTACTCGTTGAAATCGGATTACCTTCTGCATCAACAGTAACAACATCTATTTTATGTTCTTTATCTGTTACCAGCATACCTCTTTTATCTCCAACCGGAATTCTAACTCCTACATATGATTTATAAGGACTATAAGGAATTGAAAAACGATCGATACTATAATCTCCACTTTCCTCAAATACTCTTGTCCTGAAGGATGCTTTTAACATACCCGGAGCCTGATCACTCACCTCAAGATTTCCCTGAACCATAGCAACTCCTTCAGAGTTTGTTTCACCCTCATAAAGTGTTACTTCTTCACTTGAAAATTTACATGTAGGATCATCAAATGTATATTCACTATACTTTGAAAATTTAGTAGGTATGGATGATAAAGTCGCAGTAACATTTGTTTTTAGATTTCTGGCAACAGCTCCATGCAACCATTTCACACTCATCTCGGCTTTAATATATGGCTGCAAAACAGAAAGCTTTTCTGTTCCAAAATCCATTTTAATTTTCAATCGGTTTGGTTTGATCGTTTCAATACGTAAAGATTTTGTAAACGCAGTTCCTCCAACTAAAAAACGAGCCATCCAATTACCAGTAGGAGCATCCTCATCAGTTGGCACTTTAAATAAATACATATTATTTATTCCTGATGTACTGGCAACCCTTTTTACTAATTGTCCGTGAGGATTACTTAATTCAAAAACTACCGGATGTTTTTCCGGCAACACTTTTTCTCTGTCTTCTAGGATAAATGACACAAACAATGTATCTCCGGGACGCCAAACGCCTCTCTCACCATAAATATATCCTTTAAGTCCTTTTCTAATCGTCTGTCCTGACACATCAAAACGACTTAATGACAATGATGAACCTTCATCCAACCTTAAATAACCTCTTTGGTTTTCAAATTTCGCAATAAGTAAATAAGGCTTTTTAGTAACATCCAACCTAACCAATCCTTCACTATTACTTTTTGATGTGGCAATTCGTTGGTTTTGATAATTATAAATTTCTACATCAACATTTGCGACAGGTTCAGTAGTTCTTAAATCAGTTACTGCAACTACCATTTCTTTATCGCTTCCTTTTTTGGCTATTATTCCAAGATTGGAAGCCAGAATATTCCTTCGTGCAAACCTGCTACTTCTATAATAAGCCTTTTTACATGGATCATCTCTATCTCTATAATCATAATAGTAATAGTCATTATCCCAATAACTAGAGCCTCCATCAGGACTGTCGTAATAAGCAATTTCTTTTTCTGTTATTTCATCCGGATCACTCATTAAATCCTCTTCTGCAAAACTATCTTCTCCTGCACAAGGATATATAGCATTTTGTCTGCCAAACTGAATTTCTACTCGATAAAGAGAACCACGATCTACTTTTATTAAATCATCCAGTTTTAATGAAAATGTATTCCATTTATTCAGGTTAATCGTTCTATCAGAGTTTAACGGAATCGTTTTTTTAAGAATCAGTCTACCAGCTCTTTTTAACTGATAATCACCATCCAGTTTATTTACTTGTAAAAATGAAGCTATATTGTTTTCAAATATTTTGATCACTCTTACCTGTACCTCTCTTAAAATCACTGCTTTAAATGGAATATTTAAGCCTTCTGATTCTGGTAAAATAGTTCCTTTTCCAATAAATTCAACTTGTGGCTTTAAACTGGTAAATGTTAGTACAAAAGTCTCCTTCTCATCTGTTTTTACACCTAAAACATTCTCTATCCCCTCATTAACAACAAGTTTTACGCTTCCACTTATGGAGTGATGAGGCGTTACCTTAATCATATTATTTTCAACTGAGGTAGAAAAACCAACAGGAGAATCCCAAGTAATTAATCCCTGTAAATTCTGACTTCCGTTTAAAGGATCAGTAAAAGTAATTTCAATAGCCTGACTAGGTGAAAAAACTTCTTGTACATCAACCAAATCAAAATCATTAATGCCCGGAATTCTTACTTTTTTGGTTTCCTCTTTATCAACATCAATACTATTACCGTTTAATTCTATTTTTACATTCCCTTGAGAATCCTTTCTACGAATATGATTGATAACAAATTGATATTGATTTTGCTTGTCTCCAATAAGCCAGTCAATATCCAGCTTTTCATCATCCTGAATTGCATTTACTATTTTATATACATTGGTTGTATCTGCATAATCTGAAAGAATTAATGTTCCTGTCAATTGATTATCTGTAAGATTAGAGTTGTCGTATGGCATAACATTACCTAATTCCACACGATAATTTTGACTAATGGTTTGAAATGAAAACTCAAAATCATCCTTTGCATCTGTAAACACCTGGGATAAATCAACCTTCGCTTTATAAACAGTAGCTTGCTTTAATTTTTCATCAGGCTTAAATACGATCGATTGCTTATCTAACCAATAAAACTCCCCTTTTACTGAAGGAGATAAATTTACAATACTGGAGGAAGCTGGATTACCTGGTTCTGCGGAATTAACTTCATCCGAAAATCGAACCATAATTTCAGCCTGATTTGAAATCATTCCTGAAGTAAAAGCAGCTACTTTAGGATTATATTTGACTTCAGCTAATTTTTGAGAAACTTTAGGCGTTTTATTACAAGAACTTAACAAAACGATACTCCATATTAGGATTAGGGAAAATGTACTTTTTGTATGCATTTCTATATTTAACAGTTTAGTCTTAACATTTACTGACGAAACTACTAATTACTTTTATATCTGTGTAATAAATACCATTAAATAATTCTACCTTTTTCTTTAAATATTCTAAATAAATGCTAAACATGATAAAATTCAACATATCAAAAAATCAAAAAATATATTTTTACACTCTTTACCATATTATTATGGAGACTAAATATATTTTACACCTATTTTTTTGACATATATGTTCTTTATTTTAAAGACGTATCTTTAAAATATGATAAAATAAAAAGACTCTCCATAAAACTATAGTAAAGTAATTATGATTTTAAATTTGATTGTGGTATTGGATTAGGGGACACTTTATCACTAATTATTGTTGTCTAAAGTTTTTTGTATGAGTCGATTTAATTTCCGCTTAAAAGGCAGGTTACTAGCCTATGTATTAATATCTTCCACTTTAATATTTGCAATAGTATTAGGTTATATTACTCTAAATTTAAGAAGTGAAGCAATAAATACTTCTAAAGAAATCATTAACACTAAAGTTTTAGAGTATAGAAACTTAATTCAAGGTGAATTAAATACTGTTCATGAAGGAGCTGTAGTTCTTGCTAACACATATGAAGAATATTTTGAGTTGGAGAAAAAACCTGAAGATTCTTTTTATAATACGATGTTACTCAGCTGGCTTAAAAATAACCCAAGCTTTTTATCCACCTGGCAAATTTGGGAATTAAAAGCTCTTGATCCATCTTATTCATTTAAAAACGGAAGAATTAGAAATGTATTTTTCCGATTAAACGGACAAATTGACCAGTCGTTGACTACTGTTGATATGAACAACGATGATTTGAATAGTTTATACTACGTTGCCAGAAAAGATAATAAGACTGATATTTGGGATCCATATTACGATGTAGTTACTAAAGAATTGGCTGGCATACTGATGACCTCAATTGTTGTACCGATCCAAAAAGATGGTCAATTTAAAGGAATAGTTGGAGTTGATATCAAATTAGACAATATGGAACAAATTGTTTCAGACATTCAACCTTTCGATGAAGCTATATCCTTTTTATTATCTGATAACAAAAGCATCGTTGGTCATACGAACAAAGAGTTAATAGGGAAATCTATTTATGGAAATTGTGATTTAGATTCTATTCTGATTAATGAAAAGATTCAATCATCATTAAAAAACGACCTTACTTATTTTGAATATAGTCATGAAGGACAAGATTGGTATATGTCCATGGCTACTATTAATGTGAGTAACTCGCAAAAGAAATGGACTATTGGAATTAAAGTACCCCAAAGTGTAGTGCTTAAAAGCGTAAATCAAATCATGTATAAAAGTATAATAATCGGCGCTTTCGGTTTGCTCATCTTCTATTTGATAATCTATTTATTGGCAAACAACATGGTTAAACCATTAACTACCAGTGCAACATTTACAAAAAAAATAGCTGAAGGAGATTTAACCTCACAAATGAACATTTCCAGAAATGACGAAATTGGAGATATTGTAAGATCTTTACAAGGAATGACGCAAAATATTAAAAGTATAGTAAAAAATATAAAAGCAAGTTCAGATCAAATAAACCACTCAAGTAATCATTTAAAAACTTCAGCACTTAAACTAAATGAAGGAGCTTCAAATCAAGCTGCTTCATCTGAAGAAATCAGCTCTTCAATGGAAGAAATGGTAGCCACAATACTACAGAATACGGATAACGCCAGCAAAACAGAAAACATTGCGCGTAAAGCTTCTGATGGCATGAAAAAGGGCTATCAATCGATTAAAGTAACAGAAGAATCGATGGCTAATATTGCAGAAAAGATTGTAGTTATTGATGAAATTGCCCAACAAACAAATATCCTTGCTTTAAATGCAGCCGTTGAAGCTGCCAGAGCTGGAGAACAAGGAAGAGGATTTTCAGTTGTTGCCAGTGAAGTGAAAAAATTGGCAGAAAGATCACAATTGGCTGCAAAAGAAATTATAGAATTGACAAAACATGGTGTTGTTGTGTCTGAAGAGTCAGGAAAACAAATTGAAAGTATTATCCCTGACATTGAGCAAACGGCTGTTTTGGTGAGTGAAATTTCAGCCTCAAGCATAGAACAACAAAGTGGAGCTCAACAAGTAAACAATGCCATACAAGAGTTAAATGAGGTTACGCAACAAAACTCAGTATCTGCAAATATGTTTACAGAAAGCGCTCAAGAGCTTTCTTCACTAGCTGATAAACTAAATGAAGTTATCAGTTACTTTAAAATATAAAGGAGATTTTTCAGATCAATTTGTCTTTACATAAAAAAGCAGCAAGTCAATAATCAACTTGCTGCTTTTTATATTTTACAGAAACATTTTTCTTATTTTTTCACTTCTTCATAATCAACATATTCACCCATATCTGAAGAAGTCATTTTATTATGAGTTGCTGTTTTTTGAATGGTTACTTTTCCCTCATCATTCTTCACTGTCTCTGAATATTGTTGCTGTTTAAAATTTGGATTCGTCATTTTGCTAACATATTTAGATAGTAAAATAGGCAATACTAATTTTCCAATAAAACGAAACAAATAATAAATAACTACTAATAAAAGAACTGTTCTTAATAAACCAATAATCATAACGCAAAAATCTTATAATATTCTTTGTAATGAATGTATTACAAATACAAGATTACAGTTTTTGTGCCACATTTTCAAATCCGCCAATATGACATTTAATATTTAACATTATTAAATACACCCAAATAAAAAGTTAAAATCCTGAAAACATCAACTAAGACAGTTTCTTTATCTAATAGCTAAGTAATAAAAAAGCCTTGAATGTGTATCCAAGGCTTTCCCGAATATCTTATTTCAAATTATAGAGGTCAGTAGTTAAGCACCTACTAAATCTTTCTGATTAATTTTGTCAGCTTCCACCATACGGTACATTAAGTTGTTAAAGATGTTATCTTTCATTTGTGATCGGTTAATCCTGTAGCAAAACTCATTAAAATATTTATCTATATGCCATTCGCTAACCCAAGAATAGGTTGTTCTAATCCACGACTTCACTTGGTGTATCATTGTATGTAAGGCTTTAAAATTCATGCCTCCCATGCTTTCAATCTGTTCTATGTTGTAATCCTTCATCAAAGGGCGATAACCTCTCCAACAATCAGTGGTCACACTGGCATCTTGGGATATATGAGCATCAAAAAGCCTTTTAAGTTCTTTCGATGAGTAATTGTTGATTTTCATCGAGTACATACGTTTTACTTTCCCATCATCGGTAACCTCAACAGCACATACCGCTTTCTTTTTCTTGCTGTGGTAACTGCGACCAACCTTACCTTCTTCTTTGCCTCCTACCACAAACTCGTCGATATGTACATTTCCATCCATCGGGTTGTTTCCGCTTGATTGCATCGCTTCCCTAACTTTATGCATGAACAGTCGTGCTGTTTTTTCAGTCACTCCAATACGTTCTGACATATAGCTTGCAGACAAACTCTTGGTTGAGGTTGACATCTCAAAGCAAATGTAAAAGGCTTTGCGTACTCCAAATTTCACTTTGTGAAAGAGTGTGTTAGCGGTAGCTGACTCAATATGAGCACACTTGTTGCAGATTCTTCCGTGATGCTTGCGCTGCTGGTAGCCTTGATGCCCACATTTAACGCACTTAAAACCTTGGTGCCACTTAATGTTGGCCAAATATTCCAGGCAATCATCATCCGTATGGAAACGATCAGCAAACTCTAGAGCATTTTGTCCTTTGAATAATTCCATGTATCCCTTATTTTTACTGGTGGCAAATATAAGTAATTATCTACTGACCTCTATCAAATTATTTTGACAGCTTTTCTACAGCTACATCCAACAACTCATCAACTTCGCCAATGATAGGATAAAAACCTTCATTATCTATAATATTTCGAGCTATATAGGCTCTTAATTCAACCTCAATAATATGCTTAGAAAGGTTATATTCCTTACGATTCATTTTCACACCTTCTTTTGTAGCGTATGCAACAAATTTATCCAATACTGGATTTTTGGCTAAATATGCTTTAATTTCTTCAACTGAATTAAGCCCTTCAACTTTTTCTCTATTATTATCAGTATACTCCAGGGCAAAACGATAAATTAAACCACCTTCTCTTACCTTATAGTAATAGTTTGTTAAATTAGCTGTGTCACGAGGCACGAATACATCAGGCATGATACCTCCACCACCATAAACTACTCTTCCTTTTTTAGTTTTATATTGTAAGGTATCATTCACATCAATACTATCCTGATTAAAGAACTCACCATGCTGATAGCGCTCTAAAATATCCTTATAATATTCTTCAATTCCGTTGTTATATGGTTTTTGAATGCACCTTCCTGCAGGTGTATAATATCTGGCAATTGTTAACCTTAAGGCCGAACCATCAGGTAATGGTATTTGATTCTGAACCAAACCTTTTCCAAACGAACGTCGCCCCATAATAATACCTCTGTCATTATCCTGAATGGCACCGGCAAATATTTCACTGGCAGAAGCTGAAAACTCATCAATTAATACAGCTACTTCAGTATCCTGACATGTTCCTTTTCCATTAGCATGAACTTCTTGACGAGGATTTGCCTTACCTTCAGTATACACAATCATATCCTTCTCATGCAAAAACTCATTACATAAATTAATAGCCACTTCTAAATATCCACCAGAATTTCCTCTAAAATCTACGATCAACTTTTTACAACTTTGTGCTTTTAGTTTTGCCAAAGCAGTAAGAAACTCAGCATAAGTATTCATCGCAAAACGACTTACCTTAATATATCCAATCTCATCTGTAACCATATATGAAACATCAACACTTTCAATAGGAATTTTTCCTCTGGTAATTTCAAATTTTAAAGGTTCTCTAAGATTACGCCTAATCACACCAATATTAACTTTGGTGCCCATTTCTCCTCGTAACAATTTTAATACTACCGGATTTTCAATACCATTACCGGCAATAACGCTATCATTTACACTAACTATTCTATCTCCTGGTAATACGCCAACTTTTTCTGAAGGACCACCAGAAACAACAGCAACAACCATTACGGTATCTTTTTGTATACTAAACTGAACTCCAATCCCTCCGAAATTACTCGAAAGTTCTTCGTTTACATTTTGTAGATCTTTTGCTGGTATATAAACCGTATGTGGATCTAACTTTTTAAGTAACTCAGGAATCATTTCTTCCTGCATTTTTTTTGTATCCACAGAATCTACATATTCTTCATTTATTAAATTAAGAATAGCATCAATCTTATTTGTCTGCGGATAAATAACCAACGACTTATCTGTTCCAATTTTACCAGGCAACACCGCATATCCAATATAAATCCCGGCAATTAATATAATGGATAAAATAATCGGTTGAAAAATTTGTCTTTTACTATTGTTATAACTCATTATATCTATTTTCAATCTTTTCTATAACTCCTAATCCTCTAGCTCAATATGGATAATATCTATATCCGCCCTCTTTAGCAGATTAATACCATCTTCTACTCGGTATTTTTCACTAAAAACAACTCGCCCTATGCCTGCCTGTACTATTAATTTAGCACATTCAATACAAGGTGATGAAGTAACGTAAAGCGTTGCACCTTCTGAACTATTATTTGAACGCGCCACCTTTGTTATTGCATTTGCTTCAGCATGTAAAACATAAGGCTTGGTAATATTGTTCTCATCCTCACAATTATTTTCAAATCCGGAAGGCGTCCCATTGTATCCGTCACTAATAATCATTTTCTCTTTAACTATTAAAGCCCCAACTTGTCGTCGTTTACAATATGAATTTTCAGCCCAGATATAGGCCATTCTAAGATATCTTTTATCTAGCAGAAATTGCTTTTTTTCTGCTGGCAAATCTTTTTCGTTCATGAATTTGCTTATTTATTTTCATACAGAACAACAAATGTAACAAATTATCATAATCAAAAAAGCGAAGTTATAAATCAAACCTTCCATAACTATAATTGACGTTTTTAGACGAATATTAGAAAATATTTGATTAAAGTAACATTTTCTACTGGCGATCGTAATAAAATCAACAACACAACACAAACACAACATGCTTAAGCAAGATAAAACCTACCAGAAAAAGGGTGAAGTTAATGGTATGCTCCTATTTTTAGGAATACTAGTTGCCTTTTTATTCTCAACAAACACATTTGCACAGTCTGACGACAACACACTTAAAAGTCAGACTTGTGTAGATTGTTTTAATACACAACTTATCAATAGTGAGACATCTGATGGATGTATTACTATTAAATTAGAAGTTTCAGCAGGAGACTCCTGCTCTTCTGCCTTATCTCATGTTACTATTGGTGTACCTTGTGGCGAAATTAGCAATGTATATAATTCTGAAGGATGGGATATTGAAAACCCTACCAATGATCCTACAACCGGTTTGTCCGGATTTAAAATCGATAACATATCAAACTTTGGCGAAAACAAGACTTCTGGATCATTTACTATTGAGTACACTGTTTGTTCAAATGATGAAACTTGTTTACAAAGTATAGCCGATAAAATTAGTATTGGATATAAAGCCGGAACCTGTATTTCTTATCAAGATATTGAAAATTCAAATTCACTAACAGGCACACTTACAAAAGATGATGTATCATGTTTCGGAGGGAATAATGGTGCCATTTACACCGAAGTTAATGGAGGAACTCCTCCTTACAGTTACTATTGGAATACAGGAAGTACTTTAAATAGCATTTCAGGCCTACGCATTGGGGAATATCAAGTAACGATAACAGACAGCAATGGTGATTCCATTACGCTAAACGAAGAAATTACTCAACCTGAATCTCCAATTATAATTGAAGGAGTTGTAACACCAGCTTCCTGTAACAATAACGATGGAGGAATAGACGTTTCGATATCAGGAGGAACACCTCCATACACGTATGTATGGACAGGAGACAAAACGACTGAAGATTTAAATGATATTTACGCTGGAACTTATTTATTAAGAATTCTTGATTCAATAGGATGTTCCATGTCTGCATCTTTTGTAGTAGGTGAAAATACTGACCTTGATTTAAAATTAACACCCAATTACCTGCAATGTCATCAAGAGGGTAAAGGTGAAATTACGAGTTGGGTTTCAGGAGGAACAGAACCATACAATTATTTATGGTCCAATAACGATACTTCAGCAAATATTTCTAATATTAACTCTGGATCATACAGTCTAACAATAACAGACGCTAATGGTTGTTCATTTACAAAATCAACATATATAGGAATATCTTCTTTATCACTTTCCACATCAGTTGTAAATCCAACATGTAATGGAGGTGATGATGGTGAAATATCTGTAACTAACATTTATTATGGAACAGGACCATACAGTTACATATGGGATACAGAAAACTCAGCCGACACTACTGCAACATTATCAGATATAGCTGCAGGAAGATACCGAGTAACCGTGACTGATGGAAATGGCTGTCAAGTTACCAGAACTATAAACTTAGCTGATCGTCAGGCTTTGAACATCAATTATTCTATATCACCAAGAAACTGTAATTCAGATGAAGATATTGAAATCAACTTATCTGGATCAGGAGGAATTGAACCCTATCAATATTATTACAATGATAATGAAATAACATCTACATTAATTGTGAATTCAGAAGGAGAATACGAAGTAACAATGACGGATGCTTTAGGTTGCGAAACCACACAAATTATTGTTATCTCTAGTTCAGAAACTAACCTTGAAATTGAGGCAAACATATCGCAACCAGCATGTGGTGGAGCCTCTACAGGTGCTGCAGAAATATTAGTTACAGGAGGTACTGAACCTTATGAATTTAGTTGGTCAGATGGTGCTACTTCACAAAGTAGAGATGAACTAAGTCCTGGAGAATACCAAATTGAGGTTATTGATGCAAATGGTTGTTATACATCAACAAATTTCACTATTCAGGAGGTTAATGTAGTAACAGCATCTATTATCGATCCAACAGAAAACATTCAATGCGAAACTGGTAATTTTAATATTTACTCAACCTGGACTAGTGCTGATACGTATACCTGGGAAATTATTGACGAGAATAACACTTGGTATATTGAAGATTCTGCAATTGATAGCCTTTCTTTATTTATCGGGACAGGAACAGCTCAATTAATTTATTCTGTAATGGATGAAGATGGCTGCATGGCAGCAGATTCAATAACATTATCTTGCTTTGCTACCAATGATGATTCCAACAACAACGATACTAGTGACACTGATGATTCGACAACCAACAGTGGAGATGAGAACACCTCCTACGATGATGATTATACCGATTGTTTTAATAGTAAAATTACTTCAATTACTTCAACAGACGATAGTGAATGTTATTCATTTGAGATGTGGGTATACACCAATGGAGAATGTAATCATGAATTATCACACGTTACAATTGGCATAGAAAACGCAGTCATTAATAATGTATCTAATTCTGAGGGCTACCCTACAGAAAGTAACTTTACAGATCCTACAACAGGATTGTATGGATTTAAAATTGATAATATTGAAAATTTTGGACAAAACGGTGAAGATAACTTTAAAATTGAATTTGATGCTTGCTTTAGTTCAGGAGTATTACCTGAAACTATACAAATTGCATACAAATCAGCTAACGGCTACACTATTCAACTATTAAATTTATTCACTGAAAGTAATTCTGATAATGGCATAGAAATAAATGCTTTTCCTAATCCATTTAAAGAAAACATAAACTTTACAATACTTTCAAAAGCTAATGCTGAAGGTGAATTAACGATATACAATACATACGGAGAAAAAATTAAAACCTTATATAACGGAACCTTTTTATCTAATATTGAGTATACCTTTATATATCAAGGTGATGATTTTGATGACAGATTATTATTTTACAAACTAACCACAAACAAAGGAGTCGTTCAAGGTAAATTATTAAAAACAAAATAATTACCAAACGCAGGAGGTTAGTGTTGATTTTTTCATATAGTTAGGTTTAGGTTAGAGAAAAGGGGTTTACTCGAAAGAGACCCCCTTTTTCTTATTCTTCATTTCAATTCACCCTACTTCATTACACTTAAATTATCATCTACGCTAATTTTACAATATGGATGGTAAAGTTCATTGAAAAAACTATTTTTGCATTTTAATAAAATGTAAACAATGGCATTAATACTTTCACTTGAAACATCAACAAAAGTTTGTTCTGTTTGTCTTTCTGAAAATGACAATATTATTGTAAAAAAGGAATTGTTTGAAGCCAACTCACATGCCACACATTTAACGGTTTTTATACAGGATTTATTTAATGAAAACAATAACTACACAATTAACGACATTGATGCAGTTGCAGTTAGCAGTGGCCCTGGTTCATATACAGGATTAAGAATTGGGGTTTCTGTTGCAAAAGGAATTTGTTATGCTTTAAATAAACCTTTAATTGCCATTACTTCATTAGAAGCATTAGCCTTTGCTGCTATAAATGATAAAAATCTCAACTGTGACACATTAATCTGTCCTATGATTGATGCAAGAAGAATGGAAGTTTACACAGCCTTATTCAATTCCAAACTAGAAAAAGTAAAAGAGATCAGTGCAGAAATAATTGACGAAAACAGCTTTAACGAAGAATTAAAGGATCAACATATTATCTTTTTAGGAGATGGTGCAGCAAAATGTAAAGAATCTATTTTGAGCAAAAATGCAATCTTCCTATCAAACAAAGCTCCACTTGCTTCAAATATGGTACAAATAGCCTATAATAAATTCCAAAACAAATCCTTTGAAGATGTTGCCTATTTTGAACCGTTTTATCTTAAAGATTTTATAGCAACTACGCCCAAGAAAAAACTCTTATAGAAAACTTTATACTTAATTTCAAACATCTCTTTCGCTTTTTGGTTATATTATTGGCGCAATGATTGCTATTTTACTTTAGAATTTAATGCCAAAGCTGCATGAGTAATTATATTAAAGGTTTATATGTTGTTTTATTTTTTTTATTATCGTTGGTGTCTTTCTCTCAAAAAAAATACACATCTAATACTAACGCATATCAACCAGGAGAACATTTAAAATATAGTATTAGATATAGCTTTGTAACAGGTGGATATGTTACTTTTACTGTAAAAGACACTAGTTGGAATAATACACCATGTAATTATGTTGAACTAAGTGCAAAGGCTACGGGAATAATTGATGCCTTATACAAAATCAGAGATACTTACATTAGTTATATTGACAATGAAACAGACCAACCTATAAAATCAATTAGAAACATAAAAGAAGGTAGCTACAGATATTACAATGAAGTAACTTACGACTACACATCTCTATCTGAAGATTCTATTAATATCAATAGTAAAAAATCCGGACTTGTAAAAGTTCCTTATGATATTCAAGATATTCTATCTGCATTTTATTATGCCAGAAAATATGATTTCAATGACGATTTAAAAAAAGGAGACATCTTATTTTACACTACATACTTTAGTGATGAAATATTTCCGTTACGAATAAAATACATCCGCACCGAAACAATTTCTACAGAATATGGAAATATGGAATGTTATCTATTTTATCCTGTTACAGAGGTAGGCAGAGCATTTAAAACTGAAGAGGATATGAAAATATGGATATCCAGAGATAAAAACCGTATACCCATAAAAGTAAAAATAAACCTGAGAGTTGGTTCTTTTGTGTGTGATCTAATAGAATTTAAACAACTTAGCAACCCATTTAGCTGTATAAAAAATCCCTGATTAAAAAAAAATGACTGCTTATACTGCATTAATTAGTGCTTATAAACTAGCTATTTAAAGTATTTGATTATTTTTGCACAACTTTAATTTTACACAAAGATAATTTAATAATACTATGGCAACAACAGCTGATATTAGAAACGGGATGTGCATATCATTTAAAAACGATTTATATGCAGTTGTGCAGTTTCAGCATGTGAAACCTGGGAAAGGACCTGCTTTTGTGAGAACTAAACTAAAAAGTGTCTCAACTGGAAAAGTAATTGATAATACATTCTCTGCAGGACATAAAATTGACGAACAACGAGTAGAGCGTAGATCATATCAGTATTTATATAAAGATGATATGGGTTATGTATTCATGAATAATGAAACATACGAGCAAGTTAGCATCGAAGAAAAAATAATAGAAAATCATGATTTACTTAAGGATGGTTTAAATTGTGAAGTTGTGTACCATGCGGATACAGAAACTCCATTATTAGTTGACTTACCTATGCATATTGAGTTTGAAGTAACATATACAGAACCGGGTGTTAGAGGTGATACTTCATCAACAAATTCTTTAAAACCTGCAACTATCGATACAGGTTCTACAATAATGGTTCCTCTTTTTGTAAATACTGGAGATTGGATTAAAGTTGACACTCGCGACAGATCATACGTCGAAAGAGTAAAAAAATAGAGCACATAACTCAAATTAAGCCCTGTTTCTGCGAACAGGGCTTTTTTATTTATAAACATACTGTTCTCGCATTAAAAATTTTAATAACTTACCAAACAAAAGGTTTTAATTGTAGCTAATGGTAACCCAACTTCAGAAAAAAAGGCTAAGACTTTTTAAAGACAGGTTAAATATCTTGTTGGATATCGCTCAAACCATTAATGAGGATCACAGCATTGACGACCTGCTTTCAGAGTTTGAAATACTTCTTAGAGAAGAATTAGAAGTTGGTAAAGTTCTTGTTTTCACTCTCATAAACGGAAAATGGAAGAATCTTTTAAATTCTGGAGTTAATAAAAATGAGGTTTCAAACATCGTTGTTGAAACAGATCTTATTCAATACAAAAACATTGAGAACATCACAATTTCTCACCCACCTCAACTTAAAGGCTTTGATGCTGTAATTCCATTATTCCATCGATTTAAAGCTATTGGTTTTGTTTTAATTGGAGATGTAGATGAAGAACATCAAGGTATTAGTCCAACAATTAAACATCTCAAATTAATTCAGATTATTTCTAACCTCATCATTGTTTTTATTGAGAACAAACGAATGCAGGAGGAGCTGCTTGAGCAAGAAGTAATGAGAAAAGAAATGGAACTTGCTTCTAGAATTCAAACTCAATTAGTACCAGCAGATAATCATTTACCATTAAGCACTCGCTATTCGATACATACCTTTTATCATCCTCAGTTTGAAGTTGGTGGTGATTATTACGATTTTATAAAACTATCAAAAAATGTTTTAGGATTTTGCATTGCAGATGTATCAGGAAAAGGTATTTCTGCAGCCATGTTGATGTCTAATTTTCAAGCTGTTTTCAGAGCACTCTTCACACCACGTATTAGTTTGAAAAAATTAGTACATATGCTAAATCAAAAAGTTAATCAAAGTGCTAACAGCGAAAAGTTTATTACAATGTTTCTGGGTAAATACAATACCATTACCCGAAAACTATCATATATCAATGCAGGCCACCTTCCTCCCATGCTTTTTGATCCGAAAAAAAGACAATTGGTTAACCTTGACAAAGGTTGTATTGGACTAGGAATGCTTGATGAAATTCCTGCAGTTGAAGTTGGAAAAATAAAAATTCCTCACGAAGCTAAATTTCTTGGATTTACAGATGGACTTGTTGAACTTGAAACAGGTGGTGAAATTGAATCCGGAATGCAACCTATTGAAGAGATTATATCAAACAAATATGATGTTGAAAGAAATATGCAACAGCTTAAAAACCTGATTAATGAACAATTAGAAATTGGTTCTGTATTTGACGATATTTCAATTGCTGCAATACAATTTAAATAAAAAGGGAGCTAAAAAATTAACTCCCTTCTCTATTATATTTTACAAATTTTCTATTTCTTTTCTTTCCAATATTTATAGCCTGCAAACAAAACAAGTAGCAATACAACTAATGAGCTAATTAAAGCCAATATTTGTCCCATTTTATATGACTTTGGCTCAAATTTGAAAACCAACTCATGATTGCCAGAGGGCAATGTTACAGCTCGTAAAATATAGTTTGCTCTGCATATTTCAATCAATTCCCCATCAACATAGGCATTCCATCCTTTTGGATAATATATTTGAGAAAATACAGCTACCTGATTTTGAGAAGACTGATACTTATATTTTAATTGATTAGGACTATACTCTTCTAAATGAATTGAACCTTGAATTGAATCAACCTTATAATCATTCAATGATGAGAATTCAGACACATTGACCACAGCTTTCTTTTTTAGATCAACATAACCCAGGGCATCAATAGCAGCATCCGGGGAATTTACAGGATAAGTTTCTTCAACAAACCAAACATCTCCATAAGTATTTGTATTAATAATGGGTTCTGCATTTGGATTATAAACAATGTATTTTCCATTCATCATATTCAAAACAGGCATCTCACCTAGTTTTTGCTGAATACTTTGTTCATCACTCTGTGCTTGAAGGGTTGACGTTAATACTTGCCAATATTTAGCTAGGTAATTATCAATAACATCCTGATATCTTCTTAACTTTGCACCATGAAAACCACCTATGGATTGATGATAATATGATGTATTCACTTCTGTAAAAGGGTTTCTATAAATAGTAAAAACCCTGTCTCCATCTTGTTTAGTTGAATTAATAGAAATATCAGATGGAGTCAACTCAAATGTTTGATTCACTTTCTTCTTACTCTGGAATTGATCATTATTTAAATATCTTTTGTCAACACTCCAAAGATCAATAATTATCAATAAGCCTAAACCCCATATTATATATTTTCGAGGTAATTTATTTGTTGCATACAGCCATAAAGAACCAGAAGCAATTAATATAAAAGCAAAACTTCTAAACGCATCAGCTTTTAACAAAGCCATCCTTGCAGCTTTCAAATTATATAACAGTCCATCAAAATATTGTGAAACCTGTGCAGCTTGTGCTGCATTCTGTTGAATATACTGTTGCTTTTGTTGCAGTATAGCACTCAGCTCCATATCACTAATAAAATTAAAAAATGCTGCTGGAAAAAGATAAAACAATAAACTAACACCCCCAGTCAATCCAAAGGCAGCTAAAAATTTCCAACTCTTCTCTTTTATCAAATTAGGATTATTATACACTTCTCTTAAACCTAAAAACCCTAGTGTAGGAATGGTAAACGACGCTATAACCATGGCCATCTCTACAGTCCTAAATTTATTATACAGGGGAAAATGATAAAACATAAGATCCGTAAACCCTGGAAAATGCTTACCCCAGGAAAGAAAGAAAGAAAATATAGTTCCTGCTATTAACCACCATTTATCAGGCCCTTTAAAAAAGAAGATCCCTAAAAAGAATAAAAAACAAATGATAGCGCCTGCGTAAACCGGGCCAGATGTAAAAGTTCGGCCGCCCCAATATTGACTTTGCCCTGCAATTGTTTCTCTATATTTACTATCAACTTCATTTAACACTTCTTTGTTATTTCCAATAGCTTCAGAAGCACCACCCACAGCATTAGGTACCAATAAAGTCCATGTCCCAATTGGCTCCAAACTCCAATCTAAGGCATAATCCTTATCTAAACCATTATGCTGCTTATCTCCATCTTTAGATTCTAAATCTGATTTACCTCTAATGCTATATTTACCATATTCATAGGTCGTCCATAAATTTGAAATATTTGGTAAGATGGCTAAAAATGCAGCAACAACAAGTATAGCTGTAGATTTGCCAAACTTTGGCAATGATTTTTCAATAAGCGCATAAATAAATCTAGTCACTACAATTATACCAACCAATAAAGCTAAATAGTATGTAATTTGAACATGATTATATGCAATTTGAAGTCCTAAAGCAATGGTTGTAAAAAGCCCTCCAACCCACTTATTTCTATTATAGGTAAAAAGTACTCCTGCCACAACCGGAGCCATCAATCCAATTGTATACGCTTTTGTAATATGCCCGGCTATAATAATAATAAGGTTATACGAACCAAAAGCAAAGGCAATAGCCCCGACCAGACTCATCCATTTATCAAGTTTACAACTCAGTAAAAAAATATAAAACCCAAGCATATATAAAAACAAGATCGCTACAGTTTTATATGGTAACCCCAAACGAGAAATCCTATTTATATATGAATAAATATTCTTAGAAGAATCTCCCTTAATTTGATATGCAGGCATTCCACCGAACATACTATTGGTCCATTGAGATTTTTCTCCTGTTTGAGCTTCAAAGTCTTTTAGCTCTTGTGCCATACCAATGGCATGACTCTGATCTAATTGAGGTAATTCCTTATTTTCAAGTACAGGACTAAAATAAGCAAAACTTAATACCACAAATAAAATAACAGAGCCAATATAGGGAAGTTGCGATTTTAATTTATCTATCATGATTTTTCATTTTTGAAATGCTAAAAATATACAAAAACCCAATACCCTGCAATTATACCAGGTACTATTCAATCTGTTATATTTTACAACTTTTTGCAATAAATTAATTTCAACATTTTGCCTTGATTCAAAACAAATAAGATCCTATATGCCTCTAATATATAATACACAAAGTATGTAAGTTAACTGATGTTAATTATTTATTTTTTCAAACTTATGGCATGTACTTTGCAACACTTAAATTTGAAAGGCAAAGAGTTTTTCACACATTAGGTTAGGGTTTAAGTTTATTAGCCGGAATGTTATTCATTCCGGCTAATTATGAATCAATTTTACATTTAGCACATATTTTTTCAATGATAAGTTAGGTTTAGATTTAATAAAAAAGAAAGAGAGATTATTTAAATCTCTCTTTCTTTTTTATTATCGGTTCTCATATTGATTTTCATAATACTGTTCATAGGATCCATCGGTAATCCTATTCATCCATTCCTCATTTTGCAGATACCATTCAATTGTTTTTTCAATACCCTCTTCAAACTGTAATGAAGGCTTCCATCCTATTTCATTCATTAATTTAGAAGAATCAATTGCATATCGCATATCATGTCCTGCTCTATCTTTTACAAATGTGATTAAAGATGCTGAAGTTCCAGACTCTCTGTTTAATTTACGATCCAGTACCTCACACATTTTTTTTATCAAATCAATATTTGTCCACTCATTAATACCTCCAATATTATAGGTTTCACCAATTTTTCCCTGATGAAAAATATTATCAATAGCTCTTGCATGATCAATAACAAAAAGCCAATCTCTTATATTTTCACCTTTACCATATATTGGAATTGGTTTCATATTCTTGATATTATTAATAGCAAGAGGAATCAACTTTTCAGGAAATTGATTTGGCCCATAATTATTAGAGCAATTAGAAATTACTACAGGTATTCCATAAGTATGAAAATAAGCTCTTACTAAATGATCACTACTCGCTTTTGATGATGAATATGGACTACGAGGATCATATGAAGTTGTTTCTGTAAACAAGCCAGTTTCACCTAGAGAACCATATACTTCGTCTGTTGATATATGATAAAAAAGTTTATTATTAAAATCACCATTCCATGATGCTCGGGCAGCATTTAAAAGGTTTACTGTACCTAATATATTAGTTTTTATAAAGGACAAGGGATCTGATATTGATCGATCTACATGTGATTCTGCAGCTAAATGTATCACTCCATCAAACTGATATTCATTAAAAAGTGAAATCATCAAACCTTCATCTACAATATCTCCTTTTAGAAAAGTATAATTTGGTTCAGCTTCAATATCTTTTAAATTTTCTAAATTCCCTGCATAAGTTAATGCATCAAGATTATATATGTGATATTGAGGGTATTGTTTTACAAACAAACGGACCACATGTGACCCAATAAAACCAGCTCCTCCAGTAATTAAAATCTTTTTCATACACTTATAATTATTGATACTTATTATAACTATTTCAATTGTTTAAATTTACTGCAAGATATCACTAATGAATATAAAAAAAAAGGTTGTTCTGAAACAGAACAACCTTTTAAAAGTTATTTGAAGAATTCTAGTTTAATCCTCGTACATTTTTTTCCCATTTCCAGGCAGAAGCCAATGTTTCTTCAAGCGATTTTTCTGATTTCCAACCTAATTCAGAATTTCCATAGGAAGTATCAGCCCATATTTTTTCAATATCACCGCCTCGTCTTCCTACTATTTTATATTTTAAATCAACACCTGTTACCTCAATAAAAGCTTTAACTAATTGCATAACAGAATACCCTTCTCCTGTTCCTACATTGAAAAACTCATAGTTGTTTTTCTTTTTATCCTCTAATAATCTATTAATTGCTACTACATGTGCTTTTGCTAAATCTACAACATTAATGTAATCTCTAACTGCAGTTCCATCCGGAGTATCATAATCATCTCCAAAAATACTTAACTCATCTCTTAATCCTGCTGCTGTTTGAGTAATAAATGGCACCAGATTATTAGGTACTCCCACAGGAAATTCACCAATCAAACCTGACTCATGCGCTCCTATAGGATTAAAATAGCGAAGCGCAATACAATTTAAACTTTCATTTGTTTTACAGAAATCACGCATAATATCTTCACAAATAGCTTTTGTATTACCATAAGGAGACTCTGCTTCTTTTCTAGGGGTATCTTCTGTAACAGGCAATTGATCTGGTTGTCCATATACCGTACATGATGAAGAAAAAACCATATGCTCAACGCCATACTTCTTCATTCCTGTTAAAAGGTTAAGCAAGGAGTTGATATTATTTCTATAATACTCCAACGGTTTCTGAACTGATTCACCTACTGCTTTAAAAGCTGCGAAATGAATGATTGCTTCTATATTTGTATACTTTTCAAAAAACTGATCAGTTAAAATACTATCCGATAAATCAAACTTTTCAAAAGCAGGACGAATACCGGTAATCTTTTCTATATTATCTAAAACCTCTATCTGAGAGTTTGAAAGATTATCTACTATTACAACATCAAATCCTGAATTTTGCAATTCAACAACAGTATGTGAACCAATATAACCAGTTCCTCCAGTAACTAATATCTGCTTGCTCATATCTATTTTTAATTAAAACTTCTTTTTATAATGAACGTAAAAATAATAAAATACTTGTCAATATAAACATGTTTTATAGATTAAATTTCCATAACCCTCTGTTTATAAATATTATAAACAAGTAGGTACTGGTTGGTTTTGACTAGTTTTCAACATGTTATCAACATATGTTAAAAACAGGTATGTACATTCAGCTATAATTTTATTATTTTTGTAGTATGCTTAATCTTGAGAAACACATATCAGAATTATTATACCAATACGATTGCGTAATTGTTCCAGGTCTTGGTGGATTTGTTGCAAATAATATTAGTGCACAATTTAATGACAAAACAGGGATTTTTAATCCTCCAAGCAGAGAAATAGGATTCAACAAAAGTTTGGCTCATAATGACGGACTATTAATTAACTATATCTCAAAATGCGAAAAGTTACCTTACGAAGAAGTTCAAGATAAACTATTAAAGCACATTAGCATACTAAAGTATCAGTTAGTTAAAGGTGAAACACTTCAATTTGCAAACATTGGCAGTCTGAAGTCTGACAATCAAGACAATCCGTATTTTATTCCTAATAAAGAAAATTCATTTTCAACTGATAGTTTTGGCTTAAGCACATTTCATTTTAACACACTTGAACAAGACAAGGAGCAAAATGACAGATCAAGACATTTGGTTAGAAAAACACTACAATCAAAAAGTGTTCGTCAAATTGCTGCCAGCGTTACCTTGATTTTAGGATTAATGTTTATTTCTCCAGCAATTCAAAATCCACCTCAAATCAGTTCCTTTTCTGATATGATTCCTCAACTTACATCAGCTGAGGTTTATAATCATTCTATCATTGAAGAAAATACTCCTATTAAAGAGGAAAAAGTTGAAATAGAAGATGAGGTAAAATCTGAACCTATTAAAAATTTGATTGTTGAAGAAAATAAATATTTTATCATTGGAGGAAGCTTTAAATATCAACAACCAGCATTGACTTTTATTAATAAATTAAATAGAAAAAATATTAACACTGCTGAAATATTAAAAAGCTCAAAAGGAAGATATAGAGTATCACTAGAAGGATTTACAAACAAAGATGATGCAGCTACAGCTTTGAACAAGTACAGAAAAGTAAACGGATATAGTTCGGCTTGGTTATTCACAAAAAATTAAGATATAACTTTATTAAAATAACAAAGGCTGCTAAAATTTAGCAGCCTTTATTATTTTATATATCCTTGAAAAATTATCTTACTTCAGATCCCGGTTTTATTCCTTTAGATGGTTGAATAAATACTAATTCTCCATTAGCGTCTTCTCCCATTAAAATCATTCCTTGAGATTCTATTCCTCTAATTTTTCGAGGAGCCAGGTTTACTAAAATACTTACCTGTTTGCCAATGATATCTTCAGGCTTATAATATTCTGCAATACCTGAAACCACAGTCCTTTTATCAATACCAGTATCAATAATTAATTTTAAAAGCTTTTTAGTTTTAGCCACTTTTTCAGCTTCTAAAATAGTTCCAATTCGAATATCCATTTTAGTGAAATCATCAAATGATATATTCTCTTTAGCAGGAGTTACTGTTTTTGAAGCTGCTTCATTCGCTGTTTTGGTTGTTTCCAATTTATCCAACTGCTTTTGAATCGTTTCATCTTCTATTTTTGCAAACAATAATTCAGGTTTATTAATTTCATGCCCTGGCTTCAACAAGTCTGTCTTCCCTAAATCTGTCCAATCTAAATCAAAAAGATTTAACATATTCTGCAATTTAACTGCACTAAAAGGTAGAAATGGCTCCATTAAAACAGAAAGATTAGCTGTGATTTGCAATGATACATACATGATCGTTTTTACTCTCTCCTCATCAGTCTTAATTAACTTCCAAGGTTCTGTATCAGCCAAATATTTATTACCTAAACGAGCCAAATTCATCATCTCCTTAATAGCTTCACGGAAACGATAATGATCCAGACTAGACTGAACTTTATTTACAATATTAGAAATTTCTTCAAGACTCTGCTTATCAAATTCTTCAACAACAGAACCCATTTCCGGAGTTTTACCATCATAATATTTATGCGTTAAAACGATTGCTCTGTTTACAAAATTACCAAGAATTGCTACTAACTCATTGTTATTACGTGCCTGAAAATCTTTCCATGTAAAATCATTATCTTTTGTTTCTGGAGCATTAGCGGCCAAAACATAACGTAATACATCCTGTTGATCCTGAAAATCTTCAAGGTATTCGTGCAGCCACACTGCCCAGTTACGAGAAGTTGAAATCTTATCTCCTTCAAGATTTAAAAATTCGTTGGCAGGTACATTTTCCGGTAAATTAAAAGATCCTTCTGCTTTTAACATTGAAGGAAATACAATACAGTGAAATACGATATTATCCTTACCAATAAAATGAAGCATCTTGGTATCTTTATCTTTCCAATACTTTTCCCACTCAGGTGTTAATTCTTTTGTTGCAGAAATATAACCAATTGGAGCATCAAACCATACATAAAGAACTTTTCCTTCAGCTCCTTCAACAGGAACAGGTACACCCCAATCCAAATCACGACTTACAGCACGAGGTTGTAATCCTTGATCAATCCACGATTTACACTGACCATACACGTTAGCTTTCCATTCTTTATGATCTTCTAAGATCCATTTTTTAAGAAATGGTTCATGTTTATCTAATGGTAAATACCAGTGCTTCGTTTTTTTAACAACAGGAACACTTCCAGAAATAACTGAGATAGGATTTTTTAAATCCGTAGCATTTAATGACGTACCACAACTTTCGCACTGGTCGCCATAGGCTCCTTCACTTCCACATTGAGGACAAGTTCCGGTAATATATCTATCAGCCAAAAATTGTTTGGCCTCCTCATCATAATATTGATCAGACTCTTTTTCAATAAATTCACCTTTATCATATAGTGTTTTAAAGAATTCTGAAGCAGTTTCGTAATGAGTCTTTGTTGTTGTTCTGGAATAAATATCAAAAGTAATTCCGAATTCCTGAAAGGACTTTTTGATGATTCCATGATATCTATCTACAATATCCTGTGGAGTTACACCTTCGTTTTTTGCTTTTAAAGTAATAGGAACACCATGTTCATCAGACCCTCCAATTAACAACACATCCTCTCCCTTCATTCTAAGATATCTTACATAAATATCTGCAGGAACATAAACTCCGGCAAGATGACCTATATGAACCGGTCCATTAGCATATGGAAGAGCGGTGGTAACTAGTGTTCTTTTAAAATTATCCATTTGTACGATTAATTAACGCATGACAAAAACAAAATCCGACCAACAAAAAGCCCGGATTACAAAATTAAATTCTGTTATTTGCGCAAAGATAAGGAAAATGAGAATATTTTGTAGTTTTGAGTTTTAATAAAACAAGAGAACTCATGATATATCCTCCATCATTAAAAAAAGGAGATACTATAGGTATTGTTGCACCTGCTGGTAGAATTGATAAAAACATTGTTGAACAGGCAGCAAAAAGAATTGAAACCTTTGGTTATAAGGTTAAGTTTGCCGACCATTTGAATCTTCATCATTATAATTTTTCTTCTTCTGATGAGAATAGAAAAAATGACCTTCAAGCCATGCTTGATGATGGTGAAATAAAAGCCATCTTATGCACCAGAGGAGGATATGGAGTAATACGAATCATTGATCAGATAGATTTTACTGAATTTAAAACTAATCCTAAATGGGTAATAGGGTTTAGTGATATTACGGTACTACATGCCGCTATTCAAAAATATGGTATTACCAGCATACATGGCCCAATGTGTAAAAGCTTTTTAAACTATACAGATACAGGAATAGATATTGATGTTTTGTTTTCATTTCTAGAGGGTGAATCTCCGGAATACATTATTAATCCATTTCCCATGAACAGAATTGGGAGTGCATCCGGGGAACTAATAGGTGGAAATCTATCCTTATTGCAAGCCGTCAGAGGAACTAAATTTGACATAGATACTAAAGGCAAAATTTTATTTATTGAAGACCTTTCTGAATACCTATACCATTTAGACCGAGTTATGTATAACTTTAAATTAAGTGGGGTATTTGAAAATTTAGCAGGACTGTTGGTCGGACAATTTACGGACATGAAGGATAATGAAACACCTTTTGGAGAAACAATAGAGGAGATTATCTTAAAAAGTGTAGCAGATTATCATTTCCCGGTAGCTTTTAATTTTCCTGCAGGGCATATTGAAACCAACTTCCCTTTAATTCTAGGAGACAAAGTAGAACTTCAGGTTAAAGAAGATCAGGTTAGTTTGATTTCAATATAAAATATTTTAATTGGTCATATTAGAATATAATTGTACTTTAAAAATAAAAATGGCCGAACATAATGACCTTGGAAAAGAAGGAGAAAAAAAAGCAGCCGACTATTTAAGGGCTCAAGGATATAAGATCATAGAGCAAAATTGGATCTTTAATCACAAAGAAATTGATTTAATAGCGTCAAAGGATAATAC
Organism: uncultured Saccharicrinis sp.; assembly: GCA_963665705.1. Classification (GTDB taxonomy): domain Bacteria; phylum Bacteroidota; class Bacteroidia; order Bacteroidales; family Marinilabiliaceae; genus Saccharicrinis. The sequence goes on from OY762448.1 coordinate 4,808,526, forward strand.
CCTAATAATTGTAGAAATAAAAACCCGAAGTAATGAAAATTGGGAACATCCCCAAGATGCTATTACAGATAAAAAAATTCGCCTTATAGTTGAAGCTACAGAAGCTTATATCATGACTAACGATATTGATTTAGAAGTTCGTTTTGATGTTATTGCTGTTATACAGGAAGATAATCAATGGAGAATAGAACATATTGAGGAAGCCTTTTATCCTCCTGTTAATTGAATAAATATTAACTTTGAAATATTAATCAACACCTATAATTATTAAATGAACATTGAAGAAATAAGGGAATATTGTTTAAGTAAAAAAGGAACATCTGAGGCTTTTCCATTTGATGAAGTGACCTTAGTTTTTAAGGTTTCTAATAAAATGTTTGCTTTAAGTAATTTAGATGGTGACCTTTACTTAAATTTAAAGTGCGCCCCTGAAAAAGCAATTGAGTTACGAGAAGAACACGAAGCTATTAAACCAGGATGGCATATGAATAAAAAGCATTGGAATACTGTTGAAATAGATGGCAGTTTAAAACCTGAGTTGATTAAAGAATTAATTGATCATTCATATAATTTAGTAGTTTCCTCGCTTACTAAAAAACAAAAAGAAAGCCTGCAATAATGAAAAAGTTAATACGTTTTTTCTTTCAGGGATTACTTTATGTAGTTCCTTTAGCTGTTACTGTTTACGTAATTGCAATAGCCATTATTTGGACTGATGGTTTGATCATGGACAGAGATTTTTTTCACAAAGGATTTCTTGCTAAATATAATTTTCCAGGTTTAGGACTTGTCTTAATCTTATTATTAATTACATTAATTGGTTTCATCGGACAAAAATTAATCTCATCTCCCATATCTGAAGCATATGATAAACTAATAAAAAAAGCACCTCTTGTAAAAATAATTTATAGCTCTGTAAAAGATTTGATGTCTGCTTTTGTTGGAGGAGAAAAGAAATTTAAAACCCCGGTTATTGTTCGTATGGATGAAACAGGAATTTTAAACCGTTTGGGTTTTATTACCTCATCTTCACTTGAAGAATTAGGGTTAAAGGAAATGGTTGGCGTATATTTTCCTAGTTCGTATGGTATGCTTGGTGAACTATTTCTTATCCCCAGTAAAAATATCACTAAACTCGATGCTAATTCTGCTGATGTAATGAAGTATATTGTTTCTGGAGGAATTTCAAAAATTAACGGTTAGTTTGTAAGAAATAATTTGCTGTGTCTTTAACAGTATCTTCCATTTTTCTGTATTCAAACCCAATTGTTTCACTTATTAATCGACCTGAGTAGTAGGTAGTTTTTAAAGAAGTGCGTGCAGAATCTTTTGTTATTAAAGGCTCTATACCAAAGAGAATATTTTTAAGTTTTTCATATCTCCAGGCTAACCCTGTTAATTTCTTACCTGCTTTAATTGATGGAGCTTTTACTTGTAAAGCATTGGCTAACATACTAAACAAATCCCTATAGCCCAGATTAGCACCGTTCAACAAAAATCGTTCATTAACAACATCACTATTCACTAATTGAATCATTGCTTCAACCACATCTCTAACATCAACAAATCCAGTACCTCCAGGAGTATAAAATTTCAAGCCCTTATAAATCGTTTTAATAATTTTTGAGCTTCCCAAATCCCAGTCTCCTGGCCCTATTATTACAGATGGATTTACAACTACTGCATCCAGACCTTCCTTTGTAGCCCGCCAAACCTGCATTTCTGACCTATACTTACTAATGCTATATGCCGAATGATCTCGTCCTCCCTGCCAATATGATTTTTCGTCAATAATTTCACCATTTTTTGAATTTCCCAATGTAGCTATTGAACTTATATGACAAAACTTTTTAATTTTATTCTCGATACAAATATTCACTAAATTAGCAGTACCCTCTTCATTTACATTAAGCATTTCATCTTTTAAGGAAGGATTAAATGAGACAAGCGCTCCGGTATGAAAAACAATATTGATATTTTCAACTGCTCTGTTTAGAGATTCATAATCTAATAAATCCCCATCAAACCACTCTATATCATTGAACAATTCAGCTTCTTTCTCACCATAAAACTCAAAAACAAATTTTGTCTTATTAATATCCGATGTTTCACGTTTTAACGCACGTACTTTTTTACCATCTTTTAAAAGATGATATATAAGATGTGCTCCTACTAATCCCGTTCCTCCGGTAACTAAAATCATATATACTTTACTGCCAATTAAAAATAATGGTCTGTTTTAAATTTTCATGAACACTCAAAGGAACCGGACTGATTCCTGCTACACTCTCTATCATTTGCTTTTCTTCATCAGAATAACCTTTATTCGAAAACTTAAATTCTAGCACGACTTCAGCTACTCTTCTCGGATCACTAGCCATTATCTTTGTAATATTTAATTCCGTTCCTTTTATATCAATATTATTATCCATGGCTTTAATACCCATAATCGTCATAATACAATTTCCTAACGAAGTAGCTAATAAATCGGTAGGAGAAAAAGCTTCACCCTTACCTCTGTTATCCGTAGGGGCATCAGTAATAATTTTACATCCTGATTGCAAATGCGTATTCTCAGTTCTCAGATCACCAAGATAGGTAGTTTTTACAGTGATTTCCATGATATAATGCTTTAACATTGTATGTTCAAAGAAACAAAAAAATGCGTTCTCATGAAACGAGCACTCGAAAGTTTTTCGCACATTGGAAATTATTATAATTTTGTTCTCGAATTATTGATACAGAAAATCATTTAAAAGTTTGGATATGTTTTCAGGAATAGTTGAAGAGGCTGCTGTTATTACAGGCCTTGAAAAAGACAAAAGTAATCTTCATATTACAATGGAATGCTCATTTGTTGATGAATTAAAAATTGACCAGAGTATTGCTCATAATGGTGTATGCTTAACTGTTGTTAAAAAAACAGATAAAACTTATACGGTAACTGCTATTCAAGAGACATTAGACAAATCGAACCTTGGCGTGTTAAAAATTGGAGATAAAGTAAATTTAGAACGCAGCATGATTATGAATGGTCGTCTTGATGGTCATATTGTTCAGGGGCATGTAGATCAAACAGCTAAATGTATTGAAGTTAAAGAAGCTGATGGTAGCTGGTATTATACTTTTCAATATGATATTGACAAGGAAAAAGCGGCACAAGGCTATATGACTGTTGAAAAAGGTTCTGTAACCGTTAACGGAGTTAGCTTAACAGTTGTAAATAGTAAAGACGATCGTTTTTCTGTAGCTATTATTCCTTATACTCATGACTTTACTAACTTTCATCAAATAGAAGAAGGCAGTATTATCAATATTGAGTTTGATATTTTAGGAAAATACATTAGTAAAATGATGGCTATTAAAGGATAACCATTATTATAAAATAAAAAACAAGGGGCTGCTATAGAAAGATATAACAGCCCCTTGTTGCATTTATGAAAAAAAAATCTACTTTACAGCATCAACACCTTCTGTAGTCATCACTACTCGTTTTAACGATCCATCAGAATTATAATTTAGATAATCAATACAAACTGATCTTCTAAAACTCATTCCATCCGGTTGTATTCCACCATTGTGGTAGATGTAATAATCTTTTCCTTTATATTCTATTATTGCCTGATGGTTGGTATTACAGTTACCAGCCAATTCATTTAAAATTCCCTTATATTCCCATGGTCCATCAATACTTCTACTCATAGCATAAGCTGTTTTCTCAGGAAATTGATAAGCATAACTTAAATAATACCAATCTCCTTTTTTATGTACCCAAGGAGCTTCAGTATAATTGGGTAGTTCAATCTTTTTAATATCACCATCCAATTCAATCATATTATCTTTAAGTTTAGCATAATGACATTGCGTATTTCCCCAGAAAACATACGATTGTCCATCATCATCAGTAAATAAGGCAGGATCGATATCGTCCCAATCCATATCTCTTTTTCCTCCCTGTCCATCAGGAATTTGAAAAGGAGCTGGAGTCATGTCATTTGTTATTAGCGCCTTACCAATAGCGTCTTTCCATGGACCAAGAGGATGATCAGCAACAGCAACTCCAATAGCTTTACCGGGGATAGTAGCATGTGTCACTGTCACAAACCAATAAAACTTACCATTCTTTTCGATAACATGAGCTGCCCAGGCATCACCCCTAGCCCATTTAAAAGCCGTAACAGGAAAAGAAGCCTTCTCTTCCCAATTAACCATATCTGTTGATGTATAGATCAACCAATCATTCATTTCATAGAAATTTCTATTTGGTGGACAAACATCCTGACCGGCATATAAATATACAGTATCATTATAAACAAAAGCTGCTGGATCTGCAGTATATTTATCTTTTATAATAGGGTTTCCTTCTTTAAACGGATCTGAAGAAGATTCTTTCTTTGCAGTTTCTACAACTTGTTCTGAATTTTGTTTATTTGAACATGAAAACAACAGAGAAACAACTAACAATATAGTTGATGTTTTTAAGAAACTTAATTTCGTTTTATTCATAGATCTATTACTTAATAATTTCATTACAATTCTGATTATAGTGTTACAAAAATCAGAAAATACAGCTTATTTGGGGAGGATAGATGTTTATTTGGTGCGGAAATTTAGGTATAAAACTGCCTGTCTTATTAATTTCTGATAATGGATATTATAAAATACTTTATCATCATGTCCATTTTGAATTTACGCAACTTCAGAATTTCTTGCTTTAGGAATCCATGCTGCGATAGACATATTTTGTAAATCATCACAAAAAATAAAGGATTAACATTTTACAGAATTGTACATTTGACATAAGCCTCTCCTATTATATTTACTTCCAATAATTTTAATAAACTCAAGCCATTTCTGATAGGAAACCAACGTGCAATGAAGAAATAAAATTGGCTTGCCTTTTGTTGTAACTAAAGTAGAATATGAATTGCATAAAAAAAATCACAGTAGTTTTACCATAACTTCTAGAACTCGTATCCTTTCGATTATTTTCAAATTGCAACTTCACCCTTTCTAAACGCATAATAACATTTTGTTCAACAAGGGTAAAGATTCCGATTTTCGCTATTTTAGTCAAAAAAACATTCATATTTTGGCCATTATAGCACATTTTAGTTCATTTTATCGCAAACTATTCGCAAATACAGGCCATTTTATCGCGAACTATTCGCAAATGCTCCACCCCAAATTCAGGAATGCTTCGCAACTGGTTCGCAAATGATCACAACCTGTTCGCAACCTGACCACAACACGTTCACCATACATTTGCGATAAAGTGGTGTAGTGATCCTGACCAGAAGGTGAAAAATAGCCTATTTGAATAATAACTGAACAAAGATTACCTTAAGGAATATAAAAAAAGCTCCGTAAGCATGCGGCCTCGCACGTATGCTTACGATGAATCAGACTTCTGTTGTCTGAAATTTTCATACTCTTCAATATATTTCTTTACAGTCTTGCGACTAATTTTTAATTCCCTTGAAATGGCTCGCTGACTTTTTCCTTCCCTGTAGCTTCTTCTTATTATTTCTTGCTTTGTATACATACTTATCATGATTAATAAACGTAACAATTAACGTTCAATTCTTAACAACAAGTGGTATACTTTTCGATTAATATGTGGACTCCTTTATATTAATATATGCACCTTTGGCTCCGGATTTATCCTCATTTATTCTTTTTCTTCTCTTCTTACCAATTATTACTTTCTGATAATGGCTTTTTCTATTTTGATTTTCTTCTGACATGTTTTTTATTTTGGTCAGGTTCCTGGTTAAATAGTAAAATATAAGTGCGTTTTGTGAGACTTTTAAAAACGATTTATTTTTAATGAGAATTCTTCAACTCTTTTCCAATCAGTAAATTCAATTGGCTTATCTGAATCTACAGGTCCTTTGGTTATTTTCATAATAAGCTTAATCATTAATCTGTCAATGAAATTATACAAATTATAATCTAATCGTCCTGCAAAAACATCAATAACTTTAGGCTTCCAATTTATGCGTTTAAAATACTTTTGAACATATGGATTGTTGTAAAATGTACTTTTATCAATTTTGCGTGCAACTAAGTTAACAGAGAAAAAAGCACAATTAATTTGTTCTAATTCTTCCTTATTTTTTAAAATAAATTGCGTGACCATTTTATTATGCTTTCCGTATCTAATACTTGCTCCAATAATTACAGTGTTATAATCTAATAACGGTTTATTAAATGTGGAAATTTCATTAACATTTACATTGCAGCCGTTTTCTTCTAATTGTGAAGCAATATGATTACAAATTTTTAATGTATGCCCATCTACGGTTGAATATAATATGACAGCTTTATTATTCATATGCTTAAATTCTTAATGCTTCCCAAAGTATAAAATCTTTTACTTTAGATCATCTTTGCAACACATCAATATAATCAAAGTAATTTCCCCATTCTATATCAACAGTAAAATATCGCTCAATATTAGTCTTGTTTTCATCAACAACAATCTTAATAGTTTGCTTATCTATTTTTACTATTTGAAACCAATCACCTTTAATTGTGTCTTCAAAAAGAGTCGATGTATTTTTACCTTGAATATCTAAACTAACAAACCACCAATTAATATCACTAGTAGTTATATCAACTGAATCCTTTTTAGAAGAAAACTCTATTGAATTAGATGATAAACCAATAAAGTTAGTTGTCTTTTCATCATCCTCTTTATCACAAGAAAATAAAGCGATAAGACTCACTATTAAAATTTTTAAAAAAATATCTTTCATAGTTGATTGAAATAAATTAGGATTTAAAGATCAAACTTAATAAAAATACTTTATGGTTTCATGAGCTTATCTCCAGGTTCTTTTGCTGCTCCTTTTGTGAGACTATTTTAAAGACTCTATAAGCTATTATTGGGTGGTTAATTTATTCTTATACTTTTCTGTCCAATAAATTATAATCGATAACAAATAGTTTAATAATAGAATGACTATTTACTTAGTCAAATAATCAGTTAAAAATTTGTATGACTATAATTATAGTCATACATTTGCATTGAAGGATTGATAAAAAATAATGATATGCAATTGACTAAAGGTGAAGAACAGGTAATGAAATATTTGTGGGAACTGGGAGAAGGTATGGTTAAGGATGTTCGAAATTGTTTTGAAGAACCTAAACCTGTTAGAAATACAGTTTCAACAGTACTTCGCATTTTGGAAAAAAAAGAGTTTGTGTCACATAAAACATACGGAAATGTACATGTATACTATCCTTTAATAACAAAAGAGGAGTATTCTAAAACACAGCTCTTTGGTTTGATGAAAAATTACTTTAATAATTCATTTCCAGCATTAGCCAGTTTTTTTGCTAAAGAAAAAGATCTATCTATTAAAGATTTAGAGAAGTTAATGGAAGAAACAAAAAGAGAATTATCAAAAAATTAATCTGAATTTTATGGATGCAATATTTTACTATTTATTCAAATCAACTGTTTGGATATCTTCTTTTGCCATAATATATTTTACTTTTTTAAGGAATGAACGTTTCTTTAATATGAACCGATATTATTTATTATTGGGAATTTTTTCTGCATTTGTTTTTCCTTCAATTACATTTAAGTATTTTGTAACTCTTCCTAAAACAAATTTAAATCTTGTCAACCACACAAGTAATACTATTTATTCTCTTACAAAAGAAGGGAATGTCTTTCTTTCATTGCAGGAGATCGCCTTTATTATATATGTAATAGGGATTGTTTTCTCCGCTATTAGAAAGGTATGGCAAGTAGTTAAAATCTTATTCTTAATATCCAAGTCAGAAGTATATAAAACAGAATCTCATTGGTTGGTAGAAACGGTTCATGTAAAATACTCATTTTCTTTTTTTAATTATATTCTTATCAATCCTTCAATCGATAAAATTGAAAAACAGGAAATAGTTAAACATGAACTTGGACATATTAGCCAAAAACACTGGTTTGATTTATTATGTCTTGAATTTCTGCAAATCATTCAATGGTTTAATCCTGTAATTTGGCTTTATGGCCGTATGACAAGACAGAATCATGAATATTTGGCGGATAGATATACCTTAGAAAACACCTGCAATTCAGCCGTTTATAAAGCAACCCTACTCAATCAATTAATGGGTGGATCAGTGATTACATTAACAAATTCTTTTAATTATTCGTTAAACCAAAAAAGATTTAATATGATGAAAAATTATAAACAATCTTCAATTAGAAAATTCAAATTTGTATTTATTCTTCCATTAATAGCTTGTATATTTTATGCTTTCTCTGAACCATATTATGAGAAGGATAAATCTAAAAATGATCTTATTAAAACTCAGGTTTCAAATGTATTGACCAATGTACAAAATTCTAATAATGAAAATCAGATAGTTGTAGGTAGTATTTCGTGGAAAAACAACAAGGTATTTCCGTCAAAAAAACTTACCGAGAAACTTGGAATTAAATCCGGAGATGTATTAACTAAGAATGATATAGATATTAAACTTGGTAACATTATTCATGGACTATACTTTGATCATGGTTATGCCTTTGCAAATATAAATCTAAACCAATCTAATAATAAGAATGGCTCAACGGATATAGTATTAGAAGTTGATGAAGGGACAAAGTGTTATTTTGGTAAGATCAGTTTTAATGGAGAAACAAATATTACAGTCGAAGAACTAAAAAATGTCGTAAAAGTAAGTGAAGGAGCTTTGTTTTCCAGTAGTAAATTGACTGAATCAATTAATGCTTTGAATAACTATTTAAATAATGATAGTATAACACTCGACGCCATTCCAATGATAAATGATACAAATAGCACTATCGATATAGTGTTTAACTTTTAAAAAGTTAAAAAAGCTGCATTATAAAAGGATGTAGCTCTTTTAGTTTTTTTTATAACTAATTAATCGTAACCATGCGGGCTAATACATATTGTTAGTGCTCATATCCAAGCCTATTTTTGAGGCAAAAAACCATGCGTATTATCGAATCAAGTTTTAGGAAGTTATACCGGGAGTATTTGGAATCCGGTCTTAGTGTTCGCGATTTTTGCAGTAACCAGGATTTCGCAGTCTCCACGTTTTATCGTTGGAAGAATCTAATTGAACAAGATGAACCAACCATTGGGTTTGTGCCATTAACAATAAACAAAGATTCATCTGTAAACAGTAAGGTACACCAATCAGACGTCATCAATAATTGCAAGGAAAACACATGTGATAGCCACTTATCTTTTACATTTCCCAACGGTACAAGATTGGATATAAAAGGAGATGCAGACATTGCTCTGATCAAGTCCATTATTCACCTTTATTGATCAGGACCTATGTTTCATTTACACGGGAATCTGCAGTACTTCCTCTATCCAGCTCCGGTTGATATGCGAAAAAGTTTCTATACGCTTAGCGGTGTCGTTTCATCAGTAATGAAGCGCAATGTGCAGGACGGCGAAGTATTTATTTTTGTCAATCGTAACCTGACTATTATGAAGATATTGCATTTGGAGCACGGCGGTTTGGTTATCTATCACAAAAAGCTAGAAAACGGTACATTTAAGCTCCCTACTTTCGACCAAAATATTACATCGCAGTCAATAGACTGGCAAGATTTGATGGCTATTGTAAGCAATGTAAAACCCATAGAAAGACAATTGAAAAAACGTCGAAAAAGCATTTGAGTTCATTACTTATTTTTTGGCTGAAACCCTTGAATTTAGTATCTTTGAGACATATTCAGAAGGAGATAAATGAGCCAGATTTCAGATAACGAAGCATTCATTCAACAGTTGTTACAAGAGCGTGACGAGATGTATTGTGAACTCTCACGTTTGCGTCAGACAGATAATGGTTATATGGAGTCTCTTAAAGCTCAAAACAAGGAACTGGAAGACCAAATTAACAAGCATAAAGAGCTTCTTCAAAAAAAAGAAGAACTACTCAGTAAAAAGGAGGAGTTGCTTCAGCAAAGAGAGGAACTGGTTAATAAACTAACTGACCAATTGGCATGGTATCGCCGAAAGTTCTGGAAGGCTTCCAGTGAACGTTTTATTCCATCTGACCCAAACCAGCGTAAGATCGATTTTGACGGATTGGATGTTCTTCCCGAAGAAGAAGAGATCGCCAAAGAAGCGGATAAGGAGTTGTTGTCCTATAAACGTCAACGACCACAAAAAGAAAAAAAGAAACCGGTTCGTCTTCCTTTGCCGGAAGACCTACGCCGTGAGGAAGAAATAATAGAGCCGGAAGGCATTGATGACAACTGGGTACGCATTGGAGAGGAAATTACCGAAGTTTTAGAGCACAAGCCCGGTGAATTGTTTGTCCGAAGAATTATCCGTTCCAAATATGCATTAAAGCCAGCCTCACAAGAACAGGAGAAAGCTGTTGTACAGATAGCGCCACTTCCACTGTTGCCATTACCACGCAGCAATGCAGGCGCCTCGCTTTTGACAGAGTTACTGATCAATAAATACCAACACCATCTACCATTTCATCGTCAGATTGCCATGTTTAAACAGATTGGCGTTAATCTACCAGCTTCAACCATTAATGGTTGGTTTCAGGGGACCTGTGATTTACTACGTGCTTTGTATTATCATTTACGTGAAGTGATAATGGAATCGGATTATATACAGGTGGATGAAAGCACGGTTCCGGTAATCAACAATGAAAAACATAAAACCGTAAAGGCTTACCTGTGGATGGTTCGATCGGTGATGAACAACCTGGTCTTCTTTCATTACGATAAAGGCTCCAGAGCACAAAAAGTAGTGGTTGAGCTATTAAAGGGTTTTAAGGGAGCCATCCAAACGGATGGGTATGAAGCTTATTCTATTTATGAGCAAAAGAAAGGTGTCCTATTATTGGGATGCTGGGCGCATGCACGCCGTAAATTTGAAGAAAGTCTTGCCGAGGACAAAGCCGGGGCTAAATATGCGTTGGCACAAATCGGCAAACTCTATCAAGTGGAAACAATGGCTGACGAACAAGGCTTGGATGATGAACAACGAGTGGAACTACGTAAACGTTTAGCTTACCCTATTATGGTCGTCTTTGAAAAATGGATCGTCAATCACTATCCTAAAGTATTGCCCAAAGGCAGAATGGGTAGAGCCTTATCGTATACTTACTCAATTTTCCACCGTTTGTCACGCTATCATCTTGATGGTCGTTATAAAATAGATAATAATCTGGCTGAAAATGCTATCAGACCTCTGGCATTAGGTCGTAAAAACTATTTGTTCTGCGGCAATCATGATGCAGCCGAAAATGCAGCTGTCATATACTCTTTGCTGGGTTGCTGCAAAGCTGCAGATGTAAATCCAAGAGAATGGTTGACGGATGTACTTACAAAGATACCTGAATACAATAATGACTACTCCTTAGATTTAGCTGACCTTTTACCCCATAATTGGAAGAATTCATAGAATACCGGGAATTGTCCATAAATTCCATAGACAATAGGAATGTCTCGTTTTAATTAATATACTTACGTGATGTAGTAGGCCGAATGCTTACATTGCAACAGCTTCAGAACTCAATAACGTCAATTTTTATTTCGAACACTTAGAACTGAGTTCGTTTTTTAAAAGGTCAAAAGTGATATATAATGATGGTAATATTAAGAGTAAGCCCGATCCCCAGATTTTTCAAAAAGCTATGAATACAATGGGATTAAAGAGAGATGAAACCCTTGTTTTTGAAGATTCTATTTCTGGTATAATTGCAGCTGAGAATGCAAATGCAGCAAAAATTATTATTGTTAATTCAAACAATGATGATTATTGTAATTGGAATTATCAACAAATAAGGAATTTTATGGAGGTCGATAAGAATCTATTTAAAACAAAATAAATCCCAACATCACGCAAATATTTTAGAGGGAATGCAGGAGTTCAATAGCTGTATTAATGGATAAGATGGAGTAAGACATTGGAATTCAATGATAAAACAATAGGTTTTTTAGGCGCTTATTATACAACTTCCAATTTGGTTTTGAATAATGTATGGTATAAAGACAAAATAAAATTTTTGCAAGTATTATTTAAAGAGATGACGTTTGTAAAATTACCATTTCCAGCTTTAGAATATAACTCCATTGGTCAACTTAAAGGATACTGGCTTTATTATTGAATTGATGTAATCATACAAAACAAAATATTAACAAATGAAAAAGATAGGATTAATTGGAGGGATGAGCTGGGAATCATCTCTTATATATTACAAAATTATTAATGAAAAAGTAAATGAAATTCTAGGTGGTTTTCATTCTTGTTCATGTATAATGGAATCTGTTGATTTTGCAGAAATAGAAAAATTACAACATGCCGGCGATTGGGATTCTTTAAATATGTTAATGGTTAAAGCAGCAAAAAACTTGGAAAGAGCCAGTGCTGATTTTATCGTGTTATGCACTAATACAATGCATTTGTGTAGTGATAAGATTATTAAGAATGTAAATATTCCTTTTTTACATATTGCATCAGCAACAGGGAAAATGATTAAAGAAGATAATGTTGACAAGGTTCTGCTTTTGGGTACAAAATTTACAATGGAAAGTGATTTTTTTAAAAATATTTTAACAAATGAGTTCGGGATTGACATAATTATTCCTAATGAGAAAGATAGAATGACAGTTCATAGAGTTATATATGAAGAACTAGTTCATGGAATAATACATATAGAATCACAAAAGATGTATCAGAATATTATAAATAAATCAATACAAAATGGAGCCAAAGGCGTAGTATTAGGGTGTACTGAAATACCCTTACTAATTAAAGAAAAAGATGTAATAATGCCTATTTATGATACAACAAGAATCCATGCTGAAAGTGCAGTTGAAATTGCGATCAGTAAAATTATACAGAAATAAATTTTTATCCTAAGATACCAGGTCAAGGCTCTTTTTTGAATAGTACCAGATAGAATTTTTACAGCTTTAGTTGTTTTATTAAGTTTTCTATTACCATTAAGTAGGTATATTCTTACATAATATATCTCATTGATATGTAGTTAATTATTACTATTTTAAAGAAATAACAAAACCCTGAAAACAGGCACTTTTGCCAAAAATCGGGGTTTACTTTTTTTATAGATAGTGATATAATTACAAAGTATTCCAGAATTTCAAGCACATCTTTCACTTTTTTCAATTGAAGATAATTTTCAAATTGTTTACAACCAATTTCTTAATAGTTCATTAGGTGAGCCAAATTTGCATTTTTACACAAATTTAAAGTTTTAAAACAACCCGTCAAATCGCAGATTTAATAAGTCAAAGAGAAGGAAATTAAGAAATGTTTGCCCCCTATTGGCACCTATAAAAAACAAAACCTCTTGATTATCAATTAATCAAGAGGTTTAAAGTACCCAGAGCCGGGATCGAACCGGCACGGGTTGCCCCACTGGTGTTTGAGACCAGCGCGTCTACCAATTCCGCCATCTGGGCAAATGTTATCACTAACATTTTTGCGGATGCAAATATAGATAAAAGAAACCTATCTGCAAATATTTTGTGCCAATTTGTTTAATTTTGATTTTGTAATATTCATTATATTCGCACTGATATTATAGAATTGTTCTTATAATGATAAACATTAAGTTACTCATATTAATAGCTGTATTATTTTTTTTACCTAAAATTTGTTCTTCCCAGGAAAAGTTAATGTGGGGAGGTGGTGTTGGTGTAGTAGTTCCTGATAATGGCTTTGGAAAAATTTCATCAACGAATACCAATACACAAAGTGACTTTGGATTTGCGACTGTAGCTAATCCTGGTGTAAATATAAACTTCGGTACATTATGGTTGTTTAATCCACGTCTTTCATTATTATCAGAACTTGCATATTCTTATTTTCCCAAAAATAAAAAAACATGGAATCAGCAACGATACGGTGATATCAATGTTAATTACCAAATGCTAAACTTAAGCGCTCAGGGAAACTATTATTTTTCAGATCAAGATATAAAACCCTATTTAGGTGCTGTATTTGGATTATATTATTTAAGGAATTTTCGGGATTTTGATTCTTCATATTCTACAAACGAATCTGTATCTATAACAACAAACACATTGCATGCAGGATATGGTTTAGAGTGCGGCTGTTTAATTGAGTTGTCCAGTGCAAACTATTTACAGGTGGGAATCCGATTCTCTTTAATCCCTGACATTGAAGCCGAATATATTCCAGAAGAGGATATAACAGTAAACCCCCATGGAAAACAAAATCACTGGGGGCTTTCTGCTAAATTATTTTTTAAGTAAACTGATTTAAAATAAACCATTTACATGAGTATCCACTCTATCTATTATTGTACTTAAGTCAGACTTGTTTTTAATAAAATTATATTCGTCTACGTTAATGATTAGCAATTTACCTTTATCATACTGCTCAACCCATGCTTCATATCTTTCATTTAATCTCTTAAGGTAATCCAAACGAATATTATTTTCATACTCACGCCCCCTATTTTGTATTTGTTCTACTAATTTAGGAACTGAAGCTCGCAGATAAATTAACAAATCAGGCGCCTGAACCAAGCTACTCATCAACTCAAACAAAGAAGCATAATTATCAAAATCTCTTTTACTCATTAATCCCATATCATACAAGTTAGGAGCAAAAATATAAGCATCTTCATAAATAGTTCTATCCTGAATAACAGTTTTCCCCATTTTACGAATTTCATTAACCTGCGAAAAACGGCTATTCAAGAAAAACACCTGAAGATTAAAAGCCCATCTTTGCATATCTTCGTAGAAATCTGCCAGATAAGGATTATCATCCACCTCTTCGTAATGCGAATCCCATCCGTAATGATTTGCTAATAGGGTAGTTAAAGTTGTTTTACCGGATCCAATATTACCGGCGATTGCTATATGCATGTTATCAGAAATTATATTAGTAAATTCGACTCAAAAGTATAAAAACGTCCACCAATAATCTAACTTTTTTGATTAATGATTAACAACTCTTCCATTAACTCTCTATTATTCGAAAGTCTAGGTACTTTATTTTGTCCTCCTAATTTATTATGCTTTTTAAGCCAATCGAAAAATAGATTTTTTCTGGCTATTTCAATTTTAGGTGCAGCAAGCGTAATATCTTTATACCTTTTCGCTTCATAATCAGAGTTTATATTCTGAAGCTCTTTATCTAAATGAAAAGTAAACTTATTTAAATCCTCAGGCTCCTTCTCAAACTCAATAATCCACTGATGCCTTCCCTGCACTTCTGTACTCATATACATTGGAGCTGCAGTATATTCTTTAATTACAGCACCTGTTTGTTCACAGGCATAATTTATTGCTTTATTGGAGTTGTCAACAATAACCTCTTCTCCAAATGCATTAATAAAATGCTTAGTTCTTCCGGTAATTTTAATCTTAAAAGGATATTTAGATGTAAATTTAATGGTGTCACCAACAACATATCGCCACAAACCACCATTTGTTGAAATAATCATAGCATAGTTAGTTTCTAACTCTACCTGATCTAAAGTTAATGCCACCGGATATTCTTTTCCATACTCACTAATAGGAACAAATTCATAAAAAATTCCATAATCCAGCATTAATAACATCGATGAATCAGCCGGATCATCTTGTATGGCAAAAAATCCTTCTGAAGCATTATAGGTTTCCATATAATGCATTTTATCTGAAGGGATAATTTTTTTGTACTGATCTCTGTAAGGTTCAAAGTTGATCCCGCCATGAATAAACAATTCAAGATTAGGCCAAATATCCAATAAGTTATTTGTCCCTTTTGTTTTTAACATATGCTTAATTAAAACCAAAAACCACGAAGGCACTCCAGATAATGACGTAACATTTTCATTAATCGTTGCTTCTGTCATTTTCTCCAGTTTCTCCTCCCACTTATCCATCAAGGCAATACTTTGATCTGGTGTTCTGATAAAATTTACCCAAAAAGGAAGATTTCCAATCAATATAGCAGATAGATCACCATAAAATGACTCCTTACTATATTCACTAAGTTTCTGACTGCCACCAAGCGTCAAACCCTTTCCACTAAATAGATCATTTTCAGGATATAAGTCATTATAAATAGCCAACACATCTTTACCACCTCTAAAATGACAATCTTCAAGCGATTCTTTCGAAACAGGAATAAATTTACTTTTAGATGATGTTGTTCCTGATGATTTTGCAAACCACTTAATTTCACCAGGCCATAATTCATTTCTTTCACCATGACGAATTTTATCAATCACAACTTCCATCTGTTCATATTTTTGAACAGGTACCCGATCCTGAAAATCCTTTATTGTTTTTATAGACGAAAAATCATAATGCTTACCATGATGTGTATCCTTTGACTTTTTAATGAGCTCAAAAAGCTGTTCTTTTTGAACATCTTCAGGATGCTCCTTAAAGTGACTAATTTGTGATAAGCGTCGTATATTTACTAATGATATTATTGAATTAAGAATAGGCATAGGACAAAATTTAAGACTTTAAATATAAAGATTTTCTTTAAAGAAATGTTCTCTCTTCAACCCGAAATAACGCAATAATCCTTATATTATTTTCTTATATGAAAATCAATCAACTATTTAATTTTGGTTATTTTAGCATAAATTTTATTTGAGAATGAATTATTTTGACATAATAGTTGGCATACTTTTAATTATTGCCATTTTAAGAGGTTTTAGAAATGGCTTAATAATAGAATTAGCAGCTCTTGCAGCTCTTGTATTAGGAATCTTAGGAGCCATTAAATTTTCTGATTTAACAGAAGGATGGTTAATGCAATATATATCCAGTAACTATATTGGCATTATAGCTTTCCTGATTACTTTTGCCGGAATTGTTATTGCCGTACATCTTATTGCCAAGGCTGTTGATAAATTGATTGCTGCAGTATCTCTGGGTGTTGTAAATAGAATATTTGGAGCTGCATTTTCTTTTTTAAAATACACTTTTATCTTAAGTGTTATCATGGCTGTTTTTGCCTCTTTTGATAAAACATTTAATCTCATTCCGGAAGACACTAAAAACAGCTCCATTTTGTATGAACCTTTAACTGAATTTGCTCCGAGCGTATTTCCATATCTAAACTTTGATAAAGACGCAGCAAAAGACAAGGTACAGGAAGTTATGGAAGTAAGTATATAATCTCATTAATTCACAATCTTTTCTATTATCTTTGGCGACGCATAAAATTAGAAAATCAAAAGTAAAAATATAACCATGAATTTTGTTGAGGAATTGAAATGGCGTGGCATGATTCACGATATGATGCCCGGAACGGAAGAACAATTAAAAAAAGAAATGACTACTGCTTATGTTGGAATTGATCCAACAGCAGATTCTTTACATATAGGTCACCTGGTTTCTGTTATGATGTTAAAACATTTACAAGTTGCAGGTCACCGTCCTATTGTATTGGTTGGAGGTGCAACTGGTATGATTGGAGATCCATCTGGAAAATCTGCAGAAAGAAATCTTTTAGATGAAACAACACTTCGTCATAATCAGGATTGCTTAAAAGCTCAACTTAGTCGTTTCCTGGATTTTAATAGTGGTGCTGAAAATGAAGCTCTAATGGTAAATAATTACGATTGGATGAAAGAGTTTTCATTTTTGGAATTTATCAGAGATATTGGAAAGCATCTTACTGTAAATTACATGATGGCCAAAGATTCTGTTAAGAAAAGAATTAGTGGTGATGGAAATTCAGGACTATCATTTACAGAATTTACTTATCAATTGGTACAGGGTACAGACTTTTATCATCTGTATAAAAATCACAATTGCAAGTTGCAAATGGGAGGATCTGACCAATGGGGTAACATTACAACTGGAACAGAACTTATTCGTCGTAAATTAAGTGGAGAAGCATTTGCAATGACCTGTCCACTTATTACAAAAGCTGATGGTGGAAAATTTGGTAAAACAGAATCCGGGAATATTTGGTTAGATCCGAAAAGAACAAGCCCTTATAAGTTTTACCAATTCTGGTTAAACACTTCAGATAGTGATGCTGAAAAGTATATTAAAATTTTCACACTTCTTTCTCAGGAAGAAATTGATAATCTTATTAAAGAACATGCTGAAGCTCCACATGCAAGAGTGCTTCAAAAGAAATTAGCAGAAGAAGTTACTGTTATGATTCATGGAAAAGAAGCTTTTGAAACAGCTGTTGAAGCCAGTCAAATTCTTTTTGGAAAATCAACGATGGATGCTTTGAAAAAAATTGATGAAGACACATTTTTATCAGTTTTTGAAGGCGTTCCTACCTTTAATATCTCTAAAAACGATTTACAAGAAGGTATTGATATTTTGGAATTAATGGCTGTTCAATCACAAATATTCCCTTCAAAAGGAGAAGCTCGTAAAACTATTAAAGGTGGTGGAGTTAGCTTAAACAAAGAAAAAATAACTGCCCAGGATTTGTTAATCAAAGAAGATTACTTACTAAATGACAAATACTTACTGTTTCAAAAAGGAAAGAAAAACTATTTTGTGGTTATTGCCGAATAAATTCTCACTGAGAAAATATTTCTACTCAAAATCACAATATAAAATAAAAAAAGCCAATCTTTGATTGGCTTTTTTTATTTCTTTCATTTCACTTTCTTTGTGGTAAACAAAAGTTTTATGCGTTACCTGTTTTTCATTATACTTCTGCTTGGTTTAAATAATCTTCATGCCCAAAATAAGATTCTTGTATTTTTAAATGAAACTGAAAAAAAAGCGGTACAAATTCAACCGGTAGGTCAAGTTCTTCTTGAATACAATGGCTATCTAAATCAGAAGGAATTAACAATGAATTATATGATAGGTCTTAATGATAGTTCTGTTATTCTGGGGAAAGCAAGATTATTTGGAGCTCCCATTGAAAAACGAGAAATAAAATTAAAGGACATCACCGGGGTAAGAAAAATAAGTGTTGGTTTTCAGTTTTTAAAGGTAGCATTAACAACTGCAGCCACACTAGGTTCATATTATCTTTTTAGCGATATGAAAGATATTAATACAACAGAAAAGTTAATTTATTCAACCGGATTAGGACTCAGTGTTCACTTTGCCATTAAACTTGCATTTCCTACAAAAAGAGTAAAATATAAATTAGATAAAAACTGGAAGGTATTTACACTATAAAACCATCAGTTTTCCATTAATTACCACTGCGTCTAAATTCATTTTTTCAGCAGATTTTATAGCATCTTCAGGTGTATGAACAATAGGCTCTCCCCGTTTATTAAAAGATGTATTAACTAAGGCCTTAATACCATATTTATCATTCAGGAGCGTTAATAACCCAAACATAAATTCGTTTTGCTCTGCATTACGGATTGTTTGAATTCTAGCAGTTCCATCAATATGAACAACTCCTTCAATTTCAGCCCTCTTATCTTCTAAAATTTCAAAATCAAGTAACATAAAATCACTGAGATGATGAATAGTTTTTTCTCCTGTAAAATATTTAGCATTAGACTCAAGCATTAATGGTGCAACCGGGCGATACCACTCTCTTCCTTTATGATGCATACTTATTTTAGTTGCTAAATTTTTATTATTAGCTAATGCTATAATGCTTCTATTGCCTAATGCTCTTGGACCAATTTCACCAAATCCATTACAAATTCCTATCACTTTCTCCTGAGATATAGCTGTTGCAATTTCATTTATATTACTTATCGAAACCTGATGATAATCTTCAATCTGCCAATTATTTAAATAGGATGAATGTAAGGCTACCTTACCATGTTTTTTCCATTCTACAAAAGCTGCAGCACCAAGAGACAATCCACTATCTTCAGTACATGGTGGAATAAATACATCATTAAATAATCCTGATTTTAGGATTGCTGAGTTAGCCACTATATTTAATGCAGAACCTCCTGAATAATATAAATAATCTGCCTCAACCCTATTTTGAAGCTGTTTTAAAATATTTAATAATTCACGAATAAAAATTTGCTGTAGAGTAGCGACTATATCATGCAAAAATGGATCCTGAGTATCAAGGACATTAGCTTTCCAACCAAAGGCTTCTTTTGCCTTAGCATAAAACTTTCCTTTTTTACCCCATATATCTGAGAAGTAATTATTACTTACTAACCATTCTTCAATGGCAAGAGAATACTTTCCATAAGAAGCCAATCCCATCATTTTTCCAGGAACAGAGTTTTGTTGATGATATTTAGCTCCTATTATTCCAAACACTAAAGCATTGGCATTAAAAAAGGAAGACAAATACTTGTATTTCCAATGAAATTCCAGATTAATTAATAGTCCATTTTTATATTGCCACGCAGAAAAATTAGATAAACTACCTCCTCCATCAAAATGGATTAATAAACTGTTCTCTTTAAACTCACCATAAAATGGAAGGCAACTACCTATGTGAGCTAATTCATGATTAATAGAGCATCCTTGTCTTTCATGGTCCAGCCACCAACATCTTCCTGACTCTATATCGGATAATAATTTATCATTTAAAGGTCCTTCATAACGTAATTTACCGCATGAAGATATCATAGCTCGACCTACTACATTATCAGGAAATACCAAATCAAAATCATCTGGAGAAAGAAGGCGTTCCTCTTTTAAAACCTGATATAAATTTTCATTTAATTTATTGTCGTGCTTATTTCTGCTTTTACGTTCAAAAGTAAGATGTTTTATAACCTTACCTTTATCCATTAATGTAATAGCATGATCATGCACAAAATAAGGAGTTTCACTATCTAATCTATCCTGAATAGCATAGATTGCCAATGTAGGTTTATCAGAATTCATTTTACAGAAATAGTTGTCCAATGATACTTAAGGCAACTATACTAAAGAAGAATATATTTTGCCAAATCCAAGAATTAAGACTACTTAAAAGATGAGCTAATAATATAGAGACAAAAATGGATAAAACTGGCATAAACTCTAAACAACCTGCAGTACCTGCTATAAGAAATACAATGTATAAAGCACCTAAGATAATTGTTCCATATTGTTTTCTGGTAAATATTTTCTTCTTACCTAACTCACTTACTGTCTTAACAATAGAAATCAATAATAATAAAATCAGTAAACCAAAATAGATTAAAGAGCCAGAAGAATAATGATATGAACACATCAATTTTTCCTGAGATGGTTCAATATACATCAGAAACTCTTCAACAGATCCAACAGCCAGCTCATAACCAAGAACAAATAACCACGGTAAAATAAAACCAATAATTGAAGCTAATAACGATTTAAATGACATCACCCTTAATATTACCATTGTAATTAATACCAATGGAAATAACAGGACTATCTTAAATGAAAATAAACTTCCCACAGCTATCCAAAAGGAGGCCAGAAAGCATTCTTTCATTGTTTTTCTGTAGTTATAAGCTTCATATAAGTAGCCAAAACTAAGAATGATAAAAATAACCGATAACCAAACCGGGTTAAGAAGTTGCATGGAAGAAATACTTCCGGAAAGCAGTACAAAAATAAAGCCTGGTAAGGCCGATTGAGATGACAGAAAACTATACCTGGTATTAAAGCGCGAGATGCCTAATACAGCAAATAAAGCACATAAGAAACTAAGTAATAATGATGACCAATTCGTTTTTACCAATGGCAATAAAATATTCCACAATGGCATTTTATAGCTAATTTCAATTGGTGCTACATTATTTTTTAATGCAGGTATTACCCAGAGCACAATTAAAACAAGGAGCATAAATGCATATGCTCCTATTTTATTGTTATGAATTTGCTTTAAAATCATAAATCAAAGCCAATATCTTTTCTGTAATATTTATCTTCAAAATTAATTACTTCTGCATTTTTATATGACTTTTCTAAGGCTTCTTTAAAATTAGTTCCAAGTGAACTTAATGCTATTACTCGTCCTCCATTAGTAACAACTTTTCCTTCTTGCAATTTTGTTCCTGCATGAAAAGCAATACCATCTTTTACCTGATCGAAACCAGTCATCTCCTTTCCCTTTTCATAAGCCTCAGGATATCCACCTGCAACCATCATAACGGTAGTAACTGTTTGTTCATCAATTTCAATAGTATGATTTTTCAATGTTTTTGAAGCTGTAGCTTCAAAAAGCTCTAATAAATCACTTTTAATACGAGGCATTACCACTTCTGTTTCAGGATCTCCCATTCGCACATTATACTCAATCACGTATGGCTCGTCCCCAACCTTTATTAAACCTATGAAAATAAATCCCTTATAAGGAATCTCTTCTGCCTGCAAACCTTGTACTGTAGGAAAAATTATCTTTTTATGAACTTTCTTCATAAACTCGTCATCTGCAAAAGGAACCGGACTAACAGCGCCCATACCTCCGGTATTTAATCCAGTGTCTCCCTCACCAATTCTTTTATAATCCTTAGCCTCAGGTAAAACTACATATGCTGAACCATCTGTTAATACAAATACAGATAATTCTATACCACTTAAGAATTCTTCAATGACTACCTTTTTACTAGCATCTCCAAATTTACCATCCAACATAGAGCTTAACTCAGCTTTGGCTTCTGCAATATCATCAATAATTAAAACTCCTTTACCTGCAGCTAATCCATCAGCCTTTAAAACATATGGTGCTTTCATTTCATCAAGAAATACCAATCCTTCCTCAAGATTTTCAGGCGTAACCGTTTTATATTTAGCAGTTGGTATTCCATATGAAGCCATAAAATCTTTAGCAAAATCTTTACTACCTTCCAGTCGAGCACCTCTTTTACCAGGGCCAATTACCGGAATACTTGCTAATTCAGGATCATTCAAGAAAAAATCTTTAACTCCACGTACCAAAGGCTCTTCCGGGCCAACCACCAACATATCTATTTGATTATCCAAGGCCACCTTTTTTACAGCCTCAAAATCATTAGGATTGATATCAACATTTGTTCCTAACTCTGCTGTTCCTGCATTTCCCGGAGCAATAATTAATTTTGTTAGTTTTGGACTTTGTTTCAATTTCCAGGCCATGGCATGCTCTCTACCACCTGACCCTAATAATAATACCTTCATACGTATGCTATTAAATTAGCGAATAAGATTTTAACTATATTGATTTAATTAACTGCACAATAAAACTCCAAATTTAAAGTCTTCCGTTTAATTAACCATCAAAATAAGGCCATTATCTTATTAATTTATTTTTATTTTATACAGTTTGCCTTAAATCCTTTATTATAAATCAGCTCAAGCGTTTTAGGAAAAGCATATTTCATATTTTTCTCAGCCTTAAGTGAATCATGGAAAACAATTATGGAGCCTGCCTTAACATATCTTTCTACATTTTTATAAACGGATTTTCCACTCAGTTTTCTATTGTAATCACGACTTAAAATGCTCCACATTACAACCTTATCAAACGTTTCTTTTAAAAGCTTAATGTATGATGGATACAACATACCATGTGGGGGCCTAAATAATTTAGTATCGATATATTCCGATGCTTTTTCAATATTTTTAAAATACTCTTTCTTATTATAGGACCATGCTTTCATATGATTATAAGTATGGTTTCCAACTGCATGTCCCCTCCTTAAAACCTCCTCATAAATATCCGGATGCTTATACACATTTTCGCCAACGCAAAAGAATGTAAGTTTAGCATTCCATTTATCAGCCTCGTCTAATACCCAAGGTGTAACCTCAGGTATTGGTCCATCATCAAACGTAACAAAAACTTCATTTTGATCTGTTTTTTCAGACCATGTAGCCCCTCTGATAATTCCTGACAAAAGGAAAGATGGTTGTATCATTATTCCCATAATATCCTTACCTCTATTTAATATTCAACCAACATTCCATTTCAAACGTCAGATTATTTAGATAAAAATTTCATCTCAGCACTATTAGATTCTCCATTTAATTTAGAAGACAATTCTTCACGATTAAACTTATCCAATATTTTTTGAATTTCCATCATATAAATTAAACCTTGACGATATTGATAATCAAAATCACCTTTTTGTTGAGCTGGAATCTGATTGTAGTAAGATATTATTTGATTAGCTGATTGATACATTCCTTCAATTAACTGATCAGCAATTTGATTTTCACCTTTTAAATAATAACCCTCAGCAAGGAAAATACTCATTATATTTTCAGACAAACTTCCAATAGGCAATTCTGTTAATTTTAGATTTAATTCTTCTCTTAACTTCTCACTATTATATTGAGATGCCATCTTAACGATTTCGCCATAAAGCAAACTACTATTATTGGCATCACTACTTACTGTATTTAATTTTGGAGCTGACAAAGAGGAATAAAACCTCATATCCTGGAATGTTTGCTCTCCAAATTGTTTCAAAATTTCTTCAGCTTTCGCTCTCTGACCAGCTTTATAATATCCCTCTGCGATAAATATTGAGAAATAATTATGTGGTACTTTATTAACTGGAAGTTTCGTCAATGCCATATCTAAAATATCTACAGCTTTATCCATTTTTCCTTCATCAATAAGAGAGGAAGCTAAACGGGACATATTATTGCGGATATTCATAGCCATACGTTGATGATTCTCATCTAAATAAACTCTAGGATCATCAAAACCACCCCAACGGAATGTATGCATGAACTTATCATACATTTTTTCAGTATCTACTCTACCAATTTGTCCATCATTATTTTTAGTTCTGATAGGAACCACTTTGTAGGCAAATCCTTCTAACTGGAAATAATCATCCAGACTTGCATAATTATCACGTCCTACTGTGACTGCAAAATAAATTGGTCGATTCCAATCATTATTAGCCAACAAATCCAGAATCATAATTTCATTTTTCAACACCCTTGGTTTGTTAATATCAATATTAACCTGAGGCACGATTAGATCTGCAGCATCTTCACTAACAACACCTGTTTGAATCATCTTCAAACTATCAACAGGCACTTTAAATCTTTTTGCAGGTAAAAATTCGTATCTACCCTGATATCCTGGAATTTGTTTTGTTTTTGGATTATCGCTACCCAAAAAGTTAATTGCCTCTTTTAAATCTACTCGATCATCAATTAACTCCACAACATGAGCCACATCTCTTGTTCCAGTAACATATTGATCATGTTCAAGCGAGAATGGCAATGGATCAGAATCATAAGCCTTACGCTTCATTTGATCTATATACCAATCTGTTTGTAAGTAACTTAAATTACAAACCCTCACATCTAATCTATAACCTTCAACTTCTTGTGCATACCATAATGGGAAAGTATCATTATCTCCATTTGTAAATATTACTGCATCTTTATCACAGGTATCCAGATAATTAAATGCTAAATCGCGAGCCACATTACGGTGAGAACGGTTATGATCATCCCAATTTTGCGATAACATAAGAACTGGAACACACAGCAGACAAATTGCCGTAGCACTAATTGCTGCAGCTTTACCTGACATAATTCGATTTAACACATCTACAACAGCCAGCACACCTAATCCAATCCAAATAGCAAATGCATAAAACGACCCTGCATAAGCATAATCTCGTTCACGTGGTTGCAATGGTGTTTGGTTTAGATATAATACAATAGCCAATCCTGTTAAAAAGAATAATAACATTACTATCCAAAATCCTTCTTTTCCTTTTTTACCTGCCTGATATTGAAATAACAATCCAAGTAAACCTAGCAAAAGAGGAAGGAAGTATAATTTATTTCTCCCTTTATTATTTTTATATGTATCTGGTAATTTTGATTGATCTCCTAACCTAGCATTATCAATAAAAGGAATACCACAAATCCAATTACCTTTAGTTACTTCTCCATTACCTTGTATATCATTTTGTCTCCCGGCAAAATTCCACATGAAATACCTGAAGTACATATAACTTACCTGATAATTGATAAAAAACGCTAAATTATCACCAAAAGTAGGTAAGGTAACCGTTTTATTATCTCCGCTTTCCTGATCAACTACCTGAACCTTTTTTCCTTTTGAAAAACCAGCCCAACTCTTGTATTGTTCTATATGTCGTGATTCGCGACTATACATTCTTGGAAAAACAGTTAATGTTTTATCATTAAATACATATTCAGGTTTATGGTCAACTGTTTTATATTTTCCATCCTTTTTAATACGAACAGGATCTCCCTCCTTTTCTTGCGAAGCTTTAAAATCTATTTCTGAATTATAATATTCACCATAAAATAATGGACGGTCACCATATTGCTCCCTATTCAAATAACTCATCATTGAAAATACATCTTCAGGTGAGTTTTGATCCATTGTTGGATTTGCTGACGAACGTATTACGATCATTGCAAAAGAAGAATAACCAATTAATATAACCGTAACTCCTAAAAGAATTGTATTTAAAATAACTTTTTGATGTTTGTGTGTATACCAAATTCCAAAAATTATCCCTGCAAATAATAGTATAAAATACACTGCTACACCAGTATTAAATGGCATTCCAAAGTCATTCACAAATAATAATTCGAACCAACTTGCTATTTTCACTATATATGGAATGATACCATATAAAATGCCTAGCAATATTACTGCAGAAATACCTAAAGCAGCAATTAGTCCATTTCGATTTACTTCAAATTTCTTGAAATAATATACTAATACAATAGCAGGAATTGCCAACAAGTTAAGCAAGTGAACTCCTATTGACAGTCCCATTAAATAGGCGATAAGTATTAACCACCTGTTAGCATATGGTTCATCTGCAACATTTTCCCATTTTAAAATGGCCCAAAAAACCATTGCGGTAAATAATGATGACATCGCATACACTTCGCCTTCAACAGCAGAGAACCAAAAGGTATCAGAAAAAGTATATGCTAAAGATCCTACTAATCCTGCTCCTATTACAGCCCATGATTTCCATTCTTCAGCGTTTTCATCAACAAATATCTTACGAGCTAAATGAGTGATTGTCCAAAATAAAAACAGAATCGTAAACGCACTGGATAATGCACTCATTATATTAATCATTACTGCCACAGATCCACCATCTGGTGCAAATAAAGAAAAGAATCGACCTATAATCATGAAAAAAGGAGCACCAGGAGGGTGTCCTACCAATAATTTATATGCGGTTGAAATAAATTCGCCACAGTCCCAGAAGCTTGCGGTAGGTTCAATGGTCATTGTATATGTTACCGCGGCGATAAAAAATGACAACCATCCAAATACATTATTGAGTAGTTTATAATTATTTCTCATGATATTATAATATAATTCTCTGTTTATATGAGGTTTGTATACTTATTTGCGTAAACCCTGTTTTTTCCACGATGCCAAAAATAAGTAATTTTTATTAAACACTTTTTTAATGCTTAAGGATAGTTTTTATTTTAACCCTATTTTAACTTCGTATTGGTATTATTTTTAATAATTATGAATGAAATATCAGACCATATTTTTAGTTCAACTCATACAGCTCTATATTTTCTTATTTTTTTTAAAAAATTTCATTCATTTATTTTATTGAAAATCTTAAACTTAAATAACAAAACACCCCGATAGCGATATTTTTTAAGAAAAAAACTTCAAAAAAAATTTGCCAGAAAATAAAAATGCTGTACTTTTGCATCGCTTTCAAAAAGAAAGATACGAGGATTGTCCCATGGTGTAATTGGCAACACGTCTGGTTTTGGTCCAGAAGAGTCCAGGTTCGAGCCCTGGTGGGACAACAAAAAAAGCTTGAAATCTTAAGATTTCAAGCTTTTTTTATTTGTATTAATTAATACAACCACACGATAAATTTAGATTACAAAAATAGGATTGCATTGAATCATAATTACAAAATAAAAAAGTGCATGATACACTATTGCACCATACACTTTGTATAAATTTTACTATCGAAGATTTTATATTAATCTGATAACAACTATTCAAATTATTTCAATTCAATAACAAATTCATCTCTTGGTATCCTTACCTTTTTCATTGATTTAACCCAATCCTTTTCCTCATCAGAATATCCGATATAAATCAAGGATACACTTTTTAAGCCCATATCAGGAAGACCTAAAACATCATCAACAACTTTATTATCAAAACCTTCAGCCGGACAAGTATCCACTTTCAATTCTGCCGCTTGTGCCAAAGCTAAGGCTAATGCAATATAGGTTTGTCTTGCTGCATGCGCAAAGTTAACCTCATCAGGAAGATTTAGATAAATCTCCTTTAACTTATCCGTATAACCGCTAAATCTACCTCTGGGCAATCCTCTTTCATCAGTGGTAAAATCATAAATTTTATCAATTCGGTCCGCCGTATAAGTATCCCATGCAGCAAAAACTAAGATATGAGAACAATCTTTCATACTTTCCGGATTCAATGCCCCTGCCACAAGTTTCTGTTTAATTTCCTGATTTGAAACCAATAAAACTCTAAATTGCTGCAAGCCTGATGAAGTTGGAGCTAACCTTGCAGCTTCAATAATCTTCTCAATATTTTCTTCGCTAACTTTTTTAGTTGGATCAAATGCTTTTACCGCATGTCTCCAATTAAGATTTTCGATTAATGACATAATATCTATAACAATTTATTAGTTAATATCTAATTAATAACTCTATTTTCACACTAACAATTCATTGTACTTATGCAGTTGTTCTGCTTGAATTGATATGATTTAGTATTTCTTCTGCAACTTCCTTAAAAGCTTGTACCTTATCTGGTGAAATATTTAATGATTGTATGATTTGAACTGGAACACATTCTGCCTTCTTTTTCAGTTCTATTCCATTATCAGTCAAACTTATTTTAACAACCCTTTCATCTTCAACATCTCTTCTACGTTTAATCATATTCTTTTGCTCCATCCTTTTCAGCAAAGGCGTTAATGTTCCTGTTTCTAACTTTAACAGACACCCAATATCTGATACTTTTTGTGCACCTTCCTCCCATAACACCAACATAACCAAATATTGTGGGTAGGTTAAATCCAATTCAGTCAATATGGGGCGATATAAATTAATCACCTCCTTAGCAAGTGTATATAGAGGAAAACATACCTGATTATTTAGTTTTAATTTTTCTGACATGACATTTATTAAATAACAATGGATAAATGTAGTGTAATATTATATCGCACACAATATATTTAAGTATTTTTACGAATTTCAGACTTCATTCTCTTTATTTTATTATTCATTAATTTAATTAAACAATAACAATACTCGATCATTACACAGCCATACATATACAACTATAATATAGCTACAAGTAGAGCATCAATGGCCCTTACAAATACAATAATTATTTCCTTGAGATATTCAAGAAGTCAATAGCTTTCTTTTAATGACACTCTATATCCTATAGATTTTCCTCCAAATATTGTATCTTGAAAATTATTACACATTATATTATAATTAACCTCTTAAACCAATAAAATAAATGGCCATATATAAATGTCAAGCTTGCGGATATGAATATAATGAAGAATCTGAAGGTGAAAACTGGACTGAACTAGGTGAGGATTGGTGTTGCCCTATGTGCGGAGTTGATAAAACAATGTTTGCCTTGAAAGATGGAGAACAAATCGACATTAAAGAACAGTCTATAGATACTTCGTCAAATGAAGATATAGAAACTTATCTTAAAGAATGGTCTAAATCCTCCGATCCAAACGAGGAACATTTAAGTGAGATTCATAAAATGGCCATATCCGGGAATTCTATATCAGAACCCATGAAAACTAAAAAACCTATCATTTCATGGGATGACATTGTAATAAAAGGCGCTCAACTGTTTAAAACGCCACTTAATCCAGACGTTAAGGTATCTACAAAAACTATAATTGGTAAAAACTCAAAATCACCTTTAATTCTAGATACTCCGGTTTATATAAGTCATATGTCATTTGGTGCTATTTCAAAAGAATTTAAAATTGCAATGGCAAAAGGTAGTGCTGCTGCAAAAACATGCATCTGCTCGGGCGAAGGTGGCATCTTAGAGGAAGAACTAAATAGTTCGTACAAATATATTTTTGAATACGTTCCTAATGAATATAGTGTAACCGATAAATATTTAAAGAAAGTTGATGCTATTGAAATAAAAATAGGACAGTCGGCAAAACCAGGTATGGGAGGACATCTACCCAGTGATAAGGTTACCGATGAAATAGCAAAGATTAGAAGGAAAGAAATAGGTAAGGACATTCATAGTCCATCATCATTTAAGGATATAAAAAATAAAGAAGACTTAAAGAAAAAGGTTGATTGGTTAAGAGAAAAATCTAACGGTAAACCCATAGGAATTAAAATAGCTGCAGGCAATATAGAACAGGACCTAAAAGAAATTATTTATGCCAATCCTGATTTTTTAACTATTGATGGAAGAGGAGGAGCTACAGGATCTGCCCCTAAATATATTAAAGATAACACTTCTATCCCTACTCTTTTTGCTTTATACAGAGCAAAAAAATTCTTAACTGATCACCAAAGAAATGATATAGCCATTGTAATAACAGGCGGACTCAGAGTTTCTCCTGATTTTGCTAAAGCCATAGCCTTAGGTGCAACAGCTGTTGCAATAGCTACTGCTGCAATGATTTCAGGAGGTTGTCAACAATACAGAATATGCAATACAGGTAAATGTCCTGTTGGCATCGCAACTCAAGATCCGGAATTAAGAAAACGGATTAACATTGACTTATCTGCAAAGCGAATAGAAAACTTCTTTAATATAAGTACTGAAGAACTTAAAACGATTGCTCGTCTTACCGGCAATGATGATATTCATAATTTGTCAGTGAAGGATTTAAGTACAGGGAATTCCGAAATTTCAGAATACACTAACATTTCACATTTTTAAATTCATTTAGATAAAAAAAGCGAGATCAATAACGATCTCGCTTAAACAAATATAGCAATATTTGGAATTAATCTTTTTCGTTCTGTCTAAAATCGGGAAATCCATTCTCATCCCATTTTATTGC
Source organism: uncultured Saccharicrinis sp. (assembly GCA_963665705.1). Lineage (GTDB taxonomy): Bacteria > Bacteroidota > Bacteroidia > Bacteroidales > Marinilabiliaceae > Saccharicrinis. Next base: position 4,839,420 of record OY762448.1, read on the forward strand.
ACGAGCTCTTGTATGTCTATTGAAATCAAATAATGAGTTCCCTCTGATCTGTTCATAAACCCTAGCATGATATATTAATACATCAGTTTTACCATCCTCAGCAACAGTAAAACAACTATGTCCGGGACCAAACCTTCTTACCTCTTTATTCGTTAAAAAAACTGGCTTATCTGATTTATGCCACGATTTAGGATCTAATAAATCTGAATTCTCATCTGCCCATAACATTCCAATACAGTAATTGGCATCTGTTGCACTAGCTGAATATGTAACAAATATCTTCCCATTTTTCTTTAGTACTGCTGGCCCTTCATTTACTTTATATCCTCTTTGTTCCCATTCTAATTTAGGATCACAAATAATCACCTCTTCTCCCTTAAGTTTAGTCGGAGATTCCATTTTTGAAATTAACAATGATGTATTTTCACCTTCTCTTACACCTTGAGCCCATATATAATAAAGCTCTCCTTTGTTTTCAAAGGTGGTTGCATCTAAAGAAAAAGAGTCCTTTTGAGTAAATACCCTACCCTCTTCAACCCATTCACCGGTTGTTGGATCTTCTGAATCATTAGATAAAACATACATGCGGATATGCCAAACATTTTCAGCGTCACCTGCAGCAAAATAAATATACCATTTACCATCAATTTTATGCAGCTCGGGTGCCCAAATATAACCCCCCATAACACCTACTTCATGTTTATTCCAAACCACAACAGGTTCAGTAATACCAATACCATTAATCGTATTTGATTTTCTGATTTCTATTCTGTCATATTCCGGAGCTGTAGCTATAAAATAATATACTCCACTATCATTATAAACCCATGGATCAGCTCTTTGCGGTGCAATTGGATTTATGTATTCAATCTTTTTCTCAGTTGTATTTTGACAACATCCAAACATAAAAAATGTCAGCATTATCAAAACAAAACCTTTTAATCCCATTCTTTTATTTTTCATTGTCTTTGTTTATTTGTCTTTCTGTCAACTAATAGTTTTCAACAACAAAAGTACTACTCTAGCAATTTTCTAAATCAAGAAATCAATCAAAAAGGCATGTCAAATAAGTCAAAAACCTGAAATTTAATACAACACTAAGTTAAATCGCAGGCTTTTCAACCTTTTTACCCCAAAAACCATGTCCATTAGGTAAAATACCTGAAAACAAAATTGTTTTATTTTTATTCTCCCAGTCCCAACCAGAAAACAATTTACATTCTATCTCTACTCCATTTTCATCAGTAAAGAGAATAACATCCCCTTTTACTGTTGCATCATTAAGTTGAACTCCTTCAGCTTTTAAAACTTGTCCGTTTTCATCAATCCTAACCTCAATTGAATTATTAAAGGCTCTAGGAGTATATTTCCAGTCTCCTGTGGGAATTTGTAATTTTCCCAAATCAGAAAGTTCAAGTAAATCTTTCAACTCAATAATCTCCCAATCTCCTTTTACATCAACATTTGTAAAATTTGATTTTTCATCTACTACATTATATCTCTCTGGAGAAAAAACAGGCCATCCATTACTTAACCATTTAATCTCACGACATTGAAGTTGTAACATTAGATTAATTGGAGCTAAACGACCCTGATGAATTGCAAAATACTTACTTTCATCTTTAATAATTCCACAATGCGCATTGCCTGCCCATCCCGGTTGATTTTTAAACATATAACTATAAGTAAGTATCGGATAATTATTAGTTGTATCACTCAAATCGTTTCCGAAGTAATCTTCAAAAGGACCTGTTGGTGATTTGGATCGACCTACTCTCACATTATAATAGGAAAACAATGAATCATAGGAAACAAATAAATAGTACATATCCTGCTCTTCATTATAAACAATTTCAGGAGCTTCAATTACCCGCGTTTTTCCATTTGCCCTTCGGGCAACAACAGTTCCCTGATCTCCTTTTGTTTTAGCTAAACCAGTTGAAGGATCTAACTCCATACAAAATAAGCCACCAAAATAAGAACCATATATCATCCATTCTTTTCCTGTTTTAGGATCAGACAATACTGTAGGATCAATAGCATTCATTTCACTATCATGATCTGTTTTTACAACTACACCTTTATCATCCCAAGGTCCCTTTGGCGATTTTGAAGTTGCCATTCCAATAAAAGATCCATTGGAACCAAAATAAGAAAGAGAATAGTATAATCTATATTCATCACCTTTTTGATGAATATAAGGAGCCCATATTCCATCTGGAGATTTTCCATTATTAGTTTCCTTTACATGAGCCAAAGCCTCAGTTGGAAAATCATCAAAAACCCATCCTTCAAATTTCCAATGAACAAGATCTTTTGAACTACGGAATGGAATATACCCTATATGAACAGTTGAATCATCTTTGAAATTCATATTAGGAGGAATATAATATGCATCGGTTGAGTATAAATAATAAGTATCTCCAACTTTAATACATGAAGGATCATGAACATTTGCACCGTTCCATTTATCCCTATTCTTTAAGGAGGCTATTTTAGTATAATCATCCTCATAAGGATTATCTTTATTTTTTTTGTTGGTTGGAGTAGTACACATTTGCGCCACAAAACCAATAACCAACAGTATAAGTATTTTCGTTCGACCTATTAACATATCTTAGATTACTTTTGCTTTAAAACCTTTTTTTCACTTGACCGACTAAAACAAAAATAACCTGAGTTACTATTTTATATGGGGACAAAAGTTTTTAATAAGAGGATAGATAGATAATTAAATCTACAAAAACATATTCCATTGATAATCACCAATATAATCCCACTCCCTGCACAATATCCCATCCTTTTACACAAAAATACCCCCATTAATAAGTTACTCCAAATAGGAAGATGGAGAACAATTATAGAATTTTTTAAATACCCTGCTAAAATATTTAGGATCATTAAATCCAACCATAAAAGCAACTTCTGACACCTGATGTTTTTTACTTTTTAATAAGGATATGGATTTTTTCAACCTATAAATTGTAATGTACTCATTAGGTGATACATTCGTTAAAGCTTTTAGCTTTTTATACAGTAAACTTCTACTCACATACATTTTTGAAGAAAATGTATCAATATCAAAAGTTGGATCAGTATAAAAATCACTTATAACCTGGTTTATTTTCCCCATAAATTCTTCATCGAGCGATGAGATGGACGATAATTCAGGTTCTTCTGTTTCTGGATTAGTTTGCTGAAATCGTTTCATTATTTTTTTACGATTTTCAATTAAACTATTCATTTTAGCCTGCAATACAGCTAAATTAAATGGCTTCGTAATAAAATCATCAGCACCACTTTCTAATCCTTCAACATAATCTTCTTCCTGATTTTTAGCAGTTAATAGTATCACTGGAATATGACTTGTTTGCAGATCGTTTTTTAACATCTTACACAATTCTATTCCATTCATATTTGGCATCATAACATCACTAACTACCAAATCAAAATCATTCTTTTGCACCAATTTTAATCCCTGCACCCCATCTTCAGCCGCATTAACTATAAAGTTATCACTCAACGACTCCACTAAAAAATCACGCAAATCACTATTATCCTCAACAACTAAAATTGATGATTTATTTTCATTTATTTCATACTTATCTTTTAAATTAACCGGCTTGTTAATTTCTAAATCAGTCATTAATCGCACTCTTTCCTCAAGAGTAATCTGTTGTTTAATGTCATTTGAACTGATATCATGTACAGGAAATTCAGATTGTTCAAGAGGTAATGTCACTTTAAACGAAGACCCTTTATTTAGTTCACTTTCCAGGGTAATTGTTCCATTTAAAATTTCAACCATTTGCTTTGTAAGCGAAAGTCCAATACCTGTACCATATGTTCCATTGTGCTGATTCGCAGTATCTCTGAAGAATCGTTCAAAAACCTTTGTTTGAATATCTTTACTTATTCCTATACCATTATCCTGAATATTAATTAAAAGATAGGGTTTCCCATGTGGATTTTTAACCTTATTGGCACTTAATGAAACCTGACCTTTTTCAGGAGTATATTTAATGGCATTGGATAAAAGATTAAATAGAATATTTTCAAACTTACTCTTATCATACCAAACATTTTCCAGATTAAAATCAACAGCAACATTAAACTTGATATTTTTTTGATCTGCCAAAGACCTAAATGCCTCAGCGACATCTTCAATTAGTGAAGACAAATTACCCTGAGATAAAGTAATTCTAACTTTTCCTGCCTCCAGCTTCCTAAACGTAAGTATCTCATTAGTGAGCATCAACAATCGCTCTGCATTTCTTTTAATATATTTTATGGTATGACTTATATTCTCTTTTGAATAATTGAAACTTTCATTTAACATTTTCTCAATAGGAGAAATAATTAATGTTAAAGGAGTTCGAAATTCATGAGATATATTGGTGAAAAATTGCATCCGTTTTTGATGAATAGACTCTACTTCTTCATTTAATATAATTAATTGATCTCTTTGAGATATGATTTCTTTATTTTGTTGCTCTAACAAATTCTTCTGTTTTTCTATTTCTTCCTGACGTAATGCCAATTGTTGGTTACGAGCAATTAATATTTTGGAATTCTGCTCAAGCTGTTCATTTTTCACCTTTATTTCATCGGTCCGATCCTCAACAATCCTTTCCAACCTCTTTTTTTGTTCTGTTATACGATATGACTTATACCTTATATAAGCAGATACAAGAAAAACCAAGGCAATCAGAAGAAGGATTTTAAACCATGAAGTTTTCCAAAATGGAGGATTTATAACGAGCAAAACACTCGTAGGTTCTTTATTCCATTCCCCATCTAGATTAGTTGACCTTACTTTAAATAAATATTCTCCTCCGTTTAAGTTAGTATAAGACGCCATCCTTCTATCACTTCCAACTTCAACCCAATTCTGGTCTACTCCTTCCAGTTGATATTCATACCTTATCTTTGTTGACAAATAATAAGGTAGGGCAGAAAACTCAAAACTAAAAACATTGTCTTTGTACGACAAAACAATGGTATCTGTAGTAAATACTGACTTATTGAAAGGTATTATTCCATGTCTTTCTACTCCTGCTTTAACTACATTATTAGCAACATTTAATTTAGTAATATATGTTTGAGATATATCAGGATAACTATTGATACTATCGGGATTAAAGAAATTTAATCCATTTAATCCTCCAAAAAACAAATCTCCGGATTCTGCTTTAAAACCAGCAGACCAGTAGTATTGATTATTTCGTAATCCATCTTTCTTATAATAGTTTACAAATAGTTTATCTTTTACCTTAAAATGAGACAATCCATTTTCTGTACTTATCCAAAGATCATTTTTAGAATCTGACAACACTTTATAAACCACATTATTTGACAATCCTTCCCCTTCGGTATAGTTTTCAAACACATAATTTCCATCAGAATTAACAATACACTTACCTATTCCATTACCATAAGTCCCAATCCAAATATTCCCATTTTTATCATTTTCTATTGAGGTAATATAATTATTTGGCAAACTATTCTTTTCATTAGTTTTTTTGAAAGTAACTACATCATATTTACTTAATTTATAATTACTTCCTGCACTAATTAAATCTGCCTTAAATCGGTGTAGTCCATTAGTTGTTCCAACCCAGAGATAACCTTCATCATCTTCTTGTAAACACCCAACTTTCCATGGATCAAAATAATTCTTTACACTTAACTCAATTGTTTCAAACAGGTCGGTTTTTTTATTATAAACAAAAAGACCCCCTCTGGTACCAACGATTAATTCTCCTTTAGAGTTAACATATAAGCACGATATAAAATCATTAGATAAACCATGCTCTTCTGAATAAGAAGTGAATTTTTGTGGATTTTTATTGGTCATTCGCTGTAAGCCCATACCCCAAGTTCCGATCCAAATATTTTCATCTCCATCTTTCACTATTGAAGAAATAAAATCACTACTTATACTATAGGGATTATTAGCGTCAAGTTGAAAATGCTTCACATCTTTATTATTTATATCATAAATATACAATCCATCACCTGCAGTCCCTACCCATAATCTATTTTCAGAAGCATATATTGTGTTAATAATATCAGAATTAAGCCTTGTATAATCTTCTAAATCCTCGGTAAAAGATAAAAACCGTTTACTAAATACATTATAATGAACTACTCCTGTTTTTTCTGTACCAACCCATACATTTCCAGAACGATCCGTACATAATTCACTTACAAAAACATCATGTATATTTTTATCTTTCGACGGGAATATATTTATATTTGAAAAGTTATCTTCATCCTTATTATATCTACACAGGCCTCCTAATGTTCCAATCAGCATACTTCCTGTAGCATCTAAACCAATTGAAGTTATATGTGAATGAGGAATAGAATTTTCTATTAAAACATCATGAGCATACCAGGTTAATGCTTTAGTTTCAGTATTCAAACTAAATAATCCATTTGATGTTCCAACCCAAAGCACGTTGTTTTTTATAAATAATACTTGTACATCAAATGAGATATAATTTTCCAACTCCAGCAGCATAAACTTTTTCTGCTCCTTATTAAAAAAATAGACATCTTTATTGGTTCCCAAATATATATTATCATCATCTCCTTTAATTAAACACGATATAACTACATCTTGTTTGTCAAATGTAAGATGACTCTTAATTTTAACATTAGATAACTCATTTTCAATCCCTATCTCATAAACACCCTCATTACTTGTAGCAACCCAGATATTTCCATTGTACTCAATTATTTCAACGACATCTTTACTTAAGACCTCTTGAACTTTAATGTTTCCTAATTCTATAAATTTGCCTGAGTTAGTGTTTAATATTTGCACACCATTTTTTGTAGTAATCCAAATAAGCCCTCTCGAATCAGCTAATACATCCACAATCCGATTGTCTATCAATAAATTACCACTTTGGGATGCATTGTAATACACAAAGTCATAACCATCAAAACGACATAAGCCATAATCTGTTCCAAACCAGATAAAACCGTAATTATCCTTTTCAATACAACGTACCGTATTTTGAGGCAAACCATTTGATATATCAATACATTCATATATCCTGGAAATACTATATGGCTCACTTTTTACAAATAGTGAAATTAACAAAAAGCTTAATAAAAGAATATTTTTCAAACTGCGGAACTTCATAATCAAACTTATATATTCTTAATAATTATCTACTACCATTAACTCTATAATATCAAACCAAATTCATGACAAAAGAAATACTTCTTATAAAAGCAATCATAGTTTGCAATCTCTTTACCTATAATTTTAACATTAATTAAATCACATAGTAAAAGTAAATGTTTAATTTAAAATAAATGTGGATTTAATACTATTTAGAGTTGATAAAACAATAAGACAGTAATGGTTATTTTAACAAATACATATCTTTTTATTATACTTTATTTAATATTTAACAAAGCAAACAAAACACTTTTTAATTAAAAAAAGTAAAATATTTCCGTTTATAAACCAAGGTAACAGTAGTCTTTTTTAACTTATTTTAGCAAATAACACTATTAAATCTACCATTTTCAAAATGGTTAATAGGTGGATATTTAATTCTAATAGGTGGATATTTACATATTAAAGTATCAAATCTCCACTTTTGAACATTAGCCGTCACTTCTTCTTTTTAAACACTTCCCGCCTTTTACAAAAGCATTCAAACCTATATAACACCGCTTATTCTGCAGCCTTTATGTATCCATAATTAAATATCCACTTTTAAAAAAATAATTATGAACCCCTAAACACAAAAGCAAAAGTACATTTGATTAACATTTTAAAACACTTTTATCACCGAACTGAAATTTTTCTTAAAAATGATAATTCAAATAAATATGGTAACATTTTTTTTTACAGGTTAAATTTTAAAGCACTAAAAAATTACTCATTGATAGTTTTAATATAAAAAGGCTTTTACTAAAGTATCTTATCAACGATATTTTCTATTAAAAAATTAAGAATTAAATAATTATTGTTAACGAAAACTATGGAAAAGAATGAATTCAATTAATTTTAAATTTATGAAAATTACAAAACTGCTTGGGTGGACTTTGTGCACAGCAGTTTTGGTAGCATTCTGCTTAGTTGGGTGCGAAGAATCAAATGCTTATCAAATTGATGCCCCCTCTGATATACAAGATCGTATTGACTCAATTGCCGCTGCAAATGACAGAGGGGATACAGGAGATACGACTTACATAGACATTTCGACTTCACTAGTGGGAGCTGAAGATTACAGTTCTGCTTGGTGGGTTGACTTCTCTGATTATTTCGCTGTACCTACAAATCAGCTATTACACGTAGAGTTTATTAACCACAATGGAGGTGCCACAGACAATTACAAGAACTGGGTTCTTGCTGTGACAAATGAAGCAGGCGATCGTGATGCGGATGATTATTCCGAATATTTTGTTTTACGTTCGGATGCTTTTGGATGGGGTAATGATGATTATGATGGAGGTTTGATCTCTAATGATTATCCAGATACAGATGGTGATGACGATGTTTGGAACGATTTCCGTACAACCATGGATGGCGCAACAGTTTCAATTGAGATTGATCACTCTGCTACTGGTTATGTATTTGTTACTGCTACAGCAGTTGGAACTAATGGAACAGAAATAACCGAAACATATCAACATCCGGTTTCTGCATCATTAGATATTAACGCATTCTTCATTACCGAAGCATGCTATTTAGAAATGCAAGAAGCCTATTTAATACCTTCAAAAGTAACCGCAATTGAGGATGTCAATGCTGCTTCAATTAGTATTGAAGGAACTCCAACTGCTGTAGAGCAATCAGAGGACTTAGTCATGGGTGACTTTTGGGGAGATGGAATTGCAACTATTACTTTTGAAGATGGATCTTCTACTGTAGTAGATACGGCAGATGTGTCTTTCAGTGTTATTCCTGATATGACTACACTAGGAGAAAAAACAATAATTGCTACCTATAGCAAAACTAAACAAGGTGAATATGGACCTGCTGTATCAACTGTATTTACAGTAGAAGTAACAAACCCTGTAACTAGTTTAGAACTGACTACTCTACCAGAAACAACTACATATGCTTTTTATGGTACTGAAGCACCTGCTTTTGATCCTACCGGAATGGTAATAACTGCAACTTATTCTGACGGTACAACTGGAGTTCTTGATAACTCAATACTAGAATATGAAATTCCACTTACTGCAGGGGCTCAAAACGCTGTTATATCATACGTTGGGGCAACAAGTACAGTATCTACAACTTTCCCTATTACTGTTATAGAAGGTACTAATCAAGTTGGTGCTATTGACTTTACAACTGGATTTTGGGGAGCTCTTAGTGCAGACTATTCTGTGGCATCAAACACTAGTGAAACTATTACTTTTTACACTTATTCAGACGAAGGTGAAAACTGGCACTGTCCGATTACAGTTCTTCGAAATACAGACTATGTAAATAATAATACAGAATACGCAGTTACAAGATGGGACAACGCCGGTTGGGGCGATTATGGTATTGGTACAGCAACTCTTACATCAGATTGGAATTGGGATATATTCTTAACAAATATTAGTGGCTCTAAAACAGTCTTGACAGTAACAAACAATGGTGACAATACTGCAGATCTTCGTTACGATGTCACTTACCCTTCGGGTGAAACACATTACCAATTATTTGAGGGTATAACAGTAGACAGTTCAGATTTGAATTTCGCTGTCACAGTAGAGAATTGTTATCACATAATTGTTGAATAATCAATAAGAAAAAAGAAATTTAAATTATGAAATATATATATTTAATCCTGTTAGGATTACTGGCGCTTGCACCAGTAACTTATGCCGAGGATAAGGTTGATGCCGATCAGACATCAATGACTCAGTCAGGCGACATAACAGTAAAAGGTAAAATTATTGACGAAAACGGAGAATCAGTTCCTGGGGCAACCGTAATACAAAAAGGTACTACAACTGGTACAATTACTGATATTGATGGTAACTTCTCACTTACAGTTCCTTCAGATGCTACTTTACTTGTAACTTTTATAGGATACAAAAACACAGAAGTAACCGTTTCTGGAGAAACTAAACTTGGTACTATCACATTGGTTTCAGATACACAAGAGATTGACCAGGTTGTAGTAATTGGTTATGGAACACAAAAGAAGGCTGACCTTACTGGTTCTGTTGCTATTGTTGATGCTGAGGAGATGAAAAAATCTTCAAACTCTAACATCTCAACAATGTTACAAGGTAAAGCATCTGGTGTTCAAATTACTTCAGATGGACAACCTGGAGCTGATCCAGCTGTTCGTATTCGTGGTATGGGTTCCTTTTCTGATACAAATCCATTATATGTGGTTGACGGAGTTCCTATGGGAACAACAATTCGCGACTTCTCACCAAATGACATCGCAACTATTCAGGTACTTAAAGATGCCTCTGCAGCTGCAATCTATGGTTCTCGTGCTGCTAACGGTGTGATTATTATCACAACAAAGCAAGGTAAAAAGAACTCACCTATGAAGGTTGATTATAGTGGTTATTATGGCGTGGATAATGTTCAAAAAGGTGTGTATGATGTAATGAATGCTGATCAATATAAGCAATTCGTAACAATGGCATACGGAAATAGTGGAATGGATGTTCCCGGAGGATATAATTCTGCCAGCAGCAGTTATTTATGGACTACAGATGCTAACGGTAACGAAGTAGCTTCTGTTGACACAGATTGGTTTGATTCGGTTTTTAAAACTGGTACTCGTCAAAATCACAACCTTAACTTTTCAGGAGGTGGTGAAAACAACACTTACAACATTGGTCTTGACTACTTTAGCCAAAAAGGTACTATGGTAGGAGCAGGTCCGAATTTCGAACGTTTTACAGCTCGTATTAATAATAGTATGGATGTTAAGTTTGTTAAAATTAAAACAAACTTTGTCTATAGTCACAGCGATCAGGATAAAATGGCACTTAGTAACGCCAATGAATATGTTGAAGGTTTATATGGTACACAATATCCAGTAATGGCTTCGGCTCTTCTTACACCTCCAACAATCAAAGATTACGATGAGTCTACATGGGTTCTTGATGATCAAATTGCAGGAGCAGATGCATTTTCTTATGACTCTTTTGGTTATGGCACTTACTATGATGATGTTCATGGTGACTTACGTATCTCTAACGTATTACTTACTAACAGTCTGCTTGAGAGAAATACTAAAGTTGACCGTATTGTTGGTTCTGCATCTACAAATGTTAACTTATTAGATATGCTAGGTGTTGAGAGTTCTAATAATAAGCTATCTTATAACCTAAACTTATCATATAGCAATACTCATGTAAGTAGCTTTACATTTGTACCTGCTTTTTTCCAGAGTTCAAACGTAAAACTATTGAAAGAAGATGAAGTTCTTACATTATTAGACGAATATACCGGCGATGCATTGATTGAAAATACAATTAACTATAACGCTACATTCGGACGTCATAATTTCGATATTGTAGCAGGTCAAACATTCCAGAAAGTATACTATAAGTCACATACCGGTGTAGGAAATGATCTTTCTGAGCCTTATTATCTGCAATTATCAAATGCAAGTAAAAAGAACTCATACAGCAGAGAAACTGAACACATGTTATCATCATACATTGGTCGTGTAAACTACAACTTTGATGGTAAATATCTTATTTCGGCTACAGCACGTCGTGATGGCTCAACCCGTCTTTCTTCTGATGATCGTTTTGAAATTTACCCATCAGTATCCGGTGGTTGGCGCATTGAGAAAGAAAACTTTTTCCCTGTCGATCCATCAATGATTAGTTTATTAAAACTTCGTGGTAGTTACGGTGAATTGGGTAACGAAAACATCGATGAATATCAATACATGAATACCACAACAAGAGGCGATTATACTTATGCTTTTGCAAACAATGTGGTTACAGGTTCTGCAGTAAATAATTTTGTGAATACTAATATCAGATGGGAAAAGAAGAAAACACTTGACTTTGGTCTTGATTTGGCTATGTTTAACGGGCAGTTAGAATTTAATTTTGACTGGTATAAGTCAATATCAGAAGATCTTCTTTATGATACACAAATTCCTGCCAATGCAGGTTTTAATAGTAGTGGGGTAACAATGAACGCAGCTACTATGGAAAATACTGGCCTTGAGTTTTTGCTTAGTTATCGTAACTATAACCATAAAGTTAAGTATGAAATTTCTACAAACGTATCTACCTTCAACAACAAAGTAACCAAATTAGGCATTAATAATGAACCTGTTACATCAAGCATGTGTCGTACTGAAGTTGGTCAGGAAGTTGGTCAGTTCTATGGTTATGTACTTGAAGATGACACTGAAAATGGCGGTATTAAAAATGGCATAGCTCAAAATCAAGGAGCAATAGATAGTCGCCAAAACTCAGAAGGGTTATATGTAACTCAAAGTGGAGCAGAACCTGGTGATCTTTTATACAAAGACCTTGATGGTAATGGCGAGATTACTGCAGAAGACCAGAAGTTTTTAGGAAGTGGCTTACCTGATGTAACTTTCGGTATCAATGCCCGCATTGAATATAAAGGTTTTGACTTAACTATCTCAACATTAGGCGCTGCTGGTTTCCAGGCTGTTGATTATGTTGACATGGCATTACGTAGCTCTTATGGTGCTACTAATAAAGATGTTAGTCTGTTAAATGCATGGACAACTTCTAACACAAATACTGATGTACCTCGTGTACAATATAAATCTGATGTTACAAGTAATGATTATTTCAGTGACCGATACATTCAAAATGCTTCATATTTGAAAATTCAAAATGTGCAACTAGGGTATAACTTCCCTGATTCTTGGTTTGGCGGAAAAATCAGCAATGTTCGTGCGTATATAACAGGACAAAATCTGGCTACATTCAGTAAGTACAAAGGTTATAACGTAGATTTTGCAGGTGGTACATATACACCGGGTTATAACTACTGTTCTTATCCAACACCACGAACTGTAATGTTCGGATTAAACATGTCATTCTAACAATAATCTAAAGGATATCAAAATGAAAAGATTAAATATATTTATAGTGATATTGGCGCTTATCGGAGGCTTAACAGCTTGCGATGATCAGCTCGATGTTACCAATCCAAATACACAGACAACTGAAGAATTTGGAGATTCAGAGGCAGAACTAAACGAGGCTGTTATTGCATGTTATAGCCTTAGTCGTTTAGAAGGTACGAATGCTCGTGTGGGATATGTTATGGATGCGCTACGCGGTGACGAAATATGGAACTCATCTCAACAATGGTACCTGGCTTGTGATAACCTAAATGGTTTATCTGATTATTTCATGTGCGAATGGCCATGGAGAGATAACTACTGTGTAGTAAACCGTACAAACTATGTATTGTCTAAAATCGATGATGTTCTTGAAGAAGGATCCGATTCTTACAACGAGATTAAAGGTCAGGTTCTTTTCTTAAGAGCGCAAGCTTATTATAATTTAGCTACTTATTATCAGATTTGTCCAATTATTACAAATTATGACGACTATTCTGAATTAGACAAACTTTATGCATCATGTGCAACTCAGGATGAAGTTTGGGATCAGGTAGAAGCAGATCTAACTGAAGCTATGAATATTTTACCATCACGCGACAAAGGTGGTGAGTGGGCTCAAGGTCGTGCAACATGTGGTTCTGCTGCCGGGTATCTTGCTCGCGCATTAATGTTCCGTCATAAATTTACAGAAGCTAATACCGTTTTAAAAGATATTATTTCGGGTAAGTATGGAACTTATGAATTGATGGCTGATTATGGCGATAATTTCAGAGAAGGTACTGCTTATGAAAATAATAAAGAGAGTCTTTGGGAGGTTCAGTTCATGGACTACGGTACTGGAGGTACTAACGAAGTATGGACTACTGGTAACTTAAACTCTGATGCAACACAAGGACATGCTATTGAGAGTAACTTTGCTTCACAGGATTTTGGTAGCTGGGGTGATGTAGCTGGTTCTGTATGGTTATATAACCTGTTTAAAAAAGAGAAATGTACTGATGGATTCCTAGACCCACGTTTATACTGGACTTTAGTCACTTACGAATCAGAGTACGATGCAGTTACAGGTAATTCAACTGCTGCATATCCATCAGGTGACGTAAGATCCAATACTGTTTATCAAACAGAACTAAGCCAAGATTCTTGGATGTATTCAATTCGTTCTAACACCTCTCAGGGAGGAATCTCTATAGCTAAATTTACTAATGCCAGAAATAACATTTACTCTAGCTTTGGTACAGGATTAAAATGTGGTGTAAACATTCGTTTAATGCGTTATAGCGATGTTTTACTTCGTGCTGCAGAATGTGAAAACGAAATCAACGGTCCTACTCAAACCGCTATCGATTATATTAATCAGGTACGTCAACGTGTAGCTCTTCCTGATTTAGAGCTTGCTGATTTCTCTTCGGCAGATGCTCTTTTTGAACAAATTGCAAATGTTGAGCGTCCAAAAGAATTTGGTTGTGAATATGGACGTGGTACCGACATAATTCGTTGGGGATTTTTCTATGACGCTGGTCGTTTACAACAACTTGTTGAACACGCTTATTATAAGCTAGCACCAACAATGACTATTGATGATCCTGATAATGAAGGGGAAACTAAAGATGTTGTTTATATTAACACTGAAGAGTTAACTTCATCTACAGCTTCCGGTTCTTCTTTTTCTAGCTATTATAAAGGTCATGAGTACTTCCCTATTTGGCAGACTCATCTTGATAACAACTCTAACCTTGAAGGTAATTCAGCAAATAATAGTACTGATAACAGTGCTGATTTCTTATCAAAGTGGTCTGTTCATCCTGTTGTAAACCTAGAATAGGAAATATCCTATAATATTTTAAACTTCCTTATCTCATTTTTTATATGTTGATAAGGAAGTTTTTTTATCAAAAAACATTAAAGTATTTAGTGGTTTTATTTACCCATAATCATACTTAAAATACATTCCAGAAATTGGTTATTTGGTACTTTAGTTTTAAAATTTGTATTTAAAGTATGTACATGATTAATAATAATAATAATATCTATTTTTCCACAAGGAAAATATTATTGTCCACATCCTTATTACTTTAATAATCTTTCTTTGTAAAAGAAACATATTTTAGAAGGTAATTATGAAAAAGATATCAAGTTTGTTTATTTTCTGTTTATTGGTTGTTGTATTTGGAATTCAATCATGTTCTAAAGACGTTGATGATCCAGAGCAAAACAATAATAATACAACAGAAACTGAGGATTTTGAAATTCCTGATTACGAGGACGACTATTCAGCAATATCATCATGGTCATATCGAAGTCAGTGGAATCTGGCCAATGTTCACGATCCATCTGTTGCATACTTTAATGGCTATTACTATATGTACGGCACAGATGCCTCTTATGGTAATGAAGCTATGGGACATGGCCATTTTCAAGGTAAGCGTTCTAAAGATTTAGTAAATTGGGAATGGGTTAGCGGACCATTTTATGATCCTCCGACTTGGGTTGCAGATTCGCTTAATGCAATTCGTTCACGCATGGGTCTTGATGCTATTGCCGAAGACAATATTTCGTATGGTTACTGGGCGCCAGTAGTTCGTAAAATAACTGTTGGAGGCCAGGAAAAATTACGCATGTACTACAGTATAGTTATCGATAACTTTATAAAGACCGGAGCTACTAATACTTCAGCTAACTTTGATGGAAGCTGGACTGAACGTGCCTTTATTGGAATGTGCGAATCAACAGATCCTGCCGGAGCAGTATGGGAAGATAAAGGTTTTGTAACATGTTCATCTTCTGACCGAGGCTTGGATTACAGTCGCTCTAGTTACACAGGAGACTGGAGTGCTTATTTCTACTATAATGCTATTGACCCTACGTATATAGTAGCCCCTGATGGAAACCACTATCTTATACATGGATCATGGCATAGTGGTTTTGCTCTATTACCAATAGATGCATCAACAGGTAAGCCAACAAATACACTAGGGGAACCTTATGCAAACAGTGTAAGTGACTTAACATCCAGATATGGTGTGCGAATAGGCACAAGAACTGCCTCATCGCGTTGGCAAGGTAGTGAAGCTCCGGAAATTATTTACAAAGATGGTTACTACTACTTATTTATGGCCTACGACGGTCTTGATGTACCATATAACACAAGAGTTGTAAGAAGTGAAAACATTGATGGTCCTTACTACGATATTACAGGACACAATTTTACAAATGGAAATGGAGACTGTTATCCTATTGTTACTCACCCTTACAAGTTTAATCTTAGCGATGGATGGGTGGGTATAGCTCACTGCTGTATTTTCCAAGAGGAAGATACTGACAATTGGTTCTATATGTCGCAAGGACGATTACCTGCTAACGCAGGAGGTAATGCATACGCCAATGCCATTATGATGGGGCATGTACGACGTATTGTATGGTGTCCTGCTTCTACAAGTGAGCCTGACAATCTTTGGCCAATAGCATTACCTGAACGTTATGCTGCTGTACCGGATTATGGAACAATAACAAAAGACTCACTTGTAGGTAATTGGGAACATATAAATCTGGGTTATAATTATGGAGTACAGGATGCAGCTACATCTTTAACTCTAAATTCAGATGGTTCTATGTCAGGAGCATTATCTGGTAATTGGAGTTATGACGCTACTACGAAACAACTGACATTGGGTGATGTTATTGTTTGCGTTGAACGTGAGGTGGATTGGGAAGCTAACCCTCGAGTTGTAACATTTGTATATGCCGGAACTGAAAAGAATCTTAATGCAACTTATTGGGGTAAGATGAAAAAATAATATTTATCACATAATAAAGTTAAGTTACACACTACCCTATTTGTAACTTAGTTTAAAAACGAATTGTACGATCTTACAGGGGTAAGAAAACGAGTGTAATAAATCATTGACGAAGTATTAGTTTGTTTACGAGAGGTTAATTCGGGTATGATTAACCTCTTTTTATAATTAAATACCCAATTCAAACATCCCAAAAAGTTGCAATATTTTTAATTATAGCATACTACTCTCCATCAGAATTAACACAAATTCCTATTTCTTCCTGACACATCTCTTTTAACCTTTGTACAACTTTCAGTTCATTCTCATACTCCCAATAATCCGGGTGCTTAAAAAGGTAGTCCTCTAATCTTTGTTTTGCATTCATAATCATCAATTTAATAATTAAAACAAAATTAAACTATCTTATTCTTCTTGACATTAACTATATACTATGTTGATGTTATATTATTGTTAGAAAATATTTATTCAATGATAGCTAATCTGCTTGATCAACATAAGAAGATGGAGAAGTATTAAAGAATTTTTTAAATACTCTACCAAAATATTTAGGATCATTAAAACCGACCATAAAAGCAACTTCTGAAACTTGATGTTTCTTACTCTTTAATAAATCAATTGATTTTTTGAGTCTGTACATATTAACATACTCTGTAGGTGAAACATTGGTTAGAGCTTTTAATTTTTTATACAATAAACTTCTACTCATAAACATTTTTGAAGAAAAAGTTTCAATGTCGAAAGATGGATTTGTATAATGATCAGATATAACCTGATTCAATTTATTCATGAACTCGTCGTCCAGAGAATTCGTTCTAATTCCAGGATCATCAACCTTAGGTTCAATTTGCTGATAACACTTAACTAATTTCTTACGATTCTCAATCAAACTACTAATTTTAGCTTGTAATACATTTAAATTAAAAGGTTTAGATATATAATCATCTGCTCCATATTCAAGTCCTTCAACAACATCTTCCTCTTGCCCTTTTGCTGTTAATAATATTACTGGCAAATGGCTTGTATGTATATTATTCTTTAATTGCTTACACATTTCCAACCCATTCACTTTTGGCATCATTACATCACTCACCACTAAATCAAATTCCTTTTCTAATGCCAGTTTATAACCTTCTTCGCCATCAACAGCAGTCATTACGTAATAATTACTACTTAATGATTCAGCTAAAAATTCTCTTAAATCACGATTATCATCCACCACAAGTATTTTTTGCCTCTGTTGATGTGATTTCACATCTACCTCTTCTTTAAGATAAGTTTCTTCGTTTACTGTGGGCCCATTTAATAGTTCAATCCTTTCTTTTAATAAAAGTTGATTAGTTTTTTCACCAGATTGCTCTTCATGCTCTGGAAAATCTTCTTTATTAATGGGTAATATAACCTTAAATGAAGATCCTTTATTTTCTTCACTATCTAAACTAATTGAGCCATTTAACACTTCAATCATTTGCTTAGCCAGTGACAAACCAATCCCTGTTCCATAAACCGTATTACTCTGATTAGAAGTATCCCTGTAAAAGCGTTCAAAAACTTTATCCTGAATATCTTTATTGATACCGATTCCGTTATCCTGAATATTTATTAACAGCTGCGATTTATTATTATCACCCTTTATCTTTGTTACCCAAACAGATACACTCCCATACTCTTCTGTATATTTAATTGCATTTGAAATTAAATTGAACAATATATTTTCTAGTTTACTTATATCAAACCAAGTGTTTCCCAGGCTGTAATCAATAGAAACATTAAAGTTGATATTTTTAGATTCTGCAAGTTCTCTAAATGATTCTGCAATCTCAGAAATAAAATCACCTACATTTCCATGGGTTAGTGCCACTTTTACTTTACCAGCCTCATATTTTCTAAATGTTGTAATTTCATTGGTAAGTATCAGTAATCGCTCAGCATTTCTTTTGATATATTTTATAGCATTAATTACATTTTCCTTTGAAAAATTAAAGTTATCACTCAAAATCTTTTCTATTGGCGAAATAATTAACGTAAGAGGTGTTCTGAATTCATGAGATATATTAGTAAAGAATTGCAATCTCAATTGATGAATGGATTCTACCTCTTTATTTAAGGCAATCAACTGATCCCTTTGCGATATTATTTCGCTATTTTGATGCTCCAATTGCGCTTTTTGTAGCTCTAGTTTTGCTTTTTGTTCTTCAATTTCAAACTGTCGTGAAGCCAACTGCTTATTATTTGCCCTTAAAGTAACAGCATTTTTCTCTAGTTGATCATTCTTTTCTTTTATCTCAAGCGTTCTCCTTTTTACAATTTGCTCTAATTGCTTTTTTTGCTGAGATATCCTAAATGAACGATAGCGAATATAACCTGATATCAGCAACGAAAACAGAATAATCAGCACGAACTGAAACCATGTTGTTTTCCATAATGGCGGTTCTATAATGATTAATATTTCTTTAGGATTATTTAGCCATTGGCCATCTAAATCTGTTGATTTTACTTTAAACAAATACTCTCCACCATCTAGGTTTGTATATGAAGCAATTCTTCTATCAGCATCAACAAAAATCCAATCTTTATCTACACCTTCTAACAAATAAGCATATTTAATTTTTGAAGATAAATAATATGGAAGTGCTGAAAATTCAATACTAATAACATTGTCTTTATAGGATAAATGTATGGAATCAGTACTAAAAGAAGAGGTTTTCAAAGGTACTTTTCCGTGAAGCTTATCTCCAGGTTTAACATCTGCATTATAAACTTTTACATTAGTAATGTAAGTATTTGATCTGAAAGGATAGTTTTCAATACTATCTGGATGAAAAAAGTTAAGTCCATTCAATCCTCCAAAGTATAATTCACCTGTTTTAGATTCAAAACCAGCAGACCAATAATACTGATTATTTCGTAACCCATCCTTGGAATAATAATTTATAAACTGTTGAGAAACCTGATTAAATTTCGAAAGTCCATTTTCTGTACTAATCCACAAATCATTATTATTATCAGAAATAATTTCATACACCACATTATTAGCCAATCCTTCTTTTTCTGTATAATTTATAAAAGAATATGTGCCGTAAATATTAGGAACCGCTTTAGCTATTCCTTTACCGTAAGTTCCTATCCAAATATTTCCATCATTATCCAATTCCAGGCATGTTGTGTAATTATTTGGTAAAGTTCCTTCTTCGCTTGATTCTTCAAAAGCGATAATATCATATTTACTTAGCTTTATTCCCTTTAATGGATTGATTAATTCCGTTTTAAACCGAAATAAACCATTAGTTGTACCAACCCACAAAAATCCATCATTATCCTCCTGAATACTTCCCACCTGCCAAGCGTCTACTAATGAATTGCTACTTAATTCAACAGGAATAAAAATATCTTTATTTGGATCATAAACACATAATCCTCCCTGAGTTCCTATTACAAGCATTCCATTCTTACATTTATATATGGCTGCTATATATTCATTAGGAAGTCCTTGTTCATGACGATAATTAACGAATTTACTACTGCTATAATTACTAATTTTTTGTAAACCCATCCCCCATGTACCCATCCATAAGCTTCCTCGATTATCTTCTATAATAGAAGTAACAAAATTACTTTGAATAGAATTGGCATTATCAAAATCTGTTTTGTACCTGGTAATTTTATCTATGTTTGAATTATACTTTACTAACCCCTCTCCCGCAGTACCAATCCAAATATTTCCTTTTGCAGAATAAATAGAGTTAATAATATTATTATTAATCACATTAAACCGTTCCTCATCCGGAAATGCTTTAAATTTTTTACTGAATGTATATAAATGAACTAATCCTGTTTTCTCGGTTCCAATCCATAAATTACCGAGTTCATCAGCAAATACAGATCTAATAAAAACATCATGATTTTTATTTGACGCTTGAGGGAAGATATTTATTTCCTGAAAATTATCATGTTCGTCATCATACACACTAATGCCACCTAAAGTACCTAACAATACCTGACCTAAAGCATTTTCGCTAATGCTAGTTATGTCCATATGAGGAATAGAGCTGCTATCAGAAGGATTATAAATATACTTTTTTAACTCATTGGTACCTTTATTAAAAATTAAAAGCCCATTTTCTGTTCCAATCCAAAGTTCGTTTTTTCTATCAAATAATGTTTGCACATTAATTTTATCTAGATTTTGATTAGTAGCCTGTAACTTTTCGAAGCTTTGAGAAGCCTTATTTAACTTATAAATACCTCTATTGGTTCCTATAAAAACAATACCACTTGAACTAATCTCTACAAAAGTGGGCCTAATATGCCTATATTGATTTAGATATTGCTTCTTAATTTTAATTTGTGAAATATTTTCTCCATTAGTCAACTCAAAAACACCCTTATTTGGAGATGTAATCCATATTGAATTTTGATATATATCTAAATGAGAAATTTTTGAACTAAAAAGTTCTTTTACATTAGGATCACTAATTTGTTCAAATTTGCTTTTTAGCGTATTAAATATCTGTATTCCTTTTGGTGTTGTAATCCATAAAAAATGGTTCAAACCAGAAACTACATTTAATATTCTATCATCTATTAATGCATTAGCTTCCTTTGATGTTGTATAATACACAAAATCATAACCATCATATCTACATAAACCATTATCTGTACCAAACCACATAAACCCATATTGATCCATTTCAATACATTGAACAGTATTTTGTGGCAAACCATTTGAAACGGTTATATACTCAACTGCAGCAGATGAATAATTCATTTTTGATGCTTCTAAAAAAAGAGTATTAGAAGTTAAAACGAACAAACAAATTAATTTAATCACGTTTGGCAACATATATGAAAAGTAATTTAATTAGGGCATTTCTATACTCGAAAGATAAAACCATTTCTTTAACATTTTATCACATAAGTATTCATTAATAATAATAAAAAATATTAAACCTCACGATGCATATAACTATAAACAACACCAATTTGTTACCTAAATTTAAGAGTTTTCTAATGCTAAAACCCACTATCAACAACGCGTATATTATTATATATCTGACATTTAAATACTTCCACCTCGATAATCTATCACGAATTAGTTTTACGATGTAAACATATGATTTATTAAAGTCATTCATTTCAACAAATTTCACTAATTATTCCCCAATACATACCATATTATACTACTGGTTTTATGCATATTACACCACTTATTACTGTAAACACAATAGGCGGACTTATGTTTTCAACATGCGGATTTTAGAATATCTCAAGTTTGTTTTATATAATTTACCTAAACAAAAAACCAAAGTAAATTCAGCCCACACAAACCTGATTTTATGATACATAGACACACTCACTTCAAATTAAAGCTAATAAAAATATATTATTAAAGAATTAATAAACATATCTCCGCCAATAATAAACTTATATGAGCACTACTTCTTTATAAGCGCAATACATTTGTTTAACATTATTTCACATGCTTTAATTGTTATTAATTATCAAATATCTAGTTTATGAAGAAAAAACTATTTAATCTATTAATGCTCGTGTTACTATCATTAATACCTATATATGGTATGGCACAACATACCATTAAAGGTACAGTAACCGATGCAGACAACGGCAGCTCTCTACCAGGAGTAAATGTTGTTGAACAAGGTACGACTAATGGTACTATTACTGATATTGATGGGAATTACACCTTGAATGTTTCAGATAAAAACGCAAGTTTAGTATTTTCATTTATTGGCTTTACATCTCAGATATTACCTATTAATGGTCAACTGAGTATTAATGTTTCATTATCACCTGATGTTTTTGGATTAGATGAAGTTGTTGCCATTGGATATGGTACTCAAAAGAAATCTGATTTAACAGGTTCTATTTCTATTGTTGATACTGAAGAAATGGCAAAGACCGCAACAAATGATGTGGGGAAAGCACTACAGGGTAAAGTTTCTGGTATTTCGATTCAAGGTTCAGGAGATCCAGGATCTGCACCAAAAATTAAAATTCGTGGTATTACTTCATTTACCAATAACGATCCTTTATATGTAATTGATGGAGTTTTTGCTCCTGCTAATGATGTTCCTACAGAGGCTATTGAATCCATCCAGGTATTAAAAGATGCTTCTGCTGCAGCTATTTATGGATCACGTGCTGCAAATGGTGTAATTATAATTACTACAAAACGTGGTAAAAAAGGTTCTATGGATGTATCATACAGTGGATATTATGGCATTCAGGATATTACTAAAAAGTTAGATGTTTGTAACCGTGAACAATATCAAATGCTGGTAAATGAAGCAACAACCAATGCCATGGTATATGACCAGTATGCAGATGACTTATACATATATCCTGCAAATGATCCAACAAATGTTAATTATGTTGATGATGTAGATACTGATTGGCAGGATGAGTTATTTAAAACAGGATATATCAACAACCACACTCTTTCTTTAAGTGGTGGTAATGAAGTATCTAATTTCAGTGTTAATTTAAATTATTTTGATCAGTCAGGAACTGTAGAAGGTAATGGTCCGGACTATACAAGATACGGTATTGTTGTTAATTCTGACCATAAATTAGGAAAACTGAAAGTAGGAGAATCATTGCATTATACATACGCAGATAAATCATTAATGACGTTTCTACATGATGGTACAATGCTATCATATACAGCTTCAGCCATACCTACATTACCGGTAATTGATCCTTTAACCGGTGAATATTCTGCTGCAAGTGCAGATTTACATGGTGCATACTCTGCTAATGTGGTTGGTATGAACAACACTCTTGAAAGCACTACTAACAGATACCGTTTTATTGGTAACGTTTATGGAGAATATGAAATAATTCCAAACTTAAAATACAAACTTAGCTTAAGTTATGAACGTACTGATTGGAAAGACTTTCATTTTGAACCTACATACGAATTAGGTTGGTTTGCCGGATTCAGAAATTCAGTGGCTAAAATGGACGATAACAGAGGATACGGATATACCACAACACTTGAGCAGACCTTATCTTACAATAAAACATTTGATAAATTGTCAGTAAATGCATTATTAGGACAAAGTGCTCTTAATTCACTACAATCCAGAATTTACGGCCATGCAGAAGGATTTTCTGAACCTTATTTTAAACAGTTAAGCAACGGTGAATCAAGGACAAGTTCTAGTGATGAATACCAATCAAGACTAACATCATATTTTGGTAGACTTATTCTAGGCTACGATGATAAATACATGGTTACCGGAACAATTCGTCGTGATGGTTCATCAAGATTTAGTCCCAAAAACAAATGGGGTAATTTCCCTTCTGTTGCTGTAGCATGGAAAGCTCACAACGAATCTTTCATACAGTCAATTGATTTCATTAGTCAGTTAAAATTACGTCTTAGCTATGGTATATTAGGAAATCAAAATATTGGAGATTATCGTTATCAAGGATATATTAATCCTTATGCTAGTTATGTGTTAAACGGGAATCTTGTTCCGGGAGCAGCACAATTTATTCCTGCTTCTACAGATATTAAATGGGAGCAATCAAAAACAACTAATGTTGGTCTTGACCTTGGATTCCTTGGTAATAAAATCCTTTTAACAGCAGAATACTATGTGAAACAAGTTGATGACTTATTAGGAACAATTCCTACACCAACTCATCTTGGATGGTATGAATGGGAATCTCCTGTCAGAAATGCACTATCTGTTAAAAACCAAGGAGTTGAACTAAACCTAACTTACCGAAAAGCTGAAGGTGATTTCCATTATAGCGTAAATGCAAATATTTCTACCCTTAAAAATGAAGTACTTTCATTAGGAGAAGGCATCAATCCTATTGACGGCAACTGGAGTCGCACGGATGTTGGTTCTGAGGTAGGTGAATTATATGGTTATGTAGTAGAAAAAGTATTCCAAAGTAAATCAGAGGTTGAAGCTCTAAACGCTAACGCTCCAGATGGATATTACCAAGAATTATTAACTGATGCTGGTGATTTTAAATTTAAAGATCTTAATGGTGATGGAGAAATAACCGAGGCTGGAGATAGACAGTATATTGGTAGTGCTATTCCTAACTTGTATTATGGATTCAATTTCTCTGCTGATTACAAAAACTTTGATTTTACACTTTCTACACAAGGCGCAAGTGGAAACATGGTTGTAAATAACATTGGTAACGGACTTCGTGCCGGATCAGGACTTGAAAACATGAGTACTGATTTATTAGATAGATGGACTTCTACTCAGACAAACACAGGAAGACCACGCATTATTAGAGATGATCCGAATAATAATGGTAGAGCATCTGATTATTGGCTTGAGAAAGGTGATTATTTAAAATTTTCAAATATTGAGATAGGTTATACTCTTCCTCAATCAGCACTAGACATAATAAATCTTTCTTCTGTTCGTATTTACGCATCTCTTCAAAATGCGTTAACAATTACAAACTATTCTGGTTACGACCCTGAATTTGATAACGATGGTTTATTTGACAGAGCAACTGACAATGGTGTAGAAGCCAATAAGTCATTTACTGATTTTGCTGGAGGCTTACCAACTCCGAGAACAATCCTATTTGGTGTTAAAGTGAGATTTTAATTAATAATAAATAGCATTTATATGAAACTAAAATATATTATAATTCCTATAATAATCATATTAGCAGGATGTAAGGAAGAATGGTTGGAGTTAAGTAATCCCAACCTACAAACGACAGAAACTTTCTGGAAAACAGAAAGTGATGTTAAGGCTGGAGTAAGTGCGGCTTATATGGGATTACTATACGATGGTACCTGGATGCGTTTTGTTCCGTTTGCATTAAATCTTAAAGGAGATGACATCCAAAGTTTTAGTCCATGGCCTGTATTAAGTCTTACAGGTAAATTTAGTATTGCAGCTGATCCAATTATGGCACAATGGCCCTGGACTTCGTTTTATGGAGTAATCAACAGAGCAAATCAAGTATTGGAGAATATTGACAATTTTGAATTTGAATCACAAACAACGTACAATCAATATAAAGGTGAAGCTTTATTCTTAAGAGCCTTTTCTTATTATTACCTTGTTTCATTTTACGAAAATGTTCCACTGGTAATGAGAACATATCAAGATGATAGTGATTTATATCCGTCTCAGGCAACTCCAGAAGAAGCATGGGCTAGTATTATAGCTGATTTTTCTGAAGCAGCTGAATTGTTACCTACTACTTACGATGAACTTAACCTTGGACGTGCTACAAAAGGAGCTGCACTTGCATTTGTTGGTAAATCATACTTAATGAATCATGATTATACCAATGCATCTTCATATTTAAAACAAGTGATCGATTTGGGAGTTTATGATTTAGTGGATGATTACGCTGATAACTTTACTACATCAAATGAGAACAACATTGAATCTGTTTTTGAAATTCAACTTGATAGAAATGCTGGAGGTACTGTTCTTGGTTGGGTAAGTGAGCCAGGTTCTGATTGGTCAAAAACAACTGCTCATGCTATCACATTTGCTCCAACTCCATTTGGTTTTGGGGATGCAGCGGCTACACAGTGGATTTATGATGAATATATGATTGAACAAACCATTGATGGAGAAGTTGATAGTCGTGCGGTTGTTAGTATGAGTTATGACCATGCAGACTGCACTATGTATGGAACTCCATTCCGTGAAGCTTTTGATGAAACAAGATGGAGTAGTGTTTTCATCAGGAAATATACTAATGCATTCTCTTCAGAAAGAGCAGACGAAACAGATTGGCGTTCTGACATCAATGAAAGGGTTATGCGATATGCAGAAGTTTTAATGATGTATGCAGAATGTCAATATGAACTTGGAAATCCTGCTGTAGCAGCAGAATACATTCAAATGGTTCGCGACAGATCTAATTTACCTGATAAAACTGACGAAATAACCGCTATGGGGAAAGATGATTTTTACACTCAGCTCTCTCATGATAAGGTATTAGAATTTGCTTTTGAAGGAATTCGTTTTGAAGATTTAGTTCGTTGGGGATGGTTATATGACTCTCAAAGACTAAATGAGCTTAAAGAGCATGATTCTGAATTCTCAGGATACATTCAAGGACGTGAATATTTCCCTATTCCTCCTGGTGAACTAGATAAAAATCCAAACTATGATCAAAATACAGGTTGGTAATAAATCGCTTAAATAATCTTAATGAAGGTAAGTACACTAACCAGTACTTACCTTTTCTATTTATAAATGATTATCTTTATTTCACCGTTAAAAAACGATACTCATGAAATTTTTTACATACATACTTCTATTCAACATTCTATTATTACCTAATCTCTCTTCTCAGGATATCATTGTACATGACCCTGTAATGATCCAGGAAAATGATACCTATTATTTATTTTGTACAGGTTGGGGTATTACTGCATGGTCATCACCTAATATGAAAACATGGACAAAGGAAGAACCCGTTTTTAATAAAGCTCCCCAATGGGCAAAGGATGCCGTAAAAGATTTTAAAGGACATATGTGGGCACCAGATATCTCACATTTTAACAATCAATATTATCTGTATTATTCAGTATCCTCATTTGGAAAAAATACTTCATGCATAGGACTGGCTACAAACAAGACATTGAACCCCAAGGATCCAGATTTTAAATGGATTGATCATGGCAAAATAATACAATCATTTCCAGGTAAAACAAATTGGAATGCCATAGATCCAAACTTAATTGTATCAGAAGATAATGTACCTTATTTAGCATTTGGCTCATTTTGGGATGGATTAAAAATGATTCAACTTTCATCAGATGCAAAAAAAGTGTTCGGCAACATAGATGAAATTCCCACAATTGCTTCACGTAAAAAATCTTCTTCAGATCCTAATCCTCCTTCAATAGACAACAATCCAGTTGATGCTGGAAGTAACGCCATTGAAGCTCCATTTATCTTTAAAAAGGGAAATTATTACTACCTCTATGCTTCAATTGACTATTGTTGCAAAGGAGTAAACAGCACTTACAAAATGATTATTGGTCGTTCTGAGAATATTCAAGGTCCTTATCTTGACAAACAAGGTAAAGATATGGCCACTGGTGGTGGTTCAATTTTATTACAAGGAGATGAAAATTGGTATGGGATTGGCCATAATTCAGCCTATACTTTTAACGGTACTGACTATCTTATTTTTCATGGATACGATGCACATGATGAAGGAAAACCTAAACTAATAATTAAAGAAATGCAATGGGACCCCAATGCATGGCCAATTATTACAAAATATAAATAATAACTAACATAGAGTTAATTCAAGATTTAGAATTTTGCAGAGGTTACAAACACTTTTAAACACTTTAAAATGTGTTTAAAAAAACAATTATATTTTATTTAAATATTTATCTTTAGGTTTTACAAAACATACATTTCTAAAAACGACAAATTATTTAAATCTATGAAGAATTTAATTTCTGCATTAATTCTTGTTTTTGCAATTAGCTGTACATGCGAAAAAAAACAAGATATTCAATTAATGGACAATCAAAACTTTTCAAAAACTATTGATGGTAAAGAGGTTAGTTTATTTACTCTTAAAAATAAAAACGGATTAGTATCACAAATTACAAACTTTGGAGGAAGAGTCGTTTCTCTTTGGGTTCCTGATAAAAACGGAACATTTGCTGACGTTAGTATTGGTTACAATAACATTGACTCCTATATTAATAATACAGAGACTTTTTACGGTGCTTTAATAGGCCGTTACGGTAATCGTATATGTAAAGGTCAGTTTGTTATTGAAGAAGATACTTTCCACATTGATATCAACGATGGTGAAAATTCTTTACATGGAGGAAAAAAAGGTTTTCATGTTCGTGTTTGGGATGCGAAACCTGTTAGTGAAAATAAATTAGAATTAACTTATACTTCTGCTGACGGTGAAGAAGGCTATCCAGGTAAAGTAGATATTAAAGTAGTTTATGAACTAACAGAGGCAAATGAGTTAAAAATTGAATACTTTGCAACTACAGACAAACCAACGCATATTAACCTTACTAATCATACTTATTTCAATTTAGCAGGTGAAGCTTCTGGTACTATTAACGATCACTTATTAATGATTAATGCAGATGCATATACTCCTGTTGATGCAGGTTTAATACCAACTGGCGAACTGGCTCCTGTTGAAGGAACTCCATTTGATTTTAGAACACCAACAACTATTGGAGCTCGTGTTAATGAAGAAAATGAGCAACTTAAAAAAGGAGGTGGTTATGATCATAACTGGGTGCTTAATAAAGACAGTGTTGAAGTTTCTTTAGCTGCAACATTAAAAGATCCGGTATCAGGTAGAACAATGGATGTTTTAACTAGCGAACCTGGAATTCAGTTTTATGGTGGCAACTTTGTTAATGGTAAATTTGACGGAAAATATGGAAAAAAATTAAACTTCCGAGAATCTCTTTGTTTAGAAACTCAACATTTTCCAGATACGCCAAATCAAGAAAACTTCCCAACTACATTAGTTAATCCGGGAGAAGAATATCATTCAATATGTATCTATAAATTCAAAGCTGAATAATTTAATTATCAATATTAATTACAAAAGCGTCAGGGAAATTATTCCCTGACGCTTTTGTACATTTAAACAAAACGTATTTACATTGATTCTCTATCAATTTATATTTTAAAATAAAAAACCAAATCTTTTAGTTTTCCTGCATGATTAGACATTTCTTCTGATTGAGCAGCTAATTCTTCACTTGCAGCTGCATTTTGTTGCGTTGCATTGTTTAATTGCTGAATCGCATTATTAACTTGATCTGCACCTTGAGTTTGTTCCATACTTGCAGCAACAATTTCTTTAACTAAATCGGAAGCTAATGATATATCGGGTAAAATATCGACCATTTTATCACCTGCAATTTCAGACATCTTCAATCCATTTAATACATCATATTCTATTTGTTCAGCAGCCTCTTTACTCCTTTCCGCTAACTTTCTAACCTCATTAGCAACAACAGCGAAACCTTTTCCATGTTCACCCGAGTTTGCAGCTTCTACTGCCGCATTTAAAGCTAAAATATTTGTTTGCATTGCAATTTCACTAATTACAGCTGATTTTTCAGCAATAATCTGGTTTGCTTTTACTGTTTCCTTTGTGTTTTGTGATAATTCTGTAATTCCATCCTTAGCCACAAGCGATATATGTTCAGTTCTTTTCGAATTTTCCGTATTGTTTGAAATATTAGCTACGATTTCTTCCATGGTTGAAGATATTTCCTCAACAGACGATGCTTGTTCCGAAGCATTTTGGCTAATCATATTTGCAGAATGGCTAACTTGGTGACTTGCTTTCAACATATTATCAGATCCATATACAACCTCGGAGATAATTGTTTTTAACTTATCTACCATCATATTAAATCCCCTAACCATCTGACCTATTTCATCATTTTGATTATAATTTAACTTATGCGTTAAATCACCTTTTGATAATTTGTCTGCCAATATGGATACTTGTTCAATAGGTTTAGAAAAACTTTTCCCGAAAAAATATGATACAAAAATGAGTAGAACTACTATAATACAAACTATAATAATCAGTTTATTTCTTAGATCCTTAGAGGCTTGAACAGCTTCCCAAACATCCATTTCTGTTAATAAGGCCCAATCTAATCCACCAATATTGATGTAATCATATGAACTAATAACTGCTATTCCTCTGTAATCATCAACAACCTCAAGCCCAACTTGCTTATTTAATGCTTTTCTTGTTGTTGCACCATCCACAGTGGTGTTTAATATTGCATCATCAATAAAACGGGAGTCTGAGCGCATTAACAAATCCTGCCCCACCAAATATGCTTCTCCTGACTCTCCCATTCCAATTCGATTGGTCATGATGTCATTGATCATTTTATCAGGTACCTGAACTGCTAAAATCCCCTTCATTCTTTTATTTTCATCAAAAATGGGGCATGTAACAAACTGAGCAGGCTCATTATTACTTGGTTCGTAGTGCATTAAATCAGATATTCCTATATCTTTTGTTTCAACAGTACGCTTCCATAATTCAGTAAAGTGAGATTTTTTGAGAAATCCGTTTGGTAAGCTTTCACCAAGATCGCTCTCTTTAGCAACCGTAAACATAACATACCCCTGATCTTTTGAAATCAAGAAAATATCATAATAACCTTTTGTTTCAATAAAGGTTTTAAATGACTCGAAATGATCTTTGTAAATATTCTGATAATTTTCACTGGTAACATTAAATGAAGTACCACTATGCGCTTCTTCTGTTTGCCCATATTCCAGTAATCTATTCAGCAATAAATTTGTTTCGTATGATGCAGCAAAGGCCTTTAAATCATTAAAAATATTGGTATAAAATTGATCAATGGAAGTTTTTTTCAGATTAGATAAAGCTTCAATTTTTTCAATATTTTCATCTTCTAATGCTTTACCGGAATTGTAAATGGACAATATTCCGATACTAACAGCCACTACAAGTCCAATAGATTGGGAAAAAATTAATAGTTTGGTTAAGATTTTTAAATTTTTCAATCTAATAAATTTCATTTTTTTGTGTATTTGCCGGTTAATTAACTTGACATTTAGTTACGACAGCACCTAATTATTATGCATAACAAACTTAATTCGTGTCTACTTTATTGGTGGTATACAATAATCATAGACTACATAAACAATAAGGTAAAAGCGTACCTAAAAATCCCGTTATATTCTAATTTTGTGTGCGTTATAGAAATTGTGCAACAAAAGTATATGATAAATTTTAGTTTTTATGATATTTTATTTACTATAGGTTTGAATTAGGAAAACATGACAAAAATCACAATTGTATTCACCTGATTTGTTGAACAATAAGTCACTATGTTAATTTTTATTAAATATTACAATATTTAGCAAGCATTATCTTACATCTAATTGTATTGCAAAAAAAAAGCCAATCCCCTTATAGAGAATTGACCCTTATTAAATATTTCTATACTTTATTTCAACACTGCCTCTCAATATATTGCCTGCATTGAAAACCTTTCTCTATTTCATTAATCTAACTTCAAATACACCTCCTGCTACTGATCCCTCAGCGGCTTCAAATTTAACAGTCAATTTTCCATTTGATGAGTTTACAACTTCGGTAGGAATATTATAATCTAATGTATAAAATACATCATCAATATTTTCCAGAGTAACATCCTTAAATTTCTTATCATTAAAATAGATAGAGAAAGTACGTCCACCATTATAACCACAATACATTACTCTTAGTACTTTAGCCTGTTTTTTAGGATCTTTAAGCTCATAACTAAACCATCCTGTTGCATCTCTCCAATGTTTTCCATTAAACACACCCATGTTAGAATTCTCACTCTTAACAAAGTGATCAGATTCGGGTTGTTGTTCTCCCGGATAAACAAGGTCAACTGTTTTAGCTTCTAATTCCTGCTTTATCTTTTCTTCTTCAGCTAATTTTTTCTGAATCTCTTCAATTCCTTCTGCAGTTTCACTCTGCCAATAAACCATATATCTTGATTCATGCAAACTGTAAAAAGGAATCAGCTCAAGTTTTTTATATTTATCTGAGTATAATGAATCAATAGTAAAAGTCAATGGTTTATTTTCTACTACCTTAATCTTTGATGTAACATCTTCTGGCTTACTTATGATTATTGTCATATCCTGTAAAGGAATTTTCCTTCCAGATGCAATATGTCCTCCTCTACTGTCATCAGCAAACAAGCCTTTCATCTCAGCAGTGCCTGTTTTTGCAGCTAAAACAACTGGTCCGTATTTAAATGAGTAAAAATGTGTATGATCTGGAATTTGCTCTGCAGTGACATGCATTGGTAAAGTTAATTTAACCTTACCCCCTTTATTCCAACCTCTATTTAAAGAGATATAACCATTAGTCTCTAATTGATAATTAACTGGCTCACCATTCACTTCTACTTTAAGCACTCCTTTTTCAACCCATTTGGGGTATCGGATTTTTAAATTAAAAGTTGTTTTATCTTTAGGATTAACAGTGAAATACACCTTATCATCTTCTGGAAAATCAGATTGTTGAATTACCTCAATATCTTTTTCTTTCCATTCAAGTTTAGATGGAATAAATAAATTCACATACAAATCGTCTCCTTGGTGAGCATATATTACCTCTCCATACTTGGCATGATTTTCCAAACCGGATCCCACACAACACCAAAAACTTGTTTGTGGTTGAGAATACACTCTATAATGTCCGGGACGCATGGGTGTAAAATATACAAAACCTCCCTTTTTCGGATCCTGAGTTGACAATATATGATTATATAACGCCCTTTCATAGTAATCCATATATTTACCTGATGGCTCAGACAAAAATAACATCTTTGTTAGCTTAAGCATATTATATGTGTTGCAAGTTTCTGGACCTTGTTCACTATCCAACATACTTGAATAATCATCAATTGGATGAAAATGCTCTCTTACACTATTCCCTCCAATACTTACAGAACGTTTAGTAACCACGTTTTCCCAAAAATACTTTGTTGCCTCATTCCATGACTGATCATTTTCAATATCAGCTACACGTTTATAACCAATTACCTTAGGAATTTGTGTATTGGCATGCATTCCTGTTAATTGATCCTCTTTATTCAATAAGGGATTAAGTATACTTAGATCTGAAAACTGACGGGCTAAATGCAGGTATTTTGAATCTCCAGTTATCTCAGCAACATCAGCAAAAACTTCATTTAAACCACCATGTTCACTCCGAAGCATATCCTGTATTTGCTCATCACTTAAATTTGCTACCAAATGAATTGCCCAATCGGTTAACTTAATCAACATGTCTTTAGCTTCGTTGCTTCCTCCATATAAATAAGCATCTCTTAAACCGGCATATATTTTATGAATATTATATAATGGAACCCATTTTTTATTTAATGAAAAAGATCCTGCCTCAATATCTCCATTTGCAATATCTTTCCACATCTCATGTCCACCCGGTATGCCAGCAAGATATCCATCTCCAAAACTATCCTGACACTTCTTTAACTCTTCAATCATGTAATCCATACGTTCTTTCATACGCACATCACCAGTCGATGCATACATTAATGAAAGAGCCGTTAAATAATGACCTCCAATGTGACCATCTAATCCAGTATTTTCCCAATTACCATAGCTTTCTGCCTTAGGGGTTAAACCGGCTTCTCTCAAATAAGGAGCTAATAAACGATCCACATTCATCTCCAAAATATACTTCATATCTGTGAGCTCAGCAACCTTAAACGGGCTATCTAATAATTCTACATCACTTAGCTGAAAAAGCTCCAGTTTTGACTCCTGTTTCTGGCAGTTCATAAAGAATGGGCTTAATAAAAGCACATAAAGGAGGTTTTTAAAATTCTTCATTTCTTAAAACTCTTTACAATATTCACAATAATATATATAACTAATAACTCTGTTTTGACACTTATATCACTCAAATCAATAGTACAACTACTATTGATTTTAGATTTTATATACTATTCTTCAGGAAGCCAGACTTTCATTTTATTTGCTCCACGATTATTCCACACAAAATAAGGAATTGCTTTAGATATCTCTTTATCAGATTTGTCTTTTACGGTAATTATTTCGACTCCACTCAATAAATTTGAATCAAATTTATTTTTGAATATCATACTATCGTTAATAGATAAATTACTAATATCAGGATTATCAACTTCTTCCAGGCAATACACAATTGGGCCACGTTCTAAAGCTACTTTACCAATGTTATCTTTCACTTTTGCATTAGCTATAACTTTTCGAATTTCCATCGGCAAATTGTAACTGATATGATCGCCTTTTTGCCACTTACGCTTAATTATTGCATAACCATTATCTCTTACAAAGTCAACAGATTCCCCATTAACTTCAATATCAAACTCTTTAGTGCTTTTATTTTTAAAACTATACAGATCACCAGGTAAAGGTTTACTTTCAGCCCAACCAGGAATACGAAGACATAGGGCAAATTCGATGTCGTTTTCTGGTGATACTTTAATTTCAATTTCTCCTTGCCAAGGATAGTTTGTTTCCTGGGCAATATCAACCTTTGTACCTCGTACATAAATATTTGTTGAACTTTGTATAAATAAATTTACGTACACATTTTCGTCATTTTGAGCATAAATATAGCCTGGTACAGATGGCATAAAACGACATAAATTTGTAGGACAGCAAGAACAGTCGAACCAAGGCTGACGAGATAGCGTATGACCTTGATTGAATTTATATTCCATATCACATTCTAATGGGTTTGGATAGAAAAATGTTTTACCATCTAAACCTACTCCTGATATAACTCCATTATACAAGCTACGTTCAAGAACATCGATATATTTACTTTCACCATGCAAAAGAAACATTCTGTAACACCAATAAACATTAGCTATTGCTGCACATGTTTCGTTATAAGCTGTTAAGTTTGGTAGTTCATAATCTTTTCCGAAAGCTTCTCCCTGATGTAAAGAACCAATTCCACCGGTTAGGTACATTTTTTTATATACCATATTGTGCCACAATGTATCAGCTGCATTTTGATAAGCTTCATCGTTATAAAGGGCAGCTATATCAGTCATCCCTGCATACATGTATGTTGCTCTTACAGCGTGACGAACAACTTCTTTTTGTTCTAAAACAGGTTTATGATCCTGCCAATATTCACCTCTGACTTTTCGTTTTGTACTATCTCCTCTAAAATCAAGAAAATGTCGAGCTAACTCAAGGTATTCTTTCTTTTTTGTAATTAAATACAACTTCACTAATCCAGTTTCAACAATTTGATGACCTGGAACGTCCGGATTATTTCCAGAACCAAATACCTTCACTAATAAATCTGCATTTTTAGTGGCAATATCCAACAAACTTTTTTTACCGGTTGCTTTAAAATGAGCACTGGCAGCTTCAAATAAATGCCCACTATTATATAGCTCATGACTCATTGACATGCCTTCCCATCGGTCTCCTGGTTCACACCATGTTGAAGGCGAATGAGTTGGATCAATGGTTTTCCATGTAGTTAAATAACCATCTTCCTCTTGTCCTATCGAAATAATATTAATTATTGAGTCAACGTAATTATCAAGTTTTTCATCCGGAGTTGTTGTTAAGGAATACGATGCTCCTTCAATTATTTTATAGACATCTGTATCATCAAATGGCATTTCGCCTTTAACTTTACCCTGCATTACTCCACTTGCAATTAAAAAATTATCCATTCGTCCCATTTCTTCACATTTAGCAAATGAAGCAGGAATAGTAATAGTTCTGTTGGTCTCTATTTTTGGCAACCAAAATTGATCATTCACATGTACTTCGTTAAAAGGTACACCTGCAATCTGATAATCAGAACTTATAACATCCTCTTTTACAGAGTTGGTACAACTTAAAAAGGGGATTAATAGGGATAAGAGAAGTAGATGATTTTTTTTCATGTGTTTGTAATTTGATTCATATGGTCATATGTAACTCGCCGGAAAAACAATCCCTTGTGTGAGATAACCTATTCTCGTGGCTCGTTTTTATGGATGTAATTACTGAATAGGATCAAATTTAAATAAACATAACCATATATTACCTTATTTCCGCAAGAATAATTTAAAATAAGAAAAGTAAGTATCTGAGAAAAAAAGACCTGCAATAATTTGCAGGTCTCGAAATTTTTCACCCCATTAAGTGTGTGATAAAAATTTTCAATTCCAAAGTAACACCATTTGGTGGCATTCACCTAATGCACAAAACAACTTTTTGCTCAAGGAGCAATAGAGTTCACTGATAATCAACTAGGTGAAAGAGCAAAAACAGTAGGTTATAATTACTCTGATATTTTATTAAGTAGAATCTATACAGCCTTCTGCGGAGTTAATGCAACAGAAGATGTAAATTATTTGAGAGATAATACATTAAAACATCTTAAAAGGATTAGTATACCATCTGCAGATACAATTCTACGAGGGGATGTTGAACTATCAGTTCCTTGTGATCATATAGAAACACAATCAGGAAAACCAAACAAAATCAATATCAACCCTAAGATGAATGAATTTTTGCTTAGTAGTGCTATAGAGTTTAATGCACTAAATCGCAAGGATCAAGAGTTGATTTATGATTTTGACCATCAGTTTATTCCTGCAGATAAATATGATGCAGAATTTAGCTACAAAGGGAAAAGAGGATATTTTCCTGCTGTAGCAACTATATCAAACATTCCTGTTTATATTGAAGGACGCAATGGAAATTGTAATGTTAAAAAAGCCCAGTTGGCAACTCACAAAAGAGTTCTAAAAGCACTTAACAACAAAGGTCTAAAGCCACGCTATGCAAGAATGGATAGTGGTTCGTACATAAAAGAAGTTACGGATCATTTTCATGAAAAAGATATTCTTTTTCCAATTAGAGCCAATAATTCAGAAACACTATTAACAAATGCAGCTGACACTCTTGATTGAAAAACTTGCGTTATTAATTTTCAGGATTATGAAGTAAATAGTTTTAAATATCAATTCGGAAAATATGAGCATCGTATTGTAGCCTACCAATGGCCTAATAACCTGAGTTCGATTCTTAATAATATGGTAATCAATTAAATAGATAGTATTCAATTGGGCTTTTATTTGGTATTGAAAATGGATTTTGCTAATTTAAAAGTCTGACAAACAATTAATTAGAAGCAAAATCCATGCAATTAAGTAAAGATAAAATTACCGAAATTTTCGTTTTAACCGATGAATTCTGTCAAGAATTCAACAAAACTATTACAAAACACTCTATTGGGAATGTACCTAAAAAAAAGCCTAAAATGAGCCAAAGTGAAGTAATCACTATTATGGTATTATTTCATTTTGGAGTTTTTAAAAATTTCAAACATTTCTATTTATATTATGTCCAAGAGCACTTGACTCAAGAATTTCCAAGTACAGTTTCTTACAACCGTTTTGTAGAACTACTTCAAATTTCCGCACTTCCTATGACTTTATTTCTTAAGACATGCTGCTTAGGTAGTTGCACTGGGATTTCATTCGTAGATTCAACTCCTATAAGAGTTTGTAAGAATAAGCGCATACCAAGGCATAAAGTATTTGATGGGATTGCGCAACGCGGTAAATCAACAATGGGATATTTCTTTGGTTTCAAACTTCACTTCATAATTAACGATAAAGAAGAGATTTTAAACTTCGTTATTACACCTGGGAATACTGATGATAGAGCACCTTTAAAAGATCAAAAATTTGTGGAGAAGATTAAAGGTAAGTTGTATGCAGATAAAGGTTATGTTTCGAACAAACTAACTGAAATTCTTTTCGTTGATGGACTGCACCTAATCACTCACATACGCAACAACATGAAGAATGTATTAATGGAAATGAAAGATAAAATTCTACTTAGAAAACGTTCTGTTATTGAAACAATTAACGATGAACTTAAAAACATCTGTTCCATTGAGCATTCAAGGCATAGGTATTTTGAAAACTTTATTACAAATATGATATCTGGGCTGATTGCATATTGTTTCTTTCCTAAGAAACCTGCAATTAAATATGAAACAATCCAATCTGACCAATTAGCTCTTTTTTAGAATCGAACTCAGGTTAATAAGAAAGGCCAAAAATCTCTTTTTACAAGACATGCGCAGGACGTTTACCACAAAGTGGAAAACCTTTGGCATCGCAGCCCACAATGAGTCGTCTTAAAAATTCACTTGATAGTAAATCTCTATATCGTATGGGATTGTTATTTTTAGATACATTTATTTCATCATACGATAAGCAACCGGAAGTAATCATATTAGATTGTGATGATACAAATACAGATACCTATGGACAACAAGAGCTAACCTTGTTTAATCAATATTACCAGAATCACTGTTATATGCCCCTGCATATATACGAAGGGTTATCGGGCAAATTAGTAACTACAATACTTAAACCCGGAAGAAGGAGTAAGCAAAGTAATATAGCTTCATTGTTGAAAAAGCGTATTTACCATATTCGGATAGACTGGCCAGATACCATGATAATAGTCAGAGGCGATAGTCATTTTACATCTGCTGATTAGATATTCCGGTGATGTTGCCCCCCCATTCCGGTCATACTGACCCCTCATGGATTTGGGTAACTAATAATGGTTAGTATGACAAAATTACATTTTTTTCTAAGACTTTCTCCTTTAAGTTCTATTCTATGTGAAGTGTGTACTAAACGATCTAAAATAGCGTCGGCAATGGTGGCTTCACCAATGATATCGAACCAGCTGGCAACAGGTAATTGGCTTACTATTATAGTTGCTGCGCGAGCGTGCCTGTCTTCCACAATCTCCATTAAATCCATTTGATGTTGTTTTTCAAGGTGTGTTAAACCAAAATCATCCAGGATAAGCAGGTTTGATTTTGATATTTTATTCATTAACAGATAGATTGTACCTTCAATACGAGCCATTTTAGTTTGCTGAAGCAGCTTCTGCACATTGAAGTAAGCAACTTTATACCCCTGAGCACATGCATGATGTCCTAAAGCGGAGGATATAAAGCTCTTGCCGCACCCGGTAGCACCTGTAATCAACACGGATTCTCCATTGGAGATATAATCACCTGAGGACAATGTGGTTATTAACGATTTATTCAAACCTCTGTATGCATCATACATTAATTCTTCCAATGACGCCTGATACCTGAATCGAGCCGTTTTTCTGAGCCGGTCAAAGCGACGATTCTCCCTGTCTTGCAGTTCTGCCTGCAAAAGGATTTCAAGTCCTTCGTTCAATGACAGCTCATTGTTTTTACGAGTTTCCAATAGAGCTGTCCAGCTTTTTTTAAAACCATAAAGGCGTAATTGTGTTAGTTGATTTTTAATAATTTCCATTGATTTAAAATTTAAATGATAATTGATTATTGTAATATTCTCTTCCCCTGATGTTGTTATGTTGCGGAAGATCTTTTTGAGGATCCAGTTGAGTTGATTCTGTCATTTTATTTTTGATAATATTCATCACAAAACCATACCTGTAATTTTGGTTATCGATAGCCATTTGACAGGCT
Organism: uncultured Saccharicrinis sp.; assembly: GCA_963665705.1. Lineage (GTDB taxonomy): Bacteria > Bacteroidota > Bacteroidia > Bacteroidales > Marinilabiliaceae > Saccharicrinis. Next base: position 4,879,360 of record OY762448.1, read on the forward strand.
TTGTTAAACGTGTCGGCCGGGGTGTTTTTGAGCAAACTAAACAGGCCGTCACATGTACGATAGAGTTGTTCTGGATATTTCTTTTGAGTAAAAATCATCTCTACCAGTTGCCCTAATGTTGCAGAAAGTTTTGTTGCCTTGTCTTTATAATACTCGGGACTTCGGTTTAAATAATGCTGATGAGTAGAACACAAATGTTCTTTATCTGTGGTGTATGCACCCTTTGAATAATTTCGTTGGTGTACTGCTACTTGATTGTGATGATGATAAATACGAACCATCGAACGAGTATATATAACCTTTAGCTTTTTGCCTATGTATTGATATGGTGCACTGTAGTAGTGTTTATCCTCTCCCAGGTATATATGGTTGTTTTGTGCCAGTTTATATTCTTTGTAATACTTTATTTCAAAAGAATCCTTTGGCAGTTCCTGAAGCAATGCTTTTTCATTTGATAAAAAGTGTTCTTCTCTACAATAATCACGCTTTTGCATGCGGGTTTGATTGTGTTTAAGTGTATGCTCTTTTATGGCCTTATTGAGCTGGATTAGCGAAAAGAACTGTTGATGCCGAATGCGAGCATATACCCGATTGTATATAAGTTTCACTTGATTCTCAACCAATGCTTTGTCTTTGGGTTTTCTGGCTCTGGCAGGGACTACAGCCATGTTGTAATGGTTGGCAAAATCTTCAAGCGCTTGGTTGATTGTTGGCTCATACCTATTCGCTCTTATTACAGCGGATTTAAGATTATCGGGAACCAGAACTTTGGGTGCTCCTCCCAAGCTCTTCAGACAGCATGTGAGCGCATAAATAAAGTCATCAATACGCTGACTAGGTACTGCCATACAAAAACTGTAATCAGAATAGGGCAAACAGGCCACAAAAACCTGACATTCTATGATTTCACCCGTAGAGGCATCAACATACGAAAGTTTTTTTCCGGCATAGTCTACAAATAGTTTTTCTCCCGGCTCGTGCCGCAATACCATGGATGGATTCTTGGTCAGCAGATGTTGAGCTAAATGGAAACTAAATTGACTTAAACTGTATCCCGTGGGATTGGCTATGCGATATTCTTCCCACAACAACTGCTTGGTTACTCCTGGTTTTTGAAGTTCATTTTCAAAATAATCCAACTTGCTCTTAAGCGCTTTAAAACGCTGATCTTTATATGCAGGATTACCCGGATGAAAGACTTTTTCCAAAGCATGGTCTTCCATTTTAAGAAGGGTTCCAAGGCTTAATTTAGAACTACGGTATTTTCCCAAATAGCTTTTAACCGTGTTTTTACTTATGCCTAAATTCCGGGCGATGGTTTTATTACCGTACCCTTGACTGTGTAATTGTAGTATTTGTTTTACTTGGCTCATTCTTTTAGGTTTTCCTGCCATAATCAGTATCAATTAGTAGTTGCGACTACTAATTAATTAAACCTAAATCCAAGGGGTCAACATGCTCCGTTTTTTGAAAAGCAATTGTAATTGAGGGGTTCAATATGCTCCGTTTTTTCGTTCACGAAACATATTTTTCCTCAATCCTTATTTAAAGGGGTCAGCATCCGCCGGAAGTATCCGTCTCCGCGTCGCCCCTCAAAAAAAGCCCCATCAAATTGATTCGTTATTTTGATGTGGCGTTTTTTATTATTGATCCGCCCACCTATCAGGAAGCAAGTTGCGTAATTGTTCATTTGTCATTGTTGGACTTTCTGCTAAACGCTGCATAACAACCTTGAAGTAGGAAAATGTATTTATATTATTCAATCTACATGATATAGCTAGAGAATAAAGTGTAGCTGTTCTGGTGGCCCCTGCATTAGAACCACAAAAAAGTGAATTACGACGACTAAGGCTGATATAGCGCATAGGTCGTTCAATTATATTATTATCCAGATCGTATTCGGTAGATATGATGATGTTGTATATGGACTCTAGTTCATTCAGGCAGTAAGCTGCAGCTTTAGTTAATATGTGGTTAGGCAATACCCCGGAATCTCTTTCTATGTCTCTGAGTTTATTTTCTAACTTCTTGTATACTTTTAGGGAAGCCTCTTTCCATTTTTCTTTTGGCTTTTTCTTACGGATGATATAAAATTGATTGTATAGATCAATAACTTCTTGTGCTTCGGGTTGCTCCTGAATTTCTATAAATTTTCTTTTGCAGTGTTGAACACAACCTAAGCGTATTGCCTTGGGATAATCCCATCCCTCTAATACTTTGTAAGAACTATATCCGTCAGTCTGTACCACACCTTTATAATCCCTAGGTAGATAATCCGTGAACACCGTCTTGCTTCGTGAACCATTTTCATAAATGAACTGTATTAAATTGTTTTGGTGAGAAAAAGCACTCCAAAAGTAGCCCTTGCGACTTCCTTTGTCACCACCTAATATCGTATGGTAGGTTTCGTCAAAATGAATATAGGAATCAGCTAAAATAGCATTTTTGAGTACTGGCATTAATCTATCAAGTAACCCTGCTGATTTTTCAATTAATCCATGAGTGGTTGCCTTAGGCATGTCAATGCCCATCTCATTTAGGTATTTATTGATGCGTTCAACTGGCAAGCTATACACATATCTTTGTTGAATAAGGTGTGCCAGTAACGAGCTGTCAAAATTAGAATTCATGAAAGGAGTCATAGGGGCTCTGCCCTCGAAAAAATCATCACCCATTCTATATTTTTTACAGCGGTAAATATGTTTGATAAGACGAGGTGGAATATACTCATATCTTATCACATCGCGGTAAAACAGGTAAACAGCAGCCTTTTCGTCAAAGCTAGCATCGGACGGCATAACTTCTTCTACAAGCTCTTCGATATTATCGTATACTTTTCTTTTGGCTCCATTATTACCTCTTTGTTTGGGAGTGGGAGCTTTAGGTGTATTCGCAGGTACAGGTGTTGTATTCTTTCGTTTTTCGGTCTTTTTAGGAAGGTTAATATTCGCAAAGCGCTTCAGATGTGCGCTATCTTTATCCTTCTCTAAGATAGCCTCCTTTAGGGCTGTTAGCTCTTTAGATTGCTCTTCTATGGTTTTTGTTAAAGAAACAATTGTAACTGTTAATTCTGAAACCTGCTGCTGTAATAATATGGCTAACTCCCTGTCTGTCATGGCATAAAGATACGAAAATAGTGCGATTTTACCATGAAAAATTCGCACTATTTTCGTCTTTTGTCACTATGTATTAGAGTGTTAACTGGGCTTTTATCCGTAATTCATTAGAACTACTTTTGTGCTTTACGCAATTTACCATTTTGTCTAAAATATCATGTTCAAGCTCAGTAAAAGCACCGTCTCTTAACTGTTGTGGAAGTGTATAACATCCTAATTCCAGTTTCTTGTTATAAAGAACAAATCCTTCTCTTTGCCATCTTAGTACCTTGATAGATTTTCGAGTCCTGCCAATGAAGACATAACCATCACCATTGAGCGCATTCATATTTCCTGAAGTTTTTACCAGGTGATAAAGTGAATGAATTCCTTTTCGCATATCAACGGGCTCGTGAAAAAAGTAAAAACGTGTATCCTCTGTGAAATTAAAAACCATAATGTATCCTTTGATGTGAAAAATAAGGATACAAAGCTTCAAAGTTTTATCACATAAAACTATACGTTATCGTGGAGACGCTTACCGCCGGAATGTCATGCAAAAAACATCACATTAACCAGCTTCAGGAAAGGGGGTCAACATGATCAAGAATATCCATGCTGATTTTATGCAATGGTGTGATACGCAATATAACGTTGGATACATAACAGGATTAAGTGGTCATAAAAAGTTACACGAATGTGCCAGGATAACAATTGAAAGTGCAAAAAGGGAATTTAAAAAATACGGTAAGTTTGTTAAGCGCTACCATTCTTTCTATTATCAGGCAGGAAGCTGGCATAAACCTCAAAAAGTTGTAGTTAAGGTTGAAATTTCGCATATGGGAACTAATATCCGGTACATCGTAACGAATCAGGTCGATTTTAAAGCAAAAGGTCTGTATGAAAAAGGTTATTGTGCCAGATGTGGTATGGAACTCAGAATAAAAGAACATAAATTATACTTAAAATCAGACAGGCCTTCCTGCAGTAGTTTTAAAGCCAATCAATTCCGTTTGTTCTTACATTCTGCAGCTTATATTTTGCTGCATTCCTTTCAAAAGGAAGTACTGAAAAATACGCAGTTTGTAAACTCGACATTCAAAACCATACAAAACAAAATAATTAAAACTGCAGCATGGGTTAGGGAATTAAAAACAAAAGTAAAAATTGAATTTCCGAAATGTTGCCCTTCTAAACAAATACAGTCTAATTGCTTTGAAATATTTTCTTTGCTCAGGACATAGATAACAATTAGCAGAATTCAAATTACATATATTTATTAGAACAACAGAGGTTGTATGAGAAGGGTACGCTCTTAAATTAATTTTCTTATGATTTCTTAGCAAAATGGAGTGTTAAAACAGTACAGTGTGATTATTTTATCCACAAATTTTGGTACAAAATAAAAATGTTAAACACAATTCACATATCCATAGCGCCCAATAAGCTGTTTTTTTTAATTTATGAATAGTTCAGGCTAGTTCTTTGTTTTGTTCTCCACACAAAAAAAAAGCCAAGATATTATTATTTATTTCACAAAACTGATCGTATATTTATAATAAGCAGCTATTTGCAGTCTGAGCCTAATTACTATTCTTATTCTTTTTCATTAAGGACAATTTAGAAATCTTAAGCCTCTTTATATCGTCTATATACAGAAACATATGACAGAGATTATCCTCAAAAATATCATATATTCGATTTATAGACCTTCAACAAATAAGCACTTATTCCTATGACGACCTTTCTTCAAGCTACAAGTTTAGGTGAATGTATTAAATGCTAATCCATAGTTACTTTTGCTCTATTAGTCAAAACAAACTCGCGTACATTTCTATACTGCTCCATTTTTAAATCTATAGAATTAATAGTTTTACCATCTCTAATTATTGGAGCAGTACAATTTGCATGATGAAGTACAAGATCTAGAGGAGGAGTACTCTGATGAGACATTGCCCAAAATTGAGAGGGTAAAACATCCCATTTTAATTCAATAGATTCATCTTCTAATATATGATTCATTGCAGATTGTTCAAAAAATTGCAGATGTTCTATATCCTGAGAATAAACATTTTCAAAAAATCTAAACGTATTATTATTACATTTAATTACAATAAAACCTGCATTTATTTTTCTTTCTGGCCAATTTTCTGACTGAAAAAGAATATCATTACATTCCAAAAGCTGGTCAATAATCTTATGACATTTTCCAAAAAATTGAATATCAATATCTGCAATAACAATAACATCATACCAATTAGCTTTAATTGTTTTAAGAATAAATTCAATCTTTTTTCGCATGAGTTTACCAAAACTTATAGTACCCCAATTTCCATTTTCCCCTCCTTTACCCCAAAATAAAAGATTAACATCCCAATTATCTTGGAAACTTTGTAAAAAAATATCTCTTAATTCTTTTGCTTCTTCTGTATAAATAGAAAATATTTTCACTTTATTCATAACCTATTATATTTGTCTCTTCAACTATTTATTAATGCCTTACCAACTCCAGCCAATCCAATTACACTCATATTATTTACATTTATATTACCGACTTGATAATCCCAAAACTCATCACTATTTAAATATAATCTTGCTTGTTTTCTAATTTCACATAACTCCTTTTTCTCATTTATCTTAATATTAAAAATATCAGAATACCAAAATATCTTACTATAAATATTTACTATTAAAGTATCATCATAATTGCATTTTTTCAAAAAAAAATCTTCATTATTCTCTTTGATAATTGAATAATACTTTACAAATTCTGTATTATTAAACGTTCTTAACATTTTTTTATACAAAACACGAAAAGATATTATATCTATAATGTCATAATTTTTGTCAAATTGAAAGTTATAACACAATTTTAACTTTTTATACAATACATCATTATGTTCTTCAAATAGATGCATTTGCTTCATTTTTGTAACAAAAACAAACAGTGAATTAATTTGAAATAAAGACATTTTTTCACAAACAATTAATTCTTTATCACAAATATCATATACCTTCTTAATCATAAGTGTCTTTAATTTTAGAATTACTTTATTTTCACAAAACAAACCATTATGCAACCTTGAAATTACATATAAAGCAACATTTGAAACGACTTCTTTAGAATTAGAACCTGATATGTTTTCATATTCTAACACAGCCCTATCTATATCTCCAAGTATATCATCAGTATTACCTTCCACTAATTTATTTCTAACCAAGTATTCAATCCCCCATCCAATTCCTGTTAATCCATCGGTGAAATATATAGAAATATTAGAACTTAAATTTTCAAAAACATCTTCTAATAACTCATCAGCAATTTTTTCATAAAAATTATTTTTGCAATATTTAGTGTAACAATAAAAAAATATTGCAATTCCAATTTTCCCATTGAGAAAACCAATATTTTTTGTATAAGTCCCATTTAAGCACAGTAAATTCGCAATTTCTTCAAGTCTTTTCATATTTTAACAATTAACTAAATACACTACATTATTTAATAGATGATATTACCTATTGGACTGGTTACCTCATATCTACAATACGTTTCAAATTATTACTTCTTTATTAGCCATTTTCATAGCATCAACAATTGTATCATCCATATCATTATACCTATAATTACCTAAACGCCCACCGAAGATATATTTATGCTGTTGTTCTACAAGAATTTTATATCTTTTATAAATCTCATCATTAAATAAGTCATTAATTGGATAAAAAGGCTCATTTTCTCCAATAAACTCAGCAGGGAATTCTTTTGTAATTACTGTAGTATTTTGCTGGCCAAGTTCAAAATGTTTATGCTCAATTATACGCGTATATGGTATTTCTTTTTCTGTATAATTAACAGCTGCATTCCCTTGATAATTTTCACAGTCCAGTACACTAGTTTCAAAATCTAAACTTCTGTAATCTAACTTTCCAAACTTATAATTATAAAATTCATCGATTCTTCCTGTAAATAATATCCTATTAGCAATACTTTCGAAATACGATTTATCATTAAAAAAATCTACATTTAACTTAACTTCAATCCCTGATTGCAATTTTTCAATTAACTTATTGTATCCTCCAATAGGAATGCCCTGATACCGATCATTAAAATAATTATTATTAAAAGTATACCTAACAGGTAATCTATTAATAATAAATGTTGGTAATTCTTTTGCTGATCTCCCCCATTGTTTCTCTGTATATCCCTTTATTAATATATTATATATATCAGAACCAACCATTAATAGAGCCTGCTCTTCCAAATTTTGAGGATGAACAATATGTATATGTTTTATTTGTTTCCTTATATTCTCTTGTGCTTGTGCAGGAGTTATAGACTTCCACAACTGATAAAAGGTATTCATATTAAAAGGAAGGTTAAATAACTCTCCTTTGAAATTTGCCAAGGGCGAGTATATAAAATTATTCATCTCTACGAATGAGCAAACATAATCCCAACAACTCTTATTGTTCGTATGAAAAATATGCGGCCCATATTTATGCACATTAATTCCTTCTATGTTTTCGCAATAAATATTACCTCCTGAATGAAATCTTTTATCAACAATTAAACATTTTTTACCTTTCATGCGCATCTGATGAGCAAAAACAGATCCGTACAAACCCGCTCCTACAATTAGATAATCATATTTCATAAAATATTGTTTATGTATAAGAAGAAATATTAAAGTTTAAATTATATTTCCTTATATAATTGTTTAGTTCTTCAATATTTCTTTGGTTTCTAGATTGTATTGGTCTTATATGTATAGCTTCAACATCGTCTATTATTGCCATATTATGTTTTTCATAATCAATAATTTTTCCCCAATGATGATCAGCTCCCCATCCACTAATATTTTCATTAAAAGTAAATAGCACTTTCTTTAAAGCCTTTTTAGAAAAGCAAGGGAGCATCATTTCAACAAAATTGGTATATCTAATAAAACTATTCTCGACTTTTAATGTATGTTCAAATGTATAGTACGAATTTACTAATGCAGGTTGAGCAATATCAAGGCTATACTCTTGCATCAAAGTGAACAATTTTCCAATCGCTTTATTATCAATTAATATATCATCATCTGGAACAAAGAAATAATCATAATAATCAAGAACCCAGGAATTTTTAATCAAATAGTCATACACACACTTTAACTTATGCCCCTTGGCTTGAGTTACAAATTCAGCATCATTCTTAAATACAGTATATGAACCATCATAAACAACCAAATGCACATCATAGTCATGGGAGTCATCCTTTTGTAACCATGACCGATGTATACTGTCCTTCCCCACAACAGATATTACACAATACTTTTGGACATTTGTATAGGTCACAGAGTCTATATGAGGAAAACCTAGCTTCAAATCAATCTCATCCAAGCCTTTATCATTAAAAGCATTAAACTTTCTAGCAAATAAAAAAAACTCAGGATACACTTCTTTATATTGGTCAATACATCGGTTTTTTTTACGATCTTTTCCACTAATGCAGGTATGGTTATATCTCAAATTTTGATTTACAACTCTATCTTTGAATTCTGAATTCATTAAAATTGTTTGGAAAATAATATTTTCCGGCTGTAAGTAAGAATGAAAAAACTGAAATAATTCTAAATTATTTATGTATTGATCGTATATATATTCCAAACATTTATAATGTAACGACCACCATTTGGAACCTCTAAACAACTCAATATTATCTGAAAATTGTATATTCTTTACATATTCCTCAAAAAAATTTATTAAAGAATAATTTACATCTTTCCCATTTTCCTCACCCTGATAATACTTTTTTTCGATCAAGTAATCCCACGGTTGAATATTTCCATTTGAAAAACAATTGATATAATTTTTACCCTTATTTTTTTCAAAATAATCAGCAATTTCAACATTGCTTTCAATCGGATAATCTTGACCGCTTAATAAATGAATATAATCGCTTTTAACTTTTAGTTTAAAGAAATACACAATCATGTTCATAATTGCTTCTACTATGGAGTAGGAGTAACTATCACATCTCACATTTACTCTTTTGGGAACAAATAATAATCTCCCCCTTATTGGTATATTTAACTGTTTAATAAATGGCCAAATTGAGATTTTCGAGTCCACATGAATTATAAACGTAGAGTTTTCATTATCTAGTGCTAATATTAATCGTTTTAACTGTAGTGGATTTTTATGCACAAGTATTAGGTATGTAAACTTCATAATATTTTCCTTAATAAATTATCACCACAAACATCTTTGCTCTGTAAAATTATTTCATTTACAAACAAGTGTAACAAACCTAAACCTGCCAATCCTGCTTTTAATCCTAAATCTACCGTAGCAGCTTTAAAATTCATTTTACTATTAATATCATCACTAACTTTGAAATAATAATCAACCCAAAATTCTAAAACAGAGAAAACATGTTTATTATGAGACTTACGATAGGCCAAATAATATAATAATTCAACAAACAAAATTTTAGTCAGAATATGTTCCTGTTCTTTTGCTACTTCTTCAATTAAATTATCTTTATTGATGTTTGAAACAATATCGAATGAATTATTCAAAAAACAATCCGGTAATTCAAATTCATTTAGGTTATAATATTCGTTAACAGCACAAATTATTAATTTCAACATTTCACAATCCTGATTAAATGCTTCTTCTAGTAATTTATTTAGCATTCCCCTTATTAATTCTGCAATACAATGAGGTGCGTAAGATCTATTTTTTAATAAAAATAAAAAATACATAAGAATGCAAAATTCATTAATATTTTGAGAAGAGTTAAAATAATCCTTATTTATCTGTATTCTATTTAGAAAAAATTCCAACTTTACAATTATGGATGTTAAACCCTTTTCAAAATCCACAACATTATCTTTTTGAAGACTTTCTTTTTGTTTTTTTAGTCGACATAAAAAATAAATTCCATAGCCTATCACTTCGTCCAGAGATGCAATCTTCTCCATGTTATCCAACACATTATTTAATACAAAAAAGTCAATATCTTCTAATATTACATTACTATCTCCTTCTAAATATTCTTTTTTTATTAAGTATTCGATGCCCCATCCTATCCCAGCTAAACCATTCTCAAAATTCATTAGTGTATTAGAAGTGACTTCTTCAAAAATCTCATCTATTAATTCTTCTGCAAATTTTTGATATATTTCATCATTTGTAAATTTATACCAATGGAAAAAGTAAATAGCTATTCCCATTTTTCCATTTAAAAGACCTATATTTTTAATAAAACTCGAACTTAATATTAAAACATCTGCTACTCTACTTTGCATACTGCTAACTATTATTACTTGATATAAGTATTTTTTCTTACTTTCAATGTTTTTTTTTAAAAAAAACCACGCAAAATCTTTTTATCTAAATTTCGAACAGTCACTTACTTCTCGAACTATTTGCGTAAATTAATTTTTGTAACTTTCTTATAAACTCTATTTATTTCCATGATGCAATTTCTTTCTGCAACTCTTCCTTTGTCATTACTCCAGTTCTCCTAATTTCATTTAATTTAATTTCCTTCTGAAAAGGATTTTGATATCCACTATTTAATCCACGAGAATGAGTTAAGTGAAACATAACTCCTTGAACTCTCTCAAATCTTGTTTCAAAAATTTTAAATCTATTGATTCGTTCCCCATCTTCATGCCCCCATCCATAAAAAGCTTCATTCTCTAAACCCACTTCTTTATAAACATTAAGATCTGCAAAAAATCCCCCTCCAAATGCCTCTGGACCATACAATTGATTCATCTTATTCTTATGCCTCTCTAAAAAAGAGATATCATTTACTTTAAAATACATCGACCTTAAAACCAAAGAAGTATCCATAAATTTACCATTATATGGAGAAACAAAATCGGCTTCTTTTTGTCTTAAATATTCGATTGATTTTAAGACCTGATTAACTGTAACCAACACATCAGAATCCCATACCCCCACAAAAGGAGTAGTCACTTCTTCTATCATTTTATTAATTATTCTTGTCCTATAAAAAACAGGGTCCATATCTTCTGAAAAAGCAAGTTCTACCTCATTAGGTAACAGTTGTTTTAATATCCCATTATTATAAGCTGACACTTCATGTATAAGAACATTTGTGTCAAAATTGGTCATTACATAGTTAGAAACATGAATCAAGTTTTCGAGTCTATCAATCGAATCTATTCGAACAGGTATAATAAAAGTAACATCCTTCAAATCTTTATTTCTACTCATTGATTAATAATTTAATTTATTTGAAAGCAAAACAATTCCTAATCCACAAATACCAAACAAGAAACTCCTATCATCACGACAAAGAGAATCTTCTTTTTTTACAATATCCCAATATTTTGATTTAATAATTTTATTTATACACTGCTCTGATAATATTAGGTCTTTAGTTATTTTATTACATTTAAAGCAATAGTTCATTAATAAAAACAATCCTGCAGCACCATCCATTACCATTATATCCATTTCACGAAAATCAGAGCTTATTATTTTCTCTTGATCAAAATTTGCTTGGAGCATTTGAACATGATAATCGAGCTCTTTTATTCTCAGTAAATCATTTAATTGGTTTAGCGCTAGTAATAGATAAAATCTGATTACATTTTGTCTAGGAATGAATGTTAAAAAAGAAGGAAATAATTGATGTATAATAATATTTTCTATTTTTTGATTATATATATTAAGTATTAAAACCTCTTTTAAAAGAATAAGCAAAAGAGGTAATGACCATGTCGATAAAAAGCTAATAGGTTCAGAAATTATTTTATATCCTTGGTCAAGACACTCCGATATCATATTAACAATGAGTATCAAAAGATTATTTAAAATAGAAATACTTTCCGGATTCTTTTTATTCTTTGTGTTCGACAATCGTTTTGTAACATAAAATCCATATCCTAACAACTCATCTATTTTTTGAATTGACGAAGAATTAAAACTTAAATATTTAAATAACCTATCATCCATATCTTCAAGGATATCATTGGTATCTCCTTCTAAGAAATCTAATTGCACTAAATGTTCAATCACCCATCCAATACCTGTTAATCCATTTTTAAAATCAAGCTCAATACTATCATTTGAGATTATTTCAAAAACCCTATCAATTTTCGTATCTGCAGTGTCTGTATAATTTTGCTCATCATACACTCTTCCCATTAAATAATAAAACACACATTCTGAAATCATTCCCCTACACAGTCCAACATCCTCACTAGCAGAACTTCTTAATTCACATTCAATAAACTTCAAAATGTCATTATCATTCATAATATTAAATATTTAACCAACAATATATTTTTTATTATATTATAAACTCTCAATATTCCAATTTTAAAAAAATATCAAAACTATACCATTAGCTTACTATACATATCCCCCTTATTGGTATAAATACTAATCTCATTTCATAAGGAACTTAATCATTATCTAATTACAATTCATTGCTCTTTTATTATCTTATCAAAATCAGCATCCAATCTAATATTATTTTCAAAATCGAATAATGTCAGTTTACGTATTTCATAATAGCTCTTCCAAAAATCAAACAAAGCAGAAATATATTCTTCCTCTGCATTATCCTTTGCTTTTTGAGAAGAAACAAACTTAAGTACATCTTCTTGCCCCATTTTAAAGCGTGCTGTTGTTAATGAATAACTCTCATTAGCAAGGGAGTCTGAATAAAAAGCCGATTCTACCTTTTCTCTTTGTATATTAAATTCCATAGCTTTCGTAGTAATGTTTAGTTCAAACTCCTGCAATGCCTGCTGGGATGATAATTCTGCAATTGTTTGTCGATATTTTGCTACTTGAATATTTCCTTTTCCTTCACCCCAATTTAGCACTGGAATTATAACATTAAACGAAGCAGTCTGATATTTGTCAAAATCAGATTTATACACATTAGATAATTTACCATTAATACCAAATTCACCATCATCTTTACTTAATCCATAGTAAACACTCATATCTGCTTTAAATCTGTTTTCAGCCTTTGTTTCCACTAGATCTCTTTTTGCTTCTAAAATAGAAATTCTTTGCTCCAAAACATCAGGATTATTTTCCATGGCATATTGAAAAACATGATCTGCATCAATTTGGAATGCAGGAATACTCTTTGGCAATATAACTTTTATATCGGTTTCCTTAGGAAACATCAAGAAGGTTAAAAAATCATTCTTATATTTTCTTAATTTCAATTTAGCCTCCTGCCACTGAATAAAAGTATTATTCTGACTTAATTTCAGATCAATTAATTCATCTTTATTTTTTGTTCCGAGCAGATATTTTTTTTCAGCAATCTGTATCAAAGTATCAGTTTTGTGATAATTAAATTCAGACATACTCAATTGTAGCTCAGCCAAAGCTAGATTAAAAAATTTTTCTATTGTTAAATAGTTCATCTCTTCTGTTGAGGCGATATAATCCTTTTTTGCTTTTTCATATTCTAAAGGTTGTATTTTCTTTTCCCACTTTAAGGAATTGAAACCAAATAATTCTTGTGAATATCCTATAGTATAAGGAGCAGAGGAAAATTGTATGTAACTATAATCTCCAAAATTCTGCAACCGGTATATATCACTATTTAACGTTAATGAACCGCCTGTTGCTACAATATTTTGAGTAATTGCTACTACACTTTCTGAGGACAAATATTGAGTACGTGAATAGGAATAATTCCCATTTATAGAATTATATACAAATGAAGAATAATTATAATACTCAACAGGATCAACCTTTAAGGTAATAGATGGTAAATAATCCGCTTTATAAACCCTATAATCCCAATAACTCTTGATAAACTCATATTTATTCACTAATGCCTGTAACGATTGTGCCTTTGTTAGTTGCAATGCATCATCCAAAGTTAAAACAAGTTCATTCTGGGCCAGTATATGTATTCTAAAATAAAAGAGAATTAATAATGTAATATATTTTATCATTGATATGGGTTTTATTTCTGGTTCGTGATACTTAATTTATTTCTTCTTATTTATATCCTCTATCAGCGACAGACTGACACGAACCTTGAACAACAAACTACCTAATAATTAATGTTTACTAAAAATCATTCGTAACGGATTAATTAATCTATAAATCATTCGCATCTCCGATGTAATAATATCAGCTGTTCCATCCATTTCCTGTACTAATTTTAAACGTTCTTTATAATTGGTTATCATCCCTTCGTTTAATCCTATTTCAACTATATACCCCTCATTATCGGCACCTTTTTCCGGAACCAAAGAAATAGATTTCACCATCCCCTTTAATGTCCCATGTTCCATATAAGGATAACCGGATAGTTTAACAAGTACAGATTGACCAATCTGTACTTTTCCTATACCTGAAGATGGCACTATTGCTCTACAAATAATATCTGTTTGATTAGACGGAATAATTGTAGCTATTCTATCACCTGCAGAAACTACGTGATTTACACTCCAGAATTTTGTCAAAGTAACTTTTCCTTTAATAGGACTAGTTAATAAATATTTGTCTTTCCATTCTTTAAACTGAAAAATAAGAGTTCTTATATCATTAGAAATATTTTGCTCAAATTTGTCAACATCATTAAAATATTGTTCCTGCAAATCCAAGAGAGATCGATTCTGACTAATCATACTCATCTCTGTAGATTTTATACTTGCCACATAATTTATATATTGTCGTTTTGACTCAATTATTTTATTTTCCTGATCCCCAAATTCACCTTGTGATATTCCTTTTAATTCTAACAAGTCTTTATAAACGGGCATCTTTTTTTGAGTATTGTGTAATTCATAAGCCAACATATTTTGTTGGAGCAGAGCTAACTTATATTGTTCTTTTTGTTTTTTAACCTGCTTAACAAGTAATTTTATTTTACGTGGTAGAAAATTGTTTTCTACATAAATCCTGTAATTATTCCAGTTATTATATAAATCCTCATAGGTTTGCTGCATTTCTCCTAATTCAAGTTTAGTTGGTAAATGAAACTTATTAAGACAATCTTGGATTTGAGAACAAGAGTCTAATTCAGTAATATATCCCTCTGCAATAAATAAATCATTAATATCTGTTGAATTTTGAATTAAAGCTATTTTATCACCATTCTCAACATTATTACCATCTCTAACAAACCAATTACTAATTCTTCCGCCTGCCTTACAAATCATTGGAGCTGGTGGATTTGTCGTTGTTATCGTCATAGATACTGTAACTATATCTTTAAACTTAAAAAAATAACTACCTATAATTACCACGAAAAAAATAATAAATATAACAGACAGCCCCCAACGTATAACCGCTCCTGGAATCTCCTGCATTATTTCCCTTACTTCCTCATTATGAATTTCAATAGGAGATGTATTCGCTTCCTTATTGTTTATATGTAATACGTGTATTTCTTCAGTTTCTATATTATAATCTGGCATATGAATCATTATATTTAAGAAAACTATGAAAAAAAGTTTTAATAAATTAAAATCAAGAAGTTTACTAGTAATAAATATTTTCTCATTTAATGTAACACAATTAATGAACTTTTTTGCTAATCATTAATTACCTAATTCCAATTGATCCTTCACTAAATTATAATAAGTAGTCTTTTTTTCAACCAACTCCTTATGCGTTCCAATTTCAATTATCTCTCCGTTTTCCAAAACAACAATCTGATCTGCTTTCTTTACTGTACTTAAGCGATGAGCTACAACTACAACTGTTTTACTTTTAAAAAAACAATCAAGATTTTCCATAATAACACGTTCATTTTTAGCATCCAAAGCATTAGTTGCCTCATCAAAGAATATATAATCAGGACTTTTATATACAGAACGAGCAATTAATATTCTTTGTTTTTGTCCTGAACTTAGCCCATGCCCTTGACTACCTATAATTGTATTATAACGCAGAGGTAACTTTTCAATAAAATCAGATATATTTGCAGTTTTAACCGCTTTTTCTAATTTTTCAATATCAGGGACTTCATCTACTACACCTATATTATTTGCTATAGAATCTGAAAAAATATACCCCTCCTGCATTACGACTCCACATCTTTTTCTCCAATGTGATTCGCTGTATTTTTTTAAATCCATTCCTCCTAAGGTAATCTGTCCATCAACAGGAGAATAAAATCCCAACAATAATTTAATAAGTGTAGTTTTTCCACTTCCACTTGTACCTACAATAGCAGTTATTTTATTAGCGGGAATGTTAAGATTTATATTTTTAAGAACTTTCTCTGATTTAGGTCCTTCATATTGAAACAAAATATTTTTCATCTTAATATCTTTTCCTGATGGTATTTCCTTTATTTTATTATCACCAGGTTTTTCTTCGTCTTCCTTGCCATGAATTTCAAATAAACGTTCTAGACTAATTTTTGCATCCTGTGCTTCTTGCGTAAATCCAATAAATTGTTGAATAGGAGCATTTAACTGTCCTATAATATATTGGACAGCCATCATCATTCCCAATGTCATATCACCAGAAATAACTGCTTTTGCTGATAAAAAGGAAATAAATAAATTTTTAAATTGATTAATAAAAGTAGCTCCAATCTGTTGGTTTTGACTCAACATTAATCCTTTAATATTAACTTTGTATAGCCTTGCCTGAATGCTTTCCCATTCCCATCTTTTCTGTTTTTCACATGCATTCAGTTTTATTTCTTGCATACCATTTACCATCTGAACGATGTTACTGCTATTTGCAGATGATTCCTGAAAACGTTTATAATCCAACTCCCTCCTTTTATTCAAGAATAATAGTATCCAAGAAATATATAACCCACTCCCACATATAAACACAGCTAAAATTCCAATGTGATAAAAAGCTAAAACAAATGCATAAACAACAAGTGTGAAAACTGCAAATACAATATCTAGTAGAGATTGAGTCAAAAAAGATTGAATACGATTATGATCCTGAATACGTTGCATAATATCTCCAATCTTCTTTATATCAAAAAATGAGATAGGTAATTTCATTAATTTTATAAGGAAATCTGTTATCAAAGATATGCTAGTTCTTGTTGTCAAATGTAACATAATCCAACTACGAATAAATTCATTTGCTGCTTGACCAAATGTTAACACCACTTCTGCTAGTAACACCAGTATAATAAAAGCCATATCACTATTGCCTATACCATAATCAACTACCGATTGTGTTAAAAAAGGAAATATTAAACTGATAATACTACCGGTTAGCATTCCTAATGCAAGTTGAACAATATATTTACGATACGGACGAAGATACCCCAACAAATAAAAGAACGATAACTTATTGCTTCCTTCATCTTCATTTGAATAAAATTTAGGTGAAGCCTCCAACAACAACGCAATCCCCTCTCCTACACCATATTTAGTAGAACTTACCCAAAACTTTAAAAATTCTTCTTTAGTATAGGTTAACAATCCCTTTGCCGGATCGGAAACACTAACCAAAACATTCTCATCTTGTTTTTCTTTATTTTTAAATTTAAAACAATAAAAAGGTCTTTTAATTTTATTAATTGCGTAAACTACAACAAAATGTGATTGTTTCCAATGCACAATACAAGGAAAGGGAACTTCATCCCGCAACTCTTTCCATGTTAATCGATACCCTTTTGTTCTAAAACCAATATTTTCTGCAGCGTCACTAATACCCAACAAAGAAACGCCTTCACGAGTTATGTATGATCTATCACGTATATATTGCAAACTATAATTCTTACCATAATATTTTGCGATCATACGTAAGCACGTTGGACCACAATCCATAGAATCATATTGTTTAAAAAATGGGAATTGCATCTATTAGCTGTATTTTTACAATTTTTTAATATACTTAATGCATATTAAATGCTCCAAGAGTATTTACATAATTTTATTCAATAGGCTATTCAATCTTGAATAGCCTATTTATACTAACTACATGTATAATTACCACTACCACCACAAAGATGTGAAGCACAAATAGATGATGCAGTTGCACAGGAACTGGCGATCCAACCACTCCAACATCCGCCATTACATACGAGATAGTGTGTTGCCCAACTACCTCCTGCTATATTTAATAATTCTTCTTCTTTAATTATTTTTTTTTCATTTATTGATAATTTTCCTAATTTTTTCATTTTACTTTTTAAATTTATAATATTTAATCATTAAAACTATGCCTTATCTATTCTTTCAAAAGCAGGAATATTAAATAATACTATTATTCCTAAAGACTAATCTTCTTCTTTGTCACATTACCTCCTTTCTTTAAATTGAAAAAAAACAAAATGGAAGTATTAAATTTGAATATGGTTTACTTCCTGTCCTTTACATTCCACAATTTGATTTTCTAATTCTTTATAAAAATATTTAATGTAGCTATAATCATAAGCTTGAATTGGGTATCTATATCCATTTAAGAAAACACTTGGTGTTCCATAGATTTTGTTTTCAGAAAATAATGTTTCATTTTCTTTACCGATAAGAGAAGTTACATCAAAATCATTTGGAACTTTAATATCAATCAATAAATTATCAACATTCTTTTCTTGTAAAGAATACCATTCTTTCAATAATTTAAATACCACTTTGTCCCCCTTTGTTTGGTACAAAAAGTATATTGCATTTATCATTTTTTTATAATTCTCATCATTATTAATAAAAAACACAGCATTTATATGTATTGAGGAGTTTTCTTTAACTAACTTTTCTAATTCTAAAAAAGTTGAAGAACAGTGATTACAATACAAACTTAAAAAAACTGTAATTTTTATTTTTGCATCCTTCTTACCTAATATCAGACTATTATCACTGTTTTTTATAATATAAAAACCCTCCTTTTCGAGAAGTGAAATAAAAATCTTAGGATTGTGTTTAAATTCTAATAAGGCAGTATGTTCTTTACTATATTGTTTATTTTTAAGAACTAAAGCCTTACAGAGCATCCAAAAAGTAGCAGGTAAAAACATAAAAAAAGCAAAATGAAACATATAATCTATTGAAAAAGATACTTGCCATAAATTATTAAACAAAATAATAGCTTCTACTACAAGAACCACTTGTACTACCATACAAAACGGGCACCATTGCTTAACTCTATAAGCCTGATAATAAACAGAAAATATTGTGTATGGCAAGACCAACAAGCTAAATAATGCTAATAACCATAATGATGGAGTATTAATCGTTGCAAATAAAAAAATTAAGGTTCCTAAAAAATAGATTAATCCCACATCTGCCCACCCAATCCATCCAAAAACAATAGAAGCATTTGTTGATAACACTTTATCACAATTTGTTTTTAAATTAAAACTACAGATTTTATCTGAAAAAGTATTTTTTATTTTAAGTTCTTTTAAAACAAGAAATATTGAGGATACTAACCCAATTAATTTCGTTAAAATTAAATATGAAACAACACTATCACCAGCAAGAATATTCTTATAGTTTGTGTATATAGCAAATATTGAAAGAGTAATTACAGATGTTAAAACGAAATAAAAAAGAAATATATTTAGCAATTCATTTTGTCTTTTTAATCTAAAATCCTTCTCCCCTGAATTTTCATTTGCTTCAAAAACAATTACAGCACCAGAAACCTGTTCTAAAAAAACATTAATTGCCTCCTTTTTTTCAAGTTGATTTGTAGTAAAATAATTGACTGTATGAGAATTAATCTGTTTTACAAATACTATTTGATCTTTTTTTAAATGTGCAAAAAATGAACCATTTAATTCTTTAATCTCATTAGATGTTAGTTTTAGAGGATAATTTTCTACATTCCAATTATTCAACCCATCACATATACTTTTAAAACTTGGATAGTTGGGATGTGATATTAAATAATCTTTAATACTTGCACTTGAAACATTTATTTTATTAAATCGCAAGCCCTTAAATACAATCGAATATATATTTTGTTTATCTTGAAACATTTGAAAACACATTAAATTAAGTTAATTTTCACTTTTAAAATCTCAAAACCTTATTAGATATTTATTAATACAACTTCTGATATACACCCTAAAAAAACAAACGAACATTTATTTATAAGTTATCTTCATTTTTCATTCCTTAATTCCTAATTCTCCTAACCTTTTTCTTTTTTTATTAAATAATAGCAAAAAGTACACTTATCATGTGCTTCTTTTTTTACATTTTCCATATATAATAATTACGCAATTATTACATTTAACCTTTACATATCTTATTTAATTTTCTTATAATTTGTAAATTATCTGGAGGTGGACATAGGAATTTATTTACACACACAGAACATTCCCCATGATCTCGAGTAAGTCTCCAAGAATTTCCATTTTTTATTATCTCATGAATTAATTTGTCCAATGGATCATTCATTGTACCAACTGGAAGGAAATTTAAATTATCATAAATATATCCAGAAGAAGAAATAGTAATCTTACCAAAATAATTAGTATTAATAACTGTATTTGCATAAACATTCTTTAATGAAACCTCAAAAGAATTAATTTCGTCTTCTTCAAGCAATGTATTTTCATTTATAAATTCATCATTTTTACCATTATAAAATAGTTTAAATTCATATTCAATCGTACTTTT
Source organism: uncultured Saccharicrinis sp. (assembly GCA_963665705.1). GTDB lineage: Bacteria > Bacteroidota > Bacteroidia > Bacteroidales > Marinilabiliaceae > Saccharicrinis. The sequence goes on from OY762448.1 coordinate 4,900,019, forward strand.
TAAATTTTTCAAAAAAGAATCAATCATTTGATATGAAGAATAATCTGTAATAATAAACTGCCAAATAATTCTCTCTTTATACAAAATTAAAGACTTAATTAAATCACTTATTTCTGTTGAAAATGAAATTGAATCTATAGAAATCTTAAATAAAGAATACGCATCTTTATCAAGTATATATTTCATCTTCCCAATATCAACATGATAGAAATTAATATGGTACACTTTTAACACCCCATAAAGAGAACGAAATGGAATTGAAAAGTCATAAGTATCCATCAAGGCAATCAGATCTCCTCCTAAAATATTAACTTTCTTAACATATAAACAAGAAATCTGCTTACACAAATTACTAACATCTTGTTCTTTTATTGTGTCTTCATTTTTTAAACAATGATTAAATTGATTAACATACATACTACAATAAGTACAATTATATCTACAAACGCCTGTTAAATAAACGCTAATCTCTGATATATTATTTAAAACAAAATGATCATAATAATCATGCTTCTGGAGATTTCCTTTTCCTACATAATTAGATAAAAACAATTTGGGAGGTAAATTAATTGGCCTATTTTTTTCATCGGCTAATATCTCATTTGCCATATGATTATTAATTAGTGTCTTTTTGATTCTTTTAAAATTGGAGTTATTTTCGATTTCAGCCGTAATCTCGACACAATATAAACTCAAATAATTTGTTAGTTTTAAAAAAAAAGAAATTGATTCTTTATCTCCATTAAAATAAAGTTTTGTATACCTAATATAGTCATAAAAGAGTATTTTACTTTGTTCTATCCATACTAAAACATAAGTTTCTAGCGTAAACCATTTTTTCATAACTTTATTCTTTTATAACTTCTTCTAATAATTTCACATTATCTCTAAGTACACCAAAACTTATATTTAGGTAATCAAGCATTTCTTTATCTGAAATAAATTCATTACACTGCACATTTTCATTATCTACATATATACTATCGGAAAACACACATATGCCACAATTTCTTTTCTTATTGCATATATTACATTGTTCTTTAAATTTTCTAAATAGTACATTATAAAAATTGGCAACCTCCTTAAAATTTAATTTGATTTGTTCATTTTCAACAATACCAAGTCTCGGGACATCTCCAACTTTTTCACATGGCAAAATATGACCTCTACAGGTAAGAAATATTCTATCATAAAAAGGTAAACAAGTAGCAGTGGGTATATACAATCCTGTATCTGTTTCATCTTCCATTAATGATCTATATTCGGAATAGTAATTTGACGAAAAACACTTAATCAACAAATCTAAGGAGACTTGATTCTTGTTTTGATCCATTACGTTTCTTGTAGAATCTTTTTTATTCCTCATAGATTCAATTGTATCCATATTTAATACATTAGATAACGATATTGGTTTAATCTCTGGGATTTTACCAAATTCTAGATCTATAAACTTTTTAATAGATTCACGAGAATTACAATTATTAAGAACACTAATTACATCAATATTATTGATAAAATAGTCTTCATATTTTTCTTGAATTTTCTTTAGGTTTTTATATATTATATTAAAAACAGGTTGGTTATTTTTATCAACTCTATATTTATTACCTTTTTTATCACCATCCAAACTAACTGTAATATGAAAATCTTTTTTTATTAAATAGTCAATATTATTAAGAAGAAAAACTCCATTCGTAGTCATGGAATAAAAAAACTTTATATGATCTGGTGAATTTTTCTCTAAATAATCAATAATTAATTTTATTAACGAAATATTAATTAAGGCTTCTCCTCCATAAAAACCAATACTCATTAATTCTTTAAGATATCTTGGCCGCTTATTTTTCCAAATATCTATATAGTAATCACATAGAACCTTTGCTGTATTCCAGTCTAAATCTCTATTCCTAACTCTCTTAGTATAAGTATAATTTTCACCAAGACCACAGTATTTACAGCTTAAGTTACATTTTTCTGTGACTTCAAAAATAATCTGACTCGTTACAACTAACCCTTTATGCACATGCGCAGAAGATAAATCTAAATTACACATCTTATTTTCACAATTATTATCTTGTAATCCATCATTTACTTTGATCAAATTTTTTGAATATGTAAATAACTTATGCTTCCTTGAGTAGTATCCTCTTTTTAATTCTAAAAAATTTTTCGTCATTTATTATTTTATTAATAAAAGCATGTTAAGACAAATCGCATTTTTGTTATTTATGACTTATTACTTGCCGATATATCCTTATTCATGGCATTTGTAACTCCAGCACAGTTTTGACAACCACTATAACATGGATTTTGCGCAGATCCTCCTCTTAATTTTGATAAATAATCGTTTTCAAGTTCACTTTTATTATGTATTTGCAATTTTCTTTTAATTGTTTTCATAGTTTTATTTTTTTATAAATTAATAATTGTTTCGATAACCTAACATGCTTTTTAATACCTATACAAGATTTCTATATAAAAAATATCAATTTGAATTCTTACATCCGAATTACAATAAAACAAAAATATCCACCCTCACTCTTAAAATTCTGGATTAAAATAAAAACATAATTATTTATAAACATTCTAAACATATATTAATTACAAAATAAACACCAGACCTCAATCTTAAATCAATAGTAACTCAATAGTAACTCAAGAACAATTCATAGTTCTTCAATTAGACAATGAACATCAGAAAATAAAATTAATTCAATAAAAACGAAAAAAAATTTTGATATGATAAAATGATATAAATTAAGGTAATCTCTAAAAATTAGTTTTGAGGTGTTTGACTTTTCCCAATCAAAAAATCAAGATTGGTCACGCCATTTGTTTGTTTTGTTATGTATTTATTAATCAATCACATAACATCTTTTCTTGTTAATAATTAGACATAGTTATCCCATGTAACCTTGCTATTTGTTCATACCTGAACATATTGTAAGTGAGGTTCATAAGACTCTCCATTGCTCTTGTTCTTTTTAATCCGATACATTTTAATTGCAGGCGTTTCATGCTACCTTCGATAAAGCCAAAAACATGTTCGACCTTGACTCGTGTTTTTGACTTTTCTTTATTCGCTTGTTTCTGGACTTCGGTCAACGGGTTGTTGCGGGTACCTTTCTCATGGACTTTATTGTTCATGCGGTATTTCTTTATCGTCTCTTCTTGCTTTTCTCCTCCGTAAGCACTGTCGGCCCAAAGGTCACAATTCTTGTCTTTTTCTTCGTCCAACAAATTGTCCAAGGCTTGCGAATCATGTACCGATGCCGACGTGGTGTGTTGGGTGTCGATAAACTTGTATTTGTTGTCAACCTTCACATGGTTCTTGTACCCGTAATGAGTTTCATTGTTTTTCTTTGTCCATTTGGCATCCACATCTTTCTGCCGTTTCATGTTCGGTTTTTTGTCCCATTCTTCTGGAGCCGTGCCGGTTTCTTTGATGTGCTTGTTGTCCTCCTTGCTGTTGCGCTGCTTGGGCATCTCCACAAAACTGGCATCTACTATTTTTCCTTCGTGTACTATTAATTCGTTTTCCTCCAGTTTGTCATGGAACACTGCGAACAGCTTTTTGTCAAGTCCCATGTTGGTCAACCGTTCCCTAAAATCCCAAACTATGTTTTCATCGGGAACCCTATCCGAGAGTGTCAATCCTAAAAAGCGGCAGAAGCTTAACCTGTCCAATATTTGATATTCTATTTGACTGTCGCTCAAATTGTAATAGCGCTGTAGTATCAGGATTTTAAACATAAGAAGCGTTGGGTAAGGTTTTGCCCCGGCATTGCTTTTTCTGTCCTTATTTTCAAGCTCTTGCAAAACCTGTGTGAAAACATCCCAGTTAATCACCGAATTCAAGCGTTCCAAAGGATCCCCGTGCTTGCTGATTTTTGCCAAGCGGAATTCTTCCCCGAACAAGGTGTTTGTCCCTATTTGTTTGTATTTTGAACCCATAATAAATTTTGTGTGCTCCCAAGATACTAATTGCTACGCTAATTTATTGAATAGGTGCTTTTTAATTTTCGGAGGTAACCTTAAATAAATATCATAATAGACATACATTACTGGATAAAAAATTCATCAAACAACAGATTTACAAACCTATTTAATCGGTAAATGACAACACAAAGTTTCCTTTTTTTGAATCAGCCCCATGGGTTGAATTGAACAAAAAGTAAAACAAACAACTTTACTGTGGTTATATATATCTGAATCGCAATTAGATAGCGAAATATGTCGTTTATATTTTATGAAATTCAACATCTCCATAGAGAAGGTATATGTATATCTATAATAGCCAAATACATCTTTACAGATTGGCGTACCGTAAAAAAACGAAAGAGAGGATGTAGTTTATTTTACTCTTTAAAAAGAGTAAAAACCTTAATGATTATGAGCCTTTTATAAAAGAGAAAGGCTCTCATTTATAAATGCGTTGTTTTTTGTAACAAAAAGCTTCATTGAAAACTTTATAAAAGAAAATTGAGACAATTAAGAATACTACATATTTATAACTATTTAGCAGTTTATTGAAAATTCCCAAACAATTATAAAATTCGTTTAACTTAGTGTAATTCATGGTTAAAAAAACATAAGTAGATTTTGGAAAATATATCATGCGCAGTATAGAGGGAAACGCCATAAAATACACTTTCTTACAATGGTTTCATCGTATTCCAATTTAAATATGTCTGAATTTTTGATTGTCCATTCATCTCTGAATTAGCTATTAATGAACATGAAAAAGCATTTAAAATTATCCAAGAAATTCCTAAAGAATTTGTCTATAATAAGGATAAAGTATTCATGGATAATGAAAATCATGGGAATCTAATACCTAGAGATCATTTCCAATCTTCCGTTAATCAACAATGGGGATAGAACGGCAGATTACTCCACCCGCCCCCACAAATCCGGAGTTACAGATTTATTCACAGAAAATTAATTCTTAAATGCGTAAATGATTTCACGTTGGTAAATTCCAATATCCAGCTCCTCTGTTAACATACCCTTGTTTTTATAGTTAAATAGAAACATTTTTATGCATAATTCTCAGTTTTAGCTCATCAAAGTACCATACCAATTCCCAAAAACTAAGCTATATATAACCATGGCGATGACTTCGCCTGATCAACCATATAAACCACGCTCCTATAGTTGCCTAGCACATACATTTTAAGGCTTTGCAATTACTCATTACTCCAAAATATTGAAATAAGCCTCTTAACTTTTTGCTTAAGCAACTTACTTTGATCTTGAAGCTTCTCATGCTTATTATTTCTACATATTTCTCTTAAGTCCTTTAGGATTACTGGCATGTATTCTTCTTTACAAACTACCGACAATTTTCACTCTTTACCTAACAATTAGTAAATCCATGAAAATCGAATATATACCCATATGAAATTATTTACTTATCCGGAAAAAGTTAAAGAATAAAAAATCGTAAACCCCTTTGTACTTAACCATAATTTTGGCATATTTATCATCATAAAGTTATATATTCTTATTGCCATTTACTCTGTATATTGATTTGCTGATAAAAACCTATAATTAGATTTACAAACTCATTAGAATTTATTAAATTAACTAGTCCTTCAACAAATTCATACATATTGCAATTCAAACGAATAGTCTTTATGTTTTTTTTAACATTAAATACCATACTTAACCATCTCCCGTTTTTAATAATCAAAATTTAAAGCAAGGATTAGCTGTACAGTATAAAGTGGAGATTTCTGATACAGGAAGAAAAGCTCTTGGAATTCTATTAGCCAACAACATTTTTACAATTGTGCTAATCTCATAGTAAATAAAATCAAAAAGTTCATAGCAATTTTCTTTATTCATGGTTTTAATACCACTATAATGAATTAGTTTCTGATGCAAGGTAGATATAGATCTATAGATCAAACTCACTGCAATTGTTAATATTACAAGCATACCTTGTAATCCTTGAAATATCTTGATTTGTATATCCTCTAGACAGTAACAAGATTTTATATGGCTGTGATATTCATCAATTTTCCAACGAAATTCATAAGGATTAAAAGCTTCGCCAATAACATTAACTATTGAATCCTTAGGAGAACATATTAACAGCCTGCAATATCCTCCATATTATCTTTTTGAAAATTCCTAATTTGTTATAGTTATTACGAAATCGCTTTGTTTTTTGACTTAATGAGATATCATCATTAATACCTGATGCTATTTTATTGACTAGTACGGTTGTTGATTTTAAGATTCCAGTTACCATTTTCCTAATGCAACGACATTCTAGCTATATTGTATGATCTAATAATTTTAAAAAGTACACACTAATTATGTTTTGAACCTGTCTTATTAATATTTTTGACATCAAGCTGATTGTTTTTGTTCTTTTTGTTTGTAGTTATTCGAAATAACATTTTTAATGAGCGTCCCTTGTCTTTTAACTTCTGCCATCCCTTATAAATATTGACTCTAACGATGATTATGTTTTAATTTTCGGGAGATGGCTAATTAAACACCATACTACTCTCATTGAATATAAAAACAATAACATAAATATATTACCTCTAAATACTTTTTAACATTATTAATTATATTTTTGATTATCCATATTTATTTTTTAAATTTGCTTCACCTAACAAGCAAATACATATCCAACAATTTAGTATTATATACCCTTTATAATCTAAACAACTTCAGTTCTATTATATAAAATTATCAAATACTTAAAAATATAATTTATACATCTATATGTATGTTTTATAAACATACACAATATTTTTATTGTATTATTAACCAACTAACATTGTTTTTATGACGTTTTTAGAGCAATTAGACCGTTTAATTCGAATAGAAAGACTTATAGAATTAAAAGCCACTGGATCACCTTGTCAGTTCGCTAAAAAAATTGGAATTAGTGAGAGCACCCTATATGAGGACTTAAAAATTTTAAAAGAAATAGGGATTCAAATTGAATATTCACGTATATCACAAACTTATTATTTAAAAGAAAGCAATAATTGTAGAAAATGTCATATAAACAATATAATATATAAATTTAAAAACAATGGTTAAATATAGATAGCAAAATTACACACTTACTAATGATATAGTTAAAAAGTATCGCTAAAATCAAATCCAAAATTCGAGCATTTCCCTATTGTACATATCTACAACATTATATACGATTGGAGGCCTCATTTCTTTTAACATAAATACAATCTAGTAATTTAATTCAGTGTAAAGAATTGAATTATTATTTAAATTAATAAATAGTAACAAAAGTCATACTCATATGTAAACACCCTCTAAAGAAATTAGTTTTAATGTTAAAAAAAAAATTTACATATTACAATAAACCATCACCAGACTATTAAATTTACAGACCATTCAATAGCTTAGTTCTAAATATCAAAGCACATATTACGCATCTTGAAATACTTAGCCTAATACAGGGTAAATAAGAAAGAATACTAGCGAATTACCATGCTCTATATTATTTAACAAAGCATTGATTTTCATATAAAAAAAGTTAGAATAGGTAATAAATGAAACCTCCTAATAAGAAAGTTCTCTATTCTGTTTTATGAATCAAAAACACCTTTGAAATCAGATTGATTAATGCAATAATGAATTAAAACAGTTGGCAAGCACAGTGAATACGTTGTATTACAAATACTAAAACCACAAAACTCAAATAAAAAGAAATACACTTCGCAGACCACATGATATGCACTTTTCTAAATAGAGTTTTGGAGTTATTAAAAACATCTGTACACAAACTATAATCAAATAATTCTATTGCTCAAAATAAATCTCATTTTATCACTATTCTAATTTGACTTTAAATACAATGAAAAAATATAGGATATATGAAAAATAAAATAGTTAATATTTTATATAAAAACAGAACTCTTAATATTCTTGAGTCAATACTTCTTCATTTAAATATTAAGTATACAAAAGATTATACAAATAAAATATATAATGAACATCCATATAAATATTCCTTATATGGAATATCTAAAATGTTATTTGATTATGGAATTAAAAATGCAGGTGTTAGAATATCTGACATGGAGAAAGACTTATATAACATTCAGACTCCTTTTATTTCACTCTACGGCGGGGACTTTGTATGTGTTTATAAAGTTACAAACGAAAAAGTTTACTTTAATTGGGAACATCTTAATATTTCAATTTCCCCTACAAAATTTTTGAATAGTTGTGAAAGTACTATTCTTTTAGTAGAGTCTAATAAAAAATCTATTGAACCAAATTTTTTTAAAAATAGAACACTTGAAAAAATAAATCATATAAAAAATAGAACTGTTTACTTTTTTATACTTTACATATTTTTCACTTTGTATTTTAAAGAAGAATTATACGAAAATATTAAGTACACAGCTTTATTGATACTAAATTTAATTGGTGTCTTTAATAGTATATTACTATTTAAGACACAAATTAAAATGCACAGTACTTACTCAAATAAAATTTGTTCTCTATTTCATAAAAGCGATTGTAATAACATATTACATTCTGACGCCTCAAAACTATGGGGAATAATAAGTTGGAGTGAAATTGGCTTTGGATATTTTTTTTCAAACATACTATTAATTTTATTAACCCCTCACTTAACAACCTACTTAGTGTATATAAATGCAATTACTCTTCCTTATTCTTTTTGGAGTGTTTGGTATCAAAGTAGAATCGTTAAACAATGGTGTCCTCTATGCCTTATTGCCCAGGTATTACTGTGGTCAATCTTTATATCAAGTTATTTTTTCAATCTTTTTAAGATTATACACATTGACTTATTTGATATTTCTTCAGTTATTTTAATTTACTCTCTTCCTTTAATTGCTATTAACAAATTATTTCAAATAGTTATTAAAAGTAGTAAGACTGAAAATATCATGCAAGAATTGAATAGTTTAAAAACTAATGATGTAGTGTTTAATGCTATCATAAAACAACAACAAAAATATGAAATAGATAAATCTGTTACAAATTTAAAGTTTGGTAATCCTAATTCAAAAATTACTTTGACAATTATTTCGAATCCTCATTGCAATCCCTGTAGTAAAATGCATAAGGAAATAGAAGAATTATTAAAAACGGAGTGGAATAAAATTTGTATTGAATTTATATTTTCCTCTTTTAGAGCAGAATTGGATAAAAGCAATAAATATCTAATTGCAATTTATCTACATAGCAACGCACAAAAAGCAATAAAGATATTTAGTGAGTGGTTTAAATATGGTAATGTGAATAAGGAGTTTTTTTTCTTTAAATATCAACATCTTTACTTTAATAAAAAGTCCATTGATAAAGAGTTTTATAGACATAAAAATTGGTTAGTTGAAAATAATATAACATCTACACCTACAATCCTTATAAATGGATACAAATTAACTAATAAATACAACTTAAAAGATTTAACATTTTTAACAAAATTAGATATCTAATAATTCTATTACCAACATGCAGGGTAATAGATAACAAATTAGCTATTTGTGAAAAAAATCTGCATTTAATTTTAATTTAAATTTATGAAAAAGTTAAAAAAAATCAATTTAAAAGCAACGTCAGAGCACTTAAGTGACCACGAACTTAAAAATATAAGGGGTGGCTCGACACCAAATTGTAGCGATGGCTGTTCAAATCAAGTCTGCTTAACAAATATAGGTGAGCAAGGGCGTTGCCAAAGTTATTTTTTACCTAACTCAACTGCAAATCTATGTGGTTGTTTTAAAAAATAATTATCAAGAGGCTGCCTCAGATGATTCAGTCTCTTTTCATGTAAAATAACTAAAAAGAATTTTTTCTGTAAGCGTCTCCAGGCCAATTCCACCACATTCCTTGCACTACAAGAGGCTGCCCCATAAGGAACAGCCTCTTTATCTTACAAAATATAATATTCAGTTTTTATGCCAAAAGAGCTTTTACTTCATTGTAAACATGCTCTGCAGTAAAACCGAATTTTTCATCTAATACAGTATATGGACCAGAATATCCAAAATGATCTAATCCCCAAACAGTACCATTTGCACCTACTAAACCTTCAAGTGTTACAGGTAATCCGGCAGTCATACCAAAACGAGGAACATCTACAGGTAATACTTCTGTTTGATATGCTTCATCCTGATTACGGAAAACACCTTCAGAAATAACTGATACAATTTGAATTTTCAATCCTTTCTCTGCTCTCAACTTAGCAGCTCCAGCAACCAATGTAGCAACCTCTGAACCACTTGCCAAAAGTACAACATCCGGAGTATCTGAATCTTTTTCTACAATATAAGCTCCTTTTTTAGCTTTTAAAGCTTGCTCGTAGCTACTACCTGGCAGGTTAGCAATATTCTGACGAGAAAGTATCAGTGCAGAAGGAGTAGTAGTATTATTTAACGCCATTTCCCATGCAACAGTTGTTTCTTCAGCATCTGCAGGACGAAGAACTAACATTGAATTTTCTCCATGATGATTTTTTAGCTTCTCCATCAATCGAATTTGAGCTTCTTGCTCAACAGGTTGGTGAGTTGGTCCATCTTCCCCTACACGGAAAGCATCATGAGTCCAAACATATTTTACAGGTAATTGCTGTAAAGCAGCTAAACGAGCAGCTGGCTTCATGTAATCAGAGAATACAAAGAATGTACCTACAACAGGGATAACACCACCATGTAATGCCATACCGTTAGCAATTGTAGCCATTGTTAACTCAGCAACACCAGACTGTAGGAACTGACCAGAAAAATCTCCTTTTTCAAAAGCTTTTGTTTTCTTTAAGAAACCATCTGTTTTATCAGAGTTTGCTAAATCGGCAGACGATACAATCATGTTTTCAACCTGCTCAGCAAATACACCTAAAACAGTTGCTGAAGCTGCACGTGTTGCAGAACCAGCTTTTTGCTCAATAGCACTATAATCTAGTTCTGGCGCATCTCCTGAGAAGAATTTAGCAAATTTAGCTGCTAATTCCGGATTTGCTTTTTCCCACTCTGCCTGCTCAGCTTTTTTAGCAGCAACATACTCAGCTTTTTTAGCTTGAGCTTTTGCATATAATTCAGCAACATCATCAAAAACAACAAATGGATTTTCAGCATCTCCACCTAAAGCTTTGATAGTAGCATCAAAACTAGCTCCAGCTGCAGATAATGGTTGTCCGTGAGTAGAAACCTGCTTTTCAAAAGAAGCTCCATCCTCTTTCACAGCACCTTTACCCATAATTGTTTTACCAATAATCAAGAAAGGCTTTTCAGTTTCAGCTTTAGCCGCATCTAATGCTTTACGGATTTCGTCAGCGTTATTTCCATCAATGGTCATAACAGCCCATCCCCAAGCTTCATATTTTTTAGCAGTATCTTCAACAGTTACTGCATCTGTTTTAGTAGATAACTGGATATCATTTGAATCGTAGAACATAATAAGGTTATTCAAACCTAAATAACCCGCAATACGACCAGCACCCTGAGAAATCTCTTCCTGAACACCTCCATCAGAAATAAAAGTATAAATGTCATGAGACATCCATTCTCCGAATCTTTCTTTCAAAAACTTCTCTGTGATAGCAGCACCAACAGCCATAGTATGACCTTGTCCTAGTGGACCTGAAGTATTCTCCACTCCTCTGGCAAAATCCACTTCAGGGTGTCCTGGTGTTGGACTATCCCATTGACGGAATTTAGATACTTCATCCATACTGTAAGTACCTGTTAGAGCCAACTGAGCATAAAGCATTGGTGACATATGACCTGGATCTAAAAAGAAACGATCTCTATTAACCCAAGTTCTATCCTTTGGATCATAGTTAAGATATTCAGAAAAAAGAATGTTAATAAAATCTGCTCCACCCATTGCACCACCTGGGTGACCTGAATTGGCAGTTTCTACCATCGATGCAGCTAAAATACGAATATTATCTGCTGCCTTGTTTGCTAAATCTTGACTCATTACACTTATTTTTTTATTTCTATTTTTTCAATTCTTTTTTGATGTCTACCACCTTCAAATTCTGTAGCTAAAAACACATCAATAATTTCATAAGCTACTTCAGGCTCAATAAATCGAGCAGGAATAGTACAAATATTGGCATCATTATGCTGACGAGCTAATGCAGCAATTTCTGGTTGCCAACAGTAAGCTGATCTAACTTCAGTATGTCTGTTAAGTGTAATATTGATACCATTACCACTACCACAGAATGCCAATCCTACTTGTAATTCTTTTTTCTCGATTGCAGTTGCTAATTGATGGGCATAATCCGCATAATCGCAACTTTCTGCAGAAAAAGTTCCGTAATCATGAACTTCGAAACCTTTAGCTTTTATATATTCTATAACCTTTACTTTAAGGTCATATCCTGCATGATCAGAAGCTAATCCGATAACCATTATTTTATAATTTTCTTATGAAAATTTGGGGAGATAATCCAACACCTCCCCGATTATATAACATGAAAATAAATTGCTTACAATTCTTTTTCTGTAAAAGCTCCAAGCTTAAGATACTTCGCATATATTGCTTTATAAGCTTCAACGTTTTCTGCGATAGGATCATATTCTTTTTCAAAACCTTGTCCCATTGCTTTTTGAGCTTCTGCAATAGTTTTATGTGCTCCTGAAGCAACAGCTGCAAACATAGCAGCACCAAGCGCCACACTTTGTTCTGATCGAGCAACTTTAATAGGCATTCCTAATACATCAGCTAATGTTTGCATAACAAAATCTGACTTTTTGGCCACTCCACCAATAGCTACAACCTGATCAACTTTAACTCCATTATCAAGAAAACGTTGCACAATAGCTTTTGAACCAAATGCAGTAGCCTCAACTAATGCACGGAAAATTCTTGGAGCTGAAGAACCCAAATTTAATCCTGTAATAGTACCTTTAACGTTTTGAGTTGCATCTGGAGTACGACGTCCGTTTAACCAGTCTGTTGCTAAAACTGTTGATTCTTCTATTGGAATTTTAATAGCTTCATCAGATAAAGCTGGAATAATTTTATCTTCAATCATCTTAGCCTGATCTTTATCTTCGATAAATTGTAAAGGCCAAGCTAAAACATTTTTAAACCATGCATAAACATCACCAAATGCAGACTGCCCAGCTTCTAATCCTACCATTCCCGGAATTACAGAACCATCAACCTGACCACAAATACCTGGGATCAATTTATTACCCAACTCTTCTTCAGGAGAAACCATGATATCACAAGTTGATGTTCCCATAATACGAACAAATGTATTGGCTTCAATTTCTGCACCAACAGCACCCATATGAGCATCAAACGCACTTACTCCAATAACAACATCAGTAGAAAGACCTAATTTTTCAGCCCATTCTGGAGTTAAGGTTCCAAATGCTTCATCACTAGTATAAGTATCCTCAAATAAGTTTTCGCGTAAACCTTTTAATTCAGGTCCAAGTTCAACTAAAAACTCTTCAGGAGGAAGACCATTCCAGTCAGTATGCCACAAAGCTTTATGACCAGCAGCACAACGACTTCTTTTTATATCTTTTAACCCAGTTTTACCAGTTAAAACAGCTGGTAACCAGTCACAATACTCAACCCATGATACAGCAGCACTTTTAACAGCATCATCTTTACGTAAAGTATGTAATACCTTAGCCCATACCCACTCAGAAGAATAAATACCACCTTCATATTTGGTAAAATCAACATCCCACTTACGAGCCAATTCGTTTATTTCATCAGCTTCCTTTACAGCTGTATGGTCTTTCCATAGAATAAACATAGCATTTGGGTTTTCTTCAAATTCTGGCAACATTGCTAAAGGAGTACCACTACCATCAGTTAATGCAGGTGTACTACCCGTTGTATCAAAAGAAATACCCACAACATTTTCCGCTACAGAAGCATCACATTGAGCTAACGCTTCAGTAATAGTAGCTTCCATCACTTCAAGATAATCTTTTGGATGTTGACGGTATTGATTTGAAGCTGGTACACAATATTTCCCATCCATCCAGCGAGGATAGTACTTCACAGCTGAGGCCATCTCTTCACCAGTAACGACATCAACGATTAACGCTCTTGCTGAGTCAGAACCATAATCTAACCCTATAACATATTGATTTTTCATTGTTCTCTATTATTAGTATCAAAACTTAAGTATTAAATGAATTTCTATGCAATATTATAACTGCATTATTCTACTTAAGAAATGCATCTTTATTTTTTAATTAACCATAACCTATATTACCCCATCCTAATAAATAGGCTCCGTTACAAATAATATACTCGTACAAGTGCCATTAAAATTATGGGTAATTAGTTTCTCAAAATACGAAGGATCCTTGTCAATAATCTCAATAGTCTGTTTTATTCCAATTCTCTGAGAATCATAATTCCTGTAGATTGAATAATAAATAATAAATTAAGGCTTGATATTTTCTGAGGCTGAGTTAATGGGTTGACTTGTGATCGTAAATTCACAAATCAACCCGTCCTTATTTAAAACTATTTTCCTTGACCATAATAAGCATTGGCTCCGTGCTTACGGTTAAAATGCTTTTCAGTAAGATGATTATTCATGTCAGCACCTGGATTTACCTGAAATGCAATAAAATCCATTTTAGCAATTTGTTCTAAAACAACTGCATTATGTACTGCATCATCAGCATCTTTACCCCATGAAAATGGACCATGATTTTTTACAACTACACCTGGAACATGAGAAGGATTACGTCCTTCAAATGCTTCAATAATAACAGTACCTGTATCTTTTTCATAATCACCAGCTATTTCCTGCTCTGTCATAGACCTAGTACAAGGAACATCTCCATAGAAATAATCAGCTTGAGTTGTTCCTAAAATAGGAATATCCTTACCTGCCTGAGCCCAGGCAGTAGCATACGTTGAGTGTGTATGTACTACACCACCTATTTCAGGAAATGCTTTATATAATTCAAGGTGTGTAGGTGTATCTGATGAAGGTTTTAAATCTCCATCTACCACATTGCCTTCTAAATCTACCACAACCATATCTGAAGCCTTCATGACATCATAGTCTACTCCACTAGGTTTAATCACAACCAAACCTTTTTCTCTATCAATAGCACTTACGTTACCCCAAGTAAAAATAACAAGTCCGTGCTTTACCAAATCGATATTGGCTTTAAAAACGTCTTCTTTTAATTGCTCTAACATATTGTTTTGTTTACCAGAAATAAATATAAAATGCACTTGTTAAACCAAGTATAATCACAGTATTAACAACATCCCAAACATTCCAACTTGCTCTGGTTGCAGCTCTTTGTTCCGCTGTTGAGGTACCAAATACTAATCCTTGAATCTTTTCTGATGTTGGAGCGGTTGTATTTAAACTTACTATTACAACAACTGCAATACAAAATAATAGCATATAACCACAGAAAAACAACCAGTTCGTATCAAAAAATACAGTTTTAAACAGATTATCAGCAGCGTCAGGGAATGTATTATAATAAACCTTAGATCCTAAACGGGTAACTCCAATGATAAATCCTGACATCAATCCCCAGTAACCACCTTTTGCTGAAGCTCTCTTCCATGTAATACCCATTAAAAATGCAGCTGCAATTCCAGGAGCTAATACACTCTGAACATCTTGTAAATATTCATAAAGAACATCACCAATACTACGCATAATTGGAATCCATAAAATACCTAGAGTAACAATTACAACAGTAGCTATCTGACCAATTTTTACTAATTTCTTTTCAGGAGTTTCTGGTTTAAATCTCTTATAAAAGTCAATTGTAAATAACATAGCAGATGAGTTAAACAACGAAGCCAGAGAACTCATTAAAGCGGCTAAAATACCACAAACAACTAGTCCCTTAACACCTGCAGGTAAAAGTGCAGCTACTAATGATGGGAAAGCAGCATCAGGAGTTGGTAATACGTACTCTACCCCTCCATTTACCATTATACCACCTTTAACACTCATAGCATAAGCAATCATTCCTGGAATTAAAAATAGAAAAACAGGTAATAGTTTAAGATAAGCACCAAAGATAGTACCTCTACGTGCATGTTTTTCATTTTTACCAGAAAGTACTCTTTGCACAATAAACTGGTCAGTACACCAATACCAAAAACCAATAACTGCCGAACCTATTAAAGCTCCTAACCATGGAAAATCAGCATCACGATTATCACGAATCAGATTAATCATGCTGTCGCCATAGTCATTTACATTTGTAGCACCACAAATCTCCAGTACCTGTTCCCAGCCACCAACAGCTTTTAATCCTAGTACCACAATTATTAACGAACCTCCTAATAAGATAGGAGTTTGTAGTACTGATGTATATAATACCGATTTCATACCACCAAATATGGTATAAAGTGCAGTTAGTAATACCAATCCAATAGCCGATATCCAGAAGAAATCAATACCCCAAAGTTCTTCAATTCCAAAAACCTGTTGAAATACTAACCCTCCAGCATATACTGTAACTGCCACTTTGGTAAGCACATAACTAACTAATGAAATCAAAGACAATACTGTTCTTGATTCTTTATTATATCTACGTTCCAAAAATTCAGGCATTGTTAATACCATACTCCGAGAGTAGAATGGCACAAAAACCCAACCTAAAATCAATATCATCCACCCTTGAATTTCCCAGTGAGCCATTGCCATACCACTAGAGGCACCAGCTCCGGCAAGTCCAATTAAGTGTTCAGATCCAATATTTGAAGCAAAAATAGATGCCCCAATTGCAATCCAGGAAGCATCACGCCCCCCTAAAAAGTAATCTTCGGAATTCGAATTTTTTTGACTAACTACCCATACGATAATAGCAACCAACAAAACAAAAAATATTCCTATTACAATCCAATCTAAAGTAACCATGTTTTTAATTGTTTCTGGCGTATGAAATCTCATACGCCATATTTTTAAAAGTTATTATATCCCTTTTGCTAAGTGATAATAAAGGTCATTCCATTGAAGTTCTTTTTTGAACCCAGGAATTGTTGTGTCTTTATCAATAACTACAGCCTCAATACCTGCGATTTCAGCAAAATCTAACAAGTCTTCAACTGTTAAGTCATAAGAAAAGCTTGTATGGTGAGTTCCTCCAGCTAAAATCCAGGCTGCAGCTCCAACTTCAAAGTTTGGTTGTGGAATCCAAAGTGCACTTGCAACAGGAAGCTTTGGTAACTTCTTAGATTCAATACAATCCACAGCATTAATAATCATACGGAAACGACTTCCCATATCAACGATAGTAGCAGCAACACCAGGACCTGTTTTACTAGTAAATACAAGACGAGCAGGATCGTTTTTACCACCTATTCCTAATGGATGAACTTCTAATTTTGGTTTATGGTCGGCAATCAAAGGACAAACCTCTAACATATGAGCTTGTAAAATAGCGCTATTTTCACCATCAAAGTTCAAAGTATAATCTTCTAAGAAAGAACAACCTTTAGGCAATCCTTGTCCCATATACCACATTGTACGATATAAAGCAGCTGTTTTCCAGTCTCCCTCAGCGCCAAATCCATAACCATCAGCCATTAAACGCTGAGAAGCTAATCCTGGTAATTGGTCAATACCTTCTAAATCATCGAAGTTAGTTGTGAAAGCTTTTGCACCTTTTGCTTCTAATAAACGACGTAATGCAACCTCAATACGAGCTGAATTTACAATTTGTTGACGGTCTTTACCACCTTCTTTACAATTGTCTGCTAATTCGTAATCCGCTTCATATGCTTTTACTACTTCAGCAACTTCAGCATCCGTAACCTTATCCTGAAAAGCTACTAGTTCAGCAATTGGACAATAGTCAACATGATAACCAAAAACTCTTTCAGCGTCAACTTTATCGCCATCAGTTACGGCAACATTATTCATCTGATCTCCGAAACGAACAATTAACATTTCCTGAGAATCAGCCCAACCTGCAGCTACTCTAGTCCAACCAGCCACTTGTGAAACTGTTTTAGCATCTTGCCAGTGACCCACAACTACTTTACGATTTAAACGCATACGGGCTGTGATATGACCAAACTCTCTATCTCCGTGAGCACTTTGATTCAAGTTCATGAAATCCATATCGATATCATCCCAAGGAATTTCTTTATTATATTGTGTATGTAAATGAAGCAAAGGTTTATTTAATTCCTTAAGTCCATGTATCCACATTTTAGCTGGAGAAAAAGTATGCATCCATGTAATAATACCAATACAATTCTCAGCACTATTTGCTTCTTTACAAATGGTGTGTATTTCTGAAGAACCAGTTCCTGTAGGTTTACAAACAACTTTTACCGGAATCTCTGATGATGCATCAAATGCTGCGGCAATTTCTTTTGAGTGCTCAGCAACCTGATCTAAGGTTTTTTGTCCATACAAATGTTGGCTACCTGTTACAAACCAAACTTCTAATTGATCTATTGTTTTCATAATTACACTGTTTTAACCACAACCACTAAAAAACCAAAATACTTTGTTGCATACCCTGATTTTTCGGTCATATCATTTCTATCTTTTTGTTTCTTTGTATTTATATAGTACTTTATACTATCATACTATTAAAAAAAAGTCAAATTTTCACGATTCTGTCAAAAGGTCGTGCTTTTGCACCCTCGATAAATTTGAAGTAATAAGCACCACGCCTCGATTCTGTTGTATTTTTTTCATCTAAACGCTGTAGAACTTTTAACGACAATACTTTTTTTCTAAAATTACCTGTATCAAGCTCAATTTGAAAAATAGCTTCATACAGTCTTCTTAACTGCAACAAAGTAAATTTATCTGGTAACAATTCACTTCCAACTAATTCCATTTCTGCTTTAATCTGCAGTTTTTCTAGCGCCTTCATCACCATCTCTTGATGGTCAAAAACCAGATGAGGCAAGGACTTCAGCGACCACCAGTGCGCTCCATTTTCCCTAACTTTATCCGAATTATGTTTATCAATTCGAATTAAAGCATAATAGGTAATACTAACTACCCTATCTTCTATATCCCTTTTCGGCTCAGAAAATGCTTGAACTTGTTCAAGGAAAATATCATCTAAACCGGTAATATTGTTAAGTATCCGACGGGCAGCTGTATCCGACGACTCTTCTTCTCCAACAAACCCTCCCATTAACGACCATTTACCTTTAGCAGGTTCAAAACCACGATGATAGAGCAATAATTTTAAATCTCCATCTTCATAACCAAAGATTACACAGTCAACAGCTACAAAATACTTTGAGTGCTTGTTGTATTTATCTCCCATATAATACATATACGTTGCAAATATAATAATAGTATCATATACTATTATAAATTTATAAACTTTTTTTTTGTTTTTGTAACAAATCTAAATAACAGAAGCTTATAAATATTGATTATCTGCTACTTACATTTTAACATTTGAAAATATTTTAAAAATGACTCCATATTACAATTTTGATAAATACGGTCTAATAAATGCTGTTTTTTATTATTTCAGAATAGACTTTAAAGCTTATATCATAGCAAAACACACATGTAATATGATATATTCAGATCATAAAAATCAATAAAAAAGGTGGACTTTATAAAGCCCACCTTCAATGTATTTATATATACGTTGTTTAATACAATTAATACTCACTATAAAACTTTTTCAGGGTATAAAATGCCTTTTTTCGATTACCAGTCTCTGAAATAAGACCTTTTCTATTCCAACCTTCTTGTATCAGAGTCAACACCCTTTTAGGCGAACGAAAATCAACTAAAATCCATGGCGTAATTCCAATTAACTGAGGTATTTTTGCCAAAACAGGCAATGTTTTTGCATAAAGTAATTCCTGAAATTCTTCACTCCATCGCGTTAAACTATCTGCATGGAAACCTTGCTGCGCTCCAGCTCCAAACTCTGAAATAATAATTGGCTTATTAATTTTAACCTCCCAGCGTAAATTGTCTATATTTTCAATATCTCCTCCATACCAACCATAGTACTGGTTAAAGCTAATTACATCTACTAAATCAGAAAACTTATCTTCGACAATCATAATATTCTTATTTCCTTTTTTACCATGATCTTCTAAAGCAGCACTTATTAATCGTGTACTATCTATACCTCTGGCTGTAGTGGCTAATTTAGATAAAAAAGAAAACCGTTCATCCGATTGAGGTGTTTCGTTAGCCATTGACCAGATGATCACTGATGCTCGATTTTTATCTCTACAAATAACTTCTTTCAATTGTTGCTCAGCTATTTGATAGGTTTTAGGATTTCCCCATTGAATTGTCCAGTATACAGGATTTTCTTCCCAAACCAGAATTCCCATTTCATCAGCTAAGCGTACCATATTTTCATTATGCGGATAATGAGCCAAACGTACAAAATTACAGCCTAACTCCTTGGCCCACCCTAATAATATTTTAGCATCTTCCATGGAATAAGCTCTTCCTCCACGCATTGCGTTTTCTTCATGAATACAAATACCTTTCAAAAACACTTTTTTACCATTTAACAGAATATCAGACCCCTGAGTTTGTATAAGGCGAAAACCTATTTTATCTGAAATCATATCTTCTTTAAAGGAAAATTTAACTTCATATAATTTAGGATTGCTATCACTCCAATATTCCATTTTTTTTATTGGAATATGGATAGTAGCATATCCATTTGCATTAGTCGTAACTTCCTTTTTCAATTTTAACTCAGGAATAGTGACATTAACATTTACATTGGCTTTATCAACGCCGTTTAATTGAATAAAACCCTGCAATACTTTGTTATCATCCTTTCCTAACTGTAGATTATAATCTTCAATAAACGTCTGATTTAATTCATAAATAGTAACATCACGAGTAATACCTCCATAATTCCACCAATCGGTATTTAACGTAGGAACTTCGTCAGCAGCTCTTTCATTATTCACTCTAACAACAACAAAATTATTTTCAGAATTTAAACAATCCGTCATCTCAAAATCAAAAGGAGTAAAGCCACCTTTATGCATTCCTATTTTTTTACCATTTACATATACATCAGCACGATAATTAACTGCTCCAAAGTGCAAATAATAACGCTTTGACTTATCATATTGTGGTATTGTAAATGATTTTTTATACCAAACAGAACCTTCATAATAAAACAGTTTTTCTTTTTGAGAATTCCAATCGCCAGGAACCATTATAGTCGGAGCTGTATCAAAGTTATACTCTACTAACTCCCTTTTATCTGCAGCTTTTTTATTTAGATAAAAGGCACCATACTCCGGATGTTCACTATTATCATACGGTTGCCAGCGATAATCATAAAATCCTGTTTCGTACATATCTACAATATAGTTCCACTTCCCATTAAGAGTAAAACCTTTACGTAAATACGAATTTTGAAGTAGATGGTTGTTTGCAAGTGCTAAAGATGAAATTAGCAAAGCAATTAATGTTAGTTTATTTCTCATGTATTTTTAATTTGATTTTTAAAGCTGTATAAAACATATTAATATGTATAATTATTAAAAAAACTTTATAAACACAACACTTTATGATTGCTTAAATCACACCTCATCCTCTAAACTTCGAATATAAATTCCATAATCATTAAACTTATATAATAATTATATCACATTTAAAATGTGATTAATTTAAACAAAAAAAGGTGCATTATAAAATGCACCTTTTCAATGGAAAACTAGTTGTTTGTAAATTCGATGAAACTATCTACAAAAAATAATATTTACAAACATTAAATTAAACCTATTCTAAAAACAATTTAATCATTTTGATATCCATTATAAACCCAAAAACTATATCAAAAAAACATCTATTTCTAAAAACAACTATATAACTAATAATAAATCTATTATTGTTTACTTACAATATGCTTTGCCAGATTAGCATCCTTTTCAAGCAATCCTGAAACCGCTAATTCTGCAACTTTCTTTGCTCCTGAAACCTTTAAGTGTGTATCATCTTTTCTTCCCTCTGGAAATTTTTCACTTATGGTTGGATCCCATAAATAAAGTTCTTTCGATGACTCATCTCCCAATGACTCTACTAAGTTCTCAGTCATTACCTGAAGATCAACCATGGGTACAGCTAATTCTTCAGCCACTTTTCGCATTGCTGGCGGATAATCAGTATGTGTATCAATTAAAGTACCATCTTCATTAAACTTTCGACGAACTATAGATGTAAATAAAAATGGAATGGCTCCTTTTGATCGACTTTCATTCACATACTTTTTTAAGTTCTCGGTATATTCACCATAAGGCTCAGTATATCTATCCGGCGATTTTATTTTCTGATCATTATGTCCAAACTGAATAAACAGATAGTCGCCACTTTTAAGGCTATCTAAAACTACTTGCCATCTACCTTCGCCAATAAAACTCTTCGAGCTTCTTCCATTGACAGCATGATTATGAATTGTTGTTAATGTATCAAAATACAAGTTTAACACTTGTCCCCAACCGGTTTCCGGATAAACCTCTGGTTTTTTATTTGCCATAGTAGAATCTCCTATCATAAAAATATCAATAGGTTCTGGTTTTGTTGTACATGATGCAAAACCAATTACAAACAGCATTATAATAATAATATTCTTCATAATCTTAATTCTTAAATACTGTAATCAACTTATTTACTTTGAATACTTACAGTACTTTCATTTACTTTTTTACCTACAACCACTGCTTTAGCGGCATTAATGCCTGACGCTAGTTCTACAAAAACATCCTTTGTTAATTTTCCTTTTACTGAAACCATTGGCAATTCTGCTTCGGCAACCTCTAATTCTTTAACTTTTAAATCTTTTACATTTACAAAGTTTAGTGCAGGTGAATTCTCCACATCTAAATGAAGATTTTTTATTTCCACACCATTAGCATCCATACAAAGAAGACCATTTTCTGCCACCATAGTTAAATTCTCAAGTAGTACATTTTCCAAATTCATTTCTGGTAATCCTTGTAAGTAAATAGCCTGAAATGCTCCCTGACATGTAACATCTTTAATAACTATATCTTTAAATTGAGGTGTTTCTTCGGTAACTGCAGGAATTACTTCTTCCGTTTCTTTATTATCCTTTTCTGCTAACATTTCAGAAACAGATAAGCCTCCGTAATACATATTAAAAGAAATAGCATTGGTTGGAATATCAATCATATCGATATCTGAAATAAAAATATTCTCTACAATTCCACCTCGTCCTCTGGTACTTTTAAACCTAAGTCCTACATCAGTTCCTATAAACATACAACCTGAAGCATGTAAGTTTTTTACTCCTCCTGACATCTCACTTCCAACAGTAACTCCTCCATGTCCATGATATACAATACAATTTTTTACTATTGTATTCTCAGCAGGTATTCCACGATCACGTCCATCTTTATCTTTACCAGATTTAATACAAATAGCATCATCACCCACATCAAATGAAGAGTTATACAACAATACATTTTTACAAGACTCAATATCTATTCCATCTCCATTTTGTGAATACCATGGATTTCGCACTTCAATGTTTCTTACGGTTAAATCTTCACACATTAACGGATGTACATTCCAGGCTGGCGAATTTTGAAACACAGGTCCATCCAATAATACTTTTTTACAATTTACCAGGCTAACCAAAACCGGACGCAAAAAGTCTCTTATCTTTTGATATTCTTCAATAGTCTCATGTTTAACTACATTCATATCACTCATAGTTGCTGCCTCAAGGTAGCTTTGCGAAGGATACCATGTATTCCCTTTTTTATCAACTACGCCTCCTGACGAAACAAACTCATTCCATTGTGCACCTGTTAATTTAGAGCGCTTTACAAATCGCCATGCATCTCCGGATCCATCAATGACACCTTTACCAGTAATGGCTATATTTTCAAGATCATTTCCAGACAATGGAGCCTGACATCGTACTGTATTTAAGCCTTCAAAACTGGTCTCCACCAATGGGTATAAATCCTTATTATCACTAAATAATATTAAGGCTCCGTCTTCCAGATGAAGATTAACATTACTTTTTAAAACGATAGGTCCTGTTAACCAAATACCTCTTGGTACAATAACTTTTCCTCCTCCATTTCCAGCAACATCGGCAATGGCATTGGCAATAGCCTTTGTATTTAAGGTTTTTCCATCCGGAATGGCATTGTATTTTTCAATAGAAACTGAATAATCCTGAAAAACGGGCTCTTTTACTTTTGGCATGTCAAACTCTACACCTTCGTATATTTTATCAACCGAACTCTGCACAACTTCTTTCGGTTGATTCGTACAAGCCATTAAACTTATTAAGGCTACATACGCCAGCTTACTAAACTTCATCATCTGTATATTATTTAATTCCCTTATTTTTATTAATTCATGCCTTTATAAAACAATCCAACAATTTCAATTTCTTCGCCAGATTATTTAAGAGGGATATATGGTGATTGCTATATATTTTCTAATCAACAACTATTGTTCTATGACTTCTGGATCCCACCCTTCAAAAATATTTTCTAAAGTATATTTCTGTCTTTCTTCTGTTGTTAACTGATGCGACCATTCCACCCTTTTTTTCGGAGTGTATCCTGCTCCTTTATTATTGTACTCTCCATAAAAGGTTGTTCGTTCTGCATCTTTCTTATTCCAGTTATGCCAACCTTCTTCTTTTATAACTTTTCCTAAATCACACTCTATAAAAACGGTTTTTGCATAGGGACGCCACGGTCTTCCCAAATAAAAAGATCCGTCAGGAGCATCACCTGATATCTTACAATTGATAAACACAAAACCATAAGTTGTTTCTTCCAATGTTGATGCTGCCGTTACATAACCTTTTTCTTTGCAAAAGATCTCGCAATCTTGAAATACGGCAGTTGACCAGCCAAATATAAAGTCCACTGTTCCCTCGATATAACAATTTTTATAAAACTGCCTGCTGTTTTCTCCGTGTGGATATAGTGTATCTTGATTTCCTAAGAATCGACAATTTTCAAATATAATCTGATCCCCATCTACTCTAACCGCTACAGCCTGACCTACAGGTCCTGCAGTGTTTTCAAAGGTGATATTTTTTGCATTAAATTCATTTCCGAACACATAGAATCCTGAAGATCCTGTTGTTCCCATTTCCTCTCCAAAGCAATTCTTCTTTGAAGCATAATCATCGTTCGTAATAATGGTATTTTCTACACTTTCTCCAATAAGTGTAATTTTATTTTTTGAGGAAGGAAGGATTAATTTTTCTTTATAGATACCATTCTTAATGAAAATAGTCGTAGTAACTTTTCTAAAATGAGGTACTGCATCAAAGGCTTCCTGAACGGTTGTAAAATCACCGGAACCATCTTTTGCTACAGTAAAATCTGGAGAAATGGCGGCACACGCATTACTAAATAGGCCTAAAACGAATAATGTTATTACAATTACTAATTTCATATGATTATTATTTATTTTCAAAGGTCATAAACAACTTGCCATTCAACCGATCCCTTATAAGAAACTGAGCATTTCATACCTTGCTTAACCTTTATATAATATTCCAAATTCAATAGAATATATACTTTGCTCATTTTTGGTTTTAGGTAGTTTTGGATAAAAATGGAGAAGCCAATAAAGGCTTCTCCTAAAATTATTTATAATTATTAATTCAATAAATTAATAACCTGGATTTTGAACGTATTCTTCGTTTGTATTTAAATCTAAGGCATCTTGAGGAATTGGTCTTAAAAGTTTAAGCTCACCATCATTACCTTCAAATGGGTTAATACCATTATCAAACCATGCTTTTATATCACGGTTATAAAGTTGAGTTCTTTCAACTAATTTACCTGTGCGTGCTAAATCTTCCCATCTGTGATACTCACCAAATAATTCCAAAGCTCTTTCGTCTAGAATCTTGTCAATATCAACATCAGCTTCAGTTAATTGCATCGCTGCTTCACTTCCTGATTTCGCAGCTCTTGTACGAACAACGTTAATCATCTCGGTAGCTTTAGATGTATTACCAGCTTGTAAATATGCTTCAGCTGCGATTAGATATGTTTCTCCTAAACGAGCAAGATATAAATCTCTTGAATTAGATCCTTTGTTTGAAAAGTCAGCGTCAGGATCATCAAATTTCTTTGTAATTGGAGTTTCCCAATCTTCAGAAGATGAGATAGAAGCTTCCCACGCTGTTCCATAACCTCTGATGACAGCGTCAGCTCTTAATTCCGATTCAGCTCTCCATGCAGCAGTATCTGCTACTTCCCATGATTGAGGGAAATAATACATAACAGCTAATTCATCTCTACTATCAGCATCTTTATAATAGTCATAATATTCATCGTATACAGTAGTCATAAAAGAAGCTTCCCAACGAGCATCATCCTCTGTATAAAGATCCAGCATATACATTGTTGGACATAAGTTGTAAGATCTATATGGGTATCCTTTCTGACTTCCTTCTCCACCTAAATAAGGTCCAAAAAAGTAGTTTTGCATATTACCATCATCCATAGGATCTAACATAGATTCTGAATCATACTGAATAGAGAAAATAACTTCATCATTCTCTTCATCACCTGGAGTAAATAACTGTTCGTATGTTAAATTTAATCCTTGATTATCTATCGCTAATTCAGCATAACTAGCAGAAGTACTAAAGTCATTAGACTCAGCATAAGATTGATAGCCTCTTGTTAAGTATACTTTAGCTAAGTAGTGATAAACAGCTCTTTTAGTTACACGACCATACTCGGTAGTTGTTTCTGGTAGATCATCAACAATCGATTTCAACTCTGAAATGATAAAGCTATATACTTCTTGAGCACTTGATTTTTCAAAAGAAACGATTGGTTCGTTTATCATTTCAGTTACAATACTAACACCACCAAAATGCTGAACTAAAGTAAAATAGTTGATAGTTCTTATAAATTTAATTTCAGCAACACGCTGAGCAAGAACATCTGTTTCTTCAGTTTTTGTGCTATAATTAAGAGCTGTATTACAATATTGAATACTCGAATAAAGATTAGTGAAAAAATCAGTTACGTTATCATCTGAAGAAGTCAAATTCTTATATTCACTAATTCCATCTGGTTGAGTACTTCTACCTTCAACATATAAATCTGTACCTGCACAAAACAACCAGGGCTCATCACCATAAACATCTTTCAATGAGGCATAACAACTATTAACCAATCCCTCATAACCATCTTCTGTAGCATATAACTCATCTGCAACAACAGAAGAAAGATTTTCTTCTTCCAGGAAACTTTCGCATGATGTGAAAATCATACAAAACATTCCAATATATATTAGAAATAATTTATTCATTACTTAATTGTTTTATTTTATTAAAATTTACAATTTACACCAAACTGGTAAGTTACAGAGCTTACTCCACCTTTTCCATATTTAGCACTTGCCCATTCCGGATCAAAACCATCATAATCAGTAATTACAAATGGATTTAGTACATTAAAATAAACCCTTAAGTTTTTCATTTTAACTTTACTTGCAATTTCAGATGCAAAAGTGTATCCTAATGAAATGTTTTTTACTTTAATAAAAGATGCATCTTTATAATAACCTACTCCATTTGAAAGCCAGTAATTACCAGCATTTATTGGCATTGGATATTTATCTGAATCATTAAATCCAGAGATGTTGTTTTCTGGCATATAGTAATCTACATCCAATTTAGCACGACCTCTATCCTTAAAGTTCAAGAATTCTTTGTGGAAATAACTATAAACCTGAACACCTTGTACAGAATATAATGACGCATTAAAATCAAATCCTTTGTAACGTACAGTAGTAGAAAAGTTCATCGTATAATCTGGATCCGGAGTTCCTAAAATTTTACGGTCGTTATCGTCAATACCATCATTACCATAATCTTTTACTTTTGCCTGTCCTTCTGACTGACCGTAAGTTGCAGCTTCAACTGCTTCATCAGCCTTCCAGATTCCGTCAAATACATAGTTGTAATTAACATTAATAGGCTGACCAATAAACCACTCATTACCTAAGTCATCTTCTTTAGCACCATAAAGCTCTTCAATTGCATTATTATTTTTTGCAAAAGTAACAGTAGCCTGCCATGTCAATCTGGAGTTATCAACGATATAAGCTTTTAACATTGCTTCAATACCTTTATTACTCACAGATCCAACGTTTGCAGTTACAGTTCCCCACCCAGTTTCGATAGGTAACTTACGATCCATTAATAGTTCTTGTGATAACTTGTTATAATAGTCTAAACTACCACTAATTCTATTTTGAAAAATACCAAAATCAAAACCAACGTTCCATTCTCTGGTTTTCTCCCATGTTAAAGCATTGTTAGCAATACCTGAAGGAGCAAAACCATTTGCAGTTGTACCTCCAAAATCATAGTACATTTTTGTACTTGCTAACATTTGAGTTGAATACGCATCAATGTTATTGTTACCAGTATAACCATAACTTAAACGTGCTTTCAAGTTAGAAAGGAAACTAATATCTTTCATAAAATCCTCTTCAATTACTCTCCATCCAAATGCTGCAGATGGGAACGCAGCCCACTTGTGTCCGTCAGCTAATTTAGAAGAACCATCAGATCTTAAAGATGCAGTCAATAAGTATTTACCTTTGTAAGAGTAGTTTAACCTACCAATTACAGAAGCAAGTGTTACTTTACTGTATCCACTTTCTACACTTAAAATATCCTGAGCAGAACCTAAATTATGATATAAAGATTCGTAAGGAAGGTTTTCTACAGAAATTGCAGATGATTCTGTTTTTGTAGAATATAAACTCTGTAAAAACATAAAGTTAAACTTATGATCTCCTAATAATTTTTCATAAGTTAACTGATTATCCCATGTATATGAAATTCTTTCAGATCTATCAAGTGTTGCTGCTGGATCTTTTCCTTTTCTTTTTTCAGTATTTGAACCATAGTAAACACCTTCTCGTTCAGTTTTAAACTCAGGAGAGAAAGTTGTTTTGAGTGTTAAACCTTCAAACGGCTTAAACTGTAAGTATACATTACCTAACATATATACATCACGAGTTTGGTCCTCTGATTCCATCTGGTCCAATAATGGATTTAATGTACTTGTAAAACTTATACCTTCATATTTAGAAGGCTGATATAATAATTCACCAGCTTCAGAATAACCTTCTACACCATAAGGGCTTACTAAAGGTGACATTCTAAATGCATTATTAATGGCATTTGGACTACCCATCTCTTGTGTTGAAATTGCAACATTCACATTAGTACCAGCACTCCACTTGTCATTAATCTGATGATTAACACTTGCCTTTAAGTTATATCTATCGAAAGATTCTTTTGTCATGTTACCTTTTTCTTGTTGGTAACCAATTCCGAAGATATATGAGATTTTATTTTCACTTTGTCCTGAGATTGATAAATAATGGTTTTGTTGAGTACCATTACTAAGGAAATAACTAGGCCAATCAGTATAATCCTTGTTAGCTAAACGCTCTCTAAGCAACTGACTCTTATCATAACCAGACATACTGTTTACCCACTCCTGGTTATACATAGCATCAGTAATATCATTACCTGATTTTGCTACTGATCCCAGATAAGCATTTTCTCTGTATGCCCACCATTTATCACCATCCATAAATTCAGGAAGACGAGCTACAGATCTAACCCCATAATAACCATCATAACTAATGGTTGGTTTTTTAACTTTATCAGCCTGCTTAGTCGTAACGATAATAACACCGTTAGAACCACGAGAACCATAAATAGCTGTTGAAGAAGCATCTTTTAAGATGTCAATTCTTTCAATATCCTGTGGGTTTACAAACTGAATATTATCTGAAATAATTCCATCAACCACATACAAAGGATTTCCACCAGCTAAAGAGTTATCACCCCTAATCTTAATACTAAAATCAGAACCTGCACGTCCTGAAGAAGCAGAAATATTAACTCCGGCAACTTGCCCCTGAAGCGCTTCCATTGGAGTAGCAGTACCTTTAGATGTCATCATCTCAGTATCTAAACTACCTACAGAACCTGTTAAATCTGATTTTTTAACAGTACCATAACCCACTGCAACAACCTCTTCAATACCAATTGTTTCAGCTTCTAATGCTACATTAATAACAGTTTTTCCTGTTACTAAAATTTCCTGTGTTTTCATTCCAATGAAAGAGAATAAAACTACAGCGTCAGACGGAACATTAGATAATGTATAATTACCATCAAAATCCGTAATTGTTCCATTTGTAGTCCCTTTAACTACCACTGTAGCTCCCGGGAAAGGCTGATTTGTATCTGCCTCAGTCACGGTTCCTGAAATAGTAACATTTTGGGCAAAGATCCCTGTAGTTACCATAAGGAACAGACCTAAAATAAGAATTCCTACACGAACACTTTTGTTGCGTAGATTTTCTTTCTTTTTAAACTTAAAGTCCACCATACTATTCAAATTATCATTTATTAATTAATTTCAATGCTAGCCAAAATGAACGGCCCTACCCCCTTAGGATCGTTATTTCGAATAGGTTCACCTATATAATATTCATAAGTTCCGTCTCGATACGGATTACCACCAAGACCTGCGACAGCACATACTTTAGTTAAACTAATAGTACCATCTTCGTTTTCCTGAATAAAATTTTCAAGAATACCTTGATATCCTTTTTTAGCAATTGCTTTATAACTGCTATCTACATATCCTTTACGCACTGCTTTTAGCAAAGCATAAACAAACATACTTGACGCAGAAGATTCAAGATAATTCCCCTCTCTGTTTCCCTGATCTAAAACCTGATACCACAACCCACTTTTTTCATCTTGATATTTTTTAATACCTGCTGCAACTTCATTTAAAATCACTATCATGGTATCTCTTTGTGGATGATTCTCCGGAATAAAATCCAGAGCATCAACTAAAGCCATAGCAAACCAACCTTCAGCACGCCCCCAAAAATGTTCTGAGCAACCAGTTTCTTTATCAGCCCATTTTTGCTCCTTGCTTTCATCCCATCCATGATAATTCAATCCTTTGTTAGAATCATAGGTATGTTTATGTACTGTTTTAAATTGATTTATTACATCATCGAAAGCTTCAGGTTCATTAAAAACCTTACAGAATTTAGCGTAAAACGGTGCCCCCATATATAATCCATCTAACCACATTTGATTTGTGTATCGTTTTTTATGCCAAAACCCACCTTCTGAAGTTCTTGGATGATCTTTTAATTGATCTCTTAAAATAAAAATGGCCTTTTTATATTTTTCATCTTTTGTTTGTGCATAAAGATCAAATAAAAATTTTCCTGAGTTTATTTTGTCTATGTTAAAATCTGATCTTTTATAACCTTTGATTTCCCCATTCTCATTAATAAATTCATCTGCATATACTTTTGCATATTCAAAGTATTTATTGTCATTGGTTACTTTACTTAATTCAACCATTGCTGATGAAATTAAACCAGGAGTATAATTCCATTTTGCTTTCGTATTAAAATCAACGAATGTTACATTAGGAAAGAAGGCCATTTCAGAGTTAGCCATTTTAATTGCCATCTCTAATCCTTTTCCTGAAATCTCTTCTTTATGACCTTTTTTATTAACCGAATTATTACACTGAGTGAACAATAATAGTATTATCATTGTTAATGCCAGTAATAAACCTTTTTTTAATAATAATTGATACATACAATAATTTATTAGATTCTTATTTGCACTTATTTTCTTAAATCCATGCTCTGTAAAACATTTGTTAACACGGATCGTTAATTTTGGTTAACGACAACGAATTACTTAACAATAGTTGACATTGAACTTTTTCTGAGGGATAAAAGTAATTGGAAGGGATAGTATAGACTATTTTATAAGTCTCAAATAGAAAGGTGAATCTTCCCATGATCGGGTGTATTTTTCCCATTAATAGGGAGTGTGCGTACCATAAAAAATCAAATACAAATCTTCACACAAATACCTATACACCTATTTACATGACACTTACAACGGGACAAACAAACATATATTTATGACACTTAACTTTAATGTTCTTTTGAATTAAAATGAGATATTGAACAATTTGAATTATCAAATTGAAGAACTTTTATGAGGACGTTTTTACTACTTTTTTTTGTAGCATCAAATATGAATTATTATAAAAATAACATGATTTTTCTCCTCTTTAAGAATTAAATATTCTTAAATTATTTTGTGCTGCAGCTAATTACTTAAACAAAAATTTAATCTATTGACATATCAAACCTAGGTATAAAGTTGGCTTGATTTACTATTTAACAACATTTTGTATTAGAAACACACATTACAAATGTAAAAATCTGATATTTCACAAACCTTTTGAACTACATTTATATCTACATATCTATAAAGTAAAAATACCTAAATATTACAAAGCAAAAAGAGCCATCAATATTGACAGCCCTTTCAAATGGAAAACTAGTTTGTAAAGTCGATGAAACTATTTACAAAATAAAAACTCTTACAAACATTAAATTAAACCTATTCTAAAAACAATTTAATCATTTTGATATCCATTATAAACCCAAAAACTATATCAAAAAAACATCTATTTCTAAAAACAACTATATAACTAATAATAAACCTATTATTGTTTACTTACAATATGCTTTGCCAGATTAGCATCCTTTTCAAGCAATCCTGAAACCGCTAATTCTGCAACTTTCTTTGCTCCTGAAACCTTTAAGTGTGTATCATCTTTTCTTCCCTCTGGAAATTTTTCACTTATGGTTGGATCCCATAAATAAAGTTCTTTCGATGACTCATCTCCCAATGACTCTACTAAGTTTTCAGTCATTACCTGAAGATCAACCATGGGTACAGCTAATTCTTCAGCCACTTTTCGCATTGCTGGCGGATAATCAGTATGTGTATCAATTAAAGTACCATCTTCATTAAATTTACGTCGAACTATAGATGTAAATAAAAATGGAATGGCTCCTTTTGATCGACTTTCATTCACATACTTTTTTAAGTTCTCGGTATATTCACCATAAGGCTCAGTATATCTATCCGGCGATTTTATTTTCTGATCATTATGTCCAAACTGAATAAACAGATAGTCGCCACTTTTAAGGCTATCTAAAACTACTTGCCATCTACCTTCGCCAATAAAACTCTTCGAGCTTCTTCCATTGACAGCATGATTATGAATTGTTGTTAATGTATCAAAATACAAGTTTAACACTTGTCCCCAACCGGTTTCCGGATAAACCTCTGGTTTTTTATTTGCCATAGTAGAATCTCCTATCATAAAAATATCAATAGGTTCTGGTTTTGTTGTACATGATGCAAAACCAATTACAAACAGCATTATAATAATAATATTCTTCATAATCTTAATTCTTAAATACTGTAATCAACTTATTTACTTTGAATACTTACAGTACTTTCATTTACTTTTTTACCTACAACCACTGCTTTAGCGGCATTAATGCCTGACGCTAGTTCTACAAAAACATCCTTTGTTAATTTTCCTTTTACTGAAACCATTGGCAATTCTGCTTCGGCAACCTCTAATTCTTTAACTTTTAAATCTTTTACATTTACAAAGTTTAGTGCAGGTGAATTCTCCACATCTAAATGAAGATTTTTTATTTCCACACCATTAGCATCCATACAAAGAAGACCATTTTCTGCCACCATAGTTAAATTCTCAAGTAGTACATTTTCCAAATTCATTTCTGGTAATCCTTGTAAGTAAATAGCCTGAAATGCTCCCTGACATGTAACATCTTTAATAACTATATCTTTAAATTGAGGTGTTTCTTCGGTAACTGCAGGAATTACTTCTTCCGTTTCTTTATTATCCTTTTCTGCTAACATTTCAGAAACAGATAAGCCTCCGTAATACATATTAAAAGAAATAGCATTGGTTGGAATATCAATCATATCGATATCTGAAATAAAAATATTCTCTACAATTCCACCTCGTCCTCTGGTACTTTTAAACCTAAGACCTACATCAGTTCCTATAAACATACAACCTGAAGCATGTAAGTTTTTTACTCCTCCTGACATCTCACTTCCAACAGTAACTCCTCCATGTCCATGATATACAATACAATTTTTTACTATTGTATTCTCAGCAGGTATTCCACGATCACGTCCATCTTTATCTTTACCAGATTTAATACAAATAGCATCATCACCCACATCAAATGAAGAGTTATACAACAATACATTTTTACAAGACTCAATATCTATTCCATCTCCATTTTGTGAATACCATGGATTTCGCACTTCAATGTTTCTTACGGTTAAATCTTCACACATTAACGGATGTACATTCCAGGCTGGCGAATTTTGAAACACAGGTCCATCCAATAATACTTTTTTACAATTTACCAGGCTAACCAAAACCGGACGCAAAAAGTCTCTTATCTTTTGATATTCTTCAATAGTCTCATGTTTAACTACATTCATATCACTCATAGTTGCTGCCTCAAGGTAGCTTTGCGAAGGATACCATGTATTCCCTTTTTTATCAACTACGCCTCCTGACGAAACAAACTCATTCCATTGTGCACCTGTTAATTTAGAGCGCTTTACAAATCGCCATGCATCTCCGGATCCATCAATGACACCTTTACCAGTAATGGCTATATTTTCAAGATCATTTCCAGACAATGGAGCCTGACATCGTACTGTATTTAAGCCTTCAAAACTGGTCTCCACCAATGGGTATAAATCCTTATTATCACTAAATAATATTAAGGCTCCGTCTTCCAGATGAAGATTAACATTACTTTTTAAAACGATAGGTCCTGTTAACCAAATACCTCTTGGTACAATAACTTTTCCTCCTCCATTTCCAGCAACATCGGCAATGGCATTGGCAATAGCCTTTGTATTTAAGGTTTTTCCATCCGGAATGGCATTGTATTTTTCAATAGAAACTGAATAATCCTGAAAAACGGGCTCTTTTACTTTTGGCATGTCAAACTCTACACCTTCGTATATTTTATCAACCGAACTCTGCACAACTTCTTTCGGTTGATTCGTACAAGCCATTAAACTTATTAAGGCTACATACGCCAGCTTACTAAACTTCATCATCTGTATATTATTTAATTCCCTTATTTTTATTAATTCATGCCTTTATAAAACAATCCAACAATTTCAATTTCTTCGCCAGATTATTTAAGAGGGATATATGGTGATTGCTATATATTTTCTAATCAACAACTATTGTTCTATGACTTCTGGATCCCACCCTTCAAAAATATTTTCTAAAGTATATTTCTGTCTTTCTTCTGTTGTTAACTGATGCGACCATTCCACCCTTTTTTTCGGAGTGTATCCTGCTCCTTTATTATTGTACTCTCCATAAAAGGTTGTTCGTTCTGCATCTTTCTTATTCCAGTTATGCCAACCTTCTTCTTTTATAACTTTTCCCAAATCACACTCTATAAAAACAGTTTTTGCATAGGGACGCCAAGGTCTTCCCAAATAAAAAGATCCGTCAGGAGCATCTCCTGATATTTTACAATGGATAAAAACGAAACCATAAGTTGTTTCTTCCAATGTTGATGCTGCCGTTACATAACCTTTTTCTTTGCAAAAGATCTCGCAATCTTGAAATACGGCAGTTGACCAGCCAAATATAAAGTCCACTGTTCCCTCGATATAACAATTTTTATAAAACTGCCTGCTGTTTTCTCCGTGTGGATATAGTGTATCTTGATTTCCTAAGAATCGACAATTTTCAAATATAATCTGGTCACCATCTACTCTAACAGCTACTGCCTGACCTACAGGTCCTGCTGTATTTTCAAAGGTGATGTTTTTTGCAGTAAATTCATTTCCAAACACATAAAATCCAGAAGATCCTGTTGTTCCCATTTCTTCTCCAAAGCTATTCTTCCTTGAAGCATAATCATCATTGGTAATAATAGTTTTTTCTGCACTTTCTCCAATAAGTGTAATTTTATTTTTTGAGGAAGGAAGGATTAATTTTTCTTTATAGATACCATTCTTGATGAAAATAGTTGTTGTAACTTTTCTAAAATGAGGTACAGCATCAAAGGCTTCCTGAACGGTTGTAAAATCACCGGAACCATCTTTTGCTACCACAAAATCAGATTTTGCTGAGATACACGAAACTTGAAAAGTTAAACTAAAAATAATAAGTGATAATGTAAACTTCATTTTTGTCATCATAAGATTATTCATCTGAAAATATATCCTTTTAAACATTATAAAATCGTCAATAGCTATTCAAGCTTTTTATATGTAAAATCATCAAATCTGGCATTTCCTTCTCCATAAGCAAAAATGCCTGCTCTGAGACTTAAAAATTCACCAAAAACATTATGGTTAAATCCACTAGCTTCAATTGTACGTTCCACTCTATTCCAATCCTTTTTATTCTTGCTATAATAAAAACTTACTTCGTTCTGATTATTCAATATTTTTAAATACCCTGACTTTCCTATATGGTTTGGAACTTTAATTTTACGCTTTTGCTGATTATAGACTGAAACTTGATTATGATCTACATTAATTCTCATATTTCCTTTTTCATTATAATACAAGCATAATCCAGCTTTAACTTTATCATCAATTTCAAAATGTACAATTACTTCATATTTTTGATCCGACGCATTTACTAACAATGGACTAGACTCTTCAAAAGAATTACCTTTGGCTTGCATAATTAACTCACCATCACTGAGCAACAATCTATCAGGATCATAATCTTTAAAGAATTGCCATTGTAATCCTAAACTTGTTCCATTAAAATCATCCGACAAAATCGTCCCATCAACAGATTTATCTCCAACAGGTAATGGTAATTTTTGTCCACTATTTAATCCTTCTGATACTTTAAACCAACCATCCATTGTCCATTCTATTGGAAGCATTAAACTTTGTCTGCCCAAAGATTGGAAATACTTTTCATATCCATGATATAAAATCATCCAGTTTCCTTCAATATCATCCACCAAAGTACCATGGCCTTGACTCCACCATCTTTCAGCTCTGCTTTCAGTATGAACAATTGGATTAAATGGAGAATTTTCAAATGGACCTAAAGGATTTTTAGATCGCGCAGCGACTACCATATGTGAAGTTGCAGGTCCTGCCGTACCTCCTTCGGCAACAATTATATAATAATATCCATCTCTATAGGTCGATTTTGGAGATTCTAAACAGAAACACTCTGTACTCCACTCTTTAGGATATTGCCACCCCTCATAAATAAACGTTGGCTCTCCGATAGTACTTAAACCATCTTTTGCTAATTGGACTCCATAGCCTTTTGAAAGATATAAGTAACGATTTCCTTCTTGATCGGTGAGATGACCGGGATCAATATATCCTGGTAATTTAAGGTCTATTGGTTCAGACCACGGTCCTTCTGGAGTATCAGCATATACAACCCAATTTGTGCCCCCAACAGGAAAATATATATAGAATTTATTATTGCAGTAAATTAAATCCGGCGCCCAAACTGAGCCTACATATTTTGTTAAAGCATGGCTAACTCTGGTCCAATGAATTAAATCAGTTGAGTGCCAAACTAACAAACCCGGATAATAATCAAAAGATGAATGAGTCATGTAATAATCCTTCCCAACTCTTACCACAGATGGATCCGGGTAATCACCACCCAAAACAGGATTCATATAAAATCCGTCTAGCTGATTATTACTATCGACTTTAATATTTTTATTTTGATTTGAACAGCTAACTGTCAAACCAATCATTAAGGTTAATACGGTTATTTTTAAAGGGGTGTTCATCTTTTAGATTAGTCAGTAATTATAGATAACAGCTAAAAAGAAACAGTAAAATAAGTTTAATAGAGATTGAAAAGGAAGGTTGCGATGCAACCTTCCTTTGAATGATATGTATTAGTTTATGTAATTTTATTAGTCTGGTAATCCATAACCATTTGAAATTGCACCACCTGAATTACTTATTGTTTCAGAAGGAATTGGCCAGTAATACCTTGGAGGTTGATTAGATGATGTTACTCCTGACAATAAATTATTAAGATAATATGCTTGATTAGTTACAATACCTACACCCCAATCTGCTACACTATAACCTTCATCATTAACTAAAGTAGCACCATCAGTATCTGGATCTATATATTCAAACAAACCTTTTATAGCTATATTGTTATACTCATTATTAATACCAGAAGTTGATATTGAAGAATAATCATAT
This sequence comes from uncultured Saccharicrinis sp., assembly GCA_963665705.1. Lineage (GTDB taxonomy): Bacteria > Bacteroidota > Bacteroidia > Bacteroidales > Marinilabiliaceae > Saccharicrinis. The sequence continues at coordinate 4,938,154 of OY762448.1, forward strand.
TGACCTCTCCATCCAGGATATTGGGCAGGATTTGACTCATCACCATCAAAAATTAAAGGTGAATCCTCATGTACAAATTTTGTATAAATATAACTAGAAATTGTATTCCCAGTTGATGGGAATGTGTAATAACCATTATTAGTAAGACCATCTATCATTTCTTGAACTTCTTGGCGAACTTCAACAGCTCTTTCTGATAACAATCCATTTCTAATTAAATCCCAACGACGAGTCATCTCTCCTAAAAGTTCTAATTTACGCTCTTGTAAAACATCTTCTAATAATTCGTCACCAGAAGAATTAATTGCATGATCATTATCACCAAAAGATCTCGCTCTAATTTCATTTACTAATTCCAGGGCTTCTGCATCACTACCTCCAACAACAGCATCAACTTCGGCCAACATAAGGTTAAGATCTGCAAGTCTCATAACAGGATAATTGATACCCGACTGTCTTTTTTTAGTATAATAAGGAGGAGTCATACGGTTTTCATCCCATTTATTACTAGCTATACCACCTTCACATTTACTATTTGACTGGAAGGTTATCATTCTTTCTGTTCCGTCACCCTTACTACCAGTTACAGCCACACTCACATCTCGACGTTTATCTCCATCCATAAAATCACCATAATAAACTGTAGCAACAATACGAAGTGCTCCAAAAGACTTACATGGATAAGCATTTGAACTACCCCCATTAGAAGGACGACCAAAAGCATATGGATATTCACTATTTACAGCATTAGAACCACCACCTTGAGCAACTCCAAATTCAAATATAGTTTCAGGACTTACTTCTAAATCATGGGCATATTGAAAATGTCTTTGAAATGGATTATCTACCCCTGCTCTGTCATCTGAATTAACTAATGCCACAGAACCTGCATTTGTTCTTGCCAATCTAAAATAGGTTTGTGCAGTTTTATAGTAATCCATATAATCATTACGACGTCCATATACACAATCATTTTCAGTGTTACTTATATCTGTAAAAGAAAGAGTTCCATATAAACCGTCCACATCAGTACGTCTAGTCTGATAACCTCCAGAATAAAGAGCAATCTCGCCAATTAACGCATAAGCAAATGTTTGAGTCATACGTTCAGCAGTTATCCCCTCTTCGCCTACTTTAAACATCAAAGGTGCAACGTCTTTTAATTTAGCAATTAAATTATCATAAATATCATAACGAGACGTCAATTCATACTGAGTTACATATGTATTTTCATAACCATATGGAACATCTCCACAGTGCTTAGCTAATTGAAAATAGCAATATGCCCACATTGTAATTGCCTCTCCATATAATTGCGTCCACTCCGTTATTTCACTTGACGCTACATTTTCTAAATATTCATCTTTAACAGAAATAATATCTGCGATTTTTTTTGCTCTTGCCAAAGTTATATACAAGTTATTGAAACCACCTGCAGCATCATCAGCTGACATCGCATCAATATTCATTATTGCATTGTTATGGTTTGAAGAAACTCCCTCTGGATAAGTCTCAGCATCAGAACCTATTGGATCATTCCATCTGTAAGTTCCCATAAGAGCATTTTGACGATAATTCGCATAACACCATGATAAACATTTAAATGTCTCTGAAGTAGTAGATGTTACAAAGTCATCATCAGTATTAGAAGGACTTGAGGTTTCCAAATAATCTTGACACTGGGTAAATAGTATTCCAAATGCCAACAGTATTATAATATATCTTATATTTTTCATAAATAATATTTTTTAGTGTTAGAAATTAACATTTAATCCAACAACAAAAGAACGAGCACGAGGGTATGCACCCCAATCTAATCCTGTTGTAGGATATGATTGACTATTCTGGGAAGTATTAGCACTTACCTCTGGATCCAGACCTGAATAACCAGTAATAGTAAATACATTATATATACTTCCATAAATACGAAATCTACTCATTCTAAACTTTTCAATTATTGATTTTGGCAATGAATAGCCAAGCGTTAAAGTATTCAAGCGCAAAAATGATCCATCTTCGATACCCAAAGTTGAAGTTATCCCATACTCCTGATAACCAAGAGGTAAAGTAGCATTAACATTTCTTGCATCCAACTCATCTGGAGTATAAAGTCTGGTTAATTCACCCCCTTGAATATCATAAATTGAATAAGCATTCTTCATATCAGCCAGTTGATTTTCAAACACAGCATCTTCTTTATAACCAAAGGCTACAGATGATAATTTTGTTACATTATATACATCATTACCATAGCTCCAATTGAAAAACATACCTAAATCAATATTTTTATATGTTACATTCACATTAAAACCACCTGTATGAATCGGATTAGTATCACCAATAATTGTTACATCATTTTGATCTATAACACCATCTGCTACTCCATTTTCACCACTTATATCCTTGAATTTAGCACAACCAGGGAATACTGTTTGAGCAGTTTCAGAAGCCTCTACACCATAAACTTTACCCATTGCATCACCTGAATCAACCCTGTCTGATTTTAAAGTATAAACACCATTAACATAATCAAAATCATCAGTAGTATAAAATCCGTCATAAATCAACCCTTGTATCTGACCAACAGCTTTTCCTTCTTCAAGTACATAATCATAATCAACATATCCACTTGCACTTGCCCAATTAGTATCGTAAGTCCCTGTAACATTATCAGACAATTCGTCGATTTTATTTTTATTAAAGTTAATATTAAAACCAGCTGTAATATTCCAGTCGCGATTTCTTAATATTGTTCCATTAAGAGAGAACTCTATACCTTTATTACTTGTTTGACCAACATTTGCATAAGTTTCTGTATACCCCATGATTGAAGGAATAGTTGTAACCATCAACAAATCTTTTGTTGTATTCCAATAAGCATCGATAGTACCAGAAATACGACTATTAAAAACGTTAAAATCAAGACCTAAATCCCTTGTAATTGTAGTTTCCCATTTAAGATTTTCGTTTGCCATTCTGCTTGAAGAAGCATCATAAGCAGACTGATAATCATTTCCAATAACGTATTGATATTTATAACTACTTTCAGAAGTCCAACTTGATGACCACAAGTCTGAATCAATATCGTCATTACCAACAGAACCATATGAAAGACGAAGTTTCAAATTATCTAACCAATCAATGTTTTTCATAAACTCTTCTTCTGATACTCTCCACGCTATAGCACCTGCAGGAAAATATCCCCACCTGTTATTTGGTGAAAATTTTGATGATCCATCAGCTCGGAATGTAAATGTTAAGAGATATTTACTTAAAAAAGAATAATTAGCTCTTGTAAAATAAGAAAGGATACGTCCATGAGTACTTACATCCGAAGAGAAAGAAGCAGTTCCTGTTTCTGAATCATATTGATTAATCATTGCAAAAGCAGTCTCCTTTGTGAAATTAGAAGGGAAATGATCTGCAGAGATCTTAATTTTAGTACCTCCTGAATTTGTAAATTCCTGTCCAACTAATAAATTTAAATTACTATTGGAATTAATATCCCACTTGTAATTCACTGTATTTGACCATCTCAAACCCCAACTATCAGCTTTACTATATACTACAGCACCAGCGTATAACTTATTACCTTCATCATCTAAATAATCATTATAAACAGCTCCTGACCAATCCTTTTCCTGACTCCATTTTCTATTTGCACTAAAAACAGAATTAAAGGTTAAATTTTTAAATATATCCCATTTTAAAGCAACCTTACTTCTTAACTTTTGATTAATATCCAACGGTTCATAATCATTAATTCTCTCTACCGGACTATATCTATCCCACATATAATTTTTACCATAATTCTCTATTGCACCTTCCTTAAGTGCATCTAAGTCTCCAAGTATATGTTCTGTTGCGATAGGTCTAAAACGATAAGAAGAAGATAAAATAGAACCAGAACCATTTGTTGTCCCTTCATCTCCCATTGTACGATCATCAGTATATCTCGTATCAAAGTTAATACTAACATTATCTAATAATTTCTGATCAACTTTTAAAGAAACACTTGCCCTCTTGGCATATGAATTAATTTTCATTCCCTTCTCATCCATATAGTTAGCACCAAAAATAACTTTAGTCTTTTCTGTTCCAGCACTAATTGTTAAATCATGATTCATGGAAGTAGAACTATTATAAACATCTTTTTGAATATCATCGGAAGACATACCTTTATAACTATCAATTCCCCCGGAATTAAGTGATGAATAAGAAGCCCCCAATCCATATAATTTTTCAAATGGTTCTCTATAATCAGATCCATGTGCATCTGCTTTAGCCCAAACATATGCTAAATAATCATAAGGATCCAAGGCATCTAAATACTTAACAGGAGTATTCATTTTTACATACCCATTATAAGATACACTAACCTTACCTTCTTTTGCGCTTTTTGTCGTAACTAAAATTACACCATTCGCACCTCTCGCTCCATATATTGCAGTAGATGAGGCATCTTTCAACACGTCAATACTTTCAATTTGATCTGCAGGAATATCACTAAGAGAACCAGAAATTCCATCAATAAGCACTAGAGGATCATTACTTTGAGAAATAGATCCTCCACCTCTAATTTTTATGGAAACATCAGCTCCTGGTCTACCATCTTGCATAGTAACATTTACACCAGCCATTTTACCTTGCATAGCTTGTGCTGCATCTGCTACAGGCATTGAAGTAATAGCATCACTTTTTACAGAAGCAACAGAACCTGTTAAATCACTTTTTTTCATTGTTCCATATCCTACAGCCACTACTTCATCAAGCCCAATAGTTTCTGATTCTAAAGCAACATTAATAGTTGCTTGACCTGCAACTACAATTTGTTGTGTTTTCATTCCAATAAAAGAGAAAACAACCGTTGCATTAGAAGGTACATTTGCCAATGAATAATTTCCATCAACATCTGTAATAGTACCATTTGTTGTACCCATAACTACAACAGTAGCTCCCGGGAAAGGCTGATTTGTATCTGCCTCAGTTACTTTACCTGTGATAGTAACTGTTTGAGCAAACAGCCCACTTGTTACCATAAGGAAAAGACCTAAAATAAGAAATCCTACACGAACACTTTTGTGGCGTAGATTTTCTTTCTTTTTTGATTTAAAGTCTACCATACTTTTTAAATTAAATTAAGATTTAGTAATTAATTTCAATGCTAGCCAGGATAAATGGTCCAACCCCTTTAGGGTCGTTATCCCGAATAGGTTCACCTATATAGTATTCATATGTTCCATCTCTATAAGGATTACCACCAAGACCTGCTACAGCACAAACCTTTGTAAGACTAATGGTTCCATCTTCATTTTCTCTTATAAAAGTTTTAAGAATACCTTGATATCCTTTTTCTGCAACTGCTTTATAACTCTTTTCTATATATCCATTGCGAACAGCTTTTAATAAAGCATAAACAAACATGCTCGAAGCTGACGATTCTAAGTAATTCCCTTTTCTATTTCCTTGATCCAATACTTGATACCACAATCCACTTTCAGCATCTTGATAGCGTTTAATTCCGGAGGCTACATCATTTAAAATAGATATCAAAACTCCTCTTTCAGGATAATTCTCTGGTATAAAATCTAAAACATCAACTAACGCCATGGCATACCAACCTTCAGCACGCCCCCAAAAATGTGGTGAACACCCTGTTTCAGGATTAGCCCATTTTTGTTCTTTACTTTCATCCCAACCATGATAGTTGAGTCCTTTAATTGAATCATAAGTATGTTTATGAACTACCTTAAACTGATTAATGACATCAGCAAAAGAATGCGACTCTTCAAACACTTTACAAAACTCTGCATAAAATGGAGCTCCCATATACAAACCATCTAACCACATTTGGTTTGTATATCTTTTTTTGTGCCAGAAACCACCTTCTGAAGTCCTTGGATGATCTTTTAATTGATCTCTTAAAACATAAATTGCTTTTTTATATTTTTCATCTTTTGATGCAGCATACAGTTCAAACAAAAATTTTCCTGAGTTTACTTTATCAATATTAAAATCAGATCTTTTATAACCTTTTATTTCGCCATCTGCATTAATAAACTCATCTGCATACCTTTTTGCATAGTTAAAATACCTTTGATCTTTAGTTACCTCACTTAACTCAACCATTGCAGAAGAGATCAAACCAGGTGTATAATTCCATTTTCCCTTAGGATTAAAATCAACAGTAGAAGCATTTGGGAAAAAAGCCATCTCAGAATCAGCCATTTTAATAGCCATTTTAAGACCTTGATTAAATCCCTCCCCCTTTTCACTACTTTTATTAGATGAGTTATTACATTGAACAAATAACAATGATACCATTATCAATCCAAGTAATAATCCAGTCTTAATTTTAATTTGACACATACTATAGTTTCATTAAGATTTTTATATAAACAGCTTGCTCTAAAAAAAACATCTATTAACACTTTTAGTTAATTTTAATTAAGGATGTTTTAACATTATTTGACACTAACATTCAATTCACACTGCCAAAAGTAGTTTGCACAATTGTTAAATACTGTTTATAAAATCTCATTTAAGGGGGGTATATTTCCCACATACAGGTTATTTCTTCCCATTATTAGAGGATGAACGTACCTTTCAACAACCATAAAACAACCCATTAAACCCTGTTTTTATGCGTTTTACATAGACTTAAATTATATTTGTTAATTATATTTAATTTTTATCAATATTTGTAACTTCATTCACATTAAGATATGGGCTTTGTAATAGTTAATTTTTTTTAATTTTATACAATTATTGCATTCCTAAAGAAAAAAAACGTCAATTTGTATAATCTAAATAATTAAACATTTATATTTGAATTAATAATATTCACAGTTTGACATCACTTACTTCTCACAGTTAATTACTCTTTATTTTTTCTATCATAAGAGTATTAATTAAATCATCTATATCAGAAATAAGATTCTAGTAACAACCTATTCGAATTACTTTTAATTCTGATATAATGCCATTAGCCAACAATAAGTTTCAATTATGTTTAATTACAAAAAACTTTTCTTATCTGTAAGTTTTATTTTGACAGTGTACTCTTTTTGCTATACCAATACATATAGTCAGAAAATAGATACATGTACTAATTCTTCATCCATAATAAATTGGACTATTTCGGAATTAATAAAACATAGTGACAGAAAAGTAACAATTAAGGGAAGCCCAAAATCTTTAGAAACAAATCAAGGTAGCTCTGTAATTTTCAACGGATTGTCTGATGGAATATTTATTGATAGCCTTCCTATAAAAGCATTAACATACATTACAATAGAAGCTATCATCTATCCTGAAGAAGATGGACCTGTTGAACAACGATTTTTCCATAGTGGAACAATCAGGGGTAATCGTATTATGCTGGAAACAAGAACAACTTCAACCCATTGGTATTTTGATGCATTTGTAAAGTGTAATAATAAGGGTTTGGCATTAGTCAATCCTGATCTTTTACATCCATTAAATTGTTGGTACCACGTAGCATTTGTTATTGATGATGGTCATTTATCAACATATATAAATGGAAAGCTCGAAATAAAAGATTTCATAGAGTTCTATCCTACGTTAGAAGGAATAACTTCTATAGGAGTCAGGCAAAATATGGTCTCTTGGTTTAAAGGCAAGATATCTGAAATTAATATAGCTCCCAAAGCCTTACTCCCTGCGGAGTTTATAATATTAAATAAATTAGATCTACAATAAAGTCAGCTAATCTACAAAACATTAAACCTATGAATAATAAGATACTGAGAAATTTGATATTGATAACACTTCTTTTTGCATGCATAAATACTTATGCTCAAAAAATAACATCAGATCAAGAAGTGAAAGAAACCATGCTTAAGGCCACTCAATTTATGGTTGAGGAAGTAAGTAACAATGGCGGATATGTTTGGAACTACCTTCCCGATTTTTCGCGCCAATGGGGAGAAATGGAAGCATACAAAACGATGATTTGGCTTCAACATCCGGGTACAATAAGTATGGGACATGTATTTTTGGATGCTTATGAAACAACCGGCGATAATTATTACTATAAAGCAGCTGAAAAAGCAGCATCTGCAATTATTTGGGGACAAAGTCATGAAGGTGGATGGAATTATGTTGTAGATTTTGCAGGCGATAGATCTATGAAAAATTGGTATAACACCATAGGTAAAAATGGCTGGCGATTAGAGGAGTTTCAGCACTACTATGGGAATAGCACCTTTGATGATGACATTACATCTGATGCATCTCGCTTTTTATTACGGATTTATCTGGAAAAATTTGATCCGAAATTTAAACCTGCATTAGATAAAGCCATAGATTTTATCCTTAAAAGCCAATATCCATTAGGTGGTTGGCCTCAAAGATATCCACTGAGATATGATTTTAATAAGCAAGGCCATCCCGACTACACTTCATTTTATACTTTTAATGACGATGTAATTTGGGAAAATGTTCATTTTCTAATACAATGTTACCTTACTCTGGGAGAACAAAGATTTTTGGACCCCATAAAACGAGGAATGGAGTTCTATATATTCTCTCAGGATGCTTGTGGTGCATGGGCTCAACAGTTAAATATGGATATGCAAACTGCAGGTGCCAGAACATACGAACCAGCAGCTTTTTTACCAAGTACAACATGTAGAAATGCATTCTTATTATTGCAATTTTATCAAATTACAGGTGACAGAAGATTTTTGGTTCATGTACCTAAAGCAATTGAATGGCTAGAAAAAACACAATTACCCAAAAACAAAAGAGAAGGAGAGAGAACTCACCCAACCTATGTAGAAGTTGGAACAAACAAACCTTTATATGTTCACAGAAAAGGTTCAAATGTAAAAAACGGAACATACTATATTGATTATATTGACCATGACTTACTAAGGCATTATTATGGAAAAGCAAGAGTTCCTATAAATAAATTAAAGGAAGAATATCAAAGAGTAGCAACTTTAAGTATTGAAGAAGCTACTAAAGACTCTCCACTTAAACCATCACAATTTCTTAATGAGGGAACTCCTCAAAGTTACTATGATTTAAACAGACATTCTTTTCACTACAATGCTAGTTTAAAGGATGTAAATAGCATTATTAGTAAACTTGATTCCAAAAACAGATGGTTAGCCAAGCATGTCATGATTAGCAACCCTTATACTGGAGAAGGTCAGGACAAAGAACAAACAGATAAATATTGCTCAACAATGGTCGGAGACGAAACAGATACTTCTCCTTATAGAGATACTTCTAATCAAGAATATATTTCGACTGGTGAGTATATTAAAAACATGAAAATACTAATCAACTTTATAAAAGAAGACGCTAACAAATAGAGTTACAGGGAAGTTTGATTATAATATGACGATAGGTCTAATAAACGATTAAACATCAACATATGAACAATAAAACGATATGGCTACTGATGCTATTCATAGCACACATAAATTTTGCTTATTCTCATTTTAAAACAACTAAAAATTCACCTATACATATTAATTCTAAAAATGAAATAGAATATAAAGTTGAAGCAAACGGAGATCGGGTTCCTGATTATTCTTATTGCGGCTATAAGGCATCAGAAACTCCGATTCCTAATGTTCAGGTAAAGGTAATTATATCGCCTGTGAAAGGAGATGCAACAACAGTTATTCAACGAGCCATTGACTATGTATCAACTTTACCTATAGAATCCAACGGTTTTAGGGGTACTATATTGTTAGAAAAAGGAACATTTCACATTCAAGGAAATTTAGTAATTAAAGAATCCGGAGTAGTTTTACGAGGGAGTGGTTGTTATGAGGATGGAACTATTTTGATAGGAGAAGGAGTTGATCGGGAAACACTAATTCGGGTGGTAGGAGTTAACGATAAAAAATTATCAAATACATCCCCTGTAAGTCCAAGGTATTTCCCCGTTAATTGCACTAAACTTTCTTTTGAGAACGAACATGCTTTTAAATTAGGAGATAAAATTATTGTAAATCGTCCTTCCACAAAAGAATGGCTGAATTATATAGGCACTGATAATATCGGTAAATATGTGGATTATCCATTAACACAATGGGAAGAAGGTGATTTTGATATCAACTGGGAACGCAAAGTAGTTGCTGTAACACCTAAATCTATTACATTAAACGCGCCTCTTACCAACTCATTAGATCCTGAGTTTGGAGGAGGTAAAGTATCAAATTATACTTGGGAAGGACGTATTCATCATGTAGGCATTGAGAACTTACGTTGTGTATCTACATATAACCATTCTAATGTTAAAGATGAAAATCATAGATGGATGGCCATTACTATGGATTGTATAACTGATGGATGGGTACGACAAGTCATTGCTAAAAATTTTGTGAGTTCAGCAGTTTCTATATGGGAAACAGCTAGCAAAATAACTATTGAAGATTGCAAGAGTTTAGAACCTATAGGTGAAATAGGAAACTACAGACGGTACAATTTTCAAACACTGGGACAGCAAGTTCTTTTTCAACGCTGCTATGCAGAATATGGCTACCATGCTTTTTCAGTTGGTTTTACTACGCCTGGACCCAATGCTTTTGTACAATGTTATTCGTACCTGCCATATAACTTCAGCGGCGCTACAGGAGGTTGGGCTAACGGGATTCTATTTGATAACATGACCATTGATGGCGGTAATCTGGGTTTAGGATGGCGAGATGTAGATGGTCAAGGAGGAGGCTGGTCTGCTGCCAATAGTTTATGCTGGTCAACCAGAGTAGCACAGATTCATTTAGGCGCACCACCTACAGCCATGAACTGGGCTTATGCAAGCTGGGCACAAGGCTATGGCAAAGGACATCATGAACTTCAACATACTTTTGTTACTCCCAAAAGTATATATTATGCTCAATTAAAAGCAAGAACAGGCAAAACAAGTACTGAAGATGAAAAAATATATTATTACAATACAAGCGAAACAACAGCTCCATCGCCTGAATTATCAGCATTAGCCAGTAAAAATGCACAATACCCTGATATTACAATGAACGAATGGATTGATAGTATGATTATTGAGTATCCAATAATTTCAGATCTTTCAAATGCAAAATTCATTACTGATATAAAAGAGGAAAAAAATAAAAAACGTGAAGAACCTACCCATCCCATCTCTATTGAAAATGGTTGGATAACTAATGATGATCATGTAATTACAGGTAAGCGAAACCGGACTTCCATGTGGCGAGGCTCAACCCGGCCAAGTCAACTTATTAATCCTAAGCCAAATCTGGTTCGTTTTGTACCAGGAAGAATAGGAAGAGGCTTAACCGATGATTTGGATATACTGGTGAAAGACATGAAACAAAATAACACTTTTGCTGTTCAGCACTACCCTGCATTATGGTATGAAAGGCGCAGAGATGACCATGCCAGGTACCGAAGATTAGATGCAGATGTGTGGGTTCCTTTTTATGAACAACCTTTTAGCAGAAGTGGAGTTGGTGAAGCATGGGACAGACTAAGTAAATATGACCTTAACCAATGGAATACATGGTACTGGTTACGATTAAAGCAATTTGCTGATAGAGCAGATAAAGATGGATTGGTTTTTATTCATGAGCATTTTTTACAACACAACATTATTGAAGAAGGTGCTCACTGGGTAGATTACCCATGGCGGTCAGCAAACAATATTAATAATCTTGGATTTCCAGAACCTACTCATTATGCAGGTGATAAAAGGGTTTATATGGCTGAACAGTTTTACGATATTACTAATGAAACAAGAAGGAAGTACTTAAAAAATTACATTTGGAAATGCTTAGACGAAAGTATTGACAATAAAAATACAATTCATCATTTGGGTTGGGAATATACTGGTCCCATAAAATTTGTACAATTTTGGATCGACGTAATTATCGAATGGCAGAAAGAAAACAACAAAGATGTTTGGATAATGCTCCCTGGAACAAAAGATATTCAAGATGCAATCTTAAGTGATCCCAAACGATCAAAAGAAGTAGACATTGTTGATATCATACAATGGCAATATCGCAAGAATGGTAGTCTATATGCCCCAACTGGAGGTCAAAGCTTGGCAACACGTCAGTATTCAAGGATTATGAATGTAGGAGAAACTTCTTTTGATCAGGTTTATAGATCAGTATTAGAGTTAAAGAAAAAGTATCCGGAAAAAGCAGTAGTTTATTCACGTAGATTAAAAACTCCTATGAATTGGGCTAGCTTTATGGCTGGAGGCTCCTTTTGTTCACTTCCTAAAATTGAAGATAAACGTTTTTTTGAAAATGCTAAAACAATGAATCCAATTTCAAACGAGAATGGATTATATATTTTAGGTAAAGATAATTTAGGATATATTATATATTCAAATTTAAAACAAACTGAGATCAACCTCCCTGCAGAGCATAAAGAATATAAATTAAAAATCATTAATCCCGAGACTGGTGAATTAATATCCAGTTCGAAAAAACTTATTAACGGTAAAGTAAAAATCACTACTCCTAATAAAAATGGAACTATAATATGGCTAATAAAATAGCCACAAAAACAATAAGAAGAAGCGTTTTGTTATTTAAAACAAGACGCTTCGTTGATTTATATGTACAGTACTTGAATTCTACACGAATAGTATTATCATATTAATTTGCACATTTAGGTATTTATATACCCTTTTTACTGTATCAAAATTAATATTTATATTTGCTCCCTTTAATTTTGAATATTTGAACAAAAACATGAATCACAACTACTATAGAATGTTTCCAGAACACAATTTTGCAATAGTTAAATTGAAATCGAAACTTCTATATCCTGAAGATCTTGAAGAGTTGAATCATAAATATAAAGAAGATCCTAATTATTCAAATATTCACTACCTTCTAATTATTATTGATAAAAAAAGCAGACCTAGTTTTAATATCAATTATCTAAGCCGCCTCTCTTCAAAGTATAACACTGAACTACAACCTAACAATCATATATCGGTAGTATGGATGATTTCCAGACCCATAATAACAGCATTAACCCAGTTATTTTTATTAAAAACAACTGACAATAGCCACTATTGTTCTACAATTGAAAAAGCATATGCATTATTAGATATGCCCCTTAAATATGAAACTTTTTATCATCTGATAGAAAGCTCTTAAAAAACAAAATTTAAAAGAGTCAATACTCACATAAGTTTATCCACATATTTTTTACTCTGAATTATTTCTGACTGCAATAAAATAATTTCCTTAATATTATTCAATCTTCGTTTCAAAACTATAGATGTTTTGAATTGTATATTTTTCAACCTGCTTTTTGGTTAACTGATGCGACCAAGGCACCCTTTTTTCTTCATTAGCTCCAGCTCCTGTACTTTTATATTCAGCATAAAAAGAAGTTTTCTCTCTATTTGGTTGTCCCCAATTATGCCACCCTTCAGGAACTATATGCGATCCCATTTGGCAATTAATAAATACTACGTTTGCATAATCACGCCATGGTCGTCCCAAATAAACTTTATCTACACCTTCATCTGCAGTTAACCTACAATTTTTAAAAACATACCCGTATTTATGTTCGTTTGTTGTACTGGCGGCAGTTACATAAGAATTTCTTTTACTATGAAGCGTACAATTTTCAAATAAAGCTATTGCTGCACCAAAAATAAAATCAGTCGTTCCATCTATATAGCAATTAATATACATTTGACGACTATCCTTACCTGCAGCATACAAAGTATCTTGATTTCCTAAAAGTTTACAGTCTTTAATTTCACATAGATCACCTTCAATATGTAAGGCTACAGCTTGACCAACTTCGCCAGAGCCATTTTCAATAGTTAAATTAATGATCTTAATATAATCACCAACGACTTTAACAGTATAACTATTAAAAGTTCCTATACCCGGCATGCCTGCATGATCTGAATAGGTAATAATAGTACTATCATTACTTTCACCAATCAATTTAATATTCGTTAAAAAGGAATCAACAAGAATTTTTTCATGATAGATACCATTTTTAATATAAATTTCCTGTTCATAGTCCCTAAATGCTTTACAGTGGTTTAATGCCTCCTGAATAGATATATAATCTCCGGTTCCATCTTGTGAAACTACTACTCTTGTATTATCGTTTGCTTTGATTGATGAAGTTGCGACTGTTAATAAACAGAATGATAAGAAATAAAAAATGGTCTGCAGCTTAAAATATTTATTCATCTTTTTAAAATTAATTGTACTATTTGTTGATGTTATTAATCATCTGAACAAAATTATAAACTACAAAGCTATTACTATAGGCTATAATACCAGAACATGGAGGACAGATTGCTATTTATAAGGATATGAATCCAATATTTCAAATCGAACTCAAATTATAAATTTCTAAAACAATAAAAAAGCCGGACCTACTTTTAGATCCGGCTCCAACCTTAATTTAAATAGAACAGAAAATTGATTAATAACCAGGATTCTGATCTAACTGTGGATTAGCGGTAAGTTGTTCCTCCGGAATTGGATAAATACCTCTATATTCTGGAGTTTGTGCGGTTTTAAATGTCCAAGTATCTGTAAAATAAGAACCAAATCGAATCATATCTCTTCTTCGACTTCCTTCCCAAATAAATTCACGAGCCCTTTCATCTTCAATATCTTGAAGCGTTAATGTTTCAAGAGTAGAAGCATTACTACGTGCTCTTACCTCATTTACCAATGGTAAAGCATCCGTAGAATTTCCTTGTCTGAATAAAGCTTCAGCCTTCATTAAAAGAATATCAGAATAACGCATTAAAACAAAGTCATTATCTGCATTATAAGACGACCAGGTTACTCCAATTGGAGAATACTTTAATAAATGATACCCTTCGTCATCACCTGCTGCATTAATATTTTGTACCGCTGTTATAACTAATTGAGATGTTGGATCATCTTCATCTTTTAATAAAGGATCGCCATTTAAATAATATTGAGGTCCATATTCAATTAATGCTTTTCTATCATCAATATCCTCATATTTATTTAACGCATCATCTCCCAAACTATATCCATCAGCTGGAGTAAAAGGCAAATCATATTTTTGCTTATCCATTGCATGATTAGTATATAGAATAAATTGATTTTTACCTGCATTTTGAGTTGGATCCACTGAAAATGATGAGATTAATTCTTTTGAGTCCTCCTCATTTGTAGCTAAAAAACAATCTCCAACTGAAGCTTCTAACTCATATGCATTAGTTGCTATTACATTATTACACATAGTAAGTGCATTATTCCATTCTGCAGTTCCTGTATACACTTCTGCATTCAAATAAATTGAAGCTAACGCAGCATAAACAGCTTCTTTGGTAAATCTAGGATAATAATCCTGCTTACTCACTTCTGTAACTGAGGGTAAAACTGCGGCTGCCTCAGTCATCTCTCTAACAACAAAATCATATACTTCTTTTCGTGTATTTGTAGATGGTAAATTTTTTGAATCTACACGAGCATCTGTAAACAATGGTACATTTCCCCAAAAATCCATAGCATAAAAGTAACCATAGGCACGTAATGCTCTGGTTTCTGCAATTAAGGCTGCTAATTCATCTGCTTTAGGAGATTCTTCAAGACTCTCAATTACAGCATTAGCAGCTCCAATAGTATTAAAAAGAGAATTCCAAGCTCTTCTGTTTAACTCATTTGCAGGACTAACCTGATGAGTGGCATATTCAATCCAAATACCACCATCATACCAACCTCCATTCGTTCTTGCTGGCACAAAAAACTCATCTGTACCTAATACAGAAGGACGCCATGCAGCTCCAATACTAACGATATCAGATAATTTGGAATATACACCTACAACTGATGATAAGGCTTCTTCTTCTGTTTGATAATAATTCTCCGGAGATAGCCTTCCGTAAAGTTCTTCATCTAAATCTGAACATGATGTAGTAAATACCATGCCAATCAGAACCATTAACTCTATTAATAATATTTTATTTTTCATAAGTCTAAATTTGCTTTTAATTGCCATATGGAACTCGCCAATTTTGTCATCCTCATGTGTGAGAGAAAATTTCTCATGGCTCGTTTCATTTCTTTAAATTTTCTTCATTTGTAATTTTCAACTATTTAAAACGAAACACTCGCACCTAAAGTAAATGTGCGTGCTTTAGGATAACTTAAGTAGTCAATTCCTAAAGGAGGTACTCCTGTTCCTGAAACTTCAGAATTAACTTCCGGATCTAATCCGCTATAGCCTGTGATTACAAATAAATTTTGACCTGATAAATAAACTCTTGCATTCGATAAGAATGTGTTTGCAACATTAAAAGTATATGATAGGGTTATGTTATCCATACGAAGAAATGAACCATCTTCAATCCAACGTGATGAATATTGTTTTGCCTGATCATATTTAACACCACTTTCAACTGCTGATTTTGTTACATTCCTACCCGGTAAGTTGATCAAATAACCTAGATTGTTCCCTGTAAGGTTATACACATCATTACCTTGCGATCCCCTGATATTCATCACTAAACTCCAGTTTTTATAGTTAAAGGTATTACTTAAACCATATGTAAAATCTGGTTGGGCACATCCAATAAAATCCTCTTCATCTTCAAATTGCTCTACTCCATCAACTACACCGGTAAATACTTTTCCATAAAATGTACCTAAAGGTTTTCCTTCTGTAATTAATTGGGCAAAACCTCCAGCTAAACCTTGCCCTTGAAGCGGTGCTATTTGAACATCATCACCAGACCATGAATCATTAGATAAGCTCAACATTTTATTTCTGTTTCTACTGAAATTAAAATCAGCTTGCCAAGAAAAATTGGATCGTTTTATAACATGCATACCTAGTTCAAACTCAATACCCTTATTTTCCACACTACCTACGTTAGCTATCTGAGAAGATACAATTGAAGGCGAAGGAACTGCTACACTTAATAGTAAGTCAGATGTTTTTTTGTAATAATAATCGAAACTACCATAAATACGCTGTCCAAATAATCCAAAGTTTATACCTGCATCTAACTGCGATGTTTCCTCCCATTTCAAATTAGGATTTGCATATTGTTGAGGTAAAACAACAGTTAGACGTTCTCCTCCGACCAAATAGCCGGTTGATGAAGCTCCCAATGTGGTTAAAGAATTATAGTTACCGATTTCCTGATTACCTGTAATACCATAACTTACTCTTAATTTTAAATCAGATATTTTTTCCACATCAAAAAAGTCTTCCTGTGAAACTCTCCAAGATGCAGCTCCGGACGGGAAAACCCCCCATTTGTTTCCCGAACCGAACCTGCTAGAACCATCTTGTCTCAAGGTTCCCGTAACCAAAAAACGATTATCATAGTTCAAATTCAATCTTCCATAATATGATATCAAAGTATTACTTTGAGTATATGATGTAACCTCTTCAATTGATGACGCAGCTTGTAAGCTGTACCATTTAAACTCATCAGACAAAAATCCGGATCCTACATTACGAATTCCTTCGTTAAAGAAATACTGATATGAATAACCAGCTACTGCATTTACAGATAAATCACCAAAATCTTCTTTATAAGTCATAAATGTTTCCATTAACTTAGAGTAATCCTGAAGTTTTTGCACACTTACATAACCTCCAAATCCTTCGCCCAATGGATTCTCTTTACTGATATATGAGTTTCTGTCAATACCCTGATGCGTATATCCTAAATTTACTCTGATGCTTAATGGATCAGCAATCTGATAGCTAGTTGATAAATTACCTAAAAATCTTCGGGTTGTACGTTTATCAATTACATCTGTTGAAAATGATACCGGGTTAATACGATAAGGTAGCACATGGTAGTAATCTCCATTTTCATCTTTTACAGGATAAGTTGGATTAAAAACATAGGCTTCATAATTCATACTGGAACCTGCTTCACTACCTACTGTATTTGATACTGGTGCTTGATTGGATTTATTTTCGCCATAATTCATTCGAAAATCAAATTTTAACTTCCCGTCTAAAGCATTATGATTTATATTAACTCGAGCATTTAGTTTTTCTAATTTTGAGGCAAGCATTACACCTTGTTGGTCTCCATATCCAAGTGAAATTCGATAATTGGTATTCTCTTGACCACCTGACAAGGATAAATAATGATCCTGAGAAACGGCTGTTCTATAAATTTTATCTTGCCAATCTGTATTTCCTCCCATATTGGTATACTCAATTTGATCATCAATATCGAGACTGGAATTTATTTCATCTAATGTATTAACATATTCATCCGCAGATAAAACATCTAAAGTATTAGCCACATTAGCAATACTTGTAGATACGTCATAAGATACCTGTGCTTTTCCGGCTTTACCTTTTTTAGTAGTAATCATGATTACACCATTGGCACCTCTGGAACCATAAATAGCGGTTGCTGACGCATCCTTTAAAACATTGATTGATTCAATATCATTAGGATTTAATGTCATCAATGGATTTATTGGTTCCTGATCAAAAAAATCAGTTCCATTACCACTAATATTAGCGGAACTAGCAGATGAATTGCTTGAAATAGGTACACCATCAATTACATATAAAGGATCGTTAGATGCTGAAATAGAAGTACCCCCTCTAACACGAACTGTTGTAGAGCCACCTGGTTTACCACTATTTAAACTTACGTTAACACCTGATATTTTACCTTGCACTAATTGTTGAGCTGGCATTTGAGTACCTTTGTTAAAATTGTCACTTGATACTGAAGAAACAGAGCCTGTTAAATCACTTTTCTTCATTTCTCCATATCCAATAGCCACAACTTCCTGCAGTCCAATCGTTTCCTCTTCCATTACCACATCAATAACCATTTTTCCTCCAACACTAATTTCCTTAGTCTTGAATCCAATAAAAGAGTAAATTAAAACTCCATCCTCAGGAACATTTTGCAGCACATAATCACCATTAATTCCGGTAATAGTACCATTTGATGTACCTTTTACCACAACCGTTACTCCTGGAACCAATTCTCCTGAAGAATCTTTAACAACACCTTTTATTGTTAGGGATTGTTGCATACTTGCAATATCTCCGGGTTTTAATATAATTTGTTTTCCAACAATCTCATAACTAATCCCTTGCCCTTCAAATATTTCATCAAGCGTTTCCTCTAACGTACCATCAGTAACAGCTATTGTTGTGAGTTGATTAACATTAACCTCCTCATTATAAAAAAAGCGAAATTCAGTAGTTTCTTCAATCTCACTAATTAATGACGAAATTTTTTGATTCTGATACTCAAGGTTAAACCTAGCATCTTGAGATAATAGCCCATTGGCAAATGAGCTAGCCACAGAGAGCATAAAAATTAAGACTGTTAATTTCATTCGCTTAAGATTTTGTTTTACAATCGGCACAAAGCCGTCGTAACATCGATTTTTTTTCATAATTTTACATTGTAAACAGTTAATAATTTGAATTATCGAATTATTCAGAAAGGCAGGATCTCGCACATCCTGTCTTTCCTATTTTTATTTTCTGCTTTTAATGGTAATATATTTTAGCTTACTATTATAATCATATGTAATTGGTATTGTTATATTGATTAGGTTTAAAACATCTTTAATTGATTCTTCCTGTAATTCGCCAGTAAACTTTATTGAAGCTAAATCCTTATCGAGATCCACAGTAACATCATAATAACGCTCTAGTTTTTTAATCACATCACCCAACTTTTCATGCGAAAAACTAATTATTCCTTCTTTCCATTGAATAGAAGTTTCTACGTTAACGTTTCTCATTAAAATACGATGGCGATGATCTATAATAAGTTGCTGACCAGGAATTAATACCTTTTCAACTTGATTTTCTTTAAATTTAATAGTCCCATTTATAAGTGTAGTTTTAAAACTTTCATTTTCATATGCTGAAATATTAAACTTTGTTCCTAATGCTATAATATTTCCCCGTTCTGTTTTAACTATAAAAGGAACACTATTTTTACTCACTTCAAAATAGGCTTCACCTATAAGTTTTACGATTCTTGATTTACATCCTGAAAATGAATTTGGGAATTGTAACTCACTTGCTGAGTTAAGAACTACTTTAGTTCCATCGGCTAGTGATAGTTCTAACTTATCTCCTTTATCAACCGATATTAAATTCATATTGGAATCATTCCCGTTTTTTACAAAAAGAGATGACTTAAAATGGTATCCTAAAAAACCTAATAAAAAAGAAATAACTATAAATAATAAGAGTTCTCTATTTGCAAAAGTTGCCTGCAAACAGTATTTCCTTATTTTTTTATGTTTATAGTTCTTCATATTTTGGACGCTAACATAAATATAATCCACAAACAGAAATATACCCTTGCTCCAAAACTAAATATTTTTTACATTTTTTTACTCTTATCTCTATAAATACTAAAAAGAGTTAATAAGAAAGGTAGCTATAGGCAGGTAATCTTTAAGTGAAGTTCTGAAAACCTTTAAGGCTTTAGTCATATGACCTTCAACAGTTTTCGTGGAAATATTTAGGATCTCAGCAATTTCTTTATTCTTTTTTTCCTCGAAACGACTATACTCAAAAACTATTCTACATTGCTCAGGTAAAGTCTCCAGAGTTTTTTTAATAATTGTTTCAATTTCTTCAAAAACAAGAGTGGAAGTATCCATTTTTTCTAACGCACTTAAATTTAACTCCTGCTCAGAAAGAGAAAGCTGATTAGATACAAAAAGCTTATGACTGTATTTTTGGTCTCTTAAATATTTTAAACTGTTGTTTTTGGCAACTGTATATAAATAGGCATTTAGATTTGTATCAGGCTTTAGATTTGTTTTCTTCTCCCAAAGGATCAGAAAAGTATCCTGAATTATATTTTCAGCAATATCCGGATTGGGAACATACTCTAAAACAAAATATAATAACCTCGAATAAAAATGGTCATATACTTTTTTAAAAGATTCCTCATCTCCCTTTTTAAGGTATTTAAAAAGTTGCTGGTTATTATAGATCATTAATAATTGTAATTCAAAAGCTTACCAATACAAAAACAAAATTACCC
This sequence comes from uncultured Saccharicrinis sp., assembly GCA_963665705.1. Lineage (GTDB taxonomy): Bacteria > Bacteroidota > Bacteroidia > Bacteroidales > Marinilabiliaceae > Saccharicrinis. Next base: position 4,959,167 of record OY762448.1, read on the forward strand.
CTTTATCATAAATTAACAAAGGGGTAATTTTGTTCAAATCTAACTCAAAAAATATTTATTTCATAATCCAATTTATGCTATCATTAAATATAATTGAAAGGGTGTACTTATTAGCCAGGTTTTCATCTAATTGATGCGCCCATGGTACTCTTTGTTCGGTATTCGATCCAGGCCCATTATTATTATATTCTGCATAAAAAGATGTTTCTTCTCTATTGGGTTTAGACCAATTATGCCAACCTTCTGGTAGAATATGTTTTCCTAATTCACAATTAATAAAAACAGTTTGAGCATAGTCTCGCCATGGCCTACCCAGATATACTTTGGTTATATTTTCATCTGCCGTCATTTTACAATTTAAAAACACTAAGCCATACTGATTGCCTTGTGGTGTATTAGCGGCTGTGATGTATGAGTTCTTTTTACTATGTATCACACAATCTTCATAGACAGCTGCAGCAGAACCAAAAATAAAATCTGTAGTTCCTTCGATATAACATTGATAAAAGTACTGTTGAGTATCATTTCCCCCATTATATATAGTATCCTGATTTCCTAGAAGATGACAGTTTTTAAAGGAGCAAAAATCACCATCCAAATACAAAGCTAAAGCTTGTCCGACATCCCCTGCAGCATTTTCAATGGTAAGATTTTCAAACTTGGTATAATCTCCATGTATAATAAACGTATAGCTATTTGCAGTTGTTATTCCATCCATACCAACATGATCATCATAACTAATTATTGTATTTTCCTTATTCTCACCAATAAAATGAAGATGAGTATAAACAGAATCAAGCACTAACTTCTCCTTATAAATCCCCTCTTTAATAAATATTACTTGTTCATTTATCAGATTCTTTTTACAAGAATTTATGGCTTCCTGAATGGTTTTAAAATCACCACTCCCATCTTGAGCCACAATTATCCTATTCTCTGTAGATACACATGAAAACAAAGCAAAACAAACAATCAATAAGCTGACCAATTTTAAATCTAATAGTTTCATTATTTTACTAAATACAAAATTTGAATCAATATATTTTTGCAATCACTTTAAGTTTATACCAAACTATATTCTACATGGCTCTTTTCATAAAGTCAATCATATAATCTGTTGTTTCATCAATAAAAGGATTAAACAACCAGAACGTATGCATACGAACGTTGAATTTAACTACATCATGATAAATATTCCACTCTTTAAGCATTCCTATAAGTTCATCTTGTCCAGCATGAAACCTTGGATATCCACTATTAATAAATAATATAGGAACAGAATTTTCATTGGCCCAATAGATAGGCGAAACCTCTTTCCACTTTTCTGGTACATCTTTAAACTGACCTCCTATCCATTGCACATCCGGGGAATCATCACCTCTCTCTTTATTCAATGAAATAGGAGCCATAAAATTGATAACACCATCAATATCGATTATAGCCTGTACTGAACTTGAATAAGACTCGTTCCCCATATTACCTTCAAATTGTTCTACATCATTTGTTAATCCAACTAAAGAAGCTAAATGACCGCCAGCCGAAGTTCCAGAAATAGCTATTCGGTCAGAATCAATATTATATTGATCAGCATTAGCACGCATCCAACGAATTGCAGCCTTAATATTATGAACAGCTGCTGGATATGGAGCTTCCAAAACCATTTGATATTCTACAGTAATAGCAACAAACCCACCCTTCGCTAATAATTGAGCCATGGGAACTAATAAAGATTTATTTCCTGTTTTCCATGCGCCCCCATGAACTAAAATAATAGCAGGATATTTACCTTCTTTCTCTGGTCGGAAAATATCAAGATGTAAATCTCGCTTCCCGTATTTTGTTTTCTTCAATGTTGTATATATAACATCTCTCTCGTCCATCACACCATCTGGTGTTTGATCTTTAGCTGCAATTAAATACGGATAATGTTTTTTATATTTTCGCAATTGATTATTAACAGTATAACTTGTATCTATTGGATAAGTCGGTTCTTTTGTTTGCGCACACACATTTGTTGCTAAAAACAAAATATAAACAATAATTGATCTCTTTAAAAGGTACATATGGTAAATTAATATTATAAATGAGTCCTATTTTAAATTTTTCTTTATCCAATTTAGAATTGAATGACGTGTCGTTAAAGAAATCCAATGCTCATTAACCGGTGTAATTAAAGATTCCTTTTGTGTTTTTAAGGTATTATACACAATATAACTCGTTGTTGGAGGACAAACATTATCATTATATCCCCATGTCATAAAAACAGGAACTTTAATGTTTCGTGCAAAGTTTACTACATCATAATAAGCTAATGTGTTTATCTTTTCAGGAGTGTCCATACCCTCAAACTTTGTAAATAAATGAGGATAGCCACCTGCTTTACCTGACTTATAACGAGCCATATCACTCAAGGCTGGATGATTAGCTGCACAGGCTGTAATTCGTGAATCCAATGCAGTAGTTATCAAGGCCAAGGCACCGCCCTGACTTCCTCCTTGGGCAATTATGTTTTTGCCATCCCACTCTGGTAATGTTGTTAAATAATCAATTGCACGCACACAGGATAAATACACTTTTTTCATGTAATAATTATCCTTATTATCTAGTCCATTAACCAAATAACTATTATACTTATTCCCAAAAGCTCTGCTAATTTCTGTATAAGTTGCTTTATCCAAATCAGGTCGGATTCCATGTATTTCCATATCCAATCTTATACACCCACTTTCTGCATAAAAGATATCCTTTAATGGGTTCATTGGTTTTATACCTGCTCCTGGAGGTGAAAAAACAACCGGGAATTTACCCTCTTTTTTAGGCATCGTTAAATAACCATAAACATACCTATGCTTTTCAAAGGCCTGAATTTTTACTAAGTAGCAATTTACTTTATCACTTGAATATTCTGGAACATACGTTTTTTCAACCACCATTGGACATTTAGCGGCTGCTTCCTTGGCATTTTTCCAAAATGAATCGAAATCAGAAGGGTATTTTGTATACGCGCTTAACTTTTCCGGATCAAAACCTAGCTTTATATGGTGCTTATATTTCTGTCCTTCTAGATCTACACTTAAGTTTAAGTCTAAAAAGCCAGGGTACTTTAATGTACCTATATTAATAATTGCTTGTCCATTCTTTATTTTAACAACACCTGTTTTTTCCGGAGTCATCATATCCGGCCCTATGGCATAGTTCAAGGAAAGGGTATCTAACATCATTCCATATTGAAATACAGATACGGTTACTTTTGCTTTTTCATTGGTTTTATACAACCAGTCAGAGTGATTAGGTGTAGTAACCCATAGAACATCACTGCGATGCGGATAATTTTCTGCTTTCAGAAAAAGACTAAAAGCAAACAAAAATATAGGAACAAATACTTTAAATATAACTTTATTCATAAACCTGTTAATTTTATTTTACAGGTAAAAATAAAAGCAAAACAATCTTAATGCTAACTATGACCGTTAAAAAGAATAATTCTTAATTGCTCTTTCTTGAAATAACAAGATCATTTAAATCCTTAGTATATTTATAATTAATAGGTTCTATTTTATTAATCAATATCATTACTTCTTCAATAGACTCGTTATATATTTTACCTGTAAAGCGAATGCTGGAAAGTTTACTATCCAGCTGAATAGTGATATCATAATGGCGTTCTAACTTCTTTATTACATTTTCCAACATCTCATTCTGGAAAGTGATAACACCATCTTTCCATGTATAACTTGAAGGATTAGTAAATTTGCTAATGATAATCTCTTTATTATCATTTATCATTAATTGCTCCCCTGGTTTAAGAAGTTTTCCAATAGAATCTTTTGAAAACTGAATACTCCCTTCTACTAAATTTGCCTGAAAATTCATATTCTCATAAGCCCTTACATTAAAAGATGTTCCTAAAACTTTAATATCACCAAAATCAGTATTCACAACAAATGGCTTCTTTTTGTTTTTTGTTACTTCAAAAAATGCTTCACCACTTATAATTACCTTACGTAATTTACCTTTAAACTCAGATGGGAAAGAAAATTCGGTACCTGAATTAAGCCACACTTTTGTTCCATCAACTAAAGTAAGTTCAGCCTTATCTCCATTTGGAACACTAATTTCATTCATTAAAAAGCTAAAATTAGATGATTTTCCTTCGTTGTTAAAAATATACTTATTACTTATAATTCCGATTGAAAAGAATAATATCATAATCGCCGCATACTTAACGTAAGTATATAATTGTATGCGTTTTCGACTACTGATGTTCTTTACAAAATGACTGTATGATGAATCAATTGACTCCTGACTCATGCGATTACTGTATGTAGATAAAGCCCACGCGTTTTTAATCTCCTGATACTTTTTCAACAACAACGGATCTGACTTAATTTGCTTTATTAATTCATCCCTCTCCTTTCCCTCGATATTTCCAGATACCAGGTTAATGATTTTATTTTCCAATTGATTATTCATCTTTAATGTCTTACAGTAATATAATCCATAAACAGGCTTTTACCCTTGCTCTAATTTGGCATTTTTTATTTACATAAAATTTACATACATAAAAACACATATCAATTCATGAAATGATTATAACTTTAGCGGTCAGACTATAAAAAACTAACTACAAAATGAAAAAATCACTACTTTTTATTATTCCAATCATTATTTCGTCCTATTGTTTTGGGCAAAATTCTTTTAATTACAAATCGCTTGACTCTTCTAATCCAATAAAGTTTTATGGTAAGAGTATTCATTATCAAGATAAGGATATAAAGCTAGGTCCCAAAGCCTTCTTTATTGATGGTCAACTTAGTGATGACGAAATAAAGCAATATCCGTTTGTATTTAACTCTATTAATGAAGCAACAAAACATTTAACTCAAGGAACAGAAGATGATCCAATGGTGCTATATATTGCCCCTTGGGTTTATTGGATAGATAATCCTGATGATCCTGAAATAAAAACTCGCGGAAATGATCCGGTACCTTATGGCTTAAAAATAGATTGCGAGTGGCTACGTTTTTACGGTTTATCTGAAGATGCAAAAAATGTAGTATTAGCCTGTAATCGAGGACAAACAATGGGAGCAGTAGGGAATTTTACTCTTTTCAGATTTTCAGGAGATGGAACTTCATCAGAAAATATCACTTTTGGAAATTACTGCAACGTGGATTTAGATTTTCCATTGAAACCAGAATTAAATCGCGAAAAAAGAGGATCTGCTATTGTTCAGGCACAATTAATCCATTGCGATGGAGATAAAATTGTTGCTCGTAATACACGATTTATTAGTCGTTTGAATTTATGCAACTTTGTTGGTGCTAAACGTATTCTTTTTGACCGATGTCATATGGAATGCACTGACGATGCTTTATGTGGAACAGGAGTTTACCTGAACTGTACTTTTAAATTCTTTAGTTCAAAGCCTTTTTACAATACAGTTCAAACAGGTTCTGTATTTTTTAATTGTGATATTAACTCTATTACTCATGGAAAGCAATATTTCACTAAAGCAAATGGTCAACTTGCTGTCATTGATACCAGGTTTCATTCCAAAACAGTTAATTATGTTGGATGGAGAGATGTTCCTCCTTATGAAATGAAAAACTATCAATACAATGTTTCTTTAAACTCACAGCCTATAACCATTAGTTCAAAAGACGTATCATCTACAATTGATATGACTAACTTGCCAATACTTGATGGATATAGAATTCAACTTGGAGACTCCATAATTTATAATACATACAATCTATTAAAAGGAGATGATGATTGGGATCCTTGTGTCATTAAGAAATTAGTTCTGGAAGCTGAAAAAAAGAGCCAAAAGAAGTATACCAATGTACCAACTCAAATTTTGATTCCTTCGAGTCGTAATATTATTGAAACAGGCAGAGACACTTTATCTTTAGATGCCATTGTAAACAGATTTGGAGAATATATAGTAGAGAAAGCAAAATTATTTTGGTATGTATCTTCAAAAGATAGTTCCATTGTTAAATTAATGCCTTCTTTAAATACTTTATCATGTAAAATAATACCTACAAATAATAATGATGATACAAGAGAAGTTATCATTTATGCATCGAATGATTTAGGGATTGAAGCCGCAAGTGTTGTTGATGTATCTCCATATAAACTAGAAGCTCCGGAATTTATTAGTCTCCCTAAATTATCAAAACCAACAGATGGTAAAATAAATGTCGAGTACAATCTTGATATGAAATATGATGATGAATCGTTAGTAACCTGGTATAGATGCGATAATAAAAATGGGAATAATCCAATAAAGGTTATGGTATCAAGACTCAACGAACCTCTTAAAACATATTCTTTATCAACATCGGATATCGGATATTATATTATGGCTACAGTAGCGCCTAATCATCTAAGGTGTGAACCAGGTAAAACAGTAAAAGCCATGACTAAAAAACCTATATCAATTAAAAACATTAATACAGATGATCATTTATATACTACGGAATTTAAAAATATCTCCGTTGAAAATCAGTGTCAAATTATCCCTGGATTTTGGACATTCAGACCTCTTGAAACTATGAAAGATGGAATTGTAATTCCTGTAGATACAACAAAAAATGCATGGTTTTATGGCGAAGGGTCAGATGGGAATGCCGATATGCCTGGATTGCTTCAAACAGGCAGAAGTGCCACCATGTTATATACTCCTGTAAAGGATAAGTGTGCAGACATGAATGTAAAAATGACTGTTTCTCCTTTTAAAACTGCTGGCCAGGGATTTAGTGTGGCTCCTTTATACATGGATGTACTAATTAAGTTTGATAACAAAACCTTATCAGGCTATGGATTAAGATTAATCAGAACTACTAAATATGGCAATGCAGTAGATTGCTATTTTGTAAAATATGAAAATGGTATTGCAAAACAAATTGGTAAAGAAGTTACAACAAGCTGCTTCAGGTCTCCTTGTTCAATTGAAATAAATGTTGAAGGAGATAAAATATTCACCCATGTTTCAACAACTAAAGAATATCCTGCTTACACAAAATATCCGGAAGTATTACCTGAAGTATTGATAAATACTGAAATTAATCCCAATACATATGGTGGTTTTGGCATCCTATATAACGGAGGATCTACAACTATGATAAATAAGGTAAAAGCTGAATGGGAATGGAAGTAGTTGAAAGTAGTATAGGAAAAAGAAAAAGGAGATATATTCAACATAAGATAAACTGAGAAATCATATTTAAATAAAAATTATAATATACCACCCCTCCTTCGGCACCCCTCCTAAAATTCAGGAGGGGAACTTGCTACGATATTCTCCTCCTTCTAAAGAATGAGTATAGAGGAGGTTAAAACCGCAATACACGAGACCTTTATTGAAATACCTTCTTTTTCAGAACTCACTTTTCTTTAGATATTCTCCAAGGCATCTATCCCTCTTAATATCATGGAAGCATGGTCAAATGCAATTCCTTTTGAAGTTAGAATCTTATAAACACTCTTTCTTCCAAATGATGTAATTATGGTTTCTTTTTCAATTTCGGACTCAAGAATAATTGTTTCATGCTTTAGTTGAAGATGGATCTTTTCAATTTTACCTTTTTCTGTATCTTTTATCTCTTTAACCTCTGTCTTGATAGAGAATAAACCAATATTCATGGCATCATCTCCGTATTGAAGTTTTAAGTTTTCTTTTTGAGTCAGACCAGCGAAAACACATGATACAATCCATCCTCTTGGATCTCGATTGGGTTGACTTTCAAAATATATTTGCGACAATGGGATATCTTCAATACTGGTTTCTTCCATCAGCTCTCGATAGGCAGTATCCTCAGCTGACTCACTGTTTTTAACAAAGCCCCCGGGCAAGGCCCAATCATTCATAAATGGATGCTCACCTCGTTTTATTAAAACAACAGAATATGATTTTGCAGCTTGCTCTTCTGTAAAAACAATAATATCTGACGTTAACGATGGTCGGTCAAAAGCTTTTAAATCATAAGCCTTTAAAAATTCCTTTTCACCTGTACTTAAGTTTGTGTTAGAAGCCAGCAGCGTTTTTAATTCTTTCTTTGACCGCTTAGAATAAAACAACGGTATAATACCATTTATATAATCAGATCCACGTGATGTAAGATATAAACGTTGACCTTTTAGCTCCATCAGACCTTCACTAATAACAAACTCAACCTCATCTTTAAAGTAATCTACAAATGATAACTGAAAGCGTTTATAAAAGGCATCCAGGTCAACAAAACCGAAATAAAATGCTACTGAAATCATTTTAGCAATTACTTCTTCCTGATCTAAGGCATAGATATCCTGAATAGGCAATAATCCTTTTTCTATTTTTTCTTTATAGATATTCAACTTTTTGTTGGCAGCACCACTATTATATGCAAGGTAATCCATCCCAAACGACTGAGCTCCTAAACCCAAACCTACATATGGAACTCCATCAATTACTCTTTTTGTAAGATAATCACTGGTTCCATAATCGTTCTTTACCTTACTAAAGGTGTTTTTACCAGGATTTCCTTCATAGCCATTTTCTGTTAATATGCGATACGCAATTCTGTACTGATGGATGATTTTATAAAGTGACACTCCACCTGATTCCCCTTCCAACTTGGTTCCTTTGTACCTATTTCTATACAAGGTGATAAATTCAGGGTTTAATGCAATAGCATATCGAATTGTATTTTCAAAATCTTCATCACTTTGGTATAAAAAGCCATACATCAGGTCAACATTAAACATGGTATAACCGGCTTTTCGAATATTCTCAACCGCACTTTCATAGATATGAGTAGTTCCTTCTCGCCCAAGATCATTTAGCAATCTTTCTGAAATAGTTTGAATTCCCATGCTTATTCTGCGATAACCCATATCATAAACGGCCTTTATCTTTTCTGGTTCCTGAGCTGCAATAATTGGCGTTGTTTCAATGCTAAAAATCACATTCTCATCAAAGTTAAATGATGATTGGAGTGTTGATGTAATCAATTGCAGATTTTCATTAGAAAGTTTAGTCGGAGTTCCTCCTCCCAGATCATAACCAACAATACGTTTCCCGTTTAGCATTTCTTTATAGATTTCAATTTCCTTAATTAAAAGCGAAACATATTCATCTTCTACAGGACTGTCGGAAGAATCCAGAACTACATACTCACAAAATTTGCATCGAACTTTACAAAATGGAATGTGTACATATAAACTTAATTCATTTGTTTTACTCCATTCGCTTTTCAAAAAATCAAGATATTCTGATTTATCTTTTATCCTAAACTCTTTTAACGATGTTGGAGTAAGAGGATATGCTGTGTTGGCATAATGATGGTATTGTAATCCTGTCTCAAAAATTTGTTTTGGGCTCATCATAGTTTAATTTCCAGGTATTATAATAAATGATTAGGGGGGAAGTCGAAATAAAGCGTAAATATAACAATTGATCATTAGGTTTAAGTCAAAATTCTTTATACTTATTCACAACATTATATTCATTTATGAATGGGCCTTTTTAAGAAGAAGACTGCAAAAACAATTCTTTTTTATGTAAACGGTAAAATCATTAAAGGAGACATTTTTAATACAAATAAACTACTAATGAAAGATTATTTGATTTAGGCAGTGATATAAAGCGCAACAATAGGTAAACCTATAAGTTCACCCTTGCACTATTACAATTACGTACTATGTTTTTAATATGCGTTTTAACAACATGTCTGAATCCAAAGAAAAACAACATATAATTACAAAAACCCAACGCTATTAACGTTGACATTAATAATAAGAACGACAATGCATGTTGCATATATAAAGCGACTAGCGCAATTATAATTGAAAGGTTATAACCAAATAAAAACTTCGATTGCATTTGCCAGTTTATTGTTATAATATATTTTTCCACTTTGTATGACAATATCTTACCTGAAAACAAATGAAGAGCTCTGGTACCTTTAGCTCTCTTCCTAAAGGTGATAATTCCATCTTTATTAACAATTACACTATTACTTTTCTTCAATGTATCTATAATAATAGCCATTAATTGATCTTGTTTAACCTCTCGTCCTATTGATCTGACTAATGTATATTTCATAAGATTAATCGTTGTGGATATTAATGCAAGTAAATTACTTCTCGAACAAATACAAAATATTCAGAATAAAATCGAATTATCATTTAATTACTTATCACAATTGTCAGGTAAAAATTATATTATCTATATTTTAACGATGTTGGAGTAAGAGGGTATGCAGTATTAGCATAATGATGGTATTGAAGTCCTGTTTCAAAAATTTGTTTTGGGCTCATCATAGTTTAATTTACTGGTGTTATAATAAATGATTAGGGAGGCTAATGTGATTTCTGTGTTTAAATATAAAACAGTTTCCCATTTTTTATAAATAAAAAGGAACCTTGCAAGATTACAAGGCTCCTAAACTCTAATCGACAATAGATATTTGATGCTATAAAAGGTTCTATTTATTCCGTTTTTATCTTAATTGAGGATTCATCCAATCCTTCTGCTTTTGCTGTTACTATGATTTCTCCAGTCTCACCTTCTTTTGCTTTAACAATAACCAAAGCTTTACCACTAAAAGCCTTTCGCTGATGTGATGAGAAGATATTCATATCTGTTGGATCACCATTATCTGTCGCTACAATTTCTCCCGGACCTTCGATACTAAACTCTATCAAATCAGAAGCATTTGCAACATACAAACCATCTTTATCGCATACTTTTACTGTAACAAATGATAAATCCAAACCATCAGCTTTAATAGAGCTTCTATCCGCAGTCGCTTCTAATTTTGTAGGAGCATCTGTTGTTTTCATCACTTGCTCAGCCCATTGCTTTCCATCTTTATAAGAAACTGCTTTTAATTCACCTGGCTCATAAACAACATCATCCCATCGAAGTCGGTATTCATATACACCTTTTTTCTTTTTGCCTAAGGATTTTCCATTCAGAAATAACTCTACCTCATCTCCTGATGTAAATACATGAACAGGAGTTACTTTTCCAACTCTGTCAGGCCAGTTCCAGTGAGGTAAAATATGCACCATTGGTAAATCAGGACGCCATTTTGCCTGATAAAGGTAATAGCGGTCCTTTGGGAATCCTGCCAGATCAATCATTCCTGAATATGAACTTCGGGATAAATAATAAGGAGAAGGTTCTCCAATGTAATCCCAACCAGTCCAAACAAATTCACCAGCAACAAATGGATGACTATCGATTGCAGCAAACACTTTATCGGCTGATGATCCAAAATCAACAGCATACAATTCATAAGCACTCACATAACCATTTTTTTCATCTCCACCTAGTCCTTCACGAATTGGAGCACTTATTTTTTCTGAAACAGGAAATAAATATGTTCCTCGCGTACTTAATGCAGAAGCAGTTTCGGTACTTAGAATTACTTTATCTGGAAATTTTTCATGGAAATCATCATACGATGGTGGTGTTTGTATGCGTTCTGTTCCTTCAAAGAAAGGATCTTGTCTGATACCCTCACCCTGATAATTCAAACTAATCACATCCATCACTTCCGGGAATGGCATGTATGATTTAGCCCAGTTCATTGAAGCCGCAGTTTTTCGGGTAGAGTCTTCTTCTTTAATAATATCACAAAGCTTTCTGCCTATTGCAGCACCTTCTTCTCCGGTATATTGTTCTCCAACTTCATTACCATAACTCCACATAATAATTGAAGGACAATTACGATCTCTTCTTATATAAGCCCTTGTATCAACCTCGTACCAATCCGGAAAAATAAGATGGAAATCGTGTGGTGTTTTTTTAAGTTCCCACGAATCAAATATTTCATCCATTACAAGAAATCCCATTTTGTCAGTCAGTTCCAACAATTCTGGAGCGGGTGGATTATGTGACATACGAATGGCATTACAACCCATTTCTTTAAGAATCTCCAGTTGACGTTCGGCAGCACGGATATTAAAAGCAGAACCAAGAGCTCCTAAATCGTGGTGATTATTGACACCTTTTATTGGAATATGTTCCCCATTAACAATAATCCCTTTGTTCGGATTAAATTCAACTGATCGAATACCAAAACGAGTTTTATATTCATCAATTATCTTCCTATCTTTTGATAAACGAGTTACTGCAACATAAAGATTTGGAGTTTGAGTTGGTGGAGGTCCCCAAAGAGTAGGATTCTCTATGGTAACTGATCCCTTAACCGTTTGTTTTTGGCTGGCCTTAACTTCTGCCTGAGCAGTATCAAAAGAAACCACTGATGTTTGAAGCTGAATCCCATTCTCATCTAAAGGATAAACCACGGTGCTTACTTCTAACTCCTCATCTTTATCCGTTTTATTATCAATAGCAACATCTAAATTTATTGTTGCTGATTCTGTGCTAACATTTTCAGTTGTTATATAAGTACCCCAATGAGCAACATGCACCGAACCTGTTTTAACAAGCCACACATTTCGATAAATTCCTCCACCCGGATACCAACGGGCTGAATAATTTGGATTATCAACCCGAATAGCTAATTGATTGGCATCTCCAGCTAGAATATATGGTGTTAAATCTACTCTCCAGCTGTTATAACCATATGGCCAACCTCCTACAAGATTTCCATTACACCACACCATTGCATACGACATAGCACCATCAATATCTAAATAGAAGGATTTCCCTGCGTCTGAAGGATCAATATTTAATTTTTTACGATACCATGCCACGCCATGACTAGGTAAACGTCCCATTCCACCTCCAACTTCTGCATCCCAACCTTCAAGAAATGGCCCTTCAATACCCCAATCATGAGGTAAATCTACTTTTCTCCAATTTTTGTCATTAAAACCAATCTGCACAAAAGGAAAATCTTTTCCCGGATTACCTTCTTGTCGTATATGCTGTTTTGATGGATCTTTGATAAATTCATTTCCAGTAGGCATAATCCATGCCTTTAAAACATTACTTCCACCTTCAATTTCAACGGCTTCAGTAGGCTTAGTATCAGCATCCTTATTATCATTTTTATCCTCAACTTCAGGTCTTACATCATAAATTAATGAATCGGCATCCAAGGCAGAGTCATATTTATAAAATGACCATCCCTTATTAATACTTATCCTTTCGCGCGGACTTTGATCACTTGCTTTCTTACCTTGATTTGAGCAAGATAAAGCTAGCATACTCCCTATTAGCACCAGGGAACTTTTTAATAAATTTCTTTTAAACTTGTTGTGCATAGATATAGATTTTTATTTTTCCCAATTATCTGTTCTAAATGGTGATGCAGGCAATCCTTCCTGATTATACAAATTAGCCTGATCCGGATTATCAGCCCAGGCATATCTTACAGCAACAGGCTCACGCACCTTATCACTCCAGACAATAACTTTATTTCCTTTTATTTCAGCCTTCGCCCAATTAAAGTTCTTGTCTTTACCTGCAATAGCAAATTCTTTTAAATCGCCTTCTCCTTTAACCTTTAAACCACTTCCAATATTTGTGAAAGAAATAATAACCTTATTCTTTTTGATTTTCATTGATTTATACATAGGTCCTGAATAAACAACATCTTTGTCGCCATAAGCTATTTTTTGAGCAACCAAACCTAATCTATCCCCTACTGTTTTTTTATTTAATGGATGAATATCATTCCATTCGCCGGAATCAATAATCACAGCCATTCCTGTATTAGGAACTTCAAGAGTTTTAAGTTGTTGATCGCGAAGCATAGCCCATGTACTGCATCCGGGTTCATCTTTAGCTTCCATATAATTAGCTAACTGAACAAATAAAAATGGCAACTCCTCCTGATTCCAATGTTTTCTCCAATCTTGTATCAATGAACTCATTAATACCTGATAATTATTGGGATAACTTGCATTTGCTTCTCCCTGATACCAAATTGAACCTTTAATAGTATATGGAATTAGAGGAGAAATCATAGCATTATATAAACCTCCTGGTTTCCAACGCACAAATGTTTGTGGTTGTAAAGCGTCCATCTTAACCCCAAGTTTATATTTCCATTCACCTTTTAAATCAATTTTTTCATCGCCACAAACAATTTCATAAGGTTTATCAACCATTAGTCCACCCTTTCCAATGTTATTGATCACTCTAATAACGATAGTGTTTTTCCCTTCTTTAAGAATACCTTCTTTAATTGTATAACGACGTGGCGGATATTGATAACCTGTTGATCCAACAAATTTACCATTGATAAACACAGAATCCGCATCTACAATCCTGCCTAGTAGAAGCATAGCATCGTTTTTAAGAAATGAAGCAAGTACTTCAACCTCTTTACGGAACCATATACCTCCATTTACTTCACCCAGTTTACCATCACCCCAATAACCCGGGATTTGCATCTTTTCCCAATTTGAATCATCCAGGCATGGAGATTTCCAGTTTACTGAATCACCTTTTAAGCCCAGATCCTTTTGATTTAATTCAGCATACCAGTTTTTACTTCGTTGTTGGTCACTATGTATAATTGAATCTACAAATTCTTGATTTTGATATTGTTTGAATTCCTCATGGTATTCAGGGAATTTTTTCAATGCATCTTCACTCAACCAAGCTTGAGCCGGAGATCCGCCTAAGCTACTCTTTAATAACCCAACAGGAATTTTGTATTTGCTATATAGATGCTTTGCAAAGAAATATGCTGTGGCAGAAAAGTTCTGAATATGATCCGGATTGACCTCTATCCAATTACCCTGCTCCACATCTTTCTGTGGTTCATGGAAGTTATATTTTTGAGGCACATAAAAATACCTGATGTTTGGATTTTTCGCCCCTTTTATTTCTTCAGGATAAAGAGGTCCTACTCTTTTCATGGTTAAATCCATATTGGATTGACCAGAGCAAACCCAAACATCACCAATTAATATATTTTTAATTACAATGGTATTAGATGCCTTTAAAGTCATTTGATAAGGACCACCAGGATTTAAATCTGAAAGCATTAATTCCCATTGACCATCTTTATCTGCCTGGGTACAATATTCCTTATCCAGAAATTGAACTTTTATATCTTCAGAAGGTGATGCCCATCCCCATATTCGGGTTTCAGTATTACGTTGCAACACCATTCCATCACTAATAAGTTTTGGAAGCTTTATTTGGGCAAAGGGGCTGATTACCCCAAGTGCCCAATAAACAATTCCGAAAAGAATAATTTTGTAGATTTTTTGATTCATATTTCGATTTGTTATTTTTTAGGATAAGCACCAATATACATCAGATTTTTTTGTTCTCCCATATTAAGAGTATCTTTAATTTCTATTGGTAACTTATCTCCTTTTACTTCAGTTTTAAAATCTGTATTTAAATGAAAATCTCCTAACTCAATACATTTAAATAAAGGACCTTGATAATTTATCAACACCTTACTATTTTTTCCGTAGGTTGAATACGTTGTCTTCAAATCACTAAGTGATTTATATGGAGTTTTAGTCTTCAAATAATTATTATCAACGACATAATATTCCTGATTTTCAGAAGCTGTATTTACCCAAATGTTATTTGACATCTTTGAAACGGATGGCTCTTTTAATTTTTCACAAAGGTCTTCCGGTTGATAAATATACATCATTGGTCCTGCATACTTTTCTGTTTTAACAACCAGATTGTTCACAAACTCATGACCAATGCGTTCATCCACATCAGGACCGGTGCCAGGATGCCAACCAAAATGGTCACCCTGCGCACTCCGTCCATCTCTGCCCAAAACAGGCAAACTATTTACAAATGTATTGTGGAAAACTTTGACGTTGTTACTGTTTAAAATTAAGATGCTATGATCGCAATTGTTAAACACATTGCCTGCACAAATAGCTCCTTTTGATATTTCGAAAAAGAAAGCATTGCGACTAGGATATACTTTTTTAACTTTAAATTGATTATTAGGTGTTCCTATTCCCTGCAGATAATTATTTACAAAAACACCATCGACATTACCAACATCGTACCAAACACCATTTGACTGAGGCAAATCAAATACCAAATTATCGCGGAATGTAGCACGGTAGCATTGATTGAATATTTTGACTGCTGCAGGATAATAACCATCCAGATGTTCAATATTATTTCTTGTAAAAATGTTTTTCTCGATGAGTATATCATCAGAACTCACCACATATAATCCTTCTGTACTTGTATCTGAAATTTTACAGTGTTTAAAAACCAGACTGTCGCCAATGATATTGACACCTATTCTGGCACAGTACGACATGGTGCAATCTTCAAACCTGGTTCCTACCACATCATTACCATGATCCGAATCAGATGAAATACCTTCGGGATAGTAACCTTCAACATCTATGATACGAAATGGATATTGAGTAAATTCAATTCCCCTAACAATCGGACCTATTCCATCCGATTTTTTACCATTAACATTTTCTGTGGTACGAACTAATCCTTTTGAAAAAGCAGTAATTTCAACCAGCTTATCTGTTGGATCAATTCCGATATAAACATGTTTATTTTCGTAGTCAATGTAGTAAGTATGTTCATTTACTTCGCCTTCCCATCCGGCAGATTGCAGGAATTTGCCATCAACAAAAACCATATCGTCATTAAAGCGATGCATTGGGATATCTCTGCCATGACGATGACGACGCCACCAATCCTGAGGTTTTGAAGGGAATAAATATTCCCATGAAGTTCGCCATAAACCATTCTCAAGCTTTTCCCAATCTGTTGCTACTTTTGTCCCTTTCACAACAGGAATTTCATCTTTGTAGGCTTGGATAGTTATTCCCTGGTTAAATATTAAATTACCTATACGATATATTCCACCACGTATAATTATAGCATCACCGGTAACTACCGTTTCAATTGCTTTTTCAATAGTAGTTGGTGATGATAATTCAAGTCCGCTTATTTTTGAATTACCATTTGGTGCTACATAATATATCCTTCCTGAAACCTTAGGAAGTTCATAACTTTTACGAACTGGGCCATAAGGTCCTCCCGAAGGTTGAGCCCATAAAAACATGGGACTCAACAGGACAACAACAAAAATATAATAAGACAATCTATGCATTGAATATTGCGTTATTGATTCATGAACTAATAAAATGAAAGCAAATCTGGATTTACAAATAATAAAACCACAAAGGCTCAAAGAACGCAAAGTATCACAAAGAAAAATAAAAACGCTGCGCATCTTGGTATACATGGTGTCTTTGTGGTAAAATTATCTTTGCTAAACCTGCATATTAAGTTAGAATGTTTCAATTTATAAGCACTACTATTTCGCTGCTGCAAAAAACTAGCGAAAAAAGTTATTGATAAAAAAAGCGTAAAACACTACTTAGCTGTACCTTCAATGGTCTTAATCGTTCCGTCTTCATTGTATTCCATTTCAACTACTTTTAAACTACGTAACCATGTCTTTCCTTTTGATGGAACACAATCATGGTGGAATAAATACCACTTACCTTTAAATTCACAAATTGAATGATGAGTCGTCCAGCCCACTACCGGTGTTAATATAACTCCCTGATAGGTAAATGGGCCATATGGACTATCACCCGTTGCATAACATAGTTTGTGTGTATCTCCTGTTGAGTAAGAGAAATAGTATTTATTGTTGTACTTATGCATCCACGAAGCTTCAAAGAACCTACGATCACTATCTCCAGACTTCAAAGGATCACCATTCTCATCTAAAATAAGTAAATCTTTAGGCTCTTCAGCAAATTCTAACATATCATCAGATATCTTCACTACTTTTGGGCAAAGTGCCTCTTCATCATCTGCAGGGAAAACACCAGCTTCCTGAGCTTTATTATTTCTATAACGCTGCAACTGACCGCCCCATAAACCACCAAAGTACATATAGTGACTGCCATTTTCCTCAAAAACACAAGGGTCAATTGAGTAACTTCCTTTCATTGGATCGTCCTGAGGAATAAATGGGCCCTCTGGCTTATCACTGATGGCTACTCCAATACGAAAAATATCAGTCTGATCTTTTAATGGAAAATAAATATAGTATTTACCATCTTTGCAAGCTGCATCACAATCCCATAGTTGTCGTCCTCCCCATGGAATATCTTTTACATCTAAAGCAACACCATGATCTGTTACTTCTCCATCAATTGAATCCATAGAAAAGACATGATAATCGCGCATATCAAAATGATCACCATTATCATTCTCAGGAATACCTGATTCAACATCGTGAGATGGATATATATAAATCTTACCATTAAACACATGTACTGCTGGATCTGCTGTATATAAATGATCTACTAAATATCTTTGTTTTTTCATGATTAAATATTTTAAATTTTTACTGAATATTTGTTAGCTTTTCTACAACCGGTTTTGCTTGACACTTCCTGTCAAACAATAGCGGATAATCAGTCCTTGAATCTATAGGCCAGTAGTTACGCCATGATTGAGTATCATTGACACCCCACAAAGTAACCCTGCTTATTTTATCACTATGCTTTTCAAACATTTTAAAAAGGTCATAATACTTTTCATTCAATTTTACATTTACTGAATCTGGTAAACCATTTGCGTAAGGATCATATTCCTCCTTAAATTCGAGCGACAAAGCCACATCTGCAGTCACCTGAGTACCAGGCCATGGTAAAACAGTAATATCCAATTCGGTAATCATTACCGGAATATTTAATTTTGAAAACTTTAAAATTCCCAGTTCTATATCTTTCACTGTAGGACTATCCAAATTTAAATGTGCCTGCATACCTATACCATGAATAGGTACACTATCCTTTTGTAATTGTTGAATATATTCTATAACAACATCTTGCTTTGCTGGTATGGTCATTGAATAATCGTTATAATATAATTGTGCTTCAGGATCTGCTTCGTGAGCAAACTGAAAAGCCAGCTTAATATATTCTGGTCCGATAATATTATAATATTTACTTTTTCTTAGGGAACCATCATTTTCAAAAGCTTCATTAACAACGTCCCAGGCAGTTACACGGCCTTTGTATCTTCCTACCATTGCATAAATATGCATTTTCATTCTTTTAATCAGCTCTTCTCGTCCCACATCATTACCTTCTTCATCAGTAAAAAACCAATCTGGAACTTGCGAATGCCATACTAAGGTATGTCCATGTATAAACATATTATTTCTTTCTCCAAACTCAACAAATTGATCGGCCAGATCAAAATCATATTTCCACTTGTCAGAAAAGATGCGTTCAGCTTTCATGCAATTTTCAGCCACAACAGCATTAAAATGATCCTTAACAACTTGAATAGCTAATGAGTCCATTCCTCTTATCTGACTGGCATTAAGTGCGGTTCCTACCCAAAAGTCACTCTTAAATGCATCTTTTAATCCGATGCTATTGTCTGTAGATTTTTCCTTAACACAACTTATTAAAGAAAATATTAAGACACTGTAGATTATTATATTTCTATATTGCATACTGAGTTATTACTTTAAATGTGATTTCTTCTTTTATTTAATTCTTTTTCAATTTCGGCTTCTTTTGACTTATTAATTTCATAAAAAACCAGACATAAAGCTCCCAATATAAAAGTTAATGCCGGGTAAATACTCACCGACATTTTTATACCAGTAAGTGTATCTGTGTTTTGAATTTCCAGATGTTCCTGATATCCATATCGGGCTAATACTGCAGCAACTAAGGCACCCCCGATACTAAGTCCAACCTTTAATCCAAATATCATTGTAGAGAAAATAACAGCTGTTGCCCGTCGATAATTTTTGAGTTCCGAAAAATCTGCCACGTCTGCAATCATAGCCCAAAAAATGGGGATCGTAATACCATATGAAAATCCGTGTAAAACTTGCGTAAAAAACACTAATCCAATACTCTCCGGATTATAAAAAACAAATAAAAAAAGTGTTACTGAAGACAAGAATAGCCCGATAGAAAAAACATTTCTCTTACCAAAATGATCAGCTAATTTTTTTGAATAGGTTACCCCTATTATCATTAAAATAATTCCTAATGTATTAAATAATCCAAAAGCAGATGCCGATGTATCTTCAGGCCATTCAAAACCTATTAATCCAATATTTTTAAAGAACAGATTTAATCCTTCAACATAACTATTAAAACCAATATCATTTAAAAACTTAGCTAAATGAGGCTCACTTAAAAAATCTTTAAAATAATAGACATACATACCTGATTTTAATGCTAGTGTAATAAAAACAAAAACAGTAACAATGAATAATATACCTCCTGGTTTATTTTTTACTAAATCAGTAAAATCATTTTTTATACTCGGTTTTTCTGTAGCCTTTACTTCAACTCGTTCTTTTGTAGTAAGAAAAGTGATGATAAATAAAATAACTCCTATTAGAGCGAATATGCCAATAACTACTTCAAATCCTTTTGTTTTATCTCCATCTCCTAAAATCATTGTTAAAGGCAATAGTAAAGTTTGAACAAAAAACTGAGCAATTAGAACCGCAATAAAACGATAAGAATATAAACTATTACGTTGAGCCATATCACCAGTCATCACGCCACTTAATGCAGAATATGGTACATTATTAGCAGAATAAAATATGACCAATAATGTATAGGTGATTAACGCATAATACAATTTACCTTTTGCACTAAATTCAGGTGTTGTAAAAGCCATAATGGTCATTACACCAAAAGGAATAGACGTCCATAGAACCCAGGGGCGAAATTTCCCCCATCTGGTTTTGGTTCGATCTGCAATAATACCCATTACAGGATTAAAAAGAGCTCCAATCATTCCCCCGGAAAATATTATTCTGGAAGCAGTTCCTGGTTCTATTTTATAGACATCAGTATAAAAAAAAGCCAAAAAGGTGACAATAGTTTGAAAGACCAGGTTTGCAGCCAAATCTCCCACACTGTAGCCAATTTTTTCCTTGACTGTTAGTTTATTTGATGTTTTTGTCATGTTAATCTATTCCGTTATTTCATCATCTTTGATTCCTCTGGCCCCAAATAAGAAGGTTTTAATCCACCATTATCAACCACTAGTTTTTGTAATACAACACCACTATCAATCATATAATATTTCAAAGTATGTTGTCCTTGATTATTAACTTTTAGCTTAATTTTTTTTGTAATAATTTTATTACTCGCCGCATCATTAAACCAATCAGGATATTTCCAATCAGGAACATCCATCCCTTCGTGCATATTAACAACCACAGGTTTTTGATCATCAACAGAAAGAGCAAATTGCAGTCCTTCTTTTCCTTTAAAGTTTAATGTAGGCGACAAATATACTGTTACTTCTACCTCTTCATTTTTTGGAGAATGCAGCAAGTAAAAATCATATACCAAATGAGGATTTGCTTCTATATTAGAAAGTAATGATTTAGTAACCGGAAAGGTAGTCATGGCTGAAGCCGTTTTTCCCAGTCCTTTAATTTCTTTCCAGACAATCTGTTCATTCTCTAATTTTGAAGTATAGTGATTGGCTTCCATACTCACATAACCATTTCTCTCAATAAATCCGTTAAGATCATTATCACCCACCTTAAGAGCGCTAACCCATATAACAGCCTCTTCATTATTATCTGATTTGACTATTATTTTAGTATGGTGTCTTCCTTTTTTTAGTTTTGACCATTTTATACTTACTTCAATTTGTTTTTGATCAGATACTTCTCCTTCTGATTCTGCAATCTCAACCCAATTATCAGTGGTTAATATTTGGTAATGAAACTTATCTTCTCCTTTATTAAAAATATCAATACGAAAATGCTGATCATTAATCGCATCAAATTCAGGTAACTTTAAAGGTCCTTTATCTAATGGCCAGGATTTTTCTGAACCTTCAACACCTACACCTAATGCAGCCTTTTTAGGTATATTAATTCTAATTGTTTGAGGCATAATATTAACCTCTGGTTGTTGCCAATATGAATAGCCTATATGCGTTTGCGACATCATATGATTCCACTTTCCTTTTGACACCATTGTATGATAATACTCAGCAAGTTCCGCATCATTACTAAATAATTCCTCAACAGTATTAGCCGTCTGATTTGTTAGATGTCTTTCTTGTTTTGCATAAAGTAAATTCTTAGCATGAGAATAGTACAATTCATATAAGTTAGCGCATGCTAAAACTGGAAAATGAACCAATTGATAATACGCATCCTTTTTATTGGAAGGTATTTGATTAAAAATATCAGTGGACTTTTTTGTAAGAGTTTTGTAATCATTGGTAACCCTTTCAAACTCACGATAATTAGTTAAACTATAAGTGTCAGAATACAGTAATTCAGGAGTACGGCGGCCATTATATTTTGTATACAGATCCAATATATTTGCTATTTGATGTGCATATTGATCTCCAAATTGCTCTTGTGCCCAACTAGTTGTATAATAATCTAACTTTTCCAAAGGAATACTTTCAGGATTCCATGCATAATCAAGGAAAAATGAAATTGGGAGTTCCATTGGTTTTAAATCCCCTACATTTACGATCCATATTTGATCTACTCCATATTCATAACACAAATGCATCTGCTCCCAGATCCTTGGAATAATTTTAGTATTTAACCATTTATAATTCCTTGGTCCTCCCACATAGTCAAAATGGTAATACATACCATACCCACCGTTTCTTTTGGGTGCATATAAATCTGGTAATCTTCTTACATTCCCCCAGTTATCGTCACACAATAGTAAAGTAACATCATCCGGAACTCGCATTCCTTCATCGTAATACTCCTGAACTTCTTTATATAAAGCCCATAGTTGAGGTGTTTTTTCTGTTTGTGTACCGGTAACTTCTTCTATAATTTTCCTCTGATTGGCAACAATACGTTCCAGCAATTCCGTATTGGTTTCTTCACTCATACTTTCATCACCATCGCCTCGCATACCTACAGTCACAATTTTATCCCAATCCTTCATGCGCTGCATCCCACCTTGCCAAAACTTGTCAAGTGTATCTTTGTTTTTGGTATAATCCCAAGCTCCTGAGCCATATCGACTCCATTCGGTATGAGCTCTTCCAAGTGGTTCGTGATGAGAAGTTCCCATCACAATTCCATATTCATTGGCTAATTCACCATTCATAGGATCATCATCATAAAATGCAGATCCCCACATAGCAGGCCATAAATAGTTTCCCTTTAATCGTAAAATTAATTCAAACACCTTATCATAAAATAGATGATTAAAGCCTCCAAATTTTTCATCTGCCCAGCCACTCAATGCAGGAGCCTCATCATTTAAAAAGATACCACGGTATTTTACTTTTGGTTCGCCAAGGTTGTATCTTCCTTTTTTAATAAAGATCTGATCTTTCTTTTTAACAGGAACATCTGCCCACCAATACCATGGTGAAACTCCAATTTTTCGGGAAACATCAAACATCCCGTATATAACACCTCTCTTATCGCTACCGGTTATAACAAGTGCTTTTTTAATGTTTGGAAATGGATTTTCGATAACTTCTATTAATGAAGTTTCCCATTTACCAATAATATCTTTTGTGTTGATTTTACCTTTATTTATTAATTGCTTTATTAAAGGATTTTTTTCGATAGTGCCAATAAGGATGATTTGTTCTGTAGTTGGAAGAGAATCATGAAACAGATCAGGACTTAAACCAGATACTTGAAGAATATCTTTTTGAAATAGTTTGGCTACCTTTTTTATTCCTGAGTAATCGGATGTTGAGATAATGATTGGAGATACTTGTTGTTGATTTGAGATTCTAAAACTTTGCGGTTGATCTGACGTTAGAACATAATTATTTGCATCATCTGCTAAATCTGTTTTATTGATTGACGTTGAGCAACTAATACACAACATAAACAGATTAACTAAGACAAAATATTTTACTACGCTTTTATGAAATAATATGTTTTGAACGAGGGTCTTCATAATCTAAATTTCTTAAATGCTAATTTGTATCGAGATAAAGCTCTGATGTTTATCCCGATACAAAATGTTAATCTAAACCAGTATTACTAAATCAAAAACTCAATAAAATATTATTTATTAATCATTTAGGTTCATATATAAACCAATCAAAATCGGCATATGAATTTGATTCCTTTTTATTGGAACTTGCGTACATACCTATATAGGTTCCTGTAAATCCTTCGTTAACAGTTGAGCTCAATAAAGATGCTTTTAAACCTTTTTTAAACGGAACCATTTTGGAAATAGAATAACCATAATAAAAATCGTATGCTATATCACAAGCCTTAATTTTCAAAAATATTTCACTTTTACTTTCAATTGGAATTTCAGCCAATAATTCATATTTAGATTTTTCTGTCTGATACAAACGAAGAACCTTATTTTTAGAGCTTTTACCCACAACAAACGAATAATTAAATCGGTCATCACTCAACAATACCAATCCAGCTTCATCGTTTTCAGCCATTGGAGTAAAATCCATTGCTACTGTAACTTCAAAGTTTTTATGCTGCTGTCTTCTTCCTACAAAAGGAGGCATACATATTTCATAAATGACTTCCGGCTGAAGGTAAATTCGCAAATGACTTTCTCTTTCGTAAAGGTTAAAGAACTCCTTTTGATATGGTTTAACTGTATTCCAAATCATCCTAAGTTCCCCATCAAAATCGTCTTTTATCTCAGCCTTTGGAAAAGGATGTTCTTCCAGATTTGGTTTACGTTCCTCTGCCTGGATTAAACCATAAGGTGTATCCAATCTTATCCAGCCATCTTCATCCCATATAATCGGCGCTAAAAATGTTTCTCGTCCTAAATTGTAATTGATGCCTTCATAAGGTCTAACTCCCAATAACACCATCCACCATTCACCATTCTGCGTTTCAACAATATCAGCATGTCCAACCACAGAAATAGGGTTCATCAAGGAAACATGTCGGTGTGTTACAACAGGATTACGTGGACAGATTTTATAATCACCATCAATCGTTTTGCTTCGGGCCATCATAACACTATGATTGGTGAACGTTCCACCTTCGGCAACAATGAGATAATAATCGCCATCTTTTTTATAGATATGAGGAGCTTCAATCCATTTGCTGGTTGTTCTGTTTCCGTTCCAGATTATTTTTATATCACTAATGATCTGAAAAGACACCGGATCAAGTTCGCATAGATAAATAGCATGATGCCCTTCATATTCACTTTCTTCTTTTGGTATAATACAGTTTCCAGCATACCAAACTTTTCCATCATCATCAAAAAAGATAGAGGGATCAATACCATCAGCACCTTCTATAAAAACAGGATCACTCCATGGTCCTTCTGGTTTATCTGCTGTGATAATAAAGTTATCTCTTCGGGCCTCTCTACCTTCTGAAACAAATGTATTTATGATGTAAAACTTTCCTTCGTGATAACGAATTGTTGGAGCCCATAATCCCAGTGATGTTTCACAGTTTTTATAGTCCAACTGGTTGGTACGTTCAATACCATGCCCAATTTGTTTCCAGTTAACCAAATCTTTACTGTGAAAGATCGGCAGACCAGGGTAATATACAAATGAGGATGTTACCATGTAATAATCATCTCCGACCCTGCATACTGAAGGATCGGGATAAAAACCACTTAAAATCGGATTGCTAAACGTTTTTTGGTGCATAATTAAATCTTAATAACAGCCTTAACAATATCTTCCTTATTATTTATACACTTAGTTAGTCCTTCCTGAATATCATCAAAGTCAAATGAGTCTGAAACAATTTTCTGAATAGGAACAATACCTGCTGCAACGCTTTCAATGGCCAGCGGGAAAATATTACGATATCTGAATACAGATTTAATAGTTAACTCTTTATCTAGAATTAAATTTACAGGAACACTAACAGTTTCTTTAGCACTATAACCCACAAACACCACGGTAGATCCTTTTTTCGCTACTTTTAATAATTGAGAAATTGTGATCTCAGCTCCGGCTGTTTCAATTGAAAGATCAATACCCTTTCCTTCGGTTAACTCCATGATCTTGTCAACTGTATTTTCTTTGCTTGCATTAATTACACCTGTTGCACCTATTTCTAAAGCTTTTTCAAGTCTCTTTTCAACTACATCAACCACATATACTTTAGAAACTCCCATGGCTTTTAATGCCATAACGCTAACTAAACCAATTGCACCTGCACCAGTTACTACAGCTGTTTGCCCTACTGATGCTCCTCCCTGAATGGCTGCATGAAATCCTACAGCTAAAGGCTCAATTAAAGCACCTTCCATTGTACTCACATTTTCAGGAAGTTTAAAACACAAGCTAGCTTCGTGGGCAACATATTCCTGAAATGTTCCAGGAACCGGAGGTGTTGCAAAAAAGATTACATCTTCACACAGGTTATATTTACCAGATTTGCAATGCTCACACTCTCCACAGGTTTTTCCTGGTTCAAGGGCTACCCTATCTCCTTCTTTTAAATGCGAAACATCTTTCCCTACCTTCACAACTGTTCCTGCACACTCGTGACCTAAAACAAATGGTGTTTCCACAATAAAGTTGCTTATTCTACCATGTTCATAATAATGAAGATCGGAACCACACACACCAACATATTCCAATTTAATTAGCACTTCATTATCCGTAGGAACAGGTACTTCAGCTTTTACAATCTCAACCTTATTTAATTCGGTCATTACAGCTTGTTTCATATGCTTATGTTTTTAAATAAGGTCAAATGGAACTCGCCGAAAATAAACATCTTCCTTTGTGAGAGACATCTCTCATGGCTCGTTTCATCACCTTATATTTTTAATGTTTTTACTATATGTTTAATTAACTCTATTATGAATTGATTTTTGCAGCTCTTCGTTTATTAAGATCTGTTTCTATCTCAATTTCCTTTTTTCGGTCTATTTCATAGAAGAATAAAAATCCTACAGCAATAAAGAAGGTAACTGCAGGAATTACACTCATGGCAAGCTTGATTCCTAACACAGTAGAATCTGACTGTTCAGCTGCCATTTCTGAATATCCAAACCAACCAAGTATTCCGGCAACCAATGCTCCTCCAACACTTAATCCGAATTTTAATCCGAAGATCATTGCTGAGAAAATAATGGCTGTAGCCCTTCTGTTATTTTTCCATTCTGAATAATCTGCAACATCAGCAATCATTGCCCATAATAATGGAATTGTTACCCCATAACTTAACCCGTGTAGTACCTGAATTAGAAAGATAGCTCCAACAGCATGAGGACTACAAAAGATGAATGAAAATTGAAAAATTGCTGAAACTAATACACCATACTTATATACATCTCTTTTACCGTACTTATCAGCCATCTTTTTTGAGAACATGATTCCGATAATCATAAAGATGGTGGCAAGTGCATTAAACAAACTGAATCCTGAGGTTGCTACTTCTTTAGGCCATTGGAAACCATGTAGTCCCATTCCTTGAAACATGCTATTCAATCCATCTATTAATCCATAAAAACCAATATCATTTAAGAAATTATCCAGATTTTGATTGTTGACAAAGTCCTCAAAATAATAAACATACATTCCTCCTTTTAGTGAAACAGTAACAAAGATAAATACCGTTACCCCACACATCATTATCCAAGGTTTATTTTTAAAAAGGTCAGATAAGTCTTGTTTTACAGAAGAAGTTTGCTCAACAGTAGGAATAATACGCTCTTTAGTTGTTAAGAAAGTAATAATAAAGAAAATGGTTCCTGTAATGGCAAATGTGGTCATTACTTTCTCAAAACCAAGAGCTTTATCACCATCCCCCATAATTAAAGCCAGTGGTAATAAAAATACCTGAATAATAAACTGAGCAATCATTACTGCAGTAAATCTATAAGAAGAAATACTATTTCGTTCTCCCATATCCCCAGTAATTACACCGCTTAATGAGGAGTATGGTAAATTGTTTGCAGAGTACACAAGAACTAAAACTACGTAAGTAACTAAAGCATAAATAATCTTACCTGTCATACTAAAGTTTGGAGTAGTAAAAGCTAATATTGCAGACACTCCAAATGGTACTGAAGTCCACAAGATCCATGGTCTGAATTTACCCCATCTCGTATTCGTTCTATCCGCAATCATTCCCATAACAGGATTAAAAAAGGCTCCAAACATACCTCCAAAAAAGATAATAGCAGAGGCTGTTGTTGGAGGAATCTTATACAAATCTGTATAAAAGAAGGCTATAAAAGCCATCAATGTTTGAAAAATCAGGTTCGCTGCTAAGTCTCCCAAACTATATCCTATTTTTTCAATAACTGATATTTTTTCTGATGAATCTGTCATTTCGTATATTTTATCTTATTATCTATTCATTACTCCTATGATCCTTAATACTAATTATTGAATCATAAATAAATACTCATCATTAAACTGCTGGTGGATTAATCTTTTTTGCTATAACTAATATTTTACCCCTAAAATATCTGAACTCCAACTTTCAATCATAAATATTTATCTATCTTCCAATATCTTACATATCAAAACCTTTATTCTTCCAAAGAGTATTTCATTTATTAAATTGGTTGGGTATTGAGCATAAACAGCCAGTATCTGATATTATTTGAAACCCTAAATCAGTTCATTTTCAGATAGAATTTTTTGAATTAAATCTTTTAAAAGGGCAGTCACTTTAAAAGTGACTACCCCATGAAATATTCACCTATACAACAATTTCTAGTATCCAGGATTTTGATATAGTGCCTTTTCACTATCTGTATTATCCATATTGTCAAACTGACTTGCTGGAATTGGTCTTAGGTAATGATAAGACTGAATATCACGAGTATGAACAACAGGTTCTTTTTCATCAACCATAGTATATGAACCTGCATATTTCTCTAACATTCCAGTGCGAGTAAGGTCATACCAACGCATGTTTTCACCATATAGTTCACGAGAACGCTCCATTAAAATATAGTCAATATCTATTGTAGCTGGAGTTGCTGCTACCATTTCAGCGCTATGATCCGGCATACCTGCTCTGGCTCTGATTACGTTTACTAAATCTTTAGCAGTATAACCAGCCTGTGTACTAGCACCTTTTACAGCAGCTTCTGCAGCTATTAAATAAGTTTCAGATAACTTAGCAATTGGGAACGGACGAGTTGACGGACTGTTTTTATAAGCTCCATCAGGTGTAATATCATCTGTTCTGTATGGACCAAACTTCCATAAAGTTGGATAATGGTGACGGTTGATCATTGATGGAGTATACACTGCATATGGTTTATCAGGATAATATCCATATTGGTATTTACTATCGTACTCTTTTAATGTTAAGTCACCCATAATATCATCAGTAGGCGCAAAATAGAAAACTGTGTCTCCATCATTTATTGCAATATCATTTTCTCCAGTAAGAACGGTTCCATCGTACTTATCACTTCCCCTTCCCTGATAGTTTGAAGGAAATGCAGTAGTAAAAGTTCCAGCAAAACGGGTATCCATATCTCTGTCTGCCTGAGGGAATGTATTTGTAAATACCTCATGAGTAGGAGCTAACCTTCTCCATGGACGACCTATTTCCTGTACCGGTTGACGATAGATAAACTTATTTCCATTAATACTCATTTCAAAGTTCATGTTCATTGCAAAACATGAACGGTTTGATTTCATATGATTATTATCTTCTGACTCCCAACTGTTAATTGTACTTTCATCATAAGTAAAACTACTTGATGTATGGTCTGCACATAGCATAATTTCACTATTATAATCATTTGAACCCAGGTTAACCAATCTGAAAGTTTCCTGTAATGAGAAGTTTCCTGAATTCTGGACAGCATCAAGAGCAGTATCATATGCTAACTGAAAATACTCAGACGAAGATTTTCCATCAGGATCAGTTCCACTATTGCGTTCTAACCACCATGCATAACTTAGGTATGCTTTTGCTAAGAAGTGTTTTGCTACTACTTTGTTAGTTGCACTTGTAACTCTTGGATCTTCAGGAAGATCTGCAATGGCCTCGATTAAATCAGGAAAAATACATTTTGTATACACATCCTCCAAAGGATCACGAGTAGATAAACGTGAAGGAGAAGTATTAAATGCTAATTCACCGGAACCTAAATCAAGCGGAGCATCACCAAATGTTGTAACTAAAATGAAGTAATAAAATGCGCGAAAAAATCTTGCTTCTGCTACAAGAGAGGCTTCAACGCCTGCTGTTTCACCATTCTCTATGATCCCATTACAAGTGTTAATGGCTGGAAATGGTCTGTTCCATAATGTTTCTACTTCACTATTTGATGATGTAACAACGTATGAATCTAAGTTATATGAATCCCCTGAAGTATTTAATCCACCATAAGTAGCTTCATCAGTACCTTCTGTTGTTAAATACATCATTGCATGAGGTCCGTATAGAAAACGTAGTTGTGAGTATACTGATGAAAGTCCAAATTCAACACCCTCTTCCGTAGCGAAAAACTCCGGGGTTAATTCTGAGCGAGGTTGCTCTTCTAGAATATCTGAGCAAGCTGTAAATAACATAGCAGCTATTACAAATATTGGTAATATAATTTTTTTCATAATTACTTTTTCTTTAACTGTTAATTAAAATGATAGGTTTACCCCAAATAAGAAGTTGCGAGTTGCAGGCGTACTATATCCAACTACACTTACACGATCTGTTACACCTTCTGCTCTTGCATCAACAACAGCTTGGGTTGTAGCATCATCACTACTTGAGTTAGGCACAGGATCTAAACCTGTTTCCTTGTAATAATCCGATCCGAAGATGAATGGATTTTGAACAGTAGCGTATACTCTTAACCTATCAATATGAAGGTTTTTAAGCCAGTCCTTTTTAAAATTGTATGCTAAAGTAATATTAGAAATCTTCCAGTATGAAGCATCGAAATATGCTAATGTACTTACGTATTTTGGGTTATCACCATTTGAAGGTCCACCTGGTGCAGGAGCTGCATTTGTAGGATTGTTTTCTGTCCAGTAGTCAATATCAATTTGACCTCTACGCCCATTGTTTAAGTTTAAGTAACTTGCTCCCGAGTGAATTCCACTAACAAGGATACCTCCTTTTTTATAGCTACCAATTAAAGATAAATCCCATCCTTTATAACCCAAACGTGTATTGAAACCACCTTGCCAGTCAGGTTCAACTGATCCAAGAATTTGACGATCATCGTCTTCTAGGGTAGTACCTGATTGAATGTATCTTACAGGATCACCGTTTGAGTCATATTCTCCAGTATACTCAACCTTTATCATCCCTTTCTCTCCATCACTTTCATATTTAGTAACTTCACTAGCCTCATTAGATTGCCAGATACCTATTTTTTTAAAGTCATAAACAACATCAATAGGTTGTCCAACGAACCATCCGTTTCCTTTATCATACAACTGACCACTGGCTAACTTAGTAATTTTGTTTTTGTTTGAATAAAGGTTGAATCCTAAATCCCAAGAGAAACCGTTTAGATCTTCAATGATTTTAGCATTTAAAGAAATCTCATAACCTTTATTTTCTGTTTCGCCTGCATTTGTCAAAAATGTTTCTGTTACCCCAGCTGTTACAGGTAGTTCCTGAGCTACAAGTACATCTTTAGTATGCTGAGTATAATATTCAAAACTACCACTTAAACGACTATTTAATAAGTGGAAGTCAACACCAACGTTAACTGTTTCTGAAAACTCCCATCCTAAATTCTCGTTTGGTAAGCTTGAAACGTAGTAACCAGTAACATTACTTGATCCAAAATTATATTTTGCATAATCAAGACTACCCATTGTTTCATATGGACTAACTGCCTGGTTTGAAGTTTGTCCGTAACCTGCTCTTAATTTTAAGAAATTAAGCCATGTTAAATCCTGCATAAATGATTCTTGAGTCATAACCCAACCTAATGAGAATGCTGGATATGAATGCCATTTATGTCCATCTGCTAATACAGAAGATCCATCCTTACGGAAAGTAAATGTTGCTAAGTACTTATTGTCATATGAATAATTAGCACGGAACATAGCTGATAATAAACCTCTTTTGTAATAAACCTGATTATTAGGATCAATAGTCACTTCACCATTGTCAGATAACAACCCAAGGTTATAATACTGTAAAGCATCAGCTGTTACATCAGTTGCACTCATTCTTGATTTTTGATATTCAGTTTGCTCACTAGAATACATAGCCACTAAGCCTACACTGTGCTTTCCGAATTTTTTATCATAGTATAATAAGTTTTCAATAGCCCAGTTTGTCATATGAGTATTTTCAACTGCAGCATTTGAATAAGCACTTTGATTGTAACAAGTTTCTGCTGCATCAAATTTACCGTAATTACTTTCACGTAAGTTTAAACCTAAGTTCACTCTGTATTTCAATCCTTCAACCCATGGAATTTTCACTTCTCCATAGAAAGAGTTGTATGTGGCATAGCTCTTACGCTCTTCAACTCTTCTGTCTCCAATACTTTTTGCCATTAATGGGTTATAGTAAGTATCCTGACTATTAACAGATAATGGACCTTCATTAATTGAACCATCAGCATTGTATGGATTTATAACTGGTGAAAGAGTTAAAAGTGTACCCATTAATCCATCAGTTTCACCATTAGTAAGTCCGTAAGAGTTCATTGAGCTAAGACCTACTTTTACATATTGCCCTAATTTTTGGTCGAAGTTGGCTCTTAATGAATATCTCTTATAACCTTGATTAGGAAGTAATGAAGTTTCATCATAGTAACCGCCACCAAAGTTATATCCACCTCCTTTTGTAAAGCCGGCAATACTAACATCGTGACTAGTAACAACACCTGTATTTTTCATTACAAGATCCTGCCAATCTGTATCAAGTGAAGTATCTTCATCATCACCAGCACCATAATCAATTCCATTATCTCGGGCCTCTTGTCTCCATGCCAACCAATCTTCAGCACCCATCATTGGGTATCTGTTTAATAGCTTTTTAACTCCGTAATAACCATTATAGCTTACTGTTGGGGCTTTAACTTCACCAGTTTCGCCTCTGTAAGTAGTTACTAAGATTACACCATTAGCACCACGAGAACCGTAAATAGCAGTTGCAGAAGCATCTTTTAAAATATCAACACTCTTAATATCTCCTGGGTTAATATCTTGTAAAGAACCAGCAAACGGAATTCCGTCTAATACCACAAGTGGATCATTACTTGCAGTTAAAGAACGAGAACCACGAATACGAATTTGCATTGCTGATCCCGGACGAGAAGATGTTTGTGTCATTTCAACACCGGCAACACGACCTTCAAGTGATTTAGAAATATTTGATGAACTAACTTCTCTTAAGCTTTCATCATCCATTGAAGCAATAGCCCCGGTAACATCAGACTTCTTTTGAGTACCATAACCAACAACTACAACCTCATCTAATCCAACTACATCTTCTGCTAAAGTTACATCTATTTTTGTTTGTCCATTTACAGCAACTGTTTTATTGTTAAAACCTATAAACTGAAAAATTAATTGTGCATCAGATGGAACTTCAATAGTATATTGTCCATCAAAATTTGTAATAGTTCCTTGTGTTGTTCCTTCAAGAATAATACTAACACCCGGTAGTGGTTCTCCTTTTGTATCAACAACCGTTCCCTGAACGGTTACATTTTGTGCCATTGCAGCAAAATGTATTGATAGAAAGAAAAATAACGTTGTTATTATTTCTTTCCAGTGTAGACTTCTTTTTTTCATAAAAAAATAATTTGATTATTAATTATTATACTAATTATGGTGTTGCAGATTAAATTTTAATTTCTTTAAATCTTCCAAATTATGAACGGGCTTAAAAAGCTCTTGCGGAATAGGTCTATTCGAAAAGGTTTGGAAATAGAGAACACATGCATCTCTCCACCAAATAGCCTCACGAACCTGTGTCGCTAATTTTTGTTGTACTTCCTTAAATCTATCCATATCAACTTTGTTTTGTAAAGTATTCCAGGTTTTTTCAAACTGTTGAGCTTGTTCAACTCCCAGGTTGTATTTGTAACATAGTTCGGTCCATAAGTCACGACCGTTATTTAGCTCATAGTTCCATGGTAAATGATGAAACCATAGTAAAAATTCTTCAGGGCATAGTTTTGGATCATCATACATTGATTTTAATGGTTCGGCATACTGTGCTGTTGCATTACTACCGGTAGATGATCTATCAAATCCAATTCCAATGCTATCTGCTTTGTGATAGTATGTTGGCAACCAATCCGGACGGGCTCCTTCAACAACACACCATGGTTCCGGTCCATAATGGTGACTCCATCCCATCAGGTGGTGTAATCCTATTGGAGTCATATAATTAACAACTGCTTCACGCGACAGCATCATTACATTACTCATTGCTGATACAAATTCACTATCATGAGTAAAAGTTTGTTCTAACCATTCTTTTGAAATATCTCTTACAGACAATTGATTATTCCATGCTAATCTTCCAAATACATACCAGTTAGCCTGAGCAAAATGATGTCCACACCAATTGGTATCTAAACCAATATTAGCCACACCGGCAATAGCTGTAATTGAATCATTAAAAACACTACCATCAGTAACTCTGCTCACAGTTGTATTTCTACCTTTTGTATAAGTATCTGTATCTAAAAACTCTTTAAACAAAGTACCCAAATAACTTAGGTGATCAGAGAATCCTAAATACTCTTTAGTTATTTGTAACTCAGGCATTATAGTAGTGTGTTGCAACTGTCCAAATAAAGAACTGATTGGTTCACGAGGTTGAAAATCGATAGGTCCGTTTTTAACCTGTAGAATTACATTACTTCTGAACTGACCATCCAATGGCATAAATTCATCATAAGATTGTTTTGCTCTGTCGTTTCCTTTCGGATTATAAACAAATGCTCTCCACATCACAATACCACCATGAGGCTGTAAAGCATCAGCCAACATATTTGCACCGTCGGCATGTGTACAACCATAATCATTTGGTCCAGGCTGACCTTCAGAATTTGCTTTTACCAAAAAGCCACCAAAATCAGGAATTATTGAGTAAATCTCTTTTGCTTTATCTTTCCACCATTGTTTTACTTCTTCCTTTTTAGGATTAGCATCTGCTAAACCACCAATTACACTTGGAGAAGCAAAGTTTACTGACAAATAAACTTTAACACCATAGGGTCTGAATACTTTAGCTATTGCAGAAACTTTGTTTAAATAATCTGTTTTAAGTATTTCAGGACTGGCATTTACATTATTAAGTACAGAACCATTAATTCCTATTGAAGCGTTCGCTCTAGCATATTCTTCATATCTTGGGCTAATAGTTTCCGGAAGCTCTTCCCATTGCCATAATGAATGACCAGCATAACCTCTTTCAACAGTACCGTTTAAATTATCCCAGTGATTTAATATCCTTCTATCGTAAGAAGGCACTTCAACTATATCAATATTATTGCAACAGGCATCTGAAGTTTGTATATATCTTACATAATGATAAGTTCCATAAAGTGCTCCCACTTCTGTGTTGGCAATAATAATTGTACTCCCATTATTAATGGATCTAATAATAAAACCATCTTCTCCTAATGCCACTAGTTCATCCTGATTAAAAAATGAAGCTATATTTTTTTGATCCGAAGTTGCAATACATAAACTACCTGATTTTATTTTCTTTATAACCTTAACATCTTTATTAAATAATGTTTTTAAGTTACTGGATAGTTCCTTACGAATAATATTATATGTGGTCGATTTTTTAGGTATATATAAATAAGAAGGAGAGGTTGCTTTAGTATTGAATGCTTTATTTGAAAACCATAACTCTGAACCATCTATTTTTGATTGAGCCCCAATAAAATTTCCCACGCCTGATGAAACCAAAATCAAAAAGAATACTATTAAATATTTACTATACATATTGATTATTTTTTAATTAAAACAAGCCTAAAAGTAATATTGAATTTTAACACCTGTTTACATTTAATCTCCTCGTTATTAAAAGTTGTTCACATGCGTTAATTTTTATTGAATCAAATTTAAGACAGATGTAAATGAAACGTTAGGCCAGTGGTTACAATGATTATTCTATTCGTTACAACATATATTCTATTTGTAACATTTCTTTTTCTATTGGTTACATTTGCCTTTATGTGACCTAAAACAAGAGAAATTTTAACATTTTTTCCTACTTTAGGCTTTAAGTAAAAAAATGTGAATTCATGCCCTTAAAAAAACTGTTTGTTATAGCACTTTTAATATTTCCTTTTGTACTATTTGCACAAAAGAAAAAACTGTTTGATTCTAATGACGGCTTATCAAATAGTTTAATTAATGAAATATTTCAGGATCACCAAGGATTTATTTGGGTGGCAACAGAAGATGGACTCAATAGATTTGATGGTATCAATTTTAAATCTTATACTAAAAACTCAAAACTTCAAAACTCTCTTAAAAATAATTTTGTTACAGCTATTACTGAAGATAGTCAAGGTAATTTATGGGTGGGTCAAATTAATACACTTCAAATATATAACCACGAAACAGAATCGTTTACTGAAATTGAATTGCCTATTATTGATCCAACCATTCATATTAATATATCATGCATACTTGAAGCTTCAAATGGAGACATATGGTTAACAACCTCAGGAAATGGATTAATAAGGATTAATAAGGATACCTATAAAGCAGAAATCCCTATAAACATTAACAATCGCATCAACGCAGAAATCTTAGAATATATTTATGAAGATTCAGAGGGTATTTTATGGATAGGTACCAGGGATAATGGTTTAAGATCCTATAATCCTGTAACAAATGAAATTATTACATATACTGAAAATTCAAATGAGGGCAATTCACTACCAAGTAATGAGGTTTCATGTATTTGTAGCGATGATGAAGGCTTTATATACATTGGTTTTTTAAATGGTGGATTGGCCCGCTTAAATAAAAAAACTGGCGTAATTGAGGAAATTAATTCAGCTAACCCCAACGAAAGAGCTTTACCTGTTAAACATATATTAATTGATTCGCAAAAAAGATTATGGGTAGGAACTGATGGTTTTGGATTAAAAATTTTAAACAAACAAACCAATTTGCTTGAAAGCTATGTTACTTCAAACGCCTCTTTTAATTTTCTTAAAAGTAAAGTACATACTATTATTGAAGATAATGCAGGTAATATTTGGTTAGGTATGTATCAAAAAGGTATTTAC
Organism: uncultured Saccharicrinis sp.; assembly: GCA_963665705.1. GTDB lineage: Bacteria > Bacteroidota > Bacteroidia > Bacteroidales > Marinilabiliaceae > Saccharicrinis. Next base: position 4,996,254 of record OY762448.1, read on the forward strand.
TTAATACCTGAATCACCTGATATTTTTATCAACTATGGTTATAGTACAATCAAAGATAAAAATATTGGATCAAGTTGTATTACCAGTATTAATGCAAATAATAAAGAAATATGGGTGGGCACTGATGGAGATGGATTATATCACATCAACAGGCATGCTCAAAAAGTAAAACATATACCGTTAAAAGATAAAGCCGGAAATACTTTAGGACAAAATATTTTAGCCATATATAATGATTCAAGTAATTATTTATGGATTGGCAGATATATAAATGGATTAATTATTTATAACAAGGATAATCAGTTTTTTAAAATCTACAATGACAAATATGACCGCCCACACAATAATCTTTATAATAATATAACTGCCATAGAAAAAACAAAAGAAAATCAATTAATTATAGCCACTTTGGGTGATGGAATATGTAGGTTTGATATCCCTAACGAAAAATATTATCCAGGACTAGATATCCCCGATTCATTAAATCAAAAAATCCCACAATGGATAATTTCCTTGTTTATTGACTCAGATGAAAATTTATGGTTTGGCTCTTATGTAGGCCTGTATTACGTTAACCTTAAAAATAAAACACTCAAACACTTATCTGAAGAAAATAAACTACTTAAAAACAATACTGTAAACTGTATTCAATCTGATAGTGAAAATAATATATGGATTGGCACATATGAAGGATTAGTGAAATTAGACCCTAAAACTTTTAAGACAAAACTATACGATACAAAAAATGGTTTATGCAATAATGCCATTTGTGCCATTAAAGAAGATGAGTACAACCAGTTGTGGATTAGTACACACAATGGCCTTTCCCGATTTAATCCTATAGATGAATCATTTACTAATTACTACTCATACGATGGCATACAGGCCAACGAATTTTCACGAATGGCTGTTTGTAAAACAGATAGCAATGAATTGTTTTTTGGCGGTATCAATGGTATAACTCAAATAAAACGAGATTACATTAAATACACCCATCCTTTAAGAGATGTGGTTTTAACCGACTTTATCTTATCCAATAAAAACGTAAAAATTGGAGATAAAACAGGAAAACATACCATATTAAACAAATCAATAGTATTAGCAGATACGCTTAGAATTAGAGAAGAAGATAATGTTTTTACAATTGGTTTTACATCCACGGAAATCGCTAATCAAAGTCGCGTTACCTACGAGTATATGATGAAAGGTTTTGACTTGGAATGGCATAAAACCAATGCGCAAAACAGAAGAGCGACTTATACAAATTTAAGTCATGGAATTTACCAGTTTTATGTAAGAGGGGTTGACAAAAAACAATATTCTAACACACGTGAAATCATCATCATTATTTATCCGCCCTGGTATAAAACTTTTTTAGCCAAAATTTTGTGGACCATATTGATTGGCCTATTCTTTTATGCTATAGTTCTGTTTTACATGGAAAAAGTAAGACATCAACAATCTGAGAAAGTCAATGAAATGAAGATGCAATTTTTCATAAACATTTCACATGAAATTAAAACACCTCTATCATTAATTATTGATCCTCTTGAAAAATTACTTCAAACTGATGTTGATAATAAAACATCGCGCTTATACAAACTAATGCAGCAAAATGCCTATCGCCTTTTAAGATTAGTTGGACAAATGATGGACATTAGAAAGATTGATAAAGGCCAGATATTAATGAAGTATCAACCTACTAATATTTATAATTTTATAAAGCAATTAACTAGTTCATACGATTCATTTGCCCTGGATAAAAAAATCACTTTATCAGTAAACACTGTTGATCCGGATATTGAAGTTTGGATTGACACTTTAAATTTTGAAAAAGTAATATTTAACCTTCTATCCAACGCCTTTAAATTTACCCCGGCCGAAGGTTCTATTGATATTCAAATTACAAAAGAATCGATTAAAAACAAAAAATCACCCGTTCATGATTACATAAAAATAGACGTTAGTGATACCGGCATTGGAATAAGTGAAAATGACAAAAATAGAATATTTGATCGCTTTTATCAGGCAAGTACACAAGAAACAATACATGCCGGAGGAACAGGTATTGGTCTACACCTTACAAAATCATTAGTCCTATTACACAAAGGCGAAATAAAAGTTACAAATCGTACTGATTGTCAAGGAACAACGTTCACAATTTTAATACCAACAGGAAACGATCATTTGCCAAAAGAAGATTTAGTAACACCTAATAATGTTTTACCTACTCCTGGAAAAATAATATCATACGAAACACAAAGTAAAGCGGAAGAAAACAATACTGAAGAAAAGATTAAACCAAAAACCAATCATAAAATTATGGTGGTTGATGATGAAGTTGATATCAGAAACTATCTGGTAGCAGAATTATCACCTTATTATAAAGTAGTAGCTTGCGAAGATGGAGAAAAAGCACATGCTATATTATTAGATGAAAAACCAGATATCATCATTAGTGATATCATGATGCCGCGTATGGATGGCATTACCTTTTGCAAAAAGATTAAATCCAATATTTTAACCAATCATATTCCGGTAATTCTTTTAACGGCCCTATCTAAAGAAGAAGATAAGAATGAAGGAATTGAAACCGGTGCCGACATGTATTTGATAAAACCTTTTAACAGCGACTTTTTAAAGAAGATTATAGCCAACATGCTTGAAAATAGAAAGCGGATATATCAAAAACTTCAACCCAAAGAAGAACTGGAAATAGAAAATATAGAACAGAAATCGCATAACGAAGTGCTATTGCAAAAAGTAATGACTGTTATTAAAGATAAAATTTCAGATAGCGACCTTAATGTGGAAATGCTCGCGGATGAAATAGGAATTAGCAGAGTACATATGCACCGAAAACTAAAGGAACTTACCAACCAATCGGCTCGCGATTTAATTAAAAACATCCGTATGAAGCAGGCTGCTTATTTACTAACAACTCAAAAAACAAATATTAGTGAAGTTGCTTATGCCATTGGTTATTCAAACCTTTCTCACTTTTCAAAATCATTTAAAGCTTATTACGGAGTATCACCTAAAGAGTATATTGTAAAACAGCATAAAAACTTAGATGCAGATATACAAAACACAGAGATGGAAGATGAACAAAATTAACCTTTACTACAGGTTGAAAAACAGTTTTTTAAACATGTGCTTTTTTGCATCACTAAAACTACCGGTTAGATACACGATAAAAACGAATCGCCATAGAATAAATATATTTATATTGCGGCCAATTTTATTTATTCAATTGAATGAGACCTATAGTTTTACTTTTATTGCTGACCTGCTCTTTATGGGCACAGTCTATTACCATTTCTGGATATGTTGTTGATAAAAAAAGCAATGACAAGTTACCTTTTGCATCTATTGCATTAAAAAACCAACAAATTGGGACCATTACAAACGATAAGGGATATTTTGAGTTCATTATACCCAAAGATATTGTCACAGATACATTACTGGTAAATTACATTGGTTATGAAACCTATCAAACTCCATTGTCTGCTATAAAAGAAGGTGAACATTTAGTTATAAAACTAATGCCAGCTGTAAATCAACTTGAAGAGATTGTTATTCGCCCAATGACAATCGAAGATTATCTTGAACGAATAAACGATGCTATTGCAAATAATTATTCACCTGTTCCATTTATGACAAAGGCTTATTACAGGGAAAAGATGAAAGAAAATGATCATTATGTACGAAACGAAGAAGCAGTATTTGAATCGTACTATACCGGATGTACAGACACGACAAGAAACAGACATAAAATCATTTTGTGGCGAGAAAATGGGGCCGTTAAGGAATTAGCATTTGATAAACAATGGATACTAAAACAGGCCGATAAACAGAAAAAGAAGACATTACATAATGCAGAGTTTGCAAACGCAGAAGAAAGTGAAGACGGTTATATTGATTTTGGCGGTCCAAATACTCTATTTGCATTTGACTTTACAAAAACAAAGCAAACATTTCTTGATGTTGATAACATAAAAAAATATTCCTATACCATTGGTGAAAAATCTGTTTATAATGGAAGAAAAGTGGTTGCTATACATTTTAAAACCAAAAGAAAAATTGACAATACACAGCACCATGGAAAATTCTTAATGGATGAAGAAACCTATGCTATTATTTATATTGAAATTGCCGGAGAATTTATTGTTCCTACCGTATTACAACCATTTGTTTTTCTCTATGGTGTTACCATAAATAAATCGGATTATACTTTATCTGTCAAATACGAATATTTTAACGGAAAATGGTATCCAAAAGATTTCCATGGAACATTAACTGTTGATGCTAAACGATCTCATTTATTTAGAGCTGATAGTCGATACACTTATGACCTTGAACAACTATTTTTGGTAAATAAGATAACAACTGAAAATGTAAAAATGATATCGAAAGAAGAAGGATATAAAGTGGGGAAATCAATGCGTAAGCAAGTATTCCATGATGGGAAAACTAACTGGAAGGATTTTAATATTGTAAAATAAACTATTAAAAATCAAAAGTTTGTACACATTCATTATAGCTTTGTTGCATTTCTACATATGTTCGTAGAAAACTAATTCAAAGATTAGGATTTAATAAGAAACCCATGATAAAAGCAATATTTTTTGATATGAACGAAACCTTATTAAACTTAAGTTTATTAAAGGAACAGTTTGACAAGCACTTTGATGACAAGTATGTGCTAAAATATTGGTTTACAAAATTATTATATAGCTCTTGTATAATGGGAATTATGAATGAATACCAAAACTTTGGTGAATTAGCGGAAGTTGCATTAGAAAACCTCTTTTTCGAAAATAATAAACCTATACATGCAGAGGTTAAAGCGGAGATACTTGGTACATTTAAAAGCCTACCTGCTTATGAAGACGTACGACCAGCACTTAATATATTGAGAGCACAGGATATTCGTGTTATTGCTGTATCCAATTCATCATTATCGATGATAAAACAACAGCTAACAAATGCAAAGATTATTAACTTGTTTGACTCTTACTACTCTGTAGATGATGTAAAAAAATACAAACCATTTAAAGATATCTATCAAGCAACTGCCATGCAGGAAGGTCTACAAACTAAAGATATTGTTATGGTAGCCACACATGATTGGGATTTATTTGGTGCAAAAAAAGCAGGACTAACTACTGCATACATAAAACGAAAAGAAGAAATATACAACCCATATTATTTACAGGCAGATTTTAAAGATTCAAAATTACCCGATTTGATTCGACAACTAATAAAGGCCAATAATTAGTACCTAAAAATGATTGCACTTGAACGTTTCACAGAAAAGGATTTTGATAGATTTATAAGTTGGATTGATAATGAAAGATTTATGTATCAATTTGCAGGTCCTGCATTTAATTTCCCAATTACGCATGAACAATTAAACAAATACATTACTGTTAATAATCGAATAATATATAAAGTATTAGATACAAAATCTAATAAAGTTATTGGTCATGCTGAAATCAACAAAATAGATTTACTAAATAAAAATGCCCGACTTAGTAGAATACTTATTGCAAAAAAGAATAACAGAAATAAAGGATTTGGTAAGATGCTGATCAAAAAACTTCTTGAAATAGGATTCGAAGAAATAAACCTGCATAGAATAGATCTAGGGGTTTTCGACTTCAATAAATCTGCAATAAAATGTTATGAAAGCTGTGGATTTAAGAATGAGGGACTGTTAAGAGATACATTCATCATTGATCATGAATACCATTCCGTATATAATATGAGTATTTTAAAACAAGAATGGGAAAATTTCAAAAAATAAGCTGTTTAAACATGAATCAAACAGCTTATTATTATGTATTGTTTTAATATTGAAGATCTGTCGTCCTTTATATTTTAAAGAACGAAATTGCCTCCTTGAGGTTCTGAGCTTGTTTTGAAACAGAATCGGCACTTTCTGAAACATTTTCTGCTCCAGAAGCATTCATCTGGGTAACATTATTCAATTGCTGAATAGCATTATTTACCTGATCAGCTCCTGATTGTTGTTCATGTGAAGCCACTGAAATCTCCTTAATCAATTCACTTGTCTTCTGTATTTCCGGAACCAAACCGGTGATTTCACTTCCTGTTTTGGTAGTAAACGAAACGCTCTGTTCTGAAAGTTGATTTATTTCTTCTGCTGCCTGTCTACTACGTTCTGCTAACTTTCTAACTTCTGTTGCTACTACTGAAAATCCCCTTCCAGCTTCTCCAGCACGCGCAGCTTCTACTGCGTATCCGTCTCCGCGTCGCCCCTCAAAAAAAGCCCCATCAAATTGATTCGTTATTTTGATGTGGCGTTTTTTATTATTGATCCGCCCACCTATCAGGAAGCAAGTTGCGTAATTGTTCATTTGTCATTGTTGGACTTTCTGCTAAACGCTGCATAACATCCTTGAAGTAGGAAAATGTATTTATATTATTCAATCTACATGATATAGCTAGAGAATAAAGTGTAGCTGTTCTGGTGGCCCCTGCATTAGAACCACAAAAAAGTGAATTACGACGACTAAGGCTGATATAGCGCATAGGTCGTTCAATTATATTATTATCCAGATCGTATTCGGTAGATATGATGATGTTGTATATGGACTCTAGTTCATTCAGGCAGTAAGCTGCAGCTTTAGTTAATATGTGGTTAGGCAATACCCCGGAATCTCTTTCTATGTCTCTGAGTTTATTTTCTAACTTCTTGTATACTTTTAGGGAAGCCTCTTTCCATTTTTCTTTTGGCTTTTTCTTACGGATGATATAAAATTGATTGTATAGATCAATAACTTCTTGTGCTTCGGGTTGCTCCTGAATTTCTATAAATTTTCTTTTGCAGTGTTGAACACAACCTAAGCATATTGCCTTGGGATAATCCCATCCCTCTAATACTTTGTAAGAACTATATCCGTCAGTCTGTACCACACCTTTATAATCCCTAGGTAGATAATCCGTGAACACCGTCTTGCTTCGTGAACCATTTTCATAAATGAACTGTATTAAATTGTTTTGGTGAGAAAAAGCACTCCAAAAGTAGCCCTTGCGACTTCCTTTGTCACCACCTAATATCGTATGGTAGGTTTCGTCAAAATGAATATAGGAATCAGCTAAAATAGCATTTTTGAGTACTGGCATTAATCTATCAAGTAACCCTGCTGATTTTTCAATTAATCCATGAGTGGTTGCCTTAGGCATGTCAATGCCCATCTCATTTAGGTATTTATTGATGCGTTCAACTGGCAAGCTATACACATATCTTTGTTGAATAAGGTGTGCCAGTAACGAGCTGTCAAAATTAGAATTCATGAAAGGAGTCATAGGGGCTCTGCCCTCGAAAAAATCATCACCCATTCTATATTTTTTACAGCGGTAAATATGTTTGATAAGACGAGGTGGAATATACTCATATCTTATCACATCGCGGTAAAACAGGTAAACAGCAGCCTTTTCGTCAAAGCTAGCATCGGACGGCATAACTTCTTCTACAAGCTCTTCGATATTATCGTATACTTTTCTTTTGGCTCCATTATTACCTCTTTGTTTGGGAGTGGGAGCTTTAGGTGTATTCGCAGGTACAGGTGTTGTATTCTTTCGTTTTTCGGTCTTTTTAGGAAGGTTAATATTCGCAAAGCGCTTCAGATGTGCGCTATCTTTATCCTTCTCTAAGATAGCCTCCTTTAGGGCTGTTAGCTCTTTAGATTGCTCTTCTATGGTTTTTGTTAAAGAAACAATTGTAACTGTTAATTCTGAAACCTGCTGCTGTAATAATATGGCTAACTCCCTGTCTGTCATGGCATAAAGATACGAAAATAGTGCGATTTTACCATGAAAAATTCGCACTATTTTCGTCTTTTGTCACTATGTATTAGAGTGTTAACTGGGCTTTTATCCGTAATTCATTAGAACTACTTTTGTGCTTTACGCAATTTACCATTTTGTCTAAAATATCCTGTTCAAGCTCAGTAAAAGCACCGTCTCTTAACTGTTGTGGAAGTGTATAACATCCTAATTCCAGTTTCTTGTTATAAAGAACAAATCCTTCTCTTTGCCATCTTAGTACCTTGATAGATTTTCGAGTCCTGCCAATGAAGACATAACCATCACCATTGAGCGCATTCATATTTCCTGAAGTTTTTACCAGGTGATAAAGTGAATGAATTCCTTTTCGCATATCAACGGGCTCGTGAAAAAAGTAAAAACGTGTATCCTCTGTGAAATTAAAAACCATAATGTATCCTTTGATATGAAAAATAAGGATACAAAGCTTCAAAGTTTTATCACATAAAACTATACGTTATCGTGGAGACGCTTACTCTACTGCAGCATTTAATGCCAAAATATTGGTTTGTAAAGCAATATCATTAATAATAGTAATTCGTTCAGAAATATTATGAACATGAGTTAAACTCTCATTAGATAAAGTACCTGCAAGTTCCATTTTACCGGAAGCGTTTATAGCGATTTCTTCAGTTTTACCTGCATTTTGTGCATTTTGCATAATGTTGGAAACCATTTCTTCCATCGAGGATGCTACTTCTTCACCAATGGAAGCCATTTCAGAAGAACCTTTAGCTAAACTATTTGAGTCATTATTTAATTTAGCACTGGTATTTAATAATACTTCAGCATTTTTATTAATCAGCTCAATTACTTCTCTAAACCGACCGGACACTTTATTCACAACAACTTTTAATCGTCCCAACTCATCGTTTTCTTTAATATCCTCTTTACTTTCAAATACAAGGTTTCCTTTTTCAAACTCTTCAAAAGTCTGAACTAAAGAATTAATTCTTGAGGCGATATATTTTTTAAATATAAACAATAACAACGCTGATAAAATAGCAATAGCAAAGATGGCCCCAATTGTAAATAAACCTATAATATTTGTTCTTGCATTTTGTATATTTTGGGTTGAAGATTTAATATAAAAATACCCCAGAAATTTTCCATTGGTAAAGTAAAGAGGTGCTACACCTACAATTTTATCCCCAACCTCTACAAATCTGGCTTCATTTATTTCTCCATTGAACTCTTCAAATTGATATACTGAATTAATATCCTTTACATTTTTGTTATTATATGCTTTATTTAAAGAGTAGTATATTTTTAGGTTAGCACCAATAACCATACAATCGACAACCGAATCGCCAACCATTTTTTGTAACGTTTCATTGTCTGCAGCTGCCTCATATCTTAACTGTCCGTTTGACATTAATATGGAGGGTGAAGTAAGTTGTTTCTCAAATCGATTATTTTGTTCGCTGGTAAAATAGTTTACAAGCACTGCCCCAATGGCAATGAAAATAACTATTTCAATACTTACAACATATACTCCAATCTTAAATAGTAAGCTATCTTTTGAAAACATATTTCTGAACTTTATTTATTTCTTTAAATTTTTATAAAACTGATCCGCAGTCATTTTTCCTTGAAAAACAGATAATGGTTCAATTTTGATATCCTTATTTGCGTACAAAACTTCTCCCAGTTCAAACATTCTTAGGTTTTCACCATACTTTTTTTCTATGTACGTATTAAAAGTTTCAATTTTATTCTGACCAAAATCTGAAGACTTTAGCTTTACTTTTAATCCGGTTGGATTATAGGTTAAACTCAACCAACGCTCTGCTACATCATTTGTGGAAAAATAACGCATTAGTTCAACAGCTTCTTCTTTATGAGGTGCATTTTTAAATACAGCCCAAACCGATTGAAAAGTACCTGGATATAATGACGGTGATTGATTATTAAAAACAGGCATTTCCACAGGAACAAGGTTCAGCGCCTTTTCAGCATCTTCTGTTTCACATTGGTTATACCATGATGATGGTTTTTCTTCAAATAGTATCTGACCGTTCAAAATATATACAAAATCTTTATTGACATTAACATCAGTGTTAACTGGATTGTAGTTAGATAGGTCTTCAAACGCTTTTAAACTTTTTTTAATCGCCTCCTTCACCCTTTGAGGTTGGTTTAAAATATTATCTAACGAACCTAATTCTGATAAAACCAGATTGTTAAAAATATCTGTCACCTGAGAATTAAGCTTATGGTCAGGCATGAAAGTTATTTTTTCAACAGCGGTTTGATTATAATCATATACAGCCTTGCAATAACCCATAAAATCATCTAAGGTCATTCCTGTCTGTTTAATTTCAATACCCAATTTTTCTGCAGTCTTCTCATTATACCATAAAGCATAATTCCTTCCTGAGATGAGCGGTCCTGCATAAATTCCTCCGTAACCATCTCGTATAGATGAAACATGGAAAACATGTTCAATATGACTTTCGTGATACCAATCATACTGGTTAAAATCAACAAGGTATTTTGCTCCCCACTCAGTATCTCCTAGTTTTTTTGCAATGTTTTTATAAACCTCAGTTCGATTCTTAAGTCGCAGTATATCAATGAAATAATTCAAAATAAAATCATGTAATATTTTGAAATAAAAATGGATTTTGCTAATTTAAAAGTCTGACAAACAAATAATTAGAAGCAAAATCCATGCATTTAAGTAAAGATAAAATTACAGAAATTTTTGTTTTAGTCGATGAATTCTGCATTGAATTTGATAAAACAATCTCAAAACATAGTTTAGGAAATAAGCCAAAGAAAAAGCCTAAAATGAACAATAGTGAGGTAATTACAATAATGATATTATTTCATTTTGGCGCTTTCAAAAATCTTAAACATTTTTACTTATATTATGTAAAAGAGCATCTTAACAAAGAATTTCCGCAAACTGTTTCATACAATAGATTTGTTGAATTGATGCAAAAAACAGCTCTCCCAATGACTCTATTTCTAAAAACATGTTGTTTGGGTAGTTGTACTGGGATCTCTTATGTTGATTCTACGCCTATTCGTGTATGTAAAAATAAGCGAATACCTAGGCATAAGGTTTTTGATGGTTTAGCTCAACGAGGTAAATCAACTATGGGATACTTCTTTGGATTTAAACTTCATTTTATTATTAACGAAAAGGGCGAAATCTTAAACTTTATTATTACTCCAGGGAATACAGATGATAGAGAACCTCTTAAAAACCAAAAGTTTATTGAGAAAATAAAAGGTAAACTTTATGCAGACAAAGGATATATTTCCCAAAAACTCACTGAAATACTTTTTGTTGATGGGCTTCACCTCATTACATATATTCGAAATAACATGCGTAATGTTATCATGGAAATGAAGGATAAATTATTACTTCGAAAAAGATCTGTTATTGAGACTATTAACGATGAACTTAAAAATATTTGTTCAATTGAACATTCAAGACACAGATCTTTTGGAAATTTCATTACAAACATGATTTCTGGATTAATAGCCTATTCATTTTTTCCAAAGAAACCTGCTATTAAAGTTGAGGAAATTAAGTCTGATCAATTAGCCTTATTTTAGAATCGAACTCGGGTTATAAGTATTTCTGGTAATAGGAAAAATATCCCAGGCATAATCACCAGATTTTATCATTGAAATAAGAGAGTCTTCAATAATATATTTATTTCCTTCAAACTCACGATCAAGTTCTTCCTTAAATTTAAAATTTACTGACAGGTGTTGATTCTCAACTTCAAACTGCCGAATGACACTTTTCATTAAATCGCGTTTGCTCACCCTTTTTTCCCATAATCCTATCCAATTTATTTGGGTTTGATTAAAATCATGTTCAACTACGCTACTTTTGTCATGCTGCTTATCTCCTGAATCTTTACAACTATAAAAGCATAAAACATTCATAAACACAAGCATACACACAAGTGTATAATACCTCATCTACTTTATATTTATTTAAATTGGATTATTTAGTTTCTGTGTTGCATGCGTATACTCCATTAATTTGAATTCAGTTTCATTTTTTAATTTACTTTAACATTATGACCTTTCACCCTGTTTATTCGTATATTCCATCCGCCTTTCTGCCTTGATTAATCATTTCAGCGATTCTTCAATTTTTAAGAAAAAATGACTCCCTTCTTTAACTAAAGGATAATTCTAAGTAATACGTTCTTAATTGAAGATTTTAAAATTTACATTGCATTTACCGCTTTTATATATTACGTATATTTTCTTGCTCTTTCTTATCCAGGAATAAATTCTTTACATTCCTTTTAAAACAAAAAGAGCTACAATTAAACACTGTAGCTCTTTCTTAATCAATAATTAACTTTAAAATTTTCACCAATATCATTATTCACCATTATCATCCCCCACATATTAACAGCATAAGGACTAATTGCAAATACTACTTAATCTTTAAATTCTACAGTAGCTATCATATATTTTAGTGCTTCATCTACTAATTTAAGATGTTCTTCAAAGCTTGCTGGATTCGTTTTTGTTTTCTCTATTTGAAAGTAGGCAGCAGTTTCATTGTGCGGTACAATATAGCCGAGAGTATAGTATACTGTGGAATAATTACCTTTTGTAAAGTGAGATGAAAGCAAAACTCTTTTACATACTATGCCTCCAACCTCAACATTTGTATATTGTTCTACTACATTATCTTTCCTTAAAAGACTCTTTAAGAATAATGATTGTTTTAATCCTTCCAGAATTACATTTACATCACTTTTATTTCCATCAACTTTTACAAAATTTGATGTAGACAGATCTCCAAAAATATTTATATGTGCACCATAAAATTTTGCTGTTGGTACCATATCACCTGTATCATTAAAACTACCTGACTCCTGCTTACTAAATCCTTTTCCCTCATATGGAAATAAAATGCAAGCAAATTGCTTATAATTTAAAACTTTAGTAAAAATAATTCCATCTGGAGAATCAGGAACAACAATGCTTTTTGCTGTTTTTTTACTTGTCGCACATGAACTTAATACAACAATTAAAATAACTAAAGAAAGTATTTGTTTTTTCATTTGTAATGGTTGATTATATATTTAATCGTTTTATATAAAATTTAAAGAAGCTATTTGATATACCTTTGAAATATTGTATTTTATAATTAATTGATCAATTATACGAAGTAACTTGATAATCATATTCAGAAGGCGGGTTAAACTTTGAGGATGGAACTGAACAGCCGGGTTTAAACTCAACAAACATCTCGTTATTTTCAATTCCCATTATATTTGCAGTTGATTTAATAGGAATACCTTTATAAATCCAACTCTTTGCCCCCATTACATTATAAACATCACATTCATATCCTCCTAATTTTTCTGTTCCTTGTTTTTGTCCTCCAAAGCTTTCTAATACCTTGTTCGCAAAAGCTTCCTTCTCCTCATCAGTCATCGAATCTGCAAATTCCTGAGCTGCATCATAATATTCTAACTCTCCCTTAAATGCTTCATTTGTGAGATAATCAATTGTCCAAAAAGAATCTTTAATGTTTATGGTGAGTTTATGTGTTTTTTCAGTATTTTCCATACCAAACATTTTTACATATGTTACAGATTCTTCTAACTCATACGTTTTATCCCCATAATCATCCCACCAAATTTCTCTGGTTCCTGTTGTACTTCCCGATAATTCTAGTTTAATATATCCAGATTTAACAGCATATCGTGAAGATTCTTGTGCGTTAATTGATGCCGAGACAACCATGACTATAAGCATCGAAAGTAATACTCTTCTCATATCGTAAATAATTTTAGTTTTTAGGTTATTATAATCTCGCATATATATTTTTTTATTTTTTGTTCCCGAAATTTCTATATTTTTCACCCAGCTCATCAATTCGTAATTTTAACGCTTGCTTTACTATATCAAATGCTTCTAATTCCTTATCTGACAATCCACTTTGAACAGTTGCAGCAGAATTTTCAAGTAGCGTCATTTCTGCCCCAAACTCCGCCATTTGCGACATAAAATCCAACCCGATCTGTGTTAGTTTTATTTGATCTTTAATCGACAAATCATCTTCACTCTTACCAACAAACTCTTCTGAATCATTAAACAACGATTCTAATGAGTCTGACCATTTATTAATTACAGATTCTGAACCTTCTATAAAAATTACCACTTCCTCATTATTCTTTAATTCTTTAGGTATATCAATTTTTAAAGGTTCTAAATGATTGGTACTTTTATTATTTGAGCTACATGATACTAACACTAACACTACAATACTTATAAAGATTAGTTTGATTGCTTTCATCTTTCTGCTTTTAATTTTGTTTGATCAACTTATTATCATAGGTTAAGGAAACTATTTTCCCATTCGTATCAGTTTCAATTACATAACCACTTTTTTCTCCAAAAGATTCTCCTCTTATAAAACACCACTTTCCATCTTTAAAAAGGTGAGCTTTATGTTCTACATCAAATGTACTTATCGGGTCAATAACATCCAATGCTTCTTCAAAAGTTAAAGCATCATCTTCTGAATTAAACATAAACACATTTTGTAACGAAGTAAGAAACAGAATATTTTTCAACAACCCTTTTCCACTATTAGCATGAATAATCCCATCATTATATTTCATTAATTTAAAAACAGTTGCATTTGAGAAGCCCCGATCAGTAAAAACTATTTTTGCTTTATAAAACTTAGCAGATGTTATCTTTTCTATTAATCTTGATTGTAGAGCTGTAAATTCAAAATGAAAGTGACTATTTTCATTAATGAAACGATGTAAATAAATACTATCTTTTATTGAAACAGATGGTATTTTATATCCCCAATCAGCTTTATGACTACTTGATTTAACTGCAGAATCAGGAACGATTACATCCTTTTCCTTTTTATATTCTATAGCCTCAATTTTACCTTTGGTACTAACATGTACAACAAACATCTCATAATCCTCGAAGAATTTATCCCTAATAAAATACCAGGCATCATCAATTTTAAAAATTTCTTTATCACCATTAAAATTATTACGGATATCTACAGCATCTAATATTTCCTGAAATTTCAAGGCATCATTTATTCCTTTAATTATAATATTTGATTTAATAGATTGAATAAACTCATTTGCACATAGTAATTCCGGAGAAGAAATTACTTTTTTAAAAGAGTCACCTGTTTTACACAAAAAATATTCAGTCGGTATATAACCCCCATCTCCTGTCGGAAAGTTCATCTTTGTACTATAAAATTCTATTGAAGAGATAGAATCTAATGCGTAACATGATAACCTGGTTTGATGATAATCTAGTTGGTTGTACAAATATTTTGAAATATCTGTACTATCATTTTTACTTTGGGAAAAACCAACTATCCCAATAAAAATAATAACAAGAGTAAATACTAAGCGAAACATAATTCAGTGGTTTTAAAATAAGTACTTTATTAATCTTAATTGTTTTAAGGAAATCTTGCATGACTTTATCCAAAGTATATATACACTCATCTGTGTATACATCTAAAATAATGCTCAACCATAAATATTGAAGCTTGCTCTTTTTTTACTCTAAAAATTTATATGCAAAAGTTTAGCTTTCTTTACTGTTAAGGCCATGAGTGTCAACATCATTTCTTTTAGAGATATCATTATTAAACATCATTTTAGTACAACAACAACTAGTTATAAGAATTACTAATAGACAAAAACTTAATACACGTAAATAATTCTTCATATTAATTTACTTTAACAAGAGACTATTTAAACTCCAGTGTTTTAATCATATACTGTAACGACTTATCAAAAACTGCTTTTTGATCTTCTATTTGAGATGGAGAAAAACTTGCATTTAATAATGAAATACAAGCAGCTGAATCACCATTTTCTACAAGATAACCATAACTTAGGGAGATAATACCGGTTACTTTCTTCGTTGTTATTTCAAATTTTGCAGCATTATACTTCCCTACCTTTACTTGTTGAAAGATTACTTTAGAATTTTCTTTTTAGAGGTCAGTAGTTAAGCACCTACTAAATCTTTCTGATTAATTTTGTCAGCTTCCACCATACGGTACATTAAGTTGTTAAAGATGTTATCTTTCATTTGTGATCGGTTAATCCTGTAGCAAAACTCATTAAAATATTTATCTATATGCCATTCGCTAACCCAAGAATAGGTTGTTCTAATCCACGACTTCACTTGGTGTATCATTGTATGTAAGGCTTTAAAATTCATGCCTCCCATGCTTTCAATCTGTTCTATGTTGTAATCCTTCATCAAAGGGCGATAACCTCTCCAACAATCAGTGGTCACACTGGCATCTTGGGATATATGAGCATCAAAAAGCCTTTTAAGTTCTTTCGATGAGTAATTGTTGATTTTCATCGAGTACATACGTTTTACTTTCCCATCATCGGTAAGCTCAACAGCACATACCGCTTTCTTTTTCTTGCTGTGGTAACTGCGACCAACCTTACCTTCTTCTTTGCCTCCTACCACAAACTCGTCGATATGTACATTTCCATCCATCGGGTTGTTTCCGCTTGATTGCATCGCTTCCCTAACTTTATGCATGAACAGTCGTGCTGTTTTTTCAGTCACTCCAATACGTTCTGACATATAGCTTGCAGACAAACTCTTGGTTGAGGTTGACATCTCAAAGCAAATGTAAAAGGCTTTGCGTACTCCAAATTTCACTTTGTGAAAGAGTGTGTTAGCGGTAGCTGACTCAATATGAGCACACTTGTTGCAGATTCTTCCGTGATGCTTGCGCTGCTGGTAGCCTTGATGCCCACATTTAACGCACTTAAAACCTTGGTGCCACTTAATGTTGGCCAAATATTCCAGGCAATCATCATCCGTATGGAAACGATCAGCAAACTCTAGAGCATTTTGTCCTTTGAATAATTCCATGTATCCCTTATTTTTACTGGTGGCAAATATAAGTAATTATCTACTGACCTCTATTTCTTTTATATAGTGACTTAATCGCTTTTCTTTTAATACTGAATACTGCTGATTAAGGTCTCCTGTAGTGTCATAAATTTTTCCTATAATGCTCATAAATGACCGATTAAATTTTACCTCTGGAACAACTTCGTTATCATCATTTACAGAATCTAGATTATTCAAACAACCAAATCCGTTGCCATTGACTGGAAGGTTAATTCTAGAGAAAACTTTATAATTTTTCACCGTTTTAAATTCGATACCTTCAGGTGCAATTACATCATTTTTGGCAATATGTGTTGTATCTTTTGTTGTTCCACATGATGCGAATAAAACCATCAAAAGGAACATTAAAATTGAATTTATTTTCATGTGTTTATAATTTGATTTCTATTGTCACATGGAACTCACCTATTTAGTCATCCACATGTGAGATAACTCTTTATCATGGCTCGTTTCATATGCTTAAAATTCTTATTTGTTGAATGGAACACCCATAAAAACTAATTATTTCCTTATAAAAAGAGCCAATAATTAAACTTTGGACATTGCAGAATACGCCCCTTGAGTACTATCAATAAGCCTGCGTACATGTTTTAATCTGCTTCTGGAAACAGGAACAATAAAATCACCACTCGTTTCGATATAACTCTTTGGATGAGTATGCAGACTTTTTATTTGCTTCATATTTATAATAAATGATCGATGTGGGCTAATGAAACATGGTTCATTTAATTTGGAAGATATTTCGATTAAGGACATACGCAGATTTAATACTTTATTATCATGTAAAACTATTCTAACACTTCCATTTTCACTTTTACAAAAAACAATATCCTCTTTAGAAATAATATGACAATATTTGGAAGTATTAATAATCAGATTTCTCATAAATAATATCCTACTTCTGAAAATTGATAAAATAGTCTTTTTATATGTTTATAAAATAACTCTAGCCTGATATTTTCCTTTTACTATATGATGAATTAACTATGTTAACAATATAAAATCAATCAGGCTAGAATCAAAACTACGATATGCTATATTGTATTAATCTTTAATACATCTTAATGAATATCCTAATGTTGCTGGTGAAGGACTTTCATCTGAAATTTCATTGGTTGATTTCCCCAAATATCTGGTCCATCCCATTAAATTTCCACTTAATGAAGTGGTTTCATCACTAAACCAAAAATTGGTTTTATATCCAAAACTGGAAAAGGCACCAGATGCTGTACAACAGCCAGCAGCTACAGCGGAAAATCCACTTTCATTGGATCCTTCATTATCTGCAGTTATTAAAGTACTGTTCCAATATGTATTCCCCACAGTTTTAAGTTTTCCTCCCGCATCATCATAGCCACCCAGGTAGTACATTAGCTCACTAAACTCCTCACGGCTTGGAATATGCCATCCCTCAGGGGCTATATTGCGTGAATCATTAACTGAGTAAAAATTATACAACAATCCATAAGGATCTTCATTAGCTACATTATTATTAGGATAGCAATAAGCGCCTGATTCTAAATCAACCCAAATATCTCCTCCATTTACAAGTCTTACATCATCTCCATTACGATAATGTTTTACTTTAAGGTTTTCAGCCATCCATACTTGATTACCAATTTGAATTGTTTTATACTCATTCCCATCCACATCTGTAACAGAACCATATTCCAGCTCTATTATCTCAACATCAACTTCATAGGTTCCTAATTCAGCATCATCACTATAAGCTACAACTTTTAAACTATATGTACCAGCACTTATACCAGATGTATTGATTGAAAAGGTTTGTGGAAAATAATCGAAATTTTCTATTTCATTTCCGTTAAAAGAAACGATTGCGTATGTTACTTTTGAGTCTTCTATATTTAACTCAACTCCAATGATAGCACCAGGTGTAATGATGGTATTTTCATCTATTCCTGATATTTCGATTTTACTGTTATTTAGTGGATCATCGCCATCATCACCATCATCTTTACTACAATTAACACATAGAATTGTTAAAACGACAAGCATTATCATTTTAAATGTTCTTAAACTTAATTTTCTCTGTTTCATGATTATTTGATTAAATTATGAAACAAAGAAAAAGCGTTTTAATCTAATAAGCAGGTGAAAATTTGAATCTGCAGGTAAATAATTTGAAAGCGTATTTTATATGAAAGAATCTGCAAAAGCAAACAAATTATTTTCATTAAATAGTTTCTATAGCATGCAATAATGCTTGTTTTCTTCTGGTTGAAATTGGAATTTCCATTTCATTTTTCATTATAATAAAACCTCCATCGGTTTTATCTATTTTCGAAATTTGGTTAAGGTTAACTAAATAAGATTGATGTGGTCTGAAAAATCCATGCTCTTCAAATAGCTCACAATACTCTTTAATACTTTTTGAAACCAGAATTTCCTTTTTATCATTTAAATAAAAGGTTGTATAACTGTTATCACTTTTACAAAATAATATATCGCAAATTTCAGTCAAGTATAAAGCGTCTGAAGTACGTAGTACAACTTTTTGAGGGATCTTTTTATCTTCAATTTGCGATAATAGATTATGAATTTGCTCTTGACCCATCTGCTTGCCAATGGCTTTTATTGCGTTACTAATCGCATTACAAAACTCAAACTCATTAACTGGTTTTAAAATATAGTCGACTGCACAATATTTAATTGCTTTGATTGCAAATTGATTAAACGCTGTTACAAAAATTGTTTTAAACGTACTATAATCAACCTTTTGCAAAACATGAAATCCAGTACCCCCTTCTAGCTCAATATCAAGCAACACCAAATCAGGTTTCGCATTTTGTATTAATGTAACTCCCTCTTCAACCGTTCCTGCTTCTCCTACAACAGATATATCTGTGAAATTTTCAATTAGGATATTCCTATTAATTTCACGTAAAGCTGATTCATCATCAATTATAACGGTTCGTATCATTTTAGTTTAATATATAGGTAGAAATATTATTTCACCAGTATTGTTACTTATAAAACCTTAGATCACTATTAATTAAACTCAAAACTAATAAAGAATATGTTTATTTATGATTTTTGTTTAAATGAAAATGGCATTTTAAATTCTTTACAAATAATTTGGGCCAAATGATTTCCCATAACAATAACCATATTCAGCCCTCCAGAAGCTCCTGCCCACTGACCGGTCATATAAAAGTTTTTCAAACCTTTAATTTTCCAAACAGTTGGTTTACTAGCGGTTTCTTTTTTTGCTTTCCAACTATTTTGACCACCAGTCCAGTTGCCAGTATATCTAATATAAGTAGCCGGAGTAGCAATATCAATCATATCAACATAGTTTTTAAAATCACCATAATGATCATCTAAAGCATCAATAATACTCTTTGCCACTCTCTCTTTTTCTTGTTTGTATTTAGTTAAATTATTCTTTCTTAAGTCAACCCAATATTTCCAATCAAGTGCATCAGGCATTAATGTAATTAACGATTTACCTTTGGGTGCTGCTGCAGAATCGTAGCAATAGTGAGTATATTCGATATGATCAATAGTGGTTTTATTGTCAATTATTATTGGCTTTTTTAATAAAAAGAAGGTTTTATGAGCCTTATCAGAAAAATCTTTATCTAAACCTATGGAAACATATAGTGTTTTATCAATTGTTTCAAATGTGGAGCTTTCATAACGATCAACAATATTATCATCCTTATACTTTCCTTCAAGCATGTCATATATGGTTGATTTTCCATCTGCTGCTGAAACTATAATATCTGCTTCATGTACCTCTCCATTTGCTAATTCAACAGATTTAACTGTATTTTTATGCGAATTAATTTTAGCTACTGCAGACTGATACGTAATTTTCCCTCCTAGATTAATATAGTTTTCAGCAATCATTCCAGCTAAATGAATGGCGCCTCCTTTAGGATATCCCATCTGATGATTATTCCGCCAAACAAACATAAGCATCGTTGAAAACACAGGTAACTCATCAACAAATCCAACTTGAAAGGCTTTTTTTAAATACGGATTTTTAAGCTTTTCAACAAACTGCTTATTACTCATTTTGTATGCACTTATCATTTTTAAGGCATAGGGTAACATCATTTTGCCGGCTTTCATCTTATCCAGCATATTCATAGTTTCAATTGGCTTAGCAACAGGAAGCTTTATGGTAAGAAATTTTCTAATCCCATTGGTTAACCAGAGTATTTGTTTTTTATCCTCGGGAGCTATTTTTAGTAATTCTTTTTCTAACAGATTTACATCACTATAAAAAGTAATAGAATGATCCCCATCTTCCAATTTGAAATGACTATCATGATATACAAAATCCAGTTTTTGCATATCAATTAAGCCATTTAATAAGGGATAAGTAGATTCTCCTTCCGATGTACCAACCAAGAAATGAATGCAACCATCTATCAAGTATCCATTTCTTTTCCATGAAGTACACAATCCGCCAGAAATATGATGCATTTCAAATATCTGAGTTTCGAAACCATTCATTTGTAAATATGATGCTACTGAAAGTCCTCCCAATCCTGCACCAATAATAATTGCCTTTTTTGGGTTCATAATTTGAAACTCTGAATTTTATTTTAAGATATTCTATGCTACAAGGATACCTTATTTTATTGAAAAAATGAATAATAAAATAAAAACAACATGAAAAACATCTATAAACTCGTATTAAGGAATAGACTTTATTAATATTAAAGTGATTAGCCTTCTTTTTTAAGGTGCTTTTGCTTATATTCAGTAGCATTCATTCCATACAGTTGCCTAAAGCATTTCCTGAAATGAGAAACATCTCTAAATCCCACAGAGTATGCAATCTCATTAACCGTCATTTTATCCTGTTGTATTAGTTGTGCTGCTCTTTTTAGTCGAATATTCCTAATAAACTCCTTAACAGTCATACTTGTAAGGGCATCTAATTTGCGGTACAACTGCATTCTACTAACACCAACTTCCTTAGCAAAAGATTCTATATCTAATTCTGGATTTGCAATATTTTTTTCTACACTTTTAATTGCTCGCTGCAAAAATTTTTCATCAGGAGAAGCTACCTTAACATTCTTAGGCTGCAAAGTTATTTCATCTGAAAATTTCTTTTTTAATGATTTTCTCAGTGCAAGAATATTCTCCACTTTTGTTTGTAAAATTGACAAATCAAAAGGTTTGGTAATATAGTCATCTGCGCCACAAGAAAGTCCTTTATATTCGTGCTTTTTAGAATGGAGAGCGGTTAATAAAATTACGGGAATATGAGAAGTACGCTCATCTTTTTTAATTTTACTACAAAACTCATATCCATCCATATCTGGCATTAATACATCACTAATAATTACATCAGGAACTGTATCAATAGCTTTATCCCAGCCTATTACACCATTAGAGGCTTCAATTACATTGTATTTGTCTGCAAAATGACTCCTAAGTAACATCCTGACATCCGCATTATCTTCAACAATAAGCAAATATTTGGCTTTTTGTTTCGAGCTTGCTTTATCAACCTCCTTGACATCTTCAATAGATTGAATCTTCTCTTCATTGTCTTTTTCAGACAGAATTTGTTCGGTACATTCTGTAATCAATGGAATATGTACAGTAAATTTACTCCCTTTACCAGGATTGCTGGCGACTGATATCCTACCGTTATGAAGCTCCACTAATTCTTTGACATAAGACAATCCAATTCCTGTTCCTTTTTTTATTTCTCTATCATCAACCTGATAAAAGCGATCAAAAATACGTTGAATACTATTTTGAGACATTCCCTTACCCGTATCTTTAACTACAATTTTTATAAATTCCTTATCAACTTTCTGGTTAATTTCCTCATCATCCTGAGATTCAAATATGAGCGAGAGATTAACCGAAACCTTACCTCCACTTTCGGTATATTTAAAAGCATTTGATAATAAATTATTTAGAATATTCTCTATTTTATCTACGTCGAAACACGTAAATAAGGTATTCTTTAATGAGTTAAATGAAAGTTCAATATTATGTTCTTCAGCAAAACTTTTAAATGTCTCTACCTCCTCAGCAATAAAACGAACTAAATCTCCTTGTTTTAAATGCAATTTCAAATTACCTGATTCAAGTTTTCTGAAATCCAACAACTGATTAATTAAGCGACTAAGTTTGTTTGCACTCTTTTTCATTATCTGAAGATGTGATTGAACATCTTCTGTGGTTAATTTTTGAGTGGTTAATTTTTCAAGAGGTGTTATAATTAATGAAAGAGGCGTTCTAATTTCATGAGAAATATTCGTGAAGAACTTCATCTTAAGATTCTCCAACTCCCTCTGACGTTTTGAATTCATTCTTTCATAAATCACCTCATGTTTTATCTTCTGTCGAAAAATCGCAAATTGAATTAGCACATAAAACAAACCAACAATTACAGCCAGAATAATTAATTTAAACCACATGGTTCTCCAGAATGGAGGTAAAATTGTGATTCTGATTGAAGACTCTTTACTATCCGGAGCTCCTGGTACAATTCTTTTTACTCGAAATACATATTCATCCGGATCAAGATTTGTATAGGTTACAGATCTCTGGCTAACAGGTTCACTCCAATCAATATCAAAACCATCGAGATAATACGAATATAAATTCCCTTCACTATTCGTAAAATTAAGAGCTGCAAAATCAAGTGTAAATACATTTTGTTTATAATCTAAAACAATATGATCTGATTCCATTATACTCTGTTTAAGTACAGCATCTTTACCCTCTCCAACCTTTACTTTTTTATTAAATACCCTTAAATCTGTAAATACAATTGGATATTCATTTTCATCTGATTTTACTTCGAATGGATTAAAAATATTAAAACCAGAGATACCTCCAAAAATTAAATTGCCATCTCTGGTTTTATATGCTGCTCCATAATTAAATTGATTATTTCGAAGACCATCTTTGCTTGAAAAATTTCTAAAAACACCTGTTTCAGGATTAAAGTTTGAAAGTCCGTTAGATGTACTTATCCATAATGTATTATTAGCGTCTTCTAAAATGCATAAAGCTTGATTATTACAAAGTCCATCCTCATATTGATAGTATCTTGTAGGACCTTCAAATCGAGAATACTGCACAATTCCTTTATCCAAAGTTGTAATCCAAAATCGTCCTTTGGAATCCTGTAAAAAATTTCTGGAATGTTCTTTAAACTTGGCAATTTCATTGGTATGTAAATTGTAAATAACAACTTCATCAGCTGTACCAAGCCATATATTGTCAAATGAATCTATGTCAATCCAATTCACCTGTTCTCTGGCTAATTGGGGATAATGAATAAATTCTCCTGTTTGAGCATTAAACTTATCGACTCCCCTGGTTGATGCTACCCAGATATCATCGTTATTATCTCGCATAATATCCCAAACTCGATTATCAGAAATAGTTTTAGGATTATCCGGAACATTTCTATAGTGCTTATATTTTCCTGTTTTTAAGTTTAAAACACTAATACCTCCATAAAAAGTTCCAATCCATAAATCTCCATTTTTATCTAACTGGAAAGCTTTTATACAATTTCTACTAATTGAATTATCAGGATTTTCTTCATCCACCATGATATAACTATAGTTATTCGACTGTGGATCATAAATATTGATACCTCCATCTTCCGTTCCAACCCATATATTTCCTTTAGGATCTTCCCAAAATGTATAAACCACACTGCTATTCAAATATCTACCCGATTTATCAGATGGATGTGCATTATAATTATGAAATACCTGTGTACTATTGGAAATAAGATTTAAACCGCCTCTGGTTCCAATCCATAATTTACCTTGCCTGTCTGCAAATATATCCAGAACTGAATTATTTACCAGACTTTTGGGTTCTCTATCATCATGTCGAAAAATGGAAACGGCTCCTTTTTCTTCATCATAAAAATATAGTCCGGCGCGTGTTCCGATCCAATATTTTCCTTTTTCTTTTGATACAATAGAGCGGACCGTTTTAGATCGTTCAAATTCGGGTTTTAAATCAAGTTCTTTTACTGACTTAGTTTTGGGATTTATAATATTTATACCACTGGTATAGGTACCAATCCAAAGATTACCATCATAATTTAAATAAATCTCCCAGATTTCGTGATTTCTATTAAAATCTTCATTATAAGGGAGTTTCACTTTCTCACAAGAGTCATTCGTAGTATCTATAACAAATAGTCCACTGTTAGACCCAGCCCATAGATTTCCATCGTTATCAAATTGTAAAACTCTTACAAACTCATCACTATCCGGATTTAGAGGTATTCTATCAATACTTCCTGTGGTGTCAATTTTCAAAATGCTAATACTTGTTCCTAACCAAATATTACCCATTCTATCCAACTTAATATCATTAACCGAGATGTCTCTTCCCTTAAACAGAGGATGCTTATTCAAAGGTTGATCAAATCGTTCCAGATTTTTATCAAAAACGTTTAAACCGCCATTTTCCATACCCACCAAAAGTCGTCCTTTACTATCTTCAATAATAGTTCTAACTATAGTACCTTTTATACTAAAACTATCTAAATCAGACTCCATAAAATTGACAAACTGATATCCATCAAATCGACTTAATCCATGATTTGTTCCTGCCCAGATATATCCTTTAGAATCCTGAAAAACACATTGAATTTGGTTATTAGGAAGACCATTCTCCTGTAAAAACGAATCGAAACTTATATCCCTTTGTGCCTTTACACTAATAGCTAAAATTTGAGATAAGATAACTATTAATATTCCAAAACTACACTTCTTATTCATCCCTTTTCCAAATTCTATATACATTCTCTTCAATTCGGGCTTAAAATACCTAAATTCGTTTATATAAGCTAACTTAATAAATTTAATTTAAATATACGACATATAAGCCTCTATAGAGTATTGTACTATCCAAGGTAAATAACATCACTTATTAATCAGAAAATCAGCCCTCAACTTCTTTCTGCACCTTCAAATAACTTTCAACTGAAGCAGCATACATTTTCAGCAATCCATCTTTTTGTTTTTTTATTCGAATAGGATCTGTCTCTTCAGCTACCTTTTTATCTAACAAACTATAAAAATTATCTACATCCTCTTCTGAATATTTTGAACCTAAGTTTTGTTGGCTGGTATTTAAAATATCGAACGCAACATAATTAAATGGATTTAACTTGTAATTACTCCAAATCTGCCGATCCATTTCATCACAAACTTTTTCATGGATATTATTATTATCCATATCGGTGATGTTTTCATCAATATAATGATTAACAGGCTTGCCAAAGGCAATGTGAACATTCCCCTTAAAACCAACAATACCATTCAGGATACTATTAAAATCTTCATCTTTATCCTTAACATACTCTTCTTCCGCCGTGGCAAGACGTTCTTTAACCTTATAAATATCACAAGGTTCCATTTCATAGGAAATAGATACCGGACAAATATTAAATTTCTTCAATGCTGAAATATGATCTTTCTCCTTGATGGTAAGCATTTTCAATAAAGAAATTTGTGTTTTATCATATCCATCTTTAGTTCTTCCATCTCGCTGTGCTATCCATGCAGATTCTTTTTCCTCGGTTAACACCTTTTTAATATAGGCAGAGTGGATTAAAGCATTACGATATATATCAACTCTGGAACCTCCACGGTAAAAAGTAAACATTTTATTTACCTTACCCAGGTCGATTATAAACTGACTACTCATTAAATTACTTCCGAACGTAATTTGTGTGGTACGATGACCGTTATCAAGTAATACACATTGAAGAATGGCACTGTCTAATACAATATCCCTGTGATTAGAGATAAATAAATACGAAGTTTCTTTATCCAGATTTTCTATTCCTGAATACGAAAAATGTGTAGCCGTTTTATTAAGCACCTCTTCCACAGCTATTTTACTAAACTTTGATTGAAAGTCGTAAATGCTTTTAATAGTACTCATTTCCTTTAAAGATTCTTCAATAGAGTTATCAGGAAACACGTATTGCAATACCGGATAAAATGCTTGTTCTTTTAATATCCTACTCATTGCCGCACTGATCTCCTCATCTCTATAAGGCCTCATCTCGTCATATACGCTCTCAAAATCAATCATAATCTAGTTTCTGTTGTCAACAAAAGTTATAGGTTTTCTACTTAATTCAGGGAACTGCATTTTTAATATCTCAGCTGGCGAATAAAAAGTTACTTCTGGAGCCACTCTAAGCTTTGCTCTAAAGCAATCCTTTACCTCTTTTTTTAATACATCACCAGGATTATGAGTCCCTACTTTAATCTCAATATCATCTGTACCAATTTTATTTTGAGTAATACAAATCATATAGTTATCCACATTCTCTATATCGTTTAACACATCATATAATGCTGGTGGATATAGTGTAGTTCCTTTATATTTTATCATTTGGTTTTTACGACCAATAACTGATCCCAAACGAGTTGTGGTTCGTCCACACTTACATTTATCCACAAAATGATTACAAATATCTCCTGTTTTAAAACGTAATAATGGCATCCCTTCCACCCCTAGCGTTGTAATAGTTACTTCGCCCGGAGTACCAGCAGGAACAGGTTTTTCTTCCTCATCTAAAAATTCAACAATTATCATCTCCGGATGATGATGTCCTCCCATTCCATATTCACAATCAGTAAATGCGGTTCCCATTTCTGTGGATGCATATGTAGAGTATAATTCAATATCCCACTTTTCTTTAATTCTCTGACCTAATGTATTTAAAGAGAAGTCATCATTTCGAAGACTTTCGCCAATACAAACAGCCTTTTTGATACTTGAATTTCGATAATCTATATGATGTTTTTCTGCGTATTCAATCAATTTTAATAGAAATGAAGGAACCGTTACCAAAGCTGTAGGTTTGATTCTTTCGATCGTATCAAACTGCAAGCCGGGGTTACCCGGACCAACACGAACAATTCCGGCTCCTAATTTTCTTATTCCTTCGTAATAAGCCATACCGGCCATAAATCTACGATCAAGCGTAACCATCAATTGAAAAATATCATTAGGTTTAGCAGTAGCACATGCAAATGAAATATATTCATTGTAAGCTAAGCGCTGCAGATCATTTTCTGTTTCTGCAAAAACTACCGGATCACCCGCTGTACCAGAAGTAGTTAGGTAATCAATAATTTTATTGGAAGGAACACAAAGAAAGTCGTTATTATATTTTTGAAGATCATCTTTTGTAGTTGTTGGAATCTTTTGAAGATCTTCTAGCGTATTTATTTCATTAATATTAACCTGATGCTCTTTGAAAAATCGCTGATAATAAACAGAATTTACATTTAAATAACGTAACAATTCCTTCAGCTTTTCCTCCTGAAAGCTTTTAATTTCTGACTGTGGTTTTAGTTCTATTTCAGGTATATACATTTGTTTGATTTTTGATATAATAGTTCTTCGTTATCAATATTCTCAATTAAATGAGCTTGTTTTTCATTTTTCAGACTTTCATCAAAAAAAGACAAAATTATGGAATTCATCCATTCCATTAACTTCTCTCCATCAACATCTCCTATCAATTCATCTAATTTTTGATCATCAAGAATCACATCATAATAAGGTAAATCTGTAAATAAAAAATGAGATCCGCCCTTTATTCTTGCATATTCAAGATGATTATAGTCATTATATATATACTCATTGGCTACTCTCCATTTAAGTTGTTGTTCACTTTCAATCAACATTAACGGTTTATTGGTATATGATTTTACCACATCTCCGAATTGAAAACAATCCAAATTAATCCCGGATTTAATAAAATCATACTTTACACAAAGGTGATTAGACAAGGCCCCGCCGAAAGATTGGCCCATAGCTCCTATTTCTGAAAGATTCATATGAGTATATAATTCACTTTTATGATTTTCTTTGGCTGTTTTTAAATAGTCAATAAAAAATAAGGTGCTCTTTTCCCATGAAGCCAACACTTTGTTAAACCGTTTTAATCTTTTAAGAAAATATTTACTCATGGAAACCTGATTCTTAGCTTTCCTGTGATCTTTTAGGTTAAGTTTATCAACCCACCACCATTGTAAAAATGGTAATGAAGCTCGGGCTTTATATAATTTATTAGTTTCTTTACTATCACTCTTTATAGAAATTTGCTGATTAATATGTGTAATAGCACACACAATATACCCATTGCTAGCCAGATTTTCCAGATACGCCGAATAGATATCACTTAACCCAAAGTAATAGCCAGGCGTAAATAAAACCACAGGAAAACCACCCTCTTTATCAACCACTTGCAAACCTTCTTCTGAAAATGTCGGAAAGCTAGATAACTTCTCAATATCTTCTATACTTACTCCTTTTGATTTGAAATTATTATAGATTTCATTTAAATCGTAGCCTTCAAGATAATTGTTGTAATTGTGTTGATTATTTGTATTTTTTGCCGGATACCAAATTTTAACGTAAATCCTCTTTTGGTCTTTTTTTCTATGTGCAGTTGTGTCTTTTATAATAAAAGATTCTGTTCCTACATCATAAATACCTGTTGGCTTAGGTAAAAAGTCTTTCTCAATCTCCTTTACCTGAGCAAAAGTGAATTGCCACAAAATGCTTAAAAGAAAAATTAAGATGCTATGTTTAAAAACTATCA
The DNA here is from genome assembly GCA_963665705.1 of uncultured Saccharicrinis sp. Lineage (GTDB taxonomy): Bacteria > Bacteroidota > Bacteroidia > Bacteroidales > Marinilabiliaceae > Saccharicrinis. The sequence continues at coordinate 5,025,661 of OY762448.1, forward strand.
TAAAATATCCGCTTACTTTCTTTTATTTATTTTTACTTAAGATTTCATTAACTTCCTGAATACGTTGTTCAACCTGTTGCTTATCAACAACTCGAGGAAACTGAAACGTTAAAGCTTTGTTGAAATAACTCAAGGCTTTTTTATACTCTCCTCTTTCTTTATAATATAAACCAACAACATAATAGCCATAATAAAAATCAGGATTTTTACTAATAAGTTGATTAACGTATCCAGCACCTAATATGATGGATTCATCAGGAATGATGATGTTTTTTATTGAATCAATACGATTTCTGTATTTCCAAATTTCTTCAACACCATTGTTTTTATAAAAATCTGTAGCTTCTACTTTCAGAGAATCTACATTAACCTCTTCTTCTTTAATATTAAATTCATCTCTAAATAACTTATTTAAATCATACGCTATAAATTCATTTTCCTGATATGGGAACTCTGAAACCCACATAAGCCTTTTTTCAGGATTAAACACAACTGAATGATGACAAATTAGTTGATTAACAGCAGATTCATTTCCTATTCCTATTGAATCATCATCTAATCCATTTTTATCTCGTAAAATATCAATTACTTTTTTATAATCGTAAACAGAATCACGATCTAATAATTCATGGGTACGTTTTAAACGATACAATGAACATCCTTCCTGAATTGACTGAATATTCAGTTCTGTACCAGCCAACTCTTCACTTTGAAAATGATTGGTCAAAACCAGCTTTGATTCTCCTGATTTATAAATAGCGGTCTTTTCTTGCGACTTTTCTATCACCACAACTTTTCTATCTTCTGCAGAACTCAATAAAAATGATTCTGAAACAAAAGTTTCATAGCCACTGATAATTTGATATGCTTCATCAATATTTCTGGCATTTTGCAATACATCACGAGATACAATACATACCGGAGATTTAGCGGACAGTGGAATTCCTGACTTGGCTGAATTTAAACTAATAGTTAAACCATGTTCATTCATTCCGGAAAGCACCCCCATCATACCTCCCCAGGAAATATAGGCAAAACGATATCCTTTATCTGGTTTACAGAAAACCACAACTTTATTACGAGCAAAATCATCACCTGCCGAAAAATCTAAATTACGACCAACATAAATGGAACTATCGCAAGTCAATTCGTCTTGCACACTAAATGCGGTACAAGCCACTAAATTCATATTTTGGATTGTATGTCCGATATCATGAGCTGCATGATAGTTTAATACACGATGGTACTTATCGCCGATATAATCATATTCATCAGAAGAGAATAGTGAAATCCCATATATTTCCTCTAAGTATTCTTTATGGATATACTCATCCAAATCTTTATTGAAGTAGGTAATAAAATATTTTAAGTAGTTTAATGTGGATTCTGATGGAATTAATTTCTTGATAAAATCAATAAAATACTCCTCTTGTTCTGCTGCAAGTTTTTGAGTTAGCTTTCCATTTTTCACTCCTAATTCAAATGGCTTTCCACTAATCATCAGCTCATATATACCTCCATCATTCTGATGCAACCAACTATCTCCACAGATGGATAAACTATCTGAAAGCTGTTTAACTTCGAGCGATAATACTGATTTATCTTTTATCTCAGGGGGAGTTAAAACCATTGATCTGAACCAAATGTAAAGTCCGGATATTAAAACCAATAGAAATAACAGTATATATTTTAATTTTTTCATATGTTCGAATAAGCTTTTAATTCCCATATGGAACTCGCCAATTTTGTCATCCTCGTGTGATAACTCTTTATCATGGCTCGTTCCTTATTAACTAGTTCATTTTGTTTTGACATGCTTACGCAAGTCTGCCATAATAGAATTCATCCCAATCATCTCTCCACAGGTTAATAGTGCTGCCACGGACACACCTAAAACTCCATGCATATTAACATTCTGACCAGTTAAAAATAAATTCTTAACCCTTGTTTTAGGCATAATCTGAGATTCATATGGATTTCTACTGTCTGTTAATACGCCATACATCGCTCCTTTTCTAACCCCGGTATAATCTCTATAGGTGAGCGGTGAGGATGTATATATTTCCTCTATACAAGATTGCACATTAGGAAATGTTTTCTCCACCAAATGAATCAAAAGTTTTGCTTTCTCCTGCTTCATATTTAAATATGCATCTCCTCTTTGTTCAACACTTGTGTTTTCCCAAGTTTTCATCTCTTCAAAATTCATTGGAGAAATAATCGTAATGCTCTCTGCAAATCCTTTATTAACCTTACTCTCATTAGAATAAATCATGTATCCTTGTGGCCAATTCTCATCAGAATAAGAATCTAAAGCCCAAACATTTTTATCATCGTAATAATAATAATTTGCATTCAAATATTTAAAACTCTTTTCTTTCAATTTTATATAAACTGAAAAACAAGATGTCGTTTGTTCCTGTTCTCTTAACCTCCGCAAAAAAACCTTTCTGATATTTGCACCTTCTAACATTTCCATTGTATTTAATGGATCAATATTAGAGATATATTTTGTTGCTTTAATTTTTTCACCAGATTCCAACTGCAACGATCTTACTTCACCATCTTCACAGTTCAAAAATTTTACTTTTGCTTTTGTTTTTAAAATTCCTCCGTTGCCTAATATTACTTTTTCAAAGGCTCTGGCTATCTGACCTCCTCCTCCATCTAACTTATAAGCACTTTGTAAATAGAATAAGGTAATAATAGAATGAATAAACAGAGACGCAGATTCTTTTTTACCTGCATACAAAGAATTTAATCCGCACAAAACATTTTGTAAATCGACATTTGAGGTTATTGAAGAAACAAAATCAAACACATTTTCATCCAACCCTTTTTTTTGAGGTAAATCATCAGTGGGTAGATCTCTAAGATTTATTACATCTACAGAATCATAAATCTCCTGAAGCTTATTGAAATAATTAAGAATGGCATTTTCTTCTTCGGGAAACTGCTTTGTCAATTTATTTCTAAAATTTGTAACTCCCTGAGGAAATCCAAACTCTTCACCTGCAATATTGAGTACATCAAAACCTTCCTTATCTAATTCTGACACCTTTACTTTATCATAAATATCAAAGTATCGGAATAACGTATTCAAGATTTGTCCATCATCATAACTACCAATATAATGCATACCAGTATCAAACAGAACACCTTTTCGAGAGAAATCTTGCAGGCATCCCCCTATCTGATGATGTTGTTCAAGAACACAAACCTTTAAACCTCGCTGACTTAAAATACTACCACAAGCCAGTCCCCCTAGTCCACTACCTATAATTGCTATGTCAAAAGTTTGGTTGCCTTGCATACCTTAAACATTAATTAATTTATTGTATAAGTACTCTTCTCCTAGAAAACTCGAACAAGTTAACACTGAACTTATTGAAACGCCTAATATGCCATGCATATTTAAATTTTGACCTGTGAAATATAAGTTCTTTAATCTGGTTTTTGGAACTAAGATTGAATAGGTTGGATTTTTATAGTTTTTGATTAAACCATAGGCTGAACCATTAGCAGAACCAGTATAATCTCGGTAAGTTAATGGTGTTGAGCTATAGTACGATTTTATATTTTTTCGTAAACCTGGAATTTTTTTCTCAGCCTGATCAATTAAAATTTGAGCTCTCTCGTTCTTAAATTTCAAGTAATCATCACCTCTTTCTTCAATATTGGTATTACTCCACTTTTCAACTTCCTTATAGTTCATATAAGTAATTATAGTCAAGCCATCAGCATATTCACCCGTTTTTTTATTTAGCTGAGTATATAATAAAAAATTCTCAGGCCAATGCCTACCTTCTGTAGTCCATACATTATTCGAATTAAAATAATGATGGTTATAATTTTGATATTTTACAGTTCCTTTTTTAAGAACAATATAAACAGAGAACATTCCAATTGAATCTTCAAGTGATAAAATTCTCTTTTTAAAAACCTTTTTAAAACCTCCATCTTCCACAAGAGGAATAAGAGTTTTTGGATGGATGCTTGACACATAGCTATTTCCTTCAACTACATCGCCATTTTTAAGTTCTAATCTGGTTATATGGCCATCATTGACTTTAAATTTGGTTACTTCGGCATTACGAACCACGGTTCCTCCATTGTTGATCACTCCTTTTGCTAAAACATTAGCAATTCCACTACCTCCTTCTTGTACACGCCATGAACTTTTAATGAACGAATAACTAATTAATGAATGTGTATAAAGAGGAGTAAGATCTTTTTGTCCTGCATAAAGAATATTTGTACCAGCAAGCAAACCTCTCAAATCCTGATCCTGAACCATCTCATTAATGAATCCGGAAGCAGACATAGCCATATAAGGACTATCCATAGCAAAGCCAGTGTATTTATCTTCTAATTTATACAGAGGAAATGAATTACAAACTTCTGAAAGTTTGTTCATATATTTTACAATGCCATCAGCTTCCCCAGGAAAATATGATTTTAGTTTTTCTACATAATTATCATGCCCTTGAGGAATGGTATATTCTTTTTCACCTAATGTTATAATATCTGATTTATCAATATCAAGTTGTTTTAAAGTGATATTGCCTATTAAGCCAAACAACTTAAAATATCGATATAACACTTCACCCTCACCTAAGCTTTCTGTATAATTTAATCCGGTATTAAAAACAACACCATCCCGTGCAAAGGACTGCATCATACCACCAATACGATCATTTTGATCCACCACGCAAACATGATACCCTTCTTTACTTAAAAGATAAGCACATTGTAAACCTGCTAATCCACTACCTATTACAACAATATCATATTTCGCCATCTCTACTCAGCTTTTGTTAATATGTATGTTAGATTAGAGGTATATTTTGCATTGTCTACCTTCTTAAAATGCAGTTGATTTTGCTTAGCAAATTGTTCTATATTCTTCGATGAAAAGAACGAAAGTTCATATTCCATCTTATTAAAACCAAGCAACTTAATAGAGAAAAACTCTGTTAAAGCCGTAAATTTAGTTCGCTCTTTTAACTCTGTATCAGCATCTCGTATTACTATAGAACCACCTGCATTCAGATTCTCAAATGCTTTGTTTAATACGATCATTTGTCGCTCTTCTGAAAAGTAATGTAGAACATCATTGAACACAAAAACATCAGCAGACTCAAATTCATCTGTTACAATATCTTTTACCGCAAAAGAAACCTGTTGAGCATCCTTTGCTACTTCTTTCGCCACAGCAATCTTTTCTGTATCATAATCCCACCCCACTATTTCTCTGCACTCTCCGGTATAACTAAGCATGTTCGATAAAAATCCGTAACCACATCCTACATCAATTATTTTACCTTTTTTAGAAAGTAATTCATCATAAAAGCGATAATTCTTTTCCAACGAAATTTTCACCCTTAAATACCATTCTAATACAGGACCTTTAAACACATATTGATTGATTAGCTTCCGATAAAAGAAGTCCACAGTTTCTTTTTCTTCTCTCATTAAAGCATATTGCTCACGATAAAAAGAAGTCAATTTCTTGGCTTGAGGTCTATATGTAATCCCTTTTTCAATATCTGCAGGTTCAACTTTTATCCTATCAAAAAATTTTAATGTTACATGACCTGCCCTTAAAAAGAATTCTGTTTTCGGCATGCAATTATAAGCACCATGTAAAAGTATTGGTAAGATATCTAAGCCTAGATAATCGGCCAAACTAAATGCTCCTTGATGAAACCTAAGAATTTTACCATCTTTTGTTCGGGTACCTTCCGGAAATATTAGAACTGAATAACCTTTATCCACTTTAGCCTTAATCTTTTCATAGCCATCTTCTATCCCCGTATATATTGGATAAAAATCAATATACCGAATGATTAATCCATAAAAGGGGTTTTTCCAAACCCATTCATTTGTAAGCACAAAAATCTTTGGACTCATCAATAAAATTAAGGCAATGTCCAAATGCGACTGATGATTACAAACCAATACTGCCGGTTTATCTAAATTCAGTTTATACTTATCGATATATTCCTTTTTAAATAAGAAGTTAATGCCAACAACCAACTTACAATTCCGGAACAGCAAATAATGTATAATTTTCTTTTTCCCTTCAGTAAAAAAAGGTGTGTATTTAAACAGAATAACTAATACTGACAGGAAGATAACTCCCGCTAAGAAAACTGCAAAAGATATAAAGGATACAACAATATCAAGAAGTATGATTGGGAACTGACGTCTTTTACCTTTTGTTTGCGTTAACAGATTAAATAAAAATGGCAGAATAGTAAACGTGATAATAATTACTGAAAATATACCAAAAATAGTGACCAATGCAATTGATTTAAGTGCAGGATGTTTAGCAAAAATTAATACGCCAACACCAATTAAAGTGGTTGAAACACTTAATATGATAGAAACTTTATATGGTAAAATACTTCTACCTCCATACTTATAATTATTCATCATTCCTTGCATTACGAATATGGAGTAATCAATCCCTAATCCAAAAATAAAAGTACAGATGATAATATTAAAGATATTAAACTCCACATTAAATAAACCCATTAAACCAATGGTCCATTGCCAACTTAAAACAATAGGAATAAATGTGATCAATGCCAGTTCAAAACGTCCCCAAAATAGCAGAACTATTAAAAATACAACCAACATAGAGTAGTTTATCAACTTATTAAAATCATCTTTTAATATTTCAAAAAACTGATTGGTAAAAAACTGTTTATCTAAAACTAATAAGTCGTTTTTCCCTTTAAGAGCTTTAAAAAATTCAGTTTTCCTGGATTGATCTACCTTACAAATAGATACTAATGAAACTTTTGAATCCTGTTCATTGATTAAATTAGACAAGAAAAGTTTTCTTATCAGATCAATATCTTTGGTACTTACTGTAGTATATTGTTTGGAAATTACATTAAAAAATGATTTAAATGCTCCTGACTTAAAGTGATTATTTGCACCTGCCTCATCTATTGTTTCAATAACAGCATTTAATCCTTTTTTTGCCCAAAACTGATTCCATTGTTGAATCTTTTCTTCTTGCTTTGATTTTGATACTAATAAAGAATTTACAGTGCTCAAAGAAGCCACAATACCCTTTTTTTCTAAATCCTTAAAAAGTGCTGAATGTTTCTCTAGCTTTTCTAATGCTCCATTAAAGGTTGCATCATCGGTAACAACATAAATAGCACTTGCTGCTTCTGCACTAATGCTTTTCAGATTATGCTCGGCCTGACTTAATTTTTTGGGTAGATAATTCAGATTAGCAATGTCTGCATCAAAAGTGATACCTCTTCCCAGTAATGAGAATATAACAGTGAGAACAATAACACCAAGTATCCAATACTTATTTTTATGGAATTCGTAACCTGCAAACCTATCTATAATTGTATTATGCTGTATTTGCTGAACTTTAGCCTTCTTTTTGAATAATAAAGGAAGTAAAACCAACACAAGAATAGAAGAAGCCATTACACTCATTCCGGCAAATAATCCCAACTGATTTAGAGCTTCAGAATTTACTACATTTAAGCACAAAAAGGCACTTGCCGTAGTCAGACTACTCATTATTACCGGATCAGAAATATCTTTTAAAATATCTTTAGCACTATGTCCATATCGAACATGTGAAAAATAATGTAATGAAAAATCTATGGATATACCTATTAAAATCGCTCCAACACCTAACGCAATTGCTGAAATAGTGGAGTACATAAATGATAACAAAACAATAGAAATACCTACTCCTAAAACAACAGGAAAGAACAGATAAACAAGAACTCTAATGTTTTTAAAGACAAATACAAAAAGTAATAACAATAGAATAACTGCAATACTAATGGTTGTAATAATATCCTTTTGAACCCTGTTTGCATTGGCAACAGCAACGGCAGTTCCACCATAATACTCTGCATGAATATCCTCTGATATTGAAGAATTAAGATATTGATCTATTTTTTCAATTAAAAGTCGGTTTTGCTTTGTGTTTTTAGAAGAATACTTTGGATCTAAAAATGCCAGAATATGCTTTTTGTCTTTAGTAAAGATATGTGATTTATAAAGAACGAAATTCTTATCCAACTGGAAAGATTCTAGCTTCTTTAAAAATCTGGGAACCAGACTTAATGGATCTTTTAAAATATATTTACTTGTACCTAATCCTGTTGGGGAGATAATGCTTCTATAATTTTTTTTCATTAAGGCATTTAAATGCCCTGAAGTAACGATTGTATCTAAATAAGCATAATCTGCTTCCGTCATATAAATCGGAAGATTATGATAGAAGAAATTATAAACTTTTGCAGTAGCCGCTCCATCCACAATATTGCGAACTTCTTTTACCAAAGCTGTATCTTGCGATAAGTATTTACTTAGCGAATCAATGACATGAATTAATTTCTTTTCATTAATACTACTTGTATCCTTTAATGAAACTGTAAATATTATTTGATCAGCAAACTTTGAATTGGCAAAAGTCTGGCTCATTTCAGAAATCCTATCATCCATAGGAATTAAAGAAGTTATATCTTCCTCAAACTTTACCTGATATATAAAATAGGTTAGAACACCCATTAAAATCAAAATAGATGAAATCATCCATCTACTTTTACCTGCCAACCCCGAATATATCAGTGAAAAGAACTTATGCATTTTGCCTGTTCGACGATTTAAAAAGTGAAAGAACTAAATAGGATATTGAATAAAACAATCCTCCCATTATGATTGATAATCCAACCGCACCATATATGTACTGCCTTATATTTAATGATATGGATTCAATATTCAAATCGGTATCCACATGCCAACTACCCTGACCCATTAAAAAACTCCCTGTTACATAACTTAAATACAGTATAAAAGGAATCATTGGAGGTAAACTAATATTTGCAGCAATAAAAAATATGGCTTTGTTAAGTTTAAGCCAATGTGCCAATAAAAAACCTAATAACAATTGATATCCCCAAACCGGAAAAATCCCCATAAATACACCAAAACCTATAGCTGCAGCAATTTTACCTTTGGTTTCATTTGAGTTTCGAACATGTGTATTGTAAATTTCTTTTAAGCTTTTTCCCTTAAACTCTCTAAAAATCATTTTAGGGCGATAGATTAAAAAAGCCAGTAATACCAATATGGTGTTTAAAACACTAATTCTAAAAAAGTCTTTGAAAGGTCTGAAATGAGTTACCCTTTCTTCCTGACTTGGATAGTAAACATCAATCGGAACACAATTTACATCAATACCTTTCCACGCAGCTCTTACGATTACCTCAATTTCAAATTCATATTTATTACAAAACCATTTCTTTTTCTCCATGGCTTCGATAGGATATAAACGATAACCAGATTGAGTATCTGGTAAGCTAATCCCTGTTTCAACCTGAAACCAGAAGTTGGAGAATTTATTGGCAAATCCACTTGATTTAGGTTGGTCTTTTCCCTCCATAAACCGGGAGCCAATTAATAAGCTATTGGTATTTTCTTTAAGATTTGAAATAAAAACCGGAAGATCTTTAGCGTAATGCTGTCCATCTGAATCCAAAGTTATGGCATAATGAAATCCTAGTTTAAGTGCTTTTTTAAAACCCTGACGTATAGCATAACCCTTTCCTTTATTATTAGGATAACTTACAACATGAACACTTTCAGTTTTTTCTATTATATGATTTGTTGAATCAGTACTACCATCATTAACAACAATAACATTAGATGTATAGCCTTTTACATCTTCAATTACTCCAGCTAATGTTTGTTCATTATTATATGTAGGAATAATAACACAACATTTAAGAATATCAAACTCCTCTGTCCAATTGATATTTTTCACCTCTCCATTCATGATTACTTCTCAAAAGTAGACCTCATTTTAAAAAAGTTAACACCCTCATTTACCATTAAAGCAGTTACAGAAATACCATCCTCATCTTTTTGTTTCACAGCTAGTTCCAAAGATAAAGATGAAGTTTTTTGAGGATCAATAAAATTCAAAAACTTGATATCTCTTGCTCCCTTTAATCGATAATTGCTTTTCAATAGATCACTAATAACTTCCTGAACAATCTGAACCTGACATACTCCTGGCGTAATCGGCAATCCTGGAAAATGACCTTTATAGATTTCATGTTCAGCATTAAAATCAATCTGACAGCTCCACTTACCTTCCTCTTTATCAACTACTTTATATGTAAAAAAATCATTCAATAACATATTAGCTTACTTTTAAAAGGGATAACTCCATATTAAACTTAATCCCTCGGTGTTTAAATTTAATATTTGAAGGGACACCATTTTTATAATTGTCAAGGTCAATAATAATCCCATTGATTAACCTTCTTTTTCTTATCTTACTTACTTGGTCTTCTTTGCCAAGAGAATATTTTACTTTATCTGAATTCTTATATATCCCTTCAGAAACTTCCTTTATTTTACCAATTTCGTAAATCAAATATCCAAAATCTTCAGCAAGCGTTTTTTGAGCCATCTTACTCTGAAATAAACTACTTGCTTTTCTAACTTCTATTTGATTATTTTCACAATAAAACTCGCACAAAGTTAATCCTACTTCAGTTAGTAAAACTATATTGTAATCATTATTTTCCTTATTGTATTTAAAAAGAACCAATCCGGAAAAGAAGTTTCCAAACACTTTCATCTTAGCTTTATATAAAGCTGTTTTATTACCGCCGGTTAATGGTTGTTGAATTTCTTTTGCGTCAGTAGTAAAATCTTTAGCCGATGAACACGAAGAAAAGCATAAATTACTTAGCAGTAAAAATATGATCAGGTAAATTCTCATTGAACTTTTTATTTATAAAACTAATCTCCGTATAGTTATCATCCATCTCATACATCGTGACTTTATCCACCGAGAAGTCTTTTTTATCTATCTGCATTTTAATTTTATTTAAAACCTCCTTTAACTCTTCTATATTAGGTTCTAAATAAATAATATATTGAGTTTCCCCATCAAATGCTTTTACATCAAAATTTGAATCGGTAAAAATAGTTCCATTTACAGAACTGATAATTAACTCACTAATTTTTGAAAACATCTGATTAGATTCTATATCGTAATTATTGGTTTCCCCATCAGTACTAATGGTAAATTGCCCATTATTAATTGTTATTAAATACTCAAATGGCTCTTTATATTCCCAACGTAAACGATTCTTCTTATCAAAAACTAATTTTCCTTTGGAAGTAATGATCGTTTCAAGATATTCCATATGTTTATCCTGAATGAAATCACAACTAATTGTATTTACCCCTGCTGTTTTTTCTTTCATTACCTTCTGCAACTCATCCACGCTTATTGAAGCTCCATCTTCCTGAGCAGAAACAAGTCCTGTAATAAACAACACGAATAATCCTAAAACAAATTTCTTTAACATGATATTATATATTCATTATCAATTAATCAACTTAATGCTATCGGTTTAAATTCTTCTTGTCGGCAATAAACCAGAATTTCCCTGAGCTCTTCTAATATATTCGGATTAGTATCATGTAACAGAATGATAGCTCCTGGTTTAAGATCCTTTTTTACTTTATTTACAACTTCATCAACTGTTCTACAAGTATCCTTGGTTCTGATACTCCAACCCACACATTTTTTATTACTCTGCTTAATGGCTGTAGCAATTAAATTGTTGGTTACACCAAAAGGTGGTCGAAACATATTTACTTCACCAAGCCCTCCTTTCATTAATGCATGATCACATTGGGCAATGGATTCCTTAATTTTTTTTACACTCCACCAGGGAAATGAGTTAGCATGTTCAAAAGTATGATTTCCTATGGAATGCCCTTCTTCTACCATCCTTTGTATCAACCCTTCGTTTCCCTTAACTTTATTTCCAATACAAAAAAATGTAGCCTTAGCATTAAATTCTTTTAATAGATCCAATATTTTTGGAGTTTGCTCACCATCAAGGCCATCGTCAAAGGTTAAGGCTATTTCTTTATTTTTAGTATAAATACTTGATACTGATTGTACAAAAAAGTTCAATCGCATCACAGAAACTCCTAAAGCTATGATTCCACTAAAAAATACAGTTATACCAATAGCCCAAATCACTTTTGTTTGGTGCTCAACATTAACAAAAAAAATGCCTAATACAACACCTATATATATGAATATGAGAACCCGGAATTTCATATGCCTAAATGTGCTTTTAATTACCAGATGGAACTCTCAAATAAATTGGAATATCCTTCTGTGTGTAAATTTGGATAATCAAATTTACATGTTCTTTTCTTATCTACTTTATTTAGCTGATAATAACATCAAACTATGTTCCTTTCCTACGCTATTATAAACTAAAATGTTTGAAAAGCTTTTGGGTTTAACTCCATTTTTTCTCCAACAGTCAGGAACCTGCTTATCTTCCAATACCTTAGATGCCATCCACAGAGCAATTGAAGATGCTGTTCCAAATTCACCAATAAAAGGTTTATACCATAAATATGTTTTTTCTTCAAAAACTTTTTGAAAAGAAGAATATGCTTTATCATCAGCAAAATTATCTCCTCCAATAACTATATCAATTTCTTCAGGAGTAATGGATAAATTTCCCAATTCCTTTTCAAAATCTATTTCGGTGCTATTGACAATCCTAACCCCTTCAAATTTCACAGGAGACTTATCTGTACTTAAGATAAAAAAACCAGCACCTTCACCAGGCTTTGTGTTTTTATAACAATCTAAATTTTTAATTAGATTATATGTATTTTCCGACATTTCATCAACACCTCCAACCAATACATTTTTAGCTTTTTCATCCAACAATAACATTTGAGCATCTAATAACGAAGTTTCAAATGAATTGTGCATTTGTGAAAAGGTAAAATTGTAGTTGTGACACGATAACAACAGTGCAATTTGACCAGCTATTGTGTTATGAGTAGATTGAATAAAATAGGTAGGATTGGGTAACGCTTCGTTTTCTTCTATTAACTGAGTTAAAAAGCTTGTGGTATCTCTTAAACACCCCAAGGCTGTTCCTACAATAATAGCATCAGGCTTTACTAAATTGGCCTTTTTTAATACCGATAAACTACATGCAACTCCATTGCGGATGATGGGACTCATTCGTCGCAATAATTTTGGGCTGATGTACTTTTTATACTCTGGTTTAATGCAATTGTAAAAAGGAGCATCTGTTGTTTCGAAAGTTGATGGAATTCCACTTTCAAAACTCAATTGCGCACTAATAGAATCCGATGATTTTATATAAATATCCATAACTATTCAGAAAAAATCACAGTTGAGTTATTACCTCCAAACCCAAACGAATTTGATAATACATTTCTTACTTCCACATCTCTTACCACATCTGTTAACGGAACTAAATCAAGTTCTTCAATAGGTGTGTTAAAGTTGAGATTTGGATACATTACATTATTTACAATAGCCAAAACTGAAAAAACAGATTCAATACCTGCAGCACCTGCTAATGTATGTCCTGTAAATGATTTTGTGGATGAAAAAGGAGGTACATTTCCCTTACCAAAAACACGATTCATTGCTGTTCCTTCCGAAAAATCATTATTATCGGTTCCTGTACCATGAACGTTGATATAATCAATATCACCATTCTTTAAACCACTCATTTCCAAGGCCTCTACCATAGAAAGATAAGCACCTTTACCATCAGGCGAAGAAGCAGTTTGATGATATGCATCGTTTGCGTTCGCATATCCACTCACCCTACATAATGCCCTGGTAGCTTCTGTTTCTTTTTCTAAGACAACAAAACCGGCGCCCTCAGCCAAATTTAATCCTTTACGATCTGCATCAAATGGTTTACAATAATCTGTATCCAGGATCTTTAAAGAATTAAAACCATTTAATGTAAACATGGTTAATGCATCTACGCCTCCAACAATAACTCTATCCAGAATACCATGTTTTAACAGTCGTACTCCATGAATCAATGCATTGGTTCCTGACGAACAAGCTGTATTTAATGTGGTGTAATAACTTGTTGCATTAACAAACTCAGCAACTTTTTTTGTGGAATCGCCACAAGAATGAGTGTATAAATACGAATAATCCTTTGTTTCTTTTAAATATTTCTGCTCAGTAATATCCATTCCTCCAACAGTGGTAGAAGAAACAACACCAGTTTTTTCTTTGGTACCATTTTGCTTGTTAGCCATATTGATTGCTTCTTGAGCAGCCACCATAGCCAATAATGCAGTACGACTATATTGATCTGATGAAGGTAAATTAAGTTTATCAGCCAATTCCTGATTACTCATTTTAACTTCGCCCAATTTAAAAGAATCTTTGTGAACCGTTTTTAAATATTTAATATTATCAATCCCGCAACGTTTGTCCATTAAAGAATCCAAACATTCCTGAGCATTTGTTCCAATGGAACATATTACTCCAAAACCGGTTACTACAATACCTTTAGACATAGATTATTCGTATTTCCCTCAAAAATTACTTTCTGTTTTTTTCAATGAAATCAGCAAGAGTTTGAATTGATAACATAATATCTTTTCCTTTTTTAGGATCATCAAGTTTAATACCATATTCTTTCTCAAGCAAAACAATAATCTCTAAAGCATCAATTGAATCTAAAGCTAAACCTTCATCATCAAATAAAGGATCATTATCATCAATATCAGATACTTCAAAATCTTCTAAGTTTAATTGCTCTATTAATTTTGCTTTTAGCTCTTCTTTTAATTCACTCATGGTTCAAATTTTTACAAAATTATTTAGAACACAACATCAGTTGTGCGTTATATTCATTATTCATATTTACTTCAAGCCAACCAACAATTGCAAATTTTGTATTGGTTTCATTAAACAAGCTCTCGGTATATTTTAGTAATTCTTCCTTTTTATATTCTTGCTGAACAAAGAACATGTGCTCACCATACAACTTATGGCGGATACTAATTTCTCCAATTACAATATTAGGTAGTGTATAAACAAAAACCGCAGGACTTGGTATTTCTGATATACTCTTTTGGTAATTAGCATCTGTATTTAATGATGATGATTTATTAGCCAACACGATGGCAACTTCATCAGTTTCAGACTTAATTCCTTCAACACCATCCAACAGAATTTCTGCTGATAAAAAACCTAACTTACTTAGCAAATCCATCTTAAAATATTTACCATATTTAAGATTAAGATGCTTATATAAAGATTTTAGAAATGAACCTATTTCAGTTGATTCACCCTTAAAAAACGACGCGCCATTTAACTGAACAGAACCTTGTTCTATTACCAGTTCTTTAATAATCTTACTCATGTTTCTTAAAGTAAACGGCAGCATTACATCCGCCAAAGCCCGACATTAATTTTAATAATTCTTTTGTTGGAGTAGATATATTCTCCTTGGCAACAGTGATGGGTTGTACAACCCCTTGTTGTTGGATTCCCTTGGTGGCAATAATTGTATTATCTTTTAAAGCCATTGTAGATATTATTGACTCAATAATACCTGCGGCTCCTAAAGTATGCCCAAAATATCCTTTTAGTCCACTTACAGGCACTTCTGAAAGTCCACTTCTACTGATGGCATGTGATTCCATATCATCATTATATGGAGTTGCTGTTCCATGAGCAGATATGACATCAATATTTGATTGATTACCTGTAGCCTGAATAATGGCTCTATAAAGTCCCTCGCCAGTTCTTGATGGTCCGGAAATATGGTTTGCATCATTACTGATAGCTCCATTTACCACTTCAATTTCTCCGGGTAAATTAAGCTCTTCTTTTTTTGATAGAATAACAGATCCAATAGCTTCACCTAATGATAACCCATCACGATTAGCATCAAATGGTTTACATGGTTCAGAACTTAACGATTGAAAAGATTGAAATCCTGACACAATAAATTTTGATAATATATCAGCTCCCAATAATACCACATTATCATAAATGCCAGAGGTAATCATCCTCTTTGCAAATACTATTGAAGCTAAGCCTGAAATACAAGCATTTGAAATAACATGAGGCGCGTTTACAAAACCAAAATAATTCGAAATATTCTGAGCTGCACTCCCCAAGTTTAAATTCTCTTCAGGTTGGTCTTTTTTTAGAAAATCTATATTCCCTTTTGTAGTACTAAATACAAAACCTGTTTTAGTATCCCTAACATCAACCTCCTCTATTATTTGCTTTAGAGACAAAATGGTTAATTGTTCTAATCGGGAATAATCTTTTATATCCGGATAATTATCCAATCGTTCCTTTATTTCACTCTCTTTTATTAATGCAACAGGAAACGGAACATCAGACAATTCAACATTTTCTTGAATGGATATCCCAGTCTTCCCGGAAACAACATTCTTAAAGTTTTCCTCGCTGGTCCAACCTAAAGGCGAAATAATATTATTTGCTCCAAATACAATCATTTATACCAATCCCCATTTTTCTTTCCAGGACACATAAAAAGGAGGGTTGGTTAATTGTAACTCACCCTCCGTATCTAAAAACACCTGAATGGTTTTTCCTTTAGCAACTACAACACGATCAGACACTTTTGATATTTCATATCTGAAACAAATTTTAGCTGCATCAACACTTTCAAATATGGTTTTCACTTCTAGTTCTTCACCATATCTAACCTGATTTTTATAGTCAATATCCACCTTAACAATAGGTGTCATAAATCCCTCTTCATAAACATCGTAATAGCCTAAACCATATTCTGATCCAAAAGCCTCTCTACCATCTTCAAGAAATTTAACGTAGTTCCCATGCCAAACAATATGCATAGAATCTACTTCACTAAAACGTACCTTAACCTTAGTTATATTGACTAATTCTTTCACTATTATTTATATTCTTTTTTCCAGGCTTTATATCTTTTAGCTGACACCATTTTAAAAATATAATATAATGATCCAGCCCAATAATTTCTTACACCAAAACCTGCAGGTTTTGTTACAAATCTCTCTTCTATTAATTTTTCTCTGGTTGCAATATTAAAAATTTCCAGTACATAGGAGGCCTCTACCATAGATTTATCAAGATATTCAGCAATGATAACAACTCCAATTCCGCTTTCATATTTAAGGTTATAATTGGCAATTAAATTGGTAAGTGTTTCTTCTGACAAATTCTCGCCTTTAAGTGCCTCTAAATTATCATACACTCCATTCTTATTATGCTCTTCCATCATCTTGATATCATAAGTAACTTCCGATTTCTTTAGCATATTTTCTACACTAAATTTTCTTCTTTCGTTTCTTATAAGATCATTCCACGCTTTAAAATAATTATCCTTAATAAACTGAATGGGATCTTTATCACCCATATTAACAGCATAAAAATCGCCTATTAGCTTTACATTAGAGTAGTCAACGCCAAACCAAACATATTGGTATTCATTGTCGTTAAAAAGATCACTTGTTTGCTGTGCCTGAATATTTATATACAAAGCACAAATTAAACCAATTAAAAAAATCTTTTTCATAATCTAAAATTTTAGGTTTCAAGTCAATTAAAGATGGTTTTATATATTCTTCACTATGAAAACATCTTTAATCTTCTTTTAAAAAAATATTAAGCACACACTTTGCTACAATTCCTTCAGTAGAATTCACAATTCCTTCAGCCACATTTACACCCATGGCATTGGTTAAAATTTTAACCTGTGTCTCCAATATCTCTCCTACCTTTGGCGTCCTAATAATCTCTAACTTTTTAACAGAGCCAATAAATCCTACTTTAACATCGCAATTATTACTCTTTGCATTACACCCTTCAAGAGCTGCTGCTGATTGAGCAATATTTTCTATTAATCCAGCCTCTTGAATGCAACCATCACATACCAAAGTCGCTCCTTCTTTAATTTCAAAGGTAGTTTTTACTTCTTCCTCTGAAAAATAAATCACATTATCTACAAATACAAAAGGAGGTCGCTGAGGTATTAATTCTTCAATGGTCCACTGCATATTATCTGGATTTAAATTCTTATCTGAATTACTTCTTTTTACAAATCAATAAAGTATGACTAACACCAATATTCTGAACAGTCTCCTCTACTTCAAGTCCTGCTTTATCAACCAAATTCAACATATCTTCAGTATGATACATCTGGCTACAACCATTTGCAATATTAGTAAAGTATAATGAAGTAGCATGCAAACTATAAGTAGAGGCTTCAAACTCCTGATCATCCCAATATGTTTCAAGAATATATACTCTACCATTCTCATCTAAGGCATTATATGATCTTGTTAAAAGCTGAAGAATATCTTCCTGAGAGAAACAATCTAAAAATTGGCTCATCCAAATGATATCAGCACCTTTAGGAAATGGATTTGAATGATCCAGCAAGTTAATTGGATGTCCATTAACTCTATCGCTAAATCCATTTTCTTCAATATTTTTATAGGCAACATTTAACTGACCTGGAAGATCAAGGATTGTAACTTTTACATCCTCATTATATTTAGCACATTGAATAGAAAACTTACCTGTATTTCCACCAACATCTAAAATCTGCTTTGGATTATTTTTAAATACCACTGGCATAATTTCAGGAAATGCATAGTCTGAATAGTAATGATCAAAAGCAAACCAACTTTCCTTTGCTTTTTCAGGCAAATGCGCTAATCCTTCGTAAACGGTTGGCCATTCTCCAAATACCTTTAGTCCGGTAGGTTTACCTTCTTTAATGGAATCTTCAAGCGTAAAAACACCTTCATAATTTACATCCTGAGTAAAATCCATATTTACTCTGGTTAAATCATCACACTGAATATACCATCCTGTTTTAGTGATTTTATACAAATCTTCCTCTACAGTTACCAACTCAAGACTTAAACCCGCTTCTAATAAAACTTTAACTCCATAAACAGAAAGCTTAAGTTCAGAAGCGATATCTTCAATGGTAATTCCATTTCTTTTTTTCTTAATTAATTCAAGAATTCCAAGATTTCGTAAAGAAAGTGCTGCTTGAAACATGATAGGTGCGAATGCTATCTTTTGAGCATCGAACTTTGCCTGAAGGGCAGTTTTGTTATCTTTTCCGTAGGTAACAGACATTAGGATTAATTTTTTTCGTTTTCCCAAAATGGGTGATAATTAAACCATTGCAATGGGTATTTTTCAACCTTAGACTGCAACTGATTTACATAATCGGTTAACATTACTTTTATTGACTCATCTCTTAAGGCCGGCTTCCGTTCCTTAGGATATACTTTACCTTCTGTGGCAAAGAAATGATAGTGCTTATTTGTTTCCTTTACACTAAAAACAAAGGTTACTGGAATTGAATATTTACTTGCCAACACCATGGGACCTATTGGAAACTGAGCCATTTCACCTAAAAAAGGTATTTGTATGGTTTGATTTCCTTCTACAAACCGATCACCATGCATGGCAACCAATTCTTTATTTTTAAAGGCCTCAATAACACTAAAAATATGTGACATATCATCCTTTATCGGGATAATATTAACTTTTTTATCTCCAATGGCTTCTTTTAAAACATCTTTTAATTTTTGATGTTCAGCTTCTACCATTAAAATATTTATTACTGAATCCACTCTCTCTAACAGTTCTCCTGCTACTTCCCAGTTACCCATATGAGCACCTAGCAACAATCCACCTTTTTTATCCTCAACCATTTGATGCAGATATTCCTCTCCATCAAAATTAAAGGTATACTGGTCCTTTTGTCCAGAAAGAATGGCAATCTTATCAATTAAAACTTTACCTAAAAACACATAGTTTTTATAAATACTCACTAATGTTTTTAGTGTTCCATACTTCAATCTCTCTTTATAGAAATATGTGATGGACTTTTTATTTGAAAAGATTAAATAAAAAAACGAAACGGGTTTAAGTAAAAAATAAGCTAAACGAACATCCACTTTTATTAAAGCTATAAATATTCGATAACCTAAAGGAGATCCTTTTGACTTACCCGTCCATTTACTCATTATATATTTTTTTCAATATAATTGTACAAATCATTTAAAACACGGATATCCTTCATCTCTTCTCGCTTCACTTTAAATCCGAATTCTTTTTCAATAATCACAACTATATCCACAAAATCAAGACTTTCCAAACCAAGATCGTCAATTAGATGCGCTTCATCATTTATCACATCTTCATCAATTTCAAACTCATCTACTAAGAACTCTACAACGATATCTTTAATCTTGCTTCTTTCCATTTTTCCCTATTTACTATATTTTGATAATATGATTGTTGAATTTGTACCTCCAAATCCGAATGAATTTGAAAGTATGGTATTTATTTCTTTTTCAGTTGTTTTGTTAACAATATTCAACTTAGCAGAAACCTCATCCGGATTCTCAAAATTAATATTAGGTGCCATAAATGATTTGTGCATCATAATTGAGCTATATATTAACTCACTACCACCACCCATCCACATTTCGTGCCCGGTCATTGATTTAGTTGAACTTATTGGTGTTTTACTTTCTCCAAACACTGTATTTAATGCTGTTGCTTCCATTTTATCTCCCACAGGAGTTGAAGTAGCATGTGCATTTACATAATCAATATCTTTAGCTGCCATGTTGGCATCTTTTAAGCAACGCTTTAGTGATTCAGTAGGACCAGTTTCATTGGGAACTGAAATGTGTTCTCCATTTGAAGAAAATCCGTATCCTTTTACTTCAGCAACGATATCAGCTCCTCGCTTTAGAGCAGACTCTAAACTCTCCACAACTAAAGATGCACCGCCTCCACTTGGAATTAAACCATCTCTATCTCTATCAAACGGTCTTGATGCTTTTTTAGGCGCATCGTGACGAACTGAAAATGCTGATAAGCCATCAAAACTCCCCATTGATTCAGGATTTATTTCCTGACCTCCTCCACATAAAATGATATCCTGATAACCATGCTTAATTAGAAAATAAGCCAATCCTACTGCATGCGAACTACTTGCACATGCACCACTTACAGTAAAGTTTATTCCTTTAAGTTTAAATATTACCGAAAGGTTCATTGAGATGGTAGAATTCATACTTTGAAAAATAGAACCAGATCCTAAAAGGGTAGTATCTTTAGTTTCCCGTACTCTATCAATCGACTCTATTACCGGAATTGCAGAACTATCATTACCATATAAAATTCCTACTTCGTTTTTCTCAAGGAAATCCATATCAATTTTGGCATTCTCAAAAGCTTCAATTGTAGCCATATAAGCATATTCCGCTTGTTCAGGCATTCCCACACGCTGACGACGGTTTAACAGCTTCTTTAAATTAGGACGTTCAAGAATTCCGGTTAACATTGATCTAAACCCTAATTCTTTACGATTTAAATCAAGTCCAATCCCTGACTTTCCATTGTATAACGACGAAGTTACTTCTTCTAAATTCTTACCCAATACAGAATAAATGCCCATACCGGAAATAACAACTCTTCTTTCCATTTTTAAAAGTCTCTTTAGCTATACATTCCACCATTTACAGCAATTGTTTCACCGGTAATATACGATGCTCCATCCGAAGCCAAAAAGCACACTACATTGGCTACTTCTTCTGCTTTACCAAACCTATTTAATGGGATATGACGCTTCCATTCTTTTTCGTTAATATCCTCAGTCATCTCCGTTTTAATAAAGCCCGGAGCAACACAATTCACAGTCACTTTCTTTTTGCCAACCTCCATAGACAGAGATTTAGTAGCTGCCATTACAGCTCCTTTCGATGCTGAATAGTTAACCTGTCCCGGATGACCTTTTTGGCCAGAAAGTGATACAATATTAATCACTCTTCCCCATTTGTTAACTACCATACCTTCAAGTACCTGACGAGTAACAAAGAAAAAGCTATTTTGGTTTGTTGATATTACTTTATTCCATTCATCATCGGTCATAAAAACCATCAGATTATCGCTTGTAATACCTGCATTATTAACTAAAACATCAATGCTTTGATCATTCGATTTCATCCAACCACCAAGAACATCCTCAACTTTTTTAGAATCCGAGACATCAAAAGGCAATAACTCAGCCGTCCCCCCTGCTCCTTCTATTTCTGCCTTTACTTTCTCAGCTTCTTCGTGAGCCGATCTATAATTAATAAGAACATAGAATCCTTGTTGAGCTAATTGCATAGAAATAGCTCTTCCAATTCCTCTTGATCCTCCTGTAACTAATGCGTATTTCATAAATTTCAACGAGTTAATTGCACGAAAATAAGACCTACAAGTCAAAAAACAATTTTATTCTTGTGGTATTTCTACATTATTATTAAAAAGATAATCTACAACTTTAGCTAAATCTTCATATAATGGTCTATCCTCAATATAAATAGGGAAAATAGCACGAAGTTTATCATATACCTTTCTTGTTGAAGAAGACAACCTTGATGAAACCTGAAGATAATCAACAGCTTGTAACAACGCCATCATTTCAATTGCTTGTACCTGATATGCATTATCAATCACACGCTTTGTAATTAATGCACTATTTGTTCCCATACTAACAATATCCTGATTGTCATTATTTGTTGTGATACTATGAACATACATTGAGTTCGATAGCATTTGATTTTCTGCTGCAGTAGATGTTGCTGTAAACTGCATTCCTTGTAATCCTAAATTAAGACCTAGGGTACCTAAGTTTACAAAAGGAGGAAGAATTTCATTAATTTTGCTATTAAAAAGAAATGCGGTTTGACGTTCTGAAAGCATCGACATACGTGTAACAGCAAGTTTCAATTTATCCATTTCAATTGAAATATAGTCACCATGGAAATTACCTCCATGGTAAACATTTTTATTTTCAACATCTACAATTGGATTATCACTTACTGAATTCGCCTCATTTACTACAACTTTTTGAGCAGACTCAACAGCCTCATAAACAGGACCTAAAATTTGAGGAACACAACGTAATGAGTAATACTCTTGTACCTTACGCTTAAATATACGCTCATCAACCTCTCCTGAAAAGAAATGTTCTTCGCGACGAGCAATTAAGTTACTATCTTTAAGTAACATTCGCATTCCTGCTGCAATTTTTTGTTGCCCTTCGTGTTTTTTAACTGAATTTAAGATTACTGAAAAATGATCATCAAAAGACATCACTATCTCATTCATCATAACAGATGCTATTAATGACCAGTTCATTAACTGTTTTGCTTTGATTACATTAACCAAGCCCACTCCAGTCATTACAGAAGTTCCATTAATAAGAGAAAGTCCTTCACGAAGCTTTACTTCTATTGGCTCTATTCCTAATTCTTTGTAAACCTCTTTGGTTAATCTAAATTCACCTTTATAAGTTACATGACCTTCGCCTATCAAAACCAAGGCAAGATGAGCTAACTGAACCAAATCACCACTAGCTCCCACTCCTCCATGTTCTGGAATAAAAGGATATACCTTTGAATTAATAAGGGTTTCTAATAGTTCTAAACAAGAAGGATGTATACCTGAATAACCTTGCATAATTGCTCTCATACGAACTAACATAGAGGCTTTTGCGTATACATCAGGAATTTTTTGACCAGCTCCGGCAGAGTGGCTGCGAATTAAATTATATTGTAAATCAACAAGCTTATCGTCTTCAATACGATATTGTGCCATAGGGCCAAGACCAGTATTAATTCCGTAGATTACTTTGTTTTTAGCAAATTTTCCTAAAAACTCATAGCTCTCTTTTACTTTTTGTTTGGTATCAGAATCAATTTTAATTTCTTGATTCCCAAATAGGATTTCCTCAACAACTTCAATTGTTAAGTCTTTCTCAACACTCAGGTTAATCATATTTTAAACTATTACACACTAGGTTATTTTATCAAGATGCAAAGAAAACAAATTCTTACTACATATAAATACTTATTAAAAAGAAACCTAACGGTAAAGTTTATTTAGAATAATTTTAAACAAAATTCTAAAGCTCCTTATCTATCTAATTATCAAGCGCTATAAAATTAGATTTCCCAAATTCATCACCTCTTAATATTATATTATACATATCCTTTACCTGATGAACTTCCTGTACTATTTCCCCTGTGAAATAAGAATGTGTATCGCGAACCGGACGCCTAAATCCTATTATTTCAGAAAGATCAATATAAGTGACTGATGGGATTTTAAATCGCTTGGTTTTAGTTCCTAACTGACGTTTTGCTCTGGTAAAAACCTGAAGACCTTTTAATAAAAAATCATGATTGTTATACAGTACATATGTACGTTTTTGAAATTTTAACTTAGATAACCACTCACCATGTTTCCGATCATTAACTGCGGCACTATTTAAAACAAGATTATCAAAAATCACCACCTGATCTTCCATTCCTTCTATAGCATAAAGCTTTAGAAAATAATTACCTAAACTATGAGCCATTAGTGAAATCTGCATTTGATGATTACTTTCTTTCATTTCTTCAGCTAAGGCTATATAACTTTCAAATATGGATAGGCTTTGATGAATTTTTGCTTGAGATTGAAATAAATTAGATTGTTTTCCTTTTAGGGTCTTATAAGGCCAGAAGAAAAACACCACTTTTACATCATAAAGCTCTTGAATTAGTAGAGCCCGTTGATATACATCTTCAATCTCTTTACCATAACCATGAACGTAAAACAAAACATGTTGCACTCCTATATCTTGATAGGTATTATATAATTCCGTTTTATTCGAAGGCTTTATTCTTATTTTATTATCAATTGTTGTTGCAGTGTACAAGTTTATAGCATTTTTATCGCTTATTGAGAATCCAATATCATAACCAGCCTGATTAATGTTTATTTCAGCACTTGTCATGAAAAATACTTTATCTGAATCTGCCTTTATACCATTAAATACAAATATAGATACAACGATTAATAAAAATAATTTCCTCATAACCTCACTCTTTATTGATTAACGTTTTAATAAATAACATAAACAAACAAAAAAGGTTGACCTGGAAACAGATCAACCTTAATATTTTTTGAATAATAATATATTACACCATAATATTCACATGTTCAAAGATTTAGTTAGCAAAAACATCATCTTGAATCCCTTTATTAACGTATACCTCATTAACACTAATATCGAAAGACTGTGGCCCTACGGCTTGTGTCATAATCATTGGAAATTTAACTCCATCAACATCTTTATAATCAGAATACATAGTTACACTTATTCCCTGATCTTGAGGAAGATTTTCAATTTCTTTTACTTTAAATCCGGTTTCTACGTCGAAGTAAACCGTTTTTTCTTTATGTACAGGATCTGTAATAATCATTTTATAAACATCTTTTCCCTCTAATTTATCCTTACCGGTTAGTTCAAGACTATAACCAAGTTCTTCGTATTGTAATTCAGGAAAAATAACGGCCTGCAACTCCATTGCCTTCAGCATATCACCCTCAAGTTCTTTTTTCTGACCTTGCATTATCATTGTTCCCTTAGTACCATCATACACCTGTTTACTTAATATGTTACTACCCATTAGTGTTTCAACACTAATTTTATTGGGTGCTTTTTGATATGTATTTAATGCTAAATTCATTCCTTGAATAGACATATTACATTTCATCGATAAATCATGAACCGACTGAAGATGTTCAACTCCACCTAATGCATCAATATAATTTTTAATTACTTTTTGCGCTGTTAAACCTTTTGGCAAACCGGTTCTTACCACTTTATTTGCATAGTAATCATATTCTGTAATTTGAGCATCACCAGCAACCTTTTCCATCAATGGTTCAATCGTACTTACATCACCAACAGCAAGATAAATGGCATTTTGTGGTTTTAAGTATTTTTTTGCCATTTCTTTTACATCATTAACAGATACAGATTCTAATCGTTCCATATAAGTTTCGTAATAATCAACGGGTAATCCATACTTATCAATATTCAATGCAAACCGAGCTAATGTAGAAGGATCTTCCAATGACCGACCAAAACTTCCAGCCATAGAATTTTTAATTAATACGAGATCTTCTTCTTCTACATCTACATTAATTAATTGATTCATTTCCTTTTGTGTTTCTATAAAAGCACTGTCTGTTATAGCTCCTCTTACATTGGATGCCATACGAAAATATCCCATATACTCATCAGACTTCATTCTGGAATAAGCTCCATAAGTCCATGCTTTATCCTCTCTTAGATTCTTCATTAACCTTGAGCTAAATCCGCCGCCACCAAAAACCTGATTCATTACTCTAGCTTTAATATAATCATCAGAACCAGGCTTAAGGTCAATTGGGTATGAAATAGAAATATAGGATTGAGGAACGCCATCTTTATTGCTTAAAGCATATATTGGTTTATCCAGTGCTGTCGGTTTAACAAAATCGTGAGTTGGCACTTCACCTGTTTCCCATTTACCGAAATATTTTTTTACTGTTTTTTTTGCTTCTTTAAGCGTAATATCTCCAACAATTACCAGGTATGATACATTAGGCTTAAAGTAATTATTGTAATATGCTTTACAATCCTCTAGCTTAATGTTCTCAATAGTTTGTTCAGAAACAATCTCACCATAAGCTGTTTCTTTTCCAAACATTAAGGCTGATGTAATATTCGAAGTTACTGACCTAGGTTCATCTTTTTGAATCTTAAGTCCGGATAGCGTTTGTTTTATTTGCTTATCCAGCTCCTCTTGTGGAAATGAAGGGTGATATAAAACATCAGTCATTAACTCTAATAGTTTATCTTGATGTTTTTTTAATGAACGCGCCTCAATACCATTACTGGAGGTATTTAAACTGGCTCCTATAAAATCAATTTCTTCATCTATTTGAGCCTTAGTTTTGGTTAAAGTACCTGCTCTTAACAGATCGCCTGCTATAGTTGAGTAACCTGCTTTATCTCCTTCATAAATTGGATCAATATCCAAAGATAGTGAATAAGAAACAACAGGATATTTATGATTTTCTACAATAATAACTTTTAGTCCGTTTTTAAGTTCAAACTTAGTATAATCACCCAAATTTAACTTAGTTGCAGGTACTGCTTTAGGTGCTTTTGTTCTATCCAACTGGGCAAAACCAGTTATTACAGATAGAATAAATAATATAACGAATGAAATTCTTTTCATTTTTCTATAGTTTATGGTTTAGTTAGCTTTTTGAGAATTAGGAAGATAATATAAGACAACCCTATTTTCTTTATTATAATATTTTTTCGCAACTCTTTGAATATCCTCACGAGTGACGGCTAGATATTTATCTAATTCTTTATTAATCAAGCTTGCGTCATTAAAATAAGTATAATCGCTTGCCAAATTTTCAGCTACCAAGGCTAACTTTCTACTACTATTAACCATATCGTTTTCTACTTGATTTTTTAACTTCTGAAATTCCTTTTCACTAATCAATTCATCCTGAAGCTTTTTTACTTCTGAAATCATTGCATTTTCAAGTTCTCCATTATCAACTCCAGCATTTGGTATTGCAAAAGCTAATGTTACACCAGGTTGCTGTAAGCCCAGTGAAAAAGAACTAACCTGAAGGGCTTTTTGTTGGTTATCAACCAATTCTTTATACAAACGAGAGCTCTGTCCTTTTGAAAGAACATTATTTAATAAATCAACAGCATAATAATCATCATCTCCTAACGCCGGAATTTTATATGCTTGCAAAATAAGAGGCATTTGAACATTGCGATAAACAGTATCTCTGACTTCTGTCTGCTGAGGTGCTTCAACAACATTAGGTCGGGGAATTTCATGAGTCCCCTTAGGAATATCGGAAAAATATTTGCCTACCATTTGTTTAGCTTCCGCTTTATCAATATCTCCTGCTATAACCAAACATGCATTATTAGGAACATAGAAAGTCTTGTAAAAATTAACAAAATCCTGATCTTTTGCACTTCTAATGTGGTTAGGATCACCTAAAATGGCCCATTTGTATGGATGCTCTTTATATACTCTTTCAAAAGTGAGCTCAAGAATATCACCGTACGGCGTATTTTCTGTTCTTTGTTTTTTCTCTTCTATAACCACCTTCTTTTGCGTGGCAATACCTATAGAATCTACTCTTGCATGAAGCATTCTTTCAGATTCTAACCACAAACCAAGCTCCAGTTGATTCGAAGGAAGTACTTCATAATAATAAGTTCTGTCGAAACTGGTATTTGCATTTAAGGTTCCTCCAGCTTTCTCAACATAATTACTGTACTCATGACGAGGTATATTGTCAGAACCCTCAAACATTAAATGCTCAAAAAAATGTGCAAAACCTGTCAGCTGTGGATTCTCATTTTTTGAGCCCACATTGTACATAACAGAAATATTAACAATTGGTGTGGAATTATCCTGATGTAGAATTACATGCAGGCCATTGTCTAATTCAAACTCCTCAAATTCGATTGGTTTCATTTGAGCAGTAATACTAAAACTCACTAAAAGGAATGCAAGGATTAGTTGGTTTTTAATTGTACTCATTTACTACTTTTTTTAAAGTTTATACAAAAAGATCGAGTCAATACTTTATCAATCAGCATGCCTAATATCATTACCTACTGATTTACTATCAATTAGAACAAACCACATTACTATACACCTGTTCTAATTCGAACATTACTTAATTTACATATGTTCGATATCGTACAATTTATTTGATAATTTAAAAGAAGAACACTAATATTCTTGATATACTAAGAGATCACCACCCGAAACTTCAAGTTCAAAATTATCTTCTATAGCTTCATTAAGCGTTCCTTGCCATAACATTGGCAGATTTTGTTTTTGGAGAGGGTATTTTAATTTTTTTGTAGAAATGTGCATTTGAGGATTTGTTGCAAATAAAGATACTTGCTGTCCCTTATAACTCTTAAAAATTTGATTCTCTGATATTGAAGTAAAAACACCATGGTCGGTATACATTTTTACATTAACCATACTTGCATACTGAGGAAGTAAAAAAATATTGCCAATCATATGGTCATCACGAAGGCCTGTTGCTCCAACAATTATCACATCATTAAATAAATGATCAGTACACCAATTAACAGCCTTAGTTAAATCATTAGTTTCCTGATCTGAAAAATGAAATAAAATCTCTCGATATTTATGTTTTAAGTCTTCTTTAAGAGAATCCAAATCTCCAACAATTGCATTGGGTAGAAAAGTGGTTTTTTCTAATTTATTTACCGCTCCATCACAACAAATAATAAACTCTGCATTTTCCAATTGATTCAACGCTACTGGATGTGTAGGAAATAAACCATTTGCAACTATCACTGCCTTTTTATTCATCAATAAACTCACCTACAAATTAATTACTGGCATATACTTTGGAAGACTCTAAAATCATATCTTTTCTCCATTGCATATACCCAACAACAGAAAGTGCCATATAAAAGAAATACAAAACCGAAGTAGGATACAATCCCTTATAGATATACAATACTAAAGAAATACCATTAACAATAACCCATACCAACCACTGCTCGATGATTTTTTTAGCTAACATCCACGTGGCAACAATACTCAATGCTGTTGTAAATGCGTCCCAATACGGTATGTTTCCATCTGTAAAATTCACTAATACATAAGATATTATTAAATAAATAATAATACTAGCAATAAAAAGTGAAACAAACTGTTTCTTATTCAATCCAACAACAGGCATTTCATTTTTAGAACTATTTTTTCCTTGTGACCACAACATCCATCCATAAACACTAATCACAACATAGTATACTTGTAATGACATATCTGCATACAGTTTTGCCACTAGAAAAACATATATATACATTAAAGAAGTTAGTAAACCAACAGGCCACAACCATTTATTCTGCTTGATTTCAAGAGATAAAAATATCAAGCCCGATAAAGTTCCAATAATCTCAATAATATGATCAATTATCCAATTCATTTGTGAATATACAATATTAAAGTGCAAATATACAGCAATGAAAAACTCCCCAAAATATCTATTCAGGGAGTTTTCTATTTAAAATTTCAATATTACTCCTCCTAAGAAATTAATCCCTGCTTGAGGATAATCATATCTCCAGGTCTTTTCATCTCCTTGTTTATACCAATTACCCCCATATGCATTGTTCTCGTATTCTGCATCAAATAAATTATTGATCTGCAAATGAAAAGCAATTTCTTTCATCCACGAAGGGTGTAGAACATAGTTAAAACGTAAATTATGAATATGATAATCATCAAGCATTCTATCCGAACTGGATGTATTGTCAAAATATTGTTCACCAACATACTTACTAATAAAACTAACATTAAAACCTTTAAAAGGATTAAATGCTAAAATACTACTACTGATTAATTCAGGAGAATAACTGATGTCTGTGTCACCTAATTCTTTACCTTTATATTCTTCATTCCAATCCGCATCATAATAAGTAGAATACTCCACAAAATCCTGAATCTTATTTCTACTTATTGTAAGGTTTGCATCCCATTTTAACTTAGGCAACAACTGAACTCCCCACACCAACTCAATACCAGCTCTGTAACTTTTATCTACATTTGTCATGATATCATACCCTACACTATTCTTTTCTCCAGTAGGTACTAACTGATCTCTATAGTACATGTAATAAATATTGGCTCCAATTGTTGCTTTGGTCGATTTGAACTCATAACCCAATTCATAATCAAACAAAGATTCATCAATTGGCAATGTAGCAAGATCTAATTTTGCATCCTTATAATTGGCTCTTGTAGGTTCGCGATGTGATACTCCAAACGAAGCATATACATTCTGACTGGAATTAATAGTATAGTAAAGGCCAAATTTTGGATTAAAGAAATCAAAAGTGTGACTTTGAATAAGATCTTCTAAATCATCATCTGTTCCGTTCATATCATAATTAATATGTCGGTATTGAACATCACCATAAACATTTAACTTATCGCTCAAGTCATAATTTATCTTTGCAAATACATTAAAATCTGTTTTTTCTGAGGCATTTAAATACCACTGATAATTATTATCTATTCCTCCGTATTGAGCCCAAAGTATTTTACCAAAATGATCCCCCTCATATCTGTTCCATGCCCCCCCAAATGAACCATCTACTCTATTTTTTCTATAGTTTAATGAATAAGTAAATCCATAAAAATCATTACCTAACCATTTTTGTCTGGTTAAATCCGTCTCTGTAATTTCAGTTCCACTAACAACTGGATTTGCAACACCATAATCACTATATGACTCACCATCCTTATATTGTTCATAATATCCATGACCTTGAGTATAATGCAATGCTGCATTCATATTTAAGAATTTGGATAATTCCTGAGAATAAAATAATTGATAATGTGTTTGTTTATAATTATCAGTCTGATTTTTATAATAATGAACATTACCATCTTCATCATAATACTCACCTGCTGGATTATATGTTCTAGGTAAACGATCTGTCTCATTCTCTACAACTATTCCTGGATTTCCCCACCAGCTAATTCCTGTTTGTTGATCTCCATTAATTACATTGGCTTTAATCATACCCTTCTCTGTGTAATATGTACCACTAACAAAAAACGATTCATGATCTGAAAATGCTCTATCTACAAACCCATCCGATTTAAGTTTGGAATAACGAGCATCGAAACTAAATTTACCATTGATTAATCCTGTTCCTGCCTTATATGTATTACGAAAAGTATTAAATGAACCCGCTACACTCTGAATTTCAGCATACGGTTGGGCATTTACTGTTTGAGTCTGAAAGTTTATAGTAGCTCCAAAAGCAGCAGCTCCGTTAGTTGAAGTACCTACACCCCTCTGAATTTGAATATTATCTACTGATGAAGAAAAATCAGGCATATTTACCCAATATACTCCTTGCGATTCAGAATCGTTTAATGGAATACCATTAATAGTTACATTAATTCTGGAAGCATCAGTACCCCGAATTCTCAATGCTGAATAACCGATTCCATTTCCGGCTTCAGAAGATTCAACCAAGGAAGGTGACAGACTTAGCTGATATGGAATATCCATACCTGTATTTTGTTTGCTGATTTCATCTTTTGAGAAGTTAGTAACTGCTACCGGCGCTTTATTACCAGCTCTGGTTGCTGACACCAATACTTCATCTTTAAATATGGTAGATTGCTTCAACGTGAAATTTAGAGTTTGTTCGCCTTCAATACTAACCTCTTTCTCCAAAGATTCATAACCCATGTAGGATACTTCAAAAATATAAT
This sequence comes from uncultured Saccharicrinis sp., assembly GCA_963665705.1. GTDB lineage: Bacteria > Bacteroidota > Bacteroidia > Bacteroidales > Marinilabiliaceae > Saccharicrinis. Next base: position 5,057,764 of record OY762448.1, read on the forward strand.
CCCCATTTTTAATATTTGAAAATTGATACTGTCCATCAATATTAGTAACAGTCCCTAAATAGCTTTCTTTAATTACAATTGAAGCTCCAATTAAGTCATTACCTTCCTGATCAGTAACTTTACCTTTAACTACATTTTGAGAAGAAACATTAAAACTAATTGATAAAAATCCACACATTACAATAACTCCATACAGTACAGAGTTTTTCCATCTTTTAATCATTTTAAAAAAGTTAAATATTAAACAATAATAAAATGAGGTAATAATTAAGATCAAAGGGCGAAAAGTTAGTTCGCAAATTTCCTACGCCGGTATTATCCGGATCAGGTTCATTACCAACCGCCATAATTGGTAAAAGGGTATGATCTCAGCCCGTTGTTTTAAGGCACCCCAAAAAATCGAGTACAAAGATAAGCGTAATTCTGCTAAAACGATGTATTAAAAACACTTTTTAAAATAAAACACTTACCTAAGCTTATTGAATGGTTCTATTTTTGTTAATATTGCAAACTAAAATCAATTATAGCAGATTAAAACAAACCAATATCTATATTAATTGCGTAAGAATTAATCAGTAATGGTTTGTATCAATGATAATAAAACGACATTCACGAATGAAAATCATACTTCAAATCATTGCTATTTTATCATTAGTTATTGTTATTTCTTGTAACAGTGCTGATGATTTTTGTTTATCGAACCAACAATCAGTTCAAGCAACTTTTTATTCTTCCTCAACAGATAATGATTCTACTGTTAGCGATGTAACCATAAGAGCTATAAATTCGATTGCCGAAGATGACACCATTTATAATACTGAAGAAGTTACAGAAAGCTTTCTTCCTTTATCAATGATCAATGATACGACCAGCTATGTAATACAAATTCTAAATCAAAAAGACACTATCTCGTTTGTTCACTCAAAAGAATTAGATTTTATTTCAGAAGAATGTGGATTCATTTTTAAATTTGAGGTAGACACCGTTTTACACACTAATATTTCTTTTATTGATTCTGTTACTATTGAATACCCATCAATTATTTATAATGAAAGCACCGAAAATGTTAAGATATATCTTTACTAACTTATTGATTTTTGGACTTGCGGGCTATCTGAATGCACAAAACTACACGGATAACAGCAGCAATTCACAAGGTACACAAAGTCAAGAAAAGGAAGAGGGAACCCCCAAAAAGAAAAAGGAGAAATTACCTTATCCTAACAAAAAAAGAGGAACTTCCATTGGTATTGATGTAAGTCGCTTCCTTGTTCCTGTATTTGACAATGATAGATATGCTTTTGAAGCCAACATTAAAACTAATTTTAAAAAGAGAATGTTTTTAGTAGGATCTCTGGGCTTTGAAAATGTGGCATTTGATGATAAATCTTATGATTATAAATCTGATGGATTATATGTAAGAATAGGTTTTGATTACGATATTTTTGTTGTAAACGAAGCGAACAACAATGATAATATATTATTTGGATTAAGATATGGAGTGGCTGTGCAAGAACATAGTTCTGATAAAATAACTATTAGTGATTCCTATTGGGGTGATTACACCACCTCCATAAATCCTTACACCGTAAATTCGCATTGGATTGAAGCAGTAGCTGGCCTTAGAACTGAATTATTTACTAATTTATACCTAAACTTTTACGCTCGAATAAAATTAAAAGTGGCCTCCAATAATTCAGAAATAATGGAGCCCTATAGAATACCCGGATTTGGAAGAGGCAGTAAAAACATAAGCCTTGGATTTTCTTATATAATTGAATACCAAATACCCTGGGGAAACAAAAAATTTAAAAACACTCCTGAGAATAATTAAATTCCATAGCTCAGTTTTGTTATACGATTATCCAAAGCCTTATATATATATAAACCATCTGCTGCAACATTTATTAAGTTACAGCAGATTTTAATTACTTCCATTGCCATCAAGCTTCCAATAATCCCAGGTAAAGCACCCATAACACCAACCACATAATCTTTTGGTAGCTCAGGCTTTGCCGGGAAAATATCAGAATATGAAACATCATTTTTGTAATTAAACACAGAATACTGCCCCTCAAAACCTTCAACGGAACCATGCACAAAAGGAATATTATTAATTCTGGAGTACCCATCAATCAAATAACGCGATTCAAAATTATCTGTTGCACCAACAACAATGTCATACCCATTTATAATGTCCAAAATATTTTCTTGATTTAGAAAAGTAATGTACGTTTGAATTTCAGTATTCTGATTGAGCTTTACTAATTTTTCTTGTGCTATTTGAGCTTTAAAATCACCCACCTCATCCTCATTAAATAAAATCTGCCTTTGTAAATTTGAAATGCTTACAACATCATGATCAACAATGCCAATTTTGCCTATTCCTGCAGCAACAAGATATTGTAAAACAGGACACCCTAATCCCCCAGCACCCACAACTAAAACCTTAGATTTTTTTAATTTTAATTGTCCAACCGCTCCTACTTCTTTAATAATTAACTGCCTATTGTACCTGTCTAATTCTTTTTCGCTCAACTCACTCATGAAAAAAATATTAAAACTCTATAATTATATAACTAAACATTGATCCCAATCTTTCCAAACTGTTTCGAATCCATTATTACAAATAGCAGCTTTAATTTCTTCTGAGGACCGGTCATCAGAAACATCAAACTGCTTGAGTTCTTTATCCGGATTTGAATATCCTCCTGGCTCAGTTTTACTCCCTGCACTCATACTTGTAACTCCTATACCCATCATGTGATCTCTAAAACTTGCCTTTTCTCGAGTACTCAGTGATATTTCCAACTCCTGATTAAAAATTCTATATGCACAAATCAGTTGCACAAGTTGTTTATCTGACAGAGGGTGATTAGGTTCAAAACTCCCCATATGAGGTCTTAATCTTGGAAATGATATACTATATTTTGTTTTCCAATATTTATGCTCTAGATAATCAAGATGCAAAGCTGTATAGAAACTATCTGTACGCCAATCTTCTAAACCCAACAAACACCCCAATCCAATTCTATGGATTTCGGCCTGACCTATTCTATCCGGAGCCTCTAATCTATAACTGAAGTTGGATTTTTTTCCCTTGGGATGATAACTTCCATACTTCTGTTTGTTGTAGGTTTCCTGATAAACATATACCGTATTTAATCCATGTTTTTGAAGTTGCAAGTATTCTTCAGAATCCATGGGAGCCACTTCAACAGAAAGATTCGCAAAATATGGTTTTAGCAATTCAATCATCTCCTCAATATAATCTACACCACACTTAACCGGATGCTCACCAGTTACTAAAAGCAGATGTTCAAATCCCATAGCTTTAATATGTTTCACCTCACCTAAAACCTGCTCTTTTGTAAGGGTGCACCTATTGATTTTGTTTTTGCAATTAAATCCACAATAGATACATCCATTTGCACACTCATTAGAAAGATATAATGGAATATACATCTGAATCGTTTTCCCGAATCTAACTTGTGTTAGTTGATAGCTCTTTTGCGCCATCTGCTCAAGATATGACTCAGCCGCCGGGGATATCAACGCCTTAAAATCTTCCAAATCAGGATTGTCAGCATTAAGAGCTTGCTCTACATCAAAGCTTGTTTTGGATTGGATGGATGTTCTAACATCCTCCCAATCATATTGATCATGTAATGAATAAAAACTCATACTTATAAATTAACTCAAAAAACTTGTAAGCGGACTACTGGCTTCTGCATGTGTTGATACCTTACCCAACCCGGACCGGTATGCTATACGACCGGCTTCTACACTCATTTTAAATGCCTCACCCATTTTAACAGGATCTTTGGCTACAGCAATGGCTGTATTAACCAAAACAGCATCGGCTCCCAACTCCATTGCTTCAGCGGCATGAGATGGAGATCCAATACCAGCATCTACAATGACAGGAAGATTAGATTGCTCAATAATGATCTTCAAAAACTCCCTGGTTCTTAAGCCTTGATTTGTTCCAATTGGCGATCCCAAAGGCATCACAGCAGAAGCTCCAGCATCTTCCAGTTTTTTACACAAAACAGGATCTGCATGAATATAAGGAAGTATTACAAAACCATCTTTAGCTAATTCGTAACAGGCTTTTAATGTTTCCTCTCCATCAGGTAAAAGATATTTTGGATCTGGATGAATTTCAAGCTTCAACCAATTTGTCCCCAAAGCTTCTCGTGCCAGCTGGGCAGCAAAAACAGCCTCTTTTGCATTTCTTACACCACTCGTATTGGGTAGTAAGTTCAATCCGGGAGCATTTAAATGAAGAATCATATCATCATTATCTCCTTTCATATCCACTCGTTTTAATGCCACTGTTACTAACTCTGATCCGGATGCTTTAATAGCATTGGCCATGATTTTATTCGAACTAAATTTTCCTGTTCCAGTAAATAATCTTGACTTAAATTCCTTGTTCGCAATTTTTAATATATCCATCGCTGCTATTATTATTGAACTCCAGCACTACATGCTGGGGTTTGGTTTTCAATTTTTTCTCGTACTTCCCTATTTGCCCTCATAGAACAAAAATGCTCTCCACACATAGAACAAAAATGAGAGATTTTATCCTCCTCATCAGGAAGCGTTTCATCATGATCAGAAATAGCTTTCTCAGGATCCAAGGCCAGAGCAAACTGATCGCGCCATCTAAATTCAAATCTTGCTTTACTCATGGCATTGTCTCTAATATCAGCACCAGGAAATCCTTTGGCTAAATCTGCTGCATGGGCAGCTAACTTATAAGTAACAACTCCAGTTCTTACATCATCTTTATTAGGTAAACCAAGATGTTCTTTAGGTGTAACATAACACAACATAGAAGTTCCGTACCATCCAATCATACTGGCTCCAATAGCACTTGTTATATGATCATAACCAGGCGCTATATCCGTTACTAAAGGTCCTAAAGTATAAAATGGAGCTTCATGACAAAGACGCAGTTGCTCCTCCATATTCTTTTTTACTAAATGCATAGGTACATGCCCCGGTCCTTCAATGATAACCTGCACATGATGCTTCCATGCTACTTTTGTTAACTCACCCAGTACTTTTAATTCACCAAACTGTGCTTCATCATTAGCGTCATAAATACTACCAGGACGCATTGCATCACCCAGTGAAACTGCTACATCGTACTGAGCCAGAATATCACAAATTTCTTCAAAATGGGTATAGGTAAAGTTTTCTTTATCATGAGTCATGCACCACTTTGCCATAATACTGCCCCCTCTTGAAACTATTCCTGTTTTCCTGTTTTTTGTGGTCTTCACCAGATCTTTAAGTATTCCTGCATGGATGGTAAAATAATCCACCCCTTGCTCACACTGCTCAATCAATGTATCCTTATAAATCTCCCAGGTTAAATCTTCAGCCTTTCCATTTACTTTTTCTAAAGCTTGATACAATGGCACTGTACCGAGAGGAACAGGTGAATTACGTATAATCCACTCCCTTGTTTCATGTATATTTTCGCCTGTAGATAAATCCATAATAGTATCAGCACCCCATCTAAAAGCCCAAACGGCTTTTTCAACTTCTTCCTCAATGCTCGAGGTTGTAGGAGAATTTCCAATATTAGCATTAATCTTCACTAAAAAATTTCTACCTATAATCATAGGCTCTGCTTCCGGGTGGTTAATATTTCCTGGTATAATAGCCCTACCTGCTGCAACCTCATCTCTCACAAATTCAGGAGTGATAAAAGGTATTTGACTTAATTGATCATCACTTAAACCGGTAGCTTTATAATATTCTTTAGCGTTCTGATTTTCTCTAATTGCAACATACTCCATCTCTGGGGTCACAATACCTTGTTGAGCATAATAATACTGAGTTACTATTTTTCCATTTTTGGCTTTAAACGGTTTTAATCGTTGATGTTGATGTCTGATAGCATCCAAAGATTTATCTAACAATCTGCCTTTACCATATTCGGAGCTTTTCTGATCCAGTTCCTCAACATCATCCCTACCCAAAACCCAGGATTCTTTGATTTTGGGTAAACCTTTTGTTAAATCAACTTTATAATTGGGGTCAGTATAAGGCCCTGAAGTATCATAAACAGTAATAGGCTCATTATTTTCCGACTTTTCAGTTACGTTATCGAAAGTAGCTGACAGCTTAATTTGACGCATAGGAACTTCTAGATCGAATAAACTTCCTTTTACATATATTTTTTTTGACTTAGGAAACGTTCCTGTTGTAATTTGCAGATCTTGCTTTTGATTCATATTTGATATGTTTATTGATTTTAAGATTAGAGGAAACCAATCCCTCTTTGGGATTAAGAGATAACTATGTTTTGTCGATAATAACAAAATGAATATGTGCAACACATAACCACAAATAGAAACAAAACAGCATTAATTGTCATAGCAATAGATTTATGTCTATTGCTATAAAATTCACTAATGCATTTCTATAAAGTCAACCCTGTTACTATCGATTTTTTAAATAAAGGAAGAAGAATACTCACCCCCCTTTTGTAGCAGATATAATCAGAACTTTATCATTCTCGGAAAGAACAGTAGAGTCCCACCTTTGTTGAAGTATTATTCGTTCATTAATAGCTATTGCAACTCCTTTAAAATCGGAGTTCATTCCAATTGCCTGGAAAAGTTGTGAAAGAATGAGGTCATCTGAAACCATCTTCTTTTCATCATTTACATATATTACCATACAAATTAATTTTACTCAAATGAGATATAATTTAAAATATATGGTGCCGATAAACATCGTGTAGAAATCACATAATCCCTTTACAGCATTATCCGTACAGGTTCAATGGGTATGATCTCAGCCTGAATTTTAGGCACCCCTTAATAAAAGTTGTTTACGAAGATAAATAAATATTTCTAATTATGCGTAAAACAAATTCAACTTAACTTGTTAACCACTATAACCACTTATCCATTAATTGAGCCAAATCATCTAATTTCACAGGCTTTCCAATATAATCATTCATACCAGCTTCAATACAAACTTCTCTATCACCTTTCATTGCATTTGCAGTCATGGCTACTATAGGAATATCAATATGATTAGCTCTTAATTCCTTGGTTGCATCCAAACCATTCATAATTGGCATTTGTACATCCATTAATATTAAGTTAAAAGTAACATCTCCACTGGAAACCATCTCAACAGCCTCTCTTCCATTATTTGCAATGGCTATTTTTATACCTATTTTATCAAGCATTTTTTCTGCAATCTTCTGATTAATAATATTATCTTCAACCAGAAGTATGATTTTATTCTTTATTTTCTCTTCAAACGGAATTTTAGCTTTTCCATCACCATTTGCATCAATACATGAATCAAGAAACATCTCTTTGATCGATTCAAACAATTGGTTATGTTTAATTGGTTTATGCAACACATTATCAATTGATTCAAATTGATACTTCCGGTTCCATTGAAGATCAGAAGTAAATAAAACGACCTTAAGTGAATTATTTACGTCTTTCAATTGAGCAATAAAATCATCATCAATATTACTAAAAACATGAGCATCAATAATTATCAATTCCAGATCTTGCTTTTCCTTTACAATTTCCATTGCAGATTTCTCATCGGAACAACTTTGGGAAACGATACCCCAGTTATTTAAAGTTTTCTTTAGTAAAAGAAGATTTGTCTTATGGTTATCAACAACTAATGTTTTTATTCCTTTAAATCTTCCCTCCTGAAGTTCATTTGATTCTTGATTTTTATCTATATCAAAAGGTAATATAAAATGAAAAATTGATCCTGGATTTTCCTTACTCCAAACAAAATTAGGATTAGGACTCTCGACCCATATTTTACCACCCATTAATTCTATAAGCATTTTAGAGATGCTTGTACCCAAGCCTGTTCCACCAAACTTTCGGGTAGTTGAACCATCAGCCTGAGTAAATGATTCAAATATTTTTTCAAGTTTATCTTTAGGGATCCCAATACCAGAGTCTTCTACAGCGAAATGTAAAGTAATTTGCGACCCTATCTGTTTACTTACTTCTACTTTTAATACAACTTCTCCTTCTGAAGTAAATTTCACAGAATTTCCTAAAAGGTTAATTAATACTTGAATTAATCGACTTTCATCCCCAATTAAAATATTGGGTATAGTTTGCTCAACATTACTAATTAATTCAATTCCTTTTTCATTGGTTTTAAAAGACATTTGATCCATTAAATAATCTATTGTAGATCTAAAATTAAATGGATAAGGTTCAATCTTCATCTTACCGGCTTCAATCTTTGAAAAATCAAGAATATCATTAATAATGTTCAACAAATTTTCGCATGAACGTCCGATGATAGAAACAACATTATTTTGTTCTTTTGAAAGTTCTGTATTTCCAAGTAATTCTGTAGCTCCAATAATACCATTCATAGGAGTCCTGATCTCATGACTCATATTAGCCAAAAATTCAGATTTTGCCTTATTTGAATCAGCTTCTCTTTGCTGAACCTCTTTTTGGGCACTAATATCCATGAAGGCCTCTAAATAAACATCTTCATTATTTAACCTTATAGGAATTATATTTTTAAGTATCGACCTTGAAATATTATTCTGTTTTACTATTAATTGTTCCTCTAAAACAGAAATTACAATTCGCGTTGCAGGATCAGATACATGCTCTTCTTTTTGAGTAATAAAAACCTCTCCATACTCCTGCTTTTTACTTGCGTCGATTACTTCTTTTGTATTTTTATAACCCATGATTTTCGCAGCGGTATCATTGGCTTGTATAATTTCTTTATTATTATTTACAATTAAAATCCCTACTGGAAGATTATCTATAATGGTTTTCATGGAGTCTATTGACTCTTCCAGTGATAAAGTTAGATTCCTTTTTTCTGTAATATCTTCTTTAATTGCAATAAATGACGATATAGTTTTAGTTTTACTTAAAACAGGAGATATTAAAACTTTTTCCCAATATAATTCGCCGTTCTTTTTTTTGTTATTAATCTCACCTGTCCATATTTTCCCCGCCTGTATTGTATGCCAAAAAGCTGGAGTATTATTATTATCCAGCACATGAAATGTATCAATATTTCTACTTAAGACTTCTTCCTTATGGTAACCTGATATTTCTTCGAAACCTTTATTTACATATTCAATATTTCCCTTTGTATCTGTAATCATTATAGATATCGGACTCTGTTCTACAGCTTGTAACAACTTCTCATTACTCTCTTCTGCTTTTCTTCTATTTAGTATTACTTTTTTTATCTGAACAATAAGATAGTATGTTACTACTATAGCCAAAAGGTTGAATATGAATAATATAGCGTACTTTATATTATTATATTTATTAATAATATTTATGCTGGCATTATTTAACGAAACAACATTTTTATTGATATCATATGAAATTTTATTTTCAATTTCTGTAATTCTTGAAAATAAAGATTCTGACTGCTTAATATAAAAATTAATGGTTTGAAGATAATTCTCCCTTTCCAACACAGGCTCATCAAGGTTGGGAGCTATGATGGCAACAGTTTTGGCAGCTAACAATTCAAGGTCACTAATTTTTGGAGCAAGCTCTCTTATCTCTGGAATATTTCCTGTAAATTCATCTATTTCATGAACTATCACTTCTGTTATCTGCTCTTTATCTTGCAAATTAACAGGTTTAACTTCATTTAAAGTTCCTCCTTTATCTAGAATCTCAACAATATCTAAACACTCTGTTATTAAAGTCTCTATATCATTTTGTGTATTTTTAAGCTGCTGTGGGTGATCTATATTTGTAAATCCTTTAAATAAAAGATTTAATTTTAAAATATTCTTCTGAAGAACTTTATCAATTTTTTGTTTCTGCTCTTGATTGTGAATTATTTTTTGATACCGAAGAATATAAGCCTGATCAAAATAATTTTCAATGACCATTATCGCAGTTATTGTAAGTAAAAATATTGCTAACAATAAATATAACTTAACGACAATAGATTCATCGAATACTTTTACCGACCTTTTTTTATTTTTAACGTTAACCACTAGTCATCAATTTTATTAAATCGAGTATAAATTTAAAAAATTAATGCCTTCCTCCTATTAATTCCGTATTTTCTAAATACAGAAATTCCATTTTCACCTGTGGCATAGTTAATAAAATCTCTGGCGAGATCAACATTATTACTTGTAGAAAGTATACCAGCGTATATTTCAGTTGGAGCAGTTTCACCTTCAGGTATTGGAAATACATCTACTTCATTGGAATTTCCGTTATGATAAAGATCGCTCTGCCAATTAATTATCAATTGAGCTTCATTATTTTCCAAACTCTTAACTAAACCTCTGGAATCAGTAGATAATGCCACAACATTTAGTAATAAATCATCATATAATTTTTCTCTACTTAATAACTTCCTTGTTTCATAACCCAATGAGGAAGTTTCCGGATTTGCTATTATTAAAGCATATTTTCTTTTAACTAATGATTTTAAATCTCCAGAATATTTAGATGGATTACCTTTTAGTGACATAATGACAAGTGGATTAAATCCAATAAATGTAGAATCTATAATAAAAGACCTGGATGAACCTTGTAACTTTTTAAAACCTTCTTTGGATGCTGGAAAATAAATATCTCCTTTTAAGGAATACTGAATTAAACTTGCCAGATTTTGAGAACAATCATTATGTAATTTTACAACACACTCTTTTTCTAATTCAAACTTATCTTTTAACTCCATAAGAGCTGGTACCATGACATTTTCACAGTATATTAAGATTTCTTTTTTACTTGGTTTTTCTTTAACAAATTCACTATTGTCCTTATTTTGGTTTTTACATGAACCAACAAATACAACAAAAACAATAAGTATAAAATACTTCACGATATAATATTTAGAACTATAACATTGTGTTTTCAAACACTTAAAACCTTCAAATAACAAAATATAAAATTTGAATACTATTTTAAATTATTTATTAAGCAAGTTAAGGATAAACCCCCAATCACAAATACTGATTAGTCACAAATAATTCATGTTTAATCAAATATAACTAACGCTTTATAAAGTGTTTACGTATCCAGCGCGGCACAATTAAAATCCCTATGATTAAATATGGATAGTAACTTAACAACCTCCACACAAACGCAAGAGTTACACCAGTACCATCAGGAACAACCCCATTCAAAAATTCTTTAAAAACATACTCCGCAAAACCACTTCCTCCCGGTGTAGGAGAAACCAACATCATAATCCACATTACAAGCTGCTTTCCAAATACCAGTAGATTTTCTCCAAAATCCATAAATTTAAAACCAAAAAATGAGATTATTATAGTATTTACTACCCAATATCTACTAGTCCAACTCAATGCTGTAGCCATAAATGCTTTTATCCAATTAAACAGAGACCAACTTTTAAATTCCTTTGACGCTGTGATCAAATCTGTTCCAGATTCATTTGCATCCGGCCTCCATTTTCTAATTATAGGAAGTTTAAAAATCCATAAAAGAAGAAATTTCAGACCTCTGGGATTTATAAATAGTCCATATGTTAAAACCAAAGTATAAAGAAATTTTAATCCATAACCAGCCAGAGCAAAAACTAAAAACTGATTTTTATACCATGGCAATTGCTTTAAATCACCCATCCCAAATCCAAATATATCACTCCTCCCTATCATGAGCAAAACAATAGGAAACGCAATAATAAAATACAACTCATCCAGGAACGAGGTAACCATAACAATTGCAGTACTTCTGCCTAACCGAACACCTTCTTTGTTCAGAAAAAAGATAGCTACGCTAGTACCACCAATAGCCGAAGGTGTAATGGCAGATGTAAACTCCCATAGCATGACAATTGAAAATGCTTTTCTCCAAGTTAGTTGATTGTGTGAAAGTAAGCGTATTCTAATAATGTAGCCAAAATCCCGAATTGCCATTAACAACAATGAAACAAATAACCAAAAAAAAGTAGAAAGAGTAAGTTGCATAACATCAAAACTACCCGGAGTATATTCATTATAAAGCATAAAACCAGAAATACCAACTCCAATTAATATAGGAAGTACGATTCTGGAAGGCCTTATACTTTTTACTATTTTCCCTGAATTGTCCGTAGGTGTCATACAACTATTATTTTGTATAGAAACAATAAAGTTAATGATACATAATTCAATAATAAATGTTATCATGAACTTTTTAAGTTAAAACGCTTAAAAACCCTCAATACTAACACCAAATAATCACCCTTAAGTATTCGCAGACTATTTTTTTAAACATATTCATATATTTGCATGATAGATACTCCATTCTATCAAATTAATTTCGATGTTAGATTTTAAAAAACTCAAACGTAACAATTACTTACGAATCATTTTTATTCTCTCAATTGCCTACTTACCTGTACTTTTATGTATTTCTTCTCTTAAATGGGATGCAATGAACATATCTATTCCTTGGCGCTACTTCATTTCAGCTACAATCAGACAAGGAGAGTTACCTCTTTGGTATCCGAATCAACTGTTTGGAATGGCACAATATTTAGATCCTCAAACATGGTATTGGCCATCGTGGATTTTAGGTAGCTTTGGTTATACAAACTTAACCTTGCACCTTGAATTTATGTTACACATTTTTATTGCTGCCATCGGATGCTTCAAGTTAGGCAACTACATAGGCGTAAAACAAAAGACAGCTATGGTAACAGGATTATTATATGCAATGTCTGGCTTTTTTATTGGAAATGCACAACACATAGGATGGATTGTCAGTGCAGCCTGGATTCCCATTGTCATTTATCAATTTTTATTGTTTATAGACAGAGTTAATTTGAAATCCACTTTAGGACTAAGCCTTTCATTATATCTATTTATCTCTGGCGGCTATTGGTCTTTTGTTGTAATTACATATTACTTTCTTGTGATTTTCTACATTTATTCCATTGCAAAAAAAATTAAATATAAACAACTCAATAATAATTACTTAAAAAAACTATTACTATTTACGCCTTTATTAATTATTACAAATATCATAACAACAAGTGTAGTATTTGCATCTCTTCATGAATCTATGCATCTTATTGACAGAGGAAATATGGATATTGACTTTACATTAATAGGTTCTTTCCACCCGATTGACTTATTAACATTTCTTTCACCTATTGCTACTTATGCACGAGGATATGATTTTTGGGAAACAGATGTTGCTTTGATTAATGTATATATAGGGATTTTTGCTGTATTTCTTTTTATTTGGAGTATTTTATTTCAGCGATCCAGCATTTTGAAAAATAAAAAACTAATACTACTTGCTCTATTTATTTTCGCATTAGCAATGGGGTATACATTTCCATTAAGACAATGGTTTACTGAGTACATTCCTTTATTTGACCATTTCAGATTTCCTTCAGCATTCAGATTATATTCTATCCTTATACTTTGTATTGTTATTGGATTTGTCATTGATGATATCAATGTACATCATGTCTACTATAGAAAGAGTATGCTCACGTTTGCTATCATATTATCCTCTATTGGAATATTAATTTTTATAACTAATAGCTCATCTATTGTTAATTTTATAAAACATTTTGTTCCCAAACCAACTAAATTACCACGCCCCTTACTTTTTTCTTTTCAATTTATTTTATCTGCTTTAATAATTGTCTTACATTATTATGTTATTAAAAACACCTCCTTAAACAAGACTAAAACCATACTAAAAAAATTCATTATTATCGAAATAGTATTTATATCACTGTTAACACTCCCTAATACTGTTATCAACATCAAAGAAAATCCTTTTAAAATATACAGCACTATTAAAAATTATGAGCATTTAGACACTGATTCATTATTAGTCCATTTATCTATGAAACAAATGGATGAATACAGCAAGAAAACATATCCTTTTGGTAGAAATGCCGCCACTTTTACTAACCTAACATCAAACACTCAATACTCCTCTTATAAATTCATATTAACTAAAAAATTAGAAAATGACAGCTTAACATTCAACTACGTAAGCAATAATCCATTAGCATATATTCCTCATGAAAATAATATCAACTCCCCTTCAAGAGCAATCAACAGCATTAAAATAACACCAAATAAAATTGAACTAAATATTGAGGAAGGACGAGATTCTGTGCTGTGTTTATCTCAAAACTATCATAAAAACTGGAAGTGCGAGATTGAAGGACGACAAACACCAATAGACATTTCAAACATAAGCTTAATGAAGGTTTCAATACCAAATCAGCAATGCAGTGTGCTTTTTTCTTTCGATGCACCAATTATTACCTTTTTCTTCTGGGTGTCAATAATATTCTTTTTAATCCAAGTGATATTATTCTCGACTTTACTCTTGAAAGAAAAATAACCTAGAGTATAAAAAAGAAAAAAGGATAGATGGAACATCTATCCTTTACCCTTAAAATCAGCTTTGTTAACCAAATCTAAATCTATGAAAAAAAATCTACAGTACAAATGTAAGTCATTCTTTAGTGAACGTGTACAAAAAAAAGTTAAAGCGTGTTAATATCGCTTTTTACACCCATAAAATTCAAAAGCTACACTGTAAAAGTGTAGCTTTTGATATAAGTATTTATTTAAATTATAAACCAAAGGCAGATTTAATCTTTTCAATATAATCTAATTTCTCCCAGGTAAAGAATTCAACTTCTTTTTCTATATCAACCCCATTTTCTTTTACAAGAACTTTATCTGTATATGAAGATCGACCTACATGACCATATGCAGCAGTGGGTTCAAAAATTGGATTTTTCAATCCAAACCTTTTAACAATAGCAGCTGGACGCATATCAAAAATCACATTAATTTTTTCTGCAATTTCACCATCTGTTAAACCTACTTTTGAAGTTCCATATGTATTAATAAATAACCCAACTGGTTCAGCGACACCAATTGCATAAGCCACCTGAACCAAAACTTCATCAGCAATACCTGCTGCCACCATGTTTTTAGCAATATGTCTGGAAGCATATGCAGCAGATCTATCTACCTTAGAACTATCTTTACCCGAAAAAGCACCTCCTCCATGAGCACCTTTACCTCCATAGGTATCCACAATAATTTTTCTTCCTGTTAATCCAGTATCACCATGAGGTCCACCAATTACAAATTTTCCAGTAGGATTTACATGTAGTATATAATTATCATCAATTAATGAAGCTTCTTCTAAACTAAGTTTTGATTTGACTCTGGGTATAAGAATAGTCTGAACATCTGATTTAATTTTCTCAAGCATGGCCACTTCTTCATCAAACTCATCATGTTGCGTTGAGATAACAATAGTATGGACTCTTACTGGTTTATTATCATCTCCATACTCCATTGTAACCTGCGATTTAGAATCAGGTCTTAGATAAGTCATTTCATTTTGCTCTCTTCTGATCGCAGCTAACTCAACTAATAATAAATGAGATAAATGCAATGGGAAAGGCATAAATTCTGCAGTTTCAGAACAAGCATATCCAAACATCATACCCTGATCTCCTGCTCCTTGATTATCCTCTTCTTCTCTCTCAACTCCTCTATTGATATCTTCACTTTGCTCATGGATTGCAGAAATAACACCACAAGAACCAGAATCAAACATATATTCTGATTTAGTATAACCAATTCTGTCAATTACTTGTCGGGCTATCTTTTGAACAGCAACATAGCCATTTGTTTTTACTTCTCCACTTAAAACTACCAAACCTGTAGTTACCAAAGTTTCAGCAGCTACTTTTGACTCTTTATCCTGACGTAAAAACTCATCTAATAAAGCATCTGAAATTTGATCGGCAACTTTATCGGGATGCCCTTCTGAAACAGATTCTGATGTAAATAAATATCCCATTACTATTAAAGTATATAATGATTAAATATAATGAGGATAGCTAAACAGGAAAGAAATATGCGTTTTAGCACTTTTTTTGAGTGGTTGCAATCAGTCAAATCCATCCACTATCCTTTAAAATTTCGGCTACAAAATTATAAAAAGAAAAATATTAACATCTACTATAAGCCAATTTTTTTTATTTAAATTGCAAATGCAAAACATTTTATAATTTTTTATACTACTGTATTTAACTGAATATCTGAGCCAAACATTTTTTTATTTATTTTTTTCAAAAAAATATTTGGAGTAAATTAAATTTGATATATCTTTGCATCCGCATTTGAAAACAAAGCAACGTTACAATGCATAGTTGGTCCGTTCGTCTAGGGGTTAGGACGCCAGGTTTTCATCCTGGTAACAGGGGTTCGATTCCCCTACGGACTACTTTAAAAAAATGATTGAAATAATATTACGATAAGAAGATGGCAAATCATAAATCGGCGTTAAAAAGAATTCGTCAAGCAGAGAAAAAAAGAGTACACAATAAGTATTATGCAAAAACTGCACGTAATGCAGTAAAAAAGCTACGTGGTACTAGTGAAAAGGAAGCTGCAGCAGAAATGTTTCCAAAAGTTGCTGCTATGCTTGACAAATTAGCTAAAAGAAACGTTATTCATAAAAACAAGGCTTCTAACATAAAATCAAAGTTAGCTAAGCATATCAACAAGCTTTAATAGCTTTTAAATGATGGTCCGTTCGTCTAGGGGTTAGGACGCCAGGTTTTCATCCTGGTAACAGGGGTTCGATTCCCCTACGGACTACAATTTAAGCTTCTATGGAAAACATGGAAGCTTTTTTATTTTCATAATGTTTGGCAATGTTAAACCTGATGTTTATTTTTAAGGTATTTATTACTAATATCTTTAAACCATTGCCATGTCCTACCAAAAATTAAGCATTAAAAACTGGGCAGTTGAAGACCGCCCAAGAGAAAAATTACTTTCCAAAGGCATAACAAGCCTATCTAATGCTGAGTTAATAGCTATTTTAATTGGATCAGGAAACAGAGACGAATCTGCAGTTGATGTTTCTAAGAGAATTCTACACGACGTAAATAATAATTTGAACGATCTTGGTAAAACAACTATTGAACATCTTCAGAAAAATTACAGAGGTATAGGTGAAGCTAAGGCTATTTCAATTGTGGCTGCTCTGGAACTAGGAAAAAGAAGAAAACTAAGCGACATTAGGGAAAAACCACAAATTAAAAGCAGCCATAATGTTTATGAATTAATGCATCCTGTATTATCAGATCTTCCTCATGAAGAATTTTGGATTTTATTACTTAATAGAGCTAACAAAGTAATATCTACTCAAAAGATCAGCCAAGGTGGGATATCAGGTACGGTAATTGATTCAAGATTAATTATGAAAGTAGCAATAGATCAGTTAGCATCATCAATTATCCTCTGCCATAACCATCCATCAGGAAATTTATTACCTAGTCAACAGGATAAATCCATAACTAATAAACTAATTGAGGCTGGTAAAATAATGGATATACCAGTTTTAGATCATTTAATAATTACAGAATCCGGATATTATAGTTTTGCTGATGAAGGTTTAATTTCGTGAATTTAATAGATATTTGTGAAGAACCTTTTAATTAAAAGAGCCAACTTATATATTCCTATTTTTTCCAAAAATCGTCCAACTGTTAAATGTTTATCTATATTATTATATTGTTTTCTTATTTCAGTAAAGTAAAAATTCTCATCATAAATATTTGAAGCTCTATAATACTCCCACCATAAATCATTGAATAATGATACATGTTGCCATGGTTTTTTAAAAACATAGTGAATAATACTCGGCTTTGTATTATCATCAAACTCTAATGCATTAATAGTATAATTAAATTCTCTACTTAAAAAAAGAGTATTATTCTGATAAGCTATATTTAAAATATCCTGATCTACATACCGAAAAGACTTCCTTAGTAATTCCTTATTCCCAAATAAAATACCTCCTTCAGAATTAATTTTTGACACATTAAATAATAAAACTCCTGAATTAAAATAATTAGACGGATCCACGTTTAGTTTCTTAACATATCGTTGAAAATTTTTATTTACACTCGATAAATTGTCCCTTACTGCTCCTATAGCATAGCCTGAAATATCAATATTATATAGATTAGTCAGATCAGAAATAACTATTGTATCACAATCAAGATATAAAACTTTATCTTTTAGCTTAAAATATTCAGGAATCGCTAATCTAAAGTAATTTTCAATGGTAAAATCCTTCACCTCATATTGCAAATCAAATAAAGTTCCCAGATTGATAAAATCAATAGAGTATGACTCAAAATTATTTATGGCTATTTTAGTTTTATTTATATTCTTTTCAGAAAGACGACCTTCCCTATAAAAAACATATATCTCATAAAACGTACTCTTCGCAGCATTCTTCAAAAGTGAGAAAATACATACATTCCCAGGAATCACATAATTATCATCAAAACAAAATACAATGGGAATTTTCATTTATTTTATATATTTTCTGTAAATGTATTGAGTTACTATTAAATACATTAATGTATTAATTAAATATGGTAGTGTACAATTTTCAATCCCTAAAAGAGGTATAAGATAATAAATCAATAGCGCATAGAACACAGCCATTACTAATTCTGAAATAATATATATTTTAATTTTTTCTTTAATTATAAATGTCACAGCGTAAAACCAATTAAATAATCTGATAATATCTCCCAAATTTTGATAAAGAAACAAATTATGCATTTCTTCGAATTCAGATGTAAACAAGATTGAAACAATCATTCTCCTAAAAACATATACGATAGATACACCCAATATTATAATTGGCATTGCGATTTTAAGGGTGTCATTTATCTTCCTATTTAGCTCCTCTCCCGATTGATTTTTCGAAATTAAAGGGATATAATAAAGACTTAATGTTGACACGGCTAATCCAAAAATAGTTTTTGAAATTCTTGATATTCCATCCCACAAACCTGCATCACTTAAGGAGTATTCGCTAATAATTATATTTCTTATAATTATTGAAATTAATGGTGAAATACAAGATGCTATTAATAGCATAAATCCAAAACCTAAGATTCGTTTATTTATGTAACCAGAAAATTGAAATTTCCTTATTACCTCAATTATTTCATTTTTGCAGAAGATAAATACAGCAAAAATATTAATACAGGCAGAAATATATTGAGCTACTATAGCACCCTCAACCTTCCAAATATATATACACGGTATACTGATAATAAAATTAGAAAGTATAATAATCACATTTAACCTTATAAATAGACTATATTTTTTTCTTCCATTTAAATAGGCAAGTAAAACATTACTTGAAGATATTGAAAAGAATATAATCCCTCCTACCCTAAACCATTTTGCATAAATAACATCATTAAGAATAATCCCAGAAAAATAATCAGCAAATACATAAGACAGCATTGAGGCTATAACGCTAAGCAAAAAAGTAATCAACAAAGCATTACCTAATACTAACCTGCTTCGATTAGGAGACGATGAATATACGGAAATTAACTTTGTAACTCCCTGATTTACGCCACCGCCAGCTACATTAACTGCAATTTGAATAAAACTCCCAAACTGCCCCAACAATGCAATTCCAGTAGTACCTAGCCATACTGAAAGGATTTTAATATTCAGTATTCCAACAATAAACCGTATTAATACCTGAGATGAGTTTTTTAAGGATACTTTTAAAAAGTCATTTCCTTTTATGCTTTCAATGATATGTTTAGAGACTACTTTCAAATGCTTTTACTTTTCCAAAAATCTAAATATTTCTGAGCTACTTTAATGCAATCATGATGTTTTACGACAAATTCTCGACTCTTTAAAGCTCTCATTTTTAATTGACTTTTATTTTCTAAGATCTGCTCGAACGTATGAAACATTTCATTTTTTGAAGTATTCAAATCAATAATTGGTCTGTTATTAAACTCCCCTAATGATTCATATAACTGATCATCTCCACAACCTCCAACTATTAAACCTTTTGCCATAGCAATTAATCCATTAATTCCAACTCCACTTGAATAAAGCTGATCGCATAATATATGAGAATTATTTAACAAATTAGTATATTCATTAAAAGGTACCGAATGCACCTGGGTAACCTCAATATCATTAGGGTATTTCTTTTCTAAATCTAATAATACATCAAGAATCTTATCTATACCTTTAATTAAAACCCGATCTTTCATCAGGCCTACAAAAACCTTTACCTTAGTAATATCGAGTCCTACAGTATTTATATATTTATACTCACTAGTATCTATTGGTAAAGGAATAAAGATAGTTTTTGTAGGGAATGTATTATTATAAGCTTCATAATAACCATTTGACGTTGCAATTATTCCATCACATGATTTACTTATTTTCCTTTCTAGTTTAGCTAATTGTTTATTATTAGCTAATTGTTTGATACTAGAAATATATGGATCACACTGAATGTTTGGATGATAGAAAACAGAATGCTTTAATTTCCCCTTTAAAGCGTAGTTTACATAGGTATAATCCATTCCTGTTGCACACACAAAAATTTTATCATTTTTTCTTTTTAAGAAATCAAAATAAATACTTGATAAAAAAGGTGATGACATTAAAAAATTATGTGATATCATTTGTACAACATCATAACCTATCAAATTAGGATAAATTTTATACAACTTATGAAGAAATGCTATGCGCCTGTACTTATCAGGTTGTTTTAGATCTACATCCCTTGGAATACCCTTCCATCCGTCACCTTCAGAAGCAACAGTCACCTGAATACCCAACGCTCTTAATCCTTTTGCTAAATTATAATGAAAACCACTATAATCCCCTAATAAAAGTACTTTCATATATTTGTTGTAAAAACATACAATACAAACATAATAATACCAAAATTATTTTGTTCTTAATGAATAAAAAGACTTTCTGTGGAAAATAAGAAGAAAAAGATTTTAATATTACCCGGAATATTTGATCATATTGATCTAATAAAAGAAGCACGAAAACGAAATTTTGAAATAACAACTTGTGATAATCAACCTAATAACATTGGCCATATTCATGCAGACCATTACGCAAATATTGATATCCTGGATTATAATCATTTGAAGGATTTTGTATTGAGTGAAAAATTTGATTTTATTGCAGGTTTTAGTACAGATATAGGGGCATTAGCTGCAGATTATTTAAATAAACAAATAGGATTAATCCTAAATTCCAATGATGCGGTTCCTATAATGACAAACAAAAAGAAATTTCGACAATTTCTTAAAAACAATGGTTTTTATGTACCTGAATTTAAAATTTTAAAAACAATAGATGATCTTAATTCTCTTAACATAAAATTTCCTGCTATAATAAAACCCGTAGATAGAGCTGGAAGTAAAGGAGTTAGTTTAGTTACAAATTTGAATGAGGTAAAATCCAGAATTTCAGAAGTTTTAGGGCTTTCTTTTTCAGGTGAAATAATAATTGAAGAGTATATTAACTCTAAATTTAAACATATACATGGTGATGCTCTTGTTCAAAACGGTAAAATAATATTTTGCTGCTTGGGAGACCAGCATTTCGGTAACGGAAATATGGATTTCTCCCCTATAGCTACTATTTTTCCATCAAAGGCTCCTCAAAAAATTAAAGACCAGATAAAAGAAAATCTTCAATTATTTATTTCAAAAGTAGGATATAGAAATGGTGCAATAAATATAGAAGTAAGAGTTGATTCAAAAAACAATATCTATTTCATTGAATTAGCACCTCGTCATGGCGGAAATTTCATTGCTAAAACTATTTCATACTTCTGCAATACAGACTTAATTTCATCCTACCTTGATATAATAACAGGAAAAAAAGTTAAGATTAATTCTAAACCAACTCCTAACTCTTTCACTTTTCAATTCTCATTAAGATCGTATGTTGAAGGAATTTATAGTTCAACATCCCTGAATCTAGATAACTATATAATTGTTGATAGTTTTCAAATTAAAAAGAAAGGAGATGCAATTTCCGTTAATAATGGTCCAGATAATATTATTTCTGTATACATAATTAAAACAACCAATTATGACCTAATACTCGAATTGATTTTAAACACAAACAAATATTTTCAGATAAATTTATTGTAGCGAAAAAACATACCTAATTGATCTAAAAAGACTATAACTTATTAAGTTTAAACATTAAGAGAAAGTTCCATATAAACATCACTTATACAGCTAGCTATATCAGTTTTGCTTCCAAATAGTTACTTTACCATTTGATTTAACCATTTTTACACCTGACATAAACTCCGGATGATATTTTAGCAACTTCTGATTAAATGTTTTATTATAAGTTACTATCGCATCATATTTTTTAGTCATAATGTCAGAATAATATTGAAAAGTATGCCCCCCAATACGAAAAACATCTCTAGGCCAACCCATTTGTGGTATATTCCGACCAGACTCACAAATAACTAAAACTTTATCCTCCGTTGATATATGCTTATCTAGAAAGGTCCTGCTTTCTTTAAATGATTGAATAATAAGATCCTCTCCTCCATTCAACTGATTTGAAAAAACAGGATCATATCGTTTATATTGACTCTTAAAAACAAAAAAAAGACTCGCCACAAAAAGCAATATTAAAGCAACTCTTCTTTTTAGGATAGAAACTTTAGAGAAATCAATATTAAATAACATATAAATCAATAAAGTTGTCAAGACAGGTAACCAAACATCTATAGAGTAATATTCATGAATCCCTACATTTTCAAGCATTATTGCAGAAAAAAGAAAAGAGCCAATAATATTTATGCCAATCCAAATAAAGAAGATATTCAGTACTTTTTTTCTGCTTAATTGCTTTATAAATAAATATGTTAAACTAACAAAAAGAAATAGATAGGGCGGTGGCAAAACAACACGAGGGTAAACTCTTAAAATATGAATTATTTGTATGATAGCATCCTTAAGTGATTTTATATAATCAGGATAATTTAGAAATACAGAACCATAAGTTTTAGCTAACATCTGGTTATATGCAAAATAACTTAAAACACAGCTTATAGAAATCATGATATATATAACCTTGTTTTCGAATCTCTTATTTTTAATACTTATTACAACAAATGTTGCTAATAAAGCAATAATTGGTATAAGTTGTATAAAACGAATTAGTGCTGCTAGAGTTAGGAAAATCAAACCCAAATTAAATTTTCTATTGTTTCCGTCACCATAAAAGAAATAAATAAGGTAAGAAAGCCCTATAATAAAAATATTAAATGTGGTAGCGCATATGTGAAAATTATCTTGATAGAAACAATAACAGGGCTGTAAATAAACAAAACAACAAATTAAAAAGGCAATCCCTTTTCCTTTTATTTGAAGTATTGATTTATATAAAAACAAGAATGAAAGAAAACTAAATAACAATGTTATCAATCGATATATCAATGGTGATACACTTCCTGTTAACTTAAATCCTATAGCTACTATATAATAAAATATTGGAAAGTCACATGCAGTAATTCCTTTAGGATCTTTTAATTCTACTTCTGGAGGTAATCCTGGATTTAAAGAAAAAGTTTTAGGATGAAAAAAATCAAATCCATTATCAACAAAACCCTGAGCTAAAGCATAATGATCTGCATGAGCCCAAGCAAAAGCACTCATAGGCATTTTATCAATGCTCATACTGTGAAGAATAATTGATATCAATACAAGAATACCAAACGGGATGTAATTTTTCATTTACCTACAAAATTAAAATGTACAGAAATAAACAACGACTCAAGGCCATAATGGCACATATCTCATTCGTGAATATATTAGATAAATAATAGTATTTCTATTCAATCCTATATTTAGTTAAATATTTAAAGGTATTAAATACAACTCCTCTGGCACCGAAACCTTCCTTTTGCCTTATTAAACCTTCGTATAAAAACAAACCACTATTTAAATTTGAAGACCCAAAATCAACATATTTGAATGTGTTTTTGTACTTATTTATGATATAACTATAACAATTGTCAATAGCTCCTTTTTCCAATCCTTCTTGATTTGAATGAGCATATTGAATCTTGATTATATTTTTATATTTAAAAATAACAGCTCCTGCAACAATTCTATTGTTAATACAAGTTGCGTATAACTTTATTTGATTAGGGAACAGCTTATGTAATTTTAGAATTTCACTTAAGGAATGGACAGGTGTTGCTTTATATTTATCTTGCATATTATTGATCATTATACTCCAAAATCCATCCCAATCATTTGATTCATTAGTTACCACTCCTTCTTTCAATGACTTTACATAATTCCGTTTACGATTTCTTGAAATATTTATTTGTCCAGAAAGATCTAAACACGATGATAAATTAACACTGACAGTTTGGGCATTAACCCGATACATAACATATAACTCCTCGTCACCAAAAGAAGTTTTATAGATCTGAGGTACTGGCTTATAAAAAACAACATCTATATTATTTAAATCAAGGTAATTATTAAAATTATTAAAATACAGAATAAACTTAACACTATCTGTTTCTTCTAAAGTTAAGATACCTCCAAAAGTCAAGCCTTGATGGCTATAAAAAGTATTATCTAAATAATTCCCCGGGAAAACGGCTTTTAATTTATAGTTTTCATAGAGCATTAAAGAATAATCATCAAATTTATTAGTGTGATATTCCATAAAGTCTCTTTCAAAAAGAAATGTTCCATTTTTAGTTTCTGACACAAAACCATCCCATTCTTTTTTACGATCAGAGGTATATCTTACTACTTCAATCATTTGCTAATTTAAAACTTTTATAATCTCTAATGTAGTCACTTTCTTCATAAATTCCGGAATTCATTACCAGAACAACACTTCCTGTACTAAAATCATATAACTCCCTCCAAATGCCAGAAACAATATGCAGCCCCTTATCGGGAGAATTAAGAAATATTTTCTTTTTACTTATTCCATCATCAATTAACACCTCAAAACTACCACTAACAGCAACTACAATTTCATGTTGATGAATATGTGCATGTCCTCCTCTTTCTGCTCCAGATGGAATATCATAGGTAAAGTAAACTCTTTTTATATCAAACGGAATCAATTTGTCAGATTCCAAAAACGAAAGAGACCCTCTTTCTGAAGTAATTTTAGGAATATCGATTACTTTACAATTTTGGATTGTACTCATACTTATTTTTTACAAACAAAAATTATTTCATATGGATCAAAACCATAATTATTGTTTTGCGCCTCATGAAATGCTAAAACATCTACATGAAATCCAGCTTCTTCTAATCTCTTCTTTAAGCCTGATTCTGAATATATTCTCACATGATCTTCTTGCCCAAAGTGAACTCTCCTATCTTCTTCATTAACAATCGAATAATTCTCATATATTTCACCCTCTTTGAATGGTGTTTGAATTAAACAAACACCTTCATTTTTTATCACTCTAAATAATTCACTTATTGCTTTAGCATCATCTACTACATGTTCCAAAATATGATAACATATAATTAAATCGAAAAAAGAGTCCACGACGTCAATATCGGTTATATTAAATTGATAATTTGCAATAAAATCTCCTGATAAATCAGTTGGGAAATATTCAATATCTTCTTTTAGCAAATTTCGATAAATACTTCTTGATGGAGAGAAATCTAAAACTCTCATTTTTTTCTTTAGGTAAACGTCCCTTAACAACAACCACAACCGTCTGTTTCTAGCTAAGCTTCCACATGCAGGACAAATCTTTTCTATCCCAAAACTTTGAAACTTACTTAATTTTCTTTCACAAACATTACAAGTATATGTATTCCCTTTGTATAAAAGATAATGTATATATCTCAGCTGAGATTCAATTCTAAATAATAAGGAATGGGGTATTATTTTCCTGATAATATTCTTTAAAAATATGTACATATTATCGTAAATATATTTTTTTAAAACCCGAAACATATTCTCCAATATCCCTTATATACATACTTTCTTCATATTTAGTATCAGCAACTACCAAACAAATGCTATTTGATAAAAACCCACCTATTTTTCGCCATGTATATGGAGGAATTAGAAGCCCTTTATTTGTTTCTGTTAATTGAATGGTTTGTTTTTCTTTCCCTCTGGTAATTTCCACAGTAATTCCTCCTGACAAAGGAAGAATAAACTCAGTAGTATTTTTAAAAGCATGTCCTCCTCTTTCTTCCCCGCCTGGCACATCGTAAATCCAGTAAACCCTTTTTATTTTAAATGGAATCTGATGATCATCTTCTAAAAAACTTAAATTACCTCGCAAATCTTTAATTTTAGGAAGTTCTATGAACCTAACCTCGTTATCCATATCAGATTTCTTATCTTTGATTCAAATATAAATAATATAACGTAAGTACAGATTGTTTAGTATAAGCAAGAAACATAATGCATATTCCCTTTCTTAATCTTAAGCGACAAAATATTCTATACAAGGATGAAATAATGCAAGCTGTTGAATCTGTTATTGATTCCGGATGGTATATTTTAGGTGAACAAGTTGAACGGTTTGAAAAATCCTTATCAAATTACATTGGAGTTAAACACGCTATTGGTGTTGGCAATGGTTTAGATGCCTTAACTTTAATTATAAGAGGCTATAAAGAACTTGGAATTTTAACAACTGGTGATGAAATTATTGTTCCTGCAAATACATACATCGCCACAATTCTATCCGTAATTGAAAATGGATTAATCCCAGTTTTTGTAGAACCCAAAGAATCTACACTCAATTTAGATCCTGAGAAAATTAAAGAGCGTATAACTTCAAAAACAAAAGCCATATTAACTGTACACTTATATGGTCAGGTTACCGATGTTGATAATTTATTAGAAATTGCCAAGGATAATAAATTGTTGTTATTCGAGGACAATGCTCAAGCAATAGGAGCAGATTATAACAATATTAAATCAGGAGCATTAGGTGATGCTGCTGCATTTAGTTTTTATCCAGGTAAAAATTTAGGAGCTCTTGGAGATGGAGGAGCTATTACTACGAACAATTCAAAACTTGCAGAAATTATTAAAGCCATAAGAAATTATGGATCCTCTGAAAAATATAAAAACAAATATATTGGAGTAAATTCTAGATTGGATGAAACACAGGCTGCTATTTTAAATGTAAAATTAAAATATCTAGATCAAGAAAATGAAAGAAGAAGACAAATAGCTGACATTTATCTTTCTAAAATAAACAATAATAAAATAGTTTTACCTTCAATTTCAAATAGAAAAGCACATGTTTGGCATTTATTTGTTGTTAGATGTAATCAAAAACATCAATTCATGGAGTTTCTGTCATCCAAAGGTATCGGAACAATGAGTCACTATCCTATTCCGCCTCACAAACAAGAAGCTCTAAAGGAATTTTCAACTTTGACATTACCTATAAGTGAATTATTACATCAAGAAGTTGTTAGCATTCCATTATATCCTACTCTGAAGGAAAACGAAATTGACTATATCATTGATTGTATAAACAAATTTTAATTATAAATTAAGCAAAATGGATATCCATATTTTCAACAAAAGAAACTCACTTTTTAATCAGTTTATTGCCGAAATCAGGGATCAGGAAATTCAAAAAGATCCCCTAAGGTTTAGAAAAAACATTGAAAGAATGGGTGAGATTCTTGCCTATGAAATTAGCAAAGAGTTAAACTATAAAGCAATTGATATACAAACCCCACTTGGTGTTTCTCACGAATATGTTTACGAAGAAAATGTTGTTATCGCAACCATCTTAAGAGCAGGATTACCCTTACATCAAGGCGTATTGAACTATTTTGACAGTGCCGAAAACTGCTTTGTTTCAGCTTACCGAAAATATAATGAAAAGGGAGATTTTGATATTCATATTGAATATATCTCATCTCCTTCTCTAGATGGGAAAACCGTTATTTTAACAGATCCTATGTTGGCTAGTGGAGCCTCAATGGAATTAGCCTACAAAGCAATATTAACAAAAGGGAAACCCAAGCATATTCATATAGCTTCAATCATTGGTAGCGAAGAAGGAATTGAATATATTAAGGAGAATATGGGAAACAATAATGTTACTTTATGGATAGGCGCTGTTGATAAAGAGCTCAATGATAAAAAATATATTGTGCCTGGATTAGGTGATGCAGGAGACTTAGCATTTGGTACAAAACTATAAATCAACCCCTTATCTTCTTCACCCATCCTTCATCACTGCATTGAATTAATAGATCAGCCATTGATTGATGAAGAATTGGATGAAGAAGTTTCTCCCATTTTTCAACAAGAGGGAGTAATGTAAATTTTCTTTCATGAAGCCGAGGATGAGGAATTGTTAACTCCTCTTCTTGTATTATTTGTTTTCCATAAAATAGAATATCAATATCCATTGTTCTGCCCTCATATCCTTTAGTTGTTTTAGCTTTTCTACCGAGTGTTTTTTCAATATCCTGAGTCATCTTAAGAATATCGATTGCTTCCATATTGCACTCAATTTCAATCACCTGATTCAGAAAGTTTTGAGCATGCTGAAACCCCCATGGTTCACTTTCATATATACCAGATTGTTTGATTATCTTCCCAATCCTTTCTTCAAGTAAGTCCTTCGACAATCTAATATTCTCAAATCTATCACCTTCATTACCACCAATTAACAACAACACTTTATCCATCTATATATTTTTTTCACTTGTAACACAGGAAAAACATAAAATCATAATCACTACCCGGATAATTTATATATCCATGAATTAAAGATTAATGATATTTCCTATAAACTGAATTAAACATTATAATATTCCTTTTTTAAAAAAAGGTAGCTGCCAATTTAAAACTTTTAATACATTTGTTAGTAATTCGAATATCACTATTTAACCTTACATTTTATGGCAAAATTTTTTAAATCATTACTATTCACAGTTCTAGGATCAATTTTTACTGCTATATTTATTATATTAATTTCTGTACTGATTATTGCAGGTATTGCATCAAGCAGCGAAAAACAAGTAAAAATAAAAGAAAACACCTTACTTACGATTAATGTAAACAAAGTAATTAAGGATCGTACGGTTACTGATCCTTTAACTGAAATTCTTGGAGAGTCTCCTTTCGGTAACCCTGAAATAGGGTTAAACAAAATTCTGAAAAATATAGAAAAAGCATCCCGGGATGAAAATATCAATGGGATTTATTTAGAATGTGGAAACCCTGTTACAGGTTATGCCAACCTAAGTGAAATTAGAAATGCTTTACTGAAATTTAAGGAGTCAGGTAAGTTTATTACTGCATTTGCTCCTGACTATAGCCAAAAAGGATATTATTTAGCTTCTGTAGCAAATAAAACATACATTCCGCCTCATGGCATGCTTGATTTTAAAGGATTAAATGCTCAACGTACATTTTTTAAAGGAGCTTTAGAAAAATTAGGTGTTGAAGTACAAATTTTTAAACATGGTAAGTTCAAATCTGCTGTAGAACCTTTCATTCTTGATAAAATGAGTGATCCTGCAAAGGAACAAACCATTGCATACACTTCTTCTATTTGGAATAATGTTGTAAATGATATAGCTGATTCCAGAAAGTTAAGTTCTGCTGAATTAAATCAATTAGCCGATAATGGCACCATGTTTTTAAGTAACAAATTATTCGTTGAAGCAGGTTTGCTAGATGGACTTAAATATAAAGATGAGGTAATTGCTGAATTAAAGGGGCAAACCAGCACCAAAGAATCTGATGATATTGAACAAGTTACAATTGAGGATTATGACTATGTATATTTACCGAAAGAAACAAAAGGGCTAATTAAAGATAAGATTGCTGTTATATATGCCGAAGGTGAAATAGATGGTACCAGCGATGAAGGAATTAAATCTGACGATCTGAGTAAAACAATACGTAAAGCAAGAAGAGACAGTTCAATCAAAGCAGTTGTTCTTCGAATCAATTCTCCAGGAGGTTCAGGTAGCGGTTCTGATATTATTTGGCGCGAAGTTAAACTATGCCAGCAAACAAAACCGGTTATTGTATCAATGGGAAATGTGGCTGCATCAGGAGGATATTATATAGCATGTGCTGCAGATACTATTGTTGCAAATCCAACAACTATTACAGGTTCTATTGGAGTATTTGGTATGATTCCTAACGCTAAAAAATTAATGAACCAAAAATTAGGAATTACCTTTGATGGTGTTAAGACCAATAAATTTGCTGACGTTCCAAATATAACTCGTCCATTTACTAAAGATGAAAAAGAAATTTTTCAGAATTATGTAAATAACTTTTATGAGGTATTTATAGGAAGATGTGCTGATGGAAGAAATACATCAACAGATAAGATTGACGAAATTGGACAAGGTCGAGTATGGAGTGGCGAAAATGCAACCTCTATTAACCTTGTTGATGTAATGGGTGGCATCAATACAGCTATTGAAATAGCAAAAGAAAAAGCTGGTCTAGACACATACAGAATCAAAGAAATGCCTGAAAAACTTTCTCCGATTGAAGAGATTTTTAAAGACATGAAAAGTGAAGCAAAAGCATATGCCGCAAAAGCCTTTTTAGGTATAAATTTGAAAGAAATTGAAATCATCAATAAAATTAAAGATATTGAGCCTTTACAAGCACGTATGCCTTACGATATAGAAATGAACTAAGATTTATTACTTTTGTATAAGCCAAGGCTACTCAAATAAGAGTAGCCTTTTTTTTCCGTATATGAAAATATTAAAATACATACGATTAGGTCTTTTCCCTCTTTCCATTTTATATGGAATTATTATCCGTATCCGAAATTTTCTTTTTGATATCGGTAAACTTCATTCAAAAAAATATGGTTTGCCAATCATCTCTGTTGGTAATATCACTGTTGGGGGAACAGGTAAAACCCCATTAACAGAACTTCTTATAAAGAATTTAATTAGCGATTACAAGCTGGCTTTACTTAGTCGTGGTTATAAACGTAAAACCAAAGGTGTATTTGTTTCTGATAACAAAAGTACAAGTTTAGATATAGGGGATGAACCTTTTCAAATAAAAGCTAAATTCCCTGAATTATTAGTTACCGTTGCTGAAAAAAGAGTAGAGGGCATTGATAGAATGCTTACTCTTAAATCGAAACCCGAAGTTATTATTATGGATGATGCATATCAACACAGATATGTGAATCCTGGGTTTAGTATTCTGGTTATAGATTATAACAGACCATTATGGAAAGACTTGATGTTACCTGCCGGAGAGCTTCGCGAACCTAGAGTTGGAAAAAAAAGAGCTGATATTATTTTAGTAAATAAGTGTCCGGAAAAGCTAGAATTTACAGAGCAATCAAATATTATTAAAAAGTTAAATATTGACACCGACCAGTCGGTTTATTTCTCAACTATTGGATATCAAAATTGTATTTCGTTATTTTGCAAACACAAAGTGCTTACTGAAATAGATATAGAAAGTCTGGATGTGCTATTGGTAACAGGAATTGCAAACCCAAAACCGTTATTGCAACACATTAGCTCTTTTTCATCTAAAGTTGAATTAATTCAGTTTGCCGATCATTATCAATTTAAAAAGGTTGATTTACAAAAAATTAAAAAACATTTTAATGACATTGAAGGGAAAAACAAGATTATTTTAACAACAGAAAAAGATGCTGTCAGATTTAAAGAAGTATTAAACGAGAGTGATTCTATTTCTGAGTTTATGTGGTATATCCCTATTGAAATTAAAATACTAAACAATCAACAAGAGGAGTTTATAGACAAAATTGTTAACTATGTTAAGCAAAATAAATGAAGCCGCTGATTTCATCCTAAAGAAATCAAATTCAAAAGCCCGTATTGGTATAATCCTGGGAACTGGTTTAGGCGGTTTAGTAGAGGAGATTGATATTAAATGCACACTGGATTATGATGATATCCCCAATTTCCCTGTTTCTACAGTTGAAGGTCATCATGGAAGACTCATATTTGGTGTACTTGGAGGCAAAGAAGTAATGGCTATGCAAGGTCGCTTTCACTTTTACGAAGGTTATGATATGCAAACTGTTACATTTCCTGTTAGGGTGATGAAAATGATGGGAATTGATACATTATTGGTAAGCAATGCCAGTGGTGGATTAAATCCGGAATTTGCTGTTGGCGATGTTATGATTATTGATGATCATATCAATATGTTTGGAACAAATCCATTAATAGGGAAAAATATCGATGAATTAGGGCCTCGTTTCCCTGACATGAGTGAACCTTATTCAAAGGAACTTGTTAATAAGGCATTTGAGATTGCTTACAAAAAGAACATTAAATTAAAACGAGGTATTTATGTTGGAACATCCGGTCCAACATTTGAAACTCCTGCCGAATACAAAATGTTCAGAATTTTAGGTGCAGATGTTGTTGGAATGTCAACAGTACCAGAAGTAATTGTTGCACGACATATGAACATGACTTGCTTTGGAGTTTCTATTGTAACAGATTCAGGAGTTCCAGGTGAAATTGTTGAAATATCACACGAAGAAGTTCAAGAAATTGCAGCTAAAGCTGAACCTACAATGACATATGTTATAAAGGAGTTGGTAGCTTCCTTATAATATCTTGCTTGTAAAGGGTTTCTAACGTGAAACCCTTTATAAATAAAGAGAAACTATCTCTATATTATAAACTGGCAAATATAACTTTACCGCTGATACCTATAAGTTTATTAACATCACAAAAAAAAGATCTTACATTTCAATAGATTAGTAAAAATGAACCACACCTGCATTACATTTTTATCAATTTAAAACTGTGAGATAATGTGTATTTTTACATTATGATTCCGATCAACAGATTTAAATTCATACTCATCAACAAATAAATACAGCATGAAACGTTTTAATGTTATTCATCTTTTTCTGGTTATGCTTGTTACACTATTTACAAGTTGCCAATCATCAAATCAAAAAAACAACACATTGGAAAACAATTATCTTTTACAAGAAAGCAGTCTTCCTTATGGCGTGCCAGACTTTTCAAAAATCAATAATGATGATTTTTTGCCCGCCATGGAATATGGTATTACAGAGCAGCTATATGAATTTAACAAGATTGCAGAGGACACCTCTGTACCAACATTTGAAAATGTATTTATTCCTATTGAAAAATCAGGAAGAACTCTTGCTCGTGTAAGTGGAATTTTTAACATGTTAAGTGGGGCATATACCAATGAAGTTATTCAAAAAACTGAAGAGGAATTAGCTCCTAAATTATCGGCTTTAAATGACGCACTTTACTTAAATGACACTTTATTCAAAAAAGTTCAAACCATACATAATCAACTGGACAGCTTAAATTTAGATGACGAATCTAATAAGCTTGTGGAAGAATATTATAAGAGCTTTCTTTTGTCCGGAGCAAACCTATCCCCAAAAGAAAAGGAACAACTAAAAGCGATTAATGCAGAAATAGCTCAATTATCAACTAAGTTTTCAAATCAGTTAATTAGTGCCGCAAAAAATGCAGCCCTTGTTGTGGATAATAAAGAAGAGTTAAAAGGTTTATCTGAAAGTGAAATAAAAGCTGCTCAAGTTAAAGCAACGAAAAATAATCTGGATGGAAAATTTTTATTACCCTTACAAAACACCACCCAACAACCTTATCTGACATATCTGGAAAACAGAGATACAAGAGAAAAATTATATCATTTATCGCGACAAAGAGCCGAAAAAGGAGATGATAATGATACTCGCTCAATCATAATTAAGATTGCGGAGTTAAGAGCTCAAAAAGCAAATATTTTAAACTGTAATAATTACGCAGAATGGGGTTTAAAAGACCAAATGGCTAAAACTCCTAAAGCCGCTCTTGATTTTCTTAATCAATTGGTTCCTGCTTCTATTAAAAATGGTAAAAAGGAAGCTGAAGAATTACAAAAACTAATAGATAGAGAAAATGGTGGCTTTAAACTTGCTCCATGGGATTGGAATTACTATGCCGAAAAGCTTCGTAAAGAAAAATATGATTTAAATGAAGATGAGATAAAACCTTACTTCGAGCTATTTACAGTTTTAAACAAAGGGGTGTTTTATGCAGCAGAAAAACTTTATGGAATCACATTCAAACCAAGAACAGATATTCCAGTATACAGCGACGATGTTAAAGTATACGAATTATTTAACGAAGATGGTTCTACTATAGGTTTGTTCTATTGCGATTATTTTAAACGAGACAATAAATCTGGTGGGGCATGGATGAGTAACCTTGTTGAGCAATCAAAACTTTTAGGCACAAAACCAGTTATTTATAATGTTTGTAATTTTACAAAACCAGCTGAAGGTGAACCTACGTTAATCAGTTATGATGATGTAACAACACTGTTTCATGAATTTGGTCATGCACTTCATGGATTCTTTGCAAATCAAAAATACGTAACACTTTCCGGTACAAATGTTTCAAGAGATTTTGTTGAATTACCGTCTCAATTTAACGAGCACTGGGCGCTTTATCCTGATATATTTAAAAATTATGCTATCCATTATAAAACAGGGGAGCCAATGCCTGAAAGCTTAATTCAAAAAATTAAAAACGCATCTACTTTTAATCAGGGCTACATGCTAACAGAATTACTTGCCGCTGCTGAACTTGATTTACAATGGCATACTATTTCTGCTGATACTAAAATAGAAGATGCAGATTTATTTGAAACAAAAGCTTTGCAAAACACAAATTTAAATAGTGACGAAATCCCTCCTCGTTATCGTTCAACCTATTTCCTTCATATTTGGGGCAATGGTTATGCTGCAGGCTATTATGCATATCTATGGGCCGAAATGCTAGACAATGATGCTTTTGAGTGGTTTAATGAAAATGGAGGTTTAACCAGAGCTAATGGAGACAGGTTTAGAAATATGATTTTATCAAAAGGTAACACTGAAGATTTTGACAATATGTATCAAAATTTCATTGGTCGCAAACCCAATATTACTCCAATGCTAAAACATAGAGGTATTATTAAATAAATACAACCTAAAATATCATATAAGCTGTGCATTTCCTGCACAGCTTTTTTTTACTTTAAAGAATTTTACTTTCGAGTTCCTCCATTTACGACACAAACTAATTTTTCTTTGAGAACATCTCCCTTTGTTGAAAATAATTCAACATAAATAATATATATACCCATAGGAGCTTTCACATGATTGGATTGAATCCCATCCCATTGAATAAATCCTTCACTACTAAATAATATATTATCAGCTAATATCTGTACCGGAATTCCATTTTTATTGTAAACTTTTACAGTTCCGCTATAACCAACTTCAGGCATCTTATAATTGATCCGTAAATAATCTTTATTACCGTCTGAATTAGGACTAAAACATTCATCATCTAACCAAATCCAATCTTTCTTTACGATTGCTTGTCCGTCTGAAAATTGAGAGTTTACTTTAGTTGGGGTAGCATATCCACTCTCGGCGGAAGCAGAATGCCAATTGTTTCTAGTATTGGTTCGTGAGTTATAATTCAGTCGTTCTAAAGAAACTCCACTAAAGCTATTTAATAGTTCGAATTGCATATCCTCAGTATATTGCAAATAATCAATCACCTGACCACTTTTATTTACGATAGCTAAATTTCCTCCATCATTATTTAAGGTAGGAATATCACATTCAATTAATTGTTGTTTAATAATAGGAGTGTATTCTTTCTGAAGTTGGGCTGTATCATTACATACTACTATATAATCTCCCGGAAAAATAAGCTGATGATTTGAATTCAAAGCAAATAATTTATCTGGCATATCATTTTCAAGGTGAGTAAGGTAAATATCATCTACGTTAATCATTTTATTAGACCTATTATAAATCTCCACAAACTCCACGCCTCCATCTGAAGAATTGAACATCAATTCATTAATACACAAATCAAAAGAGTCCATTTTTTCCGGAAATCCCATACGCCATGTATAAGAATTCTGAAAAGAATTCCCTGCCAAATCTGTAATATCTATTGATGGATTGATAGAATATATTGTATTTGAGATCATCTCATCAACTAATTTTACATTTATCGATGACAGAAATATTGTATCTACACTAACATTTCTAATTAATTTTGAATCCATACCTAATGACGTTGACCAAATCACACTACTATCCATCGCTTCACTAAAATGAATTTTAAAATTATTATCATCAATAAATGAAAGAAACCTAACAAATGGCTCCGAATCATCAATATTCATTTTATTAATAGAATTAACAACACCAGGAGTTCCCCCTTTTAAATCAAGTGAATATCCCCAATTACATGAGCTTAAATCCTGATTATTCAAATCTTTTTTTTCTAAAGACCATCCCCCTTCACTTTTAAAACTTTCACTTAAATCTGAAAAAGGGTATGTAATAGCATCTATTATTTTATTTTCATTATCAACCAACAAGATTTCTCCTTCCTGATTTGTCATTGTACCCATTCCTGAGATAGAAATTTTGTTCTCCTGATCAAAAAGATCAAAATTAGATTCAGAAACTAACAATACATAAGCAGAAGTTTCCAATATATAATCTCCTATTAAACTGGACTTTCCATTGATTATTAATTTATATGAATCAAGATTTATAATATGACCTGAATTATTATAAACCTCAACATATTCACAATTTGGCAATTCCACTTCTGGACTGGGATCCACCATGATTTCAGAGATTTCAATGTCATATCTACTTGTTTTAAAATAAGTATAATAGATTATAGTATCTCTAATTACATTATCATTTACATCTTCAAAACCACTTAGTCGTATCGCTCCATTTTCTGCATCACATACCTTGTGATCAAATGAAACCGTTATTAAATCCTCGTCTAAACTTATATCATTAATACCAACATCACACCCAACCACCTTTACATTCTTTTCAACCACCGTTTCACTGTTTAAAATTTCACTCATTGACAATACGAGAATCGCACCACCTATTAATTGATGCTGTTCTATTTTTGGAGGAATGTGATCAGAATATGCCTGACCTGATACGCTGATAGCACCAAAATGAAATTTATCTCTTCTTGTTTTAGTGAACTTACAATAAATTCCAAAATATGTACTCTCATATATTTCTATATCATTTACCTCACCTTCTTTAATATATTCGGTTTCACCTAATTTTGTATATAACACCCAATTACCAATATCATCCCGGGTAACACGAATATTTAAACTACAACTTGAAGTGTCTAGAATTTTATCACGCCCATCAATAATTTTAGTATCAACTCCACTCTTTCTTTTCCACAAAGAAACTTCATCTGAGGTATCTCCTATTTTAATATAATACCCTTGAGTATTTTCATCCCATACATTAGAACTACTACATAAATACACCATGCAATAATTTGATGAAGAAGGATTAAAATCTAATCCAATTGAGAAATTCCACTCAGCATTCTCTATGGCTTTTGATTCTGTAAAAAGAAATGCGGATGAAACTCCTTCTGGTGCATTTAAATAAAGGTAGCTGGAATCACCATTTATTGTAAACAAATCAGTTTGACCAATCCATTCCGGAATAGAATTAAATGTATTATTATTCCAGTTTTCAGAAAATTGACAATAAATTGAGGTAGGAAAGAATAAAATGAATAAAAAATATCGGATCATTACGTTTGGTTAATTGTAAAAACTATAT
Source organism: uncultured Saccharicrinis sp. (assembly GCA_963665705.1). Taxonomy (GTDB): domain Bacteria; phylum Bacteroidota; class Bacteroidia; order Bacteroidales; family Marinilabiliaceae; genus Saccharicrinis. Next base: position 5,095,320 of record OY762448.1, read on the forward strand.
TTTTGTATGATAATTATCATCATCACCAACTTAAGACAATTTTAAACATTGTCTTATTACACATTAAATTTATAATAATATTTTAATTTTTATTGTTAAATGAAGTATGAAAATTCTAATATCTAATTAACCAGATGCACACATAGAATATTCAACTTATTTTAAACAACACAAAAAAGTAAAGAAAAAAAGTATGAAAGTAGCAATTGTTGGTGCTAGTGGCGCTGTAGGACAAGAGTTTTTAAAAGTTCTGGAAGAGCGTAATTTTCCTTTGGATGAATTAGTTTTATTTGGTTCTGCCAGAAGTGCAGGAAACAAATACACATTTAAGGGGAAAGAATTAGTAGTAAAGGAACTATGCCACAATGATGATTTCAAGGATATTGACATCGCTTTAACATCTGCAGGAGGAGGTACTTCTAAAGACTTTGCAGAAACCATCACTAAGCACGGGGCCATTATGATTGACAATTCAAGTGCTTTCAGAATGGATGATGATGTGCCATTGGTTGTTCCTGAAGTAAATGCTAAAGATTGTAAAAATACACCTAGAAATATTATTGCCAACCCAAACTGTACTACAATTCAAATGGTAGTTGCTCTAAAAGCATTAGAAAGCATCTCTCACATTAAAAGAGTACATGTATCCACCTATCAATCTGCAAGTGGTGCAGGAGCAATGGGAATGGCAGAATTAGAACAGCAAGTAAAAGATTTTGCTGCAAACAAGGAAATGACTGTTGAAAAGTTTGCACACCAGTTACTATTTAATGTAATTCCTCACGTTGATGTATTTACTGATAATGGATACACAAAAGAGGAAATGAAAATGTATAATGAAACTAAAAAGATTATGCATTCAGATATTGAAGTAAGTGCAACAACTGTTCGTGTTCCCGTTATGAGAGCTCACTCTGAGTCTGTATGGGCAGAAACAGAAAGACCCGTAACTCCAGAAGAATACAAAGCTGAATGTGAAAAAACAAAAGGCATCACTGTTATTGATACTCCTGAAGAAAATCAATATCCTATGCCTCTGAATTTGGCTGGTGAAGATGATGTATTTGTTGGTAGAATTCGTAAAGATATATCGAATGCTAATGGAATTACTTTCTGGTGTGTAAGCGACCAAATTAAAAAAGGAGCCGCCTTAAATGCTGTTCAGATTGCAGAATACATGATTGAACAAAAACTAGTGTAAGACACTTGGATTATTAGTTAAAAGTCATATTATCAATAAGGCTACCTTTGGTAGCCTTATTTTTTATTCAATATCTTCTTCTTCAAAATTAATATTTGGATAAAGAAAATCATTATAAGGAAACCGAGCTGTATGAATCTTTCTGACTTCAGAATATATCAGTTCCTTAAAATCATTTAAGTTTTCTTTGTTCTTAGCAGATATAAAAACCGTATCTAAATCTTTTGCCATCCATGTATTCCTTAAATCCTCCAACGAATAATTTTCTTGTTGTATCGGAGTTAAATCATCAGCATCTTTGGGAGTATATTTAAATGCATCGATTTTATTAAAAACCATTATCATTTTCTTCTCGGTATTATCAATCTCCTGCAATGTTTGATTAACAATTTCAATTTGTTGTTCAAATCCTGAATGAGAGATATCTACCACATGCACCAAAATATCAGCCTCTCTAACTTCATCTAATGTTGATTTAAACGAATCGACAAGATGGTGGGGTAACTTTCTAATAAATCCAACTGTATCAGCTGTTAAGAACGGCAAATTACCTATCACAACTTTACGAACAGTTGTGTCAAGAGTAGCAAATAATTTATTCTCGGCAAGAACACTTGATTTACTTAATGTATTCATTAATGTTGATTTTCCAACATTAGTATATCCAACCAATGCCACACGAACCATCTTACCACGATTCTTACGTTGTGTAGTTTTTTGTTTATCAATCTTTTCTAAATCCTGTTTAAGCTTGGTGATTTTATCACGTATTATTCTTCGGTCAGTTTCAATTTCTTTTTCACCAGGACCACGCATACCAATACCTCCACGCTGACGCTCTAAGTGTGTCCACATCCGGGTCAATCTGGGTAATAAATATTGATATTGAGCCAACTCAACTTGCGTTTTAGCAGCAGCTGTTTTAGCATTTTTAGCAAATATGTCTAATATAAGATTTGTCCTATCAAGAATACGAACTTTTAAAACTCGTTCAAGGTTTCTTAATTGAGAAGGAGATAGTTCATCATCAAATATCACTGATTGAACCTCGTGAACTTTCACACCTTCAAGCACTTCCTCTAATTTCCCACTACCCACATAATATTTATTATCGGGCATAGGTAAATTCTGTGTATACCTGGCCACCGGAATAGCACCTGCTGTTTCTGCCAAAAATGCTAATTCATCTAAATACTCGGTCAATAAGGGTTCTGTAATACCTGGCGTTTTAATTCCTACCAGTATCACCTTCTCAAGTTCTTTCTTTGTTGATATTTGTTCTATCATTTATAATAATTAAGCAGACAAAGATACAAAAAAAAGGGGCATCTAAAAAGATGCCCCTTTAATATGATTACATAAATTTGTTACTGTAATACAAAGTTGATAGGTACAGTATATGATACCTTTACAGCTTTACCACGTTGCTTACCTGGTTTCCACTTAGGCATAGATTGTACCACTCGGATAGCTTCTTTGTCTAAGTTTGGATCTACTCCACGTGCAACTTTTACTTGTTCAACAGTTCCTTTTGTACTTACAACAAACTGAACATAAACACGTCCTTGAATACCATTTTCCTGAGCAATAACAGGATATTTTACAGACTGAGCAATAAATTTTCTCAATTCTGTATCACCTCCAGGGAATTGAGGCATTTCCTCTACGATAAAGAATACAGGAGCATCGTCGCTTTCTTCTTCTTCTAAAGTTACGTCGAATTCAACTTCAGTATCCTCATCAATCTCAGTATCCTCAATATCAAGCTCTTCATCAAGCTCAACATCATCATCCACGATGTTTAACACATCTGTTACTTGTGGCGGTGGTGGTGGCGGTGGTGGTTTAACCTCTTCCTGTCTAGTGATAGGAACAATTTCCTCCTCAGCTGCTACGTCTTCAATCATTTCGAACTGATCACTACCAACATCTGTAGTAGACCATTCGAAAGCTGCAAAAACAAGAGCTAAAACCACTACTAAACCGATCTGCATGAAAACCCTCTTTTTGTTTTCCAGATCTGCCTTTGGCGACTTTTTTACTTCCATAATAAAATTAATTTTGATGCCTAAAGTTAGCCATTTTAAAAATGACTTATCAATTTATTTACTATTAATAATGCTTAAATAAAATTTGAGTGCATAAAAATAGAACTTTATTATAAAAAATGGAGGTATTTGAACTTTTTTTTCAATTTAAACGTTCATTTAGATTGATTTTTAAAAAGGAAAATCAACCTTTATGTTATGGAGCATATTTTAAATATTATAATTTAAATTATAACATAGTTTTTAAAAAAAATAATATAAATTTGCACCTCAAAATAATTGGGGGATTAGCTCAGTTGGCTAGAGCGTTTGACTGGCAGTCAAAAGGTCAGGGGTTCGACTCCCCTATTCTCCACATTGAAAATCAAGGCGTTCGGGGGCTTCCACTCTGGGCGCTTTTTTTATTTAACATACTTTGTAACATACTTTTTAATTAGATTGGTTCCACTTCTTATTCTATCTTAATTTTTACCTCATCATTCTTAATTAAGAAAATTCTATCCATAATTTCTACGGACAATTTTATATCTACAACGACCTAATCATCAATATAATAACATGGTCCTGCTTCAACATATGCACTCTAAATAATAGATTTATTTTCTGGATTCTAACTACAAATTCACGATTCACGAAAAAACTTTCACTTTTCTATATACTGATAGAAACGACGAAAAATGAATTGGTCTGAACTATTAGAAATAGGAGGAAAAGTTAAAATTGAAATGACATTAGAAGAACTAAGGTCATTTGCTGATTATATAATCCAGAATTCAACTGGAAACATCTCTAGTAAAAAATCAAACGACTTTGATATAGGTGGTATTGAATTAGCTATGGAAGTAACTGGCTATGCCAAATCAACTATATATAATATGGTATCGGAGAACAAAATACCATACTATCGAAAACATGGTCGCCTCTATTTTAGTCGTTCAGATCTGATTGATCATATTAAATCTGGTAAAAATGATAATCAAGATTCATCGAGCAACATATTAAGATGATTTTAAACCACCAAAGCTGTACAGTGCAAATTATTAATCATATAGGAAAATCAATAATTAAATCGACTAATATGAAAGAACAGAAAACAAAATACTTTAGTATGAATAATACAAGGTTTGAATTACTTAATCAAAAATCAGGATTAAATACTTATCTAATTAAAAGTTTTTTGCTGACACCACAAATCAATAAAGATGCTAAGTCAGAATTTCAGTTAGATGCTATAAATATAAGAGGGGTTAAAGTTAAGTCTGGAATAAGACAATTACGTTCAAATGTCTTTTACGGAGACATATTATATTTACATGTAAAATCTTTAATAATACTTCATAAAATAGAACCAAGCATTTTCGAAATGTACTTTTTCTATGGATTTTATCCTGAAGAACAAGACAAACGAAGTTCATTTTTCACTTACTTCTTTACTATAACTGGTATTGCGAATACTAATATCTCTAATAAAAATGCTTTTGAATACCGGAATCATTGTAAAAGATTAAAAACGAAAGGAAGGTGTAATCATGATTGATTTTATTAAATGTGAAATATTGAATATCAACATAGAGTATTTGTTAAATATTGAAGAACTAGAGTTTTCATCTAGATTCAATCATCGAACAAATGAAATAGATAAAGAAAGATTATATGCTAGATACAAAGATTATTTGATAACAATTGTTTATGAAAGAAGGGTCTTCATTCAAGGGAGTATTGCCATCTCTAAAAATGGGAATAATCATGAGAATCTTAGTCACGCATCTTTTTGCGAGGCAGTTAAAGAATTAGAAGAACTATTTAATGTAAAATCTAATCAAATAAAGCTTCAAAATTTTGAATATGGTTTTTCAGTTGATATTGGGAATTTATATCCAACAGATTTTATTATTGAGAATATCATTGATTATAAAGGGTATTTGGGAGACGTTGACTCTTACGCTAAAAATGGATATGGAATTCAGTATAGGCGTGATCATTATCACTTTAAAATTTATGACAAAACATCTCAATACAATCTAGACAATAATATTCTCAGGATTGAGGTACGAGTAAAAAAGATGGTACATGTAAAGAAATATAATATCATTTATTTGAAAGACTTACAAAATAAGAATTCATGGTACAGGTTAAAAGGTAATTTGCTTGACAAAGTTGAGCAATTGATAATATGTAATTTAAATAATATTGATGCTTTCAAATTTCCTAAGTTAGATTATTTACAATTGAAAACATGGGATAATCCAGAGTACTGGAGGAATAATAGACCAAATCCCCAAAATTATTCTCTGGGTTCAAAAGATTCATATTATAAACATCTTAGGAAAAGGTATGTTGAAATAAAACAGGAGTTTATTGAATTAATTAATAAACACAATCTTGATTATGTCAAGAAGGGCATTGTTGAGCAAATTAATATTGAGTATAGGAAATGTGTTCCTCAATTACCTTTAATTGAAATATATCAGTCAGGTCTTTCTGATACCTATAAATTGCCTTCTGGCATCAGAAGTCTTGATAAGAATTTCTAGTATTTATATATAATTATGAGAGGTGGGTACAATCATTTGTACCCACTTATTTTCTATAATTTACTTGAAATCAAAAAGCTCAATTAAGGTTATATCCAAGGATTTACAAAGATTATCAATCGTTTTTAAAGTTAGGTTCAACTGACCTTTTTCTATTCTTCTTACAGTGGAATCATCCACCTCCATCATGTCTGCAAGATCTTTCTGTAAAATCCCTTTCTCCTTTCTTAAAAATACAACACGTTCCCCTAATAGTTTTTGCAGTTCTTCAAACGGAATATTTTTATTAGAGTCGTTAATCATGTAGAATCTGAAAGTTTTAACACAAAAATTCAAATAAACCTTTGGTTATTAGAGTGCATATATGCGCGGTATTCCTTTTTTACTATATTTGTCTAGTTATATGGTAAAACATTAAATCGACAGATATGGATGATAAAAAAATTACGGAATTTTTAGTGCGTTATAAATCTTCAACTATTGAAGAACTAAAGATTATAGTTGACAATAAAACTAACTATCAAATTGAAGCATCTTACGCAGCTTTAAAGAAATTGGTTGATATTGATGTTGAAAACAAAAGCGATTATGAACGTCTCATAACGGAAGAGTATGAGTGCGAGCCTATATGGTATTACCAACATAAAGGAAAAAATATCGGTGGATTGTTACCTATTGAAGTTAGAATTCTTTTAGCTAATGGTCGACTCGAACGTTCAACTAAAGTTTGGAATGAGAAGATGCCCGAATGGAAACCATTACATGACACAGAACTCAGTAAGTATATTAAAACTAAAATTCCACCAATTGATCCTGATGCTATAAAAAAGACAAAACGGAAGAAGTTAATCACACAAACTATTATAGCGTCTGTAATTATCTTATTTCTGATAGGGTTTGGTTTAAATAAATATAATGAACTCAAAGAGCAAGCAATTTGTATATCAGCTAAAAATGTAGTTGAAGACTTGGTAAATAAGAATCCATATTTGGTTAATGAGAAATGTTTAGAAGTTAAAATCTTAAATAAAATAGCTGGGAATAAATATAAGGGAATTGCAAAAATGGAATCTCAAAGACAATACTTTATTGAAATAGAGCATTTAAACGATTACGTTCTTGTGGAAATAATTCCAACATCAGATATTAATTAGATTAATAAATATGTATAAAGAAAAAATAGTTATTACACTAGCATTTGGAATTATAATATTTTTGGATGCTTCAGCCATGCGAGCCTTAATAATTCAATCAGCTTCAAACCAATTAGTTTTAAAAGCATCGAATGGAATAAGCTTTTTTAATGCCTTATTTACACTTAGAGGACATGATATTGTTTTAGTTTTCGGTCAGTTACTAGCATTAATAGGTCTTTCTATAATAATTATAAATTTGTGGAAAAGGCCAATAAAGGATGCCTGATAATACCATTAGGTGAAATTAATTTACGCCTTCCTTAATTATACCTTCGAGCGGATTAAAACGTTTGATGAGTGTTTAAATTATTTATTGAAAAAGGTATTTGACAAAAGGGAATATTAACTATGTATTTTTATATCGACATTTTAAACGAATTACATTCCTAATAGGTAAATACTATAAAACATTTATAAATAAGACTAAATACATCCAAATAGTTTTATCGGGTGATTTACTAAGCATGGTAATCTTTAAAATATTAAATATGATTGAATGTTTAAAAGATAAACAGATACTACCGGCATCACATTGCGTAATATGTGGTTTGACAAGCCAACAATCTGGTAATATGATAATAGAGCAACAGGCAAGAGGTTTTTATTTTTCCCTATCACCAATTAATGGAGGGAATAAGGATAAAAGATATAACAGTTTACACTTGAATGAATCAAAGAATAAATATATGGTATTCTGGGGTGAGGATGGTTTTTGGCAAATTGATGCAATGCATAGAGCCATTGAAATATATAGTTCTGGAAAATTGCCTTGGTTTTGTTCTTACTGTGGTAAAAGGGTGTGTTCAAAATGTGGATCTGCACTCGCCTCTCCTGTTGGTAGTGACTTTATAAGCAATATTGGATTTATTGTTCATTCTCCAATGTTAGGGGTACAAATACCATGTACTAATCCCATGTGTTATAACTATAAAACACAGGTTGAAAAAAAGTAAGAATTACTCATGGTACATCTTAACACAGAAAATATCTAAATTTATTCAGACAAAGGTTGAAATTTGTATTAATACCTCATCCATATATAAACCATTAAACATCTTTTAATTACATCAAAAATCACACCTATATAGTTATTTTAATTTCAGCTTAGATAAGGATAACTATCAACTTATGAATACGAACATCTCACAGGTAAAAATAGAAGGAAGGAACACAACTTTTTTTAAAAAAAATTATTCAGTGTTTATAAGAGACCTACATACAAGAATTTTCAATCTACAGAAAAGAGTAAAAAAGTTGTTGTATAAATCAGTGAGACTTACGTATAGACGAATACGGCCTTGTATGGTGGTGGGTAGAAATTGAATTGTAAAAGGACCTACCTTAAATTTTGAATAAATCTGATCTTAAAGTATTGTTATAATAAACCTTAAACAAATACTAATTTCAACCACTTCTCTTTCATACAATCTAAAGATTAAAAATCAGCGAATAAAATAGATGTAGCTTGGTACTATAAAGATTCCTTGATATAGCAGACAATAACATAAGCATATCATGCGGGTCAAGTATAAATTGTTATTATATTTAAAAATTTCAACTACAATCCCTTTAATTATGCTATTTAGAAAATTTGATTTTGATGATAAAGAAGCTGTATCTAAATTTCATTTCAATAAACGTAAACATCTATCAACTTGGAAACACTATTCTGAATGCTATGATTACACAATAGAGAAAATATTAGACAAAGGTTTTAAACGAAACTATGCATTTAACTGTAGAGCAAGAGGTTTGCTTTTTTTAATACGTCATTGTTTAGAGCTAACACTAAAGAAAAATCTTGAGATTAAATCCATAGAAGTTCCAAATGACCATAGATTTAAAATCATATTTGATGCATTTGAAAATAGTAATGATGTTCCTACGGACTTTAAAAGTCTGATAAGCATAATAGATAAAGACGAAGATGGTACGTGTTTTCGTTATTATATTAACAAAGCAACTAATTCACCCTTCTTTGATTATGGAGAAACAATCGAATTAATTGATTTATTTAAGTTATATAACAATATTTCACAGAATGGATTTTATCATGGCAGAATCTGTAAAGATATAAATTATAAATCAAAGTTATTAAATTGGGATTTAACCTTTCATCTTGGTGAATGTATTGGTCTTGGACATATTAGGACACAATATGATGAAGTTATTGAATTTATAGTTGAGGGAGTTTTGTATAATGGTTACGATATTAATAAAGTATACCTTCCTTTAATGTTTCTTATTAGGCACTCTCTAGAACTTGCATTAAAATTCAATCTTGAAAATGCAAAGAAAATGTCTCCTGAAAAAGTACCAGACAGGGATTACTCGAATATACACTCATTATCAACACTGTATAATTGCTTCGGAGGAGATAATGGATTTATTGCTAAACTTAACCTAGAGTCAATGTCAGAGAAAACAAAAACTCAATTTGATCAATACAAGATGAAGTATGAGGAATTAAATGAAGTTGTGCATCAAATTGATAACAATTCAAGATATTTTAGATTCCCAATAGATAAAAAAGGAAAAAAACATCCCCTATATATGAAAGAGCATACTCTATGTAAGATTTTGAAACTATATTATTTAACCGATCCTTTTATAACATTTACAATTAATGTTTTAGAAGAAGAAGGGATATCTTAAAGATCTAACTTAAAGTAATTTTAACAAAACTTTCCAAGGATTTAATTAACTATTATTTAGTAGTATATTTCAGATATGAGTAAAGCAGGAACATATTCAAACCAAGGGGATGATTATCAAAGAGCAATTGCATTGAAATGGATAATCGAATTATTAATTGATAATTCGATAGATTATGTACAAGCTGAATCTAATGGATTACTTGGTATAAATGATAAAGTTACTGTTGATGATATAGTTATAGTTTATAAAAATGGTTTAAGAAGACATATTCAAGCCAAAAAAAATCAAACACAAGAAAGATCATGGTCAATAAAGGACTGGGGAAGTGAACTGCCCAAAATTCTTATGCAACTAGAACAAGGACAACATATTCAAGTTGAACTTTATTCCTCTACTCCATTAGGTGAATTCGCAACATTATCAAAATCATGCCGCTTATATCCTAACTTTAAGGATTTCAAGAGAGAATTAAGCAATCCTAATTCTAAGGGACTTTCGACATTGTCAGATGTATGGCAACGTTCTGAACTTGATATTTTCAGTTTATTGAAAAGATTGCACATTGGTCCTCATCATACTACAGGAGAATGGTATAAAATCAATAGAGAGTCTTTGAATAGAATTGTTACACATCCTTCACTGGCGATAGATGTGCTAGAGGCTTTTGTTAATAAGCATCAATCAAAAGACTTGACAGATATATTGGAAATAAGATCAAGTGATATTCGAGAGTTAATATCAGAAAAAGGACTAACATTTTTGCCAAGCTATAGTGAGGAATATATAATCAGTCAGTTTAATAGAATTTCTGCAATTGGAAGAACTGACTGGAAAAGAACAATTGCAGGACAAAAGATTGAGCGGAAAGAATTAAATGACATCTTAAACCATATCAAGGATTTAAAAAACACTATCTTAGTTCAAGATAAACCAGGTAGTGGAAAAACATGTCTTTTATTGGATCTAGCAGATTCTATTGAAACTGATAGCCAATATCAGTTATTATTTTTAAAAGGAGATAGGTATATTAAAGATGTTTCAAATGGTGATTCTTTGCCTAAAGAATTAATAGAATGTTGTGGGTTATTAAGCTGTAATAAACATGTCATTGTAATAATTGACTCTTTGGATGTCCTTTCCTGTCACCGTGATCACGTTACATTAAACTATTTCCTAAATTTAATTGACCAGCTACAGATAATTAAGAATGTTACTGTTGTTGCTGCATGTAGGGAATTTGATTTAAGATATGACCCTAAGCTTCGAAATCGAAAATGGGATATTGAGATTAAGCTTAAAAACTTTGAATTTGAAAATACCGTTCGACCTATACTAAGTAATTTAGAAGTTAATATTGACCAAATAACAATTGATTTAAGAGAATTACTTTGCCTTCCTCAGAATTTAAGTCTATTCGAGAGAATTTGTAAATACAAGGGTGTGTTTAATGTTAGAACCTCATATGACTTACATAGTGCATTTATTGATTATACGTTAAGGCAAGAAGATGACATTAAAGATCATATTTTTGAAAAAATATTTCTAATGGTCAATACCTTGCAGAAAGAGCGAGTCTATAGTCTACCAAAGACTACTTTAAAAATGGAGGAACACATTCTTCAAAGTTTAATTAGTAAAGGTATTCTTAACGAAGAAGCAGAAAGAAAAATCGGTTTTAGCCACCAGACTTTATTTGATAATTTTGTTGCAATTCAAGCTTTGCAAAGCAGCATTACTCTTTCTGATTTGATTTTAAAACACCCTCCTTTGCCTTTCTACAGACCCTTTGTCCGTAGTTATTTATTTTTTGTTAGAAGTCATTCATTTAGAACTTTTAGTCGAAATATTCGTGATACACTCTTAAATGAAGAAATAGCCTACCACTTTAAAAGACTTATAGTAGAAACATATGCAGAGATAATTCCTTCTGATAGTGATTGGGGTTTAATTAGGTGGATGTTTCAGTATCAAAATGAATTGTTTAAAAGATTCTTCCTTTCTTTAAAAACATATCATTGGTTTAATCTAATTGTAAATAAATGGTATCCGTCTTTATCTTATCATCAAAAGAGTTCTGAGTGGGGATCTATATTTATAAGGAAACTTGATATTTGGATGAATACTTTCCCTACTGAAATTGTGGAATTATGGAACCATATATTAAACGAAGATTTCGGAAAGAATAATGTTTGGATAATAAGCAACTATTTATCTCGATTTAGTCATTATAATGTTAACGGAGTCAAAGACCTTGTTTACTTACTTAAAAAATACAATGATTCAGATTCCCATTTTATGGGAGCTATCTATTGCAATTACATAGAGGCAACTGGCGAGGGGTATGAAATATTATGGAATTGGATTTCTCGTGATATTCCAAACAAAGAAATGAAAATCGGGGATGAAAAAATTGAATTACATTGTGATAATCATGATTTAAAGGATAAAACATTCTTAGAAAAGCATTTAAAAATTTCAGATGAATTTCGAAATCTTGTATTAAAGTCTGTATTAGAATGGATAAAGGATTCATATAACTGGGAACAAGGGATGTTTACTTATAAATTATTGGAATATACTAGTATTTCTGATCATTCTAGATTTGGAAGTGTAAACTTTCGAAATATTTCAATACTAATAGAGGCGATTGAGAAGGCCATTCTATATCAAGCAAGTATTAATTCCGAATGGTGGAAGAAAGAGGAAATACTACTTCGAAATCAAAGCGAATTATCATTTAGATATATTTTGATAGTGGCATACCTAGAAAATATTGAGAATAATTTAAATGGAATTACAAGTCAATTATTAGACAAAAAACTAATAGAATCAAATGAATTAAATTATGAGTTAGGTTTGTTAATAAATAAATCCTTCCACCTACTTTCAGAACAAGTGCAAGATAAAATTACAGATGAAATATTTAATTTATTCTCAAAATATACGGAACAAGAAGCACATATTAATAAATGGCAGGATCATGTACGATTTAATTTATTTGTAAGTATTCCTGCTTATTTAAGATCTGAAAGTGTAAACTTCTATTTAAATAAGTACATTCCTCAATTTGGTTATGTACAACCTAGTAGAAGAATATATTCTAGTGGTGGATTTGTAGGTTCACCAGTAGATCCAGAAATACTTGATAGGTTAAGTCCTGAAACACTATATAAGCTTATTAATTATTACAAAGATTATAGTGGGCATAGTTTCCATCCTGCTGATGGCAATAGAGGAGGGTTTAGTGAGTTAAGTAGGTCTTTTTGCAATCTGGCAAAAAATAATCCGTTAAAGTACTTAAATCTAATTCAGAATCCATTATTTGAAGAATTCTCAGAATCCATTATAAAAGCAATTCTTGAGGGTGTTAGTTATCATATTAGTTGTAGAACTGGTAAAGTTAGTGACAGTAGCTACAAGCCAATAGATCCGTTGCCGGATATTAATGAAATTACCAAACGTTTTCTTGATATGATAATAATGAAACATATATCATTTATTAATGATGTCACTTATGCAAGAATGCTAAGAAGTTGCTGTGAGGTACAAGGAAACAGTGAAGATATTGAACGTATAATTACGTTGTTGATACCATTAAGTAATAATTCTGATCCAGATGGCAAAAAACTTAATATCTATAGGGTAAATGTTAATACAATCACAGTTGATGATTTACTCACTAATTCTATAAATTGCACTAGAGGAATTGTTGGAGGTGCAGCAATAGAAATTCTAAACTTAATTTTAGATTCTAATCAAATTTCATATAAGTCTATTACAAATATAATTTTCAAACTTGCTAAAGATAAAGCGTTGGAAGTAAGAGCTTCTTTACTACAAAACCTTGCCTATACTGGATATAAAAATAAAGAATTGGGATGGCAAATTTTTAATACCATCTTTGATAAGACTCAAACGCATTTATGGGCACTTGCTGAAAGATTCTTATATAATCAGTATTACAATAATTTTGAAATGGTTAAACCATGTCTAGATAGAATAAAAAAGGAAGCAATTAATGAGGCTGGAGCAACATGGGGTAGATTATCCGCTCTTTGTATGATACAAGGTCATATCAATAAACAAGAATTCTTTAATGAATTAGATGAATTAAATATCAAAGATGCATGGCAAGGAGCTTTAAGTGTATTTATTGCGAATATTGAAAAGAACCCTAATGGAGTATGTCAAGAATCTTTTAGAGAGTTATTAAAAGATAGGAAAATTCAAATGGAATTTGGTCATAAATTTGATAGAGCTTTTAGCATAGAGGAAAAAGGAAAATTTATCAATATAGATACAGGTATATTGTTTATTAACTCTTTGACGTTAGATGAAGATAAAGCTCCAAAAATACAATACTTTCTTGATTGGATTGAATATCAAGCAATAACAAATCCAATAATTACTTTAGAGTTATGTGAAATCTTACTCTATAAATTACAATCTTTAGAATCTGAACCAAGACGATGGCATTCAGAACCCTTGATTTCAACATTAACAGCAATTTTGCGTGAAGCTGATGAAATGGATGACTTAGAACTTATTAATCGAGCTGTTCATTTGCAAGATCAATTTTTAATATTAGGCATCGATGGTATGGATAAATACTTTGAAGATGCAACTTTATTGTAGTTTATTAGCCATAGTTACCAACTAAAATAGCACTCCCATTTTCATTAATTTTGGAGAATGGTTTTTAATTAAATGATTTCAATTTTTTACAAAAACTACTTAACTATTGCCATTCTCAATTCTTAAAGTGTAGTTTATCTTTTTAGTAGTAAGAAGCTGTTTATTAATGGATTTTATACATCTTTTCTACTAAACATCATGTTACCTTATAATTTTATTATTATCTTTATGATAAATAGAATGTCGTATGGAGGAAGTAAAATATATTAGAGTTTCAACTACAGACCAGAATACTGCACGCCAAGAAAACACAAATCTGAAACAATATATCGATAGATGTAGTGGTACAATTCCTTTTGCAGAAAGAAAAGAGGGTATTAAACTACTTAAAGATATTAATAACGGTAAAATAGGCGCTATTCGAGTTCATTCGATTGATAGAATGGGTCGAAATGCAATGGATATTCAAAAAACCATTGATTCAATCACATCAAAAGGCATTAACATTATTATTGAAGATTTAGGAATGAATGCATTATCTGGTAATGGCTGCCTCAATCCTATGTTTAAGCTTATCACAGATTTACTTGCTAATGTTGCTCAAATGGAACGCGAAAGCATCAAGAGAAGGCAATCTGAAGGTATTGCAATTGCAAAAGCCAAGGGCGTATATTCTAAATCTCGTAATCGTAAAAAGATGAGTAACGAGGACTTATTAGCAAAGAATAAAGCCATAGTTAATTGTTTAAATGCTAACATGAGTCTCCAAAAAACAGCAGAAGCTACAGGAAAGAGTATTCCAACTATTTGTAAGATAAAGAAGATTCTTAACTAAACAGTTGGTAAATCAAATAAATTTGTTGAGTTTAAATTCGAGACTTGATTATTATAAGTTGTTACTATATTATGAATATCCGATGAAAATTGATTTTCATTCTCATCTTTCAAGACTTCTAATGACTCTCTTGATAAATCGTATGCCAAACTAATTCTCTCTTTCTTAATCAACATAAAATTACCATTGAAATAATCATGAACTCTTGATTCACTAGTAATTTCCTTTAATTTAACCAGTGCCGAATCTAAATAATTTATTGCCTCCGAAATCTGAAATTTACGTAACAATTTTAAATCCTCATCTAGTGGAGCATTTATTAACTCATAAGAAAGTACTAATTGATTAATTATTCTATAATTAAACATATCAATTAAAACTTTCTTCTTTTGGTCTGTTTTAAAGTTCTTTTCATGGGGAACTTTTCTATCCTTATAAAAATGATTCACTCTATCAAACACCTTTATAATAACTTTATCAATTATCTGATATGTCAATATAAAGCCACCGGCAAATAACATCAGGCGAATAAGTGCACCTTTGAATGAATGATCAGGACTTAAGGAGTGTTCAGCTATGATTAACGAACTGATAGCTGAAAATAGAGGTATGACAACATCATTTACGGTTTGCTTTTTCTCGTTCTTAACTTCTTCCCGATGTTTATGAAGTTCTGTGGATAATGTATATTTTATTAATCCGCTTTTCTTGAAATATAAATAGTCATATATTTTCATGCTATAGATTTATAGTTACATTTCCTACTCACTGAATCACGAAATTTATTATACATATCAAGTTGCTTAGGCCTTAATTTTGGTAGATCATCCAAATATGTATACAGTCCATTTAATAGATTATCTCTACAAAAACACTTATTAAAGTCTTTTATCATTAGAGAATTTTCATAACAATATTTCTTCAGTTCATCATCATTGTGAATCATATCAATAATAATGCTATAAATTTCAAAAGAAGAATATGGAATTTTATATTTATAATTTAATCTTTTATTTGAAAGAAACAATTTTCTAATTCCTTTTATTTTACTACTTGGTGAGATAAAATTTCTAATTTCTGTTCGAGAAACGGAAATATTAGACTTCGTAAGCCGTCTCTGTATTTCTGCAATACCTGATCCAATAGGCTTTAACATTAAACTTCTATCTTCAATAGTAGAATATTTTAATCCAATTTTCTTTACAACTTGATAAATATCACGTTGAAATATTTCTCCTTCTCTATAATCTGAAAAATGTTTTAATAATAGTTTTGGCATAGTTTCATTCATTTCATTGCTAATGTATTAAAAATAAACATTTTCCACAAAAACACTTATCAACAAATTTATGAACAGGAACGTAATTTAATGGAAATATTAACTTTATCGATACACAAAAGAAAGTGTGATATTGCATAAAACTAGGATCAATGGAATTACCATGATTAAAAACCATCAAAATACAATCAAATCTTATGTCTTTTATCATATATCAAATAATAAAATTTACCATATAGATAAACGGTAAATTTATTTAGAGCCTAAATATTGGGGGTGAGATGTCCCCGCCAAGGCTCTTTCAAAAATATATTTACTTTCCCTTTTTAATAGGATTAAAAATCCAGTAATTTGTTTGCTGCTTCCTTCTTGCTTTCAGTATCAAAACTATCAAGGTAATTCTGAGTCGTTT
The DNA here is from genome assembly GCA_963665705.1 of uncultured Saccharicrinis sp. Taxonomy (GTDB): domain Bacteria; phylum Bacteroidota; class Bacteroidia; order Bacteroidales; family Marinilabiliaceae; genus Saccharicrinis. The sequence continues at coordinate 5,112,118 of OY762448.1, forward strand.
TTAAACTACTATGTCCTAAACTTTCAGATATAAAGGATACTGCGTATCCTGAGTTCTTAAGGATGGTTGAGTAGGTATGCCTCGCTACATAGCTTGTTAGATCTAGAGGAAAGTCTAGTTCTTTTCCTATTCTTTTCATGTATTTATTGGTAGTCTTTATACCTTGGTTAATCCTTTTCAACTCATCACTAGGGCTTAAACCATCTGATAATATAGGAAATACATAAATATTAGGATTCACATGTGGATTACCCCACTTTTTAATTATTGCTTTGATCTGGGGTGTTATTATAGCTAAAATCGGTTTAAGGTTCTGCCTGTTGGTTTTTTTAGTTTTAGTTCTAATAAAGGTTATCGTTTCATTTTGGAAGTCTATGTTCTTATATTTCAGTTTAAACATATCATTCATATTAATACCGTTACATAGATAACTAAAAAACCAATAGTCTTTAGCTCTATCTTCTGGGGTACCTTCTAGTGTTGGGTATTGATATAATCTTTTTAATTCGTCTTTTGTAAGGGCCTTTTTAATGTTTCGGCTTGCTGGAATTTGATATTTACCTTTCCCGAATGGATAACTTAATTCTGATATTACATTGTCATTTTTTGCGAGGTTACAAATAGCCTTTAACGGTCTAAGATAAAATCCTACAGTAGAAATTGATTTGTCATTTTTAAGTAACCAATTCTCGTATTTTGTCAAAAAAGATACATCAATTTCATTGAAGTAAATATAGTCGCTTTGCCTAAAGGATAACAATGATTTTAAACTTGCTGTATAACTTATAGCTGTACTTACTCTTTCTTCTGTATTAAGTTGTTTTATATAGGATTCGTAATAAGTATTAATTGACGGTCTTCCTATAGGTGATTTTAGGTACTTTTCAAAAGTGTCAAAATCAAAATCCGGTAGATTATTAATGATGTCATTAGCAGTTTTCTCTAAGGCTTGTAAATTAAGTTTCACTTTCTTATTCTCGCCTTTACTATTAGGAGACATTACTGTATCAAATTCATCTTGAGTATAAACATACTTAGTTGAGTAATACTTTTGTCTTCTTTGATAAGTAACTCTTAATCTAACTATATGCCTTTTATCTTTTCTAGTTTTACGAGTATCTAAGATAATAGCTGTTGATACGGTTTTGTTCATAAGTCAAAAGTAACATACATTATAACATACAAATATAGTAACTTTTGGTAATTTTCTATAATCTACGTGAATTACAAAAGTCGTAACATATTGGCTATGTGATATTATATAAAATTTAGTAAGTTTTCATAAAGTATAAAAATATAACTGGCAGTCAAAAGGTCATCGGTTCGATTCCGATATTCTCCACATTGAAAATAAAGGCGTTCGGGGGCTTCCACTCTGGGCGCTTTTTTTTGTTTGTACCTACATTTATACACCTCCAAAAGAAAAAAGATAAAGAACAGAATCCTATATCATATCAACATATAGATGGATAAATAAAACGGATAACTACAGGTAAAAGAAGTTGTAACTATTATTATTGGATTACAAAATACCGATATACACTTACATTTAATTTTAATCCGTTAAATAGTCACAATTAAACTACGATAAAATTACTGCTTTGTGAAGCATTAATGAGTGAATGATGAACAAAACATTCGTTCGCGCCTAGATTGTCACAAGTACTATCTCAAAAAGATATTGTATTTTTTTTGCAGAGACCCGTTTTTTTTGATATACTCCGATATAATCTCCAAGATTATCAAACACTTAAATTTTGGGCACAAAAAAAAGAGACTTGAAATAAATCAAATCTCTTTTCTGCTCCCCCTCTAGGACTTGAACCTAGGACCCCCTGATTAACAGTCAGGTGCTCTAACCAGCTGAGCTAAGGAGGAATAATATTACTATGAAAGTAAATTGTATTTTAAAAAATGCTCCCCCTCTAGGACTTGAACCTAGGACCCCCTGATTAACAGTCAGGTGCTCTAACCAGCTGAGCTAAGGAGGAGTATTTATATTCCTTTTTTCAAAATTTTCATTTGTTAAATCCTGTCGTTTCAGGAAGTGTTTTTCTCAAATGCGGAGCAAAAGTAAGAGGAAATTTAAAAATATGCAATATCTTTGTGAAAAAAATTAATAAAAAATTCACTTTAAATTTTAAATAGCTGATTATGAGCAAAGTTCTTGGAATGGGAAATGCACTTGTTGATATACTAACAAGAATGGAAGACGATGAATTGTTGAAAAGATTGAACTTTCCCAAAGGAAGTATGCAATTAGTAGATGCAGAAACTTCTTTAAAAGTATTAGAACATATTTCACATTTAAAAACCGAACAGGCTTCTGGTGGGTCTGCTGCAAACACGATTCATGGTTTATCATGCCTTGGTGTTCAAACAGGATTTTTAGGCAAAGTTGGAAATGATGATTTAGGAGAATTCTTTAAAAAAGATATGAGTGCAAATAATATTGAGCCTAAATTATTAACCAGTCAAAATCAATCGGGGAAAGCAATTGCATTGATTAGTCCAGATTCAGAAAGAACATTTGCTACTTTTTTAGGCGCTGCTGTTGAATTAAGTCCGGATGATATTGTTGCAGATTTGTTTCATGGATACACGCATTTTCACATTGAAGGTTACCTTGTATATAACCAACCTTTAATTGAAAAGGCTCTTCAGTGCGCAAAAGAAGCGAAACTAGTTGTGTCTTTAGATTTAGCAAGCTTTAATGTTGTAGAAGATAACCATGCCTTCTTAAAAGACATGGTGGCTAAATATGTAGATATCCTTTTTGCCAATGAAGAAGAGGCGAAAGCTTTTACCCTAAAAGAAGAAAAAGAAGCTTTAGATATCATGGCCCAGGATTGTAATATTGCTATCTTAAAATTAGGTAGTAAAGGCTCTTTAATCAAACACTTCGAAACTACTTTTGAAGTGGGTGTGATTCCTGCAACCAGTATTGACACTACAGGAGCCGGTGATCTATATGCTGCTGGATTTTTATATGGTTTACTTCAATTATTACCATTGGAAAAATGCGGTCAGATTGGAGCCCTTTTATCTGGTAATGTTATTGAGGTTGTTGGACCTAAAATGGAAGATGACAGATGGAATAAAATCCATACAGAATTAGAAAAGCTTAAAAACTAAGTATATAAAACAAAAACGGAGGATTTTAGTGAATCCTCCGTTTTTGTTATGTGTTTATTGTAAAACGAATTTAAATATAGGTTAAAGCAACAGCATTAGCCAAAGAGGAATCAATCCCAACGAAACAATATGACTGATTAATACAGTTCCGCTTAATAAATTTTGGTCGCCTCCATACAATTCTCCTAAAACCAAACTTGCAATTGCATTAGGCATCACACAAACAATCATCATCACATTTTGGTAGGGATGATTAGGAAATATGGTTTTAATCATTAAAATAGCCGCAAATGGAATAATTACCATCCTAAACAAAGTAACGATCCATATATCCTTTGATTTTAAATCATGGAACTTAATCTTACCCATCCTACCTCCTGTCATGATTAACGAAAGAGGAATAGTTGCTTGTCCTAAATCATAAATAGTTTGATTAATATATTTTATTGTAGAGTATTTTTCAACCATGGCTTCTATTGAAGTATGAAATTGAGAGAATACGAAAAGAACCAACAATGAAAAATAAATACTCATAAGCGGTGCTGACAGCAGGTGCTTCAGATTTTTAAGGTTAAATTTTTTTCCCTTTTTATTTAAAATTGACATTCCCAAGGTCCAAACTGTTATTTCAGATCCCAGAGTAGACAAAATAAGAGCTGCCATATGTTGCTCATCATACAATTTTGCAATAATAGCTAAAGGCAAAAATGAATAATTATTAATAGTAAACTGATAGAGCATACTTTTTTTATGTTCTAAATCACCGCTACCAAAGAAGCCATTATATAATAATCCAATCAAATATCCTACAAAAAGAATAAAGAAGGCTGCTACTGGTAGTTGCCATGAATCCATTACTTGTTCAAGTGAATAGTTTCGAGTCATTGAACTAAATATCAGGCAAGGATAAAAAACCTTTATGATTACATGACTATAATCTTTTAATGCTGATTTGCCTAGAATATTTTTACGGATGAGCAAATAGCCAGGTAGCATCATTAAAAACAGACTGCCCACATTAATAAACAATGTATAAAACATCTTTACCTTAATTTATGAACTAAAAAAGGTGTGCCAAATGACACACCTCTATATTATTTTAAAATTATCTCAACAAAGATAACTATAAATCACTCGAATAAAAACCTTTTGGTAAAGCTCTTAAATTATATTGATTAGCCATAATTTCACCATAAGCTCCAGCTGAACGTATGATAATTAAATCTCCTCGCTGCGTTTTTGGTAATGAAACTGCTTTACCGAAACAATCAGATGATTCACATATAGGGCCTACAACATCATATTTTTCTTCATCTTGTACAGAGTTAAGGTTTTGAATTTTGTGATAAGCCTGATATAATGCCGGACGAATTAAATCACTCATTCCTGCATCAACAATAGCAAAATTAGTATTCACTCCTTCTTTAACATAAATAACACGAGAAACTAATGAACCACACTGACAAACAACTGAACGACCTAATTCAAAATGAACTTCCTGACCTTCTTTTAACTCAAGGAATTCATCAAAAATTTTAAAAAATGATTTAAAATCAGGCATTGGATTTTCATCAGGATTTTCATAATCCACACCTAATCCTCCACCCACATTTACTATTTGAGGAATAGCTCTGCGTCGCTCAAAAAGTTCTTGCAACTCATTAACTCTGGTACAAAGTTGTTTGTACGAATCTAAATCATTGATTTGAGATCCAATATGAAAATGAATCCCTTTGAAACAAACATGATCCAATTCCTCAATCTTGTCCAATACCTTTTCAAGATCCCAAATATAAATTCCAAATTTATTTTCCTCTAATCCAGTAGTTATATAATGATGTGTATTTGCTTTTACATTTGGATTAATTCGTAAAGCAACATTGGCAACCACACCTTCCTTTTCTGCAAGCTCATTAATCACTTCAAGTTCAGGAATTGACTCCACATTAAAGCAACCAATTTTATTTTTTAATCCAATAATAATTTCCTTATCAGATTTACCAACACCTGCAAAAACAACCTTATCTGAAGAAAATCCGGCATCAATAGAAGCCAAAACTTCATTTCCGCTTACACAATCAGCTCCTAATCCAAAGGAATTAATTGTTTCAAGAATTCGCTTATTTGCATTTGCCTTTACTGCATAATGAATATGATACCCATATTTATCCGACTCCTCTTTTATCACCTGAAGCGTTTGTTCAAGTAATTCCATATTATAATAATAGAATGGAGTTTCTATATTCTTTAGTTTCTCAACCGGAAAATGATTTGTCATTGTAATTCAATAATTAAAACAATTTATCACTCAACGCATTAAGCGCATCTTTTTTATATTTTTTATCTACTAATATTGATACATTGTAATTACTTCCTCCATATGAAATCATACGAATTGGAATACCTTTTAATGCTTCAAATATTTTATTGGCATACCCAACATTACCAGCTATTAGATCTCCTACTACACATATGATAACCTGATCAACATCAACATCAACATCAACTGTCCCAAACTTTTTCAAATCATCAACAATATCATCTATATGCTTACTATTATCTATTGTTACAGAAACACCAACTTCAGAAGTTGAAATCATATCGATTGGTGTTTTATATGTTTCAAATATTTCGAAAACCTTACGAAGAAAACCATAGGCCAATAGCATCCTTCCTGATTTTATTTTTATCGCAGTAATATCATCTTTTGCTGCAACAGCCGAAATTCTGTTCTTTTCTTGAGCTGAAGATATCAATGTTCCAGGAGCTTTTGGCTCCATTGTATTTAACAACCTTACCGGCACATTTGATAATTTAGCAGGAAGAACACTGGTTGGATGCAAAATTTTAGCACCAAAATAAGCCAACTCCGCAGCCTCATCAAAAGATAAATTAGCAACAGAATGTGTATTTTCTACAAATCTTGGATCATTATTATGCATTCCGTCAATATCAGTCCAAATCTGAATTTCATCAGCATTAATGGCAGCTCCAATTAAACTTGCTGTAAAGTCACTTCCTCCTCTTTGCAGATTATCAATCTCACCAAAAGCATTTCTACATATATACCCTTGGGTAACATATACATCAAAACCGGAGTTGTCTTCTAATACTTTTGAGCAATTTTCTTTAATATATATAGTATCCGGTTCATTATGCTTATCAATTCGCATAAATTCCAATGCAGGAATTAAGGTTGAGTTTTTCCCTATCTCCTCAAGGTGAAACTGAAACATTGCCGTAGAAATCAGCTCTCCTTGTGCTAATATAGCTTTCTCTTCAAAATTAGTAAAAACATCAATTGTGAAGGATTTGATATAGTCAAAATGAGACTCAATCAATTGTTTGCCCTTCAATTTATATTCATCAGTATTATACAGTTCGTCTACATCATTATAATACTTTTGCTGTAACTCATTGATGAGCTCATTAGCCCCGTCGTTATTTTTTTTGTACAGATAGTTTGCAATCTCTACTAAACAGTTTGTTGTTCCAGACATGGCAGAAAGTACTACAATATTCTGATCTCCATTACAAACTATACCTGCCACTTCTTTCATTCTCTGGGCGGTCCCGACAGATGTTCCACCAAATTTTAATACTTTCATAAAGAAAAGATTATGAATAAATCCTTATAAAAAATCTATATCATGTGTTAATACAAAACAAAATTAAGACATTATTTTTATTATCTGAAGAAAGCTAATATTTAAAACACAAAAATCACAATTTGTTAAATATTTAACATATTGCTTTTGTTTTTAGCGAAAAGACAATGATAGCAACGTTTCTTCAATGTAATTTATTTCAAATTAAAAATTAATTTAAAGCAAACTGGTTACTTTTGTCGTAAATAAAAATCATTATGCAAGCAATATTAATAAACGGAAGTCCAAGAAAAGAAGGAAACACCAACGGTCTATTAAAAGTAGCAGCTAAGGTATTAAACAACAATAATGTTAAAACAGAGATAATAAATATTGGGGGTGAACAAATTAGAGGATGTACGGCATGTAGAAAATGTGGAGAAATGAAAAATTTAAAATGCGTCATTAACGACCACCTATCTCCAGTTATTGAAAAGATGCTAAAAGCTGATGCAATAATACTTGGCTCACCAACATACTTTGCAGACATAACACCTGAATTAAAAGCATTAATTGATCGTTGCGGTGTAGTTTCAAGAGCTAACAATATGGCTCTAACCAGAAAAGTGGGAGCAGCCATTACTGTAGCAAGAAGAGCCGGTGCTTTAAATGCCTTTGATTCTATTAATCATTTCTTTTTGATGAGCAACATGATTGTTCCTGGCTCAACATATTGGAATATTTCAAAATCTGCTGCTATTAATGACTTTGACAAGGATGAAGAAGCAAAACAAACAATTAGTAATTTAGCTGAAAATATAGCTTGGTTACTTAAAAAATTTCAATAAAAAACAATCAAGCTGTCAGACATCTGACAGCTTGATTGTATATATAGTTAACATCTTCTATTCCTTAATTAAATCATTAATTACTTTACTTGCAATAAAGCATCCAAATATAGGAGGCATATATGAAATAGTACCTACTGTAGTTTTCTTATTTCGTTCACCTTCTGTTTTTACCACATACTCCTTAGGCACAAATTCACTAGAATACACTACAGAAATCCCTTTTCTGATGCCAAACTTATATAAACGCTTTCTGACCATTCGAGCCAGATTACAATATTTAGTATCTGATATGTCAGCAATTTCAACCATTGATGGATCTAGTTTTCCTCCTGCTCCCATAGAACTAACAATAGGTATATTTTGATCTATAGCTTCTTTCATCAAAGCCACTTTAGGAGACAATGTATCAATAGCATCTACTACATAATCAAAGGGCTGATTTAATAGTGTAGAAAAACTATCTTCGTCGATAAAACCATTAATTACCTCCAGCTTTATTGCACTATTAATATCTAACAATCGTTCTCCCATAATTTCGGCTTTCGATTTCCCTTGTGTGCTTATTAATGCGGGCAGCTGTCTGTTCCTATTACTTTCATTCACAGTATCTCCATCAACAACAGTCATATGACCAACTCCAGCCCTTGCTATTAATTCTGCGGCATATGCTCCTACACCACCTAAACCAACAACCAAAACATGCTTCTCTGAAAGTTTTTCTAATTTTTTCCTTCCTAATAGCAACTCCGTGCGCTCTAGCCAATCCATCTTTCTTTAAAAATAGTTTTAAAATTCAACATTATTTGAGTTTCCAGCTCCAATTGAGTAATGCCCAGTATTTGTCTCGCACTCAAATAGACATCCTCAATATTTACATCACTTTCATCAGTCTCTAACAAAACAAAATCTAAATCAACATAGTTTAAAAGTTGTAATGCCTTATTTGAATTTCTGAATAAATTCGGCCCCAAAGAAAGAAAAATATTTTGTTTTATGAATTGTTGTGCTTCCTGAAAACTTCCATTAAATCCATGAATAATCCATGGCTGTTTTGCACCGGTACTTTTTCTGATATTTAAAATTAGATGATTACTTTTTACTGAATGTATAATAAGAGGTAGTTGGTAAAGCTCTGAGAAATAAATATGCTTTAGAAAGATATCTTCCTGCATCTGCATATCACTTATATTTTTATCTAAACCACATTCCCCAACAGCATGGATAACTCGATCTTTTATTAGTTCTTCTAAAAAATCAAAAGCCATTGCTAAGTTTATAGAATTAATATGCCACGGATGAATCCCACAAGATATAATATAAGATACTGATTTTTGCGGCACCTCTTCTAATGGAAAAATATTAAGAACCGAAAATCCGTTTAAATTGATATGATGTGTATGTGCATTAATAAACATAGATTAAATATTTGTATCGATTAGGAAACGACATACAAAATAATAATAATTTATATACGTATAAACATAATTAAGATACCTTACTCTTACCTAGTCAACCACACATTTTTTATAATAATTCCACATTATGCCCCCACACTATGTGTATTTATTTCTACACTCAAATACAATACGAATAATTCCAAAACTCCGCAAACCAACCATACAATCCTGTTTTTATGGATGTTACAAAATTTCATCTAATTAATCTTTATTTATGGCATAGTTTTACGATATGTACTATCGTAACATTAAATAATAAAAATGAATTCTACAGTTTACAACAGGTTAATGGCATTAATAATCACATCATTGTTTCTATTGATTGGGATAGTATTGCTAAAGGGTGCATCAACTCACTCTTCAACCCTTAAACATCAAGAATTGAAAAGTTACACCATATATGAAAAATAAGTAAAAGTTTCTCATATCACATACGGTTATAGGTATCAAACAACACAACACACAACACACACAACACACAACACAAAAGATACCACTAACTCTAGACTATTGTTACCATATATAGTTAAATGTAGTTCTAGGCTGCGGGTCAAAACGTTGACCCGCTTTTTTTTGCCTTTTTGTTTATAAAAAGTGAGTTTCAAATATTCATTTTGACATTAATAGACATATCTTTGAAAAATATATTGGATATTTCGTATTTATATACTCTATATTCTCAAATACAAAAAAATTATATTACTCTATGTTTAATATATTAATTGTTGATGACGATACTTCTTTTGGATTAATGATAGAAGGCTTCTTAAAAAGAAAAGGATTCAACACTACATATGCCAGTACTTTTAACAACGCCCAAAACTTAATTACGGATAATGAGTATGATCTTATTTTGACCGACTATAGGTTAGATAATGCCACAGGACTAGATTTATTACCCATAGTTAAAAAGAAAAACCCCAACACACCAGTAGTTTTAATCACAGCCTATTCAGATATACGAGTAGCCGTAAATGCAATTAAACTAGGAGCTTTTGAATATGTTACAAAGCCAATTAATCCTGATGAATTACTTCATGTAATTAACCGGGCATTTGAAAAAGTAAGTCCTAAACCTAAGCAGGAGAAAGTTACTTCAACAAGAGAATATATTAAAGGAATAAGTAGATACTCACTGGAAACAGATCAGCAGATTGAACTAATTGCACCTACTGAACTTTCTGTATTAATACTTGGAGAAAGTGGAGTTGGTAAAGAATATGTTGCCCAACGAATACATGAACTAAGTACAAGAAACAACGAACCTTTTATTGCTGTTGATTGCGGTGCTCTTCATACTGATATAGCTTCTAGTGAATTATTTGGTCACAAAAAAGGTTCTTTTACAGGAGCACTTGAAGATAAAGTAGGTCATTTTGAAATGGTAAAAAATGGTACTATATTTTTAGATGAAATTGGCAATCTGAGTTATGATGTTCAGGTGAAATTATTAAGAGCAATACAGGAACGTAAAGCTCGCAGACTTGGAGCCAATGAAGAATATCCAATATCATGCAGAATCATAGCTGCCACAAATGAAAATCTTAGAGATTCTTCTTTTAGCGGTAAATTCCGTGAAGACCTATATCACAGATTAAATGAATTTTCTATTCAGATACTCCCTTTAAAGGATCGTAAAGAAGACATCCTGTTCTATGGATACAAATTCCTTGACGTAGCTTTACATGAGTTTAATAAACAAAATATTATTATCAGTAGCAAAGTAAAGGACATCTTTCAACAATACGAATGGCCGGGAAATTTAAGAGAATTACGAAATGTGATAAGACGAGCAGTTTTATTATGCAAAGATGATGAAATAACCATTAGTAATTTACCAAACGAGATACAACACCCGCAAAACCAAACCACTACAGAAGATAATCCTGTTCAACTTAAAGCTGTTAAGGAAAAATCTGAAAAAGAAATGATTTTGGAAACACTAGAAAAAACCAAATACAACAAAGCAAAAACTGCACGAATCCTTGGTATAGACAGAAAAACACTATATAATAAAATCCATAAGTACAGAATTGATCTATAATCACTAATCATCTAACTTAAAACCTGACTTAATTCTGTTTTTATTGGATTCCACAAAGTTTTTAAATCACTTAACAACTTTTCAAGTTCTTCCATCTTCAGATTTTCATCTCGGGTGCGCTCAATTTGCGACAACAAATGTATGCCCTGTTCAATTTTAAATTGTCTGAATCCAGTTAGCATTTTATGTGCTTTTTCTGCTACTTCATGATGATTCAAACTATTAATTGCATCTTCAGTATCCTTGATACCAACTTCTGTATTCTCGATAAAAGTGCTAATTATTGAATCTAAAAACTCTTTATCATCCCCTGTAAAAGATTTTACTCCTTCCAGATCGTATAACTTATCCATATTATTACTTTTCATTTCCACCATTTCTGTATTTATTAAATTCTTGTCCTCATCTTTTAATTGTTGGTCTACATGTCCTGAAGTAAATATCTCTGTCAGTTTTTCCATAATTTGATTATGTGTAAAAGGTTTAGCCATTATCCAAACGCTTTTATTATCATTAGCTTTCTTTAAATCAGCATTTACCATATCTGCTGTTAAAAATAGAATTGGTGTTGAAATATGCTTCTCTTCTCTAATAATATTCATTAACTGTAAACCATCAATTTTAGGCATATGTAAATCTATCATAAACAGATCATATGCATTCTGATCTATTGCTTTTAAAGCCATTTCAACAGAGGAGTTTACATCAAGTTTTTTACATTTATGATGCAATATTCCATCAATTACCTGACAGATCATTTCATCATCATCCACAGCCAATATATTTTTATCATTAAAACTATAATTAAGCTCGCTTTTTAAGGATTTTGGAAGATACTTTACTTCAACATATGGTATATCAAACCTAAATACACTACCCTCTCCTACTTTACTTTGCAAACTGATTGTCCCTCCCATTGCTTCAATAATTTGGCGACTTATTGATAAGCCAAGTCCAGTACCTGAATATTTACGAGAAAGACTAATATTTACCTGGTTAAACATTTTAAAGATGCTCTTTTGTTTATCTTTTGGAACCCCTATTCCAGAATCTGAAACAGTAAACCATAATCTATCTTTTTTTAGCTCCACCCTATAACGTACATAACCTTTATGTGTAAACTTTAGTGCATTACCAATTAAATTAATAAGTACCTGTTTTAATCTTAACGAATCAGATTCAAAGGCACGTAAATTACAATCAACCTCATAACTTAATTCAAGATCTTGCTCATGTGCTTTTAATTCAAAAAGATGATGCAACTCCTCCATCATTATTTTTGCATCAATTTGATCTTTAAAGAATTCAACTTTTCCTGTTTCCAACATAGAAAAATCCAGAATATTATTTATTAGTCCAATCAAATGTTCTGCAGAGAGTTTGATTCTTTCTAAAACATCTCTTTGCTTTGTTCCTAACTTCAACATAGACAGCTGCTCAGAAAAACCTATGATAGCAGTTAACGGAGTTCTTATTTCATGACTCATATGAGCCACAAACTGATCTTTTACTTTAAGCAAGCTATCAACCTTTTCCTTAGCCCTAACAATATCATAATTTAGTTTTTGGCTTCTGGAGATATCACGACTAATCCAAAAAATGAAAAACAGCATCAATGAAATAGCAGAACCAACCAGCAACAAAACTCGATCTAAAAAACTACTACGCATTGATTCCATTTCTTCTCTTCGAGAAGCATTCTTTTTAACTGAAATATCCTGAAGGTTATTAATGATCGATTTAATTTGTTCTGTCAAAAGTCTATCCAACTTAATTATTTCATTTTCATGCCCCTGCAACTTCCTGTTAAAATTTTCCTCCTGCTTGCTAACCTTTTCTAATTGCGTTTTAATTTGCTTAATGTTTTGATCGGTACGCACTCTCTTTTTTACTGTGGAATCAATTTGTTGACTAATCAATGGAGCTAATTCAGGTTTCGAATCTTTTTTCTTACTACCACTTAAAAAGTCACTCATTCTCTTTAAAAATCCTTTTCTCTTTTGTTCTTCAGGCTCTTCAATTTCGCCTAAGTTGGTATTTTCTTCTAAAGAATCTACTTTAACTGTGGTATAAGTATATTCCGTGATTTCATAATTTAACGAATCCGGAATTGAATCTAAAAGACTCTCAGTCGAGGTTCTATGGAGGTTGATAATATTAATTTGTAGCAATTGATCCATCAACTCCTTTTTTCTTAAATACAAACGTTCAACCTCAGCAATACTATTTACCGAAGTAGTGTCGGTAAATAGTTTAGGCAAATATGAAATGATATGAAGTACCGAATCATGATGTAATTGGTATTGCTCTTTATATTCTTTATTTCCCGTCACTCCATACACTCTGCTAATACCTTCTGTTTCGATTATTTCAAAGATCAGCTGATTTAAATAAGTAAACTCCTCCTCATTACTTACATTTTCATTCTGCACCTTAATAATTGAGGCAACTGAGAAATAGCCAATTGTAAAAATCACTATGGCAATTGCTATAATAATGATGAATCCTAAGGTAACTTTGGTTTGAATCCATTTTTCAGGAACGATCTTGTTCATAAACGGCAGTGTTGTATTTTAAAAACTAAAAATAAGGATATTTTTGTTGAAGTGAAATTCATTACCATAATTTAGATTTATGACTATTAAAGTTACTTGTGCCATAATAATAAACAATCATAAAATACTTGCTGCAAAAAGAAGTAGCACTATGCCCCATAGTGGATTTTGGGAATTCCCCGGAGGTAAAATAGAAATTGGCGAAACTCCTGAGGTTTGTTTAATTCGAGAAATTAAGGAAGAACTCGATTGTACCATAAAAATAAAAAATAAACTCCCATTATTTACACATAAATATAAAGACAAACACATTGAATTACACCCATTTACATGCACTATTTTAAATCAATATCCTAAACCTTTAGAACATTCAGAAATAGGCTGGTTTACTCTAACTGAATTATTAAAACTAAACTGGCTGCCAGCAGATGAACCAATCGCCATTTTTTTACAATCATTTAACTAAAAATCCTTTTATAAAATTTATCTAAACTGTAAATTGTAAGATAAAATAAGATAGCGATGCGAAGAGTGAAAATGATTGTAAGTGGGGGCGTACAGGGAGTTGGTTACCGATATTATGTAAAGGGACAAGCCAAACAACACGGAATTAAAGGCTATGTAAGAAATTTACCAGGAGGTGAGGTTGAAATAGACGCAGAAGGAGAACGAAGTAGTTTAGGAATTTTTATAACTGTATGCAAAAAAGGACCAAGATTTTCAGATGTATCTGACTGTATGATTCAGGATATTACACCTTATGGTTTTGAGCAATTCACTATAAAACATTAAATAAATTTAATACTATTAGATGATGAACAGTATTGAAATTTTCGTTTATTTTGTTCCTACATTCTAATTTCATACCTGTTAAAAATGAGTATAAAAAAAAGACACTACTTTATAGGTGGTTTATGCCTTGCTATATTTTTAATTTTGTTCTTTCTTTCAACATTTATTAAGAATTACCTTGTCAAAAACAGTCAGGAATTGTTAGGAAGGAAAATCTCTTTAAACGAGCTACACATTAATTACCTGAAAGTACAGGTTACTGCGCGTGATTTTACTCTATTTGAAGAAAACAAAAAAGATACTTTTGTGTATTTCCATGAATTGTTAATTAATTATGATCCATGGAAGATGTTATCAAATGAATATGCCGTTTCGCAAATAAGGCTGGTAAATCCTTATGTTTTTATAAAGCAAAATGGAACCCAGTTTAATTTTGACGATCTAATCCCTCCTACAGATTCTACAAATATTGAAACTGAACCTGATACAGAAATTAATGTAGATACCCTTAATACAAAAGAAAAAGCCAATGTGAAGTTCTCTATAAGAAATATTGACTTACAAAATGGAGAGTTTCATTATTACGATCAACAAATAGACAATCTACTTAATTTTGACAATCTGAATTTAAATCTTCCTTTAATTGCATGGGATAGTAAAAGTAGTGAAATGGGAGTCCAGTTTTCGATTGGAGAAAAAGGACGTGTAAAAGTTGATGCCGAGATAAACCAACAGAAAGCAGAATACAACGTTAATTTTGGAACTAAAGATATTCAGTTGAACGCCTTTACCAACTACTTAAAGGATTACATGAATATTGATTCATTTAATGGTTTCCTACAATCTGACATTCATATTAAAGGAAATATAGAACAAACGGATAAAATATTGGTGAATGGGACTGTTGCTATTGATAGCTTTAGTATGATAGATAATAAAGGAGCTAATCTTTTTGGCGCTCAGCAAATTTTCACAAAACTGGATTCCATTGACCTGGAGAAATCACGGTATATTATCAGCAAAGTATCTGTTGAAAAACCTAAAATATCAGCCGTCTTAAACAAAAATCAAAGTAACTGGGAGTATTTTTTTAATCCTATTTTATCAGATACTTTAGAGAGTGCTGAAACCGATTCAATTACTCAGACAGAATCAGAACCTTCATCATTATATTATCGGATTGATAGCATATCTGTTAACAAAGGCTTATTAGCTTTTGCCGACAATACGCTAAATAGAGATTTTAGTTATAATATTCAAAACATCAATGTAAAAATAAATTCGCTTACAGAACAGAATGACGCAATCCCTGTATCATGGAATATGGAATTTAATAATGACGGTAAATTTGTTGGAGAAACGCACTTCAGCATTCAAAATCCTTTAAATCTATTTTATGATGGTGCGATTACTGATTTGGATTTACATAGTTTTTCTCCATATACTGAATATTACCTGGCTTATCCTATTGTTTCCGGCATGTTTAATTATGATGCTGATATTAAAATGAATCCCGAGTTGTTAGAGAATAATAACCATTTACTTGTTAAGGAAATGCAATTTGGAAAAAGAACAAAGGATTCAACAGCTTCAAAATTACCGGTTAAACTGGCTCTTTATTTAATTAAAGATGCTCAAGATAATGTAGAATTTGAACTACCTGTTACAGGCAATCCTTCAGAACCCGGTTTTAAAGCAGGGCCTGTAATATGGAAAACGTTCGGTAAATTTATTACAAAAACAGCGACTCAACCATTTGGAAGCTTAGCAAGATTAGTAGGTACTCAACCTGAAGAATTAGAAAAAGTTCCATTTGAATTCACTCAGGATTCCATTTCTGGAGACCAAAGAAAAGTATTGAATAAAATAGCTGAAATTCTGACTAAGAAAGAAGATTTAATATTTACTTTCCGTCAGGAAGTTTCTGTACAAGATGAAATGAATAATCTTGCCTTAAAACAAGTAAAAACACAATTTATTACAGAAAAACCATCTCTAAAAATTACTAACTGGGAAAAAGTAAATGACAACAGCGAAGAATTTAAAACCTATTTGTCAAAACTCCTTCCTGATAATGACTCATTATCAACGGTTGATAAGTGTATAACAATTGTTTCTCCTCAAGAGTTAAAAACTACCTTTGACGAACTTTACAACAAAAGAAATACTTTATTAAAAACTTACCTTTTGGAGACTTTAAAATGCAATCCTACGTCAATAAAACTTCAAAATGTTGATTTTAATAACATGGCTGCAGAATTAAATAATCCTGAGTTCAGAGTTGAAGTTTCTGTGAAATAATTTTTTTGAAGAAAACTTTACTACAATGATATAATGGAGCCTCATATTTATATGATGAGGCTCCATCAAATAACCAATTATTTAATACTTGATTATATTATTTCACGATGTATTTTAGGTATGAATTTATCACATAATTTAATAGACTTAGCAATTCGTTTAATTCCTACATTTATTTCATTGCGAGAAGAACATGAAAAATTTAATCTGAACGTATTGGTATCCGTTTTCCCAATATAAAAAGGCACACCAGGAACAAATGCAACTCTATTTTTTATAGATGAATTAAACAACTCCATAGCTGAAAAACCTTCAGGCATTGTTACCCAACAAAACATTCCTCCCTTTGGCTTTGTATAAGAAATTTCTGGAGGAAAGTAGATTTTCATAGCTTCTATCATTACTTCAGATTGATCTCGGTAAGCTTCAATAATTTTTTCTATGTGGATATTTAAATCATAATTTGATAAAAACGTACTAATGATCCGCTGCGAAAATATATCAGAATGTAAATCTGCCGCCTGCTTTGCAATTACTATTCGATTATAAACTTCTTGATTCGGAGCAACTATCCAACCCATTCTAAAACCAGGCGCAACAGTTTTTGAGAATGTACCCAATAATATAGTATGATCCGGAGCATAATGAAATAGGCTATTATACTTCTTATTTGTAAAACGAATAGCTCCATATGGATCATCCTCTACCATAAGTAAATTATTCTTTATTGCCATTTCCGCAACTTCTTTTCGACATTCTTCTGAATAACTTATTCCAGATGGATTCTGAAAGTTTGGAACCATATAGGCCAATTTTATTCTCTCTGATTTTAATTTCCTTTCCATTAAGTCACAATTTATTCCATCATTAGTTAATGGAACTGTTGTAAAATAAGGTTGATACATTGAGAATGCCTGTATTGCTCCCAAATACGAGGGTTCTTCAAGCAGCACTTTATCTCCATTGTTAATAAAAACCTTACCTATTAAATCCAAAGCTTGCTGTGATCCTGTAGTAATTAAAATACGATCTGTTGATATATCCAAACCTTGCTGTTTATAGTACAAACTAATATGTTCTCTTAACTCAGGAAGTCCTTCTGTTGTACTGTACTGTAATGCTGCATCGCCATTTTTTGATAATACTTCGTTAGTACACTTTTGAATCTCTTGAACCGGAAAATATTTTTTATTGGGAAGTCCACCGGCAAATGAAATAATATCAGGAGAATTGGTTACGCTAAGAATATCACGGATAAAAGATCGTGGTACTTGCTGCATTCGATCACTGATTAGGTTTTTGGTAAAATTGATTTGTTCTGACATAAAATATTGATTTATAAAATAAAAAAAGCCCTGCGAAAATGAATCCACAGGGCCTAGTAAATAAAAATACGATATAGCAAGCCCTATGGAGTTCCTGAAAGGACCACCACGACGGCTAATAGAAGAATATTTTGTTGTTTAAAATCCATAAAAAAACCCTACCGAATCTCGGTAGGGTGAATAATATTTTATTACACGTAAATACCGAGCATCATTTAATCAAAACGACCGCCACAAGGACTATGGTATTTACTGCTATTTGTTTCATATGAAAGTCAAAGTTATAAATATATATTTAATGATAATATATGATCAGCAAAGTATTTTTTCAATCAATCAAGACTAGCTAATTAAAAACCACTAAATCAGATTATTGATCTATTTTTCATATATTAGTAACATCCTAAAAATAAAAGCTATAATAAATCCTAAAACAGCTATGAAAAGATTGCTCACTTCTATCTCCTTTATTTTTATAATTACTTTATCGCATCATATTTTATTTAAACTGAAAAATTAAAATCTATCTGATTTTTCATTCCCACAACTATCTTCAAAATTTTGGGTAATCATTCCAAACAAATACAATGATTTATTGGATAATAAATTATCTAACACACTTCATCTAATATTTTTTATTATACATAACTCATTTTTAATAATTTATATAAGCATAAGTTTACAAGCTATTTAAATTTTAAAGAATTACGAAACTATTCTATTATCATAGCGTATCATGGGTTCATTTTAACGTTTATGATATTTTTTTCTATTAAACATATTTTAATATTTTATAAAACCATAACATTCACTACACAAAACATTTAATAATGAAAAAACTTAACCGGATTTTATTAATCTCACTTTGTTTATTACTTGTAACAACCGCAAAAGCCATTGATGGATATCATATGTTAGGATATGGTACCCTTAGTAAAGGTATGGGTGGTGTAGGAGCTGCATACTACAGAGCTTCAATTATTGGAAATAACCCGGCTGGGAGAGCATTTTTAGACAAACAATATTCAGCATCTTTAACCTTTCTATTTCCTACAACAAGTTATACTGTAACTGGGTCGCCAAGTGGTTTAGGTATTGGTTTAGAAGAAGGCAGTTTTGAAAGTGATGTTAAACTAAAACTAGTTCCTAATGTAGGTGTTAACTGGAGACTTGGAGACAAATCAGCGTTAGGGTTATCCATATACGGAACCGGTATAGCATCTGATTTTCCAACTCAAACCTTTTACGATTCTTCAAGTAAAAACACCTCTATAAGTTTTAATCAACTGTATTTAGAACCTACATATGCCATTAAACTTGGAGAAAAACATGCATTTGGTATTTCAGCTATGATTATGTGTCAGACTTTTGAAGTAACAGGTATACAAACATTTGGAATATTAGGTTATTCATCTGATCTGGAAAACCTAAGCAACAATGGAACTGATTATAACTTTGGTGCTGGATTTAAAGTGGGTTACATGGGTGAAATACTGAAAGGCTTAAATGTTGGTGTAAGCTACCAATCGCGAACTTTTGCAGGTAAGCTTTCTAAATATGCAGGTCTTTTAGCTGAAGATGGTAAGCTAGATGCGCCATCAGTTATTACTGCCGGTTTAAACTACCAGGTATGTGATAAATTCAAGTTTTTATTTGATGTACAACGCATTAACTTTAGCGAAGTAAAATCGTTAGGAAATCCAATTTCTAAACTTCTAGCAGAAGGTAATCTTATGGGTTCGGATAATGGACCAGGTTTTGGATGGGAAGATATGACGGTATTTAAATTTGGTACTGAGTTCAATGCATCGGAATCACTTACTTTAAGAGCAGGTTATGCTTATGGCGACGAGCCTGTTCAGGAATCAGAAGTATTATTTAATATTTTAGCTTCGGTAGTAAACAATCAGCATATTACTTTAGGAGCAACTAAAAAAGTAGGATCAAAGGGTAAGGACATTAATTTAGCATTGGTATATGCTCCTGCAAATAATGTAAAAGGTGCTAATGTACTTGATTCAGCACAACAAATTGATCTTGAATTGAGTGTTTTTGAAATAGAGTTAGGAATTACGTTCTAAAACATTTAGAAATCAATATAATATTAAAACCACACTTGATAACAGGTGTGGTTTTTTATTTTCTACTGCAAAGGTACAAAGAGTATTTTCTGCTATGAGTTGGTGCGAGCTTGTAGCTCGTACCTTATTCAAATATTCTAACCTCAGCGCTGGTGCAAGTTTGCAACTTGTACCTGAAATAAAGCAAAATAGTTCCTTTCCCCAATAGCATATAGAAAAACATATACAAATTATTAGTTTTAATATTGTTGTTTTAGCACGAGCTACAAGCTCGCGCTAGCTATAAGGGGATTTCACAGAGCATCACAGAGTTTTTTTCTTCGTATTCTCTGTGACGAAGCAAAGATAAGAGCTGGTGCGAGCTTGTAGCTCGCACCCATCCTTGCATTTAACTCTCAATAAAATCAACTTCTATAGCTCCTATATCTCCATTATAGTTTGAGGCACTACTATACTTCCAATAATATGGTTTTGTAACAAATCCTGATTCAACAGGATTATTATGGATATACTCTAATTTCTGATCAATCACATCATTGCTCCACAACTCAATTGGCATATTATGCTGTTGCCAGAATTGTTTCAACTTAACATTACTATTTTTCCGACCAGCTCTTTCCATCATCCATAACAACCATTCTTTCCTACTCTCTTGTGGATTATCTAAAATAAGCTTCTGTATTCTTTTGGAAGTAAAAGTTTTTAGTTCTTTAATTAACTTTCCTGGATCTCCATTCTTATCGCGAAAGATTAAATGGATATGACTTGTTAATATACAGTATGCAAACAATTCTAATCCTTTATTTTCTCTGCAATATGCCAGGCTTTCTACCATTGCATCAAAGTATTGTTCTCTTACAAAAACATCCAACCAATATACCGTAGAAAAACTAATGAAATAGATCCCGTTAGGATTATGAAATTTATATTTTCGACTCATGTCTCTAAAATTATAAATTTCAGGTTTTTACACAAAACACAGACATAGAATATTGAGGACTTTAGCACGAGCTACAAGCTCGCGCTAGCTATAAGTGTCCCTATGTGTGATTCTTTTAATATTAAAATTATTATTTACACAAGACTACTTTCATGCGCTGGTGCGAGCTTGTAGCTCGTACCCTTCTCTAAAATTATATTATTATACTCTTCTGCAGTTACTCTTATTCTAAAACATTCACTGCAAAATAGTTTTCAACAACCTCCTTTAAATCATCCATATTTTTGATGACCATCAAACCTTCTCGTAAGGCTGCTGCACCACGTAATCCGGAAGTATATATTTTAAAGAATCGTTTTAAAATATTCCATGGCTTTTCACCATGCCAGGTTTCATCAAATAAATGGGCATGACGTAATAAAGTCTCTAATCTTACTTGAGCATCTTCTGGAGCATCTGTTGCATTAAAAAACCATGGATTATGAAAAATTCCGCGACCAATCATAATTCCATCCAAATCATATTTATCAATATAGTCATAACCCTGTTCCAAGGTCAACACATCACCATTACCGATGATTTTAATATCTTTATTTAGCTCTTTTGCCAATTGCTTGGCTTTGGCTATTTCGTTCCAGTCAGCCTGACCAGTTGACAACATTTTCTGAACACGTCCATGAACCGTTAAGCCCTGAATATTGGTGGTCAGCAAATGCGAAATCCATTTTTCGGTAACCACTTCTTTAACACCAATACGTGTTTTTACACTTACCGGAAGTGAAGATCCTTCAATAGTAGCTTCAATAATTTCTTTGGCCAAAGCAGGCTGATCAATCAGTGCTGAACAGGCTCCCTTTTTGATAATGTTTTTCATGGGACAACCCATATTGATATCAATACCATTAAAAGAAGTATGCTCGCTAATATATTTTGCTGTTTGATAGAAATTTTCAGGATTGGTTCCCCAAATTTGAGCTACTAAAGCCGTATTGGTTTTATTTAAAAGCTCCTGCTCACTATCATTAATTCTTAATCGCTGCGCAACCCTCTCCCTTCCTTCCGGATGACAAAAGCCATCGGTATTCATAAACTCACAAAACAACACATGCAAATGCTCCGGATTACTAATCTCCATTACTAACTGACGAAAGGTAGTATCAGTTACATCCTCCATCGGAGCCAACATAAACATTGGGCCTTGGTTATCTTTCCAAAAATTACTTGCCATTTATTATAAAGTTCTGTTTTTCAAATTCCATTAACTAACGTAAACTGCGATAAAAAGTTTAAAAAGAGCCCCTCTCAATCTCCCCAAAGGGGAGAAGCTTATTTACAGCTCCAAAGTTTTTTACCACAGAGTTCGCAGAGTTTTTTTTTATGGTTAATCCTTTTTGCTGGTGCGAGCTTGTAGCTCGTTCCAATTGCTATTGTGCGCGTCCTCATGCGTGATTCCACTATCATTAAAAAAGACACTATTCTTCTTCAATCACATTTTTTACTCTTCCTACTTCTCCGGTTTCTAATTGAACTTTGATTCCATGAGGATGATTGGCAGACTTGGTTAGTATCCTTGAAACAAAACCTTCAGTTAATTCTCCTGTTCGCTGATGATGCTTTTGCACTATTTCCACTTCGCAACCAATGCTAATATTGCTTCGTTTTCTCCCGTCAAGTAAATTACGTTCCATAATATGATATGTATTAAAAAGTGGTGAAAATAAGATTAATAATTAATGATGGAAAACTTTGTTTGATTTATAATTTTACCTTTACAAAAGAGCTATAAAGTTGCCTTCAGAGCTACAAAACACCATTAAAAATCAACTCCCCTTCTTGCCATTTTTGAGAAAAAATGTTTTGATTTTTGTCATTTTAACACTCTCCTGTACACGGCTTCGCAAATTTATCGCAAATAAAGGCCTATTTATCGCAAATTATACACAACTGCAACACAACGGGGACTAGATGGCTACACAACTGCATCGCAAAGGGTCGCAACCGCTACACGTCCTGTACACAACCTGTACAGCATAAGTTTGCGTTAATTCTAAGATAAAGTGGTGATCAGGATGCAGAAAACAGGTAGCGTAATTAGTAATTGCATAACAAAAATGGTAAGCATGCTGTAATTTACACTTTAAATAAAATACAATACAGTAAGGCAACACAACAAAACCTTACTACATTTTAATATAAACTAAGTAAGGTTACACTTTATACTCTTGCTTAGTATAACATGTAGCCTTATTTAGTAAAAAGTAAAGTCTTATTGGAGAAGAAAGTCAGCAGCTGCAAGCCGGAAGAAGGGTGCTATTTTAACAGATTTTTATCTTAATGACATTGCACAAACCGCACGGGGTAGATTAAAAACCCCCGTTCGCGCGGATTTAGCGCAGCGTAATCCGTGAAATTTGCATCATGTAAATTTGATAAATTATCTCAACTTAAAACAATATAACTTTGGGGAAGAGTGGTCAGGATTTGCAATCCGGGTAAAATATATTATCATCCGGATTACAAATCCTTAGTTCTTATCTCAAGTGATAAAATCATTCAATCCAAACCCCTGTATATGATTTACAGCACGTACATTGCACGGAAAGAATTTCCGCGCTAACAACCGTGATATATCCGAGCCTACGGGAGCATTTCCTAGTGATATGGCATTAATGAAGTTGATCTACCTGGCTACTGAAAATATCTCTAAAAAATGGACTCAGCCTGTTCGTAATTGGGGATTAACCATTCAGCAGTTTTGCATAAAATTTGGAGATCGTATGAAAATTGATTTGTAATCAACCAACTCAAAAAAGCAAAAGTAGGTAGATTACAGAACCCGTCAAGGGTATATGAATGGCTTCGTTCCTCAGCCACCCTTGACAGAACCTGAAATCTTCTCAATAAAGCTTTTGAGAATTGGTTTTAAGAAAAAAGATAATTTAATTTGAATAATCTAAATCAATCAGACAGAGTTACACTTACATATCCTGATTAAATCCCTTTTTTTTCCCTGTTTACACCGGATTACAAATCCTTAGTTCTTATCTCAAGTGATAAAATCATTCAATACAAACCACAGTATATGATTTACAGCACATACATTGCACGGAAAGAATTTCCACGCTAACAAACGTAATATATCCTAGCCTACTGGGGAATTTTAATTTATTATGCTAAATTTATTTTTCTACTTCGTCGAGTCTTTCAACAATAAATACCCCTTCTGCATTAAGCCTTACATGTTGTATATAATATTCATTGTATCCTTCGTCCCACTTTATCAATATAGAACCATCTTGCTTAATCTTTGATGTTGCGTTAGGAGGAGATTTTTCTTCCATCCAATCCTTAGTCGATGCATCATCAATTAATTCGAAAACTGTGATGGTCGATAAATGCTCCATTTTTTTATTAAAACTTAATACCTTATAATAGTATGACTTCTGATAATCATTTGGTATATCTATTATTTTGACCAAAATACAATCATAATTATCATTGAGTTTAACTTGACCTATAAAATTAACTTTAACACTATCTGTTAATTTGTAATGTTCATACTTACCATTATTATATCGTTCATATATTCTAATAATTTCTTTTGTTGGATATTTTCCTGTAGCTTTACGATACTTACCTTTACTGTCTATATATCCTTTATCTATGTCTACGATCTGATTATAATCTTTAATGTTATATTTATTTATTGACTCAAAATCTGAAAACATATTGATCTCTAAAGGTAATTCAATTGTCTTAATATCATAAATTTGACAAAAAGCCCTTAGTTGAACACCCATAAAAAAAAGCAGCAATAGCTTAAAATTATTCATAGTTGTCTATATTAATTACAAAAAGTTACTACATATTTTATCCAAAAAGTTTCAGATTGAGGTTTATCATTATGTTCCCCAGTTATATCAGTCCACAGCCATAAGTTTTCTGAACCCGCATTTTCATTACTATTTTTCGTATTAGTATTATAATGCCCACCACTAATCTCTCTTGCGGCTCCATCTTCAAGTTCACCATATGGATCATCAACAATTAGTCCTTCATCTGTTATTTCTAACAAGCGTACAATGTGCCCACCTGTTGGATAAAATGCAGACAATAAAACACCACATCCACTTTCTAGTTTATCTTTAATTGATGTTCTTAAGATATCTGTATTATTCCAAATATCTGTTTTTTCTGAATCTGTTATATTAAACTGTTCTGCGATTTCTTGCCAATGTTCATAATTAGTTCTTTCAAAAGGTGTTAAAATTGACTCACCAATACAGTATAAATAATCAGCTATTGTTTCTTCAGAATTACAGTCTTCAGGACAATTTACACAAGGTCTATTTATACCTAAAACTCACCCCGTTCGCGCGGATTTAGCGCAGCGTAATCCGTGAAATTTGCATCATGTAAATTTGATAAATTATCTCAACTTAAAACAATATAACTTTGGGGAAGAGTGGTCAGGATTTGCAATCCGGGTAAAATATATTATCATCCGGATTACAAATCCTTAGTTCTTATCTCAAGTGATAAAATCATTCAATCCAAACCCCTGTATATGATTTACAGCACGTACATTGCACGGAAAGAATTTCCGCGCTAACAACCGTGATATATCCGAGCCTACGGGGGGATTATCTATTCCGATAAATCATTAAAAAAATTATCTATTAAAAAGTCACTTAACATACTTAATCCTTCTTGAGGTTTTATTCGAGAATAGTTTAATATTTCAAAAAAAGTTTCAAGTAATTCTTTGTCATTTCTTCTTTTTATAAAATAGTACAATAATTCTGAACTTTGAACTGATTTTTTCCTTATTTGAATTTGAAAACCTGTTTCATAAAAGATCTCTAATATTATTTTACTGTTTTCTAGTTTTATTCCACTATCAGTTAAATATAATATTTTAAAATTAAATTTACTTATCAAGGATTTAAAAATATAATCTGCCTCAAGTGAAAACCCTTCATATATTAAAAAACGCTTATCCATTATAACTTATTTTGTGAATAGACCTGATTCAAAACCAGATTCATAATCATAACCATATTTTGATGCATTCTCTTCTATAAAAGAAAGCTCTCTTGAGAAAAATGTTGGACCATCAATTTTATCGACATCGAATATCTTATTTAAATTCCCCCGTTCGCGCGGATTTAGCGCAGCGTAATCCGTGAAATTTGCATCATGTAAATTTGATAAATTATCTCAACTTAAAACAATATAACTTTGGGGAAGAGTGGTCAGGATTTGCAATCCGGGTAAAATATATTATCATCCGGATTACAAATCCTTAGTTCTTATCTCAAGTGATAAAATCATTCAATCCAAACCCCTGTATATGATTTACAGCACGTACATTGCACGGAAGAATTTCCGCGCTAACAACCGTGATATATCCGAGCCTACGGGGGGGACCACTCCCCCAGTGCCGGTATTGGCTACATAATCAACATCAGATTACAATTTATTTTCTTCAATACCGTTTAATTAAATATCTTTGAATTCAAATAAACGGGAAAGTCCTATTATGAAGATAACATACAAATACATCATACTTTTTTTATTGAGCATTATAGTCATTAACACTAATGCTCAACAAATCATCGCAAATGGAAATACGGATGAAACTACATCCAATTCAGATGATCCAATATTTTTGTTTTCTGATATATCCACAGGAACTTTAAGTGCACCCTCTTTAACCGGGAGTACATATACCTGGTACACCTACTCTAATTCAGGTTGGAATCAGATACAAAGTGGTAACGATCCCCTTTTGTCCATTGCTTTACAAGAAACTGGTTACAGAGTTACCATAGACAATGGAATATCTACAGACGATTATTACTGCTGGGTGTTTCAACCGGAGATTACCTCTTCTGAAATAGAAGCAACTACATTTACATGTGAAGATCTTCAGCTGTCCGTTATTTCTCAAAGTAAAAATCTAACATACTACAACTTAACGAATGGGTCCCCTATTACTTTAAGCTATTCATATAGTTATCAATGGGAGTCTTTACCTACAGGAGATATTTCAGGATTAACAGATGCCATACCGTCTATTGATTCTCCATACGAAAACACAACCTATACAGCAACTATAACTGCTTTTAACGGAGCATCATCTATCAGTACAAACATTGATATTGAGGCCATAGCTGTTTCTGCTGATTTTACTTTTTCACCTACTGACAGAGAAAACTACAACGAATTACAAGACCTTGACTACCAAGGCTCTGCACCTATGACAGTAAGTTTTACTAATGAGTCGTTAGGAAACATTACCGATTACGAATGGAGTTTTGTAAGAGAAGATGACGATTATAATTATGCACCACATTTAGAATCCAATACCAATTTCACTTTTGAAGAAGTAGGTAGTTATATGGTAACCCTTACTGTTTCTGATGTTATTGGGGGATGTTCTGATAGTAAATCGATGGATAATTCACTAGAAGTTATTGAAATGGAACTGGAAGCACCTAACGTTTTTACACCCAATGGTGATGGGTACAACGATGAATTTGTTGTGGTATACAGTTCTGTTAAAACTTTTAAAATGGTAATTGTTAACCGCTGGGGAAGAAAAGTATTTTCTACGACAAATCCTGCAGAAGGATGGGATGGCAGAATAAGTGGTAGAAAAGCCGCCGAAGGCGTTTATTTTGTTTATATCGTAGCCAAAGGATTTAACGATGGTGAAGAGTTAAAAATTGAAGGCCCTTTGCATTTAATTAGGGGAGAATAAAATATGATTATAAAAAAAATCCGGTGCCAGGAAATTCTAACACCGGATTAATTATTTACTACTTATTAAGTAAACCACTATACTTCAGCTAACTCCTTTTGATAGACAGCTAATAAATGTTCCTGTACATCATGAGGCACAATATCGTATTTTGCAAATTTTATTGTGAACATAGCTCTACCTCCGGTTATTGAACTAAGCGAAGTGGAATACTTATCCATCTCTTTCAATGGCACCTTAGCTTTAATTACTTCAAAACCTTTTTCGCTATTCATCCCTTCAATTAATGCACGACGTCCTTGCAAATCACTCATTACGTCACCCATCCTTTCTGAAGGAACTTTCACTTCCACATCATATACTGGCTCTAAAATCTTTGGTCCGGCTTCTTTAAATGCTGAACTAAAAGCATTTCTTCCTGCCAGTTTAAATGAAATTTCATTTGAATCAACAGCATGCATTTTACCATCGTAAATACATACTCTGATGTCCCTTGCATAAGAACCAGTTAAAGGACCTTCTTCCATTTTTTCCATAATACCTTTTAATATAGCAGGTAAAAATCGGGCATCAATAGCACCACCAACTATACAATTATGGAAAATAAGTTTACCACCCCAAGGCAGTTTAACCTCGTCAGTACCTCTTATATTCATTTTAAATTCCTGTCCGTTAAACTTATACGAAGTAGGATTTGGCATACCTTCCTCATAAGGCTCAATAACCATATGCACTTCACCAAACTGACCGGAACCTCCTGATTGTTTTTTATGTCGATAATCTGCTCTTGCTGCTTTGGTTATTGTTTCTCGATAAGGTATTCTTGGGCGATCAAAAACTACAGGAATCTTATCATTATGCTCTATACGCCATTTCATGGTATTTAAGTGAAACTCACCCTGACCATATATTATAATTTGCTTTAACTCTTTGGAGTATTCAACTACGAGTGTGGGGTCTTCCTCGTGCATACGTTGTAATACTTCACCTAATTTTTCGTCATCATGTTCGCTAACAGGTCTAATGGCAGTTCTGAACTTATAATCCGGGTAATGAATAGGCTCAAATATATATTTACATCCCTTATCATTCAGGGTGTCATTTGTTTTTGTTTCTTTCAATTTAACTGTTGCTCCAATATCTCCTGCTACTAACTCTGCTATTTTAGTTCTGTTACTTCCTGCTACACAATACAATTGCGATAATCGTTCTTTAGCATCTTTAGTCATATTAACCAAATCCATGCCTTCAGCCACTTTACCTGACATTACTTTAAAGAAGGATACTTCACCCAAGTGAGGTTCGATACTTGTTTTAAAAACAAATATTGAAGCAGGGCCATCAGCTGAACATGTCACTTCTTCGGCATCTTTTGTAATTGGTTTTGGCATTTCAGATACGAAAGGAACAATATTTCCAAGAAATTCCATTAAACGTCTAACACCCATATCTTTTACTGCGGAAACACAAAATACGGGAAATAAATCACGGGCAATAAGACCTTTTTTCATACCTGAACGCATCTGATCTTCATCTAATGTTCCTTTTTCAAAGAAAAGCTCCATTAAATCCTCATCATTTTCTGCAGCCGCTTCTACCAAAGCATTATGTAATTCATCAGCTTTTTCTTTTTGATCTGCAGGTATATCTAGTATTTCCGGCTTGCCACCATCAGATCCCCATTGATACATTTTCATTTTTAACACATCAACTAATGCATTAAATCCATCTCCGACACTTACGGGGTATTGAACAATTACAACCTTACTTCCAAAGCTTTCTACTGCCTGATCAATAGTTTGTTCAAAATTTGATTTTTCGTGGTCGAGCTGATTAGCTATAAAAATAACCGGCTTATTATATTGTTCGGTATATCTAAAGAGATTTTGAGTGCCTACCTCAACTCCCTGGGTAGTATTTAATAGCATCAAAGCTGTATCTGTTACATTTAATGAAGTTACAGCTCCGGTAATAAAATCATCTGAACCCGGACAGTCAATAAAATTGAGTTTCTTATCTAACCATTCGGTATACATTACAGATGAAAAGACTGAGTATCCATACTCTTGTTCAACCCTGTGATAATCTGATACAGTACTATTGTTCTCGATATTGCCTCGTCGGTCAATAACACCACCCTCAAATAACATAGCCTCGGCGAGGGTGGTTTTACCCGAGCCTGAACTTCCAAGAAGGGCTATGTTTTTAATTTGACTTGCTTGATATACCTTCATAAAACTTAGATTTGCGGTCTTCTCATCAATCAAATTTATACGCTAAAGCATAGCCTATACCAGCAGGCTTTTTATCACTGTAAATGCATGAATATTTGAATCGCGGAGATGACCATGTTAATAAATTAAGGGATGTAAGAAATCAATTCTTGTTTCCAATTATTGTTTTCTAAGGACTGTCTTCAAAATTAATAATATTTAGATAAGAATCAAGTAATCTGGCGTTAAAGTTCTATGCTACCTGAAAATTTTTCGACCAATTTCAATTATATATCTAATCTTATTTTTTTTTAATACCCGTATTGATTGTGTCCTTATTAAGTCGTAATTTGATCACTAATGCAATAAAAGCATTGATAGTGTTTTCTTATCCTTTTTAATATGGATTGATTTGAGTTTTAAGAGATATACTTACAAATCAAAAGCACTACATTTTCACTAAACACTACATATTATGAATATAGAGGGAAAAGGGAAGAAACTAAAAATAATTATTCCGGAGGCAGACAAGGTATATCAACGTTCATTATATGAAGCCATCGTGTTTGCTGCCAAAAAATACACTTTGGCAGGAACTACTGTAACTAAAGGTTTTATGGGATATGGTGCTAACGGCCTTTCTGATTCATCAAAAGCTTTTGATATTTCATGTGAACCTCCAATTATCATTGAAATTGTTGACAAAGAAGAAAGAATTGAAGATTTTTCAAAGGTTGTGGCCGGGCTTTTAGAGAAAGCTGATGGTGCAGGAATCATTTACATTGAAGATGTTGATATTATTGCTTATCGCAAGCACGAAAAAGCTAAAGTATATTAACGATCTAAATCCTTGTTTACAACTGCTACCGTAAACTGAACCACTACGGAATGAATTCCGTAGGTTCCTCGGAATCAGACTAAAGTCCGATGAATATTATAACTGTCTGAAGACAGTGGTTTTCTTTTTTACTTCGTAAAAAATTCATCCAACTTCTGAGACCAATAAAATATCAAAATAAAAGGTTATAAAATCAGATCAAACCTAATTCAAAATACAATCGCTATAAGATATCTAACTTTTATTTGGAGATCTTATTAATTGCTGTTTATTTTGGCATTATGAAAAAAGTATGCCGAAAAATATTCACTATAGCCTCCATAATATTTATCTCATTAAATTCATATTCTCAGAATATTATCAAAACTAAAGTTCCCAGACTAGTTATATTGATAAATATTGATGAATTACAAACAGAACATCTTTTAAAATTCAAGAATAAATTTACCAAACATGGATTCAACCAAATAATTGACCGAGGCACATTTTTTCATAATTCTGATTATGAAACAGCAACAACTTACAAAGGCACTAAACTAACTAATTTTTACACTGGAACATACCCCGGAATGCATGGGGTTATCAGCGACAAATGGTATAATCTGCATCAATCTTCCATTGAAAAAGCATATACATTTAATTCAGCTAATGAAGAAAGTCATCCGGATTCTGGCTACATAAAAACATCTGAAATACTTTCAAGTACTTTCGCGGATGAACTTTTAATCATGACACGGGGAAAATCAAAAGTAGCATCTGTGGGCATATCGCCTGAAGACATTGCCTTTTTCTCTCACTCCATTCAAACATCTCAATATTGGTTCGACAGGACAACGGGCGATATGGTAACCTCTTCAAAAGATTCATTAAGCCAATGGGTTCAAAAATTTAATTCAATGAAGTTTGCTGATATGTACGTAAACAGGCAATGGGGCCCCGCTTTTGATCTTCGAAAATACAATGAATTTGTTACAGGGGGAGATAAAGAAATGAGGCATTTTATGTATGATTTAAAAGCGCCTTCAAATAGCACAATGCCATACAGTAAACTACCAGGAACGCCTTACGGAAACTATTTGATCAGAGATTTTGCTGCTTCCCTTGTAATTAACGAGAATTTGGGTAAAGATGAATTTACCGATATACTTTCACTTAATTTTACCTGCAAACCATTTGTTGATGACGAAATAGAACTTTTTGACGCTGAAGTTGAAGACATGCTATTAAGACTTGACGAACAAATTGAATCTTTTATTCAAGTAATTAAAGATAATGTAGGTTTAGAAGAAACCTTATTCATTTTCACATCAACTCCTACCATCAATTGGGGACTAAATACCTTAAAAGATAACAATATAAGTACGGGTTATTTCAACGGTCAAAAAACATCTGCTTTACTTAACCTGTATTTAATGGCAATTTATGGTCAGGGTAAATGGATTAAAGGATATCAAAACAAGCAGTTTTACTTAAACCATGAACTGATTAAAGAAAAAGATATTTCTTTTGATGAAATTGAGGATAAAGCAGCCAGATTTTTACTGGAAGTGTCGGGTATTCAAAATACCATTACCGGTGTTAATTTAAGAACCAACAACTATACAAATGGAGTATATGCCTTGATGCAAAAATCATATTACTTTGGCCGTTCCGGGGATTTGTTTATATCCCTGAAACCAGGATGGATTGAAGAAGTTCAGGAAAACCATAAAAAATCATTTAAATCCAACAGATGCACTATACCTATGATATTTTTTGGATGGAATATGAATCCAATTCAGATCATTGATAAGGTAAAAATGATAGATGTAGCACCAACTATTTCTACCATACTCGAAATTCC
The DNA here is from genome assembly GCA_963665705.1 of uncultured Saccharicrinis sp. GTDB lineage: Bacteria > Bacteroidota > Bacteroidia > Bacteroidales > Marinilabiliaceae > Saccharicrinis. The sequence goes on from OY762448.1 coordinate 5,144,846, forward strand.
CAAACCCAATGGTTCAATTGGAAAGCCAATTAAACAAATTGTTAAACAGATCGATTTTAAAAATTAACAATTTCAATACGAAGCAATAACCTCTTTAAATTCATGCAGAAGTGATAGGTCTTTTTCAAAAGCATTTCCTACCACAATAATATCAGCTCCCGCATCACAGGCCGCCTTTACTTTTTCTTTTGTATTTAGGCCTCCTCCTACAATTAATGGAATGGTAATATTTTGCTTTACGGCTTCAATCATTCCAACCGGAACTGGATTTAAAGCCCCACTTCCTCCCTCAAGGTATATTAACTTTTGGCCAAGCATTTCTCCTGCCATAGCTGTAGCTACAGCAATATCGGTTTTTAAAGCTGGGATAGGTTTTGTTTGACTCATATATTCAACCGATGTAGTTGTGCCTCCATCAACTAAAATATAACCCGTTGAAATTACCTCCATTCCTGAACTTTTTATAACCGGAGCCGATGCTACATGATTTCCAATTAAGAGCTCCGGATTTCGACCCGAAATTAAGGAAATAAATAAAATTCCATCGGCATTTGTTGTTAACTGCAATAAACTACCCGGGAAAAGAATCACTGGTAGTTTTAAATTATTCTTTAAAACATCAACAGTACTTTCTGTCTTTTTAGTAACTAAACTACCTCCTACTAAAATAATATCAGGAGATGCAGCTTCCATTGCGGTAATAACCTTAACTATATTCTCTTCCGGAAATTTATCTGGGTCGATAAGAACACAAAACACTTTCTTTTTTGCCGCTGCTTTATTTAAAATTGACTCTAAAATCATAAAATTGACTTAACAATGATAAACCAAATAAAATTCGTTGGAAGTAATATATTTATATCTCAACTCGACCTCTTTATTTAAACAAAACAAAGCAGTCATTTCACCTTCATCTTTTAACTCAAATGGATAACACTTTAAATCACGGTTAAAAACAACACTCTTCTCATCAAATATTTTGTACATCGCTTCTTTCAAACTCCATAATAAAGTATAATAAGCCAGCTCTTGTTCTGTTGGAATAAACATTTTTTCTTCTGCACTAACAAACCTATCGTACACTTTAACTACTCGTTCACTCGGAAACTCAATATCAATGCCTGAATAGTTACTCTTAGATAAAGCAATAGCTGCATATCCTTTTGTATGACTAATACTCAAATTATAGGATGAATTATGCAAAACCGGGCGTCCAGAATCCAAATACAAAATTTCAGGATCTATATTTAACACACTTTTTATTAAACATCTTATGGCCAAAAATTCTAATTTGCGTTTATCCAACCTAAAAGAATAAAGTCTCGCTAACTCTTCTTGATTGAGTTTTAATAACTCAAGAAGTTCATCAACAGTCTCTGTAATTTTCCATACAGCCACTATTCCTCCTGAGCATTCTTCGTTTTTAAATAATATGGGCATTATTTGGTGTTTGGTAAAGATTTCCACTCCAGAGTTTCCATCAAATGCATAATGTCCTCTTTTACAAAGTCTACAACAGGTGCCAAAGAATCTTTATTAGGTATAGTATTAAAATACAACGAACCCCGAAGAAAATTTCGAACACTGTCTGTTAAAAAGAATTGAACAGAGGAAGCTGCATCACCTTTAATATCATATAAAATGCCATAAACATTTTTCTCTGGTGCCATAAATAGTTTTTCGCCTATTGCTTCTGCTTTTATGGCATGTTTATATGCTAACTTTCTGTTATCTTCCAATAATTCAACAAGATTATTTTTAATCTGTTTATAACTCAAATGAATCTTGCCTTTATAATCTGGATAATCAATATTAATCCAATATGGTTCTGCATTATATGCTTTATCTTCTACGATTTTTGTATAAGATGGATATTCAAAAAAATAGGGATACTTATTTTCAAGAGAATCATATTTATGTTCTGGAAAAGAGATCCTAAAATAGGCTCTTGGTTTTGGTGTAGGATTATTTTTACAACTAGAAATAATTAGCGCTAAAATAAACAATTGCACTACTCTTGATATAATATCTTTAAATTGCATAAGGAAACTTATGATTTTTGTTTTTTTCGTTCGTATTTTATTTTCTTGATCCTTCTTGAATCAACAGAAGTAACAGTGAAGGAATGAGATCCAAAAGTGATTTTTTCATTTTTATCAGGAATCTCCCCTTTCATTTCTAAAATTAATCCGGCTAAAGTTTCTGCTTCACCCTTAACGCTATCAAAAACATTCTCATTTATTTCTGTTACTTTATAAAAATCATTCAGTAAAGTCTTACCCTCAAATACAATACTACCATCAGGCTGCAAAACATAAAGGGACTCATCATCATCCATTTCATCACTAATCTCCCCAACAATTTCTTCAAGGATATCTTCCAGAGAAACGATCCCCGAAGTTCCACCATATTCATCCACAACAATGGCTAAATGAATTTTACTTAGCTGAAACTCTTCTAATAAATCATCTATCTTTTTTGTTTCAGGAATAAAATAAGGTGTACGCATTAACTTTTGCCAATTAAAATCTTCACTTTTGTTTAAAAATGGCAACAAATCTTTTACATAGAGCACTCCTTTAACATTATCCGGTGTATTTTCAAAAATTGGAATCCTGCTATAGCCTGAATCTATAATTACAGATAAAACTTTATTATAATTACTTGTAATATCAATATCAATAACATCCACTCTTGCTGTCATTATTTCAGCAGCACTAATATTACCAAACTTTACAATTCCTTCCAGAATATCCTTTTCCTCAGTTATTTCATCACTTGTTAACTCAAGTGCTTGCGATATATCATCTAATGAGATTGAAGTTGATTTTTTTGCTATTCGTCGGTTTACAAAACTTGAAGAACTAACTAAAATTAAACTTAATGGTTTAAATACTCCTTTAATAAACATAATAGGATAAGCCATCACTTCAGCAAATCGTTTTGAAAATTTTGAGGCATAAACCTTAGGAAGAATCTCTCCAAAAAATAAAATAATTGCAGTAATACCAATTACTTCCACAACAAATTTAATCCACTCAGGCTTTCCAAAATGTATTAACGAATTAGTTATAAAGGCAGATAAAATTACAATACCAACATTTACAAAATTATTCCCAATAAGTATTGTAGCTAATAGTTGTTCCGGATCTCTAAGATGCTTCATTATCTGCTTACTAGTCTTGTTATCCATCTCTTCAATTTCACTAATATCGGTAGGACTCAATGAAAAGTATGCCACTTCTGAACCAGATAACAATGCAGAAAAACACAATAAAATAAATAATGCAAAAATAGACATTGATGTTCCCAATGTCAGTGGTAAAAATTCAATCGCCATAAATGATGGCAAAATACTTGAAATAATCAGGTCCGTTTCCAAGGATATAATGATTAAATGAATATTTAGAATGGTAAATCATCCTGTTCTGAAGATTCACCAAGAATATCATCATTACCCATAGTATTAGGTTGTGGATTTTGCGAAATCGGTGAACTTTGATTTGGCATTTGCTGCCCCATTGTATTTGACTGACCAGTACTTCCGGGATTATCAGACTTACGTCCTAACAATTGAATATTATCTGCATAAACTTCAGTTGTATATCTTTTATTTCCATCCTTATCATCCCATGATCTGGTTCTTATCTTTCCTTCGATATACATTTGGGTTCCTTTTTTAACATAGCTTTCAACAACTTTTGCTAAACCTCCCCAAACAACAACATTGTGCCATTCTGTACGTTCAGGTATCTGTTGTCCTGCACTTGTTGTAAAACCACGCTCTGTTGTAGCCAGTGGAAAATTAGCTACAGCCCTATCGTTTTCAAAATATCTTATTTCGGGATCTTTCCCAACGTTTCCTATTAAAATAACTTTATTTACTGACATATAATTTACTTCTTTTCTTTAAGAAAGATAAAAATACAAAACTTAAATTCGATTACAAATATACCATGAATAAGTATTAACTGTCTATAATTTTATCTTTTATAAGAATTCTAACTCATTACAAAAATTTTCCAACGGTTTAGGAAGTGCATATTCTCCAATTTTACACATTTCTATCATATTAAATCCATCTGGAATCTGACCTTCTAAATCACTTACTTTTAAACTAAAAATCCGAATATGTAAAGTTTGATGAGTTAATTTATGCGTATAGTTATTTATAGATGTTATAATAGCATCATCATTAAAACTGAAATTATTTAAAATTTTATCATCTAAATTATCTTTAGGAGTTTCAACAATAGGAAATTGATATAATCCTTTCCAAATATCATTGTCATTTCGTCTTTTAATAATGGTCATATTATTTGCATCCATTACAAATATAAAATTTAAGAATCTCTTCTTTATTTTAATTTTCTTCTCTTTAATTGGTAATTTATCTATCGTTCCCTTTGACAAAGCAATACATTCTGTAGAAAAAATACACTGATTGCACTTTGGTAGTTTAGGCGTACATTGTATTGCTCCAAACTCCATGAGTGCTTGATTAAATGAACCATAATCATCACCAACATTTAAATCTTGCGCAAGGGCTTCAATTTCTTTTTTACCCTTTGATGAATTTATCGGTGTTGAAATATCAAATAAACGAGTGAGTACTCTGAATACATTTCCATCAACTACAGTTCTCTGTTCATTAAAACATATAGAACTAATCGCAGCAGCTGTATATGTTCCAACGCCTTTCAATTTAATAAGTTCATCATATGTGGTAGGGAATTGGCCTTTTAATTCAAAAGCCACATATTTGGCAGCCTGATGCATATTTCGTGCTCTGGAATAATATCCTAAACCTTGCCATTGCATAAGCACTTGATCTTCGGTTGCATTAGCTAAATCAAAAATACTGGGAAACCGATTAATAAAATTTATATAATAATTTAAACCTTGATTTACACGGGTTTGCTGAAGTATGATTTCAGACACCCAAACGCAGTAAGGATCACGGGTTTCGCGCCATGGCAGTTCGCGTTTATTGTGTTTATACCACACTATCAGTGCACTACTGAATCTTGACATCTCGTTTTTTTTATCAAAAATAACCTTTTTGTTTTTTTTTATGTCGAAATCGTTATATCTTTGCAGTCTGAATTTTTAGAAAATTAATGTAATTAGTTGATATTAAATAATTTTAAAGAGATATGACAAAGGCTGATATCGTAAACGAGATTTCTAAGAATACTGGAATAGAAAAAGTTACAGTACAAAAAACTATTGAAGCTTTTATGGATACTATAAAAGGTTCATTAGTAAAAGGAAAGAATGTTTATTTGCGTGGATTTGGAAGTTTTATCGTTAAAGAAAGAGCAGAGAAAACGGCTCGTAACATTTCTAAAAACACAACAATCATTATTCCTAAACACTACATTCCAGCATTTAAGCCTTCTAAAACTTTTGTAACAAAAGTTAAGAACAACGTTAAGTAACTGGATATTAATAAGTAAAAAAGTTGGATTATGCCAAGCGGAAAGAAAAGAAAAAGACATAAGATGGCTACGCATAAGCGTAAAAAAAGGCTTAGAAAAAATAGGCACAAGAAGAAGAAATAATCTTCGCCATTTTATTTGAAAAAAATTATAAAGAACAAACAGTCGAAGTATTTTCTTCTTGTTTGTTCTTTGTTTTATGTACATGTTTGATACCTGATATAAATGTATATTAGGTAAATTAAAATTTATTTGAAATACCTACTATTGTGAGTGCAGAACTATTTGTTGATGTATCTCCCGAAGAGCTTTCAATAGCATTGCTCGAAGACAGAAGGTTAGTTGAGTTAAGACGTGAGCGAAGCAACGTTCAATTTACCGTGGGTGATGTTTATCTTGGAAAAGTTAAAAAAATCATGCCGGGATTAAATGCTGCTTTTGTGGACGTTGGTTACGAAAAAGATGCTTTTTTGCATTACTTAGATCTTGGACCCCAATTTCGTACACTAAAAAAATTCCTCAACATGACCAAAACTGCCAAAAAGGGAGGAGTTGCCTTACACAAAATGAAATCTGATCCGGATATCGATAAAAACGGTACCATTTCAGAAGTTCTCTCTGTAGGTCAGGAAGTTTTGGTGCAAATAGCCAAGGAGCCCATTTCAACAAAAGGGCCAAGGTTAACTTCCGAATTGTCAATTGCAGGACGCAACTTAGTATTAATGCCTTTTTCAGATAAAGTTTCTGTAAGCCAAAAGATTAAATCTTCAGAAGAAAGAAACCGACTGAAAAAATTATTACAAAGCATTAAACCCAAAAATTTTGGGGTTATAGTTCGTACTGTAGCCGAAGGCAAAAGGGTTGCCGAATTAGACAAAGAACTTAAAACACTTTGTCGACGTTGGGACGAATCAACAGCAAAACTGTTCAACCTAAAACCTAGAGCATTGGTTATTGGTGAGATTGGTCGGACCTCAGCCATTCTCAGGGATATTATGAGTCCCTCTTTTAATAGCATTTACATATCTGATAAAGAAATGTGTAAAGAGGTTAAAGAGTATGTGGGTTTAATTTCACCCGATCGAGAAAAAATTGTGAAAGAATTTAAAGGAGACGTTCCTTTATTTGATCAATTTGGTATTGAAAAACAAATTAAGTCGCTTTTTGGAAAAACAGTATCTTTCAAAAGCGGTGCATATCTTATTATTGAGCACACTGAAGCACTTCATGTCATTGACGTTAACAGTGGTAATAGAGCGAAAACTGCAGCAAATCAAGAAAACAATGCCCTTGAGGTAAACTTAGCTGCAGCCGATGAAATTGCCCGTCAATTACGCCTAAGAGACATGGGTGGAATAATAGTGGTTGATTTTATTGATATGCAAAAATCAGAACACCGACAAAAGTTGCATGAACGAATGAAGGAAGCAATGAATGCTGATAGAACCAAACACAACATTCTTCCTCTTAGTAAATTCGGTCTTATGCAAATTACCCGTCAACGTGTTCGACCAGAATTAGCCATTGAAACCAATGAAACGTGCCCAACTTGTTTTGGTACTGGCAAAATTGCACCGGCCATCCTGCTGGAAGAGAAATTGGAAGACAGCATTAGAAAAGCTGTCGAAGGACAAAAGAAGAAAAAATTGATCCTGAAGGTTCACCCATATTTTGGGGCTTATTTGAAAAAAGGTTTTCCATCTATTTTGATGAAATGGAAAATGAAATATTCATTTGGGCTTAAATTGATTCCTTCTGCCTCATTAAGCTTTTTGGAGTTCAAGATCTTAGATAAATAAAAAAAAGGGTTGTTCGTTTGAACAACCCTTTTTCTTCTAGTTAGATATCTTATTAATTTAAGGATACATCCCCTAAATCTTTTGTTTGCTCATCGTCTTGTTCTTCATGGAACTTACCGCCTAAAAAAGCCAGAAAATTACTAAATGACTTAATGGCTTCCTGCGTTCCTTTAGACACTTCTTTCCCTTGTAATCTTAATAAAAACTGACTATAAATTCCAGTAAAGCAAAGTTCAATCTCGTTATTTAGCTTCTTACCAGTTTTTTCATCAAATTCATTAATATACGGTAATGTTGCATTATAAATATGTCTATATGCAATTTCTGTGGATTCTTTCAAGAGTTCTTTATGCAGCCTGTCCAAATCATTAACCAAGTTAATAATCACCTGCAAATGGCCTTTTTCCTGTATTTGCTCAAGTTTCATCATCTCGATGAGGTTATCATACCAATCAATAGTTTCTTTAAGCAAATCACCCGACATATTATATTGTGGGATAATTCCTGATTTTATGGCCTCAATATCGAATTTGTATGCTCGTATCAAATCCTCAACCTGCCACATGTATAAAATATATTCTATTATATTATTCTGACGTTTTTCTTTAGCTACAATCATCTTTTTCTATTGTATATTATTATTTCGCATTTAATTGTGAAGATAATTTTCCACTAAAAATCCCAATCATCTACCTCATCAAACTTATCAAGTTCTCTTCGTTCTTTTTTGGTTGGTCTTCCTAAGCCCTTCCTTCTTCCCATCGCATTGGCCATTCTGGTTAGTTCCATTAATTCAATTTGGTCTTCTGCAGTAACTTCTTTCATAAAATCCGGAACAAGCTTTGCTCCCATACGCTTTCCACTAATAGCTAAAACCTTAAATGAACGAATAATAGGAGGAAACTTTACGTCAATAGTCATACCTTCCTTTACTGTTCTGGAATTTTTTACTGGCTGACCATTTATAAGTACCCTACCCTTTTTAATAGCCTCAGCAGCCACACTACGTGTTTTAAAAATTCTAATAGCCCATAAATATTTATCAATACGAACTCCTTCATCCATAGAATCTTATTTTTTATTATACTGACTCATTGTTCTTGCAGCACCTATTGTAACAAATCCTTTTACCATACTAATGGCATGATCAATTAATAAGGGTAATTCTGCATATTCTCCATCAGACCATTTCCCTAAAACATAATCAATTTGTTTTCCTCTGGAGTAATTATCTCCAATGCCAAATCTAATTCTGCTATAATTATTATGACCAAATATCTCCTGAATATTCTTCAGCCCATTATGACCAGCATCACTACCTTTCTGACGCATTCGGATTGAGCCAAATGGAAGTGCTAAATCATCAACAATAACCAATAGATTTTCAGGTAAAATCTTTTCCTGTTGCATCCAGTACCTAATTGCCTTACCACTTAAATTCATATAGGTACTTGGCTTTAGTAAAATTAGGTTTTTTCCTTTAAACTTATAATTTGTTACAGCTCCATATCTAAGATTTTCAAATTTTAGATCCTCCTGCTTGGCAAGTTGATCCAAAACATTAAAACCAATATTATGTCGAGTATCAACATATTCACTACCTATATTACCTAAACCAACAATTAAATACTTCATTTCACTAGGTATGTTTGCTTTTTTATTTTTAAAAATAAACCTAAAAATCATTATTTTCCGCATTAATGGATTACGGATAAAATACAAAAGCCTCCATATAAAAAAATATGGAGGCCATAATATGTATTGTAAAAAACAACTATTCTGATTGTTGTGCCGCCGCACGTGCTGCTCTTGTAAGCTTAACAGCTGCAACAGTAGAATTTTTAGCATTTAATAACTCTAAGTTATCAAAAGCCAATTCACCAACCTGAATTGAATCACCTAATTTAAGTGCATCAATTTTCACCTTTAATGTATCTGGTAAATTAGCAGGTAAACCTTTAACACGAAGTTTACGTTGTTCTAGAGTTAATCTACCCCCAGCTTTAACACCTTCAGCAAAACCTTCTAAAATAACAGGAATTTCAATAACAACTGGCTTATCTTCAAAAATCTGTAAGAAATCAATATGTAAAATTCTATCACTTACAGGATGAAATTGGATATCTTGTAAAACAGCTTCTACTGCAGTTCCATCAATATCAAGCTTAACAATATATACATTGGGTGTATACACTAATGCTTTAAGCTGTTTTTCTTCAATAGCAAAATGAATTACTTCATTTCCACCATAAAGTACTCCAGGTACTAAGTCCTCTTTACGAAGCTCTTTGGTAGCTTTTTTACCAATAACTTCTCTTTTTGAACCTTTTAATTCAATCTTTTGCATTTTCTTAATTTTATGTGCTACTCAAAATAAATCATTAGTAATGAAACATTTACTTCCCATCACACGATCTGCCCTTAGGCGGCTGCAAAGATAATAAAATTATATTAAAAACTGATTACTAATTGATTTATAATAATAAACCTTTTCAATAGTATCTGCTAATAATTCAGCAATAGATAGAACTTTGATCTTTTTTGAATCCTTCTTCAATGGGATAGAATCCGTAACAAATAATTCTTCAATGGATGAATTTTCAATGTTTTCATAAGCTGATCCTGAAAGAACCGGGTGAGTAGCAATTGCTCTTACACTTTTTGCTCCATCAGCTTTCATCATATCAGCAGCTTTTGTTAAAGTTCCTGCAGTATCAATCATATCATCAATGATGATTACATTTTTACCTTTAACATCTCCGATAATCCTCATTTCACTTACCACGTTAGCTTTGGCTCTGGATTTATGACAAATAACCATAGGAGTACCAAGAAACTTAGAGTAAGTATTTGCTCTTTTACTTCCGCCTACATCAGGAGATGCAATAACTAAATTATCAAGATTCAAGCTCTTAATATGAGGCAAGAAGATAGAAGATGCATATAAATGATCTACAGGCAAATTAAAAAATCCTTGAATTTGATCAGCGTGAAGGTCCATTGTGATTAACCTGTCAATTCCTGCTGCTGTAAGCATATCAGCTGCTAACTTCGCACCAATTGATACACGAGGCTGATCTTTTCTATCCTGACGTGCAAGACCAAAATAAGGTATTACGGCAACAATTTTGTATGCCGAAGCTCTTTTGGCTGCATCAATCATCATTAACAGCTCCAATAAATTATCTGCTGGTGGAAATGTTGATTGAATCAGAAAGACATGAGATCCCCTAATCGTTTCCTGAAACCCAACGGCAAATTCACCATCGCTAAAATTCAATTTCTTAATATTTCCCAAATCTCTACCGGAATAATGACTTATTTTTTCGGTTAAATAACGGGTAGATGTTCCCGAAAAAATTTTTATGGGTGCTTTTGGTGGCATCGCAAATTGTAGTTTTTCTATTAATTATTTTTAAGACGCTGCAAAGATATAAAAATCATTATTGTTATATAGTCCTCAGCCCTCTATTTAAAATGTTTCCTTATTATTAAGAAATCTAATCACGAACAAACAGTACTTACCAATTTTCATTTACCTTTTCAATAAAAGACAAAATACTGTCCTGCCCATCTTTTTTTATCGCAGAAGTCACAAAAATATTAGGTAATTCATCCCAATCCTCCAGAAGTGCATTCTTGTAATCATTAGTATATTTTTCTATTTCCTCTGGTTTTAACTTATCTGCTTTTGTAAAAACAATAACAAATGGAATCCCCCAATTACCCATCTGGAACATAAACTCTAAATCAACCTTTTGAGGTTTATGTCTTATATCAACTAAGATAAACAAGCACATTAAATTTGCCCGATGTCGCAAATAACCATCTATTATTAATTTAAATTCCTTACGTTGGGTTTTAGAAACTTTTGCATAACCATATCCCGGTAAGTCAACTAAATACCATTCCTTATTATTAATTTCAAAATGATTAATCAACTGGGTTTTTCCTGGGGTCGAAGATGTTTTTGCTAACGAATTCCTATTACATAGCATATTAATCAATGAAGATTTACCAACATTAGATCGACCAATAAATGCATATTCCGGTCTATCAGGTTTTGGACATTGAGCAGGTTTTGCACTAGAAGTAAGAAATTCTGCTTGTTTAATTTCCATTATTTTTTTGTACAAAGTTACACTTTGTAATAATATAATCAGCATTTGATTGATTCAATATATGCTAAAAAGCATTGATTTTGTACCTTTAACCTCTTAATTAATTAAATTCTGGCAAATATGAATACGGTATTATATCCTTTAAAATTTAAACCAATATTAAAAAGTAAAATATGGGGTGGTCATAAATTAAATACGATTTTTAACAAGGGAATTAAAGATGAAAAAATAGGCGAATCTTGGGAATTATCAGGTATTCAAGGTGACACATCAATAGTTTTAAATGGATTCCTAAAAGACAACACTCTTGAGGAAATTATTGAGATTTATATGGGTGATATAGTAGGAGAACCTGTTTTCAACAAATTCAATAAAGAATTCCCTCTATTATTTAAATTTATTGATGCCAATCAGGATCTTTCAATTCAAGTTCACCCCGATGATAAATTATCTAAAGAAAAACATAATGCGTATGGCAAAACAGAAATGTGGTATATAGTTGATGCCGAACCCGAAAGTCAACTCATTTCCGGATTTATCACCCCTTCTAATAAAGAGGAATATTTGGAAGCTTTAAATAGCAATAAAATAACATCACTCCTCAAATCTCATAATGTTGATAAAGAAGATGCATTTTTTATTCCTGCAGGAAATATTCATGCAATAGGATCAGGAATACTCTTAGCTGAGATACAACAAACCTCCGATGTTACTTACCGTATTTATGATTACAATAGAAAAGGTGATGATGGCAATCCTAGAGAATTACATACTGATTTAGCTTTAGATGCCATTGATTTTAAAAACTCCAATGAAAGAATTAATTACAATAAAAATAAGCAAGACGAAACTGTTAACATCACAGCATGCGAATACTTTGTTACTAATTATTTAAACTTAAAAGACACTTTTGAACGAGATGTTTATCTACTCAACTCATTTGTGGTGTATATGTGTACGGATGGCTCTGCTACTATTAAATGCGAAAATGGTATTTTTGAAACAATTAATAAAGGAGAAACAGTCTTAATTCCTGCAAGTATTCAAAACATCGAATTAATCCCAAATAATCAATGTAAACTCTTAGAAGTGTATATTAAATTATAAAAAATAACAGGATCGGTTTATTACTTAAAAAATGATAAACCGATCATTACAAATGAATATTCTTTACTGTTATTTGTTCTTTTAGAAAATACCCTGCCGTTTGTTTAAATTTTTCCACATTCTCTGTGGTGTAAAAACGCGTAATCCCACCTTTACCACACTTTTCATCCATTTCCGGATGTCTTTTCAGATAATCTTTCAAACTATTTGCAACAATTTCACCTTGCGATACCAACTTTACGTGATCTGACATACATGCTTTAATCTTATGTTGTAGTAATGGATAATGCGTACACCCCAATATTACGGTATCAATATCTACACATTGATGCATCAATTGCTCTACATTCTTTTTAATAAAATAGTCTGCACCATCACTATCTCCTTCTCCATTTTCAACTAAAGGAACCCACATCGGACATGCTTCTTGAAACACTTTAATATCATTATTTTGTTTTTCAAGCTCTAATGGGTATGAAAGCGACTGAACGGTTCCTAAAGTTCCTAGAACACCTACTTTTTGTGTTTTTGTTAAACCAGCAACAGCCTCAACACTGGGACGAATAACACCTAAAACACGTTTTTCAGGTCCTATTAGGGGCAAATCTTTCTGTTGAATATTTCTAAGAGCTTTAGCAGATGCAGTATTGCAGGCCAAAATTACTAAATGACATCCCATAGAAAATAATTGCTTGACTGCTTGCAAGGTGTATTCATAAACAATATCAAAGGATCTTGTCCCATAAGGAGTTCTGGCATTATCCCCCAAATACAAAAAATCATATTCGGGCATTTTTTTACGTAGTTTATCCAGAACTGTTAATCCACCATATCCTGAATCAAAAACTGCTATCGGTCCTATATTATCATTCATAACTAAAACAAAAAAAGGATGACTATTGAATAGTCATCCTCAAATATAATAAGTTTGTTTATGTATTATTGAACAGAAGCTAATTTTGCTTTAACTAATTCTTCTACATCAGTACTTTTTTCAGAGTGATATACTACTACTCTTGAGCTTACATCAAATATATATATAAATCCATTTTCAGCACCAACAGCGTCGATAGCCTTTTGTACAGATTCAATGATTGGTTGAAGTAAGGCTTGCTCTTTCTTCTGTAAATCTTGTTGAGCCATCACCTGAAAATTCTGAAGTCTACTGTTAATCTCCTGAATTTCTTTTTCCTTTGTTGCACGAATCAACTCTGGTAAAGAATCTCTTTTTTCCATATAATCAGTATACTTAGCTTCAAGTTCCTCATTCATTACCTTAAGATTAGACTCTAATTTTTGAGCTTCTTGCTGTAATGTTTTATCTGCTTCAACCTTAGCTGGTAATTCAGCAACTAGTTTCTGAATGTTTACATGACCAAATTTTAATTCCTGAGCAAATGCACTTGAACTTACTAAAATGGTAACAACAACTAATAATAACTTTATAGATTTCATTATAATTCAATTTTTAATTATTCCTTCTTTTATTAAATTCCCAATTTGGCCTTTACAAGAGGTGCCACATCAACACTCTTTTGCGATTTGTAAACAGTTACACCACCTGTTTCTTCAAATATATATAAAAAACCGTTTTCGGCGCCAACTTCTTTAATAGCATTGGTCACTTTCTCAAAAACAGGTGTTTTTAATTCCTGTTCTTTAGCCTGAAGCGATTGCTGCGATTGTTGATAAAAAGATTGAACTTTAGTGTTCATTTCCTGTATTTTAGTCTCCATAGCACTTCTTTCTTCAGGTGCTAAAGCATTTGTTTGCATTTTCTGTACATACTCTTGCTGTAAACCTTTTAATGTTTCCTGCATATCGGTAAGTTGCTTTTCCAATTGAGAATACTCAGCCTGCAACTGTTCATCAATGGTTTTTAATTCGGGCATTACACTTAGAATCGCTTGAGTATTCACATGACCAAATTTTAAACCGGATTGAGCTGAAGCAATAGATGCAGTCATTAGCACCAATCCTACAATAAGATTTTTAATTAAATTCATAGTTTTCTCTTCAAATTTCAATTGATTCTTACCTGAAAATTCTTATCTTAAAAAAATCAAGTATTTTATAAGTATAATAGCAACTTAAATTGAATCAACAAGGATAAATATACACGTTATTTTTTGTATCCCAGTTTTTCTAAAACAAAATCACTCATATCATATTTAGTATCTGAAAACAGAACAACACCACCTGATGCTTTATCAAATATAGCAGCATATCCTTCCTCATCAACTAACTCTCTAATTGCATTGTAAACATCATCTTGAATTGGCTTTATTAAAGCCTCTCGTTTTTTACCTAACTCTCCTTCCGGACCAAAATATCTTGTTTGTAATTGGCGCGCTTCCTTTTCCTTCTGTACAATCTCTTCCTCCTTTTTAATTTTCATTTCATTGGATAGAAATACGCTTTCTGTTTGGTAATTTTGATACATTGTCTCTACCTCAGCATAAACAGCTTCAATTTCCTTTTGCCATTTTAATGATGTTTGATTTAATTGCTCATTTGCTGCTTCGTATGCAGGAATATTTTTTAAAATATACTCAGTGTCGACAAACGCATACTTTTGAGCTTGTGCAAAAAGACCAAGCCCAAACACTAATGATAATAATAATAGTTTTTTCATCTTCAATCCTTTTAACTATACATTAATCTCTGTCGAACATGCAAATAGCAAAAATTAAACCATTTTAAAATTGCTGTCCGATAACAAAGTGGAATTGACTTCCGTTAGCACCGGCTTGATTTTCAACATCATCGAATCCATAACCCCAGTCAATACCCATTAACCCAAAGATTGGCAGGAATATTCTAACACCAACACCAGCAGATCTTTTTAATCTGTATGGATTAAATTCTTTAAACTCTGCCCATGCATTACCTGCCTCAAGGAAAGCTAAAGCATATACCTGTGCTGAAGGTTGCAATGTTAATGGATATCTCATTTCAAAAGTTAACTTACTATATAAGTTACCATTTTGGCTACCTCTTGAATAAGGTGTTAATGATGAGTTTTCATATCCTCTTAATCCAATTGTTTGACTACCGTACATACTATAACCAGACATACCATCACCCCCGACAACAAATTTTTCAAATGGAGAACGTACATACTCACTATAATATCCAAGGAATCCCATTTCATATTTACCCATCAAGATAAGTTTTTCTGCTTTATCAAGAGGTGAATATACTGTTCCTGAAGTCGTCCACTTATGATACTCAATCAATGAATACAATTCTTCTTCTGCATCTTCCTGAGCATCTGCATCGCTGTAGTCTATCGAATTTTCATATAAGTTTTCATAATTTTTATCAATAAATGCAGAATAAGGCGGAGTAAACTCTAACCCAATTGAAAAGTTAGAACCTCTACGTGGATATAATGGATTATTAATTGAGTTTCGAGAGAAAATAAACTTAAAGTTTAAGTTCTGAGAAACTCCATTCTGCATTATAAAATAATTCCAATCACTCAAATGGTAATATTGATAACTCAATTCACTATAGAAAGAGAAAAAGTCATCAGGCCATGTTAACCTTTTTCCAAAACCAACTGAAAGTCCGGTAATCTTCATATACTGACTTGTAACTGCATCACTATAATAATTGCTGTAATTATAACCACCATATCCGTATCCTGAACTATAAGGATTATATCCATAACTACTAGAAACTCCTGTTTGAACAGATCGATAAAGTGAGAATGTAAATGAATTTGGCTTTTTACCTCCTAACCAGGGCTCAGTAAATGATAAACTATACGATTGATAATACTTACCATTCGTTTGAGCTCTAAGCGATAAAGTTTGTCCATCACCTGTTGGTAAAGGTTTCCACGCTTCTTTATTAAAGATATTTCTTATTGAAAAGTTTGAGAATTTAAGCCCTAGGGAACCAACAAACATTCCTGCTCCCCAACCTCCGGAAAGTTCTATTTGGTCATTTGCTTTTTCTGTAAGATTATAAACTAAATCTACGGTTCCATCTTCTGGGTTTGGATTTACATCCGGAGTAATATTTTCCGGATCAAAATGTCCAAGCTGCGAAAGCTCTCTAATTGTACGTATTAATTCTGACTTACTAAATAACTCACCAGGTTTAGTTCGTATTTCACGACGAACTACATGTTCATGAGTTTTTGTATTCCCTTTAATAACAATATTATTAATAGTTGCTTGTTTCCCCTCATAAATACGCATTTCAAGATCAATAGTATCTCCATAAACATTAATTTCTACTGGAGTAATATTTGAAAACAAATAGCCATTATCCATATATAAGTTATGTACCGCATCATCATCCTGAAACAATCTTTCATCCAAAAGTTTTTGATTAAACACATCACCTTTACCAACTCTTAAAACAGCACTTAAATAATCAGCCGGATATATACTATTTCCTATCCAAGTAATATTACCAAAGTAATACTTATGACCTTCATCAATTTTAATTTTTATATCTACTGTATTGTTATCGTTCCTTGAAATTGAATCATAATCAATAATCATATCCCTATAACCTTTCTCATTGTACTTTTCAATTACTGCTTGTAGATCCTCTTTATAAGTTTCATCAATGAATTTTTTAGTTCTGAAAAAGTTAAGAATCTCTCCTTTGGCATTGGTCTTTTTCATAGTTCTATTTAACTTCTGATCAGATAAAACTACATTACCAATGAAATCTAAAGATTTTACTTTTACTTTTTCTTTTTTGTCAACCGTAATATCTAAATATACATGATTAGTTTTTGTAGTATCGTCCATTTGAACTACCCTAACCTCTGTGTTATAAAAACCTTTATCGACAAAATAATCTGTTATATATTTCTCAGATCGAGTTACTAAATAAGGAGTCACCTGACTTCCTTTCATCATGGCAACTTTTTCGGCAATAGTTTCTATTTCAGATTTCTTTAGACCATAATAATTGATCTCTGATAAACGAGGCCTTTCCTGAAGTAAAATTTCAATCCAGATTTTACCATTCTCAATTTTCTTTGCTATAACTTTTACGTCTGAAAAAAGACCGTGATCCCAATACTTTCTGATTGCTTCTGATATTTCATCGCCTGGCACATTTATTCTTTGTCCAACGCGTAACCCTGACAAATTAACCAAAATTTTAGGGTCGTAATTTTTTATCCCCGAAACCTCAATATCTGCTATTTCATAGCTTCGTGGGGAGCCAGTATAACTTATTGAAGGAATGTTAGCATCAGATTGTGCAAAAACAAAAGCAGGTAGTAGGGTAAGTATTATATAAAAGGTAAACTTTTTTAGCATGCTATATTTAAATATATAAGTTCTATTTTTTTAACTGTTCACTGGTTTTTCCAAACCTTCTTTCTCTATTTTGATAATCCAAAAGAGCTAAATAAAAATCTTCCTTACCAAAATCCGGCCAAAGGGTATCGCAAAAATATAATTCTGCATAAGCCAATTGCCATAGTAAGAAATTACTAATTCTTAACTCACCACTAGTTCTGATCATTAGTTCCGGATCAGGCATTTCATTGGTTGTAAGATTATTTGAAATCAAATCAGGTGAAATATCATCTGCTTTGATTTCATCATTTTGTAATGATATCGCAATTTTTTTAACTGCTTCAGTTATCTCCCAACGGGAACTGTAACTCAAGGCAAGGTTTAATGTTAATCCTGTATTCGTAGAAGTTTCTTCAATACATTGCATCAACCGTCTTCTTACATCTTTAGGAAGATTGTCCATACAACCTATTACCCCAAGCTTCACATTATTCTTTATCAATGTTTTTGTTTCAGAGCTAATTGTAGAAACTAACAAAGACATTAAAGCATCAACTTCAAGCTTTGGACGATTCCAATTTTCTGTTGAAAATGCATATAAAGTAACATAACCAATCTGCAATTCAGCAGCAGCTTCAGTTACTGCACGCACTGCCTTAACCCCATTCTTATGTCCAAATACTCTTGAATTACCACGCTTCTTAGCCCAACGCCCATTTCCATCCATTATAATGGCAACATGCTGTGGTAATTTTTCTTTTATCAGTTGGTCTTTTACTGACATATTATATTGTCTTTGCCTTTTTTAATATCCACTCTTACATTCGGTTTTTCTTCTAAACATACTGAAGGTTACCATCACTCCTGCAAACGAGTACAAATCATTATTATGAATTGTTGTTCCTCCTTCAAATCCATACGGATCATCAGCTGCCTCAAATGGAATATTACTTCTCATTCGAATATCCAAATCATCCACAAATGTTTTTCTAAAACTCCACTCGGCCCCTATCCTTATCCATTTGTTAATTTTATACTTAAAACCGACACCGATTGGCAAAGATAATATAAAAACCATTTGTTCAGAGCTATTTTCTAAATCTGATGAAATTCTTTTATAAATTGACGTTCCCAATCCAAATGAAACATATGGCGTAAAGTTAGTTGTACCAATAAATGGGTGATCATACGACATAAAATTAAACTCCATCTGAAGCGCTACATCTCCAATATCTCTTTTAAATGAATACCGGCCATTCCCATTAGGAAATGAAGCTCCATCATTCGATTCTTTACCTTTAATTTTCATTAACATTGCAGAACCCTTTACTGCAAATCTATCTGACAAAACATATCTGGCAACTCCTCCATATGCTATCGATGGCATATAAAATTGTCTTTGCGGATTTAAATCTCCTATATAATAGGATGTTCCTAACATCGCACCCACTTCAAGCCTGTCTTGTGCTCTTACATAACAGGATGAAATTAATATCAATAAAAACCCCAATACGTATTTATTAAATACAAATCCTAATGTTTTTAATCTACTTTTTTTAATCATTCTGTTAGCCCCTAAAATTATTATTAACACTAATCAGGCAGCCACAAAAGTAATATTTATATGCAAAATGCAATAATATATCATTTTAGCGCCGTAAATATAACCTTGAAAATTGACATTTATTGTAGACAATGAGTTAAAATGGAGTTAAAGTTAGTTCACATTAAACCTTGTCAAAATCATTTTTTTAATTGAATTTGCTTACTAATTTTGAATAAACAAAAATCAATAATTATTATGTACGGAAATTTTAAAGATTACCTTACTGAAGAACTCAATAATATTAAAGAGTCTGGACTATATAAAACAGAAAGAATTATCACTACCTCACAAGGTGCAGAAATAAAAGTTAGCACTGGAGAACAAGTACTTAATTTTTGCGCCAACAACTACCTGGGCTTATCTTCTCACCCAAGAGTTGTTAAAGCGGCTCAGGAAATAATGAATTCACATGGCTATGGAATGTCATCTGTTCGATTTATTTGTGGCACTCAAGATATTCATAAGAATCTTGAAAAGAAAATTGCAGATTTCCTGGGCACTGAAGATACTATTTTATATGCTGCTGCTTTTGATGCCAATGGCGGCGTTTTTGAACCATTATTTTCAGCAGAAGATGCCATCATTTCTGACGAATTAAACCACGCCTCTATAATTGATGGTGTTAGACTTTGTAAAGCAGTTAGGTATAGATATAAACATGCCGACATGCCTGACTTAGAAGAACAATTAAAAAAATCGCAAGAACAACGTTACAGAATTATTGTAACTGATGGTGTTTTTTCAATGGATGGAGACATTGCTAAATTAAATACAATTTGCGACTTAGCTGAGAAATATAATGCTATGGTGATGGTGGATGACAGTCATGCTTCTGGTTTTATTGGCAAAACAGGAAGAGGAACTCACGAATATCACAATGTGATGGGGAGAGTAGATATTATCACCAGCACTTTAGGCAAAGCATTAGGAGGAGCACTTGGCGGATTTACCAGTGGGAAAAAGGAAATTATTGATATGCTTCGTCAAAGATCACGCCCATATTTATTCTCAAACTCCTTAGCGCCAGCAATTGTTGGAGCAGCCTCTGAAGTATTTGATATGCTAAGCGCTTCAACCGAATATCGTGATAAAGTAATTGAGAATGCTGAATTTTTTAAAACAAAAATAAAAGAAGCTGGTTTTGACATAAAACCTACAGACTCAGCCATTGTTGCACTTATGTTGTATGATGCAAAATTATCTCAGGAATTTGCTGACAAACTACTTAAAGAAGGAATTTATGTGATTGGCTTTTATTATCCTGTGGTACCTAAAGATCAAGCAAGAATAAGAATTCAAATTTCAGCTGCCCATACAAAGGAACATTTAGAAACTGCCATTGAATCCTTTATAAAAATTGGTAAAGAATTAAACGTAATTAAATAGTAATGATAAAAAAAGGTCGGATAAACTAATATCCGACCTTTCAATTTTATTAAATGAAAGAATATTCTATTCAAACATGTTCTTCATCCGACTAAAAAAACCTTTTTCCTGAGAACTTGGATTTGGAGTAAATGTTGAAGATTCAGCCATCTTCTCCATCGCTTTCTTTTCATCCTTCGTAAGGTCTTTAGGAATCCAAACATTTATCTTTACTAACAAATCACCTCTTCCATAACTATTTACTTCCGGAAGTCCTTTTCCTCTTAACCTTAAAACTTTTCCCGGTTGTGTCCCTGCTTCAATCTTCACTTTTACCCTACCCTCTAAAGTAGGTATTTCAACAGGTGCTCCTAATGTTGCATCGGGTATACTTATAAACAGGTTATATAATAAATCACGTCCATCACGAACTAACTCCTCATGATCTTCTTCGTGAATTAACACTAGTAAATCTCCATTAATTCCACCCCTTCTTGCAGCATTACCTTTACCAGAAACTGATAATTGCATACCTTCTTCAACTCCGGCAGGTATATTAATTGAGATAACCTCTTCATCACGAACAATTCCTTCACCAGAACAATGCTTACATTTATTGGTAATAATTTTACCATCTCCACCACATGTAGGACATGTGGATGCCGTTTGCATCTGACCCAAAATCGTATTAGATATACGAGTTACCTGACCGGAACCATTACAAGTTGTACATGTACTGTGAGAAGCACCGCCTTCAGCACCTGAACCACTACAGTGATTACAAGGAACATATTTCTTTACACGAATCTTCTTTTCAACTCCATTTAGTACCTCATTAAGTGTTAATGTAACTTTAACCCTTAAGTTTGATCCTTTATTAACTCTTTGACGACTACGCCCACTTCCACCAAAACCGCCGAAGCCACTAAAACCGCCAAAACCACCGCCTCCAAAGATATCTCCAAAGTGCGAGAATATGTCATCCATAGACATACCACCTCCGAAACCACCGCCCGAAGAAGCACCACCTACTCCAGCATGACCAAATTGATCATATCTTGAACGTTTATTCTGGTCGCTTAAAACTTCATATGCTTCAGCTGCTTCTTTAAACTTTTCTTCTGCAGCTTTATCTCCAGGGTTTTTATCTGGATGGAATTTTATAGCTTTCTTACGATACGCTTTTTTTATCTCCTCTGGAGTTGCACTCTTTGAGACTTCTAGAACCTCGTAATAATCTCTTTTCGACATAATGATAACTTCTGTTTCTTAACTATTCTCCAACTACTACTTTCGAGAAACGCATAACTTTATCATTAAGCATATATCCTTTCTCTATACAATCAATAACTTTACCTTTTAACTCTTCAGTTGGTGCTGGTATTTTAGTTATTGCTTCATGAACATCTGTATCAAAATCAGTTTCCTTAGCCTCAATCTCGGTCACACCATTTTGCTTAAGAAACTCCTGGAACTTGTTATATATCAAATCAATTCCTTCTTTTACGGCAGCCAAATCAGACGCCTCTCCTAAATGAGAAATAGCTCTGTCGAAATCATCAACAACTGGCAGCAATCCTTTTAACAGACCTTCTCCTGCACTCTTAGTCAACTCCATTCTTTCCTTAAGCGTTCTCTTTCTGTAGTTGTCATACTCAGCTGTTAAACGTAAATATCTATCATTTAAATCAGTAATCTTTCCTGACAGTTCCTCGATTTTCATTTCCTCAGGACTTCTATCATCACTCTCTTCAACTTCAGTTTCTTTTGAATCCTCAGTTTGCTCATCATTGATATCCTGCTGATTTTCTTCAACATTTTCGTTAGTTGTTACTTGCTCTTCAACTACTTCCTCCTGCTTTTGTTTTTTTGAAGTTTTCTTTGTCATTATAATAATTTCTTATATTTTCTTTTTAACCTCCAAACGCTTAACAATTATTTTGCCACTCAATAAAAGAGGGACAAATTGACAGCGTTTTTAGAAAAACATAGAAAATAATGTCACCAAAAAATTAAAAATGACAGAATAGTATATATATTCTGCCATTCAATTATCAGTTTTTATCTATGAGTATTATTTACTTTAAAAAGCTTTTCAGGGCATGTTCTAAAGCATCCCCCCTTAATCTTTTTCTTATAATAACACCATCTTCATCAATTAAAAAATTATCCGGAATACCTCTAATGCCATAAATTTCTGCTCCCAAAGAACTCCAACCTTTTAAATCACTAACATGATTAGTCCACTCAAGCTTATCTTGTTCAATAGCTTTCTTCCACATATCCTTGCTTTTATCCAAAGAAACACTATAGACAGTAAAACCTTTTCCGTTTTTAAATTTTTTATCCTTAAAACGTTTATAAGCATCTACAACATATGGATTCTCTCGTCGACAAGGACCACACCATGATGCCCAAAAATCTATGAGTACTAAATTTCCTTTTAAGGATGAAAGTAAAATCACTTCACCGTCTGGCGATAATAATTTTAATTCCGGAGCTCTATCTCCTATCTCTAATCCTACCTTTTGAGCTTTAACAAAAAATGTAAATGCAAAAAATAAGACAAACAGAATTAAAGTTTTATTTCTCATATATGAAAGTTTACTAATTAATATGTTCATAATTATATTATAAGATCTTCTACAGTTTAGAATATAAATTGTATAGATACATAAATCATACAAAAATGACAATACATTATCACTTAACACTCAATTTTCTGAAAAAAAGGAAATGTTTTAATTTCTATGAAGATATTCTAGTGAAGAAGTTACTTTATTAATACTAGAACTGTTGGCTATTAATCTGCCATCACCATCAATAAGATAGTTTGTAGGTTTTTTTACATTGTAAGCTTTTGCAATAGACGATTCTGCTCCTAAATAATCGCAGATGTGCAGGGCATTTGTAAGTCCATCTTCTTTAATTGCCTTTTTTAAAGGGGATTTAAATCGATCAAGGGAAATTGCCACAACAACAAAACCTTCACCATTATAGAATTTACTATTTGCAAATTCTTTTTGTAGTATCATCTTTTGATGATTGTCTACTCTTGACTCCCCGTCATATGACGCCCAAAAATCAATTAAAACCATTTTACCTTTCAATGATTCTAATTCAAAATCGTCCCCATTTATCAGGGTAGTTTTAAACTCAGGTACTTTATCTCCTAATTCAAGACCTACCTTTGGTTCTGGCAAGCCATTTATAAAGGATAAAAACCCTGGCCCTGCTAAAACAACTATTATTATTAGTTTTAGCTTTCTCATACACACACAATTTTGGTTTATATTCACATCGCAAAGTTTAAAATTTTTGCGATACACATGGTCTTAATTTAGACCAACGCTTCAGTTTTCATGACAAATGTTAGGAAAACGAAGGGCAAAAATATGTCACAAAACAGTAAAAAACAAAACTATTTTTTTTGAAAAGTCGAAAATCATTACTATTTTAGTCGGTTCTCACTAAATGTTAAAAGATAAAAATTCACACAATATACCGCTGTATCCTTTCACACGTCCATATAAAACAAAAAAAGCCATTATGCTTTTTATATTGCACAACAGCTTTTTGTTAATATTTATTAATTTTATTATTTAGAATTTATCCTTTTAATTTTTGCACCAAGATTTTGAAGTCTGATATCAATATTTTGGTAACCTCTGTCAATTTGGTTAATATTTTGTATAACACTCTTACCCTTAGCTGATAACGCCGCTATCAACAGAGCTACTCCAGCACGAATATCAGGTGATGTTAAAGTTGTCCCCCTAAGCATTGTTTCTTTATTCAATCCAATAACCGTTGCCCTATGAGGATCACATAATATAATACGGGCTCCCATATCAATTAATTTATCCACAAAAAACAAACGACTCTCAAACATTTTTTGGTGTATTAAAACACTACCTTTTGCTTGAGTTGCAATAACTAAAAACACACTCAATAAATCGGGAGTTAATCCAGGCCATGGAGCATCTGCAATAGTCATAATAGAACCATCAATAAATGTTTCTATTTCATAACATTCTTGTTCTGGAATAAATATATCGTCTCCTCTTCTTTCGAGTTTAATTCCCATACGCCTAAATGAATCTGGAATGATACCTAATTCATCATACGCTGTATCTTTAATAGTTATTTCTGAGCCTGTCATGGCAGCCATCCCAATAAAACTACCTATTTCAATCATGTCAGGCAGAATACGATGTTCACAGCGTCCTAATTGACCAACACCTTCTATGTGCAACAAATTAGATCCTATTCCATCAATTTTAGCTCCCATTTTAACCAGCATTTTACAAAGCTGTTGTAAATACGGTTCACATGCTGCATTATAGATACTAGTTTTACCAGGGGTTAATACTGCCGCCATTACAATATTAGCCGTACCCGTTACGGAAGCTTCATCTAATAACATATAACAACCCTGAAGCTTATCTGCTTCAACACTGTAAAAAATATCATTTGGATTAAAATGGAATTTTGCCCCAAGCTTTTCAAACCCTATAAAATGGGTATCCAACCTTCTTCTCCCTATCTTATCACCTCCTGGTTTTGGAAAATAGGCCTTCCCAAATCTCGCCAAGAGTGGTCCCATAATCATAATAGACCCTCTTAAAGAAGATGCTTTTTTCCTAAAGTCTTTTGATTGTAGATATTCGAGATCTATATTTTCTGCCTTAAACGAGCAACTATCTTTAGTTATCCTATTTATAGTAACACCTATATCGCTCAATAAGTTAATCAGATTATTTACATCAACAATATCCGGAATATTAGAGATGATAATTTCATCTTTAGATAATAATGTAGCACAAATTACCTGAAGTGCTTCATTCTTCGCCCCTTGTGGAGTAATTTCGCCAGACAGCTTATGACCCCCTTCAATTTCAAAACAATACATCTTTGTTTTTGGATTATTTCAATTTGGTTCTATTTTCTATCGTCGTATCTTTTAAATGGACGCTTTTTCTTATTCCTATTTTGATTTTGATTTTGATTGTGATGTTGATATTCACGCTGTTCCGGAATTTTCATATCAGAAGGAATCTCTAGCTTATTTCCGGAAAGTTTAACTATATCCGAAAATACTCTTTCGTCACCTGGAAAATCTTTATTCCACTGCAACAATGATTTCTTCATATTATTTGCAATCAAAAGAATAAGGTGACGTTTTAATTCGCCCTCTTCCAGCTCAACTGCTTTATCAATCATTTTTTCAATCGTACGTCCATAATGGCGATATCGGATACGCTCATTATTGTATGCTAATTTATTAGGACGCTGATATAAAGTTTCCTTTTCAGGTAAGTCAAATGGTGTCTCTATCTCCAATTTAAAATCAGACATTATTGCCAAATGATCCCATAATTTGTGTTTAAAATCATTTACATCACGTAAATGAGGAAACATATTACCCATATTACCTATTATAGATTGGGCACATCTAGTTCTCTCTTCTACATCTTCTATAGTAACACAATAATCTACCATCTTTTGAATATGACGTCCATATTCAGGTAGAAGTAATTTCTTCCTATTTGAGTTATAATCCATATTTAATTATAAAATCCTACTACTATATTATCATTTTAAGAAATACAGCTGAACTGCACCAGACAGAATACCAATGCTTTCAGAAACGGGGATAACGTTAGTTTAAAAGTGCAGTAAACAATTGAAAGTTCATGCAGTGCTATCGGTACAAAGCTAACCCAAAATTTTAAGTTTGGCAAATTTTAACAATAATTGTTTAACTCCTGCATTATCAAAGTCTACGGTTGCTTTTGCATTAGGCAATTGACCTTCTATATTTACAATTTTTCCTTTGCCAAAACGTATATGCTCTACTACTACTCCCGGCTTAAGGTTTCCTGCTGCACCACTATTAAATGATGTTGATTTATTTTGCACCCCACCACTATTAACCTTTTTAAAATTGTAACCCGGTTTTGAAGATGCCCCAGCAGAACCAAATGATCTTTTGGGAGAAGCATTAGCTGAAAACCGCCCTTGTTGAGCAGGTATTTTAATTTGATCGCCAGAAAATTCTATAAATTCACTATCAAATTCATTTATAAACCTACTTGGTCTGCAAAACGATGACTCTCCATATTTATATCTGGTTCGGGCAAATGAAACGGTCGCATTATCCTCAGCTCTGGTTATAGCAACATAAAAAAGTCTTCTTTCCTCCTCAACTCCTTGTTCACTTTCTATAGTCATATTTGATGGAAACAACCCTTCTTCTACTCCAACAACATACACATTCTTAAATTCCAACCCCTTACTGGAGTGGATTGTCATCAGGGTAATTTTATTAATATCATCTTCTGATTCATTATCCTGATCTGTAAGTAGTGATACTTCTTCTAAAAAATTCACCAACCCGGTTTCTCCACCTTCTTCAGTTCTATTTATCGTAAATTCCTGAATACCATTTAATAGTTCCTGAACATTCTCCTGTCTTGCTACACTTTCCGGAGTTCTATCCTGATATAACTCTTTCATCATCCCACTTTGTGTAGCAATTTCAGTGACTAATTCGTATGCTGATAACTGGTTTGCCCCAGCTCTGAATCCAGAAATTAACCCAACAAATGAATTGAGCTTTTTTTGAGTTCCTGCATTAAATAGTTTTCCTGTATTTTCAATGGAACACAATATATCCCACATACTTTTACCATTAGCACTTGCTGCAGCTTCAATTTTATCGAGCGTGGTTTTACCAATTCCCCTGGCAGGATAATTAATAATTCTTTTTAAAGCCTCCTGATCAGCTGGATTAATAGTAATTCTACAATATGCTAAAAGATCTTTAATTTCTTTACGTTGATAGAAACTTAATCCTCCATAAATTTTATAAGGCATGGAGGCTTTTCTTAGCGATTCTTCAAAAATACGAGACTGAGCATTTGTTCTATAAAGGATTGCAAAATCCTGATAATCGTAATTTTGTTTTAAATGTTTTTCTTTAATATCATTAATTACAATATATCCTTCTTCAATATCAGAGATTGCATTATGGATTTTGATTTTATTGCCCGTATCTTTTTCAGAATAAACATCCTTTTTTATTTGCTTCGAGTTTTTTGCAATAATACTATTGGCAGCATTTACAATAGTTTGGGTTGAACGATAATTTTGCTCTAACTTAAACAACTTATAATCAGGATAATCATTTCTGAAATTTAGTATATTCTCAATTTTAGCTCCTCTAAAACTGTAAATACTTTGTGCATCATCACCAACAACACATATATTACTATGCTTCTCTGCCAGTTTCTTTATAATTATGTATTGAGAATAATTAGTATCCTGATACTCATCCACTAGTACATACTGAAATATATTCTGATATTTTTGTAATGCTTCTGGATGATCCCTAAATAAAATATTGGTATTCAACAACAAATCATCAAAATCCATTACGCCTGATTTATAACAATACCGCATATAGCGAGTATATATTTCATAAATCATCCCTTTCTTCATCGCTTGATCTTCCATCATACGATGCTGATCTCTGGCATAAGAGGCAGGAGTAACTAAATCATTTTTCGCTGCTGAAATTCGGCCTAAAACAGCTCCAGTTTTATATTCCTTATCATTTAGTTTCATCTCTTTTACAATTGACTTAACTAAACTTTTAGAATCTGCGGTATCGTAAATCGTAAAAGACGATGGGTAACCAATTCTTTCTGCTTCACTACGCAGTATACGTGCAAAAACAGAATGGAAAGTTCCCATCCAAAGGTTTCGCGCAATATCACTCCCTACAATAGCGGCTATACGCTCTTTCATTTCGCGAGCTGCTTTATTTGTAAAAGTAAGCGCTAAAATTCTATGTGGAGGAACGCCCTGAGTTAAAAGATGAACGATTCGATAAGTAAGCACCCTGGTTTTACCAGAACCTGCTCCAGCTATAACTAAAGAGGGTCCGGATGTATTAATTACAGCTTCTTTCTGCGAACTATTTAATTGATCAAGATATTTTTGCACAAATATTTATTTTGATAGACAAAGATAAATTAAATATAGTTTATGCCATATTCATTTTAAGCTTTACTACAATTCTTCTTTATTAATTTTTGTGAAACTGGAATTACTCAAAATTGAGTATGGACTTATTTTTAATACAATACTAACTTAGCATTGTGTTTTAAACTTTAACACTACTATTATCATAATTTACAAATTATTAATCTTTCCTAATTGTAAAACGTTTGAGTTATTATGCATTAGCATACGATCAACATACTAGAAATCGAAATGGGCAATCAGATTTCTTTTATTTCTTTTGGAGAGTCTATGAATACTATGACTCTTAAGTATAAAACATTATATAAAAGTATTATGAAAAGGGTATTATTTTTATTAGTTGCATTTGCGTTTTCACTATATAGTATAGCACAATATCGGTTTGATGAAGTTGTTGTAAAAGCTCCGAAATATATTGGTCCTATTGCAGGAATCGAAAACACAAAGGATATTGTTAATCCTATTAGTAAGTTCTTACAAAAAGATTTATCTAGCAAGGCACAACTTGACTATTTAGAATTTCAGGAAGGAACTGTTGTTATAGATTTCACAGTAACTACTGATGGTTATGTTAAAAATTTAATTGTTAGAAATTCTGTATCAAACATCAATGATTACGAGGTTATTGAAAGTTTAAAATCTACTTCAGGTAAATGGATGCCTGGTTTAAAAGATGGCGATGCAGTTGAAATGGAAAAAAGAGTTGTTATTGCATTTTCTGATGAAAACAGTCCTACTCTTCAAAAACAAGCTATTTACTATTCAAATAGAGGAATAAGAAAATTCTACAAAGCAGAACAGTGTGAAACCAACATCTTTTTAAATGAAGATGTAAAGATGAGAAGAGCTGAAAGGAAATATAATACAGCATTAAATAAATTTAATCATGCAGAAAAATTAAGACCTGGTCAAGCTCAAGTTATTTTTTGGCAAGCTAAAACTTACGAAAAATTAGGTGATGATTTCATGAGAGATTTAAAACTTTTGGAATTTGATGAAGCAGTACAAAGTTCTCAATTGGCAACTGGTGATGTTGTTAGAATTTATTTTTAAACACAACTAATTTATCATATCAAAAGAATCCGGAAATCCCGGATTCTTTTTTATTTTATCTACATATAAAAAAAAATCTATTATAATTGACATAGGTCACACTCTTAGCTAACTTTAATAATTAAAAGTGATGATATTATGTCAGAATGTGACTTTTCATTTAAAGACTTAACTCATCTGGTAGAAAATCTATCAGGCACATTAAATGATAACCATTTAATAAAAAAATCACATCCGAAATTTAATGAACTTCACAACTTGATTTGCTTAAACAATCAATTTTATCATATCATTCAATTTCCCCAATTTAAACTTTACTATACTTCAAATAACATTTCAACTATTCTAGGATACAATCCAGATGAACTTACTTTAAAACGTTTATATAGTTTTATTCATCCCGAAGATTATCCAATCGTTCTTTTGGCTACAAAAAAAATGTGTGAATTTGTCATCAAAGATATCAACAAGCTAAAGCCTTTTAGAAGTATCACTTCGATGGATTTTAGAATAAAGCATAAGGATGGACAATATATCAGACTCTTAAATCAAAATTGCCTTTTTAAAAAAAGCAAAACAGACAATAGTTTCCAAACACTATCTTTAAATACTGATATTTCGCACATTAAAGAAAACTTAAAAATAGAATTCAATTATACTAACATTGGAGATAATACAACATTCCAATTTCCTGATGATGAATTAAATGAACTTTCATCTATATTCACAAAGAGAGAAAAAGAGATTTTATCTTTACTTGCTAAAGGAAGAAGCAGTAATGATATTGGCACCATTCTTAATATTAGTAAACATACAGTAGATACTCACCGTCGCAAGATGTTATCAAAATCCCATTTATGCAATACTGCCGAATTAATCGCCTATTCAATAAATAATAAACTCATTAATGAATAACATACTGTTAAACTAAACCCACCTATATGTTAACGTATGTTAATTATACAATATTCTAAATTCCTATTCAACTATCTAATTGGATTTTACAAACACCTACTCAAAAATGAGTATTTACGAGTTACGGATCTGTTTGTACTTTTATTTCAGTTAATAAATATTTAGAGTATCAAGTATAACAAATTGAAAATTATTATATAAACTTCTAATATAAAATGTTATGAAAAAAATTGAACTATTATTTGGACTATTGATTATATCAATATTTAGTTTTGCTCAAAACAAGCAGTTATTAGAGACCACTGTTACACCGCCAGTTTTTGTAGGTGTAGAAGATTATAACTACGATGAAAATTCATCAAAAATTCATCAATTTGTTAATTCTAATATTGAAAACACAGTGCTTCAAAACGGTGTTGTTGTTGTGTTATTTACAATTGAAAAGAATGGGTCTGTATCAAATATAGATGTTCTAAATTCTGTATCTCACACAAATGATAATGCAGTAGTTACTTGCATTGAAAAAACTTCTGGATTTTGGAATCCCGGACACGTTGACGGACAACCAGTGGCTATGGAAAAAGAAATTCATGTAAATTTTACAGACCCTTCAATGCCTTCTCTTGAAGAAATGGCGATATATAATTTAGAACGTGGACTAAAACAATATCAAAAGGTTGAATTTATTAATCATAAATTTAACTTAACTCAAAAACAAATGGATGAGAAATCGTCCAGAAAATTAGAGAAAGCAATTAGATGTTTAGAAATGGCGAATAAATATCAACCACAAGAACCATCAATCATATTTTGGCAAGCTCGAGTATATGAAAAAGCAGGTTATGAAATGGAAAGCTTAGAAAAACAAAATCGTTTTAACGAAATGGTTAGTTCATCATATGTAGCAAGTACTGAAGAAATTGATATAAGCATTAAATAACAAAAGTATCAGATTATGATCAAAAAGTGTATAAGTCTGAGTATTTATTACAAACACTCAGGCTTATGTAATGTATTTACGTATTGAAATATTATTAATGTCAATCAAGGCTGTATGTTTGTATAATCTTACAGCCTTGATTCGCATGATTAATAAATCTATGAAACCAGTAATAATTGCTCATACTATTTTTTAAGAAACTTTTATACAGCTCGTATTATATTATTAAATACAAATGATATGAATTACGACATAAAGAATTATAACGATTTGAACAAATACCTACAGTATACATGGAGCAAATACTTTATGTCACCTGTCCAAAAAAAGACACTAAATTCAAATCACACCAAAGACCAATTACTTTGCCTAAGTAATCAGTTTTATTGCGTAATAAAATTACCAGACCTCGACAATACTACTTTTTCATCAAACATTAAAGATCTTTTGGGAATAGATGATAAAATTATAAACTTAAAAAGTTTTATTACTTTAATAGACTCTCAAGACCAAGAAAAATTCATTAACTCATACAAAGAAATATTTAATGCTATTAAGCAATCCTTTCTCTCTTTAAAACCTTTTGATTGTATGAATTCAATAGAATTCTATATGAAAAATTCAAAAAGAGAAACATTAAACTTACTTCAACAAACATGCGTATATGATATTGACAAAAACAATAAATCAATTGTCCTTCTTTCAATATTTACCGATATTACATCAATAAATTCACTTCATCATGAAACAAGTTCAATACACAAATCACAATTAAGCCAAAATGGTTTTAATTTATTTACAAAACGGGAACTCGAAATTTTAAATTTATTAAGTACCGGAAAAAACAGTCATGAGATAGCGGATGACTTAAATATTAGTAAGCATACGGTAGATACACATCGTAGAAAAATGTTAACAAAATCCCAATTAGCAAACACTGCAGAACTGATTGCTTATACCTTTTCTAATAATATTGTTCAATAGAGCTTTGCTCTAATGTTAAATATTGTTAATGTAATTTGAAATCGTACATATTTACTTTCTGACAATCAACACATAAACACCTATTGTTCAATAACGTATATAGGCAATTTTAAAATCTAATCGTAATTTTATACTGTCTTTAATTTACTCCCACAAAATAAATACTGTCGTCATTAATTTAAACGTAGTCAATATATAAGGACTTGCTTTTGTAAATGCATTCAAAAAGAATGTTTTACTAAAATTGAATACGTTATGAAAAAATTTGGATTTTTAACTGGGTTATTACTTATGGCAAGTTTAACATTTGCACAAGTTCACAAATTAAATGAAACTACTGTTGAGCCTCCTAAATTTGTGGGTCAACAAATCGTAGATTCAAAAAGCAATTCTACCTCATCACCTATCTGCAATTATTTAAAAACCAACTTACAAAATCACAGTTATATTAAGGAGGGTGTTGTCTCTGTTATATTCTCTATAAATCCAGATGGAACATTATCAAACTTCAGTATTAACAACTCGGTAGATGAAGCTAATGATAAAGCTGTTATTGATTGTTTAAAACACACATCTGGTTTATGGCAAGCTGGACTTGTAAATGGTCAGCCTGTTGAAATGGAGAAGGAAATCTATGTCCATTTTGTTAATTCAGAAAGCAATTCTCTCGAAGAAATGGCTCAGGAAAACATAATGGCAGCAGTTAGCAAATACGAAAGTGCAAAGAATGTAAAAAAATCTGTAAAAATTTCCTCTGTTAAAGCTCAAAAAAGAGCAACCAAGAAATTCCAGTCTGCTTTATCCTATTTAAATGAAGCTAACAAATATCAACCAGAAGAACCTGCTGTTGTATTTTGGCAAGCTTGTACTTACGAAGAATTAGGAAATGAACTGAAAAAAACTGAAAAACTGAATGAGTTTTTAGATATGATTGATTTACAATATCAAGCACAAATTGAGTCTGTAAATATTTTAGTAAACTAACTCATAAGGATAAATTGTAAATATGTCTACATTAATAAAGTTAAACTCCTCAAATAATCAATTTGAGGAGTTTTATAATATCTATTAAACCCTTAAAGCTTTTGAAGAACAAATTCAGGTTGTAGTTCTTGATTAAGAGATGCTAAGTAATCCTGAATTTTACTAGGTGTAAGATAAATCTCACGCTTAAGTTTTTTGTATTTATGACTTGCATTAGAATCATACAAGGCGGTATGTGCCCAATCATGCAATTGCCATCCCAAACCTCTGTCTATAGTCATTTGATCAATTTCTTTTTCAAATTTAGCTTTACTCTTTTTATTGGTATAACTAACTAAACGCTTAAAAATACCCCATATTCCTTTTTCTGAATAATCAATAAAATGAGAGAATTCATGAGCTAAAACTCCAATCTGAGCGTTATAAGAAACATTAGAAAGCTGAATACTACTATCCTTTTTGGCACTATTAATCCTAACTACATATCTTCTATTTTCTTTCTTTCGAAATAATAGCGACACCACAGTAGGACGGGCGTTTAAAGTAGTATTAATTTTTTCATACTTAAATTTGATATGAGCATTTTGTAGTTCAGGAAAATAAGCTAAAGTATGATAAATTGTTTTTTCAAATTCTGGTAAAACATTTTTATTTTCACCCATTTTATCGGCAACCAATTCAACTTCTTTATTTGTTAAGGGCTTGAACTCCCTCTCCATTTTTTGCTGTCCTAAAACTATACCAGCATTTAACCCCGCTAAAACCATAATCAACCTACACATAAAAATTAAACATCTGCTGTAATATGATATTATAAACTTTAAAACAGTAATTTTTGTTACATTTTTACGTTTTTTTAACAACCCTTACTCTGGCCTATATTTTTTCTGCAATCCAAACAAAAATTTACGTAGCACCTGATCTTTACACATTCTAAATTGATTTTGTTCTGGCTTTCTGAAAAAAGCACTTAACTCATGTTTACTCAATTTCATATCTACCAAATTCAGAATATCAAGCATATCTTCATCTTTAAAGGAAAATGCAATTTTCAACTTCCTTAAAACCTGATTATTATTTAATTTCTTTTCATTTTTAATTTCTCTCCCCTCCTGTTTGCCACGTTTTAACACAATTAATCCATTTAAAAAAGCCGATAAATATGAATCTATAATTCCTATAAAATTTTCATCCGTCTCTTTTTTAAGCCAATCGCTCACTTGTGCGCGGGATACCTTTTCATTTCCTAATGAAAATACTTTAATCATTGTATCATCATTAAAATCAAAAGTATATCTTAGACTACGCAATATGTTGTTATTATTCATAATTTTTGGTGCTTAATATTTTGTGCTGCAAACTTATAACAAAACCTTTTATCAAAGCTTGTATTTTAAATTATTTATCGACAGAAAATACTTTTTACTATCTTTACGCCGATTATGCCCAAAAAAAGATGGGACTTATCATTTAATCAACGCATGAGTCAAATATTATGGGAAAAAAAGATAACCAGCAAACAAAAAGACAACTTCGAAATTCATATCTAACTACAGTAATTAGTATTGCTTTAGTATTATTTTTGTTAGGAGCTGTAGGTTATCTAATGCTTAATGCACAACGATTATCTAATTACGTAAAAGAAAACATTGGTTTTAATATAGTACTAAAAGATAATGTAAGAGAAGCTGAAGTAAGAAGACTTCAAAAATATCTTGATGCTTCTTCTTACGTTAAATCTACAGAATATATCGACAAAGAAAGAGCTGCGGAAGAGCTTAAAAAAGAATTAGGTGAAGATTTTGTAGAATTTCTTGGATACAATCCTCTACTATCTTCGATTGAAGTAAAACTATTTGCCGAGTTTGCAAATCCAGACAGTATTAAAAAAGTTGAAGAAGTATTTATCTCTTTCCCGCAGGTAAAAGAGGTGTTTTACCAAAAAAACCTCATTCAAAAAGTCAATGATAATGTAAATAAAATCAGTTTTGTTCTATTGGGTTTTAGTGCACTTTTACTGTTAATTGCAATTGCACTCATAAATAACACCATTCGACTATCTGTATACTCAAAACGCTTTTTAATTAATACTATGCAACTGGTTGGTGCCACTAAGGGATTTATTCGGCATCCCTTTATTAGTACCAGCTTGATACATGGTTTTATAGGTGCAGTATTAGCCAATGGCATGTTAGCTGGAGGCGTTTATATTTTACACAAGGAGCTGGGTGGATTTATCGGCTTTGACAACATTGAACTAATTGGTATTTTATTTGTAATAGTGGTTGTCGTTGGTATGTTACTTTCGTTTGTATCTACCTTTTTTGCTGTAAATAAATACTTAAGATTAAAAACTGATCAACTATATTTTTAATAATTAATTATGTCAATCAATAAACAAGAAAAAAAGTTTGAATTTGCACTTTCAAAACAAAACTATATGTTAATGGCTATTGGTTTTGCCATTGTAATTTTTGGTTTTATATTGATGATTGGAGGTGGTAGTGATGACCCAAATGTATTTAATAAAGATATTTATGGGTTTCAAAGAACTACACTTGCTCCAATGGTAGTATTGTTTGGTTTCATCTTTGAAATTTATGCTATTATGAAAAAACCAAAACAATAGTTTTTTACTTTTTTAAAACTTCCACAATTATTTATGAATTGGATAGAAGCTTTAATTCTTGGTATCATTCAAGGATTAACAGAATTTTTGCCTGTTAGCAGTAGCGGGCACTTAGAAATTGGTAAGCAAATACTGGGCGTTGAAGCTACAGATAGTCTTACATTTACTGTTGTTGTTCATGGAGCAACTGTACTTAGTACAATTTTTATTTTCAGAAAAGACCTGGCAAATTTAATTAAAGGTTTATTTGGATTTACATGGAATGAGGAAACTCAATATATCTTTAAAATTGCTGTAAGTATGATACCGATTGGTATTGTAGGCGTATTTTTTAAAGATTATGTTGAAGAACTTTTTAATACAGATAAGATTTTACTATTAGTTGGCATAATGTTGCTTTTTACAGCATCATTACTTGCTTTTACATTTTATGCCAAAGCTAAAGAGAAAGATATTTCGTTTAAAGACGCTTTTATAATTGGTATTGCGCAAACAATTGCAGTTTTACCTGGAATTTCAAGATCAGGTTCTACCATAGCTACAGGACTTTTATTAGGGAATAAACGAGAGGCTGTGGCAAAATTTTCGTTTTTAATGGTTTTAATACCCATCCTTGGCGAAAATGTATTGAGCATAATTAAAGATGATACATCTACAACAAGTTCTATTGGCATTTTACCATTAGTTATTGGTTTCACAAGTGCTTTTATCTCTGGTTTATTAGCTTGTAAAGCCATGATCAATTTAGTGAAAAAAGGAAAACTGATATATTTTGCAATATACTGTGCCGCAGTTGGTGCGATTGCTATAATTTGGGGACTATAGATGGAAGATAAAATTATTGAAGGCTATAATTTTAAGGAGGGAGAAGTATTACTATTTGACAAGCCATACGAATGGACCTCATTTGATTTAGTTAATAAAGTACGAAAGTTGCTTTGTAATGCACTGGGCGTTAAAAAACTTAAGGTTGGCCATGCAGGAACACTTGATCCTTTAGCAACAGGATTACTTATAGTTTGTACTGGTAAGGCTACCAAAACCATTGATAGTTATCAGGCAGAAGAGAAAGAATATATTGCCACACTAAAATTAGGAGCCACAACACCTTCTTTTGATTTGGAAACTGAGATAAATGAAACCTTTCCTACAGAACATATTAATAGAGATTTAATTGATAAAATACTTCAAGATTTTATTGGTGAATTAGATCAAATTCCTCCTGCATTTTCTGCGGTTAAGGTAAACGGGAAACGTGCTTATGAATTTGCTCGTGATGGGAAAGATCCAAAATTAAAACCTAAGAAACTTATTATTAAAGAAATTGAGGTTGTTAATTTTGAATCCTCAGAACTTATTTTACGTATAGTATGCAGTAAAGGAACATACATAAGAGGATTAGCAAGAGATATTGGAAAAGCCCTTAATAGCGGTGCGCATCTAATTGCTTTAAAACGAACTCGTATAGGCAAGTTTTTAAATACAGCTAGTATGCAACTTGAAACTCTTGAAAAAATATTAAAATAATTTGTAACCTTTGCTAAAATACCACGTATAAGGTTGCTTTGTGCATTTTTTGCTTTATTTTTGCAAATGCATTTAATATCAACCACTTTATAAGTGTTTGAAAAAATAAAATATAATCTGAATTAAATATAAACGGATTTCCATATGAAGTTATCGAAGTTTAAGTACGACTTACCTGAAGAATTAATTGCCCTACACCCAACTCTGAACCGTGATGAATCAAGATTAATGGTTATTGACAGAAACACAGGAGCCATTGAACACAAACTTTTCAAAGATATTATTGAATATTTCGACGAGAAAGATGTAATGATATTCAATAACACAAAAGTTTTTCCTGCAAGATTATATGGAAATAAAGAAAAAACAGGAGCTGAAATAGAAGTGTTTTTATTACGCGAATTAAATCGCGAGCAAAAACTTTGGGATGTTTTAGTTGACCCTGCAAGAAAAATCAGAATAGGTAACAAATTATATTTTGGCGAAAACGATGAGATGGTTGCCGAAGTAATTGATAATACAACATCAAGAGGACGTACTTTACGTTTCTTACACGATGGAGCTTACGATGAATTTAAAAATTCATTATTTGCTTTAGGAGAAACCCCTCTTCCAAAAACAATCAACCGTAAAGTTGAACCGGAAGATAAAGACAGATATCAAACTATTTATGCAAAGCATGAAGGTGCAGTTGCTGCTCCTACTGCTGGTATGCACTTTAGTCGTGAACTAATGAAACGACTTGAGATTATTGGTGTTGATTTTGCAGAAATTACACTTCATGTGGGTTTAGGAAACTTCCGTTCTGTAGATGTGGAAGATTTAACTAAACACAAAATGGATTCTGAACAAATTTTTATTAAAGATGAAGCTTGCGATATTATTAATAATGGCAAGGATACTAAAAGAAAAATTTGTGCCGTAGGAACTACTGTAATGAGAACCATTGAAAGTTCAGTTTCAACTTTTGGACATGTTAAACCATTTGAAGGATGGACAAATAAATTTATTTTCCCTCCATATGAATTTAAAGTTGCTAACTGCATGATTTCAAACTTCCATTTACCATTATCTACATTAATGATGATGACAGCTGCTTTTGCAGGATACGATCACTTGATGGAAGCTTATAAAGTTGCGGTAAAAGAAAAATACAGATTTGGACCTTATGGTGATGCCATGTTAATCATCTAACAGGAACATTTAACAATAAAATTGTGCCATATCCTACCGATATGGCATTTTTATTTTAAAGCCGGATTATCGTCCGTTTTGAAGTAATTTCAATATGAAATAATTCTTCTAATGCATATTGGGGGTTAAAGCCTTTTTATAAGCCTCTATAGCTCTTTTTCGGCCATATGCATATTCCACAATGGGTAAGCTATATTCTGAACTACCAAATTCAGGTACCCACTTTTTTATATAATTAAGTTCGGCATCAAACTTTTTTTGCTGTGTTATTGGATTAAAAACTCTAAAATAAGGAGCTGCATCACAACCTGATCCGGCAACCCACTGCCAATTACCGTTATTAGATGCTAATTCATAATCCTGTAATTTAGATGCAAAATAAGATTCGCCCCATCTCCAATCAATCAAAAGGTGCTTACATAAAAAACTGGCAGTCACCATCCTTACTCTGTTATGCATGTAGCCGGTTTCATTTAATTCTCTCATACCTGCATCCACAATAGGATAACCAGTCTTTCCCTGTTGCCATAAAAGAAAAAGCTTTTCATTATTGTCCCAGCCAACAAAGTCGTATTTCTTTTTAAAGCTACTATCTACAACATACGGAAAGTGATATAATATTTGAATGAAAAATTCCCTCCAGATTATTGCACTTAAAAAAACAGGATCAGCATTCATGATTTGTTTCACAAGCTTTCTAATACTTATAACACCATAGCGTAAATAAGGTCCTAAATAACTTCCTGCATCTAAATATGGAAAATCTCTTTTTGCCTGATATTCATCAATATGATCCAGACTAAAACTTTTAACCGGCTGATGTATCTCATTAATTCCCAATTCCGATTTTGAAGGAAAACTAAATATTGATTTATAAAATAATTCAAAGCTGAGTGGTTCAAAATGAAACGATTCCTCTTCAATCAGCTGAAGCCACTTGTTTTTGTAAGCTGTAAATACCTGATAAGGCAATCCATCTGCTTTCATAACTTCTTCAGGCCCATAAATTACGTGATCCTTGGATAATTGAAAACCGATATTCCGCTGGAGGCAAAACTCTTTTAATTTGTCATCTCTTAAAATTGAATATGGTTCATATTCTGTATTAGCAAAGATGCAGTTAATATTAAATTGCTCTAGAATTTCTTCAAATACAGTAATGGGATCTCCCTTTTTAATTAAAACTGAACTTCCATATTTCAATAATTTAATATTCAGTATTTGCAATTGCTCATACAAAAATTTTAATCCCGGGAGATTAACAGACTTATTTCGGATAAGATTATCATCGAAAATATAAATAACCAACACGGATTTCCCATCTTTTATAGCCATCTGCATAGCTCTATTATCATCTATCCTTATGTCTCTGTGTAGCCAAACAATATTAACTACGTCTTTCTTATCACTCATATTGGAATTAAATATACTTTTCTGAAAAACTAAATGTAATAATTAGTTTACTATGGCTCATATTTTATTTAAATTTATAACATAACAACTTCATGCTTTAATTAGTTTAAACAAAATATACACCCTCGGGCACAATAGTTTTATTAATTTTCATCAAAAGGAGATCTAATATGTATATTCGATTTTTAATTCCAATAAATTTTGAACCTTACACCTTAAATGCCATTAACTACAGCTCTCTTCTTGCTGAAAAATTTGAAGGGGAGATTACTTTACTACATGCGTTTTCACCCTATTTAGATGAGGATGGCGAAACAAATGACGAATACAATCAACTCACTACTATAGATGACACCCTGTACGAACTTGAGAAAATTAAAAATCAAACAATTAAAGATTATAACAACAGTAATGTTACTATAAAAACCAAAGTTATTGAAGGTTATCCCGAAGATGTTATCCCGTCTTTTTGTAATGAATACTGTCCTGATTTAATAGTTATGGGAACAAGAAGTAAAGGAGAGACTATTAAAGAATTATTAGGTAGTGTAACGCTGGATATTATTAGAAATGTAAATTTTCCGGTTTTAGCCGTACCTAAAGACTACGATTTAAATTTAAACAAACTAAATAACATCCTTTTCCTAACTGATTTCTGTAAAGGAGAATACACTTCTCTTCATAAATTAGTTCGACTAACAATGTCTTTTAATACTGTAATTCATAACATACAATATAGTCCCGAGGGGAAGGAAAAAGTTGATATTGAGTTACTCAATGAATATTTAGAGTATTGCTCAACCACTTATAGAAATCAACAAATAGAAGCTGAATATATATATGGGGAAGATATTTTGGCTGCCACCACTGAGTATATCAAAAATACAGATATAGATTTATTGGCTATTACACGAAAAAAAAGAAGTGCTATTGCAAAGTTTCTTCACCCTAGTATAACAAAAACAATGCTTTTTAACATCGATATACCCATGTTATTCTTTCATCAATAGACTATTTCTTTCTTTTAAAGATATTTTTAAATTAAATTTACGCATTCAATTAAATCACAATAATCATGACTGATAAAAAAACAAAAATAGGAATTCTATCCGCAGGAGGTGACTGTCCTGGAATCAATGCTGCAATTAGAGGGGTAGGAAAAACTGCTATTGTTCAATACGGGATGGAAGTAATTGGAATCTCTAATGGATTTAGTGGATTAATTGACAGGGAATACGAACCGCTTACCGAAGATAAATTATCAGGTATCTTAACACTAGGTGGAACAATTCTTGGAACTTCGAGAATGAAACCATTTAAGCATCAGGAAGGTGACACTGTTGAAGATAAGCCGCAGGTGATTAAAGAAAATTACGAATTATTAGGATTGGATGCACTGGTATGCATTGGAGGAAACGGAACGCAAAAAACAGCCAATCTTCTTTCTAAGGAAGGATTAAATGTTGTTGGAATTCCTAAAACCATCGATAATGATGTGTGGGGTACTGATGTTACGTTTGGTTTTGATTCTGCTGTAAATATTGCTGCTGATGCCATTGACCGACTTCATACTACTGCAAACTCCCATAAAAGAGTAATGGTTATTGAAGTTATGGGACACAACGCTGGTTGGATTGCATTACACTCAGGCATGGCTGCAGGAGGTGATGTAATATTATTACCTGAGATGGAGTACGATTTGGATGTGGTTGCTAAAGCACTAATAGAGCGTGCAGAAAAAGGTAAACCTTATTCAATTGTAGTTGTTGGAGAAGGTATAGAAACACCAGGAAAGAAAAGTGCCGCAAGATTTATTAGTAAAGAGATTATAGAAAGAACGGGTCTGGAAACCCGCGAAACTATTCTTGGATATATACAACGTGGAGGAAGCCCTTCTCCTGCTGACAGAATTTTAGCAACACGCTATGGCGCATATGCGGCAAGGTTGATTCATGAACAAAAATTCGGTACAATGGTATCTATCAAAGGAGGAGAAATTACTTCTGTACCTCTTGAAGAAGTTGGAGGAAAAACCAGATTAATTGAACCAGACAATAACCTTGTTGAAAAAGCGATCAACATGGGAGTTTCGTTTGGTAGATAATACATAAATTACAAAAAACTTAATGCGGCTTTATTTGTTTTAATACAAGTTTAGCCGCTTTTTAAGCATTATACGATAATGACAAAAGAAGAAATTTTAGAACTGAATAAGAAATTTTCAGATGTTGATCCTATTGAATTGTTAACCTATTTTCTGGATAGATATCAAGATAAGATTGCTTTATCATCAAGTCTTGGTGCCGAAGATCAGGTTTTGACACAAATGGTAACATCCATTAATAAAGATGCCCGAATTTTCACTTTAGATACAGGTAGGTTATTTTCTGAAACTTATGAGTTAATAGACCGTACTTGTAAAAAATATAAAACTAAAATCGAGGTCTTTTTCCCTAAATCTGAACCTGTTCAGAAAATGGTTATGAAAAAAGGTATCAATTTGTTTTATGATAGCATTGAAAACCGAAAAGAATGTTGTTATAATAGAAAACTTGAGCCATTAAAAAGAGCATTTGAAGGATTAGAGGCATGGATTTGTGGTTTAAGAGCTGACCAATCTGTTACAAGAACTGATATTCAAGTTGTTGAATGGGATGAAAATAATAACATTATTAAAATAAATCCTTTAGCAAAATGGACGGAAAAAGAAGTTTGGGATTACATCAAAGAAAAAGGAATTCCTTATAATCCTCTTCATGATAAAGGATACCCTAGTATTGGCTGTCAACCTTGTACTAGAGCTATTCTTCCAGGAGAAGACATCAGGGCAGGAAGATGGTTCTGGGAAAATCCTGATACTAAAGAATGTGGATTACATAAAAAATAAAATAGCGAAACGAACATGTACATTCAATAAGTTAATTTACACACAGGTCAATAATTGAATTTATTAGGGAGTTCCAAAAATTAAGTAAAAAAGTAAACACATGAAACGAGCCATGAGAAAGTTTTTCTCACACATGA
This sequence comes from uncultured Saccharicrinis sp., assembly GCA_963665705.1. GTDB lineage: Bacteria > Bacteroidota > Bacteroidia > Bacteroidales > Marinilabiliaceae > Saccharicrinis. The sequence continues at coordinate 5,188,273 of OY762448.1, forward strand.
GGATGACAAAATTGGTGAGTTCCATATGGCAATTAAAAGCAATTTTAGACATATGAAAATATTCAAAAAAAACAGCCGGATAAAATGGATCAGTAGTGTACTGATTGTTTTGGTAGTTTCAGTTGGACTGGCTGGCTTTGCTAACGATGATAAGAGAAACTTTTCCATCGTTAAAAACCTTGATATCTTTTATACACTTTTCAGAGAGTTGAATACTTACTATGTAGATGAGACTAATCCTGAAAAATTAATAAAAACAGGCATTGATAATATGTTGGAGTCGCTAGATCCTTATACAACATATATTCCTGAAGATGATATGGAGGATTTTAAGTTTATGACTACTGGCGAATATGGTGGTATGGGCTCTTTAATCTCTAAGAATGGTGAATACATTGTTATCGCTGAACCATACGAAGGTTTTCCTGCACAAAAAGCAGGTTTAAAAGCTGGAGATAAATTACTTGAAGTAAATGGAGTTAACGCTGTAGGAAAATCAAGTTCTGAAGTTAGCGAAATGCTTAAGGGAGCTCCTAATACTCCACTAAAACTTAAAGTTGATCGTCCCGGAACAAGCAAGCCATTAACAATAGAAATAATAAGAGAAAAGATTTCGATTAATCCTGTTCCATACTACGGCATGGTAAATGATAAAACAGGTATTATTATTCTAAACAGTTTTACACAAAATTGTTCAAAAGAGGTTGAGAAAGCGTTGGTAGATCTTAAAGAGAATCAGGGTGCTGAGAGTATTATTCTTGATTTAAGAGGCAACCCGGGTGGTTTATTGGATGATGCCGTTAAGATTGCAAACCTTTTTGTTAAAAAAGGACTTGAAGTGGTTTCTACCAGAGGTAAAATAAAGCAATGGGATAAAGTATACCGCGCTACATCAGAACCCGTTGATACCATTATACCATTAGCTGTTTTAATTAGCAGGGGTTCAGCATCAGCTTCAGAAATTGTAGCAGGTAGTATTCAGGATATTGACAGGGGTGTTTTAATAGGACAACGTTCTTTTGGTAAGGGATTAGTTCAAACCACACGTAATCTATCCTATAGCAGTAAATTAAAAGTTACTACTGCAAAATATTACATTCCTAGTGGGCGATGCATTCAGGCAGTAGATTATTCTCATAGAAATGAAGATGGAAGTGTTGGCCTTGTACCAGACTCATTAATTACTGAATTTAAAACATTTGGAGGTCGATCAGTATTTGATGGCGGTGGGGTTTCACCAGATGTAAAAGTAGACATTGATAAATATGGAAATATTTCTTTTGCTCTGGTAGCACAAAATATGCTTTTTAATTTTGCTACTGAGTTTTGTATTAAAAACAGTGAAATTCCAGCTCCAACAAAGTTTAAAATAACAGATGAAATCTTTAAAGAGTTTACTGATTTTGTATTGGCTAAGGAAGATTTTAGATATGAATCTGCAACTCAGGATGCATTGAAGAAACTAAAAGATGTAGCCCAAAAAGAAGATTACTATGAAAAATCAAAAGCTGAATTTGATCAACTTGAAGATATGCTGAAATTAGACGTTCAGAAAGATTTAAATATTTTTAGAAAGGAAATTTCAGAACTTTTAGGTGCCGAGATTATTAAAAGATATTATTACCAGAAAGGAGCTATTAAATTTAGCCTTCAGGATGATAAAGAGTTAAATAAAGCGATTGAAGTACTTAGTGATCCTACTCAATACAATGGCATTTTAAATGGCAGCGTATTAAGTCATGCAGGAGATAAGCGAAGCATGAAATAAGCATTATAATATATATAAAAAGAAAGCCCGGTTATAAAACCGGGCTTTCTTTTTAGTCTTAAATTATTTATACCAGCTAGAGTACATCAAATAATTATTCGCAATCTTCTCAATCATTTCTTTTGTTTGCTCAGGTTCTATATCCTTTACCTTTTTAGCAGGGACGCCAGCGTATACACTGTTAGGCTCCACCTTTGTATTACTTAAAACCAATGAATTTGCAGCAATAATTGAATTATGACCAATGACTGCATGGTCTAAAATTGTAGCACCCATTCCAACCAAAACGTCATTCTCTATTTTAGCACCATGTATAGTTACATTATGCCCAACAGATACATTATCACCTATTTCTATTGTTGATTTTTGGTACAAGGTATGTAATACAGAACCATCCTGAATATTAACCTTATTTCCTATTGTAATAGTATTTACATCACCTCGTAAAACAGCATTAAACCAAATACTACAATCATTTCCTATTTCTACATCACCAACTATTGTGGCATTATCGGCTAAAAAAACATTTTCTCCAATTTTAGGAGTAAATCCTCTTACTTCTTTTATTAAAGCCATATCAAATAATTTAATTTTTGTGCAAAAATACGCTTTTTCAGCCTATTTATATGCTCATTTTTATAGCTATAAAGCATTGTTTGATCAGGTTTGTTCACTGAATTTTAACTTTTTATTATTTGTAATAATTTTTAATAAGAATTTCATGCATTTCTTATCACACTAATAATCTTAGGCTAACACACTTTGGATTATTTTTTGCATAAATAACCACTCTAGTAAAATATTGATATTCAAGACAAAAACCTGATTTTCATCAAGTATTTTTAAGTTGCTACTTTACTACCTTTACTTAGTAGAATTATAAAAATATAAACAAGATCTATTGCTTTACCTCTTAATGAATGCAATAAATCTTGTCTTTTTTTTATTATCTTAAAGTTAACATGGAAACCCCCTTATTTTTAAAAGACTTAAATTTATTATGAGCAGAAGTTCAAAAGTAATCGAACGCGATGAAGTAGTAGTTCGGTTCTCTGGTGATTCCGGTGATGGAATGCAGCTAACTGGTACATTATTTTCAAAAACCTCAGCCATTTTTGGAAATGATATATCAACTTTTCCTGATTATCCTGCAGAAATAAGAGCTCCGCAAGGAACTATTGGTGGTGTATCTGGGTTCCAGGTTCACCTTGGACATACAGAGGTGTACACTCCCGGTGATTATGCTGATGTATTAGTTGCCATGAATCCAGCAGCATTAAAGGCCAATAGTAAATGGGTGAAAGCAGGAGGCACCATCATTATGGATGTAGATAGTTTTGATGAAAGAAATCTTGAAAAAGCTGGCTACAAAACTGACGATCCTATTGTAGAGGACCGACTGGGTGACTTTAACATTATAAAAGCTCCTATTACTGCATTAACAAAAGAGAGCTTAAAGGATATGGGCTTAGATAATAAGAGTATCCTACGAAGTAAAAATATGTATGCCCTGGGTTTGGTATATTGGCTATTCGACAGACCCCTAGAGCATACCGAGGAATTTATCCGCAAAAAATTTGCTAAAAAGCCTTTGATTGTTGATGCTAACCTAAAAGTATTAAAAGAAGGTTATAACTATGGTGTGATCATACAAGCCGTAACACCTTCATATCATATCAACCCGGCCTCTATAAAAAAAGGAAAGTACCGTAACTTAAACGGGAATACAGCTGTTGCCTGGGGATTAATTGCTGCAGCACAAAAAGCTGGTTTGGAATTATTTTTAGGTTCTTACCCTATTACTCCGGCAACAGAAATTCTACAAGAACTCTCAGCCCGTAAAGATTTAGGTGTTAAAGTATTTCAGGCTGAAGATGAAATTGCAGGTATTTGTACTGCTATAGGTGCAAGTTTTGCCGGCGATTTAGCTGTAACCTCAACATCTGGTCCGGGACTGGCCTTAAAAGGAGAAGCTATTGGCTTAGCCATCATTGCCGAGCTTCCTTTGGTTATCGTGAATGTACAACGTGGTGGTCCATCAACCGGGTTGCCTACAAAAACAGAGCAGAGTGATTTAATGCAGGCATTATACGGACGTAATGGCGAAAGTCCTTGCGTGGTTATGGCGGCCTCATCTCCTATCAACTGCTTTGAGTATGCTTTTTATGCTGCTAAAATTGCAGTGGAACATATGACACCTGTTATTTTATTAACAGATGGTTTTCTGGCCAACGGAACACAACCATGGAAAATTCCGGATCTAAAGGACTATCCAGAAATTGTTCCTAAAAGAGTTACTTCTAATCACGATGAGTGGTTACCTTACCAACGCCGTACAGATTCATTGGTACGATGTTGGGCTAAACCGGGAACACCAAAGTTAATGCATCAGATTGGAGGTTTGGAGAAGGATGAATTGACTGGTGGAGTTTCGTATGATGGTTTGAATCACCAGAAAATGGTTGATACCAGGGCTAAAAAAATCAAGAACATTGAAAACCATATTCCAGAACAAGATATTTTAGGTAGCGAAGAAAGTGACTTACTTGTTATTGGTTGGGGTGGTACTTTTGGTCATCTGTTTACTGCTGTTGATGAATTAATGAATGAAGGGATAAACGTAGCTCTTGCTCACTTTAACTACATTAACCCACTGCCAAAAAACACTTATGAAGTACTTAAGAAGTATAAGAAAGTAATTGTTTGTGAATTAAATATGGGTCAATTTGCCAATTATTTAAGAATGAACTTTCCTGATATTCCGTACCAGCAATTTAATAAAGTACAAGGGTTACCTTTTACTGTGGTTGAATTAAAAGAAAGGTTTAAAAAATTATTGGAGGAGTAAATGATGAGTGAAAATATTGAATATAAATATACGGATTACAAAAGTAAATTAAATGTGAGATGGTGCCCCGGATGTGGCGACCATGCTATCTTAAATTCGGTACAAAAAGCAATGGCCGATTTAAATGTAGAGCCACATAATATTGCTGTCATTTCAGGAATTGGCTGTTCATCGCGATTCCCTTATTATATGAACACATATGGTTTTCATACCATTCATGGGCGTGGTGCTGCCATTGCTTCAGGAGTAAAAGTTGCCAACCCCAATTTGCATGTATGGCAAATAACAGGTGATGGAGATGCTTTGGCTATTGGTGGTAATCATTTTATTCATTTAATAAGAAGGAATATTGATATGAATGTGATCCTTTTTAACAACCAAATTTATGGTTTAACAAAAGGACAATATTCTCCAACTTCAAAAAGAGGATTTATCTCTAAATCATCACCTTTTGGAACAGTTGAAGATCCTTTCAGGCCAGGTCAGCTTGCCTTAGGTGCAGGAGGACAGTTTTTTGCCAGAACCATTGATAAGGAATTAAAACTATCTATTGATGTAATGCTTGAAGCTGCTAAACACAAAGGCACATCCGTAATTGAAGTGCTTCAAAACTGTGTTATCTATAACGATAAAACACACGAAGCCATTACGGATAAAAAGTATAAAGCTGATAGAACGATTATCCTTCGTCATGGTGAAAAAATGATTTTTGGAACAAATCAAGACAAAGGAATAATATTAGATGACAACATGAGGTTGAAAGCTGTTACCATTGGTAAAGATGGTTATACACTTGAGGACATCTTAGTTCATGATGCCTATGCTGAATATCCTAATGTTCATATGAAATTAATAGCCATGGAGTATCCTGAATTACCGGTTGCTTTAGGTGTTATACGTTCTGTTGAACGACGTACTTATGAACAGGAAGTTTCAAAACAGCTTGATGAAGTTCAAAACCAAACTAAAGTTTCATCTTTTGAAGATTTGGTAAACTCAGGTGAAACCTGGGAAGTAAAGTAAATTCATTTGAATAATAACCCGAGTTCGATATAAAATCTGAGCTTTTTAATTTTAATAGAACTCGGGTTAATACCACCTATAATTAGGGATGCAATGTTGAGAATATCTCATCTTGCATCCCTTTTTTTATGCCTTTATAATTTTATTATAAATATGTTGTAACTTCTCCTCAACAAAAAGCGTCTCACTCCTGTAACGCAAATGAAACCATAATATCAACTATGATGAAACGAGCCATAAGAAGTTATTTATCAAACAAGAGGATGACAAAATTGGCGAGTTCCATATGGCAATTAAAAATAAAATGAGACATATGAAAAGACAATTATTAACCCTAACGATGGCTATTATTACAGCTACTACCCTTTTTTCACAAATTAAGGAAGTCAGAGAAACAGAACCTTTTACATCTATTACTGCAAGTTCAGGTATTGATGTTTATCTTACTCAAGGTGATGAAACTAAAGTGGAGGTAGAAGCCAATAAAAATTCGCTACATCGCATCATTACAGAAGTAAAAGATGAAACACTCCATATTTATGTCAACGGTAAATTTAAGTGGAGTTCAAAGGATACTAAAAAAGTATATGTTACTGCCCCTGCATTTAAAAAGATTAATGCTTCAGGTGGTGCAGATATCAGAAGCACAGGTAGTATTCATGAGGAAAACCTAAAAGTTATTTCTTCAGGTGGTGCTGACGTATACTTAACATCGCAAAGTCAATTTATTAAACTGATTTGTAGCGGAGGTGCTGATATCTCAATTAAAGGAAATACAGATACTCTTGATGCTGTATGCTCCGGAGGTTCTGACATTGATGCAAATAAATTAATAGCTAAGTATGCCGATGTAAATGCTTCTGGCGGTTCAGATATTGAGGTAAATGTTTCTGAGGAATTAAAAGCCAATGCAAGTGGGGGTGGCGATGTAAATTATACTGGCTCACCAAAATCAAAAAAAATTAATGAGAGCGGTGGCGGGGACGTTACTCGATTTTAAAAAGTATACTTGTATAGTATTGGGATGGTATCATCACCATTCCAGGCTATTCTTTGTCACTTTCCATATTAACCCCAGTTTGATTAACATTAAAGCCGGGAGCTTTATAATCTTCCGGTAAATAATCCGCTGGTATCGTTGTTTTATTTCCATCTCTGGCAGCTCGGTAATGAGGCGATAATATTTCTATCCCTCTCTCATTGCAAACATCCTGAATATTTTGATGAAGACTACTATAGATGATAGCTTGTTTGCTTGCCTCTCGAACGTAAGCATTCACCTGATAACTCACAAAAAAATCATCCAGACTGGTTTGTAAAACAAAAGGAACTGGTTCTTTCATAACCATTGGTGTACGCAAGGCTGCATCAATTAATGCCTGATGCATATCTTTCCAGGGAACATCATACCCTATGGTAACTGTGGTATGTATAATTAATCCTGTGTCTTTAGCTCCAATACTGTAGTTGATGGTATTCCCGGTTAAAACCGATGAATTTGGAATGGTTATCACCTCATTTTTGATGGTTTTAATTCTTGTTACCAACAAGGTTTTTTCAACAATATCACCGGTTGCTTCACCAATTTTAATACGATCTCCTATTTGAAAAGGACGCATGTATGTAATCACAATACCAGCCACCATGTTAGCTATGGCAGATGACGATCCTAATGAAAATAAAATACCAATAAATACAGAAACTCCTTTAAAAATTGTAGAGTCGGATCCTGGTAATTTAGGAAAGATGAGCACAAACATAAATGCATAAAGCAAAAAGCGAATGATACTATAAGTGGGCATGGCCCAATCGGCATGAAAACCTGAGATAACTAATTTTTCAGTTTCTATTTCGCGGAAAATATATTTTACAAACTTAATTACATACTTCATTACAAAGTAAATAACCAAAATAGCAAATAGATTAGGCAGATAATCCCACACTGCAAATAATATACTTTTAAATGGCGACCATATTAACTGAAATAGTGCATCGGCCCAGGTTCGCGAAAAAGGAAATATACTAAAGATAATAGGTAAGGTAATATAAAGCAGTAAGATGTACACAAACCATTTAACAGCCCTGATTAAAACCAGTATTACTTGTAACTCCTGATCTGCTTTTATAAAAGTGTAATCTTTAAAGGATAAATCCTTAAGCCATAAATCTTTCTTTATGTCAATATATTTTAGCAGGATGGAGTAAGCTTTACCTATTAGCCAAATGATAATACGAGCTATAACGATCACCAAGAGAACCATCCCGATACGGCCTAAAATTTTAAGCAAACTGTTTTCTTCTTTAGCCCTAACTATTGAGGTTTTAATTTTCTCTTTAAAGTCCTCGGCTATAATTGACATGTTGTTTCCATACCATATTCCATCATTTTCTGATATACTCATTAAAATGATATCATGGTATACAATATCAACGGTGTTTTCTGTTTTGACAACAGCTATGGAGTCTGCTGCCAGAAAATCATCTTCATACAGCTTCTCTATTTTTTTGCTGATATTTAAGGCTCTTTCGGCAGGTGTTGATGCTCCAATTTTTGAATAAACAACAAACAAGGTATCTTCTAAAACACCAATTACCGGATATCCTTTAGCTGTATTTCTTAAGGAATTTATTTGTTCTTTTTTATCTGAAATCCGTTTTAGTTCGTTTTCTTCAATGGTTTTAAGCTGATTTATTAAATCCTCTTTTTGTATGTTATCGGTTGTTTTGAGCTTTATCAACTGCGATTCCAGTTCTGATTTTTTTATTGAATCTACCAATCGTTGCTGTTCAACCTCAAGAAGTTTTTCCTGGTATTTATTAAAGACTGCAATATTTATGGAGTCGTTCTTTTGAATGAGACTATCACTTTGCCCATAAGTAGTTGAAGCAATAAGTAATAGTAATAGAGTAATTAAATTAATATGTATGTTTTTCATGATATCTAACAACAGGTTAATCGCAATATCCTTCAAATTTGAAATTAAATCAAATCTAATTAATTTTTTTATTTGTTAGACAGGAATATTTGGGGGATGGATTAAGATTTATCGGACTGGGAATTATTTATGACAGATGTGTAGAGCTGAAATATACGACATTGATTTACAGTTTAATTATTGAACGTAAACTTATTTCAGACAGGATTCACAGGATTTACAGGTTTGATTTACATTTTGTAAATCTTGTTTTATAATGACGTATAAATTCACTTTTGAATTTGTTCCTTAAATCCATATGTACTTCCTCTCTGGTCCAACAATAACTTTTAGCAAGCGCGGATTTGTAATCCGGGCATTTCTCAATTAGTAAATAACATTTATGTTTCCTTAATAACTTCAATTAAATATGTCAGATCTGCATAATTTCTTGCTGAACTAAACAGGTAATCTTCTGCATTTGCAACAATCATCTGTTCAACAGGATTTTGATGTATATAATTAAGCTTCTGATCAAAGAAGTCATTACTATAAATCACTTCTGCGTGATTACCATCTTGCCATAATTTATAAGTTTGGTTACGTTTTAAATACTGACAACATTTTTGAAACAAATTGAGTATCCATTCTCGTCTACTTTCAGGTTCTTCTTTAATCTGCTTAATTACTTTTTTGCAAGTGTATTTCTTAAAGTCCCTTAGTATATCGTATAAAATATATCCTTCTCTAGCTGAACATATCATATGTAAGTGATTAGACATCAAACACCATCCATATACTTTTAAGCCTTTATTATTTTGACAGTATCTCAGGGAATCTACAATTGCAATTTTATGGTTTTTACGGGTGAAAATATCAATCCAACCGACTGTTGTCATTGTTATAAAATATGCAGATTGATCATCCGTAATCTTGTATTTATCGGACATTTGATTTTAGGTTTGATTTATTTAAAAGTGAAAATAATAAATTTAAATGTAATTACTACCCGGAATGCAATTCCTCATCTATTATCCTAAGAAATACACAATTTAAATTTGCAATATATTATATTGATTTACAGTTCGCTTATTGCACGGAAATCATTTCCGCGCTTACTATTGTGCTGGCTCTTTGTTCACAGGGCTTGCCCGGATTTGAAATCCGGGCATCTTACATTACTTAAGCCATTCAACTTTGCAGATTTGTAATCCGGTATCTATTTGAAACTCTGTCCGGAATGCAATTCCTGATCTTTTACCTTAAGCAATATATAATTTAAATTTGCTATATATCATATTGATTTACAGCTCGCTTATTGCACGGAAATCATTTCCGCGCTTACAACTACTGCGCATTTTATTGACTGCTTTAGTAGGCGCGGATTTGTAATCCGGGTTTGTAATCCGGTATCTATTTGAAACTCTGTCCGGAATGCAATTTCTGATCTTTATCTTAAGAAATATATAATTTAAATTTGCAATATATCATATTCATTTAACGCTTGATTATTGCACGGAAATCATTTCCGCGCTTACTATTGTGCTAGTGCGGAATCTTTAATAATGCAGCAGCAATTAAATCAAATACCTGAACATATCATTATTATCATTAACGTATTCTCCAAGGAAATTTCTTTCTTTCATTCTTTTCAATAAGGGCTCAAAATCATCTTTATCTTTTAATTCAATGCCAACCAGAGCAGGTCCTTTTTCACGATTTACCTTTTTGGCGTATTCAAACAAAACAATACTATCTGTTGGCCCAAGAATATCGTTTACAAAATCTTTTAGCGCTCCCGGTCTTTGCGGAAAGCGAACGATGAAATAATGTTTTAATCCTTCGTATAATAAACTACGCTCTTTAATTTCTTCGGTACGGGTAATATCGTTGTTTCCACCGCTTATTATGCAAACAACTTTTTTACCTTTTATTAAATCCTGATACTGTTCAAGAGCTGCAACCGATAATGCTCCGGCAGGTTCAGCCACAATTGCATCATTATTATACATCTCTAATATTTTGGTACACACTTTTCCTTCTGGAACCAAAAGCATATCATCCACATATTTTTTACACACCGGAAAAGTATATTCGCCTATTCGCTGAACTGCTGCACCATCCACAAACTTATCAATCTCCTCAAGTGTAACAATCTTACCTTGTTTTAATGATTGATACATGGCAGGCGCTCCTGCTGGTTCAACTCCAATAACCTTAATATTGGGATTGATACTTTTTAAGTAAGTACTCATTCCAGCTGTTAAGCCACCACCTCCAACAGGAATAAAAACATAGTCAACATCGGGTAAATCTTCTAATATTTCAATAGCCACAGTTCCCTGACCTTCAATAATTTTAGGATCATCAAAAGGTGGAATAAAAGGCAGGTTATTTTCATTACTATATTGAATAGCTGCTTCATTGGCATCATCAAAAGTATCACCAAACAATACTACTTCAACCCACTCTTTACCTAAAGTATTTACACGAGTAATTTTTTGAGCCGGCGTAGTGCTGGGCATATATATAACCCCTTTTACCTTAAGTATAAAACACGAAAGTGCTACGCCCTGAGCATGATTACCAGCACTGGCACAAACCACTCCATTATGTATTTCATCTGCCGATAAAGAAGCCATTTTATTATACGCTCCCCTGATTTTATACGAGCGAACCGTTTGCTGATCTTCTCGTTTAAAATAAACCTCAGATTGATATTTTTCAGAATAAGTAGGATTAAAATCTAATGTAGTTCGTCGAATAACTTTACTTAAACGTTGCGCAGCCGCTTTTATATCTTCAATTTTGGGAATGTAGCTCATTTGATATTTGTTGTTTATTTCAAGCTGTTAGCTCGTAAATTTTAATAATATATGATATTTTTTACTTTTGATCTTTTGCTTTGCTATAAAGCTAAATAATAGCTTGTTACATACAGCTTACTTTTTTCCATGAAACAATTTCGTAACATCCTCCACACCAACATCTTCGCTTTATCGATGAAATTATTAATGTATAATATTCATCTGTTCGTCACCTCATATTACGCATTCGTCACAATATGCCAGATGCATCTATTTTTTAATGTTTATTTGCCGTTAATTAAAATGCGGACCACTCCTGACCCCTAATGCTAGCCGGCGAAAGTTGTCATTAGTGTGTCCGCTAATGTATAATTTTTAAAATTAATCAATTTTATGAAGAATCTTCATCAAACTAGCATTCCACAGGAAGCGCTAACGGAAGCACTAAACAAATTAAATGAGGTAAACACTCTTCTATCTCCGTATCTTTTAACAGTATCTAAAGAAGAAAAAAAAGGTTTAGCAAAAATGGGAGACAAATCATTAGCCTTTGTTACAGAAGCCCATGAATACAGTAAACAATTTCCTAATCTTCGACCAGCATTCTCTTCGCAAGAAGATTTTGACGTTGATGTTGCTGATGCAACAGGACTTTTACCGATTACAAGTAATCTTGAAAAACTTTTAAGCCAGGTTGAAGACACATCTGTTGTTGCAGGAAGTGAGGCGTATAATCATGCCTTGATGTTTTATAACAACACAAAACTTGCAGCTAAAAATGGTATTGCAGGTGCTCAAACAGTACTTAATGATTTAAGTGATCGTTTTCCACGTAGAAGAAAAAGAACAGATGTGGTAGAGGAATAGTTAAATGCTTCACATGTAATTTAGAATTCGGTAGGGAACCTTACCGGATTTTTTATTTACAAATATGGCTATTCCTGTTTTAAACCGGAACATTGGGGGTTAAACCCAGAACGTTCTGACAAAAACTGACAACATTCTGACTTTTTCCCAGAAAGTTCTGGCTCAGAGTTAGAACGTTCTAACTTATTTAGAGAACATCCTAACTTTCTTAGAGAAACTTCTCACTTTAAATAGGAACGTTCTCCCTTTTTGTTAGACTATTCTGACTTTTTATTAGGATGTTCTGGCTTTTACCCAGAATGTTCTAACATTTTTACAGAAGCTTGTCAGTTTTTGTGACAACGTTCCTATTTTAACCCAGAACATTGTCAGTTTAACTCAGAACATTGGAGTCTGTTTACTAAATTGTATCAATTGAGTTTAATTAATTAGTTAAATTAATAATCTGAGTTCGATTAATTTTTATAACGAACTCGGTTGATTAGCGTTTTAGTTCTCTTTTAGCAATAAATATCAATGGATAAAGGAAAGATTAAATCTTGTATTATATAGGTCAGCAACGGATGCCGTTTATTCCTGATAGGAACACTATAATTTTACTACTACAGAAATACAATTTCATTGAAAATGTTATTTTTGCTTAAAATCTATTTTTAACACATTAAAACCTAACACAGTCTATGAAAAAAACGGTTACAATAGTATTGTTATCCTTGGCTCTTGGAATAATTGGTGGAGTATTGATCCATAAACGATTTGTTAAACCAAACTCAAATGATATTGCAAAGTTTAAGGAGATTATTAAAATTAAAGAACTGCATTTATTAAAACACACCTACCAGGATTTAACTTTTATACATCGTAAAAACGACACCAGTAAAAGCTTAAAAGCAGTGGCCACTGTTCCGGTAAATATTTCGGCCTTTATTGATTTAACAAAAATGCAAATTAAATACTGTAGCGATACCATTTCAAAAATATTATTACCCTCGCCCCAAATGACAGATCCAAATTATCAGATAGATAAAATGGAGGTTAAAAGAATAAAGAGTTTTCAATTGCATATTGGTAAGGATTTATATTCAGAGGTATTGAATTATTTAAAAGACATTGTTAACAGGCGTAAAAAAGCGATTATTCAATTATCGGTTAAAAACGGTATTATTAAAGAAACAAAAGAAAGTGCAAAAGAATATATTACATCATTATTGAAAGGATTTACTTTAAAGCCTGTACCCATAGAGTTTTTACAGGAAGAAGATATTAGCAAACAAACCAATCAACCTGTACTGTCTGATTCAATGAATACTAAAGTGTTTAATTTAAATAACAAAGACTTGCCTGTAGCTTACTTACCTGAGCTTTTAGGTGTTGTAAATTTAAAAGAATAATTTTTTCACTCTCATTAATAACCCGGGTTCGATATTAAAAGTGATCTTATATTAATGTTAATCAAGATAATTTATTTTCATCGGCCAGATGGAACTCGCCAATTTTGTCATCATCGTGTGTGAGAATCTATTCTTATGGCTCATTTCATATAGTTCTGTTGCTGAATAATAACGACTTTTTCGGGATCTATGGATGGAGTATATCCATAGTCGTAGCAAAAGTAATACAGGTTACCTCCATTGCTTTTCCAGGTATGGGTTAAGTGTTTAAAATCCATCCCCAAAGTTTTTAAAAATGATTTACGTACAGTAGCTTTTCCTTGTGGACAAGCATTTTTTAATGCACTACGATTAGCTCGTAATTGTTTATTAATGCTTTTAATAACGGACTCGGCAGAGTATTGTTTTTGATTGTGAAAAGCACTTCGGCATTGAGCATTACAAAACTTTTTGTCGGTTCGTCCCTCAATAGGCTCACTACAATATAAGCATAGATTTTTAGAATTCATTTTTGGTTATTTGTTAGACGTTTATATACGTATATAAACGTTTTTAAAACGCTTAATTTAAACATTAAAGCTTAATTTTCAAACCGATTAATTATCTGACAAAACCTTATTTCCCGCATATAATTATTTGAATCCCACGCAAAGCAACACAAAGAGGGAGTTAATATTTCACTTATATGAATAAATTAAAACGTAACTGACTCCTTTTTGCAAAGCAAAGCAAAATACTTGCGGATTTTAGGAAAAAAGTAAAACAATGAAAAGCAATAGAATTATTTACTTAAACCAACAGAAAAGTGAGGCAGAAGATTTATGCGTATTGTACTTTAAGAAGGATAATATGATTGAGCAGCGGATTTTAGAAAATGACTGGATCATTTGGAATGCAAATATTCGCCAATATGTATCGAAAGTAACTCCCCAAACAGTAGGATTATTAATTGATTTATTTGAAGATATAGCTACCATAAGCACCAAGTATTATCAAGCTCAGATAAAAAACAATACTGAAGAGATTGTTATTGGGGATGCCACGTATTTTAATGGCATATTAGAACCGCAGCCTAAAATAGGAACTGTAATGCTCGTACCCTATAAACAAAGCGAAGAACGCTTTTTAATTATAAAATATAAATACACAAAAAATATCAATCAGCTATTGGTTAAAAACACCTTTGCTCAATGGAATTCGCAGTTAAAAGAGTTTGTGTTACTACCTAAAATAAACATAGTTAAAGGATTTGTAAAAAGTACTTGTGTGCAACTAAAAATCAGATTATATAATAACCTGGAGATAAAAGACTGTGATATTATGCAATTGCTGTTTGAGCAGGCTTATAAACGAAGTATTTATTTTAAAAGTGTACCTATTGAGTATTTAAAATTTATGGTTTTAAAAGGGTATAGCATCAATACCATAAAAACCTATTATTATTTTGTTTTGAGGCTAATCAATTGTTACCGACAAAACAGTTTAGCTCAAATTAATATGTTTACACCCACAGTAATCAATGAATATCATCAAATGATGCTGGCCGAAAAGGCATATTCATTTCAAACGATAAATCAATCAGTAAATGCCATAAAGTTATATTATCAGGGCTATTTAAAGCGGGAGTTAGAACTGCAGGATGTGATTAGACCTAAAACAGGAAGACAACTACCTAAGGTTTGGAACAAAGAAGAGATGTGTAGAATATTAAATGCCACAGAAAATATTAAGCATAAAACTTTACTATCGTTAATTTATGGTAGTGGATTGCGTATTGGCGAAGCTTTAAATTTAAAACTCTATGATGTTGACTCCAAGCGAATGCAAATACGCATATTAGGAGGAAAAGGCAAAAAGGACAGATATACTATATTGGGAAAATCGTTATTATTATTACTGCGCCATTATTACAAGGAATATAAACCAAAGGTATATTTATTTGAAGGTCAGTTTGGTGGCAAATATTCAGCCACCAGTGCCGGAAAGGTATTAGCTAAAGTAATAGAAAAAAGCGGAGTACCCAAACGAGGTGGATTACACTCTTTACGCCATAGTTTTGCCACACATTTATTAGAATCAGGAACTGATTTGCGCTATATACAAGAGCTTTTGGGACATAATTCATCAAAAACCACCGAAATATATACCCATGTAAGCAACAAACACTTACAACAGATAAAAAGTCCGTTAGATGACATTACTATTTAAAATAATAACTATTTTAGCAAAAGTTTAACCTAAATACAAAGACGAAATAAGTCCAAGTATATGACGGTTACTGAAAAGTTGGGCAAAATAAAAACGAACTGCAAATATGAAACCTCTGATTTTTGAATTTACAGAAGAACCAAAATTATTTGATTTTGATTCTAGCATAATTGAGTATTCGAAAGAGAAAAATTTAACAGTTGTAAAAAACACAGAAACGTCCGCAATCTCTCATTTGAGAATGGAAACAGAGACTTTCACTAAAACAATGGGCGAACCAAGTGATAGTGACAGCGACTTAAGAAATGAATTGAAAATACTAATGGGGACAGAAACCCACACACGAACGTTATCCGAACCTACCGATTCAGATAATGATTTTAATTCTTTAAAGTATTTGATGTCAACAGAAACAGTAACAGAAAATATTGAACCAACTGATTCGGATAAATAGTCGTGATCTTAATCATTACACATAAACTTGACTATACAACTGATTTTGTAATTGAGAAGCTTAATCAGCTAAATATTGAATACTATAGGTTCAACTGCGAAGATATTGATAGGAATAATTATACTTATAATATAAATTCAGATAAGACCATATTCTCTCTACATGGTCTAGAAAAAATTGATTCAGTATGGTTTAGGAGAACTAAACTACCTGATGTAGAAATAGAAAATAGTGCAGAAAAACTCTATTTACTAAATGATTATGATACACTACTTGAAAATATGTATCATCTAATTTCCACTAAAAAATGGTTGAGCTTCCCTCCAAATGTTTACCGTGCAGAAAACAAACTACTTCAATTGCAGCTAGCTACTAATCTTGGTTTTACTATCCCTTCAACGATAGTAACTAATAGTAAAGATGAATTAATTAAATTTTCAAATAACCACAATAACTCTCTTATAATAAAACCCATAAACCAAGGACGAATAAAGTACGATGGGAAAATTAAAAATATTTTCACTAATAAGATTGGAAAAAAGCACATTGAAAATATAGCTGACTTTAATTTAACGCCTTCTATCATTCAACAAAATATTGAGAAAGATGTAGAACTTAGAATAACAGTGGTTAATGATAATGTTTTTGCTGCACAGGTTGATTCTCAAAATAATGACCAAACAAAGGTCGATTGGAGAAAAGAGAAATTGAAATTTCAGAAGTACACTTTACCAAAGGAAATTGAACAGAAATGTATTGAGTTATTAAATTTATTAGATATATCATTTGGTGCAATAGACATGATAAAAACTCCAACTGGCGAATACATTTTCTTAGAGATTAATCCTAATGGGCAATGGGCATGGATTGAAATTGATACAGGTCTTAAAATATCAGACGCAATAATTAAATTTCTACATAAATGAACCTGATAAATAAATATTTAAAGTTTGTTGGTTTAACAAAGGAAGAACTAAATTTTAAAGAAATAATTGAGTATAAATCTAGTGATAGCTTGGAGGTCGCTCAGCGACACCTTGATTATCTTAAAGAGAACCATAACTACCAAAAAGAACGTCAAAATACAATAGAAAATAAAAACTCCCAGTTAGTTGGTCAGGCAAGTATAATTATATCAATATTCGCTCTCTTTATTCCTTTACTAATTGACAAATTAATTGACCAGAGTATTCTTGTATTAATCCCATTAATTCTAGGTTTTATTGTAATACTTTTTCACTATGTACTTACCATTATTCACTCAACTAAAACATTAGAGATAAGTAAATATCCTTATGCAACTAGGAATACCAGTACTGTAACTAGTGCAAAACGAAAAACGAATGAACAAGATTTTTTAGATGAAGAAATAAATGATTTAGTATATATAATTGATAAAAATACAACTCAAAATAACAGGAAAGGAGCTAATCTAATTTATGCAACTAGAAGTTTTAGGGTAGCAAGTGTTAGTTTTGCAATATTCACAGTTTTGATTATCGGGTTTAGCTTTATTTTAAAATCAAAACCTCAATCTATAGAAATAGAAGCTGTAGATAAGGTAATATTTCAAGAGTTAAAGCAACAGGTCTTCGATGAATCTAAATCGATTGATATACGACCTGAACTTAATGAAATTGTCAATATTTTAAATCAGGTGAATCAAAGGTTAGATAGTATTGATAAAAAAAATGGTTTGCTCCCAAATAATTAAAGTTTATGAATATTATAAATAAAATTCAAAATTTACAATCTTGGCAACGGTTTCTTGTGTTTTTCGGAATTTTTCTATTTCTGGTATCACCACAAATTATAGATTTAATTGCGATAATAAAAGTCCCAACCCGAGACTCAACTAGTGAATTAATTTCTGGATACGTTGAATTACTAAGGCCTTTTTCAAACGATAATCAAAACACAATTAAATACAGGGACTCCATACTTATTAATATTACAGATTGTGAAAATAAGATTTCAGTATTATTTGATAAAAATGATAGAGATGATTTTTTAATTGCTACAAGTAATTTAAAAACTGCTGTTTATGGTCTTGATAGCACAGATATTTCAAAACAACGACTTCAGCTAAGTATACTTCGACTAAAAGATACTCTTCATGAATTGGCTATTGTTAAGTTAAACAAGTCAACAAAAGTAAACTCTAAAGATTTTAATGATATTGATTACATCCATGTATTGATTGCATTAGTAGCCGTAATTATTGCCGCATGGGCATCAAGCGAGAATAATAGAGTAGAGAGACTCAAAGAGAACTATAAAGCAAGTAATGAAACATTCGATATGTTTTTAAAAGATAGTTCATTGCTTAAGTTTCATGGTATTACCAAAAAGAAACTTAAAAAGTATAGTTTGACATCAAATGAATTTATCTTTCTACTAAAAAATTTTAATGCTATAAGTTCGTATTATACATTAAGAGGAAATCAAAATATTAAGTTCTCAACTTACCGTAAAGAGTTTCTAGATTCTCCAAAAGTTAAAGTCGCCTGGGTAAATTTGATTAGAAATAGGTTTATATCATTTGATAACATTGTAAACGCTATTGATGAACATTACTGCATCAAATAATTACTTTGCCCAACAATGTATAAAAAACATAAGTGGCTCAGTGGTTTACGGAACTTTAGAGCATTTAGTCAGCTCCGCCAAATCTGCGATTTGACGGTTTGTTTTAAAACACTAAATTTGTGTCTAATCGCAAATTTGGCTCAGTGTAAATTGACAGGTAAGTGCTTCGAATTCACTTACGTTTCTTATACTAGCCGTTAGCAAACATATAGAGAGCGACCCGAAACATTAGAATAATATGAGTTACGATTTATACTTTTATAAGAAAAAGAATAGCAAATTGACAGAATCGGATATTAAATCTGAATTCAGAGAATTAGTTCCAAAAAATATTAGTGAAATCGACCATCAGATTGATTATGAAAATGAAAGAACTGGAGTATATTTTCTAATTGATTTCAATGAACCAAATACAGAAAAAGAAGATATTGAGCTATTTGAAAATTTTGAAGAATATGATTATGTAAATATAAGTGCTTCGATAAATTTTTTCCGACCCGATTATTTTGGAACTGAAATATTTCCATTGATATGTGTAATATGCGATAAGCTAGACTTATTTATTTTAAATCTACAAGAATCAGACGAAACAAAACACAGACCAATTAAGTGGACTGGTTTGGAATTAGTAGAACATTGGATTTTAAATAATGCTAAGGTTACAAAACAACAATTTGAAGAATTAAACCTGAACTTTCTTGACAAGAAAAAATCAGACAGTTTATGGAAATATACTAGTCAGATTGACAAACTTGAGAATGATATAAATGAGGATGTTTACATTCCAAATGCATTTGTTATACAAAATAAGGATTCTAAAGAATTATTTACATATGTTGTTTGGAGCGAGAGTATTCCTTTGATACTTCCAAAAGTAGACTTTGTGATTCTTGTAAAGAAATATCGAAAACTATTTAAAAATATTGAGGAAATTGGAATAGTAAAATACCAAGATATATTAGATAAGTTTGCATCTGAATTTGAAGTATATGATTCTGAATTGTTGCTTCTAAGACAGAATAATGCTGACAAGATTAAAAAAGACTTTAATACATTTCCAATTTGGAAATCACATAAAGATTTTGGACCTCAGATTGCATTGGATGGATTTGTAAATAATAGATAATGAATGAAATACGTTTGCTAACAATAAATACTCAATGAGGCAAGAAATAGATATCTTGCAGAATGTGTGGTAAAAGAAAACAAGATAGAGCTAACGGACAAATCGCCTATTGACTTGTTAATTTCAAAACCTCTATATAATTACATTGTTGCTAATATCAATTACATAAATTACAAAGTTGAGCAAGGCAATTTTGTTGTGAACAGTGAAAAACAACTAAAAAGTAAAAGCGATTATTCCCTCAAGGGTGTTAATAATATGTTAATGATGAGTGCTATAATACCTGATGAAATAGAGCATGGTAGCGGAGGAGGATATGTGCCAGTAATTTTTGAAGAAGCAACAGATTGGTACAAGATTTACGAAGAAAATGGATTTACAATATATGAGTATACCAATACTACATATAAATATAGTCAAGGTTACGAGTGGGTAGCAAACCCTTATGTTGGTGAGTTTATGGACAACTACTATATATACAATGGAGGTAACAACAAAGATGCATACCCAATCAAAACTCCTAACGATGATATTTTTGATGAATTAGATGATTATCCTTGTGCATCTAAAATTCTTGCTAAATTATTAAATTTTGATTCTGTTATATCTAATATGGTAAAAGATGTATTTGATTTTGATATATCAATGAATGTTACTTTTGAAGTTGATGAAAAACTATCAGGAACATCAACGGATGCCACTGCAAGTCAGAATTCAGATATTGACTTTATAATTAGAATGAACCCAGATGTCTTAAATAATGCTACTCAGGAATATATTGCAGTTACATTTGCACATGAAGTAATTCATAGTTTAATAAGTTATTATTGGCAAAATAATCCAGATCTTGCAAAAAAGTATTTCCCTATTTTTGTTGATTACAGAGATTCTAATACAGGATTTCTTGAGCCTCCAACAAAAGATATGAGAGATTACGAATTAAATAAACAACATCACGAAACTATGGCAAATAAATATATTAATGCTATGAAGGAAATGGTGTTAAAGCTAAACTCAAGTTTTCCTGAGAAGAATGCAATATATCTTGCTTGGGGTGGCTTGCAGGGCACTTGGGCATATGAGTTGAAAAAGATGGCAAGCTTAAATGATTCAAATGGTAATAACATTTGGGAAGGTAAAGTATCGAGTGCAAATCAACAAGAGAGAAATTCATCAGCCACATCGAAAGGAACGAAATGTATAAATTAAACATGTTTATTATGAGTAAATTAATATTAGTTATCTTTTTCTTTTGCATATATAATGTTGTTCAAGCGCAGAGCTGTAAGAAATCATTATCAGATACGATATTTATCGTAAGACCTCAAGGATATGAGTATGGTGTTGAAATAGATAGTATTTATAAAGAAAATTTAAAAGAAAGGTGTATAACAAAGATTGATAAAGATTGCACTCTATTTTCTTATAGTCATCCGATTACAGGAAATATATTTGCCCTAATAGATAATGGATTATGTGAAGAAACTAACTTTATAGTTCCTAAAAAATACTTTAAAGAAAAAAAAGTGAGAGAACTTAAAGACATAGAGTTTATGCTTTTAAAAGAAGAGTTTTTGGTTTCCTTATGGAAAAAGCAAATTGTATTATTTACAATTAATGAAGTTGATATAAACAAGGATTCAATACCAGTTTATAGTACAAATTTCATAGGCAATCTATGATATAACCAAGTAAGCCAATTTTTCTTTTTTCCCCAAATCATATGATTGTATTTATACTTAGATATTGAATAATGGAATGAACGGGCTACAACACGCTACAATAAATAATAGTGCGGGAGTATAAATTTTAGTGTTATGCATCCTGCATTTAGCTTTGTGTTGATTGAAAAGTTGGTAGCCCGCAATGCACCACTATTCATGTAGCCAAACGTTGGGCGTCATTGAGTGATACCACCCACCATAATCTATTATTAAAGCTTACTATATAGGAATACTTAAAATGGAAAAATTTCTCAAAAAATATAATATCCCTCTTGAAGATTTTGAAAAAACAGGTCTAGTATGGGATGGATTAATGACTATAAAAGAGGACTTTAATACCTACCGTCTAGAACTAGAACCGCCTGCAAAATACCTCATTGAGCGATTTCATAAAGCTAATAACGTCCATTCAGTTCGTTATCGGATTAAAGATTCGGAACACTTAATAGCCAAAATAATTCGTAAAAAAATTAGTGAACCTACGAGAGAAATAACAATTGAGAATTATAAAACCGAACTTACTGATTTAATTGGATTAAGAATATTACATTTATTTAAAGACGATTGGATTCAGATACATAACTTTATAACAAATTCATGGGAATTACACGAAAAACCTATTGCTTATCATCGAGAAGGGGATTCTTCAGAGTATATTAATCACTTCAAAAAGAATGATTGCGATGTAAAAGTTCATCCATTCGGTTATCGTTCAGTGCATTATTTACTCAAGACACAACCAAGTAAGGAGTTATATGTTGCTGAAATTCAGGTTAGGACAATTTTTGAAGAAGCATGGAGTGAAATTGACCATAGTGTTCGTTATCCGTATGATATGGACAATAAATTACTCAGTCAATTTTTAGTTATATTGAATCGATTAGCTGGGAGTTCGGATGAAATGGGTTCATATGTAAAGTATCTAAAAAGGGAATTATCTGAGAGAGAAGCGAAACATCAAAAGTTAGTAGAGGAAAAAAATGACATAATTGATGAACTCAGAAGTAAGATTAGTAAACTAGAAATAGAACCTAAAGAGGTTTTGAGTTTCGAAACAGCTTTAGATAAAATGCGAACATTATCAGAAACAGATAATTTTCAATTTAATTTCAAACTTCCTGAAATGCCAGATTTTGAATTACCTTCTTTGGAAAATATAGATTTTAAATTTGAAGTGCCTTCTTTTGAAGAACCAAGTTTTCCTTCTGACACCCAAAGTAAAAAACCTTTAATGAAAGGTAAATCAGGTTCTGGAATATTAAGAAAAAAGAAATAAACAACGAACGCCCAATCGAGTAGGCAGCCGATAGACTAACAGTCTATCGGAGAACCTCTCACACCACTCAGCGTACGGGTCTCGTACTGAGCGGTTCTTTACATCATGGGGAACAAAGTATTAGCATTTGAAGTTAACAAAGAGTGTAGCTGATTATGCATATCAGCCAATGAAATATAACCACGTTTTTGAAGTCGTTCTATGGTTATAGTGGTTCCTAGAATAGGACTCTGAGCAATAGCCCAACCTCCCATACGACTTCGGCTCCATGCATAAGCATGATCAAGATCAACACCCAAACGAATCAGGTTTTTCCGTTTACGTTCTGGTTTCTTCCAATGATGCCAAATACAGTATCTAAGGCGATTACGAAGCCAACCATCAAGTTTCTCCAGTTTCGTAATGATATTTGCATGTTTAAAGTAGTTGATCCAACCTCGTTGAATTTCTAATAACTTATGAATGCGTTCATCAAAACTCATGGGATTGGTTTTTCTGGTAACTTCCTTAAGTTTTGTTTTGAAGCTTTTCCATCTCTTTTCAGCTACAATCAATTGATATTTGCCTTTAATACCCTTTTTGTAAATGGGTACAAAGGCAAATCCAAGGATTTGAAAGTTAACCGGACGGCGGATACCACTTTTATCCCTGTTGATGGGGAGTTTAAGTTTATCCCTAAGAAATACGTAAATGGTATTACCTGCTTTTCTTGCTTCTGCTTTTGATTTACAATAGATACTGAAATCGTCGGCATAGCGTACAAAGCGTAAGCCTAATTGTTCCATTTTCAAATCCAGTTCATGAAGAACAATATTTGATAACAACGGACTAATGGGGCTTCCTTGTGGTACTCCTTTACGTCGCTTATGTAATTTACCATCCTTTAAAAGTGGCGCTCTAAGCCATCGACGTATCAAACACATGGTGTGTTTGCATTTAATTTTTCGATACAACAATTGCAACAGCAAGGTATGGTCAACCCTGTCAAAGAATTCCTTCAGGTCAATTTCAACAATATGCTGATAGTCTGAATTAATGTAAGAAAGGGCTTTACCTACTGCTTGTTGCGTATTACGTGCTGGACGAAAACCATAACTATAGGTTGAAAAATCTGTTTCGTAATGCATCATTACCACTCTGGATACTGCCTGTTGCAGCATACGGTCAATAGCGGTAGGAATACCTAAAAGTCTGGTTTTACCTCCTGCTTTGGGTATTTCCTTACCACGTATCGGTTGTGGTAAATATTTGTAATTCATGATGCTCTCAACCAATTCATTTCGGTGTTTATCCAAATGGTCTTTAAGTTCTGTGACTTTCATTCCATCTACACCTCCTGCACCTTTATTTCGTACTACTTCAATACAAGCCTGTGTTAGGTTTGCAGGATGTAATACTCGTTCAATTAAATTCGATGTGTCTCTTTTTCTTTTCTTCATAATACTTATTTCCATTCCCTGCTACGACTCTTTGGGGCTGGAAAGGCTCAAAATCCTTTTACCTCCGCCAAAGATGAGTAGCGATGTAAAGTTCAGCCCTTCACTTATCTGTGAGTCCTCCTGCTTAAGCGTGGTATTCGTAAAGCCGGCTCGTATTCTTAAGCTACTATGGCGTCTGCTGACTGCTCTGATCTATCAACACGTGATTACAGAGCTCTCCCCTGGTAAGAGCTTTATCCTTCCTCCAATGACTGCCGCATCTACATAATAAACACTCATCTCCTTGATGTTTGGACGTCACAATGGTGTGTTTGCTCATCCGGTTTATAATGCCTCGTATGCGGTTTCTGTCCGTCAGTACCAGAGTTTGCCGTTTGACTTCCTTCACTGCTACCGTCACCGGTAACCACTGCATTTTTCCATTCGGAAAAAGCGTCACTTGCTAATGGTTCGAAGCGTTACCTCCGTCCACTCGGGACTTTCACCCTATGGATAAATTTTATACCCACACCCGATGTTTATCACAAAAGATTTGTATTTTTAAACTTTTTCAAGAACTTCGGGTGTGGGTGCACTGCTGCTCATGCAGGGCACACACAGCAAATTATAATTAAGGGCTGGTCAGTCGTAATTTGGCAGTTTTATATCTCGCAACAGCTAGGTATAGATAGAAAGGAATGTTGTCCGCATTTCAGCCCCATAATTATATTTGTAACGTTGTATGCAAGGCAAAGACAGAGAATGCACATTGATAAGTTATATTGAAAATTTGAAATAGTAAGCGGAGAAAAAAGGAGCATTGATTGAACCTCAGTGCAAGAAAAAATTAGTTTTTGCCACCGCGCTTCTGCCCTTCGGGACAGTTGGGGTAGCCCACGCACATTGCACACATTTGCAAATCGCACAGGCTGACGCACAAACCGAAATTTGCAAAAGAGTGCAATTACTCTTACGCTCAATGGAAATTGTTAATTAGTTGGTGATTACTTTATTGAATGAAAAGTTTATAAAAGAATCTTATTCAATATCTTGTACTAATGTTTAAGGAAATATTTTGAATGAAAAAATTAGTAATCCATGATAGTAGTGATAGTAAAAGAGGTGATTTTTATCAGCCATTAGTAGCTATTCAATATGCGTTCTCATTTGTAGAACTTTTTAGTTTTAAGACATTAACAATTGAACATCAAGGAGATGTTTCATTTGATGACCTCGTACAAATAGAAACAAAACATCATAAATCACCTCATGCACTTGGAGATACAAGTGAAGAATTCTGGAAAACTTTATATAACTGGTTTAATCAAGATTTACAGTTTCAGAAACTAATCTTACATACAACTTCACATTTTCCATTAAAAGGTAAATCGCTTCTAAAATCATGGAATAAATCAAATAATATAGATAGAATCTCTATACTTAAAAACGTAAAGTTTGATTTCCATTTAAGTGACATTAAGACATTTGCAATATCAGACCGAAACATTGACATTCTAATAAATAAGGGTGTCGAAGAAATTACAATCACTACTCTAAAAGCATTTAAGTTTAAGAAGTTTAAAACTGAAAGTGAACTTTCAAAACTTTGCTTGCAAAGTAATATTTCTCAAAAAGAGATTGATATTATTGTTGATGTTTGTAAAGATACTACAGATACCAAATTTAAAGTTTGGAACTATTATCGTGTTATTAATTCATATCCAAAAGAAAAGATTGAGTCAATCGTTGCTAAAGTCGTTATAAATGCAAAACAGAATAATGATACTGAAACTATTACTCAAATATCGGAATTGCCAAATTTTATAGGAATTTGTAAGTCAACTTCAGATTACGAATACTTAATTAGTGCTCAAATAGCTGGAAAGATTGCGTCAAAGGTTGTTGGAGATAAAAAATGGGCGGTTTCAAAAGAGGAATTTTACAACATTATTAATAATGCAAAATCTGATTTTTACAAGGAAAATTATCGACCTATTTTCGATAAATATTTAAGTGAAGAGCCTGAGCTTAGTGTTTATGAAGAAAACTCAAAAAAGAGATTTGTAGAAGAACTTGAGCGTATAAAATGCGACAATGACGATTTGAAGGATGCTATAGTTGATTATTGGAAGACTAATAGTCTTATAGCAGAAGAATTATTAAACAATCCATTCTTTGTTGAAAATGAATATAATCCTTACAAGGATAATATAGTGTTTCCCGTAATTAAGAATCAGAAAAAAATGGTTCTTAAAAGCGATGATGATAATAAAAATTTACAATCCTCTCTTCTACTGTATCGTCAAACAAAAAATTATGCTTTTAGAGATTTCAATAAAGTGAAAAGCTATACATACTTCTCTCATGGCACTATTCATAATATTGTCGAAGATGAGTCTAAAAATTTTAATTGGTTAATTGATGATTGAAAAACATTTTAACAAACTAAGTCTGAACCCCTTTTTAATTAGTCTGATTTTTCAATCTTTTTATAAGGGGTATAATAAGGAATTTTGTAAGCTACCTATACATTATATAATTACACCTTTGATAATGTATAAAGAGTCTCGTGATTTATTTGCGACAATTACAAAAAATGCACTTTTAGAAAAAATCATTGATGAAAACAAAACTCAACTCATTGAATTACAAGAGCGTGTTTGGAAAATGAGGGAGTTAACTCACCTTTCTTTAATTGAAATGGCTAATTCAAATAAAATTGAATTAAAGGCGAATGTGAAAATCAATGAAGTCATAGATTATGAAAAACATAATACGGATTTAAAAGAGTATTTGCGTTCTGCTTATTACTTAGGGGTTTTGTTCAAAGACTTTAGTATACCTGACATATATAAATTTTTTAAAGTTATTCCATAATGAATTCACACATAAAAGGAGTTGTTGTATTTCGTGATGCCACGAAAGATGGAAAACGGACACTCGAACTTAGTAAAGGTTTAAATATTATTACTGGTCATTCGAAAACTGGTAAAAGTGCAATTCTAGATATTATTGATTGGTGTTTAGGGTCTAAAGAAAGTACAATCCCTAAGGGGGTCATAACTGAATTTGCTCAGTATTATGCAATTCTAATTGATTTTAATGGAGTTTGTCTTTTACTTGCACGAGGCAATGGTAAGCATGGAAGAAACTACCTCCATGTATCTAAAATATCTAAAGATTTTACGATAAATCAAGTTGATTATTCCGATATACAAAAGGATAATTTTTTCAAAAGAGAAGAGGCTTTAGAAAAGATAAATAGCTTTATTGGTTTAGGTTTTGGAGAAAACAAACTTTTAGACCTAGACTTTAAAATTCCTCATGTTAATATACGAAGTGCTCTAGCATTTAACTTTCAGCATCAGGATATTATAAGTAGCAATAGTCGTTTATTCTATATAGACCCTGTAAAAACACACTTTCCAGTAATAGCTGGCTGGTTCAATTCGGACTACTATTTAGTTCTTGCAACTATTGAAAAACTGCAAAAAGCAATTAACAACCTTACTAAAGAGAATCAAAAAGCAATAAAAGACAATTCAAAATTAGAATACAATCTTCGAACTTCTCTTCGGCTATACTATAACCTAATAGGCATACCGTTTAATAATAATTGGACTGCAGAGGATTGCATTAATCGAATTGAAGAGTTAGAGGATTTTAAGAAAGAAGAATTTAGCAATCAAATAATAGGACGACAAGAGGAACTTCAATCATTAATTGAAAAAAATCAAGCTGAAAATTTACAAATATCAAGAAAACTATCAATACTGCAAACTCAAAAACGGAAAGGTTCAGAATATACAGACCTGGTAGGTCGATATAAGGAAAGAGCGTCTTATTTTCCAGTACAACCTGATTATTTGTGCCCAATTTGTAGTAAACCAAACGAAAAATTATCATTAGAGGCACTGAGCATTTTAGAGGCAGATAAAGAGTTAAAGAACGAATTAAAAAATATCCCAAACCAATCTAATAAATTCGATAATGAAATAATAGAACTTACTGATATTAAGAAAGAACTTCTTGCTATAAATTTAAACTTAAAGAAAGAGTTTAAACAAAATGAACAAGTTATTTCTAAAATTACAAAAGAGAAAAATTTAAATGAACAGAAACAGAAAGCTCAATGGAAAGTAATATCTGATGCTGAGATTTTTATAGACAGACATATTCCAGTAAAAGATAAAATTCTAGATGAACACCAGTCAAACTTAGATATATTTAAAGAGCGTAAGAAATCTTATAATGAGAATAAACATTATGAGGAAGCTTGCTATATTATTGAACAAAGAATGAGTACAATAGTTACGAAACTTGATTACGAACATAAACCTCCAGAACTATCAATTGAATTGAAGCATGGTGATAAAGAGGCATATAAGTTGATTCATAATCGTGAAGGTGAGGAACCTATGTATTTAAGAGAAATTGGGAGTGCATCAAATGCATTAGCTTGTCATGTAGGTTTGTTTTTAAGTTTTTTATATTATTTTTCACATGAACCTAATTCAAAGGTTCCCTCATTTCTATTTTTCGACCAACCTAGTCAAGTTTATTTTCCAAGTGGAAAGGATAATAAGGATGTTGAAAAAGTTGCCCAAATATATGAGACTATTCTTGATGAGATAATAAAGATTGAATCAGAAACAGGAATTGAACCACAAATCATAGTTGCTGACCATATTAAAGATTTAGGTGATGAAACAGTGCAGTTATATGGGCATTATTTTAAAGCAGATTGGAGGGATGGTGATGGATTTATTTAATTTTCTCATCGAAAAGGATTCCTTTTTTATTGAAATTTGATATGAATAAGATTTATAAATTAATTTTGTGATTTAAATTGAAGTTTTGTGTGTTTGAAGTGTTGTTGAAGAATAATAATCGAAACATGAAATAAGCAAGGAACATAGTTAAAATTAATATTTATGGCTAGTATAAAAATTAGAAATATAGGACCAATAAAAGAAGCTGATTTTAATTTAAATAAAATCAATGTATTTATGGGTCCACAAAGCTCTGGTAAAAGTACCATTGCAAAAATATGTAGTCAATGTAGTTGGTATGAAAAGAATCACCTATTGACAGGTGGCGAATATGACTTTTATAGTGGCTTGCTTGACTTTCATAGAATGGATGAAGGATATTTTTCTGATGATTCTGAGATATTATATAAAAGTGATTGGGTTGAAATTAATTTTAAAGGTAAGGGAAAAACTGTTCAAACTAGTTTTAAGGAAAATTCTAAAAGGTACAAGAACTTAAAAATTGAATATATCCCAGCAGAAAGAAATTTTGCAGCAACAATACCTAATTTACAAAAATATAGTGATAGCTACGATAATATTATAAACTTCCTAAATGATTGGATGTCTTTTAAAGAGATACTTACAGAAGGTGAGAACTTTTCCATTCCTTTGCAATCAATGGATGTAAATTACAAGTTCGACTCTAATACAAAAAAAGATATTCTAACATTGCCAAATAAAAAGGCTATTTCTCTTCAGTTGTCCTCTAGCGGTCAACAATCAATAACTCCTTTACTCGTTGTTTGTGAATTTATGTTTACAACCTTGTATTCACAAAAAAGAAATCCTTCGCCTGCTGAGAAAAAACATATTAGAAATTTGTTGCCTGAAAACATGCAAGCAGACTATGACTGGATAATTAAAACACAAAATTTTCAGCACAAGTCGGATTATAACAAAGATTCAGAACTACTAAAAGATACAAAAGAAAAAATTTGGAATAAAATTGGAATATCAACGGATTATGATTTTTCTAATGTAATAATTGAAGAGCCTGAACAAAACCTATTTCCTGAAACTCAGAAAGAATTAATCTATCATTTATTAAATAAAGTAAGTAGGACAGATAAAAACCATAGCCTAACATTAACAACTCATAGTCCATATGTTTTATATGCTCTAAACAATTGTATGTTGGGTGGCTTAGTAAAAGATAATATACCTAAAGACGAACTTGATGAATTTCCAAGCAAGTTATCGTGGA
Organism: uncultured Saccharicrinis sp.; assembly: GCA_963665705.1. Lineage (GTDB taxonomy): Bacteria > Bacteroidota > Bacteroidia > Bacteroidales > Marinilabiliaceae > Saccharicrinis. The sequence goes on from OY762448.1 coordinate 5,218,705, forward strand.
TAGACCCTGAATTAGTTTCTGTTTGGGAAATTGAAAATAAAACAATCCGTCCAATAAAGAATAACGAGACTGGTACTGTCAACAAACATTATTTCAATGGTATTATGAATGATGTAATGGAAGAATATTATGATTTGCTAACATTCCTTAAAACAAACAAGAATGAAGGCTAAAATACTCGAAAACTTACCAAATGACAGACATATATTTGAAGAGGTGGATTATCCAGAAATACACATTGTGGATTGGAAGGATTTTGATAAAGCAAGAGGAATCGAGCTCTTTAACGTAGCGCAAGATGAAATTAGTAGCGTTTGCCTCTTTAATGAAAACAATATCAAAGTTACATTTGATAAATTCCAAGAGAATGCTTTGCCAATTTCTGTAGGAAAACAATCAGAACAATGTGAGTGTATTGCTTTTCCATCTGAATCTGATGGAAAAATATGGGTTCTTGCAATTGAAACTAAATATGCAGATAATGAAGAAGCAGCCTTTAGAATAAAGGATGACCAGAATTATCCTAAAAAAATGGTTTCTCAAATTGTTTCAACAGTAGAATATTTAAGGGGTAAGGGCATTATAGCTGAAGAGCAACATGTGTTTGCAATCATCTCATTTCCAGCGTTGGTTTCTGATTTTAATAGTACTTTGTTTTCATATGTAGACGGTGAGTGGAGTATTGCAAACTTACTTGTAAATAAGAAGATTAGAATCAAAGGCTGCAATTCTGCGAAAATTACCTCAGCAAAAAGAATAAAATTATTATAGATGATTAGAGCAGCCCACACAGCCACGCACATTTGCAATTCGCACAAGCCAACGCACGACCAAAAATTACAAAAGAGCTTGTCTGCCTGCCATCGCTTTTTTGCCGACCCTAAAAACTATTTTTTTCGGGAACAGCAGTGCTTCGATTAAGCGAATTTTAAATTGTGCTAAACTGATAACTAATTGACAATGAATAAAGCCCAGCATACAATCGAGTAGGCAGCCGATAGACTAACAGTCTATCGGAGAACCTCTCACACCACTCAGCGTACGGGTCTCGTACTGAGCGGTTCTTTACATCATGGGGAACAAAGTATTAGCATTTGAAGTTAACAAAGAGTGTAGCTGATTATGCATATCAGCCAATGAAATATAACCACGTTTTTGAAGTCGTTCTATGGTTATAGTGGTTCCTAGAATAGGACTCTGGGGAATGTAAGCTGAACTCTGTCCGATGATTTTATTTACGATTTCAAATTAACTTATTTTTTTTCTTTGAACCAATTTCTAAAAGCATAATTGGGAAGCTTTCAGATTCTGTCAAGGGCGGCTGAGGCACGAAGCCGTTTATACACCCTTGACAGGTTCTGTAAGCGACTTACCTTGTATCCATTCGGCCTGATACATATTGTTAACAAAAGCATGCCTACTTAGCTTTGATTCAAAAAATAAGCATGAAAGAATCGAGTTACAGGAAGTTAATAGAAGAACAAGAACAATCAGAATTGTAAGCATTCGGCCTACTACATCACGTAAGTATATTAATTAAAACGAGACATTCCTATTGTCTATGGAATTTATGGACAATTCCCGGTATTCTATGAATTCTTCCAATTATGGGGTAAAAGGTCAGCTAAATCTAAGGAGTAGTCATTATTGTATTCAGGTATCTTTGTAAGTACATCCGTCAACCATTCTCTTGGATTTACATCTGCAGCTTTGCAGCAACCCAGCAAAGAGTATATGACAGCTGCATTTTCGGCTGCATCATGATTGCCGCAGAACAAATAGTTTTTACGACCTAATGCCAGAGGTCTGATAGCATTTTCAGCCAGATTATTATCTATTTTATAACGACCATCAAGATGATAGCGTGACAAACGGTGGAAAATTGAGTAAGTATACGATAAGGCTCTACCCATTCTGCCTTTGGGCAATACTTTAGGATAGTGATTGACGATCCATTTTTCAAAGACGACCATAATAGGGTAAGCTAAACGTTTACGTAGTTCCACTCGTTGTTCATCATCCAAGCCTTGTTCGTCAGCCATTGTTTCCACTTGATAGAGTTTGCCGATTTGTGCCAACGCATATTTAGCCCCGGCTTTGTCCTCGGCAAGACTTTCTTCAAATTTACGGCGTGCATGCGCCCAGCATCCCAATAATAGGACACCTTTCTTTTGCTCATAAATAGAATAAGCTTCATACCCATCCGTTTGGATGGCTCCCTTAAAACCCTTTAATAGCTCAACCACTACTTTTTGTGCTCTGGAGCCTTTATCGTAATGAAAGAAGACCAGGTTGTTCATCACCGATCGAACCATCCACAGGTAAGCCTTTACGGTTTTATGTTTTTCATTGTTGATTACCGGAACCGTGCTTTCATCCACCTGTATATAATCCGATTCCATTATCACTTCACGTAAATGATAATACAAAGCACGTAGTAAATCACAGGTCCCCTGAAACCAACCATTAATGGTTGAAGCTGGTAGATTAACGCCAATCTGTTTAAACATGGCAATCTGACGATGAAATGGTAGATGGTGTTGGTATTTATTGATCAGTAACTCTGTCAAAAGCGAGGCGCCTGCATTGCTGCGTGGTAATGGCAACAGTGGAAGTGGCGCTATCTGTACAACAGCTTTCTCCTGTTCTTGTGAGGCTGGCTTTAATGCATATTTGGAACGGATAATTCTTCGGACAAACAATTCACCGGGCTTGTGCTCTAAAACTTCGGTAATTTCCTCTCCAATGCGTACCCAGTTGTCATCAATGCCTTCCGGCTCTATTATTTCTTCCTCACGGCGTAGGTCTTCCGGCAAAGGAAGACGAACCGGTTTCTTTTTTTCTTTTTGTGGTCGTTGACGTTTATAGGACAACAACTCCTTATCCGCTTCTTTGGCGATCTCTTCTTCTTCGGGAAGAACATCCAATCCGTCAAAATCGATCTTACGCTGGTTTGGGTCAGATGGAATAAAACGTTCACTGGAAGCCTTCCAGAACTTTCGGCGATACCATGCCAATTGGTCAGTTAGTTTATTAACCAGTTCCTCTCTTTGCTGAAGCAACTCCTCCTTTTTACTGAGTAGTTCTTCTTTTTTTTGAAGAAGCTCTTTATGCTTGTTAATTTGGTCTTCCAGTTCCTTGTTTTGAGCTTTAAGAGACTCCATATAACCATTATCTGTCTGACGCAAACGTGAGAGTTCACAATACATCTCGTCACGCTCTTGTAACAACTGTTGAATGAATGCTTCGTTATCTGAAATCTGGCTCATTTATCTCCTTCTGAATATGTCTCAAAGATACTAAATTCAAGGGTTTCAGCCAAAAAATAAGTAATGAACTCAAATGCTTTTTCGACGTTTTTTCAATTGTCTTTCTATGGGTTTTACATTGCTTACAATAGCCATCAAATCTTGCCAGTCTATTGACTGCGATGTAATATTTTGGTCGAAAGTAGGGAGCTTAAATGTACCGTTTTCTAGCTTTTTGTGATAGATAACCAAACCGCCGTGCTCCAAATGCAATATCTTCATAATAGTCAGGTTACGATTGACAAAAATAAATACTTCGCCGTCCTGCACATTGCGCTTCATTACTGATGAAACGACACCGCTAAGCGTATAGAAACTTTTTCGCATATCAACCGGAGCTGGATAGAGGAAGTACTGCAGATTCCCGTGTAAATGAAACATAGGTCCTGATCAATAAAGGTGAATAATGGACTTGATCAGAGCAATGTCTGCATCTCCTTTTATATCCAATCTTGTACCGTTGGGAAATGTAAAAGATAAGTGGCTATCACATGTGTTTTCCTTGCAATTATTGATGACGTCTGATTGGTGTACCTTACTGTTTACAGATGAATCTTTGTTTATTGTTAATGGCACAAACCCAATGGTTGGTTCATCTTGTTCAATTAGATTCTTCCAACGATAAAACGTGGAGACTGCGAAATCCTGGTTACTGCAAAAATCGCGAACACTAAGACCGGATTCCAAATACTCCCGGTATAACTTCCTAAAACTTGATTCGATAATACGCATGGTTTTTTGCCTCAAAAATAGGCTTGGATATGAGCACTAACAATATGTATTAGCCCGCATGGTTACTCAGAATTAAGCGTTAGAGATTTTTGTTCCAACCAAGGATTTGCAGTTTCAACTTTCTACAAATGGAAAAAGACATTGCAAGAAGAACAAGTTCAGAGTTTTGTGCCTCTGGTAATAAAAGAGAAGAAATATACAAAAGAGGTACCGATTGTAAGAGATGAAAAAACAATTGATAATAACACATTTGAGTTTACTTTTCCAAACGGAACAAAGCTAAAGCTCACTGGGGAATTAGATCTATCAGTTCTCAAAGCAATTATTCATCTTTAATAAAACCAGACTATGTTTAATTTACATGGGAAGCTTCAGTATTTCCTATACCCGGCACCAGTTGATATGCGTAAAAGTTTCTATACCCTAAGTGGCGTAGTTAGTTCTATTATGAAACGTAATGTACAAGATGGAGAGGCCTTTATTTTTGTTAATCGAAATATGAGTATAATGAAAGTTCTCCATTTAGAGCATGGAGGATTGGTTATTTACCATAAGAGACTTGAAAATGGCACTTTTACATTACCTAGATTTAATGAAGATATCGTGTCACAGCAAATAACCTGGCAGGAATTAATGATGATTGTAGACAATGTAAAACCTATAAAAAGAAGATTGAAAAAACGTCAAAAATCAATCTGATTTCCATTCACAAATTAGGCTACACCCCCTGATTTTACTATCTTTAGGCGTCTAATAGATCAGGGGATAAATGAGCCAATTTTCAGATAATGATGATTTCATACAAGAACTACTTCAGCAAAGAGATGAACTCTATGCAGAAGTATCTCGTTTTCGTCATGCAGATAATGGTACATTAGATACTCTTGAAAAAGAAAATAGAGAAAAAGATACTATCATTAAGCAGCAATCAGAAAAAATTGATAAGCTATTAGATCAATTAGCCTGGTATAAACGTAAAATGTGGAATCCTTCCAGAGAACGGTATATACCAGAGAATCCTGATCAAAGGAAAATAGACTGGGACGGATTGGACTTATTGCCGGAGGAAGAAAAGCTGGCAAAAGAAGCTGACAAAGAAATAATCGCTTACGAACGTCGCAAACCACAAAAAGAAAAAAAGAAACCTGTTCGTTTACCACTTCCTGAAGATCTTAGAAGAGAAGAAGAGTTTATAGAACCAGAAGGTCTTAATGAAAACTGGGTACGTATAGGAGAAGAAGTTACTGAGGTACTAGAATATAAACCGGGAGAACTTTATGTGCGTAAAATAATACGCCCAAAGTATGCTGTAAAATCAGAAGAACAAATAACTGAAGAACAATCAAGAATCAGGATTGCTTCACTTCCCTTATTACCATTGCCACGTAGCAATGCAGATGCATCATTACTGGCAGAGATAATCATGAATAAATATCTCTATCATATACCTTTTCATCGCCAGATAGCCATGTTCAAACAGTTGGGATTGATACTTTCTGCATCAACAGTAAATGGATGGTTTAAGGATGTTTGTGATTTGCTTCGGGCATTATATTACCGACTGGGAGAAATAGTGAAGGATAGTGACTATATACAGGTTGACGAGAGCACCGTTCCTGTTGTAAATGATGAAAAACACAAGACGGTAAAAGCTTATTTGTGGATGGTTCGATCAGTAATGAAAAATCTGGTTTATTTTCATTACGACAAAGGTTCCAGAGCTCAAAAAGTAGTGGTTGAACTTTTACACGATTATAAAGGCGCTATCCAAACAGACGGATATGAAGCTTACTCCATCTACGAACAAAAGAAAGGTGTTTTGCTCTTGGGATGCTGGGCTCATGCGCGTCGTAAATTTGAAGAAAGCCTCAAGGAAGATAAAGCTGGAGCTGAATATGCATTGCTTCAGATAGGTAAACTATATCAAATCGAAACAATGGCTGATGATCAGGAATTAGATTTTCAGCAACGAGCAGAACTTCGTACTCGTTTGGCTTATCCAATTATGGTTGCATTTGAAAAATGGATTGTCAATTATTATCCGAAAGTTTTACCAAATGGACGAATGGGAAGAGCATTGAAATATACGTATTCCCTTTTTTACCGCTTGTCACGCTATCATTTGGATGGACGATATAAATTGGATAACAACTTGGCAGAAAATGCCATTAGGCCTCTGGCTTTAGGTAGAAAAAATTATTTGTTTTGCGGCAATCATGAAGCTGCCGAAAACGCTGCTGTTATATATTCTTTAATAGGATGCTGTAATGCTTGTGATGTTGATGTTCGAGAATGGTTAATCGATGTATTAACAAAGATTCCAAACTATAATAATGATTACTCTAAAGATTTAGCAGATCTTTTACCTCACAATTGGAAAAATTCTAAAAAAATAGAGATTATTCCAACAGATTCCAATAATTGTTAGATTTTCTACATTGTTGCTAAAAATGGCTTTACATCTTGAACTCAATTAATTTTAACATACGTGCGAGACCATATGCTTACCTTACCTTTGCTTTTAGATTTTGGTGATTATATTTCAAGATCGAACCTCCCTTCAAACTTGATGCACAGTTGTTGAGCTGTCAGTCCCCAGTTTTGCACTGGCTGTGTCCATTTCTTTGAGATGTTCTCTATTGCCAAATAAATGAGTTTTAGTAATGCCATGTCACTTGTGAATGCACCTTTGGTTTTGGTTACTTTTCTTACTTGACGATGAAAACCTTCTACTGCATTTGTTGTGTAAATCAGTTTTCTGATAGGTTCATCATATTGGAAGTAAGACGATAACTCTTCCCAGTTTTCATTCCAGGATTTAATTACGACAGGGTATTTTTTACCCCATGCTTCTTCCAGGTTAAGCAACTCTGTTTCAGCTTGTGACTTGGTTGTGTTATCAGCAAGTCAATATACAGAGAAAATGGCAATTAAGAATGTATAGAAAATGGCAACAAGAATGCACAACTTTCATATGACAAATAGACAAAAATTATGGTTAAATAAAAATAGATTTACGATTTTTTATTCTATAACTTTTACCGGATAAGTTAATAATTTCACACCGGTATAAAATTCTATCAAGAAGTGCCGTTGCCAGCACTTCATCATCAAGCATAAGAGCCCATTCCTTGGGCGATTTATTGGTTGTGATAATAAAAGAAGTTTTCTCATATAATTGATTTATAAAGTTAAACAAGGCAACAGCGATAGATTTATCAAGGGGGAAAAGCATAATGTCATCCATAATAATAAGATTTGCTTTTGATAACCTGGAGTATTCAGACATTGCAGATTTAGTAATATCTTTCATTTTCAACATCTGTATGATGTCTTCCATAGTCCTAAAATAAGCTTTATAGCCGGCCTTAATCGCATCATAGCATAAACCTGCAGCTAAATAAGTTTTTCCTACGCCGGAAGCGCCCATTAGAACAACATTAAATACCTGATCAAGCCAATTTAACTCACGAAGTTGATTCATTTTGTTTTTATTCATGCCGTTTTCAAAACTATGGTCATAACGATCCAGATTGTGATTTGCCGGTAGTTTAGCAGCATTTAAACGTCTTATTAAAGCCTTTTCATTCCTGATTTCTGCTTCTTTTTCAAAAAGACTGATTAGGCAATCAAAATAACTGGTTTGTTGATCTGAGGCCTGCATTATTATATTTTCAAAATGATTTGCAATACCGCTTAATTTGAACTGTTTGCAGTAATCTAAAATAATTTGGTTTTTCATATCAGTTAAGTATTATGTCTTGATAATCATCAATGTTTGAAGAAAAAGGTTTTAAACTGGCTAGTTTAGACACACTCTCTGGAAGTGTTTTTATCTCAGGGAGATGAACTTTTAATTTCTGCTTGATCTTATTTTCTATATTATCTGCTACTGCAATAAAATCAGTAGCACTATAGATTTGGTTATCCTTGCAATAAGATAATGTTTGATTCATTGTGTTACTGCCATATTTTTCAAATGCATCTTTAATTAAAATAATTTGATCCCTGATGTAACGAGGTTTCTGCATTTTAATTTCCTGCAAATATAATGATGCATCCGAAGGGTTTTCAAAGCATTTTGCAAGGTCATTGATCAATTCTTTTATACGTTTACTTTTGTCTCTTTTATGATCGGTATTTATTACTTTCTTACCTACAATGGTTGATCTTTTATGTCTGCATATTTCCTTATTATCCAGATTACAGATAATAACAAAACCATTGTCTTCATTGACAATAACATTTGTATATGGCTTTCTATAGGTCCCCTGTGGCAAGGAGTAAAAGCAGCTTTTATATGAAATACTATTATCAGGTCTTACGGTATAAAGGATATATTCAGGATCTAATAATAAAGATACCGGAACATAAGGGGCAAGTTTACTTCTTTCTTCCATCCATAGATCATAAGGTACTTGCTTTATGGTACCGTGGGGCATTTGATTAGCAGTACGACCCAGCCATGCAAGCGTTTCTGCATTAAGAGTATCAAGATCGTAGTATATTCTATTGTATAAGAAGTTTTGCTTTACGTATTTAACTACATTTTCAACCTTACCTTTGGTTTCCGGATCTGCTTTACGGCAAAAATAAATAGCAAATCGTTGCTGGGTAACATATGATTGGAAGCGTTCCACAAGGATAAGGTCTCCATGATTTTCATTATTCATGAACACTTTATCCTGATCATAAACAATTTCATTAGGGATACCATCAAAAAATTTAAATGCCTTTTCATGTGCATTGATAGCTAATTCAGAGGTAAAAGGGCAATCGGTAAAACAAACATATTTAAATCTGGAATAAGATAAGACCATTGTAAAGAAGTATACTTTCTTTCGCTTTCCATCTGTACAACGCATGTTATATTCGCCAAAATCAACTTGAGCCTGTTTTCCTTTAGGAAGTTCTTCAACAATGAAATACTCCCTTGCCGGACTGACTTTAGGAATGTTATATTCCTGTCTGACGTGCATCACGAAGTTGTAGATCGTTTTTGGGTTTACCTTTGGGAAATCAGGATAACACTCTTTTAGCCAATCGTGCATTTGTGCAGCAGGAGTGTCTGGATATTGTATGAGTTTTTCTTTTACAAAGATTTCATAATCGGAAAGCTCTTTTTTCCTCTTTTCCAGAGAGTTCAAATAAGCTTCATGCTCCCTTTCGTCCATTAAAAGGTACTTTTTTACGGTACGCCAATCGGCAACGATATATCTGGCTATTTGAGATATACTCATGCCTTCTCTGTGAAGACGGTGAATTTCATAATACATAAACAACTTGTTTTCATATCTATTCATCATAATTGCGATTTTAAAAATTTAAACCGCGGTAAAGTTGTTTGTTTTTCCTTTGTTTCAATCCGACCCATGGGTCGGATTGAAACAAAGGAAACTCTGTATTCATGTTGCCAAATTCTCTGTATTCTAATTTGCTAAAAACTCTGTATTGTTATTTACCGATTAGAGGTTGGAGCTTGATATACTTTTTTAAGCTCCTTCATGAATGGTTTCTGGTCTTTAGAAGCCACATACTTAAGAGAGTTGCGTATCTGATGGACAATACACTTTTGTATTTCAGTTTCGGGAAAAATGCTTAGGATAGCTTGGGTGAAGCCGGTTAAGTTGTCGGTACAGGCAATCAGGATATCTTTAACTCCACGGCTCTTTAAATCAGTCAATACAGAAAGCCAGAAGTTTGCTCCCTCGCTTTCGGATATGTACATACCGATAAGCTCTTTTCTTCCTTGTTTGTTTATGGCAAGAATATTATAAACAGCCCTAGATACAACTTTTCCGCCGTCCCTTACCTTATAATGCATAGCATCCAACCATACAATCGGATAAACTTCGTCCAATGGTCGGTTTTGCCATTCTTTTACTTGAGGGATAACTCGGTCAGTAATTTCGCTGAGAACTGTGGGAGAAACCTCCGTATCGTACATGTCTTCAATGTAAATACCAATGTCTCGCAAGCTCATACCTTTTCCGTATAAACTTATTATTTTGGGTGCCAGGCTGTCGGCTAATACTGTTTGTCTTTTTTTTATTATTTCCGGTTCAAAATTACCGTTCCTGTCATATGGAGGCTCAATGGTAACATTACCAACACCTGTTTTAACTGTTTTTTGTCCTTTGCCGTTCCTTTTGTTGCCCAAAGAGCGCTCCTCCTCGCCAAGATGATCTTCCATCTCCGCTTCAAGGGCACTCTCTAAAAACTCTTTCAATATAGGCGCAAAAACACCATCTTTTCCTGTTAACGACTTTCCACTTTTTAATTGTTCCAATGCCAGATCTCGCATTGCAATGTATTCTGCCGATTCTTTCTTCTTTGCCATAAGCTACAATATTAATAATTTATTCACTTATGGACAGAGTTGAATTTACAGTCTCTCCTAGAATAGGACTCTGAGCAATAGCCCAACCACCCATACGGCTCCGGCTCCAAGCATAAGCATGATCAAGATCAACACCCAAACGAATCAGGTTTTTCCGTTTACGTTCTGGTTTCTTCCAATGATGCCAGATACAATATCTGAGTCGATTTCGAAGCCAACCATCAAGCTTCTCCAGTTTCGTAATGATATTTGCATGTTTAAAGTAGTTTATCCAACCTCGTTGAATTTCTAATAACTTTTGGATGCGTTCATCAAAACTCATGGGAGTGGTTTTTCTGGTGACTTCCTTAAGTTTTGCTTTAAAGCTTTTCCATCTCTTTTCAGCTACAATCAATTGATATTTGCCTTTAATACCTTTTTTGTAAATGGGAACAAAGGCAAAACCAAGGATTTGAAAGTTAACCGGACGGCGGATACCACTTTTATCCCTGTTGATGGGGAGTTTAAGTTTATCCCTAAGAAATACGTAAATGGTATTACCTGCTTTTCTTGCTTCTGCTTTTGATTTACAATAGATACTGAAATCGTCGGCATAGCGTACAAAGCGTAAGCCTAATTGTTCCATTTTCAAATCCAGTTCATGAAGAACAATATTTGATAACAACGGACTAATGGGGCTTCCTTGTGGTACTCCTTTACGTCGCTTATGTAATTTACCATCCTTTAAAAGTGGCGCTCTAAGCCATCGACGTATCAAACACATGGTGTGTTTGCATTTAATTTTTCGATACAACAATTGCAACAGCAAGGTATGGTCAACCCTGTCAAAGAATTCCTTCAGGTCAATTTCAACAATATGCTGATAGTCTGAATTAATGTAAGAAAGGGCTTTACCTACTGCTTGTTGCGTATTACGTGCTGGACGAAAACCATAACTATAGGTTGAAAAATCTGTTTCGTAATGCATCATTACCACTCTGGATACTGCCTGTTGCAGCATACGGTCAATAGCGGTAGGAATACCTAAAAGTCTGGTTTTACCTCCTGCTTTGGGTATTTCCTTACCACGTATCGGTTGTGGTAAATATTTGTAATTCATGATGCTCTCAACCAATTCATTTCGGTGTTTATCCAAATGGTCTTTAAGTTCTGTGACTTTCATTCCATCTACACCTCCTGCACCTTTATTTCGTACTACTTCAATACAAGCCTGTGTTAGGTTTGCAGGATGTAATACTCGTTCAATTAAATTCGATGTGTCTCTTTTTCTTTTCTTCATAATACTTATTTCCATTCCCTGCTACGACTCTTTGGGGCTGGAAAGGCTCAAAATCCTTTTACCTCCGCCAAAGATGAGTAGCGATGTAAAGTTCAGCCCTTCACTTATCTGTGAGTCCTCCTGCTTAAGCGTGGTATTCGTAAAGCCGGCTCGTATTCTTAAGCTACTATGGCGTCTGCTGACTGCTCTGATCTATCAACACGTGATTACAGAGCTCTCCCCTGGTAAGAGCTTTATCCTTCCTCCAATGACTGCCGCATCTACATAATAAACACTCATCTCCTTGATGTTTGGACGTCACAATGGTGTGTTTGCTCATCCGGTTTATAATGCCTCGTATGCGGTTTCTGTCCGTCAGTACCAGAGTTTGCCGTTTGACTTCCTTCACTGCTACCGTCACCGGTAACCACTGCATTTTTCCATTCGGAAAAAGTGTCACTTGCTAATGGTTCGAAGCGTTACCTCCGTCCACTCGGGACTTTCACCCTATGGATAAATTTTATACCCACACCCGATGTTTATCACAAAAGATTTGTATTTTTAAACTTTTTCAAGAACTTCGGGTGTGGGTGCGCTGCTGCTCATGCAGGGCACACACACGGCATCATAAACCATGCGGGGTGTAGTGATTTGCGAAGTTGCGGTGATTTTAATAAGTCCGCCCAATGCTTTTAAAGAAACTATTTATTGTTAAATTTAGTCCCTGTAAAAGCATTGGGCTCAGAGCGATGTAGTGAGGGCGTACTATTTAAATCCCCGCACGGTTCATATGCCCAATCCGTTACCAAACATATTGAAGAAACGAAGTACCACATGAAATACACCAAATTGATTATTGGATTTCTACTAATTTCATTACATCTTTTTGCAAAAAACGACACGATAAATGTTGTAATTGACCTAAAACAAGTTGATTCACTAGGATTAAAAGTTAGAGTTTTTCCGCCAAAGGATTTAAAAGGAAATGTTACATACAAGTTTCCCAAGACTATTCCGGGAATTTATGAATATTTGCAAAGCCATAACACTCTGATTAGCTTACAACAATACGACAAAGAAATTTCTTGCATTGATAATTCTTTTTTGATTCAATGCGACTCAGTTCCAAATTATTTTAGTTATTCTTCTAAAAGTTCAGTAAACATATTCACCGGAGTATCGGCGGAAGATACTTATTATTTAAAGGATTCAATTTATATTTTAAACTGGCATTATCTACTTGGATTTTTCCAAAATGAAACCGACAAACCATTTAGAATTAAGATCATAAAAAACAACGGACTTTACGGTTCAAGCTCTCTTGACAAAGAAATCTTAAATGATACAGTTGATATTTATATTGCAAGCAATTACAAAGACTTAATTCATAGCCCTCTATTGTATTGCATACCTGATACTGCCAGTTTTCAAATTGGAGAAAGTAATTTTAGTGTTTCGTGTGTAGGTGATGATTCTTTATTAAACGCTCAAAAAATAAAAGACCTTCTAATTGTAACATTGAAAGAATTATTAAAACATTCTACATACAATCATGAAAACTATACTTTTCTTTATTTTTCAAAATATGCGATTAACGCACCAAGCTTAAGAGCTTTAGAACATCCAAATTCGACTTTGGTTTGCTATCACTCAGCGTTACTTGATAATGATATTTTGATTGGGTCTTCGATACATGAGTATATTCATGCAATTTATGCTCCCTTGAGAATAAGAAGTGAAATTATAAATGATTTTAATTTTATTAATCCCACATGTGATGAGTTTTTATGGTTTTACGAAGGTGTTACAGAATACCTTTCAATTAAAACGCTACTTGATTCAAAATTCTTTTCAAACGAGGACTTCTTAAACGAAATTAAACTTTCAGACGAGTATTCAAAGGATTTTAATTTTAGTACAACAAGTCAAAATATTTATGATAAAAAAGGTCAAAAGCTTTACGATAACTTTTATACAACAGGTAGTTTATTTGCCTTACAGATAGATTTAGAAATAATTCGAAAGTCAAATGGTAAAAAAGACTTGTTTGACGTGATGAATGAATTGCAGAAGAAATATACATCAGAGCAACCTTTTAATTCAAAGACTTTTATAGAAGAGTTTATTGCTATTTCTGGGATTGAGAAATCATTTGTTAAAGATAACACGCAAAAGAAAACAAAAATTGATTTTTCAGAGCTGTTAAATGATATTGGTTATAGCAATGCTTCTGTAAAATATGACACTATTGTTTATTCTTATAACCCAAAGAAAATATATAATATTGTGAATTTCAAAAAGAATCAATTAGAAATAGGATTTTTCAGCTCCATAATAAATAAGGAGCAAAATGCACGAAAAATAGTGATTTCTAAAATTAATGGAAAACCTATTACTTGGTTCAATCAAGACCTTCTCTTGCACCCATCAACAGACAATGAATTAGAACTATTAGTAACAATGGGAGAAAAAGAACAGCTAATCAAATCAAAACCAGATTTGATTAGTAAAGAAAGAACGAAAACAGTTTGGACTAAAAACGAAAATTATAGTACTGATTTAGTTGAATATTTTTGGAACGAAGAATAAAATACGTTTGGTAATCGAGTAGGCAGCCGATAGACTAACAGTCTATCGGAGAACCTCTCACACCACTCAGCGTACGGGTCTCGTACTGAGCGGTTCTTTACATCATGGGGAACAAGGTATTAACATTTGAAGTTAACAAAGAGTGTAGCTGATTATGCATATCAGCCAATGAAATATAACCACGTTTTTGAAGTCGTTCTATGGTTATGGTGGTTCCTAGAATAGGACTCTGAGCAATAGCCCAACCTCCCATACGACTTCGGCTCCATGCATAAGCATGATCAGGGTCAACATCCAAACGAATCAGGTTTTTCCGTTTTGCCCTTTTCAGTTTCTTAAATAGGAAGTCCGATATTTCACTTTTATCACGTCTATCTATTCTTTTAGGGTCATCGATATAGTTGTCAAAATCTCCCACATTTTCCACAAATCCATTTGAAACAGTAATAACTTTTTCTCTTTCAAATATTGTATAGAAAACCCCGTCCCATCTCAAAACTTTGTTAGTTAATGGAAAGTTTATGAATCCGTTAAACCAATTGATAAATACTTTATCATTCTTAACTTTATTGCCAAAAATGGATTTGATTTTCTCTACTGACTGGATCTTGTCAATTTGTCCATTTCTTAGTTCTCCGCAATTAATAATATCAGCTAAGAACAAACTATCCTTTTCTATCTTATAAATTGCCTGATATCCTCTCCAGCAATTAAAAGAAGCACCATCTCGAAAGGTCAGTCCAAAAAGTTGTTCAGTTTCAGTCGAGTCTAGTCGTTGTAAATATTGTTCAAGAATTAAGTTGTATGTGGCTATGGTGTCTTTACCATAAATAACATAGTCAGGCATTTGTGGACTCGCTATTGTTTCTGACGTCCAAAATGTCAATAGGCATATTATTATTATGTATGTAATTCTCTTTGTCATCGTGTTTGTCATTGCATTACCGCCAACGTTTGGCAAAAGAGACTTGTGTACCCAAAGCACTACTTCGTCTATTTAGCCTTACCAAACTTAAAAATTAAATACTAAATTTCAAATAACGTAAATTACGCATGGCTTTTTTGCATTGTTACACCCTGCCTTTTTGTTGACCTAGAGAACCAACAAAACCACTAAACTTTTGCAAAGCAACAACTACATACTCCACAAACTCCAAAAATACAGCCAAACAAAAAAATGTCTCAAAATACTGCTACAAAACTAAAACCAGCAATTTTTGAGCGTACCTCACTATACTTCTTACATGAATTTAAACATCCAAACCTTTACCCAAATTTGCGTTCGAGAGACAGGAAGATGGCTGCAAATAGAACGTAAACCTCCAAACTTATGCTAAGCATAAAAACCAACCAATACTAAACAAGCCTATGGAAATTAGCCTAACTTGACCACTATAAAACTCCCAAAGGTTCAAAACCAAAACAACCTGAGAAACTCCCAATACCCCAAAACCTGAACCCAACCGAAATTACCAAAGAACCAACTCTACTTATTAATTTTTGCCGTGCGTTGGCGTGCGTGGCGCAAATTGATTCAACAACCTACCCTCTCAAAAATTCTCCCAAAAACAGCCTCCAAATGATTTAAGGTTGGGTGATAACGTTTGCTGGATGAAGCGAAGCTGGATTTCGGGCAGATTTTTTGTCCGCCGAGGACAAAACAATCAACAGGAATTCGGCTGGCCAAAACACCGCTGACTGCTTTGATTTATTCCAGTTTGTTAGGCACTGCACTTTATTAGTTAGGATTTAACCTGCCATTTCCAAGTGGTCAAAAAATAATCCTTCTTTAGTAACTTTGAAAATCCAATATGATTGATATTCACCTTCAGACATATAATCGGAATATCCATCATCAAAATCTCCAAAGTTTGAAGAATGTCCAATCATACCACCTCCTATTCGTATGTCATTTGTGGAAAAAACTAAACTATAAGAATCAATTGAATAACCATTGTCTATAGATTGATTATAAAAACCACATTTCTTATTCCAATGAATATCGTTTAAATCAATTTTGTTTAAAAGGTTTTTCAATCCTTTAATTTGGTTATCATATGAACTTCCCCATTGTTGTCTAAATACTTCCTGTGGTATATATTTTTCTATCATTTCAACTTGATTATTATTCAGCGCTAGTTTTAATTTTTTTAGGTCATTTAATGCTGTCGTACGTTTTATAATCTCTACATCTTCTAATTGTTTAATGACTTTAATATTTTCCTTAGCAATATTGGATAATGCAACTGAATTATTATCATTCAAAGGTCTATACCATTCTTTGGTTTCAAAATAATTAGAAAACTGCTGATTTGTAAAAACGTATCCATTTCGAGCATAGATTTCATTTCGCAACAACCTTAGTTCTTCTGGCGTTTTTCCCTTCAAATCATACTCTGTAATATGTTTCTCATTACATTTCGAACAGTCTTCTAATTGACTATATGAATTGACATACCCAAATAACATGATTGAAAGAATAAATGCGTACTTCATAGTTTTATTTGTTCTAGATAATTAATATTTAGTGTGTATAGTGAGGTGTTGTACCTAACGGATTGGCCATATGATACGTTGCGCTTTTTCGCTCCTTCACAAAGTTAATTATCTTTGCCTAACCTCCTAATTCCACCAACCACAATAACCTCACGCGCAATGTATTATGATGGCTTGTTGGGCACCGTAATTACTATATGACTTTTATTTTCATTTTATCTTCAGTCTTATTCAGATGTTTATCAACTACACTAAAAGTAAATTCATAATCTCCTTTCACGGTAGGCAATCCAGATAATTTCATATTCTCACTATCGAATTCTATCCAGTCGATTTCATTTTGATTAATGCTCAAAATTAATTGCTTGTCATCTATATCGTTATAATAATCTACTGGAATTGATATTTCAAAATTCTCTCCTACTTTTACTGTTGTGTCAGAAAGCGCATTATATACAAAAGGCTTAAACAGTTTTGAAGTATTAACCCAGTAGATATCTGATTCGTTCAATCCATTTTCTCCAATTTGCAATCGAGTAAAAAATAAATATCTATTGTCAATACTTACGAATGGCCGTCTGTCCCAATCTTTTGAGTTTATTGTCGAATCAATGATGCGAGGTTCAATCCAGTTATTATTAATATCACGATAACTTATATATAAATCCATCCAAGTTTCATTATCTGTATACCTACAAAAAATAATGTAATCTTCCTTTGGGGAAATGAAAACACTTTCCTCATCATTCGGTGAAATAAACTTTGAAATCACATTCGCATTTTGATACTCATTATCCACTAATTTTGAATAAAATAAATCAGCAGTGTGGCAATCTTCTTTTCCCTCACAGTTTCTATTAGAAGAAAAGTAAATTGTTCCATCATTTGTCATAGAAGCGTTAGCTTCCCTGCTTGTTGAACTTAATGGAGATGGTAATATTTTAGGAAAACGCCAATCATCATTTATCTTTTCAATCATCCAGATATCAGTATATCCGTTATCTATATCAGGTTTACTTTGAGCATAAAGTAAGGATTTCCCATCTGGTGAAAAATAAGGGAAGATATACACATTCATTTTTTAGGGGTTCAAAAACCATCGGCTCAGTCCAACAATTATCCTCCTTTTTTGAATAATATATTTTTCCACTAAAATTTTCTTTGTTTAATATTCCAAAGGCTAATTCCCTCATATCAGGTGAAAAAGACAAACCATGTTCAAGTCTGCCTTTAATAGAAACTATATCTGGGGCAAAAATTAGAGGTATTGAATCAGGACAAGTTTGTCCCATAAAATCTATTGATTCAATTGATGATTTACAGCTAATTATTCCGAAAATGAAAATTAGTGGGAAAAATATTTTAATCATTATGTCTCTATTTTGCAGAATTTTCTTTATGGTGCCCAACGTTTGCTGGATGAAGCGTATGGAGATTGAACGAGCAATACTTTCAAAACGCCACAGAGCCAAAGCTTTTATTTGTTTTTATCTTTTCATAATTAAAGCCAAATCAAAGATTTGGCGGTGTTCAATCGCCCCACTCAACCCCCTAAAATAGCTGACTCCATATGCTTTATACTAGCGTGTTAAGCACTGTAATTTATCCAATAGATGGTAACCTATTATTGTATTCTGATATTTTTTCGGTCATTGTCAAAACATTAGGAGGTGTTTCCATTTTGATGTTAAAATCCAAAGGTTCGTTGGGTAGGTTATTCTCATGAAAATAAAACTCTAATTTTTCATAAAAACCTATTATGGCATCAGTAATAGGGATATACCAGTCTCTTGAAAACTCTTTTAATTCAGATAATTTGTCTGAAATTAGATACCCTTTTATTTCTTTTTCAATTTCTAATGCTTTAAAGCCAAAAGATACCATTCTTAATGTTGCTTCTTTGATCAGATTCTCATTTCCAGATTTTCCTGGTTCGCCCCAACTAATGTTTACTAAAAACTTATAATTATTACTGAAAGCTTTTACTAATTGGACAAATGTATCACCTCTTTCTGAAAGAATATTTATGAAGTCTTCATTTGATATGTTTTGAGCTTTTGAAATATATAATTCATATTTTACCTCTCTTATTGCAGAATGTAATTTTTCTATTTCTCCTCTCAGCAATTCTTTTGTTAATAAGAATTCCCAATTAGTAGGCTTAAATGTTACAATTCTTTTTATTTCTTCTCTGTCATTGATAAAATTTGCAAGGTCTAATATTGAAGTGTTCTGAATTTTTTTTCGTAGTTGGTTACAGAATGGACCAAGTGCAGCTTGTAAATTACTATCATTTCTATTCGCGTTATAGTAACCTGGTGTTATCCCTGCTAAATCAGTTGGTAAATGAAAGTTCTTTGTTCCTTTGGGCATGACAAAAGCAACTCTCTTTTTTCCTAAAAATCCTAGGAATGAGCCAAGCTCAAAAATAACATTATCTCTTGTTGTTTTGACAGTATTATTTCTAATTTTCGTAATATCATCAGGAGTGAAAATAAATACGCCGATATCAGTTTTTGTTAGAGTACTTAATAAATCGTCTAAAGCACTATTAGTTAATTCAAATATACCTTGAGACCAGACTGTTGTTTCTGATTCGTGGTCAATATTTTCTTGAATTGCGTACGCAATATCAAGACCTTCAACTGAAGATCCTATAAATATTCTTGGTTTTCTCATTGATGCATATTATTGTGCTTAACGGATTGGACATATGAACCGTGCGGGGATTAAAATAGTACGCCCTTTCTTTCATCGCACTGAGCCCAATGCTTTTACAGGGACTAAATTTAACAATAAATAGTTGCTTTAAAAGCATTGGGCGTACAAATTGAAATCACCATACCCTCGCGAATCACAACGCCCCGCATGGTTTATGATGCCGTGTTGGGTTTTCGTGCTTTTTTCTATTTGAGACACTTCGGCAACATCTCCAAAAATCCTAAACACCTATCATAGTTTAATTCATAGAAATTCACCCCTAAATTTATTGTCTCGTAATACTTTGCCTGATTTACTTTATAATTCTCCTCAGATGGAATCTTCCAGAAATCACGTCCTAATTTTTCTGTAATAAACCACTTCTCTAATAATCTTGCAGCACGTCCATTACCATCTCGAAATGGATGAATATGAGCAAATCTCAAATGAATTAATGATGCAAAATAGAAAACCTCTTCTTTTGTTAATTCTTGTGATATTAATTCTTCAATATCTGCAAAAAACATCTTCATCTCTTTCTCAACAAAATCTGGTTCTACAGCCATATATGCTAATCCAGTCTTTCCGAAAACACCGACTTGCTCAATACGATATTTACCTCTTTTACTTTTTATTAATAAGGTCTCTGAAAATATCTTGTGACATTGAAGTAAATTGGATTCAGTTAAACTATTATTTTGTGCAAATTCATAAGCTTCAATCAAATCTTCAATTTCCTCTATCTCCTTGCCAACTTTGAATTTATCTTTATTCAACTCATAATTCATATATGAATTCAAGTCAATACTATTTCCCTCAATATTAGACGAATAAACAGCTGATGATTTAGTTAAATATTCAAATCCACCTTTATCTTCTGAAAAATCAAATCCTTCAATTAAAGATGTAATTTCTTTACCAGTTGATTCTAAATAAGCTTTAAAATATTTCCTTTCTGTTACTCTCATCTCAAAAATAGTTTACCTACAAATATAGTTATTTTCTGAGTCAACTCCTTGCATGATGTGGGATTCCAACACATGCCCTAAAAGCAAGAATGTCAATTTCCACAGCAGTAAAAATTTTATTTGTTTCTATTTGAAAGTCTGTTTTTGGTCTGGAACGATGGCATGAAACCCAACGGATTGGGCATATGAACCGTGCGGGGATTAAAATAGTACGCCCTTTCTTGCACTGCACTGAGCCCAATGCTTTTACAGGGACTAAATTTAACAATAAATAGTTTCTTTAAAAGCATTGGGCGGACTTATTGAAATCACCTCAACCGCGCGAATCAGTGCACCCCGCATGGTTTATGATGCCGTGTTGGATTTTCGTGCTTTTTTTCTATTTGTATAGTTCTATTAACCAAGCTGTAAATCTTTAAATCCTGCTGCAAGCTGCAAATCAGTCTACAGTTTTACGTTTATTATTTCCGTCTTGCAAATCAATCTATACACCAAGCTGCAAATCATTAAATCCTGCTACGCAATGCAAATCAGTCTAGAGTTTTACGTTTATTATTGCCGCCTTGCAAATCAATTTATACACCAAGCTGTAAATTATTTATAATTTTTCAATTCTTGAAGAATTCCTTGTCTATGACGGCATGAAACCCAACGTTTGGCAAAAGAGACGTGTGTATCCAAAGCACTGCTTCGTCTATTTAGCCTCACCAAACTTATATATTATATACTTAATTTCAAATAACGGAATTTACACATGGCTTTTTTGCCTTGTTACACCCTGCCTTTTTGTTGAACAAGAGAACCAACCAACTCCCTAAACTTTTATAAAACAACTACAAACAACCGCATCTCCAAATTACAACAAACAAAAATCACTGTCAAAATACAGCTAGAAAACCAGCACGGACCATTTTTGAGGGTATCTCACCTAAATTTCATGCATGAGTTGAAACTTCCAAACCGTTACCCAAATTTGCGATCGAGAGACAGGAAGATGGCTGCAAATAGAACGTAAACCACCAAACTTTTGCAAAGCATAAAAACCAACCATACCAAACTAGCCTGCTAGCTTTAACCAAACAACACCAAAACAAAACACCCAAAGTTTAAAACCAGAACAACCTGCAGAAACTAATTAAACCCCAAAACATGAACCCAACCGAAATTACCAAAGAACCTACTCTACTTATTAATTTTTGCCGTGTGTTGGCCGTGCGTGGCGCAAATTGATTCAATACCCTACCTACTCAAAAATTCCTCCCAAAAAGAACCCAAAAATATTTAAGGTTGGGTGATAACGTTTAGCATAAAACCAGCGGTGGATTTTTGGGCAGATTTCGTGTCCGCCAGGACTAAGAAATCAAACAACAATCCACCCGACCAAAACTATACCAACCCACCGTTGGATTTATGCTGTGTTATAGCGCGTTTCTATTCATCAATATCATTAATTTTATCTTCATCTAATTGAAATCCTTCTGTTTCACTAATTTTTGGTCTTGGTGGATTTGGCAATCTCAATTTTTCAGGAATGTAACGTTCAAATCTTATTCTAAATGGAAATAATGTATCAATCTCACTTTTTATTTCTTTACTCAAGTCTTCGTAATTCTTTGCATAAATAAGTTTTGCAAAAAATTGTCTTTCAGTTAAGAATACTTGTTTTGCATCTTCAATTATTCTTGAATAAGAAGCACTATCTATATTTTTTGTAATTATATCAATAATTCCTTTTGAACGGTTAACAGGTCCAAAATCCTTTGTTATAATTGTTTCAATCTCTGGTAAATCTTGATGCCAATCAGGATTTCTAAATGAATATTCTAATGAGTCTTGTAACTGATTTATTCCTAATAGTTTTCCTTCTAAATAGATTTTATCTTTAGAATTCACTATTATTTCTAAGCAATTACAATAACAGAAGCAATGGTAAATTTTAATATTTTCCCTGTCCCACATTTGTCTTAATGAATCTGTAATTGTTATAAGAAATGGGGTTTCAGGATTTACAATTAAATAATTCTGGTAATTTTCAATAGTTTTTTTTCCAATAACCTTTTCTAAAGATTGACAAAATGAAACTTTAAGCATTAAAAATACACAACAAATGGATAACAGAATTTTTTTCATTTTATCAATAGGTATCTTTTAGGTATTTATTAAATGTTCGTTAAGATACATAGTTTACAAAAGTTATATAAACATCGTTTACACTTTTTAAATTGTAATTTGAACTTAAAATCAAATTACCATGCCTTGGAAAGACCAGACGATTATGGAACAGAAAATTGAATTTATTTGTGAATGGAGAACTGGAAATTATACCATTACAGAGCTTTGTAAAAGCTTTGGAATTTCACGTCCAACAGCTTATAAGATCATTGCCAGATTTGAGCAAGAAGGTTATGAAGGACTGCGAGAGTTATCAAGAAAACCCAGAAGTATACATCCCAATTCTACCAAAGAGAAAGTGGTGAATAAGATACTTGAATTGAAAGAAAATCATAAACTATGGGGAGCAAAGAAGATTTGGAAATTATTGTATAAAGATTATCCGGATGAAGATATTCCAACAGTTTTGACAGTACATAATATTCTGAAAAAGCACGGTTTAGTTAGCCCTCAAAAACGACTAAGAAGAGTAAAGCCGATTCAACCTATTTTTGATCCCAAAGAGTGTAATGAGGTTTGGAGTGCGGATTATAAAGGGAAGTTTTTAATGGGCAATAAAAAGTATTGTCATCCATTGACAATAGCTGACTCTAAAAGCAGGTTTGTTTTCACCGCAAAAGGACATTATAAGGAGAACTTACAATCTGCCAAGGCTGAGTTTACGCGTGTTTTTAGAAAATATGGCATACCAAAGCAAATACATACAGACAATGGAAGTCCGTTCGGATCAGTAGCTGCAATACAACGCTTTACCAGGCTTTCTTATTGGTTTATCGAGCTAGGGATAATGCCTGTTTTCTCAGATCCAGCACATCCGGAGCAAAACGGTAGACACGAGCGAATGCACAGGGATTTAAAGGCAGCTTGTACTAAACCAGCTGCATATGATTTAAAAGCCCAACAAAGGCGATTAAACAGATTTGTAAAGGAATATAATCATGTACGACCACATGAAGCACTGGATCTTGAAACACCAGCTTCAGTACGCGATTTTTCAGCTCGTCCCTTTCCAGAGAAAATACCTAACTTTGATTATGACTCAGATATGAAAGTGTTGAAAGTAACCCAAAATGGCTCAATGAGATGGGGGGCATATAATTGGGTTTATTTATCTGCATCGTTGCAAGGGAAATATGTTGGTGCATTAGAAATGGGAAATGGTATTTGGAGAGTATTTTATAGGAATGTATTTTTAGGATATTTTAATCAAAATGAATTAAGAACTAAAGAACAATCAGTAAGGTTAGAAACAAATTTAGTGTAAAGTCTAATCTATAACTTTTGTAAACTATGTATCTTAACGAACAAAAAAATACCCAATACCAAAATTAAAACAGACAATTCGACTATCTTTGAAAAAGAAAATAGAGATTATGAGTTTTAAGATATTGACTTCTGAATTATTGGTGGAATTTACGATGACTGTAAAAGAATCACCGACACAAAAATTAGAAGCTATTCCAAAGGTGGAATTGCCAGTAGATTATTTTCAGTTTTATAAATCTGTATCATCTGTATATTCTTCAAAGATAGAGGGTGAAGACATCGATTTTGATAGTTATTTCAAACATCGATTTATGAATGTTAAATTTCAGGCAGACTATACAAAGAAAGCTGACGATTTATATTCTGCATATGACTTTATTGAAACAAATAATTTGACATTTGACAATGTAAAAAAAGCACATTCAATTTTAAGTTCAAATTTATTACCAAGAGATCAGCAAGGTTTTATTAGAACAAATCCAATGTTTGTCATAAATAGTAATGACCAAATAGAATATGTAGCCGCTAGTCCCAACAGTGTAAAAAGTGAATTAGAAAAATTATTTTATGATATAGAATTGCTGCAAGAAAAAGATTTAAATTCATATGAGATATTTTATTATGCATCATTAATACATTTAGTATTTGTAAAAATACATCCATTTCAAGATGGAAATGGTAGAACAGCTAGACTAATTGAAAAATGGTTCTTGCTTGGAAAATTGGGAGAGAAAGCAAACTCAATTCAATTGGAAAAGAATTATTATAAGAATTTGGATGCCTATTATAAAAATATCAAGAAAATAGGGCTAGAATACGAAGATTTAGACTATAGAAAAGCATTAGATTTTTTATTGATGACAGTAAGTTCTATAAAGCAAGAAGAATAGAAAGCAAAGGCTCCAATCGAGTAGATGGCCAGTGAGCCAATAGCCCACTGATGCACCTCTTACACCACTGTACGTACGGGTCTCGTATACAGCAGTTCACTTGGTATACCGTATTTGCTCTTTTCACCACCTACGGCTTTTCAATACTTTAAGAAAGGGCTAGTAAACTCAAAGTTTAGACCTCCCAGACAAATTTCTATCTCCCAAATGTTCAGCCCTTCACTTTTCTGTGAGTCCTCCTGTTTTAGCGTGGTATTCATGATTTCCGCATGGCTCCAATTCTGTCCGTCAGTACCGGAGTATGCCGTGTGCCATCGCTAAAGCTAAGCGACATGCGATTTGACTTCCTTCACTGCTACCGTCACCGGTAACCACTGCATTTTTCCATTCGGAAAAAGCGTCACTTGCTAATGGTTCGAAGCGTTACCTCCGTCCACTCGGGACTTGCACCCTATGGATAAAAATTATACCCACAACCGATGTTTATTGCAAAAGATTTGTATTTTTAAACTTTTTTTCAAGAACTTCGGGTGTGGGTGCACTGCTGCTCATGCAGGGCACACACAATAAATATACGTAACACGTAATGTGGGCTGTTTTGGTTAAGAATATTTAATAAGCAACATCATGGTTTGATGGTGGAGTGCCTTGAAATCACGCACTACGCATATTCGAGTCGTTGTAGGGCATTTGAACGAACGTCCACCAAACATTAGAGAGTTATAAAATGATTATATCAAAAGAGGATAAAGAAGAAAGCTTAAGGATTGGTCAATTAATTAAAAAAATTGAGTTAATAGATGAAAAATATGTTGATGAAGAATCTGATAAAATATCGTAAAAACAACCTTTCCTGATTTCGTTAATTCTTGGTTATCGTTTTGATTTGAAACCTCTTGAGTTAGAAGAAATAATAAAAATTATCTTTCTAATTTGGGAGTTCTTTAAAAAGCATCCTCAAACAGAAATCGCAAAGATTACAGAGACTCAGTTTATGAGGATTCAACAAAGAAATGATTATATGCTCAAATACTTTGAAGGAGAACAGAGCGAAAATTCAAAACTGGAAGTTATTTCTGCTGATTTAAAAAATTTAAAGTCAAAGGCATTATTTACAGGAGTTATTTTTCAATTCAATCAGAAAATAGCACTTTTAAATATTAAAAATGAATCACGAGGTGTAATATTGGTTGGATTAAAAAGTTTAATTGAGTGTTTTGAGGAAATAACTTATAGAAAATAATTTATGGGATTAAGAGAAGTAAAAACCGAATTAAATAAGCTTGATAAAGAGGAATTGATAAAACATATTTCTGAACTTTATAAGAAATATAAACCTGTAAAAGAATATTTTGATTTTTACATAAATCCTGATGAAAAGAAACTTCTCGAACAATACAAAGAAAAAGTTACAGAAGGATTTTTCCCAAAAAGAGGATATCAATTAAAACTTTCGATTTCAAGAAAAGCAATTAACGATTTTAAAAAGCTTGGGACATCAGCGGAGAATTTAGCTGATTTATTATTGCATTTTGTAGAAAACGGAATTGAATTCACAAACGAATACGGTGATATTGATGAGAATTTCTATACAAGTATTGAAAATACTTATTCTAATGCTTTAGAAATAATTGACAAAAACGGACTTCTGGATAAATTTGAGAACAGAGCATATAAAATAGTGACTGATACAGGTGAAATTGGATGGGGCTTTCATGATTATTTAGGAGATTTATATTATCAACATTATGAATAAAACGCCCTAAAATGGAGTAGATCGCCGATAGGCTAAAAGACTACCAGAGGACCTCTCGACACCACTGTACGTACAATGTCGTTAAGTTAAGGATTTTTTATAATTCTAATTGTGAGTAAAAGGTATATCTAGTACATTAGAAGAGTATTGGAAAGTTAACAGATATGATTACCGCAGTATGATGGTTGGATGGAAAAAGGTTAGTAGCATAGGCCGGAGGGCAAAGTGCAGGGGTTCTTTTATGATAGAATAATCTCAACTATCTAACTTTTAATAGATAGTTGAGATTCAATAAGTTTTGTTAGTGGCTATTTCAATTCAAATCTGTCTAAATTCATAACTTTATCCCATGCTGTAACAAAGTCACATACAAACTTCTCTGTTGCATCTGAACTTGCATACACCTCAGCCAAAGCCCTGAGCTCTGAATTAGATCCAAATACCAAATCTACGGTTGTTGCTGTCCATTTTATTTCGCCTGTGTTGCGATCTCGTCCATCATAACATCCATTGTTATCTTTACTTGGCATCCATGCAGTATTCATATCAAGTAGATTAACAAAGAAATCATTTGTTAATACTTCTGGCTGTGTTGTAAATACTCCATGTTTTGATCCATCATAATTTGTATTCAAAACACGCATACCTCCAATTAAAACCGTTAACTCAGGAGAAGTCAGGGTAAGAAGCTGAGCCTTATCAATTAACATTTCTGTAGCAGAGACTTTAAATTTACTCTTCTTGTAATTTCTAAATCCATCAGCAATAGGTTCCAGAAAAGCAAATGATTCCACATCGGTTTGTTCCTGAGTAGCATCCATACGACCGGGTGTAAATGGAACGTCAATAGTTACTCCGGCATTTTTAGCTGCTTTTTCAACACCTGCGCAACCAGCAAGTACGATAAGATCAGCCATTGATACTTTCTTACCGGATTCACTAAATGCTTCCTGAATTTTTTCAAGAGAACTTAATACTTTATTTAATTGTTTTGGATTGTTTACTTCCCAATCTTTTTGAGGTGAAAGTTGTATTCTGGCACCATTGGCGCCGCCACGCATATCTGAACCTCTGTATGTTGAAGCTGACGCCCAAGCCACAGAAACCAACTCAGAAATACTTAACCCTGTTGCTAATACTTTTTCTTTTAAAAAGGCAGTGTCTTTATCATCGATCAGTTTGTGGTCCACTGCAGGTATAGGATCTTGCCAAATTAATACTTCATCTGGCACTTCAGGGCCTAAATAGCGTGCCCGAGGACCCATATCACGATGTGTAAGTTTAAACCAGGCACGAGCAAAGGCCTCTGCAAATTCAAGAGGGTGTTCATAAAATCGTCTTGAAATCTTTTCATAAGCAGGATCAAAGCGCAACGACAAGTCTGTAGTCAGCATGGTTGGACGATGCTTTTTATC
Organism: uncultured Saccharicrinis sp.; assembly: GCA_963665705.1. GTDB lineage: Bacteria > Bacteroidota > Bacteroidia > Bacteroidales > Marinilabiliaceae > Saccharicrinis. Next base: position 5,246,595 of record OY762448.1, read on the forward strand.
AGGATCTTGTGCATAAGGCATCTGACCTTCTGTATCTTTAGCAACCCATTGATGAGCACCTGCAGGACTTTTGGTAAGTTCCCATTCAAACTCAAATAAGTTTTTGAAAAAATAATAACTCCATTTTGTTGGGGTTTGCGACCATGTAACTTCAAGTCCACTGGTAATAGTGTCGTCACCTTTTCCTGTTCCAAAGGCGTTTTTCCATCCCAATCCTTGCTCCTCAATAGGTGCAGCTTCTGGTTCAGGTCCAACAAGCGAAGCATCTCCTGCTCCATGACACTTACCAAAAGTATGACCTCCGGCAATAAGAGCAACGGTTTCTTCATCATTCATTGCCATACGGGCAAAACTTGCACGAATATCTTTAGCTGCTGCCAAAGGATCCGGATTTCCTCCCGGGCCTTCTGGGTTTACATATATAAGACCCATTTGTACCGCAGCCAGGGGACTGTCCGCATCACTTTCAGGAAGGTTACGATCATCGTCATCCAGCCAGATTGATTCATTACCCCAATACACGTCTTCTTCAGGTTCCCAAACATCAACACGACCACCAGCAAAACCAAAAGTTTTAAAACCCATTGATTCTAAGGCAACGTTTCCTGCAAGAATCATCAGATCAGCCCATGATATCTGTTTCCCATATTTTTGTTTTATAGGCCATAATAATCTTCGTGCTTTATCCAGGCTTACATTATCAGGCCAGCTGTTTAACGGCGCAAAACGTTGTTGACCTGTTCCACCACCACCACGACCATCTCCAGTTCGGTATGTTCCAGCACTATGCCATGCCATGCGAATAAACAACGGACCATAATGCCCAAAATCAGCAGGCCACCAATCCTTAGAATCCGTCATTAAAGTATGAAGATCTTGTTTAAGTTGTTTGTAATCGAGTTTGTTGAACTCTGTAGCGTAATCAAACTCTTTATCCATTGGGTTTGATAAGGAAGAGTTTTGTCGTAGAATATTTAATTTTAATTGATTTGGCCACCAGTCACGGTTTCTTGTTCCTCCACCGGCAGTGGATTTTGCAGTTGCTCCAGTTACAGGACATTTACTGCCATTCTCAGGGTTATTTTCCATAGTTAAAATAATTATTAATTACATTTCAATATCTATAAAAACATATTTTCCTATAAATTTAAAGCAATATCTCCTCTCAATGAAATTATATTAGATGTTTAGAAGCAGAATATCAGAACGATAAAATCCATTAATAAACTTAAAATGAAGATTTGGTTTACAATACTTCACATATGAATTTCAGCTATGAATTTTTCTCCATTAATTCCTATTCCGTTAAATGTTGCGTTTTCATCAGATATTAAATAAGTATCATATCCAAAATCCCCGGCCATTCTAGTTGATGTTGAAACCTACTGGTTAGTGGTCATCCCAATAATTACCAGACTAGTGATGTTTAGAAATTGGTTCAAAGAAAAAACAAGTTAATTTAAAATAGTAAACAAAATCATCGGACAGCGTTCAGCTTACATTCCCTTAATAAATCCACTTATTTTTAATATTTCCATTCTCATCATATTCAATAGTTGTTCCTTTAAGTTTGCTATCTACATAATTCCATTCATATTTTAGATGCCCGCTTTCATCAAACTCTTTTGTAACTCCATTTAAAAAGCCCTCTTTGTATAATAATTCTCTTGAAATATTTCCATTTTTAAAATACTCAAGTGTTAAACCATCTGGAACCCCGTTTGCATATTTATAATTATATTTTAATTCTCCTGTTTCATAATATCCGGTTCCAGCAATAAGGTTTCCATTATTATAAATCCACCTTGTATCAACTTCACCAGTTTTATAATATCGATATGATTCACCATCCCTTAATCCATTTTTAAAATTATATTCTTCTTCTAATTCACCACTTGAAAAATAGGTTATGCCATTAATTAAAGTATCAGATTTATAAGTCCACTTTGAAATTTTACCATCGGGATGATATTCTTTAGTAATGCCATTAAGTTTGCCATCAGCATAGATCCATTTAAATTTGATGTCTCCATTTTTGTAGAACTCTTTTGTTACTCCTTCAAGCTTACCTTCAATTATTGAATAATCATATCGTAATTCACCCGATTCATAATATCCTTTACTTGTATTATTCATTCTCTGTGTACCACAAGAATTTAAAATAATCAGTAAAATTGAAAGTCTAATTAATCTATGTATCATTTTTAGAATTAAGTTTTTATACACTTTGTTAATGATGTTGATGCATATTTACCTTATGATCATTGGTGGATTTTAGCAGATTATTTGTCTACCTAATTTATAAGTCCCGCCAAAATCCTTAGCCATTTTCTCCCATATAGTCTTTGTTTTCTTAGGTCTAACATTTATTATTATATAGGCACTTTTTTATATAGGTTATCTATTATTTAATTCACGAATATACTTCTTTAAACGTCAAATACTTCACCATTCATAAATGAAGTTATTTACAATTAATTAAGAACCTTATTTTATAGGGGTATAATGAAATTAATAAGAAACAGGATGGAGTAGAGGGTATCTTTATTCAACAATTCTCAAAAAGAAAAAACTATTACGCCTGAATGTCTGAAATTTCACTGTCCGGGGTAGGAACACCGTTAATAAGAATAAAGATGTTCTGATGACAATAGATCAGGCTTACCCCTATTTTTTGGCATATACATATAAAAAATCTTTTTATTAGTTTCTAACCTCTAAAAAATGGACTTTTTAATATTTATGTCTTAACTTGAATCATAATTCAAAACACAGATTGGACACTGGTATCAGTTTGCATAACATTCCGTCAGGATCTTTTTGATTCTGACGGTTTTTTGTTTAAAAAATTCTGTTATTCTGATAATCCTTCACGCCTAATTCTTCAACTTCCTGAATCCAGTTTTGTCTATCATCATGTGTAGATCCTTTTACCGGTCTGAAAACGGTATAATCCACAGGCTTTATTCCACAGTAATTCATCACCGCTATTGATAGTGAATTTTTAGCAGGACTCTTATAAACATCTTCATAAAACCACATGGGTGCATCCATTGATTCGATGATTCGCCCCGACCTACCTTTTAAAAGTTTGATCCAATGCACAGAATCCTCTATTCCCTTAAAAGCAAAACCAGGCATAAAAGCCCTGTCGATAAATCCTTTTAATAGCGCAGGATAAGTACCCCACCATACCGGATAGATAAAAACCAGGTGGGCACAATCCCTGATCGCTTGCTGTGCCATCTCCAAATCAGGTTCCATTATCATCTTCTTCCTAAAACCATAATGCAACACAGGATCAAATTTCAACGCATGCAAATGGATAACCCGACATGTACCACCTGTCTTTTCAACCCCATTTTTATATGCCTCTGCCATAGCTCCTGATAAACTTTCCGGATCAGGATTCCCATTTATAACTAGTATTTTACTCATATCTTCAATTAATACTGAAACAAAACAAGCTTGTTTTTGTATTGTTCGCTCAAAATATACAGGAAATGCTATCCGTCCTATTTTTTACCGGAATTACGCTTTTGGGCAACAGCTTCAGTCGCTTCTATTAAATCTATTCCTGATAAGTCTGCTTTACAAGCCTTTTCTACAGTCAGATGTAGCCCAGTCTTTTTGGCAGCTATCAATCCTTGAATAACATTAGTTACATTTCCTCCTGCAAGATAATGAGCCTCCAAAATATTTTTATCAATACCCGATAGTCCTTCTTCATTTGCTGCAATTAAAGATTTCACGATGAGTGCCGGAGGAATATTTCTCAAGCGCATAAATATTAATTCCAGAAGTCCGAATTTTAATCCGGAAGACTTAGATGCTAACCATAATAAAAATGGCACATAATAAAGAAATAACAGTATAATTATAAAAACAGAAATGGTTATTAAAGTAGTTGACATAGTATTTATTGGTTATATCCTGAGTTCGACATAAAATTTTGGATTCAGAGCGCTTATAAAAATTAAGATTCAACGAATAACTAAGTACAAAATGACGAATTGATACCGTATTAACAACTACATTTTTATGACATTGATTTTAAGCCAAATCACACCAAACACTTTAAACAACTAAATCACAATCTATTAACCAAAATAATAGAGACTTTGTATCATCATAATTTTTTTTGATAAAATTGTTAAGTTATGAACCAAAGTTCTATTGAAATTTTATCTCAAACTCCATTAATCATCATAAAAAAACCGAAGTAAAAACATTGTATTCAATGCCTGTTACTTCGGTAATCTAACTATGTGTGATATGAATTAGCTATATTACTGAATCAGAACCTCATCTATAAACAACCATGAATCAGTTCCTTTAAAAAGATATCCTTCAGGTATTTTACCAAAGGTTTTTATTTTCAGTTTTACAAAACGTGCTTCTTTATTGCATTCTATTACCATTGGAACCAGATAAGGTTCGCCCCTTTTTGAAACGGAATGATTAATATATTCTTCTATTTCTGTATAATTAATCCCATCATCCGATACCTCAACTGCAATTTCTTTAGGCAAAAACACACCACTATTGGCATCGCTTAAAAAATGAGGTATTATGCTATTGATATTGGTTTGCTTACCCAGATCAATATTAAAAGAAACATCTGTTGCTGTAAATCCCAGCCATTTACCATCCTTAAAAACCGTTGATCCCATAATACCATCCGTAAGGGATGAAGCACCATTGCTTATATATGAAGGGTTTAACTCTGTTTCAAACAACACATCCTTATTCAACGCTTTATTTATGGGAATAAATAAGGCACTTTCAGCAATTAATTTCCCCTTTTGATAAACCTTTGCATTGATAGTTATTGATTTATCTACCTTAAATGGTTTCTTATAATTCTTTACTCCAGATTTGCCTTCAAACGCATATTTGATAGTTGTTTCCGGAATTGAAGTTTCAATTTGTACTAAAGCAGTATTATCCGCTCCATTTATTTCGTAGCTTATAAATGGCTCCTGACTCAAACTAATTCCATCAAACCACGCTGTTCCCTTATCTGTTAAATCAAGCTCAATAATAGTATTGGTAGATGATGAATCTGATTGAACCAAAAACGAATATTCTTGCCACTCCGGAGTTAAAGTAAACGACTGATTCTTTTTTAGGGCTTTTATTCCCACATTAAACGAAGGCATATCTTTTTGTTTTTTTGCCTTTGCCCAAATAGAGAAGCGATAAGTAACACCTTTAGTAATAGCAACCGGTGTAAACAAAACCTTTTTCCCGGCCTTATTTTCAGGCGTCACCATCCTTAAACTAAATAATCCTTCTTTTGAAGTGCGGCTATCATTAAATACGGTGGCCCCAAAATCGCCTTTTTTATCATCGGCAAAGTACATGTGATGCCCGGAAGAAAGTCCTGGTGTTTCCACCCTCTCAAAACTGCCATTGTAGATTAAATTACCTTTATTGTCATCGAGTACCGAAGTATCTTTTCGGATTAGATAAACACGGTTAGATAGTGCATCTATCATATCAGATATTTCACCATCCTTAGATTTTACCTCCCGATTTTCAAACCATAGTTCTGCATTTTTCCCTTCGGATATATTTGCTTGAATACGATAATGCAATGGCATATTTGCTGTATTCACTGCAACGATAAGTTGGTCTCCTTTATATGTAAATTGCTTAACCAGAATATTTTCATTACTTGAGGTCAACCTCTTCACATCTGAATAATCTAAAATAAAAGGCGTCATCTGCTGAAACTCAGCAGCCATATTTCTACATTCCGACCAAGCTGCAACTGATTGTGGATTTAAGTTTAATCCCGGATGAATAAAATACTGCACACCCTGAATACCTTCAATCAATCCCAAGTAGGTCATTACCCTAATTTCTTTGGGAGTAGGTTCACGTGGCCACATCTCCTGACCTCCAAAAGCCTGGGGCACCATCCATATTGATTTATCGTGTTGAAAAGTTGTATTCAGGTCGCTAACATACCCCTGAACTTCAGTAACTGATTTTGGTATTGGATATGGATCTGTCATGGCAATATCCATCCCTTTGTTATATTTAACTGCCTTGGAGGGCATCATAAACACCATGGAAATAGGATGATATGGATCCAGCTGGTGAATGATATCATAGGTTTGCTCCATTAACTCGGAGGGCCTCCCTTGTCCTGCAGGTTCATCATTGATGTACCAAGATAAAAGAGCCGGATGATCTTTAAATTCCATCACTTCATTTTTAAGAATCTCAAACCTATCCTCCTGAGACATCTCTACTTTTGAACCATTATGTCCTGCTCCTATTAATCCGTTTACTCCATACTGAACCTTTACACCCAATTCAGCACAACGATCCATATAAGCTTTACGCTCGGGTAATCCTTCCGGTAAATTTCCCTGATAAGGACCTATCAGGTTAAATCCTCCAGCCACTTCCTGTTCCGGAAGATCTCCTACCCTTCCACAGTAAAAACCAAATGGGAAAAATGGTAAATCATCAACGATTAATCCACCTGTTTCCTGGTTTATTTTTACTTCATTGGCTGTAGGTTTTAGTTTAGTAACTACAATAGAAGTATCCTTTATCAATTCATTAGCTTTAAGCTGAATTTTTAACCTGTTACTGCCCAACGATATTTTTTCCAAAGGAAATGATAATTCGAGTTCCTGATCTACAACAGAACCTGAAGCAAGTAATTGCTCCTTTCCATCCAGAATATCAATACGCTGAAAAGGAATTTCTTCAAGCTCAAAATCAAAATGAATAGAGACCAATTTCTCTGTTGTATAATAATTTAATTGACTATAGAATTTAACTCCTTGTGCACTTAACGAAGTAATTTGTTGACTTAATGCAAGAATTAATATGCCTAATAATTTAAATGATTTCATACCTAACATCCCTTTCCTAAAATTGCAGATTATTACATAATGATATGCCCCTGAAATAAGGAAGCACATGATGTAACGAAAATGGAAAAATTAATAAAGGATGGAAAATCTATTTATTCTGCGATAGCATGAAAAGATTGTCTTCATCAATAATTTGTAAAAACAATGAATAATAAAGCTGAAAATATGATATTGATAATCGATTACCCGGAAGAGAAAATTGAATACTGTAAATAAAAACGAAAATATAATAGAATAAAAAAACCTGCTCGAGTTTGTAGGTATTTAAATATTATCAGGGATAACAAAAAATAAACGAGCAGGTTTTGTGACAAGCAAAAAAAATCTTAATAACCTATATCAATTTAAGAACCTACAGCTTTACACATTTGCAACAATGAATTGGCTTGTTCATTTTTTCTTTTCATATAACGTTCACATTGTTGCATGCGATCATATCCTAGCATTGTGCCCAAAATAAAATCTTCCTCATCGGTAAAATCATTAAGTGTTTTATGCCCGAATGATTCAATAATGTTTACACATTTACTATCGCCAAAAAATACATTAATCTTTCCTGAATTTAATTGTTGCATATAATAAGCAATACCTTTTCGGGTTAACATATTTTCTGTAATTCCTTTCTCTTTGCCATTCATTGTGTGCAAAACCAAATTACGCAACCCTTTTTTAAATTCATAAACATGATGCATTAAGATCTGCATTTCAGCACTCTTATAATCTTCAATATTAATTCTCATTCTATCAGAATTATCATGTTGCATTCCTTTTGTCTCTTGATTAAAATTGGCTTCTATTCTCATGGCATTAATATTTTAGAATGAATAACATTACAAATCAAATCATTATAGCACTATGTTTCAATCCCTATTTGTAATGAAAACTATTTGGCAAAAAACTGCTGTACAACAATAAATAACCTATTAAAAACCAAATTTCCTTTAAAAACATATGCTAATCATTAAAAATTAGTAGTTACATTTAGTGAGTAAAAACCCACAAACATCTGATTAACTAACACTTGACTACCCTCTAATTTTTCATACTACTTCTCATAAAGTACAAATAGCACATTAAATCACTAACAATAAGGATTGATGAACAATGCTGGCGTATCTAATTTTGATTAAAATTTAAAACACAAATTAAAATGGACAAAACAATACAATTACAAGAGAGTCAACAAGGTGTTAGATTATTAATGGTGGGCGCATTTCCATTGCTTCAGGAAAGCTGGATGAATACTAAAGCATCCACATCAGAAAAAACAAAAGAAGCAAATACTATTAAAAGTAAATAATAAATACATGAAGCGAATCGCTCTATTTTATGGTTCCACTGGAGGAACTACACAGGCTGTAGCAAAAAAAATTGCTGCAAAAATTGACACTGAAGTCCAATTATTTGATGTGGCAAGCGCCAATGCGTCTGAAGCAGAAAGTTTTGATTGCATTATTTTAGGAACCTCTACATGGGGTATTGGTGACTTGCAGGATGATTGGGAAAGCTTTTTACCCACATTGACAGCAATAAACTTAAAGGGAAAAACCATTGCTTTGTTTGGTCTGGGTGATGCTCAATCCTATTCTGATTCATTTGTTGATGGAATGGGTACTATATATGAAGCGATCAAAGATAAAGATTGCCAAATTGTAGGTAAAGTAAATATAGATGGTTATGACTTTGATGAGTCAGCAGCTGTAATTGATGATCAATTTGTTGGCCTGGCTTTAGATGAAGATAATGATGGTGATTTAACAGATAGCAGAATTGATAATTGGTTAAAAGACCTTATGCCTTCATTTGAATAATCAATAATACTCAAATATCAACACACTATTGATTTTGGAAAAATACACCAACTCCTAAACTAAAAAGGCTTCCTGGATAAATGTAGGTATATCCAAAAAGCCTTTTGTGTTTTCTTTACTCTATCTTAAAATAGATCACAATAGCTACATCACCACTTAATATTTTCATCAATAAACTGAATCAAACCTTTAGCCATCTTTTTATCATCATCCACTCTGGGATGGCCACCCTTTTCTATAAAAGGGAAAAAGTGTGTATAAATATTTGAATCGTTTAACTGAGCAACAGCTGATTCAACATAACCAGGCCAAACAGATCCTTCTTCTGTAGCATCCATACTTCCTAAGGCACAAATAATTGGTGTTTGAGGATACTTACTCCTGATGCCCTTTACAAAATTAGCATAGGCATTTATAATAAATGTTGAGTCTGGCTTTGTATCTCCAAAACGAAACTTAAACTCTTCGTTATCGGGTAAATCTACCAGCCACTTATCATTTTGCATCAGGTTAACCACTACAATATTTGGTGTTACCTTGGTAAAATCCCATTTACTCAATGAATCTACAGGATTTAACCGATCCCATATCTCCGGCATAATTGGCCGATTCCAACTTACATTAATACCAATACCTGAACGTACAATACAATGTATATCTGCATTATAATGACGAGCCGTTAAAGCTGCATAAGTCACATAATTGTTGGTATACGTACTATCCGGATTATCTTCTCCGGTAAAATTTTCAATAGCATATCCGGCAGTAATACTATTACCATAGAACTCTAAAAGTTTACCATTTTTTTCAGGTAATTCATTTAGTTTTCCAGCAATAGTAAATCCTAAAAATCCTGTTTGACCAGTATTCCACTCATTCCTTTTTACCAGGGAGATAGTATGAGGTTTCTCTGCAGACAGACCTTCGGCCAGATTGTACTTATGAACACCCTTTTCTAATTTTAATGGATAAACAGAATCCTGATCAATAACCACATTAAAATAATTTAATCCCTTTTCATCATTTAGGGTAACAGCTATATCACTACCGGTAAAACCAACAGTTACGGAAGTACCACTCCAATAAATAACAGGTTCATCAACATCCTCAAAGTTAATCCGTCCTACATAGTCAATATTACTGCTATCAGGTTTAACTTCAATAATTTTGGGTGCACAGCCTACAAAAGCCAGGCATAAAACAACTAATGAATATTTAGCAAGTGTCATTATTACAAATTTTTTCTGATTAAATTTCATAATCAACACATGCTCTTTTCTCTAATACCGCTCTTATTATTCCACCTACAGCCACATGATCAGGATGTTTAGCATAAATATCAAGTTCTTCCAGATTATTAAAGGTAGTTTCTAAAATAATATCATATTGCTCTTCAGGATTGGCATTTAATCCAACTTTTAAACTCTTGATCTCATTTACCTTAGAAGGCAACTCTTCAAGTGCAGATTTAATTTCATCTAATTTTGCTGTTTTAGCTTCTGCAGAAGAAAATTCTTGCAGTTGAAATAATACAACGTGTTTAATCATTACTTATTTTTTAAAGGTTATACTGTAAATAATATATTTAATTCGTCTTATAGAGAATTTCTTGTCTTCATGTTACATTCATAAAATAATCAATTCTTATATTTACAAATATAAAAATAAACAGGTCACATGTTAATAATTGGTATTGCCGGAGGAACAGGCTCCGGAAAAACAACTGTTGTTAGAAAAATTATTGAACAACTTCCTGAAGGCGAAGTTACTGTTCTTCCTCAGGATTCCTATTACAAAGACAATAGTAATATCCCTATTGAGGAAAGAAAAAAATTAAACTTCGATCATCCTGAAAGTATTGAATGGGAACTACTTATTGATCATCTGCAGAAGTTAAAAAATAACGAAAGTATAGAAATGCCTTCCTATTCATACCTGACTTGCACAAGAAGTGAAGAAACAACAACCATAAAACCGAGAGACGTGGTTATTGTTGAAGGGATTCTTATTCTGGGTAATAAACCTTTAAGAGACATTATGAATTTAAAGGTTTTTGTTGATGCAGAAGCTGATGACCGCTTATCAAGAGTGATCCTACGCGATATTATTGAAAGAGGTCGTGATGTAAAACAAGTTCTTGATCGTTACGAAGATACCGTAAAACCAAGTCACCTTCAGTTTATTGAGCCAACTAAAAGATACGCCGATTTAATTGTGCCACAAGGAGGAAATAACAATGTTGCCATCAACTTATTAAAACAACATATTGAACAGAATTTAAACCTAACCAATTAATTATGCTCGATCAACTAGCTCCTGAAAATATTCTTTTCATTGATATTGAAACCGTTCCACAATACGAAAACTACACTGAGCAAAGTGAAGCTCTGCAAGGCTTGTGGGATAAAAAAGCAGCCTATTTTTTAAAGGACGAAGAAACACCCGAAGATATATACCAAAGAGCCGGTATTTATGCCGAATTTGGCAAAATAGTATGTATCTCTGCTGGTATTATTCACCATGTAAAAGGCGAAATGCATTTTAAAGTGAAAAGCTTTGCTGGCGATGATGAAAAACAATTGTTATTGGAGTTTTCGGATATGCTGGATCATTTTATGGAAAAAAGTCCCAACCACAATCTTTGTGGTCATAATGCCAAAGAGTTTGATTTTCCTTACATAGCACGCCGAATGCTGATCAACGGACTAAAGCTACCTCAGGCTTTAAATATTGCCGGCAAAAAACCCTGGGAAATTAAATTTATTGATACGCTTGACTTATGGAAGTTTGGTGATTACAAACATTATACTTCACTCAACTTATTAACTACTATTTTCAATATTCCTTCTCCAAAAGATGATATTGATGGCAGTCAGGTAGCAGAGGTCTATTACAAAGAAAAAGATATTGATAGAATTGCTATTTATTGCGAAAAGGATGTTTTGGCTACAGCTCAATTGCTCTTGCGCTTTATGGGAAAACCCTTGATTGAGCAAGATTATTTTGAAAGGGTGATATAAGTTAAGGAACAGGGAGAAAGGAAAACGAAACATAGAAGTACATCTCCAATATTATTAACCACGGAGATCCCCAAGACGCTGCGCTTTGCACATAAAATATCAGGAAAACAGCATATTAAGAATATAATAACGAACCAAACATCGATAAAAAAGCACCATCTGTCGAATAAGATTGAGATTGATATTTTATCAAGTTAACATTGCATTGTAAATACAAATAAACTTGATTAAAATGAAAAATTCGATTTTTATTTCATCAATGTTGCTTATTCTTACTGCATGTTCTAATCATGTATACCAGTCATTATCCTGGCAAAAAAGTAAGATACAGATTGATGGAACAGAAGATGATTGGGATATTCCACTCAAAGAATATGACAAAAATTTAAAGCTGAATTATGAATTCACTAACGACGGTGAAAATTTGTATTTTGCAGCCAGAACTGTTGATGAAAGTACCATACAGCAAATTGTTAGCGGAGGATTAAAAATTCAATTGGACACACTTGCTGATAGTAACAACTATCCTTTTACTTTAACATATCCTGTAATGCAGGGTCCCCCGGGAATGGATGGAAATTCAGATGAACGTCCTTCAATGAATCTTGGAGAGAAGCCAGAAATGGGAGCTAGTAATTCACAGCCAAATAATGGAACGCCACCAAACCAAGGTAGCTTTAATAATCAATTTGCATCCAATGAAATTAGCTTAACTGGGTTCAAAGGAATAAATCCTGAACAAAATCCGGTTCCTTTTTCAAAATCTCATGGTATTAATGCCCTTTATTATAAAAATGATGAAGGAATTCTATTTTATGAAATGGTTATTCCTTTTAAAACGTTCTATAAAAACACGATATCATCTGCAGATACCACTGCAGCTTTTTGTTGTTGCATTTCACTAACAGGTGGAAGTATGGGTGATATGTCTACACCTCCGCAAGGTCAGGAAGGTAGCCAAATGAGTGGTCCTCCATCTGGCGGAATGGGTGGCCCACCTCCTGGAGGTATGGGCGGTGGCCCTGGTGGTGGAATGGGTGGCCCAATGTCAGGAAACAATGATATGAATGGCTCTGGTTCAACACAAAAGGATTATAAAATCAAAAAGAATTTTTGTCTTTCTTACCTATAGGAAAGTCCATCATACTTAATTAGTCACTTCATATTTGGAGTGACTTTTTTCATTTTTGCCTTTCAGATAAAAAATTATGCTTCCAGAAAGTAACGTACAGTTTTTACAAACAACTCGGTTTGCTCGGCATGAAGCCAATGACCGGCATCTGGTATTGTAGTTAGCTGAGCAGAAGGAAATAGTTTACGAACTTGCTGAATATCCTCCTCCTGAACATAAGGAGAATTGGCTCCTCGTATTAAATAAACTTCAGTTAAATCAGGAAAATTTTGATCCTCTTCTAAATCAGAAAATCCACCCATTATATGATGCAAATTTTCAGATATAGCATTGATATTTAATTTCCAATAGAGTGATTTATCCTCTGCCCTCCCAATATTTTTGAGTAAAAAGGAACGAACCATGTTATTGGTAATTTTATCTTTCAAAAACCTATCAATACTACTTCTTGTAGAAAATTCCTTTGGATTTACTGATAATAAAGCATCAACTATGCTTTTATGATCGTTCGTAATCTTGGCATAATTACTAAATCCATCATACGATTTAGGAGCAATATCTAATATCAATAGTTTTTGGACTTTTTGCGGATATTTTAAGGCAAACCGCATGGCTGTTTTGCCACCCATTGAATGCCCCATAATTATGGCAGAATCCAAACCTTCATCAATTGTAAATTGATATAAATCATCAGCCATCACCTCATAATCCATTTCTGAAGAATGAGGTGAACGTCCGTGATTTCTTTGGTCGACAATATAAATATTACAAATATCTTCAAGATATTTTGCAACTGTAAGCCAATTATCCGAAGACCCGTAAAGGCCATGTATAATAATCAGGTTTTTATCTCCTCGCCCAATATGTTTGCTAAACAACTTCATCGTCATTTATACACAACAGTTTATTTCTTAAGTTGTTCTTTGTAGAGTTGTACTGCTTTTTCAAGTCCCATGTAAAGTGCATCACATATTAATGCATGACCTATTGAAACTTCTGCAAGAAAAGGAATTCTTTCAGAAAAGAATTTAAGATTCTCAAGACTCAAATCATGACCAGCATTTATTTTCAATCCAACTTTTTTAGCCATTTCAGCAGCTGCAACAAAAGGAGCAATTGCTTTTTCTCTGTCCTTTACATACATGGCAGCATAAGGTTCAGTATATAATTCAACCCTATCAGTATTAGTTGCTGCAGCATTGGCAATATTATCTAAATCCGTATCAATAAAAATAGAAGTACGAATTCCGGCTTCACTAAACTCTGCAATTGTTTCTTGTAAAAAGGACTTGTTTTTAATTGTATCCCACCCTGCATTAGATGTAATAGCCTCTGGTGGATCAGGAACCAAAGTTACTTGATGAGGCCTCACTTTTTTTACCAAATCAATAAAGTTTCTTGATGGATAACCTTCAATATTAAATTCTGTTTTAATAACAGGTTGAATATCTAATACATCCTTATAAGTAATATGTCTTTCATCAGGACGCGGATGCACAGTTACCCCCTCTGCACCAAACAACTGAACATCAACAGCTGCTTTAACTACATTTGGCATATCACCACCTCTTGAATTTCGAAGGGTAGCCACTTTATTAATATTTACACTCAGTTTTGTCATTAAAACCTTATTTTAGTCAATATTCTTTGCGCTTTAATCCAAAATATAAAAATAAACTTATCATTTACTTGATTGTTTACTTATATGCAACTAAATTTAAGCAAAGTCGTAATAAAAAAATGGGGAGAACATTGTTGTATCTCCCGCAGCAAAGTTAAGAGTATTTCTTGAAACACATTGTATGTTAGCACAAGATTTGATATCAGATATAGTTCCTGCACTGAAAACCTCTGATTCTGGGTTAGATGCCCTTAATTGGATGGAAGTATTTAGAGTGTCTCATTTACCGATTGTAAATAATAAGGAATTTTTAGGCTTAATTACCGATACCGATATTTTTGATCTAAATAAACCTGAAGAACCACTTGGTAATCATCAGCTTTCTCTATCATCGCCATATGTATATTTTAATCAGCATATTTATACGGTAATTGAAATTGCCTCAAGATTACAACTTACTGTAATTCCTGTTTTATCAGAAAACAAAGAGTATTTGGGAATGATAACTCAAACTGATTTATTAAAAAATTATGCTGAATTAATTGCAGCCCATACACCTGGAGGCATTATTGAGATTGAAATGCCTGCATATGAATATTCCATTTCAGAAATAGCTCAAATCATTGAAGACGCAGATACAAAAGTACTGAGTTTTTATGTGAACCAAACAGATGCTAATTCGCCATTGAAGATTACGATTAAATTAAACAGAGAAGATATACGTCCGGTATTAAGGGCTTTTGACAGATATGATTATACAGTGACGGCCTCTTATTCAGAGCATAACACTGTTGACGAAGTTGTTAAGAAAAATTACGACGCATTAATAAGATATTTAGATGTTTAGGCTGTTTTTATGAACTGCAAGATTTAACGTTTTTCAATATTGATGATACTGCTTCAATATGAATCACTATTGATTGCCTTTCTAAGACAGTGAATAGTGAATTTGTGAAAAAGGTTAGCTCTTGAAAACTAATGGTTTATATATTACTTTCTGGATATTTATTATATGTTTAAGCTGTTTTAATAGCCTAAATTCATTTTCTGCTAACTATCCTACTTCAGATCTTTCTGTAGTTAATGATTCTATTCTTATAAAAACAGTTAAGGTTTCAGGCGATAAAAAAACAAGATCAAGAATTATTCGAAACGAACTATTATTTAAAAAAGGAGATGTAATTGCTAAATCAGATTTTTTTGAACTGATTGGTAAAAGTCGTCAAAATTTACTCAACACTTCCCTTTTCAATTTTGTATACATTAACTACATTTTTACGAATAATAAGGAAGTTGACTTTGAAATAAAAGTTGATGAACGTTGGTACACCTGGTTTTTGCCTTTATTAGAACATGCCGACAGAAATTTCAGCGCCTTTCTGGATAATGGAGATTGGAGCAGAATGAACTACGGCATTTATCTGAAGCAGGAGAACTTCAGAGGAATGAACGAAATTTTGAAATTAAAACTCCGAATTGGATATTTAAATGAAGTTGAAATTTTATTCTCATCCGCAAAAAGAAATAATAAAATAGGATGGGGAACATCCTTTAACTACGCTGCTCAAAATCAGGTATCATATGGCATATTAGACAATAAAGCTATTTACTTTAAAACCAGTAACTCTTTTATTCAACAACAAGTGGCATCTGAATTATATTTACATTACCGTCATGATTTTGTAAACAGACATAAACTTACATTAGGCTATAATTCTTACAATATTAAAGATACCCTGGCCATGCTAAATCCGAACTATCTATCTAACGGTCAAAACTTTTTAAACTTTCTTTCATTAGAATATAAATACAATTTAGATTTAAGAGATTCCAAAACCTATCCACTAAAAGGAAATATGTTTGAAGGTAGTATTGCTCGAAATGGATTAGGTATAGTTAATAATGACATTAATAATTTTTCGTTAAAACTGATATTTCAGCAATATGGAAAAATTATGAACCGAGTTTATTACGGTGTAAGCTTCGGTGGGGTCGCTAATACAAACAATTACAATCCTTTTGTAATTAGCAATGGACTGGGTTATAAAGAATTTTTAAATGGTTATGAATATAATGTAATTGAAAGTGATAACTATGGCTATCTAAAAAACAAGATCCTTTTTGAACTCATTCCTACACAAACAACAAATATTAACTTTATTAATCTCAACCAATTTTCTAAACTTCACTATGCTGTATATATAAAACCATTCTTTGATTCAGGTTATGTTCATAAACAAAATCCTGATATTAGTAACTCATTAAGCAACTCGTTTTTATATAGTTATGGTATTGGTGTTGATTTAGTAACTTATTACGATAAGGTTTTATCTGTAAATTACGCCATCAACAACATGAGGTTCAAAGGTTTATACATACACCTTAACCTTGCCATGTAGATTTTTATTATTTTATTTTGAAGCGCTAATTTACCTGATTACTTTTGGCAGATATAAATCAATGATTTAATCATTAACAACTCTTTTATGCGAATTGCAATTTTTGGCAAACAATTTTCAGATTTATTTACAGATAGTTGCATTAGTCTGTTCAAAAAATTAAGAAATCAACAGGCTGATATTATTATCTATAAGCCTTTTTACGATTTCCTGTTCCAAAAATTTGATATTGCAGCATTTGAATTCAAAATATTTGAGACGAGCAAAGAGCTTAATGGTGTAGATTTATTTTTAAGTATTGGAGGAGATGGTACTATTTTACAAGCTATTACTTTAGTTAAAGACTCCAATATTCCTATTGTTGGTATCAATAGCGGACGTTTAGGGTTTTTAGCCGATATTTCAGAAGAGGATATTAACAATGCTATAAACCATATATTTTCAGGAAATTATAAAATTAATGAGGTTGAACTTTTACAGTTAAAAACAGATAATAATCTTTTTGGAGATCTCAATATTGGTTTGAATGAATTAGCTGTTCAAAAGAGAGATTCTGCTTCTATGATTAACATTCATACGTATTTAGATGGACAGTTTTTAAACTCATACTGGGCTGACGGGCTGATAGTAGCTACTGCGATTGGATCAACTGCCTATTCGCTTAGTGTTGGTGGACCAATTATTCATCCTAAATCACAGTGTCATGTGATTACTCCCATTGCTCCACACAACCTAACTGTCAGACCTATGGTAGTACCAAATCATTTAAATATCACATTAAAAGTTGAGGGGCGTGCTGACACTTATTTAGCTACACTTGATTCCAGAAGTGAAATTTTTGACCAGTCATTAGAATTAAATATTCAAAAAGCGCCTTTTTCAATTAAACTCATCGATCTGCCAGGAATTAATTATTATGCTACATTACGTAATAAATTAATGTGGGGAGCAGATAAAAGGAATTACTAAATTTTTACTGTAAATGTAACTTTCGATTACTAATAATAACACTATCAAGAAATTTTCGTGCTTCCTTCATTTTTGACCAATGTGTATTATTAAAAATAATTAATGTCTGATCATTTATTTTTGCTTCATTAATTATATCTGTTGTGTGGTTTTGATAATTGCTATAAGGAGATTGTACAAAACGTCCTATATAAGTTTTATTACCAGCCCAACTACCAGTATGATAAATATGATATCCCGAAATAGAATCCATATTCACTCGCCAACCTAAAGCATAATTTGATTTTATTGCGGGTATAGGTTGTGGAGTATATAACTGCACCAAAGAGGTATCACTAATTAGTGCACCTGACTTTAATAAACTATCCCATTTTGCTAAATCTTCTACTGTTGAGGATATACGACCTGGTCCAAGACGGTAACTCAAATAAGAAACATATTCTTTCCCTTTTAAAGAATCAGGCAAAACCATTCTATTTCGTTCATTATCAAAATAATATCCTGGGGCATAATCCTTTCTTGATAAAATAGTACTTCTATCATAAAACCCTGTATTTTTCATCCCATAGGGTTCAAATATATTTTCATTCAAGAAACAATCCAGTGTATTTCCACTTACACGCTCAACTATCTCAGCTAATATAACATACCCTCCATTACTATAATTAAAACCGGTTCCCGGAACAAATAATAAGGGTACATTATATTTCCGATAATAATTCAGTATATCTTTATTATAGCATGGCTTATCAACAGGCCATTGAGTATAAAAATAATCTTCGTATTTAGGTAAACCAGATGTATGGGTTAAAAGTTGTCGTACCGTAATGGTTTTATAAGGAAGAGGTTTATCCAAATATAGATTCACCGGATCATCGATATTAACTAAACCTTTTTCGCGAAGTATCATTATAGCCATTGAAGTAAACTGTTTCGAAACCGAAGCAATTTCCATCTGTGTAGATACTTTAAAAGGTGATTCTTTTGAATAATTGGCATAACCATATCCCTTTTCAAGGATGATCTTATCTGCTTCTTTATATAAAAATGCACCGTTGAAATCCTGATATCTGGCAAGTGAATCAAAATAACTTTCAAGTATGGAACCTATGGGTATTGATTGTACTTTTTCCTGATTACAACCAACTAATAATACCATCAGTATCACTGATATATAAAAAAAACATCGAGCTAGTTTTAAACGCATTATATTATTTTAAAATTACTTTTTACTATTTACAAATTAGCTTTTAATGCATCCCAATGCTCTTTAGCATTAACAAGTCCTATCCCTGACACCTGATTTCTAACCAATTGTCCATTATAAATATTAACTCCTGAAAAGGGATCATTAGTAATCCCTAAGTTTCCATCTAAATCAACATAATCAGCTGCTGCAGATAAATTAAAGGCTGCAGATATAGAACAAGATGTTTCGGCCATACATCCAATCATTATTTTAAGATGTTTGTTTTTGGCCAGATTAATCATTTTCATTGCTTCATGCAATCCTGTTGATTTCACCAACTTAATATTTATCCCATGATAAAACTGTTCTGCCTGCTCAACATCCACTAAACGTTGGATGCTTTCGTCTCCAATAACAGGAAGCTTACTTTTTCCTTTTAACCAGTTTAATTCCTTTTTACAATCCACTGGCATTGGTTGTTCAATCATAACTACATTACGTTCACTTAACCAATCAATCATTTCTACAGCATGTTCTTTCTTTAACCACCCCTGATTTGCATCTACATATAAAGGTTTGTCAGTCACCTTTCTTATCGCTTCAACTATTGGCTTATCATTTTCAGTCCCTAATTTAACCTTTAACACATTAAACTGATCGGCTTGCAGAACTCGCTCCTGAACAATTTCAGGCTCATCAATGCCAATAGTTTTAGAGGTATTTATATGATTACAACTTTTTAAACCTAAATACTCATAGCATGGAATTTCTTGTAGTTTAGATGCTATATCATGCAGAGCCATATCAATAGCACATTTAATTGCAGTATTGTGATTATCTATTTGATCTACATAAGACATGATTCCTTCAATATCAAATGGATTATTAAAAGAACTCAGGTCTAGCTTTTTCAAAAAACGAACAGCTGTTTCATGAGACTCTCCATAAAGAGGAGGCATTGATGCCTCTCCAAAACCTGACACACCATTAAATGTGAGCATAATTAGCATGGTGGGCGTTTCATTACGAGCACCCCTGCTAATTCGAAATGTATATTTATGCTTTAGCAAATACTTTATATACTCTAATTGATAAGTCATATAATCATTTATAGACAACTGTTTTATAAAAACTTTTATTCTTTCTACTGTCAAATCGAGCACAATGAGCATCAATTTGCAAAAACAATAATACTAATTATTTAACAATAAATTATATTATTTATCTATAAAACAATTAGATACATAATTATTTATATGCATTTATTGATCATTAACATCCCAAAATTTCATTTTTATCTAATACTTTTTCACAAAATACTATCAAGGTTATTGTAAAATTCTCAGGTACGTAAACACTTTACTTTTAAGCATAAAAAAAGAATGACCCATAATAGAGCCATTCTTTTAAATATTACTGATTGAATATATTACACTTTAAAAACACATAAGCAATTAAAAAACAATTTCAATAATTACATAACTAATGGTGTATCAAAAACTTATTATATGAATAAATTTAAGTTTGATTGTTCAGCTTCTTCAAGATAATTTGCCACACCTCCAATATTTACACCTTCAATCAATTCTTCTTTTTGAACACCCATTATATCCATGCTCATCTGACAAGCAATCATATTAATACCACTCTCTTTAGCTTGTTGAATCATCGTTTCAAGGGCATCTACGTTCTTATCTTTCATACGCAGTTTCATCATTCTACGTCCCATACCACCCATGTTCATATTCGAAAGCTTTAGCTTTCCGGCATGACCTGGCATCATCTTATCAAACATATTGCCCATCATATCCTTTTTCACTCTTGGTCGATTCACATCTTTAATCACATTTAATCCCCAAAACGTAAAGAACATAGTCACTTTTTTACCCATACTGGCAGCTCCATTAGCAATAACAAATGAGGCTAAAGCTCTATCCATGTCATCACTAAAAACCACCATGGTTTTATGGTCATTATCAGCTTTTAGAGATGTACTGTTTTCAGCATCCTTTTTAAACTTCTCTATAACTGCTGTAATTTCACCAGCATTATTCTCTCTCTTTACTAGTCGATTTCCTGTTACTTTACACCATGATGCAACATCATTAAAAAATCCAGGATCGGTAGCTTTTACCTCTAAGCGATCACCGTATTCAATCGCATCAATACTCTCCTTCAATTTTAAAATTGGCCCCGGGCATTGTAATCCACAAGCATCAACAGCCATTGACTTTACTTCTATATTTGGCATTACTACTTCTTCCTTTTCTGTATTTTGTTCATTTGTAAAGAATATGGCATTTGATTGCTCAGACATTGCTTGCTTGTATACCTTTAATCCTCCTGATAAATTATACACTTCATCAAATCCATTTTGCTTTAATATACGGGCAGCCACATACCCACGTAAACCAACTCCACAGTATATCATAATCTTTTTATCTTTTGGAATGCGATCTAAGTTTTCTCTTAGTTTATCCAACTCTATATTAACCGAATCATCAATAGCATCAATCGAGTATTCCTCAGGAGTACGAACATCCAATACAAAACACTCTTTTTTAATTCTCTTAGCAAATTTAAAAGGTGACAAAGGCTTAAATAAACCTTTAATAATATTCTCTGCATTATATCCAGCTTGATTTACAGGATCTTTTGCCGAACTAAACGGAGGCGCATAAGCATGCTCTATTTCTTGCAAATCATAGATAGTACCTTCATTTTTGATGACTGTAGCTAACAGATCCAAACGCTTGTCTACACCTTTATAACCGATCACTTGTCCTCCATATAACTTACCTGACTTTGGATCAAAACTAATTTTAAGCATCATTTGCATTGAACCCGGATAATACCCAGCATGCGAACCCGCATGAACAATAGTACAATCATGCTTAATACCTGCTTGTTTCAATCCTCTGTGAGTCATTCCGGTAATACCTGCAGCCATATCAAAAACTTTGGCAATAGCAGTACCAATAGAACCTTTATATTTACGATTATGACCGTACACCATATTATCAGCAAGTATTCTGCCCTGACGATTTGCCGGTCCGGCTAAAAATGCAATAGTTGGCTTTTTAGTAATTGGATGGGGAAATTCAATACTGTCCCCTACTGCATAAATATCTTTTTCTGAAGTTTGCAGGTAATCATCAACCCAAACTCCACCTGTTTCGCCAATTTTTAATCCAGCATCTTTAGCAAGTGTTGTATCCGGCTTAACACCAATAGAAAGAATAATAAAATCAGCCTGAATGATTCGTCCGCTTGATAGCGAAACTTCAATCATATCACCTACTTGCTTAAACTCTTTTACAGCATCTTCTAAAAACAGACCTACCTCTTTTTCTTTAAAATGATGATGCAAAGGAGCGGCAATTTCACTATCCATCATATTCATCACTTGTGGAGCTGCTTCAACAACAGAAACATTAACACCTCTGTGATGAAGATTTTCAGCCATCTCCAAACCAATAAAACCAGCTCCAACTACGACGGCAGAACGAGGTGTATTATCATCTACAAATGATTTTATCTTATCCGTATCCTCAACATTTCGGAGTGTGAAAATATTTGGTAAATCAATTCCCGGAATTGGAGGTTTAACAGGTGATGCACCTGGAGACAATACGAGTTTATCATATGATTCAGTATACGAGTCCCCTGTTTGAATAAACTGAACAGTAACCTCTTTCTTTTTTGTATCAATAGAAGTTACCATTGAAAATACTCTGATATCGATATTAAAACGTGAGCCAAATGACTCTGGTGTTTGAACTAAAAGCTTTTCACGTTCTTTAATAACACCTCCAATATAATAAGGCAATCCACAATTGGCATATGAAATATGTGGTCCTTTTTCAAACATGATGATTTCAGCCTTTTCATCAACTCTTCGTAACCTTGCAGCAGTGGTAGCCCCTCCTGCAACACCTCCAACGATTAAGTACTTCATTTTTAATTATATATTATTATTATTTTTTCTTTCCTGATTACAAATTTAAAGCTGCAAATATAGTTATATTTTTATATCTATTTATTTGGATATTTATGTTTTTGAACATTTGGGTACCTACAATCGTAACATTAAAGAATGGCTACTAATAAAATCTATTTTTCTTTTAAAGCAGGAAATAGATTACCACGATTGATTGTTTTTGAAAGATGAAAACGAAATTGGTAATCAACTATTAAATCGCTTATTTTGTATTCATGGAGTTAGTAAATATTCAAGGAGTTGGACCGGTCTTCTTTCAGCTAAGTAAAAAGGCAAAGCGGCTATCCATCAAGCTTAAACCTTTTGAGCCTGTGAAGGTAGTTGTACCGGAAACCATGCACCCCAGAGAAGCACTTTCCTTTGTAAATGCTAACAAGAGATGGATTTTAGAAAACATGGCCAAAGTCAAAGAGAAAGAAAATGATTTAACCATTTTTGATGAATCTACAGACTTTAAAACACGTTCATTTGCTTTACAAATCAAAAAGGCACCATACCCCAGTGTTCGCATTCATTTAAAGCAAGGTATTTTATCCGTTGAATATCCGCAAAACCATGATGTAAAATCATCTACTATTCAAGAACATATCAGATATGGAATTGAAGAGGCACTAAGAGTTTCTGCAAAGAATTACTTACCTCATCGCTTGCATCAATTAGCAAAAATTCATGGATTTCATTACAACAGAGTATTTATAAAAAATTTAAAATCGCGTTGGGGAAGCTGCTCTGGTGTAAATAACATTAATCTTAATTTACATTTAATGCGACTTCCAGACCATTTAATAGATAGTGTATTACTCCATGAACTTTGTCACACTGTTGAAAAAAATCATGGCGCTGGATTTTGGAGCTTAATGAATAAAGTAACTGATGGGAAAGCTAAATTACTAGATAAAGAAATGAAGAACTATCGAACTGTAATATATTAAATATGAACTGGAACCAACTGTTATCTGCCAAAAGAACAGGTCAGGAAGATAGAAAAAACGACACCCAACATCATAGAACTCAATTTCAAAGAGACTACGACCGCTTGATATTTTCTTCACCATTCCGAAGATTACAAGATAAAACCCAGGTTTTTCCTTTGCCGGGAAGTGTATTTGTTCACAATAGATTAACACATAGCTTGGAAGTGGCAAGCGTTGGCCGCTCTTTGGGACATAATATAGGTGAGTTTTTAATTAACGAAAAAGGTCTTAACAATGAACTTATTCATGAAATCGGCTCTATAGTAGCCACTGCATGCTTAGCCCATGATATGGGAAATCCTCCCTTTGGTCATTCAGGTGAAACAGCTTTATCTCATTACTTTAAACAGGGAGAAGGCAAAAAACTAAAAGACCAATATCATTTTACTGAAGCTGAATGGGATGATCTTACTGAATTTGAAGGTAATGCTAACGCTTTTCGTTTGCTAACACACCAATTTAATGGTAGAAGAAAAGGCGGATTTTCATTGACCTATTCATCCGTAGCTTCTATTTTAAAATATCCTTATTCATCAGGACAAAAGGATAGAAAGAAATACGGATATTTTCAATCTGAAAAACAAATGTTTAACCAAGTTGTTGAAGAACTCGGGTTAATAGAAAAGGAATCGGGTGTATTTTGTCGCCATCCATTGGTTTACCTCGTTGAAGCAGCTGATGATATCTGTTATCAGATTATGGATGTGGAAGATGCTCACAAACTCAAAATTTTAGATACAACACAAACCAAAGAAATTTTACTAGCCTTTTTGGGAGACGATGGAGATACCAATACACTAAACCGAATAGTAAATGTAAGCGAAGAGGTGACTGACATCAACGAGCAAATAGCATTTATCCGAGCCTCTGTAATTGGTAAACTTGTTGCGCAATGCACTCAGATTTTCATCAGTAATTATGATAAAATTATGTCGGGAAATTTTGAAGGTAGCCTGATTAAATGCTTGCAAGGGACAACGAATATTGCCATGAAAAACTGTGCAAAACTATCTTTTCAAAAAATATACAGACATCCTTCTGTTGTGGAAATTGAGATATCAGGATTTAAAATATTGGGCTCATTACTACATGAGTTTTCCAGAGCAATTCTTAATCCTAAAGACAAATACTCTGAAATGCTTCTACCCTTTATACCTGAACAATATAACGTAACTACCGATGCATCTGCATATAAAAAACTACAATCAGTTTTAGATTACATTAGTGGCATGACCGATATTTATGCGCTGGATTTATTTAGGAAAATAAATGGAATTGGATTGGCAGATAAAGGATTTTAAAAATTAAGAATGGTGATGGTTATAAGATATATCAGAATCTTATAACCATCTACCTTTCACCATTATCTAATTCAAAAAAATCAACTCCAATTCTTCTTTAGCTTCTTCTTTTTGTTTGATTTCATACTTTCCAGAATTCACAAACTGATATCCCTTGTCTAATGCAGCTTCCATCAAAGTAAATTCAATTTGTCCGGCAACATTAGGATCTAAATCCTTATTGAAATACAAATGAAGTTCACGTTCGTTATCGTCATTAAACTTAACTAACAACGAATTGTTCTCAACAAACACCAAATCATCATAACTATACGACACAGGTAATCCTACTGATTCTAAAATCTCCATCACGTATCCAAGTGGTCTGTAACTTAAGCTCATAATTATATCATTTAAAATGTTTATACTAAAATTATCCTTCTATTAAAACTAATTTTATTAAATTAACTGTATTCTCAAGTTGATCATGTTCTTCTGCAAACTGACATTTAAACATTAACATAGAATATGCCTCTTCAAATTCGTTCTCATCAAAGGTTAAATCTTTTCCTTTAATAAACTGGTTAAATTCATTAATGCCTTTCACTTTATACATTTCTTTTCTAAACGTGGCATCTGTTTGCACTTTTTCAATAAAAATTTTTGCATTTTGAATAGACATAAATCCTACATTTTTAAAATCCTACATTTTTGTATCTTTTTATACTACCAACTACTAATTTGTAGTACATCCCTTTCATCAAAACCCCAGTTTTTATAAGAGAAGCAACACTTTCATGATGCTCTTTATTATAGTTGCAACATCTGTACCTAAATTTTAAAAATGCCACATAATTACGTTGTGAAGATTTTACTTTTTTATTTTAATTGTTCAATTTATATAATATATCTACGTTATTAATCATTATCCTTATGTTACATTCTATTTATCAGTTTGTTATGCTTAAGAAAAAATTAACAAAAAAAAAACGATGTTTTTTCAATTTTATAGTTGATATCCAACTTTTAATCATACATTTGTACCATAGTATTTATTATAATTTTATTATGAAAGAAGGAAAAGTAAAATTCTTTAATGATTCAAAAGGTTTTGGTTTCATTAAAGACAATGACTCAAACAATGAGTATTTTGTACATGTAACTGGTCTTATTGACGAAATCAAGGAAGACGACGATGTTACCTTTGAATTAAAAGAAGGTAGAAAAGGATTAAATGCGGTTAATGTAAAGTTGGCATAACGATATTTCACTATAATTAGTACGCAAGAGTCCAAACCCCGCTTAATCAGCGGGGTTTTTTGGTTTATAACAATTTCAGGGGCTGAATATCCACATTTTTTTTATATTTGCACCCACAATTAAGGATGGCCCCATAGTTCAAGGGATAGAATAGTTGTTTCCTAAACAATAGATACTGGTTCGAGTCCAGTTGGGGCTACAAAAAAGGCAGTTTTTTAAATAAAAACTGCTTTTTTTATATAAATACCCCATTCTTTTAATCATCCAATTGAAAAAAAACGATTTCTTAGGCAAATTGATAAATAAATCTTTCCTTTGTTTGCTATGGAAACATTTTTAAATCCTTTACATACTGATTGGACAACCTGGTGGATAACGATATTTTGTGCATTTATAGCAGGTTTAAGTAAAAGCGGATTAAAAGGATTTGCTATGATTAACATTCCCATTTTAGCCTATTTATATGGAGGGATGTCATCAGTTGGCATACTATTACCCTTTTTAATATTTGGCGATACTTTTGCTGTTATATATTATAGAAGAAGTGCGGAATGGAAATATATTAAAAAATTACTCCCTTGGGCCATTATTGGAATTGCCCTAGCTGTTTTCGTAGGTAAATATGTAAGTGATGATCAATTTAGAATTACAATTGCCATTGCAATATTGGTTTGTCTGGCAATACTGGTATATAAAGATATAATAGGTGGATCAATAGACTTATCTCAAAAACGTTGGTTCTCATCTTCACTTGGATTATCCGGAGGATTTGCTACCATGATTGGCAATGCTGCAGGACCTATATTTAATTTATATTTAATGAGTATGCGCTTGCCTAAAGAAACCTTTATTGGTACAGGTGCCTATTTTTATTTATTACTAAATCTCATTAAAGTTCCTATCCATGTATATTATTGGAAATCAATTACACTTGAAACCTTTCAACTTAATGTAATTTGTTTACCGATTTTATTAATTGGTGCTTTCATAGGGAAAAAGATTGTAACATTAATTCCGGAAAAAGCCTACAGAATATTTGTAATGGGAGTTATTACTATTTCTGCAATCATGCTGTTTTTTTAATAAGTTACAACTTCAATTTACATCTAACTCGTTTACACCATTAACCTACTTGTTCATTTCTTCTTCATAACTATTTACTATTCTATATCTTTAATAATAATATTACTCCTATTTTTATTCTACCATAATGACGTAAGGGAATACTGTTAAAATCAGTAGCTGTACCCGCAGCCGTAAGTTGTTTTAAGCTTTTGATCTACAAAGCCACTGTTTCTTTTAATTAGAAATGGGAAGGCAATCAAAGTACAACAAGCCGGAAGACCTATCATTTTTGGTTCTTTAATTCGTAGCTTTCGGGAAAAAAAGCTAAGAAAGTATTGGCACTTTAGATTCAGACAAACCTGACAACTTAGAATTTTTAAAACCTCTACCTTCTTATTATTTTACCACTGCTACCATTGATTATTAACATTAATACAATTACGATGAAAATTAATGGTGCTATTACAACAGTACAAAAACGAGATGGGCGCATGGTTCCCTTTGAATCTGATAAAATTACTTTCGCAGTATTTAAAGCATTAAGGGCTGTTGGCGAACCAAACAGAGAATTAGCTCAAACAATTACAAACCTGGTTATTGAGCAAATTCAATCAGAAACCCCTTGCGTTGAAGACATTCAGGATTTAGTTGAAATGGAGCTATTTAAACAAAACCAGTTTAAAGCAGCCAAAGCGTATATCATTTACAGAAAACAACATGATGGCATCCGAAATGTAAAAGAACTTTTTTCAAACGTGAATATTATTGACGATTACATCAACAATAATGACTGGAGAATAAAAGAAAGTGCAAACTCTACCTATTCATTACAAGGTATGAACCAACATGTTTCTACCATAATCAGTTCTCAATATTGGCTCAATAAAATTTATCCTAAAGAAATTGGAGATGCACATACTCAAGGCAAATTTCATATTCACGATCTGGGATTTGTTAGTGTTTATTGTGTAGGCTGGGATTTATATGAACTTATTATGACTGGTTTTAAAGGTGTACCCGGAAAGGTAGAAAGTAAACCTGCCAATCACTTCAGAACATTATTGGGACAAATCGTAAATTTCTTTTACACCATGCAAGGCGAAGCTGCCGGAGCGCAGGCATTTTCCAATTTCGATACCTACCTTGCTCCATATATTCTTCATGATAAACTTAGCTATAAAGAAGTAAAACAGGCACTACAGGAATTTATGTTTAACATGAATATCCCAACCAGAGTTGGATTCCAGACTCCATTCACTAATATAACGCTGGATTTGGAAGTCCCTGAAAATATGAAGGACACAGCAATAATTATTGGAGGTGAAATTCAGGATTCAACTTATGGGGAATATCAACATGAGATGGATATTTTTAACAAAGCCTTTGCTGAAGTTATGACCGAAGGGGATTCAAACGGCAGAATTTTCTCTTTCCCTATCCCTACGTATAATATTACTAAAGATTTTGATTGGGATAACGAATATCGCCAACCTATTTGGGAAATGACAGCTAAATATGGCATTCCTTATTTTTCAAACTTTGTGAATTCAGATATGTCCCCAGATGATGTTCGTTCAATGTGTTGTCGCCTGCGTATCAATACAAGTGAACTAAAATCAAGAGGCGGGGGTTTATTTGGCGCTAATCCTTTAACAGGTTCTGTTGGTGTGGTTACATTAAACTTACCACGTATAGCTTACGAATCAAAATCTGAAGAGGAATTGTATCAACGTATCTCCAAGCTAATGCAGATGGCAAAAGAAAGTTTAGAAATTAAACGTAAAGTAATTGAGCAACTTACCGAGAATGGTCTTTACCCTTATTCTAAATTCTATTTACGTCATATCCATGCCAAAAACGGAGCATATTGGGATAATCACTTTTCTACAATAGGTTTAGTTGGAATGAACGAACTGTTACTTAACTTTTATGGTTATGATATTACCACTGCACAGGGCAACAAACAAGCGCAAAATATTATGACCTTTATGCGACAAAAGCTACAGGAATTTCAAGAAGAAACAGGTCATATATACAATTTGGAAGCTACTCCAGCAGAAGGAACAACTTACCGATTAGCAAAAATAGACAAAACTGAGTTTCCTGATATAATCGTTGCCAACGAAAAACAGGTTCAGGAAAACAATGCCGCCCCATATTACACCAATTCAAGCCAGTTACCAGTAGGACATACTGATGATATTTTTGAAGCATTGGAACTTCAGGATGATTTACAAACCAAATACACTGGAGGAACTGTTTTCCATACCTTTGTAGGAGAAGATCAACTACCCCCTGAATCCGTAAAAGCTCTTGCAAAAACCATTTGCAACAACTTTAAGCTTCCATACTTTTCACTTTCTCCAACTTTTAGTATTTGTCCTGAACACGGATATATTTACGGAGAACATCATCAATGCCCTAAATGTGCCGAAAATGGAAAAGAAAGCAGTTGTGAGGTATATTCAAGAATTGTTGGCTATCTAAGACCTGTTGATCAATGGAACAATGGTAAACGGGCCGAGTTTGATGACAGAAAACTATTTGATAAGAAAATTAAAATAGAAGTAGAAGAAGTGCAGGAATGCTAAGACGCTCTGCTTGACCAAAAATGTTAATAATGCTAATTGCCGGTTTTCAAAAGCAAAGTTTAATTGATTACCCAGGAAGTATCAGCTCTGTGATTTTTACACAGGGCTGTAATTTCCGTTGTGGTTTTTGTCATAATCCCAATCTGGTTTTACCTGAGTACTTTGAAAATATTTATAAAAATGACGAAATAGTCAACTATCTGAATAAATACAAAAATCTATTATCTGCAGTTGTAATTACAGGAGGAGAACCAACTATTCACAAAGATCTTCCTGATTTTATACAACAAATAAAAAACTTCGGTTTAAAAGTTAAATTAGATAGCAACGGAACCAATCCGCAAATGCTTGAAAAACTGATTACTCAAAAGTTAGTTGATTGTATTGCTATGGACATCAAGCACATACTTGACTATCAAAAATACAATTCTGCTGTTGGTAATATACTTCAAAGAAAGACCTACTATAAAATTCTTGAATCCATTGAAATTATTAAAAAATCAGGTATTAACTATGAATTCCGCACTACAATAGTAAAGGGCTTACATACCATTGAGGAGATAAAAAAACTGAAAAGACAATTTTCAAAACGTTATAAAATACAAAATTTTAAACCTGCTAAAATAATAAATACAACTTTTGAATATTCAAGTTTTTCAAACAAAGAGCTTCTCTCCTTAATGTAGACAAGTTTAAATTAATAGTTTATAGTAAAAAAAAAATAGTCATCCTATTTTGCTACTCAAAACATTCCTGAAGAAAATCAACAAGAGCATCTGTAATTAGTGTTTCATTTGGCGCTCCAATAGCCTCATTAATTTCGCTATGTGTAATTCACTTCCTTCCACCTGCCATACAGAAGCACCATTTTGTTCTAACTTATTAATAAACTCATCAGCTTTTGCTATTCTTACATCAGTTCCACGCTTAGCAATAAAAAACTTAGGGTATGATACTCCACTCTGAATATTATAAATTGGAGAGGCTTGAATATTTGCAGCTTCGTTTGCACCAAATGCATTGATATATAAATCTGAACTACTCTCTATCTGGTATAAAACATCATATCCTTCAGCATCAATAGATCCACACCTTTAATGTTAGCAAAACTTAAACCTACATTAGTTAAAAAAGACGCATTGGTTCCTGTTAAAGCTACAAGATGCGCCCCTGCACTATGTCCCATCACCACAATATTATCAGGATCTCCTCCATACTGATCTATATGGTCAACAATCCATTTAATGGCATCTGCAACATCTGTATTATGATCAGGATACATTATCCGATCTGAATCATCTAAATTATAGGGAAATGGACTAAGACGATAATTAACTGAAATAAAAACATAATCAAAAGTCTGAAACAAATTAACCTTATTATATATTTGATTAGCCTTATCTCCAATACACTATCCACCGCCATGAACCCATATTATAATGGGCTTTTTTATATTAGTTATGCTACTATAATAAACATCTAAACTTAAAAGATCAGAATCTATCCCGTTTATTTGCTTGTATTGTATTGTCTCAGACAGGTATTCGGCTTTTAAATCATCTTCCTTATCTTGATTACAAGCCCAAAATGTAAAAATAAATAGAATAGATAGGTATTGCATTGTCTAAAAATTTGTATTTCAATTGCCAAATGGAACACTCAAATAAAATAATATTTAAGTAAGTCATTACTTGGTATAAAACTAACAAAATCCAAATAACAAAAAGCTTTTATTTACCAGGATTCAATATAAATTCAGGGTTTAACTTTAATTAACGAACAATTTCTTTAATTGAAAGTTACTTAGTTTTTCAGTGTTACTCACAGAGAATTTAACGGATATGAGAAATAGTTATAATTTGCCAGACAATGGCAAAAAAAGAGTAGTTATTATAGGAGCGGGATTTGCAGGATTAAAGCTAGCCAGAAAACTAGCTAATTCTACTTTTCAGGTAGTGATGATAGACAAAAGGAACTTTCATCAGTTTCAACCATTATTTTATCAGGTTGCTACTTCAGGACTTGAACCAAGCAACATCTCTTTTCCAGTACGTAAGGTATTTCACAAAAACACTAACCTACATTTCAGAAATACTGAATTATTGGAAGTATTTCCAGAAGAAAAGAAAATCCAAACAAAAGCCGGAGAGTTAACTTACGATAAACTAATTATTGCTACGGGTGTAGATACCAATTATTTTGGTAATAAAAACATTGAAAAATATAGTATTTCTATGAAATCGACGGCTCAGGCTATCAACCTTAGAAATCGTATTTTAGAAGGTTTTGAAGCAGCTATTTTAACAGAGGATAAAAAGGAACATTCTAAATTATTGTCTGTAGTTATTGTAGGAGGAGGTCCGACAGGTGTGGAGTTATCAGGAGCTATTGCTGAATTAAAAAATTACGTTTTACCTAAAGATTATCCCGAATTAGATTTTAGTCGGATGAAAATTCGATTATATGAAGCAGCTCCTCGATTGTTAAATGGAATGAGCGATAAGGCAGGAAATGATGCTTTAAAATTTCTGGAGAAACTAGGTGTAGAAGTTCATCTAAATACAATGATAAAGGATTATGATGGTGAAAACATGACCCTACAAGATGGCACTCAATATAAAGTACAAAATTTTGTTTGGACAGCCGGTGTAGGCGCCAAACGTATTAAAGGAATACCTGAAAAACAATACGTAAGAGGAAATAGGTTAGCTGTAAACAGATCAAATCAACTTAAAGATTTACCGGATATATATGCCCTTGGTGACACAGCATATATGGAAACAAAGAATTATCCCAATGGTCATCCACAGGTTGCACAGGTTGCTATTCAGCAGGCAGTATTATTGTCAAAGGGACTCATTAAAAACAAGGAATTTGAATTTGAGTATAAAAATAAAGGAGCTATGGCAACTATTGGACGCAATATGGCTGTTGTTGACTTACCCGGTTTTAGTTTCTCCGGAGTTATCGCCTGGTTTTTATGGTTAATGGTTCATTTGATGGCCATTGTAGGTGTTAAAAACAGACTGTTTATATTTATTAACTGGGCTCAAAGCTATTTCTCACGAGATCAGTCATTGAGAGTTTTAATAAGACCTTTTAAAAAGAAATAGGATAATAATTTAAAAGCCAAACCTTGCCTAATTCGCTTCTTTATTCAACAACAACTTATACTAAACAGACTATGGTTAATTACCACTTATTAAGATGTACAATATCATCAATGTTTTTTCTTGGTCGTGGATTTGGATTTTCATCAGGATAACCCACTGTAATAATACCTACTACAAATTTATCGTTTGGAATACCTAAAACAGGTCTTAACTCTGATTGTTTATACCATGCAACCCAACAAGTTCCCAAACCATTGTCCTCAGCTTCTAAAACCATATGCTGAATAGAAATAGCAGTATCTCTAATCGTCTTCTTTAACTCAAACATGGAGGATTCTTCATCGATATACAGATCTTCACTATCTTTTATTCTAGAACGAATATCAGCGATACAAACCATAAAAAAAGGTGCAGTTAACATCCACTTTTGATTGTGAGAAACTTTAGATATTTCTTCTTTTATATTATTATCGTTGACAATAATGAAATGCCACGGCTGCGTATTATGTCCGGAAGGAGCTAAATGAGCACTTCTGATTAGTTTTTGTATTAATTCATCACTAACAGGAGTGTCCTTATATTTTCTAATGCTCCTTCTATTATCTATAATTTCCATCTTTATTTATACTTTAATTAGCGCTTTATAACGCTTATTGCTATGCAAGTTATCAAAATGCTTTTCATTTTCAAGTTCATCTTTCAGAGTCTCGGAAAGTTCAATTGCTCGTTCAATATCTTTAATTGCATCTGTTTGTTTATCAAGTTGTGAATAAGCACATGCACGTTGCCAGTAGGCAAGGGAATATTCACTATCCAACTCAATTGCAGTGTTGCTTAGATTCAGAGCCCAGCGTACTTCGCCAATTTCTAATAAGGTATCAGCCTTATAGGTCATAGCTTCAATATCATTAGGTTTAATTTCTAATATTTCATCATATATTGAAATCTTATCCTCCTCACTCTTCTCTAATCCGGCACGCATCCATAAGGAGTGAATAGAATTTGTATTGGTGATTTCCTGTTGCGTTTCAATAAGTATTTTTGAGCGATCCATCATTTTTTGCTCAATCTGCTGTAAGCGGTTTTCGTAATCTCCCGTTAAACTTTGTATTTTTTTTGAGGTATCTGCCTTAATACTTTTTTTAATATCATTAAGCGAGCGCCATCCTAAAAGCACCAATAAAGAGGCTGCCGCAGTTATGATATAAAATATATTATTAATGGTACTGGTAGTATATTGAATGGCTCGGTCTGATGAATCCAGTTTAGCTTCAGCAATTTGTTTGGTTACCTGTGCCCTCAACCGCTGATTTTCCTCTCGTAAAATTTTAATTTCATCAAGGATATACCTTTCTATAAAAGGCTTGAACAATGGTTTATCAATAGTATCTGTTTTAATATCAGTATTATTTGAAAATAATTGAACTGATATACTTAGGGATATTAATAATAATAAGAATTTTGACATGCTATAAAATAATCTTTTTATGATGATTAATAGCGTGGCAATCTTTAAATAATTAATTGAAATGACAAGCTTAATACAATTAAATTTTTATTCATCGGTAATTACATTTAAGATAGTTACTAATTCATTATATCCACGATCTAAAAAATATTCCCTTTACTTTCCATACGAACCTACTAAAGACCAGCCTTTAGTATATAATATATTTTTGTGCTAAAATCAGAAAAATACACATTACAGGTAAAAACTATAAGTGAGAAATTATTTATTTACTTTTGAAATTATAAATAGACAGATACATGACATCGCCAGATATACAGCAAACACTTCAATCAGTTTTCGGTTTTAACTCATTCAGAGCAGGACAAAAAAAAGTAGTTGAAACAGTTCTTTCTAACCAAAGTTCTGTTGCAATTTTCCCTACTGGTTCTGGAAAATCTTTATGTTATCAACTTCCGGCTATTCATCTACCTGATATAACGTTGGTTGTTTCACCATTAATTGCATTAATGAACGATCAATTGGATTTTTTACATGCTAATAATATTCCGGCGTGTAAAATTGATTCTTCACTTAATCCGCAAGAATTTAAGCAAATACATCAGGATCTGAAAGCTAACAAATACAAACTCTTATTCATATCAGTAGAACGGTTTAAAAACGAACGGTTTAGAGATTTTTTACAGCATTTAAAAATATCGCTTCTCGTAGTTGATGAAGCTCATTGTATTTCAGAGTGGGGACATAATTTTCGCCCTGATTACCTTAAATTACCGGCATTTAGTACCCAGTTTAACATACCTCAGGTTCTGCTGCTTACTGCAACTGCTACGCCACAGGTTATTGATGATATCTGCCAAAAATTTCAAATACCTCATAACAATGTTGTAACAACAGGTTTTTACAGAGACAATCTCCACCTTTCCATTACGCCGACTAATAGTGATAATATAAATCAATCAATATATAATTATCTCTCTCCTGTTAAAAATGAAAGCTCTATTGTTTATGTAACGCTTCAAAAAACAGCTGAGGAAGTAGCTGCTTATCTAATATCAAACGGCATTAATGCGCATTATTATCATGCAGGAATGAAAACAGAGGACCGTGACATGATTCAGCAACAGTTTATGAACAATGAAGTGAACTGTATTGTGGCTACAATAGCTTTTGGTATGGGTATCGACAAAAGCAATATCAGGCATGTAATACACGCCAACTTACCCAAAAGTATTGAAAGCTATAGCCAGGAAATAGGTCGTGCAGGAAGAGATGGGTTAGATTCTAACTGCATGGTTTTGGCCAATTTGGATTCTGTTAATATTCTTGAAAACTTTATATACGGTGACACTCCAGAACAACACGACATTACTGCTGTACTGGAAGAAATCAAAAGCAAATTTCCAGTATGGGAAGTTCAGCTCCACAAATTAAGTGTACTTTCAAATATCCGTCAGTTAACACTGAAAACTTTATTGGTATACCTGGAAATGGAAGGTATTATATCCCCTTCATACTCTTATTTTCGAGAATATCGTTTTAAAGAAAATATCAGCACTGAAGTAATCCTTCAAAAATTTAATGGTGAACGTAAAGAGTTTTTAAAAGCAATTTTTGATCACTCTTCAAAAGCCCGCTTATGGACAACTGTGAATTTTGAAAAAATAGTTGACGCCTACCCTACTACCGATCGGAAAAGAGTTATTGCTGCCTTAGATTATCTGAATGAGCAAAATTACATTACAATTGAAGCAAAAGGACAAACAGAGCAATATACTGTGTTATCAGATCAGTTTTTAGTTTCTGAACTAGCAGAAAAACTATATTCTAAATTCAAACAAAAAGAAACTGCAGAGATCGCTCGTATTCATAAATTGATTGGATTTATTTCAGGAAATCATTGCTTACAAAAAGAACTGTCAGAGTATTTTGGCGATCATAATTGTCCTGAAAAATGCGGTAACTGTTCTGTTTGCAAGGGAGAAATTATAAAACTTGAAAGAGCTACTCTGCCAGCTATTTCCATGGAAGATATTAATGAATCAGTGAGGTTATTGAACGAAAAAAGTTCCTTTTCTTCACAATTAATAACCAAGTTTTTATGTGGGATATCAACACCCGTATTCTCTAAATATAAACTTAAAAGTGTAAAAGGATTTGCCAGCTTAGAAAAATACAGATTTAACGAAGTTTTGGAGTGTGTGAATCGTTTATGATAAAAACAATATCAAAACACACTAACTATAAATCAAACTTATCCCATCCATTCCTATTTTCAATCTATTGATTAATTCACTATCATATTCAATTATTTTATTAATTTTGCAGCGATTTGGTGGATTTCTCCTTTACAGGAGAAACCTTAAAATGGGAATCCGGTGCTTCATTTGTTGAAAATTCCGGAGCTGTACCCGCAGCTGTAAGTCCTTAAAAATGTTTTAAGATCACTAAAGCCACTGTCCAAAAATGGATGGGAAGGCCTTAAAACAGGACGAGCCAGAAGACCTGCCAGGTTATTTTAGTCATTATATGATTAAACTTCCGGGGATAGAAGTTGATTCTAAAGAACTCATAGCGCGCAGGTTCAATTATCGCTTAATCTATCTTTTTGATTTATTAGCATTTGACTATTGCCAAATGCATATTGTTAATTATTAAAAAACTAGTCATGCAAAAGATAGACATTGCCTTGACCTTCGTGTTGCTATGCATTACATGTATCGCAAACGCTCAAACAGCTATTATTAAAGGAAAAATTACACAAAAAACTAACCACTCAGAATTACCTGGAGTGAATGTGTATTTTGCCGGAACGACTATTGGTTCAGCCAGTAATAATTCCGGGGAGTACCAATTTAAAGTAAATAAATCAGGAACTTACGACTTAGTTATTTCTTACTCTGGCTACAAACGGATCAGAGAAACGGTGACTATAAATGCCGGTGAAAACATATTTAACTTTGAAATGAGTGAGTCTGAAAACAAACTTGGCGAAGTAGTTATTACTGGAACAGGAACCCCACACCATCTAAAATCAGCTCCTGTTCCAACAGAAATAATTTCAAAGAAAACCATTGAGAGCGTTGGAGCTACGGATTTTAATAACCTGATGATGACCTTAAGTCCTTCATTTGATTTTAACCCGGGTACAATGGGTGCGATGATGACATTAAATGGATTAGGAAATGATTTCATCTTAGTATTAATCAACGGGAAAAGAATATATGGGGATGTTGGAGGCAATTCTGATTTAAACAGAATTAATCCTGATAATATTGAGCGTATTGAAATTTTAAAAGGCGCATCCTCTTTATTATACGGAACAGATGCTATTGCCGGTGTTGTGAATATCATCACAAAAAAATCAAATCAAAAAATTCATGTAAGCAATTCTTCAAGAATACGTAAATACAATACGTGGCAACAAAACAACGCATTGGATTTGAACTTTGGTAAATTATCATCTAACACTTCGTTTACAAAAAAACATTCTGATGGTTGGCAATTAAGCAAGTACGAACTTGATGGAGAAGAGCTCCTTGAAACAGATGCCCAAGCCCAAATTGAATACGATGATTATACTGTTAATGAACATTTAGGGTACAACATTACCAATAAGCTATCTGTATATGCCGAGGCCTCTTATTATGAAAAAGATATGTTTCGCCCACAATCTGTTGGAAAATATGGCTACTATTTTGAAGATGTATCTTATGGTACAGGAGCTAAATATTTAATCAATAAAAAGGATTTTATCACCTTGGATTATCATAACGATCGAAATAAATATTATTACAGATATAATCAAGCTTATAGCGATTACAACAAAAATGATATATCCATTAATAATGATCAACGTCTGGCTGACCTAAAATTGAAATACATCAATAAAATTTCAAAAACCAATCAGCTTTCATTAGGTATGGATTATATCAATGAAAAAATGGTATCTGGTCGTGTTATTGATGGAGAAGCTCAAGTAAATACCTATGCCCTGTTTGCTCAGGAAGAACTTACCTTCTTTAGCCGCCTTAACATTGTTGCAGGAGCAAGATTAGTGAAACATGAAGAGTTTGGAACGGCATTTATTCCTAAAATTTCGGCTCTGTATAAACTAAATAATTTTAACCTTAGAGGAACATACGGGCTAGGCTATAAAGCCCCTACTTTAAAAGAGCTTTATTACGATTACCAAAAAAGAAGTACTGTTTATATGGGTAATACTGAACTTGATCCTCAAAATTCAGAATATATCTCATTAGGGTTTGAATATAATACCTCAAATACATCATTTAGCTTATCTGCATACCGTAACAATGTTGATAATTTAATTTCTTATAAATCGGTTGATTTACAATCGACTGATGCAGATGAAGGAATCACTTCGAGACGTCAACATTTTAATATTGACGAAACCAGATCGGAAGGAATAGACATTTTGTTTAATACCAAATTGGGAGCAGGTTTTACACTTGGCGGTGGATATAGCTATGTGGATGCCAGAGACATATCGAACGATATTAAATTAGAAGGTGTTGCACAAAACTACGGTAATATCCATCTGGATTATAATCATAGTTGGAATAACTATCATTTAAATACTGCACTAACAGGGCGTTTTCAGGACGATAAATTTTATGATGATGGCAATGCAAAAGCATATCAATTCGTTAACTTTTCCACCCGCCATAAATTTACATCAGTTAAAAACTTTGTATTTGAACTGACTGCCGGAATCGATAATATTTTCGATTATATAGATGATAGTCCATATGGTTCTCATTACGGAACATTAACTCCTGGTAGAACCTATTTTGCGGGCTTACTTATTCATTTTTCAAAATAATATAATAATACTGTTTGTTTTTCAAGATAATACCACAGAGACTACAAAACGATTTGCCATCCGGTCTCTGTGGTTTATTTAATAAATAAAAATGAGAAAATTATTTATTCAACTACACAAAATCACAGGTGCCATCATGAGTTTGATGTGCTTGATTTGGTTTTTAACCGGTATCGTTCTCATTTTTACAGGCTATCCTCATGCCTCACGCGAAAAACGCTTTCTTCACCTCGAAACATTCTCAGCACAAGAAATTCAGGACTTACAAGCTCCAGATTCATCTTTTAAAGGATCTGTTGAACTGGAAAAATATTTAGGACAACCTGTATACAGAGTTTCGTCTGGCAGAAAGGCTCAAAAAGTTTACAATGCCCAAACCTTAAAACCCATCAAAGCATTTACTATTGACCAGGCAGATCGATTGGCCTCATCATACACTCAATCCACTTCACAAAATATTTTAATCAGCAACCAACTCGATCAATGGGTGCCCTGGAGCTATTATAAAACCCTCCTACCCTTTTACAAATGTTATATGAACGATGATGCTCACTCTGTGGTCTATGTTTCGCAAAAAACAGGAAGCATCATTCAAAAAACGACCCGACAAGAAAGATGGATTGCCTATTTCAGTGCTATTCCTCATTGGATATATTTTGCGAGTCTACGCAACCAAATGGGCTTATGGAAAACCATAATGATCATCCTATCTGTTTTAGGATTATTAGCCAGTATTTCTGGAATTGCCGTAGGCATCTATCGTAAAAAGAAAAAAAGTATTACGCCATATAAAAAGTTCAACTACAAGTGGCATCATATCTTCGGATACTTTTTCGGAGTGTTTGTTTTTACCTTTATTTTAAGTGGTTTAATATCTGTAACCAACATTCCGGATTGGATGGTTGGTGTGTCAAAAAAAGAAAAATTTACCTGGGATCAAAAACTTGATCTAACAAAGAATAATATCCTTACTCCTATTGATTTATATAAATCTTTTGAGGATAAGGAAGACATACGAAAAATAGAATGGAGAACTATTTTTAATACGCCTTATTATTTTGTGTATTATAACAATTACCAGATTCCTAAGGCATATTATCAGAAAAATGGATATGTTCAACCTGCCAAGGGATTTAAACTTTCTGAGATAAAGAAACAGGCTCTGGAGAAATTTGGTCAATTCTCTCCTGAAGTTAACGTTCAAAACGGATTTGATAATTACTACAGTTCAAATGCCATGCTTTATATTCCTCAAATAGCTTATAAAATTGTTTTAAACGATGATGCAAAAACCTGGCTGTATATCAATCCAAAAACAGGAGAAGAAATACTACGATATAATAAAAACAAGCGCGTAAGAAGATGGTTATACCGAGCTTTACATACTTTTAATTTTCAGTTTTTAAAAGAAATGGACTGGCTCAGAAAAACCATACTGATTATAGTTTCTATTGCAGGAATTATCATCTGTTATACAGGTTTGATACTTTCTAAAAAGTTTTTTAAACAAATTCTTAAAATAAAATCTTAGTCTAATGACAAAAAGAATCGTTTTTTTATCGATGTTTACATTGCTATTGGCAATAGCTCATCAAAATATAGAAGCTCAAAAGATGAAAACAAAAGGCATATTATTAGTTTCTTTCGGTAGCAGTTATCCGGAAGCCCAGGCTGCTTTTCAAAATATTGAGGAAGAAACTTTAAAGAGTTTTCCCGACACAAAAATATATTGGGCATATACTTCCAAATTTATAAGACGTAAACTGGCCCGAAATGGTCAACATATTGACTCTCCGGCTCAGGCTTTAGCCAGAATGGTTGAAGATGGCATTACGCATATTGCTGTTCAATCGCTGCATGTTATTCCGGGAAGTGAATATCACGATTTGCAGACTACTGTTGATGCTTTTTCTGTGATTCCTAAAGGTCCGCAAAAAATTATTTTGGGTGATCCATTGTTATATAACAATCAGGATAATTTAGAACTTGCAGAGGCATTAAAGGATATTTTTTCATCGCAACTTAATAAGCATGAAGCTTTATTATTCATGGGCCATGGAACAAGCCATATTAGTAACATTTACTACCCTGGTTTTGAGTATTACCTACAAAAGCAGATGCCTCAAGCCTATATGGGGACAGTAGAAGGTTATCCTGAACTAAGTGATGTGATTGAATCTTTACATAAAGAAAAAATCAAAAACGTACTTCTTGCTCCATTTATGACAGTTTGTGGCGATCATGTTCAAAATGATATGGTTGGAGACGAAAAAGAAAGCTGGAAATCAATTTTAGAAGCTGAAGGTTTTACCGTAACACCAAGTTTAAAAGGCTTGGCTGAATACGATAACATTGTTTCCATTTACATCAAACATCTAAAAAAGAGTTGGGATGAGTTGGATCAATAAAACTGCCTTCTTAATGACGCTTGTTTTCTGCAGTTGTAGTTCAGGAAATAAAACAAATAAACAAAATGCGACTTCACTTGAAAAGAAAGCTTTAGATTATGCCAAGGAATTTTCAATAGAGCAAAATGATGAAGTAAAGCAACTAACCATATATACCAGTGCTGATGATCGGGATCATAAAGAAACCTACAACCTGGTTAATGATGCTGCTTTAAAATCGAAATATGCCAACAGCATCAAAGTGCCTTGCAAAAAGATTATTTGTCTATCCTCAACTCAATTATCGTATTTTTTTGAGTTGGATGACATTGACCATATTGCAGCCATCAACAGCAGCAGATATCTGAAGCACAAAGGCATGCGTCAGAAAGTAAAAGAAGGTGCTGTTAAAAAGATTGGTAAGGAAGGTAGTTTTAATCTTGAAGTCATTGCAGCAATTAATCCGGATGTGATTTTTGTTTCTCCATTTAAGGTTGGAGGTTTTGATGCATTAAGAAATATGGGAATTCCTTTGGTTCCGGTTGCGGCCTACAACGAAAAAACACCTCTTGGAAGAGCTGAATGGATTAAGATGATCTCTTTATTTATTGATAAAGAGCAAAAGGCAGACTCTATTTTTAACAAAATAGAAAGTAATTATGCGCATCTAAAATCATTGACTGATACTGTGAAATACCGACCAACTGTTTTTTCTGGTAAAATGAGATCAGGAAGCTGGTATGTTCCGGGAGGAGAAAGCTTTTACGCTCACTATTTTAATGATGCCGGTGCTGATTACATCATTAAAGATGACCATCAGGGAGCTTACCCTTTGGATTTTGAAACCATGTATAAAAAAGCTTTTGATTGCAACTATTGGCGCATTATTAATCCCGAAAAGGATGGATTTTCATTAGCTGATCTGGCAGGTCAAGATAGCAGATATAAGGATTTTAAAGCGTTTCAGAATGGCAATGTACTGTTTTGCAATATTCGTCAGAAACCCTATTACGAACAAGCCGCTGTTAAACCGGATGTTTTATTGGCAGATTACATTCATTTCTTTCATCCTGATTTATTACCTGAGTATTCACCTGAATTTTATGAAAAACTGAATGACAAGTAATAAGCAAACATCTCTAATTATCATTCTTTGCATTGTATTGCTTTTGGTTTTAATGATTCTCAATTTAACATTGGGTTCTATTAATATTCCATTACACGAGTTTAAAGCAATCTTTTTAGGCTCAGATACTGCCAATAAGGTGTATTCTAACATTGTATATAAAACACGACTACCTCAAACAATTGTGAGTATAGGTGCCGGAATGGCATTGGGTATATCAGGCTTATTAATGCAAACCTTATTTCGTAATCCTTTGGCTGGTCCATCTATACTTGGAATTTCGTCCGGTTCGAGCCTGGGAGTAGCATTTGCCATGTTATTTACTGGTAATATACTTGGATTATCTTTTACAAACATGGGTGCATGGGGCGATTTTGGAGCTATTGTTTCTTCCTTATTGGGTGCCGCTGCAGTTATGTTTCTGATTATGTTTATCAGTAATCATATTGGAGGAACTTTAAGTGTTTTGATCATAGGAGTTATGATCGGTTATCTTTCCAGCTCATTAGTAAGCTTGTTGAAATATTATAGTCCCGAAGAAGATGTTCACAATTATGTAATCTGGGGTTTGGGAAGTTTTAGCAGAATGGCTCCAGCCCGTGCATGGATATTTTTTATGGTGACTGTTGTGCTTTCTTTTTCCTCTATATTTTTAAACAAGCCATTAAACCTATTGGCCCTGGGCGACAGATATGCCGCTAACTTGGGATTAAAAATAAAAAGTGCCCGATTAGCCATTATTGCATGGTCAGGTATATTGGTTGCCATTGTAACCTCATTTTGCGGTCCCATCATTTTTATTGGGGTGGCCGTTCCTCATCTGGCCAAATTATTATCAAAAACATCAAACCATCTTTTGTTGGTCATCAATACCTGCCTTATTGGCGGAGCCACTACCCTACTCTGCAATTTAATGGCGCGTTTGCCGGGAGTAGAAAACGAATTACCCATAAACTCAGTCACCGCATTTATTGGTGCTCCGGTGGTTATCTGGGTGATTTGGAACAGAAGAAAAGCGAACAGATAGGATAAGGAACAAGGAACAGGGAGTATGGAACAAGAAAAAAGGAAGTTGCAAGAATGGTAAAGAGAAAATGACAACTGAAAAGAAGTATTTATTATACTGCCCCGCCTTCAGCACTCTCCTCCTTCCAAAGGAGGAGTACCCGAGGAACGAGGGGGAGGTGGTTTTATTTTTAGAATATAATGATCAGTAAAATAGTGAGATATAACAAGAAACCGTGAAGCAAAGTATTTTAAATATAAATGAACTCAGCATTGGCTATAAAAGAAAGAACGGACATCTACATGTATGCGATCATTTGAATGCTGAAATTGGTTCTGGCGAGCTGATTTGTTT
Organism: uncultured Saccharicrinis sp.; assembly: GCA_963665705.1. GTDB lineage: Bacteria > Bacteroidota > Bacteroidia > Bacteroidales > Marinilabiliaceae > Saccharicrinis. The sequence goes on from OY762448.1 coordinate 5,291,105, forward strand.
GCTTGGGGAAAATGGTTCCGGAAAAAGTACGTTGATTCGAACCTTATCTGGTTTTCAGCCTGCTATTTCAGGTGAAGGTACCATTTTAGGTAAAAACCTGTTCTCCATCAAAGAGAAAGAAATGGCTTTGCTAACAGCGGTGGTTTTAACTGATCGTATTGATGTTCCCAACGCCACAGTTGAAGAGTTGGTCAGTTTGGGCCGTAGTCCCTTTACCAATTTGATGGGGCGTCTTTCTAAAAACGATAAAAAAGTAGTTGCTGAGTCTATTGAAAAATGTGGCATTAGACACAAAGCTAATGAGCAACTCAGCAACCTTAGTGATGGCGAGAAACAGAAGGTTTTTATCGCAAAAGCTTTGGCTCAGGATACACCTTTAATTATTCTGGATGAACCAACAGCCTTTTTAGATCTTCCGGCTCGTGTTGAAATCATTCAGCTTTTACGTGAAATTGCCATGACCTCATCAAAGTCTATTTTAATGTCCACTCATGATTTGGATTTGGCCATTCAAATGGCGGATAAACTTTGGCTATTACCTAAGGGTGGTCCTCTAATCACTGGAACTCCTGAAGATTTGTTGCTTCAAAATGCTTTTGAAAAGTTATTTGTGGAACGCGGTGTTGAGTTCGATAATAAAACTGGTCTTTTTAAAGTAAAACATAAGCACGACAGAGAATTAACGGTAAAAGGACATGGCTTTGAATATGTGCTGCTTCGCAGAGCTTTTGCTCGAAGAGGAATAAAATTAACTCAGGCTAATGATCAAAAAGATATCTGGTTGGAGATTCCTCAAAAAGGAAATGCCCATTTCAACTTGCATAAAGAAGGTAAAATGGTTGCATCAGAAACTACGGTTGAAAAAATAGTAGAACACACTTTAACCTATCTAAACTAAATATCATGAAGGGATTTATTATAGCAGGTACAAACAGCGGATGCGGAAAAACCACAGCCACCATAGGATTGATGGCTTTACTAAAGTCGTTAAATTACAATATTACACCCTTTAAAACTGGTCCCGATTATATCGATCCTTTATTTCACAGTAAAGTACTGGGCGTATCATCGTACAACCTTGATAGCTTCATGCTTTCAGAATCTGCCATAAAGCATTTGTATAGAAAACATGCTGCCAATGCTGATTTATCTATTATTGAAGGCGTAATGGGCATGTACGATGGAATGGGACAAGAATCCAGGGGAAGCACTTATGAACTAAGCCGTATTTTAGATATTCCGGTTATTCTGGTGGTGAATTGTAAAGGACTATACCAATCTGTTGCTGCTATTATTAAAGGTTTTGCCAATTATAAAGAGGATACAAAAGTACGTGGAGTCATTTTGAACCACGTTTCAAGTAAAGATCATTTTAAATTCCTCCAATCAATTATTGAAAAAGAATGTGGCATAAAATGTATCGGATACATACCCAACAATAAAGATTTTGCGCTTGAAAGTCGCCATCTGGGATTAATACAGGCGGAAGAGGTAGACGAGTTGGATCAGAAGATTGAGTTAATAAAAGAGACTTTTAACCAGACCATCGATTTTAGAAGATTGATGAGTATTGCCGACAATAAAGAGATCAGTGAAGATTCTTTTGAAATACCAAAACTTGATCTATCGGCTTTACATATTGGTGTGGCATACGATAAGGCTTTCCGTTTTTATTATAAAGATAACCTGGAGTTGCTTAAAGAATTAGGAGCAAACTTACATTACTTCAGCCCAATTGAGGATACTCAGTTACCTGAGGAATGCAATTGCCTTTATTTGGGCGGTGGATATCCTGAAGTATTTGCCAACGAATTGTCGCAAAACAAAAGTTTGCTTAAAGAGATTAAAAAAAAGATTGATAATGGAATGCCTGCCTATGCTGAATGTGGTGGTTTAATGTACCTGACTGAAAAGATTATTACTCAGGATCAGGATGAATATGAAATGACGGGCGTATTCAAAGCTTCGGTTCAAATGACCAAACGACTGCAACGATTTGGTTATGCCATTGCTCAATATGAAGGTGAATCAACAGCTTGCCATGAGTTTCACCGATCTCAGATTATTCCTAATCAAACAGATGTTAATTACGAATTAAAATATCAGCTAAAAAAACCGGAGAAGGAACTGAAATGGCAATGTGGTTTGCAATATAAAAACAGCCTGGGAGCCTATGCCCACGTGCATTTTTACGCTGACTTAAAGTTTTTTGAAAAGATTACAGAATTATGGAAAAGAGCAATTATATAAACCTTAATCCAATGGGAATTGAAAACGACAGTATGAAAATTATTTCAGCAGAACTGTCGCATTTAAATATTCCTGCAGAGTTGGATAGCATTATAAAAAGGGTGATTCATACAACAGCCGACTTTGAATACGGCCATTTATTTGAAGCACATCCTGATGCCGTTGAAAATGCTAAAAAGGCATTGTCACAATCATGCAATATTTATGCTGATACCACAATGATTACAGCTGGTGTAAGCAAACCCTCTTTATCAAAACTGGGTTGCGAAATCAATTGCTTTGTGCATCATCCTGATGTGATTGAAACAGCAAAAGAAAAAGGCATTACACGTTCAATCTGTGGCATTGATAAAGCGTCTGAGGACGAATCCTATAAAATATTTGTGATTGGAAACGCTCCTACCGCTTTGGTTCGCATCTGCGAATTAGCTAAAGAAGGTAAAATAAAGCCTGATTTGGTAATTGGTGTTCCTGTAGGTTTTGTTGGTGCTGCTGAATCGAAACAAATGCTTAAAGAATCTGGTCTGCCATACATGATTATTCGTGGCCGTAAAGGTGGCAGCACAGTTGGTGTGGCCATTTTAAATGCTTTGTTGTACGATGTAACAAATCGTAAGATTTAAGGGAAAGAATCATTATCTACCACCCCTCCTTCGGCACCCCTCCTAAAATTCAGGAGGTAAATGTGCTACGACTCTCCTCCTTCCAAAGGAGGAGTACCCGAGGAACAAGGGGGAGGTGGTTTTATAATTAAGATTGACGATGAAACTAAACGGCAAAAGGCATATTCAGACTGTAAGTCTGATACTTGTATTTATTGTTTCAGGCCTACAGCCTGAGATTTACATGATGACTAATTACAAGGGGCGATGCCCCTTGCTGTGGTGTTAAAGGCTTTCAGCCTTTTGATTTAGAGACGCAAAAATAAAAAAGGATAAAGGGTGTTGTACCCTGGAAACAAGGGAAAGTGGTATTCTAATTATGATTGACGATGAAACTAAACAGCAAAAGGCTGAAAGCCTTTTGATTCTAGAGAATTAACATTGAAAAAGAAGTTTATTAAATGATTTCTAAAGAAAAAGAACATAAAGAACTCAAAAACGGACTAACAACAGGAACCTGTGCTTCTGCTGTAGCCAAGGCTGCGGTGTACATGTTAGTCAACCAGCAAATGATTAAACATGTTGCCGTTACACTGCCTTCTGGTTCTGAGGTTATTTTAGAAATCAACGACAGCTCCATCAATAATTGCCAGGCACAATGCGCCACCATTAAAGATGCCGGTGATGATCCGGATATAACGCATGGTGCAACTATTTGTGCTTCTGCAAAGTTTATTGATGGAAATGATATTAAAATCATTGGAGGAAAAGGAATTGGTCGAGTTACAAAACCAGGCTTAGCCATTGAAGTCGGTCAACCAGCCATTAATCCGGTTCCCTTAAAAATGATAAAGCAGTCCATTGCAGAAGTACTTCCAAAAGGAAAAGGTGTAGCAGTTGAAATAAGCATTCCTGAAGGAGAAAAGCTGGCTAAAAAAACATTCAATCCTCAACTGGGAATTGTTGGTGGTTTATCGGTTTTAGGTACTACCGGAATTGTTAAACCAATGTCTGAAGAGGCGTTAAAAGATTCATTGGTAGTCAAGCTAAATCAAATTGAAGCCTACGGATTTAAGGAGGCCATTTTCTCTCCTGGAAATTACAGTACTTCTTTTTCAAAAGAGAATCTAAATATCAACGAAGAATGGGGGGTGCTCACTTCCAATTACATTGGATTTATGCTGGAACAGGCCATCTTCCGAAACTTTAAAAAAGTGGTTATTGTTGGTCACTTGGGTAAACTCATAAAAATTGCTGGAGGCATCTTTCATACCCACAGCAGAATTGCTGATGCACGCAATGAAATTATGGCTTCTCACTATTTTAAATTTAGTAAAGATGCAGAAGGCTTTGATCTGATCATGCAATCCAACACCACTGAAGAAGCCATTTCTTTTGTGAAAGATGCAGCATTCTGGAATTATCTGGCTAATACCATGAAAAAACGAGCTGAATTATACTGTCATGGAGATCTGGAAGTAGAGATTGTATTGCTATCGCAAAAAGCAGGTTTATTGGCCACAACCAGCGAGGCTTTATCCATCATTAACCATATTCATCATGAAAAATAATCATAACCATATATATATCTGCGGTATTGGTCCGGGACATCCGGATTACATTTCACCAATCGTTTATAAAAAGGTGAAAAATGCCGATATCCTGATTGGAGGAAGCCGTCATCTGGAAATTTTTAGTGATTATAGAAAGGATTGTGTTGTATTTTCAGGGAGCTTATCTGCATTAAAAGATAAGATGGAATCTTTGCAAAATAAAACTATTGTGGTACTGGTTTCCGGCGATACAGGATTTTATTCCTTACGTCGATACATTCAAAGTGCATTACCTAATGCTGCCATTGAGTTAATCCCGGGATTAAGCTCCTATCAGTATTTATATGCAAAGGTAGGTTTAGGCTACGAAAATGCATTGAAAGCTTCGTTACACGGTAAAGAAGTAGATTTCTTACAGGCGGTTGAAACCTATGAATCCGTTTTTCTGCTTACCGATAAAAAGCAAAACTGGAAATGGATTGCAGAACAATTAGTAAACGCAGGTTATGGTGATTACAACTATTATATAGGTATTCACCTCTCCTACCCTGATGAAAAGATCATTTACACAAAAGCTAAAGAAGCTTTACAACTAGATGAAGATTATGATCTTAGTTGTGTAATAATAAAAAAAGGTTAAAAGGTAGAAAGGTTAAGGGTTAAAGGGTAGATAGATCATTATAAAATATAGGCATGAAGGGCCGCTATATAATAGCCCTGAGAAATAGAATTTGATGTATTGAAGATTTAAAAAATAATACAAAAACATGAAAGAAGAAGTTTTTGAGTAAAGGGTATTATAGATTATCAATTATATGGATTGATAGGTATTAATATACCAAGTTGTAAATCAACTTTTGACTTTTAACTTTCTACTTGGTACTAATAAAAATGAAAGATTCAGCATTTATACGTGGGAATGTTCCCATGACAAAAGAAGAAATAAGAACATTGGTTTTGAGTAAACTGGAGCTTCAGTCTACCGATCATATGATGGATATTGGTGCTGGAACAGGTTCTGTTTCTATTGAAGCTGCTCTGGCTCTTACGCAAGGAAAAGTCATAGGTATTGAACACAAAGACGAAGCTGTAGATTTGATACATCAGAATATAGCAAAGTTTCAGATTAATAACCTGACAGTTGTACATAGCAAGGCTCCTCAAGGAATGGATGAAGTAAGCTCTTGTAATAAATTTTTCATTGGTGGAAGCGGTGGAAACCTGACTGATATTTTGGATCTTATAAAAACAAAGGGACAAAAAAACAGCATTGTGGTGGTAACAGCCATTGTTCTGGATACCATGATTAAAGCCTATGAATATTTTAAAAACAATGAAGTTGATTTTGAGCTGATTCAGGTTGGTGTAAATAAAATTGATACTTCGCGTAAGGTGGCCATGCTGACAGCTCAAAACCCAATTTTTATTTTAACTGCAAAGTTTTAAACAGAATGAACAAACAAAACAAAGGTAAATTATATGGCGTTGGTATTGGTCCGGGCGATCCGGATTTATTAACCCTCAAAGCAGTAAAAGCTATTGGCAAAGCTGATATTATCTGTGTACCCAAATCAAAAGAACAAACCAGTACAGCCTTAGCTATCGTTTCGGAGTTTATCGATGATAATGCATGTATCGAATACATGACCTTCCCCATGTCGAAGGATGTTAATGTACGTATTGAAGCCCGAAAACAAAATGCACAACTCATTGAAAAGCATCTAAACGAAGGTAAAAATATTGCCTTTTTAACTTTGGGCGATCCAATGCTATACAGTACCTACAGCTATATTCTGGAGTACTTGAATACAGATTTTGAAGTTGAAACCATTCCTGGTATTTATTCCTTTGCGGCCATTAGCAGTTTGTTAAATCTGCCATTATGTAAGGATAATGATCAATTGAGCGTGATTGGCTCTTTTGATAAAAATGCTTCCGGTATGCTCGAATTATCTGATACCACGGTATGCATGAAAATCTCCAGATATAAAGCTCAATTGTACGATTTCCTTGCCAGTCATCCTCAATACAACTTTGTGATGATTACTGAGGCCGGAAAAGAAAAGCAACAGGTTTATAACAACATTGAAGTATTAAAAGAGGAAGTACCTTATTTTTCAACAGCCATTATTCAAAAAAACAAAAACTAAAAATATGATAACATTTATTGGAGCCGGTCCCGGTGATCCGGAATTAATCACAGTAAAAGGATTAAAAGCAATTCAACAGGCTGATGTCATTATCTATGCCGGATCTCTTGTTCCAAAAGCTGTGATTGAAGATCACAAACCGGAAGCTCAAATTCATAATAGTGCCACTATGGACCTGGAGTCTATCATTGATACCATGAAGACTGCTCACGAGCAAGGAAAATCTGTAGCTCGTGTTCATACTGGTGATCCTTCTATTTACGGTTCCATCCGTGAACAAATTGAAGAGTTGGATAAGCTAAATATTCCACATACAGTCATTCCGGGTGTTAGTTCATTTGTGGCGACTGCAGCAGCATTGCAAAGAGAATTTACAGTACCAGGAATCTCCCAAACGGTTATTTGTACCCGCATGGAAGGCAGAACTCCCGTTCCGGAATTGGAGAAAATTGAATTACTGGCTTCGCATAAAACTTCAATGGCTATTTTTCTTACTGTAGGTATGATTGATAAGCTGGTTAAAAAACTAACAATTCATTATGCAGAAACGACTCCAATAGCTATAGTACAAAGAGCAAGCTGGCCCGATCAAATCATTGTGAAAGGAACATTAAATACCATTGCTGCCAAAGTAAAAGAAGCTGGCATTACTAAAACAGCGATGATTCTAGTGGGCGATTTCTTAGGTGATCAGTTTGAGAACTCATTGCTATATGCTTCTCATTTTACACATGAGTATAGGAAAGGGTCAGGCGAAGCCTGAAAGGAGAAAGGAAAAAAGGTTAAAGAGTTACAGGGAAAAAGGAACAGGGAGAAAGGAACACAGTAGTAATATATAAGAATTAGAGTTTTTCTATTTTTTATGGTATAGGTATAATAACTAAAAAAAATCTTACTCCTACGAAAACTCAGGCTTCAGCAACGTAGCTTGGGACCCATTCATTGAAGAAAATGATAAGACAGAGAGCTGTTTGAGCGATAGCGAGTTCTCTATGTCTCATTTTCAAAATGTAAATGGGTAAGCGAGTGGTCCCGCCTGCGGACTTTTTGCCTACTTTTTTGACTGTAGAAAAAAGTAGGAACAACAATCACTTGAGAGAGATTCTTTTTATTTAAAACAATTAACAATAGCAATACTTGTATTTTGATCTATAATACAATTTAAACAACATGAACACAGCCATTATATCAATAAGCAAACAGGGGAATCAATTGGCTTCAAGACTAGCAAATCAATTGGATCATACCTCATGCTATACCCTGGCCAAATGGGAACTGGAAGGATTCCTACACATTGAAGGAAAACTGGGTGATTTTTGCGAATCCCTGTTTAAAAAATACGATGCCCTGGTCTTTATTATGGCTTCGGGTATTGTGGTCAGAAGTATTGCTCCGTGGATTAAAAGCAAAACAAACGACCCTGCTGTAGTGGTTATTGATGATAGAGGCCAACATGTAATCAGTCTGTTGAGTGGACATTTAGGTGGTGCCAATGCGCTGACTTTAAAAATTGCAGAAGCCATCAAAGCACATCCTGTTATTACAACAGCTTCTGATGTAAATCAACTTCCATCTGTTGATATGCTGGCAAAAGAGCATGCGTTAATAATCGACTCCATGAAAGATGCTACCACCATAACAGCCCTGATTGTTAATGGCGAAAATGTTATTTTAGACGATCCCTATCATATCCTCCCCAATGATATTCTGCCTATAAAACAAGGCGAAAAAAGTGGATCTGTTATCGTTTCAAACCATCTGTTGATTAATACCAACAAACCGTTTGTAAAGCTGATTCCCCAAAATATCGTATTGGGCATTGGTTGTAAAAAAGATACCGGAAGTATTTCGTTATGGGAATTCATCATAGAAAACCTGAAAGAACTAAACATCGACTTACAAAGCATAAAAGCCATTGCATCCATTGATGTAAAATCTGATGAAAAAGCCATTTTAGATGCTGCTTTAAGGTTGGAATGTAACACCACCTTTTATTCGGCAGAACAGCTTCAGGAAGTAGATCATTTGTTTAAAGGCTCAGACTTTGTAAAATCAACCGTAGGTGTTGGTTCTGTAAGCACAACAGCTGCCTATACCGCAGGAAACAAAAATGGAAGATTTTTATTGAAAAAAAAGAAAAAAGATGGAATGACACTTTCTGTTTTTGAGCAATATACTGGTGCAAGATAATAACGTTTGCTGGTGCGAGTTTGTAACTTGTACTTATTCTTTATAATAATATTAGCACGAGCTAAAAGCTCGCGCTAGCGGATAATTAAATTTTATGTCTTTATAGACAATAACAGTATCGGCCGAATATAAGGTTAAATACCATACAGGCTATCGCTGGTGCAAGTTTGCAACTTGTACCTTATACTTTTTGTAGAAAAAAAAGAAAATAATAAATAATGAACGGAAAAATATACGTAGTTGGAATGGGCCCTGGAGGGCAAGATCACATCACTCCCAAAGCAATGGCTGCTATGCAAGGTAGCGATGTTATTGCCGGGTATAAAACATACATCGATTTAGTAAAACCATTTTTAGCTGATAAAGAGTTTGCTTCTTCAGGGATGAAAAAAGAAGTAGCGCGTTGTGAGGAAGTGTTGGAACTGGCCAAAACCGGAAAAACGGTAAGCCTAATAAGTAGTGGTGATGCCGGAATATATGGAATGGCTGGTATTATGATTGAGATTGTAGAAGCTCAAAACTCAGCTATCGAAGTGGAAGTGATTCCCGGTATCAGTGCATCAATAGCTTCAGCATCATTATTGGGAGCACCACTAATGAACGACTTTGCTACCATCAGCCTGAGCGACTTACTTACTCCATGGGAAATAATCATTAAAAGACTTCATGCTGCAGGAAGCGGTGACTTTGTGGTTAGCTTATACAACCCAAGAAGTAAAACGCGAGTAAAACACCTGGATACAGCTATTGACATTTTGCTGGAATACCAAAAACCAGAAACTCCGGTTGGAATTGTAAAACATGCCATGCGCGAACTTCAGGAAACCCAGATTACAACTTTGGGCAACTTAAAAAACTGCGATATTGATATGTTTACAACGGTTATCATAGGTAACTCTCAAACCAATGTGGTAAACAATAAAATGGTTACAACAAGAGGATATCACATATGATTTGGGTTATTGGAGGTACAAGCGATGCCAACAGAATAGTGGAAAAGTTACTTATATCAGATTGTAAAATATTGGTAAGTACTACTACAGCGTATGGATCGCAATTGGCACAAAAAAAGGGTGTGACTGTTATTCAAAAACAATTGAATAAAGAAGAAATGCAGCATCTGATTATGGATTATTCTATATCAAAAATCATTGATGCCAGTCATCCTTTTGCGCAGGTTGTATCTGAAAATGCCATTGAGGTATGCCAACATAACAATATACCTTACGTTCGTTTTGAGCGTAAGGTAAAGCATTATTCTGAAGCACTGTATTACCAGAGTTATGAAGAGATGGTTACAGCATTAAAACAATCCGAAGGTGATATCTTACTCACTATTGGTTCAAAAAATGTAGGGCTCTTTAGCGATATAAACGACCGTATTGTTGCCAGAGTATTACCTGTTCAGGAAAGCATCTTATTATGCGAAAATGCAGGCCTCAAAGCCCATCAAATACTTGCCATGAAAGGAAGAGTTACAACCGATACAAATATTGCCCTAATAAAGGAATATGGCATAAAACATCTGGTAACAAAAGATTCCGGTGAAGCCGGTGGTATGGAAGAAAAAATTAATGCTGCAAAGGCATGCAACATCAAAGTGCATATTTTAGGACGACCTAAAATCAATTACCCTGAAATCATTCAGGATATTGAGGCATTTCAATAATTCTGGCAAATGCAGAGGTATTTCTTAGACTTTGATAATATCCTTCTACCCCTAAAAACACACTCCTACCCTATACCACAAACGGATCATGAATATACAAAAGAGCATACTGTTGCGGATTGGCAACAGATGTGCTACGGCATTTCTGCAGATGCTATAGACTTATCCAAGAAAAAATTGTTGCTGCAGCAAATTATAATGTCAATGTTCATATTTTACATCAACCCAATATTAACTATTAAGATGTATAAAAATAATCAAATTAAGTTAAATACTATTTTAGAGTCTTGCATCAATTGTATCTTTATATTTTTGATCAAATATTGATAATCTACTTGTAAATCAAATTATTAATGTATTTATCTTATTCAGCATACCCTTTTAACATTATAAAATAGGTTCCATTATTTATAACAAAACACCTTTTCTCTTAAATGTCAAAATAAACATTTCATACCCCCGATTTTTTCTCAATATTCTGATACATTTGCTGCATTTTCAAAATACACCCCTAATTTTATATTTTTAAATACATTTTACATTTTTTTAAGTAACTCACAGCTCTAATATTCGTATTAACATAATCATTGGAGTATTGAAGAGCTATTTATCTTTTGTATTTCTTAATTTAACTGTTCAAATTTTAGTTACCCTATACTCTAATATCAAACAAACGTGTAAATGATATACATATGAAATATAAAGGCTTTTTAAAATTTAAAGGAAAGCTTATTCTAATAATCGTAATCCCATTACTTATTAGTACAATTACTGCAATAAGCATTTCTTCAACGAAACTAAAAGAACAAGGTTTGCAAACGTTAGAGCGTAAAACTAAAGCTATCTTAACCAGAATGGAAGCTATTAGAAGTTATGTTGCTAATCAGTTTGATCTTAATAAAGAAATTAATGAAATAACATCGTTGCATCCAGATGGTGCTATTACTGAAAGTGAAAAAGATAACGTCTTAAAAATGGTACCTATTTTTGCTTCAATGGAAGTTGGGGCAATGAATTCAGAAAAAGATAGTTATTCGTTTAGAGTAGCGTCACACAGAGCCAGAAATTCTAGAAATCTGGCAACTGAGCAAGAAGAAAGTTTTATCAATAAATTTGAAAGCGATGTCTCTATTAAAGATATATCATATATCAACAAAGAAACCAATGAATTATGGGTAATACGTCCTGTTAGATTATCCGAAAAAGATGGTTGTTTAACCTGTCATGGAAAACCATCTACCAGTCCTTGGGGAAATGGAAAAGATATCCTTGGTTACGAAATGGAAGATTATAAAGATGGAGATATTGAAGGTATATTCATCTTAAAATCAAGTCTTGATGCAAATAATAATGAAGTTCAAGCTAATATCAAAAATGCGATTATTAACATTATAGTAATCATGTCCATCATCTTTGTTATTACAATAATAGTTAGTTCTTTATTTATTAAACGAACCAATAGTAAAATGCAAACTATCATTAAAGCAAACAATCGCATTACTAAAGGACAATTAAATGAGAAAGTTGATATAAAAGGGAATGATGAATTTTCAGAATTGGGTGTTCATACGAATACTATGATTGATTCATTAACTAACGTCATTCAAGCATTAAATAAAACTTCACACATGCTTACCGAAGAGAGTGGACGAACATCTGATCTTTCAGAGAAACTAGCCAACCACTCATCTGAACAAGCTGCTGCTGTAGAGGAAATTTCGGTATCAATGGAAGAAATGACTGCTTCAATACAACAAAATCATTCCAATGCAAAGAGTACCGAAGAAATATCTAAGTCATCTGTAGAGGAAATTAAAACAAGTAATCAATCTTCAGAAGAAGCAGTTACCACAATGCGTTCTATCGAACAAGAACTTAAGGTTATTGAAGATATTGCCAATCAAACCAATATTTTGGCATTAAATGCCTCAGTAGAAGCTGCAAGAGCAGGTAAAGCAGGCAGTGGTTTTGCTGTTGTTGCTGGTGAAGTGCGTAAGCTTGCAGAATTGAGCCGCGTGTCAGCTGATAAAATTAAAGGATCATTTAATGAAGGTGTTAATACCGTAACTGTAACTAAAGAAAAACTAGTGGCTTTGGTTCCAGAGATAGAACAAACATCTACTTTACTAAGTGAAATTGCTTCATCAAGTATGGAACAAAGTTTAAGTGGTAATGAGATTAATAATGCCATTCAGAGTTTGAATGAGGCAACTCAGGAAAATGCGAATATTGCTGAAGGAATGTCTGCCAGAGCTAAGTTACTGACTAAAGCAGCCAACGATTTGAAAGAAAAAATATCATTTTTCAGAATTAGTTAATCTATTCTGATTATATCCAAGATTAAAAAGAAATTTGAATATGTTTTTATCAATGAACAAAAAACTTCTCCGTTAAATCGCGGAGAGTTCTTTGTTCAGTGTTTTTATTGATGGGGTAAAAAAATCCTTATTTAACAATCTGTCTTTAAGCTATTATATCACCAAACTTCACTTCAATCTACACAATAATATTTCTGATTTTTAAATGAGATATTGAAACTGTTGTACTCCTATTCAAATTAAGAGTTTGAAGTTTCACAATACCTTTCTATCATTTAAATAATCTCGTTCTCAAATATTAAAATCATCCTTAACAGGATTATGATATAAAACTCACTAATTATTTATTGGCATCTCAAACTTGAGAATACCCTAAAACAATCTAATGATCCATTGATATTATTAACTTGAGCCCGCTTATAATTTTAGGATTCAGATGATCATAAAAATTTGTTTACAAACGGACTTGTCAATTTTTTTGTAAAAATACAATTTTTAATTTCGTAGACCAATTGGTCGGATTATTTTTTTTAACATGATACTTTTTTTAACCTATGGAAACAAAAATGTTGAATAATAATTTAATAATGCACCCATGATTCATGAAGAATTCATTTTAAAAATGATCATATTTGTATTTTAGAGTAAAAATATCCAAGCGTATATATATGACAATAGAAGAAGCTCAACAAAAAGTAGATCATTGGATTAAAACGATAGGTGTAAAATACTTTAGTGAATTAACCAATATGGCTATTTTAACTGAGGAAGTTGGTGAACTGGCACGAGTAATAGCTCGTAAATACGGAGAGCAATCGTTCAAAGAAGGTGAAAAAGAGAACATGGCTGATGAAATGGCTGATGTGTTATGGGTATTAATATGTTTAGCGAATCAAACAGGTGTTGATTTAACAGAAGCACTTGAAAAGAACTTTGAAAAGAAAACAACAAGAGATAACAAAAGACACATTAATAATAAAAAGTTACAATAATGATGGAAGCCGAAAATATATTAGATGAATATAAAGTACCATTTAATTTTAATGAAATATCATCGAAAGTTGAGGGCATTGTTAATGCTAACAGAAATTTAAGTGAAGATTCGGAAGTACTTAAGAAAATATTTAATTGCATTGATCTAACAACTTTAAAAGAAACTGATTCCGCAGATTCTGTAACCTCATTTATACAAAAGGTCAATCAATTTGAGAAAGATTATCCTACACTCCCATCTGTTGGAGGAATTTGCGTTTTCCCGGTTTTTGCACCTATATTAAAACAATACCTTAAAGTTGAAGGTGTTAATAAAGCAGTTGTTTCTGCGGGTTTCCCTTCTTCTCAAACTTTTTTGGATTTAAAAGTATTGGAGACTAAAAAAGCTGTTGACTTTGGAGCCAACGAAATTGATGTGGTTATTTCTGTTGGTGAATTTTTAGAAGGCAACTATGAATTTGTTTATGAAGAAATACGTCAGCTAAAAGAGGCTTGTGGAAATGCCCATTTAAAAGTAATATTAGAAACAGGAGCCATAAAAGAACCTGAATTAATTTGGAATGCCTCAATCATTGCCATGGATGCAGGTGCTGATTTTATCAAAACCAGTACAGGAAAAATTCCAATTGCTGCTACATTAGAAGCAGCATACATCATGTGTCAGGCAATTAAAGCATATAATGAAAAAAATAAACGTAAAGTAGGTTTTAAACCCGCCGGAGGTATTTCTGAGTCAGCAGAAGCTGTAAGTTATTATGCCATTGTAAAGGATATTTTAGGTGAAGAGTGGCTTAAGAAAGAATTATTTAGAATTGGTGCCAGCCGTTTAGCAAACAACCTTTTATCTGACATACTAAAATTAGAAGGAACAACGACTGATAGTATCAAATTTTTCTAAGTCCTTTTTTTAAAACCTGTATATGAGCGATATATTCAGCCGGTTTAAATCAACAGTAATACAATCCTTTTTTTATAGTTTAGGAAATTTCGCCGGTAAGTTTTCCGGTGTGATATTACTACCTATTTACTCTTTGTATTTACCAGTTGAGTTATTTGGTTTATACGCATTATTTGAAGTTATATTTCAGGTATTTCAGGTATTTTCAGGACTAGGAATAAAGCTTGGCTTAACCAGATGGTATTGGGATGAAAAAACAACTAAAGATAAAAAGAGTCTGTTTTTTACTACTTATCTGTTTAATCTGGTGGCCTGCTTAGTATTTAGTTATCTTCTATATATTTCATTTGATATACTGGCTGATTATTACTTTAAAACAAAAATAGACGATAAGCTAATAGGGCTTTTTATTGCAGGAAATTTAATAAAACTCTTTTCTGAAGTTCCCATGCTTCTGTTAAGAGTTCAGCACAAAGCAAAACAACATTCTGTTATACAAATAGCTCAATTACTAAGCTTTGTGCTTTTTGTATTCATCTTTTTGGCTTTCTTTAACAAAGGAATTGGAGGAATATTTTGGGCAAACATATTATCAGGAGCCATTCAATTTCTACTCATTATTCCTGTTATAGTTAAAAACATTAAATTCAAATTAGAGTTTAATTTATTAAAAGACATGTTAGCTTATGGTTTTCCGGTAGCTCTGGGGAATATGGTTAACATCACCTTTAATTTTACAGATAAGTATTTCTTAAACTGGTTTTCTAACCTAAAAGTTGTTGGAACTTTTACGCTTGCTCATAAGCTATCAAATATAGTTAATCTACTCATAGTAAATTCATTTATGAATGCTTATATGCATAATTACTTTAAGGGTATTCATGATGAAAATAATGATCGGTTTTATAGTAGGTCGTTTACTTATTTTTTATTAGCTATCACTTTTTTTAGTTTACTTTTAATCATATTTATTGATGAAGCCATCTTTATATTTTCAGCTAATAATAAAGATTATTCTCAGGCATCAGTAATTGTTCCAGTATTGACTATTGGATTAATATTTGGAGGAGTACGACAAATACTAACGTTACCCATCAATAAAATTAAAAAAACAAGAATAATAGGTGTTCTATCAATTATTGCAGGGATATTAAATGTGTATTTAAATTATATTTTTATACCTAAATATCATGCATTGGGAGCTGCTTATGCAACTGGAATTGTACAACTATTATCTTCATTAACACTATTTTATTTTGTAATAAAAAAAGTAAACATTCCTTTTGAATGGAAAAGAATTACACTAATTACCTTAAGTTTTACTTTAACAATTGCATTATATAACATTGTAAATATTAATATTTGGTTTATAAGCCTTTTATTTAAAATAATATTGCTTTTATATTGGGGGTGTTTCTTGTATTTTAGTCATTTTTTATATCCCGAAGAGAAAATTAGGATAATTCAGTTTGTACAGAAGTGGTCAAGCATTTCAGATATAAAGAAAAACATGAAGTCATTAAAAGGGAATTCAAAGGAGTAAAATCTATTGTTCTATTTACTATTAATACTTTTCACATACCTCATCATCTTTAAATAATTAATACAACTCCTGAATAACGACGTATTATAAAACTGCCTAAATTCGTACTGTATTTCAGACAAGATATATTCTTTAGGGCAAAAAGTATTTGTAGGTATACACTTTATATTTAAAATCGTATGGTATTTATCACTGCTTTTCATATTGGTTCCAGATCCATCAACCCCCAAATTTTTAACCAATGACTTTGTTGGATATACAGTAGCTAAATCATTATTAAACGCAGAATAATTAAAACGGATAGACCAGGAATCAATAATCTGCTGCTGCTGTTTCAATAGCATTATTGAAAGATCATTACCTCCCCTGTTAAACAATCGACGACTTTCCTCATTTACAAAAAAAGCATTAAAATCCTTTACATTCCAATCAGTCTTCATCCAGTTTTGTTTCCAGGTGGCCCATCCCCAACTACAATTACGATGAGCTAAATAAGTTTGATATTCATATGAATCAGGAATATTAATATTTGGAGAATATCCGGCAACAGACCAAACTGTTTCTGGTTGATAGAAATTCAATGCATCATTCATATACTGCAGAAAATAAGGTGAAGTTTGAAGATCATCTTCCAAAACAATAACCGCATCATGATGCTTCAGTACTTGCGAAACTCCTTCGATAATTGAAGTGGCTAACCCTTTATTGATTTCACTAAAAACAAGATTAACAGTTTTAAAACCTTTTACAGTTGCCAAATAATCTCTTACTTCTTGAATTACTACTGTTTGATCTACAGACTTCGCCCCATCAGAAAATATATACAAATCACTATCTTCAGCCCTTACATTCTTAGCTAAAGCCTCAACAGTTTGCTTGGTATGTTCAAGTCTATTGTATGTAAATAAAACTATGGGAGCCAACAATTTCATAAAATATTATTAAATATATCTGTTGATTTAATTTCTTTTAATTTTTCTGAAATCTGCATTGATATTTCTTGTTTCTTTTCAATTAACCGATTTATTGATTTTATAATTTCAGACTCATTAAAATTTCTAATATCAAATTGATAATCTGCAAGATTAAATGAATTCATCACATGACTATACTTATTAGCCCAACCAATAACCAAACATGGCTTACTCAATTTTAAGGCATGTATTAATCCATGATACCTGGCTGTAATTACGGCTTTTGAACCTTCAAAAATTTGTTGTATTTCATATGGTGATAAATCTTCATTGATCAAATTAACCGTTGAATTATTAACCGAACTATAAATTGCATCACACAATTGCTTATCATCGTTTGAATGACGAACTATTGCAACAGCTTCTCCCTTAAGCAACAGCTCTTTAATTAAGTTCGAAAACATTTCAACAACCTCTTCTTCAGGCTTTAATTTGGTAAGTTGCTTATTAGGAACAAGCAATACAGATCCTTCTTTAACCTTAATAGAAGTATTAACACTGAATCCCTTTCTATAAATATGATCCAAATTTATTTTAGATGACTGAAGAACTAAATCAAAAGAATCAACAACTCCTTCTTCTCTAACTTTTAAAGTATACTCTCTACAATTAGGCTCACGGATAAAAATAGTCTTAGGATACTTTAAGTACTTTTTAACCATAGGCCATATTACCCACTTTTTCCAGCCTTTAAAATCAAACGGCCCAATTGATTGAGGTAAAAACACAAATGGAATCTGCTTTTTCTTAGCAAGCATCACAGGAAACAAAGTTGCATAAGTCCAAAGCGGACTTTGATTATGCGAGCTTACTCCATAACCACTAATATCCAATATTAAATCTGCAGACGAAAAATGCGATTTGATTTCATGTTCAGGATTACTAATAGGCTTGGGCTTAACGATCCATTTAATAATAGGAAAGGCTAACCTTAATACAGTTCTGATATGCATATTAACTATCCTAAAACTATAAATCTCCTTATCTTTATTTTGCAAAGTCGGGAAAAGATCAATCATCACTATCTCCGAGTCAGGAAATCTGGTTTTTAAACTATCCACCAAACAAAATAGCATTGATTGCGCACCTTTATTAATAAAATTACCTCCGGTAATTAATATTTTATGCATATCACTAATTATATTTTCTTAATTCATCAATTGATTTACGGACAGAGCAAGCCACCTTTTCATTCTCATCGGCATAACCATATGCAATCATCATAATTGGTCGTTCATATCCTTTAAGCGACAAAAGTTTAGAAGCACTTGCATCCTTCTTTTTATCCTCAGGCCAGTTTAACGGACAAGAACCAATTCCCATACTCTCCAGCGCCAACATCAAACTCATTGATGCCAGGCTACCATCCACATACATTAAATGACGATCAGCAAGTGTTGGAGACACATTCATTTGCCCAATCACTACAATCATTGCTGCAATATGATCAGCAAATCCACTCGTGCCACCCGGTAAAAACGCCACTTTTTCTACCAATTGAGGATCATCAATAATTCTGAACTGAAATGGCTGTCTATTACAACTACTTGGAGCTAATCCAGCCAACACTACAGCCTCATCAACTTTACCTCTTTCTGGAATCCTATTTTTGTCAAAAAAACGAATTGATTTTCTCTTCCGGACCAAGGCCTTGAAAGCATCAAAGTAATCCACTCCGGTTGAGCTGTTTTGATAAGGGACAAACTGATTTGAAACCACTGAGATTTGATTGAGTAAATCAAAACTATTTTTTGCTTTCTGAATAACAGGAACTGGATCTGTTACATTAAAATACTCCTTTAACACATCATACGCCCATTGTATCTGTATTTCATCACCATGACCACGATAGATACAAGTCAGCATATCAACAGTTTCTTGTATATAATCTAAGGCAAAAACCGTACGTCGATTCTTCATTAAAAGACCTTTTTCAATGCGATGGATATTTCTACGTAAAAGAAATAAATTCTGAGTTTTTTGATACTTACTTTTTAAATATTGCTTCCTGGCTAAAAGAAACATCTTTTTTTCATGGGCAAAGGATTTTGAAAACAAGAAATATAAATTCTGAAAAAAGGGTATTCTTATTACAATAGGATAAACAAATGAAAACTGAACTTTTTCTTTTAATTTAATCCAAGAATAAAACAATTTTTCAGCTGTTTTCTCAGCTCCTACAACACCAAATATTTTTCTTACTATTCCCATTAATACCTTCAAATTTTCGCATTGTAAAAGTATAAAATAAACATGAATATACTTTATACTATCAAAACAATAGCATGTGAACAAATAGATATTTTATGAAACAAACATCCACACTTAATTACTGCTATTAAGCTAATAACCAACAATATATTTTTGATTTCAAACCAAAAAAGACAAATTTTTACTATGAACTTTCAAAAAGTTTTTGGAACTTGTATAATTCATTCCCTAATATAAACCCTAAATTAAAGCTTATGATTCTTGAAGTTGACAACGATAATTTTTGTATCCGACTCTATAATAAGGTAGCTTACTTAAAAGTTAAAGGTCTTCAAACCAGAGAGTCCTCAATATTTTTTAGTAATCAAATTGATGCGTTAATAACCAACTACAACCATCAGGAAATTGCATCACTTTGTGATTTATCTGAATTAGTATTAGATGACCCACAAAATGCATTGATCATTAACAACGCAATAAAAAAAGTTGGTATCCATTTAACATATAAATTTAACGCGGTAATAATAAACGCAAAATTCTTTGATATAGTGAGGGCTTTTATATTTTCATACTATCTGAATAATGCCAAAACAAAATCCAAAATCTTCTTTAACGTTAACAACGCCATGAAATGGCTTGAAAAAAATGGTTTTCAAGCAGACGAAATCAAAGATTTTTTTAAATAACACACCAATTTACATTAAATAATCACCTTACCCCCTAATTTTATGGCCTTATTTATTTATAAAGAATATTAATTACCGTTAATACCCCACTTTTTTCATTACACTATCCATGCTTACATCTTTTCTCAACAAACACCGTCACATCCGGATATAAACCTGATATTTATCATGTTATATTCACAATTGCGATAAACGACATTACATCTAACTTGCATCGAGTAATTATTTTATTAACTGTAATTAACAGTTCATATTCAGGACCTTTTGTCCTATTTGCTTAATTATAATTACCTTTGCACGCCTAATCTAATAATATTATGGAATTCTTACATCTAAGCTATTTTGCACTTTTTGTCATTATTTGTTTGGGATATATTATTGGGAATGCAAAAATCAAAGGCATATCTCTTGATATATCAGCAATCATTTTTGTAGCTCTTGTTTTTGGACACTATGGCGTTATTATGCCTCCAATTATAGAAAAACTAGGGCTAATTTTATTTGTTTACACTATCGGTATCCAAGCTGGACCAGGTTTTTTCGACTCCTTTAAAAAACAAGGAAGAACACTTGTTGTTATGGCATCTGTAGTTATTATTTCTGCATCCATACTAACCTATCTGGCTATCGTATTTTTTAATATTGAAGTTCCTGTAGCCATAGGATTACTTACTGGTGCCTTAACCAGTACTCCCGGTTTAGCTGCAGCAATTGAAAGTACCGGTTCAACAGGTGTTTCTATTGGTTATGGTATTGCATACCCATTTGGAGTTATTGGTGTGATATTATTTGTTCGCCTTTATCCAAAAATTACAAGAATCAACATTAAAAAAGCAGAGAAAGATTATGAAGACTCAACTGTAGAAAGCTTTCCTGAAATATCATTTAAGCACTTTATTGTTGAAAACGAAAATGTTGCAGGTAAAACCATTGGTGAATTAAGAGTCAGAACTATGACACAAGGTGTTATTAGCCGTGTGATGTCAAAAGGAAATCCTTCTGTACCTTCATCAACAACCATATTAAATCAAGGTGATATCATTAAAGCTGTAGGTACCGATGAAGCACTTAAAAAGGTAAAGGTTTTAATTGGTAGCGAAACAAGTCAAGAAGTACCTTTAAAAGAAGGCTACGAAATACAATCTATTTTAGTATCAAATACAGAAGTTGTAAATAAAACACTACGCGAAATCAATCAATGGACTTCTACGTATAATGTTACTATTACCAGAATTCGTCGTTCAGGAATTGACATTACTCCTTCGCCTAATTTAAAACTACAAATGGGTGATAAAATAAAAGTTTCATGCAGTAAAGATCATATGGAATTAGTAACCAAAATATTTGGAGGTAACAGCAAAAAGCTTTCAGATACAAACTTCTTCCCTATCGCTACAGGTATTGTTTTAGGTTTCTTTCTTGGTAAATTTTCACTAAACTTCGGTAATTCTTTTACATTTTCTTTAGGTTTAACAGGGGGCGTTTTAACTGTTTCAATGTTATTAAGCCGCATTGGTAAAACCGGACCTATTATTTGGTCAATGACAGGTTCTGCTAACCAGCTCTTAAGAACTCTTGGATTAATGTTTTTCCTTGCCGGAGTAGGTACAAAAGCCGGAGCTCAAATTGTTGAAACTTATAACGAATATGGTTTTAATCTATTTCTAATTGGTGGAGCAATAACCTTGCTTCCTATGATTTTTGGAGCTATTGTTGCACGTGCTGTTTTTAAAGTAAATGTACTTTCTATGTTAGGAGCACTTACCGGCTCAATGACAAGTACTCCGGGACTTGCTGCTGTTGATCCTATGACAGAAACAAATGCCCCATCTATAGCATACGCAACAGTGTATCCGGTTGCTATGGTATTACTTATTATTTGTGTTCAGATATTAGCTTCGTTTGGCTGATTTAAGATATAATAAAACAAAAAGCGGATTGTAAAAATTACAATCCGCTTTTTGTTTTTATAAACTTCTTAATAATTGATTTGCTTTAATTAATTCCTCTTCAGGCAAGGAGAAATTTAATCGCACATATTTTGTTTTTGTTTTTTGATGATAATAATAACTCAAAGGCACACCTGCAATTCCAAGTTCTTTAATCAGAAAATGAGCAAAATCAACACCTGTTTCTTCGGACTTCCCATTTCTGGATATCAATTGATAATAAGATGATTTTGCAGGAATAAAAGATATAGATGAATCCTCCAAACCATCTAATAATAAATCTCTTTTATTTTGATAAATAAGAGAGATATCCTTAAAATTATTATTCTGTTCAAGATAATCAACTAAAGCCATTTGATAAGGCAAGCCTAATCCTTCTCCTAATAATGAAATAACTCTTCGAATTGAGGCCATAATCTTTGCCGACGCCATACAATACCCAATGTACCAATTATTAACGTGATATACCTCGTTAAAAGAAGATACAATAATACTTCTTTCTCTCAATTTCGGATACATGGCAAAACTTTGGTGCATCTCTTTATCAAAAACAAGATGTTCAAATGATTCATCACTCAAAATCAAGATATTTGTACCATTGATGATTTTTTGCAAACGCAAAACATCTAATTCTGATAATGTAGAACCTGTTGGAAAATGAGGACTATTAATTATTAACATACGCGTTTTGGGGTTCACTACTTTTTGTACATCCTCCCAATTAAACTCAAATTTTGGTCCTTTAAGCTCTACGTAAACAACTTTTGCTCCTGTAATATTAATGGCAGCATCATAACTTTTGTGAGCTGGTTCAAAAATAACAACCTCATCACCCTCCTTTAATAGGGCTAGCATAATAGCAAAAATACACGGTTTAACACCATGAGTTATGGTTATCTCCTCCTCCGGGTTATACGCATAGTCATAATACTGCTTTGTCTTTAAAGATATCGACTGTCTTAATTCTAACAAACCATATCTGGATGACGAAACATTAGCATATGGTTTGATATAATTTTGTAGTAAATCTGTTAAGCTTGAAGAACAACTTTCCAAAGAATAATTCTCAGCCATATTCAAAACTCCTGCTTTGCGTGCAAATTCAGCTATCGCTTTTGGAGTGGAAAGCTTTTCTATATTTGTTACAATCATAATAATTTAGTTCTGGTAAAATATACCTGCCAATATCTATATATCAACAACACTTTTTCTTATATAAATATTGTATTGTCATATCTATTAAGGTATCTGCAAATACAATTTACAAAGTTTTTTCTTATTGTTGGAGATAAAAAAGTGGAATTATATTTTTTTAAACTTTCCACTCGAATAAGTTCAACCTATTTTCAAGCCAAAATTACTTGTCAATATCTACTTAAATAGTTCTTTTAATACTTGAAATGATTTAATATTAGAAAATCCAGAAAGATGCATATGATAATAATCCAATATCTTTTCAACAAATTCAGCTCTCTGATTACCAGATAAATGAATTGAATTAAGCAGTTCAATTTCAACCTCATTAATTTGTAATAACAATTCCGTTTGCCATGCATTCATATAATCTTTATGTGCCGGCTCCATCATCTGAAACATCCCTGTTCTTAAATCAAAAAAACGAGGATGCAACACTTCCTCATAATGTGGATAAAATCCTAGTGGCTTTGTTAATTTAAGTAATAAAAACAAATGAAAGTTTTGTATTCCTTCAATTGGTCCATCCATAACACAAATGCTATTATGTAAAAATTCAAATAAGTCTTCACCTTGTTTATCCTCATGCTTTAGCGCCTTATTTAAAACCTCAGCAATAAAAAAAGCCAGACTTTGACGTATAGGTTCAAATGGAATCTGAGAAAAAGGAGTATTAACTCTAAAATCCTTTATTCTATGAATTGTTTTTTTATCAGAGTGATAAACCTCAAGATCTAAAAGAGTCAGTGGTTGAAGAAAAACCGTTTTTCCTTTACTTTTTCTACTTCTAACCTGATTAACCATATAAGACTGAAGCCCAAAATCTTCAGTATAAATATGTGCAATAATACTAGTTTCTGCGTATTTAGTGTGCGTTAAAACGATCCCTCTGGTTGACTCAATCATATCACTAATTTAATAGAAACAAAGATATTATTTGCTTAGACTTTATTTACAATAATCAATATTTTATACATCTCCCATTTCGAATCATCATTTGTTTATGAAAAACATGTCACATACAGGCCCTTTCGTGAAAATTATTCATTTTATGACATTTGTCTTTTTGTAATTTAGAATCTATTATTAACTATGCCGTAATTTTACAGATTTCATACTGATTAATAATATGATAGGAGTATTTAAGAGATTTTCTACTGCTTTTTGGACAGCCAATTTTGCTGAATTATTGGAGCGCGCTGCGTATTACGGAGTATTTATTGTTATAACGCTTTATTTATCAAGGATTTTAGCTTTCTCTGATATTGAAGCGGCTTCCATTGCTGGTGTGTTTTCTGGTCTTTTATATTTCTTACCAACATTTGCTGGTGCTTATGCAGATAAGATAGGATTTAAAAAATCTTTACTCATCGCCTTTTCTTTTTTAACACTGGGGTATTTAGGATTAGGTCTGCTACCTACTATTATTCAAAATTCAGGATTGGCCACATATAGTACCGAAACAACCTTTAATGGATTACGTGAAAGCAATTTTAAATATGCCATATTACCGGTAATGTCACTCATCATTATTGGAGGTAGTTTTATTAAATCTGTAATTACAGGTACTGTTTCATTAGAAACCAGTGCAAAAAACCGAGCAACGGGATTTTCAATATTTTACACTATTGTAAATATAGGTGCATTCTCAGGAAAAACAGTTGTTAAACCATTGCGTGATGCCATGGGAAATGTTGGTTTAATTAATATCAGTTTTTTCTCCGCCATCATGACGGGCCTTGCATTAATAGCTGTTATATTCTTTTTTAAACCTTCAGTTCAGCAAAGAGAAGGAAAATCATTTAAAGAAATAATTAATGCATTTATAAAGGTATTAACTAACGTAAGACTGGTTGTACTTATTATTATTATTACAGGTTTTTGGATGGTTCAGCACCAATTATATGCTACAATGCCTAAATATGTTTTACGTATGGCTGGCGAAAGTGCTTCACCTAGTTGGTATGCCAACGTTAATCCATTAATTGTATTCACTACTGTGGCATTTATTACCTCAATGATGAAGAGAAGAACTGCATTATTTTCAATGACGGTAGGTATGTTTATTATGCCATTTTCAGCATTTTGTATGGCGGCAGGTAATTTATTCAACGGAGAGATGAATATATTAGGCTTACACCCAATTGCATTTATGATGATTGTAGGTATTGCAATGCAAGGATTAGCTGAATCATTTATTTCTCCTCGATATTTAGAATACTTTTCATTTCAAGCTCCAAAGGGAGAAGAAGGCCTGTATTTGGGTTTTAGCCATTTACATTCCTTTTTATCTAGTATCTTTGGATTTATAATGTCAGGTGTATTATTAGATAAATATTGCCCAGATCCTGTTAAATATGGAGGAAGAACTGCGGAATGGCACGAAGCAAGTGCTAATGCTCATTATATTTGGTACTATTTTGGTGCAATTGCCTTAATATCTGCCATCTCATTAGTCATATATGGAAAAGTAGCAAAATCAAAAGATTAATATTATATTAAAATAAATCACTCACACAACCATTCAAAAGCCGGAAAACATCCCACCGTTTTCCGGCTTTTATCTTTTCGTTATTCATTATCTTCTGCAAACCATTCTGCAAAAGAATTTGCTGTTTCATTTAATCGCAGACTATGTAATTTTACTTCTTTGGGTAATCTGGCTGAAATACACTGAGCCATTTCAACAATCATATTTTCACAAGTTGGCTGATAATCGGTTAATACAACCCGCTCTCCCATTTGAGGAATATTAGTAAACTCCTTATAATCTGCATTTTTATTAATTACAACACAATGATCTAAACGATCAACAACTTCCTCATTCACAATAGATTTTAGCTGACCAAAATCCATCACCATCCCAAATTTAGGACTATTAACATCAGTATTGGGACTTCCAATAACGGTTACTCGCAAAATATATGAATGGCCATGAAAATGTTTACACAAGCCATCATAATTCCATAAAGCATGAGCCATTTCAAAACGAAATTCTTTCGTTAATCTTATTTTATGCATATTACCAGATAAGAATTGTATGATAAAAGAACTATGTAACCGTACAAAGTCACTCTTATACATACCTATAAAAAAACACACCTTAAACACTTACAAATCGTAAATGTTTAAGGTGTCTATATGTTTTGTAAAAAATTACAGCTTAACTGTACACTTACTTACACAATCTACAATATTCTGTAAACTATTGTGTTTTAAAGAATAGTAAGTATTTTTTCCTTCTCTTTGAGAATTTAAAACTCCTTTATCCTTTAAAATCCCCAAATGATGGGAAGTGGTAGATTGCTCTATATCTAAAAGCTTATGTATCTCAGTAACAGTCAATCGCTTACCTTCTTCAAGATGGCTTAAAATTGCTATTCTCATAGGATGTGCAATTGCCTTAAGCATACTTGCAGCACGCTCCAGCTGTTCTGCGTCTAAATCTTTAATTTTCATTTTCGTAACAAATTCTTTCATAGTAAAACATACTGGGGGGAAATAATTTGATAAAATCACACAAATACAAATATATAAATATGTTATGGAAAAATGAAAACATATTAACATTATTTATATATTTAGATGTAATCAATATGTAATAAAAGTCAATAGCTTTAAAAAAAAATACCAGATAATAGGTGTTAATTACTAAATTTGGCCTTTTATAATATTGAATCATTTTAAAACCTCGCATGTCCGTATTAAATACAATAAAAACACCCATTAAAAAGGAAATGTCTCAATTTGAACCTTTTTTTAAGGAACAATTAAAGTCAAAAATTCCATTATTGGGTATTATTACAAATTATATACTACGCAGAAAAGGTAAACAAATGAGACCGATGCTGGTATTTTTAAGTGCAAAACTTACTGGTGAATTAAGCAAATCCTCATTTGTTGCTGCTACTTTAATTGAATTACTACATACTGCCACTTTAATACACGATGATGTTGTTGATGAAACCTATCAACGCAGAGGCTTTTTTTCGGTAAATGCACTATGGAAATCTAAAATAGCTGTTTTAGTGGGTGATTATTTTCTTTCCAGAGGTCTTTCTCTTGCCTTAGAACATGATCAGATTGGAGTTCTCAAAATTGTATCTGAAGCGGTTACGTCAATGGCCGAAGGTGAATTATTACAAATTGAAAAGAGTCGTAAACTTGACATTACCGAAGAGGTTTATTATGATATTATTACCAAAAAAACTGCAACATTAATTGCAGCATGTACTTCTGCCGGAGCCCATTCTGCAAGTACAGATCAGAATAAAATTGACCTTTTAAAACAATTTGGAATTTACTTAGGTATTGCCTTTCAAATTAAGGACGATTTATTTGACTACGAAAAAACTGATTTAATTGGCAAACCTACAGGTAATGATATACGAGAAAAGAAGATGACCTTACCTTTAATTTATGTATTAAATACTTGCAATAAAAAAGATAAGAAACGTATTATCTCCACCATAAGAAAACATCATAAGAATGATATAAAAGTAGCGGAAATCATTGATTTTGTGCGTAAAAGTGGAGGGATCGAATATACTTTTGATAAGATGATTCACTACCGGGATAAAGCCCTGGAAATTTTAAATCAGTTTGAAGACTCAGAAGCTAAAAAAGCCATGGTTGAATTAGTTCATTTTACAACCGAGAGAAAAAAATAAATTTGGATCATAAGATTTAAACATTTTAATGCTTGATATCTTTATTTCTAAAATTAAAACCCAACATCATGTCTGATAAAAAAACCTTATTTCTGCTAGACGCATACGCCTTAATATATCGTGCCTACTATGCATTTATTCGTGCGCCCCGTATTAACTCAAAAAAGCTAAACACCTCAGCTATATTTGGTTTCACCAATTCATTGCTAGAAGTACTTCAAAAAGAAAATCCAACACATCTGGCCATAGCTTTTGACCCTGCAGGACCTACATTCAGACATGAAATGTATGAACCATATAAAGCGCAAAGAGAGGCAACACCAGAAGATATTAAATTAGCAGTTCCCTATATAAAACAACTATTAGAAGCGTTGAATATTCCTATTTTAGAAGTGATGGGTTTTGAAGCTGATGACGTTGTAGGAACCATATCACTTAAAGCTGAAAAAGCTGGCTTTGATGTTTATATGATGACTCCGGATAAGGATTATGCCCAATTGGTTTCTGATCAAGTTAAAATGTACAAGCCTCGTACAAAGGGAGGTGGCATGGATATCATGGGTATTCCAGAAGTTCAGGAAAAATTTGGCATTGAAGAACCCAAGCAAGTAATAGATATATTGGCTTTGATGGGCGATGCTTCTGATAACATTCCGGGATGTCCGGGAATTGGTGAAAAAGGTGCTAAAGACATTATTGCAAATTATAAGAGCATCAATGGTATTTACGAACGAATTGATGAATTTAAAGGAAAACGTAAAGAGAACCTGATAAATTTTAAGGAACAGGTAGAATTATCATACACTCTGGCCACTATCAGCCGAGAAGTTCCTATTGAGTTTAATGAAGAGGATTTAAAGGTTTGCGAACCTAATAAGGATAAATTATTTCCTTTATTGGAAGAACTTGAATTTAAAACCATGATGCCTCGTTTTGGCGCACCTGCACCTCAGCCTAAAGCAGCCATGCAAGGCGATTTATTTGGACAACCACAGGTAACAGAAACACCTGGAATCACTTCTTCATTTAAAACTATTAATGATGTTGAACACAGCTATTACCTGGTTAATAACGAACAGGCTTTTGCCTCATTAGCAGCTGAATTAAGCATACAAAAAGAATATTGCTTTGACACTGAAACAACCGGATTAGATGCGATAACTGCAGAATTAGTTGGCATTTCATTTTCGTGGAAAGAACATGAATCTTATTATGTTCCGATACCCGAAGACCGAGAAAAAGCACAGGAAATCATCACCCGCTTTAAACTGGTATTAGAAGACGAAAGCATTCTTAAAATTGGACAAAACCTTAAGTATGATATACTGGTTCTAAAAAAATATAACATTGATGTTAAAGGAAAGATTTTTGACACAATGGTAGCCCATCACCTTGCCTTACCAGGTTTAAAGAGTAGTATGGATTTTATGGCAGAAACATATCTGGGTTATTCTCCTGTTAAAATTGAAGAATTAATTGGTAAAAAAGGTAAAAATCAACAATCCTTTCGCGAAGTTGAAATAGAAAAGGCTAAAGAATACGCAGCAGAAGATGCTGATATTACACTGCAGCTTAAAGTATTTTTGGAACCAAAATTAAAAGAGTCGGGTTTAGAAGATTTATTTTATCAAACAGAAATGCCTTTGTTATTGGTATTGGCTAAAATGGAAGCTACCGGGGTTAAACTAGATGTAGATGAATTAAACACTTTTGCCATCCAGCTTAAAGAAAGAATTGCAAAACTGGAAACTGATATCATTGAAATTGCTGGTAAAGAATTTAATATCGCTAGTCCGAAACAAGTGGGTGAGATATTATTTGAACATTTAAAAATTGATGCCAAGGCAAAAAAAACAAAGTCTGGGCAATACAGCACCAATGAAGAAACACTTAATAAATTAAAAGGCAAACACGAAATAGTTGATAAGATACTTGATTACAGAGGTTTAAAAAAATTATTGAGTACCTACGTTGAAGCCCTACCTGCTTTAGTTAATCCCCAAACAGGAAGAATTCACACTACTTATAATCAAGCCATGGTTGTCACTGGTAGACTAAGCAGTACAAACCCTAATTTACAAAACATTCCAATTCGTGATGAAGATGGTAGAGAAATTAGAAAAGCTTTTATAACAAGTGATGATAACCATCTGTTTTTGTCTGCCGACTACTCACAGGTAGAGTTGCGCTTGATGGCTCATTTAAGTCAGGATAAACATTTGCTGAATGCATTTAATAATGGTGAGGATATTCATGCAGCAACTGCTGCAAAAATATTTAAAGTTGAGTTAGGTGAAGTAACCGATGATATGAGACGCAAAGCCAAAACTGCCAATTTTGGTATTATCTATGGTATTTCAGCCTTTGGTTTGGCAGAAAGGTTAAATATATCCAGAAGTGAAGCTAAAGGACTAATTGATGGCTATTTTGAAAACTTTCCGCAGGTTAAAGAATACATGGATAAGAGTATAGAAGTAGCTCGTGATAAAGGATATGTTCAAACAGTGTTTGGCCGAAAGAGAAATTTACCTGATATCAATTCCCGAAATGGTGTTGTAAGAGGAATGGCTGAAAGAAATGCCATCAATGCACCTATTCAAGGAACTGCTGCTGATATTATAAAAATGGCCATGGTTCATATTCAAAAAGAATTAGATGATGCACAATTGAAATCAAAAATGATTTTACAGGTGCATGATGAATTGAACTTTGATGTTGATAAAAGCGAATTAGAACAACTAAAAGATATTGTAAAAAAAGGTATGGAAAATGCATGTAAACTGTCAGTTCCATTATCTGTTGATATGGGAATTGGATCAAACTGGCATGAGGCACATTAATAACAAAACGATACCATAAAATATAAATGAGTCATTATTATAATATGAATAATAATGGCTCTTTTTAATTTGTGTTCCATATCAACTCTTAGTTATTATAACTTTAAACTTCAAGGATCAAAACACCAGGATGTTTTAACAATGACCAAAGCGCCAATCAATTTGCTTTTCTTTGTTTCTTTCTGCATGCTCTTTTCTCCTGTTTTCTTCTCTTAACATCACATT
The DNA here is from genome assembly GCA_963665705.1 of uncultured Saccharicrinis sp. Classification (GTDB taxonomy): domain Bacteria; phylum Bacteroidota; class Bacteroidia; order Bacteroidales; family Marinilabiliaceae; genus Saccharicrinis. The sequence goes on from OY762448.1 coordinate 5,322,020, forward strand.
AACACACTTTTATTACAATTCTATTAAACTTTACAGGACGAATTACATTTAACTAGAACAAAGTTATTTTGCACTAAAAAGATATTTTATCGAAGGATTAAATATTTTTTAACGTCTGATAATATAGAAAGAACTAAAAACAATGAAGATAAAATTATCCTTAATTTTAATGGGGATGCTATTGGCATTTTCCAATATTTACGCCAGCGATCCTGAAAATGCTGGTGAAGAAAAAGTTGTAAAGGGAAAGGTCTCCGACAGTAAAACTAAAAAACCTGTAGAATACGCAACTGTAGCTGTTTATAAAAAAGAAGATGATTCTGTGGTTACAGGAACTATTAGTGATGAAAATGGTGAATTCAAAATTAAAGGCCTCGAACCTGGTGAATTTTATATTGTCATTTCATTTTTAGGGTATGATGATAAAACATTTAATGATATTGTTGTAGATAAGAAACGAAGCACTCTTGATTTAGGTGATATAATTATGGGTGCTTCATCTGAAAATTTAGATGAAGTTGAAGTTATTGCAGAAAGACAATCCGTGGAATATAAAATTGATAAAAAGGTAGTTAACGTTGGTAAACAAATGACTTCTGCCTCACTATCAGCTGTTGAGGTTTTGGAGAATGTACCTTCAATACGCGTTGATATTGAAGGTAATGTTTCATTAAGAGGATCAACGGGTTTTACTGTACTTATTGATGGAAAACCAACGGTATTAGATCCGTCTGATGCACTACGCCAAATCCCTGCTTCTACTATTGAAAATATTGAAATCATTACTAATCCATCAGCTAAGTACCAACCCGATGGAACAGGAGGTATTATTAATATTATCACTAAAAAGAACCGCCTTCAAGGTGTGCAGGGATTAATTAATCTTAAAGGGGGAACATTTAACCAGTATGGAGGAGACTTTTTATTAAACTGGCGCAAAAAGAGTGTCAATTTTTATGTTGGTGGCGATTATAATAATCGACCATTTCCCGGAGAGTCATATTCAGAACGAAGAACAACGTCAAATGGAATTACTACAATTAAAAAGTCATGGGGAGATAATGACAGAAAATTTGCCGGAGGATCCATACGTACAGGTTTAGATTGGGATATTACAGATAACGATTACTTTTCTATTGGACTTAGAACAGGTAAATATGATATGACTGGCGAATCAAGCCAGCAATATATTACAACTACAATTCCGGTATCATCTGAAGTACTGGAACTAAACGAGAGTGAATCTTCAAGAGGTGGAGGATATTATTCTATTACAGGAAACTACCAAAAGAAATTTGCTCAAAAAGGACATGAATTATCAGCTCAATTGAATTATCGATACAGAGATGGTGAAGAAAGCAATAAAAACAGGCTGTATGAAAGCAATAGTACAGATGTAACATCAGGAACCTATACTACTGAAGATGGGCCGTCAAAAAGATGGAAACTTAAAATTGATTACACCAAACCAATAGGTGAAAACAATAAATTTGAAGCAGGTTTTCAGGGAAGAAAGAGCAGTAGTGATGATATCACTAGTTTATCATATTGGGATACGGATTCTAAAGATTTTGAGTTACAATCTGAATACAATAATTCAACAACCTACAATCGTAATATATATGCTCTGTATTCCACTTTTAACGGAGAGTCTGGAAAACTTGGATATATGCTAGGGTTGAGAGGAGAATATACCTATAGAGAAATCACTAATAAAAATAACGAAAAGTATACGATTGATCGTTTTGATTATTTTCCTACATTACATTTATCGTATCAATTACCCAATGAAAATCAATTGATGGGAAGTTATTCTCGTAGAATTGACAGGCCAAGAGGTTTCTTTTTAGAACCTTTTATTACATGGGAGGATATGTATAACGTGCGTATGGGTGATCCGGATATACAACCAGAATTTATTGATGCCTTTGAATTGGGTTACCTAAAAAACTGGAGTAAATCACAACTTTCGTTAGAGGCCTATTACAGAGTTACTCACAATAAAGTGGAACGTATTCAGAGTGTTTATGAAGAAGGTATCTTACTAACATCTTTTGCTAATGTAGGTACTGATTACTCTTTGGGTATGGATGCAAATTATAATGTTCCGCTTTTTAAATGGTGGGAAATGAATTTAATGGGTAACCTATACAATTATCGAGTAGAAGGTTCCATGAATGACCAATCATTCGATAATCATTCTTTTAACTGGAGTTCAAGACTTAATAACACTTTTAAGATTATTAAAAAGATTCAACTTCAATTAAATGGTGATTATAATAGCCCAACAATAACCTCACAAGGTGAAAGAGAAGGATATTATGCTTTTAATGGAGCTGTAAGAATGGATTTCTTAGATCGTAAGATGTCAGCAGTTGTTCAGGTAAGAGATATTTTAGGAACTGCACAAAGAGTTTCTATTACCGAGGATGAAGATTTTTATAACTACCAAAAATGGGAAAGAAAATCACCGTTTGTATCATTTACTTTAAGTTACAGACTTAACAACTTTAAGCAAAAACGAAATGGTGGAAATGGAGATAGTGGAGGAATGGATGAAGAAGGATTTTAGTAATTAATTTCAATATAATAAATCTAAGGCCGATATGCATTACCAACATATCGGCCTTTATTTTTTAATGGTTTACTAAACTAAGTAACCAAATTTTTACTCACACTAGTTCTTTACTAAAGTTCCTATCTTTTCTCCTTTAATTACTCGGATTAAATTGCCTGGAGTATCCATATCAAAAACAACAATTGGCAAGTCGTTTTCTTTACACATGGTTGTTGCCGTTAAATCCATCACTTTCAGTCCTCTGTTATAGATTTCATCATAAGTAATTTCATCAAACTTGGTAGCTGTAGGATCCTTTTCCGGATCAGCAGTATAAACACCATCAACACGAGTACCTTTAAGCATTACATCTGCTTTTATCTCAATTCCTCTTAACGAAGAACCAGTATCTGTTGTAAAATAAGGATTTCCTGTTCCTGCTGATAGTATGACTACTTCACCATTTTCAAGGCATTCAATAGCCTTAGGTTGGGAATAAAACTCACCAACAGGCTCCATTCTAATTGCTGTTAACACACGAGCTTTTACTCCATTGTTGTTTAACGATGATTTAAGTGCTAAACTATTAATTACAGTTGCTAACATGCCCATTTGGTCGCCCTGATAACGATCAAAACCTTTGGCAGCACCACTTAAACCTCGAAAAATGTTTCCCCCACCTATTACAATCCCAACTTGAACACCTAGTTCAACTATTTCTTTTATTTGTTTAGCATACTCTTCAAGACGCTCATTATCTATTCCATAACTTTGATCACCCATTAGTGATTCACCGCTCAATTTAAGTAATACTCTTTTATACATGATATTATTTTTAGTCGAAAATATTTAATATCCACAAATCTAAGGAAAAAGGAACATTTCAAAAACTAATTGATTTTAATTTAACCCTTCTTACGTTAATTGCAATTCTCTAATTGTATTATTTTATATACTTTGTTTGTATATTTACGCGCTGTAAATTATACACTTTTCAAAGACATACTTCTTATAATACACTACAAAATAAAGTGGACCTGAATTTCCATACCCAGGTTTACATTAATTGCTGCTACAAATAAAAAAACATTGTGAATTTGAAAGTTGTATTTATTTATATAGCAAGCACTTTAGTGAAAAATCCACGCCCAAAGGACGTGGCATTGAAAAAAGCCCTAGAAGGGCATAGATTGCCATAGCCCTCAAAGAGGGCAATGGTAGTTGTCCCTCACCTGTTACTCGTTAATTATCTTCCTCTCTTTTCTCTTTTTCCTCTTGAAACTTAACATACTGACGAATCATTTCCTCGTTTAGACCAACTGTGTCAACACAGTACCCTTTTGCCCAGAAATGATTACCCCAATAAGTCTTGACCTTGAGGCCTTTGTTTTTATTGAATATACGTATGCCGGATTTGCCTTTCAAAATCCCCATTACTTTAGACACTGAATGTTTCGGTGGAACTTTTAATATCAGATGAACATGATCCTCCTGAATATTCAATTCCTCAATCATACATTGGTTCTGTGAACACAAACTATGCAAATAAGGTTCTAATTCTGCTTTAATTTTACCTTTCAATATTCTATACCTATATTTGGGTGTCCATACAAGATGGTACGTACAATGCCAAATTGTATGTGATTGTTTTAAAAATCTACTCATGATTATACTTTCTTTTGTTGTGGGGACAACTTTGGAAAGATAATCATGAGAAAGCTTAACAGGCGAACCCGTAGAACTTCTCTTACCACGCCCAGAGGACGTGGTTTTTTATGCTATAATAAACAGACAGAACAAAGTATAATGACAAACAATCATTTCAAAAAACTATTTGAACCTTATGAAATTGGTAAGCTTCAATTAAAAAACCGTATCGTAAAAACTGCTGCACAAACCTATTTTTTTGATTCTGGGAAACGACGTGTTGGAAGCATTGCAAAGGCCTTTTATGGCGCTGTGGCAAAAGGAGGTGCTGGTTTGGTAGTTGTTGAAACACCTGCGATGGAATGGCCTTTACTTGACGATGGTGACCGCAGAATGCGTATTGATAGTGATGACAATATAAAAGATATACAAGAACTAGCTAAGGTGCTACATCAGGATGAATGCAAATGTTTTATGCAATTATATCACAGAGGTCCTTGGGGAAAGGAGTATAACTTTATAGCACCACGCCTTGCTGCATCATCAATAAAAGCATACTCCAATTACGATGTTCATGAAGAAGAACCTCCCCGAACCATGACCATTGAGGAGATTGAAGAAACAACAGAACGTTTTATCAGTGCAGCCTACCGACTAAGAGAAGGTGGTTTTGATGGTGTTGAAATCAATGCCGGAGCCGATCATCTGTTCCATACCTTCATGTCACGATTCTGGAATAAAAGAGAAGATGAGTACGGACCTCAAAGTATAGAAAACCGCATGAGATTTCTTGACAATGTGGTTACAGGAATAAAAAAACGCTGTGGTGAGGATTTTCCGGTTCAGGTGATTATTAATGCCTATGAATATGGATTAGGCAATGATGGAATTACGCTTGATGAAGGGATAAAAATTGCTCAGTATTTGGAAAATATTGGGGTTGATATTCTCCATGCACGAACTCATATTGTAGGACACCACCAGGGTTCTTACAACCAGGAAGTATTATGGTATCCGGAATTGTGTTTCGATAAAAAGGATTTACCAAAGGAAATGGAATGGCGATATAATGGTGCCATGATCAATCTTCCTTCGGCAGCGGCAATAAAAAACGCAACTAATAAAATTACAGTTCTAACAACCAGTGGTTTAAATGCGGATTCTGGAGAAAAAGCCCTTCTTGATGGTAAAGTGGATTTGATTGGTATTAACAGACGTATTTTTGCAGACCCTGCATATCCAAATAAAATAAAACAAGGACGTAAAGAGGATATTCAACCTTGCACCTTATGTGGAAACTGCAATAAGTTGTATAATAAACCCCGTCAATGCCGTATTAATGCCTCTTTTGGAACTGATAAATATAACATTGAAAAAGCTACGGTAAAGAAAAAAGTTGTAGTTGCTGGTGGTGGGCCCGCAGGAATGCAGGCAGCGCGTGTAGCTGCTATTAAAGGTCACGATGTAAGCCTATATGATAGTAGCTCTTTACTTGGTGGTAACCTGCCTCTTGCTGCAACCATTAAAGGTGTTGAAATTGAAAAGGTACCGGAAATTTATAAATTCTTTGAAGCTCAGTTACAAAAGCATAAAGTAAACGTATATAAGGGTGCTGTCTTAAATGAATCTGCCATTTTAAAGGAAAATCCGGATGCTGTAGTTATAGCCACCGGCGCTCAGCCAACATATCCTGACATCCCTGGTATGAATGGATCAAATGTGATCAAGTCATCGGAATTATATGCTTTAGGAAAATTCTTTCTGCGATATTTTAGTCCTGCAACACTTAATAATGCGCTCAATCTCTTTGTTCCTCAAGGCAAAAAATTCTGGAAACCAATAGGCAAAAAGGTGGTGATTGTTGGTGGTTCAATATATGGATGCCAGCTAGCAGAATTCCTAGTTAAAAGAGGCCGACAAGCAATTATTGTAGAAGAAGGAGATGACCTTGGAGCACTACTTGCTCCCGAAAGAAAGAATCGCCTTTTCTTGTGGTTCAATAAAAAAAGTGTTGAGATGTATGCTGGCGTGAAACTGATAAAGGTGAATAAAAAAGGACTTAAAATAAGAACAAAAGAGGGTGAAGAGAAATTATTAGAAGCTGATAATATTTTACCAATTGGTGTATCTCCCAACAAACAATTATACAACAATCTGAAAGGCAAAGTTCCGGAACTTTATAATATTGGTGATAGTGAAGATCCAGCTATTATACCTGGGGCAACAAGTGAAGGTTGGAGAGTTGGAAATATGATTTAGTGCTTTAGAGTAAGATGAATTCAATAATGAATAAGTGTAGTGTCATAACCAATAATCACTACACTTTTCTATACACAACAATACCTTTTAAATATAACATTTAGTAACTTGCTCCATAAAACATTACAAATTGAAATCCTTTAGATTTGTCATAAAAATTATTGCAGTTCATGAATCAAAATTTAATTGCCAGGTTTCTGATGGAACAGAAAGCAATGAATTGGAGTATTACTACGATAATAAATCTATTGTTTTTGCAGGTGAGAATGACTTATCTGATGCTATTCTGAACAATACATTTCAATTTAATAAAGTGATCAGTTCTGCACTAAAGGGAACATTGACCATAGGACAAACTATTCATTGTGTTTTTATTGATGGCTTTCCTTTTATTAACGAGGCAGACTTTTCTGGTATTATTCAAGTAGACCGAAGTTCAAATGACCTTGTTATCACTCCATGTGAAACTGAATCAAAAGGATTTTACAGGCTTTATACAGACGGATCTTTCCATAGTCCTTCAGGACATTCCGGCATTGGAGGTATTATCGAAGATCCCAATGGAGTTCAGGAAGTTTTTAGTTACTCATATAAAAAAGGTAGTAGTAATTTAATGGAATTACTTGCTGTAAAAAAAGGATTGGAGCAACTCCGCCATGCACATAAAATACAACTCTATACTGATAGTAGATATGTTATCAGAGGTCTGGTTCAATGGATTCATTTTTGGAAACTGAACGACTGGCAAACAGCCCATGGCAAGAAACTGATGCACTTTGTAATGGAATAGTCATGCAATTTAAGTGGATCAAAGGTCATATCGGTCATAAAGAACAAAGCCAATGTCATAATCTGGCTAAAGAATCTGCGCGAGGAACTAAAAAATAATAATATAACAGGGTTAAATCTGAAAGGGATCAGCAAAAGAATGGAGTAATAACATTTGAGCTAATCACTCACTATTCACTCACTATTCACTCACTATTCATTCACTATTCATTCACTTTAGATTCACTGTGAAGTGAATATAACGTGTATAATAAGTGTACCGTATATATATGTGAGCAGTACTATATCCTCTATTGTTACCATTCAAATACCAACCAGGTCTATATTAGGTACAAAGCAAACCTATTTTCTTTATTTGTATTGTTTATCGAGTTATTAGAAAATAAACGAACAAAAAAAGCGGATGATTATCATTTCTGATCACCATCCGCCTTATTTTATACTGTAAGATATTAATTAGTCAAGTAGCTCAGCTATCTTAGCTCTTAACTCCTCACCTCTTAAGTTCTTAGCAATAATTTTACCTTCTTTATCCAGTAAAATAGTATGAGGAATACTTGATACACCATAAAGCTTAGCCACTTCATTTCCCCAACCTTTTAGGTCTGATACATGATTCCAGGCAAGTTGATCATCTTCAATAGCTTTTAACCAAGCTTCTTTCTTTTGATCTAAAGAAACACCTAAAATATCAAATCCTTTATCTTTATAATCTGCATATAACTTAACTACATTAGGGTTTTCACCACGACAAGGCCCACACCAGCTGGCCCAAAAATCAACCAATAAATATTTTCCTTTAAAAGAAGACAATGAAACAGGGTTTCCTTCTGCATCATTTTGAGTAAAATCAGGAGCTGAATGACCAACAGCAACACTCTCAAGAACTTTTGCCCTATCTAATAATGCAGAGTAATAGGTATTTGATACTAAAGAAGAATCTAACATGGCTAAACCTTCACGTAATTCATCAAGAGGATTATGACTATATAGGTTATAAACTAAATATGCAGAAACCGATGAAGCTGGATTTGATTTTATTACATTGGTTTTAAGGCTATCTATCTTTTTTGCTTCACTCCTATATTCCTCATAAATAGACTGAGCCTTTGCTGTATCTCCAGCTTTATTTGCTTCATTAAATTTCGTACGCAGCTCCATGCTATATTTCGAAAATTCAATTTCTGGTTCTGTGGCATTTTTATATAAGTCAAAAAGCGCACCTCCGGTAACTGTTGCTTCTGCTAAATTAGATGCAGATCCATTAATTGTATAAGCTATATTATCTCCAAAAAAGCTTATAGAATTTCTTTTACCAGCCTCACTTACTATTAATAAAACAGGATCTTTTAATGAGGTTGAATAATTAACAATTCCTTCAGTAACAACCAATGTATCTAGTACATTATATCCGGATCCGTCTATAACATTAACAACAATAGTTTTATCAGTAGCATCGCTGAGCTCACCGCTTAATGTAAAAGTAGGTTTTTGTTGTTCACATGATGCCAATATTAATAAGACTAAAATGGCATTTAAAATAATCTTCTTCATAAGTATTTTTTGTTATCAGAGAATAATCTCCATTTGGGTTTCAATATCCACTAAAGATAAAGATTTCTTTTTTTACACCCACTTCGATGATCCAGATTATTAAAATTTCATTATTCAGATTGCGTGTGAGGGGATTTTAATATAGGTTTAGTAAAATATTATTATACTGAGAACAATACTTCATTTGCACATTTTGCAATATAACATATAACTTAGGGACACTTTAGTAATTTATGCAACTTCATATAATACTAAACGAAAATCTTGCATTTTTAAATATATTTTATCCCCCATAACTGCATATATTACAATACTACAAACCTCTTTATATTGTAGTATTATAGCTTCCATCATAACTTTATTATATGAAAATACTAAAGTCATGAAAACTATATTTTGTATTATAATCTTAGCCTTTGGTTTTGGATTTACATATAGTCAGGAACTAAAAGAAGATTCCACTTTAATTCATATTGAAACCATAAAGGGAAACAACTTTTGGGGACAAATAACAGAAGAGGATCAATTAAAAATAGTGCTTAAGAATAAAACATTTGGTAAAATAACTATTCAAAAAACAGATATTAAGAAGCGGGAATCAATTTTCACCAACAGTATAAAAAATGGAAAATATCGGTTTCCAAACCCTCAATCTTCTCGCTACCTATGGACTCCGAGCAGTTATGGCTTAAAAAAAGGGAAAGGTTACTATCAGATTATAAATACCTTATGGAATCATGTCTCAATCGGCATTACCGATAATCTTTCAGTGGGAGTAACAATTGTACCAATTTCTATATTCAATACTACTATCTTTCCTATTATGTTAACACCTAAAGTTTCTATTCCAATCAAAGAAAACGTGTTTAATATAGGATTCGGAGCATTATTGGGCACCGTTTTAGCTGGTGATTCCGATATGTATGGATTATTATATGGAACAACAACATTAGGATCTCCTAACAATAATATTTCTCTTGGATTATTTTATGGATTCTCCGGCAATAGCTGGACTAAATCACCAATTCCCAATTTTAGTTTTATGACACGAGTTTCACATCGCGGATATTTAATTTCAGAAAACTATTTTCTTCCTGGAAAATATACATGTTTATCATTAGGTGGCAGAACAGTTTGGGAAAAAGCATCACTGGATTATATAGGTGTAATTCCCTTAATTAGAGGAACAGACTCATTTATTATTGTACCTGTTGTTAGTTTAATAGTTCCATTTGGAAAATAGAGTTTTAAAAGAGTTATTCGTTTATAGAGTCAGTAGTTAAATTATATAACCACCTCCCCATTGTTCCTCGGGTACTCTACCTAAAACAGGAGGAGAGTTGATTAGCAGCTTGCATTATTGTTCCTCTTAAGAGAAATGATGTTGTTAACAGACGAGCAAAAAAAATTGGTGTAGCTTTCTGAATAAACAGAACACTACACCAATTCAAACTAACCTGATATATTTATTTTTATTCCTTTTCAGGAACCATAACTACCTCAACAGAGTCATAACCTTTAAATAACTTTTTAGCGAATTTTTGAACGCTTTTTGCGCTTAAATCATTCACTATTTTATTAAACCCTTCAGTATTTGTAATAGGTTCATCATTAACTAATGATCCCTGAATTACACTTAACCAAAAGCTATTTTGATTCTCAGCTTCTTCTCTGCTCTTCAAATAGTTTTTCTTGATTTCTTCAAGATCATCAACCTTTACTCCATTCTTCACCATACTATCAATCTCTTCCTTCATGATCTCAACAAGCTTGTCTTTCTTTTCCGGATCACAATCAAAATTCATGGTAATAGAGGCATGCTCATAAGCGCGTTTTGAAATAGATGGACGAACACCTACTCCATAACTTCCACCTTCTTCTTCACGAATAGTTTCAAGGTATCTCTTGCTTAATAATTCAGCAATTACCCTAACGTAAGTTCTTGTTTCAAGACTATAATTCACATCATTAACCAATGAATAATAAACAGTAGCCTTAGGTACTTCCATTTCTCTTTCAACTACTCTTTTTGTATATCCTTTAGCAGGTTTAATATTGTGATTTACCCAGTTTTCTGTACGATCGTTTGATTTTAAATTACCGATATACTTAGTGATTAAAGGAAGATCTTTTTCTAGGTCAATATTTCCTACAAAAATGAATGTGAAATCATCTGCATCCTGAAAACGATCCTCATAAATCGCTTTGGCTTTATCAAAATCTACATGATCCACAAAATCTTTGTTGAATAAGATATTACGCGGGCTGTAATTACTTTCTACCATTCCGATAGTATCCTGAAAAGCTTTACTATTATCAGCTGCAATAAACGACAACTGATTTGTCATAGATGCTTTAATTGTTTGGAAAGTCTCTTCTTCGAAACGAGGATGTGTAAACTTCATATACAATAACTGTAACATGGTTTCAAAATCCTGTGGAGAAGCTGAACCACTAAAACCTTCGGTGTATGTACTTAACGATGGTGATACACTAGCAAGTTTTCCTGTTAGTTTTTTCTTTAATTGAACCGCACTAAATTCACCAACACCAGACATACCAGCAATTGTTGTTGCCAGATTTCCTGATTCAAGTTGATCTTGTTTTAACAAAGATATTCCTCCAAAACTATATGCACTAAACAAAATTTCATCTTTGCTTAATTCTGTTGGATAAACCACTACTCTTGCACCATTTTCAAGTGTATATAACTTGGCATCAGTTCCTGAAACAGCAGATTCCTTAACAATGTTTTTATCTGTTAATTCATCTGTAACTAAAGGACTATCATTAGCCTCATCTTCGTAAGCTGTAAGTTCTGATTCTTTAACAGCTTTAATTTCAGTCAACAACTCCTCTTTTGATGGGTATTTCACATCCTCTTTATCAGGCCCGGTAATTGTAATTACACTATTATTGATATTTGTAAAATCGCCTAATAATGAATAAACCTCCTCCAAAGAAATTGCAGGAATAGTTGTTCTGGCAAAATTCATTTCCCACTCAAGAGATGGAAAAGGACTTGCCTCAAGGAAGTTGTCGCCCAATTGTTCTGCCCAAGTTTCATTATCTACTTTATCATACTCTTTTTCGTACGATTCATATCTTCGTAGAAGTGATGTTTTTACACGCTCCAGCTCTGATTCATTAAATCCAAATCTTTTAGCTCTCTCATACTCAGTTACTATTAATGCAAAAGCCTCTTTCTCTTTATTTTCTTTTGGACTCACACTCATATACGAAGCATCTTTTGTACGAGCCATTGAAAAGAATCCAATTCCCATACCTAAAGCAGGACAATCAGGTTTGCGAGTTAATTCACCTAATCTATTATTTAGCATAGAGCTTAGCATACTTGCTGCTAAATCCTTGCGCATATAGGCTTCATCTTTAACAGTAACAGGATCATGTCTGAAAATCCAGTTAATAGAAACACCTTGAGCTTCTTTATCTTTAGCCACTACAAAACCCAGTTCTTTTGAATCCTCAATCTGGTAATATAAGCGTTCTGCAGCATTTTCTTTAACGGGGATAGATGAAAACATTTCTTTCACCGTCTGTTCTACCTTTTCAGCATCTACATCACCAACAACAACAACAGCTTGTAAATCCGGACGATACCATTTGTGATAATAATCTCTTAATTCCTGATATTCAAAATTATTTATCACATCCAATGATCCAATAACGTCTCTTTCTGCATATTTAGAGAAATTATACATATAGGGACGAGTTTGTGACATTAAACGAAAACGGGAATTTCTTCTTGTTCTCCACTCCTCGCGAATAACGCCTCTTTCTGCATCAATTTCTTCCGGCTCTAAAAGTAAACTTCCCGACCAATCGTGTAATACCAATAATGCAGAATCTAAAAGGTTTTCGTTTGTTGAAGGAATATTACTAAGGTTATATACTGTTTGATCCTGAGCTGTATAAGCATTAATATCACGACCAAACTTAATTCCATTAGCTTCTAAGTAGTTTAGCATATTTTTTCCCGGATAATGCTCTAAACCATTAAAAGCCATATGCTCCAAAAAGTGCGCTAAACCATCTTGTGAATCCTCTTCAAGAATAGCTCCTACATTTTGCACAAAGTATAAACTAGCTCTTTCTTTAGGTTCCTCATTATGCATAATGTAATAAGTCATTCCATTAGAAAGTTTGCCATATCTAACCCTGGAATCTAAAGGAATAGTTGTTTTATTTTGAGCAAATACAAAAACTCCCTGAAACAGAAGCATTCCTGCTAAAAATAATCTCATTATTTTCTTCATCATTTTCTTTTTATTTTCCTTTTGCCATCTGTTTATTACAATCATGTTGAATGTTCAATTTACCATACATGAATCATTTAATATGATTGGATTTACATAACAGCTATTAAAATTATTAAATCGGGTATATTAAAGACAAAAACAATTACTGAATTACTCAGTCAATTTTTTGAGGACGATATTTACTCCCAGCAATACTGTCAACAAAAAAGAGCAGAACCTTTTCAGATTCTGCCCTATGATATATTTATTATTTATGGAAGTTCTTTTTACCTTCTTCTAAAAAGTCAACAAAATCATTAACATCTAAATCATAAGCTCTTGGTGATACCAGGTCATTACCATCTGTATCTAATAAACAATAATATGGTTGAGCATTTACCTCATAACGGGTTATTTGAAAATCAGCATTTTTCTTTCCTAAAGTCTTTTTAATTTTTCCATCATATTCAGAAACGATCCACTCATCTTTAGGTAATTCTGTTTTATCATCCACATATAAAGCAATGATTACATAATCTTCTTTTAATCGCTTCAACACTGCTGGATCAGACCACACATTTGCTTCCATCTGTCTACAGTTTACACATCCATGACCTGTAAAATCAATAAAAACTGGTTTGTTTAATTTCTTTGCTGCTGCTAATCCTTCTTCGTAATCAAAATACCCATTTAATCCATGAGGTAAATGAAGAAAATCAGCATACTTGGTAGTATGTGCTTCCACTGCAGCTGAACCTGAAATTACAGCATTTTCTCGAACTATTTTATTGATGTCAAAATCTTGAGTTGCCTGTGGTGGAATATACCCCGATAATGCTTTTAACGGAGCTCCAAATAGACCTGGTATCATATACACTACAAACGCAAAAGTAACGATAGACAACCCTAGTCTTGGAACACTGACATGATCAACATCACTATCATGAGAGAATTTTAATTTACCCAGTAAGTAAAAGCCTAACATTGCAAAAGTAACAATCCATATTGCAAGATAAACTTCACGGTCTAATATTCCCCAGTGGTAGGTTTGATCAGCAATACTTAAGAATTTTAATCCTAAAGCAACTTCAATAAACCCCAATACAACTTTAACTGAATTCAACCATCCTCCTGATTTTGGTAAGTTATTTAACCATGATGGAAAAATGGCAAACAAAGTAAACGGTAATGCGAACGCAATTGAAAAACCAAGCATACCAACAATAGGCATTAAAACTTCACCTCCGGCTGATGCTACCAAAATAGCACCTACAATTGGTCCGGTACAAGAAAAAGAAACTAATACTAAAGTGAAAGCCATAAAAAAGGATCCTAAAATGCCTCCTTTATCCTCATTAGATACACTCTTGTTTACCAACCAGTTTGGCATTGTAATTTCAAACATTCCAAAGAACGATGCAGCAAAAACCATAAATATTAAAAAGAAAAAGATATTAGGTATCCAGTGTGTACTTAAAAAGTTGGCAAAGTTAGCTCCAAGTGTAACGGCTACAACAGTACCAATTACGGTATAAATAGCAATAATTGAAAATCCGTAAAAGAAAGCTTTAAACCTTGCTTTAGCCTTGTTTTCATCACTGTGCATAAAGAAACTCACAGTCATAGGAATCATTGGAAAAACACAGGGCGTAAAGATAGCAGCTAATCCGCTTAAAAAACTAACGATGAAAAGCATCCATAAAGAATCTGATTCATTAGACTTACTATCATTAGTTTTTTGTTTTGCACTTGTAGTTATTGCTGATTCCGTTTTACTTTCATCAGACTCTTCGGCTTTAGCAATAGCTACCTCAGCAACAGGAGAGGTCTCTACTTTAGCAACTGCCTCAGCCTTTTCTTCCTTTACCTCCTCTATCTTTTCAACTTTCTTAGCCAAAGGTTTTGTTCCTTTAATAGTCAGGCTGAACTCATCGTCGCCCAGAACACACATTCCTGTTTTATCAGAACAAGACTGAAATTCAAACGTACCGGAAACATTTAATGGTAACTCTTTAACTATGATGGTTTGACGTAACTCTGCGGTATTCTCAAAATAACTGACTTCACCATCCCAAACTTCATCGTAATGCTTAATGGCATTTATTGGTTTAACATCCCCCACTCTTTTATAAGAGGCATTTTCTTCAAATTGAAATGATATTAATATAGGCCCTAAATCCGGATCAAAATCATTAGAATACAAATGCCATGTAGCATCAATATTCGCCTTAAATACAATATCTATTTTATCTCCTACAGCAGCTTTTGTATTTGATAACGAAACATTCCATTTTGCCGGATCCTGAATCTGCCCCCAAATACTTCCCTGAAGGATCATCGTCAGGGTAAAAGCAAATAACGCTATTTTCCTTTTCATTGTTAATTGGTTTATGCTATATATTTTCTTCTATTATCTATAAAAACGATATCTTAAATCAAAAGTTTAATTCCTATGTAACTATAACAATAATTTTTGCTGAAAGGGTGACTTGAAGTTAAAAATAATTTGTTAACATTTGTTAATCAAACCAACAAGAACCCTAAATATCAATTGTTTTATGATATAACTCATGATTTCAGCAGCATTACATCATTAAAACTAAAACTTGCACTAAATAATAAAACGTAAAGCAAAAACTTAGTTAACATTTTGTTAATGTAGAAAAATAACATTGTTACAAAATTCTTTAGTTGCAAATAAAGAGCATGAAAAAAGCCACCAATCATTAATTAATGATTAAGTGGCTTTGCATAGGTGGAATTAATATTTTATAGCATTTCTACCAACTGCTTAACTACTACAGAACCTTCTACGAATAATTGCAATTCCAGATGAATAGCTGAGTTTGCAGGGGTTGGTTCACCCTCAAAACTTATTTCAATATCATCAACCTTAGTTTTATAAACAATAATAGCATCCAATTGATTTTGTAATTCTTCTACACCTGCCTTTTTAAGATAATTAGGTAACATATATTTTTTTGTAATTGATGGAATAATAACTTCATAATCCTCAAGTATATAAAAAGACTCATTATCTGACCAAATTTCAACATCTATTGTAACACTTTCCGCAGTATTATTTGCTAGGGGCGTTACTACTAACCAAGCCTTTTCTACTGTCACATCTTCAATTTCACCATCATATTCACTATTAATATCATTAATTAAGTTATTAATCTCCTGGGCGGAATAAACTGTATATGCATCAAAAGCTCCTTGTTGATTAACAACCCGATCTGCACTCACTTCAATAGTTGGATATAAACGTACTTCTTTGTCATCACAAGCAGTAAACAAACCTGTTATTATTATAATTATCAGTATTTTTTTCATCATAATTTCCCTTTCTATTTCTGATTAATTCCTATACCAAGTCCAACAGCAAATGTATTTTGATTTGCCATATTATAATCTCCATGAATTTTCACAGGACCCAAATTAAAACAAAGACCAATAGTGGCTCTTATAGAACCTTCAGCTTCCAGTTCAAACGAAATTTTATCTCCATTTAATTCACCAGAACCTTCGTAAGTATATTCAGCATCAACAGTACCGGTTTCATAGCCTAATCCACCATAAAAAGTAATGACCGGAATATTATAACTGGCCTGAATATTTATAACACTAGTTTTAGCATCAACATAATTCCCAACTTTAAATGTTTGATGATAATACCCCATTGCCACACTTAATGGAAGTACACTGATATACTGATCAATACTATGTCTTAATCCCCATCCAAACAGTTCTACATCTCCTAAGTCCTCAACATCAACGGAAATATACCGAACTGTTAAATCTGTTCCATATAAAGAACCTATCGTAATCTGTGGCATAGCAAGTGGTAGATAATCCATATCAAGCCCTCCGGGCAAATACATGGCTAATCCATTATTATCATCGCTCACAACATAAGGACCTTCACTAACTCCAAATATAGTTGGAGCTTCTTCTTTTTGAATAGTACTACTAAAATAATCATCTTCAATAGTAGCTGTAAAAGTTTTTGCTTTACTTGGTATTACGGCTACTTGCGATACTATACCTATGTATAACTGAAAACCTTTCTTTTTAATTTTAGCATTATGAAATAATCCACTATTAATATCAGCAGAGAATGCATTTGCAAAAGGCTGCAAATATAATTGTCCATTATCAGAAGTATATTTTGATAAATAATCTTCAAGATCTTGTGCCTGTATTAATAATGGACACAAGAACACCATTAAAAAAATTAATTTTCTCATTTGAAATTGATTCTTTAAATCGATTAATAAGTATACAAGTTAAGATAGAATAGAAGAAAACTCAAGAAAAAATTTATGAATTGAATAATATTAAAGACAGATTGATTGCCTTTTGTCAAATATTTAATTCATCTGAATTAAAATACAAGTAAAAATCATTTCTAGGTTGAATTTCTTTTACCATTTTAGGTCTCTCAATATAGCCAAATCCACACCATGTTTTTGGCATCAACTTATATGCAAATACTAAAGTCAAATATTATAATAATTCTTTTCTTGTGTAGCTTTAATATAGTGGGGCAAACAAACTCATTAGTTAAGGGTACTGTTCTCGACTATAAAACACAAAATCCATTACCCGGAGCAACTATATACCTGGAAAATTTATCCGATACACTTAAGTCCATAGGAGCCATTACCGATTATGATGGTAAAATAAACCTCACTATAAACCAGGGCGTCTATCATTTAAACATCTCTTATTTAGGATATACTAATTTTAACGACACCATTAATGTAAATCAGGAAACATTTCTTTTGGATACGATTAAATTACAAGAGAAAAAATCTATTATTAAAGAAGTTGATGTAGTTAGTAATCTTGCTCCCTCATTTCAAAAAGGAGATACAACTATTTTTAATCCGGAAGCTTTTAAAGTTAGTTTAGATGCCACTGCAGGAGATCTACTACTAAAAATGCCCGGATTTTATCATATCGAAGGAAAGCTAATTGCTATGGGAGATACGATAAAAGAGGTATTAATGGATGGAAAAAAAATATTTGGTGAAAATATATCTCAAGCTCTTGAAATGATCCCTCCTAAAATCATTAAAAAAATTGAAGTGTATCAGTACAAAAGTGATGAGACAAAACACAGTGGCTTTGAAGAAAATACAGAAGGCAAAACTGTAAATGTAATCACAAATTTAAAAACAGAAGACTTTATAAGAGCTGAAGTAGGCGCGGGAAAAGGAAAAGATAACAGATGTGTAGGCGAAGCCTATTATCGTAGATTTTCAGAAAAGAAACGTGTTGGGGTGAATGCCTCAAAAAATAATATTTCAGTTCCCTTAAAAATAAACAGGTTTGGTGGTCAAAATTCCATATCCGGAGATAAAGTGAAAAATAACAATATAAATGCTAACGTAGGATTAAGTAAAGCATCTGATATAAACTTTAATTATGCCTATAACGATAGTGAAAACGAATCACAAAACTCATTTAACAGAGAATACGTAGCCGGTTCACTCAACGGGAGAAAGCTGTATAATATCAATTACTCCAATAATGAAACGAAGAATCAAAGAGCATCTTTAAACTGGAATACACATAAGGTCTCCAAATATATGATTACTTCATCAATACAATACACCTCAAATAATGCTGAAAATAATAGTTCATCACAATCTGAAACTTTACAAAACAACGACTTAATTAATTCTACAGATAATAATAATGTATCTGATAATTCCAGCTTATTAGTTGATGGCAATATTAATATTACACGCAAGCTAAATAAAAAAGGAACTTCAATAGCTACCAATGTACAATACACTTATAATTCGAGCCAAAATAACTACAAACAAAATTCTGAGACCATTAATGAGGAAGATATCACTACCCAAAGTATCGACCAATTATCAAACAGAGAAAACCTAAATAAGAACTTGTCAATAGGATTATCATTTAATGAAAAATTAGGTAAAAACGGTCACTTGTCTGTTGGTTATCGCTTCCTGAATTACATACAGGAGTCTGATAAAAGAACCTATGATTTTGATAAAAATGTACAACAATATAATCAACTGGACTCTTTGACATCGAGCAACTACAACAATTTTAATTATATACATGTAACAAAATTGGGTTACCGGGTTAAGCAAAAAAACATCAGAACATATATTGGGATAGATTATAAAAATACAACCATGAAAAGCAAGGAGACTTTTCCTGAGCATTTCGTATTAAAAAAGCACTTTAATTCCTTTAGTCCACAAATTAATTTATCCTACACTTCTGAAAAGAAAAAAAATTACACGCTAAACTATGGAATGAATCAACAAATTCCATCACTACAATCACTACAGGATGTTGTTGATAATTCAAATCCACTATATATTTCAAGTGGTAATCCTAATTTAAAACCAGCTTTTTCCCATAACATCGTCTTTTCATTTTTTAGTTCAAATACAAAAAAGTCATCGTTGACCACCATCCAAATGAGAGCAAGTATGATTAATAATATGGTATCTCAAAACCGCATTGTTGCTGTAAACGATACAGTTATATTAGGATCATATGAATTACCGGCCGGGGGACAATTTAGCCAACCCATAAACATTAATGGAAGATATACTTTAGCTATTTCAAGTACATTTAGCTTTCCTGTAAAAAAACTAAAATCAAATCTAAATTCCCGAACAGAAATCAGATATTCACATTCACCGAATATTCTTAATAATATTAAAAACTATTCAAATCAATCAAGTGCCACTCAAAATTTCACTCTTTCATCTAATATTAACGAAAAAATAGACTTTACAATAACATCAACCAGCAGTTATTCAATCGTAAATAATAACTCCGGAACCACAAATCAACTCGGATATATTACTCAAAACTCAGGTGTAAATTTATACTGGAATTTTTATAAAAATTTCATTTTTAAAACCAATACAAGTCAATTATTTTCAGAATCTTCAGGTAGTTTAGCCAGTAATAACAAATGGTACATCAATCTATGCTTAAGCAAAAAGCTATTTAAAAAGAACCAGGGTGATATTTCACTCTCTGTTTATGATATTGCTAATAATAAAGATGACGTAATACGAACTGTGGATGATTTGTATATTGCAGAATCTTATAGAAAAACACTAAATCAATTTTACTTAGTGAGTTTTACCTATTCCTTATAATATAAACTATATCAATCGAACTGTTCTAATTGACGCAAAACATCTGTCTTGTAACTTCTACTTATTGGAATGGTTTTGTTTTCAATTTCAAGATATTCATTGGTAAAAGAATCTATTTTATTTACTGCAACGATAAAAGATCTGTGTGTTCTAATAAAAGCATTAGCTGGCAATTTAGATTCTATATTAGATATGGTTTCCCGGGTAATAACAGATTGATTTTGAAGGTGAATCTTAACATAATCGCCAATACTCTCTATGTAAGTAATCTCGTCAAAATTGATCCGCACCATTTTTCTATCTGATCTGACAAATATAAAATCACTCTTTTCCTGTTCAACCTCAATAATATCTTGCTTTTTAATCACCACATTTTCATCGAAATACTTATTCAAAGCCTGTAACAAACGATCAAAAGCAATGGGTTTCAATAAATAATCCACCGCTTTTAAATCAAAACCATCAACTGCATACTCACGATATGCTGTTGTAAAAATAACTTTTACATCATGATTAATAGTTTTGGCAAAATCCAGTCCTGATACTTCAGGCATATTAATATCAAGAAATATTAAATCAATGTTACAAGAACTCAGTTGTTTAAAAGCTTCAATGGCATTTTTACAATAGGCAATAACCTCTACATCATCAATTTTAGAAAGATGCTCTTTTAGTATATCCCGGGCTTCCGGTTCATCATCAATAACCAAACAAGAAATAACTCTACTCATTTTTATAATTCTTCAAATTAAAAATAGTCAGGTTAACCTGATACCAATTATCCTTAAAATTTACATCCAGATTAAAGTTTTGTCCGTAATAAATAGCTAACCTCTTTTTAATATTTTCCAGACCCAATCCATGATTACCATTGTAATGATTCAGTTCTTTAATGGAGTTACCAATGCTAAAGATCAAGCTGTCATTATTCATAGAAACCTCCATTACTATACTTAAAAATCCATTTACTAACTGCCCATGCTTAAATGCATTTTCAACAAAAGGAATAAGAAGCATAGGTGGTATTTTATGATGTTTACTAATATTAATATCTGGCAAGTCAACCTTTAAAGTATCTCTGAACCTCATTTTTTCCAATCCAACATATTCTTTAATATGCAATAATTCTTCCCTTAAACTCACCTCCGGTTTATTAATCTGATATAAAATATAATCGAGTAAGTTGGATAGTTTTAAAATAATATCAGGAGTGTATTGCGATTGTTTTATGGCTAAACCATAAATGGTATTTAATGTATTAAATAAAAAATGTGGATGAATTTGACGCTTTAAATAGTGTAACTCCTGCTCTTTTATTTGAAGCTGAGTAGCCAGTATTTTATTTTGTAATTCCTTATTCTTAGAATCCGTTTTAAAATTTTGATTTAAAATACTTACAAACGCAATGACTCCAACCACCAAATACACCAACACCAAAATAAACAAGAAGTTTTTACTCATTGGCGGCATTACAGAAACATTAAATCTCAATAAAAAAATGAGACAAGCATATATGGTTAACACAATGATGTATGAGGATATTACAAAAAGATAAAAGCTATAAAGAGCAAAAATCCTGTATTTTCGAGTCAATAAATATCGTGGAATTAAATAACGATCTACAAAATATGTCATTGCCATAGTTATAGGCAATAGACTACTTGAAAACCAAAGGTTATAAGTATTATTACTGGAATTGTAGCTAAAAAAATAGAAATAGAAAAACCATACAGCCACCCAGAAAAGCAGATGAAAAAATATTGTTTTCATTTTTGGATAAATTGTAGCAACCATTCATACAATATTACTATTTTTCTATGGCAAAAAGTAAAATTATAGACGAATTACCATTTTATTAGGCTATATTACATAGTTGCTGTTTTTTTTTCAGCTTAGCGTTATATATGAGTCGTTTACCCAAATAACAAAGCCACTCATCGCATTAATAAAAATGATATTGAAACCTTAAATATCTTTGGTTTACTAATCATTTAAAACAATTTAATTATGTCTGCTTTACTCGACAAATTTAACGACGGAGGTCCTATTTTTTCTTATCCTATTCTTATTTTACTATTTGTGATAGTATTCTTAATTATCAAGGGTTTTATACAAAAAGGTAACATAGGTAAAACTGTAGCTTTATTAAAATCACTTAGCTGGTTTACTTTAGCCTGGGGATTTTTAGGCAGAACCTTTGGTTTAATAGTAGCATTTGACAATGTGGCTTCAAGTGGTGAGTTAACACCTTCTTTACTTGCTGAAGGATTAAAAATGGCTATTTTGGGCCCCCTTTTTGCTATCCTGGTTTTTATAATTGCCCGTATTGGAATCTTAATTTTTATTTGGACAACCAAAAAGGAAAATTTTAATGCCAATGGCAAAATAGAATAACCAACTTTATTATAGGTTTGACAATTAGTTTAATACAAAAAGTCAAACCTAACCCCTATTTATTATTAGTTTCATCAATTTAAATTGACTTTTTATCCCATTTCAGCTTATCTGCTATTGACTTTTTAGTTTCAATGTTCTAATTTTAGTATAAATAATTAAAAAACTACACACAAACCCAATTGAGATAAGCATGAAAAGATACCTAACAACAGCCTTAAGTGCTATGCTGTTTTTTGCTTGCACTTTAACCAACCAAAAAACCGAAAATTCTGAGTCTGCCAATCAAATGAAGTCTGAAAAACTTAATTCATCTGACTCTGATAGTACATCATTAGGACTTAAAATTACATCAGCTCTTAACAATCTGAAAAACATTGATCTTGATAATATTGATATTGTCAACCTAAATGGCATGTGGATCATCATTGAAAATGAAAAAGAAACACCTCAAAGCATTGATATTGATATCAATATTAATGATGAAGACTCAGTAATAAATATTAAAAACGAACGATTAACTGTTTTTGTTCCAACTGGTTCAAAAACATTATTTATTCCTGAAACGGTTGATAAAACTTTTACCAATTACGAACACGCTACTTTTGTACTAGAAGGTAACAAACCTATTGATAATGCAGAGGAAAAATCAATTCAACTGGATATTATGATTAAAGACGCACAGGTTTTGGATCAGATAATAACGGTTAAATAAAAGAATGATACCAATCTTTTAAAGATTTAATTAAATACAAGTCCTTTTCAATACCCTGACTGGCAACACGAAAACACTTATTGCTCACCCCCCTGAAATTTGAAGCATCCCGAATTAAAAGACCATACTTTTTCATTAAATAGTCTTTTAAATCGGATGCTTTTCCTTTTGTTATTTCTACCAGACAATAATTACATGACGAATCAATAACACGAAAACCTTCCAATTGATTTATTTCATCTTGAAGAAACTTTGAATTCTTCAACAATTCCTCAACTGGTTCTTTCTGTTGGTTAAAATGATCCAAAATAAACGCTCCGGCCTTTTGCGCTAAAACATTAACAGCCCAAGGCATATGTAACTTTTTCAATTGCTTAATGCGATTAGCATTGGTAACGATAAAGCCCAGGCGAATACCTGGAATTGCATATAATTTAGTAAAGGATTTTATCACTATTAAATTATCAAACTCATTCACCAAATCAGAAATCGTTTGTCCTTTTGAACACAAATCAATATAGGCCTCATCCACTATAAATATAGTTGATAAGTGACTTGCAATAAAACCTTTTAAGAAAGCGCGTGAGTAGTATTTTGAATCAGGGTTATTAGGGTTACCTATCCATACTACTTTATCTTCAATTGAAATATCTTCAATTGAATTTTGATTAGAAACAAACTCTATTTTATGGTCATATAAGAGGCATGCATCTTCATATTCAGAAAATGATGGTGTAAAAATGACTGACGATTGATTCTTAAACAGATGAGCAACAAGGTAAAACGCCTCCGTTGATCCATTACAAACCATAATATCCTCGTATGGAACCTGATAATATGAGGCAAACCGGGTTCTTAAATCAACACAGTTGCAATCCGGATAGTTTCTTACAGCATCAACCTGTTCCTTAAGAAAATCGATAATTTGCTGCGTGGCCGGATTGTTAAAAACATTAGTGCTAAAATCAGCTACTACCTTATTTTTATATTGGTGAATATCATTTCCATGACCGTTTATCATCCCTCTAAATCTTTATAAATCTGATCCATATTTAGATTTTCTCTTACAAAATTAGCCAGCTTATCGTATTCCTTATTCTTAAATTCTTTATAGTTACCAATATCCAGTTTTTTATTTAAAAATGGCTCCAGCACTGATTTTAAAACAACTGCGTTATCAAATATTCCATGGATATAAGTACCCCAGGCTTTTTCACTTTTATAAAAACCATCCTTAACACCATTTTTTAAATATGCTACAGGATTTTGCTGTGATAAAAACGAAGTTTCTCCCATATGAATTTCATAACCCTCACAAATTGCCTCTTCTTGATTCAAAAATCTAAAAGTGCATTGTGTACTGTTTTTTTCATTTGACATTACCGTAACAACAGGAAGAATTCCTAATCCTTTTACACTATCGGCTTTACTTTCAATGTGCATTGGATCAAAGATCTCCTCTCCCATTATCTGGTATCCACCACATATACCATAAATACATTTCCCTTCCATATGCCATTCTTTCAGATACTTTGCCAATCCTGTTTCTTCAAGATAATTCATATCCGAAATGGTGTTTTTTGATCCGGGAATAATCAAGATATCTGCCTTATTCAACTCCTGAACAGAATCTGTAAAATACAGATTCACATCTTCAATCTCAGCAAAGCGATTAAAATCAGTAAAGTTCGACATATGGCGCAATGGCACTACTGCAACATTAACTTTTCCTGCAGATGCTGTTTTATTCATCTTTAACAAACTAACTGAATCCTCTTCCTCAATGGTAATACCTTTAAAATAAGGAATCACTCCTACAACAGGAACGCCGGTGATGTCTTCAAGTATTTTACGACCTTCAGTAAATAGATCAATATCGCCTCTGAATTTATTGATTAAAACACCCTTAATCAGTTTGCGCTCATCCTCCGGCAGTAGCTTTATTGAACCATAAACCGATGCAAAAACACCTCCCCTGTCAATGTCTGCAATCAAATAAGTACAGGCATCAACCGCTTTAGCCATTGGCATATTTACAATATCCCTGGTACGAAGGTTTAATTCAGAAATACTTCCTGCACCCTCTAAAACAATAGGGTTATATTTTTTCTCCAATCTCTTGAAAGCCTCTAATGCTTCATTAAACAAGTTGGATTTATTATCATTTAAAAAATACTCCTTTGCTGATTGATTACCGATTGGTTTCCCATGCAAAACAACCTGAGAGTTTTTATCTCCTGTAGGTTTTAATAGTACAGGATTCATCTCAACCTCACACTCCAAACCACATGCCTCTGCCTGAACCGCCTGTGCACGACCAATCTCTAATCCATCGGGTGTTGCATAGCTATTCAACGACATATTTTGAGCCTTAAATGGCGCAGGTTGATATCCATCTTGCAGAAATATTCGGCACAATGCTGTATTTATGATGCTTTTACCTACATCGGAACCTGTACCGACAAACATGATTGGTTTTAATTTTTTCATTAAAAGAGATATAATTAAACTTCAATAAAACCAAGGAATTCCTTAATCGAGAAGTTAAACGGTGTTACAATTCTGATTTATTTTTCAATACCTGTTCTGGAAGGAATTTTTTGTTGAAAAGGATGTTTGTGCATCTTCATTTCAGTAACCAAATCAGCTCTTTCAATTAACCAATCCGGTGCATTTCTACCAGTAAAAACCACTTCGGTATTTTTAGCCTGATCTAAAATCGCTAAAACCTCTTCCTTTGATATATATCCCCTGTTCATAACGTGATTAGCCTCATCCAATACAATCAGATCATACGATTTACTATGGATTAAATCCACAAATATCTGCCATCCTTCTTTAGTATCTTCAATCAGTTGTTGTTCCTCAGCTTCATTCATAGTCCAGCTGGGTTTTTCCTGATGATTATGAATGGATACCTCAGCGCCTAAGGTTTCCAAAGGTTTTACTTCTCCTGATAATTCAGATTTAAAGAACTGAAGAAAACGTACCTTAAAATTATTCCCTAAAGCTCTTACAGCCAGTCCAACGGCAGCTGTTGTTTTTCCTTTACCATCACCGGTATAAACCTGTACTAAAGCATTTTCCATTATTAGCAAAATTTAATAATGAGATATCATGATGAAATGAGTTTCCCTAAACTCTAATTCGCCTTTATCCCGAAAGCATTTAATATCTGGCAGGTCTTCTGGCTCGTCTTAGTTTTGAAGCCTTCCCAATGAACAGGTTCATTAGTGGCTGTTAGTATTTCAAAACATATACAGACTTACAGCTGCGGGTACAGCTTCGGAATTTTCTGATTACTCAGAAGCACCGAATTCCCATATTAAGGTTTCCCCTGAAAGGAGAAATCCACCAAAACGAGCTGCAAAAGTAATAAATAATTCAATTTGAACAGGTTGTTTTTTCCTTTGAAAAAAGGAATAAAGAAGTTTTAAACCACCCCATCAGATACTCGTACCTCCAATCTGTCACCCCTCCTTGAAAAAGCGGGGTGTTTTGTAATGAGAAATAATTCACTTACGGGAGCAACAATAATGCGTGCTACAAATCAACTCTCCTCATTAAAAGGAGGATTACAGTGAGGGACGAACCGGAAGATAGTTTTAAATAATATTCGTTATTCAACTTATATGCTTGAGCGACTTCGATGGAGTCAATTATTTTTTGCGATGGTCTATTCAATAAATTGTGTGATGCCGATGGTTTTAAAAAATGATTAAAAACAATATTGATTCAGGTTCTTTTTTTTGTAGAAAAGCTTGTCGCAGGATTGCTAGAACAAATAAAAATCTCTGGAAGGTCTCTCGCAGGTCTGCAGGAAGCTTTCCACGTTCTGGAAACCTTCTCGCAAAATTGCAGGGCCATTTCCCAAACTCTGGAAACCTTCTCGCTGAATTGCAGGAGGTTTTCCACACTCTGGAAAGCTTGTCGCAAGATTGCAGGGCGTTTTCCAGAAGTTGGGAAAATCACTTACATAATTGCAGGAGGCCTATGATTACTGATAATTATATTTATTTTGATAATTATAGCATTATTCAATTCCGGATTTACTGTAAAATCAACATATTGCTTTTTCCACAGTACGGATACTCTGAGCTATGAACTTTCGGACCTTCAGTCCGAAAAGATATATCTCTAAAAAAAAGCGGGAAATGTTTTAGAGGGAAAATATTTCTCTTTCGAAGGATATATTTATACATGCTGTAATTCAATTCTCCTCCTTCCAAATTAAGGAAAGAGCAGTTGATATGATGGATTTAAGGTAATAAGGTTAGGTCTTGTATTGTTACAATGCTACTAAGGTGGGAATATATAAATAAGGTTTTCTTATCAGAATTATATTCATGTTCTTGCTTAAAACATTAGAATATACGGGAGTACATAAACAATAAGATATATTTTACCGCCCTGAAAGGGCAGATCATTTCAGCCCAATGCAAACGTAGTGTCGCGTTGGGTATTGTCAAAGTCACGACACCTCGCCCTGTAAGGGCAACTCAATATCTTTAACTGCCCTTACAGGGCGATGATTGGTATTTCGTAATATACCCTTGGCGTTGCCATGGGCTGAATTGACCTGGGCTTACAGCCCGATGCTTAATCTCTTATTATGAAAACTTTTTACCTTTTTATCCTATTTCTTTCAACCTAAAAAGTAAACATACTGTACATAATTGATAAGTTTTATCCATTCGCCCTGAAAGGGCAGATCATTTCAGCCCAATGCAAACGCAGTGTCGCGTTGGGTATTGTCAAAGTCACGACACCTCGCCCTGTAAGGGCAACTCAATATCTTTAACTGCCCTTACAGGGCGATGATTGATGTTTTGTAATGTACCCATGGCGATGCCATGGGCTGAATTGACCTGGGCTTACAGCCCGATGCTTAATCTCTTATTATGAAAACCTTTTACCATTCTAACTTTCAACTTTTACACCCTTCAACCCTATTCCCTATTCCCTTCAACCTAAAAAAAACATCACCACCAATCCCACAATTAAAAACAGAAAGCTGGCTTTTAAGTTAATGCCACAAGAGTAGTTTACATGTTTAGAGTTTAATTCCAGAGGGTTTTCTCCTATATATGGCTTATCAACCACCTTTCCAAAATACTCAGACGGGCCACCGAAACGGCAATTTAAAGCTCCGGCTAATGCAGCTTCGGGGTATCCGGCATTAGGACTGCTATGTTGGTTTCCGTATTTAAAAATATAGGCAAACGACTTTGATTTAAAACTCACCAAAGCAATTAATAATGCAGTTATACGTGCCGGAATAAAATTAAATACATCATCAACTTTAGCTGCAATACAACCAAAATCTTTGTATCGATCATTCTTATAACCAATCATCGAATCTAAAGTGTTCACCATTTTGTAGGCAAACATTAATGGTATACCTCCAATAAAAAGGTAAAAAAGCGGAGCAATTACTCCATCACTTAAATTCTCTGATAAAGTTTCGAGAGCAGCTTTTCTGATGGATTGAGCATCTAATTTGTCAGTTTGTCGGCCCACAATAAAACTCAATTGCTTTCTTCCGGCTTCCAACCCGTTTTTACTTAATTCCTTTTCAACCTTTAATACCTCGTTAATCAGAGTGCGATTTGCCAGGCCATAAAAAACAAACACCGATCCAACAATAACTGAAGCATAAGAATTTACAGCAGCCAAAACTACAATACCCTTAAAACATAAATACGAAACAATAATCAACCCTACAGCCATTATTCCTCCTTTAAACTTTCGTTTTATGTTATTATTCAAAACCTTTTCTCCATAGGCAATGATATTACCAAAAACCTTGATGGGATGCGGCATTGAATAAGGATCACCTATCAATAAATCAAGAATAAATCCAACAACAATTGATATAAATAATTCTGATATCATAAAAATTTTCACTTTTTTTCTATTTCCGCTGTAACTTTAGCAAAGCTTAGGCGTCACAAACATAGAAATTAGAAACAAAAGAATGATTACAATCGTCCTTTTTTAAAAAATATAAAGTTAAAACCCTGACTGATCCGGATGACAGTTAAAGAATATAATAATAGCGTAGAAACGTATTCAGATAATGTCTATCGTTTTGTATTAAAAAACATTAGAGATACAGAACGAGCAAAAGATATTGTACAAGATACTTTTGAAAAAGTATGGAAAAACCATGCAGATATTTCTTATGCTAAAGTAAAAAGTTATCTATTTTCTACTGCTTATCATACTTTAATTGATTCAATTAGAAGAGACAAATATAAAGCAGGATGGGAAGATGCTGATGCAAATAAATATAGTACTGATGAAACATATTCCGATGTAAATGAAGTTTTGCATCAGGCATTAAACAAACTTCCACCTGACCAAAAGAATGTTATTTTATTACGAGATTATGAAGGTTATAATTACAAAGAGATTGCTGAGATTACAAAACTAAGCGAATCGCAGGTTAAGGTTTATATTTTCAGAGGCCGACAATTTTTGAAAAATTATATTGGTAAAATTGAAGTTTTAGTTTAAATGATGATGATTACAATAGATAATTACGAAGAATGGATGGTTGACTACCTTGACGGGACGTTATCTGAAGCTAATCAGAAAGATTTTGAGCAGTTTTTAGATCATCATCCTGAAATCAGGAAGGAGCTTGATGGTATAAATGATATGGTGTTAGAACCTGAAAACATATCGTTTGTAGATAAATCATCATTACTAAAAACTGAAGCGAGTGGATATGATATTCCATACGAAGAATATATAGCCATTAAGGAAATTGAAACCGGATTAAATGAGGAAGAAAAGCAATGGAAAGAAGTTTATATTAATGCCTCAGATGATAATTATAAACTATTTGCAGCTTATCAAAATACTAAACTAAAAAGTGATCACTCTATACTGTTTCCTCACAAAGGAAATTTAAAGAGAGTTCCTGTAATCCCAATATTTAAATCCACTACTTTACGAAAAGTTAGTGCTGCTGCAGTTATTGCAGTACTACTTAGTATTGGAACATTCCCTTATTTAAAAAAATCAGGTAAAAACATACAGTCAGTTGTTGTAAACGATACACCATCATTAATTGTGTTACCCCAAAAACCACAAGATAAAACGGCAGAAGATAGGCAAGTTCCAACATCATCTGATAATACACCTGTTGAGAATAAGAATGAACAGCAGAAAGAAGGTGTACATACCACCCATTATCAGGATGATAAACAACCCGATAAAGAAGAAATATTTATTGAGCCTATGGTTCGTAAAACAATTGATATAAAATTACCTAATAAACCTTTAAATGCATACGAAATAGGATTAAATGCCATGATGCCTATTATGATTGCTAATAACTTAAGGCAGGCAGAAGTAAACGAGCTGGCAATGGAAAATCATGTTCAGACCGAAAGTCAAAAATTATCTCGTTCAGTTAAAGCATTAGGTACAGGTATTCGATTCATCAATTACTTGTCAGGTAATCCAACAACCATTAAAAAATATGTCAATGAAGATGGTGAAATGGTGGCTTACCAACTTGAATCAGACAATATTTCTTATTCCAGAAAAATTAAAAGTATGCCTGTAACAAATTAAACCTTCAGGCGTCATAAACTTAGAAGCGCATTCTAAAACAAATCAACATTAAAAATTAAGATCATGCAAAAATTATATTCACTAGTTATATTATGTATCCTTTTTTGTCCGGCTTTTTTAAAAGCTCAACAAAATGAAACTACTACAAAAGAGAAAAAGGAAAACAAAGCAATTGACGTAGTAGTTATTGATGAAAACCGTGAAAAAGCAATAGTAGGCTTTCCTAAAGCAAAGGTTGAAATTCAAGAACACAACGACACGATTACTAAAATTACTCTTGGCCATAAAAGATGGGAGTTTATTGAAGAAGATGATAAAACCAATGTTAGAATGGTACATATTCCTCGCGAAAACTTTAAAGGTCACTATTCTGGTGTACTATTAGGATTTTGTAATTATTCAGGTAAAGACTTTGACACTTCAATACCAGCTGATGGCGATTTTATGGAGTTAAACTCAGGTAAATCAATGGCTTTTACCATCAACTTTTTGCAATACGATATTGGTTTACAGAAACGTAAAAAAAACCTTGGTTTAGTAACTGGTTTGGGATGGACTGTATATAACTATCGTTTGGATAATCAGTTTGCAGTTCAAAAAAATGATCAGGGCATCACTTATGGCGAACCTATTGTTGATAAAGTTGACAAGAGTAAAATTGTAGCCTCATATTTAAATGTTCCTCTTTTATTTGAAGCTCAAATTCCTTCTGATAAAAACCGTTGTACAGCATTTATTTCGGCAGGAGTATTTGGTGGATTTAAAATTGGGTCACATACAAAAATTGTGTATACAGATGGAGATAAAGATAAATCAAGAGATGATATCAATATTAATCCATTTCAGTACGGAGCCATGGTTCAGGTTGGTTATAAAATAATTAAGCTATATGCAACTTATAATTTTTCAACTTTATATGAAAATGACAAAGGTCCGGAGTTATATCCTTACAGTATTGGTATTACTTTAGCAAACTTTTAAAAGCATTTGCAAAAAAGCGCTAAGAGCTTTGTTTGCCGAAGTTTTTATTCGTTCATCAGAGAATCAATTTAATTACAAATCAGTTATGAAACATATTGTCATCATATTATTGTCATTATACTTCATCTTACCAACCTTTGCACAGGAAAATAAATCTTTTTTGGATTCCTATGAAAAAGTATGGGAAATAGAAGATGGATATTACCGGGTGATGCAAAATGGTAAAATGGGTCTTGTCGACAGCAAAGGAAATGTAATTATTCCTTGTGAAAATGAACAAGTTTGGAATCTTAAGGATAATGGTAATGTTAAAGTTATAAAAGATGGTAAAATAGGCATTTACAATGTTAATGGTGATTTGATTATTCCTCCGTTGTACGATATGGTTTGGGAATTTGAAGAAGGAAAAGCTAAAGTATTGAAAAATGGTAAGATGGGCTACGTTGATGAAAAAGGCTACGAATTTATTCCCTGCAAATACGACCAGATATGGGAGTTTGAGGATGGTAAAGCCAGAGTTTTCAGAAATGGAGGAATGGGTTATATCAACGAAGCTGGTTACGAGTTTATCCCTGCTCAATACCAAAAAATATGGGAGTTTGAAGATGGCAAAGCTAAAGTGCTGAAAAACGGAAAAACCGGAATCATTAACGAAGCCGGACTTGAAATCATACCATGTCAGTATCAAAAGATATGGGAATTTGATGATGGATTAGCCAAAGTATTAAAGAACGGTAAAATGGGCTATATCAACGAAACAGGACTTGAAGTGATCCCTTGTCAATATCAATACATTAGTGAATTTGATGATGGTATAGCTAAAGTTGTAAACAATGGACAAATATCATATATCAATGAAAGTGGTGAGCCTGTTTCAAAAGATGATGATTTTGAATTTGATGAAGAGGATAATATTGAATCTGATTATACAGAAATAGAAACGGATAATGGTACTACAGTCATAACCAATAATGAAAGCAAAGACACCACATCTATCCGATTTTTTGGATCTAACATGGATATTATTGAAGATGATAACTCTACTAAATTAAGTTTCAAAAAAAGATCGGAGGAGGATGATCATAAAATCATCAAGCGCAAAAAGAAAAGCAAAAGAAGATTTGATGGTCATTATTGGGGTGTAGATTTAGGTTTTAATAACTACTTAAATGCTGATGGTGATTTATCATTGGCTAATGAATATGATTATCTCTCGTTAAATACCGGAAAGTCGGTCGAAGTATCTCTAAACCTATTGGAACAGGATATTTCTCTGAGCAAAAAAGGTAATGTTGGTTTTGTAACAGGTTTAGGACTTACTTTTAATAACTATCGTTTTGACAATCCTATTACTTTAACAAAAGATGAGGATGGCAATTTAAGCTATAGTACCATTGATGGAAACCTGAATAAAACAAAACTTGCCACCTTATATTTAACTGCTCCTATTTTATTTGAACTACAATTTAATAGCAAAAACAGAGATGGATTTTATATTTCTGCAGGTGGAATAATGGGATACAAACTTAAGTCGCACACGAAAGTTGTTACCAAAGAGGATGGCGACAAATCAAAAGATAAAGACAAAGGTAGTTTTAACTTAAATGATTTTAGATATGGCGCCCAGGTAAGAGTTGGATACCGTGCTATTAATTTATACGGGACCTACTACTTATCACCTATGTTCGATAAAGATAAAGCACCAGAATTATATCCGGTATCTATTGGTGTTTCAATTTATCCTGAATGGTAATGTTTAATTTTAACCACAGAGGGCACAAAGATAATTCACAGAGTTACGCGGAGGTCTAATGCTCTCTGTAATTATATCTTCATTTTGAATTACTAACTTTAATATCCCTTGCTTTTTTATTCTTTACTCCTACTCCCAAGTTCCATAAACATAAAAAGTCCTAACTTATGCCGGTAGATTATTCATTTGCATATAAAGCTACAAACCTAGTATAGCTACGGTAGCTACCAAAACCCGCACGCTCTGCTAATTCTGCATTTGATTTATTATTGTAGTTCTCATTAGAACGTAAACGTTTATATTCTTGTAATCGTAAACTATTGATATAAACGCTAAAATTCATACCATACTCTGTATTAATAAACGAAGATAAATAAGTACGATTAACTCCAATCCGTTCAGCTAATTCAGTTATTTTAAGATTTGGTTCGAGATAGAATTTATGCAATTCCATATTATCAGCGAACTGTGCTTTATTTAATAAATTCTTTTTAAGTTGAGCACCTTTTTCAAGTTCAATTATTGTTTCTGAAGGCTCATTAATATCGTCTTTTAAAGGTTCAGGTAAAACATAATTACGTTTTACCACATGATAAGCTAAATAAGCATGTTGAATAATCAGAATAATCACTTGAATAAAAACACCATATGAAGATGCCAATGCTGATCGTGACATAAAAAGTCCAAACAAGGGAAATATAATCAAACTGCACATAAAAAACAGAAACACAGGAAGCCATCTTAAGGAGCTTTTACTCTCATTCGATGAATAACTCACTACATATTTTCTATAAGCCGGAATTCGTTTAAAGCTCAAAACGATATAAAAAACACTAAACAATAATCTGAAGAATAACTTATTTGAAAAGATAAAGAACAACATTGACCCACCTGTATATGACCCATCTGCTTTTATAATACTCAATTGTTCCTTAACAGGAGTTGTCAACGAAAGTGTTATCATTATAATTGTTAATAATCCCGGAACTAAGTAATGATAATTTGAAAAGCTGTCATTTGCATCAATAGCCGTGATTTTATATACAAAAGCATATAAAAACACAGGAACTAAAAGCATACTTAACATCAGCAATCCATTCGCCCATACAAATATATTAGGAGCGTAAAAGTAAAAGACAAAACAAAGCCCCATAACGATCTGACTAATAAAATATAATATAAGCTTAATTTTTAATTTACGATGTTGTTTTCCCTCATTAACTATATCAAATAATATAATTAACAAAGCGGATAATGCACTAAAAACAATGGAACTTAAGGAAAGTAATCTAAAATCAAATTTAATCATATAATAATCGTCAAAATGCCACACAAAACTCTCAAATAAATAACAAAATGACATCTGGTTTCAATGATGGATTTATATTATTTATGGTGGCAAATTTATTTATTAATTCTATAATGGCATTTTGAAATTGATAGTATTTCAAATATTTATTCAAGAGATTTTTTGACCATAAAAGACAAATCGTAAAACGATTTTTACGATCTGTCTTATCATCCTCATCCTTTTAAACGAGATTTATGGCCGCAAAAAAACATTTTATCGAACGATAACATATATCCCACAATGGGATTTTTGCGAATCTTTTTATATGTGTTTTTAATAATAACTGATACAATTTTGTTACGAAAAAAAATTAGAAGAAATATTTAAAAATATTCCTTATTAAAAAATGGCGAATCAAATTTAGAGCACTAATAAATGATACAACAAAAACGATTAAATTTATATCTATTACAGGGCATTAATAAAACAACTCTATATGTAATATCTAGTGTAATTGCAATCGGACTTACTTACAAATATTTTATATTTCCTCTTGCATGGATCGCCATTGTTCCTTTTCTGTTGGCTTTGCAGAGAAAAACACCTAAACAAGCATTTTTTATTGGAGCATCCATTGGAGGTATTGCAGGGTCTTATTTATTTTCTTGGATGCATAAGGTTACTCAACACTATACCGGCAGCCAAACACAGTTAGGTCTAATTCTTCTATTCTCATCTGCCTTATATTTTTCATTGCAGTTTGGCCTTTTTGCCTTCTTATACAGCTGGATTTTTAATAAAAAAAATATCACAAAAACTCAAAAACAGACAAAAGAAAAACACAAGTTTATTCTACCAGCTATTTCGGTAGCATTACTATGGGTACTTATAGAATGGGGAAGCTCCCTGATACTAAATGGACTTCCTTGGTTAGGCTACAATTTGGTACACAGCCAGACTACCGATCTTTACATGATACAAACTGCATCATGCGGAGGCCAATGGATTATCAGTTTCTGGGTTATGCTCATTAATTATGCTATTTTTTATACCATCATTACCCGAAACATCAAGTTTACACTTTATGCATCTGGCTTACTATTGGTTCTGCACATACAGGGTTATGCTGCAATTAAAATAATAGATGCCAAACAGGCACAAAGAAAAACAAAAGTCACCTACATAACAGGTAACATAAAACCGGAGCTTAAATACAGTAAACAACACACAGATTCGTTGCAGAACCTTTATTACAGACTAAATAAAGAAGCTACAAAACATAAACCTGAATTAATCTTGTGGACAGAAAGTTCGTCGCCCTGGGCTTTCTCTCTTGATAATGGTTTTTTAGAAAATGTGTTGAATATTACTTACGCTTCGAAAGCTTATCACTTGTTTGGGATAAATATACCCGACGAAAAGGATACTTCAATGTTCTATAATTCGGCTACATTCATTACATACGACGGTGCCATGCGTGCCCGATATGATAAGACGCAACTGTTGAGTTTACTGGAAGAGCCGTTGAGTGACTCTTTTTTGTCGTTACGCGGCAATAAATCGGAACGGTTCCGGAAAAGCAAATTTAATAAACCCTTAAAAACCCCCTTGGGTGTAATAGGTACGTTTATTTGCAATGAGAGTCTGTTTCCGAATATTGCACGCTCACATACCCGACAAGGAGCAGCGTTTCTGACCCTTATGAGCAACGACAGTTGGTTTACCGAAACCCGTTTGGCATTTCATCATTTTTACATTTCGCGCTTGCGGGCAGTGGAGAACAGGCGTGATCTTCTTATTAACAGTAACGGCGGGTATTCCGGGATGGTTGCGTCAAGCGGTCGCATTAATGATTTCAGACTTCTCGGAGATGCCTGTGTCATAAATGAGGAAGTTAAGAGTTTTAAGGACTTGAGTTTTTATACACGGAACGGTGATTGGTTCGTTTGGCTCGCTTTTTTAGTTGTCGGGTTATCTGTTTTTAAAAGATACAAATAATAGGATTATTGCAGGAGACCGTTCAATTGTCTGCAAAGAATAATTAAGAAAGATAAGAATACGTAGATATCTAATTTTAAATTTTAATAACATGAACAAACTGATTTACTCATTATTTATTCTAATGGTCGTCTTGGGGTTTCAAGATGTTGTTGCCAACACCATAGATTCCTACCAAGTCTTGTGGCGTGCTGATGACGGTGACGAGACAAATGCGACAAATCAAGATGTCGGAAGGCTAAAGGTATCCGGCCAAAATGTACGTTTAAGAATCGAGCTTATGGCAAATGCACAGGACGGCGATATCTATGATACAGAGTTAACCTTGCAGTACAGACAAGGGACTTCCGGCGATTGGACCAATGTGGGTACTACTGATGCACATTTTAAAATGGGAGAATCTTCTTACATTACAGACGGCGAAGAAGGCAGTGCGATAATAAGCAGCTCTTCTTTTCTAGGGGCACAACTCTTTGACCAAACTTCTGTATTAACTTTTGCAAGCAGTAGCTGGGGATACTACGAATATGAATTTTCAATTCAGGCAACAGATCTGGCAGTGTCCGGTGTTTATTATTTCAGGCTCAACGGCTGTGACAATTATAATGAGGATGCCATTTTAGTTTATGGCGAAAGTCTGCCTTTTGAAGGTGAAGGGACAGAAGAGGAGCCTTTTGTAATTTCAACTCTTGATGACTTACGTACACTCAGTGAATCTTCGGAGTATTATTCTTACCATTTTAAGCAGACTGCTGATATTGATGCTTCAGATTCGCAAACATGGAACTCAGGAGATCATGACGGTGATGAGACAACTGATGATGAAGCTATGGGCTTTTTACCTATTGGAAGAAGTTCGTATTATTTTACCGGAACATATAACGGAAACGGCTTTGCCATAAGCGGTCTGTATATCAATCGTCCTACCTCAAGTTATGTTGGCCTGTTTGGTTATGTATCCTATGGTGAAATCTCTGATTTGAAAGTCTCTGATAGCGAAATTTCCGGTAATGGTTATGTTGGCGGTCTTGTCGGTTATAATTATTACACTACAGTTACCAATTGTTCTTATACAGGAACAATTACCGGTGCCGGAAGTAGAGTGGGCGGTCTTACCGGACAAAGCTATCATTCTTCAGTTACAGACTGTTACAGCTCCGGAACTGTAACCGGATCAGGCGATTATACAGGAGGTCTTGTGGGATATAATTACATCTCGTCAACAATATCCGAATGTTACAGTACGTGCGAGGTTACCGGTTCCGGACAATATACCGGTGGTTTATCTGGTAACAGCTACCAGGATTCGAACATCGAGAACTGCTATTGTACAGGTAGTGTTTCCGGATCAGGTAATACAGGTGGTTTTGTAGGTATCAACTACACTTCAACCATTAGCAACTGTTACAATACAGGAACGGTTACCGGATCTGGTTACACCGGCGGCTTTGCAGGACAAAATATCGGAACCATAGAAAACAGTTTCTATAACACTGAAACTTCCGGACTAACGACAGCTATCGGTCTTAACAGTAATTCATACACCGCTACCGGTCTCACCACTGACGAAATGACAAGCAATCTTTGTGAGTATACTCAAGCATCATGGATATTCCCGGATATCTGGACCATGGACAGTGACGATAATGGCGGTTATCCTGCATTGACATGGCAAGGTTTTGCTCATACTGCGATTTGCTCTGTACCGAGCATTGTAGATGGTGTTTACCAAATAGAGACCAAAGACAATTTACTATGGCTTTCGCAATCTGAGGATGCTGATTGGAGTGCTGATTATATTCAAACAGCCGATATTGATGCTTCAACAATATCTGACTTTACTCCCATTGGAAATTACGATTCCAGATTTACCGGTTCATACAACGGTCAAGGACATACGATTTCAAATCTGACGATTACGGGCTCCAATCGTACTGCTCTGTTCGGATATGCATCAGGTGCTTCCCTGGACAGCATTAACCTGATAGATGTGACAATCTCCGGGTCAAAGTATACGGCAGCTTTGGCAGCCTGTGCTGTTAATACTGATATTACAGCTTGTACTTCATCCGGATCAGTTGAAAGTTCCGGGAGTGCGTTTACTGGCGGACTTATTGCCAACTTTTATGGCGGTGGGTCAATAATAAACTGTTCAAACAGTGCCTCAGTAACGGCCAACGGAAAATATATAGGCGGTATTGCCTGTTTGGTTAATGATGCTTCCCAAGTTTCTGGATGTTGCAATACCGGAGACATTACGCTTACCTTGGCAAGTGAAGGAACTGCCGATGCAGGCGGGCTTATTGGGGCAGTTGAAAGTTCAAACGTAACAGCGGTTATTACCAACTGCTATAATACCGGTACTATAATAGCTACAAATGGAAACTCAGCAGGCGGTGTTATCGGAACAAGCAAAGGAGCAACAGTTACCAACTGCTACAGCACAGGAACGGTAACTGCTGCTACACAAGTCGGCGGAATTTCGGGCTATTGCGGGGATTACACCAATACATTTACTAACTGTTTTACCTTGCAATCTACTATTTTTGGTGAAGAAGCTATGATTTCACCAACTAATGTTACAACCAAAACAATTACTGAATTACAAACACTTAGTACATATACCGATTGGGATTTTGCCGGTCTTTCATCTGACGGAACAGAAGATATTTGGGCAATATCCACAGGCATGAATGACGGATACCCTGTATTAATGTGGCAAATTGAAGATACTTCGGCTCCCGAATTAGGAACTGTAGATGCTTCATTGCAAAATAATGATATAACTGTTACTTTAGATGGTTCACTTACTTCCTTAGGTACGCCAAATCCAGTAGACTACGGATTCTGTTACAGTACTACCGAATCTGATCCTACTGTTTTAAACGCAGATGTCACCAGTTTAGGTGCCATTAACGGAAATGAAGAAGCTGATAGTTTTACAGATGAAATTACCATTACAAGTGGAACAACAATATACGTGCGAGCTTATGCAATTAATACTAAAGGTATAGTTTACAGCAGTAATGTAGTAATTATCAATGACGTTTCTACCTATATTGCAAACATTGAAAGTAAAAGCATCCAAGTTTATCCAAACCCGGCATCATCGACAATTTATGTAGATGGAGCAATAGGTCTTGTTAATCTATACAATTTAACTGGTAACAAAATACTCACACATAATTTGAGTGATGGAAACAGCATTGACATTTCAAGTCTTACAAAAGGAATTTACATTTTAAGTGCTAATGGTAAAAATGTGAAAATATATAAACAATAAGCTCATAGTTCCTTAAGGTTTATATACTTTAAATAGAAAGGGTTTTGGAAAATTCCAAAACCCTTTTAATATAATTTATGCACTGAAAATAGATATAAGTAACTCTTTTTGTGTTTTCTCCTTAGGCGATCTTATCCTGAGGATTATCTGCCTTAAATGAACCAATTGTAATCAAGGCCAAACCCAATAATCCTGCTAAAGCAATATAAGAATATGAGCCAAGGTAATTATATGATAAACTAAACATAAAGGGGCCTAACGCACTTGAAAAAACAATCATTTGCATACTCACACCTGAGATTGCACCCAAATGCCTTCTTCCAAAAAAACGGGGCCAAACTACCGAAGACAATACGGCAAACAAACCTCCCATGATACCAACTCCTCCTATCAACAAATAAAAGCCTATAGTATACTTTAAAATTGCTAAACCTACTGAACAGGTTGCCGATCCTAAAATCATGAAATACAATATGTATTTCAATTTTGTTTTATCACTGATGGCATTACCAATTACCGATACTGTTAGCGATACAATTGACATAGGTAAGAAAAACGACAAAGCATCTTGTTTTGAATAACCCACATCTCCAAATATTGAAACAATATGAAATGTAAGTCCGGTAATAAAGTAACCATTAAAAGCCAACATTAAACCGTACATCCAAAAAGCTCTTGTTTTAAGAGCTTGTCCGCGTGTAAATTCCTGAACAGGTTTAACTGACTTCTTTTGTGTTTTCTTTGAGCCTATATTACCATCCGGAACCAAACCATACTTTTCCGGAGAATCACGAAATGTAATAAAGATTATAATCCCTATAAGTGCAAGTCCTGCTGCCATCCATTGCCATGCTTGCTGCCATCCGTAACCTTCAATTAAAAAGTTGATCCATAAAGGCGAAATAGAAAATCCCAGCGACACCGCAATAGAACTAACCGCATTAACCCTTCCCCTGTATTGATCAAACCATATCATAATCATGTTTCTTGAAGAAAGCGTAAGAACACCCTGACCTGAAAAACGAATTAAAAAGAAACAGAACATGATAACAAAAAATGAAAGCAACCAGCTTTGTATACCTAAAGCAGATTTTAGAACATCTGAAATAGTTACACTTTGTGAACTTATAAACAAAGCGATAGCTAAACCAATAGCTGCTCCAAATGCA
Organism: uncultured Saccharicrinis sp.; assembly: GCA_963665705.1. Taxonomy (GTDB): domain Bacteria; phylum Bacteroidota; class Bacteroidia; order Bacteroidales; family Marinilabiliaceae; genus Saccharicrinis. The sequence continues at coordinate 5,363,422 of OY762448.1, forward strand.
ACCTTACGTGCTCCATATTTATCAAACCATTTTCCTGCAATGCCCAATAAAAAAGAACTTCCGATGGTTCCTAAAGCATAGGCTAAACTTATTTGTGGTCGATCCAATCCCAAGGCATCCTTTACCGGATCAGTAAAGGTACTCACTCCCACTGTTTGACCAGGAACACTGGCAAAAACACCTATTGTTCCAACCACTGCGATTATTAAACCATAAAAAAACGGCCACTTATTTATTGAGGAAGAAAACTTCATGCTAATAACTTTTATTAGCGCGTAAAGGTAGTTAAAGGTTGTGATACAGAAATCTTAAATATCTATAATACTTACCTTCAAAAAACGAAATACTCCTTACATCAAAATATATATCATGAACATGAAATTTATAATCTTGATTTATTATGTATTAACCCGAGTTCGATTAAAAGCCCCTTCAAATTGAAGGTGACGTAATTATTTTTAATTTGAAGGGATGGGATGAGCAGCATATTACTTACTCATATTGATGATTACTAAATTTCTATCCCGCTTTTTTCTTCAGGTACAAATAATCTAAATAATATAAGACTTTTAAGCTTATTGAATTTTTCTGAGTTGAATTCCAAGTATCACTCAAATTATCAATAAATGATTTTTGGATTTTATTACGTGTATCGTAAATATCATTCTTCCAAACTAAGGTCAACTGGCTTCCCGGAGCAAAATGCCATCTAATTACCATATCAATATTTAATGCATTAAAGTTGATATTATTGGTTCCTTCAAAATCTGTTTCCGAATTTAAAGTTCCATCCTTTCTTAATGTATAATACTGTTTGTAATCAACTGTTGACCAATAATGACGAGCTCTTAAACTAATGGATGATTTTTTGTTAAAAATATAATTGGTTTGTAAAGTATTTCCCATTGTATTAATATCTCGACGACCAAAATAAATCATATTTGTTAAGGAATTTTGATCCACATAACCAATGGCATTTTTATCTAATTCATTCCAAATAGTATAATTTAAAGTCCATTTATTATTAAAACGAAAAGAGGGCATTAGTGTATAAATTTCAGTACTTTTATGATATTCATTTGCCTTCCATAAAAAATATTCAGTAAAAAGTGCAAAAGTTTTTTTGGTATCTGTCTGACCATTAATACCAACATACCCAGCAGTTGGCTCCTCGTATTTCCAACCAGTTACTCTAGGTTCATAAAAGTCATATTTTTTTATGGGAGTACTTCCTGCAAATATACCCAACTGGAACTGGTTTTTAAACGTTGTGTATGAATCAAAATTAATCTCAAATACTGCATATTCAATAGGTTTGTACAACCATGAATTGGTAAATATCAAATTGTTATAGGTACTCAGAACCTTTCCAAAAGGCTTTGTAATATTGTAGGTTAACCTAAGATTATTTTGAATTTGATTATTGTTAGCCAGATAGCCCAAATCGGTTGGGTTATAAGTATCAGATAACAGAACCTGATTTAATCTGAATTTAAAATTACCACTTACCTTATTGATCGAAACATCGTAATAATAACCTAAATCAGTATCCTTTTCATAAATCTGACTTAAAGCCCCTTTACCAAATAAAGCCATAGTGTTTTTATTATTCATTAGGGTAAACTCAGTTCCAGTTACATTGGCCACTCTTGAATGATCAGTATACCATGCATTAGTATTTATTAAGCTAATGGATGAATTATTTTTTAGGGCCTGGTCAAAAACCAACACGTTGTAATTGGTTAAAGGTTGAGTTTGAAAAGATCTTTTATCCCCTGTTTCTGAATTTTTTATAGTGGCAGATTCGCAAGCTGTTACACCATTTAAAAATCCAATACCTAAACCATTGGCATTACGTCCTGAAATTTTGGTGGCATTGATGATTTGTGTTTCAAGTGGATTTTCAGAAACATACTCATTATCCTGCAGTTCAGAATAAGCCTTGGAATAATTAACAGGTGTAGCACCGATTCGTCGTGAATAAAAAATATCTGCCTTACTAAATAACTCGGTTCCTTCAGTAAAGAATCCCCGGTTTTCACTATAATAGGTTTCTACCGATGTTAAATTTAATACTGCATCATCAGATTGTACTTGGCCAAAATCAGGAATAAGCATCATATCCAGAGTATAACTTTTATTAATTCCGTACTTTAAATCCAATCCCCCTTTTAAAGACATTTCCTGTTTCCCCGTACTGGAGTTATGATCCCAATAAGTTGAAATATAAGGTGTAATGGATAATCTCAAAGGTGGTTCTATATTATTAATCCCATACAACTCCCCAGCCTGATGAACAGTACTTTCTTCTTTTTCATCAACAAAAGTCCATGAATTCCATTCTTCTTTTCTTTTGATACAACGATACAGATGCATACCCCAAACCTGCTCATCTTTCGATGGAATACGAAGTGCTGAATAAGGAATTCTGATTTCGGCCGTCCATCCTTTATCATTAACAGAAACATCGCTGTACCATACCGCATTCCAGGTTTTATCCCAACTGGCATACCCAACTTTTTCATCGATCTGAACTCCGGAAGCTGAAAGTTTAAAAGCATATAAAAGCTGATCATCGTTATATGGATTGAGCTCTACAATAAACAAATCGGCATTAATCTCATTATCCTCCGAATCGCGCTTTCCCAAACCCGTTAAAATACTATCGGGAGCAGAATCATAAAGCATGGCTCCAACATAAATAGCGTAGTCATCATATACAATCTTAACCTCGGTATTCTGGGTGGCACTTTGACCATTGTATGGAATGGTTTGTGTAAAACCTGTGGCTACAGGAAGATTTTTCCACACCTCATCATCAAGAATACCATCAATCTGAGGCGGATTTTGTATTCGGGTGGCAACAAATTTTTTATCCTTTTCCTGAGAAAAAGTAATAAAAGAAATCCCTGTTAACAGAATAACTAATAATAATGGTTTCATAAATTTAGATGGTAAATTTGACATCCTTTTATTCTAATTCAAAAACATAAGCCGTTTTGCCAAGAATGCTGAGATGACCGGAAAGTGAAAATTTCTGTCCATTTAAAACGTTTTTAACTGTTGTGAAGGATTCCAGTATCTCAGCATATTTATCTAATTCAATGACCTCATTAGCATTTCCATTATTTAGTACAATCATAATGGTTTGCTCATTGGCCACCCTGAAATACACATAGCAATTATTTTCAGGTATAAAATGAATGAGTTTACCATGATCAATCGCTGGGCTGTTTTTACGCCAGTTTAATAAATAACTGGTAAATTCAAGTGCCTCTGTTTGTTGGTCACTTAAGTTTTCCTTTTTAAAAACATCAATAGAATCCCCCATCCAGCCGCCGGGCATATCTTCTCTGATTACACCATGACCATCACTTTGTTCCATGGCGATTTCTGAACCATAATACCACTGAAGAATCCCTCGTGTAGTTAGAGTAAAAGTAACTCCCAATTTGAATTGGTTCATATCGTAACCTAACTCAGCATAAGAACGGGCAACATCATGATTGTCGAAAAAAACCAGATTATTTTGAGGCTGAGCATATAAAAAATCTTTAGCTATTACATGATAAGCATTCCATACATCACCGTCTTTTTTAAATGCCTCCAGCATTTTGTAATAAACCGGAAAATCTGTAATACTTGTAATGCCTGAATCATATTTATCGGTAAAGGTGCCATTTGAATTCCAATAAGCCGCATATGCCACATCATGAACCCAAACCTCAACAACCACGTAAATTCCGGGATATTCAATTTCAATCAGTTGACGCCATTTTTTTAAAAACATCTTATCGGCATACGGATAGGTATCAATACGCAATCCGTCAAGGTTGGCAAATTCAACCCACCAGATAGTATGCTGAATCATATATGTAGCCAACAAATCATTATCGTAATTTAAATCGGGCATATTTGTATCAAAGTAGCCTTTTACTTGCTTGTTGGTATCAAATACTGAGGCATGCATATCAGAAACTATAGAGTTTTGAAACACACTACGTCCGTTGCTTAGATCATTAATCCAGTTTTTTGCCGGTAAATCCTTCATCCACCAATGTGCCGAACCACAATGATTAAACACGATATCCTGAATAAATTTCAGGCCATTGCTGTGCAACTTGTCGGCCAATTGTTGGTATAGCTGATTATCACCATAACGAGGATCAACATGGTAAAAATCTGAAATGGCATAACCATGATAAGTGTAAGCATCCTGATTATTTTCGCAAACAGGATTCAGCCATAAAGCTGTCATTCCTAAATTCTTTATATAATCTACATGATCCATTACTCCTTGTATATCACCTCCATGTCTACCATATTCTATTTTACGGTTCATCAGATCATTATAACCTTTCACATTATCATTACTTCTATCTCCATTTGAAAAACGGTCAGGCGTAATCAAATAGATGTTATCACTCCCTGAAAAATTAGGCTTTACATCAGCATCTGTTCTACGTTTTAATAAAGGATATTCATAAATGAGTTGAGATTTGCCTTTAGAAAATAATATAGGAACCTTTCCTGCTTTGGAGTCACTGGAAATATTAAGATCGATAAACAAGTAATTTTCATTCTCCGTTTTAATCACTTTATCTATACAAACACCTTCATAATTAACTGATGGAGTATAATATCCAATACCTTCACCATAAACCAAAATCTGAAGTTTAGGATTTTTCATTCCCACCCACCAATTCATAGGCTCCACTCGTTTAATGACCATTTTCTCAGCTTTAAGCCCATCGATCAATAAAAAAATAAATAAAAGTGCTATTAGATTTGTTTTCATGATTTTTGAAATAAATTTTAATTCGAATCACTAATTAACTCAAGGATTTTTACATCAAAAATCATTTTACATATACAGCAGCTACTTTGCATTAATAACCAAAAACCTGTAATTTGGTTATTGGTGAAAATTAATTGCAGTTGGTGAAAAACAAATGGTTAATAAGATATTAATTCTTATCATTGTGTTTGGATGTATTGATTTAAAAATTATCAATTCTATTTCAACCTATAATGAACCGTGATTCACTTTCCATAACAATCCGATTATCGAACCAGTTTCATATTCCAAGATGGACAATCCATATAATTTATTGGTTTTTATGGATTATGTTTTGGGGTGTGATGTGGGGAACTTACGATAACTACTATACCAAAACTTTTCATATTCAAATTGTTGAACTACCTTTTAAACTACTATTGGTATATCCGGTTATATATTTCTTAATGCCCAAACTCTTATTTAGTAAGAAATACATTATTTTTTTGATTTCTTATTTAGTTTGGTTATTACTTATTGGTATTGCTTTAAAGTTTGTATGGTATTATCATTTAGACACAATATATTTCCCCGATCGAATCATTTTTGCCCCTTTGAAATCGACAGAATTATTAAATGTGATTATCACGCTTAATACCACTATGATAGTACCCTTTAGTGCCAAACTCATCGCATTCTGGATTTATCATCAACAAAAAAATACAACTCTACAAAGAGATAAACTACAAGCTGAGTTAAAGTTTTTAAAGAGCCAGGTAAATCCGCATTTTTTATTCAATGCCTTAAACAGTGTGTATGCCCTATCGTTAAAAAAAAGTGACTTAACCAGTCAAACCATTTCACGACTTGCGGATATTATGCGATACATCATTTATGAGGCTTCAGAACCTTTGATTTCATTAACAAAAGAAATGAAGTTTATTAAGAGCTACATTGAATTTGAAAAATTACGCATTGAAGAAGAAGTTGATATCAGCTTAACGATTCATATAGAAGAAGAAAAGGAAATTGCTCCTCTACTCTTTATACCTATCATCGAAAACGCTTTTAAACATGTACGCAGTTACCAGAGCGAAAAACCATGGATTATTATTCAGCTGGAGAGCAATCAACAAGGTATTAAACTGTACGTTGAAAACAGTTACAATACTGAACCTGTACCTCAAAAAAAAGGAATCGGTCTTGAAAACCTAAAAAAAAGATTGGATATTTTATATCCGGATCAGTATAATCTGGAGTTTACCACACAAGAATATTCCTATAAATCCTATTTAATGATCTATCATAAGGAGAAATATTAAACACTTTATGAAGCATAAATAAAAACATGAGTTCAGATAAAAAAATAAAATGTTTAGTTGTTGATGATGAGCCTTTAGCGCGTTCCGTTATCAAAAATCATATTTCAAAAATTGACTTTTTGCATTTTCAGGGTGAATTCAAAAATGCACTGGAAGCCAATTCATATTTACTCAACAATCAAATTGATTTAATTTTTTTAGATATTAATATGCCTCATCTTTCGGGTGTTGACTTTGTGAGACAATTAACCCCCAAACCGTCTATCATTTTCACAACGGCTTATTCTGAATTTGCTGTAGATGGATTTGAGCTGGATGCATTGGATTATCTGGTAAAACCTATTGCTTTTGAACGATTTTTTAAATCAGCCAATAAAGCTTTAAAATGGTTTAGTCAAAACTACATTTCTGATGCTAAAACTGATTCTACAACATCATCTCCCGCCTTTGTATACTTAAAAGCAGAGGATAAAATGATCAGAATTGAGTTGCAAAATATCATTGCAATTGAAAGTCAGGGACATTATGTAAAAATTTATACTTCTACTGACGATTATCTGATTCATCAAAGTATTACAGAAATGGAAGCGCGTCTTCCGAAAAAAAACTTTCTCAGAACACATCGTTCCTTTATTGTGGCCCTTCATCATATTACAGCTTACTCCGCTGCCTTTATTGAAACTCCTAAAGTCAAAGTTCCAATTGGAAGAAGTTATAAAGCTGAGGTGACAGAAATACTTCAAAAATAAAAGTTTGGGAAACAGAAATCATAGATATCTATAATAAGATTTTTACCCATGGAGTTAAATCCTATATATAAAAAAGGCACAATAACACTAGTGTCAATGTGTCTTAGAGCATTAAAATCAAATTATGGAATTTCCTTCAATTATATTTCGGACAGTATAGTTTTAAACGTTTCAGATACTTCATCAATAATTTCCTTTGCTTTTGGATTCTTTATTGCCTTCATCGCCACTTTAGGATTTACAACAACCACTTCTGTTTTGTTCTCACCTATATATTTTAGAATAACTTTACATGGTAAGAAAATGGCTACATTTTCTTCTACACTAATTATTTTATGTGCAATTTTTGCATTACAAGCACCTATTACTTTATAAGGCTTCATATCAACTACATCACCAAGTTTCTCCTTAAGGGATTGATCCATATTTGATTCTGAAACAACTCCAAAACCATGTTTTTTTAATACTTCTTTTACTTTAGGAGTAATCTCTTCAATAGATACATCAACACTTTTACTTAAATAGTAATTTCCCTTTTGAGCATTTACACTTAATGAAACAATCATCAATAAGAGAATGGATATTTTAACTTTCATGACTATAAATATTTGGTTCTGAATAATAACACTTTAAGAGTGCTTTTTGTTGCGTTACTTTAAGATGCTAAAGCAATGTTTCAACCTAAGAATTACACTGGATAAAAACATTATTTGAACAAAATCTAAATCACATGGTTTCTTACCCAATACCTAGAAAGAACGTGAAGAATGGAATTATTAGATAAATTAAAATGGCGTTATGCAACTAAGGCCATGAATGGTAAAAAAGTACCACAAGAAAAGATAGAAAATATTATAGAAGCCATATCTCTTTCACCAACTTCAAGTGGTTTACAGCCATTTGAAGTAATGGTGATTAAAAACCAGAATTTAAAAGAAAAAATTAAGGACATTTCATTTAATCAGTCTGTAGTTGCTGATTGTTCGCACCTATTAGTTTTTGCAGCTTGGGATAACTATACAGTAGAGAGAATTAACAAAATGTTTGACTATACCAATGAAATTCGCGGATTTAAAAGCGAAGGTTGGGAAAATTATCGTCAATTTTTGTTAGGCATCTATCCGCAACGCGATCCTGAAGAAAATTTTAATCATGCAGCAAAACAGGCTTATATTGCTTTTTCAAATGCAATTACAGCAGCAGCTTTTGAAGGTGTTGACTGTACACCAATTGAGGGTTTTGAACCAGAAAAGCTAGATGAAATTTTAAATCTAGAACAAAAAGGCCTCCGCAGTTGTTTATTATTACCAGTTGGATACAGAGACGAACAGAATGACTGGCTGGTTAACCTTGAAAAAGTAAGAAAACATACCGACGATTTAGTTACCATTTTTGATTAACATTTATTGATTTAGTTTGTAAGAAAACGGATTTGTTTAGGCAGATCCGTTTTTTTATGCTCTTATTTTTATAAATCAATTGAATATTTAATAAGGCCTAATAAGAATATGAACTTTTATATTTTTGTTCATACCAGAGAAAAGTTCCCTCGACTCCCCTGTTTAATTGAATTATTTAAGTAATTGTAAGCATAAAAATAGAAACTATTTTTTGCAATATGCCAATTATTGAGACTGAAAGATTAATTCTAAGAAAAATTGAAGAAAAAGACATTGATGATATGTTTGAATAATCTTCAAATCCTGAAGTAACAAAATATCTTTCCTATCTGCATACCGACAAACAAGAGGCTGCTGACTATGTGATGAATAAAATAAATCAATATAAATCTGGTACTTGCATAATTTGGGGCATTGAATATAAAGAAAACGGGAAATATATTGGAGCTTGTGGATTTATGCATTGGGATACTAATCATCAACTGGCTGGGCATGCATACACTCTAAATCAAAAAAACCGGGGCAAAGGAATAGCCAGTGAGATTATGAAAGTTTTAATAGATTTTGGATTCTCTGAAATGAAATTAAACCACATTGAAGCTCAGTGTTGGGCTGATAACACCAATTCATACAAACTCATGGAAAAGTTTAATATGCAATTTGAAGGAATAATAAGAAACAGATATTTCTTAAAAGGTAGTTATCAGGATTTGAAAATTTATTCTTTGTTAAAACATGAATATTTAGCATAAAAAACATAGGCATATATTAAAAAAACACACTCTACATATCTCATTTTAATTGACATAGACGTGGTAACATCGTAACTTTATCTTGTTTTTAGAAAGTTATTTTTCAATAATATAGGAGGTTTAGTTATGAGGAAAGAAGAAGTTATAAAGTTTGCCAATGATAACCCAATTTGTTATATGGCTACCATTGAAGATGAAAAGCCTCATGTTAGAATTATGAAGCTTTGGTTTGCTGATAATACCGGTTTCTATTTTGAGGCTCTCTCACCAAAAGATCTTAGTCGACAAATCCATAGAAATCCAAAAGTTGAAGTATGTTTTTATAACAACCCTGCCGACTTAAAAAAAGGTCGAGAAATGAGAGTTTCCGGGAATATTGAATTTGTACATGATGCTGCAATTATTAACAAAGCAAGAAAAGAACATCAATACCTTGAAGATTTAGGCGATCAATCATCTGATCCTTATGTTGAAGTATTTAAATTGGCACATGGTGATGCCAAATTCTGGTATTTAAAAACCAACATTCTTTATGAAAACGTTGCAGATCACTTAGTTTTCTAATGCATTTGGTTTTGGCTAACAAACAAACTCATGTTTTTGTGTAATCTGGAGGCTATCTCTCATTACAAAGAGATAGCCTTATTAAATTCAGTATTTATATATGATCTTTACTTCCTTTAATTAAAGCTTTAACTCCAAGTATAAAAACACCTGTTAATAAAAGATTTAAAGCTAACGATAACATAGAAACAGTTACTATAATCCCTCCTATTCCATATGACATAGAAATAATTAAAACCCCTGCCCCAACCTCTCCACGAGGAAACATGGCCAACGCTACAGCTAGTCTATCATTCCAGGATGCTTCATTACGATAAACAAAAGCTGGTACAATTTTTCCGATATTGCTTAACAGGGTGATGATTAATACATGAACAAGTACTGTTGTTAATTCAAAGGACTCTTTAATATCACCTTTAAATACGGAATTCTCACTTCCTTTTAGATAAGAATCTACAATATCTTTATCAACCTGATGTGTTGCAAAAAAATCAGTTATACCTTCTAATAAAGGCATTGACAAACCAACCAAAATCATAAATATGGCAGAAATATAAAACGATACATTTTGTTCTTTTTTTAATTCATGTATATCTTCAATAGAGCCGTTTGGAAGCTTAACTTTATTATACTTTTTAGATATTATTGTTCCTAAAACAAAAGCAGGCAATAAAACTTCTATATGAACACTAACTGTTTCATCAATAATTTTACTGCCAAAATAAAAGAATTCTGCAGCTGCTGTAATAATTACTGCATATAGTAAAACGCTCTTCCAACGAATTGAAAGTCGTATTCTTCCCATAAATTTCCATGCTATACCTATTAAAATAAACATGATCAGTAATACAATAATCAGCTGGAATTTAAAACCGATTACCAACATTTGAAGGGGAACCATTAATATAACCGTATCCAGATCATCAAATATGGCTAAAACACGTGTTTTCTTAAACATCCAGGTAGTAGCTAAACCTGCTGCAGCCAACATCGAAAACAGAACACCTGCGGAAGTTGGTGCTGCAAACCTGGCTGCAACAAAGATTCTATCCATGCTTGGCCCGTTCTCATTTCATCTGGTGTTAAAACAAAAATAAAATAAATAGCAACAAAAATCCATGGTAAAGTTGCTGAGGTAAAAGCAATTAAATAATCATATCCATATTGTTTTAACCTATCTTTCTTAATTTCAAACTCATAGCCCACATGAATCATAATAAAAGCCAGGCAAATCATAGTTCCCAGCTTTATAATATGACTCAAATAGCTATAATTATTTATTAATAATGGTAAAACCTGTGATGAAAGTAAGCCCAGAAGTAACAATAAAGACAATATGTATACTTTCTTCATATATATATTCTATTTTAAGATGTTACAATAATTACTCTAATCTTTTTCTTATTTCATTTTCAACATCTTTATCCCATAACCGGTTCACTATTTCATCCATTTTTTCGCTATAAGTTTCCGCCTGTTCCTCATTTCCTATTTTTTTATACAATTTTGATAATGCATTTAGTGTAGGAAAATGAAGATCATTTATTTGCAAACAAGCGTTCAATTGTTCAATAGCTTGATCAAATAAGCCTTCTGATTCCAATTTCATTGCCTCTGCATAATGTTTTTCAATACCTGATATGTCAGAATTCATTTTTAAATTAATGATATTTTCTGATTTAGTTACAACAGTTGAACAAGGAAGGTATCGTACCATCAATTCAGTAACGCTGCCCAATAAAACCCTTTGAAAGAATTTTTTACCTGTGGCGCCAATAAATAATAGGCGAATATTATTAAGCATGATAAACTCCTTTAATTGCTTATATATTGTTCCTTTTAAAATAGTGGTTTCAAATTCAATATCAGCAAAATTAAACAGCTTCAAAAAGGTATCAAAACGACTTTTGTTATCTTCCTCGAGTATTTTATTTTCTTTATCATAATCAATTTCAAATCGAGGAGAATAAAACTCTTCCAGTGGTTCTAAAACATTTACTATATATAGTTTTGATTTAAAATGTCGAGCTATTCTAATAGCATTATGTAGCGCTCTTTCCGATGCATCTGAATAATCTACAGAACATATTATATCACCAGGAAATTGCTTACCTTCTGTATCTACCACCCAAACTGGTTTGTGACATTTCCTAACAAGTTTTTCAACCACAATACCAACTTTATGATCATCTTCTGTCTGACCAAACTTTTCCGGAACCAAAATAACATTGACATTTTCTTTTTCTGATTCTGTAACTATTTGTTCTAAAATACTTCCGTAAACAAGTTTTTTTTCAACAGATATACCTGACTTTTGTAAATCTGATTCAATCTCATTTAATTCTTTTTCTACATAGCGTATAATTAAATTATTTACCGAAGATTTTTGAGCATCAGAGGGTAATATCCCCATCAAAATTAAATTCGAGTTAAATTTTAAAGCTATTTCCTTTGCAGTTTTAAGCAAAGCCGAATTCGAATTATTTACATTTATCGCAACTAATATCTTTTCTAATAATTTCATGGTCCAAAGGTTTTATTTCACAAAATATCATTGGTTTTATTACTAACAATTTACACGAATATTTTGTTTTTGTAAAGGAGTATGTAAAGCAACTCAATCCTATTGGCATTAATTGTATTTGTATTTCATTTAATAAAACACAAACAATATAAACAGTCAAGAAAATAAACATTATTTTAATCAAAATACGTTCTTTGTTGTTTATATCACTATAGAGGATCTTAAATTAACAATTACACCATGCATAAAACCATATTCAAGATAACTCAAATGGATTGTCCTTCTGAGGAAAATTTAATCAGAATGAAATTAGATGGAATTGATAGCATTAAAAATCTTGACTTTGATATTCCCAATAGAACTTTAACCGTTTTTCACAGTAAACAACTAGAACAAATTGAAAAGGCTATTGAAGAGTTAAACTTAGGAGGTCATAAACTTTCATCTGAAGAAATTGAATCCGTTAATTTTAAAGAAAATGCAAACCAAAAGAAAGTTCTTTGGTCTGTACTTGGTATAAACTTTGCCTTTTTCATTATTGAAATAACAACTGGTTTAATATCTAAATCAATGGGTTTAGTAGCCGATAGTTTAGATATGCTTGCAGACTCCTTTGTTTATGGACTTAGTTTGTTTGCTGTTGGTAGCACACTTATAAGAAAAAAACGAATTGCTTCTCTTGCTGGTTATTTTCAAATTACCTTGGCTATACTTGGATTTATTGAAGTCATCAGGAGGTTTATTGGAACAGAAAAATTTCCGGATTTTACTACCATGATTATCATTTCAATATTTGCATTAATAGCCAATGCTATTTGTTTGTATTTATTGCAAAAATCTAAGAGTAAAAATGAAATTCATATGAAAGCAAGTATGATATTTACTTCCAATGATGTTATTATTAATTTAGGAGTTATTATTGCCGGTGTACTTGTAAAACTACTTGACTCTAACATACCGGATTTAGCTATAGGCACTATTGTACTATTCATTGTATTGCAAGGAGCCAGAAGAATACTAAAATTAGGAAAATAATATACCCATTCTTTATCAAACAGAGAATTTATACACATGATTAAACTACTATTCATGATTTTGTACATATGACATCCTATTTTGTACAAAAGGCATCCTATTTTGTTTTATGTAAAAGCTGATATTTTAATTAAAGTCCTCATATTTAAAGTTCAAAAGAGGATTTCAAGTACTATTTCATTGTAAACCTCGCCACATATGGTCTGATTTTCATTATAAAATACAGCTTTATAACTACAAACAAACTTTATATGAATAAAAAATTTAACCTCCTATTTGCACTAATATTGTTCGCTTGTATGGCAAATGGAAGTAATTTACAAAAACAAGCAGAGTCCTCATTAAAAAAAGGAATAACCTTTTTCCATACCTTGAATACTCATGGAGGTTACGTTTATTACGTTACACCTGATTTATCGCTAAGATGGGGAGAGGGTCCTAAAGACAGTGAAACTATAGAAGTACAACCTCCGGGAACACCAGCTGTTGGTATGAGTTTTTTAAAAGCATATCAAGTTACAGGGAATAAAGAATTTTTAGCGGATGCAAAAGAAGCAGCCTATGCCTTAATCCAGGGTCAAAATAAATATGGAGGTTGGGATCACACCATAGATTTTAAAAACCTCGAATCAGATCATGTTAGCTTTGATGATAACCAAAGTCAGTCTGCAGTAAGTTTTTTAATTGCAATGGACCAAGAGATCGATGATGACACATTATCACTCGCTACCCAACGAGCTATTGAAATGATGATGGCAACCCAGCTTAGTAATGGAGGTTGGCCGCATTACTATCCGGAACAGGGAAATTATCATGATTATGCAACCTTTAATGATGGAGGCATCAACGATTGTATAAGAGTTATGATTGAAGCTTACCAAGCCTACAAAGAAAATGCTGATATTGAAAAAAGCTTACGTAAAGCAGCGCGTTTTTTAAATATTTCACAATTACCTCCTCCCCAACCTGCTTGGGCACAACAATACAATGAATTTTTACAACCTGCTTGGGCAAGAACATTTGAACCACCAGCTATTTGTCCTTCAGTTACAGTAAAAAATATCTTTTCTTTAATCGACTTATATCTTGCATTACACGATGAAACAATTTTAGAACCAATTCCTGATGCATTAAGATATCTACCAGAAATTAGAATGGAAAATGGAAAATGGGCACGCTTTGTAGAACTTGGAACCAATAAACCACTTTATTACGATCGTCAGAGAATCAGGGTTGATAAATTAGATGATTTACATCCGGAAAGACGTAAAGGATATGCTTATGAGAAAGATATTGATCATGAACTTAAAGCGGCATCTCAACGTTATAAAAAAGCTTTAGAGCTTGGATATAAAGAGTTATGGAATGAAGAACATCAAGCCTTAACCAAAGATCAAATAAAGGAACGTCTCAATAAAATCACACCATTAGTTAAAGAAATCATTGATGATCAAGATTCATCAGGAGCATGGATTTCGAAGAATAACAAATTTAAAAAATCAATGCCTGCAGGAGAACGCTGGAATAATCAATACGAAGTAATGGATCGTATTAGCAGTAGAGTATTCAATAGAAATATCAACCTACTGTGCGAATTCATTGAACTAAGTAATCATATTAAATAAAAAGCATTTACATTATTTAATTAAACATTTACATCAAGTGAAAAAATCCACCTTTTTAATCGGAATATTATTGTCTTTTATAGCCACATTAAGCTTGGCTCAAAATCCCTTAAATTTCAATAGTAAAATTAGAACAGCAGATCCATCCGGACATGTATGGAAAGATGGTAAGATGTATTTATACACTTCTCATGATGAAGAATGTCAAGAAGATTTTTATATGAAAGACTGGCATGTGTTTTCGTCTGAGGATTTAATCAACTGGACTGATCATGGAGCCTGTCTAACAGTAGATAATCTTTCATGGGCGGATAATTACGCATGGGCACCAGACTGTGCTTATAAAAATGGCAAATACTATTTCTGCTTTCCTGCAGGAACTGGGATGAAAGACAGAGTAAATCCGAAAAACAGCAACAAATGGATGGGTATTGGAATAGCTGAAAGTGATTCTCCAACTGGTCCTTTTATTGATAAAATTAGAAGCCCTTTATGGACTGAACCATATTCAAATGATCCATGCTTGTTTGTAGATGATGATAATAAAGCATATATATATTTTCATGGTTCAGGTGGAAATGACTTTTTAGTAGCTGAAATGTCAGATGACATGCGAAGTATTAAAGGAGATTTTTACAAAATGGATATGGGTGGATATACTCCTAAAATGGAAGGTCCATGGGTGTTTAAACGAAATAGTAAATACTATTTTACCATGCCTGAAAATAATAGAATATTAACCTATTATATGAGCGATTCTCCCAAAGGCCCCTGGAAATACAAAGGAACTTTTATGGAGGCCGAAGGGAACAATAATAACCATCACTCTATTGTTGAATTTAAAGGTAATTGGATAATATTTTATCACAGATGGCTTGATATAGATTCAGAATGTGGGAAACAAAGACAATGTTGTGCTGAATATCTTACTTTTAATGTAGATGGAACAATTAACAAAGTTAAGCGATCAGAAAAAGGATTATCAAAATAGAATGAAACATAAAAATTAGTATCTTTATATAGTTAAACAACATTGGCAATTAACGAATACATTGTCAATGTCGTTTTTGTTATTTATTATAATACAAACCTACTCTATAATGAAAAAACTAAAAGATTCACTGTCTTTCGGAAAAGTAAAAGACGACTATTTTTATTTTGAAAAAATTGAGAAATACTTTAAAAACAAAGATCATTCCGATGCATTTCAGACTATATCTGATAAAACCTGTAAGGATTTAGATTTTGAAGAATTATTCATGTTTTTGGATCGAACTAATTCAAAGGTAGGTCAGCAATATTTATATAATCGATTAAGAAATATTCCAAACAAATCTGTTCATAATGAAAATTTCGAGAAAATCATTCGCACATTTGTAGAAGATCCAAAAATTAGAAAACAAACACAAAAACAACTTGATAGGCTTAAAAAAGATGAAGCTTATTATATATCATCCCTTTTTCAGGAAGAAAATATAAAGCCACCAAAATGGTTTTTTATTGTACCAATACTCTCTTTTACAAGTTTACTTTCTCTTTTATTGCTACCTTTTAATACCAAACTCATTTTCATTGTACTTTGTACTTTTATAATTAATCTTGCAATCCACTTTTGGAATAAAAAGAATCTTGGCGAATATACAGGTTCAATACCTCAATTGTTAAAACTAAAAAATATTGCTTTTGTATTATTTAAAGAAGATTTATTTAAATCAATTAATCCTCAACTATTAGATTCAATAAAAATATTAAACCAAATCAGAAACAGAATGGCTTTCTTTCAACTGGAAGCGAAAATTCAAGGTGATATGGAAGCTGTTTTTTGGTCTGCTTTAGAACTAATAAAAATAATATTTTTATTAGAACCACTATTACTATTTGGTGTATTAAAACGTTTAGAGACTAAGAAAAAAGCAGTTGAAGAGGTATTTTCATTTGTCGGTCAAATTGACTCTTTATATTCAATTGCCTCATTACGTAAAGGATTAGTTACATTTTGTTTTCCTAACATCACAGAAAAAGAAATAACTGCTAAAAACATATATCATCCATTAATAAATAACTGTACTTCAAATAGTATTAAAATATTAAATAAATCAATTCTTTTAACAGGATCTAACATGTCTGGTAAAACATCATTTATCCGTTCTATAGGAATAAACACCATTACTGGCCTTACAATAAATACTTGTTTTGCAGAAGAACTATCAATACCCAAAAGTAAAATTTACTCGGCCATTCGCATAAGTGATGATTTAATGAACGATAAAAGTTACTATTTTGAGGAGGTGCTAACAATAAAAGAAATGATTGATAACAGCACTAAAAATGAATCAAATATCTTTTTATTAGATGAAATTTTTAAAGGCACTAATACTGTTGAAAGAATATCTGCAGGAAAAGCCATTCTATCCACACTAGTTCAAAACAACAATATGGTGTTTGTATCTACTCACGACATCGAGCTTACAGACTTACTTTCAGAAGAATACGATTTATATCATTTTAGCGAGATAGTAAATGATAACAATGTTGATTTTGACTACAAATTGAAAGAAGGGAAACTGAAAAATAGAAATGCCATTCGGATTCTTCAATTAAACGATTATCCTAAAAGTGTTATTAATGAAGCTATAAAGGTTGCTCAAAAACTGGATTCCAGAAAAGAATTAAAAAGCGTTCTTGAAAAAGTATAAATTATGGTTCTTTGATAATCATAAAACTATAGTTACCTTCATCATACAAAACCTTAACATACAAACCACTATGAAATATTTAACACTTATATTATTGGTTTTTTTGATTTCAACAAAAACAAAAAGCCAGGACATAACAGGACAATGGAATGGTAAATTAAAAATCCAAGGAATTGAATTACGCGTTGTTTTTAATATAAGTAAAAATGATACTACATATACAGCTACAATGGATAGCCCTGACCAGGGAGCAAAAGGTATTCCTGTGGATAAAGTCACTTATAACAACCATATTTTAAAGTTGGAAATTAAACAACCGGGCATCAACTATAATGGAACTTATAATAAGGATACTATAGAAGGTACTTTTATGCAAAGCGGACTCTCTTTTCCTTTAAATCTGACAAGAGAAAAACTGGAAAATGAAGTAAACAACCGACCTCAGGAACCACAATTGCCCTATCCTTATATTTCAGAAGAAGTAAAATTTGAAAACTCTAAGGATCAAGTTGTTTTAGCTGGAACATTAACTTTACCAAATAAGGATGGTCACTTCCCTGCAGTTGTTCTAATAAGTGGAAGCGGACCTCAAAATAGAAATGAAGAAGTTTTTGGACATAAACCTTTTTTGGTTATAGCTGATTATTTAACCAGGAATAACATAGCTGTCTTACGCTTTGACGACAGAGGAATTGGGGAGTCGACCGGCAATTTTAAAGAAGCAACAACACTGGACTTTTCAAATGATGTGGAAGCTGCAGTTGAATATCTTAAAACAAGAAAAGAAATTGATAAAATCGGTTTAATTGGTCATAGTGAAGGTGGTATTATTGCTCCAATAGTAGCTTCAAATTCTAAAGACATTAATTTTATCGTATTACTTGCCGGACTAGGCATGCCTGCCGATGAATTACTTTTATTACAAGATGAATTAATTGGCAAAGCCTATGGTGTAAATGATTCCATACTACAAACGTCAAACACCATAAACAAAGAAGTATATAATATAGTTATACAAAACAATAAGCCTGAAATCATAAAACAAAAACTATCAGAATATATCAACCATGCCCTTCAAGACAATCCTGATTTTCCAATTCCCGGAGGGATGAATAAGGAGGATTATATAAAAATGCAAATCGAAACATTGGCATCTCCATGGATGAGTTATTTCCTTAAAATAAATATTGAAGGAACATTGAAAAAAGTAAAATGCCCTGTTTTGGCATTAAATGGTGCTAAAGATTTACAAGTTCCTGCCACTGAAAATTTAAATGGCATCAAAAAGGCTTTAGAAGAAGGTGGAAATAAGAATGTAACAATACAAGTCATACCTAATTTAAACCACTTGTTTCAGAAATGTCAGTCTGGTCTTCCTCTTGAATATAGCACCATTAAACAAACATTTTCACCAGATGCTTTAGAATTAATTTACAAATGGATAGAAACACAAACTAAATAATTACTTTAAATATACAATAGAAATATTTCATTAAGTCAGGTTAAAAACCTCACCCCATAATTCAAAAGAGTTTCAACTTATATAATTGCAAGTAGTTGTTTATTATTTAATGCATGTTTATAACAAGAAATGTACTAAGCTAAATCCATGTAAACAGGACAGATTAAAAATATATTGAACAGATAGATACTAGATCACACCCCTTATAACAATCAATGAAAATATCATCAGCTCAAAATTGTTTTGCTAATATTACTCTTCAATAGTTAGTTTATTTATATAAGTTTTGCGTGCCACATAAAAACATATATATTTAGGCCATGAGCCTAATAGCAACATTTTTCTTTTACTTATTATTATTACTTATCACCTTAATACCTTTTAAGGCACTGTATGCATTCTCTGATTTTATGCGATTCATAATGCGTAATATTGTCAAATACAGAGTAACCGTAATTCGGGAGAATATTAAACGAGCATTTCCTGATAAATCAGAAGAACAGATTAAAGACATTGAAAAAAAAGCTTACAGACATCTAATAGACTATATTGTTGAGGGAATAAAAGCTTTTACAATGCCTAAAAAAGTAATTATCAAACGACATAAGCTTATAAATCCTGAAATTTTAGAACCTTTTTTCAAGGAAAATAAAAGCATTATTGCTGTTACAGCACACTACAATAACTGGGAATGGGGAAGTTTATCAGCTAGTTTACAAACTGACTATAAAGCAATTGCCTTTTATAAGCGCTTACGTAACAAACATATCGATAAAATATTACGTAAAAGCAGAGCAAGATGCGGAACCTTACTAGCCTCTATTTACGAAACTTCAAAAACCTTTGAAAAATATCGCAACGAGCCCGTTATATATTTAATGGCTGCAGATCAAAGTCCATCTAAAAAACTATTAAACAAAGCCTTATGGATTGATTTTTTAGGTATAAACACTCCTTTTTTACAAGGGCCCGAAAAGCATGCAAGAATTAATAATTACCCTGTAGTATTTGTTGATATAAAACAAACGAAAAGAGGTTATTACGAATTATTTTTAACTGTATTAACGGATTATCCGAACAGTTTAAAAGAAGGAGAGTTAACTAAATTGTACGCACAAAGATTAGAGCAAAATATTGTAAATAAACCAGAAAGTTGGTTATGGTCCCACAAACGTTGGAAGCACGTTTCCTCATAAATATCATACCTTTGAGTTGAATAAAAATCTATGAAAGAATCCCATTTATCTGTTATTATACGTAATCGTATCAATAAATACGGAAATAGAACAGCAGTAAAGTTTAAAGAAAAAAATATTTACAAAGAATTATCATGGAATGAATTAGGAGTACGTATTGAAAGTATAGCTCAATATATTATTTCAAAAAAATTAAACACAAACGCCAACATTGGTATCTACAGTCACAACTGTCCGGAATGGTCAATTACTGATTTTGGAATTTTAAGTACAAGAGGTGTTGTTGTTCCAATATTTCCAACATCAACATACGATCAACTGGAGTACATCATCAATGAAACAGAGATGGAATTAATTTTTGTTGGTGACGAATTTCAATTATCAAAGGCACTAAAGGCACTTAAAAACTGCCATTCTCTAAAAACAATTATTACATTCAATTGTGATTCTTCAGATAATAAACAAGTAATCACTTTTAATGAAATATTAAGCACTCATTTTGACATTTATACTAAGAATACTGCAAAACAAAGACTATCAGAAACAGACACCAATGATTTGGCAACAATCATTTATACTTCGGGAACAACCGGGGAGCCTAAAGGTGTAATGCTAAACCACAGTAACTTTATTAAGTTATTCGAAATACACAAAATAAGACTTGAATTGGATGAAAATGATGTATCGTTAGCTTTTCTTCCATTAAGCCATGTATTTGAACGTGGATGGACGTTTTTTGTATTTTACAGTGGAGCAACTAATGTATATAATGCCAATCCTAAAGACATTATAAATGAACTGCCCAAAGTAAAACCTACAGTGATGTGTGTAGTACCCAGGTTTTTTGAAAAATCGTACGACATCATTTTAAAAACAACTCAAAAATGGAATAAACCTAAAAGGTTTATATTTAATTGGGCCTTAAAAACCGGAATGCAATATATTGAGTATGAAAAGGATTCATTAACACCACCAGATACACTTCAACTAAAACACAAAATAGCCAACATATTGGTTATGAAAACATTTAGAAAAGTATTTGGAGGACAGATTAAATACATGCCTTGCGCAGGAGCCGCATTAAATCTTGATATATTGAAATTCTTTCATGCCCTTGGTTTAAAAATTAACTATGGGTATGGTGCCACAGAAACATCAGCCACCGTATCGTGCATGAAAAAAGAAAAATATGATTTTGTAAATACCGGTAGTATAATGCCTGATGTTCAGGTTAAAATAAAAAAGGAAGACGGTCAGATTTTAGTAAAAGGTGATACTGTTTTTAAAGGGTATTATAAAAAGCCGGAAGCAACTGCCGAAGCTTTAAAAGACGGTTGGTATTACACTGGAGATCAGGGCGAAATTCCAAAAGAAGGCGTTTTACTGATGAAGGAACGTATTAAAGATATCATGAAAACATCTACTGGTAAATACGTATCTCCTCAAAAAATAGAACTTCATTTATCTCAATGTCAGCAAATAGAACAACTCTGTGTTATTGGTGACAACCGTAGGTATTTAACTGCATTAATAGTTCCTTGCTTCATCTACCTAAAATCTCTTTACCCTGAGACTGAAAATGCTGTTGACAATAATAAATTGGTTAAAAATCCAATAGCTATTAAAGAATTTCAAAGAAAATTAGATGCATTACAAGAAAACCTTGCATCATACGAAAAGGTGGTAAAATTTACTCTTTTACCAGAACCTTTCACTATTGAAAATAACCTCATGACCAATTCGTTAAAAGTACGACGTAAACAAGTGAATATTGAATATAAAGATATAATAGAGAAAATGTATAAATAACGGTAAATATAAACTTCACTAATATTTCCCACAAACTTATAGTTTGAAGCCTAAAACACTTTAAAAATATATTCTTAAACATGCATACAAAAATCAAGGCCCAATAAAATCTGGCTTTTTTATATAATACTATTATTTATTAATGAACTTTACAATATTACACCATAACGATTGCTGGAAGTAATGAAAGAATGGCCTTTTATCTAAAAGAACTGGTTTATTCCTGAGATAATGAAACTAATCTTTGAGACAAACAGGTTAACTTTTGAGAAATCCATGCTACAACCTGATATTTTGCTTTTAAAAATTGAGAAAATCGCCTTTACACTTGAGATATTATATCTCCATCATAAGAAAACCATCAATAAAGTTGAAAAAAACTTTCAATCCTAAAAAAAATACAAACAATTTCAGAAATACACTTATCTTATTTATATATAGTAATTTAAAAATAGTAAGTTAAACCTAAAGTTTATAAAACATCCAAATTTGTTTAATATATTTCGAACACATTATGAAAAATGGTGTTTAATTTGTTAATGTTTAAAAGCTGATCAAAAAAGACTTTGGTAAATTATAAATGGTAAAAACAAATACATATAGAAAGTATATTTCTCTGGCAATGCTGCTTGTTTTTTTCAGTCCCATACTGATTAAAACCATTCACTTTCTATATGTACATCATGATCATGATACAGACCATTTATCTCATCAAAAACATATTACCAAACAACACAAACAGTGTCCAATCTGTTCTTTCGAATTTGTTGAATTTATAAACAACAATAAAGTACAAATTGATACTGTTCCTGAATTAATATTGGATTTATATACTTATACCGTTCAAAGTGTATATATCCAAAACTTCTTCTATTCTTTCAATTTAAGAGCACCTCCATTCTGTTATTTAATTATTAACACTTAATTATTTAACAGTTTATTTATTAGAAAATAGGAGTATACAATATTTGTTTGAAATATAGCTAATCAGAGAATACTGAAGCTTATTTCAAGTTGTATTTGGTGTGTCCAATACTTTGAATTGGACCTACTAAATTCATGTACTCTATCAAAAAAAACAACCGATGATTGGATTTAAACATTATTGGTTCATTGCATTGTTATGCTTAGCAATGAATCAAATTACACGTGCTCAAAATAGTATAAAAGGAATAGTAACTGATGCTAATTTAAATGAGTTATTACCAAATGCAACAGTATATCTTCCGGAACAAAATACGGGAACTTTAACCAATGAAAATGGATTTTATACTTTAAATAACCTACCAAAGGGAAGAATTAAAATTCAGTTTTCCTTTATAGGGTATAAAACCATCATTAAAACCATTGAGTTAAAAAACGATGAAATGGAGTTAAACATTGAAATGGAACCTGCCATGCTTCAACCAGAAGAGGTTGTCGTATCTGGTGGAACCTACTCTACCCAACATGAGAATGCCATAAAAATTGATTTGATTAAGAGTAAAGACATTAGCTCAGTGGGTAGTCCAACATTTATGGAGGCTTTAGCTAATCAACCTGGTGTTGATATGATATCGAATGGAACTGGTGTTGCAAAACCTGTAATCCGAGGTTTATCAATGACAAACATTTTGATGTTGAATAATGGAATTAAGCTCGAAAACTTTCAATTTTCGGAACACCATCCTTTTGTGATTGATGAGTTTGGTATTGATCACATTGAAGTAATAAAAGGTCCGGCTTCATTACTATTTGGTTCTGACGCTGTTGGAGGAGTGCTAAATATTATAAAAGAAAAACCGGCTCCTGCCAATAAAATCATGGGAGATTACAACCTTCAATATCATTCAAATACAGAAGGCATAGTATCTGATTTTGGATTAAAAGGTGCATCAAATGATTTCAACTGGGGATTTAGAGCTGGTATTAAAAGTAATAAGGATTATAAAGATGGCGACGACAATTACATACCCAATACCCGATTTAACGAGCACAGCTTTAAAGCAAGTTTAGGACTAAATAAATCATTCGGAATATTTAGGTTATACTATGATTATAATCGTCCAAAACTAAGTATGTGCAACGATGATTCAGTGGACTTGATAGCTGAAAATGAAAGAGAAAACAAATTATGGTACCAAGACCTAACAAATCATATTATATCCTCAAAAAATACGCTGTTTTTAAATGATTTTAAAGTTGATATAAATGCTTCTTACCAATTAAATAACAGAAAATTACAAACAGACAAAAGTATGCCTCAGTTTGAAATGGTAAATATGGATTTAAATACATTTTCGTATGAAATAAAAACCTATCTACCATCAAATACAAATTCAGACTACATTGTTGGTATTCAAGGGGCAAATAAAACCAACAGAAATAATAATGCCCCCAACCATGTAATTCCGGATGCTGATGTAAATGATTTTTCTGTATTTGGTTTGGCGCAACATAACCTTTTTAACAAACTGGAAACCCAATTGGGAATACGTTATGACTATAGAAATATATCCACTGAAGAAGAAACGGATAAAGATGCTGTGGATAAAAACTATTCAAATATAAGTATTTCAGCAGGTGCTACCTTTGATGCAACAGATAACATTTTATTACGTGCTAATTTTGCTTCTGCATACAGAACCCCAAACATTGCTGAATTAACACAAAACGGGGTTCACGAAGCACGCTATGAGCAAGGAAACACTGCCTTAACAACCCAAAGAAATTATGAATTGGACTTGAGTGCACATTATCATACTCAACATTTAATGTTGGATATTTCCGGGTTTTATAACACCATCAAGGATTATATTTTTTTAGCACCAACTAATGATATTTCCAATGAAGGATATGATATATTTAAATATGCACAATCTAATTCAGAACTTTATGGAGGTGAAATAGCTCTTAATTCGTTTATTACAAATTGGTTAAACTTCACTTCAAACTATTCTTATTTAATTGGAAAACAAGAAAATGGAGAATACCTGCCATTTATCCCTCAAAATAAATTAAGGTGTGATTTAAAATTACAAAAGGATGAAGTTGGATTCTTAAAGGATAATTATTTTAAGATTGGCGGATTATGGGCCGATAAACAAAATAAACCTGCAATGTTCGAAACTAAAACAGATAGTTATTTTGTTTTAAACAGTGCCATTGGGACCAGTATTAAATGTCAAAATCAAACTATTGAGTTTGCTGTTCTTGTGAATAATATACTAAATGAAAAATATATAGATCATTTATCCACGCTTAAAGAAGTTAATTTTTATAATATGGGTAGAAATATAAGTCTCAATATCAAAGTTCCTTTTAACATCAAATAATTCATCTTTAATAAATTATTTCAAGCTGATCTTTTATCTGTGTTATAAAAGATCAGTTTTTATTTTTTATATCCCCAATTTACATTCTTTCATATTACTTACAATCTGTAAGCAATTCCTACATAACCCTAGCCTTTTCATTCTCTCTAAATATATTGCACCTTTTGCTTCTTCATATAGTAAAATTGCAAAACACTATATACCAAATCTATATGAATTTAATTCAATTTAAATACTCAGAATAAAGATAAATGACAAAATAAAACTACTTTTGCGAACTGAAATTAATAAACAAAAAACCATGGACGAAGACCCATATCCAAGTAGATTAATAGTATTAACACTTCTGTAAGGGCTTCGTGTGTTTCCTTACGGAATAAATGTGAGGAGACATATCATGATTAAAATATTTAAAACTTTTGGTGGTTATACTGAAATAGACAAACCACAAAAAGGATGCTGGATTAATGCTACAAATCCGGCAGAAAATGAAATCCATATATTAGCTGATGAATTTGGTTTACCTAATGATCTGATAAATGATATTTTAGACCAGGACGAAAGACCTCGTATAGAATTTGACGATCATTGGACCTTAATTATTTTAAGAATACCCGTTATTGTTGAAAACAATGGTGTTCCATTTAATACACTTCCTTTGGGTATATTTATTACTGACGATTTTACATTAACATTGTGCTCGCAGAATAACGAGATATTACCTATTGATAAGCCATCACCTTTTAGAGAGCAATACAAAGAAATTACTGATAATATTAATTTTATTCTTCGTTTGTTTCTACGTTCTGGCAATTTGTATTTGAGATACTTAAAACAAATCAATAAAATGACTTCTTTGATTGAGCAAGACCTTGAAAAATCGATTAAAAACAAGGAATTAAATAAACTGCTTAAAATGGAGAAGTGTCTGGTTTATTTCATTACATCTATAAAAGCTAATGAAATCGTATTGGCCAAACTTCGTAACTCGAAAAAGATTACTACTGAGATTAATGAAGATTTACTTGAAGATGCCTTTATCGAGAATAAACAAGCACTGGAAATGGCTCAAATATATTCAGATATACAAAGTGGAATGATGGATGCTTTTGCATCGGTAATTTCAAATAATTTAAATGTAGTAATGAAGCAACTAACCCTCATTTCTATCATTTTAATGATACCTACATTAATAGCAAGTATGTTTGGAATGAATGTACCTAATTTTATGGAAAATTCAATGTGGGCAATGCCATCCATTATTATGGGTTCTTTGGCACTTTCATTTTTAGGAGTGATGATATTTAGAAAACGACAGTGGTTTTAATTTCCAATACCTAACAACCACCGGTTGAATTTGGTACAACTATTCAACCGATGATATAGTTAGATGTAAATTAGCATTAATTCTCTGTCAATATATGAAAAAGTACTTTCGTCAATTTAAATGTTAAAACTTAAGTTTATAACATAATTCTATTATATGTCTATTTAAATATTCATTTAAATAATAATCGAATTTATAACCAATGTTGATATAATTCTTTTTACAAATTTTGTAATCAAAATCGATTCCATATCGTACTTTATACCATGTTGAAGTAGGTATCTGATAAAAATATTCAAGACCGACTTTAGGTGTAATTTTACTTTTGGCAATATTATATCCCAACGAAAATTTTGGTCGTAAATACTCTGAATCTTCTTCTTCATCATCAGAGTAATCTGCATAAGTTAGTTTAAAACCCGGTTTCCATCTTTCTATCTTAGTCTTATAACTTGCATAAAATTTATAGCGATGAAGGTATTCTGTATCTCCACTTTTCTTTTTATTGGCTAAAAACCGATACCCTGCTCCTGCCGAAAAATGTTTTAAAAATCCATATTCTAAATCACCCTCAAATAAATACTTATCTAATTTAAAATCATTATCAAAACGCAATTCAGGTGATAAATCTAATGATAAATCTTTTAATAATTCAAACGATGCCTTTGCTGCAATTCTGGTTTGCAGCTCCTTGTCTACAGTTTGTGCCTGAAGCTTTATTCCTATTTGACTTAAGAACACTACGGTCCCAACGAGCACAATTATTTGCTTTCTGATCTTATGCATAATTCTATTCCTCAATGTTACCATTCACATGAAAATACAAGGTAATCTCAGCCACATCTCGTAAAAAATCAATCTTATTAATTTCGTAACGATTAATTTTAATCCCTGTACGATCACTCAAATCATCTAATAACTCAGCAGAGTTTGCTTTATGAATGTTTTCAATTTTTTCGTAAATCAAGGTTACGCTTTGCTCTTGTTTTAAACTGAGTCTTTTTTCAAGAAACCATAAACCAATAATAATAATTGCATTGGTAAAAATTAATTCAGAATAACTTAATTTACTATGTGCTAAAGCATTCATTACAGAAATACCAATAACAATAAAAAGATAAGTCATTTCTTTAATAGGAATAGCATCGGTTCGGTATCGTATGATACCAAAAATAGCAAAAAGCCCCATTGCAAAACCTAATTCTAACTTCACACTATTAAGCAAGAAACACAGTAAGAAAACTATAACTCCTATTGATAAATACGAGAAATAAAAGTCTTTACGACGACTGTTTTGAGCATATATAAAGTGTACTACAATTAATAACAGGGCTGTGTTAAACAGGAATCTCACTGCCAATTCAGTAAATCCACTTATATCTATTAGTTGAATTCCAAATAGACATAGTTTTTCATCCCATCCCTCCATAATAGTTAGCAGGTTTATTCTGTTATCAAAAAATTGATTTATAAAATTCATCATGATTTAGATTACTTCTTGAAGTTGATATGTAGATTGATATTTATTTTTAATTGAACGTAATTTAGGCTTGAAAGCATTCTTTTTTAAAGAGTCTTCAATAAGTGAAAGACCCATGCAATACTTGCTAAATCCCCCAGATAGTATTTTTCTTTCTCTGAGTGCATTCATTAAACTTGAACGTTCACTTCTTTTTTCTGTTTTTATCTCAACAATTACTAAATCATCCAGTTTAACCACACGTTCCTCATTAAAAAACCTTAAGTCAAAATCAATAGTACAACGTTCTTTTAATTTCTTATTTACAAGAGTTAATCTGGTGAAATTATTGTTTAAAGTTGGATATAATTGATAGGTTTTATAAGGAGTATTTTCAGAGATAAACGACTGCTCATCATACGTCAAAAATTGAAACTTTTGTGGAATTTCAATTCTGTTTTTTACAGTTCTCCCTTTATTCGATTTAAACTTCACCTCTAAAAAACTTGTATCTGAAATAAGGTAAGTTCGCTTTCTTATTTTATATCTATTTAATTTACCCCTATGATGATTTCCAAACATCTGTCTGGTATAAGTATCATAATAAGTAGTAGCATATTTTAATTGATTCATTCCTTCAATTGATAATGCATAGTAATCTGAACTAATTTCTTTTAAGATATCCTGTAATTGATTTATCTCAACACAATATTTTGTATCTGTTCGGTCCATTAACTGCACATTATTCATTTGATCAATCCGAATCGGTTTAAAAAAACTTGTATCAATCCTATTCATCCAACCTGTGTTTTAAACAATGCTTAAATAAATTATGAACTCACTGTATAGTAACACATTACTATTTAAATTCTTATTTGAGCATTTATATTATAAATTTTCCTTTTTTCCCTAAATCAATATTTACTTAGAACAGAAAAATATTGATTATAACTGCGATATTACGGCTTATTTTAATGTGTCATTTTATGATTTGTGGTTAAACGGAATTATTTCAGGGTGAAGTAGGATTTTTATTGATATCCAATTATCAAAATCTAATCTAATCATTAAACTACTCATATTATGGTATTTAACACAACTACATTTTAAAATAATTACCTTCTTAAAATTTTCCCACTTCACCCCCTATTAATGCCATTTCCCTGCATACATTAACTTCGATTTAAAAGGCTAAAATTACATTTGCTCAATAATCCAAAAAATAAGAAGTTATGTTAGCACCAATAAGGTTTTATGCATTAGCGCTTATAATCTTGTTCTTTATGGGAGCCTGTGAGCGAAATGTTGATTCAGATTCCGATAGTGGAAGTAGTAGCAGTAGTAGTAGCAGTAGTGATGATGATGACGACGATGATGATTCAAATTATTCTGAATATTACGAAGAAGAAAGTGATTACCAATGGGATGATTCGGATGTTACAACTATTACTTTTAACGACAACACTGCAGAAATTACAGGTGAAGGAGCAGTATTTGAAGGCGATGTTTTAACAATTTCTGAAGCTGGAAGTTATATATTTGATGGTAATTTAACTGACGGAGAAGTTTTAGTAAGTACAGACAACGAATCAGTAGTTAAAATTATATTGAATGGAGTTAGTATTTCATGTTCAGATAACCCTGGAATATATATTGAAAAATCATTAAGAACGATTCTTCTGCTTAATGAAAATACAAGCAATACTGTTACTGATGGTACCTCATATACTGATGAAGATGCAAACGCAGCTATTTTCTCAAAATCCGACTTAAGAATGTCTGGTGAAGGTACGCTTACAGTTGATGCAAATTATAAAGATGGTCTTACAAGTAAAGACGGACTAGTAATTAACTCCGGAAGTTATAATATTACAGCTAACGATGATGGAATTAGAGGTAAAGATTATTTAGTAATTAACAATGGTACATTTGTAATAGATTCTAACGGTGATGCGATTAAATCAGATAATGAAATCAGTTCATGTGGTTATATTAATATTATTAATGGTGCTTTTACTATTGATACTAGCGGAGATGGAATTTATGCATATAATAATATATCATTAACAGATGGAGATTTTGATATCACATGCAGTGGAAGCGTAAGTTCCAGTAAAGGAATTAAAGCCGGAACATTAGTTTATGTTGAGAATGGTGAATTTTCAATCAGCTCAGTTGATGATGCTGTACATTCAGATCTTGATATACTTCTTTCCGGTGGTACATTTACTATAGCTTCAAATGATGATGGTTTTCATGCTGAAAATGAATTAGAAATTGATTATGCAGATATAGAAATAACTAAATCATACGAAGGCTTAGAAGCATCAACCATCACTATAGAAGATGGAATAATAGAACTAACTGCATCTGATGATGGTGTAAATGCTGCAGGTTCAAATAGCAACTATCTTTACATTAATGGTGGTACTTTAATTGTTTACGCATATGGAGATGGACTTGATATGAATGGTTCCGGAGTTATGACTGATGGAACAGTTTTAGTACATGGACCTACAAATAACGGAAACGGAGCCTTAGACTATGACGGTTCTTTTAAAGTAAATGGAGGATTTCTTATTGCAGCAGGTAGCTCAGGTATGGCTGAAGCACCGAGCACTAGTTCATCACAAAAGTGTGCTTTAATAAACTTTACATCAACTTATACAGCAAATACGTTATTTCATTTAGAAGATAGTGATGGTAATACTGTTGCTACTTTTAATCCAGCACATTCTTATTCATCTGTAGCCATTTCTTCACCTGATTTAAATTCTGGTACAACATACTCTATTTACACTGGAGGTAGCTCAACAGGAACAGAATTAGGTGGTTTATATTCTGATGGGGAATATACACCTGGATCTTTATACAAATCCTTCACAGTTTCCAGTACAATCACAACTGTTGGGAGTCAAAGCAGTGGTGGCGGTGGACGAAGATCAATATCTTCTGAAGCAATATGAAGAGAAAAACAACAGTTTGAAGAAGAAAAGACAAAGGAAAACAACATTCTTTGTATAATATATCTATTAGGACTATTTTTGGTGGTAATGAGCTTAAAGTACTTATATAAAACACAAATAATAAATATTCTTGTAGCCTTATTAATAGGCGTATTTATCGTATTTCCAGACGTGATCAGATACTTCGATCAATCATCTCCGGAAAATATCAACATGCTTGAAAGAAAAAGCTGGTTTAATTCAGAAATAGCTGACAGACCATTACCGCCTGACAATACTGATTTTAATAAAATGCTTCCTCCATCCAATGGAGAGAGGCCTGAATTACCACCAAATGGTATTCAAGGAGTAATGAAAGACAATCCTCCTTTTCATATTGAGGGGAATATGCCACCAGACTTAAATAACAAAAGGGATAATGCTACGGGTATTGCTTTTGATTTTGTATTCTTTGTTGCCTTATCTTGGTTATTATTGGCAATTAATAACCCTAACCGACAAAAGAAAAATCCACTTTTTAATACAATTCCTGTAAAAATAAAGCCTTATGTTATTATCGGATTAACCCTCCTAATTTGCTATTTAGGAGTATATCTTAATTCATTAATTATAATACATACAAACTTACAATTTCATCCATTTCCTTGGTATCTTGATGGAATAACTCTATTTAAAGGAATATTTATTTTTGTATCGGTTGTTTTATTTGGTCAGTTATACCATTTACTGTACAAACAACAAAATATGGTTTTAGAAAATGAGAAATTAAAAACAGAAAGTTTACAGAATAGATTTGAAGCTTTATCAGCTCAAATAAGTCCTCACTTTTTCTTTAATTCATTAAACTCCTTATCTGGGTTAGTCCGTGAAAATCAGAATAAAAAAGCATTAAAATTTATTAATGAAATATCTAACCTCTTTCGTTATATTTTAAAAGGAAATTGGCAAGAACTGGTTACACTAAAAGAAGAAATTTTCTTTTTAAAAGCATATCAATATTTACTCCATATTAAATATGATGACAAACTAAAGTTTGATATTGAAATTGATGAAGAGCTAGAAACTAAAGTAAAATTACCTGCATTATCATTACAACCCCTGGTTGAAAATATTATCAAGCACAATATTATTAGTGAAGAATATCTTATGACAATTAAGGTTTACATTAATATTGAAAACAACCTTACTATTGAAAATAGATTTCAACCTAAAGTTGGAAACCAAAATACAACAGGAATAGGACTTAATAATTTATCGAAACGATATAGATATTTGGCTAATAAGGAAATTAGCAATTACGTTTATGATGGTAAATTTATTGTTGAACTTCCTTTAACTAACGTAGAGAATGAAAGCAGTAATAATTGAAGACGAAGTTGTTGCGGTAAAAAATTTAAAAGCGATATTAAAAGAGCTTGAACCTGATTTAGAAATTATCGCTGTTTTAGACAGTATCCAATCATCTGTTAATTACTTTAAAAATAATGAATTACCAGATTTAGTTTTCATGGATATACAATTAGCTGATGGAGAATCATTTGCTATTTTTAAATCAGTTGAAATTAGTTGCCCTGTAATATTTACAACAGCCTACGATAGCTATGCACTAGAAGCTTTTAAAGTGAACAGTATTGACTATTTACTAAAGCCTATAGAACCAGAAAACGTTCAACGTGCACTAAATAAGCTAAAAAACTTTTCAAATAATGATTTGGAGAGTTATACTAAAAGAATGAATAATTTCATTGCTGAAACAGCCGAGTATACCAAAACGCTGTTAATTAAATATCGCGATAAACTCATTCCTATTCCTACAGCTCAAATTGCTTATTTTTATACCGAAAACGAAACCGTTACTTTATATACACTCGAAGGTCAGGAATGGCCTGTAGAATCATCTTTAGATACGTTAATGTCTAAATTAGATCCTACTGAGTTTTTCAGAGCCAACCGACAGTTTATTATTTCGCATCGATCCGTAAAAGAAGTTGTTGTATGGTTTGGTAATCGTTTGTCGGTAAACTTAAAAATTCCAACCAAAGAACGAATTATTATAAGTAAAGCCAGAGTTTCTACTTTTAAAAAATGGTTGGTTAATAATTAATTTCAATAGGATATATTGGATTTCCCAATATAAAATATGCATTAAGCATTCAGTTTACATCATATATTCAATTCTTAAAGAGCTACATAATTAATTTTTTGTAGCTCTTTTTTATGCCTGATTATTAATGCTGAATTAATTATAAAAACTAATATTTAGGTCAAGCTTTAGTTATTCCCAACTATTAAAAAATACCCTCTTCCAAAGTACATTATTGTAATTCTACAATAAATTATCCTACATATATGTAGGATTTAACATATCTCAAATTTATTTGAAAATTAATTTATGTAATTGATTTACTATAATTAAAGCTATAAAAAGAATATTCTCATAAAATAATGGCACGTTATCTGAATTAAGATAACGAAACAAATAAAAAATGAACAAAAACTATTAAATAATACCATTATGAAAAAGTACCTTTTACCCATTATCCTATTCACAGGTATATTCATTTCATGTGACGATAATGATGAAGTCAAAACAATTATCCAAGGTGATTATCCAGTTAAGGAATATTATTTAGAACGCTCGCCTACAGTAAATCCATGGGGTGCAGGAATGGACTATGTACATTCTGAATGCACATTAACAGAAACCGACCTGGATTATGAGTATATGGAGGAAAGTTCAGATTTTCCGTATGACATTAAATTCTACATCGTAAAAACATATTACTATGACGACAATGGTGATTTACAAAATGAAGGCTGTCCAGCCATGCTTCTTTCTTCAGAAACGCAGGGTTGTAAAATCGGTGTAGGTCTTGAATTCTTTAATTCACTTACCGAGGTAACAGAAGATATGATGGAAGAATTAACAACAGAACCTGTTATAGATTATGCATCATATAAAGATGAAAATACCGGATTTTACAATAGAGAAAACCTATTTGCAGCTTTAGATGAATGTATTATTGGTCAGCAATTTAGAAGTGGAATTCTTGAAGTACCAGATGGTATGACAGAACAAGAAGTACAACCTGTTTTCCTTATTAAAACAAGTGAAGGTGCTTACGTAAAATTTATGGTAAAGCAATACAAACCTGCTAAACCTAACGAAAAGCAAACAATAGTCAGATGGCAAGTAATTAGCGAATAATCTCACAATAGTTACATATGTATCGATTCCTATTTATCACATATTGTTTTATGGCTAGTATAAGCTATTTAAAGGCACAAAAGTCCATTCATGGAACTGTATTCAATTCAAACGGAAATGCTGTTTCATTTGCTACAGTTTCAACTATAGATGGAACAGGAACAACATGTGATTCTTTAGGAAATTTTGATATAACAATACTAAATTCAAAATTCAACAACAAACTACTTATCAGATCCTTAGGATTTAAAACAGATACCTTTGTATTGGCAGAAAATAAAGCTAATCTAAAGTTTTATTTAAATCCCGACCAATTCCAACTTAACGAAGTTGCGGTATTGTCCCACCAAACAATTACAAGCAAAAGTGCCGTTTCTGCTTTTTCTACAAACAAAAAAGAAATGACACAATTAAATCCTCAGAATGTAAATCAAGTACTTCAAACAAAAGCTGGATTTACAAACAGATCCGGTTACCAGGCTATTTTAACCCTAAGAGGTATGTCGGGTAACCGGATTTTAATACTCCGAAACGGAAACAGACGCTTTAGTTCTTATCCGGCTGGAGTAATGTCTCATACCATAAATGTATATGATTTAGATCGAATTGAAGTAGAGAAGGGTGCCGCTTCAGTAATATACGGAGCTGGTGCTATGGCTGGTATTATAAATTTAATCGATAAATCACCATTTAAACAAAGTAAGTTCAACGGAAAGTTAACCACTGGTTTTGGCTCTGTAAATAATGAAAAAAACATATTGACTTGTGGAGGTTGGAGCGATGGAAAGTTCGCTGTAAAAGCAGGTTTTCGCTATCGTGATGCAGATAATTTTAGTTATCCTGATGGTACAGTGGCTGAAAATAGTTTTTATACAGATAACGATATTTTCCTTACTACAGGATATCAATTTTCAACATTGAATAAATTAGTATTAACAGTTGATATTCATGATGGTGGCCCTTGGGGAAAACCAGTTGGCTTTAATGGATCGCAATACATGAGAGTTCAAACAAAAAATGAAAAATCTAACAACTATTCATTAAAATACAGCAAAGATAAAATAGGCATATTCAAGAATACAGAAATAAATACATTTTATTCAGATGAAACCAGGGAACTAGTTAAAAATTATTATACAGCGGCTAGTTACAGACTTTCGTACGTTGAAACAACCAATTTTTCTGATTACTACTATGGTGGTCTGGTAAAGGGTGATATTAAAATTAATAATCATTATACAATTACTACAGGTGCAGAAATATATAGTTTTCATATTTCTACCCCTACAGACTTTATAGACTATATTGAGGAAATTTCCTTTGAAAACAGAGTAAGTCATAATGCTCATTCTATTAATTCAGGGATTTTTGTGCAAAATGAATATCAATTCAGTAAAAAACTAAAAGGGATTTTTGGCTTACGATACAATTACGCATCTGTGAATGAAGGTGATGTGCATAGTTCAGAATTAAGCGAAGGTAGAAATGATAAGAAAAATGCTGTCAGTGGTAATATAGCCACTTTGGTTCATTTAAATCCTAAATATAAATTAAAACTAAATATTGCTCGCTCCTTTCGAATGCCGGAAACAACAGAATTGTATACCGATAACTATACTTCAAATGGTATTTTATTTGGGAATACAGATTTACAACCAGAATACTGCAATAGTTTAGATCTTAGTTACCAATTTACTTCTAAAGTGATTGATTTTGAACTAAGTCCATTTTTATGGTTTATGGAAAATATGATTACAAAAAAAGAAAAAGGAGGCTTACCAGGAACCAATTATACATGGGTAAATATTGGTAGAACACGTTTATATGGAGGAGAAGTCAATATAAAATTAAAGTATAACCGATTATTTGCAAACAACGACAAAATTGTAACACGAGTTGGAATGGCTTATTTAAACGGAACCAATATAACAGAAACAAAAGGTGTTTTCAATGATGGAACTCCATTGGATTACATCCCACCTTTTAATTTAAAGTCTGATATTAATTATAGTCTTTTCATTCAAGAAAAAATTAAAATACAGTCAGCAATAAGAGTAGTCTTTTATTCTGAACAAAAACGACTTGGAGACTCTCCTTTTGCAACACCCCAATATTTATTAATAGGATGTAATATGGGATTAAGTCTTCCTAAAATAAAAACAAAACCATCATTAAATTTAGCCATTAATAATTTACTAAATAAAGAATATTATTGCTATCAATCCTATATACCCAGCAAAGGGCGTGATATAAGAGTGTTTTTAACCTTTAATTTTTAAATTATGGATATTAGACCAGAAACAAATATAAATATGCTTTTAAAAAGCATTCCGGAATGTAGTGAACAACTTTATTCATTTAAACAAATAATAAAAAAAAACTCTACGCTGGAATCTATAGCTATTGAGGCTAATATACCCTATACAGCATTAAAATACGGTATTGAAAGAACCCTTAAGCGAACAACTCAAAACCCATGTAATTATGAGGCATTGCGCAATAAATTGATAAAATCAGATGCTGTTAATATAGCAGGGTATGTTAATTTTTTATGGCAAAATGAGTTTGTATCTGAGCTTAAACGAAAAGCTGAAGCTGAGGGTATTAAGCTAAATATAAATATATTTCCAAAACACGCTAAAAAAGAATTTCAAAACTATTTAGCCATATGTAAATCACCAGATGATTTACCAGAAATTTTAATAGGTAAAGGTTTTAGTTCCTTGATGACTCAACAATTTGTTGAGAATTTTATAATTTCTGGATATTATCATAATCCTCATTTTCAATATAAAACAGGAAATGTTTTTAAGGATAGTAATATAATGGATACTGAAAATCATTATCATCCTTTTGCAGTAGAAGAAATGGTAATGGTTCGAGATCTAACTTCTGCTTTACCTACAGAAGTACCCAGTACCTGGGGGGATTTACTAACTCCTCAATTTGCAGGAACCATCATGCAAATGGGTAAAAATCAACGCGACCATTTTGGTTTTAATATGATGTTACACTGGTACTCAAAATTTGGAGAAGAAGCCATTACTAAATATGCGGAAAACGTAAAAAATAAACAGCATTTCTCCTATATTATTAAAAATATGGCTACTAATAATACTCAAACATCACCAATAAATATAGTCCATCAATTTGCCAGTTTATTCATTAGAAGTGAAGCACGTGAAAAAGTAGAAATAATACAAACCAAAGATGGAAATCCCATTACTTGTCATTTTTTTCTAGCAAAAAAAGATACTGGTGCTGCATCCATACAAATAGCTCAGCACCTTTATTCTGAGGAAATTAAAACAATCCTACAAAAATGTGGGACAACACATATTACTTCAAATCACCTTTTTTCAGGAAATAAGATTTTCCAATGGATTGGATGGGATAAATTGAAAACACTTCCCCTACCCTATTTAAAAGAACATTTGAGTGAGATAGCTTATCAAAGCTACAAAGTTTCTTAACTAAACTTTTGAAAAAATAATACTTAAAACAACAAAAAATGAAAATTCTTATATTAAGCATCTTAATAATAATATTCATCCCTGTATCGGCAAAAAGGATAACGGATATGGCAGGAAGAGATGTAACCATTCCATACAAAATCACCCGCATTTTACCATATGATTCCAAAACATCCATACTACTATTTCCGGTAGCAAAAGATGTTATGTCTGCAAAATCTATCATTCCTGGCAGTAAAACTCATCAATTTATCTCAGATGATTATAATAAAATGGCAGAAATAGATGTAAAAAATATTGAAGCTGTTTTAGTTAATAATCCACAGGTAATTATTGCTGGTACTTTTATTGGGAAAGGTAATTATGAAAGATTCAATAAGCTTCAAAAAAGGACTCACATTCCATTAATTATCATAGATTTATCTCTATACAATCTGAATAATACGTATCAATTTTTAAGCAGTATCCTTACTCAAAATGATGCTTGTAAAGCGTGCATTTCTTTCCTTACATCTTTTTATAATCAATGCAGCGAATTGATGAATAAAAATGAAGCTCCCACTAAGAGTATTTATTATACCATAGGAGGTTCAGGTTTAACTACAGACCCATCCGGATCAAAGCATACAGAAGTACTGGATTTTCTAAACCTGAATAATGTGGCTAAAATAGCAATACCTAATGGAGGACATGCTAATGTTAACATGGAACAAATACTGGAATGGAATCCGGAATATATATTTACCGCAGGTTTTAAAGCTGATAAAAACGCTTATAATCATATTAAAACCAGTAGTATTTGGAAAAATATTGCAGCTGTAAATAACAATCAAATTTATAAAGTTCCCTCTAAACCATTTGGCTGGTTTGATCATCCTCCAACAATAAACAGAATTGCTGGAATAATATGGCTAAGTCATATTTTTTACAATTTGCCCAAAGAAAAAATGAAAAAACAGATAATAGATTTTTATTCGTTATTCTATAAATACAATTTAACGGAGGAAGAATACAACTCTTTATTTTAATTACATGCTAAATAAATCTAACATATCCGTTTTTATAACACTCACTATATCAAGTGTTTTATTAATACTATCCTCTTTAATGGTAGGTAGATACAGTATTTCTATTAATGATTTATGGCTATTTATAAAATCATGTTTTTATTCTAAATCTGAGGTATCATCGCAAATAAAAATTGTACTGATGGATATTCGTTTGCCTCGCATAATAGCAGCATTTATTGTAGGTGGTACTTTATCTATAACAGGAGCTACCTATCAGGGAATGTTCAGGAATCCAATGGTTTCTCCTTCAATTTTGGGAGTTTCTGCCGGAGCTGGGTTTGGTGCTGCTTTGGCTATTATTTTAGGTTTAAGTGTATTTATGCTTCAGGTATATTCTTTTGTCTTTGGTATAGGAGCCGTATTAACAGTTTACCTCATAAGTTTAAGCACTGGTAAGAAGCACGAAAAATGTCTTACGCTTATACTTTCAGGAATGATCGTAGCCACTGTTTTTACTGCATTAATTTCAATGCTAAAATACCTTGCTGATCCAGATGATACACTACCTTCAATTGTATATTGGTTAATGGGAGGTTTATCTGATATTGAGATGAATGACCTCTATTTTATTGGCATTATTGCGATTATAGGGTTAATTGTTCTAACCTTATCAGGATGGAAACTGGATATGCTTTCGTTTGGTGATGAAGAAGCCAAAACAATGGGAATTAATGTAAATAGAGTTCGGTTTATAGTGATTGGCATAGCAACATTAATGACAGCATCAGCGGTAAGCATAAGTGGTATTATTGGCTGGGTTGGATTAGTAATTCCTCATATTGCTCGTATACTTACAGGATCGAAAAATACGGTTTTATTACCGGCTTCATTTTTTATTGGGGGTATATTTCTCCTAATTGTTGACGACTTTAGTCGTTCTGTTTCAAGTATGGAAATACCCTTAGGTATTACAACTTCATTGATTGGTGCGCCATTCTTTATTTTTATTTTAATGAAATCATCAAAAAAGAACTAATATGATAAAGCTGGAAAATTTGTGTTGCGGATACGGAAATAAGATAGTGCTTTCCAATATTAATATAATGATTAATGAAGGCGAACTAACTTGTATTTTGGGTAAAAACGGGACAGGAAAAACAACCCTATTTAAAACCATTTTAGGATTACTTCCATTACTGAATGGAAAAATATTTTACAATAAAAAACGTATTAAACAACTATCCAGCAAAGATATAGCAAGTTTCATAAGCTATGTTCCGCAAGCTCATGGTACCCCTTTCCCTTATTCTGTATTAGATGTTGTATTAATGGGTCAATACATTCATACAAATGGATTTATAGGCAAGCCTCGTGAAAAAAATAAAGATATAGCTATTCAATGTATTAAAGCTTTGGGAATAGATCATTTAATAAATAAAAATTTTTCGAAAATAAGTGGTGGTGAAAAACAAATGGTTCTTATTGCACGGGCCATGGCACAACAACCAAAATTTATTGCCATGGATGAACCTACTGCAAATTTGGATATGGGTAATAGTCTCCATGTAATGAAAGTGGCACACATATTGAAAAAGCAGGGATATGGAGTTATTATGAATACACATTCGCCAGAACAAGCGTTACATTTTGCCGATAAAGTGATCATGCTTAAAAATGGTACAGTATCGTCAATTGGTGATGTAGAAGAAGTGCTAAAAGCTGATACTTTATCTGATTTATATAACACTCCTATTGAATTGGTTGAAGCTTCAACTTCAACTGGAGAAATAAAAAAATTATTAATCGCATTATAACCCAAACAATTATTGTTATGATTACAGGTAACGAAAACTTATTACAGATTGCAGAATTAAATAAAGAATTTATTTCAGTATTTGAGCAACATGGATTAGGAAATTATTTTAAAGAAGAAAACCTAAATAAAACTGGTCGTTTTATACGTTTAAGTACCCTCTTATCATCCAATAATATTAATACAGAATATTTCATTGAAAAGTTAAATCAATCGCTTACGGAAAAAAAAGAGATTGAAAAAAATGAAAATGAAACACTACATTTTTCAGCCATGTTACCTTGTGGATTACGTAATCCTTTTAAAGAATTAACAGAATCCTACATTGAAGAAAATAAAGATCTTTTTAAAGATTTAAATTACATGATGGAAGGTAATGTTAACCATGAGTTATCATACTATCCTTTACTTGATAATATTACTGATGAAAACGAATTACCTGATGTAATAATGGCTTCAGATGTAAATAACTTTTTCCATCGCCCTTTTATTCATCGATTTATTGAAAATGATGTATTTGAGGCCGTAGAACCCTATGTGCCTAATAAATATTTGCAAAAAGCAGGTTATGCTGATCCTAAAAAAAATTATACAATGTATACTGCCAATATGTTAGTTATGGTAGTAGATAAAAAAAAGTTAGGCGATCGTGAAATACCTCAAAAATGGAGTGATATTTTAAACCCAAGTTTCGAAAACAGTATTATTATGCGTGGTGAAGATGATTTCTTTTGCAACGCAGTAATGCTACCCTTTTATAAAGATCATGGTTTTGATGCCATTAAAATACTGGCTCAAAATATAAAAAGTGGAATGCATCCTGCAGAAATGGTCAAACTAGCAGGAAAGGATGATGAAAAAGGTGCTGCTATATACATTATGCCCTATTTCTTTGCCAAAAGAATAAAAAGTGCTGATTCAGAAATAATTTGGCCAGAAGACGGAGCTATTGCCAGTCCTGTTTTTCTATTAGTAAAAAAGAATAAAAAAGAACAACATAAAGAGCTGATAAACTATTTATTTAGTAAAGAATTAGCTGAATTACTTAAACAAAGATATTTCCCCGCTATACATCCTGAAATTGATCACAAAGATTTTCCAGAGACTGTTAAATGGTTAGGTTGGGATTTTTTAAATGATCATTACATAGGTAAGTTGAAAGAAGATATTCAAGATGTATTTATGGAGGTATGGAATAAAAAATAATAGTACATGGTAAATTTAATTACAATAGCTGGTCCACCATCATCAGGAAAAACCTCTGTTATTATTAAAATGATTGACAGTATTGAAGGTTTTAAAGAAAAATGTGGTGTTATAAAGTTCGACTGTTTAAGTGCGCTTGATGAAGAACAATACGCGAAACATGGAATTACCGCAAAAACAGGGTTAGCAGGAAACCTGTGCCCCGATCATTATTTTGTTTCAAATATTGAAGAGTGTATTAGTTGGGCGAAAGAAAAAGGGTTTTCAACATTAATTACCGAAAGTGCAGGTTTATGTAATCGCTGTGCCCCTCATTTAAAAAATGTTCCGGCAATCTGTGTACTTGATAACCTAAGTGGAATAAATACTCCTTTAAAAACAGGTCCTATGGTTAAATTGGCAGATGTAGTTGTTGTTACTAAAAGTGACTTGGTTTCTCAAGCTGAAAAAGAGGTATTTAGGTTTAAAATACAACAGGTAAATCCTAAATGTAAAGTATTATTTGTAAATGGAATTACTGGACAAGGAGCTGACAAACTAGCCAAATTAGTAATAGCTGAAAATACCCAAACTCCGGATAAACAGATGAAACTTCGCTTTTCGATGCCTACTGCACTTTGCTCCTATTGTTTAGGAGAAACAAGAGTAGGTGAAGATTTTCAGATAGGATTAAACAGAAAGATTAAGCTATAAATTATGGAAACAGATACATTACTACATAAACCACTAAAAGAAATTGTTAGTGATAATCCATTGTTTAGCGATTTCTTTTCTTCTTTTCAAATAAAGGCTGAAAATGAGCATAAATCATTTACTGAATATATAAGTACCCAGCCAGAGAGTTTTTGGGAAGAAAATGCCAGTTCTAAAGAAGAAATATCTGAACTATTTATTGATTATATAAGTGGTATTAACGCTTCTGAACAAAAAACAACAATTAAAACACTGGATGTTTTAAGCGGTATTGATAAAAGTAAAAATCCGGAAAACTGCAATCTTCATTTAAAGCCTGGGGAAATAACTTGCATTGTGGGCCCGACAGGATCAGGTAAAAGTAGACTATTAGCAGATATTGAATGGTTAGCAAATGGTGATACTCCAACTAAACGTAAGATTTTAATAAATGGTGAAACAGCTGATGAAGATACTGCATCATTATTCGGAGGTAAATTGATTGCTCAAATTACCCAAAATATGAATTTTGTTTTAGACATGGATGTAGAAAGCTTTCTTTTACTTCATGCACAAAGCAGGTTACTAATAAATGCAGAAATAACAGTTCAAGAGGTCATAGAACTGGCAAACGAACTTTCAGGTGAACCTTTTGATCCAAAAACACCGGTTACATTTTTAAGTGGAGGTCAGTCCAGAGCTCTTATGATCGCTGATGTAGCTTGTATTGGTCAAGCACCAATTGTACTAATTGATGAAATTGAAAATGCTGGTGTAAACAAGAAGAAAGCCCTTGATTTACTAGTAAGTAAAGATAAAATTGTATTGATGGCCACACACGATCCATTGCTTAT
Organism: uncultured Saccharicrinis sp.; assembly: GCA_963665705.1. GTDB lineage: Bacteria > Bacteroidota > Bacteroidia > Bacteroidales > Marinilabiliaceae > Saccharicrinis. Next base: position 5,406,635 of record OY762448.1, read on the forward strand.
ATTATTAGCAGATAAACGTGTTGTCATTAAAAATGGTGGAATGGATAAAATAATAACTACCAATAACTTTGAAAAGTCATATTACACAAAACTTGAAAAAATGGATAAGGCTTTACAAGAAGCTAAGGATTTTTTCAGACAAGGTAATGTGTTAGAAAAATAACAAAATATTGTTGAGTTAAATCTGTACAAATAAGTATAGATTTAATTCTAATTCCAGATATTTACTCTTTAAAATACTCCAGCCTTAGCTTTATCTTTTAAACAACTCCTATTATATTTCTACTAATAAACTATAATTACTTCTATTTTCACATAAAAACACTTTAACTAATTAATTATAGATACTTTATATACATCTTTAATTTAAAACATATATCCTTTTTAAGCCATAACTATTTACTTAAAACCAATGTATTTCTACTTTTATAAAGAATATTGTAAATTGCCATTCAAAAATTAATATAATGACTAATAAAAGTGAAATTGAACTTACTGTGATTCAGGTAGAAAGTTTACTCGATGAAGAGTTAAAGAAAAATCTTCATTATATTTTAAAAAATGGTGTTTATTGCGCTACCTGTCAAAAAATATGTGAAGAAGGTGTATCTGTAGAAAAGGTGTCATTAAACAATTTAAACGATATAAAAATTCAAGGTAAGTGTAACGCATGTAATGGAAAAGTAACACGTATTGTTGAATTTGGTGAAGATAATAATTTCTATATCCTTGCAAATGAATTTAAACAAGCTATTGTAAATTAATACTTTATTAAATGAATCAAAAAATAGGTCTGGTTATAGAAGGCGGTGGTTTTAGAGGTATTTTTAGTGCTGGAGTAGTGGATTATTTATTAGAAAATAAAATTGAATTTCCATATGTTATTGGTGTTTCAATGGGTGCTTGCAACGGGGTTAATTATATTTCAAAACAAATAGGCAGAAATCTTAATGTTCCATACTCTTATGTAGAGGATAATCGTTATATGAGTTATAAGCGCTTATTAACTAAAGGTGAACTATTTGGGATGGACTTTGTTTTTAATGAAATACCAAAAAAATTGATTCCTTTTGATTTTGAAACCTATGTAAAATCTGAACAGGAATTTATTATTGGTACAACGGACTGTATTACAGGTAAACCTTTCTATATAAAAACATTAGATTACGAAAATTTACTTATTTCATTGAGAGCTTCAGCTAGTTTACCATTCGCATCTAAAATAGTTGAATACGAAAATAAAAAATTATTAGATGGTGGTATTAGTGATCCAATTCCCTATAAAAAAGCCTTAGAAGATGGTTGTAATAAACTAGTTATTGTACTCACTCAAACCATTGATTTCGTTAAAAAACCAACTAAATTTTCAACATTAGGTAAATTAATATATCCAAAATACCCTGAATTAGTTAATGTATTATCTAACAGATATCAATTTTATAACCATCAAATGATGGAAATAAAGAAATTAGAAAAAGAAGGTAAGGCATTTGTAATTAGACCAGAAACTAAAATACCAGTTAGTAGAACGGAAAGAAATAAACTTAAACTTCAGGAAGCTTTTAATATGGGATATAAACATTGTGATACGATTTACAACGATTTAAAATATTGGTTAGATCATTAATTTACAACCGTTTATATTTACACTTATTATTGTTATTATTCAAAATAAGATAATCGTTTGATAATTGATCTATAGTCCAAAAAAATGGATTAAAAACAAGATTAAGTCCCGTAGGAATAAATTCAATAAACTGATAAACACCAACAACAGTATTAACCATCCCAACAAACAAATCACTTACTGTTGCACCGTAAATAGTAGGTTCTGAGTATATGATGGCAGCTTCATCTTCACCTGTAAAATTTGCCGAAAGAAATGACACCTGACTACCTAAATAAGCGTATTCACCTGTAATATAAACGGTATCGACTTCAGAACCAATAGGATTTTCTAATTGACTTGGAAATGAAACAATTTCATAAGTCATATCATCAGTAAAAGAAATAATTTCAGTTGTTGCATTATCTGTAGTTTCTAACATCCACGAACCTGTAATGGTTGGTATTTCAAGAATATCTTCAGTACAAGACGTTCCTAAAATGATCATCAATAGTAATACACTAAAAGAAACTTTCATTTACCAACAGTTCGTTAAAGTATGATATAAAATACTGAAAATCAACAAATTAAGTTGTCGAATTATTTTCACAAACCCTTGATAATCAGTATCTTAATGGTGAATTTCGACAACAACATTAAGGGTGACTATCAAGGGAAATAATATTTATAAAACACACATAGAGAGCGTGTTATCAAAAATGTCAAATATCAATAGTTGGAGGAAAGAGTTTGTAACAGAGACTCTTATCCTATTTTTATGCATCAAAGGGCGCATTAACTTTCTTCAGTTGGGGCGCTTTGGTAAGCATAAGGAACAAAGATACCGACAACAATTTGAAAAACCATTTGACTTTCTAACTTTCAACAAAGAATTAACGCTTTCTCAAGGAAGTGGTCGATATGCCATTGCTTTTGACCCTTCATATATTAGCAAATCAGGCAAGCATACACCCGGTGCCGGTTATTTTTGGTCTGGGTGCGCCAATCGTGCCAAATGGGGGCTTGAAATTGGAGGTTTGGCAGCGATAGACATAGACAACCATACTGCATTTCATTTAGAGGCTGTCCAAACGATGGTTGATAAGGAGCAATCCCTTTCTGACTGGTATGCTGATATTATTGCTGAGCGCAAAACACTGCTGCTTGGGCTATCTTCATATTTAGTGGCTGATGCGTGGTTTGCAAAACGTACGTTTGTTGATCAGGTAATGAATGCCGATATGCACTTGATATGCAGACTGAGGGATGATGCCAATTTACGATACCTGCATCAAGGTGAGCCAACGGGTAAACGCGGAAGGCCAAAAAAATATGATGGAAAAGTTGACAACAACAATATCGACTTGAGACACTTTGAACTTGTATCAAAGGATGAGCAGACCGTAATCCATAGTGCCATTGTGTATTCCATATCTTTAAAACGAAGTATAAAGGTTGTGCATGTCCTTTATTGCAATGAGAAGGGTAAGCAGACTCATAAACTGTATTTCTCAACAGACATCAATATGGATGCTTCAGAGATACTGCAATTTTATCGAAGCCGTTTCCAGATTGAATTTCTTTACCGCGACGGAAAGCAGCACACAGGCTTAAATGATTGTCAAGCCAGAAGCGAAAACAAACTGGATTTTCACTTCAACGCTTCCCTGACCGCCATTAATATCGCCAAGATTACCCATTGGTTGAGCATTCCCAAAGAAGATAGAAAGTCATTTTCGATGACAGACATCAAAACAATAAACCACAATGCCTTACAGTTGAATTTATTTTTTGATAAGTTCGGCATTAACCCACACTTGCCTAAAAATCAAAAGAAGGCAAGGGAACTATTATTTCATGGCACTATTGCCGCTTAAAAGTTTAACGAAGTATTGTTTACAATAGTTTTAAATTAACAATGATTGATTTATTATACAGACAATTAAATATAATGTTACACATATAATTCATCGTAAAATTTAATTAAATCTATACAATTAGATCTTTAATTTTATTATTCTAAATTCTTCAAATGATTACATTTGCATATGCTTAGAAAGGGATTATATATTGGTTTAATGATGTTATCAATGGCTTGTAAAACAAAACAAGTTACCATTGATAAACCACTGATTAAAGAAGAAGAACCAGATGTATTTCCGGAACAGGAAATAGCTGAAAACATCAAAACTAATCTTACTAATTTCTCAGATTCATCTATAAATTCCGTTTATTATTCCAATCACTATACTCCTATTTGGAAATCTGATACATTAATTATCAATGGTATTCAATGGATTAAAAATACTAAATATCATGGCTTAAATCCTAATACATACAATATTTCAAAAATAGAAAAACTTCATAATGAAATACATACAGATACATGTATTAATACTTTAAAATATGCTCAGCTGGATATTCTTTTAACATCATCCATTAAAAAATGCGGGTTAGATATAAGATTCTCACAACTGGATCCCAAGCAATTTCATTCTGGTTGGAATTACCCCAAACCTCAATTATCAACCAATGATTCTATCTGGGTTAATTCAATTAAAAAGAATCAATTCAGCCAATTAAATAGCTTCTTTGAGCCTAAAAATATACTCTATAGCAAACTTACAGCAGAACTAAAAAAGCTTTATAATGAGCAAATAATTGATGCAAATTTTCAAATCAGTGATCCTGGATTTCTATTGCAAAAAGGCGATTCTAATAAATACGTTATTCCACTTAAAAGAAAACTCCTAAAAATCCCCAATGATTCAAATATTTCAATGGATTTTAATCAGGAATTGTCTGAAGCAGTTAAAAAATTTCAACTTAAACATGGTCTTGTATCAGATGGAATTGTGGGTAAACAAACCTATCATTACATAAATTGGAATAAAGAGACTTATATTAACCTTATAAAAGCAAATTTAGAGCGTTTAAGATGGTTTACTGATGATCAGTTTACGAAAGGTATCAATATTAATATAGCATCTCAATTACTTGATTTTAGGCATAAAAATAAAAGTCTCCTAAATTCAAAAGTTGTAGTTGGTAAGTATAAAAATCAAACACCTGTATTTCAATCATCTATTGATTACCTGGTGTTTAATCCATGCTGGACTGTTCCAAAATCTATTGCAACTACTCAAATACTAAATGGCGCCAAACGTGATTCATTGTATTTACAAAAACGAAATATGTTTGCATGTATAAATGGAAATGAAGTGCCAACAGATAGTATAGATTTTTCGCAATATACAGCCTCTAATTTCCCTTTCACGGTATTTCAGCATACATCACCCTCAAATGCATTAGGAAAAGTAAAATTCATGTTTAAAAATCATTATTCGATTTACCTGCATGATACACCACAACAAAGCTTGTTTAAAAAACCTATTAGAACCTACAGTCATGGTTGTATCCGGGTAGAAAATGCATTGCAACTGGCAGATTTTATACTAAATGAAATTGATCACCAAAATATTGACAAGAACAAATACTTAAAGAAAGGTTTTCCTATAAAAGTTTATTTAAAAAATGAAATACCCATAAACATTGTGTATATCACCTGTTGGATTGATTCAAAATCTGGTGAAGTAGTTTATGGGAAAGATGTTTATCTGAAAGATCATTTACTTTATAAGGAATTATCTAATAAAAATTAATGATAAAAATATAAGTTATTTAAGAAATAGAATATAGAAAATTGCATTACTTTATTTCTTTGTTGTACTGCATCTATTTCAATATTAGTTAATCCTATTTGATAATTTACAGTGAATTGAAAAGTTTGATTCCATTCAAAACCTAAAGCAAAATTAATTCCGACATCAAATTCTCTATGATCTTTACCATCAAATCTTATTTTATTATCATCCTCGTATTTTATACTTTCTTTACCAAAAATTCCAAAAGAATAAGATGGTCCAAATTTCCCTATAATAGCTATTTTTGGAATTTTATATTTATATTCTATAAGCAAAGGTATATCAATATATGCTAGTTGTAGCGCAATGTTATCATAGTCCTCATAATAATCATATTTAGCTCCAAATATACCAGCATATCCTCCCGAATAATAATACCTCTTAAAGCTAGATCCTTTTTGAGAGAAAATAAGTCCAGTTTGAAAGTAAATATCATCATTAAACATAGGTCTCTCATATACAACACCCAAATTAACACCTGGTAAAGGATTATTATTACTTATTGAATGATTATAAGTGATTGTAGAAAAATTTGTTCCTGCTGTAAATCCAATATGTTGAGCTTTAATAAGATTAGCAGAAAAAAAAAGCATTATGGCTATAAATATCTTTTGAATTTTCATATATGAAATTAGGTTTGATTAAATGTGTAACATAGGATAATTAACTTTATTCTTTATTTTTTGAATCTATAATAATAGTAACCGGACCATCATTTACTAGAGAAACTTGCATATAAGCCCCAAATTCGCCAGTTTGTACCTTCTTCCCTATCATTGATTCCATACAGGCCACAAATTGCTTGTATAAGGGTATAGAAACTTCATGTTTAGCAGCATCAATATACGATGGCCTATTACCCTTTTTTGTTTTAGCATATAATGTAAATTGACTTACCACAATAATATCACCATTAATATCCATTAAGGATTTATTCATGACTCCATCTTCATCATCAAATATTCTCAGATTAGCAATCTTTTTACATAACCATTCAATATCTGATTGATCATCTTCTTTTACAATTCCAACTAAAACTAATAATCCGTGATTAATAGAGGATTTAATATTTTGTTCAATAGTAACCAAGGCTTTTGAGACTCTTTGAATAACTACTCGCATTTATAATTTTTTTATTTATCGAAACCTTACAACCAGTTTTTTTGTTGAATTGGTTAAAAATATGATAAATTCAACAAATCATAGCTAGATTGAAAAATCATAAAAAATAAATCCTAATTTAATATTTGATATTATATATTTAATATATAACTATTTAAAGTATTTATATATACTATTACTTTAATATTAAACACGCTGAGATTTTAATATTTTTTTTAACACAATAGATTATACAGGTATATGCTCATTATTTTAAGTCAAACAAACGATCCATTTCATAATATTGCCACCGAAGAATATTTACTTAAAAATTTTAAGGAAGATATCTTTTTTCTTTACATCAATTCAAAAAGTATAATTGTAGGAAAACATCAAAATACACTTGCTGAAATAAATTATTCTTTTGTAAAGGAAAATAACATACCTGTTATTCGAAGATTATCAGGTGGTGGAACTGTGTTTCATGATCCGGGAAATATAAATTTCTGTTTTATTACATCTGGTGAAAAAGGTGAATTAGTAAATTTTAAAAAACATACTACTCCCATAATTAACTTTTTAAATTCATTGGATGTAAATGCATCGCATGGCGGAAGGAATGATATACTAATTGAAGGAAGTAAAATTAGTGGAAATGCATGTCATGTTTTCAAAAGTAGGGTAATGCATCATGGTACTTTATTATTTAATAGTAAATTAAATTCACTTACTAAGGCATTAAAAAATGATCCCTTAAAGTTTAAAGATAAGGCTGTAAAATCGGTAAGAAGCAAAGTAACTAATATATATGATCATTTAAATAGTAAAATAGAAGTAGATAACTTTGTAAAACAATTGAATCAGTACATCATTAATAATTATGATTGTATTTCATATACTATAAGCGAAAACGAAAATCAAGCTATAAATAATTTAGTTAATGAAAAGTTTATTACCTGGGAATGGAATTATGGATATAGTCCGAAATATGAATTTAAAAAGAGGATAAAATCTGTTTCAGGTAAAAGATTTGAGATTGTAATGCAAATAAAAAAAGGTGAAATTATTGAATCTAAGATAAAAAGTAATAGTTCAGAAAAAGAAAAAATAACATTATTAGAAGTTACTCTAAATTCATGTTTACATCAATATGAGGATATAAAAAACAAGACTAAAACTGTATTTAATGACATTACAGAGTTAAAACAAACTGAATTATTAGAAGCACTGTTTTAATTAAAGTAATCCCAAACAATTTTACCTTTAGCCATACCTATAACACCCTGAATTTCCTTTAAACTTGTCTTTTTAATTTGTTCTACAGATTTAAATTCAGATAGTAATGTTTGAGCAGTCTTCTCCCCTATTCCTTTAATTTGATCTAATTCAGAAGCCACAAAATTCTTTGACCTTTGATTTCTATGAAAGGTAATACCAAAACGGTGCGCTTCGTTTCGGGCATGCTGAATAATTTTTAGCGTCTCTGTATTTTTATCTAAATACAATGGTATTGGATCTCCGGGGAAAAATATTTCTTCTAATCGTTTAGCAATTCCAATTACAGCAACTTTATCATCAATTTCTAATTTTCTGAATATTTTCATAGCTGCTCCTAACTGCCCTTTTCCCCCATCAATAATAACAAGGTTAGGTAATGATTCATTTTCGTTTATTAAACGTTTATATCGTCGTTCTATGATTTCTTCCATACTGGCAAAATCATCAGGACCAACAACTGTTTTTACATTAAAATGTCTGTAGTCTTTTTTACTTGGCTTGGCATTTTTAAAAACAACACATGCTGCTACAGGAAAATTACCTTGAATATTTGAGTTATCAAAACACTCAATGTGCATCGGTTTTTCTTTTAATCTCAAATCTTTTTGCATCGTATTTAAAATACGATCCTCCCTTGTTTCTTTTTTGCGTACCGATTCTTGTTTTAATTTTTCTAACCGATAATACTTTACGTTACGTTCTGAGAGTTCTAATAATTGCTTCTTTTCACCTTTTTTTGGTATAACAAAACGTACATTTTCAAATTCTGTATCCGGTTTAAATGGAACAATAAGTTCTCTGGAATTACTATGTAATCTTTCTCTAATTTCTGAAATTGCCAACGACAATAATTCTGGTAAGGATTCATTTAAACGCTTCTTCATTTCAATAGTATGCGCTTGAATAATGGATCCATTTACTACTTTTAAGAAGTTTACATAGGCAGAATTTTCATCTTCAATTATTGAATAAACATCTACATTATTTATGCTTGCACTTACAATGGTTGATTTACTTTGATATGAATTTAGCTGTTTAATTTTTTGCTTTACTTCTTCTGCTTCTTCAAACTTGTATTTAGACGCATAAGAATGCATCATTTCTTTTAAATATTTAATGACAGAATTAATATTTCCTCTCAGAATATTCTTGATAGATTCAATATTCTCACGATAAGTATCTTCATCAAATTCGCCAATACAAGGACCTTTACAATTGCCAATATGATACTCTAAACAAACTTTATATTTGCCTTGAGAAATATTTTGTTGAGATAAATTAAGTTTACAGTTACGTAGTGGATATGTTGATTTAAATAAATCCAACAAAGTACGAACCATCCCTAAAGAAGTATATGGGCCAAAATAAAGACTGCCATCCTTTATTACATGGCGTGTAGAAAACACCCTTGGAAAGGGTTCGTTTTTGACAACAATCCAAGGATAGGATTTATCATCTTTCAATAAAACATTATATCGAGGCTGATACTTTTTAATTAAGTTATTTTCGAGCAATAATGCATCCTCTTCTGAGTTAACAACTATGTGCTCAATATTGGCAATATTACGAACTAATAAGGCTGTTTTTCCATTATCTGGTTTACCAACAAAATAAGAAGAAACCCTTTTTTTTAATTTTTTTGCTTTACCTACATAAATGATTTTTCCATCTTTATTGAAGTATTGATACACTCCTGGATCAGATGGAAGAACTGAAATTTTTTCTTTTAAATATTTAATTTTAGGATTTAATTCTTGACTCATTAAACATACAAATTAGTAAAAGAAAAGGTACTTACATCAAACAATCCCTTATCTCCTATTTTAAGTTTAGGTATTACTAAAAGTGACATAAATGATAAAGTCATAAAAGGAGCTTTTAAAGGTGATCCTAACTCTTTTACTTTATCATTTAAAAGTAGATAATTTGCAGCCACTTTTTCTCCATTTTCGTCAGTCATTAGTCCTCCAATTTCTAAAGAAAGTGTATAAATTTCATCATTATTTACACAAGTAATTCCTCCTTTACACAAAATGATTTCATTCAAAGCTTTTACAATTTCTTGGTCAGATACACCTACTGCAATTAAATTATGACTATCATGTGCAACACTACATGCAATAGCTCCCTTGTTTATACCGATATTCTTAATAAATCCAACAACAGGAGGTGCTACTTTATAACGATTAACAACAACGATTTTTAGTATATCTTCATCAATATTTGATTCAATATTTCCATCAACTACCCTAGGAGTCCATATAAATTCATCTGTAATTAAATCACCATCTACTGCCTGAATAACTCTAATATCTTTCCCTTCTTGAAATGGAATTTTAATTTCATCTTCTTGAATTGATGAAATATTGAAGTTGTTTATTACTAAAGATTTTTCGAGAGAGAAAGTAATATTGCTATTTGAATAAACTTTTTCACCATTAATATAAGTCTCAATAATATTAAAATCATCCAAATTATCTACAACAACAAAGTCAGCAAAATCACCTTCTCTAAGTAATCCAACAGGTAAATTATAATGTTCTACAGGTTTGATTGTAGCAGCCCTTAGTAGTTTAAAAATATCAATTCCCTTAGCTATTCCTAGTCTGATAATTTTATCAATATGTCCTTTTTGAATAATTTCATCAGGATGAGAATCATCGGTACACAGCATGATATTTTCAGGATGCGTATCAAATAAAGAGGATAAATTATCGAAATTTTTAGCAGCACTTCCTTCACGAATTTGAACAACTATACCTTGATTTATTTTATCTATTGCCTCATTAGTACTAACACACTCATGATCTGTTGTTATACCAACTTGAGCATATTTAATTAAATCATCACCCACTAAACCAGGAGCATGTCCATCAATTTTCTTTCCATACTGATGAGCAAGTTCTATTTTTTTTAGTACCTCTTTATCCTCATAAATTACACCAGGAAAATTCATCATTTCCGACAAAGCATAAACTTCATCTTTTTGTAATAATTTCTCAATATCTTCAGAAGTAATTACTGCACCAGAGGTTTCAAATGATGTGGCTGGAACACAAGAAGGCGCTCCAAAAAAGCATTTCAAAGGAGTACCTTTTGAATTTTGAATCATATATTCAACACCCTCTACACCCATTACATTAGCTATTTCATGTGGATCAGTTACCACGGCAACAGTTCCACGTGGAACAACTAATTTAGAAAATTGTCGAGGAGTGAGCATGGAACTTTCAATATGAACATGACTATCGATTAATCCTGGAAGAATATAATTTGAAAATTCCATATCACTTTTAACAATTGAAATAATTTTATTATTATCATATTCTATAATTCCATTATAAATAGAATTATTAAAAAGATCTACAATTTTTCCAGATATAGTCATAAAATACATTTAAAGTTCCACGTGGAACAAATTATTATCTACCCATCATAACTAACAAAACATTAATATCGCTAGGACTTACTCCAGAAATACGACTGGCCTGACCTATTGTTTCAGGATCAATTTTGTTCAATTTTTGACGAGCTTCAGTAGATAAAGATTTTAAATCTGTATAATTAAAACGACCTTTAATTTGCAAATTTTCTAATCTTTTTAATTTATCAGCAATTAATTTTTCTCTATTAATATAACCTTGATATTTGATAAAAATTTCAGCTGATTCTAATATTTCCTCACTCCTATCTTCAGGAAGATTAGATACAAAATGTTTAAAAGGTTCAACATACTGTAATAGATCATGAATATTAACCTGAGGACGTAGAAGAACATCTTTTAATTTTACAGTTTGTTTTAATGGAGATGTATTTACTTTTTCAAAATACGGATTAATATACTTTGGTTTGATACTAAAATTATTAATAAAGTCAATAATGGAATCACGATACTCTATTTTATCTTTTAATAATTTTAACCTATAATCATCAGCTAAACCAATATCAAATGATTTTTGAGTTAACCTAACATCAGCATCATCTTGTCGTAATAGTATTCTATATTCTGCTCTGGAAGTAAACATACGATAAGGTTCGTCAACTCCTTTAGTGACTAAATCATCTATTAAAACACCAATATAAGCTTCGTCCCTACCAAGAATAAATGGATCTTTATCGTTAAGTTTTAAATGTGCATTTATACCAGCAATTAATCCTTGAGCTCCTGCTTCTTCATATCCTGTAGTACCATTAATTTGACCAGCAAAATATAAATTTGTTACTAGTTTAGTTTGTAATGTATGATTTAATTGAGTAGGATCAAAGAAATCATATTCAATAGCATAACCTGGTCTAAATATACTTGCATTTTCTAATCCTGGGATTTGTTTTAAAGCTTCCAATTGAACACTTAAAGGTAATGAACTACTAAAACCATTTAAATAATACTCAATAGTAGTTTCACCTTCTGGCTCTAAATGAAGTTGATGTTTATCTTTATCTTCAAAAGTAACAATTTTAGTTTCTATACTAGGACAATATCTTGGTCCTATACTTTGTATAGTACCATCATATAAAGGAGAATCTTTTAATCCTTCTCGTAATGAAGAATGTACTTCGTTATTAGTATAAGTTAGCCAACAACTTTTTTGTTCAAGTTTAGATTTAACTTCAGGTAAGTAACTAAACTTATAAAAGGTATCATCACCTTTTTGTTCAAGACATTTAGAAAAATCAATAGTTCTTCCATCAATCCTAACAGGAGTACCTGTTTTCATTCGATCTATTTTGAAACCAAAATCAAATAGTTTTTCAGTAATTCCCGAAGAAGCAGGTTCACTTATCCTCCCACCTTTCATTTGGACTTTACCGATATGCATCAATCCATTTAAAAAAGTACCATTAGTTAAAATAAGTGCTTTACATTTAAACTCTACCCCTTGCTCTGTAATAATAGAACTAACTGAATTACCGATAAAATTTATATCGATAACTTTATCTTGCCAAAAAAAGAGATTATCAGTATTTTCAAGTACGTTTCTCCATTCGGAGGAAAAAACCATTCTATCACATTGAGATCTGGGACTCCACATAGCTGGTCCTTTAGATCTATTTAATAATCGAAACTGTATAGAAGATTTGTCAGTAACAATTCCACAAAATCCTCCTAAAGCATCAATTTCACGCACAATTTGACCTTTTGCAATACCTCCAATAGCAGGATTACAACTCATTTGTGCCATTTTATTCATATCCATGGTAACCAACAAGGTTTTAGAACCTAAGTTGGCTGCTGCTGCAGCTGCCTCACATCCAGCATGACCGGCACCTACAACAATTACATCATAATTAAAATCCATAATAAACTAATAAGGACGCAAAGGTACATGTATCCAATTATTTAATCATCAAAAAAATAACAGAAAAATTAAGAAATTGTTTTAAGTAATTTTAGAGCCTGATTTTCTAAAGTGCGCATAGTTTTGGCCTCTTGATCGGTTTTATCTTTAAAACCTAATAAATGTAGAATTCCGTGAATGATAACCCTATTTAATTCTTCTTGAAATAAAGTATTAAATTTAATAGAATTACTTAAGACAGTATCTATACTGATAAATAAGTCACCAGACACAGTATTACCATCACAATAATCAAATGTTATAATATCAGTATAATAATTATGATTTAAATACTGATTGTTAATATTTAAAATATAATCATCATTACAGAAAATATAGGTTATAGAACCTAAAAAAGAGTTGTAATCAGTAATTACTTTACCAATCCAACTCTTAATAATATTTTCATCTATCTGATTTTCAGATACTTCTTCGTAATTAAAATCAATCACTTACAAATCAAATATAAGTTTAACAGTACTACCATTATTTTCAAATTCTATATCATCAGCAAGATGATTCATCAAAAATATACCTCTACCATGCGTTTTCTCAACATTTTCTGGTAAAGTTGGATCAGGTATATCAGTATAATCAAATCCTTCACCTTCATCCTGAATAATGAATTCTAATTTTTTTTCGGTAATAGTATATTCTAACTTAACTTTTTTCTTTATATCAAGCTTATTACCATGTACAATGGCATTATTTACACCCTCTACAATAGCAAGTAATAACTTTCCATAAATATCAGAATGTAATTCATACTGATTTGATATATCATCGATTAACTTCTCTACGAGAGTAATATTTTTAATATCTGAATCAATTACCATTTTTTCCACAATCAGATCCATTTAGCTTCCGAATTATATACGTTTCTCCCGTATACTAATTTTTAAATAAATAGTTACTAAAATCAACAAATATTTTTAAACATTTAATTAAAATTAGATAACCAATCTATAGGATTTATCTTTTTATTCTCTTCCCAAATTTCAAAATGCAAAATACCACTTTTATCTTGATCATTGGTATATATTTGACCAATATTCTGATTACTCTGAATATTTTCGCCACTCTTTACATATACATCTACTAAATTAGCATATACAGTTAAATATTTACCATGTCTAACAATAACAGCTTTATTATAGCCTGGAATAGCAATAACACGGCTTACAGTACCTTCGTAAACACATTTAACAGCATTTTGTTTTAAAGATGTTATATCTATCCCATTATTCTTTACTTTTACGCCCTTTAAAACAGCGTGATTATGTTCACCAAACTTACTCGTTACAATTCCATCTTTTACTGGCCATAATAATTTTCCTTTAGCTTTGGAAAAATTACTAAACATATAGGTGGTAGAATTATTTAAAGATTCAGCAATTAATTTTTCAATATTCTTTTGAAGTGCTTTAGCTGATTTTTGTTTCTTTAATATTTCTCTTTTTAACCACTTTTCATCTTTCTTTAATTTAGTAATGTAATTTTCTTTTTTAGAAATAGAAAGCTTAATAGATTCCATTTCATTATTCAATAAATTATATACTTCTTGTTTTTCTTGCAAAATTGAAATATTATGAGCCAGGATGCTATCGTGTTTAATTTTTGTATCCACCAAAACTAAACCTTGCTTTTTTCTATAGGAACTATACTGTTTTAGTAAATTAAATCTTCTGTAAGCTTCTGAAAAACTATTAGCACTAAAAATTATCATTAATTCATTTAAATTACTACTTAATTGTTTATTAGCCTCTATAACTAAAGTTTCATAACCTTTTTTAATAGATTCTATTTCTTCAGTTAACTTTTTAATAAAAAGTTCATTTTTTTTAATTTCTTCAGATATAAATTTTATTTCAGAATTATAGGTATTAATAATACTTTGTTGAGAACTAATTTTTGAGTTTAATACTTTTAATTCATTTAAAGAATGAACTTTAGAAGCTCCTTTTTTATCCAATAACTGTTGTGCATTAATAATTTCAGCCTCATACTTTTTTCTAAGATCTTTTAGTTTATCCACTTCACTATTTTGACAAAAGCAAATGGATCCCATAAAAAAGAAAAAAAAGAGAAAATTAAATATCCTTAACTTCATATGAAGAAGGTATTTTAAAATGAAGACTCCCACCATTATTAATATCTAAATAATTAATTTTTAAATTTACATCAAATACTTTAATTCCTTGAGTAGCATTAATATCTATATTTTCAGGAAATAATGTAGTATCAAATTTTTTAAAATTTTATAATTAATTTTAAGAGATTGACCTGATCCAAAATCTTTTATAAAAACATTAAAGATTTTAAAAATTTCTGGATAAATATCTATTTCATGAATCACCAAACTGGTATTTTCTCTTTTAACAATACGATTAATTCTTTTATCCCTTATAGATTTAAATGAATAAAAATCTTGTTCATTATGATTTTTATATTTTTTTAATCCATCATAAAAATCCTCTTCACTAGGATACAGGAACAGACTATTTGAAATTATTGATTGCAAAATATCAAAACTGATATCTACACCGAATTTCTTACTAAAATAATTATAATGTGTTTTAAATACTTGTTTACTATGTTTATCAATTATTATTACCTGATCATGGGATAACTGAGCTCTAACAAGTTCAATACCCATTAAAGCATAAATTGATACTATAATAACACTATCCTTTTTGATAACAAAACTACCTTTAAAAGACCTATTTTCATTCCCATCATTAATTGAAAACGAAACTTTCTTTAAATAAAGTTTATCAAAATTTAATTCATTATCTTTTAGTAGTTTACGTAATTTAACATCAGATAAACTCGTAACATTACCAAAGACAACTTTTTCTGTACTTTTACAAGAAATAAATAATAAAAAAAAGAAAGCAACACACACAAAACTACTCTTCCACATAATTCTTTTCTTCAATTTTTTTAATTAAAACAGACGATGAATTCCCTAAACTTTGAGACAATTTCCATTGCTTTAAGGCACCCTCACTATCACCATTTTTAAACAAAATATCTCCATAATGTTCAACTATAACATCACTTTCATTGCCACCATTATCAATAGCACGCTCAATAATATATTTTGATTCAAAATATCTTTCCCTTTGAAATAATACCCAAGCATATGTATCTAGATAAGTAAAATTATTAGGCTCTAACTCTACACATTTAGATATCATAGTTTCAGCTTTATCTAAATCCTTATTTATTAAGGATAAATAATAACTATAGTTATTTAATACAACAACATTGTTTTCATCAATTTTTAAAGCTTTTTCATAATTATTAAATGCTTCATCAGTTCTATTCAGACTGTATAAAATATCTCCTAAATAAGCATAGAATTGACCTTCTAATTGCCTATTGTCACTTATAAAATCAAATCCTTTAATTAAAGTGGAATAAGCTTCATTATTAAGATTTTTCTGCATACAAGCTAAACCGTGAAATAAATAGAATAAGGCCTCTTGAGGGAAAATAATTAAAGCCTCTTTTGTGTCTGCATATAATGAATCAAAATTATTAGTATTAATTTGTAACATAAACATATCTTGCCAAACACTAGAATTAGTATTATCATATGACAAACCTTTTTTATAAAACTCTAATGCCTGCTCATTACGTTGTTGACTTTGTAAATAATTACCATAAAATATATATCCTTTAGAATTATCAATATGATTATTAATCAAAGTATTAAACAGATTATTGATAATAACTGTATCACTATAATTTTTAAAATCAGTGCCAACAATAAATGGTAATAATCTTTGAATTTTAATTTCTATATCTAAATCTTTATCTTTTAATGCTTGGATATAATTAGTAAAAAAAGAGACCGTATCACTTTGATTGATAGCTACATTACCTAAAGAAAAATATCCCAGGCCATTATCAGGATCTAAGTTGAAAATTTTATTATAGGATTCCTTAGCCTTTTCGTAATCTTTTGTATAAAAATAAACATCACCTAGGTAACCATAATACTTTGGTTCATAGGGATTTTCTTTGATCAAATTTTGAATTTCCTTATACGCTAGTGATTCCTTTCCTATTTGTAGATATAATTTTTCTTTTTCTAAAGTAATAACTTCATTAATGCCAATTTTATCCTCTAAATGATCATAAGTTTCAATAGATTTTAAATACTTTTTATCTTGGGTATATAATTGAGCTAATACATAAAGGTATTCATCATTGTCTGGTAATTGATTAACCAATGATTCATACATTAAAATGGAATTAGGAATATCTTTATTCTGTTGGTATAAATCGCCTAATAACATTTTATACCATTTGTTATGAGGAGCTAATCTAACAGCATTTTGCAATAAATCCTGCGCACCTTTATAGTCATTAGTGCCTATTTCGATATTTGCCAATTCGTAGTAACATGTACTACTTAAAGAATCTATTTTAAGACATTCTATTAGATAAACTTTTGATTTATCTATTTGACCAAGCATTTTCAATCGCTGTGCTTCGTAAAAGAAATAATCAAATTTTCTTTTATCAATAGAATTTAAATTACTCTCTCTAACACCAAGTTGAACATCAGTACTAGAATTGTTGTTTTTTAAAGTTTTACAACTGTAAATTGTAAAAATAAAAAATAAAAAAATAAAAAAATATTTCATTAAAAACTTTATTAAACGCAAATTTTAATGTTTACCAGTATGTCCAAATCCACCTTCACCTCTATCAGTAGATTCTAATGATTTTACAACTATAAAACCAGCTTTTTCATGTTTTGCGATAACCATTTGACAAATTCTTTCGCCAGATTTTATAAGAAAGTCATCATTACTTAAATTTACAAGGATAACTTTGATTTCTCCACGATAATCAGCATCTATAGTTCCAGGAGTATTTAAAACGGTAATACCATGCTTATATGCTAGTCCACTTCGAGGACGTATTTGTGCTTCATAACCTTCTGGTAATTCAATAAATAATCCAGTTGGTATCAAAACTCTTTGTAGAGGTTTTAAAATAATATCATCATTTAAATAAGCTCTTAAATCGAGTCCTGCTGATAAAGCTGTACTATACTCTGGAAGTTCATTATCACTTTTATTTATTATATTAATTTGTAATGACATTTCTATTTTTAATTAATTTTTTAAATTCAAATACATAAATAATCCATAAAAATACAACTATTAAAGTAAGCCGTAGTAAAAATAGACTAATATTAATCACTAAATGATTGAAATTTGGTAACAATGAAAAAATATAAGGTAAAAAAAGAACACCTAAAACATACAAAATCATTGTAATTAAAATGTATTTACAAATTTTAAACCAATTATAGTGAATTTTATAAAATTTATTACCCCAGATTATACTGAAAACAACCATACTTAAAAAACAAAATAATCCACTGATCGCACAACCATAATAACCTAAAATAGGAATTAATATTATATTAGAAACAATAGTAACTAAAGTACCAATTATACCCATATAAGCTCCATAAATGGTTTTATCTGATACTTTATACCAAACCGACAAAGTAAAGTATATACCACTCAATAATTGGGCAATTAGAACTAAAGAAATTACACTATTAGCCTCTCTGTATTCATCAACGAGAAGTATATTAATGATATCAATAAAAAAGGTAACACCTAAAAATATTAATAACCCAAAAAGAACAAAATAATCCAAAATTTGAGAATATATACTATTGTCTTGGGAAGTTTCATTATGCTTAAAAAAGAAAGGTTCAAAAGCCATACGAAATGATTGAGTAAACATGGCCATTAATACACCAATTTTAAAATTTGCGCCATATAAGGCTACCATTCTATAACCTTCATCTCCACCTATAAGCCTTGGCAAAAGAATTTTATCGATACTTTGATTAAACATTCCGGTAATACCAACGATTAAAATAGGAAAGGAATATTTATACATTCTTTTTAATAAGGTAAAATCAAAATCTTTAATAATCCCTTTTAATTCATTTAGAATAAAAAGTAAAACAAATATTGAAGCAATTAAATTGGATAATAAAACATAATAAGCTTCGTGCTCTGATTTAAAAAACCAAGCTACCAAATGAAAATAATTTGATCCAGTTTCATTATCTAGTTTTTGAAGATAAGGACAAATCAATAGAAAAAAGATATTGAAAAAAATCAGTATAAAGACATTTAAGAGCTTTATTAATGCAAAACGTATACTTTTACCACAATATCGTAGTTTAGCGAAAATAAGCGCTGATATTGCATCTACAGCTACAATTAATCCAGCCAGCCAAATCAATTTATTGTAAAATTGATAGTTATTTGAAAGATTTATATTATTTACTACAAAAAACAAGATTAAAACGAATATTAAACTTGTAGAAAGTATACTGAAAAATCCTGTAGTAAAAACACTTTTAAAAGTATCTTTTTTTGAAAATCTAAAAAAAGTTGTTTCAAATCCATAAGTAAGAATAACTAAAAATATAGCTATATAACTGTAAATTTCAGTAATATAACCATATTGAACATTATCCATAGTTCGGATATAATAAGGCATTAAAAGCCAATTTAATAAACGAACAAGTATTGTTCCACCGCCGTATATTACAGTTTCTCCGGCTAAAGATTTTAAATTACTCAACTTTTAAAAAATTAAAATAACGAAAATTGTTCTTGATTTAAATTATCCTTTCCAAGATGACTATAGGCAAATGGAGTTACCATTCTTCCTCTTGGGGTCCGCTTTATAAAACCTTCCTTAATCAAAAATGGTTCATAAACTTCTTCAATAGTACCAGCATCCTCACCAATCGCAGTAGCAATAGTACTAATACCTACTGGACCACCTTGAAATTTATCAATTAAAGTTAATAGAATTTTATGATCCATTTCATCAAGACCATGCTGATCAATATTTAATGCCTCTAAAGAAAACTTAGAAATTTGAATATCAATTTTCCCATTTCCTTTTACTTGAGCAAAATCACGGACTCTACGCAATAAGGCATTAGCTATACGCGGTGTTCCCCTACTTCTTCCTGCAATTTCGTAGCTAGCTTCCTCTGATATAGGAGTATCCAAAATATAGGAAGATCTTTTGACTATATCAGATAAGATATCTGTATCATAATATTCTAAGTGGCAATTTATTCCAAATCTAGCACGTAAAGGACTGGTTAGTAAACCACTCCTAGTAGTTGCGCCTACTAAAGTAAAGGGATTCAAATCGATTTGTATACTTCTGGCACCAGGTCCTTTATCAATAACAATATCTATTCTGTAATCTTCCATAGCAGAATAAAGATATTCTTCAACAATAGGACTTAACCGATGAATTTCATCTATAAATAAAACATCATTAGCTTCAAGATTAGTTAGTATTCCGGCTAAATCACCAGGTTTATCCAGTACAGGTCCACTAGTAATTTTAAACCCAACATTTAATTCATTAGCCACAATATTTGAAAGCGTAGTTTTTCCAAGACCTGGAGGTCCATGTAATAAAACATGATCAAGAGCCTCATTTCTCATTCCTGCAGCCTGAACAAATATTTTTAAATTTTCTACGATTTTGTATTGACCTTGAAAATCATCAAAACTTAAAGGACGAAGTTTATTTTCAACTTCATTCTCTACAGACTGATATCCCTCCTCACGTATATCGAAATTATCTTGCATCAGATTTTATTCATTTTTCAGGTCCAATTTTATAAGTATTTCATTAAATAACTCCAAATCAAAAGGTTTAGCCATATATTCATCCATTCCATGACTAATACATTTGTCTCTGTCGGCATCAAAAGTATTAGCAGTTAAACCAATAATATGAGTATAAACATCTATTTCCTTTTCATATTCACGAATCTTAGTAGTTGCTTCTAATCCGTCCATTACAGGCATCATAAGATCCATAATTATTAAATCATATTTCTTTTCTTTTATCAAAGAAACAGCTTCTTTTCCATTATTAGCAATTTCGATTAAATAATTGAATTTGGATAAATTTAAATAAATCAATTTTTGATTTAACACATTATCTTCTACTAATAAAATATTTAGAGGACTTGTATCATGCATACTAACGAATGGATAAATTATTTATATTTATTACAAACCTAATTTTTTAGATATGTCCAACATTTTTTCAATTGGTTTAACAGCCTTAATTCTAATACTTTCATCTATCTTAATTGAAGGCCATGAATATTTTAAAGCATTAAATAATTTACTCATAGTATTTAATCTCATAAAATTACAATCATTACAGGCACAAGTAGAATCATTAGGAGGTGCAGGAATAAAAGTTTTATCAGGACTCGTTAATTTCATTTGATGCAATATACCCGATTCTGTAGCCACAATAAACTTATTACAAGAGTCTTTACTAGAATAATTTAGTAAAGCAGCTGTAGACCCAACATGATCAGCAACCATTAATAATGGCTTTTTACATTCAGGATGTGCTAAAAGTTTAGCATCAGGATTTTCTTCCTGTAACTTCAATATTTTTTCCAAAGAAAACTTTTCATGAACATGACAGGCTCCATTCCATAGAATCATCTGTCTACCGGTAATTCCATTTATATAGTTTCCTAAATTTCTATCTGGTCCAAAAATTAATTTATCGTCTTTATTAAAACTATCTACGATTGCTTTAGCATTTGTGGATGTAACAACAATATCAGATAAAGCCTTAATTTCAGCTGAAGTATTTACATAAGTAATAACCTTATGATCGGGGTATTTTTTAATAAACTCAGCAAATTCATCAGGTGGACAACTATCAGCTAAACTACATCCAGCATTTAAATCAGGAACCAAAACTGTTTTTTCAGGTGATAATATTTTAGCTGTTTCACCCATAAAATGAACGCCTGCAACAATTATAATATCAGCATCAGTTTTACTAGCAAACTGTGCTAGCGCTAAACTATCACCTACAAAATCTGCAATATCTTGAATTTCGTCCTCTTGATAGTAATGCGCCATTAGTACGGCATTCTTTTCTTTTTTTAATTTTAAAAATTCATCTTGAATATTCTCTATACTCACAATAGGTTCATCTACGAATCCTTTTTTTAACCAGCTTTCCTTTACTTCCATTATATTATATATATAAAATAGAGAAATTTAAATAAATATAGTAATTATAATATCCTGTTAGTAACGTTTATAAAATTATCGAAATATTATTGTTTTGTATTAACATGAACATATTTGTTGCAGATATTAATATACAATTAACAATTAATTTATAATTCTTTTAGTTTGTAATCAGATAATTAACATACGTTATTAACATGTTGTTAATAGTTGACAAATTTAATAAGATTATCTGTTTTAAGAAGATTTAGGCTGTTAAAATACTGTTTGAAATAGTAGTTAAAATAAAGATCAAATTACTTGATTAATAAAATTGGAGTTTTGATTTAATTTTAAATTTAGTTTTCCAAAATTATTTTCTTCATTATTTTAAATTACAATTCACAATTTATTAACAGTAATTAATTAGTTATTCACAGGTTATTAATAGTGGTAATATTTAATATATTTACTCTTGTATTATACTGATATATAAGCATAATTGTTACTTTTTTATCACTATAGTTATTGAATTAAAATGTATACTTTAATTTCTTATTATCTTTGGCAAAAAAATGAAATTTTTAAAAGTTGGATTAGCTGCTGATCATGCAGGATTTAAATTAAAAGAAATTTTAAAGATTTATTTATTAGAGATTGGATTAGAAGTTGATGATTTCGGAACGCATTCAACTGAAAGTACAGATTATGCTGATTGGGCTCATCCAATGGCCGATGCTGTTGAGAATAATCAAGTCGATTTTGGTATATCAGTATGTGGAAGTGGTAATGGAATTAATATGACAGTAAATAAACATCAAGGTATTCGTGCTGCTCTATGTTGGAATAATGAAATTTCTGAATTAGCGCGTTCTCATAATAATGCAAATGTATGTTCTTTACCTGCAAGGTTTATTTCTGTTGAAGAAGCTAAAGCTATAGTTAATGCTTTTATAAATACGCCTTTTGAAGGTGGCAGACATATTAGAAGAATAGAAAAAATTCCTATTAATTAATTTAATGTAATTGCTATATTGATTTATATAAGAATAAAATAGTAGATTTTTAATATAGTCGTTATTTTTTTTTGCAGAGTATACATTAAATATCATGAGTAAATTTTAATTGTATTATATTTAATTTGTTGATATATAGGTTATAATGTAATATAGTAGATGTATATAAATAATTTATGTAATTTAGCATTTAAAAATCTTTTATTATGTTATCAAACACTTGCAAATATGCAGTTAGGTCTGTTATTTATCTTGCATTGAATGAAGAAGAGGGTAAGAAAATTGGAATTAAAAAGATTTCTGAAGATTTAAATATCCCTACACCTTTTCTTGGTAAAATATTGCAGCAACTGGTAAAACAAAAAATGCTACTCTCTACAAAAGGTCCACATGGTGGATTTTCTATTGGAAAAAAACCGTCAGATATTACTTTATTAGATATAGTAAAAATAATAGATGGTATGGATATGTTTGAAATGTGTTTGATAGGTATGAATACATGTAAATCTTCGCATGCTAAACAATTACCTTGTCCGGTACATGAAAAATTTTGTGAAGTAAGAGCTGAATTATTGAAACTGTTTAAAAGTGAAACTATAGAAAATATTATTAAGAGAGTTGATAATAAAATTGATTATTATCTGTTATAATTATTTTTAAATAGTAATAATTTATAGATAAAATTTAAGTCTTTTACAGCTATAAAAATTCCACTTCCTATAATTACACCTATTATATTAAAAATAGCATCATATAGGTTTCCACTTCTATATATAGTAAGTGTTGCTTGTAAAAATTCAATTAATATTCCTAATAAAATAGTATCAATAATAATCCAATACTTTCTAATAGAATTTTTATTTACATAATTTTCAATAAGGAAAATAAAGCTTAATCCACAATACATCATAAAGTGAACAAATTTGTCAAAATGCTTAAAAAATTTCACTTCTCCAGGAACTATTTTATTAACATTCATTAAACTTAAAAATAGTATAATAAATATTAGTAAAGTAGTTCTCCAATATGTTTTTAAAGTATACATTATTAATGTGTTATGTATTTTTCTTAATATGAATTATCAACTAGTTATTAACAATTATTTGCAATATAGTATAAAACAAATGTTTCACGTGAAACGTTCATGTTAAAATTTTATAATATTAAATTTATTAATGGCCGGAATATATTTACATATACCTTTTTGTTTAAAAAAATGTGGATATTGTGATTTTTACAGTATTACTGATATATCATTAAAAGGGAGATTTTTAGATACCATAATTCAGGAAATTCAAACGAGAAACATAGAATTTAAAAGTGAAGATATTACTACTATTTATTTAGGAGGAGGAACCCCTAGTTTATTAGATAAAAAGGATTTATCTAAAATACTTGATACAATATTTGAATATGTAAACAGTGATGCTATCAATGAACTTACTATAGAAGTAAATCCTGATGATATAACAGATGAATTTTTAGTTGATTTAATACAATTGGGTTTTAATCGATTAAGTATTGGAATACAAAGTTTTAATGATAATATATTAAAGTTTATGAATCGACGTCACGATTCAAAACAGGCTCTGTATGCAATACAAAAAGCTCAGAATGCAGGATTTAAAAATATTAGTATTGATTTAATTTATGGTGTACCTAATATGAGTATAGATGATTGGAGAAATTCATTAGCTATTGCAAAAAGTATGTATGTACAACATATATCTGCTTATCATTTAACTTTCGAATCAGGTACTCCTTTTTATAAAAAACTTAAGAAAGGTGATATAAAAGAAATTGCAGATTCCGATAGTATAAAACAATACCAACTATTGTTATCAGAGATGAACCATTCTGGTTTTATTGATTATGAAATTTCTAATTTTGCTCAACAAGGTTTTGAATCTCAACATAATTCAAGTTATTGGACAGGACAAAATTATTTCGGTTTTGGACCAGGTGCCCATTCATTAAAAAATAACATAAGGAGATGGAATATATCTAATTTATCAGAATATATAAGTAATGTAATACATGGTGATATTTACTATACGAATGAAACACTTTCTGAGGAAGACAGATATAATGAACTAATTATGCTTGGTTTAAGAACAAGAAAAGGAGTAGATTTATTTTATCTTAATACTAATTTTAATTCAGAAATAATTTCATTTTATAATAAAGAATTTGATATTCAATACCGTAAATCAACCGTGTTTATAGAAAATGGATTTTTAAAAATAAGGGACAATAATAAGTTTATAACTGATCAAATAATATCAAATTTTTTTATGATTTAATACGTTATGTTTAAACAAAATTTTGCTATAGTAATTATATTGATGTGCTTAATGCCTGGAGTTAGAGCACAAAAAACAAATACTAAAATATTAGAATGTGATGATTTTTTTAAAGAAGTATATGAAAATGGTAAGGTTAAATTATTTGATTTGAGAATTCCAGAGAAATATATTAAAAATAGGCTTGTAGATGCCATTTTAGCTGATTCCAAAGAAAAATTAAATCAGTATTTAAAAGATATGGATAAAAATGATAAAATATTTTTATACTGTGAAATTGGAAAAAGAACTAGTCAATGCTCAAAATGGCTTAATGAATTAGGATATTATAATGTATATCAATTAAAAGGTGGTTTTATAAATTGGAAAAAAAGTGGATTTCCAGTTGATTCAGAAAAAATTAAATTGTAATAGATAAATATGGATAGATATAAGGCTGGAATTTTTGTTTCATGGACTTCAATTTTATTAAATATAGGCTTATTTATTATTAAATTTTGGGCTGGTATTTTATTTCATTCAGTTGCGCTAATTGCTGATGCCTGGCATACATTAACAGATTCTATATCTTCTGTTGCCGTGTTGATTGGAATAAAAATTTCAGCAAAACCAGCAGATGATGAACACCCTTTTGGACATGGACGTGCTGAACTTATGTCTACTATTTTTGTAGGTATTTTACTTGCATTAGTTGGTGCAAATTTCACATATGAATCAATTTTAAAATTAAGAATGCATGAGTCTGTTAATTATGGTAGTTTTGCTATAATTGTTACTGTTATCTCTATTGTTGTTAAAGAATTAATGGCTCAGTATTCTATCCATTTTGGAAAAAAAATTAATGCCAAATCCTTAATTGCTGATGGTTGGCATCATAGAAGTGATGCTTTTTCAAGTGTTATTATTTTAGGAGGTATTTTTATAGGTAAGTATTTTTGGTGGGTTGATGGTGTTTTAGGTTTATTAGTTTCATTTTTAATTTTTTATACAACCTATAAAATATTAAAAGAATCACTATCAATTTTTTTAGGTGAAAAGATAGATGATGAACTTAAAGAAAGTATTCAAGAAATAGGTTACCAATTTTTTAATAAAGATTTAGATCCACATCATTTTTTACTTCATCAATATGGTAATCATTCTGAATTAACCTTTCATATATCTTTACCAGGAAATATGAGTTTAACAGAGGCACATTTAATCGCAACTAAATATGAAACTGCAATTAAAGATGTTCATAATATTGGAGTTACGATACATATTGACTCCTTGGATGAATACAATAATGTAAAGATTGGATAGAAACGTCAAGATAATATAGCCTCTTATGTAAAAACTGGTAATTGCATTTAATTTGGTTTTATATTGATATAAAATTATTTAAATGCAGCGTCTATTTACTTTTATTATTATAATATTTGTTTGTTTTGGTTGTTATCAGAATAAAAATAAACTCTCGTTTATATCTATAAATATTGATAATAATAATTTTCTTAAAAAGGATTCTGTTTTTAACTCTATAAAAACTTTAAGACCTGATATAATAGAAATTAATGATTTGTTTTTTAATAATTTTAGTGAATCTCAAAATTTTGATGAAGATTATATTAACCTATCTAAGCAAGAAAATATAACAAGTAATCAGGCTAATTCATTATTATTTGCCAATAAAGATTTAATAGAACTTTTGGTATCTTCAAAACAAATAATATATCATGATACTCTAGAATATAATTTAAATATCATTTCTTGGTATAAATTAAGATATATTAAATCAGGATACATTTTTTATGTATTTATTTTAGACTCACAATTGTCATTGGATACTAAACAAATAAAATTAATAAGTTATCGATTACTAACTAAAATTAATGAAGTTACAGCTGGAGCTCCAGTAATAATATTAAATAAGAATTATAAAACATTAATTATTAATGATTTAATCACTAATGAGTGGATTGATAATTATGGATTTAAAGCTGTTAATAATGAAAATTGTATTAGGTTTTATGTCAATGATTTTTTCAAAGTTATAAAAATTACACAAGACTCAATTCACCCATCTTCATTTTGTAATATTCATATTAAATTTTCAATGAATACCGGTAGTGTTAAACGAAATAAATTAGGAGATCAGCTAAATGAATTATTGGTTAAATAGAGAATTTAATTAAATATCCCCTGTGTTTTCTGATGTTTATAACCTTTGAATTATCTAAAATTAAATATTGGCCTTTTATACCAGTTAATATACCTTCAATTTTTTCTGATTTATCAAAGCTATCACTTTTGATTTTCGTTGGGTAATTTGTTATTGGAAATTCTATTTTAGTAATTTTATTTTGTTCTGAATAGTATTGTAGTAATTCATAAGGTAACAACTCTTTTACTTTAACTTTTTCAACTGTTAAATCAATAGATACAGACTGACCTTTTAACATAGATTGCCAACTGGTTTTATCTGAATAAAATTGCATTAAAAATTTTTCAACGATACCTGCAATATGTCTATTGGGAGTTTCTGCTATAATAATAGCTTCTGTAGCACCTTGGTCTATCCATCTGGTAGGAATTTGGCTTTTACGTGTTATACCTACTTTTATATTTGAAGAGTTGGCTAAATATACAATATGTGGTTGTAAGCAATGATTTTCTGACCATTCCATATTTCTGCTAATACCTAAATGTGCCTGACACTTATCTGGATGAAGAATACATTCGCTTGCTTGTGGAGAGGTAACAAAACAATTATAACAAAATCCTTGCGAAAAGGATTTATTTGTTTTTTTACCACAGGCAACGCAGTTAATTTGATGTTGATATTGTAATGATATTTTATGCCCAATATATTGGTTTATTTCAATTGTCTCCTCTCCTATTGGAAGTATGTATTTTACTTCATCCTCCAATTGAGTTTTCATTTTTTCTATGTTGCCTGTATATTCCATGAATTTCTATGTAATTAGGTATTATTATTGATCAAGTGAAGGATGTGCAGGTACTAATTTATATAATTTATCAGATCTTCTAATTTTTTCTGAAATAGGAATTGAAAACCTCTCTCCTTTTATAGTTTGATCTACATTTTTTAAATCAACTCTTATTTCAGGTACTATCATTTTTACAACACCCGTTGTTGGACCTGTTATTAATATTTCGTCACCTACATTTAATTCTTTTGTTTCCATTAAGAATTCAGCTACTCCAATTTTTGGGAAATAGTTAGTTCCTTTACCTATATACATTTTTCTTTTAGTAGCTCTGTTTCCGTAATTATGACTCCACTCTCCTAATTTTTGTCCTAAATAATAACCATCCCAAAAACCACGATTAAATACTGTACTTAATTCCTTGTTCCAGTCATCTATTTTCTCCTGGTTAAAAGATCCATTCAATATAGAATTTAGAGCATCATTATAGGCTTTAACAACAGTATATACATATTCAGGTCCTCGTGCTCTACCCTCTATTTTAAATACACGTACACCAGCATCCACCATTTTATTTAAAAAATGGATAGTTTTTAAATCTTTAGGTGACATAATGTATTCATTATCAATTTCAAGCTCTTGTCCTGTATCTTTATCAGTCACAATGTAGCTTCTTCTGCAGGTTTGAAGACAAGCACCTCTGTTAGCAGAATGATCTGTATTATGTAGGCTCATATAACATTTACCTGATACTGCCATACATAAAGCTCCATGACTAAACATTTCAATTTGAATTAATTTACCGTTGGGTCCTTTAATCTGCTGTAACTCTATTTCTCTGTATATTTGGGCAACTTGATCTAAATTTAGCTCTCTTGCCAAAACCACAACATCGGCAAATTTTGCGTAGAATTTTAGAGATTCAATATTTGCTATATTCAATTGCGTGCTAAGATGCACTTCAACATCAACCTCTCGTGCAAATGAAATAGCAGCAACATCAGAAGCAATTATTGCTGTTAATTCAGCTTCTTTAGCAGCTATTATTACTTTTTTCATCAGGTTTAGATCCTGATCGTATAGTACTGTATTAACAGTTAAATATGTCCTAACATTATTTTCTTTAGCGATCTTAACAATTTCATGTAAGTCTTCAATAGTAAAGTTGTTTGATGATCTTGAACGCATATTTAAACCTTCAATACCAAAGTAAACTGAATTTGCTCCACCTTTAATAGCTGCGCGTAAAGATTCATAAGAACCAACGGGAGCCATAATTTCAAAATCTTCTCTTTTCATTTATAATGTTTTAACAACCGCAAAAATATTAATAAAAACTTAACTTTTATGATGTATTTTAGATATTAATTTCTGATATTCTATTGTGTATTTAGTAATATTTATAAACAAAAGATTTAATAGTTAGAAAAAATTCTTTCCTTTGTTTTACAATGATTATAACTAGTATTCTTGGTATTATATTTTTTGAATAACTGAATTAGTAATTACATATAAATGATCTCTAAATCTAAATTAAAAGATAAATTTAAAAAGTTATTATTAACAAGAGTTAGTACTTCTAAGGAATTGTTTTATGCAAAAAACTTTATAAAATATTCCATCCCACAGTCTTTTTATAAGCAAAAGTTAGATAAAATAATTCGTGATGGTCTTATAGATGATAAGGACTCTATTTATAATAGAGTTCATTACTATAATAAGTTAAAAAGTAATTTTACGCTTAATAATGGAACTTTAATAAAGGACTTTAAGTTCCGACATAAATTTTCAATTTATTATTTTGACACTTATGATATAACTAAATATTTTAATGTCAATAATAAATTTTCATATGTATTTGGAGATGTTATTGAAATACCAAAAGAACCTTCTTTTGTAAAAAGTCGCCCAATAAAAGACAATAATCTTAATGAAAATTCAGTTTTATTAAAGTTGAATAAAATTAGGCATTATGGTTTTATAAAAGATAAAATTAACTTTTCTGAAAAAATTGATAAAGCTATGTGGAGGGGTGATGTTACTGATACTAAAATTAAAAGGATTAATTTATTAGAAAAACATTTTACTAATCCTTTATGCGATATTGGGGTAACTTCCAGAAAATTTAAGAGAAAAGAATGGTTAAAAGATAAAATAACAATTAAAGAACAATTAAAATTTAAATATATATTAAGTATTGAAGGACATGATGTGGCAACTAATTTGAAGTGGATTATGTCATCAAATTCTATAGCTGTTATGCCGAAACCTGAATTTGAAACCTGGTTTATGGAAGGTACATTAATTCCAGATTACCATTATATATGTATAAAAGAAGATTTTTCAGATTTAATTGAAAAGCTTCAATATTATATAAATCATCAAGATAAAGCAGCTGAAATAATAAGAAACGCTAATACTTATGCACAACAGTTTAAAAATAGAAAGCGTGAACGTTTAATTTCATTATTAGTAGTGAAAAAGTATTTTGAATTAGTAGATTAAAGTATTTTATTATTTAGTTTTTTTATTTAGATAGTTTGACTTGTTATGACTTCAATTTATTTTAAAGTATCTGAAAAGGTATTTATTAATAGGCAAAAAGGGTTTTTACATAGATATGTTCTTTCGTTTCATTGGAAAGTATTAAAGGAAGTATGTAAATTTATTTATATATATAAGTATTTGTATTTTAATAAAATATGTAAAAAATTAGAGAAAAACTCCGATATTACAGTTTCTATTACTAGTTACCCTAAACGAATTAATAATTTACATATAACAGTTAAATCTGTATTAAAGCAGACTATACGTCCTAAAAAGATAATAATTTGGTTATTTAAAGATGAATTTCCTGATGGGATAAATATGCTCCCAAAAAAGTTAACTAATCTATTTAAATATAATGTAGAAGTTAAATTTATTGATACTAATTTAAAGTCTCATTTAAAGTATTATTATGTATTTAAAAATTTTCCAGATAATTATATTATAACGTTGGATGATGATATCATTTATTATCCTAATACCATTGAAAGATTATTAAAAATGCATAAAATGAATCCTAACACTATTTGTGCTAATGTTGCCAAAAAAATAGAAATTAAAAATAATGAATTTTTACCTTATAATAAATGGAATATTATAAAAAATAAAGAAATAAACAATTCGCGTAAATATATTGCTTTGGGTGTTGGTGGTGTATTATATCCTCCGAATCTTATAGATAAAAATATTTTATTTGACCCGGATACTATTAAATCTATTTGTTTAAATGCGGATGATTTATGGTTAAAAGCTTGTTCTTTTATTTACAATACAAAAATAACAACTGGTGGAAGCTTTTTTCCAAATCCCATTACTATCCCAAATTCTCAAAAAGTAGGATTAAGAACTACTAATGTGAATGAAAATTTAAACGATATTCAATGGGAAAAAATTTGTCAAAGATTAAAAATTGAACCAAAAGACTTTGTTTAAAATATTTTTTCTTAAAAAAATAAATGAATAAAAATGAGTATTACCAATATATATAATTTCATTTGCGAGAAAGTATTTTTAAATAGTACCAAAGGTTTTTATACCAGGTATATTTTAGGTTTACCTTATAAAATATTAAAAGGATTTATAAGATTTTATATAAAAGTATATTATAAATATTTTTTGAGTATAAATAAAAAATGCACAGTAGAATCAAATGTTATAGTCTCATTAACAAGTTATCCAGCTAGGATGAAGACTCTGCATATAACATTAAAAACAATTATAAATCAAACGTACCGACCTAAAAAAATAGTATTGTGGTTAACTAATGAGGAATTTCCTAATCAATTGGAAGATGTACCAAATAATATTAAACAATTATCTAGATATAATGTCGAAATTGTATTTGTTGATGATAATTTAAAACCACATAATAAATATTTTTATGCGTTTAAAAATTTTCCGGATGATACTATAATTACCTTTGATGATGATATGTTGTATTTAACTAATACAATTGAACATTTGATAAAATTAAAAGAAAAGTACCCTAACTATATTTGTGCTAATATGGCCAGAGAAATAGTAATTAAAGACAATGATTTTGTTGTTTATAAAAAATGGAATACTGTTAAAACATTAGATTTTGTATCTTCTAATAAATATATGGCACTTGGGTATGCAGGTGTTTTATATCCTCCATCTTGTATGAAGGAAATTATTTTTGATAAGAACTTAATTAAAGAAACATGTTTGCATGCTGATGATTTATGGCTTAAAGCTTGTGCCTTATTATCTACTGTAAAAGTGGCATATGGTGGAAAATTTTTTCCTAAACCTTTTCCTATATCTGGTACTCAGGAAACAGGATTGAAACACTATAATGAAGGCGAAATTTGTGCTAATGATAAGCAATGGAAAAATATATGCGATAATTTAAATATTACACCTTCAATGTTTAATAATTAAGAACTTAGATATAATATTATTGTTTTATATTAATAGTAATACCCATCATAATTCCAAATGCATTATAAAGTTCTCCTGCATCGTATGATAAAGAAGAATTAATTGTTATATATTTCCATTTAGTATTGTTATAGGTGAAATTGATGTATGTATAAAGTTGATTCTTACCACCTTTGTAATAAAAATTTTCATCTTCTTCCCAGCTATATCTTCTTATAAATTCCTCTCCATAAGTTCCTAAGTTTTGAGTATATGTTGATTTTAGTAAATATTTCAATCCATTAAGTAATTCTCCTTCAAGACCTATATGAATTCCCTTGATTCTATTATTTGAGAAAATTACATAGTCGTTCGATTCCCAATTTGGGGCGTAAGCTTTTGATTGCCATTGAGTATGATAAAGAGGGAGTCCCATTGTTAAACCATCATAGGTCCATGCGTTATAATATGTACCATTATTATTATAATCATCACGTTCTCCATATCTGTGACCATGGTTATAGTTTTGTTCTAAATATGTTTTAGTTTTATAATAATCATAACCTTGCGTTACTTCTCCAAAAACATCTAACATAAACGCATCATAATCATTATTATATTTTTTTACATCGTTTCTCAACCAAATAATTGTATTTGAGTCAGGGTATAGAGGATCAGGTAGTCCATAACCTGATTGTACATCTGTTTTAATAAGTTCTATTGAAAATTTATTAATTAGTTTACTGTCTTTTATATTGGCTAATATTCCTATTTTAAAATCTTTATTTCTTAAGTTATATAACATTAAACCAGTTTTATCAGCATAAGGTTTTTGTATATAAAAATGCAAGTCAGCTTTTTCTCCTTTATAATTTATACCAAAGTCCCAAAATCCATCATGCGCACCAGCAGCGTTAGTAGCTTCTCCCCCACCTAGTGTTGTTGAACCTTTACCAAAAAATGTAGCCCAATAATCTATAGGTATTTTAGTTCCGTTAGCTCGTTTTCCTCCTATTAGTGCTGCATGAAAAAGGCCCATATATGGTTTTATTTTTCTTTCTCCTCCCAATCGTATAAAAAACCATTTTTCGTGCACTTGAACATTATCAGCACTATTATATTTTCCTGTTGCTGTTCTGTCGTCGTTTAGAAGTCCATGAGAAATTCCACCTTTTATTTCTATAGCATTATTTAGTATTTTAACTGGTACATATTTAAACATACCAATTTGAATTCTTGGTATAGGACGTGCATTAGCGTTTCTCATAAAGCCTCCAGTAGTTAAATTATCATTATATGAAATGGGCGAGAAAGCTTGTTTACCTAAACAAATATTGATTATATTATAAAGATTGGTGTTAATATATGCTTCATGTAAAAAGCTATCATCTTTTTGATCTTTTAGCACACCTGAAATACCTGTATTTATTTGAATATTTTTTTTTGTAAGTAATTTGTACTTGGTATTTGCTAAAATTAATACTTGAGATTGCTCAAATGCATCAATAATACCCCATTTATTTGAATACTGATATAATGGAAGTAAATTACTTTTTGAAGAAAAATTATATTGTGATTGAATATTAAAATTCAATTTATTTTGTGCAGATGTGAATAACAAATTACTGTTTATTATAATTAAAATAAATAGCACTTTTTTATATAAAGTCATAAGTAAATAATGTTTGATTAAAGTTTATATAAATTGCTTAATAACTTTTTTCAGATAGAATCCGTTTTTAAGTTTTTCTCCAATTATTCTTGAATTTTTTTGCATTTCATAATATTTTTCTGAGTCAATATCAGCTAATTTTTCTTTTAGTTCTTTTAATGATGATACTGCAATTCCTATATTATGTTTTATAATAAAGTCTGATAATGCTGCTTTATCCCAAATTATAACTGGTAGTCCAGCACGCAAGTATAGAGATGTTTTATGTGGATTATTTATTTTTAAATAATTACCAAAATTACCACTACATTCATTATATGAATCACCATCCCATACTAAACCAAAATGACCTTTTAATTCATCTATAATTTTATCAGCTGTAAATGAACCTCTATAGTTAAGATTTGAGTTTAGTTTTAATTTATTTTTATCAACTCCAACACCATATAAATTGAAACAAAAGTTTGAAGAATCTAATGCTGCCAAATCGTAAATAAAACCATTTTTAGATTGAGCTAAAACACCAGCATAAACAATTTCAAAAACCTTATTTAAAGGATAATTTCTATCTATTTGTTTATTAGAACCTAAATAATCAAATATTTCTAAATTTTTTATTTGAGTTTTTAATCCATTATCGCAGAGCCATTTGGTCATTTTATGGTTGTGAGATATAATTAAGTTGTTTTTATTAAATAATGAAATTTCTTCTTTAATACTGATTTTTCTTTTTCTTGAAGACCTTAAATCGTGAATAATTGTAATGATCTTACATTTTTTAAGTTTAGCGATTATTACTATAAAATGATAATATTTTTTTAATGGATATTGTATACAAATAGTACTATCTTTTTTGATTCTTAAAATACCAATAATAGTTCCTGTTAATGTTAGTATAAAGCTGATAACTGAATTAGGAATAATAGTTCTTGGAAGACCAATGTTTTTAAAACTATTATGTTTTAAAATATCTTCACAATCAATTTTTGCTTTACTCGCTGCACTTCTTGGAGATTGGTAATTTTTTGTAATATAACAGTAGTTAGCTTTCATCAAAATAAATTACATTTTGGATTATGGTGGTAAAGATAATCAGCGTTAATAAATAAAAGGTATTTTGAAATTAATAATTATATATTTGTATCAATCACTTAAATTAAAAGTAATGGTTTTTTAGTTATTACTTTTTATTTTATTTATTTAATAAAGAATGGGTTTGAAACAATATGATTATCTTGTAGTTGGAGCTGGTTTATTTGGGGCTGTATTTGCTCACGAAGCAAAGAAAAAGGGATTTAAGGTTTTATTAATAGATAAAAGAAATCATCTAGGAGGTAATTTATATTGCGAAAAAGTTGAAGGTATTAATGTTCATAAATATGGTGCTCATATTTTTCATACAAGTAATAAAGAGGTGTGGAATTATGTAAATCAATTTGTTGAATTTAACAGGTATACTAATTCTCCAGTTGCAAATTATAAGGGTATATTATATAATTTACCTTTTAATATGAATACCTTTTATCAGCTTTGGGGGGTAATTACACCTGAAGAGGCAAAAGAGAAAATTGAAGAACAAAGAAGTGAATTTGCTAATATTGAGCCAAACAATCTGGAGGAACAGGCATTATATCTTGGAGGAAGAGATATATATGAAAAGTTAATTAAAGGCTATACAGAAAAACAATGGGGAAGATCAGCAAATCAAATTCCAGCCTTTATTATTAAACGCTTACCTTTTCGATTTAATTTTGATAATAATTATTTTGATGATTTATATCAAGGAATACCAATAGGAGGTTATAATAAGCTTATAAGTAAATTATTAGATGGTATTGAATATAAAACAGATGTAAATTATTTTGCTGATAAAGATAACTTAAATCAAATCGCTGATAAAGTTTTATTTACTGGTAAAATTGATGAATTTTTTAATTTTGAATATGGAAAATTAGAATATAGAAGCTTACATTTTGAAAATGAAATAATTAATAATGATAACTATCAAGGAAATGCAGTTGTTAATTATACAGATAAAGAAACTCCATATACTAGAATTATTGAGCATAAACATTTTGAATTTGGTAAGCAGTTAAAAACTGTAATAACAAGAGAATATCCTCACGAATTTAGTAAAGATAATGAACCATATTATCCTTTAAATAACGATAATAATAACTCCTTATATGAAAAATATAAAGAGTTGGCTAATAAAATCAGTGATAAATATTTATTTGGGGGAAGATTAGCTGAGTATAAATACTATGACATGGATGATACAGTTGAAGCAGCTTTAAAGCTATGTCAGTATGAATTAAATAAATGATTTGAATTAATAATTACAACTATTTATTAGGTAGTTGTATAGCATTATTTATGGCTGTTTTTAAATAATATCCTTTTGATATTTTATCTTTAATATTAGAAACGTTATTTTTCATTGTATTGAAATCCTCTTTTGATAAAGATATTAGTCTTTCTTTAAGTTCATCTAAAGAACTTATTGTAATTCCTATGTTATTTTCAACCACAAAATCAGCCATTCCTGCTTTATTCCAAATTATAATTGGCATTTCGCATTGAATGTATAATGATAATTTATGTGGATTATTATATTTTAAATATTGTCCTGCTGATCCATCACATGAGTCAAGAGAATCTCCATACCAAACAAGACCAAAATCACCATCTATATAATCAATAACTTCGTTAGATTTAAAGAAACCTTTATAATCAAGTGTAGTATTATCCGGATCTTTAATTAAATCCTTGTTGAAACCGATTCCATACAAATCAAATTTATAATTTCCTCTTTCTAAATGATCTAACATATAAACAAATTTTCCCATATTACCGGCAAATACTATTCTGTACTTACTAGGATTTACTTCATTTTTTGGGATATTAATTGTTGGTGTATGCAGGTAATCAAAAATATCTAATTCAATTAAGTTTGCTTTAATGTTTTGTTGTTCAAACCAATTACACATTGTTTTATTATGCAATATAAGACTATCAGATTTTGATAGTAATTGTAATTCGTGAGGACTTTTATACAGTTTTCCTTTCAAATTATATACATCATGAACAATTGTAATAATTGTACATTTTTTTAATGTTGCACCCCATAATATATATTTATAAAATTTATTTAATGGATATTGCAAACATAATAAGCTTTTAGGTTTTAGTCTGATTAAAGCAAATGTTATTCCAATAGCACTTATAAGAGTACCAAGAACAGCGTTTGATACCCAGGTCTGTCTAAAGCCAATATTTTTCCAACCACTTTCTTCTAAAATGGTCTCACAGTCCATTTTTGCTTTTCCTGCAGCGTTAAATTTTGACCTATAATTTCGTGCTATATAATACATTACTAATTGATTTTTCAAGTTTATAAGAAAAAAGTGAAATTAATTATTCTTTAAGAGTTTAATCTTTTTCTTGAATTGAGCCTTTTTATTTATTTTCTCTTTATGTTTTTTATCAAAATGAATTAATAATTTATATGCTTCCTGTTCGTTTTTACCATTTAATACGGCGTATTCTTTAGCAATAACTTCTAACTCATCTTTATTCGCCCATATTTGTGAAAAATTTTTTAAACCTTTCAAGTAAGGCATTTTTTCAAATTTCATTCGGTTAATATCAACAATACTAAAACTATATTTATTATTAATAAGTTTTTTTATTAAAATATTACCCCTTGAGTAATCTAAATGATGTATTTTATTTTTATGAAGTTTTTCATAGGTGTACTGTGCAAATTGTTTTAGAATATTATCCTTGTCCTCAAATTCAAAACCAATTAAATCTCTAATAGTGAAATCGTAATTATGGTGAACACTGATATAATAACTTTTATTAAATAATCCTCCTTTTAATACTTCAACATAACCAATTGGTTCAGGTGTTTCTGCACCTACTTTACGCATTCTTAGTGCATATTCATACGAATGTCTGGCTTTCGATCCTCTGATCCATGCATATGCAACTTTGTTGATTAAATGAGGTATTTTAAAAGATTTTACATTGATTTTGTATCCCTTATAATTAAAAACTTTAATTTCATTTCGTCCACTATAAATAGACTCTCCCGTAGTATAAAAATCTTTAGGTAAGGAAATTAAGAAATCTTCTAATTCTTTAAATTTTGGGTTTATTTGAAATCTCATTAATCTTCTATATGTTTTTGAATGACAAATATAGATTAAATACTTGTTCTTTTTAAGTAATAAATAATGTTGTTAATTAAAATTAATTTAATATGTAATATTGTAATTATTTAATCATATTAAAATACTTATTTAGAACCAGTAATGATATTAATTTTTCTCTTTTTTTATTTTTAAACTGATTAACGTAGATGTTTGCATTATTAATAATATCTGCAGTTTTTTCTGGATTTTTTGTATAGTATTCTACCTTTTCATTTAGATCAGAAAAGTCGTCTTTTATACAGATATAATGAAAATCTGGAATTAAAGTCCCTTCCATAAACCAAGTTTCGTATTTTGGTTTTGGCATCACAGCTACAGAGTTAGATGACATAATCCATTTTAAATTTGTTGCTACATCATTACCTTCTAAGGATAATATAAATTTATAGTGGAGTTGTTCATCTATTGTTAATCTTGGTTTTATCCAAATTTTAGAATTTACATTGCTATTAACAGCACCTATATCACATTTATTATTTTCAAAATGAGTTTGGAAAAACTGATATCTTTGTGGCATTCTACTAGCAATAACTTTACCTCTCCAAATTAAGAGGTCTTTTTTATTTAAATACGGAATTTGATCGTTTACAAAAACAAAATGCCTTACTTTATTTAAATTAAGAAGAATAGAATTAGTATTATCTCCTTTTATAGGTCGACTTTTTACAATTGTTGGTTGTTCTGGTATGTGTGTAACATCTCCAAATACGTATGATAGTTTTTCTTTTGGACTAAAATATTTTATGAATTTAAAAGTGTCTAAATAATATGTTTTAAATTCTCCAGTATATTTAAAATTGCCTAATTGTATATAATCTTTTAATGTAGTTTTATTTGATAATTTATTATAATAATTAAGTCTGTCAGAAATATATTTTTTATCAAACCTATTTAATAATTTTAATTCTTTATCTAATTTTCTGGCTTTGTATCCAGAATTAAACCACATTACAAAGTAACCACGTATATAATAAAGTAATTTATTTTTTTTGTGTTTTCCTATTATTCTTTTCGAAAATAATGCTGCCATTTAAAATTCTATTACAAATTAAAATATTTTTCATTGGCTTTTATCTCCTTAACAATTTGTTCTGGAGTAATATCTACCAAACACTTTTTTATTTCACTCAACTTGCATTTAGTATTTCCATGTTTACTACATGGTTGACAAGGTAAATTCCTTTCAAATATTATCATTTTTTCTCCAGTTGGATATCCAAAGGCTGTAGGACCAATAATAGCACATCCTGGAATATTAAATAAATCAGCAGCATGTAAAAAACCTGTATCTCCACTTACTACATATCTTGATTGAGCAGTAACACAAAAACTTTCTAATAAGGATGTTTTACCTGCTAAATTTAAAACTCGTTTTGGATCTGCTTGTACTATCTCTTCACAAAAATCATCAGTTGGACCGGCTAAAATAGTAAAATGAAAATCAGGTAAAAGCGTAACCAATCTTTTCCAGTATTCAACTGGCCATCTCTTTAATTCCCAGGCTGCAGATGGTACTAGTGTAATCGTTTTTATTGGTTGTTCCTTTAATAATTTAATACATTTTTCCTCTGTTTCTTTTGGAAAAATCCAGTTGTCATGGCTCGTATAAAAATTCAGTATTTCCCATTTTGTTAAAGGAGTTCTGAATGATTCAAAGGCTCTGAAAGGTTTGGGTAGAAGGTTGATTCTAAATTTGAATAGCAATAACCTTTTTATTCTATGTTTTCTTCGTGTAATTAATTTACTTTTTATACCTAATGGACTTAATATTGCTTTTAAAATATTAGATCTAATATTACTATGGGCATCATAAATATGAGTATAACCTTCTTTTCTAAGTTTAAAAGCAAGTTTAAATAACCCTACAATACCCTGTTTTCTGTCAAATTCAATTAACTGATTAATACGTGGATCAATTTTTAACAAAGAAGCTAAATCTTTACGAACAATCCAATGTAATTCACAATCAGGAAAATGATTTTTAAAACCTCCTGTTACTGACATACATTGTATTATATCTCCTATTGAACTTAATCGTATGATTAAAACTTTTTTCACAACCATTGGTATTAATGCAAAAAACCGATATCATAACTGATAACGGTTTTTCTTTATTTTATAATATTAATAATTAATCTTGAATGGAACCGATAAGAACAGTTGCTTTATTGTCCTTACATTCAAATATGCCACTGTTACATACAAAAAAACTTTCTTTTCCATCTTTACCTATTACTCTTATTTTACCTTCAACCAACTTAGAAATGATAGCTGCATGGTTTTTAAGTATAGTAAAGCGTCCATTTATTCCGGGTACTGAAACAAGGCCAATACTAGCAGAATAAAGTTTTTTTTCAGGAGTAATAATTTCTAAATATAAATCCATAATTATTTAGCTTCAGAAAGTAATTTTTCACCTTTTTCAATGGCTTCTTCAATGGTACCTACAAGGTTAAATGCGGCTTCAGGATATTTATCTACTTCACCATCAATAATCATATTAAATCCTTTAATAGTATCTTCAATACTAACAAAAGTACCTTTTAAGCCTGTAAATTGTTCAGCTACGTGAAATGGTTGAGATAAAAATCTTTGTACTCTTCTAGCTCTGTGAACAACTAATTTATCTTCTTCAGATAACTCTTCCATACCCAGAATAGCAATAATATCCTGAAGTTCTTTATATCGTTGTAAAATTTCTTTTACTCTTTGAGCTGTATTGTAATGTTTATCACCAACTATATCCGGAGAAAGTATTCTTGATGTTGAATCCAGTGGATCTACTGCTGGATAAATTCCTAACTCAGCAATTTTACGACTTAATACTGTAGTTGCATCAAGATGTGAAAATGTAGTAGCTGGAGCAGGGTCTGTTAAGTCATCTGCAGGTACATAAACGGCTTGTACAGAGGTGATTGATCCATTTTTAGTAGAGGTAATTCTTTCTTGTAACTCACCCATTTCTGATGATAATGTAGGTTGATATCCTACAGCGGATG
This sequence comes from uncultured Saccharicrinis sp., assembly GCA_963665705.1. Taxonomy (GTDB): domain Bacteria; phylum Bacteroidota; class Bacteroidia; order Bacteroidales; family Marinilabiliaceae; genus Saccharicrinis. The sequence goes on from OY762448.1 coordinate 5,448,311, forward strand.
GCATACGACCTAAAAGAGCTGAAACCTCAGAACCAGCCTGAGTAAAACGGAATATATTATCAACGAATAATAAAATATCTTTCCCAGCTCCAGAACCATCACCATCTCTAAAACTTTCAGCAATACTCAATCCTGATAATGCAACTCTGGCACGTGCCCCAGGTGGTTCATTCATCTGACCAAAAACCATGGTTACCTGTGATTCATCAAGGGCTTTTTTATCAACTTTTGATAAATCCCATCCGCCTTCTTCCATGCTTTTCTTAAACTCATCACCGTAGTTTACGATACCTGCTTCAATCATTTCCCTTAATAGGTCATTTCCTTCACGCGTACGTTCTCCTACTCCGGCAAATACAGATAAACCATCATATCCTTTAGCAATATTATTAATTAGCTCCTGAATTAATACTGTTTTTCCTACTCCTGCTCCACCGAATAAACCAATTTTACCTCCTTTTGCATATGGCTCAATTAAGTCAACCACTTTAATACCGGTAAAAAGAATTTCACTTTCAGTAGATAAGTCTTCAAATTTTGGTGGTTCTCTATGAATAGGTACACCATTTGTCTTATCAACATTTCCTATACCATCAATGGCTGCACCAGTAACACTTAACAGACGTCCTCTAACCGAATTTCCGGGGGGCATTAAAATTGGCTGACCTGTAGGAATTACTTTCATTCCTCGAACTAAACCATCAGTAGCATCCATTGAAATACATCTAATTGTATTTTCTCCAATGTGTTGCTGACACTCAATGGTAATTTTCTCTCCGTTGTCGCGCGTAATTTCAAGTGCATCTAAAATATTGGGTAATTCTTGGTCTTTTAAATCAAAATTTACGTCTATTACAGGTCCTACAACCTGTATAATTTTCCCTTCTAATTGTTCCATGAGATATCGAAAATATTATGAATTGGGCAAAAAGTTACAAATTATTTTAATAACAACTAATTAATTCTTTGCATAAGATTTGAAGCAAATTCAATTAATTCGTTTTTAATTTTTTCATTTCCATTTATTTGGGAGATGTTATTCATTGCAAGATCAAAATACTTTCTCATTAATTTTTGCGAAGATTCATCTACCAAATTTTTTGTGTATATAGATTTTACTGCATCAATTTTTTCTTGTTCATTGTAATCTTTTGCATTGATCCAACTTTTTAACGTTTGTTTATCGTCAAAGGTTGCATTATTAAGTGCAGTTATAAGCAAAAAGGTTTTTTTATTTGCTATAATATCTCCCCCTATTCTTTTTCCAAAAGTCTTTTGATCTCCAAAAGTATCTAAATAATCATCTTGAAGCTGAAATGCAATTCCAATATTTATACCAAATTGGTAAATTAAATCAGCGTCTTTTTCATCAGCTTTTGCCAATATAGCACCTGCCTTTAAGCTACCAGCTAATAGAATAGCTGTTTTAAGCTTAATCATTTCAAGGTATTCATCTACCGTAACATCAACCCTATCTTCAAAATCCATATCATATTGCTGACCTTCGCAAACGCCAAGAGCAACGTTGTTGAATAAATTCAGAAGGTCAGGTAAAACATCTTTTTCGCATTGTGCAATATACTGATATGCATTTATAAGCATTGCATCTCCGGATAGAATTCCAACATTATCATTCCATTTTTTATGAACAGTTGGTTTGTTTCGTCTCACGTCAGCATTATCCATGATGTCATCATGCAATAATGTGAAATTGTGAAAAATCTCAAGTCCAAGAGACGGTTTTAAAGCTTTATTGGTATCCCCATTAAAAAGTTGAGTTGCCATTAAACAAAGTAACGGTCTAATTCTTTTACCACCCATTTCCATTGTATAATCAATTGGTTCGTATAAATTGGATGGTGTCTTTATAAAATTAGTTTTTTTTATCTCACTTTTGATTAGTTCTTGAATCTGGTTTATTGATAACATTTATTTCTGATCTTTTGATTTTTTTTCAATTTTTAATTCTTCTAACTCAATATCTTCATCCTCATTATAGATGTGTAATAATGGTTCTTTAAATGATTTATTGGTAATGAATTTTTCTAGAGTTAGCAAGATTGAAGGTAATAATATTAAGTTTGAGAAAAGAGCTATTAATAATGTAACAGCAACTAAAACACCTAAAGCAACAGTTCCCCCGAATTCAGAAAATCCAAAAATGCCGAATCCAAAAAATAATATTATTGATGTATACATCATACTTACTCCAGTTTCTTTTAGAGCTAAAACAACTGCTGCTTTAATACTCCAGTTAGTTTCGCTTAATTCTTGACGATATTTTGCTAAATAATGAATAGTATCATCAACAGAAATTCCAAAAGCAATACTAAACACTAATATTGTTGATGGTTTTATTGGTATCGAAAAATATCCCATTAATGCTGCTGTCATTATTAATGGAATTAAATTTGGAATAAGCGAAACCAGTACCATTCGTTTGGATGAAAACATCCAGGCCATAAAGGATGCTATTAATATAATAGCTAAGAATAAACTAATAAATAGATTATGAATCAGATATTTTGTGCCTTTAAAGAATAAAACACTTGCTCCAGTTACAGATGTATTAAATCGGTCTTCTGGAAAATACTCGTTCAGACTATTTACAACTGTATCATAAAGTTCTGTCATTTTAGTTGTACCAATATCTTTTAATCTAAAGCTTAGTCTGGTTTTTGTACGAGCAGTATCAATAAATGTATTGATTATTTGTTTTTGATCACCTTCACTGTTTGATACATAGGATAGTAAAAAGTTTCTTTCCTGATTACCAGGAATACCAAAGTATTTTTTATTTCCGTTATAAAAACTCTGTCGGGCAAATTTTACAACTTCAGTTAAAGAAATTGCTTTCGAAATTTCATGTTTTGAAGCCATTTCCTGATGGAATTTATCCATTTTTTTTAGGTTACTGGCTTTTAAAACTCCATTAGGTTTATGCGTATCAATCATGATCTCAAGAGGCATTAAACCATCAAAATTTTCTTCAAAATATTTTAAATCAATATACAGAGGATCCTCATGAGGAATATCATCCAGCATAAAACCTGTAGTTTTAATCATTGAAATCCCAATAACGCCAAAAAGTAATATTATACCTCCAATGATATATACTTTTGTTCTGTGATTTAGTGAAATGTGAACAAGCTTATCAACAATTTTGTTTACTGCTTTATTTTCAAGATGGTTTAGGTGTCTCTCTTTTGGTTCTGATAAAAAGCTAAAAATGATTGGTATTAATAATAAAGAAAGAACAAAAACTCCAATGATATTTATTGCAGCAATGATTCCAAATTCAACAAGAATTTTGCTACTTGTAAAAATAAAGGTTCCAAAACCTGATGCTGTAGTTAAATTAGTAAGAAAAGTAGCATTACCAATTTTACATATTACCCTTTGTAGTGCTTTTATTTTGTTACCATGCTTTCTGTATTCCTGATGATATTTATTCAATAAAAATACTGAGTTTGGTATTCCTATTACTATAATAAGCGGAGGAATCATTCCGGTTAGAATGGTAATTTTATACCCAAAAAGTGCCTGTGTACCCAATGCCCAAATTACAGCTATACCAACAACTAGCATTGAAAACATAACAACTTTAAATGATCGAAAAAAGAGAAACATAATAATAGCTGTAACACCAAGAGCAAGGAATATAAACATGTTAAGTTCCTTTTTAATCATTTCAGCAGTCGTAACTCTGATATAAGGTAAACCTGAGTAGTGTAATTTGTTATTAGATTTTGTAGTGTAATCGTTGCCGGCTTTTTTAATATTATTAATTAGTGCAACCCTTTCAGGACTCTGAAGAATTTCAGGCGTCAGTGTTATAGCCATTAAATAAGTATTTGTCTTTTTATTGTACAGTGTACTTTCATAAAAAGGCAAATTGTAAAATATCTTTGTAAGAGAATCTAATTCATACTGCGAATTAATTTTTGCATTAAATATTGGTTTTATCTCAAACTGTTTCTCTTGTTTATTTTTTAATAAATTATATGCTTCCGTTGCAGAAAGAACTGAAGTTACTCCACTGATCCCGGATATTGATTTTGAAAATTCCGTCCAGTTTTTATAATTTTTAAGTTTAAAGAAGTTTTTATCAGTTACTCCAACAACCATTAAATTTCCCTCATTTCCAAATTGGTCTGCAAATGCTTCATATTCTAAATATGCAGGATCATCCTCTGGAAGTAAGGGTGCATACTGATAAGACATCTGAACATCTCCAGCTTTATAAGCCATGAATGAAGTGATAATTAATAAAAGGCTTAAAAAGAAAATTCTATTTTTTAATATTGTGCGTGCGACCAGAATCCACATTAGTAAACTGTATTAAAATAATAAAAATGAGTTGCGAAGTTATTATAAATTGAAATACCTACTCATAAAATGTAGAATATTAACTAAATTTTTAAATTAAAGGGTGGTAAAGGATTCTATTTCAATTAGTTTATTTTTGTTGTAAAATTCAGTATTTAAAATTACGCATTCAGTTTCAGGTAATACTGATTGTATAATGTTTTGTACTTCTTGATTATAAGATTCATGCCTGACATATGCTTTTATTATTTTAAAACCGTTTTTAAAATTGTAGGTTGAAGGTAAATCAATGTTTGCATTTTTAAGGTTATTACTTTTAATTAAATTAAAAGTTTCATTTAGAGCCTTTAATACCTGTTTTTCTATATCTTTTGAATCATCAAAATTAAAACAAGAACCCGATATCCAAATTTCTTTGTTTTCTATATCTAAATATTTTGCTTGATCAGAAAAAGGTAAGTAATATTCAGAATCATTATTGACAGATGAAAAGTGAGTGTAATCATTAAAAGCCATAAAATCGATTAATATTCCACCTTGATATATCCCACAATCAGATACAGAAGGATAACCATTTTTATATAAAGACTCTTCAAGAAAAAAGGATTTAATTTCATTAAAAATTTCAAAATTTGATTTTTCTGAACCATTATAAATTGAAATCTCATTTATGGCTGGAATGTAATCCCACTGTCTTACAATATGACCAAAATTCATGTCTTCTGCCATTAACAATTGTTCTGCAAAATCAAAAGCTCTTTGAATACTTAATAAATGAGAATCTTCATCAAAATGGATTCCTCCAGATATAAGCTCAATTCCATTTTGGTGTTCAATTGTTACGTAATGATGTCCTAATATTTTTTTGAAATTTATTTTCTGAATTTTTTCATCATAGTATTGACATGAAATTAAAACATCCTTATTATTTGTAGGGTTATTAGAAATAAAAGAAACTGCTGGAATTTTATTTTTAAATGTTGTAGTAATTTCTGTATTTAAAATATTACATTCATTTATATATGCATCAGCGTTTTCTGAATGTATGTGAATATCTAGTTTAGTTATTGTTTTGTTAACTAGTTGTTTGTTTATTTCAAGAAAAGTTGATTTTACTCTTGACTCAAATAACTCACCCTCTAATAAATTGAAAATTTTATAATTCCTCATTGATAAACCTAGTATTTAAAAGTGGATACAAAGTTATGCTAATATTGGCTTATTACCATTTTAAAGATGTTAAATATTTTTCTTAAGGTGACTTTTCAACATTTTATAAACAAAAAAGGTAACCTAATATATTATTGACCGTACTATGTTGCAGGAAAACAATAAAAACATATTCAGAGAGTGTTATGAGGAAACAAATATTTATTTTATTCTTTTTAGTGCTTATACCATTGACTAGTTTTAGTCAAGTAGAGAAATATAAGTCTGTGTTTACTTTAAATTTCATACGATATATTGGTTGGGCAGAAGAAGCTAAGCAAGGTGATTTTGTTATAGGAGTTTTAAAGAGCTCAAAGATATCAGATTGGATTACAAAACAATCTGCGGGTAAAAAGTTTGGTTACCAAAACGTAGTAGTTAAAGAATTCAATAATGTTGATGAAGTTACGGATTGTCAAGTGTTATATGTATCATCATACATTAATTTTTCGCGACATGCAGAAACATTGAAAAGTAAGCTTGGAAAAAATTCATTAATAATTACAGAGAGTGAAGGAGCAACTGATTATGGTGCTGTAATTAATTTTGTAGTCAGAGATAATAACCTTAAGTTTGAGGTTGACGAAGCCAATGCACAATCTTTAGGCTTAAGTATTAGTTCAAAATTAGCAAATATGGCTGCAGCCATAAAAAAGTAAATGTTTAAATATGAAGATTAAATTGAATATAGCTCAAAAACTATTTGCAGGTTTTGGGTTAATTTTAATAGCAATTATCTTTAATGGTGTTTCTACATATGTAACTTTGCATAATAGTAGGGATTTGAGTGAAGAAATTACGGGTATTTATAGTCCTTCTGAGCAAAAAATTCAGCAATTTAAGGATATGGTTAATAACTCCAAATCTTTAATTAAGAGTTGGGTTTTTGTTGACAGACAACCAGGAACATCTGATAAGCAAAGATTAGAAACTTTAATTAATGATGACTATCCTAAACTTCTTGGTGCATTAAAATTTATTAATGAGCATTGGACAAAAGAAGATCAAGAAAAGTTCTCAAAAATTATTCATAAAACGGATTCATTGTTTGAAAAACAAAAATACGTTATGTCTAGTCTTAATACATTTGAATCTTATGATGATGTAATGGTTATTTTTGAGGTTGAGCCGATGGTGCAGGAAGATGGTGAAATTATCAATTTAGGTAATGAAATTATTACTAATCTTGAAGAAATTGAAAGTTCCTTTCACAACCTTAATGCAGCTTCATTAAAAGAAATGGATGATTCATTTGCATGGTTTGGTACTTTTGTTATTATAATGATTATTGTTCTTGCGGCAGTCGCTATCTTTAGTGCATATGTATTATATACAAGTATTGTTAAGCCATTAAATAAAGGATTAACATTTGCTCAAGCAATAGGAAAAGGTGATTTAACTGCTGAGTTAGAAATAGATCAGCAAGATGAAATAGGGTTATTAGCAGAAGCTTTAAATACAATGGCTTTAAATTTAAAAGGAATTGTTGTTTCTATTAAAGAAAATGCAAATGATTTAGTATCAAGTGGACGAAATGTGAAGGATAGTTCTTTACAATTATCTAAAGGTTCTGCTGATCAAGCAGCATCTGCGGAGGAAGTTTCAACTTCAATTGAAGAAATGGTGGCAAACATCGATCAGAATACTGAAAATGCAGTAGAAACAGAAAAGATTACTGTTGAAACAGCCAAAGATGTAAATGTTGCTGATAAGTTATCTTCAGAGGCTGCCTCTTCGATGAAGAGTGTGGCAGAGAAAATTACAATAATCGGAGATATTGCATTTCAAACTAATATTTTAGCTCTTAATGCAGCCGTTGAGGCAGCAAGGGCTGGAGAACATGGAAGAGGATTTTCTGTTGTTGCAGCAGAAGTTAGAAAACTTGCTGAGAGAAGTAAAGTTGCAGCAGATGAAATTCATAGTCTTGTTAATGGTGGATTAAAAGTTTCTCAGGAAGCTGGAGAAAAGTCAAGATTATTAGTTCCTGATATTGAAAAAACTACTCAGTTAATTAAAGAAATATCAGCAGCGAGTTTAGAACAAAAGACAGGAGCAGAGCAAATCAATATGGCTATGCAAAATCTTAACCTTATTACTCAAGAAAATGCATCATCTTCTGATGAGTTAACTCAGAGTGCTGAACAACTAGCAGTTTTAGCTGATAGTTTAAAAGAAGCGGTTAGTTTCTTTACGATTGGTGATGAGGACGTTATTGAAGCGACTAAGGTGAACGTAGAAAAAGAGAATACCAGTTTATCTGAAGAAGATAAGATAACTCCAAAAAAGAAAGATGGACAAAAACCAAATGTTTCATCAAAAGGAGATATCATCAATTTAGATAAAGAATTTGATTTAGATAACTACGAGAAATTTTAAATTTATAATATAATTATTATGGATACAGCATTCTCCGTTGATGTTAAACACGATAAAAACCAGAGTAAAATTCTTATCTCTGGGGAACTTATAATAAATCATATTTGTAAAATCAGGGAAAGTATTTTGGATGCTGTTGATTTTTCAAATAATTTAGATATTCATATAACTAATCCATCATCGTTAGATGTTACTTTTATTCAATTGGTAAGTTCTTTAAAAAAATCTCTTGAAAATAAAGGAAAAGAATGTACAATTGAGGGGGGATTTAGTGAAGAAATTCATGGATTAATATCAAATGCGGGATTTAACAATCTATTTAAACTATAGAAATTAATTTTAACTAATTATGGCTAAGACAGTTCTTATTGTTGATGACTCAGAAAGTATTAGGGAAGTTGTTAACTTTACTCTACAAAACGAAGGTTATGATGTATTAGTTGGTGTTGATGGTGAAGACGCTTTACAATTTTTAGATGGTAGAACCATTGATATCATTATTACTGACTTACATATGCCCAATCTTGATGGATTAGGTTTAATTCGTAAAGTAAGAGAAATAGATGCATATAAGCACATTCCAATTTTATTTTTAACAACTGAATCACAAGCTGCTAAAAAAATGGAAGCAAAACAAGCTGGAGCAACAGGATGGATTATAAAACCATTTGTTCCTGCAAAATTACTTAGTGCTATTTCAAGAGTTTTACGATGATTGAGAAGATTAAGGAGACCTTTATTAAGGATTCTATCAAGGATTTAGAAATAATAGAAAACCTTGTAAGAGAAAAAAAAGGGGAATTAGAAGATTGTATCATTGAAAAGGTATTTGCCATCACACACAATATAAAAGGCACTGCTCCTATGTTAGGTATAGAAAGTGTTGATCATATTGTAAAACCTATGGAATTAGTTTATAGTGGTTTAAGAGATGGAAGTATTAATACAACTAATGAAATAATTGTTAATACTCAAAAGTTAATTCCTGTTATAAAGTCAGAACTCCTGCAAACTCAACAGCATCAAATTGATAAAAATGACGTAAATGATACTTTACGTTTTTTTGATTCTTTAATTACAAAAAATGCATAGGCATGATTGATAAGTTCAGAGCAAAATTTGTTGAAGAATCACTGGATAATGTTCATGATCTTGAAGAAGCATTATTGTTACTTGAGAATGATAAAGGTGATAAAGAAATTATAGAGAGGATATTTAGAGCTATGCACTCCTTAAAAGGTGGTGGTGCAATGTTTGGCTTTAATGATTTAAGTGAGTTTACTCATCATTTAGAGACAGTATTTGATTGGGTTAGAAATGGAAAATTATCTGTTACTGATGATCTAATTTCATTAACATTTAATGCAATTGATCAAATTAAGCATTTTCTTGATGTTGGTGATCTTACAGACTCTGAAGATAAAAAGGATCTTGCTGCTTTAACAAATAGAGTAAAACAGTTTGTTAATTCACCAGGTGAAACACAGATTGATGAGGCAACAGAAGATACTGTTGAAGTAATTGAGAATGATGATTCGAAAACGTTCCTGATTAAGATAAAACCTCATAGCAATATTTTACAAAATGGAACAAATCCATTGTTTCTTTTAGAAGATCTTCATGCTATTGGAGAAGCTATTGTAGTATCTTATGATAATAATGTTCCTGAAATTGAGGATTTAAATCCTGAGGATTGTTTTGTAGCTTGGGATGTTGTTTTAAATACAACTGAGCCAGAAAATGAAATACAGGATGTCTTTATTTTTGTAGAAGATGAATGTGATTTAGAAGTTACAGAAATTTCAAATGGAAATATTTTAAAAAGACCAGAGTTAGAAGCATTTATTGAAAAAGCTCAATCGGGTGAAGAGCCATTAACCTCTGATGTATTAAAAAGTGTTTCCTGGGTACAGGAAAAGAAAGTAGCTGAACAAAGTGAAAAAAAGAAAGTACAGTTAAAAGAGCACAAAATATCAAGCATTCGTGTATCATCAACTAAAATTGATGAACTTGTTAATTTAGTAAGTGAGTTAGTAACCATACAGGCTCAACTTAATTTACATGCTGAAAATAGTGGAGATGCTCATTTAGTAGGACTTTCAGAAAATATTCAAAAATTAACTCGACAACTTAGAGATAATGCCTTTGAGATAAGTCTTATACCAATTCAAAATGATTTAATGCGTTTCCAAAGATTGGTTCGTGATTTATCTAAAGAATTGAATAAGGATATTGATTTTATTATTGAAGGTGGTGATATAGAGTTAGATAAAAATATTATTGAACATCTAACAGATCCATTATTACACATGATTAGAAATTGTGTGGATCATGGTATTGAATTGCCAGATGAGCGTATTAAAAAAGGAAAATCACCTAAAGGTACTATCATATTTAAAGCATATTATGAAGGGGCCAGTGTAATCATCAAAGTTATTGATGATGGTAAAGGTATTGATCCTGAATACATACATAAAAAAGCAATTGCCAAAGGATTAGTTGATGAAGGTGTAGAACTATCCAAAAAGGAAATCTTTGATTTGGTATTCATGAGTGGTTTCTCTACTAAAGATAATGTATCAGATATATCTGGTAGAGGAGTTGGAATGGATGTTGTTAAGAGAAAAATTGGAGAAATTCGAGGTGAAGTTTCAATTAATTCAGAACCAGATAAAGGAACTACAGTAACTCTTGAATTACCTTTAACTTTATCAATTATTGATGGATTATTAGTTACTGTTGCTGATACACAATACGTGATTCCAATATCACTAATTGAAAAAATATTCCCATTAGAAGTTGAGGAACAAAAAAATATCTTTAATAATGTAATTACACTTAATGGTGAGCAGTTTCCAATTATTGACTTGCGTAGTATTTTTAATGAATCTGCTCTAGAAGGTAAAAAGCATATTATTCAAGTAAAATTCGAAAACAAAAAGATCGGGTTAGTAGTAGATGAAGTAATTGGTGAATTTCAAACAGTAGTAAAACCATTTGGAAGATTATTAAAAGATCAGGAAGTTATATCTGGAGCTTCTATTATGGGAGATGGTACTATTTCTATGGTTGTGGATACTAATAGATTGATTCATTATCATTGGGTTCAAAAATTACATAAATAATTAGTTATGGAGAGCGATTTTAAAACATTAATATCATTTAATTTGGGCGACCAGATTTTTGCTTTCGATAGTCTTCAGGTTAGAAATATTTTACCTTATGAAGAAAGTAATGTAACAAAAGTTCCTAATACGAAAGATTTTATTTTGGGTGTTATTAATCTTCATGGAAATATCGTACCTGTAACAGATTTAAGAATCATTATGCAAATTGATAACAGGGAAAATACTAGAGATACTTCTATAATTGTTGTATCACCTGAAGATAAACTGGAATCTCAATTTGGAATTGTCGTAGATTTTGTAAAAGAGGTTTTTGAAGTTGGAAATGATAAAATTATGCCAGCTGCTTTTCAAAATGGGATGGGTTTAATAGAATCGTTTGAAGGAACTGTTCAGGAAAAAGACGAGTTTATTCATATGATTGATTTAATGCATATTATTAATCAAATTGAAAGTAAAAAAATATAATAATGGAAGACATTAACAATTCATATCTTTCGTTTAAAATAGGCACTGAATCATTTGCAATTCATGTGAGTAGGGTTAATGAGATTCGTGAGTACGAAGAACCTCGTAAAATGCCTGAAACCGTTTCTTTTATGAAAGGGGTAATAGATCATAGAGATGAGGTTATTCCTGTAATTGATACGGGAATTAAGTTTGGAATGAATCCTATTGAAATGACTCCTCAAACTTGCATTGTTATTATTGATGTAAATAGAGAAGATACGGATAGTTCTTTTCGTGTTGGTATTCTTACGGATGCGGTTACAGATGTTTTTGAAGTTGAGGAGAGTGAGTTTAAACAGATAGATACAGATTATAGTCCCAAATATATTAAAGCCACATGTACGGTTAACGATAATTTTTATTTAATACTTAATTCAGATAAGGTATTTAGTATTAATGAAATTATTGGAATGGGAGACATGATTAAACAAATTAATAAGTAGTGGATAATCAAAAGTCATACTCAAAAGATCTAGATTGCTTTAAAGCTGAATTATCTTCAAAAGATTTTGAAGCTTTTAGCCAATTTATTTATAATGAGTTTGGTATAAAGATGCCTCCTGTAAAACGTATAATGTTGCAAGGACGCTTATTGAAAAGAATTCGTGAATTAAATATGAATTCTTATACTGAGTATAAAGACTACTTATTTAGTAAGGATGGACAACGAGAAGAAATTTTTAATTTTTTAAATGTTGTTACAACCAATAAAACTGATTTTTTTAGAGAACCTATTCATTTTGATTTTTTAAAAAGTACAGTTTTACCTGAATTTGTAAACTTACAAAGTAGGCAGCCATTTAAAATTTGGAGTGCAGGATGTTCCAGCGGTGAAGAACTTTATACGCTGGCAATTACTTTAAATGAATTTAAAAGTACAAACGCAGGATTCGATTATAATATGCTTGGAACAGATATTTCACAAAATGTTCTAAGTAAGGCTGCAAAAGGAATTTATCCTTTAAATAAAGTTGATATAATTCCGATAGATTTAAAAAAGAAATATTTATTAAAGAGTAAGGATAAGTCCAATCCCACAGTAAAAGTACGACCAGAACTACAAAGAAGTTTATCTTTAAAATATTTGAATTTAATGGATTCAACATATTCAAACATTAATGAAACTTTTGATGTAGTTTTTTGTAGAAATGTATTGATTTATTTTGATAGACAAACACAGGAGAGTGTAATAAATAAATTGAGTTCTCATGTAAAACCAGGAGGATACTTTTTTATTGGTCATTCTGAATCATTAACTGGGATGGATGTTCCTTTAGAACATATTAAGCCAACTATTTTTAGAAAAAAATAAAGCACAAAAAAAGAACCATGAATAATTTATCAGACAGACAATTACTTAAGGAGCTAAGACAACGGCTAGAGGCTGGTAAAAATAGTGAAAAAGAAATTAAAGATTTGACTCTTGAATTACAAGGCGTTTCTAAAAAGCTGAAAGATTCAGAGGCACTTAAGAGTCACTTTATTTCAAATATTTCTAATGAGATAGTAAATCCATTTACTTCAATATTAGGATTATCAAAAGCAATATTATCAGTAGAAAAACATGATTGGAAGAAGGTTGTTTCAATGGTTGCGTTAATCCATTCAGAAGCTTTTAACCTTGATTTTCAATTGAAAAATATTTTTGTTGCTGCAAAGATTGAAGCTGGAGAAATAGCACCAAATATCGCTAAGGTAAATATTAGAAGTTTACTTCAAACAGTAGTAGACTCATTTAATATTATCTCCCGAAAAATGGGTATTACTTTTGATATTCAGTTTAATATAGAACATGGGTTTGGTAAAAACTTTTATTTTAAAACTGATTCAGAAAAATTAAAACTGATTTTGAGTAATCTTATTAACAATGCTTTAAAGTATAGTTATAAGGATAGTAAAGTAGTTATTTCTGTTTGGTTGGATGATGAAGATGTTTTAAAAATTTCTGTACAAGATTTTGGTACAGGTATTTCAGAGAAAAATCAACAAACTATTTTCGAAAGATTCAAAAGACTTGATACGGGTATTAATTCAATTAATAGAGGGCATGGATTAGGATTATCAATAACAAAAGCTTTATTAGATGTTCTAAGTGGTGATATTGAAATATCCAGTAAAAAAGGAGAAGGATCAACTTTTACAATAAGTGTTCCTGAAGCTAAAAATATTGTTGATGGATTTAGTGGTGAAGGTAATGATATCTTCTTTGACGAAGAGGACGAGATTTTTTAATGGTGAATAAATGAGTCAATATTTACAACATTTTTTATATCCATCCTCTCTTTTTGTAAGCAAAGAACCTTTTTTGGTTAAAACTATTTTAGGTTCATGTGTTGCAATTTGTTTGTGGGACTCTCGGTTAAAAATAGGAGGAATAAATCATTACATGCTCCCTCATTGGAGTGGAAATGATTTAGCTTCGCCTAAATATGGAAATATTGCTATCGATAAATTAATAGATAAACTGCTTTTTCATGGTTCTAGAATTGAAGATTTGCAGGCTAAAATTTTTGGTGGCGGAGAGTTGATGCAATCAGGTAGTTCAAAGATACAGATAGGTGAGAGAAATATTCGGGTTGCACGAATAATGCTCGAAGAAAGAAAAATTCCTATTGTTGCTTCAAGTACAGGAGGAAAAAGAGGTAGAAAAATTATCTTTTTTACGGATACAGGTGAAGTCAGGCATAAATTGCTTGATAAAAAAAATCTTTAAAGGAATATTTGCATCTTTTATTTATTTCTGTTGAATATTTTTATATTTAACTAAGAATTAAAAGATATATAGATAACCTTGTGCTATGCGGAATAATAAGTTACGGGTACTAGTTGTTGATGATTCAGCTGTTGTTAGACAAAGTCTTTCGTCAATTTTAGGTTCAGATCCTGATATTGAGGTGATGGGCACGGCTGCTGACCCTATAATTGCGGTTAAAAAAATAATGAAGGAAGTTCCAGATGTAATCACTCTGGACATTGAAATGCCTCGTATGGATGGTCTTACATTCTTACGAAAAATTATGTCTCAACATCCTATTCCTGTAGTAATTATTTCATCACTTACTACAGAAGGTACTGAAACAGCAATGAAAGCTCTTGAATATGGAGCTTCTGAAATTATTGGAAAACCTGCAATGAATGCTGCAAAATTCATTAACGAATCAAAAATTATGATTTGTGATGCAGTCAAAGCAGCTTCTCAAGCAAAACTTTCAAGAAAAAAAATTGTTTCAAAAACACCAGCACCTCCACCACCTAAATTAGAAGTTAAACCCAAGTATAGTGCTGATGTAATTCTTAAAAAAGGATCAGCATCAGATCGAATTACTTTAACTGAAAAAGTAGTTGTTCTAGGAGCCTCTACAGGTGGTACAGAAGCTATTCGTACTTTTCTTAGAAATTTGCCTCCTAAAATGCCCGGTATTGCCATTGTTCAGCATATGCCAGAAGGGTTCACTAAATCATTTGCAAATAGTTTAAATAATATTTGTGATTTAGAAGTAAAAGAGGCTGAGAATGGAGATAAATTATACCAGGGAAGGGTATTAATTGCAGCTGGTAATCATCATATGTTATTAAAGCGTGTAGGAAAAGAATACTTTGTCGAGGTTAAGGAAGGTCCGTTAGTAAACAGACATAGACCATCTGTTGATGTTTTATTTAGAAGTGCCTCAAGATACGCTGGTAAAAATGCTGTTGGAATATTACTAACAGGTATGGGAAATGATGGTGCTAAAGGGTTACTTGAACTTAAAGAAAGTGGTGCAAATACTATAGCACAGGATGAACAAAGTTCTGTTGTATATGGAATGCCAAAAGAGGCTGCAAAATTAGGTGCAGCAAATCATATTTTAAGTTTGGACCAAATTGCTCCATTTTTAGTAAAATCCCTGTAAACACTATATTTTTATAATATGGTGTTAAAAAGTTTTATCTTCACCTATTTCTGAATAAAGACTATTTACAAAAAAAATTTAAAACTCAAAATTGTGAAAAAGGTAGAATTATCTAATATATTAAGAAAGTTTACTTTCAGAGGTTTCTTATTAGGTTTTATTGTTGCATTGTTAGTTTTTCTTTTTAATCTAAACTCAAATGTTTTCATGCAATCAAGTAGGACATTTGTGGATATGTTAATTTTATTTCCGGGAATGTGGATTTTGATTATTTTACCTTTTATAACCACAGCTATTGGGTATTATTTTGCATTGAGGTTTGTTAAAATTATTAGAAAACAGCGGAAAACATTAAAATCTGAGTCGAGAAGATCTGAAAGGGTTTTAAGATTTGTAAATAATTTACGTGAAGGTAATTTAAGTAATATAGATTTAGTATCTGATAAACGAGATCAATTAAGTAAGTCGTTATTAAAATTACATGACTACCTTGTTAAAAGTAAAAAAGAACAAGAACAAAATCGAATTGAAGAGGAGCAACGCACATGGGTTACGCAGGGATTAGCTCAGTTTGGAGAAATTCTTCGTCGTAATAATGATAATCTTGAAGAATTAGCTTTTAATATTATTAGTTATCAGGTTAATTACTTGAATATAAATCAAGGAGGTTTTTATTTACTGAATAAAAATTCTAAAGGGGAAAAGTTTTTTGAACTTACTTCATGTATTGCTTTTGATAGGAAAAAATTTGCAGATAAAGTAATTCAGTGGGAAGAAGGATTAATAGGCCGTTGCGCTTTAGAAAAAGATACTATTTATTTAACGGATGTGCCTAATGATTATATAACTATTACATCTGGTTTAGGAGAAACAAATCCTTCTGCTATTTTAATTGTGCCATTAAAGGCTAATGATGAAGTTTATGGTGTTATTGAATTAGCATCTTTTTCAGAATTTCAACCTTTTGAAATAGAATTCGTGGAAAAAACAGCTGAAAGTATTGCTTCTACTATATCTGCTGTCCAAATTAATATTCAAACAACAAAATTACTTCACGAAACCCAAATTCAAGCAGAAAGAATGTCTCAGCAAGAAGAAGAACTTCGTCAGAATTTGGAAGAGATGCAAGCTACGCAGGAAGAATCTGATCGACGTGCTGTTGAAATGAAGGGTATTCTGGAGGCTATTGATAACTCAGCTATTAGTTGTGAATTTGCGGTTGATGGTTCTTTAATTTCAGTTAATCAATTGTTTTTAGAAACATTTAAATATCTACCTGAAGAAATTGAAGGTCAAAATTTAAAAATATTTTCTTTTCAGGAAGATGTTGAAGATCTTAATAAGATTTTAACTGACTTACAAAATAGAAAGAACTTTAAGGGGAGAGTTAGAAGAAGAACAAAATTAGGAGAAGAAATATTTCTACTTACAACATATACACCTGTAATTGATAATTATGGTGATATTGTTAAAATTCTAAGTTTAGAAAATGACGTTACTGATCAAGTTAGAATGGAAGATCAGATGAAACGTTCAAAAGATGAACTTGGAATAATGCTGGAACAAGCAAGAGATGAAATGAAGGAACAGTTTAAAGAGATTGAAGCTGTTAAAATTAGAAATGAAAAAACTCTTGAAGGAGCTTTAGATGCGATTATTACAACAAATAAAGAGGGTGTCTTAGAGTTTTATAATGCAGCAGCAGAGAAACTTTGGGGATATGAAAGAGCTGAAGTTCTTGGACAGCATGTTTCCATGTTGTTTTCAGGAGAAACTGCTAAAAATGACATGTTTGTTAAAGCATATGTAACTACTGAAGAACAAAAAGTAATTGGGGAAAGAAAAGAAGTACCTATTAAAAATAAATTTGGAGATGATATTCCTGTGTTATTTTTACTTTCAGAGGCTCAGGTAGGTGAAGATCAGTCTTTTACTGCATTTATTCAAAATGTAGAAGTAGAGTTATTCTAAAATTTATTTAGTCTGTGGGGAGTTTAACATTTAAAACGTATTTAGAAGAGCTTAAAAAGCATACACCATATAATTTTTGTGAGTATTCAGATAAGTCTATTCAAAGAAGAATAGAAAAAGTGTTGAATGATCATAAAATTAACATGGAAGAGTTATTGTATTTGACAAAAACTGATGAAACATTTGTTGAGAATTTGGTTGATGAAATTACTGTTAATACAACAGAACTTTTCCGTAATCCAGAAACTTGGGAATACTTATATACTAAAATATTACCTTCATTAAAGAGTAAAAAAACAATTAATATTTGGCATGCAGGGTGTTCTACTGGCCAGGAAGTATATTCAAATTTAATTCTACTGAATGAATTGGGACTAATAGATAAGGCTAAAGTAGTGGCCTCAGATATTAATCAAAAAGTTATACTTAATTCAAAAAAAGCAGAGTATAGCTTAAGTGATAATGCACAATATATTGCAGCTTATAAAGATTTAATGCGTAAAGTAAATCCTGGAGCGAATGATTTTGAATACTATTGTGATATAAATAAAGGTTCAGATAACTTTACTTTTAAGAATTTTCTTAAAAATAAAGTTATTTTTCGTAGACATGATTTAGTAACGGAGACAATTCCCTTTTATCAAAAGTTTGATATTATATATTGTAGAAATGTGCTAATATATTTTAATCAGGATCTACAAATGAAAATCATTAAAAAGTTTTTTGATAAGTTGTTTGATGGAGGAGTATTGGTATTAGGTAACCATGAAGCTTTACATGGTTTTTTCAAAACCAGATTTATAAAGCATGGGATGGTATATACAAAGAGTTCAACATTTCAATTTAAATATAAATAGAAAATGGCTGTTATACCTTCATTAAATGATATAAGATTAATTACTCCAGTATTGGAAGATGCGTTAAAACTTGACGTATATAACTATACTTTATCATTTCTTCGTCGTCGTTTTGCCTTTTTGTTTAATCAGTTAAATGTTAAATCGGTATCTGATTTTATTGAAGAGATTAAAAAAGGTAATTTCATTGAAGAATTTTTATATTATTTTCAGGTAAGTGACACAGAGATGTTTCGTGATCCTTCATTTTGGAGAACTTTAAAAAATAAAATATTAAAAGAATTTGATTCAGATAATATTAATATCTGGATTCCTGATTTAGCTTCTTCACATGAATTGTGGTCATTACTTGTAATTTTAAAGGAAGATAATTTAATTGAAAAAACTAATATATTTTGTAGTTCTCCATCTTTAAAAATAATTGAGGAGGTTAAAGAAGGTAAAATTAATTCAAAATCATTTGATGTAAGTAGGCAAAACTTTAAAAGGCTAGAGTTAAATACAACTTTTGAAGATTACTTTTTTTTAGAATCAGGAGTGCTTAACATTGATAATTCGCTTTATAAAAATGTAGAATTTATTAAAAGGAGTTTTTTCCATGGTGGCCCTGATGTAGATGTTGATATTGTATTATTCAGAAATAGAATGATTTATTACAATTTCAGGTTACAGAATAAGGCCGAAGATGAGGTGCTTAAATATATAAAAAGAGGTGGATACTTAGCATTAGGTATTAAAGAACGTATCTGTAATAATAACAAAGAGTTATTGGAGTTTTATGATCATAATGAGCAAATTTATAAAGTTTGAGTTTATTATAAATGAATAAAATTAGAGCAACATATTATAAAGGTATTGTTATTGGAGGTTCGGCTGGTAGTTTTTCTATTGTTTCGAAAATTTTAGCACAGATTAAACCTGATTTTAAATATCCCATAATTGTTTGTTTACATAGACTTAAGCATATTAGATCTGGTTTATTGGAAGGATTAAATTTAAAATCTAATTTGCAGGTTGTTGAGCCTTTTGATAAAGATTCAATTGAAGGAGGAAAAGTATATTTAGCACCCTCAAATTACCATCTATTTGTCGAATATGATTCTACAATATCATTGTCTACAGAAGAAGTGAATAATCATAGTCGTCCATCCATAGACTATACATTTTCATCTGCAGCAACTTCATTTAGAGAAAAGATGATTGGAATTATTTTAACAGGTGCAAATAAAGATGGTGCACAAGGTATGTTCGAGGTACATAGAAAGAATGGTTATACTATTGTTCAAGATCCTGTAACATGTGATGTTGATACTATGCCCAAAGCGTCATTACAGTTATTCACTCCTGATGAAATTTTATCACCTGAAGGAATAATTGACTTTTTGAATAAACTTTAATATGCGTGTAATGAAAATTAAAACTGTTTATATATTATATATTATTGCTGCTTTAGCATTTTTATTTGCATTGTTAAAGTATTTCTTTTTAAGTGTATCGATTCCTACTAATTTCTTCATTTTAGAGTTATTCTCTTTTATAGGATTTATTGGAATTGTATATTTTACAGATAGATTAATAAGGAATCATAAAAAAGAAATAGAAAATAAAGAATTATTTTTCAAGCAGAAGGAAGAGGAATACCTTCAACAGATTAACCAAAACTTAAAAACAATAGATAAATTAAATAAAGATTATAATAAGGATACTATAAGTCAAGATGAAATTCATATTATTTCAAAAGATCTATCACAAGTTGTAGCAAAAAATAGTGATTTAAAAATTATGGCTACTTCTCTTTTAAATAGAATTGCACATTATTATGAGATAGGACTTGGTGTTTGTTACTTTAAGACAAAACTTTCAGCTAAATTTAGCGTACAAGGGGTTTATGGTTTAAAAGAAGAAGAAATTCTTGAGGAAATAGATGAACAAAGTGGAATAAATGGAGAATGTATCAGGAGTAAAAAGAGTATGTTAATTAGTGATATTGATGAAGAATATTTCAGTATAGAATCTTGTTCAGGTTCTTCAAAACCAAAACATTTATATTTATTACCTATAGTTATTAACGATAAAACCATTGGGTTGATTGAAATAGCTACTTTTAAGTTAATTAATATAGAAAACCATTGGCTTAAAATAAGTAATGGTATAAGTGAGTTAAAAGATTTATAATTTTTGAAATGTATATAAAGAAACTTGTTAAAAATATTAGGAAGTATCTGTCTTTTTCAGCAATAAATGAAAGAGATAGATTCTTTATGTCATTATTTATTATTTTAATATATTTATTTGTTTGGATTGGATTTATCGATTTTTCTGGAGATGAATTATCTATGAATTCAATATTAAAAATTCATACATCATTTTTAGTTTGGTTTGTGGATTTTCTTATTATTGGAGTTCCTGTAATTATAGTTGGTTTCTATAATTATAATAGAAGTAATAAACAAAAATTGAATAAAGAGATCAATTTTTTAAAAGAGAATTTAGATTCTAATATTCAAATCGCTAATTATATTCGTCAGGGCGATTTTAATTCTGTTTTTAAGTATAAAAATGGACATTCATCAACTTTAGTAAGCTTGGCTAAAAATTTATTAGAAACAAATAATAAAGAAGAAGAGCAACGATGGATTACTAAAGGTAAGGAGTTAGTCAATGATATTCTCAGAACCTACAGAAATATTGACCAATTAGCAATTGAATTGCTTAAAGGTATCATTGGTTATTCAGATGGTGTACAAGGTGCATTTTATATTTTAGAAAATAATAAATTAGTTAATATTGCTACATATGCTTATAACAGGCAACGGTTTATCAATCATGAATGCGAAATAGGAAGAGGTTTAGTCGGTCAGGTAGCTTTTGAAAAAGCAATGATATATCGTACTGAAATACCAGATGATTATTTTACGGTTACGTCAGGAATTTTAGGAGATAAAAAACCAAAAAGTTTAATAATTCTGCCTTTAATGCAAGAGGAAGAATTACAAGGTATTGTAGAGTTAGGGTTTTTCTACGATCATATACCTACATATAAGTTGAGTTTTGCCGAAGAGTTGAGTTCTATGATTGGTAGGACCATCTACGCACAAAAGATTAATGCTAAAACAGAGTATTTGCTTAAAGAGTCGCAAGAAATGACTGTGACTCTAAAGCAAAATGAAGAAAAGCTTAAGGAGAACGCTCGCGAAATGATGATAGCTCAGGAGGATTTGGAAACTTCCAATGAGTTATTGGAGTCAAAAATTCAAGAAGTAGAGAATGGTCAGAAACGACTTGTGGCTTTATTAACTAATGCATCAGAGTTTATATCTATCTATAATGAAAATCAAAGTTTAGTTTTTGAGAGTCCATCTGTAAAAAGAATTTTAGGGTATAGTGACGAAGATGATATTATTGGAATGGATCCTGAAATGATGACACCAAGGGGATATAAAACAATAAATAATTTATTTTCGTATTTAAAACAAACACCAGGTGGAGAAAGCGTAGCGCAATATGCGTATTTGAAGAAAAATGGAGAAAAGTTGTTCCTCGAAACCAAAGGAAAGAACTTACTTCATGATCCAGCTATTAAAGGTATTATTTTTAATACTCAAGATATAACAGAGAGAATTAGAGCAGAAAAAGAAGAACGTATGAAGAGTAGAATGCAGTCTCTTTCTGAAAATTCTCCTGATATGATTCTTCGTATAAATACATCTGGTAAGATAGTATATGCTAATCCTGCTGTAGCTGGATTTATAGGTTTACCTATAAATGAAATTACAAAAAAGCGGATATCAGAATTATATATTGATGAAAGATTTATTGCATTTGTTAATGATGTGTTGTTACAGATTAAAAAGGATAGTAGTCAGATTAATGAAGAAATAGAATTAGATTCTGGGGAGGAAACACAGATAATGCAAATTAAAGCTATTCCTGAATTAAATGAGGAAAAAGTTTTAGAATCCGTATTGTTTGTAGCGCATGATATGACAGAGGTCAAAAAGATTGAACAAGAAATTAAAGAAAAGAATAAGAAAATCTCTGATAGTATTAATTACGCACAAAGAATCCAGACATCTATATTACCAGACACAAATTTTATACAAAAACATTTTCCTAGGTCTTTTATTTTTTATCGTCCAAAAGATGTGGTTAGTGGAGATTTTCCATGGTTTGTTAAAAAAGATGAAACTTTTTATGTGGCAGCCGTAGATTGTACTGGTCATGGAGTTCCTGGAGCCTTATTGTCATTTATAGGATACTTTTTACTTAATAATATTGTAAATATTGATAATGGTTTTGATGCTGCAAATATACTTGAGTTATTACATCAAGGAGTTCGAACAACATTAAAACAAAATGATGAAGGTAATAATGGAAGAGATGGCATGGACCTTGCCTTGTGTAAAATTGATAAAGAAAAAAAGATAATACAATATGCAGGTGCCCATAATCCATTATATTTGCTACGAAAAGGAGAATTAACAGAATATAAAGGTACCCGAAAGGGTATCGGAGGTAAACCTCTTCTGAAAAAGAAGGAAAAGGATTTTGAAAATCATGAGATTCCATATGAAGATGGTGATAAGATATTTATATTTTCTGATGGACTTCCAGATCAGTTGGGAGGAGAGAAAAGAAAAAAATATCAATCGAAACGAATTAGGGAAGCTTTAGTTGAAAGTCCAGATCATACAATGGCTCATTTTGCTCGTCATTTTTCTTCCGATTTCTATGATTGGATGGGAGAGGAAAAACAAGTAGATGATGTTTTATTAATAGGTATTGAATTGTAAAGATATACAAACTAAATAATTATTTGCAATGGAAAATTCTCAAGATAGTCATAGTTTTCTTGATTTTGCTTATCAGCTATATCAGACTATGAAAACTAATGAAATTAGCTTGGTTTACGAAGGGGAAGTAACTCAGGAGATTACAAAAACTTTTACTTCATTAACTGAGAAAAGTTTAGCCAAAAGTGAAGAATCAAATGCTGTTCAGCGCAAGGTTTTTAACGTTATGGTAGAATGTTTACAAAATATTAGTAAACATGCTGATTCTCTTACTAATGAAGATGAAAACGAGAGACGAGGAATAGTTATGGTTAGTAGAGGTGATGATTCATATAATATTATTACAGGTAATGTTATTAAGAATGAAAAAGTACCTGGACTTACAGAAAATTTAGAACAGGTTAATTCACTAGATAAAAAAGGATTGTCTGAATTATATAAAACACAAATGCGTGATGGAAGAATTTCAGATAAAGGAGGAGCAGGATTAGGTCTTATTGATATTGCAAAAAAGACCGGAAGTGTTCTTACATATCAGTTTAAGAAGATTAATGATGATGTATCATTTTTTATCTTGACATCGACAATTAAAAGAAATTATTAAAAAATAAACTTAAATAAAAAAAATCATGGAAGTTATCAATATTCAGGGAACCGATGATACTCCTAATGTAATTCTAGATAAAGAAAATAATAAGTTCGAAATTTCTGGGAGATCATTACCAGAAGATGTAAATATGTTCTATGAACCTATTATGAACTGGATAGATGGTTATTCAGAGGGTCCAAATGAACAAACTGAATTTAATTTTAAGTTAGAGTATTTTAATACTGCATCTTCTAAAATTATTTTGGATATTTTATTAAAATTTGAAGAAATAGTAGAAAATGGTCATAATGTAAAAATTAAGTGGCATTACCATGAAGAAGAAGAAGATATGCTTGAAGCAGGTGAGGAATATGCTGATATTGTTGAAATACCTTTTGAATACGAAGCTTATACTGACTAAAAGTATATTATATTGCAAATAAGATCTTATGAGTGAAGAAATATTAAAAGCACTGATGCAATTGTTTGGATTAATTGCCAAACAAGATGACGGAGTGCAGGAAAGCGAAATAGAATTTGTTAAAAACTTTTTAACTCAGCAATTGACTTCAGAGGCTGTTGATGAGTATTTTGCTTTATTTCAGAAGCACTCTAAAGATAAAAGAAGTAATGCAAATAAAGATGGTAAGGTTCAACTTATCTCTATGAAGGATTCTGTTAGAATAATAGGAATCTGCAAAAAAATTAATAAACAACTTAATAAAGAACAGAAAGTTGTTGTTTTGGTACGTATGTACGAATTGGTGAATGCCGATCGTAAGTTTACAGACCAAAGAATGGCCATCATTAATACCGCAGCTGATGTATTTAAATTTTCAGAAGAAGAAAAAAGAAGTATTGAAGCATTTGTTGTAAATGATGATCTGAAAAAACTTGATTATGAAAATCTATTAACGATCAATTCAAGTGAGAATGATGGAGATAAAAGAGAACATATTCAAGCTCATAAATTACAAGGCAATATTTTAATCTTAAGGGTTAAAAGCGCCGATTTATATTTTTTAAGATATACTGGAGATCAGGACATCTTTTTAAATGGTTTATTATTATCTAACAGAAGAATATATCTTTTTCCTAAAGGGAGTTTTTTAAAACTGCCAGCCAGAGCACCTATTTATTATACTGATGTAGTTAGTCATTTTATGACAGATGCATCCACACCTAAAATTTCATATGTGGTTGAGAATTTAGGTTTCCAGTTTAAAAATGGAGGTATTGGTTTAAGGGATGTAAATTTAGCCGAAGAACATGGTAGATTAGTTGGTATTATGGGTGCTAGTGGTGCTGGTAAAACCACTTTGCTAAATGTGTTATCAGGTATTGAAAATCCTAGTTCTGGTGAAGTTAGAATTAATGGTTTAAATTTACATGAGGAGACAGATAAGGTTGAAGGTGTAATTGGATTAATTCCTCAGGATGATCTGCTAATAGAGGAATTAACTGTATTTGAAAATCTATATTATAATGCAAAACTCTGTTTTAAGGATAAAACAGAAGAAGAATTAACCCAATTAGTTAATGATACTTTACAAAGTCTTGGTTTATTTGAGAGAAGAAATTTAAAAGTAGGTTCTCCTCTTAATAAAATGATTAGTGGAGGCCAGCGGAAGAGACTTAATATTGCACTAGAGCTTATTAGAGAGCCATCTATATTATTTGTTGATGAACCAACTTCTGGGCTTTCTTCAAGAGATTCTGAAAATGTAATGAATCTTTTGCGTGAATTAACATTAAAGGGGAAATTAATCTTTGTGGTTATCCATCAACCATCTTCAGACATTTATAAAATGTTTGATAAAATGTTTATTCTGGACACAGGTGGTTATCCTGTCTATTATGGTAATCCTAGTGAGTCATTAATTTATTTTAAAAGGTTAGATGCCCAAATAAATAGTGATCAGGGGGAATGTCCTCAATGTGGTAACCTAAATCCGGAATTAGTATTTAATATCATTGACGCTAATGTTATTGATGAATATGGGAATTATACCAATAAAAGAAAAACAAGTCCCCCAGAGTGGAATGAGCATTATATAAAAAATATTGAAATTCCAGAAGTAAAAGATGTTGAATCTGCTCCACCTAGGTCATTAAATATTCCTCCATGGCTTAGTCAGTTTAAAATATATACCCTAAGAGATTTCTTTTCTAAAATTTCGAATAAACAGTATATATTATTAAATATTTTAGAAGCGCCAATATTAGGACTTATACTTTCGTTTTTAATAAGGTATATTGTAGATCCTGATTCGAATGTTTATATATTTAGAGATAATGAAAACATTGCACCATATATTTTTATGGGGATTGTTGTTTCTTTATTTTTCGGTTTGATTGTTAGTGCTGAGGAGATATTTAAGGATGCTAAAATACTTAAAAGAGAAGCGTTTTTAAATCTATCGCGATCAAGCTACTTAATTTCTAAGGTCTTAATTCTATTTACTATTTCTGCTATACAGATGGGATTATTTGTAGGAGTTGCAAATACAATTTTAGGAATTAAGGATATGTATTTTGAGTTTTGGTTAGCTTTATTTTCAGTATCAGCGTTTGCTAATATTTTAGGATTAATATTGTCTGCATCTTTTAATTCTATTGTTACTATTTATATATTAATACCATTGGTAATGATCCCTCAAATGGTATTAGGTGGAGCTATGTTTACATTTGATAAACTCAACAGAGATATATCTAGTGCAGATAAAGTTCCATTAATTGCTGAATTTATGCCTTCTCGTTGGGTTTATGAAGGATTAATTGTTGAGCAGTATAAAAACAATAAATTTAGAAAGGTTTTCTTTGATGTAGAACAGGAGGAAAGTTCAACTGATTTTAAAGTTGTATATTATATCCAGGAGTTACAGGATATATTAGAAGATTGTAAAAAGTATATATCAAATACCACGCATTCTGATGGTGATGAAGATCATTTTATTAGTGATTTGGCGTTGCTTAAAAATGAGGTTGGAAAAGAGAATATGCGGGTTAGTGAAGTTCAATTTTCAAAGGTTGATAAGTTAACTATAAATAGTTTTGATATCTCAGTTTATGAGGAATTAGCAAAATATTTTGAAGAACTAAAAGAATCCTATTCTAATCGATTTGTTACAGCTACAAATAAAAAAGAAAAAATGATTAATTATGCTATGTCCAATTATGGTAGGGATAAGTATAATAATTTAAAGGATATTTACGTAAATGAAAGTATTTCAGATATTGTAAGAAAAGTATTTGAAAAAAATAAGATACTAAGAGACGGAGATAAACTAATTCAAAATGTTGATCCTATTTATCTATTGCCGGAACCTTCTTTTGCATTAGATTTCAGGGCTCACTTTTTTGCTCCCCAAAAGCACTTTGGAGGAAAGTTTTTTGAAACTTTGTGGTTTAATATTTCTATGGTGTGGGTATTTACCATATTATTATATATTGTACTATATTATGATTTATTACGTAAATCATTTAAAGCTTTTGAAGAATTAAAATACCGTAAAAAGTAACCTTTTTATAAGGTTTTCAGTATAACCTAATTATTTTGAAATTTAAAATAAACCTATCATGTTAAAGAAATTATTGTACACTACGGCTATATTGAGCGGAATTGTAATGTTTTCTGCTTGTTCTGGTAATTCTGGACAAAAGAAAGCTGATTCAGATGATTTTACAATTGCTGATTCTGCCCTAACAAGTGATGCGCCATTAGAGTTATCTGAAGAAATTATTGGAGATGTTATTCAAAATATTTCATCACCAGTTGAAATGGCTGCTTTAATAAAAAAATCAGGAGTAGATTTTTCACAAAAAATATTGAATAAACCTGAAAAAATTAAGGATTATAACACAAGCTTTAAAAGAGCTTTAAATTTAGGTGTGTTAAGTGCTGATTTAGGATATATAAATACCTTTGATAAAAATACTATAGTAGTATCTTATTTGTTAGCTATTAAAGAACTATCTGAAGGTATAAAAGTAGGGCAGTTTTTTGATTTTAATTCGTTAAAACAATTAGCAACAAATAGTAATAACCTGGATTCATTAATGGAAATATCTGTTAATAGTTTCAATAAAATGGATTCATATTTGCGTGAACAAAAAAGAAGCAATGTTAGTACTTTAATAGTTACTGGTGCTTGGATTGAAGGTTTATACATTGCAGGAAATGTTATTCAAGCTACAAAAAATGAGGAGCTAATTAATAGAATTGGTGAGCAAAAAGATATTATCGATATTCTTTTGATCATATTAAATAACTTTAGTAATGATCCTAACTTTGCTGAAATGGTAACACGCATGGAGCAAATTAAGCAAGCTTATGCTGATGTTAAAATTACCACAGAATTTGGAGAACCAAAAAGGATTGAAAAGAATGGTACTTTGATTATTGTTCAGGATGAAATTAGTCATGTTGAAATTACTCCGGAGCAAATTGATTCAATAGTTGGTGAAATTAAAAATCTTAGAGATTTTATTGTATCATAGATAATTTCAATTAAAAAATTATCTTTGTTTACAGTTTTATTAAGAAATAAAATTATACGAATATGAAGAAGATCTTAATATTATCAATATTGTTCGTTTCGTTGTTTGCTGTTAATAGCAATGCCCAATGTGGTGATGATTTGCTTAAGCAAGCTCTAAAAGAAATGGGTGATACTCAATACATGAAGGATTTTACAATTGATCTTAAACAAGAAAAGAAAAATACAAAAACTGGTTATGTAAAATTTAGTGTTATTTTAAATAGCCGTAGTCAGTATAAGTTTAATGCTGTTAATTCGTTAGGTAATGCTGAAAAAGTAATTATGCAACTATATGATGGTGATAAACTTTTGGTTAGTAATTTTGAAGCGGGTAAGATGTATAGTGCATTTGAATTTTTATGTTTAAAAACTAAAGTTTATAGTCTGGTTTTCTCGTTTAAAGGAGGAGCAGAAGGATGTGCAAAAGGTGTTATGTCTCTTGTAAAACAATATTCTGCTGCGGAAATAAGTTCAATGTAGATTACGTATATATGATATATAAAGCGGTGTTTCTACACCGCTTTTTTTATATCTGTACCCAAGATCTATTATCACATGAATTAAAAAGAGCATCAATTACCCTCATATTATTGATTGCATCTTGAAAATAACTGTTGTCGGTATTATTTTGTAATACTTTGTTGCAGAAAGATTCAAACATTAATCCATATTGATCACATATCTCAAATTCAATATCTCTTGACCCTTGTGAAGTTGAAATAGTAATTTTTGATTTTGTATCTACATATGAATTAAATGGAATATTAATTTTTATCATTCCACCTGTTGCAATAATTTCTACAGATTGGTTGGCTTCAGTAAGTGTTGATACAGTAAAAACAGAATGGATACCTTCGAAATCTAATATGCCTGTTGATAAAGTATCGGTATTAAATTTGTCATGATGTTGCATAAGAGACATCACTTGAGTTGGTTCTTTTTGTACTAGGAATCTAGATAGGGATATTGCGTAACAACCTATATCCATAATAGCCCCACCTCCAAATTCCTTGATATTTCTAATATTATTAGGATTTGGGTTATTATATGCAAAAGATGTGTGAATATATTTAATATCCCCAAGTTGATTTGTTTTAATAATATTTAAAGCATGAATCCACTGCGGGTGGTATTTATACATAAATGCTTCATGTAATAATACATTGTTTTCATTAGCATGCTTTAATGCTTCTTTTGCTTGTATTTCATTTAATGTAATTGGTTTTTCACATAATATGTGCTTCCCTTTTTTAGCAGCCTCTTTAATCCATTTTAAATGTATGTGATTAGGTAAAGGAATATAAACAGCATCAATTTCTTTATCATTAAGTAGCGCCTCATATGAGGAGTAATATTTTGGGATATTAAATTGTTCTGCAAATTGTTTTGATTTCTCTTCGCTTCTGGAAGCAATACCATATATGTTTCCATTAGGGATATTATTTAAAGGTAAAATAATGCGTTTTAAGAAATGATTTGATACACCAAGTACTCCAATCCTAACTTTGTCCATGTCCATCTATTTTATTATTCAATTCGATAATTATAAAGGTAATTATTATCTCCTCCTACAATAAGGTTAAATTGACTACTAGATGAGCTTAAAAAACCTATGCTAAATCTTGATTTACCTTTTAATGGGAAGTTTTTATATAAATTACCATTATTGTTGAATAGGTATATCTTTTGATTTTCTTCATCATATACACCTATTTTTTTGTCTTTTGAAGAGAATTGATATATATCTGCAACAAGTGAAATATTACCTACGATTTCTTTTGAAAAGATATTATCACCCTTATTTGTATATAAGTTGAGATGATCATGAGTAAGAATTATTAATTCATTACCATGTTTATCTGTTATATTACTTGAAATAAAGTAATGTTCTTCATCAGAGTCAATTAATTCTATAGATGAAGTATTACCGCTCTCTAAGTTGATAATTTTAGCATTACCCATTTTGTCTGTAGTGATAATCGCATTATTATTATATTTATAAAACAGACTGTTTTTATTTCGGGTAAAGTCATTTTTAATACTTACTCTCTCTCTACCTCTTCTATTTAAAATATAGTTTCGTTTATCATCAGAAAATATGATATAATCTTTATTGTTAATTCTAAAGTGTTGTATTGGGTTTGAAACAATACCTTCAGTTGAATTTGCCTTCCAACCATTTATTTGTTTACCTGATTTATCAAAAACATAGGTTTCTTTATTATTACATGCAACAAAAATTCTATAATTTCTGTTGTTTTCATAATCAAATAGAGCTATCCCATTGGTTGCTTCATGACTAAAATTTATTGGATATTTTTCTACATGATTACCGTTTCTATCTAATAGATAAATTCTATCTTTTGTATTAAATAAATATTGCAGTTTATTATTTTTGAAATAATCAATTTGGTATATCTCACTTAATATTGGATTATCAAGCTTTTTCTGCCACAATATTTTGCCATTTTTAGCAATCAGATATAAGATATTTGATTTATCCTGTACTAATATTTCTTTTTCTTTAGTATAGTGATTTATAACTAATTCTGGTTTTGAAAATATTGTACTATCCAAACCACTTTGCCATATTGTTCTTGGTTCCTTTTCTCTTACCGGTAAATATTCAATATTTGAGTTGTTGTATAATAAATTATTAGCATTAGTAATTTGAATACCAATTCCATAAAATTTAGATAATGCCTCTTTTTGTTCTTTGTTAGGGTTTAGAAGGCTATTGCTTGATTTATTTGGGAGTAAGGATGATATCTTTGAAATATCGCAATACATGAATACATTCTCTTTATAGGGGAAATTTTCACTAAACTCTTGAAAATACTTACTATGATAAAGTGTTTTCTTAAGTTCATTTGCATAAATGATAGATTTAAGAGAATTTATTGTATTTGCAAATATTAGATAATTATCTATAAAAGAAAAGAATTTTGAAGGTGGTTTTGGCATAAATTGATTGTAAATTATCTGTATTCCTTCTAGTCCATTAGATTTGTAAATGGGGAAACTCGTTTCCTTATCCAGATTATATTTGAATATAGGCTCAAGATTTTTTTTATTTATTTGAGCTAGAGTTTTAATAGTTTTTGATTTACTTTTTGTTTCAATAATAAGATACTTTCCTTCGTCTGCATCAGATGACGTGTTAGAGGTATAAACCATTGCGAATTCATCTTCAAGAAAGTCAAATATCATTTCTTTATATTCTTCAAAGGTTATAGTGCCTGAAAGAGATTGTAGTTTATCATTAAAGTTTGATAGTTCACCAGTTGATTTAAGATAAATGTTTAAATTCTTTAATAATACATCACTTTCATCAATATTATAACTTAGATAAAATGAAGTGTTAGCAGGAATGCATTTACTAATTTTGGGAGATGAAGGATCCATTCCTTTTAATAGAATATGAAGCTTTTCTTGATTTTTGGAAGGATGTATAAAACCATTTGTGCTAAGTAAACCTTTATTAATATTTATATCAAGTTCTGCCCAATTACCTACCATATTAATAAATGAAAGATGATTTTTTATATCATTTTTGAATAGGTTATTTAATAATTCTGATGTATTTTTGAAATTGATAAATAAATTAATGTCACTATTATCACTAGCTGTTTTATATAGTTTAGTAAACGTATCTTCTTCTTCTAAAGAGTAATCTGTATCTAATTGTCTTATAGATTTTTCAATTATTATTGATGATGGACATATTAGAAGGAGTCCATTTTCAAAGCATACATAAATTTCAAAATTTTCCTTATTGTCTTTAATTTTGAAGATAGAGTTTGAATTATACTTCCGTTCATTAATTGACCAATTATTTGGGGTGTTATCTAATAAAAATGTAGTAAACTGTTTTTTTTCTGCTTTATTATCAACCTCATAAATAAAAAGGGGACTAATGGTATTTTTGCCTTCCTGATGAAATGATATTGTTAAAGGTTTGTTTTTTAGGTTTTTAAAAATGTCATTTTTAAAAAAATGGGAACTATCTAATTTGCAAATAGTATTATGGAATAGTTGAAACCAGCTAAAGTTTTGTAATTCATTTTTATATTCAATTTTATTATTGAATATCTTTATAATATTATTGGGTTCGTCGATACGTAAAATAAAAGCTACATCTGTAGGGATTCCTTTTATTGCATTGTTGTTTTTATAGTTTTTATAATCGTGTAGAAAAAAGTAAGCGTATATTAATACACCAGCTAATATAGTGCATATTGTAATAGTTATGATTCGTTTAAGCATTGAGTGTATTTAAGATTTGTTTATCACAAAAGTAATCTGCTTAAATGTAAAATAAAAATGTGTTATGTTACCTAACGATCATAATTTTAGTTGCTAAAGATTTATCACCATCTTCGTTAGTTGCAAATACTAAATATATTCCACTTGAAACTTTTTTATTATTTATATTTCTACCATTCCATACGAGTTGCCCTCCTGTTGAAATAGACTGGTACACTAATTTTCCACTGATATCCGTAATTGTTGTAGTTGAGTTTTCTATTAATCCAGTAATTGTTATTACCCCTTCGTAACCAGGTTTAACAGGATTAGGGAATGCTGTAACTGAATTGTATGATTCTTTTCCTTCGGTAGCTGTACCTAAATAGGATACAATACCTTTGTCTGTTGCAATAAAAACTTCCCCACTTTCTGGATTTATAGAAATACTATTAATTGAATTTGAAATTAAAGGGCTATTTTCGGTAGTAAAATGATTAATCGTTTCGGTTCCATCTTCAGATATCAGATAGACTCCATTTTGAGTGCCAAACCACTTTCTATTAGCACCATCTACTACAATTGTTGAAATATTTTCATTTTCAAGTAAATAATCAGCCAGTCCGGTACCATCATTTCTTGGTACAAGAATTTTAGAAGCTTGTGGATATTCTTCATCAAAAATTGTTTGAGGCCTATAGTAAACAATAGGTCCTTCGTCAGTACCTATCCATATATATCCGTTTTTATCTTCAGCTAAGCATTGTAAAGTAGATGAGATACTTTCTCCATCTTCATCCCATACTGCAATATTTGAGTATCTATCATCTACAAAAGTATTACTTCTTGTATTTGCAGGTCCCCTATAGGTATCATCAGTTGTATCATAAGGAGTGCCATTTGGATCCATTACAAATAAACCATATGGATCGGCTACAGCTATTGCCCAAATATCACCCCAACTTGTATATATCATTTTTCTTAACCAAGTTTGTTCTCCTGGGTCATCGTAAGGTAAATAATCATATTGTATCCATTCTGATTTTTCATCAGTAACATCATATGGTTTTACAACAATAGGATATGTTACTTCTTGATTGTTTGCGTATAAATTGCCATCATCATCAAGTACAATTGATGCCACAAGTTCCCAAATCCATACTTTTTGCAATCCACTATTTTGGTCATTATACTGGTATATAACATTGTCATTTTCAAGTTCTAATATGCCGTTGTTGCAACTGGCTAAATAGGCATGATAATTATTTTTTGGATCTACAACAATATCACAAATATTGTTGTAATTTGAGAATAATGGATCAGTTTCACTAGTTAGATTTATCCATTCTCCATCTCTTAAAATAGAAACTTCGGCAGGAATTTTATTAGTATATTCATAGTTACCAGTTGTTGTCCAAAATGATTCTGAAGTGGCTACAATTTTAAAACTTGTATTGGATTGGGGGCCATCAGGTAATATTTGTAGGTCGTTATTTTCATCTTTCTTAATTAAACCATTCTTACTATCTCCAATCCAAATTATTTCATCATTATCAATGTGTATACTTGAGCATTGTATGCTCAAACTTTTATCTTCAACTTGATATTCAGAGATTGTATTTTGCAGGTTTAAATTGTTATAGAATATTTCAATTTTGTTTTCCTGTATTATGGCAAAGTTATCTGTGAAGTTCTGTAGTGTTGAAGAACTATTTGAAGAATATAACATATTCCAATTATCACTTGAATAAAAGTAGGTTTCATAAGTGTTATTGTTAATTCTTGTAGTTATAATTCCATCGTTAACAGGTATTACTCCACTAAATTCATTTTCAAAATCAGAAATATATTCCCAAGTTTCGTAAAATGACAGAGCGTTACTGTTGATAGAGGCTTTTCTTAATCCAGATTCTGTGGCTGCAAAAATTGAATCGGATGTGTGTGCAATTTGGTTTACAGTTATAGCTGTGGCATCCTCTCCAATATAATAGAGGTCAGAAATTTCAAGTTTATTATAGTCTACTACAAGAATTCCAAAATCGGTTGCACAATATGCCAGGTTATTAAAAAAATCAACCGTATTAATTGTTTTACTATACGAAAACGACTTTATTTTTAGATCAGGAATATTGTCAATATTCCCATTTTCAAAGATATCGATGTTCCCATTTTCATAACCAATAAAAAGTTTATTTGAGTTAGGTATCTTTTTAATAGTAGAAATATCTACATCACTTAATCCATTAACTTTTGTATATTTTTGAATAATATACTCTTCCGTATCGTAAGTATATATACCTATATCTGTTGCAGCATATATGATATTATCTATTTTGTCTATGCTATGTACATTTGAAAAACTTAAATACTCTTGCCAACCTCCTACAGAAACTTGAGAAAAAGATTTAAGTGAAATAAAGATAGTTAAACAACAAAAAAGTATATATCTCATATTTACAATCATTAATTAGTAGGAGTTGTTAGTATTATAATAATTAATAAGTTATTTATTTTTTGAATATTTAGTGTTAAGAAATTTCACTAGTTTTTTAACGGCCTTACCTCGATGACTAATTTTATTTTTTTCGCTTAGATCCAGTTCTGCAAAAGTTTGAGAATAACCATCAGGAGTAAATATTGGGTCGTAACCAAACCCTTCATTTCCAGATTCATATTTTTCTATATTACCATTTACTATTCCTTCAAATTGAAACTCTTCACCATCTATAATTAGTGAAATTACTGTTCTAAATCTAGCCTTCCTATTTTGCATGTCTTTCATTTGTTCAAGAACACGAGACATATTTTTCTTTGCATCTTTATCTTCACCTGCATATCTTGCACTATATACACCAGGTGCCCCATTTAAAGCTTCAATTTCCAATCCTGTATCATCAGAAAAGCAGTTTATTTTATATTTATCATATATATAGGATGATTTTTGTAAGGCGTTGGCCTCTAGTGTATTTCCTGTTTCAGGTATTTCTTCCTTGCAATTTATATCAGATAGGCTTTTAAGAATGATAGAATCACTTACAATTTTTTGTAGTTCAGTAAGTTTATTTAAGTTGTTAGTAGCAAAAAGTAATTCCATATATGTTGATTGTTTAAAAAATAAACGTAAATTTTTTTATTAAATTATTTATGACTAAAAAAAAACAACGACCTTAGGTCGTTGTTTAATTACTATATA
This sequence comes from uncultured Saccharicrinis sp., assembly GCA_963665705.1. Lineage (GTDB taxonomy): Bacteria > Bacteroidota > Bacteroidia > Bacteroidales > Marinilabiliaceae > Saccharicrinis. The sequence continues at coordinate 5,483,942 of OY762448.1, forward strand.
TTTTTATTATTATCTAATCAACCAAAACCTCCGTAACCATATTTCATTAAGTCAGTACGAGGATTAATTACTAAAACTGGTACTTTTGAATCATTTGCAATAATTTGTTGTTCATTAGCACCAAGTACATAATCATGGAATGCAATATCCCTTGTTGTCATAATTATGATACCACTAGCATCAATTTTTTTAGCAAAATTAATGGTTTCTTGAGAAAAAGACCCTCCACCTTCAGAAAGACTTAATTCATATTCTATACCTTTTTCAGTTAAAAAATTCTTACAAAAAACTAAATTTGCTTTAGTTCTTGGCTCAAGAGCTCCATCTTTTGTAGAAGTACTAAATAGGTAAATTTTAGTATTTAAAAATTTAGAGATAAATTCAGCCCAATGTAACTTTTCTTTATTCTCTGTTCTAAAGTCAACAGGAAAAACCATTTTTCTTACAGAAGAATTTGACGGAGAATCCTGTACAACAAAATATGGAATTTTTGAGCCCACAATTACTTTAAGAGCCCAGCTTCCAGTTAGTTTTTGAAGTCCTTTAATCCCATGAGTACCCATTACAACAAGTATTGCATCTATTTCTTCAACTACTTGATTGATAGTTTTAAAAATAGTTCCTTCCTTGACAATAATATTAGGTTTAACTCCTAATTTTTTTTCAATTTTATTGGCCTCGTTGGAAAGTTTTTCTGTAAGATTTTCTATCTCACTATCTTTTTTTGCAATATTTAATAAAGTAATTCCAATATCTTTACCTTTTGAAAAATCAATGGCATGTTCTACTGCATACATTGCAATTTCAGTAAAATCATATGGTACAAGTATTGTCCTTTCAGAATTTTCCATATAAACTATTTAAAAAACATAGGTTCATTTTGCGAAATAAATATACTACTTTTGATATAAAATCAATAATTAAATATAAAAAACAAAATTTTGGTGGTAGGTAAAAAGAGCGATTTATACTTTTATAAGATTGGTTTATTTATATTTATAGGCCAAGTATTATTTATGTGTAGAATTGTTACTGCTTCAAATAAATCTATAGATAACCAAGGTCTAATTCAACATATTATTGTTTCAGGAGATACTTTATATAATGTTTCAAATTCTGATAAAATAACTGTGGATATGCAGGAAGATGATTTTATTGAATTTGATTTTTTTAATAATTCTGAGAATAAGGAGAAATATAAATATTACCTAAAAGGATATGAGGATGCTCCAAAACATTGGACTTATAAAAATAGTTGTAGTTATTATAACTTAGATAAGGGTGAGTATTCGTTTGTAGTTCAAACTAATAATAAACTTAACTCTATACAAATCATTGTTCATGGAGGAGAAAATAGATATTTATTATCTAGTTTAATTCTTATTATTTTTGTAATTGTTTTCTTTATCGTTATTAAGATAGGAGTAGTTGATTTTCTAAATAAGAAAGTAAATGATTGGCATCAAGATTCTATCGCTCCTTTATTTAGTAAGTATTTAAAACCTAAGGTAGATACGATAGATGAGGAAAGTAGAAAGTTAACTCATAAAGCTACTGTTAAATATGAAAAAGCTACAGTGTTATTTGCAGATATACAAGGATTTACAAAGATTGTAGAGCATCTAAATCCAGAAACCCTAATAGATGAGTTAGATCGTTTTTTCGTATATTTTGATGAAGTTGCAGAAAAACATCAAATTGAAAAAATAAAAACAATAGGGGATGCTTATATGTGTGCAGGAGGTCTTCCTGAAAAGAACAGTACAAATCCAGTAGAGGTTATACTTGCAGCCCTTGAAATGCAGAACTATATGCAAAAATCTAAACATAGTTCTCGTGTTAAAGCTGATGAGTTTTGGCAATTAAGAATTGGTATTCATACTGGTCCTGTAATTTCAGGAGTAATAGGAAGAAAGAAACTTTCTTTTGATATTTGGGGAGATACTGTTAATATTGCAAGCCGAATGGAATCTTCTGGAGTTGCAGGAAAAATTAATGTGTCAGGTATAACTTATCATTTAATAAAAGATTTTTTTACTTGTGAGTATAGAGGCAAAATGCCTATAAAATATAAAGGGGAAACGGATATGTATTTTGTGACTGGGATAGTTCCTCACCTTTCTTCTGATGATGAAGGGATTGTTCCTAATGAAGATTTTAAGACTAAACTACAGTGGATTAGATATAATGATTTAGAGGATATGGTATTAACTCAACTTAAGCAAGAATTACCATCTTCTTTAAAATATCATAATGTTAAACATACTATAGATGTTTGTACGCAAGTTGAAGTTATTGGTAGAGCTGAGGGATTAAATAGTAAAGAATTATTACTTGTTAAAACAGCTGCTTTATTTCATGATACTGGTTATATGGTGAATGCAAATAAGCATGAAGTTCAAAGTGCTCGCATTGCCCGTGAAATTTTGCCCAAATATAATTTTACTAAAAGTGAAATTGAAGCAATTAATCAATTAATAATGGCAACAGAGATGAGTGTACAACCTAAATTATTAATGGAAAAAATCATCAAAGATGCAGACTTGGATTATTTAGGTCGAGCTGATTTTATTCCATTATCAGAAAAACTCTGGGAAGAAGTATGTCATTTTAATGGTAAGATGACTCAGCGGGAATGGAATAAGAAACAATATGAATTTATATCTAAGCATGTGTATTATACAAACACTGCTAAAAATTTGAGACAAGTAAATAAGGAAATACAGTTAAAGAAAATAAAAGAATTTTTAGTGTAGGATTTCTAAACTTTGTTTTTATTAAGGAATTCAGCTAAATTAGATTTGTTTATATTTTTTGTTTTCTTTGAAACTTCAAATAATTTTAATCGTAATAGATAAATAATTTAAAAGATGGCTAAATCATACGAACCTGAAAATAAGTTACCAAATATGATTGGTTCAGGAACAAAAATATCTGGTAATATTGAAACCAATGGAGATATTAGAATTGATGGTGAGATAGAAGGTAATATACTTTCGAAAGGAAAAGTTGTAATAGGTCCAAATGGAAAGGTTAAAGGAGAGATTAATTGTGAAAATTCAGAAGTTTCTGGTGGAGTAGAAGGAAAAGTTCTGGTAAGTGAATTATTGTCTTTAAAAGCTTCTTCAAAAGTATTAGGTGATATTATTACTGCAAAATTAACGATTGAACCAGGTGCAATATTTACAGGTAAATGTGAGATGGGGGGTAAAACAGATAATAAGCAACCAACAATAAATTCAAAAAAGCAATAGATGATTGACAAGCAATTGCTCAATGAAATAAGGAAATTTGTAAGTTTTGCATTAATTGTTTACGGATTTAATTTTCTTTTAGCTAAAAATTTTCATGAAAATTTGTTTAGTGAAGTTAATTATGTTCAGGGGTTTTGTATTATTTTATTCGGAGGTTTAATTTTAACTACTAAAGTGTTAGTGGAAAAAATTCCGGATTTTGTGTTTGTTGTTTTGTTAGCATTTATTGGAATTAAAATAGTTGCTGCTGCATTATTTATTCTTCTTTTAGTTGAGTTTTCAGATGACCATGAACATCATGTGATCATCGTGTTTATGACCAATTATTTTATACATTTGGCATATTCAACAAAAAAAATAGTTGGTTATATCCAAAAATGAAGTTGATTTTATTTTTATGAAACGTGTATTAGGAATTCTAGTATTAGCTTTTGTTTCTTTGTTGCCATTGGCAGCTTCTAATATTTCAGAAGACAAAACAGAAGACGCAAATGTTATTGAAAAATTTGATCCAACTGAGGTTATTGAACATCATATCTCAAATGCTCATGTTTGGCATATTATTTCATGGGGGGAAGGAGAACACAAAACAGAAATAGAAATTCCACTTCCTGTTATATTAATAAGTGAAGGTAAATTTCATTTCTTTTTATATTCACGTTTTGATCATCATACTAAAATAGCAGAAGATAAAGGAAGTTATTTTCTTTATCATCATGGTGTTATTTATAATACTGATGCGCAGGGGCATGTTGATGAAGATGAAAACGGGCATGTTATTAATTCAAAGCCATGGGATTTTTCATTGACTAAAAATGTTTGGTCAATGTGGATGTCAATTTTAATACTTTTAGGGTTATTTATATATATAGCCAAAAGGTATAATGGATCACCCAAGCGTCCGCATGGTGTACAATCATTTTTTGAACCTATTATATTGTTTATTAAAGATGATATAATTGTAGATCAAATTGGGAAAGAAAAGGCTCATAAATTCGTACCATATCTATTAACGTTATTTTTCTTTATTTGGATAAATAATATGATTGGATTAGTTCCTTTTTTTCCGGGAGGAAGTAATTTTACCGGAAATATTTCTGTTACTATGGTATTAGCTATTATTACTTTTTTAATGACGAATATTAATGGAAGTAAAAGCTATTGGAAACATACATTATTAGCACCAGGAATTCCATCAGTAGTTAAAATTATTTTAATTCCTGTTGAAATCATAGGGTTGTTTACAAAACCTTTTGCCTTAATGATTCGTTTAATGGCAAACATTACTGCGGGACATATTATTATTATTAGTTTAGTCTCACTTATTTTTATTTTGCAAAATGTGTGGGTATCTCCAGCATCAATTGCATTGTCTGTTGTAATGTCGGTACTTGAATTATTTGTTGCGCTTTTACAAGCGTATATTTTTACCCTATTATCTGCCCTGTTTATAGGGATGTCTGTACAAAGTGAAGAACATTAAAATAAAATACTAGTTTAATTATAAAATATAAAATTATGAATACTACTGCTTTAGGTTTAGGACTTATAGTAATTGGAGCTGGATTAGGAATTGGTCTTTTAGGAAAAGGTGCAATGGAAGCCATGTCTCGTCAACCAGAAATGCTTTCTAAACTACAAACAGCGATGCTTATTGCTGCAGCTCTTATTGAAGGGGTGGCTTTATTCGCAATCGTAATTGCGATGATTAACGGTTAATCATTTTGAGTAAAATAAATTAATAGAATGGATTTTTTATTAAAACCGGATCCAGGATTAGTCTTTTGGACTACACTCTCTTTTGGTATTTTAGTTTACTTACTAAGGAAATATGCATGGGGACCAATTTTACATGCATTAAAAGTTAGGGAAGAAACAATAGAGGCTTCATTGCAAGCAGCAGAGAGAGCCAAATCAGAGGTGGAAGATCTAGTTAAGGTGCGTCAGGAAATGATGGATTCTACAAAAAATGAACGTGATGAAATTATTAAGGAAACACGTGAATTAAAAGATAAAATCATTAATGAAGCTCGTACTAGTGCTCAGAACGAAGCTAATAAGCTTATCGAATCAGCCCGTAAACAAATTGAAGCTGAAAAAAATGCTGCTATCAAGGAGTTAAAAACTCAGGTAGCTGAAATTTCGATTGATATTGCAGGACTTATTTTGGAGTCAGAATTAAAATCGGATACAAAGCAGAAAGAAATTATCGATAAGTATTTAGATAAGGTAAATTTTAATTAATTACAGGAGTAGGATGGATCATAGTTTAATCTCAGTAAGATATGCTAAAGCATTATTTTCACTAAGTCAGGAGAAAAACATTGTAGAGAAAGTATATAATGATATATTATTACTTATGGATCAATGCTTAAATACTGAATCTTTTGTTAAGTTGTTAAAGAGCCCTGTGGTTACTCCTTCTGAAAAGAAAAAAGTTTTTAATTCTGTTTTTAAAAAGTATATAAATATAACTACGCTTAATTTTTTAAATGTTGTTATTGATAATAATCGAGAAGATTTATTGTCAGATATAGGAAGAAATTTTGTAGACTTTTATAAAGATATTATTGGATTAAAAACTGCTACTCTTTATACAGCATTTCCTCTTGAGGATGATTATATCAGTAAGGTGAAAGAAATGCTGCAAAAAGAATTAAATACTAAAATAGAATTGAATGTAAGTGTTCGAGAACATCTCATTGGAGGATTTATTTTAATGGTAGATGGAAAAATGATGGATGCAAGTATATTCAATAAACTTAAGACGTTAAGAAGTAAACTATTAAGTTAGTTACTACTGGTTAAAATTGTACCAATGGAAAATATAAAACCTGCCGAAGTATCGGAATTATTAAAAAAACAGATTGAAGGTTTTACCAGCAATACAGATCTAGAAGAAGTAGGTACTGTTCTTCAGGTTGGTGATGGTATTGCTCGTGTATATGGATTAAATAATGTTAGAGCAAATGAACTTGTTGAGTTTGGGTCTTGCAAAGGAGTTGTACTTAATCTTGAACAAGATAATGTTGGGATCGTTTTATTAGGTTCTTCACATGATATTAAGGAGGGTGACGTAGTTAAAAGAACTGGTCGTATTGCTTCTGTTAAAGTTGGTGAAGGGATGCTTGGTAGAGTAATTGATACTAATGGAGATCCAATTGATGGAAAAGGAAGCATTGAAGGTGAACTGTATGAATTTCCTTTGGAAAGAAAAGCGCCTGGAGTAATATTTCGTCAACCAGTTAAAGAACCTATGCAAACAGGTTTGAAAGCTGTGGATTCTATGATTCCTATAGGAAGAGGGCAGCGTGAGCTAATTATTGGTGACCGTCAAACAGGTAAAACAGCTATTGCCATTGATACAATTATAAACCAAAAGGAAAATTTTGAAAAAGGTAATCCGGTTTATTGTATTTATGTTGCTATAGGACAAAAAGGCTCTACTGTTGCTCAGATTGTTAATACTCTTGAGAAGCATGGTGCAATGAAATATACTACTGTGGTTTTATCAACAGCTGCTGATCCTGCTGCAATGCAATTTTATGCTCCATTTACAGGAACTGCTCTAGGAGAATATTTTAGAGATACTGGTCGTGCAGCTTTAATTGTATATGATGATTTATCCAAACAAGCGGTATCATATCGTGAGGTTTCATTGCTTTTACGTCGTCCACCAGGTAGGGAAGCGTATCCTGGAGATGTATTCTATCTTCACTCACGTTTATTAGAAAGAGCTGCTAAAGTAATAGATTCAGATGAAATTGCAGCAACAATGAATGATCTTCCAGAATCTATTAAAGGAAAAGTTAAAGGAGGTGGATCATTAACCGCTTTACCAATTATTGAAACTCAGGCAGGTGATGTTTCTGCTTATATTCCGACTAATGTAATTTCAATTACAGATGGACAAATTTTCCTTGAGGGAAATCTGTTTAATTCAGGTATCAGACCTGCTATTAATGTTGGTATTTCAGTTTCACGTGTTGGTGGTAGCGCCCAAATTAAATCAATGAAAAAGGTATCTGGAACATTAAAATTGGACCAGGCTCAATACAGAGAATTAGAAGCTTTTTCTAAATTTGGTTCAGATCTTGATCCTGCAACGAAAGCAGTTTTAGATAAGGGAAGGAAGAATGTGGAGCTATTAAAACAACCTCAATATTCTCCAGTGAATGTTGCCCATCAGGTAGCGTTAATTTATTGCGGTACCCAAGGATTATTATCTGATGTTCCGGTGGATAAAATTAAAGACTTTGAAAAGAGTTTTATTGACGATTTGGAGATGCGTTATAAAGAGATATTTGAGACATTAGGTAAAGGTAATATTTCTGATAAAGAGACTGCGATTTTAAAAGAAGTTGCAGCTGATGTTGCTCGTAGATTCGCTGTTGTTGAAGATGAAAATTAATAAAAGCAATGCCTAATTTAAAAGACATAAAAACCCGTATTGAATCGGTAAAAACGACTCGACAGGTTACCAGTGCAATGAAGATGGTATCTGCAGCTAAATTAAAAAAGGCGCAGGATGATATTGTTCAGATACGACCATATGCTGAGAAATTAAATGATTTAATATTTGATTTGTTCAATGCCAGGGAAGAGGGACAAAAGATTCCATTAGCTGAAAAGAGAGAAGCAGATAGAATATTAGTTGTTATGGTAACTTCTAATAGAGGTTTGTGTGGAGCTTTTAATTCAAGTATTGTTAAAGAAGTTAATAATATTGTAAGGAAGAAATATCCATCGCATTATAAGAATGATTTTATTGACGTTGTTGCTATTGGAAAGCAAGGAGAGAAGCTCTTAAAATCTTCAGGAATTAAATGTATCAAAGAGTTCAATTATATTTATAATAGTGTAAACTTTAAATCTGTAGAAAAAATATCGGATCAATTAATTTCCAATTTTTTAGAACATAAATATGATAAAGTTATTCTAGTGTATAATGAATTTATAAATGCTGCTGTACAAAATGTAAGTGTATCTCAGTTTTTGCCTCTTGAGTTTCCTGATGTTAAATCTTCATATTCTTCTCAATATATTTATGAGCCGAATCAAGAGGAGATCATAAATGATATGGTACCATTAACACTTAAAACAATGTTTTTCAGAACTATTCTTGACTCAATAGCTTCAGAGCATGGAGCCAGAATGACTTCTATGCATAAAGCTACAGACAATGCCACTGATTTGATTGGTGATTTAGAGCTTAGTTACAATAAAGCCCGCCAAACAGCTATTACAAATGAAATTCTTGAAATAGTAGGAGGTGCAGAGGCGCTTTCAAAATAGCGTACTTTTAAAACAAGATATTTGAGGATGTTCTTTTTAAGGACATCCTTTTTTTATCTCCTTCTTTTTGAACTTTTAACAGCGTTGTAAGGATCTCCAATACAAGGTAAGGATCCATTTTTTTGTCGCTTTTCGTTGCATCCTGATAAGAAACTGATGCCAAATCTTAAATTTATGTTACGGGCATTGCCAAGGTTAAAAAAGGCAGGTATATTATCACTTAAAGCATGTAAATGAAGTGGTCCTAGTTTAATACCTATTCCAGCTCCAAAATTGTTGAATTGTTTGTTTTGTATCGTATAAGATATACCTGTTGATAGTATCTTTCCAAACTGTTTATTTGCCGATAACGTAAGTGATGGATGCCATCTGTTTTTAAAAAATTCTGTATGAAATACGGCTCCTATATCAAATACTTCAGGTATAACTCTTTCAATTCCTGCATAAAAAGCCGGAACAAGAGGTGAAGCATATGGTTTTTCATATAGATACGGATTAAAAGTATTATAAAGAGTATCTTTTATAGCTTCAAAATCATCTATACCATCATCATAAGTTTCTCCTGTAATATCAATCTGTCCTTTTGATTGAAAATAATTTACATCGGAAGTCCATTTTATAAAACCAATATCTAAAAGACTTGCTGAAATTGTTGTGAATAGGTCTAATTTATAGGTAATACCTAAATCAACACTAAGACCTTTATTTTTTGTATTGAATAAATAATTTGAAAGATCAACGTCTTTTGTTTCTAGATCTTCAATGTCGTCTATATAACCTTCTTCATTAGGTGTAACTTGTAGAGGAAAAGAACTATAAACATCACCTGATGCTTCTAAATTGAGTGCGTATGTAACGGGGTTTGTGTATAGATTAGCTTTTGTTCGTTTTGTATATAGGTTAGCTTTGCCAAATAGTAGATTAGCTCTTATACCAATATCCAGATCTTCGTTTATTTTTCTGGCCCAACCCAAAGCATATTCTCTGTAATGAACTGTATTAATTCTACTTCCATCTAAAGATGTATTTTTTCCTACAAACTGAGAGTTGCCCTCGTTAGCAAGCAGTAAAACATTTTTTGATAGTGTGATAACGGTGTTTATTTTTTCATTTATTGAGAATGTAAAATAGTTTTGTTTGTATTTGTAGCCTATTGATATTAGAGATAAATGTATTTCGGTAGCTAAGAGTTCTAGTTTATTGAAATTATGTATTGTTTTATTAGGATTAAATAGAAGCGAATCTCCATTATAATTTGTAAACATATCATTAAATGAAAATCCAGTAGAGTAAGCGTTTAAATGTGTTGATCCAATTATAGGCATTCCTATAAATAGTTTGCATTTTATAGGTACGGATGGATTTACTATGTTGACCTGAGGTAAATCATGCATTAAAAATAAAGTATTGTTCTGTTGAGCTGTAGTTTTAGCCAAAACAACTGTTAATAGTATCAGAACAATGATTTTATGCATAGAAAAATTATTCGTTTATTGGGATTTCTAGTTCTGCTTTTACTCCAATAGAACAATTACAGAAATAGTTATCCAGATTAGCTATTATTTCATTAGTTACTTCTCTATTTGTTAATCGGATTTCCAGCGTGATAAATTCTGTATTTTGAATTATATTCTCATCCTCAATATTTATGGGAATAAGTTGAGTGAATGATTGGCTCTTGGTTACTTCTCCATTACTATTTATTATTGCAGCTGGAATAATAATTTCAGGATCAATTTCAAGTGTTTTAATAAATTCGTTAGGGTTTCTTTTAAAATCTATATAAATGTTTATTTCAGAAGGGATATAATTCTCTACACCAAGGTTAAGTGCTAAATTTTTAATATAATCTGGATTATCAAATATATCCGTAAAACTTAAGTCGAAGTTTTTAGTTATTGGTATATATTCAATATTATTATCAGGATAAGTGTTTGTTATATCACCTTCAAACCTTGTATCTGAAATAAAATAATCGTCTTCAAAAATCGGGACAGAAACATCAGGTTCCCAAATATAGTTATCGGAAATTTTGCTAAGATCTTCTTTAAAACATGATGTTACAACGAAAATAGCACTTAATATGGTTAAATATTTTTTTATATGGATTTCCATATATTAGTAAAACTCATTAAAGATATTTCTATTGTTTAAAATATTCTAATTCAATATAATGTATTAGTGAGTGAATAATTTGTATATGTATTTCCTGAATTCTGTCAGAATATCCATTATGAGGAGTTCTTAATTCAATATCGCTAATTTCTTTTAATTTACCGCCAGTTTTACCTGTTAATGCAATTATTTTAATTCCTAGTTTTTTAGCAGCTTCTGCAGCATTTAATATGTTTGCTGAATTACCACTTGTGCTTATTGCTAAAAGAACATCTCCTGTATTTCCTACTGCTTCTATGTATCTTGAAAAAATATAATCAAAACCATAATCGTTTCCTACACATGTAATATGTGAAGGATCTGATATTGAGATAGCAGCTAATCCTTTTCTTTCATCTCTAAATCTACCGGTAAGTTCCTCTGCAAAATGCATTGCATCACTCATTGAACCTCCATTACCACACGAAATAATTTTCCCTCCATTTTTAAGACTTGAAACCATGATATCTCCAGCTATTTTTAATAGTTTGAAGTTATTATCATCATTAACAAAATCATTTAAAACTCTTTGAGCCTCAAGGAAATTATTTTTAATAGTACTAATACTCATAATTGTTTCTAATTTTGAGTAAATATACGATGGGATTTATAAACTAGAAATTTTTTAATCGATTTATAACGCATTTTATGAAGGAGAGATTTCGAATTCAAAAGAAATTATATGATATCATTTTTGAAGCTGATACTCGAGCAGGTAAAAACTTTGATATCGCTCTTATATTTTTAATCATTTTTAGCATTACAATTGTAATGCTTGAGAGTCTTCCCGGACGTTCTGAAACTTTTTACTCCAATTTATACTTTATGGAATGGTTGGTTACTTACGCTTTTCTGGTTGAATATATTGTTAGGCTGTGGGTTGTTAGACATTCATTAAAGTATGCACTTAGTTTTTTTGGTGTAATCGATTTGTTAGCTATTATTCCTTCGTTTTTAGGTCTAATTTTTACAGGCACTCATGTATTGGTAGTTTTTCGCTCATTGAGGTTGTTAAGGGTGTTTAGAGTATTAAAATTAACCCGATATTTAAATGAGGCATCAACTTTATGGAAAGCTTTAATTTCAAGTAGAAATAAAATAAGTGTTTTCTTATTTACAGTATTAATTCTGGTAACAATTTTAGGTACTCTTATGTATATTGTTGAATCTAATGAAACAAGTGGATTTACTAGTATACCGATAAGTATCTATTGGGCTGTTGTAACATTAACTACTGTTGGATATGGAGACATTGCGCCAGTAACAGCATTAGGACAGTTCTTAGCAGGATTAGTAATGATTCTTGGTTATGCGATTATTGCTGTTCCTACAGGAATTGTTACTTCAGAACTAACAAAAGTTTCAAAAGATACAACTACTCAGGTATGCCCATCCTGTTTGCAAGAAGGGCATGATAAGGATGCTGAGTATTGTAAATTTTGTGGGGAAAAATTAAATCTTTAAGATTGCTTTTTTCTTTTTAAATCAAGAAATGTATAATTAAAATCGTTTTGATCATCATCAACAACATCTTCTCTGTACATTTCATCCCATTCGTTAAGGTTGATTTCCGGAAAAAATGTATCTGCATCGTTAAAAAACTGATCAATTTGTGTTAGGTATAATTTATTTACATGTGGTAAAAAAGCTTCGTAAATTGTAGCACCCCCAATAATAAATACTTCTCCATCATTTTTACACAATTCCAAAGCTTCTTCAACTGAGTATACTACTTCAACTCCTTCAAGGTTTAGCTCTGTATTACGTGTAATAACAATGTTTCTTCGGTTAGGAAGAGCTCCATTAGGAAGAGATTCAAATGTTTTTCTTCCCATAATGATAGTGTGCCTGCTGGTTAAAGCTTTAAATCGTTTAAGATCCTTGGAAATATGTGCAAGCAAATCGTTATTCTGACCAATAGCATTCATTTTAGCTATGGCAACGATAATTGAAAATTCTAACATAAAATAGTTTAATTGTTGATGAATTATAAAATGAACAATTTAAACCGAGATGGCACCTTTAATATGAGGATGAGATTCGTAATTACTTAAAGTAAAATCTTCATATTTAAAGTCGTTAATTTCTTTAACATCCGGGTTTATTTCCATTGTGGGTAATGAATAAGGAGTACGGGTTATTTGTAGTTTAACCTGTTCAATATGGTTTTTATATATATGAACATCTCCTAGAGTATGAACAAAGTCACCTAATTCTAAACCTGTTACTTGTGCTACCATCATTGTTAACAAAGCATAGGATGCAATGTTAAATGGAACACCTAAAAACAGGTCAGCACTTCTTTGGTAAAGTTGACAAGATAGTTTACTATCTGCAACATAAAATTGAAATAAAATATGACATGGAGGAAGTTGCATATCATCAAGTTGCCCTACATTCCATGCACTTACAATATGACGACGAGAATCAGGATTGTTTTTTATTGATTCAATCACTTGTTTTATTTGATCAATATATGCTCCGTTTGCCGCTGGCCATGAACGCCATTGATAACCATATATAGGACCTAATTCTCCATCCTCTTTCGCCCATTCATTCCATATTCTTACACCATTATCCTGAAGGTACTTAACGTTAGTACTTCCTTTTAAGAACCAAATGAGTTCATGAATGATTGATTTTAAGTGAAGTTTTTTAGTAGTTACTAAAGGTAAACCTTCTTTTAAGTTAAAACGCATTTGATGTCCAAATACACTTATTGTTCCAGTTCCGGTTCTATCTTCTTTTAAAACGCCTTCATCCAACACACGTTGGCACAATTCAAGATATTGATGCATAGGTTTTTATTGAAATAATTAAATGAATTACAAAAATAGAAAAATATAGCACTCAAATGCTAATTTAATGCTAAGCTATGATATTATTTTATTGGAGGTAATTTAAGCGTGGTTTTTATTGGATAATGATCGCTGTAATTAACTTTTATTCTTTGATGATTAAATGAAGAAAATGCTTTGTCATGAAAAATAAAATCAATTCTAAACGAGGGTAAATTACCATGATATGTACCTCCAAATCCGCTTCCTGATTCGATAAATGAATCCTTTAAATTTCCTCTTACTGTTCTGTATACATATGATATTGGAGTGTCATTAAAATCGCCACAAACAATTGCCGGAAATGGTGAATTTTTAACATGTCTGCCAATTGTTTGTGCTTGATATGAACGATTTGAAAATGCATTATTTAGTTTACTGAATATGTCATAAATACCTTTTCTGCGTTCTATATCGTTTTTAAACTCCAGGCTATCAATAAAATTATAATTTTCCTTTTGTAAGCGAATAGATTCTAAATGGTTATTAAATACTCTAATGTGACTTCCATTGACATCAATATCCGTTTGTATGCTAAAATTAGTTGTGTTTTCAAAAAATAATGGTTTTGAACTTTTTATAGGGTATTTTGAAAAAGTAGCAAGCCCATACTTTCTACCAGATTTTGTTTTAATGTTATATTCTAAATGTTTGTATTTGTATTGTTTAAACTTTGAAAGGATGTTATTTTCAGAGTATTGTTTTTTCTTATTGTTGATATAAAACTCCTGAATACACAATATGTCAGGATTTTGATCTTTTATAAACTGATATATTTTTTGAGGTGTCTCCTTATCCTTTGTCCAAACATACTTGTCAAACATCCTAACATTGTAAGACATTACTGTTATTGTATTCTCAGTCTCATTCAGTTGTGATAGCTCTTTACCACTTAATTGAAATACTGCATTCCATTGCGACCATGTTAAAATAACAAGGCTCAGTGAAATAATTAATCTTTTGCGTTTTTTAAAAAGCCAAAAAATAGCAAATGCAAGATTTAAAACCCACAATAAAGGAAATGTAAATCCTAAAAAAGAAAGAAAGTTAATGTGAACAGGGCTTACATAGGCCCCCAAAGATGCAAGTGTTAGGAGAAATGCAACAAATAAATTTAAAAGAAATATAATAGACCTGGTAATTCTGTTCAAAACTCAATCTTTTTAATTATTACTAGCGTTAAAGAGGTCTTCTTTTTCTTGTTTAGTTAAACTATCGTAACCACTAGATTTTATTTTCTCTAATATTTTATCAATGTCACCTTGTTTTCTTCTTTTTTGAGCATTGTATTCCATATCACTCATTGGTCTCTTGTTTTTTGTATAGGTAACTTTCATTTTAGGTTTTCGTGAAAAAATACTAACAAGGTTATCCATAAAACGATTAAAGCGCATTGTAATATCTTTCCCTTTTATAACTCTTGATGCAAAAAATAAACCAAATAGAGCGCCTCCGATATGAGCTAAATGACCTCCGGTATTATTCATGGCTCCAACACTAATGACATCCATAATTAATAATCCAATTGCCAAATACATAAGTTTTACCGGGCCAATTAATAATAGATGCACTTTAAAATTAGGTGAATATTTTGCAGATGCAAATATTATAGCCATTACTGATGCAGATGCACCCATCATAATAGCACTTGGAGCAAAGTTTTGTAAGGTTGGAAATAAATTATAGGATAAAATATATAATAATGCACCGGAAATTCCTCCCATAAAGTAAACACCTAGTAGTTGGCGAGGGTTAAAATACTGAAGAAATATTCTCCCAAACCAAAATAGAGTTAGCATATTAAATAGTATATGCATAAACTCAAAGTGCAAAAACATATATGTAATTAAACTCCAGGGTTGAAATAATAATTTTTCAGGACTTGCCGGTACGGATAACCAGGTTGTTAATGGAAAATACGCATCGTTAAATGTTAGCGTATAAATAGCATATAATATTCTAACAGCTAAAAATACACCAAGATTAATATATATAAGGCGAGTTACAACTCCCCCCATTTTAAATGATTGTTTTATTTCGTCTGTAAATGACATGGTTGTTCAATTTGAAACATATATATAAATGTATTTAAAATTGCTTTTTTTGCCAAAAGCGAATGATAATAAAACCTACCAACATACCACCTAAGTGTGCTAAATGCGCAACATTATCTCCAGGATTATTTGCAACAGTTGAAAATAATTCAATAGCACCATAACCTATTACAAACCATTTTGCTTTAACCGGAAGCACCATGTACAGATAAATACGTTCTTCCGGGAATAGCATTCCAAAAGCTAATAGCAATCCAAAAATAGCACCCGATGCTCCTACCATTGGTACATTTATTAACCTGTTTAATGATGCTGCGGTAGCATCTACATAGTTTTTATTTTGAGATAATACAGAAAATCCTTCAGTGTAAACTCTTTGTACAGCTTCTGGGGGTAGTCCGGTTGCTATCATTTTTGATCTGATAAATGCAACTAATACATAAAGTAGTGCTGCTCCAATACCTGTAACAAAATAATAGAATAAGAATTTCTGAGGTCCCCAAACTTTTTCCAATATCCTACCAAACATAAATATGGCAAACATATTTAAAAATATATGCTCAATACTTCCATGCATAAACATATACGATATGTATTGAAAAAAATGGAATTGTTGGCTTCCCGGGGTGTATAAACCCAATAGGCTGTCAAGTTCAATTCTGGTAAAACCTATACCTGGAATGTTAATTCCTTTTGATAATAAATAAGTTGCAAAAAACATTAATCCATTAATGATTAATAGGTTTTTTACAATGGTAGGTATGTTACTAAAAAAGGATTGTCGTTGATACATATTTCAATTTTTTAGCTATTATATATTATAAAAGCTTATTTTAACAAGATTCAGACCAAATATATTCTTAGACAATTTGTCATTTAAATCTGTTTTCTATTTCATCATTTGATAAAATGGATATAATTGGTTTTCCATCGGGTGAATAATTAGGTACCTGACAAGTAAATAATTGTCCAATTAATTCATCCATTTCTTCAATGGATAAATATTGTCCGTACCTAATTGATGATTGACGAGACATAGAACGTGCAATTCTTTCTTTAAGATCAGTTTCCAGATTTACTTCTCCACTTTTATATGATTCAATAACTTCATCAATAAGTTCCCGAGGATTCATCTTTTCCATATTTACCGGCATCCCTTTAACTTCAAAGATGTTATCGGCTGATTGGTTTAAATCGAAACCAAATATCTGAAAATCAGAAATCAACTCTTTAACAATAATAGTATCTTCAGCGTTAAACTCTAATTGTTCAGGAAATAAGTTTTGCTGAGTCATACTTTGTTGAGTTGAAATGGATTGTAACAAACGTTCAAAAAGAATTCGTTCGTGAGCTCTTTTTTGATCAACCATCATTAATCCTGACTTACCAGAAGTTAAAATATATCTGTTTTTAAACTGAAAGCATGATGCTCCTTGATTAGATTCTTCACTCATTCCCTTTGACATAAAAGTTTGTTGAACAGGTTCTTGTTCAGGAGCAATGTCATCAAAAGTGTGATCTGCTTCCTGATTTGTTTCAAAAGGCATGCTTCCTTTTTCAGATTCAAAGTCGTTATATAATTGTTCCCAGTTTTTAGGAGTTGATTTAGATGTATAAGAACCACTTGAATTACTACTAGATGTTCTTTGGTTCGAACTATTAAAGCTTGATGTGTCTGGTGCTTGAGTTTCAAAGGGATTAAAGAACGGATTTACTTCAATATCTGGTTCTTCTTGTTCGTTATTGTCCTTACTAATTGGAATATCAACCATGTCAGCAGTGTCGAAATCAATTGTAGGAATCATATTGTGCTTTCCTAAACTTTCTCGAATACAGGCATTTGTAATGTGCCAAATGGTTCTTTCATCTTCAAACTTAATTTCAGTTTTTGTTGGATGAATATTAATATCAATAATTTTGGGATCTACTTCAAAAAATAAAAAGTAGGCAGGAATTGTGTTTGGCAGAATTAAATTTGAATATGCTTCAGTAATAGCCTTATGTAAATAAGGATGTCGCATATATCTTTGATTTACAAAAAAGAATTGGTCCCCTGATGATTTTCGAGCTGATTCAGGTTTTCCAATAAAACCTGTAATTTTAACCAAGGTTGTTTCTGTTTCAACCGGAACAAGTTGTTGGTTCATGCTTTTGCCCAACATATTAATGATACGTTGCCTTAAGTTTGACTCAGGTAGCTGAAATAATGGCATTTCATTATGATCCAGACTAAAGCTAATGTCCGGGTTGGCGAGTGCTATTCTTTGAAATTCATTGATAATATGACGAAGCTCTGTGGAATCTTTTTTTAAGAATTTTCTTCGTGCAGGAACATTGTAAAAAAGATTTCTTATTAAAAAGTTACTTCCTGAGGTACAAGAAATCACTTCTTGCTTTTCAACATTTGAACCTGAAACTTCAATTTGAGTTCCCAGTTCATCACCTGTTTTTTTTGTTCTTAGTTCAACTTGGGCAACTGCAGCTATTGATGCCAATGCCTCACCTCTAAAACCCATTGTACGAATAGCAAACAGGTCGTTAACATTATTTATTTTAGATGTTGCATGTCTTTCAAAAGCCATTCTGGCATCTGTAGCAGACATTCCACATCCATTATCAATGACTTGAACTAATGTTCTTCCTGCATCTTTTACAATTACTTTTATATCAGTACTTCCTGCGTCAATGGCATTTTCAACCAATTCTTTAATCATGGATGCAGGTCGTTGTATAACCTCTCCTGCAGCAATTTGATTAGCTACTGAATCGGGTAATAACTGTATAATATCAGACATAAACTAATTTGATATAAATAACAAAACATCTGAAAGACAGATGTTTTTTTTATTTTAGATAAATGGTTATTAATGATTTGTTTAGGAGATTACATGTAATGCATTATCCATTCCTTACTTGTAGAAAATAAGTAATAAAATGCAATCATCAACCCAATTAAAATGACAATAAGCCTAAGAGTTGATTTGCGTTTTTCTTTTCGTACAACATCAAAATGAGTAGAGATTTTTCTTTTCATTTGGCCTCTTATTCTCTGCTCTGTTGATCGGTTATCCTCCTCTTGCTCTATGCCTAATTCATCTTTAATTCTACGGGCACGCTCTTCACGTTCTTCTTTTGCTTCATCATAATAAATAGGTGTATGATGAAATGTTCTGTGCCTTGCTGTTTTAATAAATGTAACTTTCATATGATTTATCATATAGTACTGTCAAATAAGTTTTTTCATCTCGCTATTGAGCGTGAATACACTTTATCGATAGTCTTATTATATAAAAATAATTAGGTGTAATTTTTATAACCTGTTACAAAGATACAAGTAAAATTAAGATATTAATAAATCAATTTGAATTACCCTCATTATAATTATTAACATCAGCTTATTTATCTATAAACATCGTATTTTTAAATATGTTTAGTCAAAATGAGTTTTGGTTGAATCTGAAACTAATCTTTTAATTTCACTGAGTTCTTTGGAAGTTAAATTACGCCATTTCCCAATAGGAATATCTAGTTTTACATTCATTATTCGTATGCGTTTTAGTTGTTTTACTTCATAACCTAGGTATTCACTCATTCGCCTAATTTGCCTGTTTAAACCTTGTGTTAAGATGATTCTGAATTCAAATTTTCCAGTTTGAACAACTTTGCATTTTCGTGTTATTGTATCAAGGATAGGAACGCCATTACTCATTTTTGTAATAAAATCTTTTGTAATAGGTTTGTTTACTCTAACAATATATTCCTTTTCATGATTATTTTTGGCTCGTAATATCTTATTTACTATATCACCATCATTGGTAAGAAATATTAAACCTTCACTAGGTTTATCTAATCTCCCAATAGGAAAAATTCGCTTAGGATGGTTAATATAATCTATGATATTATCTTTTTCTACGTGAGTGTCAGTTGTACAAACTATTCCGATTGGTTTATTAAATGCAATATAAATGGGTTTTTCATTTGATTCTGAAATTAACTTACCTTTTACTTTTATTACATCTCCGGGTACCACTTTTGTACCCATTTCAGGAACTTTTCCATTTACAGTTACTTTGCCTGCCAAAATGAGTTTGTCCGCTTCTCTTCGAGAGCAATACCCAACTTCACTTAAATATTTATTAATCCTTACAGACTCTTTTTCTCCCATTATTTATGAATCAAGGTGCAAACTAATAAAATAAGGTCATATACTGACTCTAATTATTATTGTTGATACATTTGAATGTACCATTATTTAGTTTCTGAATTTTTTGATTTAACAATCCGTTTTACTTCATTTAATAAAAGTGGGAATGCAGGTTCTGTCATACCATGTCCATATCCATCCAATTCAAATAATTTGGTGTCTTTATGCCCTTTTAATTTCATCATTCTCATCATATAGGCATTTTCTTCATATCTTCCAAATAATTCTAGTTCTCTATCACCTGTGATTAATAACATAGGTGGTGCGTCACCTCTTACATGAAATAATGGTGCCATATCATCAATAATTGGTTGAGTAGCTTTTATTCCTCTTTCTTTTCTAACTGTAAAGTGAGTTATAGCTTGGCCGCTGAAAGGAATTAATCCTGCAATTCTATTTGCATCGATCTGATATTTTGCCAAATATTTTTTATCTAAACCAACCATGCTAGTAAGATACCCACCTGCCGAATGTCCTGAAATAAATATTAACGAAGCATCACCACCAAACTCTTCGATGTGATTAAACGTCCATGCAACAGCAGCTGCTGCATCTTCAATGTATTTTGGTGCTCCAACTTTAGGGTATAACCTGTAGTTTACTCCAATAATCGCAACATTTTTATTTTTCAGCGCTTCTGGGATTTCTTTAGAGCCAGCTTTTAGTCCACCTCCATGAAACCATACAATTGTTGCATATTCTTTAATGTTTTTAGGATAATATATATCCAATACACATCGTTCATTTATGTACTCATCTGTTTGGTTTACAGAATCGTTATAGTAATGAATGTTTGATCGGGTTAGGTATTCTGTTTCTTGAGAAATGCCAACAAGGCAAATAGAAATAAATACAGTGAATAAAAGTAGACTTTTCATCTGCAAATTGATTAAGTAAATTATTTAATTTATGAATTTGTTAAAAATGCGAATTTAAAGTTAAGGTACAAAATGTATGTATTGCTAAAATTTAATTGAAATTATATTGTATTTGTTTTCATATTAAGTACTAAGTGACATTTCATTTTATTAGTTGATAACATTCATTTTTATAAAACTTAGTAATATGTTGTAGAATACATTTTTAGGCACTTGATTTTAATCAAATTATTATAGTTTTGCACATCAAATTATGATTAAAGAAAAATATCTCTAAATAAGAAGTCATGCAGTATAAAAGTGTAAGTGCAGAAGAAGCAGTTAAGGTTATTAAGTCTGGAGACAGAGTACATTTAAGTAGTGTAGCTGTAACTCCGCTTAAATTAGTTGAAGCCATGGTTGAACGTGGTCGTAACAAAGAATTCACTGATGTTAAAGTACAACACCTTCACATCGAAGGAAGAGTTGATTTTGCAGATCCTGAATTTGAAGGGACTTTCGTTTCAGAGCAATTTTTTGTTGGGGCTAACTTACGTAAACAAACACAAGCTGGCTATGCAGATTATATTCCTGTATTCTTAAGCGAAACACAAAAATTAATCCGTGAGGGTTATTTAAAAGTTAATGTTGTTTTGTGTATGTGTTCTGTACCAGACAAGCATGGATATGTCTCTTTAGGAACTTCTGTTGATGCTACTTTAGCTGCAATGGAAAGCGCAGATCATGTTATAGCAATCGTAAATCCTAATGTTCCAAGAGCTTTTGGTGATGCAATGATTCCAATGTCAAGAATTGATATCTTCGTTGAAGATGACGAACCTTTATATGCTCATGGAATGGCTGAGTTGACAGAAATGGATATTGCAATTGGAAAAAATGCAGCTGCATTGATTGACGATGGAGCATGTTTACAAATGGGTATTGGTGGTATTCCAAATGCAGTTCTTGCTCAACTGGGTAACCATAAAGACCTTGGTGTTCATACAGAGATGTTTGCTGATGGTATCCTTCCTTTAGTTGAGAAAGGTGTTGTTAATAACAGCCGTAAACAAATCGACAAAGGTAAAATGGTAGCTACTTTTTTAATGGGTTCAAAAAAGTTATATGATTTTATTGATGATAACCCAATGGTTGCCATGATGGATGTTTACCATACAAATAGTGTGGAAATGATTCGTAAAAATGATAAAGTTACAGCTATTAACTCTGCTTTAGCAGTTGATATTACAGGTCAGGTTTGTGCTGATTCTATTGGTATTAAACACTATTCTGGTGTTGGTGGGCAAATCGACTTTATACGTGGTGCAGGTTATTCTAAAGGCGGTAAACCAATTATTGCTATGCCATCAGTAACTGCAAAAGGAGTTTCTAAAATATCACCTACTTTGATTCAAGGATCTGGTGTTGTAACTACTCGTTCAAATATGCATTGGTTAGTAACAGAATTTGGAGCTGTTAACTTGTATGGAAAAACTTTACAGGAAAGAGCTAAATTAATAATTTCTATTGCTCATCCTGATCATCAGGAAACTTTGGATAAAGCTGCATTTGATCGTTTTGGATCTCACTATCACTTTGTTAAATAATAATATATCTCATTAAGAGATTTTTATTCTAATAATATTTGAGCGGTTATCAGTTTGGTAGCCGCTTTTTTTATGGAGCTAATCTATCTTTAGTCCATTGCTGGTTTATTAATTTAAATCTGATTCTGTCATGAAGTCGTCCAGCTCTACCTTGCCAAAATTCTATTTCATCTGGTATTAATACATAGCCCCCCCAATGTTCTGGTCTGATAATTTTAGCTTTTGAATTTTTTAGAATGTTAAACCTGTCAGTAAGTTCTTGCCTGTTCTGAATCACCTGGCTTTGGTTTGAAATAATAGCACTTATTTGACTGTCTATAGGTCTGGAATAGAAATATTCATTATTTTGCTCAGGGGATAGCTTTTTAATGCATCCTTCAATTTTAACTTGTCGCTCTAATCCTGGCCAAAAAAAATTAAGTGCTGCAAATGAATTATTACTGATTTGTTTTCCCTTTTTACTTAAATAATTTGTGTAGAAATAGAAACCTGTGTTTTCGTCAACTTGTTTTAATAATACAATTCTGCTTGAAGGTTTTCCGTCTTTCGAAACTGTTGAAAGTGTCATTGCAGTTGGTTCGGGTTCGTGATCTTCAATAGCATTTTGTAACCATTCTTTAAAGTGGGTTATAGGATGTTTAATAAGATCATCATCATTCAATGATCTTTTAATAAAATCCTTTCTTATTTTTGAGAGATCTCTGTTCATTAATCATTTTTTGAAACAAAACAGGAAACTCTGGAAAAGGTTTAAAATGGAAATCCTGCAGTAAAATACCACCTGTTTTTATTATGCTTTGAATTTCTTCCATATCCAAATTCAATAGGGCCTATGATAGATTGGTAAGAAATTGTAATTCCTCCACCCCAAACAACATCGTCTGAGCCTAATGCATTTAATGCTGCAAAACTTAGTTCATCGAAATTTGTTTTATAATCAATCACATTTCCATGTAAGCCCATATATAAGTTATTCATTGCCCTATATCTAAAATTAAGACTTCCCATAATAAATTGTTGTGCAGATATTTCTTTGGTTGTTAGTCCAATAAAGGGCGTGTCATGATGTCGTTTTATAGATGTTAGTCCTCCAAAAGTAAAATACTGTGTACTACTCATATCTTTTGAAGCTCCTCCTATTGATGCATAATATGAAATATTAAACTTTTCGCTTAATGGGAGATAGTGTTTAAAAGAAATAAATAGTTTTAGATAGTTTTCATTAGGTGTTTCAATATAATCGGCCAGAAGTTCTTTCGATGCGTCAGATCCTTTGTATATTGAATTGAAACCTATTGGATATTCAATATCTGCATTAAATACATTTCCATGTGATGGGAAAAACTGACTGTTTAACGAATTTTTATTGTACTTAAAGTTTAAACCCCAAAACTGATTACCAATTTTATCGATATCATCTATTAATATATCTATAATACCTCCTGCAGAATTACTAGTAAGACGTTTAAAGAATGCACCAAATTTAATCATGCGCTTTACATTGGGAGAAATTAATAATCCTGCCTCGAATAGTGTGGTGTGTTGTTTGAAATCGCCAACCTCTTCACCATTGTCTTTGATGTATGGAATTGGACTTAATTCCCAGTGAGCATCTATATAATTCCCGGTTTTTTGTTTGCTCCCAAAATAATCGATGTATTCAGAATTAATTTGTGGAAATTCAGAAACTTCTCCAGAGAACTTAAAACTAGAACCTCTGATAATATAGTTTCGCATAGCTATATTGAATATAGCACTTGCTTTATATACATTATCATAATGAATGGAAAAATTGTATTTACTTGGAAAAGCTTCTACTGGTTTTAGAGTAATTATGTAACCATGTGCTCCTAACTCCAGTTCATAATTTACCGTTTCAATATATCGGGTTCCCATCAATAGATGTAATCCTTTATTAATATCATTTTTAGTGTAGGTGTGATTTTTTTCAAGGCCAAATTTACCAAGAACAAATTGTTTATTAAGTCGTTTTAATCCTTCAACCTTTATGTCTTCAATATATAGCTGTTGAATATTTGTTTGAATGTTTTGAGTTTCTTTTGTAGGAAATTGTTTGATAAAATCAGCTAAGTTGCTAAGCTCAACATACTTTTCTCTGGCAGCAATTTCTCCTAATTCAATAATATCATTTCCATTGGAAAAGCTGGCACTATTATAATCATCCAACGCAGGTTCAATCATAATATCCACAAGATCAGCTGATTTTTTCGTTTCATAATTACTTCTAATCATAGCAGATCCCATAAGAATATCACCAATGGTTTTAAAGTCTTCAATTTTTGGGTGTTCCTTTGTTCCTACATTAACTGCAATAATGATATCAGCGCCCATGTCTCGACATAATTTAATCGGCATGTTATTTAATACGCCACCGTCTACTAATAACATACTGTCGAGTAAAACAGGTGAAAAGGCTGAAGGAATAGCCATGCTGGCTCTCATGGCTGTTGAAAGATTGCCTGAGTCAAATATATATGGTTCTCCGGAAATTAAGTCAGATGCTACACAACGGAATGGAATAGGATAATCATCAAATTTGTTGGTTCCAGCTACGTGCCATGTTAAATAATTCATTTCTTCTGAAATGCCTTGTCCAATCACAACACCAGCTGGTAATACTGGTCCTTTTTTGGTTAAATCAAATTCAAATAAATATCTACGATAATAATATTTCTCTTCAGGAACTACATTTGATAATGGAATTTGGTCACTTAACATTTTACTCCAATCAATGAGTCTTACTATGGAATCAAGTTCGTTTGATTTATAGCCAATTGAATACAAACCACCCATGATGCTTCCCATACTGGTTCCTGTAATAAAATCAGGCTTTATGCCAAGCTCTTCAATGACTTTTAAAGCTCCAATATGCGCCATACCCTTTGCTCCACCACCACTTAAAACTAATCCAATTTTCGGTCGATACGAATTGTTGGTAATGGAATCCTGGCCATACGATGATGTTGGTAATAGAATAAAAATGAATAGGATAGGAAGTAATGGTTTTATCATTTTGTAATCGGTTTAACTGGTCTTATTTTTAATTAAAAGTACTGAACCATACATGTCTATTAGATGTACAAATTCTTCCGGAATTGAATTTTCAAACTCATCAACAGCTTTTTTTACGCCATCCCAATTGTGATTATAATCGTGTATTAATATGGAACCACCAGGAGAAAGTTGTGGATAAAAGAAATTTAATCCATCAATTGTAGATTGATACAAATCGGCATCAAGATGGATAAAGGCAAATTTATTATTTAAATCTTTAGCTGTTTCAGGGAAGATACCTTCTCTGATTTCAATTTTATTATTTCCCTGAATATATTTTTCCACCTCACTTTTACTGGTTGAACCAAAATTTACAGTCTGAGGTCGCACTGTTCCATCACAATCTTCTCGAATTACCTGCTTTGGTAATCCTGAAAAACTATCAAACAGAATCAGTTTTCTATCCGGTAAAAGATGATGTATTATTTTTGCTGTTTCTCCTTGAAATACACCAACTTCAGCAAGTGCTCCCTCAATATTTTTTGATTTAATTCTGTTTATTTCAAACCATAAGGAATAAAATCGGTTTCGATCCTTAAAAGTTCTTTCTAAGCTAATAATTTTTGAAGGAATCTCCTTCTGTTTTTTAGCCTCCAGCCAGTTAAATGGCTTAAAGAGTTTAAAATTCCACTGACTCCAAAAGTAACTAAGAACTAACCAAATAACAATGTTTAATATAATCAGGTTTAAATAAAGGAATACGGACATTAGAACAGATTAATTATGATTTACTATTACTATATTTCAAATATAGTATTAAATTATTTGTTTTTGTAGTAGCTTAAGTTGTACTTTCGTTAGTAAAATATTTTGATATGCTTAATGTACTTATTGTATATGCTGTAGAAGAGGAACGAGTTCAGGTAGATATGCCTAATTGTAACTTTCATTATTGTAAAACAGGAGTTGGAAAAGTGGCAGCATCTATTGCTGTTAGTAGAGCTATTGATATACATAAACCTGATGTGGTTTTAAATATTGGTACTGCTGGTTCAGTTGAATATGAAATAGGCTCAGTACATATATGCTGTAAGTTTATTGACAGAGATATGGAAAAACTTCAGAATTTTGGAGTTCCTTTTTATGTTGACTTTAGTGATGAAGTGCAACGGACAGGACTTTTTAAAGATTGGGAGTTTGATAGTATATGTAATTCTGGTGATACTTTTCTTACATCTGCAGATGGAACAGGGGATGTTTTTGAGATGGAATCATTTGCTGTAGCAGGACTCTGTGAAGCGCATCAAATACCTTTTGTTGCAGTAAAATGCGTAACTGATATTATAGGTCAAAACTCTATTCAGCATTGGGAAGAGAAACTTGGAGAAGCACAAAGTATATTACAGAAATTTGTAAATGAAAATACATTAACAGTTTCAGCTGATTATATAGGAAGGGTTGCTACTAGTTTGATTAAAGATTTAGGGCTGAAATCACATCCTGAGGGCGGATGGTATAAAGAAGTGTATCGATCTGAAATGAAGATAATGGCAAAAGGACTGCCTTCATATTTTAGTGATGATAGGATTGCCCTTACTTCTATCTATTATTTGTTATGTGATCAGCAGATTTCTAAATTTCATAGAATAAAATCACCCGAAAGTTGGTATTTTCATAAGGGCATGCCATTAATTATTCATGAGATTAATATAAATGGAAATTACAAAAAAACAGAATTATCTGCTTCTGCCAATGGATGTCTTCAATATACAGTAGAAGCTAATAGTTGGTTTGCTGCGGAGATAAAGGGAAAAAGTGGTTATGCTCTTGTTGGTTGTGCTGTTGCTCCTGGGTTTGAGTTTGCTGATTTTGAAATTGCGAATAGAGAAGAACTATTAAACAAATATGCAGAGCATCATACTATAATTGAACGATTGACATAAAATGCTCAGCTCATAGCATTGTCCAGTTACTATGAGCTGATAAATAATTTTTATTCTTCAGTAATTTTTATTTCAGAAGTTAATGGAATAGCCATTTTATATAAGGCTGAAACTCCACAGTATTGTTCGTCAGATAATTCAACTGCTCGTTCTATCTTTTTTATGGGTAAATCTTTACCTACAAAATGATAAATTATCTTCATCTCATCATAATACTTAGGATGTTCTTCCCGCATATTTGCTTCAACGGATATGGTAAGTTTATCATATTCTACACGCATCTTTTTTAAAATAGAAACTACGTCCATGCCTGTACATCCTGCTAAAGCTACTAGCATTAAGGGCTTTGGTCTGGCCCCGGAATCATCTCCTCCGCTCTCAGTTCCTGCATCAACCCTTATGGAATGACCATTAACATCTGCTTCAAAGGACATGTTTTCTAACCATTTCAGATCAATTGTTGTCTTCATATTTAAACATTTAGATTCGACGACATATAACAAATATACATCTTTATTTATATCTTTGGACTGTCATTTCAAATACATATGGTTATTAGTAAAAAATTAAGTAAATTATTCTAAATATACTGTTAAGAATAATTGAAAACATTATTTTTACTGTGTGTTAACATTGATTTTATAAAGATTTTAAAATATAAAGGGAATGAAGAACATTCAAAGTGTTCCTTATAATGAACCAATTGATCTACGATCATTCGATATCTTTAAAGGATTAAAGGAAGAAGAGATCGAATCGGTAAGTCAATCTATTAATTGCACGTTACACAAACGAGGTAACACAATATATCATGAGGGAAGCCGGATTAATGGTACATATTTGGTAGTAGAGGGGATATTGAAGATTTTTAAAACCGGATTTGATGGTAAGGAGCAAATTATAAGGTTTGCTAAACCTGGTGATCTAATAGGTTTTAGATCTGTTATTAGTGACGAGTTAGCATGTAGTACTACTAAAGTAATTCAGGAAACAGTTCTTTGTTATTTACCCGGAGATATCCTAGAAAGACTTTTAAAAGAAAATCCTAATTTTTCTATGTCTTTGATGAAGTTAACTTGTAAAGAGTTAGGTGAATCGAATAAGTTTTTAACCGATATTGCTCAAAAAACAGTACGTGAAAGATTGGCTGAGGTTCTGTTATTATTGATGGATACTTTTGAATTGGATCAGGATCATACTTTACAAATTTCATTAACACGAGAAGAGTTGGCCAATATGGTTGGAACAGCTACGGAATCTGTAATTAGATTATTATCAGAATTTAAGAGTGATAAGTTGATTGAATTAAATGGAAGAAAAATTAAACTTTTAAACATTCCTAAATTGATTAAAATAGGAAATGTTTATGTTTAAAATGAATTAATAATTTATCGAAGGCTACTTTATAGTAGCCCTTTTTGTTATATCAAGAATACACATAAAGGGGGAATATCCAAATCTTTACTCCCTCTTGAAAATCCTTTTTTTGAAGCGTTACTTATATCAAAATCTTTTGAAAGTGTGTTCGCTTCTAGTGCTGCTAATATTGCCGCTCCTGTTGGCGTACATAATTCTACATCAATAGGACCAAGTTCTACAGGAATATTTTTTTTATCAATTAGTATTTTCGTTGCTGGAGCAGGAGCCATCATTTCTCCATGTGAAAATTTTATTTTACCACCACCAAGAGAGACTGGAGCTGAAAGTTTTGCTTGTATAGGAGCATTTAAAAGTTGTAATCCTTTAGCAGCACCAATTATATCAATAATTATATCCTGTGCCTCATGGAGCCATGCTTCTTCGTGATGGTGTTTATGATGGTGATGATGTTCATGTTTTTCATCGTGAGAATGCTGATGGTCAGTTAAAAAAGTATTTTCGGCATGAGCTTGTTTTTCAGCATTAATGAGATTTTCAAGTACATTATGGGCAAATGTTGCGTATGAATCATTAATATTTAAATCTTCGAGTAACTCGGTTAAAATTTTACGAGCTTTAGATGCAGCTAAATGTCCATGATTATGATTCATCGTCATGGTTAGTCTAATGGCATTATCATGAGTTTTATTTGTAGAGATACTAGATCTACCAATTTTATTGGCAGCCATTATCATTGCCTCAAGCATGTTTTCTTCATCTGCTCCTGCCGAAATTAAAGCTGCTGCAAACATATCACCAGCCATTCCTCCTTGGGGATTTATTATTAAATTCATTGATTTTTTAGTTTGAAGATTTTTTAAATACGAGTTAGTTACTGTTTTTACTAATTAATGCAGCTACAACAGCAGCACGTAATCCTCCATCAATATTTACAACTGTAAGGTTAGGTGCACAAGACGCTAACATAGATGTTAAAGCTGCTTCGCTAGCCCTAAATCCATAACCTACCGAGGTAGGTACTCCAATAACAGGTAATGAAACCATTGATGCCACAAAGGGAGCTAGAGCGCCTTCCATACCTGCAACAACAATAATTGCTTTTACGTTATGGTTAATACCTTGCTGAATGGCTTCAATTACTCTTGTGGGGTGTGATATACCCCTGTCTTCAAATACAATTGGATTTACGCCAACGGATTTCAGGATAATCTCACATTCTTCGGTTATTGGGTGGTCTGCCGATCCTGCACTCACAACTAAAATACTGCCTTTCGATTCAGGGATTTGTCCAATAACAATTGCATTTTCACCATTTAAAACATAATGCTTAGGGCTAAACTCCTGATATAATTCCTTGTTAAATTTACTTCTCGAAATAACTACTCTAGGATGTGCTGCTAATATATGATTGACAAGCTCGATGGTTTGTTCCAAAGTTTTATATTCACCATATATTATTTCAGGAATATTTGTTCGCATACCTCGGTTTACATCGAGAATATAACGACTAGCAGTTTCCATCCATTCAAGAGAAAAGTGCTTATGAGCTTCTTCTTTAGAGATTTCACCAGTCTTTATTTTATCATATATTTCTTCAAATGTCATTTTTGATTCTTTTATCATATGAATTAGGGCGAGATGGTTTTAGGTCTAAAGTAGTGAATAAGGCTAACTTTTCTCCTAAAGCGATCACAATATTTCTAAAATTAAGATCATTAAAAGCGATGAAACTTTCATTGCTGGAAAGTTCAATCCTTATATGGTCTGCATCATCTAGTCGACAACGTACATTATAGTCCCCTGTTTTACTAATGATTAAATGTTCAATTTCTTTAAGTATTTTCAAATGATTTTTGTGTAGAGGTTGAAGATAATTAAAACGTGTTGCCATGCAGCTTTCAAGATCGGCAATTTCTTTATCAGCGCCCAAACTTATTGCAATTTCTTTAGCCTGAGATGATGAAATATCTAATTCTGCTAATGGTGAAATTACTCTATTTTCATTCAATGCTTTTCTGCCTGGGCGGTAACCATTATCGCTACCTGTTGTTCCATCCATAATTACAGCATCTTTTTCAAGTTGCTTTGTGGCTTCAATGATTTGATATTTACAATGGTAGCACCTGTCTTGTGGATTATTTACTACTGATTTTGTTGGAGTAATCTTGATAATTTTAAGCTCAGGTACTCCCATGTTTTTGGCTTGGTTTTGAATATCCTCTTCCGAAGCTCTTCCAAAACCGTTGTTAATCCATACCGGGATTACTTTTATACCAACTTTTTTTGCTATTCCAAGAATGGCACAACTATCTAGTCCACCTGAAAACATTAGGTAACTGTTACCAATTTCTCTTAATCGCTTTTCTAACTTTGTTCCTATATTCATAATGATAGTTATTTCCAGAATAAAACAATTCGAAGTTGTTTACTGTTCAAAAATAACTATTTTATAATGCGAACAAGAAGTTCTTAAAATTGAGAGAATGTTTTTTACTTTATTAGACGATGTGCTAAAGTATAGTAGTGCCTTTTTCTGCGTTACTTATTTTGTCTCGCCACTCTTGGTCAATTTCAATTGAATTTTGAGTTTTATGATCAAATCCAACCATAACAGAATGACTAACAGCTTTAATTATGCCTTCGGTATCTGTTAGATGTTGAATCAGGTTCATGCTTTTATTTCCAATCTTAGTAACCTTGGTTTTTACCAGAAGCTTATTGTTGATAAAAACAGGTGAGGCAAAATCTGTTTTTATGGAAGCAATTATTGCTGGGAATTTAGTCCAGTTTATATTTGGTTTAAATATAGATTTGAAATAATGCATTCTTCCTAAATCGAAATACTCCTGAATAATAGTGTTATTCACGTGTCCAAGACTATCAATATCATTAAATCTTATTTGTACCGGTGTTTCAAAAAAAAACTGAATCTCCTGATGCTCCATGTGTAATATGTTATTCTCTTATAATTTTTATTTCTCCTCCTACTCCAAGTTTCATAATACTTGATGGGGCAGGATTAGAACTTTCCTCTTGTCTGTAGTTTACGATATAATCAACTCCATTTTTTACTTCTTCTGAGATGTCATCAAAACAAGATGGTGATTCCTGTCCACTTATATTTGCAGAGGTTGAAACAATGGGCTTTTTAAATCGCTGACATAACTTATTGGAGAATTCTTCTTTTGTCACTCTGATACCAATACTTTTATCTACAGCTAAAAGATTTGGGGCCAAATTTTTAGCATTGGGATAAATAATGGTGAGGGGCTTTGTTGAAAATTCAATTAAATCCCACGCCATTTCAGGTACTTGAGTTATATATGAATTTAGTTTTGCTTCATTATCCAGCAATACCAACATGCTTTTACTATCTTCTCTTTGTTTGAGCTCATAAATTCGTTTTACAGCTTTCAAATTCGTTGCATCACATCCAATACCCCAAATGGTATCAGTAGGATAAAGAATTATACCCCCATTATGAAGTACGTCAAGAGCTTTTGCAATGTCTTCGTTCATATATATGTTTTGAGTAAAATGACAAAAGAATAAAGGGTTTTTCATCTTTATTCTTTTGTCTATATCTCTTATTTGTTATTAAACAGCTACGTTATTTTCTCTTAACGCATCATTTAATGATGTTTTTTTATCAGTAGATTCTTTACGCTTTCCAATAATTAAAGCTGCGGGAACCTGGAAATCTCCCGCTGGAAATTTCTTTGTGTAGCTACCTGGGATTACAACAGAACGTGGAGGTACATAACCTTTGTATTCTACTGGCTCATCTCCTGTAACATCAATAATTTTTGTTGAACCTGTAAGAACAACATTTGCACCAAGTACAGCTTCTTTACCAACACGGCATCCTTCAACAACAATACAACGAGAACCAATAAAAGCATCGTCTTCAATAATTACCGGAGCAGCTTGAATAGGTTCAAGAACACCTCCAATACCTACACCGCCACTAAGGTGAACATTTTTACCAATTTGAGCACAACTTCCAACAGTAGCCCATGTGTCAACCATTGTACCGCTCTCTACATAGGCCCCAATATTTACATAAGAAGGCATTAGAACAACACCACTTGAAATATAAGCTCCATAACGTGCAACAGCATGAGGAACAACTCTAATACCTAATTCAGCATAATTCCTTTTAAGAGCCATTTTGTCATGAAATTCCATTGGACCAGCCTCAATAGTTTCCATTTTTTGAATAGGGAAATAAAGAATAACTGCTTTTTTAACCCATTCGTTAACTTTCCAATCATCTCCATTTGGTTCAGCAACTCTAATTTCACCTTTATCAAGTTTTTCCATTAAAGTGCGAATAACTTCCTGAGTTTCTGGTTTGTTTAGTAAATCCCTGTTTTCCCAGGCTTGTTCAACAACTTCTTTGTATTGCTCTAACATGATAGTATTAAATTTATTTTTTGCGAAAATACAATGAAACAAACCTAATTGCAAATTCATTTGTTATATAAGAGAATGAATTAGAAGCAAAAAAGTATAACATATCATTGGTTTAAAATTTTGTAACAATTACAGTAACAAAAATTAAAGGTTAAAGTTTGGTTAATCGGGAAAAAATATGCTTATATGTGCTTATTAGTTTATATTTTGCAACTTTAATAATTGTATGCGCTTAGTTGGAATTGTATTAGTATTAGTAGTATGTTCTTTACATACTTATGCACAGGATAAATTATCGGATCAGGTGTGGGTTAAACTTATTGTGAAAGATAGTGTAGATAATAAGTTGGTGGAAAATGCCCAAATAGTTAGCTATGAATCAATGATTATTTACGCTACTGATGAATCAGGAGAGTTTAGAGGGAGTTTTTCAAAAAGTGATTCGATAAAAGTTTTTGGATTAGGTTACTCACCACAAGTAATAAGAGTTAATGAGTTCAATGATTCTATACAAGAAAGAGTGATACACCTTGGACGAAAGATTTATATGATTGGAACGGTGGATGTGGCTTCTGATAGCGAACTGCATTTAAATTTACCTAAAGGTATGATAGGTGATGAAGATGATCTCCCTGCAGCACTTAAAGGCGGATCATTTAATAAAAAACCACCTGTTGCAGCAGCGGTAGTTAATCCATTGAGTTATGTTAATTATTATACCAGTAAACGTGAGCGTGAGAAGCGTGACATGAGAAGGGTATTGGCTCATGCTGGTGAACAAGAAAAAATTAACGAAGTTTATAATCGAGATATTGTAAAAGAAGTTTCTGGTTTAGAAGGTGATCAACTGGATAAATTTATGATCTATTGCAATATAAATATTGAACTTACTCCCGATAGTAATCCTATTTTAATTAGAATGAGGATTGCTGAATTGCTTGAAAAATTTGAAGAGGAGAATAAGAAATGAGATTAGTAGTAGCGATATTTTTATTTAGTTTTTGTTCTTCTTTATTTTCTCAATCGCTGGAAGGTGAGACACACATATTTAGTGGAGTTTTGAAAGAAACAAAATCTCAAAAAGCTATAGAATATGGAGCTATCAAAAATATGAATTCCGGTGAAGTTATATTATCAGATCATACCGGTTCATTTCAGATTGAAGGTTCAGTCGGAGATACATTACGGTTCCATAGTATGGGATATGTAGATACTACTTGGATTGTACCTACGATATGGACTACTATGGATGAGGAATTGACCTTAGATGTTCCTACGAATGTTTTTGCTATTACAGAAATTGAAGTCCTTCGTTTTTATTCATACGCTCATTTTAAACAAGCATTCAAAGATCTTGAACTTCCTAAAGATGAAAATGAGGAAATAAAAGAAATGATTAGAGGCTGGAATTTTGAAGAAGCTATTGCGTGGGGAAAATCTGATAGAAAAGCTGCCCAAGGGACTTTTGGATTGACAATATCCCCGAAGGGTGGAAAATCAAAAATTGAGCGTCAAAAAGAAGTGGTTAAAAGATTAGAAAGAATCGATCTTGAAAGTTCCCGATTTAATTATTTTACCTCCCGAGATAATTTAGCCAACTTAACTGGGTACAAGGGTACTTGTCTCGATTCATTTATGGTATTTTTGAATTCTAATTATTCTATAGATTATAAAATGCCGGAATATGAATTACTATCTTCAATTTTAGATGCCTATGGTGATTTCAAAGAGTTGAAATTTGGAGAGGAATGGTATAGTAATTCAGGTGATTCTCTCCAGATTCAATAGTTTTTTGTTTTCAATATTTCTATAAATATCTTAGTACCAATTAGAACAAATGCATAAAATAGCTTAAATAAAATATGTTCTTGTTTTTTACGTTAAAAAACTGATATATTTGTCCGTAAATAAAAGTTAAGCATTTGCTAATTAGCAAAAATGGAGTTGCAACAATCGGGTAAAAAAATATACTTTGCTTCTGATGTTCATTTGGGAGCACCTTCAATTAAGGACCATAAAAAGCATGAAAAATGTTTTGTGGAATGGTTGGATTATATCAAACCAACAACTGCTGCATTATACCTGATGGGCGATATTTTTGATTTTTGGTATGAGTACCATCATGTAGTACCCAGAGGTTTTACTAGATTTTTAGGAAAAATAGCTGAATTTACGGATAGTGGTATTCCTGTATATTTTTTTACAGGAAATCATGATATTTGGGTCTTTGATTATCTTCCTAAAGAAATAGGAGTAGTTGTATATACACAACCCGTTGAGGTGGATTTGAATGGGAAAAAATTTTTTCTGGCTCATGGTGATGGTTTAGGGCCTTATGATAAAGGTTATAATATTTTAAAGAAAATATTCACAAATAAAGTACTTCAGTGGTTATTCTCCCGATTACATCCTAACTTTGCGGTTGAATTAGCAAAAAGATGGTCAAGTCATAGTAGGCTAAAAAATGAGAGTTCTGAAGGAGCTAAGTTTCTTGGTGAGGATAAAGAGTATTTGATGCTCTATGCAAAAGATATTTTAGCAAAAGAGCATTTTGATTTTTTTATTTTTGGTCATAGACATATTGATTTGCATCAGCCTATTGGACAGAATAGTCAATTTGTATATCTGGGAGATTGGGTAAAACTCAGATCGTACGGAGAATGGGATGGTGAAAATTTTGAGTTAAAGTATTATAAAGACTAGTAGTTACATAAAATAATTTGAGTGTTTTTGAAATATAGGACACCAATATTTGCAAAATCGAAAACAATGGGAATTTATTCTGTTGCCACTGGTACGGGCTGTTATTTGCCTGAAGTAGTGGTGAAAAACATTGATTTTGCCAATCGTTCATTTTTAAATAGCGATGGCACTAAAATTGAAACTCCTTCAGAGGAGATTGTACAAAAGTTTGAGGATATTACAGATATTAAGGAAAGAAGATGTGCGGGGGAGGATCTAGTTACCTCAGATATTGCAGCTATAGCTGGGAAACGGGCACTTGAGTCTGCAAATTTCGACAAAGAAAAGTTAGATTATATAATAGTAGCTCATAATTTAGGTGACATCAAACATGGAAGTTTGTATCCTGATATTTTGCCAACTTTGTCTTCCAGAGTAAAGCAAAAATTAGATATTAAGAATCCTAAAACCATAGCTTACGATCTTACTTTTGGTTGTCCTGGATGGACACAAGCAATGATTCAAGCTAATTATTATATAAAATCTGGTGATGCTAAGAGTGCTTTAGTTATTGGTGCAGATACTTTAAGCAGAGCTATGGATCCACATGACAGAGATTCAATGATTTTTGCTGATGGAGCGGGTGCAGCTGTACTTGAAGCTGTAGAAAGTGATGAGCCTGTTGGTATTTTAAAGCATGTGGCACGAACAGATTCAGAAGAGCATTTGGATATTTTACAAATGGGAGATTCGTTTAACCCGGAATTAAAGAGTGATCATATGTACCTAAAAATGTTAGGTCGTAGAGTTTATAATTACGCGTTAACAAACGTTCCTTTAATTGCTAAGGAATGTCTTGATAAAAACGATCTTACTTTGGCCGACATGAAAAAAGTATTAATTCATCAAGCTAATGCAAAAATGGATGAGGCTATTTTGAAAAGAATATTCAGGCTTTATGGAATTCGTGATGTAGATTATAGTGTAATGCCAATGACAATTAAAACCTTAGGTAATAGTTCTGTTGCAACGGTTCCAACACTTTTTGATTTGGTTGTGAATGAAAAATTAGAAGGTCATTCATTAGAAAGTGGTGATTATGTTATGATGACATCTGTTGGTGCAGGTATGAATATAAATGCTTTTATGTATAAGATGCCATAAAAAGTAAGTATAAAAAATAGTTTATATATAAGGGGATGTTCATAATTTGAGTATCCCCATTTTTATGTTTGTATTAAAATAAACTATATTGTTATAACTCAAAAATGTATTTTATGTTAGAACTTATTATTGCGTTTGTAGTTGGTGTAATTGTTTCATCAATAATATTATATGTTGTATTTGTTACTAAGGTTAATCTGTTAAAACAAAAAAATATTTTAATTGAGAATGATAAACAGAAACTTAATGAAGAGGTATCAAAACTATCTGATAAAATAGATAAACTTGAAAAGGAACTGATGCAAACAAAAATGCATATTGTAGCAGTTGATACAGAAAATACGCATT
Organism: uncultured Saccharicrinis sp.; assembly: GCA_963665705.1. Classification (GTDB taxonomy): domain Bacteria; phylum Bacteroidota; class Bacteroidia; order Bacteroidales; family Marinilabiliaceae; genus Saccharicrinis. The sequence continues at coordinate 5,521,152 of OY762448.1, forward strand.
TAATAACCTCCAATAATAATAAACAAAAAGAAATCGAAGAGTTGCATCATAAATTAACTCAAGAATTTGAATCTATAGCAAATCGTATTTTAGTTAATAGATCTAAGGAAATTAGTGATCAGAATAATCAAAAGCTTGCTGATATTTTATCTCCATTGAAAGAACGAATTACACAATTTGAGAAAAAAGTTGATGACGCTTATGATAAGGAAGTCAGGGATAAATTAAGTTTAAAGGCTGAAGTTAGAAGATTGTTTGATTTGAACCATAAAATTAGTGAAGAAGCCGGAAATTTAACTCGTGCTTTAAAAGGAGATGTAAAGAAATTAGGAAATTGGGGGGAAGTGATTCTTGAAAGAGTTCTTGAACAATCCGGTTTAACCAAAGGAAGAGAATATAGAAGAGAGGTAGTAGATGAAAATATAAATGGAAACCAAATTCGTCCTGATGTTATCGTCGATCTGCCAGAAGGAAAACATTTGATAATTGACTCAAAGCTATCTTTGTATTCCTATGAAGAGTTTGTTAATACTAAAAATGACAAGGTGAAATTTGAAGCCCTTAAAAATCATAAAGAGAGACTAAGACAACATGTGAAAGACCTTTTTGAGAAAAATTATATTTCTGCCAAAAATTTAAATACTCCAGATTTTGTTTTAATGTTTATCCCTGTAGAGGCTTCATTTGCTGTAGCTGTTGAACATGATAGTGATTTGTTTGCATTTGCCTGGGAAAAAAAGGTTGTTCCAGTTAGTCCGTCTACTTTATTGGCTACCTTAAAAACTGTAAGTTCAATTTGGAGACAAGAAAATCAAAATAAAAATGCCCTGGAAATAGCAAGGCAAAGTGGCGCACTATACGATAAATTTGTTGGATTTTTAAGTGATGTGGAGAAGATAGGAGGGAGTCTGAATCAACTTCAAAATAACTATGATAATGCACTCACAAAACTTCAGTCTGGTAAAGGTAATTTAATATCTAGGGCTGAAAAAATTAAAGAACTTGGAGCAAAATCAAGCAAATCAATTTCGGATAAATATTTGGAAAATTAATAGCAGAATTCACGTATTCTTATTTTTGTGGGTGAATAACATTGTTATGATATAGACTTACTTAATGTCATTTGCATATTTTCTAATTGGTTTATATTATTAATAGAATCATGGAATGTTGAGTAATTGATGCTGAAAAAGAATCCAGAGCCTTTTTGTGGCATAGATTCTACCCAAATAGTACCATTCATTTTATTCACTAAGCCCTTACAGATAGCTAAACCTAAGCCTGTACCTCCTGTAGATTTTGTATTTGTTTCGTCAACTTGTCGGAATGGATCAAATATTATCTGATGTTTTTCTTCAGGAATACCTATTCCGTTGTCTTTTACAAAAAAGATGACACGTGATTTTAATAAAGTGTGGCCTATTTCAATTGTACCTGAATTAGTAAATTTGATTGCATTATCACAAAGTCGTGTTAATATTTCTGTTACCTTATCCTTTTCAATGATAATATCATTTATTGTATTTATACTGTTTTTACAATAGCATATTTTTAAATGATTCTTATTTTGTTTGTATGTTTGATTTATTGCAATTTCTTTTATTTCTTTTTCAAAGTTTGTTAAATTAGTTGACTTTAGTTTAGGGGGATTATTATCTGTTTCAATACGAGAAACAGATATAATATCATCAAATGAGGCTAATAAATCCTTACTACTTCTTTCTATTACATTGTAATATTCCTGTTTTTCTTTCTCCGAAAAATATTTATTCTTTAGCAATGAACTAAAACCCATTATTGCATTTAAAGGTGTTCGTATTTCATGAGATATATTTGCCAAAAAAGCTGATTTTAGTCTATCTGACTCTTTTGCTTTTCTTCTTTCTTCTTTAAGAAGCTTATTATACTCATATCTTTCTGATATATCTACAATTACTCCTCTCCAACCTTTATGTTCTCCATTAACTAAAACTTTGTCCATATAAAGTAATCCCGGAAACCAGGATTTATCTTTTTTTAATGCAATAACTTCATTCTTCTTATTTCTATTTTTATTCGTTAATTTAAATATATTTAGCTGATATTCTGCATCATGTTTTGAAAAACCAAAACTATTTTCCCACATTTTGTTTACATAAATTAATATACCTCGTGTGTCAGTTTCAAAAATACTAAGTGGAAGCTTTTCAGCCATGTTTCGATATTTTTTTTCACTATTTGATAGTTGAGAGATTAGATTTTCTCTTTCCTTTTCATGGTTTTTTAATTGCTCAATCATTTGACTAAATTCTTGATAAAGAATAATAGTTTCGCGAGTACCTTTTTTAAGGTTCACTTTAGGAAGCGATTTGAAATCATTAAAGATTATTTTTTCAATAAAGAAAGTTAGTCTTGTTAAAGGCTTTGTAATTTGACTTGATAATATATTTGTAATAAAGAAACATATCAGAATAGCAAAGGCAATTATAAAAATCAGCGTTTTTCGTTGTTTATGAATTTTTTGAGTATTATTGATATTAACAAATTCTATTAAACTTGTAATTCTCTCTTCAAGTAGCTCATCTAATTGATTTAAGTTTTCTTTTAGGCCACTATTATCATGTAAACCCATTTTGATATCTAAATCTACTATGATTTTAAAAAGGTTTGAATAAGCAATAAGCTGAGTTAATCCCTCCTTGTTATTGTGGTTAATTAAATCGTTTTTAAGTTTATTGAAAATTTCAAAATACTTTGTTACATATTGATTTTCATGTCTTATAATATAATCTTTTTCCCTTCTCCTTAGTGATAAAAGTGATGTTTTATTTATGCTTAAATCACTCTCTAATTTGTGGGCATGATAACGCATTTCTCCAATTAAACCATAATCTTTAAAGCCTCGTTTTGTAGCTAATGTTGTAAGTACTTTATATATAGAGTCTCTTTTATGAAGATTTTCTTTCACTTGAAGTAAAGAGGAATGTATGTGAAGGGTATTTGAATATTTGATAAGTAGTGTGTCAATTTTGTTATTTAAGGAACCGTTTTGATTTTGGAGTTGTATTAAAAATGTACTTTGCTTTGCTTTATAAAATGAAGTACTTCTTGTTTCTAAGGCAAAGAAATTATTTGAAATATTCTTTAGTTTAAGTAGGTCAAGATATGTTGAGTGAACATCAACGGAGAGTTGTTGTGCTTCACCTTTTGAAGTATAATACTTCCAATTGATCCATGTTGTTAATCCTGCCACATATATTGATAATACAGAAAACCAAACTATTAGCTTACTACTAAATTTCACTTTTTTTATTTTTTGTTCGCTAGTGAAAGTATAATAGAGATATCAAGTCACGAAATTTTTAGTATCATCTAATTATTAACAGTACTTTAAAAAAGGATTAATTATTTTAAGAAATGATTTTTCTATCCTTCCATGTTACGTTACCAAAAGCAGCATATATTACAGTATAGAAAATATAAAAAGGGTAAATTATTTGAGATTTTAAAAAAGTGATTGTTGTGAATGTGCTTTTAAAAAACGATGCACCTGCCTTTAGTATTTTATAATCAAATAGAAGTTTTAATGAAAAGAGTATAAGGGATAAAAGAAATGTTTTTTTTGAGATAAAAATGCTGAAAGGAATAAATGTAATCAATGTATTTGTTAGGAAAACTATCCAAGCTACCCAAAGTGTAAATTGATCTTTATATCCTTTACTTTTACTAGCCCATCTTGCTCTTTGTTGCATAAATTCTGAAAAAGTTTTTACTGGATCTGTGCAAACAATTGAATTTTCATTTTTAAGAAATTGAATTTTAGCATGGATTGAATTTGCGTATTGGAGTAAAAATATGTCATCTCCTGAGGCATATTGATTCATAATATTTGAAGATGCTGCTTGATATAAATCTTTACTGTAAACCAGATTTGCTGCATTACACATAATGGGTTTGTTTATTTCTGAGGCACCAGCACCTGTAGTTACCAGGCTTAGAAAATCTATGGCTTGAAATTGCTCGAAGAAATTATTAATAGGATTTAATGTAACAGGACCAATTATTATATCCGGTTTATTCGTTGAGATAAATTGACTTATAGTATAGAGCCATTTTTTTGTATGTATACAATCTGCATCAGTAGTTACTAAGTATTTGTATTTTGAATGCCTAATGCCCAGATTAATAGCGTTTTTCTTTCCTGGTATTTTGTTCTTTATTACATGAAAATGTTGTGTCTGAGCTATCAGATTTTGAGCTTGTAGAAATGAATTATCTGTACTAAAATCATCAACTAATATTACTTCAAAATATTTATTTGATAATTCCTGATTTAGTAAACTATTTATCAAATTCGACAAATTTTTTTCTTCGTTTCGAAAAGGAATGATGCAGCTAACGGGCTGTAGTTTTATTTCCTGATGCGTGTTGAATGCCCTTATCTTATTAAATCCAATGTTGAATTTATTTATCAAATAAAAATAGACAGTAAAAGTAATGCTAACAAAGCTAATTAAAACATATTCAAGCATAAAGGGTAAACATAATAAAGGGGGACACTTTTGTGGCCCCCTTTTGAATTATTATATATTTTATATTAGTCTATTGTATTTTATACAACCAACTTTCTATTCTATCGTTTTCAAGGATTTCTTGCTGACGAGCTTCAATAGCCCTATATGAAGGATTTGAATCAGCACTTACCAAATACATATTTCCTTTAGGAATTATTTGAGCATTTTCAAAACCTGAAGTTTTTAACTTGTTTAGCATATTAATAGCATATTCCTGTTTTTTGAAACTACCCACAATGATATAAAAGTCTTTACTTTCTGTTATTTCGGGTTTCGGTGTTTCTTTTATTGGTTCTGCTGGTTTTTCAGTTTCTTCTTTAACTACTTTAGCAGAATCAATTACTATAGGTTCTTTTTTTACTGGTTTTTCTACTTTTATAGGAGTATGTTTTACTTTGTCCTTTTTTGAGTTATTAAAGAAAACAAAATAGGCTACAATACATAAAATAACAAGAAGACCTATCATTATATACGTGATGATGTCTTTTCTTTTCTTTTCTTGAATTGTTTTCTGAACATATTTATTTGTTACTTTTTCTTTTGGAGGAACAACTTTTTCAGGTTTTTCTTGCTTTTCAGTATGTTGTTCAGGATCTACTATTATTTGTGATTTGTCTTCTTTAATATTTTCTTTTTCCTCTTCTTTGTCAATAGTTAAAATTGGCTCTTCATTCTTTTCTTCAATGCCATTAGCTTCCTCTTTTATTTTTTCTTCTTCAGGAGCTTCTGTAATTTCAGAGGTGTTGTCAATATCAAGTAAAACAGTTTCTTTTGCAGGTTTTGGTTCTTCTTCTGTTATAGATTCAGTAATTTCTTCAGTAGTTTTATCGTCGCTTGCAATATCTGTTTCAAAATCTTCTGATTGTTGAAATCTTAAAATGCCGTTTTCATCCTTCTTGAAAACACCCAGTTTTTCAATTGAATAAGTACCTTTTTCGTCAAGTTCTTTTTTTAGATTGTCAACAAAATTAAAAACCTGATCCGTAGCAACAATTGTATCAATTCCTTTTTGTTCGGCTACATAGTTTACCAATAGTCCATCATTAAAACTTAAAAAGTTATTAAAGAGGATACTAATTCCATTTTCTTTGGAAATTATAAATGCTCCAAAGTTTGGGATAATTACTCTATTGTTTTCCTTAATGAGTTCTGATATATATTTTTCCATTGATTTGAGTTATATTTTAGGTTAATAAAATGGAAAAAGCGTACTAAAGATAATGAGTTTTTAATGATTTGAAATAATATTGTTTAAAAGTTTGATAATTAGAGCCAATAGTTTGATTGTTATTTCCCTTTTTTTAGTATAAAAAACGTTCCGAATAGGGCTGGAATAGCTTGATTTATAATCCATAAGCTACTAACTGAAAGCATGATAAATGATTCGTGACCAAAGTGACTCGAAAATAGGAATAGAGCAACAGAATTTCTTACCCCTAAGTCCGCTAGAATAAAAGAAGGAATGATTGTGATGCACATAAAATATATGGGGATCAATATGATTATATTCAATTGGAATTGAGAATCTGTGATAATATATATTAGTATAATAAGTTGAAAACAATAAATTAAATATCTAGAAATACTTAAAAATAGTAGTAAAATGTACTTGCGTAATTGAATTTTTTTTATCTCTAAGATAGGTTCTGATAATATATTAATGACCTTATATTTAGTTATGTATTTACTTATTTTATTTCTTGAAACATATAATATATAAAGTATTAATGATGAGAATACTATAATACTAAGTGAATAATACAGTAGTGATAGATGTTTAAATTCCTTTGTGGATGTAGCTAATAGTGTAAAGGCTGTACCTACAACGAATATGACAATGTTCTGAAGAAATCCACCAAAGTAATTTAACGTTGTTGCCTTACTCCAGTATTGTTTTGAAAGTGTTATGATTCTACCTATGGGTTCTCCTAACTTGGCGGGTGTAAATATTCCTGATGAAAAACCAGCAAATACCATTTTTAAAGATTGGATAAAACTAACTTTTTGAAATGAAGAGAGTAGAACTTTCCATTTTAATGATTCCGTGGAAATATTTAACGCACCGAGAAAAAAAACAATAGGTAGATATAATAATTTGTTTTTGCTTATACTGAATGATGTAAACTCAAAATCTGTTTGAAGAATTCGGTATATAATATAAACATAGGAACAGATCATGATTGTTATTCCAATAGTTTTTTTCTTATTTTTTATTAAGAACATCAGAATGTTTTACGGTTAATAACAGGTAGTAATATTAAAGAAATAATACCTGTTATTACAATCATTATATTTAATGCACTCCAAACAACTAAAGCAAATGCAGCTCCCTCATTTTGTGAGATACCATACATTTGTAAAGTGGCTATAACCATAAAATGCCAGGGACCCATTCCTCCTTGAACTGGGGCAACCATACCTAAGCTACCTAAAACAAATGTAGATAAACCAGCCAATGGAGAGAGGTGTGATGTAAATTCAAATCCAAAAAAGCATACATAAATCATCAAGAAATACATAAACCATATAAAGAGTGTATGAAAAATAAATAACCATTTATTTTTAATGTTTTTAATGGCTAAAAATCCTTCTGAAAATTTATTCCAAAGTCCTTTAAGCTTCAGAAATGGAGAGGACTTGGAAAATCGTTTTTTAAAAATACGGAATAATAAAATTAATGAAGCGATAAATGCATAGGTCCATATGGAGGTAAATAGATTAGATATTTTAGATAAGTCTGTATTCTTGGAAAGAAAATCACTTACTACATTAAATTGTACAGCCAAAACTAATAGTAAGCATACAAATAGCATTATTACATCAATAAGTCTTTCAACTACAACTGTTCCAATTAACCTTGTAACTGAAATTTTTTCGTATCGGCTTAGAACACCGCAACGAGAAATTTCACCCATTCGAGGGATTAATAAGTTGGCAAAATAACCTACCATTACAGCAAAGAATGTATTGCTTATTCGTGTCTTTTTTTCAATTGGTTCGATTAACATTTGCCAACGAATAGTTCTACTAAAATGACTAGCAAGACCTGCAACCATTGATAATAGTATCCACCAATAATTGACTCCACTTTTTAATGTGTGTTGAATTTCTTGCATATCATAATTACGATATACATACCACATTAAAAATCCACCAATTGATAGATAAGTAAAAAACTTTATAACGCTAATGATAGTTTTATTCAATATGATATACTTTCTTTTGTGTCTACCTAAAATTTAACCTAAGAATTTTTAGTAATAATATTTTACCTTTGCCGCAGGATTAACTAGTGCAATTTTAAAAAGATTATTTGTGAGTGCAAAATTGCAGCAACGATATGTTAAAAAAAATTAATTTTTATTTATTTGATAAATAAAAATTATCGCCTACAGCTAAAATTATGCCAATGAAAAACGTAAGAGCAAAGAAGCACCTGGGTCAACACTTTTTGACTGATGAGAAAATAGCTCAAAGAATTGTTGATAGTCTTACAGACATAGATAGTAAGGTATTAGAAATAGGCCCAGGTATGGGTGTGCTTACAAAATATTTGGTGGATAAAGAAGGTCTTGATCTGGAGCTTGTTGAGTTAGATGCAGAATCTGTTGAATACCTTGAGGAACATTTTCCTGTGTTAGAGGGTAAGATTATTTCCGGTGATTTTCTGAAGATGGATCTTAACACCTTAAGTGATAGTAATTTTAATATCATTGGAAATTTTCCATATAATATATCCAGTCAAATATTTTTTAAAGTTCTGGATTATAAAGATAAAATTCCACAAGTCGTAGGAATGCTTCAAAAAGAGGTTGCAGAACGTTTAGCATCTCCTCCAGGAAGTAAAGTATATGGTATTTTAAGCGTTTTTTTACAGGCTTATTATGATGTAGAATATTTGTTTACTGTTCCTGAGCATGTTTTTAATCCTCCACCAAAAGTTAAGTCTGGTGTAATTAGAATAATTCGTAACAATGTGAAAAAATTGGATTGTGATGAAAAACTTTTTTTTCGCATAGTAAAAGCTGGATTTAACCAACGAAGAAAGACATTGAGTAATTCATTGAAAGTAATCCCTTTTAACAGAGATAATATTAGTGACTGCTCTTTATTCTCAAAAAGACCTGAACAATTATCTGTGAAAGAGTTTGTTGAGTTAACACAATTTATTGAAAGTAATTTATAGAATTAAGAAATATTAGGGAATTAATCTGTTCCTAAAAAAATTGAAGGCAATATGGCAGATTTCAAATTAACGCGTGAATTTGTAGATCAAATAAAGCAAAAAATTGAAATTAAAGATGAAATAAGGATTCTTGAGGATATTCAGGATCTTCATGCTGCTGATATTGCTGATTTATATCGGGAATTGGATCTGGAAGAAGCAAAGTATCTATACTTAATTGCTGATGATGAAACTGCCGCTGATGTTATTACCGAATTAGATGAGGATGAACGAAAACGATTATTAAGTGCTGTACCAAGTGAAGTGATAGCCAAACGATACATTGATAAAATGGAATCGGATGATGCTGCTGATGTACTTGGTGAAATGGAGGAAGACAGGCAGCAAGAGGTGCTTTCGCATATGGATGATGTAAAGTCTGCAGGAGATATTGCAGACTTACTTAATTATGATGAAGATACTGCTGGTGGATTAATGGGGAAGGAGCTTATCAAGGTAAAAGAATCCTGGAATCTGCCTATATGTCTCCGAAGCATGCGTCGTCAAGGAGAAGAATTAGAAGAGGTATATTATGTATACGTTGTAGATAATGATGGTATATTAAAAGGCACATTATCGTTAAAGCGTTTGCTGTTAAGTCCTACTACAAGAACAGTAAAGGATATTTATAATGAAAATGTGATTTCAGTAAATGCAAATGTACCTGCAGAAGAAGTAAGTTCTATTATGGAGCGTTATGACTTGGTTGCTTTACCTGTAGTTGATAGCATTGGGCGTTTATTAGGAAGAATTACTATTGATGATGTTGTGGATGTAATACGTGAGGAAGCTGAGAAAGATTATCAATTAGCCTCAGGTATTACCGATGATGTAGAGTCATCTGATAATGTTTGGAATCATACAAAAGCTCGTATGCCATGGTTGTTTATTGGATTGATGGGGGGTATTTTATCATCAATGGTAGTTAGTAATTATGAAGGATTAATCGGATTAAATCCTCAAATTTCATTTTTTATGGGGTTAATTGCTGCAATGGGTGGAAATACAGGTATGCAATCTTCTGCAATAATTGTTCAATCTTTAGCCTCAGGTAGCAGTAGTTTAGATTCTACATGGAGAAAATTATTTAAAGAAATGGCAGTAGGGGTAGTAAATGCGGCAGTTTTATCTTCTGTTATTTTTGCCTTTAATTTTATTAAAGGGGCTGACCAGGCATTAACTTATACTGTTTCAATTGCTATGTTTTCAGTAATTTTAATTGCTTCTTTATTCGGGACTTTTATTCCTTTAGCTTTAAAACGAATTAATATTGATCCTGCTGTTGCAACTGGGCCTTTTGTTACAACACTAAATGATATTCTGGGTATGTTAATCTATTTTTCAATAGGAACTTTCTGCTATTCAATATTTGTGTAAAATAGAAAGTGGTTCCATGTGGAACGAATATTATATTTATTTAGTTTCCTAAATAGCTAATATCAAAGAATGCTCCATAGATTGATTGGACATTTTGATTTTCATCGAATCTTAGATGTCCCTTCATTTGAATTGTTCTAATTTGATTATTTGAGTCTACTAATCTAACTTGTATTATATTAGAAGTATTTCCATTTAACCATTTTGTAAAATGTTGTATAAATACCGGAATATCAATACCAATTATTAATGACTTAATGTTAGACAAGTAACACGTCTCTCCACAGCTTAAACCAAGTGCTTGTTTCATGTTTGATGAAATTTGCATTGAGTCATCTGAGATTTTATAGATAAAAAAATCAACCGTTCCTGCTATTTCTTTTGATTCATTAATCATATTTAAATCAAAGGGTTCTTGCATATTATTACCAATGTAGAGGTTAATACGCAAAAGCAAGAAAAATGTTATCTTTTTATATCGCTTTTGAATATAAATTTTGATTAATTGAATTTGTGTCAAGTAAAAATGCAACTTCACCATTTCCTAATACACTCGCTGCAGATATTTCCTCATGACTTTTTACAAGTTCTCCCATTGGTTTTAATACAGCTTGATGTTGTCCTAATATTTCGTCAGCAAAAATGGCAAATTTGTTATTGTTTTTCTTAATCATAATCATTTTAGCCATTTTATTTTTTTCATAATTTATTTCAAATAAGTTTCTTAATGAAACAAAGGGGATAAGCTCTTCTTCAAAATCTACCGTGGCATGTTTAAGTCTTTTTTCTACTTTAGTATATTGCATTTGAGCACAAATCTCAACATCAGATAATGGTAGAAGAAATTTCATTTTACCAGTACGAACTAATAAGGTATCTAATATGGCAATAGATTGTTGAAGTTTAATAGTAAATGTAGTGCCTTTTCCAGAGGTACTTGTAATATTTAATTCCCCTCGCATTTCAGCAATTTTTTGTTTTACAACATCCATTCCAACACCTCTTCCTGATATAGCGGTTACTTCTGATGCAGTAGAGAATCCAGGTTCACAAATGAGTTTGTAAATATCTTTCTCAGATAAGTTATCGCCACTTTGAATTAATCCTTTTGAAATGGCTTTTTTTATGATAGAATCTCTGTTTAAGCCTTTGCCATCATCAGATATTTCAATAAATATATTGTTGCCTGAATTATATGCTTTTAATTTGATTGTACCCTTTGCATCTTTACCCGCTGAAATTCTATCTTCCGGAAGTTCAATTCCATGGTCAAGCGCGTTTCTTAACATATGAACTAATGGTTCTGCTACTAAATCAATAGAGCTTTTATCCAGTTCCGTTTCCATTCCTTCTGTAGTGAATTCAATTTCTTTACCCAGATTATTAGAAATATCCCTCACTAAACGGGTAAATTTAGGAACCATATCTCTGATTGGAATAAGTCTTATTTCTAAAGCATTATTACGAAATTGTTTTGATAAACGGTCTAATTTTTCTATTTGAGGTCTTATCGGTTCAAACCCTTTTTCCTTACTGGAAAGATTTAACTGAGATGAGGTGGTAATAAATTCACTAACCAAATACATCAAGTAGTCTAATTTTTCAGAATCAACAGATATTCTATTCATGTTTTGCCTTATGGAGGCAATCATCGATTCTGTATTGTTTAGTTTTGTTTCAGTTTTAATTTTAGGTTGAGTATCTGTTTGTTTTTCTTCACTTCCAGAGTTAGCATTATGAGTTTCTTCTTCTAAGAGCAATTCCTTTTGAACTTGCGCCATCTCATCAATATTAAAAATATCAAAGTCGGCTACTTTTCTAATAATGCAATATTCAAAAACAAACATTAGGGCATCTTCTATATCCATTTGAGTAAAATCCCCTACCACAAATATACTCCAACGTTCTTCCTCTTCACCATCAACCGGAAGAGAATTGATTGATCGAATTTCTCCGATTTCTGCCAAATCTTTTATGGTATAGAAAACATTAATTCGTCTGTCTATAATACTTTGATGGGTATGAAATACGATATTGTATGTTACCAGATTGTTTTCACTAACAATCTTTTTTATTGGAATTTTTTTTGTTTTATCTTTAGATTGATTTGTTATTTGGTTGCACCACTCATGTAGTTCGGTTTGTTTTTCCTGATTTTCTTTTATTTCAAACTTTTCATCTTTTATAAGTGCAAATAATTGATCTACAATGATGAGAGTTTGATCTAATATTTCCTGAGTTAATTCAATATTATCATTTCTAATCAAGTCGTAAATGTTTTCTGCATTATGAGTTAATTCACTCATGGCTGTATATCCATACATTCCACTAACTCCTTTTATAGTATGCATTACTCTAAAAACCTCCTGGATTAATTCCTGATTTTTAGGGTTTTCTTCTAACTGAAGAATGATACTTTCCATCGAATTTAGCAGGTTTGTTGCTTCTTCTATAAAAAGTGTTTTAAATTTTGAAATATCATTTACGCTCATACCCAGAATCTTTAAGATATACAGTTATTAATTAACAGAGAGAAGCTTCGTTAAGCTACTCTCTGTAAAGGAAAACTAAGTAATAGTGTTTGTGGAAAAATATTTTATTTACTGTTTACATTGCTTCGTATCCTGTTAAATCTGATTCAAAGTTTTCAAGAGTAATGTTCGGAATAATTTCATTTTTTGATTTACTTGATCCGTTTCCATTTCCATTACTTTTTACTTGAGAATGTCCGTTTGTTTTATTGTATGTGGGAACCTTTTTTCTCCAGTTATTATTGTTTGAATCATCTATTGTAAAGAACCTTGTAATATTTTCAAGGTCTCCTGCCTGTGCTGCCATTTCTTCTGAACTACTAGCCATTTCTTCAGATGAGGAAGCGTTTTGTTGCGTTACCTGACTTAATTGTTGAATGGCCATATTGACTTGGTTAACACCAGATTCCTGTTCTCTACTTGCAGAAGCGATTTCTTCAACAAGGCGAGATGTTTCCTGAATATCTGGGACTATTGATTTTAGCATTTCATTAGAGTCTTCAGTCATCCTGAGTCCGGTTTCTGCTAATGCCACAATTTCGCTTGCTGCAACCTGACTTCTTTCAGCTAATTTTCTAACCTCTGCTGCAACAACTGCAAAACCTCTTCCTTGATCTCCTGCTCTAGCAGCTTCCACAGCTGCGTTAATAGCTAGTAAATCAGTTTTTTCTGCAATTTCAACTACTACATTAATTTTTGAAAAGATATCTCTTACAGCTTTCATGCTGTCTTCTGAAGCCACTGCTACTTGTTCAGCAGAATTTGATGATTTTCCTGAAATATCCATAGTTTTTATTGCATTCTCAGTGTTTTGCTGAATGTTAGCAGCCATTTCCTCCATAGATGATGAAACTTCTTCTGCAGCAGCGGCTTGTTCACTTACACCGGATGATATTTGTTGGGCACCAGAACTTAATTGCTGACTGGCTCCAGCTATATTATCTGCTCCATTTTTTATGTCTCCTACAATTTCCTGAAGTCTGTTAACCATCTGTCTTAGAGATAATGCTAGCTTTCCTATTTCATCTTTTTGCTCCACATCAATAGTGCTTGTCAAATCACCTTTGGCAACATTATTTGCAAATTTTACTGACTTATTAATAGGGTTTAGTAAATTTCTGGAAATAAAGACAGATAAACCTATGGCTAAGATAGCTGCAACAATAATAAATATCATAACCCCAGCTTTTGTTTTTTGAGCTTCTTCAACCATTACTTTATCTGTTAGAATATGCTCTTCAGAAGTTTTTAATATTTCATCAAATATTTCTCCTACATCATTTAGATATACCATGGTTTCATTATTGAAAATTTTATTGGCTTTTGTCATTCCAAGCAATGCATTTTCGAACCAATTTTCTAGTTGCTGTAATTCTGATTGCACCGATTGTGCCTTTTTAGTTAAGCTATTAGCGTAATATCTTTGAGCCGCAACTTTATTCCCATCTTGCAAATAATTATCTATATTATGAATACTTAGATGTAATTCATCATGTGATTTTTCTATTTCAGATAAGTAATTGTTGATTTCTGGATGATCGGATTTGAGTCTAGCCACTTCATCTGATTTTAACCACTTTCCAAAATTGCATAATGAAGGATCTTTTATGACATCTATTGATTTTTTGGAACCAATGTAGATGGCGTCTTTTACATTACTTAACCATTTTGAGTGATCTAGTTCTGCTTGTTTTATTTTAAGTGCAACTTTCCAATCTATTTGAGTAAAAACATCGGAAATTTTTAATGCAGATTTATGTAGATTTTCATGAGGTTCTGCAATTTTTTCAAAAAGTGGTTTTAGTGCAGGGGCTAAATGTTCTGCTTCTTTTCTACCTTCTCCATAATACCATTTTCCGAATGCACACTTATGATGATCTGTTTGTATATTTAATTCTGTTGTATTTTCGTCCGTAAGTAGTTCGTTCACATTGTTAGCCCAGAGCAAATGATCAACATACTTATTTTCAAGTTCTGCTCTTAATTTATTTCCATCAATAACTTCTTCCGCATCAGTTAAAATATCACTAATACCTAATAAAGACCATGTGGCAGTAATAATCATAACCACGATAATAGCACCAAAGGCTACTCCAAACTTTTTACTGAGTTTTAAATCATTCCATTTCATAATATATCAGTTGTTAAAGTTGTTTTATGAAGGTTGTGTTTCTGTTTCTATATTTTCCTGTACTTCAGTGGATAGTTTTTTTAGTTCTATAATTTCCTGTGATGCCATAACATCTTCTAGGTTTAAAAGCATAATAAATTTTCCATTTCGATGAATTACGCCTCGTATATATTCAGAATTATAGCTTTGACTTACCTCAGGTACAGGTTTTATTTCATCTTCAATTATTTCAATAACGTCAACAACTTTATCTGATTGGGCTCCTATTATTTGTTCTTGGTTGTTAATTAGTAAACTCATAACAATGACAACAAATTTTTCATCATCATTATAATCTTCTAAATCAAATTTTAATCTTGTGTTTACAACCGGTATTACATTTCCTCTAAAGTTTACTACTCCTGAAATTGATTCAGGTGCTTTAGGTAGATTGGTAATACTGTGTTCCTCCCCGGTTTCAATTATTTCTAAAACTTTGTGAACGCTTACTGCAAACAATTCTTCTTGCAGACGAAAAAGTAAGTATGACTCTTTTGATTTAGTATCCATAATCTTATTATTTGATAATGCATTGTGAATGAAATCAAAAGTACATTGCGTGGATTTTACACGCTAGATGAATTATGACTGTTTATTTATATATAAAGATGTGTTGCATATGATACAAAATTACTGTAATTTCATTTGTAAAATTTTTTTATACAAAAATAGCGTGTTGAATATTTAATGATCTGTAAGTGACCTAATCCTTATAAAATCAGTGATTTTTAATGGAACGACAAATTTAAATCATTGTATAAAGGGTTGTATTTTTATAGTACTTTAGGGTTAGAGAGATAAGAAATAGTACCTTTTTGATGTTTGAAACTGCACAAAAAGAAACTTATATATAGGTTGGGCGTATGGTCGCTATCATTATTACTATATTACAATACAATGATATTATTATATGCAGAGTTCAACCAAAGACATAATTTTAATTATTGAGAAAGACCCTGATAATACTAAACTATTCTCTTTAATTTTTAGAGATCAAGATTTTCACGTGTTATATTCTCAAAAAATTTCAGATGCTCAAAAACTTATAGATAGATTTGAAATTAAACTGGTTATTTCCGATTTAATTAATGTAGATGGTGATATCATTGATTTTTTTGAGAGAATTGAAAATGTGTATCCTGATGTAAAGCGTGTTTTATTAACTGATTATATAGATAATGAAAAATTATCTGATGCTATTAATAGAGGAAGAATTTTTAATTATTTAAGAAAACCTATAGATCCTAAAAAGTTAAATGTACTTATTAGAAATGCATTAAATCACTATAATCTTACTAAAAAAAATGTTAGTCTGTTAATTGATTTAAAACTAAAAAATACAGAGTTAAGCAAGTTACTTGTAGAACTAAAAAATGAGGAAAAGAAGTTCCGAAACATATTTAATTCAAGTCCGGATCCTAGTTATATCATTAAATGTGATGGTGAGGTTCTTTTATATAATCAAAGTGCTAAAGAAATTTGTGAGTGCAATAATATAGCTTGCGATTCTCATAGTATTTTCAACCTAATTTATTCAGATAATATAACAGAGTTGAAAAAGTACATTGCTGGTGTAAATGAACATACTAATTCTATAATTGAGGTATTTATTGAGTCTCCTGACAAACAAAAGATTACTTATTACGAGTTAAAAGGATATACTTTAAAATATAAAGATGAGGAATGTATAAGAATTACTTTACGTGATGTTTCAGCTAAAAAGGAACTTGAAAAAAAAGTGATTCAAACAATTATTCAAACGGAGGAAAAAGAAAGAAAACGTTTTGCACAGGAATTACATGATGGAATAGGTCCTTTATTAAGCACAACTAAACTTTATTTACAATGGTTCAATAAGCCTGAGTCAAAGATGAATAAAGGAATTATTATTTCAAAAATGGAAGAAACACTTGAGGAAACTGTTGCAAGTATAAGAGAAATATCAAATAATTTAAGTCCAAATACACTCAATAATTTTGGATTGGGAGCGGCTTTAAAAACATTTATTAATCGTATCAGAAGTGTTTCAGGTATACATTTTATTTATGTAAATAAACTTACTAAAAGATTAAATGAGCAAGTAGAAATTACAATTTACAGATTGGTATGCGAGTTAATTAATAATGCAATTAAGCATTCAGAAGCTCAGGAAGTAAATATCCAAATTGAAGAGCGAGATGAAATTGATATTACGTTTAAAGATAATGGAAAAGGATTTAATGTAGAAGAGAAGTTGGTAGAAGGTAAAGGGGCCGGGTTAATAAATTTGAGTACCAGAATTCAATCTTTAGGAGGTCAATATCAAATAGATTCTAAGCCAGGAAAAGGAACAAAAGTTCATATAAAGATAAATGCAAATTAAATACTCACTAATATTATATTTTAGATATGGCTAAAGCTAAGTTATACCTTGTTGATGATCATCAAATTTTTAGAGAAGGATTAAGAAATTTAATTGAGATAGAGGGGATAGGAGATGTAGTTGGAGAATCAAATAATGGAAAAGATTTTCTTGAAAAAATTGATAATTTCGATGTTGATCTTGTGTTAATGGATATTTCCATGCCTATTATGAATGGAATAGAGGCAACAACGTTGGCTATAGAAAAAAATCCGGAACTCAAAGTTATGGCCTTATCTATGAATGGTGATGAAGATTACTATTATAAAATGATTGAAGCAGGTGTTAAGGGTTTTCTTTTAAAGGATAGTGGTATTAAAGAAATAGAAAGAGCTATATTTTCAGTGATTGATGGAGATTCTTATTTTTCAAATGAGTTATTGAGAAGAATAATATCAAATTTAGCCAAGCCAACAGACAAAAAAAATGAAATAGATGGATTATTGTCTGGAAGAGAAAAGGAAGTGTTAATTGAGATCTGTAATGGATTAACAAATGATGAAATTGCAGATAAACTCTTTATTAGTGCCCAAACAGTAAAAGGGCATCGAAGTAATATATTATCAAAAACCAATTGTAGAAATAGTGCAAGTCTTGTTATGTTTGCTATTAAAAACAAAATTGTGGAGTTATAAGTTTTTGTATTAATATTTCTTTACAAACCTAGACTATGGAAGAAAAAATGCAAGTTGCCTGGACCCGCCAAATGCACCAAATAAAAAAGCTTTCTCTTAGTTCTGTTGTTTTTATGGTTGAGATACAGGATTCAGAGGCAAGTATTATAGCTTCGACTGATCATGTTGGTTATGATTATGATATAAATAAATCTTTAAGTATTTCGGAATTTGGGTTAACAAATATCTTAAATGGTAAAGATATTGTAAATTATATAGACAATTTTAAATTTAATTTAAAGTCTTCGTTATCTGTTGCAATTAAAAGTGATCCTGATTGTGTTTGGGGAGCTATAGTATTGCTTAGTGATAAACCTCATTCATATTCTTATGAAATTGAACAGGATGTAATCATCTTTGCACAAACTATTTCAAATTCAATTCAATTACATAGTTTCAACAATACGCTTAAAGGTAATGTTGATTTGCAGTCAGATATAGCACTGGATTTCTTCTTGAAGTCGATTAGTGGAGTGCCATGGCGCTTAAATTTCAAAACAAAAAAATTTATTTATATAGGATCACAGGCAAAGAGTATTTTAGGATATGATATGGAGGATTGGTCATCTCTTACAGAATGGAGTAATTCAATATTGCCTGAGGACCGAGAAAAAGCACTTAATTATTGCTATAATATGAGTGTTAAAGGTAATGATCATGCATTGGAATATAGGATTGTAAAAAAGAATGGAGAGATTTTATGGATAAAAGATATCGTAAAAGTAATAACAGATAGTACTAATGAAACGTTAGAGTTGTTTGGGGTAATGATCAATATTTCCCATACTAAACAAAGTGAAAATAATTTATCTGCGCTCAATAGTCAATTAAAGTATATACTAAACGCTACAAATACAGTATTAAGTATTATTGATGATAATTGTAAAATCATATTTCATAGTCATACGGATATTACCTCTATTCAACAGAATTGCTATGTCTATTTTGCTGGAAGAAAGAGTATGTGTTCATATTGTCCCAGATTGAAAAAGTCTAAAACGAAAAGAACTTATGTAGATAAAATTGGGGATAAAACATATCAAGTAACAGCTTTCCCATTTGAAATAGATTTAAATAAATGGCATGTTGCAGAAATTAGAATTGATATTACAGATAGAGTTACGAAAGAAAATGAAATAATGGCGCTCAAAGATACTTTGGAGTTTAGCATGGCAGCTGGTAATATTGGTTTTTTTGAATATAATATAAAAGAGAAATTTTTTAAAACGAATAAAGTATTTAAAGATATTACAGGTTATGAATTAGATACAGAATATATTGATGCTGATTGGGTTTTATCTCGATTTCATCCAGATGATGTTGAAAATATAAAGATTGCTTTTTCTAGAGGAGCTAATTATCATATTGATTTTGAATGTCGCTTATTAAGTGCTAATAATGACTATATATGGATTAGCTATGCAGGCCAGATATCTGAATACGATACAGATAATAATCCTGTTGTAGTTTCAGGTGTCATAAAAGATATTACTTCAACAAAAGATTTACTATATGATTTGTTACTTGAACGAAACAGAAGTTTAAGAGCAAGTTCGGCAAAGTCAACATTTTTAGCTAACATGTCTCATGAAATACGTACTCCTATGAATGCAATCATTGGATTTACAGAGTTACTTAGTAAACATGTTATAGAACCTCCTTTTAATGGATATCTTAAATCTATTAAATCGAGTGGTAAAGTGTTGTTGGATTTGATTAATGACTTGCTTGATTTTGAAAAGATAGAAGCTGGTAAAATGGTGATAAATAGTGAAAACACCGACTTTAAATTATTAGTTTATGAAATAAAACAAACTTTTTTAATATTAGCTAAGGAGAAGAATGTTGATCTTATTGTGTATGGAGCTGATTATTTCCCAAAATCTATATTTGTAGACGGTTTAAAACTGAGACAAGTACTTCTGAATTTAGTTAATAATGCCTTGAAATTTACTGATAGTGGAAGTGTAACCATTCAATATGATTTTTCCATCCATGAGGGTAATGATGATGGTATTTTATCTTTCTCTGTTACCGATACTGGAATTGGAGTGCCAAATGAAAAAAAACAAAAAATATTTGAACCTTTTGTTCAGGAAAAAAATCAAAATGAAAACAAATATCAAGGTACCGGACTTGGACTATCAATAGTTCAGAATTTAATCCATATGATGGGTGGAAGTATTTCATTAGTAAGTGAGTTAGGAAAAGGAAGTAGTTTTTCTATATCAATACCAAATATAAAGTCTTCTGCTATTGTGGGTGGTGAATTTGATCTGGATTATACCGATAGTAGAGATTTCTTGTTTAATAATGAATTAGTTTTAATTGCTGATCCTATTGATTCAAATAGAGAGGTTTTGTGCGAAATGTGCAAAAGTCTAGGATTTCGCTGTATTTCTGTTGCAAATGGTAATGAGGCCTTAGAAAATATCACTGAGGAAATTGATATGGTGATAATGGATTTAGAAATAAATGAAAAACACGAATATCACACCATACAAAAGATCAGGGAACAAAAGTCTCTTTCATCGTTACCCGTTTTGGCAATATCTACGCGAAATAAAGATATCTATAGGGATAAAGTAACTGAATGTGGATTTTCAGGATTTGTTTCAAAACCTATTAGAGAAAAGGATTTAGTTGAAGAACTATCTAAATATTTTACTCCTATAAATTCGAGTGATGAAAATTATGAAGCTTATATAGATAGTAAGGATTTTACGACTGAAGATTTGGAATATGTTATAAGTGAATTTAATACTAAGATTATTCCTATTTGGAATGAGTTGTGTGAAATGCTTTCCTCTGAGAAGTTAAATTTATTTGTTACCGAGTTAAAAGCTCTGCAAGATAAAGTAACATGGACTGATTTGAATGATTTTAATATAAAGCTGGATACTGCAATAAAATCTTTTGATTTTGAGACAATTCAAAAGTTAATTCGTAATTTCAATATATTTATTCGAAATCTCGATTTGTAAATTAGATATTAATCTTTGTTTGAAGAAATATATAACATGAATAATAAAGTTCTCGTTGTTGATGATAATCCTAAAAACTTACAAGTAGTTGCTGCGCTCCTTACTGAAAATGATTATACTGTTGAGGTGGCTTTAAATGGGAAAACAGCTCTTAAGTGGGTAAAAAACACCTTATTTGATGCTATTCTATTGGATGTGATGATGCCTGAAATGGATGGATTTACAACTTGTGAGTTAATAAAAAAGCAGACTTCTAGTTGTAATGTTCCCATTATATTTTTAACTGCTCGTCATGATATTGAGAGTATTACGGATGGTTTTACTAAGGGCGGAGTAGATTATATTACTAAACCATTTAACCAACAGGAATTATTAGCACGTTTAAAAACGCATATTGAATTAAAACAATCCAGAGAGAAACTATTAGATTTAAATGGATGGCTCCAATCTGAGATTCAAAAGAAAACTGAAGAACTTATTGATGCGAATAAAAATCTTATCAATGCATATGAAGAGTTGAAAAAGTTAGATAAAGCAAAAAATGATTTTTTAAATACAATAAGTCATGAATTAAGAACACCTTTAAACGGTATTATTGGATCAATTAATTTATTGCATTCTTTTAAACATGATGAACAAGTTATTGAAATTCTTAAGCTGTTAGAAACTTCAGTTAATAATCTTGAGAAATATTCGTATGCTGCTTTACAAATATCTAATCTTCAACTTAAAGGAGAGTCTCAGCTTAGTAGTTATGAATTAGATATTATCCCATTTTTAAGGTATCTGGTTAGTTCTATTCAATCTAAATGCGAAGAAAAGAAATTAGATATAAAAATAACAAAAAGCATTTCTGAAGCGGACGTCAATATAGATCAGGCATTAATGAGTACAGCTATTATGTCTTTACTTGAGAGTTCTATTATATATACTAAAGAAGGGGGTATTTCTGTTTGTGTTTCTCTTTCTAATGATTATGTAGAGATTCAAATTGAAGATACCGGGAGTTTGTTTGCAGGAACCGAGCTGCAACATTTTTTCAACTCAATTAAAAACCAGAATTATCAATTCGAACGTAATCATGCTATTGAATTATATTTAGCTCGTATTATAATTTTATTGCATAAAGGTGAACTCGAATTAAATAATAGATCAGATTTAAAAGGAGCTATTACAACAATAAAACTACCTTTAGTAAAGAGGTGAAATTTATAAGCTGTTTATTAATAATAGAGAATAATTAAATTTTTTAAATGGTAAAAAGAATTTTCAGAAATAGAACAGCTTGTATCCTATTTTTAATTCAGGGGTTTTTATTAATTCATATAAGTGCGTCATGTAATAAAAGAGTTCTATTTATTAGTTCTTACAATTCAAGTTTTCCTACTTATTTTGAGCAGATTAATGGAATTAAATCTGTGTTGGATTCCATAAATGTTCAATTAGATATAGAATCTTTAGACTCCAAAAGATTTAATGATTCAATTGTTTATTCCCTTAATAGTGATTTGTTAGCCTATAAGTTAAGCACTGGACTAAAATATAATGCGATTGTGGTAAGTGATGATAATGCTTTAGATTTTGTTTTAGAAAGACAGGATAAATATTTTAAAGGAATTCCAATTGTTTTCTTAGGAATTAATGATATTGAGAAAGCACTTCTACAGAATCAAAGTTCTTTAGTCACTGGTATTGGCGAAATGTTATCTGTTGAGGAGACCGTCAATGTTATGATTAGGTTATTTCCATTGAATAAGAACCTTTATGTTATTGTTGATAATACTAAATCGGGAAAAGCAGATTTAAACTATTTTGAGGAGGTAACTGAAAAGTTGAAAGATATTGAAGTTGTTCAAGTATCCTTGCAAAATTATTCTTTTAATGAATTAGGTAATGTATTAAAACAAATAGATAGACAATCTCCTGTACTATTATTATCTGCATTAAAGGATAAAAATGGGAAAACCATAGATTTTTATAGTAGCTTAAAGTTAATTAAGGCTCATTTAGATGCACCACTTTTTCACTTAGGTAAGCATGGTATGGGTCATGGTTTTATAGGAGGTAAATTAGTATCGCATTATGAACAGGGTAGGAGAGCTGCTAGTATTGTTTCACGTGTGTTTAATGGAGAAAATATAAGTACAATAAAGGTTCAATACGAAAGTTCAAACCATTATGAGTTTGATTACAAGGAGCTAAAGAAATACAACATTGATCAAAGTTTACTTCCATCTACAAGTATAATTATTAATACTCCTGATAATATATTTTATAAGCATAAAAAGAAAATAATTCTTATAATTCTTATAATTATTTTCTTTATTTCTCTGTTAGGTGTTATCATTTTGTTACTTATCAGTATACAAAAGAGAAAAACAGTTCAATCAAAATTGGAAGAGCAAGTGGTAGATTTTCAGGTTCTTAATGAGGAGTATCAGAGTTTAAATGAAGAATATCAGAGTTTAAATGAAGAATTACATAATAAAAACCAGGAGTTATTAGCTGCGGAAGAAGAACTTAGGGCTAACCTTGAAGAATTAGCTACTAAAAATGAAGCTTATGAAATTAGTGAAGTACGTTTTAAACTAGCTGCAGAAGTATCTAATAATGGAGTTTGGGATTGGAATTTAATTACAGATGAAGTTTATTTTTCTCCAGTTTGGAAGAGAATTATTGGGTATGATGATCATGAGTTAACAAATGAGCTGGATAGTTGGAAAAACAATTTATATGAGGAAGATTTAGATTATGCTCTAAATGAGGTTGGGAAGTTTATAAAGGGTGAAAATACAACGTATAGAACTGAGTTCAGGATGAAACATAAAAGTGGTAAGCTTAAGCATATCTTATCTCAAGGGTTAATGATGAGAGATAAATATGGTAAAGCCTATCGCATTATTGGAACACATGTAGATTTGACGTCCAGATACCAGTATGAAGAAAATCTAAAGTCACAAATAGAAGAGAATTTATCATTATTTGAGAAGTATAAAATAATTAGTGAGGAATTAACTCGGAAAAATGAGGAGTTACTTCAATCAGAAAATCAAATAAATAAGAATTGTAAATCACTGAAGGAAAAAAATTCATTATTAAAAGAAAGTGAAGAGAAGTATCGTTTATTATTTAATAATATTAATGAAGCTTTTGCTTTGCATGAAATTATTACTGATGAAAATAATATTCCAATAGATTTTATATATAGGGATGTTAATCCAATTTTTTTACATAATGTGGGATTAAAGTATGAAGATCTGATTGGAAAAAAGGCTAGTGAATTATTTCATGGAATAAAATTAAATTGGATTGATAGATATGGAAAAGTAGCCTTGACAGGAGAATCTGATTATTTTGTTGATCATTCTTCAAAACTAGAAAAGTCTTATGATGTACATGTGTTTTGTCCTAAAAAAGGGTTTTTTGGTGCCATATTTAAAGACGTAACAGAAACTCTTCTCGCTGAAAAGGAATTAATGGCTGAACGGGAGCGAATTAGTTATGTGTTAGAAGGGACCAAAGCTGGAACGTGGGATTGGGATATTGAGAAGGATGAAATTATTATAAATGAAAGGTGGGCTAATATTATTGGTTATAAAAGAGATGGAATAGGAACTCTCTCTTATCGAAAATGGATGCATTCACTTCATAAAGATGATATTGTAAAAATAAGTACAACCTTAGGTAAGGTTTTCAGTAGAGAAATTGAGTATTATGATGTAGAATATAGACAATTACATAAAAATGGAAGCTATATCTGGTTACATGCTCGTGGTGATATAATGGAATGGACGGGGTTAGGAAAACCTTTGCGGATGTGTGGTATACATCTTGATATTACTTCTCGTAAAGAAGCTGAATTAAAGGTGCAGGAGAGCGAAAAACGGTTTAAAACTATTTTTGATAAGAGTAGAACAGTAATGTTTCTTGTCAATCCTGCAACACTTGAGATTGTTGATGTAAATGATTCGGCTATTTTATTTTATGGTTATTCTAAAGACGAGTTTTTAAAATTAACAGGTATTGATATTAGTGTGCTTAGTTTTGATGAATTAAGGTTGAAAATACGAATAGCTCTTGAAAAAGGTAAGAATTATTTTAGTACCAAGCATAAACTAAAATCAGGAGAAGTTCGTAATGTGGATATATATCTTAGTTTAATTGATGTTAACCATAAAAAAATGCTTCATGTGATCATTATTGATACCACTAAAGCAGTTGAAGCTGAATATCAATTAATAAAAGTGAATCAAAGGTTTATCGGATTGGAGAATATTATTCATTATGCAGCAAATTCAATAAATGATTTGCTTGATTTTACTTTAAAACAAGTTATTGATTATACTCAAAGTGATACAGGAGCTGTTTATCATTTTGATGAAGAAAAAAATCTGTTTTTACTTAATAATTTTTCTAGTGATGTAAGGCTGTCTTTATCTTTTAATTATGGAAATGATTTAAATAATCTTGATTGTTTAAGTAAAGCTGTTCAATTAAAAGAAGCTGTTATTATCAACGATCCTAAATCCAATTATACTTTTGTAAAGGAAGGAAAAATGGATAAGCTAGGCGTTTATAAATCCATCACTATTCCTGTATTAGACCATAATAAGGTGGTTTCATTATTCTGGTTAGGAAGTAGAACAAATGAGTATTCAAAATTTCATGTTGAGCAAGTTATGCTTCTTCTTGAAACAGCTTGGATTTTAGTTGAGCGCCAAAGGCTACAAGATCAAAGTAAATAAAGGCTATTGATTAAGTTACTCTTCTTGAAGTACAAGTACGATTTTATTAAAATCTGCTGCAGCATTAATAACGTTTTTAAAACCTTCAAATTCATTATCTTTTACCATAATATTTCTGTAGAATTCATTTATTTCTACTTTGTAAATGTTGTCTTCATAGGAGTAATCAGAAATAAACCCGAAGGTGCTATCCTGCACAATATTCATTTTGGTAACTTCTGGATTGATAATTTTATAACCATCAGGCACATGGAATGTAATTTCTCTCATATACATTCTGTTCCAATCATTTTCTGCTTTTGAAGTTCTATTCTCTTCAAAATACATTTCCATTTGAGGTCCTATACTTTCGCCAATATTAAAGAGTAATTTATTGCCTGCATTTTCTAGAAATGCCTCTGTTGTTAAATCTGAATATATGATAAAATCAGAGTTTTTAATGGCTTTTTTGTCGCTTGATTCATGTATTTCTAATACATTATATTTAGGATTTGGAGCCTTAGTAGAAGTAATATCTTTTAGTGTGTTTTGTTTTTGCTCTGCGTCCATTAGGTTAATAAAGTTGCTGATGTATCCACCACTTAGTCCTTTTAATCCTCTTTCTGTTTTTATGTTTGTTATATTATCCTCAAGATTAATACTTATATCAATAACCATATTGTCATAGTTAAAAGTATCAGGAGTTGGTTTAATATATTTTATTTTTCCAATGGCCGATTCAAAATCTCCAATCTGAACGGGAACTACAAAAAGACCATTAGTTGCGGTTAAAGCATTATTAACAGTACCTAACCTATATGCATGAATTGAAGGGTCGAGATAGGTATTTAAATTTGGAAAATAGATGAGGTATTCATCAAGATAATTCCAACTTTGAAATTCAGGATCAAATTTCACATTATCTCGTTCAGAAGTAAGTACTAAATTATGCTCAACATTTAGTTCTTTAAGCATATTGGCATATAGCCTCACGATTCCTCTACTTCCTGTAACTTTATTGTCATAAATAAAATCAAGATTAGATAATTCAGGAGCATTGAAATCCTCAACATATATATTGGTTTTTATAAATTGTTCCAGAGCCTTAATTTTTTCTATTTCAGATGTTGCTGATATATTAGCAAGTTGCATCCATTTTTCAATAGATTTATCATCAATTCCAAGGTACATAGATTCATATACTCTTATGGCAGCGTCGTCCCATGTAAGACGTTGAGATTTGTTAATGGCTGTATTATAATCTAATCGATATTCAATTCGTTGCTTTCTTGGATCCGTATATGAGAATTTTTCAGATTTGATGGCAGGAATATTGCTATTAATACATACAAATCTGTTATGTTTATCATCTACCTTTGTAAAGGTACCATTAGGAAATCCATTATATCCCTTTATATCATATTTTAAATTTCTCGGACATGTTATTTCAAATGAAGCAAATTGTAATGGATATGAATACTGAAAAAATGTTCTGCCAAAATTACTACTGTCCATTTTTTTAATAACCATGTATTCAACATCATCACCTTTTTCAATCCCATCTATTGCAAATATCTTATAACTATTTTTGCTTTCTTCATCCTTTATTTCTTTGATGTTGTTTTTGTCAAATTCTATTATTTTACCATTGGGCTTAATGGTTCTTGCTTTTATATCTATCACTTCAATTACATCACTTAGACTTACAGAAATCTTGTTAAATTGATTGATGGCTTCATCGTTATTCAATCTAAATTTCTTATGTATGGTATGTATCATCTGTAATTCACCGTTATCAGAATACATGTAATCATACTTCTCCTTATTGAAAATACCAATAACATTCTCATTCTTGAATTTATCTGGAATTGTTTCGAATTTTGGTTTCTTTGACCAATTATCAGTAGACTCTGCATAAATTGAAGTGATACAGAAAATAAAAAGAAGTATTATAATGTTTCTCATTTTGAGCGATTGTTTTAAATAAGTTTTTTGAATTTAAATTATAGTCAGGTTACTGTCTCTTTTTAAGCACAATTGTTTTTCTATAATTTTTATTCAAATTTTTAATCATTTTATTCCATTCTGGAATTTTATCTTTAAGTAAAGTGAAAAAGTTGAGCGTATATTCTTTTTCCAGAATCACGGTATTTTTCTCTTTACGATATTTTATATTAAAGTTAAATTCTTTCCCATTATATGAACCATCTTTGGGTATATAGGTAACTTCATATCCTTCAGGAATTATAAATTTGGTAACATATTTTTTCGAGCAATAAAAATCATTTTGAATAGGAGTAATAGTGCCTAAAGTATCAATTAACATTCCCTGATAAATTTTATCAAGATTAAGGTTGATGTATATCTCATCATTAAAGGATTTTGAGTAATCAAGTATTTCAAAATTATATTTAACTTCAGCAGGGGTTTCATAATCAAATAAATGCGTTGTTTCTTGATTAGTAACTTTATACTTGTTATTGCCTTTATTAAAGATCCTGGAATAAGTTTTAATATAATTTTCAGGTTTTACTCCATCCATTGTATAGGCAAGTTCTACCTTGTTGAAACCGGTGTATGTAACCTTACCTTGTCCACTAATTCGTTCATCTTCCATATTTATGGTTATAGAATCGGTAATTATGCTATAGTTTGCCGGGGAAATAGGTACTGAAATCACTTTAAAATCATTGGCTCCATTTCCAACAAGCACTTCCTTTCCTTGAATATGATAGGGATAAACACCATAATCCAGATATTTAAAAGTTCCGTCAAGAATAACGAGTGAATCGTTTATTAAGCGTGTTGCTACCATATGATTGTCAGTGGATGGAAGGGGTAATTCTTCATATGTATAAGGTATGTGTCGTGTACCTACCCAAGTAAAATAAGTTGGTAAACCGGCAATATCCATCATTGTCTTTATTAAACTGGACATGCCTTTACAGTCCCCATATCTTTTTTTGAATACTTCTGAAGCTTCTGCAGGAATAAATCCGGCATATCCTTGTTCATATGCTACATATTTAATATTTTGGTGAATCCAGTAATATATGGCTTTTGCTTTTTCTTCCTCATCTTTGCCATTGGTAATTTCTTTTACTTTGTTCACCAGTTCTTCAGAAATATTCTTATTTACATTTTTAACAAAATCATAATAGAAGTTATAAAGTAAATCAGGAGTCCCAAAGTACTTTTCAATATTACCATTAATATTTGTTTGTTTTATATAGAATTCAATATGTGGGCTAAAGTAACTGACTCCATAATAATCTCCTGATTGATAATGATATGGTTTAACATCATTTGTTTCCCATTCGTAATAATTATATTTTCCTTTTTTATATTGCTTAAAAGAAATGGGAGTAAAATCCTGATTAAAAAGTTTAAAACCCAAATCAATATCTCGATGTACTTTTACTGTTACTTTTGAGTTTGCAATCGGTAAAAATGATTGAAAATAGCAGCTGTGAAGAAAACGGGGATTTTTATAATTAATAGTGTACTGTAAAAAAGTTTTAGCACCTTTTTCTAACGATGGGTAAGAGAACTGTATTGTCTTTGAATCATCATAAAAAATACTTCTGTCTGTACTGTGAGTCTCTTGAAATTGATCAACTTTAAATTTTTTATAACCATTCCCATCAGGAACTAATGAATAGGCCTCTTTGTTAGATATAGAAGTAAAACCGCTAAAAAATATATAGTCCTTGGTAAAACCTTTAGAATTGTGGTTAGTTAGTTCAACTTCCTTTGTATTTGTTTGCGAAACAACTAATGAGTCATCAACTATATCAATAGTATATGAATAATTTAATCGAGTTATTACACCGTGGTAATCAGCGTAATCCTTATTAACATCAGAAGCATTAATATTTATAATTGTACTTAATAGACTAAGTAATACTATACCCTTAAACAAAAATATTTTTGAAGTCATTCATTTCATGTTTACAATCTATACTATTTACCCTTTTTAAAACCAATTATTCTTCCACTATAATATTTTGTGGTACTTAATGGTTTGCCTTCTTTGTTATACTCAATTACATTACCATGTTCCTGATTATTTTTAAATGTGCTTGAAACTTTTATTTTTCCATTTTCCCAATACTTAACATAGTCTCCATCTAACATATCATCTTTATAGAAACATTTCTTTTTGAGCTTGCCATTAGAATAAAATGTTTCACTAATTCCATCTAGCATTCCGTTTTTATAATGATTACGTTGTCTTATAGAACCATCAGAATAGTATTTAACTCTTGCTCCATTGGTAACATAGTTATAGAATTGCTCTTCATAACTTTTATTGCCATTATTATAATATGCAACGACTTTATATTCTGGTTTGTTGATGAAAATTGTGTCAATTAATGAATTGTCTGTATTATACTGATAGGCATAAAATTCATCATCAGAATAAATCTTTTTTATCATTAATTCTCCACTAATATCGTAATGATATACATCACCTTCAAGCACATTTTCTTGATAATGCTCCTCTACTTTTACGTTTCCATTTTCGTAATAGGTGTTTAAAACAGAGTCTAATTGGTCATTATAATAATATTCTACTTCTTTAATACTTCCGTTGTCATAATAGGTTAACCATTTTCCTTCTTTATTGCCGTTAATATATTTTCCTTCAGTTTTTATATTGCCATTTGGATAGAATCTTTTATAATCACCTGAACGATTATTATTTTTGAATGAACGCTGTGTACTTAAAGATTTGTTACCATAGTACCAATTAAAGGAGCCATTGTATAACCCCCCGGTTAAGTAGGCTGTTGCCATTACATAAGTAGAATCAGCCATAATATTATAATGACTATTCTTAACTAAATTGTATTCGTTTACGAATAAACCATCAGGAGCAAAATTTTTTACTTTAATAATTTTATTATTTAGGTATTGAATTTTTAATTGGTCATTCCCTTTAACATCGTAATTAGTAAGCCACCCATTAAGATTTCCCTGAGAATAATAATAATTCTGATTTATAATACCATTTGCTAAATAGTAAGTCCAGGATGCATCAATGGTACCATTTTTATAAGTGCCGTTTGTTGTTAATGTTCCATTGATTGAATAGGATTGATAACAACTATCTAATTCACCATTTTTATAATGATAAAGATCTTTTATTTGGCCGTTTTTATAATAAGATTGATACTTACCATTTAGACGTCCATTCTCATATATTCCCTCATGGTTTATTTTTCCACATTTATAATACCAAGTCCAGGTACCGGCTTTTTTACCTGCAATGAATGCTCCATGTAATTTATTTTTACCATCAATGGCGTACGTAGTAAACTCAAAGGTACCTTCCTCATTTCCGTATGATGCAATTTCATTTCCGGTTTTATTATAGGAAGTTACCCTCGTAATTGTTCCATTGTTATACTGTTCTGTCAGGTAAAGTATTCCATTGGGATCGTAATAATTAAATTTGCCATCTTTTTCCCCTTTATCATTATACAACCCTGATTCTTTTATTTTACCATTGTAATAATATTCAATTTTTACTCCTGTGATTAATCCATTTTTATAGTTTTGAACAGAAGCCTTATTGCCATTCAAATGATATTTAATCCAAGTACCTTCTTCTTTGTTTTCTTTTAACTCACCTGAATTATTTAATTGTCCATTATAATAATATTCTTTATATAAGCCATCACCTTTATCATTCTTGTAGATCTTTTGTATCTCAATTTGGCCATTGGGATAGAAAGATGTGTACAAACCATTAATGATATTGTCTTTATAGAAGAAGCTATCTCTAAGTGCACCATCAGGGTAATAATTAATGGCTTTTCCATTTTTTTTTCCGTTGTTAAAATGATGAATGCCTGATTTATTTCCAAATTCATCATACCAAGTGATATCTCCATCAATTATACCATTAATGTAATTCGCTTTAATAGCTAAAGTATCAGTATTATGAAATTCTTTCCATACTCCATTTAGTTCTCCTTCTTTTAATGTTTCAATCGTTTCTAATTGTCCATTTCTTAAATAATATTTCCAAATTCCAATTTTTTTACCGTTAGCAAAAGTACCTTCAGCATGTTTTTCTCCATTTGAATAAAAATAACACCATTCACCTTCGTTATCTCCTTCTTTATTTTTGTTACCAATTGAATAAACTTTCCCATTATCAAAATAGCTAAATAAGTAATTTTTAGGAGTTCCTATTAAATTTGCTGATCTATAACCTTTAATGTGAGCTAATTGATTCCCGGTTTCATAGAAGGCATCCAGTTCTTTTTCATGTTTATCATTATATTTTGATATATCGTCCTGACCTGTTGAGCATAGGAGCGTGTATAAAAATGGAGATAAATGACCTCCTTCATCTATGGCTTTAAAAAAAGGAAAATACATTTGAACCCAGAATCCTTTTTCGTTTGTATTAAATGGAAGAACTTCCATTAACATTTTGCTTTGTTTTACAAGTGAGGCATTAAACTCTATTGGAAGCGGATATCTTTTACTTAATACAATTTTCGCTTTAAAGTAATGGTCAATTTCCTTAAATAGGAGGTTGTCTTCAATGGGTTTAATATATGAGTTTTGGGTTGTATCAATATAATTATTTGAAAGGTTTTCAATAAATACTAAAATACTATTGCTCCTTTTGCTTGCCGGTTCAAGTGCTAGAAATGTTTCCAGCGATAGCATTGCACGCGTATATTGTTTTTGTCGTGCGGCAAGTTTACCAAGTTGCATATGGCTGGAAGTATGGTATGGATTGCATCTTAATGCTTCCTGAAAGCATTTTTGTGCTTCAGCATATTGCTTTGCTTTTAAATAGGATACTCCCAAATTATAATGAAGTAAGTACTCATATGGATATTCCTTAATAGCTGCTGAATATATTTCAATTGATTTCTGGGTATCTCCCATATACTCATATATGGTTCCTTTGGTTCTTAATAAATTACATCGAGTTTCCCCTTTTAATGCCAAGCCTTTGTTAGTAATTATTAAAGCACTATCGTATTGTTCTGTCGCTAAATACGTCATGGCTAGTTCAGAAAGCATCCAGTTATAATTTGAATCATTTTCATTTACCATTTTATAGGAATTGATAGCTTCTTCAAATTTATTTTCGTCGTAAAGGTTATTTCCTTGCTTTATATATTCTTCTGATGTTGATTGGGAATAAGATAGCGTTGTAAATATTATAAATAGGGTTATAAAGCTTAGGAATTTATGAGACATTATATATAAAATTTGTATGAAATTCTGTTTTGGAAAAATAGTAACAATTTGGAGGATTAACAAAATTCTCCACAAGGAAACAGTTTTAAGAATGATATACTATTATCAATTCGTAAAAAATATTCATGTAATTATTCTGGTAGTATATAGTAATTATTAAGAGGGTTACTTTATTTTCTTTTTTTTCGAGCTAATTGAATTCCTCCAAAACCAGAAATAATTGAAATGTAAAAACCAAAATCATACCACCATCCAGTATTGTTTATTTCATAAATACTAATGGATTTATTAAAGATACCCAGTATTAACGATAATGGAGCAATCCATCCGTGCCAGATGCCTGAAAAAAAGCCAGCAGGTTCTCCTGGATTATAAGAACCTCCACCAGGAAGGCATGAAGTAAGTGTGAAAATTAAAAATATTGAGACTGAAGTTGTTATTAGCTTATTGTTTTTCATCTGTTAATGATTTATAAAAAACTGATAACCAATGCAAATTGTGTTTATGTATGTTCATTAATTTGCTCTGATCGTACTCGTTTTTGTGTTAATTAATTAGATTCAAATAAGTTAATAAAAAAAATAGGGTGCTTCTATAATAAAAGCACCCTATTTTTTATAATGAGTTTTTAGATAATAAAATTATCCTACAATATATTTTGCAATCCAGTCACCAACTTCTGATGTTTTGTATGCTTTTTCTTTGCTAATATCTTCAGTAACGATTCCTTCTTCTAATGATTTATTAACTGCATCACGAATAATTTGAGCTTCCTCTAATAAATCAAGAGATTCTAATAACATGGCAGCTGAAAGAACTGTTGCAACAGGGTTAGCGATATCTTTCCCAGCAGCTTGTGGATAGGATCCATGAATTGGTTCAAAAACTGAAGTATGAATTCCAACAGATGCAGAAGGTAATAAACCTAATGAACCTGTAATTACAGAAGCTTCATCACTAATGATATCACCAAACATGTTTTCAGTAACCATCACATCAAATTTCTTAGGCCATTGAATTAACTGCATAGCAGCATTATCAACAAACATATAATCAACTTCAATATCTTTATACTCAGGTTCCATAGCTTGAGCAGTTTCTCTCCAAAGGCGAGAAGTAGCTAAAACGTTTGCTTTATCCACTACAGTTAAACGTTTATCTCTTTTATCTGCATATGAAAATGCTAATTTTAAGATACGCTCAATTTCTTCTGTTGTATAAGTACAAGTATCAAATGCCTTTTTAAGATCCTCTGAACGACCTTTTTCACCAAAGTAAATACCTCCAGTTAATTCTCTTACTACAACAAGGTCTGAACCTTCAACGATATCTAAACGCAATGGGCTTTTATCTAATAATGAAGGGAAAGTTGTAACAGGACGAATATTAGCATAAAGACCTAATTTTTTACGCATTGCTAATAATCCTTGTTCCGGACGAACTTTTGCTTTAGGATCATTATCAAATTTAGGATCGCCGATTGCTCCAAATAGAACTGCATCTGATTTCATACAAATTTCATGGGTATCTTCAGGATATGGATCTCCAACCTGATCAATAGCACAAGCTCCAACTAAAGCAGATGTATATTCAACTTCGTGGTTAAATTTAGTAGCTACAGCATCAATCGCTTTTTGCGCCTGTGCTACGATTTCCGGACCAATTCCATCTCCGGCTAATACAGCAATGTTCAATTTCATAATTTCACTATTAGTATCAAGATTAAAGTATTAAGAAATCTGTATGACCATTATTCTTAATACTTTATCATTTATTTATTCTTTATTTTACAAGATAAATCAATATTAGATTCTTAAATCAGGTTAATTGATTCTTGCTACTTGTATATTATTTTATTTTTCAAAATTTTCTTTCCAGTTAGCCTGACGTGTAAGGGTTCCTTCTTCAATAACATTAAGAACTTTTATGGTGGCTTCAATAGCTGCTTGGGTTTGGTCGGCAGCCAACCCTCTGGATTTAATTTCAACTCCTTTATAATTCCAGGTAATCATGGTTTCTACAAATGCATCTGTTTTACCTCCTGGAGGAATGCTTACCCAATAATCATTTAATATAGGATGAACTTTGTCTAATTTCTTATAAATCCTCCAAAGAGCTTTCATAAAAGCATCATACTGTCCATCACCCACAGCTGTTTCATCGTATCGATTACCATTAATCTCTACGCTAATAGAAGCTAACGGTCTTAAATCGTGAGCCAAAGATAAGTTATAATTTCTTATTTTAATAGCATCTTTAACAGATGAACTCTTTAGTACATCTGCAATTATAAATGGAAGATCTTCAATGGTTACTGTTCTCTTTTTATCACCCAGTTCAATTACTCTTTGAGTGATCTTCTTCATTTCATCTGAGCCCAACTCAATACCTAATTCTTCAAGATTTTTCTTGATGTTGGCTTTACCTGAAGTCTTACCTAGTGCATAACGTCGGTTCCTTCCAAATCGTTCAGGCATTAAATTGTTGAAATATAGGTTGTCTTTACTATCTCCATCAGCGTGAACGCCACTACATTGAGTAAAAACATTATATCCTGTAATAGGTTGGTTTTCTGGTATTCTTAGTCCGGAAAATTGTTCAACAATCTTACTTACTCTGGTAATCTTTGATTCATCCAGACTATTTTCTAAATTTAGATGATCATTAAGAATGCCAATAACGCTTGATAACGGAGCATTTCCTGCTCGTTCACCAAGTCCATTAACCGTTGTATGAATTCCTGATATTCCTGTTTTTAGAGCCGAAAATACATTAGCAACAGCCATATCATAGTCGTTGTGAGCATGAAAATCAAAATGTATTTCTGGAAAACGATCTACCATATCGGCACAAAAACCAAAAGTTTGATCAGGGTTTAAAACGCCTAATGTATCTGGTAACATAATGCGTTTTATTCTCATTTTCTGAAGTTCTCCAACAACATAAAATACATAGTCAGGTGATGTAAGCATACCATTACTCCAGTCTTCAAGGTATACATTAACATCAATGTCCATTTCTTCAGCCTTGTCAACCAATTTGGCAACATCATTCATGTGTTCTTCAGGTGTTTTACGTAATTGACCGGTTACGTGTTTAAGAGAGCCTTTAGTTAGAAGGTTAATTACTTTTGCACCTGCTTCTTGAATCCATTTTAAGGAAACATCTCCATCAACAAAACCAAGAACTTCGATTTTATCCAGAAAATCATTTTTCTTGGCCCACTCTGTAATTCGTTTAACAGCATCAAACTCACCTTCCGATACTCGTGCTGAAGCTACTTCAATACGGTCGACTTTTAATTCTTCTAATAATAATCTGGCCATAGCCAGTTTTTCTCCAACGTTAAAAGATACTCCAGTGGTTTGTTCACCATCCCGGAGTGTGGTATCCATTACTTCTATTTTCATGCTTCTAGAGTGTATCAAGGTATATGTGATACATCATAAGATGTAATTATCTTATGAAATATGGATGAGGTAAATATTTACCATTAGTATAATGGCATAAACTATGAAGGTTTATGCCATTATTAAAATATCTATTAAGCTAAATTTTTCTCGTAAGCTTCAATTTCATCTTTAACACTGATTAAATAATCAATGTCATCGAAACCATTTAATAAACAGTTTTTCTTGTAACTATTAATTTCGAATGATTCAGAATTACCAGTTGCTTTATTGGTAATTGTTTGCTCTTCAAGGTTAACAATTACTTCATTTTTTTCATCAGCAGCAAATAATTCTGATAAAAATGCTTCTGAAATAACAACAGGTAATACACCGTTATTTAATGAGTTATTTTTAAAGATATCGGCAAAGAAACTTGAAACAACAACTTTAAAACCGTATCCATGGACAGCCCATGCTGCGTGCTCACGAGAAGATCCAGATCCAAAGTTCTTTCCTGCAACAAGCACTGAACCTGTATATTTAGGATCGTTTAATACGAAGTCAGCTTTTGCTGAACCATCTTTATTATATCTCCAGTCTGCAAATAAGTTGTCACCAAAACCTTCTTTGGTGGTGGCCTTTAAAAATCGAGCCGGTATAATTTGGTCAGTATCCACATTCTCAATAGGAAGTGGTACATAAGTTGACTTTAATGTAACAAATTTATCTATTGGCATTTTCTTGATTTTTTAAGATTATAAAGTACGAGGATCAGTAATTACACCTGTAACAGCACAAGCAGCAGCAGTCAATGGACTAGCTAATAATGTTCTTGCACCTGGACCTTGACGTCCTTCGAAGTTACGGTTACTTGTAGATACTGAATATTTTCCTGCAGGAACTTTGTCATCATTCATTGCCAAACATGCTGAACATCCTGGTTGACGTAATTCGAAACCAGCTTCTTCAAGTATGTCTTTTAATCCCTCAGCAATAGCTTGATCTTCTACTTTATGAGATCCAGGAACAATCCAAGCAGTAACACCATCTGCTTTTTTCTTTCCTTTTACTGCATATGCAAAAGTTCTTAAGTCTTCAATTCGTCCGTTAGTACAGCTACCTACAAAAATCCAATCGATTTTTTTGCCTAGCATAGCCTCGCCCGGAGCATATCCCATATATTCTAATGATTTTAAATAAGTTTTCTGAGAAGACTCATCAATTGTATCTAAGGTTGGAATATTTTGAGTAATACCTACACCCATACCAGGGTTAGTACCATAAGTAATCATTGGCTCGATGTCAGCAGCTTTAAAGTCATAAACTTTATCAAATTCTGCATCCGCATCAGTATAAAGTTCTTTCCATTTAGCAACAGCTTCATCCCAGTCTGCACCTTTAGGAGCATACTCTCTACCTTTAACATATTCAATGGTTTTTTCGTCAGGAGCAATTAATCCACCACGAGCACCCATTTCAATACTCATATTGCAAACTGTCATACGTCCTTCCATGCTTAAGCTACGAATAGCTGATCCAGCAAATTCAACGAAATAACCAGTTCCTCCTCCTGTAGTTAATTTAGAAATAACATACAAAACAATATCTTTAGCAGTTACACCTTTATCAAGCTCACCATCGATGTTAATTTTCATTGTTTTTGGACGAGGTTGCATAATACATTGAGTGGAAAGTACCATCTCAACTTCTGAAGTACCTATACCAAAAGCAATACTACCGAAAGCTCCATGAGTAGAAGTATGGCTATCTCCACAAACAATTGTCATTCCAGGTTGAGTGATACCATTTTCAGGACCAACAACATGAACAACACCATTTTTAGGATGTCCTAATCCAAATAAAGATACATTGTTATCTTCACAGTTTTTAGTTAAAGTATCAACTTGAAAACGAGATACTTCATCTGCAATTGGGAGATGTTGGTTAATAGTAGGAATGTTGTGATCAGGAGTTGCAAATGTATTTTGCGGTCTGAATACTTTTATTCCACGAGCTTTTAAACCTGCAAATGCTTGTGGACTAGTCACTTCATGTACTAAGTGACGGTCGATATACAATACTGAAGGGCCATCCTCGATGGTCTTCACCTCGTGCATATCCCAAATCTTGTCAAAAAGCGTTTTCCCTGCCAATTTTCTAATATTTATGAGTTATTAATTATTTCGAGATAAGAGAATTTTATAATAGATAATAGACATTTTAATCAAAAAGTCTATTATCTAAAAGCTAAAAGTCTTTTACAATATTTTTGAAAGCGCATCAAGATAAGCCCAAACTGATGCAGTCAGGATATCAACATTGGCTCCAAATCCATGAGTTGTTCTTCCATCTAAAGAAAGCTGAACGTGTACTTTACCTATATCATCAGAACCTCTGGTTACTGCCTGTACTAAATACTCCTCAAGAATAGCTTCTGTAGGAATCATTTTCTTTATTGCTTTAAAGGCAGCATCAACAGGTCCGTCACCAATGGCATTTTTTGTCATTATCTTACCATTGAAGTTTAATGTTACTGTTGCTGATGGAATACATGACTTACCGCAAATCACCTGAAGGTTATCTAATTTTAGAACCCTTTCTTCTTTCTTTTCGTGACCTACTAATACTTCAAGATCTTCATCTGCAATATCTTTTTTAGAGTCAGCAAGAATAAGGAAGTTTTTATAAACCTGATCTAATTTTTCCTGATCTAATTTGTATCCAAGTACTTCTAATCTGTGCTTAAGAGCTGCACGACCACTACGAGCAGTTAGTACAATGCTTGATTCTTTTACACCTACATCAGCTGGGTCAATAATTTCGTAAGTTTCACGGTTCTTTAACACTCCATCCTGATGAATACCTGATGAGTGGGCAAATGCATTACGCCCTACAATTGATTTGTTTGCCTGAACTGGCATACGCATCAAAGTAGAAACTAACTTACTTGTTTTTATTATTTGTTTAGCGTCAATGTCTGTAGTAAAATCAAGGTCTTTATGTGCTTTAATAGCCATAACAACCTCTTCAAGAGCAGTGTTACCTGCGCGTTCTCCTAAACCATTTAAAGTAACCTCAACCTGACGAGCACCATTAACTACTCCAGAAAGTGTATTTGCAGTTGCCATCCCTAAATCGTTGTGACAATGCGTAGAAATAATAGCCTTATCAATATTAGGAACATTGTTTACCAAATAAGCGATTTTTTCACCATACTCAGAAGGTAAGCAATACCCAGTAGTATCAGGTATGTTAACAACAGTAGCACCCGCTGCAATTACTGCCTCAATTACTCTTGCTAAATACTCGTTGTCACTTCTACCAGCATCTTCAGCATAAAATTCAACATCATCAACAAATGTACGAGCGTATTTTACTGCAGCAACACCACGCTCTATAATTTCATCCGGATTTGAATTTAGTTTTTGATATATATGGTATGGAGAAGTTCCGATTCCTGTATGGATTCGTCCACGTTTTGCATACTTTAATGCGTCAGCAGCTACTTCAATATCCTTTTTTACGGCACGTGTTAATGCACAAATTGTTGGATTTGTTACAGCTTTTGAAATTTCAACAACCGAATTAAAATCCCCTGGACTTGAGATGGGAAACCCGGCCTCAATTATATCAACACCGAGTTTTTCAAGTTGTCTGGCTACTTCTATTTTTTCAATAGTGTTCAACTGGCAACCAGGAACTTGTTCTCCGTCCCTTAAGGTGGTGTCAAAAATATAAACTTTATTATCCATAACTTATTAAATAAATCATTTTTTGGAGGAAGCCGGGAATGACATCCTTCCTATTAATTGGGTTTTATTAAAAAGATTCTATGCCTCTGATTTTTACTTCTGTTCTTAATTTTTTCAAATATTTTTCCAGAAGTTCAGTTCTCAATTTTGTAATGGAGATTCTTCCTGAACGAATAAATTGGAGCACTCCATATTTGTCTAACTTTACAAATAATTCTTGAGTTTCTGATTTGTGTCCGGTTTTTTGAATCACAGTATATTCAGGAGTTACCTCCATAATTTGTGCTCCATATTGACGAACAATCTGCTCAATTTCATTACCATTTAGTAAAGCTTCTGTTGGTACTTTATATAAAGCTAATTCCTGATGAATGATTTCATCGTTAGTAAAAACAAATACTTTCAGAACATCAAGTTTCTTTTCTAGTTGACCAACCAGTTTTTCAATGATCTCTCTAGTTGAAAAAACAACAATAGTAAATTTATGTATTCCTTCAAGCGAAGATTCAGATACATTTAAACTTTCAATATTGATACTTCTTCTCGTAAAAGCAGTTGTTACTTGATTTAAGAGACCAACATGATTTTCAGAAAATATAGTTAAGGTGAATTCTTGCTGCATGATTTTAAATTTAAAAATGGAACAAATACTATTCTAAACGGATTTCTGAAACAGAACAGCCTGTTGGTACCATAGGAAATACATTTCCTTCTTTCTCAACTCTAACTTCTAATAAGAATGAATTC
Organism: uncultured Saccharicrinis sp.; assembly: GCA_963665705.1. Classification (GTDB taxonomy): domain Bacteria; phylum Bacteroidota; class Bacteroidia; order Bacteroidales; family Marinilabiliaceae; genus Saccharicrinis. The sequence goes on from OY762448.1 coordinate 5,561,915, forward strand.
TTACTTTTAGCCATTTGTTCAATAGCCTCGTCTAAATTATCTCTAGATGTTACTATCCTTGATTCAATACCATAACCTTTAGCAATGGTTTGGAAATCAGGATTACAAAGTTCTGTAGAAGCATATCTTTTGTCAAAGAATAATTCCTGCCACTGACGAACCATTCCTAAGTAATTATTATTTAATAATACAATTTTTACTGCCGCTTTGGTTTGAAAAATTGTACCTAATTCCTGAATTGTCATCTGAAAGCCACCATCACCAACAAAAAGACAAACTTCACGGTCTGGCATACCCATTTTTGCTCCCAGGGCAGCAGGTAATCCAAATCCCATTGTACCTAACCCACCTGATGTTACAACACTCCTTGATTGTTTAAAGTTAAAGTACCTTGACCCCATCATTTGATGCTGACCAACGTCGGTTACCATAATGGCATCATCATTAAATGCTTTTGATACTTTATTAACAACTTCACCCATACTCATACCATCTTTCGAAGGCATTAATTCTTCTGAAATGACTTTATTTCTTTCAAGGTCATCACATTCTTTAAATTCATTCAGCCATTCTGGATATGAATTTTCTTTAACAACCTCTGTCAATTCAGGTAGTGTTTCTTTAACGTCGCCAATTACTGGTACGTCCGCAGGGATAATTTTATTAATTTCTGCAGGGTCAATCTCTAAATGTATCACTTTGGCCTGATTAGCATATCTTGAAACATCTCCGGTAACCCTGTCATCAAATCGCATCCCTATTGCAATAAGGACATCACACTCATTGGTTTTAATATTAGGACCATAATTACCATGCATACCTAACATTCCAACATTTAATTCATAGTCTGTTGGCATGGATGATAATCCTAATAATGTCCATGCTGCAGGTATGCCTGTTTTATCTAAGAATGTTTTCAGTTCTTTTTCGGCACTTCCAAGAATAACTCCTTGTCCAACTAACGCAAGTGGTTTTTTTGCTGAGTTTATAATCTCTGCAGCTTCTACAATAGATTCTCGCTTTGTTAATGGTACAGGAGTATAACTACGAATATGATTGATTTTTTTGTATTCAAAATCAAACTCAGAAATCTGAGCATCTTTGGCAATATCAATTACTACAGGTCCAGGTCTTCCTGTAGATGCAATATAAAATGCCCTGGCAATAGCCTCAGGAATTTCATCTGCAGTTTTAACCAAGTAATTCCATTTGGTAATAGGTTGAGTAATACCAACTACATCTATTTCTTGAAAAGCATCTGATCCTAATAATGGAGACGCAACCTGACCTGTAACCACAACTAAAGGTGTTGAATCAATCATAGCATCAGCTATTCCTGTAACCGTATTTGTTGCCCCTGGTCCTGATGTTGCAAAGCAGACACCCACCTTACCTGTTACTCTGGCATATCCTTGTGCTGCATGAACAGCACCTTGTTCATGGCGTGTGAGTACGTGATATAGTTTATCCTGATAATCGTATAACGCATCATAAACTGGCATTATTGCACCTCCAGGATACCCGAATATTAAATCCACTCCCTCACACAATAACGATCGAAGCAATGCTTCTGAACCGGAAATTCTCTCTTTCCCTTTTTTGCTCTTTTCCATGAGTATTTGGCTTTGTGGTTCCATATAATCTGTTTTTAATGAAAACCTAAACTTTTAGTCTAACAAAATTGATTCAAAGTATAAACTAACTAAAGTTATCTTTGTTTAATTTTTTAAGACTTATTATTTGCTTTCGCAATTAAATTATTCTTACTGCTCCTTTATCTGCAGAGCTAACTAAGCTTGCATAAGCTTTTAAAGCTTTAGATACTGCTCTTTCACGTGGCTCTGGTAAAAATGCTTTTTCACCTTTTGCTTCCTCAGCTTCTCTTCTTTCTGCAAGTTCGTCATCTGAAATCAATACATTAATTGATCTTTCAGGTATGTTTATTTCAATTTCGTCACCAGTTCTTACCAGACCGATATTTCCACCAGCTGCAGCTTCAGGTGAAATGTGTCCTATTGATAATCCTGAAGTACCTCCAGAGAATCTACCATCAGTAATTAAAGCACATTTTTCACCTAAGTGACGTGATTTTATATATGAAGTAGGATATAGCATTTCTTGCATTCCAGGTCCGCCTTTAGGACCTTCATAGGTAATTACAACTACTTCTCCAGCTTCTACTTCTCCAGATAAAATACCATCACAAGCAGCATCCTGTGATTGATACACTCTGGCTTTTCCTTTAAATATAAAAATGGACTCATCAACCCCTGCAGTTTTTACCACACAACCATCAAAAGCGATATTTCCTTTTAGAACAGCTAAACCACCATCTTTGTTGTATGCTTTTTCTACAGATCTTATACATCCCTTATCTCTATCGAGATCTAACTCCGCATATTGGGCATTTTGTGAACCCATTGTTAGGTTCCTAATTCCTGCTGGTGCACTTGAATATATTTCTTTGGCCTCATCTGAAGCTGAACTATTGGTTACATCATATTTTGCTATAGCTTCACTTAATGTTAAACCATCAGCTCTTTTTACCGTATTGTCAAGTAAGTCAGCTCTGTTTAATTCAGATAAAATACCAAGTATACCTCCAGCTCTGTTGACGTCTTCAATATGGTATTGAGAGTTTGGTGCTACTTTTGATAAAACAGGAGTATGTCTTGAAATTTGATCAATGTCATCCATCGTAAAGTTAACACCAGCCTCATGAGCAATAGCCAGAATATGCAGAACTGTATTTGTTGAACCACCCATTGCAACATCTAATGTCATAGCATTTTTAAATGCGTTAAAAGTGGCAATAGAACGAGGTAATACAGAATCATCTCCGTCTCTATAATATTTATAAGTGTTTTCTACAATTGTTTTGGCAGCTTTTTCAAAAAGTGCTTTTCTGTTCTTGTGTGTGGCAACAATAGTCCCATTTCCTGGTAGAGCAAGACCAATTGCTTCATTTAGGCAGTTCATGGAGTTCGCGGTAAACATTCCGGAACAAGAACCACATGTAGGACATGCATTTGCTTCTACAGCGCTAACTTCATCATCTGAAACTGAATCATCAGCTGCCATAACCATAGCATCAACAAGGTCAAGAGCTCTCTCTCCAACTTTTCCGGCTTCCATCGGACCACCAGATACAAAAATTGCAGGAATATTTAAACGCATGGCAGCCATCAACATTCCCGGTGTAATTTTATCACAGTTGCTAATACAAACCATCGCATCAGCTCTGTGTGCATTACACATGTATTCTACACTGTCAGCTATAACATCTCTTGATGGTAAAGAATATAACATCCCATCATGACCCATTGCTATACCATCATCAATAGCTATGGTATTGAACTCAGCAGCAAAGCATCCCTGAGCTTCGATCATTTTTTTAACTTCCTGACCAATTTCATGTAAATGAACGTGTCCTGGAACAAACTGGGTAAAAGAATTTACTATTGCAATCATAGGTTTACCAAACTGTTCTTCCTTAACACCGTTTGCTCTCCAAAGACTTCTTGCACCTGCCATTCTGCGGCCTTCGGTTGTTGTTGCACTTCTTAGTTTATTCTTCATTGTATAGTTATAATCTTTCAGTTATAGATAAAAAAAAACCTTTCTTCACGATTGTGAGAAAGGCCTTTTGAAAAAAAATATAATATTTTCAAATTTCACATACCATTCTCACTTCAGCTTGGTAATGACCAAGAGAATAATGTTAATGAGAATGAGTGAAAAATTATTTGTCATTTCGTTTTGCGTAGTTGATTAACAACGGATACAAATGTAGAGCTTTTTTTTAAATCCCAAAAAGAATTATGAAAAAAATCATGTATATTTTTTCGTCCCAACTATCAGGATGTCAGTGTAATTGTTCGGTTTATTGTATATTTTTACCAAATAATACTTAATTTATGAATTATTATGCAATTCATAATTGGCGGTTCTGGAGCAAATATCAATAGCTGACAAACGTCATTTGTATATTAAAACAAAATGTTTGAATTATTCTATTCTTCAAAAACAAAGCCCGCTTTAAAAAAAAGCAGGCTTTTAAGTCTTTCTATATTATTTATAATTAAATAATTGCTTTCATTGCAGTCATAGCATCACGTAATTCTGCTCCAACCATTTCAATGTCATGGAAACGGATTGCTTCGTTTACGTCAACTAATTCTTTGTTGCTTACACTAGCATCAACACCTTCGTTAAAGTTTTTACCAATGATATTAGTTTCAACTTTAGTCATGAAATCAGCTAATAAAGGTTTACAAGCATGATCGAATAAATAACAACCGTATTCTGCAGTATCAGAAATTACACGGTTCATTTCGAATAATTTTTTACGTGCAATAGTGTTTGCGATCAATGGAGTTTCGTGTAGTGACTCGTAGTATGCACTTTCAGCAATAATACCTGCTTCAGTCATTGTTTCAAATGCTAATTCAACACCTGATTTTACGAAAGCAACCATTAATACTCCGTTGTCAAAATATTCTTGTTCAGAGATTTCGATGTCGCCAGCAGGAGTTTTTTCAAATGCTGTTTCTCCAGTAGCTGCTCTCCAACCTAATAAGTTTTTATCATCATTTGCCCAGTCTTCCATCATAGTTGAAGAGAATTCTCCACTCATGATATCATCCATATGCTTTTGGAATAGAGGACGCATAATAACTTTTAATTCTTCAGAGATTTTAAAAGCTTCAATTTTAGCAGGGTTAGATAGACGATCCATCATATTTGTAATACCACCAATTTTTAAAGCTTCAGTGATTACTTCCCAACCATACTGAATTAATTTAGAAGCATATCCTTTATCAACTCCTTTTTCAACCATTTTGTCGAAACAAAGAATAGAACCAGTTTGTAATAAACCACAAAGAATAGTTTGCTCTCCCATTAAGTCAGACTTAACTTCAGCTACGAAAGAAGAACGTAGTACACCCGCTCTGTGACCACCTGTAGCAGCAGCATAAGCTTTAGCAATTTCTAATCCATCTCCGTTTGGATCATTTTCCGGGTGAACAGCAATTAGAGTAGGTACGCCGAATCCTCTTTTATACTCTTCACGAACTTCTGAACCTGGAGATTTTGGTGCAACCATTACAACAGTAAGGTCTTTACGAATTTGCATTCCTTCTTCAACAATGTTGAATCCATGAGAATAAGAAAGAGTAGCTCCTTCTTTCATCAATGGCATTACTTCTGAAACAACGTTTGTGTGTTGTTTATCTGGAGTAAGATTTACTACCATATCAGCAGTAGGAATCATTTCTTCGTAAGTACCAACAGCAAAATTATTTTCTGTAGCATTTTTCCATGATTGACGTTTTTCAGCAATTGCAGCTGGGCGTAGAGTATAAGATACATCTAATCCTGAGTCTCTCATGTTTAATCCCTGGTTAAGACCTTGAGCTCCACAACCAACGATTACAATTTTTTTACCTTTAAGTTTTTCAACTCCATCAGCAAATTCTGAAATGTCCATAAATTCGCAAACTCCCAATTGGTTTAGTTGCTCACGTAACGGTAATGTGTTAAAATAATTAGCCATTGTAATGATTTTAAATATTTGATAATTTTTTTTGTTAATTAAATCACAGTACCAGCCTTAAAAAAACTGGTAGCTTTAGTATCATGATTTTTAGCGATATGCAAGGTACGCATCATGACGATACAAATCAACAGTTAATTTTTTAAATTAATTATTGACAAAAGCTTATTTTTTAGGTACTTTTCATGGATTGCAAAAAAAGTGATTTGTTTTGTGATTGAAAGTATTTAATATTTTAAAAATCAGTATAACAGTATTTTACAGGTGTTTATTTCTGAATTGTAGAGGTGTTATTCCTGTGGCTTTTTTAAAGAATTTGGTAAAATAAGACTGATCGTTGAAATTCAATTCATAGGCTATTTGTGTTACAGATAGGGTGGTGTGAATCAATAGTCTTTTTATTTCAAGGATTTGCTTGCTCTGCAGAATCTCATTTGACGTTCTTCCAGTAAGTTGTTTGATGGTTTGAGTAAGATGGTTTGGCGTAATCGCTAACATCTCGGCATAGTGATTTACACTAATATTCTTCTGGTAATTTTCTTCAACCAGCTGAAAGAATCGTTTAACTAATAAATGGCCTTTACCTTTTTCAATCTTATTTTCATCAATTTTATATAGGGATGAGGCAAAATTTAGTATCGTGTCTAAAAGAGAACGTGTTAAGTCTGTATTTATAATATTCTTTTCAACCTCAGAAATAGCTTTGGTAAAAAGCTGTTTAAAAAATAACGAATCTGACTCATTGGTTAATTGTAGTGGCGGGTTATCCTGATTTATTGTAAAGAAAAAAGGAAATTCAAGTAACTTGTTTTGGTTGTTTTTGTCATATAGATAATACTCGGCAGCAAAAATATATAAATACCCTTCAATATCACTCGAGAGTTCTAATTTGTGAGCTTGTCCAGGAGACATGAAAAATATACAAGGAGGTTCAATTTTATATTTTGAGCTGTCAATAACATGTATTCCTGAGCCTTTTTGTAAGAAAAGAACCTCGAAAAAATCATGACGGTGAGGGTAACTTACTTGAAAATGACGATTAGCATCAAATATCTCCACCTGAAATTGTCTACCTACATATTGAGGATGACTGAATGATTGAAGACCATAAGTTGGAATATTTTGTTTTTGCTTTGTCACCAGATTATTTTTTAAATAAAACTTAAAGATATAAAAACAACTTGTTTGTTAAAGGGCTTCCTTCGACATATATGCTGTTACCAATCGAATTTCTCCGTAAGTGACCTTGCTACCTAATTTTTCCTTAATTGGGTTTAATGCAAAAGTATCTTGTTTATGAATCTCTTTTTCAATGAGGTTAATTTTCTCCTTGCTTATAAGCTTGTGTATATCAAGTTCACCTGATTGAACAAAATGAGCTAAATGTCCTTCTATTGTTCCTGCTGTAAGAGATCGTGTTTTGGCAATTTCTTCAACTGTTTTTCCTTCGTTATATAATTCAAATGAAACTAATTTTGTATCTGGTTTCTTTTCTTTCGAAGATTTAGAAGATGATTTCTTTTTCTTTATAGGTTCCTTTTTTCTTGTTTGAAAAAAATCTGGATTTTTAACAAGATCCTTTTTGAAATTAGTGCCATCTAAAGATGATTTTATAAGTGTTTGGGCCTTGTATATTAATTGTAATTGACCATAATACAGATTTGATAGATCCACTAATTCGTTGTAATACGCTTTAGTTCCTTTTGTGCCTCTATGCTCATTGCAATGCGAACGTATTTTATCATGCAAATCTTTAAATAAAGGTTCAAAATATTCAGTTGCCTTATTTACACGTTCTAATAAAACTTCCAAATACGAATTTTCATTGGATTTAATGATGTTATAAACTTGTACTCTAAAAGAATCTCCTACTGATTTAAGTGGATAAGTTTCCTTTAATATTTCTTCAGCCCAGTTTTTATATTGTTGTTTTATAGATCTTTTTTCGTTTTTAGTGTATCCTGCTAAGTGAATATTCAATTCTTGTATTAAATCAGAAAAGTCGAATGCTTTTAAAACAAAATCATTGAAGTAGCTCTTTGATGATTGATCTAATATAGGAATTAAATCATTTGTCGTTTTTCTGTTTTTTGAAAAATCTTCAATTGAACGATCTATCTTAATACCGTTTTGTGGAATTGGAGATGTTAAAATTAACCCATCCAAAGAACTTAATCTTGATAAGGCAACATAAATTTGACCAGGAGCAAAAGCATTTTGAACATCAATGATGGCTTTATTAAAAGTAAGTCCCTGACTTTTATGCACTGTAATTGCCCATGCTAATTTTAATGGATATTGTTTAAAGGTGCCAACTATTTCTTCCTCTATTTCATTGGTTTCTTTATTTACTGCGAACTTTTTGTTTTCCCAAATGTAAGGTTCAACAATAGCTGGTTCTGAATCATCAGGAAAGCTAACTTCTATTTCGTCTTTATTTAGTTTAGATATGACACCTATTTTACCGTTAAAATATCTTTGTTCGCCAGAATAGTCATTCTTTGTAAACATAACCTGTGCGCCAAATTTTAATTCAAGTTTATCTTCAGTAGGATAACTATATTCATTAAAGTCGCCCGTGATTTGAGCATTAAAATATAATGGCTTGGCTTTGATCTCATTTAAAGCCCTCTGGTTTTTTTCGTTGGCTAATCTGTTGTGTGTTGTTAATAATATAACTCCATCGTCAGGTCTTTGTATATAGTTTGGATTGTAGTATTTGTTTAATAATTCGACATCAGCTGATGATATTTTATTATCTCTTAAATTGTTTAATAGTTGAACAAATCTTTGGTCTGATTGTCGATAAATCTTGTCTAATTCAATATACACGGGAGGATTGTTCCGGAGTACTTGTGCATTAAAGAAAAAGGCATTGGGATAATAGGCAGAAAGAATATTCCACTCCTGATCCTTTACCACCGGCGGCAATTGTAACATATCACCAATAAACATTAGCTGAACACCACCAAAAGGAGTATCTCTTTTTCTTCGTACTGAGCGTAAGATAAGATCTATTGAATCTAAGATATCAGCCCGGAGCATACTAACTTCATCAATAATGAGTAGCTCCATTTTTTTAAGCATATTACGTTTGTTCTTGTGTAATTTAATATTACTCAAAAGGCTTCTGGGAGTATTTATTAGTGTATTAACAGAAGTGTTGTTAAGTGCGTTATTGTCGGGTGCAAATGCACCAAAAGGAAGTTGAAATAAGGAATGAAGTGTTACTCCTTCCGCGTTTATGGCTGCAATCCCTGTTGGAGCAGCTACTATTACACTTTTATGGGTGTGTTTGTGTATTTCTCTTAACAAAGTTGTTTTACCAGTTCCGGCTTTTCCTGTTAAAAAGATATTTTGATTTGTATTATTAATAAATTTAGAAGTAAGTTGAGTTAGGTCAATTGGACTATTCATAAGGTAATAATTAATTGAGTTTTATTTTGGTTAAAAGATATTTAAAAACCCGATTCCAAAAATTTGATTGAACTAAGTTTACAATAAATATACTATAAAATAATTATTTATAAAGTAGATTGATCATAAACAAAAAAGGTTGGATACTTTCATACCCAACCTTATCGTTGTATTATAATAGTTCTTATTTTACTATAGTCATTTCGTTGATTAGGTTTTTAGCACCAGCAAATTTATCGATGATAAATAGTACATACCTAATGTCAACATTGATACATTTCTGAAGTTCTGTTTCAAATGCAATATCTCCACTCATTGCTTCCCAGTTTCCATCAAAGGCTAGTCCAAATAATTCACCATTTCCGTTGATTACCGGACTTCCAGAATTTCCTCCGGTGATGTCGTTGTTCGATGTGAAACAAACTCTTAAAGTTCCGTCACTATTTGCATATTGACCATAATCTTTATTGTTATAAAGCTCCTTTAGTTTTGCAGGTACATTAAATTCATAATTATCAGGTTGTTCTTTTTCAATAATTCCTGCTAAAGTAGTGTAGTACTTATATATAACAGCATCTTTTGGTGCATAGTCACCCACTTTTCCATAGCTTAAACGCATCGTGAAGTTAGCATCAGGATAAAAAACTTTATCTGGATTCATAGCCATCAATCCTTTTAAGAATAGACGATTATTTTCAGATTCAATTTTATCATAAGCTCTTAAACTTATATATAAACCTCTGTAAGTATCAATAGTTGATTGAGCTGCTATCATTACAGGATCATTTTCGAGCGTCTTGAGTTTAGGATTATCAAGAAATGCTTCAAGTTTCTGTCTATCAACAAAAATAGATTTTTTGAATACAAAATCAGCATATTTGTTAAAGTCGCCTTTGAACTTCTTAATAACAACATCTTCTAAAAATGAAGGGTGATACTTTTTATCAATTTTATCGTAATAAAGTTTAAGCATAGTCGCATATACTTTATGATCAGTTGTTACACTATAGTCCTTGTAGAAGTCTTCCATGTTTGATTTAATGGACTTAATAGCGGCATCAATTTTTTCTTGATTTTCAGAAGCTAACTCTCTTTTTAATTTAAAAGCACCTGTTCCAAAATTAATAATTTCAGTTCCCCTTAACATACATTCAACAAGATAGCTATAAGCTTTCTTTTCATCGGCTCTCTTGGTATAAATGGTTTTAAGGTTTGGTAATACATCTTCATATAATTCTTTTTGTTCTTTAGATGAATTAACCCAATCTGAAAATTCTTTTTCTATTGCCTTTTTCTTATCAATTACATGAAGTTTTTCAAGGCCTCTGTTCATTCCGATACTGTTTTTCCAATAATTAGAACTACGACTAAATTTTGAAGCATATTGAATATTTACTTCTTCACTAGCCATCATTCCTTTGTGCCAAATATCTTGCTTAATACCACGAGGGGTAATTCTGGAATCATTAACAATATTCATACGTTCTTCAATACCCCAGGAAGTCAGGTATCGACTGGTGCTTCCTGGAAATCCTATTGTCATTGCAAAGTCATTTTTTTCAACACCTTTTAATGATATTGGTAAATGATGTTTTGGCTTTAAAGGCACATTGTCCGGAGAGTAAGCAGCTGGTTTTCCATCTTTGTCAGCATAAACTCTAAACATACTAAAGTCACCTGTATGGCGAGGCCACATCCAATTGTCCGTGTCAAAACCAAACTTCCCTATTGATGAAGGAGGTGCGCCTACAAATCTAATGTCTGTATATTTCTCATATACTATTAAAAAGTACTGATTACCTTCAAAATAATCTTTCACTCTAACTGTGTAGTTATTATCTTCAGATGCCGTCTTAAGTACTTCAGACGTATTATCGCTAATTAATTTATTTCTATCTTCTGAAGATAGCTCTTCTGTTACTCCTTCTAAAACTCTATCTGTAACATCCTCCATTCTTTTTAAGAATGTAATAGATAATCCCTCTGCAGGTAATTCTTCTTCAAGTGATTTTGCCCAAAATCCATCTTTAAGATAATTATGATCTACAGAACTTAATTTTTGAATGCTTTCATAACCGCAATGATGATTGGTTAAAATTAATCCTTGGTCAGAAATTAATTCTCCTGTACAACCTCCTCCGAAAATAACAACAGCGTCTTTTAAACTTGAATGGTTAACACTGTAAATATCCTCTGCAGAAAGCTTAAGGCCCATTTCTTTCATTTGATTCACATTTAGCTTCGATATTAATGGAAGAAGCCACATCCCCTCGTCAGCCCGCACCGTATTGCTCAGGCCAATTACTATTGCAAAGAATAGTACAACTAATTTTTTCATTTACTTAAATCTTTAAAAAATCCCGACAAGACAATAATCCCCTTTTCTTTGGAAAGCGAGTAAAATAACAAAGTTTCTAATATAAAAACAATGATATTTAGTTTTTTACTACGAAAAAATAGGTGTTAAAGTTCCAATTTTAGTTGAGTATCTAATAATTTAAAAGTTTGTCGGTGTAATGGAGTGATTCCTAGTTTTTCAATGGCAGCTCTGTGAGCTTTTGTTGGATAGCCTTTATTCTTTTGCCAATCGTAACCTGGAAAATCAGTGGCATAATTTTCCATTAATTCATCACGATGTGTTTTAGCCAAAATACTAGCTGCTGCAATACTCCTAAATTTTGCATCGCCTTTTACTATGCAAGTATGTGGAATGTCTTTATATGGTTTAAATCTATTGCCATCAATTAATAAATGTTCTGGCTTTTCTATTAAATCACTTACTGCTCTTTGCATTCCTGTTATTGATGCATTCAAAACATTTATTTCATCTACTTCAATGTTATCAACAATTGATACGGCCCAAGCAATAGCTTGCTCTTCAATAATGGGTCGTAATGTTTGACGTTGTTTTTCTGTTAGTTGTTTAGAATCATTTAATAATGGGTGATTAAAGTTTTTAGGTAAAATTACTGCTGCAGCTACCACTGGTCCTGCTAAACAACCTCTTCCAGCTTCATCACACCCGGCTTCAATTTTGTCTTTATGCAAGTTCGCTTTTAATTTTGATCTCATAGTTTACTCATTATAAATCACATGAAGTAAGGTTTGTCCAACGGCCTTCATCGTATTTTTATCAATGACATTCATGTTGTCATTGTGAGTGTGCCAATAACTTCCAAAACTAGAATCTGTTGACGGATCAAATTGAATTATATCAATACAGGGAATTCCTCTTATATTATTAACGTAAACATGATCATCTGTAATTGCACCACCTTTTTCATAAATAAAGTGGTTTCCATAACCTAAATCATTAGCAGTATTCCATACTTTTTTAACAACACGAGGTGCAAATTGAATAGATTGTTGTTCCTGATAAAAGGTGGCTTGTGGTGCAGCAATCATATCCAGCAAAATACCATATTGAGCATAGTAATTTGGTGTATGAGGGTTTTTACTCCAGTATTGCGAACCAAGACACCATGTATCAGGTTTCCATGGCACATCAAGGTGGTCAGGGATACCATAATCTTCTGCATCAAAAAAGATGATATCAATACCAATAGGTAAAGTATCATGTTGTAAACATCGTGCAATTTCTAATAGCACACCAACTCCACTGGCTCCATCGTTTGCTCCTAATATCGGTTCGTTCCTTCTTTCAGGATCTTTACTATGATCTGCAAATGGTCTTGAATCCCAATGTGCAAAAAGCATGACCCTGTTTTTTATTTGTGGATTAAATTGTCCGATAATGTTTTTTGCGTTTAATATTTTATCATCAAAGGCTTTTAACTTAGCTTCTTGTACGATAACATCAGCTCCAAACTCTTTTAATTTTGATGATAAATAGTCAGCACATTTAATATGAGCCTTAGTATTAGGAACACGAGGGCCAAAAGCTACCTGTTTATCTACATACAAGTAAGCAGAGTCTGCATTAAATACCGGAACATGAACTGTCTTTTTGTTTTTTCTAGACTCTCCGGAATTTTTGGTATTGGCATTATTTGAGTTACAACCTACTAGAGTCGTAAGTGTAATAAATAGTAAATATTTTAACATGATATTTATTTTAGTTCCCAAGTGGCACCTTCAGCACCATCTTTAACAACAAAACCAAGGTTTTGAAGTTCATTTCTTATTTTATCAGCAGTGTTCCAATCTTTATTGGTTTTTGCATCTGATCTTAATTGTAATAGCAAATTCATTACTTCATCTAATTTGCTATGGGTAGCTTCTTCTGATTTTTCTTCTTGACTAAGCCCAAGAATTTCGTTAGCAAAAAGCATCATTAGATTTTTAAAATGCTCAAGATCATTAGAAGTTATTTTTGAATTTCCAGCTAATAAATTGTTAATGTGTTTTACACCATCAAATAAATTAGCGATAAGGATAGGACTGTTTAAATCATCACATATTGCATTGTAGCATTTATTTTCAAACTCTTCAATTGAAAAACTGGTTTCTGACGAGGAAGGAATTTTTTCCAGATTAAGCAGCGCTTCATTTAATTTGTTAAGTCCTTTTTCTGCAGCTTGAAGAGCTTCGTTACCAAAGTCTAAAGTGCTTCTGTAATGAGCTTGTAAAATGAAGAAACGGATGGTCATAGGGCTGTATGCCTTATCTAGTTTGTCATGATTTCCTGTAAAGAATTGTTCAAGTGTAATGAAGTTACCTAATGATTTACCCATTTTTTGACCGCCTATAGTAATCATATTATTATGCATCCAATATTTAGCAGGTGCGTTACCGTTGGCAACTGTACTTTGTGCAATTTCACATTCATGGTGTGGAAATAAAAGATCCATTCCACCTCCGTGAATATCAAATTGTTCTCCCAAATATTTTTTGCTCATTGCAGAACATTCCAGATGCCAGCCAGGAAAACCATCACTCCATGGCGAAGGCCAACGCATGATATGCTCCGGAGCTGCTTTTTTCCATAGAGCAAAATCTACATTGTTACGTTTTTCACTTTGTCCATCAAGAGTTCTTGTATTTGAAATTAAATCATCAATATTTCTACCGGACAGGATACCATATGGAAAGTCCTGGTTGTATTTTTTTACATCAAAATATATTGATCCATTACTCTCGTAGGCATATCCTTTTTCTAAGATGTTTTTAATTATCTCTTGCTGTTCTATAATATGGCCAGATGCTCTTGGTTCGATACTTGGACTTTTGATATTAAGCATCTTCATGTAATCGTGGTATCTGTCAGTATAATAATGTACCACTTCCATTGGCTCTAACTCATCTAATTTGGCTTTTTTAGCAATTTTGTCTTCACCCTCGTCTGCATCATTTTCTAGATGCCCAACATCAGTAATGTTCCTAACATATCTAACTTTATATTCTAAATGTCTTAATAATCGAGAAAGTAAATCAAAAGTAATGGCAGGTCTTGCATGTCCAAGGTGTGGGTCGCCATAAACGGTTGGCCCACATACGTATAATCCCACTCTACCAGGGTTAATGCTTTCAAACTTTTCTTTAGAACGGGATAGTGTATTGTATATAAAAATTTCTCTAGTCATTACGCATTACTTTATATTGAGGGTGTCAAAATTACAAAAATCTATCCATTTAACTATTAATTATGACTGCTTGTCAAAAAAATAGTGTTATTGGATAACCTTTTTTTTTCTTCGTAGTAAGAATTAAATAAAGAAGGTGGTTTTTTTCTTTATTTAAAATATTAAAAGAATTGTTTTGAGAAGCCAGAATAAAATATTAAAAAAGAGCAAGATTGAACTTGATTATGATTTGCATTCTTGTATTGAAGATTTGTTTAGTCCTGAAAAGCAAAGTGTAGGTGAGGAGTTTTTTAATTCAACAATACAGAAGTTAAACAAACATCTTTGTGCAGATTATGTTTTTATTGCTCGGATTAATGAGGTTGAAAAACTATTAGAGACAGTGTCCTTTTGTAATAAGGAAGATATTTTATCACCTATTAGCTTTCCTATGGAAGGTAGTCTTTGTCAAAAGGTTATTCAACAAAAGTGTTCTACTTTTTTACAGAATATTAAAAGTAGTGATAAACTTAATAAGCATTTTTCGGGTAAAGATATTAAATCTTACTTGGCAGTTCCGTTGTATGGGTCAGATATGCAGCCAATTGGCGTGTTGACAGCGTTGTTTAATGAACCTATTATTAATGAAAAAAGACAGGAATCCTTGATGTATATGTTTTCATCCAGAATAGGATCTGAATTAGAACATATGGAAAGTGAACGAGAATTAAAACGAAGAAATTTGGAGCTGTTGGTTTTTAAAGAAGAATTGATTAGGAAAAACAAAGAGCTCGATAGTATGAATAATGAGCTAAAAGAAGCTAAACTTAAGGCTGAGGAAAGTAATATGCTTAAGTCTTCTTTTTTAGCTAATTTGAGTCATGAGATTCGTACTCCAATGAATGCTATTATTGGTTTTACAGAATTGTTAAAATCTAATAATTTAAGTAATGAAGAAAAATCTGAATATCTTGATATTGTCCATCAGAATGGAAATCAATTGATGAGAGTAATGGATGCTATTATTGATATTTCTAAGTTACAAGCTAAGGCGTATGTAGAACCAAAACAAGTGGTTGCTATTAATGATGTATTTAACTCTGTATTTGATACATTCTCCCACGAAATAAATACTTGTAAAAAACCAATATCCTTAAAGCTATTTTTAGATGCTAATGATGGTAGTGATAAATTATATACACATAAGGAAGCTTTAGTTAAAGTATTTGAGCATTTGTTGGATAATGCCATTAAATTTACTCGTAAAGGGGAGGTTGTAATCGGATATTTAATTTACGATGATTATTATGAATTCTTTATTAAAGATACAGGAATAGGTATTCCTGCCGGAGATGAAGAAGTTATTTTCGATTTATTCAGACAGGCAGATACCGAAAATACCCGTGAGTTTGAAGGTAATGGAATTGGACTCAGCATTGTTAAGAAATATATAGAGATCATGAAAGGTAAAATTTGGGCAGAGCCAAACCAAACTGAAGGTGCGATGTTTAAATTTCAGATACCTAAATTTGCTGACTAATTAGAAAGCTGCCATTAGTAAACCAATGTCCTTTGAAGGAAGAGAAAAAGTTTCACCAATATAATGGTTAGTTAAAATACCTTTATAAATATATACACCATTACTAAATCCTGCATTTTCTTTAATTAAAGAATCAATGCTGCCTGAATCCGCAATCTGTAATAACATCTCTGCAAAAATATTGCTTAATGCTATTGTTGCTGTTCGAGAAACATGAGAAGCAACATTAGGAACGCAGTAATGAATTACATTGTGTTTTCTGAAAACTGGGTGAGCAAAGTCCGTACAAATTGAAGATTCAAAACAGCCTCCTTGACCAATGCTGAGGTCAATTATGATGGATCCTGGTTTCATTTGTTTAACCTGATCTTCCGTTACAAAATAACTTAATCCAGATTGTAAATATCTAAGATTTCCAATGACAGCATCTGCTGATTTTAGAGCTTTTGATAAAGCTTTTGGATGTAAAACAGAAGTAAATACTCTCTGTCCGATACTATCTTGAAGGTCTTTTAAGTTTTTAAATGAATTGTCAAAAACTTTTACAGTAGCCCCCAGGCCTATGGCTGCACGAGCAGCACTTTCACCAGCAGTTCCTGCACCTAAAATAACAACTTCAGCAGGTGAAATACCTGTAATGCCTCCAAGTAAAACACCTTTGCCATTATGAGCTTTACTCAAATATTCACTAGCTATCATTACAGCTGCAGCTCCTTCTATTTCGCTCATACTCCGTAAAATAGGATAGCAGTTGTTATTATCTTTAATTAATTCAAAAGCTAGAGCATTTACACGTTTATTCATTAATTTTTGAATTAATTCACGTGATTGCTGTTTTAATTGAATTAAAGAAATAATGGTTTGTTGAGAGCTTAATAAATTAATTTCATCATCAGTAAATGGAGAGATTTTTAATACAATTTCAGCTTTAAAAACTTCATTGCTTGATTGAACAATGGTAGCTCCACATTCAGAAAAATCATTATCAAAATAATTGGCAGGTTCTCCTGCTCCAGTTTCAAATAATACAACATGCCCTTTTTCTACAAGTAATTCTACGCCTTGTGGGGTTAGTGCTATTCGATTCTCAAATTTTGATTTTTCTTTAGGAATTCCAATTACTAACTTTTTTTGTGTTCTTTTTACTTCCAACATTTCCTCTCTGGGAAGTAAACCCGTGTTAATTAAAGGAAAACCAGTTTTATTTTTTATGCCAGCCATTTACACCATTTAAATCAATCAACAAATAAGGTGAAAGTTAATAAATATTTTAATACAATCACCTTTTTATATTGTTATGAAATATCAAATTATAATGTTAAAGTGCTCCTTTAGTGCTTGGTAAGGTGTCATTAAAAACATCTTTTTTTATAGCCATTTTAAGAGCTCTTGCTAAGGCCTTAAAAATACCTTCAATTTTGTGATGCTCATTTGCTCCATCTGCCTGCACTCGTAGGTTTGTCATGGATGAATCCGAGAAACTTTTAAAGAAGTGCATAAACATTTCAGTTGGCATGTCTCCAACCATTTCTCTTTTAAAGTCTGTTTCCCACACTAACCAGGGTCTTCCACCAAAGTCTAATGCAACGAGTGCCATACATTCATCCATTGGTAGGCAATATCCATATCTTTCAATACCTCTTTTATCTCCTAATGCCTCTTTAAATGCCTGACCTAAAGCTAAAGCAGTGTCTTCAATTGTATGATGCTCATCAACTTGTAAATCACCATTTACATTAATTGTTAAATCACACCCTGAATGTTTCCCTATTTGTTCAAGCATATGATCAAAGAAATGCAAACCAGTTTTGATATCACATTTTCCTGTGCCATCCAGATTTAATTGTATGGAAATATCTGTTTCTGATGTTTTTCTAATAACAGTAGCTGTACGCTCTTTCGAAAAAAGAAAAGTACAAACACTATCCCAATTTGTTGTGATTAATTTGCAGGAGTCTTCTAAATCGTTCTTTTTAATTTCATCAATAGCAGAATCTTCAGCTAAGAAAATAGCTTTGCATCCCAAGTTTTTTGCTAGTTGTACATCGGTTATTCTATCACCAATAACATAAGAATTTTTTAAATCATATTCTTTGTCAAAGTACTTTTTAAGCATATCTGTTCCTGGCTTTCTGCTTGGAGAATTATCGCAGGGAAATGAACGATCAATGAAAATTTCATCAAAAATGATTCCTTCCCCCTCCAATGTTTTTAGCATTTTGTTTTGTGCTGGCCAAAAAGTATTTTCAGGAAATGAATCAGTCCCTAAGCCATCTTGATTTGTTACCATCGCTAATTCAAAATCCAGGATGGTGGCAATTTTACTTAGGTTAGAAATAGATTTGGGATAAAATTCTAATTTATCCAGGCTATCTACCTGAAAATCAATTGGAGGTTCGTTTATTATTGTTCCGTCACGATCTATAAAAAGTACTCTTTTCATGCGTTTTAGTTTTTTCAATTCTAGCATTGAACTTTCAAGAGAAATGAATGATTTATTAATGGTAAGAATGAATCATTACAATTTTCATGAATGCTTCTATGTTTTTTATTCTAACGATTGTTAGTATTTGAATATTTATCAAGTCCTTCATATAGGCATTTATTTTCCTCAACAGAACCAATTGTAATTCTTAAACAACCTTCGCAAAGTGAAACTGAAGATCTATCTCTAATAACAACACCCTGGTCTACTAGAAAGTTGTAAATACCTTTTGCATCATCTGTTTTTACTAATAAATAATTGGCATCTGAGGGGTAAATTTTTTGAATGAAAGAATATTTCTTTAACTTTTCTTTCATTTCAACTTTTGCATCCAGTATTTCTTTAACCCATTTTGACATATCATCTTCACCTTTTAACAAGTCCAATGCTGTCTTTTGAGTGAGTATGTTTACATTATATGGGTATTTTATTTTATTATATATGCTAATTATTTTAGGAGAAGCAAATGCCATACCTAATCTAATACCAGCCATTCCCCATGCTTTACTAAATGTTTGTAATATAATTAGGTTAGCATACTTTTTCAATTTAGATACAAAGCTTTTTTCTGGAACAAAATCTATATATGCTTCATCAAGAATAACTATCCCTTCAAATTTTTCGATAATTGAAATAATGTCTTCTTCCTTAAAACTATTTCCTGTAGGATTATTGGGTGAACATAGAAATATAAGTTTTGTATTGTCGTCAGTAGCTTGTAATAAAGCATTAACATCTAATTTAAAATCACTTGTAAGACTTACTTTCCTTGTTTCAACGTTATTTATATCAGCTGAAACTAAATACATTCCATAAGTTGGGTCAATAGCAACAACATTATCAATACCTGGTTCACAAAAAGCTCTGTAGGCTATGTCTATAGCTTCATCACTTCCATTTCCTAAAAAAATATAGCTTGATGGAATATCTTTTATTTTCGCTATTTGTTCTTTTAACTTTCGTTGATATGGATCCGGATATCTGTTAAAAGGCTGATTAAATGGGTTTTCATTTGCATCGAGAAAAATGGCTTCTTCTCCAGAGTATTCATCTCGAGCAGAAGAATATGGTTTTAAAGCCTTAATATTTGGACGAATTAATTGATCTAAAGATTTCATGTTTTAAAAAGAACTAATTATGGCTATAGGTAATTTTTAAATTAGCTTTCTTTTATATGAAAGCAATTTATATAGTAATTACATCGGTTTTAAATAAATCATTCATTCTTTTATTATAAAATAATATAAAGAACGAATGATGAGAAAGTGAAATGGAAACTATTCCAATGATTTTAATCGAATTGTAACTGCATTTTTATGAGCATGCAACTGTTCTTCTCCAGCCATTTGTTCTATTGCAGGACCAATTTCCTTAAGGCCTTGTGGTGAAATTTTTTGGAAAGTTATTTTCTTTAAATAGCTATCCAGATTTACACCGCTATAAGCTTTAGCATAACCATGAGTGGGTAATGTGTGATTAGTACCTGATGCATAATCACCGGCACTTTCAGGTGTATAATTGCCAATAAAAACACTTCCGGCGTTTGTTATTTTATCTGCAATGCTATCCTCATCCCGCATTGCAATAATTAAGTGTTCCGGAGCATAATCGTTTGTCATTGCAATCATATCATTTACCTCTTTTAAAAGTATAATACGACTGTTGTCTAAAGCTTTTGTTGCAATATCCTTTCTGGGGAGTAATACTAGTTGCTTATTTAATTCAATTTCAACTTCTCCAATAAGTTTTTTACTATTGGTAATCAGGATAACCTGACTGTCAACTCCATGCTCTGCCTGGCTTAATAAATCAGAAGCAATAAAAGAAGGATTGGCTGATTCGTCAGCAAGTACTTCTACTTCAGAAGGCCCTGCAGGCATGTCAATTGCTACATCCTTAAGGCTAACAAGTTGTTTTGCTGCGGTAACAAAACTATTGCCTGGTCCAAAAATTTTATCCACCTTAGGAACTGTTTGAGTTCCATATGCCATAGCTCCAATAGCCTGAACTCCACCTGCTTTATATATTTTAGTTACTCCAACTAAGGAAGCTGTATATAAAATTGCAGGGTTAATTTTTCCATCTTTATCAGGAGGAGTGCATAATACTATTTCTTTGCACTTGGCAATTTTAGCTGGAACAGCAAGCATTAAAACTGTTGAAAATAATGGAGCTGTTCCACCAGGTATATATAAACCTACTTTTTCAATAGGTACACACTTTTGTCTACATACAACACCAGGCATAGTTTCTACCACTCTTTCCGGAATGATCTGTGCTTCGTGAAATTTTTCAACATTCAGTTTTGCTTTATAAATTGCTTCTTTAAGCTCAGATGATACATTTAAACATGCTTCATCTATTTCAGATTTAGATATTAAGATTTCTTTTGCTGAATATCCATCAAATTTTTCTGAATATTTAATAATAGCAGTATCTCCATCATTTTTAATTTCGCTTAAAATGGTTTGTACTTTATCAAACAAACCGCTCAAATCATTTTCAGGGCGCTTTAATAAATCTGCCCACTCTTCCTTTTGTGGATATTCAAATACCTGCATGATGCTTTATTATAGAATCATTTTTTCAATTGGGAAAGTTAATATCCCCTCGGCTCCGTTATCTTTTAATTTACCAATAATTTCCCAGAATTGTTTTTCTGAAATTACAGAGTGAATTGAGCTCCATCCTTTCTCTGCAAGTGGTAGTACTGTAGGACTCTTCATTCCTGGTAAAATACTAACAATCTCATCAACTTTATCATTTGGAGCATTCAAAAGAATATATTTATTTGAATTAGCTGCCATAACTGAGTTGATGCGGAAAAGTAGCTCTTCAAGTAAAGCCTTTTTCTCATCAGAAAGACCATCAGCTTCAACCAATAAAGCCTCTGATTTCATAACTACTTCAACTTCCTTAAGTCTGTTTGCCACTAAAGTACTTCCAGAACTTACAATATCAAATATACCATCTGCTAATCCAATTCCAGGTGCAATCTCTACAGATCCTGCAATTTCATGAATCTCAGCATTGATATTCATCTTGTTAAAATACTTCTTTAAAATTACTGGGTAAGAAGTTGCGATCTTTTTACCTTTAAAGTAATCGGGGCCAGTATATTCATCAGCTTTTGGAATAGCTAAAGAAACACGACATTTACTAAAACCTAATCTTTTGGCGATTTTCAGTTGAAAGTCTTTTTCTTCCACTTCATTTTCACCAACAATACCAATGTCTGCAACTTTATCTGCAATAGTCTGAGGAATGTCATCATCTCTTAAAAACAACACTTCAATTGGGAATGTTGGAGATTGAGCAACTAGAGATCTGCTTCCTGTATTAAATTTTATACCAGCTTCTTTTAGTAGCTGCATTGAATCATCGTGTAATCTTCCTTTTTTCTGTAATGCAATTCTTAATTTTTCCATTTCTCAATTACTTAAATATTTTTTTAAAGTTTTGCCTAAATAAAAAAAGAGGGCTTCCATAATGGCAAGCCCTCTTTATATATTTATTATATACAACAATCCCGGCCCACCTATGGTAGATTAAAATGATGTCCGTGATGATGTGTTAAATTTGTCATTGTTTTATTTTTCGGATACAAATGTAGGTCTATTTTTTAAAACTGCAAATTATCATTGTTAATTTGTTGTAAAATTTATTACCATCATTCATTTATTGATTTATGAGGTGAATTAATATAAAAAAACCGAATTGAATTATTATCAATCCGGTTTTCATATTATGAATTTCCGTTAAGAATCTGTTTTAATGCCTAATTTTTGTATCTCTTCTTTTGAGACTGTTGGAGGCATTTGTTTTTTCTTTATTTTTTCAATAACCAATTTAGCTACTTTTTCAGCATCTTCTTTGCTATAAAAAGGTATTGATTTGTTGATTGCTGGTATCATAGGTTGATGCATTAAAACTTTATTGTTTATTTTAACATCATAACCCCAACCATTTTCAACTTTATAAATAGTATATTCTATTTTTGTCTCTTTTTTACAACTATATAAACTAATTGCTATAATAAAGAGTAAAGTTAATTTAGTCTTTGTTTTCATATTCTTCATATGGCTCAAAGTACCAAAGGTCATTGTATGAATAACTTCCATTACCTCCTGTTGAAATATAACCTACGTCATTGATTGTGAATCCAAGACCACCATATCTACTTGAACCTTCAAAGTCTGTTTTTTGTTTCCATCTGTCAGTTAATGGATTCCATTCCCAAGTTTCTGAACTTCCTTGTCCAGTTGATAAATAAGCTCTTCCTGCCATTACAAAAGCAATACCATCATATCTTTGGATGTTATTGTCGTAATCATCATCAAAACTATAATCTGTGAAATCAGATATTTTATTAAGTTCAGTCCAACTGTTATTTTCGGTGTCATATGAATAAAAATCATCTAATGAACCATTAGAATAACCACTGATAATATATCCATGCTCTCCAGTACCATCATCTAATACAAAAGACATTGCTTTTGTTCTTGGGTAGGTTAACGAAGAAATTTGTTCCCATGTGCTAGTAGATGGATCATAAGAATAGAAATCACTACGTATTCTGTCGTCATCTTCACCTGTTCCAACATATCCTTTACCATCAACATAAAAAGCTACAGCATCTTTACGTGCAGAAAGAGCTTCCGGAACATTATCAATTGTTGCCCATGTGTTAGTAGATGCATCATATGAGTAAAAGTCATTAAGATAATTGTCGTCGTCATCACTTCCTAATCCAACAAAACCTTTAGTTTCAGAAGCAAATGCAACAGCGCGGTTTCTTTCAACACCTGGGAATTCACTAATCTGTGTCATTTGAATACCACCAGTACCTGATAATTCAACTTTGTAAAAATCTTTAAGTTTTTCGTCGTCGTCATAATCATATCCAGTACCTATATAAACTACATCATCTATGGTAAACGAAACGGCATGTGATCTTACTTTAAAGTCCAAACCTGCTCTATCTACCCAGTTACCCAAATAATCATTATCATCGTCAGAACAACCTGTGAAACATAAGCTGCTTATTATTAGCGCTGTGATAAAAAATATTGACTGTTTGATCATTTTCTTTATTTTCAAAAATTATTATTTATTATTTAATGCGATATTACAATTTACAGACCACTTTTTAAAAACTTTAACTAGAAATTAACTTTTAAGTTTTTAGTGTTTTCTAAAGTGTTTGTAATCTGCAAAATTCTGCGCTAATATAGACATATTATCTTAAACTAATAAAAAACAATTTAAATTAATTGTCCATTAAGATGGATATAGAATATAGTTGCATGTTGGAGGATACAATTTTTTTTGCACCTTTGTCGTTATTTTTAAAAATTTCATAAAACACGGTACATTTATTGTGTTTTTGTCAAATTTATAACAAAAAAAAGATGCATAAATACTTATTTATATTTAGTGTTTTAATTGTTGGCATATGTTTTTCGTGCGGCGATCAAAATTTAGATGAAATATCCACCCCTATGGGTGAAGAGTATATCGATAGTGATGCTGGCATTATGATGTTAGATACATTTTCTGTTGAGTTAAGTACTGTTATTTTAGATTCTGTTGAAACATCACAATCAGGTGTGGCTTTAGTCGGTAGTTTTTATGATGAAGATTTTGGTCAGATACATTCCGATGCGATATTTAGAATTACTACTCCGGGAGAATTGACTATAGATGATGATGATGTATATGATAGTATCGATTTATGTATTAAGTATGATAATTATTATCTGGGAGATACTACATTGACACATTCATTTACTGTGGATGAAATAGAATCTGATCTGGTTGAGATGAAAAAAAATCAGAAAGTGGATGGGACTAAATATGGTTTTTTTAATACTACCCGTATTACTACGAAAAGACAGTTAGGAGAGTATACTGCAACACCAAAAGTTACAAACAGCGATACAATAAAAATACCTTTGGATAAGGAATTTGGTGAAGAATTGTTTGAAATGCTTAGGGATGATGATGATGATATCATTACAGCGTCAAGATTCTATGATTATTTTAAGGGGATAGCTCTTAGAAGTAATCGAGATGTTAATCAATCTATTTTGGGATATAATGTAACAGATTCATGTTGCGTTAAAATATATTATCACAGAACTCTAGATGCCAAAGAAGATAAAGAAATTTTATTTGAGGTTGAGTCGAGTTCTGAATACCAATTTAATAGTATTGAGGTTGATAGGAGTACAAGTTCACTGCCTGGACCTGAGGAATCAACTCAGAAAGAAAGGATATTAAGTTCAAGTACTGGCGATCTTTGTTTTCTACAAGGAGGAACAGGAATTTATGCTAAAATAGATTTTCCAGGACTTGAGAGAGTTGAAAATTTACCCGCACTGAATCAAATTATTAAAGCTGAAATAGTATTTGTTCCCATAGATAACATTAAGGATGATTTTAATGATTTGCCTAGTTACTTAACAGTGTACGAATCTAATGCTCAAAATGAATTGGGGGATGTAATTTTAGCTATTAATGAGTCCGACGTTTCATATATGTATTTATATGATGATGCAATTGATGAGGATGAAGAAGAGTATTATAAGGTTGATATTACAAATCAATTTGTTGATGAATTTATTGATGGACTTTATGATGATGATTTTTCTTTTTTAATAGGTCTGTCTTCAACAAATATGATTTCGTCCTTAACTAGTATTAAGTTTGGAGGTAATACTATTAGTGATTTTGATTTTCAACCTAAATTAAGACTTTATACATATTATTATTAAGATGATAATTATGACTAAAAGAATACAAAATATATTTGTAGCAATTATATTATTTATATTACCTCTTGCTTTATCTGCACAAACTGGAGCTCCTTCTGCTTATACTACATTTGGAGTGGGAACAATTGAAAATTCAGGTTTGGTCAAAAATAAAGGAATGGGAGGGACAGGACTTGCATTAAAATCTGACAATTTTATTAATACACTAAACCCAGCTTCGTTAACAGGAATTGATAGCTTAAATATGCTTATCGATTTAGGCTTGAGAATTAATAAAACCTTTTATCAAACGAATGAAGGAGATGGTAGTGCGATGTCTGGAGGATTACATAATATTTCATTAGCATTTCGTTCCTCGAGTAAGATTTTTACAAGTTTTGGATTAGCTCAGTTTTCATCTGTTGGGTATAATGTAACTTCAACTACAGATATTGAAGGTTCATTGAGTTCGGCCACTGTTGCTTATACTGGTACGGGTGGAGTAAATGAGGTTTATTTGGCAAACGCTTATGCTATTAATAAGAATCTTTCTGTTGGATTGAAAATAGGGTATTTGTTTGGAAGTATTGATAAGACAGAAGTTTTTACTTCTTCCGCAATTGGAACATTGAATGTGAATTATTCAGATTATATACAACAATTTATCTTTGAACCAGGCTTACAATATCAATTTAATATTAAGGATAATGTATTTATGCTTGGAGGTACTTTTCGTCCGGAAATTGATATGGCAAATACTCGTACTGTAGAATCTTATGCATCGAGTGGCGCTGGAATTAGTGAAGATCTTGATGATGGTGACGATTATAAAGTTCCAATGGATGTTGCTGGTGGTATGTCATGGGCCACAAAAAAAGGTTTGAAAATTGCTTGTGATTATCGTTTTCAACAATGGAGTGAAGTAACTTATTCAAGTAAAGCTGCTGTCTTAAAAGATAGTCATCGTTTTAGTTTGGGTGGAGAGTTTAGGAATAGGGAAACAAAAAAAGCGAATCCTTTTTTATATCAGCTAGGTGGTTATTTAGAAGATTCTTATATTAAAGTTGAAGGTAATTCTATTATTGATGCAGGAATTACAGCAGGTGTAGGGATACCCATGCGTAACAGTAAATCATATTTTAATATAAATTTAAACTACGGTAGAAGAGGTACAAGAGGTGGTGATATTATTACTGAAAATTATTTTGGTATTAATTTAAGCTTATCGTTAGTAGAATTCTGGTTTATGAAACGTCAATTTGATTAATTTGTAAGGCAATTTAAAGTCATTAAAATATTTGAATCGCATTTAGGAGTATTATTTCTTAAATGCGATTTTTTTTAAGTGTAAACTTTTCTAATTTCGTTTTCTAAAGTTAATTATCATGTCTATAAAAAATCATATACCAAATTTTATTACAAGTCTTAATCTGTTTTGTGGTGCATTAGCTGCTTTTTATGCTTTAATTGGAAAAATAGATGTAGCCGCATTACTTATATTTATGGGTGCACTTTTCGATTTTATGGATGGATTTGTGGCCAGAATGTTAAAGGCATATTCACCTATGGGAAAAGAATTGGATTCATTGGCGGATATGATAAGTTTTGGTTTTGCTCCAATATGTATATTGCACGTGATGATTAAGCAAATTTTGACAGGAAATTCAGGTGCAGATTTTTTTCAGTTAGATTTTTTGAGTCAGGCAATTGTATTATCTCCTTTTATTATTACTGTGTTTTCTGGATTGCGATTAGCTAAATTTAATGTGGATACTCGTCAGAGTGAAAGTTTTATTGGTTTAACTACAACTGCAACGGGATTATTTTTAGCATCTCTTGGCTATGTGTTTTTACATGGAGACAGCTGGTTGCATAGTATAATTCAAAACCAATGGGTTTTACTAGTATTTGTACCTCTGTTTTCGTTTCTTCTGATTTCTGAGATTCCTATGTTTTCCCTGAAATTTAAAAATTTTAGGCCTCTTCAGAATATTGATAAATACATTTTATTGATCAGTAGTTTAGTGTTGATTATTTGGCTTGGAATTGGAGGTGTTGCTGTTACAATAGTTTTATATGTTATTTTTTCTATCGTTAATCTTGTTGTAGGCAAAGGATAATTAGGGTTAAATAAAAAAGCCCTGAGGAATCGCAAGGCTTAATTATTTGTAATATTAGATATATGTTTTAAATATCTGAATTAATTGAAGAATCAGCTATCTCAGATTCATTTTTTTCAAATTTGTTAATTAACCACTTAACTGTTTGGTAACTAATTACAATTAGTAAAGGATAGCTTAAATACCAAAGAATTTCGCTTATATATTTCATCTGTTTATAATTTACTTTAATTTGTCAGATGGAACTCGCCGAATTTGATCATTTCTCTGTGTGAGAAGTTTTTCTCATGGCTCGTTTCATTAGCCGTATTATACGGCTCTTTTATTAATAGATATGAATATCATCTGATTCAATTTCTTCCTGATCTATTTTATTCACATTAATAGCTCTCCATGCATACCAAATGTAGGTAAGTACAAAAGGAATCATTAATGAAACATAGCTCATTACAGTTAATGTAAAATGACTGGAACTTGCGTTTTCAATTGTCAATGAACTCTGCAGACTGGTAACTGACGGATAAAATGCTGTATTATTATATCCAGCTATTAATAATAACATAAGCACGGTTATTACTGTTCCGGGTCCGGTAAACCAAATTCCTTTTGAGCTTGGTTTTAATATACTTGAGATTATTCCCCATAGTACTAAGACAACACCAATAAGAAATCCAATAAGTATCAGTGGCATCTCAATTAAGTTGTTAAAGTATTTAAACTGTTGCATAAATACTTCCTTTGTATCTGGATTAACAGCAAATCCATCCCTCAATAACAACCATATTGTAAAGGTGAGAAATAACGCTACAAAAGGTACTGCATTTATTATCAATTGTTTTTTTGCTCTTTCTAATATTTGCTTATGGTCAATAGCGTTCATGAAATATAATATGGCCAAAACTCTGGCTAAAAAGAAAACAGTTAGCCCAAGAGAAAGATTATGCAAATTAAGAGCTGCCTCTAATCCGTGAAAAGGTGTATCCCATTTAGATTGATTAAAATCGTTGACTGAGAAGTTAGAGCCTGTAAAGAATGTAGCAACAGCTGTTCCAATAAATATGGTTCCTATTAATCCGTTAATAAAAAGAAATGTTTCAAATGTTTTTGGTCCATAAACATTACTAGGTCTATTTCTAAATTCGTAGGAGATAGCCTGAATAATAAATGCGAACAGAATAATCATCCATACCCAATAAGCTCCACCAAAACTAGTACTATAAAATAAAGGAAATGAAGCGAAAAATGCCCCACCAAAAGTTACCAGGGTTGTAAATGTAAATTCCCATTTTCGACCCAATGCATTTACTAAAATTGTTTTTTCATCTTTAGTTTTCCCAAGTGTAGAAATCAAAGTTTGCCCGCCCTGAACAAACATTAAAAACACCAATAGTGCTCCAAGAAGTGATACAAGGAACCACCAATAGTGTTGTAGTGCTAAGTGTGATAAATCTCCAAACATTATTGTTTTCCTCCTTCTTTTTTAGGTCCTATTTTAATTTGTTTTGTAAGAATTTTGACTTCAGCTATAAGTAATGCTGTAAATGTTATGGCAAATAACCAAAATGTTATCATTACTGATCCGCTGTCAATTTGAGATACAGCCTTTGATGTAGTCATTAAATCTTGTATAACCCATGGCTGCCTTCCAACTTCTGCTACTATCCATCCAGCTTGTGATGCAATATAAACCAATGGTATTGTCCATATAGATGCCCAAAGTACTGGTTTGTTATTGACAAGTTTACCTTTATATACTAAAAATAGCACCACTATAAAAAGAAGTAAAAACCACATGCCTAATGCAACCATGATATGAAATGCGTAAAAGGTCATTGAAATTGGAGGAACCATTTTAAAGGCGTTTGCCTCTAAAGTATTCGGATCTTCATCGTAATAAGCTCCATATCCAAAATATTTGAAGTAATTGTCCATCCATTCTTTATCCTCAAATTTGGCTTGTATTTCTTTAAATTCAGGACTATTTTGCTTCTGTGCGTCTTTATATGCTTTCAGCGTAAGTTGTGCCTCATAACCTCGTTTTATTTTTTCTTTATAAGACATTATTCCTTGTTCTTCATTTCCAAGAACTAAATCTTTTACTCCAGGAACAAATGCATCAAAATCTCCGAATGCTAAAAATGATAACGCAGATGGAATTTCTATTTTCAACGCAAACTCTGTTTGCGAATCCTTTGTTAAAGGTTCATCTTGTGCATCCGTTATTAATGCCATGCCAATGAGTGGGGCATTGGTTGTACCTTTGTACAGGCCTTCCATTGCTGCCAGTTTCATTGGTTGAGCTTTTGCTACGGTTTTAGCTGATGAATCACCTGTACCTATTAGCATTATTGAAGATAAAATACCAAATGCCGAAGCTATAATCATACTTTTTTTGGCAAATGCAATTTCTCTTTTCTTAAGCATGTACCATGCACTTATTCCTATTACAAATACTGCTGCCAAAACAAAGCCAGAAGTTGAGGTGTGTAGAAATTTACTTACAGCACTGGGAGATAAAAATACCTCCCAAAAGTTTACCATTTCATTTCTTGCTGTATCAGGATTAAACTTCATGCCAACAGGATCTTGCATCCAGGCATTGGCAACTAAAATCCATACGGCAGATAAATTGGCTCCAATGGCAGTCAGCCAGGTCGAAATAAGGTGAAATCGTTTACTGACTTTTCCCCATCCAAAGAACATGACGGCAATAAAAGTACTTTCCATAAAAAAGGCCATGATACCTTCAATAGCGAGAGGTGCTCCAAAAATGTCGCCAACAAACCATGAGTAGTTACTCCAGTTGGTTCCAAATTCAAATTCAAGGATGATTCCGGTAGCTACTCCAATAGCAAAGTTTATTCCGAATAACTTCATCCAGAATTTTGTAATTCGTTTCCATTCTGGATTTCCGGTCCTTACATAAATCGTTTCCATAAAGGCTATGATAAAGCCCAGGCCAAGTGTTAATGGCACAAATATCCAGTGATACATGGCAGTTAAGGCAAATTGTGCCCGCGACCAGTTCACTAGCGTAAGATCAATTGATTCGAACATTTATTTGTTATTTTGAGGGTTTGTTAATTGCTCAATTACATGTGAGGCTCTTTCTTTATCTGAATTAAATTCTTTTTTTAATTTGTTTTGAAAAAAGAATATTTTGAAAATGAAAAAGAAAATAAATAGTTTTAATAGTACAATAAACCAAATTGATCTTGCCCAATCTGGTAAATTATTAAATCCATTTATGTAAAAATTAATTATCTTCTTCAATTTGTGCCCCTTTATTAACGTATGATTACAGTATATTAGTTAAACCCGCAATATGCTTAGAAAATCTATTACACATTGAAATCACTTCAAAACAAGACACTTCGTTGCTTCACTTCAACTCACCAGAACGATGTTATGCCTTGTTTCAGTATAGCCTTGTTTTATTGTACTTTCAAAGCTCATTAAGATCCTCTAATACATAATCCGCATTAAACTGTAATATTAAGTTTAATTTTCTTTAATTACCACATAAACAGTATTAAGGTAATAATGTTTCATGATAAATCAAATTTATAAAATAAATTCAGTAAACAAATACCTAATTGGCGTTTTACTAAAAAAATCTTGCAATTCTTTATTTTAACTCTCGTATTATTTATGTAATCTATTTGTATCTTTGTGCTTCTTGTTTTAGAGCACTTCGTAAATGATTGACCAGAGTACTGTAGATAGAATAGTAGAAACTTCTCAAGCCCAAATTATAGATGTAGTATCTGAGTTTGTGTCGTTACGTAAAAGAGGAATTAATTACATTGGTAATTGTCCTTTTCATAATGAAAAAACGCCTTCGTTTACGGTGTCACCGCATAAGGGTATTTATAAATGTTTTGGTTGTGGTAAAGGTGGTAATGCTGTAAATTTTTTGATGGATGTAGAGCAAATTTCTTTTATTGATGCCATTAAGTATTTAGGGAATAAGTTCCATATTCATGTTGAAGATGTTGAACTTAGCCCAGAACAGCAGCAAGTTAAGAATGACCGGGAAAGTATGATGGCTGTTTCTGTATATGCACAGAAATACTTTAGTGAGATGTTGCATAAGTCAGATGAAGGTCGTTCTGTTGGTCTATCTTACCTAAGAGAGCGTGGTTTTCGTGATGATATTATAACTAAATTTGAATTAGGGTATTCACCTGATTCAAAATCATCATTTACTGATGAAGCATTAAAAAACAGTTTTAAACTTGAATTTCTTGAAAAGACAGGGCTTACTATTGTAAGAGATAATTATAAAGCGGATCGATTTCGCGGTAGAGTTATTTTTCCAATTCATAGTATATCGGGTAAACCAACAGCTTTTGGCGGTAGGGTTTTAAAAACAGATGCTAAGACTGCTAAATATCTGAATTCACCAGAATCAGAGATTTATCATAAGAGTAAAATACTTTATGGTATTTTTCAGGCAAAGCAAGAAATTACAAGAAAAGACAGATGCTTTTTAGTGGAGGGTTATACAGATGTGATATCTTTTCATCAAGCAGGAATTCATAATGTTGTTGCTTCGTCTGGTACTGCTTTAACAGTAGATCAAATACGTTTGATTGCTCGGTTTACTCCAAATGTTACTATTATTTATGATGGTGATCCGGCTGGTATTAAAGCTTCGCTAAGAGGAATTGATTTGGTTCTGGAACAAGGGATGAATGTTAAAGTCTTGCTTTTACCTGAAGGCGAAGATCCTGACTCGTTCTCTAAAAACAGAAATGCTGAGCAATTGCAAAAATATATTGATGAGAATGAAGGTGACTTTATTAAATTTAAAACAGGTATATTATTAAAAGATGCTCAAAATGATCCGGTAAAGCGAGCTCAGTTGTTGCAAGAAATTGTTAGGACTATATCCGTAATTCCAGAAGCTTTTATCCGTGGTGAGTATATAAAAGAGTGTAGTACTTTATTGCAGGTTAGAGAGCAGGTATTATATGATGAAATAGGTAAGATTACACGTAAAAAAAGGGAAGAAGGTTATAAAAGACATGTTGAAACTCCTGCTCAAAATACTGTAATACATGAGGCTCCAATAACAAATTCTGCTTTTTCAAGTCAAAACCCATTTGAGGTAGAGGAGTTGGAAATAGTTAAATACCTTATTAAGTATGGTGATAAACCATTATTTAATAATGAAGAGTTAGCTGAGAATGGAAATATCTCAGTAGGTGATTATATTATAAATCAATTAAAAGAGGATGAACTGGAAAGTTTAAATCCATTATATAATAAGATTTTTAAACTTTACGAAGATAATAAGGAGAAGGAGGGGTTTGAGTCAGCAAAATTTTATGTGAGTCATATGGATTCTGATGTTAATAAAATAGCATCCGATTTACTGTCTAATGAACACGCCTTAAGTAAAATTCATAGTAGGTTTGGTCAGGTGAATTTTAATGAGGAAGAATTATTACATAATTTAGTGCCTAAGTTACTAAATGAATTAAAGCTTAAAAAAGTAAAAAGATTGTTGGAGGATAAAAGAACTGAGTTAAAAGCAGTGGAACAATCTAAAGATGTTGATAAACTCATGGAGTTAATGAAAACAATTAGTAGGTTGCAGCAATTGCAGACCTTGTTTTCAAAAGAATTAGGTAACCGGACCATAGTATAAAATAGTAAACAAAAAACTTATATATAATGAAAACAGTAGAGCATTTAAACAATGAGAGAATAGAAGAAATTATTAGACTTTGTGATGTTTGTTTTATTGGTGTAGTCGATGGCGATGTGCCATATGTATTACCTATGAATTTTGGATTTAAAGACAATGTTATTTATCTGCATTCTGCTCCGGAAGGGAGGATTATTGATATTTTAAACAAGAATAAAAATATCTGTGTAACATTTAGTACTGATCATGAGTTGGTTTTTCAGCATCCGGAAGTGGCTTGTAGTTATCGCATGAAATCAAAGAGTGTGGTAGCTTGGGGTAAGGTTATTTTTCAAGAGGATATGGCAAAGAAGGAAGAGGCTTTAAATATTATTATGGAGCAATATTCCGAAAAGAAATTTAAATATTCGGAACCGGCGATCAAAAACGTGAAAATATGGGAAGTGCCTATTGATAATGTAACTTGTAAAGAATTTGGAGCTCCTCATGAAAAGTATAAAGGTGATGATTCTGTAAAAAGAAGCTTCTAATTAAATAAGTCTCTAAACTATGGTTCTAAATTATATCTGGTTAGCCTTTTTCTTTATTTCATTTATTGTGGCAATTGTACGACTTGTATTTTTCGGCGATATGGAAATATTTCCTGAACTAATGCAGTCTACCTTTAGCAATGCCAAAACTGGATTTGAAATTTCATTAGGGCTTACCGGGGTTCTTTCATTGTGGTTAGGATTTATGAAAATAGGTGAGCAGGGCGGTGTTGTTAAAGTGCTTTCCCGGATTATAGGACCATTATTCAATCGCTTATTTCCTGAGGTTCCTAAAAATCATCCGGTATTTGGTACCATTATGATGAATTTATCTGCCAATATGTTGGGGCTTGATAATGCTGCCACGCCAATGGGACTGAAAGCAATGGGACAATTACAGGAAGAAAATACCTTAAAGGATACCGCCAGTAATGCCCAAATTATGTTTCTGGTGTTGAATACCTCGGGCCTAACTATTATACCTGTAAGTATTATGGTTTATCGGGCACAATTTGGTGCCGCTAACCCTGCTGATATATTCATTCCTATTTTATTAGCTACTTTTTTTTCTACGCTGGCCGGGATTCTATCTGTTGCTTTTGTGCAAAAGATTAAATTATGGGATAAGGTAATTCTTACCTATTTAGGTGGATTAACGGCATTTGTTTGTGGACTTATTTATTGGTTATCCACACTTCCTAAAGATCAGATTAAAACTTTATCCTTAGTGGGGTCGAATGTTGTTCTGTTTTCAATAATTATTGTTTTTCTTTCAGCAGCAATTCGAAAAAAAGTAAATGTATATGATGCCTTTATTGAAGGTGCAAAGGAAGGATTTCAAATAGCGATAAAGATTATTCCATATCTGGTTGCCATATTAGTTGCTATTGGTTTGTTCAGAACTTCTGGAGCTATGGATTTTATTGTTGATGGTGTTAAATCAATAGTTGTTTTTTTAGGTTTGGATTCTAGGTTTGTAGATGCTTTGCCTACAGCATTAATGAAACCATTAAGTGGTAGTGGAGCAAGAGGTATGATGTTGGAGTTATTTGATAATCCTGATTTTGGAGTGGATTCATTTGCTGCTAAAATTGCCTCTACTGTTCAAGGAGCAACTGATACTACATTTTATATTATTGCCGTGTATTTCGGATCTGTTGGAATTAAGAAAACCCGTCATGCTATTGGATGTGGTTTAATAGCTGATTTAGCAGGAATTATTGCTTCAATAATAATTGGCTATATGTTTTTTGGATAAAAATTATTCTTAAATGAAGTGTTTTTTTGTTTTCAATAGTCATTAGTCTGTTTTTTTAAGTTTGCATTATGAAAATATATAAGCTCATTTTATTAGGAATTATATATAGTGCTACTGTTACTTCACAGGAGAATAGTGATCTTTCTAATCTAAAATTTTCCTCATTTGCTGCTGGTGTTGACTATACTACTAATAATAGCTTAAATGGAACTACGAATATTTATAGTACTCAACCTGTTAGTTCTGTTTATGCAAGTTATTATCATACATCAGGATTAAATCTTTCATTGTATTTTTCAAATATTGAAAACTCTGATGAGAGCAATACTGCATCTACACAGGAATATGGATTAAGTGTTGGATATGATTTGAATATTAATTCCTGGTTAGGTAGTTCTGTGAGTTATAGTCACTATGAGTTTAGTGAAAATTCACATGCATTAATGGCTAATTATAGTAATGTATTTGATTTAGCTTGTTATAGTCAAATTAAATGGTGGAATACCAGTGTAGATTTGGGATATTATTCTGGCGATGCCAATGATTTATACTTCTCATTTCAAACAGGAGTAGATTTTGATATTGGGAACGTATTCAAAAAAGACAATACATTGAGTATTCAACCTACTTTAATATTGTTTGCAAATAGTATTGATTATTATAATGATGAGGCTTATAATAATTACTATTTTTTATATGAGTATTCGCAAAATAATCCAGATGAGACAGTTGGAGAATTACTGGAGTCTATAGAGAATCCATTGGATATGCAAGATCGATGGATTAGTAGAGTCGTGAATCGTAGACCCTATTATTATAGAAAAATTTCGAAACTGGATACAGACTTGGTGATATCTGATTTATTTAAAGAGCAAAGTTCCTTTAATATAAGTAGTTTAGGATTTTCATTACCTATTTATTATCAATGGGGTAGTTTTATGGTAAATGTTGGATATTCATTGTATAAACCATTAAATCAACCTGATTATATAGATGAAGAGTGGACTTCATTTACAAATTTTGGTTTGACTTATTTTATGACATGGTAATGATTTACCTTCTGATATTAATTACAAAACTCCATTAAATACAGATCAACATTTTCATCGCCTAATTCTGCTGCTTTGTTTAAATCAGCACATCCAGCTTCTTTATCCTCTAGATTGAAATATGATACTCCTCTGTTAAAATAGAAATCAGAAATCTTATTGTTAATTTCAATGGCTTCTGAATAATCTAATATAGCATCAGTATAATTGCCTAATTGAAACCAGGTATTTGCTCTATCGTAATAGGCAAATTCATAATCAGGATTAATGATAATTCCCTTGTTAAAAGCGTCTAATGCCTCTTTAAATAAACCTAACTCAAATAATGCATTTCCTTTGTCAAAATAAGCGTCGTAATAATTGGCATCCATCTCTATTATTTTATCAAATATACTGATGGCGTTTTTAAACTCTTTTAATTCAAAATGAGCATTGGCTTTATTGTAATATGCATCTATATATGATTCGTCTTTATTAATGCATATACTATAATTATTAATGGCTTTGTTATAATCTTCGTAATCAAACCATGCGTTTCCTAAATAGAAATATAAATCCGGATTTTCACTATTTATAACAATGGCTTCTTTAAATTTATTTATTGCTGCTTGATACTCTCCATTATTAAGATATTTATTGCCTTGTCTGATTAGTTGATCAATGTTGGTTTGAGCAGTAGAAATAATCGAAATCCAAAGCCCAAATAATAATAGTTTTAATTTCGTAACTGTCATAATTATAGACTTTATCGTGTTCTGTTTCTTAATTGTCTTTGGCGTTCTAATCTTTTTTTCTGTATGGTTTGTCTTTTTCTCTTGATGGATTCATTTTGGTTTTTTAAATGATCTTTCTTAGTGATTTGAGCCTTTTTCATTTTAGCGTTGTGATCAGAAATCATTTCTTGCTTATTCATGCGTATTTTTTTATTCATGCGCATAACTCTTAAATCTCTCCTTCGATGATAGTTATCTCTGGTAACTGCCATCTGAGTACGACTGTTTTCCTTAATTTCGATTTTAATTGTTTTGTCTTTGGATGACTTTTTATCAGTATTTTGCCCCAGAGTATTGCCAACAGTAACAATCCAGAGGAATATTATAAAGTAATAAATTTTCATATGTCTAATTTTGTTTTTAATTACCATATGGAACTTGCCAATTTTGTAATCCTCATGTGTGAGAGAAACTTTCTTGTGGTTCGTTTCATATATCAAAAGTTTGTGTTTATATCAATAATGCGTATTGCTATATTTAATACACGGCACATTAACTTATATTCATTATGATGTTCTATTTTCTTTGATAGTAAAAATAGTAAAAGGTTTAATTCATTATTTTTTTTAATACAAAAAATGCAAATACCTATAAATATATTTAAATGTGTAGTGTTATTTCTTCTTGTTGAAATGAAAAAATATTATTGAAATGAAAATATATATTAAAAACATGTTAAAAAATATAAAATTATATTATATTAGCAGTCGGAAAATAAACCCTTTTCCCTTAAATCAGATAAAAAAATCCAAAAGAGAAATAAGACTTGTTGCCCACAAGTCTTTTTCTTTTTAATCTACTTCGAAACAATTCCAATCTTAACGTGTTTTTATATTTAATCTGTTTCAATTATTTAGTATGAAAGATTTCTGGAATGAAAGGTTTTCCTCTGATACTTATGTATATGGGGAACATCCTAACGAGTCGTTAAAAGCTTTTATAGATAGGAATAGAGCTGGTGTAATTCTGTTTCCGGGTGAAGGTGAAGGAAGGAATGTTATTTATGCAGCGCAAAAAGGATGGGATGCAAAAGCAATTGATCAAAGTGATATCGGTAAAGAAAAAGCACTGAAATTGGCCACTAAAAGTAATGTGGAGATTGAATACTCAGTTGGAGATATATTAACATTTGATTACAAATGTGAATCTTTCGATGCGATAGCTCTTGTGTTTTTTCATTTACCCCCAAATATTAGAAAGGAGATACATAATTGTTTAATACATTTATTAAAACCTAATGGAAAAATTTTTATTGTGGGATTTTCTCAGGAGCAACTACAATATTCAAGTGGTGGACCAAAAGATATAGATATGTTATATTCAGAGGAATTATTAAAAGAAGATTTTAGAGAATTAGAAGTGATACGATGTAGTAAAAATGAATTAGAATTGAATGAAGGTCCGGGGCATAATGGCTTAGGTTCTGTTATAGAATTTGAAGGAAAAAAACAGTGTAGATAATATCTCTGAAAAAAGAAGAGCCATAAAGATATACTTTATGGCTCGTTTAAGTACTTTTTATTTCAATGCTTTTTTAAGAAGGTAATTAGCTAGCTCTTTGCCACATTTAGCGTACGCTTCCTGGATTCTAACACCTGTGTCGTAATCGTAACCACCAAAAGAATTTCCTGGGTTTTTTAATGATTTAAGTTCAAATAAAACATTACTAGGGTTCGCAGTTTCAACAAGTTTAAAAATTACATTAATCATTGCAGGTCTTCTACTAATATGAATATTATACCCTGGTTCAATAAATGTAGTTTTTAATACAAATGTATATTTAGCATCAGTGTTTTCATCACTTATGGAAATATCTTTTTTACCAATGTATTTGTTAAAAAGCTCTTCAAAGCTTACTTTATATCTTGCATCTCTGTCTGATAACCAAGATTCTTTCCATTGATCTCCTTTTCCAGGTTCTTTGGCATTATAATCA
This sequence comes from uncultured Saccharicrinis sp., assembly GCA_963665705.1. Lineage (GTDB taxonomy): Bacteria > Bacteroidota > Bacteroidia > Bacteroidales > Marinilabiliaceae > Saccharicrinis. The sequence continues at coordinate 5,600,513 of OY762448.1, forward strand.
GTTACTTTTTTGTTGATGTAATCATCTTCAGATGTAAATTTACCTACAGAAACTTCACTGTAATCATAGGCAATATTAAATAGCTTCTCTGATTTCATTATATCAAGAGAACCAGATTCAAGAGTGATTTTTTGAGCCTGAGCTATTCCACAACTCATTAAGAAAAAGGTAAGGTAAATTAAAATGTTTTTCATAATTAAGATTATTTTATTGTGTTTAAGAATTACTACCGCATATATAAACATTTTTTTTTATTTGTATGATATTATTTTATCAATAAAACAAAAATCTTAATGAATAAAGGAATTATATAATATGAGAGTGTTAAATTTGATTTTTTATTTTTTAGGCTTTTAAATTGAAAGTGTTTATTAAAAGAGGGGATATATGAGTGATACAAATAATTGGGAAGAATTGTTATTGAAAGTGAGTAAAAAGTTTAAAGTACTAGCAGATTTTGATTTTTTATTGTTTTTAATCGGAATTCAGGAATTAGGGAAAGGGTATATGAAATACTCTAAGGAGGAAAAAATGGATATGATAAATCTTGCCAGATGTAAAATGTTTGAGCAGAAGGGATATTATAAACAGTCAGGAGTAGATGAGGAAGGGTGGCCTCATTTTGAAGTTTTAAAGAGTGTGGAAGATGTGATGCCATCCAAAAGAGAGGCTATTTTAAAAGAAGCGATGATCTCTTATTTCGAAGAACGGTTATAGTTATAATTAAGGTGTATATACAAGTTCATAACTCGATTTAGAATATTTTAATATCAGATAGTATTTCAATAGTGAAATGGACTTGTAGAATTTAATTTTTATGAAGTATATGGTTAAGTTTTCTTGTTAGTTTTTATAAATATTAAAAATAATTATCACATGAGTAAAAATAATTTTCTGTTTCTAATAACTTTTGTAGTTGTTACTTTAACAGCGTGTTCACCTCGTAATCAGGGTGCAATTGTTTTATTAAAAACAGAACTTGGGGATATAAAAATCAGACTTTATGATGATACGCCTAAGCATAAAGAAAACTTTATTAAACTAGCAAAAGATGGATATCTTGATAGTACTTTATTTCACCGTGTAATTAAAGATTTTATGATTCAGGGTGGTGATCCTGATTCTAAAAATGCAGAAGCCGGGGCTCCTTTGGGTGAAGGAGGTCCGGATTACACCATACCTGCTGAGTTTGTTTTTCCAAAATATTACCATAAAAAGGGTGCAATAGCTGCTGCAAGAATGGGTGATCAGGTTAATCCTGAAAAAGCGTCTTCAGGTTCTCAGTTTTACATTGTTCAAGGAAAAGTATTTAATGATAATGAATTGATTAAAGCTGAAAATCGTATTAGAGATGGAAAAAGACGAGCTGTTTTTAATAGTTTATTAGTTGCATACAACGATTCTTTAAATATGCTTCAAATGCAAGGAAACGAAGATGCTATTAATCTGCTTCAGCAAAAAATTATGGCAAAAGTCAATGAAAAATATTCGGAGCAGCCAGAATTTGAATTTCCTGAAGAAGTAAAAGAAGTATATAAAACTCTTGGCGGTGTTCCACACTTGGATACTAATTATACTGTATTTGGAGAAGTGATTGTGGAAAAAACATTAATAGAGAAAATTAAATCATTTTTTGGTAAAAAGTATGGTTTAGAAGTGGTTGATGCTATTGCTTATCAGGAAACTGATTCTAGGGACAGGCCATTGAAGGATATAATGATGAAAGTGAAAATTTTAAATGAATAAAAAGATATGCGTAGTAGTTTATTACTATTTATTTTATTGTTTTTTGTTTTAAAATCAGAATCTCAAAGTAAACATGTCATAATATCCACTAATCTGGGAGATATTAAGATTATGCTTTACGATGATACACCCAAACATAGAGATAGCTTTATTAAATTAACGAATGAAGGGCATTTTAATGGAACTCTGTTTTATCGGATCATAAAAAATTTTGTCATACAAGGGGGATCTTCTGATTCAAGAAATGCACCTCCGGGTAAACATATTGGTTATGGAAGCTCCAAGTTAGTGATAGATTCAGAGTTTAAAGAAAATAGATTTCACAAAAGAGGAGCTGTATGTGCTCCTAGGCAACCTGAAGATATTAATCATTTTAAAATGTCGGATATAAGCCAGTTTTATATTGTTCAGGGCAGGGTATATACAAATGAAGAATTGGATTTAATTGAAAAATCAGTGAATAATCCAATAAAAATAAAATTAAAGAAAAAATATTATCTGCCTTTTAAAGAGGAGCTTCAGCAATTAAAAAAGGAAAATCCAAAGGAATTTAATCGAAGACTAAGAGAGATAAAAGAAAAGATTGCATTTGAATATGTATTGTCTAATAATCTTGAGTTTACAGAGAAGCAAAGAGAAGTTTATACAACAATAGGTGGTTTACCCGAATTGGATGATGATTATACAGTATTTGGTGAAGTGGTAAGTGGATTTAATGTAATTGATAAAATTGCATCACTAAAAACTGATAAAAATAATAGACCATATACTGATGTGAAGTTAACCGTGCGAATTCTATAAATTGATATTAATGAAATTTGTAATTACAATCTGTTTTATCTCACTACTAATGAGTTTTATAGGATGCGGGACAGAACATCAAAAATCAAATATTTCAAAAGAAGAATATAGTCGTCCTAAAGGTTCATATAAAAGGAGTATAAAAGGTATGGTTTCAATAGAAACCTATGATCATTATTCCAGGATTTTAAAGCGCGGTTACGGTTTTTATATTGGATCTAAGGAAATAATCACCAATCTTGATTTGGTAAAAGGGAGTTATAAAGTAAAAGTAGCTTCTGTTGGAACTGAAGATTATAAAGATATTGCAGGGTATACTGCTTATAGTATTGAGAAAAATATGGTGATTTTAAAATCGTGGATGGAAAATCTCAATTATTTTCACTTGGATAAAGCCATTTCTCAAATTCCGGATTCTGTTGCCGGGTTATATAGAAAATCAAAAAAGATTTATGCTCCTAAATTTAAAGTAGGAGAGATGGTAAAATTAGATTCTCTTACTTATTATCATCTTGATAGAAGTAGTTTATCGGGTCAACCTGCCTTTACATTTATGCATCATATTGTTGGTATGGTTCAAAGCAAAATGGTAGATGATGTAGAGCAATCCATACTAATTCCTGCTTCCGAAATTATTGAACTTAGTCGGCATCAGCAAAAGCAAGCTGCCTCTGTTTATGACCTGAAAACAAAAACCAACAAAGTTTATCCATCCTATAAATTTGTAAAAGGGTTAAAGATGATTACGTCAATGGGTGATGTAGAATTTAAATTATACAATGAAACACCTGTTTTTAGAGATAACTTTATTAAGTTAGTAAGTGATCAGTTTTATGATAGCTTATTGGTACATAGGATATTAACTAATTTTTTAATTCAAACAGGAGCTGCAGATAGTAAATATGCCGATAAAGATGATGTTGTAGGTTGGCAAGGTCCAGGATACATGTTGAAAACAGATATTGCTCCGGAAAAATTTCATAAAAGAGGTGCAGTAGCTATGTCCAAGTTACCTGAATCACGTAATCCTAAAAATCTTACGGATGGTTCGCAGTTTTATATTGTGTCCGGAAGAGTATTTAATGATGATGAGCTTGATAAGATTGAAAAAGATAGAAATGGTAAGTTTACTCCAGAACAAAGAAAAGTTTATACTTCGGTAGGCGGAGCTCCTCATTTAGATGGTGATTATGTTGTTTTTGGTGAAGTGACAAGTGGTATGGATGTGGTAGATAAAATTGCAGCTCTTAAAACTTATGGCGAAGATCGTCCGGTTACTGATGTCAGAGTATTAAAAATTAAGTTGATAATGAAGTAGGAATACCCAATTTCTCATATCTTTTATTGGATTCCTGACAATCTATTGTTTCCTTTTATTAAATTTGCAACTTCAAAAAATAAATAAAAATACAGCAACAATGCTTGATAAGATAAAGGCTTTAAAAGAAGAGATTAAACAACTTACAGCTTCAAGTGCTGAAGAGGCAGAGCATTTGAGAATTAAATACCTAAGTAAAAAAGGAATTATTTCAGAATTATTTAATGATTTTAAAACAATTCCTAATGAGCAAAAGCGTGAAGTTGGGCAGGTAATAAATGTTTTAAAGAAGGAAGCTACTGAGTTTATAAATACTTTAAAAGAACAGTTTTCTAATGATCAGGTAAAAGAAAGTGGCGTTGATTTCACACTTCCGGGTACTATCATGAAACTGGGAAGCCGTCATCCTTTATCAATTGTTAGAAATGAGATTGTTGATATTTTTGCACGTTTAGGGTTTAATGTGGCAGAAGGACCAGAAATTGAAGATGATTTTCACGTTTTCACTGCTTTAAATTTCCCTGAAGAGCATCCTGCAAGAGATATGCAAGATACTTTCTTTATTGAGAAAGATCCTGATGTATTATTACGTACGCATACTTCTTCAGTACAAGTTCGTGTAATGGAAAAAAATGAACCTCCTATTCGTTCTATATTCCCGGGTAGAGTGTTCCGTAATGAAGCTATTTCTGCTCGTGCACACTGTATCTTTCACCAGGTAGAGGGTTTATATATCGACGAGAATGTATCTTTTGCAGATTTAAAGCAAACACTTTTATATTTTGCGAAGGAAATGTTTGGAGAGAAAACACAAATACGTTTACGTCCTTCTTATTTCCCATTTACAGAGCCCTCAGCTGAAATGGATATTTCATGTTCGTTATGTGGTGGTAAAGGATGTAATGTATGTAAATATACTGGATGGGTTGAGATTTTAGGTTGTGGAATGGTTGATCCTGCGGTATTGGAATATTCTAATATTGATAGTGAAAAATATACAGGATTTGCTTTTGGTATGGGTATTGAACGTATTACAATGCTAAAATATCAGATTAAGGATATTAGGTTATTCTTTGAAAATGACGTTCGATTCCTCGATCAGTTTAAGTCTACTATATAAGATATTTAGTGAATAAATTATATAAGAGCCATTCGTTTAAATTCCGAATGGCTCTTTTGTTTTATTATAATGCGTTTAAAATAGCCTGACTCAAAGTAGTTGTTGGTCGTTTTATTAATGTTGATAATTCTTTCCCTTCGTAAAATAAATCTCCTTTTTCTGTAGAAACATGTGTTCCTGCAAAGAATTGAGCCATTCCTTCTGGTAAGCCAGCTTCAATTAATACTTTAGTATAATCGTCAACAAGGATATTGTTATAAGGGATTTCTTTTCCTGTTTGTTTAGAAATCTCTAAAGCCATATCATTCATTGTAAATGATTCGTCTCCTGCTAATTCGTATGTTTTGTTTTCATGACCTTCTTCAATCAGAACATTAACGTCAGCTTGTGCGTAGTCTTCTCTGGTAGCAGATGAAATTCTTCCCTCACCAGAACTTCCTAACAATACTCCATGTGATAAAATATCAGGTAATGAGACAGTGTAGTTCTCAGTATACCAACCATGTCGCATTATGGTATAATTTAAACCTGATTCTTTAATCATCTTTTCAGTATCTAAATGTTCTCCTGCTAAAATTAAAGTTGAAGTGTCTGCTTTTAAAAGACTGGTGTAAACAATGTGCTTTACTCCTGCTGCTTTAGCTGCATTAATAACGTTAGCATGTTGTTCACTTCTTTTTCCAATTTCATTTCCTGAAATTAATAGTAATTTATCAACTCCGGTTAAAGCTGTTGCCAGATCGTCGGGACTATTATAATCAAAAATCCTGGCTTCTACTCCTAATGATTTTGCTTTATCAATATCCCTAACTAAGGCAATAATGTTGTCTGCAGATGTTTTTTCCTTTAATTTTTCAATAGCAATTGTACCTAATTGACCAGTTGCTCCTGTTACAGCTATTTTCATTTTATTTAAATTTTATGGTTGATATAATTAATTTTTATTGAATTAAAACTGTTTATTACTTACTTTTGGTAAGTCAAAGATAAAAAGTAAGTGCGTGTTAAACAAGAGGTTACTTGGTTGAGAGGTACTTACCTTAAGGTAACTAAAATTCAAAATCAGAGACTTATGGATGAAGAAAAATTAAAAAAATATAGTAATGTAGATAATTGTCCTGTTAGAAACATAATTGATCGTATTGGAGATAAGTGGTCTATTCTTGTTCTATTGCTACTGGAAGATGAAGGTGTATTACGTTTTAATGAGATACATAAATTAATAGATTCTATTTCTCAAAAAATGCTTACAGTAACACTTAAAAAGCTTGAAGCTGATGGACTTATAAATAGAAAGGTTTATGCACAAATTCCACCAAAGGTAGAGTATGAATTATCAGATACTGGTGTTAGTTTAATGCCACCTTTACATGGGCTTGTAGGTTGGGCCTTGGATCATTTTGATGATATTGTGGAGTCGAGAAAGGTATATGAAACGATCAACTAAAATTGAATCTTTCAAATTTTCAGGAGAGCTTCACCTGACAAAAAATATTAATATATCAACATCAACACCCTCAATGATTTATGTTATGGGGGTGTTGATGTTAGTCAAAGTATCTTAATAGACTACAGAATCAAAAAAAGCTTCCATTTCTGCAGCGTAATAAACTCCATATTTGTAAAAAGTATCTTTTGTGTTTTGGTCTGGTTTCCAGTCAAAGAAAGCATGTCCTGCACCTCCAGATTGTACATACTGAACTCTTTGTCCTGCTTCAACTAAAGCATTGACATATTCAGTAACTTCATCATCTTTTATAAGAAAGTCTTTAGTTCCTCTGGTAAGGTAGTGAGGAATTGATCTTTCTGTTATTTTAGGAATATTCGTTAATGGCGCTATCTCATAGCCCCAATGATTTCCTAGTGTTGAATCATTGTAAAATTGCATTAACCTGTCACCGTTAAATACACCATAATTTGGAGCTACAGCCTTAATAGAAGACACAAGCTCGTTTTTTACATCTACAACAGTTTTATTATTGGGAATGTATGTTGGTTTGAATTCGTATACTCCTTCTGTTTTTCCAAATCCTTTATCTCCAATTTTATTTGGCATTACAGCTGCTGCAGCTGATAAGTGTCCTCCTGCACTATCACCAGTCAAACAAATTTTAGTTGGATCTGCTCCATATTCTTTAGCATGTTCAATGATATGAGCCATAGCTCCATAAACATCTTCAATTAATAGATTCATTGTATTGTTGGATTCATCACCATCTAACTTTTTCACCCATCTGTAGTCGATGCTAAATACAACGTATTTTCCACCTTTAGTTAGTTCTCTGGCTAAACCTCGCATTACATCTTCATTATTAGAGGACCATCCGCCTCCATGAATAATAATAATGCAAGGTAAATTTTTTGCTCCTTTAGGCGAAAAAACATCGTATTTAAGAGCTTTTTTCCCTGGCTGTGCATAAACTATGTTTGGGATGATATTGATGTGATTTTGTTCTTCTTTTTTAATAAATGAAGCTCCAATGTGTTTATCTTGATTTACGATTACTTCAAAAGTCTTTGACGGAAATTCAATATAGCTTTGACCCCACATTCCCGGAACTGAATAATACCCTGCATCTAAAGTATATCCTTCGGCAGGACTTGTAGTTACTGTAATTTTTGTGCCTTCTTTGTATTTGCCATCTACAGGCATGTCAGGTGTGACTTTAATTGATCCATTTTCTGGTGGATCTATAATAATGGTATGAGATTGAGCATTTGATTTACCTAATACAAGAAATAAGATAAATGAAAGGATTAGCGTAGTTCTTTGATTTAAATTCATTTTATATTGATTTGGAGTTAGAATATTTAAACAATTTAATAAATATGTATAAATATAGGTTTTCTTTAATAAGAAATTATTTCAAAGTGTATAGATTTTGAATATAGAAGAAATGGGAAAGGTAATTGATGTGAAATGGATTTAAATGGTCTTTCTAGGGACTTTCTTCGGAGTTCCTTCGGTTTTTCTTCGGTTATTACCAATGAAAATACGTTTATAAAATGAATATTCTTAGTTTAGATGTCATTAAAATATGCTCTTCTATTCCTACCTGTTATATAGTTGATAGGTATAACCCGCAATATGCATTAGAAAATCTATTAACCTGAGTTCGACATAAAATTTTGGATTCAGAGCGCCTATAAATAGTGAGGTTCAACTGAAAATTATGAAAGAATAGCGGGCTATTTTGAATAATTTTCAGGAAGAAGATTGCTGTTTATAAGCGAAATCATTATGCTTTACCATAAAAAACTAATCTACTGCGTTAAATTTTTCGAGCTAGCTCGCTAGCCCTGCAAAATTTGCCTTGTATATCAGCTTTTTATGATAATCTGAATTCTATAATTTTAATCGAACTCAGGTTATTACACATTGAAATTACTTCAAAACAAGACACTTCGTTGCTTCACTTCAACTTACTAGAACGATGCTATGCCTCGTTTCAGTAAAACCTTGTTTTTTGTACTTTCAACACTCATTACGATCCTCTAATACATAATCCGGGTTTAATTGTGTATAGAACTTTGGATTAGAAACAAAAAAGGCCCGAATAATATTATTCGAGCCTTCTGTATATAAAGTTTGAAATTATATTCTTGCTTTAATTGCAGCTGTTTCAGCTTCAAAACCTGGTTTTTCAAGTAATGCAAACATGTTTTTCTTGTATGCTTCAACACCTGGTTGATCAAATGGATTAACATCTAAAGTATATCCACTCATACCACATGCAATTTCAAAGAAATATAATAATTGACCAATGTAGTATGCATTTAATTCAGGAATTTCAACTTTAATATTAGGAACACCACCATCAACGTGAGCGATTAAGGTTCCTAATTCAGCCATTTTATTCACTTCATCAATTCTCTTTCCGGCTAAGAAGTTTAGTCCGTCAAGATTAGCCTCATCTGTAGGGATAACAACTTTTTTATTGGCCTTTGTAATAGTAATGATGGTTTCAAAAATATTACGAACACCTTCCTGAATCCATTGTCCCATAGAGTGAAGATCAGTAGAAAAGTCAACAGCTGCAGGGAAAATTCCTTTGTTGTCTTTACCTTCACTTTCACCGTATAATTGTTTCCACCATTCAGCAACAAAGTGAAGTTTTGGTTGGTAGTTTACTAAAATTTCAGTTCCCTTACCGTTTTTATATAGTTCGTTACGAACAGCAGCATAGGTTGCAGCAGCACTGTTTTCAGCTTCATTAGCACTTATTTTTTCCATATCCTGGCTACCTTTTACTAAAGCACGGATATCAACACCTGCAATAGCAATTGGAAGTAAACCAACTGGAGTTAAAACCGAAAAACGACCACCTACATCGTCAGGAATTACATATGTCTTGTATCCTTCCTGATCTGCCAGGGTTCTTAAAGCACCTTTTTTAGCATCAGTAATTGCTACAATGCGCTCTTTAGTTTCTTCTTTTGAATATTTACTTTCTAAAAGTTCTTTTAATAAGCGGAAAGCAATAGCTGGTTCTGTAGTTGTTCCTGATTTTGAAATAACTACAATAGCAAAGGATTTATCTTTTAATAAATCAAGTAGTTCAGAAGTATAATCTTCTCCAATATTTTGTCCTGCATATACAACTACAGGATTTTTTCTATCAGTGATTAATTGATCAAAACTATTTGATAACGCATCAATTACAGCTCTTGCTCCAAGATAACTTCCGCCGATTCCAATAACAACAACTACATCCGCTTTTGCTTTTAGGCTGGCAGCAGTAGCTTCAATATCAGAAAGCTGTGTATCGTCAATGCTTGAAGGAAGGTTTACCCAACCTAAAAAGTCATTTCCTTTACCTGTTTTTTCTTGTAATGCTTTAAGATGAGATGCAATCTCGCTTTTGTATCCCGCAACTTTTTCTTCTGAAATGAAGTCTAAAGTTTTAGAGATATCAATTTTTAAGTTTTCCATCGTAAATAGAATTTTATAAATAAGGATTTTGAATTATCTTAAATTCTCAGTTAACAGTCGTATCTCAATGCTAGGAGAAATCCTCTCATAAATAATATTATAAACCGCATCTGTAATAGGCATGTTAACTTTATATTTTTCATTAATTTCTTTTATGCTTTTTACGGCATAATACCCTTCTGCTATCATTAACATCTCCATCTGCGCATATTTTACCGAGTATCCTTTACCAATCATAGTACCAAAAGTACGGTTACGACTAAATTGCGAATATCCGGTAACAAGTAAATCTCCCAGGTAAGCAGAACTTTTTATATCTCGTGTTATGGGGTGAACTGTATCTACAAATCTTTTAATTTCCTGTATTCCATTCGACATTAGAACGGCTTGAAAATTATCTCCATAACCCATTCCATGGCATATGCCTGATGCAATTGCCATAATGTTTTTTAATACAGCAGAAAACTCAGTGCCATAAATATCGTCAGAAACACTTGTTTTAATATATCCACATTGAAGAAATGAAGCAAAGGCTCTGGCCTTTTTAACATCCTGACAGGCTATTGTTAAGTATGAAAGTCTTTCAAGAGCTACCTCTTCTGCATGACAAGGACCTGAAATGACAGCAATATTTTCTAAAGGAACATTGTAAAATGTATTCAGAAAAGTTCCTATGATCATATTTTCATCAGGAATAAGACCTTTTACAGCAGAAATAACCACTTTATCTTTAAGCGGAACTGATAATTCACTAAGTGCATTTTTTAAAAATGCAGATGGTACAGCTAAGATTAAAACATCACTCTCTTCAACTATTTGATTAATATCGGAGTAAAAATGTATTTTATCAGTAATGAAATCAACACTAGTAAGATAATTCGGGTTATGACCGTGCTTTCTAAACTTTTTGATGTGTTTAGGATTTCGGAAATACCAATTCATCTCAAGAACATTGTTCATTAGCATTTTAGCGATAGCTGTTGCCCAGCTACCACTTCCAATAATTCCTACTCTTGATGATTCGTCCATAATTAGTTTTTATCCGCCACAAAAATGTAATTCAGTTCTAAGTTTTTATGCTAACCAGCTTTTTACTTCATCCTGGCTTGGGTTTTTGTATCCCAACTTATTTTTCTTATTGTAACCACACATTTCCTGATGTAGCTTGGTAGGTTTAACTTCTTTAAGCGCGTCAACCTTTTTATATCCTAATTTTTGAATAACCTCAACCCACTCTTTAGCAATTCCTAATTCAAGGTATTTCTCCTCACCGTCATTTTCAACTTTTTTCTCTGGTCTCATTTGAGGGAAGAAAAGAACTTCTTGTATCGATTGCTGATTGGTCATTAGCATTACTAAACGATCAACACCAATTCCCATTCCTGATGTAGGAGGCATACCGTATTCAAGAGAACGAACAAAATCCATATCAATAAACATAGCCTCGTCATCTCCTTTTGCAGACAGTTTTAATTGGTCCTGAAATCTTTCCAACTGATCTATTGGGTCGTTAAGCTCTGAATATGCGTTGGCTAATTCTTTACCATTAACCATTAACTCAAAACGTTCTGTTAATTCTGGATTTTCTCTGTGCTTTTTACACAATGGAGACATTTCAACAGGATAATCAGTGATAAAAGTTGGTTGAATATAGTTTCCTTCACATTTTTCACCAAAGATTTCATCAATTAATTTTCCTTTACCCATTGAAGGATCAGTTTCTACACCCAAATCTTCACAAACACTAAATAATTGCTCTTCATTCATCCCAGAAATATCTATACCGGTATATTCCTTAATAGAGTCAATCATTGATATACGTTTGAATGGACGTTTGAAATCAATTTCCTTATCTCCTACCTGAACTTTAGTTGTTCCGTGTAAAGCTAAGGCAACTCTTTCAATCATTTCCTCGGTAAAGTCCATCATCCACTTGTAGTCTTTGTAGGCTACATAAATTTCCATTACTGTAAATTCAGGATTGTGGGTTCTGTCCATACCTTCGTTACGGAAGTCTTTTGCAAATTCATAAACTCCATCAAATCCTCCAACAATCAGTCTTTTTAAATAAAGTTCATTGGCAATACGTAAGTATAAAGGAATGTTTAATGCATTATGATGTGTGATGAAAGGGCGAGCAGCAGCTCCTCCTGGTATAGATTGTAATATAGGTGTTTCAACTTCTAAGTAATCTTTTTCATTGAAAAAATTACGCATTGTGTTGATCACTTTTGTTCTTTTTAAGAAAGTATCTTTTACCTGATCGTTTACAATAAGGTCAACATAACGCTGACGATATCTTTGTTCTGCATCACTAAAAGCATCATATACTTTACCATCTTTTTCCTTAACAATAGGAAGTGGTTTAAGTGATTTTGTAAGTATTTTAAACTCTTTTACATAAACAGAAGTTTCTCCCATTTGAGTTTTAAATACATACCCTTTGATGCCGATAATATCACCGATGTCCAATAATTTTTTAAATACAGTATTGTACATGGTTTTATCGTCACCTTCACAAATATCATCGCGTCTGAAATATATTTGAATTCGCCCTTGTTGATCTTTTAATTCTGCAAACGAAGCACTACCCATGATTCGGCGACTCATAATTCTACCAGCAATAGATACTTCCTTTAAAGAAGCATCTTCTTCGTTTTCAGCAAAAGTCTTTTTAATATCTTCAGAGTAGTGAGTTATTTCGTACTCTTCTGCAGGGAATGCATTTATTCCTAGTTTGTTTAGTTCTTCAAGACTATTACGTCTTATTAACTCTTGTTCGCTTAGTTCAACGGTACTCATTCTTATATTTTCAATATGAATTTTTAAATATTCTCCCACATAATAATGCCTCAAAATCATGTAATCAAGGAGATAGCAAATGTATTTTTCTAAAAAAAATATAGAAAAATCGATGCAAAGATAATCATTAACCTTTAATAATGAAGTTATAAAAATGAGAGGTTAGAGAACTTTAACTTATTTTTTGTTGTTCTTACCAATTAAACAATGAGTTATTAATATAAATACTAATAAAATTCATAGCTGAGTTATAATAAAATGATTAAGATTGTAGTTCATTTTTACGATAATTTTCGAACTGTGTAGTGATAGATTATTATTATTACAGTTGTGAATTTCATTATTTTATGAAGGAATAGTGTTATGCAAATTAAAACAAGAAAACCAGATTGGTTAAAAATACAATTACCTAATACATCCGATTATAAGTGGATGCATCAAACTATTAGAGATAATAAATTACATACAATTTGTACAAGTGGTAAGTGTCCTAACTCAGCTGAATGTTGGGCTGCCGGGACTGCTACTTTTATGATATTAGGGGATATTTGTACCAGAGCATGTAAATTTTGTAATGTTAAAACAGGAAAACCTCTTGCAGTAGATGTAAAGGAACCTTTTAGAATTGCAAGATCAATTCAAATTATGAAATTGAAGCATGCCGTAATTACATCTGTTGACAGGGATGATTTAGAGGATGGCGGTTCAGATATTTGGAGACAAACCATTTTGAAGGTTAAAGAAATGAATCCTGGAATTACACAGGAAGTGCTGATTCCTGATTTTAACGGTTTGAAACCTTTAATTAAAAAGATAATTGATGCTAAACCCGAAGTGATTTCTCATAATTTAGAAACAGTTAGAAGGATTACTCCGATAATTAGAACCAGAGCAAAATATGATTTAAGTCTTGAGGTTTTGAAGTATATTGCTGAAAATGGTGTAGTGGCAAAATCAGGTATTATGCTTGGGTTAGGAGAAAAAGAAGAAGAAGTAATTGAAACCATGCAGGATGCCTATAATGTTGGTGTAAAAGTTTTTACTGTTGGCCAATATTTACAGCCTAGTAAGGAGCATTTGCCTGTTCATGAGTATGTTACTCCGGAACAGTTTAAAAAATATGAGGAGATTGGTTTAAAAATGGGATTTAAATATGTAGAGAGTGGTCCTATGGTACGATCATCTTATCATGCTGAAAAGCATATTAATGCATTAAAATAGGATGACTTTAATGATTACTTTTAGTTTTAACGTAATTTAATATCACAGAAAGTATATGAATACTAATGCTAAATATGAAGATTTAGGTCTGATAGAATACAAAAAAGCCTGGGATTATCAGGAATCTAAATTTAATACCATTATAGGATCAAAGTTATATAATAGAGAAAATACTGAAAATAAGAAAGCGATTACTCATCAGCTGTTATTTTGCGAGCACCCTCATGTTTATACTTTAGGAAAAAGTGGCACCGTAAATAATTTATTAATAAATGATGCGTTCTTAAAGCAAATCAATGCCACTTATTATAAAAGTAACCGGGGTGGAGATATTACTTATCACGGTCCGGGTCAAATTGTAGGTTACCCTATATTTGATTTAGAAGAATTAGGGCTAACTGTTAAAAGTTATATTCATAATTTGGAGGAAGCTATTATTAATTGCATTTCAGATTATGGTATAAAAGGAGAAAGGTTAGATGGTGCAACAGGTGTATGGATTGATAAAGACGTTCCGGGTAAGGCAAGAAAAATATGGGCTATCGGTGTTAAAGCAAGCCGATATGTAAGTATGCATGGTTTTGCTCTGAATGTGAATACAGATTTAAACTATTTTAATCATATTAATCCTTGTGGATTTGTAGATAAAGGTGTTACATCTATTCATTTACTGTTGGCCAATATTTACAGCCTAGTAAGGAGCATTTGCCTGTTCATGAGTATGTTACTCCGGAACAGTTTAAAAAATATGAGGAGATTGGTTTAAAAATGGGATTTAAATATGTAGAGAGTGGTCCTATGGTACGATCATCTTATCATGCTGAAAAGCATATTAATGCATTAAAATAGGATGACTTTAATGATTACTTTTAGTTTTAACGTAATTTAATATCACAGAAAGTATATGAATACTAATGCTAAATATGAAGATTTAGGTCTGATAGAATACAAAAAAGCCTGGGATTATCAGGAATCTAAATTTAATACCATTATAGGATCAAAGTTATATAATAGAGAAAATACTGAAAATAAGAAAGCGATTACTCATCAGCTGTTATTTTGCGAGCACCCTCATGTTTATACTTTAGGAAAAAGTGGCACCGTAAATAATTTATTAATAAATGATGCGTTCTTAAAGCAAATCAATGCCACTTATTATAAAAGTAACCGGGGTGGAGATATTACTTATCACGGTCCGGGTCAAATTGTAGGTTACCCTATATTTGATTTAGAAGAATTAGGGCTAACTGTTAAAAGTTATATTCATAATTTGGAGGAAGCTATTATTAATTGCATTTCAGATTATGGTATAAAAGGAGAAAGGTTAGATGGTGCAACAGGTGTATGGATTGATAAAGACGTTCCGGGTAAGGCAAGAAAAATATGTGCTATCGGTGTTAAAGCAAGCCGATATGTAAGTATGCATGGTTTTGCTCTGAATGTGAATACAGATTTAAACTATTTTAATCATATTAATCCTTGTGGATTTGTAGATAAAGGTGTTACATCTATTCAAAAAGAGTTAGGGAAACTTCAAGATTTTAATGCGGTTAAGGAAAATCTTAAGTCACATCTAAAAAAAGTATTTAATTTAAATATGCCTTAAAAATTTGACCTAAACTATTGATATATACTTTTATTTAATAAAAATAACCTTGTTTTTAATTCCTGTTTTTGAATTTATTAAGGATTGAGGTTTTGAAAATCCATTTTTTTTAGGAAAATTTAACCTCGCAAAAATGGGCTCATATTATACATGGAGAAAACTTGGAACATAAAAGATAGTGGCGATGAAGAAAAGGTGAAGCACCTGTCGGAGGTTTTAAACGTCGACAGGTTTTTGTCTAATCTTTTGGTTCAAAGAGGAGTTCATACGTTTGATGAGGCTAAAGCTTTTTTTCGCCCCGATTATGAGCATTTGCATGATCCATTCTTAATGAAAGATATGGATTTGGCTATTGATCGATTAGATAAAGCTATTGAAAATAATGAAAAGGTTTTTGTTTATGGTGATTATGATGTAGATGGAACCACTTCTGTATCACTAGTATATTCCTTTCTTTCTTCTTATTTTGATAATCTTCAATTTTATATACCCAACAGGTATGAAGAGGGTTATGGTATTTCATACAAAGGAATAGACTATTTTGCCGAGGAAAAATGTTCTTTAGTCATTGCACTCGATTGTGGAATTAAAGCTGTAGAGAAGATTGAGTATGCAAAGGAGAAGGGCATTGATTTTATTATTTGTGATCATCATACGCCAGGTGATACTTTGCCAGATGCTGCAGCATGTTTAGATCCTAAAAGGAAAGATTGTAGTTATCCGGATGAAAATCTATCCGGTTGTGGTGTTGGATTTAAATTTATACAAGCATATTGCAAACGTCATAAGATAGATTTTCATAAAGCATATGAATATCTTGACCTAGTAGCTGTAAGTATTGCATCAGATATTGTGCCTATTATAGGAGAGAACAGAGTGCTTGCTTACTATGGACTTCAAAAGTTAAATGCAAATCCCAGTGTTGGATTAAAGCATATTATAAAAGTGGCCGGAATGCAAGGCCGGGAAATTACAATAAGTGATATCGTATTTAAATTAGGACCCAGAATTAATGCAGCTGGGCGTATTGATTCCGGTGGGGATGCTGTAGATTTGTTGATTACTGAGGATGAAGGCTTAGCCAATAGCATGAGCATTGATATTGATAAATGCAATGATACCAGAAAAGGGTTTGATAGAGATATTACCCAGCAGGCTCTTGAATTAATTGCTTCAAGCAAAGAAATTCAAAGTAAGAAATCAACTGTATTATATGAGCCTGAATGGCATAAAGGGGTTATTGGTATTGTGGCTTCGCGGTTAACAGAGCATTACTACAGGCCTACTGTTATTCTAACGGAATCGAAAGGTTTTGCTACTGGATCTGCACGTTCTGTTGAAGGTTTTGATTTATATAAAGCAATCGATCATTGTAGTGATTTACTGGAAAATTTTGGTGGTCATATGTATGCAGCTGGATTAACTTTGAAAATTGAAAATATTGAAGAGTTTAAGCTGAGATTTGAAGGATATGTTGAAGCTAATATTACACCAGAACAGTTAATTCCACAAATTGAAGTAGATGAAGAAATTGGATTAAAAGATATTAATGAAAAGTTTTTCAGAATTCTAAAACAGTTTCGTCCCTTTGGTCCGGGTAACCTAAAACCTGTTTTTGCAACTAAAAGGGTATTTGATTACGGAACGAGTAAGAAAGTAGGCAAAGATCAGGATCATTTAAAAGTGGAACTTATTGAAGAAAAGTCAGGATCTATAAAGCAAGGCATCGGATTTTCAATGGGTAATGATCTCGAAAAGTTACAAACAGGCAATCCATTTGATGTTTGCTATACAATTGAAGAAAATGTGTATAATGGCCGATCAAGTATTCAAATGATGCTCAAGGATATGAAATTCCCGTATAAGGATTAGTTAAATTTCCTGTATTACTCTCATTTATACATTTTATTTACGATTTGTAGCAAAAATTAGCTTTAATAAATCAATTTATTTTTGAAATAAATTATATTTGTAGCAAATCATAAATTATATTTGTAGCAAATCATAAATTCTGATTTTAATAAAAAACTAATACACAGATGAGAAAAAGTACTACAGTATGGGGTGTAGCCTCATTGTTAATTTCAGTTGTTTTTGTATTTGCATCATGTAATTCCGGAGCAAAACAAAACCAAAAATCTGATGCTGTTCAAATTGAAAAAACAAAAGTAGAAAATGAAGTAAGAGAGTTTGTATATCCTCTTCCTACATCTTACGAAATAGTTGAGATGCTTAATAAAATTGAGGCAGCTTACATTTTTGATTTGTCAAATAGTCCTGAAAATGCTTCTAAGTATATTACAGAGAAGCAACAAGCGTTAAATCTTGGTATTTATGGTGGTGACTTGAGTTATGCAAGTACATATAACCAAAAGCAAGAAACTATTGACTTTATTGATGCTTCAAGAAAATTATTGGAAGGATTAGATCTTCAGGGTGCCGTTAGTGAAGACTTACCAGAGCAAATAGAAGCAAATGAAGATAATAAAGAAGCTTTAGTAGAATTGATCACCGATTCTTTTTATGATACTTATGACTTCTTACAAAGAAATAATCGTGCTCCTGTTTCAGCTCTTGTTATGACTGGTGCATGGGTTGAAGGCCTTTATATTGCAACGCATATTTCAGGAGAAACGTTTAATAGTAAAGAAATGATCGAGATTGTTTTAAAACAAAAAGATCCTTTGGTTAAGCTAATGGAAATTCTTTCTGAATATAAAGATGATCAGTCAATTGCAGAAACAATAAATGATCTTTCTACTATGGCTGCTATCTATGCAGAGATTGAAAGTTCAGCTATTACTCAAGAGCAAATGATTAAAATTGCAGAAGAGTCATTGACATTAAGAAACAAATTTGTTTCAGTAGAATAGATACAGAAAATATTTAGATATGATTAAGCGATCATTTATTGATCGCTTTTTTTGTGTTGTAAATCTGCATTTAGTAAAAAATAATCGATATTCTTAAAAAATAATGATGATTTCATTATTTTTAATCGTTTTCTAACACTTAGTATTTTTTTTATAAATAAAGAATATCATCCTGTTATGAGTGAAACACTTTTAGATGCTCTAATGAAATTATATGCTCTTCTTACAAATGTAAGGAAAGAGAGCAGGGTAGATAGTGCTCGTAAATTAATAGAGCAAGAATTGCTTCATAATTTTAATCGGGAGTATGTAGATCAGTATCTTGAAAGTTTTGATTACTATATCAAACAGTTTCATAAGTATTCATATAGTCCTATTCAATCTGAAGTTGAAAGACAATCATCAGATAACTACACTCAAATTCAGAATATATGTGATGAATTAAATAAAGAATTAGAGCAGGAATCAAAAATTTGGGTTTTTGTTCAGCTTTTTGAATTTATTCGCAAAGAAGAGAAGATTAGTGATATTGGAGAAGAGGTGGTGGATAAGTTATCTGAGGGTATGATGATTAATCCTATAGATTATCAGCTTCTTAAGTCTTTTATTCTGAAAGGACCTATGGAGGTAGACAAGCCTGAGAAAGTACTTGTCATCTCAGGTCAGGAAAATGCCCCGTTACCCAGGTTTAAGCATTTATACAATCCCAAACAACAAATTTATGTTTGGGTTTTATATGTTGAAAGCACGCATACTTTTATTTTTAGATATTCTGGTGATCGTAACCTTTATTTAAACGGACATAAAGTAGATAGGAATAATGCGTATATCTTGTCTGTAGGTTCTGTTATTAAAACATCTCGAATGTCTCCGGTATATTATGGCAAGGTAGCCGAGTTGTTTGTTCAGAAAGTAGATAAGGGACGAATAGTGTTGAAAGCTAGAGATGTAGAATATAAGTTTAATGACAGGCAAATAGGAATTCATCCTTTCAGTTTTTCAGGTCGTTCTGGTCAGCTTGTAGGTATTATGGGCGGAAGTGGAACAGGAAAATCCACTCTTTTAAATGTTTTAAACGGAAGTTATAAGCTTTCAGGAGGGTCTATTCATATTAATGGATTGGATATTCAAGAACATAAAGAGGCCTTAAAGGGAGTTATTGGATATGTTCCTCAGGAAGATTTATTGATAGAAGAGTTAACCGTATTTGAGAATTTATTTTTTAATGCGAGGTTGTGTTTTAGTGATAAAACAGTTGCGGAAATTAGTGATATAGTTGATGATGCTATTAAAGATTTTGATTTAGTTGAGGCTCGTAACCTCGTTGTTGGAAATCCGCTAAATAAAATTTTGAGTGGAGGGCAGCGTAAAAGACTGAATATTGCTTTAGAGCTAATTCGTGAACCATCTATTTTATTTGTGGATGAACCTACTTCCGGGTTGTCATCTATGGACTCTGAAAAAGTGATGACTCTTTTAAAGAGACAAACTTTAAAGGGTAAGTTGGTTATTATAAATATTCATCAGCCTTCTTCTGATTTATATAAAATGCTTGAAAAGCTGCTTATTATTGATAAAGGTGGATATATCATATTTAATGGCAATCCAATGGATGCTATTGTTTATTTTAAACAGAAGGCTAACTATGTAAATCCGGAGGATAGTGAATGTTATTTATGTGGTAATGTAAAGGTTGAGCAGCCTCTGCGTATTATAGAGGCTCGTATGGTTGATGCTAATGGCAGGCTTATTAGAGAAAGGAAAATAAAGCCTGTTGAATGGTATGAAAACTATACTAATGACATAGAAAACAAGTTTGAATGGAAAAAGACTAATCAACCTGAAAAAGTTGAAAAATTACCTCATAACCTTTATAATATTCCAGGTCGTCTTCAGCAGTTTTTGATATACACCTCCAGGGATGGATTTGCAAAATGGAAGGATAGGCAATACATGCTTATTAATTTTTTAGAGGCTCCAATCCTTGCTGTTATTTTAGGGTATTTTACTAAATATATAAGTGGTACATCAACAGACCCAACAAAGTATGTATTTAGCGAAAATGATAATATTGCAGCTTATTTATTTATGGCTGTTGTAGTATCTTTATTTTTAGGTTTAAATGTAAGTGCCGAGGAAATAATAAAAGATCGTAAACTTTTACAAAGAGAGAAGTTTCTTAACTTGAGTCGTTCTGGGTATTTGAATAGTAAAATTGTTATTATGTTTACTATTTCTGCCATTCAAACATTAAGTTTGGTTTTAATAGGAAATAGTATTCTCGAAATTAAAGGTCTGAATTTTAGTTATTGGATGATCTTATTTTCGGCTGCTTGTTTTTCTAATATGTTGGGTTTGAATATAAGTAGTGGATTAAAATCTGTAGTAGCCATATATATCATTATACCTTTAATATTAGTTCCTCAGTTATTATTTAGTGGTGTTATTGTTGACTTTAATAAACTGCATAAAACTATGTTGACTACTGAATATGTTCCTCGAATTGGAGATCTAATGACATCACGATGGGCCTATGAAGCATTGGCTGTTAATCAGTTTTCTAATAATGAATACGAGAAGCACTTTTTTAATGACGAACAAAATATAAGTGAAGCATCCTATTATTATTCGCTACTATTGCCTAGATTAAAACAGCATAACTTAAAGAGCGAGAAATATTTTTCTCAGGGGGATAATGAAGTAGCCAGGGCAAATTATGATATTGTAGTAAAGGAAATTAATAAAATTGATAATCTTGGCGATGGGCAAGTTTCTCAAATTATATCTAAGGGAAAAATTGAGTTTTCAAAAGTAGGATTTAAACAAATTGAGCTGTTATTAGATAAGCTAACTGTTTATTATCAAAATAATTATAAGACCTTTAAGCAGCATAAAGACAATACGTATAGAGAATTAGTTGAGTCAATGGGAACTTCGGCTAAAGTATTTAAGTTGAAACAAGAATACCATAATGATAAATTATCCAGTTTATTGCACAATAAGGCCGAGCTAAAGCAATTAGTATTAACTCCTAATAATGGATATGTTCCACAAAAAGATCCTATTTTAAGAGATGGGGCCTCAAAATGGGGAAGGTCACACTTTTTTGCTCCAAATAAACAGTTTGGAGGCTATACAATACCAACTCCATTTTTTAATGTTTTAGCTATTTGGTTATCTACTATTCTATTATATTTTACTTTGTATTTTGATCTGCTGCGTCATGCGATTAGATATTTTGAAAAGTTTAGGCTTCGAAAAGCATTTTCACGACAAATAAATAAAGTTTAGTTTGTAATATATTTCTGGATATTTCATTTACCGATAAAAAATAAACGTTCACCGATTTCAGTTTTGAATACATATGTTACGCTAGTAATTTTGGTTATTATAAACAAATAATTATTAGATATGAGTAAGAATATTAATAAAGGTAGGTCAGCCATAGGTGTTTTGTTATTAATTATTGGTTCTTTTATGTTAGCAGGAAATTTTGGATTTATTTCAGATGAAATATATTATGCTCTATTTCGCTGGCCTAGTATTCTTGTGTTAATTGGTGTTTTCCAAATGATTAAAAAGGATTTTGGGCATGGATTATTAGTTTTTGCTGTAGGAGTATTTTTCCTTATGCCCTATCTCTCAGATGGAATTCAATTTAGTGATTTGGTTAAGTACTGGCCTGTATTATTGATTATAGCAGGAGTAGTATTTATTTTTGGTAAAAAGTCCAGGTACATACATAAACTAGATGTTAAAGGTGGTAAGGATGATGTTTTGGATGTAGTTTCAATTTTTGGAGGTGGTATTACCAAAAATAATTCGGATAATTTTCAAGGGGGAGAGATTACCTGCATTTTTGGAGGTGAAGAAGTTAATTTGCAAGGTGCAAAAATGAATCATAATGGGGCTGTTATTGACTTAACTACTGTTTTTGGTGGTACAAAAATATCTATACCAAGAGATTGGAATGTAAAGGTGGATGTAGTTTCAATTTTTGGTGGATTTTCAGATAAGAGAATGTATGAATCAAATAGTGAGGCAGTTGATAAAGTGTTAACAATTAAAGGTGTTGCTGTTTTTGGAGGTGGGGAATTGAGAAATTTTTAATTCAATTTACTTAGTTGATGCAACATCCTGTTTTTGGAAATAAAAATGCTACTCTAACTTATTTGTTAATAGGTATAGTATTTATAATTATAGATTTTTTATTAATTCATTATAGTTATAAATGCAGTTTAAGTATTGCTGTTATTAATGCTTTTGTATATGATGCTACTATATTAATATTAGGTGGTTCATTATGGTTTCCAGTATATTTTCATGATCGAAATAAGGGCTCTTTATATAGTATATTACAACTATTATTAGTCGGTGTTATATTTATTGGTATTTGGGTGCTATCAAGTTATTTCTTTGTTTATTTTATTGATTACGTATTTTCAATAGCAGCAATTCTTCCCAATGATTTTTTTCTAATAAGGATATTAATTGGAATATTAATCTATCTGCTGTTTATTTCAGTATATTTTTTAATGAAAGGATTTCAGAATGAGGAAGAGCATAATCGAGAAAAATTAGTTCTGAAAAATCTATTGTCGGATACTGAGCTGAACCTACTTAAGTCTCAACTAAATCCACATTTTCTTTTTAATAGTTTAAATTCAATTAGTTCTTTAACAATATATGATGCTGAAGGAGCAAGAGATATGATCACTAAATTATCAGATTTCTTGCGATATTCATTACGTAATAATGAGCAGAAATTACTGTCATTTAGAGAAGAATTGGATAATCTTAGAAAATATATGGAAATTGAGAGAATACGATTTGGTGATAAAATCAATTTTATTGAAGATATTAAAAAGGAATGTTTTGAAAAAGATCTTCCAGCTTTGATTATTCAGCCTTTGATGGAAAATGCAATTAAACATGGAGTGTATAATTCTATATCCAATACTGATATTAAATTGCAATGCAATGTGATAAATGGAGATCTTATTATTTCGTTACTAAATGACTATGAAACTGATGTGACTGGTAATAAAGGTGAAGGTGTTGGGTTGGCTAATACTCGAAAGAGGTTACAAATAATCTATGGTAACAAAGATCTGGTTAAGATCGAAAAAACTGAAAGTGAATTTTTTATAGAATTAACAATACCTCAATTCATAAATCAATGAATACAAAAATTAAAGTAATAATTATTGATGATGAGAAACCTGCCAGAGAACTTATTAAGGCTTACTTAAAAGTTTATGATAATATTGATATTCTGGCTGAAGGGAGTAATGGATTTGAAGGAATAAAGTTAATTCAACAATATGATCCGGATTTGATCTTTCTGGATATTCAAATGCCTAAAGTATCTGGTTTAGAAATGTTGGATGTTGTGGATAATGCTCCTGGTGTGATTTTTACAACTGCCTATGATGAATTTGCAATTAAAGCGTTTGAGTTGAATGCCATTGATTATTTATTAAAGCCATTTGGTAAAGATCGGTTTGATAAAGCTGTTTTAAAAGTAATAACCCATCGTCAACGGATTTCTGGAGAATCATTAAAGAGAGTAATTGATTCGAGTGAAAAAAGTACTGAACTTTCTCGTATTGTAGTTAAGAAGGGAAGTAACCTGGAAATGATTCTGGTTGAGGATGTGTTTTTTTTTGAAGCATCCGATGACTTTGTTTTTATTCATACCAATACTAATAGATATATGAAGTCAAGGACAATGAAGTATTTTCAGTCTCATTTACATGATAGTCAGTTTGTAAGAATTCATAGATCTTATATAGTTAATGTTTCCAAGATAAATAAGGTGGAGAAATATGATAAAGATAATCACATTGTAATTTTAAATAATAATACTAAACTTAAAGTAAGTAAAAGTGGTTATAAGTTACTTAAGGAAGTATTGGGATTGTAATTTTATTTATTCTCAAATTTTAAAGTAATTTTGTAGCCAAATTTAAAGAGTCAAATGAAGGTATATTCTAATCCGGAATCATATAGTGGAACAGGTACAGTAGTTACTTTAGGTATGTTTGATGGGGTTCATGCAGGACATAAAAAATTACTTAGTCATGTAATGGATATATCTCAGGAAAAATTACTTTCTCCTACGGTTTTAACATTTTGGCCTCATCCAAGAATGGTTTTGAAAAAGAATGATGATACGTTGCAATTTATAACCACTCTTGATGAAAAAACAATCATTATCAGTCAACAAGGAATTGAACAATTATTTCTTTTACCTTTTACAAAAGAATTAGCATCAAAAACTGCTGAAGAATTTATTGTTGATATTTTAATTGATAAAATTAAAATGAAGCATTTGGTTGTTGGTTATAATCATCGGTTTGGTAGAGATAGAGTTCATGATTTTGCAGTATATCAACAATTAGCTCAGAAACATAATTTTACGATATCCAGAGTTGAGGCAGTTTATGAAGATAATATAGCTGTTAGTTCAACTGCTGTGCGAAATTTGTTGAATGAAGGTAAAGTTAAAGCTGCAAATAAAATACTTGGATATAACTATGAAATATTTGGTACAGTAACAGGGGGCCAAAAATTAGGACGAAAGTTAGGGTATCCAACAGCCAATATTAAACCTAACGAAAACTATAAGTTAATTCCGGGGAAAGGTGTTTATGCCTGTAAGGTTAATGTTATAGGAAAAGAATATGGAGGGATGCTTAATATTGGAGTTCGTCCAACAGTTAATTCTAATGATTATGATTTGACAATAGAGGTTCATATACTCGATTTTAATCAGGATATATATTCCGAGGAGGTAACTGTTTCTTTTATACAAAAAGTTAGAGAAGAGCAAAAATTTTCAGGTCTTGATGAACTTAAAGCTCAGTTAAGAAAGGATGAGCTGGATATACGTAAACTGCTTGAAAATCATAATCTCTAATTTAATAATTATCTGATAGTTTACTCTTTTTTTACTACTTTTGCAGTCTATAACAAAAATACTAAAATATGTCTGAAATTTTAACAGATGCTCTTCCATACAAAGTAAAGGATATGGCAGAGGCTGAGTTTGGAAGAAAAGAAATTGAAATAGCAGAAAAAGAAATGCCTGGATTAATGGCATTAAGAGATAAATATGGTGAATCTAAGCCTTTACAAGGTGCAAAAATTATGGGTTCTCTTCATATGACTGTACAAACCGCAGTGTTAATTGAAACATTAGTTGCTTTAGGTGCTGAGGTTAGATGGTGTAGTTGTAATATTTATAGTACGCAAGATCATGCAGCTGCTGCTATTGCAGAATCAGGTGTACCTGTATTTGCCTGGAAAGGTGAAACCCTTAAAGAATACTGGTGGTGTACAGAAAGAGCATTGGATTTTGGTAATGGTGAAGGACCTGATTTGATCGTGGATGATGGAGGTGATGCAACAATGATGATACATCTTGGATGCGATGCGGAAAAGGATAGCACTGTTTTAGATAAAGATTTAACAGGAGAGGGTGAAGATTTTCGTGAGCTTGTTGCAAAATTGAAAGAAGGTTTAGCTAAAAACCCAACTCGTTGGACTAAGGCTGCAGAGAAGTGTCAGGGCGTTAGTGAAGAAACAACAACTGGAGTTCACCGTCTTTACCATATGATGGAAAAAGGTGAGTTATTGTTTCCTGCAATTAATGTAAATGATTCTGTAACAAAATCTAAGTTTGATAACCTATATGGATGTAGAGAAAGTTTAGCTGATGGTATTAAGCGAGGTACTGATGTTATGGTTGCTGGTAAAACTGTTTTAGTTTGTGGTTATGGTGATGTAGGCAAAGGTTGTGCGCAAAGTATGCGTGGATTTGGAGCAAGGGTGTTAGTTACTGAGATTGATCCAATTTGTGCATTGCAAGCTGCAATGGAAGGATTTGAAGTGACTACTACAGAAGAAGCCTTGTATGAAGCTGATATTTATGTGACAACAACGGGTAATAAAGATATTATTACTATTGATCACATGGCAAAAATGAAGGATCAGGCTATTGTATGTAATATTGGTCACTTTGATAACGAAATTCAAGTTGAGAAACTTGAAAACTTCCCAGGAATTAAAGAGAAAAATATTAAACCACAGGTTGATATGTTTGAATTTCCTGATGGTCATGCAATTATTCTACTTTCTAGAGGTCGTTTAGTAAATTTAGGAAATGCTACAGGTCACCCAAGTTTTGTAATGAGTAACTCATTTACAAATCAAACATTAGCTCAATTAGAATTGTGGCAAAAAGATTATAAGGTAGGAGTATATACTCTACCTAAAAGATTAGATGAGGAAGTGGCTCGCTTACACTTGGCAAAACTAGGAGTTAAGTTAACTCAACTTTCAAAAGAACAGGCTGATTATATTGGAGTTCCTCAAGAGGGGCCATATAAACCAGAGCATTATAGATACTAATATTTGGTAATAACTAGATATAATGAAGGGGGTAGCTCGTTTGCTACCCCCTTTTTTTGTATAGTGAATTGGAAAAAAAATAGTTTTAATCCGGATTGTGTATTAGAGGATCGTAATGAGCGTTGAAAGTACAATAAAACAAGGTTTTACTGAAACGAAGCATAACATCGTTCTGGTAAGTTGAAGTGAAGCAACGAAGTGTCTTGTTTTGAAGTAATTTCAATGTGTAATAGATTTTCTAATGCATATTGCGGGTTTAATTGGGCATAACTTTTTTTGCAAAAGTATTTGATGGATATTTCCTTATTCTTTTCGTAGGATGACCTTTGTTAATCCATCTTTCGGCAGCTTCTGGTGTGTTAAATACCTTAAAGTTATACCTCTCTAGCTGTATTAATCTTGTAAAAATGATAGCTAATGCAGTGTCTACAGGATTGGTAATAATAATAGCCACTTTTAGAGTGTTAAAGTGAGTAAACATCTTTACATTTTCTTCAATTATATTGTATAAATCTGCAGGATGAAAAGTAAAGGAAGCATTTCTTGCATCTATAATTCCTTTTAAGTCTTTTGGTAAATGATTCTCTTTCATTAAAGAGTTTATATAATTTACTATTTCTCCTTGATTTATTTTATCAATGAATATTGCTTCAATGTACTCTTTCCCCTGATTGTAATTATATGATACCATAGTCTAATTAGTTTAGTTATTTGATTTCTTATTTTTGAAATTTATTGATTATATCTTATTCAATTTTGACGGTAATGTTATTTATTGAAACATTTAAGAATATCGTAACATAATAGTTTGTCTAATGTAATTAATGCTACTACTAATGTGAAGATACTCATAGTGGTATGTTTGATCATTTTCTTAAATATTCATTAAGTTACAAAATTTTTAATAATAATTAGCAATCAAGAATCTTTTATTAAGATACGAAATGAACTAAGCAAATGTTAATTTCATTGACTTATGAAATATTACGTATGAAAATGTATAATTGTTTATTTTAAGACGTGACAAAACTGTGACAAAGTATAAGTGTCTTATATTCAGTTATAAACTTTGTGTTGAAAATTACTTTTTTGTGGAACCTTTTTGCGGGAGCAGAATAGGAAGTGAGTGTTTGAGATGGTGGTTTGTCCGAAATTGATAAAAAGTTGGGGCCTATTTACCCCAACATGTATATGTGTTATTAAATTAACTCATCAGAAAAAGATTGAAAATCAATACCTGAAAAATTGCCTGAGCTCATTAGTAATAAATTCTTCTTGTACCATTTCATGTTTTTAAGTTCTTTTTGAAGCTGATCTGTATTGTCAAAAACTTTAATGTTGCCTGTTCCAAAAGCTTCCTTAACTTCTTCAATTGTAATTTCTGGTAATTGTTTATGCTTAACTACTTTGGGATTAAAATATACAAAAGCTACATCGGCTTTTTCCATTGTATTTTTATATTGTGGCAAAAATTCTTTATTTAAACTACTAAAAGTATGTAGTTCCATACAGGCAACCAGTTCTCTGTCTTTATTCTGATTTTTAACTGCATCGATGGTTGCTTTTAGTTTTGAAGGAGAATGAGCAAAGTCTAAGTAGATTGTTGAATCAAGTGTTTGCTTTAATGTTTGTAGCCGTTTAGCAGCACCTTTAAAGGACGAGATTGCTTCAAGAAAAGATTCGTCTGAAATGCCAAGTTCTGCACATACAATACGTGCTCCATTTAAATTCTGTAGATTATGAGCTCCAAATACTGACAAAATATATTTTTTGCCATTAAATGTGACCATTGTTTCGCCTTTATCTATGTTTGATTCAATCTCATCATAAGCTAATGATTTAATATCCGAACGAAGATTATTTCCTATTTTTTGTAGTTCTTCATCTAAAAGAAACCATACAAGTGTTCCTCCTTTTTCAATGGAGTCAGCAAAGATTTGAAATTGTTTCACGTAATTTTCCCATGTAGGAAAAACATTGATATGGTCCCAGGCAACACCTGTAAGTAAGGCAATGTTGGGTTTATACCAATGGAATTTAGGCCTTAAGTCTATTGGAGATGATAAATATTCGTCCCCTTCAAAAATAGCAATAGGAGCATCGTGCGACAAGCTTACCATCGTATCAAAACCTTCGATTTGTGCCCCTACCATGTAATCAAATTTGTATTTGAGGGTTTTTAATACATGCATAATCATAGAAGTAATAGTTGTTTTTCCATGACTACCACCAATAACAACTCTTTTTTTGTTTTTACATTGTTCAAATAAATACTCTGGATATGAGTATACTTTTAAACCTAATTCCTGGGCTCTCAATAGTTCAGGATTATCTTTTCGTGCATGCATTCCTAAAATAATCACATCTATTTTAGGACTGATTTTTTCTGGAAACCAACCAAATTCTCTAGGTAACAGACCATGTTTTTCTAATCTGCTTTTTGAAGGATCAAATATTTCATCATCAGATCCTGTAACAGTATATCCTTTTGTGTGTAACGCAATGGCTAAATTGTGCATAGCAGCACCGCCAATAGCTATAAAATGAATATGCATAACATAAATTAAATCAACAGTTAAAAATTGGCTTATAATTTAGCATTATATTTGTTGCCTAAGCGAAAGTAATAAGAATACCTTTCAAATCCATACAATGTCATATTTCAAAAAACATTTCAAACAAATTATTCCTTTTATTTTAGCTTTAGTTACTTACCTATTCTATTTAGTATTTAAGCATAATCCTGCGTTTACCGAAAAGATTTATTCTGGAATAATCTATCCCTTGATTGCTGATATTTTATCACGATTTTCAAGTTTGTTTCCCTTTTCTTTCGATGATA
The DNA here is from genome assembly GCA_963665705.1 of uncultured Saccharicrinis sp. Lineage (GTDB taxonomy): Bacteria > Bacteroidota > Bacteroidia > Bacteroidales > Marinilabiliaceae > Saccharicrinis. The sequence goes on from OY762448.1 coordinate 5,630,190, forward strand.
TTTTTTATGTGATTCTGGTTTTGTTGTTTCTCTATGGATTGGTTTTGATTATAAGTAGAAAAAAGCCTGTTGTTTGGTTTTTGCTAAGGCTAACTCAAGTATTGGCGTTGGTTTACTTCTTATTTTATTGGTTATGGGGTTTTAATTATTTTCGACAAGATGCCCATCATCGCATGGATATAGAAAAATCAACGGCAAATAAAGAAACTTTTATTGATGTATTTAATAGTGTTATTGAAAATACAAACAAATCCTATATTTCGTTTGTTGATAAAGATACAATAGATTATAAAAGAACGCTTGAACCTACTATTGCTCAGCTGCAGAATATTTTAAAAATTGATTATCCTAATGGTAATCGACGGATTAAGCATATTTTATTTAGTGATTTTTTTGCTAAGGCTTCTATTTTAGGATATTATGGTCCGTTTTTTAATGAAGTTCATGTGAATGCTTATTTATCAGTTTGGGATAAGCCAATAGTAACTGCGCATGAAATGAGTCATCAGCTTGGAATCACGAGTGAGGCAGAAGCAAATTTTTACGCATGGATGATAACTGTTTATTCAGATGATCAATTTGCCAATTATAGTGGATGGTTGTATGCTTTAGGTTTCTTTTTATATCAGGGTAAGGATATTATAGATCAAAAAGAAATTATTAAGAAACTTAAACCAGAGGTTATTGCAGATTTTAAAGCAAGAAGAGCACATTGGAGAAAGTTGCGTAATAAAAAAATTGATGGAGCTGCTCGTAAGGTTAATGATGCCTATTTAAAGTCAAATAATGTAGAAAAGGGGATTGCTGATTATGGAGGTATGGTTCAGTTGATTATTGATTACTATCTATCAAACATGAATAATAAAATATTTAAAAAATAAATATATGATAAAATTAATTGTATCGGATATGGATGGAACCTTGTTGAATGATGAGAAAGAACTTTCTCCGAAGTTTCAACAAGTGTACACAAAACTACAGGAGAAGGGAATAAAGTTTGCGGTTGCGAGTGGTAGACCATCTTATTCTCTTGTACCTCAGTTTAATTTTTTCAATCATAATATTCTTTTTATATGTGATAATGGAGCTTTTATAAATATGGATGAGGAGCCAATTGTAGTAAAGCCTCTTGATATGTCTTTTGTAAAATCAATTATTAAAGATGCTCGAGCTGCCGAAGGTGTTTATATTACAGTTTGTGGTATGCATACTTCATACATTGAAAAGAGTCAAGAAGAATTTTTGCCTGAAGCAAGTAAGTATTATAAAGGTCTTGATATTGTTGATGATTTAATGGAATTGGATGAAACCATTTTAAAAATTGCATTATTCGACAGTAAAACCTGGAAAAACAATAGTTGGGAAATCTGGCAAAAGTATAGCGACCAACTAGCTATTGCTCCATCAAGTGATCAATGGATTGATATTATGCCAATAGAGGTTAATAAAGGAATGGCCTTAAAAATTGTACAGGAAAAACTGGGGGTTTCAAATGATGAAACAATGGCTTTTGGTGATTATTTAAATGATTTCGAGATGTTGAAAATGGCCAAATATAGTTACGCCATGGAAAATGCCCACCCTGATATAAAAAATATTGCTTCGTTTCAGGCTCCGGATAATAATAAGGATGGTGTTTTAAATACAATTGAAAAAGTCGTTCTGGTTTAAATATGATGTAATTATTTTACTTCAAATGAGTTGCATTGAAAAATAATTGCTATCTTTGCACGCGCAAAACAGAGATTTTGCAACATTTGTAAAACAAATAAAAATTTAAACACATGCCAGTAAAAATTAGATTATCCAGACACGGACGTAAAAGGCATGCTTTCTACCACATTGTGGTAGCAGATAGCAGAGCACCACGTGATGGTAAGTACATTGAGCGTATTGGATCTTATAATCCTAATACGAATCCTGCTACAATCGATTTAGATTTCGATAAAGCTTTAACTTGGTTAGGCAACGGAGCACAACCTACAGATACTGCAAGAGCAATCTTGTCGTATAAAGGGGTTATGATGAAAAAACACTTATTAGATGGTGTTAAAAAAGGTGCTTTTGATGAAGCTGAAGCTGAGAAAAGATTTAACACTTGGTTAACTGAAAAGCAAGCTAAAATTCAAGCTAAGATTGATGGTCTTGAAGGTAAAGCTGCTGAATTAGCACAAGCAAATCTTGAGCGTGAAGCAAAAATTAACAGCGAAAGAGCTGAAGCTATTGCTAAAAAGAATGCTGAATTAGCTGCTGAAGCTGAGGCTGCTACTGCAGAAACTGCAGAAGAAGCTCCTGAGTCTGAAGAAGCAACTGATGCACCAGAAGCTCCTGCTGCTGAGTAATTCAGAATGAAATTGAGCATTTAATATAAATGCAAAAAATTAAAAACCCTCATTTGATAATGAGGGTTTTTTTGTACCCAATATTTTATACTTTTAGCAGTCCTTAATTAATAAAATTATGATTCAAAAAGAGCAGTGTGTTAAAGTAGGTTATGTAGGTAAATCACATGGAGTTAAAGGAGAAGTATCTGTTTTGTTATTTGATGGTTTTTTTAGTGAAGATCTAGATACTGAGTTCCTTTTACTGGATATTGATAATGGTCTCGTACCATTTTTTATTGAATCTATTCGAATTAAAGGGAGCAAAACCTTATTGGTTAAATTAGAAGGTGTGAATAGTGAAGATAAAGCCAGGGATATCGTTTCTGTTGAGGTTTATACTGAATCTGAAAATTTAAAAATTCAAGATGATTTTCATACTGCAGCTCTTGTTGGTTTTAAGGTTGTTGATAATGTGAAAGGAAATATTGGCATAATTAGTGGAGTAAATGAAATCTCAAATAACCCACTTTTTATAATAGATTTTAAAGGAAGTGAAATTTTAATTCCGATTAATCCTGATTTTATACTAAATATTGATGAAGCTCATCAAACATTGGAAGTAGATTTGCCAGATGGTTTGGTAGATTTATATCTGGATGATGTTGATGATGATGATGATATGTATTAAATTTGAATTGATTTCTTAAACGCATATTAAATTACATTTATCCTTAATATAATTATTTCTCTTGTTAGTTTTCGATGTGTGAGATTTTTAGTTTGATACATTGGAGGTTAATTAAGAGTGGGGTAGAAATGTGTTAAAACATAAAGGTATGGATGGCAATGGATTTATTGGCATGATTAAGCATGCTTTGCTAACTTATAAAGATCAGCCTGCATTTTCAGATTATGATGGTAGTAGCTATTCTTATCAACAGGTTTCTGATCGAATATATTGGATACATCAATTGTTTGAAGTCTGTGATATTAAAAAGGGAGATAGAATTGCACTAATAGGTCGTAATCTTAGTAATTATGCGATTACTTATCTGGCCTCAGTCTCATATGGTGCAGTTATCGTTCCTATATTACCTGATTTTGGGAGTACAGAAATTCATCATATCGTAAATCATTCGGAGTCACAAATATTATTTACAACAGATATTGTTTTTAATAAAATTGATGAAAGTAAAATGCCAGGTTTAAAAGGCATAATGAGTATAGAAACCTTCAAACCTTTGGTAAATTGTGGTTTTAGATTAAAAGAAAAAATTGAAGATTTAAGTTTTGAGGAAAATATTTCTGTTGAAGAAATTCATTTTGCTCACTTAGATTCTGAAGAGTTGATAGTTTTGTCATATACTTCAGGTACTTCAGGTTTCTCTAAAGGTGTTATGCTTCCTCATCGAAGTATTTGGTCAAATGTATTATTTGCACAAGAGAATCTGAAATTATACCCTAGGGACAGAATTGTTTCTTTTTTACCATTAGCTCATGCTTATGGTTGCCTGTTTGAATTTTTATGGCCTTTTACGGTGGGATGTGATATCACTTTTTTAAGTAGAACTCCCTCTCCAAAAATAATTACTGAAGCTTTTCAGAAAATTAAACCACATTTAATTTTATCCGTACCATTAATTCTTGAAAAAATATTTAAGAAGAGAATTGCTCCGGTTCTTGAAAAGACAGCAGTTAAAACCATTAGTAAAATTCCTTTGCTTAATCAGGTTGTTTATCAAAAAGTAAAAAAGCAATTGTTAGAAGTCTTTGGAGGAGAATTTCAGCAGATTGTTATTGGTGGAGCTGCTTTAAATAAGGATGTTGAAGACTTTTTGCGAAAGATTGGGTTTCCTTTTACCATTGGATATGGAATGACGGAATGTGGACCCTTAATAAGCTATGAAGTTTTTGATCGTACAATGCCCCGATCTGCAGGTCGTTTAGTAGATCGTATGGAAGTGAAAATTGACTCTGATGACCCATACAATCATGTCGGAGAAATTTTAGTAAGAGGTGAAAATTCCATGTTGGGATATTATAAAAATAAGGAGGCAACAGAAGCTGTTTTCGATAGTGAAGGATGGTTGCATACAGGAGATTTAGGCGTTATAGATGACAATAATTTTATTTTTATCAAAGGGCGCAGCAAAAATATGATATTGAGTGGTTCTGGACAAAATATCTATCCTGAAGAAGTTGAAACAAAACTAAACAGTATGGATTATGTTCAAGAATGTTTAGTGAGAGATATGGGAGAGGGAAAGTTAGAAGCATTAGTATATCCGGATTTTGAATTGGCCGATTCAGAAGGGATAATTGAATCAGACCTGATGAAAATTATTCAGGATCTAAAAACAATAGTAAACAAAGAACTTCCTGCCTATATGAATTTGGCAAAAGTGACCTACTATCCGGAAGAATTTGATAAGACACCCAAGAAAAGTATAAAAAGATATAAGTACCTTAAGTAGAGTTTCATGCTTAAAATTATTGCAGATGATAAAATCCCCTTTTTACAAGGGGTACTAGAACCTTATGCCGAGGTTTCTTATGTAGCTGGAGCTAAAACAACCAGTGAATTGGTAAAAGATACGGATGCCCTTATTACCCGAACCCGGACTAAATGTAATAAAGAGTTGTTAGCAAATAGCAAGGTAAAAATGATTGCTACCGCTACTATTGGTTTTGATCATATTGATACAACTTATTGTAAAGATGCAGCTATTGATTGGACCAATGCTCCAGGATGTAATTCTGGTTCGGTAAAACAATATATTGCATCAGCATTATCAGTTCTGGCTATTAAAAAGTCCTATATATTAAAGGATAAAACCATCGGAATAGTTGGTGTAGGTAATGTGGGTTCTAAAATAAAGGAATTGGCGGAGGGGCTCGGTATGAGAGTTTTACTATACGATCCTCCCAGAGCAAAAGTTGAAAAGTCTGATGAATTTGTTGAACTAGATGTGATTCAGTATGAAGCTGATATCATTACATTCCATGTGCCATTAGAAAGGCAAGGTGAATATAAAACATTCCATTTAGCAGATGAGAATTTTCTAGCATCCTGTAAGAATAACGTTGTCATTATTAATTCATCAAGAGGTGAAGTGGTTGACAATAATGCCATATTAAAGGCTATTGAAAATGATATTATTGGGGATTCAATTCTTGATGTATGGGAAAATGAGCCCAGCATCAATCTTCAATTATTAGATAAAATTGTGGTTGCTACCCCTCATATTGCAGGCTATTCTGTTGATGGTAAGGCGAATGGTACAGCAATGAGTGTTCAAGCCATCAGTAATAAATTTGATTTACCATTGAATAATTGGTATCCAACAGAGTTACCACAGCCTCAACATCCTGTGATAAATTATGATTGTGATGGAAAATCTATTCAGGAAATTTTGATAGCAGCAATCCTTCATACTTATAATATTTTAGAGGATGATGAACGGTTAAGAAAGTATCCTGAAGATTTTGAGAAGCAGCGAGGTACTTACCCAATACGTAGAGAGTTTAGTGCTTACACGGTTAATTTGAAAAACAGTTCAAAATTTGTGGTCGATTCATTGAACAAAATAGGATTTAAGGCTGTTGAATTAATCTAATAAGAATAGCTTTCTTATTATTATTACAATACCTTTATGATGTTTATGGATATCTTGAGGTAAAGATTTATATAATATAATAAACATGAATAAAAAAGCAGATATAGGTTTAATTGGGTTAGCCGTTATGGGCGAAAACCTTGTGTTAAATATGGAAAGTAAAGGCTATACTGTAGCTGTTTATAATAGAACCACAGAAAAAGTTGACAAGTTTATTAATGGGAGGGGAGCAGGGAAAAACTTTATTGGAACGCATTCTATTAAAGAATTAGTAGACGCTTTGGAGCGTCCAAGAAAGGTAATGATGCTTGTAAAAGCAGGAGCTGCTGTTGATGCTTTAATTGATCAGGTTATACCTTTTTTAGAAGAAGGCGATATCATTATTGATGGAGGAAATTCTCATTATCCGGATTCAATCAGAAGAACAAAATATGTAGAAGATAAAGGATTGTTGTATGTAGGGTCAGGCGTTTCAGGAGGTGAAGAAGGAGCATTAAAAGGTCCATCATTAATGCCGGGTGGTTCTGACAAAGCATGGCCATTTATTAAAGATATTTTTCAAAATATAAGTGCTAAAGTAGAAAATGATGTTCCTTGTTGTGATTGGGTAGGTCAGGATGGTGCCGGTCACTTTGTAAAAATGGTTCACAATGGAATTGAATATGGAGACATGCAATTAATTAGTGAGGCCTATCATATCATGAAAGATTATGTAGGTATGACTCATGAAGAAATGTATGAGATATTTGAGGAATGGAATAAAGGAGATTTAGATAGCTATTTGATTGAAATTACCCGCGATATAATGGGGTATAAAGAAGATGGTGAACCTTTAGTTGAGAGTATACTGGATGCTGCAGGTCAAAAAGGAACAGGAAAATGGACAGGCATTACTGCATTAGATTTAGGTGTGCCATTAACTTTAATTGGAGAATCTGTATTTGCACGTTGTCTTTCTGCTCAAAAGGAAGAGAGAGTTGAAGCAGCAAAAGTTCTAGGTACTTCAGTAAAAAAATACGATGGTGATAAAAAGCAGTTTATAAAATACATTAAAGATGCTTTGTTTGCTTCTAAAATAGTGTCGTATGCTCAAGGATATGTATTGATGCGTGAGGCTGCTAAAGAGAATGATTGGGATTTGAATTATGGAGGTATTGCATTGATGTGGAGAGGTGGATGTATCATTAGATCTGTATTCTTAGGTAAGATTAAAGAAGCATTTGATAATAATCCGGAGTTGCCAAACCTTCTTTTAGATCCTTATTTTAAAGAAAAAATCAATTCAGCAATTGAGGGTTGGAGACAAGTAGTTGCACATTCTGTTTTAAGCGGTATTCCGGTTCCAACATTTTCAAGTGCATTGAGCTATTTTGACGGATACAGAACTGAAAAACTTCCTGCTAATTTGTTACAAGCTCAAAGAGATTATTTTGGAGCGCATACTTATGAAAGAGTTGATAAGCCACGTGGTGAATTTTTTCATACAAATTGGACTGGTAGAGGTGGTGATACTGCTTCAAGTACATACGATGTTTAACGAAAATGAAGAAAAATATATACAAAAAAAGCTGCAGTAATGCAGCTTTTTTTGTTATCTATAAGATGTATTTAATTTTATAGAATTAATATTTAATAATTTAAAGTTTTTCGGGTTACGGCAAGAAAAATATCCATATCTCTTAACTCATCTTTAAGGTCCATTAAATCTTTAATTTTTATTAAGCCTATTTTATAATTAAAATCTGGTCCGTTATATTCTTCAGAAATAGAGTCAAATTTAAATTTCTTTAAATCCTCATTCGTTTTATAGCGTAAATAAACTTCAATAATACCATCTTTATCGTAATTAAATGAACTGTAATAATTCATTTTTTTATACTCATATCTATAATTATGGGCAATTGCAGTAATGTCAGATAACACAGCTGAACCAGTTGGGTGACCTCCTGCTCCCTTTCCAAACATGAATTGTTTATCGTAGGCTAAACCCTTGATTACTACCCCGTTGAATTCGTCTTCGACATTATAGATGTATTTATCTTTCTTCACCAAACGAGGCAGTACAAATAAAGAAATCTTATTATTCTCTAATTTCTCAACTTGTCCGACTAATTTAATCTTGTAACCCTTTTCTTTAGCATATTGAATGTCAAAATCAGCAATGTTTGAAATTCCATAATGTAGAACATCTTTAGGTTCCACAATAGTTCCAAAGCTGTGAGCTGTTAAAATGATTAACTTAAATAACGAATCAAATCCATCAACATCAAAGCTTGGATCAGCTTCAGCAAAGCCAAGTTCCTGAGCCTCTTTTAATGCTGAGTTATAGTCTTTATTGTGGTCGAATATTTTTGATAAGATGTAATTGGATGAACCATTTAATATGCCGGTTACAGAAAGAAGTAAGTCATTATCGTAATATTCTTCTAAATTTCTTATTACAGGAATACTACCACATGCAGATGCTTCATAAAGTAGAGAAACATCGTTTTCTTTTTGTAATTGTATTAATTCATTCAAGTTCTCTGCAATCATTTTTTTGTTAGCAGATACTACATCTTTCCCTTTTTTTAGAGCATCTCTTACAATATGATAGGCTTCATCTGAGTCGGAAATTAACTCAACTATCAGATTAATGTCTTTGATGTTTAAAATTTCGTCGGGAGAATAACAAAATAACGATTCCGGAAGATTTCGTTCTTTCTTGTTTTTTACGCATATACTTAGGATTTCTACATCTAAAGCCGGACTTTTCTGAAGTACATCATATAATCCCTGTCCTACTACTCCAAAACCTATTAAACCTATTTTTAATTTCTTTTTTACCATTTTTGTTGATTGCTTGTCAGATAACGAAAATCCTGTTTCATAAGAAATGAAACAGGACTGAAATATTATTTATTTTGATTTACTAAAACCTTGAGTAAGATCAGCTTTAATGTCATCAATATGTTCAATACCTACAGAAAGTCTTAATAAGCCTGGTTCAACTCCAGAAGCCTTTTGCTCTTCAACACTTAATTGTTCGTGAGTAGTGGTGCTCGGATGTATAATTAGAGTTTTGGCATCACCAATATTTGCCAGGTGACTTATTAAATCAAGGCTGCCAATAAATGTATCAGCACGTTCGTTACCGCCTTTAATTTTAAATGTTAATACTCCGCCAAATCCATTGCTTAAATATTTTTTGGCTAATGTATTGTATGGAGAGCTTTCTAATCCAGGATAATTTACATATTCTACTTCTGGATGCTGTTCTAACCATTGTGCTACTTTCAATGTATTTTCAACAGTTCTTTCAACTCTTAAAGATAAAGTTTCAAGTCCCTGAAGTAATAAAAATGAGTTAAATGGACTTAATGCCGGACCAAAATCACGTAAACCTTCTACTCTACATCTAATAATGAATGCAATGTTTCCAAAAGCACCACCTTCTCCAAATACTTCCCAGAAGTTTAATCCGTGATAACTTTCGCTAGGTTCCGAGATAGACGGAAATTTGCCATTACCCCAATTGAAATTACCACCATCAACTATCACCCCACCAATGGATGTACCATGTCCGCCAATCCATTTTGTTGCAGATTCTACAACTATATTTGCACCATGTTCAAGTGGTCGGAATAAATAACCGCCTGCACCAAAAGTGTTATCGACAATAAGAGGAATGTCGTGCTTTTTAGCAATATCAGCTATTTTCTCAAAATCAGGAATGTTAAAACGTGGATTTCCAATTGTTTCCAAGTAGATAGCTTTCGTGTTTTCGTCAATCTTAGCTTCAAAATCAGACGGATTATCACCGCCAACAAATCTTACATCAATGCCTAACCGTTTAAATTGTACTTTAAACTGGTTAAAAGTTCCTCCATATAAATAAGAGGTTGAAATAAAATTATCCCCAGCCTGAAGAATATTATTAATTGCTATGAATTGAGCAGCCTGTCCTGATGAAACAGCCAATGCTGCTACACCACCTTCAAGTGCTGCAATACGTTTTTCAAATACATCAGTAGTTGGATTTTGGATACGTGTATATATATTTCCAAACTCTTTTAATCCAAATAAATTAGCCGCATGATCTGCATCATTAAATACATAAGATGAAGTTTGATAAATAGGTACAGCTCGTGAATTAGTATCTGAGTCAACCTGTTGTCCAGCATGTAACTGGAGTGTTTCAAAATTTAAGTTTGACATGGTATAATAATTTTAGTTAAATAATCTACATCTCTTTCCTTTACAATGCCTTGCGCATTATAATAGGTTTATGAAATGAAATTATCCTGATATAATGCGCCTCGACACTAGATTGTCATCATCATGTGACACATCATATCTGTATAACCAAAAGTTTTTTTGGAAGTAACAACAATGTTGTTCAAAAGGAAAGTTAATATGTTGTTTTTGTTTCTCACTATATTAATAATATTCATACAAATTAAGTGAATATCAAATTATAAAAAAAGAGTTTATGTTCTTTTTTTTGAGAAATGGAGTTATATATTCCTACTAAATTAAAATATTTTCATTTTTTTTTCGTTTTAAAAGCAACCTTAAAGTTTTTTTGTAGTCAAAGCAAGAGCAGCTAATAACTAAAATACTTTATTTATGAAAAGTCAAATCTTATCTCTTGTTAATAGTTTGAAAGAAATTGAAGTCCCTGTTCGATTTTTAATACTACAGGTGATATTTTTTATTTCAATTGTGTTATTATTTACAATATAAAATTAATTCTTTTTTGGGAAAGGCATGCTAAATTTTACCTTTCCCAAATAAACCTTTCTCTCTTATTTCGCGACTTCCGAAATAATAAGTTATATCAAAAACGGGTAGTATCATAGTTCCATCTCCCTTGCCAAAATTCATCCAGTAACCCGCATCAATTGAGAGTTTTGGAGATATTTTATATCTAATTAGGGAGTTTTGCTCAAAGGAGTTTTTATATGTCTCATTTGTAAATAATCCACGTGCAGCTACTGTTAAATAGAGATTTTGGTTCAGGTAAAAATCACCTTGAAGTCTTGCTGATAAAAATCCTCCATCACCTAATATCACACCATTTCTTGATCTTACAAATTTGTAATCAATTAGGTTAACATCAGTACCTGAAAGTTTAATTCCATAATCGTAAGCTATTCCTGCGGTAATAATAATATAGGGCTGCTTTACACTTCCACATTTTAAATCTTTTAAAAATGGTTTACTTACTATTAATTCATTTTTTACTGCAATCACTTCTGGTATTGATGAATCTTCTGGTATAAACTGAAAGTGATTGTTGTTACGCATGAATTGTAATCCCGGAAGAAAAGAATATAGTTGGTGTCTTGTTGCAATATATATTTTGCCTTCTTTCCATTTGCGTTTATAATAAAGCATAGGGATAAATGCTGCAGAACCAATTGATGTTCCTATTTCTTGTCCTTTTCTAAAACAAAGTCTTGTAGGGCTTATTAAACTGATATTTCCTCCATCTAGCGGTACTGTATTTGCAGTTTCATAGCTCCATATATAATCATTACGGGCTATGGATGCTGCACTTCCCATTGGAACTAATTCGTTGAATTTGTTATAGTTGCTTTTTTTGTTGGCTGTTTCCTGTCGTTTGCGTATTTCTCTTTTGCTAGTTCCTTTGTTTTTACGTTGAGACTCAAGACTAAAAGGAAATAAAAATATTATGAGAATAATAATTGTAATATTATTACTCAGTATGCAGCTTTTAATATTTTTTGTTGTCATTTGATGCGTATGCTATTTTAGTTTACTTTTTAAACGAAATTTAAATGTAATTATTATAAGTTTTTAATTTAGAAACTATTGACATTAAAATACTATCTATGTTATATTAGTTTTTTATTTTTATAACTAAATAAAAACATTCATTATGGTGTCATACATTACATATATAAGAATAACCTTTTTTAATTCATTTACCGATAAAAAATAGCCCTTTACCGATTGGGTTTTTTATTGGTATTGATTGTCTGGTATATTTGTTTAATGTATTTTAAAAAAAACTATTAAATGCATTATGCTGGGTAATAAAATTTAAATAATGCAATCCTAACATCAATTATATGATAAAAAAAGCCAAATACATTAATATTTTATTTCTCTTATTAATTCCCTTTTCAGTTAAATCTCAGGGTGATACTCTGGAAGTTTCGCTTAGCCAGGCAATGGTTTATGCTATAGAGTTTGGTTATCAAAGTGTAAATGCCAGGCATGATATTACAATTGCTAAAAAAAAGGTGAATGAAACTATTGCTATTGGATTACCGCAAATTAACGGAAGTGGTTCAATTGCAAATAATTTAAAACTTCAGGAAAATCAAATACAGTTTGGTGATACAACAATAACTACTGTTTTTGGTACCAAATACAATAATTCAATTGGAGGAAGAGTTGATCAATTGCTTTTTGATGGATCATATTTTGTTGGATTGCAGGCTAGTAAAGTGTATGTTAGATTATCGGAAAATGTTGAACAAAAAACAAATATTGAATTAAAACAAGCTGTAGCAGAAGCTTATTTTTTATCTCTTGTTGCAAAACAGAATATTCAAGACTTTAAAATCAATCTTGAAACCAATTTGTATACACTTAAACAAATTGAAGCATATTATCAAAAAGGATTTAGAGAAGACATTGAGGTAGATCAAATAAAATTAATGGTAAACGAATCGCAAAGATTGTATGATGATGCCGAAAACCAATATAAAATAGCTTTGTCAATTTTAAAATTTGCAATGGGATATGATATTGAAAAGCCATTGAAATTATCTGATGATATAAATAAAATATTGGTATCAATTCCTGTAAAGCCTGAATACGAAAATGATATAAAAACTCATATCGATTACAAAACAGTTCAAACACAAATCGATATTCAGGGACTTGCTATTAAAAATCAAAAAGCCTTGGCAATGCCTAGATTAAGTGCTTTTTTAACGTACGATTATACTTTTTTTGGACAAAATTGGTCTGATTTAGTAAAGACGGAAGGATCTATGGTGGGTGTTGGTTTATCCATTCCGATTTTTTCGAGTGGGCAAAGATCTGCTCAAATGAAACAGAAAAAGCTGGAGCTAAATAAATTGAATGTTGAAAAACAAATGGTTGAGCAAAGTTTAAAAAGAGATTTAATTGTGGCCAAAGCTAATCTGGATAATGCCCGAAAACAATTTTTAAATGCCAGAGAATCAAAAGAGATTTCAGATAGAATTTACCAAAAATCACTCATTAAGTTTAAAAATGGTTTGTTGAATAGTTTAGAACTATCACAAAATGAAAGTAACATGACAGAGGCTGTTATCAATTATAATGGTGCTGCATTGAATTACTTTAACTTATTTATCAAATTTAAAAAAGCAACATCTCAGTTGTAATTATATAGGTTGCTTATAATTTTATTACGAATCCATATCAATAATCTATAAACAATGAAAAAAATATTTATTTATATCATATTGCTTACTACAATAATAGCATGTTCCTCCTCAGATAAGAATGAAATTAAATCAAAAATCAGTGACAATAAGAATACAATAAAGGCGCTTAAAAAGGAAAATGACAAACTGGAAGTGCAGTTAAAGAAATTAGGAAATGATAATATTAAATTTAAACTTCCGGTAGTTGTACAAAAGGTAAAAAGGCAGGTGTTTAAGCATTATATTCAGGCAAGTGGATTACTTGAGGCTGTGCAAAGTGCTAATATTAGTCCGGAAGTACCTGCTCAAATTAAAGCCATTCATGTTGTAGAAGGACAAAAAGTTAAAAAGGGACACTTGTTAGTTTCATTAAACTCTAATACTATTTCAAATGCTATTAAAGAAATCGAAACAAAATTAGAATTAGCAACGGATATTTATAATAAGCAGAAGAGTCTTTGGGATCAAAATATTGGATCAGAAATTGAATATCTTCAAGCTAAAAATAATAGGGAATCACTTGAGAGGTCTCTAAAAACCCAAAAAGCACAATTGGAATTGTATTTTATAAAAGCACCTTTTGATGGTATTGTTGATAACATTATTTCAAAGGAAGGTGAGCTTTCTGCCCCTGGTGCAATTATCCTTCAATTTGTAAATCTTAATAAGATGAAAGTTAATGCCGAGGTTTCCGAAGCATTTCTTCCTTTTATTTCTGCAGGTGATACAGTAGAGATTTCTTTTTCTACATATCCAGACCTTGTTAAATTAGAGCCCATTGTTAGAACAGGTAATATTATTCATCCTGAAAACAGGACTTTCAATGTTCAGGTAGTTTTGAATAACATAGAGAATAAATTAAAGCCAAATATGATGGCATCATTAAGAATAAATGATTACAAAATAGATGAAGCTTTGGTTGTTCCATCTGCCATTATTAAAAATGATATCACTGGCCAGTTTCTTTTTATTGCAGAAGGTAATACAGCAAATAAAGTATATGTAAAATCAGGTCGTTCGTATAAAGATGAAACGGTGATTTTGAAGGGTTTGAATGAAGGTGATCAAGTAATTGTGGAAGGATTTAATACGGTTTCAAATGGAACCTTAGTTGAATTAAGATAAGCTAGCTATAAAGCATATTAATCATTATCGAAATGCAAGAAAATCAAGATAAAAATATAGATGGTATAAAGGGGAAGATTGTTCGGGAGTTTAAACTAACAAGCCTGGCTCTTCGCAATAAAACCACAGTTTTATTACTCACTTTTTCCTTAGCTATTTTTGGATTAGTTTCATATAATACTTTACCTAAAGAATTATTTCCTGAAGTAGAACTTCCGTGGATTATGATTATGACTCCATATCCGGGTAATGCTCCTTTGGATATTGAAAATCTGGTTACACGCCCCATTGAAAAAGAATTAGAAACCATTAATGGAATCAAAGATATTAAGTCTACTTCTTCTCAGGGATTTTCGTATGTATTAATTGTTTTTAATAGTGGCATAGATAATAAAGTAGCATTGCAGGATTGTAAAGATGCAGTAGATGATGCCATGGATGATTTACCGGATGATTTACCTTCAGATCCGATTGTTAATGACATTGATGCTTCAGAATTTCCTGTTGTTAATATTAATTTATCAGGAGATTATAGTGTTGATGAACTTAAAAAATATGGCGAAATTTTAGAAGATGAAATTGAAGCCTTACCCGAAATTTCAAAAGTTGAAATACAAGGAATCAATGAAAAGGAGATTAAAGTAAATGCAGATCCCTTGAAAATGGCTGCCCATAA
Source organism: uncultured Saccharicrinis sp. (assembly GCA_963665705.1). Lineage (GTDB taxonomy): Bacteria > Bacteroidota > Bacteroidia > Bacteroidales > Marinilabiliaceae > Saccharicrinis. The sequence continues at coordinate 5,645,362 of OY762448.1, forward strand.
AGTTAGTTTCAATGATATTGAAAACGCTATTGCTTATGAAAATATGAGTATATCCAGTGGTGAAATAAAATTAGGAAATACACGGAGATCTATTAGGGCATTAGGCGAATTTACCTCAGTTGATGAAATTGAAAATATTATCGTTAAAAGTGAAGATGGTAAGATTGTTTATTTATACGATGTAGCAGAAGTTGTTGATGGATATGAGGAGCCATCGAGTATAACACGTTTGGATGAGCAACCCGTTATTTCATTGCAAGTAATAAAAAAAGGAGGCGAAAACCTTTTAAATGCCACCTCGAAAATAGACGATATACTCAATAAAGTTAGGGAGGATCATATCTTTCCGGAAGCTTTGCAATTAACAATAACAAATGACCAGTCAGATATGGTTAAGGCTCAATTAAATAGTCTTGAGAATAGCATGATTATGAGTATGTTGTTTGTGGTATTGGTATTATTTTTCTTTTTAGGTACACGAAATGCACTTTTTGTAGGCTTAGCCATTCCGTTATCTATGTTTTTATCATTCGTTGTTTTACAAATAATCGGATATACCATTAATATGATGGTGCTCTTTGGATTGATACTGGCATTAGGTATGTTAGTAGATAATGCCATTGTGGTTGTTGAAAATATTTACAGGTTTATTGATAAAGGTTATAAACCAATAGAAGCCGCAAGGAGAGCAGTTGGTGAGATTGCTATTGCTATTATTGCATCTACATTAACAACTCTCGCAGCTTTTTTCCCTTTAGTTTTCTGGGATTCGGTAATGGGAGAGTTTATGAAGTATCTACCTATTACATTAATAATAGTATTGTCCTCGTCGTTGTTCGTAGCTCTTGTAATAATACCTGTATTCTCGTCGATGTTTATTAAGCATTCAGATGAAGATAAAGTGCCGGATAAATTAGTAGTAATTAGGATTGTTGTAATCCTTCTTGTTTTAGGATTGCTGTTTTATCTATTAGATATAACGATTCTTGGTAGTCTTATGTTTATTGGAGCTTTTGTTTCATTGATGAATTTTCTATTTTTTGCCAAAATCGGCATCTGGTTTAAAACAACTTTTCTGGATACCCTTGAAAGGATATATGTAAAATTTCTATCTGCCGCTTTAGCAGGTAAACGCCCCCGAAATTTGCTGTTTGCTACGGTTTTATTAATGTTTTTAACCATAGCATTTTATTTTATGAGCTCTCCTAATACTGTATTTTTCCCTTCAGGTGATCCTAATTTTATTAATGTATTTGTAGAGCTACCTGCAGGTACGCATATTACAGCAACTGATAAATTTGCTCACAAGCTTGAGAAAGATATTATTAAAATGATTGAGCCTTATAAAGTGGCTGTTAAATCTGTACTAACTAACGTTGGAGATGGAGCTAGGTTGGAAGATGATTTAGATTTTTCAACACGAGATAATAAATGCCTGGTTACGGTTTCTTTTGTAGATTATGAAGATAGAAATGGAGTAAATACTCCGGATGTTCTTAAAATGTTTAACGATAGTTTAACCTATAATTATCCCGGAGCTATTTTTACTATTGACAGGGATAAAGGGGGGCCTCCCACAGGAAAACCTATTAATTTAGAAATTTCAGGTTATGACTTTGATGAACTGGTTTATTTGGCCGATACCATTGAGGGTATTATAGAAAGGGAACAGATTGAAGGAATAGAAGGCTTAAAGATGGATTTAAATGTAAATAAGCCAGAGATGATTGTGTCAATTGATAGAGAGAAAGTTCGTCGTTTTGGGATGTCCACAGCGCAAGTATCCAGTACACTCAGAACTGCCTTATTTGGAAAAGAAGTATCGGATTATAAAATTGGCGAGGATAAATATCCAATTCAATTGCGATTGAAGGAAGAGTATCGCAATAGTATTCCTGCGTTGATGAATCAGCAAATCGTATTTAGGGATAATATGGGTAAACTGATGCAAATTCCTATATCTGCAGTTGCCGATTTTACTTTCACAACTACTTATGATGCTGTAAAGCGTATTGATTTAGATAGAGTCGTTACTTTGTATTCTAATGTTTTAGAAGGGTATAATGCGAATAACGTTAATAATGAGATAAAAGCTGTGCTTGAGGATTTTGAAATGCCTTCGGGGTATGAATATAAGTTTACAGGAGAGCAAGAGGAACAAGCTGAATCTATGGAGTTTTTGTCTTTTGCACTAGGATTAGCAGTTGCATTAATTCTTATCATTCTGGTTACACAATTTAATTCAATTGTAAAACCTTTTATTATTATAGCTAGTGTATTGTTTAGTACTATTGGTGTTTTTGGTGGTTTGGCTACGTTTAAAATGGATTTTGTGGTTATTATGACTGGTATTGGAATTGTTTCTTTAGCTGGGGTTGTTGTAAATAATGCGATTGTTTTGATTGATTACATTGAACTTTTAAAGAGTCAGAAACGTAAGGAGTTAGGACTTGGTGAAAAGGTGTTTCTTCCTGTAGATGTGGCCACTGATTGTATTGTTCTGGCAGGTAAAACCAGGTTGCGACCTGTTTTACTAACAGCGATTACTACTATTTTAGGATTATTCCCTATGGCTATTGGTATTGATATTGATTTTTGGGGTTTGTTAAGCAGTTTCGAACCTAATATAAGTTTTGGAGGAGATATGGCAGCTATGTGGTCCCCAATGTCATGGACGGTGATATTTGGACTTACTTTCGCTACATTTTTGACACTGGTTATTGTTCCGGTTATGTATAGAATTGCAGTATTAACAAAGAAAAAGATGTTGCATATAATGGGTAAGATTTAATATATGATCTGATTTAATATTTAGAGGGGAAATTTGAAAGTTTCCCCTTTTTTCATGTTTATTGAATAATCGTAATGAAAATTAAATGGTAAAAGATTAACTTTACGCGTGGCTGACTTATGACCTCTAAATTAGATGAGGTTGAATTAAGTTTATGATTTTGTATATGAGTCAAATACATTTGTATAAAGAAAACAACGCAACATTTTAATGAGGAATTTCTTACATTTTTTAATTAAGCATCATATAGGTTTATTGTTTATACTTTTAGAATTAGTTGCTTTTATTTTAATTGTAACATATAATCAAAATCAAAGAGCCATATATTTAAGTTCATCTTCAAAAATGAGTGGTGGACTTTTTGAAACAGTCAGTAATGTTGAACAATATTTTGTTCTTAAAAAGGTTAATCAAGAGTTAGCTGAAGAAAACTCCTATTTACGAAGTCAATTACCAACATCATTTGTACAGGCAAAAGATTATTTTGCTTTGGTAGGTGATTCCAGTACTTCAACTCAATATAAATATCGTACATGTCGGGTCGTTAATAATTCCATACGTAAACACTTTAATTATATCACTCTTAATAAAGGTAGTCTGGATGGGATCAAGCCTGATATGGGTATCATATCAGGTCGAGGAGTAGTCGGTATTGTCATCAAGTGTACAAAAAATTTCAGTACTGCTTTATCGATATTAAATCCAAGATTAAAAATTTCAGCTAAACTTAAAGGATCTGATTTTTTTGGATCGGTAAGTTGGGATAATAAATCCATTAACCATGTAATTCTGGATGAAATACCCGAACACGCAGAAGTTCAATTAGGAGATCAAGTAATAACTAGTGGTTATTCCTCTACTTTCCCTGAGGGTGTTTTAATCGGAACCGTAGAAAGTGTAGAGCATCCCGTTGGAGAAAGTTTTTTTAAGATTAAGGTGAAATTGAGTGTTGATTTTGCCAGATTAAATTATGTTGAGGTTGTTGAAAATATCTTTCAAGATCAACAAATACAATTAGAGGAGGAGAGTTTAAAATGATTAGTCTGATTCCAAGATACGTATTCAATTTTTTCTTTTTTTTATTTTTGCAGGTATTAATACTTAATAAAATAGAGTTTTCAGGATATATTAATCCTTACCTATATGTATTATTTATTTTAACCTTACCTTTTGAAACTCCTGGATGGTTGGTTTTAGTTTTAGCTGCTATTTTAGGTATAAGTATAGATATGTTTTCAAATACTCCCGGAATGCATATGGCAGCTATATTGTTATTAGCATATTTGCGAAAATATGTCTTAATGCGAATTTCTCCCAGAGAAGGATATGAAGTAGGAACACTTCCAATTCCTTCCTATTATGGTTTTCCCTGGTTTTTTAAATATGCTGGTATACTCGTTATTATACATCACTTATTTTATTTTATTTTAGAATCATTTTCCTTTTCGAATATTATAGAAATTATTGGAAGAACAATTTTTAGCTCCGTTTTTACTTTAATTATTATGGGAGTTACACTCTTGTTTAACTATCAAAAACGCAACAGAATCTAAAGATTAGCGACGTGGAGAATTTAAATAGACGTACATTAGTTGTTGCCTTAATATACATTTCAATAGGGATTGCCTTTATTGTTAAATTGTTTATTCTTCAGGTTTATGACCCCTCCTATAAGTATTCTGCAGAAAGTAATACCCGAAGAGAGATTATCAATTATCCTGCACGAGGATTAGTATATGATAGAAATGGAAAGCTTGTGGTTTCCAACCAGGCTAATTATGATTTAATGGTAGTGCCAAGAGAGTTAAAGCCAATGGACACATTGTCTTTTTGCAGGGCCTTAAATATTAGCAAGAATGATTTAATCGGATTATTTCATGAAATGAGGGTGAAATTGAGAAGTAGAAAAATTTCATCGATTAAGCCATCTGTTTTTTATAAGCAACTTTCAGCAGAGCAATATGGGTATCTACAAGAGAAGCTTTATAAGTTTGATGGGTTTTTCGTTCAGCGCAGAACACTCAGAAAATACGAATATCCTAATGCTGGTCATATTCTTGGGTATATTGGAGAAGTTGGTCCAAGTACGATTAAAAAAGATGACTATTATATAAATGGTGATTATCATGGTATTAATGGAATAGAGTCAACTTATGAGAAGTTTTTAAGAGGTAAAAAGGGGTATGAATATGTTTTAGTAGATGTTCATGGCAGAGAAAAAGGGGCTTTTCGTGATGGGAAATTTGATATTCCAGCAGAAGCAGGAAAAGATATTTCGCTTACGATTGATATAGAACTCCAAAAATACGGTGAAGAGTTGATGGCAAATAAAATCGGTTCTATTGTTGCTATTGAACCAGAAACTGGTGAGATATTAACAATGGTTTCAGCTCCCAGTTATGATCCATCCTTGTTTGTAGGAAAGAAAAGAGCCGGGAATTTTGTAGAACTGAGTACGGATTCACTTAAGCCTTTATTTAATAGGCCAATTATGGCTTTGTATCCTCCGGGTTCAACTTTTAAACCTTTAAATGCCTTAATTGGTCTTCAGGAAGGTGTAATTACTCCACAATCTAAATTTGAGTGTCATATGGGTTATTCTGTAGGTAGTTTTCATTTGGGTTGTCATAATCATTCTAGTCCTTTAGATTTAAGACATTCCATAGCAGGATCCTGTAATGCATATTATTGTCATGTATTTAGAGATATTCTTGATAACCCTAAAAATGAAACTGTTCAGGATGGGTTTGAATTATGGAAAGAGTATTTAGTACGGTTTGGATTTGGATATAAACTGGGTGTTGATTTTGCAAATGAAAAAAGAGGATTCGTTCCTAATCATAAAACATATGATAAAATTTATCGTAAAAGTTGGTCCTCACTGACAGTTGTTTCATTGGCTATTGGTCAGGGAGAACTGTTAACAACACCATTGCAAATTGCCAATATGGCTGCTACTATTTCTAATAAAGGAAAATTCTTTACTCCGCATATTATCAAAGAGATAGAAAATGATACAATACCATCCCGATTTACTAAAATTCATGAAACAGAAGTGGACACTTCAAACTTTACCCCTGTAATTGAAGGTATGGAAATGGCTGTTTGGGATACGGGAGGAAATACTGCAGGTGTAGCGAGAATACCGGGTATAAGAATCTGTGGAAAAACAGGAACAGCTGAAAATCCACACGGAGAAGACCATTCTGTATTTATTGCATTTGCTCCAAAGGATAATCCTAAAATTGCAATTGCTGTTTATGTAGAAAACGGAGGATTTGGTTCAAGGTGGGCCGCTCCAATTGCCAGTTTAATGGTTGAAAAATATTTGAAAGATGAAATTGACCCATCTCGTAAATGGATGGAAAAAAAAATGTTAGAAGGAGACTTGATTCATGCCACAAAATAATAGTTACATAAAGTCTATTGATTGGTTAACGGTACTGGTATATGTATTGCTGGTAGCTTTTGGTTGGTTTAATATTTATGCAGCTAATTATAATCCTGAAAATCCAGTTTTTTTTGATGCAAGTAAAGAGTATGCCAAACAGTTGATGTGGATTGGTTTATCCATGGTGATAATTTGGGTTATATTTATGACTGATAGCAAATTCTATGTAGCTTTTTCATATTTTTTATACGGTTTATCTGTCTTTTTGTTGTTTTCTGTAATCTTTTTAGGAAAAGAGATTAATGGAGCTAAATCATGGTTTGAGATAGGTCCATTAAGGTTTCAGCCCGTTGAATTAGCTAAGGTAGCTACTGCCCTTACTTTAGCCAGGTTAATGAGTCGGTACGACTTTTCTTTTAAAAAACGCTCTAATTTATTCAGAGTAGGCTTGGTTTGGATTTTACCTATTATATGCATCCTTCTACAAAACGATACCGGATCAGCACTTGTATTTTTTATTTTAGTATTGCCTTTATATAGGGAAGGATTATCAGGAAGTATTCTTGTATTTGCCTTTATAGGAGCAGTCGTTTCTGTGCTCACTCTTGCTTATCCTAATGTTTTGATATTATGGCTTATTATTTTTAGTTGTTATGTATTTCTTAGTATTAAGATAAACTTAAAAATAGTGGGTTATACTGTATTAATAGGTTTTCTGGGTTTTGGTTTTGGATATGTGGGTTTTCTTATTTTAGGAAGAAAACCCGGATGGGAAATATTTACTCTATTGGCTGCGGTATCTATATCTGTATTTCTAGTATATAAAGGTATTAGTAAAAGATTAAAACCAGTGCTGCCTGCTTTGTTATTTATGTGGGGAGCTATTGCGTTTACAATTTCAACAGATTATTTTGTTGAGCAGGTACTTTCCGAATATCAACGGAATAGAATTAATGTGTTACTTGGTTTTAAAGATGATCCTTTGGGTGCTGGTTATAATGTAAACCAATCTAAAATTGCAATAGGCTCAGGGGGTGTACTCGGAAAAGGTTATTTAGATGGTACACAAACAAAGTTTGATTTTGTTCCGGAACAAAGTACTGATTTTATATTTTGTACAGTAGGTGAAGAATGGGGATTTTTGGGTACTTCTATTGTAGTTGTATTATTTATATTCTTGATGATCAGGCTTATAATATTAGCAGAAAAACAACATTCTGCTTTTAGTAGAATTTATGGTTATTGTGTGGCATCTATATTTTTCTTTCACTTTTCTATAAATATTGGAATGACAATAGGTCTTGCTCCTGTAATAGGAATTCCTCTTCCATTTTTTAGTTATGGAGGTTCTTCTTTGTGGGGATTCACTACATTGTTGTTTATCTTTCTTAAGTTAGATTCTAATCGAGGGGAACTTATCAGGTAGAAAGTTACAATTTTTTACTATTTTTGTTGCAATTTCGGATTTTAAGCAAGTAATCTACTTTAAATCAGTGTGTTGTGTTGGGTTTTGATTGAAAGTGGTGTATTTGACTTATTACGATTTTATTCGTAAATTAAGTAATGCCATAGAATATATCGGGGCTAAAACTACTAAATATTAAAAGGAGAAATCCTTCTTAAAATTTTAAGAAGGAGATTTAATATGTTTAAAAATTACTTGCTGTTAACCGACTTATGGTAATAACTTTTAAAAGAAAGCATGATTATGATGAAGTATCAAACGTATACGTTGCATAATTTTAAAAATATCCCGCAAATATCAATGTTGTCGGATGAAGATATTCTTAATATTGAGGTAGTAGGCCATGTTCTTCCTTTTAAAACGAACAATTATGTGGTAAATGAATTAATTAACTGGGAGAATTTTCATGAAGATCCTATGTTTATATTAAATTTTCCACAAAAGGGAATGTTGCCGATAGAAGATTTTAATCATATGGCAACATTAATACAATCAGGAGCTACAACTGCAATTTTAAGGGATGAAGCAAATTTGATTCGTGAGAAATTAAATCCTCATCCTGCTGGTCAGTTAGAGTATAATGTTCCGGAGTTGGATGGTGAAAAATTACACGGTGTACAGCATAAATACCGCGAAACTATGTTGTTTTTCCCATCTCAAGGACAGACTTGTCATGCATATTGTACGTTTTGTTTTAGGTGGCCTCAGTTTACAAATATGCACGATATTAAATTCTCAATGAAAGAGATTGATTTAATTATCGAGTATATAAAACTACATCCTGAAATTACAGATCTTCTTATTACAGGAGGGGATCCAATGGTTATGAAAGCAAGTATTTTTGATACTTATATTTCAAAAATAATAGATGCTGATATTGAGCACTTGCAAACAATCAGAATAGGATCAAAGTCATTAAGTTTTTGGCCATACAGATATTTAACAGATTCTGATGCAGATGAAATGATATCTGCATTTGAAAAAATAACAAAGTCAGGATTAAATTTGTCATTTATGGCTCACTTTAATCATCCAATGGAGCTTGAGACTGATGCGGTTCAAAAAGCTGTGAAAAGAATTCGTGAAACTGGAGCAATAATTCGAACCCAATCTCCGGTTCTTAATCATATTAATGCTCATGGTGATATTTGGGCAGATATGTGGAGAAAACAAGTGAATCTGGGCATGGTACCTTATTATATGTTTATAGCCAGAGATACAGGTGCTCAAGATTATTTTGGAATCCCAATTGTAAAGGCATGGAGTATATTTAAAAAGGCGTATACTCAGGTTAGTGGTATTGCACGGACCGTACGGGGACCTAGTATGTCATGTACACCAGGAAAGGTTAGAGTTGTAGGCGTAACAGAAATAAAAGGGGAGAAAATACTCACTCTTGAATTTATTCAAGGAAGAAATAGTGATTGGGTTGCACGTCCTTTCTTTGCTAAATTTGATTGTCATGCACAATGGATTGATGATTTAGAGCCTGCATTTGGAATGGAAAGCTTCTTCTTTGAAGATGAGCTTGCTGAGATGTTATTAAAATAGCTTAAGATATTTCTTTATAGAAAAGTAACACATTAACAACCGTATATTACACTTTATAAGGTAATATATGGTTGTTTCTTTTTTTATATAAATATTAAGCTATTTTTGTGGCATATAAATTTTTAATTGAATCATATTGCAGTTCTTTAAAAAATATTCTAAAACGCTAAAGCTTATTGCCAAAGTAGTTTTATCTGTAGTAGCTTTATACTATGTTTTTCGAAAAATTGATTTTCAAGAAACCGTAGAAGCTGTAGTAGGTATTAATGTATGGTTGTTGTTGGTATCTATTATATTGTATGCTATTTCACAAGTAATTAGTTCTTATCGTTTAAATACATTTTATCAATATATTCCTGTAAAAATAAGTGTCATTGCTAATGTCAAATTATATTGGTTGGGCATGTTTTATAATATGTTTTTACCTGGAGGAGTTGGTGGTGATGGGTATAAAATATTTTTGTTAAATAAATATTATAAAACATCAGTAAAGAGATTAATAGGAACCATATTTGCAGATAGACTCAGCGGATTAGCCGTAATCGTTATTTATATTTGTGGATTGGTCTATTTTATTGATTATGATCTAGGCAAATCAGGTGTTCCTGAGGGTGGCATAAAACTGGTGCATGAAATTTTAGTCTGGATAAATCCATTTCTAAATTATTTTGTAGTATTTATTCCAATTATAGCTATAGGTTATTACATATATCTTAAGTTATTTAGTTCGCATTTATCTCCTGTTACATGGAAAGTTTTTACTTTATCCCTTATTATTCAGGGATTACAAATGATATCAGCGATTCTTATTCTGAAGTCAATGGGTACAGAACTGTCTGGCATGGAAGATGATTATCTGTTTTTATTTTTCCTTTCTAGTATAATGTCTGCTATTCCAATATCGCTAGGAGGTTTAGGTCTTAGAGAAGTAACATTCATGTTTGGTTCGCAATATTTGGGTTTAAATGAGGATCATGCAGTTGCATTAAGTTTAATTTTCTATCTAATTTCCTTATTTATTTCTTTGTTTGGAGGATATTATGCCTATAATACTTCTCTTATTTTTAAAAATGAAAACATACAAGAATAATTGATATTCCTTAATTCATTGATGCGTAATAACAGAATAAGTCGTTATTTTTGTGTGCAATGAAAACTGTGTATTTTGCCGATATTATATTACCCGTTCCCCTTCCAAGATTGTTCACATATGAAATATCGGAGGAATGGATTAATCATATAGAAATTGGATCCAGAGTAATAGTTCCTTTCGGGAAAAAGAAAATTTATTCAGGAATTATATACGCCCTCCACGATACTAAACCTGAAGATTATGTAACAAAAGAAATCATTTCGGTATTAGATGAAAAACCAGTTGTAAATGAAATACAATTAAACTTCTGGAATTGGATTGCACAATATTATATGTGTACACTAGGGGAAGTGTATAAGGCAGCTTTACCTTCAGGTTTAAAACTAGAAAGCGAAACGAAAGTACATCATAACAAAGAATGGTCTCCAAATGAGATATTATCTCCAAAAGAAAATTTGGTTTTAGATTACTTATCAGAGAATAAAACTGCAACAATTCAGGAACTGAATAATATTACTGAGTTAAAAAATTCGTTGCCAGTAATTAAATCGCTTTTAGAACGGGAGGCTGTTTTTGTAAGTGAAAAACTTAAAGATGGTTACAAACCTAAGACTAAAAAAGTAATTCGTTTATCTGAGGATTATTATAAAGAGCAGAAAATTCAAAATGCTTTTTCAGATTTAAGTTCTGCTAAAAAACAACTTGAGGTTTTTATGACTTTTTTTACTTTGATAGGAGGAGCTAATCCTGCTAATTTCTCAAAGTCGATAGATAAAAATGAGCTTAGAGATAAAAGTAATGCCTCTGCAACTCAGATAAAGGAACTTGTAAAAAAAGGAATTTTAATAGAAGAGGAAGAACAAATATCCCGATTGGCAAAATCAAATGATTCCTTGAGAGGTGTTCATAATTTAAATAATCCTCAGCAAAAAGCTTATGAAGAAATAAAGAATCATTTTGTAGAGAAAAATGCGGTTTTGCTTCATGGAGTTACTTCAAGTGGGAAAACCGAAATATACATTCATCTTATTAAAGAGCAATTAGATCAAGGGAAAAAAGTATTATATCTGTTACCTGAGATTGCATTAACTACACAAATTACCTCACGTTTAAAGAAAGTTTTCGGAAATGAATTGGGTATATATCACTCAAAATACACAGATGCAGAAAGAGTTGAGGTTTATGATGATATTTTAAAGAATAATAATTATAAAGTTGTTGTAGGTGTACGGTCTTCTATTTTCTTACCGTTTGATAATCTTGGATTGATTATTATTGATGAGGAGCATGAAAATACTTATAAACAATATGATCCTGCTCCAAGATATCATGCCCGTGATGCTGCTATGGTTCTGGCTCATTATCATGATGCCAAAGTTCTAATGGGGACTGCAACACCATCTCTGGAATCCTATCAAAATGCTCGTTTAGGTAAATATGGTTTGGTGGAACTATGGGAGCGCTACGAAGGAATTCAAATGCCTAAGATTATAACAGTTAATGTTAGGGAAGAAAAGAGAAAGAAAAAGATGAGCTCTGATTTTTCTCCATTATTAGTTCAAAATATTAATGAGGCGCTTGAAAATCAAGAAAAGGTCATTTTATTTCAAAATAGGAGAGGCTTTTCACCATATCTGGAGTGTAACCAATGTAGTTGGGTTCCTAAGTGTGATTATTGTGATGTAAGTATGACCTATCATAAGCATATTAATCAATTAACATGTCATTATTGCGGAAATTCCTATTCATTACCCCGGGTGTGTAAAGCTTGTGGTTCACCTGCTTTACAAACAAAAGGATTTGGAACAGAGAAGATTGAAGAAGATATCAAACTCATTTTTCCTGATGTGAAAGTGGCCAGGATGGATTTAGATACATCCAGAACCAGAAAATCTCATGAAACTATCATAGGTAATTTCGAAAGAGGCGAAATAGATATTCTGATTGGGACTCAAATGATTTCTAAAGGTTTAGATTTTGATGATGTAAGTGTTGTTGGGATCTTAAACGCTGACAGTATGCTAAATTATCCTGATTTCAGAGCATTTGAGCGAAGTTTTCAACTGATGTCACAAGTGAGTGGGCGAGCCGGAAGAAAAAGGAAACAGGGAACCGTTATTTTACAAACTTCAAATCCAGATAATCCAGTTATTGTTGACGTCATAAATAATAATTTTAAGCAGCATTTTCAAACTCAAATGGAAGAGCGGCAAGCCTATAAGTATCCGCCTTATTACAGGTTGATTTATTTGACCGTGAAACATCGAAATCAAAATACAGTTAACCAGGCTTCTGATTATTTAGGTGAATATTTAAGAGGTGTATTTAGCCATAGAGTAGTTGGTCCGCAGGCGCCTACAATTAGTAAGATTCAGAATTGGCATTTACGTAAAATTATGCTGAAAATAGAGAGTGGTGTATCACTAAATAAGGTTAAGGACCTAATACAAGATGCAATTACAACTTTGGTTTCGCATCCTGGGTTTAAGGCCACTGTTGTTCAGGCAGATGTTGATCCGATGTAGAATTTATATGTAATCCAACTTTAATAATAAGCAGCTAAGCGTATAAAAGTTCTGTGTTTATAGCTTTTTAAGTATTATAAGATACCTCTGGATTTTATCTCTAAGTATTTATTTAGCGTATTTATAGTAAGGCCTTCAGGTGTTGTTAAAATTGTTTGTATTCCATGTCTGTTTAATTCTTTTACAATAAGTTTTTTATCATAAATAAATTTTTCAGCAATGGTTTTTATATAAATGTCTTCAACGCTATTGGCTCTTTTTTGAGTTACCTCTGAAACCTCTGTATTTTTAAAAAACACAACGACCAGCAAATGTGTTTTTGCTATTGTTTGTAAAAAAGGAATTTGTCGATGAGCAGAACTTAAACTTTCAAAGTTAGTATATAAAATCAATAAACTTCGATGCGTAATTTTTCTTCTGATTTGTGCATAAAGAAGCTCAAGATTTTGTTCTTTAAAGTTGGTTTGTTGATTATACAGAATTTCCATGATGGATTGCATATGTCTGCCATTTCTTGCTGCAGGAATCATAGAATGAATAGTATTACTAAAAGAGATTAACCCGGCTTTGTCATGTTTCAACATTGAAATGTTTGATAAAACCAAGGACGTATTAATTGCATAATCCAGTAGTGACATTTCATTGAAAGGCATTTGCATATTACGTCCCATATCAATCAGGTTAAAAACTTGTTGTGATTTTTCATCCTGATATTGATTAACCATTAAATGACCTTTTCGTGCTGTGGCTTTCCAGTTAATTGTTCTGTAATCATCTCCGGTGATATAGTCTCTAATCTGGTCAAACTCCATCTGATGACCAATTTTTCTTATTTTTTTTATTCCAACTTCTGTTAATCTGTTAGATATTGCAAGTAATTCAAATTTGCGCATTTCAATAAAAGAAGGGTACACTTTTACCATGGCATTTATATCAAAAATATACCTTCTGCTAATGAGACACAGTGGTGAGTTTATGATAATATTTAATGCTCCAAAATGATATTCTCCTCTATAAACGGGTCTTACTGTATATGTGAAATTCTTTTGATCGAAAGGTTTTAAATTAAAAACTTCCAGAAAATCTCTTTTCTGAAATTGAGTAGGTAACTCATCTATTACTTTCACTTTTATTTTATATCCATGATGATTGCTAAGTGATATATGAACCTTATTAAGATCGCCATTTGAAAAACGTTCTGGTAATTGTCTTTTTCCGGAAATTTTGTTTTTACTGCCTTTATGATAAAGTAATATAAGATCTATAACTATTAGGGTTGAAAATAATGCAAATAATAGTTGAGTAAAAATAAAAACAGGTTGATAATATTGACCAAATATCATCAGGACAACCAGCATTGCTAAACCAGCAAAGAATCTTTGATTTAAAAAGAGTGATCTCCAGAATTTACGCATACAGGATTTTAGTTTTATCTTGGAATTTCAACTGAGTCAATAATTTGTTGAATGACTTGTTGGGTACTTACACCCTCCATTTCTTTTTCAGGAGTTAGTATAACTCTGTGAATTAATACAGGGGTTAAAACAAACTTAATGTCTTCAGGAGTCACAAAGTCTCGTCCCTCAATTGCAGCATATGCTTTAGCTGCATTTAAAATTGCTAATGAAGCTCTCGGACTTCCTCCTAAAAATAAGTTATTTGATTTTCTTGTTTTTTCAACAATCTGAGCTATGTATTTTATGAGGTCTTGTTCAACAATAATTTCTTTTACAAGAGATTGAAATTTAACAATATCGTCAGCTTTAACCACAGGGATTACCTGATCTAATTCCTTTTGATCTTTTCTGTTTTGAGCGTTTGTAATAATTTTGATTTCTTCTTCCAAATTAGGATAGTCTAATTCTATTTTAAATAAAAATCTATCTAGTTGAGCTTCAGGTAACCTATAAGTGCCTTCATGTTCTACTGGATTTTGAGTTGCGCAAACAATAAAAGGAGGTTCCAACACTCTGCATTCTCCATCAATAGTAACCTGACGTTCTTCCATCACCTCAAACAATGCGGATTGAGTCTTAGCCGGAGAGCGATTAATTTCGTCAATCAATATTAAATTAGAAAAAATAGGACCTTGTTTAAATTCAAAAGATGAAGTTCCTGAATTAAATATTGTTGTCCCTAATACATCTGATGGCATTAAATCAGGTGTAAATTGAATTCTTGAAAAACCTGTTGAAATTGATTTGGCCAACAGTTTGGATAACATTGTTTTGGCAATTCCAGGAACACCTTCTAAAAGAATATGTCCATTTGCCAAGAGTGCGGTTAACATTAAGTCAATAATCTTTTCTTGACCTACAATAACTTTGGTCAGCTCGTTTTTTATTTGATAAACAGCTTTATTTAATTCATCTAAATTAAGCCTGTTTTCAAAAGGTGCATTATTTTCCATTTGATTGATATTTCTTAATTAATCAGTTTGATGCTTACACTTTTGATATATGTACTCAATATTTCTACTTAGTTGTTCTAAATCTTCTTCTGTATAACTGATATTCATTTTTAATCGTTCTGCCAAAGAAAATAGTTTTTTTATGGTTTTTTCTGGCAAATTAAGCTTGTTAGATACCTCTGATATTAAATCGTTATTTATTACAGAGGTATTAATTAAATATTTAGTACGAAGAAATTCTAAGAAATAATTAAACTTCTTTTGAGCAATATCTAAATGATTTTTTCTTTTGAAATACAAGCTACCAATTGTTTCAATAAAAGTTAAAGTAGTATTTTTAGGAGGCGTTACAATTGGTATTCTCCGTTGAATCCGTTTTGCTCCAAAAATTAAATAACTTACTATCGCAAATAAAAGAATATACCAGGCATATTTAAGCGCTTTCTGAGAGAGAATATATCTAACTATAGAGTTAGAAGGACGAGGTTTTTCTTTGTAATATTCATCCCATATAACATTCCTATTATAAGGTAAATAGGATAAGGACTTAAAGGCGTATTCGTAATTATTAGCTTGTACTAAATTAAAGTTTGTAAAAGCAAAAGGATTAAGATTAATATAAAAATAACCATTGCCATATTTTATCTTTATAAAGTTTATTTTTTCATTATTTACAGTTCCCAAAATAGTTGAATTTAGTGTGTCAACAGATGAGAAGAATTGATTTGAATATGCTTTTTTATAGGTATATCCTACTGTGTTTTTTAGTTTGGAATTAGAAAAGTTTAGGTTAATTGAGTCTTTGGGATTTGGGTAAAGGTTAATTTTTGAATCTATATCAAATAAAAGGGAGTCTTTAAATGATTTTGAGAATGATGATGCTGCGATAAAAATATTATTTCCGTTTTTTGCACTGTTTAATATCTTGCTGAAATCTGGTTCTTTAGGTTTAAAAGAAATGTTAATGAACATAAGGGATGCATCATTGAATTTATTATCTGATTTAAAGTTATAAACAGGAGAATGGCAAGTGTATAGTAAAGAAGAATCAAATACTGATTCTAATTGCTCATAAAGAATTTTACTGCCATAAGGTAAATCATCATCCTTTGAAAAACTTAAACTCCAATCAATTGGTTTTGGGTTTAAAACTAATATAATGATATACAGAACAAATCCTGCAACTATTCCCCAAAGTAGATATTTATTTTTTGAACTAGTCATATTCTAATTGTTGTTTTGTAAAGACATGAAGTTTTCAAATTGATCTTTAATGTCTGTGAAAATGCTATTGTCAACAGAAAAATGTCCATACCAAACATATTCGTAATTGGTTACTAGTTGCTTAAAATCATTAATGCGTTTCTTATCTTTTAATTCATAATAGTAATCATGGTTTGTTTTCCATGGTTTCCAATCTATATTATTTGATTGATCTAAATGTCGAAGACAGATTAAGTATAGAATTCGTATAGCCTCTCTGTATGCATTATTTCTAATGCTTAAGTTAAGTAACTCATCTAAATCCTGATTGTAAATATCATCCTCACTTTGTTTAAAATTTAGAGGAGTAACACTTGAATCATGTTTAAAAATAAATAGACCAGAAGGTTTTATGCCTATTAGTTTAAGTACGATGAATATTAATATTAAAACGCCAATACTTATTAAAGAATATTTTATTACGATGGGATGAATGCCAACATCCTTAAATAAGCTAAAAAACCATTTTGAAATTTTATCCCATATTGATTGCGGGGCTTCAAACCTATCGTATTGGTATTCGTCCATTTGCTTATAAGCATCCATTACATCTGCAGATGGGTGTCTGTAAACTACATTAGAAGTATCTAATTCAACTTTTTTTTGTTGACAAAAAGAAGAGAGGCTACTTATTAAAAAGAAAGTAAACAATAATATGCGATAGGATGATAACATTTATTCTTCAGGAGTTTGGTTGATGTTTTTAATTCTATCTATTAATGATGTATTGTCTTTATGATCACTTAAACTGTAATATTGAAATGATAACATTAACGGTAATATTGGTGCAGAAATAATTGATGCAATTGTGGAGGCTACAGATATAATTACTGCTGGTAAAATATCAATGTTTTTACTATCTGATAGAATTCCTTTTACTGCTACATATGCTGTTGTTGGAACAGTTAGTGTAAAGCTTATTGCAGAACCAATCATTGCAGCAATAAATATTATTCCAAAAGTCTCCCACCAATGTCCTTTTATTAAATAAAAGCATCTTCTTACTGACTCTAGATATGGTTCATCTTCATTAATTTTTACAATTAAAATAAATGACAAAACAACGATTATGTAAAATAAAGCTAATATTGAAAAGAAAATGCCAAAACCAATTATAATTGGATTTCCAAGAGCACTGAACAGAACAATAATAATTCCATAACTAAAGCCTATGCCGAATAAAGTTAATAAAGAATACCCTAGTAATGCGCCGAATTTTTTGACAAAAATAGACCAGACACTATGTATTGATTCAATTTTGTTGTTATTGTTATTATAATGAACAATATATGCATAAGTAAGTCCATAGAAAAATAAATACATAATAATAGATAGAATATAGATAAAAAACATTCTACCCGAGAAATTCTGATTGAAGTTTTGTGCTTGTTGAGGATTTGAAATTACGCTTAATACCTCATTAAATGTATTTTGAAAATATACTGTGCTAAAAATTGAGTACAAAAGAACAGGAATCCCGGCATAAAGAAAGATCATTTTCCAAAATGATTTGTATTCCTGTTTTATAAATGCAAAAGTTGCATTTATTATGTCGCTGAAGTTGCGTTTCTTCTTAATTTCAATTTTTTCTTGTAACATATGTAGTAATAAATTTAAGCTACTATACAATTGGAAGTGTTGCTTTTCTTATAAACAATAATTGGAAAAACAAAAAAGTACCAAATAATAAAGGTTAATGAACTAATAATTATTGAAAGGTTTAAAAATATGGGCATTGATTCATAATGTCTGGTTACAAAACTCTCCAGAAAACCGGCAACGATAAAAACAGGGATTAAACCTAACATAATTTTTAAACCTCGTTTTACTCCCATTTGTAAAGAAATTAATCTGGGATAAGTTCTTGGAAATATATAACTATTTCCTAAAATAATACCTGCACCACCTGCCAGTACAATAGCCGGAATTTCAAGGGCACCATGTATATATATCGTTAGTGATGAGATAGCAAGTAAATTTTTTAAGTAAAAGAAGGTTTGAAAAGAGCCTAACATAACACCATTCTGAAATAAGATGAAACCAACTCCAATAGGTGTTAATATTCCAAATATAAAAGCAATAAATGATACCCTGATGTTATTAAATGTAATAAAGAAAAACATTTCAAATTCTCCTCTACTATCATAAATTCCCATTGGGTCACCTTTTTCTATATTATCAAGTGTTGTATTTACATATTCGTCACTAGTAACTAGTCTAATAAATCCATCATCATTAATAGCTGAAACTGCACCTAGCGCAAAAGATATTAAAAATATTACAATTGAAATGTAGAAATACTTCCGCGCATGAAATAGTTCCAGAGGAAGCTCTTGTTTCCAGAATATGATAAATCGGTTGGATTTTTCTTTCTTATTTTTATAAACCTGTTGATGAGTTTGAATAGTTAAGGTATTCAGATATGATATGGTTGGAGATTTTGGAAAAAAAGTTTTAGCATAAGACAAATCATCCGTTAATTGAATAAATTGATCCGCCAGATCGTCAGGATTAATATTGGAGGGAGTTATCATATTTTTTTCAAAACTCTTCCAACGATCTTTATTTCTATTAATAAAAGTAATTTCTTTCATAGCTTAGTATGGCAAATCAAATTGGCTTCAATTAATCCATATATGTTAGATGTAACAAATTTAAATTTTTGTCTGGAAATTCAAATATAGTTAATCACTTCAAATTTGTTACATTTGAGAAACTTTATTTTATAATAGTGTGATCATTTTTAATCATGGAATACCTAAACATTGAAACAACTCAAAATATAAATCTTGAATTTAAATCAGCAAGTGTTGGTGATAGAATATTTGCCTATGGTTTTGACCTTTTAATTTTCATAGTATGGAGCTTAACCTTGGCTATAATATTATCAAATACTGTAGGTTTTGAAATTTGGAATTTTGTACTTTCTTTACCTATTGTGTTTTATAGTTTGATCTGTGAACTGTTTTTAAATGGACAATCTTTCGGTAAGATGATATTTAAAATTAAGGTTGTTAAATTAGATGGAAGTGAACTCACTCTTGGAACATGTTTAATACGGTGGTTGTTTCGTATAATTGATAATTGGGTTTTATTTGGAAGTGTGGCCGTATTATCTGTTATTTTAAGTAAAAAATCGCAACGTATTGGAGATTTTACTGCCGGTACTACGGTTGTGAAATTAACTAAGTCAAGTTTAATAGATGATACTAGCTATGTTGAATTGCCTGAAAATTACTCTGTTCAGTATCCTCAGGTACATTTATTAAATGATGATGATGCAAATACTTTAAAGGAAGTTTTGAAATTAATGTCTAAAAAAAACAATACAGATCAGGAGAGTATTCATATGATTGTAAATAGTACACGACGAGCTATTCAGAAAAAATTAAATATTAAAGTGGATAAGGAACATTCAAAAGAATTTTTAGAGACTGTATTGTTAGATTTCAATTATTTAAATCGATAAGCATGAGGGGTATTATAGTTAATATATTATTGTTATTTGTACTCATATCCTGTAATGAACCTGTAGAGCAAAGAGTACCGGTTGTAGATGGAGTAATTCAAAACTCTATATCAAAAACTCTTTATTTATATAAGCAGGATAAAGAACTTATTCTTTTAGATACTATTTTAATAAATGATCAAGGCGGATTTAGAATATATCAGGAAAGTATTGATACAATAGGGTTTTACTTATTAAAATTTGATAATGGAAATGAAGTTAATATGTTTTTAAAACATAATGATTTTATTCAGTTACATGCAGAATATCCGGATATTACCAATACTTGTGAAAGTAAGAATTCTAAAGCAATGAATGCATTTTGGAATATAGAACGAAATACAAAACAATTTCAAAAAGAAATAGAGAATATTGATAATGCATTTAAAAACTTAATTGGTGCAGAAGATGTAGATTCGCTATATAATGAATTATTGCACCGGAAGGATAGTATCAAAAATATATATAAAAGTAAAAGTTTAGATATTGTAAAGGGTGTGAAAAATGAGGTGGTTACATGGTTAATGCTGAATCAAAAAGCCGGTAATGTATCCCTTTTTTCACTAGATAAAGATTTGAAATTGTTTTTAGAAAATGATGAAGATCTCACGAGAAATAAGGATTTAAAACCTTTTTTTGCTCAATATGATGAAGATTTAATGAAAGTCTATTCTTTAATAAGAACTTCAGAAAGATTTTCAGAAGGAGAAAATTGGATTAGTTTAAAGGCAAGAACTAACTGGAATGATAGTTTACCTCTTCAAAAATTAAATGCAAAATTAGTTCATGTCGTATTGTGGGATGCTAATTTGAATCAAAAGCAATCGAATCGAATTAATGTTGTTAGTGCTGTTCAAAAGAAATACGGAGGGAGAGGGTTAAAAACATTGATGGTCGCCTACCAAAGGGATAAAAATTTATGGAAAGACAATATTAATAAGTTAAACAATAGCTACTGGCACTTAATTGATACATCCGGAATTGAATCTACTGATCTAATGGAATTAGGAGTTAGATATTTTCCTCTCAATTTTTTGGTGGATAGGGATGGTAAAATAGTTGCGCGAGATTTGTGGGACCAAGAGTTGGACAAAAGAGTCAGCAGTTTTCTTAAAAATTATTAATATATTTGGTGCCCTAATAAAATTAGGAAAAAATTATAGCTACTATTATACAAAATATTTGAAATGGATATGAAGAACCGCATTATTTTATTTATAGGAATTATTTTTCTCTTCTCTGCTTGTTCTAATAAGGATAAACTGAAGATTAGTGGGAAAATTTCAGAGGGTACTGATCAGGTTTTATATTTGAACCAATTAGACTTAAATGGTGAGGTTACTATTGATTCTGTTAAGCTTAGTGAGAAAGGTAATTTTAAGTTTTTAATGCCTAAGCTAGAATATCCAACATTCTTTTTGCTTAAATTTTCAGATAATAACTTTATAACGTTATTGGCTGATTCAACCGAGCGTGTTGAGATTGTAGGTGAAGCTCAGGATTTTGCAAAGAATTATACTGTTAAAAATTCGTTGGGTTCAAAATATATTCAAGTATTAAATACAAAGCTTGAAAAAACTAAGGTGGTTCTTGATAGTTTAGTGGATGTATATAATAGTATCAACAAAGAAAATAGTGAGGAATTAGAAGAAATTCGAAATAGAATTCAGGAATCTGTAGATAAACAAAAAGATTTTGTCAATGATTTTGTGATGGCAAATCCTAAGTCTTTTGCTAGTTATTATGCAGTTTTTCAGAGGTATGATGATGGAACTTTGGTCCTGAATCCTTATGAGAAGAAGGATTTAAATTTATATTCAACTGTTGCTACAAGTCTTGATGTATATTATCCTGAATGTGCAAGATCAAAACAATTGAAAAATTTTGTATTAGGTATACATAAAGAACGAAAATTAGAGGCAATGCAGAAGCAATTAGCAACAGAAGCTTCTAAGTTACCTGAAATTGAGGAGGAAAATTTATATGGTAAAAAGATAAAATTATCTTCTCTTAAAGGAAAAATGGTTCTTCTTTCATTTTGGGCATCATGGGATGATAAATCAAGTAATGAAAATAAGAATTTATTAAAGATTTATAGTAAGTACAAAGCTAAAGGGTTTGAAATATATCAAGTATCATTAGATCGAAGTAAAATTCTTTGGGAAGGAGCTGTTGAAAAAGATAAATTACCATGGATTAATGTTAGTGATTTAAAATTTACAGATTCTTATCCTGCACGAATTTATAATGTACAACAGTTGCCCGCTAATTACCTAATAAGTAAGGATGGGGAGATTATTGGTAAAGATTTATTTGGAAGGATTTTAGATGAAAAACTAAATGATCTGTTGAATTAGTAGAAAAAATATATTATAGAATATGAGGAGCTAAAAAATAATTTTTAGCTCCTTTTTATTTATAAGAATAATTCAAATGGGTAATGTATTAAACTTGAGCAAATTCTCCTTTTGGTTTATTTAGTTATTTGTTGATAATTCAATGCAAATGGATGGTAGAATGTGTGTTGTTCTGAAAAATAGGTTGACATAAATTCAACTTAATATGAGAGGAAGAGGAAAAAATAAAAAAGTCGGAACATGTATGTATCCCGACTTTATTTATAATGTTTGTGTATTGAATTTAAATATAAGCAACTGTAGTTTGAGTTCCTGTTACTTTATCCCCAATATTAATTTTGATATCAGAATCAAGGGGTAAATATAAGTCAAGTCGAGAGCCAAATTTAATAAACCCCATCTGTTCTCCTTGCTCAACTTTCATGCCTTTTTTTGCATAACAAACAATTCTACGTGCCATTGCACCAGCAACTTGTCTTACCAGAATTTCTTTCCCATCTTCAGTTTTTAAAACAACAGATGTTCTTTCATTTTCGATTGATGATTTTGGTAAGTATGCTCCCATAAATCTACCACTATGATGTTTTGAGTATAAAACCTCTCCACTAATAGGAAACCAGTTAACGTGTACATTAAATGGCGACATAAATATGGAAACTTGTTTACATTTGGTTTTAAAGTATTCTGGCTCATCTACTTCTTCTATTACTACAACTTCTCCATCCGCCGGTGTGATTACAGCATTTTTTATCTGCTTGCATATACGTTCCGGACTTCTGAAAAAATTAACGATGAGTAAAAAAAGCACTACTGCTATTCCATAAAAGGAAAGTCGAATGATGTTATTCTCTATTGTGTAATAACACGTAGCAATAATAGCAAATGCTATAATAAAGGCAACTAATATAGTTTTATAGCCTTCTTTGTGAATGGTCATAGTTTTTATCTTACAAATAATTCTATATAAAATACAGCCATTGGTATGGCAAATAATACTGCATCAAATCTATCTAATATTCCTCCATGGCCAGGAAGTATTGTTCCTGAATCTTTTACTCCGATACTTCGTTTAAACATAGATTCAGCTAGATCTCCTAAAACGGCCATAGTGGATATAATACTTCCAAAAAACAGCCATTGAATCATGTTCATATCATTCCATAGCAAAGATAATACATATGCTGCGCAAATTGTAAGTAAAAATCCACCAATTGTACCTTCCCAGGTTTTCTTGGGACTTATTCGTTCAAAAAATTTATGTTTGCCTAATGTAATACCTGACAAGTAAGCTCCGGTGTCATTAATCCATACCAGAATGAAAATTGCCAGAGGAAGATGAAAGTTATATACACCGTCTTTAAATGCTAGTATATTAATGAGTGCAAAAGGTGTGGCTATATAACATGCCGTTAGTAGGCTCAACGCTATGTTTACTAAAGGTGCTTTGTTCCTCAAGAAAAGTTCTTTTATAAATAGGTATGCTATAATTGGAATTATGCCTGTATAAACTGAAGGGCTTGATATTCCAGATCGAACAAGATAAATAGATATGAAAATATATATACCTAAAATGGCAGTTGAATATAAATCAATTTTATTTTCTGACTTAGAGAAAAGTCTAGACATTTCATGTATACCGGCAAGTACAATTAGTAGGAAAATTAAAGCAAAGGATAGCGAGTGATAATATATACCTCCTGCTAAAACAATTACAAATAGAATTCCAGTTAATGTTCGTTGCCAAAAATTGCTCATTCGTTTTTTTTAATTTCGGTGCAAAATTAAGTAGTTTACTTAATTTACAATCATTTTTATTAATAAAAACTGATTTTTCTTTGTTCTTTCTTGTAAAAATTTTTGACTTTGCAGCAGTTAGTTATTAAATCTGTCAAAAACAGAAGGTTTATACGGTATAAGGTTTGGTTGCTATTTTTCTGATTTGATAAAAAAAGAGGAAAAACTTTAGTTTTTCCTCTTTTTTTTATTGTTATTTTTCTTCAGTATCTTCTTTAGGTAATATATTCTCCGAATCTTTTACATCTTCTTTATTGATTTCCGGACTCTCGATTTTTACATCTTCACCATTTTCTTCGAGTTGAACAATGTGTTTACTAACGATTTTTTTACCAAAGATTGTTTCTAAATCTTCGCTAAA
Source organism: uncultured Saccharicrinis sp. (assembly GCA_963665705.1). Lineage (GTDB taxonomy): Bacteria > Bacteroidota > Bacteroidia > Bacteroidales > Marinilabiliaceae > Saccharicrinis. Next base: position 5,669,871 of record OY762448.1, read on the forward strand.
AATAACCTCACGTTCTAAGAGCAAATTAGCTAATTCAGCGTGCTTTTCTCTGTTTTTAATTAATATATCTCTAGCTCTTTGATATTGTTCTTCAATGATCTTAGATACTTCTTCATCAATTGCTTTTGCGGTTTCCTCACTATATGGTTTAGTAAAACCATATTCATTTTGTCCGCTTGAATCAAAGTAACTGATGTTACCCATTCTCTTACTCATACCATAATATGTCACCATAGCATAAGCTTGTTTTGTAACTTTCTCTAAGTCATTTAATGCACCTGTCGATATCTTACCAAACTCAATCTCCTCTGCTGCTCTACCTGCTAAAGTTGAACACATTTCGTCAAGGATTTGCTCAGTAGTAGTAAGTTGTCTTTCTTCTGGTAAATACCATGCAGCACCTAAAGCTTTACCTCTCGGTACAATTGTAACTTTTACAAGAGGATGAGCATATTCCAACAACCAACTAGTAGCAGCATGACCTGCTTCATGGTAAGCTATTGCTTTTTTCTCATCTGTTGAAATAATTTTATTTTTCTTTTCTAAACCTCCTACAATTCTGTCTACAGCACTTAAAAAATCTTCTTTTTCAACAATTTTTTTATCTCCCCTGGCAGCAATTAAAGCAGCTTCGTTACATACGTTAGCTATGTCAGCCCCTGAAAAACCAGGTGTTTGTTTTGCTAGAAAATCAGCTTTAACATCATCGCTTAATTTCAAAGGACGTAAATGAACTTCGAAAATTTGTTTACGCTCTTTAATATCCGGTAATTCAACATGAATCTGTCTGTCAAATCTACCTGCTCTCATTAAAGCTCTATCTAAAATATCGGCACGGTTAGTTGCAGCCAAAATAATTACTCCGGAGTTTGTTCCAAAACCATCCATTTCAGTTAATAGCTGGTTAAGCGTATTTTCTCTTTCGTCGTTAGCTCCCATGCTAGGACTTTTACCTCTGGCACGTCCAATAGCATCAATCTCATCAATAAAAACGATACAGGGAGCTTTTTCTTTAGCTTTTTTAAATAAATCACGTACTCTTGAAGCACCAACGCCAACAAACATTTCAACAAAGTCTGAACCTGACATGCTAAAGAAAGGAACATTAGCTTCACCAGCTACTGCTTTTGCAAGCAAGGTTTTACCTGTTCCCGGAGGGCCTACCAGTAATGCTCCTTTAGGAATTTTACCTCCTAGATTGGTATATTTTTCTGGCTTTTTAAGAAATTCTACAATCTCTTCCAACTCTTGTTTTGCCTCAGCTAAACCTGCAACATCCAAAAAGTTTACATTAATATTTGACTCTTTATCAAAAACTTTTGCTCGTGATTTTCCTACATTAAATATATTGCCGGCACCGCCTCCGCCACCTTGTCCTCCCATTCTTCGGAATACAAGAATCCAAATAATCAGTACTAAAATTAATGGCCATAAAAATCCAATTATTTCAGTAAAGTAATTTGAACGTTCTTCAATTGAAGTTGGTATCGAAATGCCTTTTTCTGATTCAATGCTTCTTAAATCCTCATAAAATGTATCAAGAGAAAGTACTTTAGTAATAAAATGAGGTCCTCTTTCAACTACAGCCTGATAACTATCTCCAAAATCAGTTTCGTAATTTTTAATAGCATCTTTTTTAAGAGTTATTTCAACTTGTCCCATGTTTTTTATAACCGTGACTAATTCAATATCTCCTGATGGTAATATTTTATCTCGAAACTTGCTGTATGGAATTGTTTTTACAGCTTCATTCTGATTCATTAAAAAGAATGACAGAAAAAGCAATAAAAGAATTCCATAGATCCAATAACCATTAAACTTCGGTAGTTTGGGCGTATTGCTGTTGTTCCCACCACCTAAGTTGGTAGGCTCTTTCTTTTGATTATTATTTTCGCTCATTTGATAAATGAAATTTGTTAGAACTAGAAAAGGTTCTCAATATCTGTACGTTTAGCATCCGCCCACAAACCTTCAAGATTGTAAAAGCTTCTTATTGGTTTCTGAAAAACATGTACTACAACATCAACATAATCCACTAGTATCCATTCGGCATTTTCTCTTCCTTCAATATGGATTGGTTTATCGTTGATCTTTTCTCTTACATAGTCTTCAACTGAATCTCCAATTGCATCAACATGCGTGTTACTGTCCCCGTCACAAATAATAAAAAACTGACAGATGCTGCTATCAATTTCTCTCATGTCTAAGATTGCAATATTTGTGCCTTTTTTTTCCTGAATACCCTCAACAATCGTATCTACCAATTGTTCAGTTGAAGTATTTTCTTGATCTATCATTAATATTATATCCTTTTGTATATTTTGTTTAGTTTGTATTTTTCGCTAAAATACTAGAAAAATACAAAGATACTACTTTTTTGTTTTTACAATTAGTAACTACTTTTACGCAATAATTTTGCCGTAAAAGTTTTAGTGCCAAATTGTCCTGTTTAATATAAAGGTATGACAAAGAATGCTAATTTTATTGTGGATAGGTATGATAAATTACCATCAACAAATGAAAAAATGAAATCCTTACAGTCTGAGGGGCTTTCAGAGTTTAATGTAATAATTACCAATCATCAATTTGCTGGTAAGGGACAGAAAGGTAATTCCTGGGAAAGTGAACAAGGAAAAAATCTTACTTTTAGTTTATTTCTTAAACCAGATTTTATTTTAGCTCAAGATCAATTTGTTATTTCTAAAATAGTGTGTTTAGGAATAATTGATGTTTTTAGTAGATATTCTGATAAATTTTCAATTAAATGGCCCAATGATATTTATTATGATGATTATAAAGTTGGAGGTATATTGATAGAGAATTCCTTGTATGCCAATGTAATAGGTTCTTCAGTTGTGGGTGTTGGATTAAATATTAATCAGAAAAAATTTTATAGTAATGCCCCAAATCCTATCTCGTTAAGAAATATTGTAGATAAGGAATTTGATTTGCAAACAACTTTAAATGATGTGTTGCTAAGTATTTGGAATTTATATACTCAAGTTAAAGATCAGGGGAAATTTAAAGAAATTGATCAAAAATATTTAGAAAGACTTTATCGAAAACAAGGCTTCCATGAATATAAAGATGATCAGGGTATTTTTAAAGCCCGTATTGCAGGTATTTCAGAATACGGGCAATTAATATTGTGTAAAGAGAATGGTCAGGAAATAACCTACTCTTTTAAAGAAGTTGAGTTTGTGGTTAATTGATAGGGTAATCGTAGGTGGCAATAGCATCACCCAGCATGTTCAAAAATTTCTTTACATGTTTGCTTACCATCATCTTCATCATTGGATTTAAATCTGCTTTAATTGTCAGTTTAATTCTTGTGTCTTTTTCGGCTACTTGCTTTAGTTGTACCCATAAGTAAAAATTGAACGGAACTTTGCCATCTGTAGAATATTTTACAGTTTTAAAAGGTTCCTTTTCAATGATTTTTAAACCTGCATCACCAATTCCATCCACTTTAAATCTGCAAGAATCTTCTGTACTTTGCCAATCTTTAATTTTATCCTGAGGAATTAGATTCTGAAAATTATTAAAATCGGAGATGAAAGAAAATACTGTTTCATCATTTTGTGCAGTTTGTTTTATATCACTTTCAAATTTCGTCATAACCAGCTAATAAAAAAGCTCATAAAGATATGTATCCTGATGAGCTTATATGATTTGAATATTATTACGTATTAATTATTTTCCCCAACTTGAAGGATCTGTTCTCCAGTTGCCAAGTGTTTTGATGTCGTCTGCAGAAACATAACCAGTTTCAACAGCAACCTCAATTAAAGTTTGGTAACTACTTAGAGTGTCTATTTTAACTTCTTTTGTAGCGAAATTGTCTACAGCAGTTTGGAAACCATAACTAAATATTGCCACCATACCAAGAACTTCACATCCAGCAGCTCTTAATGCTTCAACAGCTTTAAGGCTACTGCCTCCTGTTGAAATTAAGTCTTCTACAACAACAACCTTTGTTCCTGGTTTAATATCCCCTTCTATTAGGTTTTCCATTCCGTGTCCTTTTGGAGAAGAACGAACATAAACAAAAGGTTTTTTTAATTCATCCGCAACAAGAGCACCTTGTGCTATGGCTCCAGTAGCAACACCGGCAATAACTTCTGCCTCAGGATACAATTCATTAACAAGGGAAACAAAACTGGTTTTTATGTAATCCCTTACTTCAGGATATGATAAAGTTTTTCTATTATCACAATAAATTGGCGATTTCCATCCTGAAGCCCATGTGAATGGGTTTGCTGGTTGCAATTTAATTGCCTTAATTTGCAACAATTGTTTTGCTATAGTTTCTGATACTTTTTCCATGCAACAAATGTATAAAGTTTTTTTCAAGGATAGAATTGTTTTTTTAACTAACAATATAGAACGTGATTTAAATAGTAATTTTGGTGCTATTTTTAAATATTCTAATAAAAAAGAATTAAAGGATTTTATTACTCACTTTGAAAGTAAAGAAGAAATAAAAAGTGCCTTTATTTATCATCATGATTTAGATGAATTGCTGGAATTATTTTCAAAATGCTTTAAAGTGATTCGTGCTGCAGGTGGTGTTGTGAAGAATAATAAAGGAGAAATACTTTTTATTCATCGTTTAGGGGTATGGGACTTGCCCAAAGGTAAAGCAGAAAAAGGTGAATCTATTGAGGAGACTGCTCTTCGCGAGGTTGAAGAGGAGTGTTCCATTTCTCCATTGAAGATTATTAGACTCCTATCTCCTACTTATCATACATACTGGCTAAAGTCTAAATTAATTTTGAAAAAAACCTATTGGTATGAAATGAGTTATAATGGTGATACAATACCTAAACCTCAGCTGGAAGAAGATATTCAAATTGCGGAATGGAAAGATATGAACGATTTGGAGCCTATTTATCAAAACACATATCCTAGTATATTAGAAGTGTTAAATGAGGTAATTCAATAGTAAAAGATTATAAATTCTGTAATATTTTGGGTCTTTTAAAGTAAAAGTCAGTACAATAGTGAGATTTTTTTTACTTTTAAGGGATTTTTTAACACAACATAATACAGCACATGACTCCTCAGGAATTTGAATTTGAGAATAGAAGGCATCAATTGCGACAAGAGGCTTCAAATAAGGAAGTTAATCGTCTAAGGAAGGTGAGTCGTAATCAGTCAAATAAAATTACAAAGCTTAGAAAAGCCATGTATTTTCAGATGTTCTTTTTTATTTCATTATTTCTGGTTTTTTTGTTAAGAGGAATGATCGATTTTTCAGGTAATTCATCTAATGAAGAATTTAAAGCGTTTAAATTAAAATATTCAGATTTGCAAAGATCTAATAATGTGTTGGAAGATTCATTGACCATGTATAAAACAAGTCTTTATGCTGTTATAGATAATAATTTAACTAAGCGAGATGAAGCAGGCTTAAGGTTTCGTGTTCAAATAGGTGCCTTCAAAGAAATCAATTTAAAAGATTTTACTCAAAATCTGGTGGCAATTAATCAGGAAACATATGATAGTATTAATCAATATACTATCGGAGTATTTAGAAACTATCAGAAGGCAAAAATATTTCTGGAAGATATAAGAAAAATGGGTTTCAATGATTCTTTTATTATTTCTACTAAAAATGGTAGAAGAATTCCTGTAGAAACTCTTTCTGAAAAAGAGTTGTATCCAGATGGTAAAGACTCCATAAAGGTTCAGCCTGTTTTACTTCAGTAAAAAATAAATTAGGAATCTAGTTTGCCTGTTAATTTTCTTACAAGGTTGTATTTTGAGAAAAATTCTTTTGCTACCACTCTGATAATTGTAAACATTGGTATTGCAAGAAACATTCCAGGCATACCAGCAATATAACCAGCCATAATAATCACTAAGAAAATCTCCAAAGGGTGTGCTTTTACACTTGCAGAGAAAATCATAGGTTGAAAAAGTATATTATCGAGAAGTTGTACAATTATATATAAGATAATTATAGCCCCAAAAAATATCATTAAAGGAGGGGGTGAGTCTGTTTGTAAATACACAACCATTGAAACAATTAATCCAAACGAAGCTCCAATTAGAGGTCCGAGGTAAGGAATAATATTTATAAACCCAGAAAATAGGCCTATAATTAATGCATGACGAAATTCTAATCCAATAATCATCAATCCAATGATAACTAACATGGAGATCAATGAAATTTGAATGATTATACCTGTAAAATACCTTCTTAATAGTCTGTTTATCGACCAAAGCATATGATCCACTCCTACATAATAACTTTCAGGAACAACTAATTTTATGCTTTCTAGTAAAAGAGATTCTTCTTTTAATAGAAAGAAAGTAATAAATGAGATGGAAAACATTGCAATAAATGTACTTCCTACAAAATCAATAAAGGATGAAAGGACGTCTTGAATTTTTGAAAAATTAAAAATAGATCCCAAAAATTCATTGATTTGTGTTTTAACCATCGGGAGTCCTGATTCTCCAATAAAAGTCTCTCTTAAAGGAAGTAAAAGATATTTTGTGGCATTATCAAGTTTGTCAAGTATTAAATTAAAATCAACTTTTGATAGAAATTGAACTTCTTCAATAATGAAAGGGACTGTAAAACTTAATATTAGTATTATAAGTGACCATATTAATAACACGGTAGCAAGTGCACTTATAGAGCTTGATAGTTTTATTTTTTTATGATTTTTTCCTCTGAAAAAATCAAATATAGGGCGTGCAACTAAAGAAAGAATTGCTGATAAAACAATAAAAAATACAATGGCCCTGAAGTACCACAGTAAAAAGGTACCAATTATAAATGATATTATACCAATTATATATTTCAGGTTTTCTTTCATCAATATATAGGGTTTAGATAAAATGTGAGTTTGTAAAGTGATATCTGATACCTTCTATATAAATGTATTAAAAAACATTTTTATGGTCAATTTTTTACGATAAAGTATTTTATATAATATTTTTTTGCGTTATGTGTCGGTGTATTTGAATTATTATCATAATATTTCGAAATTTAGAATATGTTAATAAATGTTTTATATTGTTTAGTAATATTGATAGTTTATAAATAAATAATTCTATTTTTATGTTGATAATTACAACTTACTATAAATAACCCCGTAAACCCCCAACAAATGAAAGGAGCAATTATTGGAGATATTATTGGATCTGCTTTTGTCCATGACAATAGATCCACAACTAACTTTCAGCTTTTTAAACCAATTTCATCTTTTACAGAAGATACAATATTAACTCTTGCTACAAGTGATGCAATTGTTAATAGTAGAGATTTTCGATCTTGTTTAAAATCCTGGATTGTAAAATACCCTTATGCTGGTTTTTCTGAGAAATTTAAAGAATGGGCTATGTCTGATAGTGATATTCCCTATAACAGTAAAGGACATGGATCTGCCCGTAGAGTTAGTTCTATAGGAATGGTAGCAACTACCCTTGAAGATGCTATGATATTAACAGAACAAACATCTAAAGTAACGCATAATAGTTATGAAAGGATTAATGCGTCAAAAGCTGTTAGTGCGGCAATTTATTTAGCCAAGAACGGCGAAAATAAAACCTATATTAAGGACTATATTGAAAAAGAATTCGGGTATGACCTTAATAAAGGTATTAATGAATTACATTATGATGTTACAAGTCCGGATTTAGTAACTCCTGTACCAGCTGCAATTACAATGTTTTTAAATTCGAATAATTTTGAAGATGCTATTAGAAAAGCTGTTTCTCTTGGTGGACATAGTAATACGATAGGAAGTATTACAGGAGCTATTGCATATGCTTATTATAAGCATATTCCCAAGAGTATTATTAGGCGAGCATTAAATAGACTAACTCCAGAGATGGAGCGGTTTATTAATGAATTTGAAGATAAGTATCTACATTATAATGAGGAAAATAAAGAAATTCTTATATCGATTCATTAGATAAAAAAAGGGAGCGAATTGCTCCCTTTTTTTATTTCTCAATAGCAAGTGTGAGTACTTCCTTTATTTCGTTTACATAATGGAAGTCAAGCCCTTCAATATAAATTTCTTTTATTTCAGAGACGTCTTTTAAATTATCTTTTGATAAGATAATCTCTTTAATTCCTGCTCTTTTTGCTGCTAAAATCTTTTCTTTAATTCCTCCGACGGGAAGTACTTTTCCACGTAAGGTGATCTCTCCAGTCATGGCAATGCGTTTTTTTACTTTTTTACCAGTAAATATGGATGCAAGTGCCGTAGCCATAGTAACTCCTGCTGAAGGACCATCCTTAGGTATAGCTCCTTCTGGGACGTGTACATGTATATTGTTCTGCTCTATTAATTTAGCATCAATCTTTAATTCCTTACTATGTGATTTTATGTACTCAAGTGCTAAAATAGCAGACTCTTTCATTACATCACCCAGATTTCCTGTTAAGGTTAATTTTCCATTTCCCTTAGAAAGACTTGATTCAACATAAAGAATTTCGCCTCCAACAGCTGTCCATGCTAAACCAGTGACTACACCAGGAACGTGAGTGTCCTGATATTTTTCTTTAGAGAATCTTTCGACACCTAATTTTTCTTTGATGTCATCTATTGAAATAGATTTTTTAAACTCTTTGTTTGTTGCAATATTTAAAGCGTATTTTCTAGCTAATTTTGCCAATACCTTGTTTAATTCTCTCACCCCTGATTCTCTGGTGTAATTCTCAATTATAAAGGTCATTGTTTTCTTAGAAATGGAAACCTTACTCTTAGGTATTCCGTGATTTTCTAATTGCTTAGGCCATAAGTGACGTTTAGCAATTTCATATTTCTCTTCTAAAATATAGCCACTAACCTCAATCATCTCCATTCTGTCAAGCAGAGGTTGAGATATTGTACTTAAGGTGTTTGCAGTAGCTATAAAAATTACCTTTGATAAGTCAAAATCAACTTCTAAAAAGTTGTCATGAAAATTTTCGTTTTGTTCAGGATCTAATACTTCAAGTAATGCCGCTGCAGGATCTCCATGAGCACTATTGCCAATCTTATCAATCTCATCTAAGATAAAAACAGGATTTGCGCTTTCTGCTTTTTTTATGTTGTGGATGATTCTACCCGGCATTGCTCCGATATATGTTTTTCTATGACCTCTAATTTCAGCCTCATCATGAACTCCTCCAAGTGACATTCTGGCATATTTTCTACCCAGTGCATCTGCAACGGATTTACCTAATGATGTTTTACCTACCCCGGGAGGGCCATATAAACAAATGATTGGAGACTTTAAATCTCCTTTCAGTTTTAATACAGCTAAATGCTCTAAAATTCTTTCTTTTACACCATCTAGTCCAAAATGATCTCTATTTAGTACATCTTCGGCGGATTCCATATCAAATTTATCTTCAGTATAATCATTCCAGGGAATGTCTAATAATGTTTGAAGATAATTATGTTGTACCGAATATTCTCCGGTTGCCGGATTTAGTCTTTCAAGTTTGTCAATTTCCTTATAGAAAAGTTCCGCAACCTCTTTACCCCATTTTTTTGTTTCGGCTTTTTCTTTTAATTCAATGATTTCTTGTTCAATCGGGCTTGATCCAAGCTCGTCTTGTATATGTTTCATTTGTTGATGAAGCATATATTCACGTTGCTGTTGATCAATATCTAGTTTTACCTTACTTTGAATATCATTTTTTAGTTCTAAAAGTTGAACTTCTCTGGTAAGAAATTCAAGTAGCTTCATCCCTCTTTCCTTAAGGTCATCGATCTTAAGTAAGGTTTGTTTTTCTTTTACAGAAATGTCTGTATTAGAACAAATAAAATTAATTAAGAAAGTAGAATTCTCAATATTCTTTACTGCAAAAGAAGCTTCAGGTGGAATGTTTGATGAATTTTTAATAATACGTAAAGAAATATCCTTTAATGAACTAACTAAAGCTTCATAGTCGCGTGCTTTATCTTCCTCAGGTTTTATGTCAGAAAGCTTTTTTACCTTAGCCTTAAAATAAGGGTTGGTCTCTACAACTTCTTCCACCTCAAATCTGGCTTTTCCTTGTATTATTGCAGATGTAGATCCATCAGGCATTTCCAGTAATTTAATTACTTTAGCAATGGTACCTACTTTATATAAATCATCAATATTTGGTTCTTCAACATCTGCTTCTTTTTGAGCTACTGCACCAAAGAATCCATTTGTACGTTGTACATCACGAACTAGTTTAAGAGACATGTCTCTACCCAAAGAAATTGGAACTATTACCCCTGGGAATAATACAGTGTTTCTTAATGGTAATAAAGGTAATTGTTCGGGTATCTCAATATCTGACACATCAGATTCATCATCATCTGAAACTATTGGAATAAATTCAGCTTCAGATTCATAATCTTCACTCATACCTACCTGATCTATAGAGATTTTATAATTATCCATATCTTTTTTTCTATCAAGAAAATTGACAAAATGTCACTTGTTGTATAATATATTTTGGAAATACTAATATGTCAATTGGTATGCCAAAATTATTTGTACAATGGTTTTATTGTAGCGTTGATAATTTTATAAGAGATAGTATACAATTGGATAAAAAAAAAGCTTCGGTAGTTCCGAAGCTTTTATAAGACTTAAGCGTCTAAGCTTATTTTTTTTTGTTATCCATGTGCTTTTGATATCTGCTTCTAAACTTATCAACACGTCCTGCAGTATCAACAAGTTTCATCTTACCTGTATAAAATGGGTGAGATGTATTTGAGATTTCAAGTTTCACTAACGGATACTCTACTCCGTCAATTTCAATTGTATCTTTGGTATTTACTGTAGAACGTGAAATGAAAGTTTCGTCATTTGACATATCTTTGAAAGCTACCAAGCGATAATTATCCGGATGAATTTCCTTTTTCATTTTCTTACCTCTTTAATATTCTAATTTCTTAACGGACTGCAAAGGTAAATATTAAAATTTAACCTGCAAAAGAATTTTTATTTATTTGCCTAATATTTAATTCATTTCCGATAAAAATAATTGTTTATTCTGTTTTGTCTTTAGTTTTATCTTTTTCTTTTGTGTCTGTTGGAATATAGCTTGCTCTAATATTTTTCCGCTTAGCAGGGTCGAAAATAAAGCGATAAGTAATGTGTTTTTTCGAGAATTCTGCACCCATAGAATCTTGCAATGTTCTCATTTTGGGATTAAAGTCTCCAACCCAACTTAATTCCATTTCATTAAACCAAGGGCGGTTATATACAGGTGTTTTTAAATTGTAAAATAATCCAGATTCAATGCCTGATTTTTGGAAATGAGGTTTAACCCCTAAAACAACCACTCTTAAGCGAGTCATCTTCTTTTTATATTTTAACCAAACAAATCTAAGCTTATTTATAAAGTTTAATTTACCATTAAAATATTTAAATATCTGGTTTACATCAGGGTATAAAAGAATAAATCCAATAGGTTCGTCTTTATGATAGGCAAACCATAAAAGTTCTTCTATAGCAATAGGTTTAGCTTGTAGAAATATAGGTTCTACTTTTTCACGAGTCATTGGAGTGAAATTTTCATGAAATTTCCAGGCTTCATTATATATTTCACAAAAATCATCAATAAACTGGTTTGATTTAGCCCAGGTGAAATGTTTAAAATTATAATCAGGCTTTTTACCAACCCATTCTGCAATCTTCCAAAATCTTTCAGGGAATGGTTTCTTTAAATCAAGCCTGTTTGTAACTTGCTCAAAGTAGGTTTGGAACCCATACTCTTCAAAAAAATCTTTATAATAAGTTGGATTATATTGCATGCCATATGCGGGTTCTGAAAATCCATCAACTAATAATCCCCAAAAACTATCGTTCTCTCCAAAATTTATGGGGCCATCGACAGCTTCCATACCCTGTTCTTTTAGCCAATCTACGGCGGTGTTAAATAACTTAAAGGCAGCTTTTTTGTTATTTATGCATTCAAAAAATCCTATCCCTCCTGTTGGTTGATCAAAGCCATATGCTTTTTTTTCATTTATAAAAACCGCTATTCTTCCAATGGTAGTATTGTTATCATCAATTAATATATATCGGATAGCAGATCCATGTTGAAAGAATACATTGGTTTTGGGTGAGAATATATTTTCAATATCCTTATCGAGTGGCCTTATATATGATTGGTCGTTTTTGTATATAGAATTTACGACATTTACGAATTGTTTTTGATGGTATTTGTTTTGAACTTCTACTATTTGCATGCGTATTTTACCGTTTTTATAAGTATCTATATAAATATACTGTAAAGCTATAAAATTTGAAGCCTAATAGCATGTTTTAAGTAAAAAGAAAGCCGTATTTTATCAATAAATTACGGCTTTTAAGTTATTGAGCTTAAAAATTAAACCAATTATTATAATCATTTGGAGTGTTAATATTGAATTTTTTGTGGTGAAATTCATTTCTTAAAGCATTGTATTCATATTCTTCGCCCCACTCCAATGCATGATGTGCCACTTGTTTGATGGCATTAATTATGTAATCAATTTCTTGATTAGTAGTTGTTGGGTGAATGGAAAGGCGAACCCATCCTGGTTTTTGAGATAAGTCCCCTTTGTTAATTTTACTTGTAATTTTATTTGAAGTATAGTAATCTACATGTAAAAGGTAGTGTCCGTAGGTTCCTGCGCAAGAACAACCTCCACGAACCTGAATTCCAAAAAAATCATTTAATAAGCGGACAACTAGATTGAAATGGATATTATCAAGATAAAATGAAATGGCACCAAGTCGATCATCTACATTGTTGGCCAATATATTCATTCCGTCAATTTTTCTTAGTTCGGATAAGATGTGAGAGACTTGTTCTTTTTCTCGCTCTCTCATTTTCTGACTATCCATCTTTTCTTTGAGCTTAATGCATAGAGCCGCTTTTATGGATTGCAGAAATCCGGGAGTTCCTCCATCCTCACGTGCTTCGATGTCATCAATATATCTGTATTTTCCCCATCGATTTGTCCAATCTACAGTTCCACCTCCTGAATTGTCAGGTGCATGATTGTGATATATGGCGCTATTAAAAACGATAACACCACTACTACCCGGGCCTCCCAAAAACTTATGAGGTGAAAAGAAGATGGCATCTAAACTTTCAAGAGGATCCTCTGGATGCATATTAATATTAACATACGGAGCTGATGCTGCAAAGTCAATAAAACAAAAACCTCCATTTTCATGCATGATTTTTGCCAAATCGAAGTATGGCGTTTCAACTCCGGTAACATTTGAGCATGCAGAGAAAGATCCAATTTTTAAGGTTCGGTTTTTATATTTTGCAATTTCTGTTATCAGTGAATCCGGATTCACCAGTAAGTCTTCAGTTGGTTCTAGGACTACAACATCTGCATTTGACTCAAGCCATGATGTGTGGTTAGAATGATGCTCCATGTGAGTTATGAAAACAACAGGCTTGTGCTCAGGAGGAATGTGGTAATATCTTTGTGCTTGTTCAGGAACTCTCATACCTAAAATGCGTTGCAACTTATTTACAACAGAAGTCATTCCTGTACCTGCAGTAATGATTATATCCTCGTCTGATGCATTTACATGGGTTTTAATAATCTGATGGGATTGTTTGTAAATGTTGGTCATTATCATACCGGTATCACTTGATTCGGAATGAGTATTAGCGACCATTGGTCCTATTTTGTTTTTAATGATATCTTCAATTGGTCCATATAATCGTCCACTTGCAATCCAATCTGCATAAACCAGCGGTTTTAGACCCATTGGAGTGTTGATCTTTGAATCAAATCCTATTGTGTTTATCCTGAATTTGTTAAAATGTTCTTCTAACATGGGGTACGGGAGTTTTTGTTATTAAGTGATTTCTCAACAGGATAAATATAGAAATACAAGATTAGAAAAATAGTGACATTTATTATCGTTGAGATTATTTTTCTTTAAGGAACGAAATCTCAGTTTTAACATCCTCTACTAACCATGAAGCTATCTTATTGTGATGTAAATTGGTGATAGTATTCTCTACTTTGTTTAAATCAATTTTTGATTGTCTGCAAAGTTGTCGTAGAAAACGTCCTTTAACACGCAGATCAAACTGTGAATCTTTTTCTATAGCTTCAGTAACTATTGCTAATAAGTTATCTACTTCTTGTTCTGAAAAGTTATTCCCTCTTTGTAAGTAGGTGGATAATGCTACCCAGGCTGTTGCATTCTTCAAGTTGTCGTTGGTATTAAGTAGAGAAGAAGAATACTCAAATATGTGTTTTATTTTCCATAATGTATTTGCTCCAAGTTGTTCGGCTATTTCATTTGTTGGAATCATTTCAATCCATTCATTAATTATGTCTAATCCTTTGTCTTCTGGATTAATAATCAAAGTTGCCAAAATCATAGTTTCTCTAATTTCACGATGCCAAAGTCTGTCTGCCAATTCGTTGTTGCCTTTATATTTTTTAGATAGTTGTCTTAACCATAAAATACTAGCTCCATAATTGAGTTTATATTTAAGTCCTTTTTGTTTCATTTGTTGAGATATGTCGCCATCCATCAATTTGTTAAGAGCCTTTAAAATGGTGTCAATATATTCGCTGTTTTTATCTTGAAAAAAAAACTTCATTGTCTAAATGTTTGTAACTTATTTTAATACAGTTAATAAACTGTTTAAAGTAATTATTTTGTACTTTTTTTATAGAAAAGTTTTGCAAATGTAGTTTATTTAATGTTATCTTTGCATCGCTTTTAGCAAAAATGGTGGTTGTAGCTCAGTTGGTTAGAGCGCCGGATTGTGGTTCCGGAGGTCGCCGGTTCGAGACCGGTCTTCCACCCAAAATTAAACGCAAGTATCAAAATTGGTACTTGCGTTTTTTATTTACTCACTATTATAGTATATTATTTCAAAGCTCAACTCGTAATTTTTTCGATTTTAAACTGAGATTATATTTATCTCTTTAGGATTTCATGAATTTTTTTTGTTTTTGTTTAAAACACTAGTAATATTTAGAATAGACTCTTTGTTTTTCCTTCTTTGACTAAAATTTCCATTCATTTGAATGATTATTTACTCCTCTAAAATGCAATTTGCTTTACCTTTGATTAATTCATTCTTCTAAAATTTAAATAAAGAATAATAAAATTGAAATGAAGCGAGCCTTGAGAAATATTCTCACACTGGGAAATGATTATATTTGGCGAGTTTCAGGTAGCAATAAAAATCAAATTATAAACACATGAAAAAAATATTTTTATTAGTAAATCTACTATCAATAATTACAGCATTAAATGCGCAAAAGTACTGGCAGGATCCTAATGTAAATGAAATAAACCGTGCCCCTATGCACAGTTCCTTTTTTGCATACGAATCAGGTGAGGCTGCTCATTTGGGGGTGATGAATCAATCCACTAACTTTTTAAGTTTGAACGGAAGTTGGAATTTTAATTGGGTAGAACATGCATGGGAAAGACCGACTGATTTTTACAAAGTAGATTATAATGATAAGGATTGGGGAAATATGCCAGTTCCTGGTGTTTGGGAATTAAATGGATATGGAGATCCTCAATATGTAAATATAGGTTACTCCTGGAGAAGTCAGTATAAGCATAATCCGCCTATTGTTCCTGAAGAAAGTAATCATGTAGGAACTTATCGTAAAGAAATTACTTTACCCAAGACATGGAGCGGAAAGGATATTGTGGCTCACTTTGGATCTGTAACTTCTAATATTTCGTTATATGTAAATGGAAAGTTTGTTGGTTATAGTGAAGATAGTAAGCTAGAAGCTGAGTTTAACCTTACCAAATATCTTAAGCCAGGAAAAAATATTATTGCTTTCCAGGTATTTCGTTGGTGTGATGGATCCTATCTTGAAGATCAGGATTTTTGGAGATTTAGTGGAGTAGGTAGAGATTGTTATTTATATGCTCGTAATAAAACGTATATAAAGGATTTAAAAGTTATTCCTGATTTAGATAAGGATTATAAAGATGGTTCTTTAAAAGTAAATCTTGATATTAAGGGTAAGGCAAGTGTAAAGCTAACTTTAGCTGATGCAGAAGGAAATACTGTTGCTGAAAAAGTAGTGTCAGCTTCAGGTAAAACTACTTCAACAATTGAGGTGACCAATCCTTTAAAATGGACAGCTGAAAAGCCTAATTTATATAAGCTAACTGCTGAAGTTAAGCAAGGCAGTAAAGTTTTAGAGGTAATTCCTGTTAAAGTTGGATTCCGTAAGGTGGAAAAAATCAATAATCAATTATGTATTAATGGTCAGCCAATTTTAATTAAAGGAGTTAATCGTCATGAGTTAGATCCTGATGGAGGTTATGTTGTTTCTAAAGAACGTATGATTCAGGATATCCTGATGATGAAAAAGTTTAATGTAAATGCCGTAAGAACTTGTCACTATCCTAACAATAGTACATGGTACGACTTGTGTGATGAATATGGTCTTTATGTTGTGGCTGAAGCAAATGTTGAGTCACATGGTATGGGATATGGCGATGCTACTCTAGCTAAAAATACTAAGTATGCTTTGGCACATATGCAACGTAACCAACGCAATGTATTACGTAACTTTAATCACCCTGCTGTAATTATCTGGTCTATGGGTAATGAAGCTGGTTTTGGTCAAAACTTTGAGGCTTGTTACAAGTGGATTAAAGGTTACGATACTTCTCGTTTAGTACAATATGAGCAAGCACGTCAAAATGACTATACTGATATTTTCTGTCCTATGTACTATGACTATAAGCGTAGTGAGGAGTATGGACAGGCCACAGATAAAACAAAACCTTTAATTCAGTGTGAATATGCACATGCAATGGGTAACTCTGAAGGTGGTTTTAAAGAATACTGGGATTTAATTCGTAAGTACCCAATGTATCAGGGTGGATTTATCTGGGACTTTGTAGATCAGTCTATTCACTGGAAAGATGCAAACGGAACATTGATTTACGGATATGGAGGAGATTTTAATCCTTATGATGCATCTGACAATAACTTTTTAGATAATGGATTAATCAGTCCGGATCGTAAACCAAATCCTCATTACTATGAAGTTGGGTATTATTATCAGTCTATCTGGACAACTCCGGTTGATTTAACAAAAGGAACTATTGAAATTTATAATGAATATTTCTTTAGAGATTTAGCTGACTTTTATTTAGAGTGGGAATTGGTTGCAGATGGAAAAGTTGTTAAAACTGGTATCGTAAAAGATTTAAATGTTGCTCCACAGCAAAAAGCTAACATTAATTTAGATCTTCAATTACCTGAAGAATGCTCAGCTAAAGAGGTTTTTGTTAATGTAGCGTATAAATTAAAGTCTGGAGAGCAGTTAATGTGTGCCGGAACAACATTAGCCCGCCAGCAATTGACAGTTAAAGATTACGAGTTTGCAGCATTACAATTAGCCAATAAAAAATGCGTTAATCAGGAAGTTAAAGAACCAACTCTTGTTGAAAGAGATTTTAATTACATTATTGTTAAAGGAGAAAACTTCCAGGTAGATTTCAATAGATATTCAGGTTTCTTATGTCGTTACCTTGTTAATGGTAAACCTGTTTTACAAGAGGGCGCAGCGTTGAAACCTAATTTCTGGAGAGCACCTACAGATAATGATTTTGGTGCAAAACTTCAGGAGAAATATTCTGTATGGAAAAATCCTAAAATGGATTTAAAATCAATAAAAGCCGAAGTTAACAAAGAAGGATTGGTTGAGGTTTTTGCATCTTATGATATGCCGGAAGTTTCTGCTCAGTTAGAATTGACTTATGTAGTGAACAACGAAGGCGCTGTAAATGTAAAACAACAGCTAAAAGCTTCAAAAGATGCTGAGGTTTCAGAAATGTTTAGATTCGGTATGAAGCTTGAAATGCCAGATGATTACGATTACATTAAATATTATGGTAGAGGTCCTGGCGAAAACTATATTGACAGAAAAGATTCTGAATTTATTGGTTTATACCAACAAAAAGTCGATTGTCAGCCATTTTCATATATCAGACCACAAGAAACCGGAACGAAATCTGATATCAGATGGTGGAATCAGGTGGATTATTCAGGAGCAGGTGTTTGCTTTAAATCAGATGCTGCATTTTCAATGTCTGCTTTGAACTATACTGTTGAATCGTTAGATGATGGTAAAGTAAAAGATCAAAGACATTTCCCTCAGGTTTCAAAAAGTGACTTTGTTACTGTTTGTATTGATCAACGTCAAATGGGATTGGGTTGTGTAACCAGTTGGGGTGCATTACCGCGACCTGAATACAGAATTCCTTATCAGGATTACGAATTTGAATTTGTTATTACTCCTGTAAAACATGTATTCAAAATCTATTAAAAATGATTATTGTATAGCGGATATAGATAAATAATAAAGGTTGCTCCTGGTAATGGGAGCAACCTTTACTTTTTAAACCCATTTTCTTCTTGAGTGTTAAATTCATAAAGGTAAATTTTATGTTGCAGAAGTTCAGAGTCGTTTTGTTGGTAAGTTTGCTAGTATTCTTTGGTGTATCTTGTAAACAGAAATCAGAAACAACTAATATTCAGATTGCTTTTCTTGCCGATGTGCATTTGAATGATATCTATGGCGAATTTGAAGGAAGTAATTATAAAGGAGTGCTTAATCCTGCTACTCAAAAGTATGTAAATATTCGTACTATGAAGTCACAGCTTCATTCAACGCGTATTTTTAACGAAAACTATTTTGCATTTAGAGCGGCGTTGGATGATATTGTAAAACAAAATATTAAAATTGTTGCGTTACCTGGTGATTTTAGTGACGATGGCCAACCCTACAATATACGTGGATTGAATACTATGCTTCAGTCCTACACTAAGGCCTATGGAATACAGTTTTTTGCCATTACCGGAAATCACGATCCTGTTGGTCCTTATACTACGGATGCTGGAAAGACTGATTTCCTTGGGCAAGGCGGTAAAAATCAGGCAATCATGAGTAAGGCAGGAATGTATACTCCACAATCTTCAGATGAAAATCCAGTAGTTGTAACACCAGATATCCGTAAGTTAGGATATGAACAGATTGTTGAGCAATTAAGTGCCAATGGATTTCTTCCTCAAGAAAATTATAAATATTGGGAATCTCCGTTTTCTACCTATACATATGAGGATTATAGTTTTAATAAAGCATTAGTACAATCGTCTTTTAGTAAGCGATATTATAAGGTAGATTCGTTGTCAAAAAAGTTACCTGATGTAAGTTATCTGGTAGAGCCAGTTGAGGGGCTGTGGTTGTTGGCTATTGATGGTAATGTGTTTTTACCATCGGATGAGGATAACGATTTTAGGAAGGCAAAATTGAATAGTGGTGGTGAATACTCTAACGTATTAGCTTATAAAAAGCATTTACTTAAGTGGGTCGAAAAAGTAGTACAAGAATCAAAGAGGTTGAATAAAACACTGGTTTCTTTTAGTCATTATCCGATGATTGACTTTTATGACGGTGCTTCTGATGATATGAAAGTATTATTTGGTGGGAAAAAGATGCAGTTGCATAGGATTCCTAATGAAAGTATATCTGAATCATTTGCAAAAGTAGGTTTGCAATTACACTTTGCCGGACATATGCACTTGAATGATACAGGAATTAGGAATTATGAAGACGGATCTTTTTTAGTAAATATTCAGGTTCCTTCTTTGGCCAGCTATCCTGCTGCTTATAAGGTTTTAACCATTAATAGCTCAGATCTAATGGAGGTTGAAACTGTTAAATTAGATTCAGTACCCGGCTTTAATGAGCTGTTTCCACTTTATGAGCAGGAATATTCGTATTTAAAGGAATCAGGAGCTAAAGATATTTGGAATAAAGAGGTGCTAGAGGCTAATAGTTATGACGAGTTAATGAATTGGCACTTAAAAGAGTTGGTAAGATTAAGGTTTTTAAAGCGGGATTGGCCTCAGGAATTTGCAGATTTTATGTTAGCGTCTGATGGAGCTTCATTGTTAAGTTATTCAGGAGAAGATGATATCAGTATCGCTAAAAATTATGAATGGTCTGGTTTTGATATGATTTTTGATTTCTACAGGCTTATTAATGGAGATGAACTGGCCATTAAAGAAATAGGACAAGATAGAATATCGGAGTATAAAACCATTATTAGTGCTGAATTAAGTAAAAGAGATTTAAGTTTCTCTGATTCATGTGTAATAGATCGTCAGTTTCATCAATTTATAAAAGCGTTTAAATACTTGCTTTATAGTGAACCCTCAATTCACTTTAATATTGATGCTGTTGAAGGAAAGTTAACTGAAATTACAGAATAATCCTTCTTATAATAGCTTTTTGTGTTAGAAAAATGCTTTGGTCTGTTCATAATTTAAATCATACGAATAGAAAAATGCTGGTATCGCAGTTTTTTGGAATAGTTTCAAATATATTCTTTAAGTAACTCTCCCAGAATTGCATGTTACGCTAGTAACATGTGGTTCCGGACGGTAACATCCGGTAATACCTCCGTAACATCCGATTCCGGACGGTAACATGCAGTTATACCTCGGTAACATTGAATTCTACCTCCGTAACATCTGTTTCCGGACGGTAACATGCGGTTTTACCTTGGTAACATGTGATTCGGGATCGTATCATGCACTTCTACCTAGGTAACTTGCAGTTTTACCTTGGTTTACAAGAAAAGTTTAAATTTAATAGCGCGCAGTTTTATTGAATATGATTGCTCTATTTACTGTAAATCAGATTTAAGTGATTAATAGCATAACCTTTAAATCATTTTAGTCCTGTATAATATTTTATTCATTAATGAGATTTCATCAAATGTTAAAAAACGTTTCGTTTGTCTTTTAAAGGTATGAGTTAATACCTGTACAAATCATTCATCAATATGTATTGTATATTCAAAATAGCTTAAAATGCAGGTTAATAGCCCCTTTGGTTTGATTGTCTAGGTGTTTGAATGGATAATCTAGGTTAAAAAGTGTTACTAAATGTAAATTTGATCAGAATGATTAAATATCTAAATGGAATTCAATGAAAAAATTCACTTTAAAATTAGTAATGTTAGCCTTTTTAATAGGTTATTCATTTAATACATGGGGACAAGATCTACAGTTGTCCGGTAAAGTATTAGATGATCAAGGAAACACAATGCCTGGTGTTTCTGTTGTAGAAAAAGGAACTACGAATGGTACAATTACCGATATTGATGGTAATTTTATATTAAATGTTTCAACCGGAGCAAAAACATTGGTTCTTTCCTTTATTGGATATGAAACACAAGAAGTAGCTATTGATGCAAATAAAACTAAAATTAAAGTTCGTTTGCAACCTAGTATGATTGGTCTTGATGAGGTTGTTGCAGTAGGATATGGTTCGGTTAAAAAGAGTGATTTAACCGGGTCAGTTTCTTCTGTTGATCATCGTAAATTAGAACAAGCAAATAAAGTAGATGCTGTATCTGCACTTGCAGGCCAAACTGCAGGTGTTGTTATTCAACGTACAGATAACAAGCCAGGTTCAGGCGGTTTTAATATTCGTATTCGTGGTGCAAGTACGATTAATTCAAATCAAACAGCTGAGCAAGGTGGATTTAATCCAGGTCAAAATCCACTATTTATTGTTGATGGTATTTTTGTTGACGATATTTCATTTATAAATCCATCAGACATTGAAAGAATGGATGTTTTAAAAGATGCTTCAGCAACTGCAGTTTATGGATCAAGGGGTAGTAATGGTGTAATTTTGATTGAAACTAAAGGTGGTAAAAAAGGTAAAATGAAAATTACCTATAATGGATATGTTGGCTATAAGCAAGCCTATCATTTACCATCCATGATGAATTCTGATAAATATGTTCAAATAGTTCAGGATGCAGTTGTTGGTAATGAATATGCAGCAGGAAATTTAGATTATACTATAAATGATGTAGTGTTAACGGATGTTTTTAGTGATGAAGAATTAGAAAATATTGACAATGGAGTGGACACGGATTGGGTAGACTTACTTTTAAGAAAAGGTTTCCAAACCAACCATACTGTTAATATGTCAGGAGGAAACGAAAAAACGTTATACTCAGCTGGTTTAGGTTATACTAGAGATAATGGTACATTTGAAGGTGAGGATTTTACAAGATATAATATCAGAGGAAGCTTATCATCTGATTTAGCAAAGTGGTTGAACGTAAGTGTTAATAATTATACTACTGTTGGAATTCAGAATACAGGAAGTTGGGAAGCATTCAGAAGTGCATATAGATTAAAGCCAATCGGTCGTCCATATTATGATGATGGTTCACTCCGTTACTATCCAATTGCAAAGGAAACACAGATTACAAATCCTTTATTTGAAGCAGATAATATTACAAAAGAAACAAAGTACTTACAATGGTTAGGTGACTTTGCCTTAAAGTTGACTCCAGTAAAAGGAGTAACTTTTACGACTAAATTTTCACCTAATATTAAGTTTACACGATATGGTGAGTACAGAGGTTTATACTCAAAAAGTGTAAGTGGAAATGCATCTAACAGAAGAGCTCAGGTAAATAACTTTAATTATTTCTCTTATACATGGGATAATATTTTGAATTACAAATGGACTACAGGTGTGCATAGTATAGATGCTACAGCTGTTGTTTCAAGGTTTATGGAGCGTGATGAAGGTTATTATACACAAGTAAGAAACTTTACAACAGATGACTATCTTTTCTATAATTTATCAGCAGGTAGTAGTATAAATACTGTTTCAAGTGAAACTGAAAAACAAACGTTGGAATCGTATACTGGTAGATTAAGTTATAGCTTAATGGATAAATACTTAATGACTTTAACTGGTCGTTACGATGGTTCTTCAATTCTTGCAGAAGATAATAAATGGGCATTCTTTCCTTCAGCAGCATTTGCCTGGAAGATGATGGAAGAAAATTTTATGCAAAATCAAAATGTATTTACTAATGCAAAATTGAGATTAAGTTATGGTCAAACAGGTAATAATGGTGAAGGTGGCGGATTAGGACCTTTGGCTTCTCAATCATTGTTAGAAAGTAGTTTGACAAATATTGGAGATAATTCAACAGCAACATTACATGTTTCAGGATTGGCAAACAAAGATCTTACCTGGGAAAGAACGTCAGAAATGAACTTAGGTTTTGATTTTGGATTTTTAGATAATAAGGTGTTTGGATCAATAGATGTTTACAATAGGAAAACCACTGGAATTATCTTTTATTCTCCTCTTCCAACTGTTACCGGTTATAGTGGATCTTATGATAATGTAGGAGAATCTACAAATAAAGGTATTGAAATAGGAATCAATACAGTAAATGTTGACAATGGTAATTTTAAGTGGACAACCAACTTCAATTTTGCTAGCAATAAAAACAAGATTGATAAATTATATGGAGGTATAGATGAAATTATATTTAGCGTATCTAGTACAAACCTAATTCATAAAGTAGGAGAATCAATTGGTTCTATTTATGATTATGTGTACGATGGTATTTGGCAATTAGATGAAGCAGACGAAGCTGCAAAGTATGACCAAACTCCTGGACAAGTAAAAGTGAAAGATTTAGATGGAGATGGTGCTATTACTCCTGATGGTGATAAAAAAATAATTGGACAGGTAACTCCCAAATGGACTGGAGGTATTACGAATAATATGAACTATAAAAACTGGGATTTCTCATTCTCTTTAGTTATTAGTCAAGGGAATAAAATAATGAGTAATTTCCATAATAGTGCTTCATTTCCATGGGATAGCGAGCCTGGAAGAATGTTTAACTGCTACGATGTAAACTATTGGACTCCAACAAATCAAATCAATAGTTGGTATCAACCAGGTAATGGCGGAAATTATCAACATGTATTAAAATATAAGGATATCTCTTATACAAAAGTGGGTTATATCACTTTAGGATATAAAATACCTTCTACTGTTTTAGATAAATTTAAAATAGATGCTTTAAGATTATATGCAACTGTACAAAATCCATTTATTTTCACATCATATGATGGATGGGATCCAGAAAGTGCAGGACGAAATACATGGGGAGCAGCGTTTATGTCACGTACAGTTATGGCAGGTGTGAGCTTAAACTTTTAATTATCAATTGTGACTATTAAAAACAAAATTTTGAACAGATGAAACGAGCCATGAGAATAGGTTCTCACATACGAGGATGTTTATTTTTTGGCGAGTTCCATGTGATCATATGAATCAAATTATAAACAAATGAAAAACAATATAAATAAAACAATATTAGGTGTATTAATTGCAACCGGAATGTTTGTTTCCGGATGTGATAGTTACCTTGAAGAGGAAAATTATTCTTCATTAACTGTTGAAACGGCTATTAGCGATACGGAAACTTTTGATCAGCTTGTAACCTATGTCTACGAAGTATCCAGAGAATATACGACTCATTATACTTCAGATATGTATTATCAACTTGAGGATTTGGGTACTGATATTGTTACCCGTGGTAATATCGTTACAGGAACAAATGATATTAATGACTATGTAAATTTCAACTCAGAAAATGGAACTGTTTCACAATATTGGTCTAATCAATATGAGATTATTGCAGCGGCTAATGTAGTGATAAGTAATGCTGATGATATTCAGGGGCTTGATGAGGATACGAAAGAAACTGGAATTGGAGAAGTGAAATTTTTCAGAGCGATGTCTTATTTTAATTTGGTGGAGAATTTTGGCGGAGTTCCATTAGTACTAAGTCAGGTTACTACTGCTGAAACAGAATATGTTCGTGATACAGAAGAGGCCGTATACACACAAATTGTTTCGGATTTAGAGGCTGCTTTAGATGCAGTTGATGAAGATCCTGAAGAATATGGTATTGTGTCAAAAGATGCAGTTCGTCACCTTCTTTCAAAAGTGTTACTTACCAGAGCATATAAAACTTTTGCAGCAAGTAGTGATTTTACACAAGCAGCTTCGTTAGCAGAAACAATAATAGCCAATCATGCATTGGTTTCTACTTTTGATGAATTAGTAAGTTATGATAATCAAAGAAATTCAGAAGTGTTTTTTGCTTATTTATTTGGTAGTAATTCGGCAAGTAGAGGTTGGGGAAACTCAAAACATATGATGTATAAATTCAGATTTTTCGATTACCCTGGATTATCAAGAACAGTAAAAGGTCTTGGGCCAATGCCTACTCCATTTTATTATTCATTGTTTGAAGATGGTGATGAGCGCGCTGATGCAACATTTACCAGAACCATTTATGCTACAGAAGATTCTGAAGATGGTTCGATATTAACTGGAGAAATAGCAATTTATTTCCCTGAAGAAGCATGGACTGATGAAGAAAAGGCTGCTGTTCCGTATGCAGTAATTAATCCTGATCAATACTTAACAAGTGATGGTGTTACAACTGTTCATTATCCAATGTTTACAAAATTTGAAGATCCGGATGTTACATTTACTCAACCTGATCAAGAGTCTCAAGGAGAAAGAGATATGACCGTAATGCGTAGTGGAGAAGCCTATTTAATTGCAGCTGAAGCTTACCTTGGTGCTTCAGATCCAACAACTGCAGCAGCAAGACTTACAACATTACGTACCAGAGCAGGTTTAACAACAGCTGTTGCTGAAGGAGATGTAACTCTTGACCTTATTCTTGATGAAAGAGCGCGAGAATTAACTGGTGAAGTAAATAGATGGATGGACTTGAAGAGAACTGGAAAACTGATTGAGCGCACATTGGCTCACAATCCACATGCAGCGTTAAATAATGCATTAACAACAAAACACCTTTTAAGACCAATTCCACAAACGGAAATTGACAATAGCCATGGTAGCATTGTTCAAAATCCAAACTATTAGTATTGAAGGTTTAGTATTTAATTTTTAGATAGTTTTTTGGTAAAATATAGGCAGGTGAGTAATTGCCTGCTTATTTTTTCTCAATCAGAACAAAAGATCAACAATGAACCATTACATTAATCATTAGAAAGAGCTTCATGAATTTCAAAAGAATATATAATATTAAGGTTTGTAGTGTTTTAATGATCGTCTTTTTGTTTTCTTCATGTAAAGAAAAAAATGTGCATAACACGCAAGAGGCCGGATTTATAGAAAAAGTATATCCATTACTAGATACTGAAAATTCACGATGGTTCTACTTTACATCAGCCTCGCGACCTTTTGGGATGGTGAACCTAAGCCCGGATACTGAAACGAACGGTGCATGGGGAAGTGGGTATAGGTATGGAACAGATACAGTAAAAGGATTTAGTCATGTACATGCCTGGCAATTATCAGGTCCGTCTATTATGCCTGTTGAGTATGATTCTATAAATAAAAATATTTTCAAAAATTATGCTTCAAAATTTAACCACCAAACTGAAAAAGTAAACCCGGGATATCATCAAATAATCTTAGAAAAATACCATATTAAAGCAGAGTTAACATCAACAAAAAGAGTTGGTTTTCATCGTTATCAATATCAAAATGGGAATAATGCTGCTATATTATTTAATTTAAACGGACAATTAGGACCTAGCTTAATGCTTGGCGGATCCATTCAGAAATCGGATAACCCGTATCGAATTACCGGACAAGTTACTAACCAACCTACATTTAGACGACCAAAAGAATGTACCGTGTATTTTTCTGCACATTTTAATCAACCTATAAAAGACATTAAACGAGATTCAGATACAGGAAATTACCTGATTTATTTTGATAAAATTAACGATAGCCAACTAATGGTAAAAATGGCTATTTCATATACTTCTGTTCAAAATGCAGAAATTAACTTACAAGAGGAACTTCCGGATTGGGATTTTGAAAAAGTAGTGGATGATTCACATCAAGAATGGAATAGCCTGCTATCAAGAATAGAAATTGAAGGAGGAAGTGAAGAACAACAGAGAAGATTTTATACAGATTTATGGCATGCACTTCAGGGGCGTAGAACAATAAGTGATGTTAACGGTGCTTATCCTGATAATACCGGAGATGAGTTCCGAATAGGACAACTGCCTCTGGATGAAAATAAGAAGCCATTATTTAATCACTATAATTCCGATTCATTTTGGGGTGCCCAATGGACTATTAATACCTTATGGGGATTAGTATATCCAGAGATAATGGATGAATTTACTCAGTCTATGATGCAATATTATAAAGATGGAGGTTTGATTCCACGAGGACCATCAGGTGGTAATTACACTTATGTAATGACTGGCGCTTCATCTACTCCATTTTTTGTGAGTGCAATTCAAAAGGGTATTATAACAAGTAATTTGGATGAGATTTATAAGGCATTAAAAAAGAATCATATGACTGGTGGTATCATGGAAAAGGCCGGTTATGAACATAACACAAATATTGGTGGTGGATTATCGAATTATATAGATGATAATTATGTTCCATATCCATTATCAGATACCATTTATGGTTCACATCAGGATGGTGTAAGTCAAACTTTAGAGTATGCTTATCAAGATTGGAGTTTAGCTCAATTGGCAACTAAATTAGGTTATGATGAAGATGCCACTTATTTTTTAAAGCGTAGTGAAAATTATAAAAATGTGTATGATTCAATCAGTGGTTGGATGCGTCCAAAGAATAAGGATGGAGAATGGAAATCGGATTTTGATCCATATCAAATTGAAAATGGTTTTATAGAAGCTAACGCTGCACAAAATACGTGGTTTGTACCACATGATTTAAATGGCTTAGCTCAATTAATGAATGGATCAGAAAAGGCTGCAGATAAGCTGAATCAATCATTTTTAGAAGCTCAAAAATTAGGTTTTACAGCAGGAACATCGCATGATCGAGAAACGCATCCGGAATATAGTCGAATTCCAATTAATTATGGAAATCAACCATCTATTCAAACAGCTTTTGTTTTTAATTATTTAAACAAACCTTGGTTAACACAGTATTGGTCGCGTAAAGTTGTAGATGATGTATATGAGGGGATCAAAACTTCCAGAGGTTATAATGGAGATGAGGATCAGGGATTAATGGGATCTTTGGCTGTATTGTTAAAAATGGGAATGTTCTCTATGAAGGGTGGATGCTCACTTGAGCCCAAAATAGAATTAAGTAGTCCTACTTTTAGTACGATTAGGATAAAACTGAATCCTTCCTATTATTCAGGAAAAGAATTAATAATTGAAGCCAAAAACAATTCAGCTCAAAACATATATATACAATCAGCCAACTGGAAAGGTAAAGAACTTAATAGCTGGCATATTTCACAAAGTGATATGGAAAACGGGGGAACACTTATTTTAAATATGGGTAAGGAACCCAATAAGCAATGGGCTGTCCAAAAGAAATAGTATTTTTAAAGAAAAGCTTTTATTATTAGAAGTTGTAAATGGTGATCCGGGGGGCTTTTTTAGCCCTCTGGAATTTAGAAGCAAATAAATAAAGGTCCAATAAAGGTGAATAATAAACTAAATGAGATGAAGCAAAATATTAAATTTTTAGTGTTAATAGTGTTGATTACTATAGCATGTACATCTCCTAAGAAACAATCTAAATCTGAAGAGGTAAAATTAATAAGCAATCCTATAATGGATGGTTATTTTGCCGATCCTTGTATTGTTAAAGAGGAGGATACTTTTTATATCTATGCCACAATAGATCCATGGGGTGGAGATGAATTAGCTGTTTTTTCAACAACAGACTTTTTAAAATTTACTCGTCATCATATTAACTGGCCAACAAAACGGGATTGTACCAGTGATAGCTCAAACAGTTCAATGGTTTGGGCTCCAGCAGTTCGAAAAGCTCCCAATGGAAAGTACTACATGTACGTTTCAGTAGGAAGTGAAGTCTGGGTAGGAGTTGCTGATAGTCCACTGGGACCATGGAAAAATGCCAAGAGCGATAATACGCCATTAGTTGCAAAAGGCGATTTTCCGAAGGTGCATAATATTGATGCAGATTGTTTTATCGATGATGACGGTCAGGCCTATCTTTATTGGGGATCAGGATTTAATTGGGTAAATGGTATATGCATGGCTGTTAAGCTAAATTCAGATATGGTTTCTTTTGATGGAAATCCCATAGATGTTACACCTCCTCATTATTTTGAAGCACCACATATGATCAAGCGTTTCGGAAAGTATTATTTAATGTTTTCAGATGGAAAAGCGATAGATGCAACTTATAAAATTGGATATGCAGTTGGAGATTCTCCAATGGGGCCATTTACTGAAGGTGTTAATAGCCCAATACTTACAACTACTGCAGATAGTACCACCTATGGTCCGGGGCATCATACTGTGTTTAATGAAAATGGACAGGACTATCTATTATATCACCGCATCTTTCCACAAGGTGAAGAGTATGTATTGCGTCAACTATGTATTGATAGTTTAAAGTTTGATGCCAATCGTAACATTGAAAAAGTTAACCCTAAAGCGGTCAGGAGCCCCCTCTAACTCCCCCAAAAGGGGAGGACTGATTTACAGCTTGGTCAATTTATCTTTGCTGCCGTGCGTATCCTAACGAATGATGTAATAGAATTAATTTACAGCCTGGTTTATATTAACCACAGAATCAAAGGCACAGCGTTTAATTAAAATTTTTTTTAAAAATTCTTTGTGACTTTGAGTTTGTGGTGATAAATGATTTTTAATCTAAAAAGTAGCCATATTATAATATGACAAACAGGTTCTTATATATCAGCATATTGTGGGCGGTTTTACTAACCTTGCCAATATCTCTTTATTCTCAAAATCATAAATACGTTGATCCTCTGATTGGTTCAGAGGGTTTGGGTAATGTTTTTATTGGCCCATCTTGTCCTTATGGAATGGTGAAGCCAGGTCCTGATAATAATGTTGGATCTAATAGTGGTTATTCGTCAGATCCTCAAAAAAAGATATATGGTTTTAGTCAGGTTCATGTAAGCGGAACAGGCGGAGGTCCAAAGTACGGTAATATTTCAGTGATGCCTTTTTCTGGTGATTTACAATCTATAGATCAAGAATCAATTAAGGCTGAAGAGCAAGTGGAACTGGGTTATTATAGTGTATTGCTTCAAAAATGGGGTATACAAACACAAATTACAACTTCTGATCGTGCTGCATTTTATCATTTTGCTTACAAAGCAGGAAAACCTAAGGCCGTTAAAATTGACCTGGGCAAGTTTCTGGGTGAATCTGCAATACCAAACCCGGATGCCAGAGAAGCTCAGCAGTTTGTTAGTTCTGAGATTGAAATTGTATCAGATACTGAAGTTCGTGGTTATAGTAGGATCAGAGGGGGATGGAATAATGGGGCAGCATACACAGTGTACTTTTCTGCCGTTTTTGATCAACCTTTTACAAAATTATCCACATGGAAGGGAGATGAAATTTTCCCTGGACAGAAGATTCAGGTTGACACAGGTGAAAAAACCGGGGCTTTGCTTGCCTTTGATAACGCAGGAGATGATCTTCAAATGAAGATTGGTATCTCCTTTTTAAGTGCATTAAAAGCAAGGGCAAATATAGATCAGGAAATATCTCATTGGAATTTTGATCAGACTCTTCATGAAACACAGGAAAAATGGGAAGCAATTTTTAATAGGGTTGATGTAGATAAAGATGCCAATTCTGAATTGAAGACTATGTTTTATACAGCATTGTATCATACTATGCTAATGCCAGTGGACAGAACGGGGGAAAATCCTTTATGGGAAAATAATACTCCTTATTATGATGACTTCTACGCTATTTGGGATACTTATCGTTCTTCAAGTCCACTAATTTCATTATTAAATCCTTCTCGTCAGGTAGATATTATAAATGCCATGCTTCAAATTTATAAACGAGATGGCTATATGCCAGATGCCCGAAGTGGTAATTCCAATGGAAGAACTCAAGGAGGATCTAATGGCGAAGTTGTTATTGCCGATGCTTTTGTAAAAGGATTACAGGGGATAAAATACAAAGTGGCTCTGGAGGCTATGTTAAAAGATGCAACGGTTCCTCCGGGGGATAATGAAGAAAAAGAAGGTCGTGGAGGATTAACTGATTATAATAGTTTGGGATATGTTTCTACGGATTATGTGCGTGCAGGCAACCGAACGCTTGAATATGCTTATAATGATTACTGTTTAGCCATAGTTGCTAAGGCAATAAAACGAAGGGGTGAGTACTGGAGATTTATTAAACAGTCGGATAATTGGCAAAATTTATGGCGAAATATTGAAGATCATGGTTCACGGGGATTTATTATGCCTAAGGATGCTCATGGAAACTGGGTAGATAGTATTCAGTGCAATGCAAAATATGGCAGGATAAGTTATGTGCCTTACACACCTGTAATGCAGGATTGGCCAATTTGCGTGTGTTGGTGGTGTGGTTTCTTTTATGAAGCCAGTTCGTGGGAATATTCTTTATCTGTACCTCATGATGTAGCTAAATTAGTGGAATTGTCAGGGGGTAAAGAGGCTTTTCAAAAACGATTAAATACCCTGTTTGACAAAGGATTATACAACGTTGCCAATGAACCTTCTTTTTTGAGTCCGAATTTGTATCATTGGATCGGTCGGCCGGATTTAAGTAACGAACGAATTCATCAAATCATTGATAACAATTACAACACCAGCGCAAGCGGAATCCCCGGAAATGATGATTCCGGAGCGATGTCTTCATGGCTGGCTTTTCATATGATTGGCTTATATCCAAACGCTGGTCAGTCGTACTATCTAATTAATGCCCCGTACTTTAAGAAAACAACAATCCATCAGGAGAATGGAAATGATTTTATCATAGAAGCAAAGAATCTTTCAGAACAAAATAAATATATCCAATCTGTACAATTAAATGGTGTTGATTATACAAAGGCATTTATTGAGCATAGTGATATTGTTAAAGGAGGATCGCTGACAATAATAATGGGATCAAAACCTTCGGGTAAATGGGGAACGGAATTATTGCCTCCTTCATTGTCGGATAAAGAGATATAGGGAAGTTAAAAGGATAAAGGATCAAGGTTAAAGTGCAAAGGTTAAAGGTTAAAGAATGAAGTGTTGAGTTGAAAGAGCAAAGCCTTTTGTCTTTCATCTAAATTTTATAGAAAATGAAGATATTACAAACAATAGTATTGGTTTTGAGTTTGATTTTTGCTCAAACGGTTTATGGAAAATCATATAACATTAAGGATTTTGGGGCTGTTGCTGATGGAGTTACTTTAAATACAAAGGCCATTCAACAGGCAATCGACAAAGCAAATAAAAAAGGGGGAGGCAAAGTTATTATTCCTTCAGGTAAATTTTTAACCGGAAGCATACAGTTAAAAAGCAATGTAGAATTGTATCTTGAAGCAGGTGCTTTATTACTCGGTAGTACCAGTCCGTATGATTACTTTAAAGTTAAAGGAGAAGGAACTCCCAAAAGCCCTAAAACAGATGATAACTCAGAACTGGGACTCATTTTAGCTATTGATGCTTCAAACATAAAAATTACAGGACAAGGAACCATTGACGGACAGGGTTTAGCGCTGGCTTTAAATGGAGATAGCTTGCATCATGCCGGAGTGTTGGTTGATAAAAACTACAATTACAGGAGGATGCGTCCCAGCGAATTGGTTCGTCCTAAATTATTTCGTTTTCTGCAGTCAAAAAATATAGAAATCAAAGACGTAACCTTAACCAACAGTGCCAACTGGGGACTGTCGTTCGATTTATGTAAAAACATGATTTTGGATCATCTTACTATTATTAATCGAGCCTATTGGAATAATGATGGAATGGATATTACCGATTGTAAAAATGTAAAAATCACAAACTGTAATATTAATGCTGCTGATGATGGTATCTGTTTGAAATCATATCATCCAGAATCGTGTAACGATAGTATTTATATTGCCAATTGTACCGTAAGGAGCAGTGCCAGTGCGGTTAAGTTTGGAACAGGTTCGTTTGGGGGATTTAAAAATGTAACCATCGAAAATATTAAGGTGTTCGATACTTTCCGGTCAGCAATAGCCATTGAATCGGTGGATGGAGCCGTAATCGAAAATATTAAAGTGAAGAATATTGTAGCTAAAAACACCGGCAATGCCATATTTATCAGGTTAGGACATCGGGGAGGAGAGAAACCGGGGATTGTCAGAAATATCCATATTTCAGATATGCAGGTTGAGGTTCCTTTTGGTCGTCCTGATATAGATTATGATTTACGTGGACCGGAAGTTGATTTCTTCCACAATCCATTTCCATCATCTATTGCAGGAATCCCTGGTCATGAAATCGAAAATGTAACAATCGAAAATGTAACGATAACCTTTCCGGGAAGAGCGACTAAAGGAATGGCTTATGTTCCTTTAAGTGATTTGGATCGCGTTCCGGAACAGATAAAAAAATATCCTGAGTTTTCGATGTTTGGGGAGCTTCCGGCTTGGGGTTTTTATGTTCGACACGTTAAAGGACTTGAATTTAAAAATATCATTTTAAAGCTTGAGGATAAGGATTTTCGTCCGGCGTTTGTGTTTGATGATGTAGAAAAATTAGATGTGCGAAATACTAAGCTTGAGAATTGTGGTTCACAAGCTCAGTTCGCCTTGAAAAATGTTTTGGATTACAATATTGATTACCCGGTTGAGAAAATAACAATAGTAAAATAAAAAATGATGAACATGAGGAGTATTTTATATCAAATATCGATATTGATGTTTTGTAGTGTAGTTGTGGGCTGTACTACTAAATCGAGTGTGGGTAAAGCAAAGTCTCCGGCTGATCATTTGATTCAGCGGATTATCCCAAATCATGCACATCACTTTGTTACAGAAATAGGTATAAAGGATAGTGTGGATTGGTTTGAGATAGAATCTGTAGATAATAAAATTGTACTGAGGGGAACTAATGGGGTTTCGGTGGCTTCTGCTCTGTACTACTATTTAAAAGAATATGGTAATTGCCAGATTACCTGGAATGGTACCAATTTAAATTTACCAGATGTACTTCCGGTTGTTAAAGAAAAGATTCATAAAAAGACACCTTATGAATACCGCTATTATTTAAACTACTGTACTTTTAACTACAGTATGAGCTGGTGGGACTGGGAACGCTGGGAGAAAGAAATTGACTGGATGGCTTTGCATGGCATCAATATGCCGTTGGCCATTACCGGCGAAGAATACATCTGGGATCAGGTATATCGTTCGTATGGATTTACCGATGAGGATTTGGATCCTTTCTTCAGTGGTCCTGCGTATTTTTCATGGTTCTGGATGGGAAATCTGGATGGTTGGGGAGGCCCGCTTCCAAAAAGCTGGAAAGAAAGTCACAAGGAATTACAAATTAAAATACTTCAGCGTGAACGCGAATTGGGTATGAAACCTGTGTTACCCGCGTTTACAGGTCATGTACCAGCTTCTTTCAAAAAGTATTTCCCTAATGCAAAACTAAAACAAACCAATTGGGGTAACGATTTTGAGGATACTTATATTCTTGATGCCGATGATCCTTTATTTGCCGAATTAGGTAAGAAATTCCTTGAAGTTCAGTCTGAAGTTTATGGAACTGACCATTTGTACTCTGCAGATACTTTTAATGAAAATGAACCTCCAACGGATGACCCTGAATATTTATCGGAGCTTAGTAAAAAAGTATTTGAAGGAATGAAGTCTGCTGATCCCAAAGCAGTTTGGGTGATGCAGGGATGGTTATTTTATAGTCATCGTGACTTTTGGAAATCACCTCAAATTAAAGGTCTGTTAGATACTATTCCTAATGATAGAATGATCATTCTTGATTTAGCGTCAGAGATTGAGCCTGTTTGGAAACGTACAGAGGCATTCTATGGAAAGCAATGGATATGGAATATGCTTCATAATTTTGGAGGTAACATCAGTATGTTTGGGCGAATTGAAAACGTAGCTCATAATCCGGCTAAAGCCTTACATGATGAAAAATCCGGCCAGCTAAAGGGGATTGGCCTTACAATGGAAGCCATAGAGCAAAATCCGGTTTTATATGAATTGATGACTGATAATACCTGGAGAGATACACCCATTGATCTTGATGCCTGGTTGAAGGACTACATTAGAAACAGGTATGGAAAAACTACTCAAGATTTGGAGGATGCCTGGAATATCCTGGTTCAAACAGTATACAATGGTAAAGTAATCAGGGATGGTGCAGAATCAATTATAGTGTCCCGTCCTACTTTTGAGGGTTATAGACGATGGGCTCGTACCAAGATGAATTACGCCCCTGAAGATTTACTGCCAGCATGGGACTTATTCATTAAATCGATAGATGGTAGCGACCAATACGATGGTTTTCTTTACGATTTAGTAGATGTTACAAGACAGGTATTGGCAAATTATGCATTGCCTCTACAGCAGCAGATTACAGTAGCTTATAATAACAACGATAAACAAAAATTTGAGCAGTACAGTAAGGAGTTCATTGAATTAATTGAGGATATGGATCGCTTGTTGGCTACCCAAAAAGATTTTATGTTGGGGCCTTGGTTAACCGATGCCCGTTCATGTGGATTTACAACTGAAGAAAAAGATTTATATGAGCAAAATGCCCGTGATTTAATTACCCTTTGGGGTGATGCCGATAACAGGTTGCACGAATATAGTTGTCGTCAGTGGAGTGGATTGTTCAATGATTTTTATAAACCACGATGGGAAAAGTTCTTTGATCAGGTTCGTAAAGACTGGCAAAAATTCGATCAGAAAGCTTTTGATGAAGAGATTAAACAATGGGAATGGAATTGGGTAGTTTCCAATAATGAATTCCCTGTTAATCCAATAGGAAAATCAACAGAAATAGCAGTTGAATTATACAAGAAATACAGAGATAAAATAATTCCATTGACTAATATTCAACCTCAGATAGATTACAATTATTGATATGGCAGAAGTTGTTAAAAGAAAAGCAGAACGTTTTTTATCGTTGGATGTCTTTAGAGGGCTAACCATAGCTTTGATGATTTTAGTAAATACGCCCGGAACAGGAGCTAAAATATATGGATATTTAATACATGCTCAATGGTTTGGCTTTACTTTAGCCGATTTGGTATTTCCATCATTTTTATTTGCTGTAGGAAATTCAATGAGCTTTTCAATGGTTAAAATGAAACAGGCTCCGGCAAAAGATGTCTGGATTAAGATTATTAAACGTACCATCATAATTTTCTTACTGGGATATTTAATGTATTGGTTCCCGTTTTTTAAGATTGGAGAAAGTGGTGGAATGATGCTTAAACCAATATCAGAAACCCGGATAATGGGAGTACTTCAAAGGATTGCTCTTTGTTATTTCTTTGCGTCAGTTATTTTTTATTACCTGTCAGAAAAAGCAGCTTTAATCATTTCGGCAATTATTTTATTAGGTTATTGGGCAATACTTTATTTGTTCGGAGAGCCTGGTGCTAAATTGGAAATGGCAACAAATGCAGCTTCTAAGTTTGATCTGTCAATTTTAGGTTTTGGTCATATCTATAAAAGGGATAGTATTCCTTTTGATCCTGAAGGTATATTGAGTACCCTACCTGCAATTGTTAATGTTGTTTTGGGATATATTGCAGGTGTATTTATCCAGAAAAAAGGAAAGTCTTTTGAAGGAATTGCCAAACTGTTAATGATAGGTTTTGCAATGACTTCCCTGGCATTATGGTGGGACTTGATTTTTCCGATGAGTAAAAAGTTGTGGACTAGTCCTTTTGTGCTTTATACTGTAGGATTGGATCTTTCCATTATGGCTGTTCTTATCTATTTTATAGAATTAAAGAAAGTAAAAGCCGGTATTGCATTTTTCGATGTATTTGGCAAAAATCCATTGTTTATATACCTTTTTTCAGAGTTGTTTTATGTTGTTTTAAGGTTGATTCCTGTTGGGAATGGCCTTGATGCCTTTGAGTGGGTGAGTGAAAAAATATTTCAAAGTATAGCTCCGGGTGCATTGGGATCTTTAATTACAGCGTTAGTATTTATGTTAATATGTTGGTTGTTAGGTTATGTGTTACATAAAAAACGAATCTATATTAAAATTTAAAATAAGTTTGATTTGAACTAAAGAAAAAATGTATCAGGATGTTCCATGATATTTACTCTTAAACACCCAGACTTTACTTTATATTCAATACTTTTAAGGTTAGATTAAAAGTAAAATCACGTAAATATGAAGATGAACGGCAGAATTTTTTTAATACTAACATTGTTAATATCTACTTTCGTTAATGCGGAAGATATTAAGTTGGAGCATTATAGCAGAGAAAATGGTCTGTCGCATAACTCAGTTCGTCATATTGTTCAGGACAAACAAGGGTTTCTTTGGTTAGGTACATTTAAGGGATTAAACAGTTTCGATGGTCAAAGATTTACATCTTATTTAAGTAGTTATAAACAAAGAAATAAAATTCTCAATGATGATATCACAGCATTGGTGATTGATGAGGATACTGATGTTATGTGGATTGGTACAAGAGGAGGGTTAACTAAGTATAATTTGAGAAGCCATCAGTTTACAACATTTCTTCATGATAAAAATAATCCAAGATCTATTCCTGATTCAGAGATTAGAGCAATATATATTGATAGATATAAAAGGCTATGGATTGGAACAAAAGATAGTGGGCTTTGTCTTTATGATCCAAATAAAGAAGAGTTTACGAAGGTTGATCTAGATGGATTTGTATATGTGAAATCAATCTTTGAAGATATAAACGGACATATTTGGATTGGGAGTTTTGATACAGGAGGAATATCTAAAATAAAATTAACTAAAGATGGAGATATTTCTGATATAGATTATTATACGTTGTCTGTTCCTGATTTAAATATTATTAATCCGTATGTGAATTTTATTTTTGAAGATGATAAATCAGATATTTTTATTGGAACAAGAGAAGGTTTGTTTAAATGGAATAAAGAAGATGATGTTTTTGAACTGCAGCTTATTCATGACTCTACATTCAGAGAAACAATAGGGCCATATTTTGTTTGTATTACAAAAGGTCCGGATGGGAAATATTGGCTTGGTACAATTGGTGGAATAATCGTTTGCAACAGATTAGAAGATATTGCCAAAGGTAAATTTGAATGGTATTATTCAAAAAGGTCAGAGAAAACCTCTCTTGTTGATAATGCAGTTTCTGCTTTGTATTTTGACAATTCAGGATTGCTTTGGATTGGTACGGATAATGGGTTGGATAAATATGATCCTTTCCGAAATCAGTTCAAAACAATAAATACTTTTGAATTGGTTGTAGATGGAAAAATTCCAAGGATATCTGATTACGGTCAAACCTATGACAACAAATTAATTGTTGCGACTCATAATAGTGGGCTTTTTTTAAAAGATAAAAACCGTTTTAAAGTTATTGAGAGACGGCATAAAGATATATCTGGTATTTATACTCCTGATGGTAAAGTATTTTATTGTGGATTATGGTCTGGAAAAATATTAGTATATAATTATCTTTTAAATACTTCCAGAGTGCTGGATGTAGGTTTTAAGGCAGTTCCGGTATTTGCCTTTCATAAGTTAGCAAATGGTAATATTGTTGTGGGAGCTCATGGAAGTGGAGCTGTAATATTAAATCCTAAAACTTTAAAGGTAGATTCTAAACTTAAAGACCTTTATCCCAATATTGAAATTAATCAAATCTCATCATCAAAAAATGGAAAAATATGGTTTGCTACTGAAAATGGTGTGATAACATATGATCCGGTTACTCAAAAAACAAAGTTATATATTTCTAAAGATGGTGAAATTGAGGGATTAACAAATAATAGCGCAAAGGCTATTTGTATTGATGACTCTGGCAAAATTTGGGTTTCAACCAGGATGGGATTAAACTATTATTCTTCGGATATAGATGATTTTATACAAGTTAAAACCCCCTCGGAATTAAGGCGAAATTGGATTACTGACATTATTAAGGATAAGGATGGTATACTGTGGTTTAATTTTAATAATGGACAGGTTGGGAGGTTTAACCCGGTTGATAATAGTTTAAATACTTATGATGTTGGTAGTGGTAACCGATTGGATATCTTTAGTAATAAAGGATTTTTATTATTTAATAATTCAGTTTTTTATATTACCGGAAAGGATGAAATAATTTACTTTGCAATTAATGAGCTAAAGGATAATTTGCAAACAGATCCTCCCTTTATTAGTGAATTTAAAGTCCAGAATAAAACAGTGATGCCAGGAGATACTATTAAGGGGCTGGTTGTATTAAAAGAAGATATTAATTATTCAAGAGAGCTTGAGCTAGAGTATGTGAACAGAAATTTTTCATTGTCCTTTTCTTCTCCTTCGTATGCTAATGTTCGATTAAATAAGTATGAATATATGTTAGAGGGATTTGATGAGGAGTGGATAACTGTTGATAATAATTCCACTAATATTCAATATACTAACTTATATCCCCGAGATTATACTTTTAAAATTAGGGCTGCTAATAGCAGTGGATACTGGAGTGATATTTCTTCGTATAAAATAAAAATTAATCCTCCGTTTTGGTTGACATATAAAGCTATAGTCTTAATCTTGAGTTTTCTGGGAATAACAATTTTTCTTGTTTATCGTCAGTTGAGAAAGAGTCTGATGTTAAAACAGGAGTTATTGATGGAAAAAGTGCATCGTGAAAGAGAGGATAAATTGAATCATGAAAAACTCCGATTTTTCACTAATATTTCGCATGAACTTAGAACACCAATCTCCTTGATTATTGGTCCGGCAAAGCAATTGGCCGAAGAGGGTTTAAATACCGATTATCAAAAGAGTCGAATCGGATTGATTCTTCAAAATTCAAACCGACTTTATAATCTGGTAAATCAGCTTTTAGATTTTAGAAAAGCACAAAATGGAGAACTTAAGCTTAAGGTCTCCAAAACAGACATTCTTTTATATTCGCAAAATATTTTTCATTCGTTCGAGGGATTGGTTAGAGAAAAGAAAATCAATTATAATTTTATATGTGAAAATGATGAGATTTTAGGATGGATTGATGCAGATAAATATGATAAAATTTTATATAACCTGTTGTCAAATGCCATTAAGTTTACTCATAAATATGGAAATGTAGATTTATTTATCGGTGTAAATTCAACTGAAAATGGATTACGAAAATTACATATTGAAGTAAGTGATGATGGTATTGGTATTCCGGAGCAGAGTCAGAAAAAAATATTTACACGTTTCTATCAGGTTGAAGATACAAAAGGTGAAAATACTGGAAGTGGGATTGGTTTATCTTTGGTGAATTCTTTAGTTAAGATTCACAAAGCAAATGTTAAGCTAAATAGTACTCCTGGTAAGGGAAGTGTATTTACTATCGAAATACCTATCGACAAAGAGTTTTATGAGGAAAATGAAATCTTTGATTATGAATTAAAATCCACAGCTTCGGTTGCTCCTATAGCAACTAATGTGAAGAAAATAACGACTGCAACTGAGCTTAGAGAAAAAATCTTAATTATAGATGACAATCAGGAGTTGAGAGAATATATTGCTGATTATCTTTCTGATTACTATAAAGTTTATAAGGCAGAAAATGGAGAAGAGGGATTGCAAATCTGCCGTCAAATAAATCCAATCGTATGTATTGCAGATGTGATGATGCCTGTTATGGATGGTTTTGAATTCTGTAAAACATTAAAAAATGATGAAAGAATTAGTCATATACCTGTGGTTTTGTTGACAGCCTTATCTGATAATGAAAATCAAATTAAAGGCTATAAGTTGGGTGCAGATGGATACTTAACTAAACCTTTTGATCCTTCCTTGTTAAAAACGAGAATTGAAAATATTATTAAAACCAGAGTTGATCTTAAAGAAAAGTTTTCTGGTGATGTTGAGAGTAATGTGGATGTATTAACACATTCGCCTATTGATGAAGAGTTCATGAATAAACTAACTTCAATTATTGAAGAAAATATTAGTGATGCCAATTTAGCAGGTAACTTTCTATGTTCTGAATTGGGTATTAGTTCATCTACACTTTATCGCAGAATTAAAGATTTAACTGATTTATCTCCAAATGAATTTATTAGAACCATTCGATTGAAAAAAGCAGTTCAATTACTTAAAACAAAAAGAAATAATGTATCTGAAGTGTCTGATATGGTTGGATTTAATGATCCATATTATTTCAGCAGGTGTTTTAAAAAGCAGTTTGGTTTTCCGCCAAGCAATTTATTATAAGGCAGAAGGTAAAAGGGTTGAAGGAAGGAAGGTGAAAGGATTTTATAATATGAGATAACAGTTCTATTGTATGATGGAAAGGGTAGCTTGATATAAGAAGAAAATAATTAAATAGAAATCAAATGAAAAATCTAAAAGTAGTTTTGTTGTCACTCACAGTTATCTGTTTGTTGAGTTGTCAGGTAAATAAAAATACAGATAAGGTATTTAATATTATTGATTATGGCGCAGTTGCTGATGGAGTTACAGATAATGCTTTGGCAATAAAAAAAACCATCGAAGCTTGTACTCAAGCTGGTGGTGGTAAGGTAATTGTTCCAAATGAGGGAGTTTTTGTAACCGGACCTTTTGATTTAACATCTAAAATGGAATTACGTGTTGAGGGTGGAGCAACCTTATTGGCAAACCCAGATACAGCTGTTTACACCGAAAGTGCATTTAGAGAAAATCCGGGTGAGGGAACAATTTGGATTGGAGGTAAAGATCTTCATGATGTATCGATCACTGGGTTAGGCGTTATTGATGGAAATGGATTTGAATTTATGGGAGAGGAACAAGGCGATGCCTATGAGTTACTTCCTTTTAATGTTAAAGATCCTCGTCCACATGTTTTAACGCTTGTAAATGTGCATAACTTAAGAATTGAAAATGTTACTTTCAGGCATTCTGCTTATTGGACTGTGCATTTGATTGGTTGCAATGACGGTGTTATTACAGGTGTTACCATTGATAATAGTCTGCAAATTAGAAATAGTGACGGAATTGACCTGGATCACAGTAAAAATATCAGAATTAGTAATTGTCATATTCAAAGTGGAGATGATAGTATTTGTTTAAAAAATAGACGTGAGTTTGAAGAATATGGTAATTGCGAAAATATTGTAGTTACAAACTGTTTAATGAGTTCAAGATCATGTGCTCTAAAAATTGGTTCAGAAAATATGGACACTATCCAAAATGTAACCGTAAGTAATTGTACTATTTTGGCAAGTAATAGAGGTATTGGTATTCAGAACAGAGATGAGGGTGTAGTTCAAAATGTTCTCTTTACAAATATTATTGTTGAAAGTAAATTCTTTAGCGATGTATGGTGGGGGAAATCGGAGCCTATCTATGTAACAGCTTACCGAAGAGCAAATATAAATCATAAAGATGCAAGTTGGAGATTCCCTGAGGGAGCAAAAGAAGGTAGGGTAGGACAAGTAAATGATATTGTATTCAGGAATATTCAATGTCGTTCAGAAAATGGAGTGTATGTTAGTGCTGAATCAAAGGATAAAATCAATCATATTTTATTTGATGGAGTTTCTGTAGTATTAAATAGAGTAACAGATTATAAGGGAGGCATATATGATCGCAGACCTTGTGTAGGAGTTGGTTTGGTAGAAGCAAAAACATCAGCTTTTTATATTGATAATGCCACAGATGTTCAGATTAGGGACTGTGATATTAGAATTGGTGATTTTGCACCATTAAATATGGGGAAATTAATATACCGAAATAATTAAAAGTTATTCTTAATCAATAATATTATAAATACATTGAGAATTTAAACTCAATGTATTTATTTTTGTTCTATTAAGTATTTCACAAAAAGTTTATAATCGTACTTTGGTATGGATTAATTTCGTATCAAGGCGTTATCAAAAAGATGAGAAATTTCCAATTTAATAGAAACAAGTATAATACAGAACTTCTTATCGATTGCTTGAGTATTAAAGAAATTCAATGTCTTAGTACTGCCCTAAAAGAAATTCACACTACTTCCTTTTATGAAATTTACTTTTTTGATTGCGTAAATGGTTCGATTAAAGTTGAAGATGAAATTTTTGAGCTGTCCGGTACAAATATCGTGTTGCTTCCTCCACTATTATCCAGAACCTGGGATGTTGAATTTAATAAGGATT
Organism: uncultured Saccharicrinis sp.; assembly: GCA_963665705.1. Classification (GTDB taxonomy): domain Bacteria; phylum Bacteroidota; class Bacteroidia; order Bacteroidales; family Marinilabiliaceae; genus Saccharicrinis. The sequence goes on from OY762448.1 coordinate 5,712,857, forward strand.
CATATGTGGTATTTTTTGATGAAGATGTTTTTGAAAATGTATTAAAAGATACATCATTTCTGTATAGACTTCATTATTTTGGATATAAAAACAATAAGCCAATTTTGCCTGTAGAGGAGAATTTATCAACTGTTTACTGTCCTATATTGGGGAAAGTTATTCAAGAATTTTCAAATTTAAAAAGTGACAGTAATGTAATATTGTCTTCCTATTTGTATCAGCTTCTACTCGAAATAAACCGGCAGTATTCTGATCATTATAACCTAGATAGAAATCTTGAAATAGATTCTGAAATTATTCGATTTAGGAGTATGTTAAAAAGTCATGTAAGTTATACACGTACAGTTACAGATTATGCATCATTAATGGGTGTAACACGTAATCGATTAAATACACTTTCATTAAAATTATATGGAAAAAATGCTAATTTGGTGATAAGGAATGAGTTGTTGCTTGCATGTAAAAACGAATTGCTGTCCTCAAGTTCAAGTATATCAGAAATAAGCCATCAGTTTAATTTTTCAGCACCTTCAAATTTTACGCGGTTTTTTAAATCGCTCGAAGGATTATCCCCAGTAGAGTACAGGGATAAATTCAAAAATTGATAAGATATAGTGCAAAATGATAACTAATGTTTTCGTATACATAATAATTTTGACCTAAAAATATTTTAAATTTAAATAACATGGCAAAATTAGTAATAGTAACACATCCTAGCATTAAAGAATCAGTTGTTAATAAAAATTGGATCGACGAATTAACAAACCATTCAGAAGGAATTACAATTCATTTATTGTATGAAAAATATCCAAATCTTGATTTTGATATTGCCGCAGAACAAGAGTTATTGACCAAATTTGATGAAATAATTTTTCAATTTCCAATGCATTGGTTTAACGTTCCTTTTGCGTTAAAAAAGTATATTGATGAAGTGCTTGCTTTTGGTTGGGCATTTGGTCCGGGAGGTGATAAAATGAAAGGCAAAAAAATTGGTTTTGCTGTTTCTACAGGTGGAACTAAGGAATCTTATGAAACATTGGTAACTGTTGACGAGTTGTTAAAATCATTGTATGTTACTTTTCAATATTGTGGCTGTGAATTACTACCAACACATAGTTTTCATGGAGCCAGTCAAGAGCCTTCCCTTGATGATATAAAAGTTAATGCAAAAGCATATTCAACTTTATTGTTAGGTTAAAATGCTGAAATATATACATTTATGACCCCTGTCGATTTATTTTGACAGGGGTATTTTTTAGTATTTAAAGATGACTATTTATTACAGATATTAGATTTATTTTATCAACAACACCAGATTGTTTCCACACTGTTTGTCCATTTTTAAAAATGGCTAATGTGGGCACTCCTCTTATTTGAAATCTATTAGCAATTTCAGGATTTTTATCCACATCTATCTTTATGATTTTTGCTTTGCCACGGATTTCCTGAGCAACATCTTTTAGTATTGGACCCTGTACTTTGCAAGGGCCACACCATTCGGCAAAGAAATCAACCAATACTGGTTGATTTGAGTTTATTATGTTATTAAAATTTCCTTTCATAAGTGTATTATCTATATAGTTTAGAAAACCATTTGAGTATAAAATTTCTTAATTAACTGGGAAGTTTCCAAATCATATACCACATTTTTTAACTGAGTATGATGTTTTGTGGTTATGTTTTGTTAGTCAGTGAAATAGGCAAGATGTGTATGTGGGTAGTGAGTGTGGTTTAAAAAGGAGAGTGTGTCATAATGACTTTGTATGTATCTATATATATGACAATGTAGCGTATGAGTTGCTGTATTTGATAAAAAAACCAGATCTCGTATAGCTTTACAAAATCCGGTTTAATAAATTTATAGAGGTCAGTAGTTAAGCACCTACTAAATCTTTCTGATTAATTTTGTCAGCTTCCACCATACGGTACATTAAGTTGTTAAAGATGTTATCTTTCATTTGTGATCGGTTAATCCTGTAGCAAAACTCATTAAAATATTTATCTATATGCCATTCGCTAACCCAAGAATAGGTTGTTCTAATCCACGACTTCACTTGGTGTATCATTGTATGTAAGGCTTTAAAATTCATGCCTCCCATGCTTTCAATCTGTTCTATGTTGTAATCCTTCATCAAAGGGCGATAACCTCTCCAACAATCAGTGGTCACACTGGCATCTTGGGATATATGAGCATCAAAAAGCCTTTTAAGTTCTTTCGATGAGTAATTGTTGATTTTCATCGAGTACATACGTTTTACTTTCCCATCATCGGTAAGCTCAACAGCACATACCGCTTTCTTTTTCTTGCTGTGGTAACTGCGACCAACCTTACCTTCTTCTTTGCCTCCTACCACAAACTCGTCGATATGTACATTTCCATCCATCGGGTTGTTTCCGCTTGATTGCATCGCTTCCCTAACTTTATGCATGAACAGTCGTGCTGTTTTTTCAGTCACTCCAATACGTTCTGACATATAGCTTGCAGACAAACTCTTGGTTGAGGTTGACATCTCAAAGCAAATGTAAAAGGCTTTGCGTACTCCAAATTTCACTTTGTGAAAGAGTGTGTTAGCGGTAGCTGACTCAATATGAGCACACTTGTTGCAGATTCTTCCGTGATGCTTGCGCTGCTGGTAGCCTTGATGCCCACATTTAACGCACTTAAAACCTTGGTGTCACTTAATGTTGGCCAAATATTCCAGGCAATCATCATCCGTATGGAAACGATCAGCAAACTCTAGAGCATTTTGTCCTTTGAATAATTCCATGTATCCCTTATTTTTACTGGTGGCAAATATAAGTAATTATCTACTGACCTCTATAAATTTAATTTGACTTTCATTATTGAATTAATATGATTTCACGTATTTAATGGTTATAAGTTTTTATTCGTGGTGTACACCCATTTTATCCATAATGTGTTCAACAACATGGCAATGTTCTTCCTGAGGGCTAAATAGGATAATATTTGAATCCTCATTTGCAATTACTGTATGACCAGGGGGCCAGTAAAATAAATCACCTGTTACATCTGTTTCTGTTGATTTATCGCTGTATACAATAGTAACACTTCCATTTAATATATAACCCCAGTGTGGTGATTGACACATGTCTTCTTTTAAGCCTTCCAGTAAAGGTGAAATATCTGTACCTTTCGAAAGTGTGAAAAATTCACCTGCCATTTTTCCATATCCGGTTGAATCACCAAAACCTGTTTTTTGTCTTGCTATAGCTGCAGGTGAATCAATTCTTACCGGTACATCTTCTTTTGCAATTTTCATAACTAAGAAATTATAATTAATAAACATTCTACTATTATCACTTACACATATTTTCTCATCATTTATTTAGCTCTGATATTTTGATTTACTCTAAATAAGTTTTCAGGATCATACTTTCCTTTAATTTCAACAAGTCTTTCATAGTTGTGTTGGTAGCAGGCTTGCACTCGCTCCTGACCTTCTTCCATCATAAAATTAGAATAGGATCCTCCTGCTGAATAGGGGTGCAATGCTTCCCAGTAAGATTTGCACCATGTTGTAATTTTTTCTGCGTTTGCAGGATCTGGATCTATGCCTACAATAACACCAGCATATTTAGAATTTCTATAAGCCCAGGGAGTATCAGTATTTCCTACTCTGCTTGCTGCGCCACTTAAAGGATACATGTGCATTTGAGATAATGGAGTTGGAATATTAGAACCAAATGATAAGTGAGCTGCTCTAATTTCATTCCCTAAATCGTTAAAATAATCTCCTCTCCAATAAAACTGTAAACCAGGAGGTAATAAACCATCAAATAGAGTTTGTATCGCTGGGTATGGCATTTCTCCAACACCCTCAAAAATTGGATTTTTATCTCTTACCTCTTGGAAAAGAGTTTCGAATTTATCCTTATCACCTGTATAGCACCATACAATTCCGCAAAACTGTTTCATATGCAATGAAGGAGGAAACGGGTCTCCTGGAATAATCATAGTGGCAATAAATCCATTTAGATCCTCTGGAGCATTATGGATAAAGTGATCATACCACTCCATAATTTCTTCGACTTGTTCAATAGGCCATAGTGTTGGACCTCCAATAATTGTTGTTAATGGATGTGCCTGAAATTTAAATGATGTAACAATACCATAATTTCCTCCACCTCCATGGATGGCCCAAAAAAGATCCGGATAATTATCCTTATTGGTGGTTACTAAACTGCCATCAGCCAATACCATATCAGCTTCCAGTAGATTGTCTATTGTCAATCCAAATTTTCTACTAAGGTATCCAACACCGCCACCCAAAGTTAATCCTCCTACTCCTGTAGTTGAAATAATCCCTGCAGGAACAGCTAATCCGTATGAATGAGTTACATGATCAACTTCCCCCCATAAGTTTCCACCGCCTACCCGAACTGTATTATCAGTAGTGTCTACCCTAACATTTTTTATATTTGATAAATCAATAACCAAACCATCATCACAAATACCTAGGCCACCACCATTGTGCCCTCCACCTCGTACAGCCAGGAGTAAATTGTTCTCACGGGCAAAATTCACTGCATTTTTTACATCTGTTACATCCTGACAATAAGCAATCATGCCAGGTTTTTTGTCTATCATGGCGTTATATACCTTCCGTGATTTTTCGTATTCTTCATCGTCTTGTATAACCAGTTTTCCTCTTAATTGATTTTTGAATTCATCAATTATAGAATGTTCTAGATTTAAAATAGAATTACGCATGTTAATGTCTTTTAATTTGCAATATAAATGCAAAAATATAGGGCGGACTATTAAATTTAAATCAAAGACTGGTAATTCTGGTTCATTATCTAATGAAGTGTATTTTATAAGAGTAAAAACTATTGAGATATCGTTTCAATATAGATGGAAGGAATCGTGCCGTATCTTTTTTTAAAACATTTTGAAAAATATGAAGGACTACTGAAGCCTGTTTCAAAAGCAATCTCTGAAATATTTTTATTTTTTTGATTCATGAGTTGTAAGGCAACAGAAAGTTTGAATTCTTTGACAAGATCATTAGGTGAAATCTGTGTTATAGCAACAATTCTTCTGTATAACTGTGATTTACTAACTCCTATTTCTTTTGCTAAATCATCAACGGTAAAACCTTGAGTATTTAGGGATGCATTCATTTTAAATAGAAGACGATTTATAAAAGATTCTTCCTGTTGTGTCAGTACTTTTATTTCGGGTGAGTTGTTATTAATATTAAATCCCTCTTTATGGTAATGATCTGCAACTTCTGTGGATATCATTATTTTATTATGAAAAGAGATAAAACATAAGTTATTGGCAATGTTGGTGGTTTCTCCAAAGAAATCATTACTATTCTCAATTGGACTACCTGAGCTAATACCAATTTTTATATGATTTTGGGTATAATTATCTTCATTAAGTAGTGATTTACGAATTTCCATAGCATAAAGGGTGGCTTGTTTTGCAGAAGAAAAGGAGCATAATAAATTTTTATTTTCATCTTCAACTAATTTACCTCCGCCAAATTGGGTTAGTTTGTTTTGTAATAAACTATAGTGCTTTTGAGATTCAATGGAATTGTTTTGAATTGATAGTATTTGATCTTTTTTAGAGTATTTAATATGAATGGATAATATTACTCTAAATGCTGATTCATTAAGAAAAACATTCTTGTCTTCCTTTAATATTTTAGGATCTTCCATTCTGCCTAGAAAAGATTCCACTATCTGACTATTGACTTCAATAACCTGATGAGGAACTAATCCATGTGCATTTTTATGCATTTCAGAAACAGCTTCTTTGTTTGGGGCTTCTATTAAACAAAAAGCTGTTTGTCTTTCTTCATCAAACCAATAAGTTAATGCACGGCATCCATATATATGTTGAATTTCTAAATCTTTTTGATGTGCCTCAGCTACATCTTGAGCCGTAACTCCTGGTAGGTTGTGGCGATCCATGTATATAGGCATAGTATTAATATTTAGAGGTTATATACTTTTAAAGAAAAATACAACTAGTACATATCTTGATTGGTATATAATATAGTTATTTTAAACCAATAAGTAAACCCCTGTAGTTAGAGCTCTATAATTATGTATAAATAGTCCTAGTATCGGTGTGTAGATAAATCAAACGAAAAGATTATTCTTATTTAACAGTATTGGAAGTTGTTTTTCTATTTCGTTACCTCTGTTATTGGATCAACTGATTTTTTATTTTGAAGTAGTTTGTGTTTTAAACGAAAAAAGCCACTAACAGATTGACTGAAAGTGGCTTTATGTAGTGGGCCCACCTGGGCTCGAACCAGGGACCACCTGATTATGAGTCGTAATGATTCAGTTTTCATCTTTTATCATCTAGTAACATCTTGTCCCCAGATTGATTGCATTTCAAGATATTTCGTCACAAATATTCCATTTCGGTTTTCATCTTTTATCATCTGTTCTCTCCTTTTGTATGCAAATTGTATGTGAATATTCTACAACTAGTAAATGCCAAAACACAGTAAAAAAATTAATATTTCTCTTTATACGCCAAGACTGATATACATCAATTCTAGGACAAAAAATAAATTTTAATAACTTTGAATCGGACTTGTAGTTTATGTAAGGTTAAAACACCATTTATGGGGAACCCGGTTCAACTCCGGGCTTGTAATGCGCACCTTGGTGCGCATTATAAGCCTTGAAAACTTTTCAGTATGATAGAAATCTATAGGGCTTCGGTAGATAATGTTAGAGAATTAAGAACAAGTCGAAAGAAATTAAAAAGACTTATTAATTTAACTATCAAAAACAAACAGAAAGACTACCTCCCAATTTTAACAAAAAACTTTGCGCTTTTATATTCTGCTTTTGCAGAAACTTGCTTTTTAAAGATGATTCACACTCCTCATGGTTTCAATGCAGATGAAATAAAACAGATCACTTTTAAATATCCTAGCGCTCAAAATAATGACACTCAGAATAATCTTGAAGAAAAGTGGAGCAAATGTCTAGAGTTGGCATTTAAGCGCATTAATAATAATAGTGGGGAGTTTTATAATAAGAAACAAACATTACATAGGCTGGTTCAGAATTATGTTGTTAAACCAAGTAAAATTAGAAATAAGATTGCCCATGGCCAGTGGAAAGTAGCCTTAAACTCGAAAAACTCATCCACAAATCAAGAAGCTACATCTTCCATTAAAGACCTTGACTTTGTTAAAGTTGACATTCTATTTGAAATTTATGAAAAAATCGGGCAGGTTGTAGAAGATCTAATAGAATCTCCTTATAAAGCTCATTTTAATGACTACTATAGTCATTTGGCTGAACTTGAAGAATTAGTAGAAAAAACTAAGGCATGGACTTTTGAATCAAAAACGAAAATTCTAGAAGAAAAATTCAAAAAGCAAGAACAAAACAAAAAGAAATACGAAGCGCAGTGATATGTTCGATGAGTTATAGCATTTTCAAATATAATGTATAGAACTATACTATTACAAATTAAGATTCATTTACCCATATTTCGTAAGCGTCTCCACGATAACGTATAGTTTTATGTGATAAAACTTTGAAGCTTTGTATCCTTATTTTTCACATCAAAGGATACATTATGGTTTTTAATTTCACAGAGGATACACGTTTTTACTTTTTTCACGAACCCGTTGATATGCGAAAAGGAATTCATTCACTTTATCACCTGGTAAAAACTTCAGGAAATATGAATGCGCTCAATGGTGATGGTTATGTCTTCATTGGCAGGACTCGAAAATCTATCAAGGTACTAAGATGGCAAAGAGAAGGATTTGTTCTTTATAACAAGAAACTGGAATTAGGATGTTATACACTTCCACAACAGTTAAGAGACGGTGCTTTTACTGAGCTTGAACAGGATATTTTAGACAAAATGGTAAATTGCGTAAAGCACAAAAGTAGTTCTAATGAATTACGGATAAAAGCCCAGTTAACACTCTAATACATAGTGACAAAAGACGAAAATAGTGCGAATTTTTCATGGTAAAATCGCACTATTTTCGTATCTTTATGCCATGACAGACAGGGAGTTAGCCATATTATTACAGCAGCAGGTTTCAGAATTAACAGTTACAATTGTTTCTTTAACAAAAACCATAGAAGAGCAATCTAAAGAGCTAACAGCCCTAAAGGAGGCTATCTTAGAGAAGGATAAAGATAGCGCACATCTGAAGCGCTTTGCGAATATTAACCTTCCTAAAAAGACCGAAAAACGAAAGAATACAACACCTGTACCTGCGAATACACCTAAAGCTCCCACTCCCAAACAAAGAGGTAATAATGGAGCCAAAAGAAAAGTATACGATAATATCGAAGAGCTTGTAGAAGAAGTTATGCCGTCCGATGCTAGCTTTGACGAAAAGGCTGCTGTTTACCTGTTTTACCGCGATGTGATAAGATATGAGTATATTCCACCTCGTCTTATCAAACATATTTACCGCTGTAAAAAATATAGAATGGGTGATGATTTTTTCGAGGGCAGAGCCCCTATGACTCCTTTCATGAATTCTAATTTTGACAGCTCGTTACTGGCACACCTTATTCAACAAAGATATGTGTATAGCTTGCCAGTTGAACGCATCAATAAATACCTAAATGAGATGGGCATTGACATGCCTAAGGCAACCACTCATGGATTAATTGAAAAATCAGCAGGGTTACTTGATAGATTAATGCCAGTACTCAAAAATGCTATTTTAGCTGATTCCTATATTCATTTTGACGAAACCTACCATACGATATTAGGTGGTGACAAAGGAAGTCGCAAGGGCTACTTTTGGAGTGCTTTTTCTCACCAAAACAATTTAATACAGTTCATTTATGAAAATGGTTCACGAAGCAAGACGGTGTTCACGGATTATCTACCTAGGGATTATAAAGGTGTGGTACAGACTGACGGATATAGTTCTTACAAAGTATTAGAGGGATGGGATTATCCCAAGGCAATACGCTTAGGTTGTGTTCAACACTGCAAAAGAAAATTTATAGAAATTCAGGAGCAACCCGAAGCACAAGAAGTTATTGATCTATACAATCAATTTTATATCATCCGTAAGAAAAAGCCAAAAGAAAAATGGAAAGAGGCTTCCCTAAAAGTATACAAGAAGTTAGAAAATAAACTCAGAGACATAGAAAGAGATTCCGGGGTATTGCCTAACCACATATTAACTAAAGCTGCAGCTTACTGCCTGAATGAACTAGAGTCCATATACAACATCATCATATCTACCGAATACGATCTGGATAATAATATAATTGAACGACCTATGCGCTATATCAGCCTTAGTCGTCGTAATTCACTTTTTTGTGGTTCTAATGCAGGGGCCACCAGAACAGCTACACTTTATTCTCTAGCTATATCATGTAGATTGAATAATATAAATACATTTTCCTACTTCAAGGATGTTATGCAGCGTTTAGCAGAAAGTCCAACAATGACAAATGAACAATTACGCAACTTGCTTCCTGATAGGTGGGCGGATCAATAATAAAAAACGCCACATCAAAATAACGAATCAATTTGATGGGGCTTTTTTTGAGGGGCGACGCGGAGACGGATACCATATTTCTTGGCAACAGAACTATTTCAAAAAATTTACCTGCTAAATTCTTAATGAAAATTTATCCTCAATATCAATTAGAGCAAAACAATTCAGCAGCACAAGCAATTGAAGTCAGTCTACAAACTCTACATAAATTGTTTAGAATAGGCTTTTTAACAACAATAATTCTTTATCTGAATTTGCTTTGGAAGCCATTGGCCTTACTTGACATGAATACTTTCTTTCCGTATTAAAATAATCGGTAGAATTTTCCAGTTTAAAAAAGCGAGCTTGCACAATTGTTGATCCAACGCGGATCTTAATAGGATTATTATTGTTATTCGTAAGTTCAAGAGATAAGCAACCACAGTATCCTGGTTGTACAATAGATGCAACAGTTAAACCCAACCGACTATATGAGCTTCTAGTAGAAAGAACTAAAAAAATATCATTAGGTATTTTAATGTACTCTAAAGTTGAACACAATACCGTTTGATGAGGGTGTAGCAGAATTGTTTCACCAACTAATCGCTTTGTTTCTTGAAAAAAGCTACTTATTGGTCTATCTGCCGTATCACCAGTCGCATCAATAAAAGCTTCTCTTCCTTGGAAGGAAACAAGAAAATCAGTTCCAAGACGAAGATCTAACGAAATCTCTCCGAATTGAGATTCCGATAACAAAGGGCGGATTGTTATAGAGTTATCTTTATATAATTCTTTAATGTTTTCTCTTGTTAAATACATTTACCCCATTCCTCCGTTACCTTAAAGTTGCTAATTGATTTTTCAATTAAATTATTTATAATCGTATATTTATTGCTCTTCGAAATCCCTTTGTCCTCAAACTCTTTTATATCATTTATCCATAAATTCCAACCTGTTTCAAACAGCATATGTAATTCATTATTTGAGGCAATTTCAGCAGGAATGAAGTTTTTAAAATCAACATCTGACAGAGTATTTTCAACTACAGTTAATTTCTTTTTTGTAGAATCCTTTGTTGCTTCTTTTATTTCATTAAGAATGTCGTTGTCTTTTACTCCATTTAGAAAATCTTTAACAATCTCAATTCTTCTCGAAGTTGCGGGATGAGAAGCAGAATCTCCTTTACCATGAGCAATATAGTTCAAATAATAATTGGAACCTTTTCCAACAAATTGAGCAGCAAAAATATCAGAAAAGAACTCTTGGTAGTGATTGGCCTCTTTCTCAGAAAGTCCTTTAGATGAAGCGAGTCGACTAATAATTTTATATTTAAAATCTATGAAATGACCTAATTCGTGGTATAAGACAACATTAGCAAGATAGTCCTGAGATAAATATTTGGGTAGATTTATTTGAATCATCCTATGTTTAAAATCAATCCCAAACCAAATAGAAATTATATCATAGTAATTTTGATTAAGAGCTAATGTCGGATTAAAACTAAATGAATTAAGATTGTTTTGTAAAGATGTAACTATTATATATTCATCTGAACCGTGCCATTCATTAAGTGCATTCTCCAAACAGAAAACAGTTTCATGTGGTATGTTCACTAAGGTACTATTGTCAAGAAATTCAATACTATGAAAACAGAAATCTAATACAAACTTCAGTGCTTTTTGCTCATTTGTTTTCAATAGATTTAAATCTAACTTACAGATTTCCTCAACTAATTTACTAAGTTGGGTATGATAATCTTGTTTTCTTTTGTCTGAATATTTATTTGTTTTCGACCTTTCTATTGCTCTAGATAATTGGCAAATATGTAAAGAAACTAACTCTGGACTCATTTACTTAGGCAATAGGGCTTACATTCATTAAATAGTCTCTCAATCTTATAAAATCTTTAGAACTAAGATTGTCTGAATCCACTTCATTTAATAGATCAGTATTTTGAGCGAACAAACTCACAATCTCAAATCTCTCATTGCTAACTTGATAAAAGTCTTTCGACTCAGCAAGTTGCTTTGATTCATCAATGATTATTTTAATGATGCCATTATAGTTATGATTTTCTTCATTTATAATTGAGTCGAGCATCATAATATAAACATCTTTAAATTGAGATGAAATGTCAGTGGCGAAGTACATGTTTTTGATTTTGATTTATACTATTCTTGATAATAGTCAAAAAATTTTATTGCTAAAATTTGGCCGCAAAATTATATTTAAAATCTAAATATATCAAAAAAATATAATTAAAAGAATTAAAACTATTTTTTTTACGAATTTCCTTTTTTAAATTTTAGGTATTTTATAAAGTCAATCACTTCTTCTTGTTGATGCTCGGACAAGCCTTCTGCATGAAAAGCAAATTTTTCTACGATATCTGAATTTGATTTTGACCTCCTATTTTCGATAATACCTGCAGCATAGAGAAGTTCATCTATTTCAATATTATATGCAGAAGCAAGCTTATAAAGGGTATTTGCAGAAGGACTTTTAATTTTATCATTTTCTAATTGACTTAGATAAGCATTAGATATTCCTGTCATTTCTTCGACTTCTCTTAATTTCTTATTCAGTTTTAATCTTGTAGCTTTTAAAATTTCTCCCAATGTATTCATAGTGTTTTACTTATATACTGCAAAAATAGTTAAATAATTAAATATATCAAAATTAACGCTTGATAAATTAAAATTATTACCAAAATTCTTGCTTGATATATTTAGATTATTTAAATTTGTATCATGTTTAATTAGAAAGATAAAAAATATGGCTACAAATAAACCATACGGAGATGGAAAAAGAATTGGAGCTGTCAAGGACAGAAGCCAAACTTACAATCCTAAAACGGATCGTTATGTAAAAAGAGATTCTAATACAGGACGTTTTATGGATGTAAAATCGGATGGTAAACCATTTAAAGGAGTCCGAAAAGAAAAATAAAAGCCAAACTGAAAAACAATCCGGCTTGTATTTTAAAAAAGTAATCGAGATTGGTACTCTTGATCACTAAGTTTATTTCGCACAGCAAACTTACTATTTTTTTAAAAACTACACAAGTCTACTTTAGTTTCTCAGAGCTGCTATAGTGTTAATCTAAAGGGAATAAAAACACCATTGTGGATTTATAATGGAATTGTTACGCACAATTATCGATAGGGGAGAGCAAATAGTTTAAAGAACATTTTAAAAAATAATAAGTTATGCTATTAGAAATTATAGACATAGAAATTTACTCGAAAGAGAATAAAGCTATACCTAAAGGGTGTAGGTATAAAGTTAAGATTGATCGTGAAAAATATGTAATAGATCAGTCTGTTATCACTGGCAAAGAGATTTTGGAGCTCGCCGGCAAAATGCCACATACTAGATGGCTAGTAAATCAACGTTTAAAAGGAGGTTCTATTAATAAAATAGAATACGATGAAACGGTGGATTTAACTAAACCCGGTATTGAAAAATTCCTTACGCTCCCACTTGATCAGACGGAAGGAGAGAAGGAAAACCAACCTATTGATATTGAAGAGTACTCAAAAAGCAATATGAAAGTACCTTATGGCTGTCGTTACAAAATTAAAATTGATAGGGATAAGTATGTTATTAATGAACAGACTATAACAGGAAAAGAATTACTGCAATTAGCTGGAAAAACGCCTTATAACCGTTGGATGTTAAATCAACGATTAAAAGGTGGTGCAATTAAACAAATTGGCTATGATGATGTAGTTGATTTGACTTCGCCTGGAATAGAAAAGTTTATGACATTACCATTGGATCAGACAGAGGGAGAACTGCGAAGGCAGTTCCCTCTTCCTGAAGAAGATGAGGAGTTTCTTAAAACCTTAAACCTTCCTTGGGAGACGGTTTTACAAGGTAGATCCCAATGGTTGTTTATCCATGATTACTTAATCCCAGCAGGATACAATTATGCAAAGGTTAGAGTTGCCATAAAAATCGAAAATGGATATCCGGTTACACAATTAGACATGGTCTACTTCCATCCTGGGCTAGCAAAACAAAATGGCAGCAGGATTAATGCATTAACAAATACAAAGATAGATGGTCTTTCTTTTCAGAGATGGTCTAGGCACAGAACACCGCAAAACCCGTGGAGAGCTGGTGTTGATGATTTATCGACTCATGTATCCTTAGTGCAAAATTGGTTAGAACGTGAACTAAATCCTATGCGTCATGCAGTATAATTTATCTATTTCAGGAAGGGATTATAAAATGCTTCAGAAGCATTTATTCCCAGGCGATAATAAGGAGGCCGTAGCTATTGCATTATGCGGTAGGTTCGTTTCTGAAAGACAAACTAGGATTTTAGTTCATGAAATTATACCTATTCCACATGATATCTGCACAATCAGAGAAGATGATTTGCTTTCATGGCCAACTAGTTATATCCAGCCGTTTATAGAAAAGGCTGCAAAGCAAGGTTTTAGCATTTTAAAAATTCATAGTCATCCAGGTGGAGGTAAATTCTTCTCAGTTCAGGATGATCGTTCTGATGGAGATTTATTCCCATCGTTGTTTGGATGGATTGACGATGCCAATATTCATTCTAGTTGCATTATGCTTCCTTCTGGAGAAATATTTGGTCGTGTTTTTAACGAGGACAACACAATAAAAGAATTAGATAAAATCTCAGTAATTGGAGATGTTATTCAAACTTGGAGTAATCAAGAAAACGATGAGGATGTAGAAGAGTATAACATTAGAAATATTCAAGCATTTGGTGAAGGTACAATCAATCAACTAAGAAGTATGTCTGTAGCAGTGATTGGATGCTCTGGTACTGGAAGTATTGTAGTCGAACAATTAGTGCGTCTTGGTATAGGTCGAATTCTAATTATAGATCCCGACAGAATAGAAGTGAAAAATTTGAATCGAATTTTAAACTCAACAATTGAAGATGCAACTAATGAACTTTCTAAAGTTGAGATGACTAGAAAGGCGATAAAGAATTTTGGGTTAAAAACAAAAGTTGAGATAATTGATAAGGATATATACTCAGACATTTCGATTGTTAGGAAAATAGCTGATTCAGATTTTATTTTCGGATGCGTCGATAGTATAGATGCAAGGCATTTGTTAAATCAAATATCCAGTTTTTATATATTACCATATTTTGATGTAGGTGTATCATTAAAAGCCGATGGTAAAGGAGGAGTTGAACACATTGCTGGAACATCTCATTACATACAGCCAGGAGGTTCTTCTCTTTTGTCAAGAGGCGTATATACAGAAGAAGAATTGAGATCTGCCCTAACAGCTAAATTTGACCCTGAATATTTTGAAGAAAGAAAAAAAGAGAAATATATAAAAGATGTTCAGGTAGAAAGTCCTGCCGTTATAAGCGTTAACATGATGGCTAGCTCATTAGTTGTTAATGAGTTTTTATCGAAGGTCCATGATCTGCGAGAGGAAGAGTCCGAGAATTATTCAACTGTAAGGGTAGACATGCTAAATGGATACATGGTGTATGATCCTGATGGTAATCCAGATCTTTATTGTAGTAAATATTGTGGTAGAGGTGATAATATTAAAATCCCTCTTAATATGGTTGAATTTTCAAAATAGAATAACATGAGAACGATAATAGATGAATTAATAAATCAAATGAATGGATGTGATAATCTTTCTGAGTTTAGCGAAATAGTTAATAATAGGCACTCAGAGCTAAGAAATAGCTTATCAAAGCAAGGAATTAACTTTTATTCAGGAAACCAGGAGATTATTGGTGGTCAGGTTATGAATGCACATTCTTACGAAGATTACCAACAAGTTAATCATATAAGGCGTGGCATAACTTCTGGATGGGTTCATTACAACAAGGAGTATTCAGATATCGAAAGAGCAGTAAGGGGATTTTTTGAATAATTTTTATTAACATTCCCTTTCGTTACATACTATAAAAGGTCGTCAATTTTGGCGACCTTTTTCATTTTATATTAGAATGTACATCTTTATTTGGAATAATTTCTTCCCCCAGTAATTGCATAATAGGCTTTACACAGTAGAAACTACCTTATTTTCCAAGTTAAAATATGGTCATATTCTTTTTAATACTCATTACAGAAAGGTTAAGACAATTAAATAGATATCACAATTTTAATTGAAATGTAATAGATCTAGTCCCAAAATACTTCCACACCTAGAAAACCTAATCTTCATAACACAAACAGCTCGTATTCAGGTCCAAATTTCTGAATTGTAAATTTCCCCTTATAAATAAGCTATTCTTTTTCAATCTTGAAAGAACTTAATTTTAAATACCAACTGGTTTCCATATTGAAAAACACCGCCAACTGCAATTCAAACAATTATCATTCTGCATATATTTTCAAAAGACTATTGAATCATTTTTCAAACAGGTATTGAAAGCAATTTTAAATTGATAAATAGAAAATATTAAGGATATATATGTTGGGAGAATACTTCTACTACTTTTCTCGTTCCTTTTTTCATCTATGCTTAAAAGTTATGACTAAGAACCTGAATAGTTAGAATTAATCAAGAAACTTCCATTCTCCTCGGCCGAAGAGTGTTTTTATAAACTTTTAAACTTATTAAAATGATTGCAATGACTAGTGAAGAAGCTAGACAGTTTCTTGTACAGAAAGGCATTCCTATGTCTAAATCAAGACTGTACAAACTGGTTTCATCCAGGAAAATCGATTTTCATAGAGTCAGTAACAGATTACTCTTCTATAAAGAGGAAATTGAAGTCTGGAGCAAAAACCAAATTACAACGCCACGAGCAAATAAAAATGAGGCTCTAGAAAGCGTAATTCAATCAGCTCAAAAGAGCTGTTAATTCTTAATATTTTAAATCAATAATTATGATTAGACAAAGATGTAAAACCTGCAAGTCATCAGGTTCAACCCAGAGATTCTGTCGCCACTGTTCGACGGCATTTTGTACTAACTGTAACACAACCGCTTCAGGAAAGGGTATCTCATCTAAAGACAAAAATACTTGTCCTGTATGTGAAAATATTGGTGGAGTAATACTACAAAGTACTAGGTGGAAGAGGAAGTAGAAAGTTAAGTTAGTGAGTTAAGTGAACTACTTTTTTAATAAAATAATTAAAATATATTTTTCTAATTATTTATTCACTTAACTCACTTCCCTCATTTCAATCAAATACATACAACTTGTTATCAACTAATTATCTATTGATAAAAGATAAAACAATGAAAATGTAAAATAACATGGAAGATTACCAGATAAATCGCACCTCAAAGATGTGTACTGAGGTGATAAATGATAAATACTTAAAACAGATTTTAGATAACATCCCAAAACTTGAATTTTCTCTGTTATATCACGCAGGAACAACCAAAGAGGATAAAGTTCGAAGATTATTAGAACAACTAAAAGAAACTCCTGGAGAAGAAAATGATGCTATTATTGAAGAATTAAAAAAACTAACACCCAAAAGTCACATACGAAATACCATAATCACAGAATGTCTTGCTCAGGAAGCAGAAAGTCTAGGTATTGATCTAGGAGTTGACAACCACTATCCATATTATTTCAATGGTGAATTTTGGAAAGTTCTTGATATAGATTTAGGATTGGCCTTTTTTTCACAAGTATTTATTAGGGCAGGTTATAATAAATATGATTCCTTAAATGTCAGCTTATTAGAATCTTTTTATAAACAATTTTCATTTGCCTGTAAAATACCAATCGTAGAACAAGATAGTTCTGTCGTGAAAATAAACTTACAGAATGGCACTTTTCATATATCTGAAAAAGAGCAAGGATTAAAACAGTTTAGCAGTCTTGACTTTTTCAAATATCAATTACCCTTTGAATATGATCCAAAGGCAAAAGCTCCAAAATTTATAAAGTTCCTAAATGAGGTTTTACCAGGTAAAAATGAACAGTTACTTCTATTCGAATACTTAGGATATGTTCTTACTAAAGATTTAAAACTAGAGAAATGTCTTGTATTAGTAGGCACAGGTAGCAACGGGAAAAGTGTTTTATACGATATAATATCTGCCCTTTTGGGTAATGATAATATATCCACTTTCTCGCTTTCTAAGCTTTGTGAACCAAATGGTTATAATCGAGCAGAATTAACTAATAAGTTACTCAACTATTCCAGCGAAATAGGAAGTAAAGGTCATGATGCTGATACAATTAAGAAGTTGATTAGTGGAGAACCTATAGATGCCAGGTCTCCTTATGGTAAGCCATTTGAACTAAGAGATTACTGTAAATTCATGTTTAATGCTAATTCATTGCCTAAAAATATTGAACAGTCACATGCATATTACAGGCGTTTTATTTATCTGACTTTTGATGTTACGATAACAGAAGACCAAAAGGATCCTGAGCTTGCTAAAAAAATAATATCGTCGGAGCTAAGTGGAATCTTCAATTTAATCATAGACGGATTAAAAAGATTATTAGCGAATAAGACTTTTACACATTCCGGTAAAGCACAACAAGCTCTTGAAAATATTCAAAAAGAAAGTGACTCAGTTTCATTGTTTTTAGAGGAGTTCGGATATGAGAAGTCAAATGACAATTATGTTGTATTAAAGCATTTGTATACTTCTTATAAAGATTTCTGTAAAGAGGACAATTATATTCCAGTAAGTGGAAGGGAGTTTTCTAGACGACTAGAAAAAGTCTTAGGATTCACATTAAAACGAAAAGCCACAAACAATGCTACTTGGGTGTATTGCTCAAAAATAAAAACCAATACTGAGCATTCAGGAGATATAGATAAACTTATTGCGGACACTTTTAATAAATAATCCATGAGAAATACTTACGTTTCATTTTTTGAAAATTTTAAAACTAATTATTCCGATAAAAAAATAACTATTTGGAATTGGTTGATGGGTGATTTAGGATTAGCCAATCAAATCGAAGCAATAAGAAATAGTATTAGTAAGGATGACATTCGACAAGCAAAATCGAATTTACCGGCTGTAACAATGAGTGGGATATTTGGAGAACGCAAAGCAAAGAAAATAATTGAGCATTCCGGTTTTATCTGTATTGATATTGACGGAAAAGACAATCCACATATCAATAATTTTGAATTGCTTAAGCAAAAACTATCATTTTCAAAATTCATTCAGTATGCTGGATTATCTGTTAGTGGCAATGGATTGTTCTGTTTGATAAAAATTTCCAATTCGGAGAATCATAAAGAGCATTTTAATTCGCTACTCAATTACTTCTTAGAAATGGGAATCGTAATAGATAAAGGATGTTCCGATATTACTAGACTAAGGATTTATTCAATAGATAACCAGCCGTATTTAAACGAGGATGCTGAAGTGTATTCTGATACGAAGGCCGTTATTAATCCTGCACAAAACGCAAGTAATAACAGTTACAACAACATTAAAAGAGATTTTAAACCAAATATAGAACAAGGAAGAAATGTTTCTATCACAAAATTACCCCGTGAAATGATGGTGACAAAAATACTAGAGCAAATTGAGGTTAAACAAATAGATATAACTCAAGAATATAATGATTGGTTTGTAAGCATTCGGCCTACTACATCACGTAAGTATATTAATTAAAACGAGACATTCCTATTGTCTATGGAATTTATGGACAATTCCCGGTATTCTATGAATTCTTCCAATTATGGGGTAAAAGGTCAGCTAAATCTAAGGAGTAGTCATTATTGTATTCAGGTATCTTTGTAAGTACATCCGTCAACCATTCTCTTGGATTTACATCTGCAGCTTTGCAGCAACCCAGCAAAGAGTATATGACAGCTGCATTTTCGGCTGCATCATGATTGCCGCAGAACAAATAGTTTTTACGACCTAATGCCAGAGGTCTGATAGCATTTTCAGCCAGATTATTATCTATTTTATAACGACCATCAAGATGATAGCGTGACAAACGGTGGAAAATTGAGTAAGTATACGATAAGGCTCTACCCATTCTGCCTTTGGGCAATACTTTAGGATAGTGATTGACGATCCATTTTTCAAAGACGACCATAATAGGGTAAGCTAAACGTTTACGTAGTTCCACTCGTTGTTCATCATCCAAGCCTTGTTCGTCAGCCATTGTTTCCACTTGATAGAGTTTGCCGATTTGTGCCAACGCATATTTAGCCCCGGCTTTGTCCTCGGCAAGACTTTCTTCAAATTTACGGCGTGCATGCGCCCAGCATCCCAATAATAGGACACCTTTCTTTTGCTCATAAATAGAATAAGCTTCATACCCATCCGTTTGGATGGCTCCCTTAAAACCCTTTAATAGCTCAACCACTACTTTTTGTGCTCTGGAGCCTTTATCGTAATGAAAGAAGACCAGGTTGTTCATCACCGATCGAACCATCCACAGGTAAGCCTTTACGGTTTTATGTTTTTCATTGTTGATTACCGGAACCGTGCTTTCATCCACCTGTATATAATCCGATTCCATTATCACTTCACGTAAATGATAATACAAAGCACGT
Organism: uncultured Saccharicrinis sp.; assembly: GCA_963665705.1. Lineage (GTDB taxonomy): Bacteria > Bacteroidota > Bacteroidia > Bacteroidales > Marinilabiliaceae > Saccharicrinis. The sequence goes on from OY762448.1 coordinate 5,732,796, forward strand.
AGTAAATCACAGGTCCCCTGAAACCAACCATTAATGGTTGAAGCTGGTAGATTAACGCCAATCTGTTTAAACATGGCAATCTGACGATGAAATGGTAGATGGTGTTGGTATTTATTGATCAGTAACTCTGTCAAAAGCGAGGCGCCTGCATTGCTGCGTGGTAATGGCAACAGTGGAAGTGGCGCTATCTGTACAACAGCTTTCTCCTGTTCTTGTGAGGCTGGCTTTAATGCATATTTGGAACGGATAATTCTTCGGACAAACAATTCACCGGGCTTGTGCTCTAAAACTTCGGTAATTTCCTCTCCAATGCGTACCCAGTTGTCATCAATGCCTTCCGGCTCTATTATTTCTTCCTCACGGCGTAGGTCTTCCGGCAAAGGAAGACGAACCGGTTTCTTTTTTTCTTTTTGTGGTCGTTGACGTTTATAGGACAACAACTCCTTATCCGCTTCTTTGGCGATCTCTTCTTCTTCGGGAAGAACATCCAATCCGTCAAAATCGATCTTACGCTGGTTTGGGTCAGATGGAATAAAACGTTCACTGGAAGCCTTCCAGAACTTTCGGCGATACCATGCCAATTGGTCAGTTAGTTTATTAACCAGTTCCTCTCTTTGCTGAAGCAACTCCTCCTTTTTACTGAGTAGTTCTTCTTTTTTTTGAAGAAGCTCTTTATGCTTGTTAATTTGGTCTTCCAGTTCCTTGTTTTGAGCTTTAAGAGACTCCATATAACCATTATCTGTCTGACGCAAACGTGAGAGTTCACAATACATCTCGTCACGCTCTTGTAACAACTGTTGAATGAATGCTTCGTTATCTGAAATCTGGCTCATTTATCTCCTTCTGAATATGTCTCAAAGATACTAAATTCAAGGGTTTCAGCCAAAAAATAAGTAATGAACTCAAATGCTTTTTCGACGTTTTTTCAATTGTCTTTCTATGGGTTTTACATTGCTTACAATAGCCATCAAATCTTGCCAGTCTATTGACTGCGATGTAATATTTTGGTCGAAAGTAGGGAGCTTAAATGTACCGTTTTCTAGCTTTTTGTGATAGATAACCAAACCGCCGTGCTCCAAATGCAATATCTTCATAATAGTCAGGTTACGATTGACAAAAATAAATACTTCGCCGTCCTGCACATTGCGCTTCATTACTGATGAAACGACACCGCTAAGCGTATAGAAACTTTTTCGCATATCAACCGGAGCTGGATAGAGGAAGTACTGCAGATTCCCGTGTAAATGAAACATAGGTCCTGATCAATAAAGGTGAATAATGGACTTGATCAGAGCAATGTCTGCATCTCCTTTTATATCCAATCTTGTACCGTTGGGAAATGTAAAAGATAAGTGGCTATCACATGTGTTTTCCTTGCAATTATTGATGACGTCTGATTGGTGTACCTTACTGTTTACAGATGAATCTTTGTTTATTGTTAATGGCACAAACCCAATGGTTGGTTCATCTTGTTCAATTAGATTCTTCCAACGATAAAACGTGGAGACTGCGAAATCCTGGTTACTGCAAAAATCGCGAACACTAAGACCGGATTCCAAATACTCCCGGTATAACTTCCTAAAACTTGATTCGATAATACGCATGGTTTTTTGCCTCAAAAATAGGCTTGGATATGAGCACTAACAATATGTATTAGCCCGCATGGTTACATTGGTTTAACCTCTGTATTGCAATCGCTTTTAGATACAAGGAAAAAGGAAGGGATATGTTCCATAAAATAAGTCAATTTCATCCTGGATATAGTTACGAGGCAAGTGATACAATGTATTCATTAGCATTAAACAGGAATTATACAAAAGCCATTACTGTTTTATTTGATATTGCAGAAAAATACGGAATTACCTAAACATCAGTAGTAAAGCGGCAATAATGCTAAATGATGCTAAACGAATTTATGTTTTCACTTCATACTCATAAATTCACTAATAAACAGTTATTAACCTCATTACTAAAATAGATGTTTAAATACACAAAAGACAGAATATCAGTACTCACTGTCCTTGATAGTAGACGCCCTAAGAAAAGTGGAATGTACCCAATTAAGGTTCAAGTAGTATACAAGCGTATTCAAAAATACTATTCAACAGGAAAGGAGATAAGTATTGAAGAATGGGATAAATTACCAAAGTCGAAAAGCAGAACATATATCAACCTAAAAGAAAGTATAGAAAACAGTTTCTCTTTAGTTAAAAGTAATGTTGAAGATCTAGCAGGAAAAGGTCTCTTTTCTTTTGATGCACTAAACTCCAGGTTGGCCATGGGTGCTTGTGATACACTAAATATTTCTTTTAAAGCAAAAATAAGTTTACTTAAAAAAGAAGACAGAATTGGTACAATGCTTTATTATGAGAATATATTAGTAGGAATTGAGTCATTTGCAGGTAAATCAATCTCGTTTCAATCAGTTACAATTGACTGGTTAAAGAAGTATGAAAAGTATATGTTGAAAGATAAGAATAAGACTACCATCGGAATGCATATGCGTGGAATTAGGGCCATTATGAATGAAGCTAAGAGAGCTGGAACCATTAAAGAAACTCAATATCCTTTTGGCAAAGATAAGTACCAGATTCAAACTGTTTCAGGCAGAAAGAAGGCTTTAAATAAAGAGCAAGTTCTAGAAGTATTAAATTACTCAGATGGTACAGCAGCAACAAATAAATACAGGGACTATTGGTGTTTCCTGTATTTATGCAACGGTATTAATGTCGCGGATATGGTCAGATTAAAGTATTCGAATATAGAAGACGGTGAAATATACTTTACGCGACAAAAAACCGTCAAGACTAATAATAATATAAAGGAGATTCATATTACAATCCTTCCTGAAGTGCAAAGTATAATTGATAAATGGGGAAATCCTGACAGAAACAAGAATAATTACATCTTTCAATGCATTTCTGATAAAGACAATGCACAGGATATTAAACGAAAAACCAAAGCTCTTACAAAACGAATCAATAAACGATTAAAGATGGTAGGTGAGGCTCTCAATATTGGTAATATTACCACATACACAGCAAGACACAGTTATGCTACCATACTAAAAAGAGAGGGTGCAAATATCGCATACATTTCGGAAAGCTTAGGACATTCGGATTTAAAAACCACAGAAAGCTATTTGGCAAGTTTTGGAAAAGATGAGCGACAAAAGAATGCAGGATTACTACTTGCTTAGTCCAAAATTGGCGTTTGCATGCAAATTGCATGCGCGAGAAAAAATAAAAGCCACTTACAAATCGATGTAAGTGGCTTTTTTATAAGGGGTGGGCCCACCTGGGCTTGAACCAGGGACCCCCTGATTATGAGTACTAACTAATTTTACAGTATTAGACGTCTAATACTGTAAATACTTGTATAATAGCTATTTAAGTCTATTAAATATTTGTTTATTTATATAATATTTACAATAATTGTATGTTGAATTGTATGTAAATATTTTAATTAAATGAATAAAATAGCAAGAACACAAATATATCTTGATACAAGATATAAAAGCAAGAAAAATTTATATCCCGTAAAATTAAGAGTTACTTTTAATAGGAAACAGAAATATTATAATACAACATTTAATTATTCAAAAAAAGAATTTTTAGATATTATGTCTCCTAATTGTAACCAAACAAATAAAAGAAAACAATCAAAATTAACGGATATTCAAAGTGTCGCAATAAAAATAATTGATAAATTACCAGACTTTACCTTTGAGCGATTCGAAAAAATGTTTAAATCCCCAAATGGTGATCCAATAATAAACACATTTTATGAATCATATATAAAAAAACTAATTTCAAATGATCAAATATCTACAGCTAACACTTACAAAGTTAGCCTAAACTCTTTATTAAAATTTAAGAATATAGAGAAAATAAAATTTACCGACATTGATGTAGATTTTCTAAAGAAATACGAAAAGTGGCAAATAAGTAAAGGTAATTCAATTTCAACAGTAGGTGTACATTTAAGACCTTTAAGAACTATTTTTAACATAGCTATTGAGGATAATATTTTAGGCGAAGTTTACTACCCTTTTAAAAAGAATAAGTACCAAATACCAAAGGCATTAAATAAAAAAAGAGCATTCTCAATTGATGATATTAAAAAGATATTATTTTTTGAATCGGAAATTGGTAGCAATATTGATAGAGCAAAGGATATATGGACTTTTAGTTATTTATGTAATGGGATGAATATGAAAGATATTTTTAATTTGAAATATAAAAACATAGATTTTAAATTAAAAAAAATACAATTTATAAGAGCTAAAACAGCTAATACTCATAGGCAAAATATTACACCAATAATTATACCCTTATTAAATGAGACTTTATCGATAATCAATAAATGGGGAAATTACCCCCAAAATACTGAATCGTATGTTTTTCCAGTATTAGAAGAAGGTTTATCCCCAGAAAAACAGGTATCAAGAATAAAACAAGCTACAAAAGTTATAAACAAATATCTTGATATAATAGGCAAACAGTTACATCTAAACATTAAACTTACAACTTATACAGCAAGGCACTCATACTCCACTGTACAAAAAAGAAAAGGTACTTCCATTGAATACATATCTGAAAGTTTAGGGCATACTAGTATTAGTACAACTCAATTATACTTAGATAGTTTTGAAGATGAAACTCGATTAGAGGCAGCAAAGAAATTGTTAGAATTTGATTAAAAAATAATTATTAAATATTTGTAACTATATTGGCATATTAAACAATATGTAATAAAAATAAGAAAAAATCAATGCTAAGGAAATTATTATTGCTAATGTAATAGTTACATATTCTGTTTTTAATTTTGTGAATTTTAGAATGCATTGAGTAACAAATAAATATAAATAATATCGATAAGATAACCTAGTTTTTTTTAATTTACTATTTTGCAATAAAAAACCTAACTTATTTCTTTTTATATTATTTAATGCAGTATTAAATGATTTACTTAAATTTCTTTTTACCTGCCACCTTTGTATAACAAAACCTATTACAAAAAAAGTTGACATTAATCCAAATCTTATATATTTAGATTTTGCATAATTATTATCAATAGAATCATAAAAATAAAAACGAAATAGAAGATTAAACAATACAACAAAAGAGATCCCAATTGTAAATGCTGCAAGATAATTGTTTTGTGTAAGAAAAAAATCCTTTGATTTAAAATTGTCGTTTAAGAATATTTTTGATTCAGTATCCTGAATATCTATAAATTGTATTAGTTTTTTTCTGTCGTCGTGGCTCATAAAGCCATTTATATGAAATACTTCTGCAAAAGCTTTTGCATAAGTTGATATCCCACTAGGGTTACAATTTAATTCTTTTTCAAGTCTTTTGTATTTTGTTATTTGCTGTAAAAAGTTCTCAATTTGATGGTTTATTATTCTTACATTTCTATTTTTAGTTTTTTTTAATGGATGCAAGTTGGTAACAGGTAAGAATGAATCATTATCTTTATGGTGGTGATAATGATTATGAAACATATATTTTATATAAGTTAGTGCAACTTTGAAAATTCTATGCATCTGAGTATTTTTCTTGTAATCACTAGCAGAATCCTCTTTATAAAAATCTTTAAGAAAAAATGAGTTAGTGTCATTTCGAAGAAATAGTATACCGTCCCTACTTAATAGAACATCAAATTTCCAAACTTTGAAATTATCACAACAATCTGATAAGTTTTCTATTTTACGAATTGAATCAACAGCTTTAGCATGGAGTATGTTTAGTTCATTGTTTTGCTGTTGTAATAAATTTAACGATTCTGCTTTTTCAACATGTGTTCTTTGATAAACAATTTCTTTATCAGTTAGTTCCTTTAAGTCATTAAGTGCATTTACTTCACTTTCATGTAAAGCTAATTTTTCCTTTAGGTTTAATACAATAGATAATTTACCTATAAGTAATTCCTTATTTTTAAAAAGGTTTTCAGATTTTTCTTTTATTTTAATTCTATCTAAAAAGTCATTTTGCAAATCCTTGTCATTGATAGACCCTCGAAAAAAGAACCTAAATGAACGACTTCTTAAATTTCTATCATATTTGCTGTCAGTATAAGTTACCAATGAGGAACTTAAAATATATCTTGAGGTATTAAAATTCTGATGTTTCTTTATTTTTATTAGATACTTATCTAAATTACCAAGTAATAATTCAGAATCTAATAAATCAAGTGATAAACTTCCGCGAACTGTAGGAACCCATCCAATGCAGTCAAAAGAATCAAGGATAGGTTCATAATAATTCTCATAAGACATTAGAAAATTGTAATTGGTGATTGATCTGCTTCTAAGTTTTTATCTTTAGATTTGTAAATCAAACCATTTTGCTTTTCTGTTGCATTATATAATCTAGGTTTTTTTCTTAATGCTTTAATATTATAATATTTGTTTATTATAATATTTACTAAATATATCAAAGCGAAAATGAAAGCAACTGTTATAACTATAAATAATATATTAGACATAACTTTAGATTTTTCGTTATAATCTTAGTTTTCAGACAAATAAATTATATGCTAAAAGTGGGTGCAAATATAATAAAATATTTAATTATTACCATAAAAAGGTAAAATTATTTTTGGAAATATATAAATATTATTCTCAGTGTTTAAATTAAACTATTTTGCTTTAATTATCAATAGATTAAAAGAAAATAATTATTTCTTACCAGTAAAAATTAGGATTTTCTTGACTTTGCATATTGTTGGAATGCTTTTTCCTGTCGCTTCGGCGGTCTTTTGTAAACTCATATTTGCATTTAAACAATTAACTATTGCTTTATTCTTTACTAGAAAGTCCTCATTACTCAACTTTTTCCGATTGCGAGATTTAGAATATACTCCTTTTGCTTTAGCAATTGCAATTCCCTCGGCTTGTCTCTTTTTTATACTTTCGCGCTCCATTTGAGCGACATTGGCGAGTAAATCCGTTATGAGTTTGAACATCGGATTAAGACAACCATTGCCAGACAATGCATTCATACCTAAATCTTCGATAATAATGTTAATGCCTTTCGATGTGATTGAATCAATGGTTTTTTGAATATCCATTGCATTTCGCCCCATTCTATCTATTGAATGAACTCGGACAGCGTTTATTTTACCGTTATTAATATCTTTCAGTAATTTAATCCCCTCTTTTCTTTCTGCAAAAGGAATTGTACCACTACATCTATCGATATATTGTTTCAGGTTTGTGTTTTCTTGGCGTGCAATATTCTGATCAGCAGTTGAAACTCTAATGTATTTAACTTCCTCCATATGACATTGTATTTATCATAAAGATAACAGTAAAATTATAAGGTAACATGATAATTAGTAGAAAAAAAGTATAAAATCCACTAATAAACAGCTTCTTGCTACTAAAAAGATAAACTACACCTTAGAAATTAATTGAGTAAAAAGATTTTGTAAATTTTAATACTCATTTATGTATATTTGTTTCTTTCTCTATTAAAGAGTAGTCGTAGGCAAGCATACGACTTTAATTTTTGTTATAATTTTTAAAATTAAAAACCATGAGCATATTAACCATTATTAGCTTAGTGTTATCCATCTCGATGAATAGCATTTTTCTGGGTAAAGAGCTCTATGGAGTGTTTAGAAAAACTAATAATATTACAGATATTAAATTCTCAGAACACAATTACAAAATGATAGCAGAAACAATTTTAGTTATTCAGCTGAAATGCTAACACTCTTAATAGAGTAAGCCCCTCTAAGGAGGGGCTTTAAACCTTTGTTATAGTAAATCCATATATTATAGCAAGTAACATTTGACTAATAAATTAACTTTAGATTTGTTAATCTATAAGTCATAGCAGCCTCACTAACCTGAAAAATTAATGCTAATTGAGAAACTGCTTCTTCAACAGTTAAATCAGAGTCTAATTTATTTATCTCAGACTTTAACATGAATTCAGGCATTAATAAGTTTGCAGCAAAATAGTTAGCTTCTCTTTCCTTTAGCTTTTCACCTGAGGATGATTCTTCATTTCTAAAGTTTATTTTTGTTATTGACAAAAACTCATCAGTATCCGTTCTATGAAAAAAATAATGCCCTAATTCATGTGCTAAAGTAAATCTCTTTCTTACTGGAGATTCATTTCTATTTAAACCAATAATATTTTTTCCATCTTCGGTTAACAACAATCCAGAAACAGTATGTCCAAAATCTCCCTCCTGCACATAAATACCACTTTTTTCCACTAGTTCATGAACAGGAATAGGTGGATATTCAATTGAATATTCTCTTAAAATATTCAAGGTCTTATTTTGAATGTTTTTACGAGTAGCCATGTTCTGAAATTTGTAAGTTTAATCTTTAGTTTTTTTTATACTTGTAGAGATGAATAATCTAATTTTATCTTTCGCTTTTTCATCTAATACAGACTCATCAATTTTATTCTCAAATTTCTTTTTTATTGTTAAATTGTCACTTATACTTGGCAATCCTTCAAAGAAGAAGTTCATGTCGACATTTCCAAGAACTGAAATTTCATATAATAAATGTACTGATGGTTTGTGCCTATTCTGCTCAATATTTACAATCGAAGCCCGTGATAAAGATAATTTCTCAGCAAATGCAACTTGGGTTAACCCAAGCTTTTTTCTAAGTTCTTTAATCTTTAAACTAATTTGATTGTAAAATATATCTTGGTATTCAAGGATCATATATACGTTTATATTGCAAATGTACAACTTAATGTTGAAAATTGCAAACATGTTTATATTATAAACCTATCTATTGTGTTTAAAAAGCTTGCACTTTCGTTTTTTTTTCTTATATTTGTAATCGGAAATATTTATTTCGATGAATATTTCTATTTCGGATATTTATAATTCAAGGATTTGCAAAGGCAATGTGGATTGTAAAAACGAATAAATAAGGCATAAAAAAACCAGATCGAAGATCTGGCTTGTATTTTTTTGACATTACTAGGACTGGTAATCCAAAGTAATAATGTCGTGATTGTTCTAGCACAGCAAACATACGACTTTCTATTTAAAAATCCAAGCTTTCTTCAGTCTAGTAATACTAATTGGATAAATATATTAAATACCAAATTAAGTGTAAACTTTAGATTACACACATAATGTGTGTTTATGAACATAATATGGCTAAGCTATAAATCAAATGTTCCTTTTAAATTAGCGCAATTGCGTATTAAAATAGGATTACTATATCCTGATTTATTAATCTTATACTGAATATTATGAATTTTAAAATATTTATTCATATAAACTCCAGCTTAGAGTATAAAGTAGCAGAAGTGGTAGAGAATCAAAAAGTTGGGCATTTAATAAAAGATTTCACACCTCAACTTTCAAACCAAAAGGACTTCATGGAAGATGTTGAAATCTATATTGAAAATAGTAATGATGATTTAGATAAAGGCATAACAATTAGTGAAGCAGGTATTAAACATGGCGACCATATCTTTATCGGGAGATGTAAGAAGGTGCCAGTAACAATTAGTTATGCAGGAAGACAATTTCCTGTTTCGGTCAGTCCATCAACTAATATGCTAAAACTAAAAAGAAAAGCTCTTGAACACTTTGGTATTGATAAAGTGAGTGGAGCAGATCTTCTTTTATGGTTTAAACAAAAACCATTAGATCAACGACAATTAATAGGGTCATTAACTGACTATCCTGCATGTAATGTTGAGTTGGTTTTAGCAGCAAAGAATGATGTAAACGGAGATCCCTCAAGGGATCTCTTTTTGCATCATACAAATCAATCAAACTATTTATCAGGAGAAATAGAAGAAAGGTGGGGACTATTGACTCCAATAGATGAAGTCACTTGGCCAATATGTTACATTTGGGTAAAAGATAAAGAAGAAACTAAGTTTACGTTTAAGTTTGACCTAACTAGCTACCCAAGGCAAGCTCCTACATCTGTAATGTGGGATGCTGAGAAAAATACGATACTTCCTCTTAATTTAAGACCACAACACAATAAAAGATGTATTCAGATCTTTAAAGACTGGGGTAAACAATGTAATTACTTGCCGTGTGACAGGCTTGCTATTCAAGGACATCATGGGTGGAATACAACTCATTCTAGTTTGATCTGGAACCCCAATGAGGACACTATATATAAGTACTTAAATGAATTATATGAAACTTTAAATGCTTAGTCATATGGAAATATCATACTATAATTGGTGGAAGCTCATTAGAGGGCTAAGACAAAGGGGTGGTGGAATAAGAGAAAGCGGTGCGTTCTTGCTATGTAGACCAGAAAAAGCAAAGGTTTGTAAAGTAGTTTTCTATGATCAATTTGATGAAAACGTTTCTGATACAGGTATTATACAATTTAGGGGAGGTAGTAAATTTCATAAATACCTTTCTGATTCTAAATTATCTGTATTAGCAGACATACATACTCATCCATCAAATAACACTAACCAAAGTATTTCTGATCAAGAAAACCCAATGATTAGGATAAAAGGACACATTGCGATAATCGCCCCAAATTATGCACTGAATAAGTTTCTGAATCCATGCCTGTGTTCTATTTATAAATACAAAGGAGAGTTTAAATGGAGTACTATTCCAAAAGTTGAACATCCTATTAAATTGACTATAATATAATGGACTTAGATAAAATCAACAGGCAAGCTATAGCAATTGCCAACTCAAGAGACATAGAGCCCAGTGAGGCTTTATCCATCATGAATAAAACACATGTGACATTAATTGGAAACCATACCTTGAATGAAAGTATTAATCTTCAAGTATCACTTTTGACAACCCTAAACATAATGGGAAGAGTTTGCTTAGGAGGAGTCAATGTTTCAATTCCAGATAATATCCCGAATTTAACCAAATTTAAGGGGACATCCTTTAATGAATTGGTTTCTCAATATGGCGGGAAAATCGGTTCCAAAAACGAAGGCTTATACAGGATTGTTTTTGGAATGCCTTGTCCTGATGAAAATTCAATAGAAAGCATTTCAAACGGGTGGCAAGGAGGAATCAACTTCTATGGACAAAGAAGGGTTCTGTTAAATGATCAACCCAACAATGTTTTACTAGGCTCAATTATTTCTGCTTCATTAGCATCTTATTTTATGACAAATAAGATATATGGGATTATTGAAAACCTTTTGGAAATGAATACAGGTTTATCGTTATGGAATCTACAGGCTGATAATGATTGGTATAGAGATGAATATCAAGGTGTTGACAATCCATATTTACCAGATAGCTTATGGACTTTAGGATTAGGTCATTTAGGTCAAGCTTATTTATGGACCCTTGGGTTTTTACCATTCAAATCACCGGAATCAACAAAAATTCTTCTTCAAGACATGGATATTATTGGAGACGAAAATATAGGTTCACAGGTCTTATCTAGATCAATAGATGTAGGTCGACCAAAAACACGTGTATGTTGTTCTTTTTTGGAAAACTTAGGTTTTAAAACTCAGCTTATCGAAAAACCATATCAAAAAGAAGACCTTCTTCAAGAATGGATGAAGGAGTACCCATTTGTTTTAAATGGTGTTGATAACGTTAAAACAAGAAAGGGTATTTTGAAAGATAAACTAAAGCTTTTTCTGGATGGTGGCACAAACGGAAGTTCCGACCTTTTTGATTCTTTTACCCTTAAGAATGTAAAAAGCATTAACAAAACACCCAATGAAATTTGGGGCTCTAAAGAATTGTCTGATGTTGTACTTCATAAGAATTTGTATGAAAGGTATAATAAGAAATATGATTGCGGGGTATTGTCCAATGTGGGTATATCAACTCCATACGTTGGAATGTTTGGAGCTTCAATTGTTATATCTGAATTAGTTAGAGCTTTAAATAAAGGACCTAAATACACTATTGTATCACTTCAGATGCGAGATTTGCTTTCTGCTGATGTAATTTCGAACGGTAATTATGAAGACGAATTGCTAAGATATAGCCTTTGAGCTAGTTAATTTATCTATCGTAAAAGATGGTTTTCATGAAGCTATTTAGCTTCATGAAAACCAATTAATTGTATCAACATTTTTTTTAATGTCTATAAATACCTAGCTTTAAACATAATTCTATATCCTAAAAAAAGATGAAACTTACCTTTATCATCCTAATATTACGTATGTATAATATTTTACCAGCCCAAATCCCCAGTGGATATTATGATACAGCTCTAAACTTAACGGGTACAGCTCTAAAAAATGTTTTGAATGACATAATTTCTAGTCATACCGAATATAGTTATACTTCTTCATGTACCGATACCTGGGATATTCTAAAGGAATCAGATAAAGACCCTAATAATCCAGATAACGTGATTCTTTTCTACACAAATAGAAGTGTTAATGCTGCCCAAGAATATAATAATGGTTCAGGTTGGAGTAGGGAACATGTTTGGGCTAAATCAAGAGATGATTTTGGAACACGAAGAGGAGCAGGTACTGACTGTCATCACTTAAGACCTGCTGATATTTCAGTCAATTCAACCCGATCAAATAGAGCCTTCTTTAACGGAGGTTCGGAAGTTTGGGATGAGGGAATATTTACAGGTTGTTATCTCGGTACAAGTTTCACCTTTGAACCAAGGGACGATATAAAAGGAGATGTTGCCAGAATGATATTCTATATGGCTACTCGATACGAAGGAGAAAATGGAGAGGTTGACCTTGAACTAACCGAAGAGGTTCTCGGAAACACCGACAAACAACCTCTTCATGGTGTTTTATCTACCTTATTAGAATGGCATAAAAATGATCCCGTAGATGATTTCGAGAATAATCGAAATGAAGTAGTTTATTCATACCAGAATAACAGGAATCCCTTTATAGATCACCCTGAATACGTTGAATTAATTTGGGGAGGAACTTCACCTGTTCATACCATCAAAGAATCAGAAATATGTATCTATACAATTGGCAATCAAATCAAGATTCTGTCGCCCATTGTCCCAATTAACAAGGTCGAAGTATTTAGCATTACAGGAAAGAAAGAACTATTATTTACCTTTGGAGGATTAAAAGAAACCGTTGTCGAACTTAATTCGTACCAAGGTCTTTGTATTGTCCGAATTAACGATTCAGTTACTGGCAAAGCAGTACTTTAACTGATGCAATAATAACTCAAACATAAACTAACTAAGCATGAAACATCAACTACTATTAGCCCTATTTTTAGGGATTGTATCTTTAACCGTAACTGCTCAAAAAGACAGAGTTTATCACGTTACTTCTAAAACCTTAAACCTAAGAGAAGAAGCATCAAAAAGCTCTGAGGTAATTAAGAAGCTTAATCAGCATGACAATGTAATCATACTAGGTGATTCTAATGGAATCGATTGGTGTAAGGTCAAAATCAACGGTACTGAAGGATATGTAAGTAAGAAGTATATTTCAGAAGGGAAATGTGTTATTCGTACCTATACTGTTAGAGTTGGTGCAGTTTGCAAGGATGGAACGTTAAGCAGTGCAACGGGAAGAGGTGCATGTTCTCATCATGGCGGTGTTGCTAGATGGAGAACCCAAACCAAGAAATCGGTTAGTATTGAAAAGTAACTCAAAATTTCAGGGTGATTGGCTATTATGGAGTCAGTCGGGGAGGCTCACGCCTCCCTATCAATTTCATCCCAATACCAACTAAGGCCGTATTCGTCTGGTACGTAGGGTCTCACTTTTTAATTAAAAATATTTTTACTCTTTTTTTGTTTTAAGTTTTTCATTAGTTTGGACTCCCCATAAAGGCTAACATGAAGAAAATTGAAAAAAATTATGTTCCTTCCTTTTTAAAGTGATTACAAATTTCTAGATTTTAGAGATTTAAATTGAAATCAAAGATTCTAAATAGTTATAAATAAAAATTATCAGCTTAAGTAAGCAACGACTGTTTTAGTCTTCGTCACACACTATTTCATAATAGAAGATTAATTCGCCGTTTGGTCCCCTCTTACTTTTTCTTACTAGTCTACATTTAGGAGTATTACTACCTTCAAAACTAACTTCTTTTATTGAGTTAGTGGAAATTTCTTCATCAACGTTCAGTTTTCCTAACGCTTTGTTTAGTTCTTCCAACTTCTGAAAAACTTCTCCAAAGTCTTCATTATTCAATTCTTTTATTTTCATAATGTTTAGATTTTATTAATATGAATATACCTTAACTTGTTCGGTCAAATCAGTATTGTTGACTCCTCTTGTTTTAACTACGAAGGATATTTCACCTTTGTAGATTGTGTCAGGTATTACTGAATATATAGAGTTATATATGTTTGAGTTTGAAATTTCTTCTTTAATTCTAAAACTACCGATAGAATTCAACTCTTTATCATAGGCATTTATGGAGATTGGATGCTGAGCAGATATAGATCCTTTGGAACTTATTAATTTTACTTTAATATCTAATTCGGAAGAAACCCCAGCATCAATAGATAAAGCTGAAGGAATGATTTGTATAGACTCTGGGTAACTTTTAGTAAAGGTGATTGTAGTATCTTTTGTTATTCCTCCAACTGAAATACTTATAAGGTTATGACCTTCATAGATCCCTGATTTTAGTGCACATTTATACGCATTAACCTCTTTACCTTTATGCGAAAGATGCACAGGATATCCAAAAATAACATTACTGTCATTGGAGAAAGTACCTTTAGAAGCACTTACCCATACTTTTGACAAATTTTCATCTGCTTTTAATGGCAATTGCACCACTATTTCAGTTGTATCGACTCCATTAGCTATAATTGATCCGTTTGAAAATTCAATAGCAGTAATAACTTCATCTATCTTTATATTTTTAAGCAAGTAATCATCATTGTTATAACAAGAAGTTATGATTACTGTAAAAATCATAGTTAATATTATTCTAAAGTGGTTCATTTGAATATGTTATTTAAGTTATTCATATACTCTTTTAAATCTAAATCGAGAGATATACCTACAAATGGCACTGTAGCTATAGATTTATCAGAAACAATAGGATTTGAATCAATCTTTTGAAACCATAAACATCCTGCTGATAAATGAAAAGAATGTGACAATCTATAATTAATTCCTGTTAAAAATGAAGAGTTCTTATATAGAGATTCTCTTTTATTACTTTTAGAAATATCTGTAAGAGTCCAACCAAACATTAATGAGAAATGATGTTTCCAATTTTTGTTAGGATAATTCGCTAGAGGTATATCTTTTTTAATCGGAGTCAAATTAATGTTAAAACCTAAATATGGGCTAATATAGCCGAAGCCATAACCATTTACTTCACCAAAACCAACAACACCGAACGAAGGTATAATTCTTAGTTTACCTCTTGTTTTAAGTCCTGTTATATATGAATTAGTTGAATATGAAACAGACCTAGTAAAGTATTTATCTGTGATAATTTTAGAAATCTTGTTCTTTTCTTTTATGATTTGTTCAATATTTCTTCTTGACTCTTGAAGACTTGAGATTAAATCATTGAATTGTTTCATATTAGCTGAAACACTCTTTTCGTCACTACATTGTATTGTATTTAATTCACCAAAACAATTTGATAACATAGAATAATTTAAATATTCTATTTTACTTTTTAGTTGGTTCAGGAATTCAATATTTTGACTTAAATTACTATGCCTATCTTCAATTGATTTAGCAATTTTTTGAAGGTTTTTTAATGTCAAGTCTCCATTGATTAACATGGTATAATCATTACTTAATTCTACCATGTTAAATAACGAATTTAGTTCTTCATCATTAAACTGGAAATGTTTATTTATTGTATCATTAACTATACATTTAGATACATCTAAAAGAAAACTGCATAGCTGATATGACCTTTGTTTTATTCCATCGTTTGCTAATTGGAATTTATTAATTGAATCATATTTAACTTTTAGCTTATTTTTATATAAATCACCTAGCTCTTTACTGTCAGGGATTAGAATCTTAATTCTCTCTTCCTTTTCATATTTATCTGTATATTCTTTTAGCTGTTTTAATCCTTTCTGCTTATTTTGATGGTAGGTATTAAATATTTCAACACCTTTATTATCTTTAAAAAAAACTATTACCGCATAATTACTATTTGGTCTAAAACGATTATTCCCATCGAAAGTTGCTACAATAGTTTTTTTACCATTGTTTTCATCAATTCTAAAAGGGACAGTTGGAATAGTTATAGCTTTTCTTTCTAACCTCTTATTTAATCTAATTTTTTCGCTTTTACTAAGTGTTGATGAGTTTAAAGCATCCCGTATTTCTTCATTTCTGAGTAGCTTCTTTTCAATGTCATCCAGCTTTCTTTCTACTTGTTCTTTCCAACTATACCCCTTCTTCAAATGAAGGTAATTAACATATGTAACTTCCCTTTCTACAGGTATTTTTAAGACTACTTTTGTGTCAAAATCAACCATGCCAAAAGATAAAGTATTTAAATCTAGTAATAAAGTATCATTACTTTGAGTATAACTTTTAAAAGTCGAAAACGTTAGGAGTACTATGATTAATAGTACCCTTTCTAAACAATTTAAGTTGATAAAGTTTGCTAGTTTAGGTTTTAAACATGATTGTTTAATATCGTTAGGTTTATACATTTCTAAGATTATGTAGATTAATAATTACAGAACACAATTTCCGATAATAATATTATAATGTCAACATATTATCTAGATTAAAGTTAAATTCATTAAAAGGTTGAAACTATGTAATGTGCTTTGAATTACTTAATAAGCTATATAAAACAGTGTATATAGGAAGTGAGTTTAAGATAATAATGTCCTTTACTTAATTTCTTCCAATTTACATACAAGGCTGTATTCGTCTATACGTAAGTCTCATTGATTTATACAACAACTTTTTTACTCTTTTCTGTAGATTGAAAATTCTTGTATGTAGGTCTGGTCTCTTATAAATATTGAAAATATTAAAAAAAAGTTGTAACCCTTCCTTCAATGTCTGTCAGTGAAATATTCGTATTCATAAGTCGATAGCTATCTTTGTCAAAGCTTAAATAAAAAATAACAATACAGGGAAAATTTTGATTTATTTGGAAGATGTTTAATGGTTTGTATATGGATGAGGTTTTGATGCAAATTTCAACCTTTGTCTGAATAAATTTAGATATTTTCTGTGTTAAGATGTACCATGAGTAATTATTACTTTATTTCAACCTGTGTTTTATAATTATTACACATGGGATTAGTGCATGGTATTTGTACCCCTAACAATGGAGAATGAACAATAAATCCAGTATTGCTTATAAAGTCACTACCAACAGGAGATGCAAGTGCAGATCCGCATTTTGAACACACCCTTTTCCCACAGTAAGAACAAAACCAAGGATATTTTCCAGAACTATATATCTTAATGGCTCTATGCATTGCATTTTCTTGCCAAAAACCATCCTCACCCCAGAATACCATAAATTGACTCTTTGATTCATTCAAGTGTATACTGATATATCTTTTATCCTTATTGCCTCCATTAATTGGGGATATGTCAAAACTAAAACCTCTTGCCTTTTGCTCTATTATCATATTACCGGATTGATTGCTATGTAAACCACAAATTACACAATGTGATGCCGGTATTATCTGTATATCTTTTAAGTATTTAATCACAATTAATATTTTAAATAATACTTAGTCCTGAAAAACAATTAACAAATACAATTTGGACATATTTAGTCTTACTTATTAAAGTTATATAATACGTTACCTATTGGGAATACTTTTTCGTGTAAAATGTCAACTAACAATACACACAGGTTTTTGTATACCATAAATTGAATAAAAGTCCAGTTCATTCATTAGAATTAGGTATCAGCAGAGTACAATATCTTTTCTAGTATTTATCAATAATAAAAATAAGGAGTACGATATGCTTTAAAATCCTCTTATATATGGTGCTCAAAGGTGTTGACTATAAATCTGGAATACTTAAGAAATAATTTATCATTTTAATTTACTCTATTATATATCAGTATTATTTATTCTTTTGTGGTGTTCTCCATAAATTAACAATTATACCTAAGAAACCTAATAGTGCTAAAATCTGGATGAAAACTAAAAATATATCTGCCCCTCTTAACGATGCAAGAGCTTTGAAAAATCTTAGACCACCATCAACATGCATAATTATGTTGTCTTCGACTGAATGAAGCACTAATGTCCACATTGCTGCTCCATCCAAGAATATAATAAAACTAAGTGCCAAAGTGATTACAATCTTTTGTTTATCCATTATAATAAGGTTTTATGTTATACTATATAATTAGACAAATATAGTAAAATGGATATAAGAAACACCCTATAAGGTGTAACATATAAAGTGGATCAATTATGAGGTAACGAATATGTGTCTAATGTCATTACTTTGTTTTATGAAGGAGAATGAACTAAAAGATATCAATCTTGAAAAGCTTGGCAAAAGAATAAAAGAACTTCGAATTAAAAAAGGATATTCGAATTACGAAAATTTTGCTTATGACAATAATATTTCTCGTTCTCAGTTTGGTAGATATGAAAATGGACAAGATATTCGATTCTCTACATTATTAAGAATAATTGCTGCTTTTGATATGAGCATCAAGGATTTCTTTTCTGAAGGCTTTGACTAAGTGCTAAATAAAAAAAGGACGGTACTTAATATACCGTCCAAAGACTATTTTACCAAATTAACACTAATAGTACAAAAATCAACCGTTGACCTCCTTTGCAGTCGTCATTTTTTCCACAATACCTATACTGGGAATTTTTCGTTTTTAGATTAAACTATTAATTATGTCATTAATTAGGTTTATCAAATACTTCTTGTCGTAATCTAGGTTGAATTTTTCAATAAATGTTTTAAACTCCTTTCTTTTTCCATAATATGACCTTCTAAAACTTTTAATATCAGTCACATTGAGTGTTTTGGTCGGTTTGAACTTTAACCAATAGTTTTGATTAGAATATGTTTGATACAATAACTTTTCGCGATCACTAAAAGAATCATATGCAAAACTTCCACAAACTAAAATATTATTGAATGTATTTAGCAATGACTCTTTCAAGAGAAACCAAGCTTTGGGGTTAAATAAATCTTCCAATGTAACAATATTATAGCTTTTTAAATGCTTCATTCTTTTAACACGAATCTCATATTTTAACATATTAGACTCCAATTTACATTGCTTAGCCTTATCGTAAAGCTTAACAACATAATTTTCCAAAGGAAATTTTAGGGTGTACCCTTTCCCGTTATACGTTTCTATTTCTTTTGGTGTAGTTTTGTAATCAATGATTGTATGTGCTAAGAATTGATGAATATCAAGATTTTTAACTTCTAAAGAAACACCATATTCAACATTTTGAAGCTTAATATTACAGGGTCTTAAATTAAAAAGCATTCTAAGTTTATTCATAACCATTAAATAATCCTGAAAACTCAGGTTTTGATAATTATTTCCATACAGAAATTTTGGTAAACTACCTTGAACAAAAAGTCTGCTATTATTAACAACAGTAAAAGTTAAGCCATTAAATGATGCAACATATTTATCTTCGTCAATTACTCCTGTTTGCCTATCAACTTTACACTTAAAAGACAAAGTTCTATTATTCATAATCTTAGCAATTTGAGGGTTTTCCACCTCAGCCTTTATAAAATCAATCATATTTTCTTCTCCTTTTTCTTAACCAATTATTATTTGTACAACCAGCCATCTTTGTTTTATTAAAATAATAAGTAAAAAATGATGATCTGTTCTCTTTCCTAGGACAGAAACCATCAAAAAAATGAAATTCAATTCTCTCTTTTGTTAAATACCTACATATGAATAGAGATTTAAACTCATTTCCATTACATTTATTAAATCTATCCCCATAATAAATATCAGATCTTACTTTCCGATATCCCGAATCAAAAGGCTGCCATTTTGAGTCTGTAAAAAATATCCTTTTACTAACCTTAAATTTTGGGTCTGTATTGTTTTTAATTATGAAGAACAATGGCATTTTGGGATTCAAATCTGTTGCATCACCATTTAACTCATACCTATTGTTACTCATATTAAAATCATATATTGCAATTTCGGCTTCTTTCATTTCAAATACTTTGTTATATCATCATCACAATCAACCCTATTAGACATCATCCATTTTTCAAGATCTTTTTTTGAAAACCAAAGTTTTCCATTCTTTGAAAAAGGAATAGTTCTATTACAGACTTTAGAATAAATGGAAGCTTTAGATAATCCTGTAAGTTGCATAGCAAAGTAGATATCTCCATATTCTTTGTTCTGATTAAAAATTAGACGCTCTGCAACTTGTTCCGCAATGAAGATCAAATCTTCATTCGATAAATTAATGTTCATTTTCATAATAATAAATTTTAAATATTAATGAACACTTCATACGTTTTTATAACTCCTAAATTAAAAGCCGTGATAATCTGATACTTAACGATTGTGGTATATATAGATATTGATATTAAAATATAGATATTCTATATTTATATAGATTTTAATGATGATAATATGAAATGTAAATTTTGCGACTCAACAGATATTGTAAAAAATGGATTTGTAAAAAAAACAAATGAATTAGAAGAACAGAGATATCTATGTAATAATTGTAAACGGACATTTACAGAAGTTATTAGGAATTATTCAAAACAACGTTTAGCACTTCATCTGTTTATAGAAAAAATATCCCTTAAATTGATATCTAAAATTTTGAATAGTGAAGAAGAACCAAAAACAATAAGTTCTTGGATAAATAACTCTAAGATAAACATTGACAAATACAAGAAAAGCAAACTCGATTTCAAAACGAAGTTTGAAGAAGTTGCAAATTCAGATGAATTAAGAAAAAAAATTAGTCACATTATTAGAAATAACCCTGAAGCAGTGAAGTCAGGTTTACTAATAATTGGGTTAAATAATGAAAATCCGATTTCATCAATAATAAAAATAAACTATCAAAAAAAAAGATGAAGATGATGCGTTTAATATGAAATAAAAAAGTATTCAATTAAATATGATAATAAATCAATCTTGAGGAGAATACAATGAATTAAATTTCCAATATTTTTAAATACTTTGTTTTTCTTATAAAAAAAGTATGTAAAATGTATGTAGAAAATAAAAAAGCACTTACAAAATTCTTGTAAGTGCTTGATTATCATGTGGGCCCACCTGGGCTCGAACCAGGGACCACCTGATTATGAGTCAGGTGCTCTAACCAACTGAGCTATAGGCCCGGCATTGGAATACAAAAATCGTTTTGTATATTGCGGATGCAAAAATAACAAGTTATATCAATTTATCAAATAGCAAACCAAAAAAAATATGACAAATTTGAAGGAGAAGAAGAATGTAATCTTTGATTTGGGTAATGTAGTTGTTGATATAGATCTGAATATCACCTTTCAACGCTTTGAAAAGTTAGGGTTTGTAATCGATGATAATTTTTTAAAAAAATATCATGAAATAAGAATATTTAAAGACTTTGAAGAGGGGAGAGCTACTCCATTTGAGTTTACAAGTGAACTACTCAAAAAGATGAAAAGTGGGGTTACTCATGAAGATGTGGTAGATGCATGGAATTCGTTGCTGGGAGATTATAATGCTGAGCGTATATCTGCTATATTGGATTTACGACAAAGTCATAAAGTTTTTTTGTTGAGTAATACAAATAGCTTGCATATTGATTCATGTGCAAACAGAGTTCCGATAGTTGGAACGTTAGATAAATTATTTGATAAAGTATATTATAGCCACGAGATGGGTATGAGCAAACCTAATCATATAATTTTTGAAACGGTTTTGAGTGATGCTAATATTAAAGCAGAAGAAACACTTTACTTGGATGATTCATCAGCCAATGTTGAGGCTGCAAGAAATTTAGGAATAGAATCGTGGTTGGTAGAGTATCCGGATCAATGGGTACCGATGCTGAATCAACTATTAAAATAAAGAAATAACAGAGCCAACAACTATTCTATTCAGTAAGCTGTTGGCTCTTTGTTTTATCGTTTAATTAACAACCACACGTCTTCATTATTTGGTTGTTTTCTTTCCATGGCTAATTCATTAAAGGCTTCATCCTTGTCGTAAAAACCTTTATACGAGACTTTATAAAAATCTTGATTTTTCCCTGTCTTACGAACAATTACTTCAGAATCGTATCCTTGCTGTATTAACTCATTTTTAAAAGTTTCAGCATTTTCCTGACTGGAGAAACTTCCTGCAATTAAAAAGAATTTATTTTCAGGAGTTTTAACCACTTCTGGTTCAGGAGGAGGTGGTGGAGGAATAATCGTGTCTTTTTTTTCAACAGGAGGTTTAACTACTTCCCGCTTAACTTGTTTTACCTCTTTTTTCTTCTCGTTACCACAAGAAATTGCAATAAAGGATATTAATAAAAATGGAATGATTTTCTTTATCATGATTTTTCAAATTAACTAGCTAAAAATAGAAATAATATTTTAATAAACTAAGATTTGTTGACTAATGCCGTAATTAGCAAAGTTACAGAATAAAAAAAAGCTGTCAAACAAAAAATAGTTTGACAGCTCCTTTATATATATTAAAGTTTTTATTACTCCACAAACTTATACCCTACTCCTTTGATGGTTTTAATATGAGCCGATCCAATTTTTTCACGAACTTTTCTAATATGTACATCAATTGTTCTATCCCCAACAATTATACTATCTCCCCAAACGGCATTGTATATCTCATCTCTTGTAAATACCTTGTCTGGTTTTGAAGCTAATAACATTAATAGTTCAAATTCTTTTTTAGGTAAAATAAGTTCAGATCCCTTATTTATAATAATGTATTTTTCTCTATCAATTGTTAAATCTCCTATTTTAATAATATTAGATTTTTCTTTTGACGAAGAAGTTTCTCCTGCATTATATCTTTTAAGTAGCGCCTTTACTCGAGATATTAAAACCTTTGGTTTAATTGGTTTAGAAATGTAATCGTCTGCTCCGGCATCAAAACCAGCTATTTGAGAATAATCTTCACCTCTGGCAGTTAAAAATGCTACAATTGTATTTTTTAGTTCCGGTATTCTTTTAATCTCTTCACAGGTTTCAATACCATCCATTTCCGGCATCATTACATCCAGTACAATTAAGTGAGGAAGTTCTTTCTTTGCAATAGTTATTGCTTCATTTCCGTTGTTTGATGTTAAAACCTGAAATCCTTCCTTTTTCAGATTGTATCCAACGAACTCTATAATATCTGGTTCGTCATCGACCAATAAAATTTTAAAATTGTTTGCTTCTATCATTTTTTAAAGCGTTTGAATCGTTTGCTTCATAATCCCTTTTTTATTCCTGTGTGTTATTGAATTATGAAGATAAATATCTGGTGTGAAGGTACGTAATTGATTGTTTTATATGTATAAATACCATTAATATTGTGTAAACAATTTGTTAATAATTGGCACGAAATTTAATTCTTAGCTTTATCAAGAGTTACTGTAAAACTAGTGCCTTTACCATATGTGCTGGTAACATTAATAGTTTGGTTATGTGCTTCTATTATATGTTTTACTATAGCTAATCCAAGTCCGGTTCCTCCTTGTTCGCGGGATCTGCTTTTATCTGCCCGATAGAATCTTTCAAAAATTCTGGGTAGATCATTATCCTTTATACCTAAACCATTGTCTTTAACTTCGATTAAAAAACGGTTATCCATATCATAGGTGTTAATGATTGTTTTACCTCCCGGTTTACCATAGTTGATTGAATTAACTACTAAATTACTGAACACTTGAAATAACTTTTGTTTGTCGCCTTTTACCATTAAATGTTTAAGACCTTCTTTGTTAATGATAAGTTCAATGTTCTTCTCTTTGGCTCTGATATCTTGTAAATCAAACACATCATCAATAAGTTGGTATAAATTAAAGTCCTCGATGTTTACTTCCAGCTCACCTGATTCAAGTTTTGAGATGGACTCAAGATCCTCAATAATCGATATCATTCTATCAATACTTTTTTCAGTTCGGTTTAAATAAAGCATATTGATATCCGGATCATCAATTCCTCCGTCAAGAAGGGTTAGTATATATCCCTGTATATTAAAAACAGGAGTCTTTAACTCATGAGATACATTTCCCAGAAATTCTTTCCGGTATTTTTCCATTTGTTTAAGTTGCTGTATCTCTTTGGTTTTACCATGCATCCAATCGGCAACCTCTTTATTTACTTCAGTAAAAGGATCTTTTTCTCGTGTTTCGCTTGTGCTGGCTGCTGAAGGCTTAAAATGGTGAATGGTTTTATAAATAGGTTTTACTTTTGATTTAATAAAACTATTAATAAATATACCCGCATATAAACCGTACAACGTTAATGTAATAGGAATACTTATCAACAACGACATCATAATATTTGATGAGAAGTAATTCACCAAAAAGAATAATATGGTTAAAAAGAAATATACACTTGTTGATAATAGAATTATTTTTTTTGAAGTAATATTCTTCATATGAATTTGAGTGTTTTGTGAATACACTTAATGATGATAATTTAATATTATAATAGCATTAAACATTTGCACCAGGTAAAGCAATGTACTATATTTCGATCATTATTTATTCAAGGTACTCACATTTGTATTCGTATTTTTTTAAAGTAATGATTGGTCTCAAATTTAAAGTATTTGAGTGGTAGTTTATGTGTGCGTTGTTGAAAATAATAAAAACTTTACAATAAAATAATGTTGGTGCTGTTTATGGGTAATGGATGAATCAACAGTTTTAAAAATAGATTAGTGAATGGACCATTTGTATTTGATTATTTTTGTATTGGTAGTTTTAGGAATTGTAGACTTAGTTGTTGGCGTTACCAATGATGCGGTAAACTTCCTTATTTCGGCTATTGGTTCAAAAGTTGCCAAACGTAAATATATATATATGGTTGCTGGCGCAGGCATTATTATGGGATGTATGTTTAGTGGAGGTATGATGGAAGTTGCCAGAAAAGGAATTTTTAATCCGCAGTTTTTTTATTTAGATCAGTTGCTGATTATTTTTTTAGCGGTAATGTTTACAGATATTATCCTTGTTGATTTATTCAATACATTTGGATTTCCTACATCAACAACGGTAGCTATTGTTTTTGAACTTTTGGGTGGGGCATTGGCCCTGGGGCTTATAATTATTGGAGGAGATAATCCTGATGGTTTAAAAATAAGTGACTTAATTAATTCTCATAGCGCCCTGATTATACTTGCCGGAATTGTAGTAAGTATTATCATTGCCTTTTTCTCTGGTGCAGTCATTCAGTTCTTTTCACGATTGATATTTACTTTTAGATATAAAAGTAAATTTACCTTATTATTTTCTATTGCAGGAGCCGTTGCCATTACTGCAATTTGTTTTCTTTTAATAAAGAAAGATATTGCTTTTGCTAATATCATCTCTATATCATTGGCCACCTTTTTAGTTAATCATTTGTTCATTGTATTAGGGAGTGTGTTTATTATATCACTCATCTTATTTTTGAATTTATCCTATTTCTTTAATATTGATATTCCCCGAATTGTTGTATTCGTAGGAACCTTTACTATTGCCTTGTCCTTTGCTTCTAATGATTTAATCAACTTTATAGGTATTCCTCTTTCGGGGATAGAAGGAATTCAGGCGTTTATGCAAAGTGATCAAAGTTCAATTCATTCGTTTTTGATGAATATATGGGATGGAGGAGTTTTGCATAACACCAGAAATAATGGTTTATATAATATAGTATATATTATTTCAGGTGTTATTATGGTTATTACGCTGTTTACATCACGAAAGCTGAGATCTGTAACCGAAACAGAAATGTATTTAGGACGACAAGATGCGGGTTATGAAACTTTTGAACCTTCACATTTATCAAGATATGTGGTGTACCGTTTCTTTTATGTATATAATAAGTTTAGAAACTTACTGCCGGTAAAATTTATTGATCGGGTTTCAAAAAGATATGATAGAATAGAGGATGCTGAAGAAGAGACTGATGCTGGTGTATATTTTGATACCGTAAGAGCAAGTGTTAACCTTGTTGTAGCTAGTGGTCTTGTTGCTATAGGTACCTATTTTACTATCCCTTTATCTACAACATTTGTTGTTTTTATGGTGGTTATGGGAACTTCATTGGCTGACCAGGCTTGGGGAAGAGAAAGTGCAGTATATAGATTATCCGGTGTTTTTTCAATACTTGGTGGTTGGTTTATTACAGCAACTATGGCCTTTATTGGTGCTTTTGTTTTAGCTATTTTTATTTGGTGGGCTGGAATTTATGGAGTTGGTGTATTAATAGTATTTGCTGGTATTGGTTTATATCAATCAAAGAAATACCATAATAAATTATATCAACAACGTCAGGAACTTAAAATTGCCTCAAATAAGCAGAATGTATCAAATATTAATTCAGTTATTGAGCAAGGAAGTGATCGGATAAGAAAGCATATTTTAGAAACATCTAAAATATATATGCTAATTATTCAGGGTTTTGTTGATGAAAATGCACGTCAACTTAAAGAAACTTGCGAAAAAACAGAATTTTTAGGTAAGGTAGCTCGTAAAACAAAAGAGGAACTGTTTATAAGTTTTACGAATATGAGTACAAAGTCTTTTGATACAGGGCATTATTTTGTTCAGGCGCTCGATTATCTTGGAGAACTTTCTAATACGCTTTATCAGATTTCTTCGCCGGTATATAATCATGTCGAAAATCAACATAAAGGATTATCCAACTCCCAAAAGGAAGACGCTTTACTGCTTCTTGAAGAAATGACTGGTTTCTTTAATTTTTTAGTGCACATTGAAAAAGAGAACAGGTTTGATTCTGTGCCTGAAATGGTTGAAAAGCAAAAGTATATTGTTGAGCTTATTGAAGATCTTCGTAAAAAACAAATTAAAAGAATATTGGACGGTTCAAGTCGCAAGAGATCCAGTATTTTATTATTAGAATGTTACGCTGAATCAAAAAATCTGGTATTGTATACCATTAATCTTTTAAAGTCTCATCGCGATTTTTACAATCATTCAAAGTAAAATAGTCACATTTCTTTAATGACAATTCTACTTTACTCATCTAAAAAAGATAATTAGTAGTTCTTTATGTGTTTTTGATTAATAGAGGCTGCTATTTATTAAAAATTCCTTACCTATACATTTGTATAAATAGCAACTTTTTAAAAAGTCTGCTAAATACATATATATGCTCAACATTTCTCGTTAATATCCATTATTATCCCAACTGCACAATATTTACTCAGCCATATTTGAAGTTGTTATTTCATAGCAATATTAATTGCTGTCAAAATTCTGTTTGGTATTTTTCTATTTAAAACAAGGCGGATAATTAAAATATAAAACCATTATTTCATTGACTTTATATCATTCTATAATTATTGTTAAACATAGGTTAATTGTGTATTAAGACGCCATAAGTTTAACATACCTATCCTTTTAAAAAAGAAATGTAAGAGTCTGTTTAGTAATGTTTAGTGGTTGATTTTTATAATAACAATACTTCATATACCCTTAATGTTTACTTATCGAACAGCACACGATTCCAATATATTTTTGCTCATGAAAATTTAATGAAAGTAAGTCGAGCATATTAATATTCTCAAGTCACACACAGGAAGAAAATTAATGATGCTTTGTATAGAATGATTTAAAAATGATGGAGCAAATGAGACAAAAGTTTTTTGTTGTTGTAATGATGTTATTTGTTGGATTGGGAACAGCCATTGCACAGCAGGGATTCTTAAAAGGAAAAATCACCGACAATAAAACGGGAGAAGAACTTGTTGGTGCAGCTGTTGTAGTTGATGGAACTACAACAGGAACAATTACTGATTTTATGGGAGAATATACTATGCCTCCTTTAGATGCAGGAACTTATACTATTAGAGTTCAGTACATTTCTTACGATCCACAAGTATTTAATAATGTAGTTATTAATGCTGGTGAAGAAACCTTATTAAACATTCAGCTTGCCTCAGCAACAATGGATATTGAAGAGGTGGCAGTAGTTGCTAAAGCCAATCGTGAATCTGAAAATATGCTTTTGATGGATCAAAAGAAGGCTATTGTCGCAACACAAGCTATAGGTGCTCAGGAGTTGTCTCGTAAAGGAGTTGGAGATGCCGAGGGTGCTGTTACAAAAGTGTCTGGTATTTCAAAACAGGAAGGAGTTAAGAATGTATTTGTAAGAGGATTAGGTGATAGATATAATGCCACTTCTTTAAATGGTTTTCCTGTTCCTTCT
Source organism: uncultured Saccharicrinis sp. (assembly GCA_963665705.1). GTDB lineage: Bacteria > Bacteroidota > Bacteroidia > Bacteroidales > Marinilabiliaceae > Saccharicrinis. Next base: position 5,761,034 of record OY762448.1, read on the forward strand.
GAGGATCCGGAGTACAAAAATATTTCACTTGACTTCTTTTCTTCAGATATTATTGAATCTGTAGGTGTAAATAAAGTTTTTGATAGTAAAATAACTGCTGATGTTGGTGGCGCAAATATTAATGTTAATTCAAAATCATTAGTTGGAGATTCTGAATTAAACATTGGGATTAAAGGTTCTGCTAATACCAAATCCGTTAATGAGGAATTTTTAATGCCTGATGGTATTAATAATTTGGGATTTGCTCAAAATACCGAAAGTCCATCTAGTGGAGATACTTATGCCTTTAAGAACTCATTGGATCCTACCAGTCAAGATCTTCAGATTGGTAAAGGTTTTGGGTTTTCCGGAGGAAAGAAATATCTATTGGGAGCAGAGAGTAGTCCATTAACATTTTACCTGGTTGGAAATTACTCTAGTGAATATGGTTATAAGGATGGTGTTATTAGAGAGACAACTACGAATGGTACCATTTTTAGAGATCAATCTTCTGTAGAATATGAAATTACATCATCTCATATTGGAATGGCTAACGTTCAGTTAAATACTAAAAAATATAATTTTTCATATAACTTTTTAGCAATCCATACTGCCAAAGGTGCTTTAACTGACGATTATGGTTTTAATGGTGAAGTTTTCCAGTCAGCGGAAGATGAAACAGGTTTGGTGAGACGTCAACAAAACAATGATAATACACTGCTTGTAAATCAATTTCAAATCAATAGAGATTTTAATAAACGTTGGTCTGTAGATTTAGGAGTCGCATATAACTACATAAATGGAAAAGAACCGGATAGACGTGTTAACTACTTGTCATACACCGAAGATAATACTTTGGAACCCTTACGTGGGTCAGGTCGTCAACACCGTTATTTTGGAGATTTAAAAGAAAAAGATCTAAACGCGTGTGCAACTATTACATATAATTTATCGGATGATGCAGATAATCTATCCAATTTAAAAATAGGTTATAAGGGCCGTTTTTTAACCGATGATTATATTTCAAACAGTTGGGATAATGCAAGAACGCAATCAACTCTTCCACAACTTGATTTAATTGATTTTTCTTTAGATGAAATATTTAATCAGGAAGAATTCGAAGCTGGACATTTTATTAATAAAGAATATAATGTTTCTACTTATACAGTTGATAAAAATATTCATTCTGTATTTGGCGAACTAAATTTCCAATTAGGGTCAAAACTAGTTTTAGACCTGGGGTTAAAAGCTGATGTTGTAAGCTTAAATATTGATTATAATGTAAATGACGGAGCAGATAGAGACTCTAATGCGTTAGATGAATTTTATTTTCTACCAAGTCTTAATTTGAAGTATAGTTTGAATAATAGTAATGCTTTAAGATTTGGATTTAGTAAAACATACACGCTTCCTCAATCAAAAGAAATATCACCATTGCTTTACGAAGGGCGTCAGTGGAGTTCTCAAGGTAATCCGGATTTAATACCATCAAGCAATTATAATATTGATTTGAAATGGGATTATTATCTGACTCCAACAGAGTTAATCTCATTCACTGCTTTTGGTAAGTTAATTCAGGATCCTATATCAAGGGTTGAAGTAAATAGTGCTGGTGGTTTTCTATCGTATGCAAATATTGCTAAAGAAGCTACTCTTGCAGGTGTGGAAGTTGAAATCCGAAAGAATATCTTTTCAAGCTACGGAAGTGATGATTCAAATACAAGAAAGAAGTTAAGTACAGGTATAAACTTCTCTTACATAACAACCGGAGTTGATGTGGAAGCTGTAAGTGATTCAAAATCATCTATACCACTTGATTTTACTAATACTAAAACAGAATTAGAAGGAGCTTCTCCTATTTTGTTAAATGCAGATATATCTTATCAATTTAAGAAAAATGATTTTGAGCTGAACACTTCAGTGGTTGTAAACCAATTTAGCGATAGAATATATTCTGTAGGGGTAAGTGGTTACAATGATGTTGAAGAAAGTGGTTTAACTACATTAGACTTTGTCGCTTCGTCAAAGTTGAATAAACATTGGGGTCTTAGTATAAAAGCAAAAAATCTTTTGGACCCGGAATATCAATTAAAGAGAAAAGCCAGTGGTGTAAATAGTGAATCTATTGTGCTAAGTAGCTTTAAAAAGGGGATTACTTTAAGTATGGGCATATCCTATAAACTTTAAAACAACTAAACAAATACTATTTTAAATTTAAAAAGAAATGAAAAAGTTATTATTAATTCTTTCAATTGTAGCAGTTGTATTTAGCAGCTGTAATGACGATGACGATAATGGTCCAGCTACCCTAAAAGGCGATGCATTATCTAGTGATATTACTAGTGATACAGAACTAGATGCTTCTGTAACTTATACTTTAGATGGAACAGTAACCATTAAATCAGGTGCTACATTAACAATTCCTGCAGGAACTACAATTAAAGCGACTAAAGGATTTAGTTCTTATATTATTGTAGAACAAGGTGGTAAGATTAACGCAGAAGGTACTGCTGATGCTCCAATTATTTTTACTTCAGCCGAAAGTAGTCCTGCTGCAGGTGATTGGGGAGGTATTATTATTAATGGTTATGCTCCTATTTCAGGAGGAGTTGCTGGAACTACTGAAATAGATGCAACATTACCTTATGGAGGAGATGATGCTGCTGATAATTCAGGGATTTTAAAATATGTAGAAATTCTTTATAGTGGAGCACAATCCAGCGAATCTATTGAGCATAACGGATTAACACTTGATGCTGTTGGTAATGAGACAGTTATCGAAAATATTTATATTGCTTACGGATCTGATGATGCAGTGGAATTTTTCGGAGGAACTGTAAATATTACAAACTTATTATCAGTTAACTGTGATGACGATATGTTTGATGTAACTCAAGGATGGAGTGGTACATTAGATAACGCATATGGCATCTGGGAAGATGGATATGTAAGTACAGAAGGTGATCCTCGCGGTATCGAATCAGATGGTAACCTGGATGGTTTATATCCTGATGCTTCAGGACAATCAAACTTTACAATTTCTAATGTGACTATCAAAAATGCTTCTTCATATATTATGGAAGATGGTATTAAAGTTCGTCGTGGAGCAACTGCTACTATTACTAATGCTTTAATGATTGGTGGTACAGCAAAAGATCTAATTGACTTACATGATAGTAAAGGAGATGCTAACACTGCAACTTCAATTAGTTTAACAGTTGATAAAACTGATTATGTTTCTAATGAAATTCATGTAGAAGATACTTATAGCTCAGTTGCTATTACAGAAGGAAATACTGGAGCTTCTGCTTCTGCATTTGCATGGACTGGTTATGATTTTGATTCAGAATTAACAGCTACTATCAGTGGCGATATTACTGAAGATACACAATTAAATGCTTTATATACTTATACTTTAGATGGTACAGTAAGTATTAAAGATGGAGCAACTTTAACTATACCTGCAGGAACAACAATTGAAGCAACATCAGGATTTAGTTCTTATCTAATTGTTGAACAAGGTGGTATGATTGACGCAGAAGGTACTGCTGATGCTCCAATTATTTTTACTTCAGCAGAAAGTACTCCTGCTGCAGGTGACTGGGGAGGTATTATCATAAATGGTTATGCTCCTATTTCAGGAGGAGTTGCTGGAACTACTGAAGTTGATGCGACACTTCCTTATGGAGGAGATGATGCTACTGATAACTCAGGGACTTTAAAATATGTAGAGATTTTATATAGTGGAGCACAATCAAGTGAATCTATTGAGCATAACGGATTAACACTTGATGCTGTTGGTAATGAAACTGTTATTGAAAACCTTTTTATTGCTTATGGATCTGATGATGCTGTAGAGTTCTTTGGAGGAACTGTAAACATTACAAACTTATTATCAGTTAACTGTGATGACGATATGTTTGATGTAACTCAAGGTTGGAGTGGTACATTAGATAATGCATATGGTATCTGGGAAGATGGTTTTGTAAGTACAGAAGGTGATCCTCGTGGTATTGAATCAGATGGTAATTTAGATGGATTATATCCTGATGCTTCAGGACAATCAAACTTTACAATGAGCAACATTACTATCGAAAATAATTCAACTTACGAAATGGAAGATTGTATTAAAGTTCGTCGTGGTGCTACAGCTACTGTTACTAATGCTTTAGTAATTGGAGGTAACGCTAAAGATCTTGTAGATGTTACTGATAGTAAAGGTTTAGCTAATGATAATACTTCAGTTAGTGTAACTAATTCAGGTGTAACGCTAAGTGGAAATGAAATTTCGAATGAAAAAGACATTGATGGTGATGGAGTAAAAGAAGTTTGTAATGCTACTGTTAGTATAGTTGCTGGTAATACAGGAGCATCTTCTTCTGTATTTGATTGGACAGAATATCCTTTTTAATATTAAAGATAACCTATAATTTAACCCACATCTTTATCGGTGTGGGGTTTTTTATGAAAAATTATTTAATCAGTCTTAACGCTTCTCGTCTGCTTAATCCACTTAACGCTGTTTCTTCAACAAATTCTTCTACCCATTGTGGATTTGTTTTACTGTACTGACGCAGAATCCAACCAATAGCTTTGTTAATAAAAAATTCTTTTGAGCCTAGAAGATTGTTTATAGCATATGATAAAAATTCTGTATCAAGATTGTCTTTGTAAAATAGCTGGTATATAAGAGTGGATCTTTGCAACCAAATATTATTGGAGTTCAACCACTTTTCTGTATACTTATCTCTTTGTTCTGGAAATTTTATAAAATATTCGGCAACCAATTTCGGAGCTACTCCATCAACAGTATCCCACCATGATTTATTTAAAATCATATACTCAAACAATTCAATATCCTGCTTTTCTATTTTTTTAAGGTATTTATAGGATAAATCCAATGCAAAATGTTGAAACTCCCTTTGTGGTTTCTGCCATAATTGAGTGATGATATCTTTTAATTCATCTTTTGAAGGAAGGTATTCTTTCTGTAAAAAAGGCTTTTGTATTTTTCTTCGTTGAGGAGTTGTTAATCCATAAAACTCAAATAGGTTTTTGAGATACTTCTTTTGTTTAATGGCATTTTCTGAGTTGCTATTTACTGAAAATTCAGTTTCCAGAATGTTGATGTATTTATTAATTGTTTGATTCATGTTCGTTTGTATGTCTTTATGTCTTGTGCCGTTAAACATATAAAATATAAGTTTTGTATTTAATAAAATAGTTATTTTTGTTTTCAAAAATAACTTTCATGCTTAAAACCTTACTCTTGAGAAAATTTCTACTTATTATTTTAAGTACATTTTTATCTTTTCCATTATTCTCACAATATGCTACCGGATTTAAAGGCCTTTGGTATGGACTAGGTCAATATAGTACATATGGAGATAAATATTCAGGAGGATTGGGTACTTATACTGCAAAACACCTTCCGTTAGCTATTTATTCGCCAGAATGTAATAAAACATTTTTTACTTACGGTGGAACTACAGAATACACCGAAAATCATTTGCTAATAATGGTTTCTTATTATGATCATTTAACCAATGAATTGGCACAACCTTTAATTTTAGTGGATAAAGAAGGTGTTGTTGATGCTCATGATAATTCTACGATTCAAATTGATTCAGATGGCTATTTATGGATTTTTGTGAGTGGAAGATATAGTGAACGAAATGGTTATATATATAGAAGTGATGAGCCTTATAGTATTGAAAGCTTTTCAGAAGTATTGAATAAACCATTTAATTATCCACAGCCTAAGTATATCGAAGGAAAAGGTTTTGTCTTTCTTTTTACAAATATGGGTGATGGAAGGGAATTGTATTCTCAACATAGCTCAGATGGTTATAACTGGAGCTCTGTAAATCATCTTGTGGATTTTAGGGGGCATTATCAAGTTTCTGCAAATACAGATGAAATTGTTGGGTTTGCTTATAATTGGCATAAGGATGGGAGTGTTGATAAAAGAACAAATCTGTACTATATGCAGAGTACCGACTTGGGTGAAACATGGAATACAATAACAGGAGATCAGTTATCAACACCATTAACTTCTTCGTCAAATGCTTCATTGATCAAAGATTATGTATCGTTAGGACTTAATGTATATTTAAAAGATATGGATTTCGATAAAAATGGTTATCCAATAATTTTATATATCACTTCTCCTCAATATCAGACTGGACCATCAGATCCTGTGCGTGAATGGCGATTGGCAAGATGGACTGGTACGGAATGGGCCTTTACCTATGTTGCAGATGCCAATCATAATTATGATATGGGAAGTCTTTACCTTGAGGATAATATTTATCGGATTGTAGCTCCAACAGAATTTGGACCGCAAGAATGGGGTACCGGAGGTGAAATGGCTATTTGGGAAAGTACTGATGAGGGAGCTACTTGGGAGAAGACTAAAGATATTACCTATGGTAGTGCCAGAAATCATTCTTATGCCCGAAGGCCATTATATTGTAATGATGATTTTTATGCATTATGGTCAGATGGTAATACAGATGCACTTTCTCGTTGCTATCTTTATTATTCAACTAAAGATGGAGATGTTTATCAAATGCCTTATGATTTTAATGGAGATATGGCAAGTGGTATTCCTTTTAGTGATATTATTGAAATTTATCCTCAAATTGTTACAGCTCCTGCTTTATCACAAGGATATCCTGCAGTTAAAGCTATTGACGATCAAATAGGAGGATCCTCTTATTGGAGATCAACTATTTTTCCAAAATCAATTGTGATTGATTATGGTGAAGAAAAATATTTTAGTTCATCCAAATTATATCCTGAAGGTGGCCGATCATACAATTATACTATTGAGTTATCTACAACCAAAGATTTTTCTGGTGAGCTTATTGTTGATAAAAGGGCGAATTCTGACGATGGTGCGTATTATGTAGACGAATTTGAAAGCACCTTGGCAAGGTATGCTAAATTAACTATTACAGGACAAAATGATGTTACTGACCGTGTTATTCAGATAGCTGAATTTATGCTTGTATCTGATGATGTATCAAATGGTAGTGATATGAATTTTACTGATTTTAGAGCTTATCCAAATCCGGTAACTAATGGACTTCTAAAATTGGAAGGAATTGACCCTGGGGCAGTAATTGAAGTGTGGACCTTAAACGGAAGAAAAATTTATAATGCTAATGTATTATCTCAAAATGCAACAATTGATTGTAGTAACTTTCCTAAAGGTGTAGTTGTTGTTAATGTAGTGTCTCAAACAAATAAAAAAGCTGTTAAAGTGATAATCAAATAATAAATAATAATTATATAACAAGAAAGTCCCATTGTTAATACTTTAAGCAATGGGACTTTCTTGTTATTATTGAAAAATTTATTCTTTGTTTTCTATAGATTAAGAGGTGTATAAAATGAAAAGTCCTTTATTGAAAATGCTGAAGAAATTGAGACGATTTATCTTAAGCCTTAAATTTTAAAAATGTATTTAAACACTGATATATACTATGTAAAAGTTAAAAAGAGGATCATATTTAAAATGGTGATTTTGTAAAATATCTCTTTAATTTAATTTAAATATCTGATTAATAAGGTTGAAAATTTATTATATTTAGAACACCTTAAATCTCAGAATCAGAATTTTAATCACAATAAATCAATCAAATTAATCTACTTATTATGGTATCACAATTATTTTGGATCATACCAGTTGCTTCTTTTACAGCTCTGGTGTTCGCTTGGTTTTTCTTTAAAAGTATGATGAAAAATCCTGAAGGTACTGACCGAATGAAAGAAATTGCTCAACATGTTAGAGATGGAGCAATGGCTTATTTAACACGGCAGTATAAAGTAGTAGGGATGGTATTTGTTATACTCTTGGTTATTTTAACAATACTTGCTTATATGGGTGTTCAAAATCCATTTGTACCAATCGCATTTCTTACAGGAGGTTTCTTCTCCGGACTTTGTGGGTTCCTTGGAATGAAAACAGCCACTTATGCTTCTGCCCGTACAACTCAGGGTGCTTCTGAATCATTAAATAAAGGACTTAAAGTAGCCTTTCGTTCGGGTGCTGTAATGGGACTCGTAGTTGTAGGTTTTGGTCTTCTTGATATTTCACTTTGGTATATACTTTTAACAAAAGTTATTTATACTACTGAACATATGGCCACAGGGTTATCATTTTTAGGTCTTGATTTTGTGCATGCTGGTATGGATGAGTCACAAAAATTAATGGAAGTTACTGCCACTATGTTGACATTCGGTATGGGAGCATCTACTCAAGCTTTATTTGCCCGTGTTGGAGGTGGTATTTATACCAAAGCTGCGGATGTGGGTGCTGACTTAGTTGGAAAAGTAGAGGCTGGAATTCCGGAGGATGATCCTCGAAATCCTGCAACCATAGCCGACAATGTTGGAGATAATGTTGGAGATGTTGCTGGTATGGGTGCAGACTTATATGAGTCGTATTGTGGTTCTATTCTTGCAACAGCAGCTCTTGGGGCAGCTTTAACAGCTAGTAATGGAGAAGATTTATCAGGTAAAGTAATAGCGCCAATGCTTGTTGCTGCCATCGGTATTGTACTTTCTATTGTAGGTATTTTTATGGTTCGAACTAAAGAAGATGCTACTGCAAAAAGTCTTTTAAATTCATTATTAATCGGAACAGGGGGTAGTTCACTCCTAATATTAGCCGCTATTGCCGGAATGGCAGCCTTAGACTGGATTTCATGGGGTATTTTTGGATCTGTTGTTTCAGGTTTAATAGCCGGAGTAATTATAGGTCAGGCAACTGAATATTATACATCAGATGGATATAACCCAACTAAAGGAATTGCTAAGCAAGCGCAGCAAGGTCCTGCAACTACAATTATCGATGGAGTAGCTGTAGGTATGTATTCAACCTGGGTTCCTGTTATCACTATTGTAGCTGGTATTATTGGTGCATTTGGTTTTGCAGGTGGATTTGATAGTTTTGCTGAGGGTGTTTATGGTATTGGTTTTGCCGCTGTAGGTATGCTTTCAACTTTAGGTATTACTTTAGCAACTGATGCTTTTGGTCCTATTGCAGATAATGCCGGAGGTAATGCTGAAATGAGTGAATTACCAAAAGAAGTTCGCGAAAGAACAGATGCATTAGATATGCTTGGAAATACCACTGCCGCAACAGGAAAAGGATTTGCTATTGGCTCGGCAGCCCTAACAGCTATGGCTTTAATGGCCGCTTATATGGAAGAAGTAAAAATCTGGTTGAAAAGAGCATTGGTTGATGGAGATACTGTGTTGCAAAATTCAATACAGTTTGTTTTGGATTCTTCTCAGGATGTTGTAGAAGGAGCAAAAGGAGTAGTTATATCAGAAGCTTCTCTTAAAGATTTCTCTACTTTCTATGATTTATCTTTGTTTAATCCAATGTTATTAGCCGGTTTGTTTATAGGAGCTATGATGGCCTTTGTATTTTGTGCAATGACCATGAAAGCTGTTGGTCGAGCAGCTGGTTCTATGGTTGATGAAGTTCGTAGGCAGTTTAGAGAAATACCTGGTATCCTTGAAGGAACAGGAACCCCTGAATATGCAAAATGTGTAGCCATCTCAACTAAAGGTGCTCAACGCGAAATGTTATTGCCGTCACTATTAGCTATAATTGTACCAATTGTAGTTGGTATTGTATTTGGCGTTGCTGGCGTTGTAGGCTTATTAATGGGAGGCTTAACAACTGGTTTTACCTTGGCAATTTTCTTAAACAATGCCGGGGGTGCCTGGGATAATGCTAAAAAATATATTGAAAAAGGTAACTATGGTGGTAAGGGTAGTGATGCTCATAAAGCCGGAGTTGTTGGAGATACTGTTGGAGATCCGTTTAAAGATACGTCTGGTCCATCATTAAATATTTTAATAAAGTTAATGACTATGGTAAGTGTTGTTATGAGTGGTCTTACAGTGGCATTTGCCATCTTTTAATGTAGAAGGTTAAATTAAAAATAATTACATTAAGGCTCGAATTTATTTCGGGCCTTATTAGTTTATATTATGGATATACCAAAATTTTCAGATATTGAGGATGCCTATCTTCGAATAGAAAACTACATTCACTTCACTCCTGTTCTATCGAGTTCTGCAATAAATAAAATTGCAGGATGCCATATTGCTTTTAAGTGTGAGAATTTTCAGAAGGTGGGCGCATTTAAATACCGAGGGGCATGCAATGCCGTCTTTTCTCTTTCAGATGATGTGGCATCCAAAGGTGTTGGAACGCACTCTTCTGGTAATCATGCTGCAGCATTGGCTTTGGCTGCTCAAAACAGAGGCATAAATGCTTATATTGTAATGCCAGAGAATGCACCTGAAATTAAAAAGAAAGCTGTTAAAGGGTATGGCGGTAATATTACTTTTTGCACACCAACATTACAAGCCCGTGAAGATACCTTAAGCGAAGTGCTGCTAAAAACCGGAGCAACCATGGTGCACCCCTATAATCAAAAGGCAATTATTGCAGGTCAGGGAACTTGTGCTCTTGAATTTCTTCAGCAGCAAAATGATCTGGATGTTATTATAACTCCGGTTGGAGGTGGAGGGCTACTTAGTGGCACTAGTATTGCTGCAAAATATTTAAATCCTGAAATAGAAGTGATTGGTGCTGAACCTGAGGGTGCTGATGATGCTTATCGATCTTTTCAAAATCAAGCATTAATCCCTGTTTGTACTACCAATACAATTGCAGATGGTTTGTTAACATCACTTGGTGAGTTGACCTTTAAAGTGATCATGAAAAATGTTGATGACATTTATACTGCTTCCGATAAAGAAATTATTGAAGCCATGAGGTTAATATGGGAGCGAATGAAAATAATTGTAGAGCCTTCTTCAGCGGTTGCTCTTGCTATTATTCTTAAAAATAAAGAGTTGTTTAAAAATAAAAAAGTTGGAGTGATATTAAGTGGAGGAAATGTTGACCTGGAAAAACTTCCTTTTTAATATAGTGGATATTCATTAAAGTAGAGGGCTTAACAATCTGGCTAACGATTCTTTTGCCTTCTGTTTTAAAGGTCGTTGTCTCCATTCTGTTAGAATGACTCTTTGGCTGTCTGCAAAATCATCAACAAAAGTTTGTTTTACCTCCTTTGCAAATTCTTCATCATAAATAAAAGAAGTGACTTCAAAGTTCTGTTCAAAACTCCTGAAGTCTAAATTTGCAGAGCCTATTGAAGATACAACATCATCCGAAACAATTACTTTGCTGTGAATAAATCCTTTTTCATAAAAGTATATTTTCACGTTTGAAAGCATCAATTCTTTTAAATAGGACATTGTACACAAGTTAGTAATGTATGCATCCGATTTTTCAGGTATTAGTATTCGTACATCTACACCGCCCATAGCTGCAGTTTTTAAAGCCATTAAAATACTTTCGTTGGGCATTAAATAAGGAGTTGCCAGATATACATATTTTTTTGCAGTAGTAATAATCTTAAAAAAGCCCATCATTATGCTAGGCCAATCTGTATCCGGACCACTTGGTGTAATTTGTACCAATTTATTTCCCAAAGGTTCTTTAATTGGAAAATATTTATGATCAGCTAATTCTTTCTGACTTACAAAATACCAGTCTAATGAAAAGATATACTGCAGACTGTTTACAGCATCTCCCTCTACTTTTATATGTGTGTCGCGCCAAATACCATAAGATGGTCCACCGTGAATATATCTATCAGCAACATTAATGCCTCCTAAAAAGCCAACAAAACCATCTATAACAACAATTTTTCTATGGTTTCTGTAATTTACTTTACTTGTAAAAATAGGAAAGCGCACCTCCAAAAATGAATATATTTCAATTCCTTTTGAACGCATTTCTTTAAAATACTTACTTTTTAATTCCCAGGAACCTACATCATCAACTATCATTCTTACTTTTACACCTTCACTTGCTTTTTGAATCAGGATGTCTTTTATTGTGCTTCCTATTTTGTCTTGAGAGAATATATAGTATTGAATATGAATAAAGCTTTTGGCTTTTTTAAGTTCCTCTATCAGGCTATCAAATTTTTCCTGACCATTATTTAATAAGGTAACTTTATTTCCATATGTAATAACAGATTCGCTGTTGTTTAGCTGTAACTGGATAACGCGTTCCATTTCCTTAATAAGATCGTCTGATTGCCATTCGCGTTCGCTTAGTGCTTTTGTTTGAGCGTGAGCTATATTACTAATGTATTCGTGATTTTTTAGGCCCTTGCGGTTAATAATTTTTTCTTTCCTAAAGTTTTGACCGAAAAAAACATATAAGACAATACCTAAGCCTGGTAATAATAGTAATACCAAAATCCATGATAATGATTTTAATGGATTTCTGTTTTCTAATATCATTACACCAATAACCATTAGCATGGAAATAAAATGTGCAGATAATAAAAGTGTATAAATTATTGATTCGAGGTTTTCACTCCACCACATAGGCCTGTGTTGATTAACTTATTAAGTTAAAATTAGAATTTATTTATTATATGGCATTATGATTTCTGTAAAAAAATAATCTGCTATTTCCAATTATCTCTTCCGCTATTGGAGTACAATTAATTTTAGGGGCAAAAGTTCCTTTCTTAAACCATTTGTCACCAATAAACTGTCTTGCTTCATCCCAGTAATTTGAGTTTATATATAATTGTAGAATTTCTTTGCCTCCTTCAATTATGATTGACTGTATGTTTTGTTTGTATAAATAGTTGTTAATTTGAGGAATGATGTCCTCCTTAAAAGATATATTACAATAATCAATATTCTTCTTGTTGTTTTGTTTTTTGCTAGTAAAAACAATTGTTTTGATAGAGTTATCAAGTATGTTATGTGTTTCAGGAACGCGTCCGGTTCTATCAATTAAAATTCTGACAGGATCATCACCGTCCCATTCTCGTACATTTAATGAGGGATTGTCTTTTATTGTAGTAGTAGGTCCAACTAAAATACTTTGCTCTTGACGACGCCATTTATGAACCAATTTCTTTGCTAATGTATTTGTAATCCAGGTTGGTTGTCCAAAATCTACTTTTTCTCTATCTATATCGATTAAACCATCTTCTGTTTCAGCCCATTTTAGTATTATATATGGTCGTTTTTTCTCATGAAATGTAAAAAAACGTTTGTTTAACTCTCTGCTTTCTTTTTCCAGAATACCAACAATTACTTCAGTTCCGGCCTCTTGTAAAATTTTAATTCCTTTACCTGAAACTTCAGAAAACGTATCAGTACAACCAATTACTACTTTAGGAATATTCATCTCCTTTATAAGTAATGAACAAGGTGGCGTTTTGCCAAAGTGGGCACATGGTTCAAGATTTACATACAAAGTAGAATCTTTCAGTAACTCTTTATCTTTTACTGAATTTATAGCGTTTACTTCTGCATGAGGTTCTCCTGCTTTATGGTGGAATCCTTCGCCTATAATTTTGTTATTATGAACAATTACAGAACCAACCATTGGGTTTGAATAAGTATTACCTAGCCCATTTTGCGCTATTTCAATACAACGCTGCATATATATTTGATGGTCATTCATATATTCAAAATATATTTAGGATGTTGTTCCTATTGTTATCGTAGTTATAAAACACAAAAATGGTTATTTTTGCGGCACAACAAAAATATTATGAGCTTTAAAACTATTCAGCAGTTATCAAAATATTTCCAAAGTCAGCTTAACGATATTTATATTCAGGAGGAAATTCGAAATTTTATAGTATTTCTACTGGAATTTAAATTGAGCTATTCAAAAGTAGATTTATTACTTAAGCAGGATGAAGAATTAAGTGATGAGGTTATTTCGTTTTGTGAATTAGCGTTGACTAAATTGAAGAATCATATTCCCATTCAGTATATTATTGGAGAAACTGAATTTTATGGAATGAAATTTAATGTTAATCCTTCCGTATTAATTCCTCGACCAGAAACTGAAGAATTGGTTCAATGGATTATTGAAGACTGTATAAAAAACAATCCAATTATCATTGATATTGGGACTGGAACCGGATGTATCCCAATTACTTTAAAAAAGAATATTCCAGACGCTTATGTTCAAGGATGGGATATTTCAATAGAAGCATTAAATGCAGCAAAAGCAAATGCTACATTAAACGAAGTAGAAGTAGATTTTCAGATACAAAATGCATTGGAGTTAGTTAATATAAGTGATAAAGCTGATATTATAGTAAGCAATCCTCCTTATGTATTAGAAAAAGAAAAAGACCTAATGCATGAAAATGTATTGGAAAATGAGCCTCACCTCGCCTTATTTGTTCCAGATACAGAACCACTTCTTTTTTATCAATCTATTGCCGAATTTGCTATGGTTAACTTAAATTCAAATGGTAGTATTTTCTTTGAAATTAATGAGACTTTTGGTTTAGAGACCGTCAATATGTTAGAGCAACTAGGATTTGTAAATGTAGAACTACGAAAAGATTTATTTGGTAAGGATAGGATGGTGAAAGGGATTAGAGTTTAAATATTGCTTAGTTCATGTTTAACCATTAACCTTAAGTCATCGAAATAAGTCTCAAACTCATCTTGTAATTCATCATATTGTTCCATCATTACTTTTATAGCACAATGACTTTTGTTTGGTAATGAACTATAATTAGCCATTATATTTAGAGACTTTTCAATTCCCCATAAATGCTGATAGTTTTCTAATCTTCTGCTTTTTATAAGGAATGGCAGAAAGCCTTTTACTCTTGTAGGTAAACTAAAATAGTTTCTAAGTAAGTAAGCATGTACTTTGTCTACATAATCACTTAGTGTGTCATTTGAATAATTAGTCCATTGTTTAGCCAAATAATGATCATATATAACATCAATTACTACAGAAGCATATCTATTGTAACACGGTTTAAACTTAGCACTACTTTTTTTAACTATTGGGTGTGAATCTGTATAGGCATCAATTTTTCTATGTAGAAGGATTCCTTTTTGGATTTCGGGTAAATAGGATTCATATTTTTTACCTTTCACAAAATCACCTATAAAATTCCCAATCATCAATTGGTTAATTCCTTCTGATAAATATAGGTGTGCCAAAAAATTCATTGTTTAAAGTTTTTTAATCCGTCCGAAAAATATAATAATTTCAGTTATATTTAAAACATTAATCTTAAACTCATTAATAAATTAACCTAAGCAAATTCTTAATGTATAAAACGACCATGAAAGATTTTTATAAAAGTTATAGATAAGAATCAGTTGATTTTCATGAAGTTTACTCCTATGTTGAGTAGAATCGTTACTGCAAGAATTGTAAGCAAATTTTAAACTTATGAAGAACGTAGTTATTTTAGGAGCAGCAGGTAGAGACTTCCATAATTTCAATGTTTATTTTAAAAATAATTTTAATTATAAAGTAGTTGCTTTTACAGCTACTCAAATTCCCAATATAGATGGTCGTACTTATCCTATTCAACTTACAGGAAAACATTATCCCTATGGGATTCCGATTTTACCTGAGGAGGATTTAGGATATATTATTAAGCAATATAATGTGGATGAATGTATCTTTTCATATAGTGATATTTCATACCAAAAATTAATGAGTCTTGCCTCTATTGTGCAGGCTGCAGGTGCGGATTTTAAACTTTTAAGTCCCGAACATACCATGCTGAAAAGTTTAAAGCCAGTTATTGCGGTTTGTGCCACACGAACAGGCTGTGGTAAAAGTCAGACCTCGCGTAAAATATTAGATTATCTGAATAATAAAGGGAAAAAGGTTGTTGTAATTAGACATCCGATGCCTTATGGTGATTTGCGTCAACAAGTTGTGCAGCGTTTTTCTGCTTTTTCAGATTTAAATAAATATAATTGTACTATTGAAGAAATGGAGGAATATGAACCTTATATATCTCGTGGGAATGTAGTCTTTTCAGGGGTGGATTACCATGATATTCTTCGTGAAGCAGAAGAGGATGAACACGGATGTGATGTCATAGTATGGGATGGAGGCAACAATGATATGCCTTTTTATAACTCTGACTTAATGATTACTGTAGCAGATCCTCACCGAGTAGGCCATGAAAGTTCCTATTATCCTAGTGAAGTGAATGTCAGAAAGTCAGATGTGGTTATAATAAATAAAATTGATAGTGCAAATGGCAATGATGTAGTGATGCTTCGGAATAATATTCAACAGATTAATCCTAATGCAATAATTATTGAATCAGCATCTCCAGTTAGAGTAGATAACTCTGATATTATTAAAGATAAAAGAGTTTTGGTAATTGAGGATGGGCCTACCTTAACACATGGAGATATGAAGGTCGGCGCAGCTTATTTAGCTGCTCAGAAATATGGTGCAGTAGAAATTGTAGATCCAAGGGAGTATGCTGTAGGAAGTATTAAAGTAGCATTCGAAAAATATCCTCATATAACAAATGTTTTACCCGCTATTGGTTATGGAGAGCAACAGGTAAAGGATCTTGAAGAAACCATAAAGCGTATTCCTTGTGATTCAATTATTATAGGTACTCCTATAGATTTATCCAGAGTAATAAAATTAAATAAACCTTTTACCCGGGTTCATTATGATTTACAGGAGGTTGGAAAGCCAGATTTACAGCATGTTTTAGATTCGTTTTTGGAAAAACATTAATTTTTAGAGCACGGGTTCTTAGGTATATATTGTTTTTTGTGATTTATTTTTTGAGAGATATAAATTATCTTTAATAAAAAAAGCTACATTTTTTAAAATGTAGCTTTTATATCATATTGTATTAACAAAGAAATAATTAACTAGCTTTTAATCTTGCTAAGCTTTCTTTATCAATTTTTGATTTAGCATACTCAAGTGTAATAACCAATTCTGTATCTTCTTTTGATGGAGCCTCAAACATCATGTCCATCATTATTGTTTCACAAATAGATCTTAATCCACGAGCTCCTAACTTAAACTCTACAGCTTTATCAACAATGTAGTTTAATACATCATCAGTAAAAGTTAGCTTGATCTCATCAATACCAAATAATTTTTCGTATTGTTTTATAATTGAATTCTTAGGCTCTTCCAGTATTCTTCTTAAAATATCCTTATCTAAAGGATTTAAGTAGGTTAGTACAGGTAAACGACCTATGATTTCAGGAATTAAACCAAATGACTTAAGGTCCTGAGGAGCTACATACTGTAAAAGATTTTTTTGATCAATCTTATCTTTGGCTTTGCTAGCATTGTAACCAACAACTTTTGTATTCAGTCTTTGGCCAATCTTTCTTTCAATACCATCAAAAGCCCCTCCACAAACAAAAAGAATGTTTTTAGTATCTACTGGAATCATTTTTTGTTCTGGGTGCTTTCTTCCTCCTTGAGGTGGAACATTCACTATTGAACCTTCAAGAAGTTTCAATAACCCTTGTTGAACACCTTCACCTGATACATCCCTTGTGATACTTGGGTTGTCGCTTTTGCGAGCAATTTTATCTATCTCA
This sequence comes from uncultured Saccharicrinis sp., assembly GCA_963665705.1. Classification (GTDB taxonomy): domain Bacteria; phylum Bacteroidota; class Bacteroidia; order Bacteroidales; family Marinilabiliaceae; genus Saccharicrinis. The sequence goes on from OY762448.1 coordinate 5,778,458, forward strand.
TCAATAAAAACGATTCCTTTTTCAGCTGCCTCAACATTATAATCCGCAGCCTGTAAAAGTCTTGTTAATATACTCTCAATATCTTCACCTACATATCCAGCTTCTGTTAATACTGTTGCATCAACAATAGTAAAAGGAACGTGAAGCATACGAGCAATCGTTCTTGCTAAAAGTGTTTTTCCAGTTCCTGTTTCTCCAACAAGAATAATGTTTGATTTTTCAATCTCAACATCGTCAGAACTATTTCTTTGTTGTAATCTCTTGTAGTGGTTATATACTGCAACAGATAGAAATCTTTTCGCTTCATCTTGTCCAATTACATATTGATCAAGAAATAACTTAATTTCCTTAGGTTTTAATAAAGTAATTTCATCAACATTGAATCCACCTTTTTTCTTAAACTCTTCTTCTAAGATGCCATGAGCTTGTTCAATACAGCTATCGCAAATGTGTCCCGAAACACCAGCAATTAATAAGTTGGTGTCTTTTCTTTCCCTTCCACAAAATGAACACTTATCCATAAAACAATTGTTGAGTGTGTATATAACAACAATGCAGAATACCTCTTTTATGAAGTATTCTGCATTAATTTATATCAAATTAATTCTTACTTTTCTCTTGTCAATACCTCGTCAATCATACCATATTCCTTAGCTTCTGCAGCTGTCATCCAATAGTCACGGTCAGAGTCTTTTTCTACCTTTTTAAAGGTGTTTCCTGAGTGATCTGCAATGATGGTATATAACTCCTTTTTCAATTTTTGAATCTCTCTGGCTGTAATCTCAATATCACTTGCTTGCCCTTGTGCTCCACCCATTGGTTGGTGAATCATAACTCTTGAGTGAGTAAGTGCTGATCTTTTTCCTTTGGTTCCTGCAGTAAGTAAAACCGCAGCCATAGATGCTGCCATACCTGTACAAATTGTAGCAACATCTGAAGAGATGTATTGCATAGTATCATATATACCTAAGCCTGCGTATACTGAACCTCCAGGAGAATTAAAATAAATTGAAATGTCTTTATGAGGATCTGCTGATTCAAGATACAATAATTGAGCTTGAATAATATTTGCAGCAGTATCATCAATAGGTAATCCTAAGAAAATAATACGATCCATCATTAATCTTGAAAATACATCCATTGAAGCTACATTCAATTGACGTTCCTCAATAATTGTTGGCGAAATATATCCGCTTGAGATAGAGGTATATTTATCTAGAGCAAGGCTATTAATGCCAATATGCTTTGTTGCATATTTTTTAAAATCTTTTGGATCTATCATGACTATAATTTTTTACTTTCCTATTAACTTTATGAAAAGCTAAATTAAAAAAAATAACCTTGCGCTAAATAATTAGCTTAGTTTTTTTCAAATAGTTTGTTGAAATCTTCTCTATTGATTGATTTCTCTTCTATTTTAACTGCCTCTTTAATAAAGGCTAAAGCTTTATCTTGTGCAGCGGTTTCAGCCATGTTTCTTCTTTGATCTTGCTGGTTCATCATATCCTTAGCATAGTTCTCTAAATGCTCTTCTGGAATGTTTGTTAAACCATACTGCATAAATTGCATTTTAGCAGATTTTTTTGCAACCTCTAAAACATCAGCTTCCTCAATTTTTATCTCGTTAACTTTAAGGATTTCGTTTTTAATTAACTGCCATTTAAGATCTTCAATATAATTTGGCATCTCTGTTTCAAGAGATTCAGGAGTGATTTTTTCGTTATCCTGATTAGTTGTTAAAATCCATCTTTTTAAGAATGCTTCAGGTAAATCAATGTTGATTTTGTTCATTAATTTATCTTTTGCATCAATCGAGAATTTGTACTCACTTTCAAAAGTTAAAGTTTTTTCTAAATCCTCTTTAATCTGAGCAGTGAATTCTTCTTCGTTAGTTGCTTTTCCTTCTCCTAGTACTTGATCAAATAATTCCTGATTTAATTCAGCTGCAACGTAATTTGTTATTTCCTTAACAGTAAATTGGAAATCGCTATTCAATTGTTCAGCTTCTTCAGGAGTTACTTTTAACATATATGATGTTTGAGTAGCATCAGTAAATGTATTTTTAGGGTTTAAAGTAACAACAGCATCTGCTGTAACGCCAATTAATGAAGCTTTTGCATCTTCTTGTACGTTTTTTGGTGAAATAACAACGCCTTCAGCAGCAATACCACCTTCTAATACATTACCATCTTGATCAAGTTGAGCAAAATCACCTTTAATCATTGATTCTTCTTCTGCTACATCAGTAGCTTCAGTAGTTCCGAAACGACCAGTTGCTTGTTTTACTTGTTGTTCAAGCATATCGTCAGAAATTTCGATAGTGTAATATGGTAACTTTTCTCTTTTTGAAAGTTTTACCTCAAATTCTGGAGCAATAGCAACGTCAAAATTGAATGAAAAACTATCCATTGTTTCGAAGTCAATTGTTTCTTGATCTTCACTTGGAAGCGGTTCTCCTAAAATATTAAGTTTGCTTTCTGCCAGGTATTTTGAGATTTCTTCAGAAACAATTTTATTTACTTCGTCAGCCAACACGTGTTTGCCGTACATTTTTTTAATCATTCCGAATGGCACTTTTCCAGGGCGGAAACCAGGCATGTTTGCTTTTTTACGGTAATCTTTTAATACCGCATCAACGCGTGTTTCATAATCATCTTTCTCAACAGTAAGTTTTATTACTGCGTTTAAATCATCAATGTTTTCTTTTGAGATGTTCATCTGATAAAATTGTTAGTGAACTTTCAAGTGCTTGAAAGCCTGACGTTAAATTATTGTACCAAGATTTCTAAAAATCAATCTTAAACCTGCTTAACTTAAAAAAACCGCCAAACTGCCGATTTAGATCGTAAGTAAGACGGTTTTTCATATCTTTTTGTTTGTGCGGATGAAGGGACTCGAACCCCCACGCCTCTCGGCACTAGATCCTAAGTCTAGCGCGGCTACCAATTACGCCACATCCGCGTTATTTTTTTGCGATGCAAAGATAACGTCTTTTTGTTTTAAATTGCAAATTAAATTTGATAAAATTTATAAAAAAAATGCAACATATTGTATGTCAACCTTGTATGTCAAAGGTTCTGCGCTTAAGCTCAAAGTCGTTACCTAAATATAGACGTCGTACTTCAGAATCTTCAGCCAATTCTTCAGCAGTTCCTGCTTTTAAAATGTTACCTTCAAACAATAAGTAGGCTCTATCTGTAATAGAAAGTGTTTCGTGAACGTTGTGGTCTGTGATTAATATTCCAATGTTTTTGTATTTTAATTTAGCTACAATCTCCTGAATGTCTTGCACTGCAATTGGATCTACTCCAGCAAATGGCTCGTCAAGGAGTATAAATTTTGGATTGATGGCTAGGGCTCTTGCAATTTCGCATCTACGCCTTTCGCCTCCCGAAAGTTGAATTCCTAAACTTTTTCTGATATGTCCCAGGCTAAATTCTTCTAATAATTCTTCGAGTCTTTGCTTTTGATATTGTTTAGAAAATTTAGTCATTTCAAGTACCGCTTTAATATTGTCTTCGATACTTAATTTTCTAAAAACAGAGGCCTCTTGTGCTAAATATCCTATGCCTCTTTGGGCTCTTTTGTAAACAGGTTCTTTTGTAATTACCTGATCATTTAGATATATTTCTCCTGAATTTGGCGTTACTAATCCTACGGTCATGTAAAATGTGGTGGTTTTTCCTGCTCCGTTTGGACCTAATAATCCAACGATTTCACCTTGTTCCACTTTTACGGATACTCCTTTTACTACTGTTCTGTTCTTGTATTTTTTTACAAGGTTATCGGTGTGTAATACTAGATTGTTTTCAGGCATGTTATTTATAATTAATATCCTTGTGTTTTTGTTCTTTTTCGTTCAATATTTGCTGCTATTATAATGCCTCCTTCATATAAAAATATTAATGGTACGCATACTAATACCTGACTAATTACGTCAGGAGGTGTAATGATAGCTGCTAACAATAAACTGGCCACAATGGCATGTCGTCTGTATTTTTTTAATGATTTCGAGGTTATTAATCCAACTTTTGCTAAGAAATAGATTAATATTGGAAGTTCAAATATAATACCACCAGCCAAAACAATAGAGCTGACGGTTGATATGTATGATCCTAAGTTTAATATATTTTCTACTTTGTTACTAACATGATAGTTTGCTAGAAAATGAATGGATAGCGGACATATTATATAGTATGCAAAAAGTACTCCTACTGTAAATAATATTGACGCAAAGAATATAGCACCTCTAGAATGTTTTACTTCCTCTTGATATAGTGCCGGTTTTATAAAACGCCAGAATTCCCAAAAAATATAGGGGAATGCTACAATGAGTCCTGCAATAAATGAAACTTTCAAATGTGTGGTAAACTGTCCTGACATTAAAATATTCTGGAATTGAATTTTTTCCTGATTAATACATAGTGCAGGCATATTCAGTTTGCTTGCAATAGTACAGAGAACCGAGTTTGTTAAGAAATCTGGATTACTTGGGCCAAAAATAATTACATCAAATAAAATTTCTTTGTATATAAATGCAAAAACAGCAACAAGTACTATAGAAATAAAAGAACGAACAATGTGCCAACGGAGTTCCTCCAGATGTTCTAAAAATGTCATTTCTTCGTTAGCCATGAAATTTTAATTTACAATATTTATATCAAGTCCTTGAAATATAGGACAAATATTAAAATTATATAATGATAATCTTTTGCGAAGATAGTATAGTAAATTCAATATGCCAATTATTGATTTTGAGATATTATTTAGCTAATTTCAAATATTACAATTTTATACAATTAGATGAAAAATTTCATTTGAGATAATTTGTGAATCGTTGATTTTTTCTGGCCTGTATAGAATTATTATATGTGAATAGTTGATTAATGGACATTTTTTTGAGGTAAAAGTGTGTTTTTATTTGAATAAAAATTAATTTTGTTTGAAGTGATTGTTTGGGAAAATGAAACTTTTACCTCAGAGTTTGTATTAGCTTACTGAGGATAATTATATTGATATGGGAAAAAAGGTAGATCTTGTTGCTCATCTAAAAAGGCATTTTGGATTTGATACGTTTAAAGGGAATCAAGAAGAGGTTATCCAAAATATATTAAAGGGAAACGATACTTTTGTTTTAATGCCTACTGGTGGTGGAAAATCTTTATGTTATCAGTTGCCTGCATTAATCTTACCCGGTACAGCGATTATTATATCACCACTGATAGCATTGATGAAAAATCAGGTTGATGCAATGAGGGGGTTTAGCGAAGATGACGGTATTGCGCACTTTTTAAATTCGTCATTGACGAAAGCTGCAATCACCAAGGTGAAAGAGGATATGTTGTCTGGAAAAACAAAACTATTATATGTTGCTCCTGAGTCGCTTACTAAGGAGGAGAATATAGAGTTTTTAAAGCAAGTTGAAATTTCTTTTTATGCTGTAGATGAGGCTCACTGTATTTCTGAATGGGGGCATGATTTTCGTCCGGAATATCGACGAATCAGGCCAATAATTGAAGAAATAGGAGAAAAACCTTTGATGGCTTTAACTGCAACAGCTACACCCAAAGTTCAAAGTGATATACAAAAAAGTCTTGGGATGAGTAAGTCGATGGTTTTTAAATCATCATTTAATCGTCCTAATTTATATTACGAAGTGCGTGCTAAAAAACATGCTACCAAGCAAATTATTAAGATTCTTAAAGAGAATGTTGGTAAATCTGCAATTATATACTGCTTAAGTCGTAAAAAAGTTGAAGAATTAGCAGAGAATTTAGTGGTAAATGGTATTAATGCCAGAGCTTATCATGCAGGAATGGATGCTGCTACCCGAGCCGGAAATCAAGATGCCTTTTTGATGGAGGATACTGATGTGATTGTTGCTACAATTGCTTTTGGAATGGGTATTGATAAACCAGATGTACGCTTGGTGATGCATTATGATATTCCTAAGAGCTTAGAGGGATATTATCAGGAGACAGGTCGTGCAGGACGTGATGGAGGAGAAGGTAGATGTATTACTTTTTATAGCTATAAAGATATTCAGAAGCTTGAAAAGTTTATGCAGGGTAAGCCTATCGCCGAACAGGAAATCGGGAAGCAGCTTTTACTTGAAACGGTTTCTTATGCCGAATCATCAATATGTCGAAGGAAAATATTACTTCATTATTTCGGAGAAAAATATACTGAAGAAAATTGTGATACATGTGATAACTGTGTTAATCCTAAGGAGCAGAGTGAAGGTAAGGATAATGTAACTCTGATGATAAAAGCCATTCTTTCTTTAAAAGAAAGGTTTAAAGCGGATTATATTGTTCCTTTTTTAGCTGGTAATAAGAATTCTGCAATAAAATCATATAAGCATAATGAGCATGAACTTTTTGGAGCAGGCAAGGATAAGGAGGAAAAATATTGGAATGCTGTTATCAGGCAATTATTAGTAGCTGGATTTTTAGTAAAAGAAATAGAAAATTATGGAATCCTAAAAGTAAGTGATGCGGGGAAAGCTTTTCTTGATAAGCCAGTTTCGTTTATGATAACACAAGAGCATGATTTTGAAGTAGATGATGTCGAGGAGAAATCTGCAGGAGGTACTGCCGCCGTAGATCCTCAGTTGTTTAATATGCTTAAGGATTTAAGAAAAAGAATTTCAAAGAGAAAAAATTTACCTCCATTTGTCATATTTCAGGATCCTTCATTAGAAGCAATGGCTATTCATTATCCTATAAGTATTGAGGAATTAATGAATATACCGGGTGTTGGTTCTGGTAAAGCTAATAGGTTTGGTAAAGAGTTTGTTGAGTTAATTAAATCTCATGTGGAGGAAAATGACATTGACAGACCAATTGATATGGTTGTTAAGTCTGTTGCCAATAAGTCAAAGAATAAAATTGCTATAATTCAGAGTATAGATCGTAAAGTACCTCTTAATGATATCGCAGAATCCAGAGGCTTGGAAATGGATGATTTGTTAACAGAAATTGAATCTATTGTGTATTCAGGCACTCGTGTGAATATAGACTATTATATTGATCAGATAATGGATGAGGATCATCGTGATGATATTTTTTATTATTATAAAGAAGATGCGGAGACAGATGATATAGGTAGTGCTCTTGAGGAGTTGGGAGAGGATGAATATTCAGAAGAGAATGTGAGGTTGGTTCGAATTAAATTTTTGTCGGAAGTAGGAAATTAAATATTAAATTTTTATTTGTAACTGAATTTTAAAATTGGTTTTGGTATTGCTTGTTATTGTTTGCAAACCAGAGCCAATTTCTTTTTTGTTACTATACCAAGTTTGAGCCACTTTAAACCATAATGTTATATTGCTATTTATTTTCCATTTGGTTAATAGATAGGTTCTTGATCCTTTATCCTGAAATGCAGGGACGCTAAAGTTGTATAATACATCGTTTTCATAGGTGTATATTCTGGAGTTGTAATCATCAACGTTAAACAAACCATATCTTAAACTACATGAAAATTTCTTGTTAGTCAGGCTGTAATTTAGGTTTGTGTACAGTAATGTCCCGCAAGAATTATTGTTATATGAATTGTAAAGAGATTTTTCTAATCGGCATTGGATGCCCCAGTTTTGGTTTGCCTCAAATTTAATGTTTGCTCTAATTTTTTTAAGATTATAATACCCTACATTGTTGTCGATATTTACATTTTCTGAAATATTTTTTCCCTTTTCCTTTTCTCTGTATTGTAGAAGTAGTAACGTGTTTGGAGTAATCTTATAAAAGGTTCTAATTGAGATTTCATAACCATTAGAAGGTTTGTCTATGTTATATTCAAGCCAATTAAACTTAAAGATATCCACATAGCTTTGGATCTCTAATTTTTTTATGGGGAGAATATTGAGTCCAATATATAAACCGGATTCCCCATTAGGGTTGCTGCTTTCAGTAAATGAATTCATCCAGGGGGAATAGTAGCTTTTGGAGAATTTACGGAATAGGAAAGAGGTAGAAATATTGGATCCTGGCTTTAATAGGAGTCCATTTGTTAAAGCTAAATCACCATTAGAATTTGTAGCGATTTCGCCGAATAATATAAAGTTTGATCGTCCGTAATTGTATGAAATCCAAGAGTTGTTATGTTTGTTTTTAGGAGAGTTTAGCTGCTTGTAAAGGTTGCTGCATTTTATGGAATCAACATCTTTTTGGTGATAGAAACTGCCTAGCGAAACAGAAATGTTTCTCCATCGGTATGCTATGTTTGTGCCTATTGTGCGCTGCGTTAAATTGTTTTTTTTATTTATCTCACTAAGTGTTCTGTGATAACCTGTTGAAGGAAATGAAGATGCAATTGTTTTGTGAGAAATTGAATCATATGAAATATTTGAATCAATGTTTTTTGAGGAGAAGAATGTGGTTATGTCTATAGTTTTCCAGCTTAATGATGATGCAATACCGCGAAAATAATCTGTTTCATTGGCAGAAGTGTACCTTTTTATTCCACTGACTCTTTTTTTTATAAGAAATATATCTCCTGATTTTCCCAGACTTGAGCCTGTGTATAAGGCTAACCCTTGTCCAAAATTAGCATGAAAATCACCAATTATGATTTTATTAATAAATTTATTGCCATTGTACTCTATAAAACCTGAATAAAATTCTGGAACATTGTTACTGTCAAAGGATTTTTCACCTGGATCTTTATCGAAAGTAAAGCCACATGAAATGTGTTGTCCATATTCAATTAAAGTTTTTGAAAAGAGATGATGTTTGTTTCCTGTGTATCCTGAACTGTCATTAAGTGAATATCCTTTAGCATTTTCTAGGTCAAAGATGTCTCTTAAAATCATCTTTGCTTTAATGTAGTTTTGGTCAGATGATTTTAATGGTTCTCCAAATGTTACAAAATAAGATAATGTTTCAATAAGTTCTGGAGTAAAGTCTTTAATAGTTTGTAGTTGATATTTACTATAAACAGGTGAATATGTTTTGACGTATTCTAATAATTGATCGATATTAAAGTCAGAAAGGAATAAGAGTTTATCTAGGAATTCTTTATTGATAAGATTGATGTTTATTGGGTTTTCAGAGACCTCTATTAAATCGTTAAAACTTTGTGCATTTTGTTCTGGATCAATTCCATTTTCAGCTAAATGCTCAATAAGACTGGATGGAATTCCTTTGTTTTCAAATGATTTTTGAGCTTTTAGAGAAGAGAATAGTGTTAATGCAGTGATAAATATGTAGTATTTTATCATTTTTAGTTTATTTGATATGTAAGACCAATGCCTGATGATAAGCCAAGTGTTTGATGATTGGTCGTGGAAATATCTATAGTGAAATTTTCGATTAATAGACCAAGTCCTATTGTGTAGGTTATTGGTTTTCCGTAGACTCCAGTTCTTGCTATAAATATGTTGTTTATTTTATACTCCAAACCAAATCTAGTTATAGTATTGCCGTAAACCTGATTTAAAACTTCACTGGATAATGAGAATCTGTTACTCGAATTCCACCTTATTCCTAAATTGATGTATGAAGGAAGTATTTCTGTTTTATCCTCGATTTTAAGTTTAGCTTTTTCCGGATTTAGGGTGAAGAACCCAATGTTAACTTCAGGATATGGGCTAAATTGGATGCCGAATGAAGAAAATACCTGTTGTCCATTCCCTGATTCTGATATTTGATTGTGTTGTAGGTTGAACTGAAAGGCGATATTGAATTTTGGGGATAAAAATTTAGCAAATCCTATGCTAAAACGGGATTCGTTATAGTATTTGTAACCATATCTATTTATTGTTGCATGAATTATTCCATATTTAGTTGGTGTGGCAGCCGAAATGTTTTGAGTGCTTAGTTCTTTAATGAAGTATGGCATGTAATAATTGACTGTTAGTGTAGTTTTGTCAAGAGAAACTGTGCCGGAGGGATTAGAGTATAGGCTGGATATGCCTTTGGCGGCTACTCCTGTGCCACCTTGTGCAATGAATTCGTTTGAAAGATTTGAAAGATTCTGAGATAGACAGAGTGAGTTAAATCCAGATACGATTATAAATATTATCAAAGCCATGTATGGCTTTATATGGGTTAGGGTCATGGTTATGGTAAATGTTAAAAAAAATAAGGTGAACTAAGTTTAAATACTTGGTTCACCTTAAAAATAATAATAATACGTTAATATTTTAACTAATTATTGAAAAAAATATATAATTAAATGATTTAGTTTGTTTTATAATCATATTTAATCTCACTTAATTCTTTGTTTGCTTTTTCAATTTTAGTTTTCAGATTTTCTTTAAAATCAGCTACTCTTGATGCTAATTCAGTATCGCCTAAAGCTAACATTTGAGCAGCAAGAATTCCTGCATTTTGTGCGCCATTAATACCTACTGTAGCCACTGGTATCCCTGGAGGCATCTGAACAATGGCCAATAGTGCATCAAGTCCATCTAATGAAGCTTTAATTGGTACACCAATAATAGGTAGTTTAGTCATGGAAGCAATTACACCTGGAAGGTGTGCTGCCATTCCTGCTGCTGCAATAATAACCTTAATGCCTTTATCCTCTGCTCCCTTAGCAAACTTTTCTACTGCCTCTGGAGTTCTGTGTGCTGAAAGTGCGTTTATTTCAAATGGGATTTTTAAATCATTTAGCACCTGAGCTGCTTTTTCCATAACAGGCAAATCAGATGTGCTGCCCATAATAATACTAACTACTGCTTGCATAGTGTAATTTAAATAAAGTAAATAATTCGTTTAAACTAACGCAAAATTAATAAGTTATAAAAAGAAAATGATTCAAAGATTGTATTTTTTTGTACTTTTGCGCCACAGAATTAAAATGTTGCCCAATTAATGAAACGTATAAAGCTATTAGACAGGGAGTTTGAACTATCAATTCCTTTTGAGAAGATAGATAATGCAATTGCAGGAATAGCAGATAGAATGAACAAGGATTTAGTTGATAAAGATCCATTAATGATTTGTGTTTTGAATGGTTCTTTTATGTTTGCTGCTGATTTAATGAAAAAACTAAATTTCCCTTGCGAAATTAGCTTTGTAAAACTTTCTTCATATGAAGGAACATCTTCTACAGGTAAAGTAAAAGAGCTGATTGGTTTAAATGAGAATATTGAAGGAAGATGTGTTGTTATTCTGGAGGATATTGTTGATACAGGTTTTACGATTGAAAAAATTAAAAATCAATTGTTAGGATATCAACCTGCAGAAGTTAAAATAGCAACAATGTTATTTAAACCGGATGCATGTAAAACAGATATTGAAATTGATTACACAGGAATGGAAATTCCAAATGATTTTATAGTTGGCTATGGGCTTGATTATGATGGTCATGGTCGTAATTTAGCCAATATTTATACCGTTGTTGATTAATTATAAACTTTAAATAAAATGTTGAACGTAGTAATTTTTGGCCCTCCAGGGTCCGGTAAAGGTACCCAAAGTGAAAATATTATTAAAAAGTACAATTTAGCACATATCTCTACCGGAGATCTGTTAAGAGCAGAAATTAGCGGACATACGCAGCTAGGAACGATAGCTAAAAGTTTTATTGATAAAGGAGAACTGGTTCCTGATGAAACAATCATTGGAATGATTGATAATAAAATTGAGTCATTAGTTGGTTCAAAAGGTGTTATTTTTGATGGTTTTCCAAGAACTGTAGAGCAAGCAAAAGCTCTTGAAGAATTATTGGCCGAATATAAAACAAAGGTTAAGGTGATGATTAATCTTGAGGTTCCAAAAGATGAACTTGTAACAAGATTACTTGAAAGAGGAAAGGTTTCAGGAAGATCTGATGATAATTTAGAAACTATTGAGAAGAGAATTAATGTATATGAATCTCAAACTAAACCTGTAATTGATTTCTATAAAAAGAAAAGAGTATATAAGTCAATTAAAGGAGTAGGTAGTATTGATGAGATCTTTGGTTCTATTGCCGAAGTTCTTGATTCTGTACAATAAGTAAGATAATATTTACATGAGCCGCGGAAGTTATGTGCTTTCCGTGGCTTATTTTTTATAAGTGTATTGGTTATGGCAAGTAGTAATTTTGTTGATTATGTAAAAATTTTCTGTCGCTCAGGAAAAGGAGGAGCAGGTTCTGCTCATATGCGTAGAGAGAAATTTGTTCCTAAAGGAGGACCAGATGGAGGAGATGGTGGTAGAGGCGGTCACGTAATTATTCAGGGTAGCCGTAATCATTGGACTTTATTGCACTTGAAATTTCAAAGGCATATTTTTGCCGGGCATGGAATGTCTGGCAGTGGTCAGGGAAGTTTTGGTTCGCAAGGAGAGGATAAAACAATTTTTGTTCCTCTGGGTACTATAGCAAAAGATGCAGAAACCGGTGAAGTGATGTGTGAGATTACAGAGGAAGGACAAGAGTTTATTTTAGCTCCCGGAGGAAAGGGGGGTAGAGGAAATATGCACTTTAAAACTTCTACAAATCAAACCCCAAGATATGCACAACCTGGCTTGGATGGAATTGAAATTGCTGTAATTCTGGAACTAAAAGTACTAGCTGATGTAGGATTAGTTGGTTTTCCAAATGCAGGTAAGTCAACTCTTTTATCAGTAGTTTCTGCTGCTAAACCTGAAATTGCAGATTATCCATTTACAACTTTAGTTCCAAATCTTGGTATTGTGAATTATCGTGATTACAAATCTTTTGTAATGGCTGATATTCCAGGAATTATAGAAGGAGCCAGTGATGGGAAAGGTCTTGGATTAAGGTTTCTAAGACATATCGAGCGAAATTCTATTCTTTTGTTTTTAGTTCCTGCTGATGCTGATGATATTGCAAAAGAATATCAGGTTTTGCTTAATGAGCTCAAAATGTATAATCCTGAACTTTTGGATAAACAAAGAATACTTGCTATTTCTAAATGTGACTTGTTGGATGATGAGTTGATAGCTGAAATAAAACAAGAACTTCCTGAAATTCCATATACTTTTATATCTTCGGTTGCCAATATAGGTATTACTGAGTTAAAAGATATGATATGGAAAGCACTGGACGAGTCGAACAGGAATATGATAGATTAGTTCAAGAATATAAATCTCTTGAGGAGAAATATAATAATAAGAGCAAATATTACTCTCGTAAAATGATTCAATCAGGTTGGATCAGAGTGTTATGTTTTGTTCTTATGTTTGCATTGCCCATTTATATTTTTGATTATTCTACTGTTGGGTCAATAGTTATTTTTATTGGTCTGGTTTTTGGCTTTGTGTTTTTAATTAAGCTGTTTAATCGATATAAAAATCTCAAAGCCGAATTTCTACACTTAAAATATCTAAATGCTAATGAAGTCTCAGCTTTGTATGGCAAATGGGATTTGTTTTCCTCAGGTGAAAAATATATAAACCCCACACATAATTATTCCCATGATCTGGATTTGTTTGGGGAAGGATCATTTTTTCAATATATAAACAGATCTACTACCATTGAAGGTGAAAAAAGGTTGTCTGAAAAACTTACCAATCCAAGTGTGGATATAAAGACCATACAAAATACACAGTCAGATATCAAAGAGCTTTCTGAGGACTTGCAATTTAGACAGTTCTTTTATGCAAAGGGAAAAGTTTTAAATGAATCTGATGAGTATATCTCCAAAGTAAATCATTTTAAAGAATTTATTCCATGGCTTTCAAAGAGAAGCTTATTTTTTAAGATTGTTGTAAAGGTGCTACCTCTGCTTTTTTTATTTTCCTTAATTTTTACATTTTGGGGAATGCCCCCAATTCTTCCTACTGCGCTATTTATTTTTAATTTAAGTTTTATTGGATCAAACTTCAGAAAGATAAATAAGTTTAATCTACAATTTTCATCTCTTGCTACTATTCTTCAAAATTATTCTGTGTTAACAAACTTGATTGTTGCTCAGGATTTTAAATCAAAAGGTTTGGTTCAATTAAAAAATAAATTGTCATCTTCCGAAACAAATGCTGCCGATGCCATCAATAAACTAAGTGTTTATATGAATCATTTTGATCAAAGGAATGGAATGTTGGCTGGAGTCATTTTAAATGGATTAATGCTTTGGGATTTTAAATATGTTTTAAAAATTGAACATTGGCTTCATAAACATAAAGGAAATCTTGGAGGATGGCTTGATGTCGTTCATGAGATAGATGCGCTTAATAGTTTAGCCGGGTATGTATATAATCATCCGGATTTTACCTTCCCGGGGTTGGTAGAAAAAGAAGTATTTAGAGTTGAAAATCTAGGGCATCCATTATTGGATCGAAAAGAAAGAATTTGTAATGATTTTGATTTTAAGGAATCCATTTTTACACTTATAACAGGAGCCAATATGTCAGGTAAAAGTACATTTCTAAGAAGTGTGGGCTTGAATCTTGTTTTGGCAAATTGTGGTGTTGTGGTTTGTGCTGATAAAATGAAATACATGCCAATGGAATTGGTTACTAATATGAGAACGACAGATTCTTTAATGAAACATGAATCCTATTTTTTTGCAGAGCTGAAAAGATTAAAATATATCATTGATAAGTTAAAAAATGGAAATAATTTATTTATTATTCTTGATGAGATATTAAAAGGAACGAATTCCAAAGATAAAACATATGGAAGTATGGAGTTGATTAGAAATTTATTAAAACATCAGGCCTTTGGATTGATAGCAACACATGATTTGGAGTTAGAGGTGTTGGAAAAAGAAAGTGATTTGAAAATTGTAAATTATTGTTTTGAGGTTAAAAATGAATCAGGACAATTAGTCTTTGATTATAAATTATATAAAGGAGTAACTCAGAACCACAATGCTTCTTTTTTGATGAAGAAAATGGGAATTATACCAATTGAATAAAATTTTCTATTTTTTGATAAAAAAAACCCATAAACACTATGTTTTAATGATTTTTTTAATTTTTTTTATACCTGACTTTTAACTGATCTCGAATCCGATCGAAAATTTTTGATTTAAAGAGATTATTTGTTGAAATATTATAATTATTGGTTCACAAATTTGCAATAAAACGGATTCATTTAATTGAGTCCGTTTTTTTTATGTCTTATCTATTGCCCTAACCGGGTTGATGTCATTAAATGGAACAAAACCAGTTAAGATTAAAATTTTTTTATAATAGTCGAAGTAAAAAACTTTTTAGAGGTACCTGTTGAAAAAAGAATTACCAAAAAAATATCGATTTAATTATATTTGAAAGAATTTTATAAATAGTCTTTCCTTACTTAATAAAATAACTATATAAAATTAGATAATTATGTCGCAGCAGTATTCAGAAGACGCCATTAGAACCCTAGACTGGAAGGAACATATTCGTAAACGTCCAGGAATGTATATTGGTAAGTTAGGGGATGGCTCATACCCTGATGATGGGATTTATGTGTTACTTAAAGAGGTAATGGATAATTCCATTGATGAATACATGATGGGTTTTGGAAAAAAAATTGAAGTTACAGTTAAGGAAGGGTTTGTTACAATCCGTGATTATGGTAGAGGAATTCCATTGGGTAAGGTGATTGATGTGGCATCCAAAATGAATACAGGTGCTAAGTATGATTCTAAAGTATTTAAAAAATCTGTAGGATTAAATGGTGTTGGTATTAAGGCTGTAAATGCATTGTCTACTAATTTTACTGTTACAGCTTACAGAGAAGGGGAGTGTAAAAAAGTTGAATTTTCACAAGGAAATGTAGTTCAGGAATACGATGTAGAACCTACTTCAGAGGGGAATGGGACATTTGTTTCTTTTCAGCCAGATACAGAAGTGTTTGAAAAATATTTGTATCGGGATGAATATATTGAACCTCTGTTAAAGAATTATACTTATCTGAATGCCGGATTAACCATTAATTATAATGGTAAAAATTATAAATCAAAAAATGGATTACTTGATTTATTAAATGATAACATGACATCTCCGGGTATTTATCCTATGATTCATCTTAAAGCTGAAGATTTTGAGGTGGCATTAACTCATGGTAATCAATACGGAGAAGAGTATTATACGTTTGTAAACGGTCAGCATACCACACAGGGAGGAACACATCAGATAGCCTTTCGTGAAGCTTTAGTAAAAACAGTACGAGAGTTTTATAATAAAAACTTTGATGTTTCTGATATACGAACAGGTGTTATTGCAGCTATTAGTATAAAAATTGAAGAACCTGTTTTTGAATCGCAAACTAAAACAAAATTAGGGTCAAAAGATATGGGGCCGAATGGGCCATCAGTAAGAAATTATGTTGTAGATTTTGTTAAAAAGGAATTGGATAATTTCTTACATAGAAATACTGAAACGGCTGAGCTTTTAATGAAAAAAATACTGGAGTCCGAGAAAGAGCGTAAAGCAATTTCAGGAATTCAGAAATTAGCTAAAGAAAGAGCTAAAAAAGTTAGCTTGCATAACAAGAAATTAAGGGATTGCAGGGTTCATTATAGTACAAATAAAGAGGAGGCTCCTCATTCATCCATTTTTATTACGGAGGGTGATTCTGCCAGTGGTTCTATAACTAAAGCAAGAAACGTTAATACCCAGGCAGTATTTAGTTTAAAGGGAAAGCCTTTAAATTCGTATGGTTTAACTCGTAAAATCGTTTATGAAAATGAAGAGTTTAACCTTTTGCAAGCAGCTTTAAATATTGAAGATGGATTAGAAACTTTAAGATATAATCATGTTATTATTGCAACAGATGCCGATGTTGATGGTATGCATATTCGGTTGCTTTTAATAACTTTCTTTTTACAGTTTTTTCCTGAATTAGTAAAGAATGGACATTTGTACATATTACAAACACCACTATTTAGGGTGAGAAATAAAAAGAAAACAATGTACTGTTATTCTGATGAGGAACGAATTAAAGCCATGAAATCATTGGGTGCAAATCCTGAAATCACCCGATTTAAAGGGTTAGGAGAAATTAGTCCTGATGAGTTTAAACATTTCATTGGAAAAGATGTGAGGTTAGAGCCTGTGAGGATGAAAAAAGAAGACGCAGTACAACAGCTGCTTTCTTTTTACATGGGTAAGAATACGCCTGATCGACAGAGTTTTATTATTGACAATCTGGTTGTAGAAGAAGATCCCGCATAATATAAACACTATTAAAATGCAGTTGTAAGCATGAGCGAAAATATTAATAACCCAAACGACGAAGAAACAAATCTAAATTCTGAAGAAAGTAATTCAGAGAATAATAATCCCGATGTAAAAATATCACATCTGGGAGGAATGTTTAAAGGATGGTTTTTGGATTATGCCTCTTATGTTATTCTTGAACGTGCAGTTCCTCATATAAATGATGGACTAAAGCCTGTGCAGCGAAGGATACTTCATGCTATGCGTAGGATGGATGATGGTCGGTATAATAAGGTGGCCAATATCATTGGTTTTACAATGCAGTTTCACCCTCATGGTGATGCTTCCATTGGTGACGCACTGGTTCAATTAGGACAAAAGAATCTGTTAATTGATATGCAAGGGAACTGGGGTAATGTAGCAACTGGAGATGGTGCTGCTGCTCCCAGGTATATTGAGGCCCGCTTAACAAAATTTGCTCAGGAGGTGGTTTTTAATCCTAAAACTACTTTATGGAAAATGAGTTATGATGGACGTAATAAGGAGCCTATTACGCTGCCGGTGAAATTTCCATTGTTATTAGCTCAAGGAGTTGAAGGTATTGCTGTTGGATTGGCCTCTAAAATTTTACCCCATAATTTTAATGAACTTATTGATGCTTCAGTGGCTCATTTAGAAGGTAAAGGGTTTGAAATTTTTCCGGATTTTCCAAGTGGAGGAATGATTGATGTTTCACGATATAACGACGGAATCAGAGGAGGAGCAGTAAAAGTTCGTGCAAAAATAGTAAAACAGGATAACAGAACGCTTAATATAACCGATATACCTTATGGTAGAAATACTTCATCCTTAATTGAATCCATCATTAAGGCCAATGAAAAAGGTAAAATTAAGATAAAGAAGATTGATGATAATACCGCTGAAAATGTAGAGATTCTAATTCATCTTCCTAATGGTGTATCTACTGATAAAACTATTGATGCGTTATATGCTTTTTCAGATTGTGAGATTTCTATATCGCCAAACTGCTGTTTAATTGAAGATAATACGCCTAAGTTTATTGGTGTTTCTGAAGTTTTAAGAAAAAATACTGATCATACAGTTCATCTTTTAACCAGAGAACTGGAGATTAGACGAGGTGAATTAGAAGAAGCATGGCATTTTGCTTCTTTGGAAAGAATTTTCATTGAGAATAAAATTTATCAGAAAATTGAAGATTGTGAATCCATGGAAGCTATTATTCAGACAATAGATCATGGTTTAGAGCCTTTTAAAAAGACACTCAGAAGGGAAGTTACCCGTGATGATATTATTAAACTAACTGAAATAAGAATTAAGCGTATTTCTCGTTTTGATTCTAAAAAGGCGGATGAATATATTGCATCGCTTGAGGAGGAAATGGAGCAAATAGCTTACAATCTGGAAAATATTATTCCTTATTCAATTAACTACTATAAGCATATAAAAAAGACGTATGGAAAGAATTTTACACGTCAAACTGAAATTCGTAGTTTTGAAAATATTGAGGCCAGTAAAGTTGTTGTTAAAAACGAAAAGCTTTATATAAACCGTAGTGAAGGTTTTATGGGGACCTCTCTTAGAAAGGATGAATTTGTTTGTGATTGTTCTGATATTGATGATATCATTCTCTTTTATAAAGATGGGAGGTATTTAATTACAAAGGTTTCTGATAAAGCTTTTATTGGAAAGGGAATTATTCATTTGGCAGTATTTAAAAAGGGCGATAAGAGAACTATATATAATGTGGTTTATCGCGATGGAAAAGCAGGAAGTGTATATGTGAAGCGATTTGCAGTAACTGGCATTACTCGTGATAAAGAATATGATTTAACAAAGGGAACTAAAGGTTCTGATATATTGTATTTTAGCGCCAACCCTAATGGTGAAGCCGAAGTGTTAAAAATAATTTTACGTCCTAAAGCCCGTATACGTAACCTGGTTTTTGATTATGATATGGCTGAGTTAGCTATTAAAGGTCGAGGTGCTATGGGTAATATTTTAACCAAATATGAGGTTCAAAAAGTTTCTCTAAGGAAAAAGGGTGTTTCTACTCTTGGCGGCAGGAAAATTTGGTTTGACAAAGATGTTTTAAGATTAAATTCAGAGAGCAGAGGTGATTATTTAGGAGAGTTTCATGCTGATGATTTAATACTGGTTATTACTAAAGATGGACACTTTTATCATACTAATTTTGACTTAACGAATCATTACGAAGATAATATTTTGTTGATTGAAAAATATGACGCTGAAAAAGTGTGGTCTGTTGCTTATTATGATGCAGATCAGAAGTATTATTACTTAAAAAGATTTCAGCTGGACGCTTCAATGAAGTCTCAAAGTTTTATTGGAGAAAACTCTAAGTCATATCTAGTTAGGATGACTACAGTAGATTATCCACGACTCGAAGTTAAATTTGGTGGTGAAGATAAGGAGAAAGATAAAATGATAGTTGAGGTGGATGAATTTATTGGAGTTAAAAGTTTTAAGGCAAGAGGTAAGAGGTTAACTACTTATCAGGTTTCGAAAATTAATGAACTTGAACCTGTAATAACCAAGCCAGAGCCTGAAGAACCAATCGAAGAAGATCTCGATCATGATCACGAAGAGGGGGAAGAGGATGAAAACCAAATGTCTTTATTTTAATATGGTTAATAGGGTTTATTTAATTGGATTTATGGGGAGTGGAAAGTCAACCATGGGACGTTGGTTGGCTGATGCTATGGATGATTGGAGTTTTTTGGATTTGGATTATTTTATAGAAAATAAATACCATAAAACGATTTCTCAGATATTTGAAGAGAATGGTGAAGATGGATTTAGAGAGATTGAAGCTTCATGTTTGAGAGAAGTAGGTGATTTTGATAAGGTAATTATTGGTGCAGGAGGAGGAACGCCATGCTATTTTAATAATATGGAAGTTATGGATGCAACAGGATTAACTATTTATTTAAAATTAGAGCCTGAGGTTTTAAATGATAGATTATATTCTTCTAAATCACAACGTCCATTAGTTGCTAACAAAAGTGGTGATGAACTATTAGAATTTATTAAAGATAAATTGAATGAAAGAGAACCTTTTTATTCAAAAGCCAAAGTGATAGCAGATGGTAATACTTGGCAGGTTGAAGATTTTGTAAAGGTAATTCTGGACACAGAATAGGATTTTAGATAAAAAAGCTATCCAAAGGATAGCTTTTTTTACCACTCTGCAGACATCAGTTTTGGTTGATGAAAATGAGTGTTAATGTAAAAGTAATTATTTGTGAGATATTTAAATCCCGATCTCTGAAAAAATGCATTGATTTTTAATTGAGCTGTTTCTTCATCAAACTCAGCATCTTCAAACGTTAATGCTTTTAAGAATTCATCATCATCATATTGATCTTCATCTATTTTATTCATTACAGTTTGTTGAAAAGGTGTGGAGTTAATAATAATTGAACCTACTCCATTTCCAAATCTGGTATATAAATCTTTTAACATTTTACTACCAAGGTTTCTCCCTCTAAAGCTAGGTAAAAGCTCATATTCTGTAATTAAACATAGATTTTCTAAATACATGTCTTCGTCAGCATGTTTCATGAAATGTTCGTTAAATTCAGAGTTCTCAAAATCAATGAATTCCATTCCAAATTCCAGTATAGAGTCAGATGCATCGAAAACATGAAATAGATCGTAGTTATGATCTATTATTTGATTAATAAGTATAATGCTAAATTTTAACCTGCCAACTTTTATTAATTCCCCGGAAGGTTTGTATACAAGAATTTCTGCATCATAATTATTTACATATCTATCGGGATTTTCATCATCAAGATCTGATTGAAATTGATAATTTATTGAAAAATCAAATGTATCCATTAGTGTATAATTTAGGTTGAATACAAGATATTAAATATCTTGTATTCAACCTAAATTATAATTAAAAAAAGCCGCATAAACTGAGGCTTTCAGAAATATTTAGATGTATTACTGATAAGATTGACTCCCTGATGAAGAGATTCCGTGTATGTGAATTGATCCTTTGTCAATTTTGAGTTTTTTCTTTCCGGAAACTCCTTTTGCATTTAACCCTCCTGAGGAAGCAAGTAGGTTAAAAGATAAATCATCTGCATTATTTGTTAATTCCATTTTTATACTTCCGGATGAGCTTTTAAAGGATGAGTCTGCAGATAAAGTAATGGCTGTTCCATATTGACTTCCACTTGATGACACTAATTTTAGTGCTCCATTAATATTGTTTAACTTAATGCTCCCGGAGCTTGTTTTTGAATTTACATCCCCTTTAATGTATTCTAGTTTGATACTGCCAGAACTTGCTGAGCAAGTTACATCTGATACAACATTATTAATGTATTGTGATCCTGATGATGAAGTACTACTTACGGAACCTTTAATCTGATTTATTTTTATACTTCCTGAAGATAAAGATGCGTGTACATTTTCGCCGATGTCTTCAATTATATGACTTCCAGAGGAACTAATGGCATTAATACTTCCTGTAATCCCTTTAGCTTTTATACTGCCAGAGTTTGTTGTGGCATCAATACTGCTATTAATGTTACTGGCTGTAATGCTTCCTGAACTTGCGACAAGAGTAATAATGCTCTGTCCAATATTATTAATATCAATGCTACCCGAGGAGTTCTTGATATTGATATTGGTGTTTTGGGGAACCATAAAGTTTAGTTCTCCGCTAAAAGAGCCACTTAATGATCTAGGCTTATCTATCCAAACTACAAGAGTTGAACCTTCTATTTTATATTTTATTTTTATATCATCCCGTTTTTTATTGCATTTTATTTCGCCTTTGAAATTTATGTCAGAGGAAGAATGACTTGTGATATCAACATTACAGAAAGCCCCTTTTACATCAATGGAAGCGATATTGTCAAAAGTGTTTGAAACCTGGTCAATAATAGTTTTTTGCCCGTTGGTACTGATGTTAATGCAACTATTCATTAACAATACCAATAACGTCATAGAAAGTAATTGTTTCATCTTTGTATAGGATTAAAATTATATATAAAGATGTGACGCTTACTCTACTATAGAAGTTACATAAATATTTAAATTATTTTATTATCCCAGAATCATACCTACAATTGTAGCTGATAGAAGAGATGCTAATGTTCCTGCTAAAAGTGCACGCATTCCAAGTTGAGTTAGTGTTACTCTTTGTCCCGGTGCTAGTGCGCCTATTCCTCCAATCTGAATTCCTATGGAAGCAAAATTAGCAAATCCACACAATACGTAAGTTGCAATTAAAACTGATTTTTGCTGAGCAAAAGCACCAGCTTCTTTTAGGTCACCGAGGCTTACATAACCAATAAATTCAGTCATAATGATTTTTTCACCTAATACTCTGCCTACTAAATCAATATCTTCTTTACATACGCCAATTAACCACATTAATGGTGAAAAAGCATATCCGAGTATAAACTGAAGACTTAATTCGTGATATTCTCCAGAAGTGGCAGATGCAATTAATTCGTTTATGTGTGTATAATAACCAACCTTTAGAAAAATATAATTAATCATAGCAATAAACGAAATAAATACTAATAGCATAGCTCCAACATTTACTGCTAGTTTTAAACCTTCAGAAGTACCATTTGAGATGGCATCCAAAACGTTTTTTCCAATTTTTTCTTTAGTTACAACAACCTCATTGTTGATCTCTTGAGTTTGAGGAAGTAGTATCTTTGATATTACTATTACCCCAGGAGCTGCCATAATAGATGCTGCTAAAAGGTGTTTGGCATATAGTATTTCTTGTGCAGGAATTCCTGCTCCTAATATTTTAATATAAACAGCAAGAACGCCTCCCGCTAATGTGGCCATACCACCAGACATTACAAGGAGCATTTCTGAACGGTTCATTTTTTCTAAATAGGCTTTAATCATTAGGGGTGATTCTGTTTGGCCAAGAAAAATATTACCAGCAACAGAAAGGCTTTCAGCACCAGACAATCTCATTAATTTTGTCATTACCCATGCTAAAGCATAAACTACTTTTTGAATAATGCCATAATAAAAAAGTAAACTGGTTAAAGCAGAGAAAAATATAATGGTTGGTAATATTGTTACTGCAAAATTTAAAAGAGGAGATTCTATTTTCCCGGCTCCAAAGCTTTTGAATAAAAATGCAGTTCCAGCTTCCGTAAAGTTCAATATTTGAACAAATATCTTACTTATAAATTCAAAGAAAATCTGAACAAAAGGAATATATAAAATAGAAATTGCCAGAATCAGTTGAATTACTAATCCTGTTCCTGCAGCCTTCCAATTAATAGCTTTTTTATTGGAGCTGAATAACCATGCAATTCCAATTAAAACTGACATTCCTATAATCCCTCTGAGCAAACTGCTAAAAGAAAAGTGAGATTGGATTTGTGTTTCAACAATTGAAGAGGCAAGGGTAGTTTGAGGGCATAGCACAATAAACAATATAAGTGCCGGAAAAATTTTTTTGATCATGGGTATATAAAAAATAAAAATGGAATACTATGAAGCGCTTCTTTTCTGAATTTCGTCTCTTATTTCAGAAGCTTTCTCATAATCTTCTTTGTTGATGGCATTATTAAGCATCTTGTTTAATTCCTCGATAGAGAGATTTGAGTACTTTGTTTCCTCATCTGAATTGTCACTCTTTTCATTTGTAATCTCAGCCTCTTGTTCTGCATTTACGTCAAGTACAATTCCTGCAGATTCAATAATTGACTCATAAGTATAAATAGGGCAGTTAAATCTTAGAGATAGAGCTACTGCATCGGAAGTCCTGGAATCAATTCTAAGCTCTTGTCCGTCTTTTATACATACTAACTCTGAGTAGAAAATGCCCTCTTCAAGTTTATAAATAATTACTTCTATTATTTCAATATCAAATGCCCTTGAAAAGTTAAGGAAAAGATCGTGAGTAAGAGGCCTTGGGGGTTCTAAGCCTTCTAATTTTATAGCGATAGATTGTGCCTCTACGCCACCAATAATTATCGGAATTCTCCTTTCCCCTTCTTCTTCCGCCAGTACTAATGCATATGCACCAGATTGAGTTTGACTATAAGACAGACCTAATATATTAAGTTTAATCTTTTTTTTGCTCATAAATTTTCTTCGTGTTTCGAAGTATGAAATATAATTCTATAATAAAACAAATATAACAAATTGTTTTTAACATCAATCCATAAATATTGGCATTATATGTTATATAATGGAGGAACAATAATGATTTTAAAAAGTTTTATACCTTTATGAAGTGTCTTGGTTGGGATGTCTTTTAAAACTATAATTGTATTGAAATTCATTGAATTAACTATGGTTTTTTTGTTGAATTGAAAATATTTTATAATTTTGCACTCCGATAATTCTTGAGAGGCTTGATAAAGTGACTGGTAATGAGAACGAAAGTCCGCCTCTGGGATAAAATTTTAAAATAATTGTGATGTACGCGATTGTAGATATTGCAGGACAACAGTTTAAAGTAGAAAAAGACAGCAAGATTTATGTACACCGTCTGGCTTCTGAAGAAGGGGCTGCTGTTGAATTTGAAAAAGTAATGTTGATTGACAATGAAGGAGAAGTTACTGTAGGTGCTCCTCTTGTTGATGGTGCGAAAGTAACTGCTAAAGTTCTTTCTCATGTTAAAGGTGATAAAGTAATTGTTTTCAAAAAGAAAAGAAGAAAAGGTTACAAGAAGAAAAACGGTCACCGTCAACAATTTTCTCAAATTCAAATTGAAGACATTTTAGTTGGATAATTAAAAAAATTAGAATAAGATGGCACATAAAAAAGGAGTCGGTAGTTCAAAAAACGGTAGAGAATCCGAAAGTAAACGATTAGGCGTTAAAATTTTTGGTGGTCAAGCTGCAAAAGCTGGTAACATCATTGTACGTCAGCGAGGAACTCAGCACCATCCAGGTGATAACGTAGGAATGGGAAAAGACCATACCTTATTTGCCCTTATAGATGGTACAGTTACTTTCCGTAAGAGAAGAAACGACAAGTCTTTTGTATCAGTAGAGCCTTTTGCTGCTGAATAAAAAGACCTTGAAAGATTTTAAGAGTCTCCTGAATTTGTTACATTCGTAGCACAATTCAGGAGATTTTTTTTATCCGTATATCAACAAACAAGAAAAACGCATAATGCTTACGCTAAAATTTATACAAGAAAATAAGGATGAGGTTGTTAAGCGCCTTAAAGTAAAGCGATTTGATGCAACTGAAGTAGTTGAAAATATTATTGCTTTAGATAATAAAAGAAAATCAACTCAGCATGAAGTAGAAACAAAGCAGGCTGAAATGAATAGTTTATCTAAAGAAATAGGAATGCTATTTAAACAAGGTAAGGCTGATGAGGCTAATGAAGCCAAAGCGAAAACTGCTGCATTAAAGGATGGCATTAAAGATCTAAATTCGGTACTTAGCGATATTACTTCTCAATTAGATAGTGAAGTAGTTAAATTACCTAACATTCCACATCCATCAGTTCCAGAAGGGAATAGTGATGAAGATAATGTGGTGATAAAAGAAGGTGGAGAGATTAAAGAAATTGAGGGTGAAGGATTACCACATTGGGAATTGATTAAGAAATATGATATTATAGATTTTGACTTAGGAACAAAGATTACTGGTGCTGGTTTCCCTGTATATAAAGGTAAAGGTGCTCGTTTGCAACGTGCATTAATTACTTTCTTTTTGGATGAAGGGGAAAAAGCTGGATATAATGAAGTGCTTCCTCCAATTGTAGTTAATGAAGATTCTGGTTTTGGAACCGGACAACTTCCTGATAAAGAAGGAATGATGTATCATGCAACGGCTGATAATCTATATTTGATTCCAACAGCTGAAGTGCCAGTAACAAATATTTATCGTGACGAAGTGGTTAAAGAGGAGGATCTTCCTTTAAAGAATATGGCATATACACCTTGTTTTCGTAGAGAGGCTGGTTCTTGGGGAGCTGATGTAAGAGGATTAAACAGACTACATCAATTTGATAAAGTAGAGATTGTTCAGATTTCTCATCCTGAAAAGTCGTATCAGGCATTAGAAGGTATGGTTTCCCACGTTGAAGGATTGGTAAATAAACTTGGTTTACCATATCGTATTCTACGTCTTTGTGGTGGTGATATTAGCTTTACATCTGCATTAACTTTTGATTTTGAAGTTTATTCAGCAGCTCAAGAAAGGTGGTTGGAAGTCAGTTCTGTTTCTAACTTTGAAAATTATCAGGCAAATCGATTGAAGTGTCGTTATAAAGGCAAGGATATGAAAAAGCCTGAATTGGTACATACCTTAAATGGTAGCGCGCTAGCTTTACCACGTATTTTGGCAGCTCTTTTGGAGAATAATCAAACAGATGAAGGAATAAAAATCCCTGATGTATTAGTGCCTTATTGTGGTTTTGATATGATAAAATAGTACTGCTGGGCAGTAGTTTATAATACGAACCCTGCCTACAGGCAGGGTTTTTTATTTATTATTATTTATTTAAAAAGCATGTTTATATTTAATACAACATTTGTAATTACGAACGTAAAATTTTCTGTATGGGAAAAGTGGATGAGAGATACTTATGTTCCATTGATTAAAAATGTTGTTCCGTCCAGTGAGGTTGGAACATATGAAGTGATGACAACGGATAGTAAAGAGGAAAGAACTGTTTCTGTACAATGGAAAGTAACTACACCTACGGATTTAGAAGTTATTAATCGTCAATCGCCTATAGTATTAGGACAAATGAGTTCAGACTTCGGTCAGGAAGTGCTCTATTTTAGTTCAATTTTAAAAGCTTTATAATTTAGCATTGGTTAAGGACAGAATTATATTGGGTATAGATCCAGGAACAACAGTTATGGGTTATGGCATTATAAAGGTGGTGAATAATAAACCGTCTTTAATGTCTATGGGTGTACTTGAGCTTCAAAAGTATTCTGACCATTATTTAAAGCTTAAAAAAATTTTTGAAACTGTAGTTCGCCTGGTTGATAATTACCATCCTGATGAATTAGCCATAGAAGCTCCGTTTTTTGGAAAAAACGTACAGTCTATGTTGAAATTAGGTAGGGCTCAGGGGGTTGCAATGGCAGCGGCTTTATCCAGAGAATTACCTGTGTATGAATATGCTCCATTAAAGATTAAAATGGCTATTACAGGAAACGGACGAGCTAGTAAAGAGCAGGTGGCTGGTTTTTTGTCAAGGTATTTAAAAATAGATACGGAACCCAAGTATCTGGATGCAACAGATGGTGTTGCGGCTGCTTTATGTCATTTCTTTCAAAATCAGAGTTTAAATAAAGAAAAAACAGTAAAAAGCTGGAAAGAGTTTATGAGTAAAAATCCGGGAAGGGTAAAAAAATAAAAGGAGCTTAAAGCTCCTTTTTTATTTTGTCTGCTATTGCAATAAATTCTTCAGTTGTAAATTTTAATTTGGGATTTGAGAAGTTTATATCACTTTCATTCTGAAGAGGAATAAGATGAATGTGGGCATGTGGTACTTCCAATCCTAATACGGCAACTCCAACTCTTTTTGAAGGAATTGCTTTATCTATAGCTGTTGCAATTTTCTTTGCAAACACCATCATTCCTGCCAAAATCTCATCCTCAATATCAAAAATATAGTCAACTTCAATTTTGGGTATTACTAAAGTATGACCTTCTTGTAGTGGATTTATATCTAAAAAGGCAAAGTAATTATCATCCTCTGCTATTTTATAACAAGGAATTTCTCCTTTTACAATTTTTGAAAAGATGCTTGGCATAATTATGAGTTTTAAATTGATATTTCTATGATTTCAAATGTCATAATTCCAGATGGTACCTTTATTTCAGCCTGTTCTCCAACAACCTTTCCCAATAAACCTTTAGCAATAGGTGTACTGATAGATATTTTACCCTCTTTTAAATTAGCTTCACTTTCTGGAACTAAAGTGTAAGTCATTATAGCATTGTTTTTAAGGTTTTTAAGCTTTACCTTATTGAGTAGCTGAACTTTTGATGTGTCAATTTTTGACTCGTCAATAATTCTTGAATTAGCTAATATGTTTTTTAGTTTTGAAATTTTCATTTCAAGTAATCCTTGAGCTTCTTTAGCAGCATCGTATTCTGCATTTTCTGATAAATCACCCTTATCACGGGCTTCTGCAATCTGAGCTGATATGCTAGGTCTTTCTACCGATTCTAATTGATGAAGTTCTTCTTTTAATTTTTTCAAACCCTCTTCGGTAAGATAACTTACGTTTGACATCTTTCTTCCTCCTTATTGATTTCTATATAAAAAAATAAAGAATCCCGTAATTGGAACTCTTTGTTGCAAAGATAATAAATCTGTGGTTATTAAAAAACAAAGATTATACAGCTAAAATTCCGGGCGTTTTAAGATTTCAGAATAAATAATAGCTTGTTTAGCATTGAACCAGTGTGGAGCAGAATCTGAACGAACTTCAATAGGTTCATTTACCTTTTCTTTCTTTGGTATCCATTTTTCTCTTGACTGTAGTTGTTGTTTTCTGATCTCAAAATCATTTAAAACAGGTTCTGGTTTTACAATTGGTTGCTGTTTTTTTATAGTTGTTTGATTTTGATCAACTTCAGGTTGAGTAGCTTCTGATTCTTCAGGCTTAAATAATTGTTCAAATTTAGGAATCATATCCTCAAAAGGGTCGTTTTTTTCAACAGGAGGAGGGGTGGAAGGTTTAGCTTTGTTCCCCTTTCTCATAATGTTAAAAACTACCGCAACAATTGCAAAAAGAATATAAAATATATTTCCTAAATCGTCCATGAGTTTTACTTTGAATTATATAAAGATAAAAAATATCTTTAATAAAATATATATAAGAAGAATAATTTGATTTTGTACACTAATTTGTGTAAGGCTGGTGATATTCAGCCTGATAGTGGTGTTTGTTTGCCTGTTTGGGCCTGAGTTACTAGGGATTATTATTAAAGAAAGAGCAGAAACTTAAGTAACTGCTCTTTATAATAATTTATTTTATGCCGTTATTATAACAGGGCGTCTAATTTTGAAGCTAAAATTGTTTTTGGTACAGCGCCAACTTGTTTGTCAACAATTTCTCCATTTTTAAAGAATAGAATTGTTGGAATGTTTCTAATACCAAATTTTACAGATGTTCCCGGGTTGCTGTCAACATCCATTTTTGTTATTACAGCTTTATCTCCATACTCTTCTGCTAATTCTTTAACAATAGGAGTAACCATTCTACATGGCCCACACCACTCAGCCCAAAAATCTACTAATACCGGTTTGTCTGAATTTAATACAACCTCTTCAAAAGTTGCATCTGTTACATCTATAGTCATAATATAATGTTATAAGTTTATATTTAAATTTGTTTTCTCATTTAAGACAAAAATAAAAAATTACTTTGTGTCATTCCAAATATATTCATTTTTTTAGAGATGCCTACCTTCATTAATTGATTGTTTTGAACAATTTATAAAATTAGTTTAGGATAAAGTAAATGATATTTCAGGATGATTATCAAGATATTCAACTACTTCGTCGGTTAATTTTATCTTTGAAGAACGGGCTAAGAATTGTGCTTTATTCATCTTGTCTTCTTTATCGTAGATAGAAAAACGTAATGCAACATTCCCATCTTGTTCCTGTGTCAGAGTGGTTAATTCTGTTATCATTTCCTCATCAATACTTTGCAATGGTACGGATATATTAATGCCGGAAACTTTGGATTCCCGAACACCATCAAGCATCTCTATTTTATTAATTTTTACTTCCAGTTCTCCATCTTTAGTCCATTGTTTTTCCTGAATTTTGCCGCGAGCCATAATATAATATCCTTCAACAAGATATTTTGCAAAATCAGGATAATCTCTGCCGAAAAATGCAAATTCATACGAACCAGAATAGTCCTGCAGCGTCATAATTCCATATGGATTACCTTTTTTTGTTGTACCAGAACGTGATGCAGTAACCATACCACCAATAGTAATATCTCTACCCTTTATTTTTTCAAGGTCTGACAAATCAGTAAGATTAGTGCTGCAAAAATGGTTTATTTCTAATTTATATACATCTAAAGGATGAGCTGATAGATAAATACCAATTAAATCCTTTTCCCGGTTTAACTTTTCAAGAATTGAAAATTCCTCGCATACAGGGGGTGCTGGTTTTGTGATAGCAGCTCCTGCACCTACTGCTCCAAATAATGAGTTGGCAGCACTTGCCTGATCGTTTTGATATAAGTTACCGTAACGAATTAAATTTTCAATAAAAGTAGTTTCTTCACCAGGATGTGCAGTAAAATATTGTGCCCTGTGTAAATTGTCAAAGCCATCAAATCCACCCGCTGCAGCTAAGGCTTCAAGGTTTTTCTTGTTGACTGTTTGAAGGTTAACCCTTTCTACAAAGTCATAAATGCTTTTATAGGGTCCGTCTTTTTCACGTACTCTGATGATTTCTTCCACAGCACCAGCTCCAACACCTTTTACTCCAGCCATTCCAAATCGGATTTCACCCTTTTTGTTTACTGTAAATTTACGGTAACTTTCATTGACATCTGGTCCAAGTACCTCCATCCCCATTCTTTTACACTCTTCCATAAAGGTGGTGATCTTGGTGATGTCGCTTAGGTTTCGACTCAGTACTCCTGCCATAAACTCAGCTGGGTAGTGAGCTTTTAAATACCCGGATTGATAAGCTACGTAGGCATAGCAAACGGAGTGCGATTTATTAAATGCATAACTGGCAAAAGCTTCCCAGTCACTCCATATTTTATCAATCAGGTCTTTGGGTTTAGCAATGGTTGTTTTGCCATCTGTACATGCCTGAACAAAATCCTCGCTACCCAAACAGCCATCGATAAACTTTTCTTTAAGCTTATCCATCATGGCCATGATTTTTTTACCCATTGCTTTACGAAGCGAGTCAGAATCACCTCGGGTAAAACCTCCTAATGCTCTGGACTGGAGCATCACCTGCTCTTGGTATACCGTAATTCCATAGGTGTCTTTCAAATACGGTTCCATCATTGGGTGGTCGTATTTTATTTCCTCTCGACCATGTTTACGTTCAATAAATGATGGAATATATTCCATTGGACCGGGACGATACAAGGCATTCATTGCCACAAGGTCTTCAAAACGGTTAGGCTGAAGGGCTCTAAGGTGTTTTTTCATTCCTGGAGACTCGAACTGGAATACAGCAGTAGTTTCTCCATTTCCAAAAAGGTTAAATGCCTTCTCGTCATCTAAAGGTATCTTGGCTAAATCAAGATCAATGCCCTTAGACAATTTTATATTTCCGAGTACTTCCTTAAAAATGGATAAAGTTTTTAATCCCAGAAAGTCCATTTTTAACAAACCGATATCTTCCACAAACCTACCATCGTACTGAGTGGTAAGTAATTCCTCTCCCTTAGTAGGCATTACCGGAAGGTGTTCGTCAAGAGGGTTTTTCCCAATTAAAACACCACAAGCATGAACTCCTGTTTGCCTGACAGCTCCTTCTAATGCCTCTGCAAATTTCATTGTTTTTGCAATTAAAGGATTAGGTGAACTTTTCTCCATTTCTAATTCAGGAACTTCCTTGAATGCTTTTTTGAAGTTCATCTTAGGTGCTTCCGGAACCATTTTAGCAAGACGATTTGCTTCTGAGAGATCTAGCTTAAGAACCCTGGCCACATCTTTAATTGAACTTTTTGTGGCCATCGTACCAAAGGTGCAAATGTGAGCAACCTTCTCTTGTCCGTATTTGTGAGTAACGTAATCTAATACTTCCTGACGACCATCATCATCAAAGTCAATGTCGACATCGGGCATTGAAATACGATCCGGATTTAAGAAACGTTCAAACAGCAAGTCATATTTAATTGGATCTACATCCGTAATTTTTATACAGTAGGCAACAGCTGCACCTGCTGCAGAACCCCTGCCGGGTCCAACAAGTACGCCATTGTCTTTTGCCCAGTTAATAAAATCCTGAACGATGAGGAAGTATCCCGGGAAACCCATTGTCTTAATGGTGAGAAGTTCGAAATCTAGACGTTCTTTTACTGAGGGCTCCAGTACTTCTCCGTACCTTTCTGTAGCACCTTCAAAAGTAAGGTGTTCCAGGTAATCTGATTCCAGCTTAATTTGAACCGCTTTTTCATAACCTCCAAGTCTGTCATATGAACCTTGAGAAAATTCTTCAATCAGATCTTCCTCTGTATATTTTTCTGCATATTCCTCAAAGGTCCCAAACTCCTCAGGTATATCAAAAGGAGGCATAATTGGATCTGAGTTTAGTTTGAAATATTCAACTTTATCTGCTATTTCAATCGTATTTTGTAATGCTTCAGGAACATCTGCAAACAGTAGGTTCATCTCTTCAGTTGATTTAAACCATTCCTGTTGCGTATATCTCATACGGGTAGGATCATCGTAATCTCTACCTGTACTAAGGCACACTAATAAATCATGAGCTTCAGCATCACTTTCATTGGTGAAGTGGGAATCGTTGGTTGCAATAACTTTGACATCCAGTTCTTTACTTAACTCCAGGATTACTTTGTTAACCTTTACCTGATTTTCATAAACATCTTTTCTTAGCCTGGGATCATCAGTAGGGTGACGCATTATTTCCAGATAGTAGTCATCTTTAAAAACACTCTTATACCATAAAATTGTTTCCTTGGCTTTATCCATGTTTCCGGCCATAATGTGTTGGGCAACTTCGCCACCCAGGCAGGCACTACTTACAATTACATCTTCATGATATTTTTCAAGTAATTCTTTATCAATACGTGGTTTGTAGTACATACCATTTGTATACGCGATGGATGTAAGTTTAAGTATGTTTTGATATCCTGTATAGTTTTTAGCCAGTAGTATGATGTGATGCCCTGATGCATCTGTTTTGTCTTCTTTTCTTAAATGGCCACGTTGAGCCACGTAGGCTTCCACTCCAATAATAGGTTTAATTTCAGCTTTTGTACACGCTACGTGAAATTCCTTTACACCAAACATTCCTCCATGATCGGTAATGGCAACAGCAGGCATTTCGTATTCTTTAGCTTTACTTGCCAGGTCGCCAGTTTTATTTGCTCCATCTAATATGGAAAACTGACTATGTACATGTAAATGTACGAATGGAATCTTACCTGCATTACGCGCAGCTTCTTTTCGCTTGGCTTCTTCCTCTTCTACAGAAATATGCTCAAGAGTATCAACTTTAAATGACTCAAATTCAACTCCTGCAGGTTCTATCATTTCAGGATTGTTTACCCTGAATGATTCTAACTCTGCTTCTGACATTCTGAGACGTTGAGAGGAAAATGCCCCAACACGAACTAATTCAAGAAAACAGCGGGTTGTTGATTCTACATCGGCAGCAGCGTTATGAGCTTCTTCAAAAGGAACTGTAAATAATTTAATATGTAGCTCTGTAAGTGTTGGGTTTTTTAACTGACCATTTCTTCTTAAGTCGCAAAACTCCTTACTTTCATTCATTGTACAAATGGATGGATGAGAAGATAAACTTTCCTCCATCTCACATCGTACAAGCTCACAACCAACAATGTTTATGTCGAATTTGATATTATGGCCAATGATAAACTTACTGTTTTTAACATCTTCCATAAAATCAGCCAAGGCTTCTTTTAAAGGAATACCTTTTTCGTGCGCTAATTCAGTAGTGATACCATGAACACTGACTACATCTTCAGGAATAGTATATCCATCTGGAGTGATGACATGGTTTTTGGCAAAAAGAAAATTTCCTTCGATATCATGGCACTGCCAGGCTAGCTGAACCATTCTTGGCCAGTTGTCAGTATCGGTTATTGGAGCTTTCCAATTCTTTGGTAATCCTGTGGTTTCGGTATCAAATACTAAAAACATTGTAAATCAAATCTTTATAAAATTGACTAATGCTGCTATGCAGACTAGCAAAGTTAAAGATTTGAAGGGAAATAGGAAGAAGATTTTGATTGATTCTGGTTAATATTTCTGAATAATACTTAAGTGTCCTGTTTATTAGTAGTATGCAAATACCTTAAATTTATTAACTCTATTGAATTATTTGCGTATAAACTTATGCGTTTGTAACTTGAATCATAGTAGACAACCTTGTTATGAGATTAAGATGGTTTAAATATTTATCACTAATACTGATGTTTTTACATTTTTATAGTGTGAGTGCTCAGTATTTTGGACAAAATAAACCATCGTATAAACAATTTGATTTTGAGTTGTTTAATACCCCGCATTTTGAAATCTATCATTATAATACTTCAGATAGTTTAGTTAAATCAATGGCTTTAAAAAGTGAGCAATGGTATGGTTATCATCAACAAATTTTGTTGGATACTTTTAAAGTTAAAAATCCACTTATTATCTATACTAGCCATGCTGATTTTCAGCAAACCAATGCAATTCATGGATATATTGGAATTGGTACCGGAGGTGTTACTGAAGGCTTTAAAAAAAGAATCGTTATGCCTGTTAGTTTTTCTGAACAACAGACTAATCATGTATTAGGGCATGAAATGGTACACGCATTTCAATATGATTTATTACAAAAGAATTCAGATATGGGTATTTCTGCAGTTCAAAATATCCCTTTATGGATGGTTGAAGGAATGGCAGAATATCTTTCGGTTGGTAATACAGATAGTCATACCGCATTATGGATGAGAGATGCATTAATTCATGATAAATTTCCTTCATTAAAAGAGTTAACTATTAATCTTAGGTATTCTCCATATCGTTATGGTCAAGCATTTTGGAGTTACATTGCGAATACATACGGAGAACAATATGTATCTCATTTGTTTTTAGAAACTGCTGAAAAAGGTGTTGATAAGGCAATTGCCGATGTTTTATTGGTTTCAATGGATTCCTTATCTCTAATTTGGAAGGATGCTTTATCAGAACATCTTTTAAAAAATATTAATGATTCTACCTTTTCTGTATATGGAGACCGGATTTTATCCAGGAAAAATAGTGGAAGATATAACCTTGCTCCCTCTGTAAGTCCTGATGGTGAAAAGATAATATTTCTTTCGGAAAGAGATCTTTTTAGTCTGGATCTGTTTATAGCAGATACAAAATCTGGCGAGGTGATTAAGAAACTTTATACTTCAACAAAAAGTGATAAGATTGATGAACTTAATTATATGGAAACCTCAGGAACATGGTCTTCTGACGGAAAGTATTTTGCTTATGTTGCTTATGTACAGGGAGAAAGTGCTTTAATTATTTTTAATGTTGAAAAAGGTAAGATTGTTGATGAAATAAAAATTAAAGAATTGGATGCAATAAGTTATCCTTCGTGGTCTCCAAAAGATAATATAATTGCATTAACAGGGATGAAATCAGGTGTATCTGATATTTATTTGTATGATTTAGATTGTGAAGAACTGATAAATATTACTAATGATAGGTATTGTAATTTACAACCTTGCTGGTATAAAGATGGGGAACATATCCTTTATGTAACAGATGCTCCGGATCCTTTGCAGGACAGATATTCAAATACTCAATATAATATTGCAAGAGTTGATAAGGGAACATTTAATAAAAATGTTTTTACTACTTTTCCCGGAGCTCAGAATGTTAATCCTGTTGTTAGTAATGATGGGAATCAGGTGTTTTTCTTATCGGATAGGGATGGAACCCGAAATTTGTATTTATTTGATGAGAAAAATTCATCGATAGAGCAGCTTACTTTTTATCCTACAGGTATTACTGGAATTACCCCTCTTGCTCCTGCGTTAAGTATTTCAAAAAATCATCTTTACTATAATATGTTGTGGGAAGGGGAGTTTTCTGTAATTAAAGCTAATATTAACCAAATTCAAAAAACTGCAGTTGAAGTAGATGTTAAGAAGATCAACCTTTATGCTTCCAGATTAATGCCTTATTCAAGATTTCCATCAATGGTAGACCATAATTTGCATTCAACAAATATAGTATATCAGGAAGATCCTGATAGTTTTTATGTAGAACCTGTTAAGGCAAAATTTAAATTGGACTATATAGGAAATACTTCAATGGGGGTTATGACAGGTAGATATGGCGCAGGTATGGCTGGGAGTGTTGAGGCTCGGTTTAGTGATATATTAGGAGATCATATGCTTTACTCCGGGATTAGTATAAATGGTGAAGTATATGATTTTGGTGGTCAGGTTGCTTATATAAATAAAAAGAGACCTTTGAAGTTGGGTGTTAGTGTTTCGCATATTCCATATCAAACAGGGTATTTAAATGTTGAAGAAAATTCTGAATCCGGTGACGAACAATTAGTGTACTATTTTAGACGAACATTTATTGATAAATTAACTGTATTTGGATATTATCCAATTAATAAATCACACAGAATAGAAGGTGGTTTATCAGCTGCCAACTATAGTTATAGGACTGAGAAAGTTGAAAATTATAATTATTATTATTCCATCTCTAATCAAAACCGAAAAGTGGTAGACTCTCCGTCGCCTTTTACTGTAGGAATTATTGATTTTGCTTATGTAATAGATAATTCAAAGTTTGGATTAGCTTCCCCAATTGAAGGTAAAAGAATACGGTTTGCTTTTGAAAAGTATTTTAGTGGTATCAATATGAATACCTTGTTATTTGATTTTAGAAAGTATTTTAGATTAAAACCTTATACGATTGCTTTTAGAATGTATCATTATGGAAGGTATGGTAATGGAAGTGATGATAATAGGTTATACGATTTGTATATTGGATATCCCTGGTATATTAGAGGATATGAAGCCGGAAGTTTCTTTGGGCAAGAGTCTGAAGGTAAGATTTCTACCAGCCAGTTGTGGGGGTCCAAAGCCATTGTAAATAATCTTGAATGGCGAGTTCCGTTTTTAGGTCCTAAAAATTATGCATGGATCCAATCGCAAATGTTTTTTGCTGAGCTTGCTGTTTTTTATGATGCTGGAATTGCCTGGGATGAAACTTCATCTCCGACTTTAAGTTTTACATCTAATTCATTTTCAAAAAGAATACCAATTATGAGTTCGGGTATTGCTTTACGATTTAATCTGCTTGGAGCAATTATTATTGAACCTTATTATGGTTTTCCAATTCATCAGGGAAAAGTACATGAAGGGAATTTTGGAGTAAATATATTGGCAGGTTGGTAAAATGTTAAGTTTTTATTATTTAATATCTCTGTATGTTGTTTCTCCTAGCTGTCCTTAATATTTTAGTTTAATTGAGCTTTGTCAGGCTTCATTTTTTTATTCACCAATTTCTATTTTTTATAAACTTTCATAATTAGGCAAAGCCAAATTGTTTTGATTCCGAAAAAAAAGGGAGAAAAACTATATGCTATGATTATTATTGTGTTCTGCATAACTAAAAAAGATTTGATTTGCACCCTCTATTATCCCAATAGTTTAAGGTTCATTTAATTGATAAGTTGTATTGATTGCCAATCCTTTTACTCTCCTTTGGTATGACCAGGATATGACGTCGTATTGACAATGGATATTTTATGGTCTTTCTTTGCTTCCTTAGAAGCAAAGAACAAGCAAAGATTGTGCATAGACAACACAACCACAATACAAAGAAATAGCAATAACCATGCAGAGGATTAGCAATGACTATGCATAGAAATAGCATAGCCTATGCAAAGGAATGCAAAGCCATAGCAAAGAAAAGTCAAAAAAACCCCAAAAAACACCCAAACGTGGAATATTTTTGGTCAAAAACACGATTTTCCGGAATATCGGCCTTTTTTTTACCTTTTGGATGCAAAAATGATATCACCCCAAACTCTTCATGTTTCATTTTCAAATAGTTATAAGCTAAAATAGTTGCGGTAAAATTACAGTAATTGTTTTGTATTGCGCAGCACTGTATTTTAGCACTAAACACTTAACCAGGAGAAAGGATTCAAACGGGATCAAAACCAACCCATATACAGGCACATGTGCAAGGTAAGTTGTTTGGATGGGGGAATAGGTTAAAAAAAATATAAAAAGCTGTCCCAAAGTATTATTTTTCATCCTGACTAATTAATTTAAAAAACGCTTAGGGCAGCACTGTTTCTCTCTAAATATTTAGCATAAATTTTCATATACATCATATTCTAATAAAAATGTAGTTTTATTTTTACTCAGGATCTCTATAAAGATGCTTTGCAATTCTAAAAAAAACTTAACTTTGTCATGTTTTTTTAAAAAAACGGATCATAGGGGAAAAGCATATTTATTAAAGAGTTAAATCAAAAAATTATTTTTTAAAGATGAGTAACGTAACAGTAAACAGAGCCGCTGATAATGTAAGATTACTTGCAGCTGCAATGGTTGAAAAAGCTAAATCTGGACACCCAGGTGGTGCGATGGGCGGTGCCGATTTTATTAACATTCTTTATTCAGAATATCTTAACTATGATCCTAGTGATAGAAGCTGGGTAAACAGAGATAGATTTTTTCTTGATCCTGGACATATGTCACCTATGTTGTATGCTCAATTAGCATTGACAGGAGCTTTTACAACTGAGGAATGTGCTGAATTTCGTCAGTGGGGAAGTCCTACACCAGGTCACCCTGAAGTGGATTTTAAAAGAGGTATTGAAAATACATCAGGACCACTAGGTCAGGGGCATACAATGGCTGTTGGTGCTGCTATTGCTGAAAAATTCTTAAAAGAACGATTTGGTGATTGGATGTCACATAATATCTTTACTTTTATTTCAGATGGAGGAGTTCAGGAAGAAATATCTCAAGGTGCTGGTCGTGTTGCAGGTTATCTTGGATTGAACAACTTAATCATGTTTTATGATTCAAATGATATCCAGCTTTCAACAAAAACGGATGCCGTAACAATAGAAGATACTGCTAAAAAATATGAAGCATGGGGTTGGGCAGTAATGACCATTGATGGTAATAATGCTGATGATATTCGTAAGGCATTAGATACTGCTAAAGCTGAAAAAGAAAAACCATTTTTAATTATTGGTAAAACAATAATGGGTAAAGGAGCCGTTAAAGAAGATGGTTCTTCCTTTGAAAAGATGGTTTCTACACATGGACAGCCTTTATCGGCCGCTGGTGCAAGTTTTGAAAAAACAATGGAAAATCTTGGGGGAAATCCAGAGAATCCTTTTGTTATTTTTGATGAGGTTGCAGAATATTATGCTGCTGTAAATGCCAAAAAGTCAGAATATGTAGCGGCTAAAAAGGCTGAACAGGCTGAATGGGAAAAAGCAAATCCTGAATTAGCTGCTAAATTTGCTAAATTCTTCTCAGGAGAGGCACCTGAAATTGATTATAGTGCTATTGAGCAAAAAGCTGGTTCTGCAACTCGAGCAGCTTCAGCAACCGTTCTTGCAGCATTCGCTGATCAAGTAGAAAATATGATTGTGTCATCTGCAGATTTAGCAAATTCAGATAAAACAGATGGTTTCTTAAAAAAAACAACAGCCTTCCAAAAAGGTGATTTCTCAGGACAGTTTTTACAATCAGGAGTTGCTGAATTAACAATGGCTGCAATGGCTAATGGTATGGCTCTTCATGGTGGAGTTATTCCAGTTGTAGGAACATTCTTTGTATTCTCTGATTATATGAAACCTGCAGTTCGTATTGCTGCTCTTCAACAATTGCCAGTAAAATATGTTTGGACTCACGATGCATTCCGTGTAGGTGAAGATGGTCCAACACATCAGCCAGTTGAACAAGAAGCTCAGATTAGATTGATGGAGAAATTAAAAAATCATCATGGTGATAATTCCATGCTAGTTCTTCGTCCTGCAGATGCAAACGAAACTACGGTAGCTTGGGAAATGGCTCTGGAAAATAATAAAACACCATCGGCTTTAATTCTTTCTCGTCAGAATATTGCTAATGTTCCTGGAAGTTCATATGATTCTGCATTACAAGCTAAGAAAGGTGCTTATATTGTCGAAAAAGATGCTGATAAACCAGATGCTGTATTATTAGCTAGTGGATCTGAAGTTTCAACTTTAGTTGCAGGAGCTGAAAAATTGAGAGCTGAAAAAGGATTAAAAATTCAAATTGTTTCTGTTATATCAGAAGGTGTATTTAGAAATCAGGATGAGGCTTATCAAAAAGAAGTTTTACCTGTTGGTGTTCCTCGTTTTGGTATGACAGCCGGATTGCCTGTAACATTAGAAGGTTTAGTAGGTGAAAATGGTAAAGTTTGGGGATTAGATCATTTTGGTTTTTCTGGTCCTTATACTGTGCTTGATGAAAAATTTGGTTTCACAACTGAAAATGTATTCAATCAGGTAATTGATATATTGAAATAAATTAATTCAATAAAATATATACTAAAGCAATCTCCCGGGAGGTTGCTTTTTTTATTTGTATTAGTTTAATTAGATTATCTAAAAGATTAATGTATGCAAAGGTTAGTCGTTTTTTCTGGTGCAGGAATGAGTGCTGAAAGTGGGATAATGACTTTTAGAGATATGGGAGGCTTATGGGAGCAGTATGATGTAACTGAAGTGGCAAGTCCAATTGCATGGGAAAATACACCAGAATTAGTGATGGACTTTTATAATCAAAGGCGTAAACAACTTTTTGAGTGTAATCCTAATCAAGGCCATTTGCTTATCTCCAAGTTGGAAAAGCACTTCGGTGTATCAATAATTACCCAAAATGTAGATGATTTACATGAAAGAGCTGGGTCATCACAAATTTTACATTTACATGGAGAATTAAAAAAAGTTCGTAGTACTGTAGATTCTTCCTTGGTTTATGAAATGAACAATTGGGAATTGAAGTTTGGAGATTTGTGTGAAAAAGGTAGTCAATTGAGGCCACATATTGTCTGGTTTGGAGAACCTGTTCCCAATATGGATTTCGCAGTTGAAATAATTAAACAAGCAGATGTTGTTCTCGTAGTAGGAACTTCTTTAAATGTTTATCCTGCAGCTGGATTAATTGATTTTGTTAAAGATTCGGTTCCTGTTTATGTTATTGATCCAGGAAGACCTGCGTATCAAAAGAAAAGTAATATTGTGCATATTCAGGAAATGGCTTCATCAGGAATTCAAGAGTTTATTAATAGGGTTGGAGTAAGTATTGATTAAATTGCAGCAAAAGCTACAGTGGCAATATTTAAGGTCTTTATATTTGTATTTTTAAACGCTAAACAGCAAGATTCAAGTGTTGCACCTGTTGTTAATACATCATCCACAAGTAATATGTTTTTATTTGCAAATAGCGCTGAATTTGTGAGAATATATATATTGTCAGCATTCAACCATCTTTCATATCGATGTTTTTTGGTTTGAGTACTTGTGTTTTTTGTTTTATATAAAGCGTTGTTTATCATAGGGATATTTAAACTTCTGCTTATTCCTTTAGCAATAAGTTCACTTTGGTTATATCC
This sequence comes from uncultured Saccharicrinis sp., assembly GCA_963665705.1. GTDB lineage: Bacteria > Bacteroidota > Bacteroidia > Bacteroidales > Marinilabiliaceae > Saccharicrinis. Next base: position 5,819,857 of record OY762448.1, read on the forward strand.
TCTGGAAATCATTTTTTTGGGATGAAGTGGAACCGGAATAATGTAGTCAACATGTGCAAATATTTTACTTTCCATTAATGTGATGCCAAATAATCTACCAATTTCCTCAGCTAGTAGTTTATTATTTCTATACTTAATATTGTGAAGAATATTTTTCACTATTTCTCCTTTTGTATATAATAAATATGAGGTAGCTTTTTCAATATCTACTCTTCCCCAAAAAGTAAGTTCTACCGGATTTTTATTGAAATGATGAAAATTGGTATAGGGTAAATTTTGTTTGCAATTAGTGCAAATTAAGTTTTCGTGAGTAAATAAGCCTTTTCCACAAGTACAACATACATGTGGGAAAAATAGGTTTGCAAAATGTTTTAAATACGACATAAGGTTAGGTTAAGATTAACTTCATAAAGATAATGATTTATTAAAGAAGCTATAAGGTCTTGATAACAAATAGGTAATATTCACATATTACATTTGTAATATGCAAACAGGATTAAATATAGGTACATGATTAAAAAGTGTACTTTATTAAAATGAAAATAATTTAAATATTTATACTATGAAATTAAGTTTGTTATTGATCGCAATGATTGCTGTGATTAGCTTTAGTAGTTTTAAGGGTGAAAAGTCAGAAGAGAATAATAATGCAGCTGCTGTTACTAGTATTAACGGGAGTATAGTTGATGAAAATTCTGGTGAATTATTAGTTGGGGTGGAAGTTATACTTGAAGGAACTGATCAAAAGACTTATTCTGATTTTGATGGAAATTTTGTTTTTGAAAATGTTGTTTCCGGAGCCTATTCAATTACTGCTAAAATTGTATCATACGAGGATGTAAAAGCCGATGATGTTAATGTTAGTATTGAGAAAAATAAACCTGTTAAGCTAGAAATGAAACAAGTGAATTAGTATTAAAATAACATATTAATTATCAAAGCCACTCTTTTTAAGGGTGGCTTTTTTGTTGTATATCAACTATATACATCTTTCTGTGTTAATATAATGTAAAGATAACATTAAAAATTTGCATATATTATTTCTATAATGTTAATTTGATATTAATAAAATACACGGGAAGTATTAAATCACGACAATGGTAGTGATTACAAGGGAGGCTTTTTAATAACACTTAAAAATTAAAAGCCATGAAAATATTAATGACAATGTTGGCGATGATTTGTATAGTTACAATCAGCCAAGCACAATTAACTTTAGTTGAGGGATTATACTATAATGATCAAGGTGAATTGTATACCGGAAATTATGTAGAATATTATCCAAGTGGGAATAAACGAGTTGAAATGGCCGTAGTTGAGGGGAAAAAACAAGGCGTTTCTACTTATTTCTTCGATAACAAACTTAAGCAGGAAGTTCGTTCTTATAAGGATAATGAAATGGATGGCCTCTGGGAAACATGGAATGATAAGGGAGTAAAATTGGGAGTTGCAAATTACAAAAATGGAACTAAGCATGGAAAGTGGTTCATATATGATGAATCAGGAATTTTACGATATGACATGGAGTACAAAGAGGGAGAGAAGGTTGGCGTTTGGAAAATTTATGACGAAAAAGGAACTCTAAAAGGAGAAAAGAAATATTAATTATTGGTTAGTAATATGATAAAAGGAGATAGATTTAATCTATCTCCTTTTTTTTATTTATACCCTTTCTAAATATCTGGTAAACAGGTAATTCTTTGCCTAAAAATTAATAACTTACATAGATTAATATTGGTTATGTAATTATTGAGTTTATGGAAAGACGTGATTTTTTAAGAACGGGTGTTGGACTTGGATTGCTTACTGGTATAGGTCCATTTTTTGGAGGATTAGAATTTTTATTTGCTAACAATGTAAGTGATTATGATTTGGCTGCGGTTAGAGGAGGAGAGCCTGGAGAGATGTTTGATAAGGCTATTGATACACTTGGCGGTATCAGCAAGTTTGTTTCCAAAGGTCAATCTGTATTGGTGAAACCAAATATAGGATGGGATGCACCTCCGGAAAGGGCTGCAAATACAAATCCCAAACTTATTGGTCATATTGTTAAGAGATGTTTTGAAGCGGGCGCATCTGAAGTTAGTGTTTTTGATAAAACATGTAATAAATGGGATCGATGTTATCAGAATAGTCAGATTGAAAAATATGCAAAAGAAGCGGGTGCACAAGTAGTTCCTGGTAATACTGAAAATTATTATAAGGTCGTTAATATTCCTGGTGGTAGAAGTCTTAAACAGGCTAAGGTACATGAGTTAGTTTTAAAGTCAGATGTATTTATTAATGTACCCATTTTAAAACATCATTCTGGCACTAAGTTGTCTTTAGGAATGAAAAACTTAATGGGTGTTATCTGGGATAGGAAGTTTTATCACAGTAATGATTTAAACCAATGCATAGCTGATTTTATTAGTTTTAGGAAACCGGATTTAACGGTTATTGATGGATACAATATGATGATTAAGAATGGCCCTCGTGGTGTTTCTACTGCAGATGTAGTGAATTTGAGAGCATTAATTATTTCAACTGATATTGTGGCAACAGATGCTGCTGCCGCTAAAATGTTTGGACTTGAACCAGAAGAGGTAGGTCATATAAGAATTGCTCATGAAATGGGCCTTGGTAACAAAAATTTAGCTGAGTTAAATATTAAAAAAATTAAAATTACCTAATTGAATTGTAGTGTATTAGATAACCTTTTAAATTCAATCAGTTAAATCATACAATGGGTTATTCTTATAGCAGTTGTATGCAGTAATAGAAACAATAAGCGTATGAAGGTTCTTGGTTTAAAGAAAATTAGAGTAATCATTGCACTTTTTATTTTTTCTGTAGTTTTATTTTCATTTATTGATGTTTATGAGTTAATACCTGAAGCAGTTGTTTCTAAATTTCTTTTTCTTCAGTTTTTACCTTCATTATTGAAATTTGCTCAATTTTTTACGTTTACAAGTATTGGTTTTCTTGTTGTTATATTATTGACTGTTATAATTGGACGATTTTATTGTTCAGCAATTTGTCCTTTAGGGATAATACAAGATGTATTTACGTTTATTGCTAAAAGGAGAAGTTCACAAAAGAGGTATTTCAAATTTACAGACGCATTTTCTAAAATACGGTATGGGATATTAATAGTTGTTATTCTTAGTCTTTTATTTGGTTTGTCATTTTTAATTGTACTACTTGATCCATATAGTAGTGCAGGTAGAATTTTTACTTATTTATTTAAACCGTTTGTGATCTTTGTAAATAATATAATGGCCTCAATAATGCAGAGGCAGGATATTTATACCTTAAAAATTATTGAAGTTACAAATCATGCATGGTTTGCAATAATTTATTCTATTTTGTTTGTAGTTGGTTTGGCCTACTTTTCATATATACGTGGGAGAATCTTTTGTAATGTAGTTTGTCCGGTAGGGACTTTACTAGGATTGATTTCAAAAAAAGCAATTGTAAAAGTTAGAATAGATGCTGATTCATGTACCAAATGCGGCAGGTGTTCAGGAAATTGTAAAAGTGAATGTATTGATATCAAAAATCAGAACATTGATTACTCTAGGTGTATTGTATGTTATGATTGTTTAACTGTTTGTAATGATAATGCTATTGACTTTTCTACAGGTATTCACAATGGTAAAGAGAAAATACAAAATAACGAAAGAAAAATAGATAGGAGAAATGCACTATCTATTTTGATGGCACTTACTGCTTCAACAACAGTTTTGACTCAAAATAAGGCATTGAAATCCTCCTTTGATAAAAATGAAAGTTACTCGTTATCTTTAAAAATTATTCCAGTATCTCCTCCCGGATCAAAAGGTATTGATCGCTTTAATAGCATTTGTACTGCTTGTGGATTATGTATATCTGCTTGTCCTACTAGCGTGTTACAGCCAGCGATTAAAGAGTATGGCTTAAGTGGATTTATGCAACCTTATATGGATTATGTTCATTCTGGCTTTTGTAATTATGATTGCAGTCGTTGTGGGAATATTTGTCCTACGGGAGCAATAGTATCTTTAAGTATAGAGGAGAAACAATTAACCCAGTTGGGTAAAGCTGTTTTTGTTCAAAATAATTGTGTTGTTTTTCGTGATGAAACTGCATGTGGAGCATGTTCGGAGCATTGTCCTACAAAAGCTGTTGATATGGTAAAGTATAAAAATGGACTCGTCATACCAAGTGTTAATCAAAATTTGTGTATTGGTTGTGGTGCGTGTGAGTATGCATGTCCTGTTCAATATCCATATAAAGCCATATATGTAGAAGGTAATAAAGTTCATCAGAAAGCCACAAAGCCTTTTGAAGAAAAAAGTGATTATCATAAATTAGAAGAAGATTTTCCTTTTTAAATCAGGAAAACCTTTCTTAAGAAAGGCTTTCCTTAATGGCAATGTTTAAAAAATCATTAAATGGTTTCATTAACTTAAATATTTTTATGGCTTGTTTGTCTAATTTGGGTGATTGGATTTCTTCATCACTAAGGTTTGTAACTAAAGCATATGATTTAGGTCTAACAAGATCAATGTTTGGGTCGTTTTTAGAAAATCCTTTAGGGGCAGTCTTTACTCGTTCTCCCCAAATTTCAGGAAATGTTTTCTTAAAAGTTCGATTATGAATTATATTCAAATATTCATCTGTATTTTCAATGATAGTTTCCCTAACTGTTTTTAAAATATTGGGTTGTGGACAGTATATTCCTCCTCCTATGAAACTATTATCCGGTTCAATGTGTAAATAGTATCCAGCATATGGACTTTTACGTCCTCCGTGTGCGATATAGGCACCAAAGTTATTTTTATATGGTAATTTATCTTTAGAGAAACGAACGTCTCGATAGATTCTGAAAATACAATCTTTTGCATGGGGATGCCCTATTTTTGGGTCAATGTTGTGTACAAGAACTATCAATTCATTGATATATGATTCAAAATCATCTTTGGCTTGTTGATATTTGTTCTTATTATCATTAAACCACTCTTTGTTGTTATTTAAAGTTAGTTCTTTAAGAAATTCAAATATTGTAGCAGGTATCATATCTATATGCTTTTATCTAATACAATTTAAAAGTATTCCTTTTCATTTTCAAGTTAATGTGCTAAATCTTTAATTAAATCAATTGTTAGATCACACACATTTTTCATTTTTTTATAGTCTAATTTTCTATGAGTATCTTTTGGTTTGTGGTAATTAGGACTTAAACCGTTAAATAGAAATAGAGCAGGTATATCTGAATTTATAAAGTTTGCTTGATCCGACATTTGTAAAAAGCGTTTACCCATATGGGTGTCATGATCGAAATAATCTAATGTTAAGAATGATTTTGATTGATTGATACTGTCAATTTTAGTCATTAAAAAACTGCTTGTCTCTTCGGGTCCAAAGGCATAAATAAAATTTGGCGTACTCTTGTGGAGCTTGTCTTTGTTTCCTATCATATCAAGATTAATATTTGCTATGATAGTTTCTTTTTGAATGAGTGGATTGTTAATAAAATATCTGGATCCGCAAAGACCTGATTCTTCTGCGGAAAAGAAACAGAAAAGGATATTATATTTTGGTTTGTATTTTTCTTCAGAAAGCACTCGGGCAATTTCAAGCAATGCAGAAACTCCAGATGCATTGTCATTTGCACCAGGATTAATTTTGCCATTTCTAATTCCTATATGGTCGTAATGAGCAGATATAACAAGTGTGCTATCACCAGATGAACCTTCAATTATTCCAAATAAATTGGCAGTGTTGTCTGTTGTGTTATTATTACGAGTGGAAAATGTGATTTCGGGTGTGTTTGGTGTTGATGAAATAATCTCTTTTATATTTTTTGATGCAGTTGGATTTAAGTAATAGGTTTGAATTTTTGGTGTAATCTCAAAGTGTTTGTTGTTTTGGACATTAATTTCACCAGATATATTTGAATTGATAATCTGTTTGTAATTAATAGAATCTAAAGATATAATAAGTAAGATTTTTACAAATGGAGATTTAATGTCGTTTATTTTATTTACATCATCTACTATAAGTGCACAATCGATATTGATTTTTTGTTGGTTTAAATTGTTTATGGTGTATAAAGGTAAAGTGTTGGTTGTTTTAGTGTTGTTACCTAATGTAAAGAATTCATTTTTATATCTTAAAGTATCATTGTTTATGATTAGTATGGGATTTTTAGGTTCTGATGTTTCTCCATATTTTATGCTAAATTCTTGTCGGTAAGTATTGTTTATTTGAGATAAGTTAAATTTGTTAATTTCACTAAGTATATACTTTTCTGCATGTCTGATACCTTTACTATTCAGTCCTCTTCCTTCGAATTTTTTACTGGATAATTGAATAACATGACTTTTTAATTTTTTCTCATTTGATTGAGAATTAGTTGTATTAGAAATTAGTAGGATAATACAGCAAAAAAAAGATTGTTTTATGAAATTAGTAAAGTAAAGCATATTTTAGAATTAGCTCTTAAGTAATTATTGAAACTATATTTATGATTAATTAAAAATAGTAATTTTATCGACAAGAATTAATAAGATTTGTGTAATGAGGAAAGTAATGGTTGTTGTTGCAGGAGGATCTGGTAGTAGAATGCAAAGTGATATACCTAAGCAGTTTATTAAGCTTATAGGTAAACCTATATTAATGCATACTTTAGAGCGTTTAATGGATTTTAATCATTCAATGGAAATTGTATTGGTATTACCACAAAATCAAATGGATTTTTGGAAACAACTATGTGAAGAATATAATTTTACGGTACAATATACTCTTGCTTCAGGAGGTTCAACCAGATTTGAAAGTGTAAAGAATGGACTAGCTAAAATCAAAGGCAATTGTCTGGTAGGTGTTCATGATGGAGTTCGTCCTTTTGTTTCTAATAGTACGCTGGAAAGTTGTTTTTCTATTGCAGAGAAATATGAATCTGCAGTTCCAGTTACTGATGCTATCGAATCAATCAGAAAAGTTTCTGGAGATTCAAGTGAGTCTGTTGACAGGCAATTTTATAAAATGGTGCAAACACCCCAGGTATTTTCTTTTGCAAAATTATTAAAAGCCTATGAACAGCCTTATAGTAACCAATTTACTGATGATGCAAGTGTCTTTGAAAGTGCTGGTTTTAAAATTTATTTGTCACATGGTAATCTGGAGAATATAAAAGTTACTACACCTATGGATTTATTAATAGGAGAGGCTTTAATGAGTAGAGAATAACTTATATCCTAGTTTAAGTATAGACCAAAATATTACTAAAGTAAATATAATTATAGCCCCTGACGGTAAGTTAAAGTAATATGACCCAATTAATCCTGTAATGACACCTAAGAAACTAAATGCAATGGATATAAAAATCATTTTCTTAAAATCGTGAGTAAAAATATTTGCTATTGCCTGTGGTATAGTAAATAGTGACAATACAAGAATAATTCCTGCTACCCTGATACTCATGACAATTGACAAAGCAATCATTATTGAAATAATATATTTAATTAATGACGAATTAAAGCCAAGTGTTTTTGCGTATTCGTGATCAAAAGCGATATATAGTATTAAGCGATAAAAAAGCGATATTCCAATTATTAAAATGATTGTCAGTAATGCCATTGTTATTAAATCTGTGGTTGTCACTGTAAGTATATTTCCAAATAAAAAGCTCATTAAATTTGGACTATATCCAGGCGTAAGGAAAACAAAAATTATCCCTATTGCCATTCCTAATGACCATAATATTGCAATGGCAGAATCTTCTCTAACTTGAGCTTTTTGTGTGCTCCACTCGATGCCCAATGCTGAAAATATGGCAAAAATTGCAGCTCCTAAAAATGGATTTAGTCCTAAAAAATAAGCTAATCCAATTCCTCCAAATGATGCATGAGTAATACCGCCACTAATGAAGACAATTTTTCGTGAAACTATATATGAACCCGCAATTCCCGCAATTATACTAGTTAATAAACCTGCTATAATAGCGTTTGTAAAGAATGAAAAACCTAATAAAGAAATTATTTCCTGCATATGTTTTTATTAATGATTGTCTAATACTCGATGAGGAATATGGCCATGAGTAATCAGTTCAATTGGGCAATTGTATGTTTTTAATATTTCCTCTGATATTTTATTTGATTTGTGATAATGAAGTTCTTCATTTACACATGCTATTGTTTTTACAATAGATGAAATAGTTCCTATATCGTGTGTTACTAAAAGAATAGCCATTTTATGATTTAGTTCTTTAAGGTGTTGATATAGCTCTCTCTCAAAATTCTTGTCAACAAAGGTATTTGGTTCATCTAATATGAGTAATTCAGGATTGTTTATGATAGCCCTGCATAAATATACCCTTTGCATCTGTCCTCCTGATAATTTTGAAATAGGATTGTTTATGTATTTTTCCAATCCCATTTTTGTTAGTAAACCAGTTGCCAGTGTTTTATCTTCCTTTGTGAAGCGTTTAAAAATATTTCCATTCATCAATCCAGCTAAAACTACATCTAGTACCTTAATAGGGAAGTCTTTGTCTATAATATTTGTTTGAGGAAGGTATCCTATTTTTATTTTTTTACTTGTTTTGTTTTTATAGATTACCTTACCTTTCGTAGGTTTTAGTATACCAAGAATAACTTTAAGTAGTGTTGATTTTCCACCCCCATTGGGTCCAATTATTCCAATAAAATCATTGTTGTTAACAGTGAAATTTATGTTTTTAAGAATAATTTTGTCAGGTGTATATCCTGCAAATACATTCTTAATTTCAATTATTGGCGAATTGTCCATTGCTTTAATATCTGTGTTCACTAAAATTATTATAGGGTATTCTTTAGTTTCTCTAAAAGGCTTTTCATTTCAGTTTCATAGTCTTCGCTGAGAGGAGAGACTTCAATTATATCAATGTCTAACTCTTTTGAAATGATTTCAGCATTTCGTTTATCAAATTCTTTTTGTACAAATATAGCTTTAATGTTTTCTGATTTTGCCTTTTGTATGATTTCTTTGATCCACTTCACACTTGGTTCTTTTCCGTTGTGTTCAATTGATGTTTGAATAATATTATAGTCTCTTGCAAGGTAAGTATACGCTGGATGGAAGATTAGGAAACCTTTGTTTTTATAACTATTTAATGTATATGTGTATACTGAATCTATATTTTTGAGGTTATTTTCAAGATTCTTGTAGTTCAATTCAATACTATCTCTAAACTGTGGATAGTTATTTACTAAAATTTCTTTAGTGTTTACTAATACTTGAATCATGGTTTTGGGGGATGTCCATATATGAGGTTCAATACCTCCTTCGTGAACATGATCTCCATGTATATAATCCTCTCCATGAATAAAATCAATTCCTTTTGATGAATTCTCAATTATTAAGTTGTTGTTTAATTCTTTAAAACGGTCAATCCATGCATTTTCAAATCCTATATTGCCAATCTGTATATATAAAGATGCGTCGCTAATATCTTTAATTTGTCCCGGAGTAGGTGCGTAAGTTGCCGGACTATTCCCTTTAGTAATCATTGTGGTTATTTCAAAATTGTCAGGAACTAATTGCGAAACCATATGATTTTGTGGTAAAATACTAACAATAATATGATTTTTATTTTCTTGTTTATGGGCACAGGAAGATATTGTTAAGAACGAAATGGTTATAGTGTATAGTATTAATTTATTCATTATTAAAAGTTTAATATAGTGTTTTGTGACTAATCTTTGTTTTTATTGCATAATATGCAAATCCCCTCTATAATAACGTTTGTTGTAGATTGAATATAACCACCAGGTAAAGGTTTTGTTTCATACTTATAGTTATGTAAGCATATTACTTTATCACATACGCTGCAATGAAAGTGCGCATGATCACTTTCTTCGTAGGATTTAGAACTGATTCCGATGAAGTTATAGCATGTTATATATTCATTGATTTCTATCTTATGAATAATTTTTTTCTCAACTAAAGTTTTTAGTGTTCTATACAGAGTGACTCTGTCAATCTTTGAGTCCCATTTTTTTTCTATTTCCTTAGCCTGCATTGGCTGTGGACTATTAGCAAGTATTTCTAAGAGATGAATTCTGGTTGAGGTTGCTTTGATTTGATTGTTATTTAGTAGTGTGTAAAAATTCATTACCTAGTTTTGTTACAAAAATACTGTTTGTTTCATTTTGATGCAACAATGTTGCAATATATAGGCTATAAAATAGGTAGGAAAAAATTTGTATGAGAATTAAACTATAATAAATATTAAGGGTTTATAGAGTAATATTAATACATATTAAAATAGTAGAGATGAAAAATGTTGTATGTCCAATTTCCGGAGAAAAGGTTTTAGTAAATATACCTAGAATAACCGCGTTATTGGTTTTAAGTTTTATGGGTCTGTACTTGTTGAGTAATCAGGCTCTCATTGTAGGTATTTTGATTGTTGACTTTTTTATACGAGGTTTTCTAAAAACAAAATTTAGTCCTTTAGCTTTTATTGCAAAAAACGTACACGGCTTATTTTTATGGGGGAATGAAAAAAGTGTTAATAAAGCACCTAAAATATTTGCTGCCCGTTTAGGTTTTGTATTTACTTCTTTAATTTTAGTATTGCATGTGGTTGGATTGCATCATATGGGTGTAGTTGTTTCTGGGTTGCTAGTTTTATTTGCCGGATTGGAGTGTATTATTAATTTTTGTGTTGGATGTTGGGTATTTACATTATTTGTACATCCTTTTTATTCTAAAAATTAATTTTTTTCAAATAATTGGAAGACTTCCTTTATATATGTTTTTGATACAGGAACTTCAATAGGTGGATTTGTTTCTATTTCTAAAATATGTCCACCTCTTTCTCGGCGTATAACCTTAATTTTATCAAAATTTACCATATAAGATCTATGGCATCTTGTTATTGGATGATTTATAAATCTTTGTTCCAGGTTTTTAATAGTATTACGTAAAAGGAATTTATTGATGTCATTATTTTTATTGTAGTAAATAGTAACATAATTATCAGCTCCTTTAATATATAAGATGTCATCCATCTTTATGGATATTCTCATAGTTCCTTTTTCATCTAAAAAAGGTATCATTGAATTAGCGCTAAATTCTATCTTTTCTTCAGATTCGATTAATTCCTTAATTTTATGGTTTTTGTCAAGCCAAGAAAAATATAACCAGAGAACTGCATAGGGTAATAGTAGTACTAAAGCAGTGTTTTGAACAGAAGCTTTAAATACTTCTAAATATGTTCTGCTATCGTCCTTAATAAATACAGATTCATATATGGTGAAAAATAGAGCCATAAAAAACACCTCTAACCCAATAATTACCAGGAATGCCCATAATTTGGTTCTTACCTTCGTTTTGTTATAGTGATATAATATAACTCTGGAAATAACTGCGACTAAAACCCCTGTTAATATGATTAAACTGGAGTAGAAAAACAACTCTTGGGATTTTAGCGATAGTCCAAACCAATTACGAACATCAAAAGGAGAGTAGAGATTGATAAATAATAAAGCAAAACCAGCAGTAAAGAGAACAAGTTTTGTGCTGTTCTTTTTAGATACTAAATATGCTGGTATAAACTGGTTTAAATTCATATTGCTACGAAAGTAATTATAAATTTAATGACGAGTGAAGTTTTAAGAATAAAAAAATTAAAAAAAATGTTTGAAATTGATGTGTAAATTATATCCCTCATATGTGTTATTCACCCCAAAATATCCATTTTAAAACCAATGCAGAGGGTGTAACACCATTTTGTTGGAGAAGTCTCAATTGTTTTGTTGGTTTGTATCGCAAGAAAATAAAACGCTTGCTTTTTGTTGTTAAATGAACCTTATGAAGGTGAATTAAATAATGAGAATGATTTAAAAAAATAAGTAACTACTATTTTTTTACCCTTTTCGATTTTGCTAGTGCAAAAAAAGCTGTTGCCAAAACGTTGGAACAGCTTTTTTTATTTTATTTCAAAAAAAGGAAGTTTTGAGTATGGTTCAACAAATATTAATATCAATTATCATGCGAATTAAGCTCCCTCTTAGACACAAAACTTCCTTAAGCGAAATTAGTACTGAGCATGGTATGCTAATTTCATAACAATTGGTTGTGCCAACCTTTCAAAATCAGCATACTTCATTTGAATAAGTAAGCTGTGAGTTCCTGCATTAAAAGCAATAAAAACATCTTCTTTTAATGCTTCAGCAACATATACAGGCATGTCGTATAGGTTCCCAAAAGGTGGCATAGCTCCAACTTCACAGTTTTTAAATAAGTCTTTAAATTCCATTTCTGTTGCTAATCGAATTGTTTTAGCTCCAGTGGCCATTTTTAATAATCCCATGTCAATTTGCATATCTCCAGGAAGTACAACCATACACATCTGGTTGTCAATTTTCATAATGACAGTTTTAGCTATTTCTTTTCCTGAAATATGTGCATCAGCAGCGGTTCTTTGAGCAGTATATGTTTTGTGATGCACGATTTTGTTGAATGAAACATCTTGACTTCTAAGATAAGTTTCTAGTTTAGATAATGGCATAATAATTCCTCCTATTATTAATTATTAAGAACTTATAAGTTAATAATTTTCATATGCAATGTAAAGAGGAATTGAAATTATTGTAGTTGTATTTTGAGTGGTTTTATAGGCAGTTGACTATTTTATTGAGTATAAACTATAAAAGCTTTCATGTGTAATGAAAGCTTTTTGTTTTCTAGAAATTATTAATATTTGATTAAATATTTAGAGGTCAGTAGATAATTACTTATATTTGCCACCAGTAAAAATAAGGGATACATGGAATTATTCAAAGGACAAAATGCTCTAGAGTTTGCTGATCGTTTCCATACGGATGATGATTGCCTGGAATATTTGGCCAACATTAAGTGGCACCAAGGTTTTAAGTGCGTTAAATGTGGGCATCAAGGCTACCAGCAGCGCAAGCATCACGGAAGAATCTGCAACAAGTGTGCTCATATTGAGTCAGCTACCGCTAACACACTCTTTCACAAAGTGAAATTTGGAGTACGCAAAGCCTTTTACATTTGCTTTGAGATGTCAACCTCAACCAAGAGTTTGTCTGCAAGCTATATGTCAGAACGTATTGGAGTGACTGAAAAAACAGCACGACTGTTCATGCATAAAGTTAGGGAAGCGATGCAATCAAGCGGAAACAACCCGATGGATGGAAATGTACATATCGACGAGTTTGTGGTAGGAGGCAAAGAAGAAGGTAAGGTTGGTCGCAGTTACCACAGCAAGAAAAAGAAAGCGGTATGTGCTGTTGAGCTTACCGATGATGGGAAAGTAAAACGTATGTACTCGATGAAAATCAACAATTACTCATCGAAAGAACTTAAAAGGCTTTTTGATGCTCATATATCCCAAGATGCCAGTGTGACCACTGATTGTTGGAGAGGTTATCGCCCTTTGATGAAGGATTACAACATAGAACAGATTGAAAGCATGGGAGGCATGAATTTTAAAGCCTTACATACAATGATACACCAAGTGAAGTCGTGGATTAGAACAACCTATTCTTGGGTTAGCGAATGGCATATAGATAAATATTTTAATGAGTTTTGCTACAGGATTAACCGATCACAAATGAAAGATAACATCTTTAACAACTTAATGTACCGTATGGTGGAAGCTGACAAAATTAATCAGAAAGATTTAGTAGGTGCTTAACTACTGACCTCTATAAATATTAATAATTGGATAGTGCATTTCTTAAAGAATCAAATCTGGATTCGTAATCTTGCGCAGATAATTTAATGATATGTTTGGCCTCTTCAGCATTGTAAATATGGGTGATTTCACAATCTGCATTTAATCCTGGCATATCCTTATAAGTTAAAAAATAGTGTTTTAATCTGTTTATAACCAGTTCTGGTAATTCGTCTATGTCTTTCATATCGCCATAAACAATGTCACCTTTTAAAACAGCAATTATTTTATCATCAGCCTGATTGCCATCAAGCATTCTAAAACCTCCAATAGGTGTAGCAACAGCTAATATGTCTCCGTGAGGAACTTCTTTTTCTGTTAATACACAAATGTCAAGAGGATCCCCATCTCCTTCTATATCTTTTCTTCCTGATTTTTCAGAGCAAAATGCTCCTATTTTTGGACCGCAATAGGTTTGAGGGATAAATCCATAAAGGGCAGGAACTACATTAGAATATTTTTGAGGACGATCTATTTTCAGATATCCTGTTTCTTTATCTATTTCATATTTTATAGTGTCAGTAGGTACTACTTCTATAAAGCATGTAACTGTTTTGGGTGCTTCAGGTCCTATGTTAATACCGTGCCAAGGGTGTGATTTGTAACGTAAACCCATTAATCTCCCAATGGGATCCATTAAACTGTTTGTCGTAAACTCGTCCGCCATAAAAAGTATAATATATTTTTGATTAAACAAATGTAATTACTTAATAAGGAAATGCGATAAACTTTTGTTTAAATACTGTTGTAAATTATCCCAACCAACCTGCTTTATCTAAGTTTCTATAATTTACGGCCTCTGCAATATGGTGTTTTTGTATTTGTTCTTGTTCGTCCAAATCAGCGATTGTTCTGGCCACTTTTAAAATTCTGTCATAGGCTCTTGCAGATAGATCCAGTTTTTCCATTGCGTGTTTTAAAATTTCCATGGCACTATCCTCAGGTTTTGCATATTTACGTTGAAGTTTTGACGTCATTTGAGCATTGCAATGAATTTTTACTTCTTCTTTGTATCTGGTTTCCTGTATTTTTCGTGCATTTATCACTCGTTTTCTTATTTCAATACTTTTTTCAGAAGTTGTAGCATTGCTTAGTTCTTTAAAAGGAACAGGTACGACTTCTATTTGCAGGTCTATTCTGTCTAATAAAGGACCGGATATCTTGCTTAAATATCGTTGAACTACTCCAGGACTACATACACACTTTTTTTCAGGATGATTAAAATATCCACATGGACAAGGATTCATACTTGAAACTAACATAAAGCTAGCTGGATAATCCACACTAAAACGAGCTCGGGATATACTAATGACTCTGTCCTCCAGAGGTTGACGCATCACTTCAAGAACGGTTCTTTTAAATTCAGGAAGTTCATCAAGAAACAAAACACCGTGATGTGCTAAAGAAATTTCACCAGGCTGAGGAAAACTGCCACCACCTACTAAGGCTACATCACTAATTGTATGATGAGGCGATCGGAAAGGACGAGAAGTGATTAGAGATGTGTTATTTTGAACTTTTCCTGCAACAGAGTGTATTTTGGTTGTTTCAAGTGCTTCATCAAGAGTTAAAGGTGGTAGTATGGATGGAAGTCGTTTGGCAATCATTGATTTACCTGCCCCTGGGGGACCGATCATTATTAAGTTGTGACCTCCTGCAGCAGCAATTTCTAATGCTCTTTTTACGCTTTCTTGACCTTTTACATCAATAAAGTCCAGATCGTTACACTGTTGTTGTTTAAGAAATTCTTTTTTTGTATCAATTTTAAGAGCTGGAAGTTCTATATCTTCATTTAAAAAGGAAGCTACTTCAGAAATGTTTTCAACACCATAAACATCCAAACCTTCTACAACAGCAGCCTCTTTTGCATTCTGCTTGGGAATTATAACTCCCTTAAATCCTTCTTGTTTTGCTCTGACAGCAATGGGTAAAACCCCTTTTACTGGTTGTAAACTTCCATCTAATGAAAGTTCGCCCATCATAATATAATCATTAAGGTTTTGGTGTGATATTTGATTCGAAGCAGCTAGAATTCCGATAGCAAGAGGCAGGTCGTATGAGGATCCCTCTTTTCTAATATCAGCAGGAGCCATGTTAATCACTATTTTTTTACCAGGCCATTTGAATTCACTCTCCTTTAGTGCCGATTGAATTCGTTGTTGACTTTCTTTTACTGCATTGTCAGGAAGTCCAACTAAAAAAAATTTTATTCCTTGTGAAAGATTTACTTCAATTGTAATAGTGTTGGCGTCAATTCCTGTAACGGCAGCGCCGTATGTTTTTACTAACATAGTTTAAGGTTTTACGAAATCCCAATTTAAATTATTGAGTTCTCTATGATTTTACTATAAGTTGGTTTTAAGAGTTGTGTGTTGGTTAGTGTAGGACAATTATAAGGTTTAAGTTGTAAGTTCTCTAAAGATATCTTCCATATTTTGTTTTTCCATATTTAAGGTGATCAATTTTTCGTTGTTAGTTACACTCCAATCATATATTTGTTCACGGATATCAGATGATGCAATGATCTTAAAATGATTATCTGATATTGTTTCAATATTATTTATATGTTCGATGGATGTCAATTTATTTTTATCCACGGAAGAAATAAATTCACAGTGTATAATATTTTTATTTTGTGAGGATGATTGTGATAATTCAGATGCTTTTTCGTTGGCAACTATTTCACCCTTTTTTATGATGATTACTCTTTGACATATTGCCTGAACCTCCTGCATTATATGAGTTGAGAGCATGATTGTTTTTTGTTTGCCTACTTTTTTTATAAGATCGCGAACTTCAATAATTTGATTTGGGTCTAGACCGGTGGTTGGTTCATCTAAAATTAGAACTTCAGGATCCGGCAAGAGTGCTTGTGCAAGGCCTACTCGTTGTCTATAACCTTTCGATAATGACTTAATTTTCTTTTTACTCTCAGGGGTTAATCCTGTGATATCAATGACTTCTTCAATTTTAGATTTGGATTGTTTTCCCAGTTTATAAATTCCTGCTATATGTTTAAGGTATTCCTTTACATACATGTCAAGATATAAAGGATTATGTTCAGGTAAATAACCAATTTTTTTTCTGTAAGTAAGACTGTTACTTGTCACGTCCATACCACATACTTTTACTACTCCGGATGTCTGAGGTAGATAGCCTGTGATAATTTTCATCATGGTAGACTTGCCAGCTCCGTTGGGTCCTAGAAAACCCACAACTTCTCCGGCTTCAATTTCAAAGGATATGTTATTTAAAGCCTTTTGAGCTCCAAAAGTACGGGTGACTTGACTAACTGATATGGACATATTGTATTCTTTTAGCTGTAAAGTTAAAAAGCCTTATGGAAATTAAAAGTTACAACCACGCAAAAATTCTTACTTTTGTAACGAAAAATACATTTTGTAATGAGCACAGATAATTATTGTATTGATTTATTCCAATACAAAAGATATAAAACCCAAGAGGTAAATGTTGGAGGCGTGAATATTGGAGGAGAAAATCCAATAGTTGTTCAATCGATGACAACAACAAATACCAATAATACAAGTGATACTATTGCTCAAATTAAGGATATATGTGATGCTGGTGGACAGATCGTCA
Organism: uncultured Saccharicrinis sp.; assembly: GCA_963665705.1. GTDB lineage: Bacteria > Bacteroidota > Bacteroidia > Bacteroidales > Marinilabiliaceae > Saccharicrinis. Next base: position 5,837,168 of record OY762448.1, read on the forward strand.
GAATGACTACTCAAGGGAAGAAAGAAGCAAATAATTTGGAGCATATTAGAAAAGGATTAAATGATCAAGGGTATAGGGTGCCATTGGTGGCTGATGTTCATTTTAATACAAGTGCTGCTTATATTGCTGCAGAATTAATTGAAAAGGTTAGAATTAATCCAGGTAATTTTATAGATGGGGCTAAAAGATTTGCACAAATAGATTACACTGAAGAAACATATAAAAAAGAGTTAGATCAGATTAAAGAAAAGTTAGTTCCATTACTTAATATTTGTAAAAGTAAAGGTACAGCTCTTAGGATAGGAACTAATCATGGTTCGTTATCTGATAGAATAATGAGTAAATATGGTGACACTCCTATGGGGATGGTTGAAAGCTGTTTGGAGTTTCTTCGTATTTGTGTGGAGGAAGAATTCTTCAGTGTTGTGTTGAGTATAAAAGCTAGTAATGCGCGGATTATGGTTCATACAGTAAGGTTGTTGGTACAGAAAATGTACGAAGAAGGTATGAATTTTCCACTTCACTTAGGAGTTACTGAAGCTGGAGAAGGTGAGGATGGTCGAATTAGGTCAGCCGTTGGTATTGGTACATTACTCATAGATGGACTCGGAGATACAATTAGAGTTTCCTTAACCGAAGATCCTGTAAATGAAATTCCTGTAGCAAAAACAATCATAAAGCATATTGAAGGTAAAATTGATCATGCTGAAGTAAAAAGAATCGATAGTTATGAATATTCTCCTTTTGAGTATGTTAAAAGAGATTCTGTAGCGGTGCAAAATATAGGTGGCTATAATGCTCCTGTTGTGATAGGGAAAAATAGTCTTAATGATGAGTTTCCTGATTTTAATTTTGTAGAATCATTTTCGGATGTTGAGGATAGTAAACTAACAGTTTTACCATACAGTATATGGATGGAAAATAAAGAAAGCAAGAACTTGTTTCCATATGTAGATATTGACTATTATCTTAAAGCAGATATGATTGATACTGAGTTGGTTTTTGTTTCAGTGTCATATGCTCAGATGGATGATGAATGTTTACAAACTCTTCAACAGGCGAATAATGTTGTAATTGTGCTGATCGCTAATTCTGAAAATAATGTGGCAGAACAGAGAGCAGCTTTTCTTTTGTTAAGAAAGTTTGAATTAAAAACACCAGTTATTATTTACAAAAAATATAATGGTAGTTTTAATGAAGATAGTCAAATACAAGCTTCTGTAGATATAGGTCCTCTTTTTCTTGATGGATTTGCTGATGGAGTATGGATTGATTCTGAAGACCGTAGGTCTGCTATTGTTAATTCTACAGCGTTTTCAATATTACAGGCAGCTCGGGTGCGTTTTTCAAAACCTGATTATATTAGTTGTCCTGGATGTGGAAGAACTTTATTTGGTCTTCAGAAAACGACAGCTTTAGTTAAAGAAAAAACAGCACATCTTAAAGGATTGAAAATTGCTGTAATGGGTTGTATTGTAAATGGACCAGGTGAAATGGCTGATGCTGATTATGGTTATGTAGGTTCGGGACCTGGCAAAATTACTTTGTATCATCAGAGAGAAGTTATAAGAAAAAATATTAATGAAGACGAGGCTGTTGATGCATTAGTAAATTTAATTAAGGAGAAGGGTGACTGGATAGAGCTATGATTTTTTTTGATACGTTCATCAATAAAAATCATAGTGCTATCAAGATTAGTAACTGTTTTATATAAAAAGTGTATCTTTTTTTATTGTATTAAAAGATTTAGTGTATTTTTAAACTTTTGATGCCAAGATATTTTATTGCAATCAACGTTATGTTTTTTTATATTGCATTTCGTAAGTAATCCCTTATTAATATCAATGAAACGACTTTTATACTTATTCCTTTTTGTAGCATTGTTTATTTTAAATGCTAATTCACAAGAAATTGTTCTAAATGGAACTTTTCAAGGAGATAATCTATTTGTGAAAAATCCATTTTCACCAAGTGGAGTTGGCTTTTGTGTTTACGAAGTTGATGTAAACGGTTTAACTTCAACAGATGAAATTAATTCAAGTGCTTTTGAAGTTGACTTAAGTGTTTATGGATTTAGTGTTGGGCAGGAAGTGAATGTGACAATTAAATATAAAGAAAATTGTCTTCCCATTGTGTTAAACCCAGAAGTGTTAAATGCGCGTTCAACTTTTGAGATTACTTCATTGCAAATTGATGATGATAAAGTAAGATGGTCTACAACAAAAGAGGCTGGTAGATTACCTTTTGTTGTTGAGCAATTTCGTTGGAATAAATGGGTTGAAGTCGGTCGTGTAAATGGTAAGGGAGTTGTATCTGAATCTAAATATCATTCACCAATAAGACTTCATTCTGGAGAAAATAGATTTAGAGTAAAGCAAACTGATTATAGAGGAAAAGCCAGGTTTTCTGATGAAATTACGTATGAATCAAATAAAACTGCTGTTACATTTTCTCCAACAAGAGTTGATGATTTGTTAAGTTTTACGGCGCCAACAATGTATGAGATTTATGATGAGTACGGGGGTATTGTTTTTAAAGGATATGGAGACAGTGTAAAAGTGGGAAGTTTACAGAAAGGTAAATATTATTTAAATTATGATAATAAATTAGGGACGTTTGTAAAAAAATAATAAGATATTAAATAATTCTACAGGCCGAATGATTGTCATTCGGCTTTTTTTGTGGCTTGTAATTCATAAAAGTATAGTCTGGCTAATACTTTAATAAAATTTATGCTATTTACGTGTGTGCCTTATTAAACAATTGATTAATTTTACGGCCTTAAAAATTGAAATTAAATATGGAACAAATTCGCAGAACTAAAGTGGCTGCTATTCTGAAAGATACAGAATACGGCAAGGAAGTAAATGTTAAAGGATGGGTAAGAACTCGTAGAGGTAATAAATTTGTAAATTTTATCGCGCTTAATGATGGTTCGTCTATTCATAATTTACAGATTGTTGCTGATGTTCCTAAGTTTGAAGAAAGTCTAGTAAAAAGAATAACAACGGGATCAGCAATTTCAGTTGTTGGTATATTGAGTGAATCATCAGGTGGTGGTCAGAAAGTTGAAATACAAGCAAGTTCTATTGAAGTACTAGGGGATTGTAATGCAGATGAATATCCATTACAACCTAAAAAACACTCCTTGGAATTTTTAAGAGAGATTGCTCATTTACGTTTTCGTACTAATACGTTTGGCGCTATAACAAGAGTGCGTCATTCTATGATCTTTGCAGTTCATAAATTTTTCTCTGAAAAAGGATTTTTTAATATTCATACTCCTATTATTACAGCTTCAGATGCAGAAGGTGCAGGAGAGATGTTTAGAGTGACAACTATGGATATCAATAATATTCCGCAAACAGAAGAAGGAAAAATTGATTTCAGTCAGGATTTCTTTGGTAAGTCTACGAATCTTACCGTTTCAGGTCAGTTAGAAGGTGAATTAGCAGCTTTAGCAATGTCTGAAATTTATACTTTTGGACCTACATTCAGAGCTGAGAATTCAAATACAGCACGTCACTTAGCTGAATTTTGGATGATAGAACCAGAAATGGCATTTTATGATTTAAATGATAATATGGATTTAGCAGAAGAGTTTACTAAGTATCTGCTGAATTATGCTTTGGAAAATTGTAGAGAGGATCTTGAGTTCTTAAGCCAACGTTTACAGGAAGAAGAAAAGAATAAAAAGGCCGAGGATCGTTCTATGGAACTGATTGAAAAGTTAAAATTCGTAGTGGATAATGATTATGTTCGTTTAACATATACTGAAGCTATTGATATTTTGATGAATTCAAAACCTCATAAAAAAGGTAAATTTCAATATCCTGTTACGGGTTTTGGAAGTGATCTTCAAGCTGAACACGAACGTTATCTTGTTGAAAAACATTTTAAGAAACCTGTTATCCTTACAGATTATCCAATGTCAATAAAGGCGTTTTATATGAAGCAAAGTGATGATGGCAAAACTGTTAGAGCTATGGATGTTTTGTTTCCTCAGATTGGTGAAATAATAGGAGGTTCTCAAAGAGAAGAGGATTATAATAAATTATTAGAAAGAATGAGAGCTTTAGATCTACCTGAAGAGGAAATGTATTGGTATCTGGATACTCGTAGATATGGATCAGTTCCTCATAGTGGTTTTGGTTTAGGATTTGAGCGTCTAATGCTATTCGTAACAGGTATGGGGAATATTCGTGATGTAATACCATTTCCTCGTACTCCTAAAAATGCTGAGTTTTAAGAATATTTTATGTATATAATATACAAAGCCATTTCATTTATTTGAGGTGGCTTTTGTTTTACTATTATTTATGTAAATTTGGCTGAATCAAATAATTAGATCATGTTAAAATTATCATTAGCTTTATTTCTTCTCGTGTTCTTGATTCGTAGTGTTACGGCAGCAGAAAACATGGATAGTATAAAAGCTGAGCTTAATAAATTAAGTGGCGACGAGAAATTAGAGGCTTTATATAAATATTCTTATCAAACATGTATTTCTCAACCTACTTTCTCTAAAGAGTTGTCTTTTGAATTACTTAAGCTTTCAGATAAAAATCAATATAGATATAAGGCTTTAGCTTATTTTAATTTAGGAGAAATCTCATTCTATCAGGAGCAATATGATTTTGCTCTTGATAACTATAAAAAAGCCCACCCCTATTTAATGCTTTATAACGACAGTTCGCTGTTATCTGCAAATTATAGTAATATTGGGTTAATCAATTATTATAAAGCAAATTATAGTGTAGCAATTGAAAATTATGAAAATAGTTTAATGATTGATAAGAGTAGGAATGATAGTTTAGGTGTAGCTAAAGCCTATCAGAATATGGGACTTGTTTTTGGGGAGTGGGGTAATGATGATTTGAGGATTTCTTATTTTAAGAAAGCTCTGGAAATTTATAAAAAAATAGGAGATAATATCTCTGTGGCAGATATCAACCTTAATCTTGGGGTGTGTGCCTCTCGCAATGATGACTATAAAGAGTCTAATAGGTATTATAAGCATGCGTTAAATGTTTATGCGGAATTGAATGATAGCAATCGTGTTGCCTCTGTTATGAATAATCTTGCCTGTAATTATTTAAAAATTAAAGATTATGATATGGCTACGGAATATTTTAAAAAGGCTGTGGAAGTTTTTGATATACTAAATAATAAGACTGGAAAGATACATGCATTAAGTGGTTTAGGAGATGCTTATGCTTTGCATGGAAATAAATCTAAAGCCATAGAGTTTTATAAACAATGCGAAGGTTTAAATAAAGAAGTAGGATTGCTGGAAACTCAAATGGATAATTTATATAGTTTGTACGAAACTTATAAAGATATCAATCAATTTAAAGATGCATTAAGGGTAATAGAGGAGTATCATTATATAAAGGATAGTTTATTTTCTGAAGAACAGACAAATAAAATGCTTGAATTAGAAAGTAAATATATATATCAGAAAAGTCAAAACCAAGTATCGGAGCTTACAGCAAAGAATAGATTGTATTTAATTGTTATAACGATTATTTTTTTCCTGGTGATGTTGGCAATTGCTTATTGGATCTTCTATTTTAGAACCAAGCGTTTAGAAGAAAAACAGAGATTATTAAGATTGGAACAAAAGGTTTTAAGAACTCAAATGAATCCTCACTTTATATTTAATTCCTTATCGGTAATACAATGTTATGTTTTGGATAATAAAACAGTTGATGCTGTAGATTTTCTTGCGGATTTTGCTGGATTGATGCGCTTGGTACTTCAGTACTCTCAAGAAGAATTTATTACGCTTGCCCAAGAAAAGGATATTTTAGATTATTATATTAATTTACAGAATAGAAGGTTTGGTGATAAAATAAGCTATAAAATTATTGTTGATGAGAAATTAGATTATACAAAAACTATGATCCCTCCAATGCTTGCCCAGCCTTTTATTGAGAATTCTTTTGAGCATGGAGAGTTGTTGAAAAAGAAAGATGCAAATATTACGGTAAGTTTTAAAAAAGATGGTAAAACAATAGCTTATTGTATTGAAGATAATGGTGTAGGTGTAGAAGAGTCAGCAATAAATAAGACTAATAATGCAAAGAAACATAAATCTTTAGCTCTTAAGATAACCCGTGAAAGATTAAAACTAATTAATAATAAGAATAATAATAGAGTAAGGCTAACTGTTGAGGATCGAAAAAATTATGGTTTAGAAGGAACTCGTGTGGTTTTTACTATTCCATTAAGGGAATTTAATTAATTATTTGCGCCCGAAGTCAGCAGGTATTTCTCCCCATTGTTTAGTTTCCCACTTTAGTATAGGTTGTGAATAGGTGTTGCTTTTTAACCATTCTTCAGCCCGATGTATTACTTGAAATAATGTTTCTGTTCTTTGACTTCTTTCTAGCTTTGATCTGCATTTTTTAGCTTTAACCCAGTTCATAGCAATCTTTGAGTCCGAATAGATAGGGATATTTATTTTATGTTGTTTTTGGTAAGCTAAGCCATGTACAATGGCAAGAAATTCTCCAATGTTATTTGTGCCTAATTCAAATTTTTTAATAAAGGCTTGTGTTCCTGTTGCTGTATATACTCCCTGATATTCCATGATGCCAGGATTCCCACTGCAAGCAGCATCTACACTTAAGCTATTCTGAATTATTTGTGCATTGTTTTCTAGTGTGTTTTGGAGTTTTTTGTCTGTAGAATCTTTTTTGCCCCAATGTAAATCCGGATCTTCATTGTAAGCTTTTTCAGCTTCTTGTAATGTTGTAAAACCCTTGTATTTTACATTGCTAACTCCTTTGATATTTTTTTGGCATTCACTCCAGTTATTATAAATGCCCGGAGCATGTCCATTCCAAATAACATAAAATTTATTCTTTTTTGCCATTGTTAGCCTTTTAATGCTGGTAAAAACTGAGTTAATAGGTTTGCAAAATTAGATAAAAAAAGTCTGATAGACATGGCTAATAATATGATTCCAAAGAATTTTTGTAAAAGATATATGCCACCTTCCCCTATTATTTTTTCGACTTTATCTGTTGTTTTTAAGATGAAGAAAACAATTATAATATTTAATACTAATGCAATAATAATATTGATTGAATCAAATTCTGATCTAAGTGATAATAGTGTAGTAAATGAACCTGCTCCAGCAATGAGTGGAAATGCAATTGGGACAATGCTAGCTCCGGTTGGAGAGTCGTCATGTCTAAAAATGTGAATGCCAAAAATCATTTCAAATGCCATTACTAGTAAAACGAAAGAACCTGCTATTGCAAAAGATGAGATGTCTACACCAAAAAGACCTAATAAAGGTTCTCCCAGGAAAAAAAACAGTAATAATATGCTCAGAGAAATAAGTGAAGCTTGAAAAGCATTAATTTTATTTCCTTGTTTTTTAATATTGATTATTAATGGAATTGAGCCTAGGATGTCTATTACAGCAAATAGGACAATGAAAGCTGACAGTATTTGTAGACCATTTAAATTCATATTCTTAATTTTAGTCGTTAGTTTGTGCAAATGTAAACTAAAATATTTCACAAAACTTATGACATTATTTAGATTTTATAAATAAAAGGCTTCTATTAAATATGTGAGAATTCATTCTTGTGGGAGAGTGTGATTAACTTATTTTAGTTACTTCAGTTAAAGTATAAATAAAAAAAAGCAGCCGAGAGATTCTCGACTGCTTTTATCAAATATTTAAAAGCTATGGTTATGAGCTTATTAATTGTAAGAACTCTGTCCGTGTTCGTGAATGTCAAGACCTTCTCTTTCTTCTTGTTCTGTAACTCTAAGTCCCATAGTTGCTTTAAGAATTTGGAATAAAATTAATCCTAATCCAAATGCCCATGCACCTATTGTTACAACGCCAATAACTTGGCTTAATAGAAGTGAAGCTCCACCTCCGTAAAATAAACCTCCATCAGTAGCAAATAAACCTACTAATAAAGTACCTACTGCACCACATACACCGTGTACGGAAATTGCACCAACTGGATCATCAACTTTAAGAACTTTATCAAAGAACTCAATTGAGAATACAATTATAAATCCAGCTATAATACCAATGATTGTTGCGCCTCCTGGGCTTACTGCATCACAACCAGCTGTAATAGCTACAAGTCCGGCTAAAGCGCCGTTTAATGTCATAGATAAATCAGGTTTACCATAACGGAACCAAGTAACAAACATAGTTACTACTGCACCTGCAGCAGCTGATAGGTTTGTAGTGATAAAGATTTTAGCCACTGCATTTGCATTGTCACCGCTAATTGCTAACTGAGATCCTGGGTTGAAACCAAACCATCCTAACCAAAGAATAAATACACCAAGTGCACCTAAAACCATGTTGTGACCAGGGATTGCATTTGCGCCTCCATTGTATTTTCCTAAACGAGGTCCAAGAGTCCAGGCACCTGCTAATGCAGCCCATCCTCCTACTGAGTGTACTACAGTAGAACCAGCAAAATCATGAAATGGAGTTTCCATGGTTGATAACCAACCGCCGCCCCAAACCCAGTGACCTGAAATCGGGTAAATAACTGCTGTAATAACAACAGAGAATACTAAATATGTACTAAATTTTGTACGTTCAGCCATTGCTCCAGAAACAATTGTTGCAGCTGTTGCGGCAAATACTGTTTGGAAAAATAGATTGTGATAATCTCCGTCTACGTTGTAAAAGAAATCAAAAGCTCCAAAGAAAGCACCTTCTCCACCATACATAATGCTGTATCCAATGATCCAGAAAAGTAGTGAACCAAATGCGAAGTCCATGAAGTTTTTCATGATAATGTTACCAACGTTTTTAGCTCTTGTAAAACCAGCCTCTACTAAGGCGAATCCTGCCTGCATAAAAAATACTAAAATGCCGGCTACCAGTATCCATAATATGTCTAATGCACTGTTTGCGTCCATGATATTGTCTTTTTAATGTTTTTAAATCAGATTAGTTCAGAAGGTTGGTTACTTAACATATAAAGTTTCTGGACCTGATTCGCCAGTTCTTATTCTATATGTTTCATCAATGTCAGTAATAAATATTCTTCCGTCACCTATTTCGCCAGTTCTTGCAGCTGACATTAATGCTTGAACGGTTTTTTCAAGATTTTCGTCACGAACGATAATAGAAATTAGACGTCGCTCTATGATACTTGTATCATATACTGTACCTCTGTATAAATGACCTTCTCTTGCTGTTCCTACGCCACGAACATCCCAATAAGAAAAGAAGGTAATGTCTTGCTCTTCAAGAGCTTTTTTAACACTCTCATACTGTGTTAATCTGATAATTGCTTCAATTTTTTTCATGTCTTTTACAATTAATTCGGATGTGTTTTTCTAATGTTAGTTTGTAAACTAATTTATTACATCCGGTATTAATAACTATTGGTTGTATTTTAAAAAGAAGGTGAAAAGGTTGTCTGTATGGTAATAATGTGGAAAATTATACCCTTTTCCAGTTAATTAACGCATATTGGAGAGAACAATTGCTTGGTTTTCAGTGTTGAGAAATGAATACAGGCTCAACGTTCTCACCTTCTTTTTCTGTCTTATAGAGAAATTCCAACTACTAAGTGTAATTGCTCAGTATTGGGATTTAAAATTACTTGACCAAATACAGGTAAAGAGAATGTTTCTGAGAATTTAATCTCTTTCGAAGTTCCTAGACCTATATTTACTACTGCAAATTCAGTGTCGTCAGAATGCCATCCATCTCCTGCTCCTAAAAATACATCTACATTTTCAAAAGCATATCCAGCTTCAAAATACATGATGCCATCTTCAGCTCCTGCTCCATCAATTGAATTATTTAGCATGTAATTACCTGCTAAACTAAGACCGCCAGTCTCAAATCCTAAATTTAATTCTAATGCATGACTTGAGATTTCGTCTCCAAATTCGCCCCATTTACTGCCAGGGTAATAATAATCAGTTAATCCTAAGCTCAATCCAAAGTCAAAACCATAAGATAAGTAAAGATCTGCTTCATTAAGTGATGCCCAACCAGTAGATGAGTTTGCGGATAGTGCATATGAGCCCCAGGCTCCAATTGCAAAATTACCAGCAGCATACTCAACGGTCGGTTGAATTGCAGGTGCGTCTCCGAAGTCAACACCACGGAATACATAACGAGATACTAAATCAGCTCCAACTGAAAATTGAGCTTTAGCTGTAGATACAGCCATAACAATTGTTAAAAACAAAAATACCTTTTTCATTTTAACAGGTTTTAATAGGTTACACAAAAAATTCTAATGATTATTGATATACTAGTTATTATTCATGGGGTGATGAAACTATAAAAAGGAACTTTATCCTTTTTTGGGGTGTCGTTTATCAATAATCACACTGCAAAAATGTATTTTTTTTTAATACGCCCCAAATAAAATAGGGGCTAATTTTAAAAAATTCACAAAAATTATGAATTACACCCCTTAGAATTGATGGTTATGGTCATTGTTTGTGTAAATATATACATATGAGGGTTCGGGTTTTAGGGGTCTTCGCAAAAAAAAATAGTAAGTGTTATAGTGAATGTGTATTTTTTGTAAAAATGATTGAAATCGTTAATGTTAATGTAATGGGCCTTTTATCTAATATTTATTTATAAATGTAAGTAATAAGTTTAGTTTGTGTAATTATTAGGGTGGGTCCTTTTAGTTATATTATTCTTTTATAGTTTGATTTATATATTTAATATGAAGAAATGGTTAAGTTTTTGAGTTGAGATCTTTTTTTCGGAGTATAAAGGACCTATCTGTTGTGTATGTTTTGTTGCGGATTTTATTTCATTATTATATGTTAACGGATTTAGTGATTAAATATGACAAAAGTCATTAAAAAAACATTGTAAAAGTCATCTTTTAACAGTTATTAAATCACTCAATCTTGGAAAATATAATTAAATGAGCTATTTTTGCTCCGTTTTCGAAGTAAAAGTGTTGAATAAATTATAATTACCAAATATAATTATCCTTTCATTTTATAAATTGAAAGGGTTATATGGTAAAGAAATGAACGGTTGATTAGTAATCAACTATTGTGCAGTATTATTCCTTCTTTATTAATATATAGATATGATGCAAAAGAGATTTCCAAAGGCAATTGGATTGTATGATCCTGCCAATGAGCATGATAACTGTGGGATTGGATTTGTGGCAAATATCAATGGGCAACAGTCCCATGATATTGTTAACAGAGGTCTAGAGGTTTTAGTTAATATGACTCATAGGGGTGCCGAAAGTTCAGATAATAAATCTGGAGATGGAGCCGGAATATTGATTCAAGTACCACACGAATTTTGTAATTCACTAGAATTTGATTTACCAGAACCAGGAAAATATGGAACTGGGTTGTTGTTCTTGCCAGAAGAAGATAGAGAAGCTTTACTTTGTCAGGAAGAATTAAATAGAAATCTTCTGGAAGAGGATCTTGAGTTAATTGGCTACAGAGATGTTCCTGTTGATAGTAGTGTAATTGGAGAAATTGCAAAGAGAACAGAGCCTAAAATACGTCAGGTTTTTGTTAAAGGTAAATATGAGCAAGATAAAATTGAAAGAAAACTTTTTATTGCTCGAAAAGTTACGGAAAGAGCTATTAGAGAGTCTGATTTAAAAGAAAAAGAAGCTTTTTACCTTCCAAGTCTTTCTACTAAGATTTTTATTTATAAAGGAATGTTAACCCCTGATCAAGTAGGGGCATATTTCTTAGATTTACAAAATCCTAAATTAAAAAGTGCTATATCTTTAGTTCACTCCAGATTTAGTACTAACACATTCCCAGCATGGGATTTAGCTCAGCCATTTCGTATTATGGCACATAACGGTGAAATTAATACTATTAAAGGTAACCGATTATGGATGCAAGCACGTGAGTCGTTATTAAAATCTGATTTATTTGGTGATGATCTTAAAAAGATTTTCCCAGTAATTGAACCTGGTAAAAGTGATTCTGCGTCGTTAGATAATGTATTAGAGTTTTTATTCTTAACAGGAAGAACATTGCCTCAAGCATTGAGTATGTTGATTCCTGAGTCTTGGAATGATAAGAATCCAATTCCAAAAAGTTTAAAAGCATATTATGAGTATCACTCAACTATCATGGAGCCATGGGATGGTCCAGCTTCAATTGTATTTTCAGATGGTAGATATATTGGAGGTACTTTAGATAGAAATGGTTTAAGACCTTCTCGTTATGTTATCACCAAAGATGATATGATTGTGATGGGATCAGAGGTTGGATGTCAAGTTTTTGAACCTGAAGAAATCAAAGAGAAAGGCCGCTTGAAACCTGGTAAACTGTTGTTAGTTGATACAAAACTAGGAATTATTATTCCTGATCAAGAGATTAAAGCTCAACTTTCAAAAAGGTATCCGTATGAAAATTGGTTGAAAGAAAATCGTATTCGCCTTAAAGATATTGAAGTTAAGCACAGAGTAAAATCATCTGTTGAAAACTTTGATTCATTTATTAAAGCATTTGGTTATTCAAGAGAAGATATAAAGTTGCTTATTGGTCCAATGGCACAAGCAGGAATGGAGCCTATAAATTCAATGGGTAATGATACTCCAATCGCTGCGATATCTGATAAGCCACAAAGATTATTTTCATACTTCCGTCAATTATTTGCACAGGTAACTAATCCTCCTATTGATCCAATCAGAGAAGGTTTGGTTATGGCTTTGACAAATTATATTGGGTCAGCTTCGAAGAATATATTAGAATATAGTCCGGCACATTGTCGCTTAATAAAGTTTGAGAGTCCTATCGTTACTAATACGGATCTTGGAAAAATTAAAGATTATCGTAGAGAGGAATTTACTCAAACAACAATTCCAATGCTATATCCTGTTAAAGAGGGTGGTGCAGGTATGGAAAAAGCTGTTGATGCTATGTGTTTGGCCGCTGAGAAAGCTGTTGATGAAGAAAAGAACTTTATTATTTTATCTGATAGAAATCTAGATAAAGATATGGCAGCAGTACCTTCATTATTGGCTGTTGCAGCAGTTCATCATCACCTTATTAAAAAGAAAAAACGTATGCAAACCGGTATCATTGTTGAAACCGGAGAAGCTCGTGAAGTGATGCATTTTGCCTTATTATTAGGTTTTGGTGCCAGTGTAATTAATCCTTATTTAGCTTTTGCTTCAATAGATGATTTAGTGAAGAAAGGTGAGCTAGATATGGATTATGAACAAGCTCGTGAAAACTATATTAAGGCGGTAGATAAAGGATTGTTGAAAATCCTTTCAAAAATGGGTATTTCAACTCTTAGAAGTTATCATGGTGCCCAAATTTTTGAGGCAGTAGGTATTTCTCAGGGTATTGTAGATAAGTATTTTACAGGAACTGCATCTAAGATTGGAGGAGTTGGTTTTGAAGAGCTTGCTCGTGAAGCAGAGTTGTTCCATGAGAAAGCTTTTGCTACAGCTCAAGCCAATGAAGTATTAAATAGTACAGGGGCTTATGCTTACAGAAAATATGGTGAGAAGCACGGTTGGAATCCAGAAACAATAGGATTGTTGCAGTGGTCAACAAGTCAGGGTGATTATAGTAAGTTTAAAGAGTATACTCAAAAGGTAGAAGAGGATAATAAGAATCCGTTGTTCTTAAGAGGATTCCTTAAGCTAAAAGATAGAGAACCTATTGATATTAATGAAGTTGAACCTGTTGAAAATATTACAAAGCGCTTTGTTACAGGAGCGATGAGTTATGGTTCTATTTCAAAAGAAGCTCACACAGCTCTTGCTATTGCCATGAATGAAGTTGGTGGTAGAAGTAATACAGGAGAAGGTGGTGAAGATGCAGAAAGATTTAAATCGAATGCGCGTAGTTCTATTAAACAAATTGCTTCTGGCCGTTTTGGAGTAACGAATAATTATTTGGTTAACGCTGATGAGCTTCAAATTAAAGTGGCTCAGGGTGCAAAGCCAGGAGAGGGTGGTCAGTTGCCTGGATTTAAAGTAGATAAAATTATCGCTAAGTTGAGAAACTCAACTCCAGGAATTACACTAATTTCACCTCCTCCACATCACGATATTTATTCAATTGAGGATTTAGCTCAGTTGATATACGATTTAAAATGTACTAACCCTACAGCTAATATAAGTGTTAAACTTGTTTCTGAAACGGGTGTAGGTACTATTGCTGCCGGGGTAGCTAAGGCTCATGCAGACCTGATTGTAATTGCAGGAACTGAAGGGGGTACTGGAGCATCTCCAACATCATCAATTAAGCATGCAGGTATGCCTGTTGAAGTTGGTTTAGCTGAAACTCAACAAACTCTTGTGATGAATAATCTTAGAGGAAGGGTTAAATTACAAACTGATGGACAGCTTAAAACCGGGTTGGATGTAATTAAAATGGCTATTCTTGGAGCAGAAGAATTTGGTTTTGCTACATCAGCGTTGATTACTCTAGGATGTATAATGATGCGTAAGTGTCACTTAAATACATGTCCGGCAGGTATTGCAACTCAAAATCCGGAATTAAGAAAGCGTTTTATAGGTAAATATAAGTTCGTTGTTAATTTCATGAACTTTATTGGTCAGGAAGTACGTGAGTATCTTGCTCAAATGGGTTATAAGTCTCTTGATGAAATTATCGGTCGTACAGATTTGATGGAACAGGATTCTAGTGTAGGAAACTGGAAAACTAAGGGTATTGATATGAGCAAGTTGCTTCATTTCCCTGAAGAAGCTAAGATTTATCCTTTGCATAATACCACTACTCAGAAGCATGGTATTGATGAAGTGATGGATTGGTCTTTAATTGAGGAGGCTCAGCCTGCTCTTTTAAATCAATCTAAAGTATGGATAGCTAAAGAAATTGGTAATACTGATCGAACTGTAGGTTCAATGCTTTCTGGTGAAGTGAGTAAGCGTTATGGAGAACTTGGTTTACCAAAGAATACTATTAACTGTAAATTTAGTGGTTCTGCAGGTCAAAGTTTTGGAGCCTTCTTAACAAGAGGTGTTTCATTTAAACTTGAAGGTGATGCGAATGATTATTTAGGAAAAGGTTTATCGGGAGGTAAAGTGATTGTAGTGCCACCGGCTGGATCTACTTTTAAGCCCGAAGAGAATATCATAATTGGTAACACTGTACTTTATGGTGCAACTGCAGGTAATGTATATGTTCGAGGTGTTGCAGGAGAGCGTTTCTGTGTGCGTAACTCCGGTGCAGCTGCTGTTGTTGAAGGTGTAGGTGATCACTGTTGTGAATATATGACTGGTGGTAGAGTGGTTGTTATTGGAAAAACCGGAAGAAACTTTGCTGCAGGTATGAGTGGTGGTATTGCTTACGTTCTTGATGAAGAGGGTAACTTTGACTATTATTGTAACAAAGGTCTGGTTGAACTATCTCCGGTAGAAGATGCCAGTGATGTACAGGAATTACAATTCTTGTTACATAAACACTTATTGCATACTAATAGTGAGAAGGCTCAGGATATTTTAGTAAACTGGAATAAGTATCTTCCTAAGTTTATTAAAGTAATTCCATTTGAATATAAAAAGGTACTTCAGGAAGAAAAAGTAAAAGAGCTTGAGCAAAAGCTTAAAGAAACTGAAGATGCACCTTTTGTAAATGAGTAATTAATTATCAAGTCTTTGAATAAAGAAGGAAGTCCGAAAACCAATCGATACTCATCGGAGTATCGGTTTTTGGACAATCTTTTCAATAAAAATATAATATTATGGGTAATCCAAGAGGTTTTTTAGAGGTGCCGAGAAAAGAAAGCGGTCACCGTCCCATTAATGAGCGTGTTGATGATTATGGAGAAGTTGAACAAACGCTCAACGAAACGGATCGCGTCCTGCAAGCATCTAGATGTATGGATTGTGGTATCCCTTTTTGTCATTGGGCTTGTCCTGTAGGTAGTAAGATTCCTGAGTGGCAAGACGCCGTTTATAAAGGAGATTGGAAACTGGCTAGTGATATTTTGCACTCAACAAATAGTTTTCCTGAATTTACTGGTAGAATTTGTCCAAATCCATGTGAGAAATCATGTGTATTAGCTATTCATAAGGAAGCCGTTACTATTCGTGAGAATGAAAGTTCAATAGTAGAAAAAGCTTTTGCTGAAGGTTATGTACAGCCAAGAATTCCTCAAATTAAAACCGGAAAAAAAGTAGCTGTTATTGGTGGTGGACCTGCAGGTCTATCCTCGGCTGATCTTTTGAATCAAATGGGGCATAAAGTAACTGTTTTTGAAAAAGATGAAGCAGTTGGTGGATTGTTAAGATTTGGTATTCCGGATTTTAAATTAAATAAAAAAGTAATTGATCGTAGAATTGAGATCTTTGAGCAAGAAGGTATTGAGTTTAAAACTAATACTTATGTAGGCTTCGATATCAAAGGAGAACAGTTACTTAAGGAATTTGATGCTGTAGTGCTAGCTATTGGTGCAATGAAGCCACGTGATCTGCCTGTTGAAGGAAGAGAACTTAAAGGTGTGCATTTTGCAATGGAATTCCTTACTCAGCAAAATAGAGTTAACAGAGGTAATAAGCTTAATGGTATTGAGCGTATTGATGCTAAAGGTAAAAATGTTTTAGTTATTGGTGGTGGTGATACAGGGTCCGATTGTGTAGGAACTTCAAATCGTCAAAAAGCCAAGAGTGTCACTCAAATAGAGATTTTACCTAAGCCTCCAGAAGAAAGAGCTGCTGGAAATCCATGGCCTTATTGGCCAACAGTGCTTAAAACTTCAACATCTCATGAGGAAGGATGTGAGCGTATGTGGAGTGTTTCAACCAAAAGATTTATCGGTTCAGGTGGTAAGTTAAAGAAAGTGGAGTTGGTTGAAGTTGAGTGGTCTAAGGATGATAAGGGTGCTTGGAAGATGAATGAGAAAGAAGGTTCTGAAAAGATCATTGATGTTGACCTAGTATTCCTTTCTATGGGTTTTGTACACTGTATGCATGAAGGTATTGTGGAGGAATTAGGAGTAGATCTTGATCAAAGAGGTAACCTTAAAGTAGGAGGAAACTATCAAACTAGTATTGATAAAGTATTTGCTGCAGGTGATGCACATAATGGAGCGAGTCTTGTTGTAACAGCTATTGCTAAAGGAAGAGAAGCTGCTGATAATGTCAATAAGTTTTTGATGGAAGCTAAGTAAGAAGTTCAAGTTTTGTAACTAACAAAGCAAAAATATACTAATTAAAGGATGTAGACTTAATTGTTTACATCCTTTTTTTATGCTTGTTAATAAATTTAATGTGTTGAAAATGAGTTCGATAATGTTTTTGTACTATAGTATTCTTAATTATTTAAGTTTTTAATTAAACCTTTTTCTAAATCATCAATCAAAACCTATGTATTTAATAATGAAAATATCGATTGTAAAAGATTTAGGGATATTAAAAACTGGATATTATGAAAACAAAGAATTTATTTTTAGCAGGATTGTTTTTGTTTGGAGTGCTATTTGCCTCTTGCGATAAAAATGATAGTAACACTTTAGATACAAGTGTTGATACCGATATAGAAGAACAAGATGCTGCAATAGAAGATATTGTAGAAAGTGTATTGGACGAACTGGATTCTTCACTATCGTCAGATCCGGAATTAGCTGGCTCAGCAAGCTTAAAATCTACTGCAGAAGAGGTGGGTTGTCCAACTATAACAATAGAACTTTCTGAGGAAGGACGATATCCTATTGTTGTAACATTTGATTATGGAACAGAAAATTGTGAAGATCGTCATGGAAGATTAAAGCGCGGAAGTGTAATTGTTACTAAAACCGGACCTCATTGGGAAGTGGGTTCTGAAAGAACTGTTGATTTTGATGAATTTTATGTTAACGACAATAAGGTAGATGGAATTAGAACTTTTAAGAATGAAGGGCAGAATGTTGATTTGAATTGGGAGTTTAGCATTACTATTGATGTTACAGTTACAACAGTAGAAGGGATTTCGTGGACCCGAAAGGCGGATAGAATACGTACTATGATTGCTGGTTCTGATACTCCTAAATATGTATGGGATGATGAGTTTTTAGTGACCGGAACTTCGTCAGGAACTTCATCGTTAGGTTGTGCAGTTGAAAGAGAAATAACTACTGCATTGTATAGAAAACGAATCTGTAGATTTCCTGTTTCGGGTGTTATTCAGATTGTTAAAACATATGATGATGTTTTAACAACTTCCTGGTTAGATTATGGAGAAGGTGAATGTGATTATAAAGCTACAGTAATTGATGAAGATGGTAATGTTACTGAAATTACTTTAGGAAGAAGATTCAAAAATAAGTAACAACTTGTTATATAGTATATGGAGATGTTTTTATCTGAAACATCTCTCTGCTATCTTCCTTCATATATGGCTTCAGAAACATTTAGAGTGTAGTTTCCTATTTTTTCACATTCATTGAAAAAATCAGTAAATACAATGCCAGAATCATATGAATATTCTTCGTTTTTTATGCTTTCAAGGTGTTCTGATTTTAATTGATCGCAGTATTGATTTATTTGATTTTCTATCTCTAGAGCCTTGTCAAGAGTTATCTTTTTTTCATCAGCATTTAAGTTGTTTCTCATTATCATTAATGCATTTTCAATAAGATTAAGCATTAAATCAAGTTTGTCAAGAACTGAAGCTGAAAATTTGATTTTATTTTTCTGCATTCTGTTAATAATACGAGCAAGTGTATAGCTACTGTCTCCAATGCTTTCAAGGTCGCTTACAAGTTTAAGCATAGCCCTGATTTTTTTACGACTTAGTTCGCTTAACTTTCCTTGAGAAACCATAGCCAGATAGTTAGCGATCTCTACTTCAACGTCGTCACTAATTGATTCGTATTTTTCAATGTTTGTATATAATCTATTAAATTTCTTCTCATTTGTTTCGTGTAGTAACTTTTGGTTAAAGCCAAGCATTTTATTTGTATGACGAGCAAACGACTGCAGCTCTTTTTTTGCCTGAAGAATGGATAACTCTGAAGTGGATAGCATACCAGTAGTAATATATCTGAGTTTAAACTCTTCTCCTTCTTCTCCTTTTTGAGGGACTAATTCAATTATAATTCGGTGGATTAAAGGAACGAAACCAATAAAGAAAATAAGGTTTAATATATTGAATGATGTATGGAATAGGGCAAGAGCAAATGGAATTAACGCCTGTGGGTTTTTTACAGTAAATGCGTTGAATTTTGAAATATAATCTACTACATAATTAGTATAGGGAGTAAAAATAGCAAGCATCCATACAACACCTAGTAAATTAAAAAATAAATGTGCTCTTGCTGTCCTTTTAGCTGAAATATTACCAATTGTTGCGGCTATGTTTGGAGTAATAGTTGTTCCAATGTTTTCACCTAAAATCATTGCTGCTCCCAAATGAAAAGGGATCCATCCTTGAGTACACATAACAAAGGTAATGGCCATTGTAGCGCCACTTGATTGTACAATCAGAGTTAACAAACTACCTATGAAAACAAATAGTAGAACTGACGCAAAACCTAAATTAGTATAATCAGATAAGAAACTTAATAATTCAGGATTGCTATTGATATCGGGGAAAGTTGATTTGATAAAATCAAGGCTTACAAATAAAATAGAAAAACCAATAATTGCTTCACCCCAGGATTTATGGCGTTGTACTTTCGAAAATACTAATGGAAACCCAACAGCCATTAATGGCAGTGCGTATTCTGTAAAATTGAATCTAAAGCCAAACAAGGAAATTAACCAACCAGTAATGGTGGTTCCAACATTGGCTCCCATAATAACACCGATTGATTCAACCAGAGATACTAAGCCAGCATTTACAAAACTCACAACCATTAGAATGGTAGCGCTGGAAGATTGAATAGTAGCAGAAACCAATAAGCCGGTAAGAACTCCTAAAAACCTATTCCGAGTCATTGCTGCAAATATACTGCGCATTTTTGAGCCAGCTACCTTTTGCAAAGCTTCACTCATTAGTTTCATACCATAGAGGAATAACCCTACAGCTCCAATCAATTTTAATAAGTCAACTAATGAGTAATCCATAAACAAGAATAATTAATGTGTGCTACCTTATTTTTAACTCGAAAATGAAAACGTAAAAATAATAACATTTTAATAGGAAATTGTCAATGGTGTAAATATATGCGTGCATTTTTTGAAAAAAAAAATTATGTTTGTGTATTTGATTTGTTTCGCATTCTTTTTGTAGGTTTAAGTGTGATTAGATTTAGGCTTATTAGTAAATTAACGCAACTATTGATTTTTTTTACGGTCTATATTAAACAAATGATATATATTTAGACCCGATATAGGTAATTATCAAACTTAATTTTATAACTGTAATGAGGAAATTTTATTTGCTTATTGGAATTCTAACGATGGCTTGTGTAGAAATCCAACTTAATGCTCAAGTAAACGAAAATAGTGGTCTGTGGTATTGGGGTGTAAGTAGCAGTATTACACCTTCTGTGGATACAGAATTGCAAAGTATTGATATTATTAGAAGTGATAATAACGATGCCTGGGATGACTATATATTTGATTATGTAGAAGGTACATTCTATACCTGGAATATTGGCTTGTGTGTTGAGAGGCGAGTTTTAAATAATAAATTGGCTTTATTTTCAGGTCTTCAATATACTTCAGTTGTTAGTGGAGTGGATTCGGAAGACTATAGTTCTTCTGATTTTATGTTGATTAATGTAAGTTCGAGTAATGAAACTGTAGAATATCTTAAAGTTAGAAGTTTGTCTCAAAATACTCATTATATAGGTGTTCCAATAGGTTTAAAATATATTCCCTTGTCTGATCACTTTGTAAATATGTATATCAAATCCGTTGTTGATATTAATTTTTTGATAGATCATAAAATTGATACTGAGTTTGTAAATGCTTCCATGGAAAAATATAATAGTAAAGTAGAATCATTGATTAGTAATCCAACGAGTGTTTATACAACTTTTAGCTTTAAAGGAGGTGTTAAACTAGGTAAAATAGGAAGGCCTAATATAAATATAGAAATGGGACCTACATTTTTATTATCTGATGATCCAAGTAGTATTACAACCTCAGAGGTTGGCTTTAGTTTTCAACTTAACGTTTTATTACCTTTTTAATTTTTATAAGATATGAAATTTAAATTTACAGTAATTTTAATAATGCTTGTAGTAGTGTCTGCTTGCTCAAATGATGATTTATATCTAGAAGAGTCTGTGTTTATTGAGGATCCTGAAGTTCCGGGTTTACCTATTTATTCTGAATATGGGTATAATACATTTGGAGTAAGATATGATCGTGATGTGATAACAAATAACTATTCTGATTATCCGTTAAAAGTTATTGTAGATAATGGTGTAACTAATTTCATGTTTAAAGGAATAACAGAATCTTATGATAGTTTCAATATTAATTTAGTATTAACTGATTTTTTACCGCAAGATGAGTATGATTTATTGGAATTGAATGGAAAAGTCATTGATCTTGAGGGAAATGATGTTGTGTTGGAGATAGAGGAGGGGGATATTGAAAGATCTATTGAGATTTTAAGTGGTGAATTTGAGTTTAAAAAGATCCAGAATTTAAAGGTTGACGAGGTAGATAGTGGTGTTATTTTATCAGGTGTTTTTGAGTTTAAAGTTCTTTTAGACGATGAACCTGTTGCTTTCTCTTATGGTCGGTTTGATGTGATAGTTTCATATTCAAATTTTTTTGTGTTAGATTAAATTCTTTTTAATATAATGAAGGTTATAAAGATGATTATTGGTTAATCAATTCTGAAAATAAAGTATATAGTCTTTCTTTTAAATGTAGAAAATCAGAGTATCCGAATTTATATGTGATGACTATTACTTTTGAGAAGCCTAATGAATTATTGGTTTATCTTAAACTTTTATGAGTTCTTTTATTTCCTCTTAATGTGATGAATATTTATTATTTGTCACATGAAAATTTATCAATCAGATCATTCTCTTGGTACCTTTCAACAATAGATATCATATTGTTATAGATTTATGGAACTTGCCAGTATTTATATGCTATTTTGTTATATGTTTTTTCTCATGGTTGGTTTTGGAATCGATAAGGTTACTGTTTATAATAGAATTACACAGCAAATTGATGTGATTCCTATTGCTAATCCAGAATAAATCTGATTAAGATTATGAGCATTTAATATGAGTCTGCACGTTCCTATTATGCCAGCTATCCCAATGAATAATAATAACCATAGATTTATATTTACTCCATATTTTAGCGACAAAGAAATCAATGCACCTATTATGCCTCCTATGCCAACCATGTGAATACTAATTTTCCAAAAAAATGAAATGGAAAGGGAAATAATTAGCGCAACTAGTGTTCCAAGAACAAATAGAGGAATGAATGCTGGTAGTTGAAACTTTTTAAGGAAATAATAACCTAATAAAAAAAATAATCCTGTCACTAATAAAGGAAATATTCTTTCTCTTGCAGAATCCATATGAATGGATTTTATTATTTTAGTTTGAATAAAAATCG
Organism: uncultured Saccharicrinis sp.; assembly: GCA_963665705.1. Lineage (GTDB taxonomy): Bacteria > Bacteroidota > Bacteroidia > Bacteroidales > Marinilabiliaceae > Saccharicrinis. Next base: position 5,859,640 of record OY762448.1, read on the forward strand.
GAATAACACTTAATGGAAGTATGCAAGTGCTTATTAATACAATAATTGTAACTAGTCTTCTATATTCATAAGGTAAAAAAGTTACGTGGCTTTTCGTACTGAATATAACCAGTAAGCCTATTGTTGGCATCAACATTGGGTGAAGTAAGGTTGATAAAATAGAAGCAATTTTCTTTTGCATAAATCGTTCAATATTTTCTGTGAAATGAATTTATCTAAATTATAAATTCATTTTAGCCAAATTGTATTTGGCTAAAGTTAGTTATTAAAGTTCTTTTCGTAGTCTGGCTACTGGAATATTTAATTGCTCTCTATATTTCGCTACGGTTCTTCTGGCAATATTATATGATTTCTCCTTTAAAATTTGAGAAAGTTTATCATCGGTAAGAGGTTTGCGCTTGTCTTCATTTTCAATACATTCAGAAAGTATCTTTTTAATTTCTCTAGTTGAAACCTCTTCTCCCGAATCTGTTTGCATGCCCTCAGAAAAGAATGACTTTAAAGCAAAAATTCCAAAATGAGTTTGAATATATTTGCTGTTAGATACCCTTGAAATAGTAGATATATCCAAATTAGTTTTTTCAGCTATATCTTTTAAAATCATTGGTTTTAACCTTGTTTCATCACCTTCTTCAAAGTACTCTTTTTGATACTCTAAAATAGCATGCATTGTATTTAGAAGAGTATTCTGTCTTTGTCTAATCGCATCTATAAACCATTTTGCGGAGTCCAGTTTTTGTTTTACAAAAACAACAGCATCTTTTTTATCTTTTGTTTGATTTTTTTTGTTGCCAGCATAGTCTTCCAACATATTAGAATAAGTCTGACTAATTCTTAACTCAGGAACATTTCTGGTGTTTAAAGATAATTCAGGTTTCCCATTTTTGATTTCTAAAATAAAATCAGGAATGATGTGCTGAACCGTTTTTGTCATTGGGTTACTGTATGAGCTACCTGGTTTTGGATTTAGTTTAAGGATTTCTTCCAAAGCATCTTTAACTTCTTCTTCTTCAAGGTGAAGTCTTTTTGTTATTTTCTCATAGTGCTTTTTAGTAAATTCTTCAAAATGATGTTTAATTATATTGTAAGCATTATCAACAGAAGGGAATGATCTGTCTTTTTTGTCTAGTTGTAATAATAGACATTCCTGAAGGTCTCTAGCTCCAACGCCTGCAGGGTCAAAATCTTGAATGATTTCTAGTACATCAAGGGCTTCTTTTTCATCAAACTCAATATTCTGACTAAAAGCAATATCATCTATAATTTCATCAATTTCCCTTCTTAAATATCCATCTTCATCAATATTTCCAACGATATGTTCTGCCATTAAACGCTGGCGTTCATTTAAAATTCTCAAGCCTAGTTGGTCCGTAAGAAACTCATGAAAGGTTGTGCCGTCCGAAAATGGAATATCCTCGTATTTATCATCTTTCGAAAAATTTCGGGCTTGTAATTTGTATGCTGGTATATCTTCGTTTTGGATGTATTCGTCTATTGATAACTCGTCTTTTTCAACTTCAGATTCTTTTACCTCAGGTTCATCCATGTTTTCATTGTCTCGTCCTTCTCCTTCTAGTTCTAAAACAGGATTTTCCTCTATCTCTTTTTTTATGCGTTGCTCCAATTGTGCTGCTGGAATTTCAAGTAGCTTTATCACCTGTATTTGCATCGGTGATAATTTCTGAAGTAATTTCTGTTGTAAACTTTGTTTTAGCATAAGTTGTGTTTCTTATTTGTATTGAGGAGTGAATAATATCTCAATACCATGTCAAGCAACAATATATAAATGTGGTATATTTTGTTGCTCACAACAAAATTAAGATTAATTGATTAAATGTAGAGAATATGTTATGCCAAATTTGTATGTTGAAAGTTAATAAACGTTATTATATCTAAAATAAACTATTAGTTATATGTTGGTTTTATAATAATAAAAATGCTGTAATGTCTTGTTGAATAGTGTGCTGTATGATTATTTGTGGAGAGGAGTGATGTTGTACAAAAAAAGCTGCACACAATAGTATGCAGCTTATAGTTGTTCTTGTAAAAACAGAGCTATTCTTTTTCGCTCTCAGCCTTTGCTTTTGAACATTCACTTTTTTTATCTTTTGAACAGCACTCTTTTTTTGATTCTTTTTTACAACATTCTTTTTTTGATTCTTTTGTGCAACATTTTTTTTCTGTTTTTTCAGGTTCTTGCGTGTTTTCTGTTGCCATTACTGGAGAAGCGATTGCTACCATGAATAAAAATAAGAATGATACTGCAATTGATTTTTTCATAATTCTAAATAATTAAATTGATAAAATGTTGTTTAATACAAATATGATATGATTCTCTTTAAAAACTTGTTACTGCCTTGTTAATCCTTGTTAACGTGTTGTTAATTCGTGTGCGTGTATATTTAAATATTTTTAGATTTGTAATCTGGTTGAATTATAGTAACATAAAGGTTAAGGTTTGGTTTAAATGACAAAAAAGAAAGTTCTTCAAGAGTGGTTAGCTTTATTAACCTTTTTAGTACTCTTAAGCCTGGTAATTATTCAGGTTTTATTTCTAGTTAAATCTGCAAAATTAGAACAAAAGCATTTTAATCATCGTGTGGTATTGGCATTAAGAGAGGCTCGTAATGAAATTGCAAGAGAGGCTAATCAATGTAATAATATGCATAACTACGTATGTGGAAATAAATGTTCCAGTGATATTCAGTATATTAATTTTCAAAAGGTTGATAGTATTATTCAGTCTAATTTATATATTCATAAGATTCAGTTAGAATATCGTTTTGAGTTTGTGAATGAAAATGATAGTGTAAAGGATAATATTTGTGTTTCTTGTTATGAACAATCTTTAAATGGTTTGCTAGCTCAGAATGGAATAAAACTTCAAATAGAATTTCCTGATCAAAGTAAATTTTTATTTGCTCAAATTGGTGTTTTGTTCTATTTGTCAATTGGCGCTATTTTATTTGTCATGATTTCTTTTGTTGTTATTTATAGGTTGTTTGCAAAAGAGCAAGCCATTTTAATTAATACAAAAGATTTTATTGATAATATGGTTCATGAATTTCAAACACCATTGGCTAATATAAAATTTGCTACAGGTTTAATTCGGAAAAAGGTTAAGCCCGAAAATATAGATGGATCAAAAATTATTCAATACACGGATTTAATTTTGGAGGAAAATTCAAAAATGAGTCATAATGTTAATGATATATTAGATGTTGTTACTTTATCATCTGAACAGGGAAGTAAAAATAATATCAATGTTCATGAAGTCCTGCAATCTTGTGTTAATATGTATTTATCTTTAATGGACGAAAAGAATGGTGTAGTAAATGTTGATTTGAAAGCAACAAAATATTTTGTTAAGGGGGATTTGACTCATTTTAAACATGCAATATTAAATTTGTTAGATAATGCCATAAAGTATACTCATAAAACACCTTTAATTAATATTCAAACCTATAATAAAAACAATAAATTGGTTATTGTAGTTAAAGATAATGGGATAGGAATTGCTACTGTAGAGCATAATAAAGTGTTTGAAAAATATTATAGAGTCTCTACTGGAAATGTTCATGATATTAAAGGGTTTGGATTGGGACTTAATTTTGTAAAAACAGTAGTGGATAAACTTGACGGAAACATTAGCATTAAAAGTGAACTTGATAAAGGATGTGCTTTTATAATTACCTTAAAAACATGTGAAGTATGAATACAGAGTTAAAAAAAATACTTCTCGTTGAAGATGATACTACCATGGGTTTTTTATTGGTTGAATTTCTTGAATCAAATGGTTTTGATGTGAAGTTGTATAAGGATGGACTGCAGGGACTTAATGCATTTAATAATTATAAGTTTGATTTTTGTATTCTTGACGTTATGCTGCCTGGATTAGATGGGTTTTCCATTGCTGAAAAAATACGGTCGGAGAATAAACAGGTTCCTATTGTATTTCTTACAGCTAAGACTTTAAAGGAAGATAAAATTAAGGGATTTAATATAGGTGTTGATGATTATATTGTAAAGCCTTTTGATGAAGATGAGTTGCTTTGTAGAATAAAAGCTATAATGGGTAGGTGTGAGGATGTTATAGAGCAGGTTTCAAGTCCTGAGTTTTTTAATATAGGTGCTTATATTTTTGATTATAAAAACCAATTGTTGAAATTCAATAATGAATCAAAAAGGCTAACTCTTAAAGAAAATGAAGTGCTGAAAATGTTGGCTACATCTAAAAATCAATTAGTAAAACGTGATGATATTCTAAATAGTCTTTGGGGCGATAATGATTATTTTAATAGTAGAAGTCTTGATGTTTTTATCGCAAAGCTTAGAAAGTACTTAAAAAATGATTCTTCTATACGAATAGAAAATGTGCCAACCGTAGGTTTTGTGTTGAAAGACTAGTCTTTTACATGCTCTATAGGTAAATAAATTATACATTAGTTATTAAACGATTCCATAAAATGGAAAAAAGTTATAAGGCGCATGTATATTGTTAGTTAGTGTTTGTTGAGTGTGCTGTAGTTGGTGTAACGTTCTATTGTACTAGCATAATTTCTGAAGTTTAGGTAGTTGTTGGTTTTACAATATTTAATTAAAAGTAGGAAAGTTCTTATATTGTATTTTATATCAGTCGTTTGGGAATAATTGGCGATGAAAATGAAAAGATCTTTTATAATTTTAATAGTATTAAGTGTTGTTTGTAGTATAACTTCTGCTCAAACAAAATTAAATAACACTAAGTTGTTTAAAAGGGCTATGCATCTGGCCGATGAAGGTAACTACAAAGATGCAATAAGTAATCTTAAAGTTATTCTTGAAAATAATCCCAAAGATCTGGATGCTCTGTTTAATATAGGTTTGTGCTACTTGAATACTTCTGATGGCGCAGATACTGCAATTATATTTTTGAACAGAGGAATGAACACACTCACAGAGGATCAAAGAAGTGGTTATTTTGGACGTGAGTTTGGTATGTCAATAGGTAAGGCTTATCAGGTTTTGCTTAAGCCTTTAAAGGCAATTGAGATATATGAAGATTTGTTGGTGCATGTACCGGAGGAGGATACTTTGGTAATGAAAGAACTTGAATATGAAATTCAAATTTGTCATAATGCAAATTTCTTTTTGCAACACCCCATAGATATTACTGTTGAAAATATGGGGCCTGAGGTAAATTCAATGTATGATGATCATAGCCCTTTAGTATGTGTTAGTGAAAGTGAGTTGTTTTTTACTTCCCGAAGAAATTGGATGAAGTTGTCATTGCTTCCTGATGGACAGTATGCTGAAAAAATATACTCTGTTCCGTTATCTGCTAAAAACTGGGAGAGTGCTCGATTACTAAAAGTATTCTTTAAGCAAAATGAACATGAATCAGCGGCATCTCTTTCACCTGATGGAGATGAAATGGTTTTATTTAGGAATGATGTTCATGGAAAAAGTTTGTATATAAGTCAGTTTGATGGTAAAAATTGGTCGGAGCCAGAGAAGCTACCTTATCCAATAAATAGTTTTGCTCAGGAAACACATGGTTCATTATCCGCCGATAAGAGTACTTTATTTTTTACAAGTGATAGAGAAGGTGGCTTAGGGGGAATAGATATCTATATGGCAAAAAAGAATCCCGATGGAAGTTGGGGTAATCCCAAAAACCTTGGGCCTAATATTAATACTGAATATGATGAAGAAACCCCAATGATTCATTATGATGGAAAAACATTGTACTTTTCTTCCGAAGGACATAATTCAATGGGGCGTTTAGATGTTTTTTATGCTCAGATGAATCCGGATTCTACCTGGAGTAGGCCTGTAAATTTAGGTTATCCTATTAATACTCCGGATGATGATTTCTTTTTTGTACCTACAGTCAATAAAAGTCAGGCTTATTATGCTTCGTCCAAATTTGATGACAATTATGGAGGGTCAGATATTTATCATGTTCAATTTGATTCAGATGATAATACAGAATTGGCAGTTGTTGAGGGTCAAGTGGATGAGCTGTTTGGTGATAATATGAAGGGTGTGAGGATATTGGTTACAAGGACTAAGGATAAGCTTCTGGTTGGAGATTATCGTCCTAATCCAACTAATGGCAAGTATATGTTGTTTTTAGATGTGGGGTATGAGTATGAAGTTAGGCAAACAAATTCTAAAGAAGATAAGAATAGTGTTGGATTCTTAAATGTAACTTCTGATATGGATTATCAAGAGAAAAAGAAACCAATACTTTTTAAGGAGGTTGTAATGGATGCTCCTCTGGAAAAAATGGATTTAGTTGATAACGTGACTAAAGAAGGTGTGGATCCTCTTAAATTGAATACAGAAGTTAATGGTTCAGATAAATCTTTGGTGTTAGAGGATAGTAATTCTAAAAAACAACATCTAGAAACAACATCTAATAATGAAGGAACTAGGCGTGATAGAATGCCTGAAACAGTAAAAATCGTTGAACAACGAGATGAAAATAATGCTGGTATTAATATAAAGAAGAGGTATATTCCTAGTACTAAAAAGGGCTATACAATTCAGTTAATGGCGCTAGAAAAAGGTCCTTTGAAAAACCTTAGTTTTTTTACAAAACGAGGAATTCAAAATGTTAAGGAAGTGTATTGTATTGATGGATTTACAAGATATATTTTTGGAGAATTTGATGGCTATAAATCATCTCTTGTTTTAAAGAAAAAATTACAGTCAGAAGGTAATTTTTCTGATATCTGGATTAGGCCTTTGCGAGATTTAGAAGATTTAAAAGTGAAGTAAAATGGATTTTCTTATTTAAGAAACAATAAGTATTAGGTTTGGCATATCTATTTTGCCTCAAAATAAGAACATTAAAAAAGCCGGAAAAACACCCCTGATTTTCCGGCTTCCTCAAAGATTTCTGTGTAATCTAAACCTATTAAGAATATTCTGCAAGATAAACATTTTTAAATAATTGGTCAAGGTGGAATATATGAAATATCTCATGTTATTAAGCGTGTTAAATTAAAATGTTGAGCTTATTATTTTTTTCCTATTTTTGAATATAAGATGCAAAAATAGAGAATATGCAAAAAGCAGTAACAAATCCTAATGCAACTTTTGGTTCTATGCCTGTCTTTATGACAGCTATTTCCACAATTTTAGGGGCAATTCTTTTTTTAAGATTTGGTTGGGCAGTTGGCCATGTTGGTTTTTTGGGAGTAATCTCAATTATAATAATAGGTCATTTAGTTACTATACCAACAGCTCTGGCTGTAGCTGAAATAGCTACCAACCAAAAAGTACAGGGAGGTGGTGCCTATTTTATAATATCAAGGTCGTTTGGTTTAAATATTGGAGGAGCAATTGGTATTGCATTATATCTTTCTCAGGCAATAAGTGTTGCCTTTTATATTATTGCGTTTGGAGAGGCTTTTGATGCAGTATTACCCTATCTGTCTTTCCAAATTGAAGCTGCTACTTTTAAAAAAGCAGTGACTCTGATAATGATGACTCTATTGAGTGTTATTGTTGTTATTCGAGGTGCTAATATAGGAATGAAAGCCCTGTACGTTGTAGTTGGAATATTATTTCTGTCTATAATATTATTTTTCATGGGTTCATCGACTTCTGATAATTCAACTTTTCTTTTTAGTGAGACCACTAAGGATCCTGAAGGCTTTTTTTATGTATTTACCATTATTTTTCCTGCCTTTACAGGTATAGCTGCAGGTTTAGGATTGTCAGGAGATTTGAAAAATCCCAAAAGGTCAATTCCGAGGGGGACGTTATGGGCTACTTTAGTTGGAATGGTTGTTTATGTTGCGATAGCTTATAAACTGACAATATCTGCAAGTCCTGATGAGTTAGCTGGAGACCAGTTGATTATGCAGCGAGTTGCTTTATGGGGACCTATTATTCCTATAGGATTAGCTGCCGCAACACTTTCATCAGCTATAGGGTCAATTTTAGTGGCACCCAGAACGTTACAGGCAATAGGATTTGATAATATATTACCTTATCCACATTTAAATAAGTGGTTGTCTAAAGGAAAAGTTAAGGATAATGATCCTGTAAATGGTACTTTGGTTACAATTGCTATAGCTTATTTCTTTGTGGTTATTGGAGATGTAAACTTTGTGGCTCAGATAATATCAATGTTTTTTATGGTGACTTATGGGGCCATATGTTTAATTAGTTTTCTAGAGCATTTTGCTGCCGATCCTTCCTATCGCCCAACTTTTAAGCATAATAGTTGGTATTATTCATTAGCTGGCGCAGTTTTGTCATTTTGGTTAATGTTTAAAATGAATTTAACATATTCCATTGTTTCGATTCTAATTATGGTAATTATTTATTTAATAATAAGTAAGTATAGACCAGAGAAAAGAGGGTTGGAGAAGTTATTCAAGGGTGTGGTTTTCCAGGTGAGTCGTCAGATTCAGATTTTTGTTCAGCAAGCCAATAAGGAAGAACAGGAATATAATTGGCGACCATTTGCCGTATGTGTTAGTGCTGATTCTTTTGAGAGACAAAGTGCATTTGATCTTTTAGGATGGATATCTCATAAATATGGGTTTGGAACTTATATTCATTATGTAGAAGGGTTGCTCAATAGTCAAACCTATCATCAGTCGAAAAAAACATTAGATAGATTAATTGGTAGGGCAAAGGGTAGTAATACACGTGTTTATATAGATACTGTGATTAGTCCTTCATATACATCTGCTATAGCTCAGGTTATTCAACTGTCTGGTATTTCAGGAAAAGGAAGTAATCTGATTTTATTTGAGTTTCCAAATGATAAACCAGAATCTCTTAAAAATGCGTTGGATAACTATGCTTTATTTGATTCCTGTAAGATGGATGTGTGTTTTTTAAATACTTCCTTAAAAGGATTTGGTTATAAAAAGGAAATTCATGTATGGATTGGACGTCATGATTTTCATAATGCCAACTTAATGATTTTGTTGGCTTATATTATTTTAGGGCATCCGGATTGGAAAAAAGGTTTTATTAAGATATATTCGCTTGTTCCTGCTCAAGAATCAAAGGAGGAGAGAAAGAAATGGTTGGATCGAATAAAATCTGGTCGTTTGCCAATTGCACCAGGAAATGTGCAGATGGTTCCTTTTAAGGAAGGGGATAGTAAAGAGGATCTTGTTAAAAAACAAAGTCATGATGCGGATTTAACAATACTCGGATTTTCTTCGGAGGATATAAAGAAAGGAATGGAGCGTTTTACAAAATATGATAGCATGGGAAATATTTTATTTGTAAACGCTTATCGTAAAAAAGAAATAGAGTAAATTATCATTTAAATGAGTCAAAATCAGCCTAAGGGTAAGTCAATATTATTAGATGAAAAAATTGAAAGCTGGCTAGCAGATCGGTCAGCTTTATTTTTTTATATATTATTAGGAGCATTTGTTCTTTTTAGTTTTTTGTTTTTTAATGCAAGGGTAAGTATAACAGGAGATGATTCTACTTATATTACCAGAGCAATTAATTTTTGGCAATCGGGTAAGTTTCCAACTTATCAAGGGCCACTGTATCCTATTGTGTTGTCACTCTTTGTTGGAATGTTTGGAATGAATCTTATTCTTCTAAAACTTACATCATTTGGTTTTTTGCTGACTGGAGTGCTTGTGTTTTATAAATCTTTTAAAAAAAGAGTTTCATACACGAGTCTTTTATTTTCAGTAGGAATTATTAGTGTCAGTCATTACTTTCTGTTTTTTTCAAGCCAAACCTTTTCAGAAGCATTTTTTATTTTGCTTCAATCTGTATTTTTTCTTTATGTTTTTAAAGTAATAGACCATGAAGAAAAGCAAACAGATTTTAAATACCAATTAAAGATAGTTGTGCCTGTTGTTGTCATGGCTACATTGATGTTTTTAACCAGGACTATTGGATTTGGAACTGTCATTGCTTTGATGGTGTTTTTTCTTGCTTATAAAGAATATAAAAAAGCACTTTTTATTGTTTTCGGTTTTGCGTTATTAGTTACAGTTTTTATAGGCATTAAGAGTATTGGCTGGGATCTTCCTGCTAAATCAGGAGAGCAAACTACGCAGTTGTTAAATAAACATCCTTACGATAAAAGTCAGGGGAAAGAAGATGTTGCAGGTTTTATTAAACGTTTTCAGGATAATTCAAATCTTTATTTATCAAAACATTTTGTAAGAATATTAGGATTTAAATCAGATCAAAAAAATACAATTAATCCTTATGTTACTATTTTTGTATATGCTTTGTTTTTGCTTGGTTTTATCTGGTTTCCAAAACGAAATAAATTTTTGTTTTTTACTGCGGTTTATCTGGCTATAATGCTTGGTATAACATTTTTTTCTTTGCAAAAATTATGGGATCAATATAGATTGATTATTCCCTTTGTGCCATATATGATATTGTTTTTAGTATCTACAGTCATTCAAGTTTCTAAAGACAAAAATATTGTGATGCTTAGAAAATATTTCTTTGTAATGCTGGTTTTATCTTTGGGTTTAACTGTTATAAAGGGAACAAAACATATTGATCTTAATACTTTGTTAAAAAATATCCAAGGGGATAAATTTGCAGGATTTACTCCGGATTGGGTGAGTTATTTAAAGATGGTGGATTATGTAGATAAGAATTTATCTGAAGAAAACTCTTATGTAGCATGTCGAAAGCCAAATATTGCAAGGATTTACGGTAAAGGGCGAAAGTTTTTTGGTGTTTATAGAATTCCTGAGGGTAATGCCAGAGATTTAGTACTGCACTTAAAGGAGAGAAATGTTTCGCATATTATTGTAGCAAGTTTACGCAAAAATCCCCACATGTTTACCGGGCAAACTATTAATACAATTAGGCGATATATGTCTGTTGTTGTTAAGGAGTACCCAAAAATGTTTAAGTTAGTTAAGCAGTTTGGAGGTAAAGAGCCTGCATACTTATTTGAAATTGATTATTCACAACTCAATAATCATTCAGTTATTAATCAGGAAAATCATAAGTAATAAAATGCAATTATATAGTTCTGAAATTAGAGAGTATTGGGATAGTTTTGCTGTAAAGTGGGTTAAGTATAGAAAAAAACGATCGTATTATTGGAATTCAATATCTAAATATTGTAATTATTTTATTCATCCGGAAAGTAGTGTTCTTGAGATAGGATGTGGATGTGGAGATTTATTAAATGATATAAATGGGAAAGAAAAAACAGGAGTGGATTTTTCTTTAGCTATGATAGAAATTGCTAAAGAGCAGTTTCCTGATATTACTTTTTATGAAATGGCAGCAGAGAATCTTAATCTTAGTTCGAAATATGATGTTGTAGTAATGTCAAATTTAATTGGGTTATTACCTGATATAGAACAGGCTTTTGAGCAGGTTCAAAATGTGGTTCATGAAAAAACAAGGTTTATTGTTACTTACTATAATAGAATATGGGAACCTGTAATAAGGTTTGCTGAATTGATCAGAATAAAACGAAAATCACCCCAGCAAAATTGGTTGTCGAGTCATGATATACAAAATCTTTTGTATTTAGCAGGCTTTGAAACCTATAAAGCTAACAGAAGTATGTTGCTTCCGTATAATATTCCAATAATATCAGGTTTTCTCAATAGAATCTTGAGTCGATTACCTGTCTTTAGTAAGCTTGGTTTAAATCAGTTTGTTTTTGCCCGACCAATTCCCAAAACACTTTCTCAAGAAGAAATTGAAAATAAATATTCAACATCAGTAATAATTCCGGCTCGAAACGAAAGTGGAAATATTGAGGCTGCTATTCAACGTATTCCTAAATTAGGAAAGCATACCGAGATTATATTTGTAGAAGGTAATTCAACCGATGATACTTGGGATACAATACAATGTATACAAAAGAAATATGCAGGGGAATATGATATAAAAATTATGCAGCAGGATGGTAAAGGTAAAGGAGATGCTGTGCGTAAAGGGTTTGCTGCTGCCACTTGTGATATTTTAATGATTCTTGATGCAGACTTAACTGTACCTCCAGAGGATTTGCCTAAGTTTTATCATGCAATAACAACCGGCAAGGGTGAGTTTATAAATGGAGTGCGATTGGTGTATCCAATGGAAAAGAATGCAATGCGTCCCCTGAATACTATAGGAAACCATTTTTTTAGCAAGTTTTTTAGTTATATTTTGGAACGACCTATAAAAGATACCTTATGTGGAACAAAAGTAATGTTTCGGTGGGATTATGAGAAGTTAGCTGCAAATAGAAAGTTTTTTGGTGAATTTGATCCATTTGGTGATTTTGATTTGTTGTTTGGAGCGTATAAATTAAATCATAAAATAGTTGATCTTCCTATCAGGTATAAAGAAAGAAAGTATGGAGATACTAATATTAGCAGATTTAAGCATGGTTTAATATTGTTGAGAATGGCAACATTTGCTACAATAAAAATAAAGTTTTGGTAGGTTGTGTTTTGTGTGCTGAAAGTATTTTCACAACTTTATGCCCTAAGAATACTAAACCTTTTGTAAATAAATTTAAGATAGAGTGAATGAAACGTGTAGCGATATTTCCCGGATCCTTTGATCCTTTTACGATAGGTCATGAAAATATAGTGCAAAGAGCTGTAGGTTTGTTTGATGAAATAATTATTGGTATTGGATATAACTCCGATAAAAAAGATTTTTATCCAGTTGACACAAGAGTAGAATGGGTTGAATATCTATTTAGTGATGAACCTAAGGTGAAAGTGGGAAAGTACCAGGGGTTGACAGTTGATTTTGCTAATGAATGTGGAGCTGGTTTTATTTTACGGGGGATTAGGACTGCAGCAGATTTTGAATACGAAAGAGCTATAGCACAGGTTAATAAATCAATGACTGGTATTGAATCTGTTTTTTTACTCACAACACCAGAACATACACCTGTCAATTCATCAATTGTCAGAGATATAATCAGACATAAGGGAGATCCAAGTAAATTTATTCCAAGGAGAATTCAAGAGAAGTTGGCTACTTATAAGCAGGGGGAATAATGAGGTATATAGTTCTCGTAATAATAATCATCATCACGTGTAGTATTCGGGCTGAGAGGGTAGATAGTGTCACTATTTATGGGAATTCTGTAGAATATGCAAACATGAACCTTACCGTTCAGAGTCGAAGTAATTATATCACCAGAGAGTTTAAAGACCTGAGGTCATTTAGGGTTGATAAAAAAGGATACTTTACTACTTCCTTTTTAATTGATGAGGTAACTAAGATATATATTAACTTAGGTGAAATGCAAGGTTATTTATTGGTTGAGCCAGGTCGTGTGTATAATATAGAATTACCGGCCTATATACCAATGAAAGAAGAAAATAAACTAAATCCTTTTTTTATTCCAGAACCGGTACTGTTAGGAGTTTATAATGAAAGTAGTGTCGATCTGAATAAGGAAGTAAAGAACTTTGAATTATATTATAATCAACAATTTGCTGATAATATAAAAAAGATAGTGCTGACAAATAATAAAAAACTAGCCTATCAAATAATAGATCAAACAGAAGAGAAATTTCCTGCTTCAAAAAACAGTTGGTTTCAACAGTATAAATCATATAGTTATATAAACCTTAAAAATTTTATTAACTCAAATCATAAAAGGAAGTTAATTGATGAAAATTTTAGTCATGTCCCTGTGCAATATTCTTTAGATCCATATTGGGAAGCTTTTAATCAGGTGTTTTCAAACTTTTTTTATTCTTATTTTAATTCGAAAGAAGGAGAGAGTGTTAAGAATTTATGGCCAAAAGTTGAATCATTTGATAGTTTGGCTATTGCATTTGGTAAGGATTCTCTTTTTTACAATAGATCATTAACAGAATTGGTTGTTATTAAAGGGTTGTATGATGGATTTTATTCTGGTAATTATGATAAAGAAAAGATAATAACCTTAATGGAAAGAGCTTCGGAAGAGTGTGATAATGAAATTAATAAAGAGATAGCTGGTGATATATTTCATAAATTTACAAAGCTTAGAGTAGGTTTGCTAGCACCTCCATTTTCACTAACAACGCTATCTGGTAAAAATCGTGAATTACAGGATTTTAAAGGTAAGTTTATTTACTTGAACTTTGCCAATACTGAAAATTATGCTTGTAAAAAGGATTTTCAGGTTTTAAGTCGATTTGCCGATATGTTCAAGAGAGATTTGGTTATTGTTACTATTTTAACCGATGAAGATCCGGATAAAGCTTATGAGTTTGTTAAAAAGCATAAGTATAAGTGGAATTTTCTTCATTTTTCACAAAATGCCAAAGTGTTACTCGATTATGATATTAAGGCTTTCCCTACGTACTACTTAATTGATCCGGAAGGTAATCTTATTTTTGCACCAGCTCCTGGACCAGAAGAGAATTTTGTACCTATGTTTTCTGAAACATATAACGAGTGGAGGTATAAAAAAATTAGAAAAGATAAGCCTAAAGCAAGAACTATATATGATTTGTAATTTTGGATGGTGTAAGGTTGGTTTTACAAGGGTGAGTTTTCAGATATTATAATTATTTGCTGTAAAATCAGTTGTTGTTTGGGGTATCTGTATTAAAAGCAATGTTTTGAATTTTTGTTTATTGTATTTTCTGTAACTATTGTTATATGTGGGTTGGATTTGATGAGTGAGATATTTTTTTTGATGAATTTGCATATTTTTTATGTTAACAAGTTGATCGTATAGATATATGGAACAGGCATTTTCGTGCAAAATGATTATGTTTGTATAGTTTGTAACAGCTATAGCCTCATTGTATGAAAATAGTACCTCATATTTCTCTGTTAAATATTTTTATTTTTTTTACTTCATTATTATCGGCACAAGTAGCCGAAATGCCAACTGTTACAATAGTAAGCAGCGATGTTGCTTTTTGTGAAGAGGGGACTGCAACAGTTGAAGTGGAATTTACAGGAGAACCTCCTTTTGGTTTATATTATGAAGTTGATGGAAGTTATCATACAGTTGGGGTGAATGAGAGTACAGGATCACTATTAATCGATTCTTATAGTGCTTCGTTTGATGTAACACAGAATACATCTGCAGATGTTGTAATTGTTCGTGTTTATGATAATAATTATGGAATTGATCCACTTAATCATACTACAAAATTGAATTCAGGCTCGGATCTTGTTAATGGATCAGTGAGTATTACAATTGATTCTAAGCCAACTCCTAATGCCGGCATTGATGATGAGGTTTGTGGGTATGAATATACTTTACAGGGTAGTGTGTCTGATGCCAGTCATACTATCTATTGGAATGATATGACAGGAGTAGGAACATATTCAGATATTAATTCTCCAACATCAACTTTCACTAAAAGTGAAGAAGGTCAGGCTACCTTTATACTTACTGAGAAAAATGGAGCCTGTTCTGAAACAGATGAAGTTACTTTAGATTTTCATGGGTCACCAACTGCTGTATTAAATTCGCCAGGAGAATATAAATTTTGTACAACAGATACAGATCCGGATGAAGTTACATTCAGTGTGGATTTTTCAGGTAATGCTCCTTTTGATTATGTGATAAAAAATAATACTAATTCTTATTCTGAGAACTCAACTGTATTAACTGATAATGTTGGATACCCCGTTAGTTCATCTGATCAATTTTATATTTTCTCTGTTTCAGATGTAAATGGATGTGCTGCTGAAGAGAAAGATATAATAGGGACTCAGATAGTTACAGATCTTAAGCCTGAAGTGTCAGCAGGAAGTGATGATGTGGCATGTGGAACTGAATATGTTTTGCAAGCTAGTTTAGCATCCGGTAATACTGGTGTTTGGACTTCAGATGTTGGTGATATTTTTGATGATACTTCTAATAAAAACGCAACCGCAAGTTTAAACTCGTATACCTTAGCACAAGATGTTGCTTTTACATGGACGGAGAAAGAATCTATAATGGGTTGTAGTGATGTAGATGAGGTTGTAATTACTTATGCTGAACCTCCTGCTTTAGAATTATTAAATACAGAAGATCAGATATGCACAGGTAGTTCTACTTATTTAAATTTGAATATTACAAATGGAAATGAACCTTTTTCTGTATTGTATAATGATGAAAGTGATTCATACAGTAAAACTGATTTGGCTAAAGGGAATAATACATTAGAGTTAAATCCAACTTTTGATATTACATCATCAGTTCAAAGTCAAACAGATTTTCATTTTACTAAAATATCAGGAGTTTATGGATGCACTACTTCATACTCTGATTTAATTTATAATGTATATGTAGATGAACAACCTGCTGCAAATGCGGGAATTGATCAATTAGATTTATGTGATAGAGAAATTACTCTTGATGCTACTCCATCGGTTGGAGATGGTTATTGGAGTCCTGATTCAGACGGTCAATTTGAGGATGTGTCAGATTCTTATACAACATTTACGGCCTACGATTCAAAAGAATATACCTTAACATGGAATGAAATTAATGGTCAATGTTCATCATCTGATGATGTAATTGTTAGTGTACAACCAAGTCCTTATCCTGTTGAGGCAGGTGTCGATTCTACTATTTATGCGATGGACAATTTTCAGTTATATGCAGAAACACTGGATGAAGGTGAGGGAATTTGGTCTTTGTTAGAAGGCAATGCTACAATCAATAATCCGAAAGACCCCACATCAATTGTTACTGATATGAAACCAGGTGTTTATCGGTTTCAATGGTCTGTTATACCGACAGAGGCAAGTATTTGTGATCCTGTTACAGATGAAGTAGTAATTATAATAAAAGAATTATTTGAAACAGGGGGGTTCTCTCCGAACGGAGATGCAATAAATGAAGAATTTAAGATACCTGGATCAGAGAATCTTCATAATATTAAGTTTGTTGTATTTGATAAGTATGGGAAGCTTGTTCATGAAGAAAGTTATTCAGAAAATGTTCGGATTACTTGGAATGGGGAAGGATTAGATGGAGAGGATTTAACAGAAGGAGTGTATTATTATATTTTTGATGCAGACGAATTGAGTAAACCGGTTAAAAAATATTTGGTTATAAAACGATAAGTAAAAGAAACACACACACTATATGAAGCATATTTTAGTAGTATTAATATCACTTATTACTATCTCATCGTATGGGCAGCGAGAAATTGTAATGAGTCAATATATGTATAACAGATATAGTATAAATCCTGGTTTTGGTGGTTCTCATGATGTAATGTCTATTTTTGGATCATACCGTAAACAATGGATCGGTTTTGAAGGAGCTCCAACAAAAGCCTTGTTTACCATTAATACTCCATTAAAAAAAGAAAAAGTCGCCTTGGGGGCTCAGATATTTAATGAAAGTTATGCTATTGCTGCAAATACAGGTTTTAATTTTTCATATACATATCGATTACCTTTAAATAATGGTTCAAAAATTGGATTAGCCATATCTGCAGGATATGTAAACTACAAAACTAATTGGAGTGAAGTAGATATTGTAGACACACAAGATAATTCTTTTGCAATGACAGACAATAGTGGTTCTCCTATTTTAGGTTTTGGTACTGCTATATATAATTCTAAATATTTTGTTGGTTTGTCTGTTCCAACGTTTTTATATCATGATAGGTATGTAACCGGTGAAAATTCTGTTGATTTTACAAAAATAGATTATTTACTTACTGCAGGTTATATGTATGACATTTCTGATAATATTAGCATTCAGCCATCTGCTTTGCTGAGGGTAAATATGGATGATGAAACTTTTGTAGATATTAGTACTACGGCTATTTTTTTAAAATCTTTAATGATAGGAGCATCATACAGAACTGTTGGAGATATTGTGGGGATTTTAGGTTATCAGGTTAATCCTCAACTGAGATTTACATATAGCCTTGATTATAGTATGGAGAAAATAGCATCTTATAATAATGGGACACATGAAGTATCACTTCAATATGATTTTGGTTATAAGATTAAAACTCCAAATCCAAAATTCTTTTAAACTATGAAGCAATTATTTTGTAATTTTTTAATCGTCTTCATTGTATTGTCATTTAACTGTGGAGTAGTTGTTTGTCAAGAGGTGAGTGTTGAACCTATTCCTGCAAACAGCTCGTTGAAGAATGATTTTGCACCTTATGTTATAGATTCTATTCTTTATTTTGCAAGTAATAGAAAACATGAGTTTTTAAAAACATATCTTGATCAGAATAATGAAGGGTTATATAGAATTTATAAGACTCATATCTTATTAAATGATGACTTTGGTAATGAAGGCGAATTGCATTCTGGTAAATTGAGTAAATTGAATACATCTTCAATTTGTTTTAGTGAAGATAAGAGCCGGATTTTTATAACACAAAATCAATATACTACAATTAAAAGAAGTAAAGGAAGAGATAATTTGTTGGGTATATTTATCATTAATAATAATAATGGTAAATGGAGTCGACCAACAGCTTTTCCGTATAATTCAAGGAGGAATTATTCCAATGGTCAAGTTACTGTTTCGCCTGATGGTAATACAATGTTTTACGTATCTAATAAAGAAGGTGGTTATGGCGAAACAGACATCTATCAGTCTACATTCAAAGATGGAGAGTGGACCGAACCTGTTAATTTAGGAGAAATAGTTAATACTGAAGGGAAGGAACTTTTCCCTTTTTATCATAGCTCTGGAAAATTATATTTCACCTCAGATAAACATAATTCAGTTGGTGGTTTAGATATATTTTATACTTCGTGGAATGGTAAAGAATGGGCCGCTCCTGTGCGTTTAGACGAACCTATTAATTCGAACAAGGATGACTTTTCTTGTTATATTTACCCTGGTGAAACAGAAGGTTTCTTTGCATCTAACAGATCTGGGAATGATGATGTTTATAGGTTTTCAAATCCATATCCAACATTTCCTGATGCTAAAGATCAGGTGGAAGATAATTATTGTTTTACTTTGTTTGAAAATGGACCATTTGAATCAGATACATTGCCATATAAATATAAATGGTATTTTGGAGATGGTGAATCTGCTGATGGATTAGAGGTAAGACATTGTTTTCCTAAAGGAGATGGTGTGTATAATATTCATTTAAATGTTATTGATACATTGATAAATGTAGATTTATTTACCGTAGCACAGTTCGATCTTGAATTAAAGCAAACTCAACAGGTGGTCATAAATTGTCCTGACACAGTGAAAATTAATGAGTCAGTTACCTTATCAGCATCTAAATCTGTACTGAAAGATTTTAAAGCAGCGCAATATTATTGGGATTTAGATAATAATAATAGAGCCAAAGGTGTAACTATTAATCATATTTTTCGAAAAAAGGGTATATATACAATTGAATGTGGGACTGTCTCAGTAGATGATAACATGGATAAAATGGCCTCAAAACGAAAAATTGTAGTAACAGAATAAAATACTAACTATATGCATCATAAAATTTTATTGTTTTTATTGTTATGTCTTTCAATTAAAACATTTGCACAACCGGTTCCTGCGGTTGATGAAAATATTCCTTATTTAGTGACGTTTGGAAATGAAGGAGATAAAGCTTGGGGAGATAATGATTTTACTCAGGTAATTTTCTTTTCAGTTCCTAAAGGCCATTCAGATCCTATTTTTATCAGAGTTTATGATCCTGAAGTAGGTGGAGAAGTTGATGAGTTGCAGGGAGAATGGAATACTCGTATGAAATATAGTATTTATGGTGGTGATGGAGCTTGTTCTGATGAAGATGCCCGAAAAGTTAACTTAGATGGCAAATATAAAAGTGGAACTTTATTAGGTACAAAATCATTCACTGAAAATGCTCGTTATGAGAAGCAGTGGTATACTTTTGGTCCAATTAATCCTACAGAAGGTGAGTATCTTCCTGATTATGGTGGGTATATTTTTAAAGTGATTATCGAAGGTATTGGTGGAGATGATGGTAATCTTTATCGTTTATTTATGAGTCAGCTCTCTACAGAAAATCAACCTGTAGAAGGTGCTTTTGCCTTTTATTTTAGGTATAAGTTTAGATTGCATGATGATGTAAATGAAGTATCACATATATATCCTTTTATTGATGATAATGTACTCGCAGTTAAACAAACTAATTTTGATTGGGATAGTGATGGTGTTATTAGAATTATTTCTGTGGCCAAAAATGGAGAGTTTTTAAAAGTTTCTGGTGATAATTCATGGAGTGAGAGTATGCATGGTGTTCATCCTTCTGAAAAAAATACCTCTTATGATATTCAGATTATCAAAAATAAGAAAGCTCATATTAAAAATAATAATGTGGTCATATTTTTGAAAAATCAGTATGATGAGTTGATGCCATTTTATAGTGTGCCTATCGGAGGAATTCCAAAATATAAATATAGCATTGGCATTAAACCGTAAATAGCAATTCTTAAATGATTCAAAAACATAATATGCGATCCATAATACTTATTTTATTTTTAATAGTTTCTGTCTTTTATAAAGTAGGAGCCCAGTCTTTTGATTTTAAGAATTTTGATTCTGATATGGGCTTGCCACAAAATTTTGTTTATTGTTTGGCTCAGGATAATAGTGGTTATTTATGGATTGGTACAGGAGAGGGGTTAGTGAGATATGATGGTTTAAACTTTGTTACTTACACTCAAAATGATTCATTAACATCAGATTTTGTTCACTCACTTTTCGTTGATCGTTTAGGTACATTATGGGTTGGTCATGGAAATGGTACGCTCTCATATTATGAAGATGGTTTTCATAAAGTTATTCCCGAGGATCGTGCAACTAGCCCAATTAAAGATATTTGTCAGGATGAATCCGGGAATATTTGGGCCACAGTACAAAATAATGGTGTTATTAAAATTTTGCCAGATAAATCAGTAAAAACTTTTTTTGATAGAGAGTATTTTGGAGATAAATTATATTATTCTGTAGAAAGTATCGATGCTTTTCATTTACTTTTAGGAACTTCTGATGGATTGTATACCTTAAAAATTGGTCCGGATGATAAAGTTAGGTCTGTTGAAGAGGTTACTGCGGTGCCACCTACTGTAATAAATAAAATAGTTAAGAGGAGGGCTATAGAGGGTGAGTTTTGGATTGCTACAGAAGATGAAGGATTCTATTTGTATCAATATGATGATAAAAATGCAAAGCATTTTGCTGATAATAAATTATGTGTAAAATTTAATGTAGATCAAGAGAATATACTTGATATTTTTGAGGAAAAAGATGGAAATCTGATGCTGGCAACCTGGGGTAAAGGAATTATTAAATTATTTTGGGATGATGCTACACAAACTTTTTCAGAATCCTTTAATTTCTCAACTAATAATGGTCTTAATCATGATTTTATTAAAAGCATATTGGCAGATAGAGAGCATAATTATTGGTTCGCTTCATACGGAGGAGGTGTTTCTGTTCTTTTAGATGAGAGTTTTATTCACTATAATCTTGAAGATATAGGATTTAAACAACAGAAAGCTATATCAGTTTTAGCTACTAATAATAAACTTTGGATTGGATTGGATAATGGGATATTAAAAACGGATCCATTTTGCTTTAATGACCACGAATATTATGATGATGCTCTAGGAATTCCTAATGATCGAATTACAGGCTTTGAGTATGATCAAGATAATGTATTATGGGTATCATCCTTAAATAACGGGTTGTATTATAGAAAGCCAGGTGGACTTAAATTTAAAAGATATAATTATACTAAATCCATTATTGGTAATTATATTAATGATATGGCTATTTTGGATTCGAAAATCTATTTAGCTACATCTGGAGGATTTTTTATTATTGATACAGATAATAACCATGTAGAGCAATATACTACTGAAAATAAGTTACCACATAATAATATTAATTTTGTTTATGTTGATAGGGACAATAAAGTTTGGATAGGACCCAAATCAAGTGGAATATGTATGTTGGATTCCACGAATATAGAAGTTC
Organism: uncultured Saccharicrinis sp.; assembly: GCA_963665705.1. Lineage (GTDB taxonomy): Bacteria > Bacteroidota > Bacteroidia > Bacteroidales > Marinilabiliaceae > Saccharicrinis. Next base: position 5,881,508 of record OY762448.1, read on the forward strand.
ATAAACTATCTCAGGCTCCTATTAATGTTTCTGGTATGACAAAAGATAGAGATGGTAATATTTGGTTGTCCACTGTAGGTAAAGGAGTTTTAAAATATACAAAAGATACGCTGCAGTCAATTTCGGTGTTAAATGGTTTATCAAAAAATTATTGTTACGATATTGTCTGTGATAAGAATAACCGACTTTGGATTTGTCATTGGCCTGGAATAAGTTCTATTGACTTGAATACAATGCAGGTCAGAAATATGGGTTTCAAGGATAAAATGGGAGGCGATTTTTATAGAGTATGGGAAGATCATGATCGGAATATCTGGTTTGCATCCAGTCATGGTGTTATTAAGTATTTTCCTGATCGTGATGAGAAGAACTTAGTGGCACCGTTATTAAATTTTACAGAAATAGATATTTCAGATGAAAAATATCCTTTAAATAAACCTATTGTATTAAGTTATCCCTATGGAAAACCTAATTATAGGTTTAGGTTTGAATTTACTGGAATCAGCTTTAAAAATCCTACAGGAGTAACTTATCAATATCAAATGATAGAAGATGGCGATGAGGATAATAAGGAGTGGGATGATTTAGGGGCAACTAATTTTCGTGAATATGAGTTTCTCCCTTCAGGCAAATATACTTTAAGGGTTAAAGCTTTTAATGCAGATGGAGTTGTAACAAAAAATCCGATAGCTGTTTCTATTGAAATTGAGTTACCTTTCTGGAGGAAATTTTGGTTCTATTTATTGATTATTGTTTTTGGTGTATTTGTAGTTTATTTGATTATTAAATATAGGGAGCGTTCTTTACGATTACAAAAGGAGGCTTTACAACAAGAGGTAGCTTCTCAAACTATAGTATTAAGAAAGCAAAAAGCAGAAATAGAAAAGAAGAATCAGGATATAACTGCTAGTATTACCTATGCAAAAAGAATTCAAAAATCAATTCTTCCTGATGTAGATACATTAAGATCTACTTTCCCTGAATCCTTTATCTTTTTTGCGCCCAGAGATATAGTAAGTGGTGATTTTTATTGGTTTAACAGAACAAAAGATGTATTTACACTTTGTTGTGCAGATTGTACAGGACACGGTGTTCCTGGGGCATTTATGTCGATGATAGGTTCCACTTTATTAAATGATATTTATAAGTTAAACGGTGTAAATTCTCCTGCTGATATCCTTGAGAGATTAGATGCTGATATACGTATTCTTTTGCAAAAAGATGGAGATGATCAGGCAAAAGATGGTATGGATATATCTGTAATCCAAATTAATATGTCATCGGGTAAAGTTGTTCTGGCTTCGGCCAAAAGGCCAGTTTACTTATTTATTAATAAAGAACTTAGTGTTTATAATGGAACACGGAGAAGTATCGGTGACGATGATATTGTTTCAAGTACTAGCTTTGTTAATTATGAATATGAGTGTTCTAAAGGAGATTCTATTTATCTTTTTTCAGATGGATATCCTGATCAGTTCGGTGGCCCTAAAGGAAAAAAGATGATGAAAGTAGGAGTTAAAAGACTACTGGAAGAGATTCATGATAAACCAATGGACAAGCAAGGTGAACTTGTTAGAGATAATTTTTTAAATTGGATGGGAGATTTAGAACAAGTAGATGATGTGTTGTTTATGGGTCTTAGATTGTAAGTTAGATATTTTTTATTATAAATTGGATGAAGCTTTACTTATTACAATTTAAAAATTATGTTTTTTTATTGTAATGGTTTTAATTGTTACTTCATAATTCCTTCACTACAGCTTCTCTGATATTAGTTTAATTGGGTCTAAATAGTGTTGATTTATATGGTATATTCTCTTGCTATTGCTAATGTAATGGGGGCTTAAAAGGTTGTTATAACCTTACAAAATCAGCTCTATATTACCTGATAAAAATAAGTGACTTTATATTGGAATGGTTTTAATGCTTGTAAAATTGAATATATAGTGAGATTCTTAACTGTTAAAGTTATATAATTTGTTTAAATTATAAGATTTTAAAGATTCATTAGGATATCAATTTTATAAGATCACAAAAAAGCCATCCCAATGATTTGAGATGGCTTTGATTTATATTAAGTAATATTTTTTAAATTACTCAGCAGCTTGAAGTAATAATCCTAAGATTTCACTTGCAGCTTTTGATACTGAAGTACCAGGACCAAAGATTGCTACTGCACCTGATTCATATAAGAAATCATAATCCTGAGCAGGAATAACACCACCACAAATAACCATGATATCTTCACGACCAAGTTTTTTCAACTCTTCAATAACCTGAGGAACTAGTGTTTTGTGACCTGCAGCTAATGAAGATACACCTAATACGTGAACGTCATTTTCTACAGCTTGTTTAGCTGCTTCTGCAGGTGTTTGGAATAAAGGTCCCATATCAACATCAAAACCTATGTCGGCATATCCTGTTGCAACAACTTTAGCACCACGGTCGTGACCGTCTTGTCCCATTTTTGCAACCATAATACGAGGTTGGCGACCTTCTTTTTCAGCAAACTCTTTAGCTAGAGCAGTTGCTTTTTCAAACTCAGCATCTTTTCCAGCTTCGCTAGAATAAACACCGCTAATTGAACGAATCACAGCTTTATATCTTCCTACAATTGTTTCACAAGCATCAGAAATCTCACCAAGAGAAGCATTCTTTTGAGCAGCATCAACAGCTAAAGCAAGTAAGTTACCTTCACCTGTTTCAACAGCTTTGGTGATAGCAGCAAGGGCAGCCTGACATTCTTCCTCATTACGTTCTGCTTTAAGTTGCTTTAAACGTTCAATTTGAGAAAGACGTACTGCTGAGTTGTCAATATCTAAAATATCAATTGGATCTTCTTTTTCAAGACGATATTTATTAGTACCTACGATAGTTTGTGTACCAGCATCAATTTTAGCTTGTGCGCGAGCAGCAGCTTCTTCAATACGCATTTTAGGTACTCCACTTTCAATAGCTTTAGCCATACCTCCAAGTTCTTCAACTTCTTCAATAAGAGCCCAAGCTTTTTCTACTAAATCATTTGTTAATGACTCAACATAGTAAGAACCAGCCCAAGGATCAACAGACTTACAGATATGAGTTTCGTCCTGAATGTAAATCTGAGTGTTACGAGCAATACGAGCAGAGAAGTCAGTTGGTAATGCAATAGCCTCATCCAATGCGTTCGTATGTAACGATTGAGTGTGTCCTAATGCAGATGCCATAGCTTCAATACAAGTACGACCAACATTGTTAAATGGATCTTGCTCTGTTAATGACCATCCTGAAGTTTGTGAGTGAGTACGTAATGCTAACGATTTTGGGTTTTTAGGATTGAATTTCTTCACAATCTTAGCCCATAACATACGTCCGGCACGCATTTTTGCAATCTCCATGAAGTGGTTTGTTCCAATTGCCCAGAAGAAAGACAAACGTGGAGCAAATGAGTCAATATCCATACCAGCGTCAACACCAGCACGTAAGTACTCTAAACCATCAGCTAAAGTATATGCTAACTCAATATCAGCTGTTGCACCTGCTTCTTGCATGTGATATCCAGAGATTGAAATTGAATTAAATTTAGGCATGTTTTTAGAAGTATATTCAAAGATATCTGCAATAATCTTCATAGAGAATTTAGGTGGGTAGATGTATGTATTACGCACCATAAACTCTTTTAAGATATCATTTTGAATTGTACCTGACAATTGATCAAGAGTAGCACCTTGCTCTAAACCGGCAACAATATAAAACGCTAATACAGGAAGTACAGCTCCGTTCATTGTCATAGAAACCGACATCTTATCTAATGGAATTCCATCGAAAAGAATACGCATATCTTTGATAGAGTCGATAGCTACACCTGCTTTACCTACATCTCCAACAACACGTTCATGATCAGAATCATAACCACGGTGAGTTGCAAGGTCAAATGCTACAGAAAGACCTTTCTGACCTGCAGCAAGGTTTCTTTTGTAAAATGCATTTGATTCTTCAGCAGTTGAGAATCCTGCATACTGACGAACAGTCCAAGGACGCATTGCGTACATTACAGAATAAGGACCACGTAGATAAGGAGGTAAACCTGCAGCATAGTTCAGGTGTTCCATTCCTTCTAAATCGTCTTTAGAGTATACACTCTTTACAGGGATACGTTCTGGAGTTACCCAGTCCTTTTTAATCCCATTGTTTTTCTCCCACTCTTTGGCATTTAGATCGCCACAAGGAGAACTTTTTTTGAAATCTATATTTTTAAAATCTGGTCTTGCCATTTTTTAGATTTTTTAATGAATACTGAGTTTAACAGACACGTAAATAATTATAATTGCAGTATCTTATATCTCCGGTATTCTATAATCCTAATTCTTTACTAAAGCCTTGAAGTGTTTCAAGAACGTTAGAGCGAACATTAATAAAGTTAGTTATACCTTTAGCTTTAAGGTCGTCTGCGCATTTAGGAGCACCTGCAACAACAAAGATAGCTTCGCCATTAATTGCTTCAAATGCTTTAGGTGCAGCGTCTACATATTCATCATCCGATGAACATAAAACTATAATATCAGCTCCAGCTGCTTTAGCAGCTTCAACTCCAGCCTCAACAGTATCAAAACCATTATTATCGATAGTTTGATATCCTGCGCAAGCAAAGAAGTTACTTGAGAACTGAGAACGAGCTAAACGCATAGCTAAGTTACCATAAGTAAGCATAAATACTTTTGGTGTTTTTCCTGATTTTTCAGTTGCTAAGCGTAATGTTTCAAATTCTTCAGCACCACGAGTTGACGGTAGTGACTCAACAGTTGTGTCCCCTTGGCATACGCTTCTGCCATTTTTGTCTTTATCTGGTTTAATTGCTTCAGCAACTTTTTCTGTGAAGTTAGGGAACTGGTTTGTTCCTAGTAAGTTTTCACGACGAGTGGCAACTGCTTTTTTACGTTTGTCTGCAGTTTCTTTAACTGTAGATTGAATATATCCTTCTTTTAAGGCTTCAGTATATCCACCTTTGTTTTCAACCTCAACAAATAATTCCCAGGCTTGCTCAGCAATACTGTCAGTTAGGTTTTCAATGTAGTATGAACCTGCTGATGGGTCAGTTACTTTATCAAAATGTGATTCCTCTTTTAATAGTAATTGTTGGTTACGAGCAATTCTTTCAGAAAATTTATCAGTTTCTTTAAAAATGGTATCAAATGGTTGAACAGTAAGAGAATCAACACCACCAAGAGTAGCAGACATTGCTTCTGTTTGTGTACGTAACATATTTACATAAGGATCGTAAATTGTTTTGTTCCATTGTGAAGTTTCACAGTGAATAGCCATTTTTGCAGGCTCATTACCGCTAGGACTATATGATTTTACGATTGTAGCCCATAACATACGAGCTGCACGTAATTTGGCAATTTCCATAAAGTAATTACCACCAACGCCAAAGTTGAATTTGATTGTAGAAGCTGCATCATTTACAGAAACACCTCTTTCTACTAATTGAGCTAAATACTCATTTCCTAATGATAAACCAAAAGCCAACTCCTGAACGATTGATGAACCAGCGTTATTGAATAACTTAGCGTTTACACAAATAGTTTTGAAGTTAGGTAAGTCTTTTCCTGCTTCAACTACTTCCTTAGCATGATCAAATAATTCTTCGAAAGAGTGGCATGCTTTACCAGTTGAAGTTAAGCAACCTAAAGTATCAAAGTTGATAGAACCTTTTACTTTAGTTAAATCACGATTGGTCTTTTTTAAGTAAGTAACCAAGGCTTTTAATAGTTTCTTACTTCCATGAGTAGTAGAGAAGTTAATTTCAACTTCATCAGAGATAATGTTTTTTAATACTTTGTCAAGCTCACTATCAAAGTCTTCTACTTTTTTACAGAATGTAAATCCAAGGGAGTTTACACCTTTAGTTAAAACGTCTAATGCCTTTTCATTAGCAGCAATAGAGTCTACCGCTTTAATGTCTTGACGAACAAGCCAACTGTTGTCTTTTTTAGTTCCTCTGATATAAGGAAACTCTCCAGGAAGACTATCAAGGTATTTAACACTATCTAAATCTTCTGAACGATAAAAAGGGCGAACATTGAAACCTTCATTTGTACTCCAAACCAGCCTTTTTTCAAAGTCGGCTCCTTTTAAATCCGCTGTGATTTTTTCCATCCACTGATCAGTAGATACTGGAGGAAATTCACTTAATAACGGCTTTTTAGTTTTATCTGCCATAATATAACTATAATAATAACTGTTTGTTTTTTCAGACCGCAAAATTAACCCTTTTCGGTAAAATAAGGAACTTATTGGCTGTGTTTATAACCTGTTATGTAGCATGATTATCAATAAGGTAAGATATATTGAAGAAATAATTCTTTATTGAATGGGTTGTAAGCGGGTGATTGATAGAAAGATATCGAATGTAGTGATATCTTCTATTAGTAAAACTGAAAGTTTATTTTTAATTATAGTTTTTCATCGAAGTTAATAATCAATACTTCTGAATAAGAAAAATTCCTCCCAATAAAAGTAATATGCCAATAATTCTACCTGGACTTATAGAATGAATGTTGATTCCAAAGTAACCAAAATGATCAATGATTGATGCTGCAATTAACTGACCAGCAATGGAAGCAGCAAGTACAGTTGTAACTCCAATTTTAGGGATAAAGAAAATTACGGAAGAAACAAATATAGCTCCCAGCACTCCCCCTACAAATAAATACCAAGGTGCTGACTTTACATACCCCCATTCAGGCATTTGAGTTTTAAATAGAAAGTTCAATCCAATTAAACAGATTGTTCCCACTAAAAAATTAACAAAAGCACCTTGCAGTGGGTGTTTTAAAAAGGTTGTTAGTTGTGTATTTATACTTCCTTGAACAGCTAAAAAACATCCAATGAATAGAACGATTAATGTATATATGAGTTTCATACTATAAAATTTTATGCGAAGTTAATGAATTGTATGTACATAACTTTTTTTAAGTGTAAATACCAATCTGATTGTCTATTTATAAAGGATTTCTTTTTTAAAAAATAGTGTTTTAAAGATTATTTAATGATGGATTAAGGACTTGTTAAAGAAGCAATCGATATATAGACATATTTTTGTATTCATATATTTATTTAAAATTCGATCTATGATTTATACTAATAACAACGAGAATAGAGAACTTTTGGGTTATATAAAGCATCATTTTGATTCTGATCGAGTTTTAATAAAGGATGAATTTGATACAAAATCTGAAAATTTTTATTTGTCTGGTTTTGAGGCAATTTTTATCAATGAACCCCAGTGTTTCGCAAAAAAAACAGTTATTGCCTCTACCATTTCTTTTGATGACGAAATTCTATTATTAAAAAGGGATAATAGAAGTTGTGAGGTAAAAGAAATATGTACTGAGCTAGGTGCGAATTATATAGAGATGGAATTTTGTAACAACGACAAATGTATTTTGAATGTTGCGTTGTTGTTAAATGCTCATAAGGATATCTCTCATGTATACTTTGAAATTAATGAATCAAACTTTCATATTGCTGAGGAATTAGCAAAAATATGTGATTTGGCTCACGTTACTTTAATAACTAGTATGCCATATTATGATCATGTTCATATTGGTAAATGTATTGAATATCAAGTTCCTTTTATCATTGTGCCTGATTTTATTAATGATCAGAAAGCAATGGTTATCGCAAATAGACGAAATCTTGTTCAAACAGAGGGTGTTTCTAGTTCATTTACCTACGATTTGTATTCATTTTGGCAAAATAGCTTAGATAAGAGAAATTCTTGTATTTCTCCCATGTCAGCATAATATATAAAATTCAGATATAAACGGCAGTTTCAGTAATGGAGGCTGCCTTTTTTGTTTTGTATATATGTGTTATAAATGAGTAAGTTACATTGATTTAATATTGTGTCAATCTTTACATTTTCTTCTCTTTAAGTTTACGTATAGTTGTTTCTTACCATGTAGATTTGTTTCATTAATTGTTGAAGAACAGAATGAAAGAAAAATCTAAAAAGAATCCTAAGCGACTGGAAGCTGTTATTATTTCAGATACTCATTTAGGAACACGTAGTTGTCGGGGAAAGGAATTGTTGTCTTATCTCAAATCAATACAGCCAGAACAACTGCTTCTGAACGGAGATATTATTGATATATGGCAGTTTTCGAAATCCTATTTTCCTAAAATACAGCTAAAAATTGTTCGTCAGATAGTTAAAATGATGGAACAGGGAACTAAGGTTCAGTATATTGTAGGAAACCATGATGAAGCATTAAGACGCTTTGTTGGAACTTCCGTAGGTAATTTTTCCATAGTAAACAAAGTGGTGTTAAATATTAATGGTGCTAAAAGCTGGATTTTTCACGGAGATGCTTTTGATGTTGTGATGCAACATTCAAAATGGTTAGCAAAATTAGGTGCTACTGGTTATGCTCTTCTGACTATCATTAATAAGGTGGTTAATAGTTTTCTCTCATTGTTCGGACAAAAGAAAATTTCTCTTTCTCGAGATATTAAAAGAATGGTGAAATCAAAAAGAGATGATGTAACTACTAAATTTGAAATTACTGTAGCTGATTTAGCGATTAAGAAAAAGTATAAATACGCAATATGTGGCCATATTCATTGGCCTGCAAAAAAAGTAATAGAGAACCACAATGGCAGAGTTATGTATCTAAACTCAGGTGATTGGGTTGAAAATATGACAGCCTTAGAATTTGAAAATAACGATTGGCATTTAGTGTACTACAATGAAGATGAGGCTATAAATATAGAAGATGACTTATCTGATGAGGGAGATCAGTATTTAGTGTCTGACAAATTATTGTTTAAAACAATGTTTCAAGATGTATTAAGTGATTAATTATCAAACTTTTCTGATATGAAAATTTTATATGCAATACAGGGAACGGGAAATGGACATGTGTCCAGAGCATTGGATGTTATTCCTGTACTTAAAAAACATGGTGAGGTTGATATTGTATTAAGTGGAAATCAAAGTGATATTCAATTGCCTTGGGAAATAAAGTTTCATTTTCATGGAGCAAGTTTTGTTTTCGGAAAGCAGGGAGGTGTAGACTTTTGGAAAACATTAAAAAATATAAGTATTATAAATTTTATTTATGAAATGATTAAAGTTCCTGTTAGGGATTATGATCTGGTAATAAATGATTTTGAACCGGTTGTAGCCTGGGCTTGTAAATTAAAAGCCAAACAATGTATTGGGGTTTCTCATCAGTCGGCAGTTTTACATAAAAATGCTGCAAAACCCAAGGTGAAAAGTTTTATAGGAAGGAGTATATTGAAATATTATGCTCCTGTAAGTAAATGTTATGGATTTCACTTTCAAAAATTAGGGGCTGAATTTTTTACACCTGTTATTCGTAAAGATATACGTTCTTTAAATCCAACTCAAAAAGAGCATTTTACAGTTTATCTTCCATCGTATTCAGATGAGGCTATTCTTTCCTTCTTGTCTAAATTTAATGAGGTTAAATGGGAGGTTTTCTCCAAGCATAATCAAAAAGCCTTTGCGAAGGGTAATGTTAAAATTCAACCGGTTAATAAAGATGGATTTGTAAAAAGTATGGCAAGCTCAAGAGGTGTATTGTGTAATGCCGGATTTGAAACACCTGCTGAAGCATTATTCTTAAAAAAGAAGTTGTGTGTATTGCCTATGACAGGTCAATATGAGCAGCAATGTAATGCAGCAATGCTTCAAACAATGGGTGTGCCTGTTTATACAGCATTAAATAAAATAGATGAAAGTAATTTCAGACAGTGGTTGCTTGATAAAAATTGTGTGGAAGTAAAATATAATGATGATACAGAGTGGATCATTTCATCGATAGTTAAAGCTCATAGTAGTTTAGTTGAAGAGCCTGTTTTTGCATAAATAAAGAATTAGAATTATTATAATGAATGAAATAATAACAGATGGGTTAAGTGAGACTGGTTTACTTTCTATAAAAAATGTAACGGCGCAGAAGTTGCTTTTCAAATATCTTAAAATTGAAAAGATTAATGATCTGATAAATTATTCAAATAAATCAACAGAGTTTACTGATGCTAAAATAATTGATACAGCATTAGAAAAACTTAATATACATGTAAATATTGCACAGGTTGAACTGAAAAATATCCCTAGAACCGGACCTTTTATTATTATGGGTAATCATCCTTTTGGTTTTTTGGATGGACTGATAATGATTAAAACTTTAAATGAGATGTATCCGGATTTTAAAGTTTTGGCAAATTTTTTTCTAAAAGATATCGCACCTGTCCTTTCGAATTCATTTATTGACCTAAATCCATTTGTGAATAAAAGTAAACATAATATTCAAGGTTTAAAACAAGCTTTAAACCAATTGAAAAATGGAAATCCTATTGGTGTTTTTCCTGCAGGTGAGGTTTCTACAATGCAAAAAGGATTTGGCAGAATTGAAGATAAAGAATGGGATAATGGAGTGATTAAGTTTTTAGATAAAGCAAAAGTGCCAATTGTTCCTATGTTCTTTCAAGGTCAAAATAGCTTAATATTTCACCTTTTAGGAAAAATTCATCCATACTTGCGAACATTATGCATTCCATCTGAGTTTTTTAAAAAAGAAAATAAAACGATTCAGGTTCGTATAGGAAAACCTATATACCCAGAGGCCTTAAATGATTTTTCGACTCTTGAAAAGAAAGGAAAGTATTTGAGAACTTGCTTGTTTGCATTAAACTCTTCCCCTGAAGCAAAGAAAGTAAAAAGAGTTTATAGAAAGCCGGTAGATGTGATATTTCCTGTTGCAAAGGATTTAATTGAAAAAGAGGTTCGTGTTATTAGACACAAAGACCTATTAATTGAGAAATCCGGCTTTGAAGTGTTTTTGACAGTCTCTGAAAATATTCCAAATATAATCAGGGAGATAGGTCGTTTGAGAGAAATTACTTTTAGGGAAGTTGGAGAGGGTACAAATCAGAAAATAGATATTGATACTTTCGATCATTATTATTCTCAACTCTTTATTTATAAAAAAGCAACGCGGCAAATAGTAGGGGCTTATCGTGTAGGTTTTGGGCATGATTTAATTCAACATAAAGGAATAAAAGGTTTTTATGTAAGTACATTATTTGATTTAGATAATAAAATGATTCCTGTGCTGGAGAATTCGATTGAACTAGGAAGATCTTTTGTTGTGAAGGAATTTCAACAAAAACCATTGCCTTTATTCTTGTTATGGCAGGGAATATTGAAAATACTGAAGAAAAATAATGGAATCAAACATATTATTGGACCTGTAAGTATTAGTAATGATTTCTCTTGTTTCTCGAAAGATTTGTTGATTGCATTCATAAAGAAACATCATTACGACTATGGTTTAGCTAAATATGTTCAGCCTAAAAAGGAATTTAAAGTAAAAACTGATGCCGAATCCATTGAAGTTATATTAGAGCGTAATAAGGGAGATATGCAAAAATTAGATAAGTTTATTTCAGGTATTGAACCAAAATATATGAATATTCCTGTGTTATTAAAACAATACGTTCGTCAGAATGCAAAAATAATAGGGTTTAATGTGGATCCTAATTTCAATAATAGTTTAGACGGGTTAATGATTTTAGCAGTTAAAGACCTTCCTGAAAAAACATATCAGTTTTTGGGAAATAAATGATGGGTATATTTTATGTGGAGCGAATTTATATCGCTCCACAACAGACTTTTTTATTTATAATATTGTATCAATATTTTCAACAGGTCGACCTATAACAGCTTTACCACCATTGATAATGATAGGGCGTTCAATCAATTTTGGATTATCTGCCATTGCCTGAATTAATTCTTCATCAGATAAATCTTTTCCTTTCAGTTCTTTTTTATAGTAATCTTCATTTTTTCGAATAAGTTCGATAGGCTTTATCTCAAGTTTTTTTATAAGCTGACTGATTTCCTCGAAATTTAAGGGTGTGTCAAGGTATTTAACAATCATTGGAGTAATGCCTTTTTCTTCCTTTAAATATTCTAATCCCTGACGACTTTTAGAACATCTGGGATTGTGTAGGTACATGATCATAGCAATGTTTTTTATTAATTTTTCTAATTTATTAGTTAGCCTCGGTTCCTCCGAATTCCATCAAATAAGCTTTAATAAAATCATCTAATTCGCCATCCATAACAGCTTGAACATTTGAAGTTTCCGTGTTTGTTCTTAAGTCTTTTACCATTTTATATGGTTGAAATACATAGGAACGAATTTGTGAACCCCATTCTATTTTCATTTTTGTGCTTTCAACTTTATTTTGCTCCTCTAACCGTCTTCTAAGTTCCATTTCGTAAAGTTGAGACTTTAAAAGTCGCATTGCATTTTCTTTGTTTCCAAGCTGGGATCTGGACTCTGTATTTTCAATTATAATTCCAGTAGGAGCATGTCGAAGTCTCACTCCTGTTTCAACTTTATTTACATTTTGTCCGCCAGCACCTCCTGATCTGAATGTCTCCCATGTAATTTCTGAAGGATTTATTTCAATCTCAATAGTATCATCAATTAGTGGAGTTACAAAAACAGAGGTGAATGATGTCATACGTTTATTGGCTGCATTAAATGGAGATAAACGAACTAGTCTGTGAACTCCATTTTCACTTTTTAAATAACCATAAGCAAAGTCTCCCTCAAATTGTAAAGTCACTGTTTTTATTCCAGCATCATCACCAGGTTGGTAATTCATTTCTTTAACTTTATACTTATGTTTTTCTCCCCAGCGAATATACATGCGCATCAACATTTCAGCCCAATCTTGACTTTCTGTTCCTCCTGCGCCAGCATTAATTTTTAATACAGCTCCTAGTTTATCTTCCTCTCTGCGAAGCATGTTTCTAAGCTCTAAAGCTTCTGTTTTTTTTAGAGCTAGTTCAAATTGCTCATCCACATCTTCCTGAGAAGCCTCTCCTTCTTTTAAAAAATCAAAAAGAACTTTAATATCTTCTACCAGTGTTTCGATTTCTTCATAATCAGTAACCCAAGCTTTTATTTCACGTAGTTTTTTCATGTGTAACTCAGCAGCTTTTGCATCATTCCAAAAGTCTGGAGCTTGTGAGCGCATTTCTTCTTCTTCTATCTCTATTTTTTTGCGGTCAATGTCAAAGATACCTCCTTAACGCCAGCTGACGTCCCGCTAATTCTTTTAGCTGTTCAATAGTAGTCATGAAAAATTATTTTTTTGACAAATGTAATTGTTTATTGTTTAGCTGGCTAATGTCTGGAGCCTTTTGATGTAACTTTGTTACAATATCTACTCATGTATTTAACCGATTTAAAATGCCCCAATTGACTGGCTTTATCCCAGTCGTTGCAACTTTTTACTTTCATACCAAGGTTGAAATAAGCTAAGCCCCTATTAAATAAGGCGTGAGTATCATTTGGGTTAATGATTAATGCTTTGTCAAAATCAGAAATAGCTTCCAGATAATCCTCTAATTGAATTTTTAGTGTTCCCCTGATAGAATATGCTCCCGGAAGTTTTTGATTCAAACTAATTGCTATGTTGATATCTTCAAGAGCAAGGGTGTCGTTGTTTAAAAATTGCTGCAATAATCTACTTCTTTCGTAATATCCATTTGCATAAAGAGGGTTGCATTGAATTGATTTATTAAAACACTTTAATGCAGTATCAATATCCTTTCTTAGTTCAACGGCTAGTAATCCAAAATCAACCAAAGCTGGTGAATAGGAGTCGTATTTTTCTATGCAGGAAATGAACTTAACAAAAGCTTCATTTTTCTTTTTTTCTTTTAGAAGATTCTCCGCTTCAAAATAATCTACAAGAAAATAATTTGGGTTTAAATATTTTGCTTTTTGGAAATCAGCTCTCATTCCTACAAAATTTTCATATCTACGTCTGGCTTCTCCACGTAAAATATATGGAATAATATTATCTGAAGAACCTCTGATTTCTAAGCTAAAACTTTTAGCAGCATCTATCCATTGTTCGTTTAAAAACCGGATTATTCCTTCGTGCATATATGGATGAAGATCTGAAAAATGATCTTGGTATACAGATTTTCTCCAATTGTTATAAGAGTGGTTTGTCCACAAAGAGTCATTTAAAATATGGGTACTCATATAATATCGCGTGCCGGACTCTCTTAAATATCCAGCTATGCCAACTAAATCGCCTTGGTTGTTAATTACCGGAGATCCAATAGACATTCGGTCAAAATTAGAATCAATAAATATTACTCGATCTAAATAAGGGGCCTGAAAAACCTTTGAAATATTACCAAGAGAAACTCCTTCTTCAGTTTCGTTTGGGTGCGAAAGTATTAGTACCTCATTTTGATTACGCTCAGTTTTTTGTGAGGGAATAATATACTCAAAACCTTTTCCTCGGTGATCTTTTGCCTTAATTAAAGCAAGATTACCCATTTTATGAGTTGAAAGTATTCTGTCTATACTATAATTTCTTCCATTTTTGAGTGTTATGATGACCGAATCGGCCTTTAAAAATATTTTTGAAGGAACGATTGCTATTCCATCAGGACTAATAAAAAAACCTGAAGTGGTATAGTTTAGGGAACCATCCTGTGTGTAGGATGAAATTGAGAAAACAGCTTTTTCATATTTGTTTATCTTATCCAGTACGTTTTGCGCATTAGATAAGGATGTTAGTAGGAGTAGTACTAAAGTTAAACAATATAATTTTCTCATTGATGTAGTAATGGACTAAACTTCAAAAATAGGAAAAAAAACAAAACAAAAAAGGTCGGATGATACTCCGACCTTTTATTTGTGTTAAATTATAGTTATCTCATTAGGAATGAGAATTTATGTCTGTTCTTTAATGCAATACCTGTTCCTCGAGCTACTGCATGAAGAGGATTTTCAGCAATGTGAAATGGGATATTGATCTTATCAGTTAGTCTCTTGTCAAGTCCTCTTAATAAAGCACCACCACCAGCTAAATAGATTCCATTATTAACTATATCTGCGTATAATTCTGGAGGTGTTTGTTCCAGAGCACTTAAAATGGCAGTCTCAATTTTTGAGATTGACTTTTCAAGACAATGAGAAATTTCCTGATATGAAACTGGTACTTCTATAGGAAGTGCTGTCATCTGGTTAGGTCCTTGAACGATATAATCGTTTGGCGGAGTTTCTAACTCAGGTAATGCAGATCCTACATGAATTTTGATTTCTTCAGCAGTTCTCTCTCCAACTTTAATATTGTGTTGACGGCGCATATATTCCATTAAGTCTGCAGTTAAATCATCACCTGCAATACGAATAGATTTATTAGTAACAATACCTCCTAATGAAATAACAGCAATTTCAGTAGTACCACCACCTATATCTACAACCATATTACCCTGAGGTGCTTCAACGTCTAAACCAATACCTAAAGCTGCAGCCATTGGTTCATAAATCATATAGACCTCTCTACCGCCTGCATGCTCTGCAGAGTCACGTACAGCCCTGATTTCAACTTCTGTACTTCCTGAAGGAATACAGATAACCATTGTTAATGAAGGAGTAAATAACCTGGAGTTAGTGTTGATCATCTTGATCATGCCTCTAATCATCTGCTCAGCAGCGTTAAAGTCGGCAATTACACCATCTCTTAGTGGTCTGATTGTATAGATATTATCATGCGTTTTACCATGCATCTGACGGGCTTTTTCACCAATAGCCATAAGCTTATCGGTTCGCCTGTCTAATGCAACGATAGAGGGCTCGTCAACTACAATTTTATCGTTGTGGATAATTATTGTATTTGCCGTACCCAGGTCAATTGCAATATCTTGAGATAAGAATGAAAAAAATCCCATAAGGTTCGGGTTTTTAATGTTTAAAATGACGTTTACCTGTGAATAGCATCGCTATTCCAAATTCATTACAAGCTTCAATAACTTCTTCGTCACGAATACTTCCACCTGGTTCAACGATATACTTAACTTTATATTCGTTGGCTGCTTCAATGCTGTCGCGGAATGGGAAGAATGCGTCAGAAATAACTACTGAACGTTCAATATTTACACCTTCTTTCAAATCGAATCGAGGCATAGTTAAATGACGTAAGCTATCTAAACGGTTTGGTTGTCCCATACCAGCTCCTGTTAACCAAAATGAACCATCTTCATTCTCAGTAACAATAGCAATAGCATTACTTTTTAAATGTTTACACGCTGTAATACCAAACTTAGCTAATTCCATTTTAGTGGCATCAAACTCCAGTTTAGTAACGTTTTTAAATTCGTTATCAACACCTTCATCCTCATCTTGTACAAGGATACCACCACTTACTGAACGAATTAATTTTTCACCAGTGATTTCATTTTTAATAGGTGTTTCTAATAAACGAAGGTTCTTTTTCTTAGCAAAAACTTCTAATGCTTCAGGAGTAAATTCAGGAGCAATAATGATTTCAACAAATCGTTTTGCAAACCATTCTGCAATTGTTCCTGTAACAGTACCTGTAAAGCAAATAATTCCACCAAAAGCACTAATTGGATCTCCTGCCCATGCAAGTTCTAATGATTTCATGATATCATCAGTAACTGCCAAACCGCAAGGATTTAAATGTTTGATTACTGCAACAGCTTGTTTGTTTTCAATGTGAGTTACTGAATGAAAGGCATCACTTGCAGCTTTCCATGCAGCATCAGCATCAAGCATGTTGTTATATGATAAGGCTTTTCCCTGTAATACTTTCGCGTTAGCTAAAGAAGCACCTTCTTTAATATTGTTGTATTTGTAAACAGTAGCTTTTTGATGAGGATTTTCTCCATATCTTAAAACGTCTCCGTTATTTAAACTGATACGTTCCATATCATCAGCTTCAGGATTGAAGTAATTGAAGATAGCAGAATCGTAATGAGATGATACTGCAAATGCTGCACCTGCAAATGCTTTACGTTCTTCAATCGTAGTAACACCATCGTACTCAACAAGGATTTTTTGTAAATTCTGGTATTGAGCCTGAGAAGGTACTATTACGACATCTTTATAATTTTTAGCAGCAGCTCTGATTAAAGAAATACCACCGATATCAATTTTTTCAATAATATCTTGTTCCGGAGCACCAGAAGCTACTGTTGCTTCAAAAGGATATAAATCAACTATAACTAAATCTAATTCAGGAATTTCAAATTCGCCAAGTTGCTCTTTATCTGAAGAATTTTCTCTTCTTGCTAAAATTCCACCAAAAACCTTTGGATGAAGTGTTTTAACTCTTCCACCTAAAATAGAAGGATATCCGGTAATATCTTCCACAGCAGTAACTTTAATTCCTAAATCTTCAATAAAGGTTTTTGTACCTCCGGTACTATAAAGTTGAACTCCCTGCTTATCTAATGTTTTAATGATTTCATCCAATCCATCTTTATGGAATACCGAAATAAGAGCGGATTTAATTTTTTTAGAGCTACTCATTTTAATTTAATTATGCATTGTAATGTTAAATGATTAAATCACAGATATCGCAATTTATTATAAAATTCGATAGCTTTTTATGCTTTGACTAATAAATTTTTACACGAAAATTCTGGACTCGGCGCAAAATTAAGAAAATAAGCACATTTATCAAGGTAGTAAGTGATTTTATTCATAGTTTTATGAGTGATTAATTTTGAGGTAAAACTGTGTAATAAATATTGTAATTTTTCTGTTTAGATGATTTTGTACGTTAAATTTTTAAGAGAGAGTATTTTATTTGCAGCCAATGCGTTAAAGGCAAATAAACTCCGTACAATACTTACACTTAGTGGAGTAACTATTGGTATTTTTTCAATTATAACAGTTTTTACCTTAATTGATTTTCTCGAATCAAAAATTAGGAATAGCATTCAGTCGTTAGGAGAGAATGTGGTATATGTACAAAAATGGCCATGGACTC